>NZ_JAVDYC010000001.1:1435000-7297500 GCF_031458255.1 Catenuloplanes niger
GTCGACGGCTTCGCCACGGTCGACGACCGGGTGGTCGCCGGCGAGGTCACCGGCGACGGGCTGGCCGGGCTGCCCGCGCTGCTGGCCGGGCTGCCGCGGCGGGCGGCCGAGCTCACGGTGGAACTGGCGGCCGGCGTGCTGACGCTGACCGGCACCGCCGGGTCGGAGACCGAGTGGATCGCGCTGACCACGGCCGCCCGCGGCACCGGGCTGACGGTCGTCGACCGGCTCGGTGTCGTGGACCTCGGTGCGCAGCTGGCCGACGTACCCCCGTTGCTGTTCCCGGAGGGCAGTGCCTGGCTGTCGCCGCAGGCGCAGCGGAACCTGTGGCGCACCGCCGGGCTGCTGAACGCGTATCCGAGCGCGACGGTCAGGATCGAGGGGCACACCGACGCGTTCGAGGCGGGCGATCCGCTCAGTGCGGAGCGCGCCGTCGCGGTTCGCGACGTCCTCGTCTCGTTCGGCATCGACGGCGGCCGGCTGACCACCGACGGTCTCGCCCACGACCGTCCGGACCGGCCCGACGACACCGACGACGGCCGGGCCCACAACCGGCGCGCGGTGCTCGCGGTCACCGGCCCGGCCGGTCCCTGACGGATGGCCGGCGCCCGGGGCGGTCACGGCGCCCCGGGCACCGGCCACCCGGCCCGGTGAGCGGCCACCCGCCGTCCGATGCCACCGGAGACGGTCGGTGCCGTCGCCGAGGACGGTCGGGGTGCCGGCTTTCCGGCGCGTCCACGGCATCACCGCCGATAAACTGGACAAAACACCACCACGGGGGTACGAGATCAACGGGCGTCGGCCAGGAGCCGCGCGGGCGGTGCGCGAGTTGCCGTCGGCCGCGCAGGTGCTGGATCGCGTCTTCGCGGGGCGGGTGCTGCTGGCCGTGCTGCGTGGCCTGCCGATCGATCGGACGGTGGCGCTCGCCGAGGCCGTCTGGGACACCGGTCTCGGCGTGGTCGAGGTGCCGCTGCACGCGCCGTCGTCCCGGGACGCGCTCGCCGCGGTCGCCCGTCTCGGCGCCGAACGTGGCGAGGTGGTCGGCGCGGGCGGCGTCCTCACGCCCGATCTGGTGCCGGTCGCGAAGGCCGCAGGCGCCGCGTTCACGCTGTCTCCCGGCTTCGACCCGGACGTGCTCCGGGTCAGCCTCGCGGCCGGTCTGGCCCACGTGCCGGGTGCCAGCACCCCGACGGAGATCCAGCGTGCGCTCCGGACCGGCTGCCGGTGGCTGACCGCGTTCCCGGCGGCGCCGCTCGGCCCGTCCTGGATCCGCGCGCTGCGTGACGTCTTCCCACAGGTCGCGCTGATCGCCACCGGCGACGTGACCGTCGCGAACGCGGCCGAGTTCCGCACCGCGGGGGCGCGCTGCCTGGGCGTGGACGGCGCGCTCCTGCCGCCCGGCGGCCTCGCCGCCCTGGTCGCGGCGCTGGGCCCGGTGCCTGACGCCACCGGCCCCGGGGCGGCACCGGCCTGACGGACCGCGGCCCGGTCCCCGGCCCCACCGGTGCGCGCATCGACGCCGGCGGCGCGGTGCCGAGGCGGCCGGTACGCCGGGCCGTGCGCTACCGGGCGTGCAGAGCGCGGCTCACGTGCGGGGTTCGCCGGGGGCACGGCGGGCCACCTCGCGGGCGTACCGCGCGGGAGTCAGGCCGTAGTGGCGGCGGAACGCGCGGATGAAGTGGCTGCTGTCCGCGAAGTGCCAGCGCGCCGCGAGCGCGGAGACCGCCGGCGGCGCGGCGGAGACCAGTGCGGCGGCGGTGAGCGCGGCGTGGGCCTCCTCGAGGCGGCGGCGCCGAAGGTAGGCGGTGACCGGCTCGCCCGTACCGGCGAACGCGCGGTGCAGCGTGCGGACGGAGACGTGCAGCGCGCGGGCCAGGGTGGCGGGCGTGAGCTCCGGATCGGTGAGGCGCGTGTCGGCGAGGTCGCGGGCGGCCCGGGCGAGCGCGTGCGCCAGGCGTGGCTCGGCCTCGTCGACGTAGCCGTGCAGCACGCCGCGGACCAGTTCGACCATCGCGTCCCGGGCCGCGCCGAGGCCGGCCTCGGTGAGCTCGCCGATCGTCTCGTGCAGCATGCTCGCGTGCGCCAGCAGCAGCCGTACCTCGGGCGCGCCGGCCGCACCGCGGATGAACGGATCGCCGGTGAGCGGCGCGAGCGCGCCCGGGGACAGCCCGACCGTGCGGGCCGTTGTCCGGGGTCCGACGTCGAAGCCGGTCATCCCGGTCGAGCGGCCGAGCAGGAACCGGCCGGCCGGGACCGGCACGGCATCGCGGCCGTACCGGAACGTCCAGGCGCCCCGCTGGACGACGTGCAGCCGCAGCTCCCCGCGGCCGGGCACGCCGCCGGCCCGTACCCGCGTGGTGGTGTGGAAGTCCATCACCGCCACGTCCCGGGCGCGGGACGCGACGCCGCGCAGCCGCGACGAGGCCCCGGTGGTGTCCTGGGTGAAGCGGGGCAGCGGAAGGCCGATCTGCCGGTCCCAGTCGCCGAACGTGCCGTCGTCGATCCGCTCGGTGTCCAACCGGACCGTGCCGCGCGATGCGCTCATCCGCCCATCCAACACCCGGCGCGGAGGTTCCACGGTGCGGCACCCAGGTTCAACCGGGCGTGGTCCGCCGCTGCCTAGCGTGGCCGCCATGGAGATCACGTTCACTCATCTGCAGCTGGCCGGTGCGTTGCCGCCGGAGCCGCCGCGTTTCGGGTTCGACGAGCGGTTGGCGGCCGTGGCCGGTGCCGGCGGTACCGGGCTCGCCACCCAGGTGTTCGAACTGGACGAGCTGCTGGCGACGCGCTCACCGGCCGAGGTGCGCGCGCTGCTGGACGCGCACGGCGTGCGGTTCGTGGAGCTGGAGGCGATGTACGGCTGGTTCGCCGGCGACCGCGGGCCGGAGGAGGCACTGCTGCGGTACGCGGAGCTGTTCGGCGTGCCGCGGATCAAGACGGCGGTGCTGCTGCTGCCGCCGGCCGTGCGGCCGGACGCGGATCTGCTGGCCGAGCGGTTCGCGGCGCTGTGCGACCGGGCCGCCGCGGCCGGGACCACGGTGGCGCTGGAGCCGGTCGTGGTGCTGCCCGGCTTCGACCACGTGGCCGCGCACGACCTGGTCCGCACGGTGGACCGGCCGAACGCGGGCCTGTTGTTCGACGCCTGGCACGTGTTCCGCGACCCGGCCGGGATGGGGGTGGTGCGCTCGGTGGCGGCCAGGCACGTGGCCGGCCTGGAGCTGACCGACGGGCTTGCCACGCCGAAGGGCGGCATCTACCAGGACTGCGTCGACGAGCGGCTGCTGCCGGGTGCGGGCGACTTCGACCTGGCCGGGCTGCTGTCCGCGCTGGGGGCGACCGGCGCGGACGTACCGCTGTCCGTGGAGGTGCTCTCCACCGAGCTGCGGGCGCTGAGCCCCGCGGAGAACGCCCGGCGGACCATGGCGGCGGTCACGTCGCTGCTCGCCCGGGGGTGAACCTGATGGTGACCTCGCCGGTGACGGCCGGCGCGGTCACGTCCAGCGTCATCAGGGTCAGGCGGTCGCCCCAGACCGCGTGCAGCTGCGGGTCGGTCAGGTCGAGGTGCTCGGTGCGCGGCCGCACGTGGCCCGGCAGCGCGATGCGTACCGCCCGGTGGTCGTCGCGCAGCAGCAGGCGCAGCCGGATCCGCTGTGGACGGTGGTCGAGCCGCCAGGCGTCGGTCAGGGTGACCAGGTCGTCGTCGACGGTGAACGTGCGGCGCAGGGACTCGATGCCGGCCTCGGGCGGGTAGGCGCCGGCCAGGTCGAGCGTGAAGGTCCGCCCGGCGAGTCGCACGTACCGGGCGGCGAACCCCGGGCCGGGCCGCTGCTCGTGGCCGTCGATCTCCGGGACGCTGTGGAACGCCGACCGGGTGAACCAGGCGCGGTAGCGGTCCGGGCCGAAGCTGTCCCGGTCGTAGACGCCGGTGCCCGCGTCGACCACGACCGGCTCACCGTGCACGGCGAGCACGAAGCTGCCGACGTCGTTGTGGTTGTGCGGTTCGTCGTTGTGGCCGGCCTTCGCGATCAGGTGCAGCGCGCCGCCGCGCAGCGACGCCACCTGGGTCTCCGGCAGCCACTGCACCGGCGGCGCCGGGAAGGTGCGTGGCGCGGCGTCGCGCCAGACCGGGTCGGTCAGCGCCGCGATCGCCCGGCCCATCGGGCTGGGCAGCGTGGTCAGCGGGTCGTCGCCACGGGACGCCCGGGCGAACGCGGTGATCTCGTCGTCGCCGACCGCGCGGCCGTACCGGTGCAGCAGCGCGGGTGAGAGATGGTCCTTGCGGGCGCGGCCGTGCGCGTGCGGCACCCGGGCGGCGCCGTCGCCGAAGCTGGCGCTCCACTCCCCGCCGAGGTGCGCGGTGAGCGGAAAGCGCGCGATCCGGTGGATCAGCGGCGTGGACCACACCGCCGCGGGTACGCCCAGCAGTTCGAGCGCCTCGAACAGCCGGGCGCCGGAGTGCCACCAGTAGGAGATGCCCTCCGGGCAGCCGCCGTCGCCGGGCACGCCGTCGAGGTAGGCGTCCAGGCTGCGCACGGCCGCGGCGACGATCGGGGCCGGGTCGTCGTCGGTGAGCAGCGCGGCCGCGATGACGTTGCTGATGATCCACGGGTTCCAGTTCATCGGCGCGCCGAACCAGGGGTAGCCGGGGCCGTCCGTGCGGAACGGGTCGAGCACCCGGCGGCGGATCTCGGCCGTGACCCGCTCCGCCGTGCCGGGGACCGTGGCGAACAGGTCCGCGTGCAGGCACCGGATCCAGGCGAGCGTGGCCGCGGTCTCGGCCGCGAAGAGGTCGAGGTACGGCCGGGCGGGGTCGGGCACCACCCGCTCCGGGCCGAGGGCGAGGTCGTCGTGGGCGGGCAGGCACCAGGTGGTCTCCTCGGCCAGCAGCCAGACGCCGTCGAGCAGTTCGTCCGCGTAGCGGTCCGCGTCGCCGGTGAGCGCCAGCGCGAGCGCGGTGGCGTGCAGCCGGTGGCGGCGGGCGAAGTACGGCTCCTCCCAGGCGAGCCGGCTGCCCTCGCGCAGGTAGGCACGCCAGTGGGTGAGCGTCGGTTGCGGCCAGGGCGTGCCGAGTGTCTCGTCCGCGATCGCCACGATCCCGTCCCGGGTGGGCGCCGGCACGTCCGCGAACGCGGCCCGGTCGACGCCGGCGCGGGGTGCGAGCCGGCCCTCGCGGAGCGCGGCGCTCAGCGGGCCGGGCTGGTCGGTGCGCATGGCGGCCGACCGTAGCACCGGACGTCCCGGGAGACGATCAACCGTTCACGACCGAACACACTCAGATCGTTTCGAGCAGGACACACTCAGATCGTTTCGAGCAGGCGCTGGTGGAGGCGGCGCAGGACCGGTCCGGGCTCGACCGCGAGGTCGGTGACCAGCCGGTTGCGGGTGCGGCGGTAGAGGTCGAGCGCCTCCGGCAGCCGGTCGGACGCGTGCAGCGCCTGCATCAGCTGGCCGACGAAGCGTTCCCGGAGCGGGTGCCGGCCGACCAGGCGCACCAGCTCGGGCACCAGCCGCCCGGCCTCGCCGGTGCGCAGCAACGCGTCCAGCCGGTCGCCGATCGCGGCCAGCCGCAGCTCGTCCAGGCGCGGCGCCTCGATCGCGTGGATCGGCAGCGCGCCGAGGTCGGCCAGCGGCGGGCCGTGCCACAGCGCGAGGGCCTCGTCCAGCAGCGGTACGGCCGCGGCCGGTGACTGCGAGCGCGCGTCCGCGGTGAGGCGCTCGAAGCGGTCCAGGTCGAGCGTGCCCGGCGGCACGTCGAGCCGGTAGCCACCGGCCGCGGTGCGCACGGCCGGGACCGCCTTGCGCAGCCGGGAGACGTAGTTGCGGGCGGTGACGACGGCGGTGGGCGGCGGCCGGTCGCCCCAGAGCAGGTCGACGAGCGTGCCGACCGCGACGATGCGGCCGGCGCGCAGCAGCAGGGCGGCGAGGATCGCGCGCTGCCGTGCGGCCGGGACCGGCACGGGCTCACCGCCGCGCCGGGCCTCGACCGGGCCGAGGAGGCGGTATCGCGTCTCCGGGAGAGCGTCGTTCATGGCGGATACCGAACCAGTGCGGACGATCATCCGGCAAGCACGCCGGACGGAACCGGACGTATCCGGACGGGCACGCACGGTTGTCAATCAGCAAGTACTGTCTCACCTGCGGCACCACGAATCGGGGAAGCTGTGGGATCGGTGGAGAAGCAGGTGTCCGGCCGTCCGGATCCGTCCGGATCGGACAGTGCGGGCGAATTCACGGACGCGCTCGTGGCGCTCCGGGTGTGGGCGGGCAAGCCGTCGCTGCGGACGCTGCGGGACCTGGCCCGGCCGGCCGGGGCGCTGCCGACCAGCACGGTGCACGAGATCCTGGCCGGGCGACGGCTGCCGAACCTGCCGCGGCTGGAGTTCGTCGAGGCCTACGTGCGCACGTGCCTGCGGGTGCACGGCGGTGCCGAGCCGGCCGAGACCGAGGCCGAGGTGCAGCGCTGGCGGGACGCGTGGCGGCGGCTGACCTCGGACCGGCCGTACGCGATCGCGGACGGTCCACCGCCGGTGCTCGCCCGCGCGCCGGACCCGCTGCCACCGGTCACCGTGGTCACGCCGGAACCGTTGCCGGCGGCCGATCCGCCACCGCGGACGATCGTGCTCGCACCGCCGCGCCGCCGGTCGGCCCGGATGCTGGCCGCGGCCGGGCTGTTCCTGACCGGGCTGCTGGTCGGCGCGGTCGGTGTCTGGTTCCTGCCCCGGGACTCCGGCGCGCCGGCCACGGCCGCGTCCGGGTCCGCGCCCCCGGAGGTGACGTGCCGGACGGCATTGCCCGCCCCGCCGGACGGCCCCGAGCTGATCAGCAACGGCGCGTTCGACCGCCCGCTCCGCCGTCCGTGGTGGACGGACTCGCCGAAGGTCGAGCTGACCGCGGCCGGCGACGCGCTGGTCGCCCACGTGATGGGCGGGGACCGTGAACGCGTGGGACGCCGGGCTCGTCCATGGTGGACTCGGGCTTCGCGCGGACACGGGCTACGCGCTGGTGTTCCGGATCGCGGCGAGCACCCCGGCGCGGGTGCGGGTGACGGTGCAGGACGGCGCGTCACCGGAGGCCGGGCCGATGCTGGTGCACGACGTGCCGGCCGGGCCGCAGCCGTGCCTGGTGGCGCTGCGGTTCGTCGCCGACGCCGACACCGACGCCGGTGAGCTGGGGTTCGGCGTGGGCGGGCAGCGGACGGCGTACTCGCTGACGCTGGACGACGTGTCGCTGCGCCCGGCCGGCTGACCCCACCGCGCTATCCCGGCGCTACCGGGACGATGACGGCGGCGCTCATTCTTCCGCTCGGGATCGGCGGGGGCCGGTCCCGCACCGGAGGAAACAGTGATGAGACCCGTTCCGCGCCGCCTCGGCCTGACCCTCGTCCTCACTCTCGTCGCCGGGTTGCTCGCCGTCGTCACGACCGGCAGCCCCGCACTCGCCACGCATTCCAACCAGATCGATGACGGCACGTTCGGCACCGGTGTGGGCTCGTGGTGGTCCAGCTCGGCCGCCCCGATCCGCACGGAGAACAACGAGCTCTGCGCGGACGTCACCGGCGGCACCGCGGTCATCCACGACGTCATCGTCGGCCGGTCCGGCGTGCAACTGACGGCCGGCCGGTCCTACACGCTGACCTTCGACGCCAAGTCCACCGCCGCCGTGCAGCTGCGCACCCGCGTGCAGGACGGGGCCGCGCCGTACACCGGTGTGCTCGACCAGGGCTTCAACGTCTCCCCCGGCCTGCGGCGGTACGCGATGCCGTTCACCTCCACGCTCACCCGGACGGACGGGCAGGTCACCTTCCAGGTCGGCGGCTACCAGGCCGCGATGACGGTCTGCTTCGACAACGTCACGCTGGTCGAGACGAACGAGGTCTCCAACGGCACCTTCGACGCGGGCATCCAGCACTGGTGGAAGGGCCGCGCGCAGACCACGATCGCGGCCGAGTCCGGGCAGCTGCGCATCGACACGCCCGGCGGCACGGCGAACCCGTGGGACGACATCGTCGGCCTGAGCGGCGTCACGCTGCGCGCCGGCAAGCAGTACCGGCTGACGCTCACCGGCTCCGCAACCGCCGCGCGGACGGTGCGGACCGTGGTGCAGACCGAGGCGTCGCCGTGGACCTCGCCGCTGCAGCAGGACTTCGGGCTGACCACGAGCGCGCAGACGCTGTCCTGGACGTTCACGTCGCCGCTGACGATCACAGCCGGGCAGCTGCTGTTCCAGATCGGCGGCACGGCCGGGTTCACCGCCCGGTTCGACAACATCTCGCTCGTCGAGCAGCCGGCGCTGGCCAACGACCCGGTGCTGTACTGGAACGACGTGCTCAAGCAGGCGATCCGCGAGTCGGTCGAGCCGCAGCGCTCGCCGACGAACCTGGCCCGGGCGGCCGCGGTGATGAACACCGCGATCTTCGACGCGGTCACCTCGGTGACGAACATCGGCACGCCCTACGTCGGCCGGATCACGGTGCCGGTCGACACGCACGTCGCGTCGCTGGAGTCGGCGGTCAACATGGCCGCGTTCGACACGCTGCGCGTCCTCTTCCCGAACCTGACGTTCACCGACGAGCTGACCGCCGCGCGCGGTGTGCTGCCGAACGGCACGAACTCGGTGCAGCGCGACCGCGGCGAGGGCGTCGGCGCGGCCGCCGCGTCCGCGGTGGTGGCGAACCGGTCGAACGACGGGTCCACCTCGACCGCGACGTACACGCCGAGCACCACGCCGGGCGCGTGGCGGCCGACGGACACGACGCCTGCGGTGACCCCGTTCTGGGGCCAGGTGCGGCCGTGGACGATGACCAGCGGGTCGCAGTTCCGGCCGCCGCTGCCCGGCGGTTACAGCTCCTACTCGACGCTGCTGGCCAGCCAAGCGTACGCGGACCAGCTCAACGAGGTGAAGAACCTGGGCCGGGCGACCGGCTCGACGCGGACCGCGGAGCAGACCGACATCGCGTTCTTCTGGGCCAACGACGTCCCCGGGACGTACAAGCCGCCGGGTCAGCTGCTGGAGCACACCGAGATCGTGGCGGTGCAGCGCGGCCTGGGCGTGCTCGAGCACGCACGGCTGTTCGCGCTGGTGTCGCTGGCGATGGCGGACGCGGCGATCGCGGCGTGGGACGCGAAGTTCCTGACGCCGATCGACCTGTGGCGGCCGCAGAGCGCGGTGCAGAACGCGGACCTGGACGGGCGGTCCGACACCGTGAAGGACGCGGCCTGGCTGCCGCTGTCGATCAACCCGGCCGGGCAGCGGTTCTCGCCCGCGTTCCCGGCCTACATCAGCGGGCACGCCACGTTCGGCGGCGCCTGGGCGGCCGTGATGCGTAACTACTTCGGCCTGGACCACCTGGAGATGCGGCTGACCACGGAGGACCCGAGCCGGCCCACCGTGGTGCGCACGCTGCCGAGCTTCACGGCCGCGGCCGCGGAGAACGGGCGCAGTCGCATCTACCTCGGGGTGCACTACCAGTGGGACGCGGACAACGGCGTCGCCACCGGCACCCAGATCGGCAACCAGGTCTTCGCCGGCTACCTCCGGCCCTGACCGGCACGGCCGGTGCGGGCGGGGCCGACCCGCCCGCACCGGCCCGCACGGATGTGACGCCGTCCGCCCGGCGACCCGGGCTGACGGCGACCGGGGTTCACCGTCGGTCGTCGGGGGTAACCAGTGGCGATGACATGCCGGGACGTCATCGCGGTGGGCGCGTCCGCCGGTGGGGTGGAGGCGCTGCGCGCGCTCGCCCAGGGTCTGCCGGCCGGGCTGCCCGCGGCCGTGCTCGTGGTCCTGCACATGCCGCGGGAGGCGCCGAGCGCGCTGCCGGCGATCCTGAGCCGGCACTGCGCGTTGCCGGTCGTCGCCGCGGCCGACGGCGAGCAGATCACGCCGGGGCGGGTCTACGTGGCGCGGCCCGGTCACCACCTGCTGCTGCTCGGCGGCCGGTTGCGGCTCAGCCACGGGCCGTCCGAGAACGGGCACCGGCCCGCGGTCGACCCGCTGTTCCGGTCCGTCGCCCGGTCCGCCGGCCCGCGCGCGATCGGCGTGGTGCTGTCCGGTTCCCAGGCGGACGGCGCGTCCGGCGCGGTCGACATCGCGCGGCGCGGCGGCCTGACCGTGATCCAGGATCCGGCGGACGCGCTCTACCCGTCGATGCCGATGGCGGTGTCCGCCCGGCGCGCGCCGGACCACGTCGCCACCGCGGCCGAGATGGGCGGCCTGCTGGCGAAGCTCACATCCGTACCGCTGCCCGAAGGTCTTGATCTGCACATGGACCCGCGCCTGGAGGACGAGGTCGCGATCAGCGACGTCGAGGCCCGCACCACCGACCGGACGCCCGGCGCCACGCCCGCCGGGTTCGGCTGCCCGGACTGCGGAGGCAACCTGTTCGAGCTGGGCGGCGAGCCGATCCCGCACTTCCGCTGCCGGGTCGGGCACGCCTGGTCCCCGGAGAGCCTGCTGGCCGAGCAGGCGGTGGCGACCGAGGGTGCGCTGTGGACCGCGCTGCGGGCGCTCGAGGAGAAGGCCGCGCTCAGCCGGCGGATGGCCGGCCGGACGTCGGCGGACGGCTACCGGCGGACCGCGGACGACGCCGACCACGCAGCCGCGCTGATCCGCCAGCTCATCGACCGGATCGCCGACCAACCCTCGTGACCGGCCGCGGGCGAATCCCGGGGCCGCACCGTCCGGCGACGTGCGCCGGTCAGCTCAGCAGCACGCCGAGGCCGGTCGCCCGGATCAGCTGCTCGAGGTACGCCGAGACGCCGGTGTACCGCAGCCCGACCCCGCGGGCGGCCGCGATCTCCCGGACCGCCATCAGCGCCCGCATGCCCGCCGCGTCCAGCAGCGACACGCCGCTCAGGTCGACGTCCAGCCGGCTCGGCCGCCCGGTGGAGAGCGCGGCCATCAGCCGTACCCGCAGCTCACTCGCGTTGTCCCGGTCGATCTCGCCGTGCAGGCGGGCGATCCGGGTCCGGCCGGGCGCGCTGGTCACGACCATGCGCACGCCGGGCTCGTCGGTCTCGCCCGGCCACGGCGGCACCACGTCGGTCAGCATCGCGGTCCGCAGCCAGGTCAGCGCGCGGCTGAGCAGCCGGGACACCTGCATCTGGGAGATGCCGAACTGCTCCGCGATCTCCGCCTGGCTCAGGTTGCCCCAGAAGCGCAGCGCCAGCA
Organism: Catenuloplanes niger; assembly: GCF_031458255.1. Lineage (NCBI taxonomy): Bacteria > Bacillati > Actinomycetota > Actinomycetes > Micromonosporales > Micromonosporaceae > Catenuloplanes > Catenuloplanes niger. The sequence goes on from NZ_JAVDYC010000001.1 coordinate 1,446,170, forward strand.
TGCGCCGGTCCCGGCGGGGCACGCGCAGCAGCAGGTCGGCGAGCGTCGCCCGGTCGTCGACCGCGGCCATCTCCGGGTCGAGCGCGCCGAACAGGTCACCGATCTCGGTGTCGTCCGTGTCGGAGATCCGGCGGTTGAGCGACTCGGAGGAGTAACCGGCCAGCGAGGTGCGGGCCGCACGCACGTCCGACTCCTCGACGCCGAGGAAGTCGGCGATCTCCGCCTGCGTCGGTGGGCGGGAGAACCGGGCGGTCAGCGCGTCCGCGGCGCGCTTGACCTCCAGGCCGAGGTCCTGCAGCCGGCGCGGCACGTGCACGCTCCAGGTGTGGTCCCGGAAGTGCCGGCGCAGCTCGCCCCGGATCGTCACCACGGCGAACGCGGTGAACGAGCCGCGGTCCGAGTCGTACCGGTCGACGGTCTTGACCAGACCGATCCGCGCGACCTGCTCCAGGTCCTCCGCGGGCTCGCCCCGGCCGCGGTAACGGCTGGCCAGGCGACCGGCGAGGGGCATCGCGGCACGGATCAGGTCCTCGCGCAGTCGCTCCCGTTCGGCCGGCCCGGCGTCGAGGCGCGCCCGGGTGTACTCCTCGGCGCACAGGTCGAGGTCGAGCTCTTCACCGACGAGTGCCGACATGCAATGACCCCACCCTTCCGACTCCGCGACGGCCGGTCGACCCCGCGGCCCCGTTCCTTCCCCCCGTCGACCGCCTGAAACCACAATCGCCAGACTCGCACAGGCGAATGCTCTAAGTAACTATTCGATCACTATCAGTTCTGGTAATGACCCGTTTGGCACCTCACCGCCCGGGTATGCGGGCCGTGAAGACCACACTCGAAGGGGCTACCGCATGGAAGCGCGCAAGATCGTTGACGCGGTGAAGGATGCCGTGGAAGCCGTCACCGAACCCACGGTCCCCGGAACGCCGGGCAGCGGCACCCCCACCGTGGCGGAGCCGACGACGCCCCGCGAGCCACTGCCGCCGAAGAGCGATCAGGGCACGCCGGAGCCGGTCACCCCGACCGGCTTCGACACCGGGGCGCCGAAGACCGCACGGGGCCAGCAGGGCGCATACCTCACCACCGCGCAGGGAGCCCGGCTCCGGGACACGGACCATTCACTGAAGGCGGGCCCGCGAGGCCCGATCCTGATGCAGGACCACCACTTCCGCGAGAAGATCACGCACTTCGACCACGAGCGCATCCCGGAGCGCGTGGTGCACGCGCGTGGCGCCGGCGCGCACGGCGTGTTCACCGCCTACGGCAGCGCGGAGGCGATCACCAGCGCCGGCTTCCTGAAGAAGAACGCGGAGACGCCGGTGTTCGTCCGGTTCTCCACCGTGCTCGGCTCGCGCGGCTCGGCCGACACGGTCCGCGACACCCGCGGCTTCGCCACCAAGTTCTACACCAGCGAGGGTACGTTCGACCTGGTCGGAAACAACATCCCGGTGTTCTTCATCCAGGACGCGATCAAGTTCCCGGACATCATCCACGCCGGTAAGCCGCACCCGGACCGGGAGATCCCGCAGGCGCAGAGCGCGCACGACACGTTCTGGGACTTCGTCTCCCTGCACACCGAGGCCCAGCACCACACGATCTGGAACATGTCCGACCGGGGCATCCCGCGCTCGTACCGGCACATGGAGGGCTTCGGGGTCCACACGTTCCGGATGGTCAACGACGCCGGCGAGACCGTGCTGGTCAAGTTCCACTGGAAGCCGAAGCTCGGCGTCCACTCGCTGGTCTGGGAGGAGGCGCAGCTCGCGAGCGGCGTCGACCCGGACTTCCACCGGCGCGACCTCTACGACGCGATCGAAGCCGGCGCATACCCGGAATGGGAACTCGGTGTGCAGGTCTTCCCGGACACGCCGGACGAGACGTTCGCCGGCATCGACCTGCTCGACCCGACCAAGATCGTGCCGGAGGAGCTGGCCGAGGTGCAGCCGATCGGCCGCCTCGTGCTCAACCGGAACCCCACCAATTTCTTCGCCGAGGTCGAGCAGGTCGCTTTCCACCTCGGTAACCTGCCGCCCGGCATCGACGTCACCAACGACCCGCTGCTCCAGGGCCGGCTCTTCTCCTACGTGGACACGCAACTGACCCGGCTGGCCGGGCCGAACTTCTCGCAGATCCCGATCAACCGGCCGCACGCGCCGGTCAACGACATGCTCCGGGACGGCTTCCACCAGCAGGGCGTGCACGCGGGCGTGGCGCCGTACAAGCCGAACTCGCTGGACGGCGGCAACCCGTTCGAGACCACCGAGAAGGCGTTCGCCGACCTGCCGGTCCGGGTCGCCGAGTCGACCAAGGTGCGGGAGAACCCGGCCTCGTTCGACGACCACTACTCGCAGGTGCGCCTCTTCTGGCAGAGCATGACGCCGGTGGAGAAGGAGCACATCGTCTCCGCGTACACGTTCGAGCTCGGCAAGTGCTACGAGCAGGCGATCAAGGAACGTCAGCTGCTCGCGCTCGCCAACATCGACGCGGACCTGTGCGCACAGGTCGCGGCCGGTCTCGGCCTGCCCGCGCCGGCCCCCACCGTGGAGCCGGTCGAGGTCGCGCCGAGCCCCGCGCTGTCCCAGCTCGGTCAGGAGTGGCCGGCCGACGGCCGGATCATCGGCATCGTGGTCGGCCCGGACGGTGCCGACGGCGCCGGCGCGGTGCGTGAGGCGATCCTCGCCGCCGGCGCGCTGCCGCTGATCATCGCGCCGGTCGGCGGGCACGCCGGCGGCCTGGTCGTGCAGCGCACGTTCAACACCGCACGGTCCGTCGAGTTCGACGCGATCCTGGTCGCGGACGCCGCCGCCCCCGCCGCCGACGCGATCCCGGCCCGGGACGCGAAGGCCGGCGCGGCCGGCACGATCGCGGTCGACCCCCGGGTGCGGCTGCTCATCGAGGAGGCCTGGCGGCACGCCAAGCCGGTCGGCGCCTGGGGTTCCGGCGCCGCCGTGCTGGAGCAGGCCGGGATCACCGGCACGCCCGGCGTCTTCCTGGCCGAGTCCGGGCCCGGCGCGCTCACCACGCTCCAGCAGTTCCTCGCGCTGCACCGCGTGTGGGAACGATTCCCGGCCACGCTCGCCTGATCCCCGGCGAGCGACCTTCTCACCGTAGAGGAGATCAGATGACCACCGCTCGTGAGATCATGACCCCCGACGCCACCTGCGTGGGTGAGCAGGAGACGCTCGCCGACGCCGCCCGCAAGATGGCCGAGCTGGAGGTCGGCGCGCTGCCGATCTGCGGCGCCGACAACCGTCTGAAGGGCATGCTCACCGACCGCGACATCGTGGTGAAGGCGATCGCCCAGGGCCGCAACCCCGCCGACGTCCGCGCCGGCGACCTGGCCCAGGGCAAGCCGGTCACCATCGGCGCGGACGACGACACCACCGAGATCCTCCGCACCATGAGCAAGCACCAGGTCCGCCGGCTGCCGGTCATCGACGGGCACGACCTGGTCGGCATGGTGGCGCTGGCCGACGTGGCCCGCGCGCTCCCGGACAAGCCCACCGGTGACCTGCTCGACGCCATCAGCAAGCCCTGACCCGCTCCATCCGACGACGGGCGTTCCGCTTCCGCGGGACGCCCGTCGTCAGTTGCGGAGCGTGTGAGCCGGGGTCTCGCCGAACAGGGCGCGGTACTGCCCGGCGAAACGGCCCGGGTTGGCGAAGCCCCAGCGGTGGGCCACCGCGCGGACCGTGACACCGCCGGCCGGGTCGGCGGACCGCAACTCCTGGTGCACCCGTTCCAGGCGGATGCGGCGCAGGCGTGCCAGCGGCGTGGTGTCCAGGTGGCGGCGGAACGCGGCCTGCAGGCCGCGCGGCCCGACACCGGCGGCGGCCGCGAGGTCGATGATCGTCAGCGGGTCGGCCGCATGCTGCTCCATGAACGTGATCGCCCGCCGGACCACCGCCGTCGGCTCCCGGCCGGGCACCCGCCGGCACCCGGCGATCATCGCGGTGTTCGGGAAGACCGTGAGCACGGACGTGGCCGCGAGCCGGCGCAACTGGTCGGCGAGCAGCGGCGGCAGGTCCAGCGCCGGCGCGGTGATCTGCCGGACCAGGTAGTCGGCGGTCTCGGCCCAGTGCCGGCGCATGCGCGGGTTCACCGGCGTGAACGACTCGAACCGCAGGCCGGGCTCGCCGGCGACCGCGGCGACGTAGGAGAGCGGCAGCTGGACGAACATCATCCTGGTGTCGCCGTACTCGCCGCCGGACGTGACGCCCTCCGGGTAGACGACGCCGTCCCCGCCGCTCAGCAGGATCTCCTGGCGGCCGATCCGGATCCGCGCCCGGCCGCCGGCGATCACCCCGGCGGTCACCATCGGCATCGGCGGCACGTCCGCGCCGTAGCGGACGCCGGTCAGCCGCACCCGGAACGCGCTGAGATCGCGGTAGGCGACCGACCGCACCGCGAGATCCGTGGTGTCCGCGTCCGCGAAGGAGACCCGGGCCCGGTGCCGGATGATCCGGTTGACCGCGTCGGCCACCGCGTCCCGATCATGGGTGACGACGTCCATGCGCTGCGGCGTGTCCACGACGCGACCTCCCTACCGGAGGCCGACATTACCGCCGTCACACGCGCGCGATGGGGAGAGTCTCGCGAAGGACCTCCGCCACGGTGATTTTCCGCAGCGCCGGGTGCACGCCGGGATCCGGCGAATCACCGCGCTCCGCCCGTACGCCGTGCCAGATCGTCCGGTGCCGGGGCCGGTCCGGCGGCGGTCCCCAGCGGCTCGGCGGCATCGGGCCGAACAGCGTGACCGACGGCGTGCCGAACGCGGTCGCCAGGTGCGCCACGCCGGTGTCGCCGCTGATCAGCAGCCGGGCGTGCGCGATCAGCCCGGCCAGTTCGGCCAGCCCGGTCTCCGGCACCGACTCGGGTCCCAGCCCGGCCCGGCCGGCGACGTCGCGCGCGAGTTCCCGCTCGGCCGCCGACCCGGTCACCACGATCCGGTGCCCGGCGCCGGCCAGCGACCGGGCGACCTCCGCGTAGCGGCCGGCCGGCCATCGCCGGGACGGTGACTTCGCGCCCGGGTGGACGATCGTGACGCCGTGCGGCACCGCGACGGCCGGCGGCCGAAGATCAAGATCAGATTCGTTCACCGGTACGCCGTGGAAGCGCAGCAGACGAGCCCAGCGTGCCACCTCGTGCTCGTCGTCCGACCACTCCGGCCCGGCCGGGAAGGACTCGTGCGCGAACGCCCAGAGCGCTCCCGGCCGTACCGCCAGAAGGCTCTGATGGCTCTGCGGGCCCCGGCCGTGCAGGTTGACCGCGAGCGTGACGCCCGGCAGCGGCGGCAGTGGATCGTCCAGCCCGGCGCAGGGCACCACCCGGTCGACGCCGCCGATCAGGTCGATCAGCGGCGTCAGCCAGGCGGGTGCGGCCAGCGCGAGCTCCTCGGCCGGGAACGCGGCCCGCAGCGCGCGCAGCGCGGGCACGCCGGTGGCGAGATCGCCCACGCCGAGCGCGCGAAGCACCAGGATCACGGGTACGAGCTCTCCCGCTCGGCCGCGATGACCAGCTCGCGGACCGCGGACCCGGCCGGTTGCCGGAGCGCGAACAGGATCGCGTCCGCCACGTTCGCCGGGTCGTTGAGCACCGCGTCCGGCCCCGGCTTGTACCGCTCGTCCCGCTCGTCGAAGAACTTCGTCCGCATGCCGCCCGGGATGACCAGCGTGACGCCGACCGTGCCGGCCAGCTCGGCCGCGAGCGCGCGGGTGAAGCCGACCACGCCGAACTTCGCCGCGCAGTACGCGGTCGCGTCGCTGACCGCCTTGATCCCGAGCGTGGACGAGATCGTGACGACGCCGCCGTGCGAGGCCTCCAGCGCGGGCAGCGCCGCCCGGATCACCGCGGCCGTGGCCAGCAGGTCGACCATGACGATCCGGTCCCAGACGTCGCCCGGCACGTCCCGCAGCGCACCCGGCACGTCGAAGCCGGCCGCGGTGACCACGCCGTCCAGGCTCCCGCCGGCCCGCTCGATCAACTCCCGGGTCGCCGCCTCGGCCGCACGCGTGTCGGCCAGGTCGCACTCGATCCACTCGACGCCGTCCGCGGGCGCCTGACGGTCGATGACCAGCGGGCGCCCGCCGGCCTTGGTGACGGCGTCCACGACGGCGGCACCCAGGCCGCTCGACCCGCCGGTGACGATGACTGCATCCATGGTGATCATCCCTTGACCGAGAGCGAGGCCCGCGCGGCCTCGATGGTGGACGTGGTGGAGTGGCCGCTCAGGTACGGCACGATCACGGTCTGGCCGCCCCAGCGCCGGACCAGCGCGGACTCCGGCAGCTCCGCGTCGCCGGAGTAGTCGCCGCCCTTGACCCAGACGTCCGGCCGCAGCCAGGTGAGCACCGCCTCCGGCGTCGGCTCGTCGAAGATCACAACGGCGTCCACGCAGTCGAGCGCGGCCAGCAGCGCGGCCCGGTCCTGCTGTGCGGTGAGCGGCCGGTCCGGGCCCTTGAGCGCGGACACGCTGGAGTCGGAGTTGAGGCAGACGATCAGGCAGTCGCCGAGCCCGCGGGCCGCGCGCAGGGTGGCGAGGTGCCCGGCGTGCAGCAGGTCGAAGCAGCCACCGGTCGCGACGACCGTGCCACCCCGGGCCCGCACCTCGGCCACGATCGCACCGGCGTCCCCGCGCTCCGGCCCGGCCGGCCGCTCCGGTTCCGCGAACGCCCCGGCCGCGCCACCGGCCGCGACGTAGGCCGACGCCGCGTCCACCGCCTCCCGCACCGCCTCGGAGACCAGCGCGCCCCGGGCCAGCGCCAGCGCGGCCGTGGACGCGAACCGGTCCCCCGCACCGCAGGTGTCCCCGTCCGGCACGTCCGGGGCCGGCAGCACCAGCGGCGTCGAGCCGCCGTGGCACAGCACCGCACCGGCCGCGCCCACGGTCACCGCGACCGCGCCGGCCCGCCAGTGCCGCTTCAGCGCGAACCCGGCCCGCTCCGCCGCGGCCAGCGCGGTCCCGCCGCCCGCGTCACCGGACATCGCGCGCGCCTCGGCCGCGTTCGGCGTGCACAGTCGCACGTTCGGCACCGGGACCGGGCCGCGCGGATGCGGATCCCAGACGATCGGCGCACGCGCCTCCTCCAGCGCCTTCCGCACGGCCGGCTGACGGGCCACGCCGCGGCCGTAGTCGGAGACCAGGATCGCGGTGGCGCGGCCGATCACGTCCAGCGCGGCCCGCGGCGCGTCCGCCGGCACCGCGGGCTCGCCGCCCCGGTCCAGCCGGACCAGCACCTGACCGCCGGCGCGCAGCCGGATCTTCTCCGGCGTGGGCACGGCCGACGGCAGCGCGTAGACCTCGATCCCGGCCGCGGTGAGCAGCTCGACCAGCCGGGCCGCGGCCGGGTCCGAGGCGAGTGCGGTGACCAGCGCCACGTCGATGCCGGTGCCGGCCGCGAGCAGCGCGGCGAGCCCGGCGCCGCCCGGACGGTCGGTGGTGGACTCCTCGTCCAGCACCGGCGCGGGCGCGTCCGGCGCGATCCGGCGCACGCTGCCGTCCACGTCCCGGTCCAGCAGCGTGTCACCCACGACGACCAGCATCTGTCGACTCATCGCAGTGTTCTTGTCGGCGCTCATCGCGCTAATGCCTCCTCGAGGGCGTCCACGACCGTCGGCAGCGCCAGATCGACGTACTCGCAGAGCAGGTGCACCGAGACCAGGTGCAGCTCCTGCACGACCTGCGAGTCCGGGGACGGGCAGGCCAGCGTCTCGTCGCAGGCGCGGGAGAGCGGGTTCGGCTGCTGCCCGGTCATCGCCCAGGTGCGCACGCCCGCCTCCCGGGCCGCGTGCGCGGCCTTGACCAGGTTCGGGCTGCGCCCGCTGGTCGACATCAGGATCAGCACGTCGCCGGGGCGACCGTGCGCGCGGACCTGGCGGGCGAAGACCTCCTCGTACCCGTAGTCGTTGCTGATCGCGGTGATCGCGGACGAGTCCGGCGTGAGCGCGATCGCGGACAGCGGCTGCCGCTCGTCGCGCAGCCGCCCGACCAGCTCGGCCGCGAGATGCTGGGCCTCGGCCGCGCTGCCGCCGTTGCCGGCGACCAGCAGCCGCCCGCCGGTGCCGAGGTGGCGGGCCAGCCGCTCACCCCAGCGCGGCAGCGTCGCGGACGCGAGCGTGCGGAACTCGGGCAGCGCGGCCTGCAGGCCGCTCAGGTGGGCGTCGAGCGGATCCATCAGGCGACCGCCTCTCGGACCCGGGCGACCGACGCGTAGACGTCCGCGATCCGGGACGCGACCGTCGGCCAGCCGTAGACGCTGCGGGCCCGGTCGAGCGCGGCGGCGCCGTAGGAGATCCGGCGCACGTCGTCGCCGAGCAACCGGCGCAGCGCCACCGCGAGCGCGGCCGGGTCGCGCGGCGGGACCAGCTCACCGGTGACCCGGTCGACCACGGTGTCGGTGAGGCCGCCGACCGCGGTCGCCACCACCGGCACACCGCACGCCATCGCCTCCAGCGGGGTCAGGCCGAACGGCTCGTACCAGGGCGTGGCCGCCAACACGTCCGCGGACCGGTACCAGCGGGGCATCTCCGCCGGTGCGATCGCGCCGGTGAGCCGCACCCGGCCGGCCACCCCGGCGGCGCGGGCCAGCTCCTGCAGCCGGCGCGCGCGGGGATCGTCCATCAGCCGGTCCCGGGGTGGGCCACCCGCGATCACCAGCTCCGCGTCCGGCACCGCGGCCAGCGCGCGGATCAGCTCGGCGTAGCCCTTGCGCTCGACCAGCCGGCCGACCGTGAGGATCCGAGGGCGTTCGCCGCGCGGCGCGGCCGGGCCGTCCGGGCGGAAGAGCTCACCGTCCACACCGGACGGTACGAGACTCATCCGCTCCCGGGGCACGCCCATCGAGGCCAGCTCGTGCTCCTCGTCGCGGCACTGCACGATCACCCGGTCCACCACCCGGCCGAGCTGCCGTTCGTACGCGGTGCGGTGCGCCGGGCTGGTGTCGGCCGCGCCCTGGTGACGGCGCTTGACCGTGCCGAGCGCGTGGTACGTCTGCACCACCGGCACGCCGCAGACCCGGCCCGCCGTGACCGCGGCCAGCCCGCTCATCCAGAAGTGCGCGTGCGCCACGTCCGGCAGGCCGGTCGCCCGCCAGTCCGCGGCCATCCACTCCGCGAACGCGCCCATGTGCGGCAGCAGGTCGTCCTTGGGCAGCACGGACGGCGGGCCGGCCGGCACGTGCACCACCTCGAAGCCGCGCACCGCCACCCGCTCCGGCGTGTCCGGGTCGTCGCGCCGGGTGTAGACGCGCACGTCGTGGCCCTGCCCGGCCAGCTCGGCCGCGAGCGCGGCCACGTGGGTGTTCTGGCCGCCCGCGTCCACCCCGCCGAGCGCGGCCAGCGGGCTGGCGTGTTCGGAGATCATCGCTACGCGCATGTGTGTTCCTCCAGGAGTCGGTCCCAGTCGGCGAGAAAACGGTCCAGGCCGTACCGGGTCAGGGCGGATTGGCGGGCGGCGGCACCCATGCGACGCGCGGCGGCGGGATCGTCGATCAGCCACTGCGCGGCCTCGACCAGCGTGTCCACCCGGGTGGCGAGCACACCGGCGTCGGCCGGCACGGCCGCGACCGCCTCCGTGGTGGCCAGCGCGAGCACCGGCATGCCGATCTGCATCGCCTCGATCAGGCTCAGCCCGAGCGACGTCCACCGGCACAGGTGCAGGTAGGCCCGGCGGTGCGCGATCTGCTCGTGCATCGCGGCCTGCGGCGGGTCGTCGTGCGTGAACACCCGGTCCAGGTGCAGCCCGGCCACGCCCATGCCGTAGACGTCCAGCGGCGCGACCGGCGTGAACCGGTGGTACAGGTCGGTGCCGGTGACCCGGTTGCGGCGCACCGGCTCGTTGGTGACCACGGCGAGCCGTTCCAGCTCGCCGGTCCAGCGCACGGCCGGCGGCACCACGCCGTGCTCGATCACGTGGGTGCGGGTGCCGCCCGCGTCCCAGAACAGGTCGTTGAAGTGGGTCACGTGCACGATCGCGAGGTCGTCCCGGTCCGCCATCGGGTGCCGGGTGTCCGGCACGTTCCCCTTCGGCGTGTTGTGCTCCAGGAAGATCTTCGGCCGCTGCCGCAGGTGCGCGATCCGGTCCAGTTCCGCCGGGCGCTGCAGCACGATCACGTCCACGTCGTCCGGGCGCAGCGCCGCGACGTCGACCTCCTCGACCGTGTCCGGCCACGGGAACGTGCGCGCCCGGCCCCGCCCCCACTCGTCCCGCGCGTCGTTGACCGGCACCAGGTAGCGGTGTTTCCCCTGGACGAACGCGGTCGCCCAGGAGCCGTGCACATGCCAGAACAGGATGTTCACGCGGCCATCTCCCTGATCGTGTCGTGAGGCATGAGCGTGCGCACGGCGGCCAGGACCTCGGCCGGCGTGATCGTGGACAGGCACGGGTGCCCGGCGACCGGGCAGCGCGTCGCCCGGGTGTCCCGGCAGGCCGCGGTCGCGTCGCCGAGCCGCACGTGCGGCACCCGGTACGGACCCCACTGGCCGTACGGGACGGTCGGGGCGAACAGGCTGACCACCGGCGTGCCGACCGCGGCGGCCAGGTGCGCGGGGCCGGTGTTCGCGACCACGGCACAGCCGGCGCCGGACAGCAGCCGGGCGAGGCCGGCGAGGTCGGTCGGCTCCACCACCGTGGCGGTGCCGCCGGCCACGAACGCGGCCAGGTCGCGCTCCCCCGGCCCGCCGGTGATCCGCACGTCGTGGCCGTCCGCGACCAGCGCCGCGGTGATCTCCCGCAGCACCTCGGGCGGGCCGGACCGGGCCGGCACGGACGCGCCGGGATGGACCACGACGTAGCCGCCACGCGCCGGTCGAGGCCCGTCACCGCCCGGGACGGGCCGCGCGGGACCGGGCTCGCCGGGCCACCGCACCGCGGCGGCGCCCGGCCGCGCGGGCGGCGATCCGGCGGCGCCGGGGACCGGGAGGGCGACGCGCAGCGCACCGTCGTCGCCCGGAGGCAGCGGGAAACCGGCGGCGGCCGCGATCGATCGGGCCCGCTCCGGCTCCGGGACACCGGCCGGGACGCCTCGGTGCCGCACGTCCAGCAGCGAGCCCGGGTAGTCCTCGCTGATCGCGGTGATCCGGCCGACGCCGGCCGCGCGCAGCAGCAGGGCCAGCGGCAGCGCGTTCTGGTGGAACGACGTGAAGATCACGGCCTCGTCCGCGGCGATCGCGGTGAGCCCGGCGGTCAGCTCCGCGACCAGCGCGGCGTCGACCGGTTCCGGGTCCGGGACGATCCACGGCAGCCGGGCCTCGACGATCTCGTCGACGCCGGGCAGCAGCGAGGCCGCGTCCCGGCCGCGCGGGCCGCAGAGCAGCACGACCTCGTCCGCGTGCGCCGCGACCGCGCGGATCGCCGGGCCGGTGACCAGCACGTCACCGGCCGAGTCCGCGCGTACCACCAGGACTCTTCCGGCCCTTCTGGTCTCGGCCGGGGTGACGGAGGCGATCCGGTCCAGGAGCAGCGTGGCCGCGGCCTCGATCGTGTCCGCGACCGCGGGCGCGGCCGCGATCTCCGGCGCGAGCGTGACCTCCGTCGGGATCAGCACCCCGGCGGCACCGGTGGCCGCGGCGGCCTGCATGTCCCGGCCGATGTCGCCGACCATCACGCAGCGGCGCGGGTCGGTGCCGAGCGCGGTCGCCGCGTCAATGATCATGCCGGGCGCGGGCTTGCGGCAGCGGCAGCCGGCCCGGTCGTCGTGCGGGCAGATCTGCCACGTGTCGAACGGCCCGAGCAGCTCCTCCACACGCGCGTTCACGGCGTCCAGCTGCGCTTGGGTGAACCGCCCGCGGGCCAGCCCGGACTGGTTCGTGACCACGCCGAGCCGCAGACCGGCCGCGCGCAGCCGGTCCAGCGCCGCGCGGGCGCCGGGCATCGGCCGCACCAGCTCCGGATCGCCGTTGTAGGGCACGTCCACCACGAGCGTGCCGTCCCGATCGAAGAGGACGGCGTCGTAAAGGCTCGTCACCGCGCGTACTCCAGCCGGTGGGCGCCGCGCCAGCGGGTCCAGCCGCGCAGCCACCAGGCGATCGCGACCGGCGGGATGACCGCGCTGGTCAGCACCATCGTGGTGATCTCGCGGGCGGTGCGCGGGCCCGGTACGACGCGGGCCGCGGCGAACTCCGCGGTGCCGGCCGCCCAGAGCGCGCCGGTGACCGCGGCCGTCCGCGGCCGGCGGGCCGCGAGCGCGAGCAGCGTCAGCGCGCCGGCCGCGGTGACGGCCGCGTGCCGGGTGCGGCGACCGGGTGGGATCTCCAGCAGGTGCCGCCAGTCCGGGCCGTAGAGCCGGCGCAGCAGCGCGTCGTCCGCGTTGCCGCGCTGCTGGCGGACGCTGACCCAGCGGTCCTCGTCGCGCACCGGGTGGGTCACCGTGCGCGTGCCGCGGACCAGGTCCCAGCCGGCCCGGCGCACCCGGAACGCCAGTTCCGCGTCCTCCCGGAAGGCGCGCGGCAGCCGCTCGTCGAAACCCCGGCAGACCTCCAGGACCGCGCGCCGGTACGCCATGTCCGCCGTGATCCACTTGCCGTCCGCGAGCGCGGCGGTCCCGCGTTCCCAGTCGGTCGGCCGCCGGCCGGCCGGCAGCGGCACGCGCAGCCGGCCCTGGACGCCTCCGGCCCGCGCGGGCGCGGCGGCGAGGTCACCGGCCAGCGCGGCGAGCCAGCCCGGCTCCGGCACCACGTCGTCGTCGAGGAACGCCACCCACTCGTGGCTCGCCGCCCGCCAGCCGGCGTTGCGCGCCGCGGCGGGCCCGGCCGCGCGGCCGGCCAGCACCTTCACGTCCAGTCCGGCGGGCAGCGGCAGCGGCTCGGTGGTGTCCGGCCGGTCGTCGACCACCAGGATCTCGACCGCCGGCGCGGCCCACCCGGCCGGTTCGCCGGGCCCGGCCAGGCCGGTCCGCTCGGCGGGCGGCGTCCGCCCGGCGAGCACGGTCCGGCCGGCGAGCCCGGTGCGCTCCGGCGGCGGCGTGCGCCCGGCGATCGCGGTCCGCCCGGTAGCGACGGACGATCCGGCAGCCGCAGCCGCTCCGCCGCCGGCCGTTCCGGCGCCGCCGGCCGTTCCGGCGCCGACGGCGTCTGTGGCCCTCACGGACGCGCCCGCGGCGGTTCCGGCGCCCACGGACTCACCCGCTGAGGTTCCGGTACCCGCGGGGATTCCGGTGCCCGCCGGGATTTCACCGTCCGCGGCGACCCCGGTGCCCGTGGTGGCGCCGCCGAGGGTCCAGGCGGGCACGGTGGCCGCGGCATGGACCGGACCCGACGCGGCGTGGACCGGACCCGGCGCGGCGTGGACCGGACCCGGCGCGGCGTGGACCGGACCCGGCGCGGCCGTCGCCGGCCCGAGGTCCGGCAGCTGCGCGGCCAGCGTGGTCAGCAGCGTGCCGAGCGTGGGGCGGCCGAGCGTGGGGATGACGACGGAGACGCCGGTCATCGTGCGGTTCCGAACGCGGACGCGCGGTGCACCGCGAACGGGCCCAGTGCCAGCAGGTCGACCGGGGCGGAGCCGAAAAGTTCCATCGCCTCGCGCGGTGTGTCGACCATCGGCCGGCCGGCCGTGTTGAGCGACGTGTTGATCACGACGGGCAGGCCGGTGAGCCGCTCGAACTCGGCCAGCATCTCGGCCACCCGCGGCTCGGTCTCGGCGTGCACGGTCTGCACCCGGGCGGTGCCGTCGACGTGCGTGACCGCCGGGATGCGGTCCTTCCACTCCGGCTTCACCGTGTGCACGAACAGCATGTACGGGCTGGGGTAGACGCCGTCGAAGATGTCCGCGAACCGCTCCGCGCGGACCATCGGCGCGATCGGCCGGAACTGCTCGCGGCCCTTCACGTCGTTCATCCGCGTCTGCGTCTCCGGGTCACCCGGGTGGGCGAGCAGTGACCGGTGGCCGAGCGCGCGCGGGCCGTACTCGCTGCGGCCCTGGAACCAGGCGACGATCCCGTTGCCGGCCAGCACCCGCGCGGCCTCGGCCGCGATCGAGTCCGGCCGGGTGTACGGCAGCGCGGCGCGCCGCAGCTCCGCCTCCAGCTCGTCGTCGGACCAGCCGCGGCCCAGGTCCGCGCCGGTGAACGGCTCCACCGGGCCGGACGGGCGGGCGACCGCGAGCGCGGCGCCGAGCGCGGTACCAGCGTCACCGGCGGCCGGCTGCACCCAGACCCGCTGGAACGGGCCCTCCGCGGCGAGCCGCGCGTTGGCGACGCAGTTGAGCGCGGTGCCGCCGGCCATGGTGAGCGTGGCCGGGCCGCCGGCCGCGTCGTACGTCCAGCGGGCCAGGTCGAGCAGCACCTCCTCCAGCCGGGCCTGCACGGTGGCGGCCAGGTCGGCGTGCTCCGCGGTCATCTCGCCGTCCGCGGCGCGGGCCTTGGCGAGCGCGGGCCAGTCGATCCGCTCGACCCGGAATCCGCCCTCGCCGTCCGCGTGCACCAGCTCGCGGAACAGCCCGAGGTGGCGCGGCGTGCCGTAGGAGGCGAGCGCCATCACCTTGTACTCGTCGCTGGAGTGCAGGAAGCCCAGGTGCCGGGTGAGGTCCTCGTAGAGCAGGCCGAGCGAGTGCGGCAGCCGCTGCGCCGCGAGCGTGGTCAGTTCGCCGTCGCGGTAGACGCCGGCCAGGTGGCTGGCGCTCTCGCCGCGCCCGTCGAGCACCAGCACCGCGCTGTCCTCCGGCACGGAGAGTCCGGCGGAGGCGGCGTGCGCCACGTGGTGCGGCACGAAGCGCACCTTGTCCGGGTCGAGCCCGGGCAGCGCGGCCGCGAGGAACTGCGGTGCCCGGCGCGCGTAGTCGACGCGCAGGTGGTCCCACGGGTCGCGCAGGCCGAGGCTCTCCGCGTCCGCGGTCAGCGCGGGGTCGAAGGAGTAGGCGACGGCGTCGACGTCGGCCGGGCTCAGGCCGGCCGACTCCAGGCACCAGGCCGCGGAGAGTTCGGGCAGCTCCCAGGCGGAGAACGGGACCGGGCGCTTGCCGTGCTTGCGCCGGCTGAACCGCTCCTCCTCGGCGGCGGCGACCACACGGCCGTCGATGATCAGCGCGGCGGCCGGATCATGGAAGATCGCATTGATTCCCAGGACTCGCATGAGGGCCGGATTCCCTACAAGTGCCGGAGTATTCGCAAGATCACCGACTTCTCTGAAATTCCCTCTACAGGGCTGCCACCTGCACTGATAGAGCCCAAACGGGCCCGTTTGAGCTATTTGCACTGGGGAAAGCATGCGCGATGAATCTCGTGCGACAGCTCATCGCCGGCACCTGGAGCGAGGGTGGCTCCGGCCGCACCCTGACCGTTTTTGATCCTTCGACCGGAACGCCGGTCAGCACCGTACCGGTCTCCTCGGACGCGGACGTGACGGCCGCGGTCCACGCCGCGCGGCAGGCCGCGCCGGGCTGGGCCGGCACGTCACCGGCGGACCGGGCCGCCGCGCTGCGGGCCGCGGCGGACGCGGTGGAGCGCGCGACCGGCGAGCTGGCCGCGCTGATGCACACGGAGATGGGCAAGCCGGCCGACGAGGCCGCCGGCTCGATCGAGGCCGGCGTGGGCACGCTGCGGCAGTACGCGGAGCTGGGCCCGGTGCACCGCGGTCGCGCGCTGGCCGGCGACGACACCGCGATCGACCTGATGGCGTTCGGCCCGCGCGGCGTGGTCGCGGTGATCACGCCGTGGAACGATCCGGTCGCGGTCGCCTGCGGGCTGCTCGGCGCCGCGCTGGTCACCGGCAACACGGTCGTGCACAAGCCCAGCGAGCGTACGCCCGCGACCGGTCACCGGCTGGCCGAGCTGCTCGCCCCGCACGTCCCGGACGGCGTGCTGTCGCTGGTCAACGGCGACGGCCCGGTCGGCGCCGCGCTGGCCGCGGCCGAGGTGGACGTGGTCGCACACGTCGGCTCCACCGCGACCGGCCGGTCGATCGCGGCCGCGTGCGCGCGGACCGGCGCGAAGGCGCTGCTGGAGAACGGCGGCAGCGACCCGCTGATCGTGGACGCCGGCGTCGACCCGGTCTGGGCCGCCGGGCAGGCCGCGACCGGCGCGTTCGCGAACTCGGGGCAGATCTGCGTGGCGGTCGAGCGGATCTACGTGCACCGGGAGGTGGCGGACGCGTTCCTGGACGCGCTCACCGCCGAGGCGCGGGAGTGGGCCGCGCGGATCGGCCCGCTGGTCGACACGCGGCTGCGCGACGGCGTGCACGCCCAGGTCAGCGCCGCGGTCGAGGCCGGCGCGCGGGCGCTGACCGGCGGCGCGGTGCCGGACGGGCCGGGCGCGTTCTACCCGCCGACCGTGCTGGCCGGGTGCACGGACGAGATGGCGGTGATGCGCGACGAGACGTTCGGCCCGGTCGCGCCCGTGATGGTGGTGGAGTCGTTCGACGAGGCGCTGAAGCGGGCCGCGGACTCACCGTACGGCCTGGCCGCGACCGTGCTGACGCCGTCGATGTCGCGTGCTCAGCGCGCCTGGCGGGACCTGCCGGCCGGCACCGTCAAGGTGAACGCGGTCTTCGGCGGCGCACCCGGCGGCGCGGCCCACCCGCGCAAGAGCAGCGGTCACGGCTTCGGGTACGGCCCGGAGCTCCTCGACGAGATGACCGTGACCAAGGCCGTGCACATCGAGGCGCCCCCGGCCGGCTGGTAACCCCCGCGACCACGGTAGAGGTGTCCCGCCGGGTCGTCGGCACGACGTGGCGGGACACCCCGGCTCTCCACCCCGGCGGAACCGGCAGGGAGGAGCCCTGGCGACGACCGGTGCCCGCGGGAGCACCGGTACGCGACCACGCCGGAAGCGGGAAACCGCTCTAATGTTCCAGAAGTTCGCGCACCTCGCGCTCGCTGCCCGTCCTGATCTCGCCGCCGTTCTCGTAGTGCGCGACGATGCGCGGGTCGACGTAGGAGGCGCGGGCGACCGCCGGCGTGTTGCCGAGCGCCTCCGCCACGTGCTTCATCGCGCGCGAGATCACCCGCCGCCGCTTCGCCCTCGTCGGCTGTTGACCGCTTTCGGCCAGTGCCGAGGCGGCCTCGACCGTGCCGTGCCAGGTGCGGAAGTCCTTCGCGGTCATCCGGCGGTGGCTGACCTCGCGCAGGTACGCGTTGATCGACTCGGCGGAGACCTCGACCCAGCGGCGTGCGTCCGGATCCCAGTAGGCCAGCAGCCGCTCGTCGCCGTGCCGGCGTCTCTTCAGCCGGGTGAGCACCGTGTTGACCAGGTGGTCGGAGATCGTGACGCAGTGCTCGACGCCGGACTTGCCGGGGAAGCAGAGCGTCGCCGCGCCGTTCTGGACGGTCAGATGGTCGGCGCGGAGCGTGGAGAGCCCGAACGACGGGTCCTCGTCGCGCGCCGCGTACTGCTCGCCGCCGACCCGGAACAGGCCCAGGTCGAGCATGCGCACGCTCGCGGCCAGCACCCGCTCGCGGTTGAGTCCCTGACCACCGGTCAGGTCGCGGCGCACCTTGGCGCGCACGCCGGGCAGGTGCCGGGCCGCCTCCAGGACCCGGTCGAACTTCTTCGCGTCGCGCGCGGTCCGCCACTCGTCGTGGTAGCGGTACTGCTTGCGGCCCGCGTCGTCGATGCCGGTCGCCTGCACGTGGCCGCGCGGGTCCGGTGAGATCCACACGTCCTTCCAGGCCGGCGGGATGACCAGTGCCCGGATCCGGCGCAGCGTCGCCGAGTCCCGGATCGGCCGGCCGGTCGCGTCCCGGTAGCTGAACCCGGTCCCCTGCCGCCTGCGGCTGATCCCGGGCCGGTCCAGCCTGCTGCGCCGGAGTCTGTTCATGGAGCCGCAGTACCCCGGCTCGCGACGATCTCACCTGGCTCATCCGCCGATGCGCGAACCTTTCCGGTCGCCCCGTCGTCCCCCGGGCGTGAAGATCCTCAAATCCCTGACCCGGTACGCCGTCGACGGCCTGGACGGCCCGGTCGACCTGTTCGAGGCGCTGAGCGGCGAGACCGCGATCCGCGCCGGCAACGGCTTCACCGACGTCGCGATCGTCGGTGGTGTCCTGTTCGCGGTCGCGACGGACGGACCGGTCGAGCCCGCGGCCCGCGCCCGGGCCGTGTTCGTCGTCGACGACCTCGACGCCGTCGAGGCGGCGCTGACCGCCCGGTACGTCGGCGTCATCGTGCCGGCCGCGGAGGTGCCGCTCGGCCGGCGCCTGGTGGCGGAGATCTCGGACGGCGAACTGGCCGAGTTCATCCAACTCAACCCGGAGGCGGCCGCGGTACTGCACTGACCCCTCGTCCCGTTCGCCGCCCTCGCCGGGCTCCCGCCCGGCGAGGGCCCCGGCGAAGCGCCCGATCACATTAGTCTGTCTCGATGACCGAGGACTTCACCGCGACGCTGCCGCGCAAACGGATGAGCGCGGGCCTGCTGTTCCAGGACGAGTCGGGCCGGGTGCTGCTGGTCGAGCCGACCTACAAGCCGTACTGGGAGGTGCCCGGCGGCACGGTCGAGGCCGGCGAGTCACCGCACGCGGCCGCGGCCCGCGAGATCCGGGAGGAACTCGGCCTCACCATCACCCCCGGCCGCCTGCTGGTCATCGACTGGACGCCGCCGCGCCCCGGCCGCACCGAGGGCCTGCACCTGGTCTTCGACGGCGGGCCGCTCACCGCCGCGCAGGTCGCCGCCATCCGCGTCCCCGCGGACGAGCTGCGCTCCTGGGCCTGGTGCACCGCGGCCGAGGCCACCACCCGGCTTCCGGCGCTGCTCGCCCGCCGGATCGCCGCCGCGTGCCGCGCCCACGCCGACGGCACGTCCGCCTACCTGGAGAACGGCTTCCCGGTGAACTGAACCTCGGCGGCGCACCCGACGTCTACCCGGCATGCGACTGATCATCGACCAGCTGTGGGCGACCCGGCCCGGGCCGAAGGCACCGGGCTACCACCTGCACGACACCACGCGGTTGCGGTTGCGGGTGCTGCCCGGTGACGTGGACCTGGGCCGGCACATGAGCAACAGCCGGTACCTCGCGTACATGGACCGGGGCCGCTTCGACCTGTTGCGCCGGTCCGGCGTGCTCGACCTGATGCGGCCGCGCGGCTGGTACCCGGTCGTCGCCGCTCAGACGATCAGTTACCGCCGCGCGCTGCGGCCGGGCCGGCCGTTCGTGCTGGAGACCCGCATGCTCGGCTACGACGACCGTTCCGCCTTCGTGGAGCAGCGCTTCGTCGCCGGCGACGAGACCGTCGCGGTCGGCATCGTCCGCAACCGCATCCTGAGACGCACCGGCGGCGTCGTCCCGCTGCACGAGATCGCGGCCGTCGCCGACGTCGACGTCGACGCCCACCCGGCTCCGCGGTGGGTCCTCGACTGGGCCGACCGCAGCCGCGCGATCTTCGACTGACCGACGGCCGGTGCCGTCGACGCTCGGGCCGGTCGGGGTGCGGCTCCACGTGCGCGATGAAGCGGCCCCGCCACCGGTCGGGGTGGCGGGGCCGGGCCGGATCGGGCATTGCCGGTCAGCGGCAGTCGAGGACCGCGCGGGGGTGTGGTCCCCGGCGGAGCGTGTGGTCGATCCAGGCGAGCGTGGTGGCGGTGCCGGCCTGGGCGGAGCGGTGGATCAGCATGGAGTGGCCGGTGTCGCGCTGGACCGTGGTGGACAGCGGGGCCCGCGGGTAGAGCGCTTTCTCACGCGCGCACAGGTCGGCCGGGGTGGCGCAGGACAGGCCGGTGAGCGGGTTGCAGAAGAGCAGGTCCTGGACGCCGATCTGGAGCAGCACCGGGCGGCGGATCCGGCTGGTGTAGGTCGGGTCGGCCAGGTTCTTCAGCGAGGTCAGCTCGCCGCTGGTGCCGGTGGTGCGCAGGCGCTCGTCCAGTTCGGTCATCTGGCGGGTGACGCCGGGCGGGTGCAGGTAGGCGCGGCGGCGGAAGTTCGGCGCCTGGGTGAGGTAGCCGGGTGGCGCACCCTCGGCCTGTTGCAGGTGGGCGCGGATCAGCAGCTGGGTGGGCACGTCCGTGCCGTGCAGGTAGCCGCTGAGCACCAGAGCGTCGACGTCGTCGTAGCGGTGGGACTCGGCGGCCCAGATCAGCGAGCCGTACGAGTGGCCGACCGCGACGACGGTCCGGTATCGATCCTTGCGCAGCCGCTGCACCAGCTGGTGCGCCACGTGCGCCTCGGTGTCCGCGTTCACCTGATCCGCGGGCGGGCGGTCACTGCCGCCGACCCCTATTCGATCGACATGGAGAACGGCGTACCCGGCCGCGAGCGCGGATTGCACATATGATCTCCGGCCCGGACTCGCCACGGTCCAGTAATGGTGATCGTACGTGAATCCCGACATCAGAACCTGCACCACCGAGGTCGGCCGTTTCGGTGTGCAGAGCCATGTCATCAGCCGGTACCGGGGCGCCGCACGGTCCGCGGTCAACGCGACCGTGACCAGGCTGCGGGCGCATTGTCCACTGTGCGCGGCCGCGGGCGCACCCGCCGCGAGGCCGCCGGCCGCCGCGATGGAGATCGCGGCGACAATGCGTGGAAAAGATCGATAGAACAGTGCCATCATGAGGCTCATAATCGCCGGAAATTTGAGATGAGAAAGTCTCATTCCGGCCTCATTCAGCCTTAGGGATCATAAAGTCGCCTTATCGACACCGCTAAGGGTGATCGTGCATACACAAAGGAATGATCAGGCGACGACGCGGTCCCGGCCGGCGCGCTTCGCGGCGTAGAGATTGCGGTCCGCCTCGGCGAGCAGCGCGGCCATCGTGACGCGGCCGTCCACCGTGGTCGCGACGCCGACGCTGGTGCTGACCGGCAGCACGCCGGTCAGCGGCGCCCACGCGTGCGCGCGCACCCGGCGCCGCAGCCGCTCCGCCCGCCGGGTCGCGGACGCGGCCGGCGTACCCGGCATGACCAGCACGAACTCCTCGCCGCCCCAGCGGGCCGCGAAGCCGTCCGGCCCGGCCGCCTCGGTCAGCAGCAGCGCGACCTGCTGGAGCACGGTGTCGCCGGTGGCGTGCGAGAGCGTGTCGTTGATCCGTTTGAAGTGATCCAGGTCGAGCAGCGCGATCGAGAGCGGCCCGTCGGCCGCGGCCAGCAGCGCGGGCAGCCGCTCGTCCACGTACCGCCGGTTGTAGAGCCCGGTCAGCGCGTCCCGGTGGGCCATCTCGCGGAAGCGCTCGGTGGCGCGCCGGGCCTCGTCCGCCTCGAACAGCGCCTGCAGCGCGAACGCGCGGGCCTGCTGCCGCTCCCGGTGCAGCGCGGTGGACTCGGCGTGGAACACCCGGTGCTCCTCGTACGCCTCCCGGAACCGGCCCGCCGCGGCGTGCAGCGCGGCCTGCTCCTGACGGGCCTGGGCGCGCACGCCCGCGAGCCCGTTCGCGTCGCACAGCGCGACCGCGTGATCCAGCGCGACCTGGGCCTCGTCGTAGCGGCCCGCCCGCCGGCGCGCCTCGGCCAGCGTGAGCAGGCACTCCGCGACGCCGTCGCCGTCGTGGTCGGGCAGCGCGCCGGTCAGCGCGCCCGCGAGCGTCTCCTCCACGGCCGCGTACCGCCCACCCATCAGCTCCACGCGCGCGATCGTGTCCCGCTCCTTCGCCGCGAGCGGGTGACCGAACCGCGCGCCGGCCTGGCGCAGCAGCTCGGCGAGCGCGATCGCCTCGGGTTCGTCACCGGTCTCGTACGCGTTGTAGGCCATGTTGTTGAGCACGCGCAGCGTGAGCGCGTGGTCCCGGACCTCCGCCGCGATCTCCAGGATGGTGCGGTAGTACCGGTCGCTGTCCGCGAAGCGCCCGTTGTCGTCGAGCGAGACGGCCAGCATCATCAGGTGCTGCGCGCGGGTGCCGGCCGGCGCGCCCGCCAGGCCGGCGACGCACTGCACCGCGTGCGCGAGCGCGTCGGAGAACTCGCCGACCAGGCGGTGGAAGAGCGCGAGCTCGCGGTGGGCGCGGGCGCGCAGGAACGGGCGGTCGTGCTGCTCGGCCCAGGCGAGCACCTGCTGCGCCATCCGGCCGCCCTCGGCGAGCCGGCCGCCGCGGAGCAACACGTCCGCGTGCAGCAGGACGGCGCGCCGGACGGAGTCCTCGTCGCCGAGCTGCTCGGCGACGCGGCGGGCCTCGATCGCGGGGCCGAGCACCGCGCGCGGGTCGCCGGCCGAGCGGCCCTCGTGGGCGTCGAGGACGGCGTGGAGCGCGTCATCCGCCCGACGCGCCTGCGCCCCGATCGTCACCCGCGCCCGCCCCCATGATCAACCACACGCTCAGCTGCAGCAAGATTACAACAGGTGCTCACGTCGCATCCGAAACCGCCGTCAACCCGACATGGGCCGCAGCCCTTGACAGGACGGACACCAGACGGTAGCCATTTAGAAACTTCGATGTATCGTTTCAAGGCGGATTCCTTATGTCTTTCTCATCTTCCGCCTCGATCGCCGGACCCCGGGGTACCGTCCGGCTCCGGCCGATATGTCCCGAGAGAGAGGCAGTCCCCCACGTGGCTCCCGACGACACCGCCGCGCGTACGCCCACGCGCGCGGCCCCCGCACCCGCCCGCCGGCGATGGCGCGCGACCCTGACCGGCGCGACCGTCGCGGTGCTCGCGGCCGGTGCCGCGCTCTTCGGCGTCCAGGCCGCCGACGCCGCGACCGTCAACACCAACGCCTGGTACGTGTTCGTCAACCGGCACAGCGGCAAGGCGATGGACGTCTACGACCTGGCGACCAGCGCGGGTGCCGGCATCGCGCAGTTCACCCGCAACGACGGCAACTGGCAGCAGTGGCAGTTCGTCGACGCGGGCAGCGGGTGGTACAAGATCAAGAGTCGGCACAGCGGCCTGCTGCTGGAGCTGCCGAACGCGACCGACGGCACCCAGCTGATCCAGAACGCCGACAACGGCAGCACCCGCCAGCAGTTCACGCTGAAGGACTCCGCGAACGGTGACGTGCGGTTCATCAACCGGCACACCGGTAAGGCGCTGGACCTGTGGGAGTGGTCCACCGCGGACGGCGGGATCATCTCGCAGTTCGCGGACGCGGACGGCGCGAACCAGCGTTGGCAGCTGGTCCAGGTCGGCACCGGCGGCGGCTCCGCGGCGGCCTGCGGCACCGGCACCTACCAGTCCGAGGTCACGGTCAGCGGCAGCACCTGGACCGCGCGCAACGCGTCCGGCGCCGCGGTCTACACCGGCACCGACTTCCGGGCCGCGGTGCAGGCCGGCATCGGCAGCCTCACCGCCGGGCGCACCTCGATGCAGCGCGTCGTGGTCCGCGGCAACGGCAGCATGTCGGCCGGCAGCCGCATCTCGCTGGCCAACTGGACCTCGCTGTCCGTCTGCGGCACGATCAACGTGACCGGTTCCGGCAGCGGTGACCAGGCGCCGATCTACGCGCGCGGCGTCAGCAACATCGAGGTGCCCTACCTCAACGTGACCGGCACGCCGCTGTACGGCATCTTCATGCGCAACGTGACGAACGTCTGGCTCGGCCAGATCGACATGCGCCTGTCCGCCGGCCTCGGCGTGCGGATCGACAACCGCGGCGACACCTCGCAGTGGACCCGCAACGTGCGGCTGGACAACGCGTACGTCTCCGGCGCCTCGTCGCACGCGGTGGAGACCTACGGCGTGGACGGCCTGACCGTCGGCACCGTCACCGCCCGCAACGTCGGCGAGTCCGGCCTGCTGCTCAACCAGACGATCAACGCGACGATCGGCACGGTCGACGCGGAGAACGCCGGCGCCGGCACCGGGTACGCCGCGTTCCGGATGGCCAACCGCAACGGCCGCGTCGGCAGTTCCTACCCCGACAACATCCGGGTGGGTACGGTCAAGGCGCGCGGCGGCGGCCGGGGCATCTTCTGCGTGTCGGAGAGCGGCGGCGCCACCATCGACCGGGTCGACATCGCCAACACCGGCAACAACTCGATCCTGGTCGAGAACTGCTACAACGTGACCGTGGCCGGCGTCTCCGGCACGGTCAGCGGCGGCGGCGAGATCCGCATCGCGGCGCGCACCGAGTTCCCGCCCTCGTCCGGCATCCGGTTCCAGAACCTGACGGTGTCCAACACCAACATCACCTGGAGCCCGTGCACCGGCAGCAACAACACCATCGCCAACGTGACCCGCAACAACTCCACGCTGACCTGGTGCTGATTCGCTGAGACCCGGGTCCGGCCGGCACGTGCCGGCCGGACCCACCGGTGCGGTCCGGCTCGTCGGCTTCTGCCGCGTCGTTCTCCTGGCGCAAGGAGCGACATCGGCCCGCGGCCGGTCACCGACCCTACGATGGCGTGATGGCGCTCAATGCGAGAGTGCGGGTCGCGGCCCTGTCGGTGCTGGTCCTGGTCGCGACCGCCGGCTGCGACGGGTGGTCCGGCCCGCCCACCGCGGTCGGCACCACGTCCGCCACGCTGAGCGCGCAGACCCGGTGCCTCGCGGAGAGCACCACCAACCCGTGCACGTACTGGTTCCAGTACTGGGCGGACGGCGCCACCACGGTCACCGGCACGCCGCAGCGCGTCGCGAACGTGAACACGAACGGCTTCGTGGAGGTCACCGAGGCGATCACCGGCCTGACCCCGGGCACGCTCTACCACTCGCGGTTCTGCGGCTTCGGCGACGGCAACGTGCCCGCGCCCGGCCTGTGCGTGGGCCAGCCGGGCGGCGCGGTCACCTCGCCCGGTACCCGGCCGGACACCGGCGACCACAACTCCACGCAGCGCTTCCGCACCGCGGACGCGGGCACGGCCGCCACCGTCGACCTCGGCCGCCCGCTGTCCACGGCGGACACCGCGGAGCGGCCGATCTCCCGCGACGCCGGGTTCAGCGCGGCGTACTCGGCCACGAACGCGCTCTGGATCTTCGGCGACACCGTGCACCGCGACGGCTCGCCGCCGTGGCTGCTCGGCACGACCGCGGCGGCCGGGCCGTACACGCGCGGCCAGGTGCCGACCACGCTGCAGGAACTACCGACGCCACCGGCCGCGCCCACGCCCGGCCGCACCGGCGTCGCGATGTTCCTGCCGCAGCCGCAGGGGCTGCTCGTCCCCGGCACCCCGACCGCGGAGAACCCGAACCCGCCGCCGGTGGCCTGCGGCGCGGAGGGCAGCCGCAGCTACCCGGCGTCGTGGACGTCCGGCATGACCCGGATCCCCGGAACCGGGCGGCTGCTGATCGCGTACCACCAGATCTGCGTGGCGCTCGACCGGGACTGGCCGGTCGAGCGGGTGACGCTCACCGAGTACGACCCGGCCACGAACCGGTTCGGCGGCACGGTCACGCCGTTCACCGCGGCCCCGCTGCAGAACGGCGTGCCGGTGGTGCGGCAGCTCGGCTCGCCGGTCTTCGGCGGCGACGGGTTCCTCTACCTCTACACGCACGACTTCGCGACCGCGCGCGTGGTCGCCGCC
The DNA here is from genome assembly GCF_031458255.1 of Catenuloplanes niger. Classification (NCBI taxonomy): domain Bacteria; kingdom Bacillati; phylum Actinomycetota; class Actinomycetes; order Micromonosporales; family Micromonosporaceae; genus Catenuloplanes; species Catenuloplanes niger. The sequence continues at coordinate 1,471,478 of NZ_JAVDYC010000001.1, forward strand.
CGGGTCGCCGCGAACGCCGCCTCCTGGGGCGACGCGGCGAACTACCGCTGGTGGAACGGCACGACCTGGACCGGCACCCAGTCCGCGGCCGTCTCCGTGATCACCGGAGCGCCGGAGATCTGGTCCGCGCACGTCGCCGACTTCACCGGCGTCGGCACGCACCGGCTCGCCATGATCGTCCAGACGTCGTTCGGCACCGGCGGCTACCGCGTCTACGAGGCCGCCTCGCCCGCCGGACCGTGGACCGCCGGACCGGCCGGCCGCGTCCCGGACACCTGCCCGGGCGGCGGCTTCGGCTGCTACGCCTTCACCGGCCACGCCGAGCTCAGCACGGCCGACCGCTTCTGGCTCTCCTGGTACTCCCCCGGCGACCGCAACGGCTTCGCCCACCTCCGGCTCGCGTCCGTCCCCTGGTGACGAGCCACGAAGAACCCACCGAATCCTTTTCCCGCTTCCGGCGTGGGCACGTTCCGAGTGCTCCCGCGGGCACCGGTCGGCCGCGGGCGGCCTCCCTGCCGGCTGCGTGGTGGCCGGCGAGCACGCCGTTCAGGCGGAGCGACCCTGATAGAGGGCCAGGTAGAGCCGGTAGACGTCGTCCCTGGCCGCGCCGACGTCGTTCGGATCGACCGGGTCATGACCGAGGCCGGACGCGTCCGGGAACTCGTGCGTGACCAACGGCAGGCCACGGGCCTCCGCGATGGCCCGGGGCACGGACGCCGCGCGCCCCATGTCGATCAGGTCGTCGTTCGCGCTGGTCACCACCGCGATCGAGGCCAAGTTGCCGCCGGCCCGGCCGGTGTCCATCGTCTCGGCGAGGCGGATGTACTGGGCGAGCGCCCGGTACGACATGTTCTTGTCGTCCACGTGGTCGGGCAGCACGCCGAAGCCGTAGAGCACGACCAGCGGCCGGATCGTGGCCGGCGCGGCCTGCGCCGGCGCCGGACGGTAGAACGGCGAGATCGTGAGCAGCCGCCGCACGTCGTCCGGCCGCTCGGTGGTCAGCCGGGTGGCCAGCATCCCGCCGCCGGACAGCCCGATCACGCCGGCCTCGGTGCCGAGCGCCGCGGTCACGTCCAGCGCGTCCGACGCGTACCCCGCCAGGTCCGGCGCGCGCAGCTGGGTGAGCGCGTCCCGGTTCGGGTACCCGTGCCGCGGCGCCAGCGGGACGTACACGTTGTAGCCCCGCTCGTGGAACACCCGCGCCAGCTCCGCGAACTGCACCGGGCAGTCCGTGAAGCCGTGCAGCATCAGCACGGACGCCGCGGCCGGCCGGTCCTCGTGCACCAGCGCCAGTGACCGGCACTCCGGCAGGATCCCGGGATCGGCCCGCTCCGCCGCCACCTTCTCGGCGATCCGCGCCCTGGCCTCCGGGTAACTCAGCCGCTGTCCGGCCGGGTGCAGCCGGCCGGCGTCCAGCGGCCAGGTGTACACCGCGACAGCGGCCGCCAGCAGGACGGCGAGCAGCGCGGCGACCGCGATCCCGGCGGGACGCAGCACGCGTATGACGGCAGGACTCATGGCGTCTCGCTCCGGGTTCGACGGTGCACCGAACGATCATCCACGGTGGAGCGCCGCCGCACCACCGGCGGCGCCGCCTCCGCTACGCTCCGCCCGCACGACGGCGTCGTCCACCGACGACCGTGGTGCCGCACACCGCGCCATGCACCGTGGCGCCGAACGGGGAGACGTCATGGGCTCGGATGCCGATCAGCGCCTGTTCGAGGCGGTCTACCGCGATGACGAGTCCGCCGCCGAACGGGCGCTCGCCGACGGCGCGGATCCGGACGCCGCACACGAACGGCTCCGGGTGTCGGTGCTGGCGCTGGCCGCCCGCCGCGGGTGCGAGGGAATCGTGGAGCGCCTGCTGCGCGCGGGGGCCGGCGTCGACCCGGTCGGCCTCCGCGGCGTGACGCCGCTGCGGTGCGCCGTGGTGGGTGGGTACGCGGACATGGCGCGCTCCCTCCTGACCCACGGTGCGCTCGCGGTGGAGCCCACCACCAACGGAAGCGTGCTCACCGTCGCCGTCTCGTTCCTGTCACACCGATCGAGGCCGGCGAACCTGACGGTGCTGCGGCTCCTGCTGGAGGCGGGGGCGGCACCGGCGCCGGGCGAGGAGGCGCCGCTGATCACCGCGGTGATGCTGCCGCACGCACCACCGGCGGCGGTGCGCCTGCTCCTCGCGCACGGCGCGGACCCGGACCAGCGGCGTTCCGACGGCGCGCCGGCGATCGTCCTCGCTGCCCGGCGCGGCGACCACGCCCTGGTGGACGTGCTGCTGGCGGCCGGAGCCGAGGTGGATGCCCAGGACCGGCACGGCCGCACCGCGCTGATGCACGCGGCCGAACGCAACGAGCGGCGCGTCCTCGGCACGCTGCTGCTCGCCGGCGCGGCCGTCGACACGGTCGGCGCGGACGGCATGACCGCGCCGCACCTGACGCGCGGCTGGCTCGAGCACCACCACGGGCTCGAGTCAGGCGAGGAGCGGGCCGCGCGGGGTGAGGTGCCGGTCGTCCGCAGCACGGTGCGCCTGGCGCCGGCCGGCCTGCGCCTCGCCGCCGACGAGCGCCTGCTCCGGCTGCTGGCGGACGTCGTCGACACCGCCGTGGCCGGCCTCGGCGACGACGAGTGGGAACGCCGGGCGTGCAAGAACGCCGGCCTGGCCAGGTCGTTCGCCGTACGGCTGCGCGACGGGAGCGCCCCGTCGGCCGACGGGGCCTGGCAACAGCTCGACATCACCGTGGATGAACTCGCGGTGGTCCGCTTGGCGCTGGACACACTCGTCCACGGTCGATCGACCGTGCCGAACCGGCTGGAGCTCGCCGACCTGCTCGACGAGCTCCAGCGGCAACATCACCGATAGGCGCCCGGCGCCGCGTCGACAGCGCGAAGCGCCTCGTGCTACCTTCCGTTCGCTTTAATGGGAATGGTTTTCAGCTCCGGAAACCTCGGGAAGGTAGAACCATGAACGCTCTGCGACGACGGGCCGCCGCCGGCTCGGTCGCGGCAACCCTGCTGGCCGGGCTGATCGCGGCCGGCCCGGCGCACGCCGCCGACGCGGTGGTGCTCTCCCAGGGCCACACCGACGCGATCGACGTGCGGTACACGAACGGCGCGCTCGGGCTGTGGGTCAACGACGACACGGTCAGCCCGCCGGTCTCCCGGTCCGTCGAGGACGTCACGTTCCAGGTGCTCCCCGGCGCGCGGACCGAGGTGCCGGACCTCGAGGCCTTCGCGTTCCTGGGCGCGCCCGGCACGCCGATCTGGATGCTGCCGCAGGTCCAGGAGCCGTCGCTGCTCTGGCCGGGCTGGAACACGACCGGGCTCGCGTCCGGCACGTTCCGCGACGACAGCGTCCGGCTCAGCCTGGTCGGCGTGGACGGGCCGGGCGCGGTGACCGTCTTCGACACCAGCTCGCTCGGCGAGCCGAACATCCGGTTCCGCAGCGCGGACGGGCTGCCCGACCGGATCGACGTGCCGGTCCACACGCACGCGCACGCGAGCTGGGTGTTCGGCGCGACCGGCCGCTACACGCTCACGTTCCGGGCCGACGCCACGCTGGCGGACGGCACCGCGCTGTCCACCGGCCCGGTCCGCTACCGCTTCCTGGTCGGCGACGCGGTCGCGCTCTCGATCAGCGGCCTGGCGGACTCGTACCCGCCCGGCCGGACCGTCACGCTGCAGGCCGTGCGGACGCCGCAGGGCCCGGACACCGGGTATCGCTGGTACAGCCGCCGACCCGGCGCGGACGCGTTCACCGAGATCACCGGCGAGACCGGCGCGGCCTACCGCTTCACCGCGACCGAGGCGCTGAGCGGGACGGAGTACCAGGTCCGGCTCGCGGACGGCACGACGAGCGCACCGGTCACGCTGCGCGTCACCACCACACCACCACCCGGGGGTACGTCGAAGAGCGTCACCGCGTCGATCGACCCGTCGGCCGGCGCGCTCGTGCTGAGCGTGCTGCCGGAGGACCGGGCGATCACGCTGCCGCCGGCCGCGCTCTCCCCCGGCGGTGACGCGTGGGAGACCGGCGGCGCGCTGCGGCCGGTCACGGTGACCGACACCCGCGCCGGCGCGCCCGGCTGGAGCGTCTCCGGGCAGGTCTCCGGCGGGTTCCGCACCGGCGACGGCGCGTCGTTCGGCGCGCAGCACCTCGGCTGGACGCCCACGGTGGTCTCGCAGGGCGCGGAGCAGGGCGTGCAGGCCGGCCCGGTCGCGACGCCGGGCGGGTCCGGCCTCGGCACCGGCGCGCTGCTCGCCACCGCGCCGGCCGGTCAGGGCCGCGGCACCGCGAAGCTCGACGCCCAGCTCCGGCTGAGCGTCCCGACCGAGACCGCGGCCGGCACGTACACCGGCACGCTCACCCTGACCGTCATCTGATCCTTCCCCACGCGGGGCGGCGGCCCACGCCCCCGGCGCCGCCGCCCCGCGCCCCCGCTGGATCACCCCGGTGCGGCGCACTGATCGGACACCGCGATGCACAGGCTCCCGGCACTGCTGATGACACCCCTGCTGGCCACCGTCCCGACGCCGGCCCCGGCACCCCCCGCACCGGCCGCACCGGCCGCGATCACCTGGTCCGTCGCGCCCGCCGGGCCGGCCGGACCGGACGGGCGGCCGGCGCTGGACTACACGCTCGACCCCGGTGCCACGCTCACCGACCACGTGGTCGTCGCGAACCACTCGCGACGGACGCTGACGCTGCGGCTCTACGCCAGCGACGCGCTGACCACCGCGGAGGGCGGTTTCGACCTGCTGCCCGCGGACCGCGCGCCGGTCGACGCGGGCGCCTGGATCACGCCGGAGCGCGACACGATCGTGCTGCCGTCCACGTCGCGGGTGATCGTGCCGGTCACGGTCGCGGTCCCGGCCACCGCGACGCCCGGCGACCACGCGGGCGGGATCGTGGCGTCGCTGTCCGCGCGAGCCACCGGGCCGGACGGCTCCGAGGTCTCGGTCGACCACCGGGTCGGCACGCGCGTGCACCTGCGGGTGACCGGCGCGCTGCGCCCGGAGCTGAGCGTGCGCGACCCGGCGATCACCCGGCACACGTCGTGGAACCCGCTGCGCCTGCCCACGCTGACCGCCGCGTACACGGTCGCGAACACCGGGAACGTGCGGCTCGCGGGCGCGCGCTCGATCCGTACCGCCGGACGGGTCTTCGCCGCGGCGGACCTGCCGCAGGTGCTGCCCGGTGGCGAGGTGCGGGTGACCGCGACGACCGGTGGCGTGTGGCCGCTGTTCCGGGTGCCGGTGGAGATCGCGGTGGAGCCGGTCGCGCTGGACGGGCGGGTACTCGATCCACGGCCGCCGACCGCGGTCGCGCGTACCACCGTCTGGCTCGTGCCCTGGTCCCAGCTGGCCGCGCTCGGCGCGCTGCCGGCGCTGGTGGCGGCCGGGCTGCTGCTGCGCCGGCGACGACGCCGACGCACCGCCGCCGCGCTCGCGGCGGCCGAACGGCGCGGCCGGGACCGTGCCCTCTCATCCCTCCATGCCCTGAAGGAGCCGACCTCATGAGACGTTTCCGGGCGGCCGCCGCGACGGCGGCCGCGCTGACCCTGCTGGCGGTGACCGGCGCGCCGGGTGCGGCCGTCGCCGCGCCGGCCGGCCCGTCCGCGGACGGCGCCGACCTGCTCTCGGTCGCGGCCGGCGGCGGCGCGCTGTCGGTGCGGTTCCGCGACGCGACCGGGGCCGTGCACGATCCGGCCGGGCTGACGTTCGGGCCCGAAGGCGGGCTGTCCACGACCGTGCCGGACGATCCGGCCTACGCGTTCCTGGGCACGCCCGGCCGCGCGGTCTGGTCACTGTCCGCCGGCGGGGGCCGGTTCCCCTCGATCGACACCACCGGGGTGCCCGGCACGGCCCCGCTGTCGCTGCGGTTGACCGGCGTGGACGGTCCCGGTGGGTTCGCCGCCTACACGGTGTCCCGCTGGGGGCGGCCGGCCGTGCTGCTGGACAGCGACGGGCCGGCCGCCGCCACGCTCCCGGCCGGGACCCGGCTGCGGAACGTGGCCTGGACGTTCGACACGGCCGGCGTCTACCGGCTCGCCTTCACCGTCGCCGCCCCGGCCGCGACCACCGGCGCGGGCGGCACCGCGTCGGCGGTCTACACGGTCACGGTGCCGCCGCTCACCCCGGCACCGCCGGCACCCGCCCCGGCACCACCGGCGGGCGGCTCCCCGGCGGGCGATTTCCCGGCGGGCGGCTCGGTCACGGACGACTCGCCCGCGACCGGTTCCACCACGCACGCGCCGGCGGCGGACCCGGCGCCCGCGGCGGACCTCGCCGGTGCGGCCGACGCGGCTCCGCGGGCCCGGGCCCAGGCGCAGGCGCCGCCGGCCGGGGCGAGGGCGGCGGCCACCACGGCCGCGCCCGCGAGCGGCACCGTGATCAGCGACGGTCACGTGGACATGGGCCCCACGCTGGAGAACGGCGTCTGGCGCATCAGGATCAAGGACGACGCGGCCAGCCCACCGGTCTGGCGCGAACTGTCCGACGTGGTGCTGAAGGTGACGGACAAGGCGAAGATCCCGGTCCCGGCCGGGGCCGGCTACGCGTTCCTCGGCCGGCCGGGCGCGCCGATCCACCTGCTGCCGCAGACGCAGCAGCCCGGCATCGTCTGGCCGGGCTGGAACACCCAGCACGCGAGCGTCACGTCCGGCGTGACCGGCGACGTGACCTGGTCGCTCAAGGGCGTGCAGGGCCCCGGCACCGTCGCGCTGTTCCTGACCGACTCGTTCGGGGCGCCGCAGGTGCTGTTCGACTCCGCGAAGGCGATGCCGCAGAAGCTCCCGATCCGGCTGAACACGCACGCGCACGGCAACTGGGCGTTCACCGCGCCCGGCCTCTACCGGCTCTCCGTGGAGATGTCCGCCACCACCAGGTCCGGCAAGGCGGTCACCGACACGCGCACGCTGACGATCGCGGTCGGCGACGCCACCGACGCGGGCGCGGGGTTCACCGGTGGTGCCGCCCCGGGCGGGACCACGCCGGGCGGCTCGGCCCCGGGCGGCGGCAGCGGCGGCCGACTGCCGCTCACCGGCGGGAACGTGCTGCTCACCGCGGCCGCCGGGGTGGCCCTGCTCGCGCTCGGCCTGGTCGCCGTCGTGGTCGGCCGGCGGCGGACCGTGACCCACGACACGCTTCCCCACGCTTAATGAAAACGATTATCGTTTGGCGCGGGTCGTCCACTGGGGACGGCTCATCGATGGGAGAACCCATGCGACACTCCATCCGCCTGCTGGCCGGCACCGGGGCCGTGGCCGCCGCGCTGGTCGCGGCCGCCGGGCCGGCCCAGGCCCACCCGGCGCCGACCGTGCTCAGCGTCGGCCACGTCGACGCGATCGACGTGGCGTTCGAGGACGGCGAGCTCGAGCTCGCGATCCACGACGAGAACTCCGACTCCGAGTTCGCGCCGTCCGAGGCCGTGCTGCTGGTCAAGCGGGAGGCGCGGACCGCGGTCCCGGCCGACCCGGCCTACGCGTTCCTCGGTGCGGCCGGTGCGCCGGTCTGGGTGCTGCCGCAGGTGCAGGACCCGCAGCTGCTCTTCGCCGGCCTCTCCGCCGAGGAGCTGGAGCCCGGTGTCCTCGCCGGCGACACCGTGCGGATCAACCTCACCGGCGTCAGCGGCCCGGGCGACATCGCGATCTTCACGCAGGACGCGGTCGGCACCCCGGCCGTGCTCGCGGACGACACCGACGGCCTGCCCGACACGCTGTCCGTCGCCGCCGGCGACCACGAGCACGTCAACTGGGCGTTCGACCGGGCCGGCACGTACCGGCTGACCGTCACCGCGTCCGCCACGCTGGCCGCGACCGGCGAGACCGTCACGTCCGCGCCGGCCGTCTACACGTTCCGGGTGCAGCGATGAGGGGCCGGCTGCTCGCCGCCGCGCTGACCGCGGCCGTCGCCGGCACGCTGGTCGCCACCCCGGCGCAGGCCGCGCCGGTCACGCTGACGGCCGGGCACGTGGACGTGCTCGACGTGGACTACACCGGCGGCGCGCTCACGCTGGACCTGCGGGACGGCACCGGCGCCACCCCGGTCGAGCGGAACCCGGCGGACGTCACGCTCGCCGTGCCGGCCGCCGCGAAGGTGACCGTGCCCAGCGGGTCCGCCTGGTCGTTCCTCGGCACGCCGGGCAGCACGGCCTGGGTGCTGCCGCAGTCGCAGAACCCGAGCCTGCTCTACGCGGGCTGGGACACGACCGGGGCCACCGGCGCCACCGGGCTGACGATCCGGCTCACCGGCGTCAGCGGGCCGGGCCGGTTCAGCGTCTACACGACCGGCGCGTTCGGCACGCCGAGCAAGCTGTTCGACTCCGGTGACGGCCTGCCGGACGGCCTGGCCGTGGCGACCGGCACGCACGCGCACGCGAACTGGGCGTTCGGCGCGGCCGGCACCTACACCGTGACGTTCGAGGTCACCGGCGCGGGCGGACTGAGCTCGGGCGCGCGGACGTACACCTTCCAGGTCTCTAACTAGATCGGGTTGCGGCCCGCTCCACCGGAATTGGAGCGGGCCGCAACGCCACCAGCGTACGGAGAGCAGATGAGGGCGAGGCTCGCGGCCGTCACCGCGGCGGTGCTGGGACTGAGCGGGTGCGCCGCGCCGGCCGCGTTCACCGGTGACGAGCGCCGGGTGCAGGTCGTGACGACCACCGGCATCCTCGCGGACCTGGTCCGCAACGTCGGCGGCGACCGGGTGCTGGTCGACTCGCTGGTCCCGGACGACGCGGACCCGCACGGCTACGAGCCGACGCTGCGCGACGTGCGCAACACGGTCTACGCAGACCTGGCGTTCAGCAACTACCTGCTGCTCGAACCGGCCGCGGTGATCAAGGCGCTGGACGCGAACCTGCGCGACGGCGTCCCGAACATCTCGCTGGCCGAGGGTGCCACGAAGTACGCCGCCGAGATCATCCCGCTGGTCGAGAACGTCTCCCTGGACACGATCTGGCTCGGGCTGCGGGCACGCGGAACCGGCGCGGAGTACGGCGTCACCCGCTCGTCCGACGTGCGGCTGACCGCGACCCGCGCCGAGGGCCCCGGCCGGCTGCTCGCCTACCTGACCGGCTCGTTCGGCGCGCCGGAGATGGTGTTCGACTCCGCCGCGCAGCAGGGCACCGTGGTGCTGCCCGCCGACGCGCACACGCACATGAGCTGGGCGTTCACCGAGCCGGGCGTCTACCGCCTGACGCTGCGCGCGGACCTGGCGATCGAGGCGGACGCCGGCACCGTGCCGCTCGGCGAGAACACGTTCACGTTCGCGGTCGGCGTCGACCCGCACAGCGTCCCCGGCATGGCCGGCGCGGACGTGCTCGGCCACGGGCACGCGGACCTGACCGCGGACATCGACAGCGGTGAGCTGTACCTCTACGCGGACCCGCACGGCGGCGGCGAGGCGCACCAGCACCGGCACGACCCGGCGCGCACCGTGATCGAGGTGCCGGCCAAGGCGCTGCAGGAGGTGCCGGGCGGCGCCGCGTTCCGGTTCCTCGGCCGGGACCGGGTCTACCAGCTGCCGCAGGCGGTGCTCGGCCGGCACGTGCACGGCGAGATCGACCCGCACCTGTGGCAGGACGCCGGCAACGCGATGGCGTACACCGAGCTGATCCGGGACACGCTGATCGGCGTCGACCCGGCCGGCACCGGCGCCTACCGGGAGAACGCGGACCGCTACCTGCGCGAACTCACCGCACTCGACGCCTACCTGACCGAGACGATCGCGTCCATCCCGGCGTCGCGGCGGTACCTGGTCACCACGCACGACGCGTTCGGCTACCTGGCCAAGGCGTACGGCATCCCGGTGGCCGGGTTCGTCACACCGAACCCGGCGGCCGAACCGAGCCTGGCCGACCGGCGCAAGCTCACCGAGACGCTGCGGACGCTGCGCATCCGGGCCGTGTTCCTGGAGCCGAACCTGCGCGCCCGCTCGTCCACGCTGGTCGAGGTCGCGCGCGAGCAGGACGTCGCGGTCTGCGACATCTACGGCGACGCGTTCGACGGCCGGATCACCACGTACCTGGCGATGATGCGCTTCAACGCGGACTCGCTCAAACGCTGCCTCTCATAGAAGGAACCGCCGTGTTGTCACTCGCAGGCCGCGTCATGCTGGCCGCCGCGCTGGCCGTACCGTCGCCGGACGGCCTCTCCCAGAGCCTCGCGCCGGACCAGGGGCAGGCCGCCGGGCCCGCCGTCCTGGAGACCGGGCACGTCGACGTGGGACCGCGGTTCCGCGACGGCGCGTTCCGCGTCCAGATCCACGACGACGAGGCGACGCCGCCGGTCTGGCGCAGCCCGGACGAGGCGGTCATCCGCGTGCGGGACACGGCCGCGCAGGAGATCCCGGACGACCCGGCGTACGCGTTCCTCGGCGCGCCCGCGGGCACGTCCGTGCACGTGCTGCCGCAGACCCAGCGGGAGGACGTGGTCTGGCTCGGCTGGAACACCCAGGACCCCGGCCTGCTGGAACGGGCCGGCCGCGGCGTCACCATGAACCTGCGCGGCGTCCAGGGGCCGGGGAAGCTGACCGTGTTCCTGCAGTCCGGCACGCTCGGCGCGCCGCAGGTGCTGTGGAACTCGGACGACGCGTACCCGCAGGCGCTCTGGGTCGACCGGAACACGCACACGCACGCGAACTGGGTGTTCGGCGCGCCCGGGGTCTACCTGGTCGCGCTGGACGTGACCGCGGAGCTGGCCGACGGCGGCACCGCGACCGCGAGCACCACGCTGCGTTTCGCGGTCGGCGACGCGGCGAGCCCGGACGAGGCCCGCGCCGCCACGATCACGGTCGCGTCGCCGTCCGCGGCCCCGGCCGTACCCGCCGCTGATCGGGGTTTTCCGGGCTGGCTGCTCGGGGTGCTCGGCCTCGCCGGCCTGCTGCTGGTCGCGCTGCTGGTCAGCGTGGCCGTGCGCGGTGCCGCCGTGCGCCGCCGGGCCGAGCGGGAGCGTGCGTCCGCATGAGCCCGGTGCTCTCGCTCGACGGCGTGACGGTGCGGCTCGGCGGCCGGACCGCGCTGGAGGACGTCACCATGGGCGTCTCCGGCGGCGAGTTCGCGGCGCTGCTCGGCCCGAACGGCGCCGGCAAGACCACGCTGCTCCGCGCCGCGCTCGGGCTGCTGCCGCTGGCCGCCGGACGAACCACGATCACCGGCCCGGGGTACGTGCCGCAGCGCCACGAGTTCGCCTGGGACTTCCCGGCCTCCGTGCAGGACGTGGTGCTCAGCGGCCTGGTGCGCCGGATCGGGCTGTTCCGCCGCCCCCGGGTCGCGCACTGGACCGCGGTCTGGGACGCGCTCGACCGGGTCCGGCTCGGTGACCTGCGCACCCGGCCGGTCGGCGAGCTCTCCGGCGGCCAGCGGCAGCGCGTGCTGGTCGCCCGCGCGCTCGCGCTCGACCCGGCCGTGCTGCTGCTCGACGAGCCGTTCACCGGCCTGGACATGCCGTCCCAGGAGGTGCTGACCGAGCTGTTCACCACGATCGCCCGGGAACGCGCGGTGCTGATGGCCACGCACGACCTGGCGGCCGCGGCGTACACCTGCGATCGCCTGATCCTGATCAACCGCACCGTGGTGGCCGCCGCCGCGCCGGCCGAGCTGCGCGACCGCGACGTGTGGATGCGCACGTTCCAGGTCGGCGCGGACAGTCACCTGCTCAAGGCCCTGGGGGTCTGAATGTCACCGCTCGACTTCCTCGCCGACCTGGTGAACCCGGACCTGGCGTTCCTGCCGAAGGCGCTGGCGATCGCGGTCATGTCCGCGATCATGTGCGGCGTGGTCGGCTGCTACGTGGTGCTGCGCGGCATGGCGTTCATCGGCGACGCCGTGGCGCACGCGGTCTTCCCCGGGCTGGCCGTGGCGTTCCTGTTCTCCGGCAGCCTGGTGCTCGGCGGCATCACGGCCGGCGTGCTGACCGCGCTGCTGGTCGCGGTGTTCGCGCAGAACCGGCGGATCAAGGAGGACTCGGTCATCGGCGTCTTCTTCGTGGCCGCGTTCGCGCTCGGCATCGTGATCATCTCGCGCGCGCCCGGGTACGCCGGCTCGCTCCAGCAGTTCCTGTTCGGCTCGATCACCGGCATCCCGGACCGGGACCTGTTCGTGGTCGGCGGCACCGGGCTGTTCCTGCTGCTCGCGGTCGCGCTGCTGCACAAGGAGTTCGTCGCGGTCACGCTGGACCGGGAGATGGCCCGCGCGCTCGGCCTGCGTGTCTTCTGGCTCGACGTCACCCTCTACGTGCTGGTCACGCTCGCGGTGGTGATGGCGGTCCAGACGATCGGCAACATCCTGGTGCTGGCGCTGCTGGTCACGCCGGCCGCGGCGGCGCGCCTGCTCACCGACCGGCTGGTCGTGATGATGCTGCTGGCCCCGGCGATCGGCGCGCTGTCCGCGGTGCTCGGCCTCTACCTGTCCTGGTCCTGGGACCTCCCGGTCGGCGGCACCGTCGTGCTGGTCCTCACCGGTGTCTTCCTGCTCGCCTTCCTGCTGGCCCCGCGCCACGGCGCCGTCACCCGCCTCGCCCGCGCCCGCTGAGCGGACCGCCTCCCCCACGCGCGTGGGGGAGGCGGTCCGCTCAGAAGTCCGCGTCCCGGGAGATCCGCTCGTTGGCCCTGATCTCGGCGAGCTGCCGTTCCAGGTGGGACACCACCAGATCGAAGCCGTCGCCGCCGAGGACGAGTTGCCGGGGCGGCCGCGCGGCGCGGACCGCGTCCGCGACCGCCCGGGCCGCCTTCCGCGGGTCGCCGGGCTGCCGGCCGTGCTGGGCGATCATCGCGTCCCGCACGCCGGTGAGCAGCGGGTGGTAGTCCGCGATCGCCTCGTCGACCGGCTCCTCGGCGAACCCGGCGTAGGCGTTGGTCCGGAACGCGCCCGGCTCGACCGCGAGCACGTCGATGCCCAGCGGCTCCACCTCGCGGCGCAGCACGTCGGTGAGCCCCTCGATCGCGAACTTGGCCGCCGTGTAGTAGCCGAACCCGGCCGCGCCGATCAGGCCGGCGACCGAGGAGACGTTCACGACCGTGCCGGTACGCCGCCGGCGCATGCCGGGCAGCACCGCGCGCAGCACCGTGACCACCGCGAAGAAGTTGAGCTCGAACAGGTCCCGCACGGCCGGCCCGGCCATCCCCTCGACCGAGCCGACCCAGCCCCGGCCGGCGTTGTTGACCAGCACGTCGATGCCGCCGAAGCGCTCCTCGGCCGCGGCCACCGCGTCCGCCACCGCCGCCGGGTCGGTGACGTCCGCGTCGAGCAGGACGGCCCGGTCCCCGTACGGGGCCACCCACCGCGCCAGCTGCCCGGGCCGGCGCGTGGTCAGCGCCACCCGGTCGCCACGGGCCAGTGCCTCCTCGGCGAACGCGACGCCGAGACCGCCGGGCGTACCGCCGGTGATGAACCAGGTTTCGTGTCGTCATTCATGGCACGAACGCTCCGGCCTCCGGCCACCGGAGGGTCCAGGCGGCGTGCGGACCGTCACCGGTGCTGGACCCTCCGGCTGCCGGAGGGTGCAGGCTGGTGCCGTGACCGCGTTGCTGAGCGTCGGCGAGTTCGCCGCGATGACCCATCTGAGCGTCAAGACGCTGCACCACTACCACGACGCCGGGCTGCTGGAGCCGGAACGGATCGACCCGCACACCGGCTACCGGTACTACTCGCCGGCGCAGATCCCGACCGCGCAGGTGATCCGCCGGTTCCGGGACCTGGACATGCCGGTCCGGGACGTCGCGCGCCTGCTGGCGGCGGACGTCGGCGAACGGACCTCGCTGATCAGCGAGCACCTCACGCGCCTGGAGCGGCGGCTGGCCTCGACCGCCGCGGCCGTCGGCGCGCTGCACCGGCTGCTCGCCCCGGACCCGCCGCGTCTGGAGGTCACCCACCGCGTCGACCCGGCCCGCCGGGTCACCGCGATCAGCGACGTGGTGACCGTGGCGGACACGCTGACCTGGTACGCGGACGCGATGGAGGAGATCGGCGCGGCCGTCACCGGCACCGGCGCGCGGCTCACCGGTCCGCCGGCCGGGCAGTACGACAACGAACTGTTCACGCACGGCACCGGCCGGATGACCGTCTTCGTGCCCACCGACCGCGAGGTGCGCTCCGGCCGGGTGCGGCCGCTCGACCTGCCCGCCCGCGAGCTCGCCCTGGTGATGCACCACGGGCCGCACGACGACATCGACGTCACCTACGGCGCGCTCGGCGCCCACCTCACCGCGCACGCGCTGGTCCTCGACGGCCCGGTGCACGAGACCTACCTGGTCGGCCCGCGGGACACGCCGGACGCCACGGCCTGGCGCACCGAGATCGGCTGGCCGGTCTTCACCACCACGTCACCGAAGGGGATCTCATGACCCGCAGCACACTGCCACCGTTGCTGGAGAAGCACTTCCGAGCCGGCGACGACCACGACTGGGAGACGCTGGCGGCGTGCTTCCACGAGGAGAGCGTGGTGGTCGACGACTCCCGCCTGCACGTCGGGCGGGCCGCCATCCGCGCCTGGCGCGAGGAGGCCGCCGGTGCCTTCACCTACACCGCCACGCTCACGCACGCGGAACCGGTCGGCCGGACCGGGCACCACGTCGTCGTGCACCTGGAGGGCGACTTCCCCGGCGGCGTGATCGACCTGCACTACCAGTTCACGCTGGCCGACGGCCTGATCCGGTCACTGACGATCGCGCCCTGAGAGCGCCCGCCGCGCCGCTGGACGCGGCGCGGCGGGCACCGGGTCAGCGGAACAGGCTGACCAACGCCTTCTTCAGCGCGCTGTCGTGCCGGTCGCTCGCCCACAGCGCGGTGTCCAGCGCCCGGCCCTCGCGGCGGGCCTGCGAGCAGTACGCCAGCACGTCGTCCGCGGCCGGCAGGTCCGTGATCGCCAGCGCCGCGTGCGCCCGGTGGTGGTAGGCGGCCTCCTCCGCGTCGCGGACCGCCACCCGCCCGTCGTCCCCGTGCCGCGCCGCGATCGCCACCCGGCGGCCGAACAGCGGCACCAGCAACACCCCGGCCGGCCCCGAGTGCGGGATCATCACCTCGGTGTTCGCCCTGGCCAGCGCGTCCGCCACCGCACGCTCGTAGTGCGGCGCGACCGCGGCCTGGGCCTGCCGGGGATCCAGCTTCGACAGCACGTCCGGCTGCACCGCGGACGGCAGCGAGCCGAACAGCGCGCTGGACACCGCGCCGGGCAGCCGGTCGACGATCGCGACCAGCCGGTCCTCCGGCAGCGTGCGCAGCACCGCCACCGCGGAGTCCGGCGGCACCTTCCCGGCCAGCCCGACCAGCTGGGCGTCGGACAGCATCCCGATGACCCGGTCGCGGTAGTCCCCGGTCATCGCGGGCATCAACCGCGCCAGGTCGGCCGGGGTCAGCTCCTTCACCACCACCGGCAGGCGGTCCGGCGGCATGCCTTTCATCAACGTCACGCCGTTCGCCGGCGGAGAATTTCTGATCATGACTATCAGCTGGTTAACGGGCATCATCCCGCCCATCAGCATGGTGCTCTCCCTGTGGTCGCCCAGCCGCCGAGACAGGCCGTGGAGGACCTGCTTACCGTTTGCTCAGGACTGGATAGCACGACCAGGTTACGAGCGCCATCGCCGAACGGCGCTGATCACACCCCGTTCGACCGGCCGTGGCGGCCCGGTCATCGCCGGGCCGCCACGCTGCGTCACTTCTTGACGGTCCAGGACTGCTTGTCGTGGTGCACGCACCACCAGATGACCACGGGCAGGCCGGCCTCGCTCTGGTTCACGTCCAGACAGTAGTTGCTGTCCAGTCCGGTGTAGAGCGTGTTGTCCGCGATCGTCCACTGCTGCGCGGCCGTACCGTTGCAGTTGGCGGTCTGGACCTTGACGTTGTTCTCGACCTTCGCCCAGGCCACGTCCAGGCAGAGACCGGTCAGGTACGACCGGATCGTGCCGTCCGAGCGGACGTCCCAGCGCTGCGCGGTCCGCGACGTCGGGTTGCAGTCCGTAACCGTCATGATCACGCCGTCGGTGGCCGCGCCGGCGTCGACGCACTTGCCGGTCTTCCAGTGGGTGATCTGCTGACCGGGCAACACCGGCGGCTTCGGCGCGGCCGTGGTGCCCTGCGGCGCCGGCGCGACCGGTGCGGGCGCGCCCGCCTGGGCCGGCGTGCCCGGCGTCGGGCTGGGCGTCGCGGACGGCGTCGCCTTGGCACTCGGGGACGCGCTCGCGGACGGCGAACCGGCGACCGGGGACGGCGCCACCGGCGCACCCAGGCGCGAGTCCAGCCGGTAGTAGTCGGTGTAGTCCGTGACCTTCTTCAGGAACGCGCGGGTCATCACGTCCGGCAGGCCACCGGCCCGGCGCACCGTGTCCGGCCCGGCGTGGAACGCGGCCAGCGCGGCCGCGTACGGGTCGCCCTCCAGCCCGTCGAGCTCGTCGGTCAGCGCGCACAGCACCCGGCCGAGCGCCGGGATCGCGGAGCCCGGCTCCCACGCGGACGCGCCGGGCGGTGCGTACCGCGACCAGACGTCCGACCGGAACTGCGCCACCCCCTGGCGGCCGGCCTCGCCCAGCTTGCCCTCGTCGAACGCGGACGCGGCCATCAGCTCGGCCGCCACCGCGGCCGGGGTCACCTCGGGGCAGATCCGGCCGGCCTCGGCGACCAGGCCGACGTACGCGTCCGGCAGCGGCTGCGCCTCCGGCGTGTCACCGACCACCGCGTCGACCACCTCGACCGCGCCGGCGCCGCCGAACTGTGGCAGGTCCGCGTAGTAGGCGGCGTACCCGGCGGACTCGTCGACGTAGAGCTGCGCCGCCTCCGGCACGCCGCCGGCCTCGGTCACCGCGTCCAGGCCCGAGTGGTACGCCGCGAGCGAGAGCCGCCACGGGTCGCCCTGCACCCCGGCCTGCCGCAGCTCGCCGCTGAGCCCGCACATCCGGTGCGCCAGCGCGAGCGCGCCGGCCGTGGTGTCGGTGCGCGGCGCGCCCGGCCACGGCGCCCACTTCTTCCAGTCCGCGTCCTTCAGGCCGGCCAGGCCGGAGCCGCCCGAGGCGGTGCCGGTGGCGGTGGCGTCGAAGCCGGACTCGGCCATCAGCTGCCCGGCGATCCGGTGCGAGCCGAGCATCGGGCAGGAGTGCGCCGCGCGCAGGATCGCCGAGAGCTGCACGTCCGAGACGGCGTTGCCGGTGATCTTCTCGTCGTCCGCGCGGGCCACCCCCCAGCCGAGGACCGCGGCGGTCAGGACCACGATCGCCAGGGCCGTGCACATGGCCGCGGTGATCCGCCCGGACCGGTCCGCCGGTAACCGGAGACTGATGTTCGGCACGACTCGCACCCTTCTAGACGCCGGAGTTCGGCCTTAAGACGTACGCCGGCGTGCATCAGTTCAACGAGCGGCCGAGGTTCCCGCCGGCAACCGGGTCATCGCGTGCTTGACCAGCGCGATCAGCGCCTGCTTGCTGGACTGCCGGTCCCGCGCGTCACACCAGACCAGCGGCACGGCCGCGCTCAGCTTGAGCGCGCCGCGGATCTCGTCCTCGGTGTACGGGCACTCGCCGAAGAACATGTTGACCGCGGCCACGAACGGGATGCGGCGCCGCTCGAAGTAGTCGATCGCCGGGAAGCTCGCGTCCAGCCGGCGCGTGTCGACCAGCACGATCGCGCCGATCGCGCCGACCGCCAGCTCGTCCCAGATGAACCAGAACCGGTCCTGGCCGGGAGTGCCGAACAGGTAGAGCACCACGTCCGAGTTGACCGTGATCCGGCCGAAGTCCAGTGCGACCGTGGTCTTGGACTTGTCCTCGATGCCGGTCAGGTCGTCGACGCCCTCGCTCGGCGCGGTCAGCACCTCCTCCGTGGTCAGCGGCGCGATCTCGCTGACCGACCCGACGAGCGTGGTCTTCCCGGTGCCGAATCCGCCCGCGACCACCACCTTGACCGATTTGCGATTCACGAAGCAGAGTCCTTTGTACTAGAGGCGCTGGAGTCGATCGAGAATGGTTTCCAGGAGCCGGTAGTCGGCCACGGTCCGCTCGGCGGGGTCGCCCAGCGCCAGGAAGCCCCGCTCCAGCAGCACGTCCACCAGCAGCTTCACGACCGTGAGCTGCTTGTTCAGGTAGGCGGCGAGCTCGGCGACGGAGATCCAGCCGGTGCAGCAGGCGATGATCTCCCGGTACTCCGGCTCCAGCGCCGAGGTGTCCACCGGCAACGCGGTCACCTGGGTGGCGAGGTTGAGGCTGGTGTTGCGCGGCGTGGTGCGCCCGTTGACGAGCATGTAGAGCGGGACCAGCCGGCCACCGGGCTCGCCGTCGTCTCCGTACCAGGTCTCGTCCGGCATTAGGCGGCTCCCTGCGGCACTCGAAGCGTGGTCCCGAGGTACTGACCGATCCGGGTGACCAGGCGGCCCATCTCGTAGGCGACCGTGCCCATGTCCACGTCCTGGCCGCAGAGCACCGCGAGCCGCGCGTGCGGGCCGGCCGCCGCGACGAAGAGCGTGTGCCCCTGGTACTCCACGATCACCTGGCCGACCGGCCCGCTCTCGAACCGGCGGCCGGTGCCGGCCGCCACGCTGTGCAGCGAGGACGCGCCGGCCGCGAGCAGTTCCGCGGCGTCCTGCTGGAGCGCCGTGGACTTCTGGATGATCAGACCGTCCGCGCTCAGGACCACCGCGTGATGCACGTCGGGGACCTGCACCAGCTCGTCGAGCATCCAGGTGAGATCGTTCTGCGATGTCGGGTCCATCAGGCTTTCCTGTCTCCGTCGGTACGAGGTCCGTCCCCCTCGTCGGCGGCGCGGCCGGCCTTCCAGCCTCGCTGGTACTGCGAGAGGCGGGAGCGGGCCTGCTCCGGCGAGCGGGTGGTATCCGGTGCCTGCGGCTCCGGTGCGGGGCCCGGTGGCTCGTCACGCAACTGCTGCGCGAGGTGCTCCTGCGGGCGGCGGACCGGCAGCGGCGGGCGGGACGCGGGCCGGGGTGTCGGCGGTGCGTGGGTAGGTGCGATCGTCTGACCTCCTACGGCGGGGATCCCGTCCCTGATCGCCGGCATCTCGGCGGTGGGGTACGAGTCGTCCATCGGCGGTTCCGCCACGGCCACCGGAGCGGCCGTGGTCGCGGGGGTCTGCGGGGCCGGCGGCTCCGGCGCACGCCGCGGCACGGCCGGGGGCACGGCCGCGGGCGGTGTCATCCGCTCGCGCGGGGCCGGCGGCGTCGCGGCCGCGTCCGGCGCGGTCAGGATCAGGCGGGTGGGCAGCAGCACGATCGCCATCAGGCCGCCGTACGCGCTGGTCCGCAGCGACACCTGGATGCCGCCGCGCTTGGCCAGCTCCGCGACGACCCAGAGGCCGACCTGCGCGCCGTCCCGCAGCGCGGTCACGTCCGGCGTGGGCGCGTCCGCGAGCAGCGCGTTCGCCTTCTCCAGCGCGTCGTGCGGCATGCCGACGCCGGCGTCCTCGATCTCGATGACCACGCCGTGACTGGCCTGGCCGCAGCTGATGAAGACCTCGGACTCCGGCGGCGAGAACGTCAGCGCGTTGTCCAGCAGCTCGGCCAGCAGGTGCGTGGTGCCGGCCACCGCGGCCGCGGCCAGCGACAGGTCCGGCGTGTTCCGCAGCGTGACGCGCCGGTACTTCTGCGTCTCCGCGATCGCGCCGAGCAGCACCCGGCGCAGCGGCACCGGCTTGTGGAAGCGGCGGCCGATCTGCCCACCGGCCAGGATGACCAGGTTCTCCAGGAAGCGCCGGGTCTGCGCGAGCTGGTGGTTGACGTCGAACAGCTCCGCCAGCACGTCCTCGTCGCCGAGCTTGTTCTGCAGCTCCTCGATGGTGCGCAGGCCGCGCTGCAGCGGGCGCTGCGGGCGGCGGGCGACGCCCATCAGCATCGCGGTGCCGGCCGCCCGGGTCGCGGCCTCGTCGACGGCCGCACCGACCGCCACGCTCAGCGAGCGGTTGAGCACGTCCGCGAGCCGGCCGATCTCGTCCTGGCCGTAGTCTCGCGAGGCCAGCTCGACGCGGGTGTCGACCTTCTCCCGGCGGCGCAACCGGTCCATCATCTCCGGCAGCCGCTTGTCCACCATCGTGGCCGCGTCCGCACCGAGCTGCTCGAGGCGAACGGAGAGCGCGCGGTCGACCAGGATCCGCGACTGGCGGACGGCCCAGACGATCGCGGCGATCGCGACCCCGATCGCGGCCAGGCTGACCAGCAGCGCGGTGAGCAGCGTGGTGTTCGCGTCGTCAAGCGTGCGTTTGGAGACCGCGTCGGCCTGCGTGATCGAGAGCTCCAGCAGCGCGTCGGAGACCGCGACGCTGGCCGCCTCCCAGGAGGCCGCGTCGACGTTCAGCCCGGCCGGTGGCGCGTTCCCCCACGGGCCGGCCGCGATCAGCTCGTTCTCCGCCGCGAGCAGGCGCGACCAGGCGTCGCTCTTCAGCAGCGCCTCGTACCGCTCGCCGGCGGCCGGCTCCAGCGCCTCGGACACCTCGTCCAGCTCACCGTGGTACGCGCCGATCAGGCCGGCGAACGCGCGGTGCTCCTCCGCCGTGAGCGACCTGGCACCGTACGCACTGACGATCACCGAGGCGGCGCGGGACATCAGGTCGGAGACGCGGAACGCCTCGGTCGCGGTGTTACCGCCGATCGCACCGTCCTTGGACGGGACCACGCGGGACTGCTCGTCGAAGAGCGCGGTCGCCGCGTCCAGGATGCCGTCGTAGTACTCGGTGACCTTCTCCCGCGACGTGGCCCGGTAGTCGATCGCGCTGCGCTGCTGCGGCAACTGGTCCAGCCGCGCCACCAGGTCGTCCCACCGGGTGGTGATCGAGTTCGGCGCGGCGGCCAGCGCCTCCTCGGCGCTGGAGCGCATCCGCGCGAGCGCGGCGTCGGTGCGGACCCGCTGATCCTGCAGCTCCTGCGCGGCGGCGCCGGACCGGGCCGCGAAGTCGATACTCAGGCGGCGCTCCCGCTGCACGTCCGCGAGCGCGGTGGCGGCCGGGATGGACACCTCGCGCACGCTGACCGCGACCGCGCGGGTGTAGTAGCCGTTGAACACCAGGTATCCGGCGACGATGAGCGCCAGGATCAGCGCCACGACGCTGGGGATGAGGACGAGCCGGATGACCCGCCGGCTGATCGACTGCTGTCGTCCGCCCTTCGCCTGCGCGGCGCGGGGATCGGGTCGCTTCGTCACGATGCTTCGAGGTTCCTGACCGAGTGCGGGCATGCGGGCATGCGAAGAGGAGCTGTCAGCCCTCCCCATCCGCTGATCGGCCACACAGGATCGCCGGGCCCGATCAGCGAGGGCGATTCGACGACCCTACCGAAGACGCCCGGTTTGCACCAGCCTGAGTGGACGCCCGTCCGTCCACAAACGACCCACGCTGACCTGCGGCGGCGCGCTCCCACCGGGCCGGGATCAGGGCAGGCGTGAATTCGAACTCAGTCCGGCCGGCAACCCGTCCGGGGACCGGATCAGCGGCGTCGCGCCCGTCTGCCGCCAGCCGTCGTGGCGATCCGCCGTCGCGGATCACCACCATCGCGGTGATCCGCTGTCGCGGTGATCCGCTGTCGCGGTGATCCGCTGTCGGGGTCAGGTCCGCCTCGGCCGAGTCCGCGTCCGTGGCGCCGTCGGCCGTCGCCGGCGGGACAGCCGGTGGAAACCGGGTACCGCGGGCGTCCCGGGCCGGCCGCGCGCCCGCAGCGGCCCGACGCTGGAACCGCCGCCCGTGTCCGCCCAGTCGCTCGGCGCGGCTGGTTCGTCCCGGATGATCCGCCGGCTGCCGATCCTGGGCGTACGCGAAGCGGCCGCGGCCGAGGCGGCCGCCGCACCGGGATGCCCGTCCCGGTCGGGTCCCGATGCGGCCGCGCCAGCTCAGCCGTCGACGGCGATGACCTTCAGGCAGTCGTCCCTGGTGAGCTCCACGGCGGCCAGCGGGCTCGGGCCGGCCGGGCCGAGCGTCAGCGTGTAGAGCGCACCGGCCCCGAACCGCTCCGGGCCGGTGACGGTGCCGTGCCGGGCGAGCATGGCGGCCACCTTCGCCTCACCGGGTGTGCCGCCCGCCTGCATGCCGAGGTAGACCAGCACCCGCGCGTAGTCGGGCGCGACCTGCTCCAGTACCGGCCCGGACCGGTTGCACGTGGTGTGCAGCAGCAGGACCGGGGCGAACGTGGTCGCGCCCGCGTACCACTCGACGGCCGGCCAGGAGGACGGCGTGACCACCACCAGGTCGCCGGGACGGTACGCCGCGGTCAGCGCCGCGATCGCGGCCCGGTCGTCGACGCCGTTCGTGAGCGGTGCCGGCCGGGTCGCGCCCACCGCGGCGGGCGCGACCGCGAAGATCGCCAGCGCGGCGAGCACGACCGCGCCACCGGCGGCCGTGAGCGACCGGGCCGCGGTCGCCGGGCGGCGCAGCGCGGCCGGGGAACGGAGCACCGGCGGCAGTGCGGCCGCGATGAGGTCGGTGGCGATCGCGACCGCGAGGAACAGCGGCGGCAGCAGTTGCACCGCGAAACGCCCGTAGAGCGGCACCGCGTGCACGGCCGCCGCCGCGAACGCGGTCACCACGGGCGCGGCCAGCACCAGCCCCAGCACCCACCGCGGCCCGCCCCGCCAGCCGGGCACCCGCCCGGCCGCACCGGGCACCTCCGCAGCAGCCGGGCCGGGTGCGGTGGCCGGGCCGGGTGCGGTGGCCGGGCCGGGTGCGGTGGCGAGGTCGGGTGCGGTGGCGAGGTCGACGGTGGTGGAGCGGCGTGGCAGGGTGGCTGCCGCGATCATGCCCGTGACCGCCAGCAGCCAGAAGAGGACGGCGAGCCACCACGGCACGCCGATCGGGTCGCCGGCCAGCGTGAGCGGCCGGGCGAGCAGCCAGCGCGCGGTCGGCACCAGGCCGTCGGGCGGGAATCCGAGGCGGGCGTTGAGCGCGGCGAGCGTGTCGTCGCCGAGCGCGTACCGCAGCGCCAGCAGGTAGTGCGCGCCGACCGACGCGGCCCACAGCGCGATGCCGGCGGCGTGCCGCCGCGCGGTGGTGAGCCAGCCGGTCTCCCGGACCGCGACGGCCAGCACGACCAGCGCGACGCCGGGCGTCGCCATGATCGCGGCGGTGCTGAACAGTCCACCGATCGCGGCCGCGATCCAGAGGTACAGCGCGGGCGGGCCCGCGGCCGGCCGGCGGGTGGCGGATACCGCCAGCACCAGCAGCAGGAGCACCGTGAACGCGTCCGCGGAATACTGTTTGAGCTCGGTGGCGTACCGGATCAGCGAGCCGTTCACCGCGAGCAGCGTGACCAGCGCGAGCGTGCCCGCGGGGCCGAGCAGGCGGCGGCCGGCCCAGTACGCGAGCACCAGCGTGCCGACGCCGAACAGCAGCGGGACGAGCCGCAGCGCCAGGCCCCCGTCGCCGAGCACCAGGTACACCACCCGCTGCAGCCAGAGCCACCCGATCGGTGCGCTCTGGTCGTGGGCGAGGTCGGTGGCGAGACCGGCGAACCCACGGTCCCGGATGTTGATAGCGATCATCTGCTCGTCGAGCCACAACGGTTGGTCCGCCAGCCAGCGGACGATCCGGGCGGCCGAGCCGAGGAGGACGACGAGGAGAGCCATTATGCGCACGATCGGCAGATGATAACGCCGTTTTGTCAGAGTTCCGCAGGAGGGCCGACCAGGTCACCACACGTCATCACGCGCGTGCCGACAGCTTCGATCGCGCTGGTCAGCCCTCGGACGGACGGTCAGGCCGCGAGTTCCCGCAGCGTCGTGTCGAGCGTGGTGAACATGGTGTCATCGCCGCCCTCCCACGGCGGTGCCGGGTCCGGCCGGCCGGGCGCGGGTGACCACAGCCACCAGAGGTTGTCCCACGGGTCGAGCATGCGGGCCAGCGTCGTCTCGCCGTAGAACGGAAGCGGCGCGGTCACCGTGCGGGCACCGCGCGCGACCGCCCGGTCCAGCACCGCGCCCGCGTCCCGCACCCAGGCCTGGAGCAGGCCGGGCCGGGCCGGCCATCCGTCGAGCCGGTCGACCATCATCAGATCGACGGTGCCCAGCCGCACCTGGGCGTGGATCAGCCGCCCGTCCGGCATCGGCGTGCGCGCCTCGACGGTCTCCACCACGTCGAACACCCGGCAGACGAACTCCATCAGTCCGGCCGCGTCGTCGACGATCACGAAGGGGTTCAGCACGGCGGCGCCCTCGGGCACGTCGCCGGCCGCCAACAGCATGGTCTCGCTCATGCCGCCCACCCTGCCGGCCGTACCGGTCAGTTCCTGGCCTGAACTTCGCCGTCCCGCGTCGGCGTGGCCGGCCCCCGGTGCTGCCGTGGGCGGCGGTTGCCGATCCGTGGCCGGTCACCCGGGCCCGGCCGGGTGCGCCGGGGGTGGTGGTGACCGGCCACGGGACCGGCAGGGAGGCCGCCCGCGGCCGACCGGTGCCCGCGGGAGCATGCGGGCCGCACCGCGCCGGAAGCGGGTAGAGCGAATTGTGGGTCCGGGTTCGTCGGGGTGGCGGTGGTCAGCGGCGCCAGGTGGCGGCCGGGGTGAGTGGAACCGGGGACGGGCGGTCGGTGGTCGTGGCGAGCGGGATGCGGCGGCCGTCGGCGGCGGAGCGGAGCAGTGCGGTCATCGCCTCGAGGACGTGCAGCGCGAGCGTGCCACCGGCGCGTGGCTCGGCGGACGCGGTGGTCAGCATGTCGAGGAGACCGATGCCGCGGCCGGAGTCGGCGTAGCCGGCCGACGGCGGGAGCGGCCGCCAGGCGTCGCCGTCGAGCGGGAAGAGCCGGACGTCGCCGCCGAACGTGTTCGGGTCCGGGACGGCCAGCGTGCCGGCTTCCCCGTGCACCTCGATCGGAGGGGCGCCGGTGCGGACGCCGTCGAAGCTGGTGATGATCGTGGACAGTGCGCCGCCGGCGTGTTCCAGGACGCCGGTGACGTGCGTGTCCACGCCGACCGGGATGCGTTCGCCGGCGCGTGTGCCGGACCCGATCGTCCGCTCGCCGCGCAGCCGCGCGCCCGCGCCGGTCACCGCGCGGATCGGGCCGAGCAGGTGGACCAGCGCGGACAGGTAGTACGGGCCCATGTCCAGCAGCGGGCCGCCGCCGGGCGCGTAGTAGAAGTCCGGGTTCGGGTGCCAGCGCTCGTGCCCCGGCGTGACCATCACGGCCAGCGCGGAGAGCGGCCGGCCGATCGTTCCGGCGTCGATCGCGGCGCGCGCGGTCTGCGTGCCGGTGCCGAGCACGGTGTCCGGCGCGCAGCCGAGCGCGACGCCCCGCCGGGTGGCCGCGGCGACCACGTCCGCGGCCTCCTCGAACGTCGCGGCCAGCGGTTTCTCGCCGTAGACCCGCTTGCCCGCGGTGACCGCCCGGAGCGCTATCTCCGCGTGCGCGGCCGGGATCGTGAGGTTCAGGACGGTGTCCACGTCCGGGCTGTCCAGCAGCGCGTCCACGGTCAGCGCGCGGGCGCCGGGCAGCTCGGCCGCGACCGCGGCGGCCCGGTCCGCGTCCAGGTCCGCGACCGCGGTGATCCGGGCGGCCGGGTGCCCGGCCAGCGTGTCCAGGTACGCACCGGAGATGTAACCGGTGCCTACGATGCCGATGCCGTGCGGGTCGCCCACACCATGCCCCTCTCGATGATCGTCCGTACGCTCGGGTGTTCCAGCACGTCCAGGCTGTGCCCGGGGGTGGACACCACGATCCGGCCGGCGCCCCAGAGCCGGGTCCAGACGGCCGGCGAGGTGACCGGCCGGTGCCACGGATGCCACTCCGGCGCCGGGTGCGTGGTGGTCGCGAGCACGTCGCTGAGATCGTCGTGCAGCACCCAGTACTGCTCGGTCGTCAGGCCGAAGTCGTCCAGTCCCGCGGTGATCGGGTGCTCCCGGCCGAGCGCGGTGAACGTGATCCGGTGCGGCAGGAAGTTGTCCTCCGGTCCGCCCGCGCACGCCTGTGGTTCCTTGCTCGGGTGCGTCGCGAACTGCCCGCCGACCAGCTGCAGGTAGTCCGACGACGCGCGGAACGAGTCCGCGATCCCGCCGTGCCATCCGGTGAACCCGGTCCCGGCCGCGACCGCCGCCCGCAGCCCCTTCACCTCGTCGGCCTTGATCTCCGACATGGTCACGCACTGGACGATCAGGTCCGTGCGCGCCATCTCGTCCGCGTCCGCGTACACCGCGGTGTCCCCGGTGACCCGCACCTCGTAGCCGCCGGCCTCCAGGAACGGCAGGAACAGATCGGTCGCCTCGACCGGCCGATGTCCCTCCCAGCCGCCCCGCAGCACCAGTGCCCTCACACGACGATCATTCATGACCGCCATTCTCCGTCGCCCCGTCCCGTACCGCACCGGTCTTCCCGGACCACTCTTGCGGACCGCGCCGGGAGGTCGCGCGGGCACGGTCGTGGAGATCCGCTGAGGGCGGCGGTCCCCGGCATGGCAGGCTGGGGGGATGTGGGAGACCGCCCGGATGGCCGGGTACTTCGCGGCGCACGCGGTGTGGAGCGTGTCCGACGGTGCGACGCTGGTGCCGATGTACGGCTACGAGACGCCGGACGGCAAGCGCGGCCTCGACCGGTTTCCCGGCGATCTGCAGGCCGGCGCCGCCGCGGTGCAGGCGGCGCTGCGGGACAACGCGCGCGGCGCGGTGCACGCGGTGACGGTGCTGGACGCGTTCATCGACCTGCCGGACGGCAAGACCGACGCGCTGATCGTGGAAGCGGCCGGTCACACGGACGGTTTCCTGCTGCGCATGGCGATCCCCTACCGCCCGCAGGACGCGCCGGGTGGCTTCGCCGTGCACCGCCCCAAGTTCCTCGGGGTGACCGGCGCGCCCCAGGAGGAGTACCAGCGGGTGGCGGAGGCGTTCTTCCAGGGCGTCGACGCGCACGAGAAGGCCGGCCCGATCTGGGCCGCGCACCTCGACGAGTCCCGCTGACCTCAGCTCACGCCGATCGCCTTCGTCTCCAGGAACTCCTCGAAGCCCCAGAGGCCGGTCTCCCGCCCGAGACCGCTCTGCTTGTAGCCGCCGAGCGGCGCGTTCTGGAAGTAGTGCGCGCCGTTGACCGAGATCGTGCCGGTCCGCACCCGCCGGGCCACGCTCAGCGCCCGTTCCCGGTCCGCGCTCCAGACCGCGCCGTTGAGCCCGTAGACGCTGTTGTTCGCGACCCGCACGGCCTCGTCGTCGTCCGCGACCGGGATCACGCACACGACCGGGCCGAACACCTCCGTCTGCGCGATGGTGGAGTCCGGGTCGACGTCCGCGAGCAGCGTCTGCTGCACGTAGAAGCCGCGGGCCACGTCCGGCACGCCGCCGCCGACCACGACCCGGGCGCCCTCCGCCCGCGCGGTCGCGATCAGGCCGAGGATCCGGTCCCGGTGCGCGGCGGAGATCTGCGGGCCCTGCCGGGTGGCCGGGTCCGCCGGGTCGCCGACCTCGACGTCGCGCATCATCGCGGCCGCGAGCGCGATCCCCTCCTCGTAGCGGGAGCGGGGCAGCAGCAGGCGGCTGAGCATGCCGCACATCTCGCCGGCGAACGCGCAGGACTGGCCGACCGTGGTGGCGACGGCCGCCCGGAGGTCACCGTCGTCGAGGACGATGTTCGCGGACTTGCCGCCGAGCTCGAGGACGAGTTTCTTGACCGTGCCGGCGGCCTGGGCCATGACCCGCCGGCCGACCGCGGTGGAGCCGGTGAACGAGACCATGTCCACCCGCGGGTCCTCGGTCAGCTGGACCGCGAGCGCCGGGCTGCTGGACGTCACCACGTTCACCACACCGGCCGGGATGTCGGTGCGCTCCGCGATCAGCCGGGCGATGAACGTCGATCCCCACGGCGTCTCCGGTGCCGGGCGGACCACCACCGTGTTGCCGGCCGCGAGCGCCGGCAGCACCTTCTCGATCCACAGGAAGAACCCGCAGTTCCAGGTGAGCACGGCCGCGACCACGCCGACCGCCTCGCGCCGCAGGATCCCGGCGCCGTTCGGCAGCGGACGCTCGTAGCCGTACGTCTCCGCCAGCTCGGCCAGCTGCGCGGCCCGGGGCAGCATCGTGTCGACGGTCAGCCCGGTCGCGGTGACGGGCACGCCGAGCTCGGCGACGTCGATGCGCCGCAGTTCCTCGGCGTTCTCCCGGATGGCGTCGCCGAGCTGGGTGAGGCAGTGCCGGCGGAACGCGTGGTCGGTGGCCCAGTCCGTCCCGTCGAACGCGCGGCGGGCGGCGGCGATCGCGGCGTCCATGTCCGCGGCGGTCGCGTCCTCGGCGTACCCGATGATCTCTTCGGTCGTGGGGCTGATGTTGGCGAAGCGCGAGCCGGACTCCACCAGTTTGCCGTCGATCAGCATGCGGTCGTTCCCTTCGGAGGTGTGCGGGTCCGATCCTCGTGGCATCGCGCGGCCGGTGGCAGGGAGCGAAGATCCAGGGAGAAAAAGGACCACCCCAGCGGTACGGCGTGCGCCCTACCGTGGACGGCATGGACAACGCCCTCGGTGACTTCCTGCGCGCGCGGCGGGAGCTGGTGACGCCCGCCGAGGTGGGCCTGCCGCCGGGCAACGGGCCGCGCCGGGTGCCCGGCCTGCGCCGCGAGGAGGTGGCGATGCTGGCCGGCATCAGCATCGACTACTACCTGCGCCTGGAGCGCGGCCGGGATCGCAGCCCGTCCGCGCGGGTGGCCGGCGCGCTCGCCTCGGTGCTGCTGCTGGACGAGGAGAGCACGGAGTATCTGATGACGCTGGCCGGTCGCGCCGCGCAGCCCACGCCGGCCCGCGACGAGGATCTGCCGCCGAGCCTCGCCGTGCTGGTGCGCACGCTCGAGGTGCCGTGCGTGGTGTTCAACCGGTACTGCGACGTGCTCGCCGCGAACCCGCTCGCCCGCGAGCTGGCGCCGTTCCTGCGACCGGGCGTGAACCTGCTGCGGACGATCTTTCTGGGCGGGCCGGTCCCGCTGCACCACCCGGGGCCGGCGGATCTCACCGCGGGCGCGGTCGCGTACGTGCGTGCGCTGTGCGGCACGGACACCGGCGACCCGCGGCTGGACGCGCTGATCGGCGAGCTGTCGCGCAAGAGCGTGCGGTTCCGCCGGCTGTGGGCCCGCCACGACGTGCACCGCGGCGGCAGCGGCACGATCGTGCTCCGGCATCCGGCGGCCGGTGACCTGGAGCTGATGACGGAGAAGCTGCTGGTGGCCGGCGCGCCGGGCCTGGAGGTGCTGGTGCTGCACGCGCAACCCGGCTCCCGCTCGGCCGACGCGCTGGCCACGCTGCGGTCGGCACTCACCTACGTCGATTGACAAAGTTTGGCGACTCAACTTAACCTCCGGCTGACCGGGTCTTCGCCCACGCCCGGAGGACAGGAGTCGCACGATCATGACCATCAGGAGCCGGTGGCGAGCCGGTCTCACAGTCGGTGCCGCCGCGGTGCTGCTCGCCGGCGGCCTCGCCGTCGCGTCGAGCGCACAGGCCGCGGCCGGGTGCCGGGTGACCTATGCGGTGCCGTCGCAGTGGAACAGCGGGTTCACCGCGAACATCGCGGTCACCAACCTCGGCGACGCGATCGACGGCTGGACGCTGACCTGGTCGTTCCCGGGGAGCCAGTCGGTCACCCAGGCGTGGAACGCGACGGTCACCCAGTCCGGCGCGGCGGTCACCGCGCGGAACGCGAGCTACAACGCGGCGCTCGGCACGGGCGCGTCGGTGAGCTTCGGCTTCAACGGCTCCTGGAGCGGCTCCAACCCGAGCCCGGCCACGTTCAGCCTCAACGGCACGACGTGCACCGGCTCGACGAATCCGACGAGCCCGGCGCCGACCGGGACGGGCGGCCCGAGCCCCACCCCGACCGCCACGCCCCGGCCCGGTGGCGACGCGATGGCGGCCGTCGCGGCCATGCAACCGGGATGGAACCTCGGCAACAGCTTCGACGCGGTCGGCGCGGACGAGACCGCCTGGGGCAACCCGCGGGTCACCGAGGCGCTGCTGGACAACGTGCGCGCGCAGGGCTTCAACAGCATCCGGATCCCGGTCACCTGGAGCAACCACCACGGCCCGGCCCCGGCCTACACCATCGACCCGGCGTGGCTGGCCCGGGTGCAGGAGGTGGTCGGCTGGGCGCTGGACGACGGCTTCTACGTGATGATCAACATTCACCACGACTCGTGGCAGTGGATCAACACGATGCCGGCCGACCGGGCCGGCGTCACCGCGCGCTACAACGCGCTCTGGACGCAGCTCGCGGCCGCGTTCCGGGACGCGCCGGCGAAGCTGACGTTCGAGAGCGTGAACGAGCCGCAGTTCACCGGCTCGTCCGGGGACGCGCAGAACGCGGAGCTGCTCAACGAGCTGAACACGTCGTTCCACCGGATCGTGCGCGCGTCCGGCGGTGGCAACGCGACCCGGCTGTTGGTGCTGCCCACCCTGCACACGTCCGCAGAGCAGGCCCGGATCGACGAGCTGACCGCCACGTTCGCCGCGCTGAACGACCCGAACCTGATCGCCACCGTGCACTTCTACGGGTACTGGCCGTTCAGCGTGAACGTGGCCGGTGGCACCCGGTTCGACG
The DNA here is from genome assembly GCF_031458255.1 of Catenuloplanes niger. Classification (NCBI taxonomy): domain Bacteria; kingdom Bacillati; phylum Actinomycetota; class Actinomycetes; order Micromonosporales; family Micromonosporaceae; genus Catenuloplanes; species Catenuloplanes niger. The sequence goes on from NZ_JAVDYC010000001.1 coordinate 1,501,937, forward strand.
CGACCACCCAGCAGGACCTGATCGACCAGTTCGACCGGGTCCACCGGGCGTTCGTGGCCAAGGGCATCCCGGTGATCATCGGTGAGTACGGGCTGCTCGGCTTCGACCGGCACACCGGCACGATCCAGCAGGGCGAGAAGCTGAAGTTCTTCGAGTTCCTCGGCTACTACGCCAAGCTGCGGAACATCACCACGATGCTCTGGGACAACGGCCAGCACCTCGGCCGGACCAGCTTCGTCTGGTCCGACCCGGAGCTGTGGGCGCAGATCAGATCGAGCTGGACGGTCCGGTCCGGCACCGCGTCGAGCGACCAGATCTACGTGCCGCGGACCGGCGCGATCACGGCGAAGTCGCTGACGCTGAACCTGAACGGCACCACGTTCCAGGGGCTCACCGGCGCCGATTACACGCTCAACGGGAACACGCTGACGCTCAGCGCCGAGACCGTCACCCGGCTGGTCGGCAACCGCGCCTACGGCATCAACGCCACGCTGCAGGCCCGGTTCTCCACCGGCGTGCCGTGGCGGATCGACGTGATCACGTACGACCCGCCACTGCTGGCGAACGCGACCGGCACCACCGCCGCGTTCGCGGTGCCCACCCAGTTCCGCGGTGACCAGCTCGCCACCATGGAGGCGAAGTACGCGGACGGCTCGTTCGCCGGCCCGCACAACTGGACCGCGTTCAAGGAGTTCGACGTGACGTTCGCGCCGGACTACGCCGGCAACCGCATCGTGCTCAAACCGGAGTTCTTCGCGGAGGTCACCGACGGCGCCCGGGTGACGCTGACGTTCCACTTCTGGAGCGGCACCACGGTCACCTACCACGTGACGAGGTCCGGCACCTCGGTGACCGGCACGGTCGCGTAACGCACGGCGGTGCGGCGGCGGAGAACCTCCGCCGCCGCACCGCTCACCTCACGCGTAAGGCCTCAGCACGTCGAGACGAACGCGTGGCTGCTGCCGGCCCCCGAGCCCTCCGAGGAGACGGCCGCGCTCGACGGCAGGGCGCCGTTCTCCGGCACCGGCGGCATGACGTACCCGACGACCCGGTGGTCGTCCGTCAGCCCGGCCAGCTCGTAGAGCGTGCCCTCGGCGTCGTCCGGCCGCAGCGGCCGCACCTGGTCGCCGTCCAGCAGCACGGCGCCGGTCCCGCGGGCGAACACGGCCGGCGGCTGCACCGTCGTGCCGGCCACCGCGCCGTCCGAGGCCACCGCGACCGGCCAGCGGATCTGCGACGGCAGCCGCTCGATCTGCTTGTCCGCGACGTGGTAGCGGAACGCGGACCCGTCCGAGACCAGCCCGACCACCCAGTTGCCGCGCATCGCGGTCGGGCGCACCCACTCCGCGCCCTGGGGCAGCGGCAGCAACTGCGGGTCGGCGTCGGCGGACGGCCAGATCACGCCGGTCCCGGTGCCACCCGCCGCGGTGATGTCCGTGGTCTCGCCGGTGCCGACCGTACCGAGCACGGCCTTGCCGTCGTCGCCGAACGCCACCACCTCACCGGACCGGTACGTCGCCGGCAGCCGCAGCGAGGTCGGCTCCGACTTCGCCACGTTCCACACCACCGGCGTCTCGCCCACCTTGCCGCCGGCCACGTCACCGCTCTCGGAGATCGCCAGCGCCTGCGCGTCCTCGCCGGTGAGCTGCTTCGGCGTGGTGCCGGTGAACACCCACGCCTTCGACGTCTCGTCGATCCGATAGGACCAGGCGGCGAACGTACCCGCGGAGTTGATCTGGGTGGGGATCAGCACGCCGCCCTCACCGACGCCGGCCATCGGCAGCTTGCCCACCTCGGTGCCGTTGTCGAACAGCGTCGGCGCCTGGTACTTGCCGTTCATGCCGACGACCCACCGGCCGCCGCGGTCGGCCGCGAGCGGCACGACGTTCCGCACCGCGAAGTCGGCGGTGGTACAGCCGGCACCGGACGGCGCCGACGACCCGTTCGGCGGCACGGCCTCCGCCGACGGCCCGGCTGCGAACGGCGACCCGGACGAGCCGCCGGTGCCCGGCAGCGCGGCGAAGCCCACGCCCGCCGTCACCGCCAGCACGGCCGCGAACGTGGCACCGCCCGCCACCGCCCGCGTCCGGCGCCGCCGGGTGCCGGCGACCATCGTGGCCGGCACGTCCACGTGGGCGTCCGCGGGGGGCTCCTCGGCCAGTGGCGACATCATCCGCCGGGCCTCCTCTTCCTCTTTGTCGATGTTCATCGCGATACCTCCAGGGTCAGGCTCGGCATCCGCTCGCCGAGGATCCTGCGCATGGCGGTCAGGGCGTGCTTGGTCTGGGACTTGACGGTGCCCTCGGACACGCCGAGGACCTGCGCGGTGTCGGCCACGCTCTGGTCGCAGAGGAACCGCAGCACCAGCACGGCCTGCTGGCTCGGGGTGATCCGGGCCAGCGCGGCCCGCAGCACCTGCCGCTCCTCCACGTTCACGGAGCCCGACTGCCGCTCGGGCGTGGTCTCGCCGAACAGGCGCACCTTCCACCATCCGCGGCGGCGCTCGTTGAGGAACGTGCGCACCAGGATCCGGTGCACGTACCCGTCGATGTTGTCCGCCCGCGACACCCGGTTCCATCGCGAGTACACGGTGGTCAGCGTCTCCTGCACCAGGTCGTCCGCCTGATGCGTGTCGCCGCTGAGCAGGTACGCCCACCGGCGCAGCGCCGCCATCCGTCCGTGCACGTACGCGAGGTAATCGGCGTCCGTACTGTCGCTCATGTCCGCTCCTGTCGACATGTCACGAACTACAGACACGCCCTCGCCGCGCCCGGTTGTAGGCCGGCCAGAAGTTTTTCACGGCGGATCAAGACCACATTTTCCCGACGATACGGGCGCCACCTTCCCCGATCCCGCTCCGAGCCCGTCGGCAGACGCCGCCGACCAGCGCGTTCACCGGCACCGGCACCCGGTTCCCGGCAGCCGCTGTCAATCTCATCACTGTCGATATCGACCGAATCTCCCTAGCATGACCATGCTGCCTAGACAGGGAGGAATTCCTTGATATCGGTACGAAGAGGCCTGGTCGCCGCGGTCGTCACGCTGCTGGCCGTCGGCGCGAGCGCACCCGCGACCGCCGCCGAACCGGAGGGCACGGTGCTCGGCGCCGACGGCCCGCAGGCGATCGCCGGCTCCTACATCGTCTTCCTGAAGGACGCCGCGGTGGCCGCGGACGCGGTCCCCGGCACCGCGGCCGCGCTGGCCGGGCGGCACGGCGGCACCGTCGTCCGGACGTACCAGCACGCGGCCCGGGGGTTCGAGGCGCGCCTGACCGAGCGTGCGGCGCGCCGGCTGGCCGCCGACCCGGTGGTCGCGTCCGTGACCCAGAACGCCACGGTGACCGGCTCGGACGTGCAGTCCCCCACGCCGTCCTGGGGCCTGGACCGGATCGACCAGCGCGCGCTGCCGGCCGATGACAGCTTCACCTACCCGGGCGTCGCGCCGGCGGTGACCGCGTACATCATCGACGGCGGCATCAACCTCACGCACACGGAGTTCACCGGCCGGGTCCGCTCCGGGTGGGACTTCGTCGAGAACGACGCTGAGGCGAACGACTGTCGCGGGCACGGCACACACGTCGCCGGCACGGTCGGCGGCACCACGTACGGCGTGGCAAAGAACGTCGAACTGGTCGCGGTGCGGGTGCTCGACTGTGCGGGCAGCGGCTCGGTCGCCTCGGTGATCGCGGGCATCGACTGGGCCACCGCGGACCACGAGGCGGGCACCCCGGCCGTGGCGAACGTGAGCATCAACGCGGCGCGCCGCTTCCCCACCGAGGAGGCCGCGGTCAGCCGGTCCATCGCGGACGGCATCACCTACGTGATCTCGGCCGGCAACGACAACGGCGCGAACGCCTGCGACCGGACGCCGGCCGGCGTGCCGGAGGCGATCACCGTGGGCGCCACCGGCCCGGACGACACCCGCGCGCCGTTCTCCAACGTCGGCACGTGCGTGGACCTGTTCGCGCCCGGCGTGGACATCCGCTCCGCCAACATCGGCGACGACACCGCGACCCGGCTGTGGAGCGGCACCTCGATGGCCGCGCCGCACGTCACCGGCGCGGCCGCGCTGATCCTGGCCGACCACCCGACGTACACGCCGGCCCAGGTCGCCGACGAACTGCTCGCCGAGGCCACGCCGAACGTGGTCGGCGACGCCGGCACCGGCTCACCGAACCGGCTGCTCTACGTCGACTCGACCGTGCCCGCGAACGACTTCTCGCTCGCGGCCACGCCCGCGGACGGCGACGTGGTCGCGGGCGGCAGCGCCACCGCCACGATCACCGGCACCGTCACCCGCGGCGCGGCACAGCAGGTCACGCTGAGCGCACGGGGACTGCCGGCCGGCGCGACCGCCACGTTCGCACCCGCGACGATCGGCTCCGGCGGCACCTCCGAGCTGACCGTCACCACCACCGCGCGGACCGCGCCCGGCACGTACGACGTGCTGGTCGTCGGCACCGGCCCGAGCGCGACCCGGCCGGTCCGGTTCGCACTGACCGTCACGGCCGCGGCCGGCTGCGTCGGCGCCAGCGACCGCAACGTCTCCACCACCAGCGACCACCCGGTCGAGCTGCCGGTCACGATCGCCGGCTGCGGTGTGAACGCGGCCGCGAACAGCACGGTCGAGGTGCACATCGACCACACCTACGTCGCCGACCTCGAGGTGAAGCTGATCGCGCCGAGCGGCAACGAGTACAACCTGGTCAGCCGCACCGGCGACGACGCGCGGGACATCGACTACACGTTCACCCACGACCTGTCCGCGGAGCCGGCCGACGGCGTGTGGAAGCTGTCCGTGTTCGACAACGCGCCGAGCGGCATCGGCGAGACCGACTCCTGGGTGCTGAACCTGGCCGGCGAGGACCTGCCGGCGCCGGCCTGCGGCGGCGTCTCCACCACGGACTACTCGTTCGTGGACATGGAGACGGTGCGGAGCCCGATCACGGTCACCGACTGCGCCCGGGCGCCCGCGAACAGCAGCTACGTCGAGGTGCGCATCCGGCACCCGCAGGAGCGCGACCTGGCCGTCTACCTGGTCGCGCCGGACGGCGAGCGGATCGACCTGCAGATCAACCGCGCGTACTACTCGCCGAACTCGTTCCGTACCCACATCACCCGCGTGTCCGGCAAGCCGGCGAACGGCGTGTGGACGCTGCAGGTGTCGGACGACATCTGGGGCAACGAGCCGGGCACGCTGGAGGGCTGGCGGCTCACCCTGTAACGCGGTCCCCGGCGTGCGAGGCGAACCATTCGGTGGCGAGCATCGCGAAGTCCAGCTCCGTGGTCCACTCGCCCTTGAAGAACTCGTTCTCGACCAGGCGCGCCTCCTGACGCATGCCCAGGCGGCGCGCCAGCTGGGCGGAGGCGACGTTGCGTTCGTCGATCCGCGCGATGATCCGGCGCAGGCCGAGCTCCTCGAAGCCGAGCCGGAGCATCGCGCGGGCGGCCTCGGTCGCGTACCCGTGGCCGCCGTAGGCCGGGTTGAGGATCCAGCCCACCTCGCCACCCGCGTGCAGCCGGCTGTGATAGAAGAGGATCACGTCGCCGATCAGCTCGCCGGTCGCGGCCAGCTCCATGCCGAGCGTGAGGTTCTGGCCCTCCGCGGTCAGCGCGTGGTTCGCGAAGACGCCCCTGATGCGGGCCTCGATGTCCGCCCGGCTCTGCGGTGCGAACGGGACGAACCGGCAGAGGTCGGGAATGCTGCGGTACGCGACGAGCGCATCGGTGTCCGCCATGCGCAGCGGCCGGAGGAGCAGCCGTTCGGTGCGGACCGGGTAGCTGGGGTGCAGTTCGGTTGGCATCGACTGAGATCCTGCCAGCTACCCCGGGCCGCTTCACAGTATTTCTCCGACGCGGGCTCTCTCTCCGACGCGGGCCCGTTCTACGACGCGGGCTCGCCGGACGGGCCCGCCAGTGCGACGCCGGCGCCGACCGGGGTGCCGAAGTTCGGCGTGCCGTCCGCGTTCCAGGTGAACCGCTGCGCGCGCGTGGAGCGGTTCATGTCGCAACCACCGGAGGCGGAGCTGTTCGCGTGGTAGACGATCCAGTCCTCGGTACCGTCCGGGCTGGTGAAGAAGCCGTTGTGGCCCGGGCCGTAGACGCCGGCCGCGTTGTTGCGCTGGAACACCGGCTGCGGCGACTTGACCCAGGACGCGGAGTTGAGCGGGTCGCCACCGTTCCAGGTGAGCAGGCCGAGCTTGTAGTCCGGCGTGGAACAGTGGCTGGCCGAATAGACGATGAACGTCCTGCCGTTGCGCTGCAGCACCTCCGCACCCTCGTTGACCGCACCGCCGACCGTCTCCCACGGGTAGGTGGGCGTGCTGAGGATCCGGCGCGTGCCGGCGGCGGTCCACGGGTTGGACAGCGGGCGGATGAACATCGGCTGCGACCCGTTGTAGAACGTGCCGAGCAGGTAGAGCCGGCCGTTCAGCTGCAGGATGCTCGGGTCCAGCTCCCAGGTGTTGTCCTGGGCCGGGTCGAGCATCGAGGCCTTGAACGCGTACGGCCCCATCGGGTCGGTGCCGGCGCTCTCCAGCACGTGGATGCGCTGCGTGCCGAGGTTGTACGGCTCGCGGCCGGCCGTGTAGTAGAAGTACCACCGCGGGCCGTTCGGGCCGTTGAGCAGGAAGAACTCCGGGGCCCACATGGTGCCGGCGCCGTTCGGCCGGGTCAGCGTGAAGATCAGCGTGTCCGGCGCGGTCCGCAGGCCGCCGAGCGTGCGCGCCTTCCGCATCGTGACGGTGTTGTTCCACGTCGTGGTGGCCAGGTAGTAGTACCCGTCGTGGTAGGTGAGCCACGGGTCGGGGCCGCGGGTCTTGATCGGGTTGGTGAACGTGGCGGGGGCGGCGTCGGCCGGCTCCGTCGACGTGGCGTCGGCCGCGGGGGCGGCGTCGGCCTCGGTGGCCGCAGGGGCGGCGACGGCCGCGGGGGCGGCGTGGGCGGCGTGGGCCGGTGGTGCTCCGGCGAGGACCAGCAGGGCGGCGGCCACGGCGGCGATTCGCGAACGTGTGCGCATGAGGGCTCCGTCGAGAGATCGAAACGTCACGAAAACGTTTTCGAGGCCACCCTAGCATTCAATTGCGTCGATTCAAACATGCGCCCACACTGACGTTCATCAGTGACCGTCCGGCGCGGGGTTCATGGCCATGCAGGTGTACCCGTGGACCGCGGCCGGTGACCTGACCCGGTGGCTGCGGACCGAAAACCTTTACTACCCGTCCTCGCGACACCACCACGGCGCCTGGATGCTGCCGCAGTACATCAAGGACCGTGACGGGCTCGCCATGTTCAACCGCGTCTGGAACGAGGCGAGCACCCGCTCGAGACGTACCGCCGGATCAGCGCGATCAGCCAGGCCGAGCTGAACCGGCGGCTCGGCGAGTACGCCCAGCACAACGTCACCCGGGACTACTCGAACCGCGCGGACTTCATGCCGTTCATCAGCGGCGTCTACGGTGCCGGGTTCCGCACCGCGTACCGGGGTGCGCCGGTCGAGGCGGTCGACGCGGGCCTGCGGCACCACCGGATCCCGGCGCGCTGGCACCGTCCGACTACGGCTACACCAAGATCCGGCTCACGCCGGACACCGACGGTGGGTTGATCCGGCTGCACCTCAAGGGCCACGCGGAGACCGGCGCGACCGGCTGGACGTTCGGCTTCGTCGCGGTCCGCGACGGCGTGCCCCGGTACGGCCCGCTGACCCAGGGCACGGACGCGGCGGCGAGCCGACATCAATCCGGCCCACGGCACGTTCCCCGCGGAGCAGCTGGCGATCACCGGCGGCTGATCCGGCGCGGCCCGGCGCGGCCCGGCGGGCGCCGCTCCGGCACCCGCCGACACCGCCGCGGTCACCCGCCCGCCGACACCGCGGCGGATCACAGGCCCGCCACCCCGTCGTGGATCACGGGCCCGCCGACACCGTTGTGGTCACCCGCACCAGCGCCGGCCGGGGTGGCACCGACCCGAACCCGAACCGCACCGGCGGTGACACCTCCGCGAGCCCGCCCAGGTCCGCACCGTTCCAGCCGGCCCGCACCTCGGTGATCGGCCGCAGGTCCTGCGCCCCGTACCATTCCCGCCGTCCGTTGCCGGCCGAGCCACGCGTGCGCACCCCCGGCAGCAGCATCCGCGCCGGACGGTCGATCACCGCGATCCAGGCCGGCATCCGGGCCAGTGGCGGTGGCACGCCGCGCAACAGCACTCCCAGGACGCCGCGCCGCCCGGGCACGAAACACATCCGCAGCGGTCCGGCCTCGACCCGCCACCGCGCACCGGTCGTCACCCGCACCGGCACCGTGCGCACCTCGTCGAACCGGTACGTCGCCCCGACGAACTCGGCCACCTCGCCGGACGGGGCCAGCAGGACCCGGTGCCCGTCCGGCCGCTCGACCATCACGTCCGAGAACGCGCCGAGCGGCGACCGGGGCCAGTGACCCAGCACGATCCGGGTCCCGGACCGGGTGCCGAGACCCGCGATCCACCCGTCGAATCTCCATCGCATCCGTCATACCCTTCCCCGATGGCAGAGCGACGCACCATCGTCAGCGGCTCCACGTTCGAGGAGCAGATCGGCTACGCCCGCGCCGTCGTGGACGGCGACCACGTCCACGTCTCCGGCACCACCGGCTTCGACTACGCCACGATGACGATCGCCGACGACGTGGTCGACCAGGCCGAACAGTGCCTCCGCAACATCACCGCCGCGCTGACCGAGGCCGGCTGCACCGCCGCCGACGTGGTCCGCGTGCGCTACTACTTCCCCGACCGCGCCGACTTCGAGCCCTGCTGGCCCAGCTTCCGCCGCTACTTCGCCGGCGCCCGCCCGGCCGCCACCATGCTGGTCTGCGGGCTGGCCGACCCGCGCATGAAACTGGAGATCGAGGTGGACGCCCGCCGGCCCGGTTGAGCGCGGCACCCGGAGTGGCCCGCTATTCGTGGGCCACGACGCGGTTGCGGCCCGCGGCCTTCGCGGCGTAGAGCGATTCGTCGGCCAGCTTGACCAGGGATTCGTGGCGGCCGACGCGATCCGGGACGACCGCGGCGACGCCGACGCTGACGGTGACCACACCCGGCTCGGAGAGTTCGTGGCGGTGGCCGAGGGCCTCGACCGCGGCGCGCATCCGGTCGGCCACCACGATCGCGGTCTCCAGGTCGGCGCCGGGCAGCACGGCGGCGAACTCCTCGCCGCCGAAGCGCGCCACCGTGTCGGTGTCGCGGACGGCGCGGAGCAGCGTCCGGGCCACCGACCGCAGGCACTCGTCGCCGGCCGGATGGCCGTAGGAGTCGTTGAACAGCTTGAACCGGTCGACGTCGATCAGCGCGACGGCCAGCGACAGCCCGGGACGGACCGCGCGGCGCCAGGACTCCTCCAGCACCTCGGCGAGGCGGCGGCGGTTGGCCAGGCCGGTCAGCGGGTCGGTGACGGCGAGCAGCTCCAGCTGCTCGTTCGCGGCGCGCAGGGCCTCGGTGCGCTCGGCCACCTTCCGTTCCAGGCTGGCGTAGAGCAGCGCGTTGTCCAGCGACACGGAGAGCTGGCCGGCGATCAGCCGCACCGCGTCGATGCCGGTGACGGCGAACGCGTCCCGGCCGTGCCGGCTCTCCAGCACCAGCAGCCCGCGTGGCGCGCCGCGGCTGAGGATCGGCACGATCAGGAGCGAGCAGCCGGGTACGGACCGCAGGTACGCGTCGCCGCGGAACCGGTCGTCGTCCGCGGTGTCCCCGATCAGCAGCGGTACGCCGGTGCGCTCGGCGTACCGGATCGCGGTCAGCGGCAGCCGGTCGCCCGCCTCGGCGAGCGGGATGACGTCCTCGTCCGGGCCGAGCAGGAACCAGCCGCCGGTCTCCACGTCGCGCAGCACCAGGCGGACGCCGGTCGCGCCGGTCAGCGCGGCGAGCACCTCGGCGACCCGCTCCTGCAGCCGGCCCACCCGGGTGGTGGAGCTGAGCGCCTGGGACGCGCGCAGCACCGCGAGCAGATCGACCGCGTCCGAGGTGATCGTGGCGCTGCCACCGGTGGCGGGTCGCGCGGCACGGCGCAGGAACGCGAACTCCGCGGTCAACCGGCGGCACGTGTCGATCGCGCCCCACTCGCCGTACCAGTGGAACGCGTCCCTGATCAGGCGCTCACCGGCGAAGCGCAGGCCCTCGGCCAGGTGGTAGCGGCCGGCCCGCTCCGCGATCAGCGCGCGGTGCCACGGTCGCCGCGGGCCGGCCAACTGCAACGCCTCGTCGTAGAGGCGGATCGCGCTGTCGAAGTCGCCGTCCACGGCCGCGCGTTCGGCCTCCACGCACAGGTGCAGGTGCGCGATGTTCGCCGGTCCCTGCGCCGCGCGCGCGGCCAGCCAGAACCGGTGCCGGTCCAGCTCGTCCAGCAGATCGGCGCGGTGCGGCACCCCCGGGCGCCTGAGCCGGGCGGTGAGCGCCAGGCAGCGCAGGAAACAGCCGGTCAGGCTCAGCGGGGTGGCGACGCCGACGCGCATCGCGTCCTCGGCGGACGTGGCGCGGTCCACCGCGTCGTCGTCCCCGAAGATCACCGCGGCCAGCGCCTCCGTGAAGATCAGGTGCGCGGCCGCGATCGGCACGTCCCGTACCCGCGCGAGGTAGTCGTCCCGGGCGAAGCCGGTGTCGCCGGTGCCGCGCAGCGTGTGGACCAGGTGCCGCCAGCACTCCAGGCCACCGCCGATCAGGTCGTTGCCGGTCCGCGCGGCCAGCGCGAGCCCCTGGTCGATCTCGGTGGCCAGGTCGTCGAGCGTGGCACCGCAGTCCATCAGCACCGGAACGCTCACCCAGTACGCCATGCACGCGCTGCCCTGGTCCCCGGCGCGCAGCAGGCCCTCGCGCGCCCGGCGGAGCTGGCGCAGCGCCTCCTCGAGCGGCTCGAACCACGGCAGCGCGGTCATCGCACACAGGTACCGGGCCTGGGACGTCGCCGGTTCGTACCCCCGGATCTCGCTCTCCGCCAGGACCTCGAGCGCGGCGAGATATCCCGTGCGGTAGTCGTCGCGGGTGAGCACGGTGAGGAACATGACGTGCGCGGCCGGCCCGACCAGCTCCCGGCACGGCCCGCCGCGCACCCGCAGCCGAACCCCCTCGGACACCAGCCACGGTACGACGCCGGGCCGCGCCATGTACGCGCACAGCAGCAACTGGTTGATCAGCATGCCGGCCGCGGCCGTACCCGGGTCGGTGTTCTCCGGCAGTCCGTCCGGGGTGGACGCCCACGCGGAGACCAGGTCGACCGCGTCGTGCACCGCGGCCGCCGTCGCCGCCTCGTCCGGCACCGGGTGGCCGAGCGCGGCCAGCACGCTCAGGCCGAGCGCGCAGCCCTCGTCCGCCCGCCGGCGCATCATCAGGCTGCCGACCTGCAGCGTCGCGGCCGGAGCCAGCCGCAGCGGCGTGGCCGCGGCCGCGATCGCGCGGTAGGCGGCGTCCGCCTCGTCCAGCCGGGCCAGCCCGACGAGCGCGGCGTGCCGCTCCACGTCGACCGCGAGCCGGAGTTCGTCGTCACCGTCCGGCATCAGCTCGGCCGCGGCCGACAGCAGGGTCTCGGTGGCCGCGTAGTTCGAGAGCAGGCGGGCCTGTCCGGCCGCCGCGACCAGCAACCCGACCGCGCGCCGCCGCTCCGCCGGGTCCGTGACCGTCGCGCCGGCCAGCCGGTACTGCTCCGCCGCGAGCCCGCCGCAGCCGGGCCGGTCCGCGAGCTGCCGGGCCAGCCGCAGATGCCGGGCCGCGCGGTCCGCCGGGTCCCCCACGGTGTACGCGGCCTGCCGCACCCGGTCGTGCCGGAACCGCACGCCGTCCGTGCCCTCCGCGACCAGCAGCCCGTCCGTCAGCGCCGGCCCGAGCACGGTCTCCGGGTCGCCGCCGGTCAGCGCGGCCAGCACCGGGCCGGCGAGGTGACCGCCGAGACAGGCCAGGTCCGCGACCAGCTGCGCGGTGTCCGCGGGAAGTGCCGCGATCCGCGCGCCGAGCAGGCCGACCACGTCACCGTCGCCGATGTGGCGGCGCAGCGCTTCGGGATCCCAGCGCCACCCGTCCGGGCCGGGCGTCAGCACACCCTCCCGGCGCAGCGCGTTCACCAGCACCACCGTGTCGAACGGGTTGCCGCCGGTGCGCGCGGCGACCGCGGCCGCGAGCCCGGCCGCGTCCTCGGCCGGCAGCCGGAGCAGGTCGGTCAGCAGCACACCCACGTCCGCCTCGCCGAGGTTGGCCAGCTCCATCCGTACCGGCGGAACGGGCATCCGCTGCCAGCGGTCCAGCAGCGCGGTGAGCGGATGCGCCGGGTCCAGTTCCGCGTCCCGGTACGTGCCGACCAGCAGCAGCCCGGTCAGGTCGTCCGCGTCCACCACCTCGTCGATCAGGCCGAGCGGCGCCGGCCCGGCCCACTGGATGTCGTCGAGCACCAGCACCACCGGCCGGTCCGGGCGCGCCACCACCTGCAGCAGCTTCAGGCCGACGCGGGCGAGCCGGGCGGTGCCGGTGCGCGGGTCCGCCGGCTCGGTGGGCGCTCCGGCCGGCGACGGGTGGCCGGGGTCGTCATCGGCCGGGATGCCGAGCACGGTCCGGAAGTCCGGCACGATCTCCGCGAGCAGGCCGGCCTCGACCCCGAGCGCGTCGCGCAGCCGCCAGCGCGCCTCGATCAGCTCCTCCTCCGGCTCGGCCAGCAGCATGCGGGCGATGGTGGCGACCGCGAGACGGACCGGGCTGGCGTCCGCGCCGCGCCGGAGCGCGTCGAACGGGGCGGAGACGAACCAGCCGCCCGCGCCGGTCACCGTGGGCCGGAGCTGGTCGATCAGGCTGCTCTTCCCGACCCCCGGCGGGCCGGAGACCAACAGGCAGCGGGTACGGCCGGCGACCGCGTCCCGGAACGCCCCGCGCAGCGTCGCCAGCTCCTCGTCCCGGCCGACCAGGCGCGCCGGTGGGACGAGCCGCGCCGGGAAGTCGTGCTCACCGAGCGGGAACTCGGCGTCCGGGTGCGCGGCCAGCCGGCGCAGGTCGTACCGCAGCCCTTCGGCGCTCTGGTAGCGGCGGCCCGGCTCCTTCTCCAGCAGGCGCGCCACGATCGCGGCGAACGGCGCGGGCACGCCGGTCAGCGGCGCCGGTACGGCGGACAGGTGCAGCCGGATCAGGTCGAGCGGGTCGCCGTCCCGCCCGAACGGCGGCGTGCCGGACGCCAGTTCGTAGAGCGTGGCGCCGAGCGCGTACAGGTCCGCGCGCTGGTCGACCGGCCAGCCGGTGCGCCCGGTCTGCTCCGGCGCCAGGTACGGCAGCGTGCCCTCGATCTCGGAGTGGTGGGTGAACTCGGGCCGGCCCTCCGCGACCGTGGTGGCCAGGCCGAAGTCGATCAGGATCGGCCGCCGGGGCTCACCGTCGGCCAGGACGTTCGCCGGGTTGAGGTCCTTGTGCACGACGCCGCGCGCGTGCACGCCGGCCACCGCCTCGGCCAGTTCGGTCGCGAAGCGCAGCAGCTCGGACGCGTCCATCGGCCGGTGCGCGCAGCTCTCCGCGAGCGTGGGCGCGTCGTACGCGATCAGCGCCAGCCGGTCCTCGTGCCCGTCCCCCGGCGCGACCTGCTGCACCCCCGGCAGTCCGGCCAGCCGGGCCAGGACCGTGCGCTCGTGCGCGATCCGCCGGGCACCGTGCGGGCCGCGCGGCGTCTTGAACAGCACGCCCGGCTCGCCGGTCGCCCGGGCGATGCTCGTGCGCACGCTGTCGTAGATGACGCCGTCGCTCATCGACGACCCGATCGGCGGGCGAGCCCGGATCGTGAGGGAAAACGCGACGCCGCCCGCGGCCCACCCGCGCCGGGCGGACCCGGGCGGGCACGGAGCACCGGGCGGGCACCACCTGCCGCGCCGCGGACCGGCGCCGCCCGGGCCGGTCGAGGACCGGCGCTCCCGGGCGAGCCGCGGACCGGCGCCGGCTGGCCGAGTGGTCAGTTGACGACCGCGAAGCCGCCGGTCCAGGTGATCTTCTCGGCCGCGGCCAGCGTGATCTGCAGGAAGGCGAGCGCCTCGAGCTCACGGGCGCGCTTGAGGCTGCCCGCGTCGACCGCCGTGAGCCCGCCGCCCTGCACGAGCGCGGCGACCGCGGCCTTCGCGTCCGCGTCGTCGCCGGCGATCAGCACGGTGGTGGTCGCGACGCCGCCGACCGAGCCGGACACCACCGTACCGCCGAACGTGGTGTTGAAGGCCTTGACCACGCGCGACTCCGGCAGCGCGGCCGCGATCTCGGCGGCGGCGGAACCGTCGGCCGGCGTGACCAGGCCGTCGAACGTCTCGAAGTCGACCGGGTTGGTCAGGTCGACCACGACCTTGCCGGCCAGCTCGGCACGGCGGGCCCGGACGATGCCGGCGACCGCCGCGTACGGCACGGCCAGCACCACGATGTCACCGGTGACCGCACGGTCCGCGTCCGAGCTGTTGAACAGCTCGACCGAGTTGCCGCCCTTGGCCGCGAGGCCCGAGACGGCCTGCCCCATGTTGCCGCTGCCGATGATGCTGACGTGTGCCATGACGATCTCCCTCGATCCACTTGGTTGTTGCTACAACCATTGCACACTCAAGTTGTCGCTACAACCATCCGTGGCACAATTGTGGGTATGGACACCCGCTGGCTCACCCGCGAACAGCTGTCGACCTGGGTGCGGCTGCTCGCCGTGATCGAGCTGCTGCCCGGCGTCCTCGACTCGCAGCTGCGCCGCGACGCGCAACTCACCCACTTCGACTACTACGTGCTCGCGATGCTCTCCGAGGCGGAGAACCACACGCTGCGGATGACCGCACTCGCCGAGCGCACCGCCGCCACCCTGGCCCGGCTGTCGCACGTGGTGCAGCGCCTGGAGTCGCGCGGCCTGGTCGAACGCTTCCCCTGCCCGCTCGACAAACGGGCCACCAACGCGCGCCTCTCGGACGCCGGCTGGGCGAAGGTCCAGGAGGCCGCGCCCGGCCACGTCGAGACCGTGCGCCAGCACGTGATCGACGCGCTCACCCCGGAGCAGATGTCCCAGCTCCACGAGATCACCGAGGCGATCATCGGCCGCCTCGACCCGGACGGCCGCCGCGCCGTCCTGCACCGGCACTACGACGAGCCGCCCCTTGCCTGACGGCGGCCGCCGATGAACCATCGACAGACATGACGCTGTACGAGTCCATCGGGGGCGAAGCCGCGGTACGGGCCGCCGTCGACGAGTTCTACCGGCGGGTCCTGAACGATCCGGACCTGGCCGGATACTTCGCCGGGGTGGACGTGGCCCGGCTCAAGGCGCACCAGCGCGCGTTCCTCGCGGTCGCGGTCGGCGGCCCGGCGGCGTACCCGGGGCGGTCCATGTCGGACGCGCACGCCGGGCTCGGCATCACCGACGCGGACTTCGACGCGGTGGTCGCGCACCTGGCCGGCACGCTGACCGGCCTGGGCGTCCCGGCGCACGAGACCGCGCAGATCGAGGCCGCGCTGGCCCCGCTGCGCGCCGACATTGTCGAGGACCGGATGAGCACCGGGTGAGCTGGTGATCGAGCGGTGCGCGGCGCACGCTGGTCTGATGATCGACTGGGCCGGTTTCATCCCCGCCGCACTGCTCGTCTCGCTGATCCCCGGCGCGAACCAGCTGCTCGGCCTCAGCAACGCGGTCCGGCACGGCCCGCTCCGCGCACTGGCCGGCGTGGGTGGCCGGCTGGCCGCGTTCGTCGTCCTGATCGGCCTGGTCGTCGCCGGCCTCGGCGCGATCCTGGCCGCGTCCGCGACCGCGCTCGAAGTGATCAAATGGGTCGGCGTGGTCTACCTCGCCTGGCTCGGCGTCACCAGCCTGCGCGGCGCGATGCGCGCCGAGGCCCAGCACGCCGAGGCGACCACCCGGCACGGCGTCTGGCCGATCATCACGCACGAGTTCGCCGTCGCGATCAGCAACCCGAAGGCGCTGCTGCTCTTCGCCGCGCTGCTCCCCCAGTTCACCGACACCACCGCGCCCGGCGCGAACCTCAACATCGCGCTGCTCGGCGCCGCCTACCTGCTGATCGAGCTGCTGGTCGGCCTCCTCTACATCGCCGCCGGCCACCGCATCGGCGCCACCGGCATCCCGGCCCGCACCCAGCGCCGCGTCGCCGTCGGCACCGGCGTCACGTTCCTCGGCATGTCCGCCCTCCTCGCCGCCGACGACCTGACCTGACCGTCCCCGCACCGGCCCCGCGGATCCACCCGCCGCACTCGCGCCACCAGCGCTACGACCCCAGGCCGGTCCGGCAGGCACGACCGACGCCCCGACGCCCCGACGCCCCGACGCCCCGGCGGCCCGCTTCCGCGAGCGGGCCGCCGGGGCGCTGTGCGGGATCGGTGCGAATCTCCGCGCACACGCGAGCCCACCGGTCCGCCGCGACGTCGCCGCCGTCCCGCACGTCGCCGCCGTCCCGCACGTCCCCGGCATCACCAGCATCACCAGCATCACCAGCATCACCGGCATCACCGGCATCACCGGCATCACCGGCATCACCGGCGCGAGCCTGGCCGGCTCGTCGACATGCCGCGCTCCGCCGCCCGCACCCGGCCAACGCCCGCAAGCCGCGCTCAGGACCTTTCCGAACGCCACCAACGGTCGGTCCCACATCCCACCTCGAAGTGCCACCAGCCCTGCGACTCACCATCGGCCAGCACCCGCTGGATCGCCCCGAAATCGGCATCGGCGGGAGCGTCGAAGGCCACGAACGGCAACTCCGCACCGAAAACCTCACCGCCCAGGCCGAACCGGGCGAACGCGGCGTGGACGGCCGACGCACTCGGCCCCAGCGGACCCGACGGCACCGGCAGGACCCGGACGACGCAGTGCCCGGACGACCGCACCCGGCCCGTCGCCCGGAGCACCCCGCAGCCGCCGGCTGGAAAGCCGGCCGGAAAGCCGGCCGGAAAGGCGTGTGCCGGCGGCGGGCGGCGGGCTGGGGGTGACGGTGGTCAGGCCGGGATCTCGGCGGTGGCGGTGAGGACGGCGCGGGCCAGGATGTGGTCGGCCATGGTGAAGCCGAGGACCGCCGGGGTCGCGTCGGCCGGCACGCCGATGGAGTCGACCGCGAGCGCGTGGACGACGATCACGTAGCGGTGCGGGCCGTGGCCGGCCGGCGGGGCGGCGCCGACGAAGCGGGCCAGGCGGGCGTCGTTGGGCAGCTGGAACGCGGGCTGCGGGAGGCCGGAGCCGGTGTCGTCGCCCGCGCCCTCGGGGAGGTCGGTGACGGATGCCGGGATGTCCGCGACGGCCCAGTGCCAGAAGCCGGAGCCGGTGGGCGCGTCCGGGTCGTAGACGGTGACGGCGTAGCTCCTGGTGGCCTCGGGCGCGCCGGCCCAGGACAGCTGCGGTGAGACGTCCTTGCCGCCGGGCACGCCGAAGAGGCCGGACATCTGGGCGGCGCCGAGCGTGCCGCCGTCGGTGACCGTGGTGCTGGTGACCGTGAACGTGCCCGCCTCGGGGAGGCGGGCGAACGGGTCGTTCATGAGGGGTTCCTTCCGGAGGGCTGTCAACACAATCGACTCTAACACCGAAAATCGATTATCCGTCAAATGGTCTACGATAAGGCCATGGCTGAGGCGAAGCAGATGCTCTCCGGGCGGATCTACACCGAGCTGCGGGAGGCGATCCTGCGCGGCGACTTCGCGCCCGGCGCCGCGCTCAAGCCACAGGAGCTGGCCGGGGCGCACGGCGTCAGCCTCGCGGTGGTGCGGGAGGCGCTGGTCCGGCTGGTCGGCGACGGGCTCGCGGACCGGCTCACCAACCGCGGCTTCGCCGTGCCGGAGCGCTCCGACCAGCGCTGGCAGGACGTCGCCGAGGCGCGCCGCACGCTGGAACCGGCCACGCTACGGCTGGCGATCGCGCGCGGTGACCTGGATTGGGAGGCCCGCGTCCGCGCCGCCCATCACCGGCTCGCGCGTACCCCGGCCCTCGACCCGGCCGGCGCCCCCGGCGGCGAGGTGCACGGCAAGACCATCGGCCCGGGCGGCAAGGCGGGCGGCCCGGGCGGTGAGGCGAGCGGCAAGGGCGTCGGTGAGGCGACGCGGGTCAACCCGGAGTGGTCGCGGGCGCATCGCGACTTCCACCGGACGCTACTGGAGGGCTGCGGCAACGCGGTGCTGCTGGCGACGTTCGACCGGTTGTGGCTGGCCAGCGAGCTGGTGCGCGCGTGGGCGGCCGGGCGCGCGCCGGACCGGGACCACGTGGGCGAGCACCGCCGGCTGGAGGAGGCCACGCTGGCCCGCGACGCCGACACCGCCGCCGCCCTCCTGGAACGGCACCTGTCGCTGACCGCCGCCAGCCTCCGCTGAGGACCGTCACCGGCCCGGCGCACGGTCCGGGGTTTTTCGTGACCACCCGCGCGACGTGCAGGGAGGCCGCCCGCGGCCGACCGGTGCCCGCGGGAGCACCGGGAACGTGACCACGCCGGAAGCGGGAAAGGAATGTGCCCGGTTTGTCAGCAGAGTGTCGGCGGGCCGACCGGTTCCGGCGTGGGCAGCGGGAGCAGCTCCGGGACGCGGGCGCGGACCTCGTCGTGGAAGCGGCGGGCCAGGTCGGGGGCGTCCGCGTTGTCCGGGGTGTGGATGAAGACGGTGGGTGAGCGGCCCTCGCGCAGCCAGGTCGCGGCGGTGGCGACCCAGCGCTGCCAGCCGTCGGCCGTCTCGCCGGGGTTGTCGCGGCCGAGGTAGCGGACGATCGGGTGGCCGGTCAGCGCGGACGCCCGCAGCGGCATGCGCGGCTTCTTCGTCCACGCCTCGCGCTCGGCGTCGCTGGTCGGGCGTTTCGCGAAGAACGCGGTGGTGTCGAACGGGACCCACTCGACGCCGAGCGGTGCCAGTGCCGCCTCCAGCGGTGCCGGATCGTCGAAGAACCCCTGGTGGCGCACCTCGACCGCGTACCGGTAACCGGTCGGCAGGCGCCGCAGGAAGGACGACAGCGCCGGTACGTCCGCGGGAGCGAACGAGCCGGGCAGCTGGATCCAGAGTGCGTGGACGCGCGGGCCGAGCGGCTCGATCGCGGTCAGGAACTGCGCCAGCGGCGGGAACGCGGCGGCGGAGAGGCGGTGTTCGTGGGTGACCGGCTTCGGCAGTTTCAGCACGAACCGGAACGACTCGGGCGTCTCCGCGGCCCACACCTCGGTCGTCTCCCGCGCCGGGGTGGCGTAGAACGTGGTGTTGCCCTCGACCGCGTCGCACCAGCCGGCGTAGGCGCGCAGCCGCTCGCCCGCGCTGGACGGGTGTGGCAGGAAGCGGCCCTGCCAGGGCTTGAGGGTCCACATCGCGCATCCGACCGAAAGACGCATGGGGTGCACCGTACAACGGTGCACCCCATCGATCTCAGACGGCGGCCGGGATGCCGCGGCGGGCGCGCTCGGCCCGGACCGCGATCTCCACGATGTCCCAGACCGTGGCGATCGCGAACGTCGCGATCACCACCATGGTCGCGACGTAGAGCGCGTCGCTGCCGGGCGCGAGGCCGGGGAACTCCGGGTTGAAGATCCGGTCCTGCACCGCCAGCCAGATCACCGGCACGGCCGTGAGCAGCGCGAGCACGGCGTTCACGGCGGCGGTCGCCCGGGTGTAGGCGCCGGTGCGGAAGACCTGGATCGCCCAGACGATCTCCAGGACCAGGACCGCGACGAGGTACGGCCACCAGAACGACCAGTTGGCCGGGTCCAGCACCGGCACGTCGGTGAACGTGAACTGCTGCAGCACCAGACCGGCGATGAGCAGCACCGGCCAGACCACGTTCGGCACGAGCCGGGTGTGCGCGACGCGGCCCGACTCGTACTCCGGGAGGTCGTCGAGGGTCCACGGCCGGCGCAGCGAATCGGTCACGCCGAGCCGCTCCAGCAGCGCGAACGTGCCCGTGGCCCAGAAGCCCAGGTGCGCGCCGACCGTGATGACCGAGGTGACCACACCGCCGATGACCTTGCCGATCGCGGGGTCGTCCATCAGCTGCACCACCGCGGTGACGGTCACGACGATCGGGAGCACCACGGTGTAGAGCGCGATCATCGTGCGGCGCCAGGCCGGGTAGATCTCCGGACCTATCAGCTGGTGACGCCGGCCGCTGTATCGGTCGGCGAGCCGGTCCGGGTCGCCGAGCTCCATCAGCGCTCCCCGGGTCGCGGCGTCGGGCGCTTGACCGGCGTCGACGCGCGCCTCGACCGCGTCCTCGATGGAGGCGCGCAGCTCACGGTCGATGTCCGCGCGCTGGCCCTCCGGGATGCGGCGCAGCGCGGTGCTCACGTAACGGTCGATGAGGGTGGTCATGTCCGGCTCCTTCTACAGGTCGTTGATGGCGGCGTCGAGGCGGGACCACTCGGTGCGGAGCGCTTTCGCGACCGCGTCGCCCCGCGGGGTGGTGGTGTAGAACTTGCGCGGCCGGGCCTCGTCCGTGTTCCACGCGCTGGTGAGCAGCCCCTGCGCCTCCAGGCGGCGCAGCAGCGGGTAGAGCGTGTTCGCCTCCACCTCGAAGCCGGCCGAGGCCAGCGTCTCCAGCAGCGAATATCCGTAGCCCGGCGTGCGCAGCACGGTGAGGCTCGCGACGACGACCGTGCCACGGCGCAGCTCCTGCAGGTGGCCCGCGAGCGCCGGATCCATTGTCATGCCAGAAACGATAGTGTGTCTCACACACCATTGCAAGCACCTACAGCACAGTGCGACGCCCGGCGACTGGCGCGCCGCGCTCATCGCGTAGATACTTGTCGATGCTTCCTGGGCCGGGAGCGGTGGGGCGCCGGGCAGCCCTCGCCGCAGGTTCGTGTCCGCGACTCGCTAAGGAACCCACCCATGAGACTTCGTCACGTCCTGGCCGTCGCGCTGGTCGCGCTGATGGCCGCGGTCGGCCTGGCCACGCCCGCGTCGGCGGCCTCGCTCACCGAGATCACGTCGTTCGGGGCAAACCCCAGCAACCTGCGCATGTACGTGTACGTGCCCGACAACCTCGCCGCGCGACCGGGCCTGCTGGTCGCGGTCCACTACTGCACCGGCACCGGCCCCGCGTTCTTCAGCGGCAGCCAGTTCGACGAGCTCGCCGAACGCCACGGCTACATCGTGATCTATCCGTCGGTGACGCGGTCGAGCCAGTGCTTCGACGTCGCCTCGCCGCAGGCGCTGACCCGCGGCGGCGGCAGCGACCCGGTCGGCATCAAGTCGATGGTCGACTACGTGCGGGCCCGCTACCCGGTGGACGCGTCGAAGATCGGGGTGACCGGGGTGTCCAGCGGCGCGATGATGACGAACGTGCTGCTCGGCGTGTACCCGGACGTCTTCGTCGCCGGCGCCGCGTTCTCCGGTGTGCCGTTCGGGTGCTTCGCCACCACGAACGGGTCGGAGTGGAACAGCGACTGCGCCAACGGGCTGATCACCAAGACCCCTCAGCAGTGGGGTGACCTGGTACGCAACGCATACCCGGGATACGCCGGGCCGCGGCCGCGCATGCAGACCTGGCACGGCACGAACGACGAGGTGCTGCGCTACCCGAACTTCGGCGAGCAGATCAAGCAGTGGACGAACGTGCTGGGCGTGTCCCAGACACCGGCCTACACGGACACGCCGCAGTCCGGATACACCCGCACCCGCTACGGCGGCACCGGCGACCGGGCGCCGGTCGAGGCGATCAGCATGAGCGGGGTGTCGCACAACCTGCCGGTCGACGCGGCCGCCGCCATCCACTTCATGGGCCTGGACACGCCGGTGTCCCCCACCACGCCGGCACCGACCACGCCGGCGCCGACCACACCGGGTCCGACCACACCGGCGCCGACCACGCCCGCGCCGGCCGGTCCCTGCCAGGTCACCTACGCGGTCAACTCGTGGAACAGCGGCCTCACCGCGTCCGTGTCGATCAAGAACACCGGCACGGCCACGGTCGACGGCTGGACACTGGCGTTCACGCTCCCGGCCGGCCAGACCGTGACGAACTCGTGGAACGCCACGGTCAGCCCCGCGAGCGGCGCGCTCACCGCCCGCAACGTCTCCTACAACGGCACGCTCACCGCCGGAGCCACGCAGACGTTCGGCTTCCAGGCCACCCACTCGGGCAGCCCGGCGAAGCCGGCCACGTTCACGCTCAACGGCACGGCCTGCACGGTCGCCTAGGGTTACGGTGCGTCCCGCCGGGCACGTCCGGCGGGACCGGTGCGTCCCGCCGGGCACGTCCGGCGGGACGCCGTCGCCCTGGGAACGGATGTCGCCCGCATGAGAACGCCCGCCCTCGTCTCCTCCGCCGCCGCGCCCGTGCTGCTGATCGGCGGCTGGCTGCTCGCCGAGTCCCGGCAGCCGCCCGGCTTCGATCCGCTCCGCGACGCGATCAGCGACCTGGCCGCACTCGACGCGGCCGACCGGCAGATCATGACGGCGGCGCTGCTCGGTGTCGGCCTCGCGCACCTGGTCACCGCGGCCGGCCTGACCGAGGTCTCCCGCGCCGGCCGACTGCTGATCGCGGCGGGCGGGATCGCCACCGCCCTGGTGGGCGTGTTCCCGCTGCCGGCCGGCGACGGCGGCTCCACGGCACACACCGTGGCGGCGACGGTCGCGTTCACCGCCCTCGCGGTGTGGCCGTTCACCGGCGGCTCCCGGACCGGGCTGCTGCGGCGGCCGGCCACCCTCGCCGCCGGTACGGTACTGCTCGCGCTCGTCGCCTGGTTCGGCGCGACGCTGGCGGTCGGCGGCCCGCTCGGACTGGCCGAACGCACCGCCGCCGCGGCCCAGGCGCTCTGGCCGTTCGTGGTGGCGCTCAGCATCCGCACGCGTTCCGAGCAGCCGGAATCGTACCCGCCGGGTGGCTCTTCCCAAGTGGTCGATCGGCTGAACGGCTCCCCGTAGCATTACCGTGCGCCACGGGTAGGCTACGAACGAATGAGACCGCGGTCGATGCTGGAGGTCAGCCAGTGACGGGTAGCGCGCGGGTCTCGTTCGGCATCTGGAGCGACCGCGTGGTGGCCGCCGAACGGTTGCAGTCCGACCTGGGCGAGTCCGGCGTGCACGCGATCACCGTCGGCGGTGACACCGGCACACCGATCGAGTGCCTGGTCGTGCTGACCCAGAAACCGCAGCTGGCACCGGGTGAGCTGGCCACGCTGACCCGGCTGGCGAATCGCGCGAAGATCACCATCGCGATCGACGGACACCGGCCCGGCGTGGACGACACGCCGCCGTGGCCGCGGGATGCCACGCTGCACTGGGGTGGCCACTACCCGGATCTGTCGCGGGTGGCGGAGGCGCTGGTCGACCTGGTCCGTCCGCCGGGCCTGCTCTCCACCGCGTTGCCGGCCTTTCTGCCCACGTCCACGCCGCTGCCCGGCATTCCGCTGGCCGCCGGCATGCACGACCTGATCGAGCAGTTGCGGCGCCCGGAGGCACCTCGCCTGGTCTCGCTCACCCGCAGCCTGTACGACGAGTTGCTGCACGCGCCCCGAGCGCGGAGCCGCAACGAGTACGACCTGTTCCGGCTGGTGCGCTGGGCGGCGCAGGAGAAGCACCGGCCGTTCATCAACACCCGCCTGACCCGTTCGGAGAAGCCGTCGATCCGCCCGGAACGGCCGCGCTCGCTGGACGAGGTGCTGGACGATCTCCGCACCCGCCGGCTGGTCATGTTGCTGGGCGAGCCCAGCACCGGGAAGAGCCAGCAGCTGCGGTACTTCGACGCACGTTCGGCGCTCCGCTCGATCCAGCAGCAGGACGGCGGCCCGCGGGCGCCCGGTTCGTTCTACGTCGCGCTCTCGGCCCAGCCGTCGCAGCCGGACATCTCGATGGAGTGGCTGGCCCGGCAGTGGTCGATGATCGCCGACACCACGCGCTGGCACGATCTGCCCACGTTCCTGGCGGACGGCGGCACGGTGCTGCTGGACGGACTCAACGAGGGCGGCATCCGCTCACTGCCGCTGCGCGAGTGGATGTACCGGTGGCGGGACGTCATCACGCAGCTCTTCGAGACCGGCGCGCTCAAGGTGGTGGTCAGCTGCCGGACGCGTGACCAGCTCATCCAGATGAGGGAGCCCGCGACCGAGGTCAGCCTGCGGCCGCTGTCGACCGACGACATCGTGGCGATCGCCACCCAGGCCGACCCGCGGATCGCGCGACGCCTGAAGAACGCGCTGGCCGAGGACGCCCGGATCGCCGACCTGTACGCGAGCCCGTTCCGGCTGCGAAAGTTCCTCGAGTCGGGCGCGGACGACATCGTCGGCACCGAGGCTCGCCTGTTCGGGCTGGTCATCGTGGCCGCGATCCTGCGTGATCTCGATCAGGACAACCCGCACGGTGATCTCATCTCGGACTCGGCCGCGGCCCGGTTGCGCGCCGGCTCCGTCACGGACGACGGCAACCCGTGGCTGGAGCTGGAGACCATCCCGATGATCAAGGCGTTCGCGGCGCTGGCCAAGCGGCTGACGTTCCCCACCACGCCGGGCGGGACCGCACGACTGACGATGGCGCCGTCCAGGGCCATCGAGGTGCTCGCGGACGCGCTCGCCGAGGCGCGGTACGACCCGGCGAAGGCACCGCTGGCGCTGGACGCGGCGAAGGACTTCGACATCCTCCAGGAGCAGCGCGGCGAGGTCCGGTTCATCCACCCGTCCCTGCAGCACCTGTTCGCCGCGTCCGGCTGCACGGACGAGGAGATCGTCGCGCTGGCCGAACAGGAGCGGCAGTCGTCCGCGCACCGGCCGGCCGCACCGCACCGCTGGTCCCCCGGGCGTCTGCCACCGTACGCCGACCACCGGTACGGAGAGCTCTTCAAGTTCGCGGCGCAGCTCCGGCCGGACGTGCCGCGGCTGCTGCTGCGGGTGGACCCGGTGCTCGCCGCCCGGACGTACCTCGCGGCGGGGCTCGACGCGGAGAACGGCATCGACGAGATCCGCGCGACGCTGGCGAACAGCCTGGTCGACGAGGTGCAACGACCGCGGCGAGCCGCGATCACGGCCGCGCTGGGCGAACTGGGGTGGCGCCTGCCGACGCCCGGCTTCCGCGGGTCGGAGGCGCTGGCCGTGGTGCCGGCCGGTGAGTGGCACCTCGGCCACCGGGACCGGCAGGGCACGCCCGAGGTGGACACCGACAGCGAGACGCGCACGGTCCGCCTCGGCAGTTTCCGGATCTCCCGGTTCCCGGTCTCGAACCTCGAGTACCGGACGTTCGTGGAGGCCGGTGGATACGACGACAAGGCCTGGTGGACGCCCGAGGGCTGGCAGTGGGTGACGAACTCCCGCGCCGTCGAGCAGTCCGTGGTCGAGTGGCTGCGCCGGCAGAACATCCTGAACCGCGATCTCAGCCAGATCGTCCGGCTGTTGCGCGAGCGGCGGGCCACGCCGGCCTCCGCGGCCGCGTTGCTGCGGTTCGCGCGGCTGTCCGAATCGGAGATCGTCGACTACGTCCGCTCGCAACAGGACCGGCCGATCCGCAGCCCCGGGGCCTGGGACACCCCCGCGCTGAGCAACCCGTTGCAGCCGGTCGTGGGCGTGTCGTGGTTCGAGGCGAACGCGTTCTGCGCCTGGCTCACCGACCAGTACGGCAAGACCGTCCGGCTGCCCTCGGAGAACGAGTGGGAGGCCGCCTGCCTGCACTCCCTCGGCCTGACCGACTGTGCCGCGGTGGCCGGGACGATCGGCACCGACTTCGGCAACACCATGGAGTCCGGTTTCCAGGCCACCACGCCGATCAGGACGTACGCGACCACCACGCAGGAGGTCCGGCGGCTGCCGGTGGAGATGCTGGGCAACGTGTTCGAGTGGAACTTCGACTACTACGCACCCGGTCATCACAATCGGCGCATCCTGAAAGGCGGCTCATGGCGGCACGAGGCGTGGCGGGCCCACCCCGCCTATCGTGGGCGGGGAGTGGTGGACGCCCAGAACAACGACGTCGGTTTCCGCTACGTGATGGAGGGAGCCGATCATGAGCGTCGCTGAGCACGCGGGCGGCAAACCGGGCGACGACCAGATGCACGGCGGCGCGCACGACGTGGTCGGCGAGATCGCCACGCTGACCGACAGCGTTCCGCCCGCGGCCGACGACGAGATCCTGGCGAAACTGGAGATCCTGGCACGGACGTTCTCACCCGCGGAGGTCTTCGCGGTGCTGGTCCGCTTCGACACACCTGACCTGCTCGGATAGAGATCCGAACGTCTTTTTGCCGCCGTCGGCACGTATCCCCGGGTCCGATTTACCCGTTTGCCCGATAGCAGAGAGTGCGACGTGCCTCCATTGTGCACGGTGTCATCGCGCCGCTCGGTGTCGCCAACGGAGGTTTACGTGCTCCATCCGCCCGGTCTGCACCGACGCATGCACCGGCTGCTCCCGCCCGGTCGCGCCGCGCTCTGGCTGCCGCTGGACGACGGTCTCATCTCCGGGCCCGAGCATCACCTGCGCGACGTACGCACGCTGCTCACGCCGGACGTCGTCGGGCACCTGACCGCGGTGCTCGGCTTCCGGGGCGCGCTCGCGGCCGCGGCCGACCGGCTGATCGACACGCCCGTGGTGATGAACCTCAGCGCCAGCACCACGCGGCACGAGCACACCCGGAAGATGCCGGTCGGCACCGTGGCCGACGCGGTCCGCGCCGGCGCGGACGCGATCGCCTGCCACGTCAACGTCACCTCGCCGTTCGAGGACGAAGGACTGGACCAGCTGTCCCGCCGGATCACCGAGGCGGACCTGCTCGGCGTGCCGGTCGTCGCGATGATCTACCCGCGGGCCCGCCACCCGGACGGCACCGACGACAACCACCTGCGGCTGCGCCAGGAGGACCCGGAGCGGTTCGCGGCACTGGTCCGGCACTGCGCGCGGATCGCGATGGAGCTCGGCGCGAACGCCATCAAGACCATCTACACGGGTACGCCGGAGACGTTCCGGACCGTGGTCGAGTCGGCCATGGGGGTGCCGGTGCTGATCGCGGGTGAGGCGCTGGTGGACCCGAACGAGGCACTGGAGCGCGCGCGTGGCGCGGTGAAGGCGGGCGCGTCCGGCGTCGCGTTCGGGCGGCAGATCTTCGAGCGCGACGACGCCGGGCCGTTCGTGACCCGGCTGCGGGCCGCGCTCGACGACGTCGCGCCCCTGTCGATCGGCGTGCCCGCGCCGGCCCCGATGTAACCGGCTACGTGGCGGGCTCCGGGCGGTGGACGCCGCGGGGGCGGTAGCCGAGGCCGGGTGCGACGCCGGCCAGGTCGGCGAGGAACCAGATGACCGCGAGCCACATCTCGGTGCCCTGAAGGCCGGGGACGGTGGCGCGGTCGCCGCGGGTGGACGGGTGCGGGGCCCGGAAGCCGAAGCCGGCGCCGTCGGTCCAGTGGCCGAGCGCGTCCCGGAGCAGCCGGGTGGCCAGCGCGGTGACCTCGCCGGCCCGGTAGCCGGCGGCGCGGGTCAGCCACAGCGGGTGGGCGACGTCGAGCACGTTGCAGGCGTTCTGGTGCTCGGGGCGGAAGAAGCGCGCGTCGCGGGCGTGCCGCAGGACCGTGTCCACCACCCGTTCCGGGTACGGGACGGGCAGGCCCCACTGCGCGAACGTGCCCCGGGACGCGCGGTAGAAGCCGTTGACGATCTGGAGCAGGCCGTCGGCGGGGGCGGGCGTGCCCCACATCCCGGTGTGCGGGTCCGCGTGCATCAGCAGCCAGCCGGTGACCGTCTCCCGTGGACCGCGGATTCCCCGGCGCGCGTTCCGGTGCAGCGCGGTGCCGAGGATGTCCACCCAGTGGCCGGCGCCCCACGCGTTCGTGTGCCACGGTTGGCGCTCCAGGCCCTCGACGATCGTGGCCGCGGTCGCGTCGGCGACCACCACGATCGGCTCGGGGAACTCGCTGCCGAGCAGATCCAGCGCGTAACCGGCGGACAGCACGTGATAGCCGGCCGGTTCGTCGAAAAGACCGGCTCCGGGGGTACGGGGTGAGCCGCGCTCGTCCAGCTCGCCGACCAGCCCGGTCCGCGGGTCCTGCCAGCGGCGCAGCCGGTCGGCCTGCTCGGCGGCGGGGAGCTGGCCGGGGGCGCGGGACAGCAGCAGGTCGGCGATCTCGATCGCGTCGCACTGTGCCCGTACCGTCGGCGGGGTGCCGGGGGTGTCCGTGAAGAGACCGCGGCCGGCGTCCCAGCAGCGGGCCAGCACGTCGTCGGCCTGGGCGCGGGCGCGCTCGGCGAACCCGGCGACGGCCGACGCGAGGTCCGTGCCGGCCGACGCGAGGTCCGTGCCGGCCGGCCGCGAGGCGGGGACCCGCCAACGGATCACCCGGGCCGGATTACCGCCGACGACCGCGCCCGCGGGTACGTCCCGGGTGACGATCGCACCGGCCGCGAGCACGCTGCGATCACCGACGGTCACCCCGTCCAGCACGACGACGTGCGAACCGATCCAGACGTCGTCGCCGATCGTGATGCCCTTGCTGGTGAGCGGCTGCCGGAAGACCTCGACGTCCGGGTCGTCCATCGTGTGGTTGAACGCCAGGATCGAGGTGTGCGCACCGATCCGCACCGCGTTGCCGAGCGTGACGTCGCCGCGTACCACGGCATAGGGGTTGATCGAGCAGTCGCGCCCGGTGCGCAGCGTGCCGGTCAGGTAGGCGCCGGCCGCCACGTAGCTGCGGTCGCCGAGCCGCAGCTCGTCCGGGTGCACCGACGCGTGCTCGGAGACGAAGCAGCCCGCGCCGATCGTGCCGCCGAGACTCCGCTGGTACGTGTGCTGCCGCGCCCTCGCCGCGTCGTCCGCACGGTCCGTGAACAGCCACGGTGAGTAGTCGTAGTCGCGCGGCTGCTGCCCCTCGGTCATGCCGTACCCGCCTCTCTCCCTCCACCGAGTCTCGTCGATCTTGCGTGGTGTGGCCAGGGGCGCGCGTCGATCATGCGTCCTGCCAGGGCCGTCGGCGGTCACGCTGCGATCATGCGAGGGCACTGCTAGGTTCGACCGAGCGACATCGATTTCTACGGGAGACGGATGATCGGCTCAAGCCGGCGCAGACCTCAGGCGACCGACCGCCTGCTGCTGAAACTCGCCCTTCTGACCCTCGGCCCGGCCGCCGTCTGGCTCTTCCTGCTGCTCTTCTCCGCCTCCCCCGCCCAGGCCGCACCGGGCTCCGGCACCGGACCGCCGATCACGGTGGGTGACGCGGCGGCGGAGGTAACGGACATCGTGACGACCCTGCCGCCCGTCACGCCCGCGACGGCACCGGCCGGCGAGACCACCCGGGAACAGCACCACGCCGGCGGCGAGACAACCGCGGCGGCGGTGCCGAACGGGAAGCGGGCAGCGTCCGAGCCGGCACCGGCCGCGAAGGTGACCGCGCCGGTCACAGAAGTGCCCATCCCCGCCACGAAAGAAGCTGCCCCGGTCACGGAAGAGGCCGCGCCGGACACGGAGCCGGCTCCGCCCGCCGCAGAACAGGACGCCCCAGCCACGGAAGAGGCTGCGCCCGCCGCGGAACAGGCTGTACCGGCCGCGGAACAGGCCGCCCCGGTCGTGGATGTGGTCGAGACGACCACGGAGGTGGCTGAAACGGCCACAGAGGTGGCCGCATCCGCCGGGAACGCGGCTGACATGGCCGGCGCGGCCACGGACGTGAGCGCACCGGTTACGAACGCAGCAAGCACAGCCACAACCAGCACCGCCTCGGACGTGACCGCACCCGTCACGAATGCAGGCAGCACAACCACGACCAGCGCGGCCATGGATGTGGGCGCACCCGTCACGAACGCGGCAAGCACAGCCACGAACAACGCCGCCACGGACGCGACCGCACCCGTCACGAAGACAGCCCGCGCGGCCACGACCAGCGCGGTCACGGCCGCGGATGCACCCGTACCTGTCACGAATGCAGCCGGCAGAGCCGCGGGCGCGACCACCGCGCGTCCTGACTCGGCCGGCGCCGCCTCGGGCGCGTCCGCACCGGCTCCGGACGTGGCCGGCGACGTGGTCGGCGACACGCTCACGTCCACGATCGAGGCCGTCGGCACGCCGCTGACCGGTACCGCGGGTGACGCGGTGGTCGGGTCCGCCGCCGAGCCGGTCGCATCGCTGATCGCCACGACGGACGACGTCGTGATCACGCCCGTCGCCGAACCACTCACACCGCCGATCACCACGACGGCTCGCAGCCTGGTCGCACCCGTCACCGAAGCCGTCCGGGCGCCGGTCGATCCGGTGGTGACGGTCGTGGCGGAGCCGCTCCTCGCGGCCACCGGACGTCACGTGACACCCGCGAGCGGCACGGCCACGGCACCGGCCGGTGCGGTACTCGAACAGCCGATGGCGACGCCCGCGGTCAACGCGATCACGGCAGGGACCGACGCGGCGCTCAGCCTGACCGAGGCGACACCCGCAACCACCGCGGCCACGGCAGCAGCCGACGCGGCACTCGGACAGCGAGTAACCACGCCCGCGACCACCGCGATCACGACAGCAGCCGACGCGGCACTCGGACAACCGGCGGCCACGCCCGCAACCATCACGACAGCGGCCGACGCGGCGCTCGGACGACGAGTAACCACGCCCGTGATCGGCGCGGTTGCGGCGGCGGTCGGGGTGGTGCCTGCGCATCCGGTGGCGCGGTCCGCGACCGGCGTGGTCACGGCCGTGGGCGGTGTGGCGTCGGTGCGGCCGGCGGTGGTGCCGGCCGGGGATGTGCTCGCGGCCGTTCTCCCGCCGGTTGCCGGGACTGTCGCCGTGCCGCCGGTGAGGTCCGTGATCGCGCCGGCGGCCGAGCCGGTGGTCATGGCCCTGCGGGGCACGACCCACCTGATCTCCGGCGTCGCCGCGCGCACGATCGTGTGGACCGGCGCCGTCGTGGCGGCGACGGTGACGCCGGTCGCCCAGGCGGTCGCAACACCGGTCGGGCTGGCCGCCGTCGCCACGGTCGCGACCGTGCGGGCGGCCACGCACGCGTCGGCCCACACCGTCGCCCGGGCCGTGACCACGGTCCGCGCCGCATACGCGGCCCAAGCCGCATACGCCGCCCAGGCAGCCCAAGCCGCATACGCCGCCCAGGCCGCATACGCCGCCCAGGCCGCATACCTGGCCGAGGCCGCGCACGCGGCCCGAGCCGGTTTGACAGCCCACGCCGCGACGCCGCCCGCGCCCGGAACCCCGGCCGGCACGGCACCGCACGACACCGCGTCGCGCCACGCGCCCGGCCCGGGCCGGGCCTGGTCGCCGGACCCGGGCCGCCGGTGGTGGCCGGCGATGGAGCCGCGTCGCCCGGCCCCGGTACGCGGTGCGCAGACCGCGGCCCGCCCGTCCTGCGCTCCCGCCGCGCCGATCGGGTCGGCGGGGGCGGTGGCGGTGGCGGGCCGCGCCGTACCGTCGCCGGATGGTTCCGGTGGGGGTGAAGGCCCGGTGGGGCCGCCGACCGGTGGTGCGGTGCCGGGATCGGCCCACGGTCTGCGCGGCGGGGATCAGCCGGGTTCGCCGCTGGCGGACGCGGCGGCCGGCCCGGCCGCGCTGGACACCCGCGCGGAGTTCGCGCCCCGCCCGGCCGACCAGCACCGTGACTCACGGGTGATCGAGGTTCCCGACTCACCTGGGTGATCGTTCCCAACCGGTTCCGGCCCTGGTCAAGGGCCGGTGATCGGTCTCGCCTGACGGACTTTCGACGCCGGCGCACGTCGCCGGTGAGGCGTGATGGGAGCGAACCGATGATTCGCACAATGATCTTCTCGAACCATGTGCTGCTGCGCGAGTCCCTGCACGCGGTGCTGTCCACGGAGCTGGAGGTGACGTCCGTGGGTGGTGACGACGGCGAGGTGCTGACGGCGGCACACAAGATCAGGCCGGAAGTGATCGTGGTGGATCTGGACGGGCCGGGGCGGCAGGGGCTGCGGACCGTGCGGCTGCTGGTGGCGGAGCTGCCGGAGTGTGCGGTGGTGGCGCTGACCGGGCGGCACACGCCGCATGCGCTGCGGGCCGCGCTGACCGCGGGCGCGCGCGGGTTCGCGTCGCGGGAGCAGCCGCCGGCCGAGCTGGTGGATCTGATCCGGCGGGTCGGGCGCGGCGAGCGGATGATTCATCCGGGTACCGCGCTGGCGACGCTCGCCGCGATGCACAATCCACTGTCCGCGCGGGAGCGGGACGTGCTGCGTCTCGCGGCGCGTGGGATGCCCGGTGCGGCGATTGCGTCCGAACTTTTTCTGTCCGAAGGAACAATTCGGAACTATCTATCTTCAGCGGTACGGAAACTGAACTGCAGAAATCGGTTGGAAGCGGCCCGTCTCGCCGAGGAGGCCGGTTGGATCTGACGCATCGGCACAGCTCAACGGCCGGGTCGCGACAAAAGCGACCCGGCCGGGCGACAACCTTCCGACAGTGACGCCAAAGGGTTACACCCGGGTTTGGACGCGCTCCCAACCGATCCTCTGTGCTTGAATGTGAACGGGTATTGCCATGTGGTTAACCCGTTGTGTCGATCTGTCGATAAGGGGCCCGGCGTGGTGCGCATTCTGCTGGCGATGCCGCAGGGGCTGCTGCGTGGCGCGCTGAGATACGTGCTGTCCACGCATCCGGACATGGACGTGGTCGCGGAGCGCGACGCGGTCGACGCCACGATCGAGGCGGTGCGGTCCGACCCGCCGGACGTGACGGTGCTCGACCTCGAGCTGCTCAACGGGCCGGGGCAGGACCCGGCCGGCGTGGCCCGCGCCGCGCACTCGGAGCTGCCGGACAGCAAGATCCTGGTGTTGGTCGACCCGCGCCGGCCCGGCGTCGCCTCGCAGATCGCCACGGTCTCGCCGACGATCGGGTTCCTGGCGCAGACCGCGTCGCCGGAGCGGATGGTGGACGCGGTGCGCCGGCTGGCCGCGGGTGAGCCGGTGGTGGACGCGGACCTGCTGGTCGCGGCGCTGACGCCGACGTCGCCGCTGACCGACCGGGAGCTGCGCGTGCTGGAGGTGGCCGCGCTCGGCACGCCGGTGAAGGACATCGCGCGCACGCTGTCGCTGTCACCGGGTACGGTGCGCAACCACCTGTCCCGGATCATCGCGAAGACCGGCGCCCGCAACCGGATCGAGGCCATCCACCTGGCCAAGGAGAAGGGCTGGATCTGACATCTCGCGGTACGCGGCGGACGTGCGCAGCAGTTCCGTGTGCGTGCTGAGCAGCGGTGCGGCGCCGTCGAAGAGCAGCACGTGCCGGCCGCGCGCGGCGGAGGCGAGCCGGTGTGCGATCACCACGAGCGCACCCGGCCGGGCCGCGAACGCGGCCTCCGCACGGGCCTCCGCGACCGGGTCGAGGTGGCAGGTCGCCTCGTCCAGGATGGCCAGCGGCGCGGGTGACAGCCACGCCCGGACGAGTGCGATCAGCTGCTTCTCGCCGGCCGAGAGGGTGGCCGGGTCGATCAGGCCGTCCAGTCCGCCGAGCCGGTCGATCAGCGGCCAGGCGCCGAGCGCGGCGATCCCGCGCAGCACCGGCGCGTCCGGGGCCAGGTAGCGCAGGTTCTCCAGCACGGTGCCGGTGAAGACGTACGCCTCCTGCGGCAGCAGCACGCGGTCGGCGCAGCGCACGTCACCCTGCTGCGGCGCGATCAGGCCGGCCATCAGCGCGGCCAGGGTGGACTTGCCGATGCCGCTCGCGCCCACGATGACGAGGTGCTCGCCCGGGTCGACGTCCAGGTCGAAGCGGTCGAGCACGGGCGCGGCGGCCGGGCCGTACCGGAACGTGACGCCACGCATGCGCAGCAGGCCGCGGTCCGGGGCCGGGGCCGGCTGCGACTGCGGCGCGGGCCGCTCCAGGATGCGGCGCAGCGTGACGCCGTAGCGCAGGCCGCCCTGGGCGAGGCCGTGCATCAGCAGGTGCAGCGCGGGCACCAGCGCCTGCCGCACGTAGACCATGGCGCCGAGCAGCACACCGGCGCCGATCCCGCGGCCGGTCAGCCAGGGCGCGGCGGTCAGCAGCACGATCAGCGGTCCCCAGCCGCCGACCGCGAGGCAGGCGCCGCGGAGTGCCCCGGCCGTGCCGAGCGCACGCTCCGCCCGGGACTGGGCGTCGACCGCGTCCGCGACCACCCCGGTCGCCCAGTCGCCGGCACCGGCCGCGGTCACGTCCCGGTGCGCGCGCAGCATCGGCTCCGCGGTCGCGGCCAGGTCCTCGTCCGCACGCACATAGGACAGTTGGCGCCGCGCCAGGCGCGGCAGGAGCAGCGCGAACAACCCCAGACCGAGCAGCAGCGGTACGGCGACCAGCCCGGCCAGCACCGGCGCCAGCGCGAGGAGACCGGCGATCGCGGCGGCCAGGCTGAACACGAAGCCGCGCACGGTGGTGAGCAGCCCGGCGAGCGTGTCCCGGACCACCTCCACCTGACGGGTCAGCTTGGCCACGGCCGCGCGGTCCGGCCGGGCCGCGCCGCGCAGCGCGTCGGTCACCACCCGGCGCACCAGCCGGTCCCGGAACGGTTCGACCACGTCCCCGAGCCGGCGGTACGCGACCCGTGCGCCGGCCGCGCCCACGCACGCGGCCAGCCCGTAGCCGCCGAGCCAGGCCAGCCCGGTGCCGACGTCACCGGCGAGGAAGCCGTCGTCGATCGCGCGCGCGGTGGCGTATCCGCTGATCAGCGCGGGCGCGGTCTCGGCCAGCGACGCGACGGCCAGGCCGGCGACGGCACGCCGGTCCCGCCAGAGCTCCTGCCGCGTGTAGCGGGTGGCCGCGCCCATCAGCCGGCACCGCGCCCACCGCCGGCGACGGGCCGCGACCCGGTCCGCACCCCGTGCCGGCCCGGCCGGGCGGCCGGCGGCGTCTCGCCGGACGTGCGCGGTGCCGCCACCGGGGACGCACCGGCGAAGACCGCGCGGTAGGCCGGGTCGGCCCAGAGCACCCGGTGCGGGGCGAACGCGCGCAGCCGGCCGCCGTCGAGCCAGGCGACCAGGTCGGCGCGGGCGGCGGTGGCCCGGCGGTGGGTGACCAGCAGCCGGGTGACGCCGTGCGCGTGCCGGGTCAGGGCCGCGCCGATCCGCGCCTCGGTCACGCTGTCCACACTGGACGACGCGTCGTCCAGCACCAGCAGCCGGGCGCCGTGCAGCGCGCGGGCCAGGCCGAGCCGCTGCGCCTCGCCGCCGGACATCGGCGCGTCCGCCAGCGGCGTGTCGTACCCGCGGGGAAGCCGCCGGACGTAGTCGTCGATGGCGGCGACGCGGGCGGCCTCGGCGACGAAGCCGGGGTCGCGGCCCATCGCGATCGCGTCGCCGATCGTGCGGCCGGCCAGCGCCGGCCGCTCGAAGCCGTAGCCGACCGCGACCGCGAGCGCGTCCCGGGACAGCGCGGGCAGCGGCACGCCGTCGAGCCGGACCGTGCCCTCGTCCGGGTCGCGCAGCCGCCCGGCGACCGCGGCGAACGTGGACTTGCCGGCCCCGGACCGGCCGACCACCGCGACCACGGCGCCGCCGGGCACGGCCAGCGTGAGCCGGTCCAGCAGCACCCGCCCGTCCTCGGCCCGGACCGTGACGCCCTCGAGACGCAGCTCCCCCACTCCATGATCAACGTGTCCGGCGGGCCGGATCGGGGACGTCCCGGTGCGGGCCGGGGGCAGGTGACGGGCGCCGTGCGGGCGGGGGCGCTCAGTGATGATCTCGGCGGCGCGGGTGGCGCCGCTGCGCGCGCGGACCAGGCGGTTGAGCGTGCCCAGGATCGCGCCGAGGCCGGCGCCGAGGGCCGCGTACTGCAGCGCCGCGATCAGCTCGCCGGGCGTGAGCCGGCCGGCGGTGAGCAGCACGCCGGCGACCGCGACCACGACGATCTGGGTGAGCGGCCCGAGCACCGCGGTCCGGCCGGCCGCGACCGCGAGCGCGGACCACGTACCCCGGCCGTGTTTCCCCAGCTCGGGCAGGGGCCGCAGGACGCGGCGGATCTCGGTCTCCGCGGTACCGGCCGCCGCGATCGTGCGTGCGCCGGTCATCGCCTCGGCGAGCAGCGCCGCGATGTCGCCCTGCACGCGCTGGTAGCCGCGGGCGAACGTGGACGCGCTGAGCACGAATCCGCGCAGCAGCGCGGTGAGCAGCAGCAACCCGGCGACGAGCGCGACCGCGAGCCACGGGTCGATCAGCGCGAGCGCGACCAGGCTGCCGATCGGTGGCAGCACGGAGACGAGACCGCCGATGGTGGCGCCGACCGCGGACCCGGCGTCCGCGGCCTGGGTGCCGAGCCGCGCGACCAGGTCACCGGCCGGGCGGCCGATCGGGTGCGGGAGCGTGAAGATCCGGCTGAGCAGCGCGCGGCGCAGGTGCGCGGTGGCGCGGGCGGTGCCGGTGGCGGCGGCGAGGTCGGTGAGCACGTCCGCGACCGCGGCGACGACGACCAGCGCGGCCGTGATGCCGATCCAGGCGTGCGCGGAGCCGGCGAACACCGCGTCGACCGTGCGGCCGATCGCGGCGGGGACGAGCAGCGCCGCGACCGCGCCGATGATCGACGCGACCGCCAGCAGGACCGCGTGACCGCCGGCCGCGCGCACGCAGCCGAGCAGGATGCGGTTCGTCATGACGCCCCCAGATATGGGCCCGCCCCGGCGCATGCGCGCCGGGGCAGGACCGTGCGGGTATGTGGTGCGTGAGCCGGAGGCTCAGTTGCAGGTGGTGACGCTCAGCGAGCTGTCGCCGCAGAGCAGCAGGCTGGCCTGGCTCCCGCCGCCCCCGCCGCCGCCGGTCGCGTCCTCGATGTCCATGCCCTGGAGGTCGAGCAGCGTCATGCTCAACACCTTCTCTCTCTGTCGTTCTGACGGGTGACTGTTCTTTTCTTTCTTCCGCGCGCCGGAAGTCTCATGCCGGTGCTCCGGCGGGTACGGCCGTGCGTGGCGCGGGCGCGACGGCGGTGGTCGGTGCGAGCAGCGGCAGCGCGGTGCGCTCCGGATCGCGGGCCATGGTCAGCGCGAGCAGCACGCCCGCGGACCCGGTGGCCAGGTCGGTGGAGAGCCGCAGCAGCTGCTCCCCGGGGAAGGCCAGATGCTCGCCGTACGGCAACGCGTGCCAGGCCAGCGCACCGGCCTGCCGGGCCAGCGCGGGTGCGTCCGCGACGATGCCGGCGGCGACCCGTGCGGCGAGGTAGGCGACGATCCCGGCGCGGCCGGCGAACAGGCCGGACTGCGCGTAGAACGGGGATCGGGCGGCCAGGCGGATCGCGGCGGACGCGTCCCGGAAGGCCTCGTCGTCCGGCCGGTACCGCAGGTAGCGGTCGAGCCCGATGCCGATGCCGACGCTGCCGTGCGCGAGGTACGGCATGGTCCGCCACCCCTCGTTCACGTGCATCGTGCCGTCGTCGGTGAGCACGCAGGTGTGCAGGTCACGGCGGAGCGCGCGGGCGGCCAGGTCGAGCAGGGCCGGGTCGCGTGTGGTCTCGTACCGGTGCAGGAAGAACAGGGCGGGGCCGGTCCAGCCGCGCGTCAGGCCCGCGTAGGGGTGCGCGCGCCCGCTGGTCTCCGCGGGTGGCGGCGCCGCGTCGAGCCGGTCCGCGAGCAGCTGCAACACCTCGTCCGCGCGGTCCCGCACGCCGAACCGGTCCAGGCTCAGACCCACCCCGGCGAGGCCGCTGACCAGGTCATGGTTGAGTTCGCGCCACGGCTCGGCCAGGCAGATGTCCAGCAGGGACCGTGCGTCGCCGGTACGGCCGAGCGCGTCCAGCGCGAACGCGACGCCGTGCAGCCCGTCCCACAGGCCGAGGCGGCTGCCGGACGGCGGCGGCGCGACCCGGTCGGCCAGCCACTGCTCGTGCTCGGGGAACCGGCCGGCGCCGCAGGTGTGCAGCGTCCACAGCACGCCGGCCGCGCCGTACCCGAGGCTCAGCCCGCCGCTGCGGAACTGCTCGATGTCGCCCGGGAACAGCCGGTCGTCGCGGGCCGGCGTGGCGGTGGCCAGGATGCCGGTGGCGATCCGGTCGCGGTCCAGCGTGACCGGCCGGGCCGGTGCCGCGTCCGCGCCACGGATGGTCCGCACCGCGTCGTCCAGATAGGAGTCCGGCACGTCCGGGAACCGGGACCTGATGATCGTGGCGAAGTGCGCGGCCTTCTCCGGCGCCAGCCGCAGCACCGCGGTGAGCGGCAGGAACAACGCGAGTCGCAGGCAGGCCAGCGCGTACTCGTCGACCGCGAACCCGGTCCGGTCACGCGGCGCCGCGAACGCCTGGTTGCGCAGCGCGGGCCGGGCGTCCTCGGTGCCGTCCCGGGCCGCCTCGAAGTCGAGCAGCGTGATCCGGTCGTCCGGGCACACCATCACGTTGAACAGGTGCAGGTCGCCGTAGACCACGCCGCGCCGGTGGATCTCGCGGAGCACGCGGTCCACCTGGGCGTGCACGTCCAGCGCCCAGCTGGTGAACGCGCGCAGGTCGTCGTCGGTCACGTCCGGCCGGGTGAGCGGGTAACGCCGGACCAGCGCCTTGTTGAGCGGCTCGCCCTCGATCAGGTCCAGGGCGAGGAAGTAGTGGTCGCCGAGGCGGAACTCGTCGTGCACCCGGGCGAGCTGCGGCACGTCCGCGAGCCGGCGGAGCATGTCGCGCTCCCGGCGCAGGCGGGTGACCGCGTCCGCGCCGGTGGCGTCCAGCCCGGCGTGCGGGCGCGCCTCCTTCAGCACGACGCTGTCGCCGGTGCGGGTGTCCCGGCCGGTGTAGAGCCCACCGCCGTTGGAGAAGTGCAACACCTTCTCGATCGCGTACGGTACGGCGGCGACCTTCGCGGCGCCGCGCGCTTCGAGGTGCGGGCGGAGGAACGCGGGCAGTTCGACCCAGGCCGGAACCTTGAAGACCGGTTCGCGGCGGTCCGGGACGAGCGTGCCGGTGGCGTCCTCGATCGCGGGGACGACCTTGCCGGACTCGTCGAGGCAGTAGCGGGCCGCGAATCCGCCGTAGCGGACGTAGACCGGGCCCTCGCCGTAGCGCAGGTCGGAGAGGATGTACGGCCCCTCCCGGCCGGCCAGCAGCGCGCTCAGGTCCGCGCAGACCGCCTCGAGCTCGGTCTCGTCGTGCGGGTAGACGGTGACGAACTTGCCGCTGCTGCCCCGGCCGGCGTACTTGCTGTTGCGCATGAGCAGCATCTGCGGGCCGCGCAGGAACTTGAACCCGATCCCCCGGGCGGTGCAGTAGTCCCAGACGAGTGCGAGCACCTCGGCCGCGTCCTCACGGCGTGCGGAGATGTGCACCTTCCAACCCTGTGCCGGCAGCCGGTCGCCATCCGGCCCGACCACGGTCCAGTCGTCCTGCGCGGCGCGCTTCCAGCCGGCCGGGAGAACCAGCTCCTCGCCGTACTCGACGGTCCGGGCCTTGGTGTTGGTGAGGGCGTCGTAGAAGAGCGGATCGACAGCGCAGTAGGAGTCGTATCGCTCGTCCATCTCTGCCCCCTCTCGGCCGTTCGGCTGTTGACATGGACCAGAGTGGCCTATCGACAGGGGTCTCCTGAAGTGCTGCGCGTCATGCGATGCACGCCTGATCTGCACCGGAAGTCATGACAAAACGCTGGTTTAAGCCGCCCCGTCCTGGCTATGGGCGCGCGAGCACCGGAGCGGCTTCTTGTCGTACCCGTTGGATAGGTTCCCGGGGACTTCGCTTCCGACGAAAGGTCTCCCCGATGCCGGCCGACACCACATACCTCGAGCTCTCCGAGGACTCCGGCAGTGCGCACAAGTTCTACGAGGTGACCGTCGACGGCACCGACCTGACCATCCGCTATGGACGCATCGGCGACCACGGGCAGGTGAAGCGGTCGTCGTTCCCGACCACGGACAAGGCGAGGTCCGAGGCCGCCAAGAAGATCGGGGAGAAGGTCCGGAAGGGGTACGCGCCGGCCGTCGCCGGCGGCCGGCAGAAGCGCTCGGTCACCCGCCGCCAGATCGTCAGCACCCGCTCCACCGCGAAGGCCGCGCCGATCCTCTGGCGTTACTCGTCGGGCAGCGCCGCGTTCGGCATCTTCGTCGACGACGACGTGTGCATGGTGGGCAACGAGAGCGGCATGATCACCACGCTCGGCCACGACGCCTCGGTGCAGCGCCAGTTCCGCCTGCCGGACGGCGTGAAGTGCATCGTGGCCGACGACGGCTGGATCTACGCGGGCTGCGACGACGGCAACGTCTACGACCTCTCCGGCAAGATCCCCCGCCTGGCGTACGCGATCGATCCCGGCATCGACATCTACTGGCTGGACATCCACGACGGCGTGCTCGGCGTCTCCGACGCGCGCGGCGGCATCTCCGCCATCGACCACGAGGACGAGTTCCTCTGGCAGCGTCCCGGCCGCGGCACCTCCGCCTGGATGGTCCGCTGCGACGCCGACGCCCTGCACCACGGCCACTCCGCGGGCGTGACCAGCTACGACTGGCGCACCGGCGCGGAGCTGTGGCACACCGGCACCGGCGGCCCGGTCCTGTTCGGCTGGCAGGAGCCCGGCAAGCTGTACGCGGGAACCGCCCGCAGCCAGGTCGTCGAGCTCGGCAAGAACGGCACCCACCACCGGACGTACCAGTGCGACGCCGCCGTCTTCTCCTGCGCCGCCTCCCCCGACGGCCGCTTCGTCTTCGCC
This sequence comes from Catenuloplanes niger, assembly GCF_031458255.1. Taxonomy (NCBI): domain Bacteria; kingdom Bacillati; phylum Actinomycetota; class Actinomycetes; order Micromonosporales; family Micromonosporaceae; genus Catenuloplanes; species Catenuloplanes niger. Next base: position 1,542,375 of record NZ_JAVDYC010000001.1, read on the forward strand.
GGTGACAGCGCCTCCTCCGTCTACTGCTTCGCCGCCGACGGCACCCGCCTGTGGAAGCTCGCCACCGGCTGCGGCTCCGCCTACTCCATGCAGTACCACGACGAGCGCCTCTACATCGTCACCACGAATGGCACCCTGGCCTGCATCGACGCCAGCGAGACCGCCATCTCGGCCGCGATGGGCGGCAGCGTCCCGCAGCCGGTCGACGTCAAGGTGCCACCGGCCATGCCCACGGTCGCCCCGTCCACCACCGTCGAGACCGTCCACGACCTCGCCGACGCCGCCGGCGACGTCGTCGTCGAGTGCGTCGAGGACGCCGGCCGCCTCCGCATCCGCGTCGTCTCCGCCGGCTACGACCACAACTGGCAGGTCCAGTTCCCCAAGGGCATCCGCGAGCCCGGCGCCCGCTACGTCGTCTCCGGCATCCGCGAGGCCGCCCGCGGCGGCTTCTACCGCGCCTACGGCGACATCCGCCGCCTCCGCTGACCTTCCCCCTCCGCCGCAGGTTGCCGCGCCCGGTCTCGCGGCAACCTGCGGCCCCACCACCACCCGCACACCCCCGGCCACCCATCGCCGCACGCCGCTCACAGCCGCCGCGCTCCGTCTCACACCGCGCTCCGTCTCACGCCGCGCTCCGTCTCACAACGCGTGCCGCGTCGGGGGCTTCGTCTCGCGTTGCGTGCGGCCGCCGTGTGATCTCCCGCACGCCACGGGACACGCCGCGCTCCTCCCGGGGCTGGTGGTGTCGGCGCGGCGCCCTGATACCGGGCCTCACCAGGGTTTTTGCGATGTGCCGCCGACCGTGCCCCCGCTTGCTTTCCCGCCATCGACGGATCGCACCGTGGCCGTCCTGAGCCCTCAAGCGGGGGCTACGTCAGGACATTTGGTGATTTATCCCGATCGTGCGACGCGAGCGGTCGGAAGCCGCCGAGTGTCCCGCGTGCGGGATGCGATCGTCCACCGTGCAGGGAGCGCGGATCTGTACAACGAAAGTGATTTCCCCGCAGCCGACTCTCCGCGACCGCCTTCCCGCGGCCGACTTCCCACGAGCGGCTTCCCGCGGCCGACTTCCCACGGCCGACTTCCCACGAGCGGCTTCCCGCGAGCGGAGCGGCCGCCCGTGCCGCCGAGATCTGTGTGCCCGCGGCGACGCGGACCTCGTGCCTATGTCGGGCATGTCGCGTTACATCCGGCGGGTGGTGTGACATCGAGCCCCCGGTCGGCAGCGACGTCGAAGTGGTGCTGAGACGAAGCGGCCGCCGCTCGTGCCGTGAGGCACGGGCGGCGGCCGCCAGCGGTGACGTAGGTCAGGCGTTCTTCTGGTCAGCCAGCGCCTGGGCCTGGACCGGCCAGTTGGGCACGCTGGTGGTGGCCCGGATCCCGGCCGCGGTCAACGCGGCACGAACCCCGGCCTCACCGGCTGCCGCCAGCGCGGCGTAGGTGGTGATGCCCGCTGCCTGCAGTGCCTGCGCGGACTTCGGGCCGAGGCCCGCGATCTTCGTCAGGTTGTCCACCGACGCCGTGGCGGGCGGGGCCGGCACGACCACCGGCTCCGGGTCTGCGGCAACCACCGGCTCCGGGTCGGCAGCCGGCGCGGTCTCCGGCTCCGGAACGACCACCGACGCGGCCTCCGGCTCCGGAACGACCACCGGGGCAGTCGCCGGCGTGGCGGCGACGATCGACGCCGTATCCGCCGTGGCGGAAGACACCGGGGTGACCGGCTCGACCGGCCCAACCGCGGTGACCGGCTCGATCGGCGCGACCGGCTCGATCGCGGTAACCGGCTCAGACGCGGTAACCGGCTCGACCGGCGCAACCGGCTCAACCGGTGCAACCGGTGCAACCGGTGCAACCGGCGTCGTCGGTACGGAGGCGGCGGCCGGTGCGGCCTTTGCCGCGCGCGTCGCCTTCGCGGCGGGCGCTGCCTTCGCGGCCGGGGCTGCCTTCTTGGCTGCGGGTGTCCGCTTGGCGGCGGTCTTCCGCGCCGGCGTGGCCTTGGCGGGTGCCGCGACCGGCGTGGTCTCGGTCGTGGCCGGCTCCTCGGTCGTGGCGGGTGCCACGACCGGGGTGGTGTCCGCGCCGGACGCCAGGTCAGCGTCGTTCACGGGCTTGGCCGGCTCGTCACCGGCGACGACAGCGGAGTCCGTGCCGCCGGAGACCGCCGTCGCCGCGGAGCCGGGTTCGGCGGTCGCCGCCGGCTTCGCGTCCGACGTGGCGGACTCGGCATCCGACGTGGCGGACTCGGCGGCCGCCGGTGCCGCGACCGCGGCCGACGGGGCCACGGTCTCGGTGGTGGACGGCGTGGTCGTCGCGGTTCCCGAGTCGACGATGCCCGCCTCCGGCAACGGCGGCGTGACGCTCTTCCCGGACCCGCCGGTCGCGACGGATGACGACACCGGCGCGTCGGTCGAGGCCGGCTCCGTGACCGACGTGGACGTGGAGTCGGCGGCGATGCCCGCCTCCGGCAACGGCGGCGTCGCACCCGCACCCGACGCGGTGTCCGCGGCGGACGAGGGAGACGAGGGGGACGACACGGCCGAGACCGGCTTCGCGACCTCGTCATCCGCGGGCGCCGTCTCCGGCGCGTCCGCGCCGGCCGGCACCGTGATCGCGGGCTCCGCCACCGCCGTCGTCGCGGCCGACTCGCCAGCCCCCGCAGGCGTCGCGGCGGACTCGCCAGCCCCCGCAGGCGTCGCGGCGGACTCGCCAGCCCCCGCAGGCGTCGCGGCGGACTCCTGGCCCGCCGCCGACGCGGCGGAATCCTCGCTCACCACGGCCTTCGCGGCGGCATCCTTCGCCGTGGGCGTCGCGGCGGAGTCCGCCGTCGTCCCGGTGGCCGGTGCCGCGGCGGCCGGGGCCGACGCGTCGGTGTCCTTGGTCGCGGTACCGGAAACGGCGGCGGCGCTGGACGCCTCGGTGACGGCCGGCGTGGCCGGGTTCGCCTCCGTGGCACCGGACGAGGTGGTGTCAGAAACAGTGGTGGCGTCGGTTATGGTGGTAGCCGAAACCGACGAATCCGAAGTGTCCGAAGAATCCGTCTTGACGGGCTTGGTAGTCGGGACCGGAGCGCCGGAGCCCGAAGGCTTGCGGAGCCGGCCCACCAGCCACCAGGCAATGACAACGCCCGCGATTCCCAGGGCGAGGTAGATGAGATTCCGCATGAAAAGCCTCCCGATATACGGAGGCGGCATTGTAGCAACGGCGATGCCGGACCCCGACACGCAGAGGTCGTCCGGTCCACCCGGCCTTGACCAGGCACAGCAGCGGAATCGACCGGCGGGCACGACGCTGTAGCGTGGCCGGATGCCGTTCAGGGTTCTCGGTGCCGACGCGTACAAGGGCGGCTGGGTCGGTGTCCTGCTCGATCAGGACCGCGTCGAGGTCGGCGCCGCGCCGGGGATCGCGGCGCTGGTCGCGTGGGCCGGTCCGCTGGACGTGGTCGGCATCGACATCCCGATCGGGTTGCCGGACGCCACGCGCCGCCGCGCCGACCGGGAGGCCCGGGCGCAGCTCGGCCGCCGGGCGTCGTCGGTGTTCAACACGCCGGTGCGGGCCGCGCTGAGCTGCGCCGACTACGCCGCCGCCAACGCGGAGAACCGGCGGCTGGCCGGTGAGGGGATGTCCGCGCAGGCGTACCGGCTGGGTCCGCGGATCTTGGATGTGGACGCGTGGCTGCGCGGCGGCGGGCACCCGCGGACGATCGAGGTCCACCCCGAGCTGTCCTTCGCCCGGATGGCCGGTGGCCCGCTGCCGGACAGCAAGAAGACCTGGTCCGGCGCGATGCAGCGGGCGGAGCTGCTCCGGCGGCACGGCGTCCGTCTCCCTAGCGACATCGGCCCGGCCGGCCGGCTGGTGCCGGTCGACGACGTGCTGGACGCGGCCGCGGTGGCGTGGACCGCGCGCCGGGCCGCGGCGGGCGAGGCGCGGTGCGTACCCGCGGAGCCGGAGATCTTCAGCGACGGCCTGCCGGCCGCGATCTGGTCATGAGAACAACACCGGAACGCCGCGACCCGGCCGAGAGAGAAGCACCGGAACGCCGCGGCCCGGGCATGGAAGCCGCACACCGGAACGCCGCGCGCTCAGCCGCCGACGCGGACCACGCGGGCCCAGGGCGGCGTGGCCACCCACTTCTCGGACGGCCGGGGAAACAGTCCCACCACGGTACGGGCGGCCGGGCGCGCGGACGGCCACGGCGTCTGACCGTCGGTGAGCAGCACGATCACGTCCGGCCGGCGTTCCAGCGCGGCCGCGACGCCGGCGCGCATGTCCGTGCCGCCGCCCCCGACCAGCGGGATGTCCCGCTCCCGGCAGAACCGCCCGACCGTGGCCACGGTCGCGTCGCAGGACATCACGGTGACCAGGTCGCGCCGGCCGCCGAGCGCGCGGCCGATCGCGGTCACCTCCAGCAGCGCGCTGCCGAGTTCGCGGTCCGAGACCGAGGCGGACGTGTCGACGACCACGCACACGGACGGCGGACGGCGGCGCAGCGCGGGCAGCACCACGCCGGGCAGGCTGGTGGCGCGCCGGCCCGGCCGCTGGTAGGTGTAGTCCTCCCCCACGCCGGCCGCGCTCGCCGCCGACCGCACCGCGGAGCCGAGCAGTTCCCGCCACGGCTGCGGCGGGTGGAACACCTGCTCGGCCCAGCGCTTCCAGCCGTCCGGCGCGTCGCCGGGCGCGCCCACGATGCCGTGCGCGACCCGGAACCGGACCGCGTCGCGTTCCTCCGTGGTCAGTCCGCGCGCACCGGCCGGCCCGAGGTCCCACGGCCGGGCGCCACCGTCCGCGCCGCTGCCGCAATCGAGCCACGCGAACGGCTGGGTGCGCGCGCCGAACGTGAACCGGCGCAGGTAGAACTCCATCACCTCGCCGGCTTCCAGTCCGAGCGACTCCGGGCGCACCGCGTCCGGCGGCATCGGCAGCGCCGCGTCGTACACGTCGTCGTTGATCTCCGCGTCCGCCGCGATGTTCATCCGCAGCCGCTCGCCGGGGCCGTCCACACCGTGTTCCGCGGCGTAGGCGTCGCCCCGCCCGTGGTGGTCGCGCAGCAGGTGCGACACCTCGTGCACCCAGACGCCGGCCAGGTCGGGCACGGTGCGGCGGTCCACGAACGCGGGCGAGACGTAGCAGCGCCAGTGCCGGTCCACCGCCATCGTCGGGGTGGCCGGCGACTCCACCACGTGCAGCGCGAACAGCGCGGCCGCCAGGTAGGGGCGTTCACGCACCGCGTGCAGCCGCGCGGCGTAGAGCTTCTCCAGGTCCATCAGGCCGCCACCGCCCGCCGGGACAACGAGACCGTGCCGGCCAGCCGGTCGATCAGCGCGGGCACGTCCCACTCCTCGCGGCGCAGCGCGGCGAGCGTGGTCGCGGGCACCACCACCAGGTCCGGCGGGCCGGTCTCGGCCGCGCGGGCGAGCAGTGCCCAGGCCGCGTCCCAGCGTTCCCGGGTCGGCCGGTCCCGTACCGCGGAGATCACGCTGTCCAGCACGGCCTGGCGCAGGTCCCCGCGTTCCGGCAGCGGTGCGCCCGCCGGGTCGGCCAGCAGCGTCTCCGGGCCGGGCAGGTCCAGCCGGTCCAGGCCGGCCAGCAGTTCGAGGCCCGGTCCGTCGCCGACCGTGCCCCGGACCAGCATCGACAGCACCTCGCGGGACGTGCCGGCCGCGGTGGCGAACGCGATCAGCCGCAGCGCCATGTCCCAGCTGCGCGGCGACGGCCAGGCACCGCCGCGGGCCTGGTCCGCGCCGGGCAGCCGGTGCACCAGGCCCGGCCGTGCCGTGAGGAACGCCTGCACGGCCCGCCGGGCGTAGGCGACCGCCTCCGGCAGCCGCGCGCGGTCCAGCCGGGGCAGCACCGCGCGCGGCCACACGCCGCCGAGCCCGCGGACCACCACCGCGGCGTCGTGCGTCCACCGCAGATGGACGAACCGGTTCGCCAGCGGGGGGCTGAGTTCCCAGCCGTCCGCCGCGGAGCCGCGCGGGTTCGCCGCGGCCACGATCCGCACGCCGGGCGGCAGCGTCAGCGCGCCCACCCGCCGTTCCAGCACCAGCCGCAGCAGCGCGGCCTGCACCGCCGGCGGCGCGGTCGACAGCTCGTCCAGGAACAGCAGCCCGCGGCCGGCCTCGACCAGCCGCACCGCCCAGTCCGGCGGCGCCATCGGCACGCCCCGGACGGCCGGATCGTCGCCCACCACCGGCAGCCCGGCGAAGTCGGACGGCTCGTGCACGCTCGCGATCACCGTGGTCAGCGGCAGGCCGAGGTCCGCCGCCAGCTGCGTCAGCCCGGCGGTCTTCCCGATCCCCGGCTCACCCCACAGCAGCACCGGCAGGTCCGCCGCGACCGCCAGCGTCAGCGCGTCCAGTTGCACGTCGCGCCGCTCCTCCGTTGCCGTGTCGCCGAGCAGCGCGAGCAGTTCCGCCGCGGTGCCGAGTTGGTCGTCGTTGCGCATCCGTGTCATCACCCTCATCTCTCAAAAGATCAAATTCCTTCGCCGGTACGGTGGCGTCAGCACTCGTTCCGGCGGGCGTCCGCGTTCCGGAGGCGCCGGGTCCCGCGCTCGGAGCGGCGGCATCCGCTGTCTCGCGGGCGCCGGCCACCCGGTCAGCGGTGTCTCCGCCGGGGGCGGTGCCGGGTGTGGCCGCGGTCGACGGCGTACCGCCAGTCGGTGCGTGGCCGCAGCTGGTGGTCCGGGTCGCCGAGGTCGGCCGGCCCGGTGACCGCCCGGTACCGGGCGTAGGTCGCGCGGTGCTCCACGGCCGCGTCCAGCTCGTCCCGCAGCGGCCCGCCGGGCAGCACCGCGGCCGGGCCGAGCAGGTCCTCGACGTCGCGCAGCGCGCCCTCGGTGTCGCCGTGGTCCAGGCGGGCCCGCACGTCGTCCAGGCCCGCCGGGCGCCGGTGCAGCTCGTGGACGACGCGCAGACAGGGCAGCGGCGTGCCGGTCAGGGCGGCCAGCGTCTCCTCCCGGCGAAGCGTGGCGTCGTCGTGGTCGAGCGGCCGCAGCACGCCGTCCACCAGCCCGATCCGGTGGTCGGCGCCGCGGCAGCGCACCACGCGTACCCGCGCGGGGTTCGCCGTTGCTCCCACAACCGGTTCCGCGGCGACCCAGCCGGGGACGAGCGCGGCCGCGACCAGCGGATGCAGCTCGTCCGGCGTGATCAGGCCGGCGCGCAGCAACGTGAGGTCCGGTGGTTCCCAGACCGCCGCCTCCGGCAGCACCGGCAGGCCGCGGCCGGTGCCCGCGGTCAGGCGCGGCGGCGCCCCGGCCGCGCGGTGCAGCACCAGCCGCTCGCCGGCCCCGGCCCGGATCGCGATCGCGCGGTCGCCGGCCCGCCCCTCGGCCCGCAGCAGGATCGCCGCCTCGGCCGCCCACCGGTCGACCGCGCATCCCCGCGCCCGCAGCCGATCCGGCAGGCCGGGTACTGACGTCTCGATCCCACCCACGGCACCGACCACCGCGGCGAGCGTGGCCGGGCCTCCGCGCCGCACCGGCCCACCGCCGCGCGGCGCGGCCGACACGGCCCCCGAGCCGGTCACCGCAGCCAGCGCGGCCGGATCAGCCGGGGCGGCCGGATCAGCCGGGGCGGCCGGATCAGCCGGGGCGGCCGGAAAGTCCGGTGTGGACGGCAGGCCGGCACGGAGGCGGAGCTCCGGGGCGTGGTGCGCGTGCCAGAGGTGCCGGTGGAGGTCGAGGCGGAAGCGCGGGTGCGGGTGCGGGTGCGGGTGCCGGCCGGCGTGGCCGCCCGGCCAGACCGCGAGGCTGATCCGCTGGCCCGCGTCGGCCCACGCCGGCGCCGTGCGCGCGACCAGCCACAGTGGACCGGCGGCGGTCGGGTACCGGGCGAGGCCGATCGTCAGCGCGGGCCGGAGCAGCCCGTCGGGCGCGATCCGGGGCAGGTGCCAGCGCAGCAGATCGGGAGCCAGGTGCCGGAGGTCGGCGCGGATCGCGGCGGCGAGGTCGGCGCCGTGGGTGCGGCCGAGCTCGCGGAGGTCGAGGTCCACGTCGACGCGGGCCGCCGCGCAGGCGCCCGCCCAGTCGCCGGCGCGACGGCGCGCACCAGCGGACATGATCATCGAGGGCGGCACCGCAAAGGCCCGGACGCGCCGCCAGAGGTCCGTGTTCACCGCGCGGGAGCGCATCAGCACTCACCTTCGGTGAAGCGGGCCCCCAATCTGCGAAGAGTAGAGGTCTTCATCGCCGCGAACGCTATCAGCGCGCGCAAGCCGTTTTCCGGCACCGGCCCGGGCCTGGCCGACGCCCACGCGCGCCTCCGGCGGCCGACCACGTACTACGCCGGTCCATGTACCCCGATGGGCTAAGTACCTTGACTGTCACAGTACTAGGCCATACATTAGTCGTCATGAGCACGAGCAAGGTCACCTCCGATCTGCTGCGTGGCAACACGGACACGATGATCCTGAAGCTGCTGACCGAGTCGGATCGGTACGGCTACGAGATCGTCAAGGTCATCGCGGAGCGCTCGCAGGGCGAGTACCAGCTGAAGGAAGCCACGATGTATTCGAGCGTCCGGCGGCTCGAGGCGGACGGCGACATCACCTGGTACTGGGGCGACGAGTCGCAGGGCGGCCGTCGCAAGTACTTCCGGATCACCGACAAGGGGCGCGAGACCTACGCCCGCAACAAAGCCAACTGGGAGTACGCGAAACGCGTGCTCGACACCCTGATGTGAGGGCGACGACGCAGATGACCGACAAGATCGACGAGTACGTGAACGGCGTGTTCGCCCCCTACGAGGGCGCGCGGAGCGTCGGCGACCTGAAGCGCGACCTCCTGGCCGACCTGCACGAACGGTTCCGTGAGCTGCGCGCCGAGGGCAAGGACGAGGCGACCGCGCTGGCGCTGACCATCGACAGCATCGGCGACATCGAGCAGACCGTCCGCGAGGTGTCCAACCTGTCCCGGGTGCTCGAGCGGCAGACCGTGACGCGCTTCGACGGCACCGACTCGGCCGGTGGCGACTTCGCCGGCGTCATCACCCGTAACGGCCGGTTCGACGGCAGCGCGCTGCGCGGTGCCGACTTCTCCCACGCCGACCTGACCGGCAGCACGTTCCGGGGCAGCGACGTGGCGGAGGCGAACTTCGACGGTGCGAACCTGACCGACGTCACCATGACGGCGAGCGAGTTCACCCGTGCCACGTTCCGTGGCGCGATCCTGGTGCGCACCGACTTCAGCACGTCCGGGCTCAACGACATCGTCATCGCGGACAGCGCGCTGACCGACGTCAAGTTCCGGTCGACCGACGTCCGGCGCGTGGTGTTCGAGCGTTGCACCTTCACCGGCGTCGATTTCACCTATTCCGACCTGCGCAAACTCAGTTTCGACGGTGCGGCGCTGACCAGCGTCCGGTTCGACCGGGCCGGGCTGGAGGGCGCCTCCTTCCGCGGCGCGATCCTGCGCGACGTCTCCTTCCGCGCCTGGTCCCGCAAGTACCGCAACGCGCTGCGCACCGTCGACTTCACCGGCGCGCGGATGGACAAGCTCACCTATGCCGGGCTCAAGGGTTACGGCCTCGCGCCCGCCGACGTGATCGTCGAGTAGGGACAACCATGAGAGCAGGGCGGCCATGATACGAATCAGCGGACTGCGCAAGTCCTACGGCGCACTGGACGTGCTCCGGGGCGTCGACCTGGAGGTGGCGCCGGGCAGCGTGTTCGCGCTCCTCGGCTCCAACGGCGCCGGCAAGACCACGATCGTGCGGATCCTCGCCACGCTGCTGAGACCGGACGCGGGGACCGCGACCGTCAACGGGTTCGACGTCGTCGCGCAGCCGGCCCGGGTGCGCGAGTCGATCAGCCTGACCGGCCAGTTCGCCGCGGTCGACGAGATCCTCACCGGCCGGGAGAACCTCGTCATGATCGCCAGGCTGCGGCGGGTGGCCGATCCGCGGCGGGTCGCCGACGACCTGCTGGCCCGGTTCAGCCTGACCGACGCGGGCGGCCGGCCGGTCGGGACGTACTCCGGTGGCATGCGGCGCCGGCTGGACATCGCGATGAGCCTGATCGGGGATCCGGCGGTGATCTTCCTCGACGAGCCGACCACCGGCCTGGACCCGGAGGCCCGGATCGAGGTGTGGGACGAGATCCAGAAGCTGGCCGGCGGTGGCACCACGGTCTTCCTCACCACGCAGTACCTGGAGGAGGCGGAGAAGCTCGCCGACCGGATCGCGATCCTGCACCGGGGAACCGTGGTCGTCGACGGCACGCTGGCCGCGCTGCGTGAGCTGCTCCCGCCGGCCAAAACGGAGCTGGTGGAACGGCAGCCCACGCTCGAGGAGATCTTCCTGTCCGTCGTCGGCGCGAAGGAGCGGCCATGACCACGCACTTTCTCGGCGACACCTCGGTGATGCTCGGCCGCTCGATGCGGCACATCACCCGCAGCATGGACACGATCATCACCGTCACGATCATGCCGATCGCGTTCCTGCTGCTGTTCCGCTACGTCTTCGGCGGTGCGATCCAGGCCGGCACGGACAACTACGTCAACTACCTGATGCCCGGGATCCTGCTGATCGCGATCGCCAGCGGCATCTCGTACACCGCGTTCCGCCTGTTCAACGACATGCGGAGCGGCATCTTCGAGCGGTTCCACTCGATGCCGATCGCCCGCTCGGCCGCGCTCTGGGGGCACGTGCTGACCTCGCTGGTCTCCAACGGCATCTCGGTGGCCGTGATCGTGCTCGCCGGGCTGGCCATCGGCTTCCGGTCCACGGCCGGGGTGCTCTCCTGGCTCGCCGTCGTGGGCATCCTGGCACTGTTCACGCTGGCGCTGACCTGGGTCGCGGTGATCGCCGGGCTGTCCGCCTCCACGGTGGACGGTGCGAGCGCGTTCTCGTACCCGATCATCTTCCTGCCGTTCGTCAGTTCCGCGTTCGTCCCGACGGACACGATGCCCGGCCCGGTCCGCGCGTTCGCCGAGCACCAGCCGGTCACCGCGATCGTGGACACGATCCGCGCGCTGCTGGACCGGCAGCCGGTCGGCACCGGCATCTGGACCGCGCTCGCCTGGTGCGCCGGCGTCACGGTCGTCGCCTACCTGGCCGCGATGGTGGTCTACCGCCGGAAGGTCTGACCGGGGTGTCCCGCGGGTCGCCGACGCGATCCGCGGGACGTCGCGGTCACCGCTGGTGGATCTCCGCGCGGTCCACGGTCCAGGCGCGGGCCCGCTCGCTGATGGTCACGCCGAGCCCGGGCCGGGTGGACAGGTGGATGCGGCCGTCGCGGATGGCCGGCCGCTCGTCGAAGAGCGGGTGCAGCCAGTCGAAGTGCTCGACCCAGGGCTCGTGCGGGTACGCGGCCGCCAGGTGCACGTGGATCTCCATCGCGAAGTGCGGCGCGAGCGTGAGGTGGTGCTGCTCGGCGAGCGCGGCCAGGCGCAGGAACTGGGTGATGCCGCCGATCCGGGGCGCGTCCGGCTGGATCACGTCGACCGCGCCGTGCCGGATCAGCTCCGCGTGCTCGCCGACGCTGGTCAGCATCTCGCCGGAGGCGATCGCGGTGTCCAGCGAGCGGGCCAGTTCGGCGTGGCCGGCCGCGTCGTACGCGTCGAGCGGCTCCTCGATCCAGACCAGCCCGAACTCCTCCAGCGCGCGGCCCATCCGCTGTGCGGTCGGCCGGTCCCACTGCTGGTTCGCGTCGACCATCAGCGGCACGTCGTCGCCGAGCCGGGAGCGCACCTCCCGTACCCGTGCGAGGTCGGTTTCGGGGTCCGGGTGCCCGACTTTGATCTTGATGCCGCCGACGCCGAGCGCCAGGTTCCGGGTGGCGTTGTCGATCACCTCGGCGACCGGCGCGTGCAGGAACCCGCCCGAGGTGTCGTAGCAGCGCACCGAGTCGCGGTAGGCGCCGAGCAGTTTCGCCAGCGGCAGGCCGGCCCGCCGGGCCTTCAGGTCCCAGAGCGCCACGTCGAGCGCGGCGATCGCCTGGGTGGCCGCGCCGCTGCGGCCGACCGACGCGCCCGCCCACACCAGCTTGGTCCAGAGCCGGCCGATGTCGTTCGGGTCCTCGCCGATCAGGTCCGGCGCGATCTCGACCGCGTGCGCGAACTGCGCGGGACCGCCGGCCCGCTTGGCGTAGCCGAAGCCGGTGCCGGTGTGCCCGTCCGCCGTGCCGATCTCCGCGAACAGCATCATCACCTCGGTCATCGGGCGCTGCCGCCCGGTGAGCACCTTGGCGTCGCTGATCGCGGCCGGCAACGGCAACCGGACGGTGGACAGGGTCACGCGCTCGATGCGATCCATCACCGCACCTTTCTGATCAGGTCCGCCAGCGCGGTCCGCTCCGCGGCGGTCAGATCCGTCAACGGCGGCCGGACCCGCCCACCGTCCCGGCCCACCTCGGTCAGCCCGGCCTTGATGATCGAGACGGCGTAGCCCTTGCTGCGGTCGCGGATGTCCAGGTACGGCAGGACGAACGCGTTCAGCATCGCGTAGACGGCCGTCCGGTCCTGCGCGCGCACGGCCGCGAAGAAGCGCAGCGCGAACTCGGGCAGGAAGTTGTAGAGCGCGGACGAGTACGTGCTCACGCCGAGCTGCAGCAGCGGCAGCGCGAACGTCTCCGCGGTCGGCAACCCGCCGATGTAGACCAGCCGCTCCCCCACCCGGGCGTACGTCCTGGTCATCCGCTCGATGTCGCCGACGCCGTCCTTCAGCCCGATCAGGTTCGGGTGCCGCTCGGCCAGCGCCGCGACCGTCACGTCGTCGAAGACCGCGTTGGCCCGGCTGTAGACGATCACGCCCAGATCGACCGCCGCGCAGACCGCGTCCACGTGCGCGGCGAGGCCCGCCTGACTGGCCTCGGTGAGGTACGGCGGCATCAGCAGCAGCCCGGCCGCGCCGTCCTCCGCCGCGGCCCGTGCCTGCGCGACCGCCCGCGCGGTGCCGCCGGTGGCCGGCGCGATCACCGGGAGCCGCCCGCCCACCTCCCGCACCGCGGCGCGGACCACCGCGCGCGTCTCCGCGGACGTGAGCGAGAAGCCCTCGCCGGTGCCGCCGGCCGCGAACAGCCCGGCCACCCCGAACCCGGCCTGCCAGGCCAGGTGCTCGCGGTAGCGGGTCTCGTCGAAGGCCAGCCGGTCGTCGAAGTGGGTGACCGGGAAGGACAGCAGTCCGGTCGTCAGCCGGGCCGCCAGTTCGGTGGGCCGCATGCAGCCCACGGTAGGAAGCGGCGAGCGGGCCTGTCTAAGAGCGTTTTCGCATCACCCGATGCCACCAAGGTATCGATCAATGCCATAAGAGATTTGGACATGCATGGATGTACGGACTTACGTTCGGGAGACAGTGACCCACCTCACAGGAGGTCGGATACGCCATGACACACCGAATCCGGGCGGCGGCGGCCGTCCTCACCCTTGCGCTCGCCGGCTGCGGCGGGAACCTCGGCACCGGGTCCACCGACGGCGACTTCCCGAGCCGGGCGATCACGCTGCTGGTCGGCCAGGACGCCGGCGGCAGCACCGACCTGATCGCCCGCGCGCTCGCCGACCGGCTCCCGGACGAGCTCGGGCAGCCGGTCACGGTCCAGAACCGGCCCGGCGCGAACGGCGCGGTCGCCGCGAAGGAGGTGGCCGCGGCGAAGCCGGACGGGTACACGCTGTTCGTCTTCCCGGGCACGCTCGCCTACATCACGCCGCTCGCGGTCTCGCCCGCGGAGGCGGTCGACATCACCGCGTACGACGTGGTCACCGGCATCTCGCAGGACGACTTCGTGCTGGTCGCGAACCCGGACACCGGCTTCCGGACGGTCGCGGACATCGTCGGCGCGCGGCGGCCGATCACGTACGGCACCACCGGCGTCGGCACCGGCAGCCAGCTCACCCAGGCGTTGCTGTTCGCGCAGACCACCGGCGTGCGGGCGACCGCGGTGCCGTTCGACGGCGGCGCGCCGACGCTCACCGCGGTGCTCGGCGGGCAGGTCGACGTCGCGTCGATCCAGCTCGGCGAGGCGCAGGAGCAGATCAGGGCCGGCGCGGTGACGCCGATCGTGACGTTCGCCCGGACCCGCCCGTCGTACCTGCCGGACACGCCGACCGCGGTCGAGGCCGGCTACGACGTACCGGTGCAGCAGTCGCGGGCGATCGCGGTGCCGAAGGGCACGCCACCGGAGATCGTCGAGCGGCTGCGCGGCGCGTTCGGCACCGCGTTCGCGGCGCAGGCGTACCGGGACTTCAACGCCACCCGCCTGCTGACGCCGAACGAGGTGGACGGGCCGACGCTGGTCGGCCAGTGGACCGGATCGCTGCGGACCTACCGCGACCTGGTCACCAAGTACGACATCGACCTCAGCGGTACGCCGTGAGAGCGGCCGGCGTCGGGACGAACCTGGCCGTGGCCGGGGCCGTCACGACGCTCGGCGCGGCCGCGCTGGCCGGGGCGATCGCGCTCGGCACCGGCCGTCCCGCACAGCCCGGCCCCGGCGCCTGGCCGGCCGTGCTCGGCGGCGCGCTCGTGCTGCTCGGCATCGCGCTCGGCCTGCGCGCCCGCGTCACCGGCGACGCGGAACGCTTCACCCGCGGCGCGCTGCCGGTGCTGACCGCGCTGGCCGGCATGGCCGGGTTCGCCGCGGTGGTCGGCGTGGTCGGCTTCGAGATCCCGGCCGCGCTGCTGGCGTTCGTCTGGCTGCGCCTCCTCGGCCGCACGTCGTGGCTGCTCGCCACGCTGCTCAGCCTCGGCCTGGTGACCGCGCTCTACCTGCTCTTCGTGGCCGCGCTGGACGTGACCGTCCCGCACCTGTTCTAGCCCGGGAGGTCGTCCGTGGGTGACGTGCTCGGCGGGTTCGCGGTCGTCCTCGAACCGGCGAACCTGCTCTACTGCCTGATCGGCGTGCTCATCGGCATGCTGATCGGCGTGCTGCCCGGTCTCGGGCCGGCCGCCACGATCGCGATGCTGCTGCCGGTCACGTTCGGCCTGGAACCGGTCACCGCGATCATCATGCTGGCCGGCATCTTCTACGGCGCCCAGTACGGCGGCACCATCACGTCCGTGCTGCTCCGGCTGCCCGGCGAGGCGTCCTCCGTGGTCACCGTGTTCGACGGCCACGCGCTCGCCCGGCAGGGCAAGGCCGGGACCGCGCTGGGCATCGCCGCGATCGGGTCGTTCGTCGGCGGCACCGCGTCGATCGTGGCGCTGTCCCTGGTCGCACCGTTCGTGGCCGGGTTCGCGCTGGACTTCGGCCCGCCGGAGTACACGATGCTGGCGCTGCTCGGCATCCTGCTGGTCGCCACCATCTCCGCCGGCGGGCGGTTGAAGGCGCTGGTCGCGGCCGCGGTCGGGCTGCTGCTGGCGACGGTCGGGCGGGACGGGTTCACCGGCGCGGAACGGTTCACGTTCGAGAGCCTCGCGCTGGCGGACGGCATCGACTTCGTACCGGTGGCGATGGGGTTGTTCGGTCTCGGGGAGATCCTCTACAGCCTGGAGGAGCGGCAGCGGTCCCCGGAGGCGCCCGCGCGCGTCGCCAACGTGTGGCCGAGCGGCGCCGAGCTGCGGCAGGCGAGCGGCGCGATCGGGCGCGGGTCGGTGCTCGGGTTCGCCCTCGGCGTGCTTCCCGGCGGCGGGGCCGTGCTGTCCTCGATGGCCGCGTACGCGCTGGAGAAACGCCGGTCGAGGACGCCGGAGCGGTTCGGCAACGGCGCGATCGAGGGGGTGGCCGCGCCGGAGACCGCGAACAACGCGGCCGCCACCTCGTCGTTCATCCCGCTGCTGTCGCTCGGCATCCCGGCGAACGCGACCATGGCGGTGATCTTCGGGGCGCTGCTGATCCAGGGCGTGGCGCCCGGCCCGCAGCTGGTCACGCAGAACCCGGAGTTGTTCTGGGGCGTGGTGAACAGCATGTACGTCGGCAACGTACTGCTGCTGATCATGAGTATTCCGCTGGTCGGGCTGTTCGTGCGGATCCTGCGCGTGCCGCCCGCGGTGCTCGCGCCGGTCACCGTGCTGATCACGCTGATCGGCGCGTACACGGTGAACAACAGCGTCTTCGACATCGGCCTGGTGGTCGCGTTCGGCGCGCTCGGCTACCTGATGCGCAAGCTCGGCTTCGACCCGGGCCCGCTGGTGCTCGCGTTCGTGCTCGGCTCGTTGCTGGAGAGCTCGCTGCGCCGGTCACTGCTGCTCTTCGGCGGCGACCCGGCCGGGTTCCTGACCCGCCCGATCGCCGCGGTACTGCTGGCCGCGCTGGTCGCGGTGACGGTGCTGCCGCTCGTCACCCGGCTGCGGCGCGGCCGGCCGGCGACCCCGGACGACGCGCACCGGGCCCCGGCGGACCCGGGCGACGCGCACCAGGTCCCGGCGACCCCGCGCGACGCGAACGATGCCCCGGCGGACCCGACGCGAACCGAACGCTGAGCCCGGGCAGGCACCGTCCCGGTTCGCGACCCGATCGCGACGTCGTCACCGCGGAACCCGGACCCGGCGCGGGCAGCGTCGCGGGCATGCGAGTCGTCACCTCACTGGACGGGCTGCGCGGGCTGGCCGTCGCCGGCGTGCTGCTGTTCCACACCGGTCACCTGCCGGGCGGGTTCCTCGGCGTGGACCTGTTCTTCGCGCTGTCCGGTTACCTGATCACCGCGCAGCTGCTGCGCACCCCGGACCTCACCCTGACCGAGTTCTGGGAGCGGCGGATCCGGCGGCTGTTCCCGGCGCTGCTGGTGCTGCTGACCGTGACCGTCCTGCTGGTGTGGGCGTTCGGGTCGGAACGGTTGCGGCGCACGACGCTGACGGACGGACCGTGGGCGCAGGCGAGCCTGGTCAACTGGCACCTGCTCGCGGAGTCGGCCGGCTACTGGGACCGGTTCGGCGAACCCCGGGTCTTCGCGCATCTGTGGAGCATCGCGGTGGAGGAACAGTTCTATCTGGGGTGGCCGGTGGCGGTGCTGATCGCGGGCCGCCGCCGGACCGGGTGGGTGGCGGCGACGGGTGCGGTCGTCTCGTTGCTCGTGGCGGTCGCGCTGGTCGATCCGGCCGATCCGAGTCGCGTCTACACCGGCACCGACACCCGCGCGTTCGCCCTGCTGCTGGGCGCGCTGGCCGCCGCGGTGCCGGTGCCGGCGAGAACCCCGGCGGCCGTGCCGTCCGCCCTGCTCGCGGCCGGGATCGGGGCGGCCTGGCTGCTGACCGACGACGCCGGCGACCCGGCCGGGCTGTTCCTCTACTCGCTGGCCGCGTCCGCGTTGATCGCGCTGTGCGTGCACGACGAACGCACACCGGTCGCCCGGGCGCTGTCCTGGCGGCCGCTGCGCTGGGCCGGCGGCATCTCGTACGGCCTCTACCTGTGGCACTGGCCGGTCATCGTGCTGCTGCCACCGGACCGGGCCGGCCTGGACGGCTGGGCCTGGACCGCGGTCGTCACGTCCGTCTCGGTCGGCGCGGCCATGCTGTCGAAACACCTGGTCGAGGAACCGGTCCGGTTCCGTGCCCGGTGGGCGCGGGGACGCACCGGAGCGGCCGTCCTCGCCGCCGCCATGCTGGTGCCGGCCGCGCTGTGGTGGCTGGTGCCGGAACCCGCGCCGGCCCGGGTCGACGTCACCGACCTGCCCCGATGACCGGGCAGTCGCGCACGGTGCCCGACTCCGGCGACGGGATGGTCAACGACACCCGGACCCGGATGTCGCGGGGCTCGCCGCGCTGCACCGCGACGCCGACCGCGGTGCACACGATCTGGTCGATGCCGCGCGAGGTCACCTCGTAGCCGGCGAGCGGCACGGCCAGGTGCATCAGTCCCGGCGAGGTGGTGACCACCACGCGCGTCACCCCGCCGGCGGACGTGATCTCGGTGTGCACGTCGCCGTCCCGCGGCGGGCCGGCCAGCAGCAACGCCAGCGCCTCCGGGACGGTGCCCAGCCGGCCGGTCTCGCGCAGCTGCGGGACGAGCCGCCCGGCGTCGTCGACGAAGTACAGCGTCACGCCCGGCGCCACCCCGGTCGGCGCGTCGCCCGCCGCGACCGGGTCCGACGCGGGCACCCCGCACCCGGCCAGCAGCAGCGCGGCCGACAGCACGGCCGGCAACGGCCGGTGGCGTCTCATCGATCCTCCGTGGGGTGCAGGGGCAGCCGGAGCGTGAACAGCGCGCCGGCGCCGGTGTCGGCGGCGGTGAGGTCACCGCCGTGCAGGCGCGCGTTCTCCCGCGCCAAGGCCAGACCGAGACCGCTGCCGGGGGTACGGGTCCGGGCCGGATCGCGTTTCCAGAAGCGCTCGAACAGGTGCGGGAGCACGTCCGCCGGCAGTCCCGGCCCGGCGTCGGCGACCGACAGCAGCGCGTGCCCGGCGTCGGCGGTGACCCGGATCCGGACCGGCGGCCGGCCGTGCCGGAGCGCGTTGCCGACCAGGTTCGCCACGATCACGTCGACCCGGCGGTGATCCAGCCGGGCCCGGACGCGGTCCGGTGCGGACAGGTCCACCGCGGCGGTCCAGCCACGGGCGCGCAGGCAGTCCCGTACCGTCTCGCCGAGATCCGCGTCCTCGAGGCGCAGCCGGGCGGTGCCGGCGTCGAAGCGGGACACCTCCACCAGATCCTCGACCAGGCGGGTGAGCCGGCCCACCTCGGTGATCGCCATCTGGGCCGACTCGCGCGCGTCCGGTTCCAGGTCACGGGTCGTGGCCTCCAGCACGTCCACCACCGCGGTGAGCGTGGCCAGCGGCGTACGCAACTCGTGCGACACGTCCGCGGCGAACCGTCTCGCCTCCGCGCGCATGCGGTGCGTCCGCTCCATCGAGGCCTGCAACGACGCGGCCATCTCGTTGACGGTCACCGTCAGGTCGGTGAGCTCGTCGCGGCCGCGCGGCGTGGCACGCGCGCCGAGGTCGCCTGCGGCCAGGCGCCGGGCGGTGTCCCGCAGGCGCCGGACCGGGCGCAGCACGCTGCCCGCGGCGGCCAGTGCCAGCAGCACCGACAGCGGCAGCGCCAGCGCGGCGGTCCGCCCGGCGGACCGGACGAGCCCGTCGATGCGCCGGTCGACCGGGCCCAGATCGCGAACGGTGTAGACCTCGATGCCGGACGGGGTCCGGGTGCCGTCCACGGCGGTGACCAGCACCGGTGTGCCGATCAGCAGCTCGGGCCGGCCGGCCGTGACGGTGCGCTGCGCGACGAGCCGGCGCTCGGCGCGCACCGCGGCCCGGACCGCGCCGAGGTCCAGCTCCGTGATCGTGCCGGCCGCGGAACGCAGGGCGTGGTAGGTGACGAGCGTGTCCGCGCCGACGGCGGCGCGCAGCCGGTCGAGGCTCGCCTGGTCGGGTGGATGGAGCAGCTCCGGCGCGACCGCGGCGATCTGGCCCGCGACCGCGACGGTGAACTGCTCCTGGGCGGCGGTGACCAGGGCGGCGCTCGCCGAGGTGACGCTCGCCCAGGTGGCGGCCACCGCGCCGAGCACGGTCACGCTGACGAACGCGGCCAGGAACCGGCCGCGCAGCCCGGTCATCGCCCGAACCGGTAGCCGAAGCCGCGGGCGGTCCGTACGTACTCGGGCGAGGCCGGATCAGTCTCGATCTTGGCGCGGAGTCGTTGTACGCAGTTGTCGACCAGCCGCGAGTCGCCCAGGTAGCCGTGCTCCCACACCTCCTCGAGAAGCTGCTGCCGGCTGAAGACCCGGCCGGGGCTGCGCGAGAGGGTGAGCAGCACCCGCATCTCGGTGGGGGTCAGCGAGACCGGCTCACCGCGGATCGACACGGTCAGCGCCACCGTGTCGATCCGCAGATCACCGTGGGTACGGATGCCGTCCGGGTCGCCGACGCTGCGGCGCAGGACCGCGCGGATGCGGGCGTCGAGCACGGCGGGCCGGGCCGGCTTCACCACGTAGTCGTCCGCGCCCGCCTCCAGACCGCCGACCACGTCCACGTCGTCGGCCCGCGCGGTCAGCATGATCACCGGCAGGTCGCCGTGCGCGCGGATCCGGCGGCAGACCTCGAACCCGTCCAGGTCCGGCAGCATCAGATCGAGCAGCACCAGGTCCGGTGGGGCCGCGGTCAGCGCACGCAGCCCGGCCGTCCCGGTCCCGGCCGTGCGCATGTCGTACCCGTGCCGGGTCAGCGCCAGCTCAAGACCACGCCTGACCAGTGGGTCGTCCTCGATCAGCAGTATCGCCACCACCGGTCGAGTATCCCGGGCCCGGTCCGGGACGCCAGCGGTACGCGGCCGCTGCGACACAGCTGCGACACGGCGTCGCGGTGACCGGGACATCGCGGCGGCACCGTCGACGGCATGCAGATCTTCCGCACCCTGGCCACCGGACTCCTCGGCACGCTCGCCCTGACCTCCGCCTGCACCACGGCAGCGCCCTCGGCCGGCCCCGCGCCGGCCCCGCCCGGCGGCGCCACCGTGCTGTTCGCCGGCGACTCGATCGCGGCCGGCCAGTCCGTACCGATGTCGGAGGCCTTCGCCGCCGCCGGCGTGCGGTTCCGGTCGATCGCCGCGGAGGGCGGCGGCAACGTCGTCGGGCCGAACGCGGCAGCGACCTGGCAGACCCTGTCCGCCGCGCTGGACACCGAGGACCCCGCGGTGGTCGTCTACCAGATAACCACCTACGACTGGGGAACGGTGCGCGACCAGGAGGCCGCCTACACCCGCCTGGCGAGCACGGTCGCGGAGGCCGGAGCCACCCTGGTCGTCGTCACGATGCCGCCGATCCGGCCGGACGACTTCTACGCCCCGCACATGGCCGAGCTGGCGCACGCGCGCGACGCCGCCCACGCGGCCGTGCGGGCGTCCGCCGGCCGCGCCCGGCTGCTCGACGCGGCCGCGGTCTGGGGCAAGACGTTCCAGCAGCGGGACCGCAGCAGCGACGGCGTGCACACCTGCCCGCAGGGCGCGGCCCGGTTCACCGCCTGGCTGCTCACCGAGCTGGCCGGGATCCTGCCGGGATTCACCCCGGCCGCGCCGGAGACCTGGGCGAACACCGGCTGGTCCGCCGACCGCCGGTTCGTCGGCTGCTGACCCCACCGGCCTCCGGCGAGCGGACGACCGGCCGCGGCCCGGGCGATGCTTCCCGGCGCGGTCCGAGCACGTCACGGCGCCCCGGGCCGGGTCAGGACCGATCGGGCCGGGTCAGGACCGGTCGGGCCGGGTCAGGACCGGTCGGGCCGGGTCAGGACCGGTCGGGCCGGGTCAGGACCGGTCGGGCCGGGTCAGGGCTCGCGCCCCGGCCAGGAAGATGTCCACCCCGGCGAGGAACTGTTGCCGGTCGTCGTGGTCGCGCAGCACGGCCGCCGTCTCCCGCACGATCGGGTCGTCGTCGTGCTGCGCCCAGCGCGTGGCCAGGTCCTCGAGGTAGGCGCGGCGGGCGGCCTCGTCCGGGGCGCGCCGGGCACCCGCGGCGTGCTGGGCGGCCGCGCCGAGCACGTAGTTGACCAGCGCCGATCCGGTGTTCGGCAGCGCGGTTCCGGTGAGGCCGAGCCGGCGCAGCGGCCCGCCGACCGTCTTCCAGATCCGCAGGACGGCCGGTTGTGCCGGGTCGCGGGCCAGCTGCGCGCCCAGCCACGGGTGCGCGTCGATCGCCTCGAAGATCGCCAGCGCCACGGCGCGGACCGCCCGCTCCGCGTCGTCGTCGTCGGCCAGGCCGGTGAGCGCCCGGCCGACGACCCCGTCCGCGGCCGCGGCGAGCAGGTCGTCCTTGCCGCTCACGTGGTGGTAGATCGCGCCACGGCCGGTGGCCAGCCGGGCGGTCACCGCGCGGACCGTCAGGCCGGCCTCGCCTTCCGCGTCGAGGAGCTGCACGGTGGCGTCGACGATGCGGTCCCGGGAGAGCGCGTCGCCGCGCCGAGGGCTCATGATCCCATCTTGACAGACTTGGACCGACGGTCCAATAGTGGTGGCCATGGACCGCTGGTCCAATCTTCGGAACGGAAGGACGATCATGACCACCCCCGTCACCATCGTCGGCGCCGGCCTCGGCGGCCTCACCCTCGCCCGGGTGCTGCACACGCACGGCATCGCCGTCACCGTCTACGAGGCGGACGCCTCCGCCGGCGCCCGCACCCAGGGCGGGCAACTCGACCTGCACGAACACAACGGCCAGCGCGCCCTGGAGATCGCCGGGCTCACCGCGGCGTACCGTGCGATCATCCACCGCGGCGGCGGCGCCCAGCGCGTGCTCGACCGGCACGGCACGGTGCTCGCCGACGTCCCCGACGACGGCTCGATGGCGCGGCCGGAGGCGCTGCGCGGCGACATCCGCCGCATCCTGCTGGAGTCGCTGCCGAGCGGCACCGTGCGGTGGGGACGGCGCCTCCGCACGGTGACACCGGCCGGTGGCGGCCGCCACGAACTCACGTTCACGGACGGCTCCACCGCCGTCTCCGACCTGCTGGTGGGCGCCGACGGCACCTGGTCGACGGTGCGGGCACTGCTCTCCACGCACGTTCCGGCGTACGCGGGACTGAGCTACGTGGACACGTTCCTGCACGACGTCAGCGAGCGCCACCCCGCGGTCGCGGCGGCGGTCGGCGACGGCGCGACGTACGCCCTCGCTCCCGGCGAAGGCTTCCTCGCGCACCGCGAGAGGGGCGACACCGTGCACGTGTACGTGGTGCTGCACCGGCCCGCCGCGTGGTTCGAGGACATCGACTTCACCGACGCCGGCACCGCCCGGAAGCGCGTCGCCGCCGAGTTCGACGGATGGGCACCCGCCCTCGTCTCGCTCATCGCCGACGCCGACACCGCGCCGGTCCTGCGCGCCGTCCACCGGCTGCCCGACCGTCACCGGTGGGACCGGGTGCCCGGCGTCACGCTCCTCGGCGACGCGGCGCACGTGACCGTTCCCGGCGGCGAGGGCGCGAACGTCGCGATGCTCGACGGCGCCGAACTCGGCCAGGCGATCGCCCGGCACCCCGGCGCGCCGGAGGACGCGCTCGCGGAGTACGAGCGGGTGATGTTCGACCGGGCCGGGGCCGAGGCCGTCGCGGCCCACGAGACCATCGAGTTCATCTTCGGCGCCGGCGCGCCGCACGCCCTGGCCGGCCTGCTCAACGGTGCCGGAACGTGAAAGCCTCCACTACCATCCGGGCCCGGACGATCGATCCTGAATGGAGTGTCGATGAACGCACGGGGAATCGGGGGCGCGGTCGCGGCCGCGGTGTGCGCGGCGCTGCTGGCGCCGGGAGCACCGGCGCGGGCCGCCGCGGACGACTATTCGATCCTGATCGGCGACCTGCGGAACCACACGATCCTGGAGATGGACCCCGCGGTGCCGAACTGGAACAGTGCCGCCGCGGTGAAGTGGGAGTGGGCGCCGACGGCCGCGCGGGGCTTCTCCGCGGCCGAACTCGCCGGCTTCCGGGGCGGCAACGACTTCCGGCTGCGGCGTACGGCGACGGGTGCGCAGCGCGTCGTGGTGGTGGACGGCGCGGGGCTGGCGACCGTGATCGGCTACGGCGGCGCCGACGACAAGAAGCGGATCTGGGCGCACAAGGCCCCGGCCGCCGACAACCGGCACTCGATCGAGCTGCTGCCGGACGGCAACGTCGCGGTGGCCGCCACCGGGGGCAGCGGCTACGTGCGGGTGTACGCGGCGTCGCAGGGCCCGTCCGCCACCGCGTACGGCGAGTACGTGCTGGCGGGTGCGCACGCCACGCTCTGGGACCCGCAGTTCGACCGGCTCTGGGTGGCCGGTGACGTCGACACCGCGGCCGGCCCGCGAGGCGCGCTGATCTCGCTCGAGGTCGGTGGCCCGGCCTCCGCGCCGGTGCTGCGCGAGGACCGCCGGGTGGTGCTGGACAGCCAGTGGGCGCACGACGTGTCGGCCCACGAGTCCGACCCGGCCAAGCTGTGGGTGACCACGAACGCGCGCACCTACCTCTACGACAAGGTCACCGGCACGTTCGCGGCACCGGGCGCGGCCTGGGACCGGCCGTTCGTGAAGGCGGTCGGCAGCCAGCCGTCCGGGCAGGTGGTGCAGACGATGGTGGACGTGCGGAAGAACCCGCAGGGCGCCTGCTACCTGAACAACCCGAACGACTCGTTCCGCGACTGGTGCACCGAGACCGTGGACTTCTTCGGGCCGGACAGCAGGCGCACCCGCAGCGGCGCGGCGATCTACAAGGCGCGCGTGATGAGCCCGTACTACAGCGTCGCGGACGAGGCGCTGCGCGGCCGGGTGCGGGACGTGACCCGGAACGCGGCCGGCGCCTGGGCGGCACCCACGGCCTTCGACAACAACGCGAACATCCGCCGGAGCGCGGCGGCCGCGACCCCGGACGGGCGCCTGCACGCGGTGAGCCTCGTGCACGCCAGCGGCGTCTGGTACAAGAGCCGGGAGGCGTCCGGCACGATCAACAGCGCCGCGAAGATCGACGACAACACGCAGATCAGCGAGGTGGCGATCGCGGCCGATGCCGACGGCAACCTGCACGTGTTCACGCTGGTCCCGGGCGGCGGCGTCTGGTACCGCAAGCGCACCGGCGGCGTCTGGGCCGAGCACTCCACCCAGATCGACCAGAACGGGTCCGTCTCCGCGATCGCGGCCACGGTCAGCCCGTCGGCCGGCACGGTGCACGTGCTGACCGTCGTGCCGGGCAGCGGCGTCTGGCACCGGACCGGCAGCACCGCCGGTGTCTTCCGCTCCAGTGCGAAGATCGACGAGAACGGTACGCTCGCCGGCGTCTCGGCCGCCGCGCTGCCGGACGGCACCGTGCACGCGTTCACGGTCACCCACTGGGGCAGCGTCTTCCACCGGGTGCGGACCGCGGCCGGCGCGTGGCAGTCGTCCGCGGCCGTGCCGACCCGGGCCGGCACCGGGCAGGTCACCGCGCTCGCCGCGGCCGGCTGGCCCGGCACGGCGCTGGAACTGGTCACGGTCCGCTCCGGACTCGGGCTCTGGCACCAGGCCCGCGGCGGCGGCACCTGGCCGTCACCGACCCGGATCGACGGCGACGCGAGCGTGCTGGACGCGTTCGCCGTGCCGCTGACGGACGGGACGCTGCACGTCGGGAAGATCTCCGAGATCTCCTGAGGCCGGACGGCGGGGCATCGGCACGGCCGGTGCCCCGGGCGTCCCGGCGATCAGATGATCGGTTCCCAGGTCACGCCGGCCGTCGGGCGGGAGCCGGTGGTGACGTACTCCAGGACCAGGCGGCGGGCGGTCGCGGCGCTCACCCGCACCCGGGAACCGGACAGCGTGATCGGGGCGTCGTCGGCCGACCACATCACGGTCAGCGGCTCACCCGGCGGGTGCTCCACCGCGATCGTGCCGTCCAGCAGCCAGGTCACCGCGGCCCGGCCCGCCTCGACGTCGATCTCGACCCGCAGGCCGTCGCCGTTGCCGGCGTACCCCTGGGAGAACGCGCGGGGCGAGATGTCCTCGCCGTCGCCGCGCGGGCGGATCCAGATCGCCTGCCCGGTGCCGCCGGTCTGCCGGATCATGGACGCGACGTCGTCGAAGACCTCGGCCGCGGTCTCCCGGTCCGGGATCGGCTCGACGTAGGCCTGGTAGTCGATGAGCAGCATCGTCATGGCCGCAACAGGCTCCCGTCGCCCTGGTAGGTCTTCCGGTAGTACGTCTGGCCGCCGTCGGTGGTGGTCCAGACCGTCATTGTGCTGCCCGCCGGCAGCACGCCGGGCAGGAGGGTGTCGCAGTCGACGCCGTTGCGCTGGTCCCGCGCCCGGGTGCCGCAGGTGCCGTTGTCCAGGACGACCTCGGCGTGGGTGTCGCCGCCGGCCCGCATGTCCGCCGCGATCTTCATCTCCACGTGCTGGTAGAGCACGTCGGGCGCCTGCGGCCACGGCGCGCCGTCCGGCGGGCGGTGGATGCGTGAGTGGTCGACGTCGTTCGCCGGGCCCCGGTCACGGCCGCCGGAGTAGACCGGTTCCGCGTTCGGGTCGTCGACGCGCTGCCCGGTGGTCGGCCGGTTGACACCCTCCGGCCGGTCCAGCATGGTCGCGCCGGCGGCCCGGACCTCCGGGGACACGTCGGGGTCACTCGCGTCGAACCGCTCCCAGTCGCCGTCGACCGGATCGAAGGGCCCCGGCGTGCCGGCACCGCCCGGTGCCGCACCGGAATCACCGGCGCCGTCGCCGGTGCCGTCGCCGTCGCGAGGGCCTCCGTTGTCCTCGGCGGCGCCGCGGTCATCGGGCCGCCCACCGCCGCCGGAACCGGAGCCAGTGCCTGATCCCGAGCCGGAACCGGAGCCAGTGCCGGAACCAGAATCGGTGCCAGAGCCAGAGCCAGAGCCGGTGCCGGAGCCGGAGCCGGTGCCAGAGCTGGTGCCGGTGCCGGAATCCGTGCCGGGACCCGAGCCCGCGCCGGGATTCGGGCGTGCGCCGCCTACTGGCGTGGCTCCGCCGTTCGGCTGGCCGAGGTCGAGCGAAAGCGCAAGCTGTTCGTGCCGCTCACTGGCGCTACCGGCATTGCCGGCCGGTCGGCGGCCGCGGCCCGGCCCGCCGGAGCCCGACCCGCCGTCGCGCCCGGACCCGCCGGTCCCTGCTCCACCGTCACGCCCGGACCCGCCGTCACGCCCGGACCCGCCGGATGCCGAGCCGTCGTTGCCGCCCGGCCCGCCGCCTCCGCCCGGCGGCCTGCCGCCGCCCCCGCGCGCCATCCGGGCTCCTCAGCCGACCAGCTTGGACAGGTTGGTCAGGCTGGTGACGAGTGCCGTCGTGTACAGCAGGATGCGCCCGGCCCACTTCACCACCGCCGCCGCGATCTGCGCCGCGACCACCGGGATCGTGACCACGAAGATCGCCTCCACCGCCCACACGATCACGCGCGCGACCAGGTCCGCGATCAGATCGCGGACGATGTCCCGGGTCAGCGCGATCAACTCGGTCGCGCCGTCGGTCGCGGCCGCCATCAGCAGCGCGACGCCGCCGAGTCCCATCGCCGCGTCCACGTTGTTGACCATCAGCGACCGGTAGGCCACCGCCGCGTGCCCCTGCCAGTCCGGCACGTCCCCGGCCAGGTGCGACTGCAGGTCGGTGCCGAGCTGTTCCAGGTAGCCGGCCATGTTGCGCCACGTCTCCGCGTGCGCCTGGGTGATCGCGGGGATCCCGGTGAGCGCGTCGAGCATCTCGCGGAGCGGCTCGAAGTACTCCATCGCCCACCCGAGCCCGTTGGCCAGCAATGCGCTGAACGGGTCCAGCGCGGCCGAGGCCACCTCGAGCCCGAGACCCACCCCGGCGAGCGTGGTGTCCACCCAGGTCCCCTCGGTGACCGCGACGTAGACGTCCTCGATCCCGTCGAGCAGCCCCGCGCCGGTCCACGGGCTGTCCTCGCCGTACGTGACGTCGGCGACCAGCGGGTTGTCGCTCATGCCGGTGTACCGCCGCGCCGCGGTCGCGACGCCTCACCCGCGGGCTCGCTCATGGATCGAGGCGGCTTCCGATGGATCTGAGGCCGGCGGCCGAGTCCGCGTCGGCGGCGTCGTAGCCGTCCGCGGACCGGCGGAGCAGCTCGGCCGCGGTGCGCAGGTTGCTCTGCAGCCGCCCGGTCAGCTCGTCCTGCCGCTGGTGCCGGCCCTCCAGAACCGCCCCGATCCAGCCGCAGAGCAACCCGTACGCCTCGTCGTTCCGCGCGATGTGCGCGCTCGCGCCCTGCACCGTGTCGATCCGTCCGGCCAGGCCGTCGACGGCGGTGGCGTGGTCCCGGATCTGGTCCGGGTCGACCGCCCATCCGTCAGCCATGCGCGCCCCTCCCCCGTCGGCGGACAGCAGTGGCCATCATAAATGGTCTCGTCCACGCGCCCGGGCGGGCAGCTCACCCGGCATTTCCGCCCACCGGTTACCTGGGCACCGGGCCGGGGAGCACCGTTCCGGGCGGACACGGTGGCCCGGTCGATCCGCACGCCCGCCACGTCCGGCCCGACCGGCCACCGCGCCGGTGTTCCGGCCGGGATGTCCACCGGCCGCGACGGGAACACCATACCGTCCACAGTGAATCGAACATGTCGGTAGGTGGGCGGCGGCACGCGCGACCCGCGCCCGCCGGCGGGGTCGGCGCGGGCCCCGGCCGGCCCCGGCGGTGCCCGATCGGTGCGGGACCCGTGATGACCTCCGGATCGGCATTCCGTTCATGGTGTTCGCTGCGGCACACTGCGTGAATGTCCTACCTCGACGTGCTGGCACCATCGTTCAGCTTCACGTCGCCGGAGGCGTTCGCGGCCCAGGACGACAACTGGTACGCGGACACTCCGATCGGCCCGGTCACGGTGCGCTACGCGGAGGCGAGCGAGCTGCTCCGCGACAAGCGCTTCGACCACGGCGGGGCAGACTTCCTGCGCGCCAACGGCGTCACCTCCGGCCCCATCTACGACTGGTGGGTGCCGATGATCGTCAATCACGACGGCGCCGATCACCGGCGGCTGCGCGGGCTGGTCGCGCGCGCGTTCACGCCGCGCATGGTGGAGTCGCTGCGGCCGTTCATCCACGCGCGCGCGGTGCAGCTGGCCGACGAGATCGAGGACCGCGGCAGCGTCGAGTTCGTCGACGCGTTCGCGAACCGGCTGCCGCTGGCCGTCATGTGCGAGCTGCTCGGCGTGCCCGCGGAGGACTACGACGAGTTCAGCCAGTGGTCGGCCGACATCGGGCTGGTCTTCGGCCTGGCCAACGGCGGTGACACGGCCGCGCGGGTGGAGCGGGCGGTGGCCGGCCTGGACGCGTACGTGGCCGGGCTGATGGACCGCAAGGCCGCCCGGCCGGGCGGCGGCGACGTGATCTCGGTGCTGCTCGCCGCGATGGCCGAGGACGGCACCGCCAGCCGGGACGAGGTGCGGAACCTGCTGGTCACGCTGGTGTTCGGTGCGCACGACAACACCCGGCACCAGTTCTCCAACTCGATCGTCACGTTCGCCGAGCACCCGGACCAGTGGATGCGGCTGCGCGCCGACCCGTCGCTGGCCGGCTCGGCCGTGGAGGAGTGCATGCGCTGGCGGCCGTCCGCGGGCGCGCTGATCCGCCGCGCCTCGGCCGACCTGACGTTCCACGGGCTGGACGTACCCGAGGGCATGATCTTCACGACGGCCGTGGCCACGGCGCAGCGCGACCCCCGGGCGTACCCCGGCGGCCGGGTCTTCGACATCGCGGCGCGCTACGACGCACCGCTGCTGCAGTTCGGTGCGGGCCCGCACTACTGCCTCGGCTCCGCGCTGGCCCGCACCGAGCTGACCGAGGCGCTGCCGCTGCTGGCCGCGCGGTTCGGCCCGCCGGAACTGCCGGCGGAGCCGCTGCCCTGGCGGCCCGCGCTCGGCACGTTCGGCCCGGAGTCGCTGCCGGTCAGCTTCGCCCGGGTGTGAAGACGGCACCGGCCTCGATGCCGAGCTGACAGGCGTTGCCGAAGGTACGGCGGTCGTTGATCGCCCGCTTGCCCCAGTGCCCGGTCGCGGACGCGGTGACCGGGCGGTAGTCGGCCGTGCAGAACACCCCGTCGCGCGGCGGCAGCCCGAAGACGTTCCCGCCGGTCTTCTTCAACGCGGCGCAGACCTCCGGCGCGGCCGGGTGGGTGCCGCCGACCGGGCCGCAGGTCAGCGTGAGCGGCGCGGCGGCGCGGCCGGTGACCTGGTCACCGGTGACCTTGAGCGTGAGGCGTGCGAACGGCGCGGCGGCCGGCGCGGGTCGCACCGCGGCCGGGGCGGCGCCGGGACGCCCGCCGGGCTGAGTGAAGGCGGCGGGCGCGGCGGTGGCGGCACCGGGCAGCACGGCGACCGTGGCGGCCGCGGCCAGGACGGCGGCCGCGAGGTGGCGGATCATGACAACTCCTGACGTGAGACTCGGACGATCACGTCCGGTCTACCCGCCCCGCACCGGCAAATCCGCAAAAACGGGCAAAGTAGTACGTTGTGTCCGGCAGCTTCACCCGTCCGGCCCCTTTTCAGCCCGGCGGAATGTTGTGGTTCGCCCGGAAGAGGTTCTCCGGGTCGTACACCTGCTTGATCTTCGCCAGGCGCTCGAAGATCTCGTCGCCGTACGCGGCACGCACGTCGTTCTCGTCGGACGCGGACATGAAGTTGACCATCTTGCGGTCGTGCGCCCACGGCGCCACCGCGTCCGTCACCCGGGCCAGGTGACTCCGCAGTCCCGGCAGTGCGTCCGGGCCGCCGACACCGAAGCCGAACAGCACGAACGGCATGCCGCGGGTGGCGACCGCGTTCGGCGGCTCCGGCTGCCGGTCGAGCGCGCCGCCGAGAGCCCGCAGTTCCACGCCGGCCAGCGGGCAGTCCGTGCCGGGGCCGATCAGCGCGAGCAGCGCGTCGACCGCCTCGGCCGGGAGCTCGCGCAGGCCGGCCGTGCGGTCCACGTACGGCAGCGGGCCGGGCGGATCGGCGTGGATCAGGCCGACCTCCGCGTACGGCCGGTCCAGCACGCCGTCGACCAGCAGCGGCACGACCGCGCGCATCGGCGCGAACAGCGCCTCGCCCTCGGCCGGGTCGCCGACGTACGCGAAGCGCAGCGCCACCACGAACGCGCCGCGCAGTGGTGCGGGCAGCGCGGGGTCCGGCGGCAGCCGCTGCACGGCCACGGACGTGGTCGCGGACTCGGGCAGCGCGGGTGCCCAGGTGCGCCACGCGTGCAGCAGCGCGGGCGCGTCCGCACCGGACGCGAACACCGCGCCGCCGTAGAAGCGGGCGACCGGGAACAGCGCGATCTCCACCGCGGTCACCACGCCGAAGTTGCCCTTACCGCCGCGGACCGCGAAGAACAGGTCCGGGTCGGAGTCCGCGGTGACCCGCCGGGCGCTGCCGTCCGCGGTGACGATCTCGACCGAGCGGATCGTGTCCGCGCCGTACCCGTGCCGGCGGCCCAGCGTGGGGCTCTGGCCGCCGCCGAGCAGGTAGCCGGTGGCGCCGACGCCGGGCGCGGAACCGTGCACCGGGGCCAGCCCGTGCGGCGTGGTCGCGGCCAGCACCTCGGCCCAGAGCGCGCCGCCGCCGACCCGCGCGGTGCGCGCCTCCAGGTCCACGCTCACCCGGTTCAGCCGGCGCAGGTTGATCAGCACGCCGCCGTCCACACCGCGGGCCTGATGGCCGGTGGTGACCGTGCCGACCGGCAGGCCGTGCTCGCCCGCGAACCGGATCGCGAGGGCCACGTCCCGGCCGCTGACGGCGCCGACCACCACGGCCGGGCGGAGCGGCGTGTACGGGTTGTACGTCGCGCACTCCGCGTCGTACCCGTCGTC
Source organism: Catenuloplanes niger (assembly GCF_031458255.1). Classification (NCBI taxonomy): domain Bacteria; kingdom Bacillati; phylum Actinomycetota; class Actinomycetes; order Micromonosporales; family Micromonosporaceae; genus Catenuloplanes; species Catenuloplanes niger. The sequence goes on from NZ_JAVDYC010000001.1 coordinate 1,573,471, forward strand.
GCCGGGTACCGCGACGTGACCGGTGACGGCCGCCGCCAGCCCCGCCACGTCGATGCCGTTGTGCGCCACAGGTGGTGCCTTTCTTCCGCGAACGAGCGAGCGTCGTGCACAGTGCGATACGCGGCTGCCCGGGCACCAGTTCACCGGCTGCTCATCCGGCACCGGTTACCGTGTGCCGGTGACGATCGCGCCCCACTCGCGTACCGCCCGGCTGGCCGAACTCGGTGACTTCCTGCGGCGGCGGCGCGACGCGCTCAGCCCGCGCGCGGCCGGCCTGCCGGACGGCGGGCGACGACGGGCGCCCGGCCTGCGGCGGGACGAGGTGGCCGCGCTCGCGCACCTGTCCGTCACCTACTACGAGCGGCTGGAGCAGGGCCGCGGCCCGCATCCGTCGGCCGCGACGCTGGCCGCGCTCGCCGGCGCGCTGCGGCTCACCGGCGAACGGCGGGAGCACCTGTTCCGGCTGGCCGGGCAGGCCGCGCCGGGCAGCCCGGACGGGGACGAGACGCCGGACCCCGGACTGCTGTCGCTGCTGCACGCGAACTCGCTCACGCCCGGCTACCTCGCCGACGAGCTCGGCACCGTGATCGCGCAGAACCCGCTCAACATCGCGCTGTTCGGACCGTTCACCGGCCGGCCCGGCTGGGCGGGGAACCTGGTCTGGCGCTGGTTCACCGCACCGGCCTGGCGGGAGCTGCTGGAGCCGGGCGAGGACCACACCGGCACCGCGCGGGCGTACGTGACGGACCTGCGCGCGGTGGTGGCGCGGCGCGGGCACGACGAGAGCGCGGTCGCGCTGGTCCACGACCTGCGGGCGGCCAGCGCGGAGTTCACCCGGATGTGGGACGAGCACGACGTGTCCGCGCTGCACTGCTCGGACAAGCACATCGACGGCCTGCACCTGCGCTGCGTCGTGGTGACCAGCCCGCACTCCCGTCAGCGGCTGCTGTTGCTGCACCCGATCGCCGGCACCGGCACCGAGGCCCGGCTCGCGGCGTTGGCCCGGTCCCCGCAGCGTTAACCCCGTCCTGGTTGTGCGTGGTTGCCGCGTCCGGCCGTGCCTAGCGTGACCGGCGTGAACACCACTCCGATCGTCCTCGTCCACGGTTTCTGGCACGGCCCCTGGGCCTGGAGCCCCGTCACGCAGCGGCTCGCCCGCCTCGGCGTACCCTCGCTGGCTGTTGATCTCGATGGTTTCGGTCTGCGCGGTGGGTCGCCGGAGGCGCGCTGGGCACGCCCGTTCGACCCGGCCGCGTTCGCGACCGCGCCGTCCCCGGTCGCGGACGTCACCGCCACCTCCGCCGCGCACACGCTCATCGCGCAACTGCGGGAACTGGGGCGGCCGGCCGTCGTGGTCGCGCACAGCATGGGCGGCATCGTCGCCACGCGCGCGGCCGAGCTGGCACCGGAACTGTTCGCCGAGCTGATCTACGTGACCGCGTTCGCGCCGGTCGCCGGCCGCCCGGCCGTGGCCTACCTCGGCCTGCCGGAGAACGCGGGCGAGCAGGTCGGCGCGCTGCTGTGCGCGGACCCGGCGGCCACCGGCGCGCTGCGCATCGACCCGGCCGACCCGGCCCGGCGCGCGGCGATCCGCGGCTGCTTCTACCACGACGTGGACGCCGCCACCGCGGACGCGGCCATCGCGCTGCTCGGCACGGACGGCAGCGCCGGCATCCCGGGCGAGACGTTCCCGGTGACGCCGGCCCGGTACGGGCGGGTGCCGCACACCTACCTGGTCTGCACCGCCGACCGGGCGGTCCCGGCGGCACTCCAGCGCCGTTTCGTCACCGAGATCGACGCGATCTCGGCCGCCCCGACCACCGTCATCGACCTGGACACGTCCCACTCCCCGTTCCTGTCCGCCCCGGACGCGCTGGCCAGCACGCTCGCCGCCACGCACGCGCGGAGATAACGACCGCGGCCGGGCCCTCGCCGGGGGCCCGGAACTACCGCGGCTGGTTCAGGTCGATGCCGTTCGGGTCCATGACGATGGCGTGCGCGACGTCCGTCAGCCTGCGGTTGTGGCGGCGGGCGTAGGCGCGGATCAGGACGAACGCCTCGTCGACGCTGATGTTGCGGGCCTGCGCGGTCGCGCCCTTGGCCTGCTCGATGACGATCCGGCTGTTGAGCGCGCCCTGCAGCTGCTCGGTCAGCGCCTCCGCACGGCGGATGGCGCGTTCCTGCAGCAGCCCGACGGCGGCGACGTCCGCGAGAGCCTGCATGATCGCTACATCGTCCTTCTGCAGACCGTCGCCCTTGGTGGCACCGAAGATGTTCAGTGCCCCGACCGCCTCATCGCGCAGCCGCAGCGGGAACGCGTGCACGGACTGGAAACCGGCTCCGGTCGCCCGGGGCGCGAAACGGGGCCACCGGGCGGACGCCCCGCCCAGGTCAACGTTGATCACCGGCTACCGGGTGCGGAACGCCTCCAGGCACGGGCCCTCATCGTTCTGCAACTGGAAGAGTTCCAGCAGTTTGACGTTCTCGTCCGAACCCGCCATGAACGCGAGACGGCCCCGTTGATCGGCGAGGACCACCCCGGCCGCCGCCGCGTCGACGATGCGGGCGGCCCGCTCGCTGAGCATGTCCAGGAACTCGATCAGGTCGAACTCGGCGATCAGGGTGTCGGCGACCTCGACGAAGGTGTCCGCCAATCGTTGTACGGAAACAGTGGTCATGCCCGCCTCCAGGCTGTGGGGTGTGTGGTCATGGGTGATCCTGGTCGAACCTCAGGCGGCGTGCGACCACGTCCCGTGCGATCTCGCTCAGCGGCCGGTTCTCGGCGTACGCGTACGCACGCATGCGCGCCATGGCTTCGCTGATGGTCACCCCGAGCTGCACCATCACCATCCCCTGCGCCTGGAACACCTCCGCGCGATACTCGACCGCCTCCGCCAGATCGTCGCCGGTGCCGACGATGACGGCATCCTCCTGCCGGTCCAGCAGGGTGGACACCGTGACGTCCGCGAAGGCGAGGGCCAGCGGGAGCTCGTCGGCGGTCAGCGGGCCCGCGCAGTCGCGGAACACGTCGAGGACACCCATCCGCGCCGCCCCGACCTGCAGCGGGAACGCGAACACCGCGCGGACCCCGCCCTCGCGGGCCGCCGGCGTGTACATCGGCCAGCGGGCCGTCGCACCGTCGGCGAGGTCCGGGACCAGAACCGGGCGGCGCGTGGCGAACGCGTCCATGCACGGGCCCTCGCCCAGCACGAACTGCAACTCCTCGAGGTCGGCGCTCTGCTGGTCCGACGCGGCGCTCACTCCGCGTAGCCCGTCGTCGGTCATCACGCTGATGCCGGCACCGGACGCCGACAGCGCCACCGTCGCGGCCGTACACACCCGTTGCAGGAACCCGGCCGAGCCGCCCGGGCCCGCGGGCTGCAGCGCGATGAGCCCTCTGATCGACGTCGTGTGATCGTCCATGCCGCTCACCGGCGCCGTGGCCCGGACTCCCGCCCGCGCCGGCCCGACGGAACAGGGCACCGGTGGAACATGTGGCCGCGCACGGCTGCACCTTTCACTCCAGGCACCGCTCACTCCAGGCACCGCTTCAGGCACCACTTCAGGCCAGGGGCCGCCTGGGACTGGGGCAGCGACATCGGGGTCGTGAAATCGTACCAAGAACGCGACCACGGCCGGTGCCGCCCGCCGGGCAGTCACGAAGAACGGCGGCGGGCGGTCAGGGCACCGCGCTCGGGTCGAAGGGCAGCCGGCAGGTTCTGACCTCGGCCACCACGTCCTGCATCGGCCGCGCGCTGCGCCGCGCGTAGTCCCGCAGCCGGTGCAGCGCGGTGGGAGCGTCGACGCCGGCCAGCTCCATCACCACGCCGACGGCCTGCTGCACCTCCCCGGCGCGGGCCGGCAGCACGAGGTCGAGTCCGCCGGCCCGGTGCACGGGCGTGTGATCCAGAAGCACGACCGCGGCGGCCGTCGCGTACCGGCCGAGCTGCTCGCGTTCGGCGGCGGTCAGCGACCCCGCGTCCGCGCGATACGCGCTCAGTACACCGATCAGCCGATCGCCGGCCAGGACCGGGTGGGCGAACACCGCCCGGATCGCGCGGGCCGGCGCGTGCTCGGCGAACCGCGGCCAGTTCACCCGTGCGTGCGGGCGGGCGAGATCGTCGGCCATGACGGGAACGGCCGTGACGACGGCGTCGATGCACGGCCCTTCGCCGAGGACGGCGTGCAGATCCTCCAACTGGTCGCCGTGCGGGCCGCTGTCGCTGAGAATGATCCGCCCGGCGTGCGCCGCGTCGACGGTCAAGACGACACCGTCGACATCCGGCATGTCCGCGTGGCACAGCGTGGCCACCGCGCCGACGCCACCGTGGGCGCGCAGCGCGGACACCAGCCGGCGCAGACGGCGCCGCTCGTCGTCCGAATGGCCGGCCGCGAGTCCGGGGTCGGCCTCCACTACCGGCCTTGACCGGGCTCGAGTCCGGCACCGTGCCGCCGGTGGCGTACCGCACCACGGGCAGGAGTCGCCATGGTCATCGTCATCGGCTCCCTGCTACTCCGTCTCCGCCGCGTCGGGTGGCCGCGAATCGACGGACAGCGGCAGGGCGACCGTGATGCTGCCCGCGACCACCGCGGCCGCGAGGTCCCCCAGCCCGTCGCCGCGATCGCGCGCCAACCGCCGCATCACCGCGAACGCCGTGTCGATCTCCACGCGCAGCCGTACCGCCAACATGCCCTTGGCCCGTTCGATGACCGCCGCGTCGGCGAGCGCGGCCGCGATCTCCCCGGTGCTCGCCTGCCGCTCGGCCGGCGGCCGGGAGACCGCGACGCCGGCGGCGTCGGCGAGCGTCTGGGCGACCGCGGCGTCCGCGGCGGTCAACCCACCGGTTGACGCCCGGAACAGGTTCAGCACACCGATCGCCGTGCCACCATCACGAACGGGAACCGCGTGCGCGGCGCGCATCCCACCCGCCCGGGCCTGTGGCCCGAACTCCGGCCAGCGGTCGTCCGGCACGTCGAGGTCATGGTGGATCACCACGCGCGCGCGGCGGTGGGACTCCACGCACGGCCCGCTCCCCCGATCGAGTTCCGCGGCCTCCAGCACCCGCACCGCGTCGGAGGAGACCACCACCGAGCGCAGCACCCCACGGTCATCGGCCATCATGACGCCCACCCCGCGGACGTCCAGCAGACGCAGGCTCCACCGGGTCAACGCGTGCGCCGCCTCGATCGTGTCGCCGTGCTCCCCCGCAGCGATCTCAGCGAGCGCCACGGTGATCAACTTCTGTCGATCATCCATATGATGACTGTCGATGCTCTGCACGATCCACCCCACATCACGTCGGTGAGACACCGCGCCCCTGGGGTTCGGCCACAAGCCGTCGGACCGCCACGCGTCGGACCCTCACCCTACGCCGTTCGCGGCGATGTGCCGGAACGTGGCCGCTCGCCGAGCCGCGCTCCGCTCGCCGCGGCGCACGCGAACCCGGCCGGTTCGCAGCGGCCGGGACCGCCCGAGCAGATCATCCCCGAGCAGGCGCTGCCCGGCGCGGTCGCTCCGGCGGCCCGATCCGCCGTCGGCCGGTCACCCGCCGGCCGGCATCCGGGCGAGGCCTCCCACGGCCGGCGCGCCCGGCGGCACGGGGCGAACAGGCGTACCATCGGATCGTCCGGCGCCGACGCCATCCACGTGGCGATGCCGTCGCCCGGCGAGCCCCGTTAGGGGGCAACCCGCATGTCGTCCAGCGAGGACCACATTCCGCCCGCCGATGCCATGAATCCGGCGCGGCGCACGGCGACACACCGCACCCGGACCGGCGCCGGCCGCCTCGGCAGCTGCGCCGCCGCGTCGCTCCTGGTGGTGACGATCATCTTCATGGTGCGGAACACCGGCGCCGTCGAGGCCGGCCTGCTGGGCTGGCAGGGGTCGACGCCGCTGGTGCTGGCACTGCTCAGCGCCGGCGTGGGAGCCGCGATCCTGACCGTGATGACCGGTCCGGCCCGCGTCACCCCGCCGCGCCGGCGCAACGGCGATCGCTGACCTTCCCATCCCACATACACCGTCCGCCGCCGTGCGTACCACGCCGTCGGCGGACGGGAGGGACCTGCCATGAGCATCACCGTTCGATCGCCGCTCCCCTCCACCCGGCCGGGGCGCCGCACCATGCCCGCGCGGTCCGCCGGCACCGCCGGCCCCGACGGGTCCACCGGCACCGCGGCACCCGGCCACGGAACGCACCCGTCGCCGGCCGATCGGAGCGTCGTCCGCGCGATCGGCGTCCTGGCGGCGATGACCGCGGTGCCGATGGGTGACCTGGCGCGACCGGCGCTCCGCGATCGGGCGATCGAGGCGTGGCTGCCCCTGTGCCGGCGCCTCGCCCGCCGGTACCGCGGCCGCGGGGTGTCCGACGACGACCTGCTGCAGGTCGCCAGCGTCGGGCTCATCAAGGCGGTGGACAGGTACGATCCCGGCTACGGCACCGGATTCATCGGGTTCGCCGTCCCCACCGTCACCGGCGAGATCAAGCGATACTTCCGGGACCGCACGTGGGCGGTCCGCGTTCCGCGTTCCCTTCAGGACCGGCACGTCGACATCACCGCGGCGAAGGCGGAACTCACCCACGTTCTCGGCCGCTCGCCGACCGTGGCCGACGTGGCCGCGCACCTGGGCATCACCGAGGACGAAACGCTGGACGGGTTCAGCGGCGGCCTCGCGTACCGGGCGGTCTCGTTGTCCGCCCCGGTCGGCACCGACGGACTGTTCACCCTGGCCGACACGCTCGGTGCGGAGGACCACGGATTCGCGCTGACGGACCTCAGGCTTTCGCTGAGCCCGGCCCTTGCCGGGCTCAGCGAACGGGACGCGCGGATCCTGACCATGCGCTTCTACGGCAACCTCACGCAACTGGAGATCGCCGAGCGGATCGGCCTGTCCCAGATGCACATCTCCCGGCTGATCACGCAATCCCTGTCGACGCTTCGCCGCGAGCTGTCCCACGACGACTTCTGAGCGGGCCGTACCGCACCACGCCGGGCCGGGCCGGCGTCGGGTCGCGCGGACGATCACTGTCACGTTCCGGCCGAGGCCGTGGCCGCACCGTACCTGTCCACCGTCCGAGTGGAGCGGCACGGGCGGCCACGCCGCTCAGCCGGTGATCCAGGGCAGGTTCAGCTTGCGGAAGACGATCGACCGGTGTGACGTGGGGCTGTTCCCGGTGTCCTCGTTGACCTCGACGAGCGCGCCCACCGTGAAGTCAGCGGTCTTCGCCATGCTGGAGTAGCCGCCCTCCGCGACCCGGCCGGTGCCCAGCTGCGGCCACGCCGGCAGCGGGGCGGTCGCGAGGGCACGGCCGGCCGACCAGGTCTCTCCCTCATCCGTGCTGACCCGGATCCGCATGGCCGTGCGCGTGCCGGTGCTCGCGGAGTTGAGGAAGATCAGACGCGCGGGGTCGTTGAGGTTGTACCGCAGGATCGACGCCTCCGCGTGCGGGTCCGGCAGTGCGGGTTCCGGGGCGTACGGGCCGAAGCCGCCCTCGATGGTGCCACGCGCGACCCACCTGGTCTTGGCCGTCGACCAGACCGACCCGACCGGGGTGTCGTTGCGCATCAACCGTCCGTCGGTCAGTTCGACGAGCGTGCTCTCGCCGGTGACCTCCTGCCCGGCCGCCATCGGAGCGCTCTGGAACGTCACGCCGCCGTCGTCGCTGTAGATGTTGCGGTTCGTCGCCGGCACGATCAGCCGCCCCGACGTCGTGAGGATCCCGGCGCCCGGCCCGACCGCGTCCCAGTCCCAGACGGAGCCGTCCGCGTGCGTCCGCGGGGTCACCGCCGAGGTGAGGTCGACCGGGCCGTGCCACACCGTGCCGTCCTCGGCCTTGCTGCTGGTGAAGAGCTTGACCCGGCGTTCGCCCCACGCGCTGATCCGGGTGGTGCCCTCGTCGCCGAACTGGCTCGTGCCCGCCGCGTTCCACGAGAGAAAGAGGAAGATCGTGCCGTCGGCGCCGACCACGCTCGTCGGGTTGCCCCAGGTGCCCTGCCCCTGCCCGGTCACCTCGCCGAGCCCGGACCAGGTGGCCCCGTTGTTCTCCGAGCGCTTCACCATCATGTTGATGTTGCCGTAGTCGCGGTTGGAGGCGACCCGGCCCTCGGCGAAGGCGAGCAGGGTGCCCCGCGTGGTGCGCACCAGCGACGGGATCCGGAACGAGTGGTACGTGACGTCGTTGAAGGACTCGCCGCCGCCGTCGAAGAGCAGCAGCGCGCTCGCCGTGGGATCCGCCGCCGACGCGGCGGTGGCGGGCGCCACCAGGCCCGCGCCGAGCAGGAGGCTGAGGCCGGCGGCGAGCAGCCGGGAGTGATGTCGCATGGGTCCCTTTCCGAAGGCCGGAGCAGTGATGTCGCTGTCACGTCGGCGCCGAGACTAAAGAGCGCGCGCACATTTTCCGTACACGCACGCGGGCGTGACATGTGCGCGTGCGGCGCCCGCGCTCACGCGACGGGCGCCGCACGTCAGACGGTGGTCACACCCGCTCGAACGCCCAGATCTGCGCCTCGTTGTCCGGCGTGACGGTCTGCTGCTCGATGGGGGAACCGAGCCCGGTGGTCATCGTCGCGACCTTCCCGCTGTGCCGGTTGACGAGGATGAACCGCGAGTCGGCCACCGGCCGCAGCGTCCACTGCTGCCCCAGCGGATTGGCGCTGCAGGTCCGCAGCGTCAGGTCGAGACCCTCCGTCGCGTCCTGCGTGTTCGCGGCGCACAGGCCACTGCGCACGTGCACCAGCTGCCAGTACGACCCGATCGCGTCCAGCCGGAACTGCTGCGTGGTGTTCGCACTACGCGCGGCGTGGCTGATCACCTCGCCCACCTGGGCGGCCACCGGCGCCACCAGGCTCGCCCGGTTGCTCAGCGCGGCGATGTTGTAGACCGCGTTGTCGACCGGCCCGGCCGGGTCGGCGATCCTCGTGAAGGACCACCGCTGGTTCGCCTCACCGGTGTAGACCTGCTGGTCGACGAGGGCCCCGGCGGTGGTCGGCTGGGTCAGCGCCAGGCCGTTGCGCCAGTTCAGGATCGTGAACGTGCCGTCCGCGTGCGGCAGGTAGGCCCACCGCATGCCGTCCTGCCCGCTGCACGGGTACTGCAGGACACGGGTTCCCACGGTCACGCCGCTGTAGGCGGTGTCCACGCAGTAGAAGCTGTCCCGGTTCTGCAACTGCAGACCGGTGTCGTACGTGACGAGCCACTTCTGGCTGGGCGCCGTGCTCGACGCCGTGGTGGCGTGCAGGTACTTCAGCGAATCCCGCACGGCGCCACCGGCCGGGTCGATGTCGAGCGCGGCGCCGGACGCCACGTTCCGAACCGAGTAGGTCCAGCCGGAGCGCGGGTAGTTCTGGTTGTCCGCGGTGGTGCCGGCCCGGAAGTACACGCTGTTGGCGGTGTTCCAGTGCGTGGCCAGGTAGGTCCCCGCCGCCGGCTGGGTGCTGAAGAAGTCGTCGAAGGCGCAGTCGGGGATCCGCTTGTGGTCGTACTGCGGGCAGTCCAGCGAGAACGTGTCGGCGTAACACATCAGGTCGAAACCCTGGTTGCAGTGCCCCGGCTCGCTGTGGTGCGGCGCGCTGTCCTGGATCGCGCCGATCGTGTGCCCGAACTCGTGCGCGATCGCGTTCGCGCCGAGGCAGTTCGGGGAGGCGTCGACCCGGGCGTACCGCACGGCCGTGTTGGCCAGGTTCGCCGCACCCGGCTGGTCGTCGTCGGTGGTCTGGGCCAGCCCGCAGACGACCGTGGCCTCGGTGATCATCAGGTACTTGCGGTTCGAGGCGGCGTTGTAGCCGAGTGCCTTGACCGCGGCTATCGACGCGTCGAACGTCGCCAGCGCGCCCGCCGGCACCACGACGTTGCGGATCACGGCCCGGCACGAACCGTCCACGGTCTCGGTGAGGTACCTGATGTGCCGGCTGCGGCCGTGCCGGGCGGCGCCGTCGTTCCACGCCGCGTCCGTGTTGACCAGCCAGGCCTGCATGAGCGGCTGCATCGCCGCGTACCGGTCCGGCATCGACGCCTCACGCACGTACAGCACCTCGACCCGGGGCCCGGCGGTCCCGTCACAGGTGAAGCCGGTGGTCGGCTCGGCCGCGAGAGCCCGCAGCGAGTCACCGCCCACCGCCGGCACCGACGTGGCGAGCGGCCCCGTCCGTGGACCACCGAGCACCGCGCCGGGAAAGACGTCCTCGCTCACCACCGGTGCCGGCTCGCCGGGCTCGGCCGCGGCGCTGTTCGCCACCGAACCGACTGTCACAAGTATCGCCAGCCCCAGCGTGGCGATTCTTCGCACGAACATGCCCACCCGTTTCGATCGGAGAGACTCCGGGGGCAGAGCGCCCGGCCCGGACATCAGAAGATCTAAATCTAATGTCAGGACCGTCGCGGCGGTACGTGGTGCGCCCCGTGATCAATAGCACCGCCATCCACGGTGGACACGACGGCCACGCTTCCGTACCGCACCCGGGCGCCGCTCCGTCGGGGGCGCGCTTTCCACAGCGGGACGCGCTTTCCACAGCGGGGCGCGCCAGTAGCGGCGGTCCAGGTCATCAGCCCGCAGAAGTCCGGATCCGTCCCGCAGCCCTCGACCGGGCAGCCCACCGCCTCCCGGATCGCGGCCGGCGCCACGACCCGTCGCCGGCACCGAACGCGACCCGGTCCTCGCCCAGCACCGGAAACACATCCGCCGGCCCGGTGGATTCCGACCGGCCGACGTGACTTTGTCCCAGGTCAACCCGGATATCGCACGCCAACTGGCAGAATATGGATCAATCTCTGCCGGTCGTTGGTTCTCGGAAGGCTCGCCGTGGGTGGCTATGGGGCGCAGGTTGCGCTGGTCCTGATTCTCGTGCTCGTGAACGCCGCGTTCTCCGGGAGCGAGATGGCGCTGATCTCGTTGCGGGAGAGTCAGCTGCAGCGGCTGGAGAGGACGTCGCGGGGTGGCCGGACGCTGGCCCGGCTGGCCCGGGACCCGAACCGGTTCCTGTCCACCATCCAGATCGGCATCACGCTGGCCGGGTTCCTCGCGTCGGCGGCGGCGGCGACGTCGCTGGCGCGGCCGCTGATCGGGCCGCTGGGTGGGCTCGGGGACGCGGCGGAGCCGGTGGCGATCGTGCTGGTCACGATTCTGCTCACGTTCGTCACGCTGGTGATCGGGGAGCTGGCGCCGAAGCGGATCGCGATGCAGCGTGCCGAGGGGTGGGCGCTGCTCGCGGCCCGGCCGCTCGACCTGCTCGCCACGGTCTCCCGGCCGGTGATCTGGCTGCTCGGCACGACCACCAACCTGGTGGTCCGGCTGACCGGCGGTGATCCGGGCGCGGGCCGTGAGGAGGTCTCCACGGAGGAGATCCGGGACATGATCACGGCGCAGCGGGACTTCTCGCCGGAGCAGCGGACCATCATCAGCGGCGCGTTCGACATCGCGGACCGGATCCTGCGGGAGATCCTGGTGCCGCGCCGGGACGTCACGTCGTTGCGCGCGGAGACGCCGGCGCACGACGCGCTGCGCAGCCTGATCGAGTCGGGCCATTCGCGTGCGCCGGTGACCGGGCCGATGGGGCTGGACGACGTGGTGGGCATGGTGCACCTGCGTGACCTCTACGACGCCACCGGCCCGGTGCGCGAGTTCGCCTCCCCGGCCGTGTTCCTGCCGGAGACGCTGAAGGTGTCCGACGCGCTCCGCCAGCTCCGCGCGCAGCACCAGCAGTTCGCGCTGGTCGTCGACGAGCGTGGTGCCATCGACGGCATCGTCACCATCGAGGACCTGGTCGAGGAGATCGTCGGTGAGATCTACGACGAGACCGACCGGGACATCCTCTCCGTGGTCCGTGAGCCGGACGGCGCGCAGCTGCTCCCGGGCGGCTTCCCCATCCACGACCTGCCGGACATCGGCATCGAGCTGGCCGCGGCCGACGACGACGGCGACTACACCACGATCGCCGGCCTGGTCCTGGCCCGGCTGGGCCACATCCCCAAGGTCCCGGGCGAGGTGGTCGCCACCGCCGGGCTCACGCTCGAGGTCGTCGAGATCACCGGTCACGCCATCACCAAGGTCCGGCTGCGCGAGACGCCCGAGCCGGACCCGGAGGCGGCGGAGGCCTGAGCCGGGGCAGAATGTCGGGCACCTCGCCCGCAGGAGTGATCCGATGCCCGACACGTCCAGCCCCGCCCGGGTCAGCACACGCGCGCTGGCCACCCGGGAGAGCATCCTCGCGGCCGCCGAGCGCCTCTTCGCCGAGCGGGGTGTCGAGGGGGTCTCCAACCGGCAGGTGAGCGAGGCGGCCGGGCAGGGCAACAACACCGCGGTCGGCTACCACTTCGGGACGAAGACGGATCTGATCCGCGCGCTGGTCCGCGAGCGGCAGGCGCCGGTGGACGAGATCCGGCGGCGGATGCTGGCGGCGCACCCGGACCGCACGGACCTGCGTCACTGGGTGGCGTGCATGGTCCGGCCGTTCACGGAGCAGCTGAGCGCGCTGGGCGCGCCCAGCTGGTACGCGCGGTGCGTCGCGCAGTTCATCTCGCACCCGGTGCTGCGCGACGTGATGATCGAGGACGCGCTGGCCGTGCCGGAGCTGCTGGCCGTGGCCGAGGGCATCGAGCGGTTGCTGCCGGGTCTGCCGCCCGCGGTCCGCGCCGCCCGCTTCGACATGGTGCGCACGCTGATGCTGCACACGTGCGCGGAGCAGGAGCGCGTGGGCGCGGACGCGGCGGCCTGGGACGCGACCGCGAACGCGCTGACCGACGCGATCGTGGGCCTGTTGACCGCCGAGGTCACCTGACGCCGGGTGCGACCACGAGCGTGCCGGCCGCGACGTCGATCGTGGCGTGCGCGCCGATCGGCACGGTCAGCTGCCCGGCGCCGTGCCCGACCCGCAGACCGCCGAGCACCGGTACGCCGAGCGTGCCGAGCCGTTCCGCCACCACGGTCGCGGCGCTCGGCGTACCGCTGCCGGAGCCGGTGAACTGGCCGAGCGCGACGCCGGCCAGCCGGTTCAGCTGGCCGGACCGGATGAGCTGGGTGAGCATGCGGTCGTACCGGTACGGTGCCTCGTTCACCTCCTCGAGGAGCAGGATCGCGCCGGTCAGGTCCGGCAGCGACCCGGTGCCCACGTCCGAGGCGATCATGGTCAGGTTGCCGCCGAGCAGCGGTCCGGACGCGGTGCCGTCGATCCGGACCGCCGCGCTCGGTTCGGCCGGGTCGCGGGTGAGCACGATGTCGTCGCAGGTCATCAGCGCGCCGCGGAGCGACGCTATCGAGGCCGGGCCGAGGCGGTCGTCGACCCAGGTCGCGACCGGGCCGTAGAAGCTGACCAGCCGCGCGTCCCGCCACAGCCGGCTGAGCAGCACGGTCAGGTCGCTGAACCCGACGAAGATCTTCGGGTCCGCGCGGACCGCGTCGATGTCCAGGCCGTCGATGATCCGCTGGGTGCCGTACCCGCCGCGGGCGCCGATCACCGCGCGCACGGCCGGGTCGCGGACCGCGGCGTTCAGGTCGTCCAGGCGCTGCTCGTCCGTGCCGGCCAGGTAGCGGGTGCCGGCGTAGACGTGCCGGCCGTACTGCACGACCAGACCCAGCTGCTCCAGCACGGCCTGCCCCCGGTCGAGGCGGGCGTCGCCGGGGTGCGCGGTCGCGACGATCCGGACCACGTCACCGGGTACGAGCGCGGGCGCCCGCCGGACGACGACGGTGGACGAGTTGGTGGTGATCATGGGCGTCTCCTGGCGTCGATGAGACCGCGGGGGATCACCAGCGTCGGCAGGCGCGCCCGGAGCCGTCAACCGCGGGATGTCCCCTTCGGCCGCAGGTGGCAATCGGGCGCCGCATGCTGTGCTTGAGCGGTATTCATGTGCCGCGTGAACGCGTTCACCGGCCGGCCCGCACGGGCTGGGCCGGCGCGGGTTGCGCGGGCAGGCGCCGTTCCAGGTCGTCCAGGATCTGCCGGACCTGGGCGAGCTGGTCGCGCACCGACGGTTCCGGGCCGGCGTTCCTCGCGGTGACCGCCTGGTTCGCGGCGGCGACCGCGGCCTGGCCCGCCGCGAGCGCCGCCTTGCCGGCCGCGCTCGCCGCCTTCTCCGCCGCGTCCGCGAGCCGCTGGGTCTCCGCCGTGGACGGCTGCTTGGCCGCGGCCATCTCCTCGTGCGCCTCCTGCAGCGCGGTCAGCACCAGGCCGACCAGCAGGTTCGTCAGCAGGTAGCAGGCCGCGACCATGTAGGACACGTAATAGAGGACGGCCCACTCGGTCACCTCGCGGCCGGTCATCAGCGTGTCCGTGATGCCGTCCAGCGACAGCAGCAGGAAGAGCGTGAGCATGGCCCGGCCGACCGTGCCGTACTGCGCCGGGAACGCGTCGCCGAACATCATCCAGCCGAGCATCGCGTACCCGTAGAGGACCAGGACCATGACGGAGAGGAAGCTGCCTAGGCCGGGGAGCGCCCGCCGGATGCCGACCAGGATCACCCGCAGGCTGGGGAACAGCCGGAACGTGCGGACCAGCCGGGCGAGGCGCACCAGGCGGAGCAGCGTCACGTTCTCCCGCACGCCGGGCAGCAGCGGCGCGACCACGATGAGCAGGTCGAAGACGTTCCACGCGTCGGTGAAGAACCCGGCCGGCGCCCGCAGGTGGGCGCCGAACCGGATCAGCAGTTCGACGACGAAGCCGGCCAGGCAGACGTACTCGATGCCGCGGATCACCGGCCCGAACGACGCGACGAGCGGGTCGTAGGTCTCCAGGCCCAGCGCGACCGCGTTCACCAGGATCAGGGCGAGCCCGGCCAGGTGGAACCAGGTCCGCTCGATCGCGGTCTCGCAAGCCTCGGCGATTGTGGTGCGCGTCATCGTTCTCCTAGGCCGTGATTACCGAGCGCAGCCTAGAACATGGCCGGATCGTACGACCACGGTGGACAGTGCTCAGAGTGACGGCGCGATCCGGTCCACGCGGTTCGTCCACAGCCATCCGGACCAGCCGTCCGGCACCCGGTCGAGGGACGCGGTGGTGTCGAAGCCCGCGGACCACGGGCCGTCGCCGTCGACCAGCACCACGCGGGTGTCCACGCTCCGCATGCGGTCCACGAACAGGTTCGGCCAGCCCCAGAGCCAGCGGCCGTACCGTGCCGGCAGGTGCAGTTCGATGTGCGCGCACGCGCCGGGCACGATGCCGGTCACGCCGACCGCGAGGTACGCCACCAGGCAGTCCGTCATGATCTTCTTGGAGGCGACGCGGAAGCCGGGCACCCGCTGCCGGATCACATCCATCGCGGTGTCCCCACCGTACGCGGCCATGGTCGCGCGCCGCTGCGGCGACAGCGTGTTCAGGTAGTCCGCGACCGGGCCGCCCTCCGCGTCGTTCTTCACGTCCAGCAGCAGTTCCCGGTCCGGGAACGCGGCCACCACCTCCTCGACCGTGGGCATCGGGCCGGCGCCGGTGCCGCGCAGCGGATGGGTCGCGCCGCCGTCCGCGGTGTAGCCGAACCCGAGGTCGAGGCCGCGCAGGTACTCGTACGGGTGATCCCGCACGGCACCGGAGCCGTCCGTCCGGCACTCCAGCGTGCTGTCGTGGAACACCATCAGCCGGCCGTCCGCGCTGACCTGCACGTCGAACTCCAGCATGTCCGCACCGGCCGCGAACGCCGCGCGCATCGACGGCAGCGTGTTCTCCAGGTACGTGTGGTCCGGCGGGTGGATCCGGGTCGCGGTGCAGGTGTCGTTCCGCACGCCGTCCAGCGAGAAGGTCTGCGCGATGCCGCGGTGCGCCAGCAGCGGCGGGTCGCCGGCCCGGCCGCCCCACAGGCGCGAGCTGTTCACGACGGCCACGGTCCCGGCCAGCACCACGACGACGGCGGCGGCGATCAGAAGCTTTCGTCTCACCCCAGCAGGGTGCCGTCCCGCGGCCGGTCGCGGAATGAGCGAAGGATCTAGTCCTTTCGGGCAGGTCCGTCGCGGGTGAGCAGCGCGGCCTGGGTTCGGCTGGTCACGCCGAGCTTGGCCAGCAGGCTGCTGACGTGCACCTTCACGGTGCGCTCGGCGACCGACAGCGCGCGGGCGATCTCCTGGTTCGACAGGCCGCGCCCGACGAGTCCCCAGACCTCCCGTTCGCGCGCGGTCAGTCCTCGGCCGGCCGGTCCCGGCGGCCGTACCGGGGACGGGTCCTGCTCCGGTGCGGGCCACAGCAGGCGGGCCGCGGAGGAGCTGAGCGCGGTCACGCCCGCGTGCGCGCCGCGGATCGCGGCCGCCAGCTCGGTGCCGCCCGCGTCCTTGAGCACGAACCCGGCCGCGCCGGCCGCCAGCGCGCGCCGCACGTCCGCGGCTCGGCCGACCGTGGTCAGGATCAGCACCGGCGGCCCGTCGACGCCGCGCAGGATCTCGATCCCGTCCGCGCCCGGTAGGTACAGGTCGAGCAGCACCACGTCCGCGGTGTCCGTCTCGAGGAACGTGAGCAGCGCGGGACCGTCCGGCAGCTCCGCGACCACCTCCAGGTCCGGCTGCGCGCCGAGCACCAGGCCCAGCCCTTCCCGGACCAGTGCCTGGTCGTCGACGACGACAACCCGGATCATGTGCCCATGCTAAAGCTCCGCGCGCTGCTCACCGACGTGGCGCTGACCGGCGCGGCCGCGCTGCTGTTCGCCGGCTCCGGCACCGCGGTCTCGGTGCCGCTCGCGGTCGCCCAGGTGAGCCCGCTGCTGTTCCGGCGGCGTCTCCCGGCCGCGGTGCTGATCGTGGTGGCCGCCGCGACCGCGGCGCACACCACCCTCGGGATGGCCCGCGCGATCGGCTTCCTCCCGGTCACCGTGGCGATCTTCACGGCCGCCGCGCAGCGCACCGCGCTGACCCGCTGGGTGCTCTGCCCGGCCGCCGGTCTGGCCGTCGCCGCCGCGAGCGCGGCCCGGCACGGCCCGGTCGAGGGTTTCCTGCTGGCCGCCGTCATGGTGATGATCGCCTGGCTGGCCGGCTTCGAGCGCGACGAGCACCTCCGCCTGCGCCTGGAGGTGGCCGCGTCCGCCGACCGCGAGCGCCTGGCGCGCCGGGTGCACGACACGCTCGCCCACACGGTCACGGTCATGCTGCTGCAGACCGAGGCGCTGCGCGCGACCGCGCCGCTCGGCCCGGCCGACCAGCGCCGGGTGGACCTCGTGCTGGCCGCCGGCCGGGAGGCGCTGGCCGACGTCCGCGCCGCGCTGGCCGGCACCGAACCGGTCCTCGACCTGCCCGACCGGCTCGCCCTGCTGCGCGCGTCCGGCCTGCACCTGCCGGAGAACCTGCCGGCCGCGCTCACCGCGGGCCTGAGCCCGCCGCTGCGCGACGTCGTGGCCCGCCTGGTCGGCGAGACCGCCACGAACGCACTCCGGCACGACGGTCCCGGCACCCACGTCGCCGTCTCGGCCGTCCGCACCGGCCCGTCGCTGACGATCACGATCGTCAGTTCCGGCGGCCACGGCACCCGGTCCCCCGCCGGTTCCGGCTTCGGCCTGAAGAGCCTTGCCAAGGACATCAGCGGGTACGGCGGCAGCCTCACCTACGGGCCGTCGGGCGACACCTGGACGACCGTCGCGGTGCTGCCGGTCACCTGACGGCCGGCTCCCCGGCGCCCGGTGACGGCCCGTCAGTAGCCGGTGGTCGCGCGCCCGCGGCGGCGGGCGAGCCACTCGACGAGGGCGGCGGCGGAGACCGTGGCCGCCAGGCCGGCGCCGGCCGCGACGACCGCGACCCGGCGGCGCTGCGAGTTGTCCTTCTCGACCAGGTCGGCGTCGGTCAGCGGGACAACGGTGATCTTTGAGCCGTCGGACAGGCCGAACGACTCCTGGCGGGCCACGACCTCCTCGCCGATCAGGCCGTCCATCACGTCGATGATGCGGCGGGCCTCCGCCTCGGTGTCCGCGAGCACCTCGATCGCGATGATCGCGGCACCGGTGTCGGTGACCGAGACGGTCCACTCGCCGCGGTAGCCCCGCGCGAACAGCTCCTCGGCCAGCGACGCGCTGCTCAGCCGGACCTCGATCACGTCGGCCAGCGTGACCGGCGTCCACGGGTTCTGCGTCACCGTGTCACCGATCGCCGGGCTGTACTGCTCGCGCTGCGGCAGCAACGTGACGTGACCGGTCACCTTCGCCTGCTGCGGCAGGCCGAGCATCGCCCACGCGGCCGCCATCACCGTCAGCAACATCAGCGGCGCGGTGATCGGCCACCGGCGCAGGAGGATCCTGCCGACATCAGCGAAGTCCATCGTTTCCCCTCGTCACGCCCTTTTCCGCGCGCCGGGACCGTACCGCGTCTTCCTGTGACGTCGTTGTGAACCCTACGCAGCGTGACTTTAGACGGCGTGACGCACCGCGGCCACCCGCCCGGTGGCGCCGCCGGTCGGGTGCCACCGGGCGGTGGCACCCGACCGTGCCGGGTCAGAGCCGGGTCAGCGCCTCGCCGAGCATGTCGGTGATCTTCGACGGGGTGGTGATGTCGTGGGCGTAGACGTAGGCGACCGTGAACCCGGCGTCGCGCGCCGCGCTCGCGTCGCGGACCACGTCCTCCGTGGTGCTGGACGGGTCGACCGCGAACATCGCGGTCTTCTCGATCTCGGCGTAGTCGCGGCCGACGTCGTCGCAGTGCCGGCGGAGCACGTCGAGCTTGTGCGCGGACTCCGGGCCGAGACCGATGTTGCAGGCGTCCGCGTACTTCGCGACCAGCTTCAGCGTCTTCTTCTCGCCGCCACCGCCGATCAGCAGGTACGGCCGGGGCGAGCGGAGCGGCTGCGGGGAGTTGAGCGTGCGCTCCAGGCGGTAGTGCCGGCCCTGGTACGCGTCCTCGGAGTCGGACCACATCTGCAGGCAGATCTGCAGCGCCTCCTCCAGGCGCTCGAAGCGCTCCGCGACCGGCGGGAACGCGAAGCCGAGGCCCTTGGACTCGTCCTCGTTCCACGCGGCGCCGACGCCCAGGCCGGCCCGGCCGCCGGAGAGCACGTCGAGCGTGGTGACGGCCTTGGCGAGCAGGCCGGGCTCGCGGTAGGTGACGCCGGTGACCAGCGTGTGCAGCAGGGCGGTCTCGGTGTGTGCGGCGATGAAGCCGAGCGCGGTGTACGCCTCGAGCATCTCGTGCTCGTACGGCCCGACGCCCCGGATCTGCCAGAAGTGGTCCATGACCGTGATCCGGGTGATGCCGGCCTGCTCGGCGTTGCGCGCGTGGCGGCCGAGCGCGGTGCCGAGCGCGGCCGGCCCACCGTCCCAGGTGAAGTCGGCGATGTGCAGTCCCAGTTCCATGTCAAGTGAGAGTACCCTCCGGATAGCGTGTCCGCTGCTCTTCGGACGTGCGGTCCCGCGACGGAGCCGCGGGACCGCGACACCTCACCAGGTCAGACCGTGTCCGTAGGGGTAGAGCGGATTTCCGTAGGTGGGCGGCACCGGCCGCCCGGCATCGATGTGCGCGCGGATCTCGGCCCGCTGCGCGTCCGTGGCACCGAGGTCGAACGGCAGGTCCCACGCCTCCCGCGCGTCCGCCGGCACGTCCTGCCCGCCCGGCCGCAGCACCTGGTCGAGCGTGCGCGGCAGCTGCCAGGGCAGCTTCCCGGTGGGCCGGTGATCGCCGAAGACCAGGCCGGCCAGCGCCGGCCCGACCTCCTCGCCGGCCCGGAAGTTGACCACCACGGCGTCCGCGATCTCGTGCCACTCACTGATCACGTAGGGCCGGGCCATGGTCAGCAACACCACCACGGGTACGCCGCGCGCCTTCCAGCTCCGGATCAGCTCCAGCTGGTCGGGCGGCAGGTACGGAGCCGTCTGCGTCCAGCTCGTCGCGTGGGTGTAGTACGGCTCCCCCACCGCCACGATCGCCAGGCTCGGATTCGGCGCGCTGTCCCGGTGGACGGTCACCCCGGCGGACGCGGCCCGGGCGGCGAGCGCGTCGTACGTGGACAGCGATCCGTACTCCTGGTGGAAGTAGCTGGTCCAGATGCAGCACGATCCGGTGTCCGTCGCGCGCGGCCCGGTCACCACGATGTCGCTGCCGGCCGGAAGCCGGAGCGGCAGCACGTTCGCGGAGTTCCGGAGCACGGTCAGCGAACCGCGCGCGGCCTGGTTGGCCAGCGCCGCGTCGGCCGGTGTGTGCACCCGGTAGATGCCGTTGACCGGGTCGCCGTACGGGTTCTCGAACAGCCCGAGCTGGAACTTCAGCCGCAGCACCCGCCGGACCGCGTCGTCGATCCGGGCGGCCGGCACCTGGGCGAGGAACGTGGCCATCGAGAAGCCGGCCGCGCCCGGGTCCGCGCCGCCCATCACGTCGGAGCCGGCCCGCGCCGCGCCCACCCAGGAGCCGGACGGCAGCCAGTCCGTGGTGATCAGGCCGGTGAAGCCGAGGTTGTTGCGCAGGTAGGCCAGGATCGGCGCGCTGTCACCGGCACCGGGACCGCCCGGGTCCAGGAACGAGCTGCCCGCGTACCCCGGCATGATGTTGACCGCGCCCGCCTCCATCGCGGCCCGGAACGGGATCATGTGGTACTTGATGGTCACGCCGTCGTACACGATGAGCTGCTCGCCGCCCGCGCCCTCGCCCGGCCAGTGCTTGACCGTGGCCAGCACCGAGCGCGGGTTCAGCTCCGGACCGCCCTGCAAGCCCGCCACCAGCGCCCGGACCTGCGCGGCCGCCACGTACGCGTCCTCGCCGTTGCCCTCCTGGATGCGCGGGTAGAGCACCTTCGTGCCGACCTCGGCGAGCGGCCCGAGCACGCCCCGGGTGCCGAGCTCGACCTGCTCGCGGCGCTGCATGTCGCCGAGCCGGTACTGCAGCGGGTAGTCCCGGCCGGCCGCGAGCGCGCTCTGCGACGGATAGGTGGTCTTGAAGCCGTGGATCGTGTCCCCGGCCGAGATCAGCGGGATGCCGAGCCGGGTGCCGGTCGACCCCAGCAGGTCACGGTGCAGGTCGGGCGCCTCCGAGGGGCCGAAGTGCCAGCCCGATCGGGGGTACGCCTGCGCGTTGTAGAACATCTGGTACGCCTTCTCCTCGGCCGTCATGCGTCCGAGCAGATCGGTCACGCGCGCCTCGACCGGGCGGCGCCAGTCCTCGTAGGGGTCGATCGCGCCGCTGCGGTTCGCGTCCCGGGCACCGTTGATCACCGGTACGCCGTCCGCGATCGTGGTCAGCGCCGGCCGGTACAGCCCGAACGTGCGGATCTGCGACGTGGTCGAGCCGGCCGTCACGTACCAGCGGTAGGTCCACCGGTCCGGCAGGTCCCAGGCCGGCGCGTACGACGTCCCGGTCACCTCCGCGACCCGGGTGTAGACGTCCAGCAGGCTGCCGGACGCGGTGAAGTCGTAGTCGGTACGGCTCACGTTGATCCACAGCTGGTAGCGGGTGGCACCGGCGACCGCGGCCCAGGAGAACACGGGCCGCCGGGTGTCCGTGATCAGCGCCTGGTCGGCCGGCGCGGTGAGCGCGAACTGCCCGGTGGTCGCGGGCGGCCGGGTCGGCCCGGACAGCAGCGGTGGCGCGCTGCCGGCCGCGTCGACCGTGCCGAGCACCTTCAGGTCCCACAGCGAGTAGCCGTAGCCGGTGGCCCGCGCGGTGCCGACGAGTCGCAGGTACCGGCCGATGCCGGAGACGGTCAGCGTCTCCACGCCGCCGCGCCCGGTGGTGGTGCTGTAGATCGTGGTCCAGGCGGCCGCGTCGTCGGACACCTCGATGCGGTAGCCGGTGCCGTAGGCGGACTCCCAGTGCAGCACCACGCCGGTGATCGTGGCCCGGCCCTGCAGGTCGACGCGGATCCACTGGTTCTCCGCGTGCTCGCTGGACCAGCGCGTGGTGGTGCGGCCGTCCAGCGCGGCGCCGGGCGCGTTGCCACCCTCGTAGGAGGAGGCCGCCACCGGTTTGAAGGCCGCGATGTCGGTGCCGCCGCCGGAGGTCGTGGTGCTGCCGTAGACCTCGAACTCCCACAGCGAGTAGCCGTAGCCGGTGGCCCGTTCGGTGCCGAGCACCCGTACGTACCGCCCGGTGCCGTCGGTCGTGATCGTCTGGACGCCGCCGGTGCCGGTGGTGGTCGCGTGGACGGTGGTCCAGGCGGTCCCGTCCGGCGAGGTCTGGATCTGGAACGCGCGGGCGTGCGCCGCCTCCCAGTGGAGCACGACGCGGTCCAGCGTCGCGGTGGCACCGAGGTCGACGCGCAGCCACTGCTGGTCGGCGAACGCGCTCGCCCAGCGGGTGCCGGCGTCGCCGTCGACGGCCGCCGCGGCCGGGGTGCCGGCGCCCTCGACGGAGGAGGCGAGCGTGGGCTTGCCGCGGGAGAGCAGGACGGGTGCGGCCTCGGAGAGCAGGACGGGTGCGGCCTCGGCGGGCGTGGCCACGAGCAGCCCGGCGAGCAGCAGCAACGCCGCCGCCAGTCTTCGTTTCACGGACATGAGGACTCCAGGAGATCGTGGGAGAGCGCTCTCTAACGCTGAGCCTGATCGATGTCCATCAGTCCGTCAAGGGGGTCCGGTAGCGCTCCGTGGAGCAGGAGAGAACTTCTCGCATCGTGGTAGCGTGCCGAACCATCGAGCGGAAGGGACCCCTCACGTGAAGTCGCTGGTCGGCAAGTCCGCCGCGGTGGCCGTGCTCATCGCCGGCGTCGGTGGCGGCACCTATCTGCACCAGGATCGCGCCCGCACCGAGGACTCCGCCGCCGCGCAGGCCGCCTGGGAGGCGAACCGCGCCGAGGAGCTCTACGTCAAGGACCGGCACCGGGAGTACACCGAGCTCGCCGCCGGCCTGCACCAGTCCGAGCGGGCCGCGGCCAAGCGCGCCGCCGCGATGGCCGAGGAGCAGGCGAAGCGCGCCCGCGCCGCGAACGACGCGGTCAGCCGCCGGAAGGCGGCGGCCGAGGCCGAGGCGGCCGCCGCACAGGCCGCCGAGGACGCCGCCAAGGCCGCGATCAAGCCGTACGACGGGCCGGTCCCGTCGTCCTGCGCCTCCTACTCCGGCCACCGCAAGACCGGCTGCTCCGTCATGGTCGGCCAGGGCTTCGACGTCTCCGAGTTCGGCTGCCTGGACACGCTGTGGACGCGGGAGAGCGGCTGGAACCCGAAGGCGGCCAACCCGAGCTCGGAGGCGTACGGCATCCCGCAGGCGAACCCGGGCAGCAAGATGGCGTCGGTCGCGGACGACTGGCAGACCAACCCGGCGACGCAGGTCATCTGGGGCCTCGGGTACATCAAGGGCCGCTACAGCACGCCGTGCGCGGCCCTCGAGCACTCCAACGCCGCCGGCTGGTACTAGGCGATCCGGGCCGGGTTCGCCGTCCTGACAAACCGTGCGGGGGTACGGCCGACGGCCGTACCCCCGCACGGTTTCTGACCTCAGATGCGGAACCGGCCGACCACCGTCTCCAGCTCGCTGACCACGCGGTTCAGGTCGGCGACCGTCTCGCCGGCCTCGACCAGCGACTCCGTGGTGGCGCGGGCCGCGTTCGCCACACCGTTGATGTTGCTGGCGATGTCGGACGTGCCGCCGGACGCGTCGCCGACGCTGCGGCTCATCTCGCCGGTGGTCGCGGTCTGCTCCTCGACCGCGGACGCGATGGTCAGCTGGTAGTCGTTGATCCGCGCGATGATCCGGCTGATCTCGCCGATCGCCTCGACCGCGTTCTGCGTGTCGACCTGGATCGCCTCGACCCGGCGGGAGATGTCCTCGGTCGCCTTCGCGGTCTCCTGCGCCAGGTCCTTGACCTCACCGGCCACCACCGCGAAGCCCTTGCCGGCGTCGCCCGCGCGCGCCGCCTCGATCGTCGCGTTCAGCGCCAGCAGGTTCGTCTGCTCCGCGATCGAGGTGATCGTCTTGACCACGTTGCCGATCTCCGCGGACGACTCGCCGAGCTTCGCGATCGTGTCGTTGGTCTGGTTGGCCACGCCGACCGCCTCCGCCGCGACCTGGGCCGCGTCGTTCGCGTTCTGGCTGATCTCGCGGATCGAGGCGCCCATCTCCTCGGAGCCGGCCGCGACCGTGGAGACGTTCGCGGAGACCTCACCGGCCGCGTTCGACACCACGTCGGCCTGGCTGGCGGCCTCGGCCGCGCTGGACGCGATCCGCTCGGTCGACGCGGAGAGCCGGCGGGCGCCGTCCGCGAGCGTCCGGGAGCTCTCGGAGAGCGCCGAGATCGTGGTGCGCAGGCCGTCGCGGGCCGCGTTCGTGGCGATCGCCATCGCGCCGATCTCGTCGCGGCCACGCACCTCCGCGTCCTTGGTCAGGTCACCGGACGCCATGGCGCGCAGCGCGTCACCGACGGTCTGCACCTGCGCGGTGATCGCGCGGGCCACCATCAGGCCGATCGCGAGCGCGATCAGCGCGCCGATCAGCACGGCCGCGATCAGCGTGTTGCGGGCGTTGGCGTACGACGACTGCGCCTCCTCGGCCGCCGCCGCGGAATCCGCCGCCTCCAGCTCCTGCAGCTGCGCGAGCCCGTCCCGCATCGCCGTCTCGGCCGTGCCGTAGGCGGCCAGCGGGTCGGCCGGCAGCGTGTAGCCGGCCGGCAGCGGAAGCTGGAAGTAGTTCACGTCCCGCAGGTTCGTGTAGTCGGTGAACCCGGTGGTGAACGCCTCGATCGCGGTGGTCCGCTCCGCGCTGGCGTTGGTGCCGACGTTGAGCGCGGTGTACTCGGCCAGCGCGTCGCTGATCATCGTGTCCGCCTCCTTGGTGTCCGCGACGGCGTCCTGCTTCGCGGCGGCGTCGGCGCCGAGGCTGAACAGCAGCATGCCGCGGAACATCCCGCTGAGGCCCTGTTGCATCGTGCCGAGGTGGGCGGTGCCGGCGACCTGCTCCCGGTTCATGTCGTCGAGCTGTGCGGCGAGCGACGACATGCGCTGCACGCACAGCACGCCGACCAGGATCGTGATCGCGATGACCACGACCGACGAGGCCAGGATCTTGGTACGTACCTTCGTATCGGCCACCAGACGGGTGAGGACGCCACCCGAGCGGTGCTCCGCGACTTGACTCATCAGACAGGCCCTTCGCCCGTGAACGACACAGCGAATGCCCCATCGGCACGAATCAGACCCGGTTGAGGGAAAGCGGCGTCAGTCGTCGGTCGCGGCGGCCCGGCGGCGCATCGCCACCACGGCCGGGGCCAGCAGCGCGAGGATCGCCACCGTCCACAGCGTCACGGTCAGCGGCCCGGAGAGCAGGATGCCCCAGTCACCGTCGGACAGTGCCAGCGCGCGGCGCAACTGCTGCTCGGCCAGCGGCGCCAGGATCAGGCCGACCACCGCGGGCGCGGCCGGCACGTCCGCGCGGCGCATCAGCAGCCCGATCAGGCCCAGGCCGATGAGGATCAGCAGGTCCGTGGTGGTGCCGCCGGCCGCGAACGTGCCGAGCGTGGCGAAGACCAGCACGCCGGCGTAGATGCCGTACGCCGGAATGGTCAGCAGACGCGCCCACAGGCGCACCAGCGGCAGGTTCAGCACCAGCAGCATCACGTTGCCGATGTAGAGCGAGGCGATCAGCGCCCACACCAGATCGCCGGATTCGGTGAACAGCTGCGGGCCCGGTTGCAGGCCGTAGGACTGGAACGCGGTGAGGATGACCGCGGCGGTCGCGGACGTGGGCAGCCCGATGGTGAGCAGCGGGACCAGCACGCCGGCCGCGGCCGCGTTGTTCGCTGCCTCCGGACCGGCCACGCCCTCGATCGCGCCGCGGCCGAACTCGTGCCGCCGCTTCGACAGCCGCTTCTCCAGCGAGTAGCTGAGGAACGTGGGCACGTCCGCGCCACCGGCCGGCAGGCTGCCGATCGGGAACCCGATCGCGGTGCCGCGCAGCCAGGCCGGCCAGGACCGGCGCCAGTCCTCGCGGGACAGCACGGCCCGGCCACCGATCGGGTTGACCCGGCTGTCGCCGGTGCCCGCGATCAGGTGACCGAACGCCTCGCCGAGCGCGAACAGCGCCACCACCACGATCACCACGTCCACGCCGTCGAGCAGCGCGGGCAGGCCGAAGTCCAGCCGCGGCTGACCGGTCAGCGTGTCGATGCCGACCAGGCCGATCGTGGCGCCGATGACCAGGCTGGCCGCGCCCTTGACCAGATTCGGGCCGAGCAGCGCGCTGACCGTGACGAACGCGACCGCCATCAGCGCCACGTACTCCGGCGGGCCGAACCCGACCGCGATGTCCGCGACCAGCGGCGCGGCGAAGCTCAGCGCGATCGTGCCGATGGTGCCGGCCACGAAGCTGCCGATCGCGGCCGTGGCCAGCGCGGCGGCGCCCCGGCCCGCGCGCGCCATCCGGTTGCCCTCCAGCGCGGTCACCACGGACGCGCTCTCGCCGGGCGTGTTGAGCAGGATGGACGTGGTGGACCCGCCGTACATGCCGCCGTAGTAGATGCCGGCGAACAGGATCAGCGCGGCCGCCGGCTCCAGCCGGAACGTGACCGGCAGCAGCAACGCCACGGTCAGCGCCGGGCCGATGCCGGGCAGCACGCCGACCGCGGTGCCGATCGTGACGCCGATCAGCGCCCACAGCAGGTTCATCGGGGTGAGCGCGTCCGCGAACCCGGTCAGCAGCGCGTCCACGTCAGAACCCCCACGGTCCGGCCGGCAGGATCAGCCCGATCAGGCCGTCGAAGAGCAAGAACACGGTGCCGGACAGCGCGAAGCCGTAGGCGACGATCCGGCGTGGGTGCGGCGCGCCGAGCAGCAGCGCGGCGGCCGTGAACAGCGCGGTGGCACACAGCGTCCAGCCGGCGAACGGCAGCACCACCGCGAACGCGATCAACGCGGCGATCAGTGCCGCCAGGCGGCCCAGTCTCGCGCGCCGGTCCCGCAACGCCCCGAGGGTACGAACGGCGCCGCGCGACTGCACGCACAGGGTCAGGCCCAGCGTGCCGAGCAGCACGCCGAGCAGCATCGGGGCTGCCGCCGGCCCGACCGGCCCACCGCCGCCCCGCAGCGTCGCGGCGTCGGTCAGCACCACGACGGCGCCCACGATCATCAGCAGGGCGAGCAGCAGGGTCGCGCGCTCCTCCCCCGCCTCGTCGGGCTCCGTCGTCCCGCCGGCCGCCGCGTCCCCGTCCCGCGGGTCGACCGGCGTGGCAAGACCGTTCGCCGAGGCGGGATCGTTCGCCGCGGCGGGATCGTTCGCCGTGGGCGGGCCGGGCGGTCGTTCCTCCGGTGCCGTCATGCGAGTCCCATCTTCGCCAGCACGTCCGCGACGCGGCGCTGCTCCTCGTCGAGGAACGTCTCGAACTCCGGTCCGGTGAGCGTGGCGTCACCCCAGCCACGGTCCGCGAGCGTCCGGCGCCAGGCCTCGCTCGCGGTCATGTCGGTGATCAGCTTCTCCAGCGCGGCCTCGTCCGCCGCGCTGATCCCCGGCGGCGCGACCGCTCCGCGCCAGTTGGACAGCTCCACGTCGACACCCTGTTCGCGCAGCGTGGGCACGGTCGGCAGGTCCGGCAGCCGGGCCGCGCTGGAGACCGCGAGCGGCCGTACCGTACCGGCCTCGATCTGGGAGATCATCTCGGAGACACCGGAGATGCCCGCGGTGGCCCGGCCGGAGAGCAGCGTGGCGAGCGCCTCGCCGCCACCGGAGTGCGCCACGTAGTTGACCCGGGCCGGGTCCGCGCCGATCGCGCCCGCGATCAGCCCGGTCAGGATCTGCTCGACGCCGCCGGCCGAGCCGCCGCTGAACGACACGGACGGCAGGTCGGTGCGCATCCGCTCGGTCAGCTGGGACAGGTCCCGGATCGGCGAGTCCGCGGGCACGACCAGGATCTCGTAGTCGGTGGTGAGCCGGGCCAGCGGCGTGGTCTCGTCCAGCCGCACCGGCGCGTCGTCACTCTCGATCGCACCCACCATGACCAGCCCGAACACCATCATCTGGGTCGGGTCGCCGTCGTGCCGGACGAACTGGCTGAGACCGATCGTGCCGCCCGCGCCGGCCACGTTGTAGACCTCGGTGCGGCCGGCCGTCCCACGCAGCGCGGCCTGCATCTCGCGAGCGGTCTGGTCCCAGCCGCCACCGGGTGCGGCCGGTGCCAGCAGCCGCAGCTGACGGCCGTCCAGGAACCCGGCGTCGGCCTGTCCGCCGCGCCCGGCCAGCGTGGTCGCGACCAGCAGAACCGCGACCAGCGCGGCGGCCGCGTACGGCACCGAACTGCGCCAGCGCATCGCACCGCCTCCTTGCCGTGGACTCGACGACCCGTCTCTGTATACATTCAGTTAGTTGGATCTTCAAGACTTTCAATGTTGTGGGGGCCTCCATGATCGACGATCGTTATGATGTCGTGGTCGTGGGCGGCGGCAACGCGGGATTCTGCGCCGCGCTGGCCGCGGCCGGGCGCGGGCGCCGGGTGCTGCTCCTGGAGAAGGGCGCGCCGGACGAGGCCGGCGGCAACAGCTACTACACGGCCGGCGCGTTCCGGGTCGCGCACGCGGGGCTGCCGGACCTGGCCGGGATCCTGGACCACGACGACCGGCACGCGGCGACCGTGCTCCCGCGGTACCCGGCGGAGGCCTTCGTCGCCGACCTGGAACGGGTGACCGAGGGGCGCACGGACCCGGTGCTGGCCGGCGTGCTGGCCGCGGAGAGCCGCGCCACGCTGGGCTGGCTGCACACGCGCGGGCTGCGCTTCCGCCTGATGTACGAGCGACAGTCCTACCGGGACGCGGCCGGCCGGCACACGTTCTGGGGCGGCCTCGCGATCGGCAGCACCGGCGGCGGCAAGGGCTTGATCGCACAGCACACGGCCGCGGCCACCGCGGCCGGCATCGAGGTGCGCTACGGCCACCGCGCCGAGGCCCTGGTGCTGCGCGACGGCCGGGTGACCGGCGTCCGCTACCGCGCGGCGACCGGCCTCGGCGTGCCCGCCGGCACCGAGGACTCGGGCGGCACGGCCGCGGGCTCGGACTCGGGCGGCGGCAGCACGGATGGTGGTGGCGCGGATGGTGGTGGCACGGTCGAGGCGGAGTCCGTGGTGCTGGCCGCGGGCGGGTTCGAGGCCGATCCGGAGTGGCGGCGCGCGTACCTCGGCGACGGCTGGGAACGCGCGCTGGTCCGCGGCACGCCGCTGAACACCGGCGACATGCTGCGCGCCGCGCTCGCGGCCGGCGCGGACCGGGGTGGCGACTGGTCGTCGTGCCACAGCGTGGCGTGGGACGCGGGCGCGTCCGGGACCGGCGACCGCACGCTGACGAACCGGCTGACCCGGCAGAGCTATCCGCTGGGCATCGTGGTGAACCGGGACGGCCGGCGCTTCCTGGACGAGGGCGCGGACTTCCGGAACTACACCTACGCCCGGTACGGCGGGGAGATCCTGCGGCAGCCCGGCGGCGTGGCGTTCCAGGTCTTCGACGCCGCGACCCGCCCGATGCTGCGCACCGAGGAGTACGACGCACCGGGCGCGACCGAGATCGTCGCGTCGTCGCCCGCCGACCTCGCGGACGCGATGGGCGTGCACGTGGACACGTTCGTCGAGACGGTCGCCGCGTTCAACCGGTCCATCGACACGTCGGCGCCGTTCGACCCGTCCGTCAAGGACGGGCGTGCGGCGCGCACGTCGCCGCCGAAGAGCAACTGGGCGCTGCCGATCAGCACGCCGCCGTTCTACGCGTTCCCGGTCACCTGCGGCATCACGTTCACGTTCGGCGGTCTCCGCGCGGACGACCACGGCCGGGTGCTGACCGCGGGCGGCGGCCACCTGCCCGGCCTGTTCGTCTGCGGTGAGATGCTCGGCGGCCTGTTCAGCGGCAACTATCCCGGCGGCTCCGGCCTGACCGCCGGCGCGGTCTTCGGCCGCCGCGCCGGCCTCCTCGCCTGACCGGCGCCGGGCCCGGTGCCGGCGCTCGAACCACGCCGCAGCCCGGCCGCACACGTCGATACAGGGCCTAGATCGCGGGGCGGATCTGCCACTCCTGGAAGGCCGCCGGCGCGTCGTCGGTCCAGGTGACGAACGGCGGCTCGCCGACCTGGCCGGCGCGCAGCGGGTAGTAGCCCGGGCCGCCGGCCCGGTAGAGCACGAAGCGGGAGTCGCGCCAGAGGGACGTGGGGAGGAAGGACGTCTCCTCGGTGCAGTGATCGAGGCGGGCCGGGTCGCGCGGCGCGGTGCCCGGGCCGGTCCGCACGCACCAGCCGTTGTGCCTGATCATGATGTGCCCGGCGCCGCCGGACGGCTGGATCCGGAAGACCTGGCGCGGACTGCCGTCGCACGGCTCCATCAGGACCGTCGCGGCACTGACCGCGGTCAGGCACGCGTCCAGTCCCACGTTCCGCACCACCGCCGGCCCGGGCGGCACGATCTCGGCCGGCGCGATCCCGGCCGACGCGATCCCGGCCGGCACCGCGGAGCCGGCCGCGACGGCCGCGCCGCTCGGCAGTGTCACCGCGGCCAGTGCACCGCACAGCACCGCGCTTCCTCGCCACCCGATCATGACAAATCCCCCGTGTCCGACTGATCCCCGTCACGATCGATCGTCGCACCGGGGCGGCGGCGCGTCAGTCGTTCAGGCTGACCAGGCCGGTGCGGTAGGCGTAGACGACCGCCTGCACCCGGTCGCGCAGACCGAGCTTGGCGAGGACCCGGGAGACGTACGTCTTGACCGTCTCCGCGCCGATCACCAGCTGCGCCGCGATCTCCGCGTTCGAGTGGCCGGCCGCGATCAGCCGCAGCACCTCCAGCTCGCGCGGCGTGAGCGCGGACCCGGCCGTGACCGCGGGATCGGCCGGGCGCAGGCGGGCCGCGTACCGGCCGATCAGCCGGCGGGTGACCTCGGGCGCGATCAGCGAGTCGCCGCGTGCGACCGTGCGCACGCCGGCCACGAACGCGTGTGGTGACGCGTCCTTCAGCAGGAACCCGGCAGCACCGGCGCGCAGCGCCTCGTACACGTACTCGTCGAGGTTGAACGTCGTCACGACCAGCACCTTCATCGGTTCCTGGACGCCGGCCCCGGCCAGCCGGCGGGTCGCCTCGATGCCGTCCAGCACGGGCATGCGCACGTCCATCACCACCACGTCCGGCCGCAGCCGCAGCGCGGTGTCCACGGCGGACCGGCCGTCGCCGGCCTCGCCGACCACGGTCATGTCGTCCTGCGCGTCCAGGATCGTGACGAAGCCGGCCCGGATCAGTGCCTGATCGTCCGCGACGAGAACCGTGATGCTCATCCGGGGTCTCCTACCGGGATGCGGGCCCGCACGGTGAAGCCGTCCGGGTGCGGGCCGGCCTCGAACGCGCCGCCGAACAGCTCGACCCGCTCGCGCAGGCCGGCCAGGCCGCGGCCGGAGCCGCCCACGCCGGGCGCGGCCCGGGCGGCGCCGGACGTGGTGACCTCGATGTCGAGGCCGTCGGCGCGGCAGGTGAGCCGGACCAGCGTGCGGGCGCCGGTCGCGTACTTCATCGCGTTCGTCAGCGCCTCCTGCACCACCCGGTAGGCGGCCAGCTCCCGGCCCGCGCCCAGATCCGGGTGCTCGCCCACCGCGCGCAGCTCCACCGGCTGGCCGGCCGCCCGCGCCTGCTCCACCAGCTCGGTGACCTGCGCGAGCGTGGGCAGCCGGTCCATCGGCGCGCGGCGCGCCGGGTCGAGCACGCCGAGCAGGTCGCGCAGTTCACCGAGCGCGCGCCGGCCGGTCTCGCCGATCGCGGTCAGGTTCGCGGTCACCTTCTCCGGCGAGGACGCCACGAACTGCGCGGCACCGGCCTGCACGACCATCGCGGTGACGTGGTGGGTGACCACGTCGTGCAGCTCGCGGGCGATCCGCTCGCGCTCCGCGGCCAGCGCGGCCCGGGCCGCGAGCCGGCGCCGTTCGGCCTCGGTGGCGCGCGCCCGGCGGGCCCACGCCCCGATCCCCCACGCGCCGGCCAGCGCCACGAAGAGCAGCGGGTATCCGTCGGCCGGGGTGGGCGAGCCGGCCGCGACCAGCGCGGCGACGAGCAGCAGGTAGCTCACGGTCGCGGCCGCGGCGACGGCCCGGCGGAAGCGCGACTGGTGCGCGCCCGCGCTGTACAGCGCCACCAGCAGGCCGACGCTGGCGAACGTCGCGTACCCGCCGAGCTCCTGGACGGCGAAGCCGGCCGCGACCGCCGCGAGCGCGAGCGCGGGACGGGTGCGGCGCAGCACCAGCGGCAGCGTCATGGCCAGCCCGGCCGCGACGCCGAGCCCGTCCAGCGGCCGTTCCGGCAGCTCACCCAGCCGGGTGCCGATCTGCGCCAGCGGCGGGAAGAAGCCCGGCGCGACGAGGAGCAGCGCCACCACGCCGTCGCGTTCCGTGACGCTGCGTGCCCGCCAGACGCGGCGGATCCGCTCGATCCACGGCAGCCGCTGCAGCACCCGGGCAGCGTAGCGGTTGCTCACCGGCACCACGGCGCGGCCACGCACCGGCCGTCCGGCGCCGGGCCCCGCACCCAGGCCCGTACGGGTCGGCATGGCACTCCTCCGCGGCCGGGCACGGCCGGTGCCGCGCGACACCGCCGACGCTATGGGCCCGGGGCCGCGGAGCAATCCCCGTCCGGGGATCAACCGGTGGTCTCCCGCGCGGGGGACCCGGCCGGCCGGAACGCCGCGAATTAGGATGTCGCGCATGGTCAGGCGGGGATCGGCGGACGCGACGCGGGAGGAGATCCGGTCGTCGGCGGCCCGGCTGTTCCGGGAACGGGGATACGCGCGCACGTCGGTGCGGGACATCGCGACCGACGCGCAGGCGAACCCGGCGCTGGTCATCCGCTACTTCGGCAGCAAGGAGCTGCTGTTCCTGGAGACGATGGACCTGACCATCGACGACGAGCCGCTGCTGCGCGTGCCGCTGTCCGAGCTGGGCCCGCGGTTCATCGACGTCGTGCTCCGGTCCGAGGCGCACGTCAAGGGCGCCTATCTGGCGCTGGTCGGCGGCAGCGGCGAGGCCTCGATCGCGGGCCGGCTGCGCGAGGTGCACGAGCGGTCGTTCGTGGCACCGCTGCGCGCCCGGCTCTCCGGCCCGGACGCGGATCTCCGGGCGCGGATCGCCGGTGCGCTGGTCGGCGGCCTGACCTATGCGCTGTGGGTGGTCGGCGACGCGGAACTGCTCGCCGCCGACCCCGATGATCTGGCGGTACGGTACGGCGCGCTGCTGCAGGCCGTCCTCACGCCCTGACCGGCGCTACTGGACCGACCAGCCGCCGTCCGAGGGCAGCACCGCACCGTTGATGTTGATGCCGTCGTCGCTGAGCAGGAACGTGATCGACGCGGCCAGGTGCTCGGGCATCGCCACTCCCGGGATGAGCCGCATGAACGGCCCGGTCCGTGCGCGGCCGAACTCGTCACTGGGCGGCGTGATGCCGGTCGCCACGCCGCCGGGCGCGACCGCGTTGACCCGGATGCCGCGGTCGCCGTACATGAACGCGCAGTTGCGGGTGATCCCGACGACCGCGTGCTTCGCGGCCGTGTAGGCGACGCCGGCCGCGTTGCCGCGCACGGAGGCCTCGGACCCGATGTTCACGATCGCGCCGCGCCCGGCGTCCAGCATCGCGGGCAGCACCGCGCGGGTGAGCTTGAAGAGGCCGTCCACGTTCACCGCGAAGATCCGGTCCCACATCGCGTCCGTGGTGGAGTGCGCGGCGGAGAAGTCGTCGGAGATGCCGGCGACGTTGGCGAGGCCGTCGATGCGCGGGCCGGCCGCGGCCACGATCCGGTCGACGGCCGCCTGGTCCGTGACGTCCGCGGCGACCGGCACGACGTCGCCGTCGAGCTCGCGCAGCCGGTCCTCGGCCAGGTCCACCGCGACCACCCGGCCGCCCTCACGCAGGATCCGGGAGGCGGTGGCCCGGCCGATGCCGGACGCGGCACCGGTGACGATCACGGTCTTCCCGGCGAACCGGCCCGGCGTGATCCGCTCGGTCCAGGCGCCGTCGTCCTCGTCCGGCACGACACCGTCGTTGACGGCCAGCACCAGGCCGTCGACGACCTCCGCCGGCATCCGGCCCTGGCTCAGCTCGACGAGCTTGCCGAGCGGCAGCGAACGCGCCGGCGCGAGCGCGGACTCGTCGATGCCGCCGCGGCCGAGCAGCTCACGCAGCGCGGGCCCGCCCTTCTCGTGGTCCAGCCAGTCGCCGACCGTGCTGTTCGCGGTCAGCGCTCTCGGTCGCTTCTCCATGCCGTAACCCCTCTCGCAACGAAGTAAACTTAGTTTACTCAGTCACGCGACTGAAGGATCACTGCCTCATTCGGCCGAGATATCCGGAAATATCGGGCACGGCCGCCCAACGACGGGAGGCGAGCCGCGCGGCACTAAGGGGCGGCAGAAAAGCACGGCATGAACCGGGCGGGCACGAAGGGCCCGACACGAAGGGCCCGACACGAACCGCGCGAGACGAACCGGGCAGCACGAATGACGCGGCACGAGCCGGACGGCACAAAGCGTGCGTCACGCGCGACCAGCGGGAACCAAGTGACCCGCGGAATTCCGCATCCGCGCGAGACGCGGCACACGTGTGGAATGTCGGCGCACGCGTTGCACGTGTGGGATGTCGGCGCGCGGGGCCGCGGGTGGTGGGGTGGCCCGGGTTTCGGTGACCGGCGGCGGGACCGGCAGGGAGGCCGCCCGCGGCCGAGCGGTGCCCGCGGGAGCACTGGGTAAGCGGCCACGCCGGAAGTGGGCAGATGGTCCGCACGACGGTGATCGTGCGGACCGCGGGACCGCGTCAGGCCTCGAAGCGGCGGGCCATGGTGGCCTGTTCCTCGAGGACCTCGTTGATCCGGGCCTGGACCGCGTCCATCTGGCCGATGGTCTCGCTGGTGGTGTGGATGCCGGCGGAGACCGACTCCGCGCTGGACTGGATGCCGGCGATCTGGTCGGCGACCTTCTGGGTCGCCTCGGCGGTCTCCCGGGCCAGGTCCTTGACCTCGCCGGCCACCACGGCGAAGCCCTTGCCGGCCTCGCCGGCGCGCGCGGCCTCGATGGTGGCGTTCAGCGCGAGCAGGTTCGTCTGTTCCGCGATCGACGAAATGATCTTGATGACGTCGCCGATCGCGGCGGAGGCCTGGCCGAGCGCGGCCACCTCGCCGGTCATCGTGGTGGCGCGGCTGACCGCCTCCTCCGCGACGTGGGTGGCGTCCTCGCTGGCCGACCGTAGGCGCGCGACCGTGTCCAGCAGCGCCCGCGCGTTCTCCGCGGCCCGTTCCGTGTTGCGCAGCACCTCGAGGCGCTGCGAGACGAGCTGCTGCACGTTGCGCAGCGCCGCGGCCCGCGAGTCGGACAGTTCGATGAACTCGGTGGTGAAGAAGTCCATGGTGCCTGCGATCCGGTCACCGCTCATGATCGGGAAGCAGACGCCGGAGCGTACGCCCGCGCGCTGCGCCGCCGGGGCGCGCACGCAGTCGGTGACCTCCGCGAGGTCGCGCACGAACACCAGGTCCCGCGCCCGCCAGGCCCGGCCGGACAGGCCCACTCCCTCGGCGAACGTGGCCGCGAGCGTCACCCGCCGGAACTCGTCGCCGGCGGAACCGGACTCGACCTGGAACCGCAGCACGTTGTCCGCCGGGTCGATCTCCCAGTACGAGCCGTACGCCCAGCCGAACGCGCTGCGCACGGTGTCCAGCGCGATCCGCAGCGCGGTCTGGCTGTCCTGCGCCGTGCCGAGCTTCGTGACCACCTCGGTGACCGCGAGCCGGTCGGCCGCCACCTGCCGCAGTTCCGCGGCCGCGATCGCGCTGCTGCGTGCCTGCTCCGCGATGCGGGCGATGGACATCCACTTCTCGGTGCGCGGGCCGTCCAGGTCCAGCGGTGTCGGCGAGAAGTACTCGAAGACGGCCAGCACCTTGTTGTTCTTCAGCACCGGCATGACGACCGCGGCCAGCATCCCCTCCCGGCCGGCCGCCTGGCAGCGCAGGCAGTCGTCGCACTCGGTCATGCTGCCGATGTAGATCGGGCGCCGGGTCTGGAACGCGCGGCCGACCAGCCCGGCGCGGTCCGGCACCGGCCGTCCCGCGATCACGGCCTGCATCTGCGGCGTGATCCGGCCGGTCTCGAACTGCACCTCCACGTTGCCGTGCCCGTCCGGCAGCCACACCGCGCCGTAGCCGAACTCGTACGACCGGACCATGCTCTCCACGGTGATCCGCCACGCGCTCGCCTCGTCCTGGACGCCGTCCAGCGCGAGCACCAGCGCCTCCAGCGACTCCACGTCGCGCGGCACCGGCCGCGGTGCGGTACCCACCGCGCTCCGTGTCCGGAACAGACCCATGATCAACCCCCACCCAGGCTCTCCTACCAGTAGAAACCCAGGTGAGGATGTTTCGAGTGCTTTCGCGGTTATACGTGCCGTTCCAGTTCAGAGCGCCTTGTGGAAGACCAGGAAGTCGCACGGCGTGGCGACCTTCGGCGCCAGCGCCGGGTAGGCCTCGGCGAAGTCGGCCTTGTGCACGATCCGGTAGCCGATGCGGGTGTACCACTCGCGCAGGAAAGACTTGACCGGGTGCTGCCACTCCGTCGGGTAGAGCAGTTCGAGCTGCATCACGCCCAGCCCCTGGTCGCGCGCCCAGCCCTCGGCGAACGCGACCAGGTCGCGCCCGACGCCGGTGCCGCGGTGCCGCGGGTGGGCCGCGAGCATGCCGAACTCGCCGATGCCGTCCGGCAGGCGTTGCACCCGGACGCTGCCCACCAGTTCGGTGCCGAGGCGGGCGACGGCGATCTCGCCGGCCCGCACGAACGCCGCGATCTCGGCCGTGTCGGTGCGGGCGGTCTCGTCGCGCCAGATGCCCTTCTCGCCGGTCGCGTAGACGTCGTTGACCAGCGCGGTCACCTCGGCGATGAACGCGGTGTCGCCGGCGGACCCGGCCGCGGCGAGTGATATGTCGACCATGGCGCCCAGTATGCCGAGACCCCGGACCGGGGCTTGATCCGCGACTCAACCGACATGGCATCTCGGCCTGCACATCAGCGCGAAAAACCCATAAATCCTGGCATAGCGGTACGGCGGTCCCTACGCTCTTCGCATGAGAAGCTCCGTTTCCGACGCGTTCCTGGCGTTCACCGAGCCCATCGAGGGCCGCTGGCCGTACCTCTACCTGGACGGCTGGGGCCTGGTCACGATCGGCACCGGGTGCCGGCTGGAGTCCGTGGACGAGGCGGCCACGCTGCCGTTCGTGCTGGCCGAGGAGCCGGCCGCGGGCGCCTCCACGCGGCAGATCCGGGAGGCGTACTCGGCTGTGCAGTCCCGGCCGGACCTGGCCGGGCGGCCGCAGGAGTTCGCCGGGCACACCGCGGTCCGGCTCACCGAGGACGGCGTGGACGAGCTGGCCGCGCGCCGGCTGGCCGCGCTGGAGGACCGGCTGATCCGCACGCCGGAGTTCGCCGGGTTCCCGCGCTGGCCGGCCGACGCCCAGCTGGCGCTGCTCAGCCTGGCCTGGGCGCACGGCCCGGACTTCTCCGGCTGGCCGGTGCTGCGCGCGGACTGCGCGGTCGGTGACTGGCGGGCCGCCGCGGACCACGGCCGCATCCAGGGCGCCACGCAGCGGAACGCGGCCGACCGCGCGCTGTTCCGCACGGCCGCGCACGCGGTGGACAACCACTGGGACCCGGACGTGCTCTGGTACCGCCCGCTGGGCCACCGCGCGGAGCTGCACGCGCAGGACAGCGGTGCCGAGGTGGTGCTGCTCCAGGAGCGGCTGCTGGTGCTCGGCTACCTGGCGGAGGTGACCGGCGTGCTGGACCTGGAGACGGAGTTGGCGCTGCGCGGCTTCCAGCGTGCGCACGTGCTGCGCGAGGACGGCGTGGCAGGCCCGGCCACCTGGGCCGCGCTCGGCACGGCGGTCCCGGCGACCGTGGCCGCGCTGGCATAGGACCGACAGATGACCTGACGGCCCCTTCCGCCGGCTATCGATTCTGGCCGATAGTTGGCCGGTGGAGGCCGACCAGTTGCTGCGGCAGCGTCTGCGGCGCACCGTCCCGGCGGTCGTCGGCGCGGGCGTGGCCTGGTCGGTCTATCCGCGGGAGCCGGACACGCCGATGAACGTGGTGCTGGACATCGTGGCGGCCCGGCTCGGCGCGGACACCACGCTGGTCTGGGTCGACGACGGCACGCCCGAGGTGCTGGCGCTGCCCGGCCTGCCGTGCCCGGCGGTGGCGTGGAGCCGCCGCTCGCTCGCGGCCGGCCTGCTGCTCCGCACGGTGCTGCTGACCGACGGGCTGACCGCCCGGACCCGCCGGATCCTCTGCCGCCAGGCGGTCCTGCACCTGCTGGCGGAGACCGCGCTCCGGCTCGGCAACCCGGATCTGGCCGCGCGGTGCGGCGTGGCCGCGTTCCTGGACCGGGACTGGACCGCGCCGCACACCGGCACGCTGGAGTCCGCCGCCGACTCCGAGGACCGGCTGGCGCTGTGGTTCTTCGCGCTCGCGCACGAGTTCGGCCACTTCGCGGACCCGCGCACGTACGCGCGCGGCCCGCTCTCCGACGCGTCCGTGCGCACCATGCTGCTGGCCGCGCGGCGGCACGACGGTCACGACCTGATCGGCGACGTGCTGCACCGGCGGCCGCTGCGCCCGGCGGACGTGCGCGCCGAGACCGTGGCCGACATGTTCGCGGCGGACGTGCTGATCGAGGCGTCCGCGCGGCTGCTGCCGGACGGCGGCCATCCGGTTCGCGTGCTCGGCGAGCTGCTGCTGACCGCGTCCGTGGTCTCGGCCGCGGAGCGCTGCCGCGCGTTCTGCGTCATGCTCGGCCACGGCGACGGCCGGCTCGACCACCTGACCTACCCGGCCGCGGCGAGCGTGCGGTCGTCGGTGCTGCGCGCGCACCTGGCCGCCGCGATGACCGACCGGTACGGATCCGGCCGCCCGTCACCGGTGGACCGGTTGCGGCGCTGGGACCGGATCGTGGCGGGCGTGGCCGCGCCGCTGGATCCCGCGCTGGCCGTGCTGGAGGCCGGCGTGACGGACGCGTTCCGCGAGGCGCTGGACGACTCGGTGCCGATCGAGTACCTGATGGAACGGCTGCGACCGCAGGCCGGCCCGGCGTTGCGGGCGGCGGCGCGGGACTTCGTGCACCTGGTCCGGGTCAGCGGCCGGCACGGCGCATGGCTGGACGAGCTGGTGTACGTGCTGGGCTGAGACGTGTACCGGTGGGACGGGGCCCTTCCCCGCGCGGCGAAGGGCCCCGTCGATCAGCCGACCGTGAACGGCACGTTGGTGAAGTTGTTGACCAGGTTCGCCTCCGGCATCGCGTCGCCGGGGGCCGGCCACACACCGGGGTTCGCGGCGCCGCGGACCTCGACGTAGGCGACCTTCGACGCGCCGGGCGGGAACGCCGACGCCGGGCCGGTGACCTCGAACGGGCCGGCCTTGACCTCGCTGCCGCCGCGGGTCACCGGATACGGGCAGACGTAGGTCGCACGCTTCTCCCCGTCCGGGTTGCCGACGCCGGCGTCGTCGTCGCGCGCGCACCCGGACGGCACGGTCTTGAGCTCCGCGCCCTGCGGGAGCGCGATCCCGAGAACCGGGTGGACCGACTGCGGCCCGCCGTTGCGGAACGTGATGCTGAGCGTGCCGGTGAACGTGCCGCCGGTGGTCGTGCCCGACATCGTGGCGGACTCCACCCGCAGGTCGTCCAGCCTGCCGGGAGAGCCGGTCGGTGAGGGCGAGGAACCGGTGTCCACGCCGGCGTCCGGGTTCGGCTGGAACCGGGTCTCGCCGCCGGTCTGCCGGAAGGTGTCACCGTCCAGCGAGTAGGTGCGCCACTGCCACTGGATCGCGTCGACCGGACCGGCGCAGCAGATCATCAGATCGCCGACCTCGACCTGGACGTCGTTGCCGGACGCCCGGACGCCGCGGATGTTCTCCGGCACGCCGTCCACCCGGCCGTTGGACTTCGTCGCGATCACGTCGCCGACCGTGATGATCTTCCCGTTCTCGTCCCGGTCGAAGACGACGACCCGCAGTTCCGGTGCCTGCGTCCACTGGCAGGTGATCACCGCGGCGGTCTCCTCGGCCCCGTCGCTGTCGACGTCGACATGGACGACGGACTCCAGCATGACCTGCGGGCCGGTCGCCTGGCCGGGCGGATGGTCGGTGAACCGCTGCGGACCGGCCGGGCAGTGGTCCCGGCCCGCGTGCGGCCAGGCGGACAGCTCGATCGTCGAGTCCCGCAGCGTCTCCTCGTCGATCCGGCCGTCCGGCACCGTTCCGGGACCGTCCCCGCTCGCCGACGGGGACGGCGACGGCGACGGGCTGGGGACGGACGGGGACGGTGGCGCGGTGGCCGGTGTGACCGGCGGATCGGTCGTGCCGATCACCCCGGCCGCGTAGGCGGCCACCGGAGCCGCGATGAGCAGTGCGGTCAGGCCACCGGTGACACCGGCGCGCACCTGACGCCGCCGGCGCACGGTGGCGCGTGCCGCGGCCGGGCCGACCGGCGCGGGCAGGGCGGAGCCGCTGCGGAAGGAGGCGAACGCGTCGTCGATCGCGCTCGAGTGGAACTCTTCGTCCATCATGGGAGTGCTCCGTTTCAGGCGTCGGTGAGCTGGACGGCGAGGGCGGTGCGGCCGCGGTGCAGCCAGGACTTGACGGTCCCCTCGGCGACGTCCTCCTGCTCGGCGATCTGCGCTATGGACAGATCGGCGAGGTGGTAGAGGATGACGGCGCGCCGGTGCTTCTCCGGGAGCGTGGCGAGCGCGCGGGCCAGCGCGACCCGGTCGGGACCGGGTCCATCGACGTGTTCCTCACGATGACGACGGGCGTGTGCCTGCTGGACGCGCAGGCGGCGGAACCGGCTGGTCGCCAGGTTCCAGGCCACCTTGCGCAGCCAGGCGAGCGGGTCGTCGTAGCGGGAGACCTTCTCCCACCGGGGAAGGGCCCGGCAGAATGCCTCCTGCACGACGTCCTGGGCCTGTCCGAAGTCACCGGTGTACGCGAACAGCTGCAGTGACAACCGCTGGAAGTACGCCGCGTAGAACGACTCGAACGTCGGCGGTCCTGTGTCGTCGGTCAATGCCCTGGTCGCTGCGCTGACCATGGTCATCCGTCCCTCCCCGTTGTGTCGCGGCGTCCCCCGCCGTTCGCGATCAACACGCGTCCACGCCACGGGCGGTTGCACCCGATCGCCTTGGTAACAGAACTGCCGCCTCCGCACGGTACGCAGCCGGAACACCTTGACACGCGTCGATCACCACGATGGACTTTCCGAAGGCCCGTCGATGTTTACGTAAACATCGATCATGGGTGGCCGCCACCGGCCGCCCCGGGGCCGTCCCCATCGAGCGGAAAGGCAGCCGATGCGCTTCCTCCCCCCGACGGCCGCCGGCGTCGCGGCCGTGCTCGCCGCCGCCGGGCTCGCCGTGCTCCCGGCGTCACCCGCGGCAGCCGCCGCGAACGTGGCACACACCGTCACCGTCGACCCCTCCTACCAGCAGCAGGAATTCGAGGGCTGGGGCACCAGCCTGGTCTGGATGGCGAACGCCACCGGCGGCTACCC
This sequence comes from Catenuloplanes niger, assembly GCF_031458255.1. Classification (NCBI taxonomy): domain Bacteria; kingdom Bacillati; phylum Actinomycetota; class Actinomycetes; order Micromonosporales; family Micromonosporaceae; genus Catenuloplanes; species Catenuloplanes niger. The sequence continues at coordinate 1,614,829 of NZ_JAVDYC010000001.1, forward strand.
GGACGAGATCCGGGAACGCCTGGTGGACATGGTCTTCGGCGCGGACGGGCTCAACCTCAACATCGCGCGTTACAACATCGGCGGCGGCAACGCGCCCGCGGTCGAGCCCTACCTGCGCCCGGGCGGTGCGGTCCCGGGCTGGTGGAAGGCGCCGGCCACGCTCGGCCCGCAGGACCGGGAGTGGTGGGACCCGGCGAACCCGGACCACTGGGACTGGGACGCGGACCCGCGCCAGCGCTGGTGGGTCGACCGGGTCAAGGACCGGGTCGACACGTGGGAGGCGTTCAGCAACTCACCGCCGTGGTTCCAGACCGTCAGCGGGTACGTCAGCGGCGGCTTCGACCCGTCGCAGGACCAGATCCGCGCGGACCGGGCGGACGAGTTCGCGGAGTACCTGGTGCGGGTCACCGAGCACCTGGAGGCCTCGCACGGCATCGCGTTCGACACGATCGACCCGCTGAACGAGCCGAACACCACCTACTGGGGCACCACGCTCGGGCCGGACGGGCAGCCGACCGGCGGGCGTCAGGAGGGTGCGCACGCCGGGCCCGCGCTCCAGGCCACGGTGATCGAGGCGCTGGCCGCCCGGCTGGCCACCGCCCGTACCGACGCGCGCGTCTCCGCCCCGGACGAGACGAACCCGGGCACGTTCGTCACCGATTGGTACGGCCTCACCCCGGCCGCCCGGGACGCGGTGTCACAGCTGAACGTGCACACGTACGGCACCGGCCAGCGGACCGCCGCGCGCGACGTGGCCAAGGCCGAGCAGCGCCCGCTGTGGATGAGCGAGGTCGAGGGCAGCTGGGGCAACGACTACACGAGCATGGACTCCGGCCTCGGCATGGCGCAGCGGATCATCGACGACCTGCGCGAGCTGGAACCCACCGCGTGGGTGCTGTGGCAACCGATCGAGGACGCGGACAACATGGTCGCGGAGGGCAACCTGCAGTGGGGCAGCATCCACGTGCCGTTCGACTGCACCGCGGCGGACACGTTGGCGACCTGCCCGATCAGGACGAACACGAAGTACGACACGATCCGCAACTTCACCCACTTCATCCGGCCCGGCGACCACCTGGTCAAGGTGAACGACACGGCCAGCGCGGCCGCGGTCACGGCGGACGGCCGGGGCGCCACGGTGGTGCACGCGAACCCGGCCGCCACGGCCCGGGACGTCACGCTGGACCTGTCCCGCTTCGGCACCGTCGCCGCGAACGCCACCGTCACCCCGGTGATGACCAGCGCGTCCGGGAAACTCGTGCGCGGTGACGCGGTGCCGGTCGCGCAGCGGCGGGCCACGGTGACCGTGCCGGCCGAGTCGGTGACCACGTTCCTGGTCACCGGCGTGTCCGCGGTGGCCGTGCCGCACATCGACGCGACGCACACGTACCGGCTGGACGGGGTGCAGAGCGGCCGGTCGCTGAGCGCGGACGCCACGATCCGCACCGGCGACCCGGCCCGCGCGGACCAGTTGTGGACGCTGGCCGGCGACTCGGCGGGCAACCGGGCGCGGTACACGGTGACGAACGCGGGCACCGGGCAGCGGCTGGCCGTGCGCGGCGGCACGGTGCTGACCGAGACACCGGCCGGCGCGGCCGACGACGGTGCACTGTGGACCGTGTCCACCACCGGCGACGGGACGTACACGCTGATCAACGTGGCCGCGCGCCGGGTGCTGGAGGTGCCGGGCCAGGCGACCGCGGACGGCTCGCCGGCCGGGCTCTGGACGCCGACGTCCGGCGCGAACCAGCGCTGGGCGCTGCGCGACGAGACCGTCTCCGGCACGGTTCCGGCGCGGACGTACACGCTGCCCGGCCGGGTACCGGCGCTGCCCGCGACCGTGACCGCGACGGTGCCCGGCGGCGCCACCCGCGCGCTGCCGGTGAGCTGGACGATGCCGCCCGCCAAGGTGTGGCGGAAGCCGGGCACGGTGACCGTCCGCGGCACCGCGACCGACGTGCTGGGCCGGACGGTCCCGGCGACGGCCGAGGTCACCGTGGACACGTTCCGGTCGACCGAGCCGGCGCGGGCCAAGGCGTACCCGGGTGGCACGCCGGCGCTGCCCGCGACCGTCGTCGGCGTCGGCGACCACGGCGGGCGGGCGGAGCTGCCGGTCACCTGGGGCCCGATCCCGCCGCTGACCACGACCGGCGTCGTCGACGTGGCCGGCACCGCGCGGCCGGCCGGCGGCCGGACCGTGCCCGCCGTCGTGCGCGTCCAGGTGACGGCGCCGGTCGACGCGGCCGTGACCGGGCCGGACGTGACGGCCACGTTCACCGAGGGCGGCTACTCGACCGCGGGCCTGACGAACGGCGTCACCACGGACAAGGCCTGGTCGAACTGGCGGTCCACCGGCCGTACCCCGTCCGAGACGCTCACCGTCACGCTCCCGGCACCGCGCGACGTCACCGGCGTCGTCGTGCACTTCTACCGGGACGGCGCGGCCGGCGCCGGCATCGCGCAGAGCGTCCGCGCCGGGGTCCCGGCCGCGGACGGCTCCTGCACCGGCACGGAGACGCCGGTGGACGGCACCGTCGCACGGGTGCCGCTCGCGGGCAGCCCGACGGACACGGTCTGCGTGGTGCTGACCACCACGCCGAACGGCTACCTGACCGTGGCCGAGCTGGAGGTGCTCGCGAAGGCACCGGGTGTCGCCGCGGACGCGGCGCTGCGCGCGCTGAGCGTGGACGGCGTCCCGGTGCGCGGCTTCGACCCGGACCGGGACCGCTACCGGGCCGAGGTGCGGAAGCCGGAGAACGCCGTGGTCACGGCCGTGCCGGCGGACCCCTACGCCACCGTCACGATCCGCGCGGACGGCCGCACCCGGATCATCACGGTGACCGGCGAGGACGGCACGCAGACCCGCACCTACCGGCTGGACCTGGTCCGGCGCGACTGAGCCCCTTCGATGGTCCCGCTCCGCGCGTCCGCGCGGAGCGGGAACCGGGCCGCGATCGCGGTGATCGTGGCGAGCACCATGTCGCGGTCCAGCGGCGCGCCCTCCAGGACCCGGTGCATCGACCAGCCCTCGATCAGCGCGTCCATCGCACGGCAGGCCCGCTCGTCGAAGTGCAGCGCCAGGCTGGCGTGGCTGCGCCGCACCCAGGCGCGGGCGATCTCGGCGACCGCCGGGTCGTGGTTCGCGTACGCGTACATCTCGTAGATCAGGGTCTGTTCGCGCGGCGACGTGTAGTCGCCGCCGCAGATCAGGTCCGTCACCGCCGCGCAGGCCGCCGCCGGGTCCGGCGCCGCCGCCAGCGCCGCGCGGTAGTGCCCGGACATCGTGTCGGACAGGTACCGGAACGCCTGCTCGATGATGTCCGGCAGCCCGTCGAAGTAGTAGGTGAGCGAGCCGAGCGGCACGCCCGCGGCCTCGGCGATGCGGCGGTGCGTGGTGGAGTGCACGCCCGCCTGCTGGATCACGACCAGCGCCGCGTCCAGGATGCGCTGTTTGCGCAGGGGATCGTTGGCGACCCGCCTCGTCCCGGCCATCCGCGCAGTTTACCGGCGCCGGAAAAGTGTGTACGTTTGTACACACCTTGCCCCTGTCGGAAGGACCCCGTCGTGGACCTCGCCACGTCGCGCCGCCGGATGGCGCTGTTCACCCTGTTCCTGACCGTGGGGATGGGCCTGTCGTCGTGGGTGACGCGCACGCCGGACATCCGCGACCTGCTCGGCGCGTCCACCGCGGAGATGGGGCTGGTGCTGTTCGGGCTGTCCGCCGGGTCGATGGCCGGCATCCTGTCGTCCGGCGTGCTGGTCAGCCGGTTCGGCGCCCGCCCGGTCGTCACGGCCGGCGCGCTCGCCGTCGCCGCCGCCATGCCGCTGACCGGCGCCGGTGCCGCGATGTCGCAGAGCGTCGTCGTGGCCGCGGGCCTGTTCGTGTTCGGGCTCGGCATGGGCGGCGGCGAGGTCGGCATGAACATCGAGGGCGCGGACGTCGAACGCGTGCTCGGCCGTCCGGTCCTGCCCGCGCTGCACGGGTGCTTCAGCCTCGGTACGGTGCTCGGCGCGGCCTCCGGGATGGCGCTGACCGCGGCGTCGTTCCCGGTCGCGTGGCACCTCGGCCTGATCGGGGCGGCCGCGCTGCCGCTGGTGGCGTGGTCCGCGGCCCAGCTGCCCGCCGGCACCGGGCGCACCGCGGCGCGCGACGCCCGCCACCGTTCCGGGCCGCCGGTCTGGCGGGACGGCCGGCTCGCGCTGATCGGCCTGATCGTGCTGGCGATGGCGCTGGCCGAGGGCGCGGCCAACGACTGGCTGCCGCTGCTGATGGTGGACGGCCACGGCCTGGACCCGGCGCTCGGCTCCGGTGTCTACGTCGCGTTCGCGGCCGCGATGACGGTCGGCCGCTTCACCGGCACGTCCCTCATCGACCGCTTCGGCCGGGTGGCCGTGCTGTGCGCCAGCGCGATCGTCGGCGGCGCCGGGCTCGCGCTGGTCATCTTCGTCGACGACGCGATCGTCGCCGGCGCGGCCGTGCTGCTCTGGGGCCTCGGCGCCGCGCTCGGCTTCCCGGTCGTCCTCTCCGCCGCCGCCGACTCCGGCCCCGACCCCACCGCCCGGGTCTCCCTGGTCGCCACGGTCGGCTACCTCGCCTTCCTGGTCGGCCCGCCCGCGCTCGGCGGGCTCGGCGAGCTCTACGGCCTGCGCAACGCGATGATCGTCGTGCTCGCCTTCCTGGCCCTCGCCGCCGCCCTGGCCCCGGCCCTGAAGCCCCGGGTGGCGGACGCGCTGCCGGTCTCGGGCAGGTGAGCCACGGGTGGTCAGTCCTCGATCGTCGACGGTGGGGTGCCGAGCGCGTCCAGGGCCGGCCACAGCTCGGCCGGGACCGGGGAGGTGCGCATGGCCTCCAGGTCGGCGACGCGCTCGACCCGGCCGATGCCGACGACGGTGGAGTCGATGTCCGGGTTGCGCAGCGAGAAGTGCAGCGCGGCGACCGGCAGCGACAGGCCGAAGCCCGCGCACACGTCCCGGGCCCGGTCGACCCAGGCGAGCAGCTCGGGTGAGGCCTCGCGGTAGGCGTAGCGGGTGTCCCGGCCGGCGAGCAGCCCACCGCCGAACGGGGCCGCGTTGAAGACGCCCATGCCGCGCGCGACGGCCTCCGCGATCAACGGCTCCGCGCGGCGGTCGACCAGCGTGTAGCGGTTGTGGGTGAGCAGCACGTCGAACGCGCCGCTGGTGACGTAGCGCGTCATCAGCGCGATCTCGCCGGCCGCGACGCCGATCGCGCCGACCAGGCCCTGCTCCTTCAGCTCCCGCAGGCCCTGCACGGCGCCGCCGGGGGCGAACGCCTCCTCGACCGTGATCGTGTACGGGTCGTGCAGGTGCAGCAGCGGCAGCCGGTCGAGGCCGAGCCGCGCGGTGCTCTCCTCGAACGAGCGCCACACCCGGTCCCGGTCGAACCGGCCGGTCCCCGCGTCCGCGTCGACCTTCGTGACGATGGTCTTGCCGTGCTCGGGAAACGCGCGCCGGGCCAGGCCGAGCGCGGTCTCGCTGCGGCCGGCCGCGTAGTTGTTCGACGTGTCGATCACCGCGGACGGGCCGGTGAGCAGCGCGAGCGCGAGCGCGGCGGACTCCGGCGCGGGCGAGCCGTCCGGCTGTGCCGGGTTGCCGAGGAACGACGTGCCGAGGCTGACGGGACTGACGGGGAAACCGATCATCACCCCATCATGCACGTGGGGCCGGCGGCGGGCGCCGGCCCCACATGATCGGTGGTCAGGCGGGCAGCCCGCCGACCTGCGTGTTGACCCAGGCGCGGATCGACGACAGGTCGCCGTAGATGGACGGCCCGGTGGCGCAGGTGGAGTTGTTGTTGCCGGCGCGGCTGGTCACGCCGATCAGCTGCCAGCGGCCGCCGACGCTGCGGACCTGCGGGCCACCGGAGTCGCCGTAGCAGGCGCCCGCGTTGCCGTTCGTGTTGTTCGTGCAGATCTCGTACGCGGCGTCGATGCCGGAACACCGGCTGTCCGCCACGATCGAGGTGTCCAGCTCGTTCGCGACCGCGGGCGCGGAGCCGCAGCCACGGGTCGGGCAGGTCTGGCCCCAGCCGATGATCCGGGTGGCGGTGCCGACCGCGCCGGACGCCGTGGGGATCGGCGCCGGTGCGTAGGAGACCGCGGAGCCGAGCTGCAGCAGCTTGACGTCGATCCGGGGGTGGGTGATCGCGCGGGTCACGGCGACGACCGTGCCGCCGCTGGTCCGGTTGACGCTTCCGACACGTACCGTCGAGGGGGTGGGGCAGTGTGCGGCCGTGACGGCCCAGTTGTTCTTGATCAGCGAGCCGGTGCACCCGGACACGTAGACCATGAACGAGTAGTTTTCGGAGGCCGGCCGCCCGTTGACGACCTGGATGCCGAAGTCCGGCTCCGGCGCCGGCGCCGCCACGGCGGCGGACGGCGCGAGCAGACCGGCGATCACGAGACCGGCGGCGGCGATGAGGCGAGAGATGCGCATGCCGCCGACCCTATGGCCACATTTAATAGTTTCGATACATATCAAACGGGGCCTATCACCGGAAGATGGTGCGGCACAAGACGTCGAGGCCAGCCGGCCGGGCGCGGCGGCAACACCCTCGACCGGACCGCGGCGTGCCGTGCGGCCCGTATCGTCCACAGCAGGCGGCAGCCCGACAACGGGTGCACGGCCCGGCGGTCGCGTAACCACCCGGCGGTGACCCGTCCGGACGTGCGGGGCCGGTCTCGGTCGCTACCACGAGGGCCAGTCGGTCGCGCTCGGCGCGTTCGCCCTCGGGTGGCTGCCGGACCTCCTGGCCGCCTGATCGGGTGACCGCTCGCGGGCGACGCCGTCCCGCGGGACGCGCCGGTGCGGATGGCGACGCGCGGGCCGGAGCGACCGGCGGTACGGATAAACTGACGCAATGGCTGACGACGGCGCGCCTGCCCCGGAGCAGGCCGCTGCGATCGTCCAGGAGATCCTCGCCGGCATTCCCGCGGGCTGTTCGTGGCTGCTGCCGGTCACCGGTCCGGACGGCACCGTCACCGACTTCCGGGTCGCCGCGGCCGGCGACCGGGTGCCGGACATCTACCACCGCGGCGCCAGCCGCCTGGGCAGCACCCTGTCCGCGCTCTACCCCAGCATGGTCGGCGGCCCGCTGTGGGAGCTCTACCAGCGCGTGCTGGCGACCGGTGAGCCCGGCGAACTGGACGAGTTCGTGCACGACGGGACGCACTCCGGCGTGGTGGCCCGCTCGGTCTTCACGGTCAGCGTCCGGCCCGTGCTCGGTGGCCTGCTGGTGGTCTGGCAGCGCCAGGACGAGCAGGCGCGCCGGCTCGCGCACACCGAGTTGCTCGGCAGCCTCGGCTGGTCGGAGTACGACCTGCACACCGGCCGGACCGACTGGTCGCCGGGGATGTACCCGGTGTTCGGCCGGGACCCGGCCGACGGGCCGCTGACCCGGATGGAGCTGGCCGCGCTGATGCTGCCGGAGGACCGCGGCCTGGCCGAGACCGCGTGGCAGACACTGGACAGCGGTGCCACGTCGGACGTGACCGTGCGGTTCCGGGTCGGCGACGGGGTCAAGCACCTGCGGATCCTGGCGGACACCGCGCGGGACGCGGACGGCAAACCGGTCAAGATCTACACGGTGGTGCAGGACGTGACCGCGCGTGTCGACACGCGTACCGAGCTGGAGCGGCTCGGTGACCAGCTGCGCACCCGGGAGATCACCGCGCTGGCCGAGCACCGCCTCGCCGGGCAGCTGCAGAACATGATCCAGCCGGTGCCGCGCGACCCGTTCCCGCTCGCCGGCCTGGACGCGATGGTCAGCTACCTGCCCGCGGAGCGCGCCGTGCTGGTCGGCGGCGACTGGTACCACGCGCAGACGCTTCCCGACGGCCCGGTCGTGCTCGCGATCGGCGACGTGGCCGGCCACGGCCTGGACGCGGCCAGCGGCATGGCGCACCTGCGGTTCGCGCTGGTCGCATGGCTCTCCATCGGCCTGCGCGACCCGGGTGTGCTGCTCGGTCACCTCAACCGGCTCTGCCTCCAGCTGCGGATCACCGGCACCGCCGTGATCGCGCTCTTCGACCCGGCCACCCGCGTGCTGCGCTGGGCCCGAGCCGGCCATCCCGCGCCGCTGCTGTCCCGGTCCGGGGCGGCCACGGAACTGGACCGGCCGGACGGCCTGCTGCTCGGCGCCATCGCGGACACGGAGTACCCGGTGTTCGCGCCCGGCCTGCAGCCGGACGACGTGGTCCTGTTCTACACCGACGGCCTGGTCGAACGCCGGGCCGGCGACCCGGCCGCGCAGTTCCGCCGGGTCCGCGACGCGCTCGCCACGGCCGGCCCCGACCTCACCCGCGTGCACGCGACCCTCAACGAGCCCAGCACCTTCGACGACACCTGCACGCTCGCGATCCGCGTCCGGCCGTCGTCCTGACGGTGCCCGGCGGCGTGCTTCCCACCTCCGGCGGCACTGCGCGGGAACGCGGTCCCGCAAGAGGTCGGGAACGCGCGGCTACAGGTCGAGGTGGATGCGGACCCGGGTGGCGCCGTCGATGACGGACGTCTCCACCTCGTCGCAGATGCTCTCGACGATGGCCAGGCCCCGGCCGCGGAGCGCGGCGGCCGGCGGCATCGAACGGCCGAGGAGCGGGACGGCGACACCGTCGAGCGCGTTGTCCGTGACGTCGCAGACGAGCCGGCCGCGGTCGGCGCGGACCCGGACCTCACCGCCGGAACCGGTGTGCTGCAACGTGTTCGTGGCGAGCTCGGTCACGGCCAGGGTCAGCAGCTCGGTGCGTTCCTCGGAGAGGCCGAGCACGGCGGCCCGGGCGGACACGAACGCGCGCACCGTGGCCAGGTCGGCGGCGGCCGCGTAGCGCATGCGCGAGTCGTCAGACACCGGTCTCACCGGACCCGGCGGCCGGCTCGGCCAGCAGCTCGCCGACGCCGGTCAGGTCCAGCACGGTGGCGACCGGGCCGTGCGCGTTCGCCACGTACAGCTGCCCACCACCGGCCCGCGCCGCGTGGTACGCGGTGACCAGGCCGTGCACGCCGGTCGAGTCGATGAACGTGACGTGGGTCAGATCGACCACCACGGTCCGTGCGGCCGCGACCGCGGCCAGCAACGCCGCGGTCAGCTCCTCGCGCACCGCCAGATCGCACTCGCCGTCCAGCGTGACCACCGTCCGCGTGGGACCGCCGGACGACCGCGCCGCGAATCCCATCGCGCCTCCCCTGTATCCGCCGCTCATCATGGCATCACGGAGCACCCGGCACGGCGGGGGCCCGGCGCGCGTCCGGGTGCGTTCGCGCCCGGCCGGCCCTCGCCGGCCACGTGACGAGGAACTTTCGCACTCCGGTGGGTGTAGATTCGCCCGGCCACTGTTCCCGGTGGCCGTCATTCGGTACGGTTCGGGCGGCTTAAGGATCTCGTAAGGAGCAGGTGGTGACGCAGCGGTTCGCCCTGGTGCTGGCGGCGCGACGAGGTGACCACCCGGCGCTCGCGGAGCTCGTCGCGGAGCATCTCCCGCTGGTCTACAACGTGATCGGCCGTGCGGTCGGCACGCACGCGGACATCGACGACGCGGTCCGGGAGACCATGCACCGGGTCGCCCGCGACCTGCCCGACCTGCGCGAACCCGCCGCGTTCCGGCCCTGGTTGCTGGCCCACGCGCTGCGTCAGGCCACCCGGGTCCGCCGGGGCGGCACGCGGGCGCCGCTGCCCGAGGACGGCGACGCGCCGGACCCCGGCGCGGACTTCGTCGGGCTGAGCATCATCCGGCTCGGCCTGTCCGGTCAGCGGCGGCGGCTGGCCGAGGCGACCCGCTGGCTCGACGGCGAGCACGCGACCGCGCTGTCGCTGTGGTGGCTGGAGGCGGCCGGCACGATCAGCCGCACCGAGTCCGCGGCCGCGCTGCGCATGTCCCTGGCCGACGCGGGCGCGCGGATCGACCGGATGCGTGAGCAGCTGGACGTCACCCGGGCACTGGTCAGCGCGCTCCGGGCGCGCCCGGTCTGCCCGGGCCTGCGGCTGGTCACCACGGACTGGGACCACCGGCCCGGCCCGGCCTGGCGCCGGCGAATATTCCGGCACGTCAGTAACTGCCCGGTCTGTTCCGGCCTGGCCGCGCACCACATCCCGGCCGAGCGGCTGGTCACCGGGCTGGCGCTGGTCCCGGTGCCGAACACGCTGCTCGCCGCGCTGCACGCGGACGGCCTGCTCCCGGAGCCGGCCGGCGCGCCCGTCGTGGTCTCCCGCGGCACGGTCCACGAGCCGCTCGAACTGCTCGCCGCACCGGCCGCGGCGACCCCGGAACCACTTCCGGCGGTACGCCGCCCGTCCGCCGTCCTGATGCTCGCGGCCGTCGCCGTGCTGGTGGCGGTGGTGGCGGGCGGCGCGCTGGCGCTGACCCGCACGCCGGACGTGCCGGACACCGTCCCGGTCGCGGCCGACCTGCCCCGCCGCACCCGGCAACCGTCCGCGTCGGACACCGGTACGCCGCCGGCCTCGGCCTCGCCGTCCGCGTCGGCGTCGCCGTCGGCGTCGGTCTCCCCGTCGCCGTCGAGGTCCGCGGCCGGCGTCGCCGAGGCCGCCGCGCCCGCGCCCGCCCCGCCCGCGAGGCCGGCCCGGTCCGCGACGCCGGCACCCGCCGTTCCCGGCCGGCCGGTGACTCCGGCGCCGGAACCGGCCGCGGACCAGCGGTGGATCCGCTCGGTCAACCACCCCGACCGGTACGTGCGGGAGCGCGGCGGCTACGCCATGCTCGACGCGGTCGGCGAGTCCGGCGCGACCGCGTTCACCGTGGTGCCCGGCCTGGCCGACGCGCGCTGCCGGTCGCTGCGCCTGCCGGACGGCCGCTACCTGCGCCACTACGACTACCGGCTGCGCGCGTCCCGCCCGGACGACAGCGCGCTGTTCCGCGCGGACGCCACGTTCTGCCCGGAGCCCGGCGCGGTCGCCGGCTCGGTCACGCTGCGGTCGTACAACTATCCCGGTCACGTGGTCCGGCACCGCAACTTCGCGCTGTACATCGACCGCCCGGACGGCTCCCGCACCTTCGCCCGCGACGCGTCGTTCGTGCTCGGCTGAGCGCGCGCGTGCTGCCGCAGGAGCGTCTGATCGCGCGCGTCCACGAGGCCTGCGCGGCCGATCCCCGGCTCACCGCGGCGCTCACCTACGGTTCGTTCCCGGCCGGCGCGGGCGACGCGCACAGCGACGTCGAGTTCTGGTTGTTCTTCGCGGAGACGCCGCCGGACGCGCGATCCTGGCTGGACGCCCTCGGACCGGTCGCGACCCCGGCCGCGATCGCCGGGACCTGGCGCCACGGCCGGTGGTGCTGGCACCGGCTGGCCGCCGACGCCGTCCCGGACGCGCTGTTCGCGGAGCTGGACGCGGCGCTGACACCGTAGGGTCCGGCCGGGACCACCCGCGGATCCGACAGGGAGGCCGCCCGCGGCCGACCGGTGCCCGCGGGAGCGTGCGGGACCCGGGCCGCCGGAAGCGGGAAAATCCGTCGGGGTCGCCGGCCGGTCCGGGGATCACCCGCCGTTCGGCCGACCCGCTCCGGCTGCTTTCGGCCGGCATGTCGCGCACCCGGCCCCCTGATGTCGCACTCGCCCTGTATCTTGTGCGCCTGTCCGGACCATGGGGGAGTCATCCGTGAGCAACACCTTCCAGGTAGATCTGCGGGGCATCGTCGATCTGCTCAGCCACCACCTGTACGGCAGCCCGCAGGTCTACGTGCGCGAGCTGCTGCAGAACGCGGTCGACGCGATCACCGCGGTCCGGCACACCGATCCGGAGCTGGCCGGCCGGGTCGCGATCGAGTCCGCGGACGCGACCGGTGACGGCACGCTGCGGGTCAGCGACAACGGCATCGGGCTGACCGAGGCGCAGGTGCACGAGTTGCTGGCCACGATCGGCCGCAGTTCCAAGCGCGACGATCTCGGCTTCGCCCGGCACGAGTTCCTCGGCCAGTTCGGCATCGGCCTGCTCTCCTGCTTCCTGGTGGCGGACGAGATCCGGGTGCACACCCGTCGTGGTGACGCCGCGCCGGTGCTCTGGACCGGTTTCTCCGACGGGCGTTACGAGGTGCGGCCGGGCCCGGAGCGCGAGCCCGGCACGTCGGTGACGCTGATCCCCCGCCGTGGCGCCGAGTCCTGGCTGACCGGGCCGGAGGTGACCCGGCTGGCCGCGCTGTACGGCGCGATGCTGCCGATCGAGGTCACGGTGGACGGTGCCCGCACCACGCTCGGCACGCCGCCGTGGGAGGCGACGACCGGCCGGCACCAGAGCCTCCTGCGGTACGCGGAGAGCGTGCTCGGCTTCACCCCGTTCGACGTGATCGAGCTGAACGTGCCGGAGGCGGGCCTGTCCGGCGCCGCGTTCGTGCTGCCCACGCCGATCAACCCGGCCGTCCGCGGCGGCCACCGGGTCTACCTGAAGCGCATGCTGCTGGCCGAGGCGGTCGAGGGCCTGCTGCCGGAGTGGGCGTTCTTCGCGCGCTGCGTGGTCGACTCCACCGAGCTGCGCCCGACCGCGAGCCGCGAGGCGCTCTACGAGGACGGCCTGCTGGAGTCGACCCGCGAGGCGATCGCGGACCAGTTGCGCGGCTGGCTGGTGCGGTTGTCCGCCACCGACCCGCGCCGGCTGTCCGAGTTCCTCTCCGTCCACCACCTGGGCGTGAAGGCGCTGGCGCTGCACGACGTGGAGATGCTGCGCCTGGTCGAGCAGTGGTGGCCGATGGAGACGAACATGGGCCGGTCCACGCTGGCCGAGTTCCGCGCCCGGCACGGCGTCGTGCGCTACGCCGCCACGCTGGACGAGTTCCGTCAGCTCGCGGCCGTGGCCGCGGCGCAGGACGTGGGCGTGGTGAACGGCGGTTACACGTACGACGCGGACATCATCGAGCGGCTGCCCGCGCTGGACGCGGAGATCCGGGTGGAGCGGCTGGAGCCGACCGACCTGACCACCTCGTTCGACGCGGTCGACCGGGAGACGGAGCTGCGGCTGCGCCCGTTCCTGACCGTGGCGCAGCGCCGGCTGGACCGGCTCGGCTGCGAGGTCGTGGTGCGCGCGTTCGAGCCCGCCTCGCTGCCGTCGCTCTACCTGGTCAGCCGGGCCGCCGCGTTCCACGGCGAGTTCACCGCGACCCGGGAGAAGGCGGACGACCTGTGGGGCGGTGTGCTGGACGCGCTGTCGAGCGCCGCGCCGCCGGACCGTCCGCAGCTGGTGCTCAACCACCGCAACCCGCTGGTCCGCCGGATCACCGCGCTCGGCGATCCGGAACTGACCGCGCTGGCGGTCGAGTCGTTGTACGGTCAGGCGCTGCTGCTCGGTTACCACCCGATCCGGCCGGCCGACGCGGCACTGCTCAACACGTCCTTCCTCGGCCTGCTCGGCCGGGCCGTCCCGGGATCGGGGGACGCGGCATGAGCGAGCGGGCGAGCGAATCATCGGTGCAGCGCCGGCCACGTCGGCACCGCGGTGGAGAAGGGAATCCGGCATGACCACGTCGGCACAGGAACTCTGGGGTCTGCTCGCGCAGGCCGGTGACATGCCGTACGGTGCGGCGCGGATCGCGCTGACCGAGCAGGTGGTCCGGCACGCCGACACGGCCGGCGACCCGGAACTGCGGTTCGTCTCGCGGATCCACGCCACCCAGTCCTATGTGTACGGTGGCGAGCCGGCGAAGGCGTTCGTCACGTTCTCCTGGTGCCTGGCCGAGTTCGACGCCGAGCCCGCTCCGTACCATGCGAACTGGACGCACACGCTGCTCTGGTACTTCAAGACCATGGTCAGCCAGATGACCGGCTTCCCCGAGGTGCCGCTCGACCGCGCCCAGGCGGTGCTGGACGACATGGAGCGCCGTTACCGGGAGAGCGGGCACAGCCTGCAGGCCGTCTACAAGTACCGGTACGTGCTGGCCCGGCACGTCGGCGACGCCGCGGCGACCGCGGAGTGGTACGAGCGGTGGCAGACCGCGCCCCGCGACGAGCTGTCCGATTGCGAGGGCTGCGACCCGACCGGCAAGGCGCGCTACCTCGCCGAGCAGAAGCGGGACGAGGAGGTCGTGGCGCTGGCCGAGCCGGTGCTGGCCGGCCGCCTGACCTGCACCGAGCAGCCGCAGAACATCCTGGCCGCGCTGATGGTGCCGTACGTGCGGACCGGGCGCCTGGACGCCGCGGTCGACGCGCACCGCCGGGCGTACGGGCTGGTCCGGTCCAGTCTCGCGGACCTCGGCGACATCGGCGACCACATCGAGTTCTGCGCGCGCACCGGCAACGAGCACCGCGGCCTGGAGATCCTGCAGCGGCACATCGACTGGCTGGACCGCGCGCCGTCGCCGGCCTCGGCCATGTCGTTCGCGTCCGCGTCCGCGCTGCTGCTGCGCCGCGCCACCGCGCTCGGCCACGGCGACACCGTGGTGCACCGCACCGGGCACGACGACACCACGGTCGCGGCGCTCGCGGACGAGCTGGCCGGCCGGGCGCGCGCGATCGCGGCCCGGTTCGACGCCCGCAACGGCACCACCCGGCAGTCCCGCCGCGTCGAGGAGCTGCTCACGGCCGAGCCGTTCGACGTGGTGCTGCCGCTGTCCCCCACCTCCCGCGCGGCCGCGCCGGTCCCGCCGGTGCCGCAGCGCCCGGCGCCGGCCGCGCCCGAGGCCCCGGCCGACGCGAGCGCGGAGCGGCTGCTCGCGCTGGCCGAGGAGGCGGAGGACGCGGACCTCGACGCCGGCCCGATCCTGGCGTCCTTCGACGCGCGTTTCCCGGACCCGGCCGCGCTCGGCCCGGCGCTCGCCGCGAAACGCGAGGAGCTGGGTGGCGGCCAGCACTGGGCGGCACGCGACGGCGAGGCCGCGATCGCCGCCTGGGACCGCGCGGCGGAGCGGTACGCGGAGGCCGGCGACGACGGTCAGGCCGCCGCGCTGGCGAGCCGCGCGGGCGTGGCCCGGCTGCTGCTCGGCGACGAGTCCGGCGTGGCCGCGGTCGAGCGCGAGGTCGCCTACCGGGAAGAGCACGGCGGTACGCCCCGCGAGGTGGCGAGCGCCTGGTCCCGGCTGGCGATGCGGCACATGACGGCCGGCGACGCGGACGCCGCCGCGGCGGCGCAGGAGCGCGCGGACGCGGCCCTGGCCGACGTGGACGACCCGCGCATGCACGCGCGGTACGCCCTGCGGCGCGCGCAGATCGTGGCGGCCGGGCACCGGCACGAGGAGGCCGCGGAGGCGGTCGGCCGCGCGCTGATCTTCTATCGCGAGCACGGCCCGGACGACCAGCTGGCCAGCGCCCTGCTGCTGGCCGGGCAGCTGTCGGTGGAGCCGGAGCCCGCGCTGGCGTTCTTCGACGAGGTGCTGTCGCTCGGCGACGCGGACACGGTGATCAACGGTCGGCTCGGCCGGGCGAACGCGTTGATGCGGCTGGAGCGCCCGGCCGAGGCGGTGCCGGAGCTGATCGAGGTCGTGGCGCTGCTGACCGAGCGGGACATGCCGCCGGCCGCGGCCGCGGTCCGGCGCGACCTGGCCGAGGCCTACCAGGCGGCCGGGCGGCTCACCGAGTCGGCCGAGGTCGCCGAGGAGGCGCTGTCCGAGCTGCGCCGGCTCGGCGACGACAGCCGCGCGGACGACGCGCAGCTGCTGCTGGCGAACACCTACCGGCAGCTCGGCGAGGACAAGATCGCGCTGGTGCACTACGAGGCGCTGATCGAGCGGATGACCGAGCTGGAGAACTACGCCGGCCGCGGTCAGATCCGGGAGTACGCGGCGGAGACGCTCTACCGCTCCGACCGCGACGAGGAGGCCGCCGAGCGCTTCGGTGAGGCCGCGGACGACTTCCACCAGGACGGCAACCTGCTGGCCGAGCTGCGGGTGCTCCGCCGCCGCGTCGCGGCCCTGCACTTCGCGGACGAGCCGGAGGAGGCGGTCGAGACCGTCGCGCTGGCCCGGCGGCGGGACGCCGAACTGCCCGCCGAGGCGGACGGCCACCCGCAGGTGATCTGGGAACGGCACATGCTCGGCTGGGAGGCCGGCCGGGTCCTGATGTCCCGCGGCCGCCCCGCCGACGCGATCCCCTACCTGGCCGGCGGCGCCGCCGCGCTCCGCGGGATCGGCGCGCTCCAGGAGGCCGACAACCTGGCCGGCATGCACGCCGAGGCGCTGTTCCGCGCCGGCGACCCGGCCGCCGCCGAGCCCGTCCTCCGCGAGGTCCTGGCCGGTCTCGCCGACGGCCGCTCCGCCGCCGAGCCGGACTCCGCCCAGCTCCCGGCCGCGCTGCTGGCCGAGGTGCTGGACGCCCTCGACCGCAAGGACGAGGCCACCGCGCTCCGCACCGAGTACGGCATCACCGGCCGCGACTGACACGCCCGCCCGGCAGCACGCCGTTCGCGTGCTGCCGGGCGGCTGCCGGTCCGGCTCACCCGGATGGGCTCGCCGTGCGGCCGTGGACACGGAGAAGCGGCGCCACCGGCCGGTGGCGCCGCTTTCCGGTGGCCGGTCTAGCGGGTGACGCGGATCCGGATGACGTCGAGGGCCGGGGTCTGGTTGGCGCGCTCCATCATCGGGATGCGGTGCGAGCCGTCGCCGGCCCAGACCGCGCACTGGGCCGTGCCGGTCTGCGGCATGCCGGTCACGTTGATGGTGACCGTGTCCGGCCGGCGGCCGCCGGCACCGTCCTCGGTGGCGACGAAGAACGCGGGCGCCGGCGCCGGGTCCGGGGCCTCGTTCGTGTTCGGCAGCATCCGGCACGCGGTGTGGAAGTGGCCACGGACCAGGCCCTCGTCGGTCAGGAACGAGCTCTCCAGGTAGTAGCCGCCGGCCGCGGCGCCGAGGAACCGGTCGCGGACCAGGTTGCGCGTGCTCACCTGCAGCTGGAACTGCTGGCCGACCCGGACCTTCTCCGGCGACCGGGTGATCAGCAGCGACGGGTTGTTCGCGGCCGTGCCGACCTCACCGAACTCGGTGTCCACGCAGCGGTTGCCCTCCTGGAAACCGGTGTGCGGCTGCAGGTCGGAGGCGCCGCAGTCGTCGCCGAGGATCTCCAGCCCGTTCGTACCGTCGCCGGCCTGGCCGTTGCCGTTGTTGTTGCCGTTGCCGTTGTTCCCGGTCGCGACCGGCGTCGGCGTGATGCCGGTGGTCACCAGCGTGCAGTCGGCGAGCACCTCGAGGCCGGCCGGCTTCTGCGCGACCCGGCCGATCGCGATCGCGATCCGGTCGATGGTGGCGATCCGCTTGCTCTTCAGCGGGCCGAGGATCGCGTTGTTGACGAAGTTCGGGCCGCCCTGACCCTGCGTGTCCTTGAGGCGCTTGTTCGCCTCGTCGATCTGGGTCTGCAGCAGCGCCAGGTTGCGGTCGACCTCGGCCTTGGCCCGGGCCGGCACGGTGCCGAGCTTGTCCGCCACGGACGGGCAGCTGATCGTGTTCGACGACACCGGCGCCGGGCTGGCCGGGCAGGCCGGGACCTGGCCGTCACCCCAGTGGTTGCGGACCGTCCGGCCGTTCTGCTGGGTGGTGGTCGTGTCCGCCCCGCCGGGTGCGCGGCCGTCCGGCGCCGCCTTGCCGCAGTTCTGCGAGACCGGCCGCGGTTTCCGCGGATTCCAGGTGCCCGCGTTGGCGAACGTGGTGACCGCGAGACCACCGCCGAAAACCGCTACCGCAGCCACCGCCGCAACGATCCATTTCCTGCGTCGCAATGCGACGCCTATGCCTGCCCCGCGCCCCGACCTGCGCATTGCCCACCATCCCCAAACCGTCGCTGACCTGCAGATCCTGCAGGGTCCGAGCGATCCTCAAAGATTCCTTTGAGCAAGTTAGAAGTCGCATTCGGGCAGCGTCAAGCGGGCCGGAAAACCAATGGAAATCCACAGCCGATCTTTAAGAAGACTTATGCTCCCGATAGCGACCCGGTGGGTTAATCCATTCGGGGGATCGGACACGGTTCAACGTAACCGGGAAAATTTTTGTGAATTTGCGCGGACGTCGGCGCTCGACCGACCCTACCCGCCGGCCATCGGCGCGGACAGCCGATTCATCCATATCGGTGATACTTCAGTCCGCGCTGAACACCAGCTCGCCACCCACGTACGTGCGGCGCACGCGCGCCTGCGCGATCTCCGTGGCCGGCCGGGCGAACGGGTCACGGTCCAGCACGGCCAGGTCCGCGAGCAGGCCCGGCGCGATCCGCCCGGTCACGTCGTCACGATGACACACGAACGCACTGCCCTCCGTGTACGCGGTCAGGAACTCACCCAGCGTGAGCGCCTGCTCCGGCAGGAACGGGCGGTCCACCGGCTCGCCCGGCGCGGTCCGGTTCACCGCCACGTGCGCGGCCAGCATCGGGTCCGGGCTGCTGACCATCCAGTCGCTGCCGGCCGCCAGCCGTGCCCCGGCGTCGCGCAGGGCGGCGAACGGGTACTGCCGCGCGGCCAGCACCGGGTCCAGGAACGGAATGGTCAGCTCGTCCATCTGCGGCTCGTGGCAGGCCCAGAGCGCCTGCAGGTTCGCGGTCACGTCCAGCGCCGCGAACCGGTGGAGATCGTCCGGGTGCACCACCTGCAGGTGCGCGAGCTGGTGCCGGTTACCGCGCGGCCCGTTCGCGGTGCGGGCCGCCTCGATCGCGGTCAGCGCCTCGCGCACCGCCCGGTCGCCCAGCGCGTGCAGGTGCACCTGGAAGTCCGCCGCGTCCAGCCGCGTCACGTACTCCTTGAGCAGTTCCGGGTCGACGAAGCTGAGCCCGGTGTTCGCGGTCGCGGCACCGCACGCGTCCCGGTAGGGCACGGTCATCGCGGCCGTGAAGTTCTCCGCCACGCCGTCCTGCATGATCTTGACGGTGCGGGCGGTGAACCGGCCGG
This sequence comes from Catenuloplanes niger, assembly GCF_031458255.1. Lineage (NCBI taxonomy): Bacteria > Bacillati > Actinomycetota > Actinomycetes > Micromonosporales > Micromonosporaceae > Catenuloplanes > Catenuloplanes niger. The sequence goes on from NZ_JAVDYC010000001.1 coordinate 1,633,640, forward strand.
TCGTGGTGCGGCGGGCGCGCAGGTCGTCCAGCTGGTCGAGGCCGCGGTCCCGGTCCCACCAGAGCGCGCCGCCGACCCGCGCCCGCAGCGTCCCGGAGGAGGCGGCCCGCAGGTACACCGGGAGCAGGTCGCGGTGCCCGTGCAGGCCGGGGCCGACCCAGGCGTCCTGCCATCCGGTCACGCCGACCGAGAAGAGCAGTTCCTCGGCCGCGCGCAGCCCGGCGTCCAGTTCCGCGTCCGTGGCCGCCGGGACGTGCCGCCCGACCAGGTCGGCCGCGCCCTCGTGCAGCGTGCCGGACGGGTGGCCGTCCGGTTCGCGCTCGATCCGGCCGTCCACCGGATCCGGCGTGCCCGGGCCGATCCCGGCCAGCTCCAGCGCGCGGGTGTTCACCCAGGCGCCGTGCGAGTCCCGGTTGGGCAGGTAGACCGGCCGGTCCGCGACGATCGCGTCCAGCGCCCGCCGGGTCGGGGTGCCGCCCGGGAACGCCTCCATCGACCAGCCGCCACCGATGATCCAGCCCAGGTCCGGGTGCTCGGCGGCGTACCGCCGGATGATTCGCAGGTATTCGTCCGCGCTCGCCGCGGACGTGAGGTCGCAGCGCAGCAGCTGCACGCCGGCCGCGATCGGGTGCACGTGCGCGTCCTGGAAACCGGGCAGCAGCAGGCCGCCGTCCAGGTCGACGGTCTGCCGGCCGGTCAGCCCGGCGCCGACCGCGGTGATCCGCGCACCGTCGACCGCCACGTCCGCGCGCCGCGCGCGCCCGCCGGTGAAGACCGTCCCGTTGGTGAAGACCAGCTCGTGCGTCACCGCAGCATGATGCCCTAGACGCGGAACGTGGCAACCAGGCTCTGCAGCTCGCCGGACATCCGGGCCAGTTCCTCGGACGCGCGCTGCGAGTCGCCGACGCTCTCCGACGTCAGCCGCGCCGCGGTGGCGAGCGCCTCGATACCCGCGTTGATCTCGCTGATCCCGCCCGCGGCCTCGGACACGCCGCGGTTCATCTCGCTGGTGGTCGCGGTCTGTTCCTCCACCGCCGAGGCGATCGTGGTCTGGTAGTCGCTGATCCGCGCGATGACCTCGCTGATCTCGCCGATCGCGGTGATCACGGTCTCGGTGTCGGCCTGGGTCGCGGCCACCCGGGAACTGATGCTCTCGGTCGCCCGCGCGGTCTCCTGCGCCAGGTCCTTGACCTCGCTCGCCACCACCGCGAAGCCCTTGCCGGCCTCGCCGGCCCGGGCCGCCTCGATCGTGGCGTTCAGCGCCAGCAGGTTCGTCTGCTCCGCGATCGAGGTGATCAGCTTGACCACGTTGCCGATCTCCGCGCTGGACTCGCCGAGCTTCACCACGGTCCGGTTCGTCTCCTCGGCCTGGGAGACCGCGGCGCCGGCCACCTGCGCGGCCTGGTTCGCGTTCTCCGAGATCTCCCGGATCGACGCGCCCATCTCCTCGGAGCCGGCCGAGATCGTCTGCACGTTGCCGGTCACCTCCGCGGCCGCGGTCGACACCACTTCCGCCTGCGTGCTGGCCTGCTCCGCGCTGCCGGCGATCTGACTGCTGGTCGTGGAGAGCTGCTCCGCGGCCGCGGCCAGCGAGTGCGACGCGCCGGTGAGCGACTCGACGGTGCTGCGCATGCCGCCGACGGCCCGGTTCAGCGCGCCGGCCATCACGCCGACCTCGTCGCGCGAACGCACCGGCACCGCGCCGGTCAGGTCGCCGTCCGCCATCCGCTCCAGCACGCCGGACACCTCCGCGAGCGGGCCGGTGATCCGGCGCACCACGAGGACCCCGATCAGCGCGGCCAGCACCGTGCCGATCAGCCAGCAGGCCAGCATCGTGGTCACGCCGCTGCGGTAACTCGCCGCGCTGGCCGCGGCACCGTCCGCACCGCTGTCCGCCTCGAACGCGGCGAGGCCGTCGAAGCCGGCGTTCACCGCGTCGACCGTCGGCGTCACGGCCGTGTAGGAGCGCTCGAAGCCGGCGTTGTCGCTGCTCAGCGCGGCCGGGATCAGCTGCTCGTCGCGGACCTTCTCGAACGCGGTCAGCCCGTCCCGAACCGCCGCGAAGTGCTCCAGCTGCGCCTCGTCCAGGCCCAGCCCCTCGTACTCCGCCAGGCCGCTCGCCAGCGTCTCCGCCGCGGCCAGCGCAGCCTCCCGCTGCTGCTCGGTCCCGGCCGGCGTGCTGGCGATGTTCATCAGCGCCAACGAGAAGACCTGGTCGTCGAACGCGCCCTGGGCGGCCGCCAGCATCTGCGACGGCTTCAGGTTCTCCTCGTAGATCGCGGTCGCGTTCTCGTTCGCGGTCCGCAGACCGGCCAGGCCGGCGAGCGCCACCAGCGCGCCCGCGACGAGCGCCACACCGAGCGCCAGACCGAATTTCACACTGAGCCGCAAACCGGCCAGCCATGCACCCATAACCGACACCGCTCCCCTTGCGGTTCCATCCCCCAGGTCACACCTCACCAGCTCAATCGGCCTCTGATCGCGGATTGTGAGGAGTCCGGGCGACGCGGGCAGGCCGGGTTTGTGAAAGCATGTGCCGCGTGCCGCACGCTCCACTCACCGCCGCCGTCCACCGCGCCCGGGCCGCTCAGGCCGCGGGTGACCTCGTCAACGGCCGCGCGATGCTCGAGGACGTCCTCGAGGACGCGCGGCGCGCGCTGGGCAAGTCCCACGACGAGGTGCTGGACGCGGCGCTCGTGCTGGGCGAGCTGCACACCCAGGCGGACGACCCGGCGGCCGCGCGGCGCGCCCTGGAGAGTGCGTACGCGGACGGGCAGCTGAGGCTCGGCGACGAGGACGTGCGCATGCTGGCGCTGTCCGCGGCGATCGGCGCGGCCGCGGAGGAGCTGGGCAACCGGCACGAGGCGAAGCGCGCATACCTGCGGGTCGCGAAGCTCGGGCCGGGCACGCTCGGGCCGGACCACCCGATGATCATCCGGGCGCGCGCCTACCTGGGAGACGCGGCTCCGCCGCTTCCACAGACCTCTCCGGCGGTACGGCCGGAGCCGCCGACCACGCAGCTCGGCGCGACCCCGCTGGTCCAGCCCGCGCCGCCGGTGACGCCGGAACCGCCGACCACCCAGCTCGGCGCGACCCCGCTGGTCCGGCCCGCGCCGGAGCCGCCGACCACGCAGCTGGGCGCGACCCCGCTGGTCGAACCGCCGACCACCCAGCTCGGCGCGACGCCGCTGGTCCGGCCCGCGCCGCCGGAGCCGCCGACGACGCCGATGCACCAGGCGCAGCCGCCGGTCACGCCGCTGCCGGACCCGCCGACGATGCCGATGCACCAGTCCTCGGCGCCGCCGTACCAGCAGTCCGGGCCGCCCTACCAGCAGTCGCAGCAGTCCTCGGCGCCGCCGTACCAGCAGTCGGGACCGCCGTACCAGCAGTCGGTCCCGCCGTTCCAGCAGTCCGGGCCACCGTTCCAGCAGTCGCAGCAGTCCTCCGCGCCGCCCTACCAGCAGTCCGGGCCGCCGTACCAGCAGGGATATCCGCAGTATCCGCCGGTGCAGCAGCAGTCCGGGCCGCCGTACCAGCAGGGTTACGCCGTACCCGGGCCGCACGTCGGTCCCGGGGCGCCGCCCCGGCGGAACCGGGGCCTGACCATCTCGGTCGCGGTCGCCGCGGTCGCGGCCGTGATCGCGGCCGTCGTCTCGGTCACCGTGCTGATCTCCACCCGCGGTGACGACGACACGGCCGATCCGGCGCCGGACCGGACCGCCGCGCCGAACGGGCCGCAGGTCGCCGGCGCGCCACCGGCCGACGTCGCGCTGACCGACGACGGCGAGGCGATCGCGCTGACCTGGGCCGACCCGACGAACGGCACGGTGTCGTTCATCGTCGCGGGCGGTCGCGCCGGTGAGGAGCTGAAGCCGATGGCGAACCTCCCTCCGGGCCGCGTCCGCTACGAGATCAACGGGCTGAACCCGGACCTCGACTACTGCTTCACGGTCGTCGCCGTCTACGGCACGGACGCCTCCCAGGTGGCCGCGTCCGAGCAGCGGTGCACCGCGCGGAACACGCCGGGCGGCCCGACCGGCTAGAACCCGATCGTGACCGATCACGCATCGCGGGGGCAGCTTTTACGGTTAGCACCCCATAAGATGACTCGCGTCTCTCTCCCGGTCGGTACCCGCCCAGCTCACACGGGCATTACACGGTTTGTTCCGATGCCGTTACCCGGGGTGAGGCATCGGCAGTGGACGACGCGTAACGGGGAGAGTTGTGGTCACCACCCAAGCGACGCCGGGCACCATCGAGCCACCACCGGGGCGCAGGAAGCGACTGCGTACGCCCGGGGGCCTGGTGACGATCGGCACGGTGGCGGCGCTGGTCGCCGGCATGGCCGCGACCGTGCTCGGGCTCGGCGCCGCGGACCAGGCGGTGGCCAGCTTCGACGCCGCCTCCTGGCTGTGGAGCAAGTCCAAGGGTGAGCTGGCCCGGGCGAACGGCGTGACCGGCCGGGTGGACACCCGGTTCGCGGTCGCCGGCGCGGCCGGCCACCCGATGCAGGTCAGCCAGACCGACCGCTTCCTGATCATGCGGGACCTGAACACCGGCCTGGTCAGCTCGCTGGACCTGACGTCGCTGCAGACGGTCGCGACCGCGCAGACCACGGCCGGTGTCGGCGTCACCGTCGCGCTGGACGAGGAGGCCGCGTTCATCGTCGACTCCGTGCAGGGCGAGGTCCGCCAGCTCGACCCGCAGACGCTGGAGCCGGTCGGTGAGCCGGTGCGCTACCCGCCGGGCATCGCGGGCGGCACGTTCGACGGCGAGAGCCGGCTGTGGATCGCGGTCCCGTCCGAGGGCACGGTCTCCGCGATCACGCCGGCCCCGATCGGCGACAACGAGGGCGACCGGGCCGACGACGCCGAGGCCGGCGGCCAGGGCGCGGGCGGGCCGAAGCTGGTCCGCACGCACGGTGTCGCCGCGCCCAGCCACGACCTGGCGCTGACCGCGCTGGACAACGGCGTGGCCGTGCTGGACCGCACCACGAACACGCTGACCATGGTTCGGGGCGAGGCGCAGCCGCTGCCGGTGACGCTGCCGCTGACCGGCGTCGGCCTGCTGCCGGAGCGCACCAACGGCACGCAGATCCCGGTGACGGTCGGCGACGACCGCAAGGTCTACGTGGTCTCCGACACCGGCGTGGTGACCGAGTTCGCGGTGCCGGGTGACGGCGCGCCGCTGCGCCCGGCCGTGGCCTGGGCGGGCCGGTTCTACGTGCCGGAGGAGGGCACCGGCGTGGTCCACGTGCTGGACGAGTCCGGCGCGCGGACCAGCACGTTCACGGTCGCGGGGGCGAACGGCGAGCTGGAGCTGGAGGTCCGCGAGAACCACCTGTTCATCAACGCGCCGAACTCGGCGGCCGCGCAGGTCGTGGACGACGGCCACCAGGTGAAGACGGTCGACAAGTACGCGAACGACGTGCTCGGCGGCGACCCGCCGAAGGAGGCGCCGCCGCCCCCGCCGCCGCCCGCGAAGCCGCAGGTCGGCAAGCCGGGCCCGCCCAAGCAGGTGACCGCGGCGGCCGGCAACGCGCAGATCCGGTTGAGCTGGAAGCCGGCCGCGTCCAACGGCGCACCCGTCACGAAGTACGTCGTGGAGGGCGCGGACAAGACCTGGCAGGTCGGCGCGGACCAGCGTTCGCTGCAGGTCGACGGCCTGACCAACGGCGAGACGTACCAGTTCACGGTGTACGCGGTGAACAGCGAGGGCGAGGGCCCGAAGGCGAAGTCGAACCCGGCGGTCCCCACCTCCGAGGTGCCGGACGCGCCGGAGAAGGTCACCGCGGCCGCCCAGCCGGACGGCACCGTGAAGATCACCTGGCCGGAGGCGAACGGCCAGGGCCTGAAGATCAAGTCGTACGCGGTGAACGCGATCGCGGCCGGCGCCACCACGCTGGTCGGCCAGGCGGACGGCACCGAACTGGTGGTCGCGGCCGGCGAGCTGGAGTACGGCACGCAGTACGCGTTCACGGTCACCTCGACCAACGAGCGCGGTGGCTCGTCCAAGGCGTCCCCGCCGAGCGAGACGGTGGTGCCGTTCACCGTGCCGGAGGCGCCGGAGGGCCTGGACGCGGCCACGGTCGCGGGTGAGGCCGGCGCGATCACGGTCACCTGGACCGCCCCGGCGGAGAACGGCCGACCGATCACGAAGTACGTGGTGACCGCCGGCGACAAGACCTCGGAGGTCGCGGCCGGCGGCACGTCCGCGAAGCTGACCGGTTTCGGCAACGGGGCGCTCGTGAACGTCACGGTGGTGGCCGTCAACGAGGCCGGCGAGGGCAAGCCGGCCTCCGCGTCAGCCCGCACGGTCGCGAAGCCGAAGATCACCATCACCGGCGCGACCGTCACACAGACCGAGGTGACGGTGAAGGCGACCGTGGACGCGGGTGGCGGCACCGTCGAGTGCGTGCTGGCCACCGGGAACAAGTCGGTCAAGGGCGGCTGCGCCTCGTTGACGTTGGGAGACCTGTCGCCGAGCACGGAGTACGCGTTCACGATGACCGCGACGAACAAGGCAGGTAACGGCGCGGACTCCGTCACCAAGACCACGAGCGCGGTCTACGGGCTGGCGGTCTGCAACAACAACACCGGCGCGAACGACCCGGCGCAGCGCACCTGGTGCAACGACAAGGACAACGGCCGCCAGGTCTGGACCGAGCCGAAGGACAAGGGCACGCTGGTCGGGCGGGCGGGTCAGAACCAGCGGCTCTCCGCGATCTGCAAGACCACCGGCCAGAGCATCAGCCAGTACGTCTACAACAAGGGCAAGGTCGACCCGACGAACATCTGGATCAAGGTCAACTACGGCGGTACCACGGGTTACATCTCGTTCGCCTGGTTCAACCTCGAGGGGCACGGCATCAACTCGACCGGCCCGCTGCCGAACTGCTGACTCACCGCACATTCATGGAACGCAACCGAGATGAGCCCGTCCCGATGACGACCGCACCGCCGCACACCAACGGCTACGCCGGCAGCAACTCCTACGACGACGGCTACGAGCAGGGCGGCCACTACGGCGCCGGCTCGTCGTACCCGTCGTCGTCGGAGGCGCCGACCGGCCTGCTGCCCGCCGTCACGTCCGGCGGTCCCGGCGGGCAACAGTCCGGCGGGCAGTACGAGCAGTACGACCGCGGCGACCAGTACGACCGCGGGCAGTACGGCGGTCAGTACGGGCAGTCCGGCACCGCGGAGACGACCGGGCAGGGTTCCGGCGGCTACCCCTACGGCGGCACGGGCCAGGGTTACGGCGCGGCGCAGTCCTCCGGCGCCGCCACCCTGCCGGCGCCGCCCGCTCCCCCGATCGCGACCCCGTCGCCGCCCACGATGAACCCGCCCGGCATGCACCCGCCCGCGATGAACCCCGCGCCAGCGATGAACCCCGCGCCCACGATGAACGCGTCGGCGACGACCTCGCCGGCCGTGCAGCCGGCCCCGGCCGGTCCGGTCGCGGCGCAGCCGGTGGCGACCGAGGGACCGTTGTCGCAGCAGCAGGTGCAGGGCTTCGCGAACATCGCGAACCAGCTGGCGGCCAGCATCGGCACCGTGGTGCTGGGCAAGCCGGAGCTGATCCGGCTCGCGCTGACCGCGCTGTTCGCGCAGGGCCACGTGCTGCTGGAGGACGTGCCCGGCGTCGGCAAGACCACGCTGGCCCGGGCGATCGCCGCGTCCGTGCACGGCCAGTGGCGGCGCATCCAGTTCACGCCGGACCTGCTGCCCGCGGACGTCTCCGGCGTCACGATCTTCAACCAGGCCACCCGCGCGTTCGAGTTCCACCCCGGCCCGGTCTTCGCGAACATCGTGATCGCCGACGAGATCAACCGCGCCTCGCCGAAGACGCAGTCCGCGCTGCTCGAGGTGATGGAGGAGCGCACGGTCACGGTCGACGGCGTGCCGCACCCGGTGCCGCGCCCGTTCCTGGTCGTCGCCACGCAGAACCCGGTGGAGATGGACGGCACCTACCGTCTCCCGGAGGCGCAGCTGGACCGGTTCCTGGTGAAGCTGTCCGTCGGCTACCCGGACGAGTCCGTCGAGATCGAGGTGCTGCGCGGCGCGAACGTACGCTCGCCGGAGAGCCTGCCGCCGATCGCGGACACGTCCATCGTCGCCGAAATGATCAAGATGGCGCAGCGGGTGCACATCGCGGACCCGCTGTACGCGTACGCGGTGCGCCTGGCCGCCGCGACCCGTCAGGACCCGCGGGTGCGGATCGGCGTGAGCCCGCGCGGCGTGATCGCGCTGACCCGGGCCGCGTGCGCGTACGCGCTGATGGAGGGTCGGGCCTGGATCCTGCCCGAGGACCTGAAGGCGCTGATCGGACCGGTCTTCGCGCATCGCGTGCTGCTCACGCCGGAGGCGGCGCTGCGCGGCACGACCGCGGACGACGTGGTGGCCGACGCGCTGCGCGCGGTCCCGGTGCCGCTGCCCGGCGGCGGCACGCAGGCCTGATGCGCGCCACCCTGCGCGGCCTCGGCCTGACCGCCGGCGCCGGCGTGCTGCTGGCGGCCGGTCTCCGGTTCGGCTACCCGGAGCTCGCCGTGCTCGGCGGCGCCGGCCTGCTCGCCGTGCTCTGGGCCGTGCTGTTCGTGGCGTGGCGGCCGCGGCTGTCGCTGTCCCGGGTCGCGGATCCGGACCGGGTGCCGCGTGGCGAGCCGTCCACGATGGTCCTCACGTTGCGGAACGCGGCCCGCCGCCGCTCGGCCACGCTCACCGCGGCCGACTCGTGCGCCGGCCGCCCGGTCGAGGTGCCGCCGCTGCGGCTGCGCGCCGGCCGGGACACCACGGTGACCTACCCGGTGCCGACGCACCGGCGCGGCCGGATCCCGGTCGGGCCGCTGCGGGTGACCCGCGCGGACCCGTTGGGCCTGGTCCGGCTCGCGCAGGCGCACGGTGACACCGTCACCGTCTGGGTGCACCCGCGCATCCTGCCGTTGAGCGCGGTCCCGGCCGGCGTCACCCGCAGCCTGGACGGCCGGTCGGACCGGGTGCCGCAGGGCTCGATCACGTTCGACACGCTGCGCGAGTACGTGATCGGCGACGATCTCCGCCGGGTGCACTGGCGCTCGACCGCGAAGATGGGCGAGCTGATGGTCCGCGAGCAGCTGGACACCAGCCTGCCGCGCCTGGTGGTGCTGTTGGACGACCGGGCCGGCTCGCACACGCCGCTCGCGGACGGGCAGTCGGCCAGCTTCGAGGCCGCCTGCGAGGCCGCCGCGTCGATCGTGGCCGCGGCCGCGCGAGAGGACCTGCCGGTGACGATGCACCTGGTCAGCGGCGCGGAGGAGGCCGGGCTCAGTCACCTGGACACGCTGACCGCGGCGGAGCTGCACCCGGCGGACGGCGAGACGTTCCGGACCGCGACCACCCGCCTGCGGCAGCAGCGCCTCGGCGACACGCTGATCTTCGTCACCGGACCGGGCGGCCGCGACGACCTGGGCCAGCTGGGCACCGTGCGCCAGGCGTACCCGGTGCTGGTCGCGGCGCTGCTCGGCGTGCGGGGCGAGCACCCGTCCGGCCCGGGTGCGGGCCTACTCGTGATCAACGCGGAGGACGGCGACGCGTTCGCCGCGGAGTGGAACGGCGCGTCCGGATGGTGAGGATGGTGCGCGCGGCCGGGCTCCCGGTCGCGCTGATCGGCATGATCGCGCTCTGCGGTGTGCTGCTCGGCCGGGTCTACTCCGGGCCGCTGCTGCCGCAGGCGGTCGCGGGCGCGGCCGTGCTCAGCGTCGCGATCTCCACCGCGGTCCGCCGCCTGCCGTCCTGGACCGTCGCGCCGCTGTCCGTGCTGGCGCTGGCCGGATACACCGTGCTCCTGCTCCGGATCGCCGCGCGGCGCGCCGAGCTGGACGCACCGCTCGCCCAGGTGCTGGTGGACGCGGCCCGCAACGGCATCCCGCGCATGCTCACCGCCATGATCCCGGTCGAGCCGACGCCGGACACGCTGGTCATCCCGCTGGTCGGGGCGTGGCTGGCCGGGCTGGCCGCGAGCGAGGTGTCCGGCCGGGCCGGCTGGGTGCTGCTCGGCTACACCGCGCCGGTCACGCTGTTCGCCGGCACGCTCTACGTGGTCGGGCCGAACGCGGACGCCGCGCTCCCGCCCACGCTCGGCTTCGTGGCGCTGGCCGTGCTCGGCCTGGTCACCGCGCCGGGCCGGGCCGCTCCCCGGACGGCACCGCGGACCGTGGCGACCGCGTCGGACGCGGAGCCGGCCGGCCGCCTGCGCCGCCTGATCGGGCCGGTCGTCGCGCTGACCGTGCTGCTGGCGCTGGTCTTCGCGGGCGCGCCCCGGATCGCCGGCGTGGTCACCGCGACCCCGGTCGACCCGCGCCGGTACGTCGAGCCGCCGCAGGTGGACAGCCTGGACGAGAGCCCGCTGAACCGGATCTCCGGCTGGGCGCTGAACCCGGACCAGCACCTGTTCGACGTGACGCCGCTGGAGGGCGACGGGCTGCCGCTCGTCCGGCTGGCCGTGCTGAACGACTACGACGGTGTGACCTGGAAGGTGGGCGCGACGTACCGGGCCGCGGGCCGGGTGCTGCCCACGGACCCGCCGCCGCCCGGCGCGACCGTGGAACAGGCCGTGCAGCGGCTCACCATCGCGGACCTGTCCGGCCGGCTGCTCCCGGCCGTGCCGACGCCGTCCGGCGTGGAGGGCACCCGAGTCGCCTACGACGCGGAGTCCGGCACGCTGATCCGCCCGGAGGGCCTCACGGCCGGGCTGACCTACACGGTGACGTCCGCGCGGGAGCGGCTGGACCTGAGCGGGCTGCCGGTCGCGGACGTGCCCGGCGGCCCGGACGTGGCCCGGCTGCTGACCGTCTCGGACGGCGTCCCGGAGCAGCTGCGGCAGCTCGCCGACCAGCTCGGCGAGGAGAACGGCGCACCGTACGACCGGGCGGTGGCGATCGAACAGTTCCTGGCCACGCACTACCGGGTGGCGGCGGACGCGGCCAGCGGGCACGCGTACCCCAACCTGGGTTTCTTCCTGTTCGGCCCGCGCAACGCGGGCGGTCAGGAGGGCACGTCGGAGCAGTTCGCGGCGTCGTTCGCGGTGCTGGCCCGGCTGCTCGGCCTGCCGTCCCGGGTGGTCGTCGGCTTCGCGCCGCGCCCGGCCGGTGCGCCGCCGGTGACCGGTGCGCCGTCCGCCGCCGGCACGCCGTCCGCCTCGGCCGCGGGCGGGCCGGTCGCGGTGCGTGGCGCGGACGCGTTCGCCTGGCCGGAGGTGCTGTTCGACGGCGTCGGGTGGGTGTCGTTCAACCCGATGCCGCAGCCGGACACCGAGCCGCGCCCGGTCGAGGAGGACTTCCGGCCCGAGCCGGAGAAGTCCGAGGAACCGCCCACGGACGCGCCGACCCCGTCCGTCGCGCCGACCGCCGGCGCCTCCGCCGGCGACGTCCTGGCCGAGTCCCGGTCCGGCACGGGCCGCACCCGGGTGATCATCGCGGGCGGTGTCTCCGGCACCGTGCTGCTCGTCCTGGCCGGCCTGGTGATCGCGCTGCTGACCATGCGGCGCGCGCTGACCCGGCGGCGCTTGCACGCGGCCGACCCACGGGACCGGGTGGCCGGCGCGTGGCTGGAGGTCGGCGACGCGCTGCGGCTGGCCGGCAGCCCACCACCGCCGGACCTGACGGCGACGGAGTTCGCCGGGCACGCCGCGGAGGCCGCCGCCCGCGCGGCCGAGCGGGTCCGGAAGCCCGCGTTGCGCACGGCCGCACCGCCGCTGGACGACCTGGCCGAGCTGATGAACCGGGACGCGTTCGCCCCGGACGACATCGATCAGACCCAGGCGGACCACGCCGGTACGCAGGCGGCCGCGTACGTCACCGCGCTGCGCGCCCACCGCCCGTGGTGGCGCCGCCTGCTCTGGTCGGTGCACCCCGGCCCGCTCCGCTGGGCCGGGAAGCGCCGCTGACCGGCGCCGGAGCACGCGCCGCCGGCCGCCGGCCGTCGCTACTGGAGCATCGCGAGGGACGGGCCGATCTCGTCGAGCAGTTCGCGGGCCAGGAAGCCGATCCGGCCGTGTGCCGGGATCAGCCGCTGCCCGGCGGTCGCGTGCGCCCAGGCCGCCCAGCACGCCGCCTGGTCCGGTTCCGCGCCGCGGGAGAGCAGCCCGGCGACGATGCCGGTGCGCACGTCGCCACTGCCCGACGTGCCGAGACCGGCGTCCGCGGACTCCTCCCGCCAGCGCCGCACCGTGCCGTCCGCGGACGGGCGGGACGCGATGTGCCCGTACATGGACACCACCGCGCCGTACTTCTCGGCCAGCTCCGCGGCCGTGTCGTCCAGGTCCTCGCCGACGTCGTGGCCGAGCAGGATGCGGGCCTCGGTCAGGTTCGGGGTGAGCACGGCGGTGCGGCCGGACTCGCGGATCAGGCCGGGTTCCTGGCTGAGCGCGCCGAGCGCGTACGCGTCCAGCACGAACACCGTCTCCGGGCCGGCCGCGTCCAGCAGGCCGCGGAGCAGCCGCATCGTCTCGTCCACGTCGTCCAGGCCGGGGCCGACCGCGATCACGCGCGCCTCCGCCGCGAGCGCGCCGAGGCGTTCGCCGCACCGGCCCTCGACCGATCCGCCGGACGTCTCGGTCAGGCCGATGACCAGCGCCTCCGGCACCGAGATGCTGAGCGCGGCCGCGGTCGACTCCGCGACGGCGAGCTGCAGCACACCGGCGCCGGCCCGCAGCGCGGCCACGCCGGCCAGCAGCACCGCGCCGGGTGTGAAGCGGGAGCCGCCGACGACGAGCACGGTGCCGCGCGCGTCCTTGCCGCCGACCGGGACCGGGAGCTGCCAGTCGCGCAGCACCCGGGGGGTGATGACGTCCGCGGGCTCAGACCGGTTCGGCATCGACGCCCTCCTCGCTGGTCGGGGTGGCACCCTCGCGGTGCAGGTGGTGGACGACGGCGAAGTCCTCCAGCCCGAGCCGGCCGTCGTCGCCGGCGACCCAGCTGGTGATCGAGCAGTTGCCGACCTCGCCGTCCCGGGCCAGCGTGACCAGGTCCGGTTCGGAGATCTCCTCGAGCAGGTAGCGCAGCAGGTAGACGATCGCCTCGTGAGCGAAGAGGATCACCCGGTCGCCGGCGTGGTCGCGGCGCAGGTCGCCGAGCAGGCTGCGCAGCCGCAGCGCGACGTCGGCCCAGGACTCGCCGCCCGGCGGCCGGTAGTAGAACTTGCCGAGGCGCGCGCGGCGCTCCGCCTCCTCCGGGTGCCGGGCGCGGACGCCCTTGCCGGTCAGCAGGTCCAGGATGCCGAGTTCGCGGTCGCGCAGCCGCTCGTCCACCCAGGTGCGCGCGTCGACGCCGGCCAGGGCCAGCTCCGCGGTCTGCCGGGCGCGCAGGTACGGCGAGACCACCGCGACCGTGGGCCGCCGGTCCGCGGGCAGGTCGCCGATCCACTGGTTGACCGCGGCGGCCTGCTCCCGCCCGGTCGGCGAGAGCGGCACGTCCGCGTCGCGTTCCGGGATGTCGATGACCTCTTCACCGGACTGCTCCGCGCGCGCGGCCGCGACGTTCCCGGTGCTCTCCCCGTGCCGGACCACGCCCAGCCAGCTCACTTCGTCCACGCACCGTGGCTTACCCCTCGGCACGATCCGGAAACCGGCCCGAACCGGCCCCGGGCCGCGCCCCCGGCCGGTCCGGGGACCGCATCGGGGGCCGGCCCGGGACCGGTGCCGAGGCCGTCCCGGGAACCGCCCGAGGACCCGGGCCGGCGAGCGAGGGCGGGGACCGGGCCGGGCGGATCACGGTGGGATGGGCCGCCCGGCCCGGAGACCTATCGGGCCGCGCAGGACGGCGTCAGGCCGGAGCCGCTGCCGGTGCCCTGGAAGCCGAACTCCGTCGCGCCGCCGGCCGGGACCGCGCCGTTCCACGCGACGTTCGTGAATCCGACCGCGCCACCGGTGCCGGACGCGGTCGCGTTCCACGTGCTGGTCACGGCCGCGCCGCCGGGCAGCGTCACCGACACGGTCCAGCCGCCGATCGCCGCGCCGCCGGCCGCGACCCGCACGGTGGCCACGAACCCGCCGTTCCACTGGTTGACCGAGACGGTCGCGGCGCAGCCGCCCGCGCCGGGCGACGAGGGCGAGGGCGACGGGGAGGGCGACGCGGACGGCGGGACCGACGGCGTGGGCGACGACGTGCCGGCGGTCAGCGTCGGCGTCTGCCAGGTCCGCCACTCCGCCAGGTTGCCCGCGGCGCGGCTGGAGATCCGGAAGACGCCCGGCGCGCTGCCCGTACCCACGAGGAACCGCTGGATGCTCTGTTGCAGCGGCGCCCGCCACTCGGACCGGGTGGCGCAGTGCGTCCCGTCGGACACGTCGGACCAGTAGGAGATCGCCTCCGGCGCACCGAGCGCGCGGTAGACCTCGGCGCCGCCGAGCGCCGCGACGCTGGACGACCGCGCGGCCAGCCACGCGATGTGCGGGTTGTCCATGATGAACAGGCCGCGCGGCGCGATCATCCCCACCACGGAGTGCGTGTCGATCGGCAGGCCGGCCGGGTTCCCGGTGTACGAGCCGAACGCGTCGCCGAGCCACGGCTGCTCGCCGTACGCGCTGCTCAGCGGCTGCGCCCCGTTCTCCCCCGGTATCCCCCGGAAGATCGGCGTGCCGCCGCTGCCGGACTCGACCGGCATGGTGAGCGCGATCCGCTGGTCGAACGCGCCGGTGACGAACGCGCCCTTGCCGTAGCGGGAGCAGCCGGTGACGCCGGTCGCGTCCGCGCGCAGCACGGTGCCGCCGGACTGTTCCAGCACGTCGATGATCCGGCTGACGCCCCACGCCCAGGCGAGCAGGATGCCGGTGCTGCTGGACGCCCCGTAGAGGCTGTAGAACGCGCCCTGCTTGTTGGTGCGCGGCGTGCCCTCGCGGCCGACCGCGAGCGGGTCGTAGGTGATCACCGCGGCGCCGGCCGCCTTGATCGCGGCGGTGTCCGCGCCGAACCCGCCGATCACCACGACGGCCGGGAACGGCCCGGTGCCGGCGGGCAGGTCCACGCCGGCCGAGAACGACGCGCTGCGCCCGCCCTCGGCGACGTTCACCGTGATGCCGGTCCGGCTGACCGTGCCGGTGACCGAGGCCGGCCGCGCGGGCTTCTCGCCGTACACGTACCGCTCGGCCTGGTCCTTGATCTCCGCGCGCCGGCAGCGCCAGTCGGACCGGGAGGTGATGCGCGTGCCGTCGATCCGGGTGAACGGGTCGGGCAGCCGGCTGTCGGCGGCGACCGTGCCCTGACCGATCGGGCAGTTCGCGCCCTCGTCCTCGACCGGTGCCGCGAACGCCGGCCGCGGCACCGCGACGAAGCAGAGCCCGAGCACCGCGACCAGGATCAGCACTCTCTTGACGATCATGTGGTGGGAACTCCTTCCGGTAACGTGCCGAAAGTCGCAGCTGATCGAAGCTTCTCGATGCGTTGCCACCACAGTCTCGATGTGCACATCGTCACCTGTCAATGCGAGAAAACGCCTTCCGGAAATCTTCCGGCAGCGCCACCGACCCCTTCCGGGGGTGACGGCCCGCCCGGCTTGCCCCGGCGTCGCCCAAATGTCAACATTGGCGCCTACGACTCGTCCGCGGTGCGAAGGGCTTCCGGCATGACGTCTCCCGCGCTCCACCGGACCGGCCGGCGCGGCCTCGCCGACGAGTCCGCCGACCGCATCCGCGAGGCCATCTTCGCGGGCGAGGTGCCGCCCGGCGGCGCGCTCCGCGAGGTCGAGCTCGCCACGACCCTCGGCGTCAGCCGCGGCTCCGTGCGGGAGGGACTGTGGATCCTGGAGCGTGAGGGCCTGGTGCGCAGCGCCTGGCACCGGGGCACCACGGTCATCGAGATCACGCCGGAGGACGTGCGCGAGGTCTACGCGGTCCGCGCCGCGCTCGACCGGCTCGCCGCGGTCACCGCGCGGGACACCGCCACCGAGGTCCAGCTCGGCGAGCTGGACTCACTGGTCGGCGCGATGGCCGCGGAGATCGCCGGCAACCCGGCCGGGCCCCGCCTGGTGTCGCTGGACATCGCGTTCCACGACGCGGTCTACGTCGCGGCCGGCAACCGCCGGCTGACCGAGGCGTGGCGCGCGGTCCGCTCCCAGGTCTACCTCTTCCAGCTGCGCCGCGTCGCGCTCGGCTTCACCCACTACCGCGCCCGCGTCGTCGACGAGCACCGCGAGCTGGCCACGCTGATCCGCTCCGGCGACCGCGACACGCTCGCCCGCACCGCCGAGGAGCACGTCACGCGCGCGCACCGCGGCCTGCTGGCGCACCTGCCGTAGCGGGGCCGCCGCGCCGCGGGCCGCCGGAACCGCCGGCCGCCCGAGAACCGGTCTTCCCGCGCCCGGCGTGGTCACCCGCCGGCACCGGCCGCCGGCGCACATCGCGCCGTGGTCACCGGGGACCCGCGCGGTCAGGCCGCGAGGGCGACGGTGAGCATGACCAGCCAGTCCGGGTCGCGAAGCCGGTCGCCGTAGAGCTCGCGGAGGCGGGTCACCCGGTAGCGGACGGTCTGCGGGTGGACGAACAGCTCGGCCGCGATCTCCTCGCGGCGGCCCTGGTGACGGAGCCAGCTGCGGAGCGTGTCGGCGAGCTTCGCCCTGGACGCCTCACCCTCGCCCGCCAGCGGGGCCAGCGCCCGGGCGCGCAGGTCGGCCAGCGCGCCGGGGTCCGCGCCGAGCAGCAGCGCGACGAGATGCTCCTCCGTGTCGCCGGACAGCCCCATCGCGAGCGCCCGGTCCGCCCGCGCGTACGACTCGGCCGCGCGCTCCCACGGCCGGGCCGGCCCGACCACCACCTCGCGGCCGGCGAGCAGCCGGATCAGGTGTGCGCGGCCGGCGCCGTGGGCCTCCGGGACGAGCAGCACCGCGCGTTCGCCGTCCGCGTCGACGTGCAGCGTGCGCGGGTCGAGCAGGTCGATCAGGTTGCCGACGGCGCGTTCCGGCAGCAGCACCGCGGTGAGCGTGCCCGGCGGCGCCCATTCGGCCGCCTCGGCGGCCGCGACCAGCGCGTGCGGGGGTTCCGCCTCGATCAGCGCGCGGCCGAGCCGTTCCAGGTTGCGGCGGCGGGCGCGGACCGTGGAGGCCAGCTCGTCCGCGTGCCCGGCGACGCTGGCCGCGGAGAGCTCGTCGATGTAGGCGAAGACCAGCTCGGCGAACTCGGTGACGGTGAGCGCGTCGACGCCGGCCTCGACGCTGATCCGCGCCATGTCCCGCCAGGCCACGCGCGCGCCGACGCGGTAGGCGGCGAGCAGCGCGTCGAGGCTGCGGCCGTACTTCGCCTCGCCGCGACCCAGCGCGTACGCGCCCTCCAGCGCCGGCTCCATCGGGGCGCCGCGGGCCGGGTCGGCGTGCTCCACGCGGGCGATCAGGTTCAGGAACATGGCGAGCGCGGCCCGGACCGCCCCTTCGATCTTGGCGCCCATCTCCCCGGCGAACGCCTCCGCGTAGGCCGGCACCTCGGCCGTGATGGCGGTGACCGTACGGCCGGCGACCTCGGGCAGCGCGTGCCGCAGGAGGACAACGACCGCGGGCGGCAAACGGAACGACGACACCGACGACTTGTTCACAACGAACAATAATGCCCGACGAAACTACCGTCTCGGGGTCAGGACTTCGCCGAACATGCCGTCCATGCTTGGTCTATGCCCGCAACTCGCAGCCTCAGGTCCGCCGCCTGGCGCGTCGTCGAACTCGTCACGACGCCGCTGGTGCCGAGCGACTACCTGGACGAGATAGCGCCGCTGCGCAACGCGAACATCCTGCGCGCCCGGATCGAGGAGGTCCGGCCGGAGCACGGCCGCGCGGTCACGCTGGTGCTGCGCCCCGGTCGTGGCTGGCACCGGCACGAGCCCGGCCAGTACCTGCGGATCGGCGTGGACGTGGACGGCATCCGGCTCTGGCGCAACTACTCGCTGACCAGCTCCCCGGACCGGGCGGACGGCCTCGTCGAGATCACGGTCACCGCGATCGAGGGCGGCGTGGTCAGCAACCACCTGGTCCGCAACGCGCGGCCCGGCATGCTGGTGCACCTGGACCCGCCGGCCGGCGAGTTCACGCTGCCGGCGCAGCTGCCGGACAAGCTCCTCTTCGTCACCGCCGGCAGCGGCGTCACCCCGATCATGGGCATGCTGCGCGGCACGCCGGACCTCACCGACGTCGTGGTGATCCACTCCGCCCGGACCGCCGCGGAGGCGCTGTTCACCCCGGAACTGGACGATCTCGCGGCCGAGGGACGGATTCGGCTGATCGAGCGGACCACCTCGGTCGAGGGCCGGCTCTCCCCCAGCATGATCGCCACGCTGGTGCCGGACTGGGCCGAGCGCGAGACCTGGGCGTGCGGGCCGAACGAGCTGCTCGACGACCTGGAGAAGCACTGGGCGGACGCGGGCGCGGGCGAGCGCCTGCACGTCGAGCGGTTCCGGCCGGTCACGTTCGCGGTGGACGGCGCCGGCGGCGACGTCACGTTCCAGAAGAGCGGGACCACGGTGAGCGCGCCCGGTGACGTACCGCTGCTGGATGCCGCCGAGGCCGCGGGCGTGCTGATGCCGTCCGGCTGCCGGATGGGCATCTGCATGGGCTGCGTGCTGCCGCTGCGCGAGGGCGTGGTGCGCGACCTGCGCGACGGCTCGCTCATCGTCGCCGAAGAGGGCGACACGATCCAGATCCAGACCTGTATCTCCGCAGCGGCCGGCCCCTGCGCGATCGAGCACTGAGCGGAAGGACACATACGCATGACGGTCATGGAGAAGAAGGACGTCAACCCGGTCGCCCACCTCTCCCCGGAGGACATCGAGGCGATCGGCGCCGAGCTGGACGCGCTGCGCGACGAGATCATGTCCAGCCGCGGCGAGCGCGACTCCGCGTACATCCGCAAGGTCATCTCGACGCAGCGGCGCCTGGAGCTGGGCAGCCGCGCGGTGCTGCTGTTCTCGCTGTTCCCGCCGGCCTGGGTGGTCGGCACGGTGGGCCTCTCGATCGCGAAGATCATCGAGAACATGGAGATCGGCCACAACGTCATGCACGGCCAGTGGGACTGGATGCGTGACCCGAAGATCCACTCGACCACCTGGGAGTGGGACAACGCGTCCCCGGCCGAGCAGTGGAAGCACGCGCACAACGAGGTCCACCACACGTACACGAACGTGGTCGGCCGGGACAACGACCTCGGCTACGGCATCATGCGGGTGGACGAGGACCAGAAGTGGACGCCGGGCCTGCTCGCCCAGCCGCTCTACAACTTCATCAACATGTGCTTCTTCGAGTACGGCATCGCCGCGTACGACCTGCAGCTCGGCCGCAACCTGAAGACGAAGAAGCGCCGCCGGGACCCGAAGTTCAAGGCCGCGTACCGCCAGGTGCTGAAGAAGATCGGCCGGCAGATGCTGAAGGACTACGTGATCCACCCGGCGCTGTCCGGCCCGTCGTTCCTGACCACGATCCTGGCGAACATGACGGCGAACCTGGTCCGCAACGTCTGGACGCACTCGGTGATCATGTGCGGTCACTTCCCGAACGGCGTGGAGACGTTCTCCAAGACCAGCATCGAGGGCGAGACCCGCGGCGAGTGGTACCTGCGCCAGATGCTCGGCTCGGCCAACATCCGCGGCTCGAAGTTCATGCACTTCATGACCGGCAACCTGTCGCACCAGATCGAGCACCACCTGTTCCCGGACATGCCGAGCAACCGGTACGCCGAGATCGCCCCGCGGATCCGCGACCTGTTCCAGCGCTACGGCCTGACCTACACCACCGGCCCGCTGCCGATGCAGGTCGCCTCCGCCTGGTACAAGGTGTTCCGCCTCGCCCTCCCCACCAAGGAGGACCTGCGTCAGCGCCGCGAGGGCGGCCGCGGCACCGGTGCCCCGCGCCGGCCGAGCAAGCGCGTCGAGGGCCACGCGTCGGCCCGGCGCGCCCCGGTGACCGCCGCTCCGGTCACCGCGACCGCGATGACCGCGACGCACTAGCCCGTCCCGGATTCAAGGACCAAGGACCCGCGTGGGTACGGCGAAAGCCCGTACCCACGCGTGGTTCTGATCGGTTAGGGTGGCCTAACCATGGAACAGCACAGGGAGTCGCTCGCCGACCTGCTCGGTGGGCGTCGCGGCGCGATCGACGCGACGCTGCCGCCGATCGCGTTCGTCGTCGGCTGGCTGGCCGGCGGCCGCTCGATCGTGGTCGGCGTGACCGCCGCGATCGTGGTGAGCCTGGCCATCGCCGGTTACCGGCTCCGGCGCGGCGACCGGTTCGGTGCGGTGCTGGCCGGCCTGCTCGGCGTCGTGGTGGCCGCGATGATCGCGCTCTACACCGGCAACGGCGCCGACTTCTTCCTGCCGCGCCTGCTCAGCAACGCGGGCAGCGCGGTGGTCTGGGCGATCAGCATCGCGGCCCGCTGGCCACTGCTCGGCGTGATCGTCGGTGCCGTGCTCGGTCAGCGGACCCGCTGGCGGCGCGACCCGGCACTGCTCCGCTCGTACGGCCTGGCCAGCTGGATCTGGGTCCTGCAGTACGTGATCCGCCTCGCCGTGTTCCTGCCGCTCTACTTCGCCGACCAGGTCTTCGCGCTCGGCGTCGCCCAGGTCGTGCTGACCTGGCCGCTGGTCGCCGCCTGCCTCGCGGTGAGCTGGTGGGTGATGGTCCGGACGCTGCCGGCGGACCACCCCGGCCTGCGGCACCCTCAGGACGGCCGCACCGTGTCGAAGCCCTGACGCGGCATCGCACCCCAGACCCGCTTCTTGTTCCGCCACGCCTGCCACGCGCCGCGCGCCTGGTAGCAGGCGAGCGCCTGCCGGTACCCGAGGTTCTCGAAGATCGCGGCGAGGAACCCGCGCCCGAGGTCGTCCCAGCGCGGGTAGCGGTGGAACGACACCTCCTCCAGCAGCAGTGCCGCGACGCTGACCAGCATGCCGTAGCCGTACGCGACCAGCGCGAACCGCCACGCGAAGCCGACGTCGATCGCGTCCACCAGCAGCCCGGCCGGCAGCAGGACCAGCGCGGAAAGCTCCACGAACGGCGCCAGCAGCTCGAACACCACGTAGTACGGCAGCGCGAACATGCCGATCCGGCCGTATCGCGGGCGCAGCAGCATGCCGCTGTGCGTGCGCAGGATCTCCGCGATGCCCCGGTGCCAGCGGGTGCGCTGCCGGCCGAGCACCCGCATGGTCACCGGCGCCTCGCTCCACGAGACCGGCTCCGCCACGAAGATCACCTTGTACGGCCGGCCCCGTTCCCGCAGGTGGTGGTGCAGCCGGACGACCAGTTCCGCATCCTCGCCGATGGTGTCGTGGGCCATCCCGCCGACCTCGGCCAGCAGGTCGCGGCGGAACATCCCGAACGCGCCGGAGATGACCACCAGGCCGCCGAGCCGGGACCAGCCGGTGCGGCCCATCAGGAACGCGCGCAGGTACTCCACGATCTGCATGCGCACCAGCCACTGCCGCGGCATGCGGACGTCGACCACCCGCCCGCCGACCACGGCGCAGCCGTTCGCGATCCGCACCACGCCGCCGACCGCCGCGGTGCCCAGCGGGTCGTCCGCGAACGGCTTGACCACGGAGAGGAGTGCCTCCGGGTCGAGCACCGAGTCCGCGTCGGCCATGCAGACCAGCGGGTGCCGGGAGAGGTTGATGCCGACGTTGAGCGCGTCCGCCTTGCCGCCGTTGACCTTGCGGACCACGATCAGGCCGTCCGGGTTCGCGCGGGCCACGTGCACGCTGATCACCGCGCCGCGGAACGGCACCTCGTCCGGCACCACGCGCGGCACCCGCACCAGGTCGAACTCGCGTTCCAGCAGCGCGAACGTGTCGTCGGTGGAGCCGTCGTCGATCACCACGATCTCGAACCGCGGGTAGCGCAGCGCCATCATCGCCTGCACCGCGGCCACGATCCCGGCGCCCTCGTCGCGTGCCGGCATCAGCACCGAGACCGGCGTGGTCAACGGGCTGCGGAACAGGTCCTCCAGCCCGTTGAACGGCACCCGGCGCAGGTGCCGGAAGAACTCGGCCGCGGCCAGCAGCAGCAGCCCGAGGTAGCTGCTGTTCAGCGCCACGAAATACACGAAGATGAACACGTCCGCGAACCCGATCGCGGTCCGCACCCACGCCCAGTCGTCGATCATCGGCCGCCCACCTCCGCCGCCGCCAGCGCCTCGGCCGCGTGCGGTGAGGCCGCACCGCGGAGCGCGGCCAGCCCGGCCGGCCCGGCCCGGCGCAGCGCGTGCGCGGCCTCGTGCGCCACCCGGTAGGCGGGGTCGTCGAGCAGCCCGGCCAGCGCGTCCGCCACGCCGGCCGCGCCGGCCTCACCGAGCGCCCGCGCCGCGACCGCGCGCAGCGGGTCCGGATGATCGGCCCCGAGGGCCACGACCAGCGGCGGTACGGCGGCCCGCCCGCCCATCCGGCCCAGCGTGTTCGCGGCGGCGCGGCGCACGTCCAGCGACGGGTCGTGCTCCAGCACCCGGGCCACCGGCTCGACCAGCGCGGCGGAGCCGACCAGGCCGAGCGCGTCCAGCGCGGTGACCCGTACCCGCGCCTCGGGGTGGTCCAGCGCGGAGCTCAGCGCCGGTTCCGCGTCCGGGCCGAGCTGCGCCAGCGACTGGGCGACCAGCTGGGACGGCGTCGGGTCGGCCCGGGCCAGGCTGTCCAGCAGCGGGACCGCGGCCGCCGGGTCGCCGATCCGGCCGAGCGCGCGCACCGCCACCAGCCGTACCTCCGCGTGCGGGTCGTCGAGCAGCGCGCACAGCGCGGGCACGGCCGGCCGGTGCTCCAGGTTGCCGAGCGCCTCGGCCGCGCGGGCCCGGCGGACCCGGCTGCGGTGCGTCAGGTCGGCCAGTTCCTCGGTGATCAGGCCGCGCCGGGCGAAGACGTCCACCAGCATGGTGTGCGCCTCGCCGCGGACCTTGCCGAGCAGCGCGATCGCGCCCGGTTCCGCGGCCCGCCACTCCCGCCGCGGCATCGCCACCAGCTCGTCCGCTTGGGGCGTGGCATCATCGTCCGCGCCGGCCTCCGCGACGAACTCCAGCAGCGCGAGCCGTGGTCGCTCGGCCAGCCGGGCACGGCGGCGGTGCAGCAGGCGGCGCGTGGCCCGGACGATCACGATGAGCACGCTGAGCGCGAGCACCACGACCGCCAGCACGACGATCGCGTCGGTGGCGACCTCGACCATGTCAGGCGCGCACCTCGACCAGGAGTTTCTGCACGCGGTCGACCAGTTCCTTCGGGCTGAACGGCTTGATCACGTAGTCGTCGCAGCCGGCCGCGTAGGCGAGCTCCCGGTCCTGCGGGCGGCCCTGCGCGGAGATCATCACGATCGGGAGCTTCGCGGTGTCCGGCGACCGCCGCAGCTCCCGGCACAGCTCGATGCCGTTGAGGCCGGGCATGCGGACGTCGATCAGCACCGCGTGCGGGCGGAACTGGCGGACCGCCGCGAGCGCGGCCCGGCCGTCCGACACCGCCATCGCCTCGAAGCCGGACCGCCCGAGCTTGTACATGACCAGCTGCTGGATGTCCGGATCGTCCTCGGCCACCAGCACGCGCGCCATGCTTGCCCTTCCGTCGGCCGGCCCTCCCCGCTACCCTCGATCTCACCAGATATGCCGCCCTTGTGCGGATTTTTCGCGATACTTGGTTCGCACCCGATCGCAACCGCCGCCGGCTCAGCGCCGCCGGGCGGCCGCCGATTGTGCCCTCCGTGACGATGAGGGACCTGGTGCGCGGACGAACGTGGCGCGGTCCCGCGCTCGCGTCGACCGTCCTGGCCCTGGGCCTGGCGGCGACCGGTGCGGGAGCGCTGGCGCTGCACTCCGCCGAGAACGACCACGCCGCCGCGGTGCTCCGCGTGCGGGCCGGTGCCGCGCAGGCCGCGGTGACCGCGGCGGTGACCCGGTACACCACGACCGCGCAGCACCTCGCCGAGATCGCCGGCGGCACGACCGGCCCCACCACCCGGACGGACGTCGACGCGAGCCTCGCCCGGCTGTCGCGCGGCGCGCTGCCCGGTGCACACGACGTACGCCTGATCGCGCCGGACGCGAACCGCTCCGCGGTGACCGGCCGCCCGGTCGACGGCAGCACCCCCGCCGGCGGCCACTGGACCGGCCCGCCGCCGCAGGCCGCGGCCGCGATGGACGTCGCCCGCGACACCGGGCAACTCGCCGTCTCCGCGCCGCACGTGCTCGCGCACGACCACGCGCTGGCCAGCACGCGCCAGCAGCTGTCGTTCGTGATCGCCGCGCCGGTGCAGTCCGCGGACGGCCGCACGTTCCGCGGCTGGGTGCTGTTCAGCCTGCGCGGCGACGACTTCCTGGCCGAGGCGCTCAGCTCCGGCACGCACGCCGCGGTGACGGCCACGCTGACCGACGTGAGCGACCCGGCCGGCTCGGTCGACGTCGCGTCCTGGAACACGGACACCGCACCGGCCGACCCGGAGACCACGGTGCTGCCGGTCGCGTTCGGCCAGCGGCAGCTCACGCTCACCGTACGCCCGGGCACGCCGCTGATCGGCGAGACGCGGCGGCACCTGGACACGGTCGTGCTGACCGGCGGCGTGCTGCTCGGCCTGGCCCTGTCCGTGCTGGTCCTGCTGCTGGTCACGGCGCAGGAGCGGTCCGCCGCGGCCGCGCGCCTCGCGCTCGCCGAGCGGCGTGCGGACGCGGACGCGCTGCGCCTGGCGCGGACCGCGCTGCGCGAACGGGAGGCGGAACTGGCCGGCTTCTCCGCGCTCGCGACGGACAAGCTGCAGACGCCGCTGACCAACGTCGCCAGCTACGCCGACCTGCTCATCGAGGAGGCCGGGCCGCAGCTGGACCCGGCGTCGCTGGGCTTCCTGGACCACATCGGCCGCAGCACGGAGCGCATGCTGCACGTGGTGGACGAGCTGCTCGCGTACACGACGGCGAGCGAGGCGCCGCTGCGGCTGGAGCCGGTCGACCTGGCCGGGGTCGCCGCCGAGGTGGTGGCCGCGCACGTGGCGGTCTCGCCGACACTGCCGAGCGTGGACATCGGCCCGCTGCCGGTGGTCACCGCGGACGCGGCGCTGCTCCGTCAGCTGCTCGACCACCTGGTCGGCAACGCGGTGACGTACGTGCGGCACGGCACCGCCGCCCGGGTGACGATCAGTGCCCGGCAGGACGCGAACGGCTGGTGGCGGATCGACGTCGCGGACCGCGGCATCGGCATCCCCGCGGAGCACCACCACCGGGTGTTCGCGCCGTTCTACCGCACGCCGGCAGCCGAGGGCTACCCGGGCTCCGGCCTGGGCCTGGCCACCTGCCGGCGGATCGCCGGTCTGCACGGCGGCCGGGTCGGCGTCGAGTCGAACCCGGGCGGCGGCAGCGTCTTCTGGTTCACCGTCTTCGACGGCGCCAGCGACCACCAGTCCGGCGAGCACCCGGTCTTCCTGGCACACCGCGCCTGAGACCCGCGATCTTCGCACCCCACCCCCCGGCCCGCGCCGGTCCTCGCCATCGGCGGGGGCCGGCGCGGACCCCTTTTCCGGCTGCGCCCGATCACCGGTGAGTGCGGTCACCGGCCGGGAGCCGGACGGTGAACGTGCTGCCCGCGTGCTCCGCGGAGACCGCCGTGATCGTGCCGCCGTGGTTGCGCACGATCGCGTGCACGATCGCGAGACCGAGCCCGGTGCCGGGCACCACCAGGTGGCTCGCGTTCGACGCCCGGAAGAAGCGGGTGAACAGCTGGTCCTGCTCGGCCGCCGGGATGCCGATGCCGGTGTCCTCGACCACGATCACCACCTGGTCGTCCGCGCGGCGCGCGGTCACCGTGACCGCGCCGCCGGCCGGCGTGAACTTGACCGCGTTGGAGACCAGGTTCGCCAGCACCCGGTCGATCTGGTCGCGGTCCACGTGCAGGCGCAGGTCACCCTCGGCGACGACGGTGAGCGAGACGCCGGCCTTCGCCGCGGCCGGCACGATCGCCGCGTGCACGCCGCGGACCAGCTCGGTCAGGTCCACCGCGGTGCGGCTGGCCCGGAACGTGCCCGCCTCGATCCGGGACAGGATCAGCATGTCCTCGATCAGCCCGCGCAGCCGGGCGGTGTTCCGGGCGATCACGTCCAGCATCCGGGCCTGACCGGTGTTGATCGGGCCGGGGTCCTCGTCCTGCAGCATCTCGACGTACCCGGCGATGCTGGTCAGCGGCGTGCGCAGCTCGTGCGAGACGGTCGACATGAAGTCGGTCTTCACGTCGTCGATCTCCTTGAGCCGGGACACCAGCTCCTGCTCGGTCTCGTAGAGCCGCGCCTGGTGCAGGCCGTGGCCGAGGTCCGCGACGATCGACTCGGCCATCCGGATCTCGCCCCGGCTCCACGGCGGGCTGTCGCCGGCGACCATCAGCGTGACCACGCCCAGGTTCTCCGTGCCGTTGCCGAAGACGATCGAGAAGACGCCGGACGCCTGCGCCTCCCGGAACCCGCGCCGCTCGGACTCCGGCACGGACGGTTCCAGGCCGGCCCGCACGTCCTCGACGGCCCAGACCGTGCCCTGCGCCGCGCCGTCGATCAGCCAGCCCGGGTCCGCCTCGGCCAGCCGGTCGCACCGGCCCTCGGCGCCGCGCGTGCACCAGCGCGTCGCGGAACCGGCCGCTCCGCTCGCGAACCGGATGACGACGTGCTCCGCGCCCAGCATCCGCCCGAGCCCGGCGCTCGCCTCGGCCAGCAGGTCCTCCACGCTGAGGTGGGTGCGGACCACGATGCCGAGCTCGCGCGCGGCCTCGCGCATCCGGTTCATCTCCTGCTCGTCGCGCCGGTTCCGCTCGATCTCCCGGGCGAGGACGTTCACCGCCTCGCTCACCGCGCGCACCTCGGCCGGGCCGTTCCGGGGCGGCACCCGCGCGTTCAGCTTTCCGCCGGTCAGCTCGCCGAGCACCGCGGTGAGCCGGTCGAGCGGCCGGGTGATCCGGCGCCGGGTGTACGCGCCACCGGCCCCCGCCAGCGCGGTGGCCAGCACGGTCACCGCGATCAGCGCGCCCTGCGCGGTGTGCCGCAGCCGCTCCGACCGCGCGCCCAGGTGCGCGGCGCGGGCCGCGAAGGTGTCGTCCAGCGCCTCGTTCTCGGTCAGGTACGCGTCGAACAGGTTCTTGCCGTGCTCCGCGTACTCCACGGCCTGGTCGCTGCGCGGCGGGACGAGCCGCTGCTGCGTGGCCAGCGCCCACCACGCCTCCGCCCGGTCCAGCTGGGTGGCCACCGCGACCCGCTCGGCCGAGGTCAGCACCATCCCGTCCAGCCGCGCGGCGACGTCCGGGAACTCCTGGACCGCGGTGTCGTACCCGTCCAGGAACCGGCCGTCCGCGGTCAGCAGGTACCCGCGCAGCGCCCGCTGTGCGTCCGCCATCACGTCGCGCAGCTCGGAGTTGACCAGCCGCATCGGGATCACGTGGTCGTCCAGCTCGCGCACGGACCGGGCCTGCAGCTCGCTGGCCGCGATCCCGGCCGCGCCGGAGATCACGATCAGCACCACCAGCGCAGCGAACGTCCTGGTCAGCAGCGAGCCGACGCTGGCGGCCCGGGGTCGCCCCGCCCCAGAGGACATGCTCCGGCGTCAGGCCCGGGAGCGGGTCAGCAACGACTGGATGCGGGACACCAGCTCCCGCGGGCTGAACGGTTTCGTCACGTAGTCGTCGGCGCCGGCCCCGAACCCGCCCTCGATGTCCTGCTCCTGCACGCGGGCGGTGAGCATGACGATCAGCATGCCGGCGGTGGCCTGGTCGGCGCGCAGCATGCGGCACACGTCGATGCCGGACAGGCCGGGCATGGAGACGTCCAGCACGGCGAGCGCGGGCTGGTTGCGGCGCGCGGCCTCCAGGGCGGACTGCCCGTCCTCGACCGCGATCACGTCGTAGCCCACCTGCTCCAGCTTGAACGCGACCAGGTCCCGGATGTCGGCATCGTCATCGGCAATGAGAACGGCGGTCAATTCCCCTCCACCTCCGCACGCGGCAGCGCGAGCCGCCGCATCAGCTCGGCCACGTCGGCCTTCCCGAACGGCTTGGCCAGGAACGCGGCCGTCGGCAGATCGTCCAGGTCGTCGGCGTCCAGCACCGAACAGACCACGATCGGGCAGGCCGCGGTACGCGGATCGTCGTGCAACAGCCGGATCACCTCCCGGCCGTCCCGGTCGGGCAGCAGGACGTCCACCACGATCAGGTCCGGCGGGTCCGCGCGGGCCGCCGCGATGCCTTCCTCCGCCGTCCCGTACCCGGACACCGCGCAGCCGTTCCGGCCGAGGTGCCCGCGCAGCAGGTCGAGGAGATCCTCCTCGTCCTCGATCACCACAGCCCGCAGCGCCCCGCCCACCTCGTCATTGTCACTGACTTGACCCGAGATATTCCCTTGGTCCGAAATATCGGCTTGCCGGGGTGCAACCGTCGTGCAACCGGCGCGCTCCCACGGCGTACCCCCGCAGGGGTTTTCTGGAATGCACCTTCCTCCACGAAAGGAGCTCGTCATGGCCGTCCAGCCCGTCCAGGTCGAGGCCCTCTTCGCCTCGCACCTCCAGCGCTCCCAGCAGCCGACCGCGGAACTCATCCGGGACGCCGTCCGCACCACGGTCGCCCGGCACGGTGAGAATGGCGTCGCCGCGCTGGTCGCCCAGGAGTTCGGCGACCACCCCGAGACGTCCGCCGGCCGCATGCGCTGGGCCCGCCAGGCCTGCTCCGCCGCCTACGCCACCGCCGCCTAGCTGCGGTTTCCCGCGCACATCGATCGACGAACCTCGCGGCCGGCCACCCGCCGGTCCTGCCGACTCACTCTCGCGGCGGCGGTGGCTATTGTGGTCGGTCTGCGGTCCTTCCCGCAGACCGAGACCCGCTTCACCCCCGTGAGGAGGCCGGCCGCGTGGCCGAGGAGCCCACCCCCCGTCCCGACGAGCCCGCCACCACGACCCAGGACCACAACCCCGCGACGGTACGCCGGCCGGCCGCCCCGGCCGGCTCCCCGCCACCGGCCGCGCCACCGTTGCCCGGCCCGCTCCCCGCACCGGCCCCCTCGTCGGCCCCCGGCCCCGCGGCCACCGACCCCGCGACCGCCGGCCCACCGACGTCCGGCGCACCGCCCACCCAGCCGGCGGAGACCGGTGGCACGGCGGACACCGGCGACCCGGCGGAAGCCGGCCCCACGGCGGAGGCCGCTCACCCGGCCGAGTCCGGCCGCGCGGCGGAACCGGGCCACCCGGCGAGGGCCGGCGGAGCGACGGCGGCCGGTTCGGCGCAGCAGCCCGAGCACCCGGCCGTGCCGAGTCAGGCGGGGGGCGCCGACGGTGGCCTCGCGCCCGACTGGGCCGGGTCGACGGTGGAGATCCCGCTGGTCATTGCCGCGTTGGCGGCCGCCAACGGCACGGATCCGCTGGAGGAGGCGCGCAAGCACGCCGCGGCTACCGGCCGGATGCTGCCGCCGCACCTGCGCGGGTCCGCCGCCACGTCCCCGGCGGCATCCGAACCCGGGACCGCACCGGGCCGGGCGCCCGAATCGGCCGGGACATCGTCCACCGGCACCGAACCGGCCGGGCCGCTCTCCACCGGCACCGAACCGGGCGAACCGCCCGCAGCCGGTGCCGGGACCGCCGGCTCACTGCCGGCCGGTTCGAGCCAGGCCGGGCAGCAACCGCGCGGCGAACGCGCCGGGCCGCAGCCGGGTGCCGAGCGCGCCGGACCGCAACCGGGTAGCGAATGGGCCGGGCGGCAACCGGGCGGTGAGTGGGTCGGGCCGCGACCACGCGGCGCTGATCCGGGTGGGGCCGGTGGTGTCGGGGACGCGCGAATATCGGCACCGGGCGCCGCCTTCGAGGCCGGGCCGTGGGACGGGGCGGTATCCGGCGAAAAGGATGTGGATCATCCGAATTCCGCAACGGCCGCCGGGTCGTTGAGTGGGTATGGGGCACCACCACACGACCGGGACGCGGACATGGTGACGGGCACGCACCGCGCCGCGAGCGGGCTGCGCCGGTTCGTCCGCGACTACGCGTGGGTCATCGTCGCCGTCGCGCTGGCCGTGATCGTCGCGCTCTGCTCGCTGCGGTTCACCAGCGGTATCGCGCCCGTCTGGAAGGCCGGCGCACCCGCGCCCTCCACCTCTCTCGTCGCGGGCCTGACCGCCGCCCCGGTGACCGCGCCCGCGATCTCCACCTCCATCGCGCCGCGCACCCCGCCGCCCACGTCGGCCGGCGCGGAGTCGTCCGCGCCGGATCCGTCCCGTTCGGCGTCGCGCGCGCCCGTGACGCACGCACCGCCGGCGGTCCGCACCACCGGCCCGGCTCCCGCGCCGCGCACCACCGGCGTCGAGCTCGGGCCGGTCAGCGACGGCGAGCTCAACGCCGCCGTCCGCCTCTACTGCTGGCAGGAGTTCGGTGCCTCCGAGGCCCGGCTCCGCGCCGGCGGCTGGGAGTGCCGCGGCCCCGGCTTCGAGCGCGCCGTCGACATGGACGCCATGTGCGCCTGGCGCAACGGCCCGACCGCCCGGGCCCACGTCACCGACCCCGGTGACGCCTACTCCTGGCGCTGCTACCGCTCCCGGTCCGCCTGACCGGCCCCGGCCGGCCGGGGACCTCCGCCACCGTACCGGCCGCGTGATCGTCCGGCCGTGGACATGGAACCGGGCGAACGACACCGTGGTGCCGCCCGCCCGGAAGAAGAGGGTGGTGGACCGGGAACCGGCGTTGGCCTGGACGGCACCCGGCCCACCACGTGCGGCCTGATCGTGGGAATCAGGCCGTGCGGCGCCGACGTGCGGGCGACGGCGCCGCTCTATAGGTGGCCCGGGCCCTCGTGGGAAGGGCCCGGGCAGGCCGTCAACCGATCAGTCGGTCGTAGTCGGCCAGGGCCAGGGCGATGTCGACCTGGGCCCAGAAGCGGTGGTAGTTGAAGACCGGCGCCGGTCCACCGTTGAGGTAGGCCTCGACCTTGGGGAAGTCGGGGTCGTCCCGGAGGAAGGAACGGATGTCCAGGAAGGACTTGCCGGGGGCGACGACGTCACCGTTGGGCATGGTGCCGCTGTAGCCGGACGGGACGAACAGGCCCTGGCCGGTGGAGGCGTCGTAGACGTCGTCGAACCGGTTGTAGTCGGCCTTGGTCTCCGGGACGGAGATGCCGAGGTCGTCCTTGTGCGTGAGCAACGCGTCCAGCAGGGCCTTGGCGGTGCTCTGCGCCTGCGTGTTGCCGGACTTCGCGCCGTAGTAGACGAGCGTCCGGGCGTAGGCGCCGACCACGCCGACGTCCTGCGTGTGGTCGACGACGGTGACGTGCAGGCCGCTGTTGTTGACGCTGGTGGTGCCGGCCTGCCAGTTGCCGCCGGGCTGGCCGGACCAGCGCAGCGTGGACGGGACCTGGTAGTTGGTGCCGTTCACCGTGGTGTTGGCGAGCGCCCAGGCGACCCACTTGTCGAGCAGCGCCTTGGCACGGGCGTCACCGGACTCGTGGTAGTACTCGGCGACGCGCTCCATGCTCCACGCCTGGAAGCCGAACCACTGGTTGGACGGCGGGTCGTGGTAGACCGGCTTCTCGTCGTAGACCATGCCGTAGAACGTGGGCACGCCGGCCGGGCGGGCGCTGTAGTTGCCCTTCCAGCTGTTGGTCGCGCCACCGGCGATGGCACCCTCGGCCGACTGCAGCCAGGTGTAGAAGTCGATCTGACGGGTGAGCGAGGTCGCCCAGTCCGCCTTGGCCGTGGCCGACTTCGGGTTCAGCTCGGGCACGGTCGACAGCGCCCAGGCCGCGAACGGGTTCTGGTATCCGCCGTGGTTGTGGCTGGAGCCGATCCGCCACGACCAGTTGCCGTTGTTGGCGCCGTACGAGCCGCCCCACGCGTAGTACCAGGACAGCAGGTACGAGGCGCTGTCCTTGCCGGTGCCGGCCGGGCAGGAGGTGGAGGCGCAGCCGGGCTGCTTGAAGTACTTGTCGTACATCGCGTAGCGCAGGTAGTCGCCCATCTTCGCGGCGTTCGCGATGGTGGCCGAGATCTGCGACTGGTTGCCCTGCTCCTTGGCCCACTTCAGCGCCCAGTAGGCGGCCTGGACCGCGCGCGCGTCGGCGTCCGGCGCGTTGGTGTAACGCCACTGCTGCGCGTACGACGAGTCACCGATGAAGATCGGCAGGAAGCCGCCGTTGCCGGTGCGCCCGAAGTTGAACGTCTCGCAGCTCGGGTGCGGCACGGTCTCGAAGACCGATTCCTGCGGACCGCGCTGGTACGTGTTGATGTACGCCGGCCGGCTGGTGCCGTTGCCGCAGTTGCCGAAGCCGTAGACGTTGTCCACGTCGATCAGCCAGTGCATGCCGTAGACGCTGGTGGTGCCGTAGGAGGCCTGCAGTTCCGCGGCGAGCGGGTCCGCGCCGACCTTGACCGTCGAGTCGATCTTGCCGCCGACGCCCGGGTACTGGCTGGGCAGGTCGGCCTCGGGCGCGTAGTCCGCCGGGTCGGACGCGTTGTAGTTGCTCTGCGTCTCCTTCGGGATGATGTACTGCTCCATCACCCGCCAGGCGTTGTTGAACGGGGTCCAGTTCTCGGTGACGCGGCCGTACTGCGCCTCCAGGAGCAGCCAGTAGCTGAACGCCTCGGACGTGGTCTCGTGACCGTGGTCCGGCGCCTCGACCAGCAGCGTCTCGACGGAGTGGTACGGCACGCCCTCAGGGCTGAAGTACCCGTTCGCCGGCGCCTTGATCTTGTTGTAGAGCTCCATGAACTCTTCGCCGTACGCGCCGCCCGGGGTGCCGCCACCGTCGTTGTCGGTCTCGGTGACCGTGGTGACGGAGGAGGTGAAGCCGCTGGCGGACGCGGTGATCGTGGCGGTCCCGTTCGCCGTGTCGGCGTCCTCGGCCGCGTTGATCGGCACGCTGATGCCGGTGCTCCAGTTGGCCGCGGTCAGCGTGGCGGTGCTCGCGCCGAGCGTGACGTCCGCGTCGCCGGTCTTGGCCAGCGCCACCGTCACGTTGGACGTGGGCGCCGCGCTCAGCTTGACGTTGAGCGCGGCGCTGGCGCCCTCCGCCACCTGGAGCGTGGCCGGGGTGACGATGCTGCTCGCGGACGTGCCGGTGACGGTGAACGCGTGCTCGTCCGTGCCGGTCAGCCCGGCGTTGTCGTACGCCCGGGCCTGCACGGTGTAGCTGCCGGCCGGCAGTCCGGTGGTGTCGTAGCCGTACGGCGCCGTGGTGTCCGTGTTGATCAGCAGGCCGTTGCGGTAGAACTCGACCTTGGCGATCGAGCCGTCCCCGTCCGCCGCGGTCGCGGCGAGGTTGACGTTCGCCGGCGCGGTGAACGTGGCGCCGTCGGCCGGGCTGGTGAGCGAGACGGTCGGCGCGGCGTTGGCGGCCCCGGCACACGTGGTGCCGTTGAGCGTGAAGGACGCCGGCTTCGCGTTGGTCCCGCTGTAGCTGCCGTTGAAGCCGAGCGTGATGGACGCGCCGGTGGCGAGGCTGCCGTTCCAGGCCTCGTTGCTCGCGGTCACGTTCTGGCCGGACTGACTGAACTTCGCGGACCACCCGTTCGTGACCTGCTGGTTGCCCGGGAAGGTCCAGCCGAGGTTCCAGCTGCTGACCGGGTCGCCGAGGTTCTTGAGCGTCACGCTCGCGGTGAAGCCGTTGTTCCAGTCGTTGGTGGTGTATACGACGTCACAGGCGGTCGCGGCGTAGGCCATGCTGACCGGTACGGTCACCATCCCGCCTGCGACCAGCACGCCGGCGGCGGTCATCGCCAGCCGTCTCCTGCTGGGCCGAATTCTCATCTGCTGATGTCTCCTCGCGGACCGGGCGTCATGCGTCCGCACGGGTGGAGCCGCGCGCGCAAATCGGACATGCCGACGCCGAGAAAGGTGGGGATGCGCACTGGGCGGCCGCACCGGAGACAGCTCCGGGGCCCTCGGCGACCCGTCAAGCGTGGGGTTCTGTGGCTCCCGTCACGCGATGTTCGACAGTCTCGCATGGGAGCGCTCCCGGAGCAACCCATAGATGATGGTAAGTGATCCCACCGGCGCTGAGCTGCGATTTCACGCCACGAAGCCACGGCCCGAATGTTTCGGGCTCATTTTGGGGCTTTCACAAAGACGTGACGGGGGATACAGTCCAATCAACGTCGATGGGAGCGCTTCCATCGACACCATTGAGTGAGAGTGCTACACCGGCACCGGTCGTAGCAGTCGCCCAACCGTAAGGCTGGCGGCGGGCCAGCCCGGACTCCGCCACCAGCCGACCCATCGACCCGGTCGAAAGGAGGTGGGAACCACCAGCCACTCGCGTGGCCCGGCTCCCGCGCGACACGCACTCGAGGAGGCCATTCCAACAGTGCGTGCGTTTCTTGAACCCGCAGAGATGCAGAGTTGCAGAGGTTCGGTGGGGACGGGGGTTGCCCTCCCCGTCCCCACACTAGTACCCGGGCGCATCTTCAGGCGCCCGGTGTCACAAAGATTTCACGGGCCAAGGCAGCGACGCCGCCGGACGGCGGTCATTCTCGGTCGCGCCGACTCGCCCCGATCACCCGCCCCAGCGGTGAGACTGATCATCATCCGACCTGTTCATACCCATCCGCCATGGTCTGCGATAGCCTCGGGAGCGCTCCCACGCACGGTGGATGGGGCACCTCCCAGAGGGGATCACCAGCATGTCCGTACCGACCCGGCAGGCCTCGCCGGCCGCGCCTCCACCCGCCTCAGTGCTCCCGGCCGTGCCGGTCGAGCCGAGCCCGGACCCGGAAGCGCGCCTCGGCCTGCGATTTCCGGAGGGCTTCGGCTGGGGTGCCGCGACGTCCGCCTACCAGATCGAGGGCGCGGCACGCGAGGACGGCCGTGGGCCGTCCGTGTGGGACACGTTCGCATACACGCCCGGCCGCGTCGCCAACGGGGACACCGGCGACACCGCCTCGGACCACTACCGGCGGTACGCCGAGGACCTCGACCTGATCCGTGACCTGGGGCTCCGGTCGTACCGCTTCTCGATCTCCTGGCCGCGCGTGCAGCCGGACGGCCGCGGCGCGATCAACCAGCGCGGGCTCGACTTCTACCGCCGGCTGGTGGACGGCCTGCTGGAGCGCGGCATCAGCCCGATGGCCACACTCTTCCACTGGGACACCCCGCAGGCGCTGCAGGACGACGCCGGCTGGGCGAACCGGGACACCGCGTACCGCTTCGCGGACTACGCCACCGCGGTCTTCGAGGCGCTGGGTGAGTCCGTACCGGTCTGGCTGACCATCAACGAGCCGAAGACCGTGGTGCAGAACGGCTACATCACCGGCCACCACGCGCCCGGCATCCGGGATGAGCCGACGGCGTACCTGGTCGGGCACCACCTGGCCCTGGCGCACGGTCTCGGCGTACAGGCGCTGCGCGCGACCGGATCGGGGTCCCGGATCGGCGGCGCGCTCAACCTGCACCCGTGCTACGCCGCGGACGACAGCGACGCGACGTCGGACGCGGTCCGGCTCTACGACGGCTACGAGAACCGGTTCTACCTCGACCCGATGTTCAAGGGGCACTACCCCGAGGACGTGCTGGCCGACCAGGGACCCGACTCGCCGCTGGTCCGGGGCATCCGGGACGGCGACCTGGAGATCATCAAGCAGCCGATCGACATCCTCGCGGTCCAGTACTACACGCCGATCTACGTGACCACCGACGGCGGCACCGTGCAGAAGTGGCCGACCACCCAGGCCGCCTGGCAGCAGGTCTACCCGCCCGGCATGTACGACATCCTCACCCGGGTGACCCGCGACTACGCGCCGCCGTCGATCACCGTGACGGAGAACGGCCTGCCCTGCGCGGACGAGGTCGGCGTGGACGGCTCGGTCGACGACGCGGGCCGGATCAGCTTCCTCCGCGACCACCTCGCCGAGGCGCACCGCGCGATCGGGGACGGCGTGCCGCTGGAGAGCTACCACGTGTGGTCGCTGATGGACAACTTCGAGTGGGAGGTCGGATACGACCAGCGGTGGGGTCTGATCTACGTGGACTACCCGACCCAGCGCCGCATCCTGAAGCGCAGCGCGAACTGGTACCGACGGGTCATCTCCGACAATTCCCTCTAAAAGCATTCCCGGGGGTACGCCGTGCGCGGCGTACCCCCTTATTTTGTCCTTTGATCGTTTGTCGAGGTTGCGCGCGCGACGGACACTTGGCCTCATGCCCGAGCCCGCCGCCGGAACCCGCCTCAACGGCCGCTACGTCCTCGACGGGCGGATCGGCCTCGGCGGCATGTCCGAGGTCTGGCGCGCGGCCGACGAGACGCTCGGCCGCGCGGTCGCCGTCAAGATCCTCTCGGGTGCGGCCGCCGAGGACCAGCTGCTGCGCGCCGCGATCCGCCGCGAGGCCCGCGCCGCCGCCCGGATGACCCACCCGCACGCCATGCACGTCTACGACTACGGCGAGTTCGCGTTCGACGACGTCGTGCTGCCGTACATCGTGATGGAGCTGGTCGACGGCGCCACGCTCGCGGACCTGCTGGTCAACGGCCCGCCACTGCCGTGGCGCGCCGCCGCCCGGATGGCCGCGGAGATCTCGGCCGCGCTCGCGGACGCGCACCGGCTCGGCGTGGTGCACCGCGACATCAAACCGGCCAACGTCATGCTCACGCCGAAGGGCGCGGCGAAGGTGCTGGACTTCGGCATCGCCACGCTCGTCGCCGGCGACACACCGCACGCGACCGGCTCCTTCACCGGCCAGCGGATCGGCGGCACCGAGATCCTGGACGGCTGGCTCGCCGGCACCCCGCCGTACGCGGCACCCGAACTGCTGCTGCGCGGCGAGGCCGGTCCGCCGGCGGACGTGTACGCGGTCGGCGCGACGCTCTACGCGGCCCTGACCGGCGAACCGCCCCTGGCGATCACGTCGTGGGAGGAGGCCGCCGCCGTCCACCGCTCCGGCGTGGCCTCCCCCGCCCCGCTGCCCCCCGCGGTGCCGGAACCGCTGGCCGCCGCGGCCCTGGCCTGCCTGTCCCGCGACCCGGAGACGCGGCCCTCGGCCGCCTCCATCGCACGGATCTTCGGCCGGTACGCCGCCGGCGCGCTCCCCGCCCCCACCACACCGATGCCGGCCGGCCCGATGCCGGCCGGCCCGATGCCGGCTCACCCGGCGTCCCCGGCGCCGGTGTCCCCGGCGCCGGTGTCGCCCGGCCCGATCCCGCCGGGCACGGGTTTCCACGGGCCGGGTCCGGTGTCGCCCGCCCCGGGTGGCGGCGGGCCGGCTCCCCTCTCGCCGGCCGCGGCGGCGTCCGGTCCGGGCTTCGGCGGGCCGGCGCCCGTCTCGCCCGCCGTCGCGCCGCCCGGTCACGGCGCGGCCGGTCACGGCTTCGGCGGGTCGGCTCCCGGCGCCCCCGCGTCCGGTCGCGGCCCGGCCGATGGCGGCTCGGCCGGTTCCGGCTTCGGTGGGTCGAACCCCGGCGCCGCGCGATCCGGCAACGGCTCCGCGGGTGGCGGCTCGGCCGGTTCGGGGTTCGGCGGGGCGGTGCCGGTGTCGCCGGCCGCCGGCTCACCGGCCGGGCGTTTCGCGCCGGGCGCCGCGTCGGTGCCGGCCGCACACACCGCGGCCGACGTGCCGTTCCCGGCGCACGCCCCGCTCCCGGTCGGCGGCCGCTCCTGGCCCGACCGCCTGCGCAGCCCACGCGGCGTCGGGGTGCTCGCGACCGGCTTGATCACCGGCGGGGTGGCCCTGGTCGCCCTGGCCGCGATATTCCTCGGTCCCGGTAGCGGCCGCGACCCCGCCGTGTCCGCACCCGATCGCGGCACCGCGCCCGCCGCCGCCCCGGAGAAACCGGCCGGCGCGCCCTCCCCGAGCCGCACCCCGTCGCGCTCGCCGTCCCCGTCCCCGTCCGGCGACGAGGAGGACACCGTCGAGGCCGGCACCATCCTCAACCGGCTCGACGCCGCCCTGGCACAGGGACTCGTCAGTCGCGACATCAACGCGCGCGCCGGAAGCCGCCTGTTCGACGACCTCCGCGATCTCCGCCGCGACATCGACGACCCGGAGAAGCTCTCAGACGGCGCCGCCGACCTGCAGGAACGCTTGGAACGCCTGGCCGACGACGGCGACATGTCCCCGGACACCGCCTCCGACATGATCGAAATCGTCGACGACCTGGTGGTCTGACGCCTCCGCTGCCGGTCTGACCACTCCGCTACGCGAACACGCCCGGATCTCCGGCGGTCCCCGGACCTCCGGCCGCTCGCGGGCGGCAGCTTCCCCGGGCGGCAGCTTGCTCGCGGACGGCACGGGTTCCGCAGACCACACGGGTTCCGCGGGGCTCGCACCGTTCCACACACCGCAGCAGTTCCCAGGCCGCACCGGTTCCGCTCACCGCAGCGGTTCTCCGGTTGCACGGGTTCCGCGGCTGCACGGATTCCGCGGGCCGCAAGGATTCCGCGGGCCGCAAGGATTCCGCGGGCCGCAACGTTTTCGCGGCCGAAGGCGCGTTGCGTAGCCGAAGGCGTTGCGTGACCGAAGCGGAAGGCCAGCATGATCCAGACGCGCGGCGGAGATCATTCGGCTGTGCCGCGACCTCGGGGCGCGAAGATCGAATCGGTGCGGCGGCCGGCGCGCTCGGCAGGCGGCGGGACCGGTGCCGACCGCTGGTTGCCGCGCACCGTGCGGACGCGGCCCGCTTACGCTCCCGGCAGTTCCGCGATCGCCTCGATCTCGATGAGCAGGTCCGGGTGGATCAACGCGGACACCTCGACCAGCGAGCTGGCCGGCGGGTTCCGCACGTCGACGAACATGTCCCGGGCCGCGCGCACGTCCGCGACCGCGGAGACGTCGCGGACGAAGTACGTGAGCTTGACCAGGTCCGCGAACGAGGCCCCGGCCGCTTCGAGCACGGTGCCGAGGTTCTGGAACGTCCGCTCGGCCTGCGCGCGCATGTCGCCGACGCCGACCACCGCGCCCTCGGAGTCGAACGGCACCTGGCCGGAGACGAACAGCAGCCCGCCCGCGCGCATGGCGTGGCTGTACCCGGGCGGTGTGGCGAGCGCGGGTGAGTTGACCGCTTCAGGCGACATACGGGGCATCCTACGAACAGCGCGTTCCGGGCGGGCGGCCGGTGCGGCGCACCGCCGTGCTGCGGGCGCCGGCGCCGGGACGCCGCCGTTCCGCAGCACAGCGGTGCTGTCTCATCAGTACGGCAGGGAGCCCTGGAGCTCGGCGCGCAGGGCGGGCGTGAGCATCTCGCCGGTCTGCTTGGCCAGGCGGGCCATCTCGTAGCCGACGACGCCGATGTCGGCGTCCCGGACCGCGAGCGTGGCCAGGATGGAGCCGTCGCGGATGCTCATCACGAGCAGGAAGCCGCGGCCCATCTCGACCACGGTCTGCTTGACGACGTCACCGTCGAACATGGTGGCCGCGCCCTGGGTGATGCTGTACAGGCCGGACGTGACCGCGGCCAGCTTGTCCGCGTTGTCGCGGGGCAGGCCGTCGGACACGGCGAGGAGCAGGCCGTCGGAGGAGACCACGATCGCGTGGGCGACACCGGGGACCCGCTGGGCGAACGCGTCGACCAGCCAGCTCAGGTCGCGCGCCTCCTGGCTCAGCACGGTCATTGCCTGTCTCCCTCCCACCGGATCGCCGTGTGCGACCCGGTGTTTTCTGTTGTTTCCTCGGTCTCAGCGGCGCGGATGCCGCTGTAGAACCTGCTGAGCGTCGTTCCGGTCGCCTCCGGGTCCAGCTCCGCGACCTTGCGTTCGGGCGCGCGGCCGGCCGGGGCCGGAGTGCCGCCCTGGCCGTCGGGGAGCTGGGCCATCGGGACTCGCATGGGTAGGCCGGCCGAGTTCGTGCCGCCGGTGACCGGGGCCGCGGGGGCCGTCGGCGTACGGTCGAGCGCGGTCGTGCCGCCGGTCGGTTTGCCGGCGCCGGACCGGTTCCACCAGGTGCCGCCGCCGGACGCGCCGCTGGCCGCGCCGAGCACGTCCTCCGCGCGGATCGGCCGGGCCGGGCGCGCGGCCGGGGCGGCGGAGACGGGCGACGCGGCGACCGGATACTCGCCGCTGCTCTCGGCCGCGCGCCGACCGCTGAACGCGTCGTACGCGGACGGCATCGCGAACGCACCCGAGTCGGACGGGCCGCCGGAGCCGTACACCGGGTAGCCACCGGACTCCTCCGGCCCCACCGGCCCGGAAGACCCGGCAGGCCCGGAAGACCCGGCAGACCCGGAAGGTCCGGCGAACCCGGAAGGTCCGGCGGGCCCGGCGAGTGCGGCCGGCGCGAAGGACCCGTAGGGCGCCGGTGACGACGGACCGAACGTCGGGCCGGCCGGCAGCTCCGGCCGCGCCGTGACGCCGGACGCGGCCGAGCCGTAGACCGCACCGCCGCTGGTCCGGACCGCCTCGGTCGGCGCCGGTCCCGGCGGCGTCGGCACGGCCGAGATGACGCCGCCGCTTCGCTGCTTCGGCACCAGCGGCAGCGGCCCGGTCCCGGTCGTGTCGAAGAACGTGGCGATCTCCGGTCGCGGCTGCCCACCGGCGGGCCGCGGCGACGGCCGCACCGCGCGTGGCGCCGGCGGCTGGTTGAGCCGCAGGTCGACCGGGGGCCGCGGCGGCAGCTGGGCCGCCGCCGGGGACCGGTATCCGGTGGACGGCACCGCGGACACCGGGACCACGGTCCCGGTCATCACGCCGGCCGCCTCGAAGCCGGTCGGCACCAGTTCCCGTGAGCCGGAGCCCGGCAGGACCGGCGGCGTGCCACCGTAGACGGCGGGCAGCGCGGGCGCGGCACCGGACGCGGGCAGCGCCATCGGCGCGCTCGACTGGAGCGCCGGCAGCTGCGTGGACGGTCCGCGCAGCGCGTCGTCCCGGGGTGCCTCGGTGAGCACGGACGGCGGGATCCACACGGTGGCGATCACGCCGCGCTCGCCGGAGCGCAGGCTGACCCGGATGCCGTGCCGGGCCGCGAGGTGGCTGACCACGAAGAGGCCCATCCGCTCGGACGCGGCGACGTCGACCGCGGGCGGCTCGGCGAGCAGCTGGTTGAGTTCCTGGACGGTGCCGGGGGTCATGCCGAGGCCGTCGTCGACGACCTCCAGCACCACGGTGCCGTCCGCGGCGAGCCGGCCGGACAGGCGCACGACCGTGCTCGGCGGGCTGAACGCGGCCGCGTTGTCCAGCAGCTCGGCCAGCAGGTGCACCACGTCCGCGACCGCGTGGCCCATCACGTGCACGCCGTCCGGCGCGTCGTGGCGGACCCGGGTGTAGTCCTCGATCTCGGCGGTGGACGCGAGCACGACCGCGGACAGCGCGACCGGGTCCCGCCACCGGCGGGCGTTGTCGGAGCCGGCGAGGACCAGCAAGTTCTCGTCGTTGCGGCGCATGCGGGCGGCGAGGTGGTCCAGCTTGAACAGGTTGGTCAGCTGGTCCGGGTCGCTCTCCTCGCGCTCCAGTTCGTCGAGCAGTTCGAGCTGGCGCTCGACCAGCACCTGGCTGCGGCGGGCGAGGTTGACGAACATCGCGTTGACGTTGCGGCGCATGGACGCCTGTTCGCGGGCGACGTCGACGGCGGAGCGGTGGACGTCGACGAACGCGCGCGCCACCTCACCGATCTCGTCCCGGCCGCGGATCTGTGAATCACCGACCGAGATGTCCGGGATGCCGCGCTGCACCGAGCGGAGCCGTTCCAGCGTCTCGGGCAGCTCGGTCTGCGCAACCTTGAGCGCCTGTTCGCGGAGGCGCTTCAGCGGCCGGACGATGGACGTGCCGATCGCCAGCGACGCGATGACCGCGGCGAGCAGGATGATCAGGATCGCGGCCGCGCTGATCACGGTGCTGCGGGTCTGCGCGCCGGAGGCCTCGTCGACGGAGCCGACGCCGTCCCGGACGACCTGCGACTGGACGCCGGCCAGCACGGCCTGCCGCCGCTCGCTGGTGTCCCACCACTCGTCCGCGGCGGGGAACTTGCCGCTGGAGTTCAGCGTGATCGATTCCAGCCGGGTGAGGTCCTGGGTGGCGTCGTCCCGGGTGGTCGCTTCGTACGCGCTGATCTGCGCGGGCGCGGCCACGCTGCGGAACTCGCGGACCGCGTCCACCAGCTCGCTGCGCAGCGCGCTGTACTGGTCGAGGTCTCCCTCCGCGTACCCGGGGGCGACCTTGTCCGGGGGTTTCGCGGCCCGGAACACGATGGCGCGCTGCCGGGCCAGGATCTCCGTGATCTCCGCCATCTCGACCTGGCGTTGCAGCGCGAGCGCGAGTTCGGGCCGGTCGGAGCCGGCGGTCGGCGCGCCGAGCAGGCCGATCAGCGTGGTGATCGCCCGGGTGTACGAGTCGTCCAGCGTCTTGATCGAGCCGGGGAAGTCGACGAGCACGTTCGCCATGTCGTCGGCCAGCGTGACCCGCAGCCGGCCGATCGACTCGACCGCGCTGATCGAGTCCGTGTACGCCGCCTGCCAGGCCACCGTG
This sequence comes from Catenuloplanes niger, assembly GCF_031458255.1. Lineage (NCBI taxonomy): Bacteria > Bacillati > Actinomycetota > Actinomycetes > Micromonosporales > Micromonosporaceae > Catenuloplanes > Catenuloplanes niger. The sequence continues at coordinate 1,675,966 of NZ_JAVDYC010000001.1, forward strand.
CCGTTGACGTCGTCGCCGGCCGTGCGCAGCGCGGTCACCGAGGCGTCGGTCTCGGCGTAGTACTCCGCCATCGCGTTCTGCACCAGCGACGGGCGGCGGAACACGGCGGACAGGTCCTTCTGCGGGTTGACCTCGCCGATCGTCCGGTCCCGCTCGGCCTGGAGGTCGTGGATCACCTCGACGATCTGCGGGGCCAGCCGGGCCTCCCGCGCGAACTGGGCCAGGTCGAGACTCCGGCGCACGGAGTCGGTGACCTGCACGGCGGCGACCAGCATGAACGCCACCGACGGAATGACGAGCACTGCGACGATCTTCGTGCGGATCGGCCAGTCCTCGACGCGCAATCGCGACCCACCTGAGCGGGAACCGCGGCGGCGCCGGTCTGAAGGGGACGCCGATCGACGCGACGGACCCGTGGCAGAAGCCACCACACCTCCTGAGGTCCTCCGGTGCGAGGGGGGGTGAACACCGAAGATGATCACATCCAAGCAGGTGACAGCGGGAATCCCAATACGCGTGCTCGGACGTTTATCTGCGACCGTCAGTGTGGCCGACGCCTCCGTGGCGGAGTCGCCGATGGCCCATCATCCGTTCGGGTGATCCGCCAGCATGATCAACGCGGCGCCGACCGCGCCCACTTCCGGGTTGTCCACCGCCTCCACGCGGCGCGGCGCGAGCGCGGACGTGAACGCGCGCCGCCACCACGCCGAGGCCGCGACCGCGCCGCCGCCGAGGCGCACATCCACGGTACGGCCGACAGTGGACTCGAGAACGACCAGGTCATCGGCGATCTGCGCGCACACGCCGTCCATCAGCCCGGCCAGGATCTGCGGACCCGTGGTGGTCAGCCCGAGCCCACCGAGCCGGCCCTCGCCGGGCGGCGTCATGCCCGGCGGACGGTCGCCGCCGAACCGCGGATCGGCCCAGACACCGACCTGACCGGGGACGATCTCGTCGAGCGCGGCCTCCAGCGCGTCGCCCTCCGGCAGCAGCAGTGCACGCTGCGCCCAGGCGAACAGGTTGCCGCCGCCGGAGTAGGCCCGGCCGGTCACCACGCGCGTGTGGTCCAGCCGGTAGCGCCACAGCTGGGCCGGCAGCGGCGACAGCGACGCACCGGCCGGGGCCTCCTGCGCGATCCGCACGGCCGCGGACGTGCCCACGGTGATCGCCGCCCGGGACGCGTCACCGGCGCCGGAGCCGACATTGGACGCGGCGCCGTCCCCGGCCGGCGCGGCCCAGTCCGCGTCCGCGAGCGCGGGCCAGCGGCCGGCGTACTCCGCGCGCAGCCGGCCCCGCCAGCCCGGCGCGGCCAACCGGGGCAGCTCGGACTCGCGCGCGCCGGCCAGCGACAGCGCCTCCGCGTCCCAGGTCTGCGCGGCCAGGTCCAGCACGCCGGCGCCGGACGCCTGGGAGACCGAGATCGGGCCCTCGCCGAGCAGCGCGGACCACACGTACTCGCCGAGGCCGCTGAACGCGGTCGGTGCGGTGCCGGACCGCTCCCGCAGCCACGGGATGCGCACCGTCCAGTAGAGCGGGTGCCACCACGCGCCGGTCCGGTGGTGGAACGCGGCCTCGTCGTCCGGCCCGGTCGCCCGGCCGTGCGCGCGAGGACGGGTGTCGAGCCAGGTCAGGACCGGTCCGAGCGGTTTGCCGGCGCCGTCCAGCGGCAGGATCGAGTGCCACATCGCGCTGGCCGAGACGTGCGCGACACCGTCCAGCCGGCCGGCCGCGTGCAGCTCGTCCACGCACTCGATCAGCGCGCCGAGGTAGGCCTGCGCGTCGAGCGTGGCGGCGCCGTCCCCGTCCACCGTGGGGGAGAACTTGCGGCGGGCGAGCGCGCCCGGTACCGGTACCGCGTCATGGTCCAGCACCAGCGCACGCACCGAGGACGTGCCGAGGTCGAAGGCGAGGATGTTTCCGAGAGCGCTCATCGCCCGACACCGTACCCAGATATCGCTCAGGGTTTACCGACGATCTCGTGCAGCAGTCCGTAGTCGCGGGCCTGCTCCGCGGTCAGCATGCGCCCGGCACCCAGATCGTCCTCGATCCGGTGCCGGGTCTGGCCGGTCGCCTCGGCCAGCCGGACCGCGAGTTCCTCCAGCTCACGAAGGTATTGCCCGGCGGCCGCGGTGACCTGCTCCGTGGTGCCGGAGGTGGCGGACGCGTGCGGCTCGGAGAGCTTGAACCGGGCGTGCCGGTAACCGAGCCGGCGCTGCGCCGCGGCCAGCAGTGCGAGCGCGGCACCGCCCGCCTCGGAGGTGACCACCACGTGCACCGGCGACCGCATCGTGTCCATCGCGTCGACCACCGCGAACGCGGCGGCGAGTTCACCGTCCGGGCAGGCGAGGTGGATCTGGACCGGCGCGTCGCCGGCCGAGTCGAGGCTGAACAGCGCGGCCGCGGCCTGCGACGCCGCCGGCGGGGTGATCCGCCCGCGCAGCATCACGATCCGCTGGTCGAACAGCCGCTCCTCGAGCCAGGGGCTCAGCCCCTGATGGGGGTACGGCTCGGGCTCGGGCTGCCACCGGCGCGGATCGCTCATCCCTTCTGTATAGCCGCCGCTCCCCCGCCCCGCCGACCGGTTATGCCATGGGCAGATCGGCGTCGTGCACCAGCAACGCGATCTGCACCCGGTTGTTCAGGTCGAGCTTGGTGAGCACCCGGGAGACGTACGCCTTCACGGTCGCGGTGCTCATGTGCAGCTCCGCGGCGATCTCCTGGTTCGTCAGGCCACGACCGACCCGCTGCGCCACGCCGCGCTCGCCGTCGCTGAGCACGGCCAGCCGGGTGCGGGCCGCGTCCCGGCGCGGGTCCACACCGGCGCCCGCGACGTAGCCCATCATCCGGCGCAGCACCTCCGGCGACATCATCGGCTCACCGGCCGCGACCTGCCGGATCGCGTCCGCGATCCGGGCCGGCGGGGTGTGCTTGAGCAGGAAGCCACCGGCCCCGGCCCGGATCGCGCGCTGCACGTGCCGGTCGGTGTCGAACGTGGTCAGCACGATCACCTCGGGCGGATCCCGGCGGGCCCGCAGCGCCTCCGTCGCGGCCAGCCCGTCCATCCGCGGCATCCGGATGTCCATCAGCACCACGTCCGGCCGGAGCCGGGCGGCCGCGGCCGCCACCTGGTCACCGTCCTCGACCACACCGATGACCTCGATGTCGTCGAACCCGCCGAGCATCATCGTCAGCCCGGCCCGGACCAGTGCGTCGTCGTCGGCGATCAGGACTCTCACGGTCTCCACGGCAGCCATGCTCTCAGCCGGAACTCGCCGGTCCCGGTCCAGCCGTGCTCGATCCGGCCGCCGACCAGGTCGACCCGCTCGCGCAGCCCGATCAGGCCGGCCCCGGCACCGGGCAGCCCGCCGGAGACCGCGGCCGGATTCGTCAGCTCCACGCTCAGCCCGTCGTCCGGTCCGCCGTCGACGGTGACCCGCACCCGCGCGCCGGGCGCGTGCTTGCGCGCGTTCGTCAGACCCTCCTGGACGATGCGGTACGCGTGCCGCCCGGCCCGCCCCGGGTCCTCGTCCGGCAGCCGCGCCGTCAGCTCGATCCGCGCACCGGCCCGCCGCGACTCCTCAACCAGCGCGGTCAGGTCCGCGAGCCCGGGCTGCGGCCGGTCGGCGTCCGCGTCCGGGGCCGCGCGCAGCACGCCGATCACCTCGCGCAGGTCCTCCAGCGCGTCGTAGGCGCACTCCCGGATCACCCCGGCCGCCCGCGTCTCCTCCTCGGACGCGCCGCGCCGCACCTCCAGCGCGCCCGCGTGCACGGCCAGCAGCGAGATCCGGTGCGCGAGCACGTCGTGCATCTCCCGGGCCAGGCGCTCCCGTTCCAGGTGGCGGGCCTCCTCGACGCGCAGTCGCTGCCCCTCCTCGGCCTGCCGGGCGCGTTCCTCCAGCGACCGGACCAGTGCCCGGTGCGAGCGCAGCAGCAGGCCCGCGGAGATCAGCACCAGGTCGGCCATCAGCAGCACGGCCGCGGTCTCCCAGTACTCCCGGGTCGGGCCGCCCTCCTCCTGGAACAGCGAGAGGATCAGGGCCGCGTCCACCACGAAGATCAGGAACGCCCACCGCGCGCCGCGCCGGGACGCGACGCCGACCAGCGCGGCCGCGGACAGGCCGCCCACCGACGGCAGCGCGATCCCGACGACGCCGAGCAGCAGCCCGAGCAGCACCGGGCGGGAGCGGCGCAGCCAGAGGAAGAGCAGCACCGCGACGGTCAGACCGCCGAACTCGATCCCGAGCGGCGCGAACTCGTCATCGCCGTCGACGGTCCGGGCGACCCAGAGCCACAGCAGGCCGAGCGCCACGCTGATCGCGGTCACGGTGAGGTCGTACGTCCGGCGCATGCCGCTCACGCTAGCGGCGCCGGGCGCACCGGCGATGCGGCCGAAAGTCGACGGCGTACCGACTGACGAACATCTGCTGAACTCCGGATGGCGCGCGTCCGTTTCCGCCGTTTTCACGGCCAAGATCCTGGTTCCCCGTTCGTACGATCGCTGGCACGTTCCTACCCCGCGGATTCGAGGTGGATGGTGACCTCGCCAGTAGGTCAGTACCAGCGGCTCGACCTCATCGGCCGGGGCGGCATGGGTGAGGTCTGGCGCGCCCGCGACCTCGACCGCGGCGGCCGGATCGTGGCCCTGAAGCTGCTCGCGCCGGAGGCGCTGGACGACACCGAGCTGCGCGAGCGGTTCCTGCGCGAGATGGAGATCGCCGCCGACATCGAGAACCCGCACGTGGTGGTGGTCTACGACTTCAGCGCGAAGCTGCCCGAGCCGTACATCGCGATGCGCTACATCGACGGGCGCACGCTGGCGGACGAGATGGCGGCCGGCACGCTGACGCCGGAACGCACGGTCACGATCGTGGCGCAGATCGCGTCCGCGCTGGCCGCGGCGCACGAGCGCGGCCTGCGGCACCGGGACGTGAAGCCGTCCAACATCATGCTGGAGCGCGGCTACCTGACCGGCACCGACCACGCGTTCCTGATCGACTGGGGCATCGCGCAGCACATCGACACGTCCGACCTGACCCGGGTCGGCCAGATGGTCGGCACGCCGGCGTACGTGGCGCCGGAACGCCTGGTCAGCGACCGGGCGGACGGGCGCGCCGACATCTACTCGCTGGCCGTGGTGCTCTACGAGGCGCTGGCCGGGCGGAAACCGTTCGGCGGCCGGTTCACCATCACCGACCACCGGGACCGCGAGCCGGACCCGCTGCCGGACACCGTGCCACCGGCGCTGCGCGACGTGGTCATGCGCGGCATGGCGAAACGGCCCGCCGACCGGTACGCCGACGCGCGCGCGTTCGGGGACGCGGTCCACCGGGCCTGGCGGAGCTCGCCGACGGGCTCGGAGCCGGCGTCCGCGCGGGCTCGGCGTACCCCGGTGATCTGGTTCTCCTCCGCCGGAGGCGGCATCGGCGCGGTCGCCGGCGTCGGGCTGCTGGCCGCGGACCTGCTCGACACCACCATGGCCGTCTGGGCACTGCCCGCGCTCGTGATCGCCGGCGTGGTGGCCGGCTGGGCGCTGCGAGAGACACCCGAGGACACCGGAGGCGACGGACGATGAAGGCGCTGCGCATGGTCGCGCTGCTGGTCAGCGTGGTGCTGGTGGCGGTGGTCGCGTGGGCCGTGGTCCGCCGCGCCACCGCGTCCGGCGACGAGCCGGTGGCCGGCTGCACCGGCGAGCGGACCCGGGTGACCGGCGTGATCGGGTCGGAGAAGTCGCCGTACCTGAACGATCCGCGTGTGCTGTCCCGGCTGTCCTGCCTGGGGCTGACGCTGGTGGTCGACGCCAAGGGCTCGCGCGACATGGTCAACACGCTGTCGGACGACGCGCACCCGTACGACTTCGCGTTCCCGTCCAGCGCGTCCACGGCGGAGCGGATCCGGCAGCTGCGCGGCGTGAACGACACGTACAAGCCGTTCTCGTCCGTGATGGTGGTCGCCACCTGGCAGCCGGTCGTGACGATGCTGAAGGGCGCCGGCGTGGTCACCACCGTGCAGGACCGCTCGGTCGTGGACGTGGACGCGCTGGTCGAGCTGGCCCGCCGGGGCACCCGGTGGAACCAGCTCACCGGCAACGAGAGCTCACCGAACAACAAGGTCGTGCTGCTGCGCACGACCGACCCGAAGGACTCCGGCTCCGCGATCCAGTTCGTCTCGCTCGCGTCCGCGGCGCTCAACGGGGACCGGCCGGTCTCGTCCGCGGCCGACGTCGCGAAGGTCATGCCGGACATGTGCCGGCTGATGGCGTACCAGGGCACGAAGGAGGAGACCAGCCAGGACCTGTTCGAGCAGTACCTCAGCGACGGCCCGGCCCGGTCCCCGCTCGCGCTCGTCTACGAGCAGCAGTTCCTCGACACCACGTCCGCGATCACGGTGCCGCGGGACGGCGAGCACGTGATGCTGTTCCCGAACCCGACCGTCTACGCCCGGCACACGGTCGTGCCGTTCACCGACGCCGGCGACCGGCTCGGCCGGGTCCTGGACACCGACGAGCACCTGCAGAACCTGGCCGCGGAGTACGGCTTCCGCCTGGACGGCCGCGCGCTGACCGACCGGCCGGAGCCGCCGGTGGTGCAGGAGCCGCCGGAGTACGCGCTGCTCGAGTCGATGCTGACCGAGCTGGAGGCGAACCCCTCGTTCGACGACACCACCGGGAAGTGTGCGAAATGATCCGGCGCGTCCTCACCGCCGCCCTGGCGGTCGCCCTGCTCGCGGGCTGCACGCCCACACCCGGGCAGGACCCCGGTCCGGAGTCACCGGACGGCCCCGCGACCACGCTGCGGGTGCTGGCCGGCAGCGAGCTGGCCGACATGGAGCCGATCCTGGCCGACGCCGCGAAGGCGACCGGTGTCACCGTCGAGTTCGAGTTCACCGGCAGCCTGGAGGGGGCCGAGAAGGTGGCGAGCGGCGCCGCGTACGACGCGGTCTGGTTCTCCGCCAACCGCTACCTGGAGATGGACCCGGCCGCGAAGAGCCGGCTCGGCCCGGCCGAGCGGATCATGAGCTCGCCGGTCGTGCTCGGCCTGCGCGCGTCCACCGCGACCCGGCTCGGCTGGGCGAACCGCGCGGTCACCTGGTCCGAGATCGCGACCGCGGCGTCGCGCCGGGACTTCACGTTCGCGATGACCGACCCGGCCGCGTCGAACACCGGCTTCTCCACGCTGGTCGCGGTCGCGTCCGCGATCGACGGCAGCGGCCGGGCGCTGGACGCGGCCGCGATCGAGCGCGTGTCCGAACCGGTCAACGGCTTCTTCCGGGCGCACAGCCTGACCGCGGGCTCGTCCGACTGGCTGGCCGACGAGTTCGTCGCCCGCAACGGTCAGCTGGACGGCCTGTTCACCTACGAGTCGTCGCTGGTCGCGCTGAACCGCTCCGGCGCGTTGCCGGAGCAGCTCACGATCGTCCACCCGTCGGACGGCGTGGTCACCGCGGACTATCCGCTGACCGTGCTGGCGGACGCGCCGGAGGCGGCCCGGGACGCGCACCGGCGGCTCGCCTCCTGGCTGCGCGGCGCGGACGTGCAACGGCGGATCGGCGAGGCCACGGCCCGGCGGCCGGCGCTGCCCGGCGTACCGCTGCCCGCGGGTCTGCCGGAATCGCCGGTCGAGCTGCCGTTCCCGGAGACGCAGGCCTCACTGAAGGCGCTGCTCACCGCGTACAACGACGAGTTGCGCCGGCCGTCCCGGACCGTCTACGTGCTGGACGTGTCCGGTTCGATGGACGGGGACCGGATCATCGCGCTGAAGGCCGCGCTGTCCGGGCTGACCGGCGTGAACACGTCGTTGACCGGTGAGTTCTGCCGGTTCCGCAGCCGCGAGGACGTGGTGCTGCTGCCGTTCAGCCAGACGCCGCAGGCCGCGCGCTCGTTCACCGTCGACGCCGCGAACGCGCAGCCGTCCCGGGACGCGATCCGGGGCGCGATCGACGCGCTGCGCGTGGGCGGGGACACCGCGGTCTACGACTCGCTGGTCGCCGCGTACGCCAGCCTGGACGCGGCCGGCGACCGGGACCGGTTCGTCAGCATCGTGCTGATGACGGACGGCGAGTCGAACCAGGGCCGGGACCTGGCCGCGTTCAAGGACTTCGTGTCGCGGCGGGGCGGCGCGGCGGTCCCGGTCTTCCCGATCCTGTTCGGCGAGGCCGCGGAGCGGGAGATGCGCGAGGTCGCCGCGGTCACCCGGGGGCAGACCTGGGACGCCCGCGACGGCGACCTGACCAGGGCTTTCTGCCAGATCCGCGGATACCAGTAGAAAAATCGAACTCCGTCGCCGGTACGCCGGGGAGCCGCGCATCGCGCTCCCCGGTGCACCGAGCGTTCTCAGGCGCGAGCCGGCGCGGCGGTCAGCAGGCCGGCCACCCGGGGCAGCGCCGCGACCAGGTCCTCGCGGATCACCTCGGCCGCGATCGCGTCGTAGGGCGTCGGATCCCGGTTGATGATCACCAGCTGGGCGCCCCGCTCCACCGCGAGCGCGCACAGCGACGCGACCGGGTTCACGATCAGCGAACTGCCCGCCGCGACGACCAGCTGCGACGCGGACACGATCGCGGCCGCGTCGCCGAGCAGCCGCGCGTTCAGCCGCTCACCGAACAGCACGGTGCCGAGCTTGAGGATGCCGCCGCACGCCGTGCAGCGCGGATCGTCCTCCCCCGCCGCGACCCGCGCCCGGACCTCCGTCGTCGGCACGCCGCGCCGGCAGCCGGTGCAGTCCGTGCGGTGCATGGTGCCGTGCAGCTCCAGCACCTTCCGCTCGGCCAGCCCGGCCCGCTGCTGCAGCCCGTCGATGTTCTGGGTCAGCACGCGCAGCGCCAGCCCCGGCCGGTCCAGCGACGCGATCGCGCGGTGCGCCGGGTTCGGCTCCGCACCCCAGGCCGCGTGGTCCAGATAGGTCCGCCAGAACCGCGCCCGGACCTGGGCGTCCGCCATGAACCGGTCGTAGGTGAACGCCTCCGCCGCCGACGGGTCCCGAGTCCAGACCCCGTCCGGCCCGCGGTAGTCCGGGATGCCGGACGCGGTGGACACCCCGGCTCCGGTCAGCATCGCGACCCGGCTGACATGCTGCGCCCAGACGGGCGTCGACGCGTTCATGGCCACCGAGGCTAGGGCGCAGCCCGTACCGGCAGCGAGGGATTTTTCGGTCATGGCGTCCCTTCCGAATTGATGATCGGGGCGGCAGGATGTGCGCATGGGTGAACTCGTGCCGATGCCACGCCGGGGCGATCTCTTCTCCGATGTCCGCGGCGACGGTCGTGTCATGCGGGTCAGCTGCCACGACGAGAGCGGCATGATCGTGCTGTCGCTCTGGACGGACCGTCAGTGCCGGGCGTCGTTCCGGCTGGACGGCGCGGACGTCCCACGCCTGCTCGAGACGCTCGGCAGCCTGCGGCCCGTCGCGCCGGCGCAGCGGCTCGACCCGGCCCGGCAGGACCCGGCCGACCTGCTCTCCTGGGACCCGTCCGGGCTGTCCGTCTCCGCCGAGGCGGAGATCGGCGAGCCGGAGCCGCAACGCGTGCCGCGCACCGGCGCGTACGACGTGGTCGTCCGCCCGATCTCACCCGCGCCACGCGACCCCGGCCAGTGGCCGCCCGCCGCGGCCGGCTGACCTGAGGGTTACCCTGGGTGATTGTTTCCACCGGTGGCGGGGCGTCCGGCGCGCGCTACTCTGGTGTGGCCGACGTTGGGAGGTCCCCCATGCCGACCCTGGTGCTCTGGGTGTCGACGATCGCTCTGCTGGCCGTGGCCGGCCTTGCCTGGCTGTCCGCGCGCCCGCGCACCGGCCGGGTGCCGGTCGTCCGGGTGATCGACCGGGACGGCCGCGTGCGCACCCTCCCGGCCGACGACCCCCGCATCTCCCGCCACCTCTAGACGGCCGTCGCGCGCGTGGTGCGATTGAATGCACCGCATGCACACCGAACGGCCGGTTTCCGAAGATCTTGCCGCCCTCGCCGCCGCCTACGGCGGCCCTCCCGCGCTGGGCTGGGACGCGGTGCACGCGTTCGAGCGAGCGCACGGCATCGTGCTGCCGGAGCCGTACCGGACGTATGTCGCGGAGACGGCCGACGGCTCGCCCATCGACGGCCTGATCGGCCTCGCCGACCTGCCGGACGACTGGGACGGCGACGCCGCGGATCGCGATCTCGCCGCGCCCTTCCCGCTGACCGAGGCCTGGCTGTGGGAAGAGGACCCCGACGCGGACCCGGAACGCATCCGCCGCGTCTACGACCACGGGTCCGTCGTGCTCGGCACGGACGGCTGCGCGCTCTACTGGCACCTGATCGTCAGCGGACCGCGACGCGGCGAGGTCTGGGCGGTCTCGGACGTCGGAGCGGGCCCGGCGGACGGCGAACGGGCCTGCTCGGCTGGCTGCGCCAGAGGTAGTCACGCCGTCGCCGGCCGGGTCACCCGCGCACGGCCGTCATTCCCTGTCCGTGGCCGCGTGTCCAGGCGATCGGCCGGCCGTCCAGCGCGAGCAGGTTGTGGTGGCCGTCCGGCGGCGCGCCGACCGGGGTGGCCGGTGGCAGCACGTCCGGTGCCTCGTTCGAGATCCAGTGACCGGGCAGTGACCGCACCAGTGACACGAACGCCGCGCGCGGCTCCGGCGGCACCAGGTACAGCACGGACGTGTGGAACACGACCAGCGTCGCACCGGCCGGCGCCCGCGCGGCCAGTGAGGGCAGCGCCTCCACCAGGTCACCGCGCACGAGCAGCGGCGGGTCCGCCGCCGCGACCGCGGCCGCCGCGCGCAGCCGGGTGCGCCGGTGCTCGTGCTCCGGCCAGATCAGCGCGTCGAGCCAGGCCAGGTCCGCGGGTGAGCGCACGTCCAGCGGGTTCAGGTCGATACCGGCCCGCCACACCACGTCCGGCAGCCGGGACGGCAGAAGATCAGAAACGCAGTCCAGCACCGGTACGCCGTCCCCGAGCACGTACGGGCCGTACCGGTAGGAGTAGCGGTCCGGATAGAGGCACAGCCCGGCGGACGCGCCCACCTCCAGCAGCGCCAGCGGCTGCGGCAGCGACGCCAGCACCGGCAGCAGCACCGCACACCGCCCGGCCTCGTTCGTCTGCGTGATCCGCGCGCGCATCTGGAGCGCCACCGCGTCCCACCGCTCCACCACGAACGCCCGGAACCCGGCCCACGAGTCCACCGGCCCGCCCAGCAGCCGTACCGACCCGAACAGCAGATTCGGCTGCCGCCTGGCCTCCGGCAGCCGATCGATCAGCGCGATCAGCTCCGCGTCCCCGGCCACCCCGCGCGCCAGCGCCTCGTACGCCGGCGACACTCCGCGCGCTTCCCGCGCGAACGCGCTGTACCGCACATCGGTCATCCGCCGGCCCGCCCTCCGTCTCGCGCACCGTCACCGGTCGAGACAGGCATCCTCAACCGTCCTCGGCAACGCATGCACTTTCAGTTTGACGGCGTCGTCGAAGGCGAGGACCGGGCCGATGCTGAGCTGAGCATCCGGCGCACCATCGCTACGCTGTGCGAGTGACATGAAGCGTCCCCGGGCGCCGGAGCGCCCGGGGACGCGGGTGATCTGAGGGTCTGTCTAGCCCGGGCCGATGTAGGTCATGTCGACGTCCCCTCGCAGCGTGTCTCGGCCGATCCCTCCCGACCGGCCGAGATCCACTCTACGGGCCTCCTGAGCTGGGCAGATCACCAAATCGTGCCACTGTGGAACGTGGTCAGACGGTCACCGGCGCGGCCGGCGAGAGGATGTGCAGGCGCCCCTCGGCGATGTCGAAGTAGCCGCCGCACAGCTCCAGTTCGCCGGCCGCCTCGCGGGCCGCGACCGCCGGATGGGTGCGCAGGTTCTCGAGTTGTTGCAGCACGTTCTCCCGGCCGAGGCGGTCCAGGCGGTCGGGCCCGTCCGGCCGCGACGACAGCCGGTCCAGGCTGTGCGAGCCGTGCCGCAGCCAGCCGCTCAGGTACGGCATGTTTCCCGCGCTCCCCGGCGTGAGCAGCGCGTCCATGGCGCCGCAGGCCGAGTGCCCGCAGACCGTGATGGTCCGGATCGGAAGCACCGCCAGCGCGTACTCGATGGCGGCGATCGTGGAGTCGTTCGGGTCGGCCTCGCCGTGGCGCGGCACCAGGTTGCCGACGTTGCGGACCGTGAACAGGTCACCCGGCCCGCTCGACGTGATCATGTTGGGCACCAGGCGCGAGTCGGCGCAGGTGATGAAGAGCTGGGTGGGTCGCTGACCGTGCGCCAGTTCGCTGAGCAGCGGCCGGACCAGCGGTGCCACCTTCGACTGGTACTCCTCCGTGCCCTCCTCCAGCTGACGGCGGCCGGAGAGCGTGGTCGCGAGCGGGTGCCAGGCCGCGCGGTTGCGGACCGGTGGCGTGCGCCGCACCGGCCGGGGCAGCCCGGACTTGCCCGGCGCGTACCACTGCTCGAGCATCTCGTCGATGCGGACGGTCCCGCCGGCCCGCTCGTATCCGGTGCGCCAGTCGTCGATCGCGGTCACGCCGGCGTGGTCCATGAAATCGATGTTCAAAGAAAGATCAACAACGGCTCTCGCGGGTACGGCCGTGAGCGCTCGGGTCAGTGCCGGCACGCTCAGGAACGTCAGCGACCCGTCCACCGCGACCCGGACCGAGCCGTCCAGCTCCGGCGTGACCCGCACGTGGATGGACGCGAGCCGCCGGATCGTCAACAGCAGCGCGCAGCCGAGCCCGATGAGGACGCCCTCGAAGAGCCCGAGCGCCACCACCCCGGCCATGGTCAGCAGGTAGACCGGCAGCTCACCGTGCTGGTGCACGCCGCGCATGTGCGCCAGGTTGACCATCTGCACGCCGATCGCGACGAGCAGCGCGGCCAGCGCGCCGAGCGGGATCAGTTCGATCGCCGGCGCCGCGGCCAGCGCGAGCGCCAGCACCCAGACGCCGTGCATCACGGTGGAGCGGCGGCTGCGCGCGCCGGCCTTGGCGTTCGCGGTGCTGCGCACGATCACGCCGGCCACCGGCAGGCCGCCGAGCAGTCCGGCGGTCAGGTTCGCGGCGCCCTGTCCGGCCAGTTCCCGGTCGAGGTTGACGCGCCGGCCGTCGTGCAGCCGGTCCACGGCCACCGCGCAGAGCAGCGACTCGACGCTGGCGACCAGCGCGACCGCGATGACCGCGCCCGCGATCGACGTCCAGCTGCCGTCCGGCCACTGTGGCGTGACGAGCGCGCCGAGCGGGTCCGCGGGCAGGTCGACGCGGGCGACGTCCCAGCCGAGCACGGCCGCGACGCCGGTGCCGGCCGCGATCGCGGCGAGCGGCGCCGGGATCACCCGCGCGCGGGTGGGCAGGCGCGGCCAGGCGATCAGCACGGCCAGCGTGAGCAGGCCGGTGGCGACGGTCAGCGTGTGGTTGCGGATGAGCTGGCCGGGCAGCTCGATCAGGTTGTCCAGCGCGGAGCTCTGCGGCGTGCCGCCGAGCACGATGTGCAGCTGGGAGAGCGCGATGACCACGCCGACGCCGGCGAGCATGCCGTGGATGACCGCGGGTGAGACCGCGAGCGCGGCGCGGGCCACCCGGAACAGGCCGAGCAGGAGTTGCAGCACGCCGGCCGCGGCGACGATCGCGCAGGTGGCGGCCCATCCGTAGGCCTGCACCAGGCCGGCGACGATCACGGTGAGGCCGGCCGCCGGGCCGCTGACCTGCACGGCTGAGCCGCCGATCAGACCGCCGACGATGCCGCCGACCACGGCGCTGATCAGGCCGGCGACCAGTGGCGCGCCGGACGCGACCGCGATGCCGAGTGAGAGCGGCACGGCGATCAGCACCACGACCAGCGAGGCACCGAAGTCACCGCGCCAGGTCCAGGCCTTTGTGGAACCGGGCTCGCCGGTAACGGGCGGGCCGTGGGCGCCGTCGGCCGCCGGTGGCGGGTCCGGATCGCCGGCCGGGAGCTTGCCGTCGCCCTGCGCGACAACGCTCCCCGATACCCTTAAATGCTTAAAAATCGCCATACTCCACCTTCTTTACGTACGTAAGGTGCGGTCCTTACGTGCGCACAGAGTAGCGATCAGCGGTTGATGGAGTGGCCGGATCCGCGCCGAATCGTGGTCCGTTAACCAGGGATTAATCCCGAAGAGTCAACCCGGCCGAAACCCGGACGAGCGAACGACCGCGCCCCAACCGGGCACCGGCGACCGGGTTCCACGCAGGCTTGGAACAAGCCGCGAATCAGCTGAGAACTGTCTGAAACCGAAGGTCCGAGCGGGGGCTCTCAAACCCGCCCGGACCTCCGGCGACCCCGGCATCATCAGGTGCCGCTATCAGACCTGCTACCCGCGAACCGCCGGAATATGCGAATCGGAAACCGATTTCTGCGTGGGAGCGCTTCCGGTTTCGAAGAGCGTGGTCAGCAGGCCGGTCAGCACGGCCATCCCGTCCTGACTGAGCACCGACTCAGGATGGAACTGCACGCCGGCGAACCCGCGACCGCGCAGCGCGTGCACCGCGCCGTCCGCCGCGTCCCGGGCCAGCTCGACCGGGCCGACAGCGGTCTCCACCCGGTCCACGCCGGACAGCGCGGTGTACGTGGAGTAGAACCCGACCCGGCGTGTCGTCCCGAACAGCGGGATGTCGCGCTGCATGCCTTGATAGGGCGCGTCTCTGCGGTGCAGCGGCAGTCCCAGCATGCCGGACAGCAGCTGGTGCGAGAGGCACACGGCCAGCATCGGCCGGCCGGACGCCAGCCGCTCCGCGATCACCGCGCGCAGCGCCACCGCGGGCGGAAAATCCGGATCCGCCGGGTCACCCGGTCCCGGACCCGGCACCAGCAGGTCGAACGCGTCCCGGTCCGGGCCGGGCGCGTGCCACGGCCGCACGTCCACCGTCAGGCCGAGCGCGCGCAGCTGATGGGCCAGCATGCCGGTGAACGTGTCCTCCCCGTCCACGATCAGCGCGCGCCGGCCCGCGAACACCGGCCGCGGCGCGGCGGAGACCCGGTCCTCGAGCCAGAACCGGGCGAGCCGGTCGTTACGGGCCGCGAGCGCGTCCCGTACCGCCGGATCGTCGTGATCGTGGGTCCGGAGCGCCCCGGTGGCGGCGCGCGGGTGCAGGCCGAGCGCGGCCAGCACGCCCGCGGCCTTGGCGTAGGTCTCCGCGACCTCACCGGCCGGCGTCGAGTGCCGGACCAGCGTCGCGCCGACCGAGACGCGCAGCTCACCGGTCGGCGACAACTCCGCGGTACGGATCAGGATCGGCGCGTCCAGCGACTGGCCGCCGTCCGCGTCCCGGCCGAGCAGCGCGAGCACGCCCGCGTAGTAGCGCCGGCCCCGTCGCTCGTGCCGGGCGATCACCCGGGCCGCGTTCTCGATCGGGCTGCCGGTCACGGTCGGCGCGAACATCGTCTCGCGCAGCACGTCGCGCACGTCCCGCGTGGTGCGGCCGGCCAGCAGGTACTCGGTGTGGGTGAGGTGCGACATCTCCTTCAGGTACGGGCCGAGCACCTGGCCGCCGGCCTCCGCGACCGTGGCCATCATCTTCAGCTCCTCGTCGAGCACCATGTAGAGCTCGTCGCGCTCCTTCGGGTCGGCCAGGAACTCCAGCAGGTCCCCGCCGGCCGCGTGCCGGAACGTACCGCTGATCGGGTTCATCATCACCAGGCCGCGGTCCACGCTGACGTGCCGCTCCGGCGTCGCGCCGACCAGGTAGCGGGTGCCGGTCCAGACCAGGAACGTCCAGTACGCGCCGCGTTCGCCGGTCAGCAGGTTCCGGAACGCGGCGAGCGCGGCCGTGCGCGGATCGGTCCGGACCGTCGCGGTCCAGGTGCGGTGGATGACGAAGTTCGCGCCCGCACCGCGCCCGATCTCGTCCCGCAGCACCTCCTCGACCTTGCGGGCGTAGTCGTCGTCGCCGACGTCGAACCCGGCGTCCCCGGTGACGATCGGCGTGTCCGGGAGCGCCCGGAGGACCTCGTCCAGCGGGTGGGTGGCCGACGACGTGATGCGCAGACACTCCATCGGCGTGCCGTCGTCGACCGTGTCGAACCCACGTTCCACGATCTGCCGGTACGGGACGAGCGCCAGCGTCTGCGGCCCGGTGCGGTCGTCGAGCGGCAGGTCCGCGAGCGTGCCGACGACGCTCAGGTCCCCGGTGAAGGCCTCGACCTCGTCGGCGCCCTCGCGCTTGAGCAGCGCGAACGGCCGCGAGCCGGAGATGGTCTCGGTGAACAATGCGGTCTCCTGTGCGTCGGGGCCGTCGCTCTCGGCGGGCCTCGTCGTGCCACAGGATCTGCACAGTGGCGGCCGCCTCGATCGGGCGGCCGCGGTGTGGTTACGCGCGGATGCTGGCCGCCGGGAAGGCGGCCCACCAGAAGTTCAATCGCGCGGTCATGGGTTCGGAGCGTACACGGCGAAGTCGCTTGCCGGGAGCGCGGCGCGGCGCTAGCGTTGGCCGCGATGTGATCCGTTGACACCTCCCCGACCCGCGCCCGAGGCCGTTGCCGCCCGGCGGGTTCCCGCTCGTCTCCTCGAGGTGTCCCGGCATGTCCGTGCCCGCTCTGCTCGCCCATGACCTCGTCCGCACGCTCGGCACGCGCCGCGTGCTCGACGGCGTCTCCCTCGTCGCCGCCCCCGGTCAGCGCATCGGCCTGATCGGTGAGAACGGCACCGGTAAGACCACGCTGCTGCGGCTGCTCGCCGGCGCGGACGTGCCCGACTCGGGCACCGTGGTCCGCCCGGAGTCCCTCGGCTTCCTGCACCAGGAGCTGCCGTTCCCGCCCACCGCCACGCTGTCCGACGTGCTCGACGACGCGCTCCGCGAGGCCCGTCTCGCACTGGCGACGCTCGACCGCCTCGCCGCCGCGCTGTCCGGCGACGCCTCCGGCGGGACGGCGCCGAACCCCGAGCCCTCAGGCGGCGCGGGGCCGGACCCCGACGACCTGCTGGACCGGTACGGCACCTGGCTGGAACGGGCGGAGGAACTGGCCGCCTGGGACGCGGACCGGCGGGCGACGCTGGTGACGGCCGGGCTCGGTCTCGGCCACCTGGATCCGGCCCGCAGCGTGGGCTCGCTGTCCGGCGGCGAACGCGGGCGCCTCGCGCTGGCCGCGCTGCTGGTGCGCCGCCCGGCCGCGCTGCTGCTGGACGAGCCGACCAACCACCTCGACGACGCGGCCGCCGCGTTCCTGGAGGAGGAACTGCGCGGCCTGCCCGGCGTGGTGATCGTGGCCAGTCACGACCGCGCGTTCCTGGACGCGGCCTGCACCGACCTGATCGACCTGGACCCGGCCACGGACGGACCGACCCGGTACGGCGGCGGCTACACCGCGTACCAGGCCGCGAAGATCGCCGAACGGGAGCGGTGGCAGCGCCGCTTCGAGGAGGAACAGGACGAGCTGGCGTCGCTGCGCCACGCGGCCTCGGTCACCGCGCAGCAGGTCGCGCACGGCCGGGCGCCACGGGACAGCGAGAAGATGGGCTACGGCCACACCGCCGGCCGCGTCCAGCAGCAGATCTCCCGCCGGGTCCGCAACGCGTCCCGCCGGCTGGAGGAACTGGAACGCACCCAGGTCCGCAAGCCGCCCAAGCCGCTGCGGTTCCAGCCCACCACGCTGGCCACGACGGCCGCCTCCGGCCTGCTGGTCTCGCTGCGTGACGTGCGCGTGCCCAGCCGGCTGTCCCTCGACCGCCTGGACGTCTCGGCCGGCGACCGCGTGCTCGTCACCGGCCCGAACGGCGCCGGCAAGTCCACGCTGCTCGCCGTGCTCGCCGGTCGCCTCGACGCGGCCGGCGACGTGCGGCGGCGCCGCGGGCTGCGGGTGGCGCTGCTGACCCAGGACACCGTCTTCGACCGGCCGGACCTGCTCGTCCACGAGCTCTACGCCGCCACGCTCGGCCCGGACCGCGCGGAGGCGGTGCCGCTCGGTTCGCTCGGCCTGCTCCCGGCCCGCGCCCGGACGCTGCCGGTCGGCGAGCTGTCCGTCGGCCAGCGACGGCGGCTCGCGCTCGCACTGGTCATCGCGGACCCGCCGGAACTGCTGCTGCTCGACGAGCCCACCAACCACCTCTCCCCGCGGCTCGCCGACGAGCTGGAGGACGCGCTCGGCACCGCCGGTCCCGGCGCCGTGGTGGTCGCCAGCCACGACCGCTGGCTCCGCTCGCGCTGGCCGGGCCGCGAACTGGCGCTGCCGGGCACCCGCTGATGCCGCGCGCGGAGCCGTCGCCGCGCCCCGCACGACCGTGTGCCCGGCCTCGGTCGGGGCCCGGAGGCCGGAGCCGGGAAGGCCCGGACGGCCTTCCCGGCGATCGGGGCTACAGCGTCAGGTTGCGGCCGGTGGCCGCGTCGAAGAGGTGGACCTTGTCGACGTTGAGCCAGACCCGGTGCGGTTCGCCGGAACGGACCCGGGACTCGGCGGAGAAGCGGGTGACCAGGTTGGATGCGCCGGACGGCAGGTCGGCGCCGCCCGCGTCCGCGGCCAGCTCCTCCAGCTCGGCCGAGGTGGCCGTCTCGCCCTCGAGCGTGAAGTAGGCGTACTTGTCCGAGCCCATCGACTCGACCAGGTCGACCGGGGCGGTGAACTCGTGGCCCCGGGCCCGCTGGGCGTCGTCGACCAGCGCGGCGTCCTCGAAGTGCTCCGGGCGGATGCCGAGGATCAGCTCGGACGAGGAGAGCCCGTCCCGTACCCGGGCGGGGATCGTGATCTTTCCGAGCGGCGTCTCCAGGTGGCCGTCCGACACGGCCGCGGGCAGGAAGTTCATCGACGGTGAGCCGATGAAGCCGGCCGTGAAGAGATTGGCCGGGTGGTCGTAGAGGTCCTGCGGGTGACCGACCTGCTGCACGCGGCCGGCCCGCATCACCACCACGCGGTCGCCGAGCGTCATCGCCTCGGTCTGGTCGTGCGTCACGTAGACGGTGGTGGTGCCGAGCTGCTTCTGCAGGCGGGACACCTGGGTACGCATCTGCACGCGCAGCTTCGCGTCCAGGTTGGACAGCGGCTCGTCCATCAGGAACGCCTTGGGGCTGCGCACGATCGCCCGGCCCATGGCGACGCGCTGGCGCTGGCCACCGGAGAGGTTCGCCGGCTTGCGGTCGAGGTAGGGCGTCAGCTCCAGGACCTTCGCGGCCTCCTCCACCTTCTGGTTGATCACCGCCTTGTCGAGCTTGGCCAGCTTGAGCGGGAAGCCCATGTTGTCGCGGACCGTCATGTTCGGGTAGAGCGCGTAGGACTGGAACACCATGGCGATGTCCCGGTCGCGCGGCGCCTTGTCGTTGACCCGCTCGCCGCCGATCAACAGGTCACCGGAGCTGATGTCCTCCAGCCCGGCGATCATGTTGAGCGTGGTGGACTTGCCGCAGCCGGACGGGCCGACCAGGATCACGAACTCGCCGTCCGCGATCTCCAGGCTCACCTCCTCGACCGCGGTCGTACCGTCCGGGTACTGCTTACTGATCTTGTCGAGAACTATCTCCGCCACTGGACCATCACCCCTTGACCGCGCCGTTCGTCAGACCCGAGACGATGCGACGCTGGAAGAACAGCACGAACAGAATGATCGGGATCGTGATCACCACGGCGGCCGCGGAGATCGCGCCGGTCGGGTCCTCGAACTGGGACTCGCCGGTGAAGAACGACAGTGCGACCGGCACCGTGCGGGACCGCTCGGTGGAGGTCAGCGAGATCGCGAACAGGAAGTCGTTCCAGCAGAAGATGAAGACCAGGATCGCGGTGGTGAACACGCCCGGTGCGGCCAGCGGCGCGATCACCCGGCGGAACGCCTGCGCCTGGGTGGCGCCGTCCATCTTCGCGGCCTTCTCCAGGTCCCACGGGATCTGCTTGAAGAACGCGGAGAGCGTGTAGATCGCCAACGGCAGCGCGAACGTGATGTACGGCAGGATCAGGCCCGGCCAGGTGTCGAACAGGCCGAGCCGGCGCTCGATCTCGAACAGCGGCGAGACCAGCGAGACCTGCGGGAACATCGCGATCAGCAGCGACACGCCGACCAGCAGCCCCTTGCCGGGGAAGTCCAGCCGGGCGATCGCGTACGCGGCCATCGTGCCGAGCACCACCGCGACCGTGGTCGCGATCAGCGCGATGCCGATCGAGTTGACCAGCGCGCGGACGAACTGGTCGGTGGAGAAGATGACCCGGTAGTTGTCGAGCGTCCACTCCCGCGGGATGAAGTTGCCGTCCGCGATCGTGGCCGGGGTCTTGAACGACAGCGACGTGATCCACAGCACCGGGATCAGCGCGAACGCGACCACGAGCACGCCCAGCAGGCCCCAGACGGCCTTCTCCCGCGTCTCCTTGCTGACCCGCTCGCGTACCGGCGCCGGTCGTCGTTTCTGCTCCGTGAGCGCCGTGGTCATCAGCGCCTCCCCTCGTCGGAGGCACCCGGTGCGGCGGTGCCGAAGAGTTTGACGAAGACGAACGCGATGAGCGCGACGGTCAAGAAGATCAGCACCGACATCGTGGAGCCGATGCCGAGGTTGAGCCCGCGCAACAGGTTGTTGTAGGCGATCATCGAGACCGAGGACGTCTCGTTCGCACCGGCCGTCAGCACATAGATGTTGTCGAAGACCCGGACCGAATCGAGGGTACGGAACAGCAGCGCGACCAGGATCGCCGGCTTCATCACCGGCAGCATCACCTTCGTGAACCGCTGCCACCAGGTCGCCCCGTCCATCGACGCGGCCCGCATCAGCTCGTCCGGCACCAGCGCCAGGCCCGCCATCAGCAGCAGCGCCATGAACGGCGTGGTCTTCCAGATCTCCGCCACGATGATGATCGCCAGTGACCCGGCCCGCTCGGTCAGCGGCGCCCCGTCCGGCGTGACCAGGTTCGCCAGGTACCCGGTGTCCGGCGTCCACGCGTACCGCCAGGAGAACGCGGCCACCACGGTCACGATGCCGTACGGGATCAGCGCGGCGGTCCGGACCAGCCCGCGCCCGACCAGCGTCCGGTGCATGATCAGTGCCAGGCCCATGCCGAGCACCAACTCGATCGCGACCGTCACCACCGTGATCAGCATGGTGACGCCGAACGCGGTCCACCAGTACCCGTTGGACAGCACCGTCACGTAGTTGTCCAGGCCGACGAACTGGCGCTCGTCCGGGAACTTCAGGTCGAACCGCTGCAACGACAGCCAGACCGAATAGAGGATCGGGTACGCCGTCACCGCCACCATGACGACCGCGGCCGGCGCGCACAGCAGCCAGCCGAGCCGCCGCTCCTGTTTCTTGCCCTCACTGAGGACCGTGCTCACGGCAACACCCCCTTCGAGTCGAGCGCGTCCTGGATCTCCTGCCTCAGCTGCTCGGCGGTCGACTCCGGATCGATGTCACCCGGCGGGGACAGCGTCGCCGACATGACCGTGGAGATGTTCTGGTACGCCGGGGACAGCGGCCGCACCGACGCGTCCTGCAACTCCGCCAGGATCACGTCCTTCATCGGGTACGCCTCGGCCATCTCCGGCTCGGCGTAGACCGCCTCGATCGTCGGCGGCACACCGTCGTTGATCGCCGCGTACTTCTGGTGCTCCGCGTTGCGCAGACAGCGGGCCGCCTCGAACGACTCCGCCGGATACCGGGAGTACGCGCTGACCGCCAGGTTCGTGCCACCGATCGTGACCCGGCTCGGCGTGTTCGCGTCCACCCCGGGGTAACGGGCCCAGCGCACCGTCCGGGCCAGGTCCGGCGCGGCCTCCTGCATGGCCGGGTAGACGTACGGCCAGTTCAGCTGGAACGCGCCGTTGCCGCCCTGGAACTCCAGCCGGGCCGGGTCCTCCAGCGCGTTCGTGAACGACGGGCTGGTCACCCCGGCCGTGGCGAACCGCTTCAGCACGTCCAGCGCGCGCACCGCGCCGTCGTCGAGCACCGCGGTCTTGCCGTCCTCGCTCAGAATGGCACCGCCGGCGCTGGCCACCAGCGTGTTGTAGAGGACGACCAGCCCCTCGTACTGGGCGCCCATCGTGATCACCTGGTACGGCCTGCCCTGCGCCTTCAGCTGCTGGGCCTGGGCGATCATCTCGTCCCAGGTGCGCGGCGGGTTCGGCACCAGATCCGAGCGGTACCAGAGCAACTGCACGTTCGTGTTGTTCGGCGCCGCGTACAGCCGGTCCTCGTACGTCGCGGACTCCAGCGGACCGGGCAGCGTGCCGTCCCGCACCTCCGCCGCGTCCGCGCCGGTCCACTCCCGGATCCACTCCGCGCCCGCGAACTCCTGCGTCCACGTCACGTCCAGCCCGAGCACGTCCATGCTCGGGTCCTCGGCCGCGAGCCGCCGGACCATCTGCACGCGCTGATCGTCCGCGCCGCGCGGCAGCACCCGGTAGACGATCTGGTAACGGCCGTTCGCGGCCGCGTTGCACTCGTCGATCACGGTCTGCATGTTCTCGACCGGCGGATTGTAGAAATTGATCGTCGGGGGGCCACCGTCGTCCTGACCACCGCACGCCGCGAGCGGCACGGTCACCAGCACCGTCGCGGCAAGCGCGCGCCAGCCCTTCCTCGGGGTATCTCCCATCCCTGTGCCTCGCCTCCCATGTGGAGATGGCGCGCGCCGCGGGGCATCGCTGCGCTCACACCCACACGGCACGCGGTCCGGGGGACGACCTCAGCGGGTCATCCGTACCACCATCTCCCCCGCCCACGACACGGCGAAACGCATCGTTAACACACTGTCCACGTCAGGCGGTCCCGGCCGGCTCGGCCAGCGTCAACGCCCGGCCCGCCCAGCTGCCCGCCGACTCGACCCGCCGCAGCAGAATCCCCTCCCGCAGCGCCCACGGGCAGATCGTCACCTCGTCCAGGCCGAACATGTCCAACATGGTGTGTGCCACCAGCGCGCCGGCCAGCGACTGCCGGGCTCGCGGCGCCGAGATCCCGGGCAGCCGCGCGCGTTTGGCCGCGGTCAGCGCGCCGAGCCGGCCGATCTGCCGCGCCAGCTCCTCCCGGCGCAACACCCGCGGCACGAACAGGCCGTGCCGCAGCGGCGGCGCACCGCACAACTGGGCCAGCTGCTGGAACGTGCGGGACGTGGCGACCGCGGTCCGCGGCGCGTCCCAGCGCATCCGGCTCGCCACCTCGCCCAGCTCCCGGCGCAGATAGCCGCGTACCTTGTCGACCTTCGCGCTCCGCGGCGGATCACCGCGCAGCCGCTCACGGGTGATCCGGGCCGCGCCGATCGGCAGCGACACCGCGAACGACGGCGCCAGATCATGCCCGTAGGCGATCTCCGCCGAGCCGCCGCCGATGTCGAGAAGCAGCAGCGGGCCGGCCCGCCAGCCCATCCAGCGGCGTACGGCCAGGAACGTCAACTCCGCCTCCTCGGTACCGGACAGCGTGCCCAGCCGCACCCCGGTCCGCGCCTCGATCCCGGCCAGCGCGGCGTCCCGGTTCGGGGCGTCCCGGACGACCGCGGTCGCGTAGGCGAACAGCTCCTGCACCTCCCAGCGCCGGGCCTGCGCGACGGCCGCCCCGACGGCGGTCGCCAGGCGGTCGATCGCCTCCGCGCACAGGGCACCGTCCCGGCCGATCACCTCGGCCAGGCGGACCGGTTCCTTGATCGCGTGCACGGGCAGGGGGACGCCGTCGCCGACGTCGGCCACGACCAGCTGAGCCGTGTTCGAGCCGACGTCGAGCACTCCGATTCGCATGCAGTCAGTTTCCTTGATCATCTGGTTTATCCGCGAAGGGTTCCTGGGATCGGCGACCTTCAAACGGGGGATGCGGGTGGCCGGGGGTACGTTGCGTGGTCGCGTTCCCGCATCCGCCGGACTGCTCCGCGCCGCGCGGGCGCGTTCCCACGTCGGCCGGACCAGCTCCGCGCCGCGCGGGCGCGCTTCCGCATTCCCCGGATCGCTCCGCGTTGCGCCGGGGGCATCCAGGGCATGCCTCCGGCGGGCCTCGGGCTCCGGGGAGGGGCGGGGGTTCCGGCGGGCTTGGCGTTCGTTGGCCCGGCTGTTTTTTCCTGGGTGGGGTGGGTTTCGTCTGGTGTGCCTGGCGGCGGTCTGCGCGGTGCGCACGAGAAGATCGAAGGCGCCGGGCGGTCGTTATGTGGGATCGACCTTCTGCTTGCTGGGATCGAACGTCCTCTCGGCGCGATACAGCGTCGACGCCACCAGACAGCAACGGTGCTGGAAGGATCTTGCCCCATGTCCGGTGACCTGGTTTCCGGGGCCACCGGCGCCACGGTTTCCACGCCGCCGGTGACGCGGTTTCTGCACCGCCGGTGACGCGCCTTCCCGTGCCGCCGGTCACGCGGTTTCCGCACCACCGACAGACGCAGCTCCGGTGACGCGGTTTCCGCACCACCGGCAAACGCGGCCCGGTGACGCGGTTTCCGCACCACCGGCAAACGCGGCCCGGTGACGCGGTTTCCGCGCCACCGGCAAACGCGGCTCGGTGACGCGGTTTCCGCGCCACCGGTGACGTGCGGCGGCTCCACATGCCGGATATGCCGCCCATGTCACGCCGGACGTCGACCGGCCGGAAGCGGTCTACCGATATGCGGGTGAGGCTAGGCGGCGGGGCTGGCGGTGAGGCCGGCGAGGAGGATCGCGGTGGTCTGGGTGATGATGGCCGCGCGGTTGGCCTCGAAGACCGGGTCCGTGATCGTCTCGAAGTTGTCGGCGTCGAAGTCGAGGACCGGCGTGTGGACGTGCCCGCCGGCCGGGGGTGACGGCGTCTCGGTGAGGAGGCGGGTGACGCGGTACGCGCTCTCGTTGGACAGGTAGCCACCGCCGCCGCCGTCGACCGCGATCGAGCCGGGTGTGGGGCCGTCGGGGCGGGTGACCGGGGTGGTGCCGCCCGCGGGGATCTCCCGGACCGAGGTGTTGATGCGCACCGCGAACAGGCCCTCGGCCTGCGACATGGCTTCCATCGGGAGCGTGCTGGGCAGGAACTCGGGACCGGGGCCGACGTTGGGGAAGACGGCCGGTGCGGTCGGCAGGCCGCCGCCCCACAGGTTCAGGTTGTCGGGTACGGCGGTGGAGCGGCGGCGGCCGTTGAAGGCCTCCAGGTCGAACGCGTCCGGCCGGCCCTGGCTGATCGTGGTGACCTGGTCGGGGTCGCGGGCGAGGGCGGCGCGGAACGCGTCCTCCACGATTCCCTGGTCGAAGTCGGGGTAGCGGACCGGGAAGACCACGGCCTGGACCTGCACGCGGGTGCCGTCGAGCGCGGTCAGGATCTTTCCGTCGAGGGCCAGCGCGACCGCGCCGGACGGGTTGCCGCGGCGGATCTCCGCGTCCAGCTGGAACGGGTCGAAGCCGGAGATCATCAGTTTGCGGACGCCGGGCAGCGGGCGGAACGCGCTGGAGGTGAGGCCGCGTGACGCGTACTCCAGGCGCTTCTCCCAGGTGGCGCGCTCGGATGCCGTGTGCGGGAACGACGGCGTCCACTGCCGCAGCGCGCGCGTGAGGGCCAGCCGTGCCCAGTAGAGCGGGCGGTCGTCGTCGGACGGGAGGGCCGCGCCGATGGTCAGCGAACGCTGGGCGCGAGCGACCGCGGACTCGAAGAGCAGGCGGCCGGTGGCCTCCGCGTACGACCCGGCGATCCGGCCGGACGACACGGCGCACAGGCCGAGCGTGAACGCGCGGGTCAGGCCGTCGAACCCGCTGCGGTCGAGGATCTCGGCGGGGACGGACGCGGTGCCGCCGGGGACCGGGCGGTCGAGCCGCGCCTCCTCGGCGGTGAGCGGGACGGTGCCGTCGGCGCACCCGGCCGGGCGCGCCGCCGCGGGCGCCGCCAGCAGCGAGAACGTGAGAATCACTCCACAGAGCACGGACAGTGCGCGGGCGAGCCTGGTCACCGATACCTCCTGCAACCGAACGCGTCCTGGAGCGTCCGACCCGACACGAGGTTAACGAATATCGACCGCCGTCAGGTTGCCGTTCGGCGTCGGATTTTTTCCGGGTCGTGACGTTTGCCGCGCCGGGCGGACCGGGTAACGAGCGCGAGCACGCAGGATGGCGCATCAGGGGGGTCGAACATGTCCGACTTGGACGAGCCGAAGGTCACACTCGATGTCCGGCAGCTGGGACCGGTGGAGCGGAAGCTGCGGGGCGCGCTGGAGGAGCAGCTGACCTCCGCGCTGCAGGCCGCGACGGAACGGGTCCGCGACCACTACGCGGGCGAGCCGGTCGAGGTGGTTCAGCAGCAGTTGCTCGCCGCGACGCGGGCCGGCCTGCACCACGACATCGCGGACGCCTGGCAGCCGGACCCGGCCGAGTTGCACCGGGTCGCGGCGACGATCACGCGCCAGGACACGATCGCCCACCACACCGCGCCCTGAGAATCCAGGCGAACAGCGGGGGTACGTACCCCCGCTGTTCTGTTATCGGTAGACGGTCAGGATCAGGTCGCTGACCAGCGCGGTCCAGCCGGTCTGGTGCCACGCGCCGAGGCCGGCGCCGTTGTCCCCGTGGAAGTACTCCGGGAAGACGATTCGGTCCTTCCAATCCGGGTGGGTCTGGAACAGCTCGCACTGACCGTATATCGGCCGCCGGCCGTCCGCCGCCGGCAGGAACAGCGAGATCAGCCGGTGTGACAGGTCGTCCGCCACCTCGGTGAGCGTGACCTTCTTCCCGGACCGGGTCGGGTACTCCACCAGCAGGTCGTCGCCGTAGAACGTGGCGAACTCGCGGACCGCCTCGATCAGCAGGTAGTTGGTCGGCATCCAGATCGGGCCGCGCCAGTTGGAGTTGCCGCCGAACAGGCCGCTGGTCGACTCCGCCGGCTCGTAGCCGACCGTGAAGTCGGAGCCGCCGAGCCAGATCGTGAACGGCTTCTCCAGGTGGCTGCGGGAGAGCGTGCGCAGCCCGTACGGCGAGAGGAACTCCTCCTCGTCGAGCATGCGGGCCAGGATCCGCATCAGCTGTTCCTGCCCGACCATGGCGAGCAGCCGCTGCTGCCGCCCGCCGCCGGACAGCCGCCGCGAGCCGACGATGTCCGCGTACTGCGGGCGGCGGTTCTGGAACCAGCGCACCCGCGCGGCCAGCTCCGGCAGCCGGGACAGCGTGACCGCGGTGAGCGTGCTGGTCGCCGCGAGCGGCAGCAGGCCGACCACGGACCGGACCTTGAGCGGCAGCTTCACGCCGTCCGGCAGCCGCAGCACGTCGTAGAAGAACGAGTCCTCGTCGTTCCACAGGCCCTGCTGGTAGGCGGCCATCCCGATGTACGCGTAGTGCTCGAAGAACTTGGTGGCCACGTCCTCGTACGTGTGGTCGTGGATGGCCAGCCGGACCGCCATGTCCAGCAGGTTCAGCGCGTACATCGCCATCCAGCCGGTGCCGTCGGACTGCTCCAGCACACCGGCGACCGGCAGCGCGGCGGACCGGTCGAACGGGCCGACGTTGTCCAGCCCGAGGAAGCCGCCCTCGAACACGTTGTTGCCGTTGACGTCCTTGCGGTTGACCCACCAGGTGAAGTTGAGCAGCAGCTTGTGCAGCACCCGGGCGAGGAAGTCGTGGTCCCAGCCGCCGTCGATCTCGAAGACGCGCAGCGCGGCCCAGGCGTGCACGGGCGGGTTCACGTCACCGAACGCCCATTCGTACGCCGGGATCTGGCCGTTGGGGTGCATGTACCACTCGCGGAGCAGGAGCAGCAGCTGCGACTTGGCGAACCCGGGGTCGACGCGCGCGATGGAGACGCAGTGGAACGCCAGGTCCCACGCCGCGTACCAGGGGTACTCCCACGGGTCCGGCATCGAGATGACGTCGAAGCTGTTCATGTGCCACCAGGCGCTGTTGCGCCCGTGCCGGCGCCCGGACGGCGGCGTGGAGCCGGGGTCGCCGGAGAGCCACTGCTCCACGTCGAAGTGGTAGAACTGCTTGCCCCACATCAGGCCGGCGATCGCCTGCCGGGCCACGTTCGCGGCCTCGCGGGGCGCGGCGGCCGGGATGACCTCGGCGAAGAAGTCGTCGGCCTCGGCCGCGCGCAGCCGCATCACGGTGTCGAAACCCGCTTCGAGATCCAGCGAGGGTACGGGGCCGGGCGCGGTCAGCGACAGCCGCAGCCGGATCGTGGCCTGCGACCGGGCCGGCACGGTCACCGTGTAGTGCAGTGCCGCCTTGGTGCCCTCGCCGTCCGGGTTGACCGTGTCCGCGCCGTCGACCACGTAGTCGTTGATGCCGTCCTTCGGGTACGCGCTGCGCCCCACCAGCCCCCACAGCCGCTGGGTGTTGGTCTCGTTGTCGCAGGCGAGCGGCTCGGGGTCACCGGAGCCCTCCAGCACGATCTGGCCGAGCCCGCGGTGCTGCCCGATCAGCCGGTTGCCGGAGCCGAGGATGGTCGGCACGTGGTCCCGGCCGGGGATGCCCCACGACCACGTGTTGCGGAACCACATGGTGGGCAGCACGTGCAGCGTGGCCTCGTCCGGGCCGCGGTTGGCGAGCGTGACCAGCATGCAGTAGTCGGTCGGCGAGGCCTTGGCGTAGTCGACGGTGACGGCCCAGAACCGGTCGTCGTCGAAGACGCCGGTGTCGACCAGCTCGTACTCGCTCTCGTCGCGGCGCCGGGCGCGGTTCGTCCGCACCAGGTCCTCGTAGGGGAACGCGGCCTGGGGGTAGTGGTAGCGCCAGCGCATCCACGAGTGGGTGGGCGTGGAGTCCTCGTACCACCAGTAGTCCTTGACGTCCTCGCCGTGGTTGCCGCCGTCGCCGCCGAGGCCGAACATCCGCTCCTTGAGGATGGAGTCCTTGCCGTTCCACAGGCCCAGCGCGAAGCAGAACAGCTGGCGGTCGTCGCAGACGCCGGCCATGCCGTCCTCGTTCCACCGGTAGACGCGCGACCGTGCGTGATCGTGCGGGAAGTAGTCCCAGGCGGTGCCGTGTTCACTGTAGTCCTCGCGGACCGTGCCCCAGGCGCGTTCCGACAGGTAGGGCCCCCACGCCCGCCACGGCTGCTCGCCCGAGTCCGCCTGCGCGAGACGCTCCCGTTCACTCACCGGCGCCCCTCACCTCCTCGTGAATCTTCCATAGGAGAACTTCCCAAGACAAAGTCGATCACACTAAACATTGTCGCCGTGGCGTGTTACCGCCACTCCACCGACGACATGAGTGATAGGTGCTGAAATCATGATCCCGATCAGCTTCGGCCCTCAGGTCTGCGGCGCGCTCACCGAGGGCGCCGCGCGCGAGTGGCTGGTCCCGGACGGCCTCGGCGGATACGCCATGGGCACGGTCTCCGGCCTGCGCACCCGCCGCTACCACGGGCTGCTCATGGTCTCCGGCGCGACCGCGGCCGCGCGCACGCTCGCGCTGGCGAGCCTGGACCCAGTGCTCACCGTCGGCGGTGACGAGGTCCGGCTGGGCGTGCACGAGTGGGCGTCCAGCTCGGTCGCGCCGGCCGGGCACGCGTTCCTGGAGCGGTTCTCGCTGATCGACGGCCTGCCCCGGTGGCGCTGGCGGGTCGGCGACGTGGTCCTCGAACGCGAGCTGGCCATGGTGTACGGACGCCCCGCGGTCGCCGTGGTGCACCGGCTGCTGGCCGGCGGCCCGGTCCGGCTCGACCTCCAGGCGCTGTGCACCTGGCGGGACGGGCACGGCGAGCGGGGTGCGGGCGGGCCCGCGCTGGGCGTCGAGCCGGCGGCCGGCGGCGCGGTGATCGAGAACGCCTACCGCCTGGACGGCCCGGACTGGCGCGCGGCCGGCACCTGGTGGACCGGCGTGCACCACCGGGAGGAGGCGGCACGCGGGCTGGCCGCCGACGAGGATCTGTTCCACGCGGGTACGTTCGGCGCCGAACTGCGGGAGCCCGGCGACGTGCTGGAGGTGCGCGCGTGGGCCGGCGCGCTCGGCGACACCCCGCCGCCGGCCCGCGAGGTGATCTCCGCGGCCCGGCGCCGGAACCGCGCGGTGGTCGCCGCCGCCGCGCCGGCCGACGACGTGGACGCCACGCTCGCGCTCGCCGCGGACGCGTTCGTGGTCCGCACCGGCTCCACGCCGGACGTGGTCGCCGGATACCCCTGGTTCGGCGCCTGGTCCCGGGACACCATGATCGCCTACGAGGGACTGCTGCTCACCACGAACCGCGCGGAGGAGGGCCGGCGGCTGCTGCTCGGCTACGCGGCCACGCTCTCCGAGGGCATGCTGGCGAACACCGCGGACACCGGCAGCGTCGAGTACAACACGGTGGACGGCACACTGTGGTTCCTGCACGCGGTGGCCCGGCACGTGACCGTCACCGGCGACACCGACCTGGCCGAGGAGCTGCTGCCGGCGCTGCGCGACGTGGTGGACGCGCACCTGCGCGGCACCCGCTACGGCATCCGCGTCGACCCGGACGACGGCCTGCTCACCCAGGGCGCCGCCGGGGAGGCGCTGACCTGGATGGACGCCCGGGTGCGCGGCGTGCCGGTGACCGCGCGGGCCGGGAAGCCGGTCGAGGTGAACGCGCTCTGGATCAACGGCCTGGCCGGTATCGTGGATCTCGCACGGCGCACCCGCGGTGACGCCGGCGCGGCTCCGGCCGCGCACCGGGCCGCGCTCGCCTCGTTCCGCCGCCGCTTCCCGGCGCCCGCCGGGTGGCTCTACGACGTGGTCGACGGACCGCACGGCGACGATGCCTCGCTTCGTCCTAACCAATTGTTGGCCTGGTCTTTGCCGTACGCGCCGATGCGTGCCGATGCACGTGCTCTCCGTGCAATTTCCAAGGGATTGCTGACGCCGATCGGTCTACGCAGCCTCGGCCCCCGGGAAATGGGTTTCCTGGGTGAACACCGTGGAAATTCCGACGCCAGGGATGGCGCGTATCACATGGGCACGGTGTGGCCGTGGTGGGTGGGGCCATTTATCGATACGTGTGCGAAGTCCGCCGTGTCAGATGGCGAACTACTCTCCGGTATCGAAGGTCATTTGACCGAGTTTGGCCTAGGCTCTGTCACTGAAACAGCGGACGGTGAGCCACCTCACTCGGCTACGGGTTGCCCGTTTCAAGCGTGGTCGGTCGGGGAACTAGTTCGCGTCCGTCGGTGTTGATCAACCTTGGTTACACGACGGCAACCGGGGTGTCTTCGCTGGTTTCCACGGGTAGGGCAAGATAAGGCCATCCCGACAACGCGTTGACACCCTTCTGAACCTGATTTGAGGGGCGTCCGCTGGCGTGTGCCTAGGGACGAATCTGCGAGGGGGCCGGGCCTATGTCACCAAACGCCGACATCATCGAGATGCGGACCGCACGTCCGCAACGCGTGCTGATGCTCTCCTGGGAGTACCCGCCGGTCGTGGTGGGGGGCCTCGGCCGACACGTCCACGCGCTCTCGATCGCGCTCGCCCAGGCCGGCCACGAGGTGACGGTGGTGACCCGGCACGTCGCCGGCGCCCCGCTGGAGGAGTACGCGGACGGCGTCCGCATCGTGCGCGCGCCGGAGGACCCGCCGGTCTTCCCGCTCGCCACGCCGTCCCTGCTCGCCTGGACCATGGCCTTCAACCACACGCTCACCCGCGCGGCCCTGCGGGCGGCGGAGTCCGGTGAGTACGACGTGATCCACGCGCACGACTGGCTCGTGACGCACACCGCGGTCACGCTCAAGGAGCACCTCGACATCCCCCTCGTCGCCACGATTCACGCCACCGAGGCCGGCCGGCACCAGGGCTGGCTCCCGGAGGAGATGAACAAGGCGATCCACACCGTCGAGTGGTGGCTCGCGCAGGAGGCGGTGCGCGTCATCGTCTGCTCGGAGTACATGCGGTGGGAGGTGAACCGGCTCCTCGACCTCCCCGCGGCCCGGATGGACGTCGTGCCCAACGGAGTCGACGACACCATGTGGCGTGCCCAGCCCCGCGCCGTCGCGGCCGCCCGCTCGAAGTTCGCCGGTGACGGCCCGCTGATCGGGTTCGCCGGCCGGCTGGTCTACGAGAAGGGCGTGCAGCACCTGGTCAACGCGGTGCCGAAGCTCAAGCACCGGCACCCCGGCCTGAAGGTCGTCATCGCGGGCGACGGGCCGTACCGGTCGGAGCTCCAGGCCGAGGCCGCGCGGCTGCACCTGGACGACACGGTCACGTTCGCCGGCTTCATGAACGAGAAGCAGCTGCCCGCCGTCCTCGCCGCCACCGACGCCACGGTCATCCCGAGCCTCTACGAGCCGTTCGGCATGATCGCGCTGGAGGCCGCCTCGGCCGGCGCGCCGATCGCGGTCTCCTCGACCGGCGGTCTCGCCGAGATCGTCGAGCCCGGCGTCACCGGCGTCACGTTCCCGCACAGCAACCCGGACGCGCTCGCCGACGCGGTCGACTCGCTGCTGGCCGACGAGGTGTTCGCGCGCCGCGTCGCCCGGCAGGCGCGCTCGATGGTCACCGAGCGGTACGGCTGGGGCACGATCGCGGCCCGCACCGCCGCCGCGTACGGCTCGGCCATCCGGGAAGCACCCGCCTTCAACACCAAGCAGGCCGAGGCGCAGCTCGCCACCGGCCGGCCGAAGGCCGTCGTGCCCGAGGGCAACCTCCTGCACGGCCTGATGAACGCCGCCTCGTCCGCCGTCTAGGATCCCCCCGATCTCCGGCTCTCTCCGCTGGCCGCCGCCCCTCGCGACGGCCAGCGGAACCTTTTCCGCCCTCATACTCCAGGTTGCGAGGCTTACCGCTCCGTGTCCGACAGCAACGACAGCAACGACTTCATCGGCGAGATCGACCGCTGGCTGCTCTCCCAGGGGCGGCACGAGCGCCTCTGGACGGTGCTCGGCGCGCACCCCACCGACGACGGCTGCCACTTCGCGGTCTGGGCGCCGAACGCGCGCGAGATCCGGGTGATCGGCGATTTCGCGGGATGGGGTGCGGACGACGGCGTACCCATGCGCAACCTCGGCGACAGCGGGGTCTGGGCCGCCTTCGTGCCCGGCGCGGCCATCGGACAGCTGTACAAGTACAAGATCCACGGTGCGGACGGCTCGTGGATGGACCGGGCCGACCCGCTGGCCGTGGCGACCGAGACGCCCCCGCGTACCGCGTCCCGGATCTTCCGGTCCGAGCACAAGTGGGACGACGGCGACTGGATGGCCACGCGCGCCGGGCAGACCGAGCACCACCGCCAGCCGATGAGCGTGTACGAGGTGCACCTCGGCTCCTGGCGCCCCGGCCTGGGCTACCGCGAGCTCGCCGACCAGCTGACCGAGTACGTGAGCGAGCTCGGCTTCACGCACGTCGAGCTGATGCCGGTGATGGAACACCCGTTCGGCGGCTCGTGGGGCTACCAGGTGACCGGCTACTACGCGCCGACGTCCCGGTTCGGCACCCCGGACGAGTTCCGGTACCTGGTCGACCGGCTGCACCAAGCCGGCATCGGCGTGCTGCTCGACTGGGTGCCCGCGCACTTCCCCAAGGACGAGTGGGCGCTGGCGAACTTCGACGGCACCGCGCTCTACGAGCACCCGGACCCGCACCGCGGCGAGCACCCGGACTGGGGCAGCCTGATCTTCAACTACGGCCGCTGGGAGGTGCGGAACTTCCTGGTCGCGAACGCGCTGTACTGGCTGGAGGAGTTCCACGTCGACGGCCTCCGGGTGGACGCGGTCGCCTCGATGCTCTACCTCGACTACTCCCGCGAGCACGGCAAGTGGTCGCCGAACGAGCACGGCGGCAACGAGAACCTCGAGGCCATCGCGTTCCTCCGCGAGCTGAACGCGGTCGTCTACCGCGAGCACCCCGGCGCCGTCATGATCGCCGAGGAGTCCACCGCGTTCCCCGGCGTCTCCCGGCCCACCGACTGGGGCGGCCTCGGCTTCGGCCTGAAGTGGAACATGGGCTGGATGCACGACACGCTCGAGTACGTCGAGCGCGACCCGGTCTACCGCAAGCACCACCACGACCAGCTCACCTGGCCGTCCTGCTACGCGTTCGACGAGCAGTTCACGCTGCCGATCAGCCACGACGAGGTGGTGCACGGCAAGAAGTCGCTGATCGCGAAGCTGCCCGGCGACCGCTGGCAGCGCCTGGCCGGCCTGCGCGGCTTCCTCGGCTACATGTGGTCGTTCCCCGGCAAGCAGCTGATCTTCATGGGCTCCGAGCTGGCCGACGAGCACGAGTGGGCCGAGCACCGCGGCCTCGACTGGCACGTACTCGGCGACCCGGCCGTCCAGGGCGTGCACGCCACGCTGCGCGACCTCAACCGGGTCTACCGCGAGTCGCGCGCGCTCTGGTCGCAGGACACGCTGCCGCAGGGCTTCCGCTGGATCGCGCACGACGACTGGCAGAACAACATGGTGTCGTACCTGCGCTGGGGCGACGACGGCTCGGTCGTCGCGTGCGTGGCCAACTTCTCCGGCGTGCCGCGCACCGGCTACCGCATCGGCCTGCCGCAGGGCGGCCGCTGGGACGAGGTCCTCAACACCGACGCGTCCCACTACGGCGGCTCCGGCGTCGGCAACTTCGGCGCGGTCACCGCCGACGGCGCCGGCTCGCACGGCCTGCCGCACTCCGCCGAGATCGCGGTCGGCCCGTACGCCGTCGTCTGGTTCCGCCCCGCCGCCTGAGCGGCAGCTCCGGTACTCGCCCGGTTGCCGGCCGGCAACCGGGCGGACATCGACCACCGCTGACATAATGGTGGTGGGGTCCACATGCAGATCCGACTTCTGGGCGTCGTCAGCATGGTGGCCGGTGACGGTGCCATGATCGGGTTTCCGCGGAGTGCCGAGCGTTGTGTCCTCGGCGCGTTCGCCCTCAGCCCCAATCGACGACTCAGCGTCGACGATCTGATCTCACACGTGTGGGACGAGGAGCCGCCCGGGCAGGCCGACGAAACGCTGGCGACGTACGTCCGGTCCGTCCGGCGAGCCCTCACCCGCGCGGGCGCACCACCCGGGACGCTCCGTAGTCACCGGCCGCGTATGTATTCGCTCGACGTGGACCCACTGACCGTCGACTACCACAATTTCCGGTCGCTGTGTGCAGCCGCGCACGACGCGGCTGTACGTTCGGATCCGGCGTCGGCTGCCCGGCAATACCGCTCGGCACTGGACACATGGACCGGTCCGGCCCTGACCGGAGTCACCACACAGTGGGCGGACCGGCGGCGGCACGCGCTGGGGCAGGAACGTGTCGAGACCGTGTACCGACTCTGTCAGCAACTCGAACTAACCGGGGCGCATCAGGACGCGATGACGCTGATCGAGCAGCTCGCCGAGGACACCGTTCCCACCGACCGTCTGCTCCTACTCGGCGTGGAGACGCTCCGATCGGCGGGGCAGCGCGCCGCGATACCGGATTTCGTCCAGAGGCTCACGCAGCGCATGATCCAAGCGGTCGGCGTCGGCCCGAGTTCCTCTGTACGGGAAGCGGCGCGGCAAGCCGCCACGAAGGACCACGAGGCCGAAACACCTCCGCACGCCGGCGTTGAGGTGGCACGAAGTGGGACAGGTGATCCGCCCGCCAACCGCGGCGTGAGCCTCTACGCGACCAACAGCCGGCGCGTACACCAGGCCGCAGGGCGAATAACAATCTTCAAGCGGAGCGACTCGTGAACCAGCTCGGTCGTGGACCAACGCCCGACTTGGTGTGATTAACCCACTGCGACCTAAAAGCCTGTTAAGCAAGGCCTCATTCATACATCTAGCGGTTTCAGCCGCTTTGGGAGTAACCTCTGCGGACCGTGGTCGATCTTCGGCCTACGACATTGCTTTTGCGAGCCGAGTCATGTCGAGAGGAAACACCCGTGCACGTTCCGCTGTCCATCATCGTCGCTGGGCTGACCACGACGGCCTTGATCGCCGCGAGCTCTCCCGTCGCAGGGTTCCACCCCATGACGGCCGAGGCGGAGAGGCCGTCGACGGTCGAGTCCGGGACGGGGGCAGAACTTCCCTCGGCACCGAACATAGCCGTCTACACCCACACCGACAGGGGCAACGAGTCCACAATGGCGATCTTCCACTTCGACAAGAAGCTCCCCGTCGACCATCGCCAGCAAGCCTAGCCGCAGTCGCCCCGGTTGCCGCACTAGCCGCGGCGGCCGGGGCGACGGTTCACTCGATCGTGCCCACCTCAGGACGCGATCGGCGGGTCGTACCGCTGCAATGTCTGCTCCAGCAGTTCGGTGATCGCCTCCGCCGCAGGCACCGCACCGACCCGGTAGTACAACCGTTGTGCCTGGCGGAGTTCGAGGTCCGGATCCGGATCTCCAAGAGTCAGCCCGCACCGCCCCAGGCCTTCGTGAGCCCGGGCCCGCAGACCCGGACAGCTGCCGTCCGTCGCGTACC
Organism: Catenuloplanes niger; assembly: GCF_031458255.1. Classification (NCBI taxonomy): domain Bacteria; kingdom Bacillati; phylum Actinomycetota; class Actinomycetes; order Micromonosporales; family Micromonosporaceae; genus Catenuloplanes; species Catenuloplanes niger. The sequence goes on from NZ_JAVDYC010000001.1 coordinate 1,712,089, forward strand.
GCAGCGCCGCCCGGTAGTGTTCGACAGCCTTCTCCGGACGGTTGAGGCGCAATTCCAGACCGCCGAGTGCAAGGAGAGCCTCCGCCTGACCGGGCAGGTGACCCAGGCGCGCGAAGGCGACGAGCGCGCTCTGATGCGCGAGCGATGCCGCCGCATTGTCACCGGTGAGCCCGTCGAGAAGCCCGAGGTGATTGATGGCGTCGGCCTCGCCGTGGGCATAGCCCAGTGTCCGGTAGATGGTCAGCGCGCGCTCGAGCCGTTGTCGCGCGGTCCCGTACGCCCCGGTCTCCCTGGCGATGACGCCGAGGTAGTTGAGCGCGATGCCATGACCTCGACGATTCCCCAACCGCTCCAGCAACGGAACCGCGGCCCGCAGCACCTCGTCCGCCCGCCCGAAGTCCCCGATCTCCACCAGTGCGCCCCCGAGATAGTGCCGCGCGCGTGATTCGCCCTCGGCGTCGTGCCGAGCCTGGTAGACAGCGAGCGCCTCCTCGTGCGCGGTGATTGCCGCCGGGTAGTCGGACATCATCTGCCACACGCCACCCAGCTGGTTCAGCGTGTCGGCGTAGGCGATACCGGACCGGGCGGACCGGTGGATGACCAGCGCTCGCTGCAGGCAGCGCACCGCCCGGGCCGGATCACCGGAGACCGCCAGCGCCACACCGAGCTCGTCGAGGGCTTCAGCCTCACCGGCCTCGTGGCCCACGCGACGGCTGATGTCGACCGAGGTGCTGAGCACCTCGACGGCACCGACGAGATTGCCCTCATGGCGGCGGACCGCGCCGAGCCGGGCGAGCGTCGAAGCCATGCCCACCTCGTCTGACTGATCGCGATCGATCCGCAGGGCACGGTCAAGCGCCCTTCCCGCATCGGCGTAGGCACCGGTCAGGCGATACAGCACACCGAGTTCACGCAGCGCGCGCGCGACCGCGGTGTGATCGTCAAGGCGCTCCGCGGCGACAACCGCCGCACGCTGCAGCCGGATAGCCCTATCCCAAGGCCCGGTGTGCAGGAGGATCGGCGCCAGGCCCGCCGCGAAGCCCACGACCCGCTGGTGGTCGTCGCGGACGACGAGCGCGTCCACGCAGGCGAACAAGTTCTCGCGCTCGGCCTCCAACCGAAGGCGTGCCTGTTCGGACCCCGCCGCCCCTGACGGGTCTCCGGTGATCGAGCGCCAGGCGTCAACGGCGAGCGTCAGGTAGTGATCGGAGATCCGGCCGAGCAACAGGGCTCGCATCGCCGGTGTCTCGTCGGAAAGAAGGTGGCGCGTGTAGTCACCGACCAGATCGTGTAGCCGGAAGCGACCGCGGCGGGGCTGGTCGAGCAGATGGTTCTCGTAGAGCAGGCTGAGGTGACGACCAGCGCGCGCCACCGGCATGTCGGTCAGCGCGGCCACCGCCGCCGCGTTCAGCTCGGCCCCAGGATGCGCACCGAGATATCGGAACACTCTGCGCAACGGCGTCGGCAGCCGCGAGTAGGACAGGTGGAAGGCCGGCGTGAGCGCTTTTCCGCCCGCCGTGATCACGCTGGCCGCGTGCGACGCGTGCCGGAGCTCGGACAGCAGATCGGAGACCCGCCAGCCCGGCTCCGGCCTCAACTCGGCAGCCAGCAGGCAGACAGCAAGCGGCAGCCGCCCGGCGGCGTTCACCAGTTCCGCGATCGCTTCCGCCTCGTCTCCCTGTGGGTCCCGGCCGGAGATACGACCGAAGAGGTCCGCTGCCGTAGTGGGCGGCAACGTCGACAGCGGCAGCGCGATCGTGGTGTGCGCGGCGGTCATGCTCGTCATCCGGCTACGACTGGTGACGATGGCGAGACAGCGTGGGTCGCCGGGAAGCAACGGTTGCACCTGATCCTCGCGGTCGGCGTTGTCCAAGATCAAAAGGCACCTGCGCCCGGCGAGTCTGCTGCGCCACTGCGCAGCCCGCGCCTCGAGTCCTCCTACGATGCGGGCCGATTCCACTCCGTCGGCCATCAGCAACGCCTCGAGCGCGTCGTGCGGTTCCATTCCGGCATCGGACGCGGCGCTGTGCGCACGTAGATCGAGAAAGAACTGCGCGTCCGGGAAGTAGCCGGCCAGCCGATGCGCTGCCTGCACGGCGAACGCACTTTTTCCGACGCCCGGCATTCCACTGATCGTCACGATCGGCAGAACCGCACCATCATCCATCACGCGTTCAACACTGGACATCACCATATGCATTTCGGTCTCGCGGCCGACGAATGTCGAGATGTCGCGTGGCAACCCCCGGCTCCCTACCACAGGGCCGGTCGGGCCCTTTTCATATATGTACTGATCGCCTGCGGACTGATAGATCTCGCGGCTTCCGTCGGCGCGTATCGTCACCTCGGCCATCGGGGTTTCGGCACGCGGCGGTTCACCGGGTACAGCCGACACCACGGCCTCCTCGAGCACGCCGGCTGATCGCGGGCGGGCAACAGTGTCGTTCGACGAAGGTCAGCACAGTGCGGTACATCGTCCCCCCAGATGCCAGTACCAGGCGCCCCATTCACTATGGGACACGATCGCGACCAATTCATGATCACTCATCGAATGTGGGCACTCATCTGCACGTGCATCGGCATGTGACGCACGCGGATCATCCTTCTCGCCTGCACAAATATCGGCAACGAAGCGCACCCGGAGCTCCTTCAGCAAATATCGATCTTCATCTTTTGCCGATTCGGCCATTAGCCACCACTGGCCACAAAGGCTTTACACCACGCCAAACACACGTCAACGACGGCTGTGGCCTTCGTGCACGAACAATCGATCACACGACTCGCACCGGGCGGAGAGATGATGTTCGAAGCGCACGCGCGCGTCGCGTCAGGTCCGGTTATCCCGCGTCAATTGCCGGCGAGCCCGGTCCACTTCGTCGGCCGCGACGACGAACTATGCCGACTGGATGCCCCCGTCGGCGGAAGGGGAACCGTTCTGGTGCTGACCCGCACCGGCGGCATCGGCAAGACCGCCCTTGCGCTTCACTGGTCGCGGCGCTTCATCGAGCGCTTTCCCGACGGTCAGCTCTTCGCCCATCTCGGTGCTTTCGACCCGGCGAGCCGACCGGTGAGATTCTTCCAGGCTGGCGGAACGCATCGCACCGTTGAGCTCGTAGAGATGGCCGCTGTCCGCCGCGATCACCAGGTCGAAGTGGGCACACACCGCCCCATCCCAGAAGATCTCCAAGCCGTGCAGCCGCCGCAGCTCGGCCCGGCGACCGCCGGCAAGCACGTCTCGTGCCAACATGAACAGCGTCTGGATCCGTAGGTCACTCTCCAGAGTCGACCGCGTCCACAACCGATCGCGGCGTCGCCACCGTGTGCGCCACGGCCAGCACCGTCCGCCCCGGGGACACCGTCCCCAGGCGGTGCACTTCAGCACCTGCCGCCGTCGTCACGTCGTCCATGCTGCGAAACCTCCTCGCCGGATGTGAGGTCAGGGCAGATCGGACACGAATCCCGGACAGCTCCCGCCCGTCCGGGGGAACTCGCGCATGTATAGGACAAAAGTAGGCCGCTATCCTTCCTACGCTGCTCTTATGCAGATCACACCGGAACGTGCCGACCTGATCGCCCTGCTGGACCGCCACCGCGGCTTCCTGCGGTTCACGGTGCGGAACCTGACCGACGAGCAGGCCGCGTCGCAGCCGGTCCCCAGCACCACGCTGTCGCTCGGCGGCCTGATCAAACACGTGTCCGCGACCGAGCACTCCTGGGTCACGTTCGCCACCGGCGGCGCCGACGCCATGCAGGCCGAGCCGAACGACTGGGTCAACGGCTTCCGGATGGTCGAGGGCGAGACGCTGGCCGGCCTGCTCGCCGACTACGAAAAGGTCGCCGCCCGCACCGACGACCTCGCTGCCACCGCCGACCTCGACGTCACACGCGCGCTGCCCGAGGCCCCCTGGTTCGAGCCCGGCGCGACCTGGTCCGTACGCCGCGTCCTCCTCCACATCATCGCCGAGACCGCCCAGCACTCCGGCCACGCCGACCTGCTCCGCGAGGCCATCGACGGCCAGAAGACCATGGGCTGAAAACCCAAGCTCTTGATTTTCCCACTTCCGGCGTGCCCACTCTGGGCACGCTCCCGCGGGCCCCGGTCCCAGCGCGGTCCCGCAACCCCCAGCCGCCGCACCGAGCCGACATCCACCGCAGGCCCGACTCCCAGCACGGTCCCGCAACCCCCGGCCGCCGCACCGAGCTGATATCCGCCGCGGGCCCCGGTCCCAACGCGGTCCCGCAACCCGGGCACCGCACCGAGACGATCACCAGCGCGGGCCCCGGTCTCGGCGTGGTCCTGCAACCCCGAGCATCGCACCGAGAGAATGTCCAGCGTGCGCGCATTCCCAGCGCGACCCGGCAGCCCTCGGGCGCCGCACCGAGGCGATGCCCAGCGCGAGGCCCGCCCTTGGTGTGATCCCGCCACCCCAACCGCCGCACCGAGAGCCATGTCCAGCGCAGCGCCGCACCGCGCAGGCGTCCGGACGCGCCAGCGTCCGGACGCCGCTCGTAACAACCAGGCGCTGATCAGCCGCGCCATTTCGGGGCCGGTAGCGTCACGCCCTGACCGCACCGGCCGCGCTGAGCGACGGCTCAGGTGTGCAAAAAGTAGATCCACATCCGTTGTGGATCTACTTTTTGCACACCTGAGCGATCGGTCAGGGCCGCCTGCGGCGAAGGCGGCGCTTACGCTGGATGCTATATCGTGAAATTTCGGGCGCGGCAGCGCCCGGGTTCGATATCGCGCGGGCGCAGGCACCCGGGCCGCGGAAGCGCGCACACGCGAGAAGCGCGCACAGGGTTCTGTCCTTGTGCTGGGGGACCGGGGCCCGCGGGAGCATGCCCAAGCCGTCGCGCCGGAAGCGGGAATATCCGCTTTTGTGGGGTTCAGTGCAGCCAGGTGGGCCGGACCAGGCCGGATTCGTAGGCGAAGACGACCAGTTGGGCGCGGTCGCGGGCGGCCAGCTTGATCATCGCGCGGGAGACGTGGGTCTTGGCGGTGGCCGGGCTGACGTGGAGGCGCTCGGCGATCTCGTCGTTGTTGAGGCCCTCGCCGACCAGCGCGACCACCTCCCGCTCGCGGTCGGTGAGCGGGTCCGGGGACGGCGGCGGCGGGGCGGGCGTGCGGCGGCCCTTCGTGGCGAACTCGGCGATCAGGCGGCGGGTGACGCTCGGCGACAGCAGACCGTCGCCGGCCGCGACCGCGCGCACGCCGCGCAGCAGGTCGACCGGCTCGGTGTCCTTGACCAGGAAGCCGGACGCGCCGACGCGCAACGCCTCGAACAGGTACTCGTCCAGCTCGAACGTGGTCAGGATGATGATCCTCGTGTCGGTCAGCGCCGGGTCAGCGACGATCCGGCGGGTCGCCTCCAGACCGTCGACGCCGGGCATGCGGATGTCCATCAGCACGACGTCCGGCCGGGTGCGCGCGGCCAGCGTGGCCGCGGCCAGGCCGTCCGCGGCCTCGCCGACCACCTCGATGCCCGGCTCCGCGTCCAGCAGCGCGCGGAAACCGGCCCGGACCAGCGCCTGGTCGTCGGCGAGCAGCACCTTGATCACTTCGTCTCCTCCTCCGGCGCCGGCAGGCGCGCGACGACCAGGTATCCGCCGGACGCGGTCGGTGCCGCCTCCAGCGCGCCGCCGAGCGCCTCCGCGCGCGCCCGCATGCCGGGCAGGCCGATGCCGGAGCCCGGTGGCACGGTCGGGTCGGCCGCGCCCGGCTCGTTCTCCACCCGCAGGCCGATCCCGGCCGGCGCGTAGTCGACCGTGACCGTGGTGGCGGCGCCGCCCGCGTGCCGGCGCACGTTGGTCAGCGCTTCCTGCACGATCCTGTACGCGGCACGGTCCACCTCGGCCGGGAGCGGCCGGGGTGTGCCGCCGACGACGGTACGGCACGGCAGGCCCGCGCCCTCGGTCAGCGCGTCCAGCCGGGCCAGTCCGGGCGCGGGCGCGCGCGGCGCGGACTCGTCCTCCTCGGCCAGCGCGCCCAGCACCGCACGAACCTCACGCAGCGCCTCCGAGCTGGCCGTCTTGATCGCGGCGAGCGCGGACCGGGCCTGCTCCGGGCGGCTGTCCATCAGGTGCAGGCCGACGCCGGCCTGCACGTTGATCAGGGACAGGTGGTGGCCGATCACGTCGTGCAGCTCCCGCGCGATGCTCAGCCGTTCCTCGCTGGCCTGCCGCCGGTCCTGTTCCTCGCGGGCGCGTTCCTCCTCCGCCTCGGCCCGCAGCATCTCCGCGAACTGGATCTCCCGCGTGCGGCCGGCCTCCGCGCCGACCACCATGACGATCGAGACCAGCGCGATGATCGCGAGCGCCGCGACCGTGGGCCGGTTGCCCGGCGCGACGCCGAGGGCGTCCGCGAAGACCCGGCCGGCCAGCAGGTAGGACAGCCAGGCGACGCCGGCCACGGCCGCGACCCGGATCGCCCGCTCGGCCCGCACACCGTGCGCGACCGCGACGATCAGCGCCACGAAGTACGGGCCGCCCGGGTGGCCGGTCAACGCGTAGACGATCGCGGCCGCGGCCGACACCGCGACCGGCAGCACCGGCAGCACCCGCCGGAACAGCAGGCTGACCGGGCCGGCCAGCAGCAGCGCGAGCATGACCGGTGTGAACTCCGCCCAGGAGCCGGCCACCAGGCGTACGCCGATGACCTGCACCAGCGCGGAGAAGATCACGACGCCGCCCAGCGAGTCCGGCTTCCTGCGCCCCGGGTCCGCCCAGGGCGGCGGGCCGCCGTGGTGGCCGTACCACGACGGACCGCCCCACCGCCGGTGCCGATGCCGCTCCCGGTCGCGCAGGTGCTGCGCCATGTCCCGGCGCGTCCGCAGACCGCGCTCGCGGCGGAGACGGTCGCGCAGGTCCCGGCGTTCGCGGACCTCGTCGAGGCGGTCCGCGGCCAGCCCGCACAGCCGGCCACGCCGGCCGGCCCGCCCGCGCGGCTCACCGCCGGGCTCTCCCCCGCGCGGCTCCGCGTCTGGCCTCGGGCGCGTGCCGGGCCGGGGCGCGTCGGGGTCGGCGTCCGGTGGGCCGGTGGGTGTGTGGGGCACGCTCCCGACGGTAGGGCACGGCGGGCCGCTCCGGCGTCGCCGGAGCGCGGGCTCACCTCGTACCCTCGCGGTCGTATGTCCGGTATTGATCTCTACGCCCCGGGGCGTAGCAGCGGCCCGCGTTCTCCTCCCCCGGACCGCCGGCGGAGCCTCCCCCGGCCCGACGCGCCGGCCCGGCCACCGGCGCACGCTGAACAGCATCGCCAGCCACCGACCCGGGAGGACACCCATGGAAGGCACACAGACCGGCCGGATCCGCGCGTCCGACGCGGAGCGCGAGCAGACCGCGGAGGTGCTGCGCGCCGCGATGGGCGAGGGACGGCTCCCGCTCGACGAGGGCGAGATCCGGCTGACCGCGGTCTACGCCGCCGTCTACCGCGACGAACTCGCCCCGCTCACCGCCGACCTGCCCGGCCGCGGCCTGCCCGCGCTGGCCCGCACGCCGGAGCACCGCGCCGTCGCCCGCCGCCGCCTGCGCGGTCACGCCGGCGCGGTCATGGTGGTCATCGGCGTGCTGGTCGCGATCTGGGCCGGCACCGGCACCGGCTTCTTCTGGCCGGTCTTCGCGATCGTCCCGCTGCTGCTCAGCGTCTTCAAGCACGCCGCCGTCGTCCGCGCGGGCGGCGCCTGGCAGGCCCGGGACTGGCACGGCCACGGCTCCTGGGGCGACGGGCCGTGGGGACCTCGGGACCGCTTCCACGCCTATCACCGCTGAGCATGCCGTCCGGCCGCCGCGCGCGGCCGGACGGTGCTCGCGGGCCGACGTGCGTTCCGACACGTGTCCCAATTGGACCCGTGGCGGTGTTTGATCACAAAGGGCGGAACTGACATTGTGTGGCGGGCTCGCGCCGACCGTGCGCGCGTGCTCGCACGACCCTGGGGAGGGTACGCACGATGATGGGGCCGCAGCATGCGCTGTCCGGCGCGGCAGCCTGGCTGGCCGGGTGCTGGGCGTTGGACCAGTTCGCGGGCTATGAGCAGACACCGATCGCGATCGCGGTCGGCACCGCGATGTGCGCGGGCGGCGCGCTGCTGCCGGACATCGACCTCTCCGGGCGGGTGACGAAGAACCGCGGCGGCGCGACCGTGGCGAAGACGTTCGGCGTGTTCTCGCTGTTCGTCGCGGAGGTGGTGGAGAAGTTCTCGCTGGGCGTCTACACCGCGACGCGGCTGAGCAAGGACCCGAGGCGGGACAACGGGCACCGCACGTTCACCCACACGCTCCCGTTCGCGGCGCTGATCGGCTGGGGCACGTCCGAGCTGTGCGACGCGTTCGGCAAGTGGGCGGTCATCGGCATCCTGTTCTTCATGATCGGCCTGGCGCTGCGCGGCCTGTTCGACGAGTGGGCCGAGCGCGCCGGCTGGGTCGTGATCACGCTGCTGTCCGCGGCCGCCGCCTGGTTCACCTTCCTGAACCTGCCGGGCGACCGCGGTTATCCGATGCTCGGCGTGGCGATCGGCGTGGGCTGCGTGATGCACCTGTTCGGCGACATGATCACGAAGTCCGGCGTACCGATCCTGTGGCCGATCCCGACCGCCAAGGGCCGGCTGTGGCGCATGATCGGCATCAACGACAGGTGGGCGATCAAGGTCGGCGGCAAGTTCGAGACGATCTGGCTGCGCGGCGCGTTCACCGTCATATCGGCGGCGTCGGCCGCCGCGCTGATGGGCCGCTCCGCGCTGCGCTACTTCAACATCGAGATCTAGGACCCCGGCCGGGGGTACGGGACTCCGTGCCCCCGGTTCGCGCCGCTGGGCCGCCCACGGCGCCTTTCCACGGCGAGCGGGCGACGCGGCACGGCCCCTCCGTCCGCGGGCCGTGTACCGGTCGATCGACCTGCCCCGATCGGGTGCGCCGGTGTCTCGTTCGAGGGGCAGCGCACGGACGACACGGTCCTCCGCGTGACCTCCCGCGAGGCGGCGGCGTTCACCTCGGTGTGACGCAGCACCTCGGGCGGGATCGAAGGAGGCCAGGTGTCCGACCTCGTGCGCGGCGCGGAACCGCCGCCCGATCCCGCCCGGTTCGCCGACCTGATCGTCGAGTGGTCCGGCCTGGTGCTCGCCGGCTTCGCCCTGCTGATGACCGTGATGACCATCATCTTCGTGGCGGCGGGCTTCCTCGGCATCCGGGAGGTGCGCAGCATCCGCGCGATCCGGCTGCGCGCGCGGCTGGAGCAGGAGGTGCAGCGCTCGATCGCGAACGACGTCATCGACCGCGGCAACCAGGCGGTGCTGACCGGCGAACAACTCGCCGACGTCTCCCAGTCGCTGCTGGCGGAGGCGCGCAGATCGGTCGAGCACATCACGGACGCCCTGCAGAAGGTGGAGGAGCAGGCCGCCCGCGTGGCCGAGATGGAGGCGCGGCTGCAGGACAGTCTCGCCGACTTCGACGGCCGGCTCAGCCGCCAGGTGGAGGTCAACTATCTGTTCGCTCGCGGCGAGGATTCCTACAACCGGAGCCGTTACACCAGAGCCATCGAATTCTGGAAACGAGCCGCCGAGGTCGATCCCCAGAACGGCCGGGTGCGATATCGCATGGGCCGCGCATTGACGAACATCGGCGACGACAAACGGGCACTGGCGCACCTCGAGGCCGCCATCGAACGGGGCATCCCGGAGGATCTCGGCGAGCGCGGACTCGCGCTCTTCTACCGGTACAGCAAACCCGAACGCGCATTCCGGCATGCGCTGCGCGCCACCGAGATCAACGGCGAGTCGAGCGAGCACTGGGACCTTCTCGGGCTGCTGTACCGCGACAGCGGTGACTTCGTCCGGTCACGGGAGGCGCACGGCAAGGCCGAGGCGGTCGGCGACGAGCCGGTCGTCCCACCGTTCTTCCTCGCGCTGCTCGAGGCACAGGCCAACGCGATCCAGCGGGCGCGCGGCTGCTCGGAACGGGCCGTGCAGCGCCTGGACCGGAGCGACGACGGCGCGCCGGTCCGGTTCCTGTGGGCCTCGACGATCCGCTGGGCGGACGCCGTACTGCGCGCCGACTACGACCGGGCCGACCGCCATGCGGCCGAGCTCCGGGACAGCGGGATCACCGCGCGCCGAGCCCATGAGGTGTGCGACCACATGGACTTCCTTCTTCGGGCACTGGGCCGCGAGGAACACCGGCGGCGGTATGTTGAACCCATTGAACAGCAGGCGATGAGGCGCTGACGCGCACATCGGCGACAACCGAAAGTGAATTCGCCATCATTCTTCGCCGAATCGGTTCCGGCATTCCACTGGGCGGTGTGCGGCTCTGCCATTCCGGCTTTCTGCGCTGGGTGGACGTCCTCCATTTCTGGCTGCGCCGCCGGCGGGAGCGGTTCATGGATGTCATCTCGGTGCCGGTGACCACCGAGGAACTCGACGCCACCCAGATCCGTGCGGTCAACCGTCTGCGCAACGAGCTGATGCGGGACCGGTCGTCGGAGGCGGTGGCGATCAACGGCCGGGTCAAGGCGGCCATCGCGGCCGGGGTCGCGGCGGCGCGGGCCGGGACGGTGGTGGACTGGGGGTGCGGCGGGCTGCCGATCGTCCCGTACCTGACCGGGAACCCGGACTTCGCGGGCGTGGACATCGACCCGGTCGCGCTGGACGAGATCCGCGCGACGGGGCTGCGGGGGATGTCGCCGGACGAGGCCGCGACGTTCACTCCGGCGCGCTCGCCGTGCGTCGTGACCGGTGCCTTCGTCCTCCACTTCAAGATCGATCATGCGCACGTCACGACCATGGCGAGACTGGTCGGCACGGACGGTTTCATCCTCGCGAACGTGTACCGGCGGTCGCTGGAGTCGCGGGAGAACCTGCGCATCGCGCTGAAGGAGCGGCACCTGCTGGTGACGTCCGTGCACGATCCGGCGGAGTTGGTCGGCGGGCACGAGTTCTGGTTCATCGCCACGCCGGAGGCGACCGCGCTGCACGCCGGGACCGTGCTCGGGGCCGTCACCGCGACGCTGACCGGCGCGTCCGAGACGGAGAGCGCTGACTGATATCTAGGCTTTCGGGTGATACGCCCGATGAGCGGAGATGACGATGACGCGACGTCGGCTGCCCGCCGTGACGATGCTGTTGGCCGCGCTCCTCGCGGCGCCCACCACGAGCCACCCGGCGCTGGCCACCGGCAGTGCGCCGGCCGGGGACTGGACGCACGCGGGCGGTGATGCGGGGCGCACCGGCTATCAGCCGGTCACCGGCGGGCTGCACCGCAAGAACGTGGGGGTGCTGCGGGACGGCTGGCGGGCCGCCGGGGCACCGCACGGCACGCTGGTCGCGGCCGGTGGCGCGCTCTACCTGCCGGCGTCCGACGAGCGCGGCGTCCGGATCGTGAAGCTCGACGCCCGGACCGGCCGGGAGCTGCCGTTCGGGGTGCGCGGGACGCAGTGGCTGGGCCGGCCCGCGGTGGTGGACGGCACGATCGTCACGGTCGCCTCGGACGCGCCCGGGCGGGACGAACTGCGCGCCTACTCGGCGGACGGCACCGAGCGGTGGCGGGCGCCGGTGCCGGGCGACGAACCGGCCGACGACCTCGCGGTCCACGGTGGGCTCGTCTTCGTCGGCGGCGGCCGGACCTGCCACTACACCTGCGCGTACTCGCGGCTGCGGGCGTACCGGCTGAGCGACGGCACGCTCGCCTGGGAGCAGGACGTGGTCGGCGACGTGAAGTTCGAGGCGCCGGCCGCGGCGGGCGGCACGCTGGTCTGGCCGATGCGCGACGCGGCCGGCACGCGCGCGGTGGCGTTCGACGCGGCGACCGGCGCACCCCGGTGGGGCGCCCCGGCCGCCGACGGCGACGTCCGGGAGCTGGTGGTCACGGACGACACGGTCTACACGATCGAGGGCGGCACGCTGTGCGCCCGGACCGCGGACGGCGGCGGCGCCCGCTGGTGCCGGGACGACCTCGACCACGTCAGCCTGGCCCTGGCGCCGCAGCGGGCGGACGCGCGGGACACCCCGGCCGTGCTCTACGCGGGCGGCGGCGACACGATCCGGGCGCTCGACCCGGCGGACGGCAGCGTGCTCTGGTCGGCACCGGCCGGCGGCGACCCGCGTCCGCTGACGGCCGGCGGCGGCCTGGTGTTCGCGCAGCTGTGGAGCCCGCGCGAGACCCGGGTCGCGGCGCTGGACGCGTCGGACGGCCGGGTGCTCTACGACCGCGTGCTGGCCCGCGACGGCGTCTTCGGCGCGGTGGTCCCGGCGTACGGCCGGCTCTTCGCGGTCGACCCGTTCGAGGGGGTGCTCGCGCTGGAGCCGTGAGCCGCGGGCGTCATGCGGGCCGCCGCAACGACGCGGATGACGCCCGGACCGGCACGGAGGATCTCAGACGAACAGCTCCGCGATCTGCACCGCGTTGAGCGCCGCACCCTTGCGCAGGTTGTCGTTGGAGCAGAAGAACGACAGGCCGTGCTCGACCGTCTCGTCGCCGCGGATCCGGCCCACGTAGGTCGGGTCCTGCCCGGCGGCCTTCAGCGGCGTGGGCACCTCGTCCAGCGTCACGCCGGGCGCGGTCGCCAGCAGCTCCCGGGCGCGGGCCGGCGTGATCGGCCGGGCGAAACGCGCGTTGATCTGCAGCGAGTGCCCGGTGAAGACCGGCACGCGCACGCAGGTGCCGGAGACCCGCAGGCCCGGAATGCCGAGGATCTTGCGGCTCTCGTTGCGGAGCTTCTGCTCCTCGTCCGTCTCGTTGAGCCCGTCGTCCACGATCGACCCGGCCAGCGGCAGCACGTTGAACGCGATCGGCTGGGAGAACTGCTTCGGCGCGGGGAACTCCACCGCGGACCCGTCGTGGGTCAGCTCGGCGGCCCGGTCCGCGACCTTGACCACCTGGTCGGACAGCTCGGACACACCGGACAGCCCGGCGCCGGACACCGCCTGGTAGGTCGCGACGACCAGCGCCTCCAGCCCCGCCTCCTCGTGCAGCGGGCGGAGCACCGGCATCGCGGCCATCGTGGTGCAGTTCGGGTTCGCGATGATGCCCTTGGGCCGGTCCTGCGCGGCCTGCGGGTTGACCTCGGCCACGACCAGCGGCACGTCCGGGTCCATCCGCCACGCGGACGAGTTGTCGATCACGATGGCCCCGGCGGCCGCGACCGTCGGCGCCAGCTCCTTGGACGAGCCCTTGCCGGCGGAGAAGAGCACGATGTCGAGGCCGGTGAAGTCGGCCGTGGCCGCGTCCTCCACCGTGACCTCGCCGCCCGCCCACGGCAGCGTGCGCCCCGCCGACCGGGCCGACGCGAACAGCCGCAGCTGCTCGACCGGGAAGTTGCGCTCCGCCAGGACGCGGCGCATGACGCCACCGACCTGGCCCGTTGCTCCGACAATGCCAATCCGCATGACGACGAGGTTACCGACCTTTCACCGATGCTTCGAACCCGGAATCCCACCAGGTGAACGCGGGTGTGCCGGGCGTCGGAGGACTTGTGCGGGGCCGGTCGGCGGGCCGGTGTTTCTACGGTCGCCGCCGACCCGGGCCGAAGAAAAAATCTGACGCGATTACGCCACACCGGGGTGTCATCATCCGTCCATGGAGTCCGGGATCGCGCTTGCCCACGCGTACCATCGCGAGGTCGTGGGTCCGTTGTTGCGCCGTGAGGCGCCTCGGCTGCCGCACGCGGCCGGCCGGCTCGGGCCCGGGTCCGACGTGCTCGGCTTCGACGACGACGTCAGCCGCGACCACGACTGGGGCCTGCGGTTGCAGCTGCTGCTCGACGACGCGGACGCGGACCTGGTGCCCTACCTGGACGAGCTGCTGGAGCGGGAGCTGCCGGACCGGTTCCGCGGTCGTCCGGTGCGGTTCGCGACGACCTGGGACCCCCGGCCCCGGCACAAGGTCTCGGTCGACACCGTGAACGGGTTCGCGCGGCAGCACCTCGGCTTCGGCTTCGACCCGGCGGACACGGTCGGCTGGCTGATGCTGACCGGTCAGGCCGTGCTGGAGGTGACGGCCGGGCCGGTCTTCGCGGACACCACGGCGTGGCTCGGGCCGCTGCGCGCGTCGCTGCGGCACTACCCGGCCGAGGTCGAGCGGTACGTGCTGGCCGCCGGCTGGCACCGGCTCTCCCGGCTGCCGCTGCACGCGCGGGCGGCCGAGACCGGCCAGCCGATGCACGCCCGCCGGCTGGCCGGGACGCTGGTCGAGGACGTGATGCGGCAGGCGTTCCGGCTGTGCCGCACCTGGGCGCCGTACGACAAATGGTTTGAGCGTGCCTTCCAGCGGCTGCCGATCGCGGCCGAGCTGACCGGTCCGCTGACCACGGTGTTGCACAGCGGCGACCCCCGGGTTCGGGAGGACGCGCTGGTCACGGCCGTCCGGGTGCTGCTGGTCCGGCAGCGCGAGCGGGGCCTGCCGACGCCGCCGGACGGGGTCGGGCCGTTCTTCACGCGCGCGTCCCGGGCGGTGCGGCCCGAGGTGCCGGCCGCGCTGCTGGCCGGGCTGACCGACCCGGTGCTGCGCCGGCTGCCGCCCGAGGCCGGCGCGATCGACCAGTGGCTGGACAACCCGTGGTTGCTGGCCCGGCCCGCGATGCGCGCGCCGCTGGCGGCCGCGTATGGACAGTGGTTGGCGCACTGACCCTCCGGCGCGCCGGGCGCGGTGCCGCCGGTGCATGAGGCAAGATCCTCAGGTGCTGTGGGCTGAAGATCTCGACACCTCCGTGCTGGCGCCGCGTCAACGGGCGATCCTGGGCGTCATCCGGGACTGGGTGGTGAAGTACGGCTACTCGCCGTCCACCCGGGAGATCGGCGACGCGGTCGGGCTCGCGTCCACGTCCTCGGTGAGCCGCCACCTGCGCGCGCTGGAGGAGCTGGGCTTCCTGCGCCGAGGCCGCACCGCGACCCGGCCGGTGGACACCCGGATGTTCCTGGACGCCACCGGTGACCGCGGGGCACGCGACGAGCAGACCGTCGGCGTACCGCTGGTCGGCACGATCGCGGCCGGCGCGCCGATCCTCGCGGAGGAGGCGGCCGAGGAGACCCTGCAGCTCCCCCGCGACCTGGTCGGCCGCGGCACCCTGTTCAGCCTGCGCGTCCGGGGCGACTCCATGATCGACGCGGCGATCTGCGACGGCGACATCGTGGTGGTCCGCCAGCAGCCCGACGCCTACAACGGCGACATCGTGGCCGCCATGATCGACGAGGAGGCCACGGTCAAGGTCTACCGCCGCCGCGCCGGCCACGTCCTGCTCGAGCCGCGCAACCCGGCCTACTCCCCGATCGACGGTGACCGCGCCACCGTCCTCGGCAAGGTCGTCTCCGTCCTCCGCCGCGTCTAGCTTCCGTTCCGCATCGGACGCCGGCGTGCGTCAGGCGCGGCCGTGGGCGTGAGCCCGCCGAGGCTCCGAACCAGCCCGCGATCTCCTGGTCCAGCGCGTGGCCGTCGAGCAGGCCGAGCGCGACCACGGCGCCACCGAGCGGGTCGCGCTCGTCGCCGGCCAGCCACGCGGTGCCGGCGGCCCGGACCTCCGGCGGTGTCGCCGCGTGCAGCAGTGCGGCGCGGAGCCGGACCGCGGTGGTCGGCGCGGCCGCACCCGCTCCCGGCCCGGGTCGGCCGGAGGCTCCGCGGGGCCGGAGCCGCGCCGCGGGTAGACCGGGCCGTCGACGGCCGGCTCGTTCTCGTCCCGCACCGCTTCTCTCCCGTCCACCGGCACCGAGTCGCGCAGACCATAGCGACGGCCACCGACAGTTTTCTGTCGTACCGGGGGCGCAGAATGAGCGTGTGCTGGTGGCGGCGGTTCCGGGGGCGGACCGTGGCGGGCGACTCGCTCCGCTGCGCGTCTCCGGCGCGCCCGCGGGCCGGGTCATGCCGGTCGCCGACCTGCCCGCGGCCGTCGCCGCCCGGGAGCGGCGGGATCATCCGCGTTGGCTGTGGGCGAGCACCGACGGCATCTACCCGGGCCTGCTGCGCGCCGGGGTCCGGGTGGACCGCTGCCACGACCTGGAGCTGACCGAGACGCTGCTGCTCGGCTACGACGGGCGCTGGGGTGAGCCGCGCGCGCTGCCCGCGGCTTGGGCGCGGCTGTCCGGCGGGCCGGTGCCGCGCGACCCGCCGGCCCGGCAGGCCGAGCCGCCCGGCGGTGGGCAGCAGGCCACGCTCTTCGACACCGGGCCGCCACCGGCCGAGATCGGCACCGATCCGCTGACCGCGGTCACCGAGGTCTACGCGGACCAGGCCGGGCGGATCGCGCGCACGGCGTACCCCGGGCGGTTCCGGTTGCTGGTCGCGGCCGAGTCGGCCGGTGCGCTGATCGCGGCCGAGATGGGCCGGGACGGGCTGCCGTGGCGGGCGGACGTGCACGACCGGTTGCTGGTCGAGCTGCTCGGGCCGCCGTCCCCGGTCGGTGGGCCGCCGCGCCGTCTCGCCGAGCTGACCGGGCAGATCAACGACGCGTTCGGCGTGCGCGGCCTGCACCCGGAGTCTCCCGCCGAGCTGCTGCGCGCGTTCGCGAAGGCCGGTTTCGACCTGCCCAACACGCGCCGCTGGGTGCTGCGCGACGTCCGCCACCCGGCCGTGCCGTTCCTCCTGGAGTACAAGGAGCTCTACCGCATCTGGACCGCGCACGGCTGGGCCTGGCGGGACGCGTGGGTGCAGGACGGCCGGTTCCGTCCCGAGTTCGTGCCGGGCGGTGTCGTGTCCGGGCGCTGGGCCACCCGCGGTGGCGGCGCACTGCAGATCCCCAAGGTCGTCCGTCGTGCGGTCGTCGCGGATCCCGGCTGGAAGCTGGTGGTCGCGGACGCCGGGCAGCTGGAGCCGCGCGTGCTCGCCGCCGTCTCCGGTGACGCCCGGCTGGCCGCGGCGGGTGCCGCCGGTGACCTCTACGCCGCGCTCGCCACGGACTCGTTCGGCGGTGACCGCGCCAAGGCCAAGATCGCGTTGCTCGGCGCCATGTACGGCCAGACCGGCGGCTCCGCGATCCCCGCGCTCGCGGTGCTGCGGCGCAGCTATCCGCGCGCGTTCGACTACGTCGAGGCGGCCGCCCGCACCGGCGAGCAGGGTGGTCTGGTCCGCTCCTGGCTCGGCCGCACCTGCCCGCCCCCGTCCGCCGCCGACGGCACGCTGCTGACCGCCGACTCCGGCGACACCGGTGGCGGCGCCGCGCGCGACGACGACCTGCCGCGGGCCCGGCCCGACGCGCGGGCCCGGGGGCGCTTCACCCGCAACTTCGTCATCCAGGCCACCGCGGCCGAGTGGGCCCTCGTGCTGCTGGCCACGCTGCGGACCGCGCTGGCCGGCACCGACGCGCAGCTGGTCTTCTTCCAGCACGACGAGGTCATCATCCACTGCCCGGCCGAGCAGGCGACCGCGGTCGCCACCGCCGCCCAGCACGCGGCCGACCAGGCCGGCCGGCTGCTCTTCGGTGACTCGCCGGTCCGCTTCCCGCTCGACCCGTCCGTCGTGGACTGCTACGCGGACGCGAAAGCCTAGGGTGGCAACGGATTCTTGTAGGGTCACGCCGTGATCGATCAAGGCTTCGAGTGCGGCCGGTGCGGACAGCGCCATGCCGGCCTACCGTTCAGTTACGGGTCGGACGCACCCGTCTACTGGCAGGACGAGTTCGCGGCGGACGAGCGCAGCGTCCTGGACGAGGAGCTCTGCGTCATCCAGGCCGAGCACTACTTCGTCCGGGCCCGCCTGGTCATTCCGGTGCACGACGCGGACGACGACTTCGAGTGGGGCATCTGGACCACGCTGAGCCGGGCCAACTTCGCGCGCATGGTGGACATGTGGGAGACGGCGGGCCGGGAGGCGGAGCCGGCGTACTTCGGGTGGCTCGCCACCGAACTCCCGGCGTACCCGGTGAGCACGCTGAACCTCAAGCTCATGGTGCACACCGGGGTACTCGGCGAGCGCCCGCACGTGCTGGTCGAGCCGACCGACCACCCGCTCGCGGTGGAGCAGCGCGACGGGATCACGGTGGCGCGGGTGCGGGAGATCGCGTCGCTCGTCATGCACGACGCCGCCTGAGCGCGGGCGGCACGCGCCGCCGTACCCCGCACGGTCAGCTTCCGCGTACGTTCCGGCCGCGGCCGAGACTCCGCGCCGGTGGCGGCGGCACCGATCCGGTCAGCCGAGGGCGCGCCGGGGTGTGGGCTGGACCCAGTCGGCCAGGCGGTACAGCATGCGGGCGGTGCGGCGGCGGAACGCGTGGGCCGGCGAGCGGTGCGCGGGTGGTGCGGTGCGGACGGGGGCGTCCGGGCGGGCGGAGTTGACGTCGCGGTGCACGGCTTTCAGGGCGAGACTCGCGCCCAGCAGTGAATCCATGTTTCCTCCCGATCAGTGCGGTGGAGCGGTCGAGGTGCGGACGATCAGCTCGGTGGGCAGGAGCAGTGGTTCCGCCGCCGTCCGGAACAACAGGTGCACGGCCTCGGAGCCCTTGCGGTCGTGCGGCTGCCGGACCGTGGTCAGCGACGCGGTCGCGGCCGCCGGGATGTCGTCGAAGCCGGCCACGGAGAGGCCGTCGGGCACCGCGATGCCTCGCGCATGCGCGGCGTCGATCGCACCGAGCGCGAGCCGGTCGCCCATCGCGAGGATCGCGGTGGGTGGCTGCGGCAGGTCCAGCAGCGCCCGGGCCGCGGCGGCGCCGTCGCGCTCCTCCACCCCGGCCGCCGCGACCACCACCGCCGTGCCGCCGTCGGCCAGTGCGGGTGCCAGGCCGTCGCGGTAGCCGGCGAGACGGGCGCGGTTCGCCACGAACACGGTTCCCGCGTCCAGTCCGGCCGGCACGATGCCGGGTGCCGCGTCGTAGCTCAGCGGGAAGCTGATGACGCCGTACCGCCGGTGCCCCAGACCGGCCAGATGCGCGGCCACGGACCGGGCGGCGGCGTGGTCGTCGATGCCGACGAACGGCTCACCCGGCGCGACCGCCGCGTCCAGGCCGATGATCGGCAGCCGGCGCGCGCGCAGCAGTTCGCGCCGCTCCGGCTCCAGCGGGTCGCAGAACGCGACGAACCCGTCGACCAGCGCGGAGGACACGACGTCGGGATGCCCGTGCTCGGCGCGCGGCACCAGGACCAGGGACGAGCCGTGTTCGCCGCAGGCGCGGGCGACACCGGCCATGGTCAGCCGTGCCGTCGCGTCCTCGAACAGGTACTGCAGCGGCTCGTGAATGATCAGGCCGACCCCGCCGGTACGGCCGCGGCGGAACGTGTTCGCCAGCGGATCGGGCCCGGCGTAGCCGGCCTCGCGGGCGGCGGCCAGGATGCGCTCGCGCAGTGCGGCGCTCAACTGGTCGGGGCGGTTGAACGCGTTGCTGACCGTCGCCTGACTCACGCCGAGGGCGCGCGCGAGGTCGCTCATCCGCGGCCGCGGATCGGTGGTCATGCGGTCTCCACCAGCGGTGTCCCGGGGTGTGTCATCGGGTGCGCAACTCGATGTCGAAGCACGACGTCGGCCCTTCTTGAGCTGTTGACCCTCACTTGAGCTCGTGTCCCCCGTCTTACTTGTGCCCCCCGTCTTATACGTATAAGTTTAGCCCATGCAGGGGACGCTGCGGGAGACCGACCGCACGGGCTGGAGCCCGGCGATCGCGTTCGCCGTCAACGGCGCTCTCTACGGGAGCCTGCTGCCCCGCTTCCCCGAACTGGCCGACCGCGTCTCCGCCAGCGGGAGCCAGTTCGGCCTGGTGCTCTTCGGGAGCGCGGCCGGCGGCCTGCTGGGCTCGCTCGTCGCGCCCCTCCTCATTCGCCTGGTCCGGGAGCGGCACGCCACGGCGGTCGCCGGCATCGGTTACACGGTGCTGGCCGTCGCGGTCGCGTCAGCGCCGGACCTGCTGGTGCTCGGGCTGGCACTGACGCTGATGGGCGTCTTCGACGGCGCCCACGACGTGACCATGAACGCCGCCACCGTCCGGGTGCAGCAGGCTCGTGGCGTCACGCTGATGGGCAGGATGCACGCCACGTGGTCGCTGTCGCTGGCCGCGGCCGGCGTGCTCGGCACCGCCGCGGTGAGCTTCGGCGTCCCGGTGCCGGTGCACGTCGGCGTGGTGGCCGCCGTCGCGCTGCTGCCGCAACTCGCGGCCGCGGCGTGGCTGCCGCTGCCGGACCCGCCCACGTCGCCGGACGCGCCCGCACGCCCGCGTGGCGCGCTCCGCTGGCACTACGCTCTGCCGGTCCTCGGCCTGGCCGCGCTCGCCGCGAGCTATGTGGAGAGCCCGGGCCAGGAGTGGACCGGGCTGCTGCTCGGCCGCGGGCTGGACGCCACGCCACAGGGGGCCGCGGCGGCACCGGTGCTGTTCGCCGGCGGTCTGGTCGCGTCCCGCCTCGTGCTCGACGCCGCCCAGCAACGCTTCGGTGCGCACCGGGTGGCTGTCTGCAGCGGGCTGACCATGGTGCTCGCGCTCGTCGCCGGGCTGGCCGCCGCGCTGCTCTGGTCGTCCCCCGGCTGGACGCTGGCCGCGGTGACCGTGGCCGGCATCGGCGCCGGCCCGATCTTCCCGCTGTTGTTCGGCGCCGCCGACCAGCTCTCGGCACGCCACGGCATTCCCGCCGCGCGGACCGCGTCCACCGTGTCCGCCCTGTCCCGCGTGGGTGCGATCTCGGCACCCGTGGTGGTCGGGCCGCTGACCGAGGCGTACGGGATGGTGACGGTCCTCGCCGTGATGGTGGCCGGTGCCGCCCTGGTCCTGATCGCCCTGCCCCGGGCGGTGTCATGACGCATCCGCCGACCGACGGGAGCCGACGATGAAGTACACCCGCTTGGGCGCGACCGGCCTGGAGGTCTCCCGGCTCTGCCTCGGGGGCATGGCCTTCGGCGAGCCCGGCCGCGGTGCCGACTCCTGGACCCTGCCGGAGGACCGCAGTCGCGACCTCATCCGGCGTGCGCTCGAGGCCGGGATCACGTTCTTCGACACCGCCAACATCTACTCGGACGGCTCGGGCGAGGAGATCCTCGGTCGCGCGCTGCGGGACTACGCCGCGCGCGACGACGTCGTGATCGCGACCAAGGTTAACGGCCCGATGAGTGACCGGCCGAACCGGCGCGGCCTGTCCCGTAAGGCGATTCTCACCGAACTGGACAACAGCCTGCGCCGGCTGGGCACCGACCACATCGACCTCTACCAGATCCATCGGTGGGATCCGTCGACGCCGGTCGAGGAGACGCTGGAGACGCTCGACGACGTGGTCCGGGCGGGCAAGGTGCGCTACCTGGGCGCGTCGTCGATGTGGGCATGGCAGTTCTGCACGGCGCTGCACGTGGCGGAGCACCACGGCTGGAGTCGCTTCGTCAGCATGCAGAACTACTACAACCTGATCTACCGCGAGGAGGAGCGGGAGATGCTGCCGCTCTGCCTCGCGAACGGCGTCGGCGTGCTGCCGTGGAGCCCGCTGGCTCGCGGACGGCTCAGCCGGGACTGGGACGAGTCGTCACCGCGCACCGCGGACGACTCGTTCGGGCATGCGCTCTACGCGGCCACCGAGCGGGCCGACCGCGCGGTGGCCGCGCGGCTCGCGGAGATCGCCGGGGAGCGGGACCGTCCGCGTGCGCAGATCGCGCTGGCCTGGCTGCTGCACAACCCCGCGGTGACCGCGCCCGTCATCGGGGTCACCGCGCCGCATCATCTGGACCAGGCGATCGGCGCGCTGGACGTCGAACTGTCAGATAGCGAGAAACGTCGTCTCGAGGAGTGCTACGTTCCGCACTCGGTGGTCGTGCTCTGATCTGATTCGGTGGGCGCGGTCGACATATCGGTCCGGCATGTTCGGATCGATGGTCGGCCGCGCCTTTTATTTTCTTTCTCGCTGCGCCGTTATTTCGGTTGGGCAAGCGCCCGAAACCGCCGGTTAACATATTCATGAATCACACGCGTACGCGCCCCGTCCGCAACTCGACGGAGTGTGACCCACGTCATGTTTAAACGGGAAATCACCACTCCCCGAACCGCGCGGAAATCGAGGCTTGACAGTCCTCCACGGGCGATGTCAAGGTGGAAAGCGATGGCGATAAATGTAGATCATTATCGCCCCGCAGACCTCGGCACCCCACCCGCTCATGATCCCTCATAAACATTGATCGGGTATCGGGAAACCATTCCGCAACATTTGGCGAATCAATTGTCGTGCGCGTCGCCCGGCTAATTCATCGCACGACTTCGCATGCCCGGATCCGGAAGGAGTGGTCAGCAGATCCCGCTTGGCAGAGCCGGGAAAGCACACCAAAACCAGGGAGGTTCAGGTTCCGTGACTACCGCCTACATCGACTCGGTTCCGCTCGACCGGAGCGCCCATCTCGTACCCGACGACTTCGAACTGCCCTACCGACTCGCGCGGATCGGCCAGCTCGCCGACGACGTCCGCGCCTGTCTGCTCAAGATGATCTACCTGGCCGGCTCCGGCCACGTCGGATCGTCGCTGTCCTGCGTGGACCTGATCAGCGTGCTCAAATTCGACCGGATGAACGCCACGGACGACGTGTTCGTGCTGTCCAAGGGGCATGCCGCTCCGGCGTGGTACGCGGCGCTGATGGTGGCCGGCGAGCTCGACCCCGAGGAGATCGGCACGCTGCGCCGCATCGACAGCCGCCTGCAGGGCCACCCCGACCGGAGCCGGCTGGATCTGGTGGCGGTCAGCACCGGCGCGCTCGGCCAGGGGCTCTCGGTCGCGCTCGGCCGCGCGGAGGCACGCCGGATGCGTCAGGAGCCGTCCATGGCCTACTGCCTCGCCGGGGACGGCGAATTACAGGAGGGCCAGATGTGGGAGGCCATCATGTACGCCGGCGCACGGCAACTCGCGAACGTCACGCTGCTGGTGGACCACAACCACAGCCAGAACGACGGACCGATCGACGCGATCCTGCCTCCCTATTCACTGCCGGACAGGTTCCGTTCGTTCCAGTGGCATGTGCAGGAAATCAACGGCCATTCGCATCTGGCCATCCGGGATGCCGTTCTCAATGCCCGAGCCAATCAGCGGCAGCCGTCCGTCGTCATCGCGCACACGCAGAAGGGATATCTGACTCCCGGGCAGATCCTGCTGAACGGCTCGCACAGCGGAAGTCTCACCGAACAGATCTACGAGGACGCCATCGCCGAACTGGAGAGGACCGCGCGGTGAAGGCGACGCGTGATTGGTTCGGCGACATCCTCGTCGACGTCTCGGCCGACAATCCCGACGTGGTCGTGGTCAATTGCGATCTCGCCTCCGCGGTCAAGACGACCAAGTTCAGATCGACATTTCCCGAGCGCTTCATCGAGGTGGGAATCGCCGAGGCGAACGGCATCGGCCTGGCGGCCGGCCTGGCCCAGGAGGGTTTCCGGCCGTTCATCGCCAGCTTCGGGCACTTCCTGACCGGCAAGTTCCTGGAGATCTTCCAGTCGGTCGGGCTCAACCAGTCGGGCGTGGTCATGGTGGGCACGCACGCCGGCCTCGCCATCGGTAAGGACGGCCCGACCCAGATGGGGCTCCGGGACCTCGCCCTGATGCGCACGCTGCACAACGTGGAGGTGCTGCAGCCGGCGGACGGCCACGAGACCCGGCAGATGCTGGAGTACGCGGTCAGCCACCGCCGGCCGACCTACCTCCGGCTGTGCCGGCAGCCCCAGCGCGAGGTGCACGACGAGAACTACCGCTTTCGGTTCGGGTATCCCGACGTCGTCCGGCCGGGCACCGGGACCGCGCTCTTCACCATGGGCGGCATGGTCCCGGTGGTCCTGGACGCGCTCGACCTGCTGCCGGCCGGGACGCCGCGCCCCGCCGTGATCAACGCGTCGTCGCTGCCGCTGCGGCCGTCCGCGGTACGCGAGATCCTCCAGCCGTACGACCAGGTGATCGTCGTCGAGGATCACTTCCTCCGCGGCGGGCTGATCGACGAGGTCGGCCGGCTCGTGCTCGACCTCGACCGGCACGTGCGGTTCGGCGGCTGGGGTGTGCACGACTACGGCCAGGCCGGCTCGCCCGGCGAGCTCTACGAACGATACGAGCTGGACGCGCCCCGGGTAGCGGGGCGGATCAGCGCCTTCCTCGCGTCCACCCCCGCCGACAGGGAGCACCGATGACGACGACCCGTTCCGTCCATCCGACCGACCTGGCCCGTGACCTGGTCGCGGCGCCCTACCTGTTCGTCGAGCACGAGTTGCGGCCCGGCGCACCGGTGCCGTACCGGCGGAGCCCGGACGACCACCGCACGTTCATCGTGATCGGTGGCCGGGTCCGGCTGGAGTGCGCCCCCGGCGGCGGCACCGTTCGGGAGTACGGCTACCTGCGGGGCTGGCACGCGCTGCCCGGCGCGGCCTACCGCTTCACCGCGCTCGGCGACGAGCCCGCGGTGGTGGTGGAGGCGGGCACCGTCACCGGTCCGGACGAGGAGTCGCCGGAGCCGCCGGCCTCGACCGGCGCGTGCGTCGACGTGGACGGGTACCGCGTCGACAAGCCGTGGGGTCACGAGATCTGGTACACGCAGAACCTCACGGCGCCGGGCTACGCGCTCAAGCAGATCCACATGACCACCGGGCATCAGTCCTCGCTGCAGTCCCACCGGCGCAAGGTCGAGACCAACTACGTGGTCGAGGGCGAGGCGACCGTGCTGAACGGCGTCCCCGCGCCCGACGATCCCGGCGCGGTCGTCGACGTGCGGTCCCTGCCGCGCACCGTGCACGCGCGCCGATCCGGCTGGTCCTCGGCGGCCGACATCCTGCACCGGGTGATCGCGCTGACGGACTACACCTCCGTCGAGGTGTCCACACCGGAGCTGGACGACGTGATCCGCTGGGCGGACGACACGCACCGGGGCAACGGCCGCATCGGCACCGAGCACGCGGGGGCACGGGCATGAGCGTCACCGACGACATCCGGCTCTACCTGGACGAGAAGCGGGCGATCATCGACGCGTTCCCCACGGAGGCGGTGCACCGGGCCGCGGAGATGCTGTTCGAGACCTACGACGCGGGCGGCACGGTCTACGCCATGGGTAACGGCGGCAACGCGGGCACGCTCGACCACGCGTACTGCGACTTCAAGCACCACCCGTTCGTCTCCGAGGACAAGAGCGCGCCGATCGCGGCCTCGGTGCGGCGCCTGCACTTCGTCAACCTCTGCGGCTCCGCGGCCGAGCTGAGCGGCCTGGTGAACGATCTGGGACCGGACAGCATGTACAGCGCCTCCGTGGAACCGTTCGTCACGCCCCGGGACCTGGTGATGGCGTACAGCGGTAGCGGCAACTCACCGAACGTCGTCCGCGCGCTGGAGGTCGCGGTGAAGGCGGGCGCCCGGACGTTCGCCATGACGAAGGGCGACGGGGGCCGGTGCCGGGACCTGGCCGACGTGTGCCTGGTGGTGCCCGGCACGTCGCGGTTCCCCGGCCAGACCGGCCGGAACGACAACAACTTCCACTTCGAGGACGCCATGCTCTCGGTCAACCACATGCTGGTCGGCCTGCTCAAGAAGCGCGTGGCGGACGCCGCCGCACCGGCCCGGGCGAGTCACCCGTGATCATCAACGAGGTGTCCGCCCCGCCGGCACTCACCGCGTTCGCGCGGCTGATCGGGCCGGAGCGGACCGTCCGGCTGCGACGGGCGGCCGAGGAGATTCGGGAGCGGCTCGCCGGTGGCACGCTCTGGCACGTCAACTCGACGCCGGCCGGTGGCGGCGTGGCGGAGATGCTGCAGACGCTGCTGCCGGTCTACACGGAGCTCGGCGTGCGGGCGCGCTGGGCGGTGATCGGCGGCACCGACGAGTTCTTCCGGATCACCAAGCGGCTCGGCGTCGCCCTGTACGGCAGCGATGACGGCCCGCTCGGTGCCCGCGAGCACGCCGCCTATCTGCGGTCCCTGTCCACGGACGCGGCCGAGTTGCTCGGCATGATCGGCCCGCGGGACATCGTCGTCCTGCACGACCACCAGACCGCCGGGCTGGCACCGCGGATCGCGGATCGCACCGCCACGACGCTCTGGCGGTGCCACGTCGGCGTGGACGAGCCGACCCCGGCCTCGGAACTCGGGTGGGACTTCATCGGGCCCCTGCTCGACGGCGTCCGGTCACTGGTCTTCTCGGTGGACCGGCACGTACCGGCCAGGTTTTCGGACCGGTCCGTGCACGTGCTGCCGCCGTTCATCTCGCCGTTCGGCTACAAGAACGCGGAGCTGGGGATGGACACGGTACGCGCCTGCCTGGACCACTGCGGGCTGGGCGCGCAGGACGCCACCGCACCGCCGGCGGTACGGACGCCGCTCGGCCCGGTCCGGTTGCGGTCCGCGCCGACGGTGCACCGCGAGGGCACCCGGCGCGCCGGTGCGCCGCTGGTGACCCAGATATCCCGCTGGGACCGGCTGAAGGACATGGGCGGCGTGCTCGACGCGTTCACCGGCCACGTCCCGCAGGGGCACCTGGCGCTGGTCGGCCCGGACCCGGCCGCGATCGCGGACGACACGGAACAGCGGTTCTGGTACGCCGACTGCGTGCGGCGCTGGCAGGACCTGACTCCGGCGCAACGGGCCCGCGTCACGCTCGTCGCGCTGCCGATGGCCGACCTCGCGGAGAACGCGCTGCTGGTCAACGGCCTCCAGCGTTCCTCCGACGTCGTGGTGCAGAAGAGCCTGGCGGAGGGGTTCGGCCTGACGGTCGCCGAGGCGATGTGGAAGCGGCGCGTGGTGGTCGGCAGCGCCGTCGGCGGCATCCGTGCGCAGATCACCGACGGGGTGGACGGCTTCCTGCTGTCCGACCCGGCGGACCTGGCCGGGCTGGGCGCTCTGCTCAACACGGCGATCGGCAGCGAGGTCGACGGCATCTCGATCGGCGCTCGCGCACACCAGCGGGTCCATACCGACTTCCTGGCCGACCGGGAGGTCACCACCACGGCAGCGATGCTGACACAGGAGAGGATGGCCACGTCATGACCGACGACCAGGCGTACCGAGGGCTGAGCCCTCAGCAGGTGACCGAGTACCGGGAGAACGGCTACACGACCGGAGACGGCCTCTTCCCGCCGGAGACGTTCGCGGCGCTCAAGGCGCACTTCGAGCGCAAGCTGGACGACCTGCCGGTGGGCGAGCGCCCGGAGGACATGGACGTTCCGCACTTCACCGACCCGGAGCTGTTCCGCTGGCTGCTGGATCCCGGCGTGCTGGACGTGGTGGAGTCGGTGATCGGCCCGGACATCGCGCTGTTCACGTCGCACTTCTTCTGCAAGCCGGCCGGTGACGGCAAGAGCGTGCCGTGGCACACGGACGGCTACTTCTGGCGGGAGATGATCGAGCCGGCCGCGCAGGCCATGACGATCTGGCTGGCGATCGACCCGTCCACGCTGGAGAACGGCTGCATGAAGGTGATCCCGGGCAGTCACCGAGGTGGCGACGGGCACTACCGCCCGGTCACCGATGACAACAGCGTCTTCGACGAGGAGCTGGACCAGTCCCAGATCGACCCGGCCAAGGCCGTGCCGGTGCAGCTGCGGCCGAACCAGTACAGCATCCACTCGGGGGCTCTGGTGCACAGCAGCGAGGTGAACCGGAGCACGCTGCGGCGCTGCGGGTACACCATGCGCTACATGAGCACCAGCATCCGCTTCAACGACGCCCTCATCGGCGACAAGCACCAGATCTTCCTGGCCCGGGGACGGGACCTCGCCGGCAACGTCTACGCCGACCCGACGCGGGCGCATCTCGAGCTGATCGAGGCGCGTGGCCCGGGTCAGCGTTTCGTCGGCGCGAAACGCTGACCCGTGGTGCGCGGTGTCCGGGACGCGGGCGTGCACCTCGTGCTCGAGCTGGTGACGCCCGCCGGTGCCGTACCGGTGGAGTGCGACGCGGTGCTGTTCGACATGGACGGCACGCTCGTCGACTCGCACGCGTGCGTCGAACGGAAGTGGCGCGCCTGGGCCGACCGGCACGGTCTGGACGCCGGCGCGGTGCTGCGGGCGGCACACGGGCGGACGCTGGCCGGCACGGTACGGCTGGTGTCGCCCGGCCTGGACCTCGACGCGGAGGTCCGGTGGCTGACCCGGGTCGAGGAGCGGGACACCACCGGCCTGCGTGCCGTGCCCGGCGCGCGGGCGCTGCTCGCGGCGATGCCCGCCGGCGGCTGGGCGGTGGTCACCTCGGCGTGGCGGCGCCTGGCGGAGATCCGGATGCGGCACGCGGGCCTGCCGCTGCCGCCCGTGTTGATCACCGACGACGGTGAGCTGCCGGGCAAGCCGGCGCCGGACGGGTACCTGGCCGCGGCGGCACGGCTGGGACGCCCGGCCGGCCGCTGTGTCGTCGTCGAGGACAGCCCGGTGGGTGTCCGGGCCGGGCGGGCCGCGGGCATGCGGGTGATCGGTGTGGCCACCGGCGCGCCGGCCCCGGATGCCGACTGGGTCGTCGACGACCTGACCGCCCTGCGGGTACGGGTTCCCGGCCGCCCCTGACCGGGACCGCGGCACCGGCACCGTGCCACAGGTGCCGGTGCCGCCGTCGCGGGGCGGCCGGTGACCGGGCGCCCCGCTCGAATGAGGACGGAGGGGCCTACTTGACCGCGCCGGACGTCAGCCCGGACTGGATCTGACGCTGGAAGATCGCGTAGATGACGATCATCGGCAGGATCGCCATCGTCAGGGCCGCGAACAGGCCACCCCAGTCCGCGTCGAAGCCCGCGCTGGTGGAGATGTTCGCGATGCCCTGGGTCAGCACCCACTTCTCCTCGGCGCCCTCGCCCTGGAGCAGTGCGAGCGGCAGCAGGTACTGGTTCCACTGGCCGATCACGTTGAAGATCGTGATGCTGATCAGGCCGGACCGCGCCATCGGCATCATCACCTGGAAGAACAGCCGGGTGTGCGACGCGCCGTCCATCGTGGCGGCCTCGGCGACCGAGTTCGGCAGCGACTTGAAGAACGCGGCCAGGAAGAACACGGTGAACGGCAGCGAGTACGCGATGTAGACCAGGATCAGCCCGACGTACGAGTTGAGCAGCCCCAGGTTCCGGACCACGAAGAACAGCGGCACCAGCGCCAGGAAGACCGGGAACGCCAGGCCGGAGACGAACAGGTAGTAGATGGCCCGGTTGCCCCAGAAGCTGTAGCGGGCCAGCACGTAGGCGGCCATCGCGCCGAGCAGCATGGTGCCGGCGGTGCTCAGGCTGACCACGAACACGCTGTTCAGGAAGTACTGGCCGACGTTCGCCTCGGACCAGGCGCGGGCCCAGTTGTCGAGGCGGAGCGCGCCGGGCATCGTCCAGGCGTCGCCGAAGATCTCCTCGTTGGTCTTGAACGAGGCGAGGAACGTCCAGACGAGCGGCGCGATGATGAGCAGTGCCCAGACCGCGAGGAACGCGTGGCCGAAGCCGGCCAGGACGTTGACCTCGCGCCGGGTCTTCTCCGGGGACGGGGCCGCGCTGGACGCGGATACGGGCTTAACAGTGTCGACAGCCATGACAGCCCCTCACATCTCCACGGATTCGCGCCGGCTGACCCGGAGGCTGAGCGCGGCGAACGTGATGGTCAGGAAGAAGAGCGCCACGCCCATCGCGGACGCGTAGCCGTACTTGGAGTAGGTGAACGCGTTCCGGTAGATCTCCATGCCGATCACGGTGGTGGAGCCGTCCGGGCCGCCCTGGTCCACCGAGAGCGTCTGGACGATGGCGAACGCGTCGAACGCGGCGATGCCGAGGTAGACCCAGGCGACCTGCAGCGTGTCCCAGAGCAGCGGCAGCGTGACCCGGAAGAACATGCTCATCCGGGTGGCGCCGTCCAGCATCGCGGCCTCGTAGATGTCCTTCGGGATGTTGGACATGCCGGCCGAGAAGAGCACGACGTAGAAGCCGACGGCCTGCCAGACCAGCACCGCGATGATCGACCAGAGCGCGAGGTCCGGGTTGATCAGGAAGCCGATCGGCTCCAGCCCCAGCTTGGCGACCAGGCTGTTGATCATGCCGGAGCCGTCCGGGCGGTAGATCGCCTGGAACAGCACGCCCAGGATCGCGACCGCCAGCACCTGCGGGAGGAAGAAGACGACGCGGTAGAACTTCGAGCCCCAGACGCCGGTCATCACCCCCTTCTGGGAGCCGCCGCCGACGTTGAGCATGAACGCGAGGAAGAGCGCGATGATGATCGTGATCAGCGGCAGGGCGAGCAGCAGGATCCCGTGGTGCTGCAACGCTTTCCAGAACACGTCGTCCTGGAACAGCCGCGTGAAGTTCTCCAGGCCGATGAATTGCCCCGGAGACAGCCCTCGCCAGTTCGTCAACGCCATGTAGAACGCCTGCGCGTACGGCGCGATGACGAAGACGACGTAGATCGTCACGGGGGCCGCGAGGAACCCGATGACGAACGGGTACTTGCCGTGCCGCATGTGGACCAGATCCTCAGGAAAGATGGGCGGGACGGTGGTGCCCGTCCCGCCCGGCGAACATCAGCGAGAGAACTTCGTGATCGACGAGTCGGCCTTGATCGCGTCGGCCTTCTTCTGCATCCGCGCGCAGAACTGGTCCGCGTTCTCCCGGCCGAACATCAGCGCGTTGGTGGCGGTGCGCAGCTCGGTGTCGAGCTCCTTGTACCAGCTGTCGAAGCGGTACGAGAAGACGCCCGCACCGGCCGCCTTCAGCACCGCGGAGGCGCTGGTCAGGCCGGGCGAGAGCTGGATGCCCTCCTCCGCGCCGGCGACCGCGGTCAGCGACTTGTTGAGCTCGATGAAGCCCTTCGCACCCTTCGTCGACAGCATCTGCCGCATGTACTCCATGCCGCCGCGCGGGTTCGCACCCTTGGCGGAGACGAAGTACGGCTCACCCGCGGTCGCGTAGAGACCGGTCGGCAGCGTGGCGCCGTCGGCCGCCGGGACCGGCATGACCGCGTAGTTGAAGCCCTCCGGCGTGGAGGCGGACTGCTCGGCCTCCAGCCACGAACCGGACGGGTAGAACGCGACCTTGCCCTGGTTCTGCTTGAGCTGCACCTCGGTGTGGATCAGGCCCTCGTCGGCCTTGTCCATGTACTTCGCACCGATCTCGGCCCACTGCGCCGCGGCGGTCTTGACCGCGGGGGCGGTCCAGGCACCGTCGGCCAGGTTGTCGATGTTCTTCAGGATGTCCGGGCCACCGATCTTGGCGGCCGAGGAGAGGATCACCAGGTACTGGTAGTACGGCGCGTTCTTGCCGGCGTACGCGTACGGCGTGATGCCCGCGGCCTTGATCGTGTCGAGCAGCTTGGTGAAGTCGGCCCAGGTGGTCGGGACCGTCCAGCCCTTGTCCTTGAACAGCTTCTCCGAGTACCAGAGGCCGTACACCGTGAAGACGTAGTTCAGCACGAACGGCTTGCCGTTGTACGTGCCGGACTCGACGGTGCCGGCGACCAGCGTGTCGGAGACCTTCTTGGCCGGGTCGTCCACGGACGGGGCCGCGAACAACTCGGTGAGGTCCTGCAGCTGCCCGTCCTGGATCAGCGTGCCGAAGTCCATGAACTTGGTGCCGGAGTTGTTCACGAAGTCCGGCGGGGTGCCACCGGCGAACCGGGGCTGCAGCGTGGTCGCGATCTCCTGGGTGGCGGAGTGCTTGATCTGCGCGTTCGGGAACTTCGCCTTGTACAGCGGCTCGTGCACGTCGGTGGCGTACTTCTCGCCGTACCCACCGTTGAAGATGACCACCTCGAGCGGGGCGTTGCCGTCCACGCCGAGCGGGTTCTCCGCGTTCTTCTCGCCTTCCGCCTGGTTGGCGGGCTCGTCCTCGCCACCGCCGGTGACGCAGGCGGAGAGGAATCCCATGGCCGGAGTGGCCATCAGGCCCGCGGCCGCGGTCCGGCGGAGCACTGTCCGGCGGGTGAGGTCGTTGTCAGACATGGTGTCGCAGCTCCTTGATGACGAACTACATACCTGGGCGGAGGATTTTTACTCTTTGCGGCCCTTGTGCCCGTCGACTGCCCGGGCGGTGCGCTGAAAGGCCGCGTGGGAACGTTCAGTGGTCCGCTGCGCGACCGCGATGTAGAGCAGGTCCAGCACGACCAGTTGCGGGTGCCGCGCGGAGAGCGCGTCCGGCCGGAACGTGGTGGCCTGCGTCGCGGTCAGCAGGACTATGTCGGCCAGTTCCGCCAGTGGTGCGCGCGGAAAACTGGTCAGGGCCACGGTGGTCGCACCGTGACTGCCGGCCTCGGCCAGCATCTCGATCGTCTCGCGGGTCTGTCCGCTGTGCGAGATGCCCAGCGCGACGTCGCCGTCCCGCATCAGCGCGGCGCTCGCCAGCCCGTTGTGCACGTCGGTCCAGGCCCAGGCCGGCACGCCGATGCGGTGCAGGCTGAACTGGAACTCCTCGCCGACCAGCGCGCTGCCGCTGGCGCCGAAGATGTTGACCCGGTTCGCGGTGGCGATCGCGGCCGCCGCGCGCTCCACCTCGCCCAGGTCGAGAAGCGCGGCCGTGTCCTGCATGGCCCGGGTGTCCGCGGCCATCAGCTGGTCGAGCACGCGCCCGAGGGGGTCGCCCGGCTGGATCTCGCGCCCGATGTCGACCGTCCAGCCCGCCGCGCGGGCCCGGCCGGTCTCGGCCGCGATGTCCAGCCGCAGGTCCGCGTAGCCCTCGAAGCCGAGGGCACGACAGAAGCGGGTGATCGTCGCCGGAGAGGTGCCGCTGCGCTCGGCCAGCTCCACGATCGTGGACCGGGCCGCGACGGCGGGGTCGGCCAGCACCTGCTCCGCGACCCGCTGCAGCGCGCCGGTGAACTCCGGCAGCCGCGAGCGCACGCGCACCAGGACGCCGCCCTCCCGCGCGGAGGCATCCGTCACCGCAGGGACCGCGGTGGTGTCCACCTCCGTCATTAGCGCTCCTCCGAAAAGAATGTTTACTGTTTGGTGGTAAAACTTCTTACTGACGCCCCCCTTGTGTCAAGACTTCGGTTGAAGTTTTCAAACCGTTACCGAGCCGCCGGTCACCGACCGTTCACACCGACGTGCTAACAGGACCTTAAAGACATGCAGCAAGCTGCATAAACGCTGCTCAGGACGTCGTCACTCGCCGTCAGCATGCCACCCGGAGACTTAACAAGATCGAAATCCGTGAGGGTACGGGTGGCAACTCGCGCCTGGTCGCCCGCACTCCCCCGCACCGGGCCGTGAAAATCCGTCTTACCGAGTCGGCACGAGACGCGCACACGAAAAAGCCGGCAACCCGCGTGCGGGTTGCCGGCTTCATGGCGCTGTGACGGAATTACACCGCCGCGGGCGTCTCATCCGCGATCGTGGTGTCCGCCGGGAGCGTGTCCATGAACGAGCTCACCGAGAAGACCGCGTTACCGGCGCCGGGCGGGCCGTAGCCGGGCGGCGGCAGGATGCCGTTCGCGTCCATCGTCGCGCGGTACCGGTCGAGCAGCCGGATGTGGTACTCCAGCGGCGCGCCCTCCGGGTTCATCTTGCCCAGCGGCGTGGTCGGCTCCGGGCACCAGGTGGTGAAGCGCGGCAGGATGCCCCGGGACATGAAGTACTGCAGGCCCTCGCCGGTCGAGTCGATCGCCTGCTCCACGTCCCGGAAACCGCCGGGCGCGGCCATCTCGATGCCGGCCACGAAGTTCGGAATCACGTTCCGCGGGCCGAAGATCTCGGCCGAGTCGAGGATCCGGCGGTGCCATTCCTCGCGGCCCACATAGCGCTCCTTGCCCGGGCAGTAGAGCTCGAACAACCGCTTGTCCCACACCTCGTAATTGGGGTGGTAAATGCGCACGCCGTAGTCGTAGAAACGCTGCACGTCCGCCTTGGGCAGGGCCTGCGCCACCACCTTGCCGATCCAGCGGCCGGGGAAACGCTCCTCGATGGCCTTCGCGTACCGCCCGTAGAAGTCCGCCTCCGCCAGGCCGTCCACCTTGGACGTGACCGAGCCACCGGTCAGCGTGTACGCCTTGGACGCGCCGAGCGTGTCGTACTTGTCGATGATGTCGAGCGCTTCCAGCACCTCCTGCACCGGCTTCACACCGGTGTACGGACGGCCGGCCGCCTTGTGCTGACGCCAGTTGTGGTTGATGTCGCAGTACTGGCATTCTTCCTTGGCGCCGAAATACTGGCAGACCCGGAAAACGGTCAGGTAGATCAGGTAACCCCACTGAATGGTGGGCGCCACCTCCATCACCGACTTGCCGTTCCGCAGCGTGTGCCGGTAATAGTCCGGCATCGGCGGCAGGCCCACGTCGGAGATCGCGCGGCCGTCCAGGAACAGCTTCGCGCGCCCCTCCTCGTCCGCCGCGATCTTGTACGGCGACGCCGGGTTGACGCGGACCGACACCACGGTGCGGCGCAGGTCGTACGGCCCGCCGGTCAGGATGATCTCCTCCGGCGGCCGGCGCAGCGCGGCCTCGCCCAGCTCCGGCAGCGTGCGGTGGTCGAACGAGAAGATGAAGTACGACTTCGGCTTGACCTCGCCCTCGTCGCCGTCGGTGAGCATCGAACCGTCGAAGGCGACACCGCCGCGGAGCAGGTCCTCCTTGATGACGGCCTCTTTCGGGATGTGCGGGAACCTTGCCATCAGGTCCTCGATGACGTCGGTACGCCTATCCATCCGCGATCTCCGTCCTGCAAGTGGGTCGAGCCTCGACTCCAAGTCTGTACCTCATCACTTGTACTCGGCGAACCGGCCGGGGGCACTTACCGCTGTGCCGCCTGTCACGGCCGCCGTCGCGCAGCTCACGTCCGGTCCGCGGCGACCTCCCCGGCGGCCGGTCAACGGCCTCCCGGCAGCCCTCCGGCCGCGGGTGCGGCGGCAGCCTCCGGCCACGGCCACGGCCACGGGTGCGGCCCGCGGGCGCCGATGCGGCCCACGGGTGCCGGCTTCGGTGGTGGGCTCACGGCGTGGGCAGCAGGTCGATCGCCGCCTGCCGGGACCGCGCCCGCCCGCGCGCCGCCGCCGCCGCGAACCCGGCCGCGCCCAGCTCCGCGGTCAGCTCGTCGGTCAGCACCGCGAGCTCCAGGCTCAGCCGGTCCGGGCCGCCCCGGATCGCCTCGGCCGCTCCGAGCAGCTCCGCCGCCTCGGCCGGGCGGCCCTCCGCCCGGCGCACGAACGCGAGCGCCACCCCGGCCCGGGCCAGCACCGGGACGTCCGCGGTGCGCAGCGCGACCGCCACCGCACCCGGAATCAGCGCCGCGGCCGACACCGGGTCACCGCGCTGCGCCGCGATCACCGCCAGCCCGCAGTCGATCAGCACGTCGACCTGCGGCGGCGCGGTCCGGGCCGCCGCGATCAGCGCACGGGACCGCAGCAGCTGCGACTCGGCCCGGTCCAGGTCGCCGAGCGCGGCGAACGCGACGCCGAACGTCACGTTCGCGAACGATTGCGCCCGCAGCGAGCCGGACAGGTCACACTCGGTCAGCACCGCCTCGAACTCGGCCCGCGCGTGCTCCGGACCGCCCTGCCGCGCCGCGATCAGCGCACGCCAGATGCGCTGGTGCGCCACGTCGTCGGTCACGTTCAGCATGCGCAGCAGCGTGATCGACTCGTCCAGCACGGCCAGCGCCGCGTCGAACTCGCCCGCGACCGACAGCGCCTCGGACAGCTCGGTCAGCGAGACCGCCAACCCCATCCGTTCGCCCAGGTCACGGAAGATCCCGGCCGCGGTCTCCAGCTCGTGGCGGCGGCCGGCCGGGTCACCGTCGTTCTCCCGCACGTGCGACCGGATCAGGTGCATCATGGCGCGCAGCCACGGGTCCGGCCCGGCCAGGTGCCGCTCGATCACGGCCAGCGCGGCCGGCACGTCCTCCGCGAAGATCGGCAGGCCCGCCTCGATCAGCGCGAGGAACGGATGCCGCCGGTCGTCGTCGCCGAGCGCGTCCAGCAGCGCGCGGATCTCGGCCGGCCCGGCCTCCCGATCGGCCTCGGTGAACCGCGGCATCAGGCGACCGACCAGCACGATCACGCGCGCCCCGGCCGGCGCCGGGCCGGGCATCGCGCTCGCGAGCTGACACCACTCCAGCGCCTCGTCCTGCTTACCGGTGATGATCCAGTACATGCCGAGCGCCGCGGTCAGCCGTACCGCGGTGTCCGTGTCGCCGGTGTCCGCCGCGAACCGCAGCGCCGTGATCAGGTCGTCGTGCGCGCCGTCCAGCCTCGCCAGCCAGTCCAGCTGCTCGGCGCGGCGCAGGTGCGGCTCCGCCTCCTCGGCCAGCGCCAGGAAGTGCCGCGCGTGCGCGACCCGCGTCGCACGCGTCCCGCCGGCCGCGTCCAGGCGCTCCGCCGCGTACGCCGCGATGGTGTCCAGCATGCGATAGCGTGGCTCGGCCGCGTCCGCCGCGGACGCGGTCTGCACCAGCGAGCGGTCGACCAGCGACAGCAGCACGTCACCCGGCACGTCGCAGACCGCCTCCGCGTCCGCCAGCGTGAACGCGCCGGGGAACACGGCCAGCCGCGCCGCGAGCAGCGCCTCGGTCCCGTCCAGCAGGTCCCAGCTCCAGGAGACCACCGCGCGCAGCGTGCGGTGCCGGGGCAGCGCGGTGCGGCTGCCGCCGGTCAGCAGCGCGAACCGGTCGTCCAGCCGCCGCACGACCTCCTGGATCGGCAGCGCACGCAGCCGCGCCGCGGCCAGCTCGATGGCCAGCGGCATCCCGTCCAGCCGGCGGCAGACCTCGACCACCGGGCCCACGGTCGTCGCGTCCACCACGAAGTCCGGCCGGACCGCGACCGCCCGGTCCCGGAACAGCCGCACCGACGCCCAGCCGAGCGCCTCCGCCGCACCGGCCCCGGAAACCGGAAGATCCAGCGGGGGTACGGGACAGAGCGCCTCGCCCGCGATCCCGAGGCGCTCCCGGCTGGTCGCGATGATCCGCAGTCGCGGGCAGCTACCGAGCAGCTCGTCCGCCAGCCGGGCCGCGCCCGCCACCACGTGCTCGCAGTTGTCCAGCACCAGCACCGCGTCGTGCGGCGCCAGCAGCTCCACCAGCCGGTCGATCGTGCCGCCGGGCGCCCGCGCCGCGCCGAACGAGGCCACCCGCAGCTTCTGCAACGCGCCCAGCGCCGCCTGCGCCACGTCCCCGTCCGCGGCCACCGGCGCCAGTTCCACCAGCCACACACCGCCGCGCGGCCCACCCTCGTCCGCCCCACGACCGCGCGCACCGAGGTGCGCGGCATCATGCGCCCGGTCCGCGGCCATCCGGCCGTGATCGCGCACCGCGCCCGCGCCGCCCCGATCACCCTCGCGCTCCGCGCCCACGGCCACCAGGCCGTCATCGCGCGCCAAACCCGCGGTCGCCGCGTGCCCGTCACGCGCCACGCCCACAGCCGCGCCGTGGCCGCCACGCGCCACGCCCACAGCCGCGCCGTGGCCGCCACGCGCCACGCCCACAGCCGCGCCGTGGTCGTCGTGCCTCACACCTGCGCGCGGCCCGTGGCCGTCGCGGGTCGGCCGGTCGCGGTCTTCGGGCGGCCGATCGTGGGCCGCCGGCAGCCGGCCGCCGTGCGGTGCCGGACGGTCACCGGTTCCGGTCGGGCCGCCGGTGCGGGTGGTGGGCGTCGTCGGTGGCCGGCCGGAGCGGCGGCCGGCGTGGATCTCGTGGGCGACCGTGGTCGCCAGGCGGGTCTTGCCGGCGCCGCCGGGGCCGACCAGCGTCACCAGGCGCCCCTCGGTCAGCTGCTTGATGAGGAGGGCGCGTTCCGCCTCCCGGCCCACGAAGCTGGTGATCGGCGCGCGCAGGTTCGTCCCGGCGACCGGGGCGGACATCGGCTCCGGCCGGTGACGCAGCGCCGCCAGGTGCACCGCCTGCACCTCCGGCGACGGGTCCACGCCGAGCGTGCCGGCGAGCCGTTCGCGCAGCTCCGCGTAGACGGTCAGCGCCTCCGCGACCCGGCCGTCCGCGATCAGCGCGCGCATGCGCAGCGCGGCGATCCGTTCCCGCAGCGGATGTGCGGCCTCCAGCTCGCTCAGCTCCGCGATCAGCTCGGCCGGCACCCCGGCGTCCCCGCCGGCGGTCAGCACCGCCTCGGCCCGGTCCTCCGCGGCGGCGAGTCGCAGCTCCTCCAGCCGGGCCGCCGCGCCCTGCGCATAGGGCGCGTCCGCCGCGTCGGCGAGCGCGGCACCGCGCCACAGCCGCAACGCGTCCCGCAGCACCGCACCGGCCTCGGCCGCGCGGCCCGCGCGGAGCTCGCGCCGGCCCTCCGCGGCCAGCCGCTCGAACCGCACCGCGTCCACCGCGTCGGCCGGCAGTTCCAGCACGTATCCGGCCGGCGTCGAGCGCAGCACCCCGCCGTCCGGCAGCGCCCGCCGCAGCCGCGACACCAGCTGCTGCACCGCACCGACCGGGTCTCCCGGCGTGTCCCCCGCCCACAGCGCGTCCGCCAGCGTCCCGACGGACACCGCCCGGCCCGGCTCCAGCGCCAGCCTGATCAGCAGCGCGCGCAACCGCCCGCCGGCCACCTCGACGGCCGCCCCGTCGGCAGCCACCTCCAGCGACCCCAGAATCCCCACCCGCACCAGGCCACTGTCTCACTCACGCACCCGCCCCGACTCCCCCGCCGGGCGCAGACCCCCGTCATCCCACGGACGTAGCCGGTGGTGCGCCCGCGCATCCACCGGGCAGTCCCCGGACACCACCCGCCGGGATCCGCCCGGTCCGCGACCGGGACCAGAAGCGGAAGCGAACCGGAACCGGCGCCGTGCCGGTGCCGAGGCCGAGGCCGGCACGGGTTGCCCCGCCGCGCCACGCCACGCCACGCCACGAGACCGCTATCCGGAAGCTGAGTCCGGCACGGATGCCGAGGCCGGCACGGATGCCGGCAAGGAGCCGACGGCCGAGGCCGAGCCTGTGCCGGTCGGCACAGCACGGTCATCGGAAGCGCTGATTGTCGACGCGGCGACCGGCCGTGTTCGTTCTCGGCGGCGTGGCCGTCCGGGGTCGTCGGATGCCCACGGAACTCAGGGACGCCACAGCGGAACCACGCCAAAAGCGCGAAACACGCCGAAGCGGGAAACAGGCGTCGAGGTCCTGTTTCCCGCTTCGCGGTGAGTGCTGCCCCGCAAGCCCGCGCCAGCCGGCGCGGGCCAACCGGCGCGGGCCAACCGGCGCGGGCCAACCGGCGCGGGCCGGTGGGGGCGAGGTGGTGATGGCGGGGTGTCAGGTGCGGCGGCGGTAGGCGCGGACCGCGAGGGGGGCGAAGACGATCAGGATGCCGAGGGACCAGGCCAGGGTCGTGAGGACCGGGGCGGTGGCGTCGGGGGTGCCGAGCATCAGCGCGCGGACGGCCTCCATCACGTGGGTGGCGGGGTTGACCTTGACCCAGGCCTGGAGCCAGCCGGGGAGCGTGTCGGTGGGGACCATCATGTTGGTGCCGAAGGTCAGCGGGAACATGACCAGGAAGCCGAGGCCCTGGACCGCGCCGGGGGACCGGACGATCATGCCGATCAGCACCGAGACCCAGCTCAGGCAGAAGCCGAAGATCATGGTGACGAGCGCGGCCGCGAGCAGTTGGAGCGGGTCGGTGCCGATCCGGAAGCCGATCGCGTAGCCGAACGTCAGCAGCACCACGATCGCGACCACGAAGCGGATCAGGTCGCCGAGCACGGAACCGACCAGCGGCGCGGACCGGGCGATCGGCAGGCTGCGGAAGCGGTCGAACACGCCCTTCTCGATGTCGGTGTTGAGGTTCGTGCCGGTCACCGTGGACGCGAACATGATCGTCTGCACCATGATCGCCGGCAGCAGGAACTGCAGGTAGTCGTGGGTCGAGCCGGCGACCGCACCGCCCAGCAGGTAGACGAAGATGACCACGAACAGGATCGGCTGGAGCGTCACGTCCAGCAGTTGCTCCGGCGTGCGCAGCGTCTTCAGCAGGCTTCGCCTCGCCAGCTGCAGACTGTGCCGGACCAGGCCGAACGGGCGCGGCTGCGGGCGCACCGGGACCGCGGGCGCGCTGACCATCGTCGACGTGCTCATGCCGCCACCTCCGCGACCTCGTGCCGGCCGGTCAGGCTGAAGAAGACCTCGTCCAGGCTGGGCAGGCGCAGCGCCAGCTCCAGCACCGGGATGCCGGCGGCCGCCAGTTGCCGGACCACGTGGCCGAGCGCGGCGTCGCCGTCGACCGGCACGGTGAGCACGCCGCGGCTGGGCGATTCCGGGGTCACGCCCGCGATGCCGTGCAGGATGTCGGCGACCGCGGGCACGTGCTCCGGGTCGAGCGGCCGGACCACCACGGTCTGGCCGCCGACGATGTGCTTGAGCTGCGCGGGCGTACCGTGCGCGATCACCCGGCCGTGGTCGATCACGGAGATCTCGTCCGCGAGCGCGTCCGCCTCCTCCAGGTACTGCGTGGTGAGCAGCACGGTGACGCCCTCGGTGACCAGGCGGCGGACCATCGCCCAGACGTCGTCGCGCTTGGCCGGGTCGAGACCGGTGGTCGGCTCGTCCAGGTAGATAACGTCCGGCCGGCCGACCAGGCTCGCGGCCAGGTCGAGGCGGCGTCGCATGCCGCCGGAGTACGTCTTGACCGGCCGGCCCCCGGCGTCGGTCAGGTCGAACTGGGCCAGCAGCTCGACCGCGCGGGCCCGGCCCTCCGCGCCCCGGTGGTCCAGCAGCGCCGCGATCAGCTGCAGGTTCTGCATGCCGGTCAGGTCCTCGTCGACGGACGCGTACTGGCCGGTGAGCCCGATCAGGCGCCGCACCCGCTCCGCGTCCTTGACCACGTCGAACCCGCCGACCGTGGCGCGCCCGCCGTCCGGGCGCAGCAGCGTGGCCAGGATCCGGACCGCGGTGGTCTTGCCGGCACCGTTCGGCCCGAGCACGCCGAGCACGGTGCCCGGCCTGCCGATCAGGTCCACGCCGTCCAGCGCGGTCGTCTTCCCGTAGCGTTTCACCAGGCCCTCGGCCTGGAATGCGGCGGTCATGGGCTCCCCCTCGTTCGTCTTCCGGTTGTTGCCTCGAGAAGACTGCGGGGTGCCGCTGACAGCGTGGGCACAGATCGCTGACACGGCCCGGACGGCGCGTGTCAGGCCGCCGCCCGCGCCGGGCGCGGGCGGCGGTGGAGGTCAGGTCTGCGTGGGGAAGCCCAGGTTCAGGCCGCCGTGCGACGGGTCGAGCCAGCGGCTGGTGACGACCTTGCCGCGGGTGAAGAAGTGCACGCCCTCCAGCCCGTGCGCGTGCGTGTCACCGAAGAGCGAGGCCTTCCAGCCGCCGAACGAGTAGTACGCCATCGGCACCGGGATCGGCACGTTGACGCCGACCATGCCGACCTCGACCTCGTGCTGGAAGCGCCGGGCCGCGCCGCCGTCGTTCGTGAAGATCGCGGTGCCGTTGCCGTACGGCGAGTCGTTGACCAGCCGCAGCGCCTCGTCGTAGGACGCGGCCCGGACCACGGACAGCACCGGGCCGAAGATCTCGTCGGTGTAGATCGACATGTCCGGTGTGACGTGGTCGAAGAGGGTCGGGCCGAGCCAGAACCCGCCGGCCTCGCCGTCGACGGCCGGGTCTCGCCCGTCCACCACCGCGGTCGCGCCGGCCTCGACGCCGGCGGCGACGTAGGACGCGACCCGGTCCCGGTGCGCGCCGGTGACCAGCGGACCCATGTCGCAGCCACGCCGGCCGTCGCCGGTCCGGATCGTCGCCATCCGGCTGGCGATCCGGTCCACGAGCGTGTCGCCGATCGGGTCGACGGCCACCACCACGGAGATCGCCATGCAGCGCTCGCCGGCGGACCCGAAGCCGGCGTTCACGGCGGCGTCCGCGGCCAGGTCCAGGTCCGCGTCGGGGAGTACGACCATGTGGTTCTTCGCGCCGCCGAGCGCCTGCACCCGCTTGCCGTTCGCGGTGCCGCGCTCGTACACGTACCGTGCGACGGGGGTTGATCCGACGAACGAGACGGCCTTGACCGTGGGGTGGTCGAGCAGCGCGTCGACCGCCTCCTTGTCGCCGTGCACCACGTTGAACACGCCCTCGGGCAGGCCGGCCTCGGCGAACCACTCGGCCATCAGCACGGCCGCGCCCGGGTCCTTCTCGGACGGCTTGAGCACGACCGCGTTGCCGGCCGCGATCGCGATCGGCACGAACCACAGCGGCACCATCGCCGGGAAGTTGAACGGCGAGATGACCGCGACCACGCCGAGCGGCTGACGGATCGAGTACGAGTCGACGCCGGTGGAGACGTTCTCGCTGAAGCCGGCGCGGAGCAGCGTGGGGATGCCGCACGCGTACTCGACCACCTCGAGGCCGCGCTGCACCTCACCGGCCGCGTCGGAGAGCACCTTGCCGTGCTGCGCGGTGACCACCGCGGCCAGCTCGTCCCGGCGCGCGTTCATGATCTCCCGGAACGCGAACAGCACGGCGGTACGCTTCGCCAGCGACGCGTCCTTCCAGCTCGCCACGGCGGCGGCCGCCACGTCCACGGCCTGGCCGACGTCGGCGGTGGAGGCGAGGCGGACCCGGTCGGCGACCGCGCCGGTCGCCGGGTCGAAGACCTCACCGGTGCGGGTGGAGCCGCCGTCCCAGTGCTTGCCGCCCACGAAATGCGTGATCATCGAACTACCGCCTCTGCGTCGACCGTCGCGATCGCGTTGACCAGGATGTCGAGTCCTTCGCGGGCCTCGTCCTCGGTGAGCGTGAGCGGCGGGCCCATCCGGAGCACGTTGTTGTAGAGGCCACCCTTGCCGACCAGCAGGCCGTTGCGGCGGCACTCGTCGAAGACCCGGACGGTGGCCGGCGCGTCCGGTTCCGTGGTGCCGGGGCGGACGAACTCCAGGCCGATCATCAGCCCGCGCCCGCGGACGTCGGCCAGGATCCCGAACCGGGGCCGGGCGGCGCGCAGCCCGTCGAGCAGGATCGCGCCGGTCCGGGCCGCGTTGGCCTGCAGGTCGTGGTCGAGCACGTAGTCCAGGACCGCGTTGCCGGCGGCCGCGGAGATCGGGTTGCCGCCGAACGTGGAGAAGCTGACCGCCGGCACCGCGTTGATCACCTCGGCGCGGCCGACCACGCCGGCCAGCGCGAACCCGTTGCCGATGCCCTTGGCGAAGGTGAGCAGGTCGGGCACCACGCCGTGTGCCTGGTAACCCCAGAAGTGCTCGCCGGTGCGGCCCCAGCCGGTCTGCACCTCGTCGGAGATGAGCAGGATGCCGGACTCGTCCAGCACCTTCTTCAGCGCGCCGAGCGTGCCGTCCGGCGCGTGCACGAAGCCGCCGACGCCCTGGATCGGCTCCGCGATCAGCGCGGCCACGTCGCCGGCGGTCTGGGTGGCGAGCACCTCGCGGAGGTCCTCGACCGCCGCGTCAATATGATCCGAATCGGACAGCTTGGCCAGCAGGCCGCGTACCCGATCGCCGGAGTGCAGCCAGGAGACGGTGAGCGGGTTGAGCGAGCTGGCCGACCAGCCGCGGTGCCCGGTGACGCCCATGGTGGCGAGCGTGCGCCCGTGATAGCTGTTCCGGATCGCCAGGATCTGGTTGGAGCGGCGCA
Source organism: Catenuloplanes niger (assembly GCF_031458255.1). NCBI lineage: Bacteria > Bacillati > Actinomycetota > Actinomycetes > Micromonosporales > Micromonosporaceae > Catenuloplanes > Catenuloplanes niger. Next base: position 1,755,407 of record NZ_JAVDYC010000001.1, read on the forward strand.
CGTTCGTGGCCATCAGCAGCGCGGCCTCGTTCGCCTCCGAGCCGGAGTTGGTGAAGAACACGCGCGCGTCCGGGATGCCGGAGACACGGGCGATCCGCTCGGCCAGCTCGACCTGCTGCCGGATCAGGTACAGCGTCGAGGTGTGCACGACGCCGGTGGCCAGTTGCCGCTCCACCGCCTCGCGGATCTCCGGGACGTCGTACCCGATCATGTTGGTCAGCACGCCACCGAAGAAGTCCAGGTAGCTGCGGCCGCGATGGTCCACGACCCGCCGGCCGGAGCCGGAGACGATCTCGATCGGGTCGTCCGGGTAGTAGATCGGCATCCACGACGGCAGCACCGCGCGATGGCGGGCCAGCAGGTCATCACCCATGACCGCACGCTGCCACCCGCACCCGGTCGACGGCAACTGCCATCCTGTCGCCCAGCGCGGTCGGCCACCTGACACATCGTCAAGGGATCACCATCGGACAGATGAGCATGCCACGGTACGGGGTGCGGGTGCACGCACCGGGCAGCGGAGGCGTCGCACAGCCGGGGCGGTTACCGTTACGCCATGTCAGAAGTGGTGTACCCGCCCGTCATCGCAGCGTCGAAGCTGATGTTCAAGGTTCTGGACCTCAAGATCCGGGTCGAGGGCGCGGAGAACGTGCCCCGCGAGGGTGGCGCGGTGCTGGCCAGCAACCACATCGGCTACCTCGACTTCATCTTCGCCGGGTTCGGCGCGCACCCGGCCAAGCGCATGGTCCGCTTCATGGCCAAGCAGGAGGTCTTCAAGCACCGGATCTCCGGTCCGCTGATGCGGGGCATGAAGCACATCCCGGTCGACCGCGACTCGGGCGTGCAGTCGTTCCGGGACGCGCTGACCGCGCTGAAGAGCGGCGAGGTGGTCGGTATCTTCCCGGAGGCGACGATCAGCCGCTCGTTCACCGTCAAGGAGGTCAAGTCGGGTGCCACCCGGCTGGCCATGTCCGCCGGCGTGCCGCTGATCCCGGTCGGGCTCTGGGGCACGCACCGGCTGTGGACCAAGGGCCGGCCGCGCACGCTCACCCGCCGGCACACGCCCATCACGATCCTGGTCGGCGAGCCGATGGAGGTGAGCCGCAAGGACGACGTGAACGTCGCCACCGCGGAGCTGCGCCGCCGGATGACCGCGCTCGTCGAGAAGGCGCAGCGGGAGTACCCGGACGAGCCGAAGGACGACGCGGACCGCTGGTGGCTGCCGGCGTACCTGGGCGGCACCGCGCCGCAGCCGGAGATTGCACCCGCCAGCTGATCTTCCGCGAGGCATCGGTCCTGGTTACCGGCCGGTTTTCCGGCTTTCCGGGTGGTGTCGAAGCCGCGAACCTACGGTACCGTAACCGTAGGTTCGCCATTCCCTCTGGAGGTCCTGTGACCGTCGACGAAGCCACCACGCGAGCGCTGCTGCTCGATCTCGAGCCCGTGGTGGAGACCAACCTCAACCGGCACATCGGGCTGGCCAAGGAGTGGTTCCCGCACGAGTACGTCCCGTGGTCCGACGGCACGAACTTCGACGGCCCGCTCGGTGGCGAGGCCTGGTCGCCGGAGCAGTCCAAGCTCTCCGACGTGGCCCGCACCTCGCTGATCGTCAACCTGCTCACCGAGGACAACCTGCCCAGCTACCACCACGCGATCGCGTCCATGTTCGGCCGCGACCGGGCCTGGGGTGACTGGGTGCACCGGTGGACCGCGGAGGAGGGCCGGCACGGCATCGCGATCCGCGACTACCTGCTGACCACGCGCGCGGTCGACCCGATCGAGCTGGAGCGGCTGCGCATGACGCACATGTCGGTCGGCTTCGAGAACGAGCACGACCAGAGCATCCTGCACTCGATCGCGTACGTGTCGTTCCAGGAGCTGGCCACCCGCGTCTCGCACCGCAACACCGGCAAGTTCTCCGGCGACCCGATCTGCGACGCGATGCTCGCCCGGATCGCCACCGACGAGAACCTGCACATGGTCTTCTACCGCAACCTCCTCGAGGCGTCGCTGGCGCTCTCCCCGAACCTGGCGATGCGCGCGATCACCGACGTGGTCAGCTCGTTCCAGATGCCCGGCCACACGATCGAGAACTTCTCCCGCAAGTCCGTGCAGATCGCCATGGCCGGCATCTACGACCTGCGCATCCACCACGACGAGGTGCTGATGCCGGTGCTCCGCAAGCTGCGGGTGCTGGAGACGCCGGGCCTCACCGACGACGGCGCCAAGGCCCGCGACGAGCTCGCCGACTTCCTGGAGAACCTGGACAAGCAGGCCACCCGCTTCACCGAGCGCCGCGACGCCAACCGCGCCCGCCAGGCCGCCCGCAAGGGCTGACCGCTCCGCCGCGACCGAGGCGTCCCGCGGGTCGTTCCGGCGACCCGGGCGACGCCTCGATCCGGCGCGGGAACGTGCGGTGGGTGGCTGCGCCGCGCGGCCGGCGCGGGCCGGGGCTACCATTGCGGCCGGTCGGGCGGCGGCCGCAGACACGGCGAAAGGCAAGATCGGTGGCGTTGAGCGCGGATGAGATCCGGGGCCGGGACCTCTTCACGGCCGAGGGTTACCACCTCGATCCGCGGACCGGCACCGTCGAGCTGCGCTACGCGCTGACCGGGCCGGGCGTCGCACCGCTGCGGTTCACCGAGACCGTCACGCTGCCGGTGCCGGAGACCGCGCCGGGCGAGGACGCGCTGCGCCGCACCCACCGCGTGCTGGAGCTGCTGCTGATCGCGGCGGGCGTCTCCTACTACAAGGTGGCGGCGCCGGCGCGGATCGCGCTGCCGCACCGGCTCGGGGCGGCGGCCCGGGCGTTCGCGACCGCGGTCTACACCAAGGGGATGGGCGAGTTCGCCTACCGCAACGAGCTGCCGCACGTGCTGACCGTGGCGCTCACCCCGCCGGACGGCGAGCCCGCATCCGTACCCTCGCATGCTCTTGATCTGGATCTGCGGCCGTTGTCCGCCGTGGGCGGCGGCAAGGACTCGATCGTCACGCTGGAGGCGCTCCGGGACGCCGGCCGGGACCCGGTGCCGTTCTCGGTCAACCCGAACGGTGTGATCAGGGCGGTCAACGAGGCGTCCGGGCTGGCGGCGCTGGCGGCCCGCCGGAAGATCGATCCGCTGCTGTTCGAGGTGAACCAGGCGGGTGCGCTCAACGGGCACGTGCCGGTCACGGCCGTGAACTCGCTGATCGCGGTGGCCACGGCCGCGTTCAACGGGCTCGGGCCGGTGGTGATGTCGAACGAGCGGTCCGCCTCCGACCCAAACCTGGTCTGGCACGGCGTGGAGATCAACCACCAGTGGTCCAAGGGCGTGGAGGCCGAGGGGCTGCTGCGGGACGCGCTGGCCGAGCACGCCGGGCTGACGAACGCGTACTTCTCGCTGCTGCGGCGGCTCTCCGAGCTGCACATCGCCCGGCTGTACGCGGCGACCGACCGCTACGACGACGTGGTGACCAGCTGCAACCGGGCGTTCCTGCTGCACAACGCGACCGCGCGGTGGTGCGGCGACTGCCCGAAGTGCCGGTTCGTGTTCCTGGCGATGGCACCGTCGATGAACCGGGACCGGCTGCGCCGCATCTTCGGCACCGACCTGCTGGCCGACGAGGCGCAGATCCCGGGCTTCCTGGAGCTGCTCGGCGTGGACGCGCACAAGCCGTGGGAGTGCGTCGGCGAGGTCGAGGAGTGCGTGGTCGCGCTGGACCTGCTGCGCAAGAGCCCGGAGTGGCAGGACGAGCCGGTGGTGAAGGCGCTGGCGGACGCGGTGCCGGGCAGCGCGTGGCGGACCGCGTCGCACTCGGACGTCTTCACGCCGGGCGGGCCCGCGTTCGTGCCGGAGACCTACCCGCGGGTCGGCGAGCAGAGCCGCTCGAACGCGCCGGACAGCGCGGCGACCAGCGCGGGCGGCCCGTCCGCGTAGACGTCCCAGTCCGTCCAGTCGGCGGCGCCGGCCACCACGTGCGCCAGGCTGCCGCCGAGGAACCGGCCCTGCGGACCGGCCGCGACCACCACCTGCACCTGCGCGTCCAGGCACTCGGCCGCGATCGCGCGCAGCGGATCCAGGTCGTAGATCTCCGCGACCGTGCGCACGCCCACGAACAGGCGCACGGCGCGGCGCTGCCGCCGCCACGCGACCTCGGTCAGCAGCGCCTTCATGGTGGCGACGCCGGTGCCCTCCGCGATCAGCAGCAGGTCCCGGCCGGACGCGCGGTCGACCGGCAGGTGCTCCACGGCCGGATGCAGCCGGACCCGCTCCCCCGGCTCGGCCTCGCGCAGCAGCGCGGTGCCGGTGTAGTCGGTGGGGCGCGCCTCCACGTGCACCTCGATGGTGTGGTCCGGCGTGGGCGGGTTCCCGATCGGGTAGCTGCCGGTGGCACCGTCCGCCTCCAGCACCACGTGCTGCCCGGCCCGGTGCGGGTACGGCAGGTAGGTACGGATCCACAGGATGGACAGGTCGTCACGCCAGTCCTGCCGAGCCACCACGGTGCCGAGCCAGGTCAGCGGCGCGTACCCGGCGTCCTCCTCGCCCTGCTGCAGCCACTGCGCCGCCAGCTTCCAGGTGGACCGCCAGGCCACGTCGTGCTCCGGCCGCCAGGCACCGGCCATGCTGGCGCGCAGCGCGTCGAGCATGGCCATGCCGAACGCGTCGATGTGCGGCCGCTGCACGCCGAACTCGCGCAGCACCGGCCCGAGCTGCCCGCAGCCGGCCGCCAGCACCTGCGGGTTGTCCAGGTTGTCGACCAGCCAGCCGAGCGCGTCCCGGAGCTGCTGCTTGTGCACCTCGGCGCTGGGCGGGAAGAGCGGGCGCAGTTCCGGGCGGGCCGTGAACAGGTGATCGTCGAGCAGGTGCACGGCCTCGTCGACGGAGCCGATCAGCTGCAACGACTCGCGCAGCCGGGTCTGCAGCGCGTGCAGCGCGGACTCCTCGCCGGGCCGGAAGCCGTCGACCAGCACACCCCGTCCGGCGGCGGGCCGGTGCGGGCCCACCCGGATCGGCACGACCGCCTCCCACGCGGGCAGGCCCCCCGCGGGGGCATAGGGCAAAGATCCGGCACCGGGGGTACGGGGCGGGAGCGCGCCGTTCGCCGGGTAGGGGCAGGCGGGCGCGTTCGCGGGCGGGCCGGGGATGTAGGGGACGGGCACGGTGGTGCCGGGGATCGCGGGCGGCGTGGTGCCGGGGATGCCGGGCGGTGGTGGCGGAGGCGCGGCCGGCGGGCCCGGTGGGGTGGTGCCCGGGACCGTGCCGCCTGGAACGGCGCCGCCTGGAACGGCGCCTCCCGGGTGTGTGCCGCCCGGGGGCGTGGCCAGGCCCGGGCCGGTGGGGTGTGCGGGCCCTGCGGGGTGGGTGGGCTGCCCGGGGTATGCGGGCTGTCCGGGGTGGGCGGGCTGTCCGGGGTGGGCGGGCTGTCCGGGGTGGGCGGGCTGTCCGGGGTGGGCGGGAACCGGGTGGGCGGGCGGGCCCGGCTGTCCGCCCGCGCCGACCGGGCCGGGGACCGGCGGGAACGGCACGGCCGGGCCGGCCGGCAACGGACCGGACCCGGGTGGCCCGGCCGGGACCGGGCCGGCGGCCGGCGCGCCCGGCAACGGCGGGGCGCCGCCCGTGCCGGTTCCCCCGGTCGTGTACCGCCCCTGGGGTGCCGCGTTCCGCGGTGGTGCGGTGCCGCGCGGCAGGCCGGACAGCGCGGTCTGCTGCGTGCCCGCCTGCTGCGCCGCGGTCTGCTGCGCCGCCTGCTGGGCCGCGCCGCCGCCACCCATCGGCACCCAGGCCTGCGCGGCCGGCTGCGGTGGGGTGTGCGCGGCCGCCGCGGGCGGGCTGACATTACTGTGTGCGTTCGGCAGTTGCTCGACGACCTTGCCGACCCGGATCGCGTGCAGCAGCGCCTGCAGGTCCCGGTGTCCGGCTCCGCCAACGCTGGTCACCCTGTGCATTCTCCCGAAAGCGAGCCCTTCTCGGGAGTGATCTAGGCCGTTAGCACCCGGTTTGCACCGCTTACCCGGGAGCGGCGAGCCACCGGGGTGTCGGTTCTCTCCATGTAGAGTTGTCGGGTTCCGACAAATTGGGACCGTGTCCAGTGGCGGGTCCAACGGTTCCATACCGCCCGGTAACGACGAAGCTTGGTGACGGGGCCGATCGAGGGCCCCGCCACGTTGTGTACGCACTTTGGGAGGCTCGGTCGGTGTTCAACCGCATCGCCATCGTCAACCGCGGAGAGGCCGCCATGCGGCTCATCCACGCCGTCCGCGAACTGAACGCCGAGACGGGAACATCGCCGATCGAGACGATCGCCCTCTACACGGACGGTGAGCGTGGCGCCACGTTCGTCCGGGAGGCCGACCGGTCCTACAACCTCGGGCCCGCCTCCGCCCGGCCGTACCTGGACCACGCGGTGCTGGAGCGCGCGCTCGTCGCGACCGGCGCGGACGCGGCCTGGGTGGGCTGGGGCTTCGTCGCCGAGGACCCGGCGTTCGCCGAGCTGTGCGAGAAGATCGGCGTCACGTTCATCGGCCCGAGCGCGGACGCGATGCGCAAGCTCGGTGACAAGATCGGCTCCAAGCTGATCGCCGAGGAGGTCGGCGTCCCGGTCGCGCCGTGGAGCCGCGGCGCGGTGGAGACCCTGGAGGCGGCGAAGGCGGCCGCGGCCGAGATCGGCTACCCGCTGATGCTGAAGGCGACCGCCGGTGGTGGCGGGCGCGGCATCCGCGTGGTGCGCAGCGACGACGAGCTCGACGAGGCCTACGAGCGGACCAGCCTGGAGGCCGCGCGCGCGTTCGGCAGCGGCATCGTGTTCCTGGAGCGCCTGGTCACCGGCGCCCGGCACGTCGAGGTGCAGGTCATCGCGGACGGTCAGGGCAGTGCGTGGGCGCTCGGCGTGCGTGACTGCTCCGTGCAGCGCCGCAACCAGAAGGTGATCGAGGAGTCCGCCTCCCCGGTGCTGGAGCGCGCGCAGGCCCGCGAGCTGAAGGAGGCGGCCGAGCGGCTGGCGCTCGCGGTCGACTACAAGGGTGCGGGCACGGTGGAGTTCCTCTACCACCCGGGCGAGAAGCTGTTCGCGTTCCTCGAGGTGAACACGCGTCTTCAGGTGGAGCACCCGATCACCGAGGTGACCACCGACTTCGACCTGGTCAAGGCGCAGATCCACGTGGCGTCCGGCGGCCGGTTGGGCGAGCTGATGCCGGCCGAGGGCGGGCACGCGGTCGAGGCCCGGCTGAACGCGGAGGACCCGGACCGCGACTTCGCGCCGTCGCCGGGCCGGATCGTGCGGCTGGCGCTGCCGAGCGGGCCCGGCATCCGGGTGGACACCGGTGTCAGCGAGGGCGACGTCATCCCGGCCGACTTCGACTCCATGATCGCGAAGATCATCGCGTACGGGCGTACCCGGGACGAGGCCCTCGGCCGACTGCGGCGCGCCGTGTCCGAGACGATGGTGATCATCGAGGGCGGCGCCACCAACAAGAGCTTCATCCTGGACCTGCTGGACCAGCCCGAGGTGATCGACGGCAGCGCCGACACCGGCTGGATCGACCGGGTCCGCGCGGAGGGCCGGCTGGTCTCCACGCAGCACTCCGGCATCGCGCTGGCCGCGGCCGCGATCGAGGCGTACGAGGACGAGGCGCGGGTCGAGCGGCAGCGGCTGCTCTCCACCGCGCACGGCGGCCGCCCGCAGGTGCAGCACAAGAGCGGCCGGCCGATCGACCTGAAGCTGCGCGGCGCGACGTACCGGGTGACGGTGGCGCAGACCGGGCCGCGCCGGTTCCGGGTCGGCATCGGCGAGGAGGCCGTGCTCGACGCGGAGCTGGACCGCTTCGACGAGCACACCGGCCGGATACTGGTCAACGGTGAGCGCTTCCGGCTGGTCACGGCCACGCACGGCCCGACGCACCTGGTCGAGGTGGACGGCGTCACGCACCGGGTCAGCCGCGACGAGGGCGGCGTGCTCCGCTCCCCCGCGCCCGCGCTGGTCGTCGCCACGCCGCTCGCGGTCGGCGACGAGGTCGAGGCCGGCGCCCCGGTGCTGGTGCTGGAGAGCATGAAGATGGAGACGGTGCTGCGCGCGCCGTTCAAGGCCAAGCTGCGCGAGTGCCTGGTCACGGTGGGCAGCCAGGTGGAGACCGGTGCGCCGCTGCTGCGCCTGGAGCCGGTCGGCGACGCCGCCGCGGCCGAGGCGGTCTCCGAGGCCGTCGACCTCGACCTGCCCGCGTCGCAGGACGGGCTGTCCGCCGAGGAGCGCGTGGCCCGCGGCATCGCGGAGCTGCGCAGCCTGCTGCTCGGCTACGACGTGGACCCGCTGGACGAGAAGCGGGCGCTGGCGTCCTACCTCACGGCACGGGCCGAGCTGAGCCACCGGCCGCTGGAGGAGGAGGTCGGGCTGCTGCAGGTCTTCGCGGACCTGTCCGAGCTCAGCCGCAACCGGCCGGCCGGCGAGGAGCACGCGGCCGACACCCGGGTGCACAGCTCCCGGGAGTACTTCCACGCGTACCTGCAGTCGCTGGACGTGGACCGGGCCGGGCTGTCCGACACGTTCCGCGGCCGGCTCGCGCGGGTGCTCGCGCACTACGGCGTCACGGACTTCGCGCGTACGCCGGAGCTGGAGGAGGCGGTCTTCCGGATCTTCCTGGCCCAGCAGCGCGCGTCCGCGGACGTCTCCGTCATCGTCACGTTCCTGCAGCGCTGGCTGACCGAGCCGCTGCCCGGCGACGAGCTGCGCGAGCTGGTCAGCGGCGCGCTGGAGCACCTGATCGCGGCCACCCAGCTGCGCTTCCCGGTGATCGGCGACCTGGCCCGGTCGATCGTGTTCCGCTGGGCCGCCCAGCCGATGCTGCGCCGCCGGCGCGCGGAGGTGTACGCGGCGGTCCGCAACCACCTGCGCTTCCTGGACCAGAACCCGGACGCGCCGGACCGCGGCGAGCGGATCGCGTCGATGGTCTCCTCGTCGGAGCCGCTGGTCCGGATCCTCGGGCAGCGGATCGGCCGGCCCGGCGTGGATCACGGACCGATGCTGGAGGTGCTCAGCCGCCGCTACTACGGCAACCGGGGCGCCTCGGACACCCGTACCGTCGAGGTCTCCGGCGTCTGTTTCTTCACGGCCGGCTATCAGCGCGGTGACGAGCGGTTCCGGCTCGTCGCGACCGCGTCGGACTTCGGCTCGCTGCCGTCCGTGCTGGCCGCCGCGACCGGGCTGGTCTCCGCGGACTCGGTCGTGGACGTGTACCTGACCTGGAACGGGCAGCCGACGCCGGACGAGATGGCGGCCGCGCTCGGCTCCGTGCTCGGGTCGTCCGGGCTGCTGGATGCCGTGCAGCGGGTGACGTTCTCGGTGGCCGGCATCAGCGGCGGCGCGATGCACCACCACTTCACGTTCCGGCCGGGCCTCGGCGAGGAGCGCGTGATCCGCGGGCTGCACCCGCTGATCGCGGAGCGGCTCCAGGTGCCGCGCTGGCGGAACTTCGACCTGACCCGGCTGCCCACCGCGGACGAGGACGTCTACCTGTTCCGCTGCGTGGCGCCGGAGAACCCGGCCGACGAGCGGCTGGCCGCGATGGCGCAGATCCGCGACCTGACGCCGCTGCGCGACGCGGACGGCCGGATCGTGGCGCTGCCCGCGGTCGAGGGCGCGCTGGACGCCTGCCTGGACGCGATCCGCAAGGTGCAGTCGCAGCGTCCGGTCAAGAAGCGGTTCGACACCAACCGGATCACGCTGTACGTGTGGCCGCAGGTCGAGCTGTCGATGGAGGAGCTGAACGCGGTCGCGCAGCGGGTCCTGCCGGTCACGGCCGGCGCGGGCCTGGAGGAGGTGCAGTTCATCGGCCGGCAGCGCGACGCCGCCACCGGTGAGCTGGTCGAGATCGCGGTCAACCTGGGCTTCGAGGCCGGCATGAACGTGTCGTTCACGGCGCCGTCCACGGACCCGATCGAGCCGCTGGACGACTACCGCTCCAAGGTGATCTCGGCGCGCCGGCGGGGGACGACGTACCCGTACGAGCTGACCACGCTGCTGGGCTCGTTCCAGGAGTACGACCTGTCCGACTCCGGCGCGCTGGAGCCGGTCGACCGGCCGCGCGGGCAGAACCGGGCCGGCATCGTGACCGGTGTGGTGAGCACGCCCACGGAGCGGTACCCCGAGGGCGTGCGGCGCGTGGTGCTGCTCGGCGACCCGACCAAGGCGCTGGGCGCGCTGGCCGAGGCGGAGTGCGCGCGGGTGATCGCGGCGCTCGACCTGGCCACCGCCATGAACGTCCCGGTCGAGTGGTACGCGCTGTCCGCGGGCGCGCGGATCTCGATGACGTCCGGCACCGAGAACATGGACTGGGTCGCGGCCGCACTCAAGCGGATCGTGGAGTTCACCCAGGCCGGCGGCGAGATCAACATCGTGGTCGCGGGCATCACGGTCGGCGCGCAGCCGTACTGGAACGCCGAGGCCACGATGCTGATGCACACGCGCGGCGTGCTGATCATGACGCCGGACTCCGCGATGGTGCTGACCGGCAAGCAGTCGCTGGACTTCTCCGGCGGCGTGTCGGCCGAGGACAACTTCGGCATCGGCGGGTACGACCGGGTGATGGGGCCGAACGGGCAGGCGCAGTACTGGGCGCCGGACCTGGCCGCGGCGCGGGACCTGCTGATGACGTACTACGACCACTCGTACGTGCTGCCGGGTGAGTCCCGGCCGCGCCGGGCGGTGACGTCGGACCCGGTCTCCCGCGACATCTCGGACTTCCCGCACTCGGCGCCGGACAGCGACTTCACCACGGTCGGTGACATCTTCTCGCCGGTGAAGAACCCGGACCGGAAGAAGCCGTTCGACATCCGTACGGTGATGCGCGCGGTCTCCGACCAGGATCACGTGGTGCTGGAGCGCTGGGCCGGCATGGCCGACGCGGAGACCGCGGTGGTGCAGGACGTGCACCTGGGCGGCATCCCGGTCACGCTGCTCGGCATCGAGTCACGCTCGGTGCCGCGCCGGGGCTTCCCGCCCACCGACGGCCCGGACACGTACACGGCCGGCACGCTCTTCCCGCGCTCCGCGGCGAAGGCGGCCCGGGCGATCAACGCGGCGAGTGGCAACCGCCCGCTGGTCGTGCTGGCGAACCTCTCCGGTTTCGACGGCTCCCCCGAGTCGATGCGGCGCCTCCAGCTGGAGTACGGCGCGGAGATCGGCCGGGCGATCGTCAACTTCCGGGGCCCGATCGTGTTCTGCGTGATCTCGCGCTACCACGGCGGCGCGTTCGTGGTCTTCTCCAAGGCGCTCAACCCGAACATGACGGCGCTGGCCGTCGAGGGCTCGTTCGCCTCGGTGCTCGGTGGCGCCCCGGCCGCGGCCGTGGTGTTCGCGGGCGACGTCAACGCGCGGACCGCGAAGGACCCGCGGGTGACGTCCCTGGAGGCCCGGATCGCCACCGAGTCCGGCGCCGCCCGGGCCGCCCTGGTCGCGGAGCTGGCCGAGACCCGCTCCGCCGTGCGCGCCGAGAAGCTGGGTGAGGTGGCCGCCGAGTTCGACGGCATCCACAGCATCAAGCGCGCGGTCGAGGTCGGCTCGGTCGACGCCATCATCAAGGCCGCCGAGCTGCGCCCGCAGATCATCGCCGCGATCGAGCGGGGCCTCGGCGCCTGATCCGCCGACGTGGGGGCCGGCCGGGTGGCCGGCCCCCTACTCGTTCAGGTGGGCCTGCTCGCCGTCGTGGTCGAGGATGGTGAGGATCTCGCACGGACCACCGCGGGCGCCGACCGCGTGCGGGACCATGGTGGGGAATTCGGCGGCCTGACCGGCCTCGACGAAGACGGTGCGGTCACCGAGCCGGAGCACCGCGGTGCCGGACAGCACCGTGAACCAGTCGCGGCCCGGGTGGACGCCCAACCGGTCGATTGACCGCTCCGGCTCGATGCGCATCTTCGCGACCGTGCGGCCGTGCGCGGAGTCGGCGCGGGAGAGCAGCCAGGTGGTGATGCCCTGCCCCTGGTGGCGGGTGGGCCGGATGACCACGTCGGTGTCGTCGGCCGGCTCGACCAGCTGGTCGAGCGTGGTGCCGAGCGCGCGGGCGAGCAGGACCAGCTGGTCCAGGGCGATGCGGCGGTGCCCGGTCTCGATCCGGCTGAGCGTGGACGGGCTGAGGTGACAGCGGGCGGCGAGCGCGTCCAGCGACCAGCCCTTCGCCACCCGCAGCCCACGGATGCGTTGCCGGACCAGATCGTCGAGCCCCTCTTCTTGCGTCATAGGCAAGACCTTATGCCAGTCACGCACCACTCGCCTACCGTGGGGGAATGAGCGAACACCACGGACACGGGCACGGGCACGACCACCACGACGACGAGCACCTGGCCGAATTGCTGGAGCTGGACGGGGCGGTCCTCACCGCGTACCACGACGAGGTCCTGTCCTGGGTCGCGGAGCGGGCGCCGGAGCCCGTCGGCCGGATCGTCGACCTCGGCGCCGGCACCGGCGTCGGCACGCTCGCGCTGGCCGCCCGCTTCCCCACGGCCGGCGTCGTCGCGGTCGACCAGTCGCCGCGCATGCTGGAGCGAATCCGCACGGCCGCGGCGCACCGCGGGCTCGGCGACCGCGTCGAGACGCTGGCGGCCGACCTGGCACACGGCTGGCCACCCGTCGACCGGCCCGGCATCGTCTGGGCCGCGCTCTCGCTGCACCACGTCCCCGACCCGCCGGCGCTGCTGCGCCAGGCCGGCGAGCACCTGCGCCGCGGCGGCCTGCTGGTCATCTCGGAGATGCCCGACCAGCCGTACTTCACGGACGGCGAGCCCTGGGAGGCCCGGCTGCACGAGGCGCTGGCCACCCGCCGGCTCGGCTTCGACCCGCACCCCGACTGGACCGGCACGCTCACCACGCTCGGCTTCACCGCCACCCGCCGGGACTTCCCGATCGAGGTGGCGGAGCCGGCCGACCTGGTCCGCCGCTACTTCCTGACCTTCCTGCGTCGCATGCGCGGCGCCCTCGCCGACCAGCTCACCCCGGCCGACCTGCACACCGTCGACCACCTCCTGGCATCCAACGGCGCCACCGGCCCCACCCCGGTCGTCCGCACCAGCCGCACCGTCTGGATCGCCTCCACACCGTCCTGAACCCCGAGCCGGTGAGGGTGGCCCTACCGCGCATGCGGTGGGCAGCACCAGTGACCCGGGGGGTGGATGACGGGCAGGGTCGGGGGCATGGGAAAACGGATGGTCGTCGCGGTGCTGTGTGGCGCGTTGCTGACCGGGCTGGCGCCGGCCGCGCCGGTGAGTGCGGGCCGGGAGCGGGGCGCGCTCGTCTCCGTGACGCCGGTCGTGGGGCTGGGCGCCGGGGAGGCCGCCGCGTACCTGGGGCGGTACGGGCTGGACGCGTCGCGGGTGCGCTTCGGGGTGGACGCGACGCGGATCGTGTACCGGACCGTCGATCCGGCCGGGGTGCCGACCACGGCGAGCGCGCTCGTCGCGGTGCCGCGCGCGGACGACCGGAGGCCGCGGCAGGTCGCCTGGCTGCACGGCACCACCGCATACCGGGGGTCGGTCGCGTCGGTCAGTGACGGCGGTGACCGGGCGGCCGCGGTGCTGTTCGCGTCGGCCGGCTACCTGACCACGGCGCCGGACTACCTCGGGCTCGGCACGGGACCGGGCACGCATCCGTACGCGCATCCGCCGTCGATCGTCACCGCCTCGGCCGACGCGCTGCGGGCGGCCCGGCTGCTGGCCGCCCGGGCCGGGCTCCGGCCCGATCCCCGGGTGCTGGTCACCGGCCACTCGCAGGGCGGGCAGGCCGCGATGGCGCTCGGCGAGGCGCTGCAACGCCGATCCGCGCTCGGTGCGCTCGCGCCGATCGCCGGGCCGATGCGGCCGAGCACGCTGATCGCCGACGCGCTGGACGGCCGGATCGCCAACGGCGTCGCCTACCTCGCGTACTGGACGGTGGCCTGGAACCGGCTCTACCACCTCTACGACGCGCCGGAGCAGGCGTTCCGCGACCCGTCCGTCGAGGCGCTCTTCGACGGTGAGCACCGCAACGAGGACATCTTCCCCCGGCTGCCGGCGACCGTGGCGGAGCTGTTCACCGCGGACTACCTGGCTCGGCTGCGCGCCCCGGCCGGCGTGCTGCGGGACGCGCTGGCCGCCGCGGACCGGCACTGCGACTGGCGTCCGCGCGTGCCGGTGCGGCTCTACGCCGCGAGCGGCGACCGCGACGTGCCGATCGCCGCTTCCCACTACTGCCGGGACCGGCTCCGCGCGCCCGCCACCGTGATCGACCTCGGCCCGGACGTCGACCACGGTCGCGCGGTCGAGCTCGCCCTCCCCCGCGTCCTGGCCGACTTCGACGCGTAGCCGTCCGGCGGCCGGGGCGCCGTGCGGGCGGTGCCGGTATCGGATCGGGTGGGGCGCCGGCGCGCCACCCCGGTCAGCGTTCCCGGACCGCGTCGAGGGCGAGCAGCGCGACGTGCAGGGACAGGCAGGTGTCGACGGACCCGAGGTCGCAGTCGAGGACGCGGGCGATGCGGGCCAGGCGTTCGTAGAAGGCCGGCCGGGACAGGTGCGCGGCCGTGGCCGCGGCCGACTTGTTGCGGCCGTGGTCGAGGTAGGCGCGCAGCGTGTCCAGCAGCTGGTCGCGCGGGTGTCTCGCGTCGTGGGCCAGCAGCGGGCCGAGTTCCCGCTCGACGAAGGTCTGCAGGCGGGGCTCGTCACGCAGCAGGTGAAGCAGGCCGGCCAGGCCGACGTCCGGCATGCGGTAGACCGGCACGTCCCGGCGGTCGTGGCGGGCCGCGTCGGCCACCTGCCGGGCCTCGACCAGGGAACGGCGGGCCTCGCGGAGCGTGGCGGCACCGGTGCCGGCGGCGATGATGACCGGGGCGGCGTCGGTGCCGCGGGCGCGGTGCAGGGCGGCGGCGAGGACCAGCAGGGCGCGGTCCTCGCCGGCCGGGGACCGCAGCGCCAGCAGGGCGCCGACCGTGGTGTCGTCGACGGCGCTGGTCAGGCCCTCGATCGTGGCGTCGCGCAGCGCGGCGCTGACGGCCTCGGCCAGGTCACGGAGGCGGGTCGGGCCGTCGTCGGCGAGGTCGGGCGGGTCGCCCGCGCCGGCCGCCTCCCGCCAGCCGGAGGAGTCGCCGCGGAACCGGATCACCACGCCGACCAGGTGCCGCCGCTCCAGCGGCACGCCCAGCGCGCGGGCCCGGACCGCCACCTCGTCGACCGGGCGGGTGTGGTCCAGCAGCGCGGTCAGCAGCGTGCGGTGGATCTGCCGTTCCAGGCCCTCCGCGTCGCGGCGGATCAGGCGGCCCAGCGCCAGCGTGGACGCGGCGCGTTCCAGCAGGATGGTGAGGCGGGACGGCGGCTCGGCCGGGCCGGGCCAGCGCAGCAGCAGGCGACCCCAGTCCTGGCCGCGGGCGCCGACCGTGGTGACCAGCCAGCCGGCCGTGTAGAACGTGCGCGACGGGAGCTGCAGCCGGCGGGAGTGCTGCTCCCAGTCGTCCAGCAGCAGTTCCGGGCGCTCGCCGGCGGTGTCGTAGGCGAGCACCTGACGGGACAGGTTCTCCAGGACCACCGGGGCGCCAGCTAGCAGCGCGGCCTGGTGCACCACCTCGGCGGGTTCGGCACCGTCCACGGACAGCTCGGTGAAGCGCTGGTGGATCTCCTCGGTCGCACGCAGCTCGGTGAGCTGCGCGTCGACGATCAGCGCGTGCACGGCCTCGGTGATCCGGACGAACCGGACGGTGCGCCGGAGCTCGACCAGCGGCAGGTCACGGGACTGCGCCTCGGCGACCATGGCGCGCGGCAGCGAGGACGCGAAGCGGCCCCGGCCCAGTTCGATGACCAGGCCGGCGGCGCCGACGTCGGCGAGCGCGGCGACGAACGCGCGCAACGCGTCGTCGGACGGGGGCAGGCCGATGCCGGTGCTGAGCACGAGTTCGCCGCCGCGCAGCAACGTGGCGATGTCGGGCACCTCGGCCACGTGCACCCAGCGGACCGGCCGGTCGAGCGCACCGGAACCGGCCAGCACGCGCGGGAGGCCGTGGCGGACCGGGTCCAGGGCCAGGATCTCGCTCACGGTGGGGAACACGGGACGAGGCTATCCCGCTAGAGTCGGCCGCTGAACCAGTGAAAGGCGGGGCTACGGATGGCCAGGGTGCTGATAACCGGCTCGTCGACCGGGATCGGGCAGGCGGCGGCGATCACGTTGACCGGGCAGGGCCACCAGGTGGTGCTGCACGCGCGCAACGAGCGGCGGGCGGAGGAGGCGCTGGCGGCCGTGCCCGGCGCCGACGGGGTGGTCGTCGGCGACCTGGCCTCGCTCGCGGAGGTGCACGAGCTGGCGGCGCAGGCGGAGAAGGCCGGGCCGTTCGACACGGTCGTGCTGAACGCGGGCATCGGCCGGCTGCACGATCCGGAGCGGTTGCTGACGGTGGACGGCAACGAGATCACGTTCCAGGTGAACACGCTCTCGGCGTACCTGCTGACCGTGCTTCTCCCCCGCCCGAAGCGGTTGATCTTCACGTCGTCCGCGCTGGCCGGCTCCGGCGTGCTGGACCTCGACGATCCGAACTACGACCACCGTCCGTACCACGGGCGGGAGGCGTACGGTTCCACGAAGCTGCACCTGGTGCTGCTCGCGCTCGGCTTCGGCCGCCGCTGGCCGGAGGTGGACAGCCTGGCGTTCGACCCGAACTTCGTCGCGACGCAGATGACGGTCCGCAACGGTGACGTCGCCCCGCTCGACAGCGCGCACGCGGGCGAGCGCCTGGCCCGGCTCGCGGCCCCGCGGCCCGGCGCGCCGCTGCCGCCGAACTCCTACGACTCCGAGCGGGCCTGGCGCCCGGGCCGGCAGGAGAACGACCCGGCGAACCAGGACGGCCTGCTCGCGCTCTGCGCCCGGCTGACCGGCGTCGCCGTCCCGTAGGCACGACCACCCTCCCTCGCGCCGCGACAAGCCGTGATCGCGCCGCGAGGGAGGAAACCGGACGCCGGATTCGCTCAGGTCGGGCCGTCGCGCGCCGATCGGCGGGGCGTGCGCAGTGGGGTGCGGGTACGGCCGACCGGGGTGGAGCGCTCGTTCGGAGTGGACGAGATCATCGTGACCAAGACCGATCCACAGGGCCGGATCACGTACGCCAACGACGTGTTCCTGCGGGTGTCAGCGCTGGCCGAGGAGGACGCGCTCGGGCAGCCGCACAACCTGATCCGGCACCCGGACATGCCGGCCGCGGTCTTCAAGCTGCTCTGGGACACGATCAAGAGCGGGCAGGAGATCTTCGCGTACGTGCTCAACCTCGCGGCCGACGGCGCGCACTACTGGGTGTTCGCGCACGTCACCCCGTCGCTGGACGACGCGGGGCGGTGCGTCGGCTACCACTCCAACCGGCGGCTGCCGGACCGCACCGCCGTGGGTGAGCTGTCCGCGCTGTACGAGCGGTTGCGCGCCGAGGAGCGCCGGCACCCGCACACGCCGGACGCGCTGGCCGCGTCCACCGCGCTGCTGGAGTCGGAGCTGGCGTCGCGCGGCCTGACGTATCCCGAGTTGGTGTGGGACGTGACGAACCGGACGACGGCGTGACCGGGCCGGAGCGCGCCGCGCTGCTGGCGATCACCGAGGTGTGCCGGCGCGCCGCCCTCGGCGACCTGGAGGCGCGGGTGCCCGCGCTCGGCACCGACCCGGAGATCGTCGCGGCGCGCACCGAGCTGAACCGGCTGCTCGACGTGGCGGACGCGTACGTGCGCGAGTCCGGCGCGTCGCTCTCCGCCGCCGCCGAGGGCCGCTTCTACCGCCGGTTCCTGTACCGCGGGCTGCACGGCGCGTTCCGCAACGGCGCCCGGCTGATCAGCAACGCGAGCGCGGCCATGCACGACTCCGCGGACCGGCTCGCGGACGCCGCCCGGGAACGGCTCGCACTCGCGGACGAACTGGAGTCGGCCGTGCTCAGCGTCTGCGAGCAGATCTCGTCCGTGGCCGCCACCATGGGATCGGCCGCGACCGGCCTGTCCGCCTCCGCCGGGCAGGCCGTCGCGAACGCGGAGAGCGGCCTGTCCACGGTGAGCTCGCTGCGCACCGCCTCCGACCAGATCCGCGGCGCGGTCAATCTGATCAACAAGGTGGCGTCGCAGACCCGGCTGCTCGCGTTGAACGCCACCATCGAGGCGGCGCGTGCCGGGGAGGCCGGCAAGGGTTTCAGCGTGGTCGCCGGTGAGGTCAAGAACCTGGCGAACGAGACGAGCGGCTCCAGCGACGAGATCCTGGCGCAGGTCACCACGGTGCAGACCGCCACCGCGGGCGCCATCGACGTGCTGGAGACGGTGACCGAGAGCATCCGGGAGATGGGCGGCCTGGCGACCGGCATCGCGGGCCGGGTGGACGGCAGCGACCACTCGCCGACCGGCGAGGACGGCCTCACCCAGCTCGCGGAGCGGCTGCGCGGCGAGGTACGGCGCTTCGTCGGCACGATCCGGGCGAGCTGAACCGGCCGACACGATCTGGTAACCCGCCTGATCTTCCCTGGTCGCGTCGCGCGTGGCAGGATTGGATCCAATCTTGCAGGCATCGGATGCCGAACGAGACGTAAGTGATCCAAGACGAGGGAGGCCCGCACGGTGCTCAAGCGCGAGGACAACGAACGCGTCACCCGGAGCGGGCCCGGCACCCCGCTCGGCAAGCTGCTGCGGGCCTACTGGCAGCCCGCAGCCCTGGTCTCCGAGATGACGCCGGACCGCCAGGTCAAGCCGGTCCGCCTGCTCGGTGAGGACCTCGTCCTGTTCCGGAAGCCGGACGGCGGGTGGGCGCTGGTCGGCCGGTTCTGCGCGCACCGCGGTGTCGACCTGGCGTTCGCCCGGCACGAGGAGGGCGGCCTGCGCTGCCTCTACCACGGCTGGCTCTACGGCGCGGACGGCCGGTGCAAGGAGCAGCCGGCCGAGCCCGCGCACAGCCGCTTCGCCGAGCGGATCCGCATCCCGGCGTACCCGTGCGTGGAGAAGAACGGCATCGTCTTCGCCTACCTCGGCGAGGGCGACCCGCCGCCGTTCCCGTGGTACGACGCGTTCCAGGCGCCGGACGAGTACACGTTCGCGTTCAAGGGCCTGTGGGAGTGCAACTGGCTGCAGGGCCTGGAGGGCGGCATCGACCCGAGCCACGTCAGCTTCCTGCACCGCTTCATCGACGAGGACCCGCGCGAGGTCTACGGCCAGCAGTTCAGCGAGATCGTCGAGGGCACCGGCCAGAAACTGTCGAAGCTGGTCGGCGACTCGTACCGGCCGGACATCGAGGTCGAGGAGGCCGAGCACGGCCTGCGGGTCTACGCGCTGCGGCAACTCACCGAGGACATCAAGCACGTGCGGATCACGAACCTGGTGTTCCCGAACGCGTTCGTGGTGCCGTTCGGCACCAGCAAGGTCTTCATCCAGTGGCACGTGCCGATCGACGACCACAACCACTACTGGTACATGATCTGGTACGACTTCGCGGAGCGCACCGACCGGGAGACGCTGTTGCAGCAGCGCCTCGGCGAGGTCTCGCTGCCCGACTACCGGCCGCTGCGGAACCGGGCCAACAACTGGGGGTACGACCCGGCCGAGCAGCGCGACCTCACGTACACCGGCATGGGTCTGGACATCAACGTCCACGACCAGTGGGCGGTGGAGAGCATGGGCGCGATCCAGGACCGCACCACCGAACGACTCGGCGTCTCCGACCGCGCGGTCACCGCGAACCGCCGCATGCTGCTGCGCGCGATCGACGCGTTCGAGCAGGGCGGCACGGTGCCGGGCCGCCCGGCCGGTGACGCGGACGCGGCCCGGCTGACCGGCCCGCTCGCGGTCGACACGATCGCACCGAACGACGGCTGGGAGGAGACCTGGCGGCAGCGCGAGGCCGAGCGCCGCGCGGCGTCCCCGTGGGCGTCCCCGCGGAAGGACCACGCCGATGCCTAGCGTCGACGCGCGCCCGGTCGCGGAGGGCGGTGGCGGCTGGGACGCGCGCCCGATGCTGGCCGCGGACCGCGGCGGCTTCGTCGACCGGCACGACCTGTGGACGCAGGCGCAGTACGCGGCCGCCGGCCAGCTCCGCCGGGTGATCGACGAACTGGGCCTGGAGCTGGTCCGGTTCTCGTTCGCGGACCAGCACGGCGTGCTGCACGGCAAGACGCTGACCCGCGCGGCCGTCCCCGGCGCACTCCGCTCCGGCCTCACCGCACCCAGCTCGCTGCTGCTCAAGGACTCGTCCGGCCGGTCCGCGTTCCCGGTCTTCACGCCGGACGCGCCATCGGGCTTCGCCGGCGCCGGTGACGTGGTGCTGGTCCCGGACCCGACCACGTTCCGGGTGCTGCCGTGGGCCGACCGGACCGGCTGGGTCCTCTGCGACCTGCGCTTCCCGGACGGCTCGCCGGTCCCGTTCTGCACCCGCTCGATGCTCCGGAACCAGATCGACGACCTCAGCACCAGCGGGTACGACATGACGGTCGGCGTCGAGTTGGAGTTCCACGTCTACCGCGCCGAGGAGGCGGCCCTCGCCGCCGACCGCGTCGGCGGGCCGGGCACACCCGGCCGGCCGCCACGGGTCGGGCCGGTCAGCGGCGGCGCACAACTGCTGCACGAGGAGGGCCTGGACCGCGTCGACGACGTCGTCCAGCTGCTGCAACGCGGCCTGACCACGCTGGACCTGCCGCTGCGCTCGATCGAGCTGGAGTTCGGCCCTAGCCAGCTGGAGATCACCATGCAGGCCGGGAGCGCGCGGGACGCGGCCGACCAGGTGGTGCTGGCGCGCAGCGCGATCCGGCAGATCTGCCGCCGCGCCGGGTACCACGCCACGTTCATGTCCCGCCCGGCCGGTGCCGCGACCGCGTCCACCGGCTGGCACCTGCACCAGTCGCTGCGGGAACGCGCGACCGGGCGGGCCGCGTTCGACCCCGGGCCGGACGAGACGCTGATGTCCAGCACGGCCCGGCACTGGCTGGGCGGGCTGCTGGCGCACGCGCCGGCCGCGGCCGCGTTCAGCACGCCGACCGTGAACGGCTACAAGCGTTACCTGCCGTTCTCGCTGGCCCCGGACCGGGTGGTGTGGGGCGCGGACAACAAGGGCGCGATGGTACGCGTGGTGGGCGGCGGCACGGACACGGGCGCGCGGCTGGAGAACCGGTCCGGCGAACCCGCGGCGAACCCGTACCTCTACATCGCGTCGCAGATCGTCAGCGGTCTGGACGGGCTGCGGCACGCGATCGACCCGGGCCCGCCGACCGAGAACCCGTACGCCGCGGACGCGGTCCGGCTGCCGCAGTCACTCGGTGCCGCGGTGGACGCGCTGACCGCGGATCCGGTCTTCGCGGACGCGTTCGGCGCCCGGACGATCGACTGGTACGCCACGCTCAAGCGTGACGAGTTCGCCCGCTACCTGGCGCACGTCTCCGACTGGGAGCAGCGCGAATACCTCGACCTGTTCTGAGAGGAGACCTCGCCACATGCGCGAACTCGAACCCTTCCTGATCGACGGCGAGTGGATCGCTCCGGGCACCCGGCAGACGTTCCCGGTGCTCGACCCGAGCACCGGCGAGGTACTCACCCGCGTCGCCCAGGCCACCGACGACGACGTGCACGCGGCCGTGACGGCGGCGGCGACCGCGCACGCGGACCGCCGCTGGTCCGGGCTGCCGCCGATCGAACGCACCCGGGTGCTGAGCCGGATCGCGGACCTGATCGAGGAGAACCTGGAGGAGCTGGCCGTCCTGGAGACCCGGGACAACGGCAAGCCGATCGAACGCTCCCGGGCCGACACCGCGTTCGCCGCCAACGACTTCCGGCACTTCGCGGGCGCGCCCGGCCGGCTCACCGGCACGGTCGTCCCGATCGACGGCGGCGCGCACCACGTCTACACCGTGCGCGAACCGGTCGGCGTGGCCGCGCTGATCCTGCCGTGGAACTTCCCGATCATGACGGCCGCGCACAAACTGGCCCCGGCGCTCGCGGCCGGCTGCACGGTCGTGGTCAAACCGGCCGAACAGACACCGCTGACCATGCTCCGGCTGGCCGCGCTCTGCGCGGCGGCGGGCCTGCCCGCGGGCGTACTGAACGTGCTGACCGGCGACGGCCGCACCGGCGCCGCGCTGGTCGCACACCCGGGCGTGGCGAAGGTGTCGTTCACCGGCTCGACCGAGGTCGGCCGGCGGGTGATGGTCTCGGCCGCGGCCACCACCAAGCGGCTCACGCTCGAACTGGGCGGCAAGAGCCCGAACATCGTCTTCGCGGACGCGGACCTGGACGCCGCCACCGCCACCGCGATGCGCGCGTCGTTCGGCCACTCCGGCCAGATGTGCACGGCCGGCAGCCGGCTGCTGGTGCAGCGCTCGATCCTGAGCGAGATGGTCGGCCGGCTGACCGCCGCGACCCGGAAGGTGCCGGTCGGCAACGGGCTCGACGGCGGGATCTCGGTCGGGCCGCTGGTCTCCGAGGAACAGCGGCAGATCGTGCTCTCCTACATCGAGAAGGGACGCGCCGAGGGCGCCACCGTGGCAGCCGGCGGCGGCGTGCCGGACCGGCCCGGCTACTTCGTCGAGCCGACGCTGTTCACCGGCGTCACCAACGACATGACGATCGCGCGCGAGGAGATCTTCGGGCCGGTCGCGGGCGTCATCGCGTTCGAGGACGAGGAGGAGGCGCTCGCGATCGCCAACGACACGTCCTACGGCCTCGCGGCCGGTGTCTGGACGCGGGACCTGTCCCGCGCGCACCGGATGGCGGCCCGGCTGCACGCCGGCACGGTGTGGGTGAACACCTACAACGTCTTCGACCCGGCGCTGTCGTTCGGCGGCGTCGGCGACTCCGGCGTCGGCCGCGACCTCGGCGACGAGGCCCTCCACGCGTTCACCGAGTCCAAGGGCGTCGTGGTCAAGCTGTAGTCCTGGTCGTCGCTTCGCTCCTCCGCCCTGATTTCCTGGTCGTCGCTCCGCTCCTCCGGCTCGGCGCCACTCCCGGCGAAGACAGACGAGCTCCAGACGAAGAGCGTGTCCGGGGCTCGCCCGCCTTCTCTGGTCGCCCGCGCCTCGGGGAGTGGTGCTACGGGACGGTGAGGTGGGGGTGGTGGGCCCGGGGCTGCGGAGTCGCGGGTCGCGGGTCGCGGGTCGCGGAGTTGCGGAGTCGCGCGCTTGGCGGGTTGCGGGGTGGGGTGGGTGGTGGGGCCACGTGGGGATGAGGTCTGGGTGGCCGTGGCGGGGTGGTGTTCACGCGTACCCTCCGGGGATTTTGATCTTGATTGGATCCAATATGAGAGTTTTGACATCCAGGAATGTGCCGTGACGCGGTTCGATCCGGTCGCGCTGCGGGCGGCGACGCCGGGGATGCGGCACGCGCGGCACTTCAACGCGGCCGGGTCGGCACTGCCGAGCGCGGCCGTGCTGGAGACCGTGGTCGCGCATCTGCGGCTCGAGGCGACGATCGGTGGCTACGAGGCAGCGGAGGTCGCGCGGGAACGGCACGAGGAGGTGTACGCGCTCGCGGCCCGGCTGGTCGGCGGCACGGCGGACGACATCGCGCTGACCGAGAGCGCAACCGTGGCCTGGCACGCCGCGATGGACGCGATCCCGTTCGGGCCGGGCGACCGGATCCTGGCGTCCGCGTCGAGCTACGTCAGCTCCGCGATCCACCTGTTCCGGCTGCGCGAGACGCACGGCGTGATCATCGAGGTGCTCCCCTGCGCGCCGGACGGCACGGTCGACCTGGAGGCGCTGGACAAGGCGCTGCGGACGCCGGCCCGGCTGGTCACGATCGCGCACGTGCCGACGTCGTCCGGGCTGGTCGAGCCGGTGGCGGAGGTGGCGGCGCTGGCGAACGCGGCCGGCGTGCCGCTGCTGCTGGACGCGGTGCAGTCGCTCGGGCAACTGCCGGTGGACCTGGCCGCGCTCGGCGTGGACCTCGCGGTCGGCACCGGGCGGAAGTTCCTGCGCGGCCCGCGCGGCACCGGGCTGCTCTACGCGTCGCCGCGCATCCGTGAACTGCTGCGCCCGGCCCGCCCGGACGTCCGTGGCGCGGTCTGGAGCAGCGCGGACGGCTACGAGGTGAAGGACGGCGCGCGCCGGTTCGAGACCTGGGAGACCGCGCACGCGCTGCGGCTCGGCTTCGGGACCGCGCTGCGCGAGGCGCTGGACCTGGGCGTGGACGCGATCCACGCCTACACGTCCGGCCTCGCCGACTGCCTGAAGGACGCGCTGCGCACGGTGCGGGGCGTGACGCCGGTGGATCCGGACGCGGCCGGCGGCGCGATCGTGACCTTCGTGGTGGACGGGGAGAAACCCGCGGACACGGTACGCCGGCTGCGCGCCGCCGGCATCCACGTGACCTCGGTGCCGGACCACCACGGTCAGTGGGATCTCGGGCGGCGCGGCCTGGAGTCGGTCGTGCGCGCGTCCGTGCACGTCTACAACGACGAGTCCGACGTCTCGGCCCTGACGGCGGCATTGGGGAGACAGATGTCCGGTCCGGCCTTCATCCCGTCGGGTGCCCGCGCGGACGTGATCGTGGTGGGCGCGGGCGTGCACGGCAGCGCGGCCACCTGGAACCTCGCCCGGCGGGGCGCCTCGGTGGTGCAGCTGGACCAGTTCGCGGACGGGCACGCGCAGGGGTCGTCGCACGGGCACATCCGGATGATCCGGCGCGCCTACCCGAACCCGGTCTGGGACGGCCTGGTCGACCGGGCCTATCTCGCCTGGTCGGAGCTGTCCGACGCGGCCGGCGAGACGCTGCTGACCACGACCGGCGGGCTCTACGCGCGGCCGGCCGCGGACGGTTCACCCGGGCTGCGCGGGCCCGGCTGCGAGACGGTGGACGCGGCACGGGCCGCGGAGATCTTCCCGGGGCTGCGGCTCGGCGACGAGTTCACCGCGGTGTACGACCCGGCGGCCGGCGTGCTGGACGCGGCCGCCACCATGCGGTCGCTGCGGTCACTGGCGGTCGCGGCGGGCGCCGACCGGCGTACCGGCGTGCGCGTTCTGGGCTGGGAGACGGACGGCGACGGCGTCGCGGTGCGCACCCCGGACGGCGTGCTGCGCGCGGAACGGCTGGTCATCGCGGCCGGGCCGTGGACCGGCGCGCTGGTGCCGGCGCTGCGGGACCTGCTGCGCGTGGTCCGGATCGTCAACATCCACGTCGGCGCCTCGGACGTCTCCGCGGTGTCCGCCCCCGTGCTCGGCCCGTTCTCCGTCGAGGTGCCCGGCGTGGGGCTGCTCTACGGGCTGCCCGCGTTCGGCGGCGCGGCGCTCAAGATCGGGCTGGACCACGGCCCGGACGACGACCCGGACCGCCCGCAGACGCCGGTGACCGCGGCGGAGGCCGCGGAGCTGCTGGTCCATGCCCGCCGTTTCCTGCCCGCGGCCGACGGCGACGTGGTCGACTCGGTGTCATGCCGCTACACGATGGCGCCGCGGAACCGGTTCGCCGTGGGTGCGCTGCCGTCGTCGCCGGGGGTGTTCGTGGCGGCCGCCTGTTCCGGGCACGGGTTCAAGTTCGGCCCGGTGATCGGTGCGGCGCTGGCCGACCTGGCCCTCGGCGGGCAACGCCCGGACCTGGACTTCCTGGCACCGGGCGCGCTCGGGTGAGTCAGCCCTTGAAGACGGTGGCGGAGCGGCGCTCGTACCAGCGGGCCAGCTGCTCCCCCGCGCTGAGCACGTGCGCCAGCATCTCCCGGCGCGCGGTCTCGGCGTCGTCCGCGGCCAGCGCGGCCAGGATCCGCTCGTGCTCGGCGAAGTTGTCGTCCCGGTGGCGGGGGTGCTCCTGCAGCACCAGCGCGGAGACGTTGCGCGGGAACGCCTCGTTTATCTCCTTGATCACCTTGGCGAGGCGCTCGTTGCCGGCGATCTGGTGGATGAGCGTGTGGAACCGGTCGTTCGCCGCGTGCGAGGCCGGGTTCGGCGGCGCGTCACCCGGCCGGAGCAGCTCGTTCGTGGCACGCAGCTCGGCGAGCGAGTCGCGGGTCAGCCGGCGCACGGCGCGCTCGCAGGCCAGGCCCTCCAGTTCGGCACGCACCTCGTACGCCTCGCGCACCTCCCACGGGGCGGGCACGCGCACCACCGCGCCACGGTTCGGCACGACCTCGATCAGGCCGCCGGTCTGCAGCTGGCGCAGCGCCTCGCGCACCGGCGTGCGGCTGACGCCGAGCGTCTTGGCCAGTTCGGCCTGCCGCAGCTGCGCGCCGATCGGGATCTCGCCGGACATGATCCGCGCGCGGATCGCGGCCGCGGTCTCGTCGACGAGCGCGGTGCCGCTGGTGGAGGAGTCGTCCATTGTGGCCTCTTCGGGAAGGCTTGTGGCCTCTTCGGGAAGGCCGGGGCCTTCGGTCGTCTGTGGGGGTGCGCTCGGGGCGACAGCCGGGCGACTCACCATAGCAAGCCCACCGCCGATGTGGATGCGGTCCACCCCAACTTTGGATCCAAGAACACTATCCTCGTATCCCAAATTCTCGTATGGTCACCACACGACAGCGCACAGACAGGAGCCGCCGATGAGCGCCTGCCACACCTCGCCCGAGTCCGACGGCGGACGTTCCGTCCGGTCCCACCCGCTCGACCCGCCGACCGCGGACGAGATCTCCCGCGCCGTGGCCGCCGCCCGCGCGGACGGCCGACTCGGTGACCCCGCCCGCTTCTGGGGCGCCACGCTCGACGAGGCGCACGCCCGCCGGGTCGTCGCGGGTGCGGCGACCGGCGTCCGGCTCGGCCTGGTCGGCATGCGGATCGACGGCGCGGGCGCCTGGGAGATCGACGTGCTGCTGAGCGACGCCGGGGACGAGGCCACGGACTGGCGGCCGGTCGACCCGCGCCGCCCCGGCATCACCTCGGACGAGGCGCGCGCCGCCGCGCGGGCATGCCGGGAGAGCCCGCTGTTCCAGGAGGTCATGGCCCGCCGCGGCATCCACGACGTCTCGCTCTGCATGATCGACGCGGAGTCGATGGGCGGTTTCGAGCCGGCGAAGTACCGGGGCAGAAGAGTCACCTGGGGTACGGTCTGGCACCGCACGACCGAGGACGACAACGGGTACGCCCGGCCGGTCCAGGGCGTGGTGCCGATCATCGACATGCACACCATGGAGGTCCTGGAGGTCGAGGACCACGGCGTCATCCCGGTCTCCACGGAGGCCGGCCCGCTGACCACCGGCGGCTTCGGCCCGGACCGGACCGGCCTGAAGGCCCTGGAGGTGGTGCAGAAGGACGGCCCGAGCTTCGACGTCGACGGTTGGCGGGTCAGCTGGCAGGGCTGGACGTTCCGGATCGGGTTCACCCACCGCGAGGGCCTGGTCCTCTACGACCTGGAGTTCCTCGGCCGGTCCGTGCTCAAGCGCGCGGCCTGCAACGAGATGTACGTGCCGTACCTGGACTCGAACTCCACGCAGTACCGGAAGAACTTCTTCGACTGGGGCGAGTACGGCGCCGGCCCGCTGACCAACTCGCTGGCGCTCGGCTGCGACTGCCTCGGCGTCATCCACTACTTCGACGGCACCCACCTCGGCGGGTACGGCGACCCGGTGACGATCAAGAACGCGATCTGCATGCACGAGGAGGACAACAGCATCCTCTGGAAGCACAACGATCTGCGCCGCGGCGTCAGCGAGGTCCGCCGCTCCCGCCGGCTGATCGTCTCGAACTTCCAGACCGTGGCGAACTACGACTACGGCTTCTACTGGTCGCTCTACCAGGACGGCCGGATCGAGCTGGAGGTGAAGCTGACCGGCATCCTCTCCGCCTCCGGGATCAACGCCGGCGACGAGGTGCCGTACGGCCGGAAGGTCTCCGAACTGGTCCAGGCGCCGATCCACCAGCACTACTTCGGCATCCGGCTGGACACCGCGGTCGACGGCGAGCTCAACCGGCTCGCGGAGGTGCACGCGGAGGCGGAGCCGGACCCGGCGCTCAACCCGTACGGCAATGCGGTCCGCTTCGTGCGGGAGCCGCTGACCGTGGAGACCGGCCGGCGCAACGACCCGGGCACCGCGCGGCACTGGCGCATCGAGAGCGCGGACCGGACGAACCGGTACGGCGAGCCGACCGCGTACCAGCTGCGGATCCCGGACACCACGCGCAGCTTCGGCCGGCCGGACTCGGTGATGGCGACCCGGGCCCCGTTCATCCACCAGCACCTGTGGGCCACGCCGTACGCGGCGGACGAGAACTTCATCGGCGGCCAGTACCCGAACCACGCGGAGCCGGGCGAGGACGGCGTGCACGTCTGGCAGCGGCAGCGGCGCTCGATCGACGGCGTGCCGCTGGTGCTCTGGCCGGTGCTCGGCACGCACCACCTGCCGCGGCCGGAGCAGTGGCCGGTGATGCCGGTGGAGGCGATCCACCTGACGCTGGCGCCGGACGGCTTCTTCGACCGCAACCCGGCGCTCGACATCCCCGACCCGGCGGCGGCACGCGCGGCCGAGCCGGATTCCTGCTGCTCATGACGGGTGCGCGCCGGCGCGGAACACCGGGTCGGCGACACATCTTGTTCACAAACCCGATACGCCACCGCAGCGGTCGGACCGCAGGATTGGATCCAATCCCAACGGAATGAAATCCCAAATAGCCAAACTTTGATACCACCCCTCGGTAGGCCAAGGAGTTCCCACATGACTGACACAGTCTCCCGGCGCACCATCCTGCGCGGCGCTGCCATCCTCGGCATGGGCGCCGGCTTCACCAGCCTGCTCGCGGCCTGCGGTATCGCCTCCGAGGAGGGTGAGAGCGGCGGCAGGACCGGCGGCACGCTCACGCTGGCGATCGACGGCACCAGCGCGGTCAACGACCCGGCGTTCTACACCACGCTCGGCGACTGGATGGTCGTCGACTGCGTCTGCCGGGGGCTGACGTTCATCGACTACGAGACCACCGAGCCGAAGCCGGACATGGCGGAGAGCTGGACGGTCTCCGAGGACCAGCTCACGTACACGTTCACGCTGCGCCAGGGCATCACGTTCCACGACGGCACCACGCTCACCTCCGCGGATGTGCTGGCCAGCCTGAACCGGCAGTTCAACAAGGAGGACCCGAGCCTGCCGGAGGGCGCGTCCCGGCCGCTGAACAGCCTCGGGACCAACGTCGCGTCGCTGACCGGCCCGGACGCCGGCACCGTGGTCATCGTGCTGAAGAAGCCGGACCGCACGCTGCTCGGCCGGCTCTCCGACATCGGCGCGCGGATCATCTCCAAGGCCGCGCTGGACAAGCACGGCAAGGACATCGGCAAGAACCTGGTCGGCACCGGGCCGTTCCGGTTCGTCTCCGCCACGTCCGGCCAGAACGTCACGCTGGAGGCGTTCGACGGCTGGTACAAGGGCCGGGCGCCGATCGACCGGCTGGTGATGCAGCAGGTCACCGACCCGTCCACGATCGTCAGCTCACTGCTCTCCGGCGACATCGGCGCCACCCAGTTCACGCCGTACTCCGCACTGGAGCAGCTGCGCGGCGACGACAGCGTCACGGTGTACGACACGCCGAAGAGCTTCGACGCGTTCATGATGATGGACGTCCGCCGCATCCCCGAGCTCGAGGTGCGCCAGGCGATCAACATGGCGGTCGACCGGCAGGCGCTGATCGCGCAGGCGTTCTTCGGCGCGGCCGTGCTGCCGGACGGCTACACGATCCCGCCGGGCCAGGACGCGTACGACCCGAGCCTGGCCGACCTCAGCGCCACGAACCTCGAGGAGGCGAAGCGGCTGATCGCGGCCGCCGGCGCGACCGGCCGGACCGTGCGGCTGATGGCCGCGAGCGACAGCTGGCACCCGAAGGCCGCGCAGATCATCGCGCAGAACCTGTCGGACATCGGGCTGAAGGTGGAGAGCGACTCGGTCGACCCGGCCGCGTACTTCAACCGGCTGCTGGACCCGGCCGACCGGTTCCACGACATCATGATCTGGGAGCGGAACGGCTACTACCCGGACGCGGACGACATGATCGGGTCGCTGGCCCGGCCGTCCGGCGTCTACGGCGACTTCATCTCCGGGTTCAAGACGCTGGACGGCTCCGCCGAGTACGCCGACAAGCTCTTCGAGGCGAAGAACATCGCGGACGTCGCCGCCCGCAAGGCCCGCTACACCGAGATCCAGCGCGAGTGGGCCACTCGGTACATGACGCTCTCCATGCTGGTCACCGGCGCGAACCCGGTGGTCAGCGGCAAGAACGTCGAGGGCATGAACTGGAAGGCCCTCGGCAGCCACCGCTGCTACATGGAAAACACGAGTGTCTAGTCTCGCCGCTCCGGCCGGCCTCCGCGCCTCGTTCCGGGCGCGGAGGCTCGGGCGCGGCCCGCTCGCCGCCGGCTCCTGGGTGATCGTGGCGCTGTTCGTCGTCGTCGCCACGCTCGGCCCGCTGCTGGTCGGCGCGGACCCGACCCGCGGGACCAACGACACGCTGCTGCCGCTCGGCGCGCCCGGGCACCCGCTGGGCACCGACGACCTGGGCCGCGACGAACTGGCCCGGATGATCCACGGCGCCCGGCCGCTGCTGATGGTCGCGTTCCTCTCCACCGGGCTCGCCGCGCTGCTGGGGATCGGCGTCGGGTTGCTGGCCGGGTACGCCGGCGGCTGGATCGAGTGGGTCCTGATGCGCTGCATGGACCTCGCGCTGGCGTTCCCGTCGATGCTGCTGATCATCCTGATCGTGTCCGCCTGGCGGCCCGGCGTGAGCAGCATGGTGGTCGGCATCGCGCTCGCGCTCGCGCCCGGGCTGGCCCGGCTCGCCCGCGCGCTCGCCGCGCGGGAGGCCCGCCGCGACTACGTGCTCGCGGCCAAGCTCGGCGGCACCCGCGGCCCGCGCATCCTCGTGCAGGAGATCCTGCCGAACATCGCCGGCCCGATGCTCGCCCAGGTGGTCATGACGCTCTCCGTCGCCGCCGGGTTCGCCGCCGGCCTCTCCTACCTCGGGCTGGGCATCCAGCCCCCGACTCCGGACTGGGGATACATGGTGCAGGCCGGCCAGGAGTTCCTCTACACGGCGCCACGGCTCGTGGTGCTGCCGGCGGCGGCGACGCTGCTGTTCGTGGTGGCCTGCAACTTCGTCGGCGACGATCTCCGCGACGCGCTGGACCCGCGGGGGTCGCGGTGAATCGCACGCTGTGGCTCGTCACCAAGCGGCTGGCCGCGGTGCCGCTCGTGATGCTCGTGCTGGCCACCATGGTCTTCGTCGCGATGCGCATGCTGCCCGGCTCGCCGGCCACGTCGCTGGCGGTCGGTGGCGGCGCCGCGAGCCAGTCCTCGGCCGAGGAGATCGCGGCGAGCGAGCAGCGGATCAACGAGGCGCTCGGCCTGAACGACTCGCTGGCCGACCAGTACACGACGTTCCTCGGCGACGTGCTCGCACTGGACCTGGGCCGGTCGTTCTTCGGCGGCAACGACGTGACCGGCCTGCTCGGCGACTCGCTGCCGGCCACGATCGAGCTGACCGTCGCCGCGATGCTGATCGCGGTGCTGATCGGCATGGTCACCGGCGTGCTCGCGGCGCTGCGCAAGGACACCTGGATCGACACCACCACGCGCACGATCGGCACGGTCAGCTTCTCGCTGCCCTGGTTCGCGCTCGGCGTGCTCTCCATCGTCGTCTTCGGCGTGTGGCTGCGCTGGCTGCCGGTCATCGGCCGGCTGCCGAACGCGCTGGACTACGAGCCGTTCACCAACTTCGTGCTGCTCGACGCGATCCTGCAGGACCGGCCGGAGTTGGTCTGGCCGTGGCTGCGGCACCTGATCCTGCCGGCCACCACGCTGGCGCTGTCGATGGCCGGGTTCATCACCCGGATCGTTCGCGCGTCCGTGCTGGAGGTGCTCAGCGACGACTTCGTGCGGACCGCGCGGATGAAGGGCCTGTCCGGTGCCACGATCATGCGCCGGCACGTGCTGCGCAACTCGTCGCTGCCCATCGTCACCGTGCTCGGCCTGCAGTTCGGCTCGCTGCTCGGCGGGTCGGTGATCACCGAGACCGTGTTCTCGTACCCCGGCGTCGGCAACCTGCTGGTCAACGGCATCCTGCAGCGCGACTACCCGATCGTGCAGGGCGCCGCGCTCGCCATCGCGCTGCTGTTCACCCTGGTCAACGTCGTCGTGGACCTGCTCTACCTCGCCCTCGACCCCCGGCTCCGGAAGGCCTGACACATGCACATCGTCCTCGTTCACGGCGCCGGCGGCACCCCGACCACCTGGTCCGAGGTCACGCCGCTGCTGACCGCCGCCGGTCTGCCGCACACGCTGGTCACCAACCCGATGACGTCCCTGGAGGACGACATCGCGCACACGCTCTCCGTGGTCGAGGGCGTCGGCGGGCCGGTGCTGCTGGTCGGTCACTCGTACGGCGGCGCCGTGATCACCGGCGTGGGCCGTGCCGACGCCGTCAAGGGCCTGGTCTACGTGGCCGCGTTCGCGCCGGACGAGGGCGAGACCGTGAACGGGATCGTGGAGCGCTACCCCCCGGCCGAGGTCGCCAAGTACATGCGGCGCGGCCCGAACGGCGAGTGGAGGTCCGAGCACACCGACGAGTACTGGGCCGAGATCGGCTGGGACGTGCCGGTCGCGCAGCGCGCGATCTGGGACGCCGAGTCCCGGCAGAGCGACAACCGGATCTTCACCCAGCCCACCGGTACGCCGGCCTGGCGCACGAAGCCCACCTGGTACCTGGTCGCGGCGCAGGACCGGACGCTGAGCACGGTCGTGCAGCGCGACATGGCCGCACGCGCGAACGCGATCACCAGCGAGGTGCCGGGCAGCCACTTCACGCCGCGGGTGCGCCCGAAGGACGTGGTGGCGCTGATCGAGACCGCGTTGGCCGCGCTGTGACCGCGCTGCTGGAGATCCGCGACCTGCGGGTGGAGTTCGACGTGCCGGCCGGGCGGCTGCCCGCCGTGGCCGGCATCGACCTCGACCTGCGCGCCGGTGAGCTGCTGGCACTGGTCGGCGAGTCCGGTTCCGGCAAGTCCGCGCTCTCGATGAGCCTGGTCGGGCTGAACCGCGGGCCCACCGCGCACATCAGCGGCGAGGTGCGCTTCGGCGGCCGGGACCTGGTCGCCGCGTCCGAGAAGGAGCTGCGCGGCGTGCGCGGCAAGGACATCTCCGTGGTGTTCCAGGACGCGCTCGCCGCGCTCAACCCGACGCAGAAGGTCGGTGACCAGGTCGCCGAGATGATCCGCACGCATCGCCGGATCGGGCGCCGGGACGCCTGGCGGCGCACGGAGGAACTGCTCGGCGAGGTCGGCATCGCGAACCCGGCGCAGGCCGCGCGCGCCTACCCGCACCAGCTCTCCGGCGGCATGCGGCAGCGCGTCATGATCGCGATCGGGCTGGCGAACGACCCGGCCGTGCTGATCGCGGACGAGCCGACCACCGCGCTGGACGTGACCATCCAGGCGCAGGTGCTCAAGCTGCTCAAACGCCTCCAGGCCGAGCACGGCACGTCGATCGTGCTGATCACGCACGACCTGGGCGTGGTCGCGGAGGTCGCGGACCGGGTCGCGGTGATGTACGCCGGCCGGGTGATCGAGCAGGGCACCCGGGACGAGGTGCTGTTCCACCCGCAGCACCCGTACACGATGGCGCTGCTCGGCTCCGTCCCCCGGGTCGACGGGCCGCATGCCGACCGTCTCCCGGCGATCGCGGGCAGCCCGCTCACCGGCGTCACCCGGCCGCCCGGCTGTGCGTTCGCGCCGCGGTGCGCGTTCGCCCACGACTCCTGCGCGGACCGGATGCCACCACTGCTCCAGCGGTACGGCGAGCCCGGTCACCTGGACCGCTGTCTGCTGGACGAGCCGGCCCGGGTGCGGGCCCGAGCCGGCTCCGACCCTGAGGTGGTGACGCCGTGACGCCGAAACCCACGCCACTGCTGGAGCTGTCGAAGCTCCGCGTCGAGTTCAACGGCTCGGCCGGGCGGAAGGTACGCGCGGTCCGGGACGTGGACCTGCAGATCTACGAGGGCGAGACGCTCGGGCTGGTGGGCGAGTCCGGCTGCGGCAAGTCCACGCTCGGCCGGGCCATGCTGCGGATCACCGAGCCGACCGCGGGCGCGATCAACTACCTCGGGCTGGACATCACCCGGCTGCGGGGGACGGTGTTCCGGCGTACCCGCGCGGATCTGCAGATGGTGTTCCAGGACCCGTTCGGGTCGCTCAACCCGCGCCGGACCATCGCGGACATCGTGGCCGAGCCGATGCTGCGCGCCCGCGGCATGTCCCGCGCGGATGCCCGCACCGCCGTCGACGCGCTGCTGGAACAGGTCGGCCTCGGCCGGGAGGCGGGCGCGCGGCGGCCGCACGAGTTCTCCGGCGGGCAGCGGCAGCGGATCGGCATCGCCCGCGCGCTGGCGCCGTCGCCGCGGTTCGTGGTCGCGGACGAGCCGGTCTCCGCGCTGGACGTGTCGATCCAGGCGCAGGTGATCAACCTGCTCACCGACCTGATCCGCGAGCGCGGCCTGACCATGCTGTTCATCTCGCACGACCTGGGCGTGGTCCGGCACATCGCGGACCGGATCGCGGTCATGTACCTCGGGCAGATCATCGAGATCGCGTCCCGGGACGACTTCTTCGCCGGGCCGGCCCACCCGTACGGGGAGGCGCTGCTGTCGTCGGTGCCGTCGCTCGGCTCGGCCCGGGAACGCATCGAGCTGGCCGGCGAGCTGCCCGACCCGGCCGCGCCGCCGCCGGGGTGCACGTTCCACACCCGCTGCCGGTACGCGATCGACCGCTGCACGGTCGAGGCCCCGGAACTGCGCGAGGTCGCGCCCGGCCGGCAGGTCCGCTGCCACCTTCCGCTCGTCCCGCTGTCCGCCGCGCCGTCGTCCCCGGCCGCGCCCGTCACGAAAGGCACCGTCGCATGATCATTGACGCGTACAACACCACGCAGGACGTTCGCGGGCGCTCCGACTACCTGACCGGCGCCCGGCCCGGACAGGCGCCGCCGCCGTACACGCCGTTCGACCCGCGCCGGATCCTGGACCGGATGGACGCGGCCGGGGTCGAC
The DNA here is from genome assembly GCF_031458255.1 of Catenuloplanes niger. Lineage (NCBI taxonomy): Bacteria > Bacillati > Actinomycetota > Actinomycetes > Micromonosporales > Micromonosporaceae > Catenuloplanes > Catenuloplanes niger. Next base: position 1,790,309 of record NZ_JAVDYC010000001.1, read on the forward strand.
ATGGCGATGGTCTGCTCGCTAGCCCAGCGGATCGAGAACGACTTCATCGCCGGGCTGGTCAAGGCGTACCCGGACCGGTTCATCGGCTTCGGTCAGGTGATGCCGCAGGCGGACGACGCGCTCGACGAGATCGCCCGGATGAGGGACCTCGGCATCTCCGGCCTGAAGCTGCACCCGTCACTGCACGGCTACCACGTCGCGGACCACGGACTGCTCGACCCGGTCTTCTCGACGTGCGCGGCGCTGGGCATGCCAATCCTGATCAACGCGCTGGACGACGCGTTCTGCTCACCGCTGGCGATCGAGGAGATCGCCAAGGGGCACCCGACCGTGCCGACGATCATCGCGCACATGGGCGCGGTCTGGAACGTGCCCGAGGCGATCATCGTGGCCGAGCGGAACCCGCACATCTACCTGGAGACGTCGGCGACGCTGATCGCGGACGTCAAGCGCGCGTACGCGCGGCTCGGGCCGGACCAGATCCTGTTCGGCAGCGAGTGGCCGGGGTCCGACTTCGACCTGGAGCGCATGAAGATCGCCAAGGCCGTCCCGGACGAGGCGGACCGCGCGAAGATCGAGGGCGGCAACATGGCGCGGATCCTCGGCCTGTGATCACCCGGGTGGTGCCGCCGGACTCGATGCCGGCGGCGGACGCGAGCCTCCTCGCCACCGCGGAGGAGCTGCTGGGACGCGTCTGGGTGGACGGCCGGCACGAGGTGGCGACCGCGCTGCGGACCGCGTCCGGCGACGTCTTCACGGGCGTGCACCTGGAGGGTTCCTGCCGGCGCAGCTCGATCTGCGCGGAGGGCATCGCGCTCGGCGCCGCGCGGACCGCCGGAGCGGCGCTGTCCGATGTGGTGGCGGTGGTGTCCGTGCAGATCAAACCGGCGGACCGGTTCCGGATCATCGCGCCGTGCGGCGTGTGCCGCGAGCTGATCAGCGACTACGCACCCTCGGCCGTGGTCTGGCTGACCGCCCCGGAGGACGACTCGATCGTCTCGTACCGGGCGCTGGACCTGCTGCCCTCGAAATCCCGACGGAAGTGGTGACATGCGATGACTGACAACCTCGGCGGTACGGGCCGGCCGGTGCGCTGGGACACGCTGACCTGGCCGGAGTCCGGCGCGCTGGCGGCCGAGACGAACGCGGTGATCATCCCGGTCGGCGCGATCGAGCAGCACGGGCCGCACCTGCCGCTCAACGTCGACTCGGTGATCTGCGAGGAGGTCGCGCTCGGCGTCTCCGCGCTGACCGGCGTCCCGGTCGTACCCACGCTGACCTATGGGGTCTCCGGCTCGCACGGCGACTTCGCCGGCACGCTCGCGCTGCGCCCGGAAACGCTGATCGCCGTGGTCGAGGACGTGATCGACTCCCTGCACGCCAGCGGCATCCGGCAGTTCATCCTGCTCAACGGCCACATCTGGAACAGCGGCTCGCTCGACGTCTCCGCCGAGAAGCTGCGCGTGCGGCACCGGGACTCCCGGGTGCGGTCGATCGCCTACGTGACCATGTATCCCGGGCCGGAGGTCAACGGCCGGGTCATGTACGGCCGCGGCCTGATGCACGCGAACTTCTTCGAGACGTCCGTGATGCTGCACCTGCGCCCCGAGCTGGTCCACATGGACCGGGCCACCTCGCACATCGACGTCGACTCGTTCTGGGACTACCGGATGGACCAGGTCAGCGACACCGGCGTCTGGGGGCGCGACGTGGCCGAGGCCTCCGCCGACCACGGGAAGTCCGAGTTCGAGCGCTGCGTCCGGACCACCGCACGGGCGATCTCCGCGGCCGTCCGCGAGCCCTGGCCGTCCTCGGCCCACCGCCCCTCGCTCTGAAAGGGATCTTCATGGAGATCTACGACATCACGCTGCCGATCCACCCGGAGATGCTGCACTGGGGCCGCAAGCCCGAGGTGGAGATCGTCGAGTCGCTGGCCAACGGCGACGCCTCGAACGTGACCCGCTGGCGGCTCGGCGCGCACACCGGCACGCACGTGGACGCGCCCGCGCACTTCGTCGACGGCGCCACCCCGGTCGACAAGCTCGACCTGCACGCGCTGGTCGGCCCCGCGCTGGTCGTCGACGCGACCGCGGTCACCGGCGACATCACGATCGCCGACCTCTCGGCCGCGGGCGTGGCCGGGCACCAGCGGGTGCTGCTCAAGACGTCCAACTCGGCCGGCGCGCTGAAGCTCCCGGACCGCGCGGAGAGCTGGGTCGGGCTCGCCCCCGAGGCCGCGCGGTGGCTGATCGACCAGGGCGTGCGGCTGATCGGCATCGACTACCTGACGATCGAGAGCCACACCCGCACCGAGACCTGGGACGCCCACCACGTCCTGCTCGGCGCCGGCCTGATCATCCTGGAGAACGCGGACCTCGACGGCGTCCCGCCGGGCGAGTACGAGCTGGTCGCGCTGCCGGCCAAGCTGGTCGACGCGGACGGCTCGTTCACCCGCGCCATCCTGATCAAGCGGGACGCCTGATGTCCGCGGCGGACCCCACCACCGGCGTCCCGGCCGCCCCCGGGTCCGCCGGCACCGCGCCGGTCCACAGCACGGCAAGCGGCACCGCGCCCGGCGTCGGTACGGCCGGCGTCAGTACGGCCGGCGTCGGTGCGGCCGGTGACAGCGCGGCCCGTGACGACGCGGCCCGTGACAGCGCGGCCGGTGGCGTGCGGGGGTTCCGCGTGGCGGTCGCGGCGCCGCATCCGGCCGCGATCGACGCCGCGCGGGCCGTGGTCGCGGCCGGCGGCAACGCGTTCGACGCGGCGCTCGCGGCCGCGGCGGCGCTGACCGTGGCCTACCCGCACCAGTGCTCGGTCGGCGGCGACCTGGTCGCCGTCGTGCGCCCGGCCGGCGGCGAGGCGCAGGCGGTGCTCTCGATCGGCGCGGCCGCCGCCGAGGTCGACGTCGACGCGCTGCGCGCGGGCGGCGAACGGATGCCGTTCGGCGGGCCGCAGACCGTGACCGTGCCCGGCGTGGTCGCGGGCTGGGCCTCCGTCGCCGCCCTCGGCGCGTCACTGCCGCTGTCCACGCTGCTGGATCCCGCGATCGGCCTGGCCGACGGCGGCGTGCCGGTCAGCCCCGGCCTGCACCGGGCCACGCTCGGCAGGCGCGACGGCGTGACGGCCGACCCCGGCCTGTCCGCGCTGCTGCTGGACCCGGAGACCGGCGAGCCGGTCCGCACGCTGGTCCAGCCCGCGCTGGCCGAGACGCTGCGGCAGATCGGCGCGAACTGGCGCTCCTTCTACCGCGGACATCTCGCGCACCGCCTCGCGGACGGGCTCGCCGCGCTCGGCAGCCCGCTCACCGCCGGCGACCTGGCCGCGCACCGGGCCGAGGTGACGGCGCCGCTCACCACGACGGTCGGCGACGTCACCTGGTCCGCGGCCCCGCCGCCGGTCCAGGGCGCCACCTTCCTCGCCATCGCCGGCTCGGCGACGGACGCCGGCACGCTGCTCACCGACGCGCGGCGGGCGCAGCTGGCGCGGGATGCGCTGCTCGGCGACCCGCGGACCGGGCCGGTCGACCTGGACGGGCTGCTGCTGCGTACCGCGGAATCGTTCGCCGGTGCGGACGGCGGGCCGAAGCCGGCCGGGGACACGGTCGCGGTCACCGCGGTCGACGCGGACGGGAACGCGGTCACGCTGATCCAGAGCGTGTTCCAGAGCTTCGGCTCCGGCCTGCTCGAGTCCGGCACCGGGCTGGTGCTGCACAACCGCGGCTCGTCGTTCAGCCTGGACCCGGCGCATCCGGCCCGGATCGCGCCGGGCGTCCGGCCGCCGCACACGCTCTGCCCGGCGCTCGCCACCACCCCCGCCGGCGACGTCACCGCGCTCGGCTGCCAGGGCGGACGTGCCCAGCCCTGGATCCTCGCCCAGGTCGCCCCGGCCGTGCTGGACTCCACCGACCTGGACGGGCTGCTCGCCCGCCCGCGCTGGGTCATCGGCGCCCGGGAGATCGGCCGCGACGTGCCGACGCTGCTGCTGGAGCCGGACACGCCGGAGGTGGACGCGCTCACCCGTACCGCCGGCGGGCTCGGCCTGGTCGTCGACACCACGGCCGGCCCGCACGACGACGCCGGTCACGTCCAGGTCGCCCGCCTCACCGGCGGCGCGCTCGCGGCCGCGAGCGACCCCCGCGCCGACGGGCTCGCCGCCGTCCTCTGATGCCCGCCGCCGGACCGTGCCCGCGCCGCGGGGCCACGCCGCGTCGCCGACCCCGGTGGCACGGCCCCGCGGCGCGGTCCCACCGGCGCACCGCACCCACTCGCCGCGCCGCGGCACGCCCCGGCATCGCAGAGAGGCGGCACGCACGACCGGCGGATGAGCAGCGGCACGCGGGGCACCGCGAGTAGACAGCGCCACGCACGCACCGCGGGTAAGCAGCGCGCGGGCCGCGGGTAAGCAGAGCAGAAGCACGTGACGATCGGAGCGAGCGGATGACGAGCCCAGGCCCCGGATCACGGCGTGGCCGCCCGATGAGCGCCGGCCGGCTGGTGATCGTCGGAGACGTGCTGACGATGGATCCGGCGCGCCCCCGGGTCGCGGCGGTGGCGATCGCGGACGGTCTGGTCGCGGCGACCGGGGACGCGGACGAGGTGCGGCGGGCGGTGCCGGCCGGGACCCCGGAGGTCCGGGTGGCCGGCACCGTGGTCCCCGGCTTCGTGGACAGTCACGTGCATCTGCTCTGGGCCGGCCGCCGCGCCGCGCGCGTGTCGCTGACCGGCGCCACCTCGATCGCGGAGATCCAGCGACGGCTCCGCGCGCACGCGGCCGCGCACCCGGGCGACGGCTGGATCGAGGCGGACGACGACCTGGACCCGTGGGATCTCGCGGAGAACCGCCTGCCCACCGCGGCCGAGCTGGAGGCCGCCGCGCCCGGCCGGGGCGTGCTGCTGGACCGGCGCGGGCACGACGCGCTGGCCGGTACGACCGCGCTGCGGCTGGCCGGGATCACCGCGGCCACGCCGGACCCGCCCGGCGGACGCGTCGAACGGGACGCGCACGGCGACCCGACCGGGCTGCTGGTCGAGCATCCGGCGGTGGCGCTGGTCCGTGCCGTGCTCCCGCCGCCGTCGGACGCGGACCGGCGCGCCTGGATCGAGGCCGGCCAGCGTGAGCTGCTCGTGCACGGGATCACCGCCGCGACGGACCCGGCGGTGGCCGGGCCGGAGCTGGCCGCCTACGCGGACGCGGCCCGGGCGGGCGCGCTGCGGCTGCGGGTGACCGCTATGCCGCTCGGCTCCGCGGACACCGGCTTCGCCGCGCTGGACCGGGCCGTGGCGGACTGCGGTCTGGAGCGTGCGGACCCGCGCATGCTGCGCCGCGGCCCCACGAAGCTGTTCCTGGACGGCGGCGGTTCGCTCGGCACCGCGCTGCTGTCCGCGCCCTGGCCGGGGACCGAGGGTTACCACGGCAACCAGACGCTGAGCCGGGACGTGCTGCTCGCGCACTGCCGGGATGCGGCCCGGGCGGGCCGGGGCGCCGGCGTGCACGCGGTCGGCGACGCCGCGATCGACCTGGTCCTGGACGTGCTGGCCGAGGTGGACGCGGAGACGCCGATCGCGGGCCTGGGCTTTCACCTGATCCACGCCTACCTGGGTCCGGGCGCCGCCGCGATGGGCGCCGCACGATCCCTGGGCGTACGCGTCTCCGCGCACCCGGCGTTGCAGTGGGACTTCGGTGCCGGGCTGGTCGACCGGCTCGGCGAGGAGCGTGCGGCCGCCGCGAATCCGCTCCGGGCCTGGCTGGACGCGGGCGTCGAGGTCGGCGGCGGGTCGGACGGCCCGGGACCGCCGATCGCGCCGCTGCACGGCATGTGGCAGGCGCGCACCCGCCGGGTCCGTGGCCGGGAGGCGCCGCTCGGCCCGGACCAGGCGATCACCGCGGCGGAGGCGCTCGCGCTGTTCACCACGGGCGCGGCCGCGATCACCGGCGGGCACGGCACCGGCCGGCTCCGCCCGGGCGGCCCGGCCGATCTGGCGGTCCTCGACGGCGATCCGCTCGCCGTCGAGCCGGACGCGCTGCGCGACATCCGGGTGACCGCGACGATCGTCGGGGGCACGGTGGTGCACGGCGGTCTCGGTGCCGCCGGACGGCGTACCGTGGCGGGATTTTGATGGTGTTCGGTGAGGACGGGGTGCGATGGAGCTGATGGAAGCGGCGCTGCTGCTGGTGGCCGGTCTGGCGGCCGGGGTCGTGAACGCGATCGCCGGTGGCGGCTCACTGATCACGTTTCCGAGCATGCTGGCGATCGGGATCCCGCCGGTGTCAGCGAACGTGAGCAACGCGCTGTCGGTCGCGCCCGGCTACGCGTCCAGTGTGGTCGGCAGCCGCGCGGATCTGGCGGGTCAGCGCGGCCGGGTGCTGCGGGTGGTGCCGACCGCGCTGGCCGGCGCCGCCTGCGGGTGTGTGCTGTTGCTGAGCACGCCGCGGGACCTGTTCGACTACGTGGTGCCGTTCCTGGTGCTCGGCGCCACGATGACACTGGCGTTCCAGGCGCGGCTGCGGGCGCGGGTCGGGCATCCGCGGGAGGTGTCGCCGCGGCGGGGCCTGGTCATGCTGCACACCGCGGTGTTCCTGTGCGCGCTGTACGGCGGCTACTTCAACGCCGCGCTGGGCGTGCTGCTGGTGGCCGGCCTGGCGCTGGTGCTGGACGAGACGCTGGCCCGGGTGACCGCGCTGAAGAATCTGCTCTCCGCCGTGGTCGGCGTGGTGACCGTGCTGGTCTACAGCATCTTCGGCCCGGTCGACTGGGCCGCGGTCGCGGTGGTCGCGCCGGCCACGGTGGTCGGTGGCTACCTGGGTGCGCGGCTGGCCCGGCGCCTGCCCGCCCGGGCCCTCCGCGTGGTGATCGTGACGTTCGGGACCGCGGTCGGGCTCTGGCTCCTCGCCCGTGCGCTGTTCGTCAACTGAAAGACACCTTTCCGCCATGATCGCCGTATGTGAGGATGCGTTCACTGTCGAACGCGATCACGGGGGAAAGACATGCGTTTCGTACGTGCGGTGCTGACTGCTGTCCTGATGTCGGCCGCCGTCCTGCTGCCGGCGTCCGCGGCCTCGGCCGCCGTCAACCAGACCTTCACCGTGTGGCACTGGAACGTCGCGGGCCTGAAGATCCACGACGGCAGCACCGGGACCGGCCTGATCACGGTGCTGGCCAACTCGATCCGAAACCGCGGGTCCCACCTGGCCTCGCTGAACGAGTTGTGCTGGAGCCAGTACAAGGCGATCCAGTCGAACCTGCGCGGCTCCGGCTGGCCGCAGGACGTGGAGAACTTCTCCCGGTTCGAGTCGACCAACGACACCGGCTGCGAGGGCGAGCAGTCCGGCATCGCGCTGTTCAGCAAGGCACCGATGGGTACGGCGAACCGGGTGACGCTGCCGGACGACGGCCGCGCGGAGAAGCGCAAGCTGCTCTGCGCGCCGCTGGAGGCCCGGCCGCACCTGCGCTTCTGCACCACGCACATCACCACGCTGGACAAGAAGATCAACGGCGTGGAGATCAACGTGCAGCAGCTCGACGCGGTCCGCGCGCGCGTGAAGGCCTGGCACGCGGCCGGCGACACCGTGATCATCGCGGGTGACTTCAACGCGCAGCCGAACTACGAACGCCTCGACGAGTGGTACGCACCGAGCGTGAACACGGCGAACAACCGGGGCAACACCGGCGCCTACCGGGAGCTGGACGATCTGGACTCGCGCTGCCCCGGGTACGGCGAGAACAGCGAGGACGACGGTACGCCGGCCGGACCGTGCGGGCCGGGCAAGAAGATCGACCTGATCTTCGTGCGGGAGAACCGGATCGCCGGCGCCTACGACGGTGACTCGCTGACCGTCTCGAACGACTGCGGTGGCCCGTGCTCCGACCACCGCATCGTGATCGGCACGGTCACCGTCTCGATCACGACCTGAACCGGTCCGCCAGCTCCGCGGTGAGCGCCGGCCACGCGATCGGGTCGTGGCCGGGGATCACCGGGTAGCCGTACCGGGCCCCGATCTCCTTCAGCCGGCGGATCGGGACCACGGTCCGGTCCGCGGTGACGCCGGTGAACGACCCGATCGCCCGCTCGTGCGTGATGTTCTCGGTGAGGTCGGCGGCGTCGCAGGCGAAGACGTATCCGCCGCCGCCGTCCAGGTGCACCAGGAAGCTCTGATGGCCGGGCGTGTGCCCGGCCGTGAGCAGCGCGGTGACGCCGGGCACGATCTCCGTGTCACCGTCCGCGAGCCGCCAGTCGATGCGCGGGTCGTCGTAGTCGACGCGGGCCATCGAGTACCGCTCCGGCTCCGGGTGGTTGTTGAGCCCGTAGTCGAGTTCGGCCCGCTGGGCGTGCACCGGCACCCGCCCGGCGAAGTGTTTCAGCCCGCCCGCGTGGTCGACGTGCAGGTGGCTGAGCGCGACCCGGGTGACGTCGTTCAGGTCGATCCCCACGGCCGCGAACGACGATTCGAGCGGCTCGCCGGGGCCGGGCAGCTCCGGCTGGTAGTTCGGGCTCGGGTAGAAGCGGCGGCGCAGCGCGGGGTCCCGCAGCAGCGCGGTGTTGAAGCCGGTGTCGATCAGCAGCCAGCCCTCGTCGTGCTCCAGCAGCAGCGCGGGTACGGGTTCGCGGACCCGCTCCGTCCGGGACGCGCCGTGCACGGAGGCCGACCGGGGCAGGTCCTCCCACCCGAGCGTGAGTGCGATGATCCGCTGTACTCCCATGGGATCCCAAGATAGACCACGTGGATCCCAAATGGCGCCTGGAAGAATGCCATCCCGTGCCAGCCGAGCAGATCACCAGCCCCGACGACGACCGGATCGCGGACTACCGCGCGCTCACCGACGTGGAGCTGCGCACGAAATGGGAGCCGCCGAACGGGCTGTTCATCGCGGAGGGCGAGCTGGTCATCCGGCGCGCGGTCCGGGCCGGCTACCGGCTGCGCAGCGTGCTGGTCGACGAGAAGCGGGTGGAGCAGCTCGCCGACCTGCCCGGCGACGCGCCGTTCTACGCGGCCACGCCGCCGGTCCTGGAGTCGATCACCGGCTTCCACGTGCACCGCGGCGTGCTCGCGTCGTTCCACCGCAAGCCGCCGCTCTCGATCGCCGACGTGCTCTCCGCGAGCCGGCGCGTCGCGGTGCTGGAGGGCCTGAACACGCACACCAACCTGGGCGCGCTGTTCCGCAGCGCGGCCGCGTTCGGGATGGACGCGGTGGTGCTGTCGCCGGACTGCGCGGACCCGCTCTACCGCCGGGCGGTGCGGGTGAGCATGGGCGAGGTGTTCGCGATCCCCTACGCGAAGGCGGTGGACTGGCCGGGCGCGCTGGACGAGATCCGCGCGGCCGGGTTCACGCTGCTGGCCATGACGCCGGCGGCGGACTCCGTACCGTTGCAGTCCCTGACGTCCGCGCAGCGGGCCCGGCCGGCCGTGCTGCTCGGCGCGGAGGGCCCGGGGCTCACCCGGCGGGCCCTGGCCGCGTCCGACGCGCGGGTCGCGATCCCGATGCACCGCGGCGTCGACTCGCTCAACGTGGCCACGGCGGCGGCGGTGGCGTTCTGGGAGCTGTCCCGCACGGACTAGCCGGCGGGCCGTGCCGTCAGCCGGGGAGGCCGCACCGGCGGTGGACGAATCCGAGGAGGATCTCCTGCGCCGCGGCGGGCACCTCGATCAGCGTGTGGACGGCCGGCGCGTCACCCACCGCGAGCCAGACCGGGAACTCGTACGGCTTCTTCACCTCGCCGACCGCGTGCGGGTCGCACCGGTTCGAGTCGATCGTGACCGCGATGTCCGCGGTCGCCTGCCCGGCCGCGAGACCGGCACGCTCCCCCACCGGGGTCAGCGTGTAGAGGATGCTCCCGCGCAGCTCCGTCATCCGGACCGGCTCGGTCCCGCCGGTCCGGGTCAGCCGGACCACCGCGTCCAGCGCGCCGTCCGGCCGTTCCGCGAGGCCGGTGAGCGTGGCGGTGGCGACGCGGGCCACCTCGGTCTGCTCGCAGTCCGCGCGCAACAGCGAGGTCAACAGCTCGCCGGCGTACGGCAACGGCAGCGCGACCTCCCGCGTACGGTCCCCGTCCCGCACGGTCAGCACGGCCGTGGCCGGCTCCGCGGTCAGCGAGCGCGCGGGCCCGGTGCAGACACCCCGGCCGTACCCGATGCGGATGTCGGTGCGCACGTCGCCGGTCAGCACCAGCGTGTCCGTGTCGATCGGCCCGGCACCGGTGAACGACGGCGAGCGCAGCTCCGCGCGGACCACCCGGACCGGCGTGGCACCGCGGTTGCTGAGCTGGATCTTGACGGTCCGCGTCACCTGGTCGGTCCGGTGCTGCACCAGCTCCGCGCCGAGTGGGATCGCCGGCTCGGCCACGCCGGTCCGGTCGGCCGTCACATGGACGACGGTGGCGGCCACGGCGATCGCCGTGGCCGCCACCGTCAGAAATCCGATCAGAACCGGTCCGCGCCGCACACCGCTAAGCCTTGTCCGTCCGGGACGGCTCGTAAAGGCCCGAGATCGCGGACGGCGGCGACGCCGGCAGGCCCTTCGGCACGTCCGCGTCGACCGGCGCGCTCACCTCGGCCTCCGCGGCCCGGGCCGCGTCCGCGACCTCGCGGGCGGCCGCGGCGGCCTCCTCGGCGGCCCGGGCGGCCTCCTCCTCGACCTCGATCGCGACGCCGGCCGCGGCCGGTGCGGGCACGTCGTTCGCGGTGCCGGCCAGCCCGCCGAGCGCGCCGCCGAGCCCCTCGAGCGCCTTGGTCAGCTCGGCCGGGACCACCCACACCTTGTTCGCCGAGCCCTGCGCGATCTGCGGCAGCGCCTGCAGGTACTGGTAGGCCAGCACCTTCTGGCTCGGGTTCGCGGTGTGGATCGCGTCGAACACCGTGCGGATCGCCTTGGCCTGGCCCTCCGCCTCCAGGATCCGCGACTGCCGGTTACCGTCCGCCTTGAGGATCGCCGCCTGCTTGTCACCCTCGGCCGTGAGGATCGCGGACTGCTTGTGGCCCTCCGCGTTCAGGATCGCGGCGCGCCGGTCCCGCTCCGCGCGCATCTGCTTCTCCATCGAGTCGCGGATGCTGGACGGCGGCTCGATCGCCTTGATCTCGACCCGGGTGACCTTGATGCCCCAGCGGCCGGTCGTCTCGTCCAGCACGCCGGACAGGTGCCGGTTGATCTCCTCGCGGCTGGTCAGCGCGCGCTCCAGGTCGAACGAACCGATCACGTTGCGCAGCGTGGTCACGGTCAGCTGCTCGATCGCCTGCAGGAAGTTCGCGATCTGGTACGTCGCGTCCGAGGAGTTGACGACCTTGAAGTAGAGCACCGTGTCGATCGAGACGCTCAGGTTGTCCGAGGTGATCATGCCCTGCGGCGGGAAGCTGACCACCTGCTCGCGCACGTCCACCTTGGTGCGGACCTGGTCGATGAACGGCACCAGCAGGTTGAGTCCCGGCGTCAGGGTGCGGTGATAGCGGCCGAGCCGCTCCACGATGTACTCCCGCTGCTGCGGCACGATCTTCAGGGCCGATGCGAGCGTGACCACCACGATCAGGGCGATGGCGCCGATGAGCACGCCGATGATTGTCTCCACCTATTCCTCCAACTCCGTCCGGGCGGCCGGGCCGATCCCCTCACGCCAGACGTAGACGGTCGCTCCCTGCACTCTGATCACTCGCACCCGCTCACCGGCCTCGTACGACTCGGTGTCGTCGAGCGGCCGCGCGTTCCACAGCTCGCCGCCGATCTTCACCTGGCCGTGCTCGCCGTCGACCCGCTCCAGCACCAGCGCGGTCTCGCCCGCCACACCGTGCGCGTCGAAGTGGTGCGGATCGTCGCCGCCCGCGCCGCCGAGCCGGTGCCGGCGGACGGCCGGCCAGAACGCGGCGACCGTGGCGGCGGAGACGCCGGCGAACACGGCCAGCTGCACCGCCACGCCGAACCCGAGCGCGGCGGCACCGGCCGCGGCGAACGCGCCGACCGCGAACATGATGAGGAAGAGCGACACCGTGAAGATCTCGGCGACGGCCAGAACGGCGCCGAGCGCGATCCACAGAAAGGGCTCCACGAACTGATCGTGTCACGCCCGCGCACGTACCGCGAACGCTGCGGATCTTGAATGGTTCATTGCATCTACATACTGGACCGCGCGGCAACATCCCGGCCGCCGGAAATGCGTTAGATTGGCGGGAATATACCGCACTGCGGGCGGTCGAATATGACGAAAGCCTAACGAAAGAAATCCGACCGCCGGGCCCGAAACGGAGTTCACGTGTCGCTGTTGCCGGAAACCAGTCGGCGGGTCACCGAGATCGTCACGTCGGCGCAGTCCGCCGGCCGGGTGCCGTCACTGGTCCTCGGCGTGGTCCGGGACCGGGCACTGGCCTGCTTCACCGGCGCCGGCGAGGCGCCGCGCCCGGACGCCAAGACGCAGTACCGGATCGGCGCGATCACCAAGACGATGACCGCCGCCATGGTCATGCAGCTGCGCGACGAGGGCGCGTTCTCCCTCGACGACCTCGTCTACCGGCACCTGCCCGGCACCTCGATCGGCGGCGTCACGCTGCGGCAGCTGCTCGCGCACGTGGCCGGCCTGCAACGCGAACCGGACGGCGACTGGTGGCCGCGCACCACCGGCGGCGACACGGAACGGCTGATCGAGGGCCTGTCGTTCGAGAAGATCTCCTGGCCGCCGTACCGGGCGTACCACTACTCCAACCTGGCCTACGGCGTGCTCGGCGCGGTGCTGCAGCGCGTCACCGGCGAGACCTGGTCGTCACTGCTGGCCAAGCGCGTGATCGACCCGCTCGGCATGAAGCGCACCACGTACCACCCGGTCGAGCCGTTCGCCCGCGGTCACGTCGTGCACCCGTGGCGGCACACGCTCACCGAGGAGCCGCGGCTCGACGCCGGCGCGATGGCCCCGGCCGGGCAGCTCTGGTCGACCATCACCGACCTGGCCAAGTGGGCCGGTTTCCTGGCCGATCCGGTGCCCACCGTGCTGTCCCGGGAGACGGTCGCGGAGATGTGCGCGCCGGTCGCGCTCAGCGACCTCGAGTCCTGGACGCACGGCCACGGGCTCGGCGTCGAACTGTTCCGGGTCGGGGAACGCGTCTTCACCGGCCACGGCGGCTCGATGCCCGGCTACGCCGCCCAGCTCACCGTGCACCGCCCGACCCGTACCGGCGTGGTCGCGTTCGCCAACGCCCACACCATGCCCACGCCCGGCGGCCTGCGCGCGGTCACCACGGACGCGCTCACCGCGGTCCTCGACCTGGAACCCCCGCTGCCCCGGCCGTGGCGGGCCGCCGGCGCACCACCCCCGGACGCGGCGCTGCCGCTGTGCGGCCGCTGGTGGTGGATGGGCCGCGAGTACGAGATCACCTGGCAGGCCGACGCGGCCGAGCTGCGGATGACGTGCGTGACCCTCCCGGACCGGGACGCGTGGCACTTCCGCCAGGAGTCCGCCACCCGGTGGCGCGGCCAGACCGGCTCCAACGCCGGCGAATTCCTCACCCCCATCCTCGACGACTCCGGCGCCGTATCGTCCCTCGACATCGCCACCGCCGTCTTCACCCGCTCCCCCACCTGACGACCACCACGAACACCACAGCTCCCCGCACCGAGGCGTTCGCCGCTTCCCGTCCACCCGGGACACCCCCGCGATACGGTCGCGGCCGCATCCCGACCGCTCCGGCCGCTGGGCGGCACCGGCCGCTCCGGCTCCTGTGGCGGCTACGACCGCCGTGGCCGCTCCAGCCGCCGCGACCGCTCCAGCCGTCGTGACCGCGCTCCAGCCGCCGTGGCCGCTCCAGCCGCCGTGGCCGCTCCAGCCGCCGTGGCCGCTCCAGCCGCCGTGGCGGCTACGACCGCCGTGACCGCCGTGACCGCTCCGGCCGCCACCGCTCCGGCCGCCGTGGCGTTTGTGGCCGCTGTGGCGTGTGGCCGTTGACGCGCCTGGGCGAGCGTGCGCGAAACCGCCACAGAAGGCGCGGCCTCCGCCCCGCTTCGCTCCGCCGAGCGTTTTCCGCAATCCCGCAATCCCGCAAATCCTGCATCCCCGTTCCTGAGCGATCAATCAGGTGAGCAAAAGATAGATCCAATATCGAAGTTGACCTACTTTTCGCCCACCTGATTGATCGCTCAGCACGAGGTGACCGCGTTCTTCAGGGAGCGAAGCCGACCGCCGGGCGAGATATAGCGATATTTCGGGCAAAACGTGCCCGATGGCCCTGCGGTCCGCCACCTTCACACCCGGCCACCACGCGGCCACGGCAGCTCGGCCCGGCCACCGCCGGCAGTCCTCGCAACCCAACCGCCACAACACCCGCCGCGATCGACCTGCCGGCCGACCGCACGGCAGCCCTCGTGGCCCGGCCGCCACGGCTCCCTCTGCCGCCGCCCTACCAGCCCGCGGACCGCCGGCAACCCTCGCAACCCGGCCGCCACGGCACCCACCGCCGCCGCCATCCCAGCCCGCGGACCGCCGGCAACCCTCGCAACCCGGCCGCCAAGGCACCCACCGCCGCCGCCTTCTCCGCCCGCCGACCGCCAGCAGCGCTCGCAATCAGGCCGCCACGGCACCCACCGCCGCCGCCCTTCTCGGCCCGCGGACCGCCGGCAACCCTCGCAACCCGGCCGCCACAGCACCCGCCGCCGCCCTCCCAGGCCCGCCAGCCGGCGGCAACCGTTGCCACCAGGCCGTGGCATCTGTGCTGCTCTCGCGGCCCGCGAACCTCACGACCCGATGCGGCGGAACTCCGCCGCATCGCGTCTGACCACAGAGGCCTGGCGCCACATAAAGGCCTCCGCGGCCCTTGACGCCGTGCTCCCCTCAGCGGCCCGGCCGGGACACGAAGCCCGCCGCGCTCACCTCCGCGGCCCGGCCAGGAGGCGAAGATCGCCGCGCTCACCTCAGCGGCCCGCCCAGGAGACGAAGATCGCCGCGCTCGCCTCGGCGGCCCGGCTGGGACCGAGAAGGCGGCGCCTTTCACGGGCTCAGGACGGCAGGGGTTTGCACGCGGCCGACCGCGTGACCGGCAGGGAGGAGCGCCGGCGACGACCGGTGCCCGCGGGAGCATGCGGGACGTGCCCACGCCGGAAGCGGGAAATGACGCTAGTGAAGTGCCAGCGGCGCGTTGCAGGCGGCGACCAGGGCGCGGCGGCAGGCGGTGGTCAGGGGTCGCAGGGCCGCGTCGCGCTGCTGGGCCTCGAAGTTGTTGACCGCGCCGCCGGGAGCGGCCGTGGACGCGAGCGCCAGCACTCGGTCGAGGACGGACGCGCGGGCGTAGAGGCGGCGTGCCCGCGGGTCGAACCCGGCCGGCAGGTCGGTGCCGGCGTCCGGTTTGCGGAGCGCGGCCAGTGCGCCGGCCAGTTCCGGCTTCCACGCGGCGACGTCCAGCCGGGTCAGCGCGGTTGTCGCCTCGGCCAGCGCGAGTGACAGGTCGGTTTCGGCCTCGGCCGCGGTCGGCTCGGTCAGCGCGGCGCGTGGGGCGGTCGCGGGCAGCGGGTGGAAGCGCCACAGCACGGTGGAGAACGTGACGCCGGAGCCGGAGGTGTGCGTGCGGACCTCCGGGACGAGGCCGAAGCCTCGGGCGACGATGCCCTCGCCGGCCAGCAGCGCCGCGTTCGTGAACTCGCCGGGGCCGGGCAGCCCGCGCGGGTCGCCGGGGACCGGCAGCACCAGGCGGATCTCGTCCGGGTGCACCTTCGCGAACGCGGGGAGCGCGGCGCTGAGTGCGACGTCGGACCAGGTGCCGGGGGCGTCGGCGGCCAGGTGCTCCTCGTCGGGGGCGAAACTGGTGATTTCCTCGGCCAGGTCGTCGAACGGGACGAGGCCGGCACGCCAGGCGCGCACCCAGGCCGTGAACCGGGTCGACCGGCGCGCCACCAGCGTCGTGGCGCCTGCGGTGGGGGACATGCAGAGAAGGGTACGGCGTGGGTACGACGAATGTCGCGCGTCGCACTGTCGAGAACGTCACGCGACCACGGCGTGGGTGATGGTTCCGCAAACGTGAGCGGGTTACCGTCCTGACCATGTATGGGGAGGACGTACTGGCCGGGAACCGGCGCCGCCGCAGGACGATCCCGGTCGTGGAGGCCGAACTCGACCTGGTCGTGGAGGACGTGTCGTCCGGCTTCTGCGGCGCGGTGGTCGGCTTCGAGTACGGCGCGGTGGTGCTGGAGGACCGGCACGGCCGCCGCCGCAACTTCCCGCTCGACCCGGCCGCGTTCCTGCTCGACGGCGTGCCGGTCACGCTGACCCGTCCGGTCGCGAAGCAGGCCGGGCCGGGCCGCCGACTGACCGCGTCCGGTTCGATCGCGGTCGCGGACGTGCCCGCACAGGTCGCCAGGGCCAGCCGCATCTGGGTCGAGGGCATCCACGACGCCACGCTCGTCGAACGGGTCTGGGGCGACGACCTGCGCATCGAGGGTGTGGTCGTGGAGCCGCTGGACGGCATCGACGACCTCGCCGCGGCCGTGGCGGACTTCCGGCCGTCCAGCGGGCGCCGCCTCGGCGTGCTCGTCGACCACCTGGTCCCCGGCTCCAAGGAGAGCCGCATCGTCGCGTCCGTGACGTCGCCGCACGTGCTGGTGACCGGGCACCCCTACGTGGACATCTGGCAGGCCGTGAAGCCGGAGCGGGTCGGCATCCGTGCCTGGCCGGAGGTGCCGCGTGGCGTGTCGTGGAAGGAGGGTGTGTGCGCCGCGCTCGGCGTCGCCACCCCGCAGGACATGTGGCGTCGCGTCCTGACCTCGGTCAGCAGCTACCGCGACCTGGAGACACCGCTGATCAATTCGATGGAGCGCCTGATCGACTTCGTCACGATCCAGGAATAGATTTTCCCGCTTCCGGCGTGGCCGGTTTCCGCATGCTCCCGCGGGCACCGGTCGGCCGCGGGCGGCCTCCCTGCCGGTTCCGGCGTGGTCGCGCGAAAACCTAGAGCAGCGGCTCGACGGGCCGGCGGCGGGAGTGCTGGTAGACCAGCGTGGTGCGCAGTTCCGCGACGGCCCAGTGCGCGGCGAGGCGGTCGAGGACGAACGAGTCCAGTTCGCCGGTGCCGGGCACGGCCACGTGCACCAGGAAGTCCTCGGCGCCCGCGGTGTGGAAGGCCGCGATCGTCTCCGGCAGTGCCAGCGCCAGCGCGCGGAACTCGTCGACGGCCACCCGGGTCTTGGGTTGCAGGCGCACGCCGATGATGGCCTGCACCGGGCGGCCCAGCGCGGGCAGGTCGACCTCGGTATGGTGGCCGGTGATGACGCCGTCCGCGTGCAGCAGCCGCACGCGTTCCAGACAGGTGGACTCGGCCGTGCCGATGATCCGGGCCAGCTCGCGGTTCGTCTGTCGCGCGTTGCGCTGCAGCTCAGCGAGCAGGCGCCGGTTCACCGTATCGAAATTCGGCACAGCATAGGACTATACCGACGGGGTGGCCCCGCCGACCTCGATGTCGTCGACCTTCACGTTGACGGCGGACACGGTCAGGCCGTACTTCTCGACCGCCTCGATCACGGCGACCCGCACGGCCTCGGTCACGTCCGCGACGACCGAGCCGGCCTCGATCACCAGCACGACGTTGATCTCGGCGGCGGTGCCGGTGATCTTCGCGTTGACGCCGCGGGTGGCGTCGCCGACCGAGTCCAGCCCGACCCGGTCGAACACGGTGTTGAAGAAGCGCGCCACGTCGCCGCCGAGGTCGGTCACGCCCGGCACGGCCCGGGCGGCCGCGGCCGCGATCTTCTCGACGACCTCGTCGTCCACGCTGGTCGTGCCGCGCGTGGCCCCGTTGTCCGCAACGTCGGTCATGTGCATCTCCCCTGGTCTGCGAAAGTCCGGGGGCAGCCTACAAGGATCTCTCAGATCTCGTCGATCAGGTCCGCGACGGAGTTGACCACACGCGACGGACGGTAGGGGTAGCGGTCCGCCTCCACCTCGTCCGAGATGCCGGACAGCACCAGGATCGTGTGCAGTCCCGCCTCCAGTCCGCAGAGGACGTCCGTGTCCATCCGGTCGCCGATCATCGCGGTCGTCTCCGAGTGCGCCTCGATGGTGTTCAGCGCGGACCGCATCATCATCGGGTTCGGCTTGCCCACGAAGTACGGGTCGACCCCGGTGGCCTTGGAGATCATCGCGGCGACCGAGCCGGCGGCCGGCAGCGCGCCCTCGACGGACGGACCGGTCGGGTCCGGGTTCGTGCAGATGAACTTCGCGCCGTCGTTGATCAGCCGGACGGCCTTGGTGATCGCCTCGAAGCTGTACGTCCGGGTCTCGCCGAGCACCACGTAGTCCGGGTCGTAGTCGGACAGGATGTAGCCGACCGCGTGCATCGCCGTGGTCAGCCCGGCCTCACCGATCACGTACGCCGTGCCGCCCGGCCGCTGGTCGGACAGGAACTGCGCGGTGGCGAGCGCGGCCGTCCAGATCGCCGACTCCGGCACCTCGAAACCCATCCGGGACAGCCGCGCGTGCAGGTCCCGCGGCGTGTAGATCGAGTTGTTCGTCAGGATCAGGAACGGCTTGCCGGACGACCGCAGCCGGTTGATGAACTCGGGCGCGCCCGGCACCGGCTGGCCCTCGTGCACCAGCACGCCGTCCATGTCGGTCAGCCAGCTCTCCACCGGCTTGCGCTCGGCACCCATCGGCCTCTCCCTCGGGAAGATCACACCACGGAAGCTCATCGAGCCGGACGCGCCGGCGGCTTGCAGCAGTCCACCGCACAGTAGTCCCACACCGGGATGCTGCCCAACCGCCGCCCCGGAGCCGACACACAGACCGGCTCGGGCGCGGTGAACGGCGCCCGGACACCGTCGGTGGCGGGCTCGGACAGCCGCTCCAGCACCAGCTCGCGCACCATGGTCACATAGCGCGGGTCGTGACCGGGGGTGCCGGCGCGGGCGTAGCCCAGGCCCAGCTCAGCCGCGGTCTCCTTGGCCTCGTTGTCCAGGTCCCAGGCCACCTCGAGGTGGTCGGAGACGAAGCCGATCGGGCTGACCGCGACGTCCGTGACGCCCTTCTCGGCGAGCTCGGCCAGGTGGTCGTTGATGTCCGGCTCCAGCCACGGCACCTGCGGCGGGCCGGAGCGGCTCTGCCAGACCAGGTCCCACTCCGGGCCGGCGCCGGCCTTCTCCGCCACCAGGGCGGCGGTCTCGTTCAGCTGCGCCTCGTACCGCCCGCCGGTCGGGCCCGCGGTGGCCGCCATCGAGTTCGGGATGGAGTGCGCGGTGAACACGATCCGGGTCGTCGCCCGGCGTGCCGGGTCGAGCGTGGCCAGCGCGTCGCGCAGCGCGTCCGCGTGCGGCTCGACGAAGCCCGGGTGGTCCCAGAACTGGCGCAGCTTGTGGATCTCGGGCGCGCCCTCGACCGCGGCCCGGCCCTTCTCGATGTCCTCCCAGTACTGCCGGCAGGACGAGTAGCCGCCGTACGCGCTGGTCGCGAAGCCGAGCGCGTTCTTGATCCCATCCGCCTTCATCTGGGCCAGCGTGTCCGCCATCATCGGATGCCAGTTGCGGTTGCCCCAGTAGATCGGCAGGTCCAGGCCGTTCGCGGCGAAGTCGGCCGTCAGCGCGGCGATCAGCTCGCGGCACTGCTGATTGATCGGGGACACGCCGCCGAAGTGCATGTAGTGCTCGGCCACCGCGAGCAGGCGCTCGCGCGGCACCCCACGGCCCCGGACCACGTTCTCCAGGAACGGCATCACGTCATCGGGGCCCTCGGGCCCGCCGAACGACATCACCAGCAACGCGTCGTAACCCACGGCCCCCAGTCTGCCCGCTTCACCCGCGCCGTTCGGCGGCAGCCCCCAGAAACGCGACAAACACAACACCATCAGCGGGTACGACGTCAGCCGTACCCGCTGATGGCTCCCGCCTCAGGCGCCGATCGCGTGGAATCCGCCGTCGACGTGGATGATCTCGCCGGTGGTGGCCGGGAACCAGTCGGACAGCAGCGCCAGGATCGCCTTCGCAGCCGGCTCGGTGTCGTAGAGGTCCCACTTGATCGGGGCCCGCTTGGTCCACTCCTCCTCGAACTGCTCGAAGCCGGGGATGGACTTCGCGGCCATCGTGCGCAGCGGGCCGGCCGCGACCAGGTTGCTGCGGATGCCGTCCTTGCCGAGGTGCAGCGCCAGGTAGCGGTTCGCCGACTCCAGGCCCGCCTTGGCGACGCCCATCCAGTCGTAGACCGGCCAGGCCACGGTCGCGTCGAACGTGAGGCCGACGATGCCGGAGCCGGGCGCCATCAGCGGCGCGCAGGCCTTGGCCAGCGCCGGGTACGAGTACGTGGAGACCTGCACGGCCGTGGCCACGTCCTCCCACGGCGCGTCCATGAACCCGCCGCCGAGGCAGCTCTGCGGCGCGAAGCCGATCGAGTGCACCACGCCGTCCAGCCCGTCGACGTGCTCACGCACCTTGTCGGCCAGCCCGTCCAGGTGCTCCTTGCTCGACACGTCCAGCTCGATGACCGGCACCGGCTTGGGCAGGCGCTTCGCGGTGCGCTCGACCAGCGACAGCCGGCCGAAGCCGGTCAGCACGACCTCCGCGCCGGCCTCCTGCGCGAGCTTGGCCGTGGAGAACGCGATCGACTGATCGGTGAGCACGCCGGTGATCAGCAGGCGCTTGCCCGCAAGCAATCCAGACACTGTTCGTTATCCCTTTATAGAAGTGGTTCAGTGACCCATGCCCATGCCGCCGTCGACCGGGATGACCGCGCCGGTCACGTAGACCGCGCCGTCGCTCGCCAGCCACGTCACCACGGACGCGACCTCCTCCGGCGTGGCCATCCGGCCGAGCGGGATCTGCTTGCGGATCTCCGCCTTGCGCTCGTCGGAGAGCACGTCGGTCATCGCGGTGTCGATGAAGCCGGGCGCCACCACGTTCGCCGTGATGTTGCGCGACGCCAGCTCCCGCGTGATCGACCGGGCCACGCCGACCAGGCCAGCCTTGCTGGCCGCGTAGTTGACCTGGCCCGGGTTGCCGGACAGGCCGACCACGGAGGAAATGAAGATCATGCGACCCCACCGGGCGCGGACCATCTTCGGCGTGGCGCGCTTGGCCACCCGGAACGCGCCGGTCAGGTTCGTCTCGACCACGTCGGTGAACTGCTCGTCCGTCATCCGCAGCAACAGCGTGTCCGCGGTCATGCCGGCGTTCGCCACCAGCACCTCGACCGGGCCGAGCTTCTCCTCGACCTGGGTGAACGCGGCGTCGATCGAGGCCGGGTCGGTCATGTCGCACTGCACGCCGAACAGGTCGCCGTCGGGTGCGCCGGAACCCCGATGGGTGATCGCCACCCGGTCGCCCTGCTTGGCGAAGGCCTGCGCGATGGACAGCCCGATCCCGCGGTTGCCTCCGGTCACCAGCACCGTGCGCGCCACGGTCACTCCCTCTCTCGGCCTGCCGGTCGGCGGGCGGTCGGGCTGAGCCTAGGTGCTACCGATTGGTAAACGGTAACCATCGGCGCCGGTGAGCCGGGTCATACCACGGTATGAGCACCGGAGGGGCACGACACCGGGCCGTCACCCGCCGTAGCCTGCCCGTGTGCCCTCCGCATCACGCTTCCGCCGGCCCGCCCCGCTGCGCGACCTGGGCCGCCTCGTCGCCGGTGCGGACTACCCGTTCCCGCCGCCGCGGCCGGGCTCGCGGTGGGCCCGGACGCGTCCCTGGCTCGTACCGCCGGGGCTGGTGGTGATCGTCGCGCTGACCGCCGGGGGCGCGGCCTATCTGCAGACGCAGCGCGACCTCTCGGTCGAGATCGCGACGCTGCTCTCGCTGTCCGGCACGGCACCACTGCTGTTCGTCTTCTGGCGGCCGGTGATCGCGTGGCGGTTCGCGTACGCCGGCACGTTCATCGGCGCGCTCTGGGTCGAGCGGGAGAACGGGGACTGGCCGTGGAACCCGGTGCAGGTCCTCGTCCTGCTGCTGGTGTTCGGCGTCGTCTCGGCCCGGGCCACCGGCGGCACGGCGCTCTGGGTCGCGCTGCTGATGGCGATCCCCTGCTTCCGCTTCACGCCGGACAACAACGCGTTCGTCGTCTGGCTGCTGTTCCTCGTCGTGATCGTCCTCGGCGACCAGGTGCGGCGGCGCACCCGCGCCCAGCAGAGCCTGGAGGTGCAGGAGGAGATCACCGACCTGGCCCGGGCACAGCGCGCGGTGCTGGAGGAACGAGCCCGGATCGCGCGCGAGATGCACGACGTGGTCGCCCACCACATGTCGATGATCGCGGTACGCGCGGAGACCGCCCCGTACCGGCTGGCCGAGCTGCCCGGCCCGGCCCGCGACGAGTTCACCGCGATCGCCGACGCGGCCCGGGAGACGCTGGCCGACATGCGGCGGCTGCTCGGCGTGCTGCGCACCAGCCGCCCGGACGACCCGCAGCTGACGCCGCAGCCCACGCTCGCCGACCTGCCCACGCTGATCGCCACCGCGTCCCGGGCCGGCATGCCGGTCACGCTCGAGACGGACGAGATCGAGCCGGCGCCGCCGGAGCCGGTGTCGCTGGCCGCGTACCGGATCGTGCAGGAGGCGGTGGCGAACGCGGGCCGGCACGCGCCGGGCGCGGTGGTGCGGGTGACGGTCTTCCCGGAGAACGGCGCGTTGCGCGTCACCGTGGCGAACGGGCCGGCACCGGCCGGCTCCACGTCGCTGTCGCCCGCCGGATCCGGGCACGGTTTGATGGGGATGCGGGAGCGCGCGCAGGCTCTCGGCGGCACGTTCGTCGCGATGCCGTCCCGTGGCGGTTTCGAGGTGTCCGCCACCCTTCCCCTGGCCGTGGAGGTTCCTTGATCAAGCTGTTGATCGCCGACGACCAGGCGATGGTGCGCGAGGGTTTCGGCGCGCTGCTCGCCGCCCAGCCCGACCTGGTGGTCGTCGGCTCCGCCGCGAACGGCGAGCAGGCCGTCACCGAGACCCGCCGGCTCGACCCGGACGTGGTGCTGATGGACGTCCGCATGCCGGTCATGGACGGGCTGGAGGCGACCCGGCGGCTGCTCGCCGACCCCGGCGCCGACCGGCCCAAGGTGCTCATCCTGACCACGTTCGACCTGGACGACTACGTCTTCGAGGCGCTGCGCGCCGGTGCCAGCGGGTTCCTGCTCAAGGACGCGCCCGGCGCCGACCTGGTGCAGGCCGTGCGGGTGGTCGCCGCCGGCGAGGCGCTGCTGGCCCCGTCCGTCACCCGCCGGCTGATCGCCGAGTTCACCGCGCGCCCGGCACCGCGGGAACGGCCGCGCCCGACCGCGCTGAACGCGCTCACCGCCCGGGAGACCGAGGTGCTGCGGCTGATCGCGCGCGGCCGCTCGAACACCGAGATCGCCGCCGAGCTGGTGGTCGCGGAGCAGACCGTGAAGACCCACGTCGGCCGCATCCTCGGCAAACTCGGCCTGCGCGACCGGGCCCAGGCGGTCGTGCTCGCCTACGAGACCGGGTTGATCTCCCCCGGCGAGTAGTACTACCCCGGCCGTGGTGAACGGATCACGATTCGGTCACGTACCTCCGGAAAGCCAGTCGAAAGGCGGCTCTGGGGAGGGACGAGACACCCGCGGCCGGCACCGCACGGTGTCCTCTCCAGCGAGGAGAGGACCGCCATGACGGGACGCATGCTGATCACCGCCCTGGTCGCCGTGGTGCTGTGGGCACACCTGCCGATGCTGCCGGCGCACCACCCCGGCCGGGTCCGGCCCCGGATGGCCGCCACCATCGCGGGAACGCTGGCCGGCTGCGCCACCGCACCCGAGTGCGCGCTCCGCGTCGACCGGCTCTACGCGCTCAGCACCGCGTCGATGCGCGCGGCCGGGCCGCCCTACGCGACCTGGGCCGGCCGCACGTTCCTCGGCTTCGACCCGCGCGGCGACGGGCAGGCCGTCGAGGTGGTCGGCGACCTCACCACCGCCGCCCGGATCACGGTCGTCGTCCCCGGCGTCGCCACCACGCTCGGCACGTTCACCCGCGGCCTCGGCGACGTCGCCCGGCGCGCCCCCGCGGTCCAGGCCCGCGCGATCCACCGGGCCGCGCTCGCCCGCGACCCGCACGCCCGCGTCGCGGTCGTCGCCTGGCTCGGCTACGACCCACCGGACGGCGTCGGCGTCTCCGCCGCCCGCCAGGAGGTGGCCCGCTCCGGCGCCCGCGCCCTCACCGAGCTGCTGGCCGCGCTCGGCAGTGCCCGCCCCGGCGTACCCGTCACGCTGGTCGGTCACAGCTACGGCGCGATCGTGGCCGGCCTGGCCGTCCGCGCCGGCGCCCCCACGGTCACCGACCTGGTCGCGCTCGGCGCGCCCGGCATCGGCGGCGCCGAGGCCACCGACTTCCCGGGGGTACGCGTCTGGGCCGCCCGATCCGGCGCCGACTGGATCGCCCGCGTGCCCGCCGGGAGCCTGCTCGGCTTCGGTCACGGCACCCCGCCGTCCGCACCCGCGTTCGGCGCGCTCCCGCTGCCCACCGCACCGTCCACCGTGCACGACGCCTACCTGACCGCCGGTTCCCCCACGCTCCCCGCCGTGGCCGCGCTCGCGCTGCCGACCGTGGCCGCGCACTGACACGTCACGATCGGGTTGCGGTGACCGTTGTCCATGATCGGACAACGGTCACGCTCGGTGTTGATCACCGTTCGTGACGTGGATCAAAGATCGACAGGTTTGGCCGGTCCTCGTCCCGGGAATCCAACCCGTTGAGCTGGCGTTACGCGCGCCGGCCGCCGCTCGCCCCGCACACGCCGTCCATACGCGACACGACCCCCGGGTTCACCGGATGGTCAAACACGGTCGCGCGCAACGGGTGTAAGGTGGCCTCGGTTCGGTCCGGAACGACTGCGGGAGGTGATTGCTATGCGAGATAGCGATCCCCCCAGTCATAGCCGGGCCACCCGTCAGTTCCGCTGACGCCGCTCCCGGCGTCTCCATTCAGCGACTGACCCGGTGACCGCTTCCTGACACCATCCCGCCCCCACTTCCCGGGGCCGGGCCTCCGCCCGTGTGCGTGTCGCGCCGCCACGGGCGCCGGGAGCGTGTGCGCGTTGATCTCCCCCTGCCACCCCGCGGCCCCGCCGCGCCGGCAGGGCTCGTCGCCGCCGGAGACACCACCATGAGCCGTTACGTAGCCCCGCTCGGCCTGATGCTGGCCACCGCCTGGGTCGTCACCCTGTTCGTCCTCGCCAGCGCCACCCCCAGCTGACCCGATGGGGACGCCGAACGGCGTCCCCGCACCGAAGCCGCCCCACCACTCCCGGGGGATCTCGTACCGCACACCCCCGCGCTCGGCACCCGAACCAGCCGACGAACACACCACGGTCCTTGGCCTCCGCCGCGAACAGCCCACCGCGTGCAACCGGCCAGAATCTTCCGCGTCCAGGCCGGCATCCACGGGCGCATCCTGATCCACTCGGGCGGACAGGAAGAACGCTTTTCGCGGCTGCCTCGCGCACAGCGTGTAGGTCTTCCTAGGAGGCTAGTTTTGTTTCGCTGGTGCGGTGCAGGGCGCCTCCGGCAGGCCTCGCGCTTCGGGGAGAGAGCGGAGTTCGAGCCGGCTCGGGGTCACCGGCCCGGCTGTTTTTTCGTGGGTGGGGCGGGGCGTGCCTGGCTGCCCGTCTGCCGTCTTCCAGGCCGAGCCGAGCAGATCATCGCCGGGCCCGCCGGCCTTGGTCACATCGGTGAGGGCTGGGCGGTGGCCAGACCTGTCGATTCGCGTGGTGTGGTGGCGGTTGGCGTGGTGGTGGCGGACCCGGCGATGATCTGCACCCCGAGGGGTGGTCGACGGCAGGCGGGGCAGCCAGGCGGTGGCGGTCTGCGCGGGACGCGCGAAGAAACCGCACTGGGCACGACGCGTTCAAGCAGGTGGACGCGACGGCGGGGGCGGGAATGGCGGCGCGTGCATCACCCGCTCACGGGCGGACGGCCGCGGCGGCGGGAAGACCGCGCTACTGCGCTTGCCAGTACTCACATATGCCGAAATTTCGGGTATCGAGTCGACTCGATACCGAAACACTGTTGTCGTGTCCGAGCGGATGAAGGAAAGACAGTCCGGCCACCGACGCGGCAAGACTGCCTGCGTCGATACGCCTTGATGAGAGGTGGACTCATCCACGTCGTCGGCGCAGGCTGGTCAGCAGTAAGGCGCCGGCAATGGTGACGATACTGCCGGCGATCAGGGGACTGGTGGGCGCGATGTTGTCGAGGAGCAGGCCGCCGACGACAGCGCCCAGGGCGATGGCAATCTGGAATGCGGTCACGATCAGCCCGCCGACTGGCTCGAGTCGTTGCGGCTCGACGCGAGCTCCCCAGGTCTGCGCCGTGGTGGGGACTCCGCCGAATCCGAAGCCCCACAGGGCAACAGAGATGACCAGGGCGGGAATCGAGCCGGCGGTGAAGGTCAAGGCGAGCATCCCGGCTCCGAGCGCGGCCGGGAAGACCAGCGTGGCGATCCGCAGGGCACGGTCGGCCAAGATGCCGCTGAGGGCGGTGCCGATGACGTTGGCGATTCCGTAGATGAGCAACAGTACGGCGATGCCGCCGGCATCGATGGCGGGCAGACTTTCGATAGCCGGCCGAATGTAGGTGTAACCGGTGAACTGTCCGGCGGCGATCAGCAGAATCGCCAACAGTCCGGCCAGCAGGAAGCCGGAGCGCATCGTCGAGCGGAGGGCACGCAGGCCTCCTGCCGTGCGGGAGGCGATGGTGGGCAGTGTCGCGGCTTGGACGACCAGCGCGAGCGTTGCGACCGTAGCCGCGGCGAGGAAGACCGGACGCCATCCCCAGAGTTCACCGAGCCAGGTTCCGAGCGGCACCGCAGCGATGGTGGCGAGCGCGACGCCGCTGTTGACGACGGTCACGGCCCGGCCGAGGTGATCCCGAGGTACCAGGTGGGCCGTTACCGCGATCGCCAGAGCCCAGAATCCGCCCAGGGCGACACCCAACAGGGCGCGGGCGGCGAGCAACACGCCTAGATGGGGGGCCACCGCCACGAGCAGGTTCGAGACGATCGCGCCCGCCGTGAGCACGAGCATCAGATGACGCCGGTCGAACCGGGGTAGCGCGACCGGGAGGAGAAGTCCGGCGAAGCCGGCGGTGACGGCGGTCATGGTGACGGCCTGACCCGTGGCTCCCGGCGTGACGCCAAGGTCGTCGGCGATATACGGGAGCAGGCTCGCGGGCAGGAATTCGGCCATGACGAGGGCGAACACGCCGAGGCTCAGGGATACGACGCCGGCCCAGCCGTGCCGGTGTGTGGCCGGCTTCTGTGGGGGTGCGGTGGTGGTGTTCATGGCTTCCTCATCAGAGCTGGATCCGGCGGCCATCGGCGGCGGACCGCACGATCGCGTCCAGGAGCCGGTGGCGGGTGACGGCATGGGCGAAGTCCGGTGCGGTCGCGGTGCCCATCCGAAGGTCGTCGCGGATCGCGGCGTACGCGTGGGTCAGCGTGTGGATCGGTGTGCCGGCGAGGTGGGGGTAGGCGTCGTAGCCGTCGGGCAGCGTCAGCACCGCCGGCCGGGCATGACCACGCGCGCCACGCACCGTGACCGGGCTGAGGTGCGGATGGTTGGGTGCGGTGATCTCGAGGACGCCGTCCGTGCCGTCGATCAGCAGCGAGAAGCCGGGGCCGGACGCTGTTGCGCCCCGATGATGAACGGAGAGCACGGCTCCACCGGGCAGCGTGCCGGAGACGGCGATCTGGTCCTCGGCGGTCATCGGGACCGTCTGACCGGTGCGGCCCAGGGGGATGCGGGGCCGGCGGACCGCGGTGGTGGCGACCACGTCCTGCAACTCGCCGAGGACCATCGACACGAGGTCGATGGCGTGCCCGAACGCGATGGTGAGCATCGTGGCCCCGAGCGTGTGGTCGAGGGTGTAGCGCATGCGCTCGGAGACCGGGGTGCCCCACTCCGACGAGGACGCCACCACGGTCGCGGACAGCACCTCTCCGACGTATCCGCCGGAAACGAGGTCGGCCACCCAGCGGAAGGTGGGCGAGGAACGTCCCTGCAGCCCGACGAAGGTCGGCGTTGCGCCGGCGGCGCGCCGCATCTCTTCGGCCTCGGGCAGGTCGAGAGCGAACGGCCACTCGCTGAGCACAGGCACGCCCGCGTGCAGCGCGGGCAGCACGAGCTCGCGATGCCGGGGCACTTTCACGGCGACGACGACAAGGTCGACGTTCTTGTCCCGGGCGAGCTGGTCGACCGACGAGTACGCGGGCACCCCGTACCTGGCGCCGGCCGCGCCGGTCGAGGCGTCCGAGCTTGCCACCAGGGCCGTCAGTTCGAGACCGTCGACCGCGGACAGGGCCGGTAGGTGTCCTCCCGCCGCCCAGCCCCCCGAGGCGCTCAAGCCGACGATGCCGACACCGATGGTGTGTTTCATCCTTTTCCCCTCTCCATTTATGTTCCGATCGGTCCACAAAAGGGACGCGTGAACCCCGGCCCCCGGCCAGGACGGCCGGGGGCGTTACTTGATGTTCGGAGTCGCTACGACGGCCAGTTGGACAGGGCCGTGTCGACGATCTCGTCGAGGTCTTCGGTGGCCAGGCCGTTCGCGGCCTGAACCGCAAGACCGAAGCCGGTGGTCATGATGAAGCGGGCCAAGCGCCTCGGGTCGGCGCCGCCGGGAAGATCACCCTCGTCGACGGCGCGCTGGAAGCGCTCCTCAAGACGGACGCCGGCATCGTTGCGCCAGTCGACGAGCACGTCATGCGCGGCGCGCCCCTGCTCGCTCAAGGCGAGTGCGCCCTGGACGGACATGCACCCGACCGGCCTGCCGGGGGTCGTCACCGTGCGGACCGCTCCGCGCAGGAACGTCTCGGCCACCGCCCGGGCGGTCGGCTCCTTCAAGGCTCGGGTCGCGTAGGAGGCGGGCCCCTCGGCATAGCGCTGCAGAGCCTTGCGGAACAACTGCTCCTTGTTGCCGTAAGCGGCATACATGCTCGACTTGGTGATTCCCATCGCGCCGATCAGATCGGACAGGCTGGCGCCGTCGTACCCGCGCGCCCAGAACACCTGCATGGCACGCTCCAGCGCCTCGTCGAGGTCGAACTCGCGCGGGCGGCCGAACGCCGCGTTCGGGGAATCAGCCATGACGGCATCTCCTTGATCCGGATCCAGTACGGCGCCGCCCAGTTCACGGCCGCCATGTCATCTCTCGCCACAGACTATAGGACCGAGCGGTCCCGATGTGCTAGCGTTCTGGACCGATCGGCCCACAAGTGGTCGGACTCATATCGACACGAGGGATCATCACCATGGAAACCACGTCGCTCGGCGGCCTCAAGGTCTCCCGCATCGGACTGGGCGCGATGGGCATGTCGGTCTTCTACACCGGCGCCGGACGCGTCGACGAACAAGGCATCAGCACCATCCGCCGCGCGCTCGACCTCGGCGTCAGCCACCTCGACACCGCCGAGGTGTACGGGCCCTTCACCAACGAGGACCTGGTCGGCCGGGCCATCCGAGGGCGCCGTGACGAGGTGGTGCTGGCCACAAAATTCGGCCTCGTCTCCCACACCGGCCGGCCCGGCGCGGACAGCACTCCGGCCAATATCCGCCTCGCTGTCGAAGGGTCGCTCAAGCGGCTCGGCACCGACCACATCGACCTGTACTACCAGCACCGCGTCGACCCTGACACGCCCATCGAGGAGACCGTCGGGGAACTCGCCGAACTGGTGGCCGAGGGCAAGATCCGCCATATCGGCCTGTCCGAGGCGGGACCGGCAACCATCCGGCGGGCGCATGCCGTGCACCCGATCGCCGCGGTGCAGACCGAGTACTCCCTGTGGACCCGTGACCCCGAGGCCGAGATCCTGCCGGTGCTGCGTGAACTGGGCATCGGGCTGGTGCCCTACTCCCCGCTCGGGCACGGATTCCTGACCGGCACCATTCGCTCACTCGACGGCCTCGACGCCGACGACTGGCGGCGCACCAATCCGCGTTTCACCGGCGGCAACCTCGAACGCAACCTGCACATCGTCGACGAGGTCCACGCCGTCGCCGCCGAGGCGGAAGCCACCCCGGCGCAGGTCGCCCTCGCCTGGCTACTCGCCCAAGGCGACGACATCGCTCCCATCCCCGGCACCACCCGCACCGACCGACTGGAGGAGAACACCGCCGCCACTGCGATCGAGCTCACCGAGGACCAGGTCACCCGTCTGAACGTGCTGGCCCCGGCCCTCGGTGACCGTCATGACGAAGCAGGCATGGCCGCCATCGACCGCTGAGCAAGTACCCAGCCCCCTTTCACCACCACCCGAAAGTGATTCCAAAAATGGCAAGCAACGAAAAGTCTTCTCCGTCGTCCCGGCCGGGACGCCGACGCTGGACCCGAGCCGCACTCGTCGCCGTGGCCGCACCCGTGCTCATGTTCCTCGGCGCATGCACCTCCGCGCAGGAAACGGCCACGAGCGCGCCCTCGTCGGCAGCCTCGGATCCGTCCTGCCGGACGGTGGCGACCGCCCTGTTCGATCAACTGCTCGCCGGCGCCTCGCCGACCTCCTTGGCCGAGCGCTTCGACGAGAAGGTGGACTGGTCCATTCCGGGCAACACTGCGGTCGTGCCGTGGATCGGCCCCCGGGAGGGCCGCGCCGGCGTCGCCGAGTTCTACACCGAGCTCGGCCAGATGGCCAAGGTCGAACAGTTCACCATCGACACCATCATCGGGGACGGGGACCGGTGCGTCCTGCTCGGCGACCTGAAGACCACGGTGCTCTCCACCGGCCGAGACATCACCACCGACTTCGCCTATGACATCGAAGTCCGCAACGGGCTCATCACCCGCTACCACATGTTCGAGGATTCCTGGGCGGTCGCCGAGGCTCTCGAACCGACGGCGAACTAGCTCCGACGTGGGAGCCCTTGTGCACGCGCCATAAGGGCTCCCACGTACGTTCGACGGCCGACTCGCCATGGAGCGGGACGCCCGCCAGTCACACGGGACGAAACGCCTCTCCCCGGAACCCGAGGCCCGCCGGAGGCGCCCTGCACCGCACCGGCAAGGCGAAACCGGCGCGATGGAAACCGGCGCGATGGAAACCGGCGCTACGGCAGCCGAGAGGACCAGAGGAGGCTGCAGACCGCCGCTACCAGGCCGAGCAGCAGGGCGAAGCCCGCGTACCACTGGGTGACCTCGCGTGGCTCTATCCGGTAGCCGATCGAGCTGCCCATGTCCTCGTAGACCTGCTTCAGCTCGCTCACCGATGCCGCCTCGTAGAAGAAGCCCTTGGTGGCCTCCGCGAGTTGGGCGAGCGAGTAGCGGTCGACCGGTACGGGCTGGAGTTCGCCGGCGATGTCGACGATGCCGCTGTCGGTGCCGAACGCGATCGTGGAGACGGGGACGTTCGCGGCGACGGCGGCGGCGCCGGCTTCCTCGATCGAGCGGCCGGATGTCCGGTAGCCGTCGGAGAGGAGGACGATGCGGGCCGGTGGGGCGCCCTCGGCGCCGTCGGCGGGGACGGAGCGGATCGCGTCGAGGGAGGTGAAGACGGCCTCGCCGGTGGCGGTGGCCTCGGCGAGCGTGAGGCCGTCGATGGCGGCGCGGACGGCGGAGCGGTCCTTGGTCGGGGCGACCAGCACGTTCGCGGACTTGGCGAAGGAGACCAGGCCGACGTTGAACGTCTCGGGGAGTTCGCCGACGAACTGTTTGGCGGCGACCTGTGCGGCCTCGAGCCGGTTCGGTGCCACGTCGTCGGCCTGCATGGACAGGGACACGTCCATGGCGAGGATGATGGTGGCGCGTTCGAGCGGTTCCTCACGGTCGACGGACGGGCGGCCCATGCCGAGCGCCAGCGTGAGCAGCGCGAGCAGGAACGCGGTCGGGCCGATGTGTTTGCGCCAGCCGAGGCCCTTGGGGGCGAGGGTGCGCAGGAGTTCCACGTTGCTGAAGCGGACCGCGACCGTGCTCTTGCGTAGTTGCCGCCAGACGTAGGCGCCGGCGGTGGCGAGCACCGGCAGCACCAGGAGCAGCCAGAACGGTTCCAGGAAGCGAATCATCGGGTCGTCCCTCGGGTCCGGGCGTGCCGCTGGGCGGCCACGAAGCGAACCATGTCGAGCAGCCAGTCGGAATCGGTGCGCAGCCGCAGGTGGGCCGCGCCGGCGCCGCGCAGTGCGGACGCGATGGCCGCACGTTGCGCGGCGGCTCCCTCAGCGTACCGCCGGCGCAGCTTGGGGTCGGAGGTCTGGACCTCGTGCACGGCGCCGGTCTCCGGGTCGACGACGGCGAGCACGCCGACGTCCGGCAGTTCCAGCTCGCGCGGATCGACGATCTCGATGGCCAGCACGTCGTGCCGGACCGCGAGTTTCTTCACCGGCCGGGTCCAGGTGGCCGGGTCGGACATGAAGTCGGAGATGATCACCGCGACGCCGCGCCGGCGGGGTGGCCGGTTGAGCAGGTCGACGAGCTCGCCGAGGTCGGAGCGGCCGGGGGTGCTGGGCAGCGCGGCCACGTGCCGGAGCAGGCCCTGCGCCTCCTTCCGGCCGGGGCGGGCGGGCCGGCGCTGGGTGCTGCCACCGGTGCCGATGACGGCGCCGAGCCGGTTGCCGCCGCGCACGGTGAGGTGGCCGATCGCGGCGACGGCAGCGACCGCGAGGTCGCGTTTGAGCCAGCGGGCGGTGCCGAAGTCGAGGCTGGCGGAGAGGTCCAGCGCGAGCCACGTCTCCAGTTCGCGGTCGGCGACGGTGCGGCGCACGTGCGGGACCGTGGTGCGCGCGGTGACCGGCCAGTCCATCCGGCGCACGTCGTCGCCGGGCGAGTACTCCCGCGACTCGCCGGCCTCGGTGCCGGGGCCGGGGAGCAGGCCGGCGTAGTCGCCCTGCAACAGGCCGTCGAGTTTCCGGGTGACGAGCAGTTGCAGCCGGGCGAGGACCGCTTCGGAGCGAGTCGACTCGGCCGGCGCGATGCCCCGGATCATCCGATCACCGGGCCCCCGGCCAGCCGGCCGGTGTGGTCTGCGCGCCGGGGGTGGCGCCCTGCCGCGGGGTGACCGTGGGCAGCGGGACGGTCGCCATGATCCGGGCGACCACGTGGTCGGCCGGCACGTCGTCGGCGAGCGCGTCGTAGCTGAGCACCAGCCGGTGGCGGAGGATGTCCGGCGCGATGTCCTGCATGTCCTGCGGGAGCGCGTAGTCCCGGCCGCGGAGCAGCGCGAGCGCGCGGGTGGCGCGGACGATGCCGAGCGAGGCGCGCGGGCTGGCACCGTACTGGATCAGCCGGGCCACGTCCTGCATGCCGTGCGCGGCCGGGTCGCGGGTGGCGAGCACCACCCGGACCGCGTAGTCGATCAGCGCGTTGTGCACGAAGACCTGGTCGGCCTTCTGCTGCAGCTTGATCAGGTCGTGCGGCGTGAAGATCGCCATCGGCTCCGGCGCGCGTACGCCCATCCGGTAGACGATCTCGCGCTCCTCAGCGTCCGTCGGGTAGCCGACCACGATCTTCATCAGGAAGCGGTCGCGCTGCGCCTCGGGCAGCGGGTAGACGCCCTCCTGCTCGATCGGGTTCTGCGTGGCCATCACCAGGAACGGGTGCGGGACGCGGTGGCTCTCGCCGCCGATCGAGACCTGCTGCTCGGCCATCACCTCGAGCAGCGCGGACTGGACCTTGGCGGGCGCGCGGTTGATCTCGTCGGCGAGCAGGAAGTTCACGAAGACCGGGCCGAGCTCCACGTCGAACTTCTCGCTGGACTGCCGGTAGATCCGGGTGCCGACGATGTCGGCCGGGACCAGGTCGGGCGTGAACTGGACGCGGGAGAACGTGCCGCCGACCACCTTGGCCAGCGTCTCGACCGCGAGCGTCTTGGCGACGCCGGGCACCCCCTCGATCAGGCAGTGGCCGCGGGCCAGCAGCGCCACGAACATCCGCTCGACCATCCGGTCCTGGCCGACGATGACGCGTTTGACCTCGAAGAGCGCCCGCTCGACCTGGGTGGCGTCCTGCGCCGGAGTGGTGCCCTGCGGAGCCGGCGGAGCCTCCGGCTCACCGTCGGAAACGGGCACCTCGGGCGTGGTCTCTTCGGCCACCGGTCCTCCACAACGTGGGACGTGTACGAGTTGTCGTTCTCTTGATCAAAGGCTAGTCCGCGGGACACACCAAGCGTGACACGTCCCGATTCCGGCCGCTTGAGACAACCACACTTGCCTGACACCGGGCTGGGAGTACGCCGGGAGTCTCCGGGAGGACTCGCCGTGGGTGGGTGGACAGGTGCCACGGTCCCGTGTGTACCATTTCAGCCGTCGCCGGGCGGCTTCCCCCGTGGCTGCCCGGCGACCCATCAGCCGCATCGGGAAACGCGGGGTTCGTGATGATGACCGGGCCCCAGGAGCCGCCGGCGGACCAGCCCGCGGAGCCGATCTGTTCCGCGAAGGGCTGCAAACGCCCGGCGTCGTGGCGGCTGCTGTGGAACAATCCCGCGCTGCACACCCCGGACCGTCGCAAGACGTGGCTGGCCTGCGACGATCATCGTGAGCACCTCTCCGGGTTCCTCGACGCCCGCCGGTTCCTCCGCGCGGTCGAGCCGTTCTGAACGCGGCGTTCCCGGCGTACGGCGACTACCGTGGATGCCGTGACTGAGACGCCCGCACCCATGGACAGCGGCGAAGTGCGCATCAACGCGCTGGAGCCGTGGCCGGACACGGTCGACTGGCGCCCGGTGTCGCACGACCTGATCTGGGTCGAGCTGGTGCGCCTCGCGATCTTGCTGGTGATCATGCTGGGCGCGATGGTCGCCGGCTGGGTGCTGGTGGACCACTGGATCTTCGGCGTGGGGCTCGGCCTGGTGCTCCTCTTCGGCGTGTGGCGGGCGATCGTGATCGGCCGGGCCGTGCGCGCCTGGGGTTACGCCGAGCGCGAGCGCGACCTGCTGGTCCGGCACGGGCTGCTGGTGCGCCGGCTGTCCATCGTGCCGTACGCGCGGATGCAGTTCGTGGACGTCACCGCCGGCCCGCTGGAGCGCTCGTTCGACCTGGCCACGGTGCAGTTGCACACGGCCGCGGCGGCCAGCGACGCGAAGGTGCCGGGGCTGCGGCCGGCCGAGGCGTCCCGGTTGCGCGACCGGCTGACCGCGCTGGGCGCGGACCGCGCCGAGGGTCTGTGACGATGACCGAGACGGACCGCACACCGCTTCCGGACCGGCCCGCGGACGAACCACCGACCGACGAACCACCGACCGACGAACCACCGACCGACGCATCCCCCACCGCCGGCCGGCCCACGGACGAGGCGGCGGTCCCGCCGCGCAGGCGCCT
Source organism: Catenuloplanes niger (assembly GCF_031458255.1). Taxonomy (NCBI): domain Bacteria; kingdom Bacillati; phylum Actinomycetota; class Actinomycetes; order Micromonosporales; family Micromonosporaceae; genus Catenuloplanes; species Catenuloplanes niger. The sequence goes on from NZ_JAVDYC010000001.1 coordinate 1,825,471, forward strand.
GCACCCGCTGAGCCCGTTGCTGAACGGTGCCCGCACGTTCGTGGTGATCGTCGGCGCGATCTCGCTGTCCCAGGCCTCCGAGTTCGGCTGGCAGCGCTTCGGCGTCATGCTGGCGGTGATCTCGGTCGGCGCCGTGGTCTTCTCGCTGGTCAACTGGGCGAACACCGGTTATCACGTGGTCGGCCGCGAGCTGCGCATCCACGAGGGCCTGTTCTGGCGGCGCACCCGGGCGATCCCGCTGGAGCGGCTGCAGACGGTGGAGGTGCGGCGTCCGTTGCTGGCGCAGCTGACCGGCCTGGCCGAACTGCGGCTGGAGGTGGTCGGCGGCGGGAAGACCGAGGCACCGCTGGCGTTCCTCACGGTCGCGGACGCGGAAGCACTCCGCGAGCGCCTGGTGCACCTGTCCGGCCGAGTTCACGATCAACACCTCTTCGCCGGTACGGATACCCGCGTGACTCCCGGGGCGGAGCACCCGGGAACGCCGTCGGCGGTGGCGGCGCCCACCGCGTACCCCCGGGCGGATCGTGATCTTCCGCTGCACGCGGTGCGCAACGCCGATCTCGTGCTGAGTCAGGTGCTCACGCCGCAGACGTTCTTCCTGCCGCTCGGCGTGGCGTCGGTGCTGGTCCAGTTCAGCTTCGCCGGCAACTTCAACCTCGTGGCGATCTTCTCCACGCTGGCGGCGGTCGGCGGCGTCATGCTGGCCCCGGCGCGCCGGGTGCTCAACGACTGGGGCTTTCGGCTGTGGGACACCCCGCTCAACGGTGAGGGCCGCGGCCTGCGGATGGCGTACGGGCTGCTGGAGACGCGCAACCAGACCGTGCCGCTGCACCGGCTGCAGGCCGTGACCGTCACCTGGCCGCTGTTCTGGCGGGCCAAGTCGTGGCTGCGCGTGCGCTTCTCGGTGGCCGGCGTCGCGGGCCCGGGCGACGGCAACGAGCAGCAGTCCGACCGGCTGCTCCCGGTCGGCGACCCGGAGACCGGCCGGCGGCTCGTCGCACTCGCCATGCCCGGCCTCGACCTGGCCACGGTCCGGGTGCAGCCGCCGCCCGCGCGGGTCCGCTGGCTGCACCCGTTCGCCTGGTCGCGGATGGGCGTGGGCCTGAACGCGCGGGTCCTCACGGTGACCAGGGGCGTGGTCACCCGCGAGCTGGTGGCCGTGCCGTACACGCGGATCCAGAGCGTGCGGGTGGTGCAGGGGCCGTTGCAGCGGCGCCTGCGGCTGGCCACCGTGCACGTCGACACCGCGGGCGGCGCCGGCGCGGAGGCGCCGGACCGGGACATCCACGAGGCGTGGGCGCTGGCCGCCGCGCTGACCGCCCGCGCGCACGCGGCCCAGGCTGCGGCGACGGGATCCTGACGGATCCTGCACGGCGCGCCGGTGTGTGTTGCGCATAGGCTGTGGCCATGGAAGAGCAGCCGGTCTTCGCCCCCGGCCTGACCGCCCGCGTCGAGCTGACGGTCAGCGACTCCGACACCGCCCAGGCGCTCGGCTCCGGCGACGTGCCGGTGCTGGCCACGCCGCGGGTGCTGGCGCTGGCCGAGACCGCCACGGTGGCCGCGACCGCCCGGCAGCTGCCGAGCGGCACGACCACGGTCGGCGTCCGGGTGGAGCTGACGCACCTGGCGCCCACGCCGATCGGCCGGGTCGTCGCCGCGCAGGCCACGCTGGCCTCGGCCGACGGTCGCCGGCTGGTGTTCGACGTGCACGTCACCGAGGTCGCCGACGTGCCGTACGAGGAGCGTCGGGTGATCGCGGAGGGCCGCGTCGAGCGGATGCTGGTCGACCGGCAACGTTTCCTGTCCAGAGCGTTCGACTGAAGGGTCATCCGTGAGGTTCGTCGAGGTCGCCGATCGTGTCTACGTGCTCCGCTACCCCATGCTGGACGTCAACTCGACGCTGATCGTCGGGGACGGCGAGGCGCTGCTCGTCGACACGCTCGCCACCGGCCGGCAGGCCGCCGACCTGGGCGAGGCCGCGCGGGCGATCACCAGTTTCCCGTGGGCGGTGGTGAACACGCACCACCACTTCGACCACGCCTTCGGCAACGCCGCGCTGGCCGACGCGATGCGCCCGGTGTGGGCGCACGAGGAGGCGAACCGGTTGCTGCTGGCGACCGCGGAGGAGCAGCGTGCCGCCTGGATCGCGCGCTGGTCGGAGAGCGACCCGGTGCACGCGGCGGACCTGGCCCGGGTGGAGGTGCGCGGTGCGACCGACACGTTCGCCCAGGAGATCCCGCTCGACCTCGGTGGCCGGCTGGTGCACCTCAAGCACCTCGGCCACGGCCACACCGCCGGCGACATCGTGGTGCACGTGCCGGACGCGGGCGTGGTGATCGCGGGCGACCTGGTCGAGGAGTCGGCGCCGCCGTCCTACGGCGACGACTCGTACCCGCTGCAGTGGCCGGAGACGGTCGCCGCGCTGCTCCGCCTGGACCCGCTGATCACGATCGTGCCCGGCCACGGCGCCCCGGTCACGCCGGACTTCGTCAAGGCGCAGCACGAGGAGCTGGCCACGGTCGAGTGGACGCTCCGCGAGGCGTACGGCGACGGCGCCCCGGTCGAGGACGCCGCCCGCGCGGTCCTGGCGAAGACCACGCTCGGCCTCACCGAGGAGTCCGCGCTCGCCGCGGCCCGCCGCGCCTACGCGTCCCTCTCCTGACGCCGGCCCGGTGACCGGGGTGGCCGGCCCGATCGTTCCGACGACCGGCCGGCCAACCCCGATCCCGGCTATTCGGGCAGCGTGATGCAGGCGAGGCGGGTGCCGGCGGTGCCGGCCTTGCCCGGGGCGGTCTTGGTGTGCTCGGCGTGGATGACCAGTGAGCGCGGCGGCTTCACCTGGTCGAAGCGCCAGGCGACCGTGGTGGTGACGGACGCGGTGCCGGCCACGTCCGTGGTGAAGTCGAGCCAGACCTCGTTGCTGGGGTTGGCGAACGACGGGTCCACGGACGGTGGGGAGGCGGCGGCCTTCGGGTCCTGGTGGTGCTGGTAGTGCGGGCCGGCGTCGTCACCCTTCGCGCCGCAGACGTTGGTGTGCAGGTGCGCGCCGTACGCGCGGGACGGCAGCAGACCCTCGACGTCCAGCTGGACCATCGTGTCGACCACCGCCGGTGAGACCGTGACCAGCGCGCTCGCGCCGATCGGCACGAGCGCGGGATCGTACGTGACGGCGGTCTGGTCCGCCGCCCAGGCCGCGAACGTCCCGCCCTCGGCGTAGGCGCGCAGCACCGACGCGGTGGACGGCGCCGAGGGCAGCGCGGTGTCCCGGTCCTCCGACCCGCAGCCGGTGGCCGCCGTGAGCAGTCCCGCCAGTCCGAGCCCGGCCATCAGTGCTCGTCGCATCCGCCCACTCCTCACCCCTGAATCCGACAAATCATGATATTTCAGTGCCCATTGTTCCAGGGTTCCACTCGCCGATGGTGCGGATGGCCTGGGAGGATCGGGAGAAAATTGATCCGGGGAGGCACCGAATGACCTACGCGGTCGTGCTGGGCGAGGCGCTCATCGACCTGTTGGAGACCGAGCACGAGGGTCTGCCCGTCTACCGTCAGGTGATCGGCGGCGCGCCGCTCAACGTGGCGACCGGCATCGCCCGGCTGGCCGGCCCCGGCCGGGCGGAGTTCGGCGGCGCGCTCGGCGACGACGTGCTCGCCGGCCGGATCGAGGCGTTCCTCACCGAGGCCGGCGTCGGCACCCGCGCGGTGGCCCGGGTCACCGCGCCGACCGCGCTCGCGGTGGCCACGTTCGACGGCGCCGACCCGGACTTCCGGTTCTACGGCGAGCCACCGTCGTACGCGCTCTACCGCCCCGCCGACCTGCCGGCCGAACTGACCGCGCGCGCGGCCGTGCTCTACTGCGGCTCGATCAGCCTGCTCCGCGAACCGTTCGCGGACGCGGCCCGCGCGGCCTGGGCCACCGACGGCCCGCTGCGGATCTTCGACCCGAACGTGCGGCCGCGGCTGCTGCCGGACGACGCGGCCTGGGACCGTCAGCGCGCGCTGGTCACCGAGTTCACCGCGCGCGCCGACCTGGTCAAACTCAGCTCGGTGGACGCGGAGGGCCTCTACGGCGCCGCGCCCGCCGAGGCCGCGCGCCGGCTGCACGCGCTGGGCGCACCGGTCGTGGTGGTGACCGCGGGTGCCCGCGGCGCGCTGGTCTCCACCGGGGACCAGGAGTCGTTCGTGCCCGCACCGGCCGTCGACGCGGTGGACGCGACCGGCGCCGGCGACTCCGTGATGGCCGCGCTCGCGTACCGGCTGATCGAGGGCGGCCGGCCCGCCGGCCACGCCGCCTGGCGGGACCACGTCGAGTTCGCGCTCTCGGTCGCCGCGCTGGTCTGCGAACGGGTCGGTGGCGCCGTCGCGATGCCCACGCCGGAGGACCTGCGCCGCCGCTGGGCCCCCACCACGAAGATCAATTAGCGCCGGGTGGGTACGCCGGGGGGCGTGCCGACGCGGTAACGTCGGGAGGACAATCCTCGGCGCGGCAGATCACCCCCTCCTGCCCGCCGTCGCCGGCACTCATCCCCCCGGGAGGCAGGTCCCATGGCCGAGAAAGAGGCCCCGAAGACGGAGTCGCACGACCCCGACTTCCCGGAGGCGCTGCTGCAGTTCATGCGCTCCGGCTGGCGGGACGACTCGCTCACGGTCGCGGCCCGGCCCGAGGCCGAGCGCTACGCCACCCGCCGCGCCCGGCTGTCCGCCGCGTTCCCGGGCGAGACGCTGGTCATCCCGACCGGCCAGGAGAAGGTCCGGGCCAACGACACCGACCACCCGTTCCGGCCCGGCAGCGACTTCGCGTACCTGACCGGCGACCACGACCCGGACAGCGTGCTGATCATGACGCCGTCCGGGGACGGTCACGACGCGGTCCTCTACACCCGGCCGCGCTCGTCCCGGGAGACCGACGAGTTCTTCCGCAGCCGCGACGGCGAGCTGTGGGTCGGCCGCCGGCACACACTCGCCGAGAAGTCCACGCTGCTCGGCATCGAGACCGCCGCACTGCGCGACGCCGAGGCCGCGCTGGCCGGCTGCGCGCCCGCCCGCACCCGGGTGCTGCGCCGCCTCGACCCGCGCGTCGACGCCGCGATCCGGCCGTTCGACACGGAGAAGGCCGGCGCCCGCGACCGCGAGCTCGCCTGGACCATCTCCGAGCTCAAGCTGGTCAAGGACGAGTGGGAGATCGCGCAGCTGCAGGCCGCGATCGACGCCACCGTGCGCGGCTTCGAGGACGCGGTCCGCGTCATCCCGGCCGACCGCGGCGTCTCCGAGCGCCTCATCGAGGGCGTCTTCGGCCTGCGCGCCCGGCACGACGGCAACGACGTCGGCTACGGCTCCATCGTCGGCGCCGGCGCGCACGCCACGATCCTGCACTGGGTCCGCAACAACGGCGTCACCACGCCCGGCGAGCTGCTGCTGATGGACATGGGCGTCGAGGGCAACCACCTCTACACCGCCGACGTCACCCGGACCGTCCCGGTCAACGGCACGTTCTCCCCGCTGCAGCGCCAGGTCTACGACATCGTGCACGCGTCCCAGCAGGCCGGCATCGACCTGATCAAGCCGGGCGTCAAGTTCAAGGACGTGCACGAGACCTGCATGCGCGTGCTCGCCGAGGGCCTCTCCGACCTCGGTGTGCTCCCGGTCAGCGCGGACGAGGCGATGGACCCGAAGTCGACCGTCTACCGCCGCTGGACGCTGCACGGCTTCGGCCACATGCTCGGCATCGACGTCCACGACTGCTCCCACGCCCGCAAGGAGAGCTACCGCGACGGCGAGCTCGGCGAGAACTTCGTCCTCACCGTCGAGCCCGGCCTCTACTTCCAGCCGGAGGACGACCTGGTCCCGGCGGAACTGCGCGGCATCGGCATCCGCATCGAGGACGACGTCCTGGTCACCGCGGAGGGCGCGGTCAACCTCTCGGCCGGCCTGCCCCGCACGTCCGCCGAGGTCGAGACCTGGCTCGCCGCCCAGCGCGCGGAGGGCCCCCGCCTCCCCGGCGCCTGACGTACCCCGGGGCGTCCGGCCACACCGGACGCCCCACCCACTTCCCACCCTCGACGCTCCAGCGCCCTCCCGGCGCGAGACGCGGTCCGGGCACGCCGGACGCCCCTCCGGCGAGACGGTCCGGGCACGCCGGACGCTTCCCCGGGCGCGTGAGAAGCCTGTCCGGGCGCGAGACGCTCCGGCACGCCGGACGCGCCTGTCGGCATCCGGCGCACACATCTCCCCGCACATCGGCCGTGCCGGACGCTCCCCGCTGCTCCCCCATCCGGCGCGAAGCGGCCGAGAGCCCATCGCAAGCCCGTTCTCGAATCCGGCGTGGCCGCAGGCGTCGGCGGCAGCCACATCTCGTGGGCGGCCGCGCCCCCCGATCGCGCCGCGCACGCCGACGGCAGCCACCTCCCGTAGGCCCCGCGGCGCCCCGACCGAGCCGCGCACGCCGACGGCAGCCACCTCCCGTAGGCCCGGCGGCGCTTGACCGAGCCGCGCCCGCCAGCGGCTACCGCATCCGTGGATTTCCCGGCGTCCCACCGAGGCCGCGCCCACTCACGACAGCCACATCTCGTGGGCCGCCAGGCGCCGCCGAGCCACGCACGCCAGCGGTACTCACCTTCCGGGAACCACGTGGTGGCGCGATCGAGCCGCGCATGTTGCCACGGCGACAGCGGGATGCGTGCTGCACGGACATCGCCACAGGACCGGCACGTCACCCGTGACCAGGTCGATGCTGCTCCGGAGAGAACGGCCGGAGGCCGGCTGTCGACGGTGGAGCCGGGCGCTTCGCGCCCGAAATATCGCGAAATAGCACTGCCACCCGACGCGAAACCGGTGGTCGCAGCGAACCGGTGATCCAGCGGGAGTGGTGGTCGAGCGGGACCGGTGGCTACGGCGAGGCGGTGGAGAGGAGGGAGTAGGCGAGGGAGGTCGGGACGTGGTGGGCGGCGTTGCCGTGGCGGGTGGTGAGGAGCAGACCGGCCGCGCGGAGGACGGACAGGTGCTGGGAGGCCGAGGGGAGGCTGATGCCGACCCGCCGGGCCAGGTCGGACGTGGTGCACGGCGGGTCGGTGGCGGCGCGCAGCAGGGCGGCGCGCGAGCGTCCCAGGAGCGCGGCCAGCGGGTCCCCCGGAACGGCCGGCGGAGCCGCGCCGCGCGCGGGCCGGGGAGTCACGACGGCGGCGGGCGCGCCGGGGCCGGAACCGGGGGCGGGAGGCTCGGTGACCGGGTAGGCGATGAAGACAGCGCCGGGGTCGGTGCCGACCCACGGGCGGGTGGCCGCGACCGAGGGGATGAGCGTGACGCCCGCGCCGTTCGGGCGCAGGTCCAGATCGTGGGCGGTGTCGACGATCAGGACCGGGTTGTGCCAGCGGACCCGGGGATGGATCGTGGCGAACAGGCCCTCGACGCCGGTCGCGGCCAGGTCCCGCGTCTTGGCCCGGACGTCCCGCTGGACGTGGGCCGCGGCACCGGAACTGGCGGGCGCGGTGTGCCGGTCGTGGTGCCGGCGGATGGCGTCGGCCAGGCGGCGGAACGCGGGGCGGTCGCCGGCGGCGAGACGGTGGTGCCAGGCGTTGAGCACGCCACCGGTGAATCCGATGAGCTCGCGGCGCACCCGCGGACGGCCGGCACCGGTCAGGCGGCGCAGCGAGTCGTCCAGCGTCTCCGGCGCGGGCGTGTCCGGCAGCGGCGCGAGGAAGTCCGGGAACGCGGCCGGGTGCACCAGATCCCGCAGTTCACGACCGGGTTGGACGGTACGGGCGGCGACGCCGATGAAGACCTCGTGCAGCGGCAGCGGTGCCGGGAGCAGCCGGGTGCGCGCGAGGTCGTCGGGGCCGAGCCAGATGCGGATCATCGGGATGCCGTGGTCGCCATGCCGACGAGACGCCGCGGCGGCCCGGAAACGTTGTCACGCCTGGCGACCGAGCACGATATGCAGCACCCTCGATGCGGAATGCCGAGATCGTATCGCGGTCGACGCGCGGCCCGGACGGCGCAGTACGATCAGCGGCGCCGCGGGACAAGGGAGAACTCAAGCCGATGCCGAGTCGCGATTCGGGCCGGGACACCGAGCCCGAGATACCTGGTGGACGGCGTACGGACGGTGACGCATCCGAGTCGGTGCGCACACCTCCGCCACCGTCCGCGGGCCGAATCGATCATGAGGCCACGATCGTGATGCCGCTGATCAAGCCGCGCACCGCCGCACCGGAGGCCGGCACCACCGCGGTCACCGGCCAGCCCGGTGCCGCGACCCCGAAGGCCGGTCCCGGCGGTGCGACCCCGAAGGCCGGTCCCGGCGGCACGGCTCCGCAAACCGGCTCGGGCGACACAGCACCGCAAGCCGGTCCCGGCGGCGCGGCACCACAAGCCGGTCCCGGCGGCGCGGCACCACAAGCCGGTCCCGGCGGCGCGGCACCACAAGCGAGTGCCAGCGGCGCGGCGCCGAAGGCCGGCTCCGGCGGAGTGACGCCGGGAGCCGGTTCGGACGGCGACGCGGTCACCCAGGTGATCCCCGCGCAGCCTGCCGGGCCGATCACCGCCACGCCCGGCGGCACAGCACCCGGAGCCACCGCGCAACGGGCCGGCGCCCACACGCCGAGCCACGCCGCCCCCGGCGGATCCGCGTCCGGCGCCACCGCGCACAAGGACACCACCGCGCCGAGAGGCGGCGTCGCGCCACAGATCAGCGCAGCGCAGCAGAACAGCGCAGCGCAGCAGAACAGCGCACAGCAGAGCCACGCCGCGCAGCACGGCGGCACCGCGCCACAGAACAGCGCACAGCAGAGCCGCGCCGCGCAGCAGAACCACGCCGTGCAGCAGAATCACGCCGTGCAGCAGGACAGCGCCGCGCAGCAGGACGGCACCGCGCGACAGGACAGCTCACAGCAGAACAGTGCCGCCGAGAACGCGGTCACGCAGACGCTCCCCGCGGTTCCGCCGGGCAGTGACGACACCGTCATCCTGCCCGCGCTTCGGGGCCGCACCACCAAGCAGGAGCGGGAGCGCCCGCCCACCAACCGCGCCCGGCCGGCGGCACCCGCGGCACGGGCGGACGCCGTCGCCGCGGCAACCGCCTCCGGCTCCGCAGCTGCCGGCCGGCCGGAAGCGCCGGGAACACCGGACGCACCGGACGCACCGGACGCACCGGACGCGGACGTGCCCGAGACCGCACGGCGCCGCGGTCCGTCGCGGGCGATGGTCGGGGTCGGTATCGCGGTGGTCCTGATCGTCGCCGCCGCGTGGCTGCTGGTCAGCCTGCCCGGCGCGCCCGGTGGCGCGGACTGGGCCGGCGGCGGCGACCGCAACTGGCCGCCGGGCGCGCCCGGCGGGACGCCGAGCGCGGAGCAGCCGGTCAGCGCGCCCCCGGCCAGCGCGCCGTTCGAGTCTCCCGTGCCCGGCCGGCCCACGGACAACGGCCTGGTGACGACGCCGCCGAGCCGGGCGGCCGCGGCCGCCCGGCCGGCCGGGACCACGCCGGCCGCCGGTGCGTCGCCCAGCGTGGCCGTGCCGACCACCGGTGCGCCCGTGGCGCCGGGTGTGCCGACGCCGACGCCGCCCCCGCTGCACGGCGGTAACGGCATCAGCCTCGGCCAGGTCGAGGCGGAGTCGTTCGCGTGGCAGTGGGGCGTGACCGCGGCCTCGTTGGACGGCGCCTCCGGCGGCCGGGGTGTCTCCGCGGTCAGCAACGGTGATTGGCTGCGCTTCGACACGCTCAACTTCGGCGGCGGCGTGCGCACGTTCACGGCACGCATCGCGAACGGTTCGGGCAGCAGCGGCCGGATCGAGCTCCGCTACGACAGCCCGTGGTCGGCCCCGGCCGCGTCCGTCTCGGTGGACAACACCGGTGGCTGGTCGCAGTGGCGTACCCGCAGCGTCTCCTGCACGTCCGCCACCGGCGGCCGGACGGTGTACGTCTCGTTCGTCAGCCGCGCCCCCGGCGACTTCGTCTACCTGGACTGGATCTCCTTCTCGTAGCCGGCCCGCCGTTCCGGGGTGGCCACGGATCACGGGCCGGCGGCCGCCCCGGCCGACCGCCGTGCCCGCCGTCCCGACCGAAGCGCCCGCCGTCCCGAGCGGAGTGCACGGCGGCGCATTCGGCCCTCAGCCAGGCCGGATGTGGGAATATCAGGATCTTGGCGGGTGTACAGGCCGTAGAAAGAAGCCCCAAAAGCTCATAAACGCCCCGGACGGGCCGATGGGACACCGCAGACCCATTCCAGCGGATCGGACCCAGGCGGCGGCGATGGCAGCGCGTGAGGCGAAGAACAGGCACACGGGCAACCGGCGGCGGGACGCGGCGCCGGGTGAGGGGCGGTCGGCGGGTCGGCAGCTGACGTTCTACTTCTCGGTCCTGGTGGTGCTGCTGGCGCTGACCGCGGTGGCGCGGGCCGTGGTGATGGAGTACGCGACGCGGCAGATGACCGAGGTGGCGAACCGTTGGGCGCCGGCCGGCGTGACGAACGCGCGGGTGCTGCAGTCGCTGACCGACGTGCAGTCCGGGATCCGCGGCTACCAGCTGACCGGCGACGCCACGTTCATGGACGCCTACTCGTCCGGTACGGCCGGGTTCCTCGCCGCCGTGGACGGGCTGCGTGGGCTGCGCGCCGCCGACCCCGATCTCGGTACGCTGCTGGACCGGCAGGAGACGCTCGGCAAGCGGTGGTGGCAGACGTACGCGGAGCCGGTCGCGAACGGCGAGCGGATCGACGTGTCGGAGGCGGCCACCGCGTTCGCCGCGATCCCGCCCGCGAACGCGCAGGCCCAGGCGCGGATCGACACGAACATGACCGCGTCGATGTCCGCCGCGAGGGACCTGATCCAGTTGGTGAACGCGGTCTCCGCGCTGATCACGCTGGTCACCGTCGCGGTCACGCTGTACCTGGCGTACCGCGCGGTCGGCGACATCATCCGGCCGTTGCGTGCGCTGAGCATCACGCTGCGCCGGCTGGAGCGCGGCGACCACCACGAGCGTGCGCCGGTGTTCGGGCCGGCCGAGGTGCAGAACGCGGCGAACGGGGTGAACCGGCTCGCGGTCGAGAATCAGCGGCTGCGGGTACGCCACGAGCACGAGGGCCACATGCGCGAGGTGGCCCGGACGATCGGCGTGGCGGTCCGCGCGCACCTGGACATCGACACCGTGCTCCAGGAGATGGTCGACAAGCTCGGCCCGGTGATCGGCGCCGACCGGGTGTACGTGCAGCTCAGCGGCTTGGCCGGCGGCATGCGCCTGAAGCAGTGGCACGCGCCCGGCCTGGTGCCGCTGCCGCCGAGCCTGCTCACCCAGGCTCCGGGCCGGATCGACGCCGCCATGTCGGAGCAGGACCCGGACGCGCCGCCCGGCATCCACTTCCGCCAGGGCCGGATCCTGATGGAGATCGGCGGCAGCGACGGCGCGAACGGCACGGTGACGATGGCGTTCCCGCGCGAGTACGAGGTCCCGGACGGTGAGCTGGGCCTGCTCGCGCTGGTCCGTGAGGACATCGACCGGGCGCTGCACCACTCGTCGGTCTACGCGGAGCAGAACCGGCTGCTGGCCGAGGTCAAGGCGCTGGACGAGCACAAGGAGCGCTTCCTCACCGACGTGACCCGGGAGATCCGCAATCCGCTGAGCAGCATCCAGGGCTACCTGGAGCTGATCGACGAGTCACCGACGGAGCTGCCCGCACCCGCGCAGAAGATGATCGGCGTGATCGACCGCAACGCGCACCGGCTGCGCGCGCTGGTCGACGACATGGTCACGCTCTCCTCGATCCGCCCGCGGATGGCGAAGGCGAAGGGCCGCCCGGTGCCGATCGCGGACGTGGTCAACGCGGTCGCGGACGAGTTCCGCCCGCGGTTCGAGTCGCAGGAGGTCACGTTCACGGTCGACTGCCGCGCCGACGAGGCCGAGGTCGGCGGCGACGCGGAGCTGCTCGCGCACGCGCTGCGCAATCTGCTGGACAACGCGGCCAAGTTCACCGCCAAGTCCGGTACCGCCACGCTCCGCTGCACGATCCCGCCCCGCAAGGTCGGCGACGCCGGCACGTCCGTGCTCACGGTCAGCGACACCGGCATCGGCATCCCGCCGGAGGAGGTCGACCGCGTGTTCGGCGAGTTCTACCGCGCGTCGAACGCGGTCCGCGCGGCCGTGGAGGGTCCCGGCCTGGGCCTGAGCCTGGTCAAGGAGATCATCGAGGCACACACCGGCCGCATCAAGATCACCTCCGAGCTCAGCCGCGGCACCCAGGTCACCGCCGAACTCCCCCTCCTCCGCGCGGCGCCGACGACAGCCTGAGAGCGGCGTGGGCGGTCAGCGCTTGAGGATCAACGATTCGGTGGCGATATCGATCGAGAACGGCTCAGCGGACACGAGTGCCTGCCCCGGCCCGGCCGTCGCATGTTCGACGTAGTGATCACCGTGTAGGCGGAACAACCACATCGTGATGCGAGTCGGATCGGTCGCGTCCGGCTCGACGAGCAGATACCACTCGATGCGGGCAGCCGCATACAGCTGCATCTTCGTCACTGATCAAACGCGGAGACGCTCATCGGCGGACTCGCCTCCTAACGGAACAGGATGCTGTCACGCAGTCTCCCATGATCGCCGTCCCGTTCACATGATCGATCACGCTCGGACGCGTGATTCAGCCGGCGCCGGTCCGCTGACCGGCGCCGGGCTGCCATCAGGATCGGACGAAGACCGCCACGCTGCGGGGTGGGACCGAGAACGTGCCGGTCGCGGCGTCGAACGCGGCCGTGCGCAGGGACTCGTCGGCGGAGTTCCGCAGAACGGGGTGCAGCGCGGTCGACGTGCCCGCCAGCGACGGGACCGTCTGCGTCGCCGGTTCCGGGGTGGCGTTGAAGACCACCGTGACGGTCTCGTCGGCGGAGGTCAGCAGCATGGTGAGCACGCCGGGCGTCTCGGCCGGGCCGGACAGCGGGAAGGACAGGTGTTCCTGGACCGCCTCCGCGGTGCCGAGCGAGAACAGCGGCGACGACCGCCGGATCTCCAGCAGCTCCCGGTAGCGCGCGTCGGCCAGGGTGATCGCGTCACAGCCGGGGACCAGCGCCGGGTCGGCCAGCAGCGGGCGCGCGTAGTCCCACTTGTCCTGGTTGTCCGGCGCGGGTGGCAGGCCGCGACCGAAGCCGTTGCCGGCCGCGCAGTCCCAGGAGATCGCGTTGAACCAGTCGCCGGAGTTGAACGAGTTCCGGTCCAGCGACTTCGACCGCAGCCGCTCCGACGCGGCCGTCACGAAGCCGACGCCCTGGCCGAGCACCACCGTGGCCAGCCCGAGCGTCTGCATCCGGGCGCGGTCGAGGGCGGAGGTCCGCTGCGGAAGCTTGAACGCGAGCGCGTCGTAGAGGATTTCGTTGTCGTGCGCGTCCACGTACGTGATCGCCTCGCCCGGCGCCGCGGTGTAGCCGGTCGGCGAGCCGTTGTAGGGGATCTCCGCGCCGGTCTGCGACGCACCGGTCGACGACGCGACGAACCGGTACGACGCGAGGTTCCCGGACAGGCCGACCTTGATCTGGTCCTGGCGCAGCAGCAGCGCGGCCCGCTGCTCGTCGGGCGTACCGTTCACCGGGTCGCCGTTGGGGTCGGTGAACAGCCCGGACGCGAAGCCCTGCACGCGCGGGTTCGCGTCGAACGGCCCGCCGCCGCGCACCGCGTCACGCTGCCGGTCGTTGAACGTGCCGACCCCGGTCCCGGCCATGTTGGCCTGGGTGGCCTGCACGAACCGCGCGTCCCCGGCCACCTCGCCGAAGTTCCAGCCCTCGCCGTACAGGTAGATCTTGGAACCGTCGACGCCGTCGCGCGCGAGCGTCAGCGCGTCCAGCGCGGACCGTACCGCCAGGATGTTGGCCTTGGGGTGGTGGCCCATCAGGTCGAAGCGGAAACCGTCCACCCTGTACTGGCGGGCCCAGGTGACCATCGAGTCGACGACCAGTTTGCCCATCATCGCGTGCTCCGGCGCGGTGTTCGAGCAGCAGGTCGAGTCGGCCACGGTGCCGTCCGCGAGCAGCCGGTGGTAGTAGCCGGGCACGATCTGGTCGAGCACCGAGTGCGGGTGCACGCCGTGCGCCGCCGTGTGGTTGTAGACCACGTCCAGCACCACCCGCAGCCCGTCCCGGTTGAGCGCGGCCACCATCGACCGGAACTCGCGGGTCCGCGCCGCACCGGACGGGTCCACCGCGTAGCCGCCCTCCGGCACCGTGTAGTGCAGCGGGTCGTACCCCCAGTTGTAACCGTCGGTGTCCGCCACCGCCGCCACGCAGGCCTGCTGCCGGTCCGAGTCCGGCGGCAGCGACTCCAGGTCGCAGGCGGGCTGCGCCTGGTCGGCGCGCCGCTCCGGGATCGTCGCGAAATCGAAGGCCGGCAGCAGGTGTACGTGCGTCACGCCGGCCGCGGCCAGTTCCCGCAGATGCGTCGCACCCGCGGACCCGCGCTCGGCGAAGGCCGCGTAGGTTCCCCGCGCCGCGGCGGGCACGGTCGCGTCCGCGATGCTGAAGTCCCGTACCGACAGCTCCTGGATCTGGATCCTGGTGGCCGGCACCGCGGCGGGCTTCGTCAGGTCCGCCCAGCCCTCGGGGGCGAGCGCCGGATCGTCGAGGTCGGCGAACTGGCTGTGGGTGGAGTCGGCCGCGAGCGCCACCGAGTACGGGTCGGTCACCGACGCGGTCACCACCTTCCGCGCGGCCGGCTGCCACGCGGTCACCTCGAACCGGTAGAACTTCCCGGCCCACTCCCGGCCGGGCGACGCCGACCACACGCCGGTCGCGTCGTCCCGCCGCATGTCCACGGTGGACGCCGGCGTGGCGGACGGCGACGGGAAGAGCTGAAGCCGCACGGTACGGGCGGTCGGCGCCCAGACCGAGACCGATGGCTGCCCGTCCGGCGCGAACACCGGCCCGAGCGTGGCCGTGACCGCGCCGGAGTAGACGTCGTCGAGCACACCCGGGATCTGCACGGCCGTGGCCGCCAGGAGCCTGCCGGTGTGGTCGCGCTCCGTGACGACGACCTGGCCGCGCAGGATGTCCGGCACACGCGCGGACCCGGGCACCTCCAGCGCGCCGTAGGCCCACAGGTGCGGGAACCGCTGCCGCTGCGCCTCGCTGAGCCCATTGCGCCGCGCGGCCAGCGGGACGCTGACGTAGTCGCCGGTCAGCTCACCGTCCGCCACGCCGATGCCGCCGTCCGCGGACCAGACCAGCGCGTACGCCTTGCCGTCCGCCGGCCGCCCCTCGCCGGACGTGGGCGTCGCGAGCCGGGCCCAGGCGACCGTGGACCGGTCGAGCCACTGCGCCTCCGCCGTGGTCGGGTCCACGTCCGGGCTGAGCGTGGTGGTGCCGCCGGGCAGCAACCGCCCCGGCACGCCGGCCTGCAGCCACACCTCCGGCCCGGTGGCGCGGACGTCGAGCCGTTGGTCCTCCGGGAGATCCTTCACGTCCCCACGATGCAGGATGTAGTTCAGCCCGGTCGCGCTTTCCGCCAACGGCACCTCGAACACCGCACCGAACGCGTCCCGGCGCACCGGCATCAGCGGCGCGTCCCACGAGGTCGGCGTCGCGGCGCCGTCCCAGACGTGCAGTCCCCAGCCGTCGTAGTCACCGGCCGGCCGTCGATAGTGGATGATCGCGGTGTCCGGGTCGCGCGGCGGGTCCGGCTCCCCGGTCGCCGCCTGCCGCGTCGGATAGATCGTGGCGTCGCCCGATCTGACCCACACCTCGCCGGTCGCGGTCACGTCCACGGTCCGGTCCACGGCCGGGTCCTTGGTCCCGGACGGGTCGACGACCAGGAAGCCGACGCTCTGCGCGCCCGGCTTCAGCTTCACCCAGGCGAACCGGCCGTACGAGTCCTCGCCCGTGAACGGCTGCCCGGCCGGCCAGGTCGTGGCCCATGCCGGGTCGATGTCACCCCAGGGATACAGGTTCCAGCCGTCGTAGTCCCCGGCCGGGCGTTGGTAGTGCACGACGAGCCAGTCGCGGCTCGGCGTCTGCGGCGGTGTCTCGACGGTCGCGGTCGCGGTGGCGGAGGCGGTACGCCCCTTGCTGTCTTCCACCACTGCCTTGTATGTGATCGACGCGTTCGCGGGCAACCCCTGCGGGTCGTGGTGGAACCGGTACGGCGCGCGCGTCGCGGTCCCGACCAGCTCCCACCGGCCGCCCGGCCGCTTCGCCGCGAGCGTGACGGTCGCGGCCGGGTCGCCGCCGATCACGGTCGCCTCCACCGTGTCGGCCGAGGCGGTCAGGCTCAGGCCGGGCCGCGCCGACGGCCCCGGCACGGCGGCGGCCGCGCGCCACGCGACCGCGGACATCGGCGGCACCGTGATCGTCACCCGCCGGTCCGCGCCGGACCGCACCGCCGCTCCCCCGCCGTAGATCGGTGCGAAGCGGGTGGCCGGCGAGAACGTGTCGATCGTGACGGTCTGCGCGGCCGGCGCGTTGTTGACCGCGATCAGGTGCTCGACCCGCTCGTCCGCGAGCAGCCGGGACGCGGCGAACACGCCGGGCGCGCCGGCCGCGTGCCGGGTGGTCTGGGTGCCGTCGGCCAGCGCCGGGTAGCGCTCCCGCAGCGCGCCGAGCGCCGCGATGGTCCGGTAGATCGGGTGCCGGGTGTCGTAGCTGTCGGTCGCGTGCGTGCGCGCGGTGCCGATCAGGTCGTCGTCCAGGTAGTCGGGCGTGCGGCTGGCGAACATGTCCTGCCGCGCGTCCTTGTCCCCGCCCGGGCCGGTGAAGCCCTGCTCGTCCCCGGAGTAGACGACCGGCTGGCCGCGGGTGAGGAACATCAGTTCGTGCGCGAGCTGCGCCTTCCGCAACCGCTCCTGCTCGGAGCCGCCGGACGCCGCGATGAACGACCCGATCCGGCCCATGTCGTGGTTGCCGAGGAACGTCGGCAGGCGGCCCGCGTCCGTGTCCCGCGCGGTGTAGAGGTCGTCCGCCGCGTAGACGTCCGCGAGGGCCCGCGGCGTCCCGGTGCCGGTGACGAAGCTCTGCGCCGCGGCCTGGAACGGGAAGTCGAGCGTGGCCGGCAGACCACCGCGCCGCACGTACCCGGAGGTGATCCGCGGATCCGCGCTGTAGACCTCGCCGAACATGAAGAACTCGTCGCCGCCGGCCCGCTGTACCCCCTGGCTGAAGCGCGGCCAGAAGTCCATGTTGACGTGCTTGACCGTGTCCATCCGGTAGCCGTCGATGCCGAGCTCCCGGATCCAGTCCGCGTAGATCTTCGTCATCCCGTCGACCAACTCGGGCCGCTCGGTCCACAGGTCGTCCAGCCCGAAGAAGTCGCCGTACTCGCTGTTCTCGCCGGTGAACGTCGAATCGCCCCGGTTGTGGTACATCGTCGGATCGTTCAGCCAGCGCGGCACCTTCACGGTCGCGTCCGACGGCGTGCGGAACACTGGCGTGTACGGCCCGGAGTCCGCGGCGACCGCCGGGAACGGCCGCGTCCCGTCCGCGTAGTTGCGGTCCTCGAACGGGTTCCCGGCCGCGTCGACGTAGGGCGACGCCTCCTTCGAGACGTAGCCGTACCGGTTCTCCGCGTACGCGATCACGTCCGCCGTGTGATTGGTGATGATGTCGAGATAGATCTTGATGCCCCGCCGGTGCGCGGCGTCGACCAGCCTCTTCAGGTCGTCGTTCGAGCCGAAGTGCGGGTCGAGCCGGGTGAAGTCCGTGATCCAGTACCCGTGGTAGCCCGCGCTCACGTCCGCGCCCGAGCCCTGCACCGGCCGGTTCTTGAACACCGGCGCCAGCCAGATCGCGGTCGTGCCCAGCCCCTCGATGTAGTCCAGCCGGTCGAGGACGCCCCGCACGTCACCACCGTGATAGAAACCCTTGTCCGCCGGGTCGTGCCCGGTGCTCAGCCGGTCCCCGCCCAGCCCGCCGCGGTCGTTGCGCCGGTCCCCGTTCGCGAACCGGTCCGGCAGCACGAAGTAGAACTGCTCCGCGTCGCGCTCCGGCGCGTGCTGACCGGCCAGCACGGCGTTCGACGGCTCCGCGTTCCACGTCACGGCGCCGGTGGCGGTCCGACCCGGCGGCGCCGACGGACCGGCGCCCGCGACGGCCCCGAGCGGCAGCACCACGGTCACGGCCAGCGCCGCGACAAGCGTTCTCCAGACGGCGTCCATCGACAACCTTCCTCGTCAGCGGTGTCGCCGCACGCTATCCCGCGATGAAAGTCGATGCAAGACCTTGCAAAAGATCCGCAAGCCTTGCGCAAGTCGGTACGCCGTTGCGCGCCGATGTCATGATCGGATGCACCCCCGCACTGGAGTTGGTGAATGCCCCGACGGACGACCGCGCGACGGATCTCGTTGACCGCCGCGTTTCTCGGACTCGCGGCGGGCGGCACGGCCGCCTGCGACGCGGACCCACCCCCGCGCCGGCCGGCCGCGCCGTACGCGCCCGCGCCGACCCCGGCCGCACCCACCGGCGCACCCACCGGCGTGCCGACCGGCGCACCGACCGGCCTTCCGACGGGTGCACCGACCGGCGCGGCGCCGCTCGGCACGCGGAACTCCGCCGTGGTGCCGGACGGCGTCGTGCGCACCGGCATCGTCGGCCAGGGCGGCGCGGCCGCCGGCTCCGGCGGCGGCTGAGTGCGGCGGGAGACCGTTGCGGCCCGGCCGGGCTGGCGGGCGGAGAACGCGCGGCTCGGCCTGACCTACGACGACAGCACGTACTGGCGGGAGGGCGCCCGGTACGTCCTCACCGCGGCCGAGATCGCCGAGCTGGAACACGCGGCCGCCACGCTGCACGAGATGTGCGTCGCGGCCGGCGACCACATCGTCGGCACCTGCCCGCGGCGCGACCGCGCGGTGCGGTCCCGGCACTACCTCGACCCGGTGTGCACGCCGGACGTGTGCCTGCTGGCCCGGTTCGGCGTGCCGGAGTTCGCGCACGCGCAGATCATCCGCACCTGGCAGGACGGCGGCCCGGAGACCTGGACCCACGCGGACAAGGACCTGGACCGCGCGTACCCCCCGCAGACCCCGGACTTCTCGCCCAGCGTGTACGGCCGGTTCGACCTGCGCTACGACGGGACCGGGCCGCCCACGCTGCTGGAGTTCAACGCGCAGACGCCGACCAGCCTGCTGGAGGCCGCCGTGGTGCAGTGGCGGTGGCTGGAGGGCACCGGCGGTCATGACCAGTGGAACGGCATGCACGAGATGCTGGTCGAGGCGTGGCGGCGGAACCTGACCGCGCTGCGCCGGGCCCGGCCGTGGCTGCCCGAGGACCTGACCGTGCACTTCGCGTACGAGACCGGCGAGACGTCCGGCGAGGACCGGATGAACACCGCGTACCTGCAGGAGACGTGCCGCCAGGCCGGGTACCGCACCGAGCTGATCGCGATGTCCCAGATCGGCTGGGACACCCGCGCGGACCGGATGGTCTTCCGCGGCCGGCAGCTCGACGTGGTGTTCGCGCTCTACCCGTGGGAGTGGATGTGGCACGAGGAGGGCGGCCGGCCGATCCTGCGCGACCTGGCCGACCCGGCGAAGCGCGGCACGGTGTGGATCGAGCCGCCGTGGACCGCCGCGCTCTGGGGCAACAAGGGGCTGCTGCCGGTGCTCTGGCAGCTCTACCGGGACGATCCGGAGCGCAGCCGCTACCTGCTGCCCGCCTGGTTCGCGGACGAGCGGCCGGCACACGTCACGTCGTACGCGCTGAAGCCGTTGTGGGGTCGCGAGGGCGCGTCCACCCGGCTCATCCGCGACGGCGCGCCGCTCGAGGACGCCCCCGGTCCGTACGGCGCGGAGGGCTTCGTGGCGCAGGCGCTGGCCCCGCTGCCCGCGTTCGGCTCCCCGCACGGCCCGATGCACCCGGTCCTGGGCGTCTGGATGGTCGACGGCGAACCGGCCGGCCTCGGCATCCGCGAGTCCGCCGGCCTCATCACACGCAACGATTCGCACTTCGTGCCCCACGAGATCGAGCTCAGCGTGCCCCACGAGATCGAGCTCAGCGTGCCCCACGAGATGGAGCCCAGCGCGCCCCACGAGATGGAGCCCAGCGCGCCCCACGAGATCGCGCCCAGCGCGCCCGCGAACGGCGTCCCGTACGTGATCAACGATGCGTGATCGGTGTGTCGGCGCGGTTTGCGGGCGTCGCTGGCAGGAAACTCTGCAGATGTGAGCGCCACGACTGATCTGGACACGTTGAGTGACTTCTTCGACCGCTATGGCGCCGCGCTGACCGCCGGTGACCTGACCGGGATCGCCGGGTGCTATGCCCTGCCGGGCATGGTGGTCTCCGGCTCGTACAGCTTCACGTTCACCTCGCCGACCGCGGTCGCGCTGAGCTTCCTCGGTGCCGCGCCGTCGTACCTGGAACGCGAGTTGGTTGCCGCGCACGCGCAGATCCGCGACGTGCAGCGCCTCGCGGAGGGCCTGTCGATGGTGGCGGTGGACTGGGAGTTCCTGGACAGTCACGGCGCGGCCGTGCCGGGCCAGAGTTTTCGCTATCTGCTCCGGGCGACCGCGCACGGCCCGGAGATCTGCACCGTCATCTCCACGGGCTGAGCCCGCCCTCGCCGCCGCGTGGAATCCCTGTATGCTTCTAGCAAGACGGACGTACGGTTTTGTAGAGCGGCGAGTTAGCCCTACCTAACCGACACGAACGGGTAACACGTACGAAAGACTGTTTGAGGACTACTCACGGTCAGCCCGTTTTCCGGGAGCCAGCACGCCGAGCGGCGAGTGGCCCCGGGGGCCGAGGGACCGCAGGGACAGCGGGAAGGAGTACGACGTGGCGAGCCTCGACACCTTCGGTGCGAAGAGCGAGCTGCGCGTCGGTGACGCGAGCTACGAGATTTTCAAGATCAACAAGGTGGAAGGTCACGACCGCCTGCCGTACAGCCTGAAGATCCTGCTGGAGAACCTGCTCCGCACGGAGGACGGCGCGAACATCACCGCCGACCACATCCGCGCGCTGGGTGGGTGGGACCAGAACGCGGACCCGAGCGTGGAGATCCAGTTCACGCCGGCCCGCGTGCTGATGCAGGACTTCACCGGCGTGCCCTGCGTCGTCGACCTGGCCACCATGCGCGAGGCGGTCCGTGACCTGGGCGGCGACCCGACCAAGGTCAACCCGCTGGCACCGGCCGAGATGGTCATCGACCACTCGGTCATCGCCGACCTGTTCGGCCGCGCGGACGCGTTCCAGCGCAACGTCGACCTGGAGTACCAGCGCAACCGCGAGCGCTACCAGTTCCTCCGCTGGGGCCAGACCGCGTTCAACGAGTTCAAGGTCGTCCCGCCGGGCACCGGCATCGTGCACCAGGTCAACATCGAGTACCTGGCTCGCACGATCATGGAGCGCAACGGCCAGGCGTACCCGGACACGGTCGTCGGCACCGACTCGCACACCACGATGGTCAACGGCCTGGGCGTGCTGGGCTGGGGCGTCGGCGGCATCGAGGCCGAGGCCGCGATGCTGGGCCAGCCGGTCTCCATGCTCATCCCGCGCGTGGTCGGCTTCAAGCTCTCCGGTGAGCTGCCGGCCGGCACCACCGCGACCGACCTGGTGCTGACCATCACCGAGATGCTGCGCAAGCACGGCGTGGTCGGCAAGTTCGTCGAGTTCTACGGCCCGGGCGTCTCCACCGTGCCGCTGGCGAACCGCGCCACGATCGGCAACATGTCGCCGGAGTACGGGTCGACCGTCGCGATCTTCCCGATCGACGAGCAGACGATCGACTACCTGAAGCTGACCGGCCGCACCGAGGCGCAGGTCGCGCTGGTCGAGGCGTACGCCAAGGAGCAGGGCCTCTGGCTCGACGTCGACGCGGAGCCGGACTACTCCGAGAAGCTCGAGCTGGACCTGTCCACGATCGTCCCGTCGCTGGCCGGCCCGAAGCGCCCGCAGGACCGCGTCGCGCTGAACCAGGCGAAGGCGTCGTTCCGCGACGCGCTCGGCAACTACGTCCAGGCCGAGGGCCACGCGGACGAGGCCAGCGAGGAGTCGTTCCCGGCCAGCGACCCGCCGGCCAACGGCGTGCAGGACGAGGCCGACAAGCCGCACGTGTTCAGCGCGGCCGCCGGCGCCGACGGCCGGGTCTCCAAGCCCACCCGGGTGGTCGGCGAGGACGGCGCCGAGTTCGAGCTGGACCACGGCGCGGTCGTGATCGCCGCGATCACGTCCTGCACCAACACCTCGAACCCGCAGGTCATGATCGGTGCGGCGCTGCTGGCGAAGAAGGCGGTCGAGCGCGGCCTGACCCGCAAGCCGTGGGTCAAGACCACGCTGGCGCCGGGCTCCAAGGTGGTCATGGACTACTACGAGCGGTCCGGGCTCACGCCGTACCTGGAGAAGGTCGGCTTCCACCTGGTCGGCTACGGCTGCACCACCTGCATCGGCAACTCCGGCCCGCTGCCCGAGGCGATCTCCGCCGCGATCAACGAGGCCGACCTGACCGCGGTCAGCGTGCTCTCCGGCAACCGCAACTTCGAGGGCCGGATCAACCCGGACGTCAAGATGAACTACCTGGCGTCCCCGCCGCTCGTCGTCGCGTACGCGCTGGCGGGTTCGATGGACATCGACATCACCACCGAGCCGCTCGGCACGGGTACGGACGGCAAGCCGGTGTTCCTGAACGACATCTGGCCGTCCACGCAGGAGATCGACGAGGTCATCGCGCAGGCGATCGGCGCGGAGGGCTTCTCCGCCGCGTACGCCGACGTCTTCGCGGGCGACGAGCAGTGGCAGTCGCTGCCCACGCCGACCGGCAAGACGTTCGAGTGGTCGGAGGACTCCACCTACGTGCGGAAGCCCCCGTACTTCGAGGGCATGGCCGCGGAGCCGACCCCGGTCGGCGACATCTCCGGCGCGCGCGTGCTGGCCAAGCTGGGCGACTCGGTCACCACCGACCACATCTCCCCGGCCAGCTCGATCAAGCCGGACTCCCCGGCCGGCAAGTACCTCGCGGAGCACGGCGTGGCCCGGCACGAGTTCAACTCGTACGGCTCCCGCCGCGGCAACCACGAGGTGATGATCCGTGGCACGTTCGCCAACATCCGGCTCCGCAACCAGCTGGTGCCGGGCGTCGAGGGTGGCTTCACGGTCAACCACCTCACCGGCGACCAGACCACCATCTACGACGCCTCCGTCGCCTACGCCGAGGCCGGCGTCCCGCTGGTCATCCTGGCCGGCAAGGAGTACGGCTCCGGCTCGTCCCGCGACTGGGCCGCCAAGGGCACCATGCTCCTCGGCGTCCGGGCCGTCATCGCCGAGTCCTACGAGCGCATCCACCGCTCGAACCTGATCGGCATGGGCGTGCTCCCGCTGCAGTTCCCGCAGGGCGAGAGCGCCGAGTCGCTGAAGCTCACCGGCACCGAGACCTTCACGGTCACCGGCGTCACCGCGCTCAACGACGGCACCACGCCGCGCACCGTCAAGGTCACCACCGACACCGGCATCGAGTTCGACGCGGTCGTCCGCATCGACACCCCCGGCGAGGCCGACTACTACCGGCACGGCGGCATCCTGCAGTACGTGCTCCGCAAGATGATCGCCAGCTGATCATCGCCGTACCGCCGTCGGGCGGCCGTCCTTTGGGGCGGCCGCCCGACGTCTTTCCCCCACCGAAACCCCGAGAAGCCGTTTTCCCGCTTCCGGCGTGGCCGCTCCCCGAGTGCTCCCGCGGGCACCGGTCGGCCGCGAGCGGCCTCCCTGCCGGTTCCGCCGCCGGTCGCGTGACACCCCGCACCCGCCGGCCGGATAGGGTCAGCCCCATGGCCCCGCCCGCCGGACCCGGCCGATGCGCCTGATCGACACCACGCCGGCCGACCTGACCACGCTGCGGTACCGGCGTGCCCGCACCGGTGGCGGCACCGAGAGCGCCGGCCTCCCCGTGCAGCGGCTGGCGGTCGACGCACTGCCACCGGGCTGCGACGGGATCCTGATCACCGGCGATCTGCAGGGCGTCGCGGCGTCGCCGCGCGGTGGCGGCGACGTGCTGCTCGGCATCGCGCTCGCGGACTGGCTGCCCGGGTGGGCCGACGCGGGGCTGCTGCCGCCGCCGGAGCGGCTCGGCGTGCTGCTGGCCGGTGACCTCTACTCGGCGCCGGAGGCGGACGTGCGCGGCGCGTCCGGCGACGTGACCGACGTGTGGCTCGCGTTCGCGGCCGCGGGCTGCCGGTTCGTCGTCGGGGTGGCCGGCAACCACGACGTCGTCGACGCGGCCGACGTGGCCGCGTTCGGGCCCGAGGTCGCGCTGCTGGACGGCGCGGTCGTGCGTCCGGCGGGACTGACCGTGGGCGGGGTGAGCGGCGTGATCGGCAACCCGTCCCGGCCGGGCCGCCGGACCGAGCCGGAGTTCCTCCGCCAGCTCACCGGCGCCGACGCCGCCGACGTGCTGATCCTGCACGAGGGACCGGCCGGCGGGACCGGGCAGCCCGGCAACGGCGCGGTCCGGGCGCGGCTGGCGAACCGGCCGCCGGCGCTCACCGTCTGCGGGCACGTGCACTGGAACGACCCGGTGGCGGCTCTCGGCGACGGCCACATCCTCAACGTGGACGCCCGGGCCGTGGTGCTGGGGCGCTAACCGCCCGACCGGCGGGATGCCGGGCTCAACCGCCCGACCGGCGGGATGCCGCGGCTCAGCCGCCCGGCCGGTGGGATGCCGCGGCTCAGCCGCCCGGCTGGCGGGCCCATGGCGGCGGGAGCGTGATCCGGCGCCACCACCAGGCGGTGCCGACCGTGGGCGGGCGGGCCCAGTCCAGGCCGGGGATCCGGGCCTCGGCGAGCCGGGCGCGGAGCGCCGCACCGCCGTCGTCGACGGTCCGGGAACGGAAGCGGGCGTCCAGCGCGGCCAGCGCCGCGCGGGCCGGGTCGTCGAGCGCCGCGGCGTCGACAGCGTCGCGGGCCGCCAGGAAGGACGCGTAGAGCTCGGCCGGGTACCAGCCGTCCGGCGGCCAGCCGGACTCGACGCGGACCACCAGGTGGTCCCAGCTCCGCAGCTCCGGGACGTCGCACCCGGACGGCAGCGGGTGGTCGTGGATGACCTCCGGCAGCGGCATGACCGGCACGCGGGGCAGCGCGGGGATCGGGTGTTCGGTGGCGTCGACGTCGAGGCGGACCGGCTCGCCGTCCGCGGGCGGCTCGTCCTGCTCGTACACCCGGATCCGGGTGTGCCGGCCGTCCGCCAGCGCCATCCGGTACGCGCTCGGCCGGTGTTCCACGGCCGGGTAGGCGACCGGTGTGTCGAGCGTGCGGGCCAGCGCCGCCGCGGTCTCCGGTTCGGACGGGACCCGGGCGCCGTCGCCGAACCAGACCTCCACGCACAGCCGCAGGTCGCCGGCGACCGGGTGCAGCGTCCCGAGCACGGCCGCCCGCCAGTTCCGCTCGGTCGTCGCGGTGTCGGCGAGGTCGACCGCGGACGCCGGGACGCCGCCCGCCGCGGCGAGCGCGGCCGCGATCCGGTCGCGTGGCGGGACGGTCGTCAGATAGAGGTAGTACGGCAGCACGCCGTCATTGTGCGGACGGGAGGCCACCGCGTGCGCGGCGACCTCCCGTACCCGTCACTGCAGGTAGTTCTCGACCTCCTGCTTGGAGTGGGCCTCCTGCGTGTCCGGGTCCTGCCCGAACTCGCGGGCGGCCCGGCGGCGGCGCAGCAGGTCCCAGCACTGGTCGAGGGACTCCTCGACCGCGCGGAGGCGGTCGTGCTCCTCGCCGGCGGTGATCTCACCGGCGGCGAGTTGCTGGCGGAGCTTGTGCTCCTCGTCCACCAGGTTGTTGATCTGGCTGAGGATTGTCGTGTCTTCCATGTGTCGTTTCTACCGCAGGTTCGCCTCGGCGAGCAGCGTGGTGATCAACGGCTCCGGATCGGCGAGTTCGGCGGGCAGGCCGCGGGACGCGAACCAGGCCGCGACCACCCGCACGTCGCGGGCGAGGAACTCGCGGCCCTGCGGGTTCGCGATCACGTCCACGATCTGCGGCAGGTCGATCAGGACCAGCCGGCCGTCGTGCACCAGGATGTTGTACGGCGACAGGTCGCCGTGCGCGAGCCCGCACCGGGCCAGCACGGTCAGCGCCTCGACCGCCTGCCGCCACAGGTCCAGCAGCTCGTCCGGGTCCGGGCGGACCTGGGCGAGGCGCGGTGCGGCCCGGCCGTCGTCGTCGCCGAGGAACTCCAGCATCAGTTCGGTGCCGAGCAGCTGCACCGGGTACGGCACGTGGATGCCGCCCATGGTCCGGCCGATGTGCCAGAGCCGGGACAGCGCGGCGAACTCCGCGGCCGCCCACTGCCCGGCGATCACCTGCCGGCCGAACGAGGTGCGGTTCTCCATCGCGCGCATCTCGCGGGACCGCCGCACCCGGCGCCCCTCCAGATAACCGGCGTCGCGGTGGAACAGGCGGTGGTCGGCGTCCCGGTAGCGCTTGACGGCGAGCAGCACGGACCGGTCCGTGCCGGGCACACCGCGGCGTACCAGATGGACGTCGGCTTCTTTTCCGGTCTTGAGCACGCCGAGCTCGTCGTCGACGGCGGCGTGCTCGGTGACCACCCAGTCGGGGATCGGCTCGGGGCCGTGGTCGGCCGCCTCCCACGTGGACCAGCGATCGCCGGTGTCGGGGACGTCGGCGTCGGCGACCGCCTGCCGGCGGGCACCGCGGAACTTCAGATCGTGCGGCTCGTCGTCGTCGAACTTGCGACGGCCACGCGGACGGGAACTGTCGAACACTTCAGCGTCTCCTCGGACGAGAAAAGGAAGAAAGGCATGGCGAAGCTCGTGACCATGACAGCCATTACTCGCACCTCCTCCTTCTCTCGCCGAGCGCACGCGCGCCCCGCGGAATCACCCACCGCACGCGGTGAGCACGAACAACCTGGTCAGGTCGTTGCGCGACTACTATCGCGGACCCGGGCGGACCGCGCAAGCGATTTACGGACGCACCATCCGGCCGCCGGCCAGCACCGCGGACAGGCCCTGGATCAGCGACCCGGCCGAGGTGGTCGGCTCGAAGCGCGACTCCATCCATTGCCGCCCGCGATGCAGCCACACGCTGGGCAGGCCCATGGCCGCGGCCGCGCCGATGTCCGCCTCCGGGCTGTCGCCGACGATCCAGGCGCCGCGCATGTGCATGCGCACCCGCTCGGCCGCGAGCGTGAAGATCCGGGGGTTCGGCTTGCTGACGCCGGCGGCCTCGGAGATCACCCAGTCCGCCACGTAGTGGTCCAGACCGGTGCGGCGGATGATGCTCTCCTGCCGGTACGCCGGCCCGTTGCTCACCACCACCGGCATCCAGCCCGCGTCGTCCGCGATCCGCAGCGCGCACGCCACCAGCGGATCCAGCCGGGTGTGTTCCACCAGCCCGAGGTCGAGCTCGTCGACCAGGTCCACCGAGGAGGCCCGCAACCGGTACCGCGCCTTGATCGCGTCGGCCAGGTCCCACCGTGAGGTCAGTCCGTCCGCGTCGATCGAGACCAGCCACTCCAGGTCAGTCCCGGGGGCGTCGATCTCGGCGAGGAACTTCGCACCCCAGGCACGGAACGCCGCCTCCCGGTCCAGGAGGGTGTTGTCGAGCGCCAGCAACATGAGGGGCACTCGCGCACACTAGTTGAGCAGCCTGGGAACCGACCAGTCCCACCATGTAAACAAGACGTTTAAAGCTGCCTGGAACGGCTGAACACCCGGCCGCCGACCTGGACGAACACCATCCCGGGGGTACGCCGGACGGCCGGAATCCGGCGCGGCCGGGGCTCGCCCACGCCGTCGTAGCGCCACGCCACCTCGCGCCGGGCCAATTCCTCCTCGGCCGCGGGCCCACGCACGCCGCGGGCCCGCGCGAAGTCCCAGCCGTCCCGCAGCGAGCCGGTGGTGGGCCGGCCGGCCGCCCACTCCGCGAACGCGGTGATCCACTCTGGGCCGTAACCGGCGGCCAGCATCGGCCACTGCCGGGCGACCACGCCGGCGCGCTTGCGCAGCAGCGCAGCCCGGGCCACGCCGACCAGCCGGGTGTCGAACCCGGCCGGGACCGGCGCGCCGGCGGTCAGCGCGGCCACCAGCGCCTCCTGACCGGCCGCCAGGCCCCGAGACGGACCGGCCGCCAGATCACGGACCGGGCCGGCCGCCGGGTCCCGCGGCGGGCCGGCCGTTAGATCACGGACCGGGCCGGCGGCCGGGTCCCGGGGCAGGTCGGCCGGCGCGTCATGCGGTGCGCCGGCCGGCCCGCCGCGGTCGCGGTCATCCACGGCGCGTCGGGTCCGGGTATCCCGCCGCGGCTGCGATCGCGGACAGTTCCGCGGTCAGCTCCGCCGCCGGCGGGTAGTGGCCGTCCCGCTCCAGCATCAGCGCCGGCGGCCGGCACCGCGCGGTCAGCTCCGTGATCAGGTCCAGCACCGGCTGCGGCGTCACGGCCGTGTGCGTGTCGTGGTAGATGCCGTCCACGTCGTCGCCGCCGGCCACGTGGCAGTACGCGATCCGCTCCACCGGCAGCCGGTCCAGCACCGCCACCGGGTCGGTGCCGCGGTTGCGCGCGTTGGCGTAGACGTTCGCGACGTCCAGCAGCAGCATCGCGTCCGACCGTTCGATGATCTCGGTGATGAACTGCGCCTCGGTCAGTTCCTCGTCCGGCCAGTCGAAGATCGCCGCGATCGGTTCCAACGCGATCGGCACGGACACGGCCGCGCGCACCCGCCGCACGTTCGCCACCACCGCGTCCACCGCCTCCCGGGTGCGTGGCAGCGGCAGCAGGTGCCCGGCCTCCACGCCACCGGCCCGGACGAACGCGATGTGCTCGCTGACCAGCGGCGCGTCCAGCGCCTCGGCCGCGGCCGCGAACTGTGCCACCCGCTCCGGCTCGACCGGCGCGGCGCCGCCCAGCGACAGCCGGACGCCGTGCGGGATCACGGTCACGCCACGGTCCCGCAGCGCGGCCAGGCCGGGCGGCAGCGGACCGGTGACCGGCACGGTCTCCGCGATCACCTCGGTGAAGCGGAGACCGGGCAGCCCGCCGACGAATCCGGAGATCTCCGGACGCCACCCGATCCCCACACCGTAGAACGGCGAGGTCATCCGCCGCAGCCTCCGCCGCCGCAGCCACCGCCGCCGCACGAGCTGCCGCCGCCGTCCGACCCGCCGCCGCTGTCCGAGCCGGACCAGGTCGAGCCGCCGTCGCCGGACCAGCCGCCGCCGCTCCCGGACGAGGCCGCGGCCTGCCGCTGGATCTCCGCCTCGGCCGCGAACGCGGCGTCGTACGTGTAGAGCGACGCGGTGCCCCAGAGCGCCACGCCCATCGCGAGACCGGTCATGCCGTAGGTGTCCCAGGCCGGCGACTGCGCCGGCGACAGGTACTGGTAGCGGGTGCGCATCCCGGCCAGCGCGTTCTTTCCGGCGTGGGTCATCCACGGCGTCCGCGAACGCAGCACCAGCGTGGTGACGCCGAGCGCCAGGACGATGATCACGAGGTACCAGATCGCGGCGCCGTTGATCAGGCCGGACACGAGGCGCACCACGCCGAGCGCGGCCAGCGCGGCGAGCAGCAGCGTGGTGTTGCGGTACGCCCGGCGGTCGTCCTCGCCGAGCGCGAGCCCGTACCGCTCCAGGTCGTCGCGCAGCCGGTCCAGCTCGCTCTTGACCTGGCTGTTGTTCCGCACGCCGTACACCGTCGACGGGCCGCGCTGCAGCACTCGGTAGATCGCCGCGTCCAGCGGCGGCGCGCCGTCCGGCAGCGGGGCGACCGGCGCGAGCGTCTTGTTCGGCGCGCTGGCGATCAGGCCGCCGGCGCGCAGGCCGGCGATCGCGGAGTAGACGGCGAGATCCGATCCCCCGGTGAGGTACGCCGCCTGCTGGGCCGTCAGATGATCCGTTCCGGGCACCTGACGGCCGGCCGCCATGGAGTGGCGGCGGACCAGAACGATGACGAGGGCGACGGCGACGGCACCCAGATACAGCGCGAGGAAGGTCGGGCCGGGGATACCCCACGTGTCGCCCGAGGCCGCAAGCGTGTCCATGCGGTCATTGTGCGCCACACCCGCCAGTTGTGGATCTCCCCAGAACGTGCCGTCCTCGGTCTTCCCGGCGGGCGCGGCTCAGCTGCGCCGGACCGCTTCCTCCACCACGTCGAGCACGCGGCTCAGCGACCCGGCCGGGCGGCCCATCGCCAGGTGCAGCACCAGCCCGTCGTAGGCCAGCTCCAGGAACTCGGCCAGCACGTCCAGCGGCACGTCGTCGCGCAGCTTGCCGGCGTCGCGCAGCCGGCCGAGCCGGGTGCGGGTGGCCTCCTCGATCGCGGCCTGCCGCTGCGCCCACCGGGACGCGAAGTCCGGGTCGGTGCGCAGCCGCCGGGAGACCTCCAGCTGGCTGCCCAGCCAGCCGGCCGTGTCCGGCGAGCCGGCGCGGGCCAGCAGGTCGCGCATGACCTGGACCAGGCCGTTCTCCGCGACCGTGGTGACCATCGCGGCCGCGTCGTCCTCCGCCACCGCGAGGAAGAGCGAGTCCTTGTCCCGGAAGTGGTGGAAGATGGCACCCCGGGACAGCCCGGTGGCCTCTTCCAGGCGACGCACGGTGGCGCCCTCGTATCCGTGCCGGGCGAAGCAGGCCCGCGCGGCCGAGAGAATCTCCTGGCGACGCGCGTCGAGCTGATCCTGGCTTACCCTTGGCACGCCGTCGATCGTGTCACGCTGCGCAGTAATTTTGCAATCCGTACGTACGGCTTGTAACTCGCGCGTGCGTAGGATGACTGCCATGGAGCTCGGTCTGAACGGTCGTGTGTACGTGCTCACCGGCGCCTCCCGCGGTCTCGGCTTCGCCACCGCGGCCGCGCTCGTCGCGGACGGCGCCCGCGTGGTGATCTCCGCCCGCGACGCGGCCGCGGTCGGCGACGCGGTCTCCCGCCTGGGTGGCGAGGAGCACGCGCTCGGCGTGGCAGCCGACCTCGGCGATCCGGATGCCGCGCGGCGCCTGGTCGACGCGGCACGGGCCCGGTTCGGGCGGCTCGACGGCACACTGATCTCCGTCGGCGGCCCGCCGTCCGTCTCCACGCTCGAGGCCACGGACGAGCAGTGGCGGTCCGCGTTCGAGACCGTGTTCCTGGGCGCGGTGCGCGTGGCCCGCACGATCGCCGGTGAGCTCGGCGAGGGCGGCGTGATCGCGTTCGTGGCGTCCAACTCGTCGAAGTCGCCGCTGAGCGGTCTCGGCATCTCCAACGGGCTGCGGCCGGGCCTGTCCATGGTCGCCAAGGAGCTGGCCGACGAGCTGGGCCCGCGCGGCGTCCGGGTGCTGAGCCTGCTGCCCGGCCGTTTCCTCACCGACCGGCTGCGCGAGCTGATGGAGGCCACCGGCGACGCCGAGGCGGCCGCCGCGGGCTACCGGCGGGCGATCCCGCTGCGCCGGATCGGCGACCCCGAGGAGTTCGGCCGCGTCGCCGCGTTCGTGCTCTCCCCCGCCGCGAGCTTCCTCAACGGTGTGGCGCTGCCGGTCGACGGCGGCGCCATCCGTACCCTCTGATGGCCTTCACCAGGGCGGAGCTGGCCGCCGCGGCCGACCGGGTCGTCCCCGACGTGATCGCCCCCGGCCTGCGCGTGCTGTTCTGCGGCATCAACCCCGGGCTGTACTCGGCCGCGACCGGCCGGCACTTCGCGCGGCCCGGCAACCGGTTCTGGCCGGCGCTGCACGGCGCCGGCTTCACGCCCCGGTTGCTCACCCCCGCCGAGCAGGACACGCTTCCGGGGTACGGCCTGGGGATCACGAACATCGTGCCGCGCGCCTCGGCCCGCGCCGACGAGCTGTCCCCGGCCGAGCTGACCGCCGGCGGCGCCGCGCTGACCGCGAAGGTCGCCGAGTTCCGTCCCGCCTGGCTGGCCGTGCTCGGCATCGGCGCCTACCGCTCCGCGTTCGCCCGCCCCAGGGCCGGCATCGGCCCGCAGCCCGACCGCCTCGCCGGCACCGCCATCTGGATCCTCCCCAACCCCAGCGGCCTCAACGCGTCCTACCAACTCCCCCGGCTGATCGAGGAGTTCGCCCGCCTGCGCACCGAGGCGCGGGCATAGCCCTTGACTCGGCGCCGGTTCAGCCCGCGGTGGCGAACTGGGTGCGGTAGAGGTCGGCGTAGAGGCCGTTCGCGGCGAGCAGGGACTCGTGGGTGCCGCGTTCGACGATGCGGCCGTGGCTCATGACGAGGATCTGGTCGGCCGCCCGGATGGTGGACAGCCGGTGCGCGATGACCAGCGCGGTCCGGCCGGTCAGCGCGGCCGTGAGCGCGGCCTGCACCGCCGCCTCGCTCTCCGAGTCCAGGTGTGCGGTGGCCTCGTCCAGGATCACCACGGACGGGGCCTTGAGCAGCAGGCGGGCGATCGCGATCCGCTGCTTCTCGCCGCCGGAGAAGCGGTAGCCGCGCTCGCCCACGACCGTCTCCAGGCCGTCGGGCAGCTCCCGGACCACGTCCGCGACCTGCGCGGCGGACAGCGCGGCCCACAGCTCGCCGTCGGTGGCGCCGGGCCGCGCGTAGCGGAGGTTCTCCGCGATCGTCTCGTGGAACAGGTGGGCGTCCTGGGTGACCACGCCGACCGTGTCGCGCAGCGAGGTGAGGCGGGCGTCGCGGACGTCCGTGCCACCGATCGTGATCGCGCCGGACGTGACGTCGTAGACCCGGGACAGCAGCATGGCGGTGGTGGACTTGCCGGCGCCGGACGGGCCGACCAGCGCGACCATGGTGCCCGGTTCGACGGTGAACGAGAGATCGTGCAGGACCGGCTCGGTGGCGGCCCGGTCCAGCACCGTGACGTCCTCCAGCGAGGCCAGCGACGTCTCCGCGGCCGTCGGGTACCGGAACGTGACGTCGTCGAAGACCACGCGGGCACCGGTGATCTCCACGGCGCCGGGCCGTTCCTCGATCGCCGGGCGCAGGTCGAGCACCTCGAAGACGCGTTCGAACGAGACGAGTGCGCTCATCACGTCGACGCGCACGTTCGAGAGCGCGGTCAGCGGGCCGTAGAGGCGGGTGAGCAGCAGCGCGAGCGTGACGACCGTGCCCGCGCTGACCGCGCCGGTGACCGCGAGCCAGCCGCCGAGGCCGTAGGTGAGCGCCTGCGCCAGCGACGCGACCAGCAGCATCGCGACGAAGAACGTGCGGGAGTAGATCGCCTGACGGATGCCGATGTCGCGGACCCGCCGGGCCTTGGTCTCGAACTTGCGCGCCTCGTCGGCCGGCGACCCGAACAGCTTGACCAGCAGCGCGCCGGCGACGCCGAACCGCTCGACCATGGTCGCCTGCATGGACGCGCTCAGCTCGTACGACTCCCGGGTGATCTCGGCGAGCCGGCGGCCGACCCGGCGCGCGGGCAGGATGAACAGCGGCAACATGACCAGCGACAGCAGCGTGATCTGCCAGGAGAGCGTGAACATGACGCCCGCGGTGAGCGCGAGCTGGATCGCGTTGCTGACCACGCCGGAGAGCGTGGACGTGAACGCCTGCTGCGCGCCGATCACGTCGTTGTTGAGCCGGCTGACCAGCGCGCCGGTCTGGGTGCGGGTGAAGAACGCCAGCGGCTGCCGCTGCACGTGGTCGAAGACGCGGGTGCGCAGGTCCAGGATGATGCTCTCGCCGACGCGCGCGGAGTACCACCGCTGGCCGAGCGAGAGCAGCGCGTCCGCGAGCGCGATGCCGGCGATCGCCACCGCGATCCAGACGACGGTCCGGGCCGCCTCCGGCCCACCCCGGGTGATCTCGTTGACCACGTCGCCGGCCAGCACGGGCGTGGCCACGCCGAGCACCGCGGAGATCACCACGGCGATCAGGAAGATCACGATATCCCGGCGGTACGGGTACGCGAAGCGCATCACCCGCCCGGTGACCTTCCAGTCGACCTTGCGGCCTTCGAGCTTCTTCTCGTTGTTCAGCGCCCGCAGCGTGGACCAGCCGCCCATGCTCCCGGGCCCGCCCGGCATTCCCCGCATGTTGTTCATCTCGGCCGCAAATCTAGCGCCGCTCGCGCCGGCCCGCTGATCGAGGCGTCATTCACCCCGCTGATCGAGGCGTCGTTCACTCCACTGATCGAGGCGTCGTTCGCGTCGCCGGTGCGACGCGGCCGACGCCTCGGTCACCCGAAGAGGTCCTTGGCCCGGCGGACCTGGGCCTCGCGCTCGGCCCGGTCGGCGTCGGCATAGGAGCGGTCCGCGGCGGCGGAGAGCAGCGCCTTGATCTCGATGACCGCGTCCCGGTTGCTCGCGAGCACCGCGGCGGTGAGGTCGCTGGTGGCCTGCTCCAGCTCGGCGACCGGGACGACCAGGTTGCCGAGGCCCATCGCGGCGGCCTCGGCCGCGGCGACCCGGCGGCCGGTCACGCAGATCTCCAGCGCGCGGGCGTAGCCGACCAGCTCGACCAGGCGCTTTGTGCCGCCCAGGTCGGGGACCAGGCCGAGCGTCACCTCGGCCATCGACAGCTTCGCGTCGTCGGCGAGGATCCGCAGGTCGCAGGCGAGCGCCAGCTGGAACCCGGCGCCGATCGCGTGGCCCTGCACGGCCGCGATCGTCACCAGGTCGGGCCGGCGCAGCCAGGTGAACGCCTCCTGGAACCCGGCGATCCGGTCCGCGGCCTCGGCCTCCGGCAGCGCGGCCAGCTCGGTGAAGTCGCCGCCGCCGAACACCGCACGGTCCAGGCCGGCGGAAAACGCGCGTCCCTCGCCCCGGACCACAACGACCCGGACGTCTCCGGTCAGTTCCCGGGAGAAATTGCGCAGCGCGCGCCACAAATCCGGCGTCTGCGCATTGAGGACGTCGGGCCGGCACAACGTCACCGTCGCCACCGGCCCGTCGCATTCAAGCCGCACGCCACTATCTGAATTCATCGGGGGGATCCCGGACGCGCGTACTGTTTGCCGGCGATTACCGGGCTCACGCCTTCTTGCGACGACGGGCGCCGCCGCGCTGGCGCAGTTGAACGCCGCTTTCGGTCAGAACTCGGTGCACGAAACCGTAGGAACGGCCCGTCGAGGCGGCCAAGGCGCGGATACTTTCCCCAGAGGTATACCGCTTTACGAGGTCCTTGGCGAGCGTCTGACGCTCCTGCCCGACAATTCGGCGACCTTTCTCAGTGCTGGTGGCTGTGCCAGTGGCTGCCATGTTGAATCCTCACGTCCCAGACTGTGCGGTTCGATGCGGTCCCACCTATTAGACCGCCTCGAACGATCATGCGCCAGATACCATTCGTTCGCCAACCGACACGCATGCCACTGTCGGGCCGCGCGCACGGCGGCCGAGTCGCTTCGTGGGCTGGCTCGTTACCCGCCTATCGGCTCGTACCTGCGCATTCTTGGCGCCGCCCGCGCGGTGCGGCATCGTCGGCCGTACATCGCGGGCGGTACGGAGTGTGCCAAGATTTTCACACTCCCGTGTCGCCGCCGACAGGAGAGGCCGTCAATACCTACCGTCACTGAAATTTTCGGCGCCAATTCCACTCACGGGAACTGCAAAAGGTGGGATTAGCTGCGGCTCAGGCGAGCTCGACGAGCTCGAGCAGGTCGTCGCTCCACGCGTCCTCGTCACCGTCCGGAAGAAGGATCGCGCGGTCCGGCTTCAGCGCCAGCACACAGCCCGGGTCGTGGGTGACGAGCACGATCGCGCCGGGGTAGTTCGCGATCGCGTCCAGCACCTGCTCGCGACTGGCCGGGTCCAGGTTGTTCGTCGGCTCGTCGAGGAGCAGCACGTTCGCCCCGGAACAGACCAGCGTGGCGAGCGCCAGACGGGTCTTCTCACCGCCGGAGAGCACGCCGGCCGGCTTGTTCACGTCGTCGCCGCTGAACAGGAACGCGCCCAGGATCTTCCGCAGGTCGGTGTCCGACTGGTCCGGCGCGGCGCTGCGCATGTGCTCCAGGATCGTGCGGTCCACGTCCAGCGTCTCGTGCTCCTGCGCGTAGTAGCCGAGACGCAGCCCGTGCCCGGGGTTCACCGACCCGGTGTCGGACGCCAGCAGGCCGCCCAGCATGCGCAGCAGCGTGGTCTTGCCCGCGCCGTTCAGGCCGAGGATCGCGACCCGGGAGCCGCGGTCGACCGCCACGTTCACGTCCGTGAAGATCTCCAGCGAGCCGTACGACTTGGAGAGGTTCGACGCGGTCAGCGGCGTCTTTCCGCACGGCGCCGGCGCCGGGAAGCGCACCTTCGCCACCCGGTCCGCGGTGCGCTCGTCCTCCAGGCCGGAGAGCAGCTTCTCGGCGCGCTTCGCCATGTTCTGCGCGGCGACGGTCTTGGTGGCCTTCGCGCGCATCTTGTCGGCCTGCGCCATCAGCGCGCCGGCCTTCTTCTCCGCGTTGGCCCGCTCGCGCTTGCGGCGGCGCTCGTCCGTCTCCCGCTGCTCGAGGTACGACTTCCAGCCCAGGTTGTACTGGTCGACCACGGACCGGGTGGCATCCAGGTACCACACCTTGTTGACCACGGCCTCCAGCAGCGCGCCGTCGTGGGAGATCACCACGAGACCGCCCTTGTGCGCGGCGAGGAAGCTCTTCAGCCAGTTGATCGAGTCGGCGTCCAGGTGGTTGGTCGGCTCGTCGAGCAGCAGGATGCCGCTGTCCCCGGCGTCCCGGAACAGGATCCGGGCCAGCTCGATCCGGCGGCGCTGGCCACCGGAGAGCGTGCCGATCGTCTGCGCCAGGATCCGGTCCTCCAGGCCCAGGTTCGCGCAGATCCGGGCCGCCTCGGCCTCGGCCGCGTAACCGCCGAGCGCGGCGAACCGGTCCTCCAGCGAACCGTACCTGCGGACCAGCCGGTCGTCGGTGTCCACGGCCAGCTTCTCCTGCAGCTCGTTCATCTCGCGGAGGATCGCGTCCAGGCCGCGGGCGGAGAGCACCCGGTCGCGCGCGGTGACGCCCAGGTCGCCGGTGCGCGGGTCCTGCGGCAGGTAGCCGGCCTCGCCCTTGCGCTCGACCTTCCCCGCGTACGGCTGGCCCTCGCCGGCGAGCACCTTCAGCGTCGTGGTCTTGCCCGCGCCGTTCCGGCCGACCAGGCCGATCCGGTCACCCGGCTGGATCCGCAGGTTGGCCTCGGACAGCAGGATGCGGGCTCCGGCGCGGAGCTCCAGACCGGTGGCGGTGATCATGCGGTGTGACTCGCTCTCGAAGAGACCCGGGCGGGAGACCTGGCCCGGCACGAAATTACTAAGGCGCATAGAGAAGCTCCGCACACGGCGGAGCACCAACCTTCAGTGTACCGATGCCGCAACGCACGCTCCGCCGGATTGATTTCCAAGATCAACGGGTACGTCGATGCCACCCTTCGCATCACGAGTGGAGCCGGACGATGGAGCTCAACGAGAACGCACGGATCGACACCGACCAGATCACCGACCGGCGCGGCAGCGGCGGCGGGGGCGGCGGGCTGTCCGGCATCCCGATCCCGATCGGCGGCGGCAAGGGCGCCTGGATCGGGCTCGCGGTCTTCCTGCTGGTCTCGCTGGTCGGCGGCGGACTCGGCCTGAACGCGATGGGCGGCGACGGAACCGACACCGGCGCCGGCTCCGGACAGTCGCTGGCCCAGGAGTGCAGCGCGGAGGACCGGCTGCAGCAGCTGGAGTGCCGGAACGCGCTCTACGTCAACTCGATCCAGGACTACTGGAAGGACGCGCTGCCGCAGCACTTCGGCGAGCAGTACGCCGAGTCCGACACCGTCTTCTTCCAGCAGGCGGTCAGCACCGGGTGCGGCAACGCGGACTCCGGCGTCGGCCCGTTCTACTGCCCGGCCGACGACCTGGTGTACATCGACCTCACGTTCTACCGGCAGCTCGCCGACCAGCTCGGCGCGCCCGGCGAGTTCGCCCAGCCGTACGTGCTGGCCCACGAGTACGGCCACCACGTGCAGGACCTGCTCGGCACGGAGGCGGAGATGCGCCGGGCCCAGGAGCGCGACCCGGGCGCGGCCAACCAGCTCTCGGTGGCGCTGGAGCTGCAGGCCGACTGCTACGCGGGCGCCTGGGCGAAGAACGCGACCGGCACCGACGACGCGAGCGGCCAGAAGATCTTCAAGAGCATCACGGACCGGGACATCCAGGAGGGCCTGGACACCGCGGCCGCGATCGGCGACGACACGCTGCAGCAGAAGTCCGGCAACCCGGTCGACGAGGAGGCGTTCACGCACGGCTCGTCCGCGGACCGCCAGAAGTGGTTCCGCACCGGCTACGACACCGGCGACCCGAAATCCTGCAACACGTTCGGCAACGCGCTCTGAGTTCCCGCACCTCCGAGGGCCGGGTCGTGGTCGCTGTTCCCGTGGGGACGCGACCACGACCCGGTCACTGTTCGGGGTCGTGAACGACGATCGTGATCGCGCGGGCCTCGGGGAGCGCGGCCTCCAGGACCGCCTGGCGGGGTTCCGGGACGTCCAGGAAGCGCTCGGCGCGCAGCTCCAGCAGCGGCGCCAGGCGGCGGTCGGCGAGGATCGCGTCCACGGCGGCGCGGTCGCCGCCGGTGACCAGCGCGGTCAGCTCGCGCGCGCGGGGCAGCAGCAGGCGGACCGCGATGTCGGCGGCGCCGCCGGCCGCGGCCTTCGCCTGGTTGTCCCGGCGGCGGGCGAAGCGCTGCTGGGACCAGCCGCCGGCCGCGGTGCGGGACTGCACGTAGCTGCGGTCGACCTTCGACTCGCGCAGGTCGTCGCCGGCCGCCCAGCCGACCGCGACCGCGGACTTGCGCGCCAGCAGCAGCCCGAGCGGGCGCGGCGCGACCGCGGCGGCCAGGAACGACTCCGGGTCGCCGGTCAGCGGCGCACCGGGCGGCGCGTGCAGCTCCGCGACCGCGCCGTCCGGTGCCTCCAGGCGTACCGCGTACCCCCGCATGGTCTGCCGGGGTTGCCCGTGCCGGGCCGTGAAGTTGTCGAGCCAGCGGGTCAGGCGGCCGGGGACCACCTCGACCCGGCGGCCGCCGCCCGCGGCCGGTCGCGCGCGCATGCCCACAGCCTAGAGCGTCAGTCGGTCTCCTCCAGGAGCAGCGCGCGGTGGTCGCCGAGGAGCCGGCGCAGGCGTTGCAGGCAGCGCTTGCTCTGCGACTTCACGACCGTGGTGGAGACGCCCATCACCTCGGCGACGGTCTCCACGCTGTGGTCCTCCCAGTAGCGCAGCACCACGATCGCGCGGTCCCGCTCCGGCAGCGTGCCGAGCGCCTCCAGCAGCGTCATCCGCAGCTCCGGGCCGGCCTCCGGGACCGGCGAGTCGAGCTGGTCACCGGTCGCGATGCCGACGAACTCGCGGCCGCCCTTGCGCCGGTGGTCGAAGAGCGCGTTCATCAGCACCTTGTGGCTGTACGCCTCGACGTTGACGGTGCCGTGTATCCGGTTCCACGACACGTACATCTTGGTGAGCGTGATCTGGGTCAGGTCCTGGGCCAGGTGCCAGTCGCGGCACATCAGGAACGCGGTGCGCCGCAGCCGCTCCGCCATCGCCTGGGCGAACTCGACGTACTCGTCCTCCTGCTCCTGGCGCGCGGCCCGGGCCCGCCCGGTGCGCAGCAGGCGACGCGCGCCGGACTCGGACGACGACGGCTGGGGTGGTGCGGAGGGGGCCACGGCCGGCGCCGCCAGGGCGTAGTTGCCGGGAACGCTGGTCACTCAGCCTCCAACAATCGTGTCGAGCTTCGGGAAGTCGGTCGCGCCCGACTTGATCAGCTCGATCGGCATCTGCGGTCCCCACTGTGGATCCAGCACCACGGTGACCGCCTCCTGCAACGTCAGCACGACCTGGCCGGGCGGGTTCTGCCGGCCGTCCCACATCAGGCAGTCGCCGAGCATCAGCGACACCACCACGCCGTCCGCGCGGTAGAGCGAGACGGTCTGGAAGAGCGTGCACTCGTCCGGGTTGTTCTCCACCACCAGCAGCCCGGTGCCGGGCATGTTCACGCACGACCGCATGCCCACGCACATCCGCGACGCGAGGCCGGCCGTCATCTTCTCCGGGCCGGCGAGGTAGAGGCGGATCATGCCGGCGCCGTCGCCACGGTTCAGGTACATCTGCACGTAGACGGACCCGGGCGGGCTGTCCGCGGTCTCCCGGTAGGCCAGCCCGTCGACGGCGCCCTTCGGTACCAGGGAGGAGAGCAGCGCCAGCGCGGCCGACGGCGTGGTGCGGGCGAGCCCCAGCCCGCTCGCGGGCTGCAGCACCGGCGCGGTCAGGTCGATCCCGCGGAGCGCGCCCGTGCAGTCGACCATCCAGAGGCCGCCGCTGCCCCACCGGTCGTCCGAGTGCGCGTCCGCCTGGCTCAGGTCGGTGCCCCCGGCCTGCCCGGGGTCGCCCTTGGTGGCGGGGCCGGCAGCGCCGTCCGCGGGCCGGGGGTCGCCGGCCGCCGGGCTCGGGTTCGCGCTCGGTGTGGCGCACCGTCCCGGCGTGGCCGGGGCGGCCTGCTCCGGCGGTGCCGCCGCGGTCAGCGCCGGCGAGGACTCCGCGGTGGGTGGCTGGGTGGAGCCGGTCGGCGTGCCCAGCGCGACGAGTCCCGCGACGGCGAGCACGGCGGCCGCGGTACCGCCGCCGGCACCGGCGAACCACCGGCGCCGACGGCGGACGCGTCGCCCCGAGTCGACGGACACCCGCACCACGTCGCCGAGCGGTGGTGGCGTCTCCCCGGCGAGCTCCTCCTCGAGGAGCCGGCGTAGTTCATGAGTCACAGCGGTGTTTCCCTCTTCCGGCCGACGCCATGAAGACTCCGCGGACGCCGGTTCGGTGACACCGTCCCGCACGGACGTCGCCGACCGGTTGACGATCGCCCGCCGCGCCACCGTCTTCGCGTTCCACGGCATTCCCACGTCACGCCGGAGACGGTGGCGCGCGTGCGTCACCGCTCACACGGGCAGGCCGTCACCGCTCTCCGGCCGGGAGGCGCCCGAGAACCGGTGACCGGACCTCAGGATCAACCGATCCGGGCGCACCACGAGGGTACGGCCGGGGCGTACCCATCCGGCCAGCACGCGGGTCCCGTCCGTGACGTCGTTCGTCAGGTCGACGACCGGCGCGTCCAGTGCCGCCGCGAGCTCCGCCGTGCGCCGCCCCGGTGCGGTGGTGAGGATCGCGAAGCCGGGGCCGAGCACGTCGTCGAGCAGCACCTCACGGCCCCGGTACCGGACCCGCGGTTGCGGCAGCACCCGGCCGGTCGGCGGGCGGCTCCACCACGGGCGCAGCTCGCTCGGCCCGATCAGCGGCGCGATGCCGCGCAGGCCGGCCGCGGTGAACCCGGGCACCCGGACGGCCGCGGCCAGCACGGCCCGGCGTACCGCCGCGGCACCGTCCTGTCCCCCGGTCATCGCGGCGCCGAGCAGCCGGGCCGCCTGGATGAGGCGCAGCGCGGGCCGGCGGCGCTCCCGCTGGTAGGTGTCGAGCAGCGCCTCCCCGGCCCGCCCGGTCAGCACCAGCTCCAGCTTCCAGGCCAGGTTCGCCGCGTCGCGCAGTCCCGCGCCCAGTCCCTGCCCGATGAACGGCGGCGTCTCGTGCGCGGCGTCGCCGAGCAGGAAGACCCGCCCGTACCGCCAGCGGTCCGCGATCCGGGCCCGGAACGTGTACGCGACCCGCCGCCGGATCTCCACGTCCGTGCCGCCGGTCCACGGCGCCAGCAGCGCGGTCAGGTCCGGCCCGTCCGCCGTCTCGCCGGGCAGCAACCGGAACTCCCAGCGGTAGCGGTCCGCGCCGATCTGCATGAAGGTGGCCGCGCGCCGGGGATCGCTGACCTGGTGCACGCCGCCCCAGTGCCCGAGGTCGTGCGCGCTGACCGCGTCCACGACCAGCCAGTCCTCGCTGTAGCCGAGGTCGGTGCTGCGCGCGCCGAGCAGCGTGCGGACCGTGGAGTTCGCGCCGTCGCACGCGAGGATCGCGTCCGTCTCCAGGCGGTGGGTGCCGTCGGCCGAGCGCAGCGTGGCGTGCCGGCCCGCCGGGTCGAGCGCGACCAGCTCGGTGCCGGTGCGCAACAGCGCGTGCGGCAACTCGGCCAGACGGTCCCGCAGCAGCGCGTCCAGCGCCGGCTGGTCAAACATGTTGGCCTGCGGCCATCCGTGCACCCCGACCGCGCTGTCCCGGTGGAACTCGGCGAGCGTGCGCAGCCGCCCGTCCACGATCCGCAGCCCGAGCGCGGGCCGGCTGATCGCGCTGAACGCGTCGGCCACGCCCGCCCACTGCAGGATCCGGTGGCCCTCGTCGTCCAGGTGCACGGCGCGCGGCAACGGGTACGGCTCGCGGTGCCGCTCGGCCACGACCACCGGGACGCCCCGCTGGGCGAGCAGGATCGCCGCCGTCAGTCCCGTCGGGCCCGCGCCCACCACCAGCACCGTCACTCCCACATACAACCGCAGACCCGGGCCGTACGCTCGCCGCGTGACCGGCGGAACAGCCCTCGTGCGCCGCGCGTCCGGCTCGTCACGGTGCGGCCACCCGCCACCACGAGCCACCCGCCGCGGCGGACGGCGGTCCACCGGCGCCGCCGTGGCGCGGGACGCACGGCGCGGTGCGGTGTGCCGGGCGGTTCGGCCGGGCGCGGTCAGCCGGGCGCGGTCGGCCGAGCGCGGTCAGCCGAGTGCGGTCAGCCGAGCGCGGTCGGCGGGAGCGGTCGGCCGGTGCGGTCAGGAGGTGGCGGTATGGGCGGCCAGGGCCACGATCAGGACGGCGGAGACCAGCGCGGTCAGCAGCCGGCCGCGACGGCCGGTCAGCGCGCGGCCGACCAGGGAACCGCCGGCCGCGATCAGCAGCTGCCAGCTCGCCGAGGCCAGGAACGCGCCCAGCACGAACGCCGCAGCCGCGGCCGGCGACAAATCGCCGGAGGCCTGCCGGGCCAGCACGAGCGCGCCGAAGTAGACGACGGTCATCGGGTTGAGCACGGTCAGCGCGAGAATCCCGCCGTACGCACGGATCGGTGTGGTCATCCCGGCGCCGGCCGCGGCGCGGACCGGACGGCGGTGCTGCCGGATCGCGGTGTACGCGGTGTGCGCGGCGAGCGCGACCAGGATGAGCGCGGCGAT
Source organism: Catenuloplanes niger (assembly GCF_031458255.1). Taxonomy (NCBI): domain Bacteria; kingdom Bacillati; phylum Actinomycetota; class Actinomycetes; order Micromonosporales; family Micromonosporaceae; genus Catenuloplanes; species Catenuloplanes niger. Next base: position 1,868,357 of record NZ_JAVDYC010000001.1, read on the forward strand.
CCGGCGCATCGGCGCGGCGACCGGCGCGATGATCCCGGCCAGGGCCGCACCGCCGGTGACCGCGACGGCCGCGTAGAGACCGTCCGCGGTGGCCACGCCGAGCGCGGCGGCGGCACCGACGCGCGGCGACGTGCGGGCGGCCAGGCCGGCGATCAGGATCGCGATCGCCCCGACCGGCACGGCCACGCCTAACCGGCGACCACCCCGGCCAGGAAGGCCGCGCTCACCGTCGGCGGCGGTGCGCCGAGGCGGTCCGGTAACCCCGCCGCTGCCGGCGGCGCGCCGAGCCGGGCCCGGAGGCGCACCGCTGTCGCGCGGCCCGGGTGGCCGTCGGGACGGTGAGCCGGCGCCGCGTCGTCTCGGTCATGCGCTCCATGGTGGCCGCCCGTACCGTGCCGGGCGATCGGTTTTCCGGCCCGCCCGCCGCGGGCGCGGCACCGTCAGGTCAGGTACGCCTGGAGCAGGGTGCGGAGGGCGTCCGCGTCCGGCACGTTCGTGTGTGGCGTGATGGAGGGGTGCGGGACCGGTTCCGCGGCCATCAGGATGGTCGCGCCGACGCCCGCGCGGCGGCCGCAGAGGACGTCGCGGTCGAGCTTGTCGCCGGCGAACCAGGCGTGCGTCAGGTCGACGCCGAGCCGGTCGGCCGCGTGCTTGAGGATGGCCGGGTTCGGTTTGCGGACGCCGACCTCGTCGCTGTAGATCTCCGCGCCGAACGCGCCGTCCAGCGGGGACTCCGCGATGATCTCGCGGAACGCGGCGCCGCAGAGCGTGTTGCTGACCACCGCGACCGGCAGACCGGCGTCGACCGCGGTCTGGACCAGCTCGACGATGCCGGGCAGCAGCGTCCAGTCGTTGTTGTCGATCAGCCAGAGGCGGCTGAGCACCTCGGCGCTGTCCCGGACCGCGGCGCGCGCGGCGGCCGGCCAGTCCGCGGCCACGTACTCGGCCCAGAACTCCTGCTGGGACAGCTCCGGCGGCGCGGACGGGCGGGACATGGCGTCGCGCCACGAGCGGTAGGCCGCGCGGCCGGCCGCGTGGTCCGCGCGGATCCGCTCGACGGGCACGGACGGCCCGGCGATGCGCGCGAGAACCTCGATGAACGCGTCCTCGCGGCCGGGGCGGGCCGTCGCGTGGCCGATCACCCCGTGGAAGTCGAGCAGCAGCGCCCGTGGCCTGATCAACACGGCATTGATCCTGACATGTTCGCACCGGTAGGCCGTATCGGGGGATACCCGGATACGGCCGGTGTCCAAAAGCGACCGGTGCCCGGCTGATCCGGGCACCGGTTCACCGGGTGATCAGACGTTGAAGCCGAGCGAGCGGAGCTGGTCGCGGCCCTCGTCGGTGATCTTGTCCGGGCCCCACGGCGGCAGCCAGACCCAGTTGATCCGCACGTCGTTGACGAGTCCGCCGTCCGGGCCGCTGAGCAGCGCGGTACGGGTCTGGTCCTCGATCACGTCGGTCAGCGGGCAGGCCGCGGACGTGAGCGTCATGTCGAGCGTGGCGACCTTCTCCGCGTCCACGTGGACGCCGTAGATCAGGCCGAGGTCGACGACGTTGATGCCGAGCTCGGGGTCGACGACGTCCTTCATCGCCTCCTCGATGTCCGCGACCAGCTTCGGGTCCACGGCCACCGGGGCCGACGGCACGGCCGCGACCTCCGGGGAGTCCGCGGTGTCCGTCGCGGCCGGGGCGGTGGCGGGAACCGTGGCGTCGTAGATCGACGCAGGGGTGTCAGTCATCAGGGAACCTTTCAGGCAGCGGGTGTGGTCACGGCCACGCCGGCACGCGCCGCCGCGTCCTTGAACGCCATCCAGGGCAGCAGCGCGCACTTCACGCGCGCCGGGTACTTCGCGACGCCGGCGAAGGCGACGCCGTCACCGAGCAGTTCCTCGTCCGGCTCGACCGCGCCGCGCCCGCCCATCAGGTGGGCGAACGCCGCGTGCACCCGGGCCGCCTCGTCGGGCCGGCGGCCCTGCAGCAGCTCGTGCAGCACGCTGGCGGACGCCTGGCTGATCGAGCAGCCCTGCCCGTCGTACGAGATGTCGGAGAGCACGCCGTCCGGGTCCACCGCGACGCGCACGGTGACCTCGTCGCCGCACGTGGGATTCACGTGGTGCGCCTCCCCGGCGAAGGGGTCACGCAGCCCGCGCCCGTGCGGGTGCTTGTAGTGGTCCAGGATGATCTCCTGGTAGAGCCCGTCAAGCATCGCTCGCGCCCCTCAGCCGAATATCTTCCGCACCTGATCGAGGCCGCGCACGAGCGCATCGACCTCTTCGGTGGTCGTGTACAGGTAGAACGACGCTCGGGTCATCGCCGGAACGCCGTACCGGGCGCAGACCGGCCGCGCGCAGTGGTGGCCGACGCGCACCTCCACGCCGAGCGAGTCGAGCACCTGACCGACGTCGTGCGGGTGCACGCCGTCGAGCGCGAACGAGAGCGTGCCGCCGCGGCCGACCGGCGTCTCCGGGCCGAAGATCCGAAGACCCGGCACGGCCAGAAGAGCGTCCAGCGCGTACGCGGTGAGCTCCTTCTCGTGCCAGGCGATGGCCTCCATGCCGATGCCGGTGAGGTAGTCCACGGCCGCGCCGAGTCCCACCACCTCCACGATCGGCGGCGTGCCGGCCTCGAACTTCGCCGGTGGCGCCGCGAACGTGGACCCGCTCATCGACACGGTCTCGATCATCGAGCCGCCACCGAGGAACGGCGGCATCGCGGTGAGCAGCTCGTACCTGCCCCAGAGCACGCCGACGCCGGTCGGGCCGCACATCTTGTGCCCGGTGAACGCGATGAAGTCCACGTTCAGGTCGCGCACGTCGACCGGGATGTGCGGCGCGGCCTGCGACGCGTCCAGCATGACCAACGCGCCGACCTCGCGCGCCCGCGCGGTGATGGCGGACGTCGGGTTGATCGTGCCGAGCGTGTTGGAGACCAGCGCGTACGACACGATCTTGGTGCGCTCGTTGATCAGCTCGTCGAGCTTGTCGAGCTGCAGCCGGCCCTGGTCGGTGATGGAGAACCAGCGCAGCGTCGCGCCGGTGCGCTCGCAGAGCAGCTGCCACGGCACGATGTTGGAGTGGTGCTCCATCTCGGTGATGACGACCTCGTCGCCGGGCCCGATCCGGAAACGCGGGTCGTCGGCGCGCTCGGAGAACGAGTACGCCACCAGGTTGATCGACTCGGTGGCGTTCTTGGTGAACACCACCTCGTCGACGCTCGGCGCGTTGATGAAGCCCGCGACCTTCGCGCGGGCCCCCTCGTACGCCTCGGTCGCCTCGGTGCCGACCGTGTGGACGGAACGGGACACGTTGCCGTTGTGCCGTTCCAGGTGCGCCTGCATGACCTCGAGCACCTGGCGCGGTTTCTGCGACGTGTTGCCGCTGTCCAGGTAGACCATGCGGTGACCGTTGACCTCACGGTCGAGGATCGGGAAGTCGGCGCGGACCTTCTCCACGTCGAACCGGGGCTTGTCCTCGTACTGAGGCATGCCCTGCGGAATCGCGGCGGTCGACATCAGGCTCCTTCGACGATCAGATCGCGGCCGTGCCGGCGCCGGCGACGTACCGCTCGTAGCCCTCGGACTCCAGCTTCTCGGCCAGCTCCGGGCCGCCCTCCTCAACGATCTTGCCGTTGACGAAGACGTGCACGAAGTCCGGCTTGATGTAGCGCAGGATCCGGGTGTAGTGCGTGATCAGCAGCAGGCCGGTGTCGCCGCTCTCGCGGACCCGGTTGACGCCCTCGGAGACCACCCGCAGCGCGTCCACGTCGAGGCCGGAGTCGGTCTCGTCGAGGATGGCGATCTTCGGCTTGAGCAGCTCCAGCTGGACGATCTCGTGGCGCTTCTTCTCACCGCCGGAGAAGCCCTCGTTCACGTTGCGCTGGGCGAACGCCGGGTCCATCTGCAGCCGCTCCATGGCGCCGCGCAGCTCGCCGGCCCAGGTGCGCAGCTTCGGCGCCTCGCCGTCGATCGCGGTCTTCGCGGTGCGCAGGAAGTTGGCCACGGACACGCCGGGAACCTCGACCGGGTACTGCATGGCGAGGAACAGGCCGGCGCGGGCCCGCTCGTCCACGGTCATCGCCAGCACGTCGACGCCGTCCAGCGTGACGGTGCCGCCGGTGATCTCGTACCGCGGGTGGCCGGCCAGCGAGTAGGCCAGCGTGGACTTGCCGGAGCCGTTGGGCCCCATGATGGCGTGCGTCTCGCCGGACCGTACGGTCAGGTCGACGCCGCGCAGGATCGGCTTGAGCTCGCCCTCGGGCAGCTTGACCGACACCTGGAGGTCGCGGATCTCGAGGGTGCTCACAGCGTTACTCCATTACTCGGATTCAGGTCGACGTAGATGTCCCCGTCACGGACCTCGACGGGGAAGACGGCCACCGGCTCGGTGGCGGGCAGGCCGCTGGGCTCGCCGGTCCGCAGGTCGAAGCGCGAGCCGTGCAGCCAGCACTCCAGGGTGCAGCCGTCGACCTCACCCTCGGAGAGCGGGATGGTGGCGTGCGAGCACTCGTCGTGGACGGCGTGGAACTCGTCGTCGTCGGTGTGCACGACCGCGAGCGGGACGCCCTCCACCTCCACCGCGATGGCCGTTCCCTTGGCGATCTCGGCGACGGCCGCCACCCGTACCGTTGCCGGCATTCAGGCCCCCGTCTTGGCGAGCCGGGCCTCGATGGCGTCGCCGAGCCGGTCGCGCAGGTCCGCCACCGGGATCTTGTGCAGGATCTCGGCGAAGAAGCCCCGGACGACCAGCTTGCGGGCCTCGCCCTCGGGGATGCCCCGGGCCATCAGGTAGAACAGCTGCTCGTCGTCGAACCGGCCGGTGGTGCTGGCGTGCCCGGCACCGGCGATCTCGCCGGTCTCGATCTCCAGGTTCGGCACCGAGTCGGCGCGGGCGCCGTCCGTGAGCACCAGGTTCCGGTTGATCTCGTACGTGTCGGTGCCGGTCGCCTCGGTCTGGATCAGCACGTCGCCGACCCAGACCGTGTGCGACTCCGCGCCCTGCAGCGCGCCGCGGTAGCCGACGTAGCTGCGGCAGTCCGGCACGCTGTGGTCGACGAGCTGACGGTGCTCCTGGTGCTGGCCTCCGTCCGCGAAGTACAGGCCGTACAGCTCGGCGTCGCCGCCCCGGTCCGTGTACTCCACGCTGGTGAACTGCCGGACCAGGTCGCCGCCGAGCGTGACCTGGGTGTGCACGACGCGCGCGTCCCGGCCGAGGCGGATCTTGAGGTGCTGCGCCTGGACCGCGTCGGACGCCCAGTCGGCGACCGTCACGAGGTTCAGCCGGGCGCCGTCCGCGATCACGACCTCGACGTTGTCGGCCAGCGTGACCGAGCCCTGCTGCCAGAGCACCAGCGAGGCCTCGGCGAACCGGCCCACCGTGATCTGGGTACGGGTCGCGTGCAGCCCCTCGGCACCGGTACCGGTCACCGTGATGACGGCCGGCTCCTTGATCACCGCGTCCTTGGCGATCTCGATGAGCGTGACCTCGGTGGCCGCGCCGTAGCCGAGCGCGCTGACCCGGTCGAACGGGGTCAGCACCTTCTCGGCCTCGGACGCGGCCAGCGTCCGCAAGGTCACGCCGTCGACCTGGGGCAGCGCCACGGTGACGCCGCCGCTGACCGCCTCGGTGGCGCCGGCCAGCCCGCGGAGGCGCTTGAGCGGCGTGAACCGCCAGTCCTCCTCCAGGCCGGTCAGCGCCGGGAAGTCGGCAACATCGTAGGAGCGCAGCGCCTGCGACTTGGTCTTCGGCGGCGCTATGGCTTCAGCAGTCATCTCGTCCTAGCTCTTGATTCGTGAAGCGTCGGGATTAACCGACGGCGCCTTCCATCTGCAGCTCGATCAGGCGGTTGAGCTCCAGCGCGTACTCCATCGGGAGCTCCTTGGCGATCGGCTCGATGAACCCGCGCACGATCATCGCCATCGCCTCGTCCTCGCTGAGGCCGCGGCTCATCAGGTAGAAGAGCTGGTCGTCGCTGATCTTCGAGACCGTGGCCTCGTGCCCCATCGACACGTCGTCCTCGCGGATGTCGACGTAGGGGTAGGTGTCCGACCGGGAGATCGTGTCGACCAGCAGCGCGTCGCACTTCACCGTCGACTTCGACTGGGTCGAGCCCTCCAGGACCTGGATCAGGCCACGGTACGAGGTGCGGCCGCCGCCCCGGGCGATCGACTTCGAGATGATGCTGGACGACGTGTGCGGCGCCGCGTGCACCATCTTCGCGCCCGCGTCCTGGTGCTGGCCCTCGCCGGCCATCGCCACGGAGAGCACCTCGCCCTTGGCGTGCGCGCCGGTCATGTAGACCGCCGGGTACTTCATGGTGACCTTGGAGCCGAGGTTGCCGTCGATCCACTCCATGGTCGCGCCCTCGTGGCACACGGCGCGCTTGGTGACCAGGTTGTAGACGTTGTTCGACCAGTTCTGGATGGTCGTGTACCGCACCCGGGCGTTCTTCTTCACGACGATCTCGACGACCGCGCTGTGCAGCGAGTCGGACGAGTAGATCGGGGCGGTGCAGCCCTCGACGTAGTGCACGTACGAGCCCTCGTCCGCGATGATCAGCGTCCGCTCGAACTGGCCCATGTTCTCCGTGTTGATCCGGAAGTAGGCCTGCAGCGGGATCTCGACCTGCACGCCCTTCGGCACGTAGATGAACGAGCCGCCGGACCAGGTCGAGGTGTTCAGCGCGGCGAACTTGTTGTCGCCGACCGGGATGACCGTCCCGAAGTACTCCTTGAACAGCTCCTCGTGCTCCTTGAGCGCGGTGTCGGTGTCCACGAAGATGACGCCCTGCTCCTCGAGATCCTCACGGATCGCGTGGTAGACGACCTCGGACTCGTACTGCGCGGCGACGCCCGCGACGAGGCGCTGCTTCTCCGCCTCCGGGATGCCGAGCTTGTCGTACGTGTTCTTGATGTCCTCGGGCAGGTCCTCCCAGCTGGCGGCCTGCTTCTCGGTGGAACGCACGAAGTACTTGATGTTGTCGAAGTCGATGCCGGTCAGGTCGGCACCCCAGTTCGGCATCGGCTTGCGCCCGAACAGGCGCAGGCCCTTCAGCCGCAGGTCGAGCATCCACTGCGGCTCGCTCTTCTTCGCGGAGATGTCCCGGACGACGGCCTCGGACAGCCCTCGCTGCGCCGCGGCGCCGGCCGCGTCCGAGTCAGCCCAGCCGTACTCGTACTTACCGAGCGCGGCGAGGTGCTCCTCCTGGCTGATCGGCTGCGCGATCTGGTCCGTCATCGATCTGTCCTCACGGTGGAGTTCTTCTTCGTGGTGGTGTTACCTGCGTGCCCGGCCGGAGCCGGGATATGCGTGGTGCAGACCCCGTCGCCGTGCGCGATCGTGGCCAGACGCTGCACGTGGGTGCCGATCAGGCGGGAGATGACCGCCGTCTCCGCCTCGCAGAGCTGGGGGAACTCGGCGGCCACGTGCGCCACCGGACAGTGGTGCTGACACAGCTGCCCGCCGGTCGCGATCGTGGTCGCGTTCGCAGCGTAGCCCTCCGCGGTCAGCACGGCCGCGAGTGCCTCCGCCCGGGCGAACGGGTCGTCGCCCGCCCCCTCCAGGGCCTGCCGGCAGCGCTGCTCCAGCGCGGAGACCTGTGCCTCGGCGAACTCGGTGACGGCCGCGGCACCGCTGTGCACCGCGATGAAGCGCAGCGCCGCGGAGGCGATGTTGTCGTAGGCGTGCGTGCCGCACCGCAGCCGCGCCGCGTCGGTGAGCAGGAAGACCTTGGCCGGCCGCCCACGCCCGCGCGGCGCGCCCGAGGTGTGGTCACGGGTGGTCACGTCACCGTCGGCGAGCAGCGCGTCCAGGTGGCGGCGGATGCCGGCGGCGCTCAGCCCGAGCGCCCGGCCGAGCTCGGCCGCGGTGGCGCCACCGCGCTCCAGCAACAGTTGAGTGATCTTGTCCCGGGTGCGGCCGTCCTGCGCGCCGGTGGCCGGGTCGGCCTCCGTCGCGCTCGCGGAGAGCAGCTCCAGGTTTTTCACTACGCCAGTGTTACGTATTTCGGCTCGCACCTGCAAACCGCCCCTCCGGTGACCCGCGCCACCGGGGTGAACACGCCTCTACGACGCTGCGTAGGATTGGGCTCCGTGAGCCAATCGTCCGTGATCACGCCCGCTCCGCCCACCTCCGATCCCGGAGCCGTCCGGAACCTGGACCGCTGGCTGCGAGGGTTCGGCCTGGCGTCCCTCGTCGCGAACGTCGGCATCGTGGTCACCGGCGGCGCGGTCCGGCTCACCAAGTCCGGCCTGGGCTGCCCCACCTGGCCCCGCTGCACGGACGAGTCCTACACCACCACGCCCGAGATGGGCATCCACGGCATCATCGAGTTCGGCAACCGGCTGCTCACGTTCGTGGTCATCGCGATCGCGATCGCCGCGCTGCTCGCCGCCGTACTGGAACGTCCCCGCCGGCGCCGCCTGGTCACGCTCGGCCTGGTCACGCTGCTCGGCATCCCGATGCAGGGCGTGATCGGCGGCATCACCGTGCTGACCAACCTCAACCCATGGGTGGTCGGCCTGCACTTCCTCGGCTCCATCTTCGTCATCACCACCGCGTACCTGTTCTGGCGCCGCACCGTCGACCACCCGGTCACCACCACTCCCCCGCGCCCGCTGCGCCACCTCGCCTGGATCACCACGCTGGTCAGCCTCGCCGTGGTCGTCGTCGGCGTCATCGTCACCGGCGCCGGCCCCCACTCCGGCGACGGCGGCGCCAAGCGCAACCACCTCGACCCCGAGCTCATCTCCCAGCTCCACGTCGACCTGGTCATGCTGCTGATCGGCCTGTCCGTCGCGTTCTACTTCGCCGCCCGGCTGGCCGGCGCCCCCACCGGCCCCGCGATCCTGCTGCTCGTGGTCGAGCTCTCCCAGAGCACCGTCGGCTTCGTCCAGTACTTCACCCACCTCCCGGTCATCCTGGTCGGCGCCCACATGCTCGGCGCCTGCCTGGTCTGGATCGCCACCCTCCACGTCCTGCACGCCACCCGCCCGGCGGGGGAGCACACCACGGCGTAGCCGGAATGACTACGCCGATCAGGTGATTACGGCACCCGGAAGTCCACTCTATTCTGGGAATGCCATTCCCCCGGACACCCTTTTCGCGCCATTCGTCAATGACGCCTCTTGACTGCTCACTAGAAAAACCATTTGCCACATATAGTGCCTCCGGGGCCATTTGCTTTCGTACCCACCCGGGGGGTGTCTCGTGCATGTCGTGTCAGTGATGAATTACAAGGGCGGTGTCGGCAAAACGACGCTGACCGCGAACATCGCGGCGGAAACTGCGAATCTCGGGCATCGAGTTCTGGTCATCGATCTCGACCCGCAGGCAAATCTCACACTGTCCTTCTACACCACAACCGAATGGCAGGAGGAACTGCGCGAGAATCGGACCATCAAGCGCTGGTACGACGGCGACAGCCCGGGCCAGAAGGTGCCGCTAGCGGAACTCGTCGTGACTCCACCACGCGTTAATGAGCGGATCCAGGACACGGGTGGCCGGCTCGACCTCATCGCCTCGCACCTCGGCCTCATCGACATCGACCTGCAGTGGGAGCGATCCTCAACAGCGGCCACGACTTCGACTCGTCGACCCGAAAATATCTTCTTGTGCATGACTGCCTGGCCAACGCACTACAGGCACCGGAGTTCCGCGACTACGACCTCATCATGATCGACTGTCCGCCGAACTTCGGCTTGGTCACCAAGACCGCGATCGTGGCCAGCGATTATCTTCTCGTGCCCGCCAAGCCAGATTACCTTTCGACGCTCGGCATCGGCTACATGGTCACCAGCCTGAACAAACTGGTAAAGGACTTCAATAAACACGCCAGTCATCAGTCGGAAAACTGGGGTCCACGACGACCCATCGCACCGCGAATCGCCGGCATCGCCTTCACCATGACGCAGCACCAGATCGGTCGGCCGATCAACGCCCAGCGCAATCAGATCGAACTGGTTCGCGCGCAAGGACTGGCTCGCGTGCTGCAGTCCACCATTCGCAACAATCCTAAATACTTCTCGGAGGCGGGCGAGAACGGAATACCGGCAGTCCTCCGCGGTTCTCCGGTCGATCCGCTGACCGTCGAACTACGCGAGTTGACCGAGGAATTCCTGGCCTCCCTTTCCGAAAAGGGGTGATCATGGCCGCATCGACGCTGATGACCATGCTGCGCCTTGCGCACGGCGTGCTCGAATTCTTGGTCAAGCAGCGCGAGGAGGAGGTGCTCGCCTTCGCACACGGGCACACCACACTTGCCTTCATCTCCGCGTCCCAGCCGGTGGAGACGAGCGCGCCCCCGCCGTCCCGCCCAATGGAGTCGAGCGCGCGTCCGCCGGAAACCGTGCCGCTGCCAGCGGTGAACCCGGCACCGGCGAAGAGGTCATCCGGCCGAACCAAACCCACCATCGACGAACAGAAGGCGGCGGAGACGGCGGAAGCGCTGCGCCGGTGCGAGACGGAGAGCGACGGCCTCGGACACCTCAACCGCGTCGCCAAGAACAACGAGGACCGGAAGTTGATCGCGCAGGCACTCAACATCGAGGGTGCGGGCGGTCTGAGCAAGGCGAAACTGATCGAGCACATTCTGCGGCACGCGATCGGTGCGCGCCGGACCTTCGACGGGTTGTCCTCATGGTGACGCCCGACCGCATCCGGTCCACATATCTCATCGACGGACGCCGCGTCGTCCTACGGGACCTACTCGCCGCGGGACTGCTCGCCCCGGGCACGGCGCTCAGTTTCACACGGCCGCGCATGCGTGAGTCGTACAGCGCTGTCGTCACCGAGGACGGCCGGATCCGCCTCGAGAACGGGGAGGAATTCCAGTCGCCGTCCCGTGCCGCAATGGCGGCCGCGAACACGCGGGTACTGGATGGCTGGCACGCCTGGATCGTCGAGCCTGAACACCGGCCCCTCGACGCACTGCGGCAAGAATTGCTGGATAAAGCGGTCTCGGAGGCGCCTCCGATCGCGGCCGAGACGGCCGGTGACGGCCATCTGTCCCGCGTGCACGAACGCCTGCGAGAGATGCGGAGGCGGGCGGACGCGAACGATCCGCAGTCGACGACGGTCCGTGAACTACTGTCGCTGTGGGGCGCGCACGATCGCGGCGACCAGGTGAGCCGCATCGAGGCGGACCTGGCCAACCACGGTCTCGCCACCCGGCCGGGATTCCGGAGCGTAACGCTGGACGCGACGGTTCAAATGATCACCGCAGCGCAGGAGATCGCCCAGGAGGAGGCCGCAGAACCGGAGCCCGACGTCACCGTCCTGCCGGAGGACGACGAGGACGACGCCGAGCCGCGCCACGCCTGGCTCACGGTCGGCAACCTGTCCCCATTGAGTGGCGTCGAGTCGGTGCCACCAACGGCATCGATGAACGAGGCCGTGACCAAGATGTCGCTCAACGACTATTCGCAGCTCGCGGTGATGTCGGGCAAGCATCAGTTACGCGGCGCGGTGACCTGGCAGTCGATCAGCCAGGCGCGGCACCGGAACTCGGACGCACGATTGGCCGACGCCACGATCGACGCGCAGGCGGTCCCGTACGACACCGACCTCTTCGATGTGCTGGACCGAGTCCGCCGATCCGGGTTCGTCTTCGTCAAGAACGAGCGAAACGAAGTGGCGGGCGTCGTCACCACCGACGACATCGTGGCCCGCTACGGGGAGACCGCGAACCCGTTCATCTTGATCGGCGATCTGGACCGTGCACTGCGACGGGCGATCGCCGCCCGGATCTTGCTGGACGACGTGAAAGCGCTCTGCAGCTCGCGCATCAACGGCTTCGATGACATGTCGATGGGCGACTACCAGCGAGTGCTGGAGAGCGAGGCCCAGTGGGAACGTCTGAACTGGCAACTCGATCGAAAGGCCTTCATCGGACGGCTGGACGAGATCCGACGGATCCGGAACAAGGTCATGCACTTCAATCCGGATCCGCTGCCGGAGGACACCGTACTGATGCTACGGAACATGAACACCACGCTGCGCCGTCTCGCCGGCTGAGGATCAGGCGGTACGGTACGCGCGGATCACGGTCTGAACAACGCTGTTGCCTGACGCGTCTGCGGCGGCAGCGCGCAGCGAGACGTACCCCGGCGTCGACGGGTGATCCAGCACGACCGTGCCCGCCGTGACCGGCGCGGCCGACCACGTGGCGCCGTCGTCGTACGAGACGTCGACGGTGAGCTGCGCGTTCGGTGCGGCGGCGGAGTCCGGCTGGGCGTGGACGGTGACCGGGACCGTGACGCGGCGGCCGGCGGGGGCGGCGTTGGACGCGTCGACCGGGGGTGCGAAGCGGATCGTGGAGAGCGGCATCCGGGTCAGCCCGGTCGTGTGCGCGGAGCGGAACGTCCACGCCACCCGCACGTCCGTGGAGAGCACGGCGGGGCCGCCGCGGGAGGCCGAGACCTCCAGGCGGTACGACGCCGGGTCGGGGGGCAGCGCGAACTCCGCGGTGACGCCGTCGGCGGAGGCCAGCGGCTCGCCGTCGCGGGTGAGCGTGACGGTGCCGGTGGCCAGCGAGGAGTAGCCGGCACGGCCGGCCGCGTCGCCGTAGAGCGGCGCCAGGGCGCGGAGCGTGTCGCCGTCCCGGGTGACCCACTGGTGGTCGTACGGCGGGGACGCGACGGAGGGCGCGAAGACGCCGCGGCTCCAGCTTTCCGCGACGGCACCCGGCCGGTAGCCCTGCGGTGGCGCGACGGTGCTGGTCACGGCGACGTCGACGCCGTCGACCCGGGCGATCTCGTCGAGCGAGCGGAACCAGGAGGCGCCGCCGTCGGTGTTGTAGTACTCGGTGCGGGCGAACGGGAGCGCGAACGGCAACGGGTGCGCGAAGCCGCCCATGATGGTGTCGGGCAGCACCGGCCAGGCCGTCTTGCGGCCGGTCACGACCGTGCCCTCCCGGGCGTGGTCGGCGCGTACGGTGGCGAGCTGGTCGGGCGTGACCGTGCGGGTCAGCCCGGTCATCATCGTGCCGCGCCGCAGCCAGCCGAGGTGGTAGACGTACGGGCTGCCGGACGTGCCCGGCGCGGTCCAGGTGGAGCTGACCCGGGCGACGAAGCCGGGCTGGGCCGCGGCGGGGCCGGTCGCGCCGGCGAAGAAGCCGTCCAGCGACCCGCCGAACGTGCCCACCTCGACGGTCCGCGCCGGGGTGACGAGCGTGGTGGCGACCTCGCCGAACACCGGGACCGCGTCGGTGGCCGGCACGCGGGCGGAGACCGGTGCGGCCTGCCGCGCGTCGAGCGTGACCCGCACGTCGCCGGCGACCGTCAGCGCGGGCTGGGCCAGCACGGACACGCCGGGGCCGACGAGCGCGGTCATCAGCGAGTACGACCCGGCGGGCACCCGGACCGTGACGACACCGTCGCCGGCCGGGGACGCGGGCAGCGACGCCACCACGGTCCCGTCCGCGCGGGCCAGCAGCGTGCTGTAGTCGGGCAGCGGCCGGCCGTCCCGGCCCACGTGCGCGACCGTGACCTGGTAGCTCTCCGCCTCACGGTCCAGCGTGACCGGCGTGACCAGCGCGCCGGACGCGGTGAGCCGCCCGCTGATCAGCCCGGTGGCGCCGTCGACCCGGGTGTCGGCGGTGACCGTGGCGGTGGCGACGCCGCCGGCCGGCACGCTGAGCGTGGCCGGGCTGACCTCGGCCATGCCGGCCGGGAAGCCGGACAGATCAAGATCAAGTTCAAGGGCGGCGGACCCGGTGTTGCGGTACGTGACGGTGCGCGTGATCAGCGGGTCGTCCTGGTGCGGCCACGACGCGCGGCCGAGGTTGAGCACCGGCGGCTCGGCGAGGACCGGCTGCGTGATCGCCCGGGCCACGTCCACCCGGCCGGCACCCTGCGCGACGACCGCGATGTCCGGCAGTGGCGTGGCGCCGCCGATCAGCAGTGCCCGGAGCGCGGCGGCGGACAGGTCCGGGTGCTGCTGGGCGAGCAGCGCGGCCGCGCCGGCGACGTGTGGTGCCGCCATCGACGTGCCGGACATGGCCACCCGCTGGTCCGTGCCGGCCCGCGCCGCCGTGATGTCCACGCCCGGCGCCACCAGCTCCGGCTTGAGCGCGCCGTCGCCGATCCGGGGCCCGCGGGCGGAGAACGACGCGAGCCGGTCCGACCTGTCGACCGCGCCCACGGCCAGTGCCGCGTCGGCCGAGGCCGGTGAGTTGATCGCGGAGTCCAGCGGGGTGTTGCCGCCCGCGACGACGAACAGCACGCCGGTGAGGTTGCCGATCGCCGCCTCCAGCGGGTCGGTGCCCGCCGAGTCCGGGCCGCCCAGGCTGAGGTTGGCCACGGTCGCGCCCCGGGTGGCGGCCCATTCCATGCCGGCCAGGATCCACGACTCGGCGCAGCCGCCGTCGACGCACACCTTGCCGTCGAGCAGCGACGCGCCGGGCGCGACTGCGGCCACCGTGGACGCGACGTGCGTGCCGTGGCCGGTGCGGTCCTGCGCGTCCTCGGCGCCCTCGGTCAGGTTCGCCCGGCCGGCGACCCGGCCGGTCAGGTCCGGGTGCGTGTCGTCGACGCCGCTGTCCAGGACCGCGACGGTGGTGCCGGTGCCGTCGTGGCCGGCCTGCCAGGCGGCGGGCGCGCCGATCTGCGGCACGCTCCGCTCGAGCGCGGGCTGCCGCACCCCGTCCAGCCAGATCGTGCCGATCCCGGCCGCGAACACGCCGTCCGCCACACCCGCGCGGAACGACCCCGCGGACCCGGCAGACGACCCCACGGACGCGAAAGCCGGTGCCGCCGGCGCGGCAGACGACACCACGGCAGACGACACCGCAGGCCGCGACGACGACCCCGTGCCCGCGGGAGACGACCCCGCAGACGCGGAGGACGACCCCGCCGGTGCGGGGAACGGCGGCGCGAGTGTGCGGGACGGTGCGACGACGGCGGACCAGAAGGCGGCCTGCCGGGTGCGGTCCGTGCTGAGCAGTACCGCGTCGAGCTCGGTCAGATCGTCGCGGACGGTGGCGCCGGGCACCGCGAGGCCGGGGAACGGCTGGTTCTCGCCGCCGCCGTCGTAGCTCGCGATCAGCGGCAGGTCGGCGCGCCGGTCGTCGTAGCCGAACTCGAGGAGCGTGTCGATCTGGAACAGCCGCGGGTCGAGCCGGCCGTCGCGGACCAGCGGCAGCGCGTCGACCGGCGTCACCGTCAGCCGTCCGCCGTCCCGCCGGGTCACGAAGATCATGCCGGCCCGTCCCGGGCCCGGCTCCACCGCGACCTTGTCACCGGCCGTGACCGTGACCCGGTCACCGGTGATCAGCGTGACCGGATGCGTCGCGGCCGCCCCCGCGAAGGACGTCACCCCGCCCGACGTCACCCCGGTCGACGTCACCCCGGTCGACGTCACCCCGGTCGACGTCACCCCGGTCGACGTCACCCCGGTCGACGTCACCCCGGTCGACGGTGCCGGGACGGCGCCGGTCGCGGTCGCGACGCCGGGTGCCTGGCAGAGCAGCCCGGCGAGCAGCGGCAGGACGAGGAGGCGTCGGTGGGAAGCGCTCATTCATCGACAACAACACATGAACTGCGGCAAAAGCAACATTCATCAGCGTCAATAAATGAGCGCGTCCCACCGTACCCTCGCGCCCGTTGGTCCTCGAACGAGGGAATCCGCCGCCCTAACGGGTGATGTGCGCGGCGACGGCCGCGGCGAACCGGCCGGCGGCGTCCTGGTCGAAACCGAAGAAAAGGGACGGTTCGGTGAGTTCCAGCTCGACCACCACCGGGTCGCCGCCGGGCCCGGGGAGCAGGTCGACGCGGGCGTAGAGGAGCCGCTCGGTGCCGCCGGGGATCGCGCCCAACGCCCGCTCCGCGACGGCCCGCTGCGCGTCGGTGGCGATCCGGGGGTCGATCTGCTCCTGCTTGTAGAGCCCCTCGACGCCGGTGTCCGGGCCGGTCAGCATCGCTCCCTTGCGGATCGCGTGGCTGTAGGCGAGCGTGCCGGTGGCCGGGTCCGTGAAGTACAGCAGCGCGGTCTCGCCGTCCGTGTCCACCGCGGTCAGGTACGGCTGCACCATCACCAGCCGCGCCGCCGCCAGCAGTCGTTCCACGTGCAGTTCGGCCAGTTCGCGGTGTTCGGGGTCGCCGAGGTCGTAGCGGCCCGCGTCCACGCTGCCGGCGCCGACCGCGGGCTTGACCACCCACTCGCCGGACTCCGGCGGCGCCCACACGTCACCGGCGCCGATCCACTGCGTCTCGGTGACCGGCACGCCGGTCTCGGCCAGGTCGCGCAGGTAGGTCTTCTCGGTGTTCCAGACGATCACGTCGGCCGGGTTGAGCAGGCCGGGCACGGACGACACCCAGGCCAGGAAGTCGGCGCGGCGCTCGGTGTAGTCCCACGGCGAGCGGAGCAGGACCAGGTCGTACGCCGTCCAGTCCACGACGGGGTCGGTCCAGACGACCGGCTCCGCGGCGATCCCGGCGGCGGCGAGCGGCGCGAGGATCAGGCGGTCGTCCGGCTCCAGGTCGGGAATGGAGGCTGCGGTGACGACAGCGACCCGGGACTGCGCCCGGGTCGCCGTGTCGTCGAAGGGTCGGGTTGTCACATCAAGGATGGTGCTGGAGGTTGCGGTGATGCCGCGCGGCGGGGTTGGTGCCGGAACCGGCTCAACGCGCCATGATCCGGCGACCCATGGACCGCCAGAGGTCGTTGCTCGGGCGCATCTGCTCCATCAGCTCGCGCTCCCACTCGTTCTCCACCGTGACGCCGGCCTTCTCGCAGGCCTGCCGCGCCGTCTTGGTGTCGGAGGCGAACTGGTCCGCCCACTCACCGTCCTCGCCCACGAGAACGATGCGGGCGCCGCGCTTACCGACGTACTCAACGACCGCCTTCGCGCCGCCGTGCCCTGCGGCGAAAGAGCGGATGCTGCCGACCAGACCGGCCGGCTGCGACTTCTCGTCGATCGTCAGCGTCGTATCGGAACCTTCTGCCATGCGGGGAAGCGTAGGCAGACAGAAGATGAAACGCAGGGGTTACCCGAAGTTTTTGTGATGCCTCTAACGAGGGGTTTCAACGTCATCATTGACCGTTTTGGCAGGCTTTATACCAGAAAAACGAGACAAAATTTCGGTACGAAACGGACTTTCAGCGCGCCACCCAGGGAGTAGCACCACTCGACGGGGATTTTCGGGCGTTTCACCAGCAAGACGGCCCGTAAGGGACGGCCGGGCATCAACCTTTCGGCCGAGAAAGCCCAGTTCGAAGCGTTATCGGGTCGTGATCACACCAGCGCGTCGATCGCGACCGCGAGGAACACGATCGTGAGGTACGTCGTGGACCAGTGGAACAGCCGCATCGGCTTGACCGGCTCCCCCTTGGACGCCCGCCGGGCCAGCAGGTGCGACTCCAGCACGAACAGCGCGCCCACGACGGTGGCCGGCACGCCGTAGATCCAGCTCAGACCGAACGGCCAGGCGGCCAGCGAGGAGATCAGTGTGAGCCAGGCGAACCCGACGATCTCCACGTTGACCCGGCGGACCGAGGCCACCACCGGCAGCATCGGGATGCCGGCCCGCGCGTAGTCGTCCTTGTACTTGATGGCGAGCGCGTAGAAGTGCGGCATCTGCCAGAAGAAGACCACGCCGAACAGCGCCCAGGCCGCGGGCGACAGCGAGCCGGTGACCGCGGCCCAGCCGATCAGCACCGGCGCGGAGCCGCAGATGCCGCCCCAGAACGTGTTCCACGCGGTGACCCGCTTCAGCCAGAGCGTGTAGACCACGTCGTAGTAGACGATCGAACCGAGCGTCATGGCCGTGGCCAGCCAGTTCGTCGTCAACGCCATGATCGCGACGCTGAGCGCGGCGAGCGTGAGACCGAAGATCAGCGCGTTGCGCGGCGAGACCGAGTGGGCCGGCAGCGGGCGGCGCTTGGTGCGCCGCATGACCTGGTCGATGTCCCGGTCGATGTAGCAGTTCAGCGCGCTGGCGCCACCGGCGGCGAACGAGCCGCCGACCAGAACCGCCGCCATCAGCCACAGCGACGGCAGGCCGTTTGCGGCCAGCATCATCGTGGGTACGGTCGTGACGAGCAGCAGTTCGACGATGCGCGGCTTGGTGAGCGCGACATACGCCTTGATCACATCTCCGGCGCGGGGGGTGGCATCCGGAGGACGCTTCACCGACCGGGTCTTTCGCCCACGGACAGTGGGCTGAACCGGGCGTTCGGTGAGTGTGCTCACGGATTGTCACCTTCCGGCATCGGCGTTGGAGCGACCCAGGCAAGCGGCCGAACGGCGACGCACCTCAGAGGGGTGCCGCCAAGGTCACGCGCCATGGGCGACAGCCTATCGGCCCGGGATTCGCCGTCCCGGCAGACCCGGCAAGGATGCGCGGCGTCACACCGGCGCACGCGGATGATCAAGGCGTGTGTCCGCTCACAGCTTAGGTTGTTCCCGCGTTCCGCGGGCGCGTGTTCAACAGCGCTCGCTAGGGTCGGACACTGGAGTAGTCGAAAATCTCATTTGCCGGTCACACCCGAGGAGCACACAGATCGTGGCTGCCACCCCATCCGAGGACAGCGCTCTGAGCTGGTCCGATCTCGACCGTAAGGCGGTCGACACCGTCCGCGTCCTGGCCATGGACGCCGTGGAGAAGTCCGGCAACGGTCACCCCGGCACCGCCATGAGCCTGGCGCCCGCGGCCTACCTGCTCTTCAACAAGGTCATGACGCACAGCCCGGCGAACTCGGCGTGGCCGGGCCGGGACCGTTTCGTGCTGTCCGCCGGGCACTCCAGCCTCACCCTCTACATCCAGCTCTACCTCTCCGGTTACGGGCTGGGCCTGGACGACCTGAAGTCGCTGCGTCAGTGGGGCTCGCTCACCCCGGGCCACCCGGAGCAGGGGCACACCGACGGCGTCGAGACCACCACCGGCCCGCTGGGCCAGGGCATCGGCAACGCGGTCGGCTTCGCGATCGCGGCCCGCCGGGAGCGCGGCCTGTTCGACCCGGAGACGCCGGACGGCGAGTCGATCTTCGACCACAACGTGTGGGCGATCGCCTCCGACGGCGACATCGAGGAGGGCATCAGCCACGAGGCCAGCGCGATCGCCGGTCACCAGAAGCTGGGCAACCTCACGCTGATCTGGGACGACAACGAGATCTCGATCGAGGACGACACCCGGATCGCGAAGTCCGAGGACGTCGCGGCGCGCTACGAGGCGTACGGCTGGCACGTCCAGACCGTCAACTGGCGCAAGTCGTTCGACGACGGCGGTGAGTACGCGGAGGACGTCGAGGCGCTGTACGCGGCGCTGGTCGCGGCGAAGGCGACCACCGACAAGCCGTCGTTCATCGCGCTGCGCACCGTGATCGGTTACCCGGCGCCGAAGAAGCAGAACACCGGCAAGATCCACGGCTCCGCGCTGGGCAAGGACGAGGTCGCCGCCACCAAGACGATCCTGGGCTTCGACCCGGCACAGTCGTTCCAGGTGGACGAGAAGGTGCTGCAGCACGCCCGCGAGGTCGTCGAGCGCGGCAAGGCCGCCGAGGCCGCCTGGCGGGAGAAGTTCGACGCGTGGGCCGCCGCGAACCCGGAGCGCAAGGCGCTGTGGGACCGGATGTCCAAGCGTGAGCTGCCGGCCGGCTGGGACGCCGCGCTGCCGGTCTGGGAGGCCGACGCGAAGGGCGTCGCCACCCGCGCCGCCTCCGGCAAGGTGCTGAACGCGCTGGCCCCGGTGCTGCCGGAGCTGTGGGGCGGCTCGGCCGACCTGGCCGAGTCGAACAACACGACGATGGAGGGCGAGCCGTCCTTCATCCCGGAGGAGTACGCCACCAAGGCGTTCCCGGGTCACAAGTACGGCCGCACGCTGCACTTCGGCATCCGCGAGCACGGCATGGGCGCGATCATGAACGGCATCGCGCTGCACGGCGGCACCCGCGTCTACGGCGGCACGTTCGCGGTCTTCTCCGACTACATGCGCCCGTCGGTGCGGCTCGCCGCGCTGATGAAGCTGCCGGTCGTCTACGTGTGGACGCACGACTCGATCGGCCTCGGCGAGGACGGCCCGACGCACCAGCCGGTCGAGCACCTGACCGCGCTGCGCGCCATCCCCGGCCTCGACGTGGTCCGCCCGGCGGACGCGAACGAGACCGCCCAGGCGTGGAAGGCGGCGCTGGAGCACACCGACCGGCCGACCGCGCTGATCCTGTCCCGGCAGAACCTGCCGACCATCGACCGGTCCACGCACGCCTCCGCGGAGAACACCGCCAAGGGCGCGTACGTGCTGGTCGACGCGTCGAACTCGCAGCCGTCGGTGATCCTGCTGGCGTCCGGCTCCGAGGTGCAGATCGCGCTGACCGCGCGGGAGCGCCTGGAGGCCGAGGGCACGCCGACGCGCGTCGTCTCGGTGCCGTGCCAGGAGTGGTTCGACGCGCAGGACCAGGCGTACCGCGAGTCGGTGCTGCCGTCGTCGGTCAAGGCGCGCGTCAGCGTCGAGGCCGCCATCGGGATGTCCTGGCGGCACCTGATCGGCGACGCCGGCGAGTCGGTCAGCATTGAGCACTACGGAGCCTCCGCGCCGTACACGGTGCTGTTCGAGCAGTTCGGTTTCACGGCCGACAACGTGGTGGCGAAGGCGCACGCCTCGCTCACCAAGGTCGGCGCCATCACCGGCAGCAAGACCGGTAACTGACTTCTGATAGGGGTGTGATTCCGATGACCGATCGGCTCAAGGAACTCTCCGACGCCGGCGTGGCGGTGTGGCTGGACGACCTGTCCCGCGTCCGTCTCGCGTCCGGCACGCTGGACAAGCTCCGCACGGAGAAGCACGTGGTGGGCGTGACCACCAACCCGACCATCTTCGCCAAGGCGCTCTCCGACGCGGACGCGTACGACGAGCAGCTGCGCGAGCTGGCCGACCGCGACGTCACCGTGGAGGAGGCGACGCGCGCGCTGACCACGTACGACGTGCGCTGGGCCGCCGACGTGATGAAGCCGGAGTACGACCGCTCGCAGGGTCAGGACGGCCGCGTCTCGATCGAGGTCGACCCGCGCCTGGCGCACGAGACCTCGAAGACCGTCGCCGAGGCCAAGGCGCTGTGGTGGCTGGTCGACCGGGACAACGTGCTCATCAAGATCCCGGCGACGCTGGCCGGTCTGCCGGCGATCACCGCCACGCTGGCCGCGGGCATCAGCGTCAACGTGACGCTGATCTTCTCGCTGGACCGGTACGGCAAGGTGATCGACGCGTTCCTGGACGGTCTGGAGCAGGCGAAGGCGAACGGCCACGACCTCTCCAAGATCGCCTCGGTCGCGTCGTTCTTCGTCTCCCGGGTGGACACCGAGATCGACAAGCGGCTCGACAAGATCGGCTCCGACGAGGCCAAGGCGCTGAAGGGCAAGGCGGCCGTCGCCAACGCCCAGCTGGCGTACCAGCTGTACGAGGAGAAGTTCGGCGGCGAGCGGTGGGCAGCGCTCAAGGCGGCCGGCGCGCACCCGCAGCGTCCGCTGTGGGCGTCGACCGGCACGAAGAGCGCGGAGTACAAGGACACGATCTACGTCGAGGAGCTGATCGCGTCCGGCGTCGTCAACACGATGCCGGAGTCGGTCATCGACGCGTACGCGGACCACGGCGACACCCGCGGTGACACCGTCACCGGGTCGTACGCGGCGGCGCAGGACGTGTTCGACAAGCTCGCCGCGGTCGGCATCGACTTCGACGACGTGGTGAAGGTCCTCGAGGAGGAGGGCGTCCAGAAGTTCGAGGCCTCCTGGGCCGAGCTGCTGGAGGGCCTGGCCAAGTCGCTCGACGCGGCCAAGAAGGGCGCGTCCAACCCGAGCGACGCGGCCTGAGATGAGTGATCTGCTCAGCGGTGGCGCCGAGGCGGCCGCCGGACTGGCCGTCCACGGCGCACGCGCCATCGATGAGCAGTCACCGGCGTCCGTCCGGCGGGCGCTGGTCGCCGACGGTGTGCCCGGCCTGCTGGCCCGCAAGGATCCCACGCTGTGGGGTCCGGAGGCGGAGCCGGCGGCCGCGGCGCACCTCGGCTGGCTCGACACGTTCCACCGGTCCCGCGAGCTGCTCCCCCAGCTCGCGGAGCTGTGCGCGGAGCTCGGCGACCTGGACCACGTGGTGCTGTGCGGCATGGGCGGTTCCTCGCTCGCACCGGCCGCGATGGCCGCGACGCTCGGGCGCCCGCTGACCGTGCTGGACACCACGGACCCGGCCCGGATCCGGGCTGCGCTCGGCGACCGGCTGGACACCACCGTGGTGGTCGTGGCCAGCAAGTCCGGCGGCACGATCGAGACCGACGCGCAGCGCCGGGCGTACCACCGGGCATTTCTCGATCTCGGTAGGACTCCGGAGGAGGCCGGCCGGCACTTCGTGGTCGTCACCGATCCGGGTTCGCCGCTGGTCGAGACCGGGCTGGAGATGGGCGCGTTCGTCATCGTGGCGGACCCGTCGGTCGGCGGGCGGTTCGGTGCACTGACCGCGTTCGGCCTGGTCCCGGCCGCGCTGGCCGGGGTCGACGTGGCCGAACTGCTGGACCAGGCGGAGGAGTTCGCCGCCTCGCTCGGCGGCGAGGAGAACAATCCGGCGCTGGCTCTCGGCGCCGCGATCGGCGCGGCGGCCACCGCCGGCTACTCCGCGGTGGCGCTGGTGCCGGACGGCAGCGGACTGGACGGGCTCGGCGACTGGGCCGAGCAGCTGCTCGCGGAGTCGCTGGGCAAGGACGGTCTCGGGCTGCTGCCGGTCGTGGTCGAGTCGCCGTCCGCACCGGGCGCGACCGGGCTCGGCGTGCTGACCGTGGCGTACGGCGGGTCGCTCGGCACCGGCGCGGTGCCCGGCGGCGGGATCGGTGCGCAGCTGGCGGTCAACGGGCCGCTCGGCGCGCAGTTCCTGGCCTGGGAGTTCGCCACCGCGCTGGCCGCCCGGGTGCTCGGCGTGGACCCGTTCAGCCAGCCCGACGTGGCGGCCACGAAACGGCACACGGCGCGCCTGCTGGAGGCGATGCCCACAGCGGAGCCCGCGTTCACCGACGGCGCGGTCCAGGGCTTCTCCGGCGACTCCCTGACCGGTGCGCTCCGGGCCGTCCTGGACGCCGGTGACTATCTTGCGGTGATGGCCTATCTGGACCGTGACGGCGACGCGGAGATCGCGCGCCTGCGGGCCGTCCTGGCCGACAAGGCCGGCAAGCCGGTCACCTTCGGCTGGGGCCCGCGCCTGCTGCACACCGCCGGCCAGTTCCACAAGGGCGGGCCGCGGACCGGCGCGTTCCTGCAGATCACCGGTGCCGTCACCGACGACCTGGCGATCCCCGGCCGGCCGTACACGTTCGGGCGCCTGCAGGCCGCCCAGGCCGCCGCCGACCGGGCCGCGCTGGACGGCCGCCCGCTGCTTCGCCTGCACCTCACCGACCGCACGGCCGGAATCAATCAACTCGTAACGGCCGCGCAGGCACTGTAAACCTGCTCTGCCTGGCAAAAACTGGGAGGATGGCGGCGTGAGAAATCCGCTGCGCGACCCACAGGATCGCCGGCTGCCGAGGATCCCGGAGCCGTGTGCTCTGGTCATCTTCGGCGTCACCGGCGACCTGTCCCGTAAGAAGCTGATCCCCGCGGTCTACGACCTGGCCAACCGTGGCCTGCTCCCGCCCGGTTTCGTGGTGCTCGGCTTCGCCCGGCGCGACTGGGGCGACGGCGACTTCGAGTCGCTGGCCTACGAGGCGGCCAAGAAGGGCGCCCGCACCCCGTGGCGGGAGGACGTCTGGGCCCGGCTGGCGGAGAACATCAAGTTCGTGGCCGGCTCGTTCGACGACGACGCCGCGTTCGACACGCTGGCCTCCTCGCTGGACGAGCTGCGCGCCACGCACGGCATCGCCGGCAACGCCGCGTTCTACTTCTCGATCCCGCCGGTCGCGTTTCCCATCGTCCTCAAGCAGCTGGCCCGCACCGGCATGGCCGACAACGGCCGGTCCGGCGGCTGGCGGCGGGTGGTGGTGGAGAAGCCGTTCGGCTACGACCTGGAGACGGCCAAGGAGCTCAACCGGCTGGTCGACTCCGTCTTCACCGCCGACGACGTGTTCCGCATCGACCACTACCTCGGCAAGGAGACCGTCCAGAACATCCTGGCGCTCCGCTTCGCGAACTCGCTGTTCGAGCCGGTGTGGAACTCGAAGTACGTCGACCACGTGCAGATCACCATGGCCGAGGACGTCGGCATCGGCACCCGCGCCGGGTTCTACGACGGCGCCGGCGCCGCCCGCGACGTGCTGCAGAACCACCTGCTCCAGCTGATGGCGATGTTCGCGATGGAGGAGCCGACCAGCTTCGACCCGTCCGAGATCCGGGCCGAGAAGCTGAAGGTCCTCAAGGCGATCAGCGTGCCCAAGGACATCCAGGCCGACACGGTACGCGGTCAGTACCTGCAGGGCTGGGTCGCGGGCGAGCGCGCGGTCGGCTACCTGGAGGAGAAGAACATCCCGGCCGAGTCGACGACCGAGACGTACGTCGCGGTCAAGCTCGCCATCCAGAACCGCCGCTGGGCCGGTGTCCCGTTCTACGTGCGCTGCGGCAAGCGGCTCCCGCGCCGGGTCACCGAGATCGCGATCGTCTTCAAGAAGGCGCCGCACCTGCCGTTCGACCCGGCCGACGTGGAGATGCTCGGCCACAACCAGCTGGTGGTGCGCGTCCAGCCGGACGAGGGCATGGTGCTCAAGTTCGGCTCCAAGGTGCCGGGCACCACGATGGAGGTCCGCGACATCGCGATGGACTTCCAGTACGGCGAGGCGTTCACCGAGTCCAGCCCGGAGGCGTACGAGCGGCTGGTCCTGGACGTGCTGGTCGGCGACCGGACGCTGTTCCCGGACGCGGCCGAGGTGGAGCAGAGCTGGAAGGTGATCGACCCGCTCGAGGAGGCGTGGGCGGGCACCACGCCGGAGCCGTACCGGGCCGGCGAGTGGGGACCGCGCGCCGCCGACGAACTGCTGGCCCGTGAGGGCCGGAGCTGGAGGCGAGCATGATCGGCCTGTGGGACACGACCGGCAACGAGGTCGTCAAGGCGCTCGCCGCGGAACGGCGCAGCGCCGGCGGCGTGGCCAGCGGCCTCGCGCTCACGCTGATCGCGGTGGTGGACGAGAAGCGCGTCCGGGAGGCGGAGGCGGCGGCCACCATCGCGGCGTCCGCGCACCCGTGCCGCCTGCTGATCGTGGTCCGGTCCGACGTGGAGAGCCAGCGCAGCCGGCTGGACGCGGAGATCGTGGTCGGCGGCCGGCTCGGCCCGGCCGAGGCCGCGGTGCTGCGGATGTACGGCCGGCTCGCGCTGCACGCCGAGTCCGTGGTGATGCCGCTGCTGGCACCGGACGTGCCGGTGGTCTCCTGGTGGCACAGCGAGCCACCGGAGCAGATCGCGAACGACTTCCTCGGCGTGGTCGCGGACCGGCGGATCACCGACTCCGCGCAGGCCCCCGACCCGGTCGCCGCGCTCAGGCAGCGCGCCAAGGACTACGCGCCCGGCGACACCGACCTCACCTGGACCCGGATCACGCTCTGGCGCACGCTCGTGGCCAGCGCGTTCGACACCACGTCCGAGCAGGTCGTCGGCGCCACCATCGTCGCGCCGGAGCTGGACCCGACCGCCGCGCTGATGGGCGGCTGGCTCTCCGCCCGGCTCGGCATCACGCCGGTCCTCGAACCGACCACCGAGCACCCGCGCATGCGCTCGGTCGAGCTGCAGTGCGCCAACGGCGACTGCATCAAGGTCACCCGCGACGAGAACACGGCGCTGTTCAGCCGCACCGGCCAGGCCGACCGCGAGATGCCGCTGGTCCGCCGCCCGGTCGGTGACGAGCTCGCCGAGGAACTGCGCCGCCTCGACCCGGACCAGGTCTACTCCGAGGCACTCGGCGCGCTCGCCGGACTGCCGCACCTGGAGAGCCGCCCCGCGCACCGCGTGCACGTCTGGAAGGACCCGGCGCTCGCGCACTGACCGTTCCGCCCTGGGTCCGCTCGCGTGTCGCCGCGCGGGCGGACCCTTCCATCTCCTCGTGAAGGTGTCTCTCCGATGACAGAACCGACCGTGATCGTCCACGCGGACGCCGACATCCAGACCCAGGCCGTCGCCGCCCGCCTGATCGTCAAGATCATTGACGCGCAGGCCGCCCGCGGCACCGCCGACGTCGTCCTCACCGGCGGCCGCGGCGCCGCCAAGATCTACCGCGCGATCGCGTCGTCCCCCGCCGCCACCGCCATCGACTGGTCCCGCGTCGACCTGTGGTGGGGCGACGAGCGCTTCCTCCCGCTCGGCCACGCCGACCGCAACGAGACCCAGGCCCGCGAGGCCCTGCTGGACTCGCTGCCGCTCGACCCGAAGCGCATCCACCCGATGCCCCCGTCCGACGGCCCGGACGGCGACGACGCCGCGGCCGCCGCCGCCCGCTACGCCGCCGAGTGGACCGCCGCGACCCCGCACATCGACGTCGTCCTGCTCGGCGTCGGCGAGGACGGCCACGTGGCCTCGCTGTTCCCCGGCCACCCCGGCCTGGCCGAGACCGGCGTCGCCGCCGGCGTCCACAACAGCCCCAAGCCGCCACCCACCCGGATCACGCTGACGCTCCCCACCATCAACGCGGCCGACGAGGTCTGGCTGATCGTCACCGGCGCCGACAAGGCCACCCCGGTCGCCGCCGCGCTGGCCGGCGGCTCCGACCTGCCGTGCGCCCGCGTCCAAGGCACGTCCCGCACCCTCTGGCTGATCGACAAGGCCGCCGCCGCCGACCTGTGACCCGCTGTCCGCGGACGTTCCCCCTGGCGAACGTCCGCGGACGGGCCACCGGTGGCGCTCCGCGGGCCGACGTATCTCGTGGCCGCAGCCGGAATCGGTCGATAGATCAGTGGATGTCCGAGCACAGCTCGGCGCGCCTACGCTGCGCGCATGACCAGCGCCGAACCGTCTCTGACGCTGGCCGTCGGCTCGCTCATCCTCGGCTTGGCGGCCTCACTCCTCTGGACCGTGACGCGATTCCTCATCGTCGCCGCGCATCACGGCAGTCAGGCGCTCCTGTTCTCCGCCGGCGGCCGGCGGATCAAGCACATCGAGATGCGGCCGGGCCGGAGCGAGATCGTCGTCGAAGGTGACGCGTCCTTCTTCGCCCTGCTGGGCGGGTTCCTCGGCCCTTCCCTGTTCGGCTTGCTCGGTGCCACCATGCTGGCGCACCGGCTGAGTCCCGAAACAGTACTGTGGACCGCCTTCATCCTCCTGGCGATCGTCTTCTTCCAGACGAAGAACCCGTTCGGCCTGGTCATCACCGCCATCTACGGCACGCTGCTCTTCGTCCTCGCCCGCAACGGCTCCGCCGGAGTCCGCGCCCTCTCCGCGTACTCACTGGTCTGGTTCCTGCTTCTCGGCAGCGTCATCCACACGGTCCTCTACAGCGTGGCCGGGAAGGACGCGGCCGACCTGCGTAAGGCAACCATGATCCCGACGAGTCTCTGGCGGGCGATCTGGTGGCTCGCCTCCATGGCAGCGCTGATCTACGGCGGCGGTGTCCTGTTCGGCCTCATTGATCCGGTGTTCCGGCGCGCGCCCGGGTGACCACCTCCTCGGTGGAGAGCGGGCTCGCCGGGTGGTGGGTGAGGCAGAGCGGGGTGCGGAGCTTGCGGGGGGCCGAGCCCTCGGCCGCGAGGTAGAACTCGCCGCTGGTGAGGCGGGCGATGTCCGGGACGTCGCCGCCCTTCGCCTTGGCCATCTCGCGGGCCGTGTCCATCTGGATCGGGCTGTTCAGCCGCCCGTAGAGCTGCGTCGCCGAGTTGCCCGGGATCTGGTTGTGCAGGCCCTTCGGGGACTGGGTGGCGAAGATCAGGCCGAGGCCGTACTTGCGGGCCTGCGAGACCAGCGCCAGCGTGCTGCGCGTGCAGGGCGTCATGCCGGTGGACGGCGCGAGGTTCTGGGCCTCGTCCATGATGAGCAGGCCGCCGAGCGGGCGGTCACCGGCCGGGTGACGCCGGATCCAGGCGAACAGCGCCATCTGCAGCTGGTTGACGAAGCTCTGCCGCATCTCGTCGCTGCCCAGCCCGACCATGCTGATCACCGACACCCGGGCGCGCTTGCCGGGCGGCGGCGTGAGCAGCATGCCCGGGTCCATCGCGGTGCCGGCGCCACCGAACAGCGGATCGTTGTACTTCGCCGCGGTCAGCGACTGCGCCAGCCCGTTCGCGATCTTCGCGGAGTCGTCCAGCTCGATGATGTCCTCCGGGAAGTCGGCGAGCGTGTCGATCAGCCCCTGGAGCCGGCTGCCGCCCTGCCGCCCGTAGTGCTCCACCGCCTTGCGCAGCACCGCGAGCTGCAGGTTCGACTTCGCGCCACGACCGCTCAACGCCCGCGGCGCCAGCGACGCCACGGCGGACTCGACCGCCTCGTTGAACTCGTCCGGATCGTCCCGCACACCGGCGAAGTCCGGCAACGCCTGGAAGACCAGCGGCCGCCCACCGTCCCGGCGCGGCGTCCAGACCACCACATCCGTGTGTGCCAGGTAGTCCGCCGCCTTCGCGGCGTCCCCTGCCTCCCACGCGGCCGGCTCCTCCGGCCACGCGTCCCCGAGCCGCGCCAGGTCGTTGTTGATGTCCAGCACGATCGAGGACACGCCCTGTAGCGCACACTCTTCCACGATGCGCCGAATCAGCACCGTCTTACCAGACCCCGATCCCGCGAAGATCGACATGTGCTTCCGCAGAGCCTCCAACTGGAGTGGAACGGCCACGCCCGAGTCATGCCCACGCCCGATCACGAACGACGCCGGTATTTCGGCGTCGTTGATCGCCTGCCGCGGGATGAGACCAGCCGCCGGCGCCGGGCGGCCAGCCGGAGCAGAGAGGCTGGAGGTGCCAGCCAACGGACCCGGCTCACGCCGCCCATCCGCCGATGCCGCGATGACCAACTCGGCGGCCGGGCCAGTCTCGGCCGGCACCCGGGCCTCGTCAGCGCGGTCAGCGGCCAACTGCCCCGTACGGACTCCGGACGGGAGTGCCGGTTCTGTCTCGACTTTCTTTAGCGCCTGCACATCCGGGCCGGCGCTGACGACGGCGTCGAGTTCTCCCAGCCAGACGTCCGCGTCCGCGAGCGCAGCCTCGAAGACCGCCACGCTCCGGGTCGGACGGCGCGCGATGAGCCAAGCGCGCAGCTCAGCGGACTGGTCCTGCAGCATCATGCGAAGCGCGAACAGGATGCGTAGGTCCTCGGCGTCCAGCGGCAGCCGGGTGCCTCCGCTAGCGGCGAATGCGGACACCGCCTCGCGCGTCTTCGGCCCCCCGGTCATCTCACCGTTGCGCAGAATGAACAACTTGCGTTTGGGCACCTTCCCGTCGAGGCCCGCCGCGTTGCTGGCCTTGCGCAGCCGGGACAACGTCGCCAACGCGGGATGCTCCTCACTGATCGCCCGGAAGCACCAGTGCACCTGGTCCTCCTGGGATGCGTCGATCGTAAGCCGGAGCCGGGCATGCAGGGGCGGGCGTGAGCTGGGCGGAGGATCCAGGCTGAACGGCTCGCCCGCCTCCCCCCGCTCTAGGACCCAGGCCGTGAGCCCGGCGGCGAGCAGGATCGGAATCTCCGCGTCCTCCCTGGCACCAGTCAATGGCCCGGTTACGTCGGCGAGCCGCTTGAAGTCGACAAATCGCGCGTCGAGCCGGTCCATCTCATCGGCTGGCACGTCCGCGACCGGGACCTCACCTCTCGGCGCTGCGTCGCCCAAGCGGGTCAGTTCGCGTACCTCGCCGGCGCGCAGACACGCCCGCACATGTGAGTCAATCTCAATCAGCAGTTGACGTGGCGTGAAGTCTCCGACGTCCTCCAACGCTTTCTCGCTGACCGGCCAGGTCGGATAGGGCGGTCGAAAACCGATCTCCTGGAACCGCACGCCGAACCGCTTCTCGATGATTTTCCGGCCCAGGCGCCGATCCCGAATCGTGTTGATGACGGCTGACATCCGGAATCGGCTATGCACCGAAGCGGTGGACCGCCTCCTGATCAACGTCCAGGTCGGTGGGAGGCAGGACACCACCGTGAGCGTCCGGCGGGTGCGTTCCCGCAATGTCATCAGTCCACCGGCGATCTGTTCCAGGGCGGCCGCTTCAGCAGCGTCCCCGAGGCCCTCGGTCCGAGCCGCATCGCTCGACGCCGCCGATTGCGCGACCAGGGTGTCGATCTGATCGACCGCGATCACAGCCGGGCCGGTCAGCGCGAGCAAGCGGGAGAGCTCCTGCACGATTAGCTCGGATGTCTTGGGCATCGGACGCATGCCCCAGGCCGCGCGCTCATCGAGGGCGGACTCGTCGAGCAGCGAGAAGTACCCGTCCGCAAGGTTGAAATAACCGTCTGCCAGGTTCTGGTGGTCGAAGTCGTCCGACGCGCTCAGCGCGAGCGCCCGAGCGGTGTCCTGACTGAACCGGGCCACGTAGCCGTCGTACTTGGCCAAGCCCAGAATAAATGCGTCCAACGTCTCCCGGGTCAGGGTGGTCTCACCCATGAACGCGCGACGGGCCAGCCGGGGTGCACCGACCTTGGAGGAAAGCCTGCGAAGCAGCAACTGCAGTTGCGTCTCCCCGTGAGCGCCCACCGGCCTCGCCAGCCCGTCGAGCATCGAGGCGAGGACGCTGCCCCAGAATCCCTTAGAGTCAAGCAGGCTGACGAGGAAAAAGTAGCCGCCGAGCTGCTGCGTGTGCTGACGGACCCAGCCCAGCATGTGGGTCTTGCCAGAGCCGGGAAGCCCCTGCAGAACTACACCGACCGGGCTGTTCTCCTCGTTCCGATTGGCCTCAGCGACGCCCTCCACCACGTTTTGCACCACGGTGGGGTGCAGACCGTCCACGTGGAATCGCGATGGACGCCAGACGTCGTCCGGTACGCGCGCCCAGTCGAAGTTGAGCGCCGCCAGGGCAGCCTGCTCCTCCTCAGTCATCACACCCCGATCGCCAGCAGGTGATTGTCCTGACCGCCGCTGCGCACCGCCGACTCGATGTCGGTAGCCGTCAGCGACTTCTGGTTAACCTCCGGCGCCAGCACCCCGTCCTCGCGGGCGAGTCGCTTAAGCGCCTCGTCCAGATCGGCGCGCGGGACGTCCGCGAAGTACGGGCGGAGACGGGCAAGGCTCACCCAGGCACCCGGCTCACTGGCCAGTGATTTGTACACGTCCCGGATTCGGCCACTCAGGTTGGCGGTCGGCACCGGGGCAGGCTCGGCACGCTGCGCCGGAACGAACGAACTCTGCGCGAGCGCCTCACCGAACGTCTGGAACTGGGTCTTCGGCAGCACACGGTCCCGCATCGCGGCATGGAACGCGGACAACGCCGCACCGAGCACACGCGGCGTGGACCGGGGGAAGGCCAGGTCACCTTCCATCAGCGCCCAGCCCTTGTCGCCGAGCGCGTGGACCATAGGACGACCGTCCTGGGTCTCGAGGTAGCCCAGCCGGTTAAGCTTCTGCCGGCTCTTCGCCTCCAGCTTGAATCCGTACACCTTCTCCAGCTCCGGATTCGGAATCTCACGGTTTTCCGACATGAGCAGGATAAGAAGTGCGCTCTCCAGCGCGGTAAGGCTTTCGGCCATGGCTATAACCCTCTCCGGACGTCGTGTCGCCGTTGGTTGATGAAAATGCCGATCTGGCGCACGACCGCCTCGACATCGTGTTGAACCCGCGCGTTGGTGAATCTCAGAACCGCGAAACCGTCCAACTGAAGCCGTACGTCCCGCTGCCGATCTTCCTCGAAACGGTCCGGCCGACAGTGTTCCGGCCCATCGATCTCAACGACGCAGCGCTCGTCCCGCCACAGCAGGTCAAGCCGTACCGGCTCGGCCAGTGCATGTGACTGGTAATTCTGGTTCCAGGCACGACCGCTCGCCCAGGGCTGCCGTGCGAGCGCCGCCTCCAGCGCCGACTCGCACCCGCTACGCGGATGTGGCCGGCCGGAAACCGTGGCATCACCGCCGACTCCAGATATGACCGGCACGGCCGCCGATGCCGCCACGGCGAGGTCCGCGGACTCTGCCACCCCCATGGGCAGGTGAACCACGGGCAGGTGGTCAACGGTTCTCAGCGGCGCACCGCACAACCACACTCCGGTCCCGGCCCGGTCCGCGAGCCACTCGGCTCCGGCCACGACCGTGCGCTCCTGCTCCACGCTCAACCCGGCCGGAAGCCCCATCAACAACACCAGTCGCCGACGCCCCAGCCCGTCCGCGACCACCTGAGCCAGCCCGCGCGCCCGGACCTCGACCGTGAAGCGGGATCGCCTCGGCATCCCGGACAGCGCCGCAGCTGCCAGGTCCGCGAGAAACAATCCGAAGTGACAACTACCGGTGGCGTGCTCCATCGCGAGCGCACGGGCGGCGGCGATCCCGGTGCCGCCCGGCGAATCGATGTGTTCCGCTCCAGGTAGCCACGCAGGAAACAGCTCGTGCGCCGCCCGCTCCAGATCCATCAGCACCCTGCCGACGAAGTCGCCGATCCGGCGTGCGGGTCGGAACTGATGACCGAAGGCGGCTGGCAGATCCGGTTCGCCACGCGCGACGAGCAGAGCGAGCCGGTCCGAGTCGACCTCGCCACGTAGTTGCACCGGCCGGTCGAGAGGGAGATCGGTGAGCATCACGACAGGTCCTCCGCGTCCGTACCGTCCGGGTTGATGCCGAAGACCCGCAGCAGGTGCAACGTCTCGCGATCTGTCTCCTCACGTACAGTCAACAAGGCGAGATAGCGGTCAATCGCACCGGGCGTACCCGCGTTCACCTCGGCCAGTAGCGCATCGACCGCGCCGAGGTCGAATAGCAGCTCGGTAAGCTCGCGGGCAGCATCGTCGTCGCCCGCGTCGACCCGGGCCCTCAGTGCGTTGGCCTGGCGGGCGGCTGCGTCGTCCTGATCACCGGACGGAATATCCGAGACGAGCTTGTTGTAGCGACGCATGGCGTCCTCGTCACCCGCCTCCGCCCGGAGCTTCAGCTCCGCCGCTCGACCGTGCATGGCGAGCAGGTCGGCGAGCTGTTCCGCGGCATATCGATGACCTCGCGCGGCACGGTCACGCAGCTCGTCCAGGTGGCCACGGTCGACGAGCAGATCGACCAGCTGTTCGGCGGCAAGAGCGTCACCGGTGTCGGCGCGTTCCCGCAGTCTCGCAGTACGGCCCGCGTCGTTGAGCAGCTCATCCAGCGCGGTGGCAGCGCTGGGCTGGACCGGGATGCGGGGCCGCAGGTCGTCAGCACGGCGTTTGAGCTCCCACAGCTCGGCGTGCCGGTCGCGGAGCGTGGGTGCCGGGCTGACCGCCATCCGCCGTGCCAGTACGTCGATGGCCTCATCGATCCGGTCCTGTCGGGTCAGCAGCCCGGCCAGATCAAGGGTGGCCAGGTCGTTGCGTTCCGGGAGTCGGCGTAACGCGGCCTCCGCATAGCGGTAACGCATGCGCGACTGGGCACTCACCGCGAGCCGGCGCAGATCATCCGGATTTGTCACGTGGCGCAGAAGCGCATTCCACAGGCTGGCCGGCGGGCAACTGGTGCGCTTCACCCGGCGGATGTGCTGAGCGAGGAAGTCGGCGATCATGTATCCGTCGAGTGCACCGGCTCGTCGCGCGAATGGCGCAAGCGCGGTCACCCCACCCTTGAGCCTCGTCGTGGCGTGCGGCAGCGCCTCCCCGAGCCAGGATTCGGGCGGCGTAGCTCGGTCGCTATGACCGAGGTAACCCTCAATAGCATCGCGAAGCAGAGCCTCCGGTAGCGGTGATCCCACGCCGAGCCGGCGTGCATCAGCTGCTGCGGTCATCACGGCCCGGGCATACGGATTCGGCGCGTGCTGCCACCACTGGACCAGGGCTGGAGCGCCCGCGAGCGTCTGCGGCAGCCCGGCATTGCCACCCGTCTCCAGGGCTTCCCGGATTCGGCTGTCCGTCGCCGCCAGCGCCCCGGCCGTCTCGCGCTCCCGTTCGGACAGGGTTGCGTGAACATCGATCACGATGGCATTGGAGAGCAACTGCCGGTCATGCATGTACTTGTCGACACCGGCTGGCCGGCGTATCGCGGTACGAGGGAGGTATTCCTCCGACCACAGTGTTCCGACGACGATCATGCCCGCCTTAAGCATGCCTTCCAGAACAGCCCGGGTCAGCGGCGGATCGGCACCGAGGAAGTTCTGCAGCTCGTCGAGCCAGAGAACGGTCTTCTCGGTGGGCACGTCGCAGGCCCGAATGACATCACGTGTGTCGGCGGGATGCAGAAGCCACCAATCCGGCACGACGGCGAGAATCGCTTCGTACAACGAACGGGTCTTTCCGGTCGAGGAGCCACCGACCATCAGTACGAAGCAACCCTCGTCCACGCCCTTCGCGATGTGCCCGCGCAGCTCGTCATCGAAGTCCCGGACAACATAGGCCGGTAACTCGCTCGCCGATTCACCGGCTCGGATCGACGCATGGATGCCGAGCGCCCGGGGGGAGGCTTCCCGGCACCGCACGGCGTTCTCCGGCCCGACACCGGGCTCGGCGTCCAGACGCCGCCAGACCTCGCGCACCCTGGCACGCACCTCGTCGCGAATCGGCCAGGCCTCCAGCAGCCGTTCCAGCAGGACCTTCCGGATCGGGCGTCGGCCGCTCAATGCATCGCTGACGGCAACACGCCGGAGCTCGCGATCACCAGGCCGCCGCCGGCTGGCCTCCACCTCTTCGAGATCGGTGAAGTTCATTCCGGTGCCCTGATGAATGAGGCTCAGCCAGACGGCGAAATCCGACCAGGTGCGGATCTCGGGAAGATCAGCATTGGCGGAGGACAGCGGGCTCAACCCCTCGGTCGCGGGCCGGGATTCCGGGACAGCCTAGAAGGCTGTGACACCGAAAGACCATATGCGGCGCA
Organism: Catenuloplanes niger; assembly: GCF_031458255.1. NCBI lineage: Bacteria > Bacillati > Actinomycetota > Actinomycetes > Micromonosporales > Micromonosporaceae > Catenuloplanes > Catenuloplanes niger. The sequence continues at coordinate 1,903,185 of NZ_JAVDYC010000001.1, forward strand.
GGGTGGGGTCCGATCGGACGTGTCTGGCGCGCCGATCGGCCAATCCGTTCCGGGTGAACAGGCGCGAGAGCTGATCGTCCACATGCTGTTGGTGGGATTCTCATAAAAGCGATCAGCAGCCGAAGGTCCTGGCACCGAGGACTTCGGACCCTGATGTGCGGCAGTACCCAAGGGACATGCTGATCATGCAGCCGCGGCCGGAGCCACCGGCCGGGAGCCCGAGGGAGAGACGCGATGCACGTCAGCAGCCAGTCCACCGTTGTCGCACCGGCCCGCCTGCGCGGCGGCTTCGGTGCTTACCGGGGTACCACCAGCGGCACCCGCCGCAACCAGCTGCCCCGACCGCCGCGTCCACGCTCCGCTCCCGACACCACCATCGCGACCGGCACCGCGCCAACCATCGTGTTCGGCACCGCGCCGGCCGTCGCCACCGGCACCGCGCCGGCCACAGCCACCCCCACCGCTCCAGCCAGCGCGATCAGCCCAATCCCAGCCACCGCAGCCGGCACCGCGACGGCCGTCGCAGCCGGTAGCACAGCGGCCACCGCAACGGGCACCGCGACGGCCGTCGCGGTGGACGGCACGGTCACCACCGTCGCCGGCGGCACCATCGGCGCGACCGCCGGCCTCCCCGCGACCGGCGCCGGCGGTGTGCGCGGCGCCGACGGCACCTCGACCGAGGCCGGAGCCGAGGCCGAGGCCAGAGCCGGAGCCCGGGTCGAAATCGACCTCGACTGGTTCGTCCACCCCTTCGTCGACTGACGCCACAGACCTGTCTCGGCACCCCCAGGACCTGGGTGATCAACCAGCTCGCGTCGGCCGGCCGGGGCCGCAGCCGGCCGGCCGCCCTCCCGCGACTGGTTGATCACCCGGGCCGCCCACCCGGCCCGTACAATGTACGGTATGACGTACACACCCACGCACGACGAGGTCGGCGCCCTGCTCGACTGGTTCGCCCGGTACGACTCGCACGCGCGCGACAACGACATCGAGGCCATGGCCGACATGGCGCTCTTCCCGCTGATGGTGATGACGGACGACTCCGCCGGTGAGTGCGTGGGGCAGGTGTGGGACCGGGCGACGTTCGTCGCGGCGATGAGCATGGCCGGCGCGGGCTCGGCCACGGTCGACTTCGACAACCGCCGCAGCCCGGTGTTCCTCGACGCCGATCTGGCCGTGGTCACGACGGACTCCACGATGACGATCGACGGCGAGATCAGCCGGACCCGCTACGTCGACGTCATGGCCAAGGAGCACGGCGAGTGGCGCTTCAAGAGCATGATCCAGCCCGGCTGGGGCGACATGCTGCGCCAGCACCTGGGCGCGTAGCGGTCACGACGCGGCCGGGGCCCGCACCGCGGCATCGCGGTGCGGGCCCCGGATCCGTGACGGGACCGCCGAGCCGAAGGGCACGCCGGAAGCGGGCGGATCGGCTTCGGAACAGCTGTTACCGCTCGCCGCGCCGCGCCCGCACCGCCGCCAGCGCCTCCGCGAGGATGGCCTCGCCGTCCTCAGGGGACCGGCGTTCCTTCACATAGGCCAGATGTGTCTTGTACGGCTCCGGGCGCGCCGGACCGGGTGGGTTCTCGCGGTCGCGGCCGGCGGGCTGGCCGCAGCGCGGGCAGTCCCAGGCCTCCGGCGCCGGGGCCTCGGCCGCGAGCAGCAGCTCGGTCGTGTGGCCGTTGCCGCACCAGTAGGTGACGGGGACGCGCGGGGCCGGTTCGCTTCTCTCGGTGGGGCGCATGGGGCTGGAGCCCACGCGGGTGCCCCGGATAGCGCTGCCGTTCGGCACGATTCGCTCCTGTCCGTTGGGGGATCGGTGGAAGCGGCGGGAAGCAAACAAAAACTCTGCGCTTGGCCCCGAGGACGGGGACCAAGCGCAGAGTGTACGACTACGGGTGCCGCTCAGGCACCGTCGACGGCGAGTTTCAGCCAGAAACCGAGCCCGACGATGCAGGCGAACCACACGATTCCGACCAGAACGGTGTAGCGGTCGAGGTTCTTCTCGGCCACGGACGATCCGGCCAGGCTGGAGGTGACGCCGCCGCCGAACATGCTCGACATGCCGCCGCCCTTGCCCCGGTGAAGCAGGATGAGCATGGTCAGGATGGCACTCGTGATGATCAGCAACACGATCAACGTGTAGGCGAACCACATCGGCATGATCGGGTCGTTCCTCTCTTGGGCAGGGCCGTCGCCAAGGATAGCGGGCGGTCGAAGTCACAGTCACGCGGGGCACGCGGAAGGGGGCCCAGCCGGGCCCCCTTCGTTTCAACGAGCGTCAGCGCGCGACGTGCTCCGGGAAACGCACGATCTGCACGAACTGCTCGGCGTCGATGCTGGCGCCGCCGACCAGCGCACCGTCCACGTCCGGCTGCGCCATGATCTGGGCGACGTTGTTGCCCTTGACGGAGCCGCCGTAGAGCACGCGGACCTTGTCCGCGGTCTCCTGCCCGTACTTCTTCGCCAGGCGGGCGCGGATGTCGCCGCACACCTCCTGCGCGTCCTCCGGCGTGGCGGTCTTGCCGGTGCCGATCGCCCAGACCGGCTCGTACGCGATGACGATCTTCTCGACCTCGGCGGCGGTGAAGCCGTCGAGACCGGCCTCGAGCTGGTCGGCGCAGTGGGCGATGTGCCCACCGGCCTCGCGGACGTCCAGGCCCTCGCCGAGGCAGAAGATCGGCGTGAGCTCGTTCGCCAGCGCGGCCTTGGCCTTCGCGTTGACCAGGGCGTCCGACTCGTTGTGGTACTCGCGGCGCTCGGAGTGCCCGACCACCACGTAGGTGCAGCCGAGCTTCGCGAGCATCGCGCCCGAGATCTCGCCGGTGTAGGCACCCGACTTGTGCGCCGAGATGTCCTGCGCGCCGTAGCCGATCAGCAGCTTGTCACCGTCGACCGCGGTCTGCACCGTGCGGATGTCGGTGAACGGCGGGAGCACCACGGTCTCCACGTCGGTCAGCTGCTTCTCGGTGAGGCCCGCGGCCAGCTTCTGGACGAGAAGGTTCGCCTCGAAGTGGTTGAGGTTCATCTTCCAGTTGCCGGCCATCAGCGGCCGGCGCGACGAGGTCGCCATTACTTCTCCAAAGCCTCGATACCGGGAAGGGTCTTGCCCTCGAGGTACTCCAGCGAGGCACCGCCACCGGTGGAGATGTGGCCGAACGCGGCCTCGTCCAGGCCGAGCGTGCGCACGGCCGCGGCCGAGTCGCCGCCGCCGACCACGGTGAAGCCGTCGACCTTGGTGATCGCCTCGGCGACGCCCCGGGTGCCGGCCGCGAACGGCGCCAGCTCGAAGACGCCCATCGGGCCGTTCCAGAAGACGGTCCGGGCACCGGCGATGGCCTCGGCGAAGAGCTGGACCGACGCCGGTCCGATGTCGAGGCCCAGGCGGTCGGCGGGAATCCCGTCCGCGGGAACGACGTCGTGCGCGGCGGACGCCGAGAACTCCGAGGCCGCGACCACGTCGACCGGCAGCACGATCCGGTCGCCACCGCGCGCGAGCAGGTCGCGGCAGGTGTCCAGCATCTCCTCCTGGAGCAGCGACTTCCCGACCTCGTGGCCCTGGGCCTTGAGGAACGTGAAGCACATGCCGCCGCCGATGAGCAGCCGGTCCACCTGGGGCAGCAGCGCCTCGATCACGGCCAGCTTGTCGCTGACCTTCGAGCCGCCGAGCACCACCACGTACGGCTTCTCCGGGGAGCTGACCTTCTTCAGCACCTCGACCTCGCGGCCGACCAGGCCACCGGCGTAGTGCGGAAGCAGGGCCGGCACGTCGTAGACGCTGGCGTGCTTGCGGTGCACCGCACCGAAGCCGTCGCCCACGTAGACGTCCGCGAACGCGGCGAGCTTGGCCGCGAAGGCCTCGCGCTCCGCGGCGTCCTTGCTGGTCTCGCCCGCGTTGAAGCGCAGGTTCTCGAGCAGGAGGACGTGGCCGTCCTCCAGCGCGGCGACCGCGGTCTCGGCGCCGGGGCCGACCGTGTCCTCCGCGTAGACCACGGCGGACCCGAGCAGCTCGCGAAGCCGCTCGGCGACCGGCTCCAGGGTGAACGCCGGGTCCGGCGCACCCTTCGGGCGGCCGAGGTGGGACATGACGATGACGCGGGCGCCCGCGTCACGGAGCGCCACCAGCGTCGGGAGGACCGCGCGGATCCGGCCGTCGTCGGTGATGACGCGGGGGTCAGAGTCCTTCTCGAACGGGACGTTCAGGTCGGCGCGCACGAGCACGCGCCGACCCGAGACACCCTCGCCGAGCAGGTCGTCGAGAGTCTTCACAGAATGAGTCCCTTACAGGGAGGCGCCGACGTACTTGACCAGGTCGACGAGGCGGTTGGAGTAGCCCCACTCGTTGTCGTACCAGCCGACGACCTTGACCTGCGTGCCACCGATGACCTTGGTCAGCGGCGCGTCGAAGATGCAGGACGCCGGGTCGGTGACGATGTCCGACGAGACGATCGGGTCCTCGGAGTAGGTCAGGTAGCCCTTGAGCGCGCCCTCGGCGGCGGCCTTGACGGCGGCGTTGACCTCCTCGACCGTGGTCTCGCGCGAGGCGACGAACGTCAGGTCGGTGGCGGAGCCGGTCGGGATCGGCACGCGGACCGCGAAGCCGTCCAGCTTGCCCTTGAGCTCCGGCATGACCAGGCCGATCGCCTTGGCGGCACCGGTCGAGGTCGGGACCAGGTTCAGCGCGGCGGCGCGGGCCCGGCGGAGGTCGCTGTGCGGACCGTCCTGCAGGTTCTGGTCCTGGGTGTACGCGTGGATCGTGGTCATCAGGCCGTGCTCGATGCCGATCGCGTCGTTGATCGCCTTGGCCATCGGCGCGAGGCAGTTCGTGGTGCAGGACGCGTTCGAGATCACGGTGTGCGACGCCGGGTCGTACTTGTCGTGGTTCACGCCCATGACGACCGTGACGTCCTCGTTCTTCGCCGGAGCGGAGATGATGACCTTCTTGGCGCCGGCCTCGACGTGCGCCTTGGCCTTGGTGGCGTCCGTGAAGAAGCCGGTCGACTCGATCACGATGTCGGCGCCGACGGCGTCCCACGCGAGCTTGCTCGGGTCACGCTCGGCGGACGCGCGGAACGTGTTGCCACCGACGGTGATCTCGGTGTCGGTCGCCTTGACCTCGTGGCCCAGGCGGCCCAGGATGCTGTCGTACTTCAGCAGGTGGGCGAGCGACTTGTTGTCGGTCAGGTCGTTCACACCGACGATCTGCACGTCGGCACCGGACGCGAGCACCGCCCGGAAGAAGTTACGGCCGATCCGGCCGAAGCCGTTGATACCAACCCGGATGGTCACAGGTCCGTCTCCTCGCGATCTGGCCCGCCGTGGGTTTACTCGGCGGACTCACATGCCGACCGTTTTCCGCAGCCGGCCGCCAATTGGTCGTACCGATCAGCCCTGCCGCGGTTGCGCAAGAGACCCGAACCACGACGAGGGGTGAACCGGTTGCCGGCCCCGTCGCCGTACGCTGCGAACACTATCGGAGTTGTTGCAGCGCCGTTGCGGCGGGGCTAAGGATCCCATCGTGTCCGGTTGCACCGAGGTCTACCAGGGCACTTCGGCCCCTTCCGGCGCCTTTCGAAGATCACAAAGCAGCGAGGGTACGGTCGGCGACCGTACCCTCGCGTGCAGCCGGTCAGCAGGCGAGCATCTCCGGCGTCACGGCCGCTTCGGTGTCCGGTATCCCCAGGTCACGCGCCCGTTTGTCGGCGAGCGCGAGCAGCCGGCGGATCCGCCCGGCGATCGCGTCCTTGGTCAGCGGCGGGTCAGCCAGCGCGCCCAGTTCCTCCAGCGACGCCTGCCGGTGCTGCAACCGCAGGTGCCCGGCGGAGGTCAGGTGGTTGGGCGCGTCCTCGGAGAGAATCTCCAACGCACGGGTGACCCGGGCGGCGGCCGCGACCGCGGCCCGGGCGGACCGGCGCAGGTTCGCGTCGTCGAAGTTCGCCAGCCGGTTCGCCGTCGCCCGGACCTCGCGGCGGACCCGGCGCTCCTCCCAGGACAGCACGCTGGAGTGCGCACCGATCCGGGTGAGCAGCGCGGCGATCGCGTCACCGTCCTTGACCACCACCCGGTCCACGCCGCGCACCTCACGCTGCTTGGCGGTTATCCCGATCCGCCGGGCCGCGCCGACCAGCGCCAGCGCCGACTCCGGGCCGGGGCAGGTGATCTCCAGCGCGCAGGAACGCCCCGGCTCGGTGAGCGAGCCGTGCGCCATGAACGCGCCGCGCCAGGCCGCGACCGCGCAGCACGCGTTCCCGGAGATCACGTGATGCGGGAGTCCGCGCACCGGCCAGCCGCGCACGTCGAGCAGCCCGGTCTGGCGGGCCAGCGCCTCGCCGTCCTTGACCACCCGGACGATGAAGTGGCTGCCCTTGCGCAGGCCACCGGAGGCGAGCACGTGGGTCTCGCTGGAGTAGCCGTACACCTCGGCGATCTCCCGCCGGAGGCGCCGCGCCGCGACGCCGGTGTCGAGCTCGGCCTCCACGACCACCCGGCCGGACACGATGTGCAACCCGCCCGAGAAGCGCAGGAGCGCGGTCATCTCGGCCCGCCGGCAGCACGGCTTCGCCACTTCCACGCGGCTCAGCTCGTCCTTGACGGCCGCAGTCATCGCCATATCGTCGTCACCTCGTGCACGCAATCCTTGAGTTGTGTGAGCCGTTGTCAACCTGGCCCGGGTGGCCGGACGGCAGGACGCCGCTCGACGGCCCGGTGCGCCAGGTCGAAAAAAGCTCAATGTCTCTGCTCGCCTCGCCCATGGCTTAACGATCGACTTCCAGCACCGGCACCAGCGCGGTGCCGAGTGTGACCGGATCATGCCGCGGGCTGCCGTCCGGCACCGCGACGGGAGCCAGCACCAGCCGGGCACCCAGCGATTCTGCCGCACCCGCGACCGGTTCGGGGTCACCGACCGCCGCGGGATCCGCGAGGACCACGTCCGCGGTCAGTCCCGGCAGGTACCAGGCGAGCGCGGCCAGGTGGTCGGCGACGGAGAGCCCGAGCGTCTCCTTCTCCGCCGCGAGGTTGAGCAGCACCAGCCGCCGGGCCGGGCTGGCCAGGATCGCCGCGGCCAGCTCCGGCACCAGCAGGTGCGGGATGACGCTGGTGTACCAGCTGCCCGGCCCGAAGATCAGCCAGTCCGCCTCGGCCACGGCCGCGAGCGCCTCCGGGCAGGCCGGCGGGTCCTTGGGCAACAGCCGGACCTGCTGCACGGTGCCGCGGGTGACCGCGACCTCGTGCTGGCCGTGCACGGTGCTGATCTCGTCCGGCCGGTCCGGGTCGACGCCGCGCACGTCCGCCTCCAGCTGCACGCCGTGCGTGGACATCGGCAGCACCCGGCCCTGCGCGCGGACCAGTCCGGCCGCGTGGTCGAGCGCCGCGACCGGGTCGCCGAACAGTTCCATCAGGCCGCAGAGCAGCAGGTTGCCGACCGCGTGGCCGGTGAGCGGGTCCTCGTCGCCGAAGCCGGCCGCGGTGAACCGGTGCTGGAGCAGCGCGGCGGTGCGGGCCGACGTCTCGTCCTCCGCGGCGAGCGCGGCGAGCGCCTGGCGCAGATCGCCGGGCGGGAGGATGCCGCGCTCCGCACGCAGCCGCCCGCTGGACCCGCCGTTGTCACCCACGGTGACGACCGCGGTCAGCTCGAGGTGCAGCTCCGGCCGGATCCGCCGGAGCGCCCGCAGCGACGCCCCGAGACCGTGACCGCCGCCGAACGCGACGACCTTGACGGCCGGCGAGCCGCTGTCGGCCCGCCCGGCCGGTGGCAGAACGCTCACTCGCGCCCCAGGTCGCGGTGGTGGGCGGTGGCGGCGAGGCGCGCCTCGCGGAGCCGGGTGGCGAGCTCCTCGGTGATGGCGACGCTGCGGTGCTTGCCGCCGGTGCAGCCGATCGCCACGGTCAGGTAGCGCTTGCCCTCGCGCTCGAAGCCGGACGCGGTCGCCGCGATCAGCGACGCGTACGACCCGACGAAGTCCAGCGCGCCGTCCTGGCCGAGCACGTACGAACTGACCGACTCGTCCCGTCCGGTGAACTCGCGCAGCTCCGGCACCCAGTACGGGTTCGGCAGGAACCGGGCGTCGAGCACGAAGTCCGCGTCCGGCGGCAGCCCGTACTTGAAGCCGAAGGACAGCACGGTCACCCGCAGCCGGCGCGCGTCCTCGCCGCCGAACAGCTCCTCGACCCGGCGGCGCAGCTGGTTGACGTTGAGGTGGCTGGTGTCGATGATGACGTCGGCCTGGTCGCGGGCCTCCTCGAGCAGCTTCCGCTCGGCCGCGATGCCCTCCTCCAGCCGGCCCTCGCCCTGCAACGGGTGCGAGCGGCGGACGCTCTCGAAGCGCCGGATCAGCACCTCGTCGTCCGCGTCCACGAACACCACGCGCGGGTGGAAGCCCTTGTCGCGCAGCGCCTGGATCGCGCCGGCCAGGTCGGTGGAGAACGCCCGGCTGCGCACGTCCAGCACCATCGCGGTCTGCCGGGTCGCGCCGCCGCCGGCGGCGAACGCCAGCTCGGCCATCTCGACCATGAGCGCCTGCGGCAGGTTGTCGACGACGTAGAAGCCGACGTTCTCCAGCGCCCGGGCCACCGTGCTGCGGCCGCCGCCGGAGACGCCGGTGACCACGACGAGACTGATCTCCTCGCGGGACGACGAGTCGCCCTCCGGTCGGTGCTCGCCGTGCCGGTCGAGCCGGTCGGTCAATGAGCCGCCGTCCGCCTGGCCGGTGCGGCCGGGCGGCGTGGCGGCAGTGGACGGCCCGGGTGCGCCAGGTGGAAAAACGCTCACTGTCTCTTCCGGTCGCTCGTCGTCGCGCCGCTCGGTCACGACGGCCCCCTCAAGGTCGAAAGTCTGTCGGGCGCCAATCCTAGAGTTCGCGCGCCGCCGGGTGTACGCCCGCTTCGGCCTCAACATCCCCGGTGGATGCGCTGTTCCCCGGCATATCGGTCGTCTCCGGGCCCGCGGGCGCGGCCGGCTTTTCACCCGTCAGGGCGGCGATGATGGCCTCGGCCGTGCGCGGCCCGATGCCCGGGACCTCGGCGATCTCGGCCGGTGAGGCGGCCGCGAGCTTCTTCACGGAGCCGAACTGGCGCAGCAGCGCCTTGCGGCGCACCTCGCCCAGGCCGGGCACGTCGTCCAGCGCGGAGACCGTCATCCGCTTGGAACGGCGCTGCCGGTGGAACGTGATGGCGAACCGGTGTGCCTCGTCGCGGACGCGCTGCAGCAGGTAGAGCGCCTCGGAGTTGCGCGGCAGGATGACCGGGAACTCGTCGTCCGGCAGCCACACCTCCTCCAGCCGCTTGGCCAGGCCGCACAGTGCCACGTCGGTGACGCCCATCTCGGCCATCACCGCGGCCACGGCCGCGACCTGCGGCGCACCGCCGTCGACCACGATCAGGTTCGGCGGGTACGCGAAGCGCCGCGGCCGGCCGGTCGTCGGGTCGATGCCGGGCAGCTCGGCCGGGACCGGCTCGCCGCGCGCGGTCAGCTCCTCCGCGGGCGCCAGCTCGCCGGCCGCGGTGACCTCGTCGTTGGCCACCGGCTGATCGCCTGCGGCGTCGTCCGGGCCACCGGCGGCGAGACCCTGACCACCCGGGGCCGAGCCCGGACCGCCCCGGGCCACACCCTGGCCGGCCGCGGCCGGGTCCCGGTCACCCGCGCCGGACCAGCCGTCCGCTGTCCGTACCGCGTCGGCCTGGGCTTCGGCCTGGGTGTTCTCCGACTTGAGCCGGGCGAACCGGCGGCGCATCACCTCGGACATCGCGGAGAGGTCGTCCATGCCGCCGCCGTGCCGGTCGCCGCGCACGATGAACCGCCGGTACTCCCCCTTTCGGGGCAGCCCGTCCTCGAACACCACCATGCTGGCGACCACGTCGGTGCCCTGGATCTGGGACACGTCGAAGCACTCGATGCGCAGCGGCGCGGTGTCCGTGCCGAGCGCGTCCGCGATCTCCTCCAGCGCCTTGCTGCGCGTGGTCAGGTCGCCGGAGCGCTTCAGCTTGTGCCGGGTCAGCGACTCGGCCGCGTTTCGCGCCACCGTCTCCATCAGCGTCTTCTTGTCGCCGCGCTGCGGGACGCGGATCTGCACCCGGCTGCCCCGGTGGTCGGAGAGCCAGTCGGCCAGCGCGTCCGCGTCGTCCGGCAGCGCGGGGACGAGCAGCTCGCGAGGCACGTCCGCCTCGCCCTGCTCGGCGCCGTAGACCTGGGTGCAGAAGTGGTGCACGAGGTCGCCGAGGGACAGCTCCTCGTTCTTCTCCACCACCCAGCCGCGCTGACCGCGGATCCGGCCGTCGCGCACGTGGAAGACCTGGACCGCGGCCTCGAGCGGGTCGTCGGCGAACGCCACCACGTCCGCGTCGGTGCCGTCGCCGAGCACCACGGCCTGCTTCTCCAGCGCGCGGCGCAGCGCCGCGATGTCGTCCCGCAGGCGGGCGGCGAGCTCGAAGTTGAGCTCGTCGGACGCGGCCATCATCTCGCGCTCCAGCTTCTTGACCATGGTGTCGGTCTTGCCGGCCATGAAGTCGCAGAAGTCGAGCACGATGTCCCGGTGCTGGTCCATGGTGACCTGGCCGGTGCACGGCGCGGAGCACTTGCCGATGTAGCCGAGCAGGCAGGGGCGGCCGACCTGGGCCGCGCGCTTGAACACGCCGGCCGAGCAGGTGCGCGCCGGGAAGACGCGGAGCAGCAGGTCGAGCGTCTCGCGGATGGCCCAGGCGTGCGAGTACGGCCCGAAGTAGCGCACGCCCTTGCGCTTGGCGCCGCGCATCACCTGCAGGCGCGGATAGTCCTCGTCCAGCGTGACCGCGAGGAACGGGTAGGACTTGTCGTCCCGGTACTTCACGTTGAAGCGCGGGTCGAACTGCTTGATCCAGGTGAACTCCAGCTGGAGCGCCTCGACCTCGCTGCCGACGGTCACCCAGTCCACCGAGCCGGCCGTGGTGACCATCTGCTGGGTGCGGGGGTGCAGCGTGAACGTGTCGGCGAAGTACGAATTGAGCCGGCTGCGCAGGCTCTTCGCCTTGCCGACGTAGATCACCCGGCCGGTCGGGTCACGGAACCGGTAGACACCGGGGGACTCGGGGATGGTCCCGGGCGCGGGGCGATAGGTCGACGGATCGGGCACTCACCCAGCCTAATCCGGGGGTGTGACAACCCTCCTCCGGCGGCCGGGCGTGCGGGCGCCCGGCCACCGGTGGGCGGGACTCAGGCGAGCGTGATCGACTCGCCGTCGACGGTGATCTGCTTCTCGTCCAGCGGCTGGCGTGCCGGGCCGGAGGTGGGCGAGCCGTCCTCGATGGAGAACAGGCTGTTGTGGCACTTGCAGACGATCGAGCCACCGTCCACGCTGCTCACCGGGCAGCCCTGGTGCGTGCAGACGTTGCTGAAGCACTTGAACGTGCCCGCGGCCGGCTGCGTGATGACGACCTGCTGCTCCGCGAGGATCACGCCGCTGCCGACCGGGACGTCCGTCGTCTTGGCGATCGCGTTCGCCGCGGTGTCGCCGCCACCGGCCGACGGTGCGGCGCTCTGGGCACCGGTCGTCGAGGGAGCACCCGTGGTCGGGTCGGACCCCGGCCCCGAGCTCGTGCTCGGCGAGTCGGACTCGGTGCCGCACGCCGCGAGCGCGGCGACCGCACCCACGGATCCGGCGCCGACCAGCAGCATCCGGCGCGACGCGGTCCCGGCCTCGAGCACCTGCTCGTTCTTCATGCTGTAACCCCTCCTGTTAGCCCGCGGTGCGCCGGCCGCTGTGCCGCCGTGCGCGTCCACGTCCATAGACACGGGTGGCGGGCCCGGCCGGTTCGACGAGAACCGGCCGGACCACCCCACGTCCGTTACTCACGGTAGAGAACACACCTGTGCGTAACAGAAGAACCCGGGCACGGTTTGCTGACAGAGGGTCGACCGCTATCGGCTCGCCGTGACCTTGGCTCGACTGGAACGAGCCTTCGTGGCGGCGACCGGTTTCACCGAGTTGACCTTTTCTCCGTTCGCCTTCGCCGCGCGGGCGACCGCGTCCTTCGCGCCGGCCGGCTCGCCCTCCAGGCCGAGCATCGGGCGCAGGAAGCGGCCGGTGTGGCTGCCCGGCACCTCGGCCAGCTCCTCCGGCGTGCCCATGGCGAGCACGGTGCCGCCGCGGTGGCCACCCTCCGGCCCCATGTCGATCAGCCAGTCGGACGACTTGATCACGTCGAGGTTGTGCTCGATCACGATCACCGTGTTGCCCTTGTCGACCAGGCCCTGGAGGACCAGCAGCAGCTTGCGGATGTCCTCGAAGTGCAGGCCGGTGGTCGGCTCGTCCAGCACGTACACACTGCGGCCGTTGGAGCGTTTCTGCAGCTCGGAGGCGAGCTTGACGCGCTGCGCCTCACCACCGGAGAGCGTCGGCGCGGGCTGGCCCAGCCGGACGTAGCCGAGGCCCACCTCGACCAGCGTCTTCATGTGCCGGTGGATGGAGGTGATCGGCTCGAAGAAGGTCGCGGCCTCCTCGATCGGCATCTCCAGCACCTCGGAGATCGTCTTGCCCTTGTAGTGCACCTCGAGCGTCTCCCGGTTGTACCGCGCGCCCTTGCACACCTCGCAGGGGACGTAGACGTCCGGCAGGAAGTTCATCTCGATCTTGATGGTGCCGTCGCCCGCGCAGTTCTCGCAGCGGCCGCCCTTGACGTTGAACGAGAACCGGCCCGGGCCGTAGCCGCGCACCTTCGCCTCGGTGGTCTCCGCGAACAGCTTGCGGATGTTGTCGAAGACGCCGGTGTACGTCGCCGGGTTCGACCGCGGGGTGCGGCCGATCGGCGACTGGTCCACGCCGACCACCTTGTCGATCTGGTCGAGCCCGGTCACCCGGGAGTGCCGGCCGGGCACCATCTTCGCGCCGTTGATCTGGTTGGCCAGCACCTTGTAGAGGATGTCGTTGACCAGGCTGGACTTGCCGGAGCCGCTGACCCCGGTGACGGAGATCAGCTGCCCGAGCGGGAACGGCACGGTCACGCCGCGCAGGTTGTTCTCCCGGGCGCCCTGGACGACCAGCTCCCGGTCCGGCGTGCGCGGGCGGCGCACCATCGGCGTCGGGATGCTCTTCCGGCCGGAGAGGTATGCCCCGGTCGCGGACTCCTTGTTCTTCAGCAGCCCGGCGTACGGCCCGGAGTGCACCACCCGGCCGCCGTGCTCGCCGGCACCCGGGCCGATGTCGACCACCCAGTCGGCCTGCCGGATCGTGTCCTCGTCGTGCTCGACCACGATCAGCGTGTTGCCCAGGTTCTTCAGCCGGAGCAGCGTCTCGATCAGCCGGTGGTTGTCCCGCTGGTGCAGGCCGATGGACGGCTCGTCCAGCACGTAGAGCACGCCGACCAGGCCGGAGCCGATCTGCGTGGCCAGCCGGATGCGCTGCGCCTCGCCGCCGGAGAGCGTGCCGGCCGGCCGGTCCAGCGACAGGTAGTCCAGGCCCACGTCGACCAGGAACCGCAGCCGGGCGTTGATCTCCTTGAGCACCCGCTCGGCGATCATCTTCTGCCGGTCGTTGAGCTCCATCTCGCCGAGGAAGTCCGCGCACTCGCCGATCGAGAGGTTGCAGACCTCCGCGATCGACTTGTCGTTCAGCGTGACGGCCAGCACCTCGGGCTTGAGGCGGGCGCCCTTGCACGTGCCGCACGGCACGTCGCGCATGTAGCCCTCGTACTTCTCCCGGGACCAGTCCGACTCGGTGTCCGCGTGGCGCCGCTCGATCCACTGCATGACGCCCTCGAAGCCGGTGTAGTACGACCGGTCGCGGCCGTACCGGTTCCGGTACTTGACGTGCACCTGGTCCTCGGAGCCGAACAGAATCGTCTTCTGCGCGCGGGAGGACAGCTTGCGCCACGGCGTGTCCAGCGTGAAGTGCTCCTGCTCGCCGAGCGCCTCCAGCAGCCGCAGGAAGTACTCCTGGGTCTGGCCGCCGGACCACGGCTGCACCGCACCGTCGCGCAGCGTGCGCTCGGTGTCCGGGATGACCAGCTCGGGGTCGATCTCCTTCTTGGTGCCGAGGCCGGTGCACTCCGGGCAGGCACCGTACGGCGCGTTGAACGAGAAGACCCGGGGCTCCAGGTCCTCGATCGCCAGCGGGTGCTCGTTGGGGCAGGCCAGGTGCTCGGAGAAGAGCCGCTCGCGGTCCGGGTCGTCCTCCGGCTGGTCGACGAACTCGAAGATGACCAGGCCGCCGGAGAGCCCGAGCGCGGCCTCGACCGAGTCGGTGAGCCGCTGCTTGCCGCTCGCCTTCACGCTGAGGCGGTCGATGACCACCTCGATCGTGTGCTTCTCCTGCTTCTTCAGCTTCGGCGGGTCGGTCAGCGGGTGGACCACGCCGTCGACCCGGGCGCGCGCGTAGCCCTTCGTCTGCAGCTCGGCGAAGAGGTCGACGTACTCACCCTTGCGGCCGCGGACCACCGGGGAGAGCACCATGAACCGGGTGCCCTCCTTCATCGCGAGGATCCGGTCGACGATCTGCTGCGGGGACTGCTTGGAGATCAGCTCGCCGCAGACCGGGCAGTGCGGCACACCCGCGCGGGCGAAGAGCAGGCGCAGGTAGTCGTACACCTCGGTGATGGTGCCGACGGTCGAGCGCGGGTTCCGCGACGTCGACTTCTGGTCGATCGACACCGCGGGCGAGAGGCCCTCGATGAAGTCGACGTCCGGCTTGTCCATCTGGCCGAGGAACTGCCGCGCGTACGAGGAGAGCGACTCCACGTACCGCCGCTGGCCCTCGGCGAAGATCGTGTCGAACGCGAGGCTGGACTTGCCCGACCCGGAGAGGCCGGTGAAGACGATCATCGCGTCGCGTGGCAGATCAAGGGAGACGTCGCGGAGGTTGTGCTCACGCGCGCCACGAATGATCAGTCGGTCGGTCACTGCCCGCCCACTTCCCAGCTCAAAGAATGCCATACCTGTTGTGGTCTGTGTCACATCGGGCCCTGGATGAGCCCGGGATGTTCCAACGCCCCTTACCCCGGTTGAACTCCCGCTTCCCCGATCGGGGTACTAACAGCAGGTCAGACCGCAGACAGGCGCCGCAGGCGACTGTAATCGGGGGGTACGACATTTTTCGCCGAGCGCTCAGACGGGAAGGTCCGAGACCTCCCACACCCAGGCACCACCGACCAGCCGCGGCTCCCGGCCCAGAAGGTCGGAGACCGTACGTTTCAGGATCTCCGCCTGCGCGTGCCGCTCCCCCAGCACCAGTGCGCCGGCCCTCCAGTATTTCAGGTCGTCCCGCGCGGCGGCCCGGTCGGCCGGGGTCACCACCGGCGCCCGGCCGGACCGGACGATCTCGAACAGGATGTCGGAGGTGCGGCGGGCCGGCGCGTTCCAGGTGCCGGTGGGGTCGATCTCACCGTTCGTCGGGCCCATGAAGTAACCGCGCGGCACCGGGGCGTCCAGCGCGGCGAACGCGGCCATCCGCATGCCCTCGCGGCCCACCGTCACCTCGGGCAGCGGCACCGGGACCAGCGAGCGGCCGTCCGGCACGAACTCGCGCCACTGGCCGGACGTGATCAGCTCCGGCATCGGCGTGGCCGGCGCGGTGATCAGCGGCTTCGGCGCGACCGGGAGCAGCGCCACCGTGATCGTCACCCACCAGAGGAGGACACGCCGCCGTGCCGTGGCCGGATCCGGCTCCTCGTCCCGCGCGCGCAGCACCCGGTCGGTCGCGACGGCCAGCAGGAACGCGCACGCCCAGACCACGACCATGGTGAACCGCGTGGTGGTGATCAGGTTGATCAGCGGCAGGTGGCTGACGAAGAACAGCGGCATCGGCACCTCGGTGTCCACGCCGCCGACCACCAGCGTCGGCCCGGCGGCGATGATCACGAAGACCAGCCCGGTGATCACGACCGCGCGCATCGCCCGCTGCCGCCAGGTCAGCACCGCGCACACCACCAGCAACACCACCAGCGGCAGGCCGAAGAAGCTGTTGTCCTCGGTCGCGCTGACGCTCAGCGACTCGGCCAGCGCGGTGTGGCCGGCGATCGACTGGCGGGCGTAGAACACGTACGACGCGAGGTCGGTGACGTAGACGTCCGGCGTGAACGGCAGGCCCCGGTAGTGCTGGCGGCCGAGGAACTGCTGGAACAGCGGGTACGCGAGCAGCACGCCCGAGGTGCCGGCCGCCACCGCGAGACCGGTCAGCCCGGGCTTCCAGACCGTCCTGATCCGGTCCCGGTGCATCAGCACCCAGCAGACCGTGAAGATCGCGCAGGCCAGCGCCACGAACAGCAGGATCTCCTCGTTGACGAAGACCTGGGCGGTGATCAGCAGGCCGAGGACGACGCCGTTCCGGACGGCTCCCGCCGGCTCGCGCAGCATGGCGACGCGCCAGAACAGGAACGGCACCAGGATCAACACGGTGAAGTTGATGTGCCCGTTCGCGTGGGAGATCATCGTCGGCGCGAACCCGCCCCACAGCCCGGCCACGAACGCCGCGCTCCGGTGACCGACGAAGTGCCGGCCGAGCACCCAGTACCAGGCCGCGGCCGTGCCGCCCAGCCCGATCGTGATCAGCAGCGCCATCGACACGCCCGGGCCGAACCAGTGCGTGATCGGCGAGACCGGGATGCCCAGCGCCAGGATCGACGTGTTCGCCATCATGTTGATGCCGTCCGGGAAGTTCAGCCGGTCCGTGTAGAACAGCCCCTCCCCGTGGAAGACGGCCCGCTCCGCGTGCGCGAGCACGAACAGGAAGAAGCCGTGGTCGTCCTCGTTCGCCGCCAGCACCCGGCCACCCGGGTCCGCCCACAGGCGCGAGGTGACCAGCACCGACAGCGCCGCATAGACCACGCCGGCTATCACGTCCCAACGACGGTGGGATCCGGGCCGGCCGTCGGGCTTCGGCGTCGCTTCCTCGGGCGCACTGTCCAGGACTCGCACCCGCGCATCATGCCAGAACCCGCGTCCCGCGTCCCGGTCGCTACGCTGGGACCTGATTCGATCATCGATGGGGACGGGGTCGCTCGTGACGTACACCGGTCATGTCTCACCGGGGTCCGCCCCGGCCGTGCGCGAACTGCCCGCGCTGACCATCACGAAGCAGTCCGTCGGCGGCGCCTTCGACAACAACGCCTACCTGCTGCGCTGCACCGCCACCGGCGCCCAGCTGCTGATCGATGCCGCGAACGACGCCGCCGTGCTGCTCGGGCTGGCCGGCGAGGCCGGGCTGGAGACCGTGGTGACCACGCACGCGCACGGCGATCACTGGGGCGCGCTGGCCGAGGTGGTCGCCGCCACCGGAGCCGCGTCCGTCGCGCACCGGGACGATGCCCCGGACCTGCCGGTCGTCACCCGTACGGTGGAGGACGGCGACACCATCACGGTCGGCGAGGTCGCGCTCGAGGTGATCCACCTGGTCGGCCACACGCCGGGCTCGATCGCGCTGCTCTACCAGGACCCCGGCGGTACGCCGCACCTGTGGACCGGCGACTCGCTCTTCCCCGGCGGCGTCGGCAACACCCGCGGCGACCGGGCCGCCTTCGACTCCCTGATCACCGACGTCGAGACCAAGCTCTTCGCCCGCCTCCCCGACTCCACCTGGTTCTACCCCGGCCACGGCGACGACTCCACCCTCGGCCACGAACGCCCGTCCCTCCCCGAATGGCGCACCCGCGGCTGGTAACCGCTTCGGGCTCACACGCTGATGACCTTGACCATGGCCTCCAGGCCGACGAAGTCTCCGGCGTTGCGGGTGTAGAGCGGCAGGTCGCGCGCCGACGCGATCGCGGCGATCATCAGGTCGATGCGGCGAGGTCTCGGGTCGCGCCTCGCCTCGACGGTCAGGCCCACGAGCGTGCCGAAACGCGCGGCGGCCGCCCCGTCGAACGGCAGCGGCTCGAACGAGTCGATCGCCGCGCCCAGCATCTCCATGCGCGCGGCCCGGGTGGCGGCGTCCTTGGCCATCCCGACGCCCTGATGCAGCTCCGCCAGGGTGACGGCGGTCAGCTCGGGGATCCGGGGCAGGATCGCCGGATCGACGGCGTCGATGTCGATATAGGCGCACGTGTCCAGCACGCCGTACTCGTACCGCTCAACCACGGTGCCGCTCCCAGGGATCATCCTGATCGCCGATCCGGTCCTCGGTGCCGAAGAACTCGTCGGCCTCCCGTCGCATCCGGGCGTGATCGACCTTGGGAAGCCGCTTGTGCCGCTCGACCAGTTCCTCCGCCGTGAGACGCCGGCGGCGGGCCAAGGGGCGGACTTCGGCGATCTCCACCCCGTTCCGGGTGATGTGGTAGGTCTCGCCGGCCTCCACCGCGTCCATGACCGCGGCAGAGTTGTTCCGGAACTCCCGCTGGCTGATGACCTTCATGCCTTCACCGTAGCGAGCCGTAGCACAGCGCGCTACGTCTCGAACGGCTGATGCCGGAAGCCCTCGTCGACCGGTTATCGGCCGGTGGGCTCGGCGACGCGACGGGAGCCGCTGTCGAGCCAGGCATCGAGTGCGATCTTTCTGATGAGCCAGCGAGCGCCGAGCCGATTGCCCGGTAGTTCCCCCTCCTGAAGTCCGGCTATGACCTCCGCGACATCGACACCCAGGTAGTCAGCGGTCTGACGAGCCGACAACACCGGCGGAAGCGAGCCTTCATCGTCGTGGGGCGCGGAACCCGCAGAGCGCGGTGCTCGCCGCGCGGGATCGGACACCTCACCAGAAGGCGGCCGCCGGCGGGTTGTTCAGAAGACGGTGCCGGCGTCGGTGGGGATCAGGGTGTCGAGGCAGCGTTCGACCAGGGCGGCGACGGTGAGGGCGGGGTTGCAGGCGGCGGTGGAGCCGGGGATGAGGGAGGCGTCGAGGACGTAGAGGCCGGGGTGGTCGTGGACCCGGCCGAAGAGGTCGCAGGCGCGGTCCAGGACGGCGCCGCCCAGCGGGTGGAACGTGTAGGGCTCCAGCGCGTTCATGTCGAGCAGGCCGTAGGGCGCGGCCGCGGCGGCGGACAGCAGGCCGTCGAGCACCGGGATGCCGGTCGCCGGCGGGTGGGGACCGGGGGTGGGCGTACCGGCGACCAGGGTTTGCAGGGTGTCGCGGATCGCGGCCTGCGCCGCGGCATCGGCGGTGGACGGCCAGGTCAGGCGGGTGTCGTCGGTGAGCGGGTCGTACCGGAAGTGACCGGCCGGCTCGCAGAGGCCGATGCCGGGCAGCGGCATCGCGTGCGTCTCGACCGGGAACGGCGCGGGGCCGAACTCGACGGTGACCGCCCGCGCCGGGTCGGCCCAGCGGGTGATCGCGACGCTGGTCGGACCGCCCTGGTACGGCCCGGTCGGCGACGGGATCAGCGCACGCAGGTAGAGGCGCAGGCCGTTGTTGCCCCAGTGCCGACCGATCTCGTCGGTCAGGCGCGGCAGCGCGCCGGTCTCCCGGGCCCGGACCAGCAGCCGGGTGGTGCCCATCGAGCCGGCGGCCAGGATCAGCGCGTCGGCGGTCAGGACCAGATCAGCCACGGGTACGCCGTCCTCGGTGATCTGCCGGGCACGGATCTCGTAGCGGCCCTGGGCGGCGGCCGCGATGTCCGTGACCACGTGCAGCGGCCGCACCTCGGCCAGACCGGACGCCTCGGCCCAGGCGAGATAGTTGCGGTCCACGGAGGTACGGGCGCCGCTGTTGATGCCGGTCAGGTACTCGCCGATCGAGGCCGCGGGTACCGCG
Source organism: Catenuloplanes niger (assembly GCF_031458255.1). Classification (NCBI taxonomy): domain Bacteria; kingdom Bacillati; phylum Actinomycetota; class Actinomycetes; order Micromonosporales; family Micromonosporaceae; genus Catenuloplanes; species Catenuloplanes niger. The sequence goes on from NZ_JAVDYC010000001.1 coordinate 1,922,828, forward strand.
GTACCGGCCAGTTCGTCGCGCACCACGGACCAGTCGCAGGCCTCGTCCAGGCGGGCCGTGGGTAGGCCGGCCCGGGCGGCCTGGTCGAGGAAGAGCCGGGTGGGCGCGTACCGCCGGTTGGCGAGCACGTCGTCCGGGATCCGCTGCGCGCCGATCCGCGCCCGGACCCGTGGGTAGTGCACGTCGGCCAGCTCCTGGTAGTCGACGCCGGACGGCATCACCCGGCTGAAGACGTCGCCGTCCGGCTGCAGCATGACGCCGTCGACCAGCGACAACCCGCCCACGCCGGCCCCGGTGATCACGTCCATGCCGTCGCCGCGGACACGCTCGAAGAGACCGGCGTACGGCCGGTAGACCACCGGTGGCATGCCGGGATAGACCGGCGTGGGCGTGAACCAGGACGAGCGGCGGTCGGGCGCGAGGAACGGCGGGAACGTGTCACCGCCCGGCAGCACCGGCCAGCGCCGCCCCCGCTCCAGCACCAGGCTCCGGACCCCGGCCTCGGCCAGCCGGTACGCCGCGATCGCCCCGCCGTACCCGGACCCGACGATGACCACCCGGTGGTGTTCCCGTCGCGGCCCGGCCGGACCGGCGGGAATGGACGGCAGCATCGCGGCGGCGCCCAGCGCCAGCACGTTCCGGCGGGTCAGTTCGACGGCCACGGCAGCTCCTCAGCGGGTCGGCTGCACGCATTCTGAACCCGTCGGCATCTCGACGCATGTCGATCAACGGACCGGGTCCCGGACGGCGAACGCGGTCGAACGGGCCGACGTCACGCCGCGAGTGCGTGGCGGAGGCGGTCACGGAGGGCACGGGTCTCCGGGGCCGCGGACGCGCCGACCTGGGAGCGGAGCAGGTCGACCGTCGAGGTCCGCATCACCACCGGCAACGCCGCCCTCGGCGCCTGGACCAACGACACCTCCGGCACCGACCTGGTCGTCCTGGACGACTTCCTCTACGGAGAGCCCAGGGCTCTCTCCTGACGCACCGCACGACGACGATGCGGCAGTGGCCGGGGTTGCCGCCCCGGCCACTGCCGTCGCACACCGGCCCCGGCCCGTTGAGGCCGATCGATCTGAGGACCGATCTCGATACCCGGCCGGGACAGTTCGTCCTGACCGGATCGTCCCGGCTCCCGGCGCCGCGGTCGCCGGCGGATGCGCTTCCCGGCCACATGGAGATCATCGAGCGGTGGCCGTTCGCGGCGACGGGCGCAAGTAGAGTGGCGCGCGATGGACCCGCGGAAGATCCTTGTGGCGCTTGCCGACCTGGCACCGGCCAGGTCGGAGCTGGTGCTGGACGTGAGCCGGGCGGGGCAGCCGTTCGCCTGGCTGGAGGAGCCGGAGCGGGCGCCGGCGGGGCGGGTCGGTGACCGGTTCGCCGGGCTGGACGCGCTGCACCGGGAGGAGCGGGTGCTGCGGCGCGGCCTGGGCTGGGTGCTGGGCAGCACGGAGATCGGCGGGGTGCGGCGGCGGGTGCGGGTGCCGCTGGTGTCCCAGCCGGTACGGGTCGAGCGCGGACTGCGCGGGCGGCTGCTGCCGGCCGGGGACCTGGAGATCACGCCGCTGCTGGCGGACCGGGGACTGGCGGCGCGGTTCGAGGAGGCGTCCGGGCTCGGCGGCCCGGGGTGGCTGACCGCGCCCGGCACCAAGGCGTGGATCTCGTCGCTGGCGTGGGCCGCGGAGCTGCCGGTGCGCGACGTGCTGGAGCCGCCGGTGCGCAAGGCGCCCGCGGAGCACCTGGTGGCGTACGCGGTGGCCGCGCTCTACGTCGCCCGGGACGTGGCCTCGACCGGCCCCCGTGACACGCTGCTGACCTGGTCCAACCGCACCGGCCTGGAGCACACCGCGCTCGACGCCGTCTACCGCGGCACGGACGGCGGCACCGGCCGCGACACGGACGCGGAGGACGTCGGCGAGCGTGTGCTCTCGCCCCTTCCGCTGAACGCGGCGCAGCGGACCGTGGTCGCCCGCAGCCGCCGGGAGCGCGTGGTCGTCGTGTCCGGGCCGCCGGGCAACGGCAAGTCGCACGCGGTGGTCGCGGCCGCGCTGGACACCGTGGACCGCGGCGGCTCGGTCCTGATCGCCACCCAGTCACGGCACGCGGCCGAGGTGCTGGGCGGGCTGCTGGACCGCTATCCCGGCCCGGTCCCGGTGCTGTTCGGCGACGCGGAGCGGCGCGAGGAGATCGCCACGAAACTCACCGCCGGCCTGGGCGAGGGCGTCCCGCGGAGCCGCCTGGCCGAGGACGCGCGCCACGCCGCCGAGGCCGCCGAGACCGTGGCGCGCACCGAGCGGGAGATCACCGCGGCGCTGACCCGGGAGGCGCTGGCCGAGCGGCTGGAGGAGTGGCTTCCGCTGCTGCCCGCGCTGCGCGCCGACGTACCCGCGGTCTTCGCCCCCGGTTTTGATCTCGACCGTGCCCGGCGGCTGCACGACGAGGCGACCGGCGAGGCACCCGGCTGGTGGCGGGCCTGGCGTCGCCGCCGCGCGGCGGCTCGGCTGCGCGAACTGCACGAGGACCACGACCGCGTGGGTACGGCGTTGCGGGCCGCCGCGAGCGTGCGCGCCGCGGCGGAGCTGGCCGCGTCCGGCGGCACCGACCTGGCCGGCCGCTGGGACGCGCTGGCCCGCGCGGACGACGCGCTCGCGGCCGCGACCGGCACCCGGATGCGGCACGACGCGACCAGCGCGGCCCGCTGGGACGCCGCCGCCCGCCGGAGCGCGTCCGCGCTGGCCGCCGCGCTGCGGGCCGGACGCGCCCGCCGCCGCGAGGCGCTGGCCGCGCTGGACGCGACGGCGCTGGTCCGGGCGCTGCCGCTGTGGGTCGGGACGGTCACGGACGCGGAGGACCTGCTGCCGGCCGTACCGGCGCTGTTCGATCTGGTGATCCTGGACGAGGCCGCGCACATCGACCAGCTGCGGGCCGCGCCGGTGCTGGCCCGCGCCCGCGCCGCGCTGGTCGTCGGCGACCCGCGCCAGCTGCGGTTCGTCTCGTTCGTCGGCGACGCGGACGTGGCCGTGACACTGGCCGCCCACGGCCTCGGCGGGTACGCGGACCGGCTGGACCTGCGCCGGATCAGCGCGTTCGACCTGGCCGCCGGCGCGACCGCGGTGACCGTGCTGGACGAGCACTACCGGTCCGTGCCGCACCTGATCGAGTTCTCCGCGCGGCGCTTCTACGACGACCGGATCGCGCTGGTCACCCGCCATCCGCGCACCGAGGGCACGGACGCGGTCGAGGTCCGCGCGGTCACGCCGGAGACCGAGATCGAGGCCGTGGTCGCGGAGGTCCGCGCGCTCGCCGGGGAGACCAGCGTCGGAGTGATCACGCCGTTCCGCGCGCACGCGGACGCGCTGGAGGCCGCGCTGCTGGCCGCGTTCGGCGTCGACGAGATCGAGGCGATGGGACTGCGCGTCGGTACGGTGCACGCGTTCCAGGGCGCGGAGGCGGAGGTCGTGGTGGCCTCGCTCGCGCTCTCCGACGCGGACCCGGCGTCCCGGCACCGGTTCGCCGCGGACCCGAACCTGTTCAACGTGCTGATCACGCGGGCCCGTCGCCGACTGGTCGTGGTGACCGCGCAGCGGAACGCGTCCGGGCTGATCGGCGACTTCCTGCGGTACGCCGCGGAACCGCCCCGCCCGGCGCACGCACCGCCGGACGCGGCAAAGGGCTGGGCCGCGCGACTCGGCCGCGAGCTGGCCGAGTCCGGCGTGCCGGTGCGGGCGGACTACCCGGTCGGCCGGTGGAGCGTGGACCTGTGCGCGGACGAGGCCGGCCTGATCTGCCGGGTGCACCCGGACGGCCCGGCGGCGCACATCGAACGGCAACGCACGCTGCGGCGCGCGGGCTGGCGGCTGCACGACGCGTTCCCGACCCGCTGGGACGGTGACGCCGCCCGCGCCGCCCTCGACCTCGCCACGCCCGCCGCACGACACCCGTGACCGGGGCAGCGGTCTCGTCCGCACCACCCGGCGGGGGTCAGCCGGTGATGTCCCGGGCCCACGGCAGCATCAGGCGCTCGGCCAGCACGATCGTGTAGAAGAGCGACACGCTGGTCAGCGCGAGCAGCACGATCGCGGCGAACGCCATCGGCGTGTCCGCGGACGCGCTGGACAGCACGATCACCGCGCCGAGCCCCTGGTCCGGGTTGGCGATCTCCGCGACCACCGCGCCGATCACCGCGAGCGAGACCGCGACCTTCAGGCCCACGAAGATCTGCGGCAGCGCCCACGGCAGCCGGACCTTCGCGTACGTCTGCCAGCGGGACGCGTCCAGCGAGCGGGACAGCTCGGTCAGCTCCACCGGCGTGGCCGTGAGCCCGGCCGCGGACGCCAGCGCGATCGGGAAGAACGAGATCAGCACGACCAGCACGATCTTGGGGGACGCGCCGAACCCGAGCCAGACCACGAGCAGCGGGGCGACCGCGGCCTTCGGCACCGCGTTCAGCGCGACCAGCAACGGCAGCACCGCGTGCTCGACCGGGCGCCACGTGGTGAGCAGGATCGCGAGCGCGATGCCGGCCACCGCCGCGATCACGAACCCGGCCGTGGTCACCGACAGCGTCCGGCCCAACTCGGTGAGCAGGTAGTGCGGCTCCCGCAGGTACGCGTCGAGGATGTCCGGCGGCGACGGCAGGAAGAACGGGCGCACCCGGAACGCCTCGACCGCCCACCACCAGAATCCGAGCACGGTCACGGCCGCGGCCAGCGGCGACAGCACGCGGGTCACGGGCGCCGGCCCGCGGTCGAGTAGAGCAACGGCGCGCGCACCACCATCCGCGGATCGGACATCAGCGCGGTCACCCGGTCCAGCAGGTCGTCGCGGAGACCGGCCGCGCGCAGCCCGTCCCGCTGCTGCGCGATGTTAGCGGCGTTGAGCAGCGCACCGGCCGTGCCGCCGGGCCAGGAGCGGGCGTGCACCTCGGTCTGCACGCCGGTCAGCCCGGCGTCCAGCATCGCCGCGTGCACGCGCAGCGCCCAGGCCGGGTCGTTGCCGCGCGCCGGGAGCACCCGGCCGATGAACACGTCGAGGTAGGTCTCGAACGCGGCCGCGTCGGCGGGCGACGGCGCGGCCAGCACCGCGTTGCGGAACGTGGTGGCGAACTCCTCCAGCAGCAGCACGCCGCCGGGGGCCAGCGCGCCGGCCAGCCGGGGAAGGATCGCCGCCCGCTCCGGCAGGTGCAGCAGCAGGAGCCGGGCGTGGATCAGGTCCCACTCGCCGGCCGGCAGCGGCTCGGTCACCAGGTCGTGCCGGAGCACGTCGTAACCGGCGCCGCCCGGCAGATGCCGGACGTTCAGGTCGGTGGCGAGCACCCGCGCGCCCTGCCGGGCCAGCCAGCCCGCGACGCTGCCGCCGCCCGCGCCCAGCTCGAGGCAGCGCCGCCCGGCCAGGTCACCCAGCCCGGCCAGCCGGGCGGTGGTGACGTCGTCGAACATCTCGGCCAGGTAGCGGTGCCGGTCCGCCGCGGCCGGGTCGTCGTTGTCGAACGCGTACCGCAGCATGCCTCAGCTCCCCGGGGTGAGCGGGAACGCGACGACCTCGTCCGCGGTGAGCCCCGGTGCGAAGAGCCCGGCGTCGGTGAGCATCGCGATCGCGCGCGTCAGCCGGTCCCGGTCGATGCTGCCGAGCGGGCCGCCGCCGGTCGGCGTGGTCAGCGGCGCCATCAGCGTGATCTCCCCCTCGGCCGCCGCCACGGTCGAGGCGGGATTGCGCTCGTGCAACAGTTCCGCGGCCGCGCGCGGATCGGCGAGCGTGTCGGCGAGCCCGCGCAGTGCCGCGTCCCGGAAGCGCCGGACCAGGTCGGGATCGCTCTCCGCCAGCGACGCGGAGGTGGTCAGCGCGTTGCCGAACGTGTCCGGCAACGCGTCGCTGAACGGCAGCACGGTCATCTGTTTCCCGGCGGCCGCCTCGATGCCGGGACGGCCGATCAGGAACGTGCACAGCGCGTCCACCCGGCCGGACGCGAGTAGCGCCGGCACCTGGGCCGGTGCCGCGTTGACCCAGGTGACGCCGGCCGGGTCGAGGCCGGTGGCCTTCGCGTACGCCGGGAACAGCACCTGGTTGACGGACGCGGTCGCGGCGCCGAGACGCTTGCCGGCCAGGTCCGCGGGCTTCTTGATCGGCCCGTCGGCCGGCGTGACGATCGAGACCAGCGACTGCTGGTGGATCGCGGCGAACACCCGGAAGCCGGTGAACGTGCCCTGACCGGCCGAGATCACGCCGCCGATCAGGTCGCTGTTCATGAAGTCGGCCCGCCCGGCCGCGAGCGTCCGCATGTTGTCCGAGAGCGCGGCACCGAGCCGGATCTCGACGTCCAGTCCGGCGTCCCGGAAGTAGCCCTTCTCCTGGGCCACCCAGGCGAACGCGTCCCGCCCGGTCGCGCCGAACGCCGTGAGGTAGACGATCCGGCGTAACGAGCCGTCGTCCTCGTCCGCGCCGGGATTCTGGCACCCGGCCGCGAGCAGGACGGCGACGAGCAGGATCGACACGATGCGTGACCGGCCCATCAGGGCCTCCCCGTGAGGTCAGGCTGATCAAGACATCCAAGCCTAACGATGGCTAAGTCCACCCGCGACGAACCGTCCTAGATCTGATAGAGATATGTCGGAGGTGGGAACAATGGCGTTCTATCGTTCCGTCGGCGAGGTTCCGCCGAAACGGCACACCCAGCACCGGCGCCCGGACGGCGGCCTCTACTACGAGGAGCTGATGGGCGAGGAGGGCTTCTCCGCCGACTCGTCGCTGCTCTACCACCGCGAGATCCCGTCCGCGATCGTCGACGCGGCACCGTGGCAGCCGCCCGGCCTCGGCACCACCCCGAACCACCCGCTGCTCCCCCGGCACCTCAAGCTGCACTCGCTGGACTTCGCGGAGGCCGACGTCGTCACCGGGCGGCGCCTGGTGCTCGGCAACGGCGACGTGCGCATCTCGTACGCGGTGGCGAGCACCCCGTCGCCGCTCTACCGCAACGCCATCGGCGACGAGTGCGTCTACGTCGAGTCCGGGGACGCGCTGGTGGAGACCGTGTTCGGCGCGCTGACCGCGACCGCCGGCGACTACGTGATCCTGCCGCGCGCCACCACCCACCGCTGGGTGCCCCGGGGCCCGGAACCCCTGCGCGCGTACGTGATCGAGGCGAACAGCCACATCGCGCCGGCCAAGCGGTACCTGTCCCGGTACGGGCAGTTCCTGGAGCACGCGCCGTTCTGTGAGCGGGACCTGCACGGTCCGGCCGTGCCGCTGACGGCCACCGGCACGGACGTTCCGGTGCTGGTCAAGCACCGCGGCAGCACGGGCGTGACCGGCACCCGCTACGTCTACCCCCGGCACCCGTTCGACGTGGTCGGCTGGGACGGCTGCCTCTACCCGTACACGTTCAGCGTGCACGACTTCGAACCGATCACCGGGCGCGTGCACCAGCCGCCGCCGGTGCACCAGGTGTTCGAGGGCGCCGGGTTCGTGATCTGCAACTTCGTGCCGCGGAAGGTCGACTACCACCCGCTGGCCATCCCGGTGCCGTACTACCACTCCAACGTGGACAGCGACGAGGTCATGTTCTACTGCGGCGGGAACTACGAGGCGCGCAAGGGCTCCGGCATCGGCCAGGGCTCGATCTCGCTGCACCCGGGCGGCCACCCGCACGGCCCGCAGCCCGGCGCGTACGAGCGCTCGATCGGCGTGACCGAGGTCGACGAGCTGGCCGTCATGGTCGACACGTTCCGCCCGCTGGAGCTGGGCGAGGCCGCCACCGCCGCCGAGGACCCGGCCTACCCGTGGAGCTGGGCCCGGTAGGGCGGCGCGCTCACTCCTGGCGGCGGCCCACGTAGTAGACGGTCGCGGCGGCCGCGGCGACCATCAGCACCGAGACCGCGCCGAGGCCGGAGAGCGGCGTCAGCATGGTCTCCGGCGCGGCCTCGCTGCCGAGCAGCACCAGCATCGGCGCGACCGGCGGCACCACGCGCAGCAGCACCATCGCGCCCACCGCACCGACCGCGGCCAGCACGGCCACGCCGGTGCGCCGGATCAGCAGCCGCGAACAGAGCAGGCCGACCGCGATGCCGGCGAAGGCGGCGGTCAGCTGCGCGAGCACGCCGACCGCCAGGCCGGCGCCGGTGATCGGGTGCCGGCCGGCGTAGAGCGGATAGATCAGGCCGACCAGCATCAGCAGCACCGCGACGAACGTGGCGGCCAGCACGTTCCCGGCCAGCACCCGGGTCTCGCCGCCGGCCGCGGTCGCGGTCATCGCGCGCTGGGTGCGGTCCTCCGTGTTGATCAGCACGACGGTCAGCCAGGTCATGCAGAGAAAGAGCACGAGCGCGCAGGCCGAGTACGTCTCCGCCAGCGGCCCCGCGTCGCCGGTGGTGAGCACCATGATCGCGGCGCCGAAGAGCAGGATCGGCGCGATGTACGCCTGGCTGCGCACCAGCATGGAGAGCGAGTAGCGGGCCAGCGCGATCATCGGGCCTGCTCCGCGACGTCGGTGTCCTTCACCAGCGTGAGCTTGGGGCGCGGCCGGGGCTGCGGCTTCCGCGGCGCGGGCGCCGGCCGGCCGGCTACCGGCGGCTCGCCACCGGACCCGCCGTCACCGTCCGCCCGGCCACCGGCGTCCTGCCGGGCACCGTGATCGTCCCGCCGGGCACCGTGATCGTCCCGCCGGGCACCGTGATCGTCCCGCCCGGCACCGCGATCCCGCGGGGCGTCGACGTCACGCCCGCCGTCACTGTCACGCTCATCATCCCGGTCCCGGCCGGACCGGCCATCCGCAGCACCCGAGCCGTCCACCGCGCCCGGCTCAGACGCGTCCCGCCCGTCCGCCACGTCCCGTGCGTCGTCCCGCCGGTCTGCCACGGCCCGCCGGTCCGCGAAGTCCCGCGGGTCAGCCACGTCCCGCGGGTCAGCCAGGTCCCGCGGGTCAGCCACTTCCCGCGGGTCAGCCACGTCTCGCCCGGCCGCCATGTCCCGCGAGCCAGACATGTCCCGCGAGCCAGACATGTCCCACCGGTCGGCCAGGTCCCGCGCGTCCGCCACGTCCCGGGGGTCCGCCACGTCCCGGGGGTCCGCCACGTCCCGCGGGTCCGCCACGTCCCGCGCGTCCGCCGGGCCGGACGTACCCGGCGCGCCGAACGCGTCGACCTCGTCGATCTCGGTCCGGCTCGCGCGCGTCCGCTCCCCCGCCACCACCGGCACCGGCGCCGAGCGGCGCACCGACTGCACCGACCAGCCGTTGCCGAGGGCCTGGAAGATCAGCTCGTCCGCGTACTTCGCGACGATCTCCAGCGTCACCACCGCGTCGTCGCGGCGGGCCTCCAGCACGCCGGGGAGCCGCCACCAGTCCGGCTCGGGCGCGTCCAGCGCGGCGTCGACCAGCTCCACGAACGCGAGCGTCTCGCCGGGCGGCGCCGTGGAGAGCCGCCCGCCGGCGATCCGGTAGATCACCGACGCGCTGGCCGAGACGACCGCCTCCCGGTGGTCGGTGAACACCACCGCGCCGCCCTCGCGCGCGGTCTCCGCGATCAGCTCGGCCAGCACCTCGTGCGCGGCCGCGTCCAGGCCGGACCACGGCTCGTCCAGCACCAGCAGCTGCGGCGGGACCATCAGCGCCTGCGCGACCGCGACCTTCTGCGCGTTGCCCTTGGACAGCCGGCGCAGCTCCGCGTTCGCGCCGCCGACCAGCGCCAGGCGGCTGAGCAGCTCGTCCGCCCGGGCCACCGCGGCGCGAGTGTTCAGGCCGCGGATCCGGCCGATGTGCTTCAGGTAGGAGCGCGCCGAGACACGCGCCTGGGTGGGAAACCGCTCGGGCACGTAACCGACCACCCGCGGCCGGGCGATCACCGCGCCGGACGAGACCGGCGAGAGGCCGGCGACGATGCGCAGCAGCGTCGACTTACCGGAACCGTTGCCGCCGACCACGCCGACGACCTCGCCCGGGTAGATCACCAGGTCGATGTCGTCCAGCACGGTGCGTGACCGGTCGTATCGCTTGCCGACGCCGCGCAGCTCGACGAGGCCAGCCATGACACCTCCATATTCGCAGGCATCCGCCCGTCGCCCCGGCCCAGCATACAAACCGGAGGCCGTTCGCGGGGGTACGCCGGCCCACCGTCACCCACGGGAAGGCGATCACTCTACGTGATCATCTCGTCGCGATCAGATCCACCACGATGAGCAGCGCCACCACGTCCCAGCCACGCCAGAGCTGCCGGAGCAGATCCACCGGGATCAGCCCGAACGGCGTCTCCACCACCGGCCCGTCGTAGACCAGCGCCGGCCGGGTGCCGGACCGGTAGACCGCGGCACCCACGCCGAGCAGCAGCACCGCGTCCGCCCAGGCCGGTCGCCCGCCCGCGACCGGCGCGGTGACCAGGAGGAACAGCGCGGCGGCGAGCGCCGGCCCGGCCAGGTGCGCCAGCTTCAGGCCGGTGTCACCGCCGCCGAGCGCGCGGCGCAGGCCCGGCGACCGGGTGATCGCGCGCAGCCCGCCGGCCAGCCGGTCACCGGCCAGGAACGCGGTGAGCACCTGTGCCGGACCGGCCAGGCCCGGCACCGCGAGCGCGACCGCGTACTGCACCAGCACCAGCGCGGCCCAGCCGAGCAGCGCACCCCGCCGCCGGACGGCCCGGCGCAGCTCTGCTTGGGTCAGCGCCCACCAGCGCGGACCGCTCCGGAACCGGCGGCTGCGCACCCGGCCGAGCGCACGCCAGCGGCGCGCCTCCAGCAGGTCCGCGATCAGCGTCGGGTCCAGCATCACCGCGGCCGCGGCGGCCCGGCTGGCGAACTGCGCGCCGGTCGTGGTGGTGGCCCGGTCCAGCCGGCGCAACGCCCGGACCGCGAACACCACGGCCGTCGCCGCGGCCACGAACACCAGCGCGGGGACGGCGAGCGGCACGGTCCCGTCCGGGCGCGGCATCGGCGTACCCGGGCCGAAGTGCAGGACGACCACCGTGCCGGCCACCAGCGCGCCCGCGCCGATCAGCACCCGGCCGGGCAGTTCCACCGCCCACCGCGCCCGCCGCGCGCCCTGCGCCACCACCGCGGCGGCGCCGGCCAGCAACCCGATCGCGGCGCCGAGCAGCGTCGCGTCCACGATCCCGGCCTCCAGCGCGGGTGCGTCGGCCGCGATCCGGGACAGCACGCCGAACAGGAACCCGAGCAGCGCCACCACCGCGGACGCGCCGGTCAGCAACCCGGCGAAGCGCGGCAGCAGCAGTCTCCGCCGGTCGATCGGCGCGCTCGCCACCCAGGACTGCAGCGCCGGCCCGACGAAGACCGGCCCGAGCACGCGCAGCCCGGCCCAGCCGAACCCGGCCGCGGTCAGCACCGCGGCGGCCACCAGCCACCGCTGCTCCGCCGGATCGCCGGCGCGGACCAGCGCCGACCCCAGGAAGTCCCGGCTCATGTCCACGAACGCCCACCCGTACAGCGCGGCGAGCAGGGCCAGCAGGTAGAGATCCGTGAGGAAGTCGTCGAACGACGTGCCGTGGTGCCGCCGGCGCAGCCGCCGCAGCCGCGACCGGACCTGCCGGACGCCGACCGCCGTCACGCCCCGATCTCGATCCGCACGTCCGCGACCGCCGCGATCAGGTCCTCGTCGTGCGACGCCAGCAGCACCGCCACGCCGGCCGCCTTCTCCCGCAGCAGCCGCTCGGCCAGCCAGGCCCGGCCGCGCACGTCCAGCCGCTGTTCCGGCTCGTCCAGGATCAGCAGCCGCCGGGGCCGCACGAAGCACGAGGCCAGCGCGAGCCGCCGGCGCTGTCCACTGGAGAGCGTGGCGGGCAGCTGGTCGCGGGCCCGGTCCAGGCCCAGCTCGGTCAGCACCTCGCCGACCGGGTCACCGCCGCCGCCGTGCGCGGCCGCGAGCAGCTCCAGGTGTTCCACCACGGACAGGTCCGCGAAGAAGTCGATGTCGTCCAGCGCCGCCGCCATGATCGAGCGGGTCCACGGGTCCGCCTCGTCCAGCCGCCGCCCCGCGGACCGCACCTCGCCGTCGTCCGGCCGCTCCGCGCCCACCACGCACCGCAGCAGCGTCGTCTTACCCGACCCGTTCGGCCCGGTCACCACCCCGGCCTGCCCGGCCGCGACCGTGAAGCTCACGTCGTCGAGCACCAGCAGATCCCCGAAGCTGCGCCGCAGCCCCCGCACGTCCAGCGCCTCCATGGCGCCACCCTGTCATGCCCGCACACCCACGCCCGCACGCATCCGCGCACCATGTCGGCACACCGGGCGAAGCCCACGACCAACCCGAAGAACCGATCTTCCCGCTCCCGGCGTGGTGCCGCCCGCATGCTCCCGCGGGCACCGGTCGTCGCCGGCGCTCCTCCCTGCCGGTCCCGCCGTGGCCGAGCCGACCCCGTCCCACTGACGGCTCCGCACGTCGCGCCGCACCTCCCACCCGCGCGGCGATCCCGGCGAACTCGCGGTCCGCGACCGTGCCGAATCCACCGGCCGCGGGCCGCACCCCGACGCGCACCTCGCGCCGCGCCCCGAATCCCTCGGCGCCGCAGGCCGCACATCCCCACGCGCACCTCGCGCCGCGCCGCGAATCCCTCGGCGCCGCAGGCCGCGCATCCCACGCGCACCCCGCGCCGCGCCGCGAATCCGGTTGGTGCCCACGGCCGCGCCTACCCGCGCGGATCTCGTGCCGCGTCGCGGATCCGGTGGCGCCGCGATGGTCGCGTGGTTCTCTCCGGCACCGGGCGGCACCGGCTCCGGTGCCGCCCGGCAAGCGGAGCGCCGGCGGAGTCTTGCCGGGCGGCGAGGTTGGCCCGCGGGAGCATGCGGGCCGCACCACGCCGGAAGCGGGAAATCCGGGTGTTGCCCCTGATTCTGGGAACGGGCCGGACCTCAGGCGGGGACCTTCGTGGCCGCGACCATGCGGGCGGACCAGCGCCAGCCGTCCACATAGGCGCGGACCAGGTCGGTGCCGTGCGCGGCGGGGGCGACCGACTCCAGGTCGCCGCGGGAGAAGGCGTCGACGGTGCGCAGCACGTCACCGAGCGCGCCGGTGCCGTCGATGAGTGCGCCGGCCACGTCGTCGGCGAGCGGGAGGCGGTCGGCGAGCATGGCCGGGGTGAGGCTGAGCACCTCGGCGACGCCGCTGATCAGACCGGCGGTGAACGCGGCGTCCGGCGAGGCGTGCATGCCCTCGGCCAGGCTCTCGCAGAAGCGGGCGCGCAGCAGCGCGGTGGTGAGCTGCTCGTCGGTGGCCTCGACCGCGTCGCCGAGCGCCATGATCATCGCCCACTGGCGGATCTGGGTGAGGCCGAGCAGCACCACGGCCTGGCGTACCGACGAGACCTTGTACGCGGCGCCGGCGGCCGCGGAGTTGCTGGCCCGCAGCACGCGCAGCGCCAGTGCCGGGTCGCTGACGATCGTGCTGATCACCCGGTCCATGTCGGCGGCGCCGATCGCGGGCACCAGTTGCAGCCGGACCAGCCGGGACGGGGAGAGGCTGGTCGCGGTCATCACCCGCGGGCGGCTCAGCGCGTACCCCTGGCGCAGCTCGAATCCGTACCGGTCGGCCAGCGCGATGTGGTCCGCGGTCTCCAGGCGCTCCGCCACGATCTGGATGCCCGGGTACTCCCGGCAGACCGCCGCCACCTCGTCGAACCGGTCGACGTCGCTGTCCAGCATGTCGAGCTTCAGGTAGCTGGCGAGCGGCAGCAGCCGCTCGTGCCCGGAGCCGTGCACGTAGTCGTCCAGCGCGATCTTGTAGCCGGCCTCGACCAGCGCGGCCACGCCGGCCACCACCTCGTCGTCCGGATCGACGGTCTCCAGGATCTCCAGGACCACGTTCTCCGGCCCGAACGGCAGCGGCACCTTGCCGATGATGAACTCGCGGGTCAGGTTGATGAAGCAGAGCCGGTCGCCGGCCACCTCCGCGATGCCGAACTCGGTGAACACGTTGAGGATCACCTGACTGGTGGCGTAGGCGTCGCGCGCGGCCGCGTGCACCGCCTCCATGCTGCCTCGGAACAGCAGCTCGTACGCCACGACCGTGCCGCGCGAATCGAAGATCGGCTGACGGCCGACGTGCACGCGCTGGGTGATCGACGGCATAGGGTTCACGCGCCGACGATCGGTGCGGCCCGGTCGCTCCTGAGGGATTTCGGAGTGAGGACCGTTACTACCGATGTTCCCGCTTCCGGCGTGGCCGGGTTCCGCATGCTCCCGCGGGCACCGGTCGGCCGCGGGCGGCCTCCCTGCACGTCGCGTCGCCGGTCACCACGAGCCGGGAGCGGCCCGCCGGGCCGCGGTGGCCCGGATCGTGGTCGCGGCCGGGGTGCCCCGCGCGTTCGCCGGCCCCGGTGGTGGGACGGGTGGCGCCCGGCTCAGCCGAGTCCGTCGGGCACCGCCGGCGGGGCGGCCGGGTGGTAGCGGGCCGTGTGACGCTGCCAGTCGTAGTTGCCGCGGATCAGCGTGTGCAGCGCCAGCCGGACGTAACGGTCGACCGTGGCGCGCTCGGCCGCGTGCAGCCCGATCGCGGCGGCCGCGTCCGGGATCAGGTGTTCCAGGCCGTCCAGCTCCGCGATCAGCGCGTGCACCAGCGCCACCGTCTCCGCGACCGCCGCCGCGCGCGGCAGGCCGGCCGAGTCCTCCAGCACCAGCACCGCGTTGCGCCGGGTGCCGCGGCGCTCCTCCTTCTCCACCGAGGCCACGTCGTTGCAGAGCCCGGCCACGTCCGCGGTGATGGTGCGCAGCCGGTGCAGCAGCGGCGTGTGGAACGCGACGTCCGGCAGTTCGCAGCCCTGCACCCGCTCGGCCAGGTCGAGCACCGGGTAGGCGCCGACGGTCGGCCGCCGCAGGCTCAGGTGCTCCGCGACCGTGGTGGGCGGCGCGAGCACCGGCGGCTGCGCCTCGACCAGCACGCCGGCCAGATATCCGGCCCAGTCCTGCGCGGCCCGCGACCGCCACGCCGCGGTCATCCCGGCGCAGCTGCGCGCCCACACGTCCGCCCAGGCCCGGGTGGCCGGCACGTCGTGGCGCGGGCGGGTGCCGGGCGGTTCGTGCAGCAGCGCCAGCAGTTCCCGGGCGGCGGCGACCGCGGCCGCGCGCGGGCCGCCGGGCGCGGCGTCGAACTGGTCGTCGAAGAGGAACAGGAAGCACTGCAGGTTCGCCGCGAGCAGCAGGTCGTCGCCGCGCGCGGCCGGATGGAAGCGGGCGGCGAGCTCGGTCAGCCGCCAGCCGGTGATCCGGTCCGCGGCCGCGGCGTCACGGACCAGGCCGAGGTCGCGCGCCCAGTCGAGGGTGGCGTCGGCGGCCTTGTCGATCTCCGCGGCCGCGACCACGGCCGCCGGGTACGGAATGTCGAAGGCGACGCCCTGTGGCACGGGAACTCCCGGAAATATCGATTTCCTTCGTCCTACCACAGGGGCGCCGAGTTCACCTGGCTAAGCGTCCACCCGGGTCCGGCGGAACAGCCCCACCACCAGCAGGAGCACCAGCAGCACGCCGAAGAGCACTGTGAGCGGAACCACACCGAAGCGCTCCACGCCGGTCGCCAGCGTCTCCTGCACGCCGAGCGCGGCCTCCACCACCGGGTCCGCGCCGGCCCACCGGGCGTCGTGCAGCACGCGCAGTTCGTACCAGCCGTAGTAGGTGACGTAGAGCCCGGCGGCCGCGAGCAGCACGCCGCCGGCCCGCGGCGCGAGCACGCTCACCCGGCGCACCCGGGACAGCAGCGACGTGCGGACCAGCGCGACCGAGAGCGCGGTCACGCCGACCACCAGGCCCATCCCGGCCGCGTACGCGCCGAACAGCGTGACCGGGTCGCCGCTCGCCGACGCGCCGACGATCGCCAGGAACGGCGCGATCGTGCAGCTGACGGACGCGAGCGCGTACGCGACCCCGAACAGCGCCATGGACGGCACCGACCGGGTGAGCGCGGGCGCGCGGCGGACCAGCGGCAGCGCGGGGAGCCGGCGGCCGGCCGCGAGCAGCACGCCGAGCACGGCCAGCACGATCCCGGACGCGAGCGTGAGCCACGGCAGCCGGGGCTGCAGCCAGCTCATCGCGGGCGCGAGCGCGAAGCCGAGCGTGCCGAAGACGGCCACGAAGCCGGCGGTCATCGCGAGCGCGGAGGTGAGCGCGCGGCCCACCGCGCCCCAGCGCCCGCCGGGCGTGTCCCCGGCGACCAGCACGGACAGGTACGCGGGCAGCATCGCGAAGCCGCACGGGTTGAGCGCGGCCAGCATGCCCGCGGTGAGCGCGTAGAGCAGCACGGGTCAGGCCGCCAGCCGGTCGAGCCAGGCGACCAGGTCCTGGTCGTCGAGCCAGCCCTTGTGCACGACCGTGCCGCTCGCGTCGAGCATCACGTAGTAGGACTGCCGGGTGACCTCGAACCGGGTCCACAGCTCGCCGGCACCGTCGTTGATCTGCGGCACGCCACCGATCCCGTAGTCGGCGACGAACTTGTTCATCGCCGCGGTGTCCGTGCTGAGCCCGGCGACGCCGACGATCGGCACCCGGTCCGCGTAGCGCGGCGCCTCCTTCGCGACGGTCCAGCCCTGGCTGGCACAGGTCGCGCACCACGGCGCCCAGAACCACAGCACGGCCGGCCGGTGCGCCAGCGACGTACCGTCGAAGGTCTTGCCGTCCAGCGTGGTGCCGGTGAACGTGAGCAGCTCGGGAACCGGACCGGTGGGCTCGGGGCGGGGTGCCGGCGGGGACGAGGCGGTCGCCGGCGCCCCGGACGACGCGGCGGGCGGCCCGGACGACGCGGCCGGCGGCGCGGCCTCGACCCAGGACTCCGGTGGTGACACGCACGCGCTCAGCGCGAGCAGCGCCGCTCCCATGACCGACGCCGTCAACCGCCGTGCCCGCATGCCGCCCCCAGATGGTCGTCCGAAACCCCGTTCGACCATGAGGTACGGCAGGCACCGGCGCAACGGTTCAGGGGCCGGCGCGCTTTCGCACGCCGGCCCCTGCGGGACGGACTTCGTTCTAGCGGGTTGCCATCGCCCGGCCGTGGCCGAGCCGGGCCGCGAGGACCTGCTCGATCAGCGACACCAGGATGCTCTTGACCGACTCGCGGTTCCGGGCGTCGCACTCGACGACCGGCACGTAGTCCGCGACGCCGAGCGCCTCCCGGACCTCCTGGAGGTCGAACCGGTTGACCGAGTCGAACACGTTCACCCCGAGCAGGAACGGGATGTTGTGTTCCTCGAAGTAGTCCAACGCGGGGAAACAGTCCTCGATCCGGCGCGTGTCGACCAGCACCACGGCGCCGAGCGCGCCGTCGACCAGGTCGTCCCAGAGGAACGCGAACCGGTCCTGTCCGGGCGTGCCGAACAGGTACAGGACCAGGGACTCGTCGAGGGTGATGCGGCCGAAGTCCAGTGCCACCGTGGTGGTGGTCTTGGCGGCTACCTGCGACGTGTCGTCGATGCCGATGGACCGTTCGGTCATCTCGGCTTCGGTGACCAGAGGCTCGATCTCGGAAATCGCACTCACGAAAGTGGTCTTTCCGACGCCGAACCCACCGCTCACCACGATTTTCACCGAAATCGGTGCTGGGCGGCTAGAGGGCGCGTACACGATCCCGAATCCTCTCGATCAGTTCGATGGAAAGCTCGTTCGTCTGTTCGGAGACCTGTAGGTACTTCTCGGCTATCAGGTCTCCGACCAGCACCCGCGTCACGCCGAGTGGCGTGCGCAGCGCGGCGGCGAGGTCCGCGAGGGACATCGGCGCCTGGCAGAGCTGCACGATCCGCTCCGCTTCGAAGCGCAGCGGCGCGGAGAGCGCCGCCGGCTGTGCGAAGAAGAGCGTCTCGATGCGAATGTTGTCCGCCAGTGGCCGGGTCCGGCCGCCGGTGACCAGGAACGGCCGGACGACCGGGTCCTCCCCCTCGGAGGAGGACCCGCTCGGGGCACGGTGCCCACCGACGTGATCGTCTGTCCGGTCCCGCTGCGGCCGCACCTCCGGCTGCCACTTCGGGAACATCCGCGGATCCGGCATCCGCAGTCCGGACTCGGGGTCGTCGCTCACAGGCCCAGGTGACGTCGGGATTCCGCGATCAGCGCCGGCGTGAGCAGCGGGCCGAACCGCTCGGTCAGCGTGGAGATCTCGTACCCGATCAGGCCGAGGTCGCTGTCGCCGGTGGCGACCACGCCGAGCACGCTGCCGCCGGTGATGACGGAGACCAGCAGGAAGCCCCGCTTCATCTCGATCATGATCAGCTTCAGGCCCTCGAACTCGTACTTCTTCGAGGCACTGCGGGCCAGGCTGGCCATGCTGGAGACGATCGCCGCCAGGTGATCGGCCTCGGTGCGGTTCAGCCCGTCCGAGGCGGCGATGAGCAGCCCGTCGGAGGAGACCGCGACGGCGTCCTTCACCCCGTCGGTCTGGTGCACGAAGTTGCCGAGCAGCCAGTTGAACTGGTGCCGGTCGGTCTGGGTGTCGACGCTCATGCGCTGGTGCCTCCGTCTTCGGTGCCGTACGGGTTGGGTCGAACATCGGTGTGCGCGCGCTGCATGCCCGCCCGCAACGCCGTGAGACGGTTACGCACCTCGGTCGGCGAGGAGTCGACCACCGCGGCCCGGGTCTCGGGCGCGCTCGGAGCCGGTGCCGGTGCGGCCTCGGCCTCGGGCCGGCTGGTCCGCGGGGCCCGCTTGCGCAGCCCGTTGCGGGTGCGCTCGACCTCCCCGGTCTCGATCGTCCGGGGACGCGGCGAGGCCTGCTCCGCGACCGCCTCCGCGGCGGCCTCCGCGGCCACCACCTCGGGCGACGGCGGCACCGTCAGGTACTCGACCACGCTCGGCTTGACCCGGCCGCCGATCGCCAGGTACGGCGCCTCCGGCACCTGGGTCGGCGCACCGGAGCTGACCAGCGGCCGACTGACCTCCTGGGCCGGCGGCGCCGGTGGGGCCGGGGGTGCCGCGGGCGCCATCACCGGGGTGAACGGGGTGGGCGGGATGACCGGCATCGCCGGGCGCTCGTCCACGATCTCCCCGTCCCGGACCACGGCCGGCGCGGCCGAGGTCGCCATCACCGACGCGGGCAGCAGCACGCGGGCGGTGACGCCGGTGACCGGCGAGGACGCCAGCTTCACCTCCGCACCCATGTCCCGGGCCAGCTGACCGACCACGTAGTGGCCGAGGTAGCGGGCCGGCGCCGTGATGAAGTCGCCCTCACCGCGGAGACGCGCGTTCGCGGCCTCGATCTCCGTGTCGTTCATGCCGACGCCCTGGTCGACGATCGCGATCAGGTACTGGTCGCCGACGCGGCGGCCCTGGATCTCCACGTCCGAGTCCGGCGGGGAGAACGTCAGGCCGTTCTCGATCAGCTCGGCGAGCAGGTGCGCCACGCCGCTGACCACGGCACCGGTGATGTTGGCCTCGTCGATCCGGCGGAACGACACCCGCCGGTACTCCTCGACCTCGGAGACCGCGGCCCGGATCACGTCCGCGATCGGCAGCGGGGCCGACCACTGCCGCGGGCTCGACGAGCCCACGAGCACCAGGAGGCTCTCCGCGTTCCGTCGCATACGGGTGGCCAGGTGGTCCAGCTCGAACAGGTTGGCGAGCGCGGACGGGTCCGTCTCCTCCCGCTCCAGCGTGGTGATGAAGCCCAGCTGGCGGCGAAGCAGGTTCTGGTTGCGGCGGCCGAGGTTGGCCAGCGACTCGGTGGTCGACTTCCGCAGCAGCGCCTGCTCGGTGGCGAGCGCGTACGCGGTGGCCTGGATGTGGTCGAACGCGTCGGCCACGGCCCGCATCTCCGCGGACGCGCCGCGGGCCAGCCGGACCGGTGCCAGCTTCGGCCGCTCCTCGTCCGGTGACAGCTCCTGCGCGAGGGCCACCGCCTGCGGCAGCCGGACCTCGGCGATGTGGTCGGCCTCGGCGGACAGCGCCGCCAGCGGCCGGGTGATCGACCGGGACGCGTAGAAGAGCAGCACGACCGCGGCCGCGATGGAGGCGGCCACGATGGCGACCAGGATCAGGATCGCGTTGAGCGCGTCCGTCTGCAGCTGGGACGCGCGGTCCTTGATCTGCCCGGCGACGGCCTCCTGGAGACCGGTGACGCCGTTCAGGTACTGGATCATCGCGTTCGAGTAGAGCCCGGTGTCCGCGAAGATCTCCCGGCCGTCGGCGGACTCGTCCGCGATCTCCCGGAAGCGCTCCACGGTACGGGCCGAGCCGGTGTCCAGCACGCGGGCGAACTCGTCGCGCTGCCCCTGGGTGGCGGCGCCGGCGAAGCGCGTGAACGCCGCGTCCTGCTCCGCGATGAGGCCCGCGTAGGAGACGTACTGGTTCACGCCGTCGACCTCGAACGAACCGCGCAGGAACACCTCGTTCAGGCGGACGCTCTCGAGGGCGGCGCCCTCCTTGACCGCGCTCAGCGACTCCAGCACGGTCACCATGCGGCGCAGACCCGTGTCGTCGAGCAGGTCCAGCTCGAAGTCGATGGTGTTGAACGCGGTGATCCGGTCCGTGAAGAACACGACCGTGCTGTTCAGGCTGACGGACTTCCCGTCGACCTGGCCACGGAAGTTCTCCAGGGCGTCCAGCGAGGCGAGCGTGGACTGGGTCCGCTCGTCGAGCTGGTTGCCCGCGTCGTTGTCCTCGGTGATCAGGCGGGAGACGGCCTGGCGCTGCTGGTCGACGGCCTCACGGGCCGTGCCCAGCCGGGCGGCGACCACCTCGTTGCCGGTGAGCAGACCGGCGGTGGCGCCACGCTCGTCCTGCAATGCCTGCACCAGACGTTGCACGCTGAGCGCCAGCGTGATGTCGTGGGTGGTGGCCCGGGCGTTGTTGAACGCCACGACCAGGACCAGGACGACAAGGCTCAGAAGAGCAAGTACAGCGGCGAGCGGGACCGCCAGTAGTGCGGCCAGGCGCTGGCGGATCGGGCGGCCCTGCCGAGGCTTCTTCTGCCCCGACGTGGTGACGCCCGATCCGCGACCAGGCCTGAAGATCCCGCTCAGCCGCGTCTTGCTGCGGTGCACGGCTGAACTCAACACCGACCTCCAATAGCAGATGCGAATATCGGCCCCTCCCGGTACAAGACCGGGCCGCATCAGCTGTGGCGGTCTAGGTGGCCTGGGTTGCAGTTCGACCGGAATCGCGCATCTCTTAGGCGATTAGCTCCCCGGGAACGCAAACCACCGATTGGCGCGCTCAGCGACCGCCGAAAGTTCGATCCGGGGCGAAGAGGGCGATCGGGTGCACCGTCCGGCCGGTGGTCGCCAGGTCGGCCAGGATCTCGCCGACGACCGGCACGAACTTGAAGCCGTGGCCGGAGAACCCGCACGCGACCGTGACGGTCGGGTGCTCCGGGTGCGCGGCGATCACGAAGTGCTCGTCCGGCGTGTTCGTGTACATACAGGTCCGGGCGCGCAGGAAACGCCCGGACGCGCCCGGCAGCACCCGGCCGAGATGCGCGCCGACCGCGTCGATCTCCGCCGGGTGCACGTCCCGGTCGATCGTCTCCGGCGTGCACACCACGCCCCGGCGGAAGAACGCGACCTTCACGCCGCCGTCCGGCCCGTCCAGCGCCGGGAAGCCGTAGATCTGGGTGCCGTCCGCGTCCTCCCAGATCCAGATCGGGTGCCGGTCCGGCGCGAAGTCCGCGATCGGCGCCCGTGGTGCGAACCAGTACTGCACCTGCCGCTCCACCACCAGCGGTACGCCCAGGCCGGCCAGCATGCGCGGCGCCCACGCGCCCGGCGCGACCACCAGGTGCCCGGCCGTGTAGCTGCCGGTGTCCGTGGTCACCCGCACGCCGGCCGCGCTCGCCTCCCACCGGGTGGCGGGCTCGCCGAACCGCAGCTCCGCGCCGGCCCGCGCGGCCAGGTCCAGGTGCGCGGCGACGGTGACCTCCGGGCGGACCAGCCCGGCCTTGGCCTCGAACAGCGCCACGTCGTCCGGTCCGGGGTCCGTCGTCGGGAACCGGCGGCGCAGCTCGGCCGCGTCCAGCATCTCGTGCGGCAGACCCCACCGTTCCGCGCTCCGCCGGGACCCGGCCACGGTCCGGCTGTCCGCCGGGCCGATCATCAGGCCGCCGCACAGCGTCATCACGTCCGCGCCGGAGTCCACCGCCAGCCGGTCCCACAGGTCATAGGCCCTGAGCAGCAGCGGTACGTACGCCGGGTCCTCGAAGTACGACTGCCGGGTGATCCGGGAGCCGCCGTGGCTGGACCCCTGGTCGTGCGCCGGGCCGAACCGCTCCAGCCCGAGCACCCGCTGCCCGCGCGCGGCCAGGTGATACGCCGCGGAACTCCCCATTCCCCCCAGACCCAGCACGATCACGTCGTAGGCCGGCATGCGTGTCCTCCCATCCATTCGGTCCCGGACCCCCGGGCGTCGAGCGAAGGAGCGCCCGCCGAGCACCTTCCCGCGGCGTACCGGATGTGCGAGTTGCCGCGCGGCTGCGGAACCGTGCCGTAGTCGTAGTCGAACTCCGACTCCAGCAGGCCGAGCCGGTTCCGCGGGCGGAGGACGCGCTCGTCACCGACGTCGCTCGGGCCGCCCTCGACCAGGCACACCCGCACGTCCGGGTCCTCGCTGAGCCGGCCGGCGAGCACCGGACCGGCCGTGCCGCCGCCCACGATGACGACGTCGTGGATGTCGGAGTCGGCGGCACCGGCCACGGAACACCTCGATTCGTCACGGGTGTCGCCACAGCTTCGGGGCGTACGGCCGGGGACGTCAACCCGGATCGGCGACCGTTACCGCCCGGAAACGCGGCGGCCCCGCGACCGGAGTGGTCGCGGGGCCGTGGCGGACGAGGATCAGCGGCCGGCCTCGACGACCGGGGCGCTCGCCGGGACCTCGAGCTTCTCGCCCAGATCCAGGCTGGAGCGGAGCTTGGTCGGCCTGAGGAAGATCGCGGCCAGGATGCCGATCACGCCGATCGCGGCCGAGATCAGGAAGATGTGACCGGTCGCGTCGCCGTACGCGGCGCGCACGATGTCCTGCACCGCCTCGGGCAGCGCGGCCAGGTTCAGCGCGCTGGTGCCGGAGTCGCCGCCACCGGCCGGGATGCCGGCCGCGGTCAGGTCCCGGGTGATCGAGTCGTTGACCCGGCGGGCCAGCACCGCGCCGAGCACGGAGACGCCGATCGTGCCGCCGAGCGAGCGGAAGAACGTGACCGTGGCGCTGGCCGCGCCGATGTCCTTCAGCGGCACGTCGTTCTGCACGGCCAGGATCAGGTTCTGCATGGAGAGGCCGACGCCCACGCCGACCAGCAGCATCGCGCCGCCGACCAGGTAGAGCGACGTCTCGTGGTCGATCGTGGAGAGCGCCAGGAAGCCGAGGACCAGCACGACCGTACCGGTGAGGATGTAGGGCTTGACGTTGCCGCTCTTCGTGATCATCCGGCCCGCGACGATCGAGGAGATCAGCACGCCGGCCATCATCGGGATGGTCAGCAGGCCGGCCTCGGTCGGGCTGTAGCCACGGCCGATCTGGAAGTACTGGCCGAGGAAGACCGCGCCGCCGAACATCGCCATGCCGACCGCGAGGCTGGCCAGGATGGAGAGCGCCGGCGTCCGCTGCCGCACGATGTTCAGCGGTACGATCGGCTCCGTCACCCGCGACTCGACCCAGACCGCGGCCGCGAGCAGCAGCAGGCCGCCGCCGACCATCGCGCCGGTCTGCCAGGACAGCCAGGCGAACGAGTCGTCGACGAACGAGATCCAGATCAGGATGACGCTCACCCCGGCCGCGATCAGCGACGCGCCCAGGTAGTCGATCTTCACGTCGTCCCGCTTGACCACCGGCAGCTTCAGCGTCGCCTGCAGCAGGAACAGCGAGATCAGCGCGAACGGGATGCCGATGAAGAAGCACCAGCGCCAGCCGAGCCAGTCGGTGTCCACGATCACGCCGCCGATCAGCGGCCCGGCCACCGTGGCCAGCGCCATCACGCCACCGAGGTAGCCGTTGTACCGGCCGCGCTCACGCGGCGGGATCATCGCGGCGATCGCCACCTGGACCAGCGCCTGCAGGCCGCCGACGCCGATGCCCATGAACGCGCGGGCCGCGATCAGCTGCGGCGTGTCCTGCGCGAAACCGCTCACGAACGAGCCGAGCAGGAAGATCACGATGGATACCTGGATCAGCGTCTTCTTGCTGACCAGGTCCGCGAGCTTGCCCCAGATCGGCGTGGTCACCGTGGAGGTGAGCAGCGTGGCCGTGACCACCCAGGTGTACTGCGTCTGCGAGCCGTTCAGCGAGCCGATGATCTGCGGCAGCGCGTTGGAGACGATCGTCGCGCTCAGCATCGACACGAAGAGCGCCAGCAGCAGACCGCTGAGCGCCTCCAGGATCTGGCGGTGACTCATCGGCGCCGCGGGCTGGGTGCTCGGCGCACCGGGGTCTCGGGTGCTCATCGCACCGGGTGCTTGGGTGCTCATCGCGCGTCCTCCTCGGACAGGTACGTGGTCATGTCCCGCGAGAAGCGGGCGAGCATGCGGGCGAAGTCGTCGAGTTCCACGGGGGTCCAGCCGCCCAGCGCCGCCGCGGCGACGGTGCGGTACCAGTCCTGCGTCTCCGCGATGGCGGCGCGCCCCTTCGGCGTCACGCTCAGCACGCTGGCGCGGCGGTCCTCGGGGTCCGGCGTGCGCGCGACGAGGCCGAGCGTGACCAGGTGCGCGACCGCGCGGCTGACCGTGGACGGGTCGAGGTAGGTGTGCGCCGCGAGTTCCTTCACGTGGCACTCCTGGCCGCTGAGCCGGTCCAGTTCCGCGAGCAGACCGACCAGCCCCGGCGGTACGCCGTCGGCGGGCCGGACCTGCTTGGCCAGGCGCAGCACCCGCTGCTGTTCCTGCAGCCGGCGGATCAGTTCGGTAGCCATCTCGGACGCCCCTCATGTGGTTGGCACATGCAAGCATCCTCCGAACTTGCCCACTGTGCAAGATTGCCCATTGGGAAACGGATCACACGGGCCGTACCCTTCTGCCCATGAATTCGCAGGCGCTCGGACTCCGGGAGCGCAAGAAGGCCGCCACCCGGCTCGCACTGCACGAGGCGGCGCTGCGGCTGGTGCTCCGCGACGGCCTGGCCGGGGTGACGGTCGAGGCGATCGCGGACGCCGCCGAGGTCTCCCGTCGCACGTTCTCGAACTACTTCGCCGGCAAGGAGGAGGCCCTGCTCCACGGCGACCAGATCCGGATGGGCACGTTCCTGGACACGATCCGGGCCCGGCCGGCCGGCGAGGCACCCTGGGTCGCGCTCCGCGAGACCATGGTGACGCTGCGCGACACGTTCGGCTCCCGCAGCCCCGGCGTCACGGCCCAGCTGCGCCTGCTGCGCAAACAACCCACGCTGGCCGGCCGGCAGGCCGCGATCTACGCCGAGGCGGAACAGGAGCTGGCCGCCGAGTTCACCGCGCGCGGCGCCGCACCCGGCCTCCCGGCCCGCGTGCTCGCCGCGACCAGCATGGCCGCGGTCCGCGTCGCCACCACCCAGTGGATCGAGGAGAACGGCGCCACACCACTACCCGACCTGATCGACGCGGCACTGCTGGTCATCCGGCCCGCGTTCCCCGACTAGGCCCCGCGTCGACCCGGACGACCGGACTGCGACCGGGCGGCGGGGCCGCGGCGTGGACGGCCGGGCCGCGGCGTGGACGGCCGGGCCGCGGCGTGGACGGCCGGGCCGCGGCGTGGACGGCCGGGCCGCGGCGTGGACGGCCGGGCCGCGGCGTGGACGGCCGGGCCGCGGCGTGGACGGCCGGGCCGCGAGCCGGACGGCCGGGCCGCGAGCCGGACGGCCGGGCCGCGGCGTGGAGGGCCGGGCCGCGGCGTGGCCCGGGTGCCGCCCGGCGGCACGTCGCGCGTCGCACGCGCAGCACCGGCATGCGGGCTTGCGCGCCTCGCTCCGGCCCGCACGTCGGTACAGGCGCTAAGATCTGCCGCTGTGGCGCGGATGACCCGGGCGGAGATGCAGGAGCACAACCGCCGCAAGGTGATCACCGCCGCACGCGCGGAGTTCCTGGCCCGCGGATTCCGCGAGGCCAAGATCGACGACATCGCGGAGCGGGCCGAACTGACCCGCGGCGCGGTCTACTCCAACTTCCCCAGCAAGCGCGCGCTCTACTTCACGGTGCTCGCGCAGGACGCGACCTCGTCCACGCTCCCGCAGGCCACCGACGTGCCCGGCACGGCCGCGGACGCGCTCGCCGCGTTCGCCCGCGCCTGGACCGGGCGGCTCCCGCTGAGCACCGACGCGCCCCGGCTGGACGCGGAACTGCTGCCCGAGATCGTCGTCGCCAGGTCACTGCACGAGCCGTTCGCCCAGCTCACCAACCTGGCCGCGATCACCCTCGGGATGACGCTGGAACCGCTGGAGGACGCCCGCGACCGCATGGTGCGCACCGCGGAGGTCGCGCTCACCACGCTCTACGGCGCAACCCAGCTGAGCACCGCGGCGCCGATCTTCACCGACCCGTTCGCGATCACCGCCTCGATCGCCCACCTCGCCCGGCTCGACCTCGGCGACGGCTGGCCACCCCCGCACCTGCCGCTCACCGCACCGGCGGTCCACACCGACGAACCATGGCCGGCCCCGGCCGCGATCGACGCGCTCCGCGGCACGCCGGCACCGTGGCAGACGGACGGCATCGTCGCGATCCTGGGCCTGCACCGCCTCGCCGCCGTCGAGGAAGCCCTGCGCGCCGCGGGAGACCGGCCGGTCACGCTCGTACTCGTCACCGGCGACCCGGGCGAACTCGGCCCACTCGCCCGCCTCTGCGTCGCCGACCTGGCCGCCTGCCTGCGGGCCACGGTGCCGGTGGCGGGACTGCCGCCACTGCACGTCGTGCACGACGAGACCGGGGCCGTCGCGTCGGCGGCGGGATTCCCGGCATCCGACGACGACACGGAGGCGGCGGTACGGCTCACGGATGGCCGGGTCACGGCGCGCGCGGCGGGATACGGCGCCTGCCACGCCGTGGCGTCTTCGAGCTGAGAGATGGGCGAACGGGGTTGCCGAGCGAGTCGGTGATGATCGGGCGGCTGGTGGCACTTCGACGGTGACCGGCTGGCCGGCTGACGAGGAACCGGCTGACTGACTTGCCGCCTTGCCGCCTTCAGGCCTTGCCGCCTTGCGGGCTCGCGGGCCTTGGGCTGCGGGCTGCGGGCTGCGGGCTGCGGGCTGCGGGCTGCGGGCCTCGCGACCTCGCAGGGGTCTTACCACCTTGCGCGCCTTGCCCGCCTTGCCGCCTTGCGCTCCTTACGCGCCTTACGGCGTGCCTTGCCGCCTTGCGTGCCTTGCTGCCTTGCCGGGCTTTGCGAGCTTGCCGCCTCGCGGCCTTCCGGCCTTGTGGGCTGCGACTGCGGACTTCCACCTTCCGGTCTTCCGGTCTTCCGGTCTTCCGGTCTTCCGAACTGCGGACTGCGGGAAGCTGGCGTAAATGCGGCGATCGGGCGCTTTGCACCCGATATTTCGGGCTATTGATGGCTATTGGACTGTGGTTGCGTTAAGGGCTGCCCCCGGCGGATCTCGGGCTCCGGTGCATGGCGGGGGTTCCGGCGGTTTGGTGTCCGTGGGGCCGGCTGTTTTTTCGTGGCGGGTGTGGGTTGCGTCTGTGGGCCGGGATGCTCCGTCTGCCGTCGCCCAGGCGAAGCCGAGCAGATCTTCGGCAGGGCCGCCAGCCTGGTCGGTGGTCGGCAGGGGCGGCGCTGGCGCGCCGACCCTGCCTTGGCTGCGGACTCGCCGGGTGTGGCGGCCCTGCCGAAGATCTGCACCCCAAGGGTGGTCGACGGCAGACGGTGCATCCCGGCGGTGCCGGTTCCGTGCTGGCGCACGTGAATGAAAACCATCACGGCTATGTTGGCGGCGCTTCTGTCAGTTATTTGAGGGAATGTGTCAACGACTCCGAGTCATATTCTATACGCGCTTGGACGCACTCGCCAATGGATGGCGTCCCGAGACGGAAGGTCTTGTGTCGCAGATTATGAACGACATCCTGTAGGCCAGGGAACGCATGAGGGACGGCATTGATCTACGACCTGTGGGAGGATTCTTCTATGCGGCAGATGCAGTTTTTCACCTCGGCGGAATTGGCTGTGATGCGGGATCGGACCAAATCTCGGAATTATTCTGCTGCGGGGGATGAATTTCGTCGGATACATCAGCGGCAGCGCGATTGGGGGAAGCGCCGCGGGCATATTGATCGGCTGCGCCGGGTGCGAGGTTGTTCTTATGCCGAGGCTGTGGCGGCCGTTGACGGCGTGCGCCGTGGAGCATCGCCGGAGCGTGACCGTGACCCTGCGGCGCCACAGGCATCTCCGCACGACCGCGCGGATGCCACACCGCAGGTGCCCTTACCTGACGACAGGCCCGCCTCACCACAGACACCTTCACCTGACCGGGCAGCCATCGCACCACAGGCACCCGCACCTGACCGGGCAGCCACCACACCCGCACCTGACCAGCCAGCCACCACACCACAAGCACCCGCACCTGACCGGGCAGCCACCACACCACAAGCACCCGCACCTGACCAGCCAGCCACCACACCGCAGGCGCCTTCGCCTGATCACTCACCCACGGCGTCGCAGAGGGTCCGTACCAAGATCGGTGTTTCCGGCTCTTCGGTCAGTAGGTTTCGGCGGCCGGCCAGCGGTCACCGAAGGTGATGGCGAAGGCGTTCAGCACGGGCTTCCAGCGGATCGTCCATCGTGCGCGGCCGGCCCCGGTCGGGTCCAGGCTGCGGGTCACAAGATACAGGCATTTCAACGCGGCCTGCTCGCTGGGGAAATGCCCGCGTGCGCGAACAGCACGACGGTAGCGGGCGTTCAATGATTCGATCGCGTTCGTCGAACAGATCACCTTCCTGATCTCGACGTCGTAATCGAGGAACGGGATGAACTCATCCCACGCGTTACGCCACAACCGGATCATCGCCCGGTATTTACTCCCCCATTTCTCCTCGAGGTCGTCCAGAGCGGCGAGCGCGGCGTCGGCGTTGACCGCCGTGTAAATCGGTTTGATGTCGCGTTTGATCGCGTCGGCATCCGCCCGGGAGGTCAGACGAAAAGTGTTCCGGATCAGATGAATGATGCAGGTCTGGACGATCGCTTGCGGCCACACCGCCTCGACGGTGTCCGGCAGCCCTTTCAGCCCGTCGCAGACGACGAAGAACACATCCCGCACGCCACGGTTCTTCAGATCCACCAGGACACTCATCCAGAACTTGGCGCCCTCGCCACCGGAGCCGGACCACAACCCCAGGACGTCTTTGTGGCCGTCCACGGTGACCCCGATGGCCGCGTAGACCGGCCGGTTGGCGACCTGGCCGTCACGGACCTTGACGACGATGGCGTCGATGAACACGGCCACGTAAACGGCATCGAGTGGCCGGGTCGACCATTCCGTCATCTCCGCCACGACTTTATCGGTGATCCGCGAGATCGTCTCTTTCGACACCGACGCACCGTAGATCTCCGCAAAATGCGCGGAGATCTCCCCGGTCGTCATTCCCTTCGCATACAACGACAACACGATCTCGTCGACCTCGGTCAGGCGCCGCTGCCGCTTCTTCACGATCTGCGGCTCGAACGTCCCTTCCCGATCTCGCGGCACGTCGATACGCACCTCACCGGCCGCATCCGAGATCACCGTCTTGCCGCGGCTGCCATTGCGCACATTCGTCGACTCACGCTCCGGCGATGCCTGGTTCTTCGCATGACCGAGGTGTTCAGTCATCTCCTCGTTCAACGCCGCCTCGAGGACATTCTTGGTGAACAGCTTCAACAGGCCGTTCGGACCGGTCAGTTCCAGCCCGCGCGCCTTCGCCTCGGCCACCATCGCCGCCGCAGCGGCCTGCTCCGGCGACAGCTGCCGCCCGTCACCCTCGATCTTCTTCCGTGGACTCACAACGTTCGATGTCATCACTCACGGTGCCCATCCCGCCAGGACTTCAGCCCGGCGTGTCGGGCCGGAAACACCCCTCGTGGCACAGTCCCGTCGCAGATGGCGAAGCGTGATCACGTGGCTGTGGGGCGGCGGCGGAAGGCGCTGGGGGCGGGGCAGGGGACGGGCCGTGTTCCGTGGTTGCGCGGACGCTTCGGGACGGTCGCCGTTCGGGCCGGCTGTCAGGCGGGTGTCGTGGTGACCGGGAATGGTGGCGGAGCAGCGGGCACCGGGCCTTCCGGCAGGGCGGGTGCGGAGCAGCGGGCACCGGGCCTTCCGGCAGGGCGGGTGTTGACTGCCGCGCCGGGCCCGGACGGGCGCCGAGAATCGAATCTCGCCATTGCAGGCCACGCGGTCTTATTATGGCACGGAAACAATATCCGGCGCAGCGCCCCGCGTAATAAATAAGGTCATGACGAAATCGGCGCGGGATCGCCGACCGTGGCGTGCTCTGCACCTTTCTTCCGGACATCAGAGGGGCTGGTTCCAGACCCGAGAAGGAAAGCGCCGAGTCCGATCGCCGTCGTCGTTGAATGGCGTGGCCGGCGGTGGAGGGTGCGGCTAGTGCAGCGTCAGGACGTGGGCGTTTATCCGCCGCACCTCGTCGGCGAGGTCCTCCAGTTGCACCACCTGCACGCCGCAGGCGGACAGCAGTGCGGCGCCGTCGCCCTCGACGAAGACCGGGGGTTCGCGCAGTGCGTAGACGACCCGGGGGATGCCGGCCTCCAGGATCAGTTCGGCGCAGGTGCGCGGGTGGGATGCCCGGCGGCTGCACGGCTCCAGCGAGCTGTAGATCGTCGCGCCGGTCAGGTCCGTGCCGCGCAGTTTGCGCAGTGCGGTCTCCTCCGCGTGGTCGCGTGGGCCGCTCTCCCGCGAGTAGCCGGTGGCCAGCTCGCGGCCGTCCGCGCCGACCACGATCGCGCCCACCGCGAACGCGGTCTCGGAGACCGGGCACAGCCGGGACAGCTCGACCGCGCGGCGCAGCCACAGCAGGTCCGGTGTCACACCGGCACCTCGAAGCGGTCGGTGAGCAGGTAGCGCAGCAGCACCACGTCGTCGATCTTGCGGACCTCGGCGACGGTCATCCGCCGGTCGGACGGCCAGGGCAGCGCGCCGCCGCCGGCGAACCGGGGCGCGGCCGGGTCGCCGACCAGGAACGGCGCGACCACGAGTTGCAGCTCGTCGACGAGGCCGGCGGTGAGGAACTCGGCGTGCACGGCCGCGCCGCCCTCGACCATCAGCCGGTGGACGCCGCGGGCGGAGAGGTCGGCGAGCACCCAGTCGAGCGCGACGTCCGGCCCGGCGTCGATCACGGTGGCCAGGCCGTCCAGCGACGCGGACAGGGCCGCGAAGGCGGACGAGGCCGTGTAGACCAGCTTGGCCGCGTCGCCCGCGGTGAAGAAGTGCGCGGCCGGGTCGAGCACGCCGGAGCGGGTCAGCGTGACCTTGACCGGTGACGGCGGCTGGCTGCGCGCGACCCGGTCGCCGCGGCGGATCCGGGAGCGGACCACGAGCCGCGGGTTGTCCCGGCGGACCGTGCTGGCACCGACCAGGATCGCATCGCAGGTGGCGCGGATCAGGTCGACGCGGTCCAGGTCGGCGTCGTTCGACAGGACCAGGCGCTCGGCGGACGCGTCGTCGATGTAGCCGTCGACCGACATCGCGCAGCTGAGCAACGTGTAGGGACGCTGCGACCCCATGGCACAACCCCCCGGCGCCGGACGAACTCGACAGCGCAAGCGTAGTGGCCCGGCCGGGGCGAAAAAGCGCTTATGCCCACGTGACGCGCGTCAAAAAGCGAGCGAGCGGTCCGCCGCGAGCAGGCGATCCACCGAGTCCGCCGTGATCGGCCGGGAGAAGTGGTAGCCCTGGCCGAGCTGGCAGCCGAGGTTCCGCAGCAGCCGGGCCTGTTCCGCGGTCTCCACGCCCTCGACCACGGTGCCGAGCGCGAGGCTGCGGGCCAGGTCGATGATCGCCCGGATCAGCGAGACCTGCTGCAGGCCCTCGGGACCCTCGACCGGCACGAACGCCTTGTCGATCTTGATGCTGTCGATCGGCAGGTGCTGCAGGTACGCCAGCGAGGAGTAGCCGGTGCCGAAGTCGTCGACCGCCACCTTCACGCCCATCTTGCGCAGCGACGTGAGGTGCGCGATCGCCGCGCCGCCGCCGTCCGCGACCAGCACGCTCTCGGTGATCTCCAGGGTGAGCGCGTGCGCGGGCAGTCCGGAGTCCCGCAGCGCCTCCCGGACGACCTGCTCGAAGTCCGGCTCGCGCAGCTGCCGCACGGAGACGTTGACGGACAGCCGCACGCCGTACCGGTGGTGCCAGGCGACCGCGTCCAGGCAGGCACGGCGCAGCACCCACGCGCCGAGCGGCACGATCAGGCCGGAGTCCTCCGCGACCGAGATGAACTGGTCCGGCGGGATCGGCTTGCCGTCGCTGGGCGTCCACCGCACCAGCGCCTCGACCGACACGGTGTGCTCGTCGCTCAGGTCGACCAGCGGCTGGTAGTGCACGGCGAAGTCGGCGCGGTCGATCGCGGCGCGCAGCCCGTCGACCGTGCGGGTCCGGTGCAGCTGGTCGGCGCGCAGCCGCTCGTCGAAGCTGACCACCCGGTCCTTGCCGGCCGCCTTCGCCGCGTAGAGCGCGAGGTCCACGTCGCGGAGCATCTCCGACGTGCTGAGCCGGGAGTCGAGCGTGCGCAGGCCGACGCTGGCCGTGGTGTGCAGTCGGTGGTCGCCGACCTCGACCGGCTGCCGGACCAGCTGGACCAGCTTCTCGCCGATGGTGACCGCGTCCAGGTCGACGACGTCCTCCAGCAGCACCGCGAACTCGTCGCCGCCGAGCCGCGCCAGCGTGTCGCCGGAGCGCAGGCCGGCCTGCAGCCGATCCGCGATCACCGCGAGCAGCGCGTCGCCGGTCGGGTGCCCGAACCGGTCGTTGATGTCCTTGAACCCGTCCAGGTCCAGCATGATCAGCGTGGCCGGCGCCGGCCCGCTGAGCGCGGCCTCGACGCGCTGGCGCAGCAGCAGCCGGTTCGGCAGGCCGGTCAGCGGGTCGTGCAGCGCCTGGTGGCTGAGCTCGTCCTGCAGCGATTCCTGCCGGGCGAGCGCGCGCTCCAGCGCGGCGCCGCGGCGGTCCAGCGCGCGGGCCCGGGACTCCGCCAGGCTGGCGATCTGGGTCAGGCGCGTCACCAGCAACAGCAGCGTGACCGCGGTGGCGGCCATCGGGACCACGACGTCGTGACCGTCGATCGAGCCGGAACGCAGCTCGGTCAGCAGCGAGGCCGTGGTGGCCGCCGGCACGATCAGCACCAGCGCCAGATAGCTGGCGAACATCCAGTGCGGGTGGGTACGCCGCACGTCGGAGAGCCGCCCGCCCGCGCCCATCGCCGGGTGCAGCGCGGCCGCGCCGACCAGCACGGCCGCGGCCAGCCAGCACAGCGACGCGGGCAGCAGGTCGACCCATCCGTCGCCGCCCTCCACGATGTGGATGAGGACCATGGTGTCGCCGAGCGTCTGCGCGACCGTGGCACCGACCGCGAGCAAGCTCCAGCCCGGGCGCCCGCTGCCGATGACGGCGAGCCGGACCGCGCCGCACAGGATCAGCAGATCCATCAGCGGGTACGACAGGGAGAACAGCCCGGCCGTGGTCAGCCGCGCGTCGTGGCTGTTGAGCAGCGGGTCGAACAGCATCGTCCAGTAGAGGACCGCACCCGCGCAGGCGAAGATGCCGGTCTCCAGCAGCCCGGTCCGCCAGGCGCCGCGGCCGCCGCGCTCCGGCAGCGCCATCATGCCGACCAGCAGCAGCGGGTACATCAGGAAGTAGAACGCGTCCACCGGGCCCGGGTACGGCGGGTGCACGCCGGCCACGGCCAGCCCGAGCCAGGTGACGTTCGCGATCATCGGCACCGAGACGCCGGCCAGGATGCACCACCAGGGCAGCATCCGACGCGGGCGGTGCAGCCGGATCCCGGCCACGACCGCGGCGACCGCGACGATCTCGCCGCCGAGCAACGCGAACGGTCGCGCCGCGGGCAGGGTCACGGCCACGCCGGCGAGGGCGCTGCTGCCGAGCACGAACCACAGCCACAGGTGTGGCCGCGTCCGGGACGGGCGCTCAGCGATCGTCACACCGGCCTCCGGTCTGTCTCGGTCTTCGCTTCCGGCAGCCACCATCGGCCGTACCGTGGGCGACATATGTGGTTTTCCGGAAAGCGTGGTGGTGGCCATCACGGTTGGTCACCGGGACAGAGCCGCTATAGTCGGGAATCGCGAAGGGGAGTAGCTCCCAATGTCGTGGTCGACATACTGACGGCGTCGTGCTGACGTCGTCCGGCCACGCGGCCTCGGTCTCGCGACCGGGGCGGGCGAGACCTTCGACTCTGGCTGTTGCACGCCTGTGCGCAGGACACACAGCCGGGTCGAGGTCGCCCGTGCCCTGGATCCGGCTCAGAAGGACCGGAAGGGCTTCATGGAAGGCTTCGTAGTCGCATTCCTCGTCAGCTTCGGCGTCATCTTCGTCGCGGAGCTGGGCGACAAGTCGCAGCTGATGGCGATGACGTTCGCGCTGCGCTACCGCGCGTGGCCGGTGCTGCTCGGCATCACGATCGCCACCGCGGTCGTGCACCTCGCCTCGGTCGGCATCGGCTACGGCCTCGGTGCCGCGCTGCCGACCGGCTGGATCGCGCTGATCTCCGGCATCGCGTTCATCTTCTTCGGCGCGTGGACGCTGCGCGGCGACGCGCTGACCGACGACGAGAAGAAGAAGGCCGAGCGCTCGACCGGGTCCGCGGTGCTGGCGGTCGGCGTCGCGTTCTTCGTCGCGGAGCTGGGCGACAAGACCATGCTGGCCACGATCACGCTGGCCACCCGGTACGGCTGGTTCGGCACCTGGCTCGGCTCCACGCTCGGCATGGTGGCCGCGGACGCGCTCGCGATCGTGGTCGGCCGCCTGCTCGGCCGGCACCTGCCGGAGAAGGCCATCAAGATCGGTGCGGCCGTGCTGTTCGCGCTCTTCGGCGTGTGGATGATCGCCGAGGCCGTCGCGGAGCTCACCTGACCGGTGCCGGGCGTCGCCCAAGTCGTCCCGGTCGCCCCGGCGGCCCCGGACGGCGCCCGGCTCACCCGGCGAGGAAGCGGCTGTAGAACGCGGCCAGGTCGTCGCGCAGCCCGTCGGCCGAGTACCGGTCGCGGATGTGGTGGTACGCCAGGCGGCCCATCGCCCGTACCCCCGCGGGGTCCTGGTCGTAGGTCTGCAGCGCCTGCTCCGCGCGCTTGGCGAAGGCGAGCACGTCGTCCTCCGGCACCGGCACGCTGAACATCTCGTCGAAGAACTCGCGCCCGGCCAGCCCGGTGAAGCCGACCACGTAGGCGCCGCTGGCCATCGCCTCGGCCGGCGGCAGCCCGAACCCCTCGCGCTCGCTGAAGCTGAGGAAGATCGGGGCACCGCGCAGCAGTTCCGCGACGTGCGCCTCCGGTACGCCGTCGACCGGCACCAGTTCCCAGCCGGTGAGCGCGCCGCGCGCCCGCAGCAGGTGCAGCACCTGTTCCGCGTCGGCCCGGCGGCGGCGCGGCAGGTACGCGACGCGCCGGGCCGGGATCTCGTCGCGGTCGCCGGGGAAGAACAGGTCGGTGTCCACCACCACCCGCGCGCGCCCGACCGGCAGGTGCGGGAACGCGTACCGGAGGAACTCCTCGTTGTCCTCGGAGACCGCGAGCAGCGCCAGCACGTTCGGCACGCCGGCCAGCGGCG
The DNA here is from genome assembly GCF_031458255.1 of Catenuloplanes niger. Classification (NCBI taxonomy): domain Bacteria; kingdom Bacillati; phylum Actinomycetota; class Actinomycetes; order Micromonosporales; family Micromonosporaceae; genus Catenuloplanes; species Catenuloplanes niger. Next base: position 1,958,435 of record NZ_JAVDYC010000001.1, read on the forward strand.
CGCCGGCCGGCGTGGAGTCGAACGGCTGCTGGTCGAACGTCCGGTACGCGTTCTGATTGAAGATCACCTTGCGCAGTTCCGCGGGCAGGCGGCCGAGCGCCGGCCCGTACCACTCCGCCACGACCAGCAGGTCCGCCGGGGTGAGCACGGTGTCCGCCGCGGACTCCACGCGCGTGCTGTTGGCGAACCAGTCACACCGGAACCCACGCTCGTGGTGCAGCACGGCCGCCGCGGTGCCGGACTCGTTGAGCAGGTCCACGTGCCGGTAGATCTGGCGCAGCCCACCGCTCGGCCGCGGATTGTCCGGCGTCAGGTAGTAGACGGTCGGCGGCCGGCCGGGGACGGAGTCGGCGGTGCGCAACGCGGGTGGCTGCCGCACCTTCAGGTCGGACGCGCGCTGGACCGCGTGGGCCACCCGCCGTGCCGCGCCCATCACCATGCCGCCACCCCTTCGTCACCTCGGCCGCACCTCTGTCACTTCAGGTCGAACCGGGTGAGATCGTAGCGGCGCATGATGTTGATCAGGTTGTCCGCGTACGTCGGCGAGGTGGCGTACCCGGCCTTGTGGATCGCCCGGGCGAACCGCTCGGGCGCGTAGTCCCATTGGAACGCCGGCGCGTACCGCGGGTTCACGGTCAGGAAGCGGCCGTGGTCGACCATCGAGCCGGACGCGTTGCGGTACGCCCGGAACGACGCCCGGGTCCGGAAACAGGTCTTCTTGTTGCACTCGCTGGTCTCGTACGACCGGCAGCCGACCGCGATCCCGGCCGGCGAGCCGAAGCACTTGATCCCGAAGTAGTTGTGGTCGCGCCGGGTCAGCCCGCTGCCGCCCCACCCGGACTCCAGGATCGCCTGCGCGATCGTCACGGACGCGGGCACGTTGTACCGCCGCATGCCCTCCTGGGCCGGGCCGGCGACGCGGGTGATGAACGCCTCCGGCGTGGCCGGCGGCACGGTCGGCGGGGCCTGCCCGCACCACGGCAGCGTCGGTGAGGACGGCCAGACCACGTTCGCGTCCGCCACGTACCCGCCCTCGGCCAGTTTGTTCCAGGCCGCGCTCCGCCGCTGGGTGCCGGCCACCGACTCGCCCCAGTCCTGGCAGACCACGTGCAACGACTCGCCGTTCCTGATCTTCCGGAGTTCCCGGCCGCCGGTGTTGGAGACGGACCGGACGTTGAGTCCCGGCGCGTCACCGGGCCGCGCGATCGGCACGGTCGCGGCGGTCGGACCGCACCAGGCGACGTGCGGCCGCTCCGGTGTCCACCGCACGTAGGCGTCGGAGACGTATCCCCCGCCGGTCAGGCGCAGCCAGTACGGGCTGTTCCGGACGCCGCCCGCGACCTGCTCACCGAAGACCTGGCAGCTGACGGTGATCGCGGCGCCGTTCGCCAGCGCGCCGACCTTCCGGTGCGCGCTCGACCCGCCGGAGCGGACGTTGAGCGGCGTGTCCGGGCTGTGCACGGTGCTGCTGACCGTGGCGCCGAGCGCCTCGACCGGCGCGCCGCCGAGCGCGGCCACCGTACCGGCCACGGCCAGTGCGACCGGGCCGACCGTGCGTATGCTCACCGTTCCCCGGTTGCGGGCCCTTCTCCGATGCCGCCCGCCACCCGTTCGCAGGTGGCGAGCCGCGGAACCGCTGCGCATGCCGGTTCCCCCTTCCCGACATAGACGAATCCGCCACCGAGCGTAAGCGCCTATTCGGGTGACAAGAGGGGAAATTCCGGAAATCAGCTCTTGATCTCGACGGGCAGATACAGCGCGGAGCGGCGTACCCCATCGTGGAAGATCTCGCGCTCCGCGGACCGCAGCGCCACCGCGGCACCCAGCGGCTCACCGGTGCCCGGGTTGCGCGACCAACGCGGATGCGCACCGCCGCTGACCTGCACGCGCAGCCGGTGACCGGCGCGGAACACGTGCCCGATCGGCCACAGCGGCACGGTCACCCGGGTCACCCCGTCCGCGTCCTCGTCGAAGCGGCCCGGCTCGACCCGCACCAGCCCGTCACAGACGTTCCGGGACACGCCCGCCCGATCCACCTCACACACCCTGACGAACACATCACGGTACGGATTGGAGCTGCGGTCCCAGATCTCCGCGTGCACCGGCCCGATCGCGGTCAGGTCGTGCTCCAGCGGCGCGCCGGTGTAGGTGAGGACGTCGGGCCGCGCCTCCAGCGGCGCGTTGTCCACCGGCCCGGACCGGTGCGCCATCAGCACCGGACCGCCGATCGACGGCGTCGGGTCCGCCGGGTCGTAGGTGAACGTGTCCGGCGCGCTCTCCCCGGCCGGCGCCGCGCCCAACTCCCGATCCGGCCGCAGGTACCAGGCGGTGGCGCGGTAGGACGGCGGCCAGCTGTCCCGGTGGCCGCCGCGGCCGGTCAGCGTGACGTCGACCGTCCCACCGGGCGGCGGCGTGCCCGCGCCGGTCAGGTGCCCGGTCAGGAACGACACGCCGACCCGGACCGTGGCCGCGAACAGTCCCAGGCTGCCGTGCGTCCACGGCCCGACCGTCAGGCTCGGCCGGTGCCCGGCCCCGTGCAGCACCGCGAAGTCGTCCAGCTGGGCCGGCAGGAAGATGTCGTGCCAGCCGGCCACCATCATCACCGGCGCGCTCACCTCGGCCAGCCGCTCGCCGAACACCCGGTCCCGCCAGTACTCCGCGCCGGCCGTGTGCTCGGCCAGCCACTGCTGGAAGAACGGCACCGTGCCGCCGGTCGCCACCCGGTCCGCCTCGGACAGCGGCAGGTGCGCGAACCCGGCAGCCAGCCGCGGCTGGCCCCGGCGCAGCTCGACCAGGCGGGCCAGCGCGGGGTCGGTCTGCGCCTCCAGCAGCTCGGTCCAGGTCAGCACCGTGTCCAGCGAGAACGCCTCGCCCGCGTAGGTGAGGTCGCGCATCGCGGCCGTGGTCACCACCGCGACCACGGCCGCCAGGTCCGGCGCCGCGTCGGCCGCGATCGCCCAGTGCGCGGCGCCCTGGTAGCTGACGCCGATCAGGCCGAGGCGGCCCGCGTACCACGGCTGACGGCGCAGCCAGGCCAGCGTGTCCAGGCCGTCGTCACGTTCGTGGATCAGCGGCTCGAACCGGCCGCCCGAACCGAAGGTGCCGCGACACGACTGGACCACCGCGTGCACGCCACGCTCGGCCAGCAGCCGGCCGAGCAGCGCCACCACCGTGCCCCGGCCGTACGGCGACCGGATCAGCACTGCCGGCCCGTCGTGACCGGGCGAGTAGTGGTCGGTGCGCAGGATGACACCATCACGGGCCCGCACCGACAGATCGCGTCTCACCCCGACCGCGCGCCGCACCGGCCTGGGCAGGCCCAGCCCGGTCCCCAGCACCGCCGTCACCACCGACTCGAGCACCCCGAACCTCCGATCGTCCGCGGGCTGTTTACCCAGCCGAGCCGGATTCTCCCGTGCGGGCCGGCGACGGCACACGCCGCCGCAGCGCCCGGACGACCAGCAGCGCGCCCACCCCGATCCCGGCCACGGCCAGCACCGCGCCGGTCGCGCCGCCGAGGACCGCGGACATCCGCCGGTACGACTCGCCGGCCAGGTAACCGGCCACGACCGAGACACCGACCCAGCTGACCACGCCCGCGAGATTCCAGGGCAGGAAACGGCGGTACGGCAGGCCGCTGCTCCCGGCCAGCCGCGGCGCGAGCGTGCGCACGAACGCCACCCAGCGCACCGGCAGCATCGCCCGGGCGCCGTGCCGGGTCATCAGCGCGTCCGCTCGGGCCCACCGCGCGGCGCCGACCCGCCGGCCCAGCGCCCCCGCCCGCAGCCGGGGCCCGTACCGGCGCCCGGACCGGAACGCCAGCGAGTCACCCGCCGCGGCCGCCGTGATCATCACCACCAGCGCGACGCCGAGATGCAGCCGGTCCTGGAACGCCAGGAATCCGACAAGCAGCAGCGTCGCCTCGGCCGGCACGGTCAGGCCGACCAGCGACGCGGTCTCCAGCAGCACCAGCCCGGCCGCGACCAGGTAGATCAGCGTGGGCGGCAGGTCGGACAGCCGCTCTACCAGGCCTTCCACGGCACCCCCGAGGTCATCCGGACAGCATCGCAAGACTCAGTTGTCACACTCGACTCGGGATCGACCCCCGATTAGGCGATTGGATCGCAGGTTGGGGACACTAAAGGTATGCAGACCCGCTCCGACCTCCGTAACGTCGCGATCATCGCCCACGTAGACCACGGCAAGACCACGCTGGTCGACGCCATGCTCACACAGGGTGGCGCGTTCTCCGCCCGAGCCGAGGCCGCCGACCGGGTCATGGACTCCATGGACCTGGAGCGCGAAAAGGGCATCACCATCCTGGCGAAGAACACCGCCGTGCGGTACGTGCCCCCGACCGGCGACCCCGTCACCATCAACATCATCGACACCCCCGGCCACGCCGACTTCGGCGGCGAGGTCGAGCGCGGCCTGACCATGGTCGACGGTGTCATCCTGCTCGTCGACGCGTCCGAGGGCCCGCTCCCGCAGACCCGCTTCGTGCTCCGTAAGGCGCTCGCCGCCCGCATGCCGATCATCCTGGTGATCAACAAGGTGGACCGGCCGGACGCCCGGATCAAGGAGGTCGTGGACGACACCTACGAGCTCTTCCTCGACCTGGACGCGGACGAGGAGCAGATCGACTTCCCGATCGTCTACGCGTGCGCGCGCGACGGCATCGCCTCGCTGACCCAGCCGGCCGACGGCACGGTGCCGGAGGACAGCGACTCGCTGCTGCCGCTGTTCACCACGCTGCTGAACACCATCCCGGCGCCGTCGTTCACCGAGGGCGCGCCGCTCCAGGCGCACGTGACGAACCTGGACGCCTCGCCGTTCCTCGGCCGGCTCGCGCTCTGCCGCGTGCACGAGGGCACGATCAACAAGGGCCAGACCGTCACCTGGTGCAAGACCGACGGCACCATGTCGAAGGTCCGCATCTCCGAGCTGCTGATGACCGAGGGCCTGGAGCGCAAGCCGGCCACCTCGGCCGGCCCGGGCGACATCATCGCGGTCGCCGGCATCCCGGAGATCATGATCGGCGAGACGCTGGCCGACGCGGAGAACCCGGTCGCGCTGCCGCTGATCACGGTCGACGAGCCGGCCATCTCCATGACCATCGGCACCAACACCTCGCCGCTGGTCGGCAAGGTCAAGGGCGCCAAGGTCACCGCCCGCATGGTCAAGGACCGGCTGGACGCGGAGCTGATCGGTAACGTGTCGCTGCGCGTGCTGCCGACCGAGCGCCCGGACGCCTGGGAGGTCCAGGGCCGTGGCGAGCTGGCGCTGGCCATCCTGGTCGAGCAGATGCGCCGGGAGAACTACGAGCTGACCGTCGGCAAGCCGCAGGTCGTCACGAAGGAGATCGACGGCAAGGTCTGCGAGCCGGTCGAGCGCCTCACCATCGACGCGCCCGACGAGTACCTCGGCGCGATCACCCAGCTCCTCGCGACCCGCAAGGGCCGGATGGAGCAGATGGTCAACCACGGCACCGGCTGGATCCGGATGGAGTGGCTGGTCCCGGCGCGTGGCCTGATCGGCTTCCGCACCGAGTTCCTCACCGACACCCGCGGCACCGGCATCCTGCACCACGTCTTCGAGAAGTACGAGCCGTGGTTCGGCGAGCTGCGCACCCGCAACAACGGCTCGCTGGTCGCGGACCGCTCCGGCCCGGTCACCGCGTTCGCGATGACGAACCTGCAGGAACGCGGCAGCCTCTTCGTGGAGCCGTCGACCGAGGTGTACGAGGGCATGATCGTCGGCGAGAACTCCCGCTCCGACGACATGGACGTCAACATCACCAAGGAGAAGAAGCTCACCAACATGCGGGCTTCCACCTCCGACGAGACCGAGAAGCTGATCCCGCCGCGCAAGCTCTCCCTGGAGCAGGCGCTGGAGTTCTGCCGCGAGGACGAGTGCGTCGAGGTCACCCCGGCCGCGGTCCGCATCCGCAAGGTGATCCTCAACCAGCAGGAGCGCGCCCGCGCCACCGCCCGCCGCAAGCACTCGAACTGACCTCCCGCCCACCGGGCGGCAGCCCGGTCGCGGCGAGCCAGGCGTCGTGCATGCCGTTCCCACGGCGTGCACGACGCCTGGATCACGAGAGGGCCGGCGCGGACCCGGTCACCGCGGCACCGCCCGCGCCGCACCGCACCACGACGAAAGCGCCCCGCTCACCGATCTCCGGCGAGCGGGGCGCTTTTCGTCGTTCGTAGGCGACCATCCGCGCGTTCGTGGGGCGATCACCGCGTGCTCGCCGGAACCACCACGCGTTCGTGGCGACCACCGCGTTTGTGGCGACCACCGCACGCTCGTGGCGACCACCGCGTGTTCGTGGCGACCACCGCACGCTCGTGGTGAGCACCACGCGCTTGTGGCTAGCCCTGCGGGGTTTGTGGCGAGCACCGCGGGTTTGTGGTGACCACCCGCGGATCCGGCAGGGAGGCCGCCCGCGGCCGACCGGTGCCCGCGGGAGCATGCGGGCCGAAACCGGCCGGGAGCGGGAAAATCCGGTCGTTATGCCTTGAGAACCGGCTCGTCGGTCGACTCTGCGGCCTTGCGACGGGCCTCCTTGCGCTCGTCGGCCGCGGTCTTGACCAGGCTGGCGACGGTGGCGATGACCAGCGTGCCGAGGATGACGACCAGGGAGAGCCAGATCGGGATCGTCGGGGCCCACTCGATGTGCTCGCCACCGTTGATGAACGGCAGGTTGTTCTCGTGGAGCGCCTCGAGGACCAGCTTGACGCCGATGAACGCGAGGATGATCGCCAGGCCCTTGGAGAGGTAGACCAGGCGCTCGATCAGGTTGCCGAGCAGGAAGTAGAGCTGGACCAGGCCCATCAGCGCGAACACGTTCGCGGTGAAGACCAGGTAGGGCTCCTGCGTGATGCCGAAGATCGCGGGAATCGAGTCCAGCGCGAAGATCAGGTCGGTGGTGCCGATCGCGATCATGACGATCAGCATCGGCGTGAACATGCGGCGGCCGGCGAGCACCGTGGTCAGGCGGGCGCCGTCGAAGTTCGGCGAGATCGGCAGCGCGCGGCGGCTCCACCGGATCAGCACGTTCTCCTTGAAATCCTCGGCCTCCTCGTCGAGCCCCTCCCGCGCGAAGTTGATCGCGGTGTAGATGAGGAACGCGCCGAAGATGTAGAAGACCCAGGAGAACTGCGTGATCAGCGCGGCACCGGCGGCGATGAACGCACCGCGCATGACCAGCGCCAGGATGATGCCGACGAGCAGCACCGTCTGCTGGTACTGCCGGGGCACCGCGAAGCGGCCCATGATGACCACGAAGACGAACAGGTTGTCGGCGGACAGGCTGTACTCCGTGAGCCAGCCCGTGTAGAACTGCCCGGCGTAGGACGGCCCGGCGAAGAGCCAGACGCCGACGCCGAAGAGCAGTGCCAGCCCGATGTAGATGCTGACCCAGATCCCGGACTCGCGCGGGGAGGGTTCGTGCGGGCGGCGCCCGATCACGACGAGATCGATGATCAGCACGACGGCCATCGCGGCCAGCGTGACGGCCCAGACCCAGGCGGGTACGTTCAACGGAATCCTCCGGCAGACACAGCACTTCGCCGCAGCGGCCACTTCTTACCTGAAGTAAGAAGATACCCACTCACGGCTATGCGCACTCGTATGTGACTGTCCGGAGGTCTCTTCCGCCACGGGATGGCATGGTCCGTGACCGACGGCGCCGGGAGTCCACCCGTCTCCGGGTTTCCGCCGTGCTGACGACACCGCCGTAAGGGGAATACTCCCCTCCTTCGGGCGCAATTGTGCCTCATTCCGGTGACGCCGGGAACGGGGACCCGCAGTGCCGCTCGACACGCTCCGGGATCCGAGGTTCGCCCCGCTCCGTCACGCCGCCTCGGTCATCCTAGGAGGCTAGGTGCATTTCGGTCGTGCGAGACTGCCGGCATGGTTCTTGAGGTTGCGTTGATCGACGTCGTGCCCGGGCACGAGGACGCGTTCGCGGCTGCGTACGCGAAGGGGCACCCGATCCTGGCCGGCGCGCCCGGCTGCCGCTCCGTGCGGATGACCCGGGGCATCGAGACGCCGGACCGGTTCGTGCTGCTGGTCGAGTGGGACTCGGTGGCCGCGCACGAGGAGAACTTCCGCGCCACGGACCGCTTCGGTCAGTGGCGGGCGCTGATCGGGCCGTTCTTCGCCGGACCGCCGCGGGTCGAGCACTTCACCGACGTCCCGGCCTGATCCGACCCACCCGCTCGCGCCGGATGCGCCGGTCGCATTCGACATTGCCGGCCGCGTCCGACACCGCTAGCTGCGTGCGACAACGCCGGCCCCGTCCGGCAGCGCCAGCGTGCGTCCGGCGACGCCAGCGTGCGTCCGGCGACGCCAGCGTGCGTCCGGCGACGCCAGCGTGCGTCCGGCGACGCCAGCGTGCGTCCGGCGACGCCAGCGTGCGTCCGGCGACGCCAGCGTGCGTCCGGCGACGCCAGCGTGCGTCCGGCGACGCCGGCCACGGAGAGAGCCGGTCCCCCTGCCAGGGGCCCGGCTCTCCGCTTGTGCTGGTCAGCCCTTGATCCGCGCTACGAACGCCCGCCAGGCCGGCCCCGCGAACCGGAGCCGGGGCCCAGGGTCCTTGGAGTCCCGGACCGCGATCGTTCCCGCGCTCGCCGCGACCTCGACACAGTTGCCGTTCGCGTGGCTACGGCTGCTCTTCACCCAGCCAGTTCGACGTGCTCCCATCGCCCTCCGTATCAACCACCGTTGACCCCGCGCTGCGCGGGGATGGCCCGCGCCTGCTCCGGCCGGACGTCGGCCGCCCGGGCCAGGTAGGCACGCGTCTCCTCCTCCGGCAGCGCCGCCGCCCGCAGCCACTCGGCGACCAGCAGGTAGCGCGCCACCTCCTCCTCGTCCGTGAGATGCACGTCCTCGCTCATCGTCTCCAGCACCACCGTGCGCGGGTCGGCCGGATCCGGGAACGAATAGACGGAGAACGCGGTGTGCGGCACGTACGCGTCCTGCAGCGGCGTCCGGAACGGCAGCAGCCGGATCGCCACGTTCGGCAGGTCGGCCATGGCGAGCAGGTGCCGCAGCTGGCCGCGCATCACCTCGGGCGGCGCGACCTGCCGGTGGAACGCGGACTCGTCGATGATCGCCTCGTACCGGGGCGGCTGTTCGCGGCGCAGCACCACGTGCCGGGCCGCGCGGGCGCGGCTGTCCGCGTCCATGTCCAGACCCGGGTAGAGCGCGCGGCCGGAACGGACGCGGACCCGGCCGTACTCCGGCGTCTGCAGCAGACCGGGCACGACGTACTGGTGGAACTCGAAAATGTCAGCGGCGCCGGTTTCCAGCTCCGCATATCGACGCTGGCGGGGACCCATGTCACCGAGCGCCTTCCACCAACCGCGCGCGGCGGCCGCGTCCCGGGCGATGACGATGAGCTTGTCCCGGTTCGGACCGTCGACATCGTAGATGTCCAACAGGTCCATGATGTCGGCCAGGTCGGGCCGGCTCTGTCCCAGCTCGATCCGGGACAACTTCGAGGTCGAGGCCCAGCCGAGCCGGTCGCAGACCTGCTCCAGGGTGAGGGTCGCGCTGCGCCGCAGCTGTCGCAGCTCGGTGCCCAGGCGCAACCGGCGGACCGTAGGACTTTTGGGGGGTGGCATTGGTTCTCCCGGCGCCGATGTTCGGGGCGACAAGGAGATTACAGGCAGCAACGTTGCGGTAGCCATCCGCAATTAGACAGTCCAATTCGCATGTTTAGCGATATGGACATCCCGGCGGGGCACTTCGCGGACTCGTGCGATCACCACCGTGGGCGACACGCACCCCGCGCCCGACCTGCGGTGTTACGCATCGACGAACTCCGCGGGCGGGCCACCCGGGTGCGTCACGGAGCGACTTCGAGGACGGCCGGCACGCGCACGGAAAGTTGTTGATCCACATAGTGCGCGCGAAACGGCGAATCGGCGTTAATGACCGTAAACCTAACCACTGTCCCCCCACGGGGTGACCTGCACAAACAAAGTGTCCATCAAGGAACCTGCATTGTCATCTGCGCCTGCAGTCCCTCCTGCACGTGCAGGAACAAACCGCACAAAATGATCGGCGCCACTGCGCTGAGTGACGCCGATCCCCTACTCTCGGTTATTTCACGCCGGCGGCGTCCATGCCGCGCAGCTCCTTCTTCAGCTCGTTGATCTCGTCGCGGATCCGCGCCGCGAGCTCGAACTGCAATTCGCGCGCGGCACCGAGCATCTGCTCGTTCAGGTTCTGGATCAGCTCGGCGAGCTCGGCCCGGGCCATGCCGGCGCGGGCCGGCGTGCTCGTGCCCTTGCCGCCCTTCGACCGCGTCTCCGGGACCGGGGCCTTGCCGCGCGACATCTGCCGCCCGGCGCCGCCGACGATCGCCTCGGTGTCCTCCGCCTCGCGGTAGATGTCGTCCAGGATGTCGTGGATCTTCTTGCGCAGCGGCTGCGGCGAGAGCCCGTGCTCGGTGTTGTACGCCACCTGCTTCGCCCGGCGCCGGTCCGTCTCGTCGATCGCCAGGCGCATCGACGGGGTGATCTTGTCCGCGTACATGTGGACCTGGCCGGAGACGTTACGCGCGGCACGGCCGATCGTCTGGATCAGCGAGGTGCCGCTGCGCAGGAAGCCCTCCTTGTCCGCGTCGAGGATCGCGACCAGCGACACCTCCGGCAGGTCGAGGCCCTCACGCAGCAGGTTGATGCCGACCAGCACGTCGTAGTCGCCCTTGCGCAGCTCGCTGAGCAGCTCGACCCGGCGCAGCGTGTCGACCTCGGAGTGCAGGTAGCGCACCCGGATGCCGTGCTCCAGCAGATAGTCCGTGAGGTCCTCGGCCATCTTCTTGGTCAGCGTGGTGACCAGGACCCGCTCGTCCCGCTCGGTGCGCAGCTTGATCTCGTGCATCAGGTCGTCGATCTGGCCCTTGGTCGGCTTGATCACGACCTCCGGGTCGACCAGGCCGGTCGGGCGGATGACCTGCTCGACGAACTCGCCGCCGGTCTGGTCCAGCTCCCAGTTGCCGGGAGTGGCGGAGAGGAACACCATCTGGCCGACCCGCTCCAGGAACTCGTCGAAGCGCAGCGGCCGGTTGTCGGCCGCGGACGGCAGCCGGAAACCGTGGTCGATCAGCATGCGCTTGCGGGACGCGTCACCCTCGAACATGCCGCCGATCTGCGGGATCGTCTGGTGCGACTCGTCGATGACGGTGAGGAAGTCGTCCGGGAAGTAGTCGAGCAGGCAGTGCGGCGGGCTGCCGGGCAGCCGGCCGTCGATGTGCATCGAGTAGTTCTCGATGCCGTTGCAGAAACCGACCTGCTTCATCATCTCCAGGTCGTACGTGGTGCGCATGCGCAGTCGCTGCGCCTCGAGCAGCTTGTTCTGCCGCTCCAGCTCGTCGAGCCGCTCGGCCAGCTCCACCTCGATGTCGCCGATCGCGCGCTCCATCCGCTCCTGGCCGGTCGCGTAGTGACTGGCCGGGAAGATCAGTGCGGACGGCACCTCGCGCACCACGTCACCGGTCAGCGGATGCAGATAGGAGATCTTCTCCACCTCGTCGCCGAACAGCTCGATCCGCAGCGCCAGCTCCTCGTACGCCGGGATGATCTCCAGCGTGTCGCCGCGCACCCGGAACGTGCCGCGCTGGAACGCCATGTCGTTCCGCGTGTACTGGATCTCGACGAGGCGGCGCAGGAGCTTGTCGCGGTCGATCTCCTCACCGACCGACACCCGCGCGGCACGCTCGAGGTACTCCTGCGGGGTGCCCAGGCCGTAGATCGCCGAGACGGTCGCCACCACGATCACGTCGCGGCGGGTGAGCAGCGACATGGTGGCGGAGTGCCGCAGCCGCTCCACCTCCTCGTTGACCGAAGAGTCCTTCTCGATGTAGGTGTCGGTCTGCGGGATGTACGCCTCGGGCTGGTAGTAGTCGTAGTACGACACGAAGTATTCGACCGCGTTGTTCGGCAGCAGCTCGCGGAACTCCTTGGCGAGCTGCGCGCAGAGCGTCTTGTTGTGCGCGAGCACCAGCGTGGGCCGTTGCAGACGCTCCACCAGCCACGCCGTGGTGGCGCTCTTGCCGGTGCCGGTCGCGCCGAGCAGCACGCTGTGGCGCTCGCCGTCCCGCACGCGGCGCTCCAGCGCGTCGATCGCCGCCGGCTGGTCGCCGGAGGGCTTGAAGTCGCTGATGACCTGGAACCGGTTGTCGATCCGGGGAATGTCGAGCGCCATGTCCCCCACGGTACGCCCGGGGTCCGACAAGTTTCCCGGTCACAGCGAGTGCTTGATCGCCTTCGATATTACGATTGTGTGGCCGGGTCAGCACCCGTACCGTTGGCGGGTAGGCCGCTCGCGGCGGCCGTCCGGCACCGACGCGGCCCCCACACCGGCCGCTCGACCGGCGCACGACGGTCGCAGCCCCGGGCTCATCACCCGGCGAGCGCGCCCCGTGCGGTGGCGCCAACGGCGCAGACCGGTCGCCGCGAGCGCGCCCAGAGGGTGCGTCGCTCGTTTCAACCTCCGTGACTTCCAGCAAACGGCGTGCGATCGCGCTCGCGTCCCTGATCGGCCTGCTCGGCAGCGCCGCGGCCGGGCTCCTCGGCGGCCTCGCCTCGTGCGCGCCCACCGGCGACGGCCCGGCCGCGCGGCCGCTGTCCGCGGCGGAGGCGGACCGGCTGGCCGGCATGCGGGTGCGCAACCACACGGACGGTGCGGCCGGGGTGACCGCCACGATCGGCGGCGACCAGCTGCGCGCGGAGGGCTGGGTCGACTGGCGACGGCAGCTGGCCTACCTGCGCGTCACCCGGCCGGGGACCGCGTCCGCGCTGGTGCAGGGCGTTCCGGGGCTGGTCGCCACGATGACCGAGCCGGGCAGCACGAGCACGGACGGTGGCGCGGGCGCGGGCCGGGCCTCGGCCGGGCCGCCGCCGACCGACCCCCCGGCCGGTGACTGGCGGGTCCGGGCCGCGGCCGCCGGCGCGCCGGGCAACTCGGCCGCCACGTCCGTGGACGCGTTGCTCAACCTCCTCTTCGGAGCGTCCGCGACCCGGCCGGACTCCGCGGACACGCTGCGCGGCAGCGACGCCCGCTGGCTCAGCACGGACACCGACGGCGGCGACGTGGTGGACGTGTTCCTCGGCCCCGCGGTCCCGCCCGCGTCCCCGTCCACGGCGCCCGCTCCCGCGCGTCTGGCCGACATGGGCGGCGCGGTCCGCTACTGGCTCGGCCGCGACGGTGACCTGCGGCGGATGGCGGCCACGCTGCCCGGTGACCTGCCGGTCGAGATCGACCTGCGGCGCGGCGAGGCGATCGCGTTCGGTGCGGTGGCCGCGTTCGGCGGCGCGCCGATCGCACCCCGGGCGGTGACCGCGGACGAGGCGCGCCAGCTCGCCGGCCTGCGGGTCGCGGACCTGCGCGCGGGCGGCGGCCGGATCTCGGTGACGCTGCCGTCGCGGGACGGCACGCTGCGCCGCGGTGAGGGCTGGCTGGACTGGGAGCGCACCCGCGCGTACCTGCTGCTCCGCACGCCCGGCGGCGGGACGCCGGACGAGCTGATGATCGCCACGTCGGCCGCGGTGGCCACCCGGCCGGTGCCGCCCGAGACGGCCGGCTGGCAGCTGCCGCCACTGACGGCGCCGCGCGGCGAGTGGACGTCCACGCCGTGGGCGGAACGCTCCGACGAGATGGGCGGCTTCGACCTCGACCTGCTGCTCACCGAGGCGATGGCGCTCGGCGGCCCGGGACGCGGGAAGCCGTCCGTGGTCCGCGACTCGGCCCGGCACCTGCGCGACGACACGGTGAACGGCGAGGCCGTCGGCGTGTTCGAGATCCCGAAGGCGGCGGAGGGCGACGTGGCGCCGGGCCGCGCGCGGATGCGCTACTGGGTCGGCACGGACGGCGTGCTGCGCCGGGTCGAGCTGCTGACCCGCGCGGCCGGCTACGCCCAGCTGGACCTCACGCCGGACGAGAACGTCCCCGACCTGCCACGTCTGCCGAGGTCCGGGTAGGCGCCCCGCCCGCGGGACCACATTTCTGATCTTCCCGCTTCCCGGGTAGCCGCGTTCCGAGTGCTCCCGCGGGCAAAGCCGCCGTGTGCTCCGGCTCCGCCGGCGCTCTGCTCCGCACCCGGCGTCGCAGCCGGTGCCGTGGGCGGCCGGGGCGAACCGCGACTCCCCGGCCGCCGACGTCCCACCACGCGCGTGGCGTTCCGCCCCGGAACGGCGTTCACCCCCTGCGCCCGGCCACGCCTACCGCGCCGCACGCACACCGTTCCCGCCCCGGCGACGCGGCCCGGCAGCGGATGCGGCCCGGCCGCCCGTCTGCGAAGGAACGGCGACGAACTCGCCGCCGCGCGCGCAGAAGCAGCGACGGACTCGCCACCGCGCGCGAAGCAGCAGCGATGCACTCGCCACCGGACGCGGAGAGACAGCGGCGGAGTCGCCGCCGGTGCGGGTTTTGGCCCGCCGGTGCGGGTTTTGGCCCGCCGGTGCGGGTTTTGGCCGGCCGCCCGCGGGACGTGCAGGGAGGAGCGCCGGCGACGACCGGTGCCCGCGGGAGCACTCGGAACGCGACCACGCCGGAAGCGGGACGAAAGGCCCGAAGATTGTGATCTGCCGGGCCGTCACCCCCGCCGGCGCAGGAGGCGTTCCCAGAGCGCGTCGACCGCCGTGATCAGGTCCTCGCGGGTGCCCGCGTTGCTGAGCACCACGTCCGCGACCTCGCGCCGCTGCGCGTCGGTGGCCTGGGCGGCGATCCGGGCGCGTGCCGCGTCCTCGGTCATGCCGCGGTCGCGGGTCAGGCGCGCGATCCGGATCGGCTCGGGCGTTTCGACCACCACGACCAGCTGGTACAGCGGGGCGAGCCCGGACTCGACCAGCAGCGGTACGTCATGGACCACGATCGCGTCGTCCGGTGCGGCCTCGGCCAGTTCGGCGCTGCGGGCCCGGACCCGGGGATGGATGATCGACTCCAGGCGGCGGCGGGCCGCGTCGTCGCCGAAGACCAGCGCGCCGAGCGCGGGGCGGTCGAGTGCGCCGTCCGGGGCCAGGATGCCGTCGCCGAACGCGGCGACCAGCTCGGCCAGTCCTTCGGTGCCGGGTGCGACGACCTCGCGGGCCAGCACGTCGGAGTCGATCACGATCGCGCCGAGCTCGGCGAGGCGGGCGGAGACGGCGGACTTGCCCGCCCCGATGCCGCCGGTCAGACCCACGGAGAGCATGGCCGCGATCTTAGCCCGGCATGAGGGAAGCCCCGGTCGCGCGTCCGCGACCGGGGCTTCCCTACTGCCTTACCTGGGGCTTACTTGCCGCCGGCGAGCTTCTCGCGCAGAGCGGCGAGCGCCTCGTCGGTGGCCAGCGTGCCCGCCGGCTCCTCGGCCTGACGCGGCGAGGACGAGGAGGACGACGACGAGCTGGTCGCGCCCCCGGCCGCCGGGGTGGAGGTGCTGACGCCGGCAGCCGCGTTCGCGGCGGCCTCGGTGTCGGCGGTGCGGGCGGCCACGACCTGCTTGGTGTGGGCCTCCCAGCGCTGCCGCGCCTCGGCGTACTGTGTCTCCCAGGTCTCGCGCTGCTTGTCGAAACCTTCCATCCACTCGCCGGTCTCCGGGTCGAAGCCCTCCGGGTAGATGTAGTTGCCCTCGTTGTCGTACGTCGCGGCCATGCCGTAGAGGGTCGGGTCGAAGTGCTCCTCGCCCTCGACGAAGCCCTCGTTGGCCTGCTTCAGCGACAGCGAGATGCGGCGACGCTCGAGGTCGATGTCGATGACCTTGACCATGACGTCCGAGCCGACCTGGACGACCTGCTCCGGGATCTCCACGTGGCGCTCGGCCAGCTCGGAGATGTGGACCAGGCCCTCGATGCCGTCGTCGACGCGCACGAACGCACCGAACGGAACGAGCTTGGTGACCTTACCCGGCACGATCTGCTGGATCGCGTGGGTCCGGGCGAACTGACGCCACGGGTCCTCCTGCGTCGCCTTCAGCGACAGGGAGACGCGCTCGCGGTCCAGGTCGACGTCCAGGACCTCGACCTCGACCTCCTGGCCGACCTCGACGACCTCGGACGGGTGGTCGATGTGCTTCCAGGAGAGCTCCGAGACGTGCACCAGGCCGTCGACGCCACCCAGGTCCACGAAGGCACCGAAGTTGACGATCGAAGAGACGACGCCCTTGCGGACCTGTCCCTTCTGCAGCTTGTTGAGGAACTCGGTGCGCACCTCGGACTGGGTCTGCTCGAGCCAGGCGCGGCGGGAAAGAACCACGTTGTTGCGGTTCTTGTCCAGCTCTATGATCTTCGCTTCCAGCTCGCGGCCCACGTAGGGCTGGAGGTCGCGAACGCGCCGCATCTCGACCAGGGAGGCCGGGAGGAAGCCCCGGAGCCCGATGTCGAGGATCAGGCCGCCCTTGACCACCTCGATGACGGAGCCGCGAACGACGCCGTCCTCGTCCTTGATCTTCTCGATGGTGCCCCAGGCGCGCTCGTACTGCGCCCGCTTCTTCGAGAGGATCAGACGACCCTCCTTGTCCTCCTTCTGGAGAACGAGGGCCTCGATGTGGTCACCGACCGACACCACTTCCGCGGGGTCCACGTCGTGCTTGATCGACAGCTCGCGCGAGGGGATGACGCCCTCGGTCTTGTAGCCGATGTCGAGCAGGACTTCATCCCGGTCGACCTTAACGACGGTGCCTTCGACAATGTCGCCGTCGTTGAAGTACTTGATGGTCTCATCGATCGCGGCGAGGAATGCCTCCTCGCTGCCGAGGTCGTCGATGGTGACCTTGTTGGCGCTCGAGGTGGCCTCGATGCTGCTCGTCATGTGGACAGTTGCTCCGAACGGATGGTGTCGCGACTGGTGCTTGCACTCACGGCCTGTCGGCGGGCACAGTGCGGACACCCGGAGTAGACATGAAAGCTGGCGGATCATGCTGCAGCGGGGCGACTGAATCAAGCCGACCGCGGACCTGCTCCCTGCCGAGGCACACGATCCGCGAGCGCATCGACTAGCTTACCCTGTGCATTACCACAGCGTGCAAGGCCTCCCGGCAGGTCAACCGAGATGGGCTGCGATTTGGTCGCCAAACGCCCTAGTTGGTCCCGGATGTCACTCCCGTCACAGTCCCCCGGTAGCCTCCGCTGGTGAGCGAACCCATGGACGGCGTTGAGATCGGCACCGAGGTGACCCGCCGGGACGTGACCGACGACGAGAGCCGCCGGGCGAGCCGCCACTGGTGGGACATCGACGCGGACGACTACCAGGCCGAACACGGCGCGTTCCTGGGCGACGCCGACTTCGTCTGGTGCCCCGAGGGGCTGCGCGAGGCCGACGCCCGGCTGCTCGGTGACGTGGCGGGCCGCCGCGTCCTGGAGCTCGGCGCCGGTGCCGCCGCCGGCGCGCGGTGGCTCGCCGCGCAGGGCGCGTCCGCGGTCGCGCTCGACCTGTCCGCCGGCATGCTCCGGCACGCCGCCGCCGGCAACGCGCGCACTGGCATCGACGTGCCGCTGGTCCAGGCGGACGCGCTCGCGCTGCCGTTCGCCGACGGCACGTTCGACGTCGTCTGCACCGCGTTCGGCGCGATCCCGTTCGTCGCCGACTCCGCCGCCGCGCACCGCGAGGTGTTCCGGGTGCTGCGCCCCGGCGGCCGGTGGGTGTTCAGCGTCACCCACCCGATGCGCTGGATCTTCCTGGACGACCCGGGCGAGGGCGGGCTGCGCGCGGTCCACTCGTACTTCGACCGCCGCCCGTACGTCGAGGAGAACGTCGACGGCGAGCCGACCTACGTCGAGCAGCACCGCACGCTCGGGGACCGGATCCGCGAACTGGTCGCCGCCGGCTTCGTGCTCCGCGACCTGATCGAGCCGGAGTGGCCGGACGGCCACGAGGGCATCTGGGGCCAGTGGTCACCGCTGCGCGGCCGCCTCTTCCCGGGCACCGCCATCTTCGTCACCCGCAGACCGGAGACCACATGATCTAGCCGGTACGCCGTAGGCCTCTCCGGGTGAGCGCTGAGCCGATCGGACCCGCGGCCGCAGCCGGACGTACGTCCATCAGCTGCGCGACCCGAGCGGCCGGCCCGGTTCTCGCGACGACGAGCTCGTGTCGGACACGGACAGCATGATCGAGGTCGAGCAGCCGTTCGACATCCGTCTGCCGCTGGAGGAGCTCACCCGGAAGTCCCGCCGCGGTCGTTAGGCGCCGTTCCCGCCGGGTAAGGCCTGGTCATGGCAGGAAAGAGTTTGCGCAAGGGGCGGAAGGTCAGCTGGAAGTCGCACGGCGAGACCGTGCACGGCACCGTCCGGGAGAAGATCACCTCGCGGACGAAGACCGCCGGCCGGACCGTGGCCGCGTCGAAGGACGAACCGCAGTACCGGGTGACCAGCGACAAGACGGGAAAGGACGCCGTGCACAAGCCCGGCGCCCTGCACCCCGAATAACGGTCCTAGTGGTCGGCGGTGTGCCAGTCGCGGCCGGCGCCGACGGAGACCTCCAGCGGGACGGACAGCGCGTGTGCGTTGCCCATCTCTCGGCGGACCAGCTCCTCCAGCTGCTCCCGCTCCCCCTCGGCCGCCTCCAGGACCAGCTCGTCGTGCACCTGCAGCAGCATGCGGGAGCGCAGCCCGGCCTCCCGGAGCGCGGTGTCGACGTGCAGCATCGCGACCTTGATGATGTCCGCGGCGGAGCCCTGGATGGGGGCGTTGAGCGCCATCCGCTCGGCCATCTCGCGGCGCTGCCGGTTGTCGCTGACCAGGTCCGGCAGGTAACGGCGGCGGCCCAGGATCGTCTCGGTGTAGCCCTGCTGGCGCGCCTCGGCGACCACGGAGTTGAGGTAGTCGCGGACGCCGCCGAACCGGGAGAAGTACTCGTCCATCAGCCCGCGCGCCTCCTCGGTGGAGATGCTGAGCTGGTTGGACAGGCCGAACGCGCTCAACCCGTACGCCAGGCCGTAGTTCATCGCCTTGATCTTGCGGCGCTGGTCCGCGGTGACCTCGGTTATCGGGACGGCGAACACGTTCGACGCGGTGGCCGCGTGGAAGTCGGCGCCGGAGTTGAACGCGTCGATCAGCGCCCGGTCACCGGAGAGGTGCGCCATGATCCGCATCTCGATCTGGCTGTAGTCCGCGGTCAGCAGCGTCTCATAGCCGGCGCCGACCACGAACGCCCGCCGGATCCGCCGGCCCTCCTCGGTGCGGATCGGGATGTTCTGCAGGTTCGGGTCGGTGGACGACAGGCGGCCGGTCGCGGCGACGGTCTGGAAGTACGTCGTGTGGATGCGCCCGTCGTCGGAGACGGACTTGAGCAGGCCGTCCACCGTCGTCTTCAGCTTCGCCACGTCCCGGTGCCGCAGCAGGTGGGCCAGCAGCGGGTGCTCGGTCTGCGCGTACAGACTCTGCAGCGCGTCCGCGTCCGTGGTGTAGCCCGTCTTGATCCGCTTCGTCTTCGGCAGGTTCAGCTCGCCGAACAGGATCTCCTGCAGCTGCTTCGGCGAGCCCAGGTTGAACTCGCGGCCGATCACCTCGTACGCCGCCTGGGCCGCGCCCTTCACCCCGGCCGCGAACTCGGACTCGAGCTCCGAGAGGTAGTCGGTGTCGGCGGCGATGCCGGTGCGCTCCATCACGGCCAGCACCTCGGCCAGCGGCAGCTCCACCTCGGCCAGCAGCCGGCGGGACGGGCCCTCCCCGGACGCCGCGTCCCGGTCGAGCTCGGAGTCGAGCGCGGCGGCCAGGTCCAGCGTGGCGCGGGCGCGGAGCATCAGGTTCTGCTCGATCGCGGGCTCCGCGCCGCCGAGCCCGTCCAGCGTCAGCTGACCGGACTCCGGCGCGTCCACCCGCAGCTCCCGCTGCAGGTAGCGCACGGCCAGGTCGGCCAGGTCGTAGGAGCGCTGGTCCGGCCGGGCCAGGTAGGCGGCGAGCGCGGTGTCGTGGGTGACGCCGGCCAGCGTCCAGCCGTGCTCGGCGAACGCGAGCCGGGCCGGCTTGCTGTCGTGCAGCACCTTGCGCCGCTCCGGGTCGGCCAGCCACGCCGCGACCGCCGACTCGTCCGCCGCGTCCAGCGCGGCCGGGTCGAACCAGGCGGCCGGCCCGTCCGCGGTGGCCAGCGCGACGCCGGTCAGCACGCCGGTGCCGCGGCCGAACGTGCCGGCGACCGCCACGCCGACCTCGGCACCGTTGGTGTGCGTGGCCAGCCAGGGCGCGACCTCGCCGGCGCCGAGCACCGTGCCGTCCAGGTCGAACCCGGCCTCGGCCTCCGGCTCCACCGCGTCGAGGTACTGGTAGAGCCGGTCGCGGAGCACCCGGAACTGGAGCGCGTCGAAGACCTGGTGGACGGCCTCCCGGTCCCACCCGTGCCAGCGCGCACCCTCCGGCGTCAGCGTGATCTCCAGGTCGCGGACGAGCTTGTTCATGTCGAAGTTGCGGATCACGTCGGACAGGCGCTCGCGCAGGCTGTCGCCGGCCTTGCCCTTGATCGCGTCGGCGTGCGCGACGACGCCGTCCAGCCCGCCGTACTGCGTGATCCACTTCGCGGCCGTCTTCGGGCCGACGCCGGGGATGCCGGGCAGGTTGTCGCTGCTGTCGCCGACCAGCGCGGCCAGGTGCCGGTAGTGCTCCGGGCCGACACCGTACTTCTCGGTCACCGCGGCCGCGTCCATCCGGGCCAGGTCGGAGACGCCCTTGCGCGGGTAGAGCACGGTGACGCCGTCGCCGACGAGCTGGAACGAGTCGCGGTCACCGGTGCAGATCAGCACCTCCATGCCCGCGGCGCGGGCCTGGGTGGTGAGCGTGGCGATCAGGTCGTCGGCCTCGTAGTTGGCCAGCTCGACGAACGGGATGCGCAGCGCCGCCAGCACCTCCTTGACCAGGCTCACCTGGCCGCCGAACTCCTTCGGGCTCTCCGAGCGCCCGCCCTTGTACTCCGGGTAGATCTCGGTGCGGAACGAGCGGCGGGAGACGTCGAACGCGACCGCGATGTGCGTCGGCTTCTCGTCGCGCAGCACGTTGATCAGCATCGAGGTGAAGCCGTAGACCGCGTTGGTCGCCTGCCCCGTCGACGTCGAGAAGTTCTCCACCGGGAGGGCGAAGAACGCCCGATACGCCAGCGAGTGACCGTCGAGCAGCAACAACCGGGACTTCTCAGCAACCGCAGCATTCACGTCTCAGGACTCTAGTCGTCCCCTCCGACAAGTTTCGGGCGCGCCACATCCCCCGACCCGCGGTAATACGCGATCATGGGGGTTCGTCACCCTCGGCAATCGATCTCGGATTGTCACGACTACACAACAGCCTTGTACCAGCGTGTTACAAGGCCTGGTGAACTGGCGGTGTGGTCATTAATTTGTGGCTGCAACAGCGTTCATGCAAGGGCGCTCACCCGCACCCTTACGCTGGACCTAAGGAGACTGGATGATCCGCCCGAACCTCGCATGGCGAAGCGTCGCTGTGCTGAGCGCCGCGTGCCTTGCGCTCACCGCGTGCGCCGACGACGCGGAGGAAACGCCGAACGCCGGCACCTCGTCCGCCGCCACCGCGGTCGGTGACGGCACGCTGAAGCTGGGCACCCTGCTGCCGCAGACCGGCTCGCTGGCCATCCTCGGCCCGCCGGAGATCGCGGGCGTCAACGCCGCGGTCACCGAGATCAACGCCGCTGGTGGCGTGCTCGGCAAGCCGGTCACCGTCAGCCACACCGACTCCGGCGACACCTCGACCGACATCGCGACCCAGTCGGTCAACAAGCTGCTCGCCGAGGGCGTCGACACCATCATCGGTGCCGCCTCCTCGTCCGTCTCGCTC
This sequence comes from Catenuloplanes niger, assembly GCF_031458255.1. Lineage (NCBI taxonomy): Bacteria > Bacillati > Actinomycetota > Actinomycetes > Micromonosporales > Micromonosporaceae > Catenuloplanes > Catenuloplanes niger. Next base: position 1,980,202 of record NZ_JAVDYC010000001.1, read on the forward strand.
TCCGTCATCGACAAGATCACGGGCGCGGGCGTCGTGCACTTCTCGCCGGCCAACACCTCCGACGAGTTCACCACGTACGCGGACAAGGGCCTCTACTTCCGCACCGCCCCGCCGGACACCCTGCAGGGTCGCGTCCTCGGTGACCTGATCATCCAGGACGGCAACGCCAAGGTCGGCCTGCTGGTCATGCAGGACTCCTACGGCGTCGGCCTGGCCCGCAGCACCCGCGCGGCCGTCGAGGGTGCCGGTGGCCAGATCGTCGCCGAGGCCGTCTACGACCCGAAGGCGCCCGACTTCTCCGCCGAGGTCGACCAGATCAAGACCGCGAACCCGGACGCCATCGTGCTGATCGGCTTCGACGAGGTCCAGAAGATCATCCCCAAGCTCGTCGAGGCCGGGATGACCACGGACAAGAAGAAGTGGTACTTCGTCGACGGCAACCTGTCGAACAAGTACAACTTCCCGGCCGGCACGCTCAAGGGCGCCAAGGGCACGCTGCCGGGTGCGGCCGCGAACCAGGCCTTCAAGGACAAGGTCCTCAAGGAGGACCCGCAGCTGGCCGACTTCTCGTACGCGCCGGAGTCCTACGACGCCGCGATCCTGACCGCGCTCGCCGCCGAGGCCGCCGGTTCGGACGCTCCCGCCGCGATCGCCGCGAACCTCAAGGCGGTCTCCGAGGGTGGCACGAAGTGCACCGACTTCGCCGCCTGCCTCGCGCTGATCAAGGCCGGCACGGACCTCGACTTCGACGGCATCTCCGGTCCGATCGCGTTCAACGACGCCGGTGACCCGTCCGAGGCCACGATCGGCATCTACCAGTACGGCGACGACAACAAGTACACGAACGTCGACTACAAGTCCGGCAAGATCTGATCTCGCCGCACGCGTAACGCCTGAAAGGGCCCGGCCTTCCGGCCGGGCCCTTTCCCGTTCCGCGACACCGCCCCGATCCGCCGAAACATCCTCGAAACACATTTACCACTTTCTTTACATCCCAAAGACTGATATTCCCGCTTCCGGCGGCGCGATTTCCGCATGCTCCCGCGGGCACCGGTCGTCGCCGGCGCTCCTCCCTTCCGAATCCGCGGCCGCAAGACCACCACCAACTCCCACATTCTGAAATTCGTCCCCCCATTCACACCGCTCGAACCGCCGCCTCCGCCAGAACAGACCACCACCCACCACCGCTCCCACCTGCCCGCAACACCCTGCCCCACGCCACTCGGCCCCACACCACCCGGCCGCGCACCGCTCGGCCGCACGCCACCGCCCGCACGCCGCTCGGCCGCACACTGCCCGGCCGCGTCCCTTCCGCATTCCGCGGGTCTCGGGTGCCCCGCGCCCGAGATTTCGTCATGGCGTCGCCTGGCCGTCACCGGCTGGGCAGGACCCGACCTGCCTCAAGTGATCTATGACCGATGCAAAAAGGAGGTCAACAGTCGAAGCCGACCTCCCTTTCGCATCGGTCATAGATCAGCCGGCTGTACACCGCGAGAGCCCCGCCCGGACGGCCGATGCGACTACGGGTCGTCACCGGCGGCGGTGCGGCGAGGTGCGGGAGGCGCGGCATCCGCAGTGTGCGCGCCGTGGGGGACTGTACAAATAACGGCTGATCGACCGATCAAGGGAGAGACGCCAGATGACGACCGAGATCACCTCGGGGCAGGAGCCGGCCGCCAGGCCGGCGGATGCGGTCACGGATGAGCAGTTGATCGCGATGCTGGTCGATCGGGCTCGTGGTGACGGGCTGAAGCTGACCGGTGAGGGTGGGCTGCTGCAGCAGCTGACCAAGCGGGTGCTGGAGTCAGCGCTGGACGGTGAGATCACCGACCACGTCGGCTACGACAAGCACGACCCGGCAGGTCGTGGCAGCGGGAACACCCGTAACGGCAGCCGAACCAAGACCGTGCTCACCGACGTCGGGCCGGTCGAGGTGCGAGTCCCACGCGATGCCGCGGGCACGTTCGAGCCGCAGATCGTGCGTAAGCGGCAGCGGCGGCTGACCGGCGTCGACGACATGGTGTTGTCGTTGTCGGCCAAGGGGTTGACCCACGGCGAGATCGCCGCGCACCTGGCCGAGGTCTACGGCGCTGAGGTGTCCAAGCAGACCATCTCCACCATCACCGACAAGGTCATGGACGGCATGGCGGAGTGGCAGAACCGGCCTCTGGACCGGGTCTACCCGGTCGTGTTCATCGATGCCATCAACGTCAAGATCCGCGATGGGCAGGTCGCGAACCGGCCGATCTACCTCGCCATGGCGGTCACCGTCGACGGGCACCGCGACATCCTTGGCATCTGGGCCGGTGACGGCGGTGAGGGCGCCAAGCACTGGCTGCACGTGCTGACCGAGCTGAAGAACCGCGGCGTCGCCGACGTGCTGATGCTCGTCTGCGACGGGCTCAAGGGCCTGCCGGAGGCGGTCGAGACCGTCTGGCCTCGCACGATCGTGCAGACGTGTGTGGTGCACCTGCTGCGCAACTCGTTCCGCTACGCCGCGCGCCAGGACTGGGACAAGATCGCCAAGGCGCTGCGGCCGGTCTACACCGCACCGACCGAGGACGCCGCGGCCGAGCGGTTCCTCGAGTTCGCCGAGGCGTGGGGCCGTAAGTATCCGGCGATCGTGAAGCTGTGGGAAAACGCCTGGGCCGAGTTCGTGCCGTTCCTCGCCTTCGACGCCGAGATCCGCAAGGTCATCTGCTCCACGAACGCGATCGAGTCGGTCAACGCCCGTATCCGCAAGGCCGTGCGAGCTCGCGGCCACTTCCCGAATGAGCAGGCCGCGCTCAAGTGCGTCTACATGGCCTTGATGAGCCTCGACCCCACCGGCGCGGGCCGAAGGCGCTGGACCATGCGCTGGAAGGCACCCCTGAACGCCTTCCAGATCGCCTTCGAAGGCCGGCTCACCCCGGCCGACAACTGACCACCTCAACAACCAAGATCAGCCGTTAACTTGACACTCCCCGCCGTGGGGTAGCACTCCGGTCCTCCGGCAGCCGGGTGCCGCTGTCGACCGGCTGGGGTGTCCCGATGGCTTCGTCAGGCCGGAGGTGTGCGGTCGGTCAGCCGTTGGGTGAGGGCGTCGAGGCAGCCCGCGAGTTCAGCGCCATTGCTCACTTCGTAGCGAGTGACGGCGACGGCTCCGGTGGAGGTGTCGCCTACCTCCAGGTCGCCTTCGCCGCTGGTCCAGACGACCAACTGGGCCAGATGATGGGTAGTGGTGCAGTCAACCCAGGAAAACGACGTGGACGGGTTCAACCCGTAACGCAGCTGCCACTGGATGCCGCCATTGGGCGCCTCGGGCGGTCACCGCGGTGGTCAAGTCGTCGAGGTCCAGTTCCATCATGATGGTGATGGTGATGGTGAGGGCTGGAACTGGCCGTGGCCGGTGGGGCGCCTTGTCGCGGAGCGTGGCGAACAGGGCGTCGCAGCGGCGTCTCGCGAGGCGGATCAGGGCGGCGTCATGGCATTTGCGCTGGAGTGCGTTCGCGGTTGCAGCGAGCACGGTTGACCGGGTCGGTCAGGGCGGCGAACGCGGTCAGGAGGAACGCGTGTCTGAGCTGTTGTTGTCGCCGCGAGTGGGCGTTCGCCGCGGATGCTGCTGCCCGAGCGGCGGGTGACCGGGGCCGGCCTGGCGTAGGCGGCCAGGTGGCCCGGATGACGAAGGCGGTACCGTCACCGACTTCGAGCAGGGTGCGCGCGGTGGTCCTGACGCCGATGCCGGGCATCGAGATCAGAACCTCGGCAAGGGGTGCGTCAAGCAGCCTGTCCACCTCGGCGACCTGATCGCGCTGGTGCAGCACCTCGCGCGGGCTGTCGGCCAGTCGCAGCAGGACCGTCTCGACCGCAGCAGCAACGTCTCGACCGCAGCAGGACCGCCTCGACCGCGGCACGATCGTCTCGGCCGCGGCAGCGCCGTCTCGACCGCGACAGGACCGTCTCGACCGCGACAGCGCCGTCTCGACCGCAGCACGACCGTCTCGACCGCGGCGGTGCCCGGGACGACGACGGTCTGCTCGTCCAGCGCAGTCATGATCCGGTCGACCAGGCGTTCACCCATGTGCGGCGCGTTCTTGACATGATCGACAGCTTGCGGCGCCCGGCCTTGCGCAGCCCTGCCGGTCCGCCGCACCGCGCCAGCATCGCCAGGACGGCCTTGTGCTCGATATTGCTGCTCAGGGCGCCTTCCGGCGCCGGGTGGATCTGGGTGAGCAGACCGCAGACGCGGTTGGCCGGCCGGATGGCTTCGCCGGCGAGGTCGTCGGCGAAGCCGACGAGGACTTCCAGTTCGGCGAGGGCTTCGTCGTCGACATCGACGGCGCCGCGTGCGCGGCATGGTGCGGGCCGCGTCGGCGATCACGTAGGCGTCGCAGGCGTCGGTCTTCGCCGCGCCAGGGTGCAGGTCAGCGATTCGACGCATCGCCAGGCCGGGCAGGTAGACGACCCGCTGTCCACAGACCCGGCAGGTAGACGACGCGCTGGACCCGGCAGGTAGACGACCCACTGGACCCGGCAGGTGGACGACCCGCTGTCCGCAGAACCGGGCAGCTAGACGACCCGCTGGCCACCGCCGGGCGGCCGCGACGGGCGGCGCACCGATCGAGGCGGTTGGTCGACCACGACGAGGACTTTGCCGTGGCGGGCGAGTGTGTCGAAGACCTGCCGCAGCTCGACTTCGAGGGTTGGCCGGCGCCGCGTCGTGCGGCCGGTTGCCGTCGCGGTTGAGGGCGACGGCGTGGTGGCCGTCCTTGCCGACGTCGATACCGGGAAGCGGCTGGTAGTCCCGGTGCCCCGCCGTGCGCCCCGGACCGGGGCGGAAGGGTGGTTGTGGGGTGGCCACGCCGGTACCGGCAGGGAGGAGCGCCAGCGACGACCGGTGCCCGCGGGAGCATGCGGAGAGCGAGTCGCCGGAAGCGGGAACATCGCGGTTGCATCGCAGATGGCCGGAAGTGGGAATCGCGGGTGGCACAAAGCTGAGGGCCCGGTCGCCATCGACGCGACCGGGCCCTCAGGGGCTTGCTACGCCGTGGCGAGCGTGCCCAGGTAGAGCTCGATGACCTTCGGGTCGTGCATCAGGTCCTGGCCGGACGCGGTGTAGGCGTTGCGACCCTGGTCCAGCACGTAGCCGCGGTCGCAGATCTGCAGGCAGCGGCGGGCGTTCTGCTCGACCATGATGACCGTGACGCCGGTGGCGTTGATCTGCTTGGTGCGGCGGAACACCTCGTCCTGCATGGCCGGGGACAGGCCCGCGGAGGGCTCGTCGAGCAGCAGGACGCTGGGCTCCATCATCAGCGCCCGGCCCATCGCCACCATCTGCCGCTCGCCGCCGGAGAGCGAACCCGCGCGCTGCTTGCGGCGGGTGCCCAGGGTCGGGAAGAGGCCGGTGACGAAGTCGAAGCGCTCCTTGAACTTCTTCGGGCGCAGGAACGTGCCCATCTCGAGGTTCTCCTCGATGGTGAGCGTTCCGAAGACGTTGTTCGTCTGCGGCACGAAACCGATGCCGCGGGCGACCAGGTCGTGCGCCTTCAGGTTGGTGATGTTCTGCCCGTCCAGCGTGACCGTGCCGGACCGGATGTTGACCAGGCCGAACAGCGCCTTCAGCAGCGTCGACTTGCCGGCGCCGTTCGGGCCGATGATGCCGACCAGCTCGCCCTGCTTGGCGTACAGGTCGGCGCCGTTGAGGATGTTCACGCCCGGCAGGTAGCCGGCCAGCAGCTCGTCGCAGCGCACCAGCGCGCCCTCGGCCGCGGCGACGTGCTCGGTGCGGTCGACGACGTGCACACCGGCGGTGTCGTCGGCGAGCGCCTCGGCCTGGGTGACCTTGTCCGTCATGCCTTCTCCTCCCCGGCCGGCTTGTCGGCGGCGGGTGTGCCGTCGGCCGTGTCCGCAACGGTAGCCGCGGGCTGCGACGCGGCGGGGGCCTCGGCGACCGGGGTGTCCGCGCCGGGCTCGTCGTGCTGGCTGCCCAGGTACGCGTCGATGACCCGCGGGTCCGCCATGACCTCGTCCGGCGTGCCCTCGGCGATCACCGCGCCCTGGCCCATCACGATCACCCAGTCGCTGATGTCCCGGACCATGTCCATGTCGTGCTCGACGAACAGCACGGTCATGCCGTCCTCGCGCAGCGCCTTGACGTGGCCGAGCAGCGACTGCGTCAGCGCCGGGTTCACGCCGGCCATCGGCTCGTCGAGCATCACCATGTCCGGCCGGACCATCAGCGCCCGGGCCATCTCCAGCAGCTTGCGCTGGCCGCCGGAGAGGCTGCCCGCGAAGTCGTTGCGCTTCGCGTCCAGCTTGAACCGGACCAGCAGCTCCTCGGCCCGGGCGATGATCTCCTTCTCCTGGCTGCGCCAGATCGCCGGGATCAGCGCCCGGAAGAAGTTCTCACCCTTCTGACCGGTCGCGCCGAGCAGCATGTTGTCCATCACCGTGAGGCGGTTGAGCGCCTTGGTGAGCTGGAACGTGCGGACCATGCCGAGCCGGGCCACCCGGTGCGCGGCCACGCCGCCGAGCTGCTTGCCGTTGAACGTCCACGAGCCCTCGTCGGGCTTGTCGAAGCCGGTCAGCAGGTTGAAGAACGTGGTCTTGCCGGCGCCGTTCGGGCCGATCAAGGCCGTGATCCGGCCGCGCGGGATCTCGACGTGCTGCACGTTGACCGCGGTCAGGCCGCCGAAGCGGCGCACGACGCCGTCCGCGACCAGGATCGGGTCCGGCTTCTTGGCCCCCGGCTCGCGGGGGACGTCGGCCAGCGACGGGAGCGTCTCAGCGGGCATCGAGCATGACCTCCTTCTTGTCGCCGAAGATTCCCTGCGGACGGAAGATCAGCAGGGCCATCAGGCCGAGGCCGACCAGGATGTACCGCACCGATCCGGCCTGGGTGGTGTCCATGATCGACGAGGAGATCGCGCCGACGTTGATCAGCTCGATCAGCATCGCGTCCACGAAGACGATCAGGAACCAGAAGATCATCGAGCCGACCACCGGGCCGAAGACGCGAGCCGCGCCACCCAGGATCAGGATGGTGTACGCGAAGAACGTGAACTCGGTGCCGTACGTGTCCGGCTGCACGGCCGCGCGGCTGACCGCGAACATGAAACCGCCGAGCGAGCCGAGCACGCCACCCAGGATCAGCGACTGGATCTTGTACGAGAACACGTCCTTGCCGAGGCTGCGGACCGCGTCCTCGTCCTCCCGGATCGCCTTCAGCACCCGGCCCCACGGGCTGCGCATCAGCAGCCAGACGATGAGGCAGGAGATCGCCACCAGGAGCCAGCCGACCGTCAGCACCCACATCTCGCGGGAGTCGAAGGTGATCAGACCGCCGAGGTTGATGCCCGCGCTGTACGGGTTCATGTCGTAGAAACCGTCGGAGAAGCGCTGCAGACCGTCCGAACCGCCGGTCCACTCGCTCAGGCTCACCGAGCGGAACAGCAGGCGGATGATCTCCGCCGCCGCGATCGTGACGATCGCCAGGTAGTCGGCGCGCAGCCGGAGCGTCGGGATGCCCAGCAGCAGCGCCAGCACCACCGCGCCGACCAGGCCGACGGCGATGCCGGCCCAGAACGGCAGACCGTACGTGGCCACCGACATCGCCAGACCGTAGGCCGCGACGCCGAGGAACGCGGACTGGCCGAAGTTCAGCAGACCGGTGTAGCCGAAGTGCACGTTCAGGCCGATCGCGGCCAGTGCGTAGATGATCGCGGTGGAGCCGATGATCGACTCGACGGAGACCTGGAAGATCAGTTCCCAGTTCATGGCGCGGCCCCCTTAACCGATCCGCTCGCGGCGGCCCAGGATGCCCTGCGGCCGGATGAGCAGGATGATGATCAGCGCAGCCAGCGCACCGACGTTCTTCAGCTCGGTCGGCACCCACAGCGTGGAGACCTGCGTGACGATGCCGACCACCATGCTGCCGAGCAACGCACCGAACGCCGTGCCCAGACCGCCCAGCGTCACCGCCGCGAAGACCAGCAGCAGGATCTGGAAGCCCATCTGGAAGTTCAGGCCCTGGAACATACCGAGCATCACGCCGGCCAGCGCGGCCAGCGCGCTGCCGATCGTCCAGATCAGTCGAATGATCTTGTCGACGTCGATGCCGGACGCGGCCGCCAGCGACGGGTTCGTCGACACCGCGCGCGTCGCCTTGCCCAGACGCGTCTTCAGCAGCGCGAACGACACCGCGACCAGCACCAGGATCGCCACCACGTCCATGATCAGGTTCTTCGGCGCGATCAGCAGCGGACCGATCTCGATACCCGGCTGCGCCGCGTACTCCCGGTACTGCTGCGTGCCACCGCGGAACTGGAACAGGAAGACGTACCGCAGCACCATCGCCAGACCGATCGACACGATCATCATGCCGATCAGACCGGTACGCCGCCGGCGCAGCCAGCCCCAGAAGAACCTGTCCTGCAACCAGCCGAACGCACCACCGACCACCACCGCGAGGATCAGCGACAGCCACAGCGGCAGCCCGATCGTCACGTTGAACAGGAAGCCCATCAGCGCACCGAACGTGATCAGCTCACCGTGCGCGAAGTTGGTCAGGCCCATCGTGCCGAAGATCAGCGAGACGCCCAGCGCGCCCAGCGCCAGGATCAGGCCGATGTGCACGCCGGTGTACACCAGGTTCGGCAGGCGGTCCCAGATGGTCGGCGCCACCTCTGCCGGCGGCGCGTTCGCACCGACCGGGCCGAGCGGATACAGCACGTTCCGCATCTGGCCCTCGTACACCTCGAGGGTGCGGTTCGGGCCGAGGGTCCCCTGGAGGCCGACTCCCTCCGGGAGCGAACTCTCGTCGAGGACCACCTCATATGACCCCGGCGGTACGGAAAGAGTCCACTTCCCGTCCGCTCCCGACACGGCCGATCCGGCCGGCTGGCCATCCTGAGTGACGTTGATCCGGACACCAGCCAGCGGCTGGTTCTGATTGCTCAACGACCCCTGCAGACCCTCACCCTCGGCGGCGTAAGCGCTTGTGGCGTTCACACCGAGAGCGAAGAACAGGGAACCCAGGAGGGCCGTGAACATGATCACGGCTCTACGCAACGGTGCTCCTCGAAAGTCTCTGACGCGGGTCCTGACGGTGTGTCACCTCAGGACTGGCGGATCATAGCCCGCGTCACAGCCCCTCAACGCCGTGTTATCAATCAGTTATCGGCGTTTAACAAAAAGCAACGAGAGACGGCCTGGTCAGGCGCTCGGAGTCTCCGCGAGGATGCGCTCCGCGACCTCTTTCATCGTCATCCGGTGATCCATCGCGGTCCGCTGGATCCACTTGAACGCCTGCGGCTCGGTCATCCCGTACGTGGCCATCAGCGTGCCCTTCGCGCGCTCGACCACCTTCCGCGTCTCCAACCGGTCCGACAGGCCCGCGACCTCGGACTCCAGCGCGGCGATCTCCGAGTACCGGGACAGCGCGATCTCGATCGCCGGCACCAGGTCCGACTTCTGGAACGGCTTCACCAGGTACGCCATCGCGCCGGCGGCACGGGCACGCTCCACCAGGTCACGCTGGCTGAACGCGGTCAGGATGATGATCGGCGCGATCCGGTCGCCGGCGATGCGCTCCGCCGCGGCCAGCCCATCCATGATCGGCATCTTGATGTCCAGGATGACCAGGTCGGGCTTCAGCTCGCCGGCCAGGCGCACGGCCGTCTCACCGTCGCCGGCCTCACCGACGACCTCGTAACCCTCCTCGACCAGCATCTCGGCGAGATCGAGCCGGATGAGCGCCTCGTCCTCGGCGATCAGCACCCGACGACGCTCCGAACCCGCCTGCATGTCGGCCACGCGAACAACCCCCAACGTTCCTGGAACCCGACACCCGGCCGGTCGGGTGCCGTCGCCAACAGCGTAGTGGGTACGCTAGGTTTGCTCAGCGCGGCGTAACGAGGTTTTACATGCCGCGTGACGCCGGGGTGGTGGAACGGTAGACACAGGGCACTCAAAATGCTCCGCTCGAAAGAGTGTGCGGGTTCGAGTCCCGCCCTCGGCACTCACAAACTGTCATACGCAGGGTCGACGATGTGTCGATGCATCCTCCCGAGCTGCGTGACCGGGCGATCGCCATGCACGCCGACGGTGTGCCGTTCCGGCTGATCTGGCGGACACTCGGCCTTCCCCCGCGCACCGTCGGTAACTGGCTGTACGGCGAGCGCGCTCGCAAGCGTCGCGAGCGGCAACCGGACGACCGCTGCCCGCGATGTGCGGATCCGCGCCGGCCGCCGGATGCGCCCGCCGCCTACGCCTACCTGCTCGGGCAGTACCTCGGCGACGGCCACATCGTGCGCGCCCGGCGGACCGTGCTGCTGGCGGTCTCCTGCGACAACCGGTACCCGGGCATCATCGCGGAGGTCGACGCCGCGATGCGCTCGTGCGGCGCCCGCTCGGTCCACCACCGGGCGAAGATCGGGTGCACCGCGGTCAGCGCGCTCTGGAACCACTGGCCCTGCCTCTTCCCCCAGCACGGCCCCGGGCACAAGCACGAGCGGCCGATAGAGCTGGCCGACTGGCAGGAGCCGATCGTCGGCGAGCACGCCGAGCCGTTCGTGCGCGGGCTGATCCACTCCGACGGGTGCCGGTTCGACAACCGGGTCACCGTGAGGGGACGCACATATTCGTATCCGCGATACATGTTCACCAATGAGTCCGCCCACATAATGGACCTGTGCCGACGGTCACTCGATCGGCTCGGCGTGGAGTGGCGGATGAGTCGGCGGAATACACTTTCGGTGGCCAAACGGGCGTCCGTACTGCGGTTGGACGGGTTCGTGGGAGCCAAGTCGTGAAATCGGGTGAGATCGGGATCACTCGGACGAAGCGCTTGGAAACATGATCTTCATCCCTGCGTCACCCGCGGCCCGGGAACGAGCGCGTAAGGTTCTTCATGTCGCCGCACGAACCACCCGCGGCCAGAGACTTTCCCCCGCTCGGCACGACCGCCACGGGTCGCGCCAGGCGGCGCTCCGGTGCCTCAACGCACCGACGGAGCCGGTGGAGGCAGGTGCCCGCCTCCACCGGCTCCGATGCGCCCTCCACTGAGCGGCAATTCGCATTCCGCGTTCATTTCCGCACGTCCGGTCGCCACCGGTTGATTCGCGGCGAACATATCGATGATTGACGCTGGCCTTACGCGCCGCCACAGTGAGTAAATGGATCTTCACACGGATCACTCCCCGGCGCGCGAGTGGGAACACGCGATGATCTCCGGGAACGGCCGGCAGGGGCTGCTGTTCTGGGGCGGGCCGGACGCGATCCATCTGACGCTGTCGCACGAGCGCTTGTTCCTGCCGGTCGCCGAGCCGCTGCCGCCGCCGGACACGGCCGCGATCCTGCCGGAGTTGCGCGGGTTGCTGGCGGAGCGCCGGTTCGCGGCGGCCGCGGACCGGGTCTGCGCGCACGCGGCCGCGACGGAACCGGGTTACGCGGACGTGCGCTGGGTCGACCCGCTGGTCGGCGCCGCCACTATCACCTTCACCCCGGCGACGACGACCGGCGACGGCGGCGGTCCGCCGGCGGCCGGTGCGGTGGGGTACGCGCGGAGCACCGACTTCGCGACCGGGGTGGTCACCCAGTCCTGGGGTGACGTGGTGTGTGCGGCGTTCGTGTCCCGGGCCGACGACGTGGTCGTGTTCCGGGTGTCGGGCGCGGACGGTGCGCTGGCGATCGCCCCGGTCGACGGCGTCCCGGAGTGCCCGGTGCGCACCACGGTCGACGGCCTGTCGCTGGTCGCGACCTTCCCGGCCGCGGACTGGCCGGGTGCGCTCGCCGGGTACCGGGTGGAGTGCCGGGTGTCCCGCGACGCCGGCGGCCTGCTGTTGCTGGCGCGCACCGTGATCGCCGGCTCCGCCGTACCCCCGTGGCCGGTGCGGGGTTTCGAGGAGTTGCTGGCCGTGCACGTCGCGGTGCACGGGGAGTTGTATCACCGGTTTCGTCTTGATTTGTCCGGCGATCGGACGGAGACGCTGGTGAACGCGTGCCGGTATGCGGCGATCTCCGCGTCGGGTGAGTTGCCGCCGACGTTGCAGGGCGTGTGGAGCGGCGGTTACCGGCCGCCGTGGCGCAGCGCGTACACGCTGGACGGGAATCTGCCGGCCGCGGTCGCGGGGTTCGCGCCGACGGACACGCCGGAGCTGCTGGAGCCGGTGCTGCGGATGGCGGAGGACCGGCGGCCGGACATGCGGGTGAACGCGCGCCGCCTGTACGGCGTGGACGGCCTGCTGGCGCCGGTGCATCAGAGCTCGCACGCGCTGGTGAACCATTTCGGCCCGCGCTGGTGCCAGACGTTCTGGACCGCGGGTGCGGCGTGGCTGGCGCGGTTGTTCGCCGAGTTCTACGAGCACACCGGCGACGAGGTGTTCCTGCGGGAGCGGGCGGTGCCGTTCCTGGCCGAGGTCGCGGACTTCCACCTGGGTTTCGTCACGGTGACGGACGGCCGGGCGCGGTTCGCCCCGTCGTACTCGCCGGAGAACGCGCCGTCGAACACGGGTTCGCAGGCGTGCGTGGACGCGACGATGGACGTCGCCGCGACGGCCGGCCTGCTCCGGGATCTGCTGCGGTTCGCGCCGGCGGATCCGCGGGCGGCGCGCTGGCGGTCGCTGCTGGCGGCGCTGCCGGCGTACCGGGTCGACGCGGACGGTCTGCTGGCCGAGTGGGTGGATCCGGGTCTGGCGGACGCGCCGGGGCACCGGCATGCGAGTCATCTGTATCCGCTCTGGTACGGCGGTGATCCCGCGTTCGGTGATCCGGCGGTGCGGGCGGCGGCGGCGCGGGCGATCCGCGCGCGGCTGGCGTGGTGGGACGGGCAGGAGGCGGACGAGATGGCCTACGGTCTGGCGCAGCTCGGCATCGCCGCGGCCCGGCTGGGTCTGGCGGCGGAGGCGTACGGTGCGCTGACCCGGCTGGCCGGTCGCTATTTCCGGCCGTCGCTGGTGCCGACGCACAACCGCGGCGAGATTTTCAACGTGGACGTCGCGGGTGCGTTGCCGGCGCTGGTCGCGTCGATGCTGGTCCGGTCCGGCGGGGGGCGGGTGGATCTGTTGCCGGCGCTGCCGGCGGCCTGGCCGCGTGGTGCGGTGTCCGGGCTGCTGGCTCGCGGCCCGGTCCGGATCGTCCGGATGTCCTGGTCCCCGGCCGGTCTGGAGGCGACGCTGACCGCTCCGCGCCGGGTGCGGACGGTCGTCGGCCTGCCGAACAACACATCCGTACAGGTCGATTTATTTCCCGGCACGGAAACGCTCGTGAAGTGTTGACACTTAGTTTGGACACACGGAAAAATTAGCCGGGCGTGGCGCGCCATGGTGGGGGCGTCCACGTGGGATCGGGGCGTCGGCCAGCCGGCGCCCCGATCGCTGTCGCGACCGGACCGACCTCCAGGGGCCGATCTTCCCGCTTCCGGCGACTCCGGTTCCGCATGCTCCCGCGGGCACCGGTCGGCCGTTGGCCGGCCTCCCTGCACGCCACGCGTCGCAAGCCCGAGAACCCGATCTCCCTCTCGGCCGGTCAGCCGTCGAGGCCGGCCGAGAGGGAGATCGCCGGGCGGGCGGAGGCGGTGCTGGCGCGGGCGGTCAGGCGCGGGTCGAGCAGCGTGGCGTCCGGGACCGGCTCGCCCTCGACCTTGCTGATCAGCAGCGACACCGCCTGCCGGCCGACCTCCTCGGCCGGTATCAGCACCGAGGACAGCGCCGGGTCGGAGCGCTCCGCCAGTTCGTCCGGGCAGATCGCGACCACGGACATGTCGCGGGGCACGCGCCGGCCGAGCGCCGGGAGCGCGGCGAGCACGTGCGCGACCGCGGCCTCGTTGTGCACGACCAGGCCGGTCAGGTCGGGGCGTTCGGCGAGCAGCCGGGCGAGCCCGTCGCGGACCGCCGGGTAGGTCTCCTCGCACGGCTGCGCGATCGCGGCCGCGCCGTGGCGCCGGGCGGTCTCCAGGAAGCCGGAGCGGGTGCGCCGGGCGTATCCGGTGTCGCGTTCGTAGACGACCGCGGGCGCGCCGAGCAGTGCCAGCGATCGGTGGCCGAGCGCGACCAGGTGTTCCACGCACGCGGCGCCGGCCCGGTAGAAGTCCAGGTCGACGCAGGTGAGCCCGCCCGCGTCGGCCGGGAAGCCGATCAGCACGCTGGGCCGTTCCAGGTCGTGCAGCAGCGGTACGCGCGGGTCGCGCATCTCCACGTCCATCAGCACGATGCCGTCGACCATGGCGGACGCGGCGATCCGGCGCAGCCCGTGCGGTCCCTCGTCCGCGGTGACCAGCAGGACGTCGTGGTCGTACTGCCGGGCGGTGGTGACGACCGCGGTGGCGAACTGCATGAGGACCGGCAGGTGCATGCCGGTGCGCAGCGGCAGGACCAGCGCGATCACGTTGGAGCGGCGGCTGGCGAGCGCGCGGGCGCCGGCGTGCGGGTGGTACCCGAGCGTGCGGATGCTGGCCAGGACGCGCTCCCGGGTGATCGCGGAGATCGCGCGTTTGCCGCTGAGCACGTAGGACACGGTGCTGACCGCGACGCCGGCGTGCTTGGCCACGTCGGTGATGGTGACCATGTCCGGTCGTTTCCCGGCGGCGCGGCGGCCGGTGGTGCGCCGCCCGGGTGCCGGCCGGTCCTCGTCGGACGGGCCGCCCTGTGCGGGTACGGAGACCTCAGCCACCGCCGCCCCTCCCGGTCACCGTGAACGTCATATCGCTCACCGTAATGCCCGCGCCGCCGTAGACGAGGAACAGGTCGCGTACACCACCCACCGGTGGCACCGGCGCGGTCACCTCGCCGAGCGGGGCGGGCAGTTCGACGGTGGCCAGCACCGGCCCGGCCGGGTCGTCGAGCCGCAGCGTGACCGTGCCCGGGCCGGTGCCGCGGACCCGTACCCACGCCTGGTCCCGGAAGTGGACGTGTTCGAACGCGGCCCAGGCGTCCGCGCGGGTGGCGGTGAGCATGTCGTGGTGCGTGGGCAGCACGCCGTCGTAGTCGTCGTTGTCCACGGCGCGCAGCGGCGCGGACGGGTCGCGGTCCGGGATCCGTTCGCCGCGCACGGTGAGCGTGGTGGTCAGCGCGAGGTCGGCGCTGGACCGTCCGATCGCGACGGTGTGCCGGGCCGCCTCGATCACCGGCCGGCCGCGGGTGACGTCCCAGAACGCCAGGTCGGCCGCGCGCAGGGGCAGCGTGACGCGGGTGCTCTCGCCGGGTTGGAGGCGGATCCGGGCGAAGCCGCGCAGTGCTCGCAGCGGCTGTTTGACCCGGGAGCGCTGCTGGTGCGTGTAGAGCTGCACGACCTCCACGCCGGCGCGGTCCCCGGCGTTGGTGACCTCGGCGGACACCTCGACGGTGCCGTCCGGGCCGATCGTGGTCGCGTTGAGCCGCAGGTCCCGGTAGGTGAACCGGGTGTAGCTGAGCCCGTGCCCGAACGGGAACAGCGGTGTGCCCCGGTAGTAGAGGTAGGTGGCGTCGGTGGCGACGATGTCGTAGTCGAGCGGGTCCGGCAGTTCCGCCTCGGACCGGTACCAGGTCTGGGTGAGCCGTCCGGCCGCGTCGACCGGGTGCCCGTCGGTGTCCGCGCCGAAGAGCACGTCGGCGAGCGCGGTGCCGTGTTCCTGGCCGCCGTGCGCGGACCAGAGCACCGCGGGGACGCCGGTCGCGTCGATCGCGTACGGGTAGCTGCTGGTCAGCGCGAGCACGGTGCGTGGGTTGGCGGCGTGCACGGCGCGCAGCAGCGACTCCGCGGACGCGGGCAGGCCGAGGCCGGGCCGGTCCTCGGTCTCCCGGCCGTTGACCATGGGGTGGTTGCCGAGCACGACCACGGCCACGTCCGCGTCCGCGGCGGCGGCCACCGCGGCACCGGTGCCGTCGAGGATCAGGTCGACGGTGAGCGGTACCGCGTCCGCGGCGGTCGTCGCGGACGCGCGCAGCAGCCCGTCGTCGCCGAGCGCGATCCACCGGCCGGTCTGCCGGTGCCGCAGGTGCAGCCGTCCGTCGCCGGCGTCCGCGGTGTCGAACGTCTCGTGGACCTCCCAGCCGTTCGGGCCGGGCTGGTCGGCGACGAGCGGCCCGCCGGGTTCGGACACCGCGGTGAACCGCCCGTTCGCGACGGCGCGGAGCGCGATCACGCCGTACCCGTAGTCGAGCACGTCGTAGTGGCCGGGGGTGTCCGCGTCGCCGCGCAGTGGGCCGTCGTCCGGCCCGGACACGTACCCGCGCGGGGTCTGCACGGCGATCCGGTCGACGCCCTCGGTGAACGTGGCCGGCCCGCGCCCGGCGATCGCCCGGTACGGCGTGACCTGGTAGGGCAGGCTGCCGGAGTACCAGTCCTCGTGCACGGTGTCGCCGAGCGGGCCGATCACCGCGACCCGGGCGCCGGCGGTCAGCGGCAGGAGCGGCCCGCAGTCGTTCCTCAGCAGCACCACGGAGGCGCGCGCGGCCTCGCGGGCGAGGGCCTGGTGAGCGGCGCAGTTGATCGCGTCCGCGGTGGTCGCCGCGTACGGGTTGCGCTCCGGCGGGTCGAACTCGCCGAGCCGGAACCGCACGGTCAGGATGCGGCGGGCGGCGGCGTCCACGTGCGACTCGTCGATCAGGCCGCGGTCCAGCGCCTCGGTCAGGTGCCGCAGCGTCGGCCCGGAGTCGTCGCCGTCCTCGGTCATGCAGTCCACGCCGGCCCGCAGCGCGGCCGCGAATCCCTCGACGTGGTCGGGCAGCACGCGCTGGTCGCGGGCGATGTTGGAGACCGCGGCCGCGTCGCCGACCACCAGCACGTCCGCCAGTTCCTCCGCGATCAGCGGGCTGAGGTGCGCGGGCACGCCGTTGACCAGGTTGTAGGAGGCCATCACCGCGACCGCGGCGCCGGCGTCGAGCGGTGCCCGGAACGCGGGCAGCTCGTAGTCGTGCAGGACGCGCGGCGGCAGGTTGCTGGACGTCAGCGCCCGGTCGGTCTCGTTGTTGTAGCCGAGGAAGTGTTTGAGCGTGGGCGCGGTGCGCAGGTAGAACGGGTGGTCGCCGCGCAGGCCCTGGGCGTAGGCGGTGCCCATCACGCCGGTCAGCCACGGGTCCTCGGCGTAGCCTTCCTCGTTGCGGCCCCAGCGGGGGTCGCGCAGCGGGTTGACCACCGGCGCCCACACGTTGAGCCCGGCGCGTTCCGGGTCCTTGTGGTGGTGGCCGCGCACCTCGTCGCCGACCGCGGCGCCGACCCGGCGGACCAGGTCCGGGTCCCAGCTGCTGGCGAGGCCGATCGCCTGCGGGAACACGGTGGCCGGCCCGAGCCAGGCGACGCCGTGCAGCGCTTCCTGGCCGGTCCGGAACCGTTCCACGCCGAGGCGCGGCACCGCTGCCTGGTACTGATGCAGCAGCGCGACCTTCTCCGCGAGGGTGAGTCGGCCGAGCAGGTCCTCGACCCGGGAGGAAAGCGCTTGCTCGGGGTCGCGGAAGTCGGTGCGCTGAAGTTCGCTCACGGGGTCATCCTTTGACTGCGCCGTACAGCTCTGGTGGGAGCGCGAGAGGTTCCTCGAAGCGCTTCGACGAACGTTCGAGAAAAGCTCCGAGGTCACACGGTTTCCAGCGTGTTACGCCCGGAGCAACCTGAGGTTTGCACCCCCGGCCAGGCCCGGTCAAGGGGTGAGAAGCATCGATTCGATGTCGTCGCATGCGTCGATGGAACCGCTCCCATCGCAGCCTGCGGCTACACCCAAGATCAATGAAACGCACCGCATCAAAAAAGTCGGTCAGGCCGTGAGCGTCGGCAGCACGCCGGCGTCCAGCGCGTCCAGCACGCGGGCCGCGCCACCGGTCGCGGCCGCGCCCGGCCCGACCGCGGAACCGGCGAGCGTCACGCCGCCGGGCTCCACGCCGATCTCCGCCCGCACGGCCGGGAGCAGCCACTCGGTCAGCGGCACGAAGTAGCCGCCGAGCACGATCACCTCCGGGTCGAGCAGACTGACCAGCATGGACAGGCCGTGCCCGAGGTGGCGGCCCACGTCGCGCAGTGCCGCGAGCGCCTGGGCGTCGCCGGCCCGGGCCGCGGCGGCGACCCGCTCCACCTCCGGCGCGAAGTCGGCGATCGGGCCCTCCGCGTCCGCGTCCGGCAGCGCGCGCTGGATCAGCGACTCGATGCCGGCCAGTTCCTGCAACGTGCCGCCGTGCAGCTGGAGCCGGCCGATCTCGCCGGTGAAGCCGCGCCCGCCGCGCAGCAACCGGCCGTCGACGATCAGGCCGGCGCCGAGACCGGTCTCGCCGGCCACGTAGATCAGGTTCCGCGCGCCGGCGTGGCCGCCGTAGCGCTGCTCGGCGAGCGCGGCGAGGTTCGCGTCGTTGTCCACGGCCACCTCGTACTCCGGCTTGCGCAGCGCCTTGATCAGGTCACCGCGCAGGTCGACGCCGGACCACCCGAGCGCGTCCGCGCGGTGCACCGCGCCGGCCTCGTCGACCAGGCCGGGCACGCCCACGGTCAGGCCGAGCACCTGCCGGCCCTGCGCGGCCGCCCGGGACGCGGCCCGCCCGGCCAGCGCCGCGATCGCGCTGACGCCGCGGCCGGACTCGGACCGGCCGGCGAACGCACGGCGCCAGGAGAGCAGCTGCTCTCCGGCCAGGTCGACCGCGACCGCGGTCAGGTGGTCGCCGGTGACCTCGATGCCGATCGCCGCGTACGCCGAGCCGTCCAGCACCAGCATGGTGGCGGGCCGGCCGATCCGGTTCTCCGCCAGGCCGGTCTCGCGCAGCAGGCGGCGCTCGATCAGGTCCGCGACCAGGCTGGAGACCGTGGCCTTGTTCAGCCCGGTGGCGGCCGCGATGCCGGCCCGGGAGACCGGGCCGTGCGCGCGCACGTGGCGCAGCACGACGGCCAGGTTGGTCGCCCGCACGTCGGCGAAGTCGGCCGGCTGCGGGCCGGTCTGCATGGTGATCAACGTTTAGCCCCGCTCCCCGGTGTCCCGACCACATCATGCCCCATCCACCGCTCGGCGCCTCCCTTGTGGGGCCCTGCACCGTCGGCTACTTTGTTTAGTCATCAGACGAACTAACTCTAGCGCCTCAGACATATCCGAGAGGAGCGCCCGGTGACGAACCGCCGGACATTTTTAGGCATGGTCGGCCTGGGTGCCGCGTCCGTGGCCGGCGGCGGCCTGCTGACCGGCTGCAGCCGGGAGCCGGGCTCCACCGGGTCCGCCACGAACGCGGACGCGGCCAGCGCGGTCGTGCCGGACCACAAGCCGGTCCAGCTGGTGCAGCCGGACATCAAGGGCACGCCGCCGGTCGCGGACGGCTACGTCAAGTACCCGTCCAGCACGGTCGCCGCGATCACCGAGAAGCCGGGCACCAGCGGCACCCCGATCTCCGCGACCACGCCCTGGTGGGGCCCGCCGCCGCCGGCCACCGGGCAGAACGCCTACGTGGACGCGGTGAACACCGCGCTCGGCGTGCCGATCCAGTTCAGCGTGCAGGACGGCAACACGTACAGCGAGAAGGTCAACGCGATGGTCGGCGCGCGGGACGTGCCGGAGCTGCTGGTCATCCCGGGCTGGGACATCGGGCGCATCGCCCGCTTCTCCGAGGGCGCGCACGTGCTGTTCGAGGACCTCACGCCGTTCCTCGCGAAGGAGAAGGGCGCGAACTACCCGATGCTGGCCGGGCTGCCCACCGCGGCGTGGAAGGACTCGGTCTGGGGCGGGAAGCTGATGGGCGTGCCGTTCCCGACGGACAGCCCGTTCCCGTACGCGCTGTTCCACCGCAAGGACCTCGCGGAGGCGGCCGGGCTGGCCGACCCGACGAACCTGGACGAGCTGTACGCGTACGGCAAGAAGCTCACCGACCCGGGCAAGGGCGTCTGGGCGTTCGGTGACATCGCGGCCGAGGTGCAGCAGGCGCTCGGCGTGCCCGGCTCGCAGCAGGGCTGGCGGAAGAACCCGGACGGCACGCTCGTGCACAAGTACGAGACCCCGGAGTACAAGCAGGCCGTCGAGTTCATGATCCGAATCCACCGGGACGGCCTGATGCACCCGGACCTGGCCGGCAGCAAGGGCGGTGACGCGAACGCGCTGCTCCGCGCCGGCAAGGTGGTCTGCTGGCAGGGCGGTCTCGGCGTCTGGCGCGGCCTGCAGCGCGACGAGGCCCGGGTCAACCCGCAGTTCAACCTCCAGCCGATCAAGGTGTTCGGCGCCGCGCCCGGGCAGAAGCCGGTCCGCTGGCAGGGCACGCCCGGCATCATCTGGACGTTCGTCAAGAAGGGCCTCGGCCAGGCCCGCACCGAGGAACTGCTGCGCGTGCTCAACTGGACCGCCGCGCCGTTCGGCACCAAGGAGTACGAGCTGCGCGAGTACGGCGTGGAGGGCACCCACTTCACCCGCGCGGCGGACGGCACCCCGGTCACCAACGACCTCTACACCAAGGAGTTCGCGAACCAGTTCGGCTTCCTCGGCGGGCGCCCGGCGGTCATCGTCGGCGGCGCGGACGTGCCGAACTACGCGCAGGACTTCCTCACCTGGGCCAACGACGCGATCCAGTACGCCGAACCGGACCCGTGGACCGGCATCAAGGTGGAGACGCCCACCAGGATCGCCACGATCGCGCAGCCCACCGAGGACAAGCTGACCGACATCATGCGCGGCCGCCGGCCGATCACCGACCTGGAGTCGATCGTCACCGAGTGGCGCAACACCGGCGGTGACGAGGCCCGCGAGTTCTACGCCAAAGTCCTGGCCGACAACGGCCGATGAGCGCACCGAACGCGGTCGAGGTGGCCGGGCCGGATGACGCACCGGCCCAGCCCCTCGCCGAGATCCCCGCCACCCGCCACCGCCGCCACCGCCGCAACCGCCGCAACCTCCGGGACCGGCTGCGCCGCGACTGGCCGCTGCTGCTCATGGTCGTACCGGCGTTCCTGCTGGTCCTGGTCTTTCACTACGTGCCGACGCTGGGCAACGTGGTCGCGTTCCAGGACTACAACCCGTTCGCCGGCGACTCGCCGCTGGAGGCGTTCCTCTACAGCGAGTGGATCGGCTTCGGCAACTTCGAGGCGCTGTTCAAGGACCCGTCGTTCTGGGACTCGCTGCGCAACACGCTCGCCATCCTGGTCTTCCAGCTGGTCTTCTACTTCCCGCTGCCGATCGTCCTGGCGCTGCTGCTGCACAGCGTGCTGTCGCCGAGGCTGCGGTCGTTCATCCAGAGCGTGGTCTACCTGCCGCACTTCTTCAGCTGGGTGCTGGTCGTCTCGTTCTTCCAGCTGATGCTGGGCGGCGCCGGGCTGCTCGCCCAGGTCGTCCGGGACGCCGGCTACACGCCGCCGGACATCATGACGAACCCGGACGCGTTCATCGTGCTGGTCACGTCGCAGGCGGTCTGGAAGGACGCCGGCTGGGGCATGATCATCTTCCTGGCCGCGCTGGCCGCGATCGACCCGACGCTCTACGAGGCCGCCGCGGCCGACGGCGCCGGACGCTGGCGCCGGCTGTGGCACATCACGCTGCCCGGCCTGCGCTCCGTCATCATCCTGCTGCTCATCCTGCGGCTCGGCGACGCGCTCAACGTCGGCTTCGAGCAGTTCATCCTGCAACGCGACGCGGTCGGCCGGCAGGCCGCCGAGGTCCTCGACACCTACGTCTACTACCGCGGCGTGGTCGTCCAGCAGTACGGCATCGGTGCCGCGGCGGGCCTGTTCAAGGCCGCGGTCGGGCTGGTCCTGATCCTGGCCGCCAACAAGATCGCACACCGGTTCGGCGAGCAAGGGATCTATCAAAAATCATGACTGTCGTCGCGCCGCGTCGCACCTCCCGCCGCCCGGTCTGGGCGGAGAAGCCCAGCGTCCTCGGCCAGCTCGGCAAGGGCACCATCCTGACGCTGGTCACCGCCGCCGTCCTGGTCCCGCTCTGGGTCGTGCTGGTCACCAGCCTCTCCTCGGCCGAAACGATCAACGAGGCCGGCGGCTACGTGATCGTTCCGCGCGAGTTCGACCCGTCCGCCTACGTCGTGATCTTCTCCGGCGGGCTGATCGGCCGCGCGGTCTGGATCAGCACGCTGATCACGTTCATCGGCACCGCGATCAGCCTCACGCTCACCGTGCTCGCCGCCTACGGCCTGTCCCGCAGCAACTCCGTCGCGCACCGGCCGCTGCTGTTCTACTTCCTGCTCACATTCCTGATCTACCCGGGCATGATCCCGTCGTACCTGGTGGTCACCGGCCTCGGGCTCAAGAACAACCTGCTCGCGCTCACGCTGCCGACCGCGATCCAGGCGTTCAACCTGGTGGTGCTGCGCGCGTTCTTCATGAACATCCCGGCCGAGCTGCTCGACAGCGCCCGGATCGACGGCGCCGGCGAGTTCCGCATCCTCACCCGCATCGTGCTGCCGCTGTCCAAGGCGGTCGTCGCCGTCATCGGCCTGTTCTACGCGGTCGGCTACTGGAACGCGTTCTTCAACGCCATCCTCTACATCGACCGCAACGACCTGCAGCCGCTGCAACGCCTGCTCCAGGGCTACATCCTGCTCGGCCAGGCCCCACCCAACGTCGGCGGCGGCGCCGTCGTGCACATCCCCGGCATCGGCTACTCCGCCCCGCCCAGCCTCGCCATCAAGATGGCCGTCGTCATCGTCACGGTCATCCCGGCCCTGATCGTCTACCCGTTCATCCAGCGCCACTTCACCAAGGGCGTCATCATCGGCGCGGTCAAGGGCTGAACCCGCCAAGCGGCGAGACCACCGGAGCCCGAAACCCACCGGCCCAAAATCGATAAAGGACGATTTTCCCGCTTCCGGCGTGGCTGAGCTCCGAGTGCTCCCGCGGGCACCGGTCGTCGCTGGCGCTCCTCCCTGCCGGATTCGCCGTGGTCCGGAACAACCGCCACCCCGCACCACACTCGGAACGTGCCCCACCGCGTTCCGGCTACGTCGAGACCACCCCGCACCGCGATCCGGGCGCCTCCCCCACCGTTCCGACTACGTCGGGGCGCCCCGCACCGCGAGCGGGCGCGCCCCATGCCGTTCCGGTTCCGGCGGGAGGCCCCGATCGAGGCGGCGGCCGGCGCGGTGGAGCGCGGGGTCGTGGTGAGTGGGCCGGGACGTGCAGGGAGGCCGCTCGCGGCCGACCGGTGCCCGCGGGAGCGCTCGGAGCCCGGCCACGCCGGGAGCGGGAATATCTGCTTTTAAAGGCTTTTGCGCAGTTGCTGGAGGAGCGGGATCGCGGCGATCTTCTCCTCGGTGAGGTCGGCCCAGTCGATGCGGCCGGTGGCGCGCGCGGGGCGGTGCGGGCGGCAGTCGATCACGCGGGACGGCGTGACGATCAGGTCGAGCGGGACGTCGTGGCTCGTGGTGGGAATGTCGCCGGCGGGACGGACCTGGGTCTCGTGGACCGTGGTGACCACCAGCGTGTGCGGGCCGATCAGGCCGGCGGCGGACGCGACCGCGTACTCCAGGTCGGCGAAGCCACCCCCCTAGCCGAGCCGGGCACCGTCCGCGCCGGCGGCCACGCAGCCGGTCACCACCAGGTCGACCGCGGTGAGCTCGGCGACCGGGACGCGGCGGGCGGAACGGGTCGCGCCGGCGATCGACGCGGCGCGACGTGGCGTGTCGGCCAGGTGCGCGGGGTCGAGGAGGAAGAACGGCTCCGGCTCGGCCAGCCGGGGCACGGCCATGAAGACGGTCTTGCCGTCCTGCAGCGCGCGCTGGCGGACCGGCAGCTGCGCGGAGTCCGGGTTCGCCTTGACCGTGCGGGCGGCGGCCCACTCGGGCAGCGCGCGCAGGCGCTCGGCCGCGGCCTCGGCGCCGATGAAGTTGGAGATGCGGTGCCGGGCACCGGGGAACCGGGCCGCCTTCGCCGCGATCAGCGCGTCCCAGACCTCGTCGCGGAGCGCGGCCTTCGCGGCCAGCAGCTCGGCCGGGCCGCCGGCGTCGTGGTCGTGGCGCTTCGGCGGTCGGGGCATCCGCCGATCATCCCAAAAGCATGCGCCGGGTGGCCATCGGCCCGGCACGACCAGGACTTAAGGCACGTTCAGGCAGGTCGTGTCGTCTGGGGGTGGGCACCACGCGGGTACCGGCACAGGGCTAGCCTGAGGTATGTGACACGCCGCGCGAAAATCGTCTGCACTCTCGGCCCCGCGACCTCGTCCCCGGAACGCATCCGGGGTCTCGTGGAGGCCGGCATGGATGTGGCCCGGCTGAACTTCAGCCACGGTGACCACTCCGATCACGAGCAGGTCTACCAGCTGGTGCGGGAGGCCGCGAAGGCCTCGGGCCGCGCCGTCGCCGTCCTGGCGGACCTGCAGGGGCCGAAGATCCGGCTCGGCCGGTTCGAGAACGGCCCGCACGAGTGGCGCACCGGGGACTCCGTGGTCATCACCGGCGATGACATCATCGGCTCGGCCACCCGCGTCTCGTGCACCTACCGCAAGCTCCCGCAGGAGGTCAAGGTCGGCGACCGACTCCTGATCGACGACGGCAGGGTCGCCGTCGAGGTCACCAACGTCGAGGACAACGACATCCACGTCCTCGTCGTCGAGGGTGGCAAGGTCTCGAACAACAAGGGCGTCTCGCTGCCCAACGTGGCCGTCAGCGTGCCCGCCATGTCCGAGAAGGACGCCGAGGACCTGCGGTTCGCGCTCCGGATCGGCGCGGACCTGATCGCGCTCTCCTTCGTGCGCACGCCGGAGGACATCAAGCTGGTGCACAGCGTCATGGACGAGGAGGGCATCCGCCGCCCCGTCCTGGCCAAGGTGGAGAAGCCGGAGGCGGTCACCCACCTGGAGGCGATCGTCGAGGCGTTCGACGGTGTGATGGTCGCTCGCGGTGATCTCGGCGTGGAGATGCCGCTCGACCAGGTGCCGCTCGTGCAGAAGAAGCTGGTGCAGCTCTGCCGGGAGAACGCGAAGCCGGTCATCGTGGCCACCCAGATGCTCGACTCCATGATCGAGAACTCGCGGCCCACCCGCGCGGAGACCTCCGACGTGGCGAACGCGGTGCTCGACGGCGCGGACGCGGTGATGCTGTCCGGCGAGACCAGCGTCGGCAAGTTCCCGGTCCTGACGGTCAGCACCATGGCCAAGATCATCGAGACCACCGAGTCCGGCGAGTTCGGCGTGCCGCGCCTGCAGCACGACCCGCGCACGCACGGTGGCGCGCTGACCGTGGCCGCGTCCCAGATCGCGCGGAACATCGGGGCGAAGGCGCTGGTCGCGTTCTCGCAGACCGGTGACACCGTGCGCCGCCTGGCCCGGCTGCACTGCGAGCTGCCGCTGCTGGCGTTCACGCCGATCGCGGAGGTCCGCGACCAGCTGGCGCTCAGCTGGGGCGTGCAGACGTTCCAGACCGCGTTCGTGGAGCACACCGACGACATGTTCCGGCAGGTCGACGGCGCGCTGCTCGGCCTCGGCCAGTTCAAGCCCGGCGACTACGTGGTCGTCGTGGCCGGCACCCCGGCCGGCACGCCCGGCTCGACGAACACGCTGCGCGTGCACCAGCTCGGCACGCTCTCCGCGTGAGTGACGTCCCTGCCTCCGGGCAGGCCGCGGTGAACCAGCTGCTGGAGATGCTCGACCTCCAGCGGCTGGGCCCGTCGGAGTTCCGGGGCCACACCCCGCAGGTCTCCCGGCAGCGCATCTTCGGCGGCCAGGTCGCCGCGCAGGCACTGGTCGCGGCCGGGCGCACCGTGGAACCGGACCGCACCGTGCACTCGCTGCACGGCTACTTCGTACGGCCGGGCGACCCGGCCGTGCCGATCGAGTTCCGGGTGGAGAACATCCGGGACGGCCGGTCGTTCTCGGTGCGGCGCTCCGTCGCCTACCAGCACGACACGGTCATCTTCTTCATGTCCGCCTCGTTCCACGTGGCCGAGGAAGGACTGGACCACCACGAGCCGTTCCCGGCCGGCGTCCCGGCGCCGGAGGACGTGCCGACCGTGTCCGAACGGATGGCGCGCTACCCGGAACGGCTCGCCGTGCTGGCCGCAGCCGGACCGCACGCCATCGACGTGCGCTACCTCGGCGAACCCGGTTGGGTGCCACCCGGCGACCGGCCGGTCAACGCGGAACCGCGCGTGTGGATGCGCATCGACGGCAAGCTCCCCGACGACCCGCTGATCCACGCGGCCGCGCTGACCTACGCGTCCGACCTGACGCTGCTCGACGCGGTGCTGGCCACGCACGGCGAGGTGTGGGGCCCGGGCGGCGTGGTCGGCGCGAGCCTCGACCACGCGCTCTGGCTGCACCGGCCGTTCCGGGCCGACGAGTGGTTCCTCTACGACTGCTCCAGCCCGTCCGCGTCCGGCGCACGCGGCCTGGCGGACGGGCGGATGTTCGCCGCGGACGGGCGCCTGATCGCCAGCGCGGTCCAGGAGGGCCTGCTGCGGCGGGTGGGCGGCTAGCCTCGGCGGGTCCGCGTCACGCGGCCCGGTGTCGCGCGGTCCATGTCGCGCGGCGTCACGCGGCTCGCGTCGCGCGGTGCGGCTCGGCGGCGCTCGGTGCGGCGCCACGCGGCCCAGCGCCATGCGGCCCGTGTCGCTCGGCGTCACGGGGGCCCGTGTCGCGCAGTGAGGCTCAGCGCCGCTCGGGTCGCGCAGTGAGGCTCAGCGCCGCTCGGGTCGCGCAGTGAGGCTCAGCGCCGCTCGGGTCGCGCAGTGAGGCTCAGCGCCGCTCGGGTCGCGCAGTGAGGCTCAGCGCCGCTCGGTGCGGCGCTACGCGCCGCTCGGTGCGGCGCCAGGCGGCCCAGACGCCATGCGGCCCGTGTCGCGCAGTGAGGCTCAGCGTCGCGCGGTGCGGCGTCGCGCGGCCCGCGTCGCGCGGTGCGGCTTCGGGCGGTTCGGCGTCACCCCGTCGTGTCGCTCCGGCTTTCACGCAGGGTGGGAAAAGGCTCATTCCCGATGCGGATACTCTTCTTTTATGCGTCTGTCCGCACGGGTCGACTATGCGCTCCGCGCGGTCGCCGAACTCGCCCAAGCCGCCGCCGACGCGGTGCCGGACCCCACGTCGCGCTCGGCGCGCCCGGGTAACCCGCTCACCGCCGAGCGCATCGCACGGGCGCAGGAGATCCCGCCGAAGTTCCTGGAGAGCATCCTGCTCCAGTTGCGCCGCGGCGGCATCGTGCACGCCCAGCGCGGCCCAGAGGGCGGTTACTGGCTGGCCCGGCCGGCCACGGAGATCTCGCTGGCGGACGTGATCCGGGTGATCGACGGCCCGTTGGCGAACGTGCGCGGTCAGCGCCCCGAGGACCTCGGCTACTCCGGTGCGGCGGTGGCGCTCCAGGAGGTCTGGATCGCGCTGCGCGCCAGTGAACGGGAGATCCTGGAGCTGGTCACGCTCGCCGACATCGCCGCCGGCAAGCTGCCCGACCGGGTGCAGGAACTGGCCGCCGATCCGCGCGCCTGGGTATAGCCCGACCCTCTCATCAGCTGGACGGTGCTCGACCTCGCGGCTAATCTCCACTAATCTGATCGACATTGTCTGACAGATGGGTGGTGTGGGATGCGCAAGCTGGTCGTGCTGGCACTGGTCGGGTTCGCAGCGCAGCTCGTCGACGGCGCACTCGGCATGGGTTACGGCGTCACCTCCACCACGCTGCTGCTGGTGGCGGGCCTGACCCCGGCGTCCGCGTCCGCGTCCGTGCACCTCGCCGAGATCGGCACCACGCTCGCCGCCGGCACCGCGCACTGGCGCTTCGGCAACGTCGACTGGCGCGTGGTCCGGCGGATCGCGCTGCCCGGCGCGCTCGGCGCGTTCCTCGGTGCCACCGCGCTCAGCGCACTCTCCACCGAGGCCGCCGAGCCGTGGATGGCCGGCATCTTGCTCGCGCTCGGCGTCTACCTGCTGGTCCGCTTCGCCCGCCCGATCGGCCGCGTGATCAACCGCTCGCCGCTGCGCAGCCGTTTCCTGGCCCCGCTCGGCCTGGTCGCCGGCTTCGTCGACGCCACCGGTGGCGGCGGCTGGGGCCCGGTCGCCACCCCGTCCCTGCTGGTCAGCGGCCGGATGGAGCCGCGCAAGGTGATCGGCTCGGTGGACACGTCCGAATTCGTGGTCGCACTCGCCGCCAGCGCCGGCTTCCTCCTCGGCCTCGGCACCTCCGGCTTCGTCTGGGGCACGGTCCTGGCCCTGCTGGCCGGCGGCCTCATCGCGGCACCGATCGCGGCCTGGCTGGTCCGGATCGTCCCGGCACAACTGCTCGGCGCGGTCGTCGGCGGCATGATCGTGCTGACCAACGCACGAACGCTGATGAAGTCCTTCGACATCACCGGCGGCACGACCTCCGTGGTCTACGCCCTGATCATCATCGGCTGGCTGGCAGCCGCCACGCTGGCGATCCGCGCCCTCCGCCGCTCCCGCCGCGCCGAGGCCGCCGCGCCGGAGGAGCGGGAGCTCATCCCGGCCTGACCGCGGGCCGCCCCCGGAGTCAGGCCGCGCACCGCTCGCGCCGTCGCGTGCTTGCGCCGTCGCGTGCTTGCGCCACCGCGCGCTTGCGCCACCGCGCGCTTGCGCCACCGCGCGCTTGCGCCACCGCGCCGACCGACGATGCGTGTCGGCCGACGACCACGTCAGCCGTCGGCCACGTCAGCCGCAGCGATGGGCCGCCTCAGCCATCCGCCGCATCAGACATCGGCCGCATCAGACATCGGCTTCGTGGCGCCGCGCGAGCCGTGGCAATCCCTAGGGTCCCGGAGGCCAGTGGCAGTGGCGCTTCCCGTGGCCCCACGGCCAGTGGCTGGCTGTTGCACTGCCACATCACGCGGCGCAACAGCCGCAGCGGTCCCGTGACCCCTCGTGCGCCGGGTGGCGGCGGCGCTTACGCGGGCCGGTGCCGGCCGCGATCCCGCAGCCCGCGGGCCAGCGGCGGCGGTGATTCCGCACCGCACGGCGCAACAGCCACGGCGATGCGGCCCGCCGGTGGACTGGATCTCACCCCGGCTCGACGGGATCCGCCGAGCCCGGCCTAGCGCCCGGGGCGGGCGTTCAGGCCGTCCAGTGCGCGTTTCAGCAGGTCGGTGAGGGTGATGCGGTCGGTGGGTGCCAGCGCGGCGAGCAGGGCGTCCTGGGCGGCGGCGAGGCGGATGTCGAGGCGGGCCAGATGGTCGAAGCCGTCATCGGTCAGCGTGATGATGTTGCGGCGGCGGTCGGCCGGATCGGGGTCGCGCCGGATGTGACCGCGGTCGGCCAGCGTGTTGAGCGTGGCCACCAGGTCGCTGAGGTGGATGCCGCTGCGGCGGCCGAGCGTGGCCTGGCTCGCGGGACCACCGTCGGCGAGCGAGGCGAGCACCCGATATTCGTACGGCTTCGTGCCCTCGGCCGCGAACTGCTCGGTGAGCAGCCGGTAGCCGTGGACGGAGAGTTGGCCGATCATCCAGCTGGGTGTGCGGCGGAATCGCTCGCCGCCCCAGGTCTGCTCGTTCGCGGGCATGTCGTCGGCCATGGAGATCAGGATATTTCATTTGCCCTCCTAACGATGAGCGGCTATCGTTCGCCTCACTAACGTTAGACCGGCAAACGATTGGCGGCAAGATGCCTCACATCGCTTCCATGCACTACACCGACGTCGGCGAGGGTGGCCGGCCGGTGGTGCTGTTGCACGGCAATCCCACGTCGTCGCACATCTGGCGCCACGTGATCCCGCACCTCACCGGCCACGGCCGGGTGCTGGCGCCCGACCTGATCGGCATGGGGCGGTCGGAGCGGCCGGACATCGCGTACCGGTTCGCCGACCACGCGCGCTACCTGGCCGACTGGTGCGACGCGCTCGGGCTGGGTGACGTGACGTTCGTCGGGCACGACTGGGGTGGTGCGCTCGCGCTCGACTTCGCCGCGCGACATCCCGGGCGGGTCGCGGGCGTCGCGCTGGTCGAGACGTTCCTGCGGCCGATGACCTGGGACATCTACGCCCCGGCCGCGGTGGACCTGTTCCAGCGGCTGCGCACGCCGGGCGAGGGCGAGCGGATGGCGCTCGACGAGAACTGGTTCATCGAGACGTCGCTGCGCCTGACCGTTCCCGACCTCACCGACGAGGACCTCGCGGTCTACCGCGCGCCGTACCCGGATCGCGAGTCCCGTCGCCCGTTGCTGCAGTGGCCGCGGGAGATCCCGATCGACGGCGCGCCGGCGGACGTGCACGCGCGCATGGTGACGTACGGGGAGTGGATGGCGACCACGCCGGCGGTGCCGAAGCTGTTGATGCTGATCGAGCCGTCCACCGGTCTGGTGCAGCCCGCGACCGAGCGGTGGGCCCGGGAGACGATCGCCGGGCTCGAGGTGGAGAGCATCGGCAAGGCCGGTCACCAGGCACCGGAGCAGCAGCCCGACGCGATCGGCCGCACGGTCGCGGCCTGGCTGGAGCGCCATGACCTCTAGGTGCACTGCCCACGGAGGTTGGTCGGTGGATTTGGCTCGAGCGGGCGAGCGCGCCGCTAGTCCGCGACGACCTCGAAGGCGAGATCCACCAGCGCGGGTACGGACGGGTGCGTCACCGGCTCGGGCCAGGCCAGCACGACCGTGACCGGTGGTGCGTCGGTCAGCGGGACGTAGGCGACGTCCGGGTTGGGGTAGACGGCGACGGTCGCCTCGGTGCTCACGCCGACCGCGCGGCCGGCCGCGATCGTGATCAGCCAGTCGTCGGTGTTGCCGACATCGATCACGCGAGCCGGGCCGGCGCCGGGTGGCCACAGGCCGCGGGTGGTGCTCCCGGTTATCGGGTTCATCGCGACCGGTTCCGCGGCCAGGTCCGCCAGGCTCAACTCCGGGCGGGCGGCGAGCGGGCCGTCCGACGGCACGACCGCGAACCGGTGCTCGGTGAGCAGCCGTGCGGTCCGCAACGACGTCAGCGTCTCCGGCGCCGGGTCGCGCAGGATCGCCACGTCGCTCCGGCCGCGCAGCACACCGGCGGACCGGTCGTCGTCCAGGCGGAGCAGTTCCAGCGGTACGTCCGGGTGGGCGCGGGCCCAGCGGCGCAGCAGCGAGGTGGTGTGCACGCCGAGCGCAGACCAGGCGTGGCCGAGCCGCAGCGGCCAGGTGCCGGCCCGAGCCGGGTCGAGTGCGGCGTCGACGGCCGCGACCGCCGCCTCCGCGCGCTGGCGATACGACTCCCCCGCCGCGGTCAGCCGCAGGTGGTGGGTGGAACGGTCGACGAGCCGCACGCCGAGGTGCTGTTCGAGTTGCCGGAGGGTGCGGGAGAGCGCGGGCTGGGTGACGTGCAACCGCGCCGCGGCGCGGGTCACGGTGCCCTCGGCCGCGATCGCCAGGAACGCACGCAGGTGCCGCAGGTCCGCGGTCATAACGTCAGAGCATAACCGCCGCCCGTTCGGCATTTCCGCGGCGCTTCGGCACCGGATAGCGTGACGTCACGTGACGGCTGACGTTCACGCACCCGAGACTCCCACCGCACCCTTCTCGCCCGCCCGCCAAAGACGCGGTGGCCTGCGCGGCGAGCTGGGCGCGGTGGGTCTGGTGCTCGGCGCGGCCGTTTCCGTCCAGTTCGGGTCCGGTCTGGCCACGCTGCTCTTCCCCCGGGCCGGTGCGGCCGGCATGGTGGCGCTCCGGCTCGGCGTCGCTGCCGTGCTGATGCTCGCGCTCTGCCGTCCTCGGCTGCGTGGCCGCTCGCGGGCCGACTGGCTCGCCGTGGTCGGGCTCGGCGTCGTCTTCGCGACCATGAACTCGGTCTTCTATCAGGCGATCGCCCGCATCCCACTGGGCCCCGCAGTCACGCTCGAGGTGCTCGGCCCGCTCGCGCTGGCCATCGTCACCGCCCGACGCCGCGGCACCTGGCTCTGGGCGCTGGTCGCGCTGGCCGGCGTGGCCCTGCTCGGCACCGGCGGTTACCACCGGCTCACCCTGCCCGGAGTGCTGCTGGCGCTGGCCGCGGGCGCGCTGTGGGCGGCGTACATCCTGCTCAGCTCGTCCGTCGGCACCCGGTTCGCGGGCGCGGACGGGCTCGCGCTCGCGCTGGGCGTCGCCGCGCTGCTGACGCTCCCGGTCGGCGCGGTCACCGCCGGTTCCGCGCTGGCCGACCCGCTGGTGCTCGGCCTCGGCTTCGCGGTCGCGCTGCTCAGCTCGGTGCTCCCCTACACGTTCGAGATGTCCGCGCTGCGCCGCCTGCCGTCGTCGACGTTCGCGGTCATGATGAGCCTCGGCCCCGCACTCGCCTGCCTGGCCGGTTTCACGGTCCTCGGCCAGTCCCTGAACTGGGTGGAGGCGCTGGCGGTGCTGCTGGTGATCGCGGCCAGCGTGGGCGCGGTACGCACCGACCGGCCGACCGCCTGACCACCCGACGAACCGCCCGCGGCACCGCACGGCACAGCGAGTTCCCGGGCATCGATCCCCGCGAGGCGACGGGCCCAGCGACCGGCTGGGCTCTTTATCCCTGATGTATCCGACATGCTGGCCGCCGAACGTGACGCGCACCGCGAGCGACCGCCCCGCGGTGCCGACCGGCTGCGGACTTCCCCCGGGCGCAAGCATCGGCGATGAGCTGCGGCGCGCGCACTCCCAGAACCGCCACGCCGCACGGACCCAACAGGCGGCACGGAACCGGCCACGCGGCTCGACTCGGCCACGCACGGAACCGGCTACGCGGCGCGGACATGGGCAGGCGTCACGAACCCAGCACGCGGCGCGGAAGCAGCCACGCGCGGAAGCAGCCACGCGCGGAAGCAGCCACGCGCGGAAGCAGCCACACGGCATGGAAGCGGCCAGGCTGCGCGGGAACACGGCACGGAAACAGCCCGAGGCTCTGATGCACCGATAGGTGACATCTGAGATGGCTTGCCATGACGGCGGGCTGGAAGGATGTTGCTGTGCCCAAGCCCTACCCCCGTGAGTTCCGCGATGACGTCGTGCGGGTCGCCCGTGACAGGGACCCCGGCGTGACGGTCGAGCAGATCGCGAAGGACTTCGGGGTCCACCCGATGACGTTGTTCAAGTGGCTGCGCCAGGCCGGCATCGAGGAAGGCGCCCAGCCCGGTGCGAGCCGCAGCGACTCGGTCGAGCTGCGTGAGGCCCGTAAGCGGATCAAGCTTCTCGAACAGGAGAACGAGGTCCTGCGCCGAGCCGCAGCATATTTGTCGCAGGCGAACCTGCCGGGAAAAGGCTCTACCCGCTCGTGAACGAGCTCGCCGACGACGGGATCCCCATCGCGGTCACGTGCCGGGTGCTGAACATCGCTCGACAGCCCTACTACCGGTGGCGTGCCCGCCCGGTCACCGACGCCGAACTGGCCGAGGCCTACCGGGCGGACGCGTTGTTCGACGCTCACCGTGACGACCCGGAGTTCGGCTACCGGTTCCTGGCCGACGAAGCCCGTGCCGCAGGCCAGGCGATGACCGAGCGTACTGCCTGGAAGATCTGTTCCGGCATGGGCTGGTTCAGCACGTGCAGCCGCAAGCGGCGGCGAGGAAAGGGCGGGAGGCCGGGCCCGCCGGTCCACGACGACCTGGTCAAACGCGATTTCACCGCGAGCGGCCCGAACCGGTTGTGGCTGGCCGACATCACCGAACACCGCACCGGTGAGGGCAAGCTCTACCTGTGCGCGATCAAGGACGTATGGTCCAACCGGATCGTCGGCTACTCCATCGACTCACGGATGAAGTCGAGGCTGGCGGTCAACGCCTTGCGCAATGCGGTCACCCGGCGCGGTGACGTGGCCGGTTGCGTGCTGCACACCGACCGTGGGTCGCAGTTTCGTAGCCGGAAGCTTGTCGGTGAACTGCACCGTCACGACATGATCGGATCGATGGGCAGAGTCGGTGCCGCCGGCGACAACGCCGCCATGGAATCGTTCTTCGGCCTGCTGCAGAACAACGTCCTCGACCGCCGGACCTGGCCCACCCGGCAGGCGTTGAGGACCGCGATCGTGACCTGGATCGAACGCACCTACCACCGCCGCCGACGCCAACGAAGCCTGTCCCGGTTGACCCCCATCGAGTACGAGACCATCATGACCCCACCGGCCAGTCAGGCCGCGTGACTTGACCTGTCACCTATTGGTGCAGCAGACCCCGACGGCACGCAACGGCCAGGCGACACGCAAACGGCCACCCGGCGCGGAAACAACCAGCCGGCGCAGAAGCAGCCAGCCGGCGCAGAAGCAGCCAGCCGGCGCAGAAGCAGCCCAGCCGGCACGAAAGCAGCCCAGCGGCGCGGAAACAGCCGCGCACGGAAGCAGCCACGCGGCGCGGAACCAGCCCACGGCGGAACCATCCCCACGGCGCGGAGGCAGCCACGCGGCACGGCACCAGCCCCACGGCGGAACCAGCCCCACGGCGGAACCAGCCACGCGGCACGAAAACAGCCCCACGGCGGAACCAGCCACGCGGCACGAAAACAGCCCCACGGCGGAACCAGCCACGCGGCACGGAAACAGCCGCGCGGCGCTGAGCTAACCGGCTACTCGGTCCGACGCGCGCGGCTACGGAACCGTCGCGTGGGTCGTGCACGCCCGGGCGTGGGAGGGCCCGTGGGGTTTGGCCGGGCCGGGACCGGCAGGGAGGAGCGCCAGCGACGACCGGTGCCCGCGGGAGCACTGGGAAGCGATCACGCCGGAAGCGGGAAATCCGCTTCTGAAGGGTCTGTCAGCCGGCCTTCGGCGTCTTGACCGCGCGCAGTTTCCGGCCGACCTGGCCCTCGCCGAGGTCCGGGACCGCGCCGAAGCGGCCCGCGAGGTACGACGTCGGCAGGTCCTCGTGGCGGCCGGGCTGGGCGGCGGTGAGCGGGAAGATGTCGCTGCAGCCGATTTTGTCCTTCTCGACGAGCCAGACCTGGCCGGGTTCGAGGAGGCGTTTGCCGCTCGGGGTGCTGAGCACGCTGACGTCGTGCGCGGTGAAGAGCAGTTGCGCGTCGTTCGTGTTGACCTCGGGGTCCTGGAAGAGGCGGACGACCTCGGCGGCGAAGCGCGGGTGGAGGCTGGAGTCGAGTTCGTCGACGAGCAGGACGGCGCCCTCGTCGAGTGCGAGCAGCATCGGGCCGAGCATGGCGAACCAGCTGCGGGTGCCGAAGGACTCGGATTCCCAGGGCATCGGGTACGCGGTGCCGTCCGCGCCGGTGTGGATGAGCTGGACGTCGGTGACGGTGCGGCCGGCGACGCGGGTCTCGACCGGTTCGACGCCCTCGATGCCGAGGTCGGCGGCGCGCAGCAGCGCTTCGATCCGGTCGCGTTGCGGGCCCAGCACGGCCTGGCGGGTGAACTCCTCGCGCTGGTAGCGCTCGTCCTCGGGGGTGAGGAACCAGAGGTTGCGCTCGAACCAGTAGAAGACCGGGGCCAGATCGGGGTGGTTGTTGGTGGCGGCGACGGTGAGGAACAGCGCGTTCGGCCGGGTCATCTTGACCATTGCGGCGCGGTCCTTGAGCCGGTCGCCGGGGAATTCGAAAGGCTGCCGGCGGGACGCGTCGCGGTCGAACCAGACCTGGCGGCGGCCGCGCGGATAGGCGTGCAGCCATTCGGCCACGACGCGGTCCGGGCCGAGCTCGAATCCGTAGGTGTAGCGAATGCCGTCGTTGACGAAATCCAGCTCGTAGAGCGACGTCTCCCGTTCGGCGGCGGGGTCGAGTGCGAACAGTTCGCGGGGCACGCCGCGCTGGGTGGCCCACTGGTAGTACGAGTCGAGCACGGCGGTGCGCATCTCGACGAGGCCCTTGAGGAGATTGGACTTGCCGGACGCGTTCGGCCCGAAGATGCCGATCAGCGGGTAGACGTCCATGCTGCGGCCACCGGCCACCGGCACCTGACGCGAGGCGTGGGCGGTCTTGCCGGTCGGGACGGCGAATGCCAGCTCCCGCTCTTCGCGGAAGGACCGGACATTGGCGACCCGGAACTTCAGCAGCATCTGATCTCCTCAGCCGCGATCAGCGTTGCCCGCCCTCAGATTTCTGTGTCGCTGTCGAAGCAGCCGCAAGCCGGGCGTGCTCGTGGCAGCACCCAAAGATGATGCCAGTACGGAAAGAAATCAACAAGATCGCTCGCGTTTTGGTGACGGGTGGCGGCATAAACGTAACGGAATGCTGAAGCCGCACCCCGAAATGAGTGACGGGGTGCGGCTTCAGCGATTTGTCAGACGGACAGCGAGTTCGCCGCGGAACCGACCGGCGCGGGCAGTTCGCCGGCCGCGCCGAGGTAGTTGTGCACGGCCGCGGCGGCCGCCCGGCCCTCCGCGATCGCCCACACGATCAGCGACGCGCCGCGGTGCATGTCACCGGCGACGAAGACGCCCTCGGCCGCGGTCTGCCAGCCGGCGTCCGCGTCGATCGCGCCGCGTGCGTTGCGCTCGATGCCGAACTGCTTCAGCAGCGGCTGCCGCTCGGTGCCCTCGAAGCCGATCGCCAGCAGCACCAGGTCGGCCGGGAGCTCGCGCTCCGATCCGGGCTTGACGCTCATGATGCGCCGGCCGTCCACCTTGGTCACCTCGACCTCGGCGATCCGGACGCCCTTGACCTGCCCGGTGCCGTCGTCGACGAACTCCTGGACCGCGACCGCGAACTCGCGGACGCCGCCCTCCTCGTGCGCCGGGTAGTTGCGCAGCACGTAGGGCCAGGTCGGCCACGGGTCGCGGATGCCGACGCGCGTGGTCGGCGGCTCCGGGTAGATGTCCAGCTGGTAGACCGCGGTGGCGCCCTGCCGGTGCGCGACGCCGAGGCAGTCCGCGGCGGTGTCGCCACCACCGATGATCACCACGGACTTGCCGGCCGCGGAGATCGGCGCGGTCTCCTGGAGACCGGCGACCACCCGGTTGGCCGGGACCAGGTGGTCCATGGCCAGGTGGACGCCGGTCAGGTCGCGGCCCGGCGTCTCCGGGGTGTCACGGCCGGTGAGCGCGCCGGCGGCGAGCACGACCGCGTCGTAGTCGCGCTTGATGTCGGCGGCGGACAGGTCGACGCCCACGTTCACGCCGGTCCGGAACACGACGCCCTCGGCCTCCATCTGGGCCATCCGGCGGTCGATGTGCTCCTTCTCCAGCTTGAAGTCCGGGATGCCGTAGCGCAGCAGGCCGCCGATGCGGTCGTCGCGCTCCAGCACGGTCACGTCGTGGCCGGCGCGGGCCAGCTGCTGCGCCGCGGCCAGACCGGCCGGGCCGGACCCGACCACCGCGACGCGCTTGCCGGACTTCGTCACCGGGACCTGCGGCGTCACGTAGCCGAGCGCGAACGCCCGGTTGATGATCTCGACCTCGACCTGCTTGATCGTGACCGGGTCGTCCGCGATGCCGAGCACGCAGGCACCCTCGCACGGCGCCGGGCACAGCCGCCCGGTGAACTCCGGGAAGTTGTTCGTGGCGTGCAGCGACTCGATCGCCGAGGCCCAGTTGCCGGTCCGGACCAGGTCGTTCCAGTCCGGGATGCGGTTGCCGAGCGGGCAGCCCTCGTGGCAGAACGGGATGCCGCAGTCCATGCAGCGGGTGGCCTGCTCCCGGATGAGCTGGTCGCTCGCCTCCGGGTAGACCTCCCGGTAGTCCATCAGCCGCACCGGCACCGGGCGGCGGGCCGGCAGCTGCCGGCCGTAGCGCAGGAAACCGTTCGGGTCAGGCACGTGCGACCTCCATGACCGCTTCGTCGACGTTTCGGCCGGCGGCTTCGGCGGCACGGATCGTTTCGATCACTCGCTTGTAGTCACGCGGCACCACCGCGACGAACTCCTCGACCGCGTCGGACCAGCGCTTGAGCAGGTCCTCCGCGACCGCGGAACCGGTCTCGGTGAAGTGCCGCCGGACGAGGCCGTGCAGGGTGGCCTGCTCCTCGTCGGAGAGCGTGGACAGCTCGACCAGCTCCGGGTTGATCCGGCGCTTGTCCGGGCGCCACAGGAACGCGGTGCCACCGGACATACCGGCCGCGAAGTTGCGGCCGTGCTGGCCGAGCACCACCACGGTGCCGCCGGTCATGTACTCGCAGCCGTGGTCGCCGATGCCCTCGACGATCGCGGTCGCACCGGAGTTGCGGACCGCGAACCGCTCGCCGGCCCGGCCGCGGATGAACAGCTCACCCTGGGTCGCGCCGTAGAGGATGGTGTTGCCCGCGATGATCTGGTCCTCGGCCGTGAACGGCGCGGACGCGTCCGGGCGGATGATCACCCGGCCGCCGGCGAGCCCCTTGGCGACGTAGTCGTTCGCGTCGCCGAAGATCCGCAGCGTCACACCGCGCGGCACGAACGCGGCGAACGACTGACCGGCGGTGCCGTGCAGCGTGACGTCGATCGTGTCGTCCGGCAGGCCCGCACCGCCGAAGCGCCGCGCCACCTCGCCGCCGAGCATCGCACCGACGCTGCGGTGGTCGTTGCGGATGTCCACCGAGACGGTGACCGGCTCCCGGTTGTCCAGCGCCGGCCGGGCGAGCGCGATCAGCTGGTTGTCCAGCGCGTGCTCCAGGCCGTGGTCCTGGTCGCGGACCTTGACCCGGGCCGCGCCGTCCGCCAGCTTCGGCACCGCGAGCACCGCGCGCAGGTCCAGTCCGCGGCCCTTCCAGTGCTCGATCGCCGGCACCAGGTCGAGCGACTCCGCGTGCCCGATCGCCTCCTGGAGGGTACGGAAGCCCAGCTCGGCCAGGTATTCGCGCACCTCCTCCGCGATGAACATGAAGAAGTTCTCGACGAACTCCGGCTTGCCGTTGAAGCGCTCGCGCAGCACCGGGTTCTGCGTGGCGATGCCGACCGGGCAGGTGTCCAGGTGGCAGACCCGCATCATGATGCAGCCGGAGACGATCAGCGGTGCCGTGGCGAAGCCGAACTCCTCCGCGCCGAGCAGCGCGGCCACGATCACGTCGCGGCCGGTCTTCAGCTGGCCGTCGACCTGCACCGTGATCCGGTCGCGGAGCTTGTTGAGCAGCAGCGTCTGCTGCGTCTCGGCCAGGCCCAGCTCCCACGGCGTACCGGCGTGCTTGAGCGAGTTCATCGGGGACGCGCCGGTGCCGCCATCGTGCCCGGAGATGAGCACCACGTCGGCCTTCAGCTTCGCCACCCCGGCCGCGACCGTGCCGACGCCGGACTCGGAGACCAGTTTCACGTGGACGCGGGACGCCGGGTTGACGTTCTTCAGGTCGTGGACCAGCTGCGCCAGGTCCTCGATCGAGTAGATGTCGTGGTGCGGCGGCGGCGAGATGAGGCCGACGCCGGGCGTGGCGTGCCGGGTCTTGGCCACCCACGGGTAGACCTTGTAGCCGGGCAGCTGGCCGCCCTCGCCGGGCTTCGCGCCCTGCGCCATCTTGATCTGGATGTCGTCCGCGTTGACCAGGTACTCGGTGGTCACGCCGAACCGGCCGGACGCGACCTGCTTCACCGACGACCGGCGGGCCGGGTCGTAGAGGCGCTCGACGTCCTCGCCGCCCTCGCCGGTGTTCGACTTGCCGCCGAGGTTGTTCATCGCGATCGCGAGCGTCTCGTGCGACTCCGCGGAGATCGAGCCGTACGACATCGCGCCGGTGGCGAACCGCTTGACGATCTCGCTCGCCGGCTCGACCTCGTCCAGCGGGACCGGCGTGCCCTTCTTGAAGGTGAACAGCCCGCGCAGGTGACCGCCCTCGGCGGCCAGCGCGTCGACCTTCTCCGTGTAGCGGCGGAACACGTCGTACTGCTTGGACCGGGTGGCGTGCTGGAGCAGGAACACCGTCTCCGGGTTGAAGAGGTGGATCTCGCCCTCGCGGCGCCACTGGTACTCACCGCCGACCTCGAGCGCGCGGTGCGTGCGCTCGGCCGGGTTCAGCGGGTACGCCTTCGCGTGCCGGGCCGCGATCTCCGCGTGGATCTCGCCGAGGCCCGCTCCGCCGATCTTGCCGGGCGTGCCCGCGAAGTAGCGCTCGATCAGCCGCCGGTCCAGGCCAACCGCCTCGAAGACCTGCGCGCCGCAGTACGACGAGACCGTCGAGATGCCCATCTTCGACATGATTTTCTGGACGCCCTTGCCGAGCGCCTTCACGTAGTTCCGGACCGCCTTGCCGGGCTCGACGCCGGTCAGCGCGCCCGTGGCAATCAGGTCCTCGACCGACTCGAACGCCAGGTACGGGTTGATCGCCGCGGCGCCGAAGCCGATCAGCGCGGCCGCGTGGTGCACCTCGCGGGCGTCGCCGGTCTCCACCACCAGCGCCACCCGGGTACGCGTCTGCTCGCGCACCAGGTGCTGGTGCACCGCGGCCGTGAGCAGCAGCGACGGGATCGGCGCCAGGTCGGCGTTGGAGTCCCGGTCGGAGAGCACCAGGATCCGCACGCCGTCCTCGATCGCCTCCGACACGTGCCGGCAGATCTGGATCAGCCGGGCGCGGATGCCGGCCGCGCCGTCGCGCAGCGGGTACAGGCCGGAGACCCGCACGGCCTTGAAGCCGGGCAGGTCACCGTCCTCGTCGATGGAGAGGATCTTGGCGAGCTCGTCGTTGTCGATGATCGGGTACGGCAGCACGATCTGCCGGCAGGACGCCGGGCCCGGGTCGAGCAGGTTGCCCTCCGGCCCGATCGTCGTCTGCAGGCTGGTGACCAGCTCCTCCCGGATCGCGTCCAGCGGCGGGTTCGTCACCTGCGCGAACAGCTGGTGGAAGTAGTCGAACAGCAACCGCGGCCGCTTCGACAGCGGGGAGATCGGCGTGTCCGTGCCCATCGAGCCGAGCGGCTCCGCACCGGCCTTCGCCATCGGGCCGATGAGGATCTTCAGCTCCTCCTCGGTGTAGCCGAACGTCTGCTGACGCCGCTGCACCGAGTCGTGCGTGTAGACGATGTGCTCTCGGGCCGGCAGGTCCTCAAGGTTGATCAGCCCGGCGTGCAGCCACTCGTCGTACGGCTGCGCCGCGGCCAGCTCCGCCTTGATCTCGTCGTCCTCGACGATCTTCCCGGCGACCGTGTCGACCAGGAACATCCGGCCGGGCTGCAGCCGGCCCTTCGCCACCACGGACGCCGGGTCCAGGTCCAGCACGCCGGCCTCGGAGCCGACCACGACCAGGCCGTCCTCGGTCCGCCACCAGCGGCCCGGGCGCAGGCCGTTGCGGTCCAGCACGGCGCCGACCACGGAGCCGTCCGTGAACGCCACGGCCGCCGGGCCGTCCCACGGCTCCATCAGGCTGGCGTGGAAGCGGTAGAAACTCCGCTTCGCCGGGTCCATGTCCGGGTCGTTCTCCCACGCCTCCGGGATCATCATCAGCACCGCGTGCGGGATGCTCCGCCCGGACAGGTGCAGCAGCTCCAGCACCGCGTCGAAGTTCGCGGAGTCGGACGCGTCCGGCGGGCAGACCGGGAACAGCCGCTTGATGTTGCCGGGCAGGTTCCTCGACTGCAGCGCCGCCTCGCGGGCCGCCATCCAGTTCTTGTTGCCCCGGATCGTGTTGATCTCGCCGTTGTGCGCGATCAGCCGGTACGGGTGGGCCAGCGGCCAGGACGGGAACGTGTTCGTCGAGAACCGGGAGTGCACCAGCGAGATCGCGCTGGTCACCCGCTCGTCCTCGAGGTCGGGGAAGAACACCGGCAGCTGGTCCGGCGTGAGCATGCCCTTGTACACGAACGTGCGCGCGGACAGCGACGGCAGGTAGGCCGGGATGCCCCGCTCGGCCGTCTCCCGCTCCGCCTGCTTGCGCACGCAGAACGCGACCCGCTCCAGGTCGAGCCCGGACAGCGGCGTACCGGCCGGGACACCGTCCCGGGCGGCGAGCTGCTCGGCCGCGATGAACACCTGGCGGATCAGCGGCCGGGCCGCCTCCGCGGACGCGCCGAGGTCGTCGTTGACCACCGGAACGTCGCGCCAGCCCAGCACCTCCGCGCCCTCGACGAGCGCGTACTTCTCGAAGATCTGCACGGCGCGGGCCGCGTCGGCCTCGTCGCGCGGCAGGAAGACCAGACCGGTCGCGTACTGCCCGGCGGGCGGCAGCGCGAAGCCGGCGACCGCGCGGAAGAACTCGTCCGGGACCTGAATCATGATCCCGGCCCCGTCGCCGGTGTTGGTCTCGGCGCCCCGTGCGCCACGGTGGTCAAGGCGGATCAGTGCCGAGACACCCTTGGCGACCACGTCGTGTGAACGACGGCCGTGCAGATCCGCGACGAACGCGAACCCGCAGGCGTCATGCTCGAACGACGGGTCGTACATCAGGCCGGCCGTTGCGGGGAAATCGCCCGTGTGGGCGGCTCCGGCAACGGGGAGATGAACTCCCTGAGGGTGCGAAAAAGCCACCGGGCCTCCTGTCGTCGCTCGCTGGTTGAAGATGTGGGACGACGTCGGCCCTGTGCAGAGTCTCTAGAGTCTACGTGAGTGAACGCCGATTCCCACCAATACAGATAGATCACACGTCCACGATCTGAGACATGTACGATCCCTCGATGCCTCAGGTCGACGCCGCCCTCTTCGCCCGCCTGGAACGCTTCTACGACGGGGTGCCGCGATTCGCCGCCCGGGCCGAAGACTTTGGCGCATTGGTGCTCTTCATTGGCAGTAACGACGCGTACCCGCTTTATGCCCGGCCAGCATTGCGGGCGGGGAAAACGCCGTCCGCCGCAGACATTACCGCCGTGCGGCGGCGCCAGCGGGACATCGGCGCGCCGGAGGCGTTCGAGTGGGTGCACGAGACCAGCCCGGATCTGCTGGCCGTGGCCCGGTCGGCCGGGCTGGACGTGCTGGAGGCACCGCTGATGGTGCTCGACCCGGATGCGATGCCGGCCATCACCGATGACGAATTCATTTCGGTGCGGTTAATGGCGCCGGAGGACGCGTCGTTCGCGCACGACGTCGCGATCCGCGGCGCGGTCGCGGCGGTCTCGTTCGGGCACGCGGGCACCGCGGCCGGCCCGGCCGGCGCGTCCGCGCGGGACGCGGCGCTGACACCGCTGTCCGCCGGATCGCTGGCGCTGCACCGGCGCCGCGCCGAGACGGGACAGGCCGCGTCCGCGCTGGCCGAGGTGAAGAATCCCACTGACCCGGAAGTCAGCGGCGTGGTCGGCAGCGGCATGTATCAGCGAGCGGACGACGTCGCGGAGATCGTCGGCGTGGCCACGCTGCCGGCCGCCCGCCGCCGCGGGGTGGCCCGCGCGGTCACGGCCGCGCTGGCCCGGCACGCGCTCGACGCCGGCACCGGCCTGGTCTTCCTGTCCGCCGCGTCGGACGACGTCGCCGCCATGTACGCCCGCCTCGGCTTCCGCCGGGTCGGCACGGCCT
This sequence comes from Catenuloplanes niger, assembly GCF_031458255.1. Lineage (NCBI taxonomy): Bacteria > Bacillati > Actinomycetota > Actinomycetes > Micromonosporales > Micromonosporaceae > Catenuloplanes > Catenuloplanes niger. Next base: position 2,023,225 of record NZ_JAVDYC010000001.1, read on the forward strand.
GCATCGCCGAACCGGCGGCGGTCCCGGCGCCACAGGCACCCTGAGATCACAGGCGCCCTGAGACCACCGGCGCCCTGAGACCACCGGCGCTCCGAGACCACAGGCGTCCCGAGGCCGCGCCGCGACACGATCAGACCCGCGAGATCTCTGTTCCCGCTTCCGGCGTGGTCGCGTTCCGAGTGCTCCCGCGGGCACCGGTCGTCGCTGGCGCTCCTCCCTGTCAGTCAGCGGGTGGTCGCGACACCAGCCCCGCGTCACCCGCCGCCGCGCACCACCCGGCCGCGGGCACGGCTCGGTCGCCGGCGCACGGGCCGGTCACCGCGCACGGATCCGCGGGCACCCGGATCCCGCTGCGGCTGCACGGATCCCGCCACGTGCGCACAGACCGCCGCAGGCGGACAAATCGGCGGCGAGGCGCGGACAGACCGACGGCGGGCGGACAGACCGGCGGCAGCCGGACGGACCGGTGGCGGGGCGCGGCGGTGGCCGAGCGTCGTTCGTGCGCGGCGGACCGTCGAGGCGTGCGCTAGACGGGCGGGTTCCATTCGCCCGCGGTGGTGGCGACGCTGCCGAGCAGGCGCGGGGTGATCGTGCCGAGCGCGGCGTCGCGGGCGCGGAGCGCGAGACGGCCGCGGGCCTGGATGACCGCGGACATCCGGCGGGTCTGGCGCACGATCGTCGCGGTGCGCGGGCGGCGGGCGCGGCTGTACTGCTCGATCGCGGTGGTCAGCGTGCGGCCCGGCACCGCCTCGGCCATCACCGACCGCAGCGTCGCCGCGTCCTCGAACGCCAGGCACGCGCCCTGCCCGAGGTGGTGCGGCATCGCGTGCGCGGCGTCGCCGAGCAGCACCACGCCGCCGGGGCCGGAGCCGAAGCCGTACTGCCGGGGCAGCGGGCGCAGCTCCCGTACCTCCTGCTGGATCAGGTCCTCCGGCTCGGTGGCCGCGAGCAGCTCGCCGACCGGCGCGTGCCAGTCGGCCAGCCAGCGGCGCAGCAGGTGCAGCTGGACCGCGGGCGACTCCGGGCGGGGCGCGCCGGCCGCGGTGGCGACCCAGTAGATGCCGCCCCGGCTGGAACCGCCGGCCGAGCCGCGCTCGCCGAGCGACACCGCCACGAACCGGTAGCCGGCGCCGAGCGTCTCGCCGTTCGGTGACATGTCGTCGGGCAGCCGGGGCGCGCGGTACCAGGGGATGACCGCGCGCCAGGCGGCGCAGCCGGAGCTGACCACGGACGCCTCCGGCGCCAGGTGCTTGCGCAGCACGCTGTCGATGCCGTCCGCGGCCACGATCAGGTCGGCCTCGTGACGCGACCGGCCGTGCCCGACGGACGGCCGGTCGCCGGTGTGCAGCCGGACCGTGTCGATCGGCACGCCGGTGCGGATCTCCACGCCGTCGCCGAGCCCGGCGATCAGCGCGTCGTGCAGGTCCTCGCGGTGCACCACGACCGGCGGCTGCGCGTCCGGGCCGGGCTGGCGCGGCTGGACGAGCAACTGCCCGTCCGGCCGCCGCACGCCCCGGTCGCGCAGCGGCGTGGCGATCGCGTGCAGCCCGTCGCCCAGGCCGAGCGCGCGCAGCGCACGCACGCCGTTCGGCCAGAGGATCAGCGCGGCCCGGTCGACCGGGACGCGATCACCCCGCTCCAGGACGGTGACCTGCCAGCCGGCTCGTGCGAGGGCGCCCGCCGCGGCGAGACCGCCGATCCCCGCACCCACCACGATCGCCGTGCGCATCACAGGCCCCTCTCACCGATCCGAGCTCGTTTCAACCCGCGCCACCGGATCGTGGACCGGTGGCGTACCACCGGCCGGGTTGAAAACGGCTCATCGCCGCTACTTCTTGTCGTCGCCGCCGGGCGCGGCCGGTGCCGCGTCGACGTCGCTGTCCGCCACCGTGTCGACGGGGCCGTCCGCCGCCGGCCGCGGTTCCGGGTCGGCGACGTCCGGGACGACACCGGTCTCCCGGTACGCCGTGAACTGTTCCTCGGTCACCACGTGATAGCTGGACGGCATGACCTGCTTGGCCGGCGCGGTGTCGCCGTCGGCCGGCTCGCTCCCGGCCGGCGGCACCGTCTCCGGCAGCACCGGGATCAGGAACTCGCGCGGGCCGCGGGCCCGGAGGAAGTAGATCAGCGCGCCGACGAACACGACCACCGAGGTGAACACGTTGAGCCGGATGCCGAAGAACGCGTTCGCCGGGTCGGTGCGCATCATCTCGATCCAGAACCGGCCGAGCGTGTAGCCCATCGCGTAGAGCGCGAACGCCCGGCCGCGGCCGAACTTGAACTTCCGGTCCAGCGCGAGCACCACGCCCGCGACGCCGAGGTTCCAGACCAGCTCGTAGAGGAACGTCGGGTGGTAGAGGCCGGGTTCCAGGATCGGGTTGCCGTCGCCGTCGAGCAGCGCGCGGCCCGGGTTCTCGTCGTCCATCTTGTGGATCTCCAGGCCCCAGGGCAGCGTGGTCAGGCCGCCGTAGAGCTCGTTGTTCCACCAGTTGCCGAGCCGGCCGAGCGCCTGCGCCACCGGCAGGCCGGGCGCGAGCGCGTCCGCGAGCACGGTCAGCGGGATGCCGTACTGCCGGCAGGCGAACCAGGCACCGAGCGCGCCGCCGAGGATGGCGCCCCAGATGCCGAGGCCGCCCTCCCACACGTAGAGCGCCCGGATCGGTTCGCCGCCCTCGCCGAAGTATGCCTGCGGGGACGTGATGACGTGGTAGACGCGGGCACCGATGATGCCGGCCGGCACCGCCCAGACCGCGATGTCCAGCGTCACCCACGGCGCCGCGCCGCGACGGCGCAGACGGTACTCCGTGATGAGCACGGCGGCGACGATGCCGGCGACGATGCAGAGTGCGTATGCCCGGATCGGGAAGCCCGCGACGTGCCAGACCGCGACGCTGGGGCTCGGGATAGCGGAAATCACGGTTCCACACGCTACCGGTGCGCCGTCGCCACGCGTAGCCCCGGGCCGTGCGGCTTTTCCTGGTCGTCGCTCCGCTCCACCGGTGCGGCGCCGCTCCGGTGGACGGCGGCGTCCGGCCGAACGGGGAGCGTGTCCGGCCGGGTGCCGCCGTCGACGGTGGCGCGCGCCGCACCCGGTGGGCGCTTTGCGTGTTTGGGCGGTCCCCGGTCAGCGGGTGACGGACCGGGCCCCGGTCGCGAGATCGGCGCCCAGCTCGCGCAGCGCGGTCAGGCCGGCCGCCCGGTCCGGCGCCTCCAGCACGCGGCGGATGAGCGCGCTGCCCACGATGACCGCGTCCGCGTAGGCACCGACCTCGGCCGCCTGCTTGCCGTCGCGCACGCCGAGGCCGACCCCGACCGGGATCTCCGCGTCGATCGCCCGGATGCGTCGGACCAGGTCCGACGCCTCCGAGGAGACCACGTCGCGGGCGCCGGTGACACCCATCAGCGCGGTGGCGTAGACCCAGCCGCGGCAGGCCTTCAGCGTCATCGCGATCCGCGCGTCGGTCGACGACGGCGAGACCAGGAACGTGCGGTCCAGCCGGTACGCGTCGGACGCGGCCAGCCACTCGTCGGCCTCGTCCGGGATCAGGTCCGGCGTGATCATCCCGGTCGCGCCGGCCGCGGACAGGTCGCGGGCGAACGCGTCCACGCCGTACCGCTCGACCGGGTTCCAGTAGGTCATCAGGACCACCGTGGCGCCGGTCCGCGCGACCGCCTCGATGATCTTGAAGGTGTCCTTCGTCCGCACGCCGTTCGCCAGCGCGATGTCGCTGGCCTTCTGGATGACCGGGCCGTCCATCACCGGGTCGGAGTAGGGCAGCTCGACCTCGATCACGTCGATGCCGGACTCGACCATCGCGACCATCGACGCGACGCTCTCGTCCACCGTGGGGAACCCGGCCGGCATGCAGCCGACGATCAGCGGTCGGCCCTCGGCCCGCGCCTTGTCGAACGCGCCGCTGAGGCTCACAGGTTCTCCTCCGGGACGATCGTCTCGTTCTGGTCCAGGATGCCGAAGTACGCCCCGGCGGTGTGCACGTCCTTGTCACCGCGCCCGGACAGGTTGACGAGCACGACCGGCTCGCGGCCGAGCTCCTCGCGCAGCGCCGGGATGATCTTGGCTGCGCCCGCGAGCGCATGCGCGCTCTCGATCGCCGGGATGATCCCCTCGGTGCGGCAGAGCAGCTGGAACGCGTCCATCGCCTCGCGGTCGGTGACCGGCGTGTACGACGCGCGGCCGGTGTCGTGCAGCCACGAGTGCTCCGGCCCGACGCCCGGGTAGTCCAGGCCGGCCGAGATCGAGTGCGACTCGACGGTCTGCCCGTCCTCGTCCTGCAGGATGTAGGTGCGGGCGCCGTGCAGCACACCGGTCGAGCCGCCGGTGATCGAGGCGGCGTGCCGCCCGGTCTCCATGCCGTCGCCGCCGGCCTCGAAGCCGTAGAGCCGCACTCCCTCGTCCGGGACGAACGCGTGGAAGATGCCGATCGCGTTCGACCCGCCGCCCACGCACGCGGTGACCGCGTCCGGCAGGGCGCCGGTCAGTTCCAGGCACTGCGCCCGCGCCTCGGTGCCGATCCCGCCGACGAAGTCGCGGACGATCTCCGGGAACGGGGCCGGGCCGGCCGCGGTGCCGAGCAGGTAGTGCGTGGTCTGCACGCTGGCCACCCAGTCGCGCAGCGCCTCGTTCAGCGCGTCCTTGAGCGTGCGCGAGCCGTTCGTGACCGGCACGACCGTGGCGCCGAGCATGCGCATGCGGGCCACGTTCAGCGCCTGCCGCTCGGTGTCGACCTCGCCCATGTAGACCACGCACTCGAGGTCGAGCAGCGCGGCCGCGGTGGCCGAGGCGACGCCGTGCTGGCCGGCGCCGGTCTCCGCGATCACCCGTTGCTTGCCCATCCGCTTCGCGAGCAGCGCCTGACCGAGCACGTTGCGCACCTTGTGCGCGCCGGTGTGGTTCAGGTCCTCGCGCTTGAGCAGGATCCGCGCGCCCAGCCGTTCGGACAGCCGCCGCGCGGAGTAGAGCAGCGACGGCGTGCCCGCGTAGTCACGCAGCAGGCCACCGAACTCGGCCTGGAACTCCGGGTCGGTCTTCGCGGACCGGTACGCCGCGTCCAGCTCGTCCAGCGCCGCGATCAGCGCCTCCGGGACGAACCGGCCGCCGAACCGCCCGAAGTGGCCGGCGAGGTCGGGCAGGACCGGGGCGCTCATCGGGCCGGCCTCGGGGTCGCCGGGTGGTTGCCGGCGTTGACCAGCGCGGCCACCGCGTCCCGCGGGCTGCTCTGGGTCACCAGGCCCTCGCCGACCAGCACCGCGTCGGCACCGGCGGACGCGTACCGGATCAGGTCGTGCGGTCCGCGCACCCCGGACTCGGCGATCTTGACGACCTCGTTCGGCAGGCCGGGCGCGATCCGCTCGAACACGGTCCGGTCGACCTCGAGCGTGCGCAGGTTGCGCGCGTTCACGCCGATCACCTTCGCGCCGGCCTCCAGCGCGCGGTCCGTCTCGTCCTCGTCGTGCACCTCGACCAGCGCGGTCATGCCCAGCGACTCGATCCGCTCCAGCAGGCCGACCAGCGCGTTCTGCTCCAGCGCCGCGACGATCAGCAGCACCAGGTCGGCGCCGTGCGCCCGCGCCTCGTGCACCTGATAGCTGGAGACCACGAAGTCCTTGCGCAGGATCGGCACGTCCACGGCCGCGCGCACGGAGTCGAGGTCGGCCAGCGAGCCGCCGAACCAGCGGCCCTCGGTCAGCACGCTGATCACCCGCGCACCGCCCGCCGCGTAGTCACTCGCGAGCACCGCCGGGTCGGGGATCTCCGCGAGCGGCCCCTTCGACGGGGACGCGCGCTTGACCTCGGCGATCACGCCGACCCCGGGCTTGCGCAGCGCGGCGTACGCGTCGATCGGCGGCGCCACCTCGGCGCACATCTCTCTCAGACGCTCCAGCGGAACCTGCTGCTGACGGGTCTCGACGTCCTCGCGCACACCGGCCAGGATCTCGTCGAGCACGCTGCCGCCGCTGTTGTTCGCATTACCATGCTCAGCTGTCACCAAGGACTCCCCTCTCCGGGTGTCATGGGCCGATGCTAGGTCTCGCCGCACCGCAGGCCATGTCCGGGGTATGGCGCGCCTCACCGTATGGGCTCCGGCATAATGCCGGACCGGTCGTGAGTGCCGGGTGACGGTCGGTGCCCGGTTTCGTCCGGCGCACCGGATTCACCAGCGTCGTCGTCGCCACCCGCGCAGGCGATGATCACTTTGCGTGAGGTGGACCGTTAGCCCTACGGTCATTGACCGGAAACACACCTCGGGCAGCATGGGAGCCGGGCACACTTGTCCCGGGCGCCCGCGCCCGCCAGCCGAGCGATCGACCGTGTGGGGTTAGCCGATGACTTCCGAACGCGCCAACGGACTCGTTCACATGACGCGCACCGTCTGCTCCGTCGCCGCCGACCTCGCGCAGAACGTGGAGCGGGTGGTCGTCGGCCCGACCCGGGTGCGCACCGCCAGCGGCAACGCCTGGGAGGCGGTGCTCGCCGACCGTGCCCGGGCCCGCCAGCGTGACGAGATGCGCCGCCGGGTGGCCGCGCTCACCGCCACCCGCCGCTAGGCAGACCTCGACCGCGTGGGTCACGCGCTCGTGGTGACCCCACGCGGAACGTGCAGGGAGGCCGCCCGCGGCCGACCGGTGCCCGCGGGAGCACTCGGAACGCGACCACGCCGGAAGCGGGAAGGCGGCTTTCGGGCTTCTGCTCCTCGTTCTTGATCTACTCGTCGTTCCTGCGTTACTAGTCGTTTGTGCGCTACTCGTCGTCTCTGCGCTACTCGTCCGTCGGGTCCTCGCCGCGGTCCAGCGCGTCCCAGGCCTGACGGGTGCCGCGCGGGGCGTTGACCGCCGGGGCCGGTTCGGACCGGCCGGCGGCGGGGCGCTCGTAACGGGCGCCGAGCGACGGCCAGTCCGCGCCGCGGGCCACCGTCCAGGCGCCCGCCGCCGCCACCGCCGCGCCGCCCAGCGACGTCAGCGCCGGCCAGACGCCCGCGGCCAGCTCGGTCGCGGCACCGGCCGCGATCGCCAGGCCCAGCGCGGCCACCAGGCCGCCGATCGCGCGCCGGACCAGCGCGCGGGTGGCGATCAGCGCGCCCGCGCCGGCCAGCGCCACCACCGCCAGTGGTTGCAGCCACACCAGCAGGTCGGAGCCGGTACGGTCGGCGCTGCGCGGCGGCAGCGGCGCGGGCCGCTCCGTCACCTCCACCAGCCAGACCCGGGTCACCGCGTAGAGCGCCAGGCCGGCGCCGGCCACGCAGAGCAGCAGCGCGAGCGTGAACGCCCGCCGGCCACCGGCGCCCGGCCCGGACGCGACCGGATCGCGTCCGGTCGCCGGACCGGCCGGATCGGTGGTCATCGCGCCGGCCGGAGCGTCTCGGCGGCGGCGATCGCGGCGAGCACGGCCGCGGCCTTGTTCCGCGTCTCCTGCTCCTCCGCGGCCGGATCCGAGTCGGCCACGATGCCCGCACCCGCGCCCACGTAGGCGTGCCCGTCGCGGAGCAGCGCGGTCCGGATCGCGATCGCCATGTCCATGTCGCCGCCGAAGCCGAAGTAGCCGACCGTGCCGCCGTACAGGCCGCGCCGGGTCGGTTCCAGACCCTCGATGATCTCCATGGCCCGAACCTTCGGCGCGCCGGACAGCGTGCCGGCCGGGAACGTCGCGGCCAGCGCGTCGAACGCGGTCCGGTCCTCGCTCAGCTCACCGGTGACCGTGCTGACGATGTGCATGACGTGGCTGTACCGCTCGATCGTGGCGAACTCCGGCACCTGCACCGTGCCCGGCCGGCACACCCGGCCCAGGTCGTTGCGGCCCAGGTCGACCAGCATCACGTGCTCGGCCCGCTCCTTCGGGTCGGCCAGCAGCTCCGCGGCCAGGCTCGCGTCCTCGGCCGGGGTGGCGCCGCGCGGGCGCGTACCCGCGATGGGGTGCAGCATGGCCCGCCGGCCGTCGACCTTGAGGTGCGCCTCCGGGGACGAGCCCACGATGTCGAAGTCGTCGAACCGCAGCAGGTACATGTACGGGCTCGGGTTCGTGGTCCGCAGCACCCGGTAGACGTCCAGCGGGTCCGCGGTCGTCGGGCGCTCGAACCGCTGCGCGACCACGATCTGGAAGCACTCGCCGTCCCGGATCGCCTCCTTCGCCACCGCCACGGCCTTCTGGTACTCGCCGTCCGGCGTACGGCTGTGCGGGCCGGTGCGCTGGATCCGCTCCACCGTGGAGACCATCGGCGGCGTCGGGCGGGACAGCGCGGTCGTCATCGAGTCCAGCCGGCCGATCGCCTGGTGGTACGCGGCGCCGACCTCCGCGTCGCCGGCGTCCGGCCCGACGATCGCGTTCGCCACCAGCGTCGCCGAGCCCTCGTAGTGGTCCAGCACCACCAGGTCGGTCGCCAGCATCATGCCGATCTCCGGCAGCCGCAGGTCGTTCTCCGCGATCTCGGGCAGCCGCTCGATCCGCCGGATCACGTCGTACGCCAGGTAACCGACCATGCCGCCGGTCAACGGCGGGCCGTCGTCGTTGCTGCCGGTGAGCGCCTCGACCGTGGCGCGCAGCACCTCCATCGGCTCGCCGGTCACCGGCACACCGGCCGGGGGCGTGCCGAGCCACTCCGCGCGGCCGTCCCGCTCGGTCAGCGTGGCAGCGCTGCGCACACCGATGAACGAGTACCGCGACCAGGCCGTGCCGGCCGACGCCGCGCCCTGCTCCGCGGACTCCAGCAGGAACGTGCCCGGGCCGCCGGCCAGCTTGCGGTAGACACCGACCGGCGTCTCCGCGTCGGCCAGCAGCTTCCTGGTCACCGGCACGACCCGGTGCTCACGGACCCGCGCGCGGAACGTGGCCTCGTCGGGGTGCACCGCACCGCTGGTCATGCGCGCACCCCCTGGACCACCGGCAGCTCGTTGCTGAAGCAGCTGTGCGTGCCGGTGTGGCAGGCCGGGCCGACCTGCTCGACCGTGAGCAGCAGCGCGTCGCCGTCACAGTCCAGCGTGGCCGCCCGCACGTACTGCCGGTGGCCGGACGTCTCGCCCTTCACCCAGTACTCGTTGCGGCTGCGCGACCAGTAGGTGGCGTGCCCGGTGGTCAGCGTCCGCCGCAGCGCCTCGTCGTCCATCCAGGCCAGCATCAGCACCTCACCGGTGCCGTGCTCACGCACCACGGCGGCGATCAGACCGTCGTCGGTACGGCGCAGCCGCTCGGCGATGGTCGGGTCCAGCATGGGGGGTGCGGAATCAGTCGTGTCGGGCACAGCTCTCGATTCTCTCGCATCGCCCCGCGGGCCCCGCGACCCGCCCTTCGGTCGTGACAACGGCTCACGTCCCGGCGTGATCGGCGGGGCCCGGTGAATCGCCCGGCCGCGCATTAAGTCAGACATTTTACCGGGCAAATGCACTCCCGGGGTGCTGTGCCGGTGACGTGTGCCGGGTACCGTCGGCTCACCTCACGAGCGGACGGAGATAACGCCATGCCCCCGACGCCCCCCTCCGCGGCCGACGACGACGGCCCTCCCGGCTGGCAGGCGCACGGGCGACCGGTCCCGCACCCCCGGCGGGCGGCGGACAGCGCGGCGTTCTTCTCCGACACCGGCGAGAGCCCGGAGGTCACCCAGCCGTCCGACGCGCCGCTCCCGCCGTACATGGCGCAGCTCTTCGACCACCCCGGCGCCGGGCAGCAGGCCGACGCGGGCAACCCGTGGGCCCCGCCGGCCGCGCCGCCGCCGACGGCCGGGCGCGGTGACGGGTTCTACGACTACGGGGACGACGACGAGTACGAGACGGAGCGCTTCGGCGATCCGCGCGAGCAGCGCGCCGCCGTGGTCGACCTGGCCGGCTGGTCCCGCCTCAACCCGGCCAACGCACAACCCGACGCCTCCGGGGCGACGCCCGCGCACCGCCCGGACCCGCGGGACCCGGAGCCGGACCGGCCGAGCCTCGACTTCGGCACCGGCCAGGCCGAGGCGACACAGGCGATCGATCTCGGCGACGTACCGCGCGCTCCCGGCCCCGGCGGGTACCCGCCGGGGCCGAGGTCCGCGGGTGGTCCGCCGCCCGGGCCGGGAGTCGCGGATGGTTCGCCGCCCGGGCCGGGAGTCGCGGACGGTTCGCCGCCCGGGCCGGGAGTGGCAGGTCAGGGGGCCGATCCGGCGGGAACGCCGGTGGCCGAGTTCTCGCCGTTGAGCGCGCGGGACCACGTGGACGGGAAGCCGCCGCCCGCGCCGTCGGGCGGTGGCCGGCACGTCGGTGGGCTGCAGCCGATCACGCCGGGCGTCCGGCCGGGAGTCCGCCCGGCCGTCCGGCCGTTCACTCCGCGGCAGGCCGGCTCGCCGCCGGCGGAGGGCGGGCCGGGTGCACGGTCCGGTGAACCCGGCGGACCGAACGTACCGGCGCAGGGTGGCCAGGGCTTTTCGCCCCGTGCGGCGGGTGCGCCGGCGACCGGCGCCGAGCCCGAGGTGGAGCAGGATGCCACGTTCGCTCCGCTCACGCCGGCCGGCGGTGTCCCGCAGCCACCGCGGACCGGGCAGAACCCGTGGAGTGGGCGGCCGTACGTGCCCGAGGTTCCGCCGATCCCGGACACCGCGCGCAGCCCGTGGGCGCCGTTCGGCGGCGGGACGCCGGTGACCGAGCCGGAGTCGGGACCGGCGCCGGGCCATTCGGGGGCATCGCGTGTCGAGGAAGCCCCCGAGGTCATCGGCTGGCCGTTCGCCCCGCGGACGGCACCGGACGACTCAGCGCCGGATACCCGCACCGCCGCGGGGCCTGGCGATGTGTCAGCACAACGTCCTGGCACAGTCGGGCCGGATGTATCGGCACAAAGTGTCGGTACTGAGGCGACATCTACTGGTACTGATACAGCGGCTGACGGCGGCGGTGAGGCGCCGAGTGGCGGGTCCGCGGTCGCCGGCGCAGATCGCAGTGTGGGGGGTGATCACCGCTCGGGCGGCAAGCCCGCCGGGAGCGGTGACCATCGAGTGAGCGGCAATCCCACGCCGGGCGGCAGCCCTGCTCACGCCGTGGGCGGCAGTCCCGCGGCGAGCGGAAATCCTGCGCACGTTGTGAGCGGCAGCCCCGCCCATGCCGTGAGCGGCAATCCCCCGGTGAGCGGCGGCCCCGCCCATGCCGTGAGCAGCAGCCCCACGGTGAGCGGCAGCACCACGGTGAGCGGCAGCACCACGGTGAGCGGCAGCACCACGGTGAGCGGCAGCACCACGGTGAGCGGCGGCTTCGCCGGAGGCGGTGGCCACGCCGAGCAGGGCGACGACCGGATCGCGGCCGACGGTGAGGTCGCCAGCAGCGGTCAAGCCGTTGGAGCCGGCGGGGGTGCCGACGTCGGCGTGACTACGGACGCGGTGCGGACCGAACCGCCGGCTCGTGTGCGCCCGCGCACTTGGCAACCGATTCCTCCGCAGGCCACGATCACCGGGACGACGGCTCCTGGCGGCGCTCGGGGAGCGGCCGGGCTCGACGGCGAAGCGGTGGCCTCCGCGTGGCCGTCCGCGACTGAACCACCGACCGCGCCGCTACCCTCCACCGAGCCGGTGCCGGCTGCGGACAGGCTCGTTTCCGGGCCCGGCACGGCCGCGGTCGACGCCGGCGGGGCGACCGGTGGTGCAGCAGCCGATGACGTGACGGATCCGGCTCGCTCCGTGGTGGAGGAGCACACCGCGAATGCGGATCCGGCGGCACCGGATCCGGCGAGTGCGCCTCCCGCGCCGGTGTGGGTCGCGACCACCCGATTGCGGCCCGTGGACCTACCGCCGGACCGGGACGACGACCCGGCGACCGGGCCGGATCCACGCGACGCCACGACCGGCTGGAACGCGCGCACCGACGAACAGCCGATCCTCGACACCGCTCCGGACGGACGGACCGGCATCGCCGGCCTGCCGCCCGCCACCGTCGACGAGGGCGCATCGGGGCCCCGGTCCGACGACGGCCGGGTCACCGGTAAGCACTCGGTACGACCCCGGCAGCGCACCGGCGGCGGTGCGCTGCCGTCCCAGGCCGCCGGCGCGCGGGACGAGACCCCGGTCGAGGTGATCGAGGCCATCATGGAGGCGTTGCGGGAGCGTACCGGCGAGCAGGTTCCGGTGTCCGACGCCGCCCTGGGCCTGAACGGCACCTCGCTGTCCGCCGAGGCCACGGCCGACGCGCTCCGGGCTGCGGGTGGCCTGCTGCCCGCAGCCGAACACCCGCAGGCCTCGACCGTTCGGGAGCCCGCCGCGGGTGTTGCCGAAACAGGCCCGGCCACGGAACTCGACGAACTGCCGCTCTCCCCCACCGATGTCCCACCGGTCGCACCGGGTCACGAAGACCGGGCCACCGCACCCGCCAGCATCCCGACGATCACCCCGGAAGACGACGACCGGCCGACCGCCCTCACCGGCACCCCGGCGACCGCACCGGGACACGAAGACGAGCCGACCACAGCCACCGGCACTCCGGCGACCGCGCATGGGGAAGAACACCGGGCCGCGGCACCCGCCGGCGGCCCGGCAGCCACGCCGGAACACGAGGACCGGTCGCCCAGCCCCGCCGGCGCTCCGGGACACGAGAACCGGGCCACCGCACCCGCCGGCGGCCCGGCGGCCACGCGGGAACACGAGGACCGGTCGCCCACGCCCGCCGGCGTTTCGCTGGAGGCGGGCACCGTCACGACGGCCAGCGGTCCGGGGACTGCTTCCGCCGGAATCGGGCCGGCCTCGCCCTCCGCGGACATCCCTCGAGGTGGCTCGTCCGTCGACGGCGAGGCGGACACGCCCGCCGCCGGCTTGCCCGCGGTCCCGTCGGGCGGCAGGGTCGAGACGACGCCGTCGAGCGGCACGGACCGCGAGGAGCCGTTCGGTACTGTCCCGGCCTCGCCGATCGGTGACACCGCCGCGGCGGCAGAACGCGACCGGGCACGCGCGGACGACGCGGGTGTCCGGCCGGACACCGACGCCCACGTGCCCACGGACGCCACCACCCGAACCCTGACCGGCCAGGACACCGGTACGCAGGAGGACGCCGACGCCGCAGGTCGCGTCGACGCCGCCACCCAGGACCGGACAGACGGCGATACCGGTATCCGGACAGATCGCGACACCGGTATGCGGCCGGAAACCGACGGCGGTACGCGGGCCGACGCGGACGGTGCTGTCGGGGTCGACGCTGACGCCCGTGTTCGGACCGGTGTGACGCCCGAGGAAGCACCGGAAGAGCTACAGGAACCGTCCGATGATGCAGAGCCGGGCGTGCCTCATCTCGCCGTGAATGCGCGGGCCGATGCGGACGACGCGCACCCCGCCACGGGCCAGCCGGCGCCGGAGGGCTCCGCGGCACAGGGCGGGCAGGGCCTCTCCTTCGAGCGAAGTGCCGAGATCGGCGCGGCCGTCGCCGCCCTCCGTTCGGGTGCGCGGAAGGCGGGCAGCATCGTCTACACACCGGCGGCGATCGCGCGCCGACGGGAGCCCGCTCCGGAGCACACGGAGGAGAATCCGCTCACGGCCACCGCCGAGGCCGACGCATCGGCCGTCGACCCGCCAGCCGGCGCCGGGGAGTCCGCCGCCCCGCAGGCACACGAGACCACACCATCCGCGGTCCGAGCGGCAGACGACGGCCCGCTATCCCGTCGAGCGGCAGACGACACCACGCCATCCGCCCGCGCAGCAGACGACAGCGCGGTTTCTGCCCGAGCGGCCGGCGGCAGCGCGATCTCCGCCCGAGCGGCAGGCGACAGCGTCATCTCCGCCCGGGCAGCAGGTGACACCACAGAACTCGTCACCCAGGCAGCGGATCACACCGCAACGAACGCCGCGCGACCGGCGGACGACACCGCTGGACTCTCCGTGCAGGCGGGAGGCGACGGTGCGGTATCCGCCGCGCGGCCGACACCCGGCACCGGGAAACCCGCCACCCGGGCGGCAACCGACATCACGGACTTCAGTGCCCCGTCCGCGCCCGGTGCGTCGCACCGCAGCGCCGAATCGGTGACCGGCATCGCGGGAGCCGGCGCCCATCCGGGAACTGGCATCGCGGAGTCCGCCTATCCGGGGACGAGCGTCGCGGACTCCTCTGGCGGTCCCGCGACGGACACCGCGGGGCCCGTCCGAGGTTCGGTGACCGGAGCCGGTGAATTCTCCGCGCCCGAGCCGCGCGATGACGTGGCTGACCTCGTGACCGAGGCGGAGGCATCCGCTGCTCAGCCGGCAGCCGGTGCTCACTCCCGGACCGTCCCGGCGTTCGCTGCAGACCCGGACCCGGACGCCGTCGCCGCCGAGGGCGGCTTCGCCGCTCAGCGGGATCCGGTTGGCGGCCCGGTGACGCCGGACATCGAAGCCTCTACGCCGGCAAAGATCAGCGGCACCGGTGATCCGGCGGCCACCTCGGTCCCGATCGAGACCAAAAGCCCTGTCGGCACCCAAAGCCGGCAAGACACCACGACCCCGAACGACACCAGGAGCCCGAACGACACCACGGGCCCGAACGACACCGCCGGCCCGGACGACGACCTGCGAGACGTTCCGGCGGCCACCGCCGGGGAGTATTCCGGGCGGACGAGCTGGGCGCGGACGCCCGCGGAGGAGCCCGGATGGGCCGCCGTCCCGGACACCGCCGCCCTCCTGGCCCCGGACGCCATCCCGGCCACCGCCCCAGCCGCGGCTCCGGACTCCGTTCCGGCCCCGGCCGCGGCGGCCGCCGCGGCCGGGGCCGTGCGGAGCGGTCCCGCGGCCGCCCCGCCGGACACGAACCTTTCCGGCGCGCCCGAGGATCGGGCGACCGTGACGAACGCACCCGAGCGTGATGACGAGGATGACGACGTGACTGTGCTCAGCACGACACCGGACCACGACCACCCCGACGACCACCACGACCACGAGGACGACGCGCCGCAGCTGCGGCCCGGTGATGTGGTGGAGACGCCGATCGCGGTGTGGACGGACGAGGCCGCGGCGCCGTTCCGGCAGCAGTGGCACGAGATCAAGGCGCAGTTCGTGGACGACCCGGTGGGTGCGTTGGCGCAGGCGCAGACCGTGTGCGCGAACGCGGTGCACGACCTGGCGGACGCGCTGCTGGCGGAGCAGGCGGGCCTGGATCCGCACAAGACCAACGCCACGCCGGACACCGAGAGCATGCGGATCGCGATGCGCCGCTACCGCGAGTTCCTGGACCGCGTCCTCGCGCTCTGACCGCGGTGAGCAAGGCGCCCTCCCGTCGGGAGGGCGCCTTTTCGTTGCCCTCCGGGGCCGCCTCGGCTACCGTTATTTCAACACCCGATGAATTGAGGATCCACCCCATGGAAAGGGGCCCGGCCCATGACCGACGCGATCACGATCACGGACCTCGTCGTCGAGCGCGGACGACGGCGGGTGCTGCACGGGCTGAGCTGCGCGATCCCGCGGGGCCTGGTGACCGGCCTGCTGGGTCCGTCCGGCAGCGGCAAGACCACGCTGCTGCGCGCGATCGTCGGCGTGCAGGTGGTGCGCGGCGGCACGGTCACGGTGCTCGGCGAGCCGGCCGGCAGCGCGTCGCTGCGCCACCGGATCGGGTACATGACGCAGGCGCCGAGCGTCTACACCGACCTGACCGTCCGGGAGAACGCGCGCTACTTCGCCGCGCTGCACGGCCGGCCGGCGACGGAGGCCGACGAGGCGGTGGACGCGGTCGGTCTCGCGGGTGCGCGGGGGCAGCTGGTCGGCACGCTCTCCGGCGGTCAGCGCAACCGCGCGTCGCTGGCCTGCGCGATCGTCGGCCGGCCGGACCTGCTGGTGCTGGACGAGCCGACCGTGGGACTGGACCCGGTGCTGCGCGCCGACCTCTGGGCGACATTTCATGAGATGGCGGGCCGGGGCACCACGCTGCTGGTCTCCAGTCACGTGATGGACGAGGCCGGCCGCTGCGACCGGCTGCTGCTGATCCGCGAGGGCCGGCTGGTGGCGGACGACACGCCGGACGCGATCCGCGCCGCCACCGCCCAGCACGACCTGGAGGCGGCGTTCCTGGAGCTGATCAGGGAAGGGGCACGCGCATGAACCCGCGGATCACGCTGGCCACGGCCGGGCGCATCCTGCGTCAGCTGCGGCACGACCGCCGTACCGTGGCGTTGCTGGTGGTCGTGCCGACCGCGTTGCTGACGCTGCTGCACTTCATGTACCAGGACCAGCCCCGCGCGTTCGACCGGGTCGCGCTGACCATGCTCGGGATCTTCCCGTTCGTGGTGATGTTCCTGGTGACCAGCATCGCGATGTTGCGTGAGCGCACGTCCGGCACGCTGGAGCGCCTGCTGACCACGCCGCTCGGCCGGCTCGACCTGCTGTTCGGCTACGGTCTCGCGTTCGGCCTGGCCGCGGCGGTGCAGGCCGCGGTGGCCGCCGGCGCGGCGTACCTGCTGCTGGGTCTGGAGACGGCCGGGAGCGCCGCGCTGGTGGCGCTGATCGCGGTCGCGGACGCGGTGCTGGGCGTGGCGCTCGGGCTGTTCTGCAGCGCGTTCGCCCGCACCGAGTTCCAGGCGGTGCAGTTCATGCCGGTGGTGGTGGCCCCGCAGCTGCTGCTCTGCGGCCTGTTCGTGGCGCGCGACGACATGGCCGGCTGGCTGGGCGCGGTGAGCGACGCGCTGCCGTTGACCTACGCGGTCGAGGCGCTGCTGGAGGTGGGCGCGCACCCGGACGCGACCGGCACGATGTGGCGCGACGTGACCGTGGTCCTGGTCGCGACGCTGCTGGCACTGGTGCTGGCCGCGACGACACTGCGCCGCCGCACCCCCTGAGGGCCACTGGTCCCGGCCGCGACGACGCTGCGCCGCCGCACACCCTGAGGGACGCACGCCGGTCCCCTGGCACGATGGATACCGACCATCGGGCCGAAGGGGGCGCAGCACATGGCGGGACGGACCGGGCGCAGGCCGGGCAACCCGGACACCCGGGAGGCGATTCTCGGCGCGGCACGGTCGGTCTTCGCCGACAGGGGTTACGACAAGGCCTCGATCCGCGCGATCGCGTCCGCCGCCGAGGTCGACCCGGCGCTGGTGCATCACTACTTCGGCACCAAGGACCAGCTGTTCCTGGCCGCCATGCAGTCGCCGATCGACCCGGGCCAGTTGCTGCCCGAGGTCCTCGCGGCCGGCCCGGACGGCGCCGGCGAGCGAATGGTCCGGATGATCCTCCGGGTGTGGGACGGCCCGGCCGGCAAGGCCGGGGTGGCGCTGATCCGGTCCGCGATGACGAACGACTGGACCGCGCGCCTGTTCCGCGAGTTCATCTCCACGCAGGTGCTGCGCCGCGCGATGACCGAGCTGGCGATCGACCCGGCGGAGGCGCCGATCCGGTCGGGTCTGGTGGCCAGCCAGATCGGCGGCCTGATCATGATGCGTTACGTGATCAGGCTGGAGCCGATCGCGTCGGCACCGGCCGAGACGCTCGTCGCCACGCTCGGGCCCACCCTGCAGCGCTACCTCACCGGCGACCTCAGGAGCCTAAGCGGCGTGTGACGCCTCCGAGTCGGTGGAGCAGCGCGGGCAGAGCACCGGGTGCAGCAGCCGGGAGAGGTCCGCGCGGTCCGCGACCGGGTGCGCGTAGGCGAGCCGGACGGTCTTGGCCGCGCCGATGTCGACCAGCATGCCGTACCGGTCCATCCGCACCACCCGGGGTTCGCGCGCGCCGTACGGCATGCCGGCCTTGTCCAGCTGCGCCTTCAGGAACGTGGTGATCTCCGGCTCGTGGTGGTCCGCGAGGTCGCTGAGCAGGTCCCACTCGATGGCGTGCAGCGGGTCCGGCTCGGCCTCGGCGTACTCGTCCGGGTCCACGTCGAGCGTGACGCCGCCGCGCTCCAGCCGGACCTCGGCCACGTCCAGGCGGTGCAGCACGAACTCGCCGTCCACGTCCAGCAGGTCACCGGTCGGGTCGACCGCGGCGAACTCGATCGCGGCCTCGCGGGCCTCGTCGCCGGCGAGCGCGACGGCCCAGCCCGCGATCCAGGCGCGGCCCAGCGACGGCGCGCCGGCGACCGGCGGCACGTCCGTGACGTCCAGGACCATCGCGGTGTCGTCGGCGCCGTCCGTCGGGGCCAGCGACTCCGCGAGCGTGCCGTCGCGGCGGCTGAGCATCAGCACCCGGCCGGCGCCGTCGGTGACGTGGCGGACCGGGTGCGGGCCGGGACGGCAGGCGATCGCCGCGCTGCCGGGGAGCCGACCGGCGGCCAGCGTGCGGGCGACCTCGGCGGGGCTGGGGTGCATGTTCTGGTCCCTCCGACTTACGTTAGGCTTGCCTTAGTAAGGGAAGGCTAACTTACTCGGCCCGGGAAGCCAATCAAGCCCCCGGGTCCGCGGACAACCACCTCTGGAGCGCTAGAACGTGAACCAAACCAGGCCCAAGGTCCGCATTTCCCGTGCCCTCGGCATGCCGCTGACCCGCAAGTGCGTCAAGTACTTCGAGAAGCGGCCGTACCCGCCGGGCGTGCACGGGCGGTCCCGCAAGAAGCCGTCGGACTACCAGGTCCGGCTGCTGGAGAAGCAGCGGCTGCGGCATCAGTACAACATCTCCGAGACCCAGCTGCGGCGCGCGTTCGACGACGCGGTCCGCAAGCAGGGCCGTACCGGCGAGAACCTGCTGCAGATCCTGGAGAGCCGTCTGGACGCCACCGTGCACCGCGCGGGGCTGGCCCGGACCATCTACCAGGCCCGCCAGCTGGTCGCCCACGGGCACTTCACCGTGGACGGCAAGAAGGTCGACCGGCCCTCGTACCGGCTCAAGGAGGGCCAGGTCGTGGAGGTGCGCGAGCGTAGCCGCGTGAAGCCGCCGTTCCAGGTGGCCGCGAGCGGCGCGCACGTGGACGGCCCGACCGCGCCCTACCTGTCGACCGCGCTGGGCGAGCTCAAGACCACCGTCCTGCGCACCCCGACTCGTACCGAGATCCCGGTGCTCTGCGACGAGCAGCTGGTCGTCGAGTTCTACGCCCGCTGATCCAGCACAGGGACACACTTCGCCGGCCGCGGCTTCAGGCCCCGCGGCCGGCGAAGTGCTTTTCAGAATCCTTTCCCGCTTCCCGGGTGGTCACCCTCCGAGTGCTCCCGCGGGCGACGGTCGGCCCGGGGGGCCTCCCTGCACGTCCCGCGCGGGCCGGGAAGAACCGGGTCAGCGCGTCTGCTCGAGCCAGCTCGCGTACAGCCGGCCGTACACCGAATCGGGGTCCTTGAGCAGTTCGTCGTGGTGGCCGCGCTGCACGATCCGGCCCGCGTCGAAGACCAGCACCTCGTCCGCGGCCTGCGCGGTGGACAGCCGGTGCGCGATCGCGATCGTGGTCCGGCCGCGCGTCACGGTGTCCAGCGCGGCCTGCAACCGTACCTCGGTGGCCGGGTCGACCGCGGACGTCGCCTCGTCCAGCACCAGCAGGTCCGGGTCGGCGACGTACGCCCGGGCCAGCGCCACCAGCTGCCGCTCCCCCACGCTCAGCGCCTCGCCGCGCTCGCCGACCCGGGTCTCGATCCCGGCCGGCAGCGCGCCCAGCCAGTCGGCCAGCCCCAGCTCCGCGAACGCGGACACCAGTTCGGCGTCGGTCAGCGACGGCCGGGCGAACCGGACGTTCTCCGCGATCGTGGCGTCGAACAGGAACCCGTCCTGCGGCACCATCACCACCCGGGACCGCAGCGAGTCGAACCGGACCGTGGTCAGCGGCGTGCCGGACAGCAGCACCCGTCCCGCCGTCGGGTCCATCAGCCGGGTCAGCAGCTTCGCGAACGTGGTCTTGCCGCTGCCGGTCTCGCCGACCACCGCCACCTTGGTCTTCGCCGCGATCTCCACCCGCACGTCGGTGAGCACCCGCGGCCCGTCCGGGTAGTGGAAGTTGACCGCGTCGAAGCCCACGTCCAGCGGCCCGGCCGGCAGCTCGACGCCCCGCGTGCCCGGGTCGGCCACGTCCGGCTCGATGTCCAGCACGTCCAGCACCCGGCGCCAGCCCGCGATCGCGTTCTGCGCCTCGTTGAGCATCTCGGTCGCCATCTGCACCGGCTGGATGAACAGCGTGACCAGGAACAGGTACGCGGTGAGCTGGCCGATCGTCACGTCGCCGCCGACACCGAGCGCCACGCCCGCGCAGACCACGCCGGCCAGCGCCAGCCCGGTCGCGACCTCGCCGGTGGAGAAGCTGGTGACGCTGGTGCGCATCGCGTACTGCTGGCGGGTGCGCACGTCGCCGATGGCCTTGTCGAGCCGGGCCTCGGTGCGGCCGGAGATGCCGTACGCCCGGATCACCGCGGCGCCGACCACGCTCTCCGACACCACGGCCAGCATCGCGGCCATCCGCGCGCGGACCTCGCCGTACGCCACCGCGAGCCGCTTCTGGTAGGCCCGGATCACGATCACGGCCGGCACGAACGCGGCGAACACCACGAGCGTGAGCTGCCACGAGTAGATCGTCATCACCACGGTGGTGACGATCAGCTGGCCGCCGCTGACGATCAGCTGCACGCCGCCCATCTGCAGGAACGTGGTGATCTGGTCGACGTCGCTGGTCACCCGGGAGACCAGCGAGCCACGCCGCTCGGACTGCTGGTGCAGCATGGACAGGTCGTGCACGTGCCGGAACGTGCGCACCCGCAGCCCGGCCAGCGCGGTCTCGCTGACCGTGAACAGCCGGCGCATCATCCAGTAACCGCTGGCCGTGGTGACCACCAGCACCGCCAGCGTGGTACCGGCGATGATCGCGACGGTCCCGACGTGCGGTCCGCCGGGCGCGGTGATGCCCCGGTCGATGCCCTGCTGGATCGCGATCGGCGCGGCGACCCGGCCGATCATCGACACCAGCGCGAGCGCGAGCGTGCCGGCCAGCCCGGCGCGCAGCTCCGGCGACAGCGCCAGCCCGCGTTTGAACGTGGCGAACGCGCCTGCTTTGTCAGTCATCGAGCGCTTCCGCCTTCTCGTACGCGGTGACCAGGTCCTTGTAGCCGGGCACGGTGGCCAGCAGTTCGGTGTGCGTGCCGCGCGCCACGACGCGGCCGCTCTCCAGGTAGACGACCTCGTCGGCGAGCGCGATTGTGGCCCGCCGGTACGCGACGACCAGGATGCTCGCGCCCTCGCCGGCGGCGGAGCGCAGCGCGCCGAGGATGGCCGCCTCCACCCGCGGGTCGACCGCGCTGGTGGCGTCGTCCAGGATCAGCAGCCGGGGCTTGCCGGCCAGCGCGCGGGCCAGCGTGATCCGCTGCCGCTGCCCGCCGGAGAGCGACGTGCCGCGCTCGCCGACCTCGGTGCCCAGCGACTCGGGCAGCCCGGCGACGAACGAGTCGATCTGGGCGAGCCGCAGCGCGGCCCAGACCTCGGCGTCGTCCGCGGCCGGCCGGTCCAGCGCGATGTTGGCCCGGATCGTGTCGTCGAACACGAACGGCAGCTGCGGGACCAGCGCGACACTGCGCGCGAGCGCCTCGGCGGTGAGCGTGCGCAGGTCGGCGCCGTCCAGCCGGACCGTGCCGGAGTCCGGGTCGACGAGCCGGACGGCCAGCGACGCGATCGTGGACTTGCCGGAGCCGGTCGGCCCGACCAGCGCGACCGTCTTCCCCCGCGGGACCGTCAGCGAGACGTCGCGCAGCACCGGCTCGCCGTCGACGTAGCGGAACCCGACGTCCTCGAAGTCCAGCGTGGCCGGGACCGCCCGGTCGAGATCCTCGGTGCCGTAGCGGGTGGAGCCCTCGGCCGCGAGCACCGCGTGCACCCGGTCGTAGCCGGCGACGCCGCGCGGCATGTCGCCGACCAGCCACGCGATCGCGCGCAGCGGGAACGCCAGCACGGTGAACAGGAACGCGACGCTGACCAGCTGGGACACCGTGATCGCGCCGGAGCTGAGCCGCCAGGTGCCGAGCAGCAGCACCGCGACCGTGCCGACGCTGGGCAGCGTGTCCATCACCGGGTCGAAGAGCCCGCGCAGCCGCCCGACGCGGATCAGCCCGTCGCGCAGCTCACCGACCTTCGCGGCGAAGCGCGCGGTCTCCGCCGCCTCCTTGCCCATGGTCTTGATGACGAGCGCGCCGTCGAAGCTCTCGTGCGCGATCTCGGCGACGCCGGCCCGCAGCCGCTGCGCGCGCATCTGCAGCGGCGACATCCGCCGGGAGTAGAAGATGTTCAGCGCGAACAGCGACGGGACCAGCACCAGGCCGACCAGGCCGAGCACCCAGTCGGTCCAGAGCACGCTGCCCAGCGCGCCGACCAGCATCACCACCGTGCCGACCGCGAGCGGGAGCGGCGCGAACGGCTGGACCGCGGCCTCCACGTCGGAGGTGGCGGTGGACAGCAGCGAGCCGGCCGAGTTGCGCTGGTGCCAGGCCAGCGGCAGCTCCAGGTAGCGGCGGGTGATCCGTTCGCGGTATCCGGCCTGGAGCCGGAACATCATGGCGCCGGCCGCGAGCCGGCGGGCGAACATGGCCGCGACCCGCAGTCCGCTGATGGCCAGCAGCACGGCCGCGGCCAGCGCGAGCGCGGCGGTGTTGATCCGGTCCTCCGCGAACGCGGGCGTGACGACGCGACCGACGATCTCGCCGATCACGAACGCGTTGCCGACCAGCAGCGCGCCGTGCAGCACGCTGCCGGCCACCGAGATCGAGAACAGTCTCGGCTCGGCCGCGATGCCCTGCCCGAGAATGCCCAGGCCACGCCGCAGCACCGCGCCGCCGGTCCTGGTCATGTCCGCTGTGCTGGTGACACTCACCCCGTTGCTCCCCCGCCCCGGTCGCGCTCGTCGCGGCCCACCGGCCGGTAAGCGTTACAACCGTTTCAATCCCTTACCAATGTTTACTCCTGCACTCGCTGTGCCCACCGACCGCCCCTCTGTAATGCGGTTCACAGGCATTCGGCTCTAGGATCGTTCGCATGACGCGTCATTCGCTGACCGAACGAACGGCGCTAGCCGATCTTCTGCTCGACGTCGGCCCGGACGCCCCCACGCTCTGCACCGGCTGGACGGCCCGGGACCTCGCCGCCCACCTGGTCGTCCGGGACCGCGCACCGCTCGCCTCGATGGGCAACTTCATCAAACCCCTGCACGGGTACGGTGAGCGCGTCCGGCTGCGGACCGCCGCGCTGCCCTATCCGGAGCTGGTCGCGCGGGTGCGGACGGCGCCGTGGTGGAGCCCGACGAGCAACCCGGTGGCCGACCCGGCCGCGAACACCGGCGAGTTCTTCATCCACCACGAGGACGTCCGGCGCGGCGCGCCCGGCTGGCAGCCCCGCACGCTCGACCCGGAGCTGGACGCGAAGCTGTGGAGCAACGCCCGCTTCTTCAGCCGGCTGGCGCTGCGGCGGTTCCCGGCCGCGCTGACCGTGGTCGCGCCCGGCCACGGTGAGTTCACCGGCGGCGCGGGCGGTGAGCCGGTGCGCCTGATCGGCTCTCCCGGCGAGCTGGTGCTGTTCATCTCGGGCCGGCAGCGGGCCGCCCGGGTGCAGATCGACGGCCCGGCCGCGCTGGCCGACCGGCTGCGCACCGGCTCGTTCACGCTCTGAGGCCCGCGGCCTCGTTCACGCCCTGAGGCCCGCGGCCTCGTTCACGCCCTGAGGCCCGCGGCGCGGGTGCGCGCCACGGGCCCCTCGGTGCGGAGACGGTCAGTTGACCACGTAGAGCAGGCGGTTCGGGGAGCCGGTGCCGGGGCTGGTCACCACGTTCGGCGTGGAGTTGTTGACCAGGTAGTCGCGCACCTGCGCCGGGGTGTAGGCGGGGTTGGCCGACAGCACCAGCGCGGCCGCGCCGGCCACGTGCGGCGCCGCCATCGACGTACCGCTGATCGTGCTGGTGGCCGAGGTGCTGGTGTACCAGGCCGACGTGATCGACGAGCCCGGCGCGAAGATGTCCAGGCAGGTACCGTAGTTCGAGTACGACGCGCGCGCGTCCGTGTTCGTGGTGGCGCCGACCGTGATGCCGGCGGCGACCCGGGCCGGCGAGGAGTTGCACGCGTTCGCGTTGCTGTTGCCGGCCGCGAGGCTGAACGTGATGCCGGCCGAGATGGCCGAGTTGACCGCGTTGTCCAGCGTGGTGCTGACGCCGCCGCCGAGGCTCATGTTCGCCACCGCCGGCTTGACCGCGTTGGTGCGCACCCAGTTGATGCCGTTGACCACGCCGGTGGTGGTGCCGCCGCCGGAGCAGTCCAGCACCCGCACCGCGACCAGCTGCACGGCCTTGGCCACGCCGTACGTGGAGCCGCCGATCGTGCCGGCGACGTGCGTGCCGTGCCCGTTGCAGTCGGTGGCGTTGCTGTCGTTGCTGACGAAGTCGTACCCGCTGACCGCGCGCCCGCCGAACTGCGAGTGCGTGGTCAGGATGCCGGTGTCCAGCACGTACGCCCGCACGTTGCTCGCCGTGTTCGGGTAGGTGTACGTGGTCGACAGCGGCCGCGCCCGCTGGTCGATCCGGTCGATGCCCCAGGTCGCGTTCGTCTGGGTGGCCTCGGTCGAGAACCGCTGGTCCTGCTCGACGTAGGCGACCGCCGGGTTCGCCGCGAGCCGCTGCGCCTCGGCCGCGGACATGCCGGCGTGGAAGCCGCTCACCGCGCCGGACCAGGTCTGCTTCACGTCGGCGCCGTACGCCGCGGCCAGGCTCTTCGCGGTGCCGGGCACGGAGGCCCGGGCCTTCGCGGTGCCGGGCGCACCGGCCGCGGTGTCCTTGAACACCACCAGGTAGCTGCCGTCGATCGCGGCTTCGGCGCCGGCGTACCGGACCTCGCCCTTCGGGGCCGCGCTGGCCGGGCTGCCCGCGGTCAGCGAGACGGCCGCGACCGCGGCGAACAGGCCCAGAGCCGCGAGGGTACGGCCGGGGGTGCGGGGGGTCGTCATGGAGTCCTCCCAGAGATCGGCACCGATCGGTGATCGGAGTCGGTGCGCAGATCGTAGGGAGCGAATCGGGCAGTCCTCCCATCTCGCTCCGGTCATATCGTCTGAACTGGGTGTTACCTCGGAGGGTGTCGATGCCGATCGGCCGTCGCCCTGCACATGGCTTCCAAGCTGTGCCGATTCGGGTCTCGACGAAACAGCGCCCCGGCCATACCCTTCGGTAACACAGAATTTACGAGACGCCGGTCACGTTCACATACCCACCTGAGGCGGCCCATATGACCCTTGACGTTCCTTACCGGTCAATTGCGGACATGTTGCTCCAGCGGGTGGCGAAGACGCCCGACCGGCACGCGTTCGCCCATCCGAGCGCGGACGATTCCGGCCCGGTCTGGCTGAGCTGGGCGCAGGTCGGCGAGCGGACCTCCGCGATCGCGGCCGGCGTGCGGGCGCTCGGCATCGGCGGCGAGGACCGGGTCGCGATCCTCTCCACCACCCGCCTCGAGTGGGTGCTCGCCGACCTCGGCGTGATGCTCGCCGGCGGCGCCACCACCACGGTCTACCCCACCACGGAGCCGGCCGACGCCGCGTTCATCGTCGGCGACTCCGGCTCCAAGGTGCTGATCGCGGAGAACCCGGAGCAGGCCCGCAAGATCATCGGTGCCGACCTGCCCGCGCTCACCCACGTCGTCCTGATCGACGGCGAGCCGGACGCGGCCGCGGCCGTACCGCAGCTCACGCTCGCCGACCTGGAGGCGACGGGCCGGGCCACGCTGGCCGCGGACCCGTCGCTGATCGAGCGCGTGGTCGCGAACATCGCGCCGGAACACCTGGCCACGCTGATCTACACGTCCGGCACCACCGGCCGACCCAAGGGCGTGGAGCTGCTGCACCGCGGCTGGACCTGGGAGGGCGTGGCGCAGGCGCAGCTCGGCCTGCTGCTCGAGACCGACCTGCAGTACCTCTGGCTGCCGCTGTCCCACTCGTTCGGCAAGTCGCTGATCTGCGGCATCATCCACGTCGGCGTGCCCACCTACGTGGACGGCCGGGTCGACAAGCTGATCGACATGCTCGCGGTGATCCGCCCGACGCTGATGTGCTCCGCGCCCCGGGTCTACGAGAAGGTCTACAACAAGGCCGTCACCAACGGCACCGGTGCCGGCGGACTGAAGGCGAAGATCTTCACCTGGGCCGTCTCGGTCGGCAAGGAGAAGGTGGCGCACGAGCAGACCGGCATGGCGGTGCCGGCCACGCTGCGCGCCAAGTACGCGGTCGCGGAACGGCTGGTCTTCAGCAAGCTCCAGGCCCGGCTCGGCGGCCGCATGCGCGCGCTGGTCTCCGGCTCCGCCGCGCTCAGCCCGCAGATCGCCGAGTTCTTCGCGGCCGCGAACCTGCCGATCCTGGAGGGCTACGGCCTCACCGAGTCCAGCGCCGCCAACTTCGTCAACCGGCCGGAAAAGGTCAAGATCGGCACGGTCGGCAAGGCGCTCGGCGACCTGGAGTGCCGCATCGACTCCGACGGCGAGGTGCTGCTGCGCGGCACCCCCGTGATGCGCGGCTACCACAACCTCCCGGAGGAGACGGCCGCCGCGTTCACCGAGGACGGCTTCTTCCGCACCGGCGACATCGGCGAACTCGACGCGGACGGCTTCCTGAAGATCACCGACCGCAAGAAGGACCTGGTCAAGACGTCCGGCGGCAAGTACGTCGCGCCGTCGCACATCGAGGGCATGTTCAAGGCCATCTGCCCCTACACCTCACAGGTCGTGGTGATCGGCCAGTCCCGCAACTTCTGCACCATGCTGATCGCCCTCGACCCGGACGCCATCACCGCGTGGGCCGCCGGTGGCCCGCACGCCGGCAAGCCGTACGCCGACATCGCCGCCTCCCCCGAGGTCAAGGCCATGGTCGACGACTACGTCCGCCAGCTCAACGACCAGCTCAACCGCTGGGAGACCATCAAGAAGTACACGATCCTGCACCGCGACCTGACCATCGAGGACGGCGAGATGACCCCGTCCCTGAAGATCAAGCGTCGCGTCGTCGAGGCCAACTTCTCCGACGAGATCGAAACCATGTACGAGGGCTCCCTGGCCCACCTCTGACCACCCCCGACCCGGTCCGGCCCCGAGGCCGGACCGGGCCCGTCCCGCACGACGCGCTGCGACGGCGCGACCGGGTCACCGCCGAGGTGGCCATCGCCCCGGTCCCATCGCCCCGGTCCCAGCGCGCCTGCTACGACCGCGAGAGCTCGAGACACACGTCGCAACGCCACCTTGATCCGTCTGGCTCGCCGCCGCTGCGACGTGGTGTTCGCCATGCTCCGCGACGCATGGGCCCCCGCCGGCCACCGGCGCCCGGGACCGCACGAGATCAGCTCCACGCGCCCATGGCCACCGTGACGAGCACCAGAAAGGGCGATGACGCGTAAGCCACCGGCGCGAGTACGCGCCACCGCACACCACCGCCTTGACCAGCACGTCTCCGGCATTCCCGGCCGAGCCCACGCGGCCGCGCCGCGACCGCCCCACTCGAAGGAAGCCGGCCGTGGCCCGGCGCGGCACGTGAGGCCCTCGACGCATGGCCCCGCTCCCTGCGCAACCCCCATCACCGGCTGTTCGACCCGGCATACGGCTGCGGCGTCCTCGCCTGCTGCCCCGACTCGGTCGAGCTGCGCCGCATTCTGCACATCGTCATCCACGTCCCACCCCGGCTCGGCGCCCGCACACTCCGCCGCCGCATCCCCGAACTCGACGACCGGTGGTGACGGCGAGCCTTACCCCTCCGGCTCGATCTGCGGCCCACCCACCGGAACCATTGCGGCCCACCCAGCGGGGACCGGTCCGCCCGAGACCGGTCCGCCCGAGACCGGTCCACCCGAGACCGGTCCACCCGAGACCGGTCCGCGACCTGTCCCGAAATCGCGGTTGACGGAGATCACTCACACGGTCGGCGCCTCGTCCGGCCACCTCCGCAACCGCACGCGTCGAACTCGGCCGGGCGGCAGCGAACCCAGGAGCCGCGCGGGGCTGCGGGCCGGTCGACTGCCCGGTGCGTGTCGCCAACCGGAGCCGGGCGCTTCGCGCCCGAAATTTCGCGTTATAAGCGCCAACTGCTCGGTAGCTCACCAGCGGAGTCCGGATCGCTTGCCGCCCACCACGGGCCACCAGCGCCCAACGATCATTGACCGATACAAAAAGTAGGTCAACTTCGATATTTGATCTACCTTTCGTATCGGTCAATGATCCATCCCGCGGGTTGGGTGCGGAGCGGGGGCGGACGCGGGTCGCAAGGCGTGATGGGCTCGGTCCGTCGACGGTCGGGCGCTTGCCGGACATTCGGCATATCGGGCGAGACACGAAGTTTGTGCGTGACCAGGGCTGAAAGCCGAGAGCCGGGAGCCGGGAGCCGGGAGCCGGGAGCCGGGAGCCGGGAGCCGGCGTGAGGGAATCACGGAACCGATGAACCGGCGAACGTCATCGGGCAGGCTATGCAGCCGACCGCGAGCAGCTCCGGCCAGCCGCCGACCGGACGAGCCGCCGGCCGAACCGACCGGCGACAGCAGCGGTCAACCGCTGATCAGGGAGTTGATCAGGGCAATGCTGCCGGCCGAGACGGTGATCGGGTGAATCGCCGGCCGACACGAACCGGCGGCTCCGGGCCGGCCCGGGAGCGGATGCAGCCGAAGCGCCCCCAGCCGGCGCGACCCGGCGGAAGCGAAGCCGTCGACCAGCCGGAGACCGGGCGGAAGCGAAACACTCGCCCAGCTGGTGGTCGGGTGGGACGAAGCGTAATTCGGCTGGCGATCGGAGGGACCCAAGCGCCCGCCACCCCGTGGTCGGGTGGCCCTCAGCGTCAGTCAGCCCGCGGTCGGACGGGATGAAGCGTAAATCAGCTGGCGATCGGTGGGACCCAAGCGTCAGCCGGCCTGCGGTCGGGTGGGAGCGAAGCGTCAGCCAACCGGCGATCAGATGGGACCGAGGCGCCAGCCAGACGGTGGGTAGGGCGGCCAAAGCCGAAGCGTCGGTCAGCTGGCGGTGGGGTGGAACTGGGGGGTGGGCTGGGCGTCGTCGGGTGGGAGGGAGGGGTGTGGGGTCTGTAAGCCGGCGATGACCGTGTCGATGAGGAAGCGGAAGCTGCGGTCGACGTCGCTGGGGAGGCCGAAGCCGCCGGCGGTCTCGATGGCGGTGAAGCCCTGGAGTGCGGCCCGGAACGCGCGGGCCGCGTCGACTGCGCGGGCGCCGTGCAGGTCGAAGCCGGCCAGCACGTCGTAGAGCAGTTGCAGGAGGTCGTTGGTGACGCGGAGGTTCTCCTCGTCGCCGGGGGCGGGCAGGCGGTCGCCGGCTGCGTACCGGCCGGGGTGGTCGAGGGCCCAGCGGCGCCACGCGTCGGCGAACGCGCGGCCCGCGTCGGCGCCGGACCGGCCGGCGGTCGCCCGGGCGAGTGCCTGCCCGAGCTCGGCCTTGGCCTGGATGGAGATGCCGCGGTGCAGCGCCTCCAGGTTCTCGACGTGCTTGTAGAGCGAGGGGGTGCGCACGCCGAGCCGCTCGGCCAGCAGGCCCATGGTGAGGCCGGCCAGGCCGACCTCGTCGGCGAGGGCGGCGCCGGCCGCGACGACCGTGGCACGGTCCAGCCCGGCCCTAGGCACGGGCCGTGCTCAGGAAGGACAGCATCGCGGTGACCACCTCTGCCGGGTACTGGACGTGCGGGTAGTGGCCCGCGCCCTCGATCATCTCAAGACGCCCGAGGCCGGCGGGGAGCGCGGCCACGATCGCCTCACCCTCGGCGCGCGGCGAGGCCCAGTCGGGGTCGAGCGTGCCCTGCACGACCAGCACCGGGCAGCGGACGTTGGCGAGCTGGGCGCCGGCGTCGGCGGGCGTGGTCTGGCCCATCTTCTGCAGCGCCTTCATCCGGCCGGGCTGGCGCAGCATCGCCTCGATCTCGGCCAGGCGCGCGTCCCAGTCGGCCGGCTTGCGACCCGGGTGGGCGATGTCCAGGTATTTCTTCCACTGGCCGACGCTGCCGAACAGGCCGGCGCCGAGCAGCGCGGTCATGCCGCGGCGGAAGCGGGCCACGCCCAGGTCGCCGAACGCGATCGACTGCGGGCGGGTGAACGGCGCCAGCTCCACGACGGCGGTGATCAGTGCCGGGGTGGTGGCGGCGGCGATCGTGGCGGCACCGCCGGAGATGGAGTGGCCGACCAGCACGGCCGGGCCGCCCAGGTGGGTGATCAGCGCGATCAGGTCGCCGGCGATGTCGGTGCGCGAGTAGGACGGCCACTCCGCGCTGGACTCACCGGTGCCGCGCAGGTCCGTGACGGCGACCCGGTAACCGGCGTCGACCAGGGCAGGAGCGACGAAACGGTACGCCGCGCGACTGTCGCCCATGCCGTGCGCCAGCACGATCAGCGGGCCGCTCGCGCCGGTCACCTCGTAGGCCAGCGTGCCACCGTCGACGTTCAGGAACTCGGTCATCTCTACCTCCGAAGAATGGCTAAGTGCGTTAGCTACAAGTTAATGCAATTAGCCAACCGCGTCAAGCGGAGATCGACCAAGGTCGCCAATACCCACAAAACGGGCAGCGCGCGGCGAGTTCGATGGTGACCCACGACGAGTCGAACAAAAGGAGTGCGCGGCTTCGGACGTGACCGGGCCGCGCGCCGAGGGAGGCCGGGAGGGGCGTCAGCGGCCGCGGGTGGAGAACTCGCGGACCGCGATCGCGTAGTCGCGCGGCTCGAGCGTCCAGGCGTCCGGGGCGCCGGGGGCGCTGTTGCGGTTGAGCTGGGCCTGGAGCGTGTCGACGGCGGCGGAGAGGCCGCTGAACGGCCGGGTCCGCCAGAGATGTTCACCCGCGGGGGCCACCTGGAAGAGGTCGTCCTCGATCAGGACCAGGCCGGCGCCGGAGAGCCGCTGCAACGCGGTCTCGACCTCGGCGCGCTGCGGGAGGCTGCGGTGCAGGAAGTCGGCGGCGGAGAGGACGTCCGCGAGCGTGGCGCCGGCGGCGGGCAGGCCGATGGCCGAGGCGCGGTCACGTTCGGTGCGGTCGGCGATGACCACCGCAACGAAGATCCACGCGTCGGTCCAGCTCCAGCCAACGTCCCCCATGACGACATGATGCCTTGATCACCCGAGACTCGTGAAGGAAGTGTGACTCGGCGATCATCGACATGACGATCCCTCGACGAACCGGTGACACGCTCCGGGCTGCCTGACCACTCAGGCAGCCCAGGGTGACATCGAAGCAGTTGGATCATTCCGAATTGATCACTGCCCGGCGGGCGTGTCCCGGATCATCAGCCGCGGCAGGAACCACTGGGTGAGCGGGCCGATCGCGAGCGCGTAGGCGATCGTGCCGAGACCGACCGCGCCGCCGAGCAGCCAGCCGAGCGCCAGCACGGTCACCTCCACCGCGGTACGGACCAGGCGGATCGAGCGGTGCGGATTGCGCGCCACGTACCCGGTCATCAGGCCGTCGCGCGGGCCGGGGCCGAGCCGCGCGCCGATGTAGAGGCCGGTGGCGAACGCGTTCAGCGCGATGCCACCGCTCAGGAACGCGATCCGCACCCAGAGCGGCGCCGGCGTGGGCAGCAGCGCCAGCGCGAGGTCGACGACCAGGCCGATCACGATCACGTTGCTGACCGTGCCGACGCCGGGGCGCTGCCGCAGCGGGATCCAGAGCAGCAGCACGATCGCGCCGACCACGATCGTGACGGTGCCGAACGAGAGCCCGGTCCGCAGCGCCAGGCCCTGGTGGAACACGTCCCACGGGTCCAGGCCGAGATGCGACTCGATCATCAAAGCCATGCTCACGCCGTACGCCACGAGGCCCGCCTGGAGCTGGGTGAAGCGACGGCCGAAGCGGTCACGGAGCGCGAGTGGCGTGCCGAGCGAGTTGCTCACGGTGGTCATGAGTGCCACTCTGGTGGCCAATACGTCGCGATCAAAGGTCCAATTTCCCGGAGGTGGCTCATGTCGGTGGTGATCCGGGGCAGCCAATTGGCCCGGATGCTCGGCCAATGGCATCCGTTGCCCGGCACCCGGCGCAGCCCGGAGTACGCGGCGCTGGCCCAGGCCGTCCGCGGTCTGCTCTCCGACGGGCGGCTCGCGCTGGGCGTCCGGCTCCCGGCCGAGCGGGAGCTGGCCGAGGCGCTGTCGATCAGCCGCACCACGGTCACCGCGGCCTACCGGGAGCTGCGCGAGACCGGCCACCTGGCCAGCCGCCGCGGCGCCGGCAGCTGGACCACGCTGCCGTCCGGCCACCGGGTCAGCACCAGCGGCCTGTGGACGCCGACCGACACGCTGGGCATGATCGACCTCGGCTGCGCCGCGCTCCCGCCACCGCCGCAGCTGGTCCCGGCCGCGCGGGCCGCCGCCGAGGCGCTGCCGTGCTACCTGGGCGACGCCGGCTACCACCCGACCGGCATCATCGAGCTGCGCGAGGCCGTCGCGGAACGCTTCCGGGCCCGCGGCCTGCCCACCAGCCCGGAACAAATCATGATCACCAGCGGTACGCAGCAGGCGCTGGACCTCGTGCTCCGGCACCACCTCGCGGTCGGCGCCGGCGTACTGGTGGAGTCGCCGACCTATCCGAACGCGCTGGCCGCGCTGGCCGCCCGCCGCGCCCGGATCGGCACGCACGGCCTCGACCCGGCCGCCGGCTGGGACTCGGAGCTGCTGTTCAGCACGCTCAGGCAGACCCGGCCGAAGCTCGCGTACCTGATCCCCGAGTTCCAGAACCCGACCGGTCGGCTGATGCCCCTCGAGCTGCGCGAACGCCTCGCCTCGGTGGCCCACGCGACCGGCACGGACGTGGTCTCGGACGAGTCCTTCGTGGAGCTTCCGCTGGACGGCACGCCGATGCCACCGCCGGTCGCCGCGTTCGACCGGCACTCGCGGGTGCTGACCATCGGCGGCATGAGCAAGCCGTACTGGGGCGGTCTGCGGATCGGCTGGGTTCGCGCGTCCGCCCCGGTGGTCCAGCGGCTGGCCGCGGCCCGGGTCGGCGTGGACATGGGCAGCCCGGTCATCGACCAGCTGGTCGCGGTGCAGCTGCTGCGGCAGAGCGACGAGATCGTCACCGCCCGCCGCCGCCAGCTCGCGGAGCAGCGCGACGCCCTGGTCGCCGCGGTCCGTTCGACGTTCCCGGAGTGGCGCGTGGTCGTGCCGTCCGGCGGCGTCTCGCTGTGGGCGGAACTGGACGGCCCGGTGTCGAGCGCGCTGTCCCACGCGGCGGAGGACGTCGGGGTCCGGCTGGCCCCGGGGCCACGGTTCGGGCTGGACGGGACGCTGGAGCGCTATCTGCGGCTGCCGTTCGCGCTGCCGGCCGAGGACCTGGTCGAGGCGGTCCGCCGGATAGCGGAGATCCGCTACGACCTGGACCGCATCCGGACCGGCTCCCGCTGGCGCACGCCCGAGGTCATCACCTGACGCGCGAAGGCTGAGGGCGGCGCTCCCGACCGTACCCCCGGAAGGGTGTGATCTGGTGGGAGCGCCGCCCTCGGCGGCGGTGGGAGTGGGGTCAGCGGCCGGAGACGGCCTTGAGGTAGTCGGCGTTGAGCCGGCCGATCAGGTTGAGCGGGATGCCCTTCGGGCAGACCGTGGTGCACTCGCCGGCGTTGGTGCAGCCGCCGAAGCCGGCCTCGTCCTGGGCCTCGATCATGCTGACCACGCGGGAGGAGCGCTCCGGCTGTCCCTGCGGCATCAGGCCCAGGTGGGCGACCTTGGCCGCGGTGAACAGCATGGAGGAGCCGTTCGGGCAGGCGGCGACGCACGCGCCGCAGCCGATGCAGGTGGCGGCCTCGAACGCGGCGTCCGCGTCCGCCTTCGGCACCGGCGTGGCGTGCGCGTCCGGCGCGGTGCCGGTCGGCGCCGTGATGTAGCCACCGGCCTGGATGATCGTGTCGAACGCGCCGCGGTTGACCACCAGGTCCTTGATCACCGGGAACGCGGCGGCCCGCCACGGCTCGATGGTGATCGAGTCACCGTCGTTGAAGTGACGCATGTGCAGCTGGCAGGTGGTGGTGGCCCGCTCCGGGCCGTGCGCCACGCCGTTGATCATCATGCCGCACATGCCGCAGATGCCCTCACGGCAGTCGTGGTCGAACGCGATGGGGTCGTCGCCCTCGAGGATGAGGCGCTCGTTGAGGACGTCGAGCATCTCCAGGAAGGAGGCGTCCGGGGAGATGTCGGTGACCTCGTACGTCACCATCCGGCCCTTGTCCTCGGGGCCCTTCTGACGCCAGACGCGCAGCTTGAGGTTCATTACTTGTAGCTCCGCTGGGTGGGGTGGACGTACTCGAAGTTGAGGTCTTCCTTGTGCAGCGTGGGCGCCGAGCCGAAGCCGGCGTGCTCCCAGGCCGCGACGTACGCGAACTCGTCGTCGTGCCGGAGCGCCTCGCCGTCCTCGGTCTGGCTCTCCGCCCGGAAGTGACCGCCGCAGGACTCGGCCCGGTGCAGCGCGTCGATGCACATCAGCTCGGCCAGCTCGAAGAAGTCGGCGACGCGGCCGGCCTTCTCCAGGTTCTGGTTCAGCTCCTCGCCCTTGCCCGGCACCTTCACCCGGGTCCAGAACTCCTCGCGCAGCGCCCGGATCAGCCCGATCGCCTTGGTCAGGCCCTCCTCGGTGCGCTCCATGCCGCAGTACTCCCACATGATGTGGCCGAGCTCACGGTGGAAGGAGTCGACGGTCCGGTCGCCGTTGATGCTGAGGAACTTCTGGATCCGCTCCTCGACGTCGCGGCGGGCTTCGACCACGGCCGGGTGGTCGGCGCCGATCTTCTCGTACGGCCCGGACGCCAGGTAGTTGCCGAGCGTGTTCGGCAGCACGAAGTACCCGTCCGCCAGGCCCTGCATCAGCGCGGACGCGCCGAGCCGGTTCGCGCCGTGGTCGGAGAAGTTCGCCTCGCCGATCACGAACAGGCCGGGGACGTTGGACTGCAGGTCGTAGTCGACCCAGAGCCCGCCCATCGTGTAGTGCACCGCGGGGTAGATGCGCATCGGCGTGACGTACGGGTCCTCGCCGGTGATCCGCGCGTACATCTCGAACAGGTTGCCGTACTTCGCCTCGACCGCGGGCTGGCCCAGCCGCTTGATCGCGTCCGCGAAGTCCAGGTAGACGCCGAGCCCGCCGGGGCCGACGCCACGGCCCTCGTCGCAGACGTTCTTGGCGGCCCGGGACGCGATGTCGCGCGGCACCAGGTTGCCGAACGCCGGGTAGATGCGCTCCAGGTAGTAGTCGCGCTCGTCCTCCGGGATGTCCGCGGCCTCGCGGTGGTCACCGGCCTTCTTCGGCACCCAGACCCGGCCGTCGTTGCGCAGCGACTCGGACATCAGCGTGAGCTTGCTCTGGTGCGAGCCGGACTCCGGGATGCAGGTCGGGTGGATCTGCGTGTAGCAGGGGTTCGCGAAGTACGCGCCCTTGCGGTGCGCTCGCCAGGTCGCGGTGACGTTGCAGCCCTTGGCGTTGGTGGAGAGGAAGAAGACGTTGCCGTAACCGCCGGAGGCGAGCACGACCGCGTCCGCCACCTCGGTGGTGATCTCACCGGTCACCATGTTGCGGACCACGATGCCGCGCGCCTTGCCGTCCACGATGATCAGCTCGAGCATCTCGTGCCGCTCGTGCATCTCCACGTTGCCGGCCGCGATCTGCCGCTCCAGCGCCTGGTACGCGCCGAGCAGCAGCTGCTGACCGGTTTGGCCCCGGGCGTAGAACGTGCGGGACACCTGGGTGCCGCCGAACGAGCGGTTGTCGAGCAGGCCGCCGTACTCGCGGGCGAACGGCACGCCCTGCGCCACGCACTGGTCGATGATGTTCACGCTGACCTGGGCCAGGCGGTACACGTTCGACTCGCGGGCGCGGAAGTCGCCGCCCTTGACCGTGTCGTAGAACAGGCGGTAGATCGAGTCGCCGTCGTTGCGGTAGTTCTTGGCCGCGTTGATGCCGCCCTGCGCCGCGATCGAGTGCGCGCGCCGCGGGCTGTCCTGGTAGCAGTAGGACTTGACGTGGTAGCCGGCCTCGCCGAGCGTGGCGGCGGCGGAGCCACCGGCCAGGCCGGTGCCGACCACGATCACGGTCAGCTTGCGGCGGTTGGCCGGGTTGACCAGCTTGGCGGAGAACTGCCGCCGCTCCCAGCGGGTCTCGACCGGGCCGTCCGGCGCGGCGGTGTCGGCGATCGGCTCGCCCTGGGTCCAGAACTCGGTCATCAGCCCACCAGCCCGGTCGTCACGGCGAAGGGTACGGAGAGGAAGCCTGCGGTCAGCACCAGCGAGATCACCAGCGCGACCGCCCGGGCGACGCGCTGCCCGCGCGCGGACTGCTGGCCCAGCGTGCGCAGTGCGCTCCAGATGCCGTGCCGCAGGTGGAAGCCGACCGCGACCACGGAGACCACGTAGAACAGCGTCACGTACCAGCGCTCCGGCGCGAAGTCCGCGACCACGTTGTTGTAGACCTCGCCCTCGGCGAAGTCCGGGTGCACCGTGCCGGTGGTCAGGTCGAGAATGTGATAGATCACGAAGAGCAGGATGATCACGCCGCCCCAGCGCATCGTGCGCGCGGCGTAGCTGCCCTGCACCTTGGGCCGGTGCGCGTACTTCACCGGGCGCGCCTTCCGGGCCCGGATCGTCAGCATCGTCGCGGAGACGATGTGCGCGATGACCGCGACCGTCAGGCCGATGCGCACCATCCACAGTCCCCACTGGTGGGGCAGCACGGGCGCACCGAGCTCGCGCAGCCAGTGCGCGTAGTGGTCGAAGTCCGCCGCACCCACGAAGATCTTGAGGTTGCCGACCATGTGCGCGAAGAGGTAAAGGACCAGGACGGCACCACTGACCGCCATGATGATCTTCAACGCCACAGTGGAGCGGGCGCGCGAGCGCCCGGCTGCCGGCTTGCGGGCGCCTGCGGGGCGCCCGGGACCGGCCTTCTGCCCCGTGGCCTTCTTGGCCGGGGCTGAGGTATCTACCGCCACAAACTTGACCGTAGGAACGGCGTCGGAATTCGTCCAATGCATGGGAACGATCAACTCGATAGACATAGGCTATCTGAGTGCAGCTACAGCAGCTCCGATACTTCGTCGCAGTGGCAGAACTCCGACATTTCACCCATGCGGCTGACCAGTTGGGCGTCTCACAGCCCACGCTCAGTAAGCAGATTCACACGTTGGAAATAACACTCGGCGCCCCGCTGTTCGACCGGCACCCCGGAAACGTCCGGCTGACCACGGTCGGCGAGACGCTGCTGCCGTTGGCCCGCCGCATCGTCACGGACGCGGACGCGGCCCGGCACGCGGTCCAGGAGATCGTCGGCCTGCGGCGCGGCCGGGTCCGGCTCGGCGCCACCCCGAGCCTGTGCACGTCGCTCGTCCCCGGCGTGCTCCGCAACTTCCGGGAGCACCATCCCGAGGTGGAACTGCACGTCGACGAGGGCGGCTCGCAGGACCTGGTCGTCGACCTGATCGCGCACTCGCTCGACCTGGCCCTGATCGTGCTGCCCGACCAGGGCAGCGACCCGGCGCTGCACACCGAGCAGATCCTGCGCGAGTCGCTGGTCGTGGCGTCCGTCGCCAGCGGCCCGCCGCCCACGCTCTCCGACCGGCTCGCGCTCGCCGAACTGCGCGACACCCCGCTGGTCATGTTCCGGGTCGGCTACGACCTGCGCACCGCCACCATCGAGGCCTGCCGCCGGGCCGGCTTCACCCCGCGTTACGCGGTCGAGGGCGGCGAGATGGACGCGGTGCTCGCCTTCGTCGAGGCCGGGCTCGGCGTCGCCCTGGTCCCCGGCATGGTCCTGGCCAACCGCCCGCTGCTGCGCGCCACCCCGCTGGCCACGCCGGGCGTGCACCGCACGATCGCGCTGGCCCGCCGCCGCGAGTCGGTCCTGCCGCACGCCGCGACCGCGCTCCGCGAGACGCTCCTCGACTTCATCGCGGCCGGCCCGCTCCCGGCGGGCGTCACGGTCATCCAGACCCCGCCTCCGGCGAACCCCTAGAGATCGATTTTCCCGCTTCCGGCGTGGTCCGGCCCGCATGCTCCCGCGGGCTCCCGCATCCGTGTGGTCGCCTCAGCGACGGCCCCACAGCAGCCGGCAGGTGATCGGGATTCGATAGCCGCCGCCCGGTTCCGCGTGCCCGGCGGCGCCGGCGATGACGCGGTCCTCGACCGTGGCCTGATCCGCGGGGCCGAGCGCGCCGACGAATGGCCCGTACGGGCTGGTGTGCAGCACCTCGAGGAGCGCCGCCCGCCCCGCGATCCGGTAGTCGAACGTGAACGCGGCCTCCGCCACCGACGCGAACCCGGCCTCGCGCAGCAGCCGGGCCCGGTGACCGGGCGCGGCGAGGACGTCGTACGCGAACGGGTCCGGCAACGCCGCCGCGCCCGGCAGGTCGCCGACCGCGGTGTGCAGCAGTGCGATCAGCGTGTTCAGCTCGGCCCGGTCCCACACCGCCACCGAGAACGCGCCGCCGGGCCGCAGCACCCGGGCCGCCTCGGCCAGCGACGGGCGTACGTCCCGGTGGTCCTCGTAGAGGAAGGCGAAGCGGGAGACGAGCACGTCGACAGAGGCCGGACCGGCCCCGGTGTCGCTCATCGGACGCGCCTCGAAGGAGACGTCGGCGAGCCGCCGGGCCTTGGACCGGGCGAGCGCGATCATCGGCTCCGAGACGTCCACGCCCAGCAGCCGGACCGCCGGATAACGCGCCTTCACCGTGAAGCCGGGCTCGCCGGTGCCGCATCCCAGGTCGAGCACCAGCGCGCCGTCCGGTATCTCCGGCAGCCGCTCCACGATCGCAGCGGTGACCTGCTCCCGGAGATACTCGCGCTCGTCCCACTCCCGCGCGATGGTGTCGTAGTCGGGCTGTTCCGTCGTCATCGTCGTTCTCCTCCGAAAGGGTTCGCGTCCGCTGCGTCAACCCTTCCGCCGCCCGTGGTCCGCGACCATGCCGGATCGGTGCCGGAACATACGCGATCAGCCGGCCCGGCCGGTCGCGTTCTGCCGGTACCGGCCCGGTGCGATCCCGAACCGTCGCCGGAAGGCCGCGGCGAACGCGAACTCACCGGCATAGCCGACCTGCCGGGCGACGACCGCGAGCGGTTCCCCGGTCGTGCGCAGCAGCCCGGCGGCGTGGCCCAGCCGCTGATGGATCACCCAGGTCATCGGCGGCTCGCCCACGAGCTCGGCGAACCGCCTGGCGAACGCGGCCCGCGGCATCCCGGCGACGGCACTGAGCCGCCCGACCGTCCACGGCGTGGCCAGGCCGTCGTGCACCGCCCGCAGCACGGCCGCGATCGCCGCGTCCGTGACCGCCGGCACGCCGGGCGCGGCCGACCGCTCCCGCGCCCACTCCAGGCCGTGCACGAGCAGCAGGTCGACGACCGCGGGCAGGACCACGGCGGCGGCGCGCCGGTCCCGGTGGACGCCCGCGCCCACCAGGTCCACGAGCGCGCGCAGCGCGGGGTCCCGGTGCGACTCCGGGGCCGGCATCACCACGACCTCGGGCAGCGTACGGAGGTAGGGGTGCACCCGCCCCCGGTTCAGCAGGTAGCCGCCGCAAACGAGCTCGAAGTCGGCCGGGCCGGGCGCACCGGGCTCGTTCGGGTCGGCGGCCGGCAGCGCGCCGACCGGCCGCGGCGTGTCGGCGAACCCGTGCTCCGCGCCGTACGGGGAGAGGACGACGTCGCCCGGCCGCAGCGGCACCGGGCGTTGCCCCGCCGTGACCAGCCAGCCGGTGCCGTGCCGCACCACGTGGAAGCCGGCACCGTCGACGGCCGGGAACCGCAGACCCCACGGTCCCGAGCGGCGGAACAGGTGCCCGCCGGCCGCGCCGCCCGCGCGCATGGTGCCGACGATGTCGGTGATGACGTCCACCGGTCGCGGTCGCGGCTACCGAACCGGGTTCCCGGCCTCGCGGAGGGCCGTCTTGACCTGCGGGATGGTGAGCTCACCGAAGTGGAACACACTGGCGGCGAGCACCGCGTCCGCGCCGGCCTCGACCGCGGGCGGGAA
Source organism: Catenuloplanes niger (assembly GCF_031458255.1). Classification (NCBI taxonomy): domain Bacteria; kingdom Bacillati; phylum Actinomycetota; class Actinomycetes; order Micromonosporales; family Micromonosporaceae; genus Catenuloplanes; species Catenuloplanes niger. The sequence goes on from NZ_JAVDYC010000001.1 coordinate 2,062,998, forward strand.
GTGCGCCACCGCACCGGCGCCGCCGCTGGCGATCACCGGGATGTCGACCACCTCGCGGACCCGGCCGATCAGCTCCAGGTCGAAGCCGGCCTTGGTGCCGTCCGCGTCCATCGAGTTCAGCAGGATCTCGCCGGCGCCCAGCTCGGCCACGCGGCGGGCCCACTCGACCGCGTCCAGCCCGGTGCCGCGGCGGCCGCCGTGCGTGGTCACCTCGAAGCCGAGCTCCGGGTTGCGGCGCACGTCCAGCGACAGCACGAGCACCTGGTTGCCGAAGCGGTGGGCGATCTCCGAGATCAGCTCCGGGCGGGCGATCGCGGCCGTGTTCACGCCGACCTTGTCCGCGCCGGCGCGCAGCAGCGTGTCCACGTTCGCCACGGAGCGCACGCCGCCGCCGACGGTCAGCGGGATGAAGACCGACTCGGCGGTACGCCGGACCACGTCCAGCATCGTGCCGCGGTCGTCGGAGCTGGCCGTCACGTCCAGGAACGTCAGCTCGTCCGCACCGGCCGCGTCGTAGGCCGCGGCCAGCTCGACCGGGTCGCCGGCGTCCCGCAGGTCGGCGAAGTTGACGCCCTTGACCACCCGCCCCGCGTCCACGTCCAGACACGGGATCACGCGTACCGCCACAGTCATGCCGACGAGCCTATCGGGGCCGCGGTGACCGTCGTCGCCCGAGGTTTGACCAGGAACGGCAGCAGCACGCCCCCGATCACCAGCGCCCCGCCGAGCACGTCCGCCGCGTGCACCGGTTCGCCGAGGAAGAGCGCGGCCGACCCCATGCCGAAGAACGGCACCAGCATCGAGAACGGTGCGACCGTGGACGCGCCGTACCGCTTGATCAGCGAGCCCCACGCGCCGAACCCGCCGAGCGTGGCGACGAACGCGATGAACAGCACCGCGCCGATCGCCGGCAGGTCCGCGCCCCGGAGCGCCGCGAGGTCCGCCGCCGGGCCGTCCACGATCAGCGACAGCGCGAACAGCGGCACCGCGCCGAGCGCGCTCACCCAGACCATGAACCGCAGGCTGTCCGGCGGTGACGCCTTGCGGGTCGCCACGTTCGACAGGCCCCACGTCACGGCCGCGCCGATGACCAGCGCGAACGCGGCCGGCGGCCGGTCCGGGCCGAGCCGGGCGGCCACCACCGCGAGCCCGGCCGCCGCGACCGCCAGCCCGGCCAGCTGCACGCCGCGCGGGCGCTCGCGCAGCAGCAGCACCGCGAACAGCGTGGTGAAGACGGCCTGGCTCTGCAGCACCAGCGAGGACAGCCCGGCCGGCATGCCCGCCTCGATGCCGAAGAACAGCAGCGAGAACTTGGTGACCGCGAGCGTCAGCGCGACCGCGATCACCCACCGCCACGGCACCCCCGGACGACCCACGAAGAACAGCGCGGGTACGGCCGCGAGCCCGAACCGCAGCGCGGAGAACAGCAGCGGCGGGAAGTGGTCCAGGCCGACCGCGATGACGACGAAGTTGACGCCCCAGACCGCGGCCACGGCCACGGCCAGCGCGATGTCGCGAGGTCTCATGCGGTGATCCTCCGGCGCCGGACCGTTCAGCAACAGCGAATTGTGCTGCACCCAGGATGTACCGTCGCTACATGATCGACCTGGGTCGCCTGCGCGCGCTGCACGCCCTGGCCAGCTACGGCACCGTGCTGGCCGCGAGCTCCGCGCTGCGCTGCACGCCGTCCGCGGTCTCCCAGCAGATCGGCAAGCTGGAGCGGGAGACCGGCACCACACTCGTGGAGCGGGACGGCCGCGGCGTCCGGCTCACCGAGGCCGGCCAGGTGCTGGCCCGGCACGCCGAGTCCGTGCTGTCCGCGGTCGACGAGGCCGAGGCCGCGCTCGCCGCCCACCGCGACACCGTCACCGGCCGGCTGACCGTGGCGTCGTTCGCCACCGCGGCCCGCGCGCTGCTCCCGCACGCGCTGCACCGGCTCGCCGCCGACCACCCCGGCCTCGCCACCGGCATCGTCGAGGGCAACCCGCACGAAGGGCTGGACGCGCTCCAGCGCGGTCACGTCGACCTGTGCGTGCTGGACGACTGGCCGGAGGTCGCGCTCCACTACCCGCCCGGCGTCGCCCACCTGGAGCTGGGCCTGGACGTCGCGGACCTGATCGTGCCGAGCGGGCACCGGCTGGCCGGCCACTCACGGGTACGGCTGGCGCAGACCCGCGACGAGCGGTGGATCTCCGCACCGGCCGGCGCGATCTGCCACCAGTGGCTGCTCCGCGTGCTGCCCGGCGTCCGCCCGGACTTCCTGGTCGGCGAGTTCGAGACGCAGCTGACGCTGGTCGCCGCGGGCCTCGGCATCGCCGTCGTCCCGCGTCTGGCCCGCACCACGCTGCCGTCCGGCGTACGCGTGGTGCCGGTGACCCCGCCGCCGACCCGCCGCGTGGTGCTGGCCTGGCGCGAGGCCTCCTCGGCCCGGCCCGCGATCGGCGCGGTGATCACCGCGCTCCGCGAGGCCTGGACCGCGTACACGGCCCGCACCCCGGCATGATCCGGCGCGCGGAGCCGCCGCACCGCGAAGCCGGCCGCCGGGCGCGGGAGCGCCGCGGGTCCGGGGTCAGGCGCACGGGCTGGAGACCGCGCCGGGGGCGGTGCCGATGATCAGCGGGTCGCTGGTCAGCCGGAAGTCGAGGCGCCAGTTCGTGCAGGTCTCGCCGGGGCGCTCCGGCGGTCCGAAGCCGGGCGCCTGGCTGCTGGTGAACGAGACGGTCGCGACGTCGCCGGCCACGGCCAGCAGCCGCACGTCGACGTCCTGGGTGGTGGCGGTGTCCGCGTTGAACGTCGCGACCTGGGCCGCGTCGTGCGGGTCGACCACACCGCCGGCGGCGAAGACCCGGGTGGCGACCGTGGGGTCGTGCGCGTTGATGCCGGTGAAGTACGTGTCGAACAGCGTGGCGATCTCGACCACCCGGGCGTCGCCGGCGGCCGCGGGCGCGATCGAGACGAGACCGATCCTGCCGGGCGCCGGCTCCGGCAGTCCTTCGTCGAACGGCACCGGCTCCGCGGCGGCGGACGGCTCCGCCACCGCGGACGGTTCCGGCAGGTCGGACAACTCCGGCTGGTACGACTGCTGCGGCAGGTAGAACTGCTCCGGCGCGACGGAGGGCTCGGTGAAGACCGCGGTCGTCCCGGCGGCCGGCTCCGCGCCGGTGTCGACCAGCAGGTAGCCCGCGCCGAGCAGCCCGGCCAGCACCACCAGCGCGATCGCGGCCACCCGCCCCCGCCCGGCCGGTGCCGGGGCCCGGCGGCGTCCGCCGGGGACGAACGCCGACGCGGCCGGCCGGCCCACCCGCGCCGGGGTCGAGGGCGGGAGCGCGGGCGCGGTGCCGTCGCAGACCAGACAGCGCGGCACGGACGCGTCATTCGCCGTACCGCATTCGGGGCATCGCCATTCGATCATCAATTGCCTCCGCAGACGCGCGCATTCCTCGACCATTCGCCAACGCATTGAATAGCGTCCCCGGGTCGTCGGGCAACGCGTTATCGGACAATTCACCGGACCCGGTAACGGGTGGACCCGGACCGGTGACGACGCGCACCGGACGCCGGTCCACTCAGTCCGAAGGAACACCCCGGCAAGACGAAAAGCCCATGTCACATCGACTGCCGAGTCCGTACCGTCGGGGTCCATAAACCACTGTCGGCACTGGTGGGAGCTTATGTACGTCGAGGAAGCCAGCCCCGTCACGGCCCCGGCACCGGCCGCGCGGTTCCATCACGGCGAGCCGGAAACGGCGCTTCGCCGGGGCCCGCTGTCCGCGATCACCCGATGCCTGAGCGGCGCGGTCTACACCGTTCCGGGATTCGCGGACCGGGTGATCACGGAATTGCTCCGGGATCGTCATCGCGCTATTTCCCCGGCCGTCGACTACGACGTGGAACCGGTGCTGCGGCACGCGTTCCGGGCGCGCCGGCTGTGGCTCACGCAGCACGCCGCGGTCTGCGCGATCCTGCTGCTCGCGTTCGTCATCGCGCCCGGCCCGGCGCTCGGCCTGGTCTGCTTCGGCCTGCTGCTGACCGGTGCCGCGCGGTGGATCGGCGGCTGGCGCCCGAAGGCCTGGCAGCTGGTGCTGGCCGGCCTGGTCGCGCTGCCGCTGCTCTACGGGCTGGCCGGCTCGCTGCTCTACGGCCCCGGCGGGGCACCGACCGGGTACCCGGCCACGCCGGCCGAGTACCCGGCCACGGACCAGGGGGGCACGCGCTCGCCGTACCTGATGACGCTGTTGATCGGTGTTGCGGTCCTGATCGTCACGATCGCGGTGCGGCACACGATCCTGCGCGCGCTCACGGTCGAGCTGAGCCCGGGCCACGCGGACCGGGGCGCGGTCGTGCCCAGCCCGCGGGTGGAGGACCGGATCGCGCGGCTGTCGCTGGCCCAGCGCGGCAACATCCTGCTGCACTCCGGCGACAACCCGTTCCTCGGCGCGGGTGGCGTGCTGCGTGCCTGGTCGATGGCGATGGAGCTGAAGCCGGACGGGGACGGTGACCGGCCGGTCGCGGTGGACCCGGTCGAGCTGAACCGGTACGTCAAACGGCGGCTGGCCGCGCTGCGCGCCGGTGACCTGCGCGAGGCGGAGCAGATGTCCGGGCTGACGCTGCGCGACCAGATCGTCTCCGCGGGCGTCGGCGGCGAGGGCTGGCCGCTGGTCGACACGGGCGCGCTGGTGCCGTACTCGCACGCGACGCCGGCCGCGATGGAGTCGGTGATCCGGCACCCGCAGGCCAGCGTGCGGCACTTCCTGCGGGCCACGGTCGGCGCGAACGTGACGCCGGTGCACTCCGCGGACGGGCGCATGCTGATCCCGGGCGAGCACCACAGCATCGCGGTCTCCACGTTCACGCACATCGCGGTGGAGGGCGGCATGCTCTACGTGGAGACGGTCTCGACCGTGCTGGGACCGCTGGGCCGCCGCTACCGCCGGATCGACGGCTACCCGGCCGGCGGCGCCGTCGGTGGGCGGGCGGTGCTGGAGAGCCTGCGCGACGTCGGCGAGAACCTGGCGCTGGCACCGTTCCGGATGGCGGTGACGCTGTACCGGATGGCCGTGCTGGCGCGCGCGATGCGCCGGGCGGAGACCGAGGTGACCGAGGAGGACCTGGGCGACTTCGGCGCACGGTTCGACCTGCGGCAGGCGACGTCCGCGGCCCGGCCGGTCACCTACCTGCAGCGGCTGGACGCGGAGAAGTACACGAAGCTGATCGAGCGCCGGATCAGCGAGGCGGTGATCGGCTACCTGCGCGACGCCGGGATCGACACGTCCGAGTACGAGCGGCGGATGAACGTCTACAACAACAGCAGCGTCTTCATCAACGGCGACAACTACGGTGCGGCGGCCGCGGGCGCGGAGTCGCAGGCCGTGCGGCACGACGGTGACGGGGCGAAGAAGGGGGCGGACGACTGATGGGCGGCGTGCACATCCACGGCGACAACCACGGCGCGGCCGCGGCCGGTGATCACGCGCGGGCGATCGTCGGCGAGCGCCGGCCGGACCCGCTCGCGCCGGTGCTGTCCGCGGCCCGCCGGCTGCACATCGCGATCGACACGGTCCCGGAGGCGCTGCCCGACCCGGACGCGGCGCTGCGCGACGTGAACGCGATCGCGGCCGCGACCCAGGCCGATCCGCCGGACACGGAGGCCGCGATGGCCGCGGCCCACCGGCTGCTGGACCGGGTCACCGCGGCCGGCGCGTTCGTCGACGCCACCGCGAAGCTGCGCGCCGCCCTGGCGTCCTGAACCCGGCCGCGACGAACCGTGCGGGAGCGCCGGCGACGATCGGTGCCCGCGGGACCCGCCGCCGCCCCGGTCCCGAGCCGGAAGCGGGAAAAGAGCCGGTACGCCATGCGACGGCCCCGGAGAGCTACCGCTCTCCGGGGCCGTCGATCGGTGGCGTCACTTGAGCCAGGGGGCCTTGGCGACCACCGGGAGCGCGGCCCAGGTGGCGGCCAGGCTGTAGCGGAGGCCGGCGCCGGTGGCCGCGAGTCCCGCGATGACCAGCGCGTAGATCAGGTGGTCGTCGAGGAACGGGTTCGTCGCGATCGGCAGGCTGGCGGCCCACATCAGCACCATCATCAGCACGCCGGAGACCGCGGCGATCCGCATCCCGATGCCGAGGATCAGCGCGACACCGATACCGGCCAGGCCGGCCATGAACAGCCAGTCGAGCAGCACGTTGCCGGACATCGCGTTGAAGACACCGGCGAACGGTCCCTCGACACCGGCCAGGAAGCCCTTGGTCGGCTGCCCGCCGTTCAGCCACGCCTTCTCGCTCGGCGTCGACCGGCCGAGGCCGAACAGCTTGTCGAGGAACGCCCAGAAGAAGACGAAACCCAGTCCGACGCGGGTGACGGCCCAGGTGACCTCGCCGAGCGCGTGGTCGGCGACGGTCTTCGAAGCAACGGCGGTCCTGGTGTGCGCAACGGTCACCACTGTGATCCCCTCCCGGATCAGCCGACGACCGGCGGAACTCCCTCGGTGTTCCCATCCTCTGTCGTCACATTCATGTTCGCTGGCGGGAGGGGACGTGCAGCAGGGCCGATGGTCCCGGGACCACCGGTCCGAGGGTCAGCTCTCGAACAGGACCCGCAGCGCCTCCGACACGGTGAACGCGCCGGCGTAGAGCGCCTTCCCGGCGATCACGCCCTCGACGCCGACCGACTCCAGCGTGGCGAGCGCGCGCAGGTCGTCCAGCGTGGACACGCCGCCGCTGGCGATCACCGGCGCGGACGTGGCGGCGCAGACCTCACGGAGCAGGTCCAGGTTCGGGCCGCGCATGGTGCCGTCCTTGGTGATGTCGGTGACGACGTAGCGGGCCGCACCGGCCTTGTCCAGGCGGGCGAGCACCTCGTAGAGGTCGCCGCCGTCCCGGGTCCAGCCGCGCGCGGACAGCGTGCGGCCGCGGACGTCCAGGCCGATCGCGACCCGGTCGCCGTACTCGGCGGCGACCCGGTCGCACCACTCCGGGTTCTCCAGCGCGGCCGTGCCGATGTTGACCCGGGTCGCGCCGGTGGCCAGCGCGCGCTCCAGCGACTCGTCGTCGCGGATGCCGCCGGACAGCTCCACGTTCACGTCGAGCCGGCCGACGACCTCGGCCAGCAGCTCCGCGTTCGAGCCACGGCCGAACGCGGCGTCCAGGTCGACCAGGTGAATCCAGGTGGCGCCGTCGAGTTGCCAGGCGAGCGCGGCCTCGAGCGGGTCGCCGTACGCGGTCTCGCTGCCGGCCGCGCCCTGCACCAGGCGGACGGCCTGACCGTCGGCGACGTCGACGGCGGGAAGCAGTTCGAGGGTCACGGATTCTCCTTGATCATGAGTTTCTTCGGCCCAGCGCGATCACGATCAGCGCTGGTAGAGCGAGGATCAGCACCAGGACGATGATCAGGCGCATCACCAGGTCGTCCACCAGGTACCAGGTCAGCATCACGGCGAGCACGCTGAGCATCACGATCGCGGCCCGCTGGGCAGCGGTGCGCCGCGGCTGCAGCCGGCCGGTGCGCCGGTCCGGCAGCTTCGGCACCAGCTTGCCCGTGATGTCCTTGCGTTTCTGCCGGCGGGACACCACGGCCGCGCGGGCGGCGCGCTTCTGCTCCGCCTCCAGCAGCCGGGCGGCCCGCCGGATGGCCCGGTCCTTGCTCACAGCCCCGCGATCCAGTTCCGGAGCAGTCGAGCGCCGGTGTCCCCGGACTTCTCCGGGTGGAACTGCGCGACCGAGAGCGGGCCGTGCTCGACCACGGCCGCGAACGGTTCGTCGTGCGCGGCCGTGGTCACCACGGCGTCCTGCAGCGCGTCCAGGCCGGAAGCGCCGTAGGAGTGCACGAAGTAGAACCGGGCGTCGTCCGGCATGCCGTCCATCAGGCGGCTCTCCGGCGGCGCGGTCACCGTGTTCCACCCCATGTGCGGGATGCGGCCGGCCCTGAGCCGCGTCACACCGCCGGGGAGCAGGCCGAGGCCCTTGGTGACGGTGCCGTGCTCGTCGCCGTACTCGAAGAAGATCTGCATGCCGACGCAGATGCCGAGCACCGGCCGGCCGGCCGCCACCCGCTCCGCGATCATCGGGCCGGCGTCGATCGCCTCCACACCGGCCATGCACGCGGCGAACGCGCCGACGCCCGGGACCACCAGGCCGTCCGCGTCCGCGGCCGCGGTCAGGTCCGGCGTGACGGTCACGTCCGCGCCGGCCCGCTCCAGCGCGCGCTCGGCGGAGCGCAGGTTGCCGGAGCCGTAATCCAGGATCACCACACGCTTTGTCATGATCGCTCCCTATTCCGGGATGAGCCAGAGGATGCCGCCCGCCGCGGCCAGCGCGGCGAGCAGCCCGGTGATCACTATCGAGAACGTGCTCGCCTCCTGCCGGTGGAGCGAGAACGCCCCACCGGCCAGGACCCCCGCGAACGCCAGCAGCAGGATCGCGGTCACAGCGTGCCCTTGGTGGACGGGATCGCGCCCGCGTTCCTCGGGTCGATCTCCACCGCCTCGCGCAGCGCCCGGGACACCGCCTTGAACTGTGCCTCCACCACGTGGTGCGCGTCCGGGTGGCCGCCCTCCCGCGCGCCGCGCAGCACGGAGACGTGCAGCGTCATCTTCGCGGTCTGCGCGAACGACTCCCAGATGTGCCGCGTCATGCTGGTCGCGTAGACCGGCCCGATGTACGGCGTGAGCAGCGGCTCGTCGTGCACCATGTACGGCCGGCCGGACAGGTCGAGCGCGGCCCGGACCAACACCTCGTCCATCGGGATGGTCGCCGAACCGTACCGCCGGATGCCCGCCTTGTCGCCGAGCGCCTCCGCGAACGCGGTGCCCAGCGCGAGCGCGGTGTCCTCCATGGTGTGGTGCGCGTCGATCTCCAGGTCGCCCTCGGTGTGCACGGTCAGGTCGAAGCCGCCGTGCTTGGCGATCTGGTTCAGCATGTGGTCGAAGAAGCCCACGCCGGTGCTGATGTCGCCCTTACCGGTCCCGTCCAGGTCCAGCTCGATGCGCACCTTGGTCTCGTTGGTGGTGCGGTCGATCCGCGCCCGTCGGCTCATCGGTCAAGCTCCTTCATCGCGTTCAGGAAAGCGTCGGTCTCGTCGGGGGTGCCGGCCGTGACGCGCAGCCAGCCGGGCAGTCCGACGTCCCGCACGAGGACACCACGGTCGAGCAGCGCGCGCCAGGCGGCCTTCTGGTCCCCGCCCACGTGGAAGAGCACGAAGTTGGCGTCGCTGTCCGCGACTCCCAGCCCGGCGGCGCGCAACGCCGACACGATCCGGTCCCGCTCGGCCTTGATCGCCTCGACCGTGCCCAGCAGCGCGGCCCGGTGCGACAGCGCGGCCCGCGCCGCGGCCTGGGTCAGCGCGGACAGGTGGTACGGCAGCCGAACCAGCTGCACCGCGTCCACCACGGCCGGGTGCGCGGCCAGGTAGCCGAGCCGGCCACCGGCGAACCCGAACGCCTTGCTCATCGTGCGCGTCACCACCAGCCGCGGGTGGCCGGGCAGCACCTCCAGCGCGCTCGGCGTGCCGGGGCGGGCGAACTCCGCGTACGCCTCGTCGACGACCACCATGCCCGGCGCGGCGTCCAGCACGGCCGCGATCACGGCCGGGTCCAGCGCGGTGCCGGTCGGGTTGTTCGGCGAGCAGAGGAAGACCACGTCCGGCGCGTGCTCACGAACCTGCGCGACCGCGTGCGCCGCGTCCAGCCCGAAGTCCTCGTCGCGCCGGCCGTCCACCCAGCGGGTGCCGGTGCCGACCGCGAGCAACGGGTGCATCGAGTAGGCCGGCGTGAAGCCGAGCGCGGTCCGCCCCGGCCCCGCGAACACCTGCAGCAGCTGCTGCTGCACCTCGTTCGACCCGTTCGCCGCCCAGACGTGCGCGACGGTCAGCCCGTGCCCGAGGTAGTCGGCGAGCGCGGTGCGCAGCGCCACCGCGTCCCGGTCCGGGTAGCGGTTGAGGTCGCGCAGCTCGGCCTGGAGCGCCTTGCCGATCGCCTCGACCACCTCGTCCGGCACCGAGTACGAGTTCTCGTTCGTGTTCAGCCGGACCGGCACGTCGAGCTGCGGCGCGCCGTACGGGCTCAGCCCGCGCAGGTCGTCGCGGATGGGCAGGTCGATCACGACAGACCCCCGGGGAAACGGGCGGACACGGCCTCGCCGTGCGCCGGCAGGTCCTCGACCGTGGCGAGCGCGACCACGTGCGCCGCGACCTCGCGCAGCGCGGGCTCGTCGTACTCGACGATGTGCACGTTCTTCAGGAACGACTGCACGGACAGGCCGGACTGGTGCCGGGCGCAGCCGCCGGTCGGCAGCACGTGGTTGGAGCCGGCGCAGTAGTCGCCCAGCGACACCGGCGCGAACGCCCCCACGAAGATCGCCCCGGCGTTGCGCACCCGCATCGCCCAGGCGCGCGCGTCCCGGGTCTGGATCTCCAGGTGCTCGGCCGCGTACGCGTCGACCACCCGCAGGCCCTGCTCCAGGTCGCGCACCAGCACGATGCCGGACTGCTCGCCGGTCAGCGACGTGGTGATCCGGTCGGTGTGCTTGGTGGCCGCGACCATCCGGCCGAGCGCCTCCTCGACCGCGCCGGCGAGCGCCTCGGACGGCGTGACCAGCACGCTCGCCGCCAGCGGGTCGTGCTCGGCCTGGCTGATCAGGTCGGCCGCGACGTGCACCGGGTCGGCGGTGTCGTCGGCCAGGATCGCGATCTCGGTCGGCCCGGCCTCCGCGTCGATGCCGACGACGCCGCGCAGCAGCCGCTTCGCCGCGGTCACCCAGATGTTGCCGGGGCCGGTGATGACGTCCACCGGCGCGCAGCCGTCGCCGTCGACCGCGCCGGTCGAGCCGTAGCCCAGCATCGCGATCGCCTGCGCGCCGCCGGCCGCGTAGACCTCGTCCACGCCGAGCAGCGCGCACGCGGCCAGCACCCGGGCGTCCGGCAGGCCGCCGTTCTCCTTCTGCGGCGGGCTCGCCACCACCAGCGCGTCCACGCCGGCGATCTGCGCGGGCACCACGTTCATCACCACGGTCGACGGGTACATCGCCAGGCCGCCGGGCACGTAGAGGCCCACGCGGGACACCGGCAGCCAGCGCTCGGTGACCGTGCCACCGGGCGAGACCTGCGTGGTCACGTCGTGCCGGCGCTGGTCCGCGTGCACCTTCCGGGTGCGGGCGATCGCCTCCTCCAGCGCGGCGCGCACGTCCGGCTCGAGCGCGGACAGCGACGCCGCGATCGCCTCGGCCGGCACCCGCAGTCGCTCCAGACGCACGCCGTCGAACCGCTCGGTCGCCTCGCGGATGGCCGAGAAACCATGCTCACGGACCGCCTCCACGAGCGGGCGGATGGTCTCGGTCGCGACCGAGACGTCGAGCTGGGCACGGGGCAGCAGGCCACGCGGCACCGCGGCGTCGGCCGCGCTCCGCAGGTCGATCCGGTTCAACACCCTTGCGAGTCTATTCGGCGCGCTCCGGCCCCGGCCGGGGCCGTCCGGCTGCCGGGACGATAACGCAGCGGAACCGGCCCCGGTGCGCCACGATGACTGAGTGAGCTCTCATGGATAAGCACGATCGGGAAGGCCGCGGGGGTCACGGGCCGGGGCGGTTCCGCTACGCTCGTGGCGTGGTGACGCGGTTGCCGGTGTTCCCGTTGGGGACGGTGCTCTTCCCCGGCCTGGTGATGCCGCTGCACATCTTCGAGGAGCGCTATCGCGAGCTGGTCCGTGACCTGGTCGCCCGCCCCGGGGAGACGCCGCGCGAGTTCGGCGTCGTCGCGATCCGCAGCGGCTGGGAGGTGCTGCCCGCCGGTCCGGGTGGCCCCGACTCCGCCGCCGCCCGCGTCACGCTGCACGAGATCGGCTGCACCGCCGAGGTGCGCCAGGTCACCGAGCTCCCCGACGGGCAGTACGATCTGCTCACCGTGGGCCGCCGCCGCTTCCGGATCACCGAGGTCATGCCGGACCCGGCGCCGTACCTGGTCGCCCAGGTCGAGTGGCTGCCCGAGCCGTCCGGCGCGGAGGACGTCGCCGACCTGCTCGCGCCGCGCGTGCTCGCCACCTTCCGGGAGTACCTGCAGCTGATGCGCCCGGAGTCGCCGGACGTGCCGGAGCAGCTGCCGGACGACCCGACCACGCTCTCCCACCTGGTCGCCGCCACCGGCGCGTTCACGGTCGAGGACCGCCAGGCGCTGCTCGCCGCGACCGACACCGCGGCCCGCCTCCGCGCCGAGCTCAAGCTCCTCACCCGCGAGGCCGCGCTGTTCCGCACGGTCCGCGCGGTCCCGGTCCCGCTCTCCGAGTACGCCACCCCGTCCAGCCAGAACTAGGGGGCGCGGGCGGCGGACACTCGCCGGCGGCCGTGCCACCCCGCGCCGAAGGCGCATTCCGACACCCATGTTCCCGCTTCCGGCGTGGGCACGTTCCGAGTGCTCCCGCGGGCACCGGTCGGCCGCGGGCGGCCTCCCTGCCGGCCGGCGGGTGGTCACGCAGACCGACGGTCCGCCCCCGCCGCCGGACACCGCTACCCGCCGGATGCCGACCGATCGCGGTCCTGGTCATCCCCGCCGTCCCGCGCTCGGCCGGTCCCCGTGGACTCCGGCGGCGTGCCGGTCCCGGCGGGCGGCACGGTGACCTCCGGACCCACGTGCGGCACGGCGACTTCCGCGCCCGCGTGCGGCACGGTGACCTCCGCGCCCGCGTGCGGCGCCGTGACCTCCGGGCCCGCGTGTGGTGCGGTGACCTCCGGGCCCGCGGGCGAAGCCATGAACGGCCGGTCGGTGGGCGGCGCTGCAAGATCGCGGGTGGGCGATGCGCTGACGCCCGCGCCGGCGGGCGATTCGGTGAACGCCGAGTCGGCCGGCGGTCCCGTGAAGTCCGGCGGTGTGGCGAAGCCGGGGCTGGCCGGCGGTGTGGCGAGACCGGGGCCGGCCGGCGGTGTGGCGAGACCGGGGCCGGCCGGCGCGTCCGGTGAGTCGGTGGCGAAGGGCTCGGGGCGGAGCGAGGGCCAGGGCGACCAGCCGGCCAGCAGCGTGTAGGTGGCGGCGGCGGCCAGCGGGCCGGCCAGGAGGTCGCCGCGGATGCCCGGCAGGAAGCCGAGGAACAGGTGCACCTCGCCGGCCCGCAGCTCGGCCGGCTTGGTGAAGCGCTCGCCGATCGCCGCGGTCGCCTTGAGCCGCTCGTACTCGCTCAGCCCGATCTTGCTGCCGGCCCACGACGCGAGCAGCGCCGCGCCGATCGTGCCCAGCGTGACCGCGGCCAGCACGATCGCGCCCCGGTAGCGGCGCAGCACGAACCAGGCCGCCACCGTGATCAGGATGCCGAACGCGATGCCGAGGAACGTGAACCATCCGTCCGCGGCCACGAACTGCTCCGGCTGCGCGGACGTGAGCAGCGGCCCGTTCTCGCCCTGCACGACCGGCACGTCCGGCGCCAGCACGGCCCAGAGCAGCCCGAGCGGGATGCCGAGCGCCGCGACGACCAGTGCCGCGACGACCGACGCGACGATCTCCCGGCCGAGCGGCGGCCCCGGCGGCACCGGCGCACCCGGCATCTCCGGTCCGCCCGGCATCTCCGGTCCGCCCGGCATCTCCGGTCCGCCCGGCGGGGGCGCGGGCAGCGGGTGCGGTGACGGCGCGGACACCGGTGCCGGCTCCGCGCCTCGGTCCTGATCCTCGGACGACGGGACACCGCTGACGCCGGGCTGCCAACTGGACGCGCTCACGCCTCGATCCTCTCAGGCGCGCCACGGGCTCGCCGCCGGGACCCGGATCAGCGGGCGAACGGCTCCAGCATCATCGACGTCGCGCGCAGCCAGGCGTTGCGGGTCTCCGGCTGGAGCTGGTGGTACTCGATGGACGCACCGGTCTCCAGGGCCGGGTCGTACGGCACGATCGCGACCGCGCGGGTCCGCGTCTTGAAGTGCTTCTCCAGGTCGTCGAGCAGCGGCGACTTGCCCGGCGTGGGACAGGAGATCAGCGTCACCGCGTTCGACACCAGGTCGCCCATGCCGACGTCGTCGAGCAGGTCGAGCATCCAGTCCGCGGTGAACGCGGCGTCCTCGCGCGGGACCGTGGTGACCACCAGCTGGTCCGCGGCCTGCAGCACGGTCTGCCAGTTCACGCTCTCCACGTTGTTGCCGGTGTCCACGCAGATCACGTCGTGCGTGCGGCGCAGCAGCTCCAGCACGCGGCGCACCGTGTGCTGGTCGAGGCGCTGGGCGAAGCGCGGGTTCTCCTCGCCGGCGAGCACGTCGTACGACCCGTCGGAGGCGTGCCGGAGGAAGTCGTCGAGCCGGTCGAGCAGCTCGGCGCCGTGCGCGATCTCGATCTGGGCCAGCTCCGCGATCAGGTGCCGGACCGTGCGCGCGTGCCGGGCGCTGCCGGCCCGGAGGCCGAGCGTGCCGCGCAGCTCGTTGTCGTCCCAGGCGAGCACGCCCTTGCCGCGCACGCTGCCGACCGCGGCCGAGGCGAGCACGGTCGCGGTGGTCTTGTGCACGCCGCCCTTCGGGTTGGCGAACGCCATCACCCGCGGGCCGCCGAGGTCGCGCTTGAGCACGCTGATCGCGCGCTCGGTCTCCACGTCCGTCGCCGAGCGGGCCGCGGGCTCGGGCGCGGCGCCGCCGAGGAAGCCGACGTTCTTCTCCTGGAACCGGCCCGCGGTGACCGCCGGAGCGGGTGGGGCCGGCGGCGCGGGTGGCTCGGCCGTGGGCGGCAGCGGCGGCGGCACATACCCGGGCGGGGACAGGATCGAGTAGCGCGACGGCTGCGGATAGTCGCGCTCGGGTGCGTAGGGCTGCTGCGCGCCACCGTAGCCACCGGCCGAGGGGGCCGGAGCGGACGCGGGCGGCATCGGCGGAGCCTGCGGGACCGGTGGCGCCGGCGCGGCGGCCTGCGGCACCGGTGGGGGCACCGGAGCGGCTGCCGGGGGCGTCGGCGGGCCGGGCGGGTAACGACCGGGCTGGACCGGCGAGTAGCGCGGGTCCAGCGCGGCGTAGCGGGACTCGAACCCGCTCTCGTCCGGCCCGAGCGGCGGCGGCTGCACGGACGGCGTGCCGTAGGCACCGCCGGACGGCGGGTACGGCTGGCGGCGCGCGACGCCGGGACCGTCCGGTGCGGGCCGCGCCGGTGGCTGCTGCGCCGGTGGTGGCTGCACCGGCTCCTGCTGGCGCCCGTTCACGGCAGCGCCGTAGGACGGGGACGCGGGGGTGCGCTGCGGGCGGCGCGGGAGCGGGCTGTCCGGCGGCGGCACCGGAGCGTCGAACGGGTTGCCACCGGGCGCGCCGGGCTCGAAGTAGCCGCGGCGCGGCTCCGCCTCGTACCGGTTTCCGCCCTCGGGGTAGCCGTTCGCCTCCGGATAGCCGTTCGCACCGGTATGACCGTTATGTCCGTTCGCCGGGTAGCCGGGTTCGCCGCGGCCCGCCCGGTCCGCGTTCACCTGGGCATGCTCCCCGGTCCGGCCACCGAGCAGGGCACGGTCAAGAAGCGCGCGCCATCGCGGCGGCGGTTCCTGCGCCCGACCCCAGTCGGTCTCGGTGCCCTCCACGGATGCATCCTCCCAGCGCCAATGGTCTGCCTGACAGGCTACGAAGGAAACCCGCTTCAGGCCACACCCGCATCCTCATCCCAATCGTCCGGCGAACTACCCAAAACCGCCGGACTCCGCAGACCCTAACGATGCGTGCCTGATCGTGCGGCCACCGCCCCGATCGCCGAACCTGACCGTCGGTACGGGGCTGCCGCGCTGCCGGATGGTTCAACGCGTGGGGCCGCGCCGGGATGCTGCCATTCTCCCCTATCGGCCGCCCGGCGTCACGGGTGTGCCGACCGGAGCCATGGATTCTGTGAGCCCGTCCACAGGCGGTGTGACCACGTCGTCCTGTTCCGGCAGCGGCGGCAGGAGCACGGCCCGGTCGAGGCGGGACAGCTCGGGGGCCGGATCGACGACCCGGACCTCGGGCCGTTCCGCGACCGCGGTCAGCTCCGCCGGCGTGGCCCGAATCACGGCCGCGTAGAGACACGAACACGCCTCGCGGTACGCGGTCGCCTCCGCCGCCGCCACCGTGGCGCCGCTGTCGTACACGGTGCGCAACTCCGTCTCCGGCGCGGAGTCACCGGTCAGCTTCGCGCTCAGCCGGCGATAGTCCTCGGCCTCCCGGTCCTTGCGCTCCGCGATCACGCCCATGCCACCGATCAGGTCGGCCGGCAGCCGCTGCACCGCGATCCGGACGATCTCCGTCTGGGTCCCGGGCAGCGGCACCCGGCCCACCACCACGGCGGTGGCGCGGCCGTCGAGCGCGGCCGCCAGCCGGTCCGGCGCGAGGTATTCGGTGAACGTGACCAGCGCGAACGTGCTGGCACCGCCGTCCAGCGCGGCCAGCTCGGCGGCGGACGCGTCCGCGTACCCGGGGATCGAACCGCCCTCGGCCACGCCGACGCGCACCACGTCACCCACGGTGTCGTCGCCGGACGGCGGTGGCCGGTCCGCGGCCCAGACCACGGTCAGCAGCACCGCGACGGAGGCGGCCACGGCCGCGGCGGTCAGGAACCGCAACCGCCCGGGGGTACGGCCGGCCCGCGCGAGGCCCCGGCCGAGCGGCGGGAGGAGCCGCTCGTCGAGCCGCCGCAGCAGTCCGGTCAACTCGCCGCGCGCAGCACGTCGAGGGCGTGCTGCAGATCGTCCGGGTAGGGGCTGACGAACCGCACCTCCTCGTACGTGCCCGGGTGCGTGAAGCTCAGCTCGCGCGCGTGCAGCCACTGCCGGTGCAGGCCGGCCCGCTGCGCGAGCGTCGGGTCGGCGCCGTAGGTGAGGTCGCCCACGCACGGGTGCCGCATCGCGGACATGTGCACCCGGATCTGGTGGGTGCGCCCGGTCTCCAGCCGGATGTCGACCAGGCTGGCCGACCGGAACGCCTCGAGCGTGTCGTAGTGCGTGATGCTCGGCTTGCCGCCGGTCATCACGGCCCACCTCCAGTCCGAGGACGGGTGCCGGTCGATCGGCGCGTCGATCGTGCCGCGCAGCGGGTCGAGGTGTCCCTGCACGATCGCGTGGTAGCGCTTCTCCACCTCGCGCTCCTTGAACGCGCGCTTGAGCACCGTGTAGGCGTGCTCGCTCTTCGCCACCACCATCAGCCCGGTGGTGCCCACGTCGAGCCGGTGCACGACCCCCTGACGCTCGGCGGCGCCGCTGGTCGCGATGGTGTGGCCGAGACCGGCGAGGCCGCCGATCACGGTCGGGCCGGTCCAGCCCGGGCTCGGGTGGGCCGCGACGCCGACCGGCTTGTCGACCACCACGATGTCGTCGTCGGAGTGCACGACCCGCAGGCCGTCCACGGTCTCCGCGACCACGGTGGGCGGCGCGGCCGGTGCGGGCAGCGTCACCTCCAGCCAGGAGCCGCCGGAGACCTTGTCTGATTTGCCGCGCCGGGTGCCGTCGACGTAGGCGTCGCCGGCCTCGACGATCGCGGCCGCCGCGGTGCGGGAGAGCCCGAACAGGCGGGAGACGGCGGCGTCGAGACGCAGGCCGTCGAGGCCGTCGGGTACGGGGAGGGATCGGGTGTCACCGGGGGGTTGCGTCACGCGCTCGGGTTGTCCTTCTCGTCACTGCTGCCGGGGGCGGGCTTCTTGCCGCCGTCCGAGGATATCCGGGAGCCGTCGCGCTGCCGTCCGGTCAGCTCCAGCAGCACCGCCAGCACCACGCCGATGCTGAGCGAGCTGTCCGCCCAGTTGAAGATCGGGAACGCGCCGCCACCCGGCTGGAACACGCTGACGAAGTCCACCACGTGGCCCTGGAACGGGGACGGCTCGCGGAAGACGCGGTCGATCAGGTTGCCGACCGCGCCGCCCAGCACCAGGCCGAGCGAGATCGCCCACGGGATCGACCGCAGCGTGCGGGCCATCCAGCCGATCCAGCCGGCCACCACGATCGCGACGATCGGGAAGATCCAGGTGTAGTTCTCGCCGAGGCTGAACGCGGCCCCGCTGTTCCGGATCAGGCTCCAGTAGAGCACGCCCGGGATCACCGTCACGTCGTCGCGGTAGTTCAGCGTCGCGAGCGCGATCTCCTTGGTCGCGAAGTCGGCCGCGACCATCACCGACGCGACCGCACCGAGGACGGTGACCGCCCGCCGGACACTGCGGGGCCTGCTCGCCCCAGCTTCTGCGGGCGGCTGCTGCGCCTCCACCGTCACCGGTCCGTCCTCCCCGGCGGCGCGGAAGTCAGCGCCGCTCCTCCAGTTGCTTGCACTTCACACACCGGGTGGCGGACGGGAACGCGGCCAGCCGCTCGACGGGAATCGGGTTCCCGCACCGCTCGCACCACCCGTAGTGTCCTTCGTCCAGCCGCTCCAGCGCACGCTCGACCTGGTTGATCCGCTCCAGGAGGTTGTTCGCGAGCGTGATCTCCTGCTCGCGTTCGAACGTCTTGGTGCCGGTGTCCGCCTGGTCGTCGCCCGCCGAGTCCCCCAGCCTCTCGCGCTGCAGGCCGGCGATCTCGATCAGGGTCTGATCGTACTCGTGGCGCAGTTCGTCCCGGCGGCCCGCGAGGGCGGCCCGGATCTTCTCGGTCTCCGCCGCGCTGCGAGCGCTCTTCGCGGGCGCGGTCTTGCGCGCCGGTGTGCTGGTCTCGGCTGCCTTCGCCATGGTCGTCGCTCCCTCGGCCGCGCTCGTCGCGGCGGTCGGCGGTGCTGTGTCTGCCCGCGTCGTGTCGGTCCGTGCCGCCCGGGTGGCGGCCGGCCTGGCCCGGTTCGTCTCCGTGCTCCCGGTCGGGGCGGCACTCCTCCCCGAGGTGGTCTTCGTGGCTTTCCCGGCGTCCGCCCGTACCGTTTTGGTGGCTTTCGCCGTTTTTTCACCAGATGCTGTGATCGCGCGCTTCCCGGCCGGCGCGGTCTTCACCGGCGCAACCTCGGCCGCGGCCTTCCCCGGCGCGACCTTCACCGGCATGGCCTCGGCCGCCGCGGTCCCGGCCGATGCAACCTTGGCCGCCGCGGTCCCGGCCGGCCCGGCCTTGGCCGGTGCAGCCTTGGCCCGTGCAGCCTTGGCCGGTGCAGCCTTGGCCGACACGGTCCGGGCCGATGCGGTCTTGACCGGCGCGGTCCCGGCCGGCGTGGCCTTGGCCGATGCGGCCTTGGCCGACACGGTCCGGGCCGATCCGCCCCCGGTCGACTCGGCCTTGGTCGACTCAACCTTGGCTCGGCCGGCCTTGGCCGGTGCCGCCTTCGCCGCTCCCCTGCCCGTGCCGGTCGACACCGCGCCGGTGGACCGGGCCGCCTTTCCGGCCCGGGACGTCCCGGTGGCCGCCGTGTCCGCCCCGGGATTCCCGCCGGGTGCGCCGGTCGCCGTCCTCGCTGTGCTGTTCTTCCGCGCCGCCGGGCTGCCCGGCTTCGCCTCGGTCCGGCCACGTGCCGGCCCGCGGTTCGGCGAGCTGACCGATCCCGTCGTGGCGGGTCCGGCCGGTTTCGCCGCGACGCCGGCACGTCCACGATTCCCCGGCTTGGCGGCCGTCGCCGTCGTCGCCATGGTCGCGGCCGTGCCGGCCCGTCCCGACACCTTACGGCCAGTGGCCGCCTGGTCGCCAGTAGTAACTTTCTTAGCCATGTCCGCCCGCCTGACCATGGCGCCCCCCACGTGCAAAAAACGGGCACACGGCGGTCGCCGTGCACTCCGGAGGTTCGCAAGAATACGGACCGTAAGCGAATCCGACAACAGGGCGCACCGTGGTGAACCGTTTTCACCACATCTGTCCGGGTAATTTATCGCAATTCCGACAGAGGCCTCGTGAGATCGACTAGCGTCTGCATCACCGGTCCGGAGCACCGCCGTCCGCGCCGTACTCGTTGAACCAGCGCGCCAGCCGGCCGCGCCGGCTCACCGCGCGCAGCCGCCGCTCCGCGACCTCGCGGACCTCCGCGGTCGCCACGATGAGCAGGCTGTCGCCGGACCGCAGCCGGGTGTCCGGCGCCGGCACGAACCCGGAGCCGTCGCGCACCACGAGCGTCACCGACGCGCCGACCGGCAGCCGCAACTCGTCCACGTGCACGCCGCTGAGCCGCGACCCGGCCGGGATCGCCAGCGTCAGCAGGTCCGCACCCATCCGGTCCAGCGGCGCGGTCTCCACCGACAGTTCGGTCGGCTCCGCGCCGGCCACCACGCCGAGGCGGCGGGCCAGCGGCGCCAGCGTCCCGCCCTGGACCAGCGTGAAGATCACCACGAGCACGAAGACCACGTCGAAGAGCCGCCGCGCACCGGGTACGGACTCGGAGAGCGGGATCGTGGCCAGCACGATCGGCACCGCGCCGCGCAGCCCGGCCCAGGACAGGAACGTCTGCTCGCGCCAGCCCAGCCGGATCCGCCGGCGCAGCGGCCGCAGCAGCGTGTACGGCAGCGCGGACACCACCACCGACAGCGGCCGCGCCAGCAGCACCAGCGCGAGGCCGGCGACCAGCGCCTCGTCGATCGCGCCGGGCAGCCGGTCCGGCGCCGCGAGCAGGCCGAGCAGCACGAACAGGCCGATCTGCGCGGTCCAGGCCAGGCCGTCCGCGAAGCCGAGGATCGCCGCCCGGTGCGGCAGCCGCGCGTTGCCGAGCAGCACCCCGGCGACGTACACCGCGAGGAAGCCGGACGCGTGCGCGACCGCACCGGCCGCGTACGCCAGCACGGTCAGCGCCACGGCCGCGATCGGGTAGAGCCCGGCGGACGGCAGCGCGGCATGCCGGAGCAGCCAGCGGCCGGAGACGCCCACGGCGTAGCCGATCACGGCACCGGCGACCAGCTCGTACGCGACGACCAGCAGCTCGTACCACCAGGGATGGGCACCGAAGCCGGTGGTGGAGAGCAGGACCACGACGATGACCACCGGCGCGTCGTTCATGCCGGACTCGGCCTCCAGCGTGGCGACCAGCCGCGGAGGCAGCCGCAGGCGGCGGAGCGTGGCGAAGACCGCGGCCGCGTCCGTGGACGACAGCACCGCGCCGTAGAGCAGCGCGAGCCGCCAGTCCAGGCCGAGCAGCAGGTGCACGACCACGCCGACCGTGACGATGCTGACCGCGACGCCGGCCGTGGAGAGCAGCGCGGCCAGGCCGAGTACCGGGCGCAGCGTGCTGACCCGCGCGGTCAGGCCACCCTCCGCGATGATCACGATGAGGGCGCAGAAGCCGAGCACCCGGGTCAGCTCCGCGTCGTCGAACCGGATGCCGAGCCCGTCCTCGCCGATCAGGAGACCGATGCCGAGGTAGATCAGCAGGCTGGGGAAGCCGAAGCGGGTGGAGATGCGGACCGCGGCGACCGCGATCAGGACGACGGCGGCGCCGAGCAGCAGCGCCAGGTCTATGTCGCCGCTCACCCGCCGTCCCGCAGCTCGGTCACGGCCGCGGACAGCGCCTCGGGCGCGCCCGCGACCAGGAAGACCTTGTCGCGGCTGGCGGCGCCGAGCTTCAGCGTGACGGACGCGGGCCGCACGCCGAGCGCGCTCGCCAGGGCCTTGCGCGCGGCCTCGGTGGCGCGGCCGTCGACCGGCGGCGCGTTGACGGCGACGACCAGCGCGGGGCCGTGCGGTCCGTCGTGCCGGCCACCGACGCGCGCGCGGGATGCACCGGGCTTCACCCGGACGGGCACGGAAAAGTCCATGCCCGTCATTCTGTCGAACGGACCTGCGGGGGACCGGTTACGCGACTGTGAAGATCACACACGGCGGGCGTCGGCGAGCAGCGCGCTGTCCGGCTCGCACAGGCCGCAGGGGGTGAAGCCGAGCTCGACCGCCTCGTTGACCGGGAGCGGCTCGGCCTCCTTGTCCATCAGGTGGACGCAGCCGGCGAGGTGGTACCGCGGGCGGCCGTCCACCACGTACACGTCGGCGGTCATCCGGGCGACGCGCGCGGTCTCGGCGGCCGGCACCAGCTGCGGTTCCGGCTCGTCCTCCGGGTCGTCGACCGGCTCGCGCGGCGGCGGGACCGTGGCCTCGCGGTAGCTCGGCGCCTCCGGCTCGGCGGCGCCGTACCCCGGGTAGGCCTCGTCCCGGAACTCGGTGGAGGTGACGGTCGACGAGGTGCCCTCCCGTCGCTGCCGACGGCCCTCGTAACCGGCGAACTCCTCGTCGAGGTACTCCTCGGCGGGCGCACCGTACTCGTCGTTCTTCGAGTCGGCCTCGGCCATCACGTCGGCGTTGTCGACCATCTCGGCGCGTGCGGCGGCCGCCTGCCGCATGCCGACCACCAGGGTCACGGCCGCGAGCAGGCTGCCCACGATCGAGCCGATCAGGAGCAGGCTGGACGCGCTCATCAACCCGAGCACGAGCAGCGCGATCGCGACGAGGATGAGCAGCAGGCTAATGACGATCATGGCTCACCCCCGTCGCGAGGACTAGCGGCCGGACTCGATCGAGGAGCCGCTGCGACCGCCGCCGTACGACGAGGCCAGGCCCGCCGCGGCGAGACCGCCGGATCCGCCCACGGCGCGGTTGCCCTCGCTGCGGGTCAGCTCCGCCTCGAGCCCCTGGCCACGACCGTCGAGGTCGCGCAGCTGGCTCTCGAGGTACGCCTTCAGCCGGGTGCGGTACTCGCGCTCGAACTGCTTGAGCTCCTCGATGTGCTTCTGCAGCGCCGACCGCTTCGCGTCCAGGCCGCCCATGGCCTCCTGGTGACGCTGGCGGGCGTCACGCTCGAGCGCGTCCGCCTTGGCCCGCGCCTCGCGGGTGACCTCCTCCGCCTTGGTGCGGGCGTCGGTCAGCAGCTTGTCGGCCTCCCGGCGCGCGTCGGCGACGTGGTCGTCGGCGGTGCGCTGGGCCATCATCAGCACGCGGAGCGCCTGCTGCTCGCCGTCGGGGTTGGTGCCGGCACCCATGCCACCGGCGGGACCACCCTGCGCGCGCACCTGGTCGAGCTCGGCCTGCATGGCGCGAGCGGCCTGGTCGGCGGCGGCCTTGTCCCGCTGGACGCGGTCGAGCTGCGCCTTGAGGTCGTTGAGCTCGGCGGCCATCCGCGGGTCGGCGCCCGGACCGGCCGGGGCGACGGGGCGGCCGCCACCACGCTCGACCTGAGCGCGGAGCTCGTTGTTCTCTTCGATCAGACGGGCGAGCTCGCGCTCGACCTCGTCGAGGAAGGCGTCGACCTCCTCCTCGTCGTACCCCCGCTTGCCGATGGGGGGTTTTTTGAAGGCGACGTTGTGGACGTCGGCCGGGGTCAGCGGCATCGAAACTCCTCGGGTCAGTTGCGGCCGCGTGGCGCGCTGGTCGTCAGGTTCTCAACCCTTTGCACGTTGTTCACCTGATGATCAACGGCCGTACCACGAGTTCCATCAGCACGATCAGGATAACCAGCAGCACAAGGGAGGCCAGGTCGAAGCTCACGGTACCAATTCGCAGTGGTGGGATCACACGCCTCAACGCCTTGAGGGGTGGATCAGTGACGCTCCACACCGACTCCAGTGCCGCGGCCGCGCCCCGGCTCGGCTGCCATCGCCGCCCGTACTGCAGCACCGCGCCCAGCACGAACCGTGCCAGCAGTGTCAGGAAGAACACGTACAGCAGCAGGTAGAGGACTTGCAACGGGATCGACAGCACGGCGAGCGGGGCCCCTATGTAGCTCAGGTAGACAGGGTCGGGTCAGGTCTGGCTGAAAAACCCGCCCTCGGCGATCTTGGCCTTGTCCTCCGCGGTGACCTGAACGTTGGCCGGCGAGAGCAGGAAAACCCGGTTGGTCACTCGCTCGATCGTACCCCGAAGACCGAACGCCAGTCCGGCCGCGAAGTCGACGAGACGGCGAGCGTCACCCTCATCCATCTCGGTGAGATTGATGATCACGGGCACACCGTCCCGGAAGTGCTCGCCGATCGTCCGCGCCTCCCGGTACGTGGTCGGGTGCAGCGTGGTGATCTGGTAGCGCTGCTCCTCCTCCGGCACCGTGACCCGGCTCGGGGCGGGCAGCGGCGGCGCCAGCGCGAGGCTCTCCTGCGTGGGGTAGGTGAGCGCGGCGGAGACCCCGCCACCCGTTCGGGTGATCGGCCGTACCGTCGCGGACTGCTGCTCCTGCTGCTCACGCTCGCGCTCGGCACGCTCGGCCTCGATGCGCTCCATCTCCTCGCGCACGGAGGAGCGGGACGGCCGCTCGTGCCGCTCCCGGTCGATGCGCGAGGTCCGGTCGCGGACGTCGGACCGGCCGCGGGTGCGGGGCACCGCCGGCGGCTCGTCGATCTCCTCGTCCTCGTCCTCGAAGTCCTCGGTGTACCGCCGGCGGTCGTGGTCACGCCCGCGGTAGTTCGACCGGTAGCCGTCGTCGTTGTAGCGCGAGTCGTCGTAGCGGGGGTCGTCGTCCTCCTCGACGAGACCGAGCCAGACACCCGCCCGGCGCAGGGCGCTCATCCGATCACCTCCGCGCCGCGGAGGCGGACAGCGTGACGCAGCACCGCGAGCCCCTCCCGCGTCCGCCGAGCGTGCTCGCCGAACCTCGTACCGTTACGCCCTCTCATGCCTGCCCCCACCTCGCCTCCGCCGTGACGGCACCGCCCCCTGCCGTGCCGCTGCCCTGCGGTGGAACCGTCGACATCAGTCCCTCCCCGGACCGGCGAGGGCCGGTTGATACCCCCGCTGGACCTTCGTGAATCCCCCATCGCGGTTGAATCACACTCATGTAGTTCGGTTCCGCGGTCAGGCTACCGCAGCGGTGCGCGCATGCCGAGCAACGCGCCGCCCACCCTCACGTGTGTCGCGCCGTGCGCGATCGCCGCCTCCAGATCGCCGCTCATGCCCGCGGAGACCAGGTCCGCACCCGGGTGCGCGGCCCGCATGCGCGCCGCCACCTCGGCCAGCCGGGCGAACGCGGCGGCCGGCTCCCAGTCCTGCGGCGCCACCGCCATCACGCCGCGCAGCGTCAGCTCCGGGCGGGCGGCGATCGCGTCGGCGACCCGGTCGACGTCGGCGCCCACGGCACCGCCGCGGTGCGGTTCGCCGTCCAGGTTGACCTGGACCAGCGCCTCGATCGGGGTGTCGCGCTGCCGGCCGGCCGCGGTGGCGAGCGCCTCGACGAGCCGCTCGCTGTCCACCGAGTGCACGACGTCCGCGTACCGGGCGACCGAACGGGCCTTGTTGCGCTGCAGTTGCCCGATGTAGTGCCAGCGGACCGGCGCGGTGACCGCCGCCGCCTTCGGGGCGGCCTCCTGGTCGCGGTTCTCCCCCACGTCCGTGACGCCGAGCGCGGCGAGGTGCGCCACGTCCGACGCCGGGTAGGTCTTGGTCACCGCGATCAGCGTCACGTCGGCCGGGTCCCGCCCGGCCGCCGCGCAGGCCGCGTCGATGCGGGCACGCACCGCGGCCAGGTTGCCGGCGATCTCGTCCCGCCGCGCGTCGCTCACTGCTCTCCCGCGTCGCTCACTGATTTCCCTCTGATGAGAGAACCGGCCCGGGGGTCCCGGGCCGGTTCTGATGCTCAGGAGCCGTTCTTCAGGAAGTCCGGCACGTCGACGTCGTCGAAGAGCACCTTGCGGCGCTCCTGCGGCGGCGGCGGGAGCGGGTTGGCCGGCGTGGTCGGCAGCGGGGCCGGCTGCGGCTTGCGCACCGAGTCCACCGGCTTGTACGCCGGGGCGCCGCCGTCGAAGCCGGCCGCGATCACGGTCACCCGCACCTCGTCGCCGAGCGCGTCGTCGATCACCGCGCCGAAGATGATGTTCGCGTCCGGGTGGGCCGCGTCCGTCACCAGCTGCGCCGCGTCGTTGATCTCGAACAGGCCGAGATCCGAGCCGCCGGCGATGGAGAGCAGCACGCCGCGCGCGCCGTCCATGCTCTGCTCCAGCAGCGGGCTGGAGATCGCCGCCTCGGCCGCCTCGACCGCGCGGTTGTCGCCGCGGGCGCTGCCGATGCCCATCAGCGCGCTGCCCGCGCCGGACATGACGCTCTTCACGTCCGCGAAGTCGAGGTTGATCAGGCCCGGCGTGGTGATCAGGTCGGTGATGCCCTGGACACCGGAGAGCAGGACCTGGTCGGCCTGGCGGAACGCGTCCATCATGCTTATTCCGCGGTCACCGAGCGCGAGCAGCCGGTCGTTCGGGATCACGATCAGCGTGTCGCACTGGTTGCGCAGCTCGTCGATGCCGGACTCGGCCTGCACCTGCCGGCGCTTGCCCTCGAACGAGAACGGCCGGGTCACCACGCCGATGGTGAGCGCGCCGAGCTTGCGGGCGATGTTCGCGACGACCGGCGCGCCACCGGTGCCGGTGCCGCCGCCCTCGCCGCAGGTCACGAACACCATGTCCGCGCCCTTGAGGACCTCTTCGATCTCGTCGCGGTGGTCCTCGGCCGCGTTCTTGCCGACGTCGGGATTCGCACCCGCGCCAAGACCACGGGTCAGCTCGCGACCCACGTCCAGCTTCACGTCGGCGTCACTCATCAGAAGCGCCTGCGCGTCGGTATTGATCGCGATGAACTCGACACCCTTGAGCCCAACCTCGATCATTCGGTTGACGGCGTTGACGCCGCCGCCACCGATACCGACGACCTTGATAACCGCCAGGTAGTTGTGCGGAGGAGTCATCGGTCTGCCTTCCCTTCCCCGAGGTTGACGGGCATCGGCGACAAAGGCCCGGTCAGGCCGTGTCGACTTATGCTCCGGAACGTTGAGGTTGAGGCGGAACCCTCACCCTCTACTAGAGGTCGAGAGTTATGTCAACCACGCAACCTCTCCGGCAACGTATGCGGACGTGAGGCCGCAACCAAGAACCGACGCGGCGTGTCGTGTTTTTGGTCGTCCCGCCCGGTGTGCGACGCGACGCCGCACTTCAGCACCATACAGGCCATTTCGGGCGACGCCGATGCGTCTTTGCCCGAAAAGGCCGCATTGTCGGTGGTGTCGTACGCCGCATGTGTCGAACGTCGCCCGCCGAGGACGACGGCGGCCGTCTAGCGGAGTGACACGACCTCGGGCGCGCTCACGTCGATCGTCTTCTCCTCGCGGTCCAGCAGCGCCGTGGCCACCGAGGACTTCACGGCGTTCTGCGAGGAGTCGCCCCAGACGATGGTCCGCTCGTCCGCCAGGTTGAGCCGGATCCGGG
Source organism: Catenuloplanes niger (assembly GCF_031458255.1). NCBI lineage: Bacteria > Bacillati > Actinomycetota > Actinomycetes > Micromonosporales > Micromonosporaceae > Catenuloplanes > Catenuloplanes niger. The sequence continues at coordinate 2,089,992 of NZ_JAVDYC010000001.1, forward strand.
CCGGCGCCTCCACCGTCACGGAGATCAACTGCGCCTTCAGCTCGGCGCTGAGCGAGGCCAGCACCTCCAGCCCGGCGCGCGTGTTGACGTCGTCCGGGCCCGGCTGCACGACCTCCAGGCGCGGCAGCCCGTCCGGACGCTCCGGCAGCGTCCGGAACGCCACGCCCTCGTCGTCCACCACGGCGAAGCCGTCACCCCGCGGGACCGCGGCCACGCCGGTGCGCTCGATCACCTCGATCAGCAGCGTGCCGGGCCAGCGGCGGGAGACGACCGCGCGGTCCACCGGCGCCAGCGCCTCCACCCGGGACGCGACCGCGCCGACGTCGACCCGGGCCAGCGGCGTCAGGTCCGGCACCGCGGCGGCGGCGCGCACCTGCGGCGGGTCGAGCAGCGCCGCGCCGGTCACCTCGACCCGGCGCACGCCGAGCACGCTGGTGCCGTAGATCATCCAGCCGATGCCGGACGCGACCGCGAGGATCGCCACGGCGATCGCCCAGGGCAGCGCCGCCCGGATCCGGCGCTGGCGGGCACGGCGCATGAACCGCCGCACGGACGGCGGCACCGCGTCCCGGTCCGCCCGGACCAGCCGCCAGCGCCGCACGCCGCCCGGATCGCTCATCCCGCCGCGGTCTCCGTGGCGCCCAGGGCCGCCGTCCCCGGGGCGCCCAGGGCCGCGATCAGCTCGTCGCCCAGCATCGAGCTCGGCGGCGCGCCCATGGTGACCACCACGTCGCCCGGCCGGGCCCGGCGGACCACCTCGGCCGCCACGCCGTCCCAGTCCGGCACGAACACCTTGCGGTCGGCCGGCAGGTCGATCGCGGCGGTCAGCGACACGCCGCCCTCGCCCGGCAGCCGGGTCTCGCCCGGCCCGAAGACCTCCATGATCACGGCTTCGTCCGCGATCGACAGCGCCTCGGCCAGCTCGGCCTCCAGGTCCCGGGTGCGGTAGACCCGGTACGGCTGGAAGACCACGATCAGCCGGCCCTCGCCGGCCACCTCGCGCAGCGTCTCGATCGCGGCCTTGACCGACACCGGGTGGTACGCGTACTCGTCGTACACCAGGATGCCGTTGACCTCGCCCTTGCGCTCGAACCGCCGGCGCACGCCGGGGAACGAGGCCAGCGCCTCGACCACCTTCTCGATCGGCAGGCCGAGCCGCAGCGCGGTCAGCACCGCGGCGGAGCTGTTCAGGCCGAGCAGCCGGCCGGGCGTGGGGAGGAAGATCTCGCCGAGCGACAGCCCGTCCAGCTCGGCCCGGTAGCGGACCCCGGCGGCGGACGAGCGGACGTCGAAGATGCGCAGGTCCGCGTCCTCGGCCTCGCCGTACGTGTAGACCGTGTGCCCCTCCGCGCGCAGCGTCGCGGCCATCCGGCGGGTGCCCTCGTTGTCCGCGCAGGCGATCACGAACCCGTCGCCGCGGCCGTTGACCGGCGAGTCGGCCAGCCGGGCGAACTCCCCGAACGCGGCCTCCACGCCGGCCAGGTCGCCGTACGTGTTCAGGTGGTCCGCGTCGATGTTGGTGATCAGCGCGACGTGCGGCCGGTAGCGCAGGAACGACCGGTCGCTCTCGTCCGCCTCGACCACGAAGTACTGCCCGGAGCCGTGGTGCGCGTTCGACCCCACCTCGGAGATCTCGCCGCCGATCACGAACGACGGGTCCTCGCCGGCGTGCTGCAGGATCAGCGTGAGCATCGACGTGGTGGTGGTCTTGCCGTGCGTGCCCGCGACCGCGATCGCCTGCCGGCCGGTCATCGTGGCGGCCAGCGCCTCGGACCGGTGCAGCACGCGCAGGCCCCGCTTGCGCGCCTCGCGCAGCTCGAGGTGGTCCTGCGGGATCGCGGTGGAGTAGACGACGGTGTCGACGCCGTCGAGGTTCGACTCGGTGTGCGTCATGTGAATCGTGCCGCCCAGCGCGCGCAGTGCCGCGAGGTACGGCCACTCGCGCAGCTCGCTGCCGCTGACCTTGATGCCCCGCGTGAGCAGCAGGCGGGCCAGGCCGCTCATGCCGACGCCGCCGACCCCGATCAGGTGCACCGTCCCCAGCTGTTCGGCCGTGAGTGCGCCGTCCGGCGTGTTCATGTCTTGATCAACCCTCTCGCGCGCGGGTCATGGTCGGGAGAGCCCTCATCATCCCCTGCGCTCCGGCCCTCCACGCAGCCGGGTGACCCGGTCCCGGGTGGCGGCCCGGGCCAGCCGCGCCGCCTGTCGTTCCTGGCCGGCCGGCACCCGGGTGGTGGCACGCCGGGCGACCGGCGCCTCCGGTTCACGGGCCGACGGCGGCAGCGGGGGCAGCGGCGCCCAGAGCAGCCGCACCCAGCGGGCCGGCGGGCGGGCGTTGAGCGCGCGGGCCGCGTCCGGCTCGGCACGGGCGAACGAGGCGAGCACTCCTATCGCGGCCAGCGTCACCACCAGCGCGGAACCGCCGTCGGAGATGAACGGCAGCGGCAGGCCGGTGATCGGCAGCAGGCCGACCACGCCGCCCACGTTGACGATGGTCTGGATGACCAGCCAGGTGGTGATGGACGCGGCCGCGAGCCGGCGGAACGGGTCCTGGACCCGGCGGGCGATCCGGTAGCCGGTGTAGGCCAGCACGGCGAACAGCGCGAGCACCACGGCGCAGCCGACCACGCCCAGCTCCTCCGCGATGACCGCGAAGATGAAGTCGTTGTGCTCGGACGGCAGCCAGCCCCACTTGAGGCTGCTCTTGCCGAGCCCGGTGCCGAACCAGCCGCCGTCCGCGATCGCGTACCGCGCCTGCATCATCTGGTAGCAGCCGGCCTGCGCGCACTCCTCCGGCGAGGCCAGGAACGAGGTGATCCGGTCCAGCCGGTAGTTGGGCGCGCCGGCCTCGCCGGAACCGGCGCCCTGGGACGCGGCCGCGATCAGCAGGCCGATGCCGCCCAGCCCGACAAGGGACAGCGCGGCGAAGACGCGCAGCCGCACGCCGGCCGTCCAGAGCAGTCCGACCACGATGCCGAGCAGCGGCAGCATGGTGCCGGTGTCGTTGTAGCCGACCAGCACGAACAGCAGGCCGACCGCGGGGCCGAGCGGCATGGACAGCTCGCGCCACCAACCCATCGCCGCGCCCTTCCGGGCGATCATGTCGGCGCCCCACAGCACCAGACCGAACTTGGCCAGCTCGGACGGCTGGAACTGGACCGGGCCGATGTACAGCCAGAGCAGGTTCGCGGAGACCGGGCCGATCTTCGGGGACGCGATCACGCCGAACCCGTCCAGCACCACGAGCATGTCCAGCACCGCGAGCAGGATCAGCGAGACCACCATCACCGGGAATCCCACCTGGCGCAGGGTGCTGGCCGGCAGGCGCTGCACCACCCAGAACGCGACCAGGCCGATCAACGCGAACAGCGCCTGCTTGCTGATCATCGCGAACGCGTTGCCGTTCTCCGCGTAGGCCCGCACGCTGGTCGCCGAGAACACCATGGTCAGGCCGATCACCAGCAGCAGCCCGGAGCTCGCCAGCAGCAGGTAGTAGGAGGCCAGCGGCCGGGCCAGCAGCCCGCGCAGCGCGGCCAGCCCGCCGCCGACGTCCACGCTCGCCCGCGGCGCCGCCGCCTTCGCCTCGCTCACGCCGTCCGCCATGGCCCCATCATGTGCGCCGGCACCGCCGGGAGTGCGCTCCACGCCGGGCGTGTCGAGGTGCGAAAAGCTCACATTCCACAAAACGATCAGGGGGTACGGATACCCGTACCCCCTGATGGCCGTTCGCCGTTCTCTACGACGTGGCGGCGAGGAACTCGCTGTAGAAGATGCCCAGACCGATGGCGACGCCGATGCCCGCGACGATCCAGAAGCGGACCACGATGTTGACCTCGGACCAGCCCGCCAACTCGAAGTGGTGCTGCAGCGGCGACATCCGGAACACACGTTTACCGGTGGTCTTGAACGAGATGATCTGAATGACGACCGACATGGTGATGATCAGGAACAGACCGCCCAGGATCAGCACCAGGAGCATGGTCCGGCTCGCCATCGCCAGGCCGCCGATCAGGCCGCCCAGGCCGAGCGCGCCGGTGTCGCCCATGAAGATCCGGGCCGGCGAGGTGTTCCACCACAGGAATCCCACACAGGCCCCGGCCGCGGCTCCGGCGATCATCGAGATCTCCAGCGGGTCCCGCACCGAGTAGCAGTAGTCCATGGTGTAGTTCGGGTCCGCGCACCAGTGCCGGTACTGCCAGAAGCCGATGATCGAGTACGCGCCGAGCACCATCACGGACGCGCCGGTGGCCAGGCCGTCGAGGCCGTCCGTCAGGTTGACGGCGTTCGACATCGACATGATCACAAAGATGAATATGATCACCGAGCCGGCCTTGCCGACCTGCGCCCACTCGATGTCCCGGATGAACGAGATCGTCTCGCTGCCGACCGTCTCGTCGCTGATCCGCTGGCCCTCCAGGCCGACCATCGTGCTCGGGAAGTAGAGCGCGATCACGCCGAAGATGCCGCCGACCAGCATCTGACCGATCAGCTTGCCGCGGGCGGAGAGGCCACCGCTGTTGCGCTTGCGGACCTTGATGAAGTCGTCCAGGAAGCCGACCGCGCCGCAGAACACGAACAGGCCGAGCAGCACCAGCGCGGTGATGGTCGGCCGGTCCTGCGCGATCTGCTGGGACGGCAGCGTGGTCAGCACGGCGTGCCCGGCCACGTAGGCGATCACGGTGGCGATGATGAAGACCACGCCGCCCATCGTCGGCGTGCCCTTCTTGCCCAGGTGCGTCTGCGGGCCGATGGTCCGGATCGGCTGCCCGGCCTTCAGCGCCGTGAAGACGCGGATGCCGACCGGCGTGAGGAAGAGCGAGACCAGGAACGCGACGCCGATCGCGACGATGACTGCCCTCATGCGTCGGCGTCCCCCGTGGTCAGCGGCACGCCGTCAGCCTCGGCCGCGCGCAGAGCAGTTTCCCCTGTCAACGGCACGCCGTCAGCCTCGGCCGCGCGCAGAGCGTCTGCTACCTTCCACGTCCGGTAGCGGGACGCCTTGACGAGCACCACGTCGCCGGGACGAAGATCGTCCCGCAGCGCCGCGATGGCCGCCGACTGGTCGGCTAGGAGCACCGACTCTCCCTTCCACATCTGTTCGGATCGGGCGCCGTCAGCGATCGGCGCGGCTTCGGGGTCGACGACGAGCAGCCGGTCGACGCCCAGCTCGGCCACGAGCCGGCCGACCTCGGCGTGCGCGTCGCGGGAGTGCTCGCCGAGCTCCCGCATCTGGCCGAGCACCGCGATCGACCGGCGGCGGCCGTCGCCGGCCAGCGTGGCCAGCGCACGCAGCGCCGCGGCGGTCGACGACGGGTTCGCGTTGTACGAGTCGTCGATCACGGTGACGCCGTCCGCGCGATCGAAGACGTCCATCCGGCGGGTGGAGACCGTGCGCATCGCGCCGAGCGCGTCGGCCAGCGCGGTGCCGGTCAGGCCCAGCTCGCGCGCGACCGCGGCGGCGGCCAGCGAGTTGGACACCATGTGCCGGCCGGTCATGCCGAGCGACACCGGCACCCGGCCGTCCGGCGTGACCAGCGTGTACGACGCACGGCCACGCTCGTCCAGCGTCACGTCCTCGGCGCGCACATCGGCGCCGGCGCTCTCGCCGAAGAACACCACGCGCGCACCGGTCCGGGACGCCATCGCGGCCACCCGGGCGTCGTCCGCGTTCAGCACCGCCACGCCGCCGGCCGGAAGGTCCTCGACCATCTCGCCCTTGGCCTGCGCGATCCCGTCCACCGACTCGTACCCGCCGAGGTGCGACATGCTGACGTTGAGCACCACACCGATCCGCGGCTGGACGATCTCGTTCAGGTACCGGATGTGGCCGTGACCGCTCGCGCCCATCTCCAGCACCAGGTACTTCGTCTCCGCGGTGGCCCGCAGCGCGGTGACCGGGAAGCCCAGCTCGTTGTTGAGCGAACCGGCCGTGGCCACGGTCGGCCCGAGCGTCGCGGCCAGCTGCGCCACCATGTCCTTGGTGGTGGTCTTGCCGGACGAGCCGGTCAGCCCCACCACGGTCAGCCCGGCCTCGATCAGCCGCCGGCCGACCAGGCGGGCCAGCGGGGCCAGCGCGTCCTGCGCGTCGTCCACCAGGATCGCCGGCACGTCCGGGCCCATGTCCCGGGTGGCCAGCACCGCCGCGGCACCGGCCGCCACCGCACGGGCACCGAAGTCGTGCCCGTCCACGTGCTCGCCGGGGAACGCCACGAACAGTCCACCCGCCACGATCTCGCGGGAGTCGTACTCGGCCGGGCCGGTCACCTGCGCGGCCGGGTCGGCATGCACCAGCCGCCCGCCCACCGCCTCGGCGATCTCGGCCAGGGTGAGCGGGATCATGCGGCCGCCACCTCTCGCAGCGCGTCGGCCAGCTCGACCCGATCGTCGAACGGCAACACCTCGCCGTTCACCTCCTGACCACGTTCGTGTCCCTTGCCGAGCACCGCGACCACGTCGCCCGGGACGGCCCGCCGGACCGCCTCGTCGATCGCGGCACGCCGCCCGGCCACCTCGATGATCTCCACGCCGACGGCGCCCGCGGCGCGCGCACCGTCCCGGACGTCCGCGCGGATCACCGCCGGGTCCTCGCTGCGTGGATTGTCGTCCGTCACCACCACCAGGTCCGCGCCGCGCGCCGCGGCCGCACCCATGAGTGGCCGCTTGCCCCGGTCCCGGTCTCCACCGGCACCCAGCACGCAGATCAACCGGCCACCCTGTTCCTCGCTCAGCTCGCGCAGCGCGTCCAGTGCCGCCACGATCGCCTCCGTCTTGTGCGCGTAGTCGACGACGCCGACGATGCCGCCCGGCGCGTCCACCCGCTCCAGCCGGCCGGGCACGCCCGCGCAGGACGCGATGCCGGCCGCCGCCTCCTTCACGTCCACCCCGGCCGCGGCCAGCGCCGCGATCGCGAGCAGCGTGTTCGCCACGTTGTGCCGGCCGGGCAGCGACACCGTCGCCTCGACCGGGCCGCCCGGCCCGACCGCGGTGAAGGACTGCCGGTAGCCGTCCACCCGCACGCCCTCGGCGCGCCAGGTGGCGGCGGGGTCACCGGCCGCGGAGAACGTCACGGTGGCATCGTGGCGCAGCGGCGCCAGCGCCGGGTCGTCGTGGTTGAGCACGTCGACCGCGCAGCGCCCGTCGAACAGCCGCGCCTTGGCCGCGAAGTAGTCCGCGGCGGTGTCGTGGAAGTCCAGGTGGTCACGGCCGAAGTTGGTGAAGCCACCGACCGCGAACCGCACGCCGCCGACCCGGCCCAGCGCCAGCGCATGGCTGGACACCTCCATCACCACCGCGGTCACGCCACGCTCGCGCGCCACGGCCAGTATCGCGTGCAGGTCGGTCGCCTCCGGCGTGGTCCGGGTGCTCGGCACGGTCAGGTCGCCGAGCCGCGTCTCCACGGTGCCGAACAGCGCGGTGGTGTGCCCGGCGGCCCGCAGCCCGGCCTCGATCAGGTACGCCGTGGAGGTCTTCCCGGCCGTCCCGGTCACGCCGAGCACCAGCATCGCGGCGGACGGGTGCCCGTAGATCGCGGAGGCCAGCGTGCCGAGCACCGCGCGCGGGTCGTCGACGACCAGCGCGGGCAGCCCGGCCGCGGCCACGGCGGCGGCACCGGCCGGGTCGGTCAGCGCGGCGGCCGCGCCCGCCTCGGCCGCGCGCGCGGCGAACTCGGCGCCGTGCCGGGCCGCGCCGGGCAGCGCCGCGAAGAGATCACCCGGACGCAGCGCGGAGCTGTCGTGGGTGATCCCGGTAAGGATCGGATCGGACGTGGCACCGGACTGCCGCACCTCGGTCCGCAGCACCGCGGCCAGCGAGGACAGCGTCCGTCCGGTCGGCACGACGGGCCGCGGCGGCGAGGTCGGCGGGGACGTTTTGCCGGGCACGGCGTCAGACCCTACCCGGTCCACGGGACCCGTTTACATCGGCCACAAGATTCACTAATGCCATAACAGCGCGCACACCAGTCATAACTGAAGTGCGGCCATTCGGTGTCCGCACGGCGAAAAAGAGTGCCTAAGGAAAGACCTTGAACTCCGGCGGCTCCGTGCTGCTCGGCGGCACCTTGAAGTGCCGCAACGCGAATCCCATGATCTCCTTGAAGGCCGGGCCGGCCACCGCACCCCCGCCGCCCTTCGGCGTGTGCGCGAAGACCGCCACCACGAACCGGGGGTTCTCCGCCGGAGCCATGCCGATGAACGACGCCACCTCGCCGGGCAGGTAGGAACCCTCCGCGAGGCGGCTGGACGTGCCGGTCTTGCCGGCCACCCGGTAGCCGTTCACCCGGGCGTCCCGGCCGCTGCCGTCCGGGATCACCATCACGGACTCCAGCAGCGTCCGCAGCTGCCGGGCACTCTCCGCGCTGATCACCTGGTGCGTCTTGACGTCCGTGTTCGGCGTGACCGTGCCGTCCGGCGCGATCGTGTCCTTGATCAGGTGCGGCTGCACGTAGACGCCGTCGTTCGCGATCGCGCCGTACGCGGCCGCCATCTGCAGCAGCGTGGCGTCGACGCTGTGGCCGATCGGGACCGAGCCGTAGCCGGACCCGCTCCACTCACTCGCCTCCAGCACCTTGCCGGACGCCTCACCGGCCACGCCCTCGTTCACCGACTGCCCGAGCCCGAACCGCTTCTGGTACTCGACCACCTTCTCCGGCCCGAGCTGGTCCGCGACCTGGATCGCGGCCACGTTGGACGAGTACGCCAGCGCGCCCGCCATGGTGATCTTCGTACCCTCCGGGTGCGGGTGGGTGTCCCGGAACGTGACACCGCCCTTCCGGATCGTGGGCCCCACCTGGAGCACCGTATCCGGCGTGATCACGCCCTCCTCCAGCGCGGCGCCGTAGATCAGCGCCTTGTGCACCGAGCCGGGGTCGACCACCACCGCGGACGCCACGTCCTGCCGGTCCTCCGGGTCCGCCTCGGCGAACTCCACCGGGTCGTACGTCGGGAAGCTGACCTGTGCGTAGACCTCGCCGGTGCGCGCGTCCAGCACGACCGCCGCGCCGATGCTGGCGTCCACCTTCGTCATCTGCTCACCGATGATGCGCTGCGCCTCGTACTGCATGTCCCGGTCGATGGTCAGCGTCAGCGAGCTGCCGTCCTTGGCCGGCGTCTCCTGCGAGTAGCCGCCGGGGATCTCCTTGGCCAGGTCCGTGCCGTCGACCTCCTTGCCGACCTCGAACCGGCGCTCGCCGTTGACGCCGCGCAGCAGCTCGTCGTACCGCGCCTCGATGCCCTCCAGGCCGTTCATGTCGCCGCCGGTGAAACCGATCAGGTTCGCGGCCAGGTCGCGGCCCGGCCACTCGCGCTTCTCGTCCCGGCCGATCACGATCTCCGGCAGCTCCAGCGCCTCGACCTTCTTCGCGTCGCCGGTGCTCACCGCGCGCGCCAGCCACTCGAAGCGGGACGGCCGGCCGTCCGGCCGGATGCGCTTCTGCATGCGGTCCAGCAGCTCCGATTTGGACAGGCCGAGGATCGGCGCCAGCAGCGACGCGGTCCGGTTCGCGTCCTTCACGAACTCCGGGTCGACCGCGATGTACCGCGCCTCCACGCTGTGCGCCAGCACCGCGCCGTTCTGGTCGTAGATCGCGCCGCGCGCCGCGGGCAGCGTGACCACCTGCAGCCGGTCGTTCAGGCCCTGCCGGGCCCACTCGGGCGTGTCCCCGAACTGCAGCACCACCAGCCGTACGCCGACCGTGGCCAGCATGACCATGGCCAGCAGCGACGCCACCCGCAACCGCCGGCCCGGATCGCCCAGCTTCGGCGGCCGGCGCGGGGGCCGTGGCTTGCGGATCGGCGCCGGCCGGTTCCGGGCCGGCGCGGCGTTGCGGGCCGCGGCCCCCGTCCGGCGCGGCGCGGGCACGGTGTCCCGGTCACGATCCCGCCCGGCGGTCCCGCGTCCGCGCGCCGAGCCGCCGCGCCGCTCGTCCTGGCGGCCGCCGTCGAGCACCCGCAGCGCGGGCCGGTCACCCTTCGTCCGGCCGGAGCCGGAACCGGACCCCGCGGGGGTACGTCGTGCGCGCGGCTCCTCGACCGGCCGCTGCGGGCGCGGCATGCCCTCGCGGACCGTGCGCCCGCGCGGCGTGTAGGCGCGGGCCTCGGACATCTTGCTGTGCGCACGCGACGAGGGGGACGACGGCTGCCCGTCGTCCCCCGTGTCCCGCGTCTGACGCCGGTCCCGCGCGCCGCCGCGGCCGGAGTCGCGGTCGTCCCGCGCACCCCGGCCGCGGCGGGCGGGAGGCTGATCCCGTGGCGGCACTCGTTACCGTCCGCTCTCCTGGCTGGTGATCGCGGGCTCGCCACCGGCCGGCTTCGGCACTCCGATGATCTTGCCGTTCGGCAGCTCGATGAAGGCCGGCTCCTCCGCCTGGACCAGCCCCAGCTTCTTCGCGTGGGCGATCAGGTAGTTCGGGGACTCGTACTCCTCGATCTGCTTCTCCAGCTCCTGCTGCTGCACGTCGAGCGCGGCCTGCTGCTTCTGCAGCTCGTCCAGCCGGAACGCGTTCTGGTTCGTCTGCGTGTTGATCAGCAGGATGCCGACCACGCCCGCCACCACGGTGACCAGGATCCCGGCGATGAACGGCGCGCGCGGCACCGCCACCGGCCGGGGCGGCGTGACGCGCAGCCGGGGTGCCGGCGGCTCCTCGTGCACCGGCTCGGCCGGCTCCACCAGGACGTGGATCTCCTCGGGCTGCAGGGCGGCGCTGCCCTCGGTCTCGAACCGGCGGCCCCGCGCCGCCGACAGGTCGACCGGCTCGGACGACGGTGTCGCCCGGGCGGGCCGGCGGGCCGGCGCACCGGCCTGGACGCGCGGCGACGGACCGCGCGAGCCGGCGGCACGGGAGCCGGCGGTGCGGGAGCCACCCGCGCCCCGGCCCGTGGCCCGGTCGGCCCGGTCGATCCGCTCGACCCGCAGGTCACGCTCGGCGCGCGCCGGGCGCTCGTCCCGTGCCGGGCGCTCGTCCCGGACGGCACGCTCGCCGCGCGCGGAGCGGTCGTCCCGGACGGCACGGTCGTCCCGCGCCGCACGGTCGTCCCGCGCCGGGCGGTCGTCGCGGGTCCGGCGCGCCGGACGGTCGACGGTGGACGGCGCGGCGGACTCCGCCGCGGCGGCCCGCTCCCGCCGCTCGATGCGCTCCAGCGAGCTCAGCCGCTCGATGCGGTGCGGACCCCCCTGGTCCGCGGTGTCACGATCCGGAACGGACGGTGCGGCGGCCCCCCGGCCGCGTGCCCCGTTGAGTCGCTCCGCGCGCCGCCCGGCCCCGATGCCACGGACGATCGCCTCCTGGCCGCCGGATCGCGGCGTGCCCTCGGCCGGTGCCCACTGCGCCGCGGTCCGGCCCCCCGACCGCGGTGCGCGCTGCACCGTCTCGCGCCCGGTGCCGAGGTCGCCCCGGTCGCGCTTGTTGACGTTCATGTCCCTCCCCCTTGATGTCTTCGTCCCGTCGTTCCCCTTCGACGGCGGGGGCCCTGCCCGGTCCCCGCCGCCTGCGCCGTCCTAAGACGACTCCGGCGCCCCCGCGCCGGGCCGGCGTGACCTCCTGGACCGTTCGCGTCCGGTCCCGGTGTCCGCACCGGCGATGCGTTCCGCGGCGCGCAGCTTGACCGAGGCGGCCCGCGGGTTCTCCGCGACCTCCTCCTCGGTGGGCGGCTCCGCACCTCGGGTGATCAATCGCAGCGTGGGCCCGGTGCCGGGCAGCTCGACCGGGAGGTCGATCGGTCCGGTGCTCCGGGCTCGCGCCGCGAACGCCTGCTTGACGATGCGGTCCTCGAGTGACTGGTAGGACATGACGACCACTCGTCCGCCCGGTGCCAGCACGTCGAGAGCCGCCGGTAACGCCGCTTCGAGGGCGGCGAGTTCGCCATTTACCTCGATACGCAGTGCTTGAAACGTTCTTTTGGCTGGGTTTCCACCGGTTCGTCGCGCCGGGGCCGGGATCGAGTCCCGCACCAGCTCGGCGAGCCGGGCCGTGGACGTGATCCGGGAGCGCCCCCGCTCCCGGACGATCGCGGAGACGATGCGGGTGGCGAACTTCTCCTCGCCGTACACCCGCAGCACCCGTACCAGCGCGCCCGGTTCGTAGTCGTTGACGACGTCCTCCGCGGTGAGGCCGCGGCCCTGGTCCATCCGCATGTCCAGCGGAGCGTCCTGGGCGTAGGCGAACCCGCGATCGGGCGCGTCGAGCTGCAACGAGGAGACGCCGAGGTCGAACAGAGCGCCGTCGATCTGCTCGTATCCGAGCCGCTCGAGCACGTCGGGCAGCTCGCTGGAGACCGCGTGCACCAGGTGGGTGCGATCGGCGAACCGGTCCAGCCGGCGGCGCGAGTGCTCCAGCGCCTCCGTGTCCCGGTCCAGGCCGATCAGCGTCAGCCGTGGGTTCGCGGTCAGGATCGCCTCGGCGTGCCCGCCGAGACCCAGGGTCGTGTCCACATAGACCGGCGAGTCGCCGGCCAGCGCGGGGGCGAGCAGTGCCAGGCACCGCTCCAGCAGCACGGGCACATGCGTGCCCCGTGCCTGCCACTCGCGACCCGCGGCCACGAGCTCCGGCTCGGGCACCCCCATGTCGACCCCCATCACCTGGTGACGATTCGTTTCACGCAATGCCCGCCAGCAGTGCGACGAAGACCGTACCGCCAGATCCCCATCCGCCCTCTTGGCGTCACCACCGTCGCGCCTGACACCGGGGAAGGGGTGCCAGGAGCGCCGAGCGGCTGGAGATCTCGCAGTACGGGTTTCCCGTCGACTACAGCCCGCCGGGCAGCACCCCCTCCCCGATGTCGGCGAAGTCGTCCTCGCTCTCCGCGAGATACGTCTCCCAGGCCTGCTTGTCCCAGATCTCCACCCGGGTGCTGGCGCCGATCACGACGAGCTCGCGGTCGAGCTGCGCGTATTCCCGCAGCAGCACCGGGATGGTGACCCGGCCCTGCCGGTCCGGCACCTCGTCGTGCGCGCTGGCGAAGAAGACCCGGCTGTAGGCCCGCGCCGCCTTGTGCGTCATCGGTGCGGCCCGCAGCTCCTCCGAGATCCGCTGGAACTCGGGCATCGGGAAGACGTAGAGGCAGCGCTCCTGCCCTTTGGTGATCACGACACCTCCCGCCAGCTCGTCCCGGAACTTGGCCGGGAGGATCAGCCGGCCCTTGTCGTCCAGGCGCGGAGTGTGCGTGCCGAGAAACATCGCGGCGTCACCCCCTCGCCCTTGCCGGCGGCATTCGCGGTGCCGCTGATCACTCGGGCCGGCGGGCTCTCCACGACCCCGCCATGTGGCCCCACTTTACTCCACTTCCCTCCACCCGCAACCGGAAACGGCGCCTAGTCAAGGGGTGCGGGAGTGCAAAACAGCACGTCACAAAGGGTTGCCCGAGGTGGAGGGCTTTGGCCCTCCGGGGCCGTCTGCTTTCCGACATCCGTTCGGATCGACGCGCTTCGCGCACCTTTTATCGGCATTTTTCGGGTGGTTTTCCCGTGCCGTGCAGGCGTGCGGACGATTGCGTGGAGGGAAGTGGAGGGATTGGGCGCACACGTGGGGTGGCGAGATGATCTCCGTGCGTGGGCGCTGTGCGACGCCTGCGGACCGGCTGCCAGTGCCCTGTGAAACACGAGAAGGGCCCCGCCGGACATCGGCGGAGCCCTTCACCACGGCGGATCAGACGACCCGGCGGACCACGTAGGCGCGGGACCAGATCTTGTGCTTGCCCACCCGGACGCCCGGCCGGGGCGCGTCGTACATGTAGCCGCCGCCCGCGTAGATCGCGGCGTGGTAGCCGTGCGCGCCCTTGCGGAAGATCAGCAGGTCTCCCGGCCGGGCCTGCGACCTCGGCACGGCGACACCGGCGCGCTGCTGGCGGTTCGCGTTGTGCGGCAGCCTCTTCCCGGCCGCCTCGCGATAGACGTACATCGTGAAGCCGGAGCAGTCGAAGCCGCTCGGGCTCGCACCGCCGGCCCGGTACCGCTTGCCGGAGAGGCTCTTGGCGAGCGCCACGACCGCGGCGGCGGCCCCGGACGCGGGCGCGGCGGCCGCGGGTGCCGGAGCGGCCAGTTGACCCGCGGCGACGCAGAGACCGACCAGGGCCGCCAGGGCGGCGCGCACGGGCAGGGTGAAGCGCCGGGCCGGCTGCTGTCGGAGACGCTCAGGCCGGACCGGAGAGTGCGCTGACACGAAAGGTTTCCTTCCGGCGCGCCTGCGGGGTTAGCTGTCGGGTTCGGGCGCCGAAGATGCCCGGCCCGGCGCGATGCCGGGCTTCACCCCAAGGCCCGCCGAGCGAGCCGTCGTACGGATTTCGGGTGGTTCCCCCGTCCCTGCCCTCGATGCCATGTGCTGGGTGGAATGTCGCGTCGCCCGGGACGGGCAGGGTTCGGCGTGTCCCGCGGTCGGCGCGGCCGGCGAGCGGATCGCGCACCGGCTCATCGTTTGTAGCGGATCTCGGGAGCACGCCCCGGCCATCGACCGATCACGCTCCGAGGTTGGCATGCCCGGCCCTCGACCCCGACGTGTCGGGTGCCCGATATTCCGGCACCACACGGACCCGCTTGATCACTCTGCGTATATCGAACGCGGTGAAGCTTCCCACACCGGCGAGGGTCACACCGCGGATAACGCCAGCGTGCCCAACAGGTACTACCGGGCAGGCCGCAAGGGGCCGAACGAGCCGATGGTGCGGCGGTCGCGGTCCGGTAACCTCGCTCGGGTGACGCAAGGCAACATGCCCCTCCGCGCCAAGGTCGCGACCCAGGTCTCCCGCACCGCCGCCGCGCTCTCCCGCGCGGCTGGGCGGGGCGACGGGTCCGTGATCGGTGGCTGGATCGGTCTGAAGATCGATCCCGACCTGCTCGAGCACCTCGCCGCCGGCCGCGCCATCGCGCTGGTCTCCGGCACCAACGGAAAGACCACCACCACCCGGCTGACCGCGGCCGCGCTGGGCGTTCTCGGCCCGGTGGCGACCAACTCGTTCGGCGCCAACATGCCCACCGGGCACACCTCCGCGCTGGCCAAGGCCGGCGACACGCCGTACGCGGTGCTGGAGGTGGACGAGCACTACCTGCCCCAGGTGATCGAGGAGACCCGGCCCCGGGTCATCGCGCTGCTCAACCTCTCCCGGGACCAGCTGGACCGGGCCAAGGAGGTGGCGATGATGGCCCAGCTCTGGCGCACCACGCTGGCCAAGCACCCCGAGGTCGCGATCGTCGGCAACGCGGACGACCCGATGATCGTCTGGGCGGCCGGCAACTCCCCCACGGTCAGCTGGTTCAGCGCCGGCCAGCGCTGGCAGGACGACTCCTGGGTGTGCCCGGAGTGCGGCTCCACCATCGAGCGCCAGGACGGTCAGTGGTGGTGCACCGGCTGCCCGCTGCGCCGGCCCGCGCCGCAGTGGGTGGTCGAGGACGACGGCGTGCTGGATCCGTCCGGCGCCTGGCACCTGATCCGGCTGCAGTTGCCCGGCCGGGTCAACCTCGGCAACGCGGCCACGGCGCTGGCGGTCGCGGCCGCGTTCGGCATCCGGCCGCTGCAGGCCGTGCCGACGCTCTCCTCGGTCGCGTCCGTCGCCGGGCGGTACGCGCAGGTCGACCGGGACGGGCGCAACATCCGGCTGCTGCTGGCGAAGAACCCGGCCAGCTGGCTGGAGGCGTTCGACATGGCGGACAACGCGCCCACCCTGCTCTCCATCAACGCGCGCGACCCCGACGGGCTGGACACGTCCTGGCTCTTCGACGTCGACTTCGCGCCGCTGCGCGGGCGCCAGGTGCTGATCACCGGCGACCGGGCGTACGACCTCGCGGTCCGGCTCGACGTGAACGACGTGCCGTTCCGGCACGTACAGACCTTCGGGGAGGCGATCGCGAGCGTGCCGCCGGGACGCCTGGAGGTCATCGCGAACTACACCGCCTTCCAAGACATCCGAGCGGAGCTTGACCGTGTCAATTAACCCGGAGTGGAGCCAGCAGCCTCCGGTCTACGGACAACAACCCCAGCAGCCGGGGTACGGGCAGCAGCCGCCCACCTACGGCCAGCCGCAGCCCGGCTACGAGCAGCAGCAGCCGGTCTACGGGCAGCCACCGCAGCAGCCCGGCTACGGTCAGCCGCAGCCGGGGTACGAGCAGCAGCCGGGCTACGGTCAGCCGCAGCCCGGTTACGGGCAGCCCCAGCCCGGCTATGGACAGCCACAGCCCGGCTATGGACAGCCTCAGCCCGGCTACGGGCCGCCGCCGCAGCAGCCGGCGGTCTACGGGCAGCCGCAGCCCACGGCGTACCCGCAGCAGGGTCCTGGATCCGGCGGTGTCGTCCCGGGCGGGCAGCCGGCTCCGCAGGCCGCGGGCGGCGACAGCGTGGTGCGCGTGGTGTGGGTGTACCCGGACCTGCTCTCCACCTACGGCGACCGCGGCAACATGCTGATCCTGGCGAAGCGGGCACAGCAGCGCGGCATCCCGGTCGAGACGATCGAGGTGCGCTCCGACCAGCCACTGCCCACGCACGCGGACATCTACCTGATCGGCGGCGGCGAGGACGGCCCGCAGGCGCTCGCGGCCCAGCGGCTGAACACCGACGGCGGCCTGCACCGCGCGGTCAACCAGGGCGCCGCGGTCTTCGCGGTCTGCGCCGGTTACCAACTGCTCGGCACCTCGTTCTTCGCCAAGGGTGCCAAGTGCCAGGGCCTGGAGCTGATCGACATCTACTCGGACCGGGGCGAGAGCCGCGCGGTCGGCGAGCTCGCCGGCGACGTGGACCCGCGCCTCGGCCTGCCGCGGCTGACCGGCTTCGAGAACCACGGCGGCCGCACCCACCTCGGCCCGACCGTCTCGCCGCTGGCCCGGGTCAGCGTCGGCATCGGCAACGACGGCCAGACCGAGGGCGCCTGGCGCGGCAAGATCCTCGGTACCTACTCGCACGGCCCGGCACTGGCCCGCAACCCGGCCATCGCCGACCTACTGTTGCGCTGGGCGACCGGTTACGACACGCTGCCGCCGGTCGACGACAGCTGGCACGACAACCTGCGCAACGAGCGGTTCGCGGCCGCCCGGCCGAACCCGCAGTGACGTGGCGTCCGCCGGTCGCGGTTCCGCTCAGGAGCCACGGCCGGCGGACGATAGGTCTGCTTTACGGACCCGACGCCCCACCCAGCCCCCGGACGCACCGATCGGAGACTGCATGACGGACGCCGCCGCTCCCCTGCTGATCTGCCCGCAGACCGGCCGACGCCTCACCATGCCGCTCCAGTCCGCCCGCTCACGTCCGGGCACCGAAAGCACCGCGCTTCCGGCCGGCTCTGCGCTTCCGACCCACTCCTCGCCTCCGGCCGGTGCCGCGCTTCCGGCGCACTCCTCGTTCCCCGCCGGTGCGGTGATTCCGGCCGATACCGCGATTGCGGCGCACTCCGCGCTTCCGGCCGGTGCCGCGCTTCCGGCCGGTGCCGCGCTTCCGGCCGGTCTCCCGGCCTCCGCGCGGACCGGGCCGGATGCCGGTCCGACGGATTCCCCGACCGGTGTGCCGGTCGCGCCGCGACGCAGCCGGAAGGCGCGCCTACTGCGCGTGGCCGCACTGGTCGCGGTGGTCGCCGCGCTCGGCGCCTCGGCCGCCACCCTCCCGCTGCACGAGATCCAGGACGCCGCCCGCTCGCTCGGCTGGGCCGCCGCGCTCGTGATGGCCGGCGTCGGCGCGCTGCTGCTGGCCGTGCTCGTGCCGCGGACCGCGATCTCGCTGGCCTGCGGCGCGCTCCTCGGTCCCGCGCTCGGTTTCACGGCCGCGATCACCGCCGCGATGCTGGCGGCCACGATCACCTACTTCGCCGGCCGCTGGGCCGGCCACGGCCTCCTCGCCTCCCGGGTCGGCGGCCGCCTGCACCGCCTCGACGGCTGGCTCAGCCGACGCGGCTTCTCCGCCGTCCTGCTGGTTCGGCTGCTTCCGCTGGCCCCGTTCGGCCTGATGGGCTACGCCTACGGCACCACGTCCGTACGCCGCCACCACTACCTGCTGGGCACGCTGGTCGCCTCGACCCCGTCCGCCTTCAGCTACTCCGTCCTCGGCGCCGCCGTGATGACGCCCGGCGACGTCAACCCGGTCACGTTCGTCCCGGCCGTCTGCGGCGTCCTGCTCACCTCCACCATCGTCTACCGCTGGCGCCGCGCGTCCCGCCGCGCCGCCGTCCCGGCCTGACGGCGTCCGACCCGACGAGCTTCCCGACCTGACCGGGCTCCCGGCTCGACCGGCTCCCAGCCCGATCAGCTCGACCGACTCCCAGCCCGACGGGCTCCCAGCCCGACCGGCCCGACCGCTCCGAGCCCGACCGGCTCCCAGCCCGACCGGCTCGACCGGCTCCCGGCTCGACCGGCTTTCAGCCTGACGATCTTCCCAGTCGGCGGCTTTCCGGCCCGGCCGGCTCCCAGCCGGACCGGCTTCCCAGCGTGACTCGCCTAGCGGCCCGGCGGCTTCCGGCCCGGCGGGATCCCGGCCCGGCCGGCTCCCAGCCTGGCCGGCTCAGGTACTCGATCGGCCGCGCCGAAAACGCGCCACATCGGCACGAAAACCCCAGCGCCGCGCCCCCGATTCTCCTGGACGCGCACCCGTCTAATGCACAAGAGGTCTTGCACAACTGCTCTTGTGCGTGCCAGGGTGGGGGTATGACGATCGATGGCGTACGGAAGGTCGATGATCCACGGGTGCTGGCGGCGCTGTCGCATCCGCTGCGACGGCGGCTGATGGACGTGCTCAAGGTGGAGGGGCCGGCCACGGCGAGCGTGCTGGCCGAGGCGACCGGTCAGGCCGTCGGGAACGTCAGCCACCACCTCAAGGTGCTGCGCGAGTGCGGCCTGATCGAGGAGGTGCCGGAGCTGGCCCGCGACCGCCGGGAGCGCTGGTGGCGGCTGGTCAGCCGGGGGGTGCGGTGGAGCACGTCCGACTTCGCGGACGACCCGGCGACCGAGGCGGTCGCGGAGGCCGCGCTGTCGATGAACCTGGACTACCACGTGTCCCGCGTCCGGGCGTGGTACGCGGCGGGCGACGACGAGCGGGCGCACTGGGGCGAGGCGCCGTTCAGCGGTGACCAGTGGTTGCTGCTGACGCCCGCCGAGCTGGCCGAGCTGGAGGCGGACCTGCTCGGGCTGATCGAGCGCTGGCGCACCCGGGAGATCCCGGACGACGGCGCGGAGCGACGCCCGGTCTACGTCTTCGCGCACGGCGTGCCGGGGCGGCCGGGCCGATGACCAGGGACTTTCGACTGTTCTGGCTCGGGCAGACGACGAGCCGCTTCGGCGGTGCGGTCACCACGGTGGCGCTGCCGCTGGCCGCGATCACGGTGTTGCAGGCGAGCACGTTCCAGGTGGCGATGCTGGCGGCCGCGGTGTGGCTGCCGTGGCTGCTGGCCGGGCTGCCGGCGGGCGTGCTGGTGGACCGGTCCCGGTCGCGACGGCACATCCTGATCGCCAGCGACCTGGTGGCGGCCGCGCTGTTCGTCAGCGTGCCGGTCGCGGCCTGGCTGGGCGTGCTGACCATCGCCCACCTGCTGGTCGTGGCGTTGCTGACCGGCCTGGTGTCGGTGTTCGTCGAGACCGCGGGCCAGGTCTACCTGGCCGAGTTGCTGCCCGCCGAGCGGCTCGCCGCCGGCAACGCGCGTCTGGTCGGTGCGGACTCGGCCGCGAAGGTGGCCGGCCCCGGTGTCGGCGGCCTGATCGCGCAGGTGTTCGGCGCGGTCGCCGGCCTGCTGGTGGACGCGCTCACCTTCGTGATCTCCGCGGCTTGCATGATCGCGGTCCGGCACCGCGAGCCGGCGACACCCCAGCGGACCGCCCCGGCCCTCGCCGGCACACCGGGCGGCGCCAGCACACCGGCGCACGGCGGAGCCACGCCGCCCGGCGGAACCACGGCGCACGACGCGGCCACGACCGGCGGAGGTACGGCGCACAGCGGGACGACGCCGACCGACGAGGCGACGTCACACGACGGCACCGCGCCGGGCGACGAGGCCACGGCGCACAGCGGGATGGCGGCGATCGCCGAAGGGCTGCGGTTCGTGGTGCGGGATCCGCTGCTGCGGGTGATGACGGTCTACGGCGCGGCCGCGAATCTGGCGCTGAACGGCTACAGCGCGATCCAGATGCTGTTCCTGGTGCGGGAGAACGGCGCCGATCCCGGCGTGGCCGGTCTGCTGATCGCGATCATCTCGGCCGGTGGCGTCGCCGGTGCCGCGGTCGCGGGGCCGCTCGGCCGCCGGTTCGGGACCGCCCGCACGATGCTCGCGGTCCTGGTGCTGACCGCGCCGTTCGCGCTGCTGGTGCCGCTGGCCCGGCCGGGCGCTGGACTGGCGCCGGCGGTGGTCGGTGGCCTGGTGCTGACGACCGGCCTGGTGGCGAACAACGTGCTCAAGGGCGCGTTCCGGCAGGCGTACGTGCCCCGCCGGCTGCTCGGCCGGGTGATCAACAGCATGCAGCTGCTGAACTACGGCGCGATCCCGGTGGGCGCGCTGATCGGCGGCGCGCTCGGCACCGCGCTGGGCCTGCGACCCACCATGTGGATCATGGCGGCGTCGATCGTCGCCGCGACCGGCCTGCTCTTCATCGGCCCGCTCAAGCACCTCCGCGACCTGCCCACGGCACCCGCGGCCTCCCCCGCCGGCGGGCGAACCACCACCGACGAGCAGGCCATCGGTGACGAGCGGGCCAGCACCGACGAGCAGACCACCGGCAGGCCGGCCAACGCCACCGAGCAGAACGCCACCGAGCGGGACGACCGCCTCACCGCGGTGTGAGTGCGGGCGCCCACCGGCCGCCCGGACGCCGGCGGGATCACCCGTCCACGCCATGGGGTCGGGATCCCCCGCCCACGCCATGGGGTGTGGTGCTCGCGCCGGCGGCCCGGCGCGAGCACCACGGAGGAACTACAGCACGACGCTGACCATGCGGCCCTTCACCACGATCACCTTGCGCGGCTCCCGGCCGCCCAGGTTCTCCGCGACCGCGGCCAGCGCGGCCGACCGTACCGTGGCCTCGTCCGCGTCGGCGGCGACCTCGATCTTGCCGCGGACCTTGCCGTTGATCTGGATCGGGTACGTGACCGTCTCCGCGACCAGCAGCGCCGGGTCCGCGACCGGGAAGTCCGCGTAGGTCAGCGAGCCGGTGTGGCCCAGCTTGCCCCACAGCTCCTCTGCCATGTGCGGCGCGAACGGCGCCATCATCAGCACCAGCGGCTCGATCGCCTCACGCGGCGCGGCCGGCAGCCC
Organism: Catenuloplanes niger; assembly: GCF_031458255.1. Taxonomy (NCBI): domain Bacteria; kingdom Bacillati; phylum Actinomycetota; class Actinomycetes; order Micromonosporales; family Micromonosporaceae; genus Catenuloplanes; species Catenuloplanes niger. The sequence goes on from NZ_JAVDYC010000001.1 coordinate 2,111,192, forward strand.
GGTCAGCCCGTTGGTCAGCTCGATCAGCTTGGCGATGGCGGTGTTGAAGCGCAGCTCCTCCATGTCGCCGCGGACGCCGTCGATCACCTTGTGCAGCAGCCGCCGGGTCTTCTCGTCGGCCGGGTCCTCGGTGATCCGGACCGCGCCGGTCTCCTCGTCGACGACCAGCCGCCAGGCGCGCTGCAGGAACCGCTGCGAGCCGACGACCGCGCGGGTGTCCCAGGGGCGGGACACGTCCAGCGGGCCCATCGCCATCTCGTAGACGCGGAAGGTGTCGGCGCCGTAGGTGTCACACATCTCGTCCGGCGTGACGACGTTCTTCAGGCCCTTGCCCATCTTGCCGTACTCGCGGGTCACCGGCTGACCGTTGTGGAACCAGGCACCGTCACGCTCGACGACCTCGTCCGCGGGGACCGCGATGCCCCGGGCGTCCCGGTACGCGTACGCCTGGATGTAGCCCTGGTTGAACAGCTTCCGGAACGGCTCGTACGAGGACACGTGGCCCAGGTCGAACAGCACCTTGTGCCAGAAGCGGGCGTACAGCAGGTGCAGCACCGCGTGCTCGACGCCGCCGACGTACAGGTCGACGCCCCCCGGGTCGCCGTCGCGCTGCGGGCCCATCCAGTACGCCTCGTTGGCCGGGTCGACCAGCGCCTTGTCGTTGTGCGGGTCCAGGTAGCGCAGCTCGTACCAGCAGGAGCCGGCCCATTGGGGCATGGTGTTGGTCTCGCGGGTGTAGCGCTTCGGGCCGTCGCCCAGGTCCAGCTCGACCTCGACCCACTCCTTGGCGCGGGACAGCGGCGTCTCCGGCTCGCTGTCCGCGTCGTTCATGTCGAACGTGCGCGGCGAGAAGTCGGCGACCTCCGGCAGCGCGACCGGCAGCATCGAGTCGGGCAGCGGCACCGGCATGCCGGTCTCGTCGTAGACGATCGGGAACGGCTCGCCCCAGTACCGCTGGCGGCTGAACAGCCAGTCGCGCAGGCGGTAGGTGGTGGCGCCGGCGCCGTGGCCGTTCTTCTCCAGCCACTCGATCATGCGGGCCTTGGCGTCCGCGACGCCCAGGCCGTTCAGGTCCAGGTCGCCGTCGGCGCGGGCCGAGTTGATCGCCGGACCGTCGCCGGTGAACGCGCCGCCGTCCCAGCCCTCGGTGGGCTGCACGGTCCGGATGATCTCCAGGTCGAACGCCTCGGCGAACTCCCAGTCGCGGGTGTCCTGCGCCGGCACCGCCATGATCGCGCCGGTGCCGTAGCCGGCCAGCACGTAGTCCGCGATGAAGACCGGCACCTTCGCGCCGTTGACCGGGTTGACCGCGTACGCGCCGGTGAAGACGCCGGTCTTCTCCTTCGCGTCCGCCTGCCGCTCCTCGTCGGTCTTGGCCGCGGCCTTGGCCCGGTAGTCGGCGACCGCCTCGGCCGGCGTCGCGTGCCCGCCGGTCCACGCGTCCCGGGTGCCGGCCGGCCAGCTCGCCGCGGTCAGCGCCGGGACCAGCTCGTGCTCCGGCGCCAGCACCATGTAGGTGGCGCCGAACAGCGTGTCCGGCCGGGTGGTGAAGACGGTGATCTTCTCGCCGGACTCGGTGGTGAAGTCGACGTGCGCGCCCTGGGAGCGGCCGATCCAGTTGCGCTGCATCAGCTTGACCGGCTCCGGCCAGTCCAGGCCGTCCAGGTCCTCGATCAGCCGGTCGCCGTACGCGGTGATCCGCATCATCCACTGCTTCAGGCTGCGCTTGAAGACCGGGTAGTTGCCGCGCTCACTGCGCCCGTCCGGCGTGACCTCCTCGTTGGCCAGCACGGTGCCCAGGCCCGGGCACCAGTTGACCGGCGCCTCGGAGACGTACGCCAGGCGGTGGTCGTCGATGATCCGGCGGCGGGCGGCCGCGTCCAGCTCGCTCCAGGACTCGCCGCCCGGCAGAGCGCGGGTACCCGACTCGAAGGACGAGATCAGCTCGTCGATCGGCCGGGCCTTGCGCTGCTCCGGGTCGTACCAGGAGTTGAAGACCTGCAGGAAGATCCACTGGGTCCAGCGGTAGTAGTCCACGTCCGTGGTGGAGAACGTGCGGCGGTTGTCGTAGGCCAGGCCCAGCCGGCGCAGCTGCGCCCGGTACCGCTCGACGTTCGCCTCGGTGGTGACGCGCGGGTGCGTGCCGGTCTGCACCGCGTACTGCTCCGCTGGCAGGCCGAACGCGTCGAAGCCCATCGGGTGCAGCACGTTGAAGCCGGTCATCCGCTTGTAACGGGTGTAGCAGTCGGTGCCGATGTAGCCCAGCGGGTGGCCGACGTGCAGGCCGGACCCGGACGGGTAGGGGAACATGTCCTGCACGTGCAGCTTGGGCGCGCCGGCGCGCGGGTGTGACGCGTCGGCCAGCTCGCCCACCGGGTTCGGCGCGTCGAACGTGCCGTGCGATTCCCAGAAGTCCTGCCACCGCAGCTCGATCTCGCCGGCCATCGCGGCCGTGTACCGGAACGGAGGGGTATCCGCCGCCGTGGTCTCGGCTGGCTCACTCATCGTCAGTCACCTCAGAAGTCACGAATGTCGGGAGTCATCTTCCTCGGGGCATAAAAAAGCCCCTCACGCAGGAGGGGTGGCCGTGCGATCCGTCAGTGGTCGGATCAGCACGGCTCGGTAAGGAGCAGGAAGGTCCCGGTCATAACCGGCAGTATAGCGCCGCGCCTGCCGATAGCACGCTGTAATTACGGTGTCGGCTGGGAGTCCGATAACGGGGAGGTCTCGGCGATCCGCATCGACCGGGCTAGCCTGTGTGATGCGGGCGGACCATGTCCTCGCTCCCGCGAACCGAAATTCGTTCGCGCCTGCGAACCAGATCGCGGGTCCGGTGACTCTTAGGGGTCAGAACAGGGCCCGTCGAAGAGGAGGATTGCCCGTGTCCGCACCTACCTGGGACGAGCTCGGTGGTCCGTTGCCGAAGAACGAGTTCAAGATCGCCAGCGAGGCGATCGTCTCCAATATCGAGCAGGTGATCGAAGGCAAGACCGCGACCGTGCGACTGGCCTTCGCCGTGCTGCTCGCCGAGGGTCACCTGCTGATCGAGGACGTCCCCGGTGTCGGCAAGACCAAGCTGGCGAAGACGCTGGCCCGCACGATCGACTCGTCGGTCCGCCGGATCCAGTTCACGCCGGACCTGCTGCCCAGCGACGTCACCGGCGTGAGCATCTACAACCAGGAGACGCACGACTTCGAGTTCAAGCCGGGCGCGGTCTTCGCGAACCTGGTGGTCGGCGACGAGATCAACCGGGCCTCGCCGAAGACGCAGTCCGCGCTGCTGGAGTGCATGGAGGAGCACCAGGTCACGGTCGACGGCGTCACGTACGAGCTGCAGACGCCGTTCATGGTGATCGCGACGCAGAACCCGATCGAGATGGAGGGCACCTACCCCCTCCCGGAGGCGCAGCGCGACCGGTTCACCGCCCGGATCGCGATGGGTTACCCGAGCGCCAAGGCCGAGCTGGCCATGCTCGACGGGCACGGCGCCCGCGACCCGCTGTCCGCGCTCAAGGCCGTGGTGGACGCGAACACGATCCGCCGCATGATCGCCACCGTGCGCAACATCCACGTGGCCGACGCGGTCAAGCAGTACGCGGTCGACCTGGTCAACGCGACGCGCGAGGCACCGGACGTGCGCCTCGGCGCCTCCCCGCGCGCCACGCTCCAGCTGCTGCGCACGGCGCGCGCCGTGGCCGCGCTGGACGGCCGCGACTTCGTGCTCCCGGACGACCTGCAGGTGCTGGCCGTGCCGGTGCTCGCGCACCGGATCATCCCGACCGCGGACGCGCAGCTCGCCCGCCGCACCACCGACGCGATCCTCGCCGACCTGGTCCGCCGGCTGCCGCTGCCGCACGACCGGGGCCGCTCGCCGTACGACACGCGCCCCCAGGTGCCGGGTGGCGACGACCGCAGCCGATACGAACCGCGAGGGCTGTAGCTTATGCGCGAAGCCCTGCGCGGACTGACGACGCGTGGCCGCTCGTTCCTGGCGGCCGGCCTCGCCGCGGCGCTCTCCGCCGTGGTGCTGGGCGAGCGGGACCTGCTGCGGGTCGCGATCCTGCTGATAGCCCTGCCGCTGATCGCGGCCGTCTACGTGGGACGCAACCGGTACCGGCTGGCCTGCACCCGCTCGCTCGACCCGCAGCGCACGCCGGTCGGCGGCAACGCCCGCGTGGTGCTGCGCCTGCAGAACATGTCCCGGCTGCCCACCGGCACGCTGCTGCTGGAGGACCGGCTGCCGTACGCGCTGGGCAGCCGCCCCCGGGTGGTGCTGGAGCGGCTGGCGGCCGGCCAGGCCAGTTCCGTGGGTTACACCGTGCGCGCCGACCTGCGCGGCCGCTACCAGGTGGGCCCGCTGATCGTGCGGCTCACCGACCCGTTCGGCCTGTGCGAGCTGACCCGCGCGTTCCCCAGCACCGACCGGCTCACCGTGATCCCGCAGGTCACCCCGCTGCCGGCGGTGCGTCTGACCGGGGAGTACGCGGGCACCGGCGAGAGCCGCGCCCGGTCCGTCGCGGTGCACGGCGAGGACGACGCGGCCACCCGGGAGTACCGGCGCGGCGACGACCTGCGCCGCGTGCACTGGCGGTCCACCGCGCGCAAGGGCGAGCTGATGGTCCGCCGCGAGGAGCAGCCGTGGGACAGCCGGGCCACGGTCGTGCTGGACACGCGCGCCGGCGCGTACCGGGGCGAGGGCCCGACCGCCAGCTTCGAGTTCGCGGTCTCCGCGGCCGCCAGCATCGCGCTGCACCTGCGCCAGGCCGGGTACAAGCTGCGGCTGGTGACCGGCGCCGGCGCGGACATCGACGCGTCCGAGGCGTCCGGTGACGGCGTGCTGCTCGACCACCTGGCCGAGGTCAAGCCGCAGACCGGCGACATCGCCTCACTGATCGAGAACGTGCGCGGCCGCTCCGACGGCGGCCTGGTCATCGCGCTGCTCGGCTCGCTGACCGCCGGTGAGGCGGAGGTGCTGGCCCGGCTCCGGGGCAGCAACGCCACCTGCATCGGCTTCCTGGTGGACAGCTCCACCTGGGTGAACCTGCCGCCGGAGGCGCGGGCCGAGGCGGACGCGGCGCAGAACTCGGCCGCGCTCAGCCTGACCCGCAGCGGCTGGCGGGTGGTCGGCGTGCACCACGGCGCGAAGCTCGCCGGGCTGTGGCCGCAGATCGGCCGCGGCACGCAGGGCTTCGCCTACCGGGCGACGATGGCCGAGACCGTGGCGGGAGGACGGCGATGAGCGGGCGGCGACGACTCGGACTGGTGGCCGCGGCGGCGACGATGATGGCCGCCGCGCCGATCTCCACCATCTACGCGTCCTGGACCTGGCTTATCCAGTGCGTCGTCGCGGTCGGCGTGGTGTGCGGCGCGGCGACCGCGGCCCGCTCGCTGCGCGCACCGGTCTGGGTGCAGGCCCTGGCGATGGCGGCCGGCCTGCTGCTGATCACCACGTGGATGTTCCGCAGCGGCGACGAGTTCCTCGGGCTGCTGCCCTCGCCGGAGACGTTCGCGCACTTCGGCGCGCTCAGCGGTCAGGCCGTGGAGGACATGCGCGGGTACGGCATCCCGGTGCCGGACCGCGACGGCCTGCTGTTCTTCACCGTGCTCGGCGTCGGCGGCGTCGCGATCGTGGTCGACCTGCTCACGGTCGGCCTGCGCCGGCCCGCGCTGGCCGGCCTGCCGATGCTGGCGATCTACTCGGTGCCGGTCGCGATCTACCCGGACAGCGTCCCCACGCTGCCGTTCGTGATCGGCGCGGTCGGCTACCTGTGGCTGCTGGTCGCGGACAACGTCGAGCGGGTCCGGCGGTTCGGCCGCCGGTTCACCGGCGACGGCCGGGACGTGGACGTCTGGGCGCCGTCCCCGCTGGCCGCGGCCGGCCGCCGGCTCGCGGTGGTGGGCGTCGTCGCGGCCGTGGCGATCCCGCTGGCCGTGCCGACGTTCAGCGGCGGCCTGCTGACCCGGCTCACCCAGACCACCGGCGCGGGACCGGGCAACGGTCCCGGCGGCGCGGGCGGCGCCGGCAAGGTCGACCTGTTCTCCGCGCTCAGCGGTCAGCTGCAGAGCACCGAGACGGTCCCCTACCTGACCGTCACCACGAACGACCCGAACCCGTACTACCTGCGGTTCGGCGTGGCCGACAACCTGACGCCGGAGGGCTTCCGCAACCAGGCGCCGAACGGCCGCCCGGCGAACACGGAGATCCAGGCACCGCAGGTGGCCAGCTCCCGGCTGCCGCAGAACACGTACTCGGCGCGCATCAAGGTCTCCGAGCGGTTCGAGATGCCGATGCTGCCGGTCTACGCGAACACCACGGCCGTCGCGGACGTCGACTCGGCCTGGTTCTACGACCCGTCGCTGCAGATCGTCTACTCCAACCGGCGCACGGCGGAGGACGCGGAGTACTCGTTCACGTACATCTCCGCGGAGTACACGGCGGACGCGCTGCGCCGGGCGCCCGACCTGGCGCCGGAGAGCACCGTCCGGCAGCAGTACACGCAGCGACCGGACCTCACCGCGGAGCAGCAGGCCGCGGTCGAGCGCATCGTCGACGACCGGACCGGCAACACGACCAACCAGTACGACGCGGTCCGTGCGCTGTACGAGTACTTCGCCAAGGAGAACGGCTTCACGTACAGCGTGCAGACCAAGACCGGTTCGACCGGGTCCGACCTGCTGGACTTCCTGACCAACAAGACCGGTTACTGCCAGCAGTACGCCACCGCGCTGGCCTGGCTGGTGCGTCAGGCGGGCATCCCGGCGCGGGTCGCATTCGGGTTCACCCGGGGCGCGGAGTCGGCCGAACCGGGCACGTACACGCTGACGAACCAGAACCTGCACGCCTGGACCGAGGTCTACTTCGAGGGCTTCGGCTGGGTGCCGTTCGACGCCACGCCGGCCTCGGACGTGGCCGGTGCGGCGCGCGGCGACTGGGCGCCGGACGTGGACGCGACGGAGACGCCGACCGCGTCCGCCGCGCCGACCACCAGCACGTCGGCGGGACCCGCGCCCAGCACCGCACCGGGCGAGCGCGGCGACCGGGAGACCGACGAGCTCCCCATCGGGGGCGCTCCGAGCGCGCCGGCGGGCCCGCGCTGGCCCTGGTACCTGGCCGCGGCCACCATCGTGCTGCTGGCGCTGCTCGCGGTGCCCGCGGTGCTGCGCTCGGCGACGCGCCGGCGGCGCTCCGCACCGGCGTCCGTGGCCTCGGTCGCGGCGGCCGGCGGCGCCGGGGACGAGACGGGCCGGATGACCATCCTGGGCCCGTCGCCGGAGCTGGAGAAGTCCCGGCGGGACGCGCACGCGGCCTGGGCGGAGATGCTGGACACCATGATCGACTTCCGGGTCGAGGTGAATCCGGCCGAGACGCCGCGCAACACGGTGGATCGGCTGACCCGGAGCGAGTCGCTGTCCCCGGAGGCGGCCTCGGCCGCCGCCGTGCTCGGCAGCGCGGAGGAGCACGCCCGCTACGCCCGGACGCCGCTGACCGGCAGTGACCTGGGTGGCGCGCTGGCCCAGCTGCGGCAGGGCCTGTCCGTGCACGCGGGCCGCCGGACGCGCCTGCGGGCGGCGCTGATGCCGCCGTCCGTCCTGCGGCACTGGAAGACCGCGATCGGCGACCGGTACGCCGCCGTGGTCGGCCTCTTCGGCCGCTGGCGCGACGCCGCGCTGCGGCTCAGCCCACGACGGTTGCTCGCCCGCTCCCGCTGAGGCGCGACGAGGGCCCGGGTCCGACGACCCGGGCCCTCGTCGTATCCGGAACGTCGACGTCTCCGGAACTTCAGCCATCCGTCAGCCGCGATACGCCCGCGTGCGTCAGGATGATCGGCGTCAACCCACGAATCCCATGACACGGGTACGCGAAGGACTCCCCCGCCACGCCCGCACTCCCCCGGCCCGGACGTCATCCCGCCCACCGTCGACCGACACCGACCGGGCGGCGGCAGGCAGGGAATCCACGGCGTGATGACCGGAAGTCAAGAGGCGTGATGACCGGAAGTCAAGAACGGTGGACCGAACCGCGACGGCCGCCCCGGCATCCGACGGCGGGCGCGCGGCATCCGACGGCGCGGGTGTGCGGCATCCGGCGGCGGGCGCGCGTGGCACGGCCGGATCTACCCGTGCGGCCGTGCCCGGACAGGCGTCCGGGCCGGTTCGCACCGGCCCGGTCTCGTCGCCTGCGGGTGTCGTCGGGCGTCGGTCAGCGATGCCCCTCGGGGCGCTGACGCCAGCGCTCCTCCAGCCGGTCGATGAACGACAGACGTCGTTGCCTGGTCCGCCGGCTGGCGGTGCCGCCAACGACGTGCAGGTCGGGCGATTGCGACTTACGGTACGACGTCATCGCGAACGCCGCGGCACCGAGCATGACCACAAAACCGGCCACGCCGAGCAGCGGAACTTTGCTCACCGCACCATAGACAAGCAAAGCGAGCCCGGCGATGATCGCGACAGCGGCGACGATCAGACGACGTCGCGCCTGAAAGCGCGGATCGCTGGCGCGCACCGCCGAGGCGAATTTCGGGTCCTCGGCCAGCGACCGCTCGATCTGATCGAACAGCCGCTGCTCGTGCTCCGAGAGCGGCACGGCACTCCTCCCCGGTCAGCTGTGCCGGCCCGGGGTGGGCCGACAGACCGTGGCAGCCCGGTAGGGCTGCTTACCCGCCAGTCTACGAGGGGTGTCGCGATGCGGAAAGCGGGACGACTCACGGTCGGGAGGGATTTTCCGGCCGCCGCGGATCGCCGCCGCCGAGAAGGCTGGCCGGGCGGATCACCGCGCCACCGAACCGGGCCTGCACCGCATCGATCGCGGTCTCGGCCTCCCGCCAGCCGTGCTCCGGTGCGCCCAGCTCCGGCTGGCGGGCCGCGGACGCGCCGTCGACCAGGCCCTCGACCCGCACCCCGACGAGCCGGAGCGGCCCGGTATGCGGCATAGCAGCGTAAAGCGCCCAGGCGGTATCGAAGATCTCCCGAGCCACGTCCGTCGGTGAGGCGATCGTCCGGGACCGGTTGAGCGTCTGGAAGTCGGCCCGGCGGATCTTGATCGAGACGGTCCGGCCGGCGTGCCCGGCGGCACGCAGCCGCGACGCCACCTTGCCGGAGAGTTCCAGCAGGGTCCGCCGGATCCCGTCGGGATCGACCAAGTCAGTGTCGAACGTCACCTCGGCCCCGATCGACTTGTCCACGTGCTCGGGCTGGACGCCGCGCGGGTCCCGGCCCCAGGACAGCTCGTGCAGGTGGGCCGCGGCCGCCTCGCCGACCCCGGAGCGCAGCAGCGACACCGGCGCGTGCGCGAGGTCCCCCACCGTGCGCAGGCCGAGTCGCTGCAGCGCCTCCGCGGAGCGCTCGCCCACGCCCCAGAGCGCGGCGACCGGCAGCGGGTGCAGGAAATCCAGCACCAGCGCGGACGGGATGACCATCAGGCCGTCCGGCTTGCCCCGGGTGGAGCCGAGCTTGGCCAGGAACTTTGTCGGCGCGACGCCGACCGTGCAGGTCAGCCCCAACTCGCCGGCGACCCGGGCACGGATCTTCGCGGCGATCTCCACGGGGCGGCCGAGCAGCCGCCGGGCGCCGCCGACGTCGAGGAACGCCTCGTCCAGCGACAGCGGCTCGACCAGCGGCGTCGTGTCCCGCAGGATCTGCATGACCGCGCGGGACGCGGCCGTGTAGGCCTCGAAGTCGGGGGACAGGAACACCGCGTGCGGGCAGAGCGCCCGGGCGCGGGCCATCGGCATCGCGCTGCGCACGCCGAACTCGCGGGCCTCGTAGCTGGCGGAACTGACCACGCCACGGTTACCGAGGCCGCCCACGATCACCGGCTGGCCACGCAGCGCGGGACGCCGGCGGATCTCCACGGACGGATAGAACGCGTCCATGTCGACGTGCAGGATCGGGCAACCGGTGTCGTCCGCGTCCGCGCCGAACCGCGGGTCCCGTTCGCGGCCCACGGCCTGGCTTCGCCCCATGGTGCACACGCTAGACGCACCCTCCGACAGATTCTTAACAGGAGCATGTGCTCCGGTTCACTGCGAAATGCGGAGCACTTGCTCCGGTAGGCCGCTACCGTTGCCGCGTGACCGTTCCGACCACCGCGAGCTCCCGGCCGCTGCGCCGGGACGCCGTACGCAACCGCGAGCAGATCCTGTCCGCGGCCGCCGCGGCGTTCGCCGAGCGTGGTGCCAACGTCGACGTGCGGGAGATCGCTCGTGCCGCCGGCGTCGGCATGGGCACGCTCTACCGGCACTTCGCCACGAAGGACCAGCTGCTCGGCGCCGTGATCAAAGCCGACTTCGACGCCTGGATGGACGAGGCGCTGCAGGCCGCGCGGGAGAGCGAGCCGTGGGCCGGGCTGGCGGCGTTCCTGGAGGACGCACTGGCCCGGCAGTGCGCGGACCGCGCGCTGATGGACGGCGTGTTCCGGGTGCTGGCCACCACGTCCCTGCTGGACGACTGCCGGTCCCGGATGAGCGAGGTGATCAACCTGCTCCTCGACCGGGCACGCGCGGCCGGGGAGCTGCGGCCGGACGTGGGCGAGGCGGACATCGCGCTCACCATGATGGCGATCGGCAAGATCATCGAGCTCACCGAGGCCGGCCGGCCCGGCCTGTGGCGACGCCAGTTGCGGATCACGCTGGACGGCCTGCGCGCCCACGGTCACACCCCGATCACCGAACCTCCGATCACCATCGCCGACCTCGACGCCGCGGTCTGCCACTCGATTCCGCACCTGGAGAATCCATGACCACCGTCCCCGCGGAGACGGTCGCCAAGACCGGCGACGCTCCCGCTCCGCGCATGACGAAGCGCCAGATCAACGAGGCCCTCACCGGCCTGATGATGGGCATCTTCGTCTCGATCCTCGCCTCCACGGTGGTGGCCAACGCGCTGCCGCGGGTCATCTCCGACCTCGGTGGCGGCCAGTCCGTCTACACCTGGGTGGTCACCGCGGAACTCCTCGCGATGACCGCGACCGTCCCGCTCTGGGGCAAGCTCGCCGACCTCTACAACCAGAAACTGCTGATCCAGGCCAGCCTGGGCCTGTTCGTGGTGGGTTCGCTGGTGGCCGGCTTCGCGCCGAACCCCGAGGTGCTCATCGCGAGCCGCGTCGTGCAGGGCATCGGCGCCGGCGGCCTGACCGCGCTCGTGCAGGTCGTGATGGCCGCGATCATCCCGCCGCGGGAGCTGGGCCGCTACTCCGGCATCTTCGGCGCGGTCTTCGCCACCGGCACCGTGGCCGGCCCGCTGATCGGCGGTCTGCTGGTCGACACGGAGTGGCTCGGCTGGCGCTGGACGTTCTTCTTCGGCGTACCGTTCGCGCTGCTCGCGATCTTCCTGCTGCAGAAGACGCTCAAGCTGCCCACGATCGGCCGCAAGGTCAAGGTCGACTACCTCGGCGCGTTCCTGATCATGTCGGGCGTGTCCACGCTGCTCATCTGGGTCACGCTGGCCGGCAACAACTTCGAGTGGCTGTCCACCTGGACCGCGGGCCTGGTCACCGGCGGCCTGGCGCTGATCGCGGTGGCGCTGGTGGTGGAGTCCCGGGTCCCCGAACCGATCATCCCGCTCGGCATCTTCCGGTCCCGCACGGTCAGCCTCGCCACGCTGGGCAGCCTGCTGGTCGGCGTCGCGATGTTCGGCAGCACGGTCTTCCTGTCGCAGTACTTCCAGCTCTCGCTCGGCAAGTCGCCGACCGAGGCCGGCCTGCTCAGCCTGCCGATGATCTTCGGTCTGATGGTCTCGTCCACGATCGCGGGCGCGATGATCACCAAGACCGGCAAGTGGAAGATGTACCTGGTCGCCGGCGGCATCATCATGATCGCCGGCCTGGGGCTGCTCAGCACGATCGGCGCGGACACCAGCCTGTGGGTGCTGGGCGCGGAGATGGCCGTGCTCGGCGTCGGCGTCGGCCTGCTCATGCAGAACCTGGTGCTCGCCGCGCAGAACGACGTGCCCGCCCACGAGCTCGGCGCCGCCACGTCCGTGATCTCGTTCTTCCGCAGCCTCGGCGGCTCGGTCGGCGTCAGCGTGCTCGGCGCGATCCTGGCCAACCGGGTCACGGCCAACATGGAGAACGCGCTCGGCCCGGCCGCGGCGACCGCGCCCGGCGGCGGTGGACACGGCGCGGTGCCGGACCTGTCCACGCTCCCGCCGGAGCTGGTGACGATCATCCAGAACGCGTACGGCGACGCGATCGGCGACCTGTTCCTGGTCGCGGTGCCGTTCGCGGTGCTGACGCTGCTCACGGTGATCTTCATCAAGGAGGTGCCGCTCAAGACCACGAGCGGCCTGGACCGCCTGGCCGAGGAGGGCAACAACACGCCCGCCCCGCCGTCGATGGTGCACTGACGTCCCGCGTCGGGGCCGGGCGGATCCGCCCGGCCCCTACTTCTTGGTGAGCACGAAGAGCGGGACGGACATCTCCGCCGCCGTGTTCGCGCCGTGGAACGCGATCAGCGTGGACACCGCCGGCGGCTCGTGCCCGGTCGCCAGCACCACGGCCCGGTCCCGCATGGTCACCACCACGTCGCCGACGCGCTGCAGGTGCGCCTCGGTCACCGGGCCGAACCAGCCGTCCGCCACCGCCTCGGCCCGCGACACCACGTCCGCGTCCGCGCCGAGCACGGCGCGCCAGGCCGCGATCACGTCGTCCGCCGCGCCCGGCTCCACGTGCAGGTAGCGGACCCGCGGCTCACCGGCCACGAAACGCACGCCGGCCGCCAGGCGCGGGTCGGCGTCCAGGTCGTACCGCCGGTCCGGTGGCACGTCGATCTGGCCGTGATCCGCCGTGACCAGCAGCGCCGCGTCGTCGGGCAGGCCGTCGGCCAGGCGGGTGATCAGCGCGTCCACGTCCGCGGCCGCGGCGGCCCACTCCGGCGACGTCAGCCCGTACCGGTGACCGGCCTTGTCCAGGTCCGCGATGTACCCGGAGACCAGCACCGGCGGCTCGTCGCCGGCGAGCGCGCCGAGGATCTCGGTGACCAGCTCGTCCACCTCCGACGCGCCCCGGAACACGCCGCCCCGGTTCGCGGCCGTGGTCAGGCCCGAGCCGCGGAACTCCGGCCGGGTCACCGACGTCACCCGCACCCCGGCCGCGGCCGCGCGCTCCAGCTGCGTCGGCATCGGTGCGAACGTCGCCGGGTCCGGGTCGTCCGCCCAGCGCAGCAGCTGCAACACCCGGTCCGTCCCGGGTACGTGCAGCGAGATGCCGAGCACGCCGTGCTCACCGGGCGGCGCGCCGGTGCCGAGCGTCACCAGGCTGGCCGGCGTCGTCGACGGGAAACCCGAGGTCAGCTGGGTGTGCCGGCCGAGCCGGCCGGCACTCAGGTCGGCGATCGTGCTCCCGATCGCGGACGCGGCCGGGAGCTGGAACGTGCCGAAGCCGTCCACCAGGAGCACGGCGATCCGGCGTACCCCCGGCAGTTGTGCCCGGAGAGTCAGCGGGTCCGGCGCGCCGGGCACGCCCAGGACCGCGAGCGCGGACGGCAGCACGTCCGCGAGGCTGGCCCGGCCGTAGGCGGGCCGGACCACGCCGAACGGGTCGACGCTCATTTGCGGGCGAAGAGGTGCAGCTGGGCGGCGAGATCCCGGTACGGCGCGTGGGCGGCCGCGGCCAGCTCCAGGTCGAGCAGCGCCTGCGGGTCCGCCTCCGCGACCGCGGCGGGCAGCAGGTCGGCGAAGACGCGCACGCCGTGGATCTGCTCCACCGTCAGGCCCGCGGCCTCCAGCAGCGCGGTCGCGCCCGCCGCGTCGTACCGGCGGCGCAGCGTGTCCTTCGGCCCGGCACAGCCGGACGGGTCGGCCAGCACCCGGGCCGCCGCGTCCAGGTGACCGTTGATCGCGCGGCCCAGCACGGCCGCGGCCCGGCCCGCGACCAGCAGGCTCACCGCGCCACCCGGCCGCAGCGCCGCCGCGACCGCGGCCACCACGGCCGCCGGCCGGTCGACGACCTCCAGCACCGCGTGGCAGAGCACCAGGTCGGCGGACTCGTCACCGATCAGCGAGGCCAGCGCGTCGCCGTCGCCCTGCACCGCGCGCACCCGGTCGGCCACGCCCGCGTCCGTGGCCCGGCGGACCAGCGTGGCCAGCGCGTCCGGGCTCGCGTCCACCACGGTCACCCGGTGGCCCAGCTCGGCCAGCGGCACCGCGAACCCGCCGGTGCCACCGCCCACGTCCAGCACGGTCAGCTCGCGGCCGTCGGCCCGGCCCAGCTCACGGCGCAGCGCCTCCCAGACGGCGGCGGTGCGAGGTGTCATCGTCGGTGTGCGCTCCACCTCACCGAGCCTAGGGTACGAATACCGTGGCCCGATGACCGACCGACAGCCCGTCCGCCAGCTCCGTCTCGTCGTCACCGCCGCCGACTACCAGGCGGCGCTCCGCTTCTACCGGGACACGCTGGGCCTGCCCGAACAGGCCGCGTTCTCCTCCCCCGACGGCCACGTCACCATCCTGGACGCCGGCCGCGCCACCCTGGAGATCACCGATCCGGGCCACGCCGCCTACATCGACGAGGTGGAGGTGGGTCAGCGGGTCGCCGGCCACATCCGGGTCGCCTTCGAGGTCACAGACGCCACCGCCATGACCACCACCCTGACCGACGCCGGCGCCGAGTTGATCGCCCCACCCACGGTCACGCCGTGGAACTCCCGCAACGCCCGGCTGTCCGCCCCCGCCGGCCTGCAGCTGACCCTCTTCGAGGAACTGTCCGGCGACGACTCCTGAGCCACCCACGCCACTTGCGTCGTCGGCAGCCGCGACCAGGCCGTCCGTGACATCCAGGCGTTGAGCCGTGCGGGCCTGCTGGCACCCAGGGGCAACGCCACGACCAGGGTGTACGTGCTCGCCGGTGTCGCCGTCGACATCGCGGAGGCGGCCGCCGCGGCCGTGCGGGGGCCCGGACGCGATCCCTATGGGCGTTGGGCGCGGCGCACCCTGGGACGGGCGGCGGTGCCGCGTGACTAGGCTTGCCCGGTGCCGCTGAACAACCGCTCAGAGCTGCCGTGACGTCCCCCGCGAGCCCGGTCGGCGCGGCGCTGCGCGACGCGGTGCGGGTCCGGTCCGTCGATGCCGCCTGGGCGTTCGCGTGCCGGGCGGGGCTGGCGGTGGCCGTACCGATGGTCGTGCTCGTCGCTGCGGGCCGGCCGGAGTGGGCGGCGACGGCCGCTTTCGGGTCGTTCACGGCGCTCTACGCGCGGGACGAGCTCTACCGGCCGCGCGCCCGGCAGCTCGCGCTCGTCGGGCTGGGCCTCGTCGCGGCCGTGGTCGCCGGCACGGTGGCCGCGATGCTGGGTGGAGTCGCGCCGATCCTGGTCGTGGCGCTGGTCGGTGGCGTCGCGACGTGGCTCTGCACGGCCTACCGGGTCGGGCCACCGGCCGGGTTGATGTTCGCGTTCGCGGCGGCGGTGGCCGGTGCGCTGCCGGTCACGTCGCACTCGATCGGCCGCAACGCGGCGCTGGCCGCGGGTGCGGCGGCGTGGGCGTGGCTGGTGGCGATGATCGGTGCGGTCGTCGACCGGGACGCGCCACGCCGGCTGGCGGTGGCCCGGGCGCTGCGCGCGGTCGCGGCGCTGGAGGAGGTCGCGCCGCGTACGTCCGGGCTGGTGTTGCGGCACCGGGCGGCGGTGGCGGTGGAGCGGGCCTGGCGAGCGCTTCCGGCGATTCCGCCGGCCGGTGCGCGCGGCGCGCTGATCGCCGATCTCGAAGCGCTGGTCGCGCACGCGGAGAGCGCGTTCGCGTCGGTGCACGTGGAGGGCGAGGCGGCCCGGCGCGCACCGTCCTGGGCGCCCGGCGGCGGCATACCGAGCGAAGATCCCGGCGGTACGCCGAGCGAAGATCCCGGCGGCCCGCCGAGCGGGGATCCCGGTGGCACGCCGCGCGGGGGTGGCGGCAGTGCGCCGGTGGACTGGGCCGAGCTGCGGGCGCTGGCCGCGCGGGTGGGCCGGAGCGGGCCGATCCCGCGGATCCGCCGCAGTCACGCCGAGATCGCCCGGGTCGCCGGACGGCATCTCGCCGCGAGGTTGAGCAGCCGCCCGCACTTCCTGCGGCCCGACCCGGCCGACCCGCGACAGACCTGGCTCGGTGGGCCGGCGATCCCGGTCGCCGCGCGGGTGACGCTGGGGGCGCTGGTCGCCGGTGCGCTCGCCACGCTGCTGGCGAGCGAGGCCGGCGTCGGGCACGCCTACTGGGCCGCCGTCTCCGCGGTCGCGGTGCTGCAGACGCCGAACCTGCTCGGCTCCGTGCACCGGACCGTGCAGCGCGCGGTCGGCACCGTGCTCGGCGTGGCGGTGGCCGCGGCCGCGGTCCTGCTCCTGCCCGGCCAGTGGTCGGTCGTCGCCGCGATCGTGGTGCTGCAGGTGGCGGCGGAGCTGCTGGTGGTCCGCAACTACGGCCTGGCGATGCTGGCGGTGACGCCGCTGGCGATCCTGGTCGGCGAGCTGGCCCGGCCCGCGCCCGTCACCGGCCTGGTCCGCGACCGGCTGCTGCTGACCGTGCTCGGTGCCGTGGTCGGCCTGGCCGGTGCCGTGCTGATCCGCAACCGCGCGGCCGTACGCCGTCTGGAGTCCGTCACCGCGGCCTGCCGCGCCGCCGTGGGTGAGCTGCGCGACCGCCTGGCCGACCCGGCCACCGACCCGCTGCCGGCCGCGCGCCGGGTGGCCACGCTGCTCACCGCGGTGCGGGAGGCGCACGACGTGGTCTCCGGCGAGCCGGGCCGGACCCCGACCGACGCGGAGATGGTGCTCCGCACGGAGCAGCGCGCCCGGCACGCCCTGACCGCGGCCGCGAGCCGCCTGGCGCCTCAGTCGAACGGGTAGCCGATCGACATCGCGCCGCCGAACAGCCGCTCCGCGTGCTCCCGCATGCGGTCGCCGTAGACCGGGTCCTTCATGATCGCGTCGTATCCGCCGCCGTCCACCGCCGGGATCAGCTCCGCGGTCGCGGCCAGGTAGACGTCGAACCCCGGGTACATCAGCACCGCGCACGGCAGGTCGTCCACGTCGACCGCGAGGACCGGGTACTCCCCGGCCGCGTCCGGCTCCGTCACCACCAGCACCCGCCGCGAGTCGGAGCCGCCGGGCAGCAGGAAGCACTCCGGGAACCGGTCCGCGACCGGCGCGAACAGCGTGCCCCACGGCTCGCCGAGCTCGTCGCCGACCAGTTCGGCCAGCGTGCGGGGCGCGAGGCCGCCGTCCTCGTCGAACCAGTCGTTGCGCTCCATCAGGCTCGCGTCGAACGCCAGCCACGCCCGCAGGCTCGGCGACAGCGGCCGCCCGGACGGGACGGTGAGCGGATCCGTCACCGGCCGCGGGTCGCCACCGGCCACCCACGGCACCGTGCGGTGGCTCAGCATCGACCGCCGCGGGTCCGCCCGGACCGACTCGAGCACGCGTCCGACCAGGGCGACGCCGTGCGCGTCGCCGAACTGCATCCCGTCCATCGCCACATTATGTGATCACCGCTGCCCCGGATGGCCTCCTCCCCACGGTTGATCTACCGTGCGAACCACCGTGATCAGGGAAGGCGGCGGTAATGGCCATCTGGATACGCCCGGAACTGTGGCTGCGCGTGGCGATCGCGCTGGCCGCGGCGTACGGCCTGTTCTTCATGGACAACTCGCTGACGTACTTCACCGTGCAGAGCAACCTGGTCGCGCTCGCCTACTACGGGTGGGCGGTCCGCCACATGATCACCACCGGCACGGTGACGTCACCGGCGCCCCGCCTGCGCGGTCCGGTCGTCTACTGGCTGGCGATCACCGGCCTGGTCGCCCACTTCCTGCTCAACAACGGCGCCAACCCGTTCCCACCGCTGGTCGGCGGCGACGACCTGATCGCCGAGTGGTGCACCTTCGCGCTGCACTACCTGGTCCCCGCGCTGGCGCTGGCCGACTGGCTCCTGGTCCGCCCGTTCCGCGTGACCCCGTGGTCGCGGCTGCCGCTCTGGCTGCTCTTCCCGCTCGGTTACGGCCTCTTCGCCGAGTTCCGCGCGTTCGTCTACCCGGACTACCCGAACCCGTACCCCTACTTCTTCCTGGATCCCACCCGGAACGGCTACGGCTGGGTCGCCCAGCAGTTCGGCATCCTCGCGCTCGAGTTCGCGGTCCTCGCGGCGCTCCTGCTCGGCCTGGACCGGCTCGTACACAGAAAGACGCTCGCATCCGCAGAGACGCTCGCACCCGCAGAGACGCTCGCACCGGGAAAGGGTTCGACACCGCGCGGAGAATGATCGTGTGATCGAGGAGCTGAAGCGCCGGACGGCCGCGGGTGAGCGGGTGAAGTACGTGTTCTTCTGGGGGCATCAGCCGCGCCGGGACGGGGCGGACTGCCTGAGTCAGTGGGCACCGTCGCCGTTCACCGTCGACGGCGTGCGGTTCGCGACCGCGGAGCACTACATGATGTGGGGCAAGGCGATGCTGTTCGGCGACGACCGGACCGCCGCCCGGGTGCTCGACGCCACGCATCCCAAGCAGGCCAAGGACATCGGCCGTCAGGTGCGCGGCTTCGACGAGGAGGCCTGGGTCGCCGCGCGCACGGGCATCGTCGTCGACGGCAACGTCGCGAAGTTCCGGCAGAACCCGGCGATGGGCGAATACCTCGTGGGTACGGGGAACCGCGTGCTCGTGGAGGCCAGTCCGCTGGACCGCGTGTGGGGCATCGGCCTGGCCGCGGACGACCCGCGCGCGTCGGACCCGCGGCGGTGGCGCGGCCTGAACCTGCTCGGTTTCGCGCTGATGGACGTCCGGCAGCGGCTCTGAGCGGGGAAGGGCCACCGCGGCCCCTCCCCGCACCCCGCCGGAAGCGGATCAGAAGCGGATCAGCGGATCTCGTACGCGCGGATCATGGTCTGGCTGACCGTGTTCCCCGCCTGGTCGACCGCGACGGCCCGGAGCGAGACGAACCCGGCCCGGTCCGGGTGCCGCAGCTGCACGGCACCGTCCCGCACCGGCACCCGGGTCCACGTCCTGCCGTCGTCGAACGACGCCTCCACGGTCAGCGACCGGTTCGCCGCCGCGGCGGAGCCCTCCTGCCGGTCGATCCGCACCGGTACGGAGAACGCCCGGCCCTTCGGCGCCACGCTCTCGTCGTCCACCGCCGGGGTGAACACCACCGCGGACATCGGCAGCGCGGTGAACGTCGCGGGGTCCGTGTGCGCGGACGCGAACGTCCAGGTCGCGGCCAGTGACGTGGAGAGCCGGGCGGGCGCGCCGAGCGTGCTGGTGATCTCCACGCGGTAGTCGGCCGCGGCCGGTGGCACCAGGAACGCGCCGCCGGTGCTCTCCTCCGAGCCGACCGGCTGGCCGTCCCGGTAGAGCGTGGTCCTCGACGCGGTCCGCGCGGCGGAGTAGCCCTCGCGGCCCGCGCCGTCGCCGTACATCGGTGGGGCGATGAACATCTCGTCACCCCGTCGCCCGGCCTGCGGGTAGCCCATGTCCGGGAACGACGGGCCGAACACCGCCTTGTTGAACTGCTCCGTGACGGTGTGCCCCGGCCGGTACGCCACCGGCGGCCCGAACTGCAGGTAGTAGTGGCTCGGGAAGCCGTCCTCCATGATGCCTTCCTGGAAGAACGACCCCCACCGCACACCGTGGTCCGCGTTGTAGAACTCGGTCCGGGTGAACGGCAGCGTCCGGTACTCCTGCGCGGTGGTGAAGCTGCCGGAGACCGCGTCGTGCTGCGGTGACGCGCCCTTCACCGCGGCGTTCGCGCCGGCGCCGTGCCGGGCGTGCCGGGCCTTGACCGTGGCCAGCTCGGCCTGCCGGACCGCGTGCCGGTAGCCGGTGATCATCGTGTCCTCGACCAGGTACTGCACGTCGTAGGAGAACGGGCTGTCGGTGAACGTGCCGTCCGCGTGCCGCTTGGCGAAGCTGCCGTGGACGACCGAGTGGAAGCCCCGGTAGGTGACACCGGGGGCGATGTTGAGGCTGTACAGCGCCGCGAAGTCGTCGGCGGCGACGGACGCGCCGTACCCCTCCGGCCACTCCGCCCCGGCCTCGGCCAGCGTGGCCTCGGCGGCCGGATTCGGCACGGTGAGCGACACCGGCTTCCCGGCGCGCGCGTCGATCGTCACGGTCGCGGCCGCGCGCACGTCGAGGAGCGGGTGCGCCGCGAACGTGGTGTCGGCCGTGCCGTTGATGGTGGCGGTCAGCGCGTAGCGGCCCTTCGGCAGCCGCACCGGCTCGGTGACCGGCAGGAAGATCCGCTGCGCGGTCTGCCGGTCCAGGTCGGCGAGCGTCACGTATCCGTTCGCGGCCGGCGCGCCGGCCCGGTCGAGCGCCCCGATCGTCACGCCGTAGCTCTCCACCTCGCGGTCGACGCCGAACGGCGTGCGCACCATCAGGTCACCGGCCGTGGCCGTGACGTGGCCGGCGTAGAACCGGTCCGCCATCTCCGCGGACGTGTCGACGGTGACGGTCACGGTGGCGGTGCCGCCGGCCGGCACGGTCACGGTCGTGGCCGAGAGCGTGACCAGCCCGGCGGGGACCTCCGAGACGGACAGGCCGAGATCGAGAGCGGCGGTGCCCGAGTTGCGGTACGTGAGCGTCTGCGCCACCGGCGCGTCGTCCTGGTGCGGCCACAGCTGCCGGCCGTAGCTGAGCACGGCCGGCGAGGTGGACACGGTTTGGGTGACCGCGCGGGCCACGTCGACCCGCCCGCCGCCCTGCGCGGTCACCGCGATCCCCGGGTTCGGCTTGGCGGACCCGACCAGCGTGGACTTGAGCTGCTCGGCCGTCCACCCGTCGTGCTGCCCGGCGAGGATCGCGGCCGCGCCGGCCACGTGCGGCGTGGCCATCGACGTGCCGGACATGGCCACGTGCCCGGTGGTCCCGGCCTCGGCCGCCACGATGTCCACGCCCGGCGCGGTGATCTCCGGCTTGAGCGCGTGGTCGTGCCGGCGCGGGCCCCTGCTGGAGAAGACCGCGAGGCCGTCGTTCCGGTCGACCGCGCCCACGGTCAGCGCCGCGTCCGCGCTGCCCGGGCTGTCCACGGTCTGGTCGCCCAGCTCACCCGAGTTGCCGGCCGCGATCACGAAGAGCGCGCCGTGCTTCTCGGTGAGCGTCTGCACCGCCTCTTCGAGCAGGTCGAGGCCGGGCGTGTCCGGGCCGCCGAGGCTCATGTTGATCACGTCGGCGCCCTGCTCGGCCGCCCACTTCATGCCGGCCAGGATCCACGAGTCGCTGCAGCCGAACGTCGCGCAGACCTTGCCGCTGAGCAGTGACGCGCCCGGGGCGACGCCCTGCTTCCCGGCGATCGTGGACGCGACGTGGGTGCCGTGGCCGACGTGGTCGGCGTCGTCCTCCTCGCCCTCGGTGAAGTTCTGTGCGCCGGTCACCTTGCCGGCCAGGTCGGGGTGGTTGCCGTCGACGCCGGTGTCGAGCACGGCGACGACGGCGCCGGTGCCGTCGTGCCCGGCCTGCCAGGCGGCCGGTGCGCCGATCTGCGGCACGCTGGTGGTCAGCGTCGGCTTGCGGATGCCGTCCAGCCAGATCTCCGGGTGGCCGGCCCGGCGCGCGGCAGCGGCGCCGGTCAGCGACTTCCATGTCTCGCCGGTGCGGTCGGCCTCGACCGCGGACAGCCCGTCGGGCAGTGCCCCGGTGGCCCGCGCGGTGCCGGTGCCGCCGCGCACGATCAGCGGCAGGCCGGCGCGGCGGTCGTCGTAGCCGAACTCGATCAGCGTGGTCACGTCGAACAGCCGCGGGTCGACGCGGCCGGCACCGAGCAGCGGCGCCGCGTCGGACGGTACGACGGACACGTGCCCGTCGTGGCGGGTGGTGGCGAAGCGGACGTGCTCGCGGCCGGGGCCACGCCGCACCTCCACCGAGTTCCCGTGGACCGTCACCCGGTCCCCGGTGATCAGTGTGACGGTCCGGCCACTGTGGACCGGAGAGAGCGGCGCGGCCGTCGCCGTGCCCGGAAGCAGGGCGACGGCCGCGGTAGACACGGACAGCGCGGCGATCGCTCGCCGAATGTGTAGTCTCACGCCCGATAGACGCGTCCGCCCGGCTTCCGGTGACAAATTCCCATATAAAGATTTTGCCGGTACGGGTGGGGAGCTCCCCACCCGTACCGGGTCGAATCAGCGGATCTCGTACGCCCGGATGATCGTCTCGGTCACCGCGTTACCGGCCCGGTCGACCGCGGTGGCCCGCAGCGAGACGAAGCCGGCCCGGTTCGGGTGCCGCAGCTGCGCGGCGCCGTCGCGGACCTGCACCCGCTGCCAGGTGGCACCGTCGTCGAACGACGCCTCCACGGTCAGCGACCGGTTGCGGGCCGCCGCCGACCGCTCCTGCACGTCCACGGTCAGCGGGACGGAGATCGTCCGGCCCTTCGGCGCCACGCTGGTGGCGTCGACCGGCGGCGTGAACACCACCGCGGAGAGCGGCAGCGGCACGATCGCGTCCACGCCGGTGTTCTCCGAGGTGAACGTCCAGCTCGCGACCACGGACGTGGAGAGCCGGTGCGGCGCGCCCCGGGCCGCCGTGGCGTCCAGGCGGTAGGTCGCCTTCCCCGGCGGCACCTGGAACTCGCCGTAGGTGCCGGCGGCCTCGCCGACCGGTTGCCCGTCGCGGTAGAGCTTGAGCGACACGTCGCCGAGCCCCTCCACCGTGTATCCCTCGCGGCCGCCGCCGTCGCCGAACAGCGACGGGCCCGCGAAGATGATGTCCTGGAACCGGCCGGCGAACGTGAACCCGGCATCCGGGAACGCGGGACCGAACACGGCCCGGTTCCACTGCTCCCGCACCGTGCGGCCCGGCTGGTAGACGGTGCGCGTGCCGTACTCCTGCAACGTGGCCGTCTCACCGCCGCCGGCGAGCTCGGTGAAGACCGGGATCCACGCCACGCCGCTGTCCGCGTTGTAGTACTCGGTGCGGTCGAACGGCAGCGTCGAGTACGGCGTCTGCACGAAGAAGCCGCCGAACGTGTCCGGGTGCACCGGGTACGCCCCCTTGGCGCCGGCGTCCGCGGTGGTGGCCTGCCGGCCGTGCGTGGCGCGCACGGTGGCCAGCTCACGCTGACGCACCGTCCGGTCGTACCCGGTGAAGAACCGGCCCTCGGTCAGGTAGAACACCGAGTAGCTGTACGGGCTGTCCAGGAACGTGCCGTTCGCGTCCCTCCGCGCGAACGACGCGGCGATGTGCGAGTAGAAGCCCTCGACCGGCACGCCCGGCCCGAGGTCCAGCGTGTACTGGTTCGTGAACGTGTCCGTGGCGAGACCGAACCCGTAGGCCGGCCCGGTCACGACGAGTTCCACGCCGGTCTCCGCGGCCTGCCGGTCCGGCACCCGGATCGACAGCGGTTTCGCCTGCCGGGCGTCGATGGTCAACGTCTCCATGCCGTCCACCGTGAACCGCGCGTGCACGGCCATCGTGGTGGCCCCGGACTCCTCGAACAGCAGCGAGATGACCGAGTAGGTGCCCTTCGGCAGCCGCGCCTCCGTGACCGGCAGGCCCACGTCGACGCCGGTCCGGCCGTCGGTGCTGATGAAGACCAGCAAGCCGACGGTGGCGGCGGCGCCGGTCCGGTCCAGCACGCTCAGGTCGACGTCGTAGCTCTCGACCTCGCGGTCCACGCCGAACGGCGTCTGCACCACCACGTCGCCCGCGGTGGCCGTGATCTCGCCGCCGTGGAACGCGTCCGGCATCTCGCGCGACGTGTCGACCGTGACGGTCACCGAGGCGGTGCCGCCGGCCGGCACGGTGACGGTGGTCGCGGACAACGTGACCAGCCCGGCCGGGATCTCGCCGCCGACCGGCGTGAGCGCGAGGTTCAGCGTGACCGCCGCGGTGCCGGCGTTGCGGTACACCAGTTCCTGGGTGCGCGGCTCGTCGTCCGCGTGCGGCCACCGTTGCAGGCCGAAGCTGAGCGCGGCCGGGCTGGTGGTCACGGTCTGGTTGATCGCGCGGGCCACGTCCACCCGGCCGGCGCCCTGCGCGGCCACCGCGATCTCCGGGTTCGGCTTCGCGGACGCGGTCAGCGTGGACTTGAGCAGCTCGGCCGTCCAGTCGTCGTGCTGACCGGCCAGGATCGCGGCGGCACCGGCGACGTGCGGTGTCGCCATCGACGTGCCGGACAGCGACGTGTAGCCGGGCACCGGCGCGGGCCCGCCGATCTGCCCGGTCGTGCTCTTCGCGGCGATGATGCCGACGCCGGGCGCGGTGATCTCCGGCTTGATCGCGGAGTCGCCGGTGCGCGGCCCGCGGCTGGAGAAGTCCGCCAGCGCGTCCCGCTTGTCCACCGCGCCGACCGCGAGGGCGGAGTCGGCGCTGGCCGGGCTGCCGACCGTGCGGTCCCCGCCGGCGTTGCCGGCCGCGATCACGAAGAGCGTGCCGTACTGCTCGGTGAGCGTCTGGACGGCCTGCTCCAACGGGTCGACCGAGGGCTGGTCCAGGCCGCCCAGGCTCATGTTGACCACGTCCGCGCCCTGCTCGGCCGCCCACTTCATGCCGGCCAGGATCCACGACTCGGCGCAGGCCCCGCCCTGCACGCACACCTTGCCGTCGAGCAGCTTCGCGCCGGGTGCGACGCCCCGGTAGCGCCCGTCCGACGCCGCGCCGGTGCCGGCGATGGTGGAGGCGACGTGGGTGCCGTGGCCGTCCCGGTCGAGGTCGTCCTCCGTACCCTCGGTGAAGTTCTGCGCGGCCGCCACCTGGCCGACCAGGTCCGGGTGGGTGGCGTCGACGCCGGTGTCCAGCACCGCGACCGTGGCGCCGGTGCCGTCGAGCCCGGCCTGCCACGCGGCCGGCGCGCCGATCTGCGGCACGCTGACGTCCAGCGACGGTGTGCGGATGCCGTCCAGCCAGACCTTGCCGGTGGCCCGGCGGGCGCCCGCGTCGGCGCCGGCGATCGACTTCCAGGTCTCGCCGGCCCGGTCCGCGCGCACCGCGGACAGGCCGCCGGGCAGCGACTGCGCGGTGCGGGCACCGGCCGGGCTGCCGCCCTCGACGATCAGCGGCAGGTCGGCGCGACGGTCGTCGTAGCCGAAGTCGATCAGCGTGGTCACGTCGAACAGCCGCGGGTCGAGGCGGCCGGCACCGAGCAGCGGCGCCGCGTCGGACGGGATGACGGAGGTGTGCCCGTCGACGGTGCGGGTGGCGAAGCGGATGTGCTCGCGGCCGGCGCCGCGGGTCAGCTCCAGCCGGTCACCCGGGTGGACGGTGACCCGGTCACCGGTGATCAGCGTGACGGTCTGTGCGGCCTTACCGGACTTGCCGGGAACTTCGGCTGGGGCGGCCGCCGCCGTGCTGGGTAGCACGGCGGCGAACGCGGCGGACACGGACAGCGCGGCGATCAGACGTCGCATGCGGTCTCCCCCGAGAGGTGGATGGCAGTTGCCCTCACCTATATAGACCGCTGAGACAGCGATTGTGTTGCATGTGTCTATTACCGGAAATCGCGGGATGGCGGCGCGACCGGCGCCTCGACCGCCTCCAGACGGTCCGCGACCAGGTTGATCACGTCCTCGACCTTCTCCAGGACACCGCGCACGAGCAGCGCCGAGCTGGTCCGGGCCACCTTCCGGTACCGCGCCCACAGCCCCGGCGAGCAGGTGACGTTGAGCATGCCGGTCTCGTCCTCGAGGTTGATGAACGTGACGCCGCCCGCGGTCGCCGGGCGCTGCCGGTGGGTGACGATGCCGCCGGCCAGCACGCGGGTGCCGGCGTCGATCCGCTTGAGCCGCGCGATCGGCACCGCACCGGCCGCGGTCAGCCGCTCGCGGATGAACCGCACCGGATGGCTCTCCGGGGAGAGGCCGGTGGCCCAGACGTCCGCGTAGAGCCGGTCGACCGCCTCCATGCCGGGCAGCGGCGGGGCCTCGGGCGCGCCCATCGGCAGCCGGTCCGGCCGGTCCTGCGCGGCGGCGCCGGCGGCCCAGAGCGCGGCGCGCCGGTCCATGCCGAACCCGGCGAACGCGTCCGCCGTGGCCAGCGCCTCCAGGTGACCGGCGCTCAGACCCACCCGGCGCGACAGATCCGAGATGTCGGTGTACCGGCCGTTGCGGCGGCGCTCCGCCTCGATCGCGGCGGCCAGCTCGGGCGACACCGACCGCACGCCGGACAGCCCGAGACGGACCACCGGGCCGCCCAGGCCCCACGAGTGCGGTGGCGCGCCCGGACCGCCGCCGTCCCAGACCGTGCGCGGCGTGGACTCCAGCGTCGCCATCGCGCCGCTTTCGTTGATGTCCGGCCGGCGCACCTCCACGCCGTGCCGCCGCGCGTCGTCGACCAGCGACTGCGGCGAGTAGAAGCCCATCGGCTGCGCGTTCAGCAGCGCGGCGCAGAACGCGGCCGGGTGGTACCGCTTCAGCCACGCGCTCGCGTACACCAGGTAGGCGAAGCTCATCGCGTGGCTCTCCGGGAAGCCGAAGCTGGCGAACGCGGACAGTTTCACGTAGAGGTCGTCGGCCAGCTCACCGCTGATCCCGCGCTCGGCCATCCCCGCGTACAGCCGGGATCTCAGCCTTTCCATCCGCTCGGCCGAGCGCTTCGAGCCCATCGCGCGCCGCAGCTGGTCGGCCTCGCCCGCGTCGAACCCGGCCACGTCGATCGCCAGCTGCATCAGCTGCTCCTGGAACAGCGGCACGCCCAGCGTCTTCTCCAGCGCGTTCCGCATCAGCGGATGCGGGTAGTCGACCTTCTCCCGGCCGTTCTTGCGCCGGATGTACGGGTGCACCGACCCGCCCTGGATCGGCCCGGGCCGGATCAGCGCCACCTCGATCACCAGGTCGTAGAACTCGCGCGGCTTCAGCCTCGGCAGCGTGGCCATCTGCGCGCGGCTCTCCACCTGGAACACGCCCACCGAGTCGGCCCGGCACAGCATGTCGTAGACCTCGGGGTCGTCCAGCGCCATCGTGCTCAAATCAAGATCAAGCTCGATCATGTCGTACGCGTAGTGCAGCGCGGACAGCATGCCGAGCCCGAGCAGGTCGAACTTGACCAGGCCCACGCTCGCGCAGTCGTCCTTGTCCCACTGCAGCACGCTGCGGCCGGCCATCCGCCCCCACTCGACCGGGCACACCTCGATCACCGGGCGGTCGCAGATGACCATGCCGCCGGAGTGGATGCCGAGGTGCCGGGGGAACGTCTGCAGCGCGTTCGCGTACTCCACGACGTGCTCCGGGATCTCCGCCACGTCCACCGTCGCGACCGAGCCCCACCGGTCGATCTGCCGGCTCCACGCGTCCTGCTGCCCGGACGAGAACCCGAACGCCTTCGCGACGTCCCGCACCGCGGACCGCGGCCGGTACGAGATCACGTTCGCCACCTGGGCCGCGTGCTCCCGCCCGTACTGCCGGTAGATGTACTGGATGACCTCCTCGCGCCGGTCCGACTCGATGTCCACGTCGATGTCCGGCGGCCCGTCCCGCTCCGGCGCCAGGAACCGCTCGAACAGCAGCTGCCAGCGCACCGCGTCCACGTTGGTCACCCAGAGCGCGTAGCAGACCGCCGAGTTCGCCGCCGATCCACGCCCCTGGCAGTAGATGTCGTTGCGCCGGCAGAAGTCCACGATGTCCCAGACGATCAGGAAGTATCCGGGGAAGTCGAGCTGCTCGATCATGTCCAGTTCGCGGTGCAGCTGCACGTACGCGTCCGGCGCCGCCTCCGGGGGGCCGTACCGTTTCAGCGCCCCGCGCCAGGTCAGCTCGCGCAGCCAGCTCATCTCCGTGTGCCCGGCCGGCACCGGGAAGTCCGGCAGCTCCGGCGCCACCAGGTTCAGGTCGAACGCGAGGTCCCGGGCGAAGTCCACGGTCCGGCGGACCGCGCCGGGGAAGTGCCGGAACCGCGCCGCCATCTCCGCACCGCCGCGCAGGTGCGCGGTCGCGGCCGCGGGCAGCCAGCCGTCCATCTCGTCCAGGCTGCGCCGGGCCCGCACCGCCGCCAGCGCGGTCGCCAGCCGCCGCCGGCCCGGCGTCGCGTAGTGCACGTTGTTCGTCGCCACCGTCGGCAGGTGCAGCTCGGCGGCCAGCGACGCCAGCGCCTCGTTCCGCACGCCGTCGAACGGGTCGCCGTGGTCGATCAGTTCCACCGCCACGTTGTCCGGGCCGAAGTTGCTCACCAGCCGGTCCAGCTCCCAGCGCGCCGCGTCCACGCCGTCGTACCGCAGCGCGGACGGCACCGTGCCCTTCCGGCAGCCGGTCAGCACCAGCACGTTCCCGGCCAGCTCCGCCGCCACCGACTCCAGTGACCCGTAGTCCGGCCGTCCCTTCTCGCCACCGCGCAGGTGCGCCCGGCTGATCGAGGAGGCAAGCCGCGCGTACCCCTCCGGCCCGTGCGCCAGCACCAGCAGGTGCTCCCCCGCCGGATCCGCCTCCCCGTTCTGCGGCCCCGGAAGGTCCAGCGACAGCTCCGCACCGAAGATCGTCGGCAGTCCCAGCTCCTTCGCCGCCTCCGCGAACCGCACCACGCCGTAGAACCCGTCGTGATCGGTCACCGCGAGGCCGCTCAGCCCCAGCCGCACCGCCTCCTCCGCCAGCTCCTCCGGATGGCTGGCCCCGTCCAGGAAGCTGAAGTTCGTGTGACAGTGCAGCTCCGCGTACTCGACCTCGCCCGCGCCGCGCGCGATCCCCTCGGGTGCCTCGTACCCGCGCCGCTTCCGCGTCCAGGCCGGCGAGTCACCGCCGTCCGGCTCCACCGCCAGTGGGTCCACGACGTACCCGCCGGACAGCTTCCGCTCCAGCTCCGCCCACGGCACATCCGGATTGCTGAACCCCACCCGAAACCCTTTCCGATCTTTTCCTCCTGCTCCCGGCGTGTCCCCCGCGGGCGCCCCTCGTGACGGCGGGCGGGGCGTGCGTCCTCAGTCGTAGCGGGCCTCCACGAACCAGCGGCCGCCGGCCAGCGAGAGAAGCAGCGCGGCACCGCCGGCCAGCGTCACCTGGAACCGGACGCGGCGGTGCGCCTCGGACGGGGCCCACCAGCGTTCGTCCACCGGCCACGGACCGGCCCAGCCGACGATGTCCGCCGGCTCGTCGCCCTCGGCGGCCAGCCGGGCCGGAGCACCGCTGAGCTCCAGCCGCGCGCTGACCCGCACCTCCTCGCCGGCCGCGTCGAAGACCCGCGCCGGGGCGGGACGCACCGGCACCAACGCGGGCGCCGGCGCCGGCAGGCTCCCCGGCCACGCCGGGCGGGTCCGGTCCCGCGCGGTCCGCCGCCGTGGCCCGGCCACCGGTCCGCCCCCGGCTCCGGCCGGCGCGCCCGCACCGGCCGGAGCCTCGACGG
Source organism: Catenuloplanes niger (assembly GCF_031458255.1). Taxonomy (NCBI): domain Bacteria; kingdom Bacillati; phylum Actinomycetota; class Actinomycetes; order Micromonosporales; family Micromonosporaceae; genus Catenuloplanes; species Catenuloplanes niger. The sequence goes on from NZ_JAVDYC010000001.1 coordinate 2,140,398, forward strand.
AGCCGCCCGGGTTTCCGGAGGCCCGGCGGCGCAACGGCACGACCTCCGCCAGGCCGGCACCCGAGGCGGGGTCCGGCTCCCGTGCGGCCGCACCGGCGTCACCGACCGGCACGGCCCCGCCCGGCCCCGCCTCGACCGGCACGGCCTCACCCGACACGGACGCGAAACCCCCCGGCACGGCTTCGACCGGCACGGCTTCGACCGGCACGGCTTCGACCGGCACGGCTTCGACCGGCACGGACGCGGAACCCGGCGGCCCGGCGGGCCGGAACGCGGGTGACAGGGGTGCCGGCGGCCGGAGGGACTCGGGGACGGGCTGGGGCGGGGGTTTGCGGGACCGGCGGCGGGTGGGCACCGGGGCCGGGCCGGGGGTCAGCGGGCCGGGACGGGCCGGGACGCGTTCGTCACCCCAGGGGACCAGGGTGACCGCGTCCGCCGGGGAACGGCCGCCGGCCAGGACCGGGGTGACCACGGAGTCGGGGCCGAGGAGACCCTGGACGCGGCTGAGGGCGCGGTGGGCGCGGCGGCGCTCCTCGCCGGTCTCGCCCCAGAGACCGGGTTGCAGGCCGGCGTGGGCGAGGATGCCCTCCGGGGTCAGCGTGAGGCGGATGATGCCGGAGGTCGGGCGCGGCGGTGCGGCGCGCAGGCCGGCGGCGGTGCGGCGGCCGGTGCCGGTCAGCCAGCCGTCGAGCTGCCAGCGGACGCGTTCGGCGATCGCGGCCGTGGTGAGCAGGCCGTCGTGGCGCCAGACCCGGTGCAGTTCCGCGCCGTGCTCGGTGACCGCGGTGATGCCGAGGCGGGTGCAGGCCAGGCCGTGGGCGGCGAGCCGGTCGTGCAGGCGCTCGGCGAGCGTCCGGGCGGCGAACGCGGCCACGTCCACCCGGTCCAGCGGCTCGTCGTAGGTGTCGGTGACCTCCAGGCCGGGCGGTGGCCGGCGGACCGCGAGCGGCCGGTGGTCGCGGCCGGCGGCGAGCCGGTGCGCCAGCGCCGCGTCGAAGCCGAAGCGGGCCAGCACGTCCGAGGCGGGCAGCGCGGCGAACGCGCCGAGCGTGCGGACGCCGAGCCGGCGCAGCATGTCGGTGAGCTGCGGCCGGTCGAGCGTCTCCACGCCGAGTCCGGCCAGGAACTCCGGGGTGCCGCCGGGCGGGACGATGACGCCGCGCCGGGCCGCGAGGCCGGCCGCGAACGTGCCGTCGGCGATGCCGGCCTGCGCCTCCACCTCGCAGGACGCGGCGACGTGCTCGACGATGAGCTCCGCGGCCGGTTCCTCGCCGCCGAAGTAGCGGGCCGGGCCGCGGGCGGCGAGCGCGGCGGCGCCCGGGCGCAGCACCTCGACGCCGGCCGCCTTCTCCTCGATCGCGGCGACGACCGGCTCGAACGCGCGCGCGTCCCGCCCGGCGTCCCACTCGACCACGGTCAGGCCCGGGCAGCGGCTCTCCGCCTCCCGTTTGCGCAGCCCGCGGCGTACGCCCTCGACCCGGGCGGCCTCGCTGCACGCGACCACCCGGTTGGCCCTCAGCACCGCCACCGGCCCGCCCACGGCCACGCCCTCCGTGATCTCGGCCGCCACCACCGGCCAGTCCGGGCACCACAGCAGCAGCGTCCGGAGCGTGTCCGCGCCGCTCATGCCGGCTCGGCCGACGGTCCGACCAGCGTGAGCGGTGCGCGGGGCGTGGCCGTGGCGGGCGGGTCGACGAGCGTGACGGTGGTCGCGCCGGGGGTGCCGGCGACAACCGCGGCGAAGCGGTCCGAGGCGGCGGGGAGCCAGACGCGGATCTCGCGCGGCCGGGTGGCGGCGCCACGGCCCCGGGCGGAGATGGTGAGGCGGCGGCGGGTGAGGCGACCGTGGCCGGGCCCGAGACCGTCCCAGGCGCCGTCGGTGATCTGCAGGGTGACGTCCGCGCCGGTCCAGGCGCCGTACGGGACGAGCACGCAGCCACGCTGCCGGGCGCGGGCCGCGAGCCGGTCGGTGACCACGGTGGAGACGCCGTCCGGCGCGGCCGCGACCACCACGTCGACGCCGTCGATCAGCGCGGCGACCACGGTCGGCCACTCCGCCCCGGGGTACGGCACGAGCGCCAGGCGGTCCAGCGCGATCCCGGCCTCGGCCGCCGCGAGCAGGCCCAGTGCCGGCACGCCGACCACCGCACACCAGGAACCGGCCCGGGACGCCTCGGCGAGCAGCGCCAGCATCAGTGAGGTGCCGCCGCTGGCGGACCGGGCCGTGCCGACCGCGACCGTGCTGCCCCGGCGCAGCCCACGATTCGGCAGCAATCCGCCCAATTCGGGCGCCACCGGCAACAGGCGGTGCGCGCCGGACTCGTCCATCTCGCTGGCCGGCCGCACCAGCTGCGCCAGGGCAGACCCGAGCACCATCCGGCCCGCCATGTCACCCTCAGCTGTTCTTCCGCGTCGTTCCCGGACCGCACCCCGCCGGCGGCCCACCCATGTCACTCGTCCGTCCCGCCGCGGCCGTACGCGGGCGGGAGCCGCCCGGCCCGTGCCGGGCGGCGCGTGCCGTGCGGCGCGTGCCGTGCGGCGCGTGCCGTGCGGCGCGTGCCGTGCGGCGCGTCAGGCCGCGGCCAAGCCGTCGAGCGAGGGCTGGTGCGCGATGCCGAGCGCCGCCTCGATCACGGCCACGAACTGCTCGGCCGACCGCAGCAGATCGTCCGCCTCGCGGGCGGTGACCACCCGGGGGATGCCGGCCTCGGCGGCCGCGCGCTTGGACGCGCCGAGCGCGAAGTAGGTCGCCCACTCACCGAGCTCCGGCGCGACCAGCACCAGCAGCTCCCACACGCTGGTCACCCGGTTGCGCCGGGACGGTGCGGGGCGGGCACGGGCCGCGAGCACGGCCGCGGCGGCGCGCAGCGCGGCGAGGTGGGCGGCCGCGTAACGCAGGCCGTCGGGCCGGGTCTGCGCCGCCTCCGCCAGCCCGCGGCGCGCCGTCGCCAGCAGCTGTGCGGGAGTGCGGTGCGGCAGCATGTGCGCCGGGACGGTGGGCACCTGGTCTGCGTTGCTCGCCATGGGTCTGACCTCCGCGTGTAGTGACGCGACCTCTCTCGCCTGCTCACTGCTCCGGACTGCGCACCACCGGTCCGGCGAGCCGGCCGAACGCGTTGCTTCCCCACACCACGTCCGGCCGGCACCCGCGTCGGCTGGTCCGCCGCCCGCCACCCGGGGGTCGAGGGTGTCGGACGGCGGCCCTGCCTGTGCTGCGAACCCGGCTCGCGACTTCCGGGATCGCCGCGGTCTCCGCGGGACCGCGACCGGGATCGGCGCCGCGAATCGCCTCACCCGATCAAGTTAGAACGCATGTTCTAACTCCTTGAGACAGTACACCCTGGGTCCGACAAAAACGCAACGGTGCGGCGCCGGGCTGTTCCGGGCCGTGATCAGGCGGAAGCGCCGCCCTCGGAACCGGCGTCGGGCCCGGATTCGCGGCGGCGGGCACGACGCCCGCGGGCCAGCTCGGTGCCGAGCGCGTCCAGCCGCTGCGCCCAGAAGCCGCGGAAGTGCTCCAGCCACGCGTCCACCTCGCGCAGCGGCGCCGGCTCGACCGCGTAGAGCCGGCGCGTCCCCTCCGCGCGCACCCGGGCGAAGCCGTGCTCCCGCAGCACCTTCAGGTGCTGGGAGACCGCCGGCTGACTGATCCCGAACTCGGCCTGCACCACCGCGCCGATCTCACCGGCGGCCCGCTCGCCGTCCGCGAGCAGCTCCAGGATCCGGCGGCGGACCGGATCACCCAGGATGTCGAACGCGTGCACGTACCGAAAGCTAGCAAGACGCTCTTATATAAGTCCAGGTTGAAACTAAGCGGCGGGCACCGACGGGCATGCCCGGGAGAACTAGGCTGTGGGTTCCAGACCCCGCACGGCTCGGCCCGCGCGGGCCACTGACGCATCGTGGGAGACGAGTCATCGTGATCTTGGGTATCGACATCGGCGGTTCCGGTATCAAGGGTGCGCCGGTCGACATCGAGGCCGGCGCGCTGCTGGCGGACCGTTTCCGGATCGAGACCCCGCAGCCCGCCGACGTCGAGCGGGTGGCCGCCGTGGTCGGCGAGGTCGCCGCGAAGTTCGGCGACACCGACCGGGTCGGCGTGACGTTCCCCGGCGTGGTGGTCCGCGGCGTCACCAAGACCGCGGCGAACGTGGACAAGTCCTGGATCGACGCGGACGCGGCCGGGTTGTTCACCGAGGCGGTCGGCCGCCCGGTCACGGTGCTCAACGACGCGGACGCGGCCGGCGTGGCCGAGATGCGCTTCGGTGCCGGCCGCGGCGTGACCGGCACCGTGCTGATGCTGACGTTCGGCACCGGCATCGGCACCGCGCTCTTCGTCGACGGCACGCTGGTGCCGAACACCGAGCTCGGCCACCTGGAGCTGGACGGCGTGGACGCGGAGACCCGCGCCGCCGACCGGGCCCGCGAGGCCGAGGACCTGTCCTGGCCGGACTGGGCCGCGCGGGTCGAGCGCTACCTGCGGCACATCGACATGCTGCTGCAGCCCGGCCTGATCATCATCGGCGGTGGCGTCAGCAAGAAGGCGGAGAAGTTCCTGCCCCTGATCGACCTGCGCACCCCGGTGGTCCCGGCGCAGCTGCTCAACAACGCGGGCATCATCGGCGCCGCCGCGCTGGCCGCCGAGTCCGTCTGACGGCACGCGCATGCGGGCGGTCGTCTTCGAGGAGTTCGGCACGCGACCGGAGGTGCACGAGGTCCCCGACCCCGTGCCCCCGGCCGGCGGCGTGGTGATCCGGGTGGAGGCCACCGGCCTGTGCCGCAGCGACTGGCACGGCTGGCGCGGGCACGACCCGGACATCCGGCTGCCGCACGTGCCCGGTCACGAGTTCGCCGGCGTGATCGCGCACGTCGGCGACGGCGTGACCGGCTGGGCGCCCGGCGACCGGGTGACCGTGCCGTTCGTCTGCGCGTGCGGCCGGTGCGCGTCCTGCCTCGCCGGCGACCAGCAGGTCTGTGAGCGGCAGACGCAGCCCGGCTTCACCGGCTGGGGCTCGTTCGCGGAGCTCGTCGCGATCGAGAACGCGGAGATCAACCTGATCCGGCTGCCCGGCGAGCTGTCCGCGAGCGCGGCCGCGTCGCTGGGCTGCCGGTTCGCCACCGCGTTCCGGGCCGTGGTCACGCAGGGCCGGGTCGCGGCCGGCGAGTGGGTCGCGGTGCACGGCTGCGGCGGCGTGGGCCTGTCCGCCGTCATGATCGCGCACGCCGCGGGCGCGCGGGTGGTCGCCGTGGACACCTCGGCGGGCGCCCGCGAGCTGGCCCGGCGGCACGGCGCGGACGTGGTGCTGGAGGCGATGGCCGGCGAGGACGCGGTGGCGGCCGCGATCCGCGACCTGACCGGTGGCGGCGCGCACGTGTCGATCGACGCGGTGGGCAGCGCCGCGACCTGCGTGAGCTCGGTGCGCAGCCTGCGCCGCCGGGGCCGGCACGTGCAGGTCGGCCTGTTGCCCGCGGTGGCCGGGGCGCCGCCCGTACCGATGGATCTGGTCATCGCGTGGGAGCTGGAGCTGCGGGGCAGTCACGGCATGGCCGCACACGCGTATCCCGCACTGCTGGAGCTGGTGGCGTCCGGTGCGCTGCGCCCGGACCTGCTGGTGGCGGACACGATGGGACTGGCCGCGGCCGCGGACGCGCTCACCACGATGGATCGCCCGGCGGTGCCCGGCATCCGGCTGGCCGACCCGCGCCTCTAGATCAACCATCTTCAGACTACTCACAGCCGAGACCAAGCCGGGGCAGATCCTCCGGGCGCACCGTGAATGACATGACCGACGCGACGCACAGCCCAGAGCAGCAGATCAACACCCCTCAGCGGTACGCGGAGAGCGCCCACCACCCGGCGCCCGCCGGCCCTCGCGACGTGGCCCACCCGGCGCCCGTCGCCCATACGGCGCCCGCCGGCCCCCGCGACGTGGCCCACCCGGTCGCGCACCGGCCGCCCTACGGCGGCGCGCTCCCCGCCGGCCCGTCCCACGGCGGCGCGCCCTCCGTCGGCCTCTCCTACGGTGGCGCGTTCCCCGCCGGCCTCTCCCACCACGGCGGCGGGATCTCCGGTGCGCCCGCCTACGCGCCCGTCGCGCTGTCGCCGCTCGGGCTGCCCGCCGCGCCCCCGGCACCGCCCGCGCCCCCAGCCCCGCCGGTGTACCCGCCGCTGCACGGCGGCTCGACCGGCGGCAACGGGCGCCCGCGCCGGCGCCGGCGCACGCTGGCCGCCGCCGCGCTCGCGCTGGCCCTGGCGGCCGGCACCACCGGCGGCGTGATCGGCAACGCGCTCGGTGCCGACGGCACGCCCGCCGGCACGTCCGCGGCCACCACGGCCACCGTGACGGCCGCGAGCACCGGGACGATCAGCACGCTCAGCGGCGTGGTGGAGGCGGTCGCGCCCAGCATCGTGACGATCAACATCCAGAGCGGGCGCGGCACCTCGCTCGGCTCCGGCGTGATCCTCAGCTCCGACGGGCTGGTGCTGACGAACAACCACGTGGTCGCGGACGGCGGCACGATCACCGCGGACCTGGCGGACGGGCGTACCGTGTCCGCCACGCTGGTCGGCACGGACGCGTCGCACGACCTCGCGGTGATCCAGCTGCAGGACGTCTCCGGCCTGACCGCGGCCGCGCTCGGCGACAGCGACTCGCTGACCGCGGGGCAGACCGTGCTCGCGTTCGGCAGCCCGCTCGGCCTGGAGGGCACGGTCACCTCCGGCATCGTCTCCGCGCTGCACCGCGAGACCAGCGAGGACACCGGCGAGCAGGAGCCGCAGAGCCCGTTCGGCGGCGCGCAGAGCCAGCAGCGGACCACCACGCTCTCCGACCTGATCCAGACGGACGCGGCGATCAACTCCGGCAACTCCGGCGGCGCGCTCGTCGACACGGCCGGCCGGGTGATCGGCATCAACGTGGCGATCGCCACCACGGGTGACTCCACCGGAAACATCGGTGTCGGCTTCGCGATCCCGGTCAACACCGCGAAGACCGTGATCGCCCAGATCACCGGCGCCGCCGTCTGACCCGGCCGCCCGCACCCGGTGATCCAGCCGTCCCGCATGCCGGCGGAACGACGTGCGGAACGCCTGGATCACCGGACGGGGCCGGGGCGGCCCCCTGTTGTGCGGGCGGTCGTGGCGCATATCGTGTGCGGGATGAGCACCAGCACCCCTCCGCGACGTGCCTGGGTGGAAGAGATCATGGGCATGCCCGTGAGCGTCCATCTGCGCGGCCCGGGAGTGGACTCCGACGAGGTCGCCCAGCATGTGGCCGGCGTCTTCGTGGAGCTGCGGGCCGTGGACGCGATGTTCAACCCGGCGCGTCCGGACAGCCAGATCGCCCGGCTCAACCGTGGCGAGATCGACTTCTCCGGTTGCCACCCGGCGATCCGGACCGTGCACGGCCTCTGCGAGGAGGCGCACACCCGCACCGACGGCTTCTTCAACCCGTGGCTGCCCGACCCGGAGGCCAAGGGCGGTTATCGGTACGACCCGTCCGGCCTGGTCAAGGGCTGGGCGGTGCAGCGGATCGCGGACCGGCTGGCCGACCTCGACGGGCACGACCTCTGCCTGAACGCCGGCGGTGACGTGGTGCTGACCACGGTGCCGGGCCACCCGGTCTGGCGGGTCGGCATCGAGGACCCGGCCGAGCCGAACCGGATGCTCCGGGTCTGCGCGATCGCCACCGGCGCGGTCGCCACCGCCGGCGCGGCGCACCGGGGCGGGCTGGTCGTCAATCCGTACACCGGGCAGGACGCCACCGAGCTGCGGTCGGTGACCGTGGCCGGGCCGTCGCTGCTCTGGGCGGACGTGTTCGCGATCGCGGCCGTCGCCCGCGGTGCGGAGGGCCTCGACTGGCTGATGCGCCTGGAGGAGTACGAGGCACTGGTCGTGGACGCGAGCGGCACACTGCGGACCACCAGCGGCTGGGACCGGCTGGTGCTCTCCACCAGTGACCCGAACCTCTACTCACAGACGGCCTGAGCCTTGACGGCGCTGACCACGTTGCACGTCTGGCGGGTGCCCCGGCGGGCGCTCGGCGGCGTGCTGACCCGGATGGCCGTGGACCGGCGCCGGCTGCGCGCACTGCCCGGTGTCCGCTTCGCGAAGCTGCTCGGCACCGGGACCGGCACCACGTTCGGGCCGGGTGACGCCGATCTCACCCGGTGGGCCGCGGTCACCGTCTGGGACGACCCGGCCGCCGCGGCGGCGTTCGACACGTCCGCGGTCGGCCGCGCGTGGGCCCGGGTGAGCACGTCGTCGGTCCGGGTGGACCTGCGACCGCTGCACAGCCGGGGCACGTGGTCCGGCCGTACCCCCTTCGCCGTGGAAAACGGTTCCAAGACGGACGGCCCGGTGCTGGCCCTGACCCGCGCCCGGCTCGCCCCGGCCCGCGCGCTCACGTTCTGGCGCGCGATCCCGCCGGTCACCGCCGCGCTGCACGACGCGGACGGCGTGCTCAGCCGATTCGGCGTCGGCGAGGCACCGATCGGGTGGCAGGGCACCATCAGCGTGTGGCGGAGCACGGCACATCTCCTGGAATTCGCGTACCGTCACCCGCAGCACCGCGCGGCGATCGCGCGTACCCCCGGAGCCCGGTGGTATGCGGAGGAACTGTTCGCCCGATTCGCGGTGCTGGACCTGGCCGGCGACCGTGCGGTGCTGGGATGGGCGGACGACGGCGGGAAGGAAAGCGGGGGACGATGAGGCTCGTGCCGTGGACGCCGGACGACCTGCTTCGCCGGATCGACGACGTGATCACCGTGTACGGCGACGCGATGGGCTACCGGGCGGAGCTGCTCGCGGCCCGGCGTGGCTACGTGGCGACGCACGCCCGGCGCCCCGGCTTCCGCGCGGTGGCGACGCTCACGACGGACGGGCACCTCGCCGGGTTCGGCTACGGCTACACGTCCGCGTCCGGTCAGTGGTGGCACGACCAGGTGCGCGGCGCGCTCGCCGACACCGACCGCAAGACCTGGCTCGGTGACTGCTTCGAGGTGGTGGAGCTGCACGTCAGCCCGCCCGCGCAGGGCCACGGCATCGGTGCCCGCCAGTTGCGCGCGCTGCTGACCATGGCCGAGGGCGGCACCACGCTGCTCTCCACGCCCGAGGCGCCGGAGCAGGAGTCACGCGCGTGGCGGCTCTACCGCCGCTTCGGGTACGTGGACGTGCTGCGCGACTTCCACTTCCCGGGCGACGAGCGTGCGTTCGCGGTACTCGGCCGGGAGCTGCCGCTGCCCGCCGACCAGAAGCTGTGATCGCCCGCTGGCTGCCGCTGGCCGTCCTGGTCCTGGCGCAGATCTGTTACCCGCTGACCAGCGGTGACGTGCGCAACGGCCTGACCGTCGCCACGGTGGTGCTCGGTTTCGTGATCTCCGTGGGGCACGCGGCCGCGACCCGGGGCGCCCGGACCGCGGTGGCGCTGGTGGCGATCGCGGCCGGTGGCGGGTTTCTGATCGAGGCGACCGGCGTGCACACCGGGTTCCCGTTCGGCGGGTACGACTACTCCGGCCAGCTCGGCCCGAAGGTGCTCGGCGTACCCCTGATCATCCCGCTGGCCTGGGCCTGGATGACGTGGCCGGCGTGGCTGTCGGCCGGCCGGGTGGTCTCCCGACCGGTGCCGCGGGTGCTGCTCGCCGCGGCCGGGCTGGCCGCGTGGGACCTCTTCCTCGACCCGCAGATGGTCGCGGCCGGGCACTGGTCCTGGCACGACCCGGAGCCGGCGCTGCCCGGGGTGCCGGGCATCCCGGTGACGAACTACCTGGGCTGGCTGATGTTCGCGGTCGTGGTGGCCGCGCTGCTGTCGGCCGTGACCGACCGGTCGGTCACGGCGGCGGACCAGCCGATGTACGCGCTCTACCTGTGGACCTACGGCTCCTCGATCATGGCTCACGCGGTCTTCCTCGGCCTGCCCTCGTCCGCGGTCTGGGGCGGCGTGGGCATGGCGGTGCTCGCGGTGCCGCTGGCGGTCACGCTCCTCCGCGGCCGGCGCCCGGCCACGAGCACACCCGGCGACGCGGCCACACCCGGCAAGACGGCCACGCCCGGCGACGCGGCCACACCCGGCGACGCGCGCGTCCCCGGGGCCCGTCCGGGTTCCCGCCGCTGACGCCGTGCCCGATCCGCTGCTCGTGCTCGCCGCCGCGCAGGCCGCCACGGCCGGCGCGCTGACCCTGCACACGCTGATCAACGCGCGGCTGCTGCACCGGCCGGCCACGGTGGAGGCGACCGCGGAGCCGGCCACGGTGGAGACCACCGCGGAGCCGGCCACGGTCGAGGCGACCGCCGAGCCGGTCGCCGTGCTGCTCCCGCTGCGCGACGAGGCCGGCCGGGTCGCGCCCTGCCTGCGCGCGCTGCTCGCCCAGGAGGGCGTCGCCGAGATCGTGGTCCTGGACGACGGCTCCACCGACGGCACCGCCGACGTGGTCCGCGCGATCGCCGGCGACGACCCCCGGGTCCGCCTGCTCACCGGCGCGCCCCCGCCGCCCGGCTGGCTCGGCAAGCCGCACGCCTGCCACCGGCTCGCCGCCGCCACGGACGCGCCGGTCATCGTCTTCATCGACGCGGACGTGGTCCTGGAACACCCGCACGCGATCACCGGCGTCGCCGCGCTGCTCCGCCGGCTCGGGGCGGACCTGCTCAGCCCGTACCCCCGGCTGGAGGCGGTGAGCGCCGGTGAGCGGCTCGTACAGCCGCTGCTGCAGTGGACCTGGCTCACCTTCCTGCCGCTGCGTGCGATGGAGCGCTCGCGCCGGCCGTCGCTCGCCGCCGCCGGCGGTCAGCTGCTGGTCGCGGACGCGACCGCCTACCACCGGGCCGGCGGCCACGCGGCGGTGCGCGCGGAGATCCTGGAGGACATCGCGCTGGCCCGCGCGGTCAAGCGGGCCGGCGGCCGGATCGCGCTGGCGGACGGTACGCCGGTGGCCCGGTGCCGGATGTACACCGGCTGGCGGGAGCTCGCCGACGGGTACGGCAAGTCACTCTGGGCCTCGCTCGGGCCGCTGCCCACGGCCGTACCCGTGCTGCTGTTCCTGCTGTTCTGCTACACGCTGTCGCCGCTGACCGCGCTCGCCGCCGCGCTCACCGGGCACGCCGCCGCGGCCGGGCTCGCGGCGCTCGCCACGCTGGCCGGCGTGGCCGGGCGGGTCCGGTCCGCGCACGCGACCGGCGGCCGGGCCTGGCCGGACGCGCTCGCGCACCCGGTCTCGATCGCGCTGCTCGCCTGGTTGACGCTCCGCTCCCACCACCTGCGCCGCCGCGGCCGGCTGAGCTGGCGCGGCCGTACCGTCAGCTGACCGGCCCGGAACCCGTTCATCGACGGGTGACTTGGCGCGGTTGCCGGCACACGCGATGATGACCGGATGAGCCGGACAGTCAAGATGATCCTGGCAGTGATGCTGCTCGTCACCGGGATCACCGGCCTGGTGGTCCTCCTCGGCGGTGAGGGCCTGGACCGGGCCGAGAAGTGGGTGTCGATCGTCGGCGTGACCGCGTCGGTCGTGCTGAGCGGTCTCGGCCTCACGGTGTCCTGGCTCGCCTGGCGCCGCCCCGCCCCCGCCGAGCCGGCCCCGGCCGCCGTTCCGGCACCGGCTCCGAGCCCCGCCCCCGTCCCCGCCCCGGTCCCGGGCGTCGACGTGCGTGGTGCGCGGGGTGTGCAGATCGGTGACCACAACACCCAGCACAACACCTTCTGAGCGGTACGCCGCCGGTCACGTGCGCACGGCGATGCCCTATAAAGGGCAGGTGACGGCGGTAGCGGTGATCGGAGCGGGAGTCGGTGGTCTGGCGGCCGCGGCCCGGCTGGCAGCGGCGGGGCACTCCGTCACCATCTACGAGCGGGCCGACACGGTCGGCGGGAAGCTGGCCCGCTACTCCCGGGACGGCTTCACGTTCGACACCGGGCCGAGCCTGTTCACGCTCCCCCAGGTCTTCGAGGAGCTGTTCGCGGACGTCGGGGCGAACCTGCACGACCACCTCGACCTGGTGCGGCTCGACCCGATCGTGCGGCATCACTTCCCGGACGGCACCGCGCTCGACTCGTGCGCCGACCCGGCCGAGTTCGCCGGGCGGATCGGCACCGCGTTCGGGCCGGCGGCCGCGGCGGACTGGTCCCGGCTCTGGTCCCGCGCCGAGCGCGTCTGGCACGCCTCGTGGCGCGACGTGCTGCGCAACCCGTTCGACGGCCCCGCCGACCTCGCGAAGCTCGCCTGGCACGTCCGCGACCTGGCCGCGATCGCGCCCGGCCGCACGCTGCGCGGGCTGGGCCGCGAGTACCTGCGCGACGCGCGGCTGCGCATGCTGCTCGACCGCTACGCCACGTACGCCGGCGCCGATCCCCGGCGCGCCCCGGCCGCACTGGTCGCGGTCCCGTACGCGGAGCTGGCCTTCGGTGGCTGGTATCTGCGGGGTGGTCTCGGGCGGCTGGCCGACGCGCTGCTCACGCTCTGCCTGGACCTCGGCGTGGTGGTGGAGACCGGCGCGACCGTGACCCGGATCGAGGCGACCGGCGGCCGGGTGCAGGCGATCCGGGTGCGCGGCGCGCGCGGCACCGCGCACCGGGTGCCGGTGTCCACCGTGGTGGCGAACGTGGACGCGCTCACCCTCTACCGTGACCTGCTGCCGTCGCCGCGCCGGCTGGCCGCGCTGACCGACCGCAGCCTGGCCGGTTTCGTGCTGCTGCTGGGCGTGCGTGGCGAGTCCGGCCTGGCGCACCACACGGTGTTCTTCCCGCGCGACTACGACGCGGAGTTCGACGCGGTCTTCGGTGATCCGGGCCGCGGCGTGCCGGCCCGGCCCCCGGCCGACCCGACCGTGTTCGTGACCGTGGCCAACGACCCGAGCGTCCGGCCGGACGGACACGAGGCGTGGTTCGTGCTGGTCAACGCGCCCCGGCACGGCCTGGCCGCGGACGCGGTGGACTGGCGGCGGCCCGGGCTGGCGGACGCGTACGCGGACCGGATCCTGGACCTGCTGGCCGCGCGCGGTGCCGACGTGCGGGATCGGCTGGTGTTCCGGGAGGTCCGCACGCCCGCGGACCTGGCCGCGTCCGCGCACGCGCCGGGCGGTGCGATCTACGGCACCGCGAACCACGCGCTGCTGCGCCCGGCGAACCGTGGTCCCGTGCACGGCCTGCACCTGGTCGGCGGCTCCGCGCACCCGGGTGGCGGCCTGCCGATGGTCGCGCTCTCCGCCCGGATCGCCGCGGCGCAGATCAACAAGACCCGATAGCCGCGAGGGTACGCCACGGGCCCTCCCACCACGTCCGCACGAGGGACCCGGCCCGGGCGCGACCGGCACACCGGCCGGCCGGGCCGCCCGCTCACCGGCCGGACAGCGCCAGCGCGTACTCCGGGAACCAGACGCCGGCGGCCGGGTCGCCGCGGTCGCACTCGCCGTCGGACTCGCCCGGGCGCTTCACCCAGAGCAGCGCGTCCAGCCGCGGCACGCCGGTGTCCGTGGTCGGGTCCGCGCCGATCGCCCGGCCGGGCGGGTTGCACCAGCGGGCGACGCCGGACGCCGGGTTCGGTCCGTTGCCGTTGCGGCTGGTGTCGATCACGAAGTGGGTGCCGCCGAGCGCCTCGGAGAGCCGGGTGCCGTACGCGACCGACGCCTCCGTGGTCTCGAAGTTGGAGACGTTGAGCGCGAACCCGGCCGCGCGATCGATCCCGGCCGCGCGCAGCGCTTCCGCGAGCCGGGCATGGTCGGCGATCCAGCTGGCGTTGCCCGCGTCCAGGTAGACGTGTGCCCGCTCGTTCGCCGCGAACGCGTCCACCGCGGCCGCGAGCAGCGCGTACCGCTCGGCGGGTGGCCCGGCGCAGCCGTCGACGGCCTGGGCGACCGCGTCCGGCTCCAGCACGATCAGCACCGGTTCCCGGCCCAGCGCACCGGCGAGCGCGCGCACCCACGCCGTGTACTCGTCCCGGCCGGCGGCGCCGCCGGCCGAGAACGACCCGCAGTCCCGGCCCGGGATGTTGTAGACGGTGATCACCGGCAGGTGCCCGGCCGCCCGCGCGTCCGCCACCAGCGTGGCCGCGCGGGTCACGGTGTCCGCGGACGCGCCGGTGAACCAGACCGCGGTGGGTTGCTCGCCGATGTGCCGGATCGCGGCCGCGTCCGCCGGGCGCCCGGCCGCGGCGTACTCGTCGGCCTGCCGGGTGGCCACGTTCGGCGTGGCGGCGAAGAACCGCACGCCGGCCAGCGGGTTGACCGGTGGTGGCGCCGGCTCCGGCTCCGTCGGCGAGGCGCAGGCGGCCAGCGCGAGCAGACCGGTCGTGAGCAGGCAGGCTCCGATGCGGCGCATCCGCGCCCTCCGTCCCGTGGCGGGTTCGTCAGGCCAGCGCGCGGCGCACCGCGGCCAGCAGCTGGCAGATGCCGTAACCGGCGAAGAGCACCCAGACGACCGTCGCGAGCGTGGCGGTCCCGGCCGCGAGCTCCGTGGTGATCAGCGCACCGGCGCCGGTGAGCAGCAGGCCGACCAGCGCGATCGAGACCCGGCTGGGCCGCTCGCCGATGGTGACCACGCCGATCTCGCGCATGCCGGCGACGCTCGCCCGGGCCCGGACGTACTCGTGCAGCCAGGAGAGCGCGCCCGCGACCACGACCAGCCAGCCGAACGCGCCGGCCGCCCAGAACGCGGCCAGCCAGGCGGCCTCGCCGAGCCGGTCGGCGACCGAGTCGTAGAGGTGACCGAGCCGGGACGCGCGCCCGGACGTGACCGCGACCGCACCGTCCACACTGTCCGCCACGCCGGCCAGCAGCACCAGCGCGGCACCGGCGAGCGGGCCGACGGTCCGGTCGGCGAGCACCACCAACGGCACGCAGGCGCAGATCAGCAGCCCGACGACGGTGACCGCGGTGGGCGGCACGCCGAGCCGGCCGAGCGGGCGGCCGAGCACGAACGCCAGCCGCAGCCAGCCCCGCACCAGGACGGAGGCGCGCCTCGGGTCGAAGCCACCGTGCAGTCCGGCCCAGGCCGTCGCGTACTCATCCCAGGTCATGATCATCCCAGGTCATGCGCCTCTCACCCCTGCACTTTACCGGCCGCCCGGGCCGGCTCGCCGGTTCGCGCCGGGTGAACCGGCGGTCGGCCACCCGACAGCCGGTCCAGCACGCGCGCGGTGCCGCCGAGCCGGTCGCGCAGCGCCGGTGAGACGTAGAGCGACTCCACCGTGGGCAGCGGACAGCCGTTCAGAGTGGCCTGCGCGGACGTCCCGGCCGGCACGGCCAGGGCGAGAAGGTCCAGATCCGGGGGTACGGCCGGGCCGTACCGCTTCCCGCCGGTGCTGCCGTCGTAGGAGAGCAGGAACGACACGCCCGCGCCGACCGCGTCCCGGAGCGCGGCGTAGAACTCGTCCCGGTGCAGGCCACGCATGTACCGATGGTCCTTGCTCGCCGAGACGCCCTGGTACGGCGGGTCCAGGTAGACGACGTCCGCGGCGGCGGCGCCGGTCAGCGGTGCCCGGTAGTCGCCGGCCGCGACGTCCGCGCCGGCCAGCGCGCGTGAGGTGGCCCGGATCCGGGCCCGCATCAGCGCCGGCCGGGCGCCGAGCCGCCGCCGGTCGGCCGCCTGGTTGAACTCGCCGTGCCGGTTGTAGCGCACGGACGCCTTCACGCAGCGGGCCAGCAGGTAGAGCAGCAGGTGCGGCGCGTGCCCGGCGTTGAAGTCGTCGCGCGCCCGGCGGTAGAACGCGGCCGGGTCCGGCCGCTGCGCCTCCCACAGTGCCGCGTAGTCGTCGGCGAGTGCGTCCGGCTCGTCCAGGATCCGCCGCCAGAGCGCGATCAGCGGCTCGTTGACGTCCCGCAGCCGCACCCGGCGCGGGATGCCGAGGTGGCTCGCCGCGATCGAGACCGCGGCGGACCCGGCGAACGGCTCGATCAGGTCGGCGGTCCCCTCCGGCAGCAGCGGCACGATCGCGTGGGCCAGAACCCGCTTGCTCCCCTGGTACGGGATCGCGTGCGGGACACCACGCAGCGCAGCCAACCGGGGAGCAACCGGTAACGGGATCATGGATGCAGTCTCCCCCACACCGTCACCCCCGCAGAACCGTCGTACCCCCAGCGTATAAATCACGGTCGAACGCACCCCGCCACCACCCGCGTTCCCGCACCGGTCCCCGGTCCTCCGCGACGGGCCGGCCCGGTGCGGCCGAGCCCGGGCACCCGCCCGGGTGGGGGTCAGCTCCATCGGTTCCGTCCGGCAAGGGAGTGCACATGTCCATGGTCGATCCCCCACCCGACGCCCGTCCGCTGGGCCCGCTGCTGACCGCGCTGCGCCGTGGCCTCGGCTGGAGTCAGGACCGGGTCGCGGAGCAGCTCTGCGCCGCGTCCGGTCGGCACACGGTCACCCGGCACGAGATCAGCCGCTGGGAGCGTGCGGAGCGGGTGCCCAGCGAGTTCTGGCGCCGCTGGCTGGCCACCGTCCTCGGCGCGGACCCGGCCGACCTGGCCCGGTCCGCCGCCACGGCCCGCCGCGCGCTGCCCGGCGAACCCGGTCCGGCCGCCGCGCTCCCGGGCCGCGCCGTCACCCGGCCGACCGGGTCCACCGGGGCCCCGGCCGCGGAGACCGCCCGGCTGCGCCGCGCCGCGCACGCCTGGCTGGCCACGCCGTCCGGCGCGGACCTTCCGGCCGCACGTGCCGCACCGGCGCTGCGCCGACGGCTGCTCCGGCTGGCCGGCGCCGTGGTGACCGGTCCGGGCGCGACCGGCCCGGCCGAGCTGCCCGGTCTGCGCCGGCTGGACGATCTGGTCGGCGGCGCGGACCTGGCCGCCACCCTGGGCCGACGGCTGATCACCGCACACGCCGAGCCCGGCCTGGCGGAGGCGGCCGGGCTCACGTCGGTTGCCGAGGGCGCGCAACTGCTCGGCTGGGTGGCCGCGGACGCCGGCCGGTGGCGCACCGCGGTCGCGGCGCACCGGGTGGCGCTGCAGGCCGCGCACGTGGCCGGGGCCCGACCGCTCGCCGGTTACGTGCTGTCCTCCGCGAGCCACCTGCTCACCGAGGCCGGCGATCCCGGCACCGGCCTGCTGCTGGCCCGCACCGCCTGGTCCGGCGCCGCCCGCTCCGGCGGCGCGACCGGCCGGGCGCTGCTGCTCCACCGCGCCGCGCTGGCCTGCGCGCTGTCCGGCCGGCACCGGGAGGCCGACGTCGCGCTCGCCGCGGCCCGGCGCGCGGCCGACCGGGCCGATCCCGGGCACGACCCCGCCTGGCTGTACTGGCTGACTCCCGAGGAGCTGGCCGGCATGACCGGTCGCTGCCAGGCCGCGCTGGGCCGGCCGATGCGGGCGGTGGGCCCGCTGCTGCTGGCCGCGCGGGCCGCACCCGGCCCGCGCACCGCCGCGCTGCACCGCGCCTGGCTCGCCCGCGCGTTCGCGGACGGCGGTGACGTGGAGCGCGCCTGCGCGGCCGGGTCCACCGCGCTGCACGACGCGATCCGGGCCGGGTCCGTGCGGGCCGCCACGCAGGTGCGCCGCCTGCAGGCCCGCCTCCGCGCACACCCGCGGCACCCGGCCGCCCGGCGGTACCGCGAGGAGTTCGCGGCGGCCCGCGACCTCCTCGCGGACGTCCGGCCGACTGCGTGACGCGCATGCCCGGTCACGGTGGGCTGCCCGGCACTCGATCGGGCGGCCCACCGGGCCCCGGGCCGCACCGCGGCCCGGCTCCCGCTTCGGCACAGGCGCTAGCCTCTGGTGGTGACCAGCACCGCTTCCCCGGTCGACCGCCACGGTCTGCGCGCCCGTGTCGACAAGGCCCTCGCCGCGTTCCTCGCGCACCAGCGCACCCGCATGCACGGCATCGACGACGCGCTCGACGACGTGATCGAGGCGCTGGAGGCGTTCGTGCTGCGCGGCGGCAAGCGGCTGCGTCCCGCGTTCGGCTACTGGGGTTACCGCGGCGCCGGCGGCATCGACTCGGACGCGGTGGTCACCGGCCTGTCCGCACTGGAGCTGGTGCAGGCCAGCGCGCTGATCCACGATGACCTGATCGACCGGTCGGACACCCGGCGCGGCGAGCCGTCGGTGCACCGCCGGTTCGCGGCCCGGCACCGTGCGGCCGGCTGGCACGGCGACCCGGACGACTTCGGCGCCTCCGCCGCGATCCTGCTCGGCGACCTGTGCCTGGCCTGGTCGGACGAGATGCTGCACGGCGCCGGGCTCGATCCGGAGGTGCTGACCCGGGCGCGCGGCGCGTTCGACGAGATGCGCACCGAGGTGATGGCCGGGCAGTACCTCGACGTGCTGGCGCAGAACGACGGTGACACGTCCGCGGACCGGGCCGCCAAGATCGCTATCTACAAGTCCGCGAAGTACACGGTCGAGCGACCGCTGCTGCTCGGCGCCGCGCTGGCCGACGCGCCCGCGCCGGTGCTGGCCACCTACTCCGCGTACGGTCTGCCGCTCGGCGAGGCGTTCCAGCTGCGCGACGACGTGCTCGGCGTGTTCGGTGACCCGGCGCAGACCGGCAAGCCGGCCGGCGACGACCTGCGCGAGGGCAAGCGCACGTTCCTGATCGCGGCCGCGCTGCGCGAGGCGGGCCCGGCGGACCGGGAGACGCTGCTGACCGGCCTCGGCGACCCGGCGCTGGACACGGCCGGGGTGGACCGGCTGCGCACGATCATCACGGAGACCGGCGCGCTGGCCCGGGCCGAGGAGCGGATCACCACGTTGACCTCGGCCGCGCTGACCGCGCTGACCGCCGTGCCACTGGAGCCGGAGGCGTACGACACGCTCACCGCGCTCGCGGCCGCGGCCACCAGCCGCACGATCTGACCTCGCGACCGAGGCGTCCCGCCCGCTGCTCCGGCAGCGCGTGGGACGCCTCGGTCATGTCTCGGGCACCGCCGGGAACCGGGTGGTGACCCCTCAGAAACCGGCGGCCTGGGCGCGCCGCTTGACCTCGGTCGCCCGCGGTCCGGCCAGCGCCGAAGCGGGCGAACCGGGCAAAGTGTCATCTTCGGCGTAGAGCCACTCCAAAGCCTCTTGGTCGTTGTACCCAGCGTCGTGCAGCAACGTGAGGACGCCGGGGAGGTGCTTGAGCACGGTGCTATTGGCCACCAGCTCAGCGGGCACCCGCATGATGCCGTCACGACGGACCGCCAGCAGCGCACGGTCTCTGATCATCTGGTGCACCTTGCTGATGCCCAGATCCAGGCGCTCGGCGACGTCCGGCAGGGTCAGCCACTCGGCGGGACCCGGGGTTTCACCGGCATTCACATCACGGGGTTCGGTCACCACCCCACCCTCGCATGCCGCGGTCGCGGCGAGTCAGCGGATCCCCCACCGGATCGGCCGGCCGGCTCGCCCTGCCCCGGCGAAAGGAAGCAACCACACGTGAGCATCTTGCGGATCGTCCGCGACGAGGCGGCGGGCGCCTGGCGATCGCTGCGGTACGACCTCGACCGGCGCGGCACGGAGGCGCCGCGGTTCTACGTCGGGTACGGCCACGAGCCGGACGCCGAGGACCTCTCCGGGTACGGCCGTCCGCCGCGGCGCCTGCTGGCCGCGGGCGCGTTCGGCGTGCTCGCGCTGGTCGGCGCCGCGGGCACCTACGTCACCGTGGCGAACAGCCTCGACTCGGTGCTGAACACGGACGCGGCCGCGCGGCGGAACTCGCCGGAGATCCCCGGCCGGCCGGTGCCCGCGCCGTCTCCCGGACCGGGCCTGCTCCCGGCCGCGCCGGCGGCGCCGCACACCGCACAACCGTGGACCACGTCGGCGAGCCGGCCGGTGCCGCCGCCGCAGGTCACCACCGCGACCGCGACCGCGCGGGGCGTCGCGCCGGTCACCGCCCGGCCGGGACGCACGGTCGAGGCGGCGCCGACGCCGGGCGCACCGTCGCTGACCGGGTCACCGGGGTGGTCCGGCGTGACCGGCTCGCCCGGCGTGCCGAGCCTGCCCGGCTCGCCGTCGACGAGCGGGTCGCCGGGCGCGCCGGACCGGCCGGACCTGCCGGTGCCGACGCCGACCTCACCGCCGGACGACCGGCCGCCGCACTGGCACGGTCACGGGCCGGATCAGATTCCCGACTGGCCCGATTGGCCGGAACCGCCGGATTTTCCGACCGCGCCCACGGAGGTTCCCGAGTCGATGACGCCCACCCCGGGCGTGGGCGACACCGGGCCGGGGAGCGCGGACCCAATCGGGGATCCGCCCGGCAGTTCCGGAAATATCATGAATCAACGGGCGAATGTGACGGGCGGCGGCAGCGGCTACTAGCCGGCCGACACCGGGCATAGCGGAGTCATCAACCGGGCACTCTCCGTACGGAGGGTGCCCGTGACGTATTCGCTATGGCATCCTGGTCTGCCGGTTATACAACGACACTTAGACTTCAGGCCGATGGATACTCAGGTCGCCGACGAACTTCTGGGCTCGCTTGTCGACGGGCGCTACCGCATTCGCGGTCGTGTCGCCCGTGGTGGCATGGCGACCGTGTACACCGCTACCGACGAGCGCCTCGAGCGCACGGTAGCGCTCAAGATCATCCATCCCTCGCAGAGCCGGGATCCACGCTTCCTGGAGCGGTTCACCGACGAGGCGAAGACGATAGCGCGGCTGACCCACCCCAACGTGGTCGCCGTCTACGACCAGGGCGTCCACCGCGGCCTGCCCTACCTGGTGATGGAGTACGTGCGCGGCCGCACGCTGCGCGACATACTCGCCCAGCGGCGCCGCCTGGAGCCGGGCGAGGCGCTCACGATCCTGGACCAGATGCTGGCCGCGGTCGCCGCCGCGCACCGCGCCGGGCTGGTGCACCGCGACGTCAAGCCGGAGAACGTGCTGGTCGCCGAGCCGCCGAGCGGCGGGTTGATGGACGCGGTGGTCAAGGTCGCGGACTTCGGCCTGGCCCGCGCGGTCGAGGCCAGCGCGGAGGACGAGTCCGGCGGCGGCCAGCTGATGGCCACCGTCGCCTACGTGGCACCCGAGCTGGTCTCCGAGGGCAAGGCGGACACCCGCACCGACGTCTACGCGTCCGGCATCGTGCTGTTCGAGATGCTCACCGGCCGCGTGCCGTACGACGGCGACCAGCCGATCGAGATCGCCTGGGCACACGTCGACAACGACGTCCCCGCACCGTCCTCGCTGGTCCCGGGCCTGCCCGCGTCCGTGGACGCGCTGGTCCGGTCCGCCACCCGGCGCGACCCGGCGGCCCGCCCGTCGGACGCGGGCCGGCTGCTCACCGCGGTGCAGGCGGTGCGCGACGAGCTCGGCAGCACCCCGGCGGCGCCACCCGCGGTCCCGCCGGCGGCCGCATCGCACCGCGCCGCCGAGGCCGCGACCGCGCGCATGCGCCCGATCACCGATCCGACCCAGGTGGTCACGCAGGTCCAGCAGCCGGTGACGGACGATCGCCCGTCCTGGTCGCGCCTGCCCGGCCAGCCGGAGCGGGCCCGACCGCAGACGTACTCGGCGGGCAGTTACGCGTCCACCGGCGGCACCTACTCGTCCGGCGCGCCCGGTGCGTCCGGCGGCAACGCGTACGGAACGCCCCGGCGCCCGGCACCGGTCGACAACCAGCGCACCCGCATCGCCCTGATCGCCGGCGCGCTGGTCGTGCTGACCGTGCTGCTGGTCGGCGGCTGGTGGCTCGGCTTCGGGCGCTACACGAGCGTGCCGGCCGCGACCAACCTGACCCAGGCGGACGCGCAGACCACGCTGACCCAGGCCGGCTTCGTGGTCCAGATCGGCGAGGGGCGCTACGACGCGGCCGTGCCGAAGGACTCGGTCGTCGCCCAGGAGCCGCCGAGCGGCAGCCGGCTGACCAAGGGCTCGGTCGTCACGCTGATCCTCTCGCTCGGCCCGGAGCGGTTCACCGTGCCGGACGTGGTCGGCAAGGACTTCGCCGTGGCCAAGCTGGAGCTGGAGAACCGCGGGCTGGCGGTCGAGCGCGGCCCGGACAAGTTCGACAACGCGATTCCCGAGGGCTTCGTCGTCGCGATAGAGCCGAAGGAGAACGCCGAGGTCAAGCCGGGCGACCGGGTGACGGTCACGGTCAGCAAGGGCCGCGCGCCGATCACCGTGCCCAGCCTGATCGGCAAGAACGTCAACCAGGCGCGCTCCGAGCTGGCCGCGCTCGGGCTGAACCTGCTGGAGGAGCGCAAGGACGACCCGAACCGGGCCCGGGACGAGGTCATCGCGCAGGACCCGGCGGACGGCACCGGCGTCGAGGAGGGCGCGGACATCCGGGTGACCGTGAGCAACGGCCCGCCGCAGCTCACCCTGCCGCGCGTGGTCGACCAGCCCTGCCCGGCCGCGAAGGCGCAGCTGGAGGCGCTGGGCCTGCGGGTGCGCACCGACGTCAACCCGAACGCGACGGTCCGTTTCCAGAACCCGGGGGAGAACACCCCGGTCGATCCGAACACCGAGGTTGTGCTCACGTGCTTCTGACAGACCGCCCGATCGGCGCGCACTCCCCGACCGCCGGCGGGCTGGCCAAGGCCGCGTTGCCGCACCTGGACGCGATCGGCGGCGAGGCCGTCCAGGTCTACGTGTCGAACTCGCGGGGCTGGGCGCTGCCGGCCGGCAACCCGGCGCAGGACGAGCTGTTCCGGGACGGGTGCGCCGAGCGCGGCGTGCCGGTCTTCATCCACGCGGCGCTGCTGGTCAACCTCGGTTCGCCCACGGCCGCGACCGTGGAGAAGTCGGTCGCGACGCTGGATCACGCGCTGCTGCGCGGCCGGGCGATCGGCGCCTCCGGCGTGGTGTTCCACGCCGGCAGCGCGGTCGACGCGGAATACACCGAGACCGCGCTCAAGCAGGTGCGTGAGTCGCTACTGCCGCTGCTGGACGCGGCGGCGGAGGCCGGCGGACCGCGGCTGCTGGTCGAGCCGAGCGCGGGCGGCGGGCGTTCGCTCGCGGCCCGGGTGGAGGACCTCGGGCCGTACCTCGCGGCGGTCGACCACCACCCGTGGCTGGGCGTCTGCTTCGACACCTGCCACGCGTGGGCGGCCGGGCACGACGTGGCCGTGCCGGGCGGCATGACCGCGACGCTGGACACGCTGGTCGCGACCGTGGGCCCGGGCCGGCTGCGGCTGGTCCACGCGAACGACTCGAAGGACCCGTGCGGCTCGACCCGGGACCGGCACGAGTCGATCGGGAAGGGCACGATCGGCGAGGACCCGTTCGCGGAGCTGCTCCGCCACCCGGCCACCGCCGGTGTCCCGGTGGTCGTGGAGACCGCGTCCGAGGGCACGGTCGGGCACGCCGCGGACGTGGCGACGCTCAAGCGCCTCCGTACCCCGGTGTGATCTTTAGGGAATTTGAGCGTCCTTCGGGTGATGGGCCTTGTCTGGCCTGGGTGTTTAGGGCACCCTAACCAAGGCAAGGCTTACCAGACCGGAGGGCGTACGTGTTCGCGTGCATATGTAAGCGGGTTCGCGAGTGCGAGGTCCGGTCCGTGATCCAGGGCGGCGCGCGGACGAAGCGGTCGGTGGCCGAGGCGTGCGGCGCCGGCACCAGCTGCGGCATGTGCGTGCGCCGGATCGGCCAGCTCATCGACGAGGAGACCGGCGCGCAGGTGCTCAGCCAGGCCTCCTAACCCTGCCCTAACATAGTGTTTCCTAATAAATCGCCTTAATCGGGCATATTGCTAGGCTCCCCTCCACGGCAACGAACGTGGGGGGTATGAAGCCATGCACGGCGACGCACGCGTCATCGAATTCCTGAACGAGCAGCTCACCGCGGAACTCACCGCGATCAACCAGTACTTCCTGCACGCCAAGATGCAGGACAACTGGGGCTACACGGTGCTGGCCAAGCACACCAAGGCCGAGTCGATCGACGAGATGCGGCACGCGGAGGTGCTGACCGACCGGATCCTCTTCCTGGAGGGCCTGCCGAACTACCAGAAGCTGTTCGCGCTGCGGATCGGTGAGACCGTCAAGGAGCAGTTCGACTGCGACATGAAGATCGAGCGCGAGGCCGTCGACCGGCTGCGCGAGGGGGCCGCGTACATGCGCTCGATCGGCGACATCACGTCCGCCAAGATCTTCGAGGAGATCCTCGCGGACGAGGAGCACCACATCGACTACCTCGAGACGCAGCTGCACCTGATCGAGAAGTTCGGCGAGGCGCTCTACCTGCAGAACGTCACGGAACACCCCGAGGCCGGATAACACCTCATCAACGGGTACGGGCGGGGACTCGATGAGTCCCCGCCCGTTCGCCGTTCGCCGGGTTACTGCCCCTGCGCGTTCAGCACGTCGACCACGAAACGCAGGTCGCCGGTCGGCCGGCCGCTGCCGTCGTCCTGGTCGCCGTAGGCCAGGTCCGGCGGCAGGTCCAGGATGATCCGGCTGCCCACCGGCACGTTCATCAGGCCCTGCTCCCAGCCGTCGATCAGCTGGCCCATGCCGATCGTGAACTCGATCGCCTCCTGCCGGCTCCACGACGAGTCGAACTCCTCGCCGGTGCCGTACAGCACGCCCACGTAGTTCGCGGTGATCAGGTCGCCCTCCTTGGTGGCCGGGCCGGTCCCCTTGATCACGTAGGTGATCTTCGGCTTGCCCGCCTCCAGCTTGCCCGCGCCCTTCTCCACCACCGGCTTCGTGCTCAGCGCCGGGTCGGCACCGGCCGGGACCGGCGGGAACGGCACGGCCGGCGGCTGCGACGGCTCCTCGGCCGGCGCGGTCGGCGCGGCGCTCGCCTCGGCCACCGGGTCCTCGGAGCGGCTGTCCGCGAAGTAGACCGCACCGACGATCACCGCGACCACGGCCAGACCGATCACGGCCAGGCCGAACGCCTGCCGGCCGGCCTTGCGCGCCCGCGCCCGCTGAGTCTGTATGCGCAGCAGCTCGCGCTTCTCCGCCTTGGTCAGCGGACGCGCTTCCTCCGCCTTGTCAGCGCCCTCCACCTTGTCGGCGTCGCCGTCCTCGGCCGTCTCGCCGTCGCCGGCCGCGGCCTTCTCGCCGGCCGCGGTCTTCTCGCCGTCCGCGTCCTCGGCCCCGCCGGCTACGTCGGCCTTCGCGGCGTCGGCACCCTCGGCGGCCGCGGTCTTGTCGGCGGCCACGGTCTTGTCGGCGGTGCCGGCACCGGCGTCGTCGGCCGTGGCAGCCCTGTCGCCGTCGGCCGCGGCCGGCGCCGCACCCTCGGCCTGGTCCTTGTCCGCCGTGTCGATGACGTCCGCCTGCTTCGGCGCCGTCGTCTCGGACTTCTCCGTTCCGACCGGATCGCTCATCTGTCTGTCGACTCCCGATGGACAAGGGCGCGGCTGCGGCCCGTACGGCGAATAGCTTGAATTTCTCGGTACACCGTAATGCCTGAACCTGGACGCGACCTACCCGGGAGCACGCGGATCGGTACGGTTGGTGGCATGAGCGACCAGACCATGGTCGGTTTCGGCGCGAAACAGGCCTGGCTGGCCGTGCGCGACACCGAAGCCGCCGAGATCATCAATGCGATGGAGCTGCGCGACCTCGGTCCGGTCCCCTGGCGCGACGGTGTCGACCTCGCCTACCTGACGGACGACCGCCTGGTGATCACGCCACCGCTGCCCGGCGCGGACGCCGCCGCCTGGACGCTGGTCACCGGCCGCTGGCTGCTCACGCCGGCCGCCCGCGCCGGGCTCGACCTGGCCGACCTGTCCGAGTCGCTGGGCACTGAGGTGCAGTCGTTCGCCACCCACCGGGTCGGCGAGGTGCACTCGTGGCGCCGCGCGGTGAAGGGCACGCTGGTCCGCGCGTTCGGCTACATCGGCGAGTCCGGCGACGTCACGGCCTGGCACGGCACGCCGGACGAGGCGGAGCGCGCGGCCGGTCTCCCGGCCGAGCTGGAGGACGACACCACCGTGATCGTCTCCGAGCGTGACGTGCTGCGCGTCGCCACCGCCTGGAGCGTCGACCCGACCGGGCTCACCGGCCGCCGCGCCGCCGGCCCGCTGCGCGCCGCCGCCGCCCCCTGACCTGATCCGCGTACCCCCGGCCGAGTTGACGTTTTTCTAGATAACCGTTATCTATGACGCATGCAGGACGTGGTGCTGGCCATGCTGGCCAAGGAACCGGCACACGGCTACGAGCTGCGTGCCCGGCTGCGCGACGCGCTCGGCCCGCTCGGCGAGTCGATGAACGCCGGGCAGATCTACGTGACGCTGGCCCGGCTCGCCAAGGCCGGGCTGGTCACGGCCGAGCACGACGACGGACTGCCCGACCGGCCCGACCGTCGCGTGCACCACCTGACGCCGGCCGGGCAGCAGCGCGTCGCGGCCTGGCTGACCGAGGTGACCTGGCCGAAACCGGACATCACCGAGTTCCACCTCAAGCTGGTGGCCGCCGCGGCGGCCCGGCTCGCCGACCCGGTGGACCTGGTCGACGCGCAGCGGCGCGAGGTGCTGCGCCGCATCCGCGACGCTCAGCGCGCGGCACTGGACCGGTCGGCCGACCCCGTCGCCGCGCTGCTGATGGAGGGGGTGGTGCTGCGGCTACGGGCCGACCTGGAGTGGCTGGAGGCGTGCGAGCGCATGTGGACCGGACGGCGAGCATGATCGCGCTGCGAGCCCGCGGGCTGACCAAACGGTACGGCTGGAACGACTCGCTGGTACGCGCGGTCGACGAGGTCGACCTCGACGTGCCGGCCGGCCAGTCCCTGGCGATCATGGGACCGAGCGGCTGCGGCAAGTCCACGCTGCTGCACCTGCTCGGCGGCCTGCTGCGCCCCACCGAGGGCGAGCTGTGGGTGGCCGGCCGGCGCATCGACCGGATGAGCGAGCGCGCGCTGGCCCGGCTGCGCCGCGACCACATCGGCCTGGTCTTCCAGTCCTTCCACCTGATGGACGAGCTCACCGCGGTCGAGAACGTCGAGATGGCCGCGCTGCTGGCCGGCACGTCACCCCGGGCGGCCCGCCGTCGCGCGGTGCACCTGCTCGACCGGGTCGGACTCGCCGACCGCGGCAACCACCTGCCGTCCGAGCTGTCCGGCGGCCAGCGGCAGCGCGTCGCGATCGCCCGCGCGCTCAGCAACTCCCCGCAGGTCGTGCTGGCCGACGAGCCCACCGGCAACCTGGACAGCACCGCGTCACTGGACGTGCTGCGGCTCTTCGACGAGTTGCGCGCGAGCGGCCAGACCCTGGTCGTCGTCACGCACGACGCGCGGATCGCCGCGGTCGCGGACCGGGTGATCTCCATGCGCGACGGCGCGTTCGCGGACGACAGCATGCTGGCCGGGACGCGCTGACGTGGCCGGCCGACTCCTGCTCCTGCTCCGGTTGCTGGTCCGCGACCTGCGACGGCGCAAGGCCGAGACCGCGCTGCTGCTGGTCGCGATCATGACGGCGACCGCGACGCTGACGCTCGCGCTCACGCTGAACGAGCTGGTCACCCGGCCGTACGAGCGGACCCGCGCGGCGACCGCCGGACCCGACCTGGTGCTCGAGCCGCCCTCCACCGGCACGGAGGCGCTGGAACGGCTGGCGCCGCTGACCACCCGGCCGGGCGTGACCGGCTTCAGCGGGCCGTACCCGCTGGTGTTCTCGACGCTGGGCGCGCACGGGATGACGGCCCGGGTCGTGGTGCAGGGCCGGGACGCCGCACCGGCCACGGTCGACCAGCCCGCGGTGACCGAGGGCAGCTGGGTGCGGTCCGGCGGCGTGGTGATGGAGCGGGCGTTCGCGGACGCGCTCGCCGTCTCCGTCGGGGAGACGGTCACGATCGACGGCCACGAGCTGCGGGTGGACGGGGTCGCGGTCTCCGCCGCCAGGGCGCCGTTCCCCGGCGCCGACTGGCACCTGCCGAGCGACATCGCGACGCAGAAGGGCGGCGCGGTCTGGGTCCATCGCGACGACATCCCCGCGCTGGCCGGCGGGCGGCCGACCGCATACGCGCTCAACCTGACGATCGAGGACCCACGGCTCGGGTACGAGTTCCTGCGCCTGCCCTCCGGCGAGAAGGACCCGAGTTTCCGCGGCTGGCACATCCGGCCCTGGCAGTCCTTCGTGGACTCCGGTGGCCGGCGCAACGGCCCGGTGTTCGAGGCGCTGATGGTCGGCAGCTGGCTGCTGACCGGCCTCGCCGTCGCCGGAGTCGCCGGGATCGCGGGCGGGCGGGTCATCGCGCAGCGCCGCCGGGTCGGCCTGCTCAAGGCCGTCGGCGCCGGGCCCGGCATGATCGCGGCGGTCCACCTCGCCGAATACCTGGTGATCGGGCTGGTCTCCGCCGGGCTCGGGCTGGTCACGGGCTGGCTGGCCGCGCCCGTGCTGTTCCGGCCGTCGGTCGGGCTGATCGGCTCGGTCGGCACCACGCCCCCACCGGCCCGGCTGGTGCTCACCGTGCTGATCGTCGCGGTGACGGTCGCGCTCGTCGCCACGCTCGGGCAGGTGCTGCGGGCGGCCGCGACCGACGCCGTGCGCGCGCTGACCGACGCCGCGACACCACCCGGCCGGCGGCCGTGGCGCCTCCGGCTGTCCCGCCGGCTGCCCACGCCGCTGCTGATCGGCGTCCGCCTGCACGCCCGCCGGCCCGGCCGTGCCCGGCTGGTCACCGCGAACACGCTGATCACCACGATCGCGCTCGCCGCGGTCCTCAGCCACATGGTGCAGGCTCCCGAACTGGACGACATCGGCGGCATGATCATCGAGGACCCGGCCCACACGCGCCTCGACGGGGCGTTGTCGCTCCTCCTGGGGCTGGCGTGCGCGCTCGCGCTCCTCAACACGGTGGTGAACACCTGGACCACCGCGCTCGACGTCCGCCGCCCCCTGGCGGTCGCCCGCGCGCTCGGCGCCACCCCGGGCCAGGCCGGTGTGGCGCTGGCCGTGGCACAACTGCTGCCGGCCGTGCCGGGCGTGGTGTTCGGAATCCCGGCGGGGATGGGGCTGTACCGGTTCTTCAACGAGGCCTACCCGGCGATCTATCCGCCGGCGTCCTGGATGGTCGCGGTGGCGGCCGGGGTGCTGTCCGTGATTGCCCTGCTCACCGCGGCTCCCGCACTGGCCGCGGCACGGGAACCGGTCGCGGACGCCCTGCGCTGACCACCGGACCCGTCCGCGGTCGACGGCACCACCGGCCAACCACCCGCCGCGTTCCCCACCTCACGGGACAGAACACCTAGATCAGCAGGTCGTGGAGGACCTGGGCGGCGTGGTCGACGCCGGCCGAGTCCACGCCCAGGTGGGTGACCAGGCGGGCGGCGCGCGGGCTGACCTGGGAGATCAGCACGCCGTGTGCGCGCGCCGCCGCGGCCAGACCGGCGGCGTCGAACGTGGTCTTGGTCAGGTCCAGCGGCACGAGGTTGGTGCGGACCGCGGCCGCGTCGACCACGCCGGCCGGGGCCAGCGCGGTCGCCAGCCGGGCCGCGTGCGCGTGGTCCTCGGCGAGCCGCGGGATGTGGTGGCGCAGCGCGTACAGGCCGCCGGCCGCGATGATGCCGGCCTGGCGCATGCCACCGCCGAGCCGTTTGCGGATCACGCGGGCCCGGGCGATCGCGGCCCGGTTCGTGACCAGTACCGAGCCGACCGGCGCGCCGAGGCCCTTGGACAGGCAGACCGACACCGAGTCGAAGAGCCGGCCGTAGACGTCCAGCGGCACGCCGGTGGCGACGTGCGCGTTCCACAGCCGGGCGCCGTCGCAGTGCAGGCCCAGGCCGTATCGGTCGCACAGCGCGCGGAGCTGCCGGAGCGTGTCGAGCGGGATGATCGTACCGCCGCTGCGGTTGTGGGTCTGTTCGACCGCGATCGCCCGGGTCGCGTTCGTGTCGTAGCCGCCCGGCACCCGGATCATGCGCTCGACCAGCGCCGGGTCGAGCCCACCGCCCACCGCCGGCCAGGTACGGGACGAGATCCCGCCGTAGACCGCCGCCGCACCCATCTCGTAGATCAGCACGTGCGCGTCCGCGTCGGCCAGCAGCTCCTCGCCGGGCGGGACGAGCAGCTGGAGGCCGATCTGGTTGGCCATCGAGCCGGTCGGCGTGAACAGCCCGGCCTCGTGCCCGAGCCGCGCCGCCACCTCGTCCTGCAGCGTGTTGACGGTCGGGTCCTCGCCGTAGACGTCGTCGCCGACCTCGGCCGCGGCCATCGCGGCCCGCATCTCGGGCGTGGGCTTGGTGAACGTGTCCGAGCGCAGGTCGACTACCACCGGGGCGTCAGCCACGCAGCATCTCCGCGACCAGGAACGCCAGCTCCAGCGACTGCTGGGTGTTCAGCCGCGGGTCGCACGCGGTCTCGTACCGGCTGGGGAGGTCGAGGTCCGCGATGCCCTGCGCGCCGCCGAGGCACTCGGTGACGTCCTCGCCGGTCAGCTCCACGTGGATGCCGCCGGGGTGGGTGCCGAGCTGGCGGTGCACCTCGAAGTAGCCGAGGACCTCGTCGACGATCCGGTCGAACTGGCGGGTCTTGTAACCGTTCGACGACTCGATCGTGTTGCCGTGCATCGGGTCGCACTGCCAGACGACCTTCGCGCCGGCCGCGGTGACCTTGTCGACGATGGCCGGCAGCGCGTCCCGGACCTTGTGGTTGCCCATCCGGCTGATCAGCGTGAGCTTGCCGGGAACGTTGTCCGGGTTGAGCCGCTCGCACAGCTCGATCGCGGTCTCCGGCGTGGTGGTCGGGCCCAGCTTGACGCCGACCGGGTTCGCGATCCGGGAGATGAAGTCGATGTGCGCGTGGTCGAGCTGGCGGGTGCGCTCGCCGACCCAGAGGAAGTGGCCGGAGAGACAGTACGCCTTGCCGTCCGAGACGCGGGTGAGCGCGCGGTCGTACTCCAGCGCCAGCGCCTCGTGCGAGCAGGCCAGGTTGACCGTGCGCAGCGCCTCGTCGTCGCGGAGGCCGCAGGCGCGGATGAACGACATGGCCCGGTCGATCTCGCGGGCGATGGCCTCGTAGCGCTCACCGGCCGCGGACGACTTCACGAAGTCCTTGTTCCAGTCGTGCACCGCGTGCAGGTCGGCGAGCCCACCGCTGAGGTAGGCGCGCAGCATGTTCATCGCGGCGGCCGAGTTCGCGTACGCCCGGATCATGCGCTGCGGGTCGGCGACGCGCGCCTCCGGCGTCGCCTCCAGCGAGTTGATCATGTCGCCGCGGTACGCCGGGAGACCCAGCGAGTCCAGCGCGGCCGAGCGGGGCTTGGTGTACTGCCCGGCGACCCGGGCCACCTTGATCACCGGCAGCGACGCGCCGTAGGTGAGCACGACCGCCATCTGCAGCAGCGTCCGCGCGTTCGCCAGCAGGTGCGCCTCGGTGTTGTCGGAGAACGTCTCCGCGCAGTCGCCGCCCTGGAGCAGGAACGCCTTGCCCTCGGCGACCAGCGCGAGCCGGGCGCGCAGGTCGTCCACCTCGTACGGCGCGACGATCGGCGGCACGGTGTCGAGGACCTTGCAGACCTCGGCGACCTCGTCCATGTCCGGCCACGGCGGCATCTGCACGCGTGGCAGCGTGCGCCAGCGGTCGAGACCCAGCGCCTCGGCCTCCTCCGCGTCGGTGGTGGGGCGGCTGGTCTGCAGGGCGACCGAGCCGACGGCGGGATGACTGAGCTGATGCCACTCCTGGCGCATGGCGACCACATTACGGCGGCCGGTTGATCATCGGAAAACGGAGGGCCGCGCTTCCTGTTGTCTGGGAAGCGCGGCCCCGGTCGGTTAATCCAGCAGCTCAGTCACGGTGCCCGCGGCCACCGTCCGGTTGCCCTCGCGCACCGCGAAGCCCAGGCCGACCGCCATCGCGACCGGCCGGTCCAGCACCACACCGAGCGACACCGTGTCACCCGGCATGACCATCTGCGCGTCGCCGAGGTCCATCGCCCCGGCCACGTCCGCGGTCCGGAAGTAGAACTGCGGGCGGTAGTTGGCCAGGAACGGCGTGTGCCGCCCGCCCTCGGCCGCGGTCAGCGCGTACAGCTCGGCCCGGAATCGCCGGTGCGCCCGCACCGAGCCGGGCACTGCCACCACCTGGCCGCGCGCGACCTGGTCCCGCTTGACGCCGCGCAGCAGCACGGCCGCGTTGTCCCCGGCCTCGGCCGCGAGCAGGCTCTTGCCGAACGTCTCCATGCCGGTCGCGACCGTCTGGATCGACTCGCCGAGCCCGACCACCTCGACCGGCTCGCCGAGGCGCAGCGTGCCGCGCTCGACCGCGCCGGTGACCACCGTGCCGCGCCCGGAGATGGTGAGCACGTTCTCGATCGGCATCAGGAACGGCTCCGCCAGGTCCCGTGGCGGCTCCGGCACGTAGCCGTCGACCGCGTCGAGCAGGTCCACGATCGACTGCGTCCAGCGCGGGTCGCCCTCCAGCGCCCGCAGCGCGGAGACCCGGACCACCGGCACCTCGTCGCCCGGGAAGCCGTACTCGGACAGCAGCTCCCGCACCTCCAGCTCGACCAGGTCCAGCAACTCCGCGTCCTCGACCGCGTCCGCCTTGTTCATGGCCACCACCAGGTGCGGCACGCCGACCCGGCGGGCCAGCAGCACGTGCTCGCGCGTCTGCGGCATCGACCCGTCCTGCGCGGACACCACCAGGATCGCGCCGTCCACCTGCGCCGCCCCCGTGATCATGTTCTTCACGTAGTCGGCGTGGCCCGGCATGTCCACGTGCGCGTAGTGCCGCGTGGCCGTCTCGTACTCCACGTGCGCGATGTTGATGGTGATCCCCCGCTGCACCTCCTCCGGCGCCCGGTCGATCCCGTCGAACGACACGTAGCTGTTGACCTGCGGGTACCGCTCGGCCAGCACCTTCGTGATCGCCGCGGTCAGCGTGGTCTTCCCGTGGTCGACGTGACCCATCGTCCCGATGTTGAGGTGCGGCTTCGTCCGCACGAACTGGCTCTTCGCCATGACCTTTCCCAAAGACTCAAGAATGCACTTGAAAGCAGGCAGTAAAACGCGGGCGGACGCCACTCCGCGCACCATTCATCGACAGAATGGAAATGGTGATTTCCGCGCCAGAACCGCGCGATACCCCGGCACCGAACGATGCCGGCTTCATGACGAGCCACCGGGGTACGACGAGAGCACCCTTCTCCTCCGGTCCTGCTGGAGCGGGAGAAGGGTCAGCTATCCAGTCGTCGAGGCATGGCGGCGAGCGCGCAGGACCGGCCACCGCCGGTGCGCACCTCAAGCCCATTCATGCCGAACATGTGCAAGACATTAGCGCGGGAAATGACGACCCGCCACCCCATAAAAAGGGCCTGCCCTCACCACCGGGTGGACGGTGGTGAGGGCAGGCGTCCTTGCGAAGGGAATACCTAGTTGAGACCGTTCTTCACGGCGGTGATGAGCTCGCCGTTCGTGGTGTCGCCGGACAGCTCCCAGAAGAACGCGCCGCCGAGACCCTGCTGCTTCGCGTAGGTCATCTTGCCGGTCATCGTGGCCGGGGTGTCGTAACTCCACCAGTTGCCGCCGCAGTACGCGTAGGCCGTGCCGCCGACCGTGCCCGTCGCCGGGCAGGAGTTCTTGAGCACCTTGTAGTCGTCGATGCCGGGCTCGTACTTGCCGGGCGCCGGGCCGGTCGCGGAGCCGCCGGGTGCGGCCTGGGTCACACCGGTCCAGCCGCGGCCGTAGAAGCCGACGCCGAGCAGCAGCTTGTCCGCCGGGATGCCCTTCGCCTTGAGCTTCTGGATCGCGGCGTCGGAGTTGAAGCCCGCGGTCGGGATGCCGTTGTACGCGGTCAGCGGCGAGTGCGGGGCGGTCGGGCCCTGCGCGTTGAAAGCGCCGAAGTAGTCGTACGTCATCGGCATCAGCCAGTTGAGGTTGTTGATCGCACCGGCGTAGTCGGTGGCGTCGATCTTGCCGCCGTTGCTGCCGTCCGCCGTGATCGCCGACGTGATCAGCGCGCTCGGGCCGAACTTCGCCCGCAGTGCCGCAATCACGTTCTTGTACGCGTTGGGCCCGCTGGAGTCACAGGTGAGACCGCAGGCGTTCGGGTACTCCCAGTCGATGTCGATGCCGTCGAACACGTCCGCCCAGCGCGGGTCCTCGACCACGTTGTAGCAGGACTCGGCGAACGCGGCCGGGTTCTGCGCCGCCTGGGTGAAGCCGCCGGACCAGGTCCACCCGCCGAACGAGTAGATCACCTTGAGGTGCGGGTACTTCGCCTTGAGCTGACGCAGCTGGTTGAAGCTCCCCCGCAACGGCTGGTCCCAGGTGTCCGCCTGCCCGTTGACGCTCTGGTCCGCGGTGTAGGACTTCTCGTACGCCGGAAACGTCTCGCCGACCGAGCAACGACCACCGGTGGTGTTGCCGAACGCGTAGAGGATATGGGTCAGCTTGGCCGCCGACCCGCTGGTGTCGATGTTCTTCACGTGGTACTGCCGGTCGTACACGCCCCACTCCGCGAAGTACCCGACGACCTTCTTGCCACCCGGGTTCGGCGGCGGGGTCGTGGGCGGCGGGGTGGTCGGCGGCGTCGTGGTCGGCGGCACGGTGGTGGGCGGGGCCGTGGTCGGCGGCGTGGTGCCACCGCCGCAGGACACGCCGTTGATCGTGCAGGCGGTCGGCGCCGCGAACGCGCCGGTGCCCACGTAGCCCCAGGTCACCGACGCGCCGGGCGCGAGACTGCCGGCCCAGCTCTTCTTGACGGCGGTGTAGGTGTTGCCGCTCCGGGTCACGTCCGCGTCCCAGGAGCTGCTGATGGAGGTGCTCGCCGGCAGCGTGAACGTGATGCTCCAGTTCGCGACGGCGGCATCGGAGCCGTTCACGACCTTGACGGCGACCTCGTGGCCGGTCCCCCAGTCGGAGCTGGCGGTGAAGGTGGCGGCGATGCTGCCCGCGGCCATCGCGCTGACGGCCGGGACTGCGGTGGCGGCCAGGGCCGCGACGACCGCACCCGCCAGCAGCCCGCGGCGGACGGATCTTCTCATGGCGTCTCCAGATCGATTAGGAAACTTTCCTAAGAGTGAAGGCCGGTGTCGGGTTTCCGTCAAGATGCGGATACATGGATTTATCAATTTCTTAGGGCAACGGACGTTCCGGCCGCCTACTCGGCGTATTGTCCAGTCCCATGACCGTCTTCGACGTGGAGATCAACGCGCTCTCCGGCGAGCCCGCCGACCTCGCCCGCTTCCGCGGAAAAGCCCTGCTCATCGTGAACGTCGCCTCCAAGTGCGGCTCCACCCCGCAGTACAGCGCGCTGGAGTCCCTCGCCGAGGAGTTCGCCGACCGCGGCCTGGTGGTCCTCGGCGCCCCGTGCAACCAGTTCGGCGGCCAGGAACCCGGCACCGCCGAGGAGATCGCCGAGTTCTGCGCCACCACCTACGGCGTCACGTTCCCGATGACCGAGAAACTCGACGTCAACGGCCCCCACCGACACCCCCTCTTCACCGAGTTGGTCGGCACCCCCGACCCCGACGGCGACGCCGGCGACGTCCGCTGGAACTTCGAGAAGTTCCTCGTCACCCCGGACGGCACGGTCGCCGCCCGCTTCCGCACCCCGGTCCGGCCGGACGCCCCCGAGGTCCGCGAGGCCATCGAGAAGGCACTCCCCCACTGAGCCCACCACCCCGCCGAGCCGACACCCACGCTCCCCGCCACCCACACCGAGGCGGGCTGGTTCGAGCGACAACGCGGCATGCGACAACGAAACACATTCGCTTTTCGACCTCGCGCCACCCGCAAGCAATGAATGAACCATTTGGTACGGCGACGCGACGCAGCCGCCCGAATTCCGCTCCGCCTGCCGACCGACGCATGTCAGCCGCGAGCTACCCAACAGGCACACATCGGTGCGACTCCGGCACAGCTGCCACAATGGGTTCTGTCCGGTAGGCTCCCGTTCAGCGCGGCCTTGCCATCACACCACAATCCGGCTCCGGCGACGCCATATCACGTCAAGTCACACGATGCCATCATGCGCTGATGCGACATGGCCGACGCACGTCGAATTCCGAGTGACGACAACCGCTTTATCCCCAGCCAGAACGCATCCGGTTTCTGCATCCTCCTTGCACCCGGCACAACCCACGACGAACCGCCTTTCCCGGCAGCCGATCAAGGCGGTGCGGCCACCGCGGGCGACGCGGCCCGCAGCGACGCGGCCACCGCGAGCGGCGCGGCCGGACTCGCAACGCGATGAGCGTCTGGCTTCGCGAGGTCACCCGGCGCGTGACGGGCATGTGGACGAGCGAAGGCACCCGCGGCTCGGCGGCCGCCCGGTCGCGTGCAGGCGTCTCCGGCAGGGCAGCCGCGCGGTCACGCGATACCTCCGGCGCGACCGGCACCGGGTCACGCACGGACTTCTGCGGCACGACAGAACTCCCGTCACACGAAAGCCCCGTGAACCCGAAAAACACCTGTTCACGTGGCGGCACCGGCGGCGCGGAAGCCACCTCGCCACGTGAAGACACCGGCGGCGCAGGAACCGTCCCGACACGCGCAAGCACCGGCGGCGCGGGAACCGTTCCGGCATGTGAACACATGGGCGGTGCGGGAGGTGTCTCGCTCTGTGGAGGTGTCGACGGCGTAGTGGGCGTGTCGTCACGTGAGGGTGGCTGCGGTGTGGCGGAGGGCCGGGCGGGTGAGGAGCGTGAAGGTGGCCGCGGCGGGGTCAGTGGGTGGTGGGGGTCGGGTGGCGCCTCGCGGTTCACGCCGTCGACGATGGCCGCCGCCTCGGCGTAGGAGCAGCCCCTGATCCGGCGCAGGCGGTCTATATGGCCACGACGCTTTCCCCAATAACGGCGCGCCTGATGCAGACGACGAAATTCGTCCCGCTCGGGAGAATAATTACGGGAAGCGGTCCGATCCCGCAGCACGGCCAATTCCGAAGACATGAACAATGACCCCTGACGCATAGAGAAAGCCTCCCACGAAAGGGAGATCACCACCGACCCCGATCGGCGGGCGCCGGCCCACATCGGATTGCGCCATTCGCGATAAGGGGCCCTCCCGACCCGACGCACATTCCACCTACTTGCACACCACGACTCGGATAGACTTCCGATGACGCGACTCGGTGAATTGATGCCATACCGAGCGGCGAGTCGCGGCGATTTCGCTCAGGTGCGCCAGCACGGAACCGGCATCGCCGGGATGCACCGTCTGCCGTCGACCACCCTTGGGGTGCAGATCTTCGGCAGGGCCCCCACACCCGCCACGAAAAAAACAGCCGGCCCCACGGACCCCCGACACCCAGCAAGCCCCGCTATGCACCGGAGCCCGAGACCCGCCGGAGGCAGCCCGAAACCCCACCACCAACCCAACGGGAGGCAGCCCGAACCCCCAGCTCGAAAACGCCACCACCAACGCGGGTGGAGGCGGGATCGTGCGGCCTCGGATCCCGCAGGGAGGAGCGCCAGCGACGACCGGTGCCCGCGGGAGCATGCGGAACTTCACCCGCCGGAAGCGGGCATATCCGCCCTTAAGCTCCGGTCGGTCGGCGGCCGGCGAAGCCGCATTCGAGCCGGTGGTACCAGTCGATGCTGCGGTCGCCCTCGAGCCAGCACCAGAGGATCGGGCGGCCGTCGAGTTCGCCGGGGAAGTCCAGGAGCACGGGTGCCAGGTTCTTGATCTGGATGCCGTGCTGTTCGAGCAGTTCGACGGTGGCGTAGATCCGGGCGTCGAGTGCCTTGATCTCGGCGACGCCGCCGAACGGGCTCTCCAGGCCGTCGGCCAGGTCGGCCTTCAGCTCCGCCAGGTCGGCGCGGAGTGTGACCAGTTCGTCGATGCGGGGACGCAGGGTGGCGATCAGCTGCCGGGCCTCGGCCAGTGTGAACACGACCCTCAGTATGGGGCATTCGTTGATCAGCACATGCGGCTGCCCGATCTATCCCTCTTCTCCCCACATCGTGTCGTGCCGGACGCGGACCTCGACGGGGTGGTCGTGCCGGGGTTGCGCGCCGAGTTCCACCGGCGTCCGGTGGCGGGCGGGACCGAGTCGGTCGGCGTCTACAGCTACGCGGGCGAGACGATCTTCATGGCCTGGGGGTACGTCGGGGAGGCGCACTGCCGCTTCACCGCGTTCCGGGACGCGGGTGGCCGGTGGGGTGAGCCGGCGCCGGGGTGCCCGCCGGTCCGGGCGCACCGGGACGGCGGGCGGGTCACTGCCCTCACGGTCGGGGATCACGTGCTCCCCATGGACCTCAGTGACTCGCCCGCCGCCGACCGGTGCGGTTCCGGTCCGGACGTGCCGCCGCCGGCCACAGAGGTTTTTGACCAGCCGATGCCCAGGGACTGGCCGGCCTCCGCAGCCGACAGCGGGGTTCACTCCGGGACCCTCAACCCCGGAATTCGCCGGTGAGTGATCGGTGGCAGCCGGTCACTCACCCACGGGACGGTTCGGTCGCGGCCGCGGGGGAAGGGACGGATCCGCGCACGAACCTGATGGAACCGATGGTGAGGCCGATCGCGACGCCGAACAGCACCAGGTGCACGGCGGGCGGGACGATCGGCACGAACGCGATGACGGCCACCGGGATCTGGACCAGCGCGACCAGGGCGATCAGCGGGCCCCGGCGCCGGGCGCCCCAGAGGTACGCCGAGACGACCGGTGAGATCACGACGGCCAGGCTCAGCACGTCCAGCAGCGTGTGGAGGTAGGGGTTCGCGACCTTGTCGTGGGCGAACGCAGATGCCGGGGTCGCCACCCAGAGCATCGCGGCCGTCGCGCCCACGGTCGCGCCACCGAGGGCCAGGGATCGTCCGGTTGCTCGCATGGTGCACCTCCCCAGTCAGCAGTCAATTACTCGCTGTCATTTGACCGTAACGGGGAGGAGTGAGGGTGCGATAGCCCCGCACAGATGAATGAATAAACGGTCCGGTGAATGGTCGTGCATCTTCCCGCCGTGCAGGTTCCACACCCACCTGATCAGGTGTTTTGCTGCGCCAGCGAGGTCGCGCGATCTCGGGCCGCACCAAGAGCATCCAGCACGGCGGCGCGCAGTCCGTGGCGTTCCAGTTCGGCCAGCGCGGCCGCGGTGGTGCCACCCGGCGACGTGACCGCCTCGCGCAGCGTGACCGGATGTTCGCCGGACTCGCGCAGCATGGTCGCGGAGCCGAGCGCGGTCTGCACCGCCAGCTCGCGCGCGGTCGCCCGGGGCAGGCCGAGCAGCACCCCGGCCTCGATCATCGCCTCGACGAACAGGTAGACGTACGCGGGGCCGGAGCCGGAGACCGCGGTGACCGCGTCCTGCTGCTTCTCCGGCACCCGGAGCACGGCGCCGAGCGGCCGGAACAGCTCCTCGGCCAGTGCCACGTGCTCGTCGGTCGCGTGCGCGCCCGGCGAGATCGCGGAGATCGCGGCGCCGGCCAGCGCGGGCGTGTTGGTCATGACGCGCACCACGGGCGTGCCCTCGGGCAGCCGGCGCGCGAAGAACGCGGTGGTCAGGCCCGCGCAGAGCGAGATCACCAGGGTGCCGGGCCGGACGCTGTCCCTGATCTCGGTCAGCAGCGCGTCGGCGTCCTGCGGCTTGACGCCGATCGCGAGCACGTCGGCCTCGGCCGCGGCGGCGGCGTTGCCCACCACCCGGACGCCGTGCGTGGCGCGCAGCTGTTCGGCGCGCTCGGGGCGGCGCGCGGTGGCCAGCGCACGACCGGCCGGGTGACCGCCGCGCAGCAGTCCGGCCAGCACCAGCTCACCCATCGTCCCGGCGCCCAGCACCGCGACGGTCCGCTCGCTCACCCCGTACCTCCCTGAACACGGTCGTGGTGCGCGTCCCGGCCGGGACGCGCACCACGTGGTCGATCAGCTGCCGAAGAAGACCTCGGCCTCGGTGTAGCGCTCCAGCGGGACGGTCTTGAGCTCGCCGGTGCCCTCGATCAGCGGGATGCGCACGATGTCGGTGCCGCGGAGCGCGACCATCTTGCCGAAGTCGCCCTCGTTCACCGCGTCGATCGCCTGCAGGCCGAAGCGGGTGGAGAGCACCCGGTCGAACGCGGTCGGCGTGCCACCACGCTGGATGTGGCCGAGCACGACCGTGCGGGCCTCCTTGCCGGTCTTCGCCTCCAGCTGCTCGGCGAGCCACTGGCCGATGCCGCCGAGGCGGACGTGGCCGAAGCTGTCCAGCTGCTGGTTCTGCAGGACCATCTGGCCCTCCAGCGGCTGCGCGCCCTCGGCGACGACCACGATCGGCGCGTACTCGTGCTGGAAGCGCTTCTCCACGTACGCCGCGACCTGGTCGACGTCGAACTCGCGCTCCGGCAGCAGGATGACGTTGGCGCCACCGGCGAGGCCGGCGTGCAGCGCGATCCAGCCCGCGTGGCGGCCCATGACCTCGACGATCAGCGTGCGGTGGTGCGACTCGGCGGTGGTGTGCAGCCGGTCGATGGCCTCCATCGCGATGTTGACCGCGGTGTCGAAGCCGAACGTGTAGTCCGTGCCGTTCAGGTCGTTGTCGATCGTCTTCGGGACACCGACGACGTTCACCCCGAGGTCGGACAGCTTGGTCGCGACGCCCAGCGTGTCCTCGCCGCCGATCGCGATGAGCGCGTCCACGCCGAGGCCGGCGAGGTTCTCCTTGACCCGCTCGACACCGTTCTCGATCTTGAACAGGTTGGTCCGGGACGAGCCGAGGATGGTGCCGCCGCGCGGCAGGATGCCGCGGACCTGCTGGATGCCGAGCGGCATGGTCAGACCCTCGAGCGGGCCCTTCCAGCCGTCCCGGAAGCCCACGAACTCGTGGCCGTAGGCCGTGACACCCTTGCGGACCACGGCGCGGATGACCGCGTTCAGACCGGGGCAGTCGCCGCCGCCGGTGAGCACACCGATACGCATCTTGGCTCGTCCCTCCACACAACGTGCAAGCTTTTCGGCCGCCTCGGGCAACGCTGCCGCGCGGGCGGGCCGCCATCGCAGACTGTAGTCGGCGTCACTGAACCGCCCGGAAGCAGACCCCGGCTACACCCGGATGTCATCCGCGCTACAGGTTCGGTTCGGTCATCGCTCTCCACCGCGCAAGGTTGTGGCGCGCGTCCACCAGGGCATCGTGGCGGTCCGCCTCGGCGTCGGGCAGGGGCGGACGGCCCTTGTCGTCCCAGAGCTGGCGCAGATCCTTGGTGAAGCGCGGGATGGCCCGCGGCAGCGCCGGCATCGCACCCCACAGCTGGGCCAGGACCACGTGGTCGTACGCGGCGAACCAGGCCCACAGGTCGAGTTGCTCGCCGGTGCGGCCGCGGATCGGCTCGACCAGGAACTGGTAGAGCTCCTCGCGGATCCGTTCGCGTGACTTCCAGGCGGGGTCACCCGGGGAGGGGAGGCGGTCGAGCACGTTGCGGCGCACCCAGGGCGTGGCCCGCGTACCGTCGAACTCCGTGGAGATCGCGTAGAACTCGCGGCCGTTCTCGTCCACCACGCCGATCGAGACCAGGTCGATCGTTCGACCATCCTCGATGAACTCACAGTCATAGAAGTAGCGGTATGTCATCGCGCACCATCCTCACCCATGCTGATGGTGGCACCCCATCCAGGGGTGCGTGCGGTGACCCATGATCGGGTAAAGAGGGCCAGTGGGTCGCGCACCTTAACCGGCCCGAAACACAGTCGGCATGTGCCCTGGGAACAGTTCCCGGACAGTCGGCACCACGAGGTGGGAACGAGAATGGTCGATACTCCGCAAGACGCCACGACGCTTGCCCC
Source organism: Catenuloplanes niger (assembly GCF_031458255.1). Lineage (NCBI taxonomy): Bacteria > Bacillati > Actinomycetota > Actinomycetes > Micromonosporales > Micromonosporaceae > Catenuloplanes > Catenuloplanes niger. Next base: position 2,181,872 of record NZ_JAVDYC010000001.1, read on the forward strand.
GCCGGACCCGAAGCCGGGTTCGCACGCCCTCACGCTCGGGGTCGAGGAGGAGTTCCACGTCATCGACCTGGACACCCGGGAGCTGGTGCCACGCGCCGGCGAGCTGCTGGAACGGCTGCCGTCCGACTCGTTCACCGCCGAGCTGCAACGCTCGGTGGTGGAGACGAACACCGCGGTCACCCACACGCTCGACGACCTCCGGGAGGAGATCGTCCGGTTGCGCCGGCTCGCGGTCGGCGTGGCGGACGCGTCCGGTCTCGGCATCGCCGCGGCCGGCACCGTGCCGCTGCTCAACGGCGACGACCTGGAGATCACGCCCACCGCGCGCTTCCGGCACATGCTCGACGAGTACCAGATGCTCGCCCGGGAGCAGCTGATCTGCGGCGCCCAGGTGCACGTCGGCATCGACGACCGCGACCTGGCCGTGGCCGTGGCACAGCGGGTGCAGCCGGTGCTGCCGTCGCTGCTCGCGCTCTCCGCCAGCTCGCCGTACTGGATGGGGCAGGACAGCGGGTACGCGAGCGTCCGCTCGCTCGTCTGGCAGCGCTGGCCCACGGCCGGCGACCCCGGGCAGGTCAACAGCGCGGCCGACCACGACGCGCTGGTCCGCGAGCTGATCGCGACGGAGACGATCAGCGACCCCGCGATGATCTACTTCGACGTCCGGCCGTCCGCGCACGTGCCCACGGTCGAGCTGCGGATCACCGACGCCAGCTCGGACGTGGAGACCGTGGTGCTGCTGGCCGGCCTGTTCCGGGCCGTGGTCCGGCAGGAGATCGACCGGGTGCGCGCGGGTACGCCGTACACGCCGGCCCGGCCGCCGGTGCTGCGCGCCGCGCTCTGGCGGGCCGCGCGCTCCGGCCTGGAGGGCGACCTGATCGACCTGCCGCGCGGCCCGAAGCCGGTGCCCGCGGCCGAGGCGCTGCGCCGGCTCACCTCCGGCCTGCGGCCCTACCTGGAGGAGGCCGGCGACTGGGACCAGGTCACCGACCTGCTGGAGCGGGCGCTGCGGCAGAGCAGCGCGGCGGCCCGGCAGCGGCGCGCGTTCACCCGGCGCGGCCGGCTGGCGGACGTGGTCGACCTGATCCTGGCGGAGACACGCGGCGGCGAGCAGGTGCGCGAGGCCAGCGCCCCGGCCGGGCGGCTGGCCGACTACGCGAGCGCGGCCGACGAGATGTTCCCGGACACCGGGCCGCCGGCGGCGTACCGCGAGATCGTCGGCGCGCTGGACCGGCTCGGCGCGCAGGAGCTGCGGCAGCGCGAGCAGCTCCGGGACGAGGAGCAGCGGGCGCGCGGCGTGACGTTCAGCGTGGCCGGCGAGGCCAGCACCCGGTTGTTCCCTTTTGATCTCGTACCGCGGCTGGTCGCCGCGGACGAGTGGACGACGCTGCGCGCCGGGCTCACCCAGCGCGCCCGCGCGCTGGACGCGTTCCTGCGCGACGTCTACGACGAGCGGTGGGCGGTCAAGGACGGCATCATCCCGGCCTGGGTGGTGGACGGCTCCCCCGGCCTGAAGCCGACCGGCGCGCTGATGCGGCGGCAGTCCACCCGCGTCCAGGTGGCCGGCATGGACCTGGTCAAGGACCGGCAGACCGGCTGGCACGTGCTGGAGGACAACCTCCGGGTGCCGTCCGGCATCGGGTACGCGATCCAGAACCGCCGCCTGACCCTCTCCGTGCTGCCGGAGCTGCCGCTGCCGGACAACCTGCTGCCGGTGGACGACACGCCGGCCATGCTGCGCCGCGCGCTGGTCGCGGCCGCGCCGCCGGCCGCGGGCAACGACCCGTCGATCGTGGTGCTGAGCCGGGGCCCGGAGGACTCGGCGTGGTTCGAGCACCGGCTGCTCGCGCTGGAGATGGGCGTGCCGGCCGCGGTCAGCACGGACCTGCAGGTGGAGGACGGCCGGGTGATCCTGGTCCAGCAGGGGCGGCGGCAGCGGGTGGACGTGATCTACCTGCGGATGGACGAGGACGAGCTGCTGCACGCGCCGGGCGCGGACGGCATGCCGCTGGGCTGGCCGATCCTCTCCGCGGTGCACACCGGCCGGGTCGCGGTCGCGAACGCGCTGGGCAACGGCGTCGGCGACGACAAGGCGATCTACGCGTACGTGCCGAAGTTCATCGAGTACTACCTGAGCGAGAAGCCGCTGCTCGCGGACGTGCCGACCTATCTGGGCGGCGTGCCGGAGCAGTGCGAGGAGATCCTGCGCCGGCTCGGCGAGCTGGTGGTCAAGCCGGTCGACGGGTACGGCGGCGACCGCGTGGTGATCGGCCCCTACGCGTCGGACAGCGAGCTGACCGCGCTGCGGCGGCAGGTCACGGCCGCGCCGCACCGGTGGATCGCGCAGGAGGTGGTCTCGCTCTCCACCCACCCGGTCTTCGACGGCCACCGGCTCGCGCCGCGGCACGTGGACCTGCGCGCGTTCGTCTTCCTCGGCGAGGGCGCCGAGGTGGGCTCGGCCGCGCTGACCCGGGTGGCGCCGGAGGACAGCCTGATCGTCAACTCGTCCCGGGGCGGCGGCGCGAAGGACACCTGGCTGCTCGGGTGACGCTCACGGATCGGGAGGAACAGCTCACAGACCGGACTGCCGGAGTCCGGGCCCGGGTACACGCACCGTTCTGAACAGCGGCAACGCTGCGCTGCGTGTTCGACCATTTACGGTGCCGTCACACTCCGGTAATGCGGTCTACGCAATCTAGACAGGTCGGCCGCACGGTGGCGGTGCCCATCACCTGTATGGGAGGTCTGTCATGTGCGGAATAGGTGGCGAATTCAGATACGACGGCACCGCGCCGGGCCCTGAGGCGGTCCGGCGCATGCTGCCGTGCCTGGAGTCCCGGGGCCCGGACGGGGAGGGCCTCTGGGCCGAGGGACCCGCCGCGCTCGGCCACCGCCGCCTCGCGATCATCGATCTGTCCGACGAGGGCGCGCAGCCGATGGTCGACGACGAACTCGGCCTGGCCATGGTCTTCAACGGTTGTGTCTACAACTACCGGCAGCTGCGTACCGAGCTGCAACAGGCGGGCTACACGTTCCGCTCCACCTCGGACACCGAGGTGATCATGAAGGCGTACCACCGGTGGGGCGTGCGCTGCGTCGAGCGCTTCTACGGCATGTTCGCGTTCGCGATCGTCGAGCGGGAGACCGGCACGCTGGTGCTCGGCCGCGACCGGCTCGGCATCAAGCCGCTCTACTACGCCGAGACCGCGGGCGGCCTGCGGTTCGCCTCCACGCTGCCGGCGCTGCTCGCGGCCGGCGGCGTGAACACCGAGCTGGACCCGGTCGCGCTGCACCACTACATGACGTTCCACTCCGTGGTGCCGGCGCCGATGACCATCCTGCGCGGCGTCCGGAAGCTGCCGCCGGCCACGGTCCGGGTGATCACCTCGGACGGCCGGCACTCGGACACGGTCTACTGGGAGCCGGTGCACGCCCGGACCTCGATCATGACGCCGGACGAGTGGCAGGACGCGCTGATGACGCGGCTGCGCACCGCGGTCGAGCGGCGGATGGTCGCGGACGTGCCGGTCGGCGTGCTGCTCTCCGGTGGGCTGGACTCCAGCCTGATCGTGGCGCTGCTGGCCGAGCAGGGCCAGACCGGGCTGACCACGTTCAGCATCGGCTTCGAGTCGGCCGGCGGCGAGAGCGGCGACGAGTTCTTCTACTCCGACCTGATGGCGCGCCGGTTCGGCACCACGCACCACAAGATCAAGATAGGCGCGGACCGGTTCCAGCCCGCGGTGCACGACACGATCGCGGCGATGAGCGAGCCGATGGTCAGCCACGACTGCGTCGCGTTCTTCCTGCTCAGCCAGGAGGTCGCGAAGCACATCAAGGTGGTCCAGTCCGGGCAGGGCGCGGACGAGATCCTGGCCGGCTACGACTGGTACCCGCCGCTCGCCGGGGTACCCCGGGAGCAGGCCGCCGAGGCGTACGCCCGGGTCTTCTTCGACCGCCGGCACGCCGAGTTGATGGAACAGCTGTCCCCCGAATGGGCGTTGGGCACGGACGCCAGTCTGGAGTTCGTGCGGTCGCACTTCGCCCGCCCCGGCGCGGAGACCGCGCTGGACGCGGCGTTGCGCCAGGACAGCACGGTCATGCTGGTGGACGATCCGGTCAAACGGGTGGACAACATGACTATGGCGTGGGGGCTGGAGGCCCGCGTACCCTTCCTGGATCACGAGGTGGTCGAACTCGCGGCGGCCATGCCTGGAGAGCTCAAACTCGCCGACGGCGGCAAGGGCATCCTGAAGGCCGCCGCCCGGGGCGTGGTCCCGGACGAGGTGATCGACCGGCCGAAGGGTTACTTCCCGGTGCCGGCGATCCGCCACCTCTCGGGCCCCCTGCTCGACGACGTGCGGGACGCCCTCTCCGCATCGGCCGCCCGCCAGCGGGGACTCTTCCGCAAGGAGTACGTGACCGAGCTGCTCGACGCGCCGAACGAGGCGCGCACCACGCTCGGCTCGAACGCGCTGTGGCAACTGGGATTGCTGGAGCTCTGGCTCCAGCGGATCGGGGTGTAGATGACCGCTGAGCTCGGGGGCGCGACCACGCTGCCCGGACCCGTCGTTCCCGCACTGGCCGTGCCGCCGCCCGGCGGCCCCGCGCCGATGCCACCCGGCTGGTCCCCGACGACCTGTGACAGCTGGTCACCGAGCCTGGCGCCGGACGGCGGCCGGGTGGTGTTCGTCTCCGATCTCAGCGGCGCGCCGCGGGTCTGGGTGCGGGACACCCGGACCGGCGCGGACCCGATACTCCTGCCCACCGGCGACGAACCGGTCACGCGCGTCACCTGGTCGCCGGACGGCGAGTGGATCGTCTACGTGTCGACGCCGGGTGGCGCGCCCCGGGCGGAGGCCTGGGCGATCCGCCCGGACGGCACGCAGAACCGGCAGATCGCCGGCTTCGACGGTACGACCGTGCTGCTCGGCGACTGGCTCCCCGGCTCCTCGCGGCTGACCGTCACGGAGACCGGGGCGACCGCGTGCGCGATGGTGCTGGACGTGGCCACCGGCGCGCGGCGGGAGCTGTGCACCGGCGAGATGCTCTACCTGCTGGACGTGACCGCGGACGAGTCCCGGGCGCTGCTGCGCCGTGGGCCGCGCAGCGCCCGCTGGCTGGAGGTGCTGGACGTCGCGACCGGCAAGGCCGAGCCGCTGCCGCTGACCGGCGGCAACACCGACCGTGGGTGGTTCGCGGACGGCGGGGCGACCGTGCTGGCCCGGACCGACGCGCACTCCGACCTGGCGACGCTGGTCGCGGTGACCGGCGGCGAGGTGGTCGAGCTGGCCCGGCGCCCGGACGCGGAGCTGGAGGACTTCGCGGTCACCCAGGACCGGAGCGCGGTCGCGCTGCTCTGGAACCGGTACGGCGGCGTGAGCGAGCTGGCGCTGCTGGACCTGGCCACGCGCGAGCAGCGGGCGCTGCCGCCGCCGGCCGGGGACGTCTTCGAGGGCTGCGCGTTCGCCGGGGACGGCGGGCTGCTGGCGCTGGTGGTGCAGAGCGCGATCCAGCCCCGGACGATCTGGCTGATCGACCCGGCGCTGGGCGAGGGCCACGCGCTCGGCGACGACCCGACCGCGCCGGCCACCCCGGTGCCGGGCGAGCCGAGCTGGCCGGTGGTGATCGCACCGCAGCTCTGCGACCTGCGCTCCGGCGACGGGCTGGCGATCTCCGGGTGGCTCTACCGGCCCGACGGTGAGCACGACGGGCCGTGGCCGACCGTGATCAGCCTGCACGGCGGGCCGGAGTGGCAGTGGCGGCCGGCGCACAACCCGCTGTTCCAGGCGCTGCTCGCGCGCGGGCTGGCCGTGTTCGCGCCGAACGTGCGCGGGTCGACCGGGTTCGGGCGCAGCTTCGTGGACGCGGACAACCGGGCCGGGCGGTACGGCGCGATCGCGGACGTCGCCGCGTGCGTGGAGTACCTGGTGAGCAGCGGGATCGCGGACCCGGACCGGATCGGGTGCATCGGCCGGTCGTACGGCGGGTACCTCACGCTGACCGCGCTGACCACGTTCCCGGAGCTGTTCGCGGCCGGGGTGAGCGAGTGCGGCATGTCCGACTTCGCGTCGTTCTACGAGCGCACCGAGCCGTGGATCGCGGCCGCCGCGGTCAGCAAGTACGGGCACCCGGAGCACGACCGGGAGCTGCTGCGCGACCTGTCACCGCTGCACCGGATGGACCGGCTGCGCGCGCCGCTGCTGCTGGTGCACGGCGCGAACGACACCAACGTGCCGGTGTACGAGTCCGAGCAGGTGCTGGAGGCGCTGCGCGGGCGCGACGACGTGCCGCACGACTATCTGCTGCTGCCCGGCGAGGGCCACGACTTCCTGGCCCGCACGTCCCGGCAGACCGCGATCGACGCGACGGCACAGTGGCTGGCGACGCACCTCTCATGAGGCGCGTCATGAGGCGCGGATGACCGGGCGCCGGGCGGCCAGCGCGGCCCGGCGCAGCTCGATCAGCACCGGCAGCGCGGCCTCGATCTCGTCGCGGTGCACCGGGCCGGCCCGCGCGTACGCGTCGACCAGCTCCGCCGCGACCTCCGGACCGTCCGCGGCGAGGACCGCGGCGGCCAGGTCGTAGACGAGCGGGCCGGTGCCGGCCGGGCCCCAGCCGAGCACGCCGGTCCGGCCGGTCTCCGGGTCGATCAGGAACAGCGGCGCGGACGGGTCCCGGTGCAGCACGCCGTAGGTCAGCCGGTCGGTGACACACAGACGGGTGACGGCCGCGATCGCGCGGGCCACCGCGTCCCGGGTCGCCGGCGGCAGGAGCGGCGCGTCCGGGTCCAGCCCGTGCCAGTCGGAACGGTGGTGCTGCAGGCCGGGGTGGTCGAAGCCGTCCAGCGCGCGGTGCGCGGCGCCGAGCAGGTCGCCCCACCAGCGCGCGTCGACCGGGTCGGCCGGGTGCAGCGGCCGGCCCTCGGCGCGGCGGACCAGCGCCAGCACGCTGATCGCGGTCTCGGTGGTCAGCGCGCCGTGCACGGTGCGCTCGGCCGGCCCGGCGCCGAGGCCGCGCTCGGCCAGCCGCTCCAGCGCGCCCAGGCCGGCCTCCAGCGCGGCGCGGGCGCGGGCCGGTGCGCGGGTGAGCGTGAACCGGTCTCCCCCGGCGGTCGCCTCCCAGCTGCTCGCGTGCACCCCGCGGCAGATCGCGCGCATGTCGTCGACCGGGTGGTGCCACGCACGGCGTACCGTCGCGAGAAGGACTTTCGGTTTTGGCATTGCTCGCCGATCGTCCCGGTGCGGGTTGGAGAATGGCACTGCGCGATTGTGTCGGCGGCTGTCCCGGTTTCGGCCTGAATCGCCGGGCGTTCCCACTAAGGGGTCGTTACACACGGCGACGGCGAATGCGTATACCATCCGGCGTCGACTGTGACAGCACAGTCACGAACACGGGCACAGGGGTGTACAGAGCGCGACACACAGGCCATGATCTGGGTGGCAGCGCAGCGGAAGCGTTGACCGTTTTATGTCACGTCGGTCCGGCCGAGCGCGGGGTGGGCGCGACGCCGGTGCCGACCGGGGAGGGGTTGGACCGTGGAGGTTCGCCTGCCGGATCCCGGCGATGCGCTCACGGGCGTCGAGATGTTCGCCGGCCTGGAGCAGGAGGTACGACAGCGGGTGATCGCCGCGGCGGTCCCACGCACGTACCGTAAAGGTCAGATTCTGTTCGTGGAGAACGACCCCGGAGAGTCACTCATAGTGCTCAAGCGGGGCGCCGTCGCGGTCTTCCGGACCGCACCGACCGGCGAGCGGGCCGTGCTGACCGTGGTGCGGCCGCCCGACGTGCTCGGGGAGCTGTCGCTGCTGGACGGCTCCGGGCGTTCCGCCTCCGCGGAGGCGATCGAGGACTGCACCGCACTGGCGCTGTCCCGGGCCGCCTTCATGGAGCTGGTGCATTCCAATCCACGAATCCTGGACGCGGTGATGCGGGCGTTGGGGGCACTGATCCGCCGGCTCACCGAGCAGAACGCGGATCACGTCTTCCTCGACCTGCCCGGTCGGGTGGCGAAGACGCTGGTCCGGCTGGCCGGCGAGAGCCAGGCACCGATGATCACGATCGAGCTCAACCAGAGCCAGCTGGCCGAGATGGCCGGCGGGTCGCGGCAGAGCGTCAACCAGGCGATCGGGTCCTTCGCCAGCCGGGGGTGGCTGCGCACCGAGGGGCGCCGGATCGTGGTGACCGACGTGGCCGCGCTGCGCCGCCGCGCCGGGATGGTCGACAAGTAGCGGTGCACACGATCGTGGCCCCCGCACCGGCATCGGTGCGGGGGCCACGCGATCGGTTCGCCGCTACTCGACCTTGCCGGGGCCGATGTAGTCGCCCTGCGTCGCGGGCTGCTCCGCCTTGTCCACCTTGCCGGGACCGATGTAGCCGTCCTCGGCCTTCTCCACCTTGCCAGGACCGATGTAGCCGTCCTGGGCGGTCGCGCCCTTGCCGTCCGTCGTCTGCTCCGGGTCCACCATCTGGTGCTCCTCCAGCTCGGCGAGCGTGATCGGGTCGACGTCGACGACATCGCCGGCGCTGTGCCGCACCCCCGCTCGATCGACCCACGCGACCGTCAGCTTCACGTCCACCGTCGGTCCTCCCACTCGCGTCCGAGAGAGCGATCCTCGGCCCGGCCACGGATGCTCGCGCCGGAACAGCGACCGGACCGCGAACGGCCGGGCCGAGGAGGGCTCATTGACTGGCGCCGACTCTAACCGCTCACCCGGTCCTGTCAGGACAGTTGTCGCCATCTGTACAGGTCGGACAATCCGCTGGTGACAGCGGTGCGTGACGGCCGGCCGGGGGTCACGTGAGCGACGGCATCCGCCGTGCCCTTGCACCGCCGGACGACCGTCCGTGACGATGGGTTGCGTCGATAGCTGGAAGCATTCATGAGTCGGGAGCACCCCATCGGACCCGTATGCCTCGCCTGTGGACGGGCCGCCGCGCCCGACGACCGATTCTGTGGCGGTTGCGGGGCGAGCCTTCAGACCTCCTGCGTCCACTGCGGGCGGGCACACCAGGCCGGCGTGCTCTACTGCACCGGCTGCGGGCGGCCGCTGACCGACGCGCAGCCGGTCGTGCAGGAGGAGCGCCGGCGGATCAGCGTGCTCTTCATCGACCTGGTCGGGTTCACGCCGTACACCGAGCGGATCGACCCGGAGCAGGTCCGGATCATGCAGAACGACTACTTCAGCTCCGTGCGGCGGATCGTCCGGCAGTACGGCGGCGTGGTGGAGAAGTACATCGGTGACGCGGTCATGGTGCTGTTCGGCGCGCCGGTCGCCACCGAGGCCGACCCGCTGCGCAGCGTGCGCGCCGGGCTGGAGCTGCAGCGGGTGCTGCCGAAGCAGGGCCGCGCCCAGCAGGCCGGCCTGCGCTTCCGGGTCGGCATCACCACCGGCGAGGCGCTGGTCAACCTCACCGCCGCGCACGACGGCGGTCAGGCGATCGTGGCCGGCGACCTGGTCAACACGGCGTCCCGGCTGCAGGCCGCCGCGCCGGTCGACGGCGTGCTCACGGACGACGAGACCTACCAGGCCACCAAGAACGAGATCGAGTACGTGGCGCAGCCGACCACCACGCTGCGCGGCCGCTCCCGGCCCAGCGACGTGTGGCTGGCCGTGGCGCCCCGCCCGCCCCGCCCGGCCGGCGCGGAGCGGGAACAGACCCCGATGGTCGACCGGGAGCACGAGCTGGCGCTGCTGGTCAACGCGCTGCGCCGGACCGTGAGCAGCCGTACCCCGCAGCTCGTGACGATCTTCGGCTCGGCCGGCATCGGCAAGTCCCGGCTGCTGCGCGAGCTGGCCCGGCACGCCGGGCGGATCACCGGCGAGCAGGTGTGCTGGCGGGTCGGCCAGTGCCGGCCGTTCGGTGAGAACGTCACGTACGCCGCGCTCGCCGACATCGTCAAGTCGCAGGCCGGCATCCTGGACACCGACGACGAGGCGACCGCCCGGCAGCGGCTCGGCGACGCGCTGGCCGGCCTGACCAGCTCGGAGGACGCGCAGCGGCTCGCCGACGCGCTCGGCCCGTTGCTCGGCCTGCCCGGCGCCCGGCTCACCCCCGGCGAGTCCGAGTCCGCGTGGCGGCGGTTCATCGTCCGGTTCAGCTCCGGGCAGGCCACCGTGCTGGTCTTCGAGGACCTGCACTGGGCGGACGCGCCGATGTTGCGGTTCATCGAGTCGCTCGGCGCGGCCACCCGGCGCATCCCGCTGCTGATCGTCTGCACCGCCCGCCCCGAGCTGCGCGAGCGGTACCCGCAGTGGACCAGCGCGATGACCGGCACCACGTCGATCTCGCTGCCGCCGATGCGGGAGAGCGACATCAGCACCATGTACTCGCTGATGTTCGGCAAGGCCGCGTTCACCCCCGACCTGCTCGCGCCGCTGGTCGAGCTGGCCGACGGCAACCCGCTCTACGCCCACGAGTACGTGCGGATGCTCGTCGACCACGGCAGCCTCCGGCCGACCGGCGGCCCCGGCTGGCGGCTCGACGCGCACGAGGCACCGCCGATGCCGGACAACGTGCGCGCCGTCATCGCGAACCGCCTCGACCTGCTCGACCCCGCGGACCGGGCCGTGCTCCAGGCCGCGGCCGTGGTCGGCATGCAGTTCTGGCCCGGCGCGGTCGCCACCGCGGTCGGCCAGCCGGTCGAGGAGGTCGAGCGCACGCTGCTCCGGCTCGAACAGCGCGACCTGGTCGAGGAGCGCGGCAACTCGAGCATGGCGGGACAGCTGGAGTACGCGTTCCGGCACGTGCTGGTCCGCGACGTCTGCTACCAGCGGCTCCCCCGCGCCGAACGGGTCGCCCGGCACGAGCGCACCGCGGACTGGCTGGAGCGCGTCTCGGACGGCCGGCAGACCGACCTGGCCGAGGTGCTCGCCAACCACCGGTGGGCCGCCCACGAGATCGCCCGCACGCTCGGGCTCGACCCGGGGCCGTACGCCGCACCCGCCCGGGAGGCACTGCTGCGGGCCGCGCGCCGGGCGTACTCGCTGCACGCGCTGGACGCCGCGCAGGAGCTGGTCCGGCGCGCGAGCTCGCTGCTGGCCGCGCCCGACCCGGCCGTCGAGCTGTTCGCGTCCGAGCTGGCGTTCTTCCGCGACGCGGACGCGTTCCTGGACGGCGGCGGCGAGGAACGGCTCACCGCCCTCGCACACACGCTGCAGGACTCCGGGCGGCTGGACGGCGCCGGGCGCGCCTGGACGCTGCTCGGCAGCGCCGCGCTGTCCCGCGCCGACCGGCCCGCCTGCCTGGCCTATCTCGCCCGGGCGATCGCGCTGTACGAGAAGCTGCCGCCGAGCGAGGAGGCCGCGCTCGCGCTGCTCGAGTACGCCCGCGTCCACATGATCGACTACGAGACCGCGACCGCGATCGCGGCCGCCGAGACCGCGGCCGAGGCGGCGAACCGGCTCGGGCTGGCCGAGGTCCGGGCCAGTGCGTTGATCACCTCGGCGGTCGCGCAGTACCTGCAGGGCGAGCAGGAAGGCCTGCGCCGCCTGCAGAAGATCACCCAGCACTGCCGCGAACAGCAGCTGACCAGCCTCCGGCGGGCGATCCACAACCTGGGCTTCGCCATGCAGGAGGAGGGTGACATCACCGGCTCGCAGAAACTGATCGACGAGTTCACACCGCTCGAGTCGGCCAGCGGGCTCACGCTCGCGACGGCCTTCGTCGACGGTGCGGCCCGCGCGTACTTCGCCGGCGACTGGGCCGCGATGCTGCGCGCCGCCGACGACCACATGCGGCTGCCGACGATCGAGTGGGACCTGCACTGGGTCGCGCAGGCCGGCTGGATGGGCGTGCTCCGCGAGGACTCGCCGCCGGTCGAGGACCCGGTCGAGGAGGCGGTCCGGACCGCGCGGCGCTCCGGCTTCCACAAGGTGCTGCGGTCCACGCTCGCGCACGCGGCGCTCTGCCGCGCGCTCCAGGGCCGCTCCGCGGAGGCCGGCGCGCTGCTCGACGAGCTGGCCGCGGACTACGGCGACTCCCGGACGCTGGCGTTCGCCGAATGGGTGTTCGCGGCCGCCTACGCCGCGTGGCTGCTCGGGCCGGCCCGCGCCGACCAGATCCGCACGCTGCTGGAACGCTCACCGCGCCGCACGCCGTGGGTCGACGCCGCCATCCTCACCTGCACCGGCACATCCGCCGCGCACCGGGCCGCGCTCACCATCTTCGACGACATCGGCGCGGTCAGCGACCAGGCTCTGTCCCGCGCGGCCCTGGTCCGCACGCTGCGCGCCGAGGGGGATCCCACCGGTGCGGCCGAGGCGCTCGCCCCGCTGACCGCGTTCAGCGAGCGCAACAGCGCCCCCGGCCTCCTCCGCCTCGCCGAACCGCTCCCCTGACGAGCCGACCGGCCTCCTCCGCCTCGCTGAAACGCTCCCCTGACGAGCTGGCCGGGCCCTCTGACGAGCCGGCCAGCTCCCCTGCCGAGCCGGCCCGCTCATCCGACGAGCCGGCCCGGACCCGGGACGCACCGGTCGAACCGCCGCGGGACCGGCAGGGAGGCCGCCCGCGGCCGAGCGGTGCCCGCGGGAGCACCGGGAGGCGACCACGGCGGACGTGGGCAGCGAAGTTCAGGCGGTGATCTCCGGCGCCGGGGGCGCGGCCGGTGCCGCGGGTGTCTCGGACGGCGCGGCGGCGGTGGGCGCGGTCTTCAGTTTGGCGGCGTAGACGTCGACGTACTCGCGGCCGCTGAGCTCCATGATCCGGTACATGATCTGATCGGTGATGGCCCGCTCGACGTAGCGGTCGCCGGCCATCCCGGCGTACCGCGAGAACTCCAGCGGCTCGCCCACGTTGATCCGGACGCGGCGGATCTTCCACATCAGTTTGCCGGTCGGCTGGATGTCGTCCGTGTTCAGCATGGCGATCGGGACGACCGGGGCACCGCTCTCCAGGGCCAGCCGGGCCACGCCGGTCTTGCCGCGGTAGAGGCGGCCGTCCGGGGAGCGGGTGCCCTCGGGGTAGATGCCGGCGATGTTGCCGGCGCGGAGGACGCGCAGCTGGGTGTCGAGCGCGGCGCGGGCGGCGCGGCCACCGGAGCGGTCCACCGGGATGGTGCCGGTGCCGGCGAAGAAGGCCTTCATGAACCAGCCCTTGATGCCCTTGCCGGTGAAGTACTCAGCCTTGGCGACGAACGTCACCTTCCGACGCATGATCAACGGCATGAAGATCGAGTCGGAGAAGGAGAGGTGATTGCTCGCCAGGATGACCGGACCGGTGGCGGGCACGTTGGCCAGGCCCTCGACGCGCGGGCGGAAGACGACGCGCAGCAGCGGGCCGAGGAAGACCCATTTGAGCAGCCAGTAGAGCACCGAGGTCCTTCCGAGGGGTGCCGGCGCCGACGGTCGGTGCCGATGCCGAGCCTACGAAGCGCGAGCGGCACGCCACAACGCACTCCCCGAACCGGCCTGCGTCGTGTCACCATTCAGAGCACGGTGAGAACAGGGGGTGAGTCTAATGTCAGCGGGTGGTGCCCGTCGCGGGCGGCGGGACAACGGACTGCACGTGGCGGAGTACGCCGTCGCGGGCGACGTCGACCCTCGGGTCGGTGAGCACCTGCTGGACGTACTCGCCGCCGGTGGCATCGCCGCCTACCTGCAGCCTTCCGCGGATCTTGATCCGGTGACGCGGACCACGAACCTGCCGTCCCGGCCGACGGACCGGCTGTTCGTGGACCGGGCGCACCTGGACCTCGCGCGGGAGTACCTGGCGAAGCTGTCCGCGGAGGCGGGCGGTGAGTCGATCACGCCGGAGGAGCCGGCCGGGAAGAAGGAACCGGACGTCGACGCGGAGTGGGCGCGGATCGTGGCCGGTTTCGACACGGCCGTGGACCCGGCGTCGACCCCGTGGCCGGAGTCGGAGAACGTCACCGACAAGCCGCAGGAGCGCAACCGCCGCAAGACCGACAAGGTGAACGGCCACGATCCGATGGCGCCGCCGCCGGAGAAGCGGCGCGGGCTGACCTCGGCGACCGAGTTCAGCGGGGTGACGGTGCCGCGGGAGGAACCGTCGCTGCTGGACGGCCTGGACACGTTCGGCGCCGGTCTGCCGGGCGACGACGAGCGGTACGTGCCGCCGCCACCGCCGCCGATGCCGCGGATCTCGACGCCGGCGCTGCTCGGCATACTGGGGATCTTCGCCGGCTTCATGCTGTTCGTGTTCCCGAGCGTGCTGCCGATCCAGCGGAACTACGCGATGCTGATCGGCTTCGGCGGGATCATCGCGGGATTCGTGACGCTGGTCTGGCGGCTGCGGACCGGCGACGACGACGACACCCCGGGCGACGGCGCCGTCGTCTGACGCGATCACGTGACCGAGCTCACGGGCCCCAGTCGGGCTTTTTGCCCGGTAATCGGCGGATGACCCATTGATGACGGTCAGCGACCGGTAATAGACATGTAACCTTGCGTCAGTAGAAATACTGACGCCCCTAGATTCATGCGCACAATCCGCACAGCTCCCGCGACAGTGAACGCGAAACGAGGCTCCCGGATGCGTCAAAGCTCGCTCGTGGTGGTGGCCAACCGGCTGCCGGTCGACGACAACATCGCCCCGGACGGGGCCTGCGAGTGGCGGCGAAGTCCGGGCGGGCTGGTCAGTGCGCTGCACACGATCCTCGAGCACACGACCGCGACGTGGGTGGGCTGGTCCGGCACGGCCGGCCCGGCGCCGGAGCTGCCGGACATCGGCGGCATCAGCATGCGCCCGGTCCCGCTCACCGACGACGACTTCGCGCACTACTACGAGGGCTTCGCGAACTCGACGCTCTGGCCGCTCTACCACGACGCGGTCGAGCAGCCGACCTACCACCGCAGCTGGTGGGATGCGTACCAGCGGGTCAACCAGCACTTCGCGGAGGCCACGGCCGAGGTCGCGGCGGAGAACGCGGTGGTCTGGGTCCAGGACTACCACCTGCAGCTGGTGCCGGCGCTGCTCCGCGAGATGCGGCCGGACCTGCTGATCGGGTTCTTCATGCACGTGCCGTTCCCGCCGCCGGAGCTGTTCATGCAGCTGCCGCGCCGGGCGGAGCTGCTGCGCGGGCTGCTCGGCGCGGACCTGGTGGGCTTCCAGCGCGCGCAGGCCGCGCACAACTTCGCGCAGCTCTGCACGAAGGTGCTGGGCCTGCCGGCCACCGACCGGCGGATCGCGGTCGGCGAGCGGTTCGTCCGGACCGGCGCGTTCCCGGTCTCGATCGACGTGGCCGAGATGGAGGCGCTGTCCGGGCGGCCGGACGTGCAGGCCCGGGCCCGGCAGATCCGCACCGATCTCGGCGATCCGAAGCACGTGCTGCTCAGCGTGGACCGGCTGGACTACACGAAGGGCATCGAGCACCGGCTGAAGGCGTACAGCGAACTGCTGGAGGACGGCCTGGTCAAGGTGCGGGACACGGTGATGGTGCAGGTCGCGGTGCCGAGCCGGGAGCGGGTCGAGCACTACGCGATCCTGCGGGACCGGGTGGAGCGCGAGGTCGGCCGGATCAACGGCGAGTTCGGCCGGGTCGGCGAGCCCGCGATCCACTACCTGAACCAGCAGTTCGACCGGTCCGAGCTGGCCGCGCTCTACCAGGCCGCGGACGTGATGGTGGTGACGCCGCTGCGCGACGGGATGAACCTGGTCGCGAAGGAGTACGTGGCCGCCCGGATGGACGGCGGCGGCGTGCTGGTGCTCTCCGAGTTCGCCGGCGCGGCGGACGAGCTGGACCGCGCGTTCCTGGTCAACCCGCACGACCTGGAGGGGCTGAAGCGGTCGTTGATCGACGCGATCGACTGCCCCAAGGCGGAGCGGGCCGAGCGGATGGGCGCGATGCGCACCCACCTGCGCGACCACGACATCCGCGACTGGGCCCGCGACTACCTGACCGCGCTGGAGAACACCGGCACGCTGGCCGACCGGCTGACGGCCTAGTTCTTCTCCAGCCAGTCCAGGATCGCGTCGATCGGCTCGCGCCAGCGGGTGTCCAGCATCAGGTCGTGGCCCATGCCGGGGAAGAGCAGCGGCGTGCTGCCGAACCGCTGGGCGGCCCGGTTCAGCGCGGCCGGGGAGACGATCGCGTCGTGCTGACTGCCGATCACCAGTACCGGCGGCGTCCCGGCCGGCGGTTCCGGCGCGCGGTGCGTGATCAGCTGGTACTGCGCGCGGCGGCTGGTGAAGCGCACCCGGGACGCGTACTCCCGCGCGACGTCGTCCGGCAGTTCCCGGCCGAACAGCTGCCGGCGGCTGACCCGCAGGCGGGCACCGGCCAGCGCCGGGAGCGTGCCGCCCGGGTTCCGGCGGAGCGCCTCTCCGAGCGTGCCCCAGCCGCCGAGCACCGGCGCGACCAGCACCGCGGCCCGCGCGGAGTATCGCGCCAGCGCGTGCGCGACGACCAGCGCGCCGGCGCCGTGCCCGATCAGCACGGCCTGACGCGGCAGCGACGCCGCGACCTGCACCACGTCGTGGGCGTAGGCGCGCAGGCCGGCCCCGGGCGCGTCACCGGACCGGCCGTGCCCGCGCAGGCTGAGCGCGTGCGCTCCGAAGCCGCGCCCGGCCGCGTGCTCCAGCCAGTGCTCCGCGAAGAGCCAGGCACCGTGGCCGTAACCGGGCACGAAGAGCAGCGGCGGACGGCCGTCGTCGGTCTCGGGCGTGGCGCTGAGCACCTCGCGCCGCACCGGCGGGATCGGAGCCGCCCAGTCGGCCGAGCGGTCGATCCTCACGCCGGCACCTCCGTGGAGTCCAGCAGCCGCTGCAGGGCCGTCAGGTAGTTGCGGTAGCTGACCTCGAACCAGTGCCGCGGCGAGCCGGTCGTCCCGGTCGTGGTGAGCGGCCGGTCCGCCTCGGCCTGGAGCCGCTGCCACACGCCGGCCGCCCGGTCCGGGTCGGCGGCGCGCAGCCGCAGCCAGCGGGCGAACGCCACGGTCTGCCAGTGCACCAGCGGGCCCATGCCGGAATCCGGCTGCAGCAGGCCGGTGACCGCGAGCGTGGGATGCCGCGGTGCGAACGCGTGCAGCAGCAGGTGCGGCCGGCCGTCCGCGTCCGTGCCGGTCAGCGCCGGGTCGAGGAACTCGAAGCGCGGCTGGTAGCCGGTGGCGAGCACCACCAGGTCCGGGTCGATCGTGCGGCCGTCGGACAGCTCCACCTCGGTGCGGTGGAACCGCGCCACGTCCGGCACCGGCGTGACGTCGCCGTGCCCGATGGCGGGCAGCAACTGGCTGTTGAGCACCGGGTGCGACTCGTAGGGCCGGTGGTCCGGCGCCGGCAGCCCGAACCGGACCGGGTCGCCGAGCGTCCTCGTGACCAGCTGCCGGTACAGCCATTGCCGCACCCGCAGCGGAAGACCCTGGGCGCGCACGTGCACCTGGTCGGCCGGGCGGCCCAGCAGGTACTTCGGCGTGTACCAGTAACCGCGCCGGGTGGAGTGCCAGGTCTTCACGGCCTGCGCGCCGGCCTCGACCGCGATGTCCACGCCGCTGTTGCCGCCGCCGACCACCAGCACCCGGCGCCCGCGCAACTCCGCCGGGTCCTTGTAGGCGGACGCATGGATGACCTTGCCGCGGTAGTCGTCCAGACCGTCGATCCGCGGCATGCGCGGCGCCCAGTTGTGCCCGTTCGCCACCACGACCGCGAGGTAGCGGTGGGTGCGGGTGCCGCCGGCCCGGCCGGTGCTCTGCGTGGTCACGTCCCAGCGACCGGCCTCGTCGGCCGGCTCCACGGAGACCACCTCGGTGCCGAACCAGACGTGCGGGCGCAGGCCGAAGTGGTCGGCGTAACGCTCCAGATAGGTCAGGTAGCGGGCGTGGTCCGGATAGTCCGGCCAGTCGTCCGGCATCGGGAAGTCCGGGAACTCCGACATCGGCCGGGACGAGATCAGGTGGGTTCTGGCGGACATCGGGCTGCGGTCGTTCCGCCAGTTCCACGCGCCGCCGACCGTGGTCTCCCGCTCGTAGCAGTCGACGCCGAACCCGTGCTCCTTCAGGTTCTTCACGGCCGCGAGCCCGCTCAGCCCGGCACCGATCACACAGACCGTGTCGTCCCCCCGGTCATAGACGGGACGCGTCGCACTGTCGAACTCGGCGGAGCTGGGCACCGCGAAATCCTCTCGATTTCCGCCATACCTGTCCACCCCAGGAGCAAAAAATCAGAACATCAGCGGGTACGCCGTGGGCCTCCCCGCATGCACGGGGCGCGGCTGCGCCGCGTTCCGGTGCCGGCTCGCTGTCGCGGTCAGGTGCCGGGCAGCTCCGGAACGATCAGGTCCGCGACGACCGGGAAGTGGTCGCTGGCGCGCCGGGTCAGCGGCGTGTCCACCACGTCGTAGCGGACCACCTCGATACGCGGATCGGTGAAGATCCCGTCGATCCGGCCGGTCGGGCCGTGCAGCGGGAACGTGCAGCGGTCCGTGGCGTCCGCCGCGACCGCCGCGTCGGTCAGGCCGTCCGCGAGCGTGCGCCAGGCCGCGCCGCCGGACGTCTCGTTCACGTCCGCGCCGATCACCACCGGCGTCCGTACCGCGGACAGCTCCGCGCGCAGCAGCTCGGCCTGACTCGCCCGCTCGGCCGCGTCCAGCGACAGGTGGGTGCCGGCGACCGTGAACCGCCGCCGGCCCACCGAGCACTCCGCGAACGCGGCGCCGCGCATGTGCCGGCCCGGCGTCAGCGGGAATCGGGTGGTCCAGGTGCGGTGCACGTGGACGCGCATGTCGGTCAGGATCAGGTTGCCCAGCGACGGCAGGCCGCCGACGGCCAGCACCGCGCCGAACGCGCGGGCCAGGTTCGCGGTGCGGTTCCGCCAGCCGAACCGGCGCGGGCCCTCCTGCACGATCACCACGTCCGCGGCGACGGCCCGGACCACCTCGGCCAGCGCGGCCCGGTCGTCCCGCTGCCCGTGCACGTTGTAGGTGAGCACGCGCAGTGCGCCCTCCGTCATCGCCGACCCCTCCCTGACGTCACTGTCACGTCGTTGGCTGTCACGTCGTTGGCTGTCACGTCGTTCGCTGTCACGTCGTTCGCTGTCACGTCGTTCGCTGTCACGTCCGTGCCGGCCGGACCGCTGTGCCGCCCGAGCCGTGCCGCCGCGGTGATCCGGGCGTCGGTTTCCCGGTCGTTCCGGATCACGGGGAGAGCGTCGCGGGCTACTCGACCAGGCGGGCGAGGTCGGCGGCGCCGATCACGCCGGCGGTGTTGCCCATCTCGGCCGGGCGCAGCTCCGCGACCGGGAAGCGGCCGCGCTGACCGAGCGAATCCGCGTACGCCTTCCGGACCGGCGCCATCAGCAGCTCACCGGCGTCGGCCACGCCGCCGCCGACCACCAGCACCTGCGGGTCCAGCATCTGCACCAGGTCGGTCATCACGGTGCCGAGCCAGTAGCCGATCTGGCCGAACGCCTCGGCCGCGACCGGGTCGCCGGCCTGCGCGGCCTGGGTGACCATCGGGCCGGTGATCCGGTCCGCGTCGCCGCCCGCCAGCGCGAGCAGCGCCGCCGCGCGGTGCGGGTCCTGCCGCGCGCCGGACCGGGCGAACCGGACCAGCGCGGTGCCGCTGGCGTACTGCTCGATGCAGCCGAGCCGGCCGCAGCCGCACGGGTGGCCGTCCGGCACCGCGGTCATGTGGCCCAGCTCGGCCGCGATGCCGTGGGTGCCGCGGACCAGCCGGCCGCCGGTGACCAGGCCGCCGCCGATGCCGGTGCCGACCGTGAACATCACCATCGAGGCGTCCGCGTGCCGGGCCGCGCCGAACCGGAACTCGGCCCAGGCCGCCACGTTCGCGTCGTTCTCCACCACGACGGGCAGGCCGGTCGCGTCCGAGATGTACTTCTGCAGCGGCTCGTCGCGCCAGGCCAGGTTCGGCGCGAACAGCACGGTCGAGCGGCCCGCGTCCACGAAACCGGCCGCGCCGATGCCGACCGCGGTGATCGCGTGCCCGGCGGCCAGCTCCCGCACCACGTCGATGATCACGTCGCGGGTCTCGGCGACGTCGTCCGCCGGCGTCTCCCGCCGCGTCTGGGCCAGGACCTCGCCGTGGGGATCGACGACCCCACCGGCCACCTTCGTGCCGCCGATGTCGACTCCGATGGTCAGCGTCACCGCCGCCGCTCCCCTCATAACCGTCCGTGCCGGGTGTGTTACCCAGTACGTGCCCGCGCCATCCCGGGCACGTACGACCGGCGGACACCCGCCGGCGCCCGCTTGATCACTACCTGACCCCATCCTCCGCCGACGCGTGGCGCGCCGGGTTGAGACCGCGTCATCCCGTTAGACGGTGCCGCGGGACCCCCGCTCATGATCGCCGGTCGCCGCCGCGCCACTGCTGCCGGGGTCACCACCGCCGTTGCCGGCGGCCGCGGCACGGGTCGCGGCGGACCACGGGTCGTCCCCCGGCCAGCCGGTGCCGGAGTCCTCGTGCGGCGCCTTCTCCCCCGCCTTCGCCCCACCGGGCACCTCGGAACCGCCCGCACCAGAACCGGCGCCCGCGCCAGAGCCGACGCCCGTGCCGGCCGTGCCGGCCATGCTCGAGCCGGCCACGCCGGAGCTAGTCCCGCCCGAACCGGCGCCCGCGCCAGCCGCGCCGAAGCCGCCCGCGCCAGAACCGGCGCCCGTGCCGGCCGTGCTCGAACCGGCCACGCCGGAGCTAGTCCCGCCCGAGCCGGCGCCCGCGCCAGCCGCACCGGAGCCGGCCGCACCGGAGCCGGCCGCGCCGGAGCCGGCCGCGCCGGAGCCGGCCGCAGCACCGGAGTCGGCCGTGGCGGACCAGGTGGTGCGGTCGGCGGCGGCGGTGGAGAACGCGCGGAGCAGGCCGGCCACGCCGGCGGCGAGATCGCCGGCGCTGGTGGCGAGCTGCTCGGCGAACTCGGGCGTGGGGTTGCGGACCATGGTGATCGCGCGGCAGACCGGGCAGACACAGCACTCCGCGCTCCCGGTGGCCCACCCGGCGTGCGAGGCCTGCGGGCCGTCGGCCGCGAAGACCCGGCCGTCCCGCGCGCGGGCGGAGCTCGCGTCGCCGGCCGGGACCGCGCCGGGCGCGTCCGGACCGGCGCCGGAAGCCCCCGGCTCGGCGCGGGAAGACGCCGGCCCGGTGCCGGAAGACGCCGGCCCGGTGCCGGAAGACGCCGGCTGGGTGTGGGGAGCCGCCGGCGAGGCGGTGCGGGGGGCCGCCGTGGTGGTGGCGGCCGGTCCGGAGGCGCTCGTGGGTTCCTTCGGTGGCCGGGCCGTCGCGCGGCCGCCGGCCGTACCCTCGGAGTGTTTGTGCAGGTCCTCGCTGAAACCGGAGGCGGTCTTCGCGACGCCGCGCAACGCGTCGCCGAGCAGGCCGAGGCCCGCGCTGGTCGTCTCGTGGCCGGAGGCGCGGGCGGCGAACTTCGCGCCCTGCGCCATCCACGCGGCCTGGCTCGCTCCCTCGGATGCACGGGCGAGCACGGCCGCGACCAGGCGCTCCGCCTCCTCGCGTGCCGAGCCGGTGCCGGACGGGTCCGGAGTCGCCATGATCAAGCCCCCTGTGCGGTGTGTCAGCCGGCCGGCAGGCTCTCCACCCGCCGCTTGAGCTCCTTGAGCGCCGTATCCATGATGCGCTTCTCCGCCTTGCGCCGGATCATGCCGATCGTGGTGATCGACAGATCCACCTCCAGCGTGTACGTCACGGTGGTGCCGCCGTCGGCGTTCGGCGTGATGTCGTAGGAGCCGCGCTGCGCCTTCTGCATCTTCGAGGGCGCGACCAGGTGCCACTCGATGCGGGAGAGGTCCTCGGCGTACTCGTACTGCAACGTGTATTCGTCCGCCAGCACGCCCGCGTCGATGACGAACCGGACCTGGCTGGCATATCCGTCCTCGTACTCCTCGAGGACCTCGACCTGCTTGAACGCGTCGGCCCACTGGGGGTAGCTGCCGAAGTCGGAGACGACCTCGGCCACACGCTCGGCCGGTGCGGCGATAACGATCGACTGGGTGGAGGAGTCCGCCATGCGGGCAGGCTACCGCGAGGCTCCGACACTTCCGGCGGGGGTTGGTGAAGCAGCGCGTCGGTTCCGGCCGGAACGCAGCCGGGCGGATGTGTTGGATCACCGTCACGGGCGGTACGTTTCTGCTGTATCAGGGCCGTGACACGGGCCCCCACCTCCGAGGAGCTGTCAGGTGCGCGAGTTCTCCGTCCCCCCGGTCGTCACGATCGCCGACACCACGACCCTTACCGACGCGGTATGGGACAACGCGCGCATCGCACCACAGAACGTGTCGTTCCTGCGCCGTGCCGACGCCACCGCCGACGCCTGGTCGCCGGTGACCGCGGCCGAGTTCCACGCCGAGGTGGTCGCGGTGGCCCGGGGCCTGATCGCGGCCGGTGTCCAGCCCGGCGACCGGGTCGCCCTGATGAGCAAGACACGGTACGAGTGGACGCTGATCGACTACGCCGTCTGGGCGGCCGGTGCCGTCACCGTGCCGATCTACGAGACCTCCAGCGCCGAGCAGGTCTCCTGGATCCTGGCCGACTCCGGCGCGGTCGCCCTGTTCGTCGAGACGACCGCGCACGCGCTGCTCGTCTCCGGCCTGCGCGCGGACCTGGCCGACCTGCGCGAGGTGTGGCAGATCGACGCCGGTGGCCTGGCCACGCTGACCGCGGCCGGCGAACCGGTCGACGCGGAGGCGGTCGAGGAGCGCCGCCGGGCCGCGCGCGCCGCGGACGTCGCCACGATCATCTACACCAGCGGTACGACCGGGCGCCCGAAGGGCTGCTCGCTGACCCACCGCAACCTGCTGGCCGAGGTGCTGAACGCGGTGGTCGCGTTCGACCACCTGTTCAAGGGCGAGTCCCGCACGCTGCTGTTCCTGCCGCTGGCGCACGCGTTCGCCCGGCTGATCCAGATCGCGGTGGTGACCACCCGCGCCACGCTCGCGCACTCGCCGGACACCCGCACGCTGCTGCCCGACCTGGCCGCGGTGAAGCCGACGTTCCTGCTGTCCGTGCCGCGCGTGTTCGAGAAGGTCTACACCGGCGCGAAGACGAAGGCGGAGGCCGGCGGCAAGGGCGCGATCTTCGCGCGCGCCGAGGCGACCGCGATCGCGTACAGCGAGGCGCTCGACTCCGGCGGACCGGGTCTGCTGCTGCGCGCCCGGCACGCGCTGTTCGACCGGCTGGTCTACGGCAAGTTGCGCGCCGCGATGGGCGGCCGGTGCACGGACGCGGTTTCCGGTGGCGCGCCGCTCGGCGCCCGGCTGGCGCACTTCTTCCGCGGCGTCGGCGTGCTGGTGATGGAGGGCTACGGCCTGACCGAGACCTCGCCGGCCGTCGCGGCGAACATCCCGAGCGCGATCCGGATCGGCTCGGTCGGGCGCCCGCTGCCCGGCGTCACGATCCGGATCGCGGACGACGGCGAGATCCTGGTGCAGGGCGACATCGTGTTCGGCGGCTACTGGAACAACCCGGACGCGTCCCGCGAGGTGCTGGACGAGGGCTGGTTCCGCACCGGTGACCTGGGCGAGCTGGACGACGACGGCTACCTGACGATCACCGGCCGGAAGAAGGAGATCATCGTGACCGCGGGCGGCAAGAACGTCGCCCCGGCCGTGCTCGAGGACCGGCTCCGCGCGCACCCGCTGATCAGCCAGAGCGTGCTGGTCGGCGACCGGCAGCCGTTCATCGCCGCGCTGATCACGATCGACGAGGAGGCCTGGCCGGGCTGGCTCGCGGCGAACGGTCGGGATGCCGACAGCACGGTGGCCGCGCTGGCCGGCGACCCCGCGCTGCGGGCCGAGATCCAGAAGGCGGTGGACGCGGCGAACAAGGCCGTGTCCAGCGCGGAGGCCATCAAGGTGTTCCGGATCCTGGGCCGCGACTTCACCGAGGCGACCGGCGAACTGACCCCGTCGCTCAAGGTCAAGCGCAACGTGGTGCACAAGACGTACGCGGACGACATCGCCGCCATCTACACCAAGTGACGGTGGAACTCCGGGCAGGCGATAGCATCCCGGAGTGGCCGCCTCACCCCCCGTCGCACCACGTCCGCATCCATTGGCGGTCGCGGCTCGCTTCGTGATGCTGGCGCTCGTCGCGCTGCTCACACTGATCATCACCCGGGACCCGGACCGCCTCTGGTGGATCGTGGCGTTGCTGTTCCTCAGCATCCCCGGTGTGGTCGCGCCGCGGCATCGCATCCTCGCGCCCGCCGCCCGGTTCGCCGAGGTCGTGGTCGTCGGCCTGGCGGCCAGCGACGTCGCCGGCGCGGCCAGCGCGGTCGGCAGTCTCGGCCCGGGCGTCGGCGCGGAGGTGATCCTGCCCTACCTGGCGGTCCCGCTCACGGTCGCGGCGCTGCAACGGCGCTCCCGCGAGGGCGCGGTGCTGCTCGGCGCGGCCGCGGGCACGCTGCTGGCCAGCGGCGCGGTCAACGTGACGCCGAGCGGGCCGCAGATCACGCAGATCGGTTACATGGCGGTCTGCGCGCAGTGGCTCATCCTGGGCGGGCTGGGCACGTTCGCGGCCGACACGCTGAGGCGGTGGATGCTGGTGCGGGAGACGAAGCCACAGCCGTACGCGGAGGCGACGCGCCTGCTCACCCAGCTGCGCAGCGTCGCCCGTCAGCTGCCCGGCGCCACGCTGGACCCGGGCGGCATCGCCGAGCACCTGCTGGAGGAGCTGCGCGCGGTCGCGCCGGCGGACCGCGCGGCCGTGCTGACCGCGAGCGGCGGCGGGCGGCTGGTGGTGCTGGCCCAGTCCGCGATGGAGCGCGTCGACTGGGAGACCACGTTGGACGCGGACTCCGCGATCGCGGACGCGTGGGCCAGCCAGCAGCCGGCCACGGCGAGCCGCTCGCAGTCCCGCTCGCACCGCGGCGCGGAGGTGTCCGCGCTGGTGGTGCCGCTGGTCGCGGGCGTGCGGTCGATCGGCCTGGTGGTGGTGGAGACCAACACCAGCCTGGCGTACCCGGCGCCGGTGGTGGCGAAGGTGACCTCGGTGACCGGCCCGGCCGCGTTGCGCCTGGAGGCCGCGCTGCTCTTCGACGAGGTGCGCTCGCTGGCCACCAACGAGGAACGGCAGCGCCTGGCCCGGGAGATCCACGACGGCGTCGCCCAGGAGCTGGTGATGGTCGGCTACGGAATCGACAACGCGTTGGCCACGCTGCCGGAGGACGCGAAGGAGACCGCGGAGGAGCTGCGCACGCTGCGCGGCGAGGTCACTCGCGTGATCACCGAGCTACGGTTGTCCCTGTTCGAGCTGCGGTCCGAGGTCGACCGGCACGGCGGGCTGGCCGGTGCGATCGCGGAGTACGCGCGGACCGTCGGTTCCGCCGCGGGTCTGCGCGTGCACTACACGCTGGACGAGTCCACGGCCCGGCTGCCGGCCGCCACCGAGGCGGAGCTGCTGCGCATCGCGCAGGAGGCGATCACGAACGCGCGCAAGCACGCCGGCGCCTCGAACCTGTGGGTCACCTGCGAGGTGGACCCCCCTTACGCCCGCATCGAGGTGACGGACGATGGACAGGGAATGGCGGATAAGCGACCGGACGGCCGTTACGGTCTTGCGATCATGAATGAGAGAGCGGAACGTATCCGTGGCCGCCTGGAGATTAGGCCGCGGAATCCGAGTGGAACGACGGTGGCGGTGGTGCTCGGAGCCTCGCCCCGACGCGATAGCGTGCGCGATAGCGGCAACGCATTAGAAGGGGAGTAAACCGAGCTATGTCGACCAGCCCTGCGCCGACGACGCGCACCAAGGTCCTTCTTGTCGATGATCACGACCTGATCCGAAAGGGACTGCGGCACGCATTCGAGCGCGACCGGCAGTTCGAGGTGGTCGGTGAGGCCGCCACGGCCGCCGAGGCGGTCCGCCAGGCCGGCGCGCTCCAGCCCGACGTGGTCATCATGGACCTTCGCCTGCCGGACGGCAGCGGCCTGGAGGCCACCCGGGCGCTGCGGAAGAACAGCTCCACCATGGGCATCGTGGTCCTGACCATGTATGCGGGGGACGACCAGCTGTTCGGTGCACTGGAGGCGGGCGCGTCCGCGTTCGTGCCGAAGACCGCACCGGCCGACGAGGTGGTGGCCGCCGCACGGCACGCCGCGTCCGCGCCGAGCGCGTTCACCGCGGCCGATCTGGCCGAGGCGATGAAGCGCCGGCTCGCGCCGTCCGGCCCGCAGCTGTCCCCGCGCGAGGGTCAGGTGCTGCGCCTTCTCGCGGACGGCATGAGCGTCGCCGGCATCGCGAAGCAGCTGTTCGTCAGCGAGTCCACGGCCAAGACGCACATTTCCAAGCTGTACGAGAAGCTGGGCGCGGCCAATCGCGCCCAGGCACTGATGACCGCGCTCCGGCTCGGCCTTCTCGAGGCGCCGGACGCACCGAAGTTCTGACCCATTCCCATTCAGGCGGGCGCTCCTTTTTCATGAGGCGCGCTCGCCTTTTTGGTGCCACCTTTCAGCCGATCGGTGGATGCTTTTTGCGGCCACCCGCGCCCACCTGCCCCCGGGCGCGCCATGTTGATCTTCATCTGAAGGGATATTCCGTACGGTCTGGATAGCCGGGCACGGAACGGGCAGAATAGCAGCGGCCTTGACCCAGCCATCGTCATTGAGGGGCGTGCATGCATCGGCCCGAGTGGGCACCGGAGACCATCGACATCGAACGGCCCAGCGTCGCCCGGATGTACGACTACTATCTCGGCGGGTCGCACAACTTCGCGGTGGACCGCTCCGCCGCGCAGGCGATGATCGCGGCCGTTCCCGAGGCGCCGCTGATGGCCCAGGCGAACCGCGCGTTCATGCGCCGGGCCGTGCGCTACCTGGCGGCCCGGGGCGTGCGGCAGTTCCTGGACATCGGCTCGGGCATCCCGACCGTGGGCAACGTGCACGAGATCGCGCCGCCCGACGCCCGGGTGGCCTACGTGGACATCGACCCGATCGCGGTGGCGCACGCGCGGGAGATCCTGGCCGGCAACGACCGCACCGTGGTCGTCCAGGCCGACCTGCGCGAGCCCGAGCGGATCGTGCGCGATCCCGGCATCCGCGCGCTGCTCGACTTCGACGCGCCGATCGCGGTGCTGATCGTCGCCGTCACGCACTTCATCCCGGACTCCGACGACCCGGCCGGCCTGATCGCCCGGCTCCGGGACGCGCTCGCCCCCGGCAGCTACCTGGTGCTCTCCCAGGCCAGCGACGAGGGCCGCACGGAGGAGGAGCGGGCCGAGGGCCGGGCGGTCTACCAGCAGACCGACAACCCGCTGAGCGCCCGCGACCGGGCCACGTTGCTGCCCTGGTTCGACGGCTTCGAGCTGCTCGACCCGGGGCTGGTGTGGGTGCCGCTGTGGCGGCCCGACCCGACGGACGACACGGAGGACGCGGAGCGCGTGGTGTTCCTCGGCGGTGTGGGCAGGCTGGGGCCTGCGTGATCGAGCCGGACAGGGGGGTCGCCTCATTCGCCCGGGCCTGGGCGAAGGCGATCTCCGGCACCAGTTACCTCCCGATGAGCCAGGGCGAGCTGGAGGAGCGGCTCTGCGCGCTCACGCTGGAGCTCCGTGACGCGCTGCTGGCCGAGCCGTTCAGCCTGCGGCGTGGCTACCGGGTGGGCGGCGCGCTGGTCCGCGCGCACGTGGTCTCCGCGGAAGGGCTCGGCCGTACCGTCGAGGTCCTCGATCAGCGCTTCGTGCGCGACCTCGGCCTGACCGACACCGGCGGGCGGATGGCCCGGCTGCTGGGCACGGTCGCGACCGGCTACGCCCGCGCGCTGCGCGACCGCACGCTGGACGAGCAGGAGTCGATCCGGCGGGCCGCGATGGTGTCCCGGGAGGAGGCCGAGGCCGCGCTGCGCAAGAGCGAGTCGCGGTTCCGGCACCAGGCCACCCACGACTCGCTGACCGGCCTGCCGAACCGGGCGCTGTTCACCGACCGGCTGCACACCGCGTTCGCCGGCCCGCCGCAGCGGCTCGCGGTCTGCTTCGCGGACCTGGACGGGTTCAAGATGGTCAACGACTCGCTCGGCCACCACGCCGGCGACCTGCTGCTGGTCGAGGTGGCCCGGCGGTTGCGGCGCAGCGTCGGCGACCACCTGGTGGCGCGGCTCGGCGGCGACGAGTTCGTCATCCTGATCGAGGGCACCACCAGCACCGAGGACGCGGTCAAGGTCGCGGACGGGGCGCTGAACGCGATCAACGAGCCGCTCGAGGTGGACGGCCAGCGGCTCGCCGTCTCGGCCAGCATCGGCATCGTGGAACGGGAGACCGGCGGCTCCTCACCCAGCGACGTGATGCGCGCGGCCGACATCACGCTGCACTGGGCCAAGGAGAGCGGCAAGCGGCGCTGGGCGCTCTACGACGAGGACCGCAACGCCAACGAGATCGCCCGGTACACGCTGGCCTCGTCGATGCCGGCCGCGCTGGAGCGCGGCGAGTTCTTCGTCGACTACCAGCCGCTGGTCGCGCTGGCCGGCGGCCGGCTGCGCGGCGTGGAGGCGCTGGTCCGCTGGCGGCACCCGAGCCTCGGCGTGCTGCGGCCGGACACATTCGTCGGGCTCGCCGAGGAGACCGGGCTGATCGTCCGGCTCGGCGCCTGGGTGCTCGGCGAGGCGTGCGCGCAGGCCCGCCGCTGGCTGGACGCGAGCCCGGACGCGCCGTTCGTCAGCGTCAACCTGGCGGTCCGCCAGGTCGGCGATCCCGGCCTGATCGCGGAGGTCGCCGAGGTGCTGGAGCGCACCGGCCTGCCGCCGGACCGGTTGCAGCTGGAGATCACCGAGAGCGACGCGATGGCCGGGGTGGACGTCGGCGTGCTCGACGCGCTCTCCTCGATGGGTGTCCGGCTGGCGATCGACGACTTCGGCACCGGCTACTCCAACCTGGCCTACCTGCGGCACCTGCCGGTCCGCGAGCTGAAGGTGGCCGGCGCGTTCGTCGAGGGGCTGCGCACCGGCGACTCCCCGGTCGACGAGAAGATCATGGCGACGCTGGTGACGCTCGCGCACACGCTGAACCTGACCGTCACCGCGGAGAACGTGGAGACCGCCGGCCAGGCCGCCCGGCTGCGCGCGATCGGCTGCGACTCCGCGCAGGGCTGGCACTTCGGCCACCCCGGCCCGCCGTCCGCGATCGACGATCATCTGGGCGCCGCGTGAGTACGCCCCGGCCCGCCGCGCGAGCGGCTCCGCGGGTGTCGCACCGTGGCTCCGGGCCGCTGAGCCGTGGCTTCCGGCCGCTGAGCCGTGGCTTCCGGCTGCTGTACTACGCGGCCGGCCCCTCGGTCTGCCGGGGTTCGAGCAGGGCGCTCAGCCGCGCGGCCTGCTGCTCCCAGCGCCACTCCTTGGCCACCCACTCCCGGCCCGCGGCGCCGAGCCGGCGCGCGAGGTCGCGGTCGGTCAGCAGCGTGACCGCGCGGTCCGTCAGCGCCGGGAGGTCGAGTCCGGGCACGACGTAGCCGGTCTCGCCGTGGAGCACCGCGTCCGGCGCGCCACCGGAGTCGCCGGCGATGACCGGCAGGCCGGTGGCGGAGGCCTCCAGGTAGACGATGCCGAGGCCCTCGACGTCCAGCCCGCGGTTGCGCGTGCGGCAGGGCATGGCGTAGACGTCACCGGCCGCGTAGTGCGCGGGCAGTTCCGCCCACGGCACGCTGCCGGTGAGGACCACGTCCCGCTCGACGCCGTGCTCGCGGGCCAGCCGTTCCAGCGTCGGCCGGTACGGCCCGCCGCCGACCAGCAGCAGCGCCGCGTCCGGCACCCGGCGGCGGATCTCGGGGAACGCGCGGATCAGCGTGTCCTGCCCCTTGCGGGCCACCAGCCGGGACACGCAGACCAGGACCGGGCGGCCGGTGAGCCCGTGCCGGGCGCGGATCTCGTCACCGCCGGCGTCCGGGTGGTAGGCGTCGACGTCGACGCCGGGCGCGAGCCGCTGCAGGTCGGTGAGGCCGTGCAGCGCACGGTCCAGCCGGGTCCGGGTGTACTCCCCCAGGTAGGTGATCACGTCGTTGCCGCGGGCGATGCGGCGGAGCAGGCCCCGGGCGCCGGGCAGCGCGGCCCAGCCGACCTCGTGGCCGTGGGTCAGCGCGACCGCGCGGCCGATGCCGGCCCGGCGGCGCAGCCCGTCGGCGAGCAGGCCGAGCGGGGCCGCGGCACCGAACCAGACGGTGTCGCAGTCGTGCGCGCGGGCCAGCTCGGCGGCGCGGCGGGCGACCGCGGGCGTGGGCAGCAGCACGGACGTGTCCTCGCGGACGACCTCGAACGGCTGGGCGGCGTCGAACTCGGCCGCGCCCTTCCACCGGGAGGCGTAGACGACCACGCCGCCGGCCGGCTGGCGGATCGCGAGGTTGTGCACGAACGACTGGATGCCGCCGGGGCGGGGCGGGAAGTCGTTCGTGATCAGCAGGGTCCTGGTCAACGCGGTCAGCGCTCCCCTCGTGCGTACGCGCGGGCCGCGGCCATCCGCTCCACGGTGGAGGGGTGGGTGGCACCGTAGAGATACTCCCAGCGGGGCGGATCCGGATCGCCGAGATTGACCGTGGACAGCCGGGCCTGCATGGCCTCGAACGTGGCCGGGTCGCCGGTGAGCGCGAGCGCGTGCGCGTCCGCCCGGGCCTCGATGCGGCGGCTGACGAACGCCTGGGCCGGCGACGAGACCAGGCCGGCGACCGTGATCACCGCGAGGACCAGCGCGATCGCGCGCGGCTCGCCGATGTCGCCGGCCCCGGCCGCCCGGAGCAGACCGGTCCACGAGCCGAGCAGGTAGAGCGTGACGACCGCGGCGGCCGCGCCGAGCGCGCCGAGCACGGTGCCGATCAGGACGTCGTTGTCCTTCGCGTGGCCCAGCTCGTGGGCGACGACGGAGGTGACCTCGCCGGGCGTGGCCTCCTCGAGCAGCGTGTCGTAGACGACGATCCGGCGGGTCGGGCCGAGACCGGACACGTAGGCGTTCACCGCGCGGGTGCGCCGGGACGCGTCCGCGACCAGCACCTCCCGGACCGGGACGCCGTCGCGCGCGGCGAGCTGCATCAGCTCGGTGCGCAGCGGACCGTCCGGCATCGGCGTGAACCGGTTGAAGACCGGCTCGACCAGCACCGGCACCACGAACGAGAGCAGCGCGACGAGCGTGGCGGCGCCGGCCGCGCCGAACGCCCACCACCACTGCGGCGCGAACCGGGTCAGCGCGTAGAAGCCGAGCAGGACGAGGCCGCCGATGACGGCACTCACCGCGTACGACCTGGCGAGGTCGGCGGCCCAGCCGCCCCAGCCCTGGGTGGAGAGCCCGTACCGGACCAGCACGGTGTGCCGCCAGGCACCGATCGGCAGCGTGAGCAGGTCGGCGAGCAGCACCACGGCGAAGCCGCCGAGCAGCGCCTGCGCGGCCCAGTGGCCGTCGAACGGGCGGCCGCACAACTCGACCAGGCGGGCGCCGAGCGGGGTCAGGCCGAGCAGCAGCGCGACGACCAGGCCGAGCGCCAGGCCGCCCCAGGTCGCCGGGCGCAGCGTGGACCGGAACTCACGGGCGCGCTCGACCCGGTCCTGGGGCAGCGTGGCGAGCGCGGCCACCTGGTCGGTGCGCGGAGCGGGCGGGCGCTGCCACGGGATCAGCAGCAGCGCGACGGCGAGCAGTGCCACGGCGAGCGTGCCGAGGGTGAGCACGGCCCACCAGCGAGGGGTCATGGCGACCCATCCTAGGCGCAGGCCCGGATGACGCCACGTCTCACGCCACGTCGCGGCGCAGCGGGACCAGGCGCAGCGGCGTGCGCGGGACGGCGGACTCGTCCGGCACCTCGACGACCTCGGGCTCGAGGCCGGCGCGGGCGAACATCTCGATGGCGTTGATCTCGTCGGGCGTGAGCCGCTCGATCTCCGGCGGGGCGTGGAACAGGACGTGGATGGCGCAGTCGGCACAGCCGGTGCCACGGACGGCACAGGTGTCGCAGTCGACGATCATCGCTCCTCCTCACGGGTACCACGTACACGCTAGGTGAGGGGTATGACAAAAACCGGCGTCTATGATCGAGACAGTCTTCGGAGGAGCGAATCCGCAGCCAGCGGGTAGGCGCCGTGCCGCCGCACGCCGTCCGCCACCTCCCGGTCCGAGGAGACGACGATCACCGGGCGTCCGGACGGCTCCGCGCGCACCAGGCGGCGGATCACCTCGTCCGCGGTCTCGCCCTTGCGGGAGAAGAGCACGCGCACGCCGCGCGGCGCCGGGGGCAGGCCGTGCTGCCGCTCCGCGCCGTCGAAGACCACGGTGACCTCGTCGCCGGTCTGCGCCGCGATCCCGCCGAGGCCGGTGATCAGGCGTTTGCGCTGGTGTTCCAGCGACATCTCGGACCAGCCGCGCTTGGTGACGTTGTAGCCGTCCACGATCAGGTGCGCCTTCGGCAGCGCGAGCAGCTGGTCGAGGCGGGCCGGGTCGTCGTTGTCGGTGGCGCGCGCGCCGACCCGGTCGGGCGCCTCGGGACGGTCCGCGGCGGCGGCCGCCACCAGGTCGGCCGGGAGCCGGTCGGCCGGGCCGATCGCGAGCTCGCGGCGCAGCCCGTTGGCGGCCTGCCCGATCGTCTCCAGCAGCAGCCAGAGACGGGCGTCGTCGGCCGCGCGCGAGTCGCGGACCGCGGACCGGGCGCCGCTCGCCGCCGCCTCCGCGTCGGCCAGCTTGGACCGAAGTTTCCGCAGCTCCTGATCGTGCCGGTCGGCCGCGCTCTTGGCCCGCCCCTTCTCGGTGGCGAGCATCTCCGCCGCCTTGCGCTCGCGGGCCTGGGTCTCGCGCAGCGCACGGGCCGTGGTGCGGTGCTCCTCGCGCAGCTGGCCGAGCTCCTCGCGGACGCGGGCCAGCTCGTCGCGCAGCTTGTCCGCCTCGACACGGGCGACCGCGCGGTCGTGCTCGGCGCGGGCGGCGCGCTGCTCGGCCGCGCGGACCGCCTCGCTGACCGCGGCGCTGTCCGCCTCGGCGCGGACCGCCTCACCGGCGGCCGCGACCAGGTCGAACCAGCCGGCCGGGCGGACCAGGTAGGCCAGGGCGGCGACCTCGACCGGGTCGGCCGCGCCCACGGCCGTGCCCTCGGCGATCGCGGTGCCGAGGTCGCCGGCCTCGGCGGAGGCCTTCCGGCCGATCCGCTGGCGGAAGAGCGGGTCCGCGGCGAGCTGGGTGGCGATCGCGGTGCCGCCGAGCCGGGCGCGCCGGTTCGGCGCGAACCGGGCCACCTTGCGCAGCACGTCGGGGATCTCGTCGTACGGCAGCCCCGGCAGCAGCGTGGCGGTGAGCTGGATCACCCGCTGGCGGACCTGTTCGGGCAGGATCGGCTCGGCGGATTCGCCCAGCTCATGGGACTCGACGGACTCGGGGAGCCGAATGATCGCAGGGGACGGCGCCGCTTCCCCGGGGGAGCGGTCGTCGGGCGGCGCCGGTACGGACATACGACAAGTCTCCCACCGTCCGGCCCCCGACCGCGCGACAGCGGCTTTTGATCTCTCCTGGTCCGCCCAGGCTACTCCTGGGTCACCCGGTGCAGAAGTGTCGGACCCTCCGCCTACCGTGCCCTGGTGGCACAAACCGAAAACTTCGTCCAGGGCCTGCTGCTCGACGACGACCCCGGGTCGATGCCGCTGTCCGGGGTGACGTTCGTGGTGGTGGACCTGGAGACGACCGGTGGCGCCCCGGCCAAGCCGGACGGCAGCAACGCGATCGGGATCACCGAGATCGGCGCGGTGAAGGTGCGCGGCGGCGAGGAGCTGGGCGTCTTCGGCACGCTGGTCAACCCGGGCGAGGCGATCCCGCCGTTCATCACGGTGCTGACCGGCATCACCGAGGCGATGCTGGCACCAGCGCCGCCGATCGAGGAGGTGCTGCCCGCGTTCCTGGAGTTCGTGAAGGGTGCCGTGCTGGTCGCGCACAACGCGCCGTACGACGTGGGTTTCCTGAAGGCGGCCTGCGCCCGGCTCGGCTACGACTGGCCGCCGGTGAAGGTGCTGGACACGGCCGCGCTGGCCCGGCGCGCGCTGACCCGCGACGAGGTGCCGAACCGGAAGCTCGGCACGCTGGCCGCGTTCTTCCGCGCGCAGACCACGCCGACGCACCGCGCGCTGGACGACGCACGCGCCACCGTGGACGTGCTGCACGGCCTGTTCGACCGGCTGGGCAGCCACAACGTGTCCACGCTGGGCGAGGCCATCGAGTTCGCGAAGGCGGTGACGCCCACCCAGCGCCGCAAGAAGCACCTGGCCGAGGGCCTGCCCAAGGTCCCGGGGGTGTACGTGTTCCGGGCCGCCGACGACCGCCCGCTCTACGTGGGCACGTCGGTGGACATCGCGACCCGGGTGCGCAGCTACTTCACGGCCGCGGAGAAGCGGGCGCGGATGTCCGAGATGCTCAACGCGGCGGTCCGGGTGGAGGCGATCGAGTGCGCGCACGGGCTGGAGGCGGAGGTGCGCGAGCTACGGCTGATCGCGGCGCACGCCCCGCCGTACAACCGCCGGTCGAAGTTCCCCGAACGGGTGGTCTGGCTGAAGTTGACCACGGACGCGTACCCGCGGTTGTCCATGGTCCGGGCGCTGGCCGACGACGGCGGCACCTACCTGGGCCCGTTCTCCTCGCGGCGGGCGGCGGAGCTGGCCGCGTCCGGCGTCTACGACGCGATCCCGATCCGGCAGTGCGGGCACCGGCTGTCCGTGCGCATCCCGATGCCGGCCTGCGCGCTGGCCGAGCTGGGGCGGTGCCCGGCGCCGTGCGAGCACCGGGTCACCGTGGACGATTACGACGCGATGGCCGCCACGCCGTTCCGGACCGCGGTGACGTCGGACCCCGGCCCGCTGATCAACGCGCTGATGGCCCGGATCGAGAGCCTCTCCGAGTCCCAGCGGTACGAGGAGGCCGCGGTGCTGCGGGGCCGGATGGCCGCGCTGCTGCGCGCGCTGATCCGCATGCAGCGGCTGTCCGGGCTCACCTCGCAGGCCGAGCTGGTCGCGGCCCGGCCGCACGCCGGCGGCGGCTGGGACCTGGCGATCGTCCGGCACGGACGGCTGGCCGCGGCCGGGGTGTCACCCCCGCGGGTGCACCCGCGGCCGACCATCGAGTCGCTGCGGCTGACCGCGGAGACGGTGCTGCCGGGCCCGGGACCCACCCCGGCCGCGACCGCCGAGGAGACGGAGCGCATCCTTGCGTGGCTGGAACGCCCGGAGACCCGGTTGGTGGAGATGACGGACACGTGGTCGTCTCCCGTGCGGGGTGCCGCGCGCTTCGGCGAGCTCCTGGCCAGGGCGGAAGGGGCCTTGTCGGCAAATAACTCAGCCGTTCGGTCATAGGCAAGTAACCATTCGCATGACGAGGCCTCGCATAGGCTGTAGAGCAACACTGTTCCGGGCCGCGCTCGTTTTAGGGCAGAAGCGGCTTATTGAGGAGGTGTCCGGGTGGACGTCGACGCCGGCCACGGCGCCGCACTGGGACGTGCACTGCCCTCCCCCGACGTGCCCTTGACCCGGAGACTGCGTGCGCTGCTCTCCTGGCAGCCGCCGGTTAACGACCCGGTCACGAAGCTGATCAAGATGCACAAGTCGGTCCATCCGTCCGGCGACATCGCGGTTCTTCGGCACGCCTACCGGGTCGCGGACAACTGTCACCGGGGGCAGATGCGCAAGAGCGGCGATCCGTACATCACGCATCCGCTCGCGGTCGCGGAGATCCTGGCCGAGATGGGCATGGACACGACCACGCTGATCGCGGCGCTGCTGCACGACACGGTCGAGGACACGTCGTACACGCTGGAGGCGCTGCGGGGTGACTTCGGCGACGAGGTGGCCCACCTGGTCGACGGCGTGACCAAGTTCGACAAGGCGTTCTACGGCAAGGCCGCCGAGTCGGAGACGATCCGCAAGATGATCGTGGCGGCCGGCAAGGACGTCCGGGTGCTGATCATCAAGCTGGCCGACCGGGTGCACAACATGCGCACGCTGGGCGCGCGGTCCAACGCCTCCCGCGAGCGGATCGCCAAGGCCACGCTGGACGTGCTGGTCCCGCTCTGCGACAAGCTGGGCATCCAGTGGCTCAAGCGCGAGCTGGACGACGTGGTGCTGCTGCACCTGCAGCCGGACGCGCACGAGCGCATCTCGACGTACGTGGCGAACCGCCGCGGCTGGGACGACTACCTCGAGGACGTGGTCAAGCAGTCCCGGGCCGCGCTGCGCCGCCAGCGGGTCACCGCCTCGGTGACGCCCCGCCCCCGGCACCTGTACTCGATCTGGAAGGACACGGTCCGCGGAGATTACGCCGAGCCGTTCGACCTCCCCCGGATCGCGATCGTGGTCGACGGCACGGACACCGACTGCTACATGGCGCTCGGCGCGATCCACACGAAGTGGCGCCCGGTGGCCGGCCGGTTCAAGGACTTCATCGCCTCGCCGAAGAACAACCTCTACCGTTCGCTGCACACCACGGTCACCGGCCCGCAGGGGCGCACGGTCGAGGTGCTGATCCGCACCGAGGCGATGCACCGGCTCGCCGAGTTCGGTGTGGCCGCGCCGTACCGGTTCCCCAAGCTCGTCGCCCACGGTGAGGGGGCGGAGCAGCTCGACTGGCTGCATCGCGTGCTCGACTGGGAGCCGGAGGCGAAGGACGCCGGGGTCTTCCTCGACTCGCTCCGATGTGAGCTCGCCGAGTCACAGATCCAGGTTTTCTGCGAGGGGCGGCCGGTGATGCTGCCCCTCGGTGCTACCTCCGTCGACCTCGCCTACGAGGTGGGGACGGACGCGGGCGAGCGCTGCGTGGCGGTGACGATCAACGGGCGGACCGCGCCGATCCTCTCCGAACTGGCCGAGGGTGACGTGGTCGAGCTGTTCCTGGACGACGACGGCGACTCCGACCCGCTGCACCGCGGCCCGCACCGCGACTGGCTGCAGTACGCCAAGACGTCGCACGCGCAGCTGCAGCTCAACCGCCGGTTCGCGGAGAAGGACGCGCCCGGCATGACGATCACGGACAAGGTCCGGCTGGGCCGCGCCACGATCGGGCTGACGCTGCTGCGCACGCACAACCGCGGGCTGGCCAGTGAGCGGCCGCTGCTGCGTCTCGCCGAGCAGCTCGGCTACCCCGACCTGGAGACGCTGCTGGTGGCGGTCTTCGATCGGACGCTGGACCCGGACGACCTCGCGCGGAAGCTGGTCGCCTCCGTCGATCACCCGGACTGAGACTAGCCTTGCAAATGTGAATCTCCGCCACTCCACCGCGCTCCGCGCCATCGCCTACGGCACCTTCTACCGGTTGCCGTTGGTCCTTCGACGCCGCATAGTCCGGGCGGTCGTGCCGAAGTACGTCGTCGGCTCCGTGGTGTTCGTGCACGACTCCGAGGCGCCCGCGCCCGGCCGCCTGCTGCTGCTCCGCCAGCCCCCGGGCGTGAGCTGGACGCTGCCCGCCGGCCTGCTCCAGCGCCGGGAGGCACCGATCGACGGCGCGCTGCGCGAACTGCACGAGGAGACCGGGCTCAAGCTCACCCGCGAGGACCTGGTCCCGGCCACGCCGAACGCGATCGTGCACGCGAAGGGCTGGGTGGACATGTGCTACCACGCGTTCGTGCCGGCCTCGACCGCGCCGGTCCACGCGGACGGCGCGGAGGTGCTGGAGCTGCGCTGGTACGCGCTGGACGACCTGCCGAAGCTCTCCCCCGCGACCGGGCGGCTGCTCGGCATGTTCGGCATCGGCCCGGCCGCCGCGCCCGGTGCCGTCCCCGCGATCCCCACCCGCCGATGAGCGACATAGCCGCGGTCATCCTGGCCGCCGGCGAGGGACAGCGGCTGCGTCCGCTGACCCTGGACACGCCGAAGGCGCTCTGCCCGGTCGGCAACGTCCCGCTGCTGGACCGCGCGCTGGCCCGGGTCGACGCGCTGGGCCTGCCGGCCGCCGTGAACGCGGCCTACCTGGGCGAGGCCGTGGCCCGGCACGCGGAGGGCCGCGCGCACGTCTCGGTGGAGCCGGACGGCCCGCTCGGTACCGGCGGCGGCCTGGCCCGGCTGCGCTCCTGGGTGGACGGCCGCGGCGTGCTGCTCGGCAACGCGGACGCCTACCTGCACGATCCCGCGCTCGGCCCGGGGCCGGACATCGCCGCACTGATCGACGGCTGGGACGGCACGTCCGTGCGGATGCTGGGCCGGCCCGCGGCGTCCGGCAGCGGTGAGTTCGGCGCGTACGACTTCGCCGGCTTCTCGCTGATCCCGTGGCGGTTCGTGGCGTCGCTGCCGGACGCCAAGCACGAGGTGGTGCGGTCGGTGTGGCGCCCGGCCGAGCGGGAGGGCGCGCTCACCGTGGTGCCCTACGCCGGGACGTACCTGGACACCGGCACGCCGTCGCTCTACCTGGCCGCGAACCTGCACGCCGCCGCGGGCGCGTCGCTGGTGGCCGCGGACGCGGTGGTGACCGGCCGGGTGGAACGCGCGGTGATCGGTGCGGGTGCCCGCGTCGACGGCGACGTCCGTGACGCGGTGGTCTGGCCGGGCGGGCGCGTGCGCGCGGGCGAGACGCTCACGTCCGCGATCCGGGTCGGCGACGACCTCACCGTCCCGGCTAGCATGAGCTGACCCGATTCTGCTGATCAAGGGAGCCGTCCGGTGATCACCGCGATCGTCCTCATCGACTGTGCCACCGACTCGATCCCGGAGGTGGCCGAGACGCTGGCCGCACTCCCGGGGGTCAGCGAGGTCTACTCCACCGCCGGCCACGTCGACCTGATCGCGATCATCCGCGTCCGGCAGTTCGAGCAGATCGCCGAGGTGATCGCGGGCAGCATCTCCAAGGTCCCCGGCGTGATCAGCACGGAGTCGCACATCGCGTTCCGGGCCTACTCGCAGCACGACCTCGAGGAGGCGTTCGCGATCGGCCTGCCCGAGACGGACTGACCGGGGTGGGCGGCCGCGCGGGCCGCCCACCCACCTCGGGTCAGAACCCGTTCGACAGCCGGTTGAGGAGGTCCGCCCGCCGCCGCGGGTCCGCGTCCGGGGCCGGCGTCCCGGCCGCGCAGTAGGGGTCCCTCGGCATCACGCCGTCGACCAGGTATGCCGTGCCGACCCGCTGCGCGCACGGGTTCGTGCCGAAGACGTAGACGCCGTGGCCGCTGCCGTCCACGGTCACCAGCGAGGACCGCTTTCGGAACGCCTCCCGGGCGAGCTGCCCCCCACGGTACGGCGTGGCCGGGTCCCGCAGGTTCTGCATGATCAGCACGTTGCGCGGGCCCCGGTCGTTGATCTTCACGGTCGGCTCGTACCGCTCGTACGGCCAGAACGCGCACGGCGTGATGTTCGCGGCCGCGGCGCCGAACAGCGGGTAGCGTTTCCGGTCCTTCGCGACCGCCCTCCGGTACGTCGCCACGTCCTCGGACCAGTCGCTGTCGTTGCAGGTCACGGCCAGGAACGAGGACAGGGCGTTCTCCTCGGCGACCGGCTCCCCGGCCTCGGCGGCCAGCTTCGCGACCGCGGCCTCGTCACCGTTCTGCAGCGCCTGCCACAGCTCCGCCAGCAGCGGATAGACGATCGAGTCGTACATGGCCGTGAAGGCCAGCAGCCGGAACGTGACGCCGTCGTAGCCGTCCACCGGTTCCTCGTCGAGCCGGGCCGCGAGCGTCAGGTAGTTCCGCCGTACCTCCGCCGCCGTCCGGCCGATGCCGTAGGTGTCGTGCCGGGCCGCCGCCCACGCCGCGAAGTCCCCGAACGTCTGCTCCATGCCCAGCCCGAACCGGCGCAGGGCGTCATGGTCGAGGGCGGTGCCGCCGACGTTGCTGTCGATGATGATCCGGTCCGAGGTCCCCGGGAACATCGACGCGTATGCCGCGCCCAGCACCGACCCGTACGAGTAGCCCAGGAAGCTGGCCTTCTCCTCGCCCAGCGCGATCCGGATCAGATCCAGGTCGCGGGCCGTGTTCGCGGTGGTGAGGTGCGGTATCAGCCCGCCGGTGTCGGTGGCCGCGCACCGCTCCGCGACGGCCTCGGACGTCGCGGCGTGCCGGTCCACCGCCGCCTCGTCCACCGCGTACGGCGGGATGTTCGCCCAGTAGCCCAGGTCCGTGGTGAGCCCGCAGAGCAGCGGCGTGGAGTGCCCGACGCCGCGCGGGTCCATCCCGATGATGTCGTAGGCGTCCAGCAGGCTCGCCGGCGCGCCCAGGTTGGCCAGCTGCCCGGGCAGCTCCAGCCCGGTTCCGCCCGGCCCGCCCGGGTTGGTCAGCAGGATGCCGCGGCGCTTCGCCGGATCCGTGCTCGCCAGCCGCGACACCATGACGTCGATCTGTCTGCCGTCCGGGTCGCGGTAGTCCAGCGGCACCGGCACCGTGCCGCACTCCAGCACCGTGGGCGCGGCGTCGGCCACCACGTCCTCCGGGCACGCTCCCCAGCTCACCTGGGACGGGGACGCCGCGGCCACGGCCGGCACCGCGGCCAGCGACGCGGTGACCGCCGTGACGAGCGTCAGGGCCACCAGGCCCACGCTCCGACTTCGATTCATACCCGAGCCTCCTGAATGTGGGTCTTTCGACCGGCTCACCCCATCCCAAACCCTGTCCTCGGAGCACAGTCAACCCAGGAGACGGAAAAACCCGCCGGCCTCCTCGGAGACCGGCGGGTTCTTCAGGACGTGTCGTCAGTGGCTGCTGCCGACTTCCTCGCGCTTCGAGGCGGGGTCGACCGGCGGGTGCCCCGGCGAGACCGGAGCCTCGACCGGCTTCTCGATCGGGAAGAAGAAGCCCTTGATCGCCGGCCCGAGGGCGCCGACCCGGTTCATCTTCTTCGGCACGACCCAGCCCGTGTACTCCAGCTGGGTGTGCCCGTGCTCGTCCGGCGCCGCCAGCGGCTGGTGGACCTCGACGAACCGTCCGTCCGGCAGCCGCTTGATGATGCCGGTCTCCACGCCGTGCGCCAGCACCTCGCGGTCGTGCTGCTGGAGGCCCAGGCAGATCCGGTACGTCACCCAGTACGCGATCGGCGGGACGATCAGCAGACCGATCCGGCCCACCCAGGTCATCGCGTTCAGGCTGATGTGGAACTTGTCCGCGACCACGTCGTTGCCGCCGGAGATGGTGGCGATGAGGTAGAACGAGACCGCCATCATGCCGAGCGCGGTGCGGTGCGGGTTGTCGCGCGGGCGCTCCAGCAGGTTGTGGATGCGCTTGTCGCCGGTGAGCCGTGCCTCGATCGCCGGGTAGACCATCGGCAGCAGGATCAGCACGATCAGCAGGACGCCGGCCGGCCAGAACATCGGCGGGATGACGTAGCCCTCGGCGCCACCGATCTTCAGCGGGATGAAGATGTCCCAGTCCGGCATCAGGCGGACCAGGCCGTCCATGAACATGACGTACCAGTCGGGCTGGGAGGCCGAGGAGACCTCGGACGCCCGGTACGGCCCGAACAGCCAGATCGGGTTGATCTGGAAGGCGCCGGCCATGAACGCGATGACACCGAAGACGGCCATGAAGAAGCCGCCCTGCTTCATCGCGTAGCGCGGGAACATGCGCTCGCCGACCACGTTCTCGTTGGTCCGGCCCGGGCCGGGCCACTGCGTGTGCTTCTGCGCGAAGACCAGGCCGAGGTGCGCCGCGATCAGGCCGAGCAGCAGCGCCGGGATGATCAGCACGTGGGCGATGAAGAACCGCGGGATGATCAGCATGCCCGGGAACTCGCCGCCGAACACTGAGCTGGACAGCCACGAGCCGATGACCGGGAAGGACAGCATGATCGCCGAGGCGATGCGGAGACCGGTGCCGGAGAGGCCGTCGTCCGGGAGGGAATAGCCGGTGAAGCCGGCGAAGAAGCCCAGGAGGAACAGCGACACGCCGATGACCCAGTTGGTCTCGCGCGGCTTGCGGAACGCGCCGGTGAAGAACACCCGGAACATGTGGATGACGATCGCGGCCATGAACATGAGCGCGGCCCAGTGGTGCATCTGCCGCATGATCAGGCCACCGCGGACGTCGAACGAGATGTCCAGCGACGACGCGTACGCCGCGGACATCAGCTGCCCGCGCAGGCCCGGGTAGGAGCCGTTGTAGACGACCTCGCGCATCGACGGGTCGAAGAAGAGGGTCAGGAACACGCCGGTCAGCAGCAGGACGACGAACGAGAACAGCGCGATCTCGCCCAGCAGGAAGGACCAGTGGTCGGGGAAGACCTTGTTCAGCAGGCCGCGCAGAGGCGTGGAGGCCTGCAGGCGCTCGTCGGCGCCACGTGCCACGTTGCCGGGCACGGCGCCGAGGTCAAGCTTCCGGCGTTTCATGGCCGCTCCCAGAAGTCCGGCCCGACGGTCTCCTTGTAGTCCGACTTCGCCACGAAGAAGCCCTCGCTGTCGACGTCGATCGGCAGCATCGCGAGCCGCTTGTGCGCGGGGCCGAACACTGGCCGGGCGTTGTCAATGATAAGGAACTGCGACTGGTGGCAGGGGCACAGCAGCCGGTTTGTCTGCTGCTCGTAGAGGCTGGCGGGGCAGCCGGCGTGCGAACAGATCTTGGTAAAAGCGACATAGTTCCCGTAGTACGCACCACGGTTGATCTCGTCGGCGTCGGCCGCGGCCGCCGCCTTCCGCGCGTCGTCCTCACGCAGGTGGATCAGCAGCGTGGGCGAGTCAGCCCACTCGTTCGTGTTGCCGTGCTCGATGCCCGGGAAGACCGTGATCTGGCCGCCCGCGCTGACGTCCTCCGGGCGGACCGGCGAACCGTCCTGCTGGACCA
Source organism: Catenuloplanes niger (assembly GCF_031458255.1). Taxonomy (NCBI): domain Bacteria; kingdom Bacillati; phylum Actinomycetota; class Actinomycetes; order Micromonosporales; family Micromonosporaceae; genus Catenuloplanes; species Catenuloplanes niger. The sequence continues at coordinate 2,224,455 of NZ_JAVDYC010000001.1, forward strand.
GCCGGACCAGGTTGCCGTCGTTGTAGACCGGGTTGAAGCCGGTCTTGTACATCGACTGGCGCTCCTCGCCGTGCGGGTCCTTGATCAGACCGCCGATCAGCGGGGCGGCCGCGACCACGGCGACCGGCGCGAGGCCGAGGCCGATCGCGCCCTTCAGCAGCGGGCGGCGCTTGAGACCCAGCTCGTCGAGCATGTAGAGCGCGGTCTCGCCGGTCAGCTTCTGCGACTCCGGGTCCGTGCCGACGTGCCGGTCCTGCACCGAGATCTCGTGCGGGAGCAGCTTCTTGGCCCAGGTCAGGATGCCGAAGCCGATGCCGAGCAGCGCGATGCCGAGCGTGACGCCGAGCAGCGGCGTGTAGAACTTGCTCAGCGTGTACGCGCCGTGCTCGTACTCCCACGGCCAGAAGATGAAGACGCCGAGGAACGCGAGCGAGGCGACGCCGGTGATCAGGAAGAACGTGGCGACGATCCGGACCATCCGCTTCTCGGCCTTGCTGCCGGGCGGAAACTGCGGCTCGTAGTGCACGATCTCGATGTCGTCCCGCCGCGCACCCTCACGGATGATCTCGAAACGGGAGAGCTTCGGGTCGTTGATGTCCACCGGTTCCGTGGAGGTGGACGGAGTCTTAGTGCTCACGACTTCCCCGCAATCCAGAGGCACGTGAAGACCAGCGCCGTGATGCCGACCAGGAAGATGGCCAGCCCCTCGGTGATCGGGCCGAAGCGGCCGAGGTTGAAGCCGCCCGGGTCGCCGCCCTCCTGCAGCTGGCCGGTGATGTAGGTGATGATGTCCCGCTTCTCGTCCGGCGTCAGCTGGTTGTCGCCGAAGACCGGCATGTTCTGCGGGCCGGAGAGCATGGCCGCGTAGATGTGCCGCTCGCTGACGTCGGTGAGCGCCGGCGCGAACTTGCCGGACGAGAGCGCGCCGCCGCCGCCGCCGAAGCCGTGGCAGGAGGTGCAGTTGAGCCGGAACAGCTCGCCACCGCGGGAGAGCGCGTCCGGGTCCGCGTTGATGTCGTGGGTCAGCGGGCCGTCCGGGATCTCCGGGCCGCCGCCGAGCTCCTGGATGTACTGCGCGAGCTGCTGTGCCTGCTCGTCGTTGAACTGCGGCATCTTCTCCTCGGCCTGCGCCTCCTGGCGGACCATGGGCATGCGCCCGGTCTCGACCTGGAACTCGACGGAGGCGGAGCCGACGCCGATCAGGCTCGGGCCGCGGCCCTCGATGCCCTGGGCGTTGCGGCCATGGCAGGTGATGCAGCTGTTGTCGAAGATCTCCTTGCCCTGCGCAGCCGCGGTGGAGAGCGCGACGTCCTCCTGCGCCTGGGCGCTCGGCGCGAGAAGCGTGTAGACGCCTCCGGCCAGCATCAGCGCGGCGACCATCCGCACCGCGGCACCGGCGCGGCGCCGGAGCTTGCTCGGCGGCGAGTTACGCCCACGGCGCCACCGCGAGCGGAAGCCACCGCCGCGGCCCGCACGCCGGGCGGGGGAATCAGAAGTCATGGCAAGGAGTCCTTACGCGGTGGTAGACCGTTCGTGCTCAAGGGACGGGGCGGTGGCCCGGAATGTGACGCTGGGGATCTACTGGATCCAGTAGATCATCCCGAACAGGGCGATCCACACCACGTCGACGAAGTGCCAGTAGTAGGACACGACGATCGCTGCGGTGGCCTGCGCGGGGGTGAAGCGGCCCATGGTGGTCCGGATCATGAAGATGATGAACGCGATCAGACCCCCGGTGACGTGCAGCCCGTGGAAGCCGGTGGTCAGGTAGAACATCGACCCGTAGCCGTCGGCGTTGATCTTGATGCCGTGGCCGACGAGCGTGATGTACTCGTTCACCTGGCCGAGCACGAAGACCAGGCCCATCACGAACGTGATGGTGAACCAGCGCCGCAGCGAGTGCACGTCGCCGCGCTCCGCCGCGAACACGCCCATCTGGCAGGTGATCGACGACAGGACCAGGATCACGGTGAACGTCGTCGCGTACGGGATGTTCAGCTCCGCGGTGTGGTGCTCCCACTGCTCGGGCGCCGCGGCCCGGATGGAGAAGTACATCGCGAAGAGGGCCGCGAAGAACATCAGTTCGCTGGAGAGCCACACGATCGTGCCGACGCTGACCATGTTGGGTCGGGTCAGCGAATGGATCCGGCTCTTGTCAATGGCTGCCGCAGTCACGCCGTCATTATTGCCCTATACGCGGGGCGAAGAACGCCGGGGTGGCAATCTTGGGGCGTGTCGAGCACTTCGCCGGGGCGAACGACACTGTTCAGAGCGTTGGGCATAGCCTCGGTGACGTGCCTGACGTCGATCGGAATCCCCTCGCGACCTCGGCTAACCCGATAGCATCGGGTGTGGAGCCGCTGACCGGGAGCAAGTTCTTCACCGAGGCCAGCGTGGACAGCTGGCTCGCCGCCGGCCTGGTCGTGGGCGCGGCGCTCTACCTCTACGGCGTGTATCGGCTGCGGCTGCGCGGCGACCACTGGCCGGCGCTACGGACCTTCTGCTTCCTCGCGCTCGGCTTCGGCTCGGTCGCGGTCGTGACGCTGAGCGGCCTGCACGCGTACGACACCACGGTCATCTCGGTCCACATGGTCCAGCACATGGTGCTGTCGATGGTGGCGCCGATCTTCCTGGCCCTGGGCGCGCCGGTCACGCTGGCGCTGCGGGTGCTGCCCAAGCGACCCAAGGCCACGCTGCTGGCGGTGCTGCACAGCCGGCCGGCGAAGGTGGTGACGCACCCGCTCTACGCGTACGCGATCTTCGTCATCAACCCGTTCGTCCTCTACTTCACCGGCCTCTACCGGGTCAGCCTGGAGAACTCGTTCGTCCACGAGCTGGTCCACCTGCACTTCCTGGCGACCGGCTGCCTGTTCTTCTGGCCGCTGCTGGGCCTGGACCCGCTGCCGAACCGCTGGCCGTACCCGGGTCGCGCGCTGCTGATGCTGCTCTCCGTGCCGTTCCACACCGTGCTCGGCCTGACGATCATGCAGAGCACCACGCTGCTCGGCGGCGACTGGTACCCGAACCTGGGGCTGACCTGGCTCGATCCGTACACGGACCAGAAGACCGCGGGCGGCATCCTGTGGGCGGGCGGCGAGATCGTCAGTGTCACCATGCTCGGCGTGCTGATCCTGCAGTGGATCCGCCAGCAGGAACGCGAGGCCCGCCGGGTGGACCGGCAGCTCGACCGCGAGGAGGCAGCGGCGGCCTCGGCAGCCTCGGCGGTCGCCGAAGACGACAATCCGGGCACCGGTACGGACGAGATCAGGCGTGCCGGGGCCTCCCCTTCCGGCGGCTGACGAGTAGCATCCGCACGACGGCTGCGACGCACCTCACAGGCGCCGCGGCCGGCACCACGCACCCGGACCACGGCACGGAGCGGAGCGGACGATGAGTAGTGGCGAGAGCAACCCGCAGGCGGGCACCTACACGGTGCTGCTCTACAGCGACGACCCCAAGGTGCGCGACCACATGCGCCTCGCGATCGGCACCCGCCCCGCACCCGGCCTGACCGTCGAGTTCGCGGACGCGGCCAGCTGGGAGGAGTGCCGCCGGCTGGTCGACGACTACGAGATCAGCCTGATGGTGCTGGACGGCGAGGCCACCCCGGCCGGCGGTCTCGGCATCGCCCGGCAGGTCAAGGACGAGTACAAGACTCCCCCGCCGGTGATCGTCGTGATCGCCCGCGCGGCGGACCGCTGGCTGGCCGCGTTCGCCGAGGTCGACGCCACCCTGGTGCACCCGCTCGACCCGGTGGAGACCGGCCGGGCCGTGGCGGCGATGCTCCGCTCCGGCAAGGCACCGCAGGTCACCAGCGCATAACAATCGATAATCCCCTAGATCCTCGGGAGGCCCACGATGGGCGAACGGACCTGGCCGAATCTGCTCTCCGCACTGCTGCGAGCCGACGAGCTGTCCACCGAGGACACCTGGTGGGCGATGAACGAGATCGTCACCGGGAACGCGACGCCCGCGCAGGTGGCCGGCTTCGCCGTGGCACTGCGGGCCAAGGGCGAGACGCCGGCCGAGCTGTCCGGCCTGGTCGACGCGATGCTGGCGAACGCGGTGCCGGTGACGCTGCCGGAGGAGACCCGGACCGGCGCGGTGGACATCGTCGGCACCGGCGGTGACCGCGCCCACACGGTGAACATCTCCACGATGGCCGCGGTCGTGGTGGCCGCGGCCGGCGTGCCGGTGGTCAAGCACGGCAACCGCGCCGCGTCGTCCTCGTGCGGCGCGGCCGACCTGCTGGAACACCTCGGCATCCCGCTCGACCTGGGACCGGAGGGCGTGGCCCGGACCGTGCGCGAGGCCGGCATCGGCTTCTGCTTCGCGGCGCGGTTCCACCCCGGTTTCCGGTTCGTCGGCCCGCCGCGGCGCGAGCTCGGCGTGCCGACCGCGTTCAACTTCCTCGGCCCGCTGACCAACCCGGCGCGGCCGACCTCGGGCGCGGTCGGCTGCTTCGACCCCCGGATGGCGCCGGTGATGGCCGGCGTGTTCGCGGCCCGCGGCGACTCGGTGCTGGTCATGCGCGGCGAGGACGGGCTGGACGAGTTCAGCACGGCCGCGCCGACCCGGGTCTGGGTCGCGGCCGGCGGCACCGTCACCGAGCAGCTCGTCGACGCGGTGGAGCTGGGTCTGCCCCGCTCGGCCCCGGGCGACCTGCGCGGCGGTGACGTCGCGTTCAACGGCGCGGCCGCCCGGCGCTTCTTCGCCGGCGAGACCGGCCCGGTCCGGGACGCCGTGCTGCTCAACGCGGCCGCCGGCCTCGCCGCCCGGACCGGACTTCAGGGTGACGTGCGGGAGGCGCTCAGCGACGGCCTGAAGCGGGCCGCCGAGGCCGTCGACTCCGGCGCCACGGAGTCGCTGCTGGCCAGGTGGGTCGACGCGGCCACCGCCGCCAAGGCCGCGGAGTAGGCATCACCGGGGTCGAGGCGTGCCCGTGTCGTGGCGCGCCTCCCCCCGGGAGCCGGGCGCCACACCTATCAAGATCAAAATCACACGTGGGTACGGCGTGATGTTCGCCGTACTGCCACTCATTTTGTCCGTTTTGTTGTGACACGCCGGGTCGAGGTCCCACTTTTTCGTGACCGGCGGTGGCACTTTGGAATCACATTCGGGTAATTCCCCACCCTTCCCCGAGGAGGTACCCGTGGAAGACAAAGAGATGCACTGCGTCATCTGCCAGCGGGAGATGCTGTTCGAGATCCCGCCGTGCGAGGACGATCACGAGGACTGCCCCGAGCTGGTCTGCACCGGCTGCGGGGCCGCCATCGTGCTGCAGCCGATCACCATGCGGGTCTGGCGGCGGACGCCCGGCAACCGGGTCGCGCCCATCCAGCGCCGCGCCGCCTGACCCTCGGAAAGACCCCGGAGACAGCGAAAGCGCCGCACCCCGAGGGGTGCGGCGCTCGCTTGTCCGGTTCCTAGAACTCGACCGGCCGGCGGGTGCCGGAGTAGTACTCGAAGAGCAGGCCGCACGCGGAGAAGATGACCGCGATCAGGCCGATGCCGATCAGCCACCACATGAAGAAGACCAGGCCCAGCGCGGTGAGCGCGCAGGACAGCGCCAGGCCGAACGGCCAGTAGCTGCCCGGGCTGAAGAAGCCGACCTCGCCCGCGCCCTCGGCGATCTCCGCGTCCGGACGGTCCTCCGGGCGCGGGTCGATGCGCCGCGAGACGAACCAGAAGAAGCCAGCGCACATCGAGCAGAGCAGTCCGGAGAGGATCAGCGCGACCGTGCCGACCCACTCCAGCTGGCCCGCGTCCGAGTCGCCCTGGGTCCAGAACCCGTAGAGCGCGGCCGCGGCGAAGAGGAAGAGGGCGACACCGCCGAACATCCGATATTCAGCCTTCATGGCTTACCCCTACCTCCCCGTACCCTCGGCCTGCGAGCCGTTGAAGTTGTTGTTGTCGCGCTTGGTCTCGAACGGCTCCGTGGTGACCGCGAACCGGTCGTCACCGGTGAAGCCGATCGTCGCCATCGCCTCGGGCGTCGACTGACCGGCCTGCTTCGCGGCCAGGAACTGCTGGTAGCGCTCGGGCGAGACGGAGACCAGCTCGAAGTTCATCATCGAGTGGTACGTGCCGCACAGCTCGGCGCACCGGCCGACGTACCGGCCCTCGGTGTCGATCGTGACCTCGAAGACGTTGCGCGCGCTGCCCGGCAGCACGTCGCGCTTGAACAGCAGCTCCGGCACCCAGAACGAGTGGATCACGTCGCGGCTGGTCTCCTCGAACCGGATCTTCTGCCCGGTCGGCAGGACCAGCAGCGGGATCTCGTCGGTCGAGCCGATCGTCGACGCCAGCACCTGGGCGTCCTCACCCGGCTCGGCCAGGTAGTTGAACTGCCAGTTCCACTTGAACGCGACGACCTCGACGGTGACGTCCGGGTCCTTGGAGATCCGGTCCACATCGGTCTGCACGATGGCGGTGTAGTAGAAGAGCACGCACACCACGAGCACCGGCGTGACCGTGTAGAGCACCTCCATCGGCATGTTGAACCGCGTCTGCGGAGGCAGCTCCTCGCCACGCTTCCGGTAGCGGATGACGCACCAGAAGATCAGGCCCCACACGAAGACGCCGACCACCAGGGCCGCGACCACGGAGCCGATCCACAGGTCGTACATCCGCTGGCTCTGGGGCGTGATCCCGCCCTGCGGCCAGCCGAAGCCACCGAAGGCCGCACCGACGTCACAGCCGCTCAGCAGGGCGACCAGCAACATGCCGCCGAAGCCGAGTCCGGCGATCCGCCGGTTGCGGGAGCCGTTGTCCCGTCCCGTGTCCGAGGCGCGCACGCCCGAACCCTTTGCGACCACTGCTCCTGCCTCTCCTTCGCGGTACATGTTGCTCATTCGCGCACCATGCCTTACCGCCGTGTGATACAACCGGCCGCGTCGGTCTTTCAGGCCCGCATGGCCGGTCCCGCATGTCAGGCGCCACCGGTCAGGCCGCACCATCGACCGCAGATTACTCGACCTGGCCTCGGTGCAAGCCCCAGGGGTCCGCGTGTCCGGCGCTTTGTGATCACGGCGAACATCTGGACGATACCGTTTGGCACGTGTCCTCAACCGCGCAACCCGGACCTTCGACGGCATACCTCGACGCCGCCTCAGCGGTTCCCCTGCATCCGGTCGCCAAACAGGCGATGATGGCCGCGCTCGCCGACGGCTGGGCCGACCCCGGCAAGCTCTACAGCCAGTCCCGCAAGGCCCGGCACCTGGTGGAGGCCGCGCGCGCCACCGTCGCGGAGTGCCTCTCGGTCCGCCGCGAGGAACTCTTCTTCACCTCCAGCGGTACGACCGCGGCGCACGCGGCCGTACTCGGCGGCCTGGCCGGGCGGCGCCGGGCCGGCCAGACCTTTGTGCACTCCGCGATCGAGCACTCCGCCGTGCTGCACGCCGCGACGGCCGCGGGCGTGCCCACGTCGAGCGTCGGCGTGAACATGAAGGGCCGGCTCGACCTGGCCGCCTGGGAGGCCGCGGTGCGGGCGCCGGGCGTGGCGCTGGCCGCGCTGATCAGCGCGTCGCACGAGGCCGGGACCGTGCAGCCGGTCTCCGCGGCCGCGGAGATCTGCGCGGAGGCGGGCGTGCCGCTCTACGTGGACGCGGCGCAGTCGATCGGGCGGATGGGCGTGCCGCCGGGCTGGTCGCTGCTGTCCGGCAGCGCGCGCAAGTGGGGCGGGCCGTCCGGCGTGGGCGTGCTGGCGATCCGCAAGAGCATGCGCTGGGTCTCGCCCTATCCGGAGGATGAGCGGCCCTATGCCCGTACCCCCGGCGCCATCGATCTTCCGGCGATCGTCGGTGCCGCGGCCGCGCTGCGGGCGGTGACCACGGACGCGGCCGCGGAGGCGAAACGGCAGTCCGCGCTGGTCGACCGCATCCGCACCGAGGTGCCGCGGCTGGTGCCGGACGTGGAGGTGGTCGGCGACCCGGTCGAGCGGCTGCCGCATCTGGTCACGTTCTCCTGCCTCTACGTGGACGGTGAGGCGCTGCTGCACGCGCTGGACCGGCGCGGCTTCGCGGTCTCGTCCGGCTCGTCGTGCACCTCGTCCACGCTGCGGCCCAGCCACGTCCTCGAGGCGATGGGCGTGCTGTCGCACGGCAACGTGCGCGTGTCGCTGCACCGCGACATCACCGCGGCGGACGTGGACCGCTTCCTGACCGAGCTGCCCGGCATCGTCGCCGCCCTGCGCGCGGAGACCGGGCTCTAGACCCGCGTGACGCGGGGTCACGCCGCGCGGACCCGCCGCCACGCGATCGAGACGTCGTGCACGTCACGGGACGACGTCTCGATCGCTCACGGACCGCCGGCGGCTAGCGGAACGCCGCGACGGTGTCGCCGCCGCGGAGCAGGAAGACGCGGCCGACGCCGAGCGCGACCCCGCCGCTGCTGTACTCGCCGAGCGGCAGCCGGCGCAGCTCACGGCCGTCGTCGGCGCGCAGCCCGAGCAGCACGGTGACCGGCATGTCGGTGTTGCTCTGCAGCCAGACGACGCCGTTCCCGACCGTGATCGGGCCGTACGGGTACGCGCCCGGCGCGGTCCACAGCCGCCGGCCGGTCCGCGCGTCGAACGCCGCGACCCGGTGGTCGTCCGGCACCGTGAGATCGTCGACGCCGGCGTAGACCCGGCCGTCCGCCACGGTCACGTCGTGATGGCGGTGGCCCTTCGGCGCGCACCAGAGCCGCCTGCCGTCCCGCGCCCGGTAGGCGCAGAACCGCTCGCCGGCCACGTGCACGGTCCGCGCGTCCGCGGCGAGGTCACCGCCGTCGGCGACCGCCTTCCGCCACACCCGCTCGCCGGTCCGCGTCAGCACGGTGACCAGCGACGGGGAGTCGTCGACGAAGGACGGCGGCTCCTCGCCCGGCTCGACGACGTCGTCGCCGTACAGGGCGTCGTCGTCCTGCCGGGTGCGGACCGCGATCCGGTCACCGGCCGCCACCGCGACCGGGCTGCCGCCGGCGATCTCCCGGGTCCACGTCCGCCGGCCGGTACCGGCCCGGAACGCGTGCAGCACGGTCCGCTCGCAGACGTCGCCCTCGTGGTGGCCGCACCGGAACTCCGCCGCGGCCAGCACCAGGCCGCCGGTCGCCAGCACCCAGGACGCGCGCTGGTCACCGGGGATCGTCGCGGTCCACCGTGGCCGGCCGTCCGGGCGGTAGGCGCGCACGACACCGTCGCCCGGCGTGATCGTGAGAACCGAGTCGCCGTCGGTCACCGGCGTCGCGATGTCGAAGCCGGGCACGGCCTTCGCCGCGAACGGCAGCCGGTCGCCGGTCCCGGTGTCCCGGCGGACCAGGCCGACCCGGTCCGCACCGCCGACCCGCGTCTCCGCGTGGTAGACCGCGCCGGCGAAGTAGAGCGCGTCGCCGCTGACGGTGCCGGCGGGCACGGCCCACGCGGGCACGAGCCGCGCGGCCTCCGCCACGGTCGGGCCGTCCGTGTCGCTGACCGGCGGCGGCAGCACCGGCGGCACCGGCTCCGGGTCGACCGGCGCGGCGGACGCGGGCCCGGCGGACAGCACCGCGAGCGCCGCCGCGATCGCGACAAGCACCATCTTTCGCATTTGAGAGCCTTTCGTCGGATTTGCGGCCTCAGTATCTGCCAGCCCGTCCGCCGAATCCGGCTTTCGCGTACACAATTCTTGTGCACAACTCCTATGCACACTTATTGTGCAACTATGGACGATGCTCCCTGGACCGGCGTGCGGATCGACGCGCGACAGCTGACCGTGCTGGCCCACCCGCTGCGGGCCCGGCTGCTGGCCGCGCTGCGGGTGGACGGCGCCGCGACCGCGACCCGGCTCGCCGAGCGGCTCGGCACCAACACCGGCGCGACCAGCTATCACCTGCGGCAACTCGCCGAGGCCGGGCTGGTGATCGAGGAGGACCGGCCCGGCTCCGGCAAGCAGCGCTGGTGGCGGGCCGCCCAGGACCGGCACAGCATCGTCGCCGGCGACTTCGGGCCGGACGACGCGGACGCGCAGGCCGCGCTGGAGTGGCTGGGCGAGTTCTACCGCACCGAGCACGCCCGGTGGACCGCGCGCTGGAGGGCCGAGGAGAGGGAGTGGCCGGCCGAGTGGCGGGACGCGGTCACCACCAACGACTACCTGCTGGAGCTGACACCGGAACAGGTCCGCGCGCTCAACCGCGAGGTCGACGAGCTGATGGCGCGATACCGGTCGCTGCCGGCCGAGGAGGGCGCGGAGACCGTGATCGTCTTCTACGAGAACCACCCGATGCCGCGGGACCGGCGATGACGATCACCACGCGCTACCTCACCCTCAACGGCCTGCGCTGGCTGCCGGTCGGGCTGATGATCCCGGTGACCGTGCTGCTGGCGCAGGAACGCGGGCTCTCGCTCGCCCAGATCGGCCTGGTCACGGCAGCGCAGGGGTTCGTCGTGCTGGGCCTGGAACTGCCCACCGGCGGCCTGGCCGACACGCTCGGCCGCCGCCCGGTGCTGCTGCTCGCCGCCGTGATCAACCTGATCTCGCTGGCGCTGCTCGTGGGCGCGACCTCGTTCTGGATGTTCGTGCTGGTCTTCGCGCTGCAAGGGGTGTTCCGCGCGCTGGACAGCGGGCCGCTCGACTCCTGGTACGTGGACGCCGTGCTGGCCGAGGACCCGGACGCGCGCTTCGAGACCGGACTGGGCCGGGCCGGTGTGGTGGTCGGCTGCGCTATCGGCGGCGGCGCGCTGCTCGCCGGCGGCCTGGTCGCGCTGGACCCGTTCCCGGCGGTGAGCGCGCTCACCGCGCCGATGGTGGCGGCCGTGGCGCTGCAGGCGGTGACCGTGGCCGCGATCCTGCTGCTGCTCCGCGAGCCGCGGACGGCCACGGCGGACCGGCCGCCGGTCGCCGCCTCGCTGCGCGCCGTGCCCGCGGTGATCGCGGACGCGACCCGGTTGCTGCGCCGCTCCCGGGTGCTGACCGCGCTGGTCGCGGTCGAGCTGTTCTGGGCGTTCGGGATGATGACCTTCGAGATCTTCTTCCCGGTACGGCTCGCCCAGCTGGTCGGCTCGGCGGACACGGCCGGCACGATCATGGGACCGGCAGGCTCGGTGGCGTGGCTGGCGTCCGCGGCCGGCGCCGCGCTGGTGCCGCTGCTGGTCCGGCGCCTCGGCCCGGCCCGGTCCGGCGTCACGCTGCAGCTGGGCCAGGCGCTCGCGGTGGTGGCGATGGGCCTGTTCGCCGGCCCGGCCGGTGCGCTCGGGGCCTACCTGGTCTGCTACGCGCTGCACGGCGCCGTGAACCCGGTCTTCAAGGGGCTGCTGCACCGGCAGTCGGACGCGGGCAACCGGACCACGGTGGCGTCGCTCGCCTCGATGGCCGCCCAGCCCGCCGGGGCGGCCGGCAGCATCGTGCTCGCCGCGATCGCGGACGCCACCAGCGTCCGCACCGCGATCCTGGCCGGCGCGATCCCGCTGGCCGCGGCCGCGCTCTGCTACCTCGCGGCCCGCCACACTCCCCCGGTCACCGCACCGGGCCCCGCGGGCGAGCCCGGTCCCGCGGATGAGCCGGTCCCCGCGGGTGAGCGCGGTCCCCGCGGGTGAGCGCGGTCCCGCGGGAGAGCCGGGCCCCGCGGGAGAGCGCGGTCCCGCGGGAGAGCCGGGCCCCGCAAGCCAGCGGCGCCCCGCGGGCCAGCCGCGCCGCGCAGACCAGCCACGTCCCGTTGGTCAGCCGAGCCACGCCGACCAGCCACGTCCCGCAAGCCGGCCGAGCCGCGTGGGCCAGCCGGATCCAGCGGGTTAGCCACGCCCTGCGGCAGGAAGGCAGCGAGACACGAGAAGCCAGAGATCACCGGTGCGGAAGCCCGGTCGGTGCCCGACCGCCTGGGAAACGGAACGGCGCGCGAGGCCGCATCGTGCCTCGCGCGCTCGTGTCGCTCCGCCGCTCGCGCAGACCGGCGCGCTACGCCCGGTGCGCTACGCGCCCGGCCCGGCACCCTCAGGGGCGCAGGTAGTCGAGCAGGGATCCCAGCGGATCGCCCGGGACCGTGGTGTCGACCACCACGCGGCGGCCGACGTAGGGCTGGTACTCGGCGCGGCGCTCCAGGACCCGGATCCAGTCGATGTCCGCGTACGCCGGGTCGGCGGCCTGCCGGGCCTCGATCCGGCGGCGGTGCTCGTCCTCGTCCGCGCACCAGACCTCGACCACGCGCAGCGGCACCGTGGCCCGGTCGGCGAGGTCGAGCCACAGCTCGCGGGACTCGGCGACCGGGTTGACCGCGTCGACGATCACCGGGAGGCCGAGGTCCAGTTGCAGTTCGGCCAGCGCGGCCACCGCCCGGTAGGCCTCGGGGCCGGTGGAGCCGTAGGCACGCTCGATCGGGTCGACCGGAAGAACCGGGGCCGGCAGCGCGGCGCCCACCCGGCGGGCGAGCGTGCTCTTGCCGACCCCCGGCAGCCCGGCGAAGACGATCAGCACCGGGCCGGTGCTCACGGGATCAGGTGCGGGCGTACGTCCTCGGCCGCCGCGTCGCCGTAGGCCTCGCCGAGCGCCTTGACGAACTGGTCGGGGCGGATCTCGTACTCCTGGGTGCCGACGGTCTCCAGCACGTAGGTGGCGACCAGCGAGCCGATCTGCGCGGACCGCTCCAGGCCGAGGCCCCAGGTGAGACCCGCGAAGAAGCCGGACCGGAACGCGTCGCCGCCGCCGGTCGGGTCGTACGCCGCGACCTCACGGGCGACCGGCACGTGGATCGGCGCGATGTCGCGGCCGGTGATCCGGGCGCCGTCCTTGCCGAGCGTGGTGACCTGGATCTTGACGTGGTCCAGGACCTGCGCCTCGCTGAGGCCGGTCTTGCTCTCCAGCAGCGACTTCTCGTACTCGTTGGTGAAGAGGAACTCGGCGCCCTCGATCAGCTTCAGCACGTCGCCGCCCTCGACCCGGGCGAGCTGCTGGGACGGGTCCGCGGCGAACCGGATGCCGCGCTCCCGGCACTCCTCGGAGTGCCGGACCATCGCGGCCGGGTCGTTCGCGCCGACCAGCACCAGGTCGATGCCGCCGTTGCGCTCCGCGACCGGGGCCAGCTCGATGTTGCGCGCCTCGGCCATCGCGCCCGCGTAGAACGAGGCGATCTGGTTCATCTCGGTGTCCGTGGTGCAGACGAAGCGCGCGGTGTGCGCGACCTCGCTGGTGTAGACCGAGCCGCAGTCGACGCCGTGCCGCTCCAGCCAGGAGCGGTAGTCGGCGAAGTCCGCACCGACCGCGCCGACCAGGATCGGCCGCAGGCCCAGCTGGCCCATGCCGAACGCGATGTTGGCGGCCACGCCGCCGCGGCGCACCACGAGGTCGTCGACCAGGAACGACAGGGACACCTTGTGCAGCTGGTCGGCCAGGAGCTGTTCGGCGAACCGTCCCGGGAAGTGCATCAGATGGTCGGTGGCGATCGAGCCGGTAACGGCGATCTTCATGTCGGCCCTCAGGTGGTCGGCGGCATAAGCCCGAACAGCCTACCGGCAGTCCGGCGGCTGGAAGCTCTCCCGTCAGGTCGGCTTCACCTGACGGTAACGCCCCACCCCCAAACGCACAAAAGCGGCGGGGGTACGCCAACGCGTACCCCCGCCGCTCTTAGATCTTGCTGCCACCCCCAGCCCAGCCACCCCGTGAGGCGCGCCGGCCCGAGGGGCGAAGCGCCGACCAGAATTTCAGTGAGACGACCAGAAACTCAGTGGAACGAGTCGCCGCAGGCGCAGCTGCCGCCCGCGTTCGGGTTGTCGATGGTGAAGCCCTGGGCGTCGATGCGGTCCGCGAAGTCGATGGTCGCGCCGGTCAGGTAGGGCGCGCTCATCCGGTCCACCACGACCTCGACACCGCCGAAGTCGTCGACGATGTCGCCGTCGAGCGAGCGCTCGTCGAAGAACAGCTGGTAGCGGAGGCCGGAGCAGCCACCGGGCTGCACCGCTACGCGCAGCCGGAGGTCGTCGCGGCCCTCCTGCTCGAGCAGGTTCTTCACCTTCACGGCTGCCACGTCCGTCAGGAGAACGGTGGTCGGGGTCTTGACCGGGGTCTTGGCCGGGGCCGACTCGGTGTCGGACTCGTAGCCCTCGTCGACGAACTCGGTGGCGCCCTGCGCTGAAGTGGTCACTTGGAAGTCTCCCTGCGCTGTGCGGATTTTATTCCGACTGTGGCCAACGCATGTCCGCTGACCCTGCATTCCCACCCAGTCTAAAACTTCTCCCGGTCAGCGGCCCGTGCGCCGTTGGTCTCACCGGCTGTACTGGCCGGCCACCCGCCGGGCGAGCGCGGTCAGCCCGTCCGCCGGCCGGGTCATGGCCGCCTCCTCGTCACCGTCGAAGTAGTCCATCAGCGAGTACGTCTCGGTGACCCCGGCCGCGGCGGCCTCCCGGCGTCCGGTGCTGACCCGGCCGGCCAGCACCACGCACGGCAGGCCCCGGTCGCGGGCGCCGGCGGCCACGCCCGCGACCACCTTGCCGCGCAGCGACTGGTGGTCGAACGAGCCCTCGCCGGTGATCACCAGGTCGGCCGCGTCCAGTGCCTCGGTCAGCCCGGTGAGACGTGTCACCAGCTCGATGCCGGACTCGCACCGGCCGCCGAGCGCGAGGATCGCGGCGCCGATCCCGCCGGCCGCGCCCGCGCCGGGTTGCGCGGCCAGCCGGGGCGGTGCGGTGGGCAGGTGCTGGAGCAGTTCGCCGAACCGTTCCAGCGCCCGGTCGAGCAGGAACACGTCCTCGCGGGTCGCGCCCTTCTGCGGGCCGTAGACCGCGGACGCGCCGTGCAGGCCGGTGAGCGGGTTGTCGACGTCGGTGGCCCCGATCAGTTCGGCGCCGCGGATCCGGGGCGGGCCGGTGAGGCTCTCGGCCGCGGTGAGCGCGGCGCCGCCGTACGGGAGCGCATATCCGGCCGCGTCCAGCGGGGCCGCGTCCAGTGCGGCGAGCATGCCGGCGCCGGCGTCGTTGACGGCGGAGCCGCCGAGGCCGATCACGACGCGGGTGGCGCCGTGCTCGATCGCCGCGAGGATGAGCAGGCCCAGTCCGTACGAGGTGGTGCGCTTCGGGTCCCGGTCGGCCGGGGCCAGCAGGTGCAGGCCGCACGCGTGGGCGCTCTCCACGTACCCGATGGGGCCGTTGATGAGGATTGTGGCTTTTGCCGGGCGGCCGAGCGGGTCGACCGTGTCGACAATCACGCGGCGGCCGTTCAGGGCCGGCGTGAGCACGTCGACGAAGCCGGGGCCACCGTCCGAGAGCGGGCGCTCGACCAGCTCGTCCGCGTCGTTGGCGGCTCGCCAGCCGGCCGCGACGGCCGCCGCCGCGGGCACCGCGTCGATACTCCCGGCGAACTTGTCCGGACAAATCAGGATTCGCACCGCTGTGTACCTCCCGCTATTCCCCTGTCCGGACCATTCTCAGGGATGCATGGATCACATCTTCGGGCCGGTCTCACTGTGAGACAATCTTGCTGTGACATCGACCTGGGTAGAGCCGTCCAACACCGCAACCGCCCTGCTTCTGCTGGGCAGGGGCACCGACCCGGCCTCCGAGGCCGGCGTCGACTGTCCCGGAGACCTTCCGTCGCCGAGCGACCCCGACCTGGTCGCCCGCGCGATGGCCGCCAAACTCGCGCTCGGCGACCGCGTCTTCGTCCTCGGGCACCACTACCAGCGCGACGAGGTGATCCAGTTCGCCGATGTGACCGGCGACTCGTTCAAGCTCGCCCGCGAGGCCGCGGCCCGGCCGGACGCGGAGTTCATCGTGTTCTGCGGCGTGCACTTCATGGCCGAGAGCGCGGACATCCTGACCACCGACGCGCAGAAGGTCATCCTGCCGGACCTCGCGGCCGGCTGTTCGATGGCGGACATGGCCGTGCTGTCGCAGGTCGAGACCGCGTGGGACCTGTTCGAGGACCTGGGCATCGCGGGCGACGTGGTGCCGGTCACCTACATGAACTCGTCCGCCGACATCAAGGGCTTCGTCGGGCGCAACAAGGGTGTGGTGTGCACCTCGTCCAACGCCAAGCGCGCGCTGGACTGGGCGTTCGAGCAGGGATCCAAGGTGTTCTTCCTGCCCGACCAGCACCTCGGCCGGAACACGGCGGTGCTGGAGATGGGCTACTCGCTGGACGACTGCGTGCTCTACGACCCGCACAAGCCGCACGGCGGCCTGGCCCCGGAGCAGCTCCGGAACGCCAAGATGATCCTCTGGCGCGGCCACTGCTCCGTGCACGGGCGGTTCACGCTGCCCGTGGTGGAGGAGGTTCGCGAGCGGGTCCCCGGGGTAAACGTGCTGGTGCACCCGGAATGCCGGCACGAGGTCGTGACGGCGGCCGACTACGTGGGCTCGACGGAGTACATCATCAAGACCGTCGAGGCCGCCCCGGCCGGGTCCGCGTGGGCGATCGGCACCGAGCTCAACCTCGTGCGCCGGCTCGCGAACGCGCACCCGGACAAGCAGATCATGTTCCTCGACCGTACTGTCTGTTACTGCTCGACTATGAATCGCATCGATCTGCCGCATCTGGTCTGGGCCCTGGAAGAACTTGTCGCCGGCCGGACACCGAACCAGATTACGGTCGATCCGGACACTTCGGCATATGCACGATCCGCGCTCGATCAGATGCTTGCGCTGCCATAACGGTCGCCCGAGGCATCCGTAAGATCCCCGACAGAACCACCACCGCTCGTCCCGGTTTCGCGCCAAGGCGGGCGGTGTGTGGGTTCTTGTCTTGGTAACCGAGCGCTATGCTTCCCCGGCGACAAGCGCCAGCCCCCCGCTCGTTGTTAGTGCGAACGAGAAACCGGCGCCCATCCCCCTTACGCAAGCGCTGGAGGTTGCGTTGACCGACGACGTGCTGGCTGTGCACGGTGGCACACCGCTGAACGGCCGGGTCCGAGTCCGCGGCGCCAAGAACCTCGTCTCCAAGGCGATGGTGGCGTCACTCCTGGGCGACAGCCCGAGCACGCTCTACGACGTCCCCGCCATCCGCGACGTGGAGGTCGTCACCGGCCTGCTCGAGCTGCACGGAGTCCGGGTCAGCAAGGGCGAGTCCGACGGCGAGCTGATCTTCGACCCGTCGAACGTCGAGTCCGCCTCGACCGACGAGATCAACGTGCACGCCGGGTCCAGCCGGATCCCGATCCTGTTCTGCGGCCCGCTGCTGCACCGCCTGGGCCACGCGTTCATCCCCGACCTGGGCGGCTGCCACATCGGCCCGCGCCCGATCGACTTCCACATCCAGGCGCTGCGGCAGTTCGGCGCGATCGTGGACAAGGCGCCCGAGGGCATGCACCTCACCGCGCCGAACGGGCTGCACGGCACCAAGTTCGAGCTGCCGTACCCGAGCGTCGGCGCGACCGAGCAGGTGCTGCTCACCGCGGTGCTGGCCGAGGGCGTCACCGAGCTGCGCAACGCCGCGGTCGAGCCGGAGATCATGGACCTCATCTGCGTGCTGCAGAAGATGGGCGCGATCATCACGGTGCACACCGACCGGGTCATCGAGATCAAGGGCGTGAAGCGGCTCGGCGGCTACTCGCACCGGCCGATCCCGGACCGGATCGAGGCCGCGTCCTGGGCCGCGGCCGCGCTGGCCACCCGCGGCGACATCACGGTGCTCGGCGCGCAGCAGGCCGACATGGGCACGTTCCTCAACGTGTTCCGGTCGATCGGCGGCCAGTTCGAGGTCACCGACACGCTCCCGCCGAACGAGACCCGGCCGGGCCGCGAGGGCGGCATCCGGTTCTGGCACCCCGGCACCGAGCTGACCGCGGTCGCGCTGGAGACGGACGTGCACCCGGGCTTCGCCACCGACTGGCAGCAGCCGCTGGTGGTCGCGCTCACCCAGGCGCGCGGCATCTCGATCGTCCACGAGACCGTGTACGAGCAGCGGCTCGGCTACACGGAGGCGCTCAACAGCATGGGCGCGACGATCCAGACCTACCGCGACTGCCTCGGTGGTACGCCGTGCCGCTTCGGCCGGCGTAACTTCCACCACTCCGCGGTCATCGCCGGCCCGTCCAAGCTGCACGCGGCCGAGCTGGTCATCCCGGACCTGCGGGCCGGGTTCAGCCACCTGATCGCGGCGCTGGCGGCCGAGGGCACCTCCCGGGTGTACGGCGTGAACCTGATCAAGCGCGGTTACGAGAACTTCGAGACCAAGCTGGCCGAGCTCGGCGCGAACGTCGAGCGGGTCTGATCGTCAGAATCGTCCGAGGGGGCCGGGACCTGAGGGTTCCGGCCCCCTCGGACGTTCGGGTGAGTGTCTTGCGGACGGTGGCCGGTTTCGGTGCGGCTCATCGTTTGGCTACCCTTGCGACGTGCCGCTGTTTCGTCGCAAGTCCGCCGATCTCGTCGAGGACCAGGTCTCCGAGGTCGAGACGTCCGAGGTGGTGACCACCGCCACCCGGGGTCACACCCCGAGCAAGCGTGAGCTGGGGGTCCCCACGCCGAAGCGGCCGAGCACCCAGCGCCGCCCCGGCGGCGCCGCCCCGGTCAGCAAGACGCCGCTGACCAAGCAGGAGGCGAAGGAGCAGCGCCGGCTGGCGCGGCAGCGCGAGTCCGAGCGGTTCCGCCGCGAGGGCGGCCCGCGCGACCGCGGCCCGGAGCGTCAACTGGTCCGCAACATCATCGACTCCCGGCGTACCGTCGGATCGTTCTTCCTGGGTGGCGCGTTCGTGGTGCTGATCGGCGCCAGCGTGCCGGACACCCGGGTGCAGGCGATCGCGAACATCCTCTGGCTGGCGCTCGCGCTCGCCGTGATCGCGGACAGCTTCCTGATCAGCCGCCGGATCAAGAAGCTCGTCCGGGAGCGCTTCCCGAAGACCACGGAGCGGATGGGCTCGCTGTACTTCTACGGCATCTCCCGCTCGCTCAGCTTCCGCCGCATGCGGGTGCCGCTGCCGGCGATCGGGGTCGGCGACAAGTTCTGATCATGGGTGCTCCATGATCAGAACCGCCCAGCTGCCGGGCTCCAGGCCCTCGTAGACGTGCGGCGCGTCACCCGGGTAGGACACGTAGTCGCCCGGGTTCAGCTCCACCGGCTCGTCCGCCGGGCCGATCCGGACCCGGCCGAACGCCACGATCGCGTGCTCGACCGTGCCGGGCAGGTGCGGTTCCGCGCGCCGTACCGCGCCGGGCTCGGACTCGATGATGTAGACGTCCCGGCGCGCGCGGCCGTCGCCGGCGGTGAGCAGCGAACCGGTGTAGAACGCCTGCTCGGAGGTCACCCGCGGGTTCTCCCCCGCGCGGATCACCCGCACCTTCGGCGCGGGCGGCTCGATCAGCCTGCTCAGCGGTACGTCCAGCGCGTTGCCGAGCGACCAGAGCGTCTCCACGCTGGGATTTCCGCTGCCCGCCTCCAGCTGCGAGAGCGTGGACTTGGCCACCCCGGCGCGGCGGGCCAGCTCGGCCAGCGACAGGCCGGCGCGTTCCCGTTCCCGTTTCAGGGCGGCGGCGATGGTGGCGATCGGCGGCTCGGGCGTTCGTTTCATCGGACCCTTCGTTCGGTTTGACATACCGGGCGGTACGTTCGATATTTCATGGCATGCGTTCAGTAAATCGAACGATTCTCCGGGACGCGGGCGCGATCGCGATCGCGTCCGGTGCGGTGGCGGTCTCGTTCGGCGCGATCGCGACCGGGGGCGGCCTCCCGCCGTGGTCGGTGGTCGTCATGTCGGTCTTCATCTTCGCGGGCGGCGCGCAGTTCATGGCGGTAGGGCTGCTCGCCGCCGGAAATCCGCTGGCCGCACTGTTCGGCGGCCTGCTGATCAACGCCCGCCACCTGCCGTTCGGCCTCGCGGTCGCGGACGCGATCGGCACCCGGTGGTGGCAGCGCCTGCTCGGCAGCCATCTCCTGATCGACGAGTCGGTGGCGTTCGCACTGGCCCGCACCGATCCCCGGGACCGCCGGCACGCGTTCTGGGCCACCGGCGCGATGCTCTTCGTCTGCTGGAACCTCGGCACGCTGGCCGGCATCGCGCTGGGCACCGCGGTCGGCGACCCGGCCGTGCTGGGGCTGGACGCGGCGTTCCCGGCCGGGCTGATCGCGCTGATCCTGCCGTCCCTGCGGGACCGGGCCACCCGCGAGGTCACGCTCACCGGCGCCGCCGTGGCCGTCCTCACCACACCCTTCCTCCCGGCCGGCCTCCCGGTCCTGCTGGCCCTGGCCGGCCTGCTGGCCCTGGCGCTCCCCCACCGGCGGCCACCGCCCGGCCCCGATGGCGGTCCCGGTCCCGGTCCCGGTCCCGATGCCGGAGCCGGTCCCGGTGCCGGAGCCGGTCCCAGCGTCGGAGCCGGTCCCGGAGCCGGAGCCGGAGCCGGAGCCGGGATCGAAGAGCGGTCGGAGACCGGGGGACGCGCCGGACGGGCGGAGGAGGCGGCATGTTGATCGCGGTGATCGTCGGGCTGGCGGTCGGGACCTACGGGTTCCGGGTCGCCGGCGTGGTGCTGCGGGACCGGCTGGAGATGCCGGAGAGCGTCCGCCGGATCCTGCCGCTGGCCGCGGCCGCGCTGCTCGGCGCGCTCGCCGCCACGGCCGCGCTGACCGAGGGCGGCGCGCTGGCCGGCGTGGCCCGCCCGGCCGGCGTGCTCGCCGGCGTGTTCCTCGCCTGGCGCGGCGCGCCGTTCGTGCTGGTCGTGGTCGCCGCCGCGGTGACGACCGCGCTGCTCCGCCTGCTCGGCGTGCCCTGAGCCGCACCACCCGCCCGAGCGCGGCCAAGCTCATGTCCCGCACGTCGTCCCGCCCGGCGTGCCACACGTCGTCCCGCCCGGCGTGCCCTGAGAAGGGCCGGCTGAGCGGTCGGGGCTGCCGCGTCGGCAGAAGGACGTGGCGGGTGCCTCGGTCGTGAATCGGGCGTGCCGGCGACCGGCGCGCGGGAGCCGGGTGGCCGGGGTCGTGGTGGCCGGGACCGGCTCCGTCGCGGCGGGCGAACGGAGCGCCAGCGCAGTTGAGGCCGACGGCGCGGTTGGCCCGCGGGAGCATGCCCGGCGCGCCCAGGCCGGAAGCGGGAAAATCGGCTCTTACCGGCTCTTATCTCACCGGCTCTTGTAGAGGCGGGCGATCACGTCCTCGATCTCGGGTTCGAGGACGGAGATGTCGCGGATCGCGGCGGCCCGGGCGACCTGGATGACGAGTTCGCCGGCGGTGGCGGTGGTCAGGCGATAGGTGAGGCGGCGGCCGTCGAGGTCGGTGCCGTCCAGGTCGGCGCCGGAGACGGTGAGCGGGGTGGCCGGGGGCTCGTCGAGGTCGACGACGACGCGGCGGCGGGAGTCGAAGCGGGCGTGCAGCGCGTCGAGCGTGCCGTCGTGGACGACGTGGCCGTGGTCGATGACGACGAGGCGGCGGCAGAGGCGTTCGATGTCGGCCAGGTCGTGCGTGGTGAGCATGACGGTGGTGTCGCCGCGGGCGCCCAGCTCGGTGAGGAACGCGCGGACCGCCTGCTTGCTGACCACGTCCAGGCCGATCGTGGGCTCGTCCAGGAACAGCACCTCGGGCCCGTGCAGCAGCGCGGCGGTGAGCTCGCCTCGCATGCGCTGGCCGAGCGAGAGCTGGCGGACCGGCGTGTCCAGGAACTCGTCGAGCTCCAGCATGCCGCGGCAGCGGGCCAGGCGGGCGGCGTGGTCCGCGGGCGGCACCCGGTAGATGTGCCGGAGCAGCGCGAACGACTCGCGCAGCGGCAGGTCCCACCACAGTTGGGACCGCTGACCGAAGACCACGCCGATGCGCAGCGCGAGCCGGATCCGCTGGGTGACCGGGACCAGGCCGCAGACCGTGACCGAGCCGCCGGACGGCATCAGCACGCCGGTCATCATCTTGAGCGTGGTGGACTTGCCGGCGCCGTTCGGCCCGATGTAGCCGACCATCTCGCCGCGCGCCACGCTCAGGTCGACGCCGTCCACCGCGGCGGTCTCCCGGCGCTCCCGGCGGAACCGGCCCGTCCGGACCGAGACGGTGAAGGTCTTGCTGAGGTCGCGTGCCTCGATGACATTCATGATCCGGTGCTCCGGTAGTGGCGGATGCCGGTGCGCCAGATCAGGCCGGCGGCGAGCGCGGCCGGGACGCACACCAGCGGGGCGGTCCAGCCGGCCCAGGCAGGCAGGCCGAGCGGGTCGGCGCGGCCGAGCAGCGCCAGCGCCGGTTGGTAGGCGACGAACCCGAAGCCGAGACCGTACGCGAAGGTGGCACGGAACCAGCCGTCGTAGACCGTGATCGGGTAGCTGGTGAAGTCGCGCCCGCCGTAGGTGAATGCGCTGCCGAACTCGCCGGACTCGATCCACCAGAACGCCACGGACGCGGTGCCGACGAAGATCGAGGCGAAGAAGACCGTGCCGGCCAGCGGCGTGGCGATCGCCAGGAGCAGCCGGGCCGGCGTCCAGTCGATGTCCGCCCGGACCAGCGCGACCACCAGCACCACGGCGGCGAGCGCGACCCGGGACAGCTTGCGCAGCGGCAGGTCCATCGCGAGCAGCTGACCGAGCGGCCCGAGCGGGCGGACCAGCACCGCGTCCATCAGGCCGGTGCGCACGTACAGCCGGATCCGCTCGACGTTGCCGACCGTGAGATCCGCCAGGTTGAACGCGAGCAGCGCGAGGCCGACCATGACCAGCGACTCCGGCAGCCGGAACCCGCCGATCACGGTCGACACGCCGAACAGCACCAGCACCGTGGTCACGTCCAGCGCGGTCGCGCCCACGTTGGTGACCAGGTCGATCGTGAACGACGCCCGGTACGACGCCTGCGAGCGGATCTGCGCCCGCAGCAGGTGCAGGTGGCCGCCGAGCCGGGCGCGCAGCTCACCCACCCTGGATCACCAGCCGGCGCTCGGCCCGGCGCTGCACCAGCCGGCAGAGCAGCAGCATGATCACGGCCCACACCGCCTGGAGGCCGACGATGCCGAGCTGGACCGGCGTCGGGTCGCGCTCGACCAGCACGTCCAGCGGTGCCTGGAACAGGCTGGGCAGCGGCGTGAGCAGCCAGAGCGTGAGCAGCGCCGGTTCGGGCAGGAAGCGCAGCGGGAAGTACAGGCCGGCCACCACGCCGGAGCCGAGCGTCCACAGCGAGACCGCCCCGCGCACGTCCAGCAGCCAGTAGGCGGTGCTGTTGACCAGGAACCGGCAGCAGAACGTGATCACCACGGCGAACAGGACGGAGATCACGAACAGCGGTGGCGTGTGCCACCGGACCGGCAGATAGAGATCGAAGAACAGGGCCCCGGCGAGTACGGGCGGGAGGCAGCGGGTCAGCACCGCGTGCCAGGCGCGGCCCAGGTCGGCCGCGAGCATGCTGTGCACCGGGTCGACCGGGCGGAGCAGATCGCTGACCACCTCACCGGTCCGGATCCGGTCGGCCAGCTCGGGCGCGCCCCAGAGCAGCACGACCGCGAGCAGCCCCTGACCGAACCAGACGAACGTGGCGAGTTGCTCCGGCGCGTAACCACCGGTGACCGCGCCGCCGGCGACCGCGAGGAAGAGGTAGCAACGGAGGAAGCCGAAGACCGTGTTCGTGAACGCTCCGGCGACGGTCGCCTGCCGGTACGTGGCGTATCGCCGAAAACCTGAAACCGCTATAACCCAAAATGTCATGATTTGTCCGACGAGTTTTTGTTGCGGCATGGTGCGCACGGTGGCGTCGGACAAGGCCACGCCGTTACCCTCCTTTCCGCGGACTCTGCTGCGCCGGGCCGGGTGACTTTACCCGGGGAACACGGCTGCCCAGCGATAGTTTTCCCATGAGGTGAGCCGGCGTGAACATGCGACGCCCGTCAGCGTTTCCGCTGGCACGCGTCACAGTCCGCCGCCGCCGGACCCACGGCGGGAGCGCACAGCGAAATGGGGTGAACCGTGGCGCCGGAACGTAGGGATCGACGCGGTTCACAGCTGCCCGCGTGGGCGGTGGAGACCACCGACGAGTGGATGGAGGTCCCGGGGCAGGCATATCCCGGCGACCCCGGCCCGACCGTGCAGGCGCGCAGCAGCGCGGTCTACCGCTCCTCCGTCCGGCCCGACCCGGACGGAGCCGCGCCGGCGCCACCGGCCATCGGGCGCCCCTCCCGGCCGGCCTCGGGCCGCGCCCGGCCACCGGCGCCGGGACGCCGGCCAGACGACGGGTTCGACTACGAGGAGGACCACTTCCGGGACGACGCCCGGCCGGCCGCGCGTGGGCGTGCCGGAGGGCACGACGTCCGGGTGTACGGAGCTCCGGGACGCGGGCCCGGTGACGACCGTGGGCGTGCGCCCGGTGACGACCGTGGGCGTGGTGCGGCGGACGAGTGGGACGACGAGCCGCGCGGTCGCGGGCGGGTGCGGGACGGCGAGTTCGACGGGCGTGCGCCGCGTGGGCCGGCCCGGAGCGGGCAGCGGGCCGACTTCGACTACGAGCCGCGCGGGCGTAACGGACGCGACCCGGATCTCGACCTCGATCTGGACCCGGACGACGTCGATCCGCGTACGGCGGACGCACGCGGGCGACGCGGCGGTGACGCACGCGGCCGCGTGACGGACCCACGTGACGTCGACCCGCGTGAGGTGGATCCGCGCGACCTCGACCCGCGGGAGCGCCGCGGAGCCGGTCCGCGCGGTGCGGACCCGCGGGTGCGGGGTGGACGTGGCGCCGACCCGCGCGAGGCCGACCCGCGCGGTCCGGACCCACGTGAGCGGGCGGGACGCGGCGGCGATCCGCGTGAGTGGGGTGGGCGTGGCGCCGACCCGCGGGCGCGTGGAGCGGGTGACCTCGATCCACGGGACCGTGGTGGACGGGGTGCTGACCCGCGCGACCGTGGCATCGACCCGCGCGACGCCGACCCGCGCGAGCGGGCCGGGCGCGGGGCGGGCCCGCGGGACGCCGACCCGCGGGTGCGGGACGCCGGTCCGCGAGGGCGCGGCACGGACCCGCGCGACCTCGACCCGCGTGACCTGGACGCACGCGACCTGGACCCGCGCGGCCTCGACCCCCGCGGCCTCGACCCGCGCGAGCGGCCTGGGCGCGGAGCCGGACCGCGTGACCTGGACCCCCGCGACCTGGACCCGCGTGACCTGGATCCGCGCGCTCTCGATCCGCGCGAGCGGGCCGGGCGCGGAGCCGGACCACGTGATCTGGACCCGCGTGATCTGGATCCACGCGGCCTCGATCCGCGCGAGCGGACCGGGCGCGGAGCCGGACCGCGCGACCTGGACCCGCGCGACGTCGACCCGCGCGAGCGGACCGGACGCGGAACCGGACCGCGCGACCTGGACCCCCGCGAGCGTGACCCGCGCGAGCGTGGTGGGCGCGGCCTCGACCCGCGTGAGGGCGACCCGCGCGACTTCGATCCCCGGGACGCGGACCCGCGAGACCGGGTCCGCCGGGGCACCGAGCCGCGCGACGGCGACGTCGACGACCCGCGTGACAGTGGCAGCCGTGGCCGGGACGGTGGCCGCTACGGCGGTGGACGGCCCACGGGGCAGGACTGGCGGACCGGGGATCCCGGCCGTGAGCCGCGTCGCCCGGCCCGCCACCCGGGCGACGTGCCCGGCGACGTGCGCCCGGCCGCCCAGGCCGGCGGGCCCGACCGTGGCCGTCGGCCCGGCTGGGACCAGGAGGCCGACTGGCAGCAGGCCCGCAGCGGTCGCCGTGACGTGCCGCGCGGCGACCAGCCGTGGCGCCGGCGCGAGGTGGTGCAGGACTGGAGCGAGCCGCTGCCCGCGGACGCCGGCTACGACGAGCGTGACGTGCCCGGCCGCGTTCCGGCCCGGCCCGGCGACCGCCCGGACCAGCCGGGACGTCCCCCGATGCACGACGCCGACCCGACCCGGCCCGCGCAGCCCGACGACGTGCGGAACAGCCGCCCCGGCGAACCTCGGCGGCCGGATCAGCCCGCCCCGCCGGTCGACCCGGCCGCCGGCGGCGACCCGTCGCGCCGCGGCGAGCGCACCTGGATCAAGCCGGGCCAGCGCGGTGTGCCGCGCCCCGACCCGTCCCGCCAGGACGAGCCCGCCTGGGCCGACGACCGTGGCCGCGAACCCGCCCGCGGCGACGAGGCCGCACGCCGGATGGAGCCCGGCCGTGGCACCGAACCGGCGCGGGCGGACGACCGTGGCAGCGAACCCGCTCGCCGCGACGAGGCCGCACGCCTGGGCGAGCCCGGCCGTGGCACCGAACCGGCGTGGGCGGACGAGCGCACCCGCGGCGACGAGGCCGCACGCCGGGTGGGGCCCGGCCGTGGCACCGAACCGGCGTGGACCGACGACCGCACGCGTGAACCCGCCAGCGGCGACGAGGCCGCGCGCCGGGGTGAGCCCGGCCGTGGGACGGAACCGTCCCGCCAGGACGAGCCCGCGTGGGCGGGCGACCGCACGCGCGAACCCGTCCGCGGCGACGGGCCGGAGCGTGGCCGGGAACCGGTGCGCGGCGACGAGCCCGGGCGCACCCGGGAACCGGTGCACGGTGACGAAGCCGCACGGCGGGGTGAGCCCGGCCGCGATGACCAGCCGATGGCGCCGGTGGTGCCGATCCGCCGTGAGACGGAACGCCGTGACGAACCGCGGCGCGAGCGGGAGCCGGCCGCGGCGGCCTGGGATCCGGCCGCCGCCGATGTCGCCCCCACGGACCCCCGGATCCCGGGCGAGCCCGCACGCCGCGGCGCCGACCCGGGACGCCTCGCGCCCGTGGCGGCCGAGACCGCGACCGGCTTCGACGACCCGGAGCGGTCCGGCGGCCGGCGACCGGACATGCCCGGTCCGGGGCAGCGTCCCGGCTGGGACGGCGACCGGGGACGGCCGACCGGTCAGCCGGTGGCACCCGCCGCGTCGGCGGTCGGACCGGCGGCACCGCCGCGCCCGGGATACGCGGACGGCCCAGGAAGCTCCGGCGGACACGTGCGCCCCGGCGTGGCGCGCCCGGACACGCCCGGACGGGCTGAGCCGGTCCGGGGCGGCGGTTCGGTGCCGCCGCCGTCCGGACCACCACGGCCGGGCCAGACGCCGCCTGGCGGCCCGTGGGGGCCGCAGGATCGTCCGGTCAGTCCCGCCGCCTCGGCTCCGCGCGGGCCCGGCGCGCCGGTGCGTCCGGGACCGCTGGATCCGGCGTGGGCGGACCCCACGGACCCGACGCGGCAGCTCGGCGACCCGTCCGAGCAGTCCCGCCGCCTCGGCGGCGGCCCCGACCCGTCGCGGCCGGTCAGCGCGGCCCCGTTCGACCGGACCCAGCCGATCAGCGGCGCGTCGTTCGACCGGACCCAGCCGATCAACGGCGGACCCGGCCGCACCCGTCCGGACGACGGAATCGGCCCGGCGCGCCCGGCCAGCGGCACGCCCTACGACCGGACGCAGCCGGTCAGCGACGCGTCGTTCGAGCGCACGCAGCCGATCAACGGCGGACCCGGCCGGAAGCGGCCGGACGACGACGGCTTCGGCCCGGCGCAGCCGATCAGCGGGGCGCCCTACGACCGGGACCAGCCGGTCAGCGGCATCCCGGCGGACCGGACCCAGCCGATCGACGGCGGCTTCGACCGGGCGCGGCCGACCAGCGGTGCGCCGGACCAGGGGTGGTCGGCCGGCAACGCGCCCGCCGGCGGTGGGCGGCCGGCCAGCGACGTGCCGTACGGACAGGAGTGGGCGCCGGGGGCGTCCGCACCGACCAGCGGTGCGCCCTACGGTCCGGCACGCCCGGGGCCGGCGCCGGAACCGCAGCGGCCGGCCGCCGGGCCGCCTCGTGGGCAGGAGTGGGCGCCGGGAGCGACGCCGCCGGGCGGGCGGGCTCCGCAGGAACGGCCGCGGCCGGACGCGGGGACCGGGGCGCAGCGGCCGGTCAGCGGCGTGCCCTACGGGCAGGAGTGGGCACCGGAGGCGAGCCGGCCGGTCAGCGGAACACCCTACGGTCAGGCGCGACCGGGGACGAGCCGCGAGCAGGTCCAGCCGGTCAGCGGCGTGCCGGTCAGCGGTATGCCGGTCGACCCGCACACCGGTGCACCCGCCGATCCGCGCGGCGTCGACCCACGCACCGGCGCACCCGTCGATCCACGCGGTATCGACCCACGCGGCGTCGACCCACGCACCGGCGCACCCGCCGACCCACGCGGTATCGACCCACGCACCGGCGCACCCGTCGATTCGCGCGGTGCCGCGACCGAGGGCCGGCACGGTGGCGTGCCGGCGGAGCCGGCCGGGCCGCGGACCAGCGGGGCGTTCCCGCAGGTGCGCCCGGTCGTGCCGGTCATGCCCGGTCAGGGGCAGGACGAGCGCGGACCGCGGCCGGAACAGCCGGCGGCACGGGACCGGCAGCAACCGCAGAACGGGCCGGACACGCGCCCGGTCAGCGCCGCGCCCTACACCCGGGACCAGCCGGTCAGCGCGGCGCCGTACACGCAGGACCAGCCGGTCAGCGCCGCGCCTGACACGCAGGACCAGCCGGTCAGCGCCGCGACCAACGTGCCGGACCGGCCGGTCAGCGCGGCGCCCTATCAGGGCGACCGGACCTTCCAGGACACCCGTGGTGGGCCGGCCGGTGCCGTGTCCGGGCAGGGTGGACCGCAGGAGGCGGGTTCCGCGGACGCCGGTTACCGGCGGCCGGGTGGGTCTGTGCAGCCGCCGCCGGTCGACCCGTCGCCCTACGACCTCCGCCCGCAGCAGCCGACGCAACGGGAGCGGCCGCGAGACGCGCAGCTACCGGCAACGCAGACGCCGGCCGCGCAGACGTCCGCAGCACAGCCACCAGCAGCGCAGACGTCGGCGGCGCAACCGGTAGGCGAGCAGTCGCGGCCGGGTGAGGTGCGCGAGGGGGTCGAGGCGCCCGCCGTACCGGCTGATGCGCGTCCTTCGCTCGGTGAGCTGCTCAAGGCGAGCGGTGTCGAGACACGATCGGTGCCGGCGGCGGCCGAGGAGCCGGCGGGGAAGCCGGACGCGCCGGCGCGCCCGGATTCCGGCTGGTTCGGTTCGTCCGCCAAGCCGGCCGAGCCGAAGGCCGCGGACCCGCGGCCGGACGAGAAGACGGCGGACGAGGCGCGGACGTCCGCGCCGGAGCCCACTCCGCCGGCAACCGCGCCGCCGGAGGCCACAACGCCGCCGGAAGCCACCCCGGCGGAAGCCACCCCGACCGCGACCACACCGACCGCGGCCCCGACGGAGGCGGCCACGACGACGGAAGACGCCGCACCGGCGGTGGACGCGGTGCAGCCGGACGGCGACGACATGCCCGCCGAGGGTGTGGAGCCGACCGTCACGGCCAGTCCGGACACGGTGCTGCCGGCACCGGCCGGGCCGGCCGCCGGCGCGGCCACCGCGCTGCGCGCGCCCACGATGATCACGCCGATCGTCAGCCCGGACGAGACCACCGGCCCGGACGACGTGCCACCGGACGGCGAGCCGGAGGCGGCCGCGCCGGTCGAGGAGGAGCCGCAGCGGCCGGCCGATCCGGAGCAGGTGCTGGCGACCTACCACTGGCGGTTCCACCACGAGACGCTGCGCGAGCTGGTCGACGACCCGGACGAGCTGCGGCAGGTACGCGAGCGGCTGACCGAGAAGCTGGCCGGCGCCACCGACAACGCCACCCGGGCCCGGCTGCTGAGCCTGCGCGCGGTCGTGTCCCGGATCCTCGGTGATCTCGGCCCGGCGCTGCACGACGGCCGGATGGGCCTGGAGCACGCGGAGCTGACCGGTCACTTCCGGCGGATCGCGATCGCGCAGGCGCGGCTGGCGCACGTGCTGCAGTGGCGCGGCGACTTCATCGAGGCGGACCGGTTGTTCGCGGAGGCGAACTCGTCGGAGCTGCCGGACCGGCTGCGCGCCACGATGCACGAGCACGCCGGGCGGTCCGCGTACGACCAGGGCCGGTTCATGGAGGCGCTGCACCACTTCGAGCGCGCGCTGGAGCTGCGCAAGGTCGAGGACCCGGAGCTGATCTCGCGTACCGAGCTGGCGCTGGACGCCGTGTTCGCGAAGGTGGCGGCGAACGGCTGGGGTCCGTACCCGCGGAGTGAGGACGAGATCCGGCAGGTGCACCGGTCGCCGCAGCCGATGTTCTCCGAGCGGGTGCAGCGCTGGGGTTTCGCGGACTCCGACGACGAGCCGGTGATCGCGGCGTCCTACGCGGACGTGCAGCCGTTCCGGGACGGCGTCGCGTGGGTGCGGCGGCCGGAGGCGCAGCACTGGGAGCTGATCGACGAGTCGGGTGAGCTGCTGATCCCGGCGGACGCGGGTTACTACGGCGTGGGCTCGTTCTCGGACGGGCTGGCCTGGGTGTCCCGGGACGGCAACGGTGGCTGGGTCGCGATCGACAAGACCAACAAGGTCGTGATCGGCCAGCCGTACGAGGACGTGCGCCCGTTCCGGCGGGGCATCGCGGCGGTCCGGCGGAAGAGCGGCTGGGGCGCGGTGGACACGTCCGGGACCGTGGTGGTGCCGACGCAGTACAGCGGGTTCGCGACCGCGCTGACGGACGGCCGGTACGTGGACGGCTTCACCGACGAGGGCCTGGCGATCGTGGACCTGAACGGCCGCAAGGGCGTGGTGGACCGGTCCGGCACCGTGGTGGTGGCGCCCACCTACCCGGCGATGGTGATCCACCCGGTGGCGTTCCTGATCGGCGCCGGTGCGGGCACCGGCCGGTGGGGTGCGGTGGACCGCCGCGGCGAGCCGCTGATCGACCCGGTGCACGCGTCCCGGGCGGACGTGATGGACGAGATCGATCGCCTGCTCGCGGACACGAAACCGGTTCTGTAGACGAAGGACCGGCCCGGAGAAGCGGACGGCAAACCGGGCCGGCTCCCCTCACCATAGGCCCCGAAGCACAAGGGAAGCTCGGGAAACTGGATAGGGTCGGCCCATGGAATATCGTCACCTCGGCCGTTCCGGCCTGCTGGTCAGTGAGATCTCCTACGGCAACTGGATCACCCACGGCTCCCAGGTGGAGGAGGACGCGGCGGTCGCCTGTGTGCGCGCCGCGCTGGAGGTGGGGATCAGCACGTTCGACACCGCGGACGCCTACGCGGGCGGCCGTGCCGAGGAGGTGCTCGGCCGCGCGCTGAGGGGTGAGCGCCGGGAGAGCGTGGAGATCCTCACCAAGGTCTTCTGGCGCACCGGTCCGGGCCCGAACGAGAGCGGTCTCTCCCGCAAGCACATCCGTGAGTCGATCGACGCCTCGCTGCGCCGGTTGCAGACCGACCACGTGGACGTCCTGCAGGCCCACCGGTACGACTTCCACACGCCGCTGGAGGAGACGATGTCCGCGTTCGCGGACGTGGTGCACTCCGGCAAGGCGCACTACATCGGCGTCTCCGAGTGGACTGCGGACCAGCTGCGCGCCGGGCACTCGCTCGCCAAGGAGCTGCGCGTCGGCCTGGTCTCGAACCAGCCGCAGTACTCGGCGCTGCACCGGGTCATCGAGGCGCAGGTGGTGCCGGCGTCGCAGGAGCTGGGGATCAGTCAGATCGTCTTCTCACCGATCGCGCAGGGTGCGCTGACCGGCAAGTACCTGCCGGGTCAGGCGCCGCCGGCCGGTTCCCGGGCCACGGACGAGTCCGGCGCGAAGACGATCGCCCGGTTCATGAACGACGAGACGCTCACCGCCGTGCAGCGCCTGAAGCCGCTGGCCGAGTCGGCCGGGCTGAGCATGGCGCAGCTCGCGCTGGCGTGGGTGCTGCAGAACCGGAACGTGGCGAGCGCGATCATCGGCGCGACCCGGCCGGAGCAGGTGCACGACAACGCGAGGGCGGCCGGGGTGCGGCTGGAGGACGACCTGCTCAAGCAGATCGACGAGGCGCTCGGCGACCTGCCGGAGCGCGACCCGGCGAAGACGCAGTCGCCGGCGAACCGGCCCTAGCGAGCCGACCCAGAAGCCGCGCGGGTACGGCGTACCCGCGCGGCTTCTCGGTGGTTCTGGATCAGTTCGCCGGGTAGTTCCAGAAGCGCAGCAGCGCGAAGCCGTCACCGTAGAGGTAGGACGGCATGCCGATCAGGTCGCCGAGCGTGAAGACGACGTCGAAGAACGCGCCGCCGATCGTCGGGTTCCACAGCAGCGCGAACAGCATGATGAAGCCGAACGGGGCGATCACGTCCCAGGTGCGCTTCCACGAGAACGGCAGCCAGGGCCGGGCGATGTTGCCGCCGTCCAGGCCCGGCACCGGGATCAGGTTCAGCACGGCCGCGGTGAGCTGCAGGAACCCGAGCAGCGCGAGGCCCGCCCAGAACTCGGTGTGCGTCTCGCCGGTCACGCCGAACACGAACGGCAGCGCCAGCACGATCGCGAGGACCAGGTTCGTCGCCGGGCCGGCCAGGCTGACCAGCGACGACCGGAGCCGGCTGCGCAGCGCGCCGTGGTTGACCCAGACCGCGCCGCCGGGCAGGCCGATGCCGCCGAGCACCACCACGATCACCGGCAGCACGATCGACAGCAGCGGGTGGCTGTACTTCAACGGGTTCAGCGTCAGGTAGCCGCGGTGTGCCGCGTCGACGTCGCCGGACCGGAACGCGACCAGCGCGTGCGCGTACTCGTGCAGGCACAGCGAGATCAGCCAGCCGGTGACCACCAGCAGGAACACGTCGAACGCGACGTTGCCGAAGCCGGTCCACGCCATCGCGCCGGCCGTCACGAACAGCGCGACCAGCCCGAGGAAGATCGGGCTGGGCCGGAACGCCTCCTTCGGCACCCCCATGACGAGGTTGCCGCCACCGATCCGGTCGCTCACTCCCGCGGCGCCAGACTCATCGTGTATTCCACCCGGTCGTCCTCGACCAGCACGACCGAAGCGACGCCGGTGCCCTGCAGCTCACGCCAGGTCTGCCCGATCCACGACTCCGCGTCGGCCTGGCTGGGGAACGCCTCCGAAGGGCCCTCCACCGGCTTGCCGTCCGAGTCCTCGTAGCGCCAGTTCCACGGCATGCGTGTCTCCCCTCTACGGCCCCGGCCACCGCACCGGCCACCCCTGACCGGATCGACGGCCTGTCCCGCTAAGCCTAGTCGGCTGGCCCGGCTGACCGCGCACAGCGGATCGCTCTAAGGTACGGGCTATGTCCGTTGACGGGTGGAACACCCTTCTCGTGCTCGGCGGCATCCGATCCGGCAAGTCGGAGTTCGCCGAGTCGCTCGTGTCCGGCGCGACCAGCTTGCGCTACCTCGCCACGTCCGCGTCCCCCTCCGAAGAAGACCCGGAGTGGCAGGAGCGCATCGCCGCGCACCGCGACCGCCGGCCCGAGACCTGGGAGACGGAGGAGACGGCCGCGGACCCGGGACGGCTGATCGCCACGCTGACCGAGGCGAAGCCGGACGAGACGCTGCTCGTCGACGACCTGGGCGGCTGGGTCGGCGTGCTGCTCGACCCGGCGTACCAGCCGTCGGACGACGGCAAGACCATTCAAGAACTCGCCGCGGCGGTACGGGGATGCGCCGCGCGACTGGTGCTGGTCAGCCCCGAGGTCGGGCTGTCGCTGGTGCCGGCCACCACGCTGGGGCGCGCGTTCGCGGACGCGCTCGGCACCGTGAACCAGGCCGTGGCCGCCGCGGTGGACGCGGTGGTCCTGGTGGTGGCCGGTCAGCCGACGTGGCTGAAGGAGGCCCCGCCGGCGCTGGCGCCGTCCTCGGCACCGGCCGCCGCGCCGGTGCAGGTGCTGGCGGACGTGCCGGCGCCGATCGTGCTGCCCGAGGTGATCACGCCGGTCGCCGCGCCGCCGGCACCCGCCGCGGCCGCTCCGGCGCCGGCCTCCCCGGCCGCGGCCGCTCCGGCGTCGGCCGCTCCGGCGTCGGCCGCTCCGGCGTCGGCCGCTCCGGCGTCGGCCGCTCCGGCCGCGGACGCGCTGCGCGGGCCGACGCAGGCGCTGCCGATGGTGCGCACCGGGCTGGTCATCCAGCCCAACATGGAGCTGCCGCTGCCCGACGAGGAGACCGGCCCGGCCGCGCTCGACCGGCTGGCCACGCTGGACATCGCCGGCACCGGCCTCGGCGAGCTGGCCGGCGTGGTCCGGTTCGCCGCCGCCACCCAGGGCACCGACACGCCCCGCCCCTGGCAGTCCGTCCGGGTGCTGCTGGTCCAGGGCGACCACGCCGGTGGCGCGTCCGCGGGCACGCCGGCCGGCGAGTCCGGCCGGCGCACCGCGCAGGCCCGCCTCGGCGTCGGCGCGCTCGCCCAGCTCACCGCGGCCGCCGGCGCCACGCTCCAGATCGTGGACGCGCCGGCCGCCGCGGCCGTCGAGGACGGTCCCGCGCTCACGCTCGACGAGGTCGACGACGCGCTCCGGCTCGGCTGGCGGCTCGCCGAGGAGGCCGCGGAGAACGGCGCCGACCTGCTCGTCATCGCCGCGGGCGGGGACGGCGCCCCGGCCGCCGCGGCCGCGGTGCTGGCCGCGACCGCCGGCGCCGAGCCGTCCGCCGTGCTGCCGCCGGTGCGCACGCCCGAGGGCGACTTCGACGACAACGCGTGGATGGCCCGGTGCGCCGCGGTCCGGGACGCCATGCAGCGGGTACGCAAGGGCTCCCGCGAGGCCAAGGACATCCTGGCCGAGGTCGGCGGCGGCGACGTCGCGGTGGTGACCGGCATCCTGCTCGGTGCGACCGCCCGCCGCACCCCGGTGCTCCTCGACGGACCGATCGGCGTGGCCGCCGCCCTGGTCAGCCGCGACCTGGCCGGCCAGGCCCGGCACTGGTGCCTGCTCCCCGACCACGGCGGCGACCCGGCCGTGAAGCTCGGCGCGGACGTCCTCGGCCTGACCCCGGTCCTGAACATGCGCCTCGGCCTGGGCGAGGGCACGACCGCGCTGGCCGCGCTGCCGCTGCTGCGCTCCGCGATCGCGCTCGCCGCGTCCATCCCGCCGCGCACCGACCCGTCGTCCACCCCGGACGCGACGGGCCCCGCCACCGGGACGTCCTGGCCGGCGGACGGCCTGGACGCCGCGGACGCCGCCGGTGCCGCGTCGGCCGGTGCCGCCGGGCTGCTGGCCGAGGCCGCGGTCTCCGCGTCCACCACCACGGCCGTCTCCACCAGTGACGACTCCGCCGGCGGCGGCACCGACACCGGCGACGACTCGGCCGTGGCGCTCGCCAGCGCGGTCGGTGTGGTGGCCGGCGAGCCGGCCGGTGACCGGGCCGACGGCATCGGCGCCGGTGACACGTACGCCGGCTCGCGCGACACGACGACCGTCATCACCGGCACCGGCACCGGCGGCCCGGACGCCGACACGACCACCGTCATCGGCCGCACCGGCGGCTCGGACGCCGACACCACCACCGTCATCGGCGGCGCCGGGGGGTCGGACGCGGACGCGACGGCCGTCATCCGGCTTCCCGGCTCCGGGGACGCGGGCTCGGCGGGCGGCGACGCGGGCACCGGCGCGTATCCGGCATCGACGGCCGCTCCGGCGCCGGACGACGCGGAGGACGAGGCCGAGCGCACCGCCGTCCTCTCCGTGGTGCCGCCGGCCGGCGCGCCGGACACGGGGCTCCGGGTGCCGGCCACGGACGACCCGGAGGCCACCACCGTCATCCCCACCGGGAGCGGGCCCGCCCGCGCCGAGGAGAACGAGGACTCCAACTCCTGGCTGCCCGGATTCGGCAACCCGCGTCGGTCCGACGACCCGGACGCCCCGGCCACCCGCTGACCCGTTGCCCACCTCGGACACCGGCCCGCCGCCCGGGCCCGCCCCGGATCACTCCGGCGGCGGGCCCGGCGCACCCGGCACCCCGCCCGCGGACCGCTCCACCACCGGCGCACCGGCCACGGCAGAGCCGGCCACGGTGGAGCCGGCCACGGTGGAGCCGGCCACGGTGGAGCCGGCCACGGTGGAGCCGGCCACGGTGGAGCCGGCCACGGTGGAGCCGGCCGGGCGGTGGACGGTGCTGCTGGACGGTCTGCGGCTGGCGTCGACCACGCTCACGGTCGTACCGGCGCGGGTGGGGATCGTCGACCGCCGCACCGCCGCCGTCGCCATGTCGGCCGCGCCCCTGATCGGCGTCCCGCTCGGCGCGCTGCTCGCGGCCGCGCTGATCCTGCTCGGCGCCGCCGGCGCGCCCGCGCTGCTGGCCGCGGCCGTCACGCTCGGCGCCGGCACGCTGCTGACCCGCGCGCTGCACCTGGACGGCCTGGCCGACACCGTCGACGCGCTCGGCTCCTACCGCGCGGGCGAGGCCGGGCTGGCCGTGATGAAGAAGCCGGACATCGGCCCGTTCGGCGTCGCCGCGCTGGTCCTCACGCTGCTCGTGCAGACCGCGGCGCTGACCTCGCTGCACGGCGCCGCGCCCACGGCCGTGGCCGCCACCGTGATCACCGCCTGGGTCACCGGCCGCCTGGCGATCTCCTGGGCCTGCCGCCGCGGCCTGCCCGCCGCCCGGCCCACCGGCCTCGGCGCGCTGGTCGCCGACACGGTCCCGGCGCCGGTGCTGGCCGCCACCACCGCCGCCACCGCGGCGATCTCGCTCGCCGCGGTCCCCGCCCGTCCCTGGCAGGGCCCGCTGTCGGTGTTCCTGGCCCTGGCCGCCACGCTGCTCCTGGTCCGCCAGTGCCGGCGCCGGTTCGGCGGCATCACCGGCGACGTCCTCGGCGCGTCCCTCGAGCTCGCCACCACCGTCGCCCTGATCACGCTCGCGCTCCGCTGACCCGCCGGCCGACCGCGGCGGCGGTCGGGAACGGCACGGGTTGCGGAAAGCACGGCGGAACCGGGCCCGCCGGGCCGAGCACGGCGACGGTCAGGGACGGCACGGGTTCCCGGGAGCGCGGCGGAGCCGGGGGCGCCCGGCGGACCGGAGTGGTGGTCGGCTGCGGCGCGGGGTTTCCGGGAGTGCCGCGGGACCGGCTCCGGCCGGCGGACCGCAGCGGAGCGCCAGCGGAGTCGGAGGGGAGCCGGAGGTTTGCCCGCGGGAGCACGCCCGGAGCGGCCACGCCGGAAGCGGGAACATCGGTATCGATCCGGTGGTGCCGGCCCACGCCGAGTCGCGGGCCGGCACCGTGGGTCAGCGCACCGAGGTGGTGACGAACGGCGGCTTGACGATGGTCATCGGGGTGCGGCGGCCGCGGATGTCGACGTGGACGGTGTCGCCGAGCGAGGTGCCGGGGACCGTGTCGAGGAGCGCGAGCGCGATGCCGACCTTGCGGGTCGGGGAGAACGTGCCGCTGGTGACCTCGCCGACCAGCGCGTCGCCCGCGTAGACCTGCATGTGGGCGCGCGGGATGCCGCGGCCCTGCGCCTCCAGGCCGACCAGGACGCGGCGCGGGCCGGCCTCCTTCTCGGCGAGCAGCACGTCGCGGCCCCAGAACGCGGGCTTGGTCCAGCCGACGGCCCAGCCGGAGCGGGCCTGGACCGGGGTGATCTCCATGGAGAGGTCCTGGCCGTGCAGCGGGTAGCCCATCTCCGTGCGGAGCGTGTCGCGGGCGCCGAGACCGCACGGCTTGAGCGTGGGGTCGGCGTCGAAGAGCGCGTCCCAGACCGCGGTCGCGGACGCGGACGGGACGACCAGCTCGTAGCCGATCTCGCCGGTGTAGCCGGTGCGGCAGACGATGACGTCCGCGCCGGCCAGCGTGGCGGTGGCGAAGCTCATGTACTGGTGGCCGGTGTCCAGGCCGAGCTTGGCCAGCAGCGCGGGCGACGCCGGGCCCTGGACCGCGAGCACCGCGTACGCGTCGTGCTCGTTGGTCACGGTGACGCCGGCCGGTGCCGCCTCGGTGAGCCGGCGCACGACCTCGGTGGTGTTGGCCGCGTTCGGGATCAGGAAGACGTGCTCGTCGCCGTGCAGGTAGGCGATGATGTCGTCGACCACGCCGCCGGTCGCGTCGTCGCAGCACAGCGTGTACTGCGCGCGGCCGGGGCCGATCCGGCCCAGGTCGTTGCTCAGGCACGCGTTGACGAACGCGGCGGCGCCGGGCCCGGTGACGCGGGCCTTGCCGAGGTGGGACACGTCGAAGACGCCAACGTTCTCGCGGACCGCGGTGTGCTCGGCGATGACGCCACCGTCCGCGTACTCCAGAGGCATCTCCCAGCCTCCGAACGGCGCGAACTTCGCACCCCGGGAGACGTGCCGGTCGTGCAGGGGAGATCTCTTCATGGGTGGCAACTTACCGCCAACCGGCCCGCTGGTTAGCATCGGCGGGACATGATGTTGTCCAGCGGGTACACCTCGCAGACGACCACACCGCCGGATGCGCACCAGCATGCGGCCCACAAGTCGGAGTAGCCGAGTGACTCAGCCCAATCCCTCCTTGCACCTGGTGGACAGCGACCCCGCCGAGCTTGCCGTCGATGCCGTCGTGATCGGCGTGCACAGCCGCGACGACGAGCCGTCCGGTCTGCTGATCGCCAGTGGCGCGGAGAGCGTCACGGCCGCGTTCGACGGCCGGCTGGCGGAGACGCTGCGGCTGCTCGGTGCCAGCGGCGCCGCCGGCGAGGTGACCAAGATCGCAACGCTGGGCACGGTGACCGCGCCGGTCGTCGCGGCCGTCGGCCTGGGCCCGGAGCCGGCCGGTGCCGCGCCGGAGCCGGAGGTGCTGCGCCGCGCGGCCGGCACCGCGGTCCGCGCGCTGGCCGGTGCCGGCACGGTGGCGCTGGCGCTGCCGCTGCCGGACGACGCGGACGGTCCGGCCGCGCTGAGCGCGGTGGCCGAGGGCGCGGTCCTCGGGTCGTACCGGTTCGCCGGCTACAAGACGAAGCCGCAGCCGGGCCGCCGGGAGCCGGTCGGGACCGTGCAGGTCGTGGTGGCCGACGCGGCCGACGCCGGTCTGGTCGCGGCTCTGGCGCGGGCGTCCGCGGTGGCGGCCTCGGTGGTGCGCACCCGCGACTGGGTGAACACCGCGCCGAACGAGCTGCGGCCGCCGCAGTTCGCCGAGCAGGTCGCGGCCGCGGGCCGGGAGGCCGGGCTCGAGGTCGAGGTGCTCGACGAGAACGCGCTGGCCGAGGGCGGGTACGGCGGCATCATCGCGGTCGGCCAGGGCTCGGAGGCCCCGCCCCGCCTGGTGAAGCTGAGCTACACGCCGGAGAACCCGGTCGACGGCGCGAAGCGGGTGGCGCTGGTCGGCAAGGGCATCACGTTCGACACCGGCGGCGTCTCGATCAAGCCGGCCGCGGGCATGTGGGAGATGAAGTCCGACATGGCCGGCGCGGCCGCGGTCGCCGCCACGCTGCTGGCGGTGGCGGCGCTGAAGCCGGGCGTGCCGGTGACCGGCTACCTGGCGATCGCGGAGAACATGCCGTCCGGGTCCGCGTACCGGCCGGGCGACGTGATCACCATGTTCAACGGCAAGCGCGTCGAGGTGCTGAACACGGACGCCGAGGGCCGCATGGTGCTCGGCGACGCGATGGCGCGGGCCTGCGCGGACGGCACCGACTACCTGTTCGAGACGTCCACGCTGACCGGTGGCCAGGTGATCGCGCTGGGCAAGCGGATCGCGGGCGTGATGGGCACGCCGGAGCTGCTGGAGCGGGTCAGGACCGCGGGCGAGCTGGTCGGCGAGCCGGCCTGGCCGATGCCGCTGCCGGACGACGTGCGCAAGGGCATGGACTCCGACGTCGCGGACATCTCGCAGGTCAACGCGGGGATGGACCGGGCCGGGCACATGCTGCAGGGCGGCGTGTTCCTGCGCGAGTTCGTCACCGAGGACGTGGCCTGGGCGCACATCGACATCGCGGGCCCGAGCTTCCACACCGGCGAGGCGACCGGTTACTGGACCAAGGGTGGCACCGGCGTGCCGGTGCGCACGCTGGTCGCGCTGATCGACGACGTGGTCGCGAACGGCTGACCCGCCGACGCGAATCCGGGCGTCCCCCGCACGGGGCGCCCGGATCGGCGGTAGATTTCGTTACGAGGACGCGCGCTTGCGGCGCTCGTTGAAATCGCGCATGCGCTGCGGATAGCCGACCAGCTGAATGTCGTACACCGGGATCGCCATCTTGTGCGCGAACCGGCGTGCGCCTTCCGGCGAGTCGACGCGCCGGCGGGTCCACTCGCCGTCGTGGGCTATCAGGATGACCGTGGTCTCGGTCACGGTCGTCTTCGGCTCGATGAAGACCTCGACACCGGTTCGCGAGGTAACGAAAGCCGTGAGGTGTTCCAGGGCCTCGTTGTGCGCCGCGCGGGCGACCGAGCCTCCACTCGCCTTCTTCTGCCGCCTGAACCAGGCCACCGTGTTCGTCCCCCATATCCGCGACCGTCACGGCAAGGGTACTGCTACGGGACGTGTTCCTGGGCACCTCCCTACGCGGGCCCCTTCCACAAGTGACAGGATGGGCACGGCACCATGCACGTTACGACAGTGTGACCGTCGTATGCAGCGACGCGACTTGGGAGTTGACTGTGAGCCAGCCGAACGGCGAAACCTTCGACATCGTCATTCTCGGCGCCGGCAGTGGTGGCTACGCCACGGCGCTCCGCGCGGTCCAGCTGGGCCTGACCGTGGCCCTGGTGGAGAAGGACAAGCTGGGCGGCACCTGCCTGCACGTCGGCTGCATCCCGACGAAGGCGCTGCTGCACGCGGCCGAGGTCGCGGACGAGACGCGCGAGTCCGCGCAGTTCGGCGTGAAGGCCGAGTTCCACGGCATCGACATGGCCGGCGTCAACTCGTACAAGGACGGTGTCATCTCCCGTCTGTACAAGGGCCTGTCCGGCATGCTGAACGGCAACAAGTCGATCACCGTGATCGAGGGCGAGGGCAAGCTCGTCGCGCCGAACACGGTCGAGGTGAACGGCAACCGCTACGTCGGCCGCAACGTCGTGCTGGCCTCCGGGTCGTTCTCCCGCAGCCTGCCGGGTCTGGACGTGGACGGCGAGAAGATCATCACCAGCGAGCACGCGCTGAAGCTGGACCGCGTGCCCAAGTCGGTGATCGTGCTCGGTGGCGGCGTGATCGGCGTCGAGTTCGCCAGCGTGTGGAGCTCGTTCGGCGCGGACGTCACCATCATCGAGGCGCTGCCCCGCCTGGTCGCCGCGGAGGACGCGGAGGTCTCCAAGGCGGTCGAGCGCGCGTTCCGCAAGCGGAAGATCAACTTCAAGGTCGGCAAGCCGTTCGAGAAGGTCGAGAAGACCGAGAACGGCGTGCGCGCCACCATCCAGGGCGGCGAGGTCGTCGAGGCCGAGCTGCTGCTGGTCG
Source organism: Catenuloplanes niger (assembly GCF_031458255.1). NCBI lineage: Bacteria > Bacillati > Actinomycetota > Actinomycetes > Micromonosporales > Micromonosporaceae > Catenuloplanes > Catenuloplanes niger. The sequence goes on from NZ_JAVDYC010000001.1 coordinate 2,265,435, forward strand.
CCGTCGGCCGCGGCCCGCGCACCCAGGGCCTGGGCTACGAGGAGCAGGGCATCAAGATGGAGCGCGGCTTCGTCCTCACCGACGAGCGCCTGCGCACCAACGTGCCGAACGTGTTCGCCGTCGGCGACATCGTGCCCGGCCTGCAGCTCGCGCACCGCGGCTTCCAGCAGGGCATCTTCGTCGCCGAGGAGATCGCGGGCCAGAACCCGGCCGTCATCGACGAGCTCGGCATCCCGCGCGTCACCTACTCCAACCCGGAGATCGCGTCCGTCGGCCTGACCGAGGCGAAGGCCCGCGAGCAGTACGGCGACAAGGTGAAGACCTACAACTACAACCTGGGCGGCAACGGCAAGAGCCAGATCCTCAAGACCACCGGCTTCATCAAGCTGGTCGGCGTGGAGGACGGCCCGGTCGTCGGCGTCCACATGGTCGGTGCGCGCGTCGGTGAGCTGATCGGTGAGGCGCAGCTGATCTACAACTGGGAGGCGTTCCCGGGCGAGGTGGCTCAGCTCGTCCACGCCCACCCCACCCAGAACGAGGCGCTGGGCGAGGCACACCTGGCCCTGGCGGGCAAGCCGCTGCACGCACACGCCTGATTGTGAACATACCGTTGCGGTTGCTTGTTAAGGAGTCTTGAGACATGCCGGTATCGGTCACCATGCCCCGGCTCGGCGAGAGCGTCACCGAGGGCACCGTCACGCGCTGGCTGAAGCAGGTCGGCGACACGGTCGAGGCGGACGAGCCGCTGCTCGAGGTCTCCACCGACAAGGTCGACACCGAGATCCCGTCCCCCGCGTCCGGCGTGCTGACCAGCATCCTGGTGAACGAGGACGAGACCGCCGAGGTCGGCAGTGAGCTGGCGGTCATCGGTGGCGAGGGTGACGCCCCCGCCGCCGCACCGGCCCCGGACGCCGGGCAGCAGGACGTGGACGACGCGGCCGTCGAGGCGCGCACCGAGCAGTCCACCTCGGCGGACACCCCGGAGAACCTGGAGACCCCGGCGCCGTCGTCGGCCTCCGGCTCGGACTCCGGCTCCGGTGCGAGCTCCGGCTCGGGCGACGCCGAGGGCACGGTCGTGACGATGCCCGCGCTGGGCGAGAGCGTCACCGAGGGTACGGTCACCCGCTGGCTCAAGGAGGTCGGCGACACGGTCGAGGTCGACGAGCCGCTGCTCGAGGTCTCCACCGACAAGGTCGACACCGAGATCCCGTCGCCGGCCGCCGGCACGCTGCTGGAGATCAAGGTCCAGCAGGACGACACCGCGGAGGTCGGTGCGGCGCTGGCCGTGATCGGCGCCGCCGGTGGTGCCGCGCCGAAGGCGGAGAAGGCCCCGGAGCCCGGCCCGGCCGCGCCGGCCGCCGAGTCCTACGCGACGCCGTCCCCGGCCGCCGAGGCCCCCGCGTCCGCACCGAAGCAGGCCGAGGCGCCCAAGGCGGAGGCCCCGAAGGCGGAGACCGCCACGCCGGCCGAGGCGCCGAAGCCGGTGCCGGCCGACAAGCCCGCCACCGTGGCGACCGCCGAGTCCAACGGCGCGCCGGTCGAGAACGAGGCCGCGTACGTGACGCCGCTGGTCCGCAAGCTGGCCGCGGAGCACGACGTCGACCTCGGCTCGCTGACCGGCACCGGCGTCGGTGGCCGCATCCGCAAGCAGGACGTGCTCGACGCCGCGGAGAAGGCGAAGGCGGCCGCCGCCAAGCCGGCCCCCGCCGCCGCACCGGCCGCGGCCCCGGCCCCGGCCGCGCAGAGCAAGGCCAAGCCGGCGCCGAGCCCGCTGCGTGGCCGCACCGAGAAGATGACCCGGACCCGCGCGACGATCGCGAAGCGCATGGTCGAGTCGCTGCAGATCTCGGCGCAGCTCACCACCGTGGTCGAGGTCGACATGACCAAGGTCGCGAAGCTGCGGGCCCAGGTGAAGGACGCGTTCCAGCAGCGGCACGGCGTGAAGCTGTCGTTCATGCCGTTCCTGGCGCTGGCCACGGTCGAGGCGCTGCAGCAGCACCCGGTCGTGAACTCGCGGATCGACCAGGAGGCCGGCACGGTCACCTACTTCGACGCCGAGCACCTGGCGATCGCGGTGGACACGCCGAAGGGCCTGATCGTCCCGGTGATCAAGGACGCGGGCGACCTGAACCTGGGTGGCCTGGCCAAGCGCATCGCGGACGTGGCCGAGCGCACCCGCAACAACAAGATCGGTCCGGACGAGATCTCGGGCGGCACGTTCACGCTGACCAACACGGGCAGCCGGGGCGCGCTCTTCGACACGCCGATCATCAACCAGCCGCAGGTCGGCATCCTCGGCACCGGCGCGATCGTCAAGCGCGCCGTGGTCGTGGACGACCCGGAGCTGGGCGAGATCATCGTGCCGCGCTCCATGATGTACCTGGCGCTCTCCTACGACCACCGGATCGTGGACGGCGCGGACGCGGCCCGCTTCCTCACCACCATGAAGGAGCGGCTGGAGGCCGGCCACTTCGAGGGCGAACTCGGCCTGTAAAAGATCGCTTCTGAGGGCGAATCCCGGCCGCGCCGGGGTTCGCCCTCGATCTTTTCCGGGAAAGATGTACCCATGAGGATTCTGCTGGCGGGGGCGTCAGGCTTCTTGGGTACGGCACTGCGCGAGCGCCTGCGGGCCGACGGGCACGATCTGCGGCAGCTGGTCCGGCGCACACCGGAGAACGGCGACCAGATCCCGTGGAAGCCCTCGTCCGGCCACCTCGACCCGGCCGCGCTGCGCGGCGTGGACGCCGTGATCAACCTGGCCGGTGCCAGCATCGGCGGTCAGCGCTGGACCAACTCCTACAAGCGCAAGCTGCGCAGCAGCCGGGTGGACACCACCGCCACGTTGGCCCGCGCGATCGCCTCGCTGCCGGCGGACGAGCGGCCGAAGGTCCTCCTGAACGGCTCCGCGAAGGGCTGGTACGGCGACACCGGCGACACCCCGGTCGAGGAGGACGCGCCGCCCGGTGACGGTTTCCTGTCGGATCTGTGCCGGGTCTGGGAGGCCGCGGCCCGGCCGGCCGAGGACGCCGGCGTCCGGGTGGTCTACCTGCGCTCCGGGCTGCCGCTGGACAAGCGCGGCGGCCTGCTGCAGCCGCTGGTGCTGCTGTTCAAGGCCGGGCTCGGCGGGCGGATCGGCAGCGGCCGGCAGTACATCCCGTGGATGTCGCTGGCCGACTGGGTGGGCGCGACCGTGTTCCTGCTGGAACGCGACGACATCGCCGGGCCGGTCAACATGAACGCGCCGGCCCCGGCCACGAACGCGGAGTTCACCAAGGAGCTGGCCGCGGCGCTGCACCGGCCGGCGATCGTGCCGGTGCCGGGGTTCGTCATCCAGACCGTGCTGGGCGAGTTCTCCACGGAGATCCTGACCGGCACCCGGTCGCTGCCGGGCGTGCTGAACCGGGCCGGCTATCCGTGGCTCCACCCGACGCTGCCGGCCGCGATCAGAGCGGCGCTGTAGGCGCCGGCACCGCCCGCACGGCCGGTTCCGGCACCGGGCGCCGGAGGCCGGAGATCAGGTCGCGGACCGCGTCGAGCGGGCCGGCCGCCTCGACGAAGAGCAGCGTGCGGCGTACCCCCGGAAGGTCCTCGACGGTCTCGTGGATCCGGCGCAGCCGGGCCGCGTAGGCACCCAGGTCACGATGCGCCGGCGGCGAACCGTCGATGCGGACGTAGTCGCGGGTGCGCTCCAGCAGCGACTCCAGCAGCGGCGCCGGCCCGGGAGCCAGGTGGACCGAGGCATGGTCGGCGCGCGCGGGATCGTGGCCGTGCGCGACCGCCACCGCGTCCCAGTGCGCCAGCATGTCCCGCTTCTCGGCGACGTCCGCGTGCATGCCGAGCAGCAGCGACAGTCCGCGTCGCGCCGCGACCTCCACGGTGGCCGGCGAGGTGGCCGCGACCCAGACCGGCATGGCCGCCCGCGGCGACACCGTAACCTCGCGGAAGCGGAAGAGACCGGAATCGGAGCCGACCCGGTACGCGCCGGAGAGCCACGAGCGGAGCAGGTCCAGCGACTCCGGGAAGCCGTGGTCGCGCCGGGGCAGCCCGGTGCCGAACACCTCCAGGTCCACCCACGGGCCGCCGCGCGCCACGCCGAGCCGGAACCGCCCGCCGGAGAGCTCGTGCAGCAGCGCCGCCTCCTCGCCCAGTGCCACCGGGTGGCGGGCCGGCAGCACGCACGCGGCCGTGCCGATCTCGATCCGGCGGGTGACGCCGAGCGCGTGCCCGGCCGCCACGGTCGCGGACGGCAGCGTGCCGTACGCGGTGAAGTGGTGCTCGGCCAGCCACACGTCGTCCAGCCCGGCGTCCTCGGCCGCGCGCGCCAGCGGTGGGATCGAGGCGGGCCCGTGCGCGCCGAGCAGGAAGAGGCCGAGCCGCCGGCGGACCGGCGACCCGGCATCGGGTGGAACCATCAGCAGTCGCGCAGCTCGGGGCTCTGGTTGGCGATCTGCGCGGTCGGCGAGATGAACCGCTGGTACGTCTCGCCGCCGACCGCCGAGAGCTTGAACGCGGCGACCCGGTGGCAGTTCTGGAACGCGAGCTTCACGCCGAAGTGACGCTCCAGCCCACCGCGGATGGCGTCGCTGGCGAGCGCGCGCAGCAGCTGGCCGCGCTCCTGCTCGCTGGGCGGCGGCACCGCGTGGTCCTCGAACTCGCCGTCGCCCGCGGCGGAGCGGGACGCCACCTCGGAGACGATCATCCAGGCGTACGGCAGGGACTGGCGCACGACGTCGACGAACTCGGCGTCGTTGACGACCTCGCCACGCTCGACCCGGTCGAGCAGGGCGGTGGGTACGTCGAGGGACATACGGTTCTCCTCACGTGTTGCCCGTGGATCAATTACCCACGGGAGTCTATTAACTCCGGAGAGCTACGTCGATGCCTGCGGGATTGATAATGAAATCCGGATCGATCTGCTCCGTGAGATCCGCGCCCACCCGGTCGCTGGCCCACGCCGCGGCGTTGCGCCGGTGGAACTCCGCGGCCTGCCGCGCGTAGGTCGCCCAGTCCTTGCCGCACGCGTCCACCCGGGCCCGCATGTCGGCCAGCACCGCGCGGTTCGCCGGCTCGAGCGCGTCGATCGGCTGGAACCGACCGCGCTCCGCCGCCTTCACGAACGCGGACCGGCCGATCCAGCCGGCCAGGTCGTCGCCGACCTCGGCGCGCAGGAACTCCACGTCGGACTCGTCGTCGACCTTGTTGCCGATCACCTTCACCCGCACGCCGAAGTCCCGGGCGTAGCCGGTGTACTGCCGGTAGACGCCCACGCTGCGTACGGTCGGCTCGCAGACCAGGAACGTCAGGTCGAAGCGGGTGAACAGGCCGGACGCGAACGAGTCCGCGCCCGCGGTCATGTCCACCACCGCGTACTCGCCGGGACCGTCCGCCAGGTGGTTGAGCAGCAGCTCCACCGCGCCGACCTTGGAGTGGTAGCAGGCCACGCCCAGGTCCTCGGACGCGAACGGGCCGGTCACCGCGAGCCGCACGCCGTTGACGTCGCGGACCAGCGCGTCATAGAGCGGGTTCGGCCGGTCGACGCCGATCAGCCGGGAGCCACGGCCGGGCGGCGTGGTCTTGACCATGGAGGCCGCGTCCGCGATGCGCGGGTTGTCGCCGCGCAGGTACTCCTTGATCTCGCCGAGGTGGTCGCCGAGCGCGGGCAGCAGCACCGCCTCGTCGTCCGTGGCGCCGAGGGCCGCGGCCAGGTGCTGGTTGATGTCGGCGTCCAGCGCGAGCACCGGGGCGCCGGCGGCGGCCAGGTGGCGCGCGAAGAGCCCGGCGAGCGTGGTCTTACCGCTGCCGCCCTTACCGACAAAAGCAACTTTCACGAAATTTCCCCTACACGACGTTGTGCACGATGTACCTCCTAAATTGGTAGTCATTTTCAATAGCTACGTCAAGCGGGCGGTCACCCGACCGTGGCCCGCGCCCCCTCGGACGCGGGCCATGGCCTCACGGCGTCAGGCGGTGCCGGTCCCGCGGGAACGCGCTGACCTCGCGCACGTTCGCGGCGCCGGTCAGCCGCGACACGAACCGCTCCAGCCCGATCGCGAACCCGCCGTGCGGCGGCATGCCGTACCGGAACGCCTCCAGGTAGGACGCGTACGGTGCCGGCGACTCGCCGCGCGCGGCCAGCGCGGCCACGTAGTCGTCGTACGCGTGCAGCCGCTGCCCGCCGGTGACCAGCTCCACGCCACGGAACAGCAGGTCGAAGCCGTTCGAGTAGCCCGGCGCGGACGGGTCCGGCGCGGTGTAGAACGGGCGCTTCGCCATCGGATAGCCGGTCACGAACACGAACTCCGACCCGTGCGCCGACCGCGCCCACTCCCCCAGCGCCCGCTCGTGCGCCGGCGCCAGGTCCGGCTCGTCCGGGTGCGCGCCGGCGATCCGCAGCGCCTCCGGGAACGCCACGGCCGGGATCTCCGCCGGCACCGCGGGCAGCCCCGGCACGGCGACCCGCGCCCGTACCGTCTCGATCATGGCGTGCAGCGCGCCGCGGAGCACCGCCATCACGTCCCGGTGGTCGCGGACGAAGCCCAGCTCCGCGTCGAGCGACGTGTACTGCGCCAGGTGCCGCGCGGTGTCGTGCGGCTCGGCCCGGAACACCGGCCCGACCTCGTAGACCCGCTCGAACACGCCGACCATCATCTGCTTGTAGAACTGCGGCGACTGCGCCAGATAGGCCCGGCGCCCGAAGTAGTCGATGCCGAACACGGTCGCCCCGGACTCCGTCGACGACACCACGATCTTCGGCGTGTGCACCTCGACGAACCGCTCCGCGTCCAGCGCGGCACGGAACCCGGCGACCGCCGCCGCGCTCACCCGCAGCGCCGCCGCGCGGCGCGGATGCCGCAGCGACAGTGCCGCCCGGTCCAGCAGCGTCGGCAACGTCGCGTCGAGCTCGGGGCGATGAAGAGCGAAGTCCGTGGGTACGGCGAGCGGGCTGAGGGTCCGGAGGAGCGGCTCGACCAGCTCCGCGCCACCGGGGGCGACCGGGTTCGCGGCCACCCGGCCGGTCACCTCCACCGCGGTCCCCTCGGTCAGCCGTTCCAGCCGCGCCCGGTCCGACGGCTCGGTGACCACCACCTGGGCCAGGCCGGACGCGTCCCGTACCACCAGGAACGCCACGGATTTGAACAGTCGCCGCCGGTGGACCCAGCCCTGGATCGTGACGGTCGCGCCGGCCTGCGTGGCCAGCCGTTCGGTAAGGATGCGTTGCACCTGGGCACCTCCTCGATCGCTTCGCAACGCGATCCCGGCACCCCGCGGCGGTCGCCACGGGGCAGGTGCGGGCGAGCGGGTCCTCGCGGTGCCACCACACCTTCACGCGGTCCCTGGACGGGATCGCGCCTCGTTCGGGCCCGGTGACGGGGGCCGGCCGGCGGGTTCTACTGCGCCCGGAGGCGGTTCTTCCCGCGGCTCGTGGAGGGTCTTCACGCCCCGGCGCACGACCGCCTTCCCAGCTTCCGGCGGCTCTCTCGGCACGTGCGGCCCGGCGCGCCACTCGTCTCCGTCAGCGCCGTTGCCGGTGACGGTAGCGCCGGCCGTACCGTGCCGACAGCTGATTTTTTCTGTGCGCTTTTATGGTTTTCTGTGCGCTATTTTTCGGCCCTGAGCCGCGGAAGCGAAGATTGCCATTGGGTAACCGGTTGTTTGCCGTTTGTGGTGAGCGCCGTCACACGCTATCGGGCGTGAGCCACGTCGCGGTGGACCTGTGAGGGCCCAATGCCCGGCGTAGGCTGACTTTCGTGACGATCGAGCGCTCCGTGCCGCCGACGGCGACCGCGATTCCCAGCAGCAGCCACCCCGCCCCCGAGGGCCGGCGGATGTTGCGCATCGAAGCGCGCAACGCGAGCACGCCGATCGAACGCAAACCACCGTGGATCAAGGTCAAGGCCAAGATGGGCCCTGAGTACACGGAGCTGCGTGGCCTCGTCTCGCGCGAGGGCCTGCACACCGTGTGCCAGGAGGCCGGCTGTCCCAACATCTACGAGTGCTGGGAGGACCGGGAGGCCACGTTCCTCATCGGTGGCGACCAGTGCACCCGGCGGTGCGACTTCTGCCAGATCGACACCGGCAAGCCCGCCGAGTTCGACGCGGACGAGCCGCGCCGGGTCGGTGAGTCCGTCGCCACCATGGGCCTGCGGTACGCGACCGTCACCGGCGTGGCCCGCGACGACCTGCCGGACGGCGGCGCCTGGCTCTACGCCGAGACGGTCCGCCAGATCCACAAGCTCCAGCCGGGCTGCGGCGTCGAGCTGCTGATCCCCGACTTCAACGCGAACCCGGAGCAGCTCGCCGAGGTCTTCGACTCCCGGCCCGAGGTGCTCGCGCACAACGTGGAGACCGTGCCGCGCATCTTCAAGCGCATCCGGCCGGCGTTCCGCTACGAGCGCTCGCTCGACGTGATCACGCAGGCCCGCGCGGCCGGTCTGGTCACCAAGTCCAACCTGATCCTGGGGCTGGGCGAGGAGCGCGAGGAGGTCAGCCAGGCGCTGCGCGACCTGCACGAGGCCGGCTGCGAGCTGATCACCATCACGCAGTACCTGCGGCCGACGCCGCGGCACCACCCGGTCGAGCGCTGGGTCAAGCCGGAGGAGTTCATCGAGCTGCAGGCCGAGGCCGAGCGGATCGGGTTCGCCGGCGTGATGAGCGGGCCGCTGGTGCGCTCGTCGTACCGGGCCGGCCGGCTCTACAAGCAGGCGCTCGACGCCCGCTCCGCCGCCGTCGCCTGACCGTCCCGGCCGGGGCATGTCACCGGCCCACGGCGGCTCGCGTTCGCCCGGTCGTAGCGCTGCTCCCGGGCGCGGTTCGGGTGGTGCCGCCGGTTGTCGGGACGCCTCGGCGCCGCGTCAGTGTGCGACCACCGGACTGCGGGTGCCTATGACGTATCCGCTGGTCAGCGCGATCGCGAGGACACCGACCAGGATCAGTGCGGTGATCGCCAGGCCGCGGCCCTGCGCGCCGGTGCGGCGCATCCGGAACAGCGCGATCGGCGCGGTGACCAACGCGGCCGGCGCGAACACGATGGCCAGCACCAGCGAGACGATCGCCAGGTTGTCGTAGCCGACCGGGCGCGCGGTGGAGACGAAGTCGCGGCGCGGGTCGGCCTGACGCGGCGCCGACCACGTGCCGGACGCCGCCTCGTGCCGCGGCGCCTCCGGTTCCGACTCGAAACGGTGCTGCCCGTGCGGTGACGTCCGGTCGGCGGGGTCCGAGCGATCCCACTCGTCCGGCTCGTCGTCCGGCTCCTGCACGGGCGGCGACCGCCACGCCTTCGGCGGGCGCTGCGCGGAGGACGGTTGCCGGTGCGCGGAGGACGGTTGCCGGTGCGCGGAGGGCGGTTGCCGGTGCGCCGGTGGCGGGCCGGCGTCGGGCGGCTCGGGCGCCGGTGACGCGCCGACCAGCAGGACGGTGCGCCGGTACCGGTCGTACTCCCCGCGCAGCGCCGGATCGGAGAGCGTGTCGTAGGCGACGTTCAGCAGGGACTGCACGTTGTCGCTGCCGCCCACGTCCGCGTGATGCCGCCGGGACATGGCCCGCCAGGCACGCTTGATCTGTTGCGCGTCCGCGCCCTCGTCCAGGCCGAGCAACGCGTACGCGTCACGGCCGCCCAGCTCACGAAAGTCGCGGCTCATGGCGGGTCCGGCGGGGCTGCTGGCGTACAGGAAGCAGACAAAGCCCCTCCACGCGGCGTGAACCACTCCTTCCGGCCGAAGGAGTGGGTAACGCGAACGTTACCCAAGGCGATCCTAGATCGCCGTTCATCCACGCGGTCGGTTTCCCGTCGCATCGCGCCCGCGCCCGCCGCTACGCGAACCGGGACGTCGTCCCGGTCGCCGCCCGGCCCACGTGACCTCGGTTCGACGGGATCCGGCCGGTCACGTCCTAACCGGCGGCGGCCGGCGGTGCGCCCAGCAGGCCCAGGCGGTGGGCGACCGCGGCGGCCTCCACCCGGTTCGCCACCTCGAGCTTCGCGATGATGCGGGAGACGTGCACGCTCGCCGTCTTCGGCGAGATGTAGAGCTCGGCCGCGATCCGCGCGTTGCTCATCCCCTCCGCGACCAGGCGCAGCACCTCGCGCTCCCGATCGGTCAGCGATCCCACGCCCGGGGCGGCGGTCGCGGTCGCCAGGGCGGCGACCGTGCCGCGCAGCCCGAGCCGGCGTGCGAGCGTGCCGGCCGCGGCGGACAGCGGTGCCGCGCCGAGCGCGCCGGCCAGCGCCGTGGCCTCCTCCAGCGCCGCGCCCGCGGCCTCCCGCTCGCCGGCCGCCGCCGCGGCCTCGGCCAGGTTCACCAGCGCACACGCCAGGTTGTAGGGCCGCCCGTCCCGCCGCCACGCCAGCACCGCGGCCCGCCACGCGGCCAGCGCCTCCGCGGGCTCGCCACCACCCGCCTCGGCGGGTTCGGCCGTCCCTCCGGCGACGTCACGTCCCGGGCAGGCGAGATCCGGGCCCGGCGAAACCGCCGAGGCCGGGCCGGCACCCGCGGACGCTACCGGGCCGGTGCCCGCGAGCGCGGCCGACCCGGCACCCGCGGACCCAGCCGAGCCGGTGCCCGCGAGCGCGGCCGGACCAGTACCCGCGGACGTGGCCGAGCCGGTGCCCGCGGACCCGGCCGGGCCGGTGCCCGCGGACGGGCCAGTGCCCGCGGACGCGGCCGGGCCGGTGCCCGCAGACCCGGCCGAGCCGGTACCCGCGGACGAGCCGGTGCCCGGGGTTGCTCGTGGGCCGGCGGACACGCCGGTGAAGCCGTGCGGCGGGAGGCCGCCGGGGCCGAACGGGGAGGGGGTCCCGGACCCGGCCGGCGGCCGGGACGTGTGTGGTGCCAGGCCGGTGAGCAGCGCGCGTAGTTCGGCCGCGTAGGCCCGCTGGGGCGGGTAGTCGGCCGGCCAGGCCGCGGTCGCGGACGCGAGCCGGGCGGCCAGGCCGGTGTCGGCGGCGTCGCGCGCGACCGCGGCGATCGCGGCGGCCAGCGGCCAGTCGTAGCGCGGGTAGTCGCCGAGGCGTGGGTCGGCCGCGGCCCGGCGGGCGGCGTCCAGCGCGGCACCGGCGTCGCCGCGCACCCGCGGTGCCGTGATCGACAGCTCCAGCAGCGGCAGTCGCAGCTGGTCCTCCAGGTAGGGGCGGCCGAGGAAGCCGAGCGCCCGGGCCACCGCCTCGTCCGCGCCGGGGAGGCCGCGGGCCAGCCAGAGCTGCGCGCGCAGCGTGGACCAGTGCGCGCCCAGGTTGCCGACCGGGTCCAGGCGGGCGGTGTCGGCACAGCGCGCGTCCGCCTCGTCCCAGCGGCCGAGCGCGATCAGCGCCTCCGCCGTGTTCGAGATCAGGTAGAGGCCGACGGAGCGGCTGATGCCGGCCCGCTTCGCCTCGGCCATGCCTTCCTCCGCCGCGCGCACGCTGGCCGCCCAGACGCCGATCTCGAACAGCGCGTCGGAGTGGTTGAGTATCGCCTTGACCAGGCCGGGCAGGTCGCCGGCCGCGCGGGCAAGCGTGATCGCCCGGCGCTGCTCCGCGATGCCGGCGCCGACCGCGTCGCTGCGGCAGGCGATGCGCGCGAGGGCCAGCGTGGCGGCGACCTGGGCCGCCGGGTCGGACGTGTCCGCCGCGGCGGCCCGGACCAGCGCGGCCGTCGCGTACCCCCGATCGCGTCTGATCTTCGTGAGGTGGCCGGAGATGTCGGCCAGCAGGTGCACCCGGGCGGCCGACGGTGGGCAGCGCATCGCCAGCTCGAGCGCCCGGTCCAGCTCCGTGCCGCCGTCTCCCTTGCCGAGCGTGCGCAGCAGGTGACCGCGGCGCTCCAGCAGGCGGGCCACCCGCAGCGGCTCGGCACGGTCGTCGGCCTCGGCCAGCGCGGCCCGGGTCAGGCTGACCCCGCGGTGGTAGTCGCCGGCCGCGATGACCGCGCCGAGCGCCTCCTCCAGCAGGTCGAGGTGGGTCATGCCGAGTCGGGCGGCCGCGTCCGGCACCTGCTCCCAGAGGTCGAGCATGCGTTCCAGCAGCCGGCTCTGCTCCGCGTAGGCGTACCGCGCGCAGGCGGCGCCCGCCGCCGCGTACGCCGTGACCAGCGCGCGTGGATGATCGTGCGCGACGAACCAGTGGTGGGCGATCTCCGCGGGCGCGCGGGACGAGCCGACCAGCGACGCGTCCGCCTCGATGATCGCGGCGTAGCGCGCGTGCAGGCGGGCGCGCTCACCGGGCAGCAGGTCGTCGTGGACGGCCTCGCGGACCAACGCGTGCCGGAACTCGTAGCCACCGTCCGGGTCCGCGACCATCAGCTGGGCCGCGATCGCGGCCCGCAGCGCGGACTCCAGCGCCTCGGTGGGCAGCGCCGCCGCCTCGACGAGCAGATCGTGGCCGACCTGGTTGCCGCCGACGGACGCGATGCGCAGCAGCCGCTGCGCCGCCTCGGGCAGCCGGTCGACGCGGGCCAGCAGCAGGTCGCGCAGCGTCTCCGGGATGACGGCGCAGCCGGCCGGGTCGCCGGTCGCGGCCAGTTCCTCGATGAAGAACGGGTTGCCCTGCGCGCGGCCGTGGATGTCGTCGACCGCGCGGGCCGTCGGCTCGGCGCCGAACAGGTGGGCGAGCACGCGCGCGGTGCCGTCCCGGTCGAGCCGGTCGAGCTCGCGGCGCTCGACACCGCGCACCCGGTCGAGCTCGGCCAGGTACGGCCGGAGCGGGTGGCCGCGGTGCAACTCGTCCGACCGGTACGTGCAGATGAGCAGCACCCGGGCCGCACGCGCGGACCGGATCAGGAACGCGATCAGGTCGCGGGTGGACCGGTCGGCCCAGTGCAGGTCCTCGATCAGCAGCACCAGCGGGCGCTCCGCCGCCATCCGCGCGAACAGGCCGGCGACCAGGTCGAAGAGGTAACCGCGGCTGGCCTCGGCCGCGCCGGGCTGGCCCAGCTCGGGCAGCAGCACCCCGAACTCGCGCTCGTGCCCGGCGAACAGCGGCGCGCCGCCACGGCGCAGCACCTCGCGCAGCGCGGACGCGAACGGCGCGAACGGCAGGCCCTCCTCGCCCAGCTCCAGGCACTGGCCGGTGAGCAGTTGCACGCCCTCGCCGGCCGCGTGGGCGCCGAACTCCTCGCACAGCCGGGTCTTGCCGACGCCGGCCTCGCCGCCGATCAGCATCACCGCGGTCTCGCCGCCACGGGCGCGCTTCAGCGCCTCCCGCAGCGCGGCCAGCTCGCCGTCCCGGCCGACGAGCGCGCTCGCCGTGCCGCGGGTGGCGGTGTGCACTCGGGCCGGGGGCGGGCGGCCTGGGCGGTAGCTGGACACGGGGTCGAGCATGCCACGGGGGTACGACATGATCGTCGATGGGACGAGCGACAGCGCGGGCCGGGCGGCCGTCTCCGGCGCCCGGCCCGCGTTCCCCCGTGCCGACCCCTCAGCGGTTCCGGGGTGCTCCATCATCCGATACGCCCGCTCAGCCCCGCATCGGGGCAGGTCCCGAGCGACGTGGATGCCATCGTGCGGCCTGGCGGCGTATCCGGGTGGCGACCGAGTCCGCGCGTGCGGCCCGGATCAGGTCGGCCTCGCGGGAGCGGTGCAGGGCCAGGATCAGGTCGGAGTGGGGAAGCATGGCGTTCGCCTTCCGTCGTGGGTCGTCCGGTTGCCGACTCCTACGTTTCTCGGGAAGGTGGGCCCGGCGCATGGGGCGTCCGCCGCATTCGTGGGCGATATCGGCGCCTTAGGCATGTCTTAGCCGAGCTCGGTAAGGGCCGCATTCCGCGTAAGGTACTTACGAAGACCGGGCCCGGACGGGCGCGCGAGGCGCTGCCGCCGCACCGTAGACTCGACCCATGGCAAAGCCCCAGGAGAAGGTCTCGGTCGGCCAACGGCTGAAGCAGATCGGGATGGTGTTCCAGTTCACCGCGAAGCACGACAGGTGGTTCGCGCCACTGCTCGCGGCCGCGCTGGTGATCCCGATCGCGCTCGCCGTGCTGGCGATCCTGCTCGGCTGGAACGTCCTCACGATCATCCTGCTGTTCCTGCTCGCACCGCTGGCGGCGCTGGTCGTGCTGAGCATCCGGTCGAACAGCGCGATGATGACCGCGGCCGAGGGCCAGCCCGGCGCCGCGGCGTCGATCCTGGAGCAGATGCGCGGCGACTGGCGGGTGCGCCCGGCGGCCAGCTCCACCACCAGCTTCGACATGGTGCACATCGTGATCGGCCGGCCCGGCGTGATCCTGGTCGGCGAGGGTGACCCGGCCAAGGTCCGCGGCCTGCTCGGCGCGGAGAAGCGGCGCCTGTCGAAGGTGATCGGCAACGCGCCGCTGCACGACTACGTCATCGGCACCGGCGAGGGCGAGCTCTCCATCCGCAAGCTGCGGATGACGCTGCTGCGCCTGCCGCGCGACATCTCCGGCGCGGAGGTCAACGCGCTCGACAAGCGGCTCGCGGCGCTGTTCGCCCGCCCGCAGATGCCGAAGGGCGCGATCCCGAAGAACATGCGCCCCAGCAAGGGCCAGTTCCGCCAGTCACGCGGTCGCTGACCACCGCACTCGCTGCAGAAACGGGGAGGTCCGCCGTGCCGCTGTTGCGCCGCATCATCGGGTCGGTCCTGCGCCGGCTCCGGCTCGCCCAGGGCCGGACCCTGCAGGACGTGGCCCGCGACGCCGACGTCTCACTGCCGTACCTGTCCGAGATCGAGCGCGGCCGCAAGGAGGCGTCGTCGGAGATCCTGGCCGCGATCTGCCGCGCGCTCGGCATCGGCCTCGGCGACCTGCTCGACGAGGCCCGCCGCGAACTGGCCCGCACCGACCCACGCCGCACCGTGCCCCGCGCGACGGCCTCGGCCCGCGGGTCCGCCGGCGCGCCGCGCAGTGCCGCGCGGCTCTGCGGCGGCAACGCCGGGCGGTTGCGCGTCACCGTTGCGCTGGAAGCGATTCTCCGCTCAGGAGAAACATTCGAGGGTACGGCGGTGAGCGCCGCACGCTGAACGAAAGCGACCGGGTGGGCCCGTCCCACCCCCGGACTTTCGGGAGCGTGCCATGCACTCCGTCCACCCCCAGCCGGTCTCCAAGGGCGCCGAGACCCCGGGACCCAGCATGTTCGAGGGCCAGGTCTTCGAGCGCCTCCTGCGCGAGCGGATCATCTTCCTCGGCCGCGAGGTCGACGACGCGATCGCGAACACGATCTGCGCCCAGATGCTGCTGCTCTCCGCGGACGACCCGGAGCGCGACATCATGCTCTACATCAACTCCCCCGGCGGCTCGGTCAGCGCCGGCATGGCCGTCTACGACACCATGCGCTTCATCCGCAACGACGTGGCCACGGTCGCGCTCGGCATGACCGCGTCGATGGGCCAGTTCCTGCTCTGCGCGGGTACGGCCGGCAAGCGCTACGCGCTGCCACACGCGCGGATCATGATGCACCAGGTGTCCGGCGGGATCGGCGGCACCAGCGCGGACATCGCCATCCAGGCACAGAGCATGCTGCACGTGCGCCGCACCCAGTTGGAACTGACCGCGAAGCACACCGGCCAGACACCGGAGCAGATCGCCCAGGACTGGGACCGCGACCGCTGGTTCACGGCCGAGCAGGCCCTCGAGTACGGCATGGTCGACCACGTCGTCACCACCGCCGACGAACTCACCGCCGCCGCACACTGACATCCGGCGGCCGGTCACCCCACCACCGGACGATCGCCGGCAGCGTGACCGGCCGCCGACCCCTCCCCCGGCGCACCGGGGCCGGGAGCCTGGGATGCCGGACCGCGCGTCAGCCTGGGATGCCGGGGCGCGCGTCTTCCGCCGGCCGCATGCCGCCCAAGACGGCGGACGGCTCGGCGGTCGGGTTGGCGGACGGGCTGACTGGCGGGCTGGCGGGCGGGCTGGCGAGCTGGCTGGCTGGCGGGCTGGGCCGGCCAGCCCAGCGGGCCGGTGGGCTGACCGGCGCCGGGACGTCTACGGCGGGCAGACCAGCGGGCGCCGGGACATCCGCGGCGGGCAGACCAGCGGGCGCCGGGACATCCGCGGCGGGCAAACCTCCCAGCCAGGCGTGCCGAGACGCCGCTGAGGCGGTCGGCGTCTCCGGACGCACGTCGGCGCCGGCTCGTGGGTGTGTTCGGTAGGTCTCGTCGAGCCGAGGTGATTCCGGTGGGCGCGGGGTGTGCGGGCGGAGGTCCGCACATCGATGTCGCATGTGGGCTTGCGCGGCGTGGCGCCGGTGACGCCTGGGCCACGCCGCGGGCCGGTGGAGATCTGCCGGGACCCGCGCTAGCCGAGGTGCACGAGCAGGGAGCCCAGAATGAGCAGGGCCACGCCGGAGAGCCGGGCCGTGGTCAGGGGGCGGCGGGCCATCCGGAACGCTCCGGTGTGGTCGATGAACGCGGAGGCCAGCTGCTGGCCGGTGACGGTCAGCGCGATCGTGGTCGCGGCGCCGATCTGCGGCAGCAGCATGAACGTGGCGATCACATAGACGGCGGCGCACGCCCCGCCGAGCCAGCCCCACCACGGTACGGTGCGCAGTCCGCCGAGGTGCGGCCGTGGCGTGCGGCCGGTCGCCACCAGCGCCGACAGCACGACCGCGATGGTCAGCGTGGCGACGGCGAAGCTGACCAGCCCGACCGCGAGCGGCTCGTGCAGCTCGCCGCGGAGCCTGGCGTTGATCGCACCCTGGACGGGCAGCACCGCGCCGGCGACCACGCCGAGCAGCAGCCAACCACTCCGCGCGACCGCCACCCGCGCGGGAGCCACACGACCGGCCGAACCCGGCACGGCCCGCACCGCGCCCACTCCGCCGAACCCCCCGAACCGGCCGGACACGGCGGGCACCCGGGAACCGGCGGGCGCACCCGCGTGGGCCGGCACGGCTGGCACCGCGGAACCGGCGGTACCGACGGCCGCCACCGAACCGGCAGCACCGATCGACCCCCCAGGACCGGCCGGCGCCACCGAACCGGCGGGCGCGGCAGAACCGGCCGGCGCGACAGAACCGGCCGGCGCGGCAGAACCGGCCGGCGCGGCAGAACCGGCCGGCGCGGCAGAACCGGTCGGCGCGGCAGAACCGGCGGGCGCGAGCGAACCGGCGGGACCGGCGGCGGGACCGGTGAGGCGGGCGGGGGTGGGCGGCGCGGTGAGTGGCGGTGGCGGGGTGGGGTGTGGGGCGCGGGCGATGGTGGTGATGCCGGCCAGGACGGCGGCGGCGCCGAGCAGGATGGCGGTCGACAGGGGGCGCTGGTGCACGCCGAGCAGGCCGAGGAGGTCCAGGGCGAGTGAGGCGAACATCTGGCCGGTCACGAAGAGGCCCACCGTCAGCAGTGCGCCGAGCCGGGGGAAGAGCAGGATGCCGCTCGTGATGTAGAGCGGGCTGGCGAGCCCGCCGAGCAGGAACCACCACGGGACGCCGGGCACACCGCCGAGCGCGCCGAGCGCACCGGTGGCGGCCGCGGCAGCCAGCAGCAGGGTGGTCGCCACGCCGAGTTGCACGGTCGACGCGCCGTACGGCGTGCCGACCGCCTTGTTGAGCTGCAGGTTGACGGATGCCTGCACCGCGAGCAGGCATCCGGCGGCCAGTGCCGAGAGCAGGAGCAGGTAGTGCATGGAGCACCTCGTGACGGGTTAAGTGGACATAAATCTCACTTAGCATAGACACATCTCGAGCAGAAGTGAGACGGCGGCTCACTTGAGACCGGGACGATAGGGTGCCCGCATGACGGACGACGCCCCCGTGACCGGCGCGGTCCGGCCGCCGCGCGAGCGGGCCGACGCGGCGCGCAACCGGCGGCGGGTGCTGGCGGCGGCGCAGCGCCTGTTCCGGGCGCGGGACCCGCGGAGCGTCACGATGGAGGAGATCGCGGCCGCGGCCGGCATCGGGCGGGCGACGCTCTACCGGCGGTACCGGGATCCGGGCGCGGTGGCGATGGCCCTGCTCGACGAGCACGAGCGCGACCTGCAGGAACGGCTCATCCGCGGCGCGGCCCCGCTCGGCCCGGGCGCGCCGCCACGGGAGCGGCTGTCCGCGTTCTACGCGGCGATGGTCGGGCTGCTGGAGGAACACCTGCCGCTGGCGCTGGGCGGCGAGACCGGCGCGGCCCGGTTCGGCACCGGCGCGTACGACTTCTGGCGCCGGCACGTGCGGGTGCTGCTGGAGGCGGCCGCCGTGCCGGACCCGGAACCGCTGGTCGACGTGCTACTGGCCCCGCTCGCGCCGGAGTTGTACCAGTTCCAGCGCGAGCGCGGGCTGCGGCCGGATCAGATCACGAACGCGCTCGACCACCTGGCCAGGTCCGTCCTGCCCACCACCGGGGAACGGGCCGACTCCCCCACCGGAGAGCGGGCCGGCCCCCTCGCCGGAGAGCGGACCGGCTCCACCACCGGCCGGCGGGACGGGGAGAACTGACGCGGCGGGCGCGCTCCGGCGGGTTTTCGGGGCCACGGCGGGACCGGCAGGGAGGAGCGCCAGCGACGACCGGTGCCCGCGGGAGCACTCGGAACCCGGCCACGCCGGAAGCGGGAATATCCGCTTTTACGGGTTTTTCTTCGGTGCGGGCAGGACGATCGAACGGGCCAGGCGGTCGTGCAGGCCGCGACGGCGGCCGTCGAGCACGAGCATCGGGAGGACCAGGCAGATCAGCAGGCCACGGAGCAGGCCGCGGAGCGGGCCGATCGGGCCGCCGCGATCGACGTCGACCACCGCGATGCGGGTGAGGGCCATGCCGGGCGTCTGGGCGAAGAAGCCGGCGAAGACCGTGTAGATGAAGATCAGTGCGACGACCGGGGACCATCCGTCGCGGGTGGGTTCGCCGTAGAGATTCGCGACGAGAAGACAGAGCGCCCAGTCGATGGCGAGGGCACCGAATCGACGGCCGAGCGTCGGAAGTTCGATTTCCCCGTTCGGCGGATCATTCGACTTTCGTTGCTTATTCACAGGGTTCGCGGCCACGGAACCGAGGTTAACCGTCAGTATTCGGGAGCCGCGACACCGGGCGGCGGGTGACCTGTATGGTCCGTTCAGGCCGCGACCGCGCACCTGTTCGGGCCATAATCCCGCAGCACCCGGTCGTAACATGGCAGAAACAATCGAGACATGCTCGGGCAACCCGGTAGCCATACGGTCGCGACCAGCCTAGCCAAAAGTGGACGTGCCAGGAGGACGTGTGTTCGCCAATTCCGAGGAGCTCCTGCGATACCTCAAGGATGAGGACGTAAAGTTCGTCGATATTCGTTTCTGCGACCTGCCGGGCGTGATGCAGCACTTCACGGTGCCGGTTGAGTCCTTCGACGACTCCGTCTTCGCCGACGGCCTCGCCTTCGACGGGTCCTCGATCCGCGGGTTCCAGGCCATCCACGAGTCCGACATGCTGCTGCTGCCGGACGTCGCCTCCGCCTTCATCGATCCGTTCCGGATCGCCAAGACGGTCGCGCTGAACTTCTTCATCCACGACCCGTTCACGCGCGAGCCGTACTCGCGTGACCCGCGCAACGTCGCCAAGAAGGCCGAGGCCTACCTCGCCTCCTCCGGCATCGCGGACACCGCCTACTTCGGCGCCGAGGCGGAGTTCTACATCTTCGACTCGATCCGCCACAGCACCCAGGCGAACGAGGCGTTCTACCACATCGACTCGATCGAGGGCTGGTGGAACTCCGGCAAGGAGGAGCCGGGCGGCAACCGCGGTTACAAGACCGCGTACAAGGGCGGCTACTTCCCCGTCCCGCCGGTCGACCACTACGCCGACCTGCGCGACAAGATGGTCACCAACCTGATCAGCTCGGGCTTCACCATCGAGCGGGCGCACCACGAGGTCGGCACCGCCGGCCAGGCCGAGATCAACTACAAGTTCTCGACGCTGCTGCACTCCGGTGACCAGGTCCAGCTGTTCAAGTACATCGTCAAGAACACCGCGTGGGCCGAGGGCAAGACGGCCACGTTCATGCCGAAGCCGCTGTTCGGCGACAACGGCTCGGGCATGCACACCCACCAGTCGCTGTGGGCGAACGGCGAGCCGCTGTTCTACGACGAGACCGGCTACGGCGGCCTGTCCGACACCGCCCGGTGGTACATCGGCGGTCTGCTGACCCACGCGCCGTCGCTGCTCGCGTTCACCAACCCGACGGTCAACTCGTACCGTCGCCTGGTGCCGGGCTTCGAGGCGCCGGTCAACCTGGTCTACTCGGCGCGTAACCGGTCCGCCTGCACCCGCATCCCGGTCACCGGCACCAACCCGAAGGCCAAGCGCGTCGAGTTCCGCGTGCCGGACCCGTCGAGCAACCCGTACCTGGCGTTCTCCGCCATGATGCTGGCCGGCCTGGACGGCATCAAGAACAAGATCGAGCCGCCGGCCCCGATCGACAAGGACCTCTACGACCTGCCGCCGGAGGAGGTCGCGAACGTCAAGCAGGTGCCGGGCTCCCTCGACGCCGTGCTCGACCGCCTCGAGTCCGACCACGAGTACCTCACCGCGGGCGGCGTCTTCACCGAGGACCTGATCGAGACCTGGATCGACTACAAGCGCTCCAACGAGGTCGACGCGGTCCGCCTGCGCCCGACCCCGCACGAGTTCGCGATGTACTACGACTGCTGATCCAGGCACGCCTGAACAGCCGACACGGTGAAGGCCGGTCCCCGCTCGGGGACCGGCCTTCGTCCGTTCAGCCGCGCTGCACGGCCTCCCGCAGCTCGGCCGTGACCTGATCCGGTTCGGCGATGCAGCGCCAGGCCGGCACGCGCCGCACCTCCGCGGTGCCGGCGATGACGTCGAGGCGGGCCAGGGTACGGCGCAGCGCGCGGCCGTCCGGGTCCCCCTCGGGGTCGTCGATCACCACTGCCAGATCGCTGTTGCCGGTCAGCGTCAGGTCGACCGGGTATCCGGGCAGCGGCGTGCCCCACTCGACCGTCAGCCCGGCGGACCGGAGCACCGGTACCAGGCGGTCCACCGGGCGCGGCCCGGTGTCGAGCCCGGCGGCGGACACCGGCGACGGCGGTCCGGCGAGCGCGGCGATCAGGCCTCGCTGCCCGGACCACCACGACCGGTCACCGACGACGATCAGCTGCGAGCGGGCGCGGGTGATCGCGACGTTCCACAGATTCGTCTGGTCGACCAGCCAGCCACGGGTACGGTCGTTGATGCCTTGTGCCCCGACCGGCGAGACCACCATGATGTCCTTCTCGCTGCCCTGGAACTTGTGGATGGTGGCGCACAGCCAGTCACCACCGATGCCGGCGTCGCGCAGCGCCCGGTCCAGGAGCCGTTGCTGGGCGGCGAGCGGCGTGACGATGCCGATCGATGCGCTGGGATAGTCCTTGCGCAGCTGCGGCACCTCGGCGACGACCGCGTGGACCTCGGCGTCGTTGCGACCGGATCCGCCGGTGTCGCCGCGGGAGAACCGGCCGGGCACGTGGGTCCACCGGATGGCGGGGTCGGCCGGGGCCGTCAGCCGGGCCGGGTCGGTGAGGACGGTGAGCCGGTTCTGGTAGACGACCCGGTTCGGTGCCTCGATGATCTCCGGATGGCAGCGGTAGTGCTCGTCGAGCAGGCTCGCGCTCCCGGCCGCGGTGGCAAACGCCTCGTACGCCGTGTGCTCGGCATAGGTGAGGCGGCGGTCGGTCAGCCACTGATGTCCGAGGCCCGCCCGAGCCTGCTCCTGCCGGTCCTCCCGGGGCTCGAGTCCGGCGACCGGCGACAGCTGCCGGGGGTCGCCGATGATCAGGGCGCGTTTCGCACGGTAGAGCATCGGCAGGATCGCCGGAATCGTGCACTGCGCCGCCTCGTCGATGATCACCAGGTCGAACAGCCCGGCGCTCGGCTTCAACCGGCGGGCCGACATGGCGGTGACAGCCCACCCGGGGAGTACGCGGAGAAGCTCGGGCATGTAGCTCCAGCTCCTCGGCGCGGGCTTGGCCATCTCGTCGGCCCGGTTCCGCAGCAGGGTGACACCGCCGGTGACCCGGGCCGTGATCTGCGCGCGCAGCAGCTGATCGCTGTGTTTCGGCCGCAGGTCGTCGCGCAGCGTCCGCAGCCGCGCCCACGCCTCCTCCGCCGTGGACGGCATGGACTCGTGGTCGCGACGTCGTGCCCGCCACGACCGCTCGACGGCCGTCTGCTCGCCCAGCACGGCGATCGCGTCCCGGTCGAGCACTCCGCGGGACCGCAACCGGCGGCGGTACCACCAGCCGAACCACCGGCTGCCCAACGCGCGGTCGACGAGGTCGCCGAGCGTCGCCAGAGCGGCGTCGTCCAGGTCCGCCAGTGCCCCGTCACGCTCCAGGGCGAGGTCCGCGAGATCCCGTTCGAGCAGGCGGTGCCGATCGAGGTCGTCGCGAAGCCGCCGCATCTCCGTAGCGGCGAGCCGGAGCTCCTGCGACGGACCGTGCGCGTCCGGCACCGGCGACTGCCAGGCCCGCATCACGTCGGTCAGGAACTCCGGCTCCCGTTGCAGGTACTCCTTGTTCCCGGTACGCAGCACCAGTCCCGGGCCGACCATGCCGGTCACCCGGTCGACGACCTCGTCGACGGCCCGGTTGTTGGTCGAGCCGATCAGCACGCTCTGCCCGGCCGTCGTGGCGGTGGCCAGCAGCGCGGTGACCAGCTGGCTCTTACCGGTACCCGGCGGCCCCTGGGCGACGGTCAGCCGCCGGCTCATCGCCGCTCGGATGATCTCTTCCTGCGTCTCGTTGACCGGGCTCAGCGCCACCGTCAGCACGTCGCCGTCCGCCGTGTCTGCGACCGGTGCGGACAGTGCGCCCAGCGCGGTCGACTCGATCTTCCCCGCGTTCTTGACGATGTCGCGCAGGTCGTCGACCAGCCGGGCCTCCGGTGACTGCGCGCTGCCGGTGGCGAACAGCATTCCGGCGTTCTGCACCCGGTTGAGCGGGCCCGGACGCACCGTACCGGCCACGGTCTCCGGGTCGAGATCCGTGACCGGCTTCAGTCCGAAGGTGGCGGCTACCCGGCGGACGGTCTCGGCGAGCGACGCGTGGTCCCCGGGTACGAGCAGCTCGGCCACCGCCTGCCGAAGCTCGTCCGCCTCGACGGGTGCCAGCTGGAAGCAGTCGATCAACGCGGGGCTGGGCTGCGGTGGCGCCGGATGCGCCAGCCCGTCCTCGCCGACGGTCAGGTCGCAGACCAGAAGCGGTGCCAGCGAGGTGTTCTGCTGGCCCTTCTGCCGCATGGCGACCACCGGGTAGCCGTACCGCAGGGAACGCCCCTCGTTCTCGGCGAACGTCGCCAGCTGCCGGCCGGAGTCGCGAAGGCGGATCGGGGCGGTAGCCGAGAAGACGGCCTCCCGGCCCGCCGGAGCCGGCAGGTACGAGTTGCTGTCCGCCGGATTCACGAAGTACTGCAGGACGGCCGACCGCTGCAGGCAGTCGGCGTAGTAGGTGAGCAACCGCCGCCAGCGGTCGGTGTCGAACGGCGCGTCGTCCGGCTCGCCGGCCGGGGAGTCCGGTGCCTGCCGCTCCGGGGCGCCGACCGGCCCGGCCACCAGCCTGATCGGTTCGGTGACACCCTCGCTGGACTCGACCGGCTTGTCCTGACGGCGCCGTGACATCTCGGACATGGCGTAGCGGGCCAGGTCGTACGCGGTGATCCAGCCGTCGTCGGCGGTCCCCTGGGCGGCGCCGCGAAGGCCGTCGAGCAGGACCTCGGTGAAGACCGACGGCTTGTCGGGCCCCTGGGCCTTGGATGCCTTCCGGTGGTCGCTCGACTGCAGCATGAACGTGCCGCGCTCACGCTTCAGACGACGCGGCTCCTGCCGTACGGCCCCGGTGAAACGGTGCCGCGCGGAGAACGCACCGGAGAAGCAGCAGTCCAGGAACACCGCCTTCTGGCTGGCCTTGCCGGTGTTGATCATGTGCCGGAGGAAACCGTCGACATCCAGCGCGGAGTGGTGCAGGACGTCCGTATCGGTGTCGACGGCCGCGAGGAACAGGGACTGGTTGTCCGGATGCATGACGCCGTGCCCGGAGTAGTAGAACAACGCGAGATCGCCGGTACGCCGGGCGCCGTAGAACCGCTCGACGATCTCCTTCATGTGCGTGGCGGGCAGGTCCACGTGGGCCTCGACGCTGTCGAAGCCGCCGTCCGTGTCCAGCACGGCCTTCATCTGCGCGACATCGTGCCGGACACCGGGCAGTGCGGTGAGTGCCGAGTCGGTGCGGTAGCTCGCGGTACCGAGCACCAACGCGAACCGGCCGGTCAACGGGAACGCTCGATCGCGCCCCGGACGATGTCGATCAGCTCCGAGGTCTCCGCCTTGGTCGGCTGATCGATGGTCAGCTCAACGTCGCCGACCTTCAGATGCGCCCTGCGGCCCTGGTTGCGGTTGAGAAAACCGAGGATGAGATCGACCAGCGCCTGAGCGTAGCCCGGGTCCGTCCCGGCCACCGCGGCCACGGTGGACAGCACCAGCTCGCCGACGCCCTTGTTCTGCGGATCCACCGGCGCCTCGAGCCGGCTCGCCTCGCCGATGCCGCTCAGGTCCTCGGCGAGCTCGTCCGTCAGTTGGTCGAGGACGAAGTCATCATCTTCCGGTAGAGCGGTGAAGCTGACGTCAACGACAACCTCCGACACCCATGCCTCCCATAGACATACGCCGAAATGCATCTGACAGGCTACGGATTGTCAGTGCGCGAAGAATGTCCATGTCAATTTTCCGACCGGCATGGACGATTGACCGAATTACTCTTTCGTCGGCCCGCGGGCCGACCACGCCGGGAGTCAGACGTCCAGGATGCGGGTCGCCGGGACGTACGGCGCACTGCGGTCGTACGGCCGGTGCGGTGGGTGGCAGGCGAGCAGGTTCAGCAGGCGGGGCTGGTCGGCCGGGTCGACGCCGGCGGCGGTGAAGAACTCGTCCACGCCGGTGAACGGGCCGCCGAGTTCGCGCAGGTCGACGGCGCGCGCGACGCCGGCCGGGGTGAGGCCGGGCAGGACGGTCAGCTCGTCCGCGGTCGCCGCGTTGACGTCCACCCGGTCGACGAACGTGGGCGGCCGGGTGCCGGGCGGCATCGGCGGCAGCACCAGCTGGTCGTCGGCGGCGGGCGAGGACGCGGCCGGCAGCGCGGGCATGGCCGAGGGTGTGGGCGGGGCCGGGCGGTCCGGTCGTGGCGCGGCCATCGGCCAGAACGACGGTGACTCGTCGTGACGGGGCGGTGGGGCTTCGGAACCGGTAAAACGCTGCCACCAACTCACCGCGACGACCCTCCGAGACGCAGACCGGCCAGAGATCAGAACTCTACGGCGCGGCCGTTGCCGGTGCCCATGTCCCAGTCCTCCGGCGCGGTCGCGGCGACCGCGCGGTCGGCGGCCCAGGAGCGGATCGCGGTTATCCGTTCCGCCTGCGTCACGCTGAGTGGCACCGTGTTGGTGACGGCGCGCACCAGGTCCTCGCGCTCCAGCGGGCGGCGCTGCGCGAACGCGTCGTAGAGCGCGGAGACCACGGCCTGTTCGATCTCGGCGCCGGAGAAGCCGTCGGTGAGCTTGGTGAGCTCGGTCAGCAGCGACGGCGTGAGGTCGAGCCGGCCGGCGACGGCGGGACGGCTGAGGCGGCGGGTGAGGTGGACGGTCCAGATCGCGGTGCGTTCCGGGCCGGTGGGCAGGTCGACGAAGAAGATCTCGTCGAAGCGTCCCTTGCGGAGCAGTTCGGCGGGGAGGCGGGCGATGTCGTTCGCGGTGGCCATGACGAAGACCGGGCGGGTCTTCTCCTGCAGCCAGGTGAGGAACGTGCCGAAGACCCGGGCGCCGGTGCCGGTGTTGTCGCCGGCGCCGGCGCCCGACGCCGCGAGCCCTTTCTCGATCTCGTCGACCCAGAGCACGCAGGGCGACGTGGCCTCGGCCGCGCGGATCGCGGTGCGCATGTTCTGCTCGGACGAGCCGACCAGCCCGCTGAACACGCGGCCCATGTCGAGCCGGAGCAACGGCAGGCCCCAGCCGGCCGCGACCGCCTTCGCGGTGAGCGACTTGCCGCAGCCGGGCACGCCGGTGATCAGCACGCCGCGCGGGGCGGGCAGGCCCCAGGCGGCGGCCTCGTCGAGCCAGGTGCCGTCGCGGCGCAGCAGCCAGCGCTTCAGGTTCTCCAGGCCGCCGACGTCGGCCAGGCCGGTGTGCGGCTCGACGAACTCCAGCAGGCCGGACTTGCGTACCGCCTGGCGCTTCTCCTCGTGGACGACCGCGAGGTCGGCCGGGGTCAGCACCGCGTCGTCGACCATGGCGCGGGCGAACGCGTTCTCCGCCTCGTGCAGCGTCAGCCCGAGCGCGGCCTTCGCGAAGCGCTCCCGGTCGCCGGGGGTGAGCGTGACCGTGATCCGGCCGGTCGCCACGTTGTCGTCGATCATGCGGTCCAGCAGCGCCCGGATCTCGGTCTCGGCCGGGAGCGGGAAGTCCAGGATGGAGACCTCCCGCTCCAGGTCGTGCGGGATGTGCAGGGCGGGCGCGAGGATGATCAGCGTGCGCGGGACCGGGCCGGCCCGGAACGCGACCGCGACGTCGCGGAGCAGCCGGACGACCGCGGGGCCGAGCGTGCCGTGCAGGTCGCAGAAGACGAAGACGCTCGGCTCCTCGGTGCGCAGCGCGGCGACGAGCGCGTCCTCCGGGTCGACCGCGCCGCGCCGGGCGCTGCCGTCCGGCTGGATCAGTCCGCTCGTCGGCGACCAGGTGAGCAGCGCACGCGGGGTACGGACCAGTTCCGGGTCCCGGGCGACCGCGGCGATTTCGGCGAGCGCGCGATGCTCCTCGTAGGACTCGACGTACAGAATCGGGATTCTGGCGCGGAATGCCTGCGAGAGGTCACCCCGAAATCCGACGGATGCCATCGATTTACCTCCCCGCGGACATCGGACCGGCAGAAGGTTAGCAATCAACCGAAAGCCTGTTGCCGATCAGCACCGTGTCCCGTTATTGTGCATCGATTTTCCAGGGAACTTTCAGCTAGGAGATACCAGAATCATGTCCACCACCCCCGTCGCCGCCGGTCAGAAGTCCTGGGTCGTCGCCATCCTGCTCTGCCTCTTCCTCGGCACGCTGGGCGTTCACCGCTTCTACGTCGGCAAGATCGGCACCGGCATCCTGATGCTGATCACCCTCGGCGGCTTCGGCATCTGGACCCTGATCGACCTGATCATGATCATCGTCGGCAAGTTCTCCGACAAGCAGGGTCTCCCGCTCGCCCGCTGAGCCGTCGTGATCGGCCCCCGGGGTTTTCCCCGGGGGCCGATCCGTCTCCGCCACCGAAGATCGTCGGTACGATGCGGGTCAGGGTTCCGGCGCGTGGCGGAGGCGACGATGGTGTTGGTGAACGGACCGGTGGTCGTCGGGCTCGACAACGGCGGCACCGCGAACAACGCGACCATCCTGACCGCGGCCGGTGAGTTCCTGGTCGACCGGATGGTGGAGATCCCCAGCCGGGTCAAGGAAGGCCCGGAGCCGGCCGTCACCGCGCTCGCCGACGCGCTCGACAACATCCTGGCCGTCACCGGCGTACCGCGCGAGGCGGTCGTCGCGGTCGGGCTGGACACGCCCGGCCCCGCCACCGCGGACGGCGTGATCTCGCAGAAGGGCTCGACGAACTTCTCCGAGCCCGCCTGGCACGGCTTCGACATCCGCGGCGCGCTCGAGGCCCGGCTCGGTTTGCCGGTCGTCTACCACAACGACGGCAACGCGGCCGCGCTCTACGCCCACCACGTCTACTTCGGCGGCGCCGCCGCGGACACCTCGTCCATCGCCGCGATCGTCGGCACCGGCCTCGGCGGCGGCGTGGTCGAGAACGGGCAGGTCGTCAAGGGTGCCGCGGGCATGGCCGGCGAGCTCGGCCACGTCACCATCCCGCTGCACGGCCTGATCGAGGACGACCAGCCGCTCCCGCTCTGCAACTGCGGCTTCACCGGCGACTCGGAGAGCATCGCGTCGCTCACCGGCATCGCCCAGAACCTCCTTCCCTACTGGCTGTCCCGCTACCCCGACCACCCGCTGCACGCCGAACCGTCCGTCCTGGCCGCCGCGAAGAAGTTGCGCGGCATGGCCGAGGCCGGCGACGAGATGGCGTTGCGCGTCTTCGCCCAGCAGGCCGCCGCGATCGGCCGCCTCTTCACGGTCGCCGCCAACTTCACCGACCCGCACGCCTACTTCGTCGGCGGCGGCGTCGTCGAGACCCAGCCGCACTTCCGCGAGTGGTTCATCAAGACCGTCCGCGAGCACACGCTGCTGCGCGCGGAACAGGCCGCCGTGGCGACGTTCGCGTTGGTCCCGGACCTGGACATGGCCGGGGCCCGGGGCGCCGCGATCGCGGCGCTGGAACGCCACCTGCCGGGCGAATAAACCATTCCGGATTTTCCCGCTCCCGGCGTGGTGCGGCCCGCATGCTCCCGCGGGCACCGGTCGTCGCCGGCGCTCCTCCCTGCCGGTTCCGATGCTGGTTCCGAAAAACCGCGGGCCGCTCAGGCGACGGCGGTGCCCTCCAGTTCGACCAGCTGCCCCGGGATCGCCAGCCGGGTCACGCCGAGCATCGTGGTGGCCGGTGCCACCCCGGCGGCGGCCAGCCGTGCCGCCAGCACGCCGTAGTGCGGGAACAGCAGATCGACGTCCGTGGTGTAGACGGTGAGCCGGACCAGGTTCGCCAGCGACATGCCGGCCCCGACCAGTACCGCCTCCAGATTGTCCAGGCTGAGCGCGAGCTGCGCCGCCATGTCACCGTCGTGCCGCGGCCGGCCGTCGGCGTCCATCGCGGTCTGCCCGGAGCAGTACAGCGTCCGGGTCTGCCCGGTGACCATCTCGCCCTGGTTGAACCCCAGCTCCGCCGACCACGTCACCGGGTTGACCGCCACGCGTTCCACTGCCACATCGACTCCGTCCGTCCCGTCGGCGCGGCCTCTGCCGCCGCCGTCCGGAATGCAGCCTGCCGGTAAATCACGCCATCCTCTGTCACATATCTCGGTAGAGTCGCCGGATGCGCGCCGATCGACTGGTCTCGCTGGTCCTGCTGCTGCGCCGACACGGGCGGATGACCGCCGACGCGCTGGCCCGCGAGCTGGAGGTGTCCACCCGCACCGTGCTGCGCGACATCGAAGCGCTCTCCACCGCCGGCGTCCCGGTCTACGCCGAACGCGGCCGGTACGGCGGGTACGCGCTGCTGCCCGGCTTCCGTACCGAACTGACCGGGCTGAACCACGACGAGACACTCGCGCTGCTGGCCGCCGGATCGAGCCGCCGTGAGCGGGCGTTCGGCCTCGGCCCGGCACTCGCCTCGGCCGTCCGCAAGGTCGTCGACGCGCTGCCCGACGGCCACCTGGCCACCGCCGACGAGGCCGCCCGGCGCTTCCTGGTCGAACCGGAGGTCGACCTGCTCTCCCGCCGCCCCGTCACCGAGGACGTGCCGGACACGACGATGGCCGAGGTCCGGCGCGCGGTGCTGGCCGGGCGCCGGTTGCGGCTGCTGTACGCGGCGACCGGCGAGCCGCCCCGATGGCGCACCGTGGACCCCGTCGGCCTGGTCACCGTGCGGGACCGCGCCTACCTGCTGGCCACGAGGTCCGGCGACGACCGCACCTACCGGATGTCCCGGGTGCGGGCCGCCGCATGCCTCCCCGAACCGGCGGACCGACCCGACCACGTCGACCTGGACCGGCTCTGGCGCGACCGCTGCGCCCGGTTCCTCGCCGACGGCCACCTCACCGTGCTGGCCCGCGTCGACCCGGCACACCGCGAGGCCCTGGTGAACACCGCGGTGGCCGTCCGCGCCGAACTCCCCGGCCCCGACGGCTGGCCGCACCTCGAACTGACCTACCAGGACGCCTGGCACGCCGAGTGGGCACTGTGGCAGTTCGGCACGCACGCCGAGGCCCTGTCCCCACCGTCCCTGCGCACCGCCCTGCACACCCGCGCCACCACAATCGCCAGCCGGTACGAGTAGCCGTCGACGCGGCCGCACCCGCCGGTGGGCGCACCCGGTCAGGGTGGGGTGAGCTCGGCGGTGTGGGACTCGGCGAGGTCGGGACGTTCGTGATACTGGGCGGGTGTGTTCTGGAGCAGCGCGACACGCCAGCCGGCGGGACCGTGGACGGCGATCAGGGACTGGACCGCGTTCAGGGCCGGATGCGGCACCTCGGCGCCGGGAGGCAGCATGCCGGTGATCGCCCGGAGCAGCGCCACCCGGTCGGACAGGGCGTGCACGTCGCGAACCTTCCAGACGTAGGTGGCGGTGGCGTGGCCGGAGAAGATCGGGCGCAGGTGTGCCTCGATCTCCGGGGCCGGTATCTGACTGCCGTCGAAGCCGATCAGGTGGCCGCCGGGTGCGAATCGTGCGGCGAAGGCGGCGGCGTCGCGGTCGTTCCAGGCGGTGAGCACGGCGGTGTGCAGCGCGGTCACGGCCTCCTCGAAAGCCTCCATCTGCCGATGGTGACACCCCCGCACACCGGCTTGCCCCCGAACCCCGGATCGCGGCCACCACGGCGGCACCGGGCCGGGCGGCGAGGTTCCGCACGACCCGGTGCCACACCGGCGGAGAAGCAGCCAGGAATGTCGTCAGTCGTCGACACCCGGTACCCGACGGCGGGCTGATACCCGGCATCCGGCAGCGGGCTGATACCCGGGCATCCGGTGCCCGGTGGTGACCGATACCCGCCGGTGGCGAGTGCCCGGCGGCGGCCGGTCAGTACCCGCCGGCGGCCAGTGCGCGGCGGCGGCCGGTACCGCCGTTGGCCAGTGCCCGGCGGCGGCCGTGCCCGGCTGCTGAAGTAGCTGGCGGCAGTGGCAGGGGGCACCAAGTTGACCTTGCCCTGTGCCTGCGGCATAGCAGCGCAGACCCGCCGACCCGACACGAGCCTCTATAACCGATATTTCCGCATAACAGGATGACCATCGCCGCTTCAGCGTGACGATCATCCGGCAGTGCCGACGCGAACGATCATTGACCGATGCGAAAAGCACCGCCAAGAGGCCTGTTGACCTCTTTTTCGCATCGGTCAATGATCGCGGCGGCCATTGAGCGCCATGCGAAGACCGGTCACGAAATTCACGCGTCGAGCGTCTGCGCGGACTCGACGCACGTCACCGACAGCGTAGCCACCTTATGGTGAAATTTCGGGCACGGCCGCCCGGCACGGCCAACCGGCACAGCCGCCCGGCACGGCCAACCGGCACGGGTGCCCGGCGTGGGTGCCGGGCGTGGGTGCCGGGCGAGGCAGGGAGCGCCGCTAGGCGGTGGCCGTGGGTGACGCCGGTTCGGTTCCGGCGGTGGGGTTCGGTCGGCGTTCCTCGCGCAGGTGGCGGACGAGCCGGACGATGAACCAGATCGAGAACGCCAGCATCAGCGGTGCGCCGGGGATGCGGGTGAAGTAGGCCAGGCCGGTGCCGTCCGGCATGATCAGGAACAGGCCGCCGACCGTGACGAACGTGATGCCGAGCAGGCCGCGACCGGATGCGGCGGCGATCGCGAGGAGCGCGATCGGCCAGGTCATGTACCAGATGTTGACGACCGGGGAGAGCGCGAGCGTGGCCGCGAGCGCGAGGCCGGCGTGGTGCAGCACCGTCGCGTCGGTCTGCTCGCGGCGGGCCCGCCACCAGATCGCGATCAGCACCGGGACCAGCAGGATCAGGGCGACGACGCGGAAGAACCCGTAGACCTTGGTCTTGATGCCGACCATGCGGATCAGCCACTCGACGGTCAGGCCGGCGGCGGTCGGCGGTGACTGCCAGACCACTGAGTCGCCGGTGCTGGAGAGCGCGGCCAGCCACCCGAAGTCGAGCCCGGCCGCGAGCGTGGTGCCGGCCAGCGCGGCCACGGCGCCGCCGGTGAGCACGGCCGCGACCGGCCAGAGCGCGCGCCAGCGGAACGGGGCGCCGATCGCGAGCAGCGCGGCGAACGGCAGCACGACCAGTGCGGTGCCCTTGACGCCGACGGACAGGCCGATCAGCGCGCCGGCGGCGGCCAGCCGGAGCCACCACGCGGCGTCGCGGGTGGTGGCGGGGCGGGGCGTGACCGCGAGGCCGGCGAGGAACAGGCCGAGCATCAGCGCGTCGTTGTGCGAGCCGGACAGCAGGTGCACGCCGACCAGCGGCGTGGCCAGGCCGAACCAGAGTGCGCGGGCCGGGTCGGCACCGGCCCGGCGGGCCAGCGCGGGCAGGCTGACCGCGGCGAGGACCAGGCCGAGCACCGCGGCGGCCCGGAACCCGGCGATCGAGGCCCACAGCGTGCCGGTGACGTGCGCGACCAGGCCGGCGACCGCCATGAAGACCGCGCCGTACGGTGCCGGGGTCTCCCGCCACATCGGCGTCACCAGGTCCAGCCACTCGCAGGGCAGTGCGGCGACGCCGTTGCGGTACGGATCGATCCCGGCCGCGAAGATCTCCCCCTGGCACGAGTACGGGTAGACGTCCCGGCTGGCCAGCGGCGGCGCGACGAGCAGCGGCAGCGACCACAGCGCCGCCGTCACCGCGACCCAGCGCACGGTCAGCTCGCCGGCCCGGGCCCGCCACCAGGCGAGCAGCAGCAGGAGCACGCCGCCGAAGTACAGCAGGACCGAGGCCGGCCCGTTCTCGGACAGCCAGATCGTGCGCGGTGAGACCCACTCCGGCTGCGGCACCGGCAGCGCGCCGCCGAGGAACGCCGCGACACCGAGCATCACCGCACCGGCGAACCCGGACCAGCGTGCCACCGTCAGCAGTGCGAGCGGCTTCTTCACATCGGGCGGTGCGATGGTCACGGTGAAATCGCTTCCAGTTCGTCGTCGGGACGGCCGCCAGAAAGGCTAAGCCACCGCCGCCGGGCGCACCGGCCCGCCATGAGTAACGACACTGATCACGAGTCGAGCACGCGTTCGGTGGCCGCCCGCGCCCGCCGGGTGGTGCGCAGGTACTCGTCGACGAACTCCTGCGGGTCGTGCGCGCCCAGCAGCTGGACCACGCCGGCCAGTTCCGGGCCGTGCCGGGGCAGCTGGTCGGTGGGCCGGCCGCGGACCAGCGTGAGCGCGTTGCGTACCTCGGCCGCGAGCGTCCAGCCGGCGCGCAGCGCGGCCGTGTCCGCCGCGTCGACCAGCCCGGCGCCGTGTGCCGCGTCGAGCGCGTCCAGCGTCCGGGTGGAGCGCAGTCCCGGCACCGCGTGCGCGTGCCGGAGCTGGAGCAGCTGCACGGCCCACTCGACGTCCGCGAGCCCGCCGCGCCCGAGCTTGGTGTGGGTGGCCGGGTCGGCGCCGCGGGGCAGCCGCTCGTTCTCCACCCGGGCCTTGATCCGGCGGATCTCGGTGACCTGCTCCCGGCTGAGCCCGCCGTCCGGGTAGCGCAGCGTGTCGGCCAGCGCCAGGAACTCGGCGCCGAGTGCCTGGTCGCCGCAGACGTACCGGGCGCGCAGCAGCGCCTGTGCCTCCCAGATCTTCGACCAGCGGTCGTAGTACGAGCGGTACGCGGCGAGGCTGCGTACCAGCGGGCCCTGTCGTCCTTCGGGGCGCAGGTCCGCGTCGATGCCGAGCGGCGGGTCGTGCGCGGGCATGCCGAGCAGCCGGCGCAGTTCCTCCGCGATCGCGTGCGCGGCGGCCGCGTCCCCGCCGTCGAAGACGAACAGCACGTCCGCGTCCGAGGAGTAGCTCATCTCGTCGCCGCCGAGCCGGCCCATGCCGATGACGGCGAACCGCAGCTCGGCCGGGGCCTTGTGCACCTCGCGGGCGACGCGCACCGCGGCGGCCAGCGTGGCGTCGGTGACCGCGGAGAGGCCGCGCGCTATGTCGAGCAGACCGGCCGGGTTGGCCGGGGCCAGGTCCGCCGCGTTGACCAGGATGTCCGCGCAGGCGAGCCGGAGCAGTTCGCGGCGGCGCAGCGCGCGGACCGCGCCGATCGCCTGGGTGGGGTCGGCGGGCGCGAGGTGGCGCGCGGCCGCGGCGGCGAAGCCGGGTTCGAGCACCTCGCGGTCGCGCGGCGTGAGCTCCGCGTCGTCGGCGAGCAGGCGCAGCGCCTCCGGGTCGCGGGCGAGCAGGTCGGCGGCGTACCGGGACAGGCCGAGCAGCCGGGCGAGGCGGCGTACGACCGGGCCCTCGTCGCGGAGCAGGCGCAGGTACCAGGGGGCGCTGCCGAGCTGGTCGGACAGCTGGCGGTAGCTGAGCAGCCCACGGTCCGGTTCGGGCGCGTCGGCCAGCTCCTCCAGCAGCACCGGCAGCAGCGTGCGCTGGATCGAGGCGGTCCGGGACAGTCCGCCGGTGAGCGCCTCGATGTGCCGCAGCGCGCCGGCCGGGTCGGCGTAGCCGAGCACCTGGAGGCGGCGGCGGGCCGACTCCGGGTACATCCGCAGCTGCTCCGCGGGCACCCGGGCGACGGACTCCAGCAGCGGCCGGTAGAGCAGCTTGGCGTGCAGGCGGCGGACGCCGGCCG
The DNA here is from genome assembly GCF_031458255.1 of Catenuloplanes niger. Taxonomy (NCBI): domain Bacteria; kingdom Bacillati; phylum Actinomycetota; class Actinomycetes; order Micromonosporales; family Micromonosporaceae; genus Catenuloplanes; species Catenuloplanes niger. The sequence goes on from NZ_JAVDYC010000001.1 coordinate 2,299,726, forward strand.
CGTGCGCGACCCAGTCCGCGCGGAACGCCTCGACCACGTCCCGGCCGGGCATCGGCGCGTAGCCGAGCGACTGGGCCAGCCAGCGCTGCGCGTCCGCGCCGTCCGGCACGGTGTGCGTGCGGCTGAGCTGCTGCAGTTGCAGCCGGTGCTCGACCGCGCGCAGGAACCGGTAGCCGCGCAGCAGCGTCTCGCCGTCCTGCCGCCCGACGTAGCCGCCGTTGACCAGCGCGCGCAGTGCCGGGACCGTGCCGCCGACGCGCAGCGACTCGTCCACCCGGCCGTGCACCAGCTGCAGCAGCTGCACCGCGAACTCGATGTCGCGCAGGCCGCCGGGCCCGCGCTTGATCTCCCGGTCCTTCTGCTTCGGCGGGACCTGGTCGATGATCCGGCGGCGCATCTTGCGGATGTCGTCGACCGCCTCCGGGCGCTCGGCCGCGTGCCAGATCAGCGGCCCCAGCTGGGTGAGCCACTCCTCGCCCAGCGCCCGGTCGCCGACCGCGACGCGCGCCTTGAGCAGCGCCTGGAACTCCCAGGTGCGCGCCCAGCGGTGGTAGTAGGCGAGGTGGCTGGCGAGCGTGCGGACCAGCGGGCCACGACCGCCCTCCGGCCGTAGCGCGGCGTCGACCTGCCAGGCGACCTGGCCGCAGATCTCGATCAGCCGGGTCGCGACCACGGTGCCGGCGGACAGGTCCTCGTCGCCGCGGCACACGAAGATCACGTCGACGTCGGAGACGTAGTTCAGCTCGGTCGCGCCGCACTTGCCCATCGCGATCACGGCGAGCGACGGTTCCGCGCCGGGCAGGTCGGCGACCGCCATGTCGTACGCCGCGGCCATCGTCGCGTCGGCCAGCGCGGTGATCGCGGCCATCGTCTGTTCCAGCCCGCGGCCGGCCGTCAGGTCCGCGGCCGCGATCCGCAGCAGCCCGATCCGGTACGCCCGGCGCAGCGTCGCCACCGTCGGTGCGCCGTCCAGGTCGAGCGTGCCGTCCGCGGCCGGCGCGACGCCGTTCTTCTCCGTGCACAGCACGCGCCACCGGCCCGGGTCCGCGACCAGGTCGTCACCGAGCGGGCTGGACGCGCCGAGCACCGCGAACAGCCGCCGGGTCAGCCCCCGGTCCCGGCGCAGCGTGCCGAGCAGGCTCTCGTCGGCCGGCTCGTCGTGGTGCCGGTGCAGGTGCAGCGTCCGGCGCAGCCGGCCGGCCGGCGGGGACGGCACCGGCTCGGGTGCGGGGTTCGCCTCCACGACCCGGTGCAGCTGACGCAGCGCGAGGTTCGGGTCGGCGGTCCGGGACAGCACGGTGAGCAGCTCGCCGGCGACCTCGTCGGCCGGTTCCTGCGTCTCCTGGTTCCACAGGCCGAGGTCGCCGAGCAGGTCGGCGGCCTTCGGCCCGGTGCCGGCCAGCGTGAACCCGTAGCGCGCCAGGCGGGCGCTGGTGGGGCGGGTCATCTACTGGCCCAGCAGCGGCAGCGAGCGGCCGGCGCCGGAGAGCGTGCCGAGTGCGAGCGCGGCGAACCGGGCCGCGAACGGCTGCCAGATCTCCTCCACGTCGGCGAGCGCGGCCACGCAGGCGTCGACCACGTCCTGCGGCGCGTAGCCCAGGTCGGTCAGCACGCCGTCGTCGTTCGTGGCCCATCGGGCGATCATGTCGGCGTCGCACTCGATGTGGAACTGCACGCCCCAGGCCCGGTCGCCGAGCCGGAACGCCTGGTGCGGGAAGCGGGTGGACGCGGCGAGCAGCACCGCGCCGTGCGGCAGCTCGGTGATCTCGTCGACGTGCCACTGCAGCACGTCCGGCAGCAGCGGCACGTACCGGAACAGCGGGTCGGTGTCGGCGGCGTCCCGGCGGCCGATCAGCGCGGGGCCGATCTCCGGCCCGGACGTGCTGGGCGCGACCGTGCCGTTGTGCGCGGTCGCGAGCAGCTGCGCGCCGAGGCAGACCGCGAGCGTCGGCGTCCGGTACCGCACGGCCTTGCGCAGCAGGCTCTCCAGCCGGGGGAACCACGGGGCGCCGGGCGGATAGGCGTGCTGTTCGCCGCCGAGCACCACCAGGGCGGCATAGCCGTCCAGCGTCTCCGGCAGGTCGTCGCCCGCATGGGGACGACGGATCTCGAGTGTCAGGCCCGCCTCGGTCAGCCACTCACCGAGTCGCCGGACGTCGTCCGCAGGATCGTTCTCCACCACCAGCGCCGTACCCACGTATCGAGGCTATCTGTTTCGGCGCGGTTTCCCGCGCCGCGCCGCACTCTGTTTACGGTCGCCGCTGCGCTCCGCCGGCGCCGGGCCTGGTCACGGTCGCGCACGGGCTCACCGCGTTTTGCCGTCGACGCGGGCGAAAGGCGCTTGAATGGAGTTATGAGATCCACTCGCCGGCGGGTGCTCAGTGGGCTGGCGGCGCTCGCCGTGCTCGGCGCGTGCGGCGATCCCCGCCGCGAGGGGACCCCGAAGATCGCGTACCTGGTGCCGGACACCGCCTCGAACTTCTCGGTCGAGCTCGGCCTCGGCTATCAGGCCGGTGCCGCGCGGGTGGCCGGCGTGGAGATGACGGTGTCCGGTCCCCAGGTGGTCGACGGCGCGCGTCAGGCGCAGCAGTTCGAGGAGCTGACGGACGACCGGATCGACGGCATCTCGGTCACCACGCTCTCCCCCGAGCTGCTCGCCCGGCCGATGGCCGCGGCGTCCAAGGCCGGCATCCAGCTGATCGCGGTCGGCGTGCAGCCGCCGCCCTCGTCCGGCGTGCCGCTGCTGGTCGCCAACGACAACTACGAACTGGGCCGGATGCTGGCGGACGAGATCATCGCGCGGCTGCCGGCGGACGTGACCGGGACCGTGGTGCTCGGCACGATCGCGCCCGGCGTGCCGACCATGGACTTCCGTACCCAGGGCATGCGGGACCGGTTCGTCGAGAAACTGCCCCGGGTGACGGTCACCGGGCCGTACGACACCGCGCAGGACGTGCCCGCGAACCGGGCCGCGTGGGCGCGGCTGGCCACCGCGAACCCGAACGCGCTGGCGTTCCTCGGCAACGGCGACCCGGACGCGTTCAACCTGGCGTCGGTCCGGGCCGAGATGCGGGGCCGCTGGCTGACCGGCGCGTTCGACCTGGACACGCAGTCGCTGACCGGGGTACGGGACGGGCACCTCACCGCGCTCGTCTCGCCGGAGCACTACCTGAAGGCCGCGGTCGCCGCCTGGATCCAGGCCGAGCACGCGAAGAGCGGCGACCCGCTGCCGGAGGGCTGGATCTACGTCCCCGGCCTGACGGTCACCGCGGAGAACGTGGAGTCGGTCATCATCCGCCAGGCGTCCGCGGAGGCGCGGGCCGGCCAGCTCGGCGCGCAGGTCGAGCAGCTCATGGCGGCCGCCCGGTCGGGTCCCCGGCCGATCACCGATGCCCGCTGAGGGGAACGCCTCAGCCCGTGCCGGGCTGGACCGATCGGTACCCCACAGGGCCGCACGAACCGTACGGGAGGTGGGCCGCATGCCGGCGCGGTTCCCCGGCGGGCGCGGCGCCGCCCGGATGGCGATCGCGGGTCTGGCGCTGAGCCTGCTCGCGCTGGCCGCGCTCGCCATGGCCTCGAACCTGGTCATGCAGCGCGCCACGTCCGGCGTCGGCCGGCTCAACCAGATCAGCGACGAGTGGGGCCAGGTCTTCCAGAGCCTGAACGCGGAGCAGGACGCGATGCGCGACTACCTGCGGGCCGGCAGCGACGTCGGGCGCAAGCCGCTCGCCTCGGTGATCGGCGCCGGCGAGCCGAGCCTGCTCTGGCTGGCCACGCACGCGGACGCGGACGACCGTCAGGCGGTGACGGTCGTGCTGCCCGCCTACCGGTCGTACGGCGCGACGCTGCACCGGATGATCGAGCTGGGCGACGGCGAGGCGAGCGCGGAGGTGCAGTTGCAGGCCGCGCAGGCGGACCTGGCGGAGCAGGCGCTGCGGAAGCAGATCACCGCGCAGATGGACCGCACCCGGCTGGAGACCACCGCGTTCCTGGAGGCGGCGGAGACGCAGAACAACCGGTTGCGTACCGCATCGCTGGTCATGATCGTGCTGGTGCTGCTGCCGCTCGGCCTGTCCGCCGCCGTGCTGGTCGGCTACCAGCGGCGGATCGAGCGGCAGGCGGAGGCGAGCCGGTACCAGGCGTTGCACGACCCGCTGACCGGCCTGGCGAACCGGTTGCTGCTGCACGAGCAGACCGACCGGGCGGTACGGGAGGCCGCGCGCCACGACGACCGGATCGCGCTGCTGCTGATCGACCTCAACCGGTTCAAGGAGGTCAACGACACGCTCGGGCACGCGGTCGGCGACCTCCTGCTGCAACGCGTCGCGGAGCGGCTCAAGACCGCGGTCCGCGACTCGGACACGGCCGCGCGCCTCGGCGGCGACGAGTTCGCGGTGCTGCTGCCGCGGCTGTCCACGACCGGCGACGCGCTGCTGGTGGCGCGCCGGATCGCGGACGCGTTCGCCGAACCGATCGTGCTCGACGACGGTCAGGTGCTGCGCAGCCACGGCAGCATCGGCATCTCGATCTACCCGGCGGACGCGGCGGACGCCAGTCAGCTGCTGCAGCACGCGGACATCGCGATGTACGCGGCGAAACGCGCCGGGCTCGGGCCGACGATCTACACGGCCGCACTCGACGAGGAGCCCGCCACGCTGTAACACTTTTCCGCCGCCCGGCGCTGGGACATGAGGGGCCTTCCGCCTCCCGGCAACCGGACATATCAGGCGGGGAGGCGTTGGATGCAGCAACCGGAGGACCTCGACGCCACGCTGCGCGCCGCGCAGTCCGGCGGCGAGGAGGCGTTCCGGCTGCTCTACCGCGTCCAGCAACCGGCCCTGCTGCGCTACCTGCGCGTCCTGGTCGGCGACGACGCCGAGGACGTGGCCTCGGAGGCGTGGCTGCAGATCGCGCGCGACCTGGCCGGGTTCTCCGGCGATTGGGACGGCTTCCGCGGCTGGACCGCGACCATCGCCCGGCACCGCGCCATGGACAGCCTGCGCGCGCAGCGCCGCCGCCCGGTCGCCACGCTGCCGGTCGACGCGCTGCCCGAGCCGCGGCTGACCACCGGCGAGGACGCGGCCGACCGGGCGCTCGAACTGCTCGACACGGAGGCGGCGGTCGCGCTGATCGCCACGCTCCCCCGCGACCAGGCCGAGGCCGTGATGCTGCGCGTGGTGATCGGGCTGGACGCGAAGGCGACCGGCCGGATCCTCGGCAAGCGCGCCGGCGCGGTGCGCACCGCGGCGTACCGGGGACTGCGGACGCTGGCCGAACGCCTCGCACCGGCGGCCCGCCCGGCGCCCCGGGTGACACATTCGGCGACGCCGGCGCTGAGGCAGGTGAGATGAGCGGAGAGAAGATGGATCGCACGGCGCTGTCCCGGGAGGAGAGATCCCGCCTGGACGCGCTGCTCGCCGCCGTCTCCGCGCCCCCGCCGACCGACCGGGAACTGCCCGGCGAGGCCGCCGCGCTGGCCGCGTTCCGGGCCGCGCGGGACGCACCCCCGGCGCCGCGCCGCCGCCGGTCCGCGCTGCGCGACGTGCTGACCCGCGTGCTGACCGCGAAGGTCGCCACGTTCGGTCTGGTCGCCGCGGCCGGGGTGGGCAGCGTCGCGCTGGCCACCGTGGCCGCGCCGTCGCCCGGCGGCGTCGAGGCGCGGCCGGCGCCCGCACCGGCCCGCACGCAGACCACCCGCGCGCTGCCGTCCGCGACCCCGGCCGGCACCCCGGGCACCGCACCGGCGGCCCCGGCACCGGCCGCGCCGCTCGCCGTCCCGTCGCCGTCCACCGGCCGCCAGGCACCGGACCGGGACCAGCCCGGCCCGGGGCAGCTCTGCCGCGAGCTGGGCGACATGGACGACCGGCAGCGCGACCGGGCGCTGCGCGACTACCGCTACCGCGACCTGGTTCGCGACGCGGGCGGCAGCGACCGGGTCGACCGATTCTGCGACGACCGGCGGCGCGACCGATGGCAGCCGTCGACCGACCCCACCGACCCTCGCGACAGCGAGCCCAGCGGCTACCCCAGCGGTGGGCCGAGCACGCCTCCCAGCGTCTCGCCGGCCCCCAAACCCCCGCCGCGGGGGTAGCACCGGCGCCGGCGGGGGTGAACCACGGCAGCGTTCACCCCCGCCGGTCGCCGCACCGACAGCCGTCCCGCGGGCGTCCCTAACCCCGCCCGCGGGACGGCGCCGGCACCCGGGTGCGGAAGGGCGAAGGTCTTTCTTCCCGCGTCCGCCGAGGGCGGGTTCCGCATGCTCCCGCGGGCCCCGGTCGTCGCCGAGGGCTCCTCCCTGCCGGATCCGTGGGCGCACGAACGACGACCCACGGTGGCGGGCGGGCACGAAAAAGCCGCCGGGTCGGCACCCGGCGGCAGCTCGGTTCGGCGCGCGACGTGCGATCTCGACGGCCCTCGGGCCGGTGAGAACGATCGCGGGCCCGGACCGTACGGTCCGGGCCCGGTCGCGGTGGTCTAGAGCGCGCCGAGGTAGCGCTGGCGCTCGTAGGGGGTGACCTCGCGGCGGTACTGCTCCCACTCGCTGCGCTTGTTGCGCAGGAAGAAGTCGAAGACGTGCTCGCCGAGGACCTCGGCGACCAGCTCGGAGCCGGCCATCGCCTCGACCGCCTCGGAGAGGTTCTCCGGCAGCGACTCGTAGCCCATCGCCTTGCGCTCGTCGTTGGACAGCGACCAGACGTCGTCCTCCGCGCCCGGCGGCAGCTCGTAGCCCTCCTCGATGCCCTTCAGGCCGGCACCGAGCATGACCGCGAAGCCGAGGTACGGGTTGACCGCGGAGTCCAGCGACCGGATCTCGACGCGCGCCGAGTTCGGCTTGCCGTACGCGGGGACGCGGACCAGCGCGGAGCGGTTGAGGTGACCCCAGCACACGTACGCCGGGGACTCGGTGATCTGGTTCGGCAGCTGCTGCGGGAAGAGCCGCTTGTACGAGTTGACCCACTGGTTGGTGACCGCGGTGTACTCCCGCGCGTGCACCAGCAGGCCGGCGATGAACGCCTTCGCCACCTTGGACAGCTTCATCGGGTCGCTGGCGTCGTGGAAGACGTTGCGCTCGCCCTCCATCAGCGACAGGTGCGTGTGCATGCCGCTGCCGGGCTGGTCGGTGAACGGCTTCGGCATGAACGTGGCGCGCACGCCGTGCGAGAGCGCCACCTCCTTGATCACGTGCCGGAACGTCATGATGTTGTCGGCCGTGGTGAGCGCGTCCGCGTACCGCAGGTCGATCTCCTGCTGGCCGGGCGCGACCTCGTGGTGGCTGAACTCGACGGAGATGCCGAGCCGCTCCAGCGCGAGCACGGCCTGCCGGCGGAAGTCCCGCGCGACCGCGTGCGTGGTGTGCTCGAAGTAGCCGCCGGTGTCGACCGGCGTGGGGACCGAGCCGTCCAGCGGCCCGTTCTCCAGCAGGAAGAACTCGATCTCCGGGTGCGTGTAGAAGGTGAAGCCCTTCTCCGCGGCCTTGGAGAGCATGCGGCGCAGCACGTGACGCGGGTCGGCCCAGGACGGGCTGCCGTCGGGGAGCAGGATGTCGCAGAACATCCGCGCGCTCTCGCCGCTGACCCCGCCCTCGAACGGGAACACCTGGAACGTGGTCGGGTCCGGCATGGCGACCATGTCGGACTCGAAGACGCGGGCGAAGCCCTCGATCGCCGAGCCGTCGAAGCCGATGCCCTCCTCGAAGGCGGACTCCAGCTCGGCCGGCGCGACCGAGACGCTCTTCAGCGTGCCCAGCACATCCGTGAACCAGAGCCGGACGAATCGGATGTCGCGCTCTTCCAACGTGCGGAGCACGAACTCCTGCTGTCGGTCCACCTCTTTACCCCTCGCAACGACGTGCCTGTTAGTCCCGGACGGCCGCCGGATACGGGGTGCCGACCGCCTGCTGGAGACCTTACGCCCACCTGGGCCGGACGGCCTGGCGCACGGTGCAAACCCCCACCGCAGCGCTCAGCGGCGCCAGTGTCTCCCGGTCCGGTTTCGTACGTGTTACGAGGCATTCGAACACGCCGATCCGGGCGCCGCGCGCGCAACCTGTCCGGCTCGCAGCCGTTGGTACCAATCGGACGGAGGGAGCGCACATGCGACACCTGAGCGGGCGGCCCTTGACGGTCGCCGGCGGTCTGCTGCTCGGCCTGCTGCTCGCCGCCGTCCTGCTGGCGCTGAACGTGATGGGCGTGCACGTGGACGAACGCCCGCCGCCGCGCGCCGCCGCCACCACCACCGGGGCGGGCACGCCGCTCACCGGCAACCAGCCCGAGCTGACCCGCGCGCTGCTGTCCCGCGCGGACCTGGGCGAGCGCTTCACGCCCGCGCCGACGCCGACGGCGGTGACCGCGACCACACGTCCGCCGGAGCCCGCCGCACCGTCCACCACCGCGCCGTCCGCTCCGGCCGCGCGCGCCGAGCGCTGCCGCACGCTGTTCGACGCGCCGTGGGAGCTGGTGCCGGCCGGCCACGCGCTCACCGATCAGGCCATGACGGACCTCAACCCGTCCGGCGGTACGGGTGGGAGCGCGCCGGCCCCGCCGCTGCTGCCCCGGCTGCGGCAGACGCTGTCGCTCTTCGCGGACGACGGCGCCGCGGCCGCGTACGACGCGATCCGCACGTCGGTCGCCGACTGCCGGACGTTCGAGACCACGCTGGAGGACGGCACGTCGGCCACGGTCTCGCTCCACGAGCTGGAGGTGACCGGCGGCGGCGCGGACGGCGCGTACGCGGTCCGGATCACCGCGACCGGCGGGGACCGGACGCTCACCGGCTACCTCGCGGTGGGCCGGGTCGGCCAGATGCTCTCCGTGCTGCGCACGGTCGGCCCGGAGGGGACGGTCGACTCCGGCGACGCGGATCTCACGCTGGATCTCGCGGTCGACAAGATGGAGTTGCTCGACGGCGTGATGGACTCGGACTGAGTCAAACGTGGCCCGGTTAACACTCCCGAATGCGGCGTGACCGGGGTCCGGCAGGGAAAGATGAGCACATGCCCACGTTGCGACTCGCGCTTGCCCAGGTGAACCCGACCGTCGGAGACATTCCGGGAAACGCCGCGCTGGTGCGCCGCTGGACGCGCGCCGCCGCCGACTCCGGTGCCCACCTGGTCGCCTTTCCGGAGATGATGCTGACCGGCTACCCGGTCGAGGACCTGGTCTACCGCGAGTCGTTCGTGGCCGCGTCCCGCGCCGCGCTCGACGCGCTCGCCGCCGACCTGGCCGCGGACGGCCTCGGCGAACTGCCGGTGATCGTGGGCTACCTGGACTCGGACGGCCCGGCCCGGATCCGCGCGGACGCCACCCCCGGCCGCGGCCCGCGCAACGCGTCCGCGGTGCTGCACGGCGGCACGGTCGTCGCCCGCTACTTCAAGCACCACCTGCCCAACTACGGGGTCTTCGACGAGGACCGCTACTTCGTCGCCGGCTCCGAGCTGACCGTGACGCGGATCGCCGGCGTCGACGTGGCGCTCACCATCTGCGAGGACATCTGGCAGGCCGGCGGCCCGTTCGCGGTCGCCCGGGAGGCCCGCGTCGGGCTGGTCGTCAACATCAACGGCTCGCCGTACGAGCTGGACAAGGACGACGTGCGACTGCCGCTGGTGCAGCGCCGCGCGGCCGAGGCCGGCGCCACCGTCGCCTACGTGAACATGGTCGGCGGCCAGGACGAGCTGGTCTTCGACGGCGATTCGATGATCGTGGCCGCGGACGGCACGCTGCTCGCCCGCGCGCCGCAGTTCACCGAGACCATGCTGATCCACGACCTTCCGCTGCCCGCGGCCGGCTCCGCGCCCGCGTCCGCGCCGATCACGACCGGGGAGACTCCCGCCGAGTCCGGTGAGGCGCCCGGCGGCGAGACCACCGGCGCCGGCCGCGCCGAGATGGGCATCGTCCGCGTCGCCGTCTCGGACACCGCGCCGCCGCTCTCCGGCGCCGGCCTGGAGGGCGGCATCGTGGAGCGGTGCGTCCCGGAGGAGGAGATCTGGCGCGCGCTGGTCCTCGGCCTGCGCGACTACGTGGAGAAGAACGGCTTCCCGTCCGTGGTGCTGGGCCTCTCCGGCGGCATCGACTCGGCCGTGGTCGCCACGATCGCGGTCGACGCGCTCGGCGGCCGGCGGGTCACCGGCGTCTCGATGCCCAGCGAGTTCAGCTCCGAGCACTCCCGGGACGACGCGGCCGACCTGGCCAAGCGGCAGGGCGTGGACTACCGGGTGCAGCCGATCGCGCCGATGGTGGACGCGTTCCTGGCCAACCTCACGCTCTCCGGGCTCGCGGTGGAGAACCTCCAGGCCCGGGTGCGCGGCATCACCCTGATGGCGCTCTCCAACCAGGAGGGCCACCTGGTGCTGACCACCGGCAACAAGAGCGAGCTCGCGGTCGGCTACTCCACGCTCTACGGCGACTCGGTCGGCGGCTTCAACCCGATCAAGGACGTGCCGAAGACGCTGGTCTGGAAGCTGGCCCGGTGGCGCAACGAGGAGGCACTGCGCCGCGGCGAGACGCCGCCGATCCCGGAGAACTCGATCTCCAAGCCGCCGAGCGCGGAGCTGCGCCCCGGCCAGCTCGACTCGGACTCGCTGCCGGACTACGACGTGCTGGACGCGATCCTGGACGGATACGTGCACGGCGACCTGGGCCGGGACGGCCTGGTCGCGGCCGGTCACGACCCCGCGGTCGTCGACCGTACGCTGCGGCTGGTCGACATCGCGGAGTACAAGCGCCGCCAGTCCGCCCCCGGCACCAAGATCTCGATCAAGGCGTTCGGTCGGGACCGGCGGCTGCCGATCACCAACCGGTTCCGCGAGAACCCGTAACAATCCATCAACGCGTGTGAAATCTTCCACTACCTCTCCGGACCCGGCGCTCCCGGTGGGACCATTCCGCTAGGAGCCCGGGGACCGCGAGCGCGGCCTCGAGGTGAGAGGAGACTCCGATGACCGAGGACATCCCCACGCTGTACGGCATCGCCGCCGGCCGCCGGATCCGCACGCGGGACCTGGTCGCCGCCAAACAGCGCGGCGAACGCTGGCCCATGCTGACCTCGTACGACCAGTACACCGCCGCGATCTTCGACCGGGCCGGCATCCCGGTGCTGCTGGTCGGCGACTCCGCCGCGAACAACGTCTTCGGGTACGAGACCACCGTCCCGGTCACGGTCGACGACCTGCTGCCGCTGGTCCGGGCCGTGGTGCGCGCGACCAGCGGCGCGCTCGTCGTCGCGGACCTGCCGTTCGGCTCCTACGAGGAGGGGCCGACCCAGGCGCTGCGCACCGCGGTGCGGTTCATGAAGGAGGGCGGCGCCCACGCGGTCAAGCTGGAGGGCGGCACCCGCGTCGCCGCGCAGATAGCGGCGATCACCGGCGCCGGCATCCCGGTGATGGCGCACATCGGCTTCACGCCGCAGAGCGAGCACGTGATCGGCGGCTACCGCGTCCAGGGCCGCGGCGAGGACGCGGACCGGCTGCTCGCGGACGCGCGCGCGGTCGCCGAGGCGGGCGCGTTCGCGGTGGTCCTCGAGATGGTGCCCGGCGAGGTCGCCAAGCGCGTCACGCACGAGCTGGAGATCCCGACCGTGGGCATCGGCGCCGGGCCGGACACGGACGCGCAGGTGCTGGTCTGGCAGGACATGGCCGGCCTGCGCACCGGCAAGGCCCCCCGCTTCGTCAAACGCTACGCCGACCTGGCGGGCGAGCTGACCCGCGCGACCCGCGCGTTCGCGGACGAGGTCCGCGGCGGCGAGTTCCCGGCGGGCGAGCACACGTTCAACTGACCCGGTACGGCTCAGGGCCGCCGCGGCGGCCCTGAGCCCGTCGTTCACTCCGTACCGGTCAGCCGGTCACGCGGCCACGCCCGGCCTTCACCGGCGCGACGACCCCGGCGTCCGACGCCCCGCCACGCTCCCGTGCCGACGTCACCTTGTCCGCCGAGAGCGTGCGGCCGCGACCGCGTTCTTCGCGGCGGCCGCCTTTCCCGGCGTGGCCCTGTCCGCCGGAAGCCCGGTCGCCCGCGACGACGCCGCGACCGTCCTCCGCGCGGCGCCCGCCCCTGCGGGCGTGACCCGGTCCACCGCGAGCCCGGCCTTCCCGGCCGAGATCGGGGCCGACTTCTTCCCGGCCGCCGCACGTCCCGGCGTGGCGTTCTTCGCCGGAGGCCGGTTCCCCCGCGCCGGCGGCGTGACCGCGTTCTTCGCGGCGGCCGCCTTTCCCGGCGTGACCTTGTCCGCCGGGAGCCGGTTCCGCCCGGACCTCGAGACCGCCGTCTTCGCGGCGGCCGCCTTCACCGGCGTCACCGTGCCCGCCGGAAGCCGGTTTTCCCCGGACGCCGGGACCGCCTTCTTCGCGGCAGCCGCCTTCACCGACGTGACCGTGCCCGCCGGAAGCCCGTTTCCTCCGGACGCCGAGACCACCTTCGTCGCGGCAGCCGCCTTCACCGACGTGACCCTGTCCGCCGGAAGCCCGTTTCCCCGCGGCGACGGCGAGACCGCGTTCTTCGCGGCGGCCGCCTTCGCCAGCGTGACCTTGTCCGCCGGAAGCCTGTTTCCGCGCGGCGCCGGCGCGCCTGGGTCCGCGGCCCGGGTCCGGCTCGCCGCGGTCCGTTTCGCGGGCGACGTCGCCACGGCGTTCTTCGCGGCGGCGGCTTTGGCGGGCGTGACCTTGTTCGCGGTGGCTCCGCCGGTGGCCGGCCGATTCGCGGCGGTGCCGGCACCGGTCGACCGCGGCCCCGAACCCTTGCCCTTCGCACCGGCCGTCGCGATCCGGGTGGCCACCGCGCGAGTCGTCGCGGTCTTCGCGGCGGCCTTCGCCCCCGCCGCCCTGGCCGCCGGAACCGTGACCGCCCGGGACGCCGGAGTCGTGCCCGATTCCGCCGGTACCGTCTTCCGCCCCCGCCCGCCGGCGGACGCCGGCTTCGCGACACCACGGGCCCCGCCGGTGGCCGCCTTCGCGCTCCCGGCGCCGGCCGCGGAAACGGTCCGCCCCGTGCCGGCGGTCCTGGCCGCCTTCGTCGTCCCGGTCCCGGCCGTGGTGGCGGCCGGTGCCGCCCGACCGGTGCCCGTCCCGGCCACCGTGACCGCCTTGACCGGCCGGGCGGTCGCGGTCGCCTTCACCGGCTTCGCGGTTCTCGCCCCCGCCGCGTTGGCGGCCGCGGTCTTCCGGCCCGCCGCCGTACCGGCACCGGTGCTCTTGACCGCTTTCGCCCCCGGCGCGTTCGCGGCCGCCGTCCTCCGGCCCGCCGCGGTACCGGCACCGGTGGCCTTGACCGCCTTCAACCCCGGCGCGTTGGCAGCCGCGGTCTTCCGGCCCGCCGCGGTACCGGCACCGGTACTTTTGGCCGCCGTCGCCCCCGGCGCGTTCCCGGCCGCCGTCTTCCGGCCCGCCGCGGTACCGGCACCGGTGGCCTTGACCGCCTTCAACCCCGGCGCGTTCGCGGCCGCGGCGGCCCGGCCGGCCCCGGCGGACGTGCCCGCCCTGGTCGTCCGCGCAGCGGCCGGCGCGGCCCGCCCACCGGCGGCCGATGTCGTGGACGTGGCCCCGGCCCTGGTGCCCGCCGCGGTGGTCCGGCCGGCACCGGTGCCGGCCCCCGCGGACGTGCTCGCCTTCGACGCCCCAGCGGCGGCCCGGCCGGTCCCGGCGGACTTCATCGCCTTCGCCGCCCCCGCGGCATCCCGGCCGGTCCCGCCGGACGTGTTCGCCTTCGACGCGCGCGCACCGGCCACCGAGGTGGTGCGGCCGGCGCCGGTGTTCGTGATCGTCTTCGCCGTCCGGCTCCCGGACGCCCCGGTGCCCGCGCCGGCCCGGCCGGCTCCGATGCCGGCCGTCTTGGTCGCCCGGGTGCCCGCCGCGTTTCCGGCCGAGCCGGTCCGCCCGGTGCCGATGCCGGCTGTCGCGCTCCGGCCCGTCTTCCCCGCCCCGTTGGCGGCCGCGGCCGCACGTCCGGCCGCGGTGCCGGCGCCGGCCTTCCGGGCTTCGGGCCTGGTCGCCACGGTCGGTTCCGAAGCCCGCGTGCGGCCCGCACCCGCCCGGGTCTTCGCGGTCTCCACGTCCCCGGCCGTGAACGAGGCCGCCTTCGCACCGGACGACCGCGCCCCCGAACGCGACTTCGCCGCCGCCGAGTCCACGTCGCCCGCGGTGAACGCGGCCGGCTTCGCGGCCCGGCCGGCGCCCGTCCGCCGCGCCTTCGCCGCCTCCACATCCCCGGCCGTGAACGACGCCGCCCTCACACCCGACGACCGCGCACCCGAACGCGACTTCGCCGCCGCCGAATCCACGTCCTCCGCGGTGAACGCCGCCGGCTTCGCGGCCCGGCCGGCACCCGTCCGCCGCGCCTTCGCCGCCTCCACATCCCCGGCCGTGAACGACGCCGCCCTCACACCCGACGACCGCGCACCCGAACGCGACTTCACCGCCGCCGAATCCACGTCGCCCGCGTCGAACGCGGCCGCCGAGGCCTTGGCCCGAGACGTGCGTCCGGCGGATCCGCTCGCCGGGCGGGAGATCACCTCGTCGAGATCGTCCGCACTGTCCGCGGCCTTCCGCGCCGCCGACCGCATCTTCGTCGCCGCGGACCGGGCCTTCGCGGACGCGGCGGTCGCGGTGTCCGCGGCCCGCTCGGCCGACTTCCGCGCGGTCGCCGTGGCCCTGATCCCGCTCTCGGCCGACTTCCGCGCGGCGTTCACCGCACCGGCGCCGCCCCGCGCCGCCTTCCGCGCCGGTCCCCCGGCGCCGGTCCCGTTCTCGGCCGTCCGCGCCGCACTTCCGGCCCCGGTCCCGCCCTCCGCCGCCTTCCGCGCCGCGCTACCGGCCCCGGCCCGCTTCGGCGCCGTCGTCCGGGCCGCGCCTCCGGTCCCGGCGCCGTCCCGCGCCGCACTACCGACGCCGATCCCGTCCCGCACCGCCGCACTTCCGATGCCGGTCCCGTTGCGCGCCGCGCTCCCGTTCCGCACTGCGCTACCACTGCCAGTCCCGTTCCGCGCCGCGCTCCCCACGCCGGTCCCGTTGCGCGCCGCGCTCCCGTTCCGCGCTGCGCTACCACTGCCAGACCCGTTCCGTGCCGCACCACCAACGCCAATCCCGTCCCGCGCCGCGCTCCCCACGCCGGTCCCATGACGCGCCGAGCTACCGACGCCGGTCCCGTTCCGCGCCGCGCCGCGGGACGACTTCCGGGCGGCGCCGGTACCGCCGGCCTCGGTGTCGTCGCCGGCCGATCCGATCCCGCCCTCGGTAGAATCACCATTTCTACGCATATTTCGCCCGAGAGCCGAAACGCCGTTCGACCTCCCGACGCCGGCCGGATCCCCGGTACCGGAACCGCCGGCCGCGGCCGGCGTGCCGGAGCCACCGCCGATGGCGGTCCGTCCGCGTGCGTTCGTCCGCGGGATCGCCGGCACCCGCGCGGCCCGGCCCGTCGCCGGTGCCGTCGGCTCCGGTGCCGTGGTCCCGTCCGGGTCCGGTGGCGGTGTCGCGGCCGCCTCCACGATCGACGGCATCGGGGCCGTGCCGGTCGCCGGCGCCATCCGGTCGTCCGCCGCCATCGCGGCTCCCGACTCGCCCGGCTCCATCGGCGGGATCGACATCCCGGCCTGCTCCGGCGCCTCGCCGAGCGGCGGCATCGCGGCCGCCGCCGAGCCCGGCCCCATCGAGATCGCGCCCTCCCGCTCCGCGTCCGGCACGATCGGCGTGCTCCCGTCCGTACCGTCGGAGGGGGTCGAGGTCCGTGCCGATCTCGCCGGCCGGGCCCCGGCCGAGCCGGCCGATCGGGATCCGGCGGAGCCGCCGGACGCGGACGCCGCCGCGCCGGACGGGCGGGATCCCGCGGCCCCGGACGACCTGCCCGGGGCGGGGCGCGCCGCGGATCCGCTGTCGGGAGCAGGGGAGTCGGTGGAAGGATCGGTGTCGCGGGCCGATCGCGAAGACGTGGTGGCCGAGGTCCTGGTGGACTTTCTCGCTGCGGCCATGGTCGGTCCTCCCTGGGACTTCTGTGCAGGCGCCATCGCGCGCGGTACCACGTACCGGCGCGGTCTTGTTACGGCACGGTTCCGGATGCCGTTCCGGCCTAACGCTCCCCCGTCCAGCGTGCGTCCTCGGCCTCCCACGCCTCGTTGCGCTCCTGGACCTTCTCCAGGGCGTGCGAGGCGTCGTCCGCGGAGGCGAAGGGGCCGATCCGATGTTTCGCCGGGCACAGGTCGGGTTCGGTTTCCACCCGGTTGTGGCGTATGCACCAGAAGAAGCGGCCGACACTGTCGCTCATGACATCACTGTGCACCGCAAAGCGGCCATGCGCTACCGATTCGCGCAAATAGCCGGTTCACCTCCACGGTAGAGGCGGACGGGCCGTCACGGGCCGAGTCGCGGCAACCGGCGGCGAAGCCACCCCATCGGATGACAGAGTCGACTCCGGGCCCCGGCGTGCGCGATGTGCACCGGGATGGCGTCAACGGCATGATCTGCGACACAGTGGGGTATCGAGGCCCAACCGTTCCGGCGTCAAGAACGTGTCGGGATGGTCGGGACGGCGCAACAGGAAGGCGGCCAGCATGCTCAGTCAGGAGGACAACCGCCGGCTCACCGAGATCGAGGAGCACCTGGTCCTCACGGATCCGGCCTTCGTGGCACGGATGCGAGCCACGCGTGGCAATCGCCCGGGCATCGGCGCCCTGGCCGGCATCGCGCTCATGTGGGCGGTCGTGCCGATCATCGGGGTCGCCGGCGGACTGGTGCCGGCGCTGATCGCGGGTCTGGCGTTCGTCGTGGGCACCACGCTGGTGCTGCGCCGCCCGTTCCGCCGGGCGAAGACCGCTTGAGGGTCCACAAACCCGCCGAGGGGGTACGGCGTCCGCCGTACCCCCTTCGTCGTGCGGTGGCTCAGGAGCGCAGGAAGGCGAGCAGGGCCTCGTTGACCTCGTCGCCGTGCGTCCAGAGCAGACCGTGCGGCGCACCCTCGATCTCCACGTAGGTCGCCTCCGGCAGCCGCTTGTGGAACTCACGCGCGGTCGCGTCGACCGGCAGGATCCGGTCGCCGGTGCCGTGCAGGATCAGCGCCGGCACGTCGACCTTCGGGATGTCGTCGCGGAAGTCGGTGAGCCAGGCCGGGACCACCGCGCTCGACGCGAACCAGGACGCGCCGGCCGCCACGTTCCAGCTGTTGCGCAGCGCCTCCTCGGAGAGCCTGGTGCCGAGGTTCTCGTCGGTGTTGTAGAAGTCGCGGTAGAAGTCGGTGAAGTACCGGTACCGGTCCGCCTGCACGGCCGCGAGGATCCCGTCGAAGACCTCTCCCGGGACGCCGGCCGGGTTGTCCTCCGTCCGGAGCAGGAACGGCTCCAGCGAGGCGAGGAACGCGGCCTTGGCGACGCGCGCCGAGCCGTAGCGGCTGAGGTAGCGGCCGACCTCGCCGGTGCCCATCGAGAAGCCGACCAGGACCGCGTCGTGCAGGTCGAGCGTCTCCAGCACGGTGTTCAGGTCCGCGGCGAACGTGTCGTAGTCGTAGCCGGTGGTGGGCTGGCTGGACTGCCCGAAGCCGCGGCGGTCGTAGGTGATGACCCGGTACCCGGCCGCGAGCAGCGCCGCGGACTGCTTCTCCCAGGAGTGGCCGTCGAGCGGGTAGCCGTGGATGAGCACGACCGGCTGCCCGGTGCCGTGGTCCTCGTAGTAGAGGTCGATGCTGGTGCTGTTCTCGGAACCGACGGTGATGTACGGCATGTCCGCCTCCGTTGTCATCCGGCTGAGAACGATCGTTCTCCGCTCACCGGTTACTCTAGAGAACGACCGTTCTCAGCCGCCACCGAAACTCGGGTGAGGACCGTCACGTACCGAGGAGGGACCATGACGACTCCGACCGACGACGCGATCCGCACCCGGGTGCTGGACGCGGCCGACCGTCTCTACAACGCCCGCGGCATCCAGGCCGTCGGCATGGACGCGCTGCGCGCCGAGGCCGGCGTGCCGCTGAAGCGTCTCTACAAGCTGTTCCCGGCCAAGGACGTGATCGTCGAGGCCGTGCTGGCCCGCCGGCACGAGGTGTGGACCTCGTTCGTCGAGGACGCGGTGGCGAGCGCGCCGGCGCCGCGCGACCAGTTGCTGGCCATCTACGACATGCTGGCCCGCTGGTTCGACGAGGACGACTTCCGCGGCTGCGTCTTCATCAACACCTTCGGCGAACTCGGTACGGCGTCGCCGCGCGTCGCGGAGATCGTCCGCCGGCACAAGGCGGGGTTCCAGGACCGGCTGGCCCAGCTGTGCGCGGCCGCGGGCGCGCCGGCGTGGCTGGCTCCGCAGCTGGCCATCCTGGCCGAGGGCGCGCAGACCACGGCCGCGATCGCCGGGACGAACGAGGCGGCCGGACACGCGCGCGCGGCCGCCGTGACGCTGATCGACGCCGCGCTGGGAGAGAGAACCGCATGACACCCGAGGAGATCACCTACACCAGCCCGCGTGCCGTCCGGCGCTCGACCCTGGTGCAGCGCTGGCACGACCTGTCGTTCCTGCACTGGCCGGTGGACCCGGCCGAGGTCCGGCCGTTCCTGCCGCCGGGCACCGAGCCGGACACGATCGACGGCGTCACGTACGTCGGCCTGATCGGTTTCATGATGGTCGGGCTCGGCCCGCTGAGCGGCCCCGGCCTGCCCTACCTGGGCACGTTCTGCGAGACGAACGTGCGGCTCTACTCCGTGGACGGTCGGGGCCGCCGCGCCGTGGTGTTCCGCTCGCTGGACGCGGCGCGGCTGCTGCCGGTGCTGGTCGCGCAGGCGGTGTTCCGGCTGCCGTACAAGTGGTCGCGGATGTCGCTGCGCCGTGACGGCGACGTGTTCACCTACACCAACCACCGGCGCTGGCCCGGTCCCGGCCGGCCGCGCAGCCGGATGGTGGTCCGGGCTGGCGAGCCGATCGCGGAGCCGACGCCGCTGGAGCACTTCCTGTCCGCGCGCTGGGGCCTGCACGTGGACGCGTTCGGCCGCACGATCCACCTGCCGAACGTGCATCCGCAGTGGCCGTTGCACCGCGCCGAGCTGCTGGAGCTCGACGACGAACTGGTCGCGGCCGCCGGCTTCCCGTCGGTCTCCGGACCGCCGGCCAGCGTGCTCTACTCGCCGGGCGTCCCGGTCCGGTTCGGCACTCCCAACGGTGTCGACAGGACTTCGAGCGGTAACTAGTCTGACCGGCATGACTCCTTACACGTTCAACGGTCCGGCTTGGCAGGAGAGCTGGGACCGCCAGCAGGAGGCCTATCTTCCCGACCGTGAGGAGCGGTTCGCCGCGATGCTGGACGCGGTGGAGGCGGTCACCGAGTGGCCGGCGCCGCGCATCCTCGATCTGGCCGGCGGCACCGGGTCCATCTCGCTGCGCGCCCAGCGTCGCTTCCCCCAGGCGAACACGACGCTGCTCGACCTGGACCCGGTGACGCTGACCATCGCGCGCGCCACGCTGGACGAGCGGTCCACCGTCGTCACCGCCGACCTGGTCACGCCGGAGTGGACGGCCGCGCTGCCGCACCGCGACTACGACGCGGTGCTGGCCGCGACCGCGCTGCACTGGCTGTCGCCGGAGCGGCTGGCCACGCTGTACGCGGAGGTCCGCACCGTGCTGCGGCCGGGCGGCATCCTGGTCAACGCGGACTACATGCCGGACGACGGCCTGCCCGAGCTGTCCAAGCGGCTCGGTGACCGCGCCGACGCCCGCCGCGAGGCGCGGTACGCGGCCGGTGCCGTGCTCTCCTGGAGCGCCTGGTGGGAGCACGCGAAGTCGGACCCGACGCTGGCGCCGCTGGTCGAGGAGCGCAACCGGCTCTTCCCGGGCGACCACCACCAGGAGTGGCTGCCGCCGGCGTCCTGGCACGTGCGGGCGCTGCGCGACGCCGGCTTCACCGAGGCCGGGCTGATCTGGCGCGGTGCGCAGGACGCCGCGGTCGTGGGCGTGCGCTGAGCGCCGGGGGTTCTCCCTACCCCCGATCCGGGGGCCAGCTACATCGATCTTGTTCGTCGTCCCCCATAGCGTCGACGACATGCGACAGCGGGACCGATTCATCGACGGGCTTCGCGCCCTGGCCATCCTGGGCGTGATCGGCGGGCACTGGCTGGTCGGCGCGCTGGTCGCGACGCCGGCCGGTGACCTGCGGATCGACAGTCCGCTGCGGCACCTGGAGTGGCTGCAACCGGCCACCTGGTTCCTGCAGATGCTGGGGCTGTTCTTCCTGGTCGGCGGCTACACCGGCGCGCAGGGGCTGCGCCGGGCCCGGGCGCGCGGCGAGACGGACGCCGAGTGGCTACGCCGCCGGCTGTGGCGGATCGGCCGCCCGGTCCTGGCCGCCACGGTGATCCTGGCCGTGGCGCTGCCGCCGCTGCGGGTGCTCGGCGTGATCGGCGCCGGCACCGCGTGGAACACCGTGGTGCTGTTCGTCCAGCCGCTGTGGTTCATGGCCGTGTACGCGGTGATCACCGCGCTCACGCCGCAGCTGCTCCGGCTCGACCGGCGCGCCGGCCTGCGCGCGGTGCTGGCGTTCGCCGCCGTCGTGGCCGTGGTCGACCTGCTCCGCTTCGGCCCGGCCGCCGAGCCGGCCGCGATCGGCTATCTCAGCGTGCTGCCGGCCTGGTGCTTCGCGTATCAGCTGGGGATCGCCTGGTCGGCCGGGCGCGTCGACCGCCGGGTCGCGGCCGGGCTGCTCGCCGGCGGTCTGGCGGCGTTCGTGGTCCTGATCGCGGTGCTGGACTATCCGGTGAGCATGGTCAGCGTGCCCGGCACCGCCCGGTCCAACTCCAACCCGCCGTCGCTGCTGGTCCCGGCGCTGGCCGCGATCCAGGCCGGCGCCGCGCTGCTGCTGCGCGACCGGATCGAGCGGTTCCTGCACCGGCCGCGGGTGTGGGCCGCGGTGACCGTGCTCAACCTGAGCGCGATGAGCGTGTTCTGCTGGCACCACGTGGCGCTGGTCGGCGTGTCCGAGCTCGCCCGCCGGCTCGGCACGCTGCCCGGCCTCGGCGACGTGCCCACCGGTGCCGGCTGGGTCGCCGCGCGCCTCGCCTGGTACCCGCTGCTCGCGCTGACCCTGGCCGGCATCGTGGTGC
This sequence comes from Catenuloplanes niger, assembly GCF_031458255.1. Classification (NCBI taxonomy): domain Bacteria; kingdom Bacillati; phylum Actinomycetota; class Actinomycetes; order Micromonosporales; family Micromonosporaceae; genus Catenuloplanes; species Catenuloplanes niger. The sequence continues at coordinate 2,320,774 of NZ_JAVDYC010000001.1, forward strand.
TGGTCCGCCGCTACGAGCACCCGGTGCCGGCCGCCGTTCCGGACCGGGCGGCCACCCGCCTCTAAGATCAACGCCATGCCCGACATCGACTCGCTGCTCCCGGCCGCGCACGAGGCCGTGGACCTCGCGCGGGACATGATGCGCACGATGCTGCCCGGCGTGCTCACCGCGAAGGGCGACCGGGACATGGCGTCCGAGGTCGACCTCGCGATCGAGCAGCGGGTCCGGGCGTTCCTCGCGGACCGTACCCCCGGCGTGGGGTTCCTGGGTGAGGAGGAGGGCGCCCGCGGCGGCGACCACGGCCTGACCTGGTCGCTCGACCCGGTCGACGGCACGGTCAACTTCGTGCACGGCTCGCCGCTGTGCGCGGTGTCGCTCGGCCTGGTCGACGGCGACCGGTCCGTGCTCGGCGTGATCGACCTGCCGTTCCTCGGCAACCGCTACTGGGCCGCGCCGGCCGCGGGCGCGTTCTGCGACGGCGTCGCGATCCGGGCCAGCGAGGTGTCCGCGCTGCCGGAGGCGCTGGTCGCGATCGGCGACTTCGCGGTCGGCGAGGACGCGGCGGCGAAGAACCGGGAGCGCTTCGCCATCCTGGAGACGTTGGTCCCGCGCGTGCAGCGGATCCGCATGCTCGGCACCGCCGCCACCGACCTGGCCTGGCTCGCGGCCGGCCGGCTGGACGCGCTGGTGATGATGTCCAACAAGCCCTGGGACACGTCGGCCGGCACCGCGATCGCCCGGTCGGCCGGCGCCCGGATCGTCGACCGGGACGGCAGCGAGCACACGTTCGGCTCGGCCGCGACGATCGCCTGCGCCCCGGCGCTGGCCGACCGGCTGCTGCCGCTACTGCGTGACGTTCTCTGACGGCTTCCGGCGGGCCAGCGGTGCCAGCGTGCGCTGGACGATGAAGTACTCCGCGACGATCGCGTTGCCGAACAGCGACGCCCACGCGCTCGCGGTGTAGATCTGCGGGTACTCCCAGCCCATCGGGTCCATCAGCTGCAATCCGATCAGCTGGTACAGGCGCAGCATCACCGCGGCGAACGTGAGCGCGTAGTTGCGGATCATCCAGATCCGGTGCAGTTGCACCTCGCCGCGCCGGATCGTGCGGTAGGCCATCACGCCGGTGTACAGCCACGCCGCGATCAGCATGTAGAACGCGACCTGCAGCGCGAGTCCGCTCTCGGTGACCGCGGCCGAGTACGCCGCCGCCAGCGCCGAGATCAGCACGGAGATCAGGTACAACCGGCCGGCGATCCGGTGTGCTCGCGGGAACCGTACCCGCAGCTGCGTGACGAACTGGAACGGCCCGATGACCAGCGCGAGCCCGGCCGGCAGCGCGTGGATCACCAGGCTGACGTAGTAGCCCGGAATGGCCCGGTTGAGGCCCGGCACGGTCGTGCCCCCGACCATGTAGGGCGGCACGAACACGGCGGCGATGGCGAGCGCGGACAGGGTCAGGAGACTCCACAGCACCCACCACCAGCGCCGGCGGACCTCCCGGGACATCGTTACAGCGGACACGCGGACTCCCATATCTTCCCGGCTGAGCAACGGGTCGATCCTGCGGTGCCCGCGCGTACCCACGCGTCGGCAGCGGCTGCCTAACCCGGCCCTCAGGTGATCTCCGGTGCCCGGGGCCCGCGGACCGTGAACAGGTCGGCGGGCTGGCAGTCGAGCGCGTCGCAGAGCGCGGTGAGCGTGCTGAACCGAACCGCCCGGGCCCGCCCGTTCTTCAGGATCGACAGGTTCGCCAGCGTGATGCCGACCCGGTCGGCCAGCTCGGTGAGCGTCATGCCGCGCGCCGCCAGCAGCGCGTCGATGTGCACGTCGACGCGGTGTTCCTCCTCCGGCGGCACGGGTCAGACCACCTCGTCCAGCTCGGCCCGCAGCACCGCGCCGCGCCGCAGCACCTCGCCGACCGCGAGCAGGCCAAAACCGATCAAGAGCCACCAGGGGTGGTACGTCACGGACAGCGCCCGGAACTCGCCGTGGACCAGGGTCGACGCGAGCGCACCGGAGCCGATCTCCAGCGTGTCCGCGACCAGGCCGCCGACCAGCGTGCCGATGCCCAGCCGGCGCAGCCGGTGCGCGGTCCCCGGCGCGAACGGGTCGGTGCGCCGGGCCGCGCGCACGACCCACCACAGCGACGCGACGATCAGCAGTCCCAGCAGGTACGACGGTGCGCCCTGCGCCACGTGGGCGAGCCGCTCGGCCCAGCCCGGATCCGCGATCGCCACGTCCGCGGCACCGGCGTCCGCCAGCGTCACCCCGGCGGGCAGTCCGGTGATCGCCGTCCCCCGCGTCGTGACGATCGTCAGCTCGACGGCGTCCGAGGTCGCGGCGAAGCCGACCGTGGCGACGCCGGCGAGCGCGCCGAGCACGGTGCCGGCGGCGAGCGCGGTCTGCAGCTCCCCGAGCCAGTCCCGCTGTGCGTTGATCATGACCCACCTCCCCCTTATCGAAAAACGATGTATTGATAATCGATAAGATATCGGGCGTTGTCAAGACACGGGCTTGCCCCTGACACCGGCGTCAGCCCATACGGTCGGGTCGTCCGTCACCGACAGTGAGGTCTGCCATGAAGCTTCTGACGATGGTGTGCGCACTGGTACTCGCGGCCACCCCGGCCGGTGCCGCCGCACCCCGCCACGCGCCGGTCGACCGGCCCGGCCCGCCGCTCTCCGTGCCCGTGGCCACCCTGCGCGCGGCCGTGACCTGCACGCCGGACGCGTACCGGGCCCGCGCCGAAGTGATCCTGTTCGTACCGGCCACCGCGCTCGACCCGGGCCAGTTCGCCTGGAACTGGTTCCCCGCGCTACGCCGGGCCGGACACCCGTGGTGCGCGGTCACGCTCCCCGACCACGCGCTCGGCGACATCCAGGTCACCGCCGAGTACGTGGTGCACGCGATCCGGCACGCCCACGCGGTCAGCGGGCGCCGGATCGCCGTCGTCGGGCACAGTCAGGGCGCGCTGGACGCCCGCTTCGCGCTGCGGTTCTGGCCGGACACCCGGGCGATGGTCGCGGACCACGTCTCGCTCGGCTCGCCGCACCACGGCAGCACGGGCAACGACACGAGCTTCCCGCCCGGTACGCCCGGCCCGGCCGCGCTGCTGCAGATGCGCACGACCGCGGCGCTGATCGAGGCGGTCAACGCCGGCCGCGAGACGTTCCCGGAGATCTCCTACACCACCGTCGCCAGCCGGTACGACCAGTACGTCACGCCGACCTCCACGGTGGCGCTGCGCGGCCGGTCGGTCGCGAACGTCGTCGTGCAGGACGTCTGCCCGGCGAACACGGTCGAGCACGTCGGCCTGGGCACGGCCGACCCGGTCGGACACGCGCTCGTCATGGACGCGGTCCGGCACGACGGCCCGGCCCGGCCCGGGCGGCTGCCGACGGACGTGTGCGCACGGGACCTCATGCCGGGGGTCGACCCGGCCACGTACCCGCGGCGGTTCGCGGAGACGAACGCGGCGATCGTCACCAACCTGGGCACGGCCACGCCGGTGACCGAGGAGCCGCCGCTCCAGCCGTACGTCGTCGCCCGCTGACCCACCGGATCCCGGGGCGTGGCCGCGCCCCGGGACCGCGGGACGTTCAGTCCTGGCTGGTGACCCTGGCGCGGCCGACCGCCGGTCGGTTGACGGTGGCCCGCCCGGCCGGACGGCCGGCGGACCTCGGCGCGGTGCCGGCCGGACGGCGGCCCAGCGGAGTGCCACCGGTAACCGCCGTCGCCGGCCCGCGGGTGTCCGACCCGTCCGCCGTCGGCTCCGGCTCGACGGGCTCGTCCGCGGCAGGCACGGCCGGCTCGTCCGCGGCAGGCTCGGCCGGCTCGGCCGCGGCAGGCTCGGCCGGCTCGGCCGCGGCAGGCTCGGTGGGTTCGTCCGCCACCAGCGCGGCGGGCACGGGGAGCTCGTCCGGCGCACCCGGGCCGGCCGCGGTCTCGACGTCCTCGAACTCGGGCCGCACCTCGGCGGGCGACTCGCGGAACGGGCGGATCTCGCCGGTGAGCAGCCCGGCGTCGCGGGCGGCCGCGTGCCAGCGGAGACTCTTCATGCCGGTGGTGGCGGCCGTGGCGGCCTCGACGATGCCGACCGCGAGCGCGGCGACCGCGACCGTGGCCGCCGGCAGCTGACCGGAGATAGCCCCGGCGCCGGCCGCGAGCGCGGCCGGGAGATACACCGCGGCCCGTGCCCCGACCCGGCTGCGGAGCCCGCGGCGGGTCGCGGTGGACACGTCCGCGGCCGCGATCAGCGACAGCACGACGGTGACCGTGATCGCGAGCGGCGCGCCCACGCCGATCAGGCCGCGCAGCACCACCAGCGCGCCGACCAGCGCGACCGCGGTGGCGACCCGCGCGGGCAGGCGCCGGGCCCGGGTCGCGGCACGCGGGTCGGTGAGCAGGTCGGAGACGCGGCAGAACGCGACGCCGAGCAGCCACATGCCGACGAAGACCCCACCCCAGAGATCCACGGTCGCCGGCCACAGCGCGACGACCAGCCCGAGCGTCGCGGACAGTCCGCCGAAACTGATCCCCATCCACCAGGCGAGGAGTTCGCGGACCTGGCCGCCCAGGTAGGCGGCCTCATGGCGAGCGTGGGTGACCAGTTCGTGGGGCATGTCCGGACCAACCTCCGTTTCGACGTGACGGATACTGGTTTACCCAGGAGACCGGGCACACACCCGAGGACGCATCAACCCTTCGACTGATGCGACGGACCTCACAGGAATGTCTCAGGAAGCTCTACGATGAGCTCCGGATTTCGGCACAGGCGGGACGGGGCGATGGACGACAGCGGCGACGACGTACTCGGCACCATCGAGACCGAGATCGCGCTGCTCATGCGCATGGGCGAGGCCACCCGGCGGGCCATCCCGGTGGAGCCGCACCGCGCGCTCGACCGGGCCGCCTACGTGATCCTGCGCAAGCTCGCCGAGGCCGGCCCCACGAACGTCTCCGTGCTCGCCACCCGCCTCAACCTCGACGGCTCCACCATCACCCGCCAGGTCTCCGCCATGCAGCGCGCCGGCCTGGTCACCCGCTCCCCCGACCCGGCCGACGGCCGCGGCACCCTCGTCTCTCCCACCGACCACGGCCTGCACTGCGTCTCCGTCGTCCGCGCCGCCCGCCGCGACATCTACGGCCAACTCCTCGCCGACTGGAACGCCACCGACCGCGCCACCCTCGCCACGCTCATGCACCGCCTCAACGTGTCACTCTCCGCATACAGACCCACCGCGCGCAACTGAGCGCCACCCACGGTTTGTAGGATGCTGCTTGCGATGAGCGAGTCGGCCGGGCGGTCGCGTTGATGACTCCCCGGAGTCATCGCCGAGGAACGTCCGGACTCCACAGGGCAGGGTGGTTGCTAACGGCAACCCGGGGCGACCCGCGGGACAGTGCCACAGAAAACAGACCGCCGCCACGGCTTCCGAGGCGGTAAGGGTGAAACGGTGGGGTAAGAGCCCACCAGCACCCCGGGCGACCGGGGTGGCTCGGTAAACCCCACCCGGAGCAAGGCCAAAAGGGCCTCCGCCGCAAGGCGGGACCTGCGCAGGCGTTCGAGGGCTGCCCGCCCGAGCCTGCGGGTAGGCCGCTCGAGCCCGCCGGCAACGGCGGGCCTAGATGGATGACCGCCACCAGCGGCGACAACGCCGCCGGCCACAGAATCCGGCGTACACGCCGGCTCGCTCATCGCCCACCACCGCATCAGGCCGCCGATCAGCCGCACCCGCTGACCGCGTCCGCGCATCGGGCTGCGGACGGAATCGGGAACGTCGGCGGACGCGCCGCATCACGATCGGGAAATGATCGAATAGAGCAGCGAATCCCGCCATGCATTATTGGTGAACACATGATCACGCAATCGGCCCTCGTATTCCATGCCGACCTTACTTGCGACCGCGAGAGAGCCGACATTGTCCGGGCCAATGGCAGCCGTAACTCTGTGCAGCCCGAGCCGATTGAACGCAAAGGCAATCAAAACGCGTGCCGCATCGGTGGCGTAGCCGCCACCCCACCGGTCCGCACGTACCGCATACCCGATTTTTGCCGCCTTGACGCCGCCGAGTGCGAGACGCGCGAAGCCGATCAGCCGGTCGTCGGACAGCGTGATCGCAAGGTAGTACTCGGTTCGTGGCGCTTGTGCGGAACGTTCGATCACTTCGGCGATCATCGTTTCGGCCTGAGCCGGCGTTCGGCTGTCGAAGGACAGGTAGCCAGTCACTCGGTCGTCGCCGATGATGGCGTGCACGTCGGCCGCATCGTCCTCGCGGAATTCCCGGAGGGTGACGACGCGGCCGGTGAGGGTTACCGGATACATGGCACGCTCTTGCCTGTCGGGGTTGGGCCGCCACACGGACCCGCCACGGGCACGTGATCCGGCCGCTCGAAACCGATTTCCGTATCGAACGCCGGCGGCCGGATGTCCGTGGTGCTCCCGCCGCCGCCCACCCGGCGGCGGCGGGAGGGCCGGGTTATGTGGTTGCGGTCGGGGCGGGGTCGGCCGGGGTGGTGGATGCCGCCGGGGTGGCGTCGGCGAAGTAGTCCTCGCGGGTGGTGGTGTCGGTGCCCTCGGCGACCTTCATGGAGCGGAAGATGACCGTGGCGATGACCGCGACCAGCAGGTTGACCGCGACCGCGACCAGGCCGGCGTAGATCGTCATCGTGGTGTCGAAGCCGAACTTCGACAGCGGGAACGCGGAGCCGCCGAAGTGGGCGCGGCCGGTCGCGGCGTTCGGGATCTGGTAGAGCATCCACATGCCCAACCCCATGCCGGCGAACCAGCCCGTGATCAGCGCGCCGCGGTGCAGCCAGCGGGTGTAGAGGCCGAGCGCGACCGCGGGCAGTGTCTGCAGGATGATGACGCCGCCGATGAGTTGCAGGTCGATGCTGAACTGCGGGTCGAGGAAGACGATGCAGGCGACGGCGCCGACCTTGACCACCAGCGAGGTGATCTTCGAGACGTTGGCCTCCTGCGCGGGCGTCGCGTCCTTGCGCAGGTACTCCTTGTAGATGTTGCGGGTGAACAGGTTCGCGGCCGCGATCGACATGATGGCCGCGGGGACCAGCGCGCCGATGCCGACGGCGGCGAACGCGACGCCCGCGAACCAGGCCGGGAACTGCTGGTCGAACAGCAGCGGCACGACCGTGTTGCTGTCCACCGTGCCTTCGCGCGCGCCGGGCAGCGGCTTGACGCCCGCGGCGATCGCCATGAAACCGAGGAGCGCGATCAACCCCAGCAGCAGGCTGTACGCGGGGAGCGCGGACATGTTCCGCTTGATCACACCCCGGTCGCGGCTGGCCAGCACGCCGGTGATCGAGTGCGGGTAGAGGAACAGCGCCATCGCGGAACCGAGCGCCAGCGTGATGTACTGCAGCTGGTTGTTGGCGTTGAGCGTGATCCCGTCGTTCGGCGCGGGGGACGCGGCGAACTTCGCCTGCGCGGCGTCGAAGATGTTGTTCCAGCCGCCGAGCTTGGCCGGCAGGTAGATCACGGCCACCAGGATCACGATGTAGATCAGCGTGTCCTTGACGAACGCGATCAGCGCGGGTGCGCGCAGCCCGGACTGGTAGGTGTAGGCGGCCAGGATCGCGAACGCCACTATGATCGGCGCGTGCCGGGCCAGTGCGGAGTCGCCGGTCACGCCCATCGTCTTCAGCACCGCCTCGATGCCGACCAGTTGCAGCGCGATGTACGGCATGGTCGCCGCGATGCCGGTGATCGCGATCAGCAGCGCGAGCGTCGGCGAGGCGAACCTGGCGCGTACGAAGTCGGCCGGGGTGACGAAGCCGTGCCGGTGCGACACCGACCAGAGCCGGACCAGCACCAGGAACACCAGCGGGTAGACGATGATCGTGTACGGCACCGCGAAGAACCCGGCCGCGCCCGCGCCGAACAGCAGCGCCGGGACCGCCACGAACGTGTACGCGGTGTAGAGGTCGCCGCCGACCAGGAACCAGGTGATCCACCCGCCGAAGTTGCGGCCGCCGAGGCCCCACTCGTCCAGGTGGTTGAGGTCCTGCGGGGCCCGCCACCGGGCCGCGACGAATCCCATCACGCTGACCAGCAGGAACAGCGCGGTGAAGACGACGATCTGCACGATGTGGTCGCTCATCGGCCCGCACCCCGTCCGGTCATCCGGTAGACGATCGTGGTGGTGGTGACGCCGAGAATGATGAACGCCAGCTGCAACCAGTAGAACACCGGGAATCCCAGCAGACGTGGGTCGTCGTGGTTGAACAGCGGCGTGGTCAGCGGCACCAGGATCGGCACGATCAGCAGCCAGTTCCACGGGCTGCGATCGCTGCTGGCCTGGGCCGGCGCGGACGCCGAGGCCTCGGTGTCGGAAATATCCGGGTCGGGCGTCGGTGGCTCGGCCATGAGTAGCTACCTCCTGCAGATGGCGTGCGTCAGGAGGCGACGGGAGCGCGCCGCCTCCCGGTGCAACGATCACGCTCGGGCGCGGGGAGACTACCCAAAGGAAGATTACGTCGCGAAGGTGACCCAGTTCACAATGCGGTCAGCGGTCGAGAACGTGCGCCGGACGGCGATCGACAACGATCAAAACCCGCGCACGGTACGCCGCGCGCCCGCGCGACGGGATTCCCGGGAGGCGTGGCGCCGCGTCCCTCACGCCGCCGGTGCGACCTGAGGGACGCGGCGGGTCAGCCGAGGTGGGCGGTGTCGTTGACGGTGCGGACCGCGACGTTGCCGTCCGGCCAGGTGTCCACGATGGAGATGCCCGCCGGTTCGAGGTAGAGCCGGTGCAGGAACGCGTCCGACGCGGCCAGTGCGTCCTGCAGCAGCAGCTTGATCGGCGTCACGTGGCTGACCACGGCGATCGTGGTGCCCTCGTGCGCGGCCAGCACCGCGGCCCGCGCGCCACGGATCCGCTTCGCGACCGCCCGGAACGACTCGCCGCCGGGCGGCGCCACCGCGGTGGAGTCCAGCCAGCGCTGCATCTCGGCCGGCCACCGCTCGCGCACCTCGGCGAACGTGCGGCCCTCCCAGTCGCCGAAGTCGCACTCGATCAGCCCGGCCTCGGTCAGCACCGGGACCCCACCGGCCGCCCGGGCGATCTCCGCGGCCGTGGCGGCGCAGCGGGTCAGCGGCGAGGTGACCACCGCGGCCAGGTCCGGCGCGAGCGCGGCCACCCGGCGCGCGGCCGCCGCCGCCTGCTCCAGGCCGAGCGCGGAGAGCGGCACGTCACCGCGGCCGGAGTAGCGCTTCTCCGCGGTCATCTCGGTCTCGCCGTGCCGGATCAGGATCATCCGGGTTGCCGCGGTCAGCGACGGCGGCACCCAGGACTTCGGCTGCGACACCGCGACCCGGGCGGGGCCGGCCGCGTTCGCCGCGATCTCCTTGGCCAGCGCCCGGGCGGACGAGTCCGGTGCCGCGACGTCCGCCACCGGCTGCGGCGACACGCTGCGTCCGCCGTCCATCGCCTTGTTGGCCAGCGCGTCCGCGGCCTTGTTCCGCTCCCGGGGGATCCAGGTGAACGACACGGAGTCGAAGGTGTCGATCAGCTGGGCCGCGGTGGCGGCGAGCGGCCGCAGCCCCGGGTTCTTGATCTGCCAGCGGCCGGACATCTGCTCGACCACCAGCTTGGAGTCCATCCGCACGTCGACCTCGGTCGCGCCCAGCTCACCGGCCGCCTCCAGGCCGGCGATCAGCCCGGAGTACTCCGCGACGTTGTTCGTGGCGACGCCGACCGAGTCGAACCGCTCGGCCAGCACCTGACCGGTCGCGGCCTCGATCACCACCGCGCCGTACCCGGCCGGGCCGGGGTTGCCGCGCGAGCCGCCGTCCGCCTCGACGATGACGTGCAGGCTCACAGGCCGGACTCCGCGGTCCGCACCATGATCCGCCCGCACTCCTCGCAGCGCACCACCTCGTCGGCGGGCGCGGCCTTGACCCGGTGCAGCTCCTGGCCGTACAGCTCCAGGCGGCAGCCGCCGCAGCGACCGGCGCGGAACAGCGCGGCGCCGAGCCCGGCGTTCGCCTCGCGCAGCCGGTCGTAGAGCGTGACCAGGTCGCCGGGGAGGTCCGCGGCCAGCGGCGCCCGGGACTGCGACTTGAACTCCTCCTCCTTGGCGATCTCGGCCAGCGCGGCCTCGCGGCGGGCCTCGGCGGCGGACCGGGCCTCGCGGGCGGCCTCCTGGCGGGTGGCGATCTCGTCCAGCGTGGCCTGCGCGGTCTCCCGCTGCTCCATCAGCTCGAGCTCCTGGTCCTCCAGCTCGCTCTGCCGGCGGGTCAGGCTGACCACCTCGTGCTGCAGCGCCTCCAGCTCGCGGGCCGGACCGGTGCCGGCGGCCAGCCGGTCGTCGTCCTTCTGACGGCGGATCCGGACCTGGTCGATGTCCTTCTCCAGCCGGGCGATGTCGCGGTCGATGTCGTCCACCGTGACCTGGGCGCGCACCCGCTCGTCCTCCAGCGCGGAGAGGGTGCGGGCCAGCGTGTCGAGCTCGGCGTACTCCGGCAGCGTCTTGCGCTTGTGCGCGAGCTGGGCCAGGGACGTGTCGATAGCCTGCAGATCCAGCAGACGGCGTTGGGCTTGCGGCGCGGCCTTCACGACGAGGGCTCCTTCTTCTGTTCAGTTGAGAGCGGGGACGCCGCGTGCAGCGTCCAGGGATCGGTGTCCAGGTCCGAGACGATCACCTCGACCGGCGCCTCGGCGCGCAGCCACGCGGCCACGTCGTCGCACCAGGGGCGCTCGGTGGCCCAGTGCGCCGCGTCGAGCAGCGCCGGGCCGCCCGCGGCGAGGTGCTCACCGGCGGGGTGATGCCGAAGGTCGGCGGTCAAGTATGCATCGGCACCGGCCGCGGTGGCCGCCCCCAGGAACGAGTCGCCGGACCCACCACAGACCGCCACGGTACGGATGATCCGCTCCGGGTCGCCCGCGGCGCGTACCCCCCAGGCGGTTGCCGGCAGGCGGTCTGCCGCCGTCGCGGTGAACTGCCGGAGCGTCAGCGGGGACGGCAGCGTGCCGACCCGGCCGATGCCGAGCGTGGGGTCCGTGGCGTGCGGGGCGAGCGGGCGGAGATCGGTGAGCCCCAGCCGGGCGGCGAGCGCGTCCGACACGCCGGGATTCGCCGTGTCCGCGTTGGTGTGCGCGGTGAACAACGCGATGTCGCCCTTGATCAGCCGGTGCACGATCCGGCCCTTGAACGTCGTCGGCGCGACCGACGACACGCCCTTGAGCAGCAGCGGGTGGTGCGCCACGATCAGGTCCGCGCCGACGGCGAACGCCTCGTCGACGGTCTCGTCCACCACGTCCACCACGCACAGCACCCGGCGCACCGGCGCGTCCGGGTCGCCGAGCACCAGACCGACGCGGTCCCACTGCTCCGCCCAGGCCGGCCGGTAGCGCGCCTCGAGCGCGGCCACCAGCCGGCCGACGGTCGTCTCGCTGGAAGTCACGGCGAGAACTCTATCGGCAGGCAGCCCCCGGAGCGTTCTTGGTGGATCTTCGCCGGCCGACGGGGATCCACCCTAGGTGAGGCTGCCGTCCGTGGGGAGGCGGACACGGAGCACGTCCAGGGTCAGCGCCCACGGGAACCGGTCGACGTAGCGGTCACCGGTGCCCGGCGGGTGCAGCTCGACCACGTCGTCGCCGAAGAGCACGCTCACGCCCCAGGACCGCAACCGCTCGATGTTCTCCCGGAACACCGGGTGCGCCGCCATCGCCTCGTTCGTGTACGGCATCGCGACGATCGGCAGGCCCTTGCCGTACGCCTCGACCAGCAATCCGAGCGCGAGCGTGTCGGCGATGCCGGCCGCCCACTTGTTGATCGTGTTGACCGTGGCCGGCGCGACCACGATCGCGTCCGCCGGCGGCAGCACGTCCGCGTCGCCCGGGTTCTTGTAGTCCGAACGGACCGGGTGTCCGGTCTGCGCGGCCAGCGCGGCCGGGTCGACGAACTTGCGCCCGTCCGGCGTCGTGATCACGCAGACGTCCCAGCCGTCGGCTCGCGCGAGGTCCACCAGCACGCCCACCTTCCGGGCGACCGGCGAGCCGCAGGCGACGACGTAGAGCACGCGCGCTGGATAGCCACCGATCATGGTCGATAAACCTTCATACGCCAACTCCCATGTGCTCAGCCAACTCGGCGATGGCGGGAGACGGCGTACCGCGGGTGCGACGCAACACGTCCGAGATGACCGCGTGGGCGATCGGCCGGCAGCGGATCTCCGACGGCGCGAGCCGATCACCCTCCAGCAACATCTCCCCCGCCTTCTCCATCTCGCCCATCTGCGAGTATCCGCGGGCGAGGTCGAGGTAGTGGTGCGCCCGCCGCTCCGGCAGCAGCGCGTCGAACCCGCCGGTCTGGTTGATCACATCATGCGTCTCGACCGCCATCCGGCCGTCACCCAGCTCGACCATCGCGGCCGCCCGGTGCAACTGCACGTTGGTCGGCCCGAACGAGGTCCAGTAGTGGTTCGCGTCGCCGCCGACGTGCTCGGCGACGCGGGTGGCCTCGTTCATCAGGTCGTGCACGGTGGCGGTGTCGCCGAGCCGGGCCGCGGCCATGCCGCCCTGGAGCAGCAGCATGCCGTAGACGCTGAGCCGCTCCGGCGTGCTGTCCGTGTCACCGGCCGGCGCGATCTGGTTGGCCACGTTGACGTGGATCTCCAGCGCCGGCCGGGCCCGGCCGAGCGCCAGCAGCGAGCTGCCCACCCGGTACGTCGCGACACCGGCGAGCAGCTGGTCGTCGGCGCGCTGGCAGACCGCGATGGACCGGTCGGCCGCGAGCCAGGACAGCTCGTGCTCGCCCAGCTTGCGCAGCGTGGAGGAGGCGATCTGGTAGACCTGCCCGAGCAGGTGGGCGGCCTCCGGCCGGTCCGGGTCCGGCGTGGAGGTGTCCAGCGCCTGGCCGTCGCGGAGCAGCTTGGGCAGCGCACGGGCGAGCACGCCGTACTTCGCGTGCTGGAACGTCAGCCACGCGTGGCTGACCGCCTTGCGCATCTCCGGCAGCGGCGGTGCCTGGGGCGTGGCCGTGAAGAACGCGCTGATCTGGTTGTACCGCTCCAGCGCGGAGCGGATCTCCTCGACCTCGACCTGGTCGATGCAGTTCACCGTGTCCGGCCGGCGCTCCGGGTCCTTGCCGAGCAGCAGCTGCACGTCGACCTGCAGCACGTCGGCGATCTCGTAGATCACGGAGAACTTGTCGAGCCGGCGTACCCCGCGCTCGACCTTGTCCACCCAGCTCTTCGACTTGCCCAGCCGGTCCGCGAAGACCTGCTGGGACATCTTGCGCCGTCCCCTCCAGTACGCCACGCGGCGTCCGATCGGCAGCTCGTCCACTGGTCCTCTCCCTTTGCTCACTGTGTGCTCGATATGGCGGCACCCCGAGCGGAGAAAAACGTCTTTGAATTTCCGGTGCCGGTGGGATCACTGGTTCGGTGCCGGTCGCACAGCGAGTGTGTTCGCGGTGCGGCCGCCGTTCGTAACTTCAAGTGCAAGTTGCAACCGGTACGACACTCGATAACGACACCGAGTGCGGCGGGTGACGGCTTGATCACCCGAGAATCTGGATGAGTCACTGACCTGGGGGGTTTCTAGCCATGCGGTGGAGCGCCCGACCACCATTCGTTTCGACGAGCTTGTCCGGAATGACCAGCGTGTTGCAGCGGCCGCGCCTGCGCCGCGCCGCGCTGCGGTACGCCGATCACGAGTGGCCCGTGCTGCCCGGCGCCTGCCTGACCGGTGGGCGCTTCACCTGCGGACGGGCCGGGTGTCCCACGATCGCCTGCCACCCGGCCACGGAGTCCTGGGAGCGCACCGCCACGACCGACGTCTCCCGCGTCGCGGCGTGGTGGCGGTCCCGCCCGCACTCCGTGCTGATCGCCACCGGCCGCGCGTTCGACGTCCTGGAGGTGCCGGCTCACCTGGGCCTGCGCGTGCTGGGGGCGGCCCGGCTGCTGGCCGGCGTGGTCGGGCCCGGGCGCGGTCAGGTCCGTGGGCCGGTCGCGGTCACCCCGGCCGGCCGCTGGATGCTGCTGGTCGCCCCCGGCGATCCGCTGCGGCCGGAGCTGGACGAGTGCCTGGACGTGGTCCGGCACGGCCCCGGCTCGTGGATTCCCGCGCCGCCGACCCGGCTGCCGGAGGGACCGGTGCGCTGGGCCGTCTCGCCGGAGGAGGTGCAGTGGCGCCTGCCGGACTCCTACGCCGTGCAGGCGATGCTGGTCGACGCGCTCGGGCCCTACGGACGGCATGCCGGTCTCCGGCCACTGCTTCCCCGCCAATCGACGGGCACGAGGTATGCGGCCTGAACGCCCATCCGACCGCCTTTCAGTGGCAAACCGGTACGAGTAGGTAGTCAACGTAGCGTCCGGGACGGAAAAGGGTGGACCCCCGAACGGCGGACGACCGGTCACAAAATCATCGCGCCCCGCGGAAGTTGCAAGGTGGTTGCCTCGGTTGCAAAACCGATTCCGCCATTGATTCCCCGCCCGCCCCTCCCCATCTTTTGTGTGAGCAGTCAGCTACGGAATGTGATCACACGGTGACGGGAGAGCGGCGATGCGCCTCGTTCGCAACCCGGCCCCGCACGCCATCCGGCAGGCGGGGCCGTCCTACGCACGGGGACCTCAGCTGCCCCCGAGCGACAACCGAGCGATCGGTCAAGGTCCGGACGAGGCCGCCGAAGAACACGGTGCCACCGGGATGTGGCCGCCGGCACTGCGCATCGGCGTGGGGGAAACACAACGGGGGAACACTCAGATGAAGCAGATCGGCTTCCGCAAGGACGGCGCGGATCTCGCGCCGACGCCGGCCGAGCAGACCGCGCCCGCGGACTTCACGGTCCTGGCCGGCTCGGTGGTGCGTACGCTGCGCTCGCTCACCGACCTGGACGCCTGGATGGTGGCTCGCGTGGTCGACCGCGAGCAGGTGCTGCTCGCCGCGGACGCGGACGGCCTGCCCGTCGCCCCCGGGTTCCACCAGCCGTGGGAGGAGTCGGTCTGCGGGCTGCTGCTCGGCGGCGGCGCCACCATGCCGCTGGTCATCGACGACCTCACCGCGCTGCCCGGCTACCGGCACTCGGTCGCGGACCGGCTCAACATCGGTTTCTACGCCGGCGCCCCGATGTACGACCGGACCGGCGCGCTGATCGGCACGCTGTGCGGCCTGGACCGGACGCCGCACGCGGTGGAGATGCCCGCGCTGGCCGACCTGGTCGCCGTGCAGGCCGCGATGCTCGCGAAGCTGCTCGACGCGGAGCTGCTCAACGCCCGCTACCAGCGCACCGTGCGGGGCGAGCTGCCCGCCGCCCACCGGGACGCGCCCACCGGCCTGCCGGACCGCGTCGCCTGGGGCGGCCTGCTGGCCGAGCAGGAGGCCGTCGTCCGCCGGTACGGCACGCCCGCGGGCGTCATCGTCGTCGGCGTCGACCCGGTCATCACCGCGGGCGCGCTCCGCCGGATCACCAAGGTGCTGCGCGACGAGGGCAAGCGCCACCACGACGCCGTCGCCGTCCGCCTGGACGGCCGGCACTTCGGGCTGCTGACGCTGGACCGGCCGCGCCGCGAGGTGTCCGGTACCGCCACGCGCATCGAGCGCAAACTCAACGACCTCAAGGTCCACCCGCGGGTGGGCTGGGCGATGCGCGGCGAGGCGGAGAACCTGCAGGAGACCTGGCGGCTCGCGGACCGGCGGAAGTTCGAGCGCCACCGCGACAGCATGTACGTGGGCGGCTGACATGACGACGCTGAACCTGCCCCGCCCGCGCTCGCACCGCGCGGTCCCCGAGGTGACGATCGGCCCGGTGCGCATCCTGCTCGCGATCGGCGCGGTGCTCACCATCGCGGCGCTGATCTACTGGGACGAGGAACTGCGGCACATGGAGGCCTGCGCCTCGGCCTGGCTGGCCCGGCGCAACGGCCTCACGGACGCGACCTGCACCGGCTCCACCGTGCTGTTCATGATCGGTGAGTTCCAGAGCGGCGTGACCATCACGCTCGGCTGCACCGTGACGTTCCTGGCCATCCCGTTCCTGCTGGCCACGTCCGGCCTCTTCGTGATCCACCGGGTCTCGCTGGTCAAGTCGTTCCTGGCCCTGGTGGCCGCGATCGCGTTCATCATGGTCTGCAACCAGCTGCGGCTGCTCTCCATCGAGGTGGCGATGCGGATCTGGGGCGCCGAGGACGGCTACTCCGCCACGCACATCCTGGTCGGCACGCTGATCTCCACGCTCGGCGTGATCGGCGGCGGACTCGCCTACCTCTACGTCCTGCTCTTCGGCGACAAGCCCCAGGGAGCCCGCAATGATGGATAGTTCGAACTGGCTGCTGGCACTGCTCAACACCGGCGCGTTCCTGCTCTGCGTCGGCTTCCTGATCTACGTCATCGTGATCATGCGGCCGTACCTCAGCATCAAGGAACTGCCGCCGGGGGACGCCGCGAACCACGACTGGCACCTGATCGTGCCGGCGCTCAACGAGGAAGAGGTCATCGGCGGCACCGTGCTGCACCTGACCTCCACGTTCCCGCAGGCCCACATCTGGGTGATCGACGACGGCTCGGACGACGCGACCGGCCGGATCCTGGCCGGGCTGGCACCGCGGCTGCCGAACCTGCACGTCATCACGCGGGTCGCGCCGGACGCCCGGACCGGCAAGGGCGACGTCCTGAACCTCGGCTGGTCCTCGATCGACGAGTGGGTCACCCGTAACGGCGGCGACAAGACGAAGACCATCGTCGGCGTGGTCGACGCGGACGGCCGCCTCGACCCGCACGCGTTCGACGTCATCTCCGGCGAGGAGATGTTCGCCGACGCCACGGTCGGCGCCGTCCAGGTGCTGGTCCGCGTGGTCGAGGACGTCGAGGCGTTCGTCAGCACGGACGTGCAGACGCTCGCGTCCCGCAGCGCGCTGCCGGCCCCCGGCGACGCGTCGATCCTGGTGCAGCTGCAGGACATGGAGTTCACCGGCCCGATCGCGGCCATGCAGGGCCTGCGCCGCCGCACCGGCAGCGTCGGCATGGGCGGCAACGGCCAGTTCACCCGGCTGTCCGTGCTCAACGAGATCTCCAAGAAGTTCGGTACGCCGTGGCACGGCGCGCTGCTGGAGGACTTCGAGCTCGGCCTGCACGTGCTCCTGATGGGCTACCGGACCGAGTACTGCCACCACACGTTCGTGGCCCAGGCCGGCATCGACCGGCTGCGGCCGCTGATCCGTCAGCGCAGTCGCTGGTCGCAGGGCGGCATCCAGTGCCTGAAGTACCTCTGGGCCGTGATGCAGTCCCGCAACGTGTCGCTGTCCGGCGCGCTGGAGATCGCCTATTACCTCTACGTACCGTGGTCGCAGCTGTCCGGCAGCATCATCTTCCCGGCCGCGATCGGCATCGACATCTGGTACGCGCTGAACACCGGCGGCGGCACCGACCGCTGGTGGATGACCGGCGCCTGGGGCATCGTGCCGCTGGCCCTGCTCTTCGGCGTGTTCCCGCACGCGGTCTGGGGACTGCTCTACCGCACCCGCTGCGGCAACATGATCACCCGCCGCCGGGCGCTGGCGCTGGCCATGGGCAACCTGCTCTACGGCTACCTGCTCCAGGCCGCGGTCTGGTGGGCGCTCATCCGGATCATCCGCGGCAAGACCGACTGGAAGAAGACCAAGCACCCCGGCACCCGGGTCGGCCTGGCACTCGCCCAGGCCCAGACGCCCGCCGAGTGGGCGACCGAGATCGAGAACGCCCAGCAGTACACCTCCCACCACCGTCACTCCACGCCGGCCGGCGTCTGAACCGCAAAGGCACCGACACCATGAACTCTCGACGGACCACCGCCCGCAACGCGGCGCTCGCCGCGGGCGTCTGCCTCGCGACCATCTTCGGCGCGGCCTCGCCGGCCATGGCGGACACCTCCAACGCGTACGCCCAGGCCCTGAACGTGTCCCTGCTCGGCGTGGTGGGCGCGCACACCACGCCCAGCCAGGTGGCCAACGACGGCACCCAGCCGACGCAGACCGCGAACCCGGGCAGCCCGGCGCTGGTCGGCGCCCAGAACTTCGTCAAGGCCGGTGTGCTCGTGCAGCAGGCCACCGCCTGGAAGGAGGGCCGCGACGCGGCCTGCGCCGGCCTGGCCGGTAACGGCGGCGTGGTCGCCATCGGCAACGACGGCACCTGCACGGTCTCCGGCAACGGCGGCATCGCGATCGAGCTGCTCAACGTGCCGCTGGTCGGCAGCGTCACGCTCAAGGCCGACGCCGTCACCGCGTCCTGCTCCGCCACCTCGCTGGGCGACCTGAAGGCCGCCGCCAGCCTCGCCAACCTGCGGCTGGAGACGTCGACGCCGAACCTGCTCGGGCCGCCGACCGTCACCTCGACCAGCCTGGCCGGGTCGACCGCGCCGAACACCGGCCTCACCGTGCCCAAGCTGGCCGGCCTGGACGTCGCCACCCTGATGATCAACGGGCAGTCCTTCGACGCCACCAACAACAGCGTCAGCGCGACCGCGCTGCGGATCAACCTGCTCGGCTCCGGCCTGCTCGGCACCACCATCGAGGTCGGCAACGTCAAGTGCGGCGAGACCAAGTACACGCCGGCGCTGCCGGTGCACGGCCTGCCGATCGCCGGTGGCGCGCTGGCCGTCGCCATGTGGTTCGGCCGGCACCGCATCAAGTCCCTGACGAGCTCGCTGCGCGGTGCCCGATGACCACGGTCGCCGTCGTCTTCGGCACCCGTCCGGAGATCATCAAGCTCGGTCCGGTGATCGCCGCGCTGGGC
Organism: Catenuloplanes niger; assembly: GCF_031458255.1. Classification (NCBI taxonomy): domain Bacteria; kingdom Bacillati; phylum Actinomycetota; class Actinomycetes; order Micromonosporales; family Micromonosporaceae; genus Catenuloplanes; species Catenuloplanes niger. The sequence continues at coordinate 2,339,508 of NZ_JAVDYC010000001.1, forward strand.
CCCGCGGCCCGGCCGGTCTTCACCGGCCAGCACTACGACGCCGCGCTGGTCGACACGTTCCTCACGGTCGCCGGCGTGCCGGACCTGAAGCCGGCCCTGCCGGGCATCGGCGGCACCGGCCGCGCCGACCAGGTCGGTCTCATGCTCGGCGGGCTCACAGCGCTGTGGCGCGCGGACCGCCCGGACGCGGTGATCGTGCAGGGCGACACCAACACGGCCAACGCGGCCGCGCAGGCCGCCCACTACCTCGGCATCCCCGTGGTGCACGTGGAGGCCGGGCTGCGCAGCTTCGACCGCAACATGCCCGAGGAGATCAACCGCCTGGTGATCTCCGCGGTCGCGGACGTGCACTGCGCCGCCACCGAGGAGAACGCGGAGTTCCTGCTCCGGGCCGGCACGCCCGCGGCCGCCGTACACGTCACCGGTAACCCGATCGTCGAGGCCACCCGCGCGATCCTGCCGACCGGGTTCGAGCGCCGCCGCGCGCTCGCCGACGCCGGCGTGACCGACCCGGACTTCGTGCTCGCCACGATCCACCGGCCGGAGAACGCCGACGACCCGGACCGGCTCGGGCTGATCCTGTCGCAGCTGGCCCTGCTCGGCCGGCCGGTGGTCCTGCCGCTGCACCCCAGGACCAAGCAGACCATCAGCCGGTACGGCGTGCGGGTCCCGTCCCGGGTCACCGTCCTCGACCCGCTCGACCACGCCCGTTTCCTGGCGCTGGCCGGCTCCTGCACGCTGCTCGTCTCCGACTCCGGTGGCGTCCAGGAGGAGGTCACGGTGATCGGCAAGCCGCTGGTCGTGGTGCGCAACAGCACGGAGCGCCCGGAGGCCATGCGGGCCGGCTTCGCGCTGCTGGCCCAGCCGCACCAGATCCTGGAGTCGGCCCGCCGCCTCCTCGACCCCGCCCACCTGGCCCGCCTGGCCCGGACCCCGTCCCCGTTCGGCGACGGCCACGCCGCCGAGCGCATCGCCGCGCTCACGCTGGCCGCGGTCCGCACCCCCGCGGACGCCGACCCCCCGGCCCCGGTTCTGATGGCCGCATGACATAACCCCCGGAAACAGAGAACCCCCCGAGGCAGGCTGGGCCTCGGGGGGTTCTCTCGTTCTCCGGCGACCGCTACGGCCGCAGCCGGACGACCGTGCCCTTCTCCAGGGCCGCCCAGATCGCGCCGTCCGGGGCGAGGGCGATGCCGTGCGGCTCGGAATCCGGCGTGGGCAGGTCCCAGTGCCGGATCGTGCCGTCCGCGGTGACGTGGCCGATGCGGTTCGCGGCCCACTCGGTGAACCAGGCGCCGCCGTCCGGGTCGGCGACGATCGCGTGCGGCTTGGCGTCGGGGTCCGGCAGCGGGAACTCGGTGAGCACACCGTCCGCGCCGAGCCGGCCGAGCCGGCCGGCCAGGATCTCGGCGAACCAGACCGTGCCGTCGGCCGCGCAGGCGACGCCGACCGGGCCGGCGCCGGAGGTGGGCAGCGCATGCACGGTGACGGTGCCGTCCAGCGCCACCCTGGCCAGCGCGTTCGCGCGGTTGAGCGTGCACCAGAGCGCGCCGTCCGGACCCGTGGAGATCATCGACGGGAAGGCGTTCGCGACCGGGAACGGGAACTCGGTGACCGTGCCGTCCGGGCCCAGCCGCCCGGCCGCGTTCGCGGTCATCGCCGTGAACCACGGCGCGCCGTCCGGCCCCAGCGTCAGACCGAACGGGCCGGACCCGGCCGTGACCGGGAACTCCGACACCGTGCCGGCCGCGTCGATCCGGCCGATCCGGTCGTCCCGCGACCGGGTGAACCACACGTCGCCGTCCGCACCCGTCACGATCACCGCGGGGCCGCTGCCCGGCGCGCCGAGGTCGTGCGTGACCACCGTGCCGTCCGACGCCACCCGGGCGACCTGCCCACTGTGGATCAGCGTGGTCCAGGCGGCACCGTCCGCGCCGGCCACGATGCCGTACGGGCTGCCGCCCACCGGGAACTCATCGAACATCCTTCACCATCCGCTCGATCACGTCGGCCAGCACCGCCGGGGCGGTCGCCGGCACGTTGTGGTTCGCGTCCAGGTCCACCAGCGACCGGTCCGGCCGCGCCGACACGATCGCGGCCACCTCGTCCCGCCGGTCCGCATAGAAGCCGCGGGTGGCCAGCACGATCGTCATCGGGCACCGGACCCGCTCGTACACGTCCACGGCCGGGAACACGTCGTCCGCCGGGTCCGGCGCACCCGCCGTCGCGATCTCCGCCACCGTCGGGCGCCGCAGAAACCCGTGCTCCACCGGTACGAACGAGCGGCGCCGCACCTCGCGCACCAGCCCGGCCCGCGCGCCCCGCTCCAGCTCGTCGAGCGGCGCGTCCAGCCACGCGTCCCGCTCCGCCGCGGTCGCCTCCCAGCCGTACCGGAACGTCTCGCGCATCCACCGGCCGCCCTCGTCCGTCGACCAGTGCGCCAGCGCCGCGGCCGCCGTCGCCCGGTCGTCCAGCACCACGCCGTCGACCACGCAGATCCCGGACGCGTCGATCAGCCCGGCCGCGACCGCCGCCGTCACCGCGTACCCACCGGTCGAGTGCCCGGCCAGCAGCGGCCGCTCCCAGCCCAGCTCCGCCACGACGTCGCCGAGGTCCCGCCAGTACTGCGAACCGGCCGTCGACCCCAGCGGGTGCTGCCCGTGCCCGCGCAGGTCGACGGCGAAGACCCGGTGTCCCGCGGTCAGCCGCTCCGCGACGTCCGTCCAGGCCGCCGCGTTCTGCCCGCTGCCGTGCACCAGCAGGACCGGCACGCCGCCGTCCGTACCGCCGAAATCGATGCCACTGATCATCGTCTTCACTCTTCAAGGTGGACCGTCGGACCGCAACCGGATTCCGGGTTCTCCCCGGGAAAGTCCCGGATGAGCCGGTCCGGGTTCCGGCGCAGGCTTCGTCCATGACGCGTGTCTGTGCCGTCGCGGCGCCGCTGCTGCTGCTCGCCCACGGCATCCTGCGCTGGCTCGGCGGCGACGGTCCCGCCCGGGCCACCGGCCACGCCGTGTTCCTGCTGGCCATGCTGTTCTTCGCGCTGCTGGCCTCGCTGCTGCGGCCGCTGGCCGGATCCTCGCCGCTCGCCACCACCGCCACGGCCGCCACGGTCCTCGGCGCCGCCACGTCCGGCTGGGCCACGGTCGGCCGGGACGCGGCCGGCTGGGCAACCGGCGGTTGGGCCACAGGCGGCTGGGGCGTTGCCGGCTGGGGTGCGGCCGGTGACCTCGCCGAGCCGGCCGGGCGGGCGCTCCCGCTGACCGGGACGCTCGCACCGGCCGGCCCGCTGCTGGTGCAGTTCGGCCTGCTCGTGCTGCTGAGTCTGCTGTCCTTCGCCGAGCCGCGCCGGCTCCCGGTCTGGTCACCGTTCGCGGTCCTGGCCGGTTTCCTCGCCGTCGCCGCCGACCCGGGCCTGCTGCCGCTCGCCGCGCTCGCCATCGGCGCCGGTCTCGCACCCCTCGCGCGCCGCCGGCCGCCACCACCGGTGCCACCGCCACCGGCGTTGCCGCCGCCACCGCCGGTGCTGCCACCGCCGGTGCTGCCACCGGCGTTGCCGCTGCCGCTGCCGCTCAGCGAACGGTCGGAGTGACCGTCGAAAGGCAGACGACCAGGTCGTAGGCGCGGGCGACCGGCACGTCCTGGTAGGTGTCCAGGACGCGGGTGCGGACGGCGTCGAGCGCGCGGACGTCGGCGAGCACCGGGGCGTCCGCGGCCAGCAGGGCCTCGATGCTGCCGTCGGCCGGCGGTTCGAGGTCGGCCTCGGTGATCTCGACGCCCTCCGGTGCGGTGGCGGAGCGACGGCGGGTCAGGACGCGGCCGGCGACGGTGGTCAGCGCGATCGCCACGAAGTCGGCGCCGAGGTCGGCCGCGAGGTGGGCGCCGAGCGTGGGCAGCTCGATGCCGGCGGCCGGCAGCGGTGTCCGGGTCAGGTGGGAGTTGGCCGCGCCGATCACCAGGCGCTCGCCCCGGGTCAGCAGCAGGCGCGCGGTCTCCGCCATCGCGGCGTCGCGGGCGTTCACGGCCAGCTCCGCCGTCGCCCCGCCGGCGGCCCGGGCCTGGGCGCGCAGCTGCGCGTCGAGCAGGACCGCGAGGCGCAGCCCGTGCCGCGCCGCCACCCACTCCGCGGAATCGGCCACCCGGCCGCGCCCGGTCACCGCCGGGACGGCCGCCCGGTCACCACCGCCCGCCGACGGCGCCTCCACCGGACCGGCGATCCGGTCGCGGCCGACCGGCGCCGCGGTGGTGGGGTGCGGGTGGAGCGGGCGCAGCGCGTCCATCCGGGTGGCGAGGTCGGCGAGCAGCACGGTCTGGGCGTCGCGGTCGGCCGGTGACATCGCCAGGTAGGCCGCGAACGCGGGCATCGGGTGCGGACCGGCCCACCGGGTGACGAGCTCGCGCAGGGACGCGAGCGAGCCGGCGGCACCGGGATCGGTGTGCGCGTCGAGGCCGTCCAGCGCGGGCAGCATCGACGCCAGGTCGCCGGGCAGATCCAGGCCGGTGTAGCCGACCGCGCCGTGCGCGCGCATCCACTCGAACGTGCGCCGGGTCTCCGGCGCGTTCCCGAACCGGTAGGTCAGCGCGTCCGCCGGGAAGTCACCCGGCGCCCCGGCGACCCAGGACGCGAGCGCGCGGCCCTCGCTGTAGCCGGACTCCTGCGCGTAGGCCGTGAAGCCCATCCGCTCGACCAGGAACCGCAGCAGCCGGTGCCGGAGCAGCTGGTACTCCCGCACGTAGTGGGCGGACTCGCCGATCCCGACCACGCGTGCGCCGCCGATCAGCGCGCGCAGCGGCTCCAGGTCGTCGAGCGGGGGGTCCGGGTCCACAGTGCTCAGTGCGATTCTCACGATCGCGCAGGATACCGCTCCGCGCCGGTGCGGGCGGGCGGGCGCTCGGGTCGCGGCCCGACGCCGATCACCCGGGCCGGGATGCCCTGCAGCACCGGGAACCGGTCCAGGACGCGCAGCGGCAGCGGCGCCCGGACCGGTTTCTCCGTGCGCAGCAGCGGCGCGATCAGGGCGCGCTGCATGACGCGTTGCACGCCCTGCACGATCCGGGTCGGCAGCATGCGGCGGCGCTGCACCGCGGCCAGGTCGGCCCGGGTGAGCCGCCCCTCGCGGAGCGCGGGCGCGAGCAGCCGGGCGGTCGCGACCGCGTCCTGGATCGCGAGGTTGATGCCGACGCCGCCGATCGGTGACATGGCGTGCGCGGCGTCGCCGATCAGCAGTGCGCCCGGCACGTGCCAGCGGCGCAGCCGGTCGACCTGCACGGTGAGCGTGTGCACGTCGTCGAACGAGGTGATCTGGCCGATCCGGTCGGCGAGCGCCGGGAAGAGCGAGACCACGCGGGTACGGAACGCGTCCAGCCCCTGCGCGACGACGGTGCCGTAGCCGCCCTTCGGGATCAGGTACGCGATCTGCCAGTAGCTGCCCCGGTCGATCGAGATCAGCGCTCCCCCGGCTCCGACCAGTCCCTGGACGCCCTCCGGATCGGTGTCGAGGCGTGGCATGCGGAACCACAGCACGTCCATCGGCGCGCCGAACTCGACCGGGCTCAGGCCCAGCTCGCGTCGTACCGTGGAGGATCGCCCGTCGCACGCCACGGTCAGCGCGGCGCGGACGTGCAGCGACCCGCGGCCGGACGTGCGCGCCCGCACGCCGCGCACGGTGCCGTCCGGATCGCGGTCCAGCGCGGTCATCTCGGTCTCGCGCAGCAGCGTGAACGTGTCGTAGCGGGCGGCCTCCGTCGCGAGCATCTCCAGGAAGTCCCACTGCGGGACGAACATGATGTACGGCGGCCAGCCCCTGAGCCGGCGGAGGTCGCCGATGCGGCGCGTGCCGTCCGCGAACGTGAGCGAGACCCGGTCGACCTTGCGGTGCGGCAGCGCCTCCGCGCGCTCCGCCAGCCCCAGCTCCGCGATCAGCGCGAGCGTGGACGGGTGGACGGTGTCGCCGCGGAAGTCGCGCAGGAAGTCCGCGTGCTTCTCCAGCACCACCGTGCGCACGCCGGCGCGGGCGAGCAGCAGGCCGAGCATCAGCCCGGCGGGCCCGCCGCCGACGACGCAGACGTCCGCGTCCATCTCATCGGTGCGACTCATAGCGCACCCCCAATCTCATCGACTGTTGAATTATAGGCACGCGACCGGACGACGCGGGTGTCGAACGCACGACAACCGCAACGCGTCGGAAATCAGGGTTTGTCGATCAACCGGCCGGATATCACGAGGTTGCGGCACCCCGGGCACCCATGAGGTGAACATTCCCTAAGGGTTTTCCCTTGTCGTACGCGCAACCGATCATCCGATTCCCCGCACATGGGGCGTTTTGCCTGCTCAGACGGCACATACCGCCCAGTACCTCACGTGGGAAATAGGCCTTGTGGGGGGCATTGACCGATGGAAGTCTTTCCCGCATCTGGGGCATCAACTCTCCTGATTCGAGTGGAATGTCCGCTGCCGATCCACCCCCCTCGGAGGACCACGTGAGATCCACAAGCTCCTCGATCCGGCGTTCAGCGACGATCATCGCGGCGCCCGCCATCCTCGTCGGCGCTCTCATCGCCCCCACCAACGCTCAGGCCGCCCCGACGCTCATGACCGAGGCCCACGCGGACGCGGCCATGACGCTCAGCGGTGAGCTCGGCGCGAACCGCACCGCGGGTGCGTACTTCGACGCGGACACCAACCGCATGGTCGTCACCGTGACGGACGCGACGGCCGCCCGCGCGGTCCGGGCCGAGGGCGCGGTCGCCGAGACCGTCACCTTCAGCAACGCGCAGCTCGACGCCGTGATCGCGGACCTCAACAAGACCCCGATCGCGGGTACGGCGTGGGGCACCGACGTCATGGCGAACCAGGTCGTGGTCTCCGTCGACAACACGGTCAGCGACGCCGACGTGGCGATCCTCAAGGCCAAGGTCGAGAAGGCCGGCGCCGCGGCCCGCCTCGAGTTCACCGGCAAGCTCTCCACCACGATCTCCGGTGGCGACGCGATCTACGCCGGCGGCAGCCGCTGCTCGCTCGGTTTCAACGCCCGGTCCGGCTCCACGTACTACTTCGTGACCGCGGGCCACTGCACCAACATCGCCTCGACGTGGACCAACGGCTCCACGACGCTCGGCACCCGCACCGTCACGAGCTTCCCGGGCAACGACTACGGCATCGTCCGGTACACGAACACCAGCATCGCGAAGCCGAGCGCGGTCGGCAGCCAGACGATCTCCTCCGCGGCCACCCCGGCCGTCGGCACCCAGGTCACCCGCCGCGGCAGCACCACCGGCACCCGCTCCGGCCAGGTGACCGCGCTCAACACCACGGTCAACTACGCCGAGGGCTCGGTCACCGGCATGATCCGCACCACGGTCTGCGCGCAGCCCGGTGACTCCGGCGGCCCGCTGTACCGCGGCTCGGTCGCCTACGGCATCACCTCCGGCGGCTCCGGCAACTGCACCTCCGGCGGCGTCACCTACTTCCAGCCCGTCACCGAGGCGCTCTCGCGCGGCGGCCTGACGGTGGGCGGCTTCTAGCCGTCCCGCGCACCGCACGGCCGAGCCGCTGAATCCCCCGCACGGGTCCAGCGGCTCGGTCCTTTCCGTTCCTCAACCCCACGACCGGCGGCCGGCCGGTGCCCGCGGGAACACTCGGGACCCGGCCACGCCGAGGCGGGGCAGCGGGTCCGGACGGCTTCTCAGGCCGCGACGACCGCCGGCTTCACCGGGAAGAGATCGTCGAAGACCTGACCGCGGTCGAACGTCATGGCGTGCGCCCGCGCCCGGACCTCCAGGTCGCGCCGCTCCTCGGCGGACATGTGCAGCACCACCCGGTCGACCGCCGCCGCGATGCCGGCCACGTCGCCGGCCTCGACGATCACCGCGGCGTCGCCGACCGCCTCGCCGGTGCCGCCGGTCAGCGCCGTGATTATCGGGCCGCCGCCGGCCAGGCCCTTCTCGGCCAGCGCGATGCCGAACGTCTCGACGAAGTCCGGCTCCGGCTTGGTCGGCAGCGCGTAGGCCGCGCAGCCGTTCATCAGCAGCGGCTTCTCGTCGTCGTCCACGTCGGTCAGGAAGATGATGTTCTCGTCCTCCTTGGCCATCGCCTGCACGTGCTCCAGCGCCGGTCCGGTGCCCGCCACGACCAGCTTGACCTTGTCCCGGCACTCCATCTGGCCGTACGCCATGACCAGGTCGTAGATGCCCTTGGCGCGGGCGACGCGGGAGAGGAACAGCACGTAGCCGTCGCGCTCCAGGCCGCGGCGGGCCAGCGCGGCGTCGACCGCGGCCGGGTCCAGGTCGAGGTAGGCGGACGAGTCGATCGGCGGGTAGCTGACCGTGACGCGGCGGCGGCACTCCTCGGCGAAGCGCGTGCCGACGGCCGCGTCCACCTCCTCCGCCGACTCGATGATCTCGTCCCGCGTGTAGTCGGATACGGCGACCACCTCGTCGCTGGCGAGGAACTGGGTGAGCAGCACGGTCGCGGCACCGAACGCGCCCTCGCGCAGGCAGTTGCGGATCACGTTGGTGACGTCCGAGCCGACCGCCTTCGCGATCGTGTAGACGTCCGGCGCGAACCCGGCCGCCCGCGCGGCCGCGACCGCCTCGTTGACCACCTGCGTGTGCGGCACCAGGTACATGGACAGCACGATGGTCGGCACCGGCTCGGCGAGCAGCTCGACCAGCCGGCCGGTCATGCCGGCGATGTGGCGGCCGTCCGGCACCCGGTAGTCACCGACCGGCTCCGGGCGCTCGACCGTGATGCCCTCGCTGTAGGGCAGCAGCCGGTCCAGCGGCTTGAGCGGCAGGCCGGCCGCCTGCAGCGTCGGGATCGTCCAGGTGAGCAGGCGCACGTCGTCGAACCCGCGGGTCAGCGCGACCTCGGCGAGGTTGCGTGCCTCGCCCGAATGGCCGCAGATCACCGGGTCGGCCCGGACCACGATCACGAGACGGCGACGGGGGTATTCCATGGTCTTTCCTTATTGAGCTGCTGCCGCCGAGTCTGACAGGGACGGCGGGCGGATCCCGCGCCCCCACGAGGACGGCTCCGGACCCAGCGTGAGCTGCAGTCGACCGCCGCGGTGAACGTCCGCGGCGCTCACGTGCGTGGCGTCCAGAGGCCTGCCGTTGAGGGTGGCGGCCTGAACGTACTGGACCGGCGGGGTCCGATCAATACCGTCCACCCCGATCGGTGAGTCGCGGTGCCCACTGGTCTCGATGACGAACTCACCCTCACCGGTCCGGATCATCGCACTCCGAAACGCGGGCGAATTAATCAGGAAACGATTCTGACCCGCGACCGGGAAAAGGCCGAGGGACGCCCAGACGTACCAGGAGCTCAGTCCGCCGGAGTCGTCGTTGCCCGGCAGGCCACCGCGGCCGGTGCCGAACTGCCAGGTCAGAGCCGCATGCACCACCTCGGCGGTACGGTCCGGACGGCCCGCGTAGTGGTACGCCCAGGGCGCTTCCATGTCCGGTTCGTTGTTCAGTCCCTCGAACCGGTTGAGCGCATATCCGGCCGCCATCTCGGACGGTTTCGGAGCCCGGCCGGGTTGCGTCACCGGATCCGCGCCGTACCCGAAGAATTGGTCCAGAATTCTGGTGAAGGCCGCGTCCCCGCCGGCCAATGCGATTCGCGCTCGCATGTCGTGCAGCAGCCGGAAGGAATAGTTCCACTTGCCGCCCTCATAGAACTCCGAGTCGCGCAGCAGCCCGGTCTCCGGGTCGAACGCGTTGCGCCAGCCGCGGCTGCGCTCCTCCAGGTCGTCCGCGAGCCGGCGGTCGTTCAGCGCGCGGGCCACCTTCGCGGTCGCGTGGTGCGCGTACGCCAGGTCGAGCGTGTGGCTGATCGGGTGCACGACGCCGTGCTCCCAGAAGTCCTCGCCGTACATCCGGCGCAGGTCGTCGACCATGTGCACCAGCGCCCAGTTCCAGTCGATCCCCTCCCGGCCGAGCGCGTGCGCGTCCGCGAGCGCGGTGTGCGCGAGCGCGCTGCCCTGCCGGAAGAACCGGTCCGCGCCGCGCGCCATCCGGTAGCCGATCGGGAAGTTGCCCTCCTCCTCGCACACCCGGATCAGCGACTCCAGCAGGTCGTTCGCCCGGTCCGGGACGATCGCGGAGAGCAGCGGCAGCTGGGTCTTGTAGATGTCCCACATGGTGCAGACGTCGAACGCGTACGGCCCGGAGTCCGGCCAGAACGGGGACTCGTCGTCGCCGAAGCACGGCTTGATCAGCGAGTGGTAGAGCGAGGTGGCCAGCACCGTGCGGCGGGCCGGCGTGCCGCCCTCGACCTGCACCCGGTCGAGATGGTCGCCCCAGCGCGCCCGGGTCCGGGACCGCACCGTGTCGAACGCGGCCGTCTCGACACCGCACTCCTTCTCCAGGTTCCGCCGCGCCTGCTCGTGACCGCGCAGCGAGAAGCCCATCCGGATCTCGACGGTCTGGCCGGCCACGGTCGGGCCCATGAAGAGCATGCCGAACGGGCGCAGCGTGGTGTGCCGGATGCTGTCGAAGTCCAGCCGGGTGCCGCCGTTGATCAGCCGGCGGTCGTACCACAGCATCTGCCGCCAGCGCGGCGCGTCGAACTGCACGAAGACGGAGAGCGGCACGCCCTCCATCCACACCGTGCCCTGCGCGAAGCCCTGGCCCATGCTCTCCACCTGGGCGCGCAGCGGGATGGTCCGGCCCAGCTCGATCGCGAGACCGCCGCAGGACATGTCGATCACGACACGGGAGCTGCTGGACCGCGGGAACGTGTAGCGGTGCACCGCGACCTTGTCGCCGACCGTGATCTCGGAGCGGATGCCGGTGCCGAGCGTCGCCGCGTAGTAGCCGGGCTCCGCCGTCTCGTCGTGCAGCGGCCAGGCCTGGCCGAGGTCGTCGAGCGGCTGCACCATCGGCGTGACGCGCACGTAGTTGTAGTACTTGCGGATCGCGCCGGTGCCGGACTGCTGGAAGTGGGTGAAGCCGGACGCCTGCAGCTCGCCGAACATCTCCTCCGGCACGCCCTCGGTGTTCTTGGCGTAGCGGCCGTACCCGGTCGGGTAGGCACCGGAGTAGGCGCAGGCGGAGACCATGCCGAGGGGCGAGGTGGCGCCGGGGTGGGTGTTGCCGACCTGCGGCTTCGGCCACCACCAGGTGGCGGCCAGACCGTCCGCCCGGGGCAGGTCGGTGGCCGCTGTACCGATGAACGGATCAACGTCGTCTAAGATCCCGAAATTTTACCCGGCGTACGATCTTCGGTCGGTTACGGGGACGTTTCCGGTGCGGATTTTTCGATTGCTCCGCGTGCGCGTGCTTGCCATCCTTGCCGGGCACCGCGATCTTGCGGTCCGGTCCGCCGAGGAGGGATCACCATGAGCGTCGACGTACGCGCCATCGACCTGCGCGCCCTGAACTCGATGACCAAGTACCCGTCGATCCCGACCTACCACTCGCTGGACCCGCGGAACGGCGGGCTGCTCGACGAGACCGTCCCGTTCACCGGACCGGTGCTGGCCACCGAGAAGGTCGACGGCACGAACGCCCGGATCATCCAGCTCCCCGGCGGTACGTACCTGCTCGGCTCCCGCGAGGAGCTGCTCTACGCGCGGGGCGACCTGATCGGGAACCCGTCGCAGGGCATCGTGGAGCACCTGCGCCCGCTGGCCGAGTCGCTGCCCGCCACGGACCGGTTCCGGGTGCTCTACCTGGAGCTGTACGGCGGCAAGATCGGCGGCCACGCGAAGGAGTACAGCACGCGCGGCGCGGTCGGCTGGCGGCTGTTCGACGTCGCGCTCCTCGACGGGCACGAGGACCTGCTCACGGCGGCGCCGCAGCAGATCTCGGCGTGGCGGGAGGGTGGCGGCCAGCCGTGGGCGGACGAGGACGCGCTGCACGCGACCGCGGCCGAGGCCGGCGTGGAGCTGACGCCACGGCTGTTCACGCTGGACGCGGCGCGGTTGCCGGCCGGCCTGGCGGAGACGCAGGCGCTGCTGACCGAGCGGCTCCCGGGCACGCTGGTCCGGCTCGACGAGTCCGGCCAGGGCACGGCCGAGGGCATCGTGTTCCGCGCCCCCGACCGTTCGGTGATCGCCAAGGCCCGCTTCCAGGACTACGCCCGCACGCTGCGCCCGCGCGGCCGGGCCGGGTAGCCCGGACCGGTCACAGCGTCACGGGCAGTGCGGACAGGCGCCGGGTCGCGGGGTCCGGCACCCAGGGCAGCTCGGCCGGGTCCACCGCGAGGCGCATGCGGGGGAACCGGTCGAGCAGCGCGGCCAGCACCATCTCGGTCTGCACCCGGGCCAGCTGCGCGCCGAGGCAGAAGTGCGGGCCGTGCCCGTACCCGAGGTGGGCCGCCTCCCGCCGCCGGAGATCCAGCCGCGCCGGGTCGGTGAAGACGCGCGGGTCCCGGCTCGCGGCCGGCAGCACGGCCGTGACGGGTGCGCCCTTCGGGATGCGCACACCACCGATCTCGATCTCCTCGCCGGCGAACCGCGGGATGGTGAACATCTGCGGCGGCTGCCAGCGGGTCAGTTCCTCGACCGCGCCGGGCAGCAGCGCCGGCTCCGCGCGCAGCGCGCCGATCAGCGCCGGGTCGGCCAGCAGCGTCGCCATCGAGTTGGCGATCAGGTTCGCCGGCACCTGACCAGCCAGGACCAGATGCCAGACCAGCGTGACGAGTTCCTGCTCGGAGAGCCGGTCGCCGTCCGCCGCGGCCAGCATGCCGATCATGTCGTCGCCGGCTCGCCCGCCCCCGACCGCGCGGATCGCGTCGTCGATCATCTCGGGGACGCGGGCCATCAGCGCGCGTCCGTCGCCGGCGAGGATCACCGCGCCGTGCGTGCGCCACCGGTCACGTTCCGCCGCCGGCACGCCGGCCAGCTCGCAGATCACGTCCATCGGCAGCGGCTGCGCCACGTGTGCCAGCAGGTCGGTGACGCCGTCCCGGGCGTGACCGGGCAGGTCGTCGAGCAGCCGGTCGATCAGCGGTGCGATGCGTGGCCGCATCGCCTCGGCGCGGCGCGGCGTGAACGCGGGCCGGGCCAGGTCGCGCAGCCGCCGGTGTTCCGGCCCGTCCCGCTCCTGCATGGTGCGCATGTACTGCCGGCAGTGCTCCGGCACGCCCATCCGGATGAAGCTCTCCGGCGACGGTGCCAGGCGCGGGTCGGTGAGCATGGCGCGGGCGTCCGCGTGCCGGGTGACGCCCCACAGCACGCCGAAGCCGGGCGTGGTCAGCCGTACCACGGGTGCCGCCTCCCGCGCCCGGTCGTAGGCGGCGATCGGGTCCCGCAACAGCTCCGGGTCGGTCAGGTCCAGTTCCACAACGCATCCCCATTTCAGATGACAGCAACATTCAGATGTTGTCAGTATCTGGACGGCGCGCGCAAGGTCCCCCGTTCGGGCTCGTCCGAGCCGGCATGGTGAAAGTCCGTTAAGCACGGTTTCGCGGCCTGTGTTCCCGATGGTGCGGCGGCGCGGGGCCGGGCAGAGTTGCTGGCGTACGGCGGCGCGTCACCACCGCAACCGGGATCGCCGCCGTGCCGCCTCGCCGTGCGGGAACCGAGCGGTCCCGCGCCACCCGAGGCTCCTCCGACCGGCGGCGCGGCCGTCGTCCCGGAGCACCGGTTCCGTCGAGGGTCACGACGGGACCGTCCGGGGCGACGACCGTGCCGCCGGCGGCGGACACTCACGAGTTCAGCAGCGACTCCACCAGGTCGCGCGGCAGCCCGTGGGTGTCGTGCAGGTCGCGGTAGTCCTCCTCGCGGAGCGGACCGCCGCGCCGCAGCCGCCGGGAGAGCACCCGGCGCCCACGGTCGAGCAGGTCGCGGAAGCGCCGCTCCTCGTCGTGCAGGACCGTGCGGACCTCCGGCGGCGTGACCGGCAGTCCGAAGTGCGCGATCGTGTGCGTGACCGGTTCCACCGGGAGCGCGCCGAGCGTACGGCCGGGGTCGTCCCGCCAGAGCAGCGTGAGGACCCGGCGCAGCAGCCGGCGCAGCACGTAGCCGCGCCCGGTGTTCGCCGGGCGGACGCCGTCCCCGATCACCACGATCGCGGAGCGCAGGTGGTCGCACACCACGCGGGTGTCCGTCTCGCCGAGCGGCCAGAGCGGCGGCACGTGCGTGAACCAGGACGCGAACCCGTCCGTGCCGTAGACGGAACCCGCCCTCTGCAGGATGGTGACCAGCCGTTCCAGGCCCAGCCCGGTGTCCACCGCGGGCCGGCCGAGCGGCGTCAGCGCGCCGTCGGGCCCCCGGTCGTACCGCATGGTGACGTGGTTCCAGATCTCCACCCAGCGGTCGTCCGCGGTCGGCGCGCCGGTGGGCGGGCCGTCGCCGGTCCAGTAGAAGATCTCCGAGTCGGGTCCGCAGGGGCCGGTCGGACCGTTCGACCACCAGTTCTCCGCGGTGATCTCCACCGGTACGCCGAGACCCCGCCACACGCCGGGCGCCAGCTCGTCGGACGGGTGCACGGTCGCGTGCAGCCGGCCCGGATCCAGCCCGAACGGGCCGGTCAGCAGCTCGTGGCCCCAGCGCAGGCTCTGCGGTCCGTCGTAGTCACCGAGCGACCAGGTGCCCAGCATCTCGAACGTGGTGAGGTGGGTGCGGTCGCCGACCTCGTCCAGGTCGGTGGTGCGCAGACAGCGCTGCACGTCGACCAGGCGCCGGCCGAGCGGGTGCGGGCGGCCGGTCAGATAGGGCGTGAGCGGGTGCATGCCGGACGTGGTGAACAGCACGGGGTCGCCGGGCGGCGGGATGAGCGTGCTGCCGACGATCTCGCGATGGCCGCGCTCGACGTAGAAGTCGACGAATGTCCGTACCGTCTGGTCGGTTCTCATGATGATGCCCTTCCGGGAACACGGGGAGGGCCGGAAAGGGCGACGCGGCCGTTTCCGGCCGCGTGGGGAGCGCAGAGAGGCTCAGGCAGCGACGACCGGCGAGCGGGAAGCTCGCGCGGCCGCGACGGTCATGACCTGGAGAGTCTGCACGGGTCCGACGGTAGCGCCGCGGATCAATGGATGCATCCCATTTTTCGATACGCTGCGTAATCAATCGCGGCCTCTCCGCTCCCGTGACGGCGTGCGGTGTCAAGAACCTTTGACGGTGGACGAGAAATACGTTAGATGCCGCAGAAGGCGTGAATGCCCTCGGCGACGAATGAAGCCGCAGGCCGTGGCCGTGTGAAATTGGCACGCCGGCGACGCATGATCCGCGTGCATCACCCGTTCGAGCGAGCCACCGGCCGACGCCCCCTTGCGGATCACCGCTGGTCACCGGCGGTACGGGCCAGAAATACACGGTTCAGGACGTGGCGGATGCCGCACGCAGCACTACCGTCACCTCCGATTGGGCATATTTACCGTCATGTCGACAGTGCGAAAAGGAGGTGCAGCTGGTGGCGCGCAATCCCAACCCGGCCCGGATCACCGATGAGATCTGGTCGCTGTGGGAACGGTTCGACAGATTGGAACCGTCCGCACTGCTCGGCGGCATCTACGCGGCCAAACCGGGCTATCACAACTATCGCAACGCGGTCGCGACCAGCGACTACTCGCGGGCGGACGTCGCCGCCGACCGGCAGGGGCCGGGCGACAAGGCGGCGGCCCTCGACCTGACGATGTCCGCGGACGCCATGCGCAGGTACACGTCCCGGCTCGACGTGGCGGCGCGGGCCCGGGACGAGCGGCTCTACATCGGCGGCGTGCCGATCATCCGCGAGTTCATCGGCACCAAGGACAACCGGTCCGTCTACTGCTACGTCCTCACCGGCGGGCGGCCGCTCGGCGTCGGCGCGGACGCCGGGCCGGACCCGGGGCGCGACTCCACGCACCTCTGGCACCTGCACATCTCGTTCATCCGCCGCTTCGTCAACTCCGCGGACGCGATGAACCGGATCCACTCCATACTCGCCGGCGAGTCCCTCGCCACCTGGCGGTCACACGGCTCTGAGGAGGGCGACATGGCTGCGGCCGAAGACCTTTGGCGACTGCTCTTCAACGGCGGCTACCCGCCGGGCGTCTCGCCGACCCACAACGGCGGCGTGGACCGCGCGGAGATCTTCCGCCGGCTCCAGGCGATCCAGCGCGACCTCACCGTCCTGCTCTCGTCCAGCGACCAGATGGTCGACTCGGCCCAGGTCGTCAAGAGCACGCTGGCCGGCCTCTCCGCCGAGCAGCTCAGCGAGGCGATCAAGGACTCCGGCATCTCCCCCGACACCCTGGCCGACGCCATCCCCGACGCCGACGCCCAACAGGTCCTCGACGCGCTGGCCGCCCGCGTCGCCGCCCTCACCGCCCCGGCCTCCCACGCGGAGCAGTCCATCGACCGACCCTGACGCGCACGTGCGGCGGAGCCGGCTCAACGGAGAGCCGGCTCCTCCGCCGTCCAGGACAGTGCGGCGAGCGCCATGCGCACCTGATCCGCACCGGTGTCGTCGCCGACCGACTCGGACAGCGCGAGCGCGGCCACCAGGTCGGCTCGGGCATCGCCCGGACGACCGGCGGCGCGGAGCAGTCCGGCCCGGACGGTCAGCGCCCGCCACTCGCCCTCGCGGTTGCCGCTGTCCCGGGTCAGCGCGCGGGCGTCGGTGAGCCAGGTGAGTGCCTCGCCGGCCCGGCCGTGCTCCGCGAAGACCTGCCCGATCGACAACGTGGTCACGCCGACGCCGATCTGGTCACCGAGGGCACGCCGCAGTTCCAGGCTCTCGGAGAGGTGCCGCAGCGCGTCGTCGTACTCGCCGAGCTGGCGGCGGCAGTCCGCGAGGTTGTTGAGCGTGATGCCGAGCCGGGAACGGTGCCCGCCGGCGCGGTGCAGGTCCACGCAGCGCAGGAACGTCTCCTTCGCCTCGACGAGCTGGCCGGCGTGGGTGAGCGCGACCGCCAGGTGGTCCAGGACCAGCGCGGTCAGCGAACCGTCGGCGAGCCGTTCGGCCACCTCCAGCGCCGACCGCAGCGCGCCGATCGCCTCCCGGTGCCGTGCGGCCCGGGTCCGGGCGCCGGCGAGCTGGATCAGGACGCCGATCTCGTCGCGCGCGTCCCCGGCCCGCCGGGCACACCGCAGCGCGGCCTCCGCCAGCTCCTGCCAGTCCGTGTAGTAGCCGCGCATCGGCAGGAACGGGTACAGCTCGACGACCAGCCGGGCAGCGAAGGCATCGCCCTCCGGCGTGCCGTCGCGGGCACACCGCGTGATCGCGTCGCGCAGGTTGACCCGCTCCGTCTCGAACCAGTGCACCGCGTCCCGGTCGTCCGCCAGCGCGACCGTCGGCACGGTCTCGGCGACGCCGTCGTCCGCCCGGTGGACGTTGGGCCGCAGCAGGTCACGGGCCCGGCGGGCGGTCGCCAGGAAGTAGCGCCGGGCGCGGCGCACCGGATCCGCGGTCCGGCCGGCCGCCCGCTCCATCGCGAAGATCCGCACCAGGTCGTGCAGCCGGTACCGCTCGTCACCGGCCGGTTCGACCAGCCGCACCTCGGCCAGCAGGTCCAGCGCGGCCCGGGCCGTCCACCGGTCGGCGCCGGTCAGCGCGCGGGCGAGGTCGACTCCCATCAGCGGCGCGCCGACCGCGCCCCAGGCGTCGAAGAGGTCCAGCGCCCGCCCGCCCCCGGGCCGGTCCCGGAGGGTGCCGCAGGTCAGGGCGAGGGCAGAACGCACCGCGAGATCGTCGGCGGCCAGTTCGTCCAGGCGGTGCCGCTCGTCCGTCAACCGGGTCACCATGTCGGCCAGCGACCGGTCCGCGCGGCCGGCCAGCCGGGCGCCGACGATCCGGAGCGCGAGCGGCAGGTGACCGCAGAGCTCCGCCAACGCGTCCGCGTCCGCCGGCGCGGCCTCGACCCGGCGCTGCCCGTCGAGCCGGGCGAGCAGCGCGGCCGACGACGCCGGGGTGAGCACGTCCACCGCGACGTGCCGGCGCACGTCGAGCGTGGACAGCACGGCCCGGCTGGTGACGATGACCGTGGCGCCGGTGAGGCCGGTGAGCAGCCGACGCACCTGCGCCGCGTCCACCACGTTGTCGAGCAGCACCACGCACCGCCGGTCACGCAGCTCCGCGCTCAGCGTGCGCAGCTGCGCGTCCTCGCCGCCGCTCGTCGGCACGCGCAGCGCGTGCAGCAGGCCGGCGACCGCGTCGCCGGTGCGCAGCGGCGTCAGGCCCGGCGTGCTGCCGTACATGTCCAGGTAGAGCTGCCCGTCCGGGTGGTCGGCCGCCAGGCGCCAGGCGGCCCGCACGGCCAGCACCGACTTGCCGACCCCGGCCGGGCCGTGCAGCGCGACGACACAGCCGGGTGGCCCACCGGTGACCGCACCGACCACCTCGTCGAGCAGTGCGGCGCGGCCGACCAGCTCGGTGTCCGGTGGCAGCGTCCGGACGCCGCCGGTGCCGGTGCTCGCCACGACCGGCTCGCCGCGGAGGAGCCGGGTGTGCCACTCCCGCAACCCGGGGCCGGGCTCGATGCCGAGCTCCGCCGCCAGCGCCGCGCGGGCGGCCCCGAACGTCTCCAGCGCGCCGGCCCGGTCGCCGCCGCGGGACAGCGCCTCCACCAGGCACTCCCAGGCCGTCTCGCGAGTGGGGTGCTCGGCGACGAACGGGCGCAGGCAGGCGATCGCCCGGTCGAGGCGGCCCGCGTCGACGCAGGCGCGGGCGAACCGCTCCGTCGCGGCGGAGCGGGCCTCGTCCAGCGCGTCCAGCGCGCGGCCCACCGCGCCGCGCCGGGTCACGCCCTCCGCCGCGGGCCCGCGCCACCGGTCCAGCGCGCCCGCCAGCAGGTCGGCTGCCTCACCCGGACCGCCTCGCTCGGTGGCGCGCTGCGCGGCGGCGACGGCACGCTCCCAGTCGTGCAGGTCGAGCTCGCCGTCCTCGACCCGCAGCAGGTAACCGTCGCCGGTGCGGTGCAGCCGGTCACCGTCCGCACCGAGCAGACGGCGCAGCGCGGCGGCGTAGCTGCGCAGATTCGACGCGGCGGAGGCGGGCGGCTCGTCCCACAGCGCCTCGGTCAGCCGGTCCGCCGACATCCGGCCGCGGCCCAGCAGCAGCGCGGCCAGCAGAGCGGACGGACGCCCGGACGGTACGGGAAGGAGCCGGTCCTCGCGCCGCACGGTCGCCGGCCCGAGGAGCGTGAAACGCAGTGCCACCGTGCCACCCCCGATGCCACTCCGCCCGCGCCCCGGTCGGGGGCGCGGGCATCGAGTCAGGTCGTTCCGTCGGTCCCAGTTGACCAAAGGTTCGCGACCGTGCCAAGGGGAGTGGTCAGATCGGCACCGATCCGTCCGGTCGGGGCGGACCACAGTGGACATCGGGTACGGCGTCACCTCCGTGCAGGAACTGCCTGCCCCCGTGACGGCAGGTCCAGCGTCGGCGTCGACGCCACATGCGGGTATCCGGTCACGTCGACGTGCAGCCGTACCGGCGCGTCCGCGGACCCGTTGTGCACCGGGACCCGGCCGCCGGTGACGCGGGGCCCCGGATCCCGGCGAGGCCCCGCGCCGGAGGTCAGGCGCGGTACGCCTGGATGTCCGCCCGGTACGCGGCGGGCGCGTTCGGGCCGATCGGGCTCGTGCTCAGCGCGGACCGGATGTAGGCAGCCGGCTCGTCGAAGTACGACTCGAACGCGAGGTCGGCCGCGTGGGCGTTGAAGAAGCCCAGGTAATCGCGGATGTAGAGGGGGTTGTCGCCGCCCGCGTTACCGGCCCACTGGCAACCGCCGGTGTTGCACGCCACGCCCCACTCCGGCACCGCGAACGGCTTACCGTTCGCCTTCGCGTACGCCAGCGACTCACCCAGCAGGTCGTTGAGGTGCACGGCCCGGTTCGCCGCGTTGGTGGCCGGCGGCCAGGAGTCGTACGAGTCGATGCCGTACACGTCGACCAGCGACTTGACCGCCTGGAACACCGCCCGGCTGCAGTTGTTGCACGTCTGGTCGCCGCCCTTGTTCGGGTTCCAGACGATCCGCAGCCCCGGCGCCGCGGCCTTCATCCACTGCACCGCCTGCACGAACGAGGCCTGCCAGGTGGCCCGGTTCGCGTCCGTCAGCGCCCAGTACGAGGCCGGCAGGTTCATCTCCCAGCCCAGCCGCACGTACGCGTTCGGGTCCTTCGTCTCGATGACGTCCGCCAGGTTCCGCCACTGCGCCTGGGTGCCCGTACTGCCGACGCTGTTGCTCCCCGGCCACAGCGGCACCGTCATGACCAGGTCGTCCCTCGCCGCGTCGAAACCGGTCGGCAACCCGTCCGCGATCCACTGCGGATTCGACAGCGTGGTCCAGTTGTCCCGCGGCGGGAACAGCACCACGTTGTCGACCGGCGCGCCCCGGAACGCCGCGAACTGGTCGGCCCGCGCGGTGGACTGCTCCTGCGGGTTCACCCCCGAACTCCACGGCAGCCCGCTGGCCCGCTCGGACGTCCCGGCCGGCGTGCCGGTCTCGACCCGGTCGAAGCCGATCGACCGGCCACCGGCCGAGGCCGGGTTCTTCCGGTTCGTCAGCGTCAGGACCAGCGTGTGGTCGCCCGCGCCGAGACCCGCCGCCGCGTACACCTCGACGGTCGAGGTGGACACCGCCGGCGCGTAGTAGTCGACGTCGACCGGCGTGCCGCCGTCGACGGACACGCTCGCGACGTAGCCCCACGGCTCCTTCATGCCGAACAGCCGGACGCTGTCCCCGGAGAACCGGACGACCGCGGTCGATCCGGGCGTGCTGGTCCACTTGAAACTGCCGTCCGCCGCCGTCGCGCAGTTGCCCGCGCAGTCGCTCCATCCGGACGAGAACACCACCTGATCGATCCCGGTCCCCTGCGCCGTGTCCTCGATCCGGGTGACGGCCGCGGCCGCCGGGCTCGCCTGCACACCGAGGCCCGCGGCGACCAGCACCGCCGCCGCCGACTCAACCCATCCACGTCGATTCACATGCACTCCCTGACTCGTACCGTGTCAGGAAGCAGTCATCCACGGATGCGCACATTTCCCGCACATCCCCCGCACACCCACCGAGGACTGCAGAGACAGGTCAAACCCGCCGGTGAGCGGCCCACCTTCCGGTCCAGGTCGCGAGGTCGTGCACCCATCGGTCGGTAGTCCGCTGGGACCTGGCCGACCACTTCGCCGCGCCGTGCAGCGCGAAGTCGTTCAGCACGCCCTCGCCGGCCCTCGACCAGTCGGGAAACTGCGCGAGCCACGCCTCGGCCGCCGCGGGGGTGTGCCCGCTGCCGATCAGCCACTGGACGAGCATCGCGAGTTCCACCCACGGCGCCGCCCTGGTCGCGTACGCCCAGTCGACGATCCGCAGGCCACCCGGCGTGACGATCAGGTTGGCCGGATTGAGGTCGGAGTGCACCAGCGCATCACCCCTCATCGAGGGGTGATCCCAGCCGAGCCGGCCCGCCGGCGTGAACCAGGTCCCCTCCGGCGCGGGCGTCCTCCGCAGGGCCTCCAGCGCTTCCGCGAGCAGGTCGAGGTCCGGGCTGCCGGGAGACAGGTCGGGATGCCGGCCGTCGAGGTGCTCGAAGCCGGCGACCAGCCAACCGCCGGACTCGAAGTACCACCGGACCGCCGGCGGCCACAGATCGACAGACCCGGTGACCGCCAGCTCGTACCGCAGCGACCGGACGCCCGGATCGGCGGAGGCCGCCTTGACGAACACCTTCCCGTCCGGGCCGGTCACACCCGAAGCGATCTCCGCATGGTCGCCGCTCACAGCCGACGTCACGCTGAAGGCCCCACCCACCCGGTCGGCGATTTCCGTGATGACGGCCTCAGGCAGGACCGACCAGGCGCTACGCATCATCCACCTCCCGTCGATCAGGCCACGCCCCGGCCGGGCCGCCGCGAACGCAACGACCAGCAGGACTCCGCCTCGCCGCCCCGACGGCCGACGTGGGCGTGCGGTGGTGACCTCCTGCCGGGCACCGACGTAACCGACGAGCTTGCCGAACACCGCGCCGTCCAGCAGTTTGCCGGTCTCCTCCCCGTCGGGGACGCCTTTTGCCCCGCGTGAGTCGGCCGAGCCACGCCGGCGGCACCGCACTGTCTCCGGAACAAGACCGAATCACACACGCCACCACCCACCACCGCACGCACGCAACCCACCGCACGCAACCACCACACGCACGCAACCCACCGCACGCAACCACCACACGCACGCAACCCACCGCACGCAACCACCACACGCACGCAACCCACCGCACGCAACCACCACACGCACGCAACCCACCGCACGCAACCACCACACGCACGCAACCCACCGCACGCACGCGACCACCGGCCCGTGGGGCCTCCGGGGCTCGGCCCCGGAGCAGAATGACGACCGCCCCCGGTCCGCGCACTCGGCGGACAGGGGGCGGCCAAGGTCGTGGGCGCAGCTGGGTTCGAACCAGCGACCCTTCGCTTGTAAGGCGAATGCTCTTCCGCTGAGCTATGCGCCCGGGATGATCCGGTGGGCGTCAGCCTACCTTGCGGTGGTGTCCGGAGCCGAGTGAGGCCAAGGCCTCGCGCCAGACGGACTGGTCGCGGGGGCGGGCGCGGTCCTGGCGCTCCGCGAAGCGGATGATGCCGTCGCGGTCGATGATGAAGGTGCCGCGGTCCGCGGTGCCGCGCTGTTCGTCGAGGACGCCGTAGGCGCGGGCGACGGCGCCGTGTGGCCAGAAGTCGGCCAGCAGCGGGAAGGTGAAGCCCTCGCGGTCGGCCCAGACCTTGTGGCTGAAGATCGAGTCGACGCTGACGGTGAGCACCTGGACGGTGGCGTTCTGGTAGTCGTCGAGGCGGGACTGCAGTTCGTGGAATTCGCCCTGGCAGGTGTTGGTGAACGCCAGCGGGTAGAAGACCAGCAGGACCGATGCGCGGCCGCGGTACGACTCGAGCGCGACCTCCTGGTTGTTCTGGTTCCGGAGGAGGAAGCCGGGGGCCTTCTCGCCCACTTCGATCATGGTCGCCGACCTTCTGTCGCTGGACACGCCTCGCCGCGACGGCACGGGCCCGGTGCCGCCGCGACGGTGAAACCATCCGGCCGCCCGGGGCGGGCGACCGGCAAGCTTGTCTACTTCTTGGCGCGGACGGTACGCGGCGTAACGAGCCGCGCGGCGGTCCAGTCCTTGCCCGCGTTCACCGTCGAGGTCTGGGTCAGACCCGCGGTCGGTGCCGATTCGCTGATCTCACTCGGTTCCACGTGGCCGTCCCTGCCCGCCTTGGGCGTCAGCAGCCACACCGTTCCGGCGTCGGCCAGCGGGCCGAGCGCGTCGGTGAGCAGCTCGAACAGGTCACCGTCGCCGTCGCGGAACCAGACCAGCGCCACGTCGACGACCTCGTCGGTGTCCTCGTCGACCAGGTCGTTGCCACTACGGTCGGCCAGGGCGTCGCGGAGATCGTGGTCGACGTCCTCGTCGTACCCCATCTCCATGACCACCATGCCCGGTTCGATGCCGAACCGGTCCGCCAGGCTCCGTACGCCGTCGGCGGCCTGACCAGCGGTCGCGCTCACTGTTGAGTGCCTCCTTGTCTCCTGCTCATCCCTCGGCCGCCGGACGGCGGCTGCGAGGTCTCCCCCAACATTTCCGATGACCGGTAGTCCACACAGTTACCGGCTCCGGCGCAAGTGGCACACCGAGCCTTCCGCCCGTGACTTTCCAGCTCATCGGGATACATAGTGTCACGGGGCCAGCAGGGCCTGGGCACCTTGGGCGATGGAGTCCTCGGAAACGAGCACCTGACGGGCCGCCGGGCCGAGCGGGATGAACGAGTCGACGGACGCGACACGCCGTGCGGCGCCGACGAATCCGGCGTCCACGAGCGCGGCCAGCACGCCCTCGCCGACGCCGCCGGAGCGCCTGGTCTCGTCCACGATCAGTACCCGGCCGGTGGCGGACGCCTCCCGGATGATGTCGGCGACCGGCAGCGGCGCGAGCCACCGCAGGTCGACCACGCGGACGCCGTACCCGGCGGCGGCCATCCGGGCCCCGACGCGCAGGGACATCCGTACCCCGTTGCCGAAGGTCAGGATCGTCAGGTCCTCGGCGGAGCCGAGCGGGTAGACGCGGGCGCGCCCGATCGGCACGTGCGCGGCGTTCCAGCCGCCCGGGGCCGCGTAGGTGGCGAGCCATTCGCCGTCGCCCTCCGCGTAGAGGTCACGCGTGTGGTAGAGCGCTATCGGCTCGACGATCGCGACCACCGAGCCGTCCGTCTGCGCGGACGCCAGCGCGGTGCGCAGCATCGGCGCCGCGTCCTCCGCGCGCGCCGGCACGGCGACGACCAGGCCGGGGATGTCGCGGAGCACGGCCAGCGAGTTGTCGTTGTGGAAGTGGCCGCCGAAGCCCTCCTGGTAGCCGAGTCCGGCGATCCGCACGACCATCGGGTTGCGGTACGCGCCGCGGCTGAAGAACTGCATGGTGGCGGCCTCGCCGCGCAGCTGGTCCTCCGCGTTGTGCAGGTAGGCGAGGTACTGGATCTCCGGGACCGGCAGCAGGCCGGCCAGCCCGGCGCCGAGGCCCAGGCCGAGGACGGACGTCTCGTCCAGCAGCGTGTCCAGCACCCGGTCCCGGCCGAAGCGGTCGGCGAGGCCCTTGGTCACGCCGTGGACGCCGCCCTTGACGGCCACGTCCTCACCAAAAATGATCATCCCGGGGTACGTCAGCGCGGCGTCGGCCAGCGTCGCGTTGATGGTCTGGGCGAGCGTGAGCGGCCCGCGCGTCTCCGGCAGCCGGTCCAGCGCCGACGCCCGCGCGGCCGCGCCGGGGCCGGTGGCGAACGAGGCGGCCTCGGTGATCGCGTGCGCGGTCCGCACCGGGCGGCGCGGCGCGATCGGCGCCATCACCTCGGCCGCGGTGGCGAGCTTGGACTCGCCCAGCACCTCCTCGGCGACCTTGCGGACCAGCCAGCCGATCTCGTCGTACCGTCCGATCAGCTCGGCGGGCCCGGCCAGCCCGGCCTCGACCAGCAGCCGCGCGGTGCCGACCAGCGGGTCCCGGGCGACGTCCGCGGCCAGTTCGGCCGCGGTGCGGTAGCCGATCTCCGCGTCCGCACCGGCGTGCCCCATCAGCCGGACCAGCTCCAGGTGCAGCACGGCCGGCCGGCGTTCGGTCCGCACGTACGCGGTGGCCTCGGCCGCGGCGTCGTAGGTGGCGGCCAGGTCGCACCCGTCCGCGTGGAAGTACCGGATGCCCGGCCGGGTGGAGAGCAGCGCCGCGACCCAGCCCTCCGGCGACGGCACGCTGAGGCCCAGCCCGTTGTCCTCGCAGACCAGCAGCAGCGGCACCTTGGCGCCGGAGTGGTCGGACCAGCCGGCCGTGTTGAACGCGGCCTGCGCGCTGGCGTGGTTGATCGAGGCATCGCCGAACGAGGCGACCACGATCGCGTCCGCGGGCCACGGCGAGACCGGCGCCGGCCGGGACGGGCCGGTCCGTTCCACGGATGCCAGGTGCCGGCCGTGCTCGATCGCCACCGCGGTGCCGACCGCGCGGGGCAGGTGTGACGCGGCCGTGGACGTGGTCGGCACCACGTGCAGCGCCGCGTTGCCGAAGACCTTGTGCCGGCCGCCCGCGATCGGCTCCTGGCTGGACGCGACCACGCCGCGCAGCACGTCCCGGGCCGCCTCGGCCAGCGAGACGCCGTCGTCGTGCTCCGCGGCCGCGTGCCGGGGCCCGGCCCCGAGCGGGGACTCGCCGCCGGCCGCCTGGACCGCGCGGGCGCAGTAGAAGCCGCCGGAGCGGTAGTGCAGCAGTGCCGGGTCGGTGTGCCGGACCGCGGCCGCGACCGCCGCGTTGCCCTCGTGGCCGGACGAGCCGATCGTGTGAAACCCCTCGCCGAAGCTGCGCAGCCAGCGCGAGGCCAGGTCGAGGTGACGGCTGGTGAGCTGGGCGTCGAAGAGTTCGAGGGCCCGGGCGCCGGTCAACCCGCTGCCGTCCCGGACGGGGTCGGCGGACGTCCGCCGCTCGTCCGGCTTGGTCAGCGCGCCGACCGCCTCCCGGAACCGCTCGTCGAGATCTTGAGGGGTGGTCACCCCGAAAGCATTACCGACCCGTGCCGTCGGGGGCCACTCGAACGGTCTGATGGAGACGGTTCACTCACGCCACCCGTCCAGCTCGACGCCCTTGCCGATCTCGGCCCGGAATCCGAACACGACGGTCCGCGTCTCGCCGGCCGGGACCTGCAGTCGCCAGGTCAGCTCGCCCATCTCGGTGCGCTCGGCCGGTGCCGGGTCGAACCGGGTCTCGCGCACCGCGATCGCCTCGTCCCGGGACACCGGCAGCTGGTCCAGCACCGTGACCTGCGCCGCGCGGGGAGTGTGGTTGCCGATCGTGATCGTGTACTCCGCCTCGCGGCGGCGGGTGGCGGACAGGGCGGCCTTGGTCGCGGTGCGGCGGGTCTGCTCGCGCTCCACCCGCACCCGGTCGTCCACGCCGAGCGCCAGTTCCAGTTCCTCGCCCGGGGCCCAGGGCTTCAGCCGGGTACGCCCGACGAAGTCGCCGCCGTGGAACACCGCGGCCGGGCCGGGCAGCAGCGTGTGCTCGCTGGCGTTGGTCACGGTGGCCCGCAGGTAGGCACCGGGGTCCCGGACCGGCGCGGTCACGTGGTCGAGGCGGGCGGGCAGCTCCAGCGACGCGACCACGGCCCGGTGCGAGGTCCCGTCCGCCGGCACCGCGACCGGCCGGGCCGGGCGGTAGGTGGCCGCGGCCGGGCCCTGCTCCACGGTGGCGACCGCCTCCACGACCTTGGCCCGCGCCATCGCCGGCGCCGCACCGGCCGCCATCGGGGGTCCCGTGACGTCGTAGGACGCCCCGTAGACGGGCATCGGCGCGGGCGGCATCGGCGGCGCCGGGCGCCACCGGTCCAGGAACCAGGGGTCCAGGTCGGGCACCGCCACCAGGCTGGCCGGGCGCGCGGTGGAGAGCCGCAGGTCGGTCTCCGGCCAGTCCTCGCCGGTGTGCTGCGACACCAGCCCGAACCAGGTCAGCGTGAGCGTGTCGCCGTCCGCGTCGAGCCGCACGTCGTAGCTGGACTCCCAGGACGCGCCGTGCGTGACGTAGGACAGCTCCAGCTCGACCGCGCCGGTGTGCGCCATCTCCAGCGCGACCATCGCGACCAGCCGGTCCGGCGCCGTCTTCTGGTGGAGCACGTCCAGCTCGCGGTGCACCGCGGCCAGTTCCTCCTCGAGCCGCTCCCGCCGTTGCGCGGCCGCGCGCTGCCGGGCCTTGCCGGCCCCGAGCTGCTCGGCCAGCGAGTCGCCGAAGCCCGCGATCGCGGCGGGCGCGGCCGTGCCCTCGGCCAGCGCCTTCGCGTAGCTGGTGCCGGCGCGGCGGCCCAGCTCGTGCAGGAACTCCGCGCGCTCCTGCTCGATCGCGTCGTCGTCGTCCAGCTCGCGCCGCGCGTCCTCGAGCGCGCGCCGCCGCTCCTCCAGCGTCACCACCTCGGGGTCCGCGCTGCGGGCCGCGTAGAACGTGGTCACGTCCACGCCGAGCACGGTGGCCGCGCCCCGACCGCCGACCCGGACCGAGCTCGCGTCGACGGACGCCGGCAGCGGGCCGAGCGGCACGGTGTGATCGCCGGCGGGCAGCCGCACGGTGGCCTGCCGGGTGACGCGGGCGCGGTCCGGGTAGACGATCACGCCGGTGATCGTCGAGTCGGCCGGTGCGGCGGGGGTGACGTCGCTCATGCCGAAAATCTAGCCGGGCAGGAACGAGAAGCGGACCTGGCGCTCGGGGTTGTCGCCGTTCGGGTCGACCAGGCAGATCGACTGCCAGGTGCCGAGCGCGATCCGGCCGTCGAGCACCGGCAGCGTGGCGTGCGGCGGCACGAACGCGGGCATCACGTGGTCCCGACCGTGGCCGGGCGAGCCGTGCCGGTGCCGCCAGCGGTCGTCCGTGGGCAGCAGGTCGTCCAGCGCGGTCAGCAGGTCGTCGTCCGAGCCGGCGCCGGTCTCCAGGATCGCCACCCCGGCCGTGGCGTGCGGGACGAAGACGTTGAGCAGACCGTCACCCTGATCTGCGACGAAACGGGCGGCTTGGTCCGTGATGTCCGCGACGGCGGGGCGGCCCCCGGTGCGGACGGTGATCACCTCGGTGCGCATGACGCGCAGTCTCCCACCCCGGACATCTGCCTCGTTAAGCGGAAGTTACCGTGCGGTATCTGTGTCAAGCATCGCGTCTGACGGTGGTAAGCGTGACGCCCCCCGTCATACGAGGCAGGATGACCGGAGAGACTTATCCCACAGATAGACCGATTCCATCTACCCTGAGGAATGCCCGTGGCCACGGAACGCAAGCGCCCGGTCATCAGCGATGGCCTACCAAGCCAGCTTCCGGACATTGACCCCGAAGAGACGAGCGAGTGGGTCGAGTCGCTTGATGGAGTGATCGACGAGGGCGGCGCCAAGCGTGCGCGCTACGTCATGCTTCGACTGCTGGAGCGGGCGCGGGAGCGTCAGGTCGGTGTGCCGCCGCTGACGTCGACCGACTACATCAACACCATCCCGCCGGAGCAGGAGCCCTGGTTCCCCGGCGACGAGATGATCGAGCGCCGGATCCGCGCCTACATCCGGTGGAACGCCGCGATGACGGTGCACCGCGCGCAGCGCCCGGAGATCGGCGTCGGTGGCCACATCTCGACGTACGCGTCGTCCGCCAGCCTCTACGAGGTCGGTTTCAACCACTTCTTCCGCGGCAAGGACCACCCGGGCGGCGGCGACCAGATCTACTTCCAGGGCCACGCGTCGCCGGGCATGTACGCGCGCGCCTACCTGGAGGGGCGCCTCTCCGAGGACACCCTGGACGGGTTCCGCCAGGAGCTCTCGCACCGGGGCGGCGGCCTGCCGTCGTACCCGCACCCGCGCCTGATGCCGGACTTCTGGGAGTTCCCGACCGTGTCCATGGGCCTCGGCCCGATGAACGCGATCTACCAGGCCCGGTTCAACCGCTACCTGCAGCACCGCGGCATCAAGGACACGTCCGACCAGCACGTCTGGGCGTTCCTCGGCGACGGCGAGATGGACGAGGTCGAGTCGCTCGGCGCGATCGGCCTGGCCGCCCGCGAGGAGCTGGACAACCTCACCTTCGTGGTCAACTGCAACCTGCAGCGCCTGGACGGGCCGGTGCGCGGCAACGGCAAGGTCATCCAGGAGCTGGAGTCGTTCTTCCGCGGCGCCGGGTGGAACGTCATCAAGGTCGTCTGGGGCCGGGAGTGGGACCCGCTGCTCGCCGCGGACACCGACGGCGCGCTGGTGAACCTGATGAACACCACGCCGGACGGTGACTACCAGACGTACAAGGCCGAGTCGGGTCTGTACGTCCGCGAGCACTTCTTCGGGCGCGACCCGCGTACCCGCAAGATGGTCGAGGGTCTGTCGGACGACGAGATCTGGGGCCTGAAGCGCGGCGGTCACGACTACCGCAAGCTCTACGCGGCCTACAAGGCGGCGACCGAGCACACCGGCCAGCCGACCGTGATCCTGGCGAAGACGATCAAGGGCTGGACGCTCGGGTCGCACTTCGAGGCGCGCAACGCGACGCACCAGATGAAGAAGCTGACGCTGGACGACCTGAAGACGTTCCGCGACCGCCTCTACCTGGACATCTCGGACAAGCAGCTCGAGGAGAACCCGTACCTCCCGCCGTACTACAAGCCGGCCGAGGACTCCGAGGAGATGCAGTACCTCCAGGAGCGGCGCAAGGCGCTCGGTGGTTACCTGCCGTCCCGGCGGACCGTGGCGAAGAAGCTGGCGATCCCGCCGACCGAGACGTTCGGCGACATCAAGCGCGGCTCGGGCAAGCAGAAGGTCGCCACCACGATGGCCTTCGTCCGGCTCCTCAAGGACCTGATGAAGGACAAGGAGTTCGGCAAGCGCTGGGTGCCGATCATCCCGGACGAGGCGCGCACGTTCGGCCTGGACTCGCTCTTCCCGACGAAGAAGATCTACTCGCCGCACGGCCAGAACTACACGTCGGTGGACCGGGAGCTGTTCCTGTCGTACAAGGAGGCGACGACCGGCCAGATCCTGCACGAGGGCATCAACGAGGCCGGCTCGGTCGCGTCCTTCACGGCCGCGGGCTCGGCGTACGCCACGCACGACGAGCCGATGATCCCGCTCTACATCTTCTACTCGATGTTCGGGTTCCAGCGCACCGGCGACGGCTTCTGGGCCGCGGCGGACCAGATGACGCGCGGCTTCGTGATCGGCGCCACCGCGGGCCGCACCACGCTCAACGGTGAGGGCCTGCAGCACGAGGACGGTCACTCGCTGCTGCTCGCGGCCACGAACCCGGCGGTCGTCGCGTACGACCCGGCGTTCGGGTTCGAGATCGCGCACATCGTCGAGAACGGCCTGCACCGGATGTACGGCGAGAAGCAGGAGAACATCTTCTACTACCTCACCGTCTACAACGAGCCGATCCTCCAGCCGGCCCAGCCGGACAACCTGGACGTGGAGGGCCTGCTCAAGGGCATCTACCGCTACTCCCCCGCCCCGGCGGTGGACGGCGACGCCCCGAAGGCGGCGATCCTGGCCTCCGGCACCGGCATGGGCTGGGCGCTCAAGGCGCAGCAGCAGCTGGCGCAGGACTGGGGCGTGGCCGCGGAGGTGTGGTCGGTGACGTCCTGGACCGAGCTGCGCCGCGACGCGGTCGAGGTCGAGGAGCACAACCTGATGCACCCCGGCGACGCGCCGCGCAAGCCGTACGTCCAGGAGAAGCTGTCCGGCGTCGGCGGCCCGGTCGTCGCGGTCAGCGACTTCATGCGCGCGGTGCCGGACCTGATCTCGCGCTGGATCCCGGGGTCGTACACGTCGCTGGGCACGGACGGCTTCGGCATGTCGGACACCCGGCACGCACTGCGCCGCCACTTCCACGTGGACGCGGAGTCGATCACGGTGGCCACGCTGCGCCAGCTCGCGCTGGACGGCAAGGTACCGGCCGCGGTGCCGGTGGACGCGGCCCGCAAGTACGCGATCGACGACGTGCACGCGGCGCCGGTCGGTGAGACCGGCGGCGATTCCTGACGCACGGCCGTAGAACACCCCGCCGCCCGGTTCCGTCCGGGCGGCGGGGTTTTTCATCTACAGCATTCCGCTCATAATCGGACAAGATCCGCCGATCTGGTCGGTCATGCGCGTGGGATGGTTGCAGAACGGGTTCCAGCTCCGGCACAAGCTGCTGCTGCTCGGCGTGGGCGGGGTGGTCGTCACCGCCTCGATCCTGGTCGGCGTCGGCGCGTACGAGTCGGCCTCGTTCCAGGAGACCACCGAGGAGAGCGTCAACACGCTCACCGACGAGAACCTCACCGCCGTCAGCGCCGGCATCACGCAGCTGGTGAAGGCCTCCGGCGACACCGTGCAGAACCAGGTCAACCGGGACATGGCCACCGCGAACACGGTCCTGGCCAACGCGGGCGGCATGACGCTGGACGGCGGCCAGACCGCGTCCTGGGAGGCCACCAACCAGGTCACCCAGGCGAAGACCACGGTGTCGCTGCCGCGCGCCGAGGTCGCCGGCCAGTGGCTCGGCCAGAACCGCAACCTCGCGACCCCCACGCCGCTGGTCGACGACATCACGCAGCTGATCGGCGGGTACGTCACCGTCTTCCAGCGCATGAACGAGGCCGGTGACCTGCTGCGCGTCGCCACGAACGTGAAGGCGGCGAACGGCAACCGCGCGATCGGCACGTACATCCCGGCGAAGAACGCGGACGGCACGGACAACGCGGTCGCCGCCGCGATCAAGTCGGGCAAGTCCTACCGCGGCGTGGCGCAGGTGGTCGGCACCTGGTTCATCACCGCGTACGACCCGGTCAAGGACGCCGACGGCCGGGTGATCGGCTCGCTGTTCTACGGCGTGCCGCAGGCCGAGGCGATCCAGGAGCTGACCAGCACGATCGCGGAGACCCAGGTCGGCCGCAACGGCTGGGTGTCGGTGCTCAGCGCCGGTGCCGCCGACCGCGGCCGGGTGATCGCGTCCAACATTCCCGAGGCCGTCGACCAGACGCTGCTGGACGCCACGGACGCGGACGGCACCGCGTACGTCGACGAGATCATCACCCACGGCGTGGAACTGGGCGCGGGCGAGAACGCGACCGCGACGTACCAGCTGGCCGGCACGAGCGACGACGCGGTCGCGGACACCCGGACCGTGGTCACCTACTACGAGCCGTACAAGTGGGCGATCGCGGTCGGCGGTTACCTGCCGGACTACTCGGCCGCGATGACCAAGGTCGACGAGGGCCGCAGCGAGATGCTCACCGCCTTCATCATGGTCGGCCTGATCCTGGCGATCGGCGGCGGCGTGCTCGCCTACGTGCAGGCCCGCCGGATCTCCCGCCGGGTCGGCGACCTGACCGGCGCGCTGGCCGGGCTGGCCGAGCGCGACCTGACCGTCCGGGTGGCGCCCTCCGGCGGCGACGAGATCGCCAACATGGGGCACGCGCTGAACACCGCGGTCACCGGCCTGCGCGAGCTGATGAGCGAGGTCACCGACGCGTCCCACCAGGTCGCGCAGGCCGCGAGCCGGGTCGCGGACGTCGGTGGCGAACTGGCCTCCGCGTCCTCCACCGCGGCGGCCGAGGCGGGCGTGGCCGGCGAGACCGCGGCGGACGTCTCCCGCGCGGTCTCCACGGTCGCGGCCGGCGCGGAGGAGATGGGCGCGTCGATCAGCGAGATCTCCAGCAACGCGCAGGAGGCCGCGTCGGCCGGCCGGGACGGCGTGGGCCTGACCAAGAAGGCCGCGGACGTGATCGACGAGCTGCGGGTGTCCAGCGAGAAGATCGCGGACGTGGTGAAGCTGATCGCCAGCATCGCGGAGCAGACCAACCTGCTGGCGCTGAACGCGACCATCGAGGCGGCCCGGGCGGGCGCGGCCGGCAAGGGCTTCGCGGTGGTCGCCGGCGAGGTCAAGGAGCTGGCGCAGGAGACCGCGCGGGCCACCGAGGACGTCACCGCGCGGGTGTCCGCGATCGACGCCGACACCTCCAAGGCGGTCCAGGCGATCGAGGCGATCACCGCGACGATCACCCGGGTCAACGACTTCCAGAACGCGATCGCGGCCGCGGTCGAGGAGCAGGCCGCGACCACGAACGAGATGGCCCGCAACATCGGCGAGGTGGCACAGGGCAGCGAGCAGATCGCGGCGACCATGAGCCGGGTCAACGACACCGTCGAGACGACCCGGGGCGCGGTGGGCACGTCGCAGGACGCGGCCAGCGCGCTCAGCGGCACCGCGGGTCACCTGCAGACGCTGGTCAGCCGCTTCCGCCTCTGAAGGATCAAAATCAGCGCACGGTACGTCGTACGAGCCCGGACCCCCGCACCGAGGGACCGGGCTCGCGCGGTTCCGGCACGCCCGCGCCCCGATCCGCGTCGCGCGCGGCGAGGTCGCCGTCCCGGCGCATCCGGGTCGCGAACCCCTCGTCCAGCCGGCGCATCCGGGCGTCGAGGCCCTCGGCCCGCGCGGGGGCCTCCTCGTCGGCGCGACGCATGCGGCCGGCCGCGAGCACGGCCAGCGAGCGGTCCAGGCGGTTCGCGATCCGGCGCACGCCGAACAGCCGCAGCGCCACGCCGCGCCAGAAGCCGCCCGGCCGGTGCACCCGGATCAGCCGGACCAGCGTGCCGTCCCCGTCCGGGCGCAGCTCCACGTGCAGTTCCGCGCTGACCCGCGCGATCGGCACCGGCGGTGGGTCACCGGGCGCGTCCGCGTCCGCGCACTCCCGCCAGGCGATCAGCGAGGGCTCCCGGTAGGCGATGATCCGGGCCCGTACCTCCGCGCCGGTCTCGCCGGTCATCCGGCGGCGGGCGCCGTGGCCGTCGCCGTCCTGCTCGCACCGGGCCACGCCGGCCAGCCAGCGCGGCAGCGTCTCCGCGCACCGCACCACGTCCCACACCGCCTCGGCCGGCGCGCCGACGCGGCCGTGCCGTTCCACCACGACCATCCGGCGCCGCCTTCCCCTGGTCACCTCGCTGGGACAAACGGGAGCTTAGGCGCATGCCGGTAATTTCCGGTGGGGTTCCGCACGGCGCGCCGAACGACTACAGTCCGAGCAACTTTCACCTTCTGCCGTCGTGCGGATCATCCGCCCGGCGCCCGGCGAGCGGAGGTGGCACCTGACCACCGTCGATCCCACGCCCACGTCGCTGCCGACCGCGCTGGCCGAACCGACCGCCCGCGTGCACCGCACCTGGATCCTGCTGCTGTTCGGCGCGAACCTCGGTCTCTGGATGGCGTTCTTCACGCCGATCCAGGTGCTGCTGCCGCTGCAGATCGAGCGCATCGCACCGGCCGGCAAGGAGGCCGCGCTCGCCTGGGTGATGGCGGCCGGCGCGTTCGCCGCGATCATCGCGAACCCGCTGGCCGGCGCGCTCTCCGACCGCACCTGCCTGCGCGTCGGCGGCCGCGAACTGGGTCGGCGGCACGCGTGGACGTTCGGCGGCACGGTGCTCGCCGCGATCGGCCTGCTGCTGCTGTCCCGGCAGCAGACGCTGCTCGGCGTCGCGCTCTGCTGGACCGCCGTGCAGATCTTCCTGAACGCCATGCTGGCCTCGCTGACCGCGGCCGTCCCGGACCGGGTGCCGGTCGCGCAGCGCGCCGCCGTCTCCGGCTGGGTCGGCATCCCGCAGTCGCTCGGCCTGGTGGTGGGCGCGGTGCTGGTCACCGCGCTCTTCACCGGCACGGTCAGCGGCTACACCGCGGTCGCGGTCGCGCTGCTGGTGCTCGGCCTGCCGTTCGCGCTGCGTACCGCGGACGACCCGCTGCCGCGCCACCACCGCCCGCCGCTGTCCCCGCGCACGCTCGTGGCCCAGATGTGGATCAGCCCGCGCCGGCACCCGGACTTCGCCTGGGCCTGGGGCACCCGCTTCCTGGTCCAGCTCGGCAACGCGTTCGGCACGCTCTACCTGCTCTACTTCCTCACCGACGGCGTCCGCCATCCCGACCCGGAGAGCGGACTGCTGATCCTGATCCTGCTCTACACCGCGGGCATGATGACCACCGCCGTGATCTCCGGCCGCGTCTCGGACCGGTCCGGCCGGCGCAAGGCGTTCGTCATCTGGTCCGGCGTCGAGATGGCCGTGGCCGCGCTGATCCTGGCGATCTGGCCGACGTTCCCCGCCGCGATCGTGGCCGCGGTGCTGCTCGGCGGCGGCTACGGCGTCTACCTGGCCGTCGACGCCGCGCTGATCACCGAGGTGCTGCCGGCCGCCGCTAGCCGCGCCAAGGACCTCGGCGTCATCAACATCGCCAACGCCGCGCCCCAGGTGCTCGGCCCGCTGCTGTCCGCGCCCATCGTCGTCCACCTCGGCGGCTACCCCACGCTCTACGTGCTGACCGCGGTGATCACGCTGGTCGGCAGCGCGCTCGTCCTCAAGATCCGATCGGTTCGCTGATCACCTACCCTGGACCGGTGCCGATCCCGCTCGTCGTCCTGATCCCGCTGCTCGCGGTCGCGGTGGCGGTCGCCACGACCGCGGTGGTCCGCTACCGCGCCGCCACCGTGCTGCTGCGCACCGGCCGGCGCGTGCCCGGCGAGATCATCGACACGCAGCGGGTGTCCCAGGGCACCGGCCCGGACGTGTTCTCCCCGGTCGTCCGGTTCCGCACGGTCGACGACCACGAGGTGATCGCCCGGCCCGGCCGCTGGCAGACCGCGACCGGCGTGACGGGCAGCCGGGTCACGGTCGTCTACGACGAGTCCCGGCCGACCCGCATCGCGGTGGACGGCGCCGGCTTCGCGGCCACCGACACCCGCGCGCTCATCCAGCTGGCCGTCCGGCTGGTCACCGCCGCCGTGATCGCGGTCGTCGCGGTGGTGGTCTTCACCGCCGTCCGGTGAGTGCGCGGGCCGCATCGGAAACCGGTGGAGCGCGCGGCTAGGCTGAGCGGGTGACGGTACGTGTGCGATTCGCCCCCTCTCCCACTGGCATGTTCCACGTCGGCGGTGCCCGCTCGGCGCTGCAGAACTGGATCTACGCCAAGCAGCAGGGCGGGGTGTTCGTGCTGCGTGTCGAGGACACCGACGCGGCGCGCAACAAGCCGGAATGGACCGAGGGCATCCTCAACGCGCTCGACTGGATCGGCATCCGGCGCGGCACGTACGAGGGGCCGCACTTCCAGTCGGCGAACGCGGCGCAGCACCGCGAGGCCGCGCAGAAGCTGTTCGACGCCGGGCGCGCCTACTACTGCGACTGCACCCGCGAGGACGTGCAGGCCCGCAACGGCTCGCAGCACCAGGGCTACGACGGCTTCCACCGGGACAAGGGCCTGGAGCCCGGCGAGGGCCGCGCACTGCGGTTCCGCACGCCGGACGAGGGTGCCACGGTCGTGGTCGACCTGGTCCGCGGCGAGCCCACGTTCGAGAACAAGAACCTGGAGGACTTCGTCATCGCGCGCGGTGACGGCTCGCCGGTGTTCCTGCTGGCCAACGTGGTCGACGACATGATCATGGGCATCACGCACGTGATCCGCGCCGAGGAGCACCTGCCGAACACGCCGAAGCAGCAGCTGCTGTGGGAGGCGCTGGGCGTGAAGCCGCCGGTCTGGGCGCACGTCCCGGTCGTGGTCAACGAGAAGCGGCAGAAGCTGTCCAAGCGCCGCGACAAGGTGGCGCTGGAGCAGTACCGGGACGAGGGCTACCTCGCGGACGCGATGCGCAACTACCTGATGCTGCTCGGCTGGGCGCCGTCCGGTGACCGGGAGATCGTGCCGTGGTCCGTGATCGAGGACGAGTTCCGGCTGGAGGAGGTCAACCCCTCCCCCGCGTTCTTCGACGAGAAGAAGCTGCGCGCGTTCAACGGGGAGTACATCCGGGCGCTGAGCCTGGACGACTTCATCGCGGCCTGCCAGCCGTTCCTGGCGAACGGGCCGTGGGCCGCGGCGGACTTCGACCCGCTGGTCTTCGCGAAGGTGGCGGAGCTGGCCCAGACCCGGATCGCGCTGCTCAGCGAGATCAACCAGAACGTGGACTTCCTGTTCCTGCCGGAGCCGCCGGTCGACGAGGCCGCCTGGGCGAAGGCGATGAAGGAGGGCGCGGCCGAGATGCTGGCCGCCGCCATCACCGCCTACGAGGCGCTGGCGGACTGGTCGCCGGAGCCGCTGAAGGCCACGCTGGAGGCGGTCGGCGCGGAGCGCGGGCTCAAGCTCGGCAAGGCGCAGGCGCCGATCCGGGTCGCGGTCACCGGCCGCACCGTCGGCCTGCCGCTCTTCGAGTCGCTGGAGGCGCTCGGCCGTGACCGCACGCTGACCCGGCTCCGCGCGGCCCACGCCAGGCTCACCGCCTAGACCCGGTATCGAAGCGTCCCCCACGCCGTTCGACGGCGTGGGGGACGCTTCGGTCATGGGGTCGGCGGGCGGGACGGGGACCCGCGGGGTCCGGCCACCGGGTCGGCCGCCTCGCACGGACACCGGGTGAGGCGCTCGACGTACCCTCGCGGGAATTTGATTTTCAGGAGCCCGTGGTGCGGCGGCGGCCCCAGGCGATGGTGCCACCCGCGATCGCGATCACCAGGAGGACACCGCCGACCGCCCAGGGCCACCACGGCGTGCTCTCGTCGGCGGCGTCCGACGCGGTCGGGTTCAGCACCGGCGCGTCCGTGGCGGGCACGGCCTCGGTCGCGGACGGAACGGGCGCGGCGGACGACGGCGCGGCGGACGGGCTCGGGGCGGCGGCGGCCACGGCGGCCTCGGTCAGCGTGAACGTGAAGTCGCCGGTGACCGGGTGACCGTCGTCGGACGGGATCTCGTAGGCCACCGTGTACGCACCGGCCCGGTCCGCGGCGAGCGGCGCGAACACCTTCTTGCCGTCGAAGCGCACGGCACCGTCCAGACCGGACGCGCCGCCCGGCGCCGTGATCGTGATCTTGGTGCTGTTCCGGTCGACCGTGTCCAGGAAGCGCAGCTCGATCTCCTCCGGCGCCTTCTCCACGGTCGCGCCGTCCTCCGGGTTGCTGCCCGTGAAGGAGTTGTGGGCGAGCGCGGGCGACGCCCCGGCGAGCGCGCCCAGCAGCCCGGCACAGACCGCGAGAGTCCAGCGTGTGCCCCTGAGACCCATCAGATACCTCCAGCTGGTTACGATGCGGCGGCTGATCAAGAATTCACGTCCTTGGTCGGCCGCGAGTGGCAGATGGTTCCAAATTCCGGTCACGACCGGTGCACCGATCGCGTGTTCTGCGAACTCTAGATGGGTACGCAGAATTGAGGTCTGGATCCGAGGAACGGGCGGGTTTCATGATCCGAGAGAACGTCCGGCGGCTCGTCACCGGCGCCGCGCTCGCGGTGCTGGCCGCGACCGTGTTGCTCACCGGGGCCGGACCGGCGCTGGCCGACGACGCGGAGCCGACCGCGGTCATCCTGTCCGGCGACGACCTCGACGACTCGGTCGAGATCACCGAGGAGGACGGCGACGAGCTGTTCGACGCGATGCTCAGCCAGGTCAGCTGGCTGACCGGGGACAGCGGCCGGGCCGCGGTGCCGGACCGGAACAAGCTCGGCCCGAAATACACGGTGATCATCCGGTACGGCGACAAGGACCGGTACTCGTACGACCTCTACCCGCTGGCCGAGGGCGGCCCGCGCGCGTTCCGGCCGGGCGAGCAGCCGGACGGCCGGGCCACCGAGGCGTGGTTCTTCGGCCGGCTCAACATGCCGAACGCGTTGCGCCTGGCCGGCGCGCCGCTGCCGGAGACGACGGACGTGATGACCGGCGGCATCGGCGGCGGCGAGCGGATCAACGAGCAGCAGGCGGTGGACCCGACCGGCGACCTGTTCGCGGGCATGGGCGGGCTGCGCGGCATGCTGGCGGTGAACGCGGGCGTGCTGCTGCTGATCACGGGCGGGCTGGCCGGCATCGCCTTCCTGGCCCGCCGCCGCTGACCTCCGTTACGGGACGCGCACCGTGATCGCGTCCGGGACGACCTTGGCCTTGAGCTTGCGGACCGTCGACCGGTCGCCGCCGTCCAGCTCGTAGAGCGTGGGCTCGGCGAACGTGACCGTGATCCGCTTCGCGCGGGTGATCTGCACGAACGGTGAGCGTTCCGAGCGGCCGAGCGCCATCCGGCCCAGCGTGCGCGCCCACTCCACCGCGTTCTGCGAGGTGGCGACGCCGACCTCGAGCCAGCCGTCGTCCGGCTTCGCGTCGTCGAACGCCTTGATCCCGCCGGTGATCGTGCTGACGTTGCCGAACAGCACGCAGCTGGCCTCGCCCTCGAACCAGGTGGTCCCGTCCACTGTGATCTTCGTCGGCGCCGGGTCGTCCTGGATGTGCCGCAGCCCGGTCCAGACGTAGGCGAGCTTGCCCAGCTGGTCCTTGGCGCCGCGGTCCGCCTCGCTGATCAGGTGCCCGTCGAAGCCGGCGCCGGCCATCACCGCGAAGTGCTCGCCGTTGATCCGGCCCAGGTCCAGCTTCTTCTCGGTGCCGTGCAACCCGATCCGGACCGCCTCGGCCAGGTCCTCCGGAATGCCCAGGTTGGTGGCGAACAGGTTCGCGGTGCCGGCCGGGAGGATGGACAGCGTCGCGTCCGTGCCGGCCAGCGTGTCCACCGCGCGCTGCACCATGCCGTCGCCGCCCCACACGAAGATCCGCTTCGCACCCCGGTCGAGCGCCTTCCGGATCTTCTTCGGCGCCTTCTTGCTCTTCGGCACCTGATACCAGATCAACTCGTCATGGATCTCGTCGGTGAGCAGCTTGCGCAGCTCGTCGAGCCCACCGCCGAGCACCTTCCGCTCGTGCGCGATCACCGCCACGTCACTCCGTTTCGCCATGCGGATCCCCATACCCGCAACGCGGTGGTGGCCAATCCTGCCGGTGTCAGCATATGCTGACAGACATGAGCCGAGAGAGCCTCACCGCGCTGGCCGCCGCAGCCGGCGCGCCCGACCCGGAGACCGGCCTGGCCGCGGTCGCGGCACTGCGCCGCCTGCTGGACGAGGTCGAGACCGCACACGTCGCGTCCGCCCGCGCGGCCGGCTGGTCCTGGGAGGCGATCGCGGCCGCGCTCGGCGTCCGCCGGCAGACCGCGCACCGCAAACACGCCTCGAGGGGACACTCATGACGACGCTCGACATCCGCGCCGGGCTGCTGGCCCGGTTCGACGACGGCGCCCGGCGGGCGATCGTCCGGGCCGGGCTGCTGGCCCGCGAGGCCGGCCGCGACCGGCTCGACGACGAGACGCTGCTGGTCGCGCTCTCCACCTCCGCGCACGTCACGGCGCGGCTCGGCGTCCCGGCCGGCGCGGTCCGCGACGCGTGCCCCGGCGCCGCGACCGGCCGGGACCGGGAGCTGCTCGCCACGCTCGGCATCGACCTGGACCGGATCCGCGACCGGCTGCCGGCCCGCATCGACGACCCGGCGCGGTGGCGGCTGCACCGCCCGGCCCTGCTGCCGCTGCGGATCCGGCTCAGCGGCCCCGGCGTCTCGCTGGTGCTGACGGAGGCGGCCCGCAAGGCCGTGGAGGTGGCTGTCCACCTGCGCGGATACGGCACACCGGTGACCGAGGACGGGCTGCTGCGCGGAATCCTGGCCGACCACCGGACCCCGTCCGGCCGGGCACTGACGCGGCTGCCGATCGACCTGCCCCGCCTGTCGGCCGCCGTGTTCACCCGCTAGCGGCACCGACTGGAGCCACGCGGGAGATCCGGCCTCACACCTCCCGCGCCGGGCCACCCCGGCAACACTCCACACAACCACCGTCACGCGGCCAACCCGCCGTCGCGCCGCGAGCCCAGCGGCGTGACGCGAGCCCGGCCGCGTGACGCAAGCCCGGCGGCGTGACGCGAGCCCGGCGGGGTGACGCCAACCCGGCGGGGTGACGCGAACTCGGCCGCATGACGCAAGCCCAGCCGCGTGACGCCAACCCGGCGAGGTAACGCCAACCCGGCCGCGTGACGCCAACCCGGCGAGGTGACGCGAACCCGGCTGCGTGACGCGAAACCGCCGGGGCGGCGCCAACCCGAAGCACGACGCTCACCAGCGGCGCGACGCCGACCAGCGGCGCGACGCCATCCCCCGGCGGCGTGGCGCGAACCCTGCGCCTTGGCACAAATCCGGCGGCGCGACGTGCGCTTGGCGGCGGGGGCGCCGACGCGGACAGGCGCGACCCACGCCGCCGTGGAGCAACTGCCGCGTCGCCATGCCGGATTTAACACCATATAGCCACCAAGGCGCGAGAACCTCGCCGCTGCGATCCCGCTACCCATGCACCTCCGAGCCTGAGTGATCAATCAGGTGTGCGAAAAGTAGATCAAAATTCGAAGATGACCTATCTTTCGCTCACCTGATTGATCACTCAGGACCGGCGCGGGGGGAACGACAAGCGGCGGGACTCCAACCGGACCCGCACGTCACACAGGCAAGCCCTGCCCGGCTAGACACGCACAGCGCGGGAACCGCAGCACACAGCTCGAAAACCCGAGCACCACGCGAACACCCCGGGCAGGCACCACGCGAACACCCCGGGCAGGAAACCGCGGGCAGGCACCGCGGGCAGCGGGAGGATTCGCCGCTGCCGGCCCGCCACGACGACGTGGCGCTACGGCGTGCCGGTGCCGATGTCGCGACGGTCGAAGCCGTAGACGGCCAGGGCGAGCAGCCCCGCGGTGAGCAGGGCCAGCACCAGTTCGTAGCCGCCGGGCCAGAGCTGGTGCGACGGCCAGTGGTCGCTGAGGTGGTAGTGGAACGGGGACAGCCAGCGCATCGCGCGCGTCTCCTCGAGCGTGTCGGCCAGTGCGCGCAGGCCGTAGGACACCCCGGCCGCGCCGCCGGCCAGCGCGAGCGAGGCCGTGCGGTCGCCGGTGAACGCGCCGGCCGCGAACGCCATCGATCCGAAGAGCAGGCCGACCAGGACCAGGCCGGCGCAACCGGCGGCCACGTTCGCGGTCGGGATGCCGAAGCGGCCGACGAAGACGAACCACTGCACCACGGCCCAGATGATCAGTCCGGCCAGCGCGACCGAGGTCGCGAAGCCCGCGTACCGGGTCAGCACCAGGCGGCGCCGGCCGATCGGGCCGGCGAGCAGCAGCTCCAGCTCGCCGGTCTCCTCGATGCCGGCGACCGCCCGCGCGCCCAGGCCGATCGCGCAGAGCACCACCAGCAGCGGCGGCATCAGGCCGTAGACGGTCGTCTCCAGGTAACCGGCGAGCGGCACGGTCTCGATCATCTCGACCAGCTGCAGCGCGTCCTCGGTGGAGATCGCGATGGCGATGTCCGTGGTGAGGCTCTCGTAGATCACGACGTAACCGACCGCGAACACGCTGGCCACCGCGGCCCAGCCGAACACCCGGTGGCGGAACTCGGCCAGCGTGCGCAGGAAGAGGCTCATGGCCGGCCCCCGAACGGGGGCGCGTAGTACCGGTCGATCAGCGCCTCGCTCGGCGTCGGCTCCGTAATGATCATGTCGGTGACCGTGTGCCGCGCGGCCGCCTTGATCAGCGGGTCCAGCGGGCCGTCCACCGCGCACCACAGCACCCGCCCGTCCAGGCCGAGGTCGGTGACGCCGGGCAGGCCGAAGAAGTCCGCGCGCGGCACCGGCTCCGCGAAGTGCACCTGCACGCGCCGGGCCGGGCGGTGCGCGGCCCGGGCCACCCGCTCCAGGCCGACCAGCCGGCCCTCGTGCAGCACGCCGACCCGGTCCGCGACCTGCCACGCCTCGGTCGCCTGCCGGGCGCAGAGCACCACCGTGCGGCCCCGCTCGCGCGCGTCCCGGATCAGCGTCACCAGTTCGTGGCGGCCCGTCGGGTCCAGTCCGGCGGCCGGCTCGTCCAGCAGCAGCAGCTCCGGGTCGTGCATGAACGCGGCGACCAACCCCAGCCGCCGCCGGTTCGCGGGCGTGAGCGAGCGCACCCGCCGTCCGGTGTCCAGACCCAACCGGTCCGCGAGCGTACGCCAGCGCGCCGTGTTCCGCCCGCCGCGCGCCCGGTCCAGCCCGCGCAGCAGCGACGACACGCTCTCCCGGCTCTCGAACAGCACGTCCGCGGGCAGGTAGCCGACCCGGGCCCGCATGGTGGCCGAGCCCGGCGCCTCGCCCAGCACGGTCACCCGGC
Organism: Catenuloplanes niger; assembly: GCF_031458255.1. NCBI lineage: Bacteria > Bacillati > Actinomycetota > Actinomycetes > Micromonosporales > Micromonosporaceae > Catenuloplanes > Catenuloplanes niger. The sequence continues at coordinate 2,382,449 of NZ_JAVDYC010000001.1, forward strand.
CGGCCGTGGGCCGGATCAGGTCGAGCAGCAGCCGCAGCGTCGTGCTCTTCCCCGCGCCCGACGGGCCGAGCAGCCCGAACACCTCGCCGGCCGGCACGGTCAGGCACAGGTCGTGCACGCCGCGCCCGTCGGCGAACTGCTTGGTCAGGTGGTCCGCCGCGATCACGGCGCGCGCAGGGGTCCCCATCCTTAGAGGATGCGGCGCGGACCGACCGCCGGACAGGCCCGGACGCTGGGCGTTTGCTGACAGTTTCGGATACTGTTCCGCCCCGTGAACGACCTGGTGGAAACGTTGCGCGCGGCCGGCTGCGTGTTCGCGGAGGACGAGGCCCGGGTGCTGCGCGAGTCCGCGGGCACGCCGGCCGAGCTGGCCGCGATGACGGCCCGCCGGGTGGCCGGTGAGCCGCTGGAGCACGTGGTCGGCGCGGTGGAGTTCGCCGGGCGGCGGTGGGCGGTGGAGCCGGGCGTCTTCGTTCCACGGCAGCGCAGTGAGCTGCTGGTCCGTACCGCGATCGGCGCCTCGGCGCAGCCGGCCGTGATCCTGGACCTGTGCTGCGGATGCGGCGCGCTCGGGGCCGCTACCGCGGCCGCGCTGCCCGGCGCGCGGCTGGTCGCGGCGGACGTCGACCCGGTCGCGGTGGCCTGCGCCCGGCGCAATGTGGAGCCGTTCGGCGGTCGCGTGTTCGCCGGTGACCTGTTCGCGCCGCTCCCCGCGGACCTGCGCGGCACCGTGACGATCCTGCTGGCGAACGTGCCGTACGTGCCGACGGACGAGGTCGCGCTGATGCCGCCGGAGGCACGCGATCACGAGCCCCGGTTCGCGCTGGACGGCGGGCCGGACGGGCTGGACCTGCTCCGCCGGGTCGCGGCCGAGGCCGGTGACTGGCTGGCACCGGGCGGCCTGCTGCTGACCGAGACCGGTGCGCGGCAGGCACCGGCCGCGGCGGCCGTCCTGAGCGACCTGCACCCGGAGATCGTCTCGGATGATGATCTTGGGGCTACCGCGGTCGTCGGCCGCCGATAGGCTGGCCCCATGGAGATCAGGACGGCGACCGACGCGGACTGGCCGGGCATCTGGCCGATCCTGCGCTGGGTCATCTCGACCGGTGAACACTTCACCTGGGGCCCGGACACCACCGAGGAGTGGGCCCGCGGCAAGTGGATGACCGGGCGCACCCTCGTCGCGGTCGACCCGGACGGCACGATCGTCGGCACCGCCTACACCATGCCGAACCAGCCCGGCCACGGCGCGCACGTCGCCAACGCCGGCTTCGCGGTCGCGCCGGACCACGGCGGTCGCGGCATCGGCCGGGCCCTCGGCGAGCGCGCGCTCGCGGACGCGGCCGCCGACGGATACCGCGCCATGCAGTTCAACGCGGTCGTCTCCACCAACGCGCCGGCCGTCAAGCTGTGGCTCTCGCTCGGCTTCGAGATCCTGGCGACCGTGCCGGACGCCTTCCACCACCCCACCGAGGGGTACGTCGGGCTGCACATCATGCACCGCACCCTCTAGACCGGCCGGACCTCGACTAGGGTTCTACTGGTGACGGAGCTGCCGATCTGCCGCACCTGCGGGGTGCAGTACGGTGCCGCGAGCTTCGACGCGCGGACCTGCGCCATCTGCGCGGACGAGCGGCAGTACACGGGCTGGGACGGGCAGCGGTGGACCACGCTGGCCGGGCTCTCCGCCGCCGGCCACCGCGGCGTGGTCCGTCCCGAGCCGCCCGGGTTGTGGGGCGTCGGCGTCGAGCCGTCCGTGGCCATCGGGCAACGCGCGCTGATCGTCCCCGGCGAGGGCGGCAACGTGCTCTTCGACTGCGTGCCCTACCTGGACGACCGTACGGTCGCGGCCGTCCACGAGCGCGGCGGGCTGGCCGCGATCGCCATCTCCCACCCGCACTTCTACGGCGCGATGATCGAGTGGAGCCGCGCGTTCGGCGACATCCCGGTGTACGTGCACGCGGCCGACCGCCAGTGGGTCAAACGGCACGGCAACGTGCGCCTCTGGGACGGCGAGACGTTGGAGATCCTGCCCGGCCGCACCCTGATCAACTGTGGCGTGCACTTCCCCGGCGGCACCGTGCTGCACTGGGCCGGCGGATCCGCGCTGTGCACCGGCGACATCTTCACGGTCGTGATGGACCGGCGGTGGGTGAGCTTCATGTACTCCTACCCCAACCTCATCCCGGAGCGTCCCGCCGTCATCACGCGCGCGTTGTCACTGGTCGAGCCGTTCGAGTTCGACACGATCTACGGTGGATGGTGGGGCCGCGTGGTGCGCTCCGGCGCGAAGGCGGCACTGACCGCGTCCGCCGCGCGATACCTCAGCCGGCTGGATTGACGATCCCGGGCGCCGGGCGACATTCGCCTCTGCGACCATGTGGGACGCATTCGCGTTCGCAGGGGGACTCATGAAACCGCTCCTGCCGGGAGACCCGGCCCGGATAGGTCGCTACGAGCTCGAAGGCCGACTCGGCGCCGGCGGCATGGGCGTGGTCTATCTCGGGCGGACGCCCGGTGGCCGGCCCGCCGCGGTCAAGGTGATCAGCCCCGGCTACCTGGCGCAGCCGGAGGCACTGACCCGGTTCCGGCGCGAGGCCGCGACGCTCCGCACCGTGCGCAGCGCGTACACGGCCGCGCTGATCGACGCGGAGCTGACCACCGCGCCGTACTGGATGGCCACCGAGTACATCCCCGGCCCCACGCTCGCGGCCGCGGTCGCGTCGGACGGCCCGATGCCGGCGGCCGCCGCGGTCCGGATGATGGCCGCGCTCGCCGAGGGCCTCGCCGAGATCCACGCGCACGGCATCTGCCACCGCGACCTCAAGCCGCAGAACGTCATCCTGTCCGCGACCGGCCCGCAGCTCATCGACTTCGGCGTGGCCCGCGGCGCGGACGACGCCGGCCTCACGCTGAGCGGCACGTTCATGGGCACGCTCGGCTACACCGCGCCGGAGCTGATGGACGACGACGAGCTGACCCCGGCCGCGGACGTGTTCGCGCTCGGCGCCACCACCGCGCTCGCCGCGACCGGCCGCCGTCCGTTCGGCGGCGGCGCGGTGGAACGCGTCGCGCTCCGCGTCATCCAGGGCGACATCGACCTGGACGGCGTCGACGTCGGCCTGGCCACGCTGATCCGCGCGTGCATCGCCCGCGACCCGGCCGGCCGGCCCACCCCGGACACCATCATCGACCGTTGCCGCGACTGGCTCGGCAGCGGCGGCACCCCCACACCGTCAACCCCCCAACCCCGCTCCACCGGTACGCCGTCGGCCGCACCGCCCGCCCCCACGTTCGCCCCCGGCGGGTCCACCCCGCCCGGTGCCGCCGGACCGGGCACCTTCGGACCGGCCCCCGGTGCGGGAACGTTCGGACCGGCCGCCGGTGCGGGAACGTTCGGACCGGCCGGGGCGGGCACCGTCGGCTCCGCCGGAGCAGGGGCCCTCGGGGCCGCCGGTGCTGCCGGAACCAACGACGCGGCGGCCTGGGCGGCCGAGTTCAGCCGGGCCACCGGCGTGCATCCGAACGCCTGGGCACCGCAGCCGGCGCCCGCCGCCGACCCGTCCCCACCGCCGCCCACCTTCGCCCCGGCCGCCGGGATCGGCGGTGCCGCCGGCACGCTGAGCACGCGCAATGTGCCGGCGGACCGCTACGCCGCCGGCGCGGCAGATGGCTCCGGCAGCCCGGAGACGGGCGGCGAAGACCGGTCGGGCGGCAATCCGCGCGGCGGGACCGACGCGGCCGCCACTGGATCCAGCACGTCACCCGGCCCGGGCGACAGCAGCAATCGGGCCACTGGCCCGGGCGGCATGAGCACGTGGGCCGGCTCGGACCAACCGGCCCGGACGGGACACCGGCCCGCACCGGGCCGGGCGGATGCGGGCCCGGCAGCGGGCACGCACGCGGCGGCCGGTCCGAGCGACGCGGCCGGCATGGGCAACGCGGGCGCGATGGGCGACTCGAACGCACCGCGCAACGCGGCCGGTGCGGGCACCACGGGCAGCCCGCGCAACGCGACCGGCTCAAACAACGCGGCTACGCCGAGCAACCCGGTCGGCGTCGCCGATCCGGCGGTAGCGGGCAGTGCATCAGGCGCGAGCAGCCCGGTGGGTGTAGGCAACCCAGCCGGCGTCGCCGATCCGGCGGTAGCGGGCAATGCATCAGGCGCAAGCGGCCCGGCGGGTGTAGGCAACCCGGTCGGCGCCGCCGGCCCGGCGGTTACGGGCAACGCGGGCGACCCGGACAACGCACGTGATCCGGCCAGCGCGAGTAACTCAACCAGCGCGAGCAGTTCGGCCGGCGCGGGCAACGCAGTGAGCGCAAGCAACCCGGCAGGCAATGCAGCCGGCGCAGCAAACGCCGCCGGTGCGAGTAACCCGGCCACGCCGGGCAACGCGAGCGGGCCGAGCAGCACAGGGTTTCCGAGCCACACCGGCATCCGGAGCGGCGCGGGCAACACGAGCGGCGCGGGCCCCGGGGGCCACCTGAGCAATGCGCGTAACGCGAGCATCGCAGGCAATGTCGGTGGCGCCGGCACCGTGGACAACACCAGCGGCACCAACGCCGTGAACAGCGGGAACGACGCCGGCAACATGAGCGGCGCCGGCCGCGCGCGCTACGCCAGCGGCTCGGGCTACGCGGGCAGCGGCGGCGGTGCAGGCACCGCGGGCAACGCCAGTGGCGCGGGCAACGCCAGTAGCGCGGACAACGCCAGTAGCGCGGACAACGCCAGTGGCGCGGGCACTACGGGCAATGCAAGCACCGCGGGCAACGCCAGCGGCGCGGGCAGCACGAGCGGCGCGGGCAGCGGCGGCGGCCTACGCCCACGCAACGGGAGCGACGCCGGTGGTGCACGCGATGCCAGCGGCGCGGGCCGTGCGGGCAGCGGTGGTGGTGCGGGTGCCGGTGGCGATGCGAGTGGTGTGGGGGTGACGTTCGGCCGGACGGCGGTGCCGGGGGCGCCGCCGAAGGCGGGCGGGGGTGTGGGCGGCGCCGGTCCGACGGTGGGGGCCCGGCCGCCTCGTGCGGGCGGCGACGGAGGTGTCCGGCGTACCCCTGGAAAGGTGTTGATCCTGGTCGGGGTTGCGGTGGCGGCGGTGCTGCTCGTGGCCGGTGGCGCGATCGCGGTGCTGGGCGGCGGCGACGAGGAGGTGGCGACGCCGGCGGCGGACGTGGTCACGGCCTCGCCGGTGTGGAGCCTGGGCCTGCCGAACACCGTGCCACCGGTGCCGACGCTGCCGCCGTCGCCCGGGGCGGCACCGGGCGTCGCGCAGCCGAAGCCGCGGACCACCACGGGCGCGCCGGCCCGGCCCGCGGTCACCACGCCGACCAGCGCGGACGGCCGCTGCATCCAGATGCCGGCCGACACCGCGGCCGGTGTCCGGGTGTCGGTGGCGGCGTGCGACGGGTCGACGGCGCAGCGGTGGACGTTCGACGCGGGCGACCGGCTGCGGCACACGGTCGGTTCCGTCACCCGCTGCCTCGACATCGGCGCGAACGGCGGCGCCGACCTCGGCTACGAGGTGCAGCTCCAGGACTGCGACAGCGGGAGCGCGCAGCGTTTCGTCCCGCAGCCGGACGGCACGCTGGCGCTGTCCGGCACGGACCGCTGCCTGACCGCTCTGGACACCGGCGTGCTGTCGGCCCAGCCCTGCACCGGCCGGACCGGCCAGATCTGGCGGATGCCGGCCCGCGCCTGACCCCGATCACCCTAGTGATCAACGTCACATCTCAATAGGGTCGTCGATGAATCCCGTGGGGAGGAGTCGTCATGACCACGATGCGATCCAGGATCGTCGCGCTCTCCGCCGTCTCCGTGCTGGCCGCCTGCTCGGGCGACAGCACCGGAGCCGGCGGGGGTGGGAACGGCGCGGGCGGCGACGCGGCCGGCTATCCGGAGCGGAACATCACGGTCGTCGTGCCGTTCAGCGCGGGTGGGCCGACCGACACCGTCACCCGGATGATCGCCGAGCCGATGGCCGCGGCGCTCGGCGGCCGGGTCGTCGTGCGGAACGTGGAGGGTGCGGGCGGCACGGTCGCGGCCGGCGAGGTCACCCGGGCCGACCCGGACGGCTACACCGTGCTCATGCACCACATCGGCATGTCGACCGCGCCCGCGCTGTACAAGGATCTCGGCTACGCGCCGCTGACCGACTTCGCGACCGTCGGGCTGGTCACCGAGGTGCCGATGACCGTGATCGCCCGCAAGGACTTCCCGCCCGCGACGCTGCCCGACCTGGTGACGTACGTGACGGCGAACGCGGGCGAGGTCACGCTGGCCAACGCCGGCATCGGCGCCGCGTCCCACCTGTGCGGGCTGCTGTTCCAGTCGGCGGCCGGGGTGACGTTGCAGGAGGTGCCCTACCAGGGGACCGGGCCGGCGCTGACCGACCTGGTGGGCGGGCAGGTCGACGTCATGTGCGACCAGACCACGAACACCACCGGGCAGATCGCCGCGGGCGAGGTGAAGGCGTACGCGGTGACCACGCCGGAGCGGGTGCGGAGCCTGCCGGACGTGCCGACCACCGCCGAGGCCGGGATGCCGCGGTTGCGGGTGAGCGTGTGGCACGGCCTCTACGTGCCGGCCGGCACGCCGCCGGAGGTCGTGCGGAAGCTGTCCGGCGCGCTGCGGACCGCGCTGGCCGACCCGGCGGTCGTCGACGCGATGGCGAAGCTCGGCACCGCGCCGGTCGCGGCCGCGGACGCGACCCCGGAGGCGCACCGGGCGCGGCTGGCGGAGCAGATCACCACGTGGGCGAAGGTCATCGCGGACGCCGGCGTCGAGGCCTCGTAGATGCGGTCCTCCTCGGACGTGCTGGCCGGTGGCGTCTTCGTGCTGATCGGTGGCCTGTTCGTGGCGGGCGCGCTCGGCTACGACCGGGGCACGCCGCTGCGGATGGGCCCCGGCTACTTCCCGCTGCTGGTCGGCGGCGTCGTGGTCGTGCTCGGCCTGGCGATCGTGGTCAGGGGCCTGGTCGTGGGCGAGGAGGTCCGGTTCGGGCCGGTTCCGTGGCGGGCGATCGCGCTGATCGTGCCGGCGGTCGCGTTCTTCGGGTTCTTCGTCCGGCGTCTCGGGTTCGTGCCCACGGCGGCCGTGACCACGCTGCTCGTCACGCTGGCCAGCCGGCGGGTGCGGCCGCTGACGGCGGTGGCGGTGACCGTGGGACTGACCGCGGCCGCCACGCTGATCTTCGTCGTCGGCCTGCAGCTGCGTGTTCCGCTCTGGGGCGGCTGACGTGGAGCTCTTCGGCGATCTCGCGCTCGGCTTCTCGACCGCGCTGCTGATCGAGAACGTCCTCTACTGCTTCCTGGGCGTGCTGCTCGGCACCGCGGTCGGCGTGCTGCCCGGCATCGGCCCGACCGCGACCGTGGCGATGCTGTTGCCGATCACGTTCAACTTCGCACCGGTCACCGCACTGATCATGCTGGCCGGCATCTACTACGGCGCGCAGTACGGCGGCTCGACGACCGCCATCCTGATCAACCTGCCCGGCGAGTCGTCCGCCGCGGTCACCGCGCTCGACGGTCACGAGATGGCCCGCCGGGGACGGGCCGGTCCGGCGCTGGCCGCGGCCGCGATCGGCTCGTTCGTCGCGGGGACGGTCGCCACGGTGGTGCTGGCCGTCGCCGCGCCGCCGCTGGCCGCGGTCGCGCTGCGGTTCGGCCCGGCGGAGTACTTCGCGCTGGTGCTGTTCGGCCTGATCGTGTCGATCGCGCTGGCCCGCGGCTCCGCGCTCAAGGCGCTCGCGATGATCGCGCTCGGCGTCCTGCTCGGCACGGTCGGGCAGGACATCTACACCGGTACGCCGCGGTTCGTGCTCGACCGGCGCGAGCTGTACGGCGGTATCGACTTCGTGTCCGTGGCGGTCGGCATGTTCGGCATCGCCGAGATCCTGCGCAACCTGGAGACCGAGCGCGGCCGGCCGGCGCTGCTCGGCGGCGTGACCCACCTCTGGCCGACCGCGGCGGACCGGCGCCGGATCCTCGGCCCGATCGCGCGCGGCACCGGGCTCGGCGCCGCGCTCGGCGTGCTGCCGGGCGGTGGCCACGTGCTCGCCTCGTTCACGTCGTACGCGGTCGAGAAGCGGGTCTCGAAACGCCCGCAGGACTTCGGCCACGGCGCGATCGAGGGCGTCGCCGGACCGGAGTCGGCCAACAACGCGGCCGCGCAGACCTCGTTCATCCCGCTGCTCACGCTCGGGCTGCCGGCGCACCCGGTGATGGCGCTGATGGTCGGCGCGTTCATCGTGCACGGCATCACGCCCGGCCCCGACGTGATCAACGACGAGCCGGAGCTGTTCTGGGGTCTGATCGCGTCGATGTGGATCGGCAACCTGCTGCTGCTCCTGCTCAACCTGCCGCTGATCGGCATCTGGGTGCGCCTGCTGCGCGTCCCCTACCGGGTGCTGTTCCCGATGATCGTGCTGTTCGCCCTGATCGGGACGTACTCGCTGAGCTTCAACGCGTTCGACGTGTACGCGATCGCGTTCTTCGGCCTGCTCGGCTACCTGCTGATCTCGTGCGGCTGCGAGCCGGCCCCGCTGCTGCTCGGGTTCGTCCTCGGCCCGCTGCTGGAGGAGAACCTGCGCCGCGCCCTGATCATCTCGCGCGGCGACCCGCTGGTGTTCGTCACCCGGCCCATCTCCGCCGCCCTCCTGGCCCTGGCCGCGGCCGCCCTGATCCTCACCGTGCTGCCCGCGATCCGCCGGCGCCGCGAGCGGGTCTTCGCCGAGGAGGACTGAGAACGGGCCGTCCGGCCCGTGCGGCACCGGCCCGTCCCGTTCGATGATCTTGTCCATGTCCACCACCCTCAGCCCGGCGCGGATGGCCCGGGCGGCCGAGGACGCCGCGGTCGCCAAGGCCACCGGACGGCCGCTGAAGACGTTCATGCTCGGCCTCACCGGCGGCGGATACATCGCGCTGGGCTTCGTCTTCCACACCACCAGCCAGGTCGGCGCGGCGGACGCCGGATGGCCGGGCGCGGCGAAGGTGCTGGGCGGCGTCGTGTTCGCCACCGGCCTGGTGCTGGTCGTGCTGACCGGCGCGGAACTGTTCACGTCCTCGACGCTGACGCTCGTCGCGCGCGCCAGCGGCCGCATCACGTGGTTCCACCTGCTGCGCAACTGGACGGTCGGCTACCTGGCGAACGCGGCCGGCGCCGCCACCGTGGTCGCGCTCGTCCACCTCGGCGGCGTCTGGCACCAGGCGAACGGCGCCTGGGGCGAGGTGGTCCTGACCGGCGCGCTGACGAAGGTCCGGCACACCCCGGTCGAGGCGTTCGCGCTCGGCGTCCTGTGCAACCTGCTGGTCTGCGTGGCCGTCTGGGCCGCCTACTCCGGCCGCACCACCACCGACCGGGTCGTGGCCGTCACCATGCCGGTCGCGCTCTTCGTCTCGGCCGGCTTCGAGCACTCGGTGGCGAACATGTTCCTGATCCCGCTGGCCCTGCTGATCAAGTCCGGCGCCGGCGCCGAGTTCTGGTCCGCGACCGGCCTCACCGAGGCCGCCTGCTCGGACCTGACCTGGCCGAACTTCCTCCTGCACAACCTGCTCCCGGTCACCGCCGGCAACATCGTCGGCGGCGGCCTGATGATCGGCGTCTTCTACTGGACGATCTTCCACCGCCTCGGCCACTGACCACCCGCACGAACGGAACAACCACCCCTCGGGGGTACGCCGGACGCGCGGCCCGCCGTACCCGCACTCCCGCGCCAGCGGTCGCCGGTCGCCGGTCGCCGGTCGCCGGTCGCCGGTCGCCGGCTGACGGTCGCCGGCTGACGGTCGCCGGCTGACGGTCGCCGGCTGACGGTCGCGGGCTCAGGCATCACCGCGCTCAGCGGCGCGACGACTCGCGCGGTCGATCCGGCGCGATGATGCGCGGGCCGCCCGGCCCGACGCGGAACGGCGCCACGGAACGCGCGGCCGGGTAATCACCCTCCGCGATATCGCCGCCACGCGGGAGGTGCCGGCCCGGCCGCGCCGGCTCGCGGTTTGGGGGAATCGGGGGCGCGGGGCAATACTCGGCGAAAGATCGCCGAGGAGATCCGAGGTCATCGCCGTGCCGACGTCACCGGGGACCGATGCCCACGCCGACCCGCACGTCGCGGCGCCGCGGGTGGCCGCGGGCATGGCCTGGCACCGTGCCCACCACCTGGCCGGCACGCTGCCGCATCCGCTGGCCGCGGAGCGGGTGCCGCTGGACCGGGCGCACGGCCGGACGCTCGCCGAGCCGGCCACCTCGGCCGCGCTGCTGCCCGGCACGGACACCGCGGCGATGGACGGGTACGCGATCTCCGGCCGGGCGCCGTGGCGGGTGATCGGCCGGATCCTGGCCGGGCAGCCCGCGACCGTGACGCTCACCGCCGGCACGGCCGTGGAGATCGCCACCGGCGCGCCGGTCCCGGCCGGCGCGGACGCGGTCATCCCGGTCGAGCGGTGCCACGTCGACGGCGACACGGTCAGCCCGTCGGAGACCGGCCCGGCCCGCACCCACATCCGCTACGCCGGCGAGGACCTGCGGCCCGGCCGGTTGCTCGCGCCGGCCGGCACCCGGGTCACCGCCGCGCTGACCGGCCTGGCCGCGCACGCCGGCCTGGACGAGCTGGTGGTGCGGCGAAGCCCGCGGGTGTGGCTGACCGCGACCGGCGACGAGATCATCGGTGCCGGCGTGCCGGCGGCCGGCCAGGTCCGGGACGCGCTGACGCCGCTGCTCACCGCGCTGCTCACCGGCACCGGCGCCACGCCGGCCGGGGCCGCGCACGTGCCGGACCGGGCCGAGCTGCTGGCCGCCGCGCTCGCCGGCCCGGACTGGGACGTGATGGCCGTGACCGGCTCGTCGTCGGTCGGCCGCGCGGATCACCTGCACCGCGTGCTCACCCGGGCCGGTGCGCGCTGGCACGTGGACGGCGTCGCCTGCCGGCCCGGTCATCCGCAGGCGCTGGCGGAGCTGCCCGGCGGCCGGTGGGTGGTGGGCCTGCCCGGCAACCCGTACGCCGCGCTGGTCGGCGCCGTGACGCTGCTGCGTCCGCTGCTGGACGCGGTGCAGGGCCGGGCGCCGCGCGAGCCGCTGCGCCTGCCGGTGACCGGGAAGGTCGAGCCGTACGACGACGGCACCCGGCTCGTCCCGGTGCACGTGACCGGCGGGCGGGCCACCGTGGTGCCGGGCTCCCGGCCGGCCAGCCTGCTCTCCGCCGCGACCGCGGACGCGCTGGCCGTGATCCCGTCCGGCTGGGCGCAGGGCGACGCCGCCGAGCTGCTACCGATGCAGTGACGCACCCTTGAGGATCTTGTCGACCGCGTTCTTCGGCGCGTGCAGGCCGATCCCGACCAGGTTCAGGTCGTCGCGCTTGACCGCGGCCACCGCCTCCCGGTTCGCCTCGTCGTGGCCGGTGCGGAACAGCTCCTCCGTAAAGATCGTCATCGGCACGTCGCGGGACAGCGCCCGCTCGTGCGCGGCGGTGAGCAGCGCGGCGTCGCCCGCGAAGACCAGCACCGGCTGGCCGAACATCGGCAGGTAGGCAGTGCCGTCCGCGTCCGCGTAGGGCTCGCCCAGCAGGTGCGGCCGGGTCCCGGCGAGGCCGCTGACCAGGAACGCGGTGACGTTCAGCCGCTGCCAGGTCAGCAGGTCGTCGCGGAGCAGGACGGCAATCTTGGTGTCGAATCGGACCGTACTCATGGCGACCAGCCTCGCGCCGGCCCGCACCCGGAGTCTTGTACGTTTCTCACCATGCGTGAGCTGGTCACGGCCTGGCGGCCGGCGGTCGCGGGCGTGCGGGAGGTGTTCCACGCCCGGTTCGTCGCGCACGCGTACCCCGCGCACACGCACGACGCCTGGACGCTGCTGATCGTCGACGACGGCGCGATCACGTACGACCTGGAGCAGGCCCACCACGGCACGGTCGGCGGGACGGTCACGCTGCTGCCGCCGCACGTGCCGCACGACGGCCGGGCCGCCACCACGCGCGGTTTCCGCAAACGGGTGCTCTACCTGGACCCGGACGTGCTCGGCGCGGACCTGATCGGCGCGGCCGTGGACCGGCCCGGCCTGACCGACCCGCCGCTCCGGCAGGCCGTGCACCGGCTGCACACCGCGCTGGCCGGTCCGGGCGACGCGCTGGAGGCGGAGAGCCGGCTGACGCTGATCCGCGACCGGCTCCGCACCCACCTGTTGCCGCACGTGCCCGCCGGGCCGCCACCGCCGAGGGGCCTGGCCGACGATCTGCGGGCGCTGCTGGACCGGGACACCGCGGCCGGCCTGACGCTGCGCGACGCGGCCGCGGAGCTGCATGCCCACCCGAGTCACCTGGTCCGCGCGTTCACCCGCGCGTTCGGGCTGCCGCCGCACCGTTACCTCACCGGCCGCCGGGTGGACGCGGCCCGCCGGATGCTGCTGGCCGGGATGCCGCCCGCCGAGGTCGCGACCGCGGCCGGTTTCCACGACCAGCCGCACCTGAACCGCCACTTCACGAAGGTTCTGGGCGTCACGCCCGGCCGCTTCGCGGCACGATCGAAACCCGGCGCCGGTACACGGTGAGCGCTCCGGCCGCGGCCGGAGCGCTCACCCGTCCCCCGATGGACGGATCTTCCTAGCCGTCGAGCCGCACGGCGCCCGGCAGGAGCGGGACGTCCGTGCCGCCGGCGGTCCGGAGCTGATCGGCGCCGGTGCCGTCCTGCGGCCCGCACACACCCGCGACGATCAGGTTGTTGAACGCGGCCTGCATCGCCGGGTCCGGGTAGAAGTTGAGGCCGAAGTTCATCCCGAAGGCGAACTGGGTGCGCCCGTCGAGCGAGGTGAGCACCTGGGTGACCTGGCCGACCACGCCGCCGTCGTGCCCCCAGAACGTGCCGCACGGCAGCTGCAGCGCGTAGATGCCGAGCCCGTAGCGCAGCACGTCCGGCTGCTCCGGGAACCACGGCACGGTCTCCAGCAGCGCCTTCTGCTGCGCCGGCTTGAGCAGCCGGCCGGTGATCAGCGCGCGGTAGAAGTCGTTCAGGTCGGTCGTGGTGGAGATCAGCTCGCCGGCCGTCCACGCCCAGGTCATGTTGTAGACGCTGAAGTCCCGCAGCGTGATCTCGCCGGTCTGCTCGTCCGGCAGGGCCACGTACGCGCCCGCGTGCGGCCCGCGGATGTGCGGGTCACGCCCGGGGAAGTACGTGTCGCGCAGCCCCAGCGGCCGGATGATCCGCCGGTTGATCTCCTTCTCCACGTCGTTACCGGTCACCTTCTCGATGATCAGCCCCGCCAGGACGTAGTTCGTGTTCGAGTAGGAGAGCCGCTCGCCCGGCGCCCCCGTGTCCGGGAACGACTGCCCGAGCCGGACCAGTTCGTCCGGCGTGAACGTCCGCGTCTGCCACTCCTCGACCACCTCGAACGAGTTCAGCGCGGACGTGTAGTTGCCGATGCCGCTGGTGTGGTTGAGCAGCTGGCGCACCGTGATGTCCGGGTCCAGACCGAAGCGCGGCAGCAGCCTGTCCACGCTGGTGTCCAGCGACAGCCGGCGCTCCCCCACCAGCTGCAGCACGGTGGTGGAGACGAACGTCTTGGTGACGCTGCCGATCCGGTGCCGCGAGTCCGGCCGGGCCGGCGCGCCGGTCTCCGTGAACGCCACGCCGGACGCCCCGGTGAACGTCTTGCCGTCCCGCCGCACCTGCACGTACGAGCCCGGCACGCCGGACTCGGTGACCGCGTCCAGGAAAGGCTGGATCTCGGCCGCGAGCTGGTTCTTCGGTGCTGCGGTCGCCACCCCCGTGTGGGCCAGCGCCGCGGTGCCGGCCAGCACGGTGGCCACGAGCGCCGCCCCGGTCCGGCTCCACAGTCCTCTGTTACGCCATGGTTTCGACATGCGTCCATCCTGGCCGGTGCGCACCGCCGCGGTCGTCGCCCGCGCAGCGGAACTCCGTCTCCGTCTCACGACGGACCCGAAAGGGCCGCCATCCGCGTACGGGATGAGGATGATCCACTCCGCCAGGCTGCGATCTGCCAGGTCGCAGAATGGGGTCTGGCGTTATGCCCAGGGGCGTGCCAGACTGATTTTACGGTTGGAGTGGAACTGCAGATCGGTTTAAGCGAAGCGGCAGGACGGTTTAAGCGAAGCAGCAGATCGGCACTGCAGCAGACCGGGAGTTGGCGCACGGCTCACCGGGATGCCGGCAGAAGAGTGAACGAAGGCACCTGGCGGCAACCGGGTGCCTTCGTGGCGTCTCGGCCTAGCTCATCCTTCGGCGCACGGGAACCATCCCCCACACGGTCCACACCGGCACCAGCGGCTCGCGATCCATTGACGGCAACGGTTTCCGCCGTTCAGCGGCACAACGGCGAGTCGGGCACACGGCACCATGTCAACCCCGTAAGATGGATCGCAGGATGCGACCTCGCAGATCGCTTTCTGCAACACGTGACCTTCCTACATAGGGGATCTGGACGTCATGACCACGCCTCCGGGCGAATCGCCGGCCGTCGCGCGGCGCCGGCTGAGGCTCGCCCTTCGGCGAGCCCGCGAGGAGATGGGTTACACCCAGCATCAGGTCGCGGAGGAGATGGAGTGGTCCATCTCCAAGGTGATGCGCATCGAGAGCGGTGAGGTCACCGTCTCGGTCAACGACACGCGCTCCCTCCTGACATACCTCGGCGTGACCGACCGGGACGAGGTTGCCCGCCTGGTCCAGTCCGCACGGGACGCTCGGAAGCGCGAGTGGTGGGACGAGCCGCGCTATCGCGAGCACGTGCCGCCGGCGCTGCGCCGTCTCATCCAGTTCGAGACCGAGGCGCGCGAGATCCACTACTTCTACCCGATGATCATCCCGGGTCCGCTCCAGGTGGAGGACTACGCCCGCGCGATCCTCCGGTCCCACTTCGGCACGTCGGACAACGCCGTCGGCGAGGTGCGCCTCGAGGCTCGGCAGCGCCGGCGGCAGGCGTTCCTCGGCCGCCGCGACGACCCGACGGTGCGGCTCCTGCTGGACGAGTCCGTGCTCTACCGGACGCTCGGCGACTTCAACCTGCTCTCGAAGCAGCTCTTCGACCTGCACTCGCTCGCCGCGCAGAGCCGCATCCGGGTGCGGATCATCCCGTTCACCGCGGACATCGCGTTCCCCCTCCTCGGCACCTTCGAGATTTACGGACTGTCCAAGTCCGACAACGACTCCACGGACGGCATCGACGATGCCGTGATGTACCGGGAGAGTGACCAGCTCGATGAACTGGTCGAAGACCAAGCAGCTGTCAGCAGACACCTATCGGTGTTCGAGGACATGTGGACCGGTGCACTCGACGAGGCCCGGTCCACACAAATGATCTTGGAATCGGCGCAACATGCCGCGTCCAAGGCGAGCAAAACCGCGACTTCGGGGTGATCCGGCCAACCGGACGCCCGCATGAGAAAGAGGCAAAACCACGTGACAACGGACGCTATGCCCGCCGGATGGCGCAAGAGCACCTACTGCGGCAGCGGGGCATGTGTCGAGGTTGCGACTGATAGCGCACACCGATACATGAGGGACGCAAAGAAGATCGACAGCCCGATCCTGGCCTTTTCGAACGCGGCCTGGGGCTCCTTCATCGCCGACGTCAAGAACGGCGAGATCAGCACTAAGTGACGAACGATCAAGGAGGTGCGGGCGCGAAGGCGGCCGCACCACCTTGGAAAGGATGAATGAATCGGCACGGAACCCCACATTCCAACCATCCCCACTGCCTACTCATTGGCACTGGTTCCCTACTGTGCGCTCATATGCCTATGGTGGAGAGCGAGGCACAGGAGGGAGGCACCTCATGCAAACCGATCTGCGACTCCGGTGGCGCAAGCGATGCGGCACCGGGGCGTGCGTGGAGGTGGCGACGACGCCATCCGCCGCGTACGTGCGCGACTCCAAGGAACCACAGGGCGACCGACTTGCCGTGTCGGGGTCCGCCTGGAGCGCGTTCCTCAGCGCCGTCGCCGAGGGCGGCATTCCGACCGACCGTCACTAGTGCGCAAGCGGGGGCGGGGCCCAGGCCGCCCCTGGCCGACACGAGCTCAGCCGGACCGTCGCTCCGCGGTCCGTTCGATCAGCCCGAGCAGGTCCTCCAGATCCGCCTCGAACTCCGCGGTCCGCTCCTCCGCCGAACCGGCCGTGAACCGGCCGGTCACCTCCGAGGCGCCGTAGCCGAGGGCGAACGTCGACAGCATCCGTTGCAGCCGCAGCACCTCCGCGCGGGCCACGCCCGCGTCGCGGAGCGCGTCACGGATGCGTTCCTGCACCCGGTCGGCGTCCTCCGCCTCACCGGCCGCCGGGCGCGCCACCAGCAGCGGATATGCCCCGGGATGGGTGTGCGCCAGGTCGCGGGCGGCGCGGGCGATCGCGCGCAGCCGGTCCCGCCAGTCGCCGTCCGACTCCGACGCGTCGTGCAGCTCCTCAAGCAGCTGCCGCACCAGGCCGTCGAGCAGCGCCTCCTTGTTGCCCACGTACGGGTAGAGCGCCATCGAGCTGAGCCCGACCCGTCGGCCGACGGCACGCATCGAGACCGCGTCCAGGCCGGCCTCGTCCGCGAGTGCCATCGCCTGTCGCAGGATCACCCGCTGCTTCTCGTCCACCCCACCGAACGTAGAGCGAATCTCGCCCGCACGAGGTGGAATCAGCACCAGCGCCGGGGCGGACGGCCTCGGCCGATCTTGCGGCGACGGGGGCGGACCGCACCGTGCAGATGCGCGCCGGCCCAGCCGCTGAGGCTGGTCTGGCACCCGCCGGGACTGCCGGAGCCGGCTCGCGGCAGCTCCGTGTTCTCCTCCGGAGAAGCGTGGGAGCGGTGCTGGCGGGGAACCACCCGGCCACCGCAACCGATGTCGTCCGGCTCGGGGAAGTCCGCTGGACCTTCCTCCGCCATGTTGCTCCTCCTTGCTGAGCGCGTTTCGTGCGGTGCGCGCGGTCGACCGTGGCGCGGCCCCCGCGTACGCACCCGTCGAGAGTAAGCGGTTTCAGGCGTCGTGGGGACTTCACACGCTGCGGTGAACATCACTCGCGTCCACGCCGTGATCAGGTAATTCATGGTCATCCCGCACGCGCCGAGGGACGTACCGGACGCGCCATGGCAGGCTTGGCCGGTGGCGAACGCGGCGAGCGATACGAGGTCCGGCGAACCGAGGAGCGGCGCGCTGACCGCGACCGTCCGGCGGATCGAGCGGAGCGCCGGCGGCCTGGCCACCGCCGCGATCGCCCGGATGGACGAGTCGCTGCCCTGGTTCCGGGAGCTGCCGGCCGACCAGCGGTCCTGGGTGATGCTCGTCGCGCAGGCGGGTGTGCGCTCGCTGGTGGAGTGGCTGCGATCCGGCGGCGGCACCGCCAGCGACACCCAGGAGGTCTCCGACGACGTCTTCGCGACCGCGCCCCGGGCGCTGGCCCGGGCGATCTCGCTGCAGCACACGGTCGCGCTGGTCAAGGTGACGATCGACGTGGCGGAGGAGCAGGTGCCGGAGCTGGCCGCGCCGGGCGAGGAGGTGGCGCTGCGGGAGGCGATGCTCAAGTTCTCCCGGGAGATCGCGTTCGCGGCCGCCCGGGTCTACGCGCGGGCCGCGGAGTCGCGCGGCACCTGGGACGCGCGCCTGCAGGCGATGCTGGTCGACGCGCTGCTGCGCGGCGACTCCTCGGACGTGCTGGCCAGCCGCGCGGCCGCGCTGGGCTGGGCGGACGCGGCGCCGGTGGCGGTCGCGGTGGGCCGCTCCCCGGGCGGTGACCTGGCCGCCATCCTGCACGGGTTCTACCGGGCCGCGCGGCGGCTCGGCGTGGAGCTGGTCGGCGGCGGGCACGGCGACCGGCTGGTGCTGGTCATCGGCGGCGCGCCGGACCCGGTGGTGACCGTGCAGAAGCTGCTGGAGGGCTTCGGTGACGGCCCGGTCGTGGTCGGCCCGGTGGTGCCGAGCCTGGACGCGGCGACCGAGTCGGCGCGCGCGGCGCTGACCGGCTACCGCAGCGCGGTGGCGTGGCCGGCCGCGCCGCGCCCGGTCGCGGCGGACGACCTGCTGCCGGAGCGCGCGCTGGCCGGCGACCCGGAGGCCCGGCGTACGCTGCGGGACTCGGTCTACGGCGCGCTGACCCGGGCCGGTGGGGAGCTGATGGAGACGCTGGACGCGTTCTTCGCGGCCGGGGGCGTGCTGGAGAGCGCGGCCCGCGGCCTCTTCGTGCACCCGAACACGGTCCGGTACCGGCTGAAGCGGATCGCGGAGGTCACCACGTTCTCCCCGCTGAATCCGCGGGACGCGTTCGCGCTGCGGATCGCGTTGACGATCGGCCGCCTCGATCCGCCGAACGCGGTGTTGCCTCCGTCACGCGCCACCCCCCGCCAGTCGTGACTTTGTAGGTATCCCACAAAAGCATTAGTGTGGTTTGGTGCCTGTCAGCAGCGCTAGACGGCGGCGGCATCCCGCAGAGTGTCAACCGTGCTAGCCGTTCTCTCTCCAGGGCAAGGTTCACAGAAGCCCGGCTTCCTCGCGCCGTGGCTCCAGCTCCCCGACGCCGAGGCACGCCTCCGCGCGTGGTCCGAGCTGGCCGGCGTCGACCTGGTGCGTCTCGGCACCGAGGCGGACGCCGAGGAGATCAAGGACACCGCGCGTACGCAGCCGCTGCTGGTCGCGGCCGCGTTGCTGGCCGCGGAACGGCTGCCACTGGGGGCCGGCACCGTGGTCGCCGGGCACAGCGTGGGCGAGCTGGCCGCGGCCGCGATCGCGGGCGTGCTGACGCCGGAGTCGGCCGTCACGCTGGCCGGCGTGCGCGGCCGGGAGATGGCCGCCGCGTGCGCGCTGGAGCCGACCGGCATGGCCGCGGTGCTCGGCGGCGACCCGGCCGAGGTGGTGGCCACGATCGAGTCGTACGGGCTGCACGCCGCCAACCGCAACGGCGCCGGGCAGATCGTCGCGGCCGGCGCGAAGGACCCGCTGGAGAAGTTCGCGGCGGACCGCCCCGGTGGCGTGCGGGTGATCCCGCTGGCCGTGGCCGGCGCGTTCCACACCCCGTTCATGGCACCGGCCGAGGCCGCGCTGGGCGTGGTCGCGGCGGGCGTGCCGACCGCCGACCCGACCCGGATCATGCTGTCCGACCTGGACGGCGCCGCGGTCACGGACGGCGCCGAGATGCTGTCCCGGCTGGTCCGCCAGGTCACCGCGCCGGTCCGCTGGGACCTGGTGATGCGCACGCTGGCCGACCGCGGCGTCACCGCGGTGGTCGAGCTGGCCCCGGCCGGCACGCTCGCCGGTCTGATCAAGCGCGAGCTCAAGGGCCCCGGCCTGCCCGAGATCGTCACCCTCAACACGCCGGACGACCTCCCCGCGGCGCTCGACCTGATCGCACGACACACCGAAGGACGGAACTGACATGGCCGGCAGCCGCATCCTCGCGCTCGGGCACTACCAGCCGGCCCGGGTGGTGACGAACGAGGAGCTCTCGCACACGATCGACACCAACGACGAGTGGATCCGGGACCGGGTCGGCATCGCCGAGCGGCGCATCGCGGACGGCGAGTCGGTCGCGGACATGTCCGTGTTCGCCGCCGAGAAGGCGCTGGCCAACGCCGGGCTGACCGCGGCCGACATCGACCTGGTGATCGTCGCGACCTGCTCGGCCGAGGACCGCTGCCCGAACGTGGCGGCCCGGGTCGCGGCCCGCCTCGGGATCACCGCGCCGGGCGCGTTCGACCTGAACGCGGCCTGCTCCGGCTTCTCCTACGCGCTGGCCACCGCGGACCACGCGATCCAGGCCGGGACGTCCCGCAACGCGCTGGTGATCGGCGCGGAGAAGCTCTCCGACGTGGTCGACTGGACCGATCGCACCACCGCCGTGCTGTTCGGCGACGGCGCGGGCGCGGCCGTGGTCACCGCCGTGGACGAGGGCGAGCCGTCCGGCATCGGCCCGGTGCTCTGGGGCTCCGCGCCGGAGAAGGGCGACGTGCTGACGATCGCGGGCTGGCGGCCGTACATCAAGCAGGAGGGCCAGGCGGTCTTCCGCTGGGCCACCACCGCGATCGCGCCGGTGGCGAAGCAGGCCTGCGAGAAGGCCGGCGTCGCCCCGGAGGACATCGCCGCGTTCGTCGCGCACCAGGCCAACACCCGGATCATCGACGGCATCGTCAAGCGGCTCGGCCTGCCCAACGCGATCATCGCGAAGGACCTGGTCGAGTCCGGCAACACCTCGGCGGCCAGCATCCCGCTGGCGCTGTCGAAGCTGGTCGAGCGCCGCGAGGTGCCGTCCGGCGCGCCGGTGCTGCTGTTCGGCTTCGGCGGCGGCCTGACGTACGCCGGTCAGGTCATCCGCTGCCCCTGAGTTCTCGCTCACCCGACGTGCAGCGAGTAGCAAGACCCCAACCCGAAAGGACCATCACGCACATGGCTTCCCGCGAAGAGATCATCACCGGCCTCGCCGACATCCTGAACGAGCTCGCCGGCGTCGAGCAGTCCGACGTGACCGAGGAGAAGACCTTCACGGACGACCTCGACGTCGACTCGCTCTCCATGGTCGAGGTGATCATGGCGGCCGAGGACAAGTTCGGCGTGAAGATCCCGGACACCGAGATGCAGAACCTCAAGACCGTGGGTGACGCCGTCTCCTACATCGAGGCGAACGCGTGACCTCTGTCGACGTCGTCGTCACAGGGCTCGGCGCCACGTCCCCGCTCGGCGGGGACGTGGCGTCCACCTGGGACGGATTGCTGAACGGTCGCTCCGGGGTCAGCCGGCTGGCCCAGGACTGGGCGGCCGAGCTGCCGGTGCAGATCGCCGCGTCGCTCGCCGTCGACCCCTCCGAGATCATCGAGAAGCCGAAGCTGCGCAAGATGGACCGCTCCGAGGCGATAGCGGTCATCGCGGCGCGCCAGGCGTGGGCCGACTCGGGGCTGGCCGGCTCCGGGCTCGACCTGGAGCGGCTCGGCGTGAGCATCGGCTCCGGCATCGGCGGCGCCACCACGCTGCTCGACCAGGACGACATCCTGGAGGAGCGGGGCGCGCGGCGGGTCTCGCCGCACACCATCCCGATGCTGATGCCGAACGGCCCGGCCGCGTTCGTCGGCCTGGAGCTCGGCGCGCAGGCCGGCGTCCACTGCGTGGCCAGCGCCTGCGCCACCGGCGCGGAGGCGATCGCGCTGGGCCTGGACCTGATCCGGGCCGGGCGGGCCGACGTGGTCGTGGCCGGCGGCACCGAGGCAGTGATCCACCCGCTGCCGATCGCGGGTTTCGCGTCGATGCGCGCGATGTCCACCCGCAACGACGACCCGGAGCGCGCCTCCCGCCCGTGGGACAAGGGCCGGGACGGCTTCGTGCTCGGCGAGGGCGCGGGCGTGGTGGTGCTGGAGCGGGCCGAGCACGCGGCCGCGCGCGGCGCGAAGGTCTACGCCCGGCTGGCCGGTGCGGGCATCACCTCGGACGGCTTCGACATCGTGCAGCCGCACCCGGAGGGCGCGGGCGCGATCCGGGCGATCACCAAGGCCCTGCGGGACGCGGGGCTGGCCGGCACGGACATCGCGCACGTGAACGCGCACGCCACGTCCACCCCGGTCGGCGACATCGCGGAGATCGCGGCGCTGCGGGCCGCGGTCGGCACCCACCCGGTGGTCACCGCCACCAAGTCGATGACCGGTCACCTGCTGGGCGCGGCCGGCGCTCTGGAGTCGATCGCGACGATCCTGTCGATCCGCGACAGCATCGTGCCCCCGACGATCAACCTGGACGACCCGGACGACAAGCTCGACCTGGACGTGGCCGCGCACAAGGCCCGTCCGCTGGATATCCCGGCCGCGCTGAACAACTCGTTCGGCTTCGGCGGGCACAACGTGGCGCTGGTCTTCACCCGCCCGTGAGACCGAGGGGGCGGCTCGATCCGAGCCGCCCCCCAAAAAACCTCAGCAGGTGGTACGCGGCAGCCCGGCCACCTCGACCGGCGAACTGCCCTGCGGCTTCGCCTTGCCCGCGAGTACGTCGGCGAGCGCGGTCAACTGCGCGGGCGCGTTCGAGTAGGTCGCCAGCAGCATCGGTGACCGGGACGACGCCAGCAGGTAGGGCAGGTCCATCGACACCGTCACCTGCGCGCCCGCGGACAGCTCGGCGGCGCCGTCGCCGTACCCGACCAGGTGCACCGTGGTGCTGCCGCCGGACGCCACCACCTCCAGGCCCGCCTTGCGCAGCGCCTCCTCCAGGTTCTTCTTGGAGTCGGTGCGGCCGCTCGCGACCGTGACCGTCACCGGGCCGGTGACCGCCTTGCCGTCGCAGGTGCCGCGCAGCAGCGTGATCGACCGGCGGCCCACGTCGGTCAGCGGTTCCACGCCGCTCGGCGCACCGACCGTGGACATCGGCGGCGCCTCGTCCCGGGCCAGCGTGAAGCGCAGCGTGAGCACCCGGGTGGCCGCCTCGGTCAGCCGCTCCCGGCTGAGCGAGCCGTCCTTCAGCGCGGCCAGCATGCCGGCGTGCGCGGCCGGCAGGTCCGGCGGCATCAGCAGCAGGTCGTTCCCGGCGTTCAGCGCGCGCACCGCGGCCTCACCCGCCGGCCAGGCCATCGCCGGCTCCATGTTGAGCGCGTCGCTGACCACCACGCCCTCGAACTTGAGGTCGCCGCGCAGCAGGTCGGTGAGCACCTTCTTGGAGAAGGTGGCCGGCACGCCCGGGTCGATCGCCCGCACGTCCAGGTGACCGGACATGACCAGCTGCGCGCCCGCCTCGATGCCGGCCTTGAACGGCGGCAGGTCGCCGGCGTCCAGCGCCTTGCGGTCCTGGCCGAGCACCGGCAGCGCCTCGTGGCTGTCCGTGGTGGTGTGGCCGTGGCCGGGGAAGTGCTTCAGCGCGGCCGCGACGCCACCGGCCCGCAGCCCGCGCACCGCCGCGGCGACCTGCTCCGCGACCGCCTTCGGGTCGTCGCCGTAGGAGCGGGAGCCGATCACCAGGCCGCCGGGTCCGCCGAGCACGTCCGCGACCGGCGCGAAGTCGACGTTGACGCCCATCGCGGCCAGCTCGCCGCCGGCCACCGACCAGGCCTTCTCGGTCACGCCGACGTCACCGGCCGCGCCGAACGCCATCGCGCCGGGCAGCACGCTGACGCCGGAGCGGATCCGGGTGACCACGCCGTACTCCTGGTCGGTGCCGATCAGCATCGGCGCGGCACCGGCCGGCAGCTTCGCGTGCGCGGTCTGCAGACCCTCGGTGAGCGCGCGGACCTGGGCGGGGTTGTCCACGTTCGTGGTCGGCTGGTTCTTCCCGGTCGGGTCGTCGGCGCTGAACCCGACCAGGATGAGGCCGCCGAGCCGGTACTTCTCGACCATCTGCGCCGGGGTGTCCACGCCGGCCAGGCCCTGGTTACCGGACTTGGAGCCGGCCGAGACGTCGGTCGCGGACGCACCGTAGGCGTACGGCATCAGCACCTGGCCGACCAGGTCCTCGTCGGCCAGCTGCGCGACCAGCGCCGCCGCCTGTGCGGCCGGGTCGGGCGCGGACGAGGGCACGGCCAGCGGGGCCGTGGAGTCCGGCGGCGCCTCCGGGTTCGCCGGGGGCTCGGTGCCACACCCCGTCAGCGCGAGCAGCAGAACCAACGGGGGTACGAGGAGAGGGCGCCACCGGCTGGACCGGTGAACGCCGTGGGGTATGTCCGGCACGCGCGCCATTCGACCAGGCGTGCCGGAATTGAGCAACCCCGCCCGGCGGCCTCCGACACGGAAGCGAACCACCCTCACCCGACGCGGGTGAGCACCATGTTCGGAGCGCCGTCACCCGCGTACCGATAGGGTTCGAGCTCCGCGTCCCACGCCGTACCCATGGCCTTGTCGAGCGCATGCGCCAGCGCCTCGGGACCGCGGGCCGAGGACATGATGGCCCGCAACCGGTCCTCACCCAGCTGGATGTCGCCGGCCGCCCCGCAGGTCGCGCGGAACAGACCGCGACCCGGCACGTACATGAAGCGCTCGCCGTCGACTCCCGGGCTGGGCTCCTCCGTGATCTCGAAACGGATCATGGGCCACTGCCGGAGGGCAGCCGCCAGCTCCGCCCCGGTGCCTGGCCGCCCGCTCCACCCCGACTCCGCCCGGCGGGCGCCGGGGTCGACGGGCTGCGCGGACCAATGCAGCTTGACCGGCGCGGTGAGGACGCGCGCGATCGCCCACTCGACGTGCGGGCACACGGCGAGCGGGGTCGAGTGGACGTATATGACGCCACGCGTTGGCACGGTGACCTCCCGAAGACACGAGGTGCGTCTTCCCCTACGACCTCGATCTCCACGGTCGGCCGGGTTTCATGATGCCGTCTGTGGCGGATGGTGCGCCAGAGAATCCGGGAAACTATGCGTGGCCGCCGGGCGTTTTTCTGCGTACGACCTGGCTGGTGTAGGCTCCGTAAGGGCGACCCTGGTCGCCCTCTTCTCTTCTCTGAATGTCGTTCAAGGAGTACCTCCGTGGCGAGCAGTACCTCAAAGACCGCGCGCGCGTCAGTCCGCGCTGGACAAGGCCAGGGTGCCGCCCTGAGCGTGCTGGGCGAGTACAAGTACCTGATCCCGCTCAACAAGGGCAAGCACGCCTACGTGCGGAACCTGACCAACGGCAAGACCACCCACCTGAGCACCACCTCCGACGCGTTCGTCGAGGAGATCCGGGTGCTGGCCGCCGCCGGCCACGGTGCCAAGATCCGTGCCGAGCTGGTCGCGCTGAACGAGGCGCACCCGCAGGACGGCTGGGGCGCCGCCGAGAAGAAGCTCGTCGACGCGGGCGTCTTCGAGGGCTGAGTCACCCTCTTCACGAAGGGCCGGCACCGTCACGGTGCCGGCCCTTCGTGCATTGACTTCCCGCAAATTCGCGCATGATGATTGTTACCCGTGGGTACCCGGTGGTCCGCGGCGAGATTCATTCGCGGAGGTGCCCATGTCGCAGCGTCACACCCTCCTTCCCACCGACACGGAGGTCGAACTCCCGGACGGTGTCCGGCTGCACGCCGAGGTCGGCGGCGACCCGGACGCGCCCCTGACCGTCGTGCTGCTGCACGGCTGGACGCTGGACGTGCGCTGCTGGCATCGGGTGCTGGCCGAGATGGGCGAGACCGAGGCCCGGATCGTCGCCTACGACGCGCGCGGCCACGGGCTCTCCGACGCCACACCGCTCGACTGCGCCACGCTCGGCCAGCTCGGCGACGACCTGCGCACCGTGCTCGACGAGCTCGCCCCCACCGGCCGGGTGATCCTCGCCGGGCACTCCATGGGCGGCATGACGATCATGGAGTACGCGCACCGGCACCCGGAGCACTTCGCGTCCCGGATCGCCGGCCTGGTGCTGGTCTCCACGTCCGCGGAGGGCACCTCGCGCACCCACTACGGCCTGCCCAGCCCGCTCGCCACGCTGTTCCGCCTGGCCGAGACGACCGGCGCCGGCGTGCTCGCCCGCTGCGGCACCTGGCGCCCGCACCGCGCGGTGCTGCCGGTGCTCGGGCCCGCGATCCGCTGGCTGCTCTACGGCGACCGGTGTGCCGGCTCCGACCTGCGGCTCACGCTCTCCAGCGTGGGCCGGTGCTCGCTGCGCGCGATCGGCGGCTTCCGCACCTCGATCGGCACCCAGCAGCGCCTGGACACGCTGTCCACGCTCGGCGACGTACCGGCGGCGGTGCTGGCCGGCGACGACGACCGGCTGACGCCACCGGCCTGCGCGGAGGCGATCGCGGACGCGCTGCCCGGCACCGAACTGACGCTCTGCCCCGGCGGCGGCCACATGCTCATGCTGGAGCGGCCGGCCGAGGTGGCCGGCGCGCTCGCCGCGGTCACCCACCGCGCGGCCGGATCGACACCGCTGCGCGCGCCGGGGCGCCGCCGCACCCGCCGGACCACGCGTCCGGACGCCGCGCGAGCCGCCTGATCCGGACTCCTTACCGGCCGGTAGCGGAAAACGTCGACACGACCGCGAGCGGAGGGGTAGGTTCGATGGCCGCACCCAAAGCTCAGGAGCACGACACCCGGTGACCGACGCCAATATCTTGCAGCAAGAGATCGCCCTCGAGCAGCGCCACGTGGACATCGTCTACGCCCGCCTGGCCCAGCTTCGCCAGGAGGCGGCCAAGGCCGAGAAGGCAGGCTACGGCCTGGCCCGGGTCGGCAACTTCGGCGCGCTCGTCGAGCGGGACGCGATGGTCTTCCACGCGGCCCGCCGGCGTCAGGCGCTGGACACCGAACACGAGGGCCTGGTCTTCGGCCGGCTCGACCTGAAGACCGGCCAGGTCTACCACGTGGGCCGGCTCGGCATCCGCGGCGAGGCCTCGGAGCTGCTGGTCATCGACTGGCGCGCCCCGGCCGCAGCCGCGTTCTACCAGGCCACCGCGAAGGATCCGCGGGACGTGGTCCGGCGCCGCATGATCCGCTCGACCGGTGAGCGGGTCACCGGCGTCGAGGACGACCTGCTCGATCCCGAGGCCGCGCCGGAGGACATGCACATCGTCGGCGACGGCGCGTTGCTGGCCAGCCTGGGCCGGGCGACCGGCACCGGCATGAAGGACATCGTCGCCACCATCCAGCAGGAGCAGGACGAGGCGATCCGCGCGCCCTCCTCCGGCGTGACGATCGTGTCCGGCGGTCCCGGCACCGGCAAGACCGCGGTGGCGCTGCACCGCGCGGCGTACCTGCTCTACTCGGACCGCAACCGGTTCGCCGGCGGCGGCATCCTGGTGGTCGGCCCGTCCGGCGTGTTCGTCAACTACATCGCGACCGTGCTGCCGTCGCTCGGTGAGGACTCCGCCACGCTGCACTCGCTCGGCTCGCTGGTGCCGGGGATCAACGCGGTGCGGGTCGACCCGGCCGCGGTCGCCGCGATCAAGGGCTCGCTGCGCATGCGTACGGTGCTGGAGCGCGCCACCCGGGACGCGGTCCCGTTCGGCCCGGCCGAGCTGCGCCTGCTCTACCGCGGCACGCTGCTCCGGCTGACCGCGGAGGACCTGGACCGGGCGCGCGAGCGGGCGCTGCCCAAGGGCACCCGGCGCAACGAGTCGCGCCGGGCCGGGTTCGACAACATCTTCCAGGCGCTGTGGTCGCAGGCGCAGCGGCTGCGGGTGCCGACGCTCCCGGCCCGGCCCGAGTTCGAGGCCGAGCTCGCCGAGCGCGACGACTTCCGCGACTTCCTGCGCGCCTGGTGGCCGCGGTTGCGGCCGAGCACGGTGCTCGCCTGGCTGGCCGATCCGGAGCGGCTCCGCCGGTACGCGCACGGCATCCTGTCCAACGCCGAGATCCGGCTGCTCCGCGACGCGTTCGGCACCCTGTCCACGGACGGCCCGACGATCGCGGACGTGGCGCTGCTGGACGAGCTGGACGCGCTGCTCGGGCAGCCGCGCAAGCCGCAGCAGCGCAACCGCAACCCGTTCCACGCGGGCGGCGGCGTGCAGGAGGTCAGCACGTACGCGGACCGGCAGCAGGCCGCGCGGGCCGCCGCCACCGAGCGCCCGGAGGACTACCGGGACTACGCGCACGTGGTGGTGGACGAGGCGCAGGACGTGTCGCCGATGCAGTGGCGCATGCTGGGCCGGCGCGCCTCGATCGCGTCCTGGACCATCGTCGGCGACCCGTTGCAGGCCGCCTGGACCGGCGACCCGGCCGAGCTGAGCCGCGCGCGTGACCAGGCGCTGGGCGGCAAGAAGCGGCACGAGTTCACGCTCAGCACCAACTACCGCAACTCGCGGGAGATCTTCGAGGTGGCCGCGGCCGTCATCCGCCGGGCGTTCCCCGGTGAGGCGCTGCCGACCGCGGTCCGGTCCACCGGCGTCGCCCCGATCGAGCGCGTCGTCACGCCGGACGAGCTGCCGGGTGCGGTCCGCGACGCGGTCACCGAGCTGCTCGAGCAGGTCGAGGGCACGGTCGGCGTGATCACCCCGGTCCCCCGCCGCGCCGAGATGGCCGCCTGGGTCGCCGGGCTGGCCGACGACCGCGTCCAGGTGGTCACCAGCCTCCAGGCCAAGGGCATGGAGTACGACGGCGTCGTCCTGACCGAGCCGGAGGAGATCCGCACCGACTCCGAGTCCGGCGTCCGCACGCTCTACGTCGCGCTCTCCCGCGCCACCCAGCAACTGATCACGCTCGGCACCCGCCCGTACCACTGAGAACCTGGTCGACGGCGGATGTTCCCGCTTCCGGCCGCTCCGGTCCCGCTTGCTCGCCGCGGGCACCGGTCGTCGCCGGCGCTCCTCCCTGCGGGGTCCGTGGCCGCACAGACCACGGCCCCGCGGGGCGGGCCGGTCAGTCGGCGGGGCCGCGCGGCGGCGGTACGGCGTTGCGCAGCTCGGTCAGCTGGCGGCGGACGTCCGCGAGTTCGTCCTCGAGCCGGACGATGCGGACGGCGGCGGTGAGCGGAAGGCCCTCGTCGAGCAGTTCGCGGGCGCGGGCCGCCAGGTCGAGCTGATGCCGGGAGTAGCGGCGGTGCCCGCCGGCCGAGCGCTGCGGGCTGATCAGGCCGGCCTCGCCGAGTGCGCGCAGGAACGCGGGCGTGGTGCGGACCAGGTCGGCGGCCGTACCGATGGTGTAGGCGGGGTAGTGCTCGTCGTGGACGTGGCCGGGCCGGGTCACCGCTTCGAAGCCTTTCGCGCGCATCAGAAGGCCCCGGGACGCTAGGCGTCCCGGGGCCCGGGCAGACAGTTTCCTGATCGGTCGTCGTCCGCTCTCGGAACCAGGTCCACGATGACGAACGATGCCGCGCGAAACAATCCGGCATGCCGGGTGATCTTCGTTGCGGCGCATTCCCGCGAGCGGGACCGGCCGCGACCCGGCGTCGGAAAACTACCCAAATCTCGTGAGCCGACCGAGGTCGGCAAAGGCAGTGCTCGTGGCGACCACCCCTTTGTCGGTTGGGGACGGGATTGCTTCAGAGACCTGAGATATGTCGTCGCCCTCCTTACCAACTCGGTGTCCGGAGCCGGATCGTGTGCCCGCCCTCGCCCTGCGGCGGAAGGACGGCGACTCGGCGCCTCTTGCCCGATCGTCATGCTCTCGGTCATCACGAGCGAGCTTTCTGGTTAAAGACTAGATCCGTCACAACCAAATATCTAGTCCCGACACAACAGATTTTTTAGTCCAACGATCAATAGTTTGGAAACCGGACCGTCAGGCGTCGGTCAGCGCGGCAACCACGGACGCGCGGGCCGCACGGCGCGCCGGGAGCACGGCTGCCACCAGCGCGGCGCCGGACGCGACCGCGGCGAAGAGCGCGAGCCGGCCGACCGGCAGCACGGGCAGCCCGGTGCCGTACACGCTGATCAGGCCGAGGGACGCGGCCCACCCGGTGGCAGCGCCGAAGAGCACCCCGGCGAGCGCGCCGACCAGCGCCATCAGCGCCGCCTCACTCAGCAGCGTGGCGCGCAGCTGCCGGCGGGTCAGGCCGAGCGCGCGCAGCGTCGCGGATTCGCGGGTGCGCTCGAAGACGGAGAGCGACAGCGTGTTGCTGATCCCGAAGAGCGCGATCAGTACGGACATGCCGAGCAGCGCGGCGAAGATGGCCAGCAGCTCGTCCAGCGAGGCGGTCAGCGACTCGGCCGCGTCCGCCGCGCTCTCCACCTGCACCAGCGGGTATCCGGCCAGCGCGGCGTCGACGACCCGGCGGGCGTCCGCGACCGGCGTGCCGTCGGCCACGTCGATCAGCACGCGATTCGCGGCCCCGGCACCGTACGCCGCGGTGAACCCGTCCCAGGAGAGCATCACGGACGCGTCCAGCGGCGCGTCGTCGTACAGCGCGATGATCCTGACCTGCCCCGCGCGCGGCAGCGTGAGCCGATCGCCCAGCCCGGCGCCGAGCGTGGCCGCGTAGTCCCGTTGCACCGCGGCCGTCCCGGTGCCGAGCGCGCCGAGATCGCCCTCCTTGACCTCGGGCCGGACCGCGCCCGAGGTCGCCCACACCGCGGCGTCGCCGTAGAACCTCGGATCGGTCTCCCGCGAGGCCAGGCGCGCCGGTGCGACCGTCGCCAGCTCCGGGCGGGCGGCGAGCGCGTCGATCGCCGCCTGCGGCACGCCGTCGGCCGCGGTGACCGGCCCGTCCGCGTTCACCCGCTTCGGCGCCAGCACGAAATCGACCGGGAAGTTCTCGGTCAGCTCCCTCCCGGCCTGGTCGCGCGCGGTGGCCAGGAGCACGCTGAACAGCGACATCAGCGTCACGCCGATCATCAGCGCGCTGGTGGTGGCCGCGACACGGCGCGGGTTCCGGTACGCGTTCAGCGTCGCCAGCCGCACCGGCACCCCGAATACCCGGGCCGGCAGCGCGCCGACCGCCCGGATCAGCCGGCCGATCACCAGCGGCGCGCCGGTGACCAAGCCGAGGAACACCAGCATCGCGCCGCCGAGCACCAGCGGCAGCCCGGCGAAGTCCAGCCCCAGACCACCCAGCGCGATCAGCAGGCCGAGCCCGGTCAGCACCGCGAAGACCACCGTCCGGGACCGTCGCCCGGTCTCCCGGTGCTCGATCGTGCCCGCGTCGCGCAGCGCGGTCAGCGGCGGCACCCGGCTCGCCGCGACCGCCGGCGCCAGCGCGCCGAGCAGCGTCAGCGCGGTGCCGAAGCCGACCGCGACCAGCACGGTCGGCCAGCGCAGCACCAGCGCGTGGTCCGGGATCGAGGTGGCCACCAGCTCGCGGGACAGCAGCAGGCCCTGGCCGACCACGAGACTGGCCAGCACGCCGCCGAGCGAGGCGAGCACGCCGAGCACGGACGCCTCGATCAGCACCGAGCCGAGCACCTGACCGCGGGACGCGCCCACGCAGCGCAGCAGTGCCAGCTCTCGGCCGCGCTGCGCCGCGAGCATGGCGAACGTGTTGTAGATGACGAAGCCGGAGACGGTCAGCGCGACCAGGCCGAAGCCGATCAGCACGGACAGGAACCCGTCCACGTACTTGCCGGCCTCGACGGCCAGTTCCTCGGCCAGTTCGTCGCCGGTCATCGTCCAGCCGCCGGGGGCCGCGGCCTGGACGCGCGAGCGCAGTTCCGCCTGGCTCACGCCGGGCGCCGCCGTGGCCACGATCTGCGTGTAGCGGTCCGTGTTCGTGATCCGGCGCAGGTCGGCATCGGTGAGCGCGCCGACGGACGAGCCGCCGAAGAGCTTGTTGACGCCCAGGTCGAGCACGCCCACCAGGGTGAACTCGACCGGCGCGCCGTCGCGGCCGACCAGCCGCACGGTGCCGCCGAGCGTGAAGCCCTGTTGCTGCACGGTCTGCTGCTCGACCGCGATCTCGCCGGCCCGCTCCGGCACCCGGCCGGCCGCCACGTCGAAGCGCGACAGGCCGGCGGACGTGGGCACGGAGATCCCGTAGCCGACGTGCCCGCTGGTGATCAGGAGCTTGCCGTCCGCGCCCAGCATGCCCATGTTCGCGATCACCCGGCCGTCCGCGTCGGCCACGCCGTCGACCGCGCGCACCCGGTCGAGCGCGCCGCGGTCGAGCAGGCTCCAGCCGGACTGGACCACCACGTCCACGTTCCGGGACGACTTCGCGAGGTCGTCATAGAACGCGGCGCGCGCGGTGTCGCCGTAGACCAGCGAGCCGGCGAGGAAGCTCACACCGACCACGATCGCGGCCGCGGTCATCAGCAGCCGGACGTAGTGCGCCCGCAGGCCGGCCAGCGCGACCCGGAGCAGCGGTTGATCAACTATGCGCACGGCGCCCAGTGTGTCTTCTCAACGTTGAACCGCCAAATGGCCGAACATCTGCGGGAACCACCCGGGAGCGGCATGATTCGGTACGGATCAGAGACGTCCATGGATGGAGTTGATCATGCAACGCCGTACCGTTCTCGCACTCGCCGCCGCCGTCCCCGCGGCCGCGCTCGTCGCGCCCGGCACCGCCCTGGCCGGCGGACAGCGCTCGGTCACCACGATCGACCTGCCGGCCGGCTGGCAGCCCGAGGGCATCGCGATCGGCGACCGCCCGATCGCCTACTTCGGCTCCCGGGTCGACGGGTCGCTCTACCGCGCCAGCCTGCGCACCGGCGCGGGTGAGGTCTTCAGCCAGGGGCCCGGCACGCCGTCGCTCGGCCTGAAGATCGACGACCGCGATCGGCTCTTCGTCTCCGGCGGCACCGGCGGCGACGCGCGCGTGGTCGATGCCCGGTCCGGCCGGGTGCTGCGGTCCTACCGCCTGGCCACCGGCACCGCGTTCGTCAACGACGTGGTGCTGACCGGCGACGGCGCGTGGTTCACCGACTCGTACAACCCGGTGCTGTACCGGCTCACGTTCGGCCGGCACGGCAGCCTGCCGGCGGCCGCCACCTCACTGCCGCTGACCGGCATCCCGTTCACGCCCGGCGGCGTCAACGCCAACGGCATCACACTCACGCCGGACCGCCGCGCGCTGCTCGTGGTGCACTCCCCCACCGGCGTGCTCTACCGGGTGAACACCCGGACCGGCGCCGCGGTCCCGGTCGACCTGGGCGGCGAGACGCTGGTCAACGGCGACGGACTGCTGCTGGAGGGGCGCACGCTCTACGCGGTGCAGAACCGCCTCAACCAGGTCGCGGTGGTCCGGCTCGCCCGCGACGGCGCCACCGGGCGGGTGGTCACCCGGGTCACGGACCCGAGCTTCGACGTGCCGGCCACGGTCGCCTCGTACGGCGACCGGCTGTGGTTCCCGAACGCCCGCTTCACCACACCGCCGACGCCGGAGACCACCTACACCGCGGTCTCGATCCGGAAGCCGTAGTCGCTCGCCCCGATGGTGACCGAGGTGGCCGCCCCGTCCGTCCGGCGACGAGGCGGCCGCCCCACCACCGGCCGGATCGGCTGCCGGTACCGATTCCCAGTCCCATGTTTGCATACATAGCAATACGAACATATATTGCGTACGTGAGCGCGGGACGACGGAAGGTGTAGCTCGTGGGAGCAGGACACGACCACGGACACTCGCTGGCCGAGGCCGGGCAGCGGCATCGCGGCAGGCTCTGGGCCGCCGTCGCGCTGCTCGCCGGGTTCCTCCTGGTCGAGGCGGTCGCGGCGATCCTCAGCGGCTCGCTCGCGCTGCTGTCCGACGCCGGGCACATGTTCACCGACGTGCTCGGGATCGGCATGGCGCTGGCCGCGATGACCGCGGCGGCCAAGGCAGGCGGCGGCGACCGGCACACGTTCGGGCTGTACCGGCTGGAGGTGCTGGCCGCGCTCGCGAACGCGCTGCTGCTCACCGGCGTGGCGGTCTACGTGCTGATCGAGGCCGCGCGCCGGCTCGGCGAGCCGCACGAGGTGGCCACCGGGCCGATGCTGATCGTGGCGATCGGCGGCCTGCTGGTCAACCTGGCCGCGTTCGCGCTGCTGCGGTCCGGCGCGAAGGAGAGCATCAACGTGCGCGGCGCCTACCTCGAGGTGCTCGGCGACCTGTTCTCCTCGGTCGGCGTGATCGTGGCCGCGCTGATCATCTCTGCGACCGGCTGGTGGTACGCGGACCCGCTGGTCGCGGTGGTGGTCGCGGTGCTGATCGTGCCACGCACCTGGAAGCTGGGCATGGCCGCGCTGCGCATCCTGGTCCAGGCCGCGCCCGCACACCTGGACGTGACCGCGGTCCGCACCCGGCTGGCCGAGGTGCCGGGCGTGTGCGACGTGCACGACCTGCACGTCTGGACGCTCACCTCGGGCATGGACGTGGCCAGCGCGCACCTGCGGCTGGAACCGGCCGCGGAGGCGACCGTGGTGCTGACCAGGGCGCGCGAGGCGCTGCACCACGACTTCCACATCGACCACGCCACGCTCCAGCTGGAGCCGCAGACCCCGACGCCGTGCGGCCCCAGCTCGTGGTGAGCGGTCAGCAACCGATCCGGGTGGCTCCGAGTGCCACGTCGTCGTACCAGAGCGTGTCGGCGCCGTCGCCGTAGCTCTCCCAGCCGAGCCGGAGGTCGGTCAACGCCGGCCGCCACGTCTTGACCAGCCACTGCCGGTCCACGTCCGGCGTCGGCACGCCGTCCACCCGCAGACCGGTCACCGCCGCGCCGTCCACCCAGGTGGTCAGCGTGCCGGCGGCGCCGTCGACCTCGAACTCCACGCAGGTCCAGACGTTCACCGGCAGCGGGCGGCTCAGCGCCACCCCGGCCGGGCTCTGCTCGGGCAGCGTGGCGTCGTCCGACTGCCGGTTCCACTGCAGCGCCGCGTTCTGGCCACCCATCCGCAGGTCCCCGCCGTCGTTCGTGTCACGCATGGCCAGGAACGTGACGTGCGCGGCCGGCAGCGGCGTGGTGTGCCGGACGTAGAAGCGCCCGAACCGCGCACCCGGCGCCGCGGTCGTACGCACGAACACGTGGTTGCAGTACCCGGCCGCGCCGGCCACCCTGATCGACCGGGTGCCGCTGCGCGCGACGGACGTGTCCACGGTCGCGGCACCGGTGCCGGAGCAGTCCTGGGCGCTGACCGCCCACGCACCGGACGGCACGCCGCCCGCCTGCGACTCGAAGTCGTCGCAGAGCACGGCGGTCCCGCACCCGGCGCCCGGCGTGGCCGGCGGAGTCGGCGAGGGTGACAGCGTCGGGGTCGGCGACGCCGGCGTGCCGCTGGGCGCGGGGTCGCCGTTGCAGGGGACGCCGTTGAGCGTGAAACCGGCCGGGGCCGCGTTGTCGGCCGCGAACGTGCCCTGCACGCCGAACTCGGCGGTGCCGGACGCCGGGATGCCGCCGTTCCAGCCCACGTTCACCGCGGTGACCGTGCGTCCGGACTGGGTGACCTGCGCGTTCCACGCGCTGGTGATCGTCGAGTCGCCCGGGTAGGTCCAGGTGACGGTCCAGCCGCTGACCGCGGTGGAGCCGGGCGAGACACGGACGGTCGCGGTGAACCCGCCGGTCCACTGGTTCGCGGCGTAGTCGACGCGGCAACCCTCGGCCGCGCCGGCCACCGTCGGGAGAGCCCATCCGGCCGTCACCGCGACCAGGGCCGCGGTGAGACCGACGAGAAGATGACGTGCTGATGGCAAGGAAGGATCCTTCCGGAGCCGCCGCGGACACGGCGGAATGATCGGACGAGGACGGCTGCCCGGCTCCCAAATCCATCGACGTCGGTCATTCTATGCCGGGGTACCCCTAAGGGCCAGCCGGCGACGCCTGCGCCCGGCGCCGTACGGCGGGCATCGTCCGCGGGACGACGCGCACGGCCGCCGTACCCCGGGATGATCCCGGTCATGAAGCCAAGAGTGCGCAAGACGCTGCTGGCCACGCACGTGGCCACGTCGGTGAGCTGGCTCGGCGCCGACCTGGTGCTGCTGGTGCTGGGCGCCGCGGTGCTGGCCGGGCGCGACCCGGGCGAGGTCTATCCGGCCGCCGCGCTGATCGGTGACGTGCTGCTGCTGCCGCTGACCGCGGTGATCTGGCTGGTCGGCGTGGCGAACGCGCTGCTCACGCCGTGGGGCCTGCTCCGGCACTGGTGGGTGGCCGGCAAACTGGTCCTCACGACCGTCATGCTGGGACTGGTGTTCTTCCTGCTCACGCCGGGTCTGCGGGAGGCCGCGGCGGCCGGCGCCGAGCTGGCCGGCCGGGACCGGATCAATCTGGTGGTGGCGCCGGCCGTCTCCGGCGCGCTGCTGATCCTGATGATCGTGCTGTCCGTTTTCAAGCCGCGGGGACGGATTGGACGGGCCGGATCGCGGTGACAATACGACCATGCGGGTTCTCATCACGAACGACGACGGGATCGGTGCGCCCGGGCTCCGGGCGCTGGCGGAAGCGGCGGTGAAGGCCGGCCACGAGGTGGTCGTGGCCGCACCGCGCACGGAACACAGCGGGTACGGCGCGGCGCTGATCGCCACGCCGAACGACGACGGCCGGATCGACGTGGAGCCGCACACGTTCGACGAACTGCCGGGCGTGCGGGCGTACGGCGTGGCCGCCTCGCCCGCGTTCATCGTGGTCCTGGCGCTGCGCGACGCGTTCGGCACGCCACCGGACGTGGTGCTCTCCGGCCCGAACCGGGGCGCGAACGCGGGCCACGCGGTGCTGCACTCCGGCACGGTCGGCGCGGCGCTCACCGCGGCCGCCGGCAACCGCAGCGCGATCGCGGTCTCGCTGGACGTGGTCTCGCCGTTGATCGACGGCGGCTCGCTGCAGGCCCTGAGCGGGATCGGCGACGAGGAGCGGCACTGGGACACCGCGGCCACGGTGGCGGTGGACCTGCTCGCCACGCTGGGCGAACTGCCGACCGGGACGGTGCTGAACGTCAACGTCCCGGACGTCACGACCGAGGACCTCAAGGGGGTACGCCGGGCGAGACCGGCCGGCTTCGGCCAGGTGTCGGTGGCGCTGGAGGAGTCCGGCGAGGGCTACCTGCGCACCGGCATGCGGATCAGCCAGGAGCGGGCCGCGCCGGACACGGACCTGGCGCTGCTGGCCGAGGGCTACGCCACGGTCACGCCGCTCACCTCCGTGGACGACGACCGCTCGGTGGACCTGCCGCTGCCGTGACCGGCGCGGTTACCGATCCCGTGAACGCTGCCGTGACCGTTCCCGCGTCCGGCGGCGTGGCCGTTTCCGTGCTCGCTGCGGTGACCGGGCCGCTGCCGATTGACCGAGTGACCGATGCCCGCCGCTGCCGCTACCCGCGCCCCGGGGCCACTGCCGTGACCGGTGCCCTGCCCGCTGCCGTGACCGGTGCCCCGGCCGTTCCCGTGACCGGCGCCCCGGCCGCTCCCGTGATCGCTGCCGTGAGCGTTCCCGTGACCGGTGCCGGGTGGGCGGCGCGGGTGTCGGGGCGGGGCAGCACCGTGCGCCAGAGCGCGACCGCGAGTTCCGCGGCCGTGGGGCGGTCGGCCGGGCGTTTGCGCATGCTCCACCGGCACGCCTCCGCGACCGTGGACGGCAGGCCGTCGACCAGCAGCACCGGCGTGGGCGCGAGCCCGTGCATCGGCCCGGCGAGCAGTGCGCCGGGCCGGGCCGCCGGATAGGGCGAACGGCCGGTGAGCAGCGCGTAGAGCAGCACACCGGCCGCGTAGACGTCGTCGGCCGGGGACGGCGGCGGGCCCAGCCGGGTGCGCCGCTCCCCCTCCGGCTCGATCAGCGCGGCCAGGCCGAAGTCGACGATCTTGATGCCGCGCGCGGTGAGCATCACGTTGGACGGGTTGAGGTCGCGGTGCACCACGCCGCGCCGGTGCGCGGCCGCGAGCACGTCGGTCACGGTGGCGACGATCCGCACCGCCTCGCGCCAGCACAGCAGCCGGCCACCGGCCACCCGGCCGGCCAGCGAGACGCCGGTGAGCAGCTCCATCGCCACGTACGGCACGGTCCGGCCGTCGGCCAGCCCGGCGTCGCCGTAGTCGTAGACGCGCGGCACCCCGGGGTGACGCAGCCGGTCGGTGATCCGAGCCTCGCGGCGGGCGCTCTCGCGCACCCACGGGTCACCGGACGGGAGGACCTTGACCGCGGCCGGGCGCCCGTGCAGCGCGTCGATCGCGTGGTAGACCGTGGACAGGCCACCGCGGGCGACGGGACCGATCAGCACGTATCGGCGGGCGAGCGCGACGCCCATCGGAAGGTTCAGCCCGGCACCGGGCTGCGAGGAGGCCACGAATGGACTCTTCCGCAGCCGCTCGTGCCGGGCAAGAGGGTCTTTCAGGCCCCGGCGGGAGCCTCCGGCGCCGCGTCGGCGAAGTAGGGCTCCGGGGCACCGAACAGTCCGAGCAGCCCGGTCACCCAGAGCTGCCGGTGGACGAACCGGCTGGGCTGCGTGACGGCCAGTTTGCAGCCGGTCACCTCAGCGGCCTGGAAACCCGAGACGAGCGCGCTGATACCGACCGAGTCGATAAAGCTGACCAGCCGCATGTTCAGCTCGATGCGGGACGGGCGTCCCTTCGTCAGCACCGCGGAGACCGCTTCGCGGATCTCGTGTGCCGTGTCAACATCGATTTCTCCGCGCGGAGCGATCTCGACGACATCATTGGGGAGCATGGTCGTGACGATCGACAGGCTCACGCGAGCACCTCCACCCAACACCCGATCTGACAGGGGTTCTTCAGTACGCGGGCCGCGACTGAGCGTATTCCGCCGCGAAGCCCGGTCGCTAGTCCTGCAGCGCATGGCATTTTCACCGGGTTCACTGCTCAAACCCCGCGCCAAATCAGGAAAAACGCCCATTTAGCTTTTAAAGCATCTTATCTCTGCGGACGCGACCCCGTCCGGGCCCGCAACCCGCACCACCTTAGCGACAGCGAACCAACTCCGCCTGTGTAGAACCTGAGCGGCCGGTCGAAAGAGGGGTTACAGCGTGACGGACGGTGACAGAGGTTAGCAAGGGGCAGGCGGTACCTGCCGTCCCATTTCGCGGGCGAAGCGAATAATCCTCACGCGATCGGCGGTCACCCGTTCGGGTCTCGGACCCGCCGCGGGGGCACCCGATCGGGGCACTCCCCACGCGGCGGCGTCCGGCGGCCAAGGGTGCGGCGACCGGAACCGACCCCCAACGTAGCCACCCGCGCCCCGGCCCTCCGCGGAGACCTGGGCATACGTGACGGGGCACACCGGTGGGCCGAATCGACGCGTACGGGTTTGCCCACCCCGCTCCGGGGGCACCTCCAACCCGAGTCGCAGATGAGTTGCACGGACGCCGCTTTCTCTGGTGGCCGGCACGGACCTGGAGGAGGTAGAGCTTCATGGGAACCAACCTGCTTCACCGCAAGACCAAGACCGAGAGGGCGACCCAGCAGGCCTGGGACTACCTCAAGCACACGATGGAGTCGGCCGGAGACCTGGCCGGCAGCACGCGCAGCACGGTGAGCACCTCGGTGAGCTCCGCGGCCGGCACGATCGGCGCGGCGACCAACGAGGCGAAGTACCGCGCGCAGGGCGCACTGGACGCGCTCGCCGGTCGTCGTCCGGCACTGCCCTGGACGCTGATCGCGGGCGCGGCCGTGCTCGGCGTGGTGGCGGGCTTCGCGGTGAGTGTCGCCGCGCGCCGGTCGCTGGCGGAGCGCCCGGCCGAGGACGAGATCGACGACGCCGACGAGGTCGTCGCGATCTACACCGGTGACCGGACCCCGGTCGGCCTGAACGACTGAGTGACGACCGAGGGCGCCCCGCCGTGGCGGGGCGCCCTCGGTGTTCTCACGAACTCCGCAGGACCGACTGCCAGCCCGCCACGGTGGGGTTCTCCGCCAGGTCGAGGTAGTCGGCCCGGTATCCGTCCCGCCGCCACTTCTCGACCAGCGTCATGATCCGGATCGAGTCCAGGCCGCGGTCGAGCAGGTTCTCGTCGTCGGTCAGGTCGGCCGGGCTCTCGCCGAGCGACTCGGCCACGTCCGCCCGGATCCGCTCGAGGCTCAGCATCCCCATCAGGCCCCCCGCACCAGTGCCAGCGGCTTGACCGCGCCGGTGCGCGGCGTGGCCGCCACCGCCCGGACGATCTCGCCGGACCGGATCGCCACGTTGGACAGCAGCGTGGACGTGATGCCGTGCACGTGCTCGGTGCCGCCCTGCAGGTAGATGCCGGCCCGGACGCCGGACCCGGTCGCCACCCGGTAGTCGCGGTCGACCTCGATCAGCCCCTCAGCGGTACGGCGGGCGAGCGGCCCGGCCGTGCCGAGCAGCTTCACCGCGTCCACCGGACGGTAGCCGGTCGCGTAGACCAG
This sequence comes from Catenuloplanes niger, assembly GCF_031458255.1. Taxonomy (NCBI): domain Bacteria; kingdom Bacillati; phylum Actinomycetota; class Actinomycetes; order Micromonosporales; family Micromonosporaceae; genus Catenuloplanes; species Catenuloplanes niger. The sequence goes on from NZ_JAVDYC010000001.1 coordinate 2,421,954, forward strand.
CACGTCCGCGTCGAGCGTCTCCCGGTCGCCGGTCGGCATCGACTCGACCGTGACCGTGACGCCGTCCTCCCGCGGGACCACCTCGGCGACCCGGGACGCGTTCAGCATGCGCAGCCGCTCGCGACCGAGCACCTTCTCCCGGTAGACGCGCCGGTAGAGGTCGTCGATCAGGTCGATGTCCACCACGGAGTAATTCGTGTTCCGGTGGTAGTCGAAGAGCATGCGCTTCACGTCCGCCGGCGCGTGGTAGTACAGGTCCACCGCGTCCGGGTCGAAGATCCGGTTCGCGAACGAGCTGTCGTCGGCCGGACTGTAGCCGTACCGGTAGAAGACCGAGCAGACCTCCGCGGACGGGTAGCGCTCGTGCAGGTGGCCGACCACCTCGGCCGCGCTCTGCCCGGCGCCGACCACCACGAACCGGCGCGGCTCCGCGGCCGGCAGCTCGGCCAGCCGGGACAGCAGGTCCAGGTTGTGCCAGACGCGCGCGGAGAGCACCGCCTCCGGCGGCAGGCTGAGCTCCAGGCCCAGCGCGATCACCACGTTGCGGGCGCGGCGCACGCCGTCGCGCGCCACCACGTCGAAGCAGACCACCTCGCCGGACTCGTCGTGCACCGGCAGCACGTCGGTGACCTCGGCGTCGTACGCCACCAGGTGACGCATCCGCTCCGCGGCCCAGGACAGGTAGTCGTGGAACTCCACGCGCAGCGGGAACAGCGTCTTGTGGTTGACGAAGTCGACCAGCCGGCCGCGCTGGTGCAGGTACGACACGAAGCTGAAGTCGCTGGCCGGATTGCGCAGCGTGACCAGGTCCTTGAGGAAGGAGACCTGCATGGTGGCGTCCTCGAACAGCATGCCGCGGTGCCAGCCGAAGGCGCTCTGCCGCTCCAGGAACACCGCGCGCAGTGCCTCGCCGGGCGGCACGCCGTCGTTGTGTTCCTGAACCGCGACGGCGAGCGCCAGGTTCGACGGGCCAAATCCGATCCCGACCAGGTCGTAGACCGGGACTTCCGGTTCCCTCGCGACGCTCACAGGCAGAGGCCCTTCTCTGGTACGGCCGGGACACCACGGTGAGTACACGATCCGGCTCGTTCGGTGAGGTAAGGCTAACCTAACAAAACGTCATGGTAAAGGCCGTCAATGTGACCTATATCTACATATATGCGGCGGGGCGCTCGTACCGCAGGATCGCGGCTCGCTTGTGCCCGAGGTCCCGCACGTCCCACAGCGCGAACCCGGCCCCGGCGAACATCCGCCGCGCCATCGCGTGCCGCTCGTCCGGGTCCGCGACCACCACGGCACACCGTGGATCCGCGGCGAACAGCCCGTCCACGACCGCGCGCACCATGGCCCGGCCCAGTCCGCGCCCGGTCGACGACAGCTCGCCGAGCGCCAGGTGGATGCCCAGGTCGTGCGCGCCCGCGTCGTACTGCAGGCCGACCACGTCGCGCGCCACCCGGTAGATCTCCACATAGGCCAGCGGCGCGCCGTGGTGCGACACCAGGTAGGGCCGGGAGTAGTCGCCACCGTGCTGATCGTCGATCGCGGCCCGCCACCGCGCGACCGGCCAGGCCTGCTCCCAGAACAGCTCCACGTGCGGCTCGGCCATCCACCGCGCGACCAGCGCGACGTCGTCGTCCGTGACGACCGGGCGCAGCGACCACGGCGCGGACAGCAGCGGCGCCGGTGGCGCCCCGGCCGCGACCACTGCCTCCGCCAGACCCTCGGTGACCTCGCGACTCATCCGCCGGACCCCTCTCGCTCCACTCCGGAAGGCGGCCACACGCATCGATCGCCCTCACGTTCGGCGTGAGCTTAGGCGACCCTAACCTAAGGGTGCGAGGGGTGGCATGGCAAGGAACCTTCTGATCCTGATCGCCGGTCACTACTGTGTGGACCATGGCGAGCCGGCAGACCCCCGAGGAGATCGTCGCGACCCGTCAGGTGTCGGCCGGCGCGGTGCTGGAGGGGCGTGCGGACCTGCGCGCCTACCACTACCGGCACCTGGCCGTGCTGTCCGACGGGACGGTCGAGCCGGAGCGGCTGGCCCGGCTGATGGCCGCGGTGGAGCACCTCGACGCGTACGGCTGGGAGCTGGTCACGCTCTCCCCGTCGACCGACGCCCGGAGGTTGATCGCGATCCTCCGCCGCCGTTCGTTAGGCTAGCCTCACCTGAGTTCATGTTCCGGGAGGCTGATCGTGAGCAGACTGCGTGCCGAAGGGCTGACGCTGGCGTATGACGCACGCACGGTCGCCACCGACCTGAGTGTGGACATCCCGGACAACTCGTTCACCGTGATCGTCGGCCCGAACGCGTGCGGCAAGTCCACGCTGCTCCGCGCGCTCTCCCGCATGCTCAAGCCGAAGACTGGCACGGTGCTGCTGGACGGCAAGGGCATCGGGGCGTACCCGGCGAAGGAGGTCGCTCGCCGGCTCGGCCTGCTCCCGCAGACCTCGATCGCGCCGGACGGCATCACGGTCGCCGACCTGGTCGGCCGCGGCCGCTTCCCGCACCAGCGCCTGCTGCGCCAGTGGTCCCGTGAGGACGAGCGGGTGGTGGCCGAGGCGATGGCCGCGACCGGCGTCTCCGAGCTGTCCGGCCGCGTGGTCGACGAGCTCTCCGGCGGCCAACGGCAGCGCGTGTGGCTGGCGATGGCGCTGGCCCAGCAGACCGACATCCTGCTGCTGGACGAGCCGACCACGTTCCTGGACATCACGCACCAGATCGAGGTGCTGGACCTCTGCGCCGACCTGCAGGAGACCGGCCGCACCCTGGTCGCGGTGCTGCACGACCTCAACCAGGCCTGCCGGTACGCGACCCACCTGATCGCCATGCGGGACGGCGCGATCGTGGCCCAGGGCGCCCCGGCCGACATCATCACGGCCGAGCTGGTCCAGACCGTCTTCGACCTGCAGTGCCGCGTCGTGCCCGACCCCGAGTCCGGCACCCCGCTGGTCGTCCCGGCCGCCCGCCGCCGGCCCGCACCGGTGACGATCGCCGCCTGACCGGCGTGGCCGGCGACCGGCTCACGGCGGGCGCGGACCCGATCCCGGCCGATCCCCCGATGCCTCGCGCGGAGGCACCGGGGAGGTGACCGTCAGGCCGGGAGCGGGGACTTCGGCGGGACGGGCTCGTCGTCGAGGGACGGCAGGCGCGAGGTCTCCGGCGCGAAGGCCAGCGCGACGAGCGTGAGGACCAGGGCGGCCGCGACGTAGACCGAGACCGCGAACGCGCCGCCGGTGGACCGGACCAGCTGGATCGCGATGATCGGGGCGAGCGCGCCACCGAAGATGCCGGCGATCTGGTAGCCCATCGAGGCGCCGGAGTAGCGCAGCCGGGTGGAGAACATCTCCGCGACGAACGCGGCCTGCGGACCGTACATGACCGCGTGCGTGGCCAGCGCGACCACCACGGTGAGCACGATGACCACGGTGTTCCCGGTGTCCAGCAGCGGGAAGAACGCGAACGCCCAGACCGCGGCCGCGACCGCGCCGGCCGCGTAGACCGGGCGGCGGCCGTACCGGTCGGAGAGCGCGCCGGACAGCGGGATGAGCAGCAACTGCAGGCCGGACGCGACCAGCACACCGGTCAGCGCGACCGTGCGCGGCAGCCCGACCGTGCCGGTGACGTAGGTGAGCACATACAGGCTGAAGGTGTAGAACGCGACGTCGGTGCCGATCCGGGCGGCCATCGCGACGAGCAGGCCGCGCGGGTGCCGGCGCAGCACCTCGACCAGCGGCAGGCGCGGCTTCACACCGTGCGCCTCGACCGCGGCGAACGAGGGCGACTCGCTGACCGACACCCGGATCCACAGCCCGACCAGCACCAGCAGCCCGGACAGCAGGAACGGGATGCGCCAGCCCCAGCCGAGGAACGCCGCCTCGGACAGCGTGACGGACAGCACCCAGAGCACGCCGGACGCGAGCAGGTTGCCGGCCGGCACGCCGACCTGCGGCCAGGACGCGGAGAGGCCGCGCCGGGCCGGGTCGCCGTGCTCCAGTGACATCACGACCGCGCCGCCCCACTCGCCGCCGAGGCCGAGGCCCTGCAGGAATCGCATGGACACCAGGAGGACCGGCGCGGCGACGCCGATGGTGGCGTAGGTCGGCAGCAGCCCGATGAGAAACGTGGCGCCGCCCATCAGGACGAGCGTGACGACCAGCACCCCCTTCCGGCCGTAGCGATCGCCGAAGTGGCCGAAGACGATGCCGCCGAGCGGCCGCGCGACGAAGCCCACCGCGTACGTCGTGAACGCCAGCAGCGTGCCGGTGAGCGGCTCGAACGTCGGGAAGAACAGCTTGCCGAAGACCAGGGCGGCGGCGGAGGCGTAGAGGAAGAAGTCGTACCACTCCAGCGAGGTGCCGACGAGGCTGGCGATGATGACGCGTCGGGCTTCCTTCGGATTGCGGGTCGTCGTCATGACGGGCTCCTACGGATCGCGGATGCGTTGTGCCGTATGCCACACTGTAGGAAATCGTAGAACGATTGAGCAATTCCTCAATATGAAGATGGTGTAAACCGACAGATGGGGCAACGTCATGCACGCGCGTCGGGCCGGACCGTCGGCCATATTGATCGAGCTTCCCGGGGACGACGCGGTTTCCGCCGCATACGACCTGCTCACCGACCTGCGTGACCGCGGCGAGCTGACCGCGGCGGAGATCGTCCCGGCCGCCCGGACCGTGCTGCTGGACGGCGTCCCCGACCCGGACCGGGTGTTCCGGCTGCTCCCCCAGGACCTGTCGGCCGGCGCCACCACACCGGCGAAACCGCGCCAGATCACGATCGGCACGCGGTACGACGGGGAGGACCTGGACGACGTCGCCCGCCTCTGGGGCACCGACCGGGCCGGCGTGATCGCGATCCACACCGGCACCGAGTTCCGGGTGGCGTTCTGCGGGTTCGCACCCGGCTTCGCCTACCTCACCGGGCTCGGGCCGCGTCACCACGTGCCGCGCCGGGCGTCGCCGCGCACCCGGGTGCCGGCCGGGACCGTGGCGCTGGCCGGGCCGTACAGCGGCGTCTACCCCACGGCGTCGCCCGGCGGCTGGCAGCTGATCGGCCGTACCCGGGAGACGCTCTTCGATCTGGAGAACGACCCACCCGCGCTGCTCACCCCGGGCACGATCGTCCGTTTTGCCGAGGAGACATGAGCCTGGAGATCATCAAGGCGGGGGTACGGACGACCGTGCAGGATCTCGGGCGGCCCGGCCTCGCGCACCTCGGCGTGCCCCGGTCCGGCGCGCTGGACGCGGGCGCGCTGCGCCTCGCGAACCGGCTGGCCGGCAACCCACCGGACGCGGCCGGCCTGGAGATCACGCTCGGCGGGCTGCGGGCCCGCGCGAACCGGGCGATGACGCTCGCGGTCACCGGCGCGCCCGGCCCGGTCACGATCGGCCGCCGGCCGGCCGACCCGGAGCTGCCGCTGGCGGTCCCCGCCGGTGCGGTGATCGACATCGGTCGCCCCACCGCCGGCCTGCGCGTCTATCTGGCCGTGGGCGGCGGCATCGCGGTGCCACCGGTGCTGGGCAGCCGGTCCACGGACACGCTCTCCGGTCTCGGCCCCGGCCCGGTGCGCGACGGCGACGTGCTGCCGGTCGGCCCGCCCACCGCGCTGCCGCCGGGCGTCGACGTGGCACTCCGCCGGCAGCCGCCCGCCGCGCTGCGCCTGCGCGTCTGGCCCGGGCCGCGCGACGACTGGTTCACCGCGGACGCGTGGCGCACGCTGCTCGGCGCGGACTACCGGGTGTCGCCGCAGACCGACCGGATCGGCGCCCGGCTGACCGGCCCGGCGCTGACCCGCGCGATCGACGGCGAGCTGCCCAGCGAGGGCGTGGTGCTCGGCGCGATCCAGGTGCCGGCGGACGGCCAGCCGCTGATCTTCCTCGCCGACCACCCCACCACCGGCGGTTACCCGGTGATCGGCGTGGTGGACCCGTCCGACGTGGACCGGCTCGCCCAGGCCCGCCCCGGCACGGCCATCCGCTTCACCCGGGCCCCGGCCACCCGGGACCGGCGCACGGCCACCCGGGACCAGAGCACGGCACCCTGAGCCGCAGCGCCCCGAGCAGTCCCGAACAACGGCCGCCCCGAAGGGCGGCGCCCGAGCGGCGGTGGCCTGAACGGCTGTAACCAAGGCGGCGGCCAGGGCGGCGCCTCGGTCCGCCCCAGCCGGCCTAGCCGGCCTGGCGGAGCAGGAGCGGCTCGGTGAGGGTGCGGAAGCGGCCGGGCGGCATGCCGAACTCGCGGCGGAACGCGCCGGCGAACGCGAACTCGGTGGCGTAGCCGACGCGGCGGGCGATCGCGGCCAGCGGCGCGTCCGTCTCGCGGAGCAGCTGGGCGCCCTGGTGCAGGCGGCGGCCGATCAGGTACGTCATCGGCGGCGCGCCGACCAGCGCGGTGAACCGCCGGGTGAACGCGGTCCGCGACATCCCGGCCGTACGGCTGAGCCGCTCCACGGTCCACGGCGCCTCCGGGCTGGCGTGGATCTCGCGCAGCGCGGCCGCGATGCCCGGGTCGGCGAGCGCGTCCCAGGCCGGGGCCGTCTCCCGGTGCTCCGCGTGCCAGAGCCGCAGCGCGTGCACGAGCACCAGGTCGACCAGCGCGCGGTGGGTGACGAGCATGCCGTCCCGCGGCTTGTCCAGGTCGTCGGTGAGCAGCTCGGACAGCGCGCCCAGCCGGCCGTCGGACGCGATCAGCAGCACGTCCGGCAGCGAGCGGAGGAACGGGTGGATGCTGCCGCCGCGCTCCAGCCGGTAGATGCCGCAGATCATGTCCACCGGCGTCGGCGTGGTCGGCGCGGCCTGCAGGCCCATCGGCGCGGGCGGCAGCTCGGCCAGCGTGCACGGCCGCGGGCCGAACCCGTGCGCGGCGCCGTGCGGGATCACCGCGACGTCACCGGCGCGCATGCGCGCCGGTGCGGCCGACTCGGAGATCAGCCAGCCCTCGCCGCGCAGCAGCACGTGGAACCCGACGCCCTCGCACGCGTCGAACCGGCCGGCGAACGTGGCCGGCACCTCGGCCCGGCGCCCGTAGACCTGCCCGATCCGCAGATCCTCGACCGCCTCGCTGATCACGTCCATGCCGCGAGCGTATCCGGTGCACAGACGCGTATCCCGCGGGTCCGATCGCGCATGGCCGGACCGTACCGTCGCTGATTGGCTGGGATCGTGAGCAACGAACGCATTGCCGCGCAGGCGGCGGACAGTGAGGCACGGGACCGGCTGACCCAGGAGGCGATCGGGGCGCTGCGCGCGAACGGCGACTTCGCGCTCGCGGTGCCGGCCGAGTACGGCGGGCAGGAGGCGAGCGCGGAGACGCTCCTGGGCCGGCTGATCGAGATCGGCCGGGAGGACCCGTCCGCGGCCTGGGTGACCGGCGTGAGCGCGACCAGCAAGACGCTGGCGAAGCGGATGTCGAGCGAGACGATGCGCAAGGAGCTGTTCGCCGACCCGGACGCGATCTTCTGCGGCTCGGGCCGGCCGGACTGCGGCACCGGCACCCGCGACGGGGACACGGTGACGATCACCGGCGCCTGGCCGAACGTCTCCGGCTGCGAGGACGCGGCCTGGGTCGGCGTGACGCTGATGATCGACGGCGTGCCGCACTTCGCGCACGTGCGGCGCGCCGACGTGCGGATCGACCGGACCTGGCGGGTGGCCGGCATGCGCGCGACCGGCAGCCACACCGTGGTCGCGGACGCGGTGGTCGTCCCGGACGGGCAGGTGTTCCCGTTCCGGCCGTTCGCGGTGAACGACATGCTGTTCTTCGGGCTGTGCGTGCTCGGCCCGGTGATCGGCGGGGCGCGCGGCGCGCTGGACACGGTGCGCGCCATGTTCGCGTCCGGCCGCAAACCGTTCATGACCGGGTACGCGTCGATGGGCGAGTCGCCCGGCGCCCGGCACTGGCTGGCGGACGCCACCCACCTGATCGAGCGGGCCGAGCGCACCGCGCTCGAGGTCGCGGCCGCGTCGGACGGCCCCGAGGTGGAGCACGCGGACCTGCCGCGTCTGCACATGGCGGAGGCGTCCGCCGCACGCGACTGCCGGGCCGCCGTGGACCTGCTGCTCGACCTGCACGGTGCGAGCGGCTTCGGCACGGCGAACCCGTTGCAGCGCTTCTGGCGCGACGTCGCGGTCGGCAGCCGGCACCCGCACCTCAACCCGTACCTGGCGGTCGAGAATCTGGGCAAGGCGCTGGTCTAGCGGAGGTCCTTCTCGTCGTCGGCGACCGGGCCGCCGAGCTCGCCGGTGCCGTACCCGTCGAGGATGCCGGTGACCCGCTTGCCCCACCGCTCGTGCGCGGCCTGCCGGCTGGTGCCGGCCACCTTGGCGATCATCTCCCAGGTGACGCCCCAGCGGCGCAGGCCCATCACGACGAACAGCGGATCGAGGTTCGCCGCCAGGCTCAACCGCAGCTGGAGGAGCTGGTTGGCGACCTCCCACTCGGCCTCGGCGTCGCTGCCGGACCACTGCTCCCAGCCGGGATCGCCGGGGACCTTGCGGCCGCCGAGCAGCGCGTCGGCCTGGCGGGAGACCTCGAGGACGGCGGCCGAGCTGACGGCCGCGGTCGCCGCCGTCAGGTCGACGGCCAGCGCCATGTCGGGTGCGTTCTTCATGCTGTCAAGGATGCCTTGACGCCCCACTCGGCGTCAAGGCTGCCTTTACAGAACCTTCGTGACCCGCTCCGACTCCGCGCGCGCGGCCAGCTTCCCCTGGTCCGCGTTCGCCACCAGCACGATCGACGCCCCGGCGGCCAGCGGTGCCAGCAGCCACTGCACCGGCTGCTCGTACCGGCTCGCGTCGATCAGCACCCGATCACCCGGCGTCAGGCCCAGCTCGGCCGCGATGTGCCCGGCGATCGCGCCCCACTCGCCGAACGTGGTGCCGTCCGTGGTCGCCAGCGTGTCCGGCGCGGGCAGCGCGGACGGGCGGAACACGTCGCCGAACACCCGCACCTCCGCGTTGAAGTCGCGGTAGCCGTCCGGCACCTCGCGCATCGGCATCGCGAACGGGTGCAGGCTCAGCACGAACCGCTCGTCCGCGGCCGGCACGTCCTCCAGCATGCTGCGCACCCGCTCCTGCGAGGCGAAAACCACGTCCGGGTCGCCGGTTTCCGCGGTCAGACCCGCGGTCGACCAGGGCCGGTACGCCACCGTCAGACCCGCGGACCAGGACGCCAGCAGGATCGCGGCGGTCTGCCAGTGCGTCGGCAGCAGCAGGTCCGCGCGGTCGCCCGGGCCCAGCCCGAGGCCGTCCACCAGCAGGTTCGCGGTCTTGGACACCCAGTTGCCGAGCGTCACGCCGGACAGCTCGGTGCGCTCCCCGGTCGCGTCGTCGTAGAAGGTCAGCAGCGGGCGGGCCGGATCGGCCGCCACCGCCGCGGCGAAGATCGCTGGAACGTCGGACACGAGTCTCCCTCTCTGCGGTTTCCGGGTCAGCCTCCCACCCTCAGCGAGCGGCCGCCGCGTAGGCCTCCAGCAGCTGCTTCTCCGCGTCGTCGAAGTACCGCTGCAGCGCCTCCTCGGCCGTCCGCAGGTCGCCGGCGGCCAGCAGCTCGTAGAGCGCACGGTTGCCCGCCACGTACGGCTCGTGCAGCGCCCGCGGGTCTGCCACCACCAGGAACACCAGACGCAGCTCGGCCAGCAGCGCACGGACCGACTCGGCCACCCGGCGACTGCCGGACAGGTCCGCGATCGCCTGGTGGAAGCGCATGTTCGCGGTGCCGACCGCGCCCCAGTCGCCGCGTTCCGCCGCCGCGTCCGCGGTCTCGATCGCGGCCCGGAGCCGGTCGGCCGCCTCCACCGGCAGCGCGTCCAGGTTGCGCAGCGCGCCGCACTCCAGGATCCGCCGTATCGCGTACAGGTCCCGGATGTCCGCGCTGGTCAGCAACCGCACGAAGACGCCGCGGTTGAGCTGGTGCTCGAGCAGTCCCTCGTGCGCCAGCAGCCGGAACGCCTCGCGCAGCGTGTTCCGGGAGACGCCCAGCGCCTCGCGCAGGCTCTCCTCGCTCAGCCGGGTCCCGGGCGTGAACACGCCCTCGGTGATCCGGTCCCGCAGGATGTCCGCCACGCGTTCCGCGGTGCTCCCGCGATCGAGCAGCGCCCGATCGCCGGCCAGCCGCGTACCCCACTCCTCCACGACGAAATCGTAGAACAATCTGTCGGCAGGACCGGCTCCGGCGTGGCGGGCGGCCCGCCCTACGGGTTCTCGATCTCCGCGTGCCGGGCGCGGAGCCGGTCCTTGATCTCGTCGGGCGTGTAGGCGCGGCGACGACGCTCCGCGCGGGCGACGACGATGCCGGTCGCGGCCACGCCGACGACACCGGCCACGCCGAGGAGCTTCCAGAAGGGGAGAGCCTTGCCGGTCTGCCGCACCTTTGACCACTGCATCCACATAGAGTAGTTCGATGGCCGAAGGGACGAGCATCACCCTGGACGAAGCAGTCGATCTCGCTCGTACGGGTGACATGTGGGTGTTTCGCGGACGGAGCGCGGCGGACCGTGCCATCCAGACGCTGACCAACAGCCCGGTGAACCACGTGGGCATGTGCGTGGTCATCGACGACATGCCGCCCCTGATGTGGCACGCCGAGCTGGGCCGGTCGCTGCCCGACCTGTGGAGCGGCACCCACCAGCGCGGCGTGCAGCTGCACGACATGCGGCAGGCGGTCACGGTCTGGGGCATGCGGTACGGCCAGCGCGGCTGGCTGCGGCAGCTGGAGCCGGGCGTGACGCGGCAGATGGAGGACGCGGTGCTGCGGACGATCGCGCGCCTGGACGGCACGCCGTTCCCGTCGACCGCGCAGCTGGCCTGGCGGTGGGCGAAGGGCCGGGTGCCCAACATCCGGTTCCGCAAGGAGGAGGCGCAGGAGAACGAGCTGGAGAAGGCGTACTGCGCCGAGGTCGTGGCCGTCACCTACGAGGAGATGGGTCTGCTCCCGCCCGGCAAGCGCCCCAACTGGTATGACCCGGGCAGCTTCTGGTCCGGCGACGACCTCGAGCTGCGGCTCGGCTACCGGCTCGGCAAGGAGATCGCGGTCAGCATCCCCGGCGCCGAGGACGAGGACTGACCTCGGGGCGGCCGCGCCGGTGATCGCCCGGGTTCGAGGCGTCGTCCACATCGCGTGAACGACGTGGACGACGCCTCGAACACGAGCCGGGCGACGGTCAGGCGCGGGCGCAGGTGAGCGCGGCCGGGACCGCGTTGGTGCCGGTCCAGGAGCCGAGGAAGCCGGCCGTGGCCGACGCGCCGGGGGCCAGCGCGCCGTTCCAGGTCGCGTTCCGCACGGACACGGCCGCGCCGCTCTGCGTGGCGGTGCCGCCCCAGGCCTGGCTGATCGTCTGACCGTTGGCGAAGGTCCAGTTCACCGACCAGCCGGTGGTGGCCGTACCGCCGGTGTTCGTCACCGTGACCTCGCCCTGGAAGCCACCGGTCCACTGCCCGGTGACGGTGTAGACCGCCGAGCACCCGGCCGGCGCGGGGCTGCCCGTGGGACCGGTCGTGGGACTGCCCGTGGGACCGGCGGTCGGGCCGGTCGTCGGGCTCGCGGACGCGGTCGGGGACGACGTCGGCGTGACCGTGGCGGTCGGCGTCGTGGTCGGGGCACGGTCCGCGTAGAGGATGCCGCGGCCGTTCGTGCCCAGGTAGACGCGGCCGAAGACGCGCGGGTCGCCGGTCAGCGCGTCGCCCATGTTCCCGTACTGGTGCGCGTCGTCGTTGATCCGCACCCAGGCGCCGCCCGCGTTGTCCGAGCGGAACACGCCGGTCACGCCGTCGACCGTGCCGACCAGGTAGACCGCCTGGTACGACGCGCCCGGCGCGGCCTTGCCGAAGCCCACGTTGACCGCCGACGTGACCGTGGCGACCCGGGTGAACGTGGCGCCCGCGTCCGTGGACCGGAACAGTCTCTCGTCCCCGGTGATCCAGACGTGGCCCTCGGCGCCGGCCACCGCCTTCAGGTTGACCCGCCCGGTCGCCGGCACCGTGGCGGACGACGCCGTGAACGTGGCGCCGCCGTCCGTGCTGACGTAGAACCGGCCGGCCGACCAGCCGTAGAACGTGCCCGGGTCGACCCGGTCGGCCTCGACCTTCGCGCCGGCCGGGATGCCGGCCGACGGCGACCACGAGCTGCCGCGCGTGGTCGAGTGGTGCACGGCCGTGCCGTCCGGCGCCCACACCACCGAGCCGGCGTCCGCGCTGATCGCCACCTTGCCGCCGTTCGTCACGCCGGCCGGCTCCTGACCCTGGTACCAGGTGCGGCCGCCGTCCGTGGAGATGCCGATCCGGTTGACGTTCGGGTAGTCGGTGCGGTTGACGTTGCCGACCCGGACCATCACGGACGGGTTCAGCTCCGCGAAGTCCAGCCCGGTGTTGCTGCCCAGCGTGGGCGACAGGTGCATGGCGGCCGGCACCGCGTCCAGGTTCGCGTGGTGGAAGCCGCCGATGTCGCCGAGCGCGGAGACCAACGGCGCGCCGGTCGGCGGGCTGACCAGGTCGAGGACCGCGGTCTCCTCCAGTCCCTCGACGAACGGCGTGATGGTGAACGGCGTGCCGGTGTCCCAGTTCGTCAGCTGGGTGGTGCCGTAGACGGTGGCGCCGGTGCCGTACAGCATGCGGTCGGAGTCGAACGGGTCGATCTCGATGGACTCGTTCATCCAGCCGAGCTTCGGTGTCTGGGCCGGCGCGGTCGGATTCTCGCCGAAGTCCAGCCACGGCACGGACGAGATGTCCATCGTGTACTTGTTGACCCGGTTCGGGTAGCCGGCGTAGTCCCAGATCCGGCTCCAGGTCGCGCCCGCGTCCGTGGAGCGCCAGAAGATCGCGTCCGGCCACCAGGAGATCTGCGAGCCGACGATCAGCGTGTCCGGGTCCTGCCGGTCGACCGTCAGGCCGGAGTAGCCGAAGTACTGGTCCGCGGAGGTGACCGGGACCGGGGAGATGTCGGTCCAGGTGCCGGTCGCGGTGCCGTACTTCCAGACCTGGCCGTGCCCGCCGTCGTACGGTCCGCCGGTGTCGCTGGTCGCCAGGTAGAGCTGGTCGTTCACGGTGTCCAGCACGCCCTTGTGCGCGAGGTAGCCGGTCGGCGCGCCGGGCAGGCGTTCCCAGCTCGTACCCCCGTCGGTGGATCGGTAGACGGGGTTGTCCTTGTCCGCGACGCCGACGTAGATCACCTGCGTCCGGTTGCCGCGGGTGCCGGTGCCCTCGTCGAACGTGACCCAGGTGACGCCCTGGTTGTGGTTGAGGTAGCCGTTCGGGTCCGCCGGGTCCTGCGCGTAGTTGCCCGCGTTCGGGAAGCTGGTGACCTCGGCCCAGGTGACGCCCCGGTCGGTGGAGCGCCAGAGGCCGTTGCCGTCCTCCGCGCCGAAGTAGAGCACCCGGTTGTCGTTGGGGTCGATCGCCAGGCGCTCGCCCTGGCCGCGGCCGGGCATGTTGCCGCCCACCTTGAACGGCAGCGGCGTGACCTGCCAGGTGGCGCCGCGGTCGGCCGAGCGGATGATCGCGCCGTTGTTCGGGTCCCAGGAGTTCGTGTACATGCCGACGGCCGCGTAGACGCGGTTCGGGTCGACCGCGTCGGTGGCGATGCTGAGCACGCCGTTCCAGCCCCAGTTGTGCTGGCCGACCCAGTCCAGCAGCGGCACCCAGCGCCGCCCGGCCTCGTTCCACCGGTACGCGCCGCCGATGTCCGTACGCGCGTAGATCAGGTTTCGTTCCGTGCGGTTGAAGACGATGCCGGGCACGAACCCACCGCCGTCGATCCGGACGTTCTTCCAGGTGTACGGCTCGGTGACGGCCGCGTTCGCGGTGCCGGTGACCGGCATGACCACGGTCATCGTGCCGGCGGTGAGCAGGGCGGCGAGTGCGCCGGCGAGTTTCCTGCGCATGGATGGGGTCCTCCCTCACCCGCACCGCGGGTGACTGACGGTTGCGTGAGCACGGGGAAGGCGCGGTGGGCCTTGCCCGGGCCCGCACCGCACCGGCTGCGATGGCTCCCGCACCGGTCAGAAGGAGAGGTTCACACGCGCCTGAAACGCGTGTCAATAGTTTGCCGAGTCAACAAAACCGTTCGACGGCGTTTCGACTCAGGCGTCGGCCGGCACGTCCTCGCTCGGCTCGGCGGACACCGACGGCGTGGTGGTGTGCTCGACCGGTGGGCTGGACGGCGGCGGCGTCACGGCCTTCGACGGCCCCGGCGTGATCAGCGGCTTCCTCGTGGCCGGCGGCGTCGGCGACCCGCTCGGCGTGGCCGAGGCGGTCGCGGACGGTGACGCGGACGGCACGACGGCCGGCGGCACCCACGCGTCGGCGATCTCCAGCATCGCCGGCTCGTCGGACGGCTCGACCGCGACGTAGACCGTGCTGACCGACACGGACGGGACGGGCCGCGGGGACTCGCCGGGCACCGCGTCGGCCTCGGCGGTCGCGAACGTGCCGCCGATCCAGACAGCCGGACCCAGCCCGAAGGCCACGATGGCTCCGAAGAACATTGCCGGGCCGCGCCTCATGACCCCTCCCCAACGGTGATCTTCACCAGCCTATGTACCGCGTGCCACGCTCGGCGAAGCATTTTTCAGTGATCTCCGGCTGTGACGCGCGTCGCGGTCTCTCTCCTGTGACACGCACCGCACGTCTCCCCGGTTCGCCCGGCCGTAAACGAGTCGGGAAAACGCGGCCCGCGGCCTATCCTTGACGGCGGTATGCAGACGAATCCCGCCGCCGCACTTCAGCAGCGCCTCCCCCACCTGATGCTCCGCGACGAGCGGCGGCTGCGCCGTCGGCTCGACGGCGTCCGCAAGGTCCGCGACCCGGAGTCCCGGGCGAAGGTCCTGGCGAACATCACCGCGGAGGTCGAGACCGCGGAGGCGCGGATCGCCGCGCGCGCGGACAGCCGCCCGGAGATCACCTATCCGGAGCAACTGCCGGTCAGCGCGCTGCGCGACGAGATCCGCGACGCGATCCGGGACCACCAGGTGGTGATCGTGGCCGGCGAGACCGGCTCCGGCAAGACCACCCAGCTGCCGAAGATCTGCATGGAGCTCGGCCGGGGCGTGCGCGGCCTGATCGGCCACACCCAGCCGCGCCGGCTCGCGGCACGGACCGTGGCGGAGCGGATCGCGGAGGAGCTGAAGACCGGGCTCGGGCAGACCGTCGGCTTCAAGGTCCGGTTCAGCGACCAGGTCAGCGACGCCTCGATGGTGAAGCTGATGACGGACGGCATCCTGCTGGCCGAGATCCAGAACGACCGGAACCTGACGCAGTACGACACGCTGATCATCGACGAGGCGCACGAGCGCAGCCTCAACATCGACTTCATCCTGGGCTACCTTCGCCAGCTCCTGCCCCGGCGCCCCGACCTCAAGGTCGTGATCACGTCGGCGACGATCGACCCGGAGCGGTTCGCCACGCACTTCTCCGACGCCTCCGGCACACCCGCGCCGATCATCGAGGTGTCCGGCCGGACCTATCCGGTCGAGGTGCGGTACCGGCCGGTGGTCGACCCGGACGACGAGAACTCCGACCCGGACCGCGACCAGACCACGGCGATCATCGACGCGGTGCGCGAGCTGCAGGGCGAGGGGCCGGGCGACGTCCTGGTCTTCCTCAGCGGCGAACGGGAGATCCGGGACACCGCGGACGCGCTCACCAAGGCCGACTTCAAGAACACCGAGATCCTGCCGCTGTACGCCCGGCTCTCCGTCGCCGAACAGCACCGCGTCTTCGCACCGCACCCGGGCCGCCGCGTGGTGCTCGCCACGAACGTCGCCGAGACCTCGCTGACCGTGCCCGGCATCAAGTACGTGGTCGACCCCGGCACCGCGCGCATCTCCCGGTACAGCCACCGGCTCAAGGTGCAGCGGCTGCCGATCGAGCCGGTGTCACAGGCCAGCGCGAACCAGCGCAAGGGCCGCTGCGGCCGCGTCTCCGAGGGCATCTGCATCCGGCTCTACACCGAGGAGGACTTCCTCTCCCGGCCGGAGTTCACCGACCCGGAGATCCTGCGCACCAACCTGGCCTCGGTCATCCTGCAGATGACCGCGCTCGGGCTCGGCGACCTGGCCGCGTTCCCGTTCGTCGAGCCGCCGGACAAGCGGAACGTCAAGGACGGCATCAACCTGCTGGAGGAGCTGGGCGCGCTCGACCCGGTCGCGTTCGACCCGGCGAAACGCCTCACGCCGCTCGGCCGCCGGCTCGCCGCGCTGCCGGTCGACCCGCGGCTGGCCCGGATGGTGCTGGAGGCGGAGAAGAACGGCGTCGTCCACGAGGTCATGGTGATCGCGGCCGCACTGTCCATCCAGGACCCGCGGGAACGCCCGCAGGACGCGCAGCAGCAGGCCCAGCAGCAGCACGCCCGGTTCACCGACAAGGACTCCGACTTCCTGACGTACTGGAACCTGTGGCGCTACCTGCGGGACAAGCAGAAGGAGCTGTCCAGCAGCGCGTTCCGCCGGATGTGCAAGAAGGAGTACCTGAACTACCTGCGGGTGCGCGAGTGGCAGGACATCTACGCGCAGCTGCGGGAGGCGATGGGCGTACCGCGCGGGGCCTTCGACAGCGAGGGACTCGACTCGCAGAAGGTGCACGCGTCGCTGCTGACCGGCCTGCTGTCGCAGATCGGGCTCAAGGACGTGGAGAAGCCGCAGGAGTACGTCGGCGCGCGCAACGCCCGGTTCGTGCTCTCCCCCGGCTCCGCGCTGTTCAAGAAGTCGCCGCGCTGGGTGATGGCCGCGGAACTGGTCGAGACGAACCGGCTCTGGGCCCGCGTCGCCGCCAAGATCGAACCGGAGTGGGTCGAGCCGCTGGCCGCGCACCTGGTCAAGCGCTCCTACAGCGAGCCGCACTGGGAGAAGAAGCAGGGCGCCGTGATGGCGATGGAGAAGGTCACGCTGTACGGCGTGCCGCTCGTCGCGCAGCGGAAGGTCAACTACGGCCGGATCGACCCGGAGCTGAGCCGCGAGTTGTTCATCCGGCACGCGCTGGTCGAAGGTGACTGGCAGACGCACCACAAGTTCTTCCACGCGAACCGGCGACTGATCGAGGACGTCGAGGAACTCGAGCAGAAGACCCGGCGCCGGGACATCGTGGTCGACGACGAGACGCTGTTCTCGCTCTACGACGCGCGCATCCCGGCCGACGTGGTCTCCGGCCGGCACTTCGACTCCTGGTGGAAGACGGAATCGCGGACCAACCCGTCCCTGCTGACCTTCGACCGGCAGATGCTGATCAACGCGGGCGCCGGCGGCGTGGACGAGGCCGACTACCCGGACGAGTGGGAGGTCGAAGGGCTCACGCTGCCGCTCACCTACCAGTTCGAGCCGGGCACCGAGGCGGACGGCGTGACCGTACGCATCCCGCTGCCGGTGCTCAACCAGGTGCCGGTGGACGCGTTCGACTGGCAGGTGCCGGGACTGCGCGAGGAACTGGTGACCGCGCTGATCCGCGGCCTGCCGAAGAACCTGCGCCGCAACTTCGTACCCGTGCCGGATCATGCCCGGGCCGTGCTGGAACGCGTCGGTCCCGCCGACGGCCCACTGCTGGAGACGCTGGAACGCGAGCTGCGCCGGATCACCGGCGTGCTGGTGCCACCGGACGCGTGGGAGGTCGGCAAGCTCCCCGACCACCTGCGGATGACGTTCCGGATCGTGGACGAGAAGGGCAAGGTCGTCCGCGAGGGCAAGGACCTGCTCGCACTGCGCACCGCGCTGCGCCCCCAGACCCGGCAGGTGCTCGCGGCCTCCGCGTCCACCATCGAGCGCACCGGCCTGACCACCTGGGACGTCGGCACGGTGCCGAAAACCTTCCAGAAGGAGTCGCGCGGGTACGTCGTGCGCGCGTTCCCGGCCCTGGCGGACGACGGCGGCACGGTCGGCCTGCGGTTGTTCGACACCGAGGCGGAACAGGCCCGTGCGATGCGGGCCGGCAACCGGCGGCTGCTGCTGCTCGCACTCCCCGCACCCGCGAAGTTCGTCGCCGACATGCCGAACTCGACGAAGCTCGCGCTGGCCCGCAGCCCGCACGGCAGCTTCGCCGCGCTGCTCGACGACATCATGGCCTGCGCGGTCGACAAGGCGATGACCGACTTCGGCGGCCCGGCCTGGGACGCCGCCGCGTTCGCCACGCTGCTCACCAAGGTCCGCCAGGCCGTCGGCGACGTACTGGCCGACACGATCTCCTGGGTGCAGCGCATCCTGGGCGCGGCCTACGCAGCCGAGCAACGGATAGCCGCGACCGGCAAGGCCGCGTCCGGCGGCGGCATGGCCGCGATGGCCGTGGTCCCGGCACTCAACGACGTCCGCGCGCAACTGGCCGGGCTGATCCACAAGGGTTTCGTCACCGAGACCGGCTGGCAGCGCCTGCCCGACCTGGTGCGCTACCTGCAGGGCATCGAGAAGCGGCTGGAGAAGCTGCCCGCGGGCGCGCAGCGCGACGGCCAGATGCTCAAGCAGCTGGCCGAGGTGCAGAAGGAATACCAGTGGCTGCTGGCCAACCAGCGCCCGGGCCGCCCCGCCGCGGCGGAGATCGCCGAGATCCGCTGGATGATCGAGGAACTCCGCATCAACTACTTCGCCCCCTCGCTCGGCACCCCCGCCCCGGTCTCCGACGTCCGCATCTTCCGCGCCATGGACGCCATCCAACCCTGACCCCCTCCACCCCACAGCCCCCGCTCCTCAGCCCTCCCGCTCCCAGCAGCCCCGCGCTGCGGCGGCCCAGCGGGCCAGCGGGCCAGCACGCGGCGCTCCAGCGGCCCGGTGGGCCGGGTGGGTCGGCGCCCCAGCGGCCCGGTGACCCGGTGACCCGGTGGGCCGACGCCCCAGCGCCCCGGCGGCCCGGTGGGCCGACGCCCCAGCGGCCCGGTGGGGCGGTGGGCCGACGCCCCAGCGGGCCAGCGGGCCAGCGGGCCAGTGCCGCGGCGCCCGGCAGCTGGCTGAGTCTGTGAACCGAGTGGGGCGAGCAGGCCGGGCACTTCGTGCCCGAAATTTCGCCATAAAGTAGGTGGCTCACTCCTCAGACGCTAAGAGGTGACCGCCAGGGTCGGCCGCATCCGGACCCGGCGCCCTGAGTGATCAATCAGGTGAGCAAAAAGTAGATCCAATGACGAAGTTGACCTGTCTTTTGCTCACCTGATTGATCACTCAGGGGCCGTGAGGTGGCGTTCCGCAGAGGCGGCGGTCGAGCGCGGGCGAGATATGGCGAAATTTCGGGCGGGGAGCGCCCGATCACTACTCGAGCCAAGGGCGCCGGCGGCACCGGCCGACTCGGGACCCACCGGCGGCGCCGGTCAGCCCGGGACCCACCAGCGGCACCGGCCGGCTCGGCACCCACCAGCGGCACCGGTCAGCCCGGGACCCACCCGCGGCACCGGCCGGCTCACGACCCACCAGCGGCACCGGTCAGCTCACGACCCACCAGCGGCACCGGTCAGCTCACGACCCACCAGCGGCACCGGCCGGCTCACGACCCACCAGCGGCACCGGTCAGCTCGGGACCCGCCGGCGGCGCCGGCCGGCTCGGGACCCACCAGCGGCGCCGGTCAGCTCGGGACCCGCCGGCGGCGCCGGCCGGCTTGGGATTCGCCGGCGGTGGCGCCGGTGGATCCGAGTCTTGCCCGCGGCGTCAGCCAGCCAGGCAAGGTCGAGTTGCGATGTCAACCGCTGGGCCTGGCCTGTCCTGCGCTTCGCCGCCGGTGTCAGCGGTGTCGGCGGTGTGGTGCGGAAACGGGGTCGCCTACGCACTGGGGTGGGGCGGCGTGGCCGGTGCGCCGGTGTGCGCTGGGTGGTGAAGGCGGTCAGGGGTGACGGATGGGCTGGCCGCACTCGGAGCAGTGGTGGGCGTGGGACGGGCGGGAGCGGTGACGACGGGCCCAGATGAGGATGAACGAGACGATCGCGAACGGGACCAGGCTGAGCAGCACCATGCTCATGAAGTGCACCATGAAGTCGTACGGGATGGTGGCGCTCAGCAGGACGGTCCAGAGTGCGATCAGCGGCAGGCCGACGCCCGCGCCGACCGCCAGCCGACGTGCGTTGAACTGCTCGAACACCACGCTGCCCCCTGTTTCGCGAGACCACCGCCAGGCTACGGCACCGGTACCCGGCCCCGATCTTCGCGGGTAGACGAAAAGTCCATTGTGGGCGGATGTTTGTCGCCCGATCGGGGTCCCCAGGACGTCACCGCGACCGGGACGCCGAGCTCGTCGGTGAGCAGTGCGGGCCAGGAGCGGGCGGGAGCGACGAGTTCCGGGGTGGCGGCGAGCGCGAGATCGGTCAGGCGCCGCTGGTGGGTCAGGTCGGTGAACGGGCCGGGGCGGAGGCGGGTGATCCGGGTGCCACCGGCCCGCCAGGCGGTGGCCACCTTCAGGCGGTCGCCCGCGGTGGCGGCGGTGTCCAGGTGCGTGACCGCGAGCGCGTCGGCGCCGCCGCAGACCGCCACCGCGTAGCGCAGCAGCACCAGGTCGAGGTGGCCGACGCGGAACGCTCCCTGCCAGCGTCCGGTGCCGTTGTGCGGTTCGGCGAGCAGCGGCGCCAGCGACGGGTCCTCGGACGGGAACGGCCCGGCGCCGTGCCGGGTGGCGTAGGTGCGGGTGACGCCGAGCCGGCACACGTCACCGGCGTCCACGCCGGCCTCGGCCAGCAACTCCAGCGCGTTCGCGAACGTGGTGGTGGACCAGGTGGTGTGCGGGTCGAAGCCGCGCCACTCGTCGAGCAGCACGCCCTGCGCACCCTCGAACACCAGACGCCCGGCGGCGGCCAGGCGGGCGACCTCTCCGTCGCCGGTGAGCCGGATCCGGCGAGCGAACGCCCGGTATGCCCGGATCAGCTCCTCGACGTCGGGCAGCGCCTCGGCACCGCCGGCAGCGGCCGGCAGACCGGCACGCTGCCGGCCGGCCAGCCGCTCACCACCGCGGGAACCGGCGTGCGGACCTGCGATATCGCGGCCGGCCAGCCACTCACCCTGGGGTGGGGTGGCGGTGAGGGCGTGGATCGTGGTGGTGGCCCAGTCGTGCAGGGCGAGGAGGCGGCGGCGCAGGCGGGCGGGGGATTCGGTGTCGCCGGCGCGCAGGGCCAGGTCGGGGTGGGCGAGTGCGTAGGCCACGGTCTCGCCGATGCCGATTCCGCAGCTGCCGTGCGCGGCGCCGCCGCGGGCCGCCTCGCGGGCGCGGTTGACGGCCGCGTGCAGCGGTGTGGTGATCAGCGCGCCGCGGTCGACGGAGATCAGGTCCAACGGGTCCGGGACGCCGAGCGCGGCCAGCGCGGCCGCCTCGCGGGCCAGCGCCAGCGGGTCGACCAGCGCGTGCCGGGTGAGCAGCGTCGGTACGCCGGCGAACGTGCCGGCGCCGAACTGCGCGAACGTGTGCGACCGCCCGTCCGCCCGGACCACCGTGTGCGCGGCCTGCGCTCCCCCGTTGAAGCGCAGAACGGCGGCGGTACGGGCGGCCGGGCGCGCTGTTGCCGCAACGCGCCCGGTGAGCCAGTCGACGATCGTGCCCTTGCCCGCGTCACCGAAGCCCAGGTCGGCCACGATCACGTGGCGCGCCTCCGCGAGCGTGCGGTCCATCAGACCCACCGCGCCCCGCGCGTGTCCCTGCGGCGCGTCACGCTACGACGCGCGACCGGCACCCGGCCGCCACGGTCGCCGCCCCGGCCGTCGCGGGAGGCGACGCGGTCACCGGACGCGGCGCGGTCGTGGGGAGCAGCGCGGTCGCCGGACGCGGCGCGGTCGCGGGGAGCGGGGTGGGCGAGCGTGGCGAGGGCGCGCTCCACGGAGCGGCCGGCCGTGGAGCCCTGTTGCCGGAGGTCGGCGAGGCCGTCGTCGAGGCCGATGGTGCCCTCGCCGATGCCGACGGTGAGCGCGATCGTCTCGCTGACCGCGTCCAGGTCGTCGAGTTCGATGACGTTCTGCCCGAGCAGGCCGCGCCAGTGGTCGAGGACCTGGCGATCACCGGCGTACGACGTACCGGACGGCAGGATGTAGTAGGTGTCGTACATCTCGCGCAGCTCCGCGTAGATGTCCCGGGTGTCGATGTCGTCCTGGAGGCGGTCGCCGATCACCTCGGCGACGCCCCGGCGGCCACCCCGGTCGTAGCCGGTGACCGGCGCGTTCGCGCCCCGGGCGTAGACCCGCGGGTAGTTGAGCTCGTCGCCGATGATGAACAGGTAGCCACGCTTGCCCCGCTTCTCCCAGCAGTCGATCGAGGTGTGCCGGGCCATGAAGTACGCCGCGAGCTCGTAGCTCTCCGTCTTCTGCCCGCCGCCACCGCCCTCCAGCAGGATCCGGCCGAGCTGCTCGTCCATCCGGTTGTCGGACTCGAACTGGCCGATCTGCAGCGGGACCCGGTCGCAGGTGGCGTCGCCGATCGCGCCGAACAGCAGCTGCGGGTGCGCGACGTAGCCGCGGTCGAGCAGCAGGTCGAACAGCTGGGGCAGCTTCTCCTGGAGGCGGCGGGGCACGTAGCCCATCGAGCCGGTCACGTCGAACAGCACCGCGACGGCCAGGCTCTCCGGGTGTTCGGCGGAGTCGCGCGACTCGCGGACGTCCAC
Organism: Catenuloplanes niger; assembly: GCF_031458255.1. Taxonomy (NCBI): domain Bacteria; kingdom Bacillati; phylum Actinomycetota; class Actinomycetes; order Micromonosporales; family Micromonosporaceae; genus Catenuloplanes; species Catenuloplanes niger. Next base: position 2,444,486 of record NZ_JAVDYC010000001.1, read on the forward strand.
GCCGTACGGGTCGAGGTCGGGGTGTGCGGTCCAGTCCTGCCGGCGGCGCGAGGCGCGGATGCCGGCGTCGTAGTCGAAGGCGTCCCGCCCGGTGCGGGCCCGGTAGGCCGCGGCGGCGTCGTAGGCGTCGTGCGACCAGCGTCCACTTCCCATGATGCGTACCCCTTCAGCGAATTTGTTCTTCGGTGACGGTCCGGAGCAGCGCCGGGTGCAGCAACGTCGCGTCACCGGCGCGGTAGAGCTGGGATCGGGGGCCACCGCGGGCGCCACCACGCTCGGTGGTGGCGCCGACGGACTCGACGAAGCCGGGAACCGACAGGATCTTGCGGCGGAAGTTCGGCCCGTGCAGCTGCTCGCCCCAGACCGTCTCGTAGACCGCGCGCAGCTCCGCGATGGTGAACGTCTCGCCGACGAACGCGGTTGCGAGCGCCGTGTACTCGAGCTTGCCGCGGGCCCGTTCCAGTCCGTCGAAGAGGATCTGCGCGTGGTCGAACGCGAGCCGGCGGCTGGTGCCGGGCCGCTGTGACACGGTGCGGCCGGGGATCGCGTCCGGCCCCTCGGGCAGGCCGAGTTCCGCGACCGGCACCCAGGCGGCGGCGCGCGCGTCCGACCCGGGTTGCGGGTCCGGCATCTGCGGGCCGAACCCGAGGTAGGCGACGCTGATCACGCGCATGCGCGGGTCCCGGCCCGGGTCGCCGTAGCTGCCGAGCTGCTCCAGGTGCACCCGGTCGAGGCGTTCCGCGTCCAGGCCGGTCTCCTCGGCCAGCTCGCGGCCGGCCGCCTCCTCCAGCGTCTCGGCCCACGGCTCGCCCGCGTCGGTCTCCTGCTTGAGGAAGCCGCCGGGGAGGCTCCAGAAGCCCTCGAACGGCGGTGCGGCGCGCTCCACCAGCAGCACACAGAGCCGGTCGTCCCGGATGGTCAGCGCCACCACGTCGACGGTCACCGCGACGGCGGGGTAGTCCCGGGGGTCGTACGCGGCGAGGAACTCGGCCTCCGACATCCCACACTCCAAACTCGGATTGAGTCTATCTCGTTCTGAGCACAACCATAGCCGCCCGCATGCCGGCACGCAACGCCGATCACACGGCGATGTCCTCAAAGCCCGCGCCGCCGCGTCGATACGGAATCCAACGACCGGGCTGCGACAGGAGGAGGCCGCGTGCGCCAGGCCCCCGCCGTCACACCGTGGCGCGACCCCGTGCTGCTGGGCATGGCCGGGCTCGTGCTGCTGGCGACGATCGGCTTCTACGCGCTCGCCGGGCACGTGGACGCGCAGGTGCAGGTCTTCTGGCTGGCCCAGGTGCCGCTGGACGCCGCGCTCGGCTACTACGCGTACCGGATGTTCCGGGTCACCGCCGCGCCGCGCCGCCGGTTCTGGGCCGTGCTCGCGTTCGCCGGATCGCTGTTCACGGTGGCGGACTCGATCCAGTCCACGTTCAGCGCGCTCGACCCGCACGCCCGCACGCTCAACGGCAGCCCGGTGCAGAGCGCGATGTTCGCGGTCGGCCTGGGCTGCGTGGTGATCGCGATGCTGATCCATCCGCAGAACACCCGCACCCACAAGGAACGGCTGGCGCTGTGGCTGGACTCCGCGACCGTGCTGGTCGCCGGCGCGGTCCTGACCTGGTGCTTCGTGATCAATCCGGACGCGCCGGTGGACACCGCCATGATCGCGGTGATCGTGGCCGCCAGCGTCGTGATGGTCTCCGCGTTCGCGGCCGTGAAGCTGATCCTCAGCGGCGGCCGGCCGATGAGCAAGCTGGCCGCGTGGCCGATGGCGTTCGCGGGCGTCTGCCAGGCGCTCGGCATCATGATCACGCCGGAGACGCTGACCCCGGAGACCAACCCGGGCCTGCTGGTGCTGCGGCTGCTGCCGTCGCTGCTGATCGCGACCGGCCCGCGCATCCAGGAGCTGCAGACCCGGCACAACCCGGACGTGAACACGCCGCGCCGCCGCAAGCCCTACAGCCTGCTGCCGTACGGGATGGTCGGGCTGACGTTCGGCATCCTGGTCACGGTGCTGCCGGCCGGCGCGGACCACCAGCTCTGGGGCGCGGTCGCCGGCGTCGCGATGATCACCGTACTGGTGGCCGCGCGACAGCTGATCACGTTCCACGACAACGCGACGCTGATCAACCGGCTGGACACCACGCTGGGCGAGCTGCGCCGGCACGAGTCCCGGCTGCGCGAGGCCGCGTCCGTGGACGGCCTGACCCAGCTGGCGAACCGCACCTACTTCGGCGACCAGGTGACCGAGACGCTGCGGACCACGGCCGACCCGGGCAGCGTGGCGCTGCTGCTGATCGACCTGGACGACTTCAAGACGATCAACGACACGCTCGGCCACCCGGCCGGCGACGCGCTGCTGGTCAGCGTGGCGGACCGGCTGCGCGCCGCGGTACGCGAGCGGGACCTGGTGGCGCGGCTCGGCGGCGACGAGTTCGCGGTGCTGCTGCGGGACGCCGGGCCGGACGACGCGGGGCAGACCGCGCAGCGCATCCTCACGCTGCTCGGCCGCCCGGTCCGGGTGCAGGACAACGACCTGATCGTGCGCGCCAGCATCGGCCTGGCCACCGCGGACGCCGAGGACGACCTGGACTCGCTGCTGCGCGACGCGGACATCGCGATGTACGCGGCGAAGGACCGTGGCAAGAGCAACTGGGTCGCGTACACCCGGGAGATGGGCGTGCGCATCCGGGACGGCGCGGAGCTGGCCAGCCAGCTGCGCGAGGCGATCGACGAGGGCCAGCTGCAGCTGGTCTACCAGCCGGTGGTGCGGCTGGGGACCGGTGAGATCGCCGGCTGCGAGGCGCTGGTCCGCTGGCGGCACCCGGTCCGCGGCCAGGTGCAGCCCAACGACTTCATCCCGATCGCGGAGTCGAGCGGGCTGATCGTGCCGCTCGGCCGGTTCGTGCTGCGCGAGTCGGTCCGGCAGGCCGCGCGCTGGCGGAAGCACGGCCTGCGGATGAACGTGAACGTGGCCGGCCGCCAGCTGCGCGAGCCCGGCTTCGTGAACGAGGTCGCGGCCGTGCTGGCCAGCTCGCAGTACCCGCCGGAGCTGCTCACCATCGAGGTGACCGAGACCGCGGTGCTCTCCGACGACGAGGCCATCGAGGCGCTGCACGGGCTGCGCGCGATCGGCGTGAAGCTGGCGCTGGACGACTTCGGCACCGCCGCGTCCTCGCTCGGACTGCTGCTCACCTGCCCGATGACCACGCTCAAGCTGGACCGGTCGTTCGTCGAGGGCGTCACCACGGTCACCCGGCAGGCCGCGGTCGCCACCGCGGTCGCGCAGATGGCGAACGCGCTGGACCTGAACGCGGTCGCGGAGGGCATCGAGAAGCCGGACCAGGCGCGGCTGCTGCGCGGCCTCGGCTACGAGTTCGGGCAGGGGTTCCTGTTCTCCCGCCCGCTCACACCGGCCGACTTCGAGGAGTTGCTGCTCAACGGCGTACCCGGTGAATTGATCTTTTCCTGAGGTTCTTGCCATCGACGTGCGTACGCGGCAAGACTCGGCGGCATGAGCTCACTTTCCCGGCGGAACCTCATGAAGGTGACGGCGGCGGCCGCCGTCGTGCCCGGCGCCGCGCACACGCACGGCCGGACCACGTACGACCTGACCGTGCTCGGCACGTCCGACATGCACGGCAACGTCTACAACTGGGACTACTTCAAGGACGCGGAGTACGACGACGCCGCGCACAACGACGTCGGCGTGGCGAAGCTGGCCGCGCTGGTCAACAAGATCCGCGGCGAGCGGCGCGGCAAGGCCACGCTGGTGCTGGACGCGGGCGACACGATCCAGGGCACGCCGCTGGCCTACTACTACGCGGTCCAGGAGCCGATCACCACCACCGGGCGGCCGCACCCGATGGCGACCGCGATGAACGTGCTGCGGTACGACGCCGTGACGCTCGGCAACCACGAGTTCAACTACGGCCTGCCGCTGCTGGCCACCTGGATCAAGCAGCTCGGCTTCCCGGCGCTGGCCGCGAACGCGCTGAACGCGAAGACCGGAAAACCCGCGTTCGCACCGTACGTGATCAAGCGGGTCTCGCTCGGCCCCGGCGCGCCCGTGCTGCGCGTCGGCATCCTGGGCCTGACCAACCCCGGCACCGCGATCTGGGACCGCGGCCACGTCGAGGGCAAGCTGGTCTTCGAGGACCTGGTCGAGAGCGCGAAGCGGTGGGTACCGGAGATGAAGCGCAGGGGCGCGGATCTGGTCATCGTCTCCGCGCACTCCGGTGACAGCGGCACCTCGTCGTACGGCCCGGAGCTGCCGGTCGAGAACGCGGCCGGCCTGGTCGCCACGAAGGTGCCGGACATCGACGCGGTGCTGTTCGGTCACGCGCACGTGGAGGTCGCCCAGCGGTTCTACACCAACGAGGTCACCGGCCGGCAGGTGCTCACCTCGGAGCCGTCCAAGTGGGGACAGCGGCTGACCCGGATGGACTTCACGCTGACCCGCGACCGCGGCCGGTGGCGGGTCGGTACCGCGGCGTCGGTCACGCTGAACACGAACACGGTCGAGGCCGACCCGGTCGTGCTCGCGGCCGTCCGCGAGCAGCACCGGACCACGGTCGCGTACGTCAACCAGGTGGTGGCCACGTCCACCGAGGAGCTGTCCGCGGCGGAGTCCCGCTACCGGGACACGCCGATCATCGACTTCATCAACCACGTGCAGACCGAGACGGTCACGGCCGCGCTCGGCACCGCGCTGCCGGTGCTGTCGATCGCGGCGCCGTTCAGCCGGACCGCGGTGTTCCCGGCCGGGGACGTCAAGATCAGGGACGTGGCCGGGCTGTACGTCTTCGACAACACGCTGGAGGCGGTCGAGCTGACCGGCGCGGAGGTGCGGGCCTACCTGGAGTACTCCGCGAAGTACTTCGTCACGCTCGCGCCCGGCGCACCGGTGGACCCGGCGACGATCAGCGACCCGGCCGTGCCGGACTACAACTACGACATCCTCTCCGGCGTCGACTACGACATCGACGTCGCGAAGCCGGTCGGCTCGCGGATCACCCGCCTGGAACGCAACGGCGCGCCGGTCGCGGACACCGACCGGTTCGTGGTGGCGGTGAACAACTACCGGCGCTCCGGCGGCGGCAACTTCCCCGGCATCACCCGCACACAGGTCTACAACGAGCAGAAGGAGATCCGCCAGCTGCTCATCGACTGGGCCCAGGCGAAGGGCACGATCGACCCGGCGGACTTCTTCACGCCGAACTGGCGGCTGGTCCGCGCGGGCGTGCCGGTCTTCTGACACCCGGGGCCGTCCGTTCCCCCGGCCAGGGGAACGGACGGTATCCAACGAATTACCCGTCCTTTCCCGACATCTCGCTGAAAAGTTACCGTGGCGCGGCCGTCGACCCCCGAGCGTGAAGGACGCCATGGCCCGCGAGCGCTACTTCGACCTGCTGCGAGCGATCGCGATCGTCCGCGTCGTCACGTACCACATGTTCCCGCTCACCGCGCTGGAGCTGCTCTTCCCGGCGATGGGCGTGATGTTCGCGCTTGGCGGCTCGCTGATGGCCCGCTCGCTGAGCCGGCCGGCGCCGGGGGTGATCTACCAGCGGTTGTGGCGGCTGCTGCCCGCGCTCTGGGTACTCGGCGCGATCGCGGTCCCGGCCATGCTGTTGCACGGCTGGGCCGATCCGCCGTGGGCGGCCCTGCTGCTCTGGGTGCTGCCGATCGCGGACCCGCCGTCGAACGAGTTCGGCGCGGAGGCGGCCGGCCCGCTCTGGTACCTGGTGACGTACCTCTGGCTGGTCGTGCTCTCCCCCGCGCTGCTGTGGGCCTATCGCCGGGCCCGGCTCGTCACCGTGCTCGCCCCGGCGGCGCTGCTCGCGGTGCTGCTGGGCACGCCGACGCCGCTGCCGGAACTACCGGCGCGCGTGCTGGCCGGCGTGCTCGCGTTCGCGACCTGCTGGGTGCTCGGCTTCGCGCACCGCGACGGCGACCTGCGGCGGGTGCCCGGGCCGGCCGTGATCGCGCTCGCGTCGGCCTGCGTGGCCGGCGCGCTCGCCTGGTGGTGGGCGTTCCCGGGCGACGGGGGCGGTGGCATCAGCGATCTGCCGCTCGTCTACGCGGTCTTCTCGGCCGGGTTCACGCTGGCGCTGCTGCGTTGGACGCCGCCGACCGGCTGGCTGGCCCGCACGCCGTTGCTGGACGGGCTGGTCACGGTGATCAACGCGCGGGCCGTGACGATCTACCTGTGGCACAACGTGGCGATCACGGCGGCGCTGGCCGCGAACGAGGTGCTGGAACTGTGGGACTACGGCACGGTCGTCGAGGAGGCCGGCACGTTCGCGATCGCGCTGGTGCTGCTGGCCGGCGTGGTGCTCGCGCTGGGCTGGGTCGAGGACGTCGCCGCGCGCCGCCCGCCCCGCGCGCTGCCCTGGCCGGCACCGGCGAAGCGGGTCGAGGAGCAGCCCGCCCGGGATCTCACCCCGATGCGGCGCTGAGCGCCGGCCCACGGCGGTGGGCCGTCGCTCAGCGCGAACGATCGGTCAGCCGGCCTCGGCGTAGGCGCGTCCGCCGTCCGTGAGCGACTTCGTGTTCGGGTCGTAGAGGCCGTTGCCGAAGTCGGCCTCGACCGGCAGCGAGAACCAGGCGTACCTCTCGACGTACGGCAGGCTCTCCATCATCGCGGTGGATCCGTCGATGAACGCGGCCTGCTGCGCGCCGCTCGGGAACTTCGGCGAGCCGGAGAAGTTGATCAGGCCGTACTCGGTGACCCAGATCGGCAGCTTGTACCGGTTGTAGACCGCCTTGATGTAGCCCTCCAGGTGACCGACCGCGGCCGGGCTGAAGTCCGATCCGTACCAGTGCAGCGCGATGAAGTCGACCTTGTAGCCCTTCGCCTTCGCACCGGCCATGAAGCGGTCCAGCCACCCACCGGCGGTGTCGCCGCCGTAGGCCACGGCCGGGCTGCCCAGCCGCATGCCGGTGGCCTGCAGCTGCGGCCACAGCTCCAGCGCCTGCTCCACCGTCATGTTCGCCTGCTCGCCGAGGTCCGGCTCGTTGAAGCCGAGCAGCGTCCGGCCGTTCGCCCTGGCCTGCGCGAGCGTGCCCGAGTTGACGGAGTCCCGGCCCCAGATCATCGGTACGAACTCGACGCCGGACGGCGCCTTCACCTGGTCCGGCCCGGATCCCCAGGTGTAGTACCAGGACGCGCCGACCGCGGTCATCCCCGGCCCGACGCCGGGCACCTGCCAGGTGCTGACGCCCTTCTTCGACGACGCCTCCACCACCGCGGGCGCGGCCGGCTTCGGCGCGGCCGAGGTCGCGGCCGGTGTCGGGCTCGCGCTGGGCGACGGTGACGGACTCGGTGACGCGGACGGCGAGGGGGACGGACTCGCGCTCTCCGACGCGACCGGCAGCACCGCGGCGGGCGGCGGTTCCTGCGCGGCCGGCACCGGGTCCTCGCCGCCGGTGAGCGCGAACACGCCGCCTGCGGTGATCACCGCGGCGGTCGCGATCGCCGCGGCGATCGGCTTCAGACCCAGCAGACCACCGAAAGCGGCCTTCGCGGGTACGGCCTGCGCGCCGGTCTGCCCGGCGGCGGCGAACTCGGGGCGGGCCAGCACGTGGGTGGCGGTGCCGCCCGGATCGACGCCGACCGCGTCGAGGTGCGCGGTCGGCTCGCCGGATGGCGGCGCGTCGTAGTGGTGCCGCACGGTGTCGTACCCCGGCGCGGAGTCGTAACCGTGCGGGGTGTCGTAGGCCTGGGCGGAGTCGTAGCCCTGCGGGGTGTCGTAGCCCTGGGCGGTGTCGTAACCGTGCGCCGCGTCGTAACCGTGCGCGGCCTCGTGCGCCGCGGCCGCGCTGTGCAGCGCCGGCTCCAGCAGGTAGCCGGGGATCGGCACCAGCGCGAGCCCGGCCAGCAGCTTCTCCGCGTCGACCATCTCGTGCCAGGCGCGGGCGCACTGCTCGCACTCGCGCGTGTGCCGGGCGAACCGCTTGCGCCACACCGGCTCCGGGCGGCCGTCCCAGCCGATCGCCAGCAGCGTCAGGTCCGGGCAGGCCGGGTGCGCCCGGAACGCGCGGACCACCACGCGCGCCGCCTCCAGCTGCGCCTTCATCCGCTGCACGCGAACCGCGGTGTGCTGCTTGGTGAGCCCGAGCGCGGCCGAGACCTCGTCGCGGTCCAGCTCACCGGCGGCCTCCAGCCACCAGAGCGAGAGCAGCTCGCGGTCGTCCGGGTCGAGCCAGCGGGTGGCCTGCGCGACCTCCTGCCGCTGGCCGGAGAGGCCGAGCCGGACGATGGTCAGGTCGACGAAGTCGGCGCCCGGATCGGCCACGTCGTCCGGCGTGGCGTCCGCCGGGTAGCCGCGGGTGAGGTCGCGGTGCCGGTCGCGGACCAGCCGCATCGCGATCGCCACCACCCAGGACCGGAACGCGGCCGGGTCGCGCAGCTCCGGCAGGTTGTGCACGACGCGCAGCATCGTCTCCTGCACCACGTCGTCGACGTCGGCGTGCCCCTGCAGCGCCCGGCCGACGATGTTGTAGACGAGCGGCAGGTAGGCCGCGACGACACGGTCGAGCGCCGCCGCGTTTCCCGCCCGGGCCGCGTGCACGGTCGCCGGGTCGACGCCGCCCACGGGGCCCCTACCGTCTGGAGTCCACATCCCGCACCCTCTCCTCGGTTGGCCATCCTGACGCAACCCGACGGGTCTGACCAGGGCCGCGCAGACAGGAGACGGGTCACCCGGGCACCGATAACAGGAAACTGCCCGAGATTTTCCCGCGAAGGCCGCCCCCGAGCCCAGGGGCGGCCTCCGACCTGCGGGTTTTCCCTTACTTCCAGGACTCGCTGCGGATGGTCGCGCCACCCGCGCCGGTGGTGAACGTCCGGTTGCCGCCGGACTCCCACGTGACGGTCCCGTTCGCGTCCTTCTTGAGGTACTTGTACTCGATCGCGGTGTTCGGCGGCAGCGTCACGGTGCCGGACCAGACCGGGTAGCCGGCCGAGGACAGCGGCACCGCCGAGGCCGGGTTCCACCCGCCGAGCGCGGGCACGTTGCCGGCCACGAACACGTTCGTGCCCCAGGTGGTGGTCACGGTCGCGTTGAACGTCACCGCGACGTTCCCGGTCGGGTTCGGCGTCGGCGTGCCGGTGCCACCGCCGGACCGCGAGCCGGCGTGGATGGCGAACGCCCCGTTCGCCGGGATGGTCACGGTCGCGCTGCCGCCGGAGACGGTCACCGACGAGCCGGTGCAGCCACTGCCCGTCGCCCCGCCGGTGATCACGTCGCAGTAGACGCCGTCCGGCAGCCCGGTGCGGTAGGTCGCGGTCGACGCGCCGCCGGACGCGTTCAGCCCGAACCAGCCGAGCGCGCCGCGCCGGAACCCGATCACGTTGCTCGCGGTCGCGGTGAAGTCGGAGACCGTGGTGGCGGCCGCGGTCGCGTTGCGCCAGCCGACCATGCCCTTCACTCCGGTGGACCGGTGCAGGCACTGCCACTGACCGGTGCCGCAGTTCGCGTCCGTGACGAAGCCGTTTCCGTCCGCGGGCGGCGACGCGCCGGTGTTCGACGTGCTGAACGCGAACCCGTCGTAGACGAACGGCTGGCCGTACGGGTACGCCAGCAGGAAGTAGTTCGCCAGCGTGTACCGCGCGCCGTCCTGGTAGCGCAGCGTCGTACCGTCCCGCTCCAGGTCGTGGTTGGTGATCATCGCGGCGGTTTGGTCGCTCGTCGCGTCCAGGCTCCACGACGGGATGCCGGCCAGGTTGCTCAGCGTGCCGTTGACGAACTGGGTGCGCAGCCCCTGCGCGTAGGAGAAGCCGAGCACGTCGCCGTTCGAGGTGAACGCGGCCGGTTGCAGCTCCGGGTTGGTCGAGCCGGTGAAGATCTCCTGCGCGATGTACGGCGCCCGCCCCTCCGCCGTGGTCGGGTTCAGCAGCCCGCGGATCGCGGTGAAGTCGGCGCGCGCGACGTGCTTGGCCGCGTCCACCCGGAAGCCGTCCACGCCCAGCCCGATCAGGTCGTTCAGGTAGGCGGCGATCTTCGACCGTACCGTCGTGCTCTGGGTCTTCAGGTCCGAGAGCGACAGCAGCATGCAGTTCTGCACCTCGGCGACGTTGTTCCAGTCGTCGATCACCGCGTCCGCGTCCGCGCAGTAGCCGTCGTTCGCGTGGTGGAAGTCGTCGTAGCCGTACGGCACCGCCGGGTACGAGTAGCCGGACGGGTTGACCGTGGATCCGCCGTACGTGGTGGTCAGCGTGTTGTTCGCGCCGGCCGTGTGGTTGATGACCGCGTCCACGTAGACGCGCACGCCCGCGGTGTGGCAGGCGGTGACCATGGCGGCGAACTCCGCGCGGGTGCCGAGCCGGCTGGTCAGCTTGTACGAGACCGGCTGGTACACCTCCCACCACGGGTGTGCGCCGCTGTCGCTGGTGGCCAGGCTGATCGACTCGGCCGGCGGCGCGACCTGGACCGCGCCGTAGCCGGCCGGGCCGAGGTGGTCGCGGCAGGCGGCGCCGATCGAGCGCCAGTTCCACTCCCAGAGGTTCGCGGTGACGTCGCCGGTGTTCAGGGGGACGGCGGCGGCGCGGGCGTCGACCGTCACCCCGGCGAGGCCGGCCGCGGCCACCGCGACCGGTACGAGTGCTCGTGCGATGAGTTTCTTCATGTCAGGACTTCCTGTCCACGAGACCGTTGAAACTTCTTGCAGCACCTTGCAAGGGGTTTCAGCAAGGTATCAAGCTGTTACCGGCTCGTAAAGATGTCCATCCATACGAAAGGCCCCGCCGTGGGGACGGCGGGGCCTTTCTGGGGGGGTGGTGCTAGGAGACGAGCTTTCGGGCCTGAGCCGGGTCCTCCGCGTCGAGCACGGCGGCGGCCAGCCGCTCACACTCGGCCAGCGTGTGCGCGGCCAGCGACGCGCGGACCGCGGGCAGCGCACGGGCGGACATGCTCAGGCTGGTGATCCCGAGACCGGCCAGCACCGGCGCGAGCGCCGGGTCGGACGCGGCCTCACCGCAGACGCCGACGGACTTGCCGGTCGCCTTGCCCGCGGCGCCACAGGCCGCGATGAGCTGCAGCAGCGCGGGCTGCCACGGGTCGAGCAGCTCGGCGAGCGTGCCGACCTGCCGGTCCGCGGCGAACGTGTACTGGCTCAGGTCGTTGGTGCCGATGCTGAGGAAGTCGACCACGCCGAGCAGCTTCTCGGCCCGCAGCGCCGCGGCCGGCACCTCGATCATCACGCCGGCCTTGGGCAGCCCGGCCGCGTGCACCGCGGCCGCGAACTCCGCGGCCTCGGCGACGGTGGAGACCATCGGGGCCATCACCCACACGTCCGCGTCCGTCTGGATCGCGGCCTGGGCGATCGCGGCCAGCTGCGTGGTGAGCACGTCCGGGCGCTGGCGGGCGATGCGCAGGCCGCGCACGCCGAGCGCCGGGTTCGGCTCGCCGTCCTGGTGCAGGAACGGCAGCGGCTTGTCCGCGCCCGCGTCCAGCGTGCGGATCACCACGCGGCGGCCCGCCATCGCGGCGAAGACCTCGCGGTACGCCGCGACCTGCTCGTCCAGGCCGGGCTCGCGGGTGCGGTCCAGGAACAGCAGCTCGGTGCGGAACAGCCCGACGCCCTCGGCATCGGCGGAGGCCGCGGCCGTGGCGTCCTTACCGCTGCCCACGTTCGCGAGCAGCGCGACCGCGTGGCCGTCGGAGGTCCGGCCCGGTCCCGACGAGTCCGCGATCGCCTTCGCGGCCTCGGACGCCTTCGCCCGGACGGCGTCGACCGCCTCGGCGGAGACCCCGGTCTCGACGACGCCGGTGGTGCCGTCCAGCGTGACCAGCGTGCCGTCCTCGACGTCCAGGATGCCCTTGCAGGACACCACGGCCGGGAGCCCCAGCGCGCGGGCCAGGATCGCGGTGTGGCTGGTCGGGCCGCCGTCCGCGGTGATCAGGCCGACGACCTGCTGCGGATCGAGATCCGCGGTGTCGGCCGGGGCCAGGTCGCGGGCGGCCAGCACGTACGGGTGGCCCGGCTGCGGCACGCCCGGCATCGGCCGGCCGAGGCAGACCGCGACCGCGCGGTTCCGCAGGTCGTCCAGGTCCGCGACGCGCTCGGCGAGGTAGCCGCCGGCCGCCTCGAACGCGGCCCGGTGGGTGGCGAACGCGGCGTCGATCGCGTGCACCGCGTCCGTACCGCCCTCGATGCCCTCCTGCACGGCCTCGCGCAGCATCGGGTCGTCCGCCATCATCGCCTCGGCGCGCAGCACCTCCGCGACCGTGGCGTCGGTGGCCCGGTCGGCCCGCCGGCCGAGGTCGGCGACGACCTCGGCCAGCGCGGCGAACGCCTTCTCCACCTCGGCCGCGGTGTCCGCGACCGGGGCCGGCTCGGGCAGCGCCGGTACGGCGGCGATCCGCAGCAGCGGACCGCCCGCCAGGCCCGCGCTGACCCCGATGCCGGTCAGCTCAGCCATTGGCCGGCTCCTCGGCGTCGAGGTCGCGGGCGAGCAGGTCGGCGAGGCTGTCCAGCGCCTCGTCGGCCCCGTCGCCCTCGGCCGCGAGGACCACCTCGGTGCCCTTCTTGGCACCGAGCGAGAGGACGGAGAGCATGCTGTTCGCCGGGACGGCGCGCTTCTCCCCCACCTGGATCGTCACCTTGACCGGCGCCGCGGCGGCGGCCTGGACGAAGAGCGCGGCCGGACGGGCGTGCAGGCCGCTCGCGGATCCGACGGTAACGGTGCGAGTAGGCATCGGTGCCTCCTGTATGTCTAAGAAGTCAGCTGGTCAGGGCTCGATCGTGACCTTGATGGCCTCGCCGCGGGCGACGATGCCGAACGCGTCGATCGCGCCGTCCAGCGGCAACCGGTGCGTGATCAGGTCGGCGACCGGGACCGCGCCGGTGGCGATCAGGCGCAGCGCCTCCGCGTTGTGCGCCGGGCTGGAGCCGTTCGCGCCGACGATGGTCAGCTCGCGGTAGTGCACCAGGTTGGAGTCGACCGTGACGGTGGGCTTGTCCTTCGGCAGACCGCCGAAGAAGCTGACCCGGCCCTGGCGGGCGACCATCTGCAGCGCCTGCTCCTGGGCGGCGCCGGAGGCGGCGGCCGTGATGATCACGTCGGCGCCGCGGCCGTCCGTGGCGTCCAGCACCGCCTGGACCACGTCGACCTCCTCGCCGGCGATCGCCAGGTCCGGCTTCACCAGGTCGGCGGCCATGTCCAGGCGGGCGCGGTTCAGGTCGACCAGGAAGACGCGGTTCGCGCCGCGCGCCTTGGCCAGGCGGACGTGCAGGCAGCCGATCGGGCCGGAGCCGACGACCACCACGTCGTCGCCCTCGCCCACCCGGGCCAGCTCCTGGCCGTTGAGCACGCAGGCCAGCGGCTCGGCCACGGACGCCTCGGCGAAGCTGACGCCCTCCGGGATGCGGTTGAGGCCGTTGACGGCCAGGACCTTCGCCGGTACGACCATGAACTGCGCGAAGCCACCCTCGTAGTGGTAGCCCATCGACTCCTGGTTCGGGCAGATCGTCATCCGGCCGCGCTTGCACTCGTCGCACTTCCCGCACGGGATGGCGGCGATGACCTGCACCCGGTCGCCCTCGGCCCAGCCCTCGACGCCGTCACCCAGCGCGACGATCTCACCGGCGATCTCGTGGCCCATCACCCGCGGCGGGTGGATGTGGTGGTGGCCGAACTTGGAGATCTTGACGTCGGTACCGCAGGTGGAACAGTTGCGCACCCGGATCTTGACCTCGCCCGGGCCGGCCTCCGGCTCCGGCATGTCCTCGAAGCGGACGTCACCGGGGGCGTGGAAACGCACGACCTTCATTACTGGTCCCCTCCAACCGGCTTCAGCAGCCGGAGTACATCGTCGATTTCGGTGGCCTCGCGGAGTGCGCGGGCCTGGTCCGGGTCGAGAAGGATCTCGGCCAGCGCGGAGAGCAGCTCGACGTGCCCGTCGCCCTTGGCCGCGATCGCCACGCAGACGGAGACGGGGTTGCCGTCCCAGTCCACGGCCTCCGGGAAGCGCAGCACGGCCAGCGCGTCCCGGTTCACCAGTTCCTTGCCGCCGAGCGTGCCGTGCGGGATCGCCACACCCTCGCCGACGTACGTGGAGACGGACTGCTCACGGGCCAGCATCGTGTCGATGTAACCGGCCTCGGCCGCGCCGATCGCGACCAGCGTCTCGCCGCACAGGCGGATCGCCGCGTCCCGGTCGGCCGCGACCGCGTCGAGCCGGATGGCCCGCTCCTCCAGCAGCTCAGACATTGATGTCCTCACCGGTCTGGATCGCCTTGACGACCTTGGTGACGGCCGGGTCGCCCAGGAAGACCTGGAACGGCACGACCGGCTTGCCGGGCGCGCTGGCCCGCGCGCGGGCGGCCAGACCGCTGTGGCAGACCACCAGGTCGGCGTCGGCGGGGATCGAGTTCACCGGGGTGTGCTCGACGGTCACGCCGTTCTTCACCAGCTGCTTGCGCAGCGTGCTGGCGAGCATGACGCTGCTGCCCATGCCCGCGTCGCAGGCGACGACGAGCTTCTTGATGTCACTGCCGTTGATGGTTGCCATCGGTCAAGCCTTCCGATCGAAGTTCGTGGGAGCCACCGGCCCGCTCCCCGCTTCAATGCTCCGTCGCGGGGAGCGGGCCGGTGGTGTGAGCTGTCAGGCAGTGCCGGGCTCGGCGTTGCGGGCCACGGCCGGGTTGCCCGCCTTGACCGAGTCGTCCGCGGTGTCGGCGCCCAGCGCCTCGGCCGAGGCGTCGTCGACCTCCTGGTCCTCCTTCAGCCGGCCGAAGCCGAGCAGCAGGGAGGCGACCGCGAAGGAGACGGCGGCGGCGATCAGGACACCGGCGATCATGCCGATCCAGTTACCGACACCGCGCGGGGTCATCGCGGCGTAGGCGAAGATGCTGCCCGGCGACGGCGAGGCGGTCAGACCGGCACCCGTGATCATGAAGGTGGTGACGCCGGCCGCGCCGCCCGCGATCATGGCCAGGATCAGCCGCGGCTTCATCAGCACGTACGGGAAGTAGATCTCGTGGATGCCGCCGAAGAAGTGGATGATCATCGCGGCCGGGGTGGACGGGCGCAGCAGCTTCGGGCCGAAGAAGAAGTAGGCCAGCAGCAGACCCAGACCCGGGCCGGGGTTCGACTCGATCATGTACATGATCGACTTGCCGTTCTCGGCGACCTGCTGGACGCCGAGCGGGGTGAACACGCCGTGGTTGATGGCGTTGTTCAGGAACAGCACCTTGGCCGGCTCGACCAGGACCGAGACGACGGGCAGCAGGCTGTGGTCGACCAGCCAGTCGACGCCGTTGCCGAGCAGGGTCATCACGCGCTCGACGACCGGGCCGACGGACACCTTCGCGAGCAGCGCGAACGCGCCGCCGACGATACCGGCCGAGAAGTTGTCGACCAGCATCTCGAAGCCGGGGCGGATCTTGCCCTCGATCGCCTTGTCGAACAGCTTGATGACGAACGCGGCCAGCGGGCCGATGATCATCGCGCCGAGGAACATCGGGATCTCGGCACCGACGATGACGCCCATGGTGGCGACCGCGCCGACGACCGCGCCACGCTGACCGTGGACGATCCGGCCACCTGTGTAACCGATCAGGATCGGCAGCAGGTACTTGATCATCGGGTCGACGAGCTGGGCGAGACCCTCGTTCGGGATCCAGCCGGTCGGGATGAACAGCGCGGTGATCAGACCCCACGCGATGAACGCGCCGATGTTGGGCATGACCATGCCGGCCAGGTGGCCGCCGATTCGCTGGACCCAGGCCCGGAAGCCTGAGCCCTGAACCTCAGGGGTGTATGTGCTCATTGGGAGGGGGACTCCGTTCTGGAGGGGCCGCGCGGTGCCGCGCGGGTTGATGCGATATGCGATTCCCCGTGATGAAGTTGTGTGTGGTGCGGCTGGGGCTGGGTGATGCCTTGGGGGTCAGCCCCGGGGGTGAAGCCGCCGGCCCAGGTCGGGCCGGGGGTCGAGGTGAACGGTCTCCCGTTCCATGTCGGCCGGGCCGGGCATGCGGCTGCCGGGCTGGCGGACCGCCGCCGCGCCCCAGGCCAGGCCCTCCG
Organism: Catenuloplanes niger; assembly: GCF_031458255.1. Taxonomy (NCBI): domain Bacteria; kingdom Bacillati; phylum Actinomycetota; class Actinomycetes; order Micromonosporales; family Micromonosporaceae; genus Catenuloplanes; species Catenuloplanes niger. Next base: position 2,460,522 of record NZ_JAVDYC010000001.1, read on the forward strand.
CCAGCGCGGCCTCGCCGGTCGCGCCCGCGGACAGGAACCCGGCCAGCAGCGCGTCACCGGCACCGACCGTGCTCCGCGGCGCGCTCACCGGCGACTTGCCGGTGGTCACGCCTGAGTCCTCGATCAGGACCGCGCCGTCCGCACCGAGGCTGGCCAGGACCGTACCAGCGCCGGCCTTACGCAGTGCATTGGCCGCTTCGACAACATCGCCGAGCGTGTGGAGCTCGGCGCCGGCGGCCTCGGCCAGTTCCTCACGGTTCGGCTTGACCAGCGCGGCACCGGCCGCGGCCGCGACGCCGAGCGCCGGGCCGCTGGTGTCCACCGCGAGCCGGGCACCGGCCGCCACGAGCCGGGCACAGAGCTCGCCGAAGGCCTCGACGGACGGGCCGGGCGGGAGGCTGCCGCAGAGCACCACCCAGTCCGCGGTGCGCGCGGCGTCCAGCACGGCGTCGATGACCGCGGCGAACTCCGCCGGCGCGAGGACCGGGCCGGTCTCGTTTATCTTCGTGACCGTGCCGTCCGGCTCGGCGATCGTGATGTTGGAGCGGGTGCGGCCGGCGATCGGCACCGCGACCATCGCGACGCCCTCCGCCTCCAGCATCCGCACCAGCTGCGCGCCCTCCTCGCCGCCGCACGGCACCACGGCCGTGGAGGCGACGCCGTTGGCCAGCAGCGCGCGGGAGACGTTGACGCCCTTGCCGCCCGGGTCGATGTGCGCGTTCGTCGCGCGCAGCACCTCGCCGCGGGTGAGCGTGTCGATCTCCACGGCCCGGTCCAGGCTCGGGTTCAGCGTGACCGTGAGGATCATGCCCGCACCACCCGGACGCCCGCGGCCTCGACCTCGTCGGCCAGGTCCGCGTCGAGCCCGTTGTCCGTGATCAGCAGGTCGAGGTCGGACATCGACCCGAACCGGGCCAGGTAGTCGTTGCCGACCTTGGTGTGGTCGGCGAGCAGCACCACCCGGCGGGACGCGTTGATCATCGCGCGCTTGACCGCGGCCTCGGCCGGGTCGGGTGTCGTCATTCCGCGCTCCGTGGAGAGCCCGTTTGTACCCATGAAGGCGACGTCCACGTACATCTCCTCGAGAGGACGTAGCGCCCAGTCGTCGACGGTCGCCAGGGTCTTGCCCCGGAGACGACCGCCGAGCAGCAGCACGCTGAGGTTGGACTTGAGGCCGATCGAAGCGGCGATGACCGGGGAGTTGACCACGACGGTCAGCTCCCGGTCGGACGGCAGCAGCTGAGCGAGTCGCGCCGTGGTGGTGCCGGCGTCGAGGATGATCGCCCCCTCGGCGGGCACCTCCGCGAGCGCCGCCTTCGCGATCCGCTCCTTCTCACTGATCAGGACGGAGTCGCGGGTGGCCAGCGCCGGCTCGAAACCGATCCGCTCGACCGGGATCGCCCCGCCGTGCACCCGGCGCAGCACGCCGGCCCGCTCCAGGACCGTGAGGTCGCGCCGGATCGTCTCAGCCGTTACGTTGAGCGCGTCGGCGAGCGCCATGACATCGACGCGCCCGTTGGCGCGTGCGAGCCGCAGGATCTCCTGCTGGCGCTCTTCGGGGTACATCTCGTTACCACCGCCCCGCTTCGTTTTGGCTTTGCTTTTGTTTACGCCCGACTGTGTGGGAAGTCAACACCGCTACGTAACTTCTCTGACATCTACGGGTTGCAGGGCCAGTGATCTCGGACATATTGGTCACGTCCCACCAGCGTGAATCCACATCGGGTGGCCGGACTCACGCCGTACCCGCAAATTTTTGAGTCTGTGGTTTTCAGGTCTGCGCGAGGCAGGCCCGCAGCATCTCCGCCCGGTCCGCGATCTTCGCCCGGGCCCGGCCCTGAGCGCGGCCCCGGGCGATCTCCAGAGCATCCAGCCGGCACCACTGCGGATAGGTGACGAACCGGACGCCGCGGCGCCCGAGCAGCGCCGGCACGCGCCCCGGGTCCGGCTCGGCCGCGAACGGCAGCGCGGGCAGGTCGGCCAGCATCGTCCGGACGATCCGGGCCGCGTCCACCTTGGTGTCCCCGATCACCCCGGACGGGCCGCGCCCGATCCAGCCGGCCACGTAGAAACCGGGCTCGCCGGCCACCCGGCCCTCGTCGTTCGGCACGATCGCGCGCTCCGCGTCGAAGGGCAGCCCCGGCACGGGTACGCCGCGGAAGCCCACCGCGTGGAACACCGCGTCGACCGGCAGCGTCACCTCATCACCCGCGCGCACGGTCGAGGCCAGCCGCACCGCCTCGACCCGGTCCCGGCCGAGGATCTCCGCCGGCCGCCGGTGGAACCGGAACCACACCCGGCGCGGCGCACCGGCCGGCGCCCGCCCGGACCACTCGCGCAGGATGTCGACCGCGCTCGCCCGCACGGCCGCGCCCGCGCCGGTGCCCGCCGGGTCCGCCACGTCGGCCGGGTCCACCAGCAGGTCCACGTCCGCGAGCCGGCCGAGATGGCGCAGCTCCGGCGGGGTGAACCGGACCGCCTCCGGGCCGCGGCGGACCACCACGTGGACGTCGGTGACCCGGCGCGCCCGCAGCACCGGGACGACGTCGTCCGGCACGTCCGTGCGTACCAGTTCCGGCACGCTCTTGACCAGCATGCGCACCACGTCCAGCGCCACGTTGCCGGCGCCGATCACCGCGACCCGCGGCCCACCGAGGTCCATCGCCGGCGGCCGGTCCGGATGCCCGTTGTACCAGGCGACGAAGTCACCCGCGGGCCGGCTGCCGGGCAGGTCCGCGCCCGGGACGTCGAGCCGCCGGCTCGCCGGCGCACCCGTGGTGACCAGCACCGCGTCGTAGTGACGGCGCAGCTCCGGCACGGTCAGGTGCACGCCGACCGTCACGTTGCCGAGGAACCGGACCGCCGGCCGCTCCAGCGTCCGGCCGAGCACCGCGGCCACCGACTTGATCTTCTGGTCCGGGGCGACGCCGTAGCGCACCAGCCCGAACGGCGCCGGCAGCGCGTCCAGCACGTCGATCGACAATTCCGCACCGGTACGGCACAGCGCCTCCGCCGCGTAGATGCCGGCCGGGCCCGCGCCCACGATCGCGATGCGTCGCACGTCATTCATGGACGAGTCTCCATACGCAGGACGGTAGACCCGATAACGGATGGCGGCGACGGCCCGCGCGGGGTGGGATGTGGCCCATGGAGATTCGCCAGATCACCGCGGACGAGACCGCGCGCGTCCTGCCGGTCCGGGCCTACGCGTTCGAGGCCACGCCGCTCGCCCCGCAGCGGGTCGAGGAGCTCACCCGGTTCATGAGCTTCCGCTCGCAGAACACCACGCTGGTCGCGGAGGCGGACGGCGAGGTGCTGGCCAGCGTCTCCGGCATCCCGATGCGGCAGAACGTGCGCGGCGTCGTGCACCCGATGCTCGGCGTGGCCGGCGTGGTCAGCAACCCGCTCGCCCGGCGGCGCGGGCACGTCCGCACGCTCATGCTCGACCTGCTGCGCCGCGGCCGGGAGGACGGCCGGCCGGTCAGCGTGCTGCACCCGTTCCGGGCCGGGTTCTACGCCCGCCTCGGATACGTGGGGCTGTCCGCGCCGAAGACCGTGACGACGCGGCCCGAGGCGCTGTCCTCGCTGCTCACGCTGGACCTACCCGGCGAGGTGCGGATGCGCCGGATCGCGGACAGCTGGGACGACGTGCTCGCGCTCCAGGAGCGGTTGATCGGCGCGCGGCACGGGTTCACCGAGTTCCCGGAGTACCGGCGGCACCAGCCCCGGGAGGACAATGAGCAGTGGCTGGTCACCGCGCACCGCGACGGCCGGGTGCTCGCCGCGCTCCCCTACCGGATCACCGACTACGGCGGCGAGCTGATCGGCGGCGTGCTGCTGCACGACGACGCGGTCGGGCGCGCGCTGATCCTGCGGTTCCTGGCCGGGCACGCGGACCAGGTCCAGACGATCACGCTGGTCGCCGCGCCCGCGGACCGCCCGGAGCTGTGGAGCACCGACTTCGCCGGCACGGTCACCAGCACGGTGGCGGTGCCGCACCCGGCACCGCCGATGGCCCGGGTGGTCGACCTGCCCGCGCTGACCGGGCTGCCGGCCGGCGAGGCGCGGGTGGCGATCACCGTGCCCGACGATCCGTTCGTCGGCGGCGGCTGGGAGCTCGACGGCGCGGGCGGCGCGCTGACCGTCACGCCCGGCTCGTCGACCGCCGACGTACGGCTGACCGCGGCCGGCCTGTCCGCGCTGGTCTACGGCGTGCTCGGGCCGGACGGGATCGAGGCGCGTGGGCTCGGCACGGTACCGGCCGCCGCCCGGGACGTGCTCGGCACGCTGTTCCCGCCCGCGGACCCGTGGGTGTACCTGGACTTCTGAGCGTCGAGCAGCGCCCGCATCGACCGGATCGTCGAGCGGATCTCCTGCAGGTACCGGTCGGGCGCGGTCGGCCCGACCGGTGGCAGCGCGGTCGACCGGGTGACGTCGAACCCGACGGTGTCGATCCGGCAGCCGAGCATCCGGATCGCCTCGCAGTGCTGGAACGGCACGTAGATCGGCGAGGTCACGATCAGGACCCGGTCGTCCGCGCGCAGGCTCACCCGGCCGGCCCAGAACCGGTACGTGTCCGCCGTGTTCGCCCGGCGCCGCTCCGGCTCGCTCGACGGCGCGGCGAGCACGTGCAGCCCGCGACCGGCGGCGGCGTAGTGGTGGACGGCGCCGGCCGGGACGTCCTCCGGCGCGAACGCGGTCACGCCGAACGCGCGCCGGACACCGGCGTGCATGGCCGCCAGCTCGTCGTGCGCGTCGCCCAGGCCGGGCAGCGCCCGCTCCGCCGCGGTCAGCGGCCGGAAACTGCCGAGCGCGGTCACCTCGGGCGCGGTCACGCCGCACTCACGCAGGAGGAACGCGGCATAGTGGGTGCGTTGCAGGCAGGCGCGACCGAGCCCGCCCGGGATGAGCACGTGGTCGTACCCGGGCAGCACCGGCGGCACCGGCGTCACCAGCCGCAGCGCCGTGGCCGCGTCCATGATCAGGCCGGCCGTCGCGTCGTCGAACGTGGGCGGCGGCACCTCGTACCGCTCCACCCGGCCGCGCCGGTAGTCCCAGTGCGCGCCGGAGAACGCGTCCAGCCAGTCGAGCAGCTCACCGACCGGGCCGTCCGGCAGCCGCCCGCCGAACGCCGCGACCAGCGCCCGCATCGGCTCCGACGACACCCAGCCGGCCGTCTCCGCCGCGATCCTGCGCGGCCGGAGACCGTCGTGACATCGGGGCACCGGGACCGGCGCGAAGCGGGCCATGCGTTCCCTCCACAGTGGTCAGGAGCCGCCACCCAGTCTAATGCCTGTCGATGTCCTCGAGGTCCGTCAGATGTGCGCGGCCGCCAGCGTGAACGGGACGTCCCCGGTTTCCGCAGCCAGCCGCTCCCGGTCCGCCGCCCACGCCGGGACCGCACCCGAGACGTCCACCACGCGCGCGACCGTCAGCGTCAGCCCGCCCGCCGTGATCACCGTCGGGTCACCGTCCCGCACGGCCGGACGCGCGTGCACCACCGGCGCCTGACTCGCCGTGCCGGTCCCCCGGGCCCGGCAGTCCGACGGGCGCCGCACGCCGTCCACGATCTCGTCCGCCTGGCCGGCCCCGGTCAGGATCGCGTGCGCCAGCGCGGTCGCATAGACCGGATCCCCGGCCGCGTCGTAGATCCACCGGGTGCCGAGCACCGAGTGCTCCATCGTGCCCAGCAGATGCTCGTCGGCCCCGGCCAGCGGCGCGCCCCGGTAGGTCAGCGGCACGTGGTACACCTCGCGGTGCCGCACCAGCATCGTCTCGACGCCCACCGCCCCCGCCGGATCGTCGAACCGGAACGCCGCCACCCGCTCCACCGCCGCATCCGGCTGCCCGGCGAACCAGGACCGCCCCGGCAGCCACGCCGCCAGCAGTTCGAGCTTCGTCGGTACGAGTCGCGCCTTGTGAAGGATCGCCATACCTAGACCCTAGAGAGAATCGCGTCGCGCGCCACGACCGCGTCGGTGACCAGCGCCTCGTCCGCGAGCGCCCGCCCCGGACCAGAGCCGATCCGATGTGCGTACCCCGCGTCGCCGGTGTGCGGGCCGATCAGCCGGACCGGCCGGGCCAGGATCTTCTCCAGCGCGGGCCGGGCGGCCGGTGCCGCGATCCGGCCGAGATGGTGGATCGCCGCGTTCCCGGCGTCGGACCACCGGCCGGCCAGGATCGGGCGGAGCGCGTCGAGCAGCACCGGCACGGCCGGCTCCGGGTCACCGGTCAGCCGCCACCGGGCAGCAGCACATCCGCGTGTGCGCGCAGCGGCCCGAGCGTGGTGATCGCCTGTGTCCGGCCCAGCGGGCCCGTCCCGGTCAGCGGCCGCTCCCGCAGCACGGGCAGCACCCGCGGATCGTCGAGCCGGGCCAGCGCGACCACCGCGTCGTCCACGCCGTGTGCGAGCGCCCGCGCCAGCGCGTCGGCGTGCGGCCGGGCCGCCTCCCCCGCCACCGCGAGCAGACCGGCCGCGTACGGGCGGACGAACTGATTGGTGTGCTCCACCGTGCCGGCCGCCAACGCCCAGAGCCGGTCCCAGGACGCACGCGGCATCACGATCGGTCCGCCGGGCCGGGGCAACCGGTAGCGACGCACGACCGTCGCCGCCGCGATCATCGCGGCCGGATCCGTCTCCGGGGTTCCCGCCTGCCGTGCCGCGGACGCGAACCGCACGGCCCGTTCCGGGCTCCGCCCCAGCCGGACAGCGAGCCAGTCGAGCCGGCCGTTCCGGGGTGACGCGAAGCGCGGCGAATCCGGCAGCCGCGACAGGCCGGGAACCCCGAGCAGACCGGCGGCGACGTCTCCGGCCACGTCGGGCTCTCGCGCGTCGTCCGCCGCAGGCGGCACGGCATCGGCGAGCGGGTCGTCCTCGCCGGACGAGTCCGCCGGGCCGGAGTGGCGGGCGAGGGCCGCGACCGCGGCGAGCCGGACCACCGGCTCGGGGTGGGACAGCCAGGCGTGGAACCAGGCGGGCGGGGCGGTGGCCAGGTCGTCCAGCGCGTGCAGCAGGTCGGCCAGCGCGGCCGGGTCGTGTTCGGAGCGGGTGCGGGCGAGCAGCGCCGCCGCCACGCCGGGCTCCGTGGGTCCTACCGCGACCAGCGTCCGCGTGACGTGCTGGCGGACCGCCGGATCGGGATCGCCGAGCAGCCCGAGCAGTTCCGGAACCGCGGTCGCCAGCGTCGCACGGGCCGTGCCCTTCGCGGCCGGCGGCCACGCCCGGTCGATGTGCCGGACGCCGTCGGCCAGCAGATCCGCGATCGCGGCCCGGTGCGGATCATGGGGAGTGAGGTGTTCCCGCAGGCCGGCGATCAGGTCGTGGAGCACCGGTTGCGGCACCAGCCACCACAGGTGCCGGCCGATCCGGGCGAGGGCGGCCGGGCCGTCGTGGTCGTGCCTCAGCGCTTCGAGTAGCGCCGCCACCGTCGCGGGAGTCACGGTCGCTCACGCTACCGCCACCGGGATCATGGCCGGCGCCGGCCGAGGAGCGCGCGGCCCGGGACGCGGGCCCGTGCGGCGACAGTCCAGGCCGGACACGGCGGGGGTCCTTGCGCCACGCGACCGGCAGGGAGGAGCCCCAGCGACGACCGGTGCCCGCGGGAGCATGCGGACTGGAGCCGCCGGAAGCGGGAAGATCCGCTTCTGAAGGGTTTACGCGGACTCGCGGACGATCAGTTCGGTGGGGAGCAGGACCGCGGGGCTGACCGGCTCGCCGGCCAGGATGATGAGCATCTGGCGGGCCAGCTGGCGGCCGAGGTCGACGATCGGCTGGCGGACGGTGGTCAGCGGTGGGTCGGTGAACTGGGCGATCTCGATGTCGTCGAAGCCGACCACGGCGACGTCGTCGGGGACGCGGCGGCCGGAGGCGCGCAGCGTGCGGAGCGCGCCGTGGGCCATCAGGTCGGAGGCGATGAAGACGGCGTCGAGGTCGGGGTCGGCGTCGAGCAGCGTGCGCATGGCGGCGGCGCCGGACTCGCGGGTGAAGTCGCCGTAGGCGACCCGCGGGAGCTGGCCGTCGGCCTCGACGGCGTCGCGGTACGCGGTGAGCCGGTCGACGCCGGCGATCATGTCCTGCGGGCCGGCGATGGTGGCGATCCGCCGGCGGCCGGCGGCGAGCAGGTGGCGCATGGCCGAGGAGACGCCGGCGATGTGGTCGACGTCGACATACGGCACGCCGCCGTGGTTCTGCATGGGACGGCCGCTGCACACGACCGGGATGCCGAGCCCGGACAACGCGGCCGGGAGCGGGTCGGCGCCGTGCATCGAGGCGAACATGACGCCGTCGACGTGGCCGGCCATCGCGTAGCGCTCGACGCGGCTGTGGCCGGCGGTGGAGCCGGCCAGCATCAGCACCAGCTGACGGTCCGCGGCCTCCAGCTCCTGGCTGACGCCGCGGATGATGCCGGGGAAGAACTGGTCGTCGGAGAAGACGCGGTTGGGCATCTCCGGCAGGATCAGCGCGATCGAGTCGGTGCGCTGGGTGACCAGGCTGCGGGCCGCCTGGTTGGGCACGTAACCCATCTCCCGGACGGCGATCCTGACCTTCTCCTGGATGTCCTCGGCGACCGTGGTGGAACCGTTGACGACCCGGGACACGGTGGCCCTCGACACGCCCGCCCGCCGGGCCACGGCCTCCAACGTGGGACGCTCCCGAGCCGCCGTCACGTGCGCACCCGCTCTCTGGGAAAGGAATCGTTTCCGCGCTGCCCGTGCAGCCTACCGGCCCGGCGCTCGCGCGGAGGTCCCGCCGGGGCGCGCCCGGCGGGACCTCGGGACAACCTCAGGACAGCGGCAACCGGATGATCGACTGGTTGCCGACGCCGAGCGTGGTGGCGCCGTTGCCGATCGCGTTCCACACCTCGACCCTGATCGTGCCGTTGCGCAGGTTGCCGAGCGTGCCGGCGGACGACGCCAGGCCGGCCGCCTGCGTGTAGTGCTCGTATCCGCCGACCGGGTCGGTGGCGAAGTACCGGTAGGTCTCCACCCGGTCGAACGAGCCGTCGCCGGTGAGGTCGTAGGAGACCCGCACCTGCGTGCCGTTGCCGACGTTCGGGCCGGCGTCCACGAACAGATCGAAAGCGGTGCTGCCGCCGGTGTACGTATTGGTGACGCCGGTCGCGGTGAACGTGACCGGGTTCCGCGGCGTGCCGTCGTAGTTGCCGCCGCCGGCCGAGCCGACCGACACCGTGCCGGTGCCCGCGGCGGTGCCGCTGAGCCCACCGCCGGAGATCAGGTACCGGTTGGCCGCGCCCGCGGGCGGCGGCGTGGTCGGCGGCGGCGTGGTCGGGCCGCCGGTGGTCGGCTGCGGGGTGCCGCCCCCGCCGCTGCCACCGGTCCACGACCAGGCGCCGGTGGTCACGGTCCGCCCGGCCGGCACCGTGATCGTCGTACCGGTGGAGAAGGTGACCGTGATCGGGCTGGAGTTGATGTTCGACGCCACGTACGTGCGCGCCCCGTTCTTGACGAACGTCGCGGTCAGCGGGTGGTTCGCGGAGACGGACGTGTCCACCGTGCCGAGCGCGGACAGGCTGCGCAGCCAGTGGAACGTGTGCGCCTTGCTCTCCCCCTCCTCCGACGTGAAGCCGCTGTTCGCCCGGAAGTTCGCCAGTGCCGTGTCCGGGCTGCCGAGCGCCTGGAACTCCCAGAGGATGTCCTGCCACACGGTCGGCGGGCCGCCGTTGTTGCGGACCAGCTCCGCGTAGTTGGTGTTCACGTAGGACGGCTGGTAGCCCAGGTAGAGGTGCCCACCGGTGATCGGCAGCATGTTGATGCCCTGGATCATCTCCGGCTCCGCGCTGAACCAGGTGGCGTACGCGCCGCCGCTGCCCCAGACCATGCCGACCGTGCTGTGCCCGAACGCGGCCGGGAAGTTCGTGTCCGACGAGTCGAACCAGTACTCCTGGATCGCGGCCGCCTGCGTGGTGTAGAGGAACACGCCCGCGTCGCGGACCGCGGTGTTGCCGGTGACCTGACCCCACTGGATCAGCGCGCCGGCGAAGTTCATGCCCTCGGAGCTGGACTCCTGGTTGTTGCCGGAGCCGAACGAGCCGTGCCCGGACGCCCAGTCGTGCCCCGCGTAGATGTCGAAGTCGCGCAGGTACGGGAAGCGGGTGTCGTTCCGGTCGTAGTTGTTCGCGTCCCGGATCAACAGGTCGATCATGCCGCCGTACTGGCCGGAGGACGCCCACGCCGGCTCGAACCGGGCGAGCGTCGCCGCAGCCGCGACGTAGTACCCGTAGTGGAAGTGGTGGTCGTTGAGCTCCTGGTCGGAGCCGTACGACGCGGGGTAGCCGATCAGCGTGCCCCAGTTCGCGTTGTAGTAGAACAGCGACTGGCTCTCGCCGGACGACGCGGTCAGCCAGTTGGTCAGCCGGGACTTGATCGCGGCGAGCGCGCTGTTGCGCACCGCCGTGTTGCCCACCTGGTCCGCGATCTCCGCGATCCGGGCCGCGCGGCCGAGGCCCTTGCCGGTCCAGTACGTGTCCGGCCCGCGGTTGTCCTCCGGGTTCGCCTGCGTTGCGGCGAGGTAGCTGTTCAGCGTGGTCAGGTCCGCACCGGAGTTCGCCACGCCGGGCACCTCGGGCAGGACGCCGCGGAACGTCATCGCGGTCCGGAAGCTCGCCGCGCCGGTGAGCACCTTCATCGCGCCGCGCGCGGAGACGTAGGTGTCCGTGATCGGCGTCGACCCACTCAGGTACTTCCACTGGTGCGGGTAGAGCGCGACCACGGTCCCGCTCGCGCTGCCCTCCCGCGCCGTGGTGGTGAACGCGTACGTGGTGCTCAGCGCGTTGTTGCCGCCCGGGTTGTAACTGTACGAGATCCGGGTGCCGGTCACGTGCGCGTGCGCGTAGGTGCCGTAGCCGCTCGCCAGCGACTGCTTCGCGGCGGTGGACGTGGACGACGTGGTCGGCAGCACCGCCACCGAGAAGTAGCCGCGGCCGGCCAGCGACGACGTGATCGACGTGCCGCTCACCGTCCAGGTCGCGCCGGACGGCGCGTACGCCACGTAGTCGCTGCCACCGGCCGTGAAGCCGAGGACGTTACCGCCGTTCGACCACACGCTCGGCGTGCCGGCCGTGGTCAGCTGCGCGTTGCCGCCGGTGACCTGGAAGTACGCGAACGGCAGCCCGTGCCCGATGGTGGCCTTGAGCGTGCGCGCGCCGTCGCTCCAGTACGGGGTGACGGTCCAGTCGCTCCAGCCGTCCACCTTGACGTCCGGCGAGTTCAGCCCGGCCACCCCGACCTGCAGGTCCTGCTGGTAGTGGTAGTGGTACTCGCCCACGCCGGTCGCGGTGCCGCTGATCGACGGCGTGGTGGTGTAGGACATGCCGAGCCCGCCGGAGAACGTGTCGAACGAGAGCGGGTGTGCGTGCAGCGGCTCGCTGTAGGCGCAGTCGGTGCGCTTGAACAGCAGCGACGACCACCAGTCGTTGGTGGGCACGGCCCCGGACGGCGCGTTGCCGGTCACGTACTGCCGGGGGTTCGTGGTGAGCGAGCCGCAGCCGTTCGGCAGCGCCGCGCCGGCCGGGGGCGTCTCGGTGTAGCTGCCGGCGCCGACCACCGCGGCGTCCGCGTTCGTGGCGACCACGAACGTGAGCATGCCGGACATGAGCGCGAGGGCGGCACCGGCGGCTATCGACCGCCGGCCGGGTCTCTTCTGGACGGGCATGGTGCACCTCTTCCTGGGCGGGCGACCGGGGAGCGCCGGTGCCACGCTCTCTGAGAGCGCTTTCACGGGGTGCGCACAAGAGTGACGGTCATCGCTGCCTCTGTCAAGAGAGCGCTCTCAACGTTGTGCATCGCCAAACTTCGATATGGTGGACGCCGTCGAAAGGGGGCGCGCGTGCGCAGCCGTACCGTCGCGGGTCTTGCTCTGGCCCTTGTCCTGTCCGGATGTTCCGGCGAGCCGGATCCCGCCGCCACCGAGGACCCCGCCCGGCAGGCCGCGCTGACCGCGCTCGCCCGCTCCGACGACCACCTGCAGACCGAGAGCTTCACGGTGGAGGTGACGTCCGGCGACGCGATGCGCACCACGAGCCGGATGGACGTGCCGAACCGGCGCGCGGAGTCCGCGCTGCGCCAGGCGACCGGCGAGGAGCAGTCGATGACGGTACGCACGCGGCTGCTCGGCGACGCGGTCTTCATGCAGATCGACGGCGTGCCGATCCCGGGCGTGGACGCCGCCCGCTGGATGCGCATCGACCCGGCGCGGATCCCGCCTGGCCGGGAGGTCAGCTTCGCACCCGGCCGCAACGACGCGGGCGGCGCCGACCGGGTGCTCGCCGCGATCACGGACGCGAACCGGCTGCCGGACGGCCGCTACAAGGGCACGCTCGACCTCGCCCAGGTCGGCACCGGCACCGGCCTGTCGTTCAGCACCTCGGACATCGCCGGCCTCGGCGACGCGGCCCGCGCGGTGCCGTTCCTGGCCACGCTGGACGAGCGCGGCCGCCTCACTCACCTGCAGATCGACCTGCCCGCGATCACCGCCGGCAAGGCCCCGATGGTGGAGACCCGCTACTCCGCCTTCGGTGAGCCGTTCGAGGTGGCCACGCCCCCGGCCGGCCAGACGGTCACGCCACCGGACTCGGTCTATCAGTACTTCGGGCGATGACCGGTCACCCACCCGGGCGACCAGCTTGAACGGCATCGGACTCGGCTCGAACACTGGACGTGAGTGAACCGGTGAGGGCGTGAGTGAGGGGTGCGGTCATGGGATATGACGTGCCGGGCTGGCTGGGCTGGGTGATCGCGGGCGTGGGCCTGCTGGTGCTGACGGCGAGCGCAATATTGCTCGCGTGAGGTTGCGGCCGTGGGTCATCATCATCGGGTGACCACGCTCAGCCAGATCATCGCGATCACCAAGGGAGTCAAGGCGCAGAGCCTGCGCGACTTCACCGACGCGCACCGCAACACGCAGAAGGCACCGCTGCTGTCCGGCATCTCCCGGAAGTACCGGCCGAAGGACGAGGAGGGCGAGCAGCTGCCGCCCGAGTCGACCCGCGTGCAGCTCTCCGCGGAGGACGTGCTGGCCGACACCGCGAAGACGCTGACCCGGCTCTTCGATCTGGTGCTGACGCAGGACACGGCGAACACGGTGGCCAAGGCGGACGTGGTGGTCGACGGGCGCACGCTGCTGCGCGACGTGCCGGTGACCTACCTGCTCTTCCTGGAGAAGCAGCTGGCCGACCTGCACACGTTCGTGGACAAGCTGCCCGTGCTGGACCCGGCGGAGAGCTGGTCGTTCAGCCCGGAGATCGGGGCGTACGCGTCCGACCCGGTGGAGACGGTGCGCAGCCGCAAGGTGATGCGCAACCACGTCAAGGCCGAGGCGACCAAGGAGCACCCGGCGCAGGTCGAGGTGTACACGGAGGACCAGCCGGTCGGCTACTGGACGACCGTGAAGCTCTCCGGCGCGCTGCCCGCGACCCGGGTCAAGGAGCTGCGCGAGCGCGTGCAGCGGTTGCAGCAGGCGGTCAAGTTCGCCCGCGAGCAGGCCAACACGTTCGAGGTGACCGACGTGAAGGCCGGGGAGGCCGTCTTCGGCTACCTGTTCGCACGGTAGATTCCAGGGACTCCCCGCTGTGGAGCGGCGGGGTGGGGTGCCCAGAGCGGCACCCAGCAAGCTGAGACTGAACGGATCAGGCTGAAACGCTGCGACGGTGACAGTGAAGGTTCGACTCCTTCCCCCGCGACAGACCACCGCGGGGTAGCCCAACTGGTAGAGGCAGCCCGAGGGCAACGTCAAGCTCAGACTCTTGCTCCAGGCTCAGCATTCGCCACCGATCGCCAGATCGAACGGTCGCGGAGTGACGCCACGTGATACCGGTTCGAGTCCGGTTCGCGCCTCCAACACGGCGCGGTAGCTCAATGGCAGAGCGCGATGGCTTTAGCCTCATCCGCGGCCTTAAACGCCACTGGCGTGCGCAATTGGGTGGTCAACGTGGGGGCCCCGGGTAGGGTAACCCGGGGCTCCGCCATCTCTACAGCTGTCCGGCGGTGAAGCCGACCGCGTCGTCCCGGAAGCCGGCGTAGTTGATGTGCGCGGCCAGGCTGGTCCCCGACTGGCAGAACCGGTCGTTGCGGTTGCAGTACGACTGGATCCGGTCGGCGAACCCGTCCAGCGCGCCGGCGCCGCGCGGGAAGACGCCCTGCCGGGCGCCGTCCGTGACGTTGAAGTCCTCGCCGCGGGTGAACGTGGGATCGCCGAAGAGCAGCACAGACGCGACGTTGCCGGCCAGGTCGCCGTCGAGCCGGGTCAGCGTGTCGCCGACCACGTCCGCACCCTGGGAGTAGCCCATCAGCACGATCCGCGTCTCCGGGCACTCGGCCGCGGTGGCCGCGATGTCCTCCTGGAGCTGCGTCACACCGGCCCGCACGCTCGCCGCGTAGTTGAAGTTCGCGGGGTAGTCGAGCGCGGTGGTGCGTACCGTCTGGGGAAGTTCGCGGGTCATCTGCTGCGCCAGCGGCGTCAGGACGACGCCGAGACCGGGGCGTTCCGTGGTGCCGCGCGCGCCGATGATCTCGACGTCGGCGCAGTCGTTCGCCGGTGCGGTCGCCGCGAACGCCATCGGTGCCGCGATCACTCCACCGCCGACGGCCAGCGCGCCCGCGAGGACCACGGCCAGCTTCTTGCCCTTCATCCTGATCTCCCATCCACCGGAAGTTATGTGAGCGCCGGTGCACAAAGATTTACGGAGCGAGAGCAGGGCGAGGTTCACTCCGAACGGGTGATACTGCGGTTTTCCGCAGGTCGACTGGGCGGCCCACCCCATTCTGCGCGGGCTCCCGAATTCCTACGGTTAGTCACCATGGCCATAACCAACGAACCGCCGATGGACGGGATCGCCGGCTGGGCGGTCTCGATCATGGAGACGCTCGGCGCACCCGGCGCCGGCCTCCTCATCGCGCTGGAGAACCTCTTCCCGCCGCTGCCCAGCGAGGTGATCCTGCCGCTCGCCGGGTTCGCCGCGTCGCGCGGCGACCTCAGCCTCGCCGCGGCGCTGTTCTGGACCACCGCCGGCTCCGTGATCGGCGCCGTGATCCTCTACTGGATCGGCGCGGCGATCGGGCGGGACCGGCTCCGGGCCGTCGCCGACCGGCTCCCGCTGATCAAGCTCTCGGACATCGACCGGACCGAGGCGTGGTTCGCCAAGCACGGCGGCAAGGCGGTGTTCTTCGGGCGCATGATCCCGATCTTCCGCAGCCTGATCTCGGTGCCGGCCGGCGTACAGAAGATGAGCTTCGGCCTGTTCCTGCTCTACACCTCGCTGGGCAGCGCGATCTGGAACACCGTGTTCGTGGTCGCCGGCTACGTGCTGGGCGAGAACTGGCAGGTCGTCGAGGAGACCGTCGGCGTCTACTCCAAGGGCGTGCTGGCGGTGTGCGCGGTGATCGCGGTGGTGTTCGTGCTCTACCGCATCCGCAAGCACTACACCACCAGGACCCCTACTCGCCCAGGTATCTGAGGACGGCCAGGACGCGGCGGCTGTAACCCTCCGCGTCCGCCAGGCCGAGCTTGTCGAAGATCGACCGGACGTGCTTCTCCACCGCGCTCTGCGACACGTGCAGGCGCGCCGCGATGGACGCGTTGTTGTGCCCCTGCGCCATCGCGTCCAGCACGTCCTTCTCCCGCCCGGTCAGCCGGGTCAGCGGGTCCGAGTGCGTGGTCCGGCGCAGCAGCTGCCGGACCACCTCCGGATCGAACGCGGTGCCGCCCGCACCCACCCGGGCCAGCGCCTCCAGGAACTCCCCCACGTCCGCGACCCGGTCCTTGAGCAGGTAACCGACCCGGGTCCCGTGGCCGGTGAGCAGGTCGACGGCGTAGCGCTGCTCGACGTACTGGGACAGCATCAGCACGCCGATCGACGGCCAGCGCCGACGGATCTCCACGGCCGCGCGCAGCCCCTCGTCCGAGTGCGTGGGCGGCATGCGGACGTCCGCCACCACCAGGTCCGGCAGGTGCCGGGAGACGGACTCGACCAGCGTGGCACCGTCGCCGACCGCGTCCACCACGGTGTAGCCCTCGTCGACCAGCAGCCGGCGCAGGCCGTCCCGGAGCAGTGCGGAGTCCTCCGCGATGATCACGCGCACGGGAGCACCACCCGCACCTCGGTCGGGCCGCCGACCGGGCTGATCACCGCGAACCGGCCGTCCAGCGCGGCCACCCGCCGGGCCAGGCCGGTCAGCCCCGCACCGGCCGGATCCGCGCCACCGCCGCCGTCGTCCGACACCCGGACCGTCATGGTCTTCCTCTCCCTCGTCACCACGATCTCGATGCGGGACGCGGACGCGTGCTTCACCGCGTTCGTCACCGCCTCGGACACCACGAAGTAGGCCGCGGTCACCACCGGCGCGGGCGGCGCGTCCGGCACGTCGTAGCGCACCGTCACCGGGATCGGCGCACGCTCCGCCACGCCGGCCAGCGCGTCCTTCAGGCCCAGCGTGTCCAGCGCGGCCGGGTAGACGCGCCAGGCGACCTCGCGCAGCTCGTCCAGGATCTCCCGGGACTCCGCGTGCGCCTGGGCCAGCAGGTCCGCGGACTTCGCCTCGTCACCGGCCGCGCCGCTGCGCCGGGCCCGGCCGAGCAGCATGCCGAGCGCGACCAGGCGCTGCTGGACACCGTCGTGCAGGTCCCGCTCGATCCGGCGGCGCTCCGCGTCCACCGCGGCGACCACGTCCGCCCGGGTCGCGGAGAGCTGCTCGATGCGCACGCGCAGCAGGTCGGCCGGGGTCGGGCCGAGGAAGCGGCGGGCGACGTTGCGCTCCAGCCGGACCACGCCGATCAGCCCCTGCACGCCGAGGAACAGCGCGAATCCACAGGCGACGGCGAGGTACGTGATGATCCACGGACTGGGCGGGATGTTGTCCGGGTAGCGGCCGGTCAGCCAGTACCAGACGAAGAACACGATCGTGCCGGCGCCGTAGACGAACAGCAGCAGGATGCCGCCGCCGAGCAGGCCGACCGGCCAGCGCACGCCGAGGTAGGCGAGCGCGCGCTCCGGACCGTACCCCCGGTAGGTCTTCGCCTCGGCGTCGCCGAACAGGCGATAGAGCCGGTGCCGCTCGAACTCGGCCAGCCACAGCACGGTGCGGGCCAGCCGGTGCATCGACGCCTCCCGCGCGGACGGCCAGGCCAGCGCCGGCGCCAGCACGATCCCCCCGGCGGCCAGCCCGGCCAGCGTGGCGACCGCGGTCAGCGCACCGACCGCCAGGCCCCAGACCAGACGCGCACTCGCGACGACCGCGCCCCAGATCCGCACTCATACAGGCTAATGGGTGCGGTTTTCCGCAGTCAGCGCTTCTTGCCCTCGACGCTGGGCAGGTCACCGAGCGCCAACAGCACCTCGCGCAGCGCGTCGGCCGCGGCGCGGGCCGCCTCCGGGCTGACCCGGGCCAGCACGGCGTGCTGCGCCTCGGCCTGCGCGCGCACCGCGGCCTCGGCGGTCGCCATGCCCTGCTCGGTGAGCCGGACCCAGGTGGAGCGGGCGTCGCGATCATCCGCCTCCTTGACCACCAGCCCGTCCTCCACCAGGCGGCGGAGCAGGTTGCTGGTGCCGCCGGAGGAGAAGCGCAGCCGGTCGATCAGGTCGACGGGCCGCAACCGATACGGCTCGCCGGCGGCCCGGAGCACGGACAGCACCTCGTGCTCCGCCTTGGTGAGCCCGAGCGCGGCCAGGCTCGCATTGGTCGCCTCGTGGATCAGGATGCTGAGCCGGGAGGCGCGCTTGCACAGCTCCAGCTCGACGCCGGCGAATGTGGGCAGGTCCGCCCGCCACGCCTCGACGAGCGCGTCGACGGCGTCCCGGCGTGCGGTGGCCTCGTTCACGAGGTCCAGCATACATTTCCTCTTGCATCGCGAAAGCTTTGCGGATAGCTTTTTGAAAAGCTTTCCGGGTTCACCTGAGGGAGGGGTAGCACATGATCGTCCTCCGCAACGGCCACGTCATCACCATGGATCCGCAGCTCGGCGAGCTGCCCGCGACCGACGTGCTCATCTCCGGCGGCCGGATCGAGGCCATCGGCCCCGAGCTCCCCGCCGAGGGCGCCACCGAGATCGACGTCCGCGGCGAAGTGGTGCTGCCCGGCTTCACCGCCGGTCCGGACACGTTCCGCCGCCTGCGCGCCGCCCTGCGCACCGAGCGCGCCGCCTGCGCCCCCGCCGCCGGCACCGCCCCGGTCACCGAGGCCGCCACCGAGACGCTGCGCACGGCCACATCCGGCTCGCTGAGCGTGGGCCAACGCGCCGACATCGTCACGCTCGGCGGCCTCGAGCACGTCATGGACCTCTCCCGCCTCGCCGGCGCGGTCATCACGTCCCTCGGCCCCGACGACGTCCGCACGGTGCTGATCGGCGGCCGCGTCGTCCGCGGCGGCCCGGCCCTCGCGACCACGGCCGCCTGAGGACCCAACGGATCAAAGCCCTTCTTCCCGCTTCCGGCGTGGTCGCTCCGGGCTTGCTCCCGCGGGCACCGGTCGTCGCTGGCGCTCCTCCCTGCCGGCTCCGCCGTGCTCACCTCAACCCCACACCCGGCCACACCACCGGCAGCCGCATCCGGCGCCACAGCGGCGACCGCACCGGCATCGCGGACGACAGTCGCTCCGATTACCACAGGCGGCGGCCGCATCGGGCATCGCAGGCGGCAACCGCACCGGCGGCCACAGGCGGCAGCCACACCGGGCAACCACACACCGGGCGTCGCGGACGGCAACCGCTCTGGCGACCACAGGCGGCAACCTCGCCGGGCATCGCAGGCGGCAACCGCAACCGGTAACCGCAGGTGGCGGCCATTCGGCATGGCCGGGTAGCGGTGAAGTTCGCATGGCCGGGCAGCGGCCGGCGCCGATCGCCACGGATGCCGCCGCCGGCGGCTGAAGATACCGGCTACTGCCGCGCGCTGCGGATCGTTGCCTTGCCGGACGCTCCTCGCCCTCCGCGGGCGAGCCAACCCGCAGGGCTCGGTGATGATCCAGGGGGAACGTTTCAGCAGCCGCGGGACTTCGTGCCCGAAATTTCCGCATAAAGGCGCCAGATAGGTGCTTGCCGCGCCGGATGATGCCGCTGTGCCGCCTGGTCGTCGCCACGACGGAACCGGTCACGCCTGTCGCCGCGACGGGATGGACCGGCTCGACGTGCAGCCGACCGACGGCGATCCATCACGTCCACCGGCGCAACAGGACCGACCGGCTCCACGCGCAGCCGACCGGCCGCGATCCATCACGCCCACCGGCGCAACAGGACCGACCGGCTCCACGCCCAGCCGACCAGCTGTGATCGATCGTGCCCGCCGTCACGGCGCAACCGCTGGCTCGATGCGCGTCCCGGCGACGGCGCTCGACCGTATCCGGTGCCGCGGCGGGACCGGCCGTGTCCGGTGCCATGTCCGGGGTGATCGGCTCGGGGGGGCGGGCCGGCCGGTGGTGGGCCGGGGTCGTCGGGTCAGGTGCGGAGAGCATCTCGGTGGGGGTGGCCAGCAGGTGTCGCGCGTCGTGATCCGGGTCGGGCCGAGGCGGGGTGGGGTGTGGGCGGTCTGGACGGGCCGGCCACGGAACCGGCAGGGAGGAGCGCCGGCGACGACCGGTGCCCGCGGGAGCAAGCCCACCGTGACCACGCCGGAAGTGGGAAATCGTCTTCGGTCTAGGAGTTTTTGATCGTGCGGGCGGTGGGCAGGCCGGCGGCGGTGAGCAGCGCGGATTCCAGCCGGGGGTCGACGGCGGCGTGCTGGGCGAGCAGGTGGGCCAGCGTGGCCGGCGGGAGGGTGGCGGCCACGCCGGCGAGGCGGCGGATCGTGGACTCCGGCGACTCGGGCTGCCGGGCCGGGGCCTCGCCGGGCGCGGTGGTGCCGGGTGTGGTGTCGGTGGCGGGATCGTCCAGGGTGTCCGGCAGGGTCGCGTCGGGCGACCAGGGGAAGGCCTCGTTGAGCGCGGCGACCACGACGGCGACCAGGTGCACGCAGAAGTTCTCCGGGCCGGCCGCGACCGTGCCGCACTCGCAGCGGCCGGTCAGCGTGCCGTCGACGAAGCCGGCCCAGGCCCGCTGCGGGGCCGGGCTGTCCTGGCCGACGGTGCCGAGCGCGCCGCCGGAGTGCGGGCGCAGGTCGTCCAGGTCCTCCGCGACCGCGTAGGCCACGTCGAGGATCTCCGGGGCCACGTCGGCATGCAGGGAGTCAAAGTCGATCAAGACCACCATGTGGCCCAACGTACCCGCTCAAACTTGTGTCTATTGCGTCCTGGGCTCGTCGGCGGGCAGGAAGTCCTGGCCGGTCCAGACGAAACGGGCGGTGGTGACCGCCTCGTCGCCGTCCACGTCGCCCGCGATCAGCTGGTGGATGGCGATGCCGTCGACCTCGGAGTACGTGCACCACTCCTGGTCGGAGGTGAGCATCAGGTCCAGGTCCAGGCCGGTCAGCACCTCCATCAGCTGGCCGCGGTTCATCTGGTCGACGCCGACGAACACCTCGTCCAGCAGGATCAGCCGTGGCGCCTCCGGTGCGGCCCGGTAGTGCGCGGCCGCAGCCGCGAACAGCGGCAGGTGCAGCACGATCGCCTTCTCGCCGCCGGACTTCGCACCGTGCTGCTTGCGGGTGACCGGCGCCCACTCCTCGCCACCGGAGCGCATCTGCACCACGAACCGGTGCCAGCGGCGGTAGTCGAGCACCTCGCTGAGCTGCTGGTCCCAGCCGGTCGCGGCGCCGGTGGTACGCAGCTCGTCGATCCGGGCGCGGAAGAAGTCGTGCAGCACCGTGCGCTCGTCGTCGGAGAGCGTGGACGGATCGGCCATCAGCAGGTCGCGGGCCTGCTTGAGGCCGGGGCCCAGCTCGGGGTTGACCTCCCAGACCAGGCGCACGCCCAGGCCGGAGACCGTGCGCACCTGCTCCAGCTGCGCGCTGACCTGGCGGACCAGGCCGGTCGCCTGCCGGATCCGCTCGGCCACGTGCCGCCGGGTGTCGCCGATCAGCGTGCGGTCGAAGAGCGTGGCCTCCTCCTCGCCGAGGCGGGCGCGGGTCTCGTCGCGTTCCGCCGTGACCCGCGCGGCCAGCTGCCCGGGGCTGATCCGCAGGCCGTCCACGGTGGCCGAGACCACCTGCACGTCGCACTGCTCGTCGGCCTCCATCGCGAGGTCGGCGTAGCCGGTCAGCGACTCGCGGATGGTGTGCAGCACGTCGGCCAGCGCGCTCTCGTCCTGGCGCAGGTGCCGCGGGCCGTGCGGCAGCCGGCCGCACTCCTCCGCGATCGCGCGCGCGGCCTGCAGCGTGGCGGTGACCGCGCCCAGCCCGGTCAGCCGCGTCTCCAGGCCAGCGTCCGGGCCGAGCAGCCCGGCCAGCCGGGCCAGCCGGGCGACCGCCTCGTCGCGGTCGGCCGTGGCGGCGTCCCGGGTGCGCTCCGCGGCCTCGGCGCGCGCGTTCAGGTCGCTGATCCGGCTGATCAGCTCGTCGTGGCGGGGGCGCAGCGCGCGCTCGTCCCGGCGCAGCGTCTCGGCCCGCGACCGCAGCACGTCCACCTGGTCGAGGACCGCGCCGAAGTCGCTGCCGACCGCGCCCTCCACCGACTCCAGGCGGGTCTGCGCGGCCTCGGCCTTCTCGCGCGCGGCCGCCAACGTCTCCTCGGCCTCGGCCGCGGCGGCCGTGGACCGGGTCGCCGCCTCCTCCGCGTCGGCCAGCCGGTCGGCCGCGGCGTCCCGGCGGGCGCGGTCGGCCAGCCATCCCTCGCCGGCCTGGCGCAGTGCACGCAGCGCGTCCGCGAGCTGGTCCAGGTCACCGGCCGTGGTCGGCAGGCTCTGCCGGGAGCCGGTCAGCGTGAGCTCGCGCAGCGTGGCGCGGGCCGTCTCGTCCGCCGCGGCCAGGTCCGACTCCGCCTCGGTGAGCTGGTCCTGCAGCGCGGCCAGCCGCAGCTCCGCGCGCTGCACCACCTCGAGCGCGCGGGCGCCGTCGGCCAGGGACGGGCGGGCGGCCGCCTCCGCGTCCAGCGTGGCGCGTTCGGTGCGCAGGCCGGCGATCGCCATCGCGACCTTCTCCCGGGCCGCGTCCAGCGTGGCCAGTTCGCCGGCCAGCTCGGCCAGGCGGCGCTGGCGGGCCCGCTCGCGCGCGTCCGCGCCGAGGAACTCGGCCTCCGGCTTGGCCCAGCTGCCGTACGCCGGGCCGAGCCGCCAGGTGCCGTCCGCGCCGACGCCGGCGCCGAGCCGGGGCGCGGTCTCGCCGTAGCCGATCGCGTTCAGGATCTGCCGGACCACGGTGGGCGCGACCGGGGCCGCCTCGCCGCGCTCGACCGGCGCCACGTCCAGCACGGACAGCAGCGAGTCGCCGGCCGCCGGGACCGCGCCCATCGACGCGACGAACGAGTCGTGGCCGTCCGCGGCCAGCCCGATCGAGCCGTCCGGCCGGATCCACGCGTCCAGCAGGCCGGACGCCTGCAGCGCGGCCTCCACCGCGGCCTGGGTGGCCGGCGGCACGCCGTCGTGCCAGGCGACCACGCGCCAGAGCGGCGCGCCGGGACGGTTCGCGTCGCGGGCCGCGGTGCGCTGCGGCGGCGCGGCCGGGTCGCCGGGCGGGCGGCGGGTCAGTGCGGCGTACTCCGCGGAGAGCGGCGTGCGCTTGGCCAGCAGTTCACGGTCGCGGGCCATGCCGGCGGTGTGGTCGGCCGCGATCCGCTCCCGGACCTCCGCGATCACGTCACCCATCAGCGCGGCCAGCGCGACCTCGTCCGCGCCCAGGTCGGCCAGGACCGGGGCGACCGGCGCGACCGGAAGCACGGTGCAGGCGGACGCCCAGGCGGCGATGCCCTCCCGGTGGGTGGCGACGCGTTCCTCGTACGCCTGACGGGCCGCGGCGAGCGTGGCCTGCACGTCGTCCCGGTCGGCCGCGCGGGCCTCCCGGCGGGCCGCGGCGCGTTCCCGCTCGGCGGCGGCCCGGGCGTGCGCCACGATCGCGGCGCGGACCTCCTCGACCTGGCCCTCGCGGCCGAGCAGCACGCCGCGCAGCAGCGCCCGCGCCTGGTCGATCGGCTCGTCCGCGAGCGGCTCGACCAGGCCGGCCAGGCCAGCGCGCCGGGCCAGCGCGCTGGTCTCGTGCCAGGACCGTTCGACGGCCGCGGACGCGGACGCCAGCTCGGTGCGGCGGGTCTCGGCGCGCTCCGCGTCGCCGGTCGCGTCCGCGCGCCGGGCCGCGCCGGACGCCTCGGCCGCGGTCGCCGCCCGTTTCGCCTCGCGCAGCGCGGCCCGGAACCCGTCCAGCTGCTGACCGTCGCGGTAGGCGGCGCTGTCACGCAGGCCGCCGATCGCCTCCTCGGTCAGTGCGACGTCGCGCTCCAGCTCCTCGCGCCGCGCGGTCACCTCGGCCAGCTCCGCGACCGCGGCCGCGTGCGCGTCCCGCTGCCGGGCCGCCTCGCCCGTGACCTCGTCCAGTTCCGCGTCCGCGTTGATCAGGTCGGCGGCGCCGCGGCGCAGCGCGCGGCGCGCGTACTGCTGCTGGCGCTCGGCCAGCCGGGTGGCCGCGTCGACCTCGGCGTCCAGCGCGCTGAGCCGTTCCCGGCTGCGGTCCAGCCGCTCGAAGCCCTCGGCGATCTCGGCGAGCCCGGCCGGGTCGAGCGGCGGCAGCGCGCGGGAGAGCACCTCGGAGAGCGCGTCCGGGTTGAGGTGCTCGGAGAGCTTCGGCGTCCGCAGCTGCAGCAGCGTGGCGATCAGCGCCTCGTACTGCGAGTCGGACAGGCCGCGGAAGACCGCCTCGCGAACCGCGCGCCGGTACGGCTCGGCGCCGGGGTGCACCGCGCCGTGCCCGTCCAGCGCCGCCGCCAGGTCGGCCTTGGTCAGCGGCACGTTGCCGGCCTTGACCAGCGAGAACCCGCCGGGCACACCGACCCGGGAGCCGGTGGTGAAGAACGTCGCGTCGACGGTACGGGTGTTCGACGACGCCGCGAGCCGGGCGCCGCAGGTGAACCACTCGGCCGCGCCGTCCGGCCCGGTGCGGCCGAACTCCAGCCACACGTAGCCGACCCGGGTGGTGTGCGGGTAGCCGTCACCCATCAGGTTCCAGTGCATGGTGCGCTCGGAACCGCCGAACGTGGACAGCCGGGACGGGCGCAGCGACGCGTCGAACAGGAACGGCAGCAGCAGCTCCAGCGCCTTGGACTTGCCGGTGCCGTTCGGCCCGCGCAGCAGCAGCCGCCCGTGGTGGAATGTGAAGACCTCGTCGAAGTAGCGCCACACGTTGAGCACGCCGGCCCGGGTCGGCGCCCAGCGGTCCGAGCGCAGCTGGCCGGCCAACTGCCGCGCGACCGCGACCGCGAACGGGTCGTCGGACGGCTGCTGCTGGGGCAGGGTCAGCAGGGTCATCGCGCCCTCCGGGGCCTCGGGGTCTTCGCGCCGGCGGCCGGCGCGGCGGCGTATCGGGCGGCGGCCGGGCGGGCACCGATCCCGTTCTCTGACCGAGCGATCAGGTTGAAGCGCTCCAGCACGGCCAGCGCCTCCGCGAGCAGGCGCTGCGCGCCGCCGTCGGAGCGGTAGGTGCGCGCCCACCCGGGCAGCTCCGCGAACCGGGCGGCGATCTGCTCGGCCAGCGCCGCGTGCGGCACCGGCTCCGGGTGCGCGGCCAGGACCGAGTCGAGCAGCAGCAGCGCGGTCTGGCCGGGCACGCTGTTCTCCGCCGGGAAGCGCTCGTCGGTGGCGACCGCGTCCGGGTCTATCGCGAGCATGCCCTCGGCGCGCTCCTCCAGCTGGAGCCCGGCCTCCTCGACCGCGGCCCGGACCGCGCGGCGGCCGGGGGCACCGGTCGCGTACGCCCGCTCCGCCTCGGGCAGCTCGTCGAAGTAGACCACCGGGTCGTCGAGCAGGCGGCGGACCAGCGAGTGCCGCAGCCGGTCCGCGTCGTCGTCGTAGCGGTCCTCGCGGACCAGCGCGGGCAGGTCCGGGCCGGGCAGCCGGGACGGGGACTGCGGCGCCGCGAGCAGCCGGGCCAGCCGGGTCGGGTCCACCCGGTAGAGCACCTTCGCGTCCGCGTGCTCCAGGTAGGCGTCGGTGCTGCCGTCGGTCGCGGTGAGCACGCCGAACCGTTCCAGCAGCAGCAGCGCGTCCACGTAGGCGCGCCGGTCCTCGCGGCTGGCGCTGTCGAACGTGGGTATCGCCGGCTCGACCGCGGTGGCCTGGGCCAGCCGCCCGGCCAGGATGCCGATCGTGGTGACCTGGCCGGTCAGCAGCTCGGCGGCGAGCACGCTGAACAACGCGTACCGCCGGCGGTCGAACGGGTCCTGGTTGCCGCGCAGGCGGCGGGCCGGCCGGGTGCCGTCCGGGCGTGCGGAGACCTTCGCCAGCCGGGCGTAGCCCTGCCGGGCCTCCACGGACAGCCGCCAGCCGGTGTGCTCGTCGAACCACGGCACCAGCTCGGCCGCGTGCCGGGCGACCAGGAAGAAGTCGTCCGGGTCGGCGGCGCGGGTGAGCAGCGGCCGGGCCAGCAGCGCGCGGATCGCCTGGGCCCGCTCGGTGCCGCGCTGCCGGTCGAGCTCCGATCGCAGATCGGTCACGCCGTCGCCTCGCGGCGGAAGTCGGTGCGCAGCGGGACCGGCGCGGCCTGACCGGGGCGGGACTCGCTGATCGAGACGATGAAGTCCGGCGCGACCAGCACGCCGCGCGCGGTGCGCAGGTAGGCCAGGTGGTGGTCGGGCGGCGGGAGCAGCACCACGACCAGGCGGCCGTCCGCGGTGGACGCGCGCCGCTCGCCGTCCCGGGCCGGCACGGTCAGCGCGCGGGCCAGCAGCTCCAGCAGGCGGGAGAAGCTGCCCTGGTCGAGCCGGGCGAACGCGGACAGCCGCACCGGGCCGGGCGTGGCCAGCCTCGACCACGCCTCCTCCAGTTCCAGCCGCTCGCGCAGCGCACGCTGCCGGCGCTGCTCGCGGATCTCCGTGGTGTCCCGCACCCGCGCGGTACGCGAGACCCGGTCGGACTGCCCGTGCGTGCGCAGCAGCGGCGAGACGTGCACGCCGGGCGCGCGGAACCAGGACGTGCCCGGCCCGACCGCGGTCGGGTCGTCCGGCGCCAGGTGGGTGTGCCGGGCGGACCACAGCCCGGTCGCGGCCGCCCACAGCTCGTGCGCGGCCTCGTCCGTCTCCGCGGCGGAGAACCAGCGGGCCAGCGCGCGGAAGTCCGCGGCCGGGCTGGACCCGCGCCGGCGGCTGTCGCTGAAGCGTTCCAGCGCCCGCATCAGCGACACGATCGCGCCGCGGGCGGTGTCGGACAGGTCCTCGACCCGGGCGCGCCCGCCGTCGGCCGGCCGGAACCAGTCACGCAGCCCGGCCCACCGGGTGGCGCGCCGCTCCAGGAAGCGCGGCGCCGGGTCGGCCTGGCCGGGCAGTACCGGCAGGTCCGCGCCGCGCAGCGCCCGCGCGTGCAGCGCCTCGACGCCGTGCTCCTCGACCCGGGCCACGGCCTCGGCCACGGTGAGCCGGCGGGTGTCCAGGTCGGTCACGAACTCCGTCAGGTACGCGATCGTGGCCTGCTTCAGCTCCTGGAACACGGCCGGGTCGGTGCCCTCGTCGCGCAGCAGGCGCTGCAGCCGGCCGGTGAACCGGACCACGCCGGACCGCAGCTCGGTGAGGTGGCCCTCCAGCTCGGCGAGCGCGGTGTGGATCCGCCGGTCGTCCGCGCCCTCGTCGCCGAGCAGCGCGTCCAGCTCGCCGAGCCGGGCCGCGATCGCGTCGAGCACCGAGGTCTGCAGCGCGCCGGAGCCGTCCAGCAGGTCGAGCGCGTGCAGCAGGCCCTGGTACGCCGCCTCGCCCTTGCGGCTCAGGGAGTAGTGCAGGTTGCGCCGCTCGTACTCCGCGGCGGAGGCGTAGTGCGCGGCGTGGTTCTGCGCGCGGTCGACCAGCCCGTGCTTGTGCAGCGCGCCGAGCGTGTACTCCAGGGACTCGTCGGAGACCGGCTCGTACCACCCGATCTCGGGCAGGCCGGCCAGGACCTCGTCGAACGTCAGCGCCGCGCGGAGCCGCTCGGCGGCCTCGCCGAACACCTGCATGACCGCGGTGTGCAGGTCGGACCGCTCGGTGGTGGTGAAGGCGAACATGTCCGCCGGCACGCGCCGGAAGGCAGGGCGTGCGTCGCTCACCCGCGTCCCCTCCTCCGCCGGTGCCTAAAAGTGTGCCGGGACCGATCGCGGACCCCATGGCAGGCTACAGGCCCGGCCCGGCTCGCGCTTTTCCCCGTATGCCCCTAAACCCGGACATTTCCGGCTTTTCCCAGGAGCCCGGAACGGAGAAACATCCACGACCACGACTTGACCCGCGACGCACACTCTGTGACGCCGGTCATAGGGTCAGCGCGGTGCGATCACCCGGTGCGCGGTGAGGTGGGCCAGGATGGAGTGGTTGGCCTCCCAGCCGTCCGGGAACTTGACCGGGACGTTGAGGTGCACCGGATCGGTCGACGGGTGCGCGTCCAGCAGGTCCGGGATGCCGGCCCGGGCCACCACGATGCAGGCGTGCCGATGCCGGGACGTGAGCACGCACAACCGGCCGGACTCCAGGTGGAACGCGGTGGCGTCGCGGCGGCCGGAGAGCGGGTGCAGCACCACCGTCACGTCGTACTCGCGGCCCTGCAGGCGGTTCGCGGTGTCCACAGTGATCGTCTCGCCGGGCGTGCCGCGCAGCAGGTTGCGGATGACCGCGGCCTGGTCGCGATGCGCGGTGCCGATCGCGATCCGGCTCGCGTCGACCGGCGCGCCGTCCCGGGAGCGTTCGGAGACCGCGATCGCACCGGCCTCCAGCACCCGCAGCGCGAGCGCGGCACACGCGGCCGCGGCCTCCCCGTCGGTGCGCAGCGTGTGCCGGGCCGGCAGCTCGTAGAGCGCCCAGCCGGTCGCGGCGGCCTGCGCCACGGCCGCGCCGACCGGATCCGCGCCGGACCCGGTGTCCAGCACCAGCGAACGGTCGCCCGGTGACGTGCCCGCGCGGAAGCCGGTGAACGGGTAGAACGCGGGCGCGACCACCTCGGCCGCGGACGGGGGCAGCCGCCAGGAGACCGGCAGCCGGTGGACCGGCAGGTCCGGGTTGTGGCGGAGCAGCACGGACACCGCGCTGAGCATCGGGTCCCAGGTCAGGCCGGTCCAGCGAGCGGACTCCACGGTGGAGAACGGGTCGAGCTGGCCGGGGTCGCCGACGAACAGCGCGCGGGAGAACCTGGACGCCACGCGCAGCAGCGCGTCCGAGCGCATCTGGTAGGCCTCGTCCACGATCGCCCAGGCCCAGGAGCCGTCGCCGACCGTGGCCCACTTCGCGGCCGTGGCGATGATCACCGAGCCCTGGCCGACATCGCCGATCTTGGCACCGACCGTGACCGACCGGTGCTGCGCGACGCGCTCGGACGCCCGGTAGTCACCGGCCGACAGGCGCCCGATCGGCAGCTCCGGCGCGGCGGTGGCGAGCCGGTCGATCAGGTCGTCGACCTGCTCGTTCGTCTGCGCGATGACGATCAGCTGCTCGCCCGCCGCGGCCAGCACCTGGGCGGCCCGGACCACCAGCGTGGACTTGCCGGCGCCGGGCGGTGAGTCCACCACCACGCCGCGGTGCGCACCGGTGCCGAGATCGGCCAGGACCGCGTCGACGACCGCGTTGGCCGCCGTTCCCGGTGACGTCACGACCAGTCCTCCGCGGCCGCGTGGTCGCCCTGGTCGAGCGGGTCGTCCGCGATCGAGTACTGCGGCGGGCCGCCGTGCGTCCACGGCGTCTCCTCGCGGGACGGGAACGTGCCGGGCGGCGCGTAGCCGAGGCTGAGGCTGGTGTAGCAGATCCGCTCGCCCACCTCGGGCACGCTGCCGGGCGGCGCGGTGAGCCCGCGGCCCATGCCGCCGGACAGCTCCAGCACCACCTCGGTCTTGTCGCCCTCCTCGACCGGCGTCACGAAGATCACCCGCGCCCGCTGCGCCTGACGGGACGGCGAGACCAGCGTGGTGCCCTCGGTGAACAGCACCGGGTCCGTGGTGACGACCTGGATGCGCGGGCGCAGCACCGGGCGCTTGCCGGTGTCGTCGACCCGGGTCGGCGCGGAGAGCGTCACCTCGCCGACGAACGCCTCGCCGCCGAGCCGGTGCTCCGCCATGATCAGCGGGTCGTCGAACGCGCGCTCGATCGCGTAGGACTGACCGGCGCGCTCCAGCTTGTGCAGCCGGGTGGCGGCCGCGACCGCGCCGTCCCGCCGGGCCTGCGGCGCGCCGCCGCCCTGGACGTAGAGCGAGAAGTCGCTGAACACGTCGCGGTCCTGCGCCCAGCGGCCGTCCACCGACGCGCCCGGCGGCATCGCCCGCATCACCCGCAGGCCGCGCCACATCAGTTCCCAGGTCGGCGCCAGCTGGCCGTGCAGCAGCTCCGTCAACTGCCGGTACGCCGCGCGCTCCGCCTCCGGGTCGTCCGCCTCGGTCGCGGCCCGGTAGACGTCCATCGCGGGACCGAGCACGTCGTTGTCGAAGCCGGGGTCAGTGGCCGGGCCGGCCGGCGGGCACACCTCCGGGTCCTCGGCGAGCCGGGCGGCCGCGGCGCCGGTGGTGCCGGGCGGGGGCGCGATCCAGTTGACCAGCGAGCCCAGGTGCGCGTCCTCGTGGCCGCTCTGGCCCGTGGCCCAGTGCGCGGCGAGCAGGTCGGTCAGCGACAGCAGCATCGACGACCCGGGCTGCTCGGCCCGGTCCGCGAAGAACGTCAGCCACCGGCCCAGCAGCGGTACGTTCGGGTGCACCGGATAGTCGCCGTCCGTGCGCCGGAACCGGGTGGACCGGCCGAACAGCCGGATGAAGCCGATGCCGGCCGGTGCGGGCACGATGATCTGCGGCGCCTCCAGGTAGCGGTAGCGCACGTCCCGCTTGCGGTCGGTGGGCACCGCCTCGGTCGCGCCGCAGAAGCCCTCCACGTAGGGCAGCAGGATGTCGGCGAGCCGGGCCGCGAAGTCGAAGCGCTGCCCACGGTCCCGCGGCTGCGGCACGATCAGCAGCTCCGGCCGGTCCTCCTCGGTGCCGACCATGGCGGCCAGCGGCGCGTTCGCCTCACCGGCCATGGTCAGCGGGATGAACACCAGCGGCAGGTCGGAGAGGTACGCGTGCCGTACCGTGGCGATCGGTTGTGCTCGGCCCGCCGCGACCGCCTGCGCCTTGGCCAGCGCGGTGAGCGTGCTCACGGCACGAGCTCCGCGCGGAGCCGATAGGCGGCCTGGAGCATCGCGGCGGCCTCGGCCTGCTCCGGCTCCGGCTCGATCCGGCCGCTGGCCAGCGCCAGCACGGTCTGCACGTCCTCGATGCCGCCCAGTTCCTCGCGCACCGACCGGCCCAGCACCGCGGTGGACGTGCGCGCCTCGCTGCGGCAGAAGAAGGACAGCTCGCAGGTGGCCAGGCAGTCCGGCGCGTACCGGGCGGGCACGGCCGCGACGTCCGCGGCCAGGGCGGCCGGGTCGCGGGCGGGCTCACCGTCGTCGCCGGCCGCCAGGTCGAACGAGATGCCGTCCGGCAGCGTGTCCAGCAGCTGGTCGATGCGGGCCATCCGGGACAGCTGGCGGCGCAGCACGGAGAGCTGGCGGCGGACGTCGATCATGCTGGCGATCGGCTGGTTGGAGAAGTCCTTCGGGCAGACCAGCAGCACCTCGTGCGAGACGGACTCCGGGTCGCGGCCGGCCTCGGCGAGCGCCTCGCGCAGCGCCAGCACGTAGACCGCGGCCTGGGTGGCCGCGGCCGACACCTTGCCCGGGTCGGCCTGCTCGTCGATCACCGGGAACGACTTGATCTCCACGATGTGGTAGCGGTCGTCGAGCTGGAACGCGACCAGGTCCGGCTCCAGGTAGACGCGCCGGCCGGCCACCTCGAGACGCAGCATCGGGTGGTCGAGCAGCGTGTCCGGGTTGTCGCGCAGGGCCTCGAGGGTGCGCGCGTACCGCTCCTCGTTCGAGGCCTTCGGCCCACCGGACAGGTCCAGATATTTCGGGACGTCGACGCCGAGGAGGCCGACGAGTTCCGCGCCCTCGTTCGCCTTCAGCCGCGCCTCGAACACGTTGCCGCGCACGATCGCGAACGACGACTGGCCGAAGCGGCCGGGGAAGCCGATGTGCTCCGCGACCCTCATCTTGTCCACACCGGCGCCGTCCAGGACCGCGCGCCGGGTGCAGCCGGGATTGCCGGTGAGCGCCGCGATCGTGCGCGCGTTGTGCCGGCGGGGGGCCACCGGGCCGCGGAGCCGGGCGAGCCGGGCGTCTGGCGTGCTGGTCTGCGCCATCCGAGCAAGGTACAACCTTGCGGCGGGAAAACCAGGAAGAGGCGCGGCGTGTCGCACAAATGTACGGCACGCCACGCCTATAACGTGATATTTCGGTTTAGAAGGGGCAGGTGCTCCGGTACTCCTCGACGCGCAGGCTCACGCCGGGGCCCGGGCAGAGGAATCGCGTGTACCGGGTGTCGTCGTCCACCCAGCGCTTCAGCCAGGCGATGCTGTGCTTCGCGATCGTGGTGTCCGCCGAGTTCGGCGTGAAGTGGGTGGCCCCGTTCAGCTCCAGGTACGCCTTGTCCGCCGACGACGGCAGCCCGCTGTAGAACGGCTCCGAGTGCGTGGCGACCGGCGCGACCGTGTCCCCGTCCGCGCCGATCACCAGCGTGGGGACCCGTACCGTCGAGAAGGTCTTGGTGGTGTTCCAGCCGGTCAGCGGGATCGCCGCCTGCAGGGCCGGACGGCTGCGCGCCGCCTCCAGCGAGCCGCCGCCGCCCATCGAGTGCCCCATCACCGCGACCCGCGACCCGTCGATCCGGCCCCGCACCGCGCTGGAGGCGGTCAGGTAGTCCGCGGCCGCCAGCAGCTGCCGCCCACGCGAGTCGGGCTGGTCCAGCGTGGTGAGCGTGTCGATGGTGAACACCACGAAGCCCTGCGAGGCCAGCCGCGGCCCGAGCCAGGCGATGCTCGACTGGTACGCGGTGAACCCGGGCGAGACGACGACCGCGCCGAACGTACCCTCGGCCGTGCTCGTCGGGTAGTAGACGGTGCCGCCGCCGAACCCGCTCACCAGCAGCGAGGACACGCTGATCTGCGCGGTTGCGAACGGCCCGCGCACCGCCTCCACGCTCGCGTTCGTCGGGTCCGGTCCCCGCTCGTACGGACTGTCGGCCGCCGCGGACGCCGGCCCGGCACCGGCGAGGAGCCCGCCGGTCAGCACGAGCGCGAGAACCGCCGCGCTCAGAAATCGTGGCTTGTGCACGTCGCTGTACTCCCTGCCTCGATGACGTCGATGGACATCGATCAGAGTGCGCCCGGCGGCCGCTCCGCGAATCGGCTGAATCACCTGTCTCACCCACGCCTCCGACTTTGATCTAGGTTGTGAACTGCGAAGATCGCCGAGTCGAGGGGACGTCATGGACGCGCGCGAACGCGAGGTACGCCGCCGGATCGCGAGCCAGGAGCTCTACCGGGACGCCGACCCCGGCCTGGCCGGGCTGGAGGAGGAGCGGATCCGGGGCAAGGAGCTGGCCGACGACTTCAACCGCACCCGCCCCCGGGACACCGCCGAGCGCGACCGCCTGCTCCGCGAGCTGCTCGGCAGCGTCGGCGCCCGGGTCTGGGTCGAGCCGCCGATCCGCGTCGCCTACGGCCGGCACACGCACCTGGGCGACGACGTCTACGTGAACGTCAACCTGACGGTGATCGACGACGGCGAGGTCTTCGTCGGCGACCGGGTGATGTTCGCCCCCAACGTGACGATCACCGCGACCGGTCACCCGGTGCACCCGGAGCTGCGCCGCGACGGCACCCAGTTCTCCGCGCCGGTCCGCATCGAGGACGACGTCTGGATCGGCGCCGGCGTCACCGTCCTTCCCGGCGTGACGATCGGCCGCGGTGCCGTCGTCGCCGCCGGCGCCGTGGTCACCGCGAACGTCCCCCCGATGGTGGTCGCCGGCGGCGTCCCGGCCCGCGTCCTGCGCCCGATCACCGACGCCGACCGCGACTGGGCCTACCGCCCGCCCCGGACCCTGCCCCGGCCGTAGTGCGCCGGGCCGGCCGGCGGCGAGGGACCCGCCGCCGGCACGCCGGAACCGGCAGGGAGGAGCCCCGGCGACGACCGGTGCCCGCGGGAGCGAGCCCGAAGCGACCGGGCCGGGAGCGGGAATGTCGAATGTCGCTCGTCAGACCTTCGCCGCCAGCAGCGGCAGCACGTCCGCGGCCGGAACGGGACGGGACAGCAGGTAGCCCTGGAGGAGGTCGCAGCCGAGGTCGCGCAGCGCGGCGCGCTGGAACGGCTCCTCGACGCCCTCGGCGATCGTGGCCATGCCGCAGGACCGGGCCAGCGCGACCAGCGCGGTGACCATGTCCCGCCCGCGCGGCGTGCCGAGGTCCGCGACGAACAGCTTGTCGATCTTCAGGAACTCGACGTGGAAGCGGCTCAGCCGGGCCAGCGACGAGTAGCCGGTGCCGAAGTCGTCGATGGCGAGGTCGATGCCGAGGGACTGGACGCGGCGGATCGCGGCCAGCACGTGGTCCCGGTCGTCGTCCATCAGCGCGGTCTCGGTGATCTCGACGACCAGGTTCTCCCCGGCCAGGTTCCAGCGGGTGAGCGCATCGACGAGGCGGTCCGGGAGGCCCGGGTCGCCGAGCTCGGCCGCGCCGATGTTGACCGTCACCTTGAGCGTGCGCCGGGCACCCGCGTCGATCCACGACCGCAGGCCGGACAGCGCCCGGTCGAGCATGACCGACGTGATGCGGCGGCTCAGGTGGGCACGTTCGGCGATCGCGATGAAGCGGTCCGGGCGGATCGGCCCACGGGTCGGGTGGGTCCAGCGGGCGAGCGCCTCGAAGCCGCGGATCTCGCCGGTCGCCGCGTCGCAGATCGGCTGGTACGCCGCGTCCAGCCCGCCGGTGTCGAGCGCGGTGACCAGGTCGGCGCGCAGCTCCAGCTCCTCGGACGTGGTGTGGTGCATGCCCGGGTTGAACAGCTGGACGTTGTTCTTGCCGGCGCGCTTGACCGCGTACATGGCGATGTCCGCGTCGCGGAGCACCTCCATCGCGTCGCGCGGGTCCCCCGCGGCCACCTCGACCAGGCCGACGGAGGCACCGAGCGCGATGCGCCGGCCGTCGAGCTCGAACGGCTCCTGGAACGTGTCCAGCATGCGCCGGGCGAGCGCCCTGGGGTCGCCGTCGAAATCCTCGAGGAGTACGGCGAACTCGTCGCCGCCGAGCCGGACCACGGTGTCGTCGCGCCGGAGCACGCCGGTCAGCCGGCCCGCGACCGTGGTCAGCACGGTGTCGCCGGCGACGTGCCCGAGGCTGTCGTTGACCTCCTTGAAGTCGTCCAGGTCGAGGAAGATCAGGCTGAGCCGGGTGGGCGGCGCCGGCAGCAGCTCGCGCAGGCGCGCGGTGAGCTTGGCGCGGTTGCCGAGCCCGGTGAGCGAGTCGTGGGTGGCCTCGTGGCGCAGCACGCTCTCGCTGCCGGCCAGCCGGCGCAGCAGCAGCCGGTTCTCGCCGAGCACCACCACCTGGCGGATCAGCACGGCCGCGAAGAGCACGACGAGACCCAGGTTCGCCGGCCCGTCCGGCCGGTTGCCGGCCCCGAGCTGGACGCCGCAGAAGACCGCGGTCGGCAGGATCGGCAGGTACGGCCCGTAGATCGCGAACCGGGTGCCGGCGACCGGCTCCAGGCGCGGGACGTCGCCGCCGCGGTAGGCGAGCGCGGCCATCGCGAAGAGCGCGAACGCCAGCGTCCAGAGGCCGGAGTCGATCGCGTCGAACGGGTGCCCCCGGTGCAGCACCGTGTAGGTGAACGCGGTGTCCGCCAGCATGATCGTGACCAGCGACGCCATCACCAGCAGCGGGCCGCGCCGCCGGCCGGCCGGGAACTCGGTGACCACGAGCACGGCCCAGAAGATCAACAGAACCATGTCGCCGAGTACGTAGGTGAGGCCGAACGCGACGTCGAGCCGGTCCGGCCCGGCGCGGTTCCAGATCTCGTCGAAGAAGGTGCCCCAGACCACGATGAACACGGCCGCGGCCGCGACCACGCCGTCCAGGGCCATCCGCAGCCGGGCCCGGACGCCGACGGCCCGGGACGTGGTCCACACGGCCGCGAACATCAGCCCGAAGAACGCCAGCCGGACGACGGTGACCAGCGGCGACGGCTCCGGTGACGCGCGGTCGACCAGGTGGTGCCAGATCCAGCTGACCGGGCCGAGCGACCAGGCGGCGCACGCGGCGCCCTGCAGGTACCAGGAGATCCGGCTGAGGCGCTGCGAGGCGCGGCCGGCCGCGCGCAGGCAGAGCACCGCCGCGGTCACCGACGTCGCGAGCGTGAGCAGCGACGCCAGGCCACGGCCGAGCGCGCCGCCGGCCTCGGGGACCGCGCCGGCGACCAGCGCGACGGCGAACACGGCGAACACGGCGGCCGGAGCGGCTCGCGGGGTCCGGATCATGCCGCACCGGTCGGCACCCGCCCGGCCGGGGTTAGATTTTCGCTGCTCAGGGCAGTCAGAGGGGAGGTACGCGGAGAGGGAGGACGGCGATGTCGCTATTGCACCGGCACGGTAACGACGCAAAGACGGACAAAGACGATGAGCAGGGTACGAAGCCGGCGGACAAATCGCCCGCGTCGCCCGAGGAGGGACCGGACAGCCCGGCCCAGCTGAGCGGAAACTCGCTGTGGAACGCGGTCAAGCGCACGGTGACGGAATTCCAGGACGACAACCTGACGGACTGGGCCGCCGCGCTGACCTACTACGGCGTGCTGTCGATCTTCCCCGGCCTGCTGGTGCTCGCCGCGGTCCTCGGCCTGCTCGGCGACGACACACTCACCCGCGTGGTGGACAGCATCAAGCCCCTGCTGCCGACCGAGACCGGCGACATCCTGGACAGCATGGCGGGTCAGCTCAGCTCCGCCGACACGTCGTCCGGGCTGATCGCGATCCTCGGTCTGGTCGGTGCGTTCTGGTCCGCCTCCGGTTACGTGGGCGCGTTCATGCGCGCGTCCAACTCGATCTACGAGGTCCCGGAGGGCCGCCCGGTCTGGAAGACGCTGCCGATCCGGGTCGGCGTCACCGCGCTGGTCGGCGTCATGCTGGTCGCCTGCGCGGTCATCGTGGTCTTCACCGGCGGCCTGGCCGAGACCGTGGGTTCCGCGATCGGGCTCGGCGACGCCGCGGTCACCACCTGGAACATCGCCAAGTGGCCGGTGCTGCTGGTCATCGTGAGCCTGATGTTCGCGGTGCTCTACTGGGCCTCGCCGAACGCCAAGACCGGCGGGTTCCGCTGGGTCACGCCGGGCGGCATCATGGCGGTGCTGCTCTGGGTGGTCGCCTCGGCCGCGTTCGGGTTCTACGTGGCGAACTTCGGTTCCTACAACAAGACGTACGGCACGCTGGCCGGCATCATCGTCTTCCTGGTCTGGCTGTGGATCTCCAACATCGCGATCCTGCTCGGCGCGGAGTTCGACGCGGAGCTGGAGCGGCGGCGGGCGATCGCGTCCGGGACCCCGGCGGACAAGGAGCCGTTCCTGGAGCTGCGCGACGACCGCAAGGTCAAGAAGTAGGTTTCCCCCGCACATGGCGAAGGCCCCCGGTTCGCACCGGGGGCCTTCTTCCGTACCGCGATCAGAAGGTGGAGTTGCTGCTGCGGGAGCCGGCGAACGTGTCGTCGGTCGCCGTGATCGAGGAGGTGGGGGTGGTCGTGGAGCTGGTCGACGTGGTGGTGTTCGTCGTCGACAGCTTCTCGCCGATCTTGCTGTGCGCCAGCTTGTCCTTGCCCTCGCTGTACAGCCGGTTCGCCTGCGCCTGTGCGACGCCGGCGGCCTCCTGCACGGTCGGGTGGTCCAGGACCTTGCGGGCCTGCACCCGCAGCTCCTCGTACTTCTCCCGGCCGGCGCGGGCGCCCAGGACGAACCCCGCGGCCAGCCCGCCGATGAACAGAAGCTTTCCGCGCATGGTGGCGGCTCCTCTCGTGCCTTGACGCAGCGCTACCTGGAGGCAGCACTGTCGCGCCTGTCGTGTGTTGCTGCCGGGGTACGTACCCATCCTGCCCCTGAGCCATGCCCCCGTGTGCGGTAGTCACTGAAATGTCCGAAAACTCGGCACGACCGGGTCGGGTAACCCGGTGGCAGAACCCCCCAGGTGGTCATGTAAGGTTGTTCCCGTCGCCAGGGAGCGGAGAGATCCGAGGCCCGAGCGGTGCACGATCCCCTGTAGCTCAATTGGCAGAGCAGCCGGCTGTTAACCGGCAGGTTATTGGTTCGAGTCCAATCGGGGGAGCAAGAATACAGAGGCCACTACGCCCGCGGGCGTAGTGGCCTCTCGCGTGTGCCGCTTCCGGGACCTGATGGTGCCCCGGCGAGCGGTTCCAGGGCTTCGCCTCCGCCGCTCCTTCTTCCGGACCGCTGACGTGTCCCGGATTTCTCCCTCCACCGCCTGACGCGTCTCCGTCGACGTCCGGGGCCGGACGTCCGGGTTTGGGTGCGCTTGGTGGGTTTCGCGGCGCAGGCGCCGCCGGTGTTCCACACTCCGATGAGGCGTGCCGGCTCACGAACCACTACCCTGACGGCTGTTGCGTCGTTTGTTGCGTCGATTTGGGGAGTGGTCATGCGCACCCGAAGTGCCGTCCTGATCGCGGTCGCCGTGGTGCTCGGCTGGCTGGCGATCGCCGGGGTGACCGGGCCCTACTCCGGAAAGCTCAGCGAGGTCTCCACCACGGACAACACCGCGTTCCTGCCGGCCGACGCGGAGGCCACCCGGGCGGCGGACGAGGCCGCCGCCTTCACCGACCGGGCCGCGATCCCGGCCATCGTGGTCTACGAGCGGGACTCCGGCATCACCGCCGAGGACCGGCGGCGCGCCGCCGCGGACCGCGCGGAGCTGGCCGGCCTGGACGGCGTGCTCGGTCCGCTGCCGGACGTGGACGACAGCGACGACGGCAAGGCGCTGCAGCTCGTCGTGCCGGTGGACAACGCCCGGGACGTCAACGAGGTGATCACCGCGGTCCGGGCGGCCGTGCAGTCGCCGGACCTCACCGTCCACGTGGCCGGGCCGGCCGGGCTGCGCGCGGACCTCAAGGAGGTCTTCGGCTCGCTCGACCTGACGCTGCTGCTGGTCACCGCGGGCGTGGTCCTGGTGATCCTGCTGGTCGTCTACCGCAGCCCGGTGCTGTGGATCATCCCGCTGCTGGCCGCCGCGGTCTCGTTCGGGCTGGCCGCGACCGCGGTCTACCTGCTGGCCGACAACGACGTGGTGAAGCTGGACGGACAGGCGCAGGGCATCCTCACCGTGCTGGTCTTCGGCGCGGGCACGGACTACGCGCTGCTGCTGATCGCGCGCTACCGGGAGGAGCTCGGACGCTTCGACCGTACCGTCGACGCGTTGAAGGCCGCGTGGCGCGGCGCCGCGCCCGCGATCGTCGCGTCCGCCGCCACGGTGATCGCGGCCCTGCTCTGCCTGCTCTTCTCCGGCCTGAACTCGAATCGGGCGCTCGGCCCGATCTCCGCGGTCGGCATCGCCGCCACGCTGATCGTGATGCTCACGTTCCTGCCCGCGCTGCTGCTGCTCGGCGGCCGGTGGGCGTTCTGGCCGCGCCGCCCGGTGACCGGCGGCACCGCGACGGAGTCCCGGCTCTGGACCCGGGTGGCCGGCGCGGTCGAGAAGCGGCCGCGCGTCACCTGGATCGGCACCGCGCTCGCGCTCGCCGTCTGCATGCTCGGCCTGTTGCAGGTCGGCAGCACCGGCCTCGGCCAGTCCGACCTGTTCACCGCGGAGACCGACTCGGTGACCGGCCAGGAGGCGCTGGCCCGGCACTTCCCGGGCGGTTCCGGCTCGCCCACCACGATCTTCGTGTCCGCGCCCGCGCTCGGCGCCGTCCAGCAGGCCGTGCAGGCCGTCGCGTCGGTCGACAGCGTGCGCCCGGTCAGCGAGAGCGGCGCGCCGGCCGGCCCGCCCAAGGTCGTCGACGGGCGGGTGCAGTTGCAGGCCACGCTCGCGGACGAGCCGGACAGCGCCGCGGCCGAGGAGACCGTGCGGCAGATCCGGGTGGCCGCGCACGCGGTGCCGGGCGCGAACGCGGTGGTCGGCGGCTACACCGCGGTGCAGCTGGACACGCAGGACGCGAACGAGCGGGACCGCAACGTGATCATCCCGCTGGTGCTGGCCGTGATCGCGGTGATCCTCGCGCTGCTGCTGCGCTCACTGCTGGCGCCGGTGCTGCTGATCGCGACCGTGGTGCTGTCCTTCGGCTCCACGCTCGGCATCTGCGCGCTGATCTTCCGTTACCTGTTCGGCTTCCCCGGCATCGACGCGTCCATCCCGCTGTTCGCGTTCGTGTTCCTGGTGGCGCTCGGCATCGACTACAACATCTTCCTGATGAGCCGGGTCCGCGAGGAGTCGATCGCGCACGGCACCCGGTCCGGCGTGCTGCGCGGGCTGATCGTCACCGGCGGCGTGATCACCTCGGCCGGCGTGGTGCTGGCCGCCACGTTCTCCGCGCTCGCGGTCGTACCGCTGGTCATCCTCGCCGAACTCGGCACCGCGGTCGCGGTCGGCGTGCTGCTGGACACCGTCGTGGTCCGGTCGCTGCTGGTGCCCGCGCTGGTGCACGACCTCGGCGACCGGGTGTGGTGGCCGAGCCGGCTGTCCCGGCGCGCACCGGGCGGCCCGGATGATTCGGCGAAGAAGGACGGCCGGTTGATCTCCGTTTAGCCGATATTCGGCCGATATAGACCTGGTATCGCTTGATCAAAGAAGGCCGGTCCCGGCCGATTGCCGGTGGCCGGGGCACACGCGTACGGGATACGATCCCCGCGCCGGGGCGGTAGCTCAGCCGGTTAGAGCAGGGGACTCATAATCCCTCGGTCGCGGGTTCGAGTCCCGCCCGCCCCACCGCATTCACCTGCGAAAACGTTCATTTCGGGATCGACGCGAATGAACGCTTGAATCGCATTGCGCACCCAGTGTGCCGACGTCACCACCATTTGTGATCATCGAATGATGAGATCCACATCGTCGCGCGCGGTGAGGAGGCCCGCCTTCCCGCCGCTCACGCCGTCCGCGTGATCGAGATCTCAGCCCTCCCCCGTCGGTCCGCACACCGCTCTGACCTGCGGTGGCGTCCGTGTTGCATGATCGGCTCGGCCGCCGGCCCGGGCGATGACCGGCGGCGGCCGGCGACACGGGGAGGAGGACGCATGACGTTCCCAGCCGGAGCGGGCCCGACCGATCCGGACCGGTGGGTCCGGGGGCAGGCGGCGCGGAGGCGCCCCAGCGAATGCTGGAGATCATGTCCGGGCTGGTCGGCGAGGTCTCCTCGGCCATGGCGTTCCTGAAGAGCCCGCTGCCGCCGGTCGCCGACGACGCCTGTGCGGCGGTCGCGGTGTGGCACGAGACCGCGACGTTCGGCGAGCCACCGGCCGAGATCACCGTCCGGTCGGCCCGGTCCCTCACCGGCGAGGTCGCGGTGGAGGAGCGGGACTGCGGCCGGCGATACGCCACCAGCCACCTGTGCCCGGTCCACGCCGCCGACTGCCCGGTGCGCTCCCACCTACTGGACGTCCCGCCGTTCCTGACGCTCTTCGGCCTGATGTTCGCCGGCCGGCTGGTGGCGCGCCGGATCGCCACCCGGATCACCGGCCATCCCCCGGCCCGCCACTGAGGAACGGCGGGGCCGTGGCCCCGCCGTTCCGCGATTCGACAGGTCAGCGCAGCACGCCCGGGGCCGCGTCGCCGCCGCCCCACACGTCCTCGTCCTCCTGGAGCCAGGTGCTGCGCTCCTCGTCGTTGCCGAACCCGGCACCGGGACCACCGCCCATGCCGGCCATCCCGGCCATGCCCGCGCGACCGGCGCCGCCCTTGCCCGCACCGCCGGTGCCCGGGGCCACGCCACCGGAGAGCATCGGCTTGCCGCCCTTGCCGGCACCGCCCTTGCCCGCACCCTTCGCGCCGGCGCCGGCACCGGCGCCCATGCCACCCATCCCGGCCATGCCCATGCCGGCCAGCGCGGCGCCGTTGACCGGCTTGCCGAGCGCGCCGCCGCCGGGGATGCCGCCGGCACCGCCCGCGCCGAGACCACCGGCCGAGCCGAGGCCGCCGCCGGCACCGAGACCGCCGGTGCCGAGGCCGCCGGAACCGAGGCCGCTCGGGCCCAGTCCGCCGGCACCGAGACCGCCGCCCGCACCGGCCAGACCGGTGCCGACCGGCTTGCTCGGGTTGAAGTCGGAGCCGGTGCCGGGCGTGTAGCCGGTACCGACCTCCGGATCGAAACCGCCGGTGCCGTCGTTGATCGGCGGCGTGTAGGGGGTGAAGCCGGTGTTCGTGTCGATCGGGCTGCCCCCGGTGGGGTCGAAGCCGCCGATGCCGGACGGCGCGCCGGCGCCCATCTTCGGAGCGCCACCGCCCATCCCACCGCCACCGGAGACGCCACCGACGCCACCACCGGGGCCGGCGCCGTCGAGCGGGATCTCAGTCAGCGGGTTCCTCGACGAGGAGCCCGCGACGGGCGTCCCGGTCGGCGTCGCGGCGGCCGTGTCGGCGACCTGGCCGTTCAACGTCTCCCAGTGCTCCCGGGCCTCGTCGCTGCCGTTGGTGAGCGCGTCCTGCACCGCGGTCCAGGCCTTCTGCGCGTACCCGGCGGTGAAGAAGTTGCCGATGTCCCGGTAGACCCCGGCCGCACCGGCGATATCGATCTTGATCGCGTTCTCGAACGAGCCGATCGGGATCGCCAGGTGCGCGTCGCGCGCCTGCATGACCTCCGGCTGCATGGCGATCGGGACCGGGATCTTCTCCTGCGCGGCGTGCAGATCGTCCGCCGCCTTGTTGAGGCTGGTGACGACGCCGCCCTGGCCGCCTCCGTTCGCCTCGTCCGCGACATGCTGGATCTTCTTCGAGATGCCTTCGATGTGCTTCTTGAAGGCCTCGTACGCGTCGCCCTTCCACACGGTGCCCAGCTCCGTGACGTTCTGGTCCAGGCTCGTCTTCACCGTGTTCAGGTTGCGCAGCACCGCCTCCCAGCCGAGCGCCGCGGTCCGGAGGTCACCGGGCCGGCCGTCGATCACGACCTGGTTGACGATGTTCTCCCAGGACTCCTCGCCCCAATTCCGTCCCATCGCCTAGCCTCCGTATTCCGAGTCGCCGGTCGGGGAGCCGCTACTGCTCGGGTACGAGGCGGGGACGGCAGCCGGGGACGCAGGGCCGCCACCGTACTTGCCCGTCTGCGTCTCCGAGGCGAAGACCTCCTCGAACGCCTGCGCGGACATCTGGTTCGCGCGCTCGGCCGTCTCGTACTGCTCCTTGACGCGCCGTAGCGACTCGGCCGCCTGGAGCAGCTCCTCCGCGATGGTCCGGACCGACTGCTCGGCGGTCCGGTAATGAGTGACGTGCCGCTGCGCGATGTCCGTCGCCGCGGGGTAGGTGCCGAACGGCGACTTCCCACCCGTCGAGGCCGGACCGGTCAGCCAACTGCCGATGTCGTCGCCCATCGCGGGCACCAGGCGGTCGCCGAGGTACCGCGCGTGCTCCTCGAGCCAGCGGATCGCACCGTCCAGGCTGTCCGCGTCCCACTCCGTGTTGAGTCCCGGGTCGCCGGAGGTGGCGTTGATCTCGGTCGGCCGGGACGACGCGTTGGCGTCGTCCGACACCCAGAACCCAGGAACCGGCGGCAGCGGCGTGCCCGGTAGCGGAGGTATGAAGACCGGAGTCACCTCCTGGCCCGACCTCTGATTCTCTGCCATCTCCTCTTCCTCCCCGTTATTCCTTTACTCGTTCCGTGCTGGACGCGCCGGTCAGCCGCCGTGCGGCGGACCGGGCGGCGGGTACTGCGGGCCCGGTGGGTACTGCGGGCCCGGCGGGTACTGCGGGCCGGGCGCCGGCGGGTACTGCTGCGGCGGGCCTTGCGGATAGCCCTGCTGCGGCGGGTAACCCGGTGCGGGCGGCGGATAGCCACCCTGTTGGGGGTACGGCCCCGGCTGGTGCGGGTACGGTCCCGGCGCACCGACCGGCACGGGCGGACCGGGCCGGCGCTTGTTACGCGACGAGGACGCGGCGATCAGCACGACCACCAGGATCACCACGAGCAGGCAGACGCCACCGGCGATCAGTGCGACCGTGTTGCCGCCGAGGCCGCCGGCGTCACCGTCCCCCGGCGCCGG
Source organism: Catenuloplanes niger (assembly GCF_031458255.1). Taxonomy (NCBI): domain Bacteria; kingdom Bacillati; phylum Actinomycetota; class Actinomycetes; order Micromonosporales; family Micromonosporaceae; genus Catenuloplanes; species Catenuloplanes niger. The sequence goes on from NZ_JAVDYC010000001.1 coordinate 2,503,615, forward strand.
TGCGGCCTCGGTGGCGCCGGTCTCGTCCTCGTCCGGCAGCAGCGGGTTGCGGTCCACCGTGGGAACGTCCTCGGTCAGTGCCGCGACCGGGTTGACGATGCCGTCGCCGTACTGCTCGTCCCATCCCTGTGAGCCCTTGTCGTCCGCGGTCCTGATCAGCCGCTCGATCACGTTCGCCGCGTCCAGCTCCGGGAACTCGGCCCGGACCATGGCCGCTACGCCGGACACGATCGCCGCGGCGGAACTGGTACCGCCGCCGAGGCCGTATCCGCTGTCCGACAGCGCGAGCGGCAGCGGGTTCACGATGTCCTGTGCCGGCGCGGCAAGAACGGCACCCCGGCCCTGCACCGACTGGGCGCCCCAGAAGGCTCCGTCGTTCGCGATCCCGGTCACGCCGATCACGCCCCGGATACGCGCCGGCGAGATGACCTTCGTGTCGCCGTCCGACCGGTTCCCGGCTGCGGCGACGATCACCACGTCCTTGCTGAGCGCGTATTCGATCGCGTCCTTCGTGACCTGCGGCGGTTCGATGTCCACGCCCCAGGACAGGTTTATGACCTTGGCGCCGTTGTCGACCGCCCAGCGGATGCCGTCCGCGCCGATCTCCTGCGCACCGTCCTTGCCCCTGGAGTACGGCAGGATCTTCACGCCCGGCGCGATCCCGGTCACCCTGTTCGGGCCGCCACCGTTACCGGCGATGACACCGGCCACACCGGTACCGTGCCCGTCGACCGTATCCGAGCGCCCGTCGGCCGCCTCACTGCCGACACCCTTACCGGGAAGCACCTTGCCCTGCAGATCCGGGTGCGAGGCGTCGACGCCGGAGTCGACGACACCGACCACGACGCCCTCGCCCGTGCTGATCCGCTGCGCCTCAGGAATCTTGAGCAGATCGAAGTACCACTTCTGCCGCTCCGCGATCGTCGGCGCCGCGCTCGCGGCGGACGGCGCCACGAACAACGCGCCGCCGCCGGCCAGCATCGCGGCCAGCGCGGCCGCCGTGAACCGGATCACCCCGCCGGTACGGCGCCGGGCTCTGGTGGGCCTCACCGCTGACTCCCCCTGTCGATTCGATGTCGACCGCGCTTCAGCGGCCGTGATGCTCCAGATGCGCTGCCGAGGATACGGCCATCCACTCGCCCGGAGGAATCTCTCCCACCCCCTCGGACCAGCACACGCACCGGCAACGACATTCACCTTCGTCGACCGACGAGCCAAATGCCGGATCAGAGGTTATTGGCGTGGACCCGCCCGCGATCGATCATCGCTGGTCAGCGCAACCCTGCCGTAGGATCACGGACCTATGAGCGCCTACCGGTCCCGGGTCCGCGGTTGTCTGCTCGGCGGCGCGGTCGGTGACGCGCTCGGCAACCCGGTCGAATTCGAGCGCGATCCCGCGGTCAGCGATCTCCAGCTGTCCCGGGACGGCCTCGCGCTGATCACCGACGACACCCAGATGACGCTGTTCACCGTCGAGGGCCTGCTCCGCTCCGCCGGCGGCGACGTGCCGAAGTCGGTCTACGAGGCCCACCTCCGCTGGTACGACACGCAGCGCCTCCCCGGCCCGCCGGAGCACGCGGACGGGCTCGCCGCGCAGCCGTTCCTCTACGCGCAGCGGGCCCCCGGCAACGCCTGCCTCGGTGGGCTCGCACTCGGCCGGATGGGCACGTTCGCACAGCCGGCGAACCCGAACTCCAAGGGCTGCGGTTCCGTCATGCGCTCCGCGCCGTTCGGCCTGTTCCCCTCGGTGAGCGCGGCCGACGCGTTCGCGCTGGCCGCGGAGTGCGCCGTGCACACGCACGGCCACCCGACCGGCTACCTGGCCGCCGGCACGTTCGCCGCGATCGTCCGCCACCTGCTGGACGGTGACGACGTCCGGACCGCCACCGAGCGCGCGATCACGCTGCTGACCGGCTACGACGCGCACGGGGAGACGCTGACCGCGCTGCGCCGGACCCTGGACACGCCGTACGCTCCGGGTAACACCGGCATCGAGCGGATCGGGCTCGGCTGGATCGCGGAGGAGGCGCTGGCCATGGCCGTCTACGCCGCGCTCGTGTTCGAGGAGCCGGGCCGCGTCCGGGACGCGCTGCTCGTCGCGGTCAACCACGCCGGTGACAGCGACTCCACCGGCGCGATCTGCGGCAACCTGCTCGGCGCCCGGCACGGCGAGGAGGCACTGCCCGCGGCCTGGGTCGCCCGCCTGGAGGGCCTGGACACGATCACCGCGACCGCCGACGACCTGGTGGAGGCCGCCGCATGACGCTCACGAACTGGGCCGGGAACGTCACGTTCGGCGCGGCCCGGCTGCACACGCCCGGCACGGTCGACGAGTTGCGCGAGGCCGTGGCCGCGAGCACCCGGCTGCGCCCGCTCGGCACCGGCCACTCGTTCAACCTGATCGCGGACACCGACGGTGACCTGGTCTCCGTGGCGTCGCTGCCGACCGCCGTGCACATCGACTCGGTGGCCGGCGAGGTGACCGCGAGCGCGGGCGTCCGCTACGGCGAGCTCGCCTCGCGCCTGCACGCGGCCGGGTACGCGCTGCACAACATGGCCTCGCTGCCGCACATCTCGGTGGCCGGCGCGGTCGCCACCGGCACGCACGGCTCCGGCGTCACCAGTCCCGGCCTCGGCGCCGCCGTCACCGGCCTGCGCCTGGTCACCGCGGACGGTGAGCTTCTCGACCTGCGCCGCGACGACCCGCGCCTGGCCGGTGCGGTGGTCAACCTCGGCGCGCTCGGCGTCGTCGTCGACGTCACGCTGCGCATCCGTCCCACGTTCGACATCGCGCAGTACGTCTACGAGCGTCTGCCCTGGTCACACCTTGCCACCGGCTGGGCGGAGATCATGAGCGCGGGCTACTCGGTCAGCCTGTTCACCGACTGGACCGGACCGGTGATCAACCAGATCTGGGTCAAGCGCGACCCGTCGGAGCCCGCGCCGCCCACGCGCTGGCACGGCGCCACGCTCGCCACCGCGCCGCTGCACCCGGTTCCCGGCATGTCCGCGGTCAACTGCACCGAGCAGGGCGGCGTCCCCGGCCCCTGGCACGAACGCCTGCCCCACTTCCGCCTCGACTTCACCCCGAGCAGCGGCGCCGAGCTGCAGACCGAGTACCTCCTGCCGGCCACGCACGCGCTCGAGGCGCTGGAGGCGGTCGACGCGATCCGGGACCGGATCGCGCCGGTCCTGCAGATCTCCGAGGTCCGCACGATCGCCGCCGACGATCTCTGGCTCAGCCCGAGTCACGGCCACGACAGCGTCGCGATCCACTTCACCTGGCACCCGGACGCCGAAGCGGTCGCCCCGGTGGTCACCGCGCTGGAGGAGCGGCTCGCGCCGTTCGGTGCCCGCCCGCACTGGGGCAAGGTCTTCTCCACCGACCCGGCCGCGCTCCGCGCGCGGTACCCCCGCTTCGACGACTTCCTCGCGCTGCGCGCCGACCTCGACCCGTCCGGCAAGCTGCTCAATCCCATGCTCAGCCGCTATTTCGATCTTTAGCTCTGCCCGCTTCCGGCGTGGGCGCGCCGGGCGTGCTCCCGCGGGCACCGGTCGGCCGCGGGGCGGCCTCCCTGCCGGTTCGTGGGTGGCCGCCAAGAACCCGACCGGCTGCCGCACGTGACGGAACGCCGGGCGTTCGCAGCAGGGTGTCTCGCCGCCGGTCGTCCCGCGCCCGGAATCGCGGACGCCCGGCGCCGGTCCGCGGTCGGTCAGCGCAGGACGCCGGGGGCCGCCGTCTCGTTGCCGCCCCAGACGTCGTCGTCCTCGGTCAGCCAGGTGGTGTGCTCCGAGTCGTCGTCGAAGCCGGCGCCCTGACCGGCGGCGCCCACACCGCCGATACCGGCCGGGCCGAGCGCGCCCGGGCGACCGCCGGCGGCGGCTCCGGCGACGTTGCCCGGCAGGGTCGGCTTACCGGCCGCGCCGGCGCCCCCGCCCCGGCCCGCGTTCCGGCCCGCGGCGGCGCCGAGCGGACCGGCGCCGAGCGCGCCGACGCCGGGAATGCCCGCCTGCGCCGGGGAGACCGGCTTGCCGAGTGCCCCGCCGCCGACCAGGGCGCCGCCCAGACCACCGGCGCCCGCCGCGGAGCCGCCGGGCGAGCCGATGCCGCCGGCGCCGAGAGCCCCGGTGCCGAGACCGCCGGCGCCCAGACCGCCCGCACCCAGACCGCCCGCACCCAGACCGCCCGCACCCAGACCGCCCGCACCCAGACCGCCCGCACCCAGACCGCCCGCACCCAGACCACCGCCCGCACCGGCCAGCCCGGTGCCGGTGGGCGGCTGCGCGCCGAGCGAGCCGGGGTTGAGCGAGCCGGTGCCGAGCGCGGCCGGGTCGAACGAGGCCGTGCCCGGCGCGACCGCGTCCGGATCGAATCCGGCGGTACCGGAGCCGAGCGCCGGCGCCGCACCGGCCGTCCCGGCCGAGGGTGCCCCGGCCGTCGCGGGGTCGAACGTGCCGGTGCCGGGTGGCGCGACGCTGCCGATCTCCGTCGGCTCGGCGCTCAGCGCCGGAGTGGCACCGGCGACGCCACCACCGCCCGACAGCGCACTGATACCACCACCGGGTCCGCTGACATCGAGAACGGGGAGTTGGGCGACGGGGTTTCTCTTGGCGTTGTCGACCGCGGTTCCACCGGGGGTGACCGCGACCTGGCCCTCGATCTCGAAGTTGACCCGGTTCCAGATCGCCCGCGCCTCGTCGGTCCGGTCGTTCAGCCAGTCGCTGAGCGCGTCGAAGGCGCCGGTGGCGGAGAGCAGCGCACCGGCACCGGTCGCCGCGACGACGCCGATCGGGCCGAGCGGCAGGCCGAGCAACCCCACCGCCGCCGTCTCGAAGACACCGTCCGGGATTCCCTGGTCCTCGTTGCGGGCCGCCGCGACCTCGTCCTCCATCCCGGCCGGGATCGGGATCTCGGCCTGTGCCGCCTCGAGCCGGGCGGCCGACTCGTTCAGCGTGCCGACGACGGTGTTCAGGCTGTTCGCCTCGTCGTAGACGGTCCGGATGTTCTCGGAGATGCTCTCGATGTGGGTTCTGAAGGCCTCGTACGCCTCGCCCTTCCAGGTGGCGCCCAGGTCCGTGACGTTCCGGTCCAGGCTGGTCTTCACGCTGTTCAGGCCGTACAGCGCGATCTCCCAGGCCGCCGCCGCGGCGCGGATGTCCGCCGGCCGTCCGTGCACGACGACCTGCGTGACCATCTGCTCCCAGGTCTGGACCCCGTACTTGTCAGGCATCGGTTCATCCCCCGTAGGACTCGACGTGGACGGCGGGCACCACGGTCGTGGAGTCCACGACCGGCAGATCGGTGGGCGGCGGCGGAACGGCCGCGGGGACGCCGGTCGGCGGCGCGGCGCGGCCGGCGCTCTCCCCCTGCTGTGCCGTGAAGATCTCCTCGAACGAGGAGGCGCTGAGCGCGTTGGCCCGCTCGGCCGTCTCGTACCGCTCCAGCACCACACGCAGCGACTGGGCCGCCTGCCACAGCGCGTCCGCGATGCCGCGGATCGACGCGTCCGCCGCCTGGTAGTGCCCGAGCTGCCGCTGCGCCATCTCGTTCGCCGTCGGGAACGTGCCGAACGGCGCGTTGCCACCCGGCGGGCCGGTCAGCCAGTCCTTGATGTCGTTCTCCATACCGGGCACCAGCGACCGGCTCAGGTAGTCGGACTGACTCTCCAGCCAGGTGATCGCGCTTTCCAGCGTGGACGCGTCGTACTCGGTCGGCACTCCCGGGTCGCCGGGGCCGGGGTCGAGCCGGCTCGGCAGCCCCGACACGGTCACGTATCGCTGCCCGTCCGGCGCCGGCGCCGGGGGAATCTCCGCCCCGGGCGGCATGTAAACAGGTACTGGTCCAGGTCCCGCCATCGTGCTCTCCCCCTCAGCCCTTCGAAGGATCCGCTGCGACCAATACGCCCGGGTCCGCCGAGCGGTTCACACTTTCGTGGACCGGCTTGCGAAACCGACGCGGAACCGGCAGGGAGGCCGCCCGCGGCCGACCGGTGCCCGCGGGAGCACCGTGAGGCGACCGCCCGGGAAGTGGGCAGATGCGCCGTTGACCGGGATCTTCCGGGGGGTGCCGCGGCGGACGGCCGGGTCTCGGGTCGCGGCCGCACGCCCGGCCGCCGGTGCGGCCCTATCGGCGCAGGCGGCGGCTCATGCGGCGGGAGGCGGCCCAGAGGCAGAGCGCGAGGAGCGTGAGCAGGTAGGCGACGTCGAGGGCCTGGAGCCAGCCGGTGCTGCCGGCGGTCAGGGCGCGGATCAGGTCGACCGCGCGGTAGAGCGGGGTGGCCTCGATCAGCCAGCGGAGCGCGGCCGGGTAGGCGGTGGCCGGGACGAACGTGCCGGAGAAGAGGAAGAGGGCGAACTGGATGGTGCCGATCAGGTCGAAGTCCTGCCAGCCGCGCATCAGCGTGGCGGTCAGCATGCCGACGGCGCCGAACGAGAAGCCGATCAGCACGGTGGCGGGCAGCGCGAGCAGGGCACGGAGCGGACTGGTGAGGTCCATGGCGATCATGACGGCGAGGAAGGACGCGGCGTAGACGGCGCCGCGGGCCATCGCCCAGCACAGCTCGCCGAACGCGATCTCCATCGGGCCGACCGGGGTGGCGAGGACGCTGTCGTACAGCTTCCAGAACTTCATCTTGCCGAAGAAGTTGAACGTGGTCTCGGTGAGCGCGCCGGTCATCGCGGACGCGGCGAGCATCGCGGGCGCCACGAACGCGGCGTAGCTGACCACCGTGCCGTCCGGCAGCGGCATGTCGCCGATCAGCGCGCCGACGCCGACGCCGATCGAGAACAGGTAGAGGAACGGCTCGATCGCACCGGAGACGAACACCAGCCAGCCGACGCTGCGCAGCGCGACGACGTTGCGGCCGGCGACGGCCAGGACGCGGCCGCCGGAGGCGGTGAGGCGGGGCAGCGCGAGCGCGGTGAGCACGGTCAGACCCCCAGCCGCCGGTGAAAACGGTGTGCGGCCAGCGCGATGCCGGCGCCGGCCCAGAGCGCCAGGTAGAGCAGGTGGCCGGTGAGCGACCAGTCGGGCGCGCGGCCGAGCGTGGCGGCCCGGCAGAGGTCGGCGGCGTGCCAGAGGGGCGTCGCGTACGCCAGCCAGCGCAGCGCGACCGGCATCGCCTCGACCGGGAAGAACACGCCGGCGAACAGCGTCATCGGGACGACCGCGAACCGCATCAGCACGCTCAGCCACACCTCGCCGGGGACGGAGACGCTGTAGGCGAAGACGGGCGCGGCGACCGCGAGCCCGAGCAGCACGCCGATCGGCAGGCAGGCCAGCGCCCACGCCGACGGCAGCGCGCCGAAGGCGACCGCGACCAGCAGGAACGCGGTGACGCCGGCGGTCACCCGGAGCAGCGCGAAGAGCAGGTGGCCGCCGAGCACCTCGACCGGGCGCAGCGGCGTGGCGGCCTGCGCGGAGTAGGTCTTCATCCACTCCATGTGGGCGAGCACCGGCCAGGTGGACTCGCCGAGCGCGATCTGCAGCGCGGTCGACGCGAGCAGGCCGGGGACCAGAAACTCCAGGTAGGGCACGCCGTCGACGCCGCCCTGCACGTAGCCGCCGACGCCGACCCCGAAGCCGAGCATGGTGAGCAGCGGGATGACGAACGAGCCGAAGACCGAGCCGCGCCAGTTGCGCGCGAACTCGGCCAGGTGGAACTCGAGAGCGGCGACCATCAGTCGACCAGGGTCCGGCCGGTGAGGTGCAGGAACACGTCCTCCAGCGAGCTGCGGCGGACCAGTGCGCCGGACGGGGTGAGCCCGCGCGCGTGCACCTCGGCGAGCGCGGCGTCGCCGTCGGCCGTGTAGAGCAGGACGCGGTCGGGCAGCTCCTCGGTGCGCTCACCGATGCCGTCCAGCTTGGCCGCGAAGCCGGACTGCGACTCGGCCGGGAAGCGCAGCTCGACGACCTCGCGGGTGGAGTATCGCTCGATCAGCGCGCGCGGCGAGCCCTCCGCGACGATCTTGCCGGCGTCCATCACCACGAGCCGGTCGCAGAGCTGCTCGGCCTCGTCCATGTAGTGCGTGGTGAGCACGAGCGTGACGCCGCGCTGCTTGAGCCGGAACAGCCGCTCCCAGACCAGGTGGCGGGCCTGCGGGTCGAGGCCGGTGGTGGGCTCGTCGAGCAGCACCAGGTCGGGCTCGTTGATCAGCGCGCGGGCGATGGTGAGGCGCCGTTTCATGCCGCCGGAGAGCGGCTCGACCTCGGCGCCGGCCCGCTCGGTGAGCTGCACGAACTCCAGCAGCTCGAGCGCGCGCCGCTTCGCCTCGCGGCGGGAGATGCCGAAGTAGCGCGCGTAGGTCGTCAGGTTCTGCAGGACGGTCAGGTCGGGGGCGAGATTGTCCAGCTGCGGGCAGACGCCGAGCCGGGCGCGGATCGCCGGGCCCTGGCGGACCGGGTCCATGCCGAGGATGCGCAGCAGGCCACCGGTCGGCGGGGACACGCACCCGATCATGCGCATGGTGGAGCTCTTGCCGGCCCCGTTGGGCCCGAGGAAGCCGAACGCCTCACCGGGCTGCACCGTGACGTCGATGCCGTCCACGGCGGTGAAGTCGCCGAAGCGCTTGACCAGCCCGGCTGCCTCGATCATCGCGGTCATGCCCCGACCCTAGACGGCGGGTCCGACAAGTTCCGCCGGATTTACCGGGGTGCGGCCGCCTCGGCGTCGCGGCGGGCGCGGGCGACCAGCTCGTCCACGGCCGGCCCGTCCACCGGGGTGCCCGGGTCGTACCGTGCGGTCCAGCGCAGACCGTCCACACCGCTGACCCGGCGGGCCGCCACCCGGACGCCGCCGCCGGGCAGCTCGTGGTGGTGGGTGATCGCGACCGACTTCGTCACCCGGACCTGCACCTGGTGCGGCACGTGACCGGGCGCGAGGAGCAACGTGGAGATCGCGGGCTCGTCGGCCACCACGGCGTAACCGTCGCGCTCCTCCGCGACCCGGCCGGCGATGACGGTGAGCTCACGGCCGGACCAGACCGCCTTGAGGATCTCGTGCCAGCCGAGCCGGTGAAAACCGGGCAGCCAGAGACCCCGGTTCGTCGCCACGACCACCCCTTCGGTGGACGTGCTCGCCCAGGTGAGGATGCGCTCGTCACGCTCGAGGACCGGGCGCTGGGCGGCCGGCGGCTGGTTCCTGCGGAAGAAGCCGAACACTCGTCACAACCCCCCGACAGCCTGCTCGCGCAGGGCACGCGCGTGCTGCTCCAGGGACAGCAGTTCCCCGAAGAGCGCGAAGTATTCGTCCTTGTTGGCGACCGGGTTGATGCGCTGCACTTTGGACTTCAGGTCGGCTATCCGGGCGGTCACGGTCGCGGACTGCAGCCGGGCCAGCGTGACCGAGACGTACTGCGGGTCGGGGTCGCGGTCGACCCGCAGCGGCTCCACGGCCAGCTCACTGACCAGCGCCTTCGCGCCGAGGTCCGCGCAGAGGTCGCGCACCTTCTCGATCCAGACCACGCCGCCGCCGGCCGCGGACGCGGTGCCACCGGCGTCCGCCACGGCACCGCGCAGCGCCACGTGCACCGGGTCGGTGAAGTGCGTGCCGTCGAGCGCGTCGAACATCGGGCCGGCCAGCACCGGCTCCTGCAGCGCGAGTTTCAGCGCCTCGCGCTCGACCTGAAGCTGCGGTGCGGACGTGGGCCGCGGGCCCGCCTTGCGACGGTTCTCGTCCGGCGCGCTGCCGCCGGCCCGGCGGACCGCGTGCTCGACCTCCGCCATCTCCATGCCCAGGTCGTCGGCGAGCTTGCGGGTGTAGCCCGGGCGCATCGACCGGTCCTTGATCTGCGCGACCAGCGGCGCGGTGGACCGCAGCGCGGCGACCCGGCCCTCGACGGTGTCCAGGTCGTACTGACGCATGATCGACCGCAGCGCGAACGCGATCATCGGCTCGCGCGCGCCCACCAGGTCGCGCACGGCCAGGTCACCGCGGTTGAGTCGCAGCTCGCACGGGTCCATGCCGTTCGGGCTGACCGCGATGAACGTCTGCGCCACGAACCGCTGGTCGTCGGAGAACGCGCGCATCGCCGCCTTCTGCCCGGCCGCGTCGCCGTCGAACGTGAAAATGATCTCGCCGCCGAGGTCGTTCGCGTCCATCAGCAGCCGGCGGAGCACCTTGATGTGGTCCTCGCCGAACGCGGTGCCGCAGGTCGCGACCGCGGTCGGCACACCGGCCAGGTGGCACGCCATCACGTCGGTGTAACCCTCGACGATGACCGCGCGGCTCTCCCGCGCTATGTCGCGTTTCGCCTGGTCGATGCCGTACAGCACGTGTGACTTCTTGTAGAGCGGCGTCTCCGGCGTGTTCAGGTACTTCGGGCCGTCATCGTCGTCGAACAGCTTCCGCGCGCCGAAGCCGATCACATCGCCGCTGATGTCCTTGATCGGCCAGAGCAGCCGCCGCCGGAACCGGTCGATCAGCGAGCCGGACCGGGCCGGGCGGGACAGGCCGGCGGTCACCAGCTCGTCCGCGGAGTAGCCCTTCTGCCGCAGGTGCCGGGTCAGCGGGTCCCAGCCCTCGGGCGCGAACCCGCAGCCGTACGCCTCCGCGTGCTCGCGCCCGAAACCGCGCTGGGCCAGGAACTCCCGGGCGGCCCGGGCACCCGGGGTGATCAGCTGCGAGCGGTAGAACTCGGCCGCGTCCGCGTGCGCCGCGACCAGCCGCTGCCGCTGGCCGGGCTGCTGCCGCGGGCCGGACGGGCGCCCGCCGGGCTGCTCCTCGTACCGCAACTGGATGCCGGCCCGGCCGGCCAGCCGCTCGACCGACTCGACGAACGTCAGGTGATCCGCGTCGATCAGGAACGTGATCGCGTCGCCGCCCTTGCCGCACCCGTGGCAGAAATACACGTTGCGGGCCGGGGAGACGGTGAACGAGGGCGTCTTCTCGTCGTGGAACGGGCACAGGCCCTTCAGATTGCCACCGCCGGCCGACTTCAGGGTGACGGTCTCGGAGATCACGTCGGCGATCGCCGTACGCTCGCGCACCAGCGCGATGTCCTCGTCCCGAATCCTGCCGGCCACCCGCGGCTCCTCCCTGAACCCCAACAAACCACCAGAGCGTTCCAAGGGTACGGCGGGAGCCGCACGCGCCGGAGGGGCCAGCCCGGGTTTCGTTCTCAGGTGAGCGCGCGGTGCCAGGACATCGCGGCCGGATCGGTGAGCGACGCCACCTGGTCGATCACCACACGCAGCCGGGCCGCGTCGTTCGGCGCGGCCCGCCAGATCGGCGCGAACACCGGGTCCAGCCCGTCCGGCGCACGCACGGCCAGCACGTGCACCAGCCGGGTGAGCACCTCACGCTGCCGTTCCTGCTGGGCGGCCGCGCCGGGGCGGCGCATCACGTACCGCAGCGCCATGCCCTTCAGCAACGCGCACCGGATCCGCACGTCCGGCGGGACGAGCAGGTCCGCGGCGTACCGGCGCAGGGTCTGTGATCCGAACGCCGCGACCGTGGCCTCGACCGGCGCCGCGACCAGCCGGCCGGTCAGCACGCTGGTCATCCGCTTGACCGCGATCTGCGCGCGGTGACTGCCGTCGTAGGCCAGCGCCGGTGCCAGCATCGGCCCGGCCAGCATCGCGGCCAGCTCCGCGCCGAGCACGTCGACCGGCTCCTCCGAGTAGACGCCGGACACGTCGGCGCAGAGCGCGGCCCGCTCGTCCGCGTCCGCGGCCAGCCGCTCGAGATCGATGTAGCCGCCGTGGATGCCGTCCTCCAGGTCGTGCACCGAGTAGGCCACGTCGTCCGCCCAGTCCATCACCTGGGCCTCCAGGCTCTGCCGCTCGCCGGCCGGCGCGTCCCGGCGCAGCCACTCGAAGACCGGCAGGTCGTCCGGGTAGACGCCCCACTTGCGCCGCACGCCGTCCCGCCGCCACGGATACTTGCAGGTGGCGTCCAGCGAGGCGCGGGTCAGGTTGAGCCCGGCGCCCTCGACCTTCGCCTCCAGCCGGGTCAGCACGCGCAGCGTCTGCGCGTTCCCCTCGAACCCGCCGCAGCCGCCCGCGACCGCGTCCAGCGCGGCCTCGCCGTTGTGCCCGAACGGCGGATGACCGAGATCGTGGGCGAGCCCGGCCACGTCCACCACGTCCGGGTCACAGCCGAGCCGCTCGCCCATCTCCCGGGCGATCTGCGCCACCTCCAGCGAGTGGGTCAGCCGGGTCCGCAGGAAGTCGTCCGACCCGGCCACGTGCACCTGCGTCTTCGACGCCAGCCGCCGGAAGCCGGCCGAGTGCAGCACCCGCGCCCGGTCCCGCTGGAACGGCGTCCGCCCGTACCCGGTGTCCTTGGCCCGCTCGTCCGCCCACCGCTCCGCGTCACCGACCTGGCCGTCCATGATCCGAGCGTAGTGCGGCCACCGGGCTTCCGGCGCGGCCGTCGCCGGGAATTCCACCGGGGTTCAACGGACGTGGACGTCGCGCGCGGCCTCGCGCACGTCCGGGTCCCCCGGATCGCGTCGAAGTCCCGCCGGACCGCTGCGGACATCCGCTCGATCATCACCGCCGATGGTCCCGGCGGCCGCAACCGATTCGCTCAGGTGCGCGGGCCGAGCACGCAGAACTCGTTGCCCTCCGGGTCGGCGAGGACGACCCAGCCGTCGACCGTGCCCTGGCCGACGTCGACGTGGCGGGCGCCCATGTCGACGAGGCGCTCGACCTCGGCCTCCTGGTTGTCGGGGCGCAGGTCGATGTGGAGGCGGTTCTTCACGGTCTTGAGCTCGGGGACCGTGACGAAGACGATGCCGGGGGCCTCGTCGGCCTTGCGGCGGATCTCCACCTCGCCCGGGCGCTCGTAGGTGATCTGGTAGCGCAGCGCCTCGGCCCACCATCGGGCCAGCCGACCCGGGTCCTCGGCGTCGACGACCACGTTCTCCCAGTCGCTGCCCATGGTGCTCCTCATCGTGCGGCCTCTGACGGCAAGGTGACGAACACGTTACGCCGGGAAGCCGGTCCCGGCATCTCCCGTTCCACCGAGCGTCATAAATCGCCCGCCATCGATGATCACTCGATGGTGTACATCGGGTCGCACACCGTCGTGGGATAGAGAAATTCCATATCCGGTAGTAGCGTGCCGGAAGCACAACGTCACTGGCCGGCCGTCGCCGGTCCCACACCATGTGCCCGAAGTGCGATCGCCGTCCGCTGGCCGGAGCGGAGGCGAGGTCACCGCTGCGGGCTGAGGAGAACGTGTGTCCGGCATCGACGACTGCCTCCGGCAGGCGATGACAGTTCCCGGCGCGATCGGCGCCGGCCTGGTCGACTACACCACCGGCTTCGCGCTGGAGTCCGTCGGTGCCGCACCCGGTGACGACCCGGACGGCACGGCCACCGGCACGGCCGGCATCGTGCACGCCGCGGTCAGCCGATCACCGTTCGCCTCGACGCGGCCCGGTGACGGCGTGGAGGACGTCATCATCACCACCGCGTGCGGCTATCACCTGATCCGCCTGCTGCGCACCGGATTCGACAGCCGGCTGGCGCTCTACCTGTGGCTGGACAAGGACCTCGGCAACCTCGCGGTCGGCCGGCGCCGGCTGCAGATGCTCGCCGAGGGCCTGGTGACGGCGTAAGGCCGCGGGCCACCGGCCCGGTGACGGTTCGACCCGCGACCGACGACGCCCGCAACGGCCATCGACGGTCGCGGCACGAGACCGAGAGATCGGTGAGGAGTTCCCACGTGAAGCCCGCCCGCGCCGTAACGGCCACCCTCCCCCGCCGGGCGCTCAGCCAGCTGGTCACCGCCGGCGCGACCGGCGCGCTGCACGTCGGCGGCCACCCCGGCGGCGTCATCCATCTGACGAAGGGGCAGGTCAGCCACGCCGAGTCCCCGGCGGCGCCGGGCGTCGGTGAACTGCTGACCGCGGCCGGCCGGATCTCGGCCCGCACGTGGGAATCCGCGGTCTCCGCCGGAAAAGACGCACACCGTGTCGGTCGCCTGCTCGTCGAACAGGGGCACCTTACGGACGGCGAACTTGAGCTGTGCGTTCTTGGGGTGATCTATGACGCGGCGTACTTCGTGCTGCAACCGGCGGCCGTGCCCGTCCGGTTCGAGGAGGACGAGCAACACTGGCTCGGTCCGGTCTGCCGGGTGGATGCCGACGTGCTGTCCAGGGAGACGACGCGCCGGCGCCGGCTCCTCGACGAGGTCTTCGAGTCGTCCACGCTGGACACGGCGCCGGTTCGGCCGGCGCCCCGGTCGCCCGTCGAGCGCGTCGTGCTGAGTGCGCTGCAGTTCGAGCTGCTGGTCGCGGCGGACGGCGAACGCACGCCGGCCACGCTGGCCCGGCTCCTCGGGCGGGCCGGTTACGTGACGCTGCAACAGGTGCGCGAGCTGGCGGCGGCCGGTTTGATCCTGACGCCGGAGTGCCCGGCGGCATCCACCGCACCGCCGGACCGGTCGGCGCCCACCGCGCCGGAGGAGCGACCGGCGGACACCGCACCGGCGGACACCGCCGTCGAGGAAGGACGGATGGCGACCATCGCAGTGGAGAGGCGGACGGTGCCGGCCGCATCGGAGGAATTGCCGGATCCGGTCATCGTGCTGGCGGAGGCCGCCATCGCGGCGGCGGAACGCGCCGCGGCCACGGGAGAGCGGGCCACCGCAGAGCGGGCCACCGCGAAACCGGCCACCGCACGGCTGTCCACCGCGAAGCAGGCCGCCGTGCGGCAGACCGGCGCGAAGCTGGACCCCATGGATCAGACCACCGCGGAACTGGGCACCCGGGACCCGGCGGCCACGAAGCGGGACCGCCGGAGACCGGCCACGAAGGCGCCGGCCACAGAGGACACCGTGGCGCTTCCACCGATCTCCCCGGCCTCGACACCCGCAAACTCCGCCGTTCTCGCGAACGTCGCGGCATCTGCCGACCTCGCGGCCCCTGCCGACCTCGCGGCCCCTGCCGACCCCGTGGAACCTGCCGACCCCGTGGAACCTGCCGACCTCGGGAACCTCGCCGATCCGGAGAAGCCTGCCAGGACCGCCCGGCGCGCGACCGGTGGCCGGCGGCGCGCCGGTGGGCGTGCCGCCGCCGTGATCCCCGCGGAGAGCCTGCCCCGCCGCAGCCCCGGCGAGCAGATGCCGAGCGGCGCCGGTGACGTGGAGACCGTGCCGGACGGCGGTGGCCTGCTGCGCGCCGACGCGCCGGACGAGGCGCTGCTCACCCGCATCCGCAGCGCGCTGAAGGCACTGCGGTGAGCGCGCCGCCGGTCCGCGCGCCCCCGGCCGTCGCGCACCGGCGGCGGGCACCGACCTGTTCACCCTCACCCACCCCTGCCCTCTCGCGAAGGAGAACTGCCGTGGAAACCGACCGGGCGGTGCTGGCCGAGCTCGCCAGGCTTCGCAGCCGGCTGCCCGATCTCACGGCCACCGTGATCGCCGGTGTCGACGGGATGCTGCTCGCGTACGACGCTCCGGGCCTCCAACCGGAGACGATCGCCGCTCTGGCCGCGGCGAACCTCGGCCTGACCCAGCGCTTCGCCCACACCGTGGGCCACGGCGACCTGCGCGAAACCATGATCGAATCGTCCGGCGGGTACGTGGCCATCTACGCCGCCGGGCTCCGCACTCTCCTCGCCGTGCTCGCCAGACCGAGCGCGAACGTGGCCCGCATCCACCACGAGGCACGGCGCACCGCGCGCCGCCTCGGTGAGCTGCTCGACCCGGTGGAGGCGCGACCGCCCGCACCGGCTTCGCCGCACATCGTCCCGGTCGAGGGTCAGGTGCCCCTGGCCAAGCGCACGCCGATGGCCGCGCTGCAGTCGAGCGTCCCCGGCCAACGCGCCGGATAAAACCCCCACAGTACGGAGGATTCTGACATGCCCGACATGGATACCGCGCTCAAGGAAGCGATGAACATCGACGGCGCCGTCGGCGTCGCGCTGGTGGACTACACCAGCGGCATGGCGCTCGGCGTCGCCGGCGGCACCAAGGAACTGGACCTGACGGTGGCAGCCGCCGGGAACACGGACGTGGTCCGCGCGAAGCTGCGCGCGATGGAGATGCTCAACCTCAAGGACGGCATCGAGGACATCCTGATCACGCTCGGCGGCCAGTACCACCTGATCCGGCCGCTGACCGGCCGCTCCGGCAAGGGGCTGTTCCTCTACCTGGCGCTGCTGAAGAACCGGGCCAACCTGGCCATGGCACGCCACCAGCTGAAGAAGATCGAGGAGGACCTCGACGTCTGACGCCCGGGTGCCGTCCGCGTCGCCGGAACGACGCGGACGGCACCGGACGGCCCACCGGGCAGCGGTGGCTCAGGTGCGCGCGACGGCCGCGCGGCCCGCCTCGAGCCGGGCGATCGGCACCCGGAACGGCGAGCAGGACACGTAGTCCAGGCCCACCTCGTGGAAGAAGTGCACGGAGTCCGGGTCACCGCCGTGCTCGCCGCACACGCCCAGCTTCAGGCCCGGCCGCGCCGCCCGGCCCTCCTCGGACGCGATCCGGACCAGCCGGCCCACGCCGTCGCGGTCCAGTGACTCGAACGGCGAGATGCCGAAGATGCCCAGTTCCAGGTAGCGCCAGAAGAACGCGCCCTCCACGTCGTCGCGGGAGAAGCCCCAGCCCATCTGGGTGAGGTCGTTGGTACCGAACGAGAAGAACTCGGCCGCCTCCGCGATCTGGCCCGCGGTGAGCGCGGCGCGCGGCACCTCGATCATCGTGCCGATCACCACCCGCACGCCACTGTCGCCGATCACCTCGGTCAGGATCTTCTCGGCCTCCGCCCGTACCGTCTCCAGCTCCTGAACGGCACCGACCAGCGGGACCATGATCTCCGGCCGTGCGCTGCCGCCGGCCCGGGCGACCTCGACCGCGGCCTCCGCGATCGCGCGCACCTGCATGGCGAACAGACCGGGCACGACCAGCCCCAGCCGTACGCCGCGCAGTCCCAGCATCGGATTCTGCTCGTGCATGCGCTGTACGGCCGTGAGCAGCTCCTTCTCCCGGCCGACGTCCTCGCCGCGCTCGCCGGCCACCGCGACGCGCACCGCGAGGTCGGTCAGCGACGGCAGGAACTCGTGCAACGGCGGATCGATCAGCCGTACCGTGACCGGAAGACCGTCCATGGCGCGGAACAACTCGACGAAGTCCGCGCGCTGCAACGGCAGCAGCGCGGCGAGCGCGGCCTCCCGGGCCGGCTGCCCCTCGGCCAGGATCAGCTTCTCCACCAGCTCGCGGCGGTCGCCGAGGAACATGTGCTCGGTGCGGCACAGCCCGATCCCCTCCGCGCCGAAGCGCCGGGCGCGGGCCGCGTCCGCGCCGGTGTCCGCGTTGGACCGCACGCGCAGCGACCGGCGCGAGTCGGCGTGCCGCATCAGCCGGTCCACCGCGCGCACGAGTGGGTCCTCGGAGACCGGCGCACCCTCGAAGTACCGCACCACCGAGGACGGCTCGACCGGCACCTCACCCAGGTAGACGCGCCCGGTCGTACCGTCGATGGAGATCGTGTCGCCCTCGGCGACGCGCGTGCCGCGCACGGTGAACGCGCCCCGTTCGATCTCCAGCTCGTCCGCGCCGCACACGCAGGTCTTGCCCATGCCGCGCGCGACCACGGCCGCGTGGCTGGTCTTGCCGCCGCGCGAGGTGAGGATGCCCTGCGCCGCGATCATGCCGCCCAGGTCGTCCGGGTTCGTCTCGCGGCGGACCAGGATCACCGACTCGCCCTGACCGGCCAGCTCGATCGCGCGCGCCGCGTCGAAGACCACGGTGCCGACCGCCGCGCCCGGTGACGCACCGACCGCCCTGGTCAGTTCCCGGTGCGTGCCGGACAGGTCGAACCGGGGGAACATCAGCTGGCCGAGCTGCGCGCCGGAGACCCGGCGGATCGCCTCGTCCAGGTCGATCACGCCCTCGTCGACCAGCTGCGCCGCGATCGTGAACGCGGCCGCGGCGGTGCGCTTGCCGACCCGGGTCTGCAGCATCCACAGCTTGCCGCGCTCGATGGTGAACTCGATGTCGCACAGGTCCCGGTAGTGGTCCTCCAGCGTGGCCATGATGCCGAGCAGCTGGTCGTAGGAGGCCTTGTCGATCGACTCCAGATCCTGCAGCGGCACGGTGTTGCGGATGCCGGCCACCACGTCCTCGCCCTGCGCGTTCGCCAGGTAGTCGCCGTAGACGCCCTGCGCGCCGGTGCCCGGGTCGCGGGTGAACGCGACGCCGGTGCCGGAGTCCGGGCCGAGGTTGCCGAAGACCATCGCCACCACGTTGACCGCGGTGCCGAGATCCGCCGGGATGCGCTCCTGCCGCCGGTAGAGGGCGGCGCGGTCCGCGTTCCACGAGTCGAAGACCGCGCGGATGGCCAGATTGAGCTGCTCGCGCGGGTCCTGCGGGAAGCGCCGGCCGGTGTGCTCCTCGAAGATCTTCTTGTACACGCCGACCAGCGCGCGGAGGTCGTCCGCGTCCAGATCGAGGTCGTTGCGCGTGCCCTTCTGGTGCTTCGCCTTGTCCAGCGCGTCGCCGAAGTAGCCGGCCGGCACCTCGCAGACGGTGGCGCCGAACATCTGGATCAGCCGGCGGTACGAGTCCCAGGCGAACCGGGCGCCGCCGTGCGCCGCCAGCCCCTCGACGCTCTCGTCGTTGAGGCCGACGTTCAGGACCGTCTCCATCATGCCGGGCATCGAGAACTTCGCGCCGGACCGGACGGAGACGAGCAGCGGGTCCGCGGCGTCGCCCAGCCGCCGGCCGATCCGCTCCTCCAGCGCGATCAGCCGCGCCTCGATCTCGTCCGCCAGCCCGTCCGGGAACCGCTTGTCGTGCAGGTAGGCCCGGCAGGCCTCGGTGGTGATGGTGAAGCCGGGCGGCACCGGGAGACCCAGGTTGGTCATCTCGGCCAGGTTCGCGCCCTTGCCGCCCAGCAGGTCCTTGAGGTCCTTGTTGCCCTCTTCGAAGGCGTAGACGTAGGTCATGGAGGTCTCCCGTCCGTTCCGCGCTGAACGTGGGTCCCGGTCGATGTCCGGGGGTGGTGGGCGAAATCTAAGCGAGAACGTCGCGTAGAGCGAGGGAAGGGTGACGATTGGCACATCACACCGTCTGACCTGCGGCGTTGCCCCCGGCCGCATGGAAGCGCTTCCATGCGGCCGTCTCACGACCTCAATGCCCACAAACCACGATCATCAGCGGTACGGCGGGAAAGTCCTCACTGCCCATAGGGCGCGCCGTACGGCGGCTGCGACGGCGGGTACTGCTGCGGCGGATAGGGCTGCGGAGGCATTCCCCGCGGCGGATAGGGCTGCGGGGGCATCGCCTGCGGGGGCATCGCCTGCGGGGGCATCGCCTGCGGGGGCATCGCCTGCGGGGGCATGGCGTGCGGCGGCATCGCCTGCGGTGGCATCGGGTACGGCTGCTGCGGGGGCGGGAACCCCTGCTGCGGGTAGCCGGGCGGGGGCGGGAATCCCTGCTGCGGGAAGGGCTGCTGCTGCGGGTATCCGGGCGGCGGATAGCCGGCCGCCATCAGGTTCCGTGGCACGAACACCTTCGGCCGCGCGTGGGTCACCATCGCGTCCAGGAAGACGAAGAACGCACCGAACCCGAGCAGCACGTACGCCCACCCGGCCCCGTCGCCGATCCCGGCGGACGGGAAGATCTCGCTCATCGCGCGCGAGTCCTCGACCTTGGTCACGATCGACATCGCCGAGCCGGACACGGCACCTGCCGCCATCAGCGCGATCAACGCCGCGAGCGCGCCCAGTCCCCGGCCGTTCCGGAAGGCGGCCAGCGCGGCCGCGCCGAGCGTCAGCATGAACGCCGCGGTCGCCCAGACCCGCGCGCTGCTGCCGTCCGCGAGCCCGGCCGGCGAGTTCGGCACGCTCTCGGCCGCCTCCGCGAGCCCCGGGACGGACGAGTCACCGGAGCGCGAGTCGCCCTCGGTGACGATCGTCGGCGGGTTGCCCAGGATCAGGTCGAACCCGGTGGCGGTGATCGTGGTGTGCCGCTGGCCCCAGGACGACTCGTCCGTGTCCAGCACCACGAACGGGCCCGCGAACGTCAGCACCGCCACGAGGAAGATCAGCGCACTGATCACGCGTCTAGCCACCATAACGGACAAAAGCCTCCCACCTCGCCGGGCGTGCCCCCGTGGCCGCCACGTGCCCGACGAATGTACTGGTAGATCCGCACTTTCGAGCGCCCGGGATTTTCCTGTTATCCGCGCCGCACCGCCGCGTCTCCTGATGGGCCACAATCGGCCCGGCACTGCGGAAGGAGACGACCATGGCCGGTCAGCCGCTGATCGCGCTCCCCGGGCGGCATCGCCGGCGCCTCGCGCCGACGACCCGGGCCGCCGTGGTCTCGCTGGCATGGCTGGCCGTCGTGGTGATCGCGCCGCGGGTGGCGCCGCCACCGGAGATCCGGGCCGGCGCGCTGTTCGTGCACCTGATCTCGATGCTGATCGGCTTCGGCGCGGTCCTGTTCGTCGACTGGTCCGGCATCCTGTTCCTGGCCGGCCGCCACAGCTTCGGTGACGTGCTGCGCACCGCGGAGAGCGCGCTGACCCCGACCTGGATCGGCTTCACCGGCCTGCTCGCCTCCGGCGCGCTGCTGCACCCGCAGGTCACCTACCTGACCGTGGTCAAGCTCCTGGCCGTGCTGGTCGTCGGCCTCAACGGCGTCTACGCCGGCACCGTCGCCGCCCGGCTCAGCCGTCACCGCGGCCACCGCCCGCCCACGCCGCTGCTGGTCCAGGCCGGCCTCGCCACCGCCGTCTCCCAGCTGGCCTGGTGGACCGCCGTCATCATCGGCTTCCTCAACAGCCAGACGTCCTGACCCGGCGGCGGTGACGTCCGGCCGACGGGGGCGCGCCCACGGCACGAAGCCGAGGGACGGCGCCGGATCAGCCGCCGGAGTTGTCGAGTTCGGCGCCCTCGGGGACGGCGTCGTCCTCGCGGTCGGCGAGCCAGCCCTGCGGGAGGAAGACGTGGGCCGGGGAGTTCGTGCGGCCGCGCGGCTGGCCGAGCGCCTCGGGCGGGAACGGGGCGTCGTGGTCGAGCTTGCCGAGCAGGTCGTCGAGTTCCATCAGCGACGAGGCCATGGCCATCGCGCGGCGGATCTCCGTACCGACCGGGAAGCCCTTGAGGTACCAGGCGACGTGCTTGCGGAAGTCGGTGACGCCGTCGCGCTCCGATCCGTACCAGCCGGAGAGCAGTTCGGCGTGCCGGCGCATGACCGCGGCGACCTCACCCAGCGACGGCATCGCCCGCTCCGGACGGCCGGCGAACGCGGCGGCCAGGTCGGCGAAGAGCCACGGGCGGCCGAGGCAGCCGCGGCCGACCACCACGCCGTCGCAGCCGGTCTCGCGGATCATCCGGAGCGCGTCGTCGGCCTCCCAGATGTCGCCGTTGCCGAGCACCGGGACGTCCAGCGCCTCCTTGAGCCGGGCGATCGCCTCCCAGTCCGCGGTGCCGGAGTAGCGCTGCGCGGCGGTGCGCGCGTGCAACGCCACCCACTTCGCGCCGACCTCCTGCGCGATCAGCCCGGCCTCGAGGTACGTCAGGTGGTCGTCGTCGATGCCCTTGCGCATCTTCACGGTGACCGGGATGCCGGCCGGCGCGGCCGCGTCGACCGCGGCCTTGACGATCGCACCGAACAGCTTGCGCTTGTACGGGATCGCCGCCCCGCCGCCCTTGCTGGTGATCTTGCGGACGCTGCAGCCGAAGTTCAGGTCGATGTGATCGGCCAGGTTCTCGTCCACGATCCGCCGGACCGCACGCGCGGTGATCGCCGGGTCGACGCCGTAGAGCTGCATGCTCCGCGGGTTCTCCTCCGGCCCGAACTCGATCATGCGCTCGGTCTTCGGGTTCCGGTGCGCCAGCGCGATCGTCGTGATCATCTCGCACACGTAGATCCCGGCGCCCTGCTCGCGGCAGAGCCGGCGGAAGGCCACGTTCGTGATCCCGGCCATCGGCGCGAGCACGACGGGCGGGTCGACGGGGTAGCGGCCCAGCGTAAGCGTCACCCGTCGAGAATCCCACAGCGTCGGCGCCGCGCCCAAAAGAGTCGGCCACGTTAAAACCGGACACCTGGCGTTGACAGTGCACGATCTTCTCAGATCGGATGGGCACGTGCATCGATTCGGACTGCGGACCGTCGTGGCGCTGGTGGTCGCGGCGACGGCGACAACGATCATGGCGGCCCCGGCGGGCGCGGCGCGGCCGGCGACCCCGGTCCCACCGACGTTCGGCACGGACTGGGACGATCCGGTCACCGCGGCGCCCCCGGTCCAGCGGCCGCCCGGGCGGTCCTGCACGACCCGGATCGTGGACACCGAGTTCCGCGACTTCACGCCGTTCACCGGCACGTTCACGCCGCCGGCGGCATGCCGCGGACCGTGGCGGACCGTGGTGCTCACGCTGCACGGCGCGGTCGCCGGGCGGCAGTACGACCGGCTCGGCTACCTGGAGATCGGCGGCGTCACCATCTTCAAGCACTCGACACCGCAGCCCAGCCCGGACGGCATCGAGTGGACCGTGGACAAGGACGTCACCGCCTACGCGCCGCTGCTCAGCACGCCGCAACCGGTCGAGATGCTGATCGGCAACGTGGTCGACGACACGTACACCGGAATCCTGGACGTGACCGTGGACCTGACGTTCTATCCGGGTCGCGCCCCGGCCGGCGGCCCCGACCGGGTCATCGCCCTGACCGGCCGGCACGGCGAGGGTACGAGTCTGGTCGGTGACCTGACCGTGCCGCGCAACTCGGAGCGCCTGGTCGCGGAGGTCCACGCGACCGGTTCCGGCGGCGGCTGCGAGGAGTACTGGT
Source organism: Catenuloplanes niger (assembly GCF_031458255.1). Classification (NCBI taxonomy): domain Bacteria; kingdom Bacillati; phylum Actinomycetota; class Actinomycetes; order Micromonosporales; family Micromonosporaceae; genus Catenuloplanes; species Catenuloplanes niger. The sequence goes on from NZ_JAVDYC010000001.1 coordinate 2,526,366, forward strand.
ACCTGACCACCCCGGCCGGCGCGGACTACTCCTGCCCGACCGAGGCCGGACCGTACCGCGAGGTCCAGATCCGGATCGACGGCACGCTCGCCGGCGTGGCCGCGCCGTTCCCGCACGTCTACACGGGCGGCTGGTCGAACCCGTTCCTCTGGTACACCGTGCCCGCGCCGCGCGCGTTCGACATCCAGCCGATCCGCTACGACCTCACCCCGTTCGCCGGGCGGCTCACCGACGGCCGGGCGCACCGGGTCGAGGTCTCCGTGCTCGGCGTGCCGGCCGGCCAGCCCGGCTGGGACGTACCCACGGCGGTCCTGGCCTGGCAGGACCCGCACCGCCGGCAGGTCACCGGCGCGCTCACCGCCGCCACCCCGGGTCCGCTGACGAACACGTCGGCCGCGGACGGCCGCACGGTCACCACCACCGGCCGGCACGGCCTCACCACCAGCGGGTACGTCGACACCTCGCACGGCCGCGTCACCACCACCGTGACCCGCGCGGTCACGAACGACTCCGTGCACACCTGGACCGAGGGCGAGTCCCACGACGCGCTCGACGCGACGTGGACCGACACGGACACCGTCACCACCCGCACCGGTCACGGCACCCCCACGACCGTCACCACCCAGCGGCGGTACGGCATGGACGGCGCCACCACGCTCGCGCCGGACGCCCGCCTGACCACGACGATCACGCTCACCGACGCCGCGGTCGTCACCGGCCGGCCCGGCGGCCCGGTCCGGCTCACCGACACGTACACCGGCGAGGCCTCCTACCTCACGAACGTGCCACGCCCGGAGCGCCAGGGCCGCGCCACCACCCGCGAGCGCTACACGCTGCTCACACCGCACAACCGCTACGACCGCACGGTCGCCACCGAGCAGGGCCGCGCCGTCCGCCCCTGACCACCACCTCACCCCCGGACGCGATACCGCCCCCACCGCTCGCGATGCTCCGCGTCCGGGGTGGTGTCCGGCGGCATCCAGACCGTGCCGTGCTCGGGCGTGGACACCGCCAACAGCAGATCCATGTTCTGCACCAGCGCCAGCGTGAGCTCGCCGCCCTCGGCCAGGTCCGCGAAGAGCGCCCGCGCCTCGGCCAGCTGCACGTTCCGCTCGCGCCCGGTGTACCCGACGTCCAACACCAACGGGAAGTCGTCGATCAGCGACTCGTCACCCTCCTCGGGCGCGGCGTCGACGTAGTCGTTGACCGACAGCTCACCACCGATCTGCCTGTCCCGCGCGGGACGGCTCAGGAAGACCCGTCCCTTCTCGTTCTTCGACACGCTCATCCCGGCCAGCGACGCCAGCAGCCGCGCCACCTCCTCCGGCCCCGCATCCGTTCCCGCGATGAAAATGTGCTCCACCGTCGACATGTCTCCTCCGTCAGGGCAGCTCGATGATCCGGTCGTCACCGAGGATCACACGGGTCTTGTCCGGCAGAGCGCTCCCATGCAGCCGGTGGTTGAGGAGCGCCTTCTCGTAGCCCTTACGGGCGATCTCCTCGGTGAGTCCGACCTGCCTGCCATCGATCACGACGTCGCCCCCGCCGTAATCGCGACCTGCTTGGCACCCTCCAGAACGCTTCGCGTGATCGACTTGACGCTGAGCCGGTCCGGTGTCTTGAATTCGGTCACCGTTCCCGGATCGTCCGGTCCGTTCCGGACCATGGCGTCCGGCATCTTCAGACCCTCGACACTCTCGTCCCGAAGTCGCGCGTCGACCCGTTCACCTTCCTGCTCCAGTCGATCGGCGAGATCCCGCTCCTTGTCCTGGAAACGGTTGAGCGGATCGCGCACGCCCGGAGCGAAGTCTTCGCCGAGCGGCCCTCCGTGCTCGGCCGGATCGAAGCCGGGATCGCCCGTGGCGGGATGTCCGTCGTCGCCGTTCCCGTCGCTGCCGTCCAGATCACCGGGCTCGCCGGTATGTGCATCACCGGGATCACCACCATGGCCGTCCGCTCCGTCGCCGTCCGGGCCAGAACCGGTTTCCGGCTCCGGCCCGGTGTGCGGATCACCGTCGGGCGACGGTCGCCCGCCGCTCGGGTCATCACCCGTCCGGCGGCTCAGATCGCCGAGATCGTCAGCGTGCCCCGACAGACGCCGCGCGGCGTCCAGGAGCGAGTCGAGGCTACGGACCAGTGACTTCAGCCAACGGGCGATGCGCGCGGCCCAGGCCGCACACGTCGTGGCCACCTGCTCGATCACCAGCGGCGCCGCGAAGCCGAGCGTCGCCACCAACTCGGCCGCGTATGTGATCAGCCTTGATACCAGAGTGGCGATCGCATCGCGGATCATCTCGCGGACACTGCCGACGAGGATGCCCGCGAATTCGGTCATCGCGGCCATGGTCTCCGCGCATCGCCCCAGCGTCGCCAGCGACCGCGACCGGCCGTCCATGTGGCCGCGGTACGCGGTCGCAGCCATGCCCGCCCAGGTCTCCAGGTCACGATCCATGGCTCGGATCAGCGCGTCGGCCTGATCCTGCATGCTGACGGCGACGTTGCGCCACGTCTGCGCCTGGGCCGAGATGACGGCCGGATCGCCGGCGAGCCAATCCAGCGTGTCCGACAGCGGCTGCACATGTTCGATCAGCCAAGCGACCCCGTACTGCAGAAGATTGCCGATGGGATCCGAGACGAAGGCCAGAGCGTCCAGGCCGAAGCTGACGATTCCCAGCCCGCCGTCGATCCAGCTTCCCTCGGTGACGCCCTGATATATGAGTTCGACATCCTCGGCGATCCAGATGCCGGCCCACGGCGCTTTCTGCAGATCCGGAGTTGCGACGAGCGGGTTGTCCACTACCGGCGCCGTCCCAGCCGGCTCAGGCTCTGCGCCGCCTGCTCGTCCGTGTCTGCGTAGCTGCGCGCCGCGACCTCGAGCCGCCTGGCCGAATCCCGCAGGCCGTCCGCCATGGCGGCGCCCGCAACCGTCCAGCGATCGGTGACCTGTCCGAGAGCGGCCGGGAAGAACTGGCACAGAACGCCGTACGCGTCGCCTCCCGTGCGAACCGTCCGCGCCGCGTCGACCGCGGTGTCCACTCCTGTCGCGACGCGCTCGACGTTCGCGCCGTGCAGTGACAGCTCGTCGGCGGAGACCGCGAACCCGTTACTCATCGCGGTTCCTCGAATCCGTATCCGGCGATGACCGCGCGACCTGACGCGGAATCGGCGCCGACCGTCTCCGTGACGGCCTCCTGCACCCGGTCGCGGAGCGCCCGCTTCGCCGACTCGACGGTTCTCAGGATCTCCTGGGCCGTATCCGCGGCGGAGCGCTTTCGGATGCCCTCCTCGAGGGTGAGATCGCGCAGTTCTCCACGGCTGCCGACCGAGACCTCGACCAGTCCGCTCTCACTGCTCACGGTCACGCACAGATCAGCGAGCCGGCCGGACAGTTCCTGCGCCCGCCGCCGGCGCTCCTCGAAGCCTTCCTGCCAGTCGTCGATTCGGCGAATGGCCGAATCAAATTCGAGTCCTTCGAACATGGTTATCCCTCCCCCAGACGTTGCGCGAGCCGGTGACGGTCGTGGCCCTCAGGCATGCCATCACAGAAACTGGGAACAGGGATGACGGATGAGCGCTTCAGCAACCGTCTCGCACACCCTGTTCTGATATTCGTGTTCGTCGTGGCGTGAGATTCTCGAACCTGCCCCAGGCCCGGCCCGCGGGCTCGGGCCGGTTCGCCCGCCGGCGCTGCCGGCCGGCACGGAGCCGACCGTCGGGACCGTGCGGTCCCCCGGTGGGTGGCTCGCCGGGGGAGGGGTGGACGGGGTGGTGGAGCGGGTCCGGCGTACCGGGTGATGGTCTTTTGTGGACTGTTTCAAGAAAGGCACTATGCTTGCCGGGTCCCTCCGGCCCGCACCACCGACCCCTTGCGAAGGACGCGCACGTGGACACGTCGGCACCCCAGACGGCCAGGATCTGGAACTATCTGCTCGGCGGCACGGACAACTTCGCGGTCGATCGTGCGGTCGGTGACGAGATTCTGGCGAACCTGCCGCAGCTGGCGGAGAACGCGCGGCTGTCCCGCGCCTACCTGGCCCGGGTCACGCGCTGGCTCACCGCGGAGGCGGGGGTCCGGCAGTTCCTGGACATCGGCACCGGGTTGCCCACGGCGGAGAACACGCACACGGTCGCGCAGTCGGTCGCGCCGGACGCGCGGATCGTCTACGTCGATCATGACCCGCTGGTGCTGGCGCAGGCTCGGGGCCTGCTGGACAGCACGCCCGAGGGCGCCACGGTGTACGTGCACGCCGACCTGCGCGACCCGGGGACGATCCTGGCCGAGGCCGCGAAGACGCTGGACCTGACGCGGCCGGTGGCGCTGTTCCTGATGGGCGTTCTCGGGCACGTGGAGAGCGACGACGAGGCGAAGCACCTGATCGACACGTACATGGCGGCGCTGCCGTCGGGGAGCTGGTTCGCGATGTACGACGGCAGCGACACCAGCCCGGAGAACACCGAGGTGGTCCGGATCTGGAACCTCTCGGCGAACCCGAAGTACCACCTGCGCACGCCGGAGCGGTTCGCCGCGCTCTTCGAGGGTCTGGAGCTGGCCGAGCCGGGCGTCGTCCCGGTCACCCGGTGGCGGCCGGAGATCGACGCACCCGCGATCGACCAGTACGGCGCGGTCGGGCGTAAGCCGTAGCACCGTGAGTACACCGTCTCGACACACCGGCGGACCGGGCGAGGGCACCGGCCCGACGGTCAGCCGCATGCAGCTCGGCTCGCGGTTGCGCGCGCTCCGGATCGCCGCGGACGTCACGCGCGAGGCCGCGGGCTACTCGATCCGCGCGTCCGAGTCGAAGATCAGCCGGATGGAGCTGGGCCGGGTCGGCTTCAAGGAGCGCGACGTCACGGACCTGCTCACGCTGTACGGCGTGGCCGAGGCGGACCAGGCCGAGCTGCTCGCGCTGGCCCGGGAGGCGAACCGGCCCGGCTGGTGGCAGGCGTACTCGGACGTGCTGCCCGCCTGGTTCCTCAACTACCTCGACCTGGAGCAGGCCGCGGAGCTGATCCGCAGCTACGAGATCCAGTTCGTGCCGGGCCTGCTGCAGACCGAGGCGTACGCGCGGGCCGTGATCACGATCGGGCACGGCCGCAGCACGAAACGGGAGATCGACCGCCGCGTCGAGCTGCGGATGGCCCGGCAGACCATGCTGACCCGGCCCGGCGGCCCGCGCCTGTGGGCCGTGCTGGACGAGGCCGTGCTGCTGCGCCCGATGGGCAACCGCGCGATCCACCGTGAGCAGCTCGAGGCGCTGCTGAAGCTGATCGAGGCACCGGCCGTGCAGTTGCAGGTGGTGCCGTTCAGCGCCGGCGGTCACGCGGCGGCCGGCGGCGCGTTCAGCATCCTGCGGTTCGCGCTGGAGGAGGTGCCGGACGTGGTGTTCCTGGAGCAGCTGACCGGCAGCCTCTACCTGGACCGCCCGGAGGACGTCGACGAGTACGCGGCCGCGGCCGGCCGCCTCTTCATCGACGCCACCACACCGGAACGCACCGCGGACGTCATCCACCGGGCGCTGCGCGACCTCTGACGCCTCACCCGGGACCGCGGACGACCGTCAGGAGCCGGTCCCGGTCACGCCGTGGTCCCGGTCCGCCGCTCCCGCCGGAGACCGGTCGGCCGTGGCCGGCCTCCCTGCCACTTCCGGCCCACCCACGACAACCCCGGACACGCGGCCTCAGCGGGCGAATGCCGCCCGGCGGGCCTGGTCCGCGATCCGGGTCAGCTCGTCCTCGGTGAGACCGGCCTGCGCGCGGGCCGCCTCGTACTCGGCGGGCAGTGTCGTGCCGGACGCACGCGGGTCGTCCGTGCACAGCGCGACCGGCACGCCCGCGGCCAGCAGCGCCCGGATCGGGTGCGCCGCGTAGCTCGGCGCCACGCTGGTGTGCAGATTGCTGGTCAGCGCCACCTCCAGCGTGATCCCGCGCGCCGTCAGGTGGTCCAGCAGCGCCGGGTCCTCCACGGAGCGCACGCCGTGCCCGATCCGCTCCGCGCCCAGGTGCCGGACCGCCGCCCGGACGCTCTCCGGACCGGCGCCCTCGCCGGCGTGCACGGTGACGTGCAGGCCGGCGTCCCGGGCCCGGGCGAACGCGGGCGCGAACTCCGCGGCCGGCACGCCGGCCTCGTTGCCGGCCAGGTCGGCCGCGCAGAACAGGTCACGCCGGGACAGCAGCGTGTCGACCTGGGCCAGGCCCGCGTCCGGACCGAGGTCGCGCAGCAGGATGCCGATCAGCGCGGTCCGCACGCCGGTCGCGGCGGACGCGGCGCGCACGCCGTCCGCGACCGCGTCGATCACGCCCTCCGGAGCCAGCCCGGTCTCCTGCCGGATGAACCAGGGCGAGAACCGGACCTCCAGGTAGTCCAGTCCTTCGGCCGCCGCGTCCTCGACGCACTCGCGGCCGGCCCGCTGCCAGTCGTCGAGCCGGGCGAACGCGGCCGGTGCCGCGTCCACCTTGGCCAGGAACGGGACCAGGCCGCCGAGCGGGCCGCGCGCGACCAACAGGTCGTCGAGATCATCGACGGCCGCGAGCGGGTGCCCGTCGCGTTCCGCGAGCTCGCGGGTGGTGGCGACGCGCAGCGTCCCCTCGAGGTGACGATGAAGATCAAAAAGCATGACGAATCCCTTCCACCGGTACGCGTTCGCGAGTTCAGGAGCGACGGCGCGAACTACTGGTAGAAGTCCTTGCGGTACGAGTGGTCCCCGAAGACGGCGGCCCGGCGCACGGGTCGCGGGCAGCGGGTCGCGGTCACGCCACGATCATAGTGTCCGCGGGTCGACCGTCTCCACCGGTTCCGGCGCGTCGTCCGGGCCGGCCGGCCGCGTCCCCGGCGGTGTCCGGTCCGGCGTCGGTTCGCCGCTCGGGTGGTCGAAGAGGTAGCGCAGCGCCGTGTTCAGCACCGCCAGCACCGGGACCGCGACCAGCGTGCCGACCACGCCGGCCAGCACCGCACCGGACGCGATGGCGAGGATGACGGCCAGCGGGTGCAGCGCCACCGCCCGGCCCATGATCAGCGGTTGCAGGATGTGGCCCTCCAGCTGCTGCACGGCGATCACGATGCCGAGCACGATCAGCGCGCTGACCGGGCCCTGCGCGACCAGCGCGACCAGCACCGCGACCGCGCCGGTGACGGTGGCGCCGATCACCGGGACGAACGCGCCGAGGAACACCAGCGCGGTCAGCGGCAGCGCGAGCGGGATGTGCATGACGGCCAGGCCGACGCCGATGCCGACCGCGTCCACGAACGCGACGAACACGGTGGCGCGCACGTACGAGACGAGCGTGTGCCAGGAGTAGTGACCGGCCCGGGCGACCGGCAGCCGGGCCTCGTTCGGCAGCAGGCGGCACAGGAACGACCACATCGCGCCGCCGTCGCGGACCATGAAGAACAGCGTGAACAGCACCAGGAAGAAGCCGGTGACCATCTCGCCCACGGTCGCGGCGGTGCTGATCGCACCGGTGGTGAGCGCGCCCTGGTTGCCGGAGATCTGCTGCTGCAGCGCCTCCACGTACCCGTTGAGCTGGCTCTGCGACAGGTGCAGCGGCCCGTCGGTGAGCCAGGCCTGTACCTCGTCGATGCCGTCGCCGACCTGGGTGGCGAGGTCGTCGTACTGCGCGATGAACGTCTGGACGATCAGGCCCAGGCCGCCGAACACGCCGATCAGCGCGGCGAGCAGCACCAGCACGGCCGCGAACGAGCGGCTGACGCCGTGCCGGCGCAGCCAGGCCGCGATCGGCTCGAACAGCGCGGCCAGCAGCAGCGCCACCGCCACCGGGATGATCACCACGCGGAGCAGCCCGATCACCCGGAACAGCAGGTAGGCGGTCGCGACGAAGAGGATGATCCGCCAGGCCCAGGAGCCCGCGATCCGCACGCCGCGCGGCACCAGGTCGTCCGTGGTCGGGGCGCGTTCCATCACCACGACCGGTGGTTCCTCGGCCGTGTCCGGTGGCACGCGGGACAGCGGCACGGGGAACGGCGGTGGCGACGCCTGCCGCACACGGTCGGCGAGCACCGATCGGGCCCGGCCGCGCAGAGTGGCTACCCAGGACATCACACGACTCCAGACTGGTGGGTGACGACTCCGTTACCCCCGCGACGACCAGTGGAAACAGTCAGGCCGACGCTAGCGCTCGGTGGCGCGTTCGCGGCGCAGGTACTCGGCGGCGCGGCGGGCGATGTCGCCGCCCTCGGCCTCCAGCGCGGCGAACATCGGCGCGACGGTCTCGTCGTCCTGCAGCGGCGGCAGCAGCGGCACGGCCGGGTCGGTGAGCACGTCGAGCACGACCGGGCGGTCGGCCGCGAGCGCCTCGTCCCAGGCCGCGTCCAGCGCGTCCGGGTGACCCACGCGGATGCCGTGCAGGCCGAGCAGGCCGGCCCAGCCGGAGTACGGCACGTCCGGGATGTGCTGCGAGTCCGGGAAGCGCGGCTCGCCCTCGGTCTCCCGCTGCTCCCAGCTGACCTCGGCCAGGTCGCGGTTGTTCAGCACGCAGACGACGAAGCGCGGGTCGGCCCAGTCCCGCCACCGGGACGCCACCGTGATCAGCTCGGCCAGGCCGTTCATCTGCATGGCGCCGTCGCCGGCCAGCGCGATCACCGGGCGGTCCGGGCGGGCCAGCTTGGCGGCCAGACCGTACGGCAGCGCGGAGCCCATCGAGGCGAGCGTGCTGGACAGGTGCGCGGGCACGCCGACGGGCAGGCGCAGGTGCCGGGCATACCAGTAGACGACCGAGCCGACGTCCACCGAGACCTGCGCGTTCGCGGGCAGCCGGCCGTTCAGCGCGCGTACCACCCGCTGTGGGTTGATCGGCTCGGCCGGCGCGTCCGCGCGTTCCTCGGCGATCGCGTGCCAGCGGCGTACCCACGCCCGCACCTGGTCCTGGAAGGGTTTCGCCGGCCGCTCCGGTAGCGCGGCGAGCAGCGCGCGCAGCGTCTCGGCCGCGTCGCCGAGCAGCGGCACCTCGACCGGGTAGCGCACGCCCAGCCGGCGTCCGTCCACATCGATCTGCACGGCCCTGGCCTGGCCGGGCTTCGGGTAGAACTCGGTCCACGGGTCGTTCGTGCCGACCAGCAGCAGCGTGTCGGCCGCGCGCATCAGCTCCGCGCTCGCGGTGGTGCCCAGGTGCCCCATCACGCCGGTGTGGAACGGCAGCGCCTCGTCCAGCACCGGCTTGCCCAGCAGCGACGCGGCCACGCCCGCGCCCAGCCGCTCGGCCAGCTCGGTCACCTCCGCCGCGGCACCGGCCGCGCCCTGCCCGATCAGGATCGCCACCCGTTCGCCCTCGGACAGCAGCCTCGCGGCCTCCGCGATGTCCGCCTCGTGCGGGATGAGGCGGGCCGGGCGCAGTCCGGGGCTGGTGACCAGCACGCCGTGCGACTGCTCCGCCGGGTCGGGCGCGGGCGCGGACTGCACGTCGTGCGGCAGCACCACGCAGGTGGGGCTGCGGGTGGCGAGCGCGGTCCGGAACGCCTTGTCGATCAGCATCGGGACCTGCTCCGGCGTGTACGCGGCCTGGACGAACTGCGCGCAGACGTCGCCGAACAACCGCACGAGATCAATTTCCTGCTGGTACGCGCTGCCGAGCACGGTCGACATCTGCTGCCCGACGATCGCCACCACCGGCTTGCTGTCCAGCTTCGCGTCGTAGAGCCCGTTGAGCAGGTGCACCGCGCCCGGCCCCTGGGTGGACAGGCAGACGCCCGGCTCCCCGGTGTACTTCGCGTGCCCGGACGCCATGAACGCCGCGGTCTCCTCGTGCCGCGCCTGCACGAACTCCGGCCGTCCCGCGCGCCGGATCGCACCCAGCACGGGGTCGATCCCGTCCCCGGGGTACCCGAAGACCCGGCTCACCCCCCACGCTTCCAGGCGTTCGACCAGGACATCGGAGACGGTCTTGTCAGCCATGTCTCGCGGTTACCCCGCACCGCGCGACATATGTGGTGAGCCGTGCCGGGTTTCGCGTGCCCGCCGCGGGACCGGTGCCCGCTCCGGGCGTGCGGGCCGCACCACGCCGGAAGCTCCGCGGGCCTATGCCAGCGTGGCCCGGTCCGCCGCGGCGCGTCCCTCCCGCCAGCCCTCGTCGCTGTCGACGCGGGCGCCGCGGGCGCGTTCGGTGTGCGGGAAGACGCGGGCCATCGTCTCCTGCACCCGCAGGTCGCGGGAGCGGAGCACCGGGAGCAGGTCGTCGCCGGCCGGGAGCGCGGCGCGTGCCGCGCGGGCCAGGCGTTCGCCGATCCGGCCGGCGAACGCGACCAGGAACGACGCGCGGAACGCCTTCAGCCGGGACTTGCCGGCCTTGCCACCGGGCGGCTCGGTGCGGGACATCGCGCGCTGGGCCTGGACCAGCAGCGACGCGTGCAGCAGGTCGACCGCGTCGATGTCGGCGTCGAAGCCGAAGACGGTGGCGAAGCCGAGGTCGGGCGTCCAGACCGCGTGGCAGCGGTTGGCGCGGGCGACCGCGTGCAGCAGCGCGGCCTTCTCGCTCTCGTAGGGCGCGTCGACCGCGATCCGGCGGGCCAGCGGGACGACCTCGGCGTGGTCCGCGGTGAGCAGGGCCTCGTCCAGGCTGTGCCGAGTGATCATCTCCTGGGCCTTGGCGGTGTACGTCTCGGCCTCGGCCGGATAGTCGGTGGACTCCGCCTTGGCGAGCAGCGCCCGCACGCGCTCCAGCACCCGGTTGTCCGACTTCTCGGGATTGCGCCGGGGCACGAACGTGCCCGGCGGCGGCATCAGGATCTCGATCGGTGGCAGCGTGCGCAGCACCGTGAGCGTGGACAGGATCAGGTCGAGCACGGTCACCCGGTCGGCGCGCAGCCGCCGGCCCAGCTCGGACGGGTAGGAGTCGTCGGCCGGCCACCAGCGTTCCGCGCCGATCTCGGCGGCCTGCGCGGTCCAGCGCGGGTCCGCGTCCGGCGTCCGGTGCAGCTGGGCCGCGGCCGCGTCCGCGACCAGCCGGGCGGCGTCCGGGCCGGACCGGCGGGTCACCAGCCGGTGCAGCTCGACCGGCTGCCAGCCGGAGCGGAACAGCCGTTCCGTGGCCTGGCGCAGCGCGGCGGCCAGGGCCGGGTCGACGTCCGCGGGCGGCAGCACGGTCAGCTCGTCCAGGCCCGTCTCATAGCCGTTCGCGCCGCCCAGGATCGCCTTGATCAGGTCCGCGGCCGAGGTCCCCGTCGTCGTCACGCGGGCAAGGTTACGTGGCGGTGATCGTCGACGAGCCGACGGCGTGCGCGGCCGGGTTCAGCGTCAGCGTCTGGGGGCCGGACGTGGTGAGCGTGACCGGCCCGAGCGTCACCAGCTGCGCGGCCGTGCCGGACCGGCTCGCCAGCAGCGCACCGTCCGGGCCGCGCAGCTGGTACGCCGTGGTGCCGGTCCCGGCCTCGATCACCACCGTGACCGCCTGCCCGGCCACGCCGTCGATCGTGACCACCGCGTTCTGCCCGGGCACGGCGACCGTGACGGCCACCGGACCGCCACCGACCGTGACGGACGCGGACGCGTCCGGTGGCACGGCGTGGACCTGCAGCGTCGCGGAGCCGACCGCGGCGCCGGCCGGGTTGATCACCACGCGGTAGACGCCGGCCACCGGCAGCGTCACGGTGTCGGCGAAGCAGGCCGCGCCGCAGGAGCCGACGGTGCCGAGCGTGCTGCCGTCCGGGCCGCGCAGCGTCGTGGTGGCGGTGCCGAACGTGCCGCCGGAGAGCCGGACCGAGACCCGCGCGCCCGCGTCGCCCCGGAACGACACCACCGCGTTCTGGCCGGGCGTGCCGGTCCGCACGCCGACCGCGGCGCCGCCGGCCGTCGCGTCGACGGCCGCGTCCAGCACGTCGAAGACCTCCGCGGTGATCCCGCCGACCGCGGCGCCGAGCGGGTCGACGACCAGCGTGTACGTGCCGGCCACGTCCGCCGTGACGGTGTCCAGGAAGCAGGTGACGCCGCAGTACACCGGGTTGACCAGCCAACTCCCGTCCGGGCGGCGCAGGCCGGCCGAGGCGCCCGACGAACCGCCGAACGTGCCGCCGCCGAGCCGGGCGGCGAGCCGCTGCCCGGCCGCCGCGTCGAACACCACCGCCGCGCCCTGGCCCGGCGTGCCGGTGGTGACCGTCACCGGGCCACCGCCCGGCGCGGCGCGCGCGACCGCGTCGGCCGGCACCGCGTGCACCGTGACCGTGATGCCGCCGGTCTCCGCGCCCTGCGGGTCCAGCGCGATCCGGTACACGCCGTCCAGCGCGGCCGGGCCGGCGTCGAACGCGCAGCCGCTCGCGCACTGGAACAGCGCCAGGTCGACGCCGGACGGGTCCCGCAGGTAGGCCGGCGCGTTGCCGAACGTACCGCCGGTGAGCTGGATGAACGTCCGGTCGCCGCGCGAGACCGCGAAGTCCGCGAACGCGTTCTGCCCCGGCACCGTCGTGGTCAGCGACACCGGGTCGCCGCCGGGCACCGCGGTCACCACGGCGTCGGCCGGCACGTCGTGCACCCGCACCGTGATCGACCCGGTGTGCGAGCCGTCCGGGTCGACGAGCAGCGTGTATCGACCGTCCGCCGGCAGCGACCGGACGTCCAGGAAGCACGAGACGGCACAGGACGCGGACGCCAGCGCGGTGCCGCCCGGCCCGCGCAGCGACGCCGTGGCCCTGCCCAGCGAGCCCTTCGTGAGCACGGCCGACACGTGCTGCTTCGCGGCGCCGGTGAAGACCACGGCCGCGTTCTGCCCGGCCTCGGCGATGGTCAGCGTGACCGGGTCGCCGCCCGGCACCACGCCGACGAGCACGTCCGGTGCGGAGACCGTGATCGTGACGACCGCGGTGCCGGTCTGCGCGCCGGCCGGGTCGAGCAGCACGGTGTGCGTGCCGGACGCGGTCAGCGGCACGCCGGTCAGCGCGCAGTCGCGGGCGCACTCGCCGGTCACCAGCGTCTCGCCGGCCGGCCCGTGCAGCGAGATGCGCCCGGTGCTGAAGCCGCTCTCGGTGACCGCGACCGTGACCCGGTCGCCCGCGTCCGCGTCGAAGAGCACGCGCGCGTTCTGCCCCGGTGCCGTGGTGGTGACCGGCGCGGGCCGGCCGATCCCGGTGGTCGCCTCGACGTCCGCCGGCACGTCCAGCACCTGCGCGGTCAGCGCGCCGGTCCGCACGCCGGACGGGCTGAGCAGCAGCCGGTGCTCACCGCCCGCGCGGAGCACGGTGGCGTCGATGTCGCACGGCACGTCGCAGATGCCGCCGCCGACCGGGACACCCGCCGGATCCAGCAGGTACGCCGTGATCGAGCCGACCGTGCCGGCGCTGACCCGGGTGAAGACGCGCTGCCCGGCCCGCCCCTCGAAGGCCAGGTACATGTCCTGGCCCGGCGCGTCCGTGGTGACCGTGGTGGCCGGGTCGCCGATCGTGTAGCCCGCGACCACGTCCGGCGGTACGTCGTGCAGCCGGACCGTGGCCACGCCGTACGAGGCCGGCGAGGCGTCCAGGTACACCGAGTACCGCCCGGCCACGGTCAGGTCCGCGGTGTCCAGCACGCACTCCACGCCGTTGCCGCAGGACACCTGACGCAGCGTGGCGCCGGAGGTGTCGCGCAGGTACACCCACATGCTGCCGAGCCGGATGTCGGTGATCTCGACCAGGGCACGCTGCCCGGCCCTGGCCGGGAACGACACGATCGCGTCCTGGCCCGGCTCGACCGTGCGCACCGTGACCGGGTCACCGCCCAGCTTCGCGCTCACCTCGATCGCGCCGGCCGCGGCGGACGCGGTCTGGGTGCCGAGCCCGAGGAGCACCAGCACGGCCGCGATCAGCGCGACGCCCCGCCGGCGCTGCCGGAGCCTGTGTCTTCCGTGGTGACGCACGTCTACCCCTGACGGCCGAGCAGGTGGAATGCCAGCAAGCTAGTACACCGGCCGTCCACACACACCTGCCGTTTTTCGCACCGCCGAACCCGACCTGCGGTTATGACCGTCGATGCCGGTCAACTGTGCCGGAACGGCCGCGCCCGCCGGGGCGATCGGAGGAGCACGGCGGTGGCCGAACGTCGTACCCGGGCGCCGGGCGAAAGGATCATGGGGGCATACGAGAACCGGCCACGACGGAAGCGGAGGGTCGTCCCTCCGCCGTCGGTCCGTCGTGGCCGGTTCCGCGGACGTCAGCAGCCGGGAAGGCGCTCGATCAGGTAGGTCTCGATCCGGTCGAGGGACACCCGCTCCTGCTGCATGGTGTCGCGATTGCGGACCGTGACCGCGTTGTCCTGCAGCGTGTCGAAGTCGACCGTGACGCAGAACGGCGTGCCGATCTCGTCCTGGCGGCGGTAGCGACGGCCGATCGCCTGCGAGTCGTCGAACTCGACAACCCAGCGCTTACGCAGCGTGGCGGACAGCTCCTTCGCCTTAGGCGAGAGCTCCGGGTTGCGGGACAGCGGCAGCACCGCGACCTTGACCGGCGCGAGGCGCGGGTCGAAGCGCATCACCGTACGCGTGTCCATGCCGCCCTTGGTGTTCGGCGCCTGGTCCTCGTCGTACGCCTCGAGCAGGAACGCGAGCACCGCGCGGGTGAGGCCGGCGGCCGGCTCGATCACGTACGGCGTCCAGCGCTCCTTCTTCTCCTGGTCGAAGTAGGAGAGGTCGACGCCGGAGTGCTTGCTGTGCGTGGTCAGGTCGAAGTCGGTCCGGTTCGCCACGCCCTCCAGCTCGGAGAACTCGGTGCCGCCGAACATGAAGCGGTACTCGATGTCGACCGTGCGCTTCGAGTAGTGGGAGAGCTTCTCCTTGGGGTGCTCGTAGAAGCGCAGGTTCGACTCGGACAGGCCGAGGTCGAGGTACCAGTTCCAGCGCTCCTGCAGCCAGTACTCGTGCCACTGCTCGTCCTCGCCCGGCTGGCAGAAGAACTCCATCTCCATCTGCTCGAACTCGCGGGTCCGGAAGATGAAGTTGCCCGGCGTGATCTCGTTGCGGAACGACTTGCCGGTCTGCGCGATGCCGAACGGCGGCTTCTTGCGCGCGGCGGTCATCACGTTCGCGAAGTTCACGAAGATGCCCTGCGCGGTCTCCGGCCGCAGGTAGTGCAGGCCCTCGTCGGACTCGACCGCGCCGAGGAACGTCTTCATCAGGCCGTTGAACATGCGCGGCGGGCTGAACGTGCCCTTGTTGCCGCAGTTCGGGCAGTTGAGCTCCGACAGGTCGGTGGGCGTGCGGCCGTGCTTGGCCTCGAACGCCTCCTCCAGGTGGTCGGCCCGGAAGCGCTTGTGGCAGGACTGGCACTCGGTCAGCGGGTCGACGAACGCGTCCAGGTGACCGGAGGCGGCCCAGACGTCCTTGGCCAGGATCACGGCGGAGTCGAGACCGACGACGTCGTCCCGCTGCTGGACCATGGTCTTCCACCACTGGCGGCGGACGTTCTCCTTCAGCTCGACGCCGAGCGGACCGTAGTCCCAGGCCGACCTCGTACCGCCGTAGATCTCGCTGGACGGGAAGACGAAGCCCCGGCGCTTGGCGAGGCTGACAACGGAGTCAATGCGATCGGCGGCCATGATTTCCTTCTACGCCGGCTGGCGGTCGGCGCTTTGAATAGGTGACGTCGGTGCGGAACCGTTAGAGGTTACCCCTGGGTTCCGCAGACTTCGAGCTGAGCCGTGCTCGTGTCCTGTACCAGGATGTACTGCACCGTGACCTGCTGACCACCGGAATACGTGAGCTGCGCCGGCATCAGCAGTTCGTACGGATCGAGCTCGCCCAGCTGGTACGAGGAGATCACCGGCCGGCCGTCCATCGAGTCGATGAACTGCCGCCGGGTCTGGCTCGCCTGCTCCTCGTCGCACAGGTAGCTGTAGGCGAGCGAGTAGTCCTCGTCCGCCAGCGCGTCGAGGTACTCCCCCACCGAGGCCTGCGCCTGCTCGGTGAGCGCCTGCGTGGTGGTCAGCCCGATGCCGATCGCCGCGACCGCGCCACCGCCGCAGCAGAGCGCCGCGACGGCCGTGGCGATGCCGACGCCGAGCCAGATCCGCCCGGCCCGCCCCTCGACCGGCGGCGCGGGGAACGGCGGCGCCACACCGGGGCCGGGCGGAGGCGGCGGGGCCGGCACGCTCGGCGGGTTCGGCACCGCCTGCGCGTTCGGTCCGGTGAGCGGGGACGGCCCGGCAGCCGGGGCCGGCACGGCAGGCGCGGGCGGCGGCGGCTGGGTCGGGTTCGGCTCACCGGGCGTCGGCACGGCGTCGGGTCCGGCGAGGCTCATGGCGTCAACATTAATCGTTTGATCTACCGATGCGGGTGCGCGGCCCGATCGCTGCCGGCCACTCGCACCTCGCCGCCCGGATCCGCGGTCGCCAGCTCCTCGAACGCGGACGGCTCGTCGATCGACTCGGCCATCAGCGGCACCGCGGCGATCTTGACGTCGAAGTCGCTCAGCGCCCGCCGGTAGGACCCGACCGACTCCCACTCGGTGACCAGGCTCCAGTGCGCCGGGTCGTCGAGCGCGCGGGTGAGCCGCCCGCCCGTGTAGCCCGGCCGCGCGGCCAGCGCCGCGAGCGCCGCGCGCCCCCGCTCCGCGAAGTGGTCGGCCGCGTCCTCGGCAACGACGAAGCGGTTGATGACTAGCACCGGTGAATCCCCTCGGCCGACAATCGAAACCCCCATACGGTACGACGAGAGCGAGATCCCCGTGTCCCGGCTGAACCCGACCGGCGTGTTCCTCGCCACGCTGCTGGTGGTGCTGCTCGGCCTGCTGATCCCCGGCCCGGCCGGCGGCGCGCTCCTGCTGCTGCTCACGGCCGCGGTGACCGCGCTGGCCGCGGCCGCCTGGCGGGTCACTCCCGCGACGCTGCGACCGGTGCGGATCGTGATGATCGCGCTGTTGCTCGCGGCCGCGCTCTGGAAGCTGACCTGATCCCATGCATCCATGCGTCTTTGACAATGATTTCCACACTCCGGACAGTGGAAATCATGTCAAGCAGCAACACCCCCGGCTTCCGGACATCTAAGATATTTCGCCCGCGTCTGGCCGCCGTCGCCGCCACCGCGCTGCTCGGTGCCATGGCGCTGACCGCGTGCGGCGACGACGGCGGCGCGGCCGCGGCCCCCGGTGACAAGCTCGGCGTGGTCGCCGCGTTCTACCCGCTGCAGTTCGTTGCGGAGCGGGTCGGCGGCGACGCGGTCTCCGTCACCAACCTGGTCAAGCCCGGCGCCGAGCCGCACGACCTGGAGCTGAACCCGCAGCAGGTCGGCCAGCTCACGGACGCGCAGCTGGTGGTCTACCTGAAGGGCTTCCAGCCGGCCGTGGACGAGGCGATCACGCAGAACAACGCGGACCGCGCGTTCGACGCCGGCTCCGCCGTGCCGCTGCTCCAGGCGACCGAGGGCGGGCACGCGCACGAGGGCGAGGAGGAGCACGCGGAAGAGGAGGAGCACGCCGAGGAGGGCGGCACCGACCCGCACGTCTGGCTCGACCCGACCCGGCTGGCCACGGTCGCCGACGCGGTCGCGGTCAAGCTCGCCGAGGCCGACCCGGACCACGCCGCGGACTACACCGCCCGCGCCGCCGCGCTGCGCACCGAGCTCACCGCGCTCGACACGGAGTTCAGCACCGGCCTGCAGACCTGCGCGCGCCGCGAGATCGTGACCAGCCACACCGCGTTCGCCTACCTGGCCGACCGCTACAAGCTGGAGCAGATCGGCATCTCCGGCATCTCCACCGAGGACGAGCCGTCGCCGCAGCGCCTCGCCGAGGTGGCCGCGGAGGCGAAGGAGCACGGCGCCACCACGATCTTCTTCGAGACGCTGGTCAGCCCGAAGCTCGCGGAGACGATCGCGCAGGAGGTCGGCGCGAAGGCCGAGGTGCTGGACCCGCTGGAGGGCCTGGCCGACGGCGCGAGCGGTGACTACTTCACCGTCATGAGGACGAATCTGGCGTCGCTGAAGACGGCACTAAGCTGCTCCTGATGGACATCGTCTCGGTTACGCACGGGGTGGTCGGCTACGACGGCCGCCCCGTGCTCCGTGACGTCTCGCTGACGGTCTCCGCCGGTGAGGTCGTCGCGGTGCTCGGCGCGAACGGCTCCGGCAAGTCAACATTGATCCGCACGATCCTCGGCCTGGTCCCGCTCTCCGGCGGCACCGTCTCGCTGTTCGGGACGCCGCAGCGGCGCTTCCGGCAGTGGCACCGGGTGGGTTACGTGCCGCAGCGCCTCGACGCCGGCGGCGGCGTGCCCGCGACCGTGGGTGAGGTGGTGGCGTCCGGGCGGCTGGCCCGCCGCGGCATCCTCCGCCCGCCGGGTGCGGCCGACCGGGCGGCGGTCGCGGCCGCGCTCGAGTCCGTCGGGCTCACCGGCCGCGCCAAGGACCCGGTCGCCACGCTCTCCGGCGGCCAGCAGCAGCGCACGCTGATCGCCCGCGCGCTGGCCGGCGAGCCGGAGCTGCTGGTGCTGGACGAGCCGACCGCGGGCGTGGACTCGGCCAGTCAGGTCGCGTTCGCGGACGCGCTCGGCGGGTTCCTGCGCACCGGTGGCACAGTGCTGCTGGTCGCGCACGAGCTGGGCCCGCTGCAGCCGCTGATCCGGCGCGCGGTGGTGGTGCACGACGGCCGCATCGCGTACGACGGGCCGGACGTCCCGGCGCCGGCCGGGCACCACGCGGAGGCCGGGCACGACCACCAGCACCAGCACTGCGCCGAGGACCCGAGCCTGGCGATCGTCCGAGGAGCGGTGGACCGGTGAGCCTGTTCCAGTACGACTTCATGATCCGCGCGCTGATCGGTGCGCTGGTGATCGGCCTCACCGCGCCCGCGCTCGGCATCTACCTGGTGCAGCGTCGGCTCTCCCTGATCGGCGACGGCATCGGGCACGTGGCGCTGACCGGCGTCGGCGTCGGCCTGCTCACCGGCCAGTCCCCGGTGCTCACCGCCGTGCTCGTGGCCGCGATCGGCGCGATCGGCGTGGAGCTGGTCCGCGAGCGCGGCCGTACCTCCGGCGATCTGGCCCTGGCCGTGCTCTTCTACGGCGGCATCGCGGGCGGCGTCGTGCTGGTCGGCCTCTCCCCCACCGGCACCGGCAACAGCCTCACCGCCTACCTGTTCGGCAGCCTCACCACCACCTCGACCGGCGACCTGACCGTGATCGTGGTGCTCGGCCTGGCCGTGCTGGTCACCATGGTCGCGCTGCGCCCCGCGCTGTTCGCGGTCTGCCACGACGAGGAGTTCGCGCGGGTCTCCGGCCTGCCGGTCCGGGCGCTCAACCTGCTGCTCGCCGCGACCACCGCGGTCACGGTCACGATCGCGATGCGCGCGGTCGGCCTGCTGCTGGTCAGCGCGCTGATGGTGGTTCCGGTCGCGGCCGCGCAGCAGGTCACCCGCGGCTTCCGGGCCACGATGGCGCTGGCGATGCTGATCGGCGTGGTCTCGGCGGGCGCCGGGGTCACCCTCGCGGGGGAGGCGAACACCGCGCTCGGTGCCACGATCGTGCTGCTCACCATCTCGGTCTTCCTCGGCCTGGCGATCGGCGCCGGCGTGTGGCGCCTGGTCCGCCGCCGGATGATCCCGGCCGCCCCGGTCAGCGCCGCCGAACCTCCGGACGTGGTCCTCAACCATTGAGTTGTACGGTTGCTGGGTGACCAGCGCGACAGGGTACGGCGCCTACGAGGCAGCAAGCGAACTTCTCCGTGCCCTCTCCGCGCCGATCCGCGTCGCGATCGTCACCGAGCTGGCCAAGGGCGAGCAGTGCGTGCATGACCTGGTGGAGAAGCTGGGCGCACCACAGCCGCTGGTCTCCCAGCATCTGCGCGTGCTGCGCGGTGCCGGGGTCGTGCGCGGTTCCCGGCGGGGCCGGGAGATCGCCTACGTGCTCGTCGACGAGCACATCGCGCACATCGTGGCGGACGCGGTCAGCCACGCCGGCGAGTCCGGCGCCACCGTGGTCACGACCCCACTGCCGCCCCGGCCGGCCACCCCTGGCCGGCCCGGCGGCAGCACCCCCGCTTCCGTGTCCGACCACGCCGCGCCCACGCCCGCCGGAGACTCTCGATGATCGCTGAAAACGCGGCCCAGGCCGCCGTCCGCAACACCCGCCAGCGCACCGCCGTCAGTTCGCTGCTCGCCGAGGTCGAGGGCTTCCACAGCGCCCAGGACCTGCACGCGATGCTCCGCGACCGCGGTGAGCGGGTCGGCCTGACCACGGTCTACCGCACGCTCCAGGGCCTCGCCGACAGCGGCGAGATCGACGTCATGCGCCCACCCGGCGGCGAGCACCTCTACCGCCGGTGCAGCTCCGGCCACCACCATCACCTGGTCTGCCGCTCGTGCGGCAGCACCGTCGAGGTCGAGGGCCCGGCCGTCGAGTCCTGGGCCGACCGCGTCGCCGCCCAGCACGGCTTCGTCGACGTCAGCCACACCCTGGAGATCTTCGGCACCTGCAAGGCCTGCGCCGAGGCGTGACCCGGGCTCCGGCGCCGCCCGGCCGGGTGAGACCGGGCGTGCGTGGCGGGGTGCCGTGCGGGACCCTGGGCGCGTGAAGATTTATGCCGATCGCATGCCCGTGTTCGTTCGCCAGGTCGTCACGGATCTGCTGGTGGTGGTCTGGATCTACGCGTGGGTCAGACTCGCCCTCTGGCTGCGCGACCTGATCGAGAAACTCGCGGTGCCCGGCCGGGAGCTGGAGGGTGCCGGCCAGGGCATCGCCGACAACCTCACCGACGTCGGCACCAAGGTCGGCCGGGTGCCGATCGCCGGCGACGAGCTGACCGCGCCGTTCACCCGGGCGGCCGAGGCCGCGCAGGGGCTGGCGAACGCGGGCCGCGACCAGCAGGAACTGGTCGCGGACCTGGCCTGGGCGCTGCCGCTGGCGCTCGTCGCCGTACCGCTGGGGCTGGTGCTCCTCGCCTGGCTGCCGCTGCGGGTCAGGTGGATGCGCCGGGCCGGGTCGGCCGCGGCCGCGCGCGGATCGGTCGCGGGCCGGGACCTGCTGGCGCTGCGCGCGCTGACCGGCCAGCCGGTGCGCCGGCTGGCGAAGCTGGGCCCGGACGTGGCCGGTGCCTGGCGGCGCGGCGACGAGTCGACCATGGACGCGCTGGCGCGGCTCGAGCTCAGGTCGCTGGGTCTGAAGTAGGCAGCCGCCGGCGGACGTCCGGCACCGTGGCCGGTCCCGGTTCCCACGGCGCGACCCACTCCCCCGAGCCGGCCGGCGGGACGATGCCGCGCTCCAGGAACGCGTAGCGCCCGGCCAGCAGGCGCCGGGCGGCCGCGTTGTCCACCGAGTCGGTGTTGTCCCGCAGCGCGTCGAAGAGCGCGTCCGCGCGCAGCCGGGCCTGCCGGCTGAACAGGTCGGCCAGCTCTATCACCTCGGGGTGGGCGGCGGACTCGGCGCGGGCCCGCACGCACGCGGCGGAGATCGCGAACAGTTCCGCGCCGATGTCCACGATCCGGGCCAGGAACGCCTCCTTGCGCTCCAGCCGGCCCTGCCAGCGGCCCATCGCCCAGAACGTGGACCGGGCCAGCTTCCGCGAGCAGCGCTCGACGTAGCGCAGGTGCGTGGCCAGGTGACCGAAGTCCGCGTACGCCCCCGGCGACTGGCCCTTGCCGACGGCCAGCGTGGGCAGCCACTTCGCGTAGAACGCGCCGGCACGGGCACCGGCACGGGCCTTGCCGGTCAGGTTCACGTCCGGGTCGATGATGTCGCCGGCGACCTGCAGGTGCGCGTCGACCGCCTCGCGCGCGATCAGCAGGTGCATGATCTCGGTCGAGCCCTCGAAGATCCGGTTGATCCGCAGGTCACGCAGCTGCTGCTCGGCGGCGAGCGGGCGTTCGCCGCGGGCGGCCAGCGACGCCGCGGTCTCGTAGCCTCGGCCGCCGCGCAGCTGCACCAGTTCGTCCGCGATCTGCCAGCCCGTCTCGCTGGCGTAGAGCTTGGCCAGCGCGGCCTCGATCCGGATGTCGCCGCGCTCCTCGTCCGCGAGCAGGCAGGACAGCTCCAGCATGGACTCCATGCCGTAGGTGGACGCGGCGATGAACGACAGCTTCTTCGCGATCGCCTCGTGCCGGCCGACCGGCTGTCCCCACTGGACCCGCGCGGCGGACCACTCGCGCGCGGCGGCCAGCGACCACTTGCCGGCGGCCACGCAGAGCGCGGGCAGCGAGAGGCGGCCGGTGTTGAGTGTGGTCAGCGCGATCTTCAGGCCCTTGCCGACGCCGCCGACCACGTTGCGGTCCGGGACGAAGACGTCGTGGAACCGGGTGACGCTGTTCTCCAGGCCGCGCAGGCCGAGGAACTCGTTGCGGCGCTCGACCGTGATGCCCTCGCTGTCGCCCTCGACGACGAACGCGGTGATCCCGGCGTCCGGCACCCGGGCCATCACCACCAGCAGCGACGCGATCGTGCCGTTGGTGGCCCAGAGCTTGACGCCGTCGAGCCGGTAGCCGCCCTCGACCGGGGTGGCGGTGGTGCGCAGCCGGGCCGGGTCGGAGCCGGAGTCCGGCTCGGTGAGCAGGAACGCGGACACCTCACCGGCGGCGAGCCGGGGCAGGAACGCGCGCCGCTGCGCGTCCGTGCCGAAGAGCTTCAACGGCTGCGGTACACCGATCGACTGGTGCGCGGACAGCAGCGCGGCGAGCGCCGGGCTGACGGAGCCGACCAGCGTGAGCGCGCGGCAGTAGTGCAGGTGGGAGAGGCCCTGCCCGCCGTACCGTGGATCGATCGTCATGCCGAACGCGCCGAGCGCCGCGAGGCCGGTGAGCACCTCGTCCGGGATGCGGGCCTCGCGCTCGATGCGCTCGGCGTCCACCTCGGAGCGCAGGAACGCCTCCAGGCGCCCGAGGAACTCCGCGGCGTCACCGGCCCGCGCCGGATCGTCGTCCGGATAGGGGTCGATCAGGTCGAGCCGGAACCGGCCGAGGAACAGCTCCTTGGCGAAACTCGGCCGGTCCCAGTCCTGCGCGCGGGCCTCCTCCGCCACCCGGCGGGCCTCCCGCTCGGTGACGTGGGAACGCCGCGTGGCATCGGAAGCCCGCGTGGCGTCTGCGTCGGAAGCGCGCGTGGCATCGGAAGCCCGCGTGGCATCGGAACGGTCTGTGGTCGTCACGGCACAACCCCTGACACGGTACGGACACGCGCCGTACCCTCCTGCCCCCGCACGCTACCCGCTGTCAGCGGGGGCTGGGCAGCACCGCCTCGTTGCTCTCCTCCGCATAGGCGACGTCGTCGTCCTCGTCGTCGTCATCCGCCCAGTTGCGGCGCGCGAAGGGCAGCAGCGCCCAGAACGTGGCGAACCACAGTCCGGTGACGGCGGTGAGCACGATCGCCCAGGTCAGGTTGAGCAGGAAGTCGGTGATCACGAAAACGGAGCTGACCATCGAGATCAGCATGAACGCGAGACCGCCGGTGGCCATCTTGTGCGCGTACCGCACCAGTTCCGGCTTGCGGCCCTGGCGGAACAGCGCGCGGTGGAACGCGACCGGCGAAATGATCATCGCGGTGGCGAACGCGGCGGAGACCAGCGCGATCAGGTAGACATCCTTCTGCAACTGCGTGGTCTGGCCGAAGCCGGCCGCGAACGGCAGCGTGAGCAGGAACGCGAAGAGAATCTGGACGCCGGTCTGCGCCACTCGCAACTCCTGGAGCAAGTCCTGGAAGTTGCGGTCCCAGCGTTGTTTCTCGGTCTCCTTGGTGTGCGCCATCGCCTGCCCTCCATATGTGTTTCAGCGGGCCCTGTGATGCCCTCCCCGTGTGAAGATCAAACCCGGTGCAGCGGCAGCCAGCGGGCCGCGAAGCCGACCGCGGCCGGCATCGCCACGCGCGTGCCGGTGCCGGTTCCCACGCTTCCGGTGTGGACCGGTACGAACTCGGGCAGATCCGCGCCGATCAGTTCGAAGTCGGACGCGTCGAACGCCACGTCCTCCCAGGTCACCCACGCGCGACCGCCGTCCGGCCCGCGCACCGCGCCGCCCTCGGTGTGCCGGGGCGCCCGGCCCCAGCGGTACTCGGCCAGGTGGAACGACGTGCACGTGTCCCAGCCCGTGCCGAGCATCACGATGTCCGCGTCGAGCCGGTGCAGCCGGCCGAGCGGGGACGTCTCGCCCAGCCCGTCGCCGAGCGAGTGCCCCTCGGTGATCTCCGCCGCGTGCGGCCCGAGCGCGGCGAACGACACCTGCGGGTGGTCGCTGCGCCGCGCGCCCGGCCAGGTGCGGACCTGCTCGGCGACCGCGCCCATGGCCCGGCCGGGTGTGCGGGCCGGGTCGAACGCGGGCGTCTCCGCGCGGATCACGTCCCACCACTCGACCGGCACCGGCGGGTCGACCCAGCGGGCCGGGTCGGAGTTGACCGGGGTGTGCGTGGGCACCACCAGCGTGCCGTCCGGGCCGAGCACGTCGCGCAGCGCCAGCACCACCGCCTCCGCGCCGCCGCACACCCAGCCGATCGCGCGCAACGAGCTGTGCACCAGCACGACGCCGCCGGGCCGGACGCCCAGCGCGGCCAGATCCGCGGCCAGCGAGGAGCGGGTCGGCGGGAGGAGACTCACCCGGTGACGATACCGGCCCGGGAGAGGATCTCGTCGGCCAACCGGTCCGGAACGCGCTCCGGCACCCAGTGGTCGACACCGGCCAGCTCCACGAACCGGTAGTCGGCGGTCACGTACCGCGCGGTGCGCTCCGCCCCGGCGCGGCCGAGCGCGGGATCGCCGTCGCTCCAGACCAGCGTGGTCGGCACCTCGATCGGGCCGGTCCGCGCCGAGGACGGTGCGCGGTACCAGTTCAGCGCCGCGGTCAGCGCGCCGCGCTCCCGCATCCGGGACACGTAGCGGTCGGCACGCGCACCGATCAGCATCTTCCGCAGCGCCCGGCCACGGAACGCGAGCAGCACCGCCTCGGCCAGGAACCGGCGCCGGAACAGCAGAATGTACGACGACCGGCGGCGCTGGTCACGGTCGTTGCGCAACGCCCAGCCCATCGCGCGCGGGTGCGGCACGGAGACCGCGGTCAGCGACCGCACCCGGTCCGGATGCGCCCCGGCCAGCGCCCAGGCGACGAACGCGCCCCAGTCGTGCCCGCAGACGTGCGCGGAGGCCAGGCCCAGCGCGTCCAGCACCGCGACCGCGTCCGCAACCAGCTCCTCGACCGTGTAGGCGGCCGCGCCGGACGGTCGCGCGCCCGGCGAGTAGCCGCGCTGGTCCAATGCGTACGTCCGCATCCCGGCCGCGTGCAGGTGCGGTGTCACCAGCTCCCACTCCGCGCTGTGCTGCGGGAAGCCGTGCAGCAGCAGGATCGGCTCGCCGTCCGCCGGACCGCCGGCGAGGACGTCGAACGTGAGGCCGCGGGCGGCTACTCGTACTGCTGCTTGGGTGCCGGGATCTCCTGCCACGTCTCGACCTCCAGGTAGGGCACCGTGGCCTCGTTGACCGGATCCTTCGCGGTCTTCGCGGTGTAGGAACCGGTGACCTCGATCCATGTGTCCGAGGGTACGGCGGTCGGCACGTTTCCGCTCAGCCCGACCTTGATCGGCCGGCCGTCCGCGGCGCAGCAGCTGAGGATCATACGGGCCAGCATGGGCTGCCCGTCCGGGCCCTGCGTGACGAAGCCGGTGAGCAGCAGCCGCCGGTCGGTCAGCGACTTGCCCTCGTCGAAGACGGCCCGGGACGCGTAGTCCAGCATGGTGACCTCGACCGGGTCGCCCTCGGGCAGCGCCGGATAGTCGGACTCGGCCTGCTGCCCGGCGAGCGCGCTGCCGGACTGCCCGGCCGCGTAGGCGCCGAGCGCGGGCGGCGCGACCAGCAGCAGCCCGAGCACCGGCAGGATCAGCAGCCAGCCGACGCGCGGCTCGTGGTGCTTGTGCCCGTGGCCGTCGTCCGGTTCGTGGTCGTGCTCGCCCGCCGGGTTGCGCAGGTCGTACCAGAGCGTCATCACGCCGGCCGCGATCAGCAGCAGCGCCGAGGCGATCAGGAACGGCTGGAGGATCTCCTTGACGTAGCGGAGATAGAGATCGCCGATCGACGCCTTGAGGATCGCGCCACCGAACAGCAGCATGATCACCGCTTGTGCCTGACGGTTCACAGCAGCACCATCCCCACACCGGTCGCCACCAGCACCGCCGTCACGAACGTGGCCGGCGCGAACCGGGTGGCGAAGCGGCGCCCGAAGACGCCGATCTGCATCGAGATCAGTTTCAGGTCGACCATCGGGCCGACCACCAGGAACACCAGCCGCGACGTGAGCGAGAACTGGGAGAGCGAGGCGGCCACGAACGCGTCCGCCTCGGAGCAGATGGAGAGCAGCACGGCGAGCACGGCCAGCGCGAGCACGGCCAGCACCGGCTGCTCCGCGAGGCTCTGCAGCCAGGCCTCCGGCACCACCACGTTGATCGTGGCGGCGGCCGCGGCGCCGATCACCAGGAAGCCGCCCGCGTGCACGATGTCGTGCCGGGTGGCGGCCCAGAACGCCTGCATCTTCGAGACGCCGTCGAGGTCGGGCCGGTGCGGCAGCTTGATCCAGTCGGCCTTGCCGAGGCGCAGCCAGAGCCAGCCCATCAGCATCGCCACGATCAGGCTGGCGAGCGCGCGGCCCACCACCATCTCCGGATTGTTCGGGAACGCGACCGCGGTGGCGATCAGCACGATCGGGTTGATCGCGGGCGCGGCCAGCAGGAACGCGAGCGCGGCGGCCGGCGTGACACCGCGGCGGATCAGCGACCCGGCGATCGGCACGGACCCGCACTCGCAGCCGGGCAGCACCACACCGGCCGCGCTGGCGACCGGGACCGCCAGCGCCGGGTGCTTCGGCAGCGCGCGCGCCCAGAACGAGCGCGGCACGAAGACCGCGATCACGGCGGAGAGCAGCACGCCGAAGACCAGGAACGGCACCGCCTGCACCATCACGGAGACGAACACCGTGGTCCAGGTCTGCAGGACCGGCGCGGAGATCAGGCCGCCCAGCGGGTTGCGGAAGATCACCAGGAGCACCAGCAGCACGGCCAGCACCTCGACCGACCCGATCCGGCCGCCGAACGGTTTGCGCCGCGGCGGTTTCTGATCGGGCGGTGGCGGTGCCGACCAGTCGATCCCGTCGCCCGAGAAGGTCTGCGTCACGTCGACAACCCTAGCGGGAACCGGCCGGTCACCCTGAGGTAGCGTCAGCGAGACAACTTCATATCCGACAGGGGAGCGCACAGCGCTGAGAGTGCGGCGGGCGACGCCGCAGACCCTCAACCACCTGATCTGGGTAATGCCAGCGCAGGGAGTTCGGTCTTCCACTCCATCGCCGCGCCACGGGTCCGTCCGCCGGACCCGTGGCGCGCGTCTTCCCCCCATCGTGTTCAGGGGGCAATTCATCATGAGCAACACCTCACACAGGTGGCGCACCGTCGACATCGTCGTCGCCTCGGTGATCGCCGCCGCGTTCGGCGTGGTCTTCTGGGCCTGGGGCCTGGTGTGGGGCGGCACCGAGGCCGCCTTCGCGTTCTTCCCGCCCGCGCAGGCGGTGCTCTACGGCGTCTGGCTGGTCCCGGGCGTGCTGGCCGGGCTGATCATCCGCAAGCCCGGCGCCGCACTCTACGCGGAGACGCTCGCCGCGATCATCTCCGCGCTGCTCGGCAACACCTGGGGCACCACGGTCATCCCGCAGGGCCTGGTCCAGGGCCTCGGCGCGGAGCTGGCGTTCCTCGCGGTCGGCTACCGCTCGTTCCGGCTGCCGGTCGCGGTGCTGTCCGGGCTGCTGGCCGGGCTCGCGGCCGCGCTCTGGGACACGTTCGCCTACTACGCGGCGACCGAGCTGGTCGGGTTTCGGATCCCGATGATCGTGATCACCGTGCTGAGCGCGGGCGTGATCGCCGGGGCCGGTTCCTGGGTCCTGGCCCGGGCGCTGGCCGCGACCGGGGTCCTCGACCGGTTCCCCGCCGGGCGGGACCGGAGCCGGGTCTAGATGCGCGCCGACGTCCGGGGTTTCGGGTGGCGGTTCGCCGGCCGGCGGGACTGGGCCGTGCGCGGCCTGGACCTGACCGTCGAGGCCGGCGAACGCGTACTGCTGCTCGGTGCCTCGGGCGCCGGCAAGTCCACGCTGCTGGCCGCGCTGGCCGGGCTGCTGCCGGAGGACTCCGGCGAGTCCGAGGGCGTGGTCGAGGCGCAGCGTGCCGCGCTGCTCTTCCAGGACCCGCAGACCCAGCTGGTGATGAGCCGCAGCGGCGACGACGTGGCGTTCGGCCTGGAGAACCTGGGCGTCCCCGGCCCGGAGATCTGGCCCCGGGTGGACCGCGCGCTCGACCTGGCCGGTTTCCCGTACGGCCGCGACCGGCCGACCGCCGCGCTCTCCGGCGGTGAGGCGCAGCGGCTCGCGCTGGCCGGCGTGCTGGCCATCCGGCCCGCGCTGTTGCTGCTCGACGAGCCGACCGCGAACCTGGACCCGGCCGGCGCCGCGCTGATCCGTGACGCGCTGGCCCGCGCGCTCGACCCGGACGCCGCGCTGATCGTGGTCGAGCACCGGGTCGCCGAGGTGCTGCCGTTGATCAACCGCGTGGTGGTGCTGGCCGCGGGCGGCGGCGTGCTCGCGGACGGGCCGCCGGACCGCGTCTTCGCGGAGCACGGCGCCACGCTGGCCGAGGCCGGCATCTGGGTGCCCGGCCACCCGATCGCGCCCCGGCGGGCCGGGCACCCGGCCGGTGACGAGGTGCTCCGCGCGGACCGGGTCTCGGTGCACGGCCGCCTGGACCTGGCCGAGCTGGGCATCCGGCGCGCGCACGTGCACGCGATCCTGGGCCCCAACGGCGCCGGCAAGTCCACCCTGGCCCGGTTGCTCGGTGGTCTGCTCGCCCCGGACAGCGGCGCGGTCCGGGCCACGCCCGCGCTGGCCGGGCCGGACGCGTCCCGCCCGCCGCACCGGTGGCGGGCCGCCGCGCTGGCCGGCCGGATCGGCTCGGTCTTCCAGAACCCGGAGCACCAGTTCGTCACCGGTACGGTCCGGGAGGAGCTCGCGCTCGGCCCGCGCCGCCAACGCCGCTCCCCCGCGGACGTGACCGCGGTGGTGGACGGTCTGCTGGAGCGGCTGCGGCTGACCCGGCTGGCCGGCGCGAACCCGTTCACGCTCTCCGGCGGCGAGGCGCGGCGGCTGAGCGTGGCGACCGCGCTGGCCGCCGGCCCGGCCGTGCTGGTCCTGGACGAGCCGACGTTCGGCCAGGACCGCCGCACCTGGATCGAACTGATCGACCTGCTCGCCGCGCTGCGCGACTCCGACGGCGCCGCGATCGTCGCGGTCACCCACGACCCGGACGTGGTCGCCGTGCTCGCGGACGAGGTCACCACGCTGGGGGCCGGCCGGTGACCGGGACCGTGGAGCGCGGCGTCGAGCGCCGCGCGACGCCGGTCCTGGCCCGGCGCAACCCGGCCGCGAAGCTCGCCGCCGCACTGCTCTTCTCGCTGCCGCTGATCGCGACGCTGGACCCGGTCGCCCCGGCCGTGGCGGTCGCGGTGGAGCTCGCCGTGCTGCCGCTGTTCGGCGTCCGCCCGCTGGCGCTGCTGCGCCGGGCCGCGCCGCTGCTGCTCAGCATCGCCGGGACGCTGGTCACGCTGCTGCTGTTCGCGGCGGACCGGTCCGGCACCGTGCTGCTGGACGCCGGGCCGGTGCTGCTCACCACCGGCGTGCTGTGGACCGCGCTCGGCATGGCGCTGCGCGTGGTGGCGATCGCGCTGCCCGGCCTGATCGTGCTGTCCACCACGGACCCGACGGACCTGGCCGACGCGCTGATCCAGAACGCCCGGATCTCGCCCCGGTTCGCGATCGGCGCGCTCGCCGCGTTCCGGATGGTGCCGCTGCTGACGGACGAGTGGCGGACGCTGGCCGCGGCCCGCCGGGCGCGGGGCGTGGACGCGGGCCGCAACCCGGCCGCCGCGGTCCGGATCTTCGTGTCGGCCGCGTTCGCGCTGCTGGTCGGCGCGATCCGGCGGGGCGTGCGGCTGGCCACCGCGATGGACGCGCGGGGCTTCGACGCGCGGACGCCCCGGACCGTCGCCCGCCGCCAGTCCTTCCGGTACCCGGACGCGCTCCTGATGGTCGCCGCGGCCGGGCTCAGCGCCGCCGCGCTGGCGATCAGCGTGCTGACCGGCGTGTTCCGGCCCATCATCTGACGATCAGATGCGCATGTTCGCATAGGTGCCGACGAAACGTCACCTGCCGTTCGCCATGGACGACGAACGTGACCGATGGATCATCGCGAAACATCAGGAGACGCGACATGGGCCACGGCCACCCGCACACGCACGACCACTCCCACGATCACGACCACGATCACGGCTCCACGCCGGACGCGCTCGACCTGTCCATCCCGGACAGTGAGCTCTCCCCCGCCGACGTGAGCCGCCGCGGCTTCCTGCGCGGCGCGGGCCTGCTCGGCGCGGCCGCCGGCCTGACCGGTGCGGGCACCGCCGGCGGCGTCCTCGGCACGCCGGACATCGCGGTCGCGCACGGCGGTGGGCAGCGGACCGGTGACTTCAGCTGGAAGGCCGGCGACCACCACATCCACACCCAGTACAGCAGCGACGGGAAGTACCGGGTCGCCGACCACGTGCAGCACGGCCTCGCGTACGGGCTGGACTGGCTGGTCATCACGGACCACGGCGGCGCGACGCACGCCAAGATCGGCGTCGACAAGGTCAACCCGGACATCGTCGCGGCGCGCGAGAAGTTCCCGGAGGCGCTGGTCTTCCAGGGTCTGGAGTGGAACATCCCGGCCGCGGAGCACGGCACGATCATCGTGCACCCGGGGAAGAAGGAGGTGGAGGTCCTCAAGGAGTTCGAGACCAACTACGACGGCAGCGTCAAGGGCGCCAGCTCGCAGTCGGCCGCGAACGAGACGCTGGCCATCGCCGGCCTCAACTTCCTCGCCGCCGCGAAGAAGAACCGCCGGGTCAGCGACGCGATGTTCTTCGCGAACCACCCGTCCCGCAAGGGCCTCGACTCGCCGCACGAGATCCGCGGCTGGCGGGACGCGCAGCCGGAGATCGCGCTGGGCTTCGAGGGCGCGCCCGGTCACCAGGCCGCCGCGATCCCGACCAGCGCGTTCGGCCCGGGTGCCGGCCGCGGCTTCTACGACAGCAGCCCCGGCGCGGACTCGTTCCCGGCGTACCCGCTGGAGAGCTACCGGACCTGGGGCGGCTTCGACTGGATGACCGCCACGGTCGGCGGCCTCTGGGACAGCCTGCTGGCCGAGGGCAAGCCGTGGTGGATCACCGCGAACTCGGACTCGCACAGCGTCCTCTGGGACACCTCGATCCGCGGCGCGAACAGCGACTTCAACGCGAACGGCCGCTACAACGACCCGCAGCACGGCGTCAAGCCGGACGTGACCGCCGGTGACTTCTGGCCCGGCTTCTACAGCCGCACGCACGTCGGCGCGGCCGGCGACGACTACCGCCACGTGATGGACGGCCTGCGCGCCGGCCGCGTCTGGGTGGACCACGGCGGCCTGATCAAGTCGCTGGACGTGCGCGCGCGGGTGCAGGGCGACCGCAACCGCCGGGGCGGCACCCCGCTCGGCGGCGTGCTGAAGGTCCGCAAGGGCACCGCCGTCGAGGTCACCATCGACGTCGAGCTGGCCGACAAGCCGAACTGGGCGCAGCTGCTCCCGGTGCTGGCCCGCGTCGACCTGATCCAGGGCGCGGTCACCGGTGCCGCCGCGGACCGCGACGTGTTCACCGCGCCGAAGACCCGGGTGGTCACGTCGTTCGAGGTCGCGAAGGGGAAGAAGACGGCCTCCTTCACGTACTCGTTCGGGCGGGTCTCGTCGCCGTTCTACTTCCGCGTGCGCGGCACCGACGGCAACTTCAGCCAGCCCGGCCTGTACGGCGCCGCGGTCGACCCGACCGGCCCGAAGCTGGACGTGGTCGGCGACGCCGACCCGTGGCTCGACCTGTGGTTCTACGCGAACCCGATCTGGGTCCTGCCCTACTGATGTCCACCGTCCATCTCGGGCTGAGCCTGGGGCACGCCACCGACGCCGAGGCCGAGCACTGGCTGGCCGCACATCTGCCGGCCGTGCCCGGCCTGGTCGCGTGCACGCACAACGTGCCCGCGCCGTACCCGCACGTGGCGCTGAGCGTCGCGGCGCCGGACGGCGTCGCGCTGCCCGAGACGGACCCGGACCTGCGGGCGGCGGCCGACGAGGCCGCCGCCCGGCACCGGGCCCACGTCTCCGGCCGTGCCGTCGTCTACCCCGGCGTCGAGTCCCTGACCGGCACGCTCACCGTCGCCGACCTGCTGGACCGCAGCGCGATCGAGCGGGTCACGGTCCTCGGCGGCACCGACGCCGCCCCGGACGCGCTGATCGAGACCCGCGACTTCGTCCGGCCGCTCCTGCGCGCCGGAAAGCTGGAGCTGGTCCTGGTCCCGATCGTCGGCGGTCGTCTCGCCCCGTTCGAGGTCCCGAACCCGACCCCCTGCTGCGCGGACCACTGAACACCCACAGAAGCGGATCTACCCGCCTCCGGCGTGGCTGAGTTCCGCATGCTCCCGCGGGCACCGGTCGGCCGCGGGCGGCCTCCCTGCACGTCGGGTGGGTGGTCACCACGACACCCCACGCGGCCTCGCCGCCGGGCGGACCGGCCGCGGTGACGGTCGCGGGTTTTCGGTGACCACCCGCGGTCCGTGCAGGGAGGAGCCCCGGCGACGACCGGTGCCCGCGGGAGCATGCGGACGGCGACCACGCCGGAAGCGGGTAGATCCGCTTCTGATGTTTTCCGGGCTCAATGTTTCTTGGCTCGGTGGTCTCCGGGCTCGTCAGACCGTCGCCGCCAGGCGGGCGGCGAACGCGTCGGGGTGTTCCGCGCGGGCGTAGTGCCAGCCCTGCACCATGTCGCAGTCGAGCGTGCGGAGCAGGGCGGCCTGTTCCGCGGTCTCGACGCCCTCGGCGATCACGGTGAGGCCGAGCGCGTGGGCCAGGCGGACCAGCGCGGCCAGTATCTCGCGGTCGACGCGGTCCGGCAGGTCGGCGCGGGTCTTGCCGGTGACGAACGTGCCGGCCAGCTTGAGGCCGGTGACCGGCAGGTTGCGCAGGTAGGCGAGGTTCGAGTAACCGGTGCCGAAGTCGTCGATGGCGATCCGGATGCCCAGGTCGGCGAGGGCGCGCAGCCGGCGCAGCGGTTCACCGGTGGTGCCCATCAACGTGCTCTCGGTCAGCTCCAGCTGCAGCGCGGACGGTTCCAGGCCGGTGGTGGTCAACGCGTCGCGGACCTCCGCCACGAAGCCGGGCTCGCGGAGCTGGCGGACCGCCACGTTCACGCTGACCAGCAGCGTCCTGTCCGGGTGCGCGGCGCGCCAGCGGGCGGCCTGGCCGCACGCCTCGCGCAGCACCCAGCGGCCGAGCGGCACGATCAGGCCGGTCTCCTCGGCCAGCGGCACGAACAGGTCCGGGCGCAGCAGCCCGAGCTCCGGGTGCTGCCAGCGCACCAGCGCCTCCACCCCGGCCACGCCGTCGTCGCCGAGCCGGACCAGCGGCTGGTACTCGACGAAGAACTCGTGCTGGGCAAGCGCGCGCGGCAGCTCGGCGGAGAGCCGGTAGCGGCTGATGTCGGTGGCGTAGCGGTCCTCGTCGAAGAACGCCCACCGGTCCCGGCCGTCGCCCTTCGCCCAGTAGAGCGTGGTGTCCGCGGCCTTCATCAGCTCGGCCGCGGTGGTGTCGCCCCCGGCCGGCCGCTCGATCAGCCCGGCGCTGGCCGAGACCGTCAGCGAGCGGCCGTCCAGCCGGACCGGGCGGCGCACCGCGGCGAGCGCGGCCTCGGCCACGCCGACGAGTTCCGCGGTGCCGGACGAGCGCGGGACCAGCACCACGAACTCGTCGCCACCCATCCGCGCGACCATGGTGCCGTTCGCGGCGCCGCCGGAGACCGCGGCCGCGAGCCGGCCCGCGACCGTGCGCAGCAGCTGGTCGCCGGCCGCGTGGCCGAGCGTGTCGTTGATCGCCTTGAAGCCGTCCAGGTCGAGGTAGCAGAGCCCGACCCGGCCGTGCGGCTCCGGGTCGGCCAGCGCCTCCTCCAGCCGGGTGAACAGCAGCGTCCGGTTCGGCAGGTCGGTCAGCGGGTCGTGCAGCGCCTGGTGTTCGAGCTGGAGCTGGAGGCGGTGCCGCTCGGTGATGTCCTCGACCATGGCGACCACGAACCGGGGCGTGCCGTCGTGCGCGCGGACCAGCGACACCACCAGGTCGGTCCAGATGCTGCCGCCGCCGTTGCGCGCGTACGGCTTCTCCAGCCGGAAGTGGTCGAGCTTGCCGTCCACCAGGTCCTGGTACCTGTCCCAGACGTCGGGCGCGTCCTGCGGGTGGATGAACGTGGAGACGTTCTGGGTGAGGAACTCCGCGCGCGTGTAGCCGAACATCTCGCAGATCGCGGCGTTCACGTCGATGATCGAGCCGTCCAGCTCCGCGACGCCGATGCCGATCACCGCCTCCGCGAAGATCGCCCGGAACCGGGCCTCGCTGGTCCAGCGCGCCTCCTCCGCGGCGGACCGGGCGATGAGCGCGGCGTCGCGGATGTTCTCCTGCTCCGCGAGCGTGCGTTCCTTGAGCGCGCGGGCGAACCCGGCCCCGATCGCGCCCAGCACGGCCGCGAGCCGGTGGGCGCGGCCCAGCGGGGCCAGTTCCTCGCCCAGCACCGCGAGCGTCCGGTCCAGCGACGCCGGTTCGGTGAAGTGGTCCTCGACCAGGGCGAATCCGATGCCGTACGGGATCAGCGGGTCGTGGTTCTCCGACTCCAGCGCGCGGACGAGCCGCTCCGCGGGCACGGTGAGGTAGTCGATCAGCTCGCGGTGCGCCATCGACACGTAACTGGTGCGGCTGATCGCCCGGGCCCACGCCCGGGCGACGCGGGCCGCGAGCGGTTCAGCGGATGCGGGCGACACCCGCGAATCCCGGATAGGTGGCCGCGTCCGGGCCGACGTCCTCGGGCGAGTCCGGCCGCCACAGCGGCATCTGCACGACGCCCGGCTCGACCAGCTCCAGCCCGCCGAAGAGCGCGGTTATCTCGTGCCGGTCACGCATCCGGAACGGACTGGCCGTCCGGTTGTAGATCTCCTCGGCCTTCTCCGCCTGGTCCGGCTGCCCGGACCGGTCGTTGCTGGCGTGCGAGATCACCACGAAGCTGCCCGGCGCCACGCTCTGCGTCATCGTCGCCACGATCTCCTCCGGCTTCTCGTCGTCCGGCACGAAGTGCAGCACGGAGACGATCAGCACGGCGACCGGGCGGCTGAGGTCGACGGCCTTGTGCAGCTGCGGGTCGTTCAGCAGCTCGGCCGGGCGGCGCAGGTCACCGGCGACCACGGTCGCGTTCGGGTTGTCCGCCAGGATCGCGCGGCTGTGCGCGAGCGCGACCGGGTCCCAGTCCACGTACGCGATCCGCGCGTCCGGGTTGAGAGCCTGCGCCACCTCGTGCACGTTGCCCACCGTGGGTATGCCGGAGCCCAGGTCGACGAACTGGTCGATGCCCTCGGCGACCAGCGCCCGCACCGCGCGGCGCAGGAACGCCCGGTTCTCCTGCGCGTGCTTGGGCAGGTCCGGCATCGCCTCCAGGACCTTGGCCGCGAACGCCCGGTCCACCGCGAAGTTGTGCGAGCCGCCCAGGTAGTAGTCGTAGACGCGCGCGACGCTGGGCTTGGTCAGGTCGACCTCATCCGGAGCCCAGACGGGACGCTCTGCACCTTCCATGGAAGCACCTTTCCAGCGCGGGAATCGGTTCGCGCCAGAATAGGGGTCGTCCAGTGTGGAGAGTGGTCGTCCCGCCCAGTCTTCGGATGGTGAACAAATGAACTGAGCGGTCAGTCATCGGCCGGCTTGGGCGGCGGCACCGGGTTCGGCAGCGCGCCGCCGAACCGGCGGTCCCGCTGGGCGTAGAGCTCGCACGCGTACCACAGGTGGCGGCGGTCGAAGTCGGGCCAGAGCGTGTCCAGGTAGACCAGCTCGGCGTAGGCGGACTGCCAGAGCAGGAAGTTCGAGATGCGCTGCTCGCCGGAGGGACGCAGGAACATGTCCACGTCCGGCACCTCGGGGTGGTAGAGGTACTTCGCGATCAGCTTCTCGTTGACCTTCTCCGGGTTGACCTTGCCGGCCGCCACGTCCCGCGCGATCGCCTGCGCCGCGTCCGCGATCTCCGCCTGACCGCCGTAGTTCACACAGAACTGCAGCGTGAGCGTGGCGTTCTTCTTCGACATCTCCTCGGCGGTGGTCAACTCGCCGATCACGCTCTTCCACAGCCGCCCGGCCCGGCCGGACCAGACGATCCGGACGCCGAGATCGCGCAGCTCGTCCCGGCGGCGGTGGATGACGTCCCGGTTGAAGCCCATCAGGAAGCGCACCTCGTCCGGCGAGCGACGCCAGTTCTCGGTGGAGAACGCGTACGCCGACAGGTACGGGATGCCGAGCTCGATCGCGCCCTCGATGGTGTCGAAGAGCGAGTGCTCGCCCGCCTCGTGCCCCTTGGTCCGGGCCAGGCCGCGCTCCTTGGCCCACCGCCCGTTGCCGTCCATCACGATCGCCACGTGCTTCGGCAGCGACTCCGCCGGCAGCGACGGCGGCCGGGCACCGGACGGGTGCGGCGTGGGCTGACGGACGGGCGCCGTGCTGCGGCGGGCGAAGGCACGCATATGTCGGTTTCCTAACTAACTACGGTCGACCAGCGGCAGGGAGCGTAACCCGCGCTCCAGATGCCACTGCAGGTGCGCCGCCGTCAGGCCGCTGCACTCTCGCTGATGGGACGGATCGGCACTGTCCGCTGTCTTCCAGTCACCCTTGGTCAGCGCGCTCATCAGCTCGAGCGTGGCCGGAGCGGGGTGCGCGGAGCCCGGCGGCCTGCAGTCCGGGCAGACGCTGCCGCCGGCCGGCACGGAGAACGCGCGGTGCGTGCCCGGCTCGCCGCAGACCGCGCACTCGGTGATCGCCGGCGCCCAGCCGGCCAGGCCCATGCCGCGCAGCAGGTAGGCGTCCAGCACCAGCGTCGCCAGGTGCTCACCGGCGGCCAGCGCCCGGAGCGCGCCCAGCGTGAGCTGGAACATCCGCAGCGACGGCTCGCGCTCGACCGGGGTCAGCCGTTCCGCGGTCTCCGCCACCGCGGACGCGGCCGTGTAACGCGGGTAGTCGGCGAGGAACCGTTTGCCGTACAGCTCGACGGCCTCGACCTGGCTGACCGTGTGCAGGCCGCCGCCGTGGTCCTTCGGGTCGCCGGCCAGCTGCAGGTCGACGTGGCCGAACGGCTCCAGCCGCGCGCCGAACCGGGAGTTGGTGCGCCGCACGCCGCGGGCGACCGCGCGCAGCCGCCCGTGGTGCCGGGTCAGCAGCGTGATGATCCGGTCCGACTCGCCCAGTTTCTGCACGCGCAGCACCAGTCCGTCGTCGCGGTAGAGCTGGCGGGGTATGCGGGCCACCCTCCCATTGTGCCTGCCGGTCGCTATCAGGGGGTTCTCAGGGGAAAGCTCGGATCCGGGTACGGGTGCCGCCGCACTACGGTCAGCACCATGACCGCACGAACGACCCTGGTGGCGCTCCTCGCGGGGATCACCGTGCTCGGCGCCGGCTGTGCCGGGCGGAACGCCCGCGAGATGGAGTTCCGGAGCACCGAGCCGATCGCGATCACCGAGATCCGCCTCACCGGCGACGGCGGCACGGTCGTGGTGACCACGGCGGATCGCACGGACACCCAGATCGACCGCGTGGTGCGGTACAGCAGCGTGAACGCGCCGGAGACCGGCTACCGGATCGAGGGCACCGCGCTGGTGATCGACACGGACTGCGGCTCGAGGTGCGACGTCGACTACACGGTCAGCGCGCCGCGCGGTGTGCGGGTCGGCGGGCAGAGCGACGCCGGCGACGTGCGGCTGACCGCGGTCGGCGCGGTGAACCTGCGGATCGAGTCCGGCTCGTTCACCGCGGACGGCGTCGACGGCCCGCTCCGGCTGCAGGCCGACTCCGGCGACGTGACCGTGTCGCGCGTGACCGGCCCGGCCGACCTGCGCGTCCAGTCCGGCACGCTGTCCGCGAGCGCGCTGGGCGGCGCGGTGACCACGGTCGTCGAGTCCGGCGACGCCGACCTGACGCTCGCCGTGGCGGTCCCGGTCACCGCGCGGGTGGACAGCGGCAACCTGACGCTGCGGGTGCCGGACGGGAAGTACCGGGTGCGGACGGACGTCGACTCCGGCCAGGTGGACGTCGGCATCGCGGACGACCCGGCCGCCACCACCGTGCTCGACCTACGCGCGGACAGCGGCGACCTGAACGTCCTGCGCGCCTGAGACCAGGATCTCCTCGGTGAGCGAGCCGCGGACCGGCCCGGTCCGTGGGTCCCGGACCGGCTCGGGGTGCGCGTCCCGGGCCGGCCCCGGCCGCACGGCCGCCGGCCGGGTGCGGGCGCGTCCCGGGATCAGCTCGGGGCGCCGCTTCGCCGCGACGTCCTCCACCCAGCCGAACGCGGCCACCGCCACCGCCAGCAGCAGCGACACGAGCACGAGCTTCACCGTGACCGCGAGCGCGCCGGTCTGCGGCCAGCCGTAGCGGGCCGCCACCCAGCCGAGGCCCACGATGATCGGCACGTGCCAGAGGTAGATGGTCAGTGCGCGGCTGTTGAGCAGCGTGACCAGCCGGTCGAGGCGCGGGCGGCGACTCAGCCAGGGCAGCGCGTCCGGCGCGAGACCGAGCGCGAGCAGCACGAACGCGGTGGACCAGAGCGCGTTGCCGATCCGGATGTCGTTCAGGTCGTAGCCGCGCGGGCCGGGGTGGGTGAGGAACCAGGCCGCGCCCGTGATCGCCAGCACGGCCGCGATCGGCACCAGCCGGCGCCAGGTGAGGCGGCGCAGCATGCCGTCGTGGTGCGCGAAGCCGAGCAGCCAGGCGCCGAAGTACAGCCCGATGTCGCGCAGCACGTAGTTGTCGATCGTGACCAGCTTCAGCTCGGTCACCACCAGCAGCACGAACGGCGCGGCGATCGTGGGCAGCGGGAACCGGCGGAAGAGCGGCAGCGCCAGCGGGGAGAGCGCGACGAACCAGAGGAAGTCGCGCAGGTACCAGTTGGCGGAGAGCGCGGCGAGGCCGAGCCCGCTGGCCGGCGGGTCGATGAACGGCGCGATCCAGAACAGGATGCGCCAGTCCCAGTCCAGCCCGGTGAGCAGCATGGCGGGCAGGAAGACCGCCATCACCGCCCAGAGCGAGGGCAGCAGGCGCCGCATGCGCCGGCCGATCGCGGAGACACCGAACCGGTCGACCGAGGCGGCCATCAGTGAGCCGCCGAGCGCGAACATCACGGACATGGCCGGCAGCACGACGGTGAGCGCGGCCAAGCCGGTGACGTGATAAACGACCACCCGAAGGACGGCGGCCGCGCGCAATAGGTCCAGATATCGATTTCTCATCTACCCAAGCCTGGTCGGGCCCGGCGCGGTCCGCCCCGGACGGGAATTCAGCAACGGGAGCCGGTGGAACCATTACCCCGAAAGGGCGACCGTCGAACTCCGGGTCGCCAGCGGCAAAAGGGACAAAGTGCCGCCATTGACGTGCATCACCACAAGCCTACCGGCGTACGGATGAGTAGCGTCCGCCGACCGGAGTGGAGAAGAACACGTCGCGTCGCCCGAACCGTTATGAAGATCAGTTCGTACGACAAATCCGCATAGACGCGACTAAAAGCCCAGGCGTCGCAGCTGCTTAGGGTCTCGCTGCCACTCCTTGGCCACGCGGATGTGCAGGTCGAGGTAGATACGGCGGCCGAGCAGCTTCTCGATCTCGGCGCGGGCGCGGGTGCCGACCTCCTTGAGCCGGCTGCCCTTGTGCCCGATCATGATGGCCTTCTGGCTGGAGCGCTCGACGTACACGTCCGCGTAGACGCGCAGCACCGACTCCTCCTCCACCATCTCCTCGACCAGCACGGCCAGCGAGTGCGGCAGCTCGTCGCGCACGCCCTCCAGCGCGGACTCACGGATCAGCTCGCCGATCAGCACCCGCTCCGGCTCGTCGGTCAGGATGTCGTCCGGGTAGAGCTGCGGGGACTCCGGCATGTACTTCGCCATCACGTCGGTGAGCATGCCCACCTGGCTGCCGGAGACCGCGCTGACCGGCACGATCTCCGCGAAGTCGGCCAGCTGGGACACGGCCAGCAGCTGCTCGGCCAGCTTCTTCTTGTCCGGCACCAGGTCGGTCTTGGTGACCACGGCCAGCACGGTCGCCTTCAGCTCGGACAGCTCGCCGCTGATGAACTTGTCGCCGCGGCCCACCGGCTCGTTCGCCGGGATGCAGAGGCCGATCACGTCGACCTCGCTCCAGGTGGTGCGGACCAGGTCGTTGAGGCGCTCACCGAGCAGCGTGCGCGGCCGGTGCAGACCTGGCGTGTCGACCAGCACGATCTGGCCGTCCGGCCGGTGCAGCACACCGCGGATGACGTGCCGGGTGGTCTGCGGCTTGTTCGACGTGATCGCGATCTTCTGCCCGATGATCGCGTTGGTCAGCGTGGACTTGCCGGCGTTCGGCCGGCCCACGAAGCAGGCGAACCCGGCGCGGTACGTCGCCCTCATGCCGTGACCGTGCCGAACACGACGCCGTCCGGGGCGGCCACGAAGATCGGCGCGTCCGCGGCGAGGTCCCGCACGGCCGCGTGCCCGGAGCCGTCCAGCGCGGACGCCTCCGTCACCACGGCCGCCGCCTCCAGCCGGGTCGCGCCGGCCGACACCGCGGACGCGACCGCGAGCTGCAGCGCCGTCACCGTCAGGGACGGCAGCGCCACGGTGGCGGCCGCGTACGTCCGCCCGTCCTGGTCCCGCACGGCCGCGCCCTCGACGGCGCCCACCCGCGCCCGGACGCTCCGGGCCAGGGTCACCAGTTTCGCATCCTCGGCGGCGAGCGTCACCGCCTCGGTCGAGGCCGGCACGGCGGTCACGGTGGGCTCAGGCATCAGCGGGTTGCCTCTCGTCGGCGCTGTCAGAACGGTCATCGGCGGCGGTCTCGTCCTCGGGGGCGCGACGGACCAGGACCGAGTCGATCCGGTTCCGCCGGCCCGTGGTGCCCTCGGCGACCAGGCGCAGCCCGCCCACATTAGCGGTCGCGCCCGGGATCGGAACGCGGCCCAGGGCCTGGGCGAGCAGGCCGCCCACGGTCTCGACCTCGTCCGCCGGCAGCTCGACCGCGAAGATCTCGCCCAGGTCCTCGATCGGCAGCCGGGCGGTGACGCGCACCGCGCCGTCCTCCAGCCGCTCGACCGGCGGGCGCTCGTCCACGTCGTACTCGTCGGTGATCTCGCCGACGATCTCCTCGAGGATGTCCTCGATCGTGACCAGGCCGGCCGTGCCGCCGTACTCGTCGACCACCACGACCAGGTGGGTACGCGCGGCCTGCATCTCGGAGAGCAGGTCGTCGACCGGCTTCGACTCCGGCACGAACGTGGCCTCGCGCATCAGCTCCGCGACCGGCGTGGCGTCCGCGGCCGGGTCATCGCCCTGGGTGCGGCGGATCACGTCCTTGAGGAAGATCACCCCGAGCACGTCGTCCACGCTGTCGCCGATCACCGGGATGCGGGAGAAGCCGGAGCGCATGAACAGCATCAGCGACTGCCGCAGGCTCTTGTGCCCCTCGATCCACACCATCTCGGTGCGCGGGACCATCACCTCGCGCGCGATCGTGTCGCCGAGCCCGAAGACCGAGTGGATCATCTCGCGCTCGCCGTGCTCGACGACGCCGCGCTGCTCGGCCAGGTCGACCAGCTCGCGCAGCTCCACCTGGGTGGCGAACGGGCCGTCCCGGAAGCCCTTGCCGGGCGTGAGCGCGTTACCGATCAGGATGAGCAGCGAGGCCAGCGGGTTCAGCGCGCGGCCCAGCCAGCGCACCAGCGGTGCGGTGGCGCGGCCGACCGCGTACGCGTGCTGCCGGCCGACCGTGCGCGGTGCCACGCCGACCGCGATGAAGCTGACCACGGTCATCGCGCCCGCGGTGATCAGCGCGGCCCGCCACCCGGCGCCGAACGTGTCCACCGCGACCAGCGCGACCAGCGTGGTCGCGGTCAGTTCGGAGAGCAGCCGGACCAGCAGGAGCAGGTTGATGTGCCGGGCCGCGTCGGACGCCACGATCTGCAGCGTGCGCGCGCCCCGCATGCCCTCCCGGGCCTGTTCGCCGGCGCGGGCCGGGGAGACCGCCGCCAGGGCCGCCTCGGTCATCGCGAAGACCCCCGCGAGGATCACCAGTCCGGCCGCGATGAAGAGCAGCTGCAGGTCCGGTAGCCCCGCGGGGGTGGCCGATGCGGTGGGCATCAGGAGGGTTCTTTCGCCGATCGGCGCTGGGCCTGCCACCCGCTGAGCAGGCGAGCCTGGAGACCGAACATCTCCCGCTCCTCCTCCGGCTCCGCGTGGTCGTAACCGAGCAGGTGGAGGGCGCCGTGCACGGTGAGCAGGTGCAGCTCGTCCGCGGCGGTGTGCCCGGCGGTGACCGCCTGCTTGGCCGCCACCTCCGGGCAGAGCACGATGTCGCCGAGGAGCGCGGGCTCGCCGCCGGACGACTCGCCCGGCCCGTGGTCCACGCTCCCCTCGTCCATCGGGAAGGCGAGCACGTCGGTGGGGCCGTCGCCGCCCATCCACCGGTGGTTCAGCTCGGACATGTACTCGATGTCGACGAGCAGGATGGCGAGCTCGGCGAGCGGGTTGACACCCATCTCGTCGAGCGCGTGCCGCGCCACGTCCAGGATGGCGTCGGTGTCGACGTCGACCCCGGACTCGTTGGCGATATCGATGGACACTGCGGTTGTCGTCTCTTCCCTGTGTTCTAGCGCCGGCGGCCGGCGCGGCCCGGCACGTTCGCGGAGCGGACCTGCCCCTGGTTCTGGTCGGCGTCCCACTTCGCGTACGCGTCGACGATGTCGCCGACCAGGCGGTGACGCACCACGTCGGCGCTGCCCAGCTGCGCGAAGTGAACGTCCTCGACGCCGTCCAGGATCTCACGCACCATCCGGAGGCCGCTGACGGTGCCCCCGGGGAGGTCGACCTGGGTGATGTCGCCGGTCACCACGATCTTCGAGCCGAAGCCGAGCCGGGTGAGGAACATCTTCATCTGCTCGGGCGTGGTGTTCTGCGCCTCGTCCAGGATGATGAACGCGTCGTTGAGCGT
The DNA here is from genome assembly GCF_031458255.1 of Catenuloplanes niger. Lineage (NCBI taxonomy): Bacteria > Bacillati > Actinomycetota > Actinomycetes > Micromonosporales > Micromonosporaceae > Catenuloplanes > Catenuloplanes niger. The sequence continues at coordinate 2,569,406 of NZ_JAVDYC010000001.1, forward strand.
GCGCCCGCGCATGTACGCCAGGGGTGCGACCTCGATCGTGCCGGCCTGCATCAGGCGTGGGATCGACTCGGGGTCGAGCATGTCGTGCAGCGCGTCGTAGAGCGGCCGCAGGTACGGGTCGATCTTCTCGTTCAGCGTGCCGGGCAGGAAGCCGAGCCGCTCACCCGCCTCGACCGCCGGCCGGGTCAGGATGATGCGGTTGACCTGCTTGGCCTGCAGCGCCTGGACCGCCTTCGCCATCGCGAGGTAGGTCTTACCGGTACCGGCCGGGCCGATGCCGAAGACGATGGTGTGGGTGTCGATGGAGTCGACGTACCGCTTCTGGCCCAGCGTCTTCGGGCGGATCGTCTTCCCGCGCCGGGACAGGATGTTGAGCGTGAGCACGTCGGCCGGGCGCTCGGCGGTGCCCTGCTGGAGCATGCCGACGGTGCGCCGCACCGCGTCCACCGTGAGCGTCTCGCCCTTCTCGATCAGCTCGACGAGCTCGGCGAAGAGGCGCTCGGCGAGCGCGTTGTCGGCGGGTGCGCCGGTGATGGTGATCTCGTTGCCACGGACGTGCACGTCACACGCGGGCAGTGAGCGCTCGATGAGCCGGAGGATCTCGTCGCCCGGGCCGAGCAGGTTCACCATGATCTTGGGGTCGGAGACCGTGATCCTGGTCTGCGCCCGGGCGTTTCCCGGGGTTGGTGTGCCGGTCATAGTGCGGCCCGCGGGCCTCCGCCACCTGCTTCCGATCTTGGTGCCGCACCCCGACGGCGCGGCGGGCGAGTAGTTGCCATCGTATCGGGTCAACGCCGGGCACACCGACGCCATTTCCCGGGGTGGCACAGACGCCGATCACGCTCGGTGCGCAGTCGATCACGGCGAAGCGCGGGCACAACGATGAATGGCTGCATGTTCCATGCATTTCCCATGCGTGGATAACGATTCAGTCGAGATTTCCATCGGGTTACTGCGCGGCCACTCAGTCGCCGACAGGATTTCGATCGCCGACGACGCAGATCGATCCACACCCCCTCCAGAAGATCATCGGGCACATCCTTTTCCGAATGGAGTCCGACATGGCCGACGACTTCCATGGCCGGCCGCCATATTCACGACCGACCCGATCCGATCGGTACGCCCGGCACGACGGCCGGACCGCCCGGGCCGGCGGCGAGCGCGCCGATTCCAGCCCGTGGCACTGGCTGCTCTGGGTGCCGATCGTGATCCCGCTGATGCCGGTGCTCTACGACGAGATGGAGCCGAGACTGCTCGGCATCCCGTTCTACTACTGGTCGCAGCTGGCGTTCGCCGGGCTCGCCTCGCTGGTGATCACGGTCGTGCACGTCGCCACGAAGGACCGGTGACCATTCCGATGCCGTCCTTCGCCGACAACCAGACCCAATTCTGGATCTTCGCGTTCGTCTTCGGGCTAGTAACGATCATGGGATTCGCCGCGGGCCGGTGGCGCCGGCCCGCGTCCATTCACACACTGGAGGAATGGGGTCTCGGCGGCCGCGCGTTCGGCAACTGGGTGACGTTCTTCCTGCTGAGCGGCGACGTCTACACGGCATACACGTTCGTCGCCGTACCCACGCTGGTCTACGGCCTCGGCGCGGCCGGTTTCTTCCCGGCGCCGTTCCTGGTGATCGTCTACCCGATGCTGTTCGTGGTGCTCAGCCGCTTCTGGTCGGTCTGTCACGTGCACGGCTTCGTCACGCCGGCCGAGTTCGTCCGCGCCCGGTTCGGCTCCCGCGGCCTCGGCGCGCTGGTGGCGGTGCTCGGGATCACGGCCACCATGCCGTACATCGCGCTGCAGCTGATCGGCATCGAGGCGGTCTTCACCGTGATGGGGCTGCCCGGCGGGTGGCCGCTGACCGCCGCGTTCGTGGTGCTGGCGCTCTACACGTTCAACTCCGGGCTGCGCGCCCCCGCGCTGATCTCCATCGTGAAGGACGCGCTGGTCATCTGGACCGTGCTGGCCGCGTTCATCATCGTCAGCTCGAACGCGGGCGGCTGGGACGGCGTGTTCCGGGTCGCGGAGGCACGGTTCGCGTCCACCCCGCGCACCGACGACGGCCTGCTGCTGGACGGGCACGACCAGCTCAGCTACGTCACGCTGGCGCTCGGCTCCGCGGTCGCGCTGTTCCTCTACCCGCACACGCTCACCGGCGTGCTCGCGGCCCGCAACCGCGGCGTGCTCCGGCGCAACCTGGCCGCACTGCCGCTCTACACGCTCACGCTCGGCGTACTGATGCTGCTCGGCTTCGCGGCGATCTTCAGCGGCATCGAGCCGGTCGCCGGCGACCGCAACACCGTGATGCCGCTCTGGTTCAACGCGTCGTTCCCGGCGTGGTGCGCGGGCCTGGCGTTCGCCGCGATCGGCGTCGGCGCCATGGTGCCGGCCGCGATCATGTCGATCGCCGCGGCGAACCTGTTCACCCGGAACATCTACCGCGAGTACCTGCGGCCGGACGCGTCCGAGGCCGAGGAGACCACGGTCAGCAAGGTGGCGTCACTGACCGTCAAGTTCGGCGCGGTCCTGGTGATCCTGTTGCTCAACACGCAGTTCGCGGTCGATCTTCAGCTGATCGGTGGCGTTGTCATCATGCAGACACTTCCGGCCGTGGCGATCGGTCTGTACACGAGCTGGATGCACCGCTGGGCACTCGTCGCCGGCATCGGCGCGGGACTCGCGGCCGGCATCGCGATGCTCTACCAGATCCCGCAGCGGGGCGGCCCGGACGGCACCACCGTGATCCGGGAACACTTCGGCGGCTCGGCCTGGCCACTGTCCAACCTGGGCCTGGACACGCGGAGCAGCATCTACGTCGGCATCGTGGCGCTGGCCGTGAATCTCCTGGTCACGGCGTTGCTGACGCCGGTGATGCGCGGCCTGGACCGGCGCGGCGACGCCGACCGCACCCGCCCGCGCGACTACACGGCGGACGAGGGCGACCCGACGATCCGGCGGATGAGCGAGCTCGTGGACGGCGGCACGGACACGGAGGATCCGGAGCATCCACTGCTGACACCGCGCCCCGGCCGGTACACCCCGGTGGGCACGTACCGACCGCGATGAATACGTGCCGCGGCGAGCCGTCACGCTGCGCAACGGCGCGCCACGACATCGTGTCGACATCCGTCATTCATTCACTCGCGGCGGGGGCGGTGCCGGCAGCTACAATTCCGGCGCCACCGCCGCCACCCCGGCCGGCGGCGCGACCTGCGGTGACAGGCAGAACACGGGGAGGTAGCGGGATGGAAGGAGCGGGCTGGGCGGGCCTGCTGACCGCGATACACGACACGCTGTTCGCGTGCGACCGGGAGACGCGGTTCGCGCTGGCCGGCACGGATCGGCGACTGTGGCTCACCGTGCGTGCCGACACCGTGACGGCCGAGATCCCGGCGTACGACCCCGCGATGCTGACCGAGCTCGGCTGGCGCGCGCCCCGGGTCGGGCAGGGCGTGTGGTCCTATGAGGCGCCGCGCACGGTCGAGCACGTCGACTGGCTGTGCCGGTTCGCGGTGTACAGCGCAAGCCTCATGATCACTTCGGACCCGGGCACGCTGACGTTCCACGAGTCGGACCCGGCGGCCGACCCCACACCGGCACCGGTGTTGACGGTCGTCCCGGACCCGGGCTCGTCGCCGGTCCTCACCCGTGACCCCGCCGCCTCCGCCCCGGCGCCCACCCCGGTGCTCGCGGTCGCGCCGGACCCGGCGCCCACACCCGACCCGGCACTCGCACCCGACCTGGCACTCGCACCCGGCCCGGCACTCGCACCGGAGCCGGTCGTCGCGCCCGAGCCGGCGCTCAGCATCGTGCCGGAGTGGCAGCCGGAGCCGGAGCCGGAGTGGGCGTGGGAGTCCGAGGCGGAGGCGACCGCCGCGCTGCCGGTGATGCGCGCGGCGGACCCCGTACCCCCGGCGCCGTTGACCGTGGTGCCGGAACCGGAGGCCGCGCCGCGCACACCGGAGGAGGCGCTGGCCGCGTTGCGCGCGGTGCTGACCGGCGCGGTCGCGGAGCGGGACCTGACCGGATACGTCGCCGCGCTGCGCGGCGCGGCCGTCTCCATGCCGCTGCTGGACGACCCGTCACCGGAGACCGGCGTGCGGCCGGCCGTGGTGCGCGGCGCGGACAACGCCATCTTCCTGCCGATCTTCACGTCGCCGGACGGGCTGGCCGACTTCGCCGGCACCGGCGTCCCGTTCCTCACGCTCGCCTTCGGCGACCTGCTCGACGACTGGCCGGAGCCGGACTGGGGCATGATCGTCGACCCGCGGACCGAGTGGACGCTGACGCTGACCGCGGACACGCTGGCCGGGCTGCGCGTGACCACGTTCCCCACGGCCGCGGCCGGCTGACCGGGGCGCCCGCCGGCGCCCCGGCCGGGCTCAGGAGACGCCGTCGAAGGTCTCCTGCGCCCGGGTGAACCGGTAGGTCGCCCAGTGCATGCGCACCACCGTGCCGTGCGCGTCGCGGGTCAGCCGCAGCAGCTCGCCGGTCTCCCGGCCGGAGACCGTGCGCAGCACGTCCGGCCGGTCCGGCAGCGGCGCGAACACCGCCGGGGGCCGGTCGGCCGGCGACTCCGGGAAGCGCGCCTGCAGCGTGCCGTCGTGCCAGGAGAACACGTGCTGGAAACCCTCCGCGAACCACGGCCCGAGCACCGAGCGGTACGCGTCCGGGACCGGCGCGCCCGGCCGCCACGGCGCGATGTCCGCCGGATCCGACTCCACCGCCGCGGTCAGCAGCGTGTGCGACAGCTCGTTGGTCACCTCCGCGGTCCCGGACGAGCCGAGCACCGCCACCCCCATCGCGCCGGGTGTACCCGGGCCGCCGCGCCGGCCGTACACACTGGCCAGGAAGCCCGGCATGGCGCCGTCGTGGCCGACGTGCACGATCCGCGGACCGGCCTGGAAGAGGATCAGGCCCAGCCCGAACGCGCGCGTCCAGACCGTCTCGTCGGACGGCGTGACCGGCCAGCGCATCTCGTCCAGCGTGGCCGGGGCCAGCACCCGGCCGGCCGGGTCGAGCGCGGCCGGGTCGGCCAGGAACGCGGCCCAGCGGGCCATGTCCGAGGCGGTGCTCCACAGCTGCGCGGCCGGCCCGACCGCTCGCATGTCGAACCGCGGCTCCGGCCGGGCGGTGTCCGAGTACGCGTCCACCAGGTAGCCGACCGCGGCCTGCGCCGGCGGATCGACCGTGGTGGCGTGCAGGTGCAACGGGCGCAGCAGCCGGTCGTGCAGCACCTCGGCCCAGGTGCCGCCGCGCAGCCGGGCCACGGCCTGGCCGAGCAGCGCCAGGCCGAGGTTGGAGTAGTGGAAGCGGCGGCCGGCCGGCAGCACCCGCTCGGCCCTGGCCAGCTCCGCCAGCAGCGCGTCGGTCTCCGGCGTGACCAGCGTGTCCCACACGTCGCCCCACGGCTCGCGCTGCAGGCCGGACGTGTGCGACAGCAGCCGGCGGACGGTCAGCTCGCCGTGCGCGGGCACGTCCAGGTGCCGGCCCAGCGGGTCGTCGAGGTCGAGCAGGCCGTCGTCGCGGGCCTGCAGCACCAGCACCGCGGTCAGCGTCTTGGTGACCGACCCGATCCGGAACCGGGTGTCGTCGTCCAGCGGACGGTCCGTGCCGGAGGTGCCGACCGCGGCGGTCCAGAGCGGACGGTCCGCACGGTGCAGCGCGACCTGCAACCCGGGAATCCGGCCGTCGGCCTGCGCCGCCTGCACGTGGCGGAGCGGAGAGGTCACGCCATCCCGCCGAGCGGACGGCCGCCGAGCACGTGCGCGTGCACGTGGAACACCGTCTGGCCGGCGTCCGGCCCGCTGTTGAACAGCGTCCGGTAGCCGGGCCCGGTCAGCCCCTCGGCGTCCGCCACCGCGGCGGCCGTGGCCAGCACCTCGGCGGCCAGGCCGGGAGCGTCGGCCGCCAGCGCGGCCACGGTCGCGTGGTGCGCCTTCGGGATCACCAGGACGTGCACCGGCGCCTTCGGGTCGATGTCCCGGAAGGCCAGCGTGGTCTCCGTCTCGTGGACCACGTCGGCCGGGATCTCCCCGGCCACGATCTTGCAGAAGAGACAGTCAGCGCTCATCCCGGAAATCTTAGGGACGAGCGTCGGGCCAGGTGGAGGCGATCCAGCCAACCGCTCGCCGGCGCGCGACGCTGCGCCACGTCGCACGCCGTAGTGCGAGCGCGCACCCCGCGGAACTGACAGGATCGGAACGGACGAACACCACGATATGAGGGCGGTGCGCAGCATGTCGGACGACGCGGCACGGGAGGAGGCCGTCGAGCGCGCGTTGGCGCGGCTCGGCGTCGAGGACAAGGTGCGGCTGCTGTCCGGCCAGGACTTCTGGACGCTGCCCGCGCTGCCGGAGATCGGCCTCGCGTCGCTGGTCATGTCGGACGGCCCGGTCGGCGTGCGCGGCACCGGCTGGGCGCCGGACGACCCGTCGGTCGCGCTGCCCAGCCCGACCGCGCTCGCCGCCACCTGGGACGTCGGGCTGGCCCGCACCGCCGGCCGCCTGCTCGGCCAGGAGTGCCGCCGCAAGGGCGTGCACGTGCTGCTGGCACCGACCGTCAACCTGCACCGGTCCCCGCTCGGCGGCCGGCACTTCGAGTGCTACTCCGAGGACCCGTTCCTGACCGGCGAGATCGGCACCGGCTACGTGACCGGCGTCCAGGAGCAGGGCGTCGGCACCACGGTCAAGCACTTCGTCGCCAACGACTCCGAGACCGACCGGATGACCGTGGACGTGCGCGCCGACGAGCGCACGCTGCGCGAGCTCTACCTGGCGCCGTTCGCGCGGATCACGGCCGCGGGCGCGTGGGGCGTGATGGCCGCGTACAACACGGTCGGCGGGCTCACCATGACCGAGCACGGCCCGCTGCAGAACGACGTGCTCAAGCGCGAGTGGGACTGGGACGGCGTGATCGTCTCCGACTGGACCGCCGCGCGCAGCACCGTGCCGAGCGCGCTCGGCGGCCTCGACGTGGTGATGCCCGCGTTCGGCGACCCGTGGGGACCCGCGCTGGTCGCGGCCGTGCGCTCCGGCGAGGTGCCGGAGAAGGTGCTGGACGACAAGGTACGCCGGGTGCTGCGCCTCGCCGCCCGGACCGGTGCCCTGGACGGTGCACCCCGCGCCTTCTCCCCGGCTCCTCTCCTGGACGGTTCCGAGGTCGCCCGGGAGATCGCGATCCGGTCGTTCGTGCTCGCCCGGAACGAGCGGCACCTGCTGCCGCTGGACGCCGGCGCGCTGCGGAACGTCGCGGTGCTCGGCGCGCTCGCCGAGGACGCCCGGGTGCTCGGCGGCGGCAGCGCGCAGGTCTTCCCGCCGCACGTGATCTCCCCGCGCGACGGCCTGACCGCGGCGCTGCCCGGCGCGTCGGTCGTCTTCGCGCGCGGCGCGGACCCGCGGCCGCACCTGCCCGCGCTGGCCGTCGCGGGTCTCACCGCCACGCTGCGGGCGGCCGACTTCCGCGAGCTGCACACCACGCCGTTGCCGTTCGCCACCGTACGGTGGATGGGTGGCCTGCCGGCCGGCGTGGACCCGGCCACGCTGTCCACCGTGGAGATCACCGGCCGGCTCGACCCGGCGGTGTCCGGCGTGCACGAGCTGTCGATCATCGGGTTCGGGCAGTGCGTGCTGCGGGTCGCCGGTGACGTGCTGTTCGATGGTGAGATCTACGCGGACGACGCCGACCCGGCCACGGTCTTCCACGAGCCGGTCGAGCGCCGCTTCCCGGTGCCGCTGACGCACGGCGAGCCGGTCGACGTCTCACTGACGCTGGAGGTCCGGCCGGTCTCCACCGGCTTCGTGAACATCAGCCTCGGGTACGCCCCGCCCGGCCCCACCCCGGACGAACTGCTCGACCAGGCCGTCGCGGCCGCCCGGGACGCGGACGTGGCCGTGGTCGTGGTCGGCACCACCGAGGAGGTCGAGTCCGAGGGCTTCGACCGCACCACGCTCGCGCTCCCCGGCCGCCAGGACGAGCTCGTCCGCCGCGTCGCCGCTGCCAACCCGCGGACCGTCGTGGTCGTCAACTCCGGCTCACCGGTCCTGATGCCGTGGGCCGACGAGGTGCCGTCCATCCTGCTCACCTGGTTCCCCGGCCAGGAGGCGGGCGTCGCACTGGCGGACGTCCTGCTCGGCGTCGCCGAACCGGGCGGCCGGCTGCCCACCACCTGGCCGCGCCGCGACGAGGACGCGCTGCCCACCCGGCCCGTCGACGGGGTGCTCGCCTACGACGAGGGCGTCTTCGTCGGCTACCGCGCCTGGCAGCGCGGCACGACCGCGCCGCTGTTCCCGTTCGGCCACGGCCTGGGCTACACCACCTGGTCGTACGAGTCGCTCACGGTCGAACCGGACCCGGCCCACGTCGGCACCGCGGTGGTCCGGCTCCGCAACACCGGCTCCCGGCCGGGCCGGGAGATCGTCCAGATCTACACGGGCGCCGTGGTCGGTACCACCGTCGACCGCCCGCTGCGCTGGCTGGCCGGCTTCGCCCCGGTCACCGCCGCGCCCGGCGAGACCGTCGAGGCCCGCGTCCCGCTCCCCGCACGCGCCTTCCAGATCTGGGATGACGGCTGGCAGGCCGTCCCCGGCACCTACCGCGTCGAGGCCGCCCACTCCGTCGAGAACCGCCCCCTGAGCACGGAGATCCGCATCTGACCGGGCGGCCCGTCGTACTGCCGGTCGCCCGCGCGCGTCGGGACCGCGGCCGTCCGGCACCCGGCCCTCGTCGGCTGCCGGGCCGTGGCCGTCCGGCAGGATGACCGGGTGAGTCTGATCAAGCATGCGACCGCGAGCGTCTTCCTGTTCGGACCGGCCGGCGGCGGCGAGTGGCGGATCGGGTTGATCCGGCACCCGCGGTTCGGCCGCTGGATGCTGCCGGGCGGGCACGTGGAACCGGCCGAGAACCCGGCCGAGGCCGCGCTTCGTGAGGTGCGCGAGGAGACCGGTCTCGCCGCGACGCTGCTGCCGCCGCACCCGGCCACGGTGCCGGACTATCCGGCCGCGGTCCGCGTGCCGTTGCCGGTCTGGATCACCGAGCAGGTGGTGCCGGCGGAGACGCGGCTGCCGGCCGAGCACGTCCACGTCGACCACCTCTATCCGGCCGTCGCCGACGAGACGGAGCCGGCCAATGATCCCGAGCTGCCGTTCCGCTGGTACGCGGCGGGCGAGCTGGCCGGGCTGGAGATGTTCCCGGACACCCGGGGCGGTGCCGAACTGCTGTTCCCGTTGATCGGGCGGTTGGCGCAGCCGATCGGGTGAGGCCCGGCCGTCGAGCCCGTGCGCCCGCGCCGGCCGGCGCGGTCAGCGGCGCAGCAGGTACAGGTAGGACTCGACGTCCGCGATGGGGCCGGTGTAGGTGCGGGTGAAGCCGGCGCGCTCGAGGGCGCGCCAGGAGGCGATGTTGTCGGTGAACGGGGCCGCGACCACCGCCTCCAGGTGCGGGTCGCGGTCGAGCGTGCGCAGCGCGAGCTGACGGATCGCGGCGGAGGCGAGGCCCCGGCCGGTCGCGGACGGGTCGCCGATCAGGTAGTCGAGGCCGGCGGCCGGTACGGCGAACGCGCCGGTGGCGAGCAGGGCGTCGGCCCAGTCGGGGTGGTCCGCGATGAGGTAGCGCTGGATGAGGCCGACGGGGCGGCCGGCGGCCTCGATGATGAAGGCCTCGGTGGGTTCGCGGCCGGCGATCCGGTCGGCGTAGCGGCGCCGGACCGCGGCCGGCTCGGTGGGCGCCTCCCACCAGCGGGCCACGTGCGGCTCGGCGAACCAGGCGACGACCGTGTCCAGGTCGTCGGTGCCGAGCGGACGGAGTGTGACGTCGGCCACGGCGGTCACCAGCGGCCGAGGCGGGTGGAGAGGACGGACAGCGCGGCCACCCCGGCGGTGGACGTTCGCAACACCAGATCACCGAGGCGTACGGGACGCGCGCCGGCCTCGGTGAACGCGTCGACCTCGGCGGGGGTGATCCCGCCCTCGGGCCCGACGACCAGAATGATCTCGCCGGCGGACGGCAGCGGGACGTGGGTGAGGCGGTCGGTGGCCTCCTCGTGCAGCACGAACGCGGCGGCCTCGCCACGCAGCCGGTCGGCGACCTTGGGCGTGCTCAGCGCGGCCGGCGCGACCGCCGGGAGCCAGGCGCGGCGGGCCTGCTTGGCGGCCTCGCGGGCGGTGGCGGCCCACTTGTCGCGGGCCTTGGCGCCGCGGTCACCCTTCCAGACCGTGACGGAGCGGCCGGCGGACCACGGGACGATCTCGTCGACGCCGGTCTCGGTCATCGCCTGCACGGCCAGCTCGCCACGGTCGCCCTTGGGCAGGCCCTGGACGACGACGAGCCGGGGGTCGGGGCTCTCCACGTACCCCCGGGACATGATCTTGATTTGGAGACTGCCCTTGGCGGCGGCGAGCACCACGGCGAGCGCGGTGCCGCCCCGGCCGTCGGCGAGGATCAGCTCCTCGCCGGCGGTCAGGCGCTGCACATCCGCCGCGTGATGCCCCTCGGGCCCGTCCAGGATCCACCGGTCGGCCGCCGGCAGCGACTCAACCAGAAACAGCGGCGAAGAAATGCAGACCACCTACCTGACCACAACGTGAGGCGCGGGCGACCAGAGCTGGCGCGGCCACCGGCAGACACGCCTTTCGTCTGCCGGTGGCCGTGTCAGCGCCGGGAGTGGCGCCGAGCCGGAGGAGCGAAGCGACGACCAAAAACTCAGTGCCCGTTGAAGGCGTCGCGCATGCGGGAGAAGAAGCCGCCCTGCTTGGAGAGCTCGGCCACGTCCTCCCCGCGGGTCTTGGCGAACTCGCGGAGCATGCGCTCCTGGTCGGCGGTGAGCTTGGTGGGGGTTCGCACGTCCAGGTGGACGAACAGGTCGCCGCGCCCCTGACCGCGCAGGCGCGGGACGCCCTTGCCGCGGATCCGCATCGTCGCGCCCGGCTGGGTGCCGGACTTGACGTCGATCTGCTCCTCGCTGTCCAGCGTCTTGATGGTCAGCCGGGTGCCGAGCGCGGCCGAGGTCATCGGCACGGTGACCCGGCAGTGCAGGTCGTCGCCGCGGCGCGAGTAGACGTCGTGCGGGCGCTCGTGGATCTCGACGTACAGGTCGCCGGCGGTGCCGCCGCCCGGGCCGACCTCACCCTGCTGGGCGAGGCGGATGCGCATGCCGTCCTCGACACCGGCTGGGATCTTCACGGTCAGTGACCGGCGGGTCCGGACGCGGCCCTCGCCGGCACAGGTCGGGCACGGGCTCGGGATGACCGTGCCGTGGCCCTGGCACACCGTGCACGGGCGGGACGACACGACCTGGCCGAGGAACGTGCGCTGCACGGACTGCACCTCGCCGCGGCCCTGACAGGTCTCGCAGGTGGCCAGGTGGGTGCCGGCCGCGGTGCCGGCACCGGAGCAGGTGGTGCAGATGACCGCGGTGTCGACCGTGATCGGCGCCTCGACGCCGAACGCGGTCTCCTGCAGGTCGAGCTCCAGGCGGAGGATCGCGTCGGCACCCGGGCGGGTGCGCGGCCGCGGACCCCGGGTCGCGCCCGCGGCCTGACCGAAGAACGCGTCCATGATGTCCTGGAACCCGACGAACGGGCCCGCGCCGCCGGGGCCGCCGGGGCCACCCCCGCCGCCCGGGGCCAGCGGATCGCCGCCGAGGTCGACCATCTGACGCTTCTGGTCGTCCGAGAGCACCTCGTACGCCGCGTTGATGTCCTTGAACTTCTCGTGCGCCTCGGGATCCGGATTCACGTCCGGGTGGTATTGGCGGGCCAGCTTGCGATAGGCCCGCTTGATGTCGTCGTCGGTCGCGTCCCGGCTCACGCCGAGGATCCCGTAGTAGTCCCTGGCCACTGCGTTCGGTGTCCCCATGTCTGTCTGGATCAGGAATGCCGGCGGTTAGTTCTGTGCCAGCAGTTCACTCACGTAGCGTGCCACGGCTCGCACCGTCGCGATGTTGCCGGGGTAGTCCATCCGGGTCGGGCCGAGCACGCCCAACCCGCCCACGATCGTGCTGTGCGGTCCGTAACCGGTGCTGACCACCGACGCGGACCGCAGGTTGTCGACCTGGGTCTCGTCGCCGATCATCACTCGGGTGGTGGTCGGCTCGACCTCCCCGAACAGCTTGAGCAGGATCAGATCCTCCTCCAGCGCCTCAAGGATGGGCCGCAGCGAACCGTGGAAGTCCAGGATGCCACCCCGGGTCAGGTTCGCGGTGCCCGCCAGGACAACCCGCTCCTCGCGCCGCTCGACCAGCGTCTCCAGCAGCACGGAGGAGAGCACTGCCATGGTCGGCCGCTGATCCGGCCGGATCTCGTCCATCAGCGCCTCGACCAGCAGCGGCGTGTCGACCAGGCGCTTGCCGCAGAGCTTCTCGTTGATGCGGGTGCGCAGGTCGAGCACGATCTGGGTGTCGGTCGGCTCGGGCAGCTCCACCAGGCGCTGCTCGACCCGGCCGGTGTCGGCGATCATGACGAGCATCAGCCGGGTGGTGGAGACCTGGACCAGTTCCAGGTGCCGCACCGACGACCGGGCCAGGCTCGGGTACTGCACGACCGCGACCTGGCGCGTCAGCTGCGCCAGGAGCCGGACAGTGCGATGCACCACATCGTCGAGGTCGACCGCGCCGGCGAGGAAGCGCTCGATGGCCCGGCGCTCGGCCGGGCTGAGCGGTTTCACCCGGGAGAGCCGGTCCACGAAGAGCCGGTAGCCGCGGTCCGTGGGGACGCGGCCGGCGCTCGTGTGCGGCTGCCGGATGTAGCCCTCCTCCTCGAGCACTGCCATGTCGTTGCGCACGGTGGCCGGCGAGACGCCGAGGTTGTGCCGCTCGACCAGGGATTTGCTGCCGACCGGCTCCTGCGTCGCGACGTAGTCCTCGACTATCGCGCGCAGAACGGCGAGCTTGCGATCGTCCAATGGCATCGCCAACCTACCTTCCCGCCGGTCAGAGATCCTCTCGCCCGCTGCTGCGGTACCGCCGATGCTGCTGTACTCCTGTTACCGGTGTTGCACCGCTGGCACTCGACTGTAGCGAGTGCCAGTCTACGACGCACGTCCACGAGAAGCGATGATCACTTTGCCCCACATATGCGATATTTCTGATATCTCGGTAATCGGGTAGGCGCGCCGGAGGAGAGGGCTGGCCTGGTTTGGCCGGTCCCTCTACCGTGGCGGGCATGACCGAACCGCCTCGTCCGCCTGGTGAGGGCAACCCGGGTCACCACGACCCGACCGCGCCCCTGCCGTCATACAGCACGCCGCCGACGCCGGACGGCTCCTACCCGCCGCCGAGCAGCGGCGCGGGCGCCTACCCGCCACCCACCAGCGGCGCGGGCGCCTACCCGCCGCCCACCAGCGGCGCGGGCGCCTACCCGCCACCCACCAGCGGCGCGGGCGCCTACCCGCCACCCACCAGCGGTGCCGGCGGGTACCCGCCGCCCACCAGCGGCGCGGGCGCCTACCCGCCGCCCGGCGGCTACGGCTCGCAGCCCGGTAGTGGCTACGGCGCCCCACCACCCGGTGGCGGCTACGGTCCCCCGCCCGGCGGCGGCTACGGTGCCCCGCCCGGCCAGGGTCCGCAGTTCGGCACCCCCGGCTACCCCGGCGGCAAGGCGAACTACGCCAACGACGACAAGACGTGGGTGATCCTGTCCCACATCGGCGGCGTCCTGTTCGGCTTCCTCGCCCCGCTGATCGTGCTGCTGGTCAAGGGCAACGAGTCGCCGATCGTCCGCGCGCACGCGGTCGAGGCGCTGAACTTCCAGATCACCTGGGGTCTCGCGGCGCTCGCCTCGGTGGTGCTCACGGTGTGCTCGTTCGGCTTCCTGTTCTTCCTGCCCGGCATCGTCTGGGTCGTCGTGCTGGTCTTCGGCATCATGGCGACTATCAAGGTCAACGACGGCGAGTGGTACACGTACCCGATGACCTGGCGTGTCGTGAAGTAGACAGCGCCGCGACCTGCCGGCCGGCTCAGGTCAGCAGGTCGCGGACCACGCCGTCGGCGAGCAGCCGGCCGTCGAGCGTGAGCACGATCCGGCCGGCGGCGTAGGCGTCCGGTTCCAGCAGACCGCGGCCCAGCGCGTCCGTGGCCCCGGCACGGCCGTTCTCGTCCAGCGTGGCGAGCGGCAGCCCGTCGGCCAGGCGGACGCGCAGCATCACGTCCTCCATGTGCCGGTCGGCCTCGGTGAGCAGCTCCCGGGCGAGCGCGGGCGTCTCGCCGGCGGCCAGGCGCTTCGCGTACGCCGCGGGGTGTTTGACGTTCCACCAGCGCACGCCGCCGACGTGGCTGTGCGCGCCCGGTCCGAGCCCCCACCAGTCGCCGCCGGTCCAGTAGAGCAGGTTGTGCCGGCAGCGCGCCTGGGGCGTGGCGGCCCAGTTGCTCACCTCGTACCAGTGCAGGCCCGCGGCCGTCAGCGCCCGGTCCGCGGCCAGGTAGCGGTCCGCGGCCACGTCGTCGTCCGGGTACGGCAGCTCGCCGCGGCGCATGCGGGCGGCGAGCCGGGTGCCGTCCTCGACGATCAGCGCGTACGCGCTCACGTGGTCGACGCCGGCCCCGATCACCGCGTCCAGCGAGCGGGCGAAGTCGTCCGCGGTCTCCCCCGGCGTACCGTAGATCAGGTCCAGGTTGACGTGCTCGAACCCGGCCTCGCGGGCCTCGGTCGCGGCGGCCGGTGCGCGACCGGCGGAGTGCTGGCGCTCCAGGATCCGCAGCACGCCCGGCGCGGTGGACTGCATGCCGAGCGAGACGCGGGTGAACCCGCCGCGCCGCAGCGTGCGCAGGTAGGCCGGATCCACCGACTCGGGATTCGCCTCCGTGGTCACCTCGGCGTCCGGCGCGAGCCCCCAGGTGTCGTCGATCGCCTCCAGGATGCGCACGAGGTCGTCCGCCGGCAGCAGCGTCGGCGTGCCGCCCCCCACGAACACGGTGTCCACTTTTTCCGGTTTTTTCGTCATGACGCGCGACGCGAGGCGCAGCTCGGCCAGCACGGTCTCCGCGTACTCGGCCCGGCTCGCGCCGCCGCCCAGCTCGGTCGCGGTGTACGTGTTGAAGTCGCAGTACCCGCACCGGCTCGCACAGAACGGCACGTGCACGTAGACGCCGAAGCCGCGCCGGCCGGAGGCCTCGAGCGCGGCCGCGGGCAACGCGCCGTCGGTCGGTACGGCCTCGCCGTCGGGAAGTTCGCCTGGCACTTTCGATCTCCTGGATCCGGTTCGTCGGGACGTGCCCGAGCACCCCCGTCCACTAGTGTGCCCGCATGACGTCCGCGCTCCTGCGGGTGGAGTCCGGTGGCGGGGTGGCGACCCTCACGCTGGACAGCCCGCACAACCGCAACGCCCTGTCCACGTCGCTGATCCACGAGCTGTCCGAGGCGCTGGCCGCGGCCGTCGCCGACCCGGCCGTCCGGGTGATCGTGCTGTCCCACACCGGCCCGGTGTTCTGCGCCGGCGCCGACCTGAAGGAGACCCAAGCCGCGTTCGACGGGGACGGCACGCTTCCGGTGGTGCCGCTGGCGGACCTGCTGGCCGCGCTGTGGGAGTCGCCGAAGCCGCTCGTGGCCCGGGTCGGCGGCCCGGCCCGCGCGGGCGGCATCGGCCTGATCGCGGCCGCGGACATCGCGGTCTGCGCGGAGCAGGCCACGTTCGCGTTCAGCGAGGTCCGGCTGGGCGTGATCCCGGCGGTGATCTCCGTGCCGGTCCGCCGCCGGATCACCGCGCGGGCCGCCGCCGAGCTGTTCCTGACCGGTGACGTGTTCGACGCGGCCCGGGCCGCCGAGATAGGCCTGGTCACGCAGGTGTCCGCGGATCCGGACGAGACGGTGCGGGCCTTCTGCGACTCGCTGCTCAAGGGCGCGCCGGCCGCGCTCGCCGGCGTGCGGGGCCTGCTGCAGGACGTGACCGTGCGCGACGAGCTGGCCAGGATGGCCGACGCCTCGGATCAGTACTTCCGGTCCGCCGAGGGCCAGGAGGGCATTCGGGCATTCCGGGAAAAGCGCGCACCCGACTGGAGCCCGCCGACGTCCCAGTAAGCTTGGCGTACTCGACGTGGGGGTGACGATTGCGGGTACGGGGAGTTGCGGCCGGCTGTACGGCACTGGCTCTGGTCGCGGCGCTCGGCGCGCTGGCCGCCCGGCACGACTGGGGCGACACCCTCCCCACGGTTCCGCTCGTCCTCGCCCGCGCGTGCGCCGTCACCGCGGACGGCCACGTGAGCCTGAACGCTCACCAGATGGCGAACGCGGCCACCATCGCCGCGGTCGGCATCCGGCAGAAGATGCCGGAGTACGCGGTGGTCGTGGCGCTCGCCACCGCGTTCCAGGAGTCGAAGCTGGAGAACCTCACCGGCGGCGACCGCGACTCGGTCGGCCTGTTCCAGCAGCGGCCCAGTCAGGGCTGGGGCACGCCGGAGGAGATCCGCGACCCGCGGTACGCGTCCGCGAAGTTCTACGGCGCGCTCAAGAAGGTCCGCGGCTGGGAGGACATGCGCGTCACGGACGCGGCCCAGCGGGTGCAGCGCAGCGCGTTCCCCGAGGCGTACGAGAAGTGGGCCGAGGAGTCCGAGGTGCTCGCGAAGGCGCTGCTCGGCAAGGCCACCGGCGCGGTCTCCTGCACGGTCAGCGGCGAGCCGGAGGTCCGCGGCGCCGCGGCCGCGTCCGGCCTGGCCGACGGCATCAACGCGGACTGGGGCACGGTCCGGTCCGCCACCGCGGAGCCGGACGGCCTCACCGTCGACGTCCAGGACGACCGGGACGGCTGGCGGTACGCGCACTGGCTCGTGTCGCACGCCACCGATCACGGCGTCGAACGCGTGCTCTTCGGCGGCCTGGAGTGGGAGGCGGAGGACGGCACCTGGTCGCCGATCGCCGGCGTCCCGGCTGCGGGCACCAATCGAGTCGTCGCCAAGGTATTCGACTGAAACATCACCTACACGGCGTGGGATAAGAACGTAAAAAGCCCGGCCGCCAAGCGGCCGGGCTTTTGGGACCCCGGAGAGGTCAGTAGCGGCTGACGCTGCGACGACCGGCGAAACCGGAGACCAGGGCCACACCGACGGCGGCCAGAACGATCTGGGTGGCCAGCTCGCGCCAGTCCCAGCCGGACGTGTCCGCGAAGCCCAGGGCCCGGGCGACAACCGTGCCGAGCAGCGCGGCCGCGACGCCGATGACCAGCGTGAGCCACAGCGGGATGTTCTGGCGGCCGGGCACGACCAGGCGGCCGAGCGCGCCGATGATCAGGCCGACGATGAGAGCGGTGATGATGCCGGTGATGGTCATTGTGACTCCTTCTGGATCCGGGGGTGCTATCTCTCGATGCCACGTTGTCTTGTGTGATCGATGAATTCCCGGAGTGCCGAGAAGCCAAACCGGCTAAGGCACCAACAATTTTTGAACGTCGGTCAGCGCGTGGTCCATCGTCGTGAACGCCATGGCCGGCGGGGCCGCGATCGGGAACCAGGCCATCTCCGCCGACTCCGCCGGGTCCAGCGTGATCGACGCGCCGGGCGCCAGCGACGCCAGATAGATGCAGTCCAGCACGAGCAGCGTCTCGTCCTGGTAGTCGTAGGTCCCCGGGTACATGCCGACCAGCTCGCCGAGCTCGACGTCCACGCCGAGTTCCTCGCGCGCCTCCCGGACCGCGGCGTCGGCCGGGTGCTCCGCGCCGTCGCAGAAGCCGCCGGGCAGCTCCCACAGCCCGGCCCGTGGCTCACGGGCGCGCAGCAGCGCCAGGAACTCGCCGTCGCGGTGGATGATCAGCCCGGAGGTCGGCCGCGCGTTCACGTAGACGTGGTACCCGCAGGCGGCGCAGACGGACGGCGGTGCGGACGGCAGCGCCGCACCGCACCGCGAACAGTGCACGACCGTCACTTCTTCGGGGCCTTGCCGCCCGCGTCGCCGCTGTCGGAGGTGTTCAGCGCCGCGATGAAGGCCTCCTGGGGCACCTCGACGCGCCCCACCATCTTCATCCGCTTCTTGCCTTCCTTCTGCTTCTCCAGCAGCTTCCGCTTCCGGGAGATGTCACCGCCGTAGCACTTCGCCAGCACGTCCTTGCGGATCGCGCGGATCGTCTCGCGGGCGATGATCCGGGAGCCGATCGCGGCCTGGATCGGCACCTCGAACTGCTGGCGCGGGATGAGTTTCTGCAGCTTGGACGCGATCGTGACGCCGTAGTTGTACGCCTTGTCCTTGTGCACGATCGCGCTGAACGCGTCCACCGGGTCGCCGTGCAGCAGGATGTCCACCTTCACCAGGTCGGACTCCTGCTCGCCGGACGGCTCGTAGTCCAGCGACGCGTACCCCTTGGTGCGGCTCTTCAGCTGGTCGAAGAAGTCGTAGATGATCTCGGCGAGCGGCAGCGTGTAGCGCAGCTCGACGCGCTCGCTCGACAGGTAGTCCATGCCCTTGAGCTGGCCCCGGCGCCCCTGGCAGAGCTCCATCACCGCGCCCACGTAGTCGTTCGGCGCGAGGATCGTGGCGCGCACGGTCGGCTCCCAGATGGAGGCGATCTTGCCGGCCGGGAACTCGCTCGGGTTCGTGACCGTGACCTCGTCGCCGCCCTCGATCTGCACCCGGTAGACCACGTTCGGCGCGGTGGAGATCAGGTCGAGGCCGAACTCGCGCTCCAGCCGCTCCTGGATGATCTCCAGGTGCAGCAGGCCGAGGAAGCCGCAGCGGAAGCCGAAGCCGAGCGCCGCGGACGACTCCGGCTCGTAGACCAGCGCCGCGTCGTTGAGCTTCAGCTTGTCCAGCGCCTCGCGCAGCGCCGGGTAGTCCGAGCCGTCGATCGGGTAGAGACCCGAGTAGACCATCGGCCGCGGGTCCTTGTAGCCGCCGAGTGCCTCCCGCGCCGGACGGGCGTTGATCGTGACGGTGTCGCCGACCCGGGACTGCCGCACATCCTTCACGCCCGTGATCAGGTAGCCGACCTCGCCGACGCCGAGCGCGGGGCCCTTCAGCATCTCCGGCGAGATGACACCGATCTCCAGCAGCTCGTGCACCGCACCGGTGGACATCATCTTGATCCGGTCGCGCGCCTCGATCTTGCCGTCGATGACACGGATGTAGGTGACCACGCCACGGTAGATGTCGTACACCGAGTCGAAGATCATCGCCCTGGCCGGCGCGTCCGCGTCGCCCTTCGGCGCCGGCAGCTGCCGGACGACCTCGTCGAGCAGGTGCGCCACGCCGGCGCCGGTCTTGCCGGAGACCTTGAGGCAGTCCTCCGGCTCGCAGCCGATCAGGTGGGCGAGCTCCTCCGCGTATTTCTCCGGCTGCGCGGCCGGTAGGTCGATCTTGTTCAGCACCGGGATGATCTGGAGGTCGTTCTCCATCGCCAGGTACAGGTTCGCCAGCGTCTGCGCCTCGATGCCCTGCGCGGCGTCGACCAGCAGGATCGCGCCCTCGCAGGCGGCCAGGCTGCGCGACACCTCGTAGGTGAAGTCCACGTGGCCCGGCGTGTCGATCATGTTGAGCACCGCGGACTCGCCCGTGCGCTCGCCCTCGCGCACGGTCCACGGCATGCGGACCGCCTGGGACTTGATCGTGATGCCGCGCTCGCGCTCGATGTCCATCCGGTCGAGGTACTGCGCCCGCATCTGCCGCGCGTCCACCACCTCGGTGAGCTGCAGCATCCGGTCGGCCAGCGTCGACTTGCCGTGGTCGATGTGGGCGATGATGCAGAAGTTCCGGATGGCGCCGGGATCGGTCGCGCCGGGGTCACGCATGGGTGGCACGTTCGTCCGTTCTTGTCGTCGAGGCCGCTTGGTTCACTCTCGCTCCGAGCCGCCGAATCGCCGAATCGCTCAGAGCCGCTGGATCGCACTCCATGGTCCCATGCCGCGACGCGGCAGTTCAAAACCATGAGCATCCGAGGGTACGCCCGGGACCTTCCCCGCCTCGATCGCTTCGCGGGCCCGGTGCCATCACGCGCTCCGCGCGCTGCCGTAGTGCCGGTGCGCCGTTCTCCGCCGCCGCCGGGCAGGATGGGACGATGGGTGTGATCTCGCTGCCTGAGGTGCCGTACGGCGCGACCGCGCTGCGACCGTCCTGGGCGGATCTGCCAGAGGGACTGCGCACCGCGATCGGCGCCCGGCTGGGCTCCCCGGTGACCTGGGCGACCACCGCCGGTGGCGGCTTCACCCGGGGCTTCGCCGGGGTGCTGGACACCGCGTCCGGTCAGCGGTTCTTCGTGAAGGCGGCCTCGCTGGCGCACGAGCGGCACCTCGCGGACTGGCAGTACCGGGAGGTGGCGATCACCGGCGCGCTGCCCGAGGCGGTCCCGGCCGCGCGGCCGCGCTGGTCACTGGCCGCCGCCGGCTACTACGCGACCTGCCTGGACGCGGTGGACGGCGCCGTCCCCCGGCTGCCCTGGTCGCCGGCCGAACTGGGCGCCGCGCTGGACGCCTGGGCCACGGCCGCGGCCGCGCTGGCCGTGCCGCCGGCCGAACTGATCGCGATGGACCTGCCACCACTGCCGCATCTGCTGCGCACCGAGCTGTCCTGGTGGACCGAGATCGCCGCCGGCCGGGAACCCGCGCCCGCGGTGCCGGCCTTCGCGGCCGGCCGGCTCGACGAGCTCGCCGCGCTGGAACGACTGGCGCCGGACCACTGCGGCGGCGACGGCGTGATCCACGGCGACCTGCGGCTGGACAACGTCATGATCGACGGCGCCGGGCGGGCCTGGATCTGCGACTGGACCTGGTGCTGCCGCGGCGCGCCGTTCTTCGACACCGCGACGCTGCTGGTCACCGCGCACGCCAGCGGGCTGGACGCGAACCTGCTCTTCACCGGCCACCCGACCGGCCGCGACGTGCCCGCCGAGGCACTGGACGCGGTGCTGGCCGCGCTCGCCGGCTACTGGTTGACCAGGGCCGAGTCCGGGCCGAGCAGCGCCTCACCGTATATTCGTGGGCACCAGCGGTGGAGCGGCGAGATGGCGCTGCACTGGCTGGCCACCCGACGAGGGTGGCTGAGCCCCTGATCGGCGGCCGTTTTGGTCGACCGACAGCAGGGCTGGTACTCTGGTCTTTCGCGTGCAGCGGCACCGTGTTGCCTGCGCTCGCACCAGCTTGAAACACCTTTTCATCGTCAGTAATCGCAATTTCGTAAGGACGTGGCTGTCGCGTGGCGAACATCAAGTCCCAGATCAAGCGCAACCGGCAGAACGAGAAGCGCCGGCTGCGGAACAAGTCGGTCAAGTCGTCGCTGAAGACGGCTATCCGCAAGTTCCACACCGCTGCTGAGTCCGGCGACTCCGCCGCCGCGACCACGCTCCTGCGGGACGCCAGCAAGCAGCTCGACCAGGCGGTGAGCAAGGGCGTGATCCACAAGAACCAGGCCGCGAACCGCAAGTCGGCCATCGCGAAGCGCCTGCACTCGCTCTCCAGCGCCGCCTGATTCACCGCACGTCGCGTACGGGTACCGCGCCGGCCTCCGCACGAGGTCGCGCGGTGCCCGTAACTGCGTTTCTCTCCCCCTCATGATCACGAAGCCGCTGGATCTCGCCTCCGCCGCGGACCTCGCCGCCGACATCATGTCGGCCGCGTTCGGCCTCACGCCCGCCGAGGAACTCCAGCGCCGTGACATCTTCGCCGAACACGCGCGCCATCCCGGCCTGATCGCCCGCGGCGCGTTCGACGGCTCCCGCCTGGTCGGCTTCTGCTACGGCTTCCCGGCCGGCGACCGCAGCTGGTGGGAACGCCAGGTCCATACCCGCCTCGCCGCGGTCGGTGCCGCCTCCTGGCTGTCCGCCGACACCCTCGAACTCACCGAACTGCACGTCCACCCGGACCACCAGGGCCACGGCCTCGGCCGCACCCTGATAACCGAGGTCTGCGACGCCAGCCCCGCCGCCCGCGTCCTGCTCAGCGTCCGCGTCGAGAGCACCGCGGCCCGCCACCTCTACGCCACGCTCGGCTTCACCGAGCTCACCACCCCGTTCCTCTTCGGCGGCATCCCACCCCGCTACCTCCTGATGGGCGCCCACCAGCCCCTACATCGCCGCACAGCCCACCCGGCCACCCGCGGCGACAACCCTTAGAACCACCACAGCCCCCGGCTGCCCCCGGCGCTCACAAACCCCGGCCGATCCGCGCCTGCCGCACCCCCGCGTCTGCCGCACCGCCGCACCTGCCGCACCGCCGCACCTGCCGCACCTGCCGTGTCTGCCGCACCGCCGCACCGCCGTGTCTGCCGCACCCGCCGCACCGCCGCACCCGCCGCACCGCCGTGCCTGCCGCACCCGCCGCGTCTGCCGCATTGCCGCGCACCCCGCGCCCACGCCGAGCAGATTTGCCCGCCGAGCGGGCGCCCGGCCTCGGATCACCCTCGTCCCGGCGTCATCTCTGGCTGGCCTCAGCATCTCCTCGTCGCGGAACTCACCACCCGCCGGCGAAATGACACGACGGGGAAGCCGCACCCAGCGAATTCCACCGCGGGACGAAGGCGCACCCAGCGAGAACCCACCGCCCGGCGAAACCGGCCACCCAGCGAGAACCCACCGCCCGGCGGAACTCGTTTTCCCAGCCGAACCCACCGCCCGGCGGAACTCGCCGCCGGCCAAACCCAATACCCTGCGAAACTCGCCGTCCGACCAAAACCCGACACCCGGCGGAACGCGCCACTCAGCGGAACCGCCACCTAGCGAAAGCCACCACTCAGCGGGGCGCACCGCCCAGGGCAGCCACCGCTGGCGGACCTGATGGGAAATCCGCCACAAGAAAAGGCCACTGCCGGTGACAGCCGCTCGGCGGAAGTCAGCACCGGCGACGGCCATCACCCGGGGAACTCACCGCAAGCGAAGCGGAGCCCGTTATCCGCCGGAAGCTGGCACCGGCGAGGTGTCGCCGGCGAGCCGAGCCGCACGGCGGTCGCCGTCACCGCTCACTCGTAGCGACGATCGGCCGAGCGCCGTGCCCGCTGGTGCGGCGTGTCCGCGTGACGTCCGCGATCGGAACGCTGGCCGGTCCTCAGGTCGCCGTCGGTCAGGCCGTTCGCGCCGGCCGATCGCCGACCGTGTCCCGCCGCCGGCGGGGGCTGCCGGTCGGCTGCCGGCGCCTGACGATCGCCGGGCTCGCCGGGGCGTGGTGAGAACCGATCGGGAAAGCGATGCGTGCCGCCGTCGGCGGAGCCGCGGGCCGCCGGCGAACCGCCGGCTCTCGGCCCGCCGCCACCGGACTGGACCGGACCGCCGGCCGGCAGCCGGTAGGACTCGTTCGACCGCCGGCCGCTCGGCACCCCGGCGCGCCGGCCCAGGTTCGCCGGCTCGTCGCCGTCGCCGCGCCGGGCCGCGTCACCCTGCCGGTGCGAGCCGTTCTGCCGATGCGATTCGTGGTGCCGATGCGATTCGTGCTGCCAGTCCGGCTCGTTCTGTCGCACCTGATGTCCCTGCCGGTCCGGCTCTCCGTGCCGGCCCGAGTTGCCCGGGCGGCCCGCTCCCAGCCAGTCCAGCTCCGCCCGCTGATCCGCGTCACCCGGCCGGATCCGGCCCCGCCGGGGATCGCCGCGATACCGATCCACCTCGCCGGCCCCGCCCCACTCGTCCTGCCCGGCCGACTCACCCCGCCGGCTGCTCTGCCGGATCGGATTGGCCTGCCACCCGGTGCGAGGCGGCCGCCCCGAACCGGCGTCCCCACCCGCGGCCGGCGGATCGGCGAATCGCGCCACCCCGCCGTCCACGGAATCCGCCGCCCACGACCGGCCGACGTCACGGCCGCCGGCCGCGGAACCCCCGCCCCACGAACCATCGGCCCCAGGACCGCCAGCCTCCGCCCCGCCGGCCACGGAACCCGCGCCCCACAGATCGTCGGCTCCAGGACCACCGGCCTCCGGGCCGCCGGCCACGGACACCGCGCTCCACAGATCGTCGGCTCCAGAACTGCCCACCCTCGGTCCACCGGCCGCATAATCCACCGGCCGGCGCCGGACAGGTCCGCACGCACCGGCTGCCGGGTCCGCCGTCCACCCCCGGCCGTCTTCCGGTCCGCCGGTGGCGGCGGGTCCGGGGTGAGCGGTCGCGCCGGTGATCTCGTCCTGATTGTGTCGGGCCCCGTAGACCGTCCCCTGCCGGGCGGCTCGGGACGTCGGCGCCGCTTGTTCGGCGGCCGGCCGAGCGTCGGCCCGCTGACCGGCGAATCGCGGTACGGCGCCACCGCGGGCGCGCACGCCGTCCGGCGTCCGTGCGCTCGGTGCGGCATCGCCCCGCACGCCGGCCATCCCACGGGCACCGGTCATCCCAGGGACACCAGCCAGGCCCGAAACACCAGGAAGACCATCACCGGTGAGAGCCTGGGCAGCAACGAGGGCCTGGACACCAGTCAGATCGTGAGCGCCTGCGGCGCCCCGGACATCGGCTGCACCGCGGGCGAGGGCGAGGCCGTAGACCTCGCCGGCATCGTGATCGCCGGCCACACCGGCAGTCGCCGCCGGACGCGACACCGATTCGGCGCCGGCCGCGGGACGGTCGCCGGCGATCGCACCGGCGAAGGCCGGGCCGGATGTCTCCGCCGGGAGCCGGCCGGCCGAAGACCGGCCGGCAGCCGACGTGTCGCCGGCCGGGAGCCCGGCGGTGGACGTCGTTTCGGCGGCGAGGAGACCGGCGGCGGACCACGTTTCGGCGGCGGGGAGCCCGGCGGTGGACGGGTGCTGGGGCGAAGTTGTCGCGGCGGCGGTGCGGCGGCGTTCGGCGAGGCTGCGGCGGACCGCGGCGCCGGCGGAGGTGCGGGACGGGTGGCGGGTGGAGCGGGAGCCGACGGCGGCGACCAGGTCGTTCAGCTTGACCATGACGGCGACCGAGGCCGGCAGGACCAGTACGCCCCACCAGGTGACCAGTTCGGCCAGCGCGAGCAGGACGCCGAGGCCGAGCGCGCCCTCGAAGTAGACGAAGCAGAGCAGGCCGCCGGGGGTGAGGTGCCGGAGGCGGAGGATCCGGGCGTAGAGCGGGCGAGCCGTCATCGGCCGCCGCCACCACGCCGTGCGGTTGCCACCGCGACCACGGCGCGTTCCAGCGCGTAGCCGCGGTCCTCGGCACCACCCTTCACGGCCGCGTTGCAGTCGGCGGCCGCGCGCATGGCGTCGACCAGGCCCTCGGGGCTCCAGCCACGGGACTGCTTCTGGGCTCGTTCGATCTTCCAGGCGGGCATGCCGAGGGTGCTGGCCAGCTGATAAGCATTGCCCCGGCCCGCGCCGGCGACGCGTGCGACGGTACGCACGCCGTCCGCCAGCGCGTCCGCTATCGGCACCGGGTCCACGCCGACGTGCAGCGCCCAGCGCAGCGCCTCCAGCGCGCCGGGCACGTCGCCGACGATCGCGGCGTCCGCCACGGTGAAGCCGCTGACCTCGGCGCGGCCCTTGTAGTAGCGGGCGACCGTCTCCGCGGTGATCCGGCCGTCGGTGTCGGCCATCAGCTGCGAGCAGGCGGCGGCCAGCTCACGCAGGTCGTTGCCGACCGCGTCGAGCAGGCCGGCGGCCGCGTCCTCGCTGCACGAGCCGCCGAGCCGGCGGATCTCGTCGCGGACGAACGCGACCCGCTCCCGGGCGCCCTTCATCTTGGGTACGGCGACGACCGTGGCCCCGGCCGACTTGAGCCCGTCCGCGAGCGCCTTGCCCTTGGCGCCGCCGAGGTGGCCGACGATCAGGCTGACCTCGGGGTCGGGGTCCTTCGCGTACGCCAGCAGCGTGGTGATCATGTCCTTGCGCGCGTCCTGCCCGGAGCGGAGCACGAGCACCCGCCGGCCGCCGAACAGCGAGGGGCTGAGCATCTCCGCGACCTCGCCCGGCACCAGCGCGCCGCCCTCGTACTCCCGCACGTCGGCCCCGGGGTCCACCGCGCGCGCGGCCTGGACGGCAGCGGCGATCGCGCGGGCCGACAGGAGCTCCTCGTCACCCAGGACGAGCGTCAACGCAGGGGGGTTCGCGGCAGTCACGCCGGACATCGTCGCACGCGGGCCACGGGTGACGCCCTCGGTCACACGAACGGGGTCCGCCCCGCTCACGGCGCTCCCCTGGCCACGACCGCGAGCCCGTCGGAGGTGCGGACCGCGGCGAGGTCACCCTGCTCGTCGGTACGCAGCACGCGCGCGCCGTCACGGCCGAGACGGGCCAGCAGCGGCAGGTTGGGATGCCCGTAGTCGTTGTCCGCGCCGACCGACACGAGCACCACGGCCGGATCGACGGCGGCGAGGAACTCCAGGCTCTGGAACGAGGAGCCGTGGTGCGCAAGTTTGAGAACGTCCGTCCGCAGCGCCGCCACGGCCCGGAGCAGCGCGTCCTGCTCCTCGTTCTCCGCGTCGCCCATCAGGAGGATCCGCACGCCGGCCACGGTCGCGTGCAGGACCAGCGAGTTGTTGTTCGGGTCGGACCGGGTGCCGCGCAGTTCCTCCGGCGGCCCGATCACCTCGACCGTCAGGTCACGGGCGGTCCAGCGCCAGCCGGCGGCCGCGGCGAGCACCGGCGTGCCGTGCCGGGCCGCCTCCGCGTGCACCAGCTCGTAGCCGGCCGCCGGCTCCGGCCAGGCCGTGGTGACGACCGCGTCGACGCGCCGCCCGCGGAACACGCCGGTGACGCCACCGACGTGGTCCTGGTGGAAGTGGCTGACCGCGAGCACCGGCACGCGATGGATGCCGAGGTCGCGCAGGCAGCGGTCGACCGGCGCGGGTTCCGGTCCGGCGTCGACGACCACGGCCTGCCCGTCGCCCAGCGGGAGCACGGTCGCGTCGCCCTGCCCGACCGCGCACCCGGCGACCACCCAGCCGGCGGGCGGCCAGCCGGACGCGACCAGCCGCACCGGCAGCGCGCCGAGCACCACGGCCGCGGTGATGACGGCGACCACCCGGCGCACCGGTGGGCGGCGGAACGCGAGCAGCAACGCGACGGTGAGCGCGGCCAGCAGCAGGCCACCGCCGGCGCCGGCGGGCCAGGGCACGGTGCCGGACGGCACCCGCGCGCCGATCCGCGCGACCAGCACCAGCCAGCGTGCCGGCCAGCCGCCGGCCCACGCGGTCAGCTCCGCCGCGTCCGGCCAGAGCGGCGAGACGACCGCGGTGATCACGCCGAGCACGGTGGCCGGTGCGACCGCGGGCGCGGCGAGCAGGTTGGCCGGGACCGCGACCAGGCTGACCGAGCCGGACAGCCCGGCGATCACCGGCCCGCACGCGACCTGTGCGGCGGCCGGCACCGCCAGCGCCTCGGCCAGTCCGGCCGGCACGCCCGCACGGCGCAGTCCGTCCCGCCACCGGCCGGCGAAGACCAGCAGCCCGCCGGTGGCCAGCACGGACAGCGCGAACCCCGCGTCGCCGGCCAGCTCGGGGTCCGCGACGACCAGCACGACGACCGTGGTGGCGAGCGCCGGCACCGCGCTGCGTGGCCGGGACGTGGCCAGCGCGATCAGCGCGATCGCGCCCATCACGCCGGCCCGGACCACGCTCGGCGACGGCCGGGCCAGGATCACGAAACCGACCAGTGCGGCCGCGGCCAGCGCGACGGAGAGCCCCGGCCCGGCCCGGCACCGGCGGAGCAGGAACAGCACGCATCCGATGACGATCGCGATGTTCGCGCCGCTGACCGCGCACAGGTGGGTCATGCCGGTCGTCCGGAAGTCCTCCTCCACGGCCGGGTCGAGCCGGCTGGTGTCGCCGACAACCAGGCCCGGCAGCAGCCCGCCGGGCTCGTCCGGCAGGGCCGCGCAGGCGCGCTGGAGCCCGGCGCGGAGCGTGCCGGCCGCGCGCTGCGCCCAGGACGCCGTGCCGCGCGGCTCCGGGTCGGCGTCCACGGCCAGCACGGCCGCGGTGAGGTCGCCGCCGCGGGCGGGCATCAGGCGGCCGGCGGCCTCGACGCGCTGACCGGGCAGCAGCCCACGCCAGCGGTCACCGGTGCCGAGCATCAGCACGCGCACGTCGACGCGGTGGCCGGACGCCGCGTCCTCCGGCGCGATCCAGGTGAGCCGGGCCGGGACCAGCCAGGTCGGTGCCCGGCCGGTCGCCGCCGAGAGGGGCCGGGGGTCGTCGCGGACCGTCAGCCGCGCCGTGACCGCCGCCCGCTCCCGGGTCAGCCCGGCGAGCGGCTCCGCGTCCCGCACCGCGATCCGCGCCGCGGTCACGATCGCCCCGCACGCCACCCCGAGCAGCACCCCCGCGACGATCCACCGTAAGCCGCCGAACCCGCCGGCACCGCCTAACCGGCCGGCACCGCCTAACCGGCCGGCACCGCCTAACCGGCCGGCACCGCCTAACCGGCCGGCACCGGCAGACCGGCCGGCCCGGACCGGCCGGCGGGTGCCGAACCAGCGGGCCGGGGAGTGGGCGCACGTCAGCGCCGCGAGCAGTGCGGCGAGCCCACCGACCAGCAGTGCGGGACGCGCGCTCAGGTGCAGCGCGGCCAGGCCGGCCAGCCACGTCCCGGCCGCCACGCCGCCCAGCCGCAGGTCGAGCGCGGAATCCTGGGCGGTCATAGCGTGACCAGATCCTTCAGCTGCTCGTAGCGGCTGTCTCCGATGCCCTCGACCTCGCGCAGGTCGCTCACCGCGCGGAACCCGCCGATCCGGTCCCGGTGGTCGAGGATCCGCTGTGCCAGCACCGGGCCCACGCCCGGCAGGCCGTCCAGGTCCGCCAGTGTCGCCGTGTTCAGGTTGACCACGCCGCCGGGTGCGCCCGGGGCCGGCGGTGCGCCCGGTGCGGCCGGCGGTGGGCTCACGCCGACCACGATCAGCTCACCGTCCGTCACCTTGCGGGCCGGGTTGAGCAGCGCGGTATCGACGCCGGGCAACGCGCCACCGGCGGCCGCGAGCGCGTCCGCCACCCGTGCGCCGGCCGGCAGCCGCACCATGCCCGGTGACCGCACCTTGCCCGCGACCGCCACCACGACCTCGGCCGCCGGGGACGCCGGACCCCCGGTCCCGGCCGCGGAGACCGCGAACGTGGGTGCGGTGATCACCTCCGCCCGCGGGCGCGCACGCCAGGCGATCACGGCCGCGCCCAGCGCCACGACCAGCACCACGACCGCGATGACCCGCACGCCGCGGGCGCCCGGGTCCCACCGGCCGAGGCGTCCGCCCGGCCCGAACGGATCACCGTGCCGCGCTGCCTGTTCGTCGTCGTCCACGCGGGCACCGTACGGCCGGAGCCGGCCCTTGATTGTGATGAACGTCGATCCCGTGGAGAAGAAGTCCGCCTGTGGAGGGCCCCCGGACGGTGGACTCTTGCTGCTACCATCCCGGCCCGGCCGGTGATCACAAGACGTGACGCCGAGGACATGACGAGACCGAGGTGAACCCAGGTGTTCTTCTGGCGCCGCGCCACCGGCAACACGCCGCTGGGCAGGGAGGACCTGGCCAAGCGGGTGGTCAAGAGACTCCGCCGGCACGGCATCCGGGACGCCCGCTTCGACGCGGGCGACTTCGCCGTGCAGTACGACGGCGCCGTCCTCTACCTGGAGAACCTCTGGTCCGAGATCGGTACGGCCTCCCGGCGGGAGCGACGGGCCAGGATCAACGCGTTCGTCGACACGCTGGCCCGCATGCCCGCGACGCCGGACGACTGGCCCCGCGCCCGGTGGATGCTGCGCCCGGTGCTGCGCGGCGCCGCACCGATGACGGTGACCCGGAACGCGCCGGTCGCCCGGCCCGCGCTGCCGTTCCTGGCCGAGATGCTGGTGCTGGACCTGCCCACGTCGATGGCCTACGTGACCGCGGAGCACCTGCGCACCTGGGGCGTCACGGAGGACGAGGCCTACCGCGCCGCCCGGTCCAACCTGCGGGCCGAGCCGGTCCCGCCGCCGGCACCGGGTGAGAGCACGCCCACGATCCTGCACTTCGTGGACGAGGGCGACTCCTACTGCGCGTCGTTCCCGCTGGTCGACGGCTGGCTGGCCGGCCTCGGCGCGCGGCTGGACGGGAAGCGGCCGGTCGCGTTCCTGCCGGACCGGACGACCGTGGTGGTGACCACGGACGACCCGGACACGCTGCTGGCCACGTTCCCGCTGGTGGAGGCGGAGTTCCTGGACTCGGCGCGGTCGACCTCACCGATGGCGTACGTGAGCGATCACCTGGGCCGCACCGTGCCCTACGAGGCACCGCCCGGCCACCCGCTGCACCACGCGGTCCGGCGCGCGGAACGGCTGCTGGCGCTGCGGGAGTACGACCGGCAGCACCAGGCGGCCGCGACACTGCCCGGCACGCCGCTGCCGCTGCGGATGGCGCAGCGCCCGGACGGCTCGACGTTCACCTACGCGCTGTGGTCCGGCGAGTCGCCCGCGCTGATGCCGGTCGCGGACCTGGTGGCGATCTCGGACGGTGAGGGCGGCACGTTCTTCGTACCGTGGGCCGAGCTGGCGTTGCGCGAGCTGTTCACGCCGGTGGACGGCATCGCACCGCCGCGTCACCTGGCACCGGAGTTCCCGGACGAGACCGTCCGCGCGGAGCTGAAGGGCTGCGAGATACAGCCCTAGCGCCGGTATCGACGTGGAGGGCGCCGCCGACCGGCACCGTCGCTAGTTCGGGTTCGGCGGTACGTCCGGGATCAGCACCTCGCCGTACGAGGGGTTGTTCGAGGCGGCGAGCGCGAGCATCGCGTGCACGTGCGCGGCCGCGATGTGGTTCGCGTTCGCCTGGAGGTGCGCCGGGTTGCCCTCGTCGCCGGGCTTCGCCTGGGTCACCCACGCGGTCCGGTCGGCCTCGTAGCCCGCGCGGCCCAGCAGCTTCTCCGCCACGCGGTAGTGTTCGTCGCCCGTCATGGGAACCATGCTCACGTCCCGCGGTTGCAGATGCCGCGAAATCCCGCAAATCACCGCCGGTGAATCACCGCGCAGATCGCGCCCGGCCCCAGGTGTGCGCCGACCACCGCGCCGATCTCCGTGAGGTGCCGTTCCCGCAGCTTCGGCCCGAGCCGCTCGGCGACGCGGGCGAGCAGCTCGGCGGCGCGGTCCGGCGCGGCCAGATGGTGCACCGCGAGGTCCACGTCGCCGTCGCCGGCCGCCTCCACGGTCAGGTCCGCGAGCCGGGCGAGCGCGCGGCCGGCCGTGCGCACCTTGTCCCGCACGACGATCGCGCCGTCCGTGACGCGCAGGATCGGCTTGACCGACAGCGCGGTCCCGACCAGCGCGGACGCGGCGCCGATCCGGCCGCCCCGCCGCAGGAAGTCCAGCGTGTCCACGTAGAACAGCGATGTGGTGCGCTCGACCGCGGTCTGCGCGGCCTTGGCCGCCTCGTCCAGGTCGGTGCAGGCGGCGGCCGCGAGCGCGGCAAACCCGGTGGCCATCCCGGCGGACCGGGAGTCGATCACGCGGACCGCGTCGCCGAACGGCGCCGCGGCCAGCTGGGCGGCCTCGACCGTGCCGGAGAGCCGGGCGGAGAGGTGCACGGAGACGACGCCGGTGGCGCCGCCGTCGAGCAGCCGCCGGTACGCCTCGGCGAAGCGCTCCGGCGCCGGCCTCGACGTGGTGACCGGCACCCGCCGGTCCCGCAGCATGCGGGACAGCTCGGCGGAACTCAGCCCCGGCACCTCGGGCAGCTCACGGTCGCCGACCACGACGTGCAGCGGGACGACCGTGAGCCCGCCCGTGTCCGGCAGGTACGCCGTGGAGTCCGTGACGACCGCGACTGACATGCCGGGCACGGTAACGCATCCGGGCGGGATCAGCCCGCTCGCACGGATTTCACCTGCAGCGGCGTGCCCTGCTGGCAGGTGCTCATGACGTTCTCGCCGAGTGTGCCGGTGACCGTCACCCGCGCACCGACCTTGGCCACGTTCACGTCGCCGCCGAGCAGCAGGTAGGACGTGCGGCCGTCGGAGATGAGCCGGCAGCCCGGCTCGACACCGGCCGTGACCTGCCCGGTCACCGTGATCTCCAGCGGCTTGTCCGGCTTACCGGACATGTCGGGCAGCGGGATGCCGGGATCCGACGGCAGCAGCGGGTCCGGCGACGGCGTGACCGTGACCGGCGGCGACACGGTGGCGGGCGGCGCGACCGCTGCGGACGAGGGCGCGGCCGGTGCGGCCGGGACCTCGGGCTCGGACGCGGGCGACGCGCAGGCGGTCACCGCAAGACCGGCGACGACGACGGACACGAGGAAGAACCGGCGCATGGTCATGATGGCTAGGACGCTACCGGCCGGCGCCGGGTTCCGCTCAGACCGGAGCCGGGATCGCCTTCTCCGGCCACGGGCCCACGTTGTGCGCACGCAGCTGCCAGCCCCGGTGCGGGGTGTCGGCCAGTTCGGTCCAGTGACAGTTCTGCAGCGGCCGGATGGCCGCCATCACGTCCGCCGGCCAGGCCAGCACGTCGCCGAAGCCCTGCCGGGCGGCACCGCCGTGGGTGGCGACCACGACGACCTTGCCGGGATGCCGGTCGGCGATCTCGCGCAGCGCCTCGCCGACCCGCTTGCCGACCTCGTCGTTGCGTTCCACCTCGGCCCCGACGTCCGGGTTCCCGCCGTTCCAGCGCGCGAACTCCGCCGGGAACCGCTCCGCGATCTCCGGGTTGGTCAGGCCCTGGAACAGGCCGTAGTGCCGCTCACGAAGGCGCGCGTCCTCCGCCACCGGCAGCCCGGTCAGCGCGGCCAGTGCGTCCGCGGTGTGCCGGGCACGCCGCAGGTCACTGGAGTAGATCGCGGCCGGCTCCAGGCCCGCCAGCAGCGGCGCGGCCGTGGCCGCCTGGGACCGGCCGAGATCGTTCAGCGGCACGTCGGTCTGGCCCTGGACGCGACCCTCCGCGTTCCAGTCGGTGTTGCCGTGCCGCCAGATGATCAGCCGGGTCACGCCGCCGAACCCGCGCCGGCCTCGGCCTCGACCAGGTCACGGTCGACGAACGGCACGATCGGGCAGTCCTTCCACAGCCGGTCGAGCGCGTAGAACTCGCGCTCCTCGGAGTGCTGGACGTGCACGATGATGTCGTTGTAGTCCAGCAGGACCCAACGACCGGATCGCTCACCCTCCTTACGGATCGGCTTCGCCTTCTCCGGGAGCTTGAGCAGCTCCTCCTCGATGGCGTCCACGATCGCGAGCACCTGGCGCTCGTTGGGCGCGGAGGCGATCACGAAGGCATCCGTGATGGGGAGCTGGTCGCCGACGTCGATCACGACGACGTCCTCGGCCTTCTTGTCTGCGGCGGCTTGAGCGGCAGCAAGGGCCAGCTCGAGGGCTCGCTCGGGTACCGTCACCCGGGCTCCTTCCGTGGGTACAGCAACAACCGTTCCAGGGTCTCACAACCGGGGACCGATCGTCTCCTCACTTCATCCCCAGATCGGACACAGGGGGACAAACTACCCAGCGTACAGCCCTCGTTTGGCGATGTACTGCACCACACCGTCCGGCACCAGGTACCAGACCGGCTTCCCGGCCACCACGCGGGCGCGGCAGGCGGTCGAGGAGATCGCCATCGCCGGGATCTCGACCAGGCTGACCGCGTCCTCCGGCAGGTGCGCGCTGGACAGCTCGAAACCCGGACGGGTGACGCCGACGAACCGGGCCAGTTCGAACATGCGCTCCGCGTCCTTCCAGGAGAGCATCTTCTCGACCGCGTCCGCGCCGGTGATGAAGAAGAGCTCCGCGCCCGGCCCGTAGAGCCCGCGCAGGTCACGCAGCGTGTCGACGGTGTAGGTCGGCCCCGGCCGGTCGATGTCGACGCGGCTCACCGTGAAGCGCGGGTTGGACGCGGTCGCGATCACGGTCATCAGGTACCGGTCCTCGGCCGGCGTGACCGCCTGCCGCCCCTTCTGCCAGGGCTGCCCGGTCGGGACGAAGACCACCTCGTCCAGCCCGAACCGGTCCGCGACCTCACTGGCCGCGACCAGGTGACCGTTGTGAATCGGATCGAACGTGCCGCCCATGATGCCGATCCGCTGCCCACGCTCACCCACGCCAGTGATCTTCCCTCGCCCGAGCCCCGACCGGCAATCCATCGTCCAAAACAAGATCAAAATCAAACGCACCCGAGGGTACGGCCGGCGACCGCACCCCCGGATGCCCGCACTCCCGCGCTACCGGCCTCGGGCCCGGAGCGCCCGGCGCATGTCGTCGTCCGCGTCGGTGACCGCGCGGCGTACCGCCGGATGCAGGTCGTCGCGCGCGAGCAGGTGCGCCGCGGCCGCCCGGGTCTCCGCCGACACCGCGTACACCGGGAAGGTCAGCGCGGCCAGTCGCTCCGCCGACCATCCGGACCGGGCCCGCGCCGCCGCCGGGATCTCCGCGAAGTACCGCGCGACGAACGGCGCGGTCAGCTCGCTCTGCTCCGGCTGCCAGAAACCCTGCGCGTACGCGACCAGCGAGCGGTTGGACAGCGTCTCGTCCGTGTAGAGCCGCTGCCAGGCCCGCTCCTTCGCCTCCGGGTCGGGCAGCGCGGCCCGGCACGTGCCGGCCCACAGCTCGCCGGCCGCGCTGCGGTCCCGCGCGGACTCCGCCTCGATCTCGGCGGGCCCAGCCTCGCCGAGCACCACCAGAGCGGCCAGCAGCCGCCAGCGCAGGTCCGCGTCGACCGCCAGCCCCTCCGGCACGCCCTCGCCGGCCAGCCAGCCGCGCAGCCGCGCCGTGTCCCGCGTGGTGGCGATCAACGAGCGGGCCGCGGCCAGCTGCAGCGACTGACCGGCCGGCGCGGCGGCCAGCAGCCGGTCGGCCGCGGTCGCGATCAGCAGCAGCGCGTCCTCCCGGGCCGCGCCGTCCAGGTACCGGTCGACCAGCCGGCCGGTGAGCAGCAGCACGTCCTCCACGATGATCACCTCGCGCTCGACCGGCAGCGCCGCGAGCACCAGCGAGACCAGGTCCGCGACCGGGCGGTCCGCGTCCTGCACGGCGTCGATCATCGAGCCCCAGATCACCGCGCGGGTCAGCGAGTCCTCGATGCCGGGCAGCACCAGCGGCACCGCGGCCACGGACGCGTCGTCCAGCCGCACCTTCGCGTAGGTGAGGTCACCGTCGTTGAGCAGCAGCAGGTCGGCCGTGCGCTGGCCGGCGAGCCGGTCCAGCACGGTCCGCCCGCCGTCCGCCTCCGGCGTCAGGTCGACCTCGAACCGGTCCCGGCAGACCACCTCGGCGCCGGCCCGGTCGTAGAGCCCGATCCGGATCCGGTGCGGCCGCAGCGTCGGGTGGCTCTCCGGCGCGGTCTGCCGGACCGCGACCTCGGCCCACGTACCGTCCGGCCCGGGCGTGATCTCCGGGGTGAGCGTGTTGACCTGGGCCGTGCGCAGCCACAGGTCGGCCCAGCCGGTCAGGTCCCGGCCGCTCGACCGGCTCAGCGCGTCCAGCAGGTCGGCGAGCGTGGCGTTGCCGAACGCGTGCGCCCGGAAGTAGTCCCGCAGGCCGGTCAGGAACGCCTCGTCGCCGAGGAACGCGACCAGCTGGCGCAGCACGGACGCGCCCTTCGCGTACGAGATGCCGTCGAAGTTGAGCAGCGCGAGCGCGGAGTCCTCCAGCTCGGCCGGCGCGACCGGGTGCGTGGACGGGCGCTGGTCGGCCGCGTAACCCCAGGCCTTGCGCCGCATGCCGAACGTGGTCCAGGTCTTCCGGTCGGTCACCTCCGCGATCACCCGGTAGCCCATGTGCTCGGCGAACGACTCGTTCAGCCAGAGGTCGTCCCACCAGCGCATGGTGACCAGGTCACCGAACCACATGTGCGCCATCTCGTGCGCGATCACGGTGGCCCGCAGCTCGTGCTCGCTGTCGGTCACCGCGGACCGGAACACGTAGTCGTCGCGGAACGTGACCAGGCCCGGGTTCTCCATCGCACCGGCGTTGAACTCCGGCACGAACGCCTGGTCGTACTTGCCGAACGGGTACCGCACCTCGAACAGCTCGTGGAACCGGTCCAGGCAGCGCGCGGTGACGTCCAGGATCGCGGCCGCGTCCTTGTCCAGGTCGCCGGCGAGCGAGCGACGGCAGTAGAGCCCCAGCGGGATGCCGTCGTGCTCGCCGCTGACCAGGTGGTACGGCCCGGCGATCAGCGTGAAGAAGTAGGTGGCCAGCGGCTGCGTGCGGGCGAACGACCAGAGCCCGTCCTCGCGAGCGGCCTCCGCACCGTTCGCCGCGACGAGCCACCCCTCGGGCGCGCGCACGCTCAGCGTGAACGGCGCCTTCAGGTCGGGCTGGTCGAACGAGGCGAAGACCTTCTCCGACTCGTCCAGGAAGGACGCGCCGTAGAGGTACACCTCGCCGTCCGCCGGGTCCACGAACCGGTGCAGTCCGTCACCGGTGTTGGTGTACGCCATCTCCGCGTCGACCACCAGCACGTTCTCCGCGTCGCCGGTGAGCAGCGCGCTCAGCGGCAGCCGGTTGCCGTCCAGCGTGGACACGTCCAGGTCGGTGCCGTTGAGCCGGGCGGAGATCAGCCGGTGC
Organism: Catenuloplanes niger; assembly: GCF_031458255.1. NCBI lineage: Bacteria > Bacillati > Actinomycetota > Actinomycetes > Micromonosporales > Micromonosporaceae > Catenuloplanes > Catenuloplanes niger. The sequence continues at coordinate 2,605,693 of NZ_JAVDYC010000001.1, forward strand.
GGCTTGACCTCCGCGAACGTCGGTCCGGGCGCGGACGCGCGGAAACGGATCGTGGTGCTCGATCGGAACAGCTCCGGACCACCCGTGAGGTCGAGGTGGATCTCATAGCCGTCGACGGTCAGCAGTGCGGCGCGTTCCACGGCCTCCGCACGAGTCAGGCTGCGCATCGGACCATCCTCCCCGTTCCGGCCCCGGCGGCAACCCCGGGTAACCTGTATCCCGCGATGTGACGTGGCGCACTGGTTCGCCCGCGCCGTCGCTCCCCCCGTTTCTCGACCGCATCCACCAGGGAGTCCTCATGACCACGCCGCATCCCAAGGGCGACTTCGACCTCTCCCGCGCGGTGTGGCAGTCGGCCGGGCCCGGCGAGGGCGGCGACGGTAGCTCCGTCGAGGTCGCCTTCGTCGACGACCTGATCGGCATGCGCAACGGCGCCGACCCGGACGGGCCCGTCCTGGTGTTCACCCAGGCCGAGTGGGACGCCTTCGTCGAGGGTGCCAAGGACGGCGAGTTCGACCTGGAGTGACGTCGGTCAGGCGACGCCGCAGACCCCGCCGTTGACCTGGCAGAGCCGGGGTGGCGCGTCCGTACCCGTGCGCTCGAGGTGCAGCCGGAGCGAGACGGACGCGCCCGCGCTCAACGGCACGGTGCTGATGAACGTGTAGAGCGACCCGTCCCGGCTCATCGTGGCCTGCGGTGCCGACTCCACCCAGAACGTGCGCAGCTCGCCCACGTTGTCCTCGAACGCGATCTGCAGCGACCAGTGCCGTACACCCGTGGTGGGGTTGGTTATCAGCACCTCGCCGATGAACGAGTCGCCGTAGGAGTGCAGCACCCGGAAGGTGCCGATCGCGTCGGTCCGCTGCCGGCCCGACGCCTCCGCGCCCGCGATCAGTGACCTCTCCCCCACGCCGCTCGGCGTGGGGGCACCGTGGCCCGGCACCCGGGACAGCTCCGGCGTCTCCGGCCCCGGGTCGGAGGTCTGCGCGGTGTCGACACCGGGCGCCGCGGCCTGCTGTGCGGCGTCGAACGGCACCAGCGTCAGCGCGGCGGCCAGCAGGCCGATCGCCACCCCGGACACGGCCAGCACCGGCACCCACGGCACCGGGCCCCGGTCCCGCTCGACCGGCACCGACCGCCGCCCACCGTGCCTCGCCGGCATACGCTCCCCATCCACGTGTTCCGTCACGACCGAGTGAGATTAGCCGGATCGTTGCCCGGATGAACATGGCGCGTACCGGATTGACCGAATCCACGCTCGATCGTGGACGGTCACGTGAGCGGGCTCACGACCGGACGCCGACCAGGTCGAGCAGTTCCGGCAACCCGTCCACGCCGCGGCCGACCCGGCGCAGGCGCAGCACCAGCGCGGCCGCGGTCAGCACCGGCGGACCGTCCGGCAGGGCCGGATCGAGCCGCTCACGCGTCCAGACCTCGATGTCGTCCCAGCTGAAGAACCGCTCCCGCCCGGCCGGCCGCATCGACACCGGCATCGGCGCGCCCGGCTCACCGAACGTACCGGTCAGCCAGGCGCGGAACCACTCCTCCGGCCGGGCCAGCCGGGCCGCCGCCTCCGGGATCGTCACCGGGTCGCGCGTCTCCACCCGGATCGGCCGCAGCCCGACCCGCTCCAGGTCGTGCGTGGCCGAGACGATCGCGGTGGCGAGCCGTGGCGCCGCCCGGTCGAACCACACCACGCCCACCTGCTCCTCCGGTGCGACCTCGACGCCGGGCGTGTCCGGGAGGCCGACCAGCGCGACGGCCTGCGCGACGGTGGGCGGCGTGTCCACCACCATCCGGAACTGGAAGACCGGGATCATCGGCCACCCCGTCCGCGCCGCCCCGGGCGGGTGCGTGGCCGGTGCGCGACGTGGTTGTCCAGGAAGATCATGAGCCGGGTGCCCTGCCGGGCCGGATCCTCCGCCCGGACCGGGACCGAGATCCGCCGGGCGCCGGTCGCGCACTCGACCCACCCCCAGAGCGGCCCCTGCCCGGCCCGGATCGTCACCAGCCCGGCGTCGCGGCACGCGTGCAGCGCGGCCTCGATGCCAGGACTCGGATGCGTCTCCGTGACGTTCACCGTGTGCCTCCCTCCGGCGGGTGTGCTGCCCGCCTCGTCGCGATCGGCTCCCGGCCGCACCCCGTGGTGACCGGCCGGGCCGGGCGCGTCTCCCGCCCCCGGCACGCATCACCCTCCACCCACCCCCGCCCCTTCCGGAGGAGCCACCGACCGGGGCCAGCACACCCGCACCGGCCCTGGCCCCCCTTACCGGCCCCGGCCGGGCGCGGCGCGCCACGGCCGCCCGCCCGCCGGGCGGCACACGACGGCACCGGCTCCGGCGCGGCGGCACCCGGGGGGTGTCCCTATGGTTTTCGTCAAGCCTCAGGGGCAGATTCCTTGGTTGTTTTGGGCTGGTACGGGGTTTTGGTGCGGAGCATGGCGTGGAGGACGTCGGCGCGGCGGCGGGCGAGGCAGATGATGGCGGCGTTGTGTTTCTTGCCCTCAGCGCGTTTGCGGTCGTAGTAGGCCCTGGATGGTGGGTGGGACAGCGACGCGAACGCGGCGAGGAAGAACGCGCGTTTGAGCTGCTTGTTCCCGGATTTCGGCGGGTGTTCGCCGCGGATCGAGCTGCCGGAACGCCGCGTCACGGGCGCGAGCCCGGCGTAGGCGGCGAGGTGCCCTGCGGTCTTGAACGCGGTGGCGTCGCCGACTTCGAGGAGTATCCGGGCGTCGGTCCTGACGCCGATGCCGGGCATCGAGGTCAGGACCTCGGCGAGAGGGTGGGCATCAAGCATCCGTTCGACCTCGTCCGCGACCTGGTCACGCTGCTGCATGGCCTGCCGGAGGCTGTCGGCGAGTCGGGGCAGGACGGTCTCGGCGGCGGTGGTGCCGGGGACGGTGACGGTCTGCTCGTCCAGCGCGGCCAGGACCTGCTCGATGAGCCGGGCTCCCATCCGTGGCGCCTTCGGGGCGACGATCGAGGTGAGGTCGCGCCGGCCGGTCGTGCGCAGCCCAGCGGGGCCGCCGCAACGGGACAGCAGTTCCAGCACCGCTGGGTGGGTGACTTTGGGGCCGAGGATGCGTTCCAGTGGCGGGTGGATCTGGGTGAGCAGGCCGCGGATGCGGTTGCTGATCCGGGTGGCCTCGCCGGCCAGGTCGTCGTCGTAGCCGATCAGGACCTCCAGCTCGGCGAGGGTCTCGTCGCCGGTGTCGACGCGGCGCAGGGTGTGGGGCAGGGTGCGGGCGGCGTCGGCGATGACGTAGGCGTCTCTGGCGTCGGTCTTGGCCGTGCCGGGGTGGAGGTCGGCGAGGCGGCGCATCGCGAGTCCGGGCAGGTAGGCGACCTGGCAGCCGGTGGCGCGGGCGACCGCGACGGGCAGGGCGCCGATCGAGGCGGGCTGATCGACGACGACCAGGACCCGGCCGTGCCGGGCGAGTTTGGTGAACAGGGTCTTCAGACGTTTCTCGGTGTTCGGCAGCGGCGCATCGTGCAGCCGCTTTCCGTCCCGGCCGAGGGCGACCGCGTGGTGGTCGCTCTTGCCGACGTCGAGCCCGAGGAACACGTCGTACTCGTTGTGCACCGCATGCCTTCCATCACCGCAGGTCAACCGGGGTCCAGTCGCGGTCGGGCGTCGAACTGCCGGCACCCACGTTACGAAGAGACCAACCCCAGCAAGCGGGGCGGCCGGGTCCCTATTCAGCGGTCCGTCGACGCCACCCGACCCGGCGGCAACACCCCCCGGATCATGCGTACGACAGGGGGAAAGAGCCATACCGAGCCGAGCGACCAAACAACCCCGAAGGGGTTGATCAAAAAGGTAACGGGGAAGCCCACCGGAGCGCGGCGGAGCACGGTGCGACAGATCACGGTGCAGGCAGACCACGGTGCGGCGGAGCGCGGTGCGGCGGAGCGCGGTGCGGCGGAGCGCGGTGCGGCGGAGCGCGGTGCGGCGGAGCGCGGTGCGGCGGAGCGCGGTGCGGCGGAGCGGACCGGGACGTGGCGGAGCGGGGCGCGGTCCGCCGGACGCGCGCTACAGCGCGTCGTCGAGCAGGATCTCACGCAGGTCGGCCGGGGTCACCAGGTAGACGCCGAGCACGCGGACCCGGGCGGCGCGGCACACCTCGTACGTCGCGTGGAACCAGGCGCGGTCGGAGGCGCTCACGGCGCCGGACCCGGGGCGGGTCAGCACCACCAGCACGCCGCCGCCGGGCGGCTCGCGGGTGAGCGAGGCGGCGAAGGCGGCGACGGTGCCGCGCGGGCCGTCACCGTCCGCGAACGGCGGGGGCTCGTCGACCGGGCGGTGCACCCGCACCCGGTTGTCCCGGTCGCAGAGCACGAAACGCACGCCGTACCGCGCCCGGTCGGCGCGGGTGAGCACGCGTGTCAGGTGCTCGTCGATCGCCGCCGGCGTGTCCAGGCGCGCCTCGTCCATAGTCGACCATCGTTTCACCGCGGGGCGGCCGTCGCCATCCCCCGATAGCGCGCGAATCAGACCACCGTGTCCGAAATATCAGGCTAGAACGGGCAGGCGCTTCTCGAAGCAGACGCTGTGCGGGGCGCCCAGATAGTCCCCGTACGACCCGATCGGTTCGTAGCCGGCACTCCGGTAGAGCGACATCGCCACCGGCAGGTAACCGCCGGTCTCCAGGCGCACCACGCGGTAACCGGCGCGGGCGGCCAGCTCCTCCAGCTCCGCCAGGATCGCCCGGGAGAAGCCCTGGCCGCGGAACCCCGGCCGGACGTACATCCGCTTGATCTCGGCCGTGTCCGGGTCGAGCGTGACCACCGCGCCGCACGCGACCGCGTGCCCGTTGACGATCCCCACCAGGTACGACGCGCCCGTCCGCACCGGACGGACCGCGACCGCCACCGAGGCGAGCTCACGCTGCTGCTCAAGGATGAGTGCGTGGAGCTCGGGGTCGGTGGCGGTCCGGGGCTCAATCAACATGAACCGAGGTTAGTCACGCCCGTTTTCTACGAGGTTTCGGAGAAATGGCCCGGAGCCGTGGTGATCACGACCACTGGTCCTCGACGGCCTTCTCGGACTGGAGCGTCGCGATCCACGCGGACTCCTCCGGGATGACCGTGTGCTGCCGCCGCGCCTTCCGCGCCGCCAGCCGGTCCGCCGCGGTGGGCCGGTGGTTCTTCTCCTCCAGGCGGATGTCGGTGCCGCGCGGGCCGGCCAGGTACTCCCCGGCGTCCGGATGCCACTCGAACTCCCAGGTGCTGATGCGCACCACGTCGCCCGGCTCGGCACCGGCCTTGGCCAGCGCGTCCTCCACTCCGAGCCGGTCGAGCCGGTCCGCGAGGTAGCCGACCGCCTCGTCGTTGTCGAAGTTCGTCTGCCGCACCCAGCGCTCCGGCCGGGGGCCGCGCAGCACCCAGTGCGCCGGCTCGTCGTTCTCCGGGTCGGCCTCGTGCTCGCGGGTGACCGTGAAGCCGCTGTCGTCCACCGCGACCGGCCGGATCACGATCCGGGACGGCTCGGCCGGCGCGACCGCGAGCCGGTTCTCGTCGACGAGCTTCGACAGCGCGAAGGTCAGCTCCCGCAGGCCCTCGCGAGTGGCGGTGCTCACCTCGAACACGGTGTAGCCGCGCGCCTCCAGATCCGGCCGGACGATCTCCGCGAGGTCCCGCGCGTCCGGAATGTCAATCTTGTTGAGCACCACCACGCGCGGCCGGTCCTCCAGGCCGCCGTACGCCGCGAGCTCCGCCTCCAGCGTCTCGATGTCGCTGAGCGGGTCGCGCTCGGTCTCCAGCGCGGCGCAGTCGATCACGTGCGCGAGCACGGCGCAGCGCTCGATGTGCCGGAGGAACTCCAGGCCGAGGCCCTTGCCGGTGGCCGCGCCCGGGATCAGGCCCGGCACGTCCGCCATGGTGAACGTCTTCTCGCCCGCCTGCACCACGCCCAGGTTCGGCACCAGCGTGGTGAACGGGTAGTCCGCGATCTTCGGCTTGGCCGCGGAGACCACCGAGATCAGCGAGGACTTACCGGCCGAGGGGAATCCCACCAGGCCCACGTCCGCGACGCTCTTCAGCTCCAGCACCACGTCGAGCACGTCGCCCGGCTCGCCCAGCTCGGCGAAGCCCGGCACCTTGCGCCGCGAGTTGGCCAGCGACGCGTTGCCGCGCCCGCCCCGACCGCCGCGCGCCGCGTCGAAGCTCGCGTCCGCGCCGATCAGGTCGGCCAGCACCTCGCCCTCGGGCGTCAGCACGACCGTGCCGTCCGGGACCTTCAGCACCAGGTCGCGACCCTTGGCGCCGTCCCGGTTGCCGCCGGCCCCACCCGCGCCGTTCTGCGCCTTGATGTGCGGCCGGAAGTGGAAGTCCAGCAGCGTGTGCACCTGCGGGTCGACGACCAGCTTCACGCTGCCGCCGTGCCCGCCGTCGCCGCCGTCCGGGCCGCCGAGCGGCTTGAACTTCTCCCGGAGGACCGACACGCAGCCGTGGCCGCCGTTCCCCGCCTGCAGGTGCAGCACCACGCGGTCGACAAACGTTGCCACTTCCAGCCCCTTAAAAGATCAAACCCATCCGGGGGTACGCCGAGAGGCGCGCCCGGGTAACTCAAGAGTGCACGACGCCGGTTCATTCCGGTTCGTACGCATATCTTGTGCTAGCAAAAACACAAAGCGGGCCGGGGCACACAGCCCCAGCCCGCTTCGAAAGACCGAGGATCAGGCCTCGACCGGCACGATGCTGACCGTCTTGCGGCCACGCGAGTTGCCGAACTGGACCGACCCGTGGGCCAGCGCGAACAGCGTGTCGTCGCCGCCACGGCCAACCAGGTCACCCGGGTGGAACTTGGTGCCGCGCTGGCGGACCAGGATCTCGCCGGCCTTCACGACCTGACCACCGAAGCGCTTGACACCCAGCCGCTGAGCTGCGGAATCGCGACCGTTGCGCGAGCTGGAAGCACCCTTTTTGTGAGCCATGAGCTAGCCGCCCCTACTTCTTGCCGCTGTCGATGCCGGTCACCTTGATCTTCGTCAGCGGCTGACGGTGCCCCTGACGCTTGTGGTAGCCGGTCTTGTTCTTGAACTTGTGGATCCGGATCTTCGGGCCCTTGGTGTGCTCGGCGATCTCGCCGGACACCGAAACCTTGGCAAGCTGCGCCGCGTCGGTCACCAGGTCATCGCCGTCAACGAGGAGCAGCGCCGCGAGCTTCACCGCGTCGCCGGGCTCACCCACGAGCTTCTCGACCTCGATCACGTCGCCCTCGGCGACCTTGTACTGCTTGCCGCCGGTCTTGACGATCGCGTACATGAGACGCGGACTCCCTGTCGTTGACAAGCGGCGCGCAAAGTCACAACGCAACCGCTGGCGGATGGTTCGGTGCTCGCGCCGAGCCTGTCCACGAGTCGAACTCCAGACCGCGAGTTGAACTCCAGATGGCGCACGCGAACGCGGCGCACGAAGGTGCGCCAAAGGCAAGAGTACGCCATGACCCCCTGACCTCCCAACTCGGGTGCGTCAGCCGCCGCAGAGCTCGTCGAGCATGGCCTGCAGCTGCTCCACCTGGCCGCCGCCGATCGCGTTCAGGTCCGCGGTCATCGTGCTCACCTGAGCCGCCATGTTGGTCAGCACCGCCTTCAGCCGGGCGTCCGTGGCCGCGCCCGCCTGCGTGCGCAGCGACGTCTCCCAGCCGTCCAGCGCCTTCTCCGCCGCGGTCTGCGCCGCGCGGCCCTCCGCGGTCTCCGGGCCGGCCTGGGCGAGCTTGGAGAGCTGCCCGACGTACTCCATCACGGCGGTCGAGCTGTCCTTCGTCACCGTGTCGCAGACCTGCTGCGCGTTGCCGCCGGCCGGGCCGGTGCCCTGCGGGATCGGCACGGTGCCGGAGGCCGCACCGGTCGCGGGCGCCGAGGCGGCCGGGCCGGTGGCGGTGGTGGCGGGACCGGACGCGGCACCGGGCACGGACGCGGCCGCGGACGGCGGGGCGCCCGCCGGCTCCTCCTCGTCGGACGAGCACGCGGTGGTGCACAGCAACGCGGCGGCCAGCGCGAACGCCGCGGCGGCGGAACGGGAGATGGACCGGGGGCGGGTCATGGGGTGCTCCTGGGTTGGGGCCGTCGACCGCCGTCGACCCTAACTCGAACCCACGCTCCCCGCTCGGGTCACACCCGCACGAACGGAGGCGTCCCCCGGGCCGCCGGAACGGCACGGGGGACGCCTCGATCACGCAAAGGGCAGCTCAGGGACGGGTACGCCGGCGGGTGCCCCGCCGGGGCCGCCGACGGCCGCCGGGGCCGCCCTCGGCGTCATCGTCGTCGCCGAGCGCGTCCGGATCCTCCGCACCGGCGAGCCGGGCCGACTCGCCGTCGTCGGCCTCGTCGTCCTCGTCGTAGCCGGAGCTCTCGTACCGCGAGAGGTCGTAGCCCATGGTGTCGTCGTAGCTGGCGGCCTCGTACGCCGACAGCGACGGCGCGGGGGCCGCCTGCTGAAGGATCCCGGTGATCCCGCCGGACACGACGGGGGCCGGCGAGACCGGCTCCGGCGAGGGCGCGACCGGCTCCGCGGAGGGCGCCACCGGCTCCGGCACGATCGACTCCGGCGCGATCGGCTCCGGCTCCGGCGCGATCTCGAGCTCCGGCCGGGTCTCCGGCTCGGCCAGCACGGCCTGCGCGGTCGCGGACTCGGCCACCACCAGCTCGGCCGCCTTCCGGCCCCGGCGACGGCCCTCGGAACGGCCCTCCGACCGGCTCTCCGACCGCTCGGACCGCTCGGACCGCTCCGACCGTTCGGACCGCGCGGACTCCTGCCGGGGCGGCGCGGCGGCCGAGGCCACCGCCTTCACCCGGTCGCCCGCGCCGTGGCCGTGACCGTTGTTGCCGTTCTTCCTGTCGCTGACCGGCTCGGTGTGGATGACCAGGCCGCGGCCCTTGCAGTGGTCACAGGTCTCGCTGAACGCCTCCAGCAGGCCCGCACCGATCCGCTTGCGCGTCATCTGCACCAGGCCGAGCGAGGTGATCTCGGTGACCTGGTGCTTGGTCCGGTCCCGGCCCAGGCACTCGGTCAGCCGGCGCAGCACCAGCTCGCGGTTGCTCTCCAGCACCATGTCGATGAAGTCGATGACCACGATGCCACCGAGGTCGCGCAGCCGCAGCTGGCGCACGATCTCCTCGGCCGCCTCCAGGTTGTTCCGGGTGACGGTCTCCTCGAGGTTGCCGCCCGCGCCGGTGTACTTGCCGGTGTTGACGTCGACCACGGTCATCGCCTCGGTCCGGTCGATCACCAGGTGACCGCCGGACGGGAGGAAGACCTTGCGGTCCAGGCCCTTGAGGATCTGCTCGTCGATCCGCTTCTCGCTGAAGATGTCGCCGACGCCGGTGTAGCGGTGCAGCCGGTCGACCAGGTCCGGCGAGACGTGGGTGAGGTAGTCCTCCACCATGTCGTAGGCGTCCTCGCCCTGCACCAGGACCTCGCGGAAGTCCTCGTTGAACAGGTCGCGGACCACCCGGACCAGCAGGTCGGGCTCCTCGTAGAGCGCGACCGGCGCGCCACCCTCGGCGGCCCGCGCCTGGATGTCCTCCCACTGCGCCTGCAGCCGCTTGACGTCGCGGGCCAGCTCGTCCTCGCTGGCGCCCTCGGCCGCGGTCCGCACGATCACGCCCGCACCGTCCGGCACCAGCTTCTTCAGCACGTCACGGAGCCGCTTGCGCTCGTTGTCCGGCAGCTTGCGGCTGATCCCGGACGCATTGCCGTGCGGCACGTAGACCAGGTGCCGGCCGGAGAGCGCGATGTGGCTGGTCAGCCGCGCGCCCTTGTGCCCGATCGGGTCCTTGGTCACCTGCACCAGCACCGAGTCGCCGGAGCGCAGCGCCTGCTCGATCGAGCGGGCGCGCCCCTCCAGGCCGGTCGCGTCCCAGTTGACCTCGCCGGCGTAGAGCACGGCGTTGCGGCCGCGCCCGATGTCGACGAACGCCGCCTCCATGCTGGGCAGCACGTTCTGCACCTTGCCGAGGTACACGTTGCCGGCCATGGTCCCGGAGGAGCCGCGGCTGACGTAGTGCTCGACCAGGATGCCGTCCTCCAGCACCGCGATCTGCGTACGGTCGCTGGTCTGCCGGACCACCATCGTCCGGTCGACGGCCTCGCGGCGGGCCAGGAACTCCGACTCCGACAGGATCGGCGGCCGGGTCCGGCGCTGCTCACGGCCGTCGCGGCGACGCTGGCGCTTCGCCTCGAGCCGGGTCGAGCCGGAGACGCCCTGCACCTCGTCGGCGACGGCGCGCGGCTCGCGGATGCGCACGACCGTGTGGACGCCGGCCTCCTCGGCCTCGTCCGTGTCACCGGAGCCCTTGCGACGGCGCCGGCGGCGACGGCGGGTCATCGGCTCGCCGCCGTCCTCCTCCTCGTCGTCCTCGGACTCGGCGACGGGCGCGTCGGCCTCGCCCTCCGGCTGGTCCTCGTCGCCGACCTCGTCGTCCGAGGTGCCCCGGCCACGACCACGGCCACGGCGGCCACGGCGGCGGCGCCGGCGACCGGCGGCCTCGTCGTCGTCCGACTCCGCGTCCAGCTCGTCCTCGACGTCGTCCGCGGTCTCGTCCGGCTCCTCCAGGGCACCGTCGATGCCCCGGCCGCGGACGTCGGCGATCTCGTCCTCGTCCGGCTCCACCACGTCGGCGACCGCGCCACGGCGGCGGCGCCGGCGACGGCCGGTCTCGATCGGCTCCGGCTCGTCGTCCGCCATGGCCGGCTCCGGCACGGTCACGGCCTCGGCCGGCGCGACCAGCGCGGCGGCCGGCGGCTCGGCCCGGCGGGTGACCGGCACGACCGGCTCCGGCTCGGGCGCCATGAACAGCACCGGCGGCGGCATCGCGGCGCGGCGGCGCCGGGTGCGCGGCTCCTCCTCGGCCGGCTCCACAGGCGCGGCGACCGGGGTGGCGGCGCCGGACTCGTCCTCGATCTCGTCGTCCAGCGGGACCACCACGATCGGCAGCTGCTCCTGCGGCGCGCTCTCGGCGGCCGGGGCCGCGGCCTTGCGGGTCCGGGTGCGCGTGCGGGTCGCCTTGACCGGCGCGGCCGGGGCCTCGTCCGCCTCCAGCGCGATCGGCACCGGGCTGATCTCCGGGTTCACGCCGGCCTGCGTCTCGGGGTGCGACTCCGCACCGACCGCGTCCGCGGGCGTCCCGGCGTCGGCCGGCGACTCCGCGGCCGGCTCGGCGGCGAGCGCCGGGGCAGCGGCCTTGCGGGTCCGGGTGCGGCGCGCGGGTGCGGCGGGCGCGTCCTCGCCGGTCTCGCCCTCAGCGACGGGCGCGGCGGCCTTGCGGGTCCGGGTGCGCGTGCGGGCCGCCTTGACCGGCACGGCCGGGGCCTCCGCCGCCGCCGCGGTGTCGGCCGGGTTCGCCGCGCCGGCCGGGTCCGCGGTGTCAGCCGCGTGCGTGGCGTCGGCGGCATTCGTCGGGGATGCGGTCTCGGCCGCGTCAGCACCACGCGCTCCGGCGGCACCGGCGGCGACGGCACCGACACCGGCGGCAACGACCGCGACGGTCTCGGGCGCGATCACACCCGGCTCGGACACGGCGGCACCGGCACCGGCAGCGTCCCCGGCCACCGAGTCATCCGCGGCGCTCACGGCGACGTCATCGCGAGCAGTGACGTCATCCTGAGCGGCGGCATCGGTCTGAGCGGCGGCATCCGCGTCCGCGCTCACGCCGGACCCGCCCACCGCGTTCACACCGAGCTCCCCGGTGGCGTCGAGCTCCACGGCAGCACCGGGCTCGGCAGTGGCACCGGGCTCAGCGGCCGCACCGGCAGACTCGCCCGCGCCCGAATCGGCCACGGACGACGAGGCCACGGACGACGAGGCCACCGACGGTGACGCCGCCGGCACGTCGGCCGCGGCACTCGCCACCGCCGCGTCCGCCGCCGCGGGCTCCGGGTGCACGGCGGGCTCGCCGCCGGCGACGGGAGCCGCCTCGATCGGCGCCGGGCCGGCGTCGACCGGCACGCCCTCGCCCACCGCTCCGGCCTCGTCGAACTCCTCGTCCGGCCCGGCCGCGAGCGACTCGACCGGCACGGACTCCTCGACCGCGGGTGCGATCTCGTCGTCGGCCGGCACGTCACCGAGCGCCACGCCGTCACCGGCCGCCGGGCCGGTCGCGGCGTCGACGTCCGCGACGGCCTGGATCGGCGTGGTTTCGCCGAGCACCTCGGCGGCGGTGCCGGCCGGGGCGGGGGTGTCCACCGGAACCGGTCGCTCCGGCTCCTGGATGCCCGAATTGTCCGCAGATGCCGAAGCATCGGAGGTAGTGCTGTCGACGGTGTCCTCGGCCGGCGTGGAACCGGTCCGCTCACCGCCCTCTGGCTCGTGCTCGAGCATGGGCGTTCTCCAGTTCTGGCGGCCCCGGGCGCGGGTGAGCGCTGCCACGCAGGGTCGCCGCAAAGGTGTTCCGGTGACGCGCCGCGCGGCCGTCCCGCCGCCGTCAGTGATGGCTGGGAAGACCGAGAAGCGCGAAATACCGAAGTCTGCCGACGAGTGCTGGCCGGAAAGCCCGGTCAGCTCCCACCGATGGTTGCCCCGTCGCGGTCCGCTGCCAGCGGGTCGACGATCTCCCCCTGCGCGGTCAGCGTGCCCTGCGCCAGCCGTGTCGCCCTCGGCGGCACCGGCGGCTCCAGGTCGGCCACCACGCGGAGGCCGGACAGGACGTCATCGGGTCGCACGGACGGGGTGACCTGCCGCACGACAAGGTCCAGTATCGCACACGGTGCAGCCTCGACCCCGGAAGGTGCGTCCCCCTCCGATTTGACCTCGATGCGGGTGACCGGCGTACGTGCGTCGAGCTGGCGCCTCCCCTGTTTGGTGAGGCGTTCGACACTCACGTCCGGCGCGTCGCGGAACGCCGTGACCGCCCGGTCGAGCACCTCCGGGGTGATCCCGGGCAGCTCGATCCGCCAGTGCGAGGCGTCGATCCGGTCGGCGAGGCTGCCGGGGCCGGCCTCGACCGCCTCCAGCACGTCCAGGCCGGGTGAGAGCGCGGCGTCCAGCGCGGCGCGGACCGTCTCCGGGTCGGTACGGGTCTGCAGGCCGATCTCCAGGTACTCCGCTTCGCTGGCCACACCGGTCGGCGCCGCGGACGCGTACGAAATCTTGGGGTGGGGGGTGAACCCCTGGGAGAACGCGATGGGGATGCCCGCGCGGCGCAGAGCCCGCTCGAACGCGCGCGCGAAGTCCCGGTGCGAGGTGAACCGGAGCGGGCCGCGCTTGGCATAGCGGAGACGAATCCGCTGCACAACGGGCGCCTGGCCCCCCTCTGGCTGTGGCTTCGGAGGAATCGTGGTGCTCCTTTGTCCTCTGGTGGGTCCCGCCCATCTTCCCGTACCCGTCCCGCCGATGCGACTCGCCGTCGCCATCCGCCTACGCAGGCCGTTACACCGGACATGAAGGCTCTGATGCTGGCCGGTGGGCGGGGTACCCGGCTGCGGCCGCTCACACACACCTCCGCGAAGCAGTTGTTCCCGGTCGCGAACAAGCCGGTGATCTTCTACGGGCTGGAGGCGATGCGCGAGGCGGGCATCACCGAGGTCGGGGTGATCACCGGGGAGACGGGCGCGGAGGTTCGGGCCGCGCTGGGCGACGGATCCCGGTTCGGGCTGCGGATCACCTATATCCCCCAGGACGCGCCGCGCGGGCTGGCCCACTGCGTGCTGATCGCGCGGGACTTCCTCGGCGACGACGACTTCGTCATGTACCTCGGCGACAACTTCCTGCTGGGCGGCGTCCAGGAGCTGGTCTCGTCGTTCCGGGCCGGCGACTACGAGGCGCAGATCCTGCTCGCGGCCGTGGACGACCCGCGCTCGTACGGCGTGGCCACGCTCGGCCGCAGCGGTGAGATCGTCGGGCTGACCGAGAAGCCGGCCGAGCCGGAGAGCGACCTGGCGATCGTCGGCGTCTACCTGTTCAGCCCCGCGATCCACCGGGCGGTGCGCGAGATCGGCCCGTCCGCGCGCGGCGAGCTGGAGATCACCGACGCGGTGCAGTGGCTGATCGCGCACGGCCACCGGGTGCACTCGCACCTGGTCAGCGGCTACTGGAAGGACACCGGGCGGGCACGGGACATCCTGGAGTGCAACCGGATGGTGCTGGAGTCGGCGGAGCCGCGGCTGGACGGCACGGTCGACGGCCGGACCGAGATCATCGGGCGTGTGGTGCTGGAGGCCGGCGCGGTGGTCGAGGACTCGGTGCTGCGCGGGCCCATCGTGATCGGCACCGGCACCAAGATCGTCCGCTCGTACGTGGGCCCGTTCACCTCGATCGCGGACAACTGCATGCTGGAGGACGCGGAGATCGAGTACTCGATCGTCTTCGACAACGCGTCGATCCGCGGCGTCTCCCGGATCGGTGAATCGATCATCGGCCGGGACGCCCGGGTGCTGCCCGCGCCGCGCACGCCCGCGGCCCACCAGCTGATCGTCGGCGACCACAGCACCGTCCGGCTGCGGGCCTGATGCGCGGCGCCGACATCCGGGACACCACCGCGGTCGAGGACCGCCACTGGTGGTACCGCGAACGCCGCGCGCTGCTGGCCCGGGAACTGCGGCGGCTGCCGGCCGGCCCCGGCCGCCGAGCCATCGAGATCGGCGCGGCCGGCGGCGGGAACTGCCTGGTCATGCGCGACTTCGGCTATCAGGTGCTGGCCACCGAGTTCCTGCCGGAGGGCGTCGAGATCGCGCGCGCCCGCGGTCTCGACGCGATCCAGGCGGACGCGCGCGACCTGCCGGTCGATTCGGCGAGCCGGGACCTGCTCGTCGCGTTCGACGTGCTGGAACACATCGAGGAGGACGACCGCGCGGCCGCCGAGATCCATCGCGTGCTGCGCCCCGGCGGGACCGCGCTCATCGCCGTACCGGCCGATATGCGTTTGTGGTCGGTCTTCGATGAACTCAGCGGGCACGTCCGGCGCTACCACCGGGCCGGCCTGACCGCGCTGATCACCGGCGCGGGTCTGCGCGTCGACGCGCTCCGGAGCTGGAACGTGCTGCTCCGCCCGGCCGTCGCGCTCCGCCGCACCGCGAGCGTCCGGCCGTCGTCCGAGGCGGCGCTGCGACACGACGTGACGGCCGTCCATCCGGTGCTCAACGCGCTGCTCGGCGGCATCGTCCGGCTCGAACGCGGCCTCCCGGTCGGCCGTCTCCCCGGCGTCTCGCTCGTCCTCCGCGCGCACAAACCCTGACCGAAGACGATTTTCCCGCTTCCGGCGTGGCCGCTTCCCGCATGCTCCCGCGGGCACCGGTCGTCGCCGGCGCTCCTCCCTGCACGCCGCGCGTCGCACGGGCGACACCCCCGGCGCTCCCGGGCCGGGCGGGAGCGCCGGTGACGGCCGGTCAGTCGGCCGAGGTGACGCGGTAGTTGGCGGCGGACGGGGGCAGCTCGTAGACGTCGCAGGCACCGGCCGTGAAGCGGTGGATCGCGAAGCGAGCGAGTTCCGGCGGTGGCGTGCTGGTGCGCCGGTCGACGAGCAGCCAGCGCACGTCGTGGTCGGCCGCGAGCCGGCCGACGCTCACCGCGGACGGCATCTGGAACGCGGCGTCGTTCAGGTTCAGCAGCGTCCGGTCCCAGAACTCGACCCGGTTGACGACCGTGCCGGTGCGGGCCGCCTCGGAGTGCGCGGTCACGGTGTATCCCCAGCCGGCGACCAGGACCCGGCGTTCCGTGTAGGCCGACACCCAGAAGTTGCGGTTGTCGCACACCCACTGGCGCAGCGTGCGGCAGTGCGCGTTCGTCGCGACCAGGTCACCGGGCGCGGAGTGGTCGCGCAGCCAGCGGCCGGCCTCCACCGCGCCCTCCGGGATCGCGGGCCGCACCTCGGCCGGCTCCGCGTCCATCGGGACGTCCCGCCAGCCGTCCCGGACCGCCGCCATGATCGGGGAGGCGTATCCGGCCACCGCGCCCGGCGCGACCATGCCGAGCATCGCCAGCCACACCGCGAACCAGGCCCGCCGCGCCGGACGCACCCGGCGGCGCAACCGGGCGACGCCCCAGACCAGCAGCCAGACCGCGAGCCCGGCACCGGCCAGCACGGCCAGCGGCGCCAGCACCGACCCGAAACCCTGGTTGTTCCGCGGCTCGCCGATCAGGTCGTGCCCGGCCCAGACCGCGCACGCCCCGGCCGCCAGCGAGAACAGGCCCAGGAACCAGCCCCCGACGGTACGGCGTTGCGCGGTCGCCACGGCCAGCCCGGCCACCGCGAGCGCACCGAGGTACGGCCGCGCCGAGTTCACGAAGTAGAGCTGGCTGGCCCCCGGATGCTCGAACGTCAGCGCGGCGCCGAACCCGGCCGCGACGATGCCCAGGCAGATGAGCACGCCCGGGTCGACCAGCCGGCGCGGGCGCAGCAGCATCGCCCAGGCGCCGCCGACCATGCTCATCCAGAGCAGCAGCACCAGTGTGGCCAGCGCGAACGCGGGCCACCAGCCCAACTCCGCGACGCGCTCCAGGCCGAGCTGCGCCAGCCCCTCACCCACCACGCCGGGCGTGGTCGCGGCCGCGCCCTCGACCACGACGCCACCGGTCGCGGCCGTGACCCCGACCGGCGCGAGCGCGGCCGGGTCCACGTTCTGACCACCGAACGGCACGCCGTCCATCGCGGAGTACCGGATCGGCGCCGGCGGCCCGCCCTCGGCGCCGGGCGGGAACGTGGCGGTGCCGGCGACCTGCCCGAGCGTGGAGTTCAGCGCGGTGGACAGCGGCTTGACGCTGAGCCCGCCGGCCGAGTCGGAGAAGAGGACGAGCTGCGCGAAGAGCAGCGTGACCGCGGTCAGGCCGGTCGCCGCGAGCGCGGCCCAGGGCGGCCGGAACTCACCGATCCAGCGCACCGTCACGGCCAGCACCAGGCCGGCCAGCAACAGCGGCTGGTAGGTCGCCTTCGCACCGGTGATCACCACGAGCAGCAGGATCAGCATCACCCACCGGCCGGCGCCGCCGGTGTCCCGCAGCAGCTCGATCAGCAGCAGCACGGCCGCGATCGCCAGCATCGCGCCGAACGTCTGGGTCGGGCTGAGCCAGAGCGCGTCCAGGATCGAGCCCTGCGGCACCGACGCGAGCACCCCCCGGTACGGGTTGAACGGCGCACCGACCAGCGGCAGCAGCGCCGCGAGCGGGCCGGTCCACCACGGCACCGCGGTGCGGAACTCGGCGGCCAGCTTGGTGGCGAGCACCGCGGTGCCGATCACGAAGATCAGCGCCATCGGCAGCAGGCTCAGCCGCAGCAGCAGCACCTGGAGCTCGATGCCGGTCCCCCAGCTGGTCGCGGCCAGGTCCGCGTAGACGAACCAGTGGTAGTGCAGCGGTTCGCCGATCACGTACGGGATCTGCGGCGGCGCGTGGTTCTTCAGCTCACCGGCGAGCGCGAGGTGGAACGGCATGTCCACGTACGGCGAGCCGGACGACGGCCAGTCCAGCCCGTGCGACCGGAAGAACTTCGCGGCGGTCCAGCCGAGCACGAGCAGGCAGACGACCGCGACACCCCAGGCCCAGCGGCGCGGCACCGGCGCACCCGACCCGCGCCAGAACCGGCGCAGCGGCTTGACCAGCAGGAACGCGGCCAGGATCGCGAGCGGCAGCGCGGGGGCGAGCCGCGGCTGACCGGCCCAGCGCGCGGCCACGTACCCGATGATCTCCAGGGAGTAGCCGATCGCGGCGCCGCCTGCCACGTCCGACGGGAGCGCGCCGGGACCGCGGCGCAGCGCCCGCCAGACCAGCGTGCCGGGGAGCAGCACGGCCAGCAGCAGGTACCCGGCGAACGCGGCGATGTCCCGGGCGCTCACGCCGTACCAGTGCAGGACCATGATCGTGATGACGGCCGTGAGCCCGGCGGGCAGGAAACGGGCCACGAAACCGGCGCCACGGGCGAACCGGCCGGGCACCGTCGGCGGCGTGACCGGCCCGGCCGGCTCCGCGCGGGTGAGCGTGGCGGTCACCGGAACGACCAGCCACGATGCAGCTGATACGTGATCACCGGTGCGATCACGATGATCAGTGCCTGGGCCGGCAGCACCGGCAGGCCGGCCGACTCGACCAGCAGCGGCAACCCGGCCAGCGTGCAGGCCAGGCTGCCCAGCGAGACCAGGTAGAACCGGACCAGGCCGGCCACCCAGGAGCCGGTCCCGCCGAAGATCCGCCGGTAGATCGGGTAGGTGAGCACCGCGGTCGCCGCGTTCGCGAGCACGGCCAGCAGCAGATAACCGCTCTGGAAGATCAGCCAGCCGCCGGAGAAGAGCCCGTAGTAGACGCCCGCGCCCAATCCCCCGGCGAGAACGTAGTGAGCGCGTCGGTCGTTGAGCAAAGGGCGGAGCGATCGCCTCCGCCGGCCGGTCGCGTGCGCGGTGCAAGTCACGCGTGTTCAACGATCCACCGGGGAAGTCGGTGGCCAGGTGGGAAGGTGCGGATGCGGATCTCGGTCGTCGTGCCCTGCTACCGCTCGGCGGACACGCTCCCGGCCCTGGTGTCGCAGCTCGGCGACGTGCTGGACGGTCACGAGGTGGTGCTCGTGGTCGACGACGACGGCGGCATCGAGACGTGGGCGACCGCGGCCGCGCTGGCCGTGGCACGCCCGGAGGTGCGCGCGATCCGGCTGGCCCGCAACGTCGGACAGCACGCCGCGCTGCTGGCCGGCCTGCGCGCGGCCCGGCACGAGGTGATCGTGACCATGGACGACGACCTGCAGCACCCGCCGGCGGAGATCCCGGCCCTGCTGGCCGCGCTCACCGACGACGTCGACCTGGTCTACGCGCTGCCCGAGGCCGAGGAGCACGGCCTGCTGCGCAACACCGCGTCCCGCCTGGTCAAGGCCGGGCTGGCCGGCGCCATGGGGGTACGCAACGCGCGTCTGGTCGGCGCGTTCCGGGCGTTCCGCGCGTTCCTGGTGCGGGGCCTGGACGGCGTGCACGGCCCCGGTACCGCGATCGACGTGGGCCTGTCCTGGGGCACCACCCGGGTGACCGGCGTCCGGGTCCGGCTCGCGCCCCGCACGGCCGGCCGGTCCGGATACACGCTCGGCCGGCTGCTCCGGCACGCCGCGGACATGACGTTCGGCTACTCCACCGCGCCGCTGCGCCTGGTGACGTACGCCGGTTTCCTGGTCGGGCTGGGCGGCTTCGCCCTGGTCGCGCGGCTGATCTGGGCGTACGCGAGCGGCGAGACGCGGATCGCCGGCTTCACCACGATCGCGTCGATGGTCGCGTTCTCCTCGTCGGCCGTGATGATCGCGGTCGGCGTCCTCGGCGAGTACATCGGCCGCATCCACACCACCGGCAGCGGCCGGCCCGGTTACGTGATCCGTGAACAGGTGGAGGGCCCGGTCCATGCTTCGTCCCGCTGAACCGCACGACCTCGAGCCGGTACGCCGCTGGCGTAACCACCCCGAGGTCCGCGCCCAGTTCCTGTTCCGCGACGTGATCACCCCGGAGGGCCATCGTGCCTGGTGGTCCCGCGTCGCCGCGGACCCGACGCGGCGCGTGCTGATCTTCGAGCACGAGGGGGCACCGGCCGGGGCGGTCACGTTCCAGGACCACGACCCGGTCGCGGGCACCGCCGAATGGGGCTTCTTCCTCGACATCGACGGCCTGCGCCCCCGCAACGCGCTGTTCGGGGCCTGGATCGGCCTCGAACAGGCCGCCATCCGCTACGCCCTCGACGACCTGCGCCTCACCGTCCTCGGCGCCCGCACCCTCGCCACCAACAAACCGGTGCTCGCGCTCCACCGCCGCAACGGCTTCGTCGAGGTCCCGTCCCGGCACTACACCACCGACATCGACGGCACCCCCACCCCCGTCCTCTGGCTCGAACTGCGCTCCTGACCACCGCCGAAGAAACACCCGCTCGACCACCCACGGAGGCGGCCGACATCGCACGTCGGACCCGGCCTCCCAGGAAGCCGAAGGCGCTCCGCGCCCGATATTCCCTTTGCGCCTGGTTACCCCCGCAGAACAGCAGGTGCCCGGATATCGCACTTCGGTCCTGATCACTTGCGGAGCAATGGGCGCTCCTGCGCCTGGCCACCCGCGGAACAGAAGGCGCGCTCGATATTCCCTCTACGCCCTAGCCGGCGCGGAACGGAAGGCGCCCGTGCTCGATATTGCACTTCGACTCCGATCACCTGCGGAACAGGAGGCGGCGATCAGTGCCCGATCTTGCACTTCGGGCTGATGGCCTGTGGAGCAGAGGCGGATCCACGCCCGATATTTCGCTTTTCACACCCAGCCGACGCCACCCATGCGCCGCGAGGCCATGCACGCTCAACGAAACGATCATTGACCGATACGAAAGTGAGGCGAAATCGCCAAGATGACCTCACTTTCGTATCGGTCAATGATCGCTCAACCCTCCGGCGACTCCGCGCTGCAATACGCACAGAGGGGAGGAAGATCTCAAGGTGATGTGAAATTCATGCCTTTTCGGGCGCGCGCGACCCACAAGGCGACGAGGCCACCACGAGGCAGGCCCGAACTCCAGGCAAGCTCCGCTCGGCGCACCCAACTGCCGCACCCCATCCGACAATCCGTGACAAAAGATGCGTTCGAACCAGCGCGAGTGACCGGGCCGCGCCTGGCCGTAGCACGACTGGCCGCAGCACGACTGGCCGCAGCGCGACTGGCCGCGCTCCGCCCGACGGACTGCGCTCAGCGGGCACAAGCCAGCGGCATCACCCTGCGAGCGAAGACGAGTGCGCGCTTCGCTGCGGGCACCGCCCAGCGGGCACCGACCAGCGGGCACCGACCAGCGGGCACCGACCGCGGGGACTCGCGGGCCAGCGGGCCTAGGCCGCCCTCCGGGCGAGCTCAGCTCGGCGCACCGCGCTGGCAGGCTCCGCCCGACGGACTGGGTCCAGCGCACACCAATCAGCGGACGCAAGCCGCCTTCCGGGCAAGCTCAGTGCGGCGCGCCGCACTGCCGGCTCCGCCCGGCGGACTATGCCCAGAGCACACCGCTCAGCGCACCGCCCAGCCGGCGCAAGCCAGCCGGCGCAAGCCAGCCGGCGCAAGCCAGCCGGCGCAAGCCAGCCGGCGCAAGCCGCTCTCCGGGCAAACTCGGCGCGCCGCGTTGCCGGGATGCGGTTGTCCGTGGCCGGCGGCCGGGCCGGCTGGACCCGGCTGGCGCTGAATACACAGGCGCAGGCCAGCAGGCGCAGGCCAGCAGGCGCAGGCCAGCAGGCGCAGCTGGGTAGTGCTTCGGTGTTAGGTACTGCCGGGTGGGCGGAGGCGGCTTTTGCGGATGTGGAGGGGTGCTGGGGCCGTTCGGCGGTGTGGGGTGGTGTGGGGCTCGGGATGCGGGACGTGCAGGGAGGAGCGCCAGCGACGACCGGTGCCCGCGGGAGCACGCCCGGAGCGACCACGCCGGAAGTGGGAAGAATGCTTTCCCGGTCTTGATCTTCGATGCCGCTGGGAAGCGGGGAAGCGTGGGATTGTCTAGCGGGCCGGGCGGTACGTGGTGACCGCGTCGATGACCTGGTCGAGTTCGGTGGCGGTCATGCCGGCGAAGAGCGGGAGGCGGACCAGGCGGTCGGCGATGTCGTCGGTGACCGGGCAGCCGGCGGGGGTGGTGCGGCCGTAGCGACGGCCGGCCGGGGCCGCGTGCAGCGGCTGGTAGTGGAAGGTGGCCTGGATGCCGCGGTGGCCGAGGTGGCGGATGAACTCCTGGCGGTCGGCGAGGTCGTGCATCAGCAGCTGGTACAGGTGGGCGGGGTGTTCGCAGCCGACCGGGACGACCGGCCGCTGGACGCCGGCGGACGCGGCCCACGTGGCCAGCCGGGTGTCGTAGGCGGACCAGACCGCGTGGCGGCGGCGCTGGATGTCGTCGAACGCCTCCAGCTGGGCGGTGAGGAACGCGGCGAGCAGGTCCGCGGGCAGGTAGGACGAGCCGACGTCGACCCAGCGGTACTTGTCGACCATGCCGCGGAAGAACTGGCTGCGGTTCGTGCCCTTCTCCCGGATGATCTCGGCGCGGGAGAACCAGCTCAGGTCGTTGAAGATCAGCGCGCCGCCCTCGCCGCACTGCACGTTCTTGGTGGCGTGGAAGCTCTGCGTGGCCAGCGCGCCGAACGAGCCGAGCGGCCGCCCGAGGTAGCTTCCGCCGAGCCCGTGCGCGTTGTCCTCGATCACCGGCAGTCCGTGCCGGGCGGCGGTCTCCAGGATCGAGGTCATCTCGCAGGCCACGCCGCCGTAGTGGACGACCACGATCGCGCGGGTACGGGACGTGACCGCGTCGTCGACGAGCCGCTCGTCGAGGTTGAGCGTGTCCGGCCGGCAGTCGACGAAGACCGGGACGGCGCCGCGCAGCGCGAACGCGTTCGCGGTGGAGACGAACGTGAACGACGGCATGATCACTTCGTCGCCGGGCCGGAGGTCGAGCAGGATCGCGGCCATCTCCAGCGCGTGCGTGCAGGAGGTGGCGAGCAGTGCCTCCGGCGCGTCGACGAGGCGGGTCAGCAGGCCGGTGGCGCGCGCGGTGAACGGTCCGTCACCGGAGAGCGCGCCGAGCCCGATCGCCTCGCCGACGTACTCCCGTTCCAGCCCGCACAGGTAGGGCCGGTTGAACGGAATTCCGGTCAAAGTGGTCGTCGTCGCGGTCACCAGACCGACACTAGTACCCGCTTTTCCCGGAATGTCCGTTCTAAACCAATAACAACCCGTCAGTGTGCGTGGACGCGCGGCCCGGACCCGTTCAGCGGGGTCAGCGGCAGCAGCTTCTTACCGGTCGGGCCGATCTGGATCTCG
Organism: Catenuloplanes niger; assembly: GCF_031458255.1. NCBI lineage: Bacteria > Bacillati > Actinomycetota > Actinomycetes > Micromonosporales > Micromonosporaceae > Catenuloplanes > Catenuloplanes niger. The sequence goes on from NZ_JAVDYC010000001.1 coordinate 2,628,405, forward strand.
GTGTCCATCGAGGGGCACACGCCGCAGTCGAAGCACGGCGTCCAGCGGCAGTCGTCCTGCTCGAACTCGCTCAGCGAGTCCTGCCAGTCCTGCCACAGCCACTCCTTGTCCAGGCCGGAGTCCAGGTGGTCCCAGGGCAGCACCTCGTCCTCGAAGCGCTCCCGGACCGTGAACCAGTCCAGGTCGACGCCGAACGCCGGCAGCGTCTCCCCGGCCGACTCCACCCAGCGCTGGAAGGAGAAGTGCTCGTTCCAGCCGTCGAACCGGCCGCCCTTCTCCCAGACCCGCCGGATCACCGCGCCGACCCGCCGGTCGCCGCGCGACAGCAGGCCCTCGATCAGCGACGGCTCGCCGTCGTGGTAGCGGTAGCCGATCGCCCGGCCCAGCGACCGGTCACTGTTGATCGCCTGCTTGAGCAGCCGGAGCCGGTTGTCGATCACCTCGGGCCGGTCCATCTTCGCCCACTGGAACGGCGTGTGCGGCTTCGGCACGAACCCGCCGATGCTCACGGTACAGCGGATGTCCTTGGACCCGGTCGCGGCGCGGCCCGCCTTGATCACCTCGTGCGCGAGCCGGGCGATCTGCAGCACGTCCTCGTCCTGCTCGGTCGGCAGGCCGCACATGAAGTACAGCTTGACCTGCCGCCAGCCGTTCGAGTACGCCGTGACCACGGTACGGATCAGGTCTTCCTCGCTGACCATCTTGTTGATCACGCGACGGATCCGCTCCGAGCCGCCCTCCGGCGCGAACGTCAGGCCGGTGCGCCGCCCGTTCTTGGACAGCTCCTGCGCCAGCTCGATGTTGAACGCGTCCACCCGGGTCGACGGCAGCGACAGCGACACGTTCGTCCCCGCGTACTGCTCGGCCAGGCCGGAGCACATGTCGCCGATCTCGGTGTGGTCCGCGCTGGACAGCGACAGCAGGCCGACCTCGGAGTAACCGGAGAACTCCAGCCCCTCGCGCACCATCTGGCCCACGGTCTCGATCGAGCGCTCGCGCACCGGCCGGGTGATCATGCCGGCCTGGCAGAACCGGCAGCCGCGCGTGCAGCCCCGGAAGATCTCCACCGCGTACCGCTCGTGCACCGACTCGGCCAGCGGCACGATCGGCTTCTTCGGGTACGGCCACTGGTCCAGGTCCATGGTCGTGCGCTTGTGGATCCGGGCCGGCACGCCCGCCCGGTTCGGCACGACCCGGTGGATCCGGCCGTCCTCGAGGTAGTCGACGTCGTAGAAGCGCGGCACGTAGACGCTCTCGGTCTTCGCCAGGCGCAGCAGGATCTCGTCCCGGCCGCCGGGCGAGCCCTCGGCCTTCCACGCGCGGACGATCGCGGTGATCTCGAGGACCGCCTCCTCGCCGTCGCCGAGCACGGCCGCGTCGATGAAGTCCGCGATCGGCTCCGGGTTGAACGCGGCGTGCCCGCCGGCCACGACGATCGGGTGGTCCTCGGTCCGGTCCGCCGCGTCCAGCGGGATGCCGGCCAGGTCCAGCGCGGTCAGCAGGTTCGTGTAGCCCAGCTCGGTGGAGAACGAGAGGCCGAACAGGTCGAAAGCCCCTACCGGCCGGTGCGAGTCCACGGTGAACTGTGAGACGCCTCGCTCGCGCATCAGCGCCTCGAGGTCCGGCCACACCGCGTAGGTGCGCTCGGCCAGCACGTCCGCCTGCTCGTTGAGCACCTCGTAGAGGATCTGGACGCCCTGGTTCGGCACGCCGACCTCGTATGCGTCCGGGTACATCAGCGCCCAGCGCACGGCGGCGGCGTCCCAGTCCTTGACGACCGCGCCGAGCTCGCCGCCGACGTACTGGATCGGCTTGCTGACGAGCGGCAGCAGCTGCTCGAGCTGGGGCCACACCGAAATCGCGCTCTTTGGTGCCGCGGTGCTCATGAAACCTCCCGGGATCAACCAACCAGGGTACGCGGCCGTCCCGACCACCCCGCGACCCGGACCGCCCGGCCAAACCGTCACGGACCGGACTGGCCGGGCGGGGATAACCTCGCTTGTAGGGCCCGCGTGCACGGCCCGCACCCCGAAACGGCGAGGAGACTGCAGCGATGGCGGAAGATCGGCCGGACCGCCACCCGGAGCCGGATCCGCCGGCCGCCGCCGGCTCCCCGTCCACCGGATCACACCCTTCCGAGGGTACGGCCGGCGCCCGCGCGACGGACCGCGGCACTCCCACTCCGACCGCCTCGCTCCCGGCGGACGGCACCGCACGGATACCGGCCCGGGACTCCGGCGCGAGCCCCGACGGCGGCACCGCGGCCATGCCGGCCCAGGCGTCCGGCGCGGGCTCCGACGGCCGCACCACGGCCATGCCGGCCCAGGCGTCCGGCGCGGGCTCCGACGGCCGCACCACGGCGATGCCGGCCCGGGAGCCGGGTGCGGACTCCGACGGCGGCACCGCGCGGATGCCGGCCGGGGAAGCCGGCGAGGGCTCCGATGACGGCACCGCCCCGGCGTCGGCAGCGCGGGAGTCCGGCGGCCCCGCCGGTCCGGCCGGTGGCACAGCCGGTCCGGGCGGTGGGTCGGCGAGGTCGGCCGACGGCGCGGCCGAGCTGACCGATGGCGCCGCGACGGGCGCGGATGGCGTTTCCGCGACCGCGGACGGTGACGGGGAGTCGCCGGAGGGGGACGACGCGCCGACCGAGGTGCCGCGGCCGGCGCCGTGGCGGGGTGCGGCCGCGGTGCCGCCGCCCGGGCCGAAGAAGCGCCGCCGGTTCGGGTTCGGGCGCGACCAGGACGAGCCGCGGCCCGCCGCGCAGCCGGAGAAGCCGGTCGACCCGACGCTGGACCTGCCCGCGCCGGTCGACCCGTGGGAGGGCACGGAGGGGTGGGACCACCACGCGCCGGACCACCACTACGACCACCCGGAGCCGCCGCACCCGACCCGGATCGACCGGCCGGACCTGCCGCGCACCACGATCGAGCCGCCGTCCCGCCGGTCCGCCGCGCCGCCTCCTCCCCCGCCGCCGTCCCGGCCGCAGACACCGCCGCACCAGGCACCGTCTCCGCAGGCACCGCCGCAGCAGCCTCACCGGGCTCCCCAGTCGCAGGCCCCTCGGTCGCAGCAGGCCCGGCGGTCGCAGACGCCTCCGCCGCCACCGCCGCAGTACGCGCCGCCGTCCTACTCGCGGCCCCAGCAGCCGCCACCGCCACCGCCGGCGCCGGCGCAGACGCGGCCGGCGCAGAGCCGGCCCGGCCCGCCGCCCGGTCCGCCCGCCGCCCCGCCGAAGGAGAAGAAGCGCAAGAAGGACCGCCGGGCGGCCACGCGACCGCAGCTGCCGCCCGGTTACCCGCCGCCGGGATATCCACCGCAGGGTTACCCGCCGCCGAAGCAGATGCGCCGCCGACGCCGGCGGAAGTGGCCGATGGTGCTGCTCACCATGCTGCTGCTGACTGTGGCGTGCTGCTGCGGGCTGCCCGCCTACTTCGGCGTGCCGCTGTGGCAGCAGTACCCGGCGTCGGCCTCGCTGCCGGACGCGATAGCGGATCTGTCGCTGAGCACCGGGCCGGAGGCGGACGAGACGTCCCGGACGCTGGAGGGCGAGATGCGCGGCGAGCACCTGCTGGCGGAGAGCACGTTCGCGGGCGTCTACGGCGACGCCGCGGGCAAGCGGGTGACCGTGTTCGGCGTGACCGGGTTCCGCTGGTCGCCGGAGTCCGACCTGGAGGCGGAGATGACCCGGCTGACCGACGTCTACGCGCTCTCCGGGGTCGAGTCGTTCGAGGCCGGGGACAGCGGTGGCTTCCAGCGCTGCGGCACCGGCGAGGCGGACGGCGCGACCGTGGTGGTGTGCGGCTGGGCCGACCACGGCAGCCTCGGCACCGCGGTTTTCACCCGCCGCTCGGTCGCGGACAGTGCCGCGCTGCTCGACCGGATCCGCGGTGCCGTGATCACCCGCGACCAGATCTCGTTCCAGCAGGCCTGACCGTGCACGCGGGCGGCCGGGCGGAGCGAGATCGACTCGCGTCACCGTGCAAGTTGCGTGTGAGCTGAACCACAAACATAAACGGTGCGTCACCGGCGGGCGGGGCGTGCGGCGGGGAAAGAATTCGTCGCATGCGGCGCTGGCTGTTCGGAGACCAACTGGGGCCGCACTTTCTCGACGATCAGCACCAAACCGCGCTTATCGTCGAGTCCCGGGCGGTCTTCGAGCGTCGCGCGTTTCACCGGCAGAAGGCGCACCTGACGCTCTCCGCGATGCGGCACCGGGCCGCGGAGCTCGGCGATCGCGCGCTCTATCTGCGGACCCGGACATATCGCGAGGCGCTGCGGCTGGCCGGTGAGCCGGTCGACGTCTGCGCACCCACCACGCTGCGTGCCCGCCGGTTCGTCCACGGGCTGGACGGCGTCACCGTGCTGCCGCCCCGGGGGTACGTGACCGGGCACGACGACTTCGTCGGCTGGGCGGACGCGCGGCGCGGGACGCTCCGGATGGAGGAGTTCTACCGGTACGCCCGGCACCGGCACGGCGTGCTGATGGAGCCGGACGGGAGTCCCACCGGCGGCAAGTGGAACCTGGACGCGGACAACCGGAACCCGCCGCCGCGCGGGGTGGACCGGCTGGGCGTACCGCCGCCGCCGGAGATCGTCGAGGACGAGATCGACGCGGAGGTCCGCGCCGACCTGGACAGATGGGCGGCCGAGGGCGTCGCGTTCACCGGCCGGGACGGGCCGCGGCTGTTCCCGGCCACCCGGGCGGAGGCGCTGGCCCGGCTGCGGCACTTCGTCACGTACCGGCTGCCGCACTTCGGCCCGCACGAGGACGCGATGCTCTCCGGCGACCCGTTCATGGCGCACAGCCTGCTCTCCAGCAGCTTCAACCTGGGCCTGCTCGACCCGATGGAGGCGGTGCGCCGGGCGGAGGCGGCGCACCGGGCCGGCGACGTGCCGCTGGCCGGCGCGGAGGGCTTCATCCGGCAGCTGATCGGCTGGCGGGACTACGTCTGGCACCTCTACTGGTACTTCGAGGCCGGGTACCGCTCGGTCAACGAGTTCGGCGCGCGCGGCCGGCTGCCGGACTGGTTCGCGAACCTGGACGCGGACGCGGTGGAGGCCGCCTGCCTGTCGGACGTGCTGTCCGGCGTACGCGATCGTGGCTACGCGCACCACATCCCGCGGCTGATGGTGCTGGGCAACTACGCGCTGCAACGCGGGTGGCGACCGTCCGCGATGGTCGACTGGTTCCACCGGAACTTCGTGGACGGCTTCGAATGGGTGATGGTCGCGAACGTGGTCGGCATGAGCCAGTACGCCGACCTCGGAAAAATCACCACGAAGCCGTACGCGGCGGGCGGCAACTACATCAACCGGATGAGCGACTACTGCGGCGGCTGCCGCTACGATCCGCGCACCCGGCTGGGCGAGAACGCCTGCCCGTTCACCGCGGGTTACTGGGCGTTCCTGCACCGCACGCGCGAACGCCTGTCCGGCAACGTCCGGATGATGCGCGCGCTCCAGCAGCTCGACCGCATCGACGACATCCCCGCGGTCATCGCCCAGGAGCAGGCCCGCGGCTCCGAGGCCCCGTAGCCGTCGCGCGCTCGGCGACAGGCCCCGGCGGCCCGCCGGACCGCGGCTAGCCGCGCAGCGCACGAAGCCAGGCGACGCACGAAGACGCGCGACGCACGAAGACGCGCGACGCACGAAGACGCGACGCGGGAAGACGCGCGACGCACGAAGACGCGCGACGCGGGAAGCACGCGGGGCGGCGGAACGGCTGGGTTGTTCGCCCGGCCGCGCCGGTACCGGCAGGGAGGCCGGCCAACGGCCGACCGGTGCCCGCGGGAGCACCGGGAACCGGCCACGCCGGAAGCGGGAAAATCCGCTTCTACGAGGTCTTCGGCTCTTTCGGCGGTGCGTAGCGGGGGACGTACTCCTGGCCGGTGAGCTTCTGGATCTCGACCATGACCTCGTCGATCATCGTGCGCAGGCCGAGCGTGTCCGTGGGGCGGCCGGTGAAGTCCATCGGCTTGCCGAAGCGGATGATCGCGTTGCTGCGCCGGAAGCTCGGCAGGCGCTGGCCGATCGGCTGCATGCGGTCGGTGCCGAGCACGCCCATCGGGATGAGCGGCACGCCGGCCATGGTGGCGAGCCGGATCGCGCCGGTGCGGCCCTTGTAGAGCCGGCCGTCCGGGGAGCGGGTGCCCTCCGGGTAGACGATCACCTGGCCGCCGGCCCGGAGCACCGGGACGGCCGCGTCGAACGCGGCGAGCGCGGCCCGGCCGCCGGCCCGCTCGACCGGGATCGCGCCGAGCGCCTGCAGCAGGTGCTTGACGAAGAGACCGCGGGGGCCGCGACCCTCGAAGTACTCGGACTTCGCCCAGAACGACAGGTGCCGCGGGACGACGACGCCGGAGAGCAGCTCGTCGGCGACGGAGAGGTGGTTGCTGGCGAAGACCACGCCGCCGCTGCTCGGGATGTGTTCGAGGCCCTCGACCGTCGGTTGCCAGATCAGGTTCAGCAGCGGGCCGACCGTGACCTTTCCGAACGAATAGAGCGGTGGCAACCTTCGACCCTCCTGCGAATCATCCCCCGAGCGGGGCGATCACACGGTAGCCGACCGGCGCCCAAAAGAAAGCACCCCGTGCCACTGGTAACAGCGGCCCGGGGTGCTATTGCATCAATCAGCGGACAACCCGGACGGTGACCGTCTCGCCCTCGCCGACCTCGCCGGCGAAGCCCTCGACGGCCGGGTCGAAGCGGACGTCGTCCGCGAGCACCTCGCCGGCCACGAACTCGCGGTACGCGGTGACCGCGGCGACCACCTCGTCGGAGGCGGCCAGCGTCACCGTGATCCGGTCGGAGACGTTCAGGTCCGCGTCGCGGCGGGCCTGCTGCACCACCCGCACCACGTCGCGGGCCAGGCCCTCCGCGGCGAGTTCCGGTGTGACGGCCGTGTCGAGCACGACCACGCCGCCGTTCGGCAGCGTCGCCGAGTTCTCCACGTCCACCGCGACCAGCTTCAGCTCGAACTCGCCGTCCTGCAGCGTGACGCCGGCCGCGACCGGGGCGCCGTCGACGAGCTCCCAGTTCCCGGTCTTGACCGCCTTGATCACCTGCTGCACCTGACCGCCGACCCGCGGGCCGAGCGCGCGCGGCACGACCGTGAGCACCTGGCGGCAGTAGTCGGCGACCTGCTCGGTGAAGACGACCTCCTTCACGTTGACCTCGTCCGCGATCAGGTCCTTGAACGCCGCCAGCGAGCCGGCGTCCGGCGTGGCCACGGTCAGCCGGGACAGCGGCAGCCGGACGCGCAGCGCGCGGGCCTTGCGCAGGGACAGCGCGCCGGAGCAGACGTCCCGGACCGAGTCCATCGCCGCGACCAGCGCGTGGTCGGCCGGGAACTCGGCCGCGGACGGCCAGTCGGTGAGGTGCACCGAGCGCTCGCCGGTCAGGCCGCGCCAGATCTCCTCGCTGGTCAGCGGCGCGAGCGGCGCCACCACCCGGGCGAGCGTCTCCAGCACGGTGTAGAGCGTGTCGAACGCGTCGGCGTCGCCCGCCCAGAACCGGTCGCGGGACCGGCGCACGTACCAGTTGGTCAGCGCGTCCAGGTAGCCGCGCACGGACGCGCAGGCGCCGGAGATGTCGTAGTCGTCCATCTGGCGCTGCACGGCCGTGACCAGCTCACCGGTCTTGGCCAGGACGTAGCGGTCGAGCACGTTGGTGCTGTCGGTCCGCCGGGTCGCCTCGTAGCCCTCCGCGTTCGCGTAGAGCGAGAAGAAGTACCAGACGTTCCACAGCGGCAGCAGCACCTGACGGACCGCGTCGCGGATGCCGACCTCGGTGACCGCCATGTCGCCGCCGCGCAGCACCGGCGAGGACATCAGCATCCAGCGCATCGCGTCCGACCCGTGCGAGTCGAACACCTTGTACACGTCCGGGTAGTTCCGCAGGCTCTTGGACATCTTGCGGCCGTCCTCGCCGAGCAGGATGCCGTGGCTGAGGCAGTTGCGGAACGCCGGCCGGTCGAACAGCGCGGTGGCCAGCACGTGCATGGTGTAGAACCAGCCGCGGGTCTGGCCGATGTACTCCACGATGAAGTCGCCCGGGTAGTGGTCCTCGAACCACTCCGTGTTCTCGAACGGGTAGTGCACCTGCGCGAACGGCATCGAGCCGGACTCGAACCAGCAGTCCAGCACCTCCGGCACCCGGCGCATGGTGGACTGCCCGGTCGGGTCGTCCGGGTTGGGCCGGGTCAGCTCGTCCACGAACGGGCGGTGCAGGTCCTCGATCTTGACGCCGAAGTCCCGCTCCATGTCCGCGTACGAGCCGTAGACGTCCACCCGCGGATGGTTCGGGTCGTCGGACTTCCAGACCGGGATCGGCGAGCCCCAGAACCGGTTCCGGCTGATCGACCAGTCGCGCGCGTTCGCCAGCCACTTGCCGAACGAGCCTTCCTTGATGTGCGACGGCGTCCAGTTGATCTGCTGGTTCAGCTCGACCATCCGGTCCCGGAACGTGGAGACCGCCACGAACCAGGACGAGACCGCCTTGTAGACGAGCGGGGTCTCGCAGCGCCAGCAGTGCGGGTACGAGTGCGTGTAGGTGTCCTGCCGGAGCACCACGCCGCGGTCCTTGAGCAGCCGGATGATCGGCTTGTTGACGTCGAAGACCTGCTCGCCCTGGAAGTCCGGGACCAGCGCGGTGAACCGGGTGTGGTCGTCCACGGTCACGATGGTCGGGATGCCGGCCGCGTTGCAGGCGTTCTGGTCGTCCTCACCGAACGCGGGCGCCATGTGCACCACGCCGGTGCCGTCCTCGGTGGTGACGAACTCGGCCCCGAGCACCTGGAACGCGTTCGGCCCGGCCTGCTCGACCAGGTAGTCGAAGAGCGGCGTGTACCGCTTGCCGACCAGCTCGCTGCCCCGTACGGTGCCGATCTGCGCGAAGCCCTCCAGTTCCTTGGCGTACGCCGCGACCCGCGACTCGCCGAGCAGGTACTTCTCACCGTCGCGCGACAGCACGGCGTAGGTGATGTCCGGGCCGACCGCGAGCGCCAGGTTCGACGGCAGCGTCCACGGCGTGGTGGTCCAGACGCCGATCTTCTCGCCGGAGTCGAGCTGGAACCAGACCGTGACGGACGGGTCCTGCCGGTCCCGGTAGGTGTCGTCCATCCGGGTCTCGGTGTTCGACAGCGGCGTCTCGCAGCGCCAGCAGTAGGCCAGCACCCGGAAGCCCTCGTAGACCAGGCCCTTGTCGTGCAGGGTCTTGAAGGCCCACATCACGGACTCCATGTAGTCCGGGTCGAGGGTCTTGTAGTCGTTCTCGAAGTCGACCCAGCGGGCCTGGCGCGTGACGTACCGCTCCCACTCGTTGGTGTACTTCAGCACCGACGTCCTGCAGGCGTCGTTGAACGTCTGCACGCCCAGGTCCAGGATCTCCGCCTTGGTGGAGATGCCGAGCTGCTTCTCCGCCTCGACCTCGGCGGGCAGGCCGTGCGTGTCCCAGCCGAACCGCCGCTCGACGCGCCGGCCGCGCATCGTCTGGTAGCGCGGCACCAGGTCCTTGACGTAGCCGGTGAAGAGGTGGCCGTAGTGCGGGAGGCCGTTGGCGAAGGGCGGGCCGTCGTAGAAGACGTACTCGTTCTTACCGTCCGGGCCGGCCGGGCGGGCCTCGACGGATGCCTCGAAGGTCTTGTCGGACGCCCAGTAGTCCAGGACGCCGCGCTCGACCGCCGGCAGGTCCGGGCTGGCCGGCACGCCGGGTGTCGCAGCGTTCTTGGGGTACGCCATCGGTGGTCGCTTCCTACTCGCAGCCTGCACAGGTCTGCGAGGACGAGCCTGACGGCCCGCGGTACCACCCCGCTTGGCGACCTCCGTGGAGGTCACCCGCTCATTCGCCGGCTGTGACGGGCCGTCCCGTCCGGTTCTACTAGACCCGAGGGTCGTTCTTCCGGAGGCTCCCCGGTGATGGCCGGATCGACGCCTTGCTGCCGTCAAGAGTACCCACCCTCCTACCGCGTCCTCATCCGAGTTACCGGAGATTCGGCCGAACCCGAATTCGTTTCTCGCCGGACCGCGCCGGGCCTAGGTTCGACGGCATGGAGAACGCGATCGAGGCCGAGGGGCTGCGCCGTACGTACCGCAGCCGCACGGGGTGGCTGAGACCGAGGACCACCGAGGTGCACGCGGTGCGCGGCGTGGACCTGACGGTGGGCCGGGGCGAGCTGTTCGGGCTGCTCGGGCCGAACGGTGCCGGCAAGACCACCACCATCAAGATGCTGAACACGCTGCTCATCCCGTCCGCCGGCCGGGCGCGGATCTGCGGCTTCGACGTCGAACGGCAGACCCGCGAGGTGCGCAGACGCATCGGGTACGTGTTCGGTGGCGACCGGGGCCTCTACGAGCGCCTCTCCGCGCTGGACAACCTGCGCTACTTCGCGGAGCTCTACGGCGTGCCCGCGCGCGAGCAGAAGCGCCGGATCGCGGAGCTGCTGGAGCAGGTCCGGCTGAACGGCCGGGAGCACGAGCGGGTCGAGGGCTACTCCCGCGGCATGCGGCAGCGGCTGCACATCGCGCGCGGGCTGCTGCACGCCCCGGAGGTGATCTTCCTGGACGAGCCGTCGATCGGCGTGGACCCGGTCGCCGCGCGCGAGCTGCGCGCGACCGTGGCGAACCTGGCCGCGACCGGCACCACCGTGCTGCTGACCACGCACTACATGGCGGAGGCTGACGAGCTCTGCGACCGGATCGCGGTGATCGCGGACGGGGAGATCCAGGCGCTGGGCACGCCCGCGGAGCTGCGCCACCGGGCGGACGGGCGGCGCGTGCTGGAGATCGAGGCCTACGGCGTACCCGCGGCGGCCCTTGAAGATCTTCAAAACCTTCCGGGGGTACGCGAGGCGGCCGTCGAGGAGCGCGGCCAGGTGCAGGTGCTGACCGTGCAGTCGGATGCGGACGTCGACGTGCAGCAGGACGTGCTGCGCCGGCTGGACGGTGTGCGGCTGGGCCGGGTGACGTCCCGCGAACCCACGCTGGAGGACGCGTACGTCGCGATCATCTCGGCGACCGCGAAGAAGGAGCCGGTGATCGTGTGAGATCGCTACGGATGATCGCCATGGGGATGCTGTTCCACATCAAGCACGTGTCCCGGTCGCCGTTCGACATCGCGGTGTTCGTGGTGGTCCCGGTGGTGCAGGCGACGCTCGCGGTCTACCTGTTCCGCGCGTCCGCCGAACCGCAGAAGCTGCTGCAGGCCGCGGTCGGCGCCGGGATGATGGGCGTCTGGTCGTCCGTGCTGTTCGGCGCGGGCGGCGCGATCTCGTCCCAGCGCTGGCAGGGCACGCTGGAGATGCTGATGCTGGCGCCGCGCCGGCCCGTGATGATCTTCTTGCCGATCACGCTGGCGCAGGGCGCGATCGGCAGCTACGCGCTGCTGGCCACGCTCGTCTGGGGGCGCGTGCTCTACGGCATCCGGCTGGACTTCGCGCGCCCGTGGGCGTTCCTGGTCACGGCTCCGGTGACCGTGCTGTCGCTGGGCGCGTTCGGGATCCTGCTGGCGTCCGCGTTCGTGCTCATGCGGCACGCGAACGCGCTGCAGAACGCGCTGGAGTACCCCGTCTGGCTGCTCTCCGGGATGCTGCTGCCGATCTCCTCGCTGCCGGCGTGGACCGGCCCGGTCGCGGCCGCGCTGCCGACCACCTGGGGCGCGCGGGCGATGCGTGAGGCCACGGCCGGCGGCCCGGTCTGGCCGTCGCTCGGCTGGTGCGTCGCGATCAGCGCGCTCTGCCTCGTGCTCGGCGCGATCTCCCTGGTCCACGTCGAGCGGCGAGCCCGCGCGGCCGCCACCCTGGCACTCGCGTGAGGGCCACGTTCCGGCTGCTCGGGATGGGCAGCGTGATCGCGTACCGGGCGCTGTTCAACTGGACCACGCCGATCGTGTTCGTCGGGTCGCTGCTGGTCGGGCCGCTGTTCCAGCTGATCTTCTTCGCCTACGTCGGCCGCGAGCTGTCCGTCGGCGACGACCGGTTCTACATCGTCGGCAACGCGGTGCTGGCCGCCGCGTGGACCTGCGTGTTCGGCGGCACGATGGCGATCGGCAACGAGCGCCGGTTCGGCACGCTCGGGCACGTGCTGCTCTCGCCGCGCAGCCGCACGCTGATCTTCCTGGGCCGGGCCACGCCGTACGCGCTGAACGGCCTGCTCGTCGCCGCGGTGATCCTGGCGGTCGGCGCCACGGTGCTCGGGCTGCACATCCCGGCGTCCGCGATCCCGCTGCTGGCGCTGTGCCTGGCCGCGGGCGCGGTGGCGTCCGCGTTCTTCGGGCTCACGCTGGGCGCGCTCGGGCTCCGGTTCCGCGACATCTGGGTGATCTCGAACGTGACGTCCGCGCTGATGGTGCTGCTCACCGGCGTGAACGTGCCGCTCGACCAGCTGCCCGCCGGGCTGCGCGCGATCGGCTCGGTGCTGCCGATCACGCACGCCGCCGCGGCCGCCCGGGACGCGGCCGCCGGTGCCGGGCTCGCCGCGATCGCGCCGGACCTGCTGACCGAGGCCGGGATCGCGCTGGCGTACGCGGTGCTGACCGCGGTGCTGCTGCGCGTCTTCGAGGCGGAGTCCCGGCGGCGGGCCTCACTGGACACGCTGTGAGACGTAGGCTGCGTCGATGACATCCCTGGCCGAGGCGGTCGACGCGGTCGCCGACGAGCACGGGTTCTCCGGCGTGGTGTCGGTGGACCGGGGTGGCCGGGCCGAGTTCGCCAAGGCGTACGGTCCGGCCCACCGCGCATACGCGATCCCGAACACGGTGGACACCCGGTTCGCGATCGCCAGCGGCGCGAAGGCGCTGACCGCGCTGGCCGTGGTGAGCCTGATCGAGGACGGTGTGCTCTCGCTCGGCACCACCGCGCGCTCGCTGCTGCGCGACGACCTGCCGCTGATCGACGACCGGGTGACCGTGGAGCAGCTGCTGGCCCACCGGTCCGGGATCGGCGACTACCTCGACGAGGACGACCCCGACCTGGACCTCGACGACTACCTGCTGCCGGTGCCGATGCAGCAGCTGGCCACGCCGGAGCAGTACCTGACGGTGCTGGACGGGCACGCCGCGAAGTTCCCGCCCGGCGAGCGGTTCAGCTACTGCAACTCCGGCTACGTCGTGCTGGCGCTGCTCGCGGAGCGGGCGAGCGGCGTCGGCTACCACGAGCTGGTCCGGAGCCGGGTCTGCGCGCCGGCCGGCATGCGCGACACCGAGTTCCTGCGCTCCGACGAGCTGCCGGACCGGACCGCGGTCGGCTACGTGCCGGCCGGCGACGGGCGGTGGCGCAGCAACGTGTTCCACCTGCCGGTGCGCGGCGTCGGCGACGGCGGCGCGTACACCACGGTGGCCGACATGAGCGCGTTCTGGCGGGCGCTGTTCGCCGGGCGGATCGTCCCGCCGCGGTGGGTGACCGAGATGGTCCGGCCACGCGAGGACGTGCCCGGCGAACGGCTGCGCGCCGGGCTCGGGTTCTTCCTCCACCAGACGCGGGACCAGGTGATGCTGATCGGGCAGGACGCCGGGGTGTCGTTCATGAGCGTGCACGACCCGGCGTCCGCCCTCACCTACACGGTCATCGGGAACACGTCCGCGGGCGCCTGGCCGGTGCTGCGGCCGCTGCGCGAGCGGTTCTCCGGCTGATTCACGGGCGCGGCAGCGTCCTGCGGAACAGCGACCGGCCGTCGATGTCGCGCAGGTCGACCGTGAACGCGCCGGTCCGCGCGTCGATGTTGACCTCGCCGAAGTGCTGGAAGCCGGCGGCCGGCGACGTGTTCGCGGCCGGTGGCGCGTTCACGAACACCGCCTCCGGGCCGAACGTGCCGTCCAGCGCGTTCGGGCCGAACGCGCCCGCGTGCGCCGGGCCGGAGACGAACTCCCAGAACGGCGTGAAGTCCTGCACCGCGGCGCGCGCCGGGTCGTAGTGGTGCGCGGCCGTGTAGTGCACGTCCGCGGTCAGGAACACGATGCCGGTGACGTTCGCCCGGTGCGCCTCGCGGAGCACGGTGTGGATCTCCAGCTCGCGGCCGAGCGGCGCGCCCGGGTCGCCCTGCGCCACGCCCTCCTGCGCGGTGCCGCCGTCCGGCACGACCAGGCCGATCGGCAGGTCGTTCGCGATCACCTTCCAGGTGGCCCGGGACCGCTTGAGCCCGTCGATCAGCCAGCGCTTCTGGGCGGCGCCGAGCAGGCCGCGGTGCGGGTCCGCGTACGTGTTGCCGTCGTTGACGTCCTTCATCGTGCGCATGTCCAGGACGAACACGTCGAGCAGCGGGCCGTACGACAGCTTCCGGTGGATCGGGCCGGACAGGTCCGGGATCGGCAGGTACTCGAGGTATGCCTGCCGGGCGCGCCGGGCCAGCACGTCCACCCGCTTCTCGGTGTACCGGGCGTCGTCCAGGATCTCGCCCGGGTACCAGTTGTTCGTGACCTCGTGGTCGTCCCACTGGTTGATCTGCGGCACCTCCGCCGCGAACGCCCGGTACGGGTCGTCGAGCAGGTTGTAGGCGTACTGGCCCCGGTACTCGGCCAGCGTCTCGGCCACCTTGGACTTCGCCTCGGTGACCACGTTCGTCCACACGGTGCCGTCCGGCAGCGTCACCGACTCGGTGAGCGGGCCGTCCGCGTAGACCGTGTCGCCGCTGTGCAGGAAGAAGTCGGGCTTCCGGGCGCGCATCGAGTCGAAGATCCGCATGCCGCCGAACACCGGGTTGATCCCCCAGCCCTGACCGGCCACGTCACCGGTCCAGACGAAACGGAGGTCGTCCCGGCCGGTGGGCGCCGTGGTCAGCGAGCCGGTCAGCGGCGCGGAGGCGCGGCGGTCGCCCTCCACCCGTACCCGGTAGAAGATCTTCTCGCCGGACGGCAGGTCACGCAGCCGCACCTTGCCGGTGAAGTCCGAGCCCGCGCCCAGCACCGGCCCGCGCACCAGCCGCGCACCGCGGAAGTCCGGCCGGCGGCTGACCTCGACCAGCATCCGCCCGGCCCGGTCCGACCGGGTCCAGACGATCGCCGAGTTCGCGGTCGCGTCACCGCTCTGCACGCCGTGCGTCAGCACCGGCCGCCCGCCCGGGTGGAACGCGGGGGACGCGCCCGCCGTGCCGGCCAGCAGCTGGCCACCGATGATTCCCGCGCCCGCGCCGAGCCCGGCCCGGAAGAGTCCACGCCTGTCGATAGTCATACCCGCTGGTCTATCGACCGAAGCTTGCGCAACGTTGAAGACCGGCCGAATCCCACACGAAGCCGGTACGGGGTTTTCGGTGACCCACGACGCGACCGGAGCCCGCGGGAGCACGCCCGGCGTGCCCACGCCGGAAGCGGGAACAGCGGTCCATGAGAAAGCCGCGCGGGCCGGAAGCGGCCCGCGCGGCTTTGCGCGCGGCGGGAGTCAGGCCCCCGGGAACCAGAGGTCGATCTCGCGCTTCGCGGACTCCGGGGAGTCGGAGGCGTGCACCAGGTTCTCGCGGTTGGAGAGGGAGAAGTCGCCGCGGATGGTGCCGGCCGCGGCCTTGCGGCCGTCGGTGGCGCCGATCAGCCCGCGGGTCACGGTGATCGCCTCGTCGCCGGAGAGGACCAGCGCGACCAGCGGGCCGGACGTGACGAACGCGCGGAGCGGCGGGTACCACGGCTGCTCGGTGTGCTCGGCGTAGTGGGCGTCCGCGGCCGCGGCGTCGATCGTGCGCAGCTCCATCGCGTCGATGGTCAGGCCCTTGCGCTCGAACCGTCCGAGCAGCTCGCCGACGAGGCCGCGGCGGACCGCGTCGGGCTTGAGGAGCACGAGCGTGCGCTCGGCCGGGGTGGTGGTGGACACCGAACTGCCTCCTGGGGTGGATCACCGCGTTCCCGATGGAACCGGCGTGACGTTGGGTACTCAGACTAATAGCCGCAGGTTGCGGGGCAGCCGTCACCCAGCGGATGACCTGGCCCTTCCCATCCCCCTGCGAACCGGCCTAGCCTGGTTTTCAACACTCCCAGGAGGTCCACTGTGGCGAACGGTACCCGACCGATCGCGCCGATCCGCAAGGTGAGCGCGGCCGTCCTCGGCACCATCGCGGTGTTCATCATGCTCTTCGGCGCGGGCATGACGAGCTGGCCGATCGCGGCGCTCGGCATCGCGCTGCTCGTGCTCGCCATCAGCCTGCTGGTGACGAACGTGATGCGCCGCGGCCCGCGTGCGCTGGTCCAGGGCACCGCCGAGGTGCGCAGCATCTCCGAGGCGCCGGCCGGCCAGCAGTACGGCCGGGCCGAGATGCAGGTGCGGATCGACGCACCCGGCCTGCCGATCGCGGACGTGCGCATCCGCGACCCACGGGTCCCGGTCGACAAGTGGCCCGACCCGGGCGCGCTGCTCCCGGTCCTGGTCGCGATGGAC
The DNA here is from genome assembly GCF_031458255.1 of Catenuloplanes niger. Taxonomy (NCBI): domain Bacteria; kingdom Bacillati; phylum Actinomycetota; class Actinomycetes; order Micromonosporales; family Micromonosporaceae; genus Catenuloplanes; species Catenuloplanes niger. The sequence goes on from NZ_JAVDYC010000001.1 coordinate 2,644,753, forward strand.
GACATGCGGTACGCGCGGATCCAGTGGGACGACGTGCTCACCCACGCGGAGGCCGCGGCCGGCATGGGCGAGACCGCGTTCCTGGGACAGCACGACGAGGACGTCGAGGACCTGCTCCGCGAGGCGGAACAGACCCCGTGGGACCGGCGCGCGGAGGACAACCCGGGCGGGACACCGCTCTACACCGACGAGGGGTACGCGGCGAGTCCCTACACGACGGACTCGTACCCGCCGGAGCCGCCCGCGGGCGGTGGCGGCGGCGGTGCCCCGGTCGGCGGCGACATCCCGCACGGGCGCACACCGCAGGACGACCGGCCGAACCCGGTGGTCATCCGCGAGACGCCGGGCGGCGGGATAGTGCTGGAGGGCAGCTTCGTCGCGAAGGACGACCCCGGCGTCACGCAGCTCCCGCACCGGGCCCGGCGCCCCCGCCCGCACCGCACGGACGCGGCCGCGGCCGGGCACCCGACCGGCACCGCGCTCGCGGACCCGCCGCCCGCGCCGGGCGCCCGGTCCGAAGCGGACTGGTCCGAAGCCGACTGGTCCGAACCGGACTGGGACGACGACGATCGCGACCCGGAGACCGACATCCCGCTCGAGGGCGCGTGGTCGTCCCCGCCGGACGAGACCGCGGACCGGCCGTCCGTGGGCGTGACCGAGGCCGGGCGCGCCCGGATCTCCGGGCTGGACGTGCCGGACGGCGACTACTCGCCGCGCACCCGGGCCGCGGCCGACCTCGACCCGGAGATGGGCTCGGCGTACTCGCCGCGCGGCTCCGCGTCGACGGCGGCGCCGTCGGCCGGCTACTCGCCGCGGGTCGCGGGCGAGACCTCCGACCGGGGCGACGGCTACTCGCCGCGGGTGGCGCGCGAGCCGTCCGAGGCCCACGAGAGCTACTCGCCCCGGCCGGTGCGGGACGTCGACGACGAGCCGCGGTCCCACCCGGGCCGGACGCCGCGCGGCGAGGGCCGGCCCGCCGCACGCCCGCGCAGCACGGACGACGATGCGGAGGACGACACACGCCCCTCGCCCGCCGGAAGCCGCGGACGGCGGACCGATGAGGACCTAGCGGCACCGTCGCCGTTCGTGGACGACGAGGCCTACGCGGACCACGACGACGCACCACGCCCGGCGGACGACACCTCCGCGGCGGCCGAGTCCTCCGGGCACGACGGCTCCGCCGCGAGGTCCGGCTCCGACGGGTCCGCGGGGTCCGCGTTCCGGACCGCGGCCGCGGCGGCGGCCGGGGCCGCTGTGGGAGCGGCGGCGGCCCGGTTCCGCAACCGGCGGGATCGGGAGCCGGCGGGCGGCGACCACGAGGCGGAGGAGGTCGCGGACGAGCGGCCGTCGGCCCGGGACCGCTTCACGTCCGACACGGACGCGGATCCGCGGACGGGCCGGGACCGCCTCGCATCCGACGCGGACCCTGATCCGCCGTCGGGCCGTTCCGCGCCGGACGCGGACCTGGATCCGCCGACGGCGCGGAACCGCCTCGTGTCCGACGCGGATCTGGATCCGCCGTCGCCGTGGGCACGGCCGGGCGGGCTCTCGTCGTCGTCCGGTGAGCCGGGCGAGCCCGGTACGGCGCCGGGGAGTGCGCGGCGGCCGGATCCGATCACCGGGCCGGCCGACGTCGCGGTGGAGGGACCGGCGGTCGCGGCCCCTCGGACGCGCGCGGCTCGCAGCGGTCCCGTCCCAGGCTCGGAAAGCGGCGGTCCCGGCGCGGAGCAGGCGCGACCGGTCGATCGTGACGACGTGGCGGAACGCGGCGACCGGGGACCGGGCACCGGCGACGACGCCGGTGGGCGCGACGGCGGCCCGGGGCCGCGTGGTGCCGGCGCCGGCTCTCCCGGCCGCGACACCGGGCCACGTGGTGGCGATGCTTCGGCATCGCGCGGCGGCGACGAGGCCGTGGCGTGGGCGGCCGGGCGCGATCCGGCCGGTGTCGGCGAGCCGGGGCGGACGTATCGGTCGGAGACGAGCGGCGCGGCATCCGGCCGGGGCCCGGCGGCGGGTGCGGCGGGCCGAGAGGCAGCGGGTGACGCGGGCTGGAACCCGGCAGGTGACGTCGGCCGGGATCCGGCGGATGACGCAGGCCGGGAACCAACCGGCGATGCGGGCTGGAATTCAGCAGGTGACGTCGAGCGGGATGCGGCGGGTGACGCGGGCCGGGAGCCGGCGGGTGACGTCGGCCGGGATCCGGCGGCAGACGCGGGCCGCGATTCAGCGCGTACTGCGGGCTGGAATCCGGCGGGTGACGTCGGCCGGGATCCGGCGGGAGACGTCGGCCGGGATTCAGCGGGAGACGTCGGCCGGGATTTAGCAGGTAAAGCGGGCTGGAATTCAGCGGGTGACACGGGCCGGGATCCGGCGACGGGTGACGATCGCGGATTCGCGCCGGGCGAGACGTCGGCGGCCGGTGCCGCCGGGTCGGAGCCGGTCAGCGAGTCGGCGCGGAGCGCACCGAGCGGACCGGTGAAAGGCCTGATCGCGGGCGTGAAGGGTTTCCTCAACCGCCTGACCGGCCCACCGCGCGATGACGACGGCCCGGCCGCGCGCAAGCTGGCCACCGTGCCGAGACCGACGTCCACGCCGGCCGAGGACGATCCCGACCTGCCGTTCGAGGCACGGCGTCCGACGCCGAGGCCACGCCCCACCCCCGGTGAGCGCCGCCGGTCGCCCGGTGAACGGGACACCACAGCGACACGCACCACCGCTGTCCCGGCCGAGGGGCATCCCGAGCGCACGCAGCCCGATGAGCTGGACATTCCGATCGATGACGAGCCGGCGACCGGGCCCCGCCCGGAGCCGGCGGCCGCGAGCGGCACCGCAACGGCGGTGACCGCGGCGGCAGCGGCAGCAGGCGCGGCCGCGGCCACGGCAGCCGCCGACCGGGACTCCGGGACGGCGTCCGACCGGCGGTCTGACACCCCGGCCGATCAAGTCTCCGGCGCATCCGCCGGCGGCCTCACCGGCGCGGCCTCCACCGGCACGGACGACGTGCCGGATGCCCTGCGCACGACGGCGGGCGGCCGGTACTCCGCCGCCGATCCGGCCCGCGGCACCACGAGGACCGGGGACCGTGTCGAGGCTCCGGAACGGCTCGGCGAACGGGCATCCGGCACTCCCGATCGGCCTGCGGCCGATCGGCAAGCCACCGCCACGAACCAGGGCTTCGCGGGCAGCGACACCATCGGAGGTCCGACCACCGGCCGGGACACCGGCACGGGTTCCGCCACCAGCCGGAACGCCAGCACGGATTCGGCCGCCGGCCACGACACCAGCACGAGTTCCGCCACCGACCGCGACACCGACACGGGTCCGGCCACCGGCCACAACACCAGCACGGGTCCAGCCACCGGCCACGACACCAGCACGAGTTCCGCCACTGACCGCGACACCGGCACGGGTCCGGCCACTGGGACGAATCCGGCCATCGGCCGGGACACCGGCGCGGGTCGGGCGCGCAGCCGGGCCACCGAGACGGATCCGGCCACCGGCCGGGACACTGGCATGGGTTCGGCACGTGGTCTGGACACCGGCACGGGTCCGGCCACCGGACGGGACGCCGGCACGGGTGCGGCACGTGGCCGGGGCACCAGCATGGATTCGGCCATCGGCCGGGACACCGGCACGGGGCCGGTAAGCAGCGAGGACACGTCCGCGGGCTCGGGTCGCGCGGGCTCGCCGGATGTCGCGGTTGGTGGCGTCGGCGTGTCTCCGCGGACGACGGCGCCGGTACCCGCGGACGACGACATCGACATCCCGCTCCACGACGACGTCGATCTTCCGCTCGACGACGGTCCGCAGACGCCGGCCCCGAGTCGCGTCGTGCCGGGTGGGCGCGTCGCGCCCGTACCGGACCCCGTTCTGCTCACCGCTCCCGCGGCTTCGCCCGTCGAGGACGCCGACCGGACCGACCTCGACGACGGGGACTCCCGCGACCGTGCTGCCTCCGCCGCCGCATCCGGTGGCATCAGCCGCGATGACGAGCCTGCCACCGGCGGAACGGATCGGGGCTCCCCGCGGAACGACCCGCGCGGCGCCACGGTCGGCACCACCGGCGGACTTCCCTCCGGCGGGTCGACACCCGGCGAGGGTGAGCGCGGCGAGGATGAGTCCGACGGCCCGACGCGTGACGGGTCCGCGGTGACCGATACCGCTGCCGCGCCGGTGGATGGTGGCGCCCGGGTCGTGCCCGGGCGCGAGGCGGTGGTTCCGACGTCTCCCGCAGCGGGTGGCACCGTTCGCTTCACCGCTCGACCCCGCGTACCGGCTGATCAGGGGCACGACGATCCGAGCGTCGTCTCGTACCCGGCTCGTTCCGCGAAGCCGTCGCCCGGCGGCCGTGCCGAGTCGTCGGCGGCCACGGACGTCCCGGGCGCACCGGAGCGGGACATCGCCGGGCCCGACCGAGACGCCTCCGGACGCCGCGACACCGAGCGGACCGATGGCCGTCCCGACCAGCACGGATCCGATGCGGGTACCGACCGCCGCGCCGCAAGCACGGATCAGCGCGGCACGGGCACGGCCGAACGCGACGCGCACACGGACCAGCCCGGCACGGGCGCGCCCCCACGCGACGCCCGCACAGGTCAGCGCGACGCGCGCACGGACCAGCGCGAGAGCGGCGCTCCCACCCGGGAGCGTGTCCCGTGGGCGAGCACTCCGCGGCCCGCCGACGCTCCGGATCTGGCGCCCCGGCCGTACGTCAGTCCCGGCGAGGAGCCGTCCGGCGGCCTCCGGGGAGACAACCACGACGCCACCTTCCGGGCCGGCGGCGGGCGGCCGGGCGAGTCCGCGTGGTCGACCCCACCGGGAACCGGCCGGCGCACTCCCCCGCCGACCGGCTCGGGCCGCACGATCTCCGCCAGTCCGACGCCCTTCGACCTGACCGCACCCGACGCCGGCGACAACGCTCCCAGCAGCGAGAACGCGCCGACCGCCCGAGACGCGTCCAGCGGCTCTGGCGCGACCGGGGAGGGCACCGCTGCCGGGCAGGCCGGCGTCGGTGGCGAAGGACCGTCCGCGCGCTTCATCGCGCCGGCCACGGTCGGCCACGACGTCCGGACGTCGGCGGGTTCCGGCCCGGCGGACGACCGGACCGGCTCCACCGACACCGGACACCGAACCGAGCCGCACCCCGAACCGGCCTCGGCAACCGCGCCACCGACCGCGCACCCGGGCCACCCGGCCGCTCCCGCTGATCCGGACTCCAGCCGACCGAACACCGGCTCGGACGCCAGCCGACCGGCCACCGGCTCGGACTCCAGCCGACCGGGCACGGGGCCGGACACCGGCTGGTCAGCCGACAGCAGCCGACCGGCCGCGGGGCCGGACACCGGCTGGTCGGCCGGTGGTGCGGAGGCCAGCCGGTCGGTGACCGGGCCGGCGACCGCGCATCCGACCGCGGGTCTGGGGACGACCCGGCCGAACACCGGGCGGGGGCCCGCCCGGCCGGACGAGAACGCTGAGCGCGGCGGGCCGGGCACCGGTGCGGACGCCGGCGGGACGGCGCAGCCGGACGTGACCCCGACGGCGCCGCCGAATCCGCGGCTGCAACGGCCGACCGGGAACAAGATCGGGCCACCGCGGCTGCCGAAGCGCCCCACGACGATCGAGATGACGCTCATCTCGCCGCATTCGCTGCCACCGCTGGAGACCCAGGCTCCCGCAGCACCGGACCCGGTCACGCAGGCGCCCTCATCGGCGCGGGACACCGCGGCGCCGTCCACGACCGACCGCCGGGGAGCGGACACCGATCCCCGCCCGACCGCTCCGGACACCACGGGTCCAGAAACGACCGGGCCGGAAACGACCAGGTCAGACACGGCCCGCCGGCCAGACACGGCCCGGTCAGGCACGGCGCGGCCAGATACGACCAGACAGGACACAACTGGGCCAGACACGGCTGGGCCGGACATGACCAGGGCGGACATGACCGGGCGGGAGGCGGCCAGGTCGGACACCACCGGGCCGGACAGCACCGAGACGGACACGGCCCGGACCACGGCCGATGTTCCGGATGCCGCGTGGAGTCGGCCGGGGGCCGTGGCCGATGGCGCGCGTGTGCGGGATTCCCGTGCAGCGGCAGCGTCGTCGGAGGGCGGCGCCGGGCCGATGTCCGAGCGCGGCAGGCTGGGGCCGGTGCTCGGCGCACAGGTCGTGCCGGGACCGTGGAACGCGGGCGACACACCGCCGGCCGCGCTGCTCGACTCGGCGACCGCACAGCCCGCCACCCACGGCGGACCGGCCCACTCCGGACCGGCCCACTCCGGACCGGCCCACGCCGAACCGGCCCACTCCGGACCGACCCACGCGGGACCGAATCGCGCCGGATCAGCCGACAGCGAACCCGAAGCCCGAACCACCGGCACCGCCGGGGCGCCGGCGGATAACGCACAGGACGTGCCGAGCACGGCGCCGGACACACCGGGCCCGATTCGCGGCACGTCCGGCGGCGGCGCTCACGACGTACCCGCGCGGGGTGTGCCGGAGGCCGGGGAACCGGCGGCGGACGGCGGGACCGGTGCGCACGCCGGTCCGGGGCATGCGGCCGGTGCCGTGCGGGAGATCGGTGCCGGTCCGGACGGTGGGCGGGGCTCCGGGATCGGGACCGTCGGGTGGCGGGACGTGGATCCGGCGACCGCGCCGGACCGGCCGCTGAGCCGGGGTGCGCACCGGGCGCCGGACGAGGTGCGGGCCCGGTCGCGGTTCTCGGACGAGCCGGACGGCGCGTCCGTGGATGACCTGATCACGGTGTATCCGAGCGCCCGGCCGGGTGCCTCGAGCGGGATCCACGGGGTCGGCATCACGATTCTCGTGACGGAGCTGGACCGCTCGATCGAGTTCTACCGGGACGTGCTCGGCTTCCACGAGATCGACCGGGGCGAGCACGACGTGTTCCTCGCGTCCGGTGACACGCGCCTGGTGCTGCGTATCGTGTCCGACTCGCTGCCGGCTCAGGTGCGCACCGTGCACGTGAATCTCGAGGTCGGCGACGTGCGGGCGGTCTATGACGCGTTGCGGCGGAAGGGTGTCTCGTTCGCGCACGAGCCGCAGCCGATCAACCGGGGCGAGAAGCTCGAGCTGTGGGCCGCCGCGTTCGCCGACCCGGACGGCAATGGCATTACGGTGTCCCAATGGAGGACCACTCCGCCCGGATGACCCTTTTCACCCGGTTCGGCCGCCCCCACGTGGGGGCGGCCGTGCTCTGGGCGGTGTTCGTGGCGATCGCGATCGTGTCGTCCGTGCTGGTGCTGCGCCGCCCGCCGGACGACCGCCTGTCGGATCTGCACATCTACTACGGCGCGGCGGAGACGGTCCGGGCCGGTTATCCGCTGTACGGGTACGTGGCGGAGAACGGCGGCCCGTTCACCTACCCGCCGTTCGCCGCGGTCCTGTTCGTGTCGTTGACCTGGATCCCGGAGCTCGCTCTGCGGATCGTCTGGCTGGCGGCCGTGACCGGGGCCGTGGCCGCGATCGGTGCGGCGATGTCCCGCCTGCTGCCCGAGCGGACCGGCCGGTACGCCGGGTTGCTCGCGCCGGGCATCGCGATCGCCGTGCTGATCACCTCGTCCGCGCAGAGCAATCTGCGGTTCGGTCAGGTCAGCGCCTTCCTGGTGCTGCTGGCGCTGGTCGACGCGGCCGGTCTGACGCCGGCCCGGTACCGGGGCATGCTGATCGGCACGGCCGCCGCGATCAAGCTGATCCCGCTGTTGTTCGTGGCCTTCCTGCTGTGGTCGCGGCAGACCGGTGCCGCGGTGCGGGCGGCTGTCACGTTCGTCGGCTGTGGGGTGCTGGGCGCGCTGGCGTTGCCGTCGGACAGCTGGACGTACTGGTCCGGCACGGTGCTGCGCACGTCCCGGATCGGCGACCTGGCCTCGACCGGCAACCAGTCGATCAACGGGGTGCTGCTGCGCGCCGGTGTCCCGCAGACCGGTGTGTGGATCGTGCTGGCCGGCGCGGTCTGCCTGGTGGCGCTCTGGCATGCGCGCCGCGCCCACCTGTCCGGCGAGCCCGGCCGGGCCGCCGTGCTGGTCGGTTGCGCGACCGTGGCCGCCTCGCCGATCTCCTGGACGCACCACCAGGTGTGGCTGCCGCTGGCGGCGATCATGCTGATCACGGCGGGTGGCGGACGAACCGGACGCGTCGCCGGTACGGTGCTGCTGTTCGCGGCCGTGCTGTCGCCGAGCACGGTGCTGCGCGCCGCCGGCGCGTACCCCGGCTTGGCTTTCGTCGGTGACAACGCGCGGACGCTGGCCACGGTCGCGGTGTGTCTGACCGGCCTCGGTCTCGCTCACGCCGCGGCCGGCGGCCGTCCGCCCGCGCTGCCTCGCCCCCGCCCGGTCCCATCCGCCGTGCGGAAGGCGTCAGGACAGGATCGTCTTGCGTACGTGCAGGGCGTAGAGCCAGACCAGACCGAAGATGACGCCGAGCGCGGTCAGTGACCAGTGCAGGAAGCCACCGGCCAGCAGCGCGATCTGCAGTGCGCTGCCGCCGTGCCAGGCCCACGGCCGCCGCATCAGGCCGGCCAGCGCGATCGCGGCCACGGTCAGCGTGATGACCAGGCCGATCGCGACCGGCCCGAGGTCGCCGCCGAGCAACCGGATCGGCTGGATGGCGAGCAGCAGGATCACGGCTTCCATGATCAGGGTGCCGGCGCCGAGGCCGCGCACCGCGCCCTCCGGGTTACGCAGCCCGGAGGGCTTACGGTCGGGGGTGCTCATCGCTTCAACAGCGCCCGCGCGTCCGCGACCGTCACCATCGAGCCGGTGATCAGCACGCCGACGCCGCTCATGCCGCCCTCGGTGTCGGACTCGGCCAGTTCGACCGCGCGCTCGATCGCGTCCGGCATGTTCGGGAGGACGTGCACGCGGTCCTCGCCGAAGACCTCGTCCGCGATCTGGGCCAGTTCCTCCGGCGGCAGGCAGCGCGGCGACGAGTTCCGGGTGACGATGATCTCCGACAGGACCGGTTCGAGCAGCTCCAGAACGCCTTCCACGTCCTTGTCGCCGAGCATCGCGACGATGCCGACCAGGTTGCGGAACATGAACTCGTCCTCGACGGCCTTGACCGTCGCGGCCATCCCGTGCGGGTTGTGCGCGCCGTCGACCAGGATCGTCGGCGCGTGCCGGACGCGCTCCAGACGGCCGGGCGAGTCGACGTTCGCGAAACCCTCCCGGACGATGTCGATCGACAGTTCCTTGGAGTGACCCGCGCCGAGGAACGCCTCGACGGCGGCGAGCGCGACCGCCGCGTTCTGCGCCTGGTGCTCACCGTGCAGCGGCAGGAAGATCTCGTCGTACCGGGCGCCGAGGCCCTGGAGGTTGAGCATCTGGCCGCCGAGCGCGACCGCGCGCTCGATCACCCGGAACTCGCCGCCCTCGCGCGCGATGGTGGCGCCGACCTCGGCGCACCGTTCCAGGATGGGGCGTGCCGCCTCCTCGTCCTGCGCGGACGTGATCACGGTGGCGCCGGGGTGGATGATGCCGGCCTTGGCCAGCGCGATCTCCTCGATCGTGTCGCCGAGCCACTCGGTGTGGTCCAGCCCGATCGGGGTGATCACGCAGACGCCGGCCTGGATGACGTTGGTGGCGTCCTCCGCGCCGCCGAGCCCGACCTCGACCACGGCCACGTCGACCGGGGCGTCCGCGAACGTCGCGAACGCCAGCGCCGTGGTCATGTCGAAGTAGGTCAGCGGTTCCGCGTTGCGCGCGTCGATCAGCTCGGCGAGCGGCTCGACCTCGGTGTAGACCGCCGCGAACCGCTCCTCGGAGACCGGCTCGCCGTCCAGGCTGATCCGTTCGCGCACCGACTCCAGGTGCGGGCTGGTGTACCGGCCGGTGTGCAGCCCGTACGCCCGCAGCAGCGAGTCGATCATCCGGGCCGTCGACGTCTTGCCGTTCGTGCCGGTCAGGTGGATCGACGGGTACGCCCGTTGCGGGCTCCCGAGTACGTCGAGCAGATCCTCGATCTTGCCGAGGTCGAACTCCATGCGGGTGAAGCCACGCCCGTCGAGCGCGGCCACCGCCTCTTCATAACTGCTCATGCCGACTTCCGGTCTCGTCGCGACTCCGTCGTGCACGCACGACCGAGAGTCTCTGCCGCGCGTGCACGACATCGGGGCCTCCGCCGCGCATGCGCGCGGCGGAGGATGAAGCTTCAGGCCGCAGGCAGTGCCTCGAGCGCCGCCGCGATCCGGGCCAAGTCTGCCTCGGCCGCGGCCAGACGGTCCTTGATCTTCGCCACTACGGCCTCGGGTGCCTTGCCGACGAAGGCCTCGTTACCGAGCTTCGCCTGGCACTGCGCCTGCTCCTTGGCCGCGGCGGCCCGGTCCTTCTCCAGCCGCGCCCGCTCCGCCTTCACGTCGATCGTGCCGCGCGTGTCCAGCTCCACGGTCACCTGGTCGGAGACGGCCAACGTGGCGGACGCCGCGAAGTCGTCACCCACCGCGTCCAGCCGGGCCAGCGAGCGGATCAGCGACTCGTGCGCCGCGATCCCGGCCGCGTCCAGGCCGGCCAGGCGTGCCGTGACCCGCTGGGTCGGCTTCACGCCCTGGTCGGAGCGGAACCGCCGGATCTCGGTGACGACCTTCTGCAGCGTGGCCAGCTCGGCCTCGGCCGCGTCGTCGATGCGCGCCGGGACCGCGACCGGCCACGGGGCCCGCACGATCGTCTCACCGCCGGTCAGCGCCAGCCACAGCTCCTCGGTCACGAACGGCACGATCGGGTGCAGCAGCGTGAGCAGCTTGTCCAGCACCTCGCCGAGCACCCGCCGGGTCGCGTCCGCGGCCGGGCCGCCGGCCTGCATGACCGGCTTGGCCAGTTCGACGTACCAATCGCAGACGTCGTCCCAGGCGAAGTGGTACAGCGTGTCGCAGACCTTGGCGAACTCGAACGCCTCGAAGTACTGGTCGACCTCGCCGATCACGTGGTGCAGCCGGGACAGGATCCAGCGGTCCACCGTGGAGAGCTCGGCCGGCAGGTCACCCTCGACCGTCGCGCCGTTGAGCAGCGCGAACCGGGTCGCGTTCCACAGCTTGTTGTTGAAGTTCCGGGAGCCCTGCGTCCACTCCTCGGAGACCGCGACGTCCGAACCCGGGTTGGCGCCACGGGCCAGCGCGAAGCGAGTCGCGTCCGCGCCGAACCGGTCGATCCAGTCCAGCGGGTCGACGACGTTGCCGAACGACTTCGACATCTTCTTGCCGTACTGGTCGCGGACCATGCCGTGCAGCGCCACCACGTCGAACGGCTGCTTGCCGTCCATCGCGTAGAGGCCGAACATCATCATCCGGGCGACCCAGAAGAACAGGATGTCGTAGCCGGTGACCAGCACGGACGTCGGGTAGAACTTGGTCAGCTCCGGCGTGGCGTCCGGCCAGCCGAGCGTGGAGAACGGCCACAGGCCGGACGAGAACCAGGTGTCGAGCACGTCCTCGTCCTGGGTCCAGCCCTCGCCGGACGGCGGCTCCTCGTCCGGGCCGACGCAGACGATCTCGCCGGCCGGGCCGTACCAGACCGGGATCCGGTGGCCCCACCACAGCTGACGCGAGATGCACCAGTCGTGCATGTTGTCGACCCAGGCGAAGTAGCGCTTGGCCAGCTCCGGCGGCTCGATCCGGACCCGGCCGTCACGCACCGCGTCCCCGGCCGCCTGCGCGAGCGGTGTGGTGTTCACGAACCACTGCAGCGACAGGCGCGGCTCGACCGTGGTCTTGCAGCGCGAGCAGTGCCCGACCGCATGCACGTAGGGCCGCTTCTCGGCTACGATCCGGCCCTCGGCCCGCAGTGCCGCCACGATCGCCGGACGAGCCTCGAACCGGTCAAGACCCTCGAACGGCCCGGGTACGGTGACGACCGCCCGCTCGTCCATCACGGTCAGGCTGGGCAGCCCGTGCCGCTGGCCGATCTCGAAGTCGTTCGGGTCGTGGGCCGGCGTCACCTTCACCGCACCGGTGCCGAAGCTCGGGTCGACGTGCTCGTCCGCCACGATCGGGATGCGCCGGCCGGTGAGCGGCAGCTCCACCTCGGTGCCGATCAGGTGCTTGTAGCGCTCATCGTCCGGGTGGACCGCGACCGCGGTGTCGCCCAGCATGGTCTCGGCGCGCGTGGTGGCGACCACGATCGCGTTCGCACCGTCGCCGTACCGGATCGAGACCAGCTCGCCGTCGTCGTCGGTGTGCTCGACCTCGATGTCGGACAGCGCGGTCAGGCAGCGCGGGCACCAGTTGATGATCCGGTTCGCGCGGTAGATCAGGCCGTCGTCGTACAGCTTCTTGAAGATGGTCTGGACCGCGCGGGACAGGCCCTCGTCCATGGTGAAGCGCTCGCGGCTCCAGTCGACGGAGTCGCCGAGCCGGCGCATCTGGCCGAGGATCGCGCCACCGGACTCCGCCTTCCACTGCCAGACGCGCTCGACGAACGCCTCCCGGCCCAGGTCGTGACGGGACTGGCCGTTGGCGGCAAGCTGACGCTCCACCACGTTCTGCGTGGCGATGCCGGCGTGATCCATGCCGGGCAACCAGAGCGTCTCGAAGCCCTGCATCCGCTTACGCCGGATGATCGCGTCCTGGATCGTGTGGTCCAGCGCGTGGCCGACGTGCAGCGAGCCGGTCACGTTCGGCGGCGGGATGACGATGGTGAACGGCGGCTTGTCACTGGTGGCGTCCGCCGTGAAGTACCCGTTGGATACCCACGACTCGTACCGCCGCTGCTCTACCTCAGCCGGCGCGTACTGGCTGGGGAGTTCGGTGGTCGGGTTCGTGCGGGCATCCGTCGTATCGGTCACCCGTCGATTCTACGGACCTGCGACGGAGTGCCCTTCCCGGGGTTGAAACACATCAGGGCCACCCCGCGAGGGGTGGCCCTGATCATGAAGAAGTCCGGCGGCGTCCTACTCTCCCACACCCTCCCGAGTGCAGTACCATCGGCGCTGAAAGGCTTAGCTTCCGGGTTCGGAATGTAACCGGGCGTTTCCCTCTCGCTATAACCGCCGTAACACTATGAACTTAACCGGGTACCTTCACGGTTGTTTGTTCAGATATCACACAGTGGACGCGAGCATACTTTCAAAGTTTGTGTAGTCAAGTCCTCGGCCTATTAGTACCGGTCAACTCAACACGTTACCGTGCTTACATCTCCGGCCTATCAACCCAGTCATCTACTGGGAGCCTTACCCCACCGAAGTGGGTGGGATACCTCATCTTGAAGCGAGCTTCCCGCTTAGATGCTTTCAGCGGTTATCCCTTCCGAACGTAGCCAACCAGCCATGCCCATGGCAGGACAACTGGCACACCAGAGGTTCGTCCGTCCCGGTCCTCTCGTACTAGGGACAGCCCTTCTCAAGTATCCTACGCGCGCGGCGGATAGGGACCGAACTGTCTCACGACGTTCTAAACCCAGCTCGCGTACCGCTTTAATGGGCGAACAGCCCAACCCTTGGGACCTGCTACAGCCCCAGGATGCGACGAGCCGACATCGAGGTGCCAAACCATCCCGTCGATATGGACTCTTGGGGAAGATCAGCCTGTTATCCCCGGGGTACCTTTTATCCGTTGAGCGACACCGCTTCCACACGCAAGTGCCGGATCACTAGTCCCGACTTTCGTCCCTGCTCGACCCGTCAGTCTCACAGTCAAGCTCCCTTGTGCACTTACACTCAACACCTGATTGCCAACCAGGCTGAGGGAACCTTTGGGCGCCTCCGTTACCCTTTAGGAGGCAACCGCCCCAGTTAAACTACCCACCAGACACTGTCCCTGAACCCGATAAGGGCCCGAAGTTAGATACCCAGATCAACCAGAGTGGTATTTCAAGATTGCCTCCACCCGAACTGGCGTCCGAGCTTCACCGGCTCCCACCTATCCTACACAAGCCAACCCAAATACCAATGTCAAGCTATAGTAAAGGTCCCGGGGTCTTTCCGTCCTGCCGCGCGTAACGAGCATCTTTACTCGTACTGCAATTTCGCCGGGCCTGTGGTTGAGACAGTGGGGAAGTCGTTACGCCATTCGTGCAGGTCGGAACTTACCCGACAAGGAATTTCGCTACCTTAGGATGGTTATAGTTACCACCGCCGTTTACTGGCGCTTAAGTTCTCAGCCTCGCCCCGAAGAGCTAACCGGTCCCCTTAACGTTCCAGCACCGGGCAGGCGTCAGTCCATATACATCGTCTTACGACTTCGCATGGACCTGTGTTTTTAGTAAACAGTCGCTTCCCCCTGCTCTCTGCGGCCATACCACGCTCCACCAGCAAGTGGCTTCACGCGTCCGGCCCCCCTTCTCCCTAAGTTACGGGGGCAATTTGCCGAGTTCCTTAACCACAGTTCACCCGTCGCCTCGGTATTCTCTACCTGACCACCTGTGTCGGTTTAGGGTACGGGCCGCTCGGAACTCGCTAGAGGCTTTTCTCGGCAGCATAGGATCACTGACTTCACCTGAATCGGCTCGGCATCACGTCTCAGCCTATATGTGCCACGGATTTGCCTATGACACGGCCTACACGCTTACCCCGGCACAACCACTCACCGGGCTCAGCTACCTTCCTGCGTCACCCCATCGCTTGCCTACTACCCACCAGGATCCCAGGCTCGTTACCTTCAGACCGAAGTCATCCGGTAACTCACGTGGTTAGCACAGTGAGGTTCGGCAGGGACGCTCCTTCGCGGGTACGGGAATATCAACCCGTTGTCCATCGACTACGCCTCTCGGCCTCGCCTTAGGTCCCGACTCACCCAGGGCGGATTAGCCTGGCCCTGGAACCCTTGGTCATCCGGCGGAAGGGATTCTCACCCTTCATTCGCTACTCATGCCTGCATTCTCACTCGTCCAGCGTCCACCACTCGGTCACCCGGCAGCTTCACCCGCTGAACGACGCTCCCCTACCCATCCACGATCACTCGTGAATGCCACAGCTTCGGCGGTGTACTTGAGCCCCGCTACATTGTCGGCGCGGAACCACTTGACCAGTGAGCTATTACGCACTCTTTAAAGGGTGGCTGCTTCTAAGCCAACCTCCTGGTTGTCAATGCGATCCCACATCCTTTTCCACTTAGCACACGCTTAGGGGCCTTAGCTGGCGATCTGGGCTGTTTCCCTCTCGACTACGAAGCTTATCCCCCGCAGTCTCACTGCCACGCTCTCACTTACCGGCATTCGGAGTTTGGCTGACTTCAGTAACCTTGTAGGGCCCCTAGGCCATCCAGTGCTCTACCTCCGGCAAGAAACACGCAACGCTGCACCTAAATGCATTTCGGGGAGAACCAGCTATCACGGAGTTTGATTGGCCTTTCACCCCTAACCACAGGTCATCCCCCAACTTTTCAACGTTGGTGGGTTCGGCCCTCCACACGGTCTTACCCGCGCTTCAGCCTGCCCATGGCTAGATCACCCCGCTTCGGGTCTAGAACATGCGACTCAGACGCCCTATTCAGACTCGCTTTCGCTACGGCTACCCCACCCGGGTTAACCTCGCCACATGCCACTAACTCGCAGGCTCATTCTTCAAAAGGCACGCCGTCACCCCTAAAGGCTCCGACGGATTGTAGGCGAACGGTTTCAGGTACTATTTCACTCCCCTCCCGGGGTACTTTTCACCATTCCCTCACGGTACTCGTCCGCTATCGGTCACCAGGAAGTATTCAGCCTTACCAGGTGGTCCTGGCAGATTCACAGCAGATTTCAGGAGTCCGCTGCTACTCGGGTGCCATCACGAAAGGTCGACTATTTTCACGTACCGGACTTTCACCGTCTACGGCCAGACATTCCAGACTGTTCCGTTAACAATCGACTTTGTAACTTTCGTCCAACGTGTCAGCGTTGAAAAGATGGTCCCACGACCCCGATAACGCAACCCCTGACAGGTATCACGCGATATCGGTTTAGGCTAGATCCGCTTTCGCTCGCCACTACTCGCGGAATCACGTGTTGTTTTCTCTTCCTGCGGGTACTGAGATGTTTCACTTCCCCGCGTTCCCTCCACGTATCCTATGAATTCAGATACGGGTGACACCACATGACTGGTGCCGGGTTCCCCCATTCGGAAATCCTGGGATCACAGCTTGGTTGACAGCTCCCCCAGGCGTATCGTCGCCTCCCACGTCCTTCATCGGCTCCTGGTGCCAAGGCATCCACCGTTCGCCCTTGACAACTTGACCTACAGAAAACAAAGATGCTCGCGTCCACTGTGCAATTCTCAACAAACAACCAACCCACAACCACCACGCTTCACACCAAGACCAGCCCACCGGCTGCGGTATGTGATGCAAGGTCATGCCTGGCGTTCAGTTCTCCGAAGTACAACCCGTAGGTTGTTCCTTCAGGACTCAACAGGGTGCTTATCAACTCGTGCTAGCCGCACCGAACCTTGACACCGTTCCTTCCCCATTACTGAGGTGTACTAGGTAGGTCGGCCGTTGCCGGCTCTCGTCTAGGCCAGCGTCTCCGCCTATGAGCGCCCCGGTTCTGCATTCGAGAACCGCGGGCTCCTTACGCTCTTTCGAGCGAAGGTGCTCCTTAGAAAGGAGGTGATCCAGCCGCACCTTCCGGTACGGCTACCTTGTTACGACTTCGTCCCAATCGCCAGCCCCACCTTCGACGGCTCCCTCCACAAGGGTTGGGCCACCGGCTTCGGGTGTTGCCGACTTTCGTGACGTGACGGGCGGTGTGTACAAGGCCCGGGAACGTATTCACCGCAGCGTTGCTGATCTGCGATTACTAGCGACTCCGACTTCACGGGGTCGAGTTGCAGACCCCGATCCGAACTGAGACCGGCTTTTTGGGATTCGCTCCACCTCACGGTATCGCAGCCCATTGTACCGGCCATTGTAGCATGCGTGAAGCCCTGGACATAAGGGGCATGATGACTTGACGTCATCCCCACCTTCCTCCGAGTTGACCCCGGCAGTCTCCCATGAGTCCCCACCACTACGTGCTGGCAACATGGAACGAGGGTTGCGCTCGTTGCGGGACTTAACCCAACATCTCACGACACGAGCTGACGACAGCCATGCACCACCTGTCACCGCCCCCGAAGGACCCCCCATCTCTGGAGGATTTGCGGTGATGTCAAACCCAGGTAAGGTTCTTCGCGTCGCATCGAATTAATCCGCATGCTCCGCCGCTTGTGCGGGCCCCCGTCAATTCCTTTGAGTTTTAGCCTTGCGGCCGTACTCCCCAGGCGGGGCGCTTAATGCGTTAGCTGCGGCACAGAGGACCGGAGAGGCCCCCCACACCTAGCGCCCAACGTTTACAGCGTGGACTACCAGGGTATCTAATCCTGTTCGCTCCCCACGCTTTCGCTCCTCAGCGTCAGTATCGGCCCAGAGACCCGCCTTCGCCACCGGTGTTCCTCCTGATATCTGCGCATTTCACCGCTACACCAGGAATTCCAGTCTCCCCTACCGAACTCTAGCCTGCCCGTATCGAATGCAGACCCGCAGTTGAGCCACGGGATTTCACATTCGACGCGACAAGCCGCCTACGAGCTCTTTACGCCCAATAAATCCGGACAACGCTCGCGCCCTACGTCTTACCGCGGCTGCTGGCACGTAGTTGGCCGGCGCTTCTTCTGCAGGTACCGTCACTTGCGCTTCGTCCCTGCTGAAAGAGGTTTACAACCCGAAGGCCGTCATCCCTCACGCGGCGTCGCTGCATCAGGCTTCCGCCCATTGTGCAATATTCCCCACTGCTGCCTCCCGTAGGAGTCTGGGCCGTGTCTCAGTCCCAGTGTGGCCGGTCGCCCTCTCAGGCCGGCTACCCGTCGTCGCCTTGGTAGGCCATTACCCCACCAACAAGCTGATAGGCCGCGAGTCCATCCCAGACCGAAAAACTTTCCCGACGAATCCATGCGAACCCGAAGGAGTATCCGGTATTAGCCCCCGTTTCCGAGGGTTATCCCAAAGTCTAGGGCAGGTTACTCACGTGTTACTCACCCGTTCGCCGCTCGAGTACCCCGAAGGGCCTTTCCGCTCGACTTGCATGTGTTAAGCACGCCGCCAGCGTTCGTCCTGAGCCAGGATCAAACTCTCCAACGAAATCTAGAGAAAATCTGTCCCGACAGTAATCAAACTGCCAAAGGAATCCAACCAGACATCAAAATGCCCGGCCGGGGTATAAATCAATTGGCACTGGCTTTTAAAGCACCCTGTTGAGTTCTCAAAGAACAACCACACACCACGCTCGAACCGGGCCAACCCGCCCCAAGCGATGGGGTATTTCGTCCGTTCCGTACCCTTTGTCTCCGCCGGGCACTTGGTCTATCTTACCGGTCGTTTTCGCTCTGTCAAGTCCGTTCTCCGTGCGGAGCTAGCGGATCTTTCAGGAGCAACGCCCGGGTCTCCCCATGCTGACGCACATCGTTTCCGATGTCCGGCAGTTCGAGGAATCCTGCGGACCGGCCCCCGACCTCAGAGCACTCAAAGCGCTCGGATCGTTCTTGCCCGGCTCCCGCTGGCTGTCCTACTCTACCCGGTCGGTTTCGCGGCTCCAAATCGGGGTCACCCGATCCGTTCGCACCACCCGGTTGCCCCGGTTCCGGCCTCTCAGCGGCTTTCGCCCTGTTCGTCCGGTTCCCCGTGGCGAAGAGAAAGTTACGCGGCCACCGCCCGGGAACACAAATCATGATCCGTCGATGGGACCGATCCGCCCCTCCGGCATCGATGTCCGCAACGCACTCCCGATGCCCGGTTCCGCGTGCCACAGTTGGCGACATGGCAACCGACACGCCCGCGACGAGCCCGGCGGCCGACGCGCTGCTCGGCCAGCTCTTCCCGCTGTGGCACCTGGTCATCGGCGGTGTCGTACTGATCGTGCTCGTGCTCTCGGTCCGCCGTCTCGCCGCCCGGGGCCAGACCCGCATGACCACCGCACTGCTCGTCACCGGCACCGCCATCGCCGGTCTCACCGCCCTCGGAATCTTCTTCGAAGCCCGCTGACCCCGCCCGGCACCCGGCCGCGGTGTCCGGCACGCGGCGAAACGGCTGCCGGCCCGTCGACCACGGTCGCGCCCGGGCCGGCGAGTGACGGCGTCCGGCGCTCCCCCGGCGCGGTACCGCAACGGTCAGCCGCGCAGGTGCCGCGCCAGGCGGGCGTCGGGCGTTCTGCCGTAGGAGAACTCGGCCGGCGTTCGCCCGCCACGCTGGATCCTCGCGTCGCCGTACCCGGCGACGCTCAGGGCCGATGCACGCGGAAGTGGGACATCGCGGTCTCCACCTCCTCCTCGGTCAGGTGCCGGCCGGGCAGCGGCGTCGGCGCGTCGCGACGGGCCGCGAGACCGTCCCGGAGGACGGTCAGGTAGCGCAGCCACACGTCCGGACCGACCGGCCTGCTGTAGTCGGTCACGGCCCCGATCATGACCATCAGCACCGGTACGTCCGAGGGGTGCAGGTCCTCGCGGAGCACCCCGGCGGCCTTGGCCCGGTCGAACAGCCGCGTGACGGCCGGCGTGAGCCGCTCCCGGACCAGCGTGACCCGGTCCCCGGAGTATCGGCTGCCGAGCATCACCTCACGCAGGCCGCGATCGCCGGCCTGGAGGTCGGCGATCGTGCGGAACCACCGGTCCAGCGCGACGGCCGGGTCGGGTTCGTCCGCGGCGGCCTCGGCGAGCTGCGCCAGCCGGTCCATCTTCGACTCGAACAGCGCCTCGACCAGCGCGTCCTTGGTGGGAAAGCGCCGGTAGACGGTGCCGACGCCAAGCCCCGCGTGGTGGGCGATGTCGTCGAGCGTCACGTCGAGACCCTGGACGGCGAACAACTCACGGGCCGCCTCGAGGATCCGCTGCCGGTTGAGCTCGGCGTCCCGGCGCAGCGGTTTGGCGGACATGTGACGAGTCTAGCAATAAGTGGAGAGCTGACCTCAACTTGTCGTTAAACTGGAGAACGCACCTCCACTTCACCTTTCGAAGGAATCCCATGACCGAGACGGCTCACGGCCGCCGCTGGCTGATCCTCGCCGTGCTCGGCGTCGCCCAGCTCATGGTGGTGCTCGACGCCACCATCGTGAACATCGCCCTGCCCACCGCCCAGCACGACCTCGGCTTCTCCGACGCCGACCGGCAGTGGGTCATCACCGCGTACGCGCTGGCCTTCGGCAGTCTGCTGCTGCTCGGCGGCCGGATCGCCGACCTGTTCGGCCGCAGGACCACGTTCCTGACCGGCCTCGCCGGGTTCGCCATCGCGTCCGCGCTCGGTGGTGCCGCGCCCAACTTCGAGACGCTCGTGGCCGCCCGCGCACTGCAGGGCATCTTCGGCGCACTGCTCGCCCCGGCCGCACTGTCGCTGCTCACCACCACGTTCACCGACCCGGCCGAGCGCGGCAAGGCGTTCGGCATCTTCGGCGCGCTCGCCGGTGGTGGCGGCGGCATCGGCCTGCTGCTCGGCGGCGTCCTCACCGAGCACCTGTCCTGGCGGTGGTGCCTCTACGTCAACCTGATCTTCGCGGCCGTCGCATTCGCCGGTGGCGTCGCGTTCCTGAGCCACCAGCGGCCGGCCCACCGGCCCGCGCTCGACGTCCCCGGCGTGATCACCGTGTCGGCCGGCCTGTTCGGTCTGGTCTACGGGTTCGCCAACGCCGAGACCGAGGGCTGGTCCGACCCGATGTGCTGGGGCTTCCTCGCCGCCGGCGTCGTCCTCATCGTCGTCTTCGTCGTCCTGCAGACCCGCGTACCGCACCCGCTGCTGCCGTTGCGTGTGATCCTCGACCGTGGCCGCGCCGGCTCGTACATCGCGGTGGCGGTCTCCGGCGCGGGCATCTTCGGCGTCTCGCTCTTCCTCACCTACTACCTGCAGGCCGTACGCGGATACAGCCCGGTCGAGACCGGCCTGGCGTTCCTGCCGCAGATCGGCGGCACCATGTTGGCCGCGACCACCGGAAACGCCGTGCTGGTCCGCCGCTTCGGCGCCCGGCCGCTGGTCACCCTCGGCATGGTGCTGTCCGGCCTCGGCATGGCGTGGATGACGCTGCTCGAAGCGGACTCCGCCTACGCGGCCCACGTGCTCCCGCCGCTGATCACCCTCGGCATCGGCTTCGGTCTGATCATCGCCCCGGCGATGAGCACCGCCACGTCCGGCGTCGACCCCGCCGACGCCGGCGTCGCCTCCGCCACGGTCAACACGTCCCAGCAGGTCGGCGGCTCGATCGGCACCGCGCTGCTGAACACGCTCGCCGCGTCCGCCGCAGCCGACTACCTGGCCGGCCGCCAGCCGACCGCGGACGCGATCATCCAGTCGCAGCTCGCCAGCTACCACACCGCCTTCTGGTGGACGGCGGCGTTCTTCGCGGTCGGCGCGCTCACCTGCGGACTGCTGCTGCCGTCCGGCCGCCCGGTCCACAACCCGGACGCCGAACCAGCGCTGGTCCACTGACCGACATCGCCACCGGCGAGCACCCACCGCATCGCTCGCTCCGCGGGCCCGAGACGCGAGCCGGCGTGGGCGAGCCACGCGCCGCGTGCCACGTGGCAGCAAGCACGTGGCGCATGGCCCAGGCCACAAGCCGCGCGGCGCGCGGCGCGGCCACAAGCCGCAGGCCGCGCGGCGCAGGCCGTAAGCCGCACGACGCGCGGCGCAGGCCGTAAGCCGCACGGCGCGCGGCGCAGGCCGTAAGCCGCACGGCGCGCGGCGGATGGCGTGGCACGAGCCGCACACCCTAGGTGGCCGGAAGCCTCAACGATGCGGGCCCGCGGACCCCAGGAACCACCAAACCGCGGGATCGCGGGCGAACTTGATGGTGCGGTGCCGGAGGTGCGCCGGAATGTGCATGGTCCGCGAACCGCACGATTCGCGAGACCGTCACCGGACCGCAGACACGGCCGGAACGTGGGATGAGGCCGGGAACCGCAGGGGTTTGCGGGATCGTCTCGGGACCGCGGACACGGCCGGAACCTGGATGACCGGGAACCGCAGGGCCTGCGGTTCCCGCCCCGGGCCCGCAGGCACGGCCGCAGCCTGCATCGTCCGGGAACCGCAGAGGGTTTCGAGACCACCGCGAGACCGCGGGCGGGGTCCGGGCGCGGGCGGAAATCGCGGGGTTTGCGGGAGCGGGCCGGGACCGGCTCCGGCGCCGGGGGTGGAGCGGAGCGCCAGCGGAGTCGGAGCCCGCGGCGAGGTTTGCCCGCGGGAGCATGCCCGGAGCGGCCACGCCGGGAGCGGGAACATGGGTTTGCGGGGTCAGATCCTGCGGTTGGCGAGGCTCGGGAGCTCGAGGCGGATGGTCTCGAGGCGGGCGAGGTCGAGGTCGGCCACGGCGATCGTGGTGGTGTCGGGGGCTTGGGCGAGGACGGTGCCCCACGGGTCGATGATCATGCTGCGGCCGAAGCAGGTGCGGGCCGGCTCGTGGTTGCCGATCTGGCCGGCGGCGAGGACGTAGCACTGGTTCTCGATCGCGCGGGCGCGGAGCAGGATCTCCCAGTGGTCGCGGCCGGTGTGGGCCATGAAGGCGGCCGGGACCACGAGCAGTTTGGCGCGGCCGTCGTCGGCGAGGCGGCGGTAGAGCTCGGGGAAGCGCAGGTCGTAGCAGATCGACAGGCCGAGGCCGATGCCCTCGACGTCGACGACGACCGGCTCGGTGCCGGCCGCGACCGTGCGGGACTCGTGGAACGAGACCTTGCCGGGGATCTCCACGTCGTAGAGGTGGATCTTGCGGTAGGCCGCGGCCAGTTCGCCGGCGCGGTTGAAGACGAGGCTGGTGTTGTAGATGTGGTCCGCGTCCGGGCCGGTCTCGTGGAACGAACCCGCGTGGACCCAGATGCCGAGGTCGCGGGCGGCATCGGCGAAGAACGTGCCGTACTCACCGTCGACCGGCTCCGGTTTCGGGGCACCGGCGGCGGGGCCGAGATAGTCCGTGTACTCCGGGAGGACCGCGAGGTCGGCGCCGGCGTCCGCGGCGCGGGTGAGCAGGTCACGCGCCACGGCCAGGTTGGCGGCGCGGTCCGCACGGGCGTTGAGCTGGCACACGGCGACTCGCATGAGGCCGAGCCTACGACGCGCCGGGTGCCGCTACCAGGGGTGTCTGGAGGATCGCCTCCGCGCCGACCGGGGTGAAACCGGCGGCGAGCAGCGTGCGGGTGCTGGCCGCGTTCCCGGGTGCGACCTGGGCCCAGACGTGGGCGCCCGCGGGGGTCAGGTGACGCGCCGCGGTGACCAGGGCGCGGCCGAGGCCGGCGTTGCGGTGCTCCGGGAGGACCTCCATGGAGAGCTCCCACCGGCCGGCGAGGCCCCGCCCGATCGTGAGCAGGCCGCCGTGGGCGGCGTACACGCGGACGTCGTCGCGGTAGCCGACCGCGTGCCGTACCCGCGGATGGATGTGGTCCCGGATCTCGGTCAGCGCGATCGCGGGCGGGCCGGGCAGCGCGGGCGCGACCAGCATCTGGTCGATGCTGTTGACGCGGCGGCCGAGCCGGCGTTCGAGCGCGTGCAGGAACGGCGGGTTCATCGGTTCGGAGAAGATGTCGCCGGAGTCCGGGAGGTGCGCGTTCACCCAGTCGAGCGTGACCGGGGCGGCGACGACCACGCGCGCCGGGAAGGAGAGCACCGCGACGTCACGCGCGGACGGCGCCGGCACGACCTCCAGGAACGGTTCGGTGGGCAGGTGCCCGCCGCGGGCGACGTGGTCCAGCAGCGACGACAAACGCCCCGGCGAGACCGCCGGGGCGTGCGTGTCGTGCGAGGCGGTCAGGCCGACTTCTCCTCGGGGCGCTCGCGGCGGGCACGGCGGCCCGTGAACTCGCGCGGAACGATGGTCGGGTTGACGTTCTCCAGGACGACGCCCTTGGTGATGAGCACGCGGGCGGCGTCCGGGTTCGACGGCACCTCGTACATCACGTTCTGCAGGACCTCTTCCATGATGGCGCGCAGGCCACGGGCGCCGGTGCCGCGGAGCATGGCCTGGTCCGCGATCGCGTTGAGCGCCTCCTGCTCGAACTCCAGCTCGACGCCGTCCAGCTCGAAGAGCCGCTGGTACTGACGGACGAGCGCGTTGCGGGGCTCGGTGAGGATGCTGACCAGCGCCTCGCGGTCGAGGTTGCGCACCGTGGTGAAGACCGGCAGACGACCGATGAACTCGGGGATCAGGCCGAACTTCAGCATGTCCTCCGGCATCACCTTGGACATGATGTCGTCGGTGTCCCGGTCGCGGATCGAGCGCAGGTTCGCCCCGAAGCCGACGCCGCCGGCGCCGATCCGGGACTCGACGATCCGGTCCAGGCCCGCGAACGCGCCACCGCAGATGAACAGCACGTTCGTGGTGTCGATCTGGATGAACTCCTGGTGCGGGTGCTTGCGGCCGCCCTGGGGAGGCACGTTCGCCGTGGTGCCCTCGAGGATCTTGAGCAGGGCCTGCTGCACGCCCTCGCCGGAGACGTCACGGGTGATCGACGGGTTCTCCGACTTGCGGGCGATCTTGTCGACCTCGTCGATGTAGATGATGCCGGTCTCGGCGCGCTTGATGTCGTAGTCAGCGGCCTGGATCAGCTTGAGAAGGATGTTCTCCACGTCCTCGCCGACGTAGCCGGCCTCGGTCAGCGCCGTGGCGTCGGCGATCGCGAACGGGACGTTGAGCATGCGGGCGAGCGTCTGCGCCAGGTGCGTCTTGCCGCAGCCGGTCGGGCCGATCAGCATGATGTTGGACTTGGCGAGCTCGATCTGCTCACTGCCGGAGCCGGGGGCGCCGTTCGCCTCCGCCTGGATCCGCTTGTAGTGGTTGTAGACCGCGACGGCGAGCGCGCGCTTGGCGCTCTCCTGGCCCACCACGTACTGATCCAGGAACTGGACGATCTCCATCGGCTTGGGAAGCTCTTCCCACTTCACCTCGCCGGACTCGGCCAGCTCCTCCTCGATGATCTCGTTACAGAGATCGATGCACTCGTCGCAGATGTAGACCCCGGGGCCCGCGATGAGTTTCTTGACCTGCTTCTGCGACTTTCCACAGAAGGAGCACTTCAGTAGGTCGCCGCCGTCACCGATCCGTGCCACCTACGCTCTCCCTGCGCTCATCGGCTGGAGACTCCCAACCCTGGCCTGAGGACGACCTGGTCAAACGGTCTTCGCTCAACGGTATTCGATCGTCCACCGGACCGCGATGTTTAGCGGTGCGGCCTCGACGTTACCCCCTGCGGGGGCGTTTCTCCGACCCCCAAAACTGGCGTGTCAGAGACCAACCAGGCTAGCGGGTCATCCCTACCGGAGATTTGGCGCCGTATGCCCGATTTAAGTGCGTATGTTCCAAGCGGTCAAAGTGAAGACCAGCCACAGTAACCTACCTGCGGCTGGCCTCCGTCAAGGGCGCTGGGTCTAGCTGGAGGCGCCGACCCCGATCAGGCCGCTCTTCTTCCGGTTCGCCAGGACCGTGTCGACGATCCCGTACTCCTTGGCCTCTTCCGCGGTCATGATCTTGTCGCGGTCGATGTCCTTGGTGACCAGATCGGCGGCCCGGCCGGTGTGCCGCACCAGCATCTCCTCCATCTGGGAGCGCATGCGCAGGATCTCCCGGGCCTGGATCTCGATGTCCGAACCCTGGCCGTAACCGCCCTCGGTGGCGGGCTGGTGGATTATCACCCGGGAGTGCGGCAGCGCCATCCGCTTGCCGGGCGTGCCGGCCGCCAGCAGGATCGCGGCCGCGGACGCCGCCTGGCCCAGGCACACCGTGACGATGTCCGGGCGCACGTACTGCATGGTGTCGTAGATCGCCGTCATGGCCGTGAACGAGCCACCGGGCGAGTTGATGTACATCGTGATGTCGCGGTCCGGGTCCGTCGACTCCAGCGTCAGCAGCTGGGCCATCACGTCGTTCGCCGAGGCGTCGTCCACCTGGACGCCGAGGAAGATGATCCGGTCCTCGAACATCTTGTTGTACGGGTTGGACTCCTTCACCCCGTACGACGTGCGCTCGACGAAGGAGGGAAGAACGTACCGGTTGTGCACCGGAGCGAACCGCGGGGGAAGTGTCATGTCCGTCATTGTCGCCTTCCTCAGTTCAGCGTTCCGGCGCCCTCGGGGACCTGCGTCGCCCCGGTGATCACCTTGTCGATGAAGCCGTACTCCTTGGCCGCCGCGGACGTGAACCAGCGGTCCCGGTCCGAGTCGGCCTCGATCGTGCTCTGCGTCTGCCCGGTGTGGAACGCGACGCGCTCCTGGAACATGCGCTTCGTGTAAAGCATCTGCTCCGCCTGGATCGCGATGTCCGCCGCGGTGCCGCCCAGGCCACCGGACGGCTGGTGCATCATGATCCGGGCGTGCGGCAGCGCGTAACGCTTGCCCTTCGTCCCGGCGCAGAGCAGCAGCTGGCCCATGGAGGCCGCCATGCCCATCGCGACGGTCGAGACGTCGTTGTCGATCCACTGCATGGTGTCGTAGATCGCCATGCCGGCGTAGACCGAGCCGCCGGGCGAGTTGATCCAGAAGTGGATGTCACGCTCCGGGTCCTCCGCCGCGAGCAGCAGCAACTGGGCGCAGAGGCGGTTGGCGACCGAATCGGTCACCTCGCTGCCCAGAAAGATGATCCGCTCCTTCAGCAGCCGGTTGTAGACCGAGTCGTCAAGGCCACCGGCGAGGTCGCCGCCGCCTCTGGCCAGAGGCGACGCATTGAGATGCAAGTCGGTCATGGCAGCCCTTCGCTGTTGTCCTTCGTAGGACCGACCCTAGCCCGTCATTGGGGCACTTCGTCCGTGCATGGGGCACTGTTCGCTGTAAGCGCACGCCTTCTGCCCTCAGAAGAACCAGAGCCGCCGCGGGTACGCGAACCCGCGGCGGCTCTGGGTGGTGAAACCCTTAGTGCACGTGGTGGTGCTCGTCCTGGATCGCCTCGAGCGTCACCGGGTTGCCCGCGGTGTCCTTGATCGTCACACGCTCCAGCACGATCTGCAGCGCCTTCCCGCGACGCACGTCGCCGAAGACGGCCTGCGCCTCACCCGAGCGGGCGAGCTGGTCGTAGTACTGCTGGGGCTGCATGCCGGCGCGCTGCGCGCGGTGCATGATCTCGTGACCGAACTCGTCGTCGGAGACCTGAACCTGCTCCGCCTCCGCGATCGTGTCGAGCAGCAGCTGGATCTTGACGCCCTCGGTCGCGGCCTCCTGCAGCTCGGTGTCGATCTGCTCCTCGGTCTTCTCCTCCGAGGCGAGGTAGTCCTCCAGCGACGCGCCGATGCGCTCCAGCTGGTCGGTCATCGCGGCCTTGCGCTGCTCGACCGCGTCCTTCACGACACCCTCCGGCGCCGGGATCTCGGCCGCCTCGACGATCTGCGCGAGCACCTTGTCCCGGGCCGCGTAGATCTGCTCGACCTTCTTGACCCGGGTGACCCGCTCACGGACGTCGCCCTTCAGCTCCTCCAGCGAGTCGAACTCGCTGGCCAGCTGGGCGAAGTCGTCGTCGAGCTCCGGCAGCTCCTTCTCCTTCACGGTGCGGACCGTGGTGGAGACCTCCGCGTCCTGCCCGGCGAAGTCGCCGCCGACCAGCTTCGTGGTGAACGTCGCGGACTCACCGGCGGACAGGCCCACCAGGACCTCGTCCAGACCCGGGAGCAGCTGCTGGGAGCCGACCTCGTGGGAGATGTTGGACGCGGAACCGCCCGGCACCTCCACACCGTCGACCGTCGCGGTCAGGTCGAGCTGCACGTAGTCGCCCTCGGCCGCCGGCCGCTCGACCGTCTTCAGCGTGGCGAACCGCTCGCGCAGGTTGTTGACCTGCTCGTCGATCTCGCTGTCACCGATCACCAGCTCGTCGACCTCGACCTCGATGCCGGACAGGTCCGGGATCGTCAGCTCCGGACGCACGTCGACCTCGGCCGTGAACTTCAGCGGCTCGTTGTCGGCGAACTCCGTCACGTTGACCTCGGGCCGGCCGAGCAGCTTGACGTCGTGCTCCTGCACGGCCGCGAACAGCTGCGCCGGGATCGCCTCGTTGACGGCCTCGTTCAGCACGGTCTCCCGGCCGACCCGCTGGTCGATCACGGCCGACGGGATCTTGCCGCGGCGGAAGCCGGGGATCTGCACCTGAGACGCGATCTCCCGGTACGCCTTCTTCAGGCTCGGCTCGAGCTCGGCGAACGGCACCTCGATGGCGAGCCGCACCCGAGTCGGGCTCAGAGTCTCGACGGTGCTCTTCACAGGCGTACTCCTTGATGGATCTGGGTGATGTGCGGCGTGTCCGCTGTCCTGGGCGTCTGCGCTCTGTCTGCGGTCTGCCACTGTTTCGTCTGCAGACACGCCGGCGTTACGCGCCGTCGCTCTCGCGAGTTTAGGCCGTCGTCGCGGCACGCTCGCGCCCGGGTTTGAAACCCGCGTCATCCTGTCGTCGGGGTGGCGGGATTTGAACCCACGGCCCCTCGCTCCCAAAGCGAGTGCGCTACCAAGCTGCGCCACACCCCGTGGCGCTTCGAGTGTAAGCGCCCGAAGCCCATCCCGGCTCGCCGGGCCTCGCGTACGGAACCTTCCGGTGTGGCGTGCCGGATACCGGCTTGGGAAGATCAGCCCGAGTGGGTACGCTAGGACAGCACCGCGAACCATCCGCGGCGCACGCG
The DNA here is from genome assembly GCF_031458255.1 of Catenuloplanes niger. Classification (NCBI taxonomy): domain Bacteria; kingdom Bacillati; phylum Actinomycetota; class Actinomycetes; order Micromonosporales; family Micromonosporaceae; genus Catenuloplanes; species Catenuloplanes niger. The sequence continues at coordinate 2,673,262 of NZ_JAVDYC010000001.1, forward strand.
GACGTAGCTCAATGGTAGAGCCTCAGTCTTCCAAACTGATTACGCGGGTTCGATTCCCGTCGTCCGCTCCACTTCGGGTCACTGTGTCAACGGAGTGCGTTGACCAGGGCGTTCCGCATGCAACCCGGGGGCCGAGCCCCCGGACCCCCACGGTGTGGCTCGCTTACGTTCCGGCCTGGTTGATCTTGTGTGCCATTAACGTGCCGTTGGCGTGTCGCTAGCTCTGGGGCTTGGGCTTCTTCTTGCTGGTGTTGGGCTTCTTGGGGTTGGTTGCACTGGTGATGCGCTTGTCCATGTCGTTGGCGAGCTCGCGGTCGCGGTCGTTGGTGGCGTGCTGGTAGGTGCTCTTCGCCTGTGCCAGCGGCCCACGCGGTCGGGGTCTTCCCGCGCGGGGAAGCCGTGCGCTACCGCGAATGCGCCCTCGTGCACGGCGTGTCCGGCGAGGCGATCCGCTGGTCCGAGGGGGCGGACGGAACGCGACCAGAGTTCGGGCGGCCGGCGGCCGCGTGAAGGCGGTCGCCGCGGTGCGGTGGGCGGGAACGTTCGGTGTGTCGTGTCGGTTGATCGATATCTTTGTGGCATGTCTGATCTTCTGGCCGATACCCGGCGGGCTCTTCGTCATCGTCTCGCCGTGGGGCAGAGCAGGGGGCGTACGCCGTCGGTGGTGGCGGCCGTGGTGCGGGACGGGCGGGTGGTGTGGGTCGAGGGCCGGGGTGACGTGGGTGGGGGTGTGCCGGACGGTGATACGCAGTACCGGATCGGGTCGATCACCAAGACGTTGACGGCGATGCTGGTGCTGCGCCTGCGGGACGAGGGCCGGCTCGACCTGGACGATCCGCTGGAGGCGCACCTGCCGGGTACGCCGGCCGGCCGGGCGACAGTCGGTGCGCTGCTGGGGCACACGGCGGGGCTGGCCGCGGAGCCGCCGGGGCCGTGGTGGGAGCGGACGCCGGGGGTGCTGCGGCCCGATCTGGCGGACGTGCTGCCGGAGACGCCGTACGTGTTCCCGCCGGGGCGGCGCTTCCACTACTCCAATCCGGGGTACGCGCTGCTCGGCGCGCTGGTCGAGAAGCTGCGCGGCGGGTCCTGGGCGGAGGTGCTGCGCGCCGAGATCCTGGCGCCGCTCGGCATGGACCGCACCGGTCCGGACCCGGTCGCGCCGCACGCGAGCGGCTGGGCCGTGCACCCCTGGGCCGACGTGCTGCTGCCGGAACCGGCGGAGGACCTCGGGCGGATGGCCGCGGCCGGGCAGCTCTGGTCGACCGCCGCGGACCTGGCCCGGCTGGCCGTGGTCCTGCTCGGCGGCGGTGACGAACGGGTGCTGCGCCGGGAGTCGGTCGAGGAGATGTGCGAACCCCGGACGCCCGAGTACGGGCTGGGCGTGCAGATCCTGCGCGCACCGGACGGCCGGGTGCTGACCGGGCACACCGGGTCGCTGCCCGGTTTCCTGTCCACGGTCGCGGTCGACCCGGCGGAGGGGCTCGGCGCGGTCGTGCTCGGCAACGTCACCACCGGTCTGGACGTCGGTGTCCTCACGGCCGACCTGATCCGGATCGTCGCGGAACGGGAGCCGCGCATCCCGGAGCCGTGGCGCCCGCTGCCGTCGGTCGATCCGGAGCTGCTCGCGCTGGCCGGCCCGTGGTACTGGGGGCCGAACCCGTACCTGCTGCGCCCGGCGGCGGACGGTCACCTGGAGCTGTCCGCGCTGCGCGGCGGCGGCACCCGCGCGACCCGGTTGCGGCCCGGGCCGGACGGCGTCTGGACCGGGCGGGGCGGCTACTTCGACGGTGAACGCATGCGGATCGAGCGGGACGCGTCCGGCGCGGTCACCCATCTGGACGTCGGTACGTTCGTCTTCACCCGCGAGCCGTACGGCCCGGCGGCCTCGGTCCCCGGCGGGGTCGACCCGGCGGGCTGGCGCGGAACCGACTGATACGACTTCCGTGCACCCGCCGTCCGCACTTTCCACCGACGCGGCGCGGGCCGGTCCGCTGCGACGCTTTCCGTGTTCCGGCCGCCGTGGCCGGTCGTCGCAAGGGAGTGGACATGACGTTCTCCGGCTGGTTCACCCGCGCCGCCGCGTATCTCGTCGACTCGGCCGTCGCCGCGCCGTTCTTTTTGGCCGGTGGGCTGCTGGACGGCAATCGGGCGCTCTACTACGGTCTGGCCGGTCTCGGGTTCGCGGTGTGGGGCTACAACCGGTGGTGGCGCGCCGGGCGCACCGGGCAGAGCTGGGGTCGCGCGCTGACCGGGATCCGTCTGGTGAGCGCGGACACCGGGCAGCCGATCGGCCCGGTGCGGGCCGCCGTGCGGGACCTGGCGCACGTGCTCGACGACGTGATCCTCTACCTCGGTTACCTGCTGCCGCTGTGGACGACGAAGCGCCAGACCCTGGCGGACAAGGTGATGGGCACCGTGGTCGTCCGCTGACCGGTCGCCCCGGTGCGCGGCCGAAACCGCGCACCGGGCCGGATCAGCGGACCGGGCCGCCTCAGCACACCGGACCGGATCAGCGCACCGGGCCGGATCAGCGAACAGTCCGGATGCCGACCACCGCGGCCAGCGCGACCACCACGGTCGCGAAGCCGGCCAGCGCGACCTCGGTCGACACCGCCGCGGTGGCGAAGCCGAAGCCGAGGATCGGGATGGACAGGCCGAGGTATCCGGCGAGGAACAGCCCGGCCAGCGCCTCGCCGCGGGTGGCCGGCTCGGAGATGCTGAACACCGTACCGATGGAGCCCTTGAACAGCAGGCCCGCGCCGGCGCCGGCGGTGACGCCGCCGATCAGGAACAGCGGCAGGCTGGGCAGCCACACCGCGGCCGTGGTGGCGATCAGGCCGAGGCTCAGCGCGACGAGCCCGCCGAACACCTGGCGCCGGGCCGGCATCCGGGCGAACACCAGCTGCGCGGTCACCCCGCTGCCGAACGACAGGAACGCGACCAGCCCGGCCAGCGCGCGCGACGGATGTCCCATGGTGCCGCCCACGAAGCCGGGCGCGACGGACGCGAACAGGCCCAGCACGGCGAAGGCGGCGAACGCACCGATCGCCACGGTGGCGTAGCGGCCACGGGCGGCGGCGGGCACGGCGACGCGCTGCGGCCGGTAGGGCGCCGAGGTCGCGGCCACCGTCTCCGGTACCAGCGCGACGCCGGCCGCGACGACGGCCAGCAACACCAGATAGACCACATAGGGGGTACGCAGCGGCGCGCCGGCCCACTCGGCCAGCAGTCCCGAGGTCAGCGAGCCGACCGCGAAGCCGCCCATGTTCGCGGCCGTGCCGACCAGCTCGGCGAGCGCGCGGCCGGCGCCGGGCCGCGCGGCCGCGTGCAGCTCGACCAGGTGCGCGGTGGCGGTCGCGGTGATCATGCCGACCGCGGCGCCGCTGAGCGCGCGGCCGGCCAGCACGGCCGGGAACGCGGTCGAGGCGAGCAGCAGCACGCCGGAGGCGATCTCGACGAGCAGCGCCGGGAGCAGGACGCGGCGGCGGCCGAGCCGGTCGGAGAGGTGACCGGCGAGGAACAGGCTGATCGTGACGCCGACCGCGTACGCGGCGTAGGCGACCGTGACCATCAGCGTCGAGTAGCCGGCCTCGCGCTGGTAGAGGGGCCAGAGCGGGGTGGGTACGACCGTGAAGGCCATCGCGACGCCGAACGCGGCCGCGACCACCCAGAAACCGGTGCCGTGGCCGACACCTCGCCGGGCCGCCGTGGCGGGCGCCGGCAGCGTCTGAGCGGACATCATGAGCTCCTCACATCGGAAAGGTGACGCTGCACAGCCTTCTGCACCGGGCCCATCGCCGCCAACGATGGTTCATGCTGGGCACTATCATCAATCGTGATGGACCTACGTCACCTCGAGTACTTCGTGGCGGTCGCGGAGGAGCTGAGCTTCACCCGGGCGGCCGCGCGCCTGCACGTGGTCCAGTCCGGCGTCTCCGCCACCATCCGCGCGCTGGAGCAGCACCTGCGGGCGGAGCTGTTCGAGCGCGGGCCGCAGCGGATCGCGCTGACCGACGCGGGCGCGGCGCTGCTGCCCGAGGCGCGCGCGGTGCTGGACGCGGCGCAGGGCGCCCGGGACGCGGTGGCACGCGTGCGCGGCGGACTGCGCGGCACCGTGCACGTCGGCGCCATGACGTCCGTCACCATCCTGGACCTGCCCGGCCTGCTCGGGCGATTCACGGCCGACCACCCGGGCGTGACCGTGCGCATGCGGGCGGCGCCGACCGGGTCGGCCGGGCTGGCCCAGGCGCTGCTGGACGGCGAGTTCGACCTGGCGTTCCTGTCCGACATCGACCGGGCGCGCACCGGCCTCGACATTCACACGCTGGCCCGGGTACGGATGTTCGCGATCGTCCCGGCCGCGTGGCCCGGCCCGAGCGTGACGCTGGAGCGGCTGGCCGAGCGGCCGTTCATCGACTCGCCGGCCGGCTTCGGCAACCGGGTCGTGGTCGACCGTGCCTACGCGGCCGCGGGCCTGCAACGGCGCGTCGCGCTGGAGGTCGTGGAGATCGGCACCGCTCCCGAGTACGTGCGGCACGGGCTCGGTGTCTCGATCATGCCGGCGTTCTCCGTACCCTCGGATGATCCTGGGGTCAAAGGCCTGCCGATCGAGGGGGCGGAGCTGTGGTGGACGCTGTCGCTGGCCACCGCCACCCGGCGCCGGCCGACCGCGGCGACGCGCACGTTCCTGGAGTTGGCGAAGGACTACGTCAGGCTCGGCTGAACGGGCGCAGCGCCTCGGTCACCCAGGCCGGCTCGAAGATCGCGCCCGGGTCGCCGCCCAGCTCCGGCGCGACCGGTCGCGGGCCCGGCCGGCCGTTGTGCACGTCCAGCAGCACGGTGCCGGCCGACTCCAGCAGCGCCAGGTTGCGCCGCCAGGCCGGGTGGCCCCAGAGCTTCTCGTTCACGGTCGGCACCGCCACCACCGGCACCCCCTCGCCGAGCGCCTCGCAGAGCCGGGCCAGCGCGTACGTGTCCGCGGCACCGCTCGCCGCCTTGTTCAGCGTGTTGAACGTGGCCGGGCAGACCACCACCGCGTCCGGCGGGCCGCCCTGCTTCGGCTGGTCCGGCGCCCGGAAGTCGAACTGCGGCGGCGCGCCCAGCACGTCGTGCACGGCGGCCGGGTCCAGCCACGCGCGCGACGCGGGCGTACCGATCAGGATCGGCGTCCAGCCGTCGCCGAGCAGAGCCTTGAGCAGATCGGGCGTACGCACGGTGAGCGGCGCCCCGCAAACGATCACTGTCACGTTCCCGGCCATGGCCGCACCGTACCTCTCTACCTTCCGATAGAGACCGACGCCCGCCGCACGGGCGATTCATCACACCCGATCCGCCCATAGATTCGAACCATGCTGATGAACGAGGAACGTGCGGTCCTGCGGAACGGGAAGCTCGTCGCGGCCGGCGCGGTCACGCTGACCGTCGCGCTCGTCATGGTCTGGGCCGGCTGGCGGCTCACCGGCATCGGGCACTCCTGGGACGACCTGACCTCCGCCGACCACTGGCTCGGCGTCCTGCTGCGCGGCGGCGGTGCGCTGCTGCTCGGCAAGACCGGCCTCAAGATCGGTTTCGTGGTGGTCGGCGTGGTGGCCGGCACCGTCATGTGGATGCGCGGACGCCGCCGCCACCACTGAGAACTACCATGCAGTCCGGTCGAGCGGACGGGACTGCGCGAAGGATGTCGACATACAGGGCGGCGGCCTGGGTGGACCTCAGCCCGGGTGCGGACGTGGACGCCGCGCTCGGCGTGCTCCGCACGGACCACCCCGGCGCGCTCCCCGGCGGTCCCGGCGTGCTCTACGCCCGCGTCGTACCGCTGGACCACGACTGGCGGCGCCTGGAGCTGTCGACCGCGGACGTCGGCCCCGAATTCGCCCACCTGGTCGTGCGGCTGCTGTCGGAGTCGGCGCACGCGGTCCGGGCGTTCATCGCCTACGACTACGACGCCGACGGGGCGGAGCAGATCGTGCTCGACGGGCGGCCGGCCGCGGTCTCGCGGGTGCATCACGTGCGGATCCAGCCGCCCGGCTTCGGCTCCGGCTTCGCCGAACCGCTGATGCTGCGGGACGTGCCGGCCGCCGTGCCGCCCGCGCTGTTCGAACGGCGCGGGCAGTCGCGCAACGGCGCCGGGGCGATCGCCGCGCTCGCCGACCTCTACGGCGTACCCGCGGACGGCCTGAGACGGGCCCGGCGCCGCGCGCTCCGGCCGGCCCGCCTGCTGGACGACCCCGGCGGCCCGTTCGCCCCGTGGCTGGACGCGCTGCGCATCCCGTGGACCGCGACGGACGGCGGCCGGCCGGTCAAGCTCCGGCCCGGTCCGGTCTGGCGCGAGGCCGTCGTCCGCTACGCCCTGCCGTCCCTGCCCGGCCGGTGGCTCGTCTTCGACGAGGAACTCGTCGCCGAACCGGTCGGCCTGATCGCCCGCGCGATCGTCCAGGGCCAGGCCGTCCTGCACCCGCTCTACCTGCCCGCCGGCCACCCCGGCTGGCGCGTCCACGACGCGCTCGACCTGCGCCTCCCACGCACCACGCCGGCCACCCGCGAGACCGCCGAGCCGGCCATGCAGCACCTGGCCGAGGCGATCCGGTCCCGGGCCATGCCGCACTTCGCCGCGCACGGCACGCTCGCCGGCTACGTCGAACACTGCCGGGCCGTCCCGTCGGACCCGTACCGGCTGCACGCCCAGGCCCTCACCGAGATCGTCCTGGAGCGCTTCGACGACGCCCTGACCACGCTCGACGCCATCACCAGCATGGTGACCCCACGCCTGTACGACGGCACCCGCCCGGCCGGCCTCGGCCCGGCCCGCCTCACCGACCTCGCCGCCGAGGCCGACCACTGGCGCCGCCGCCTCGCCGAGGACCCGTTCGGCGCCCAGGCCGACCTCCTCGCCAACGTCCCCACCCAACGCCACCGCCTCGGCCTCCCGGCCGGAGAGCCGACGGGGCACGGCAGCGACCCGTCGTGATGACCTTCATCCGATCGGATGAGAATCGTCATGAATACAATTCACCCACGTTATGGAACTTCCATCGGGATCAGGATTGGCATGCGGGATCGAATGATCCTGCGGCGTGAGCCGAGTCGGCCGGTCCGCTCGAACGTTATCGGAGCGGCCGGTCGACCGAGGCCCGAACGCCCCACCCGGATGAATGAGTCATTCAAGATCGACGAATCCGCCGGTTAGATCTTGCTAGCGTGGGCGTCATACTGGGTATTCATGAAGCAGGATGACGGACTTGACGGAAGTTTTGGCGAGCGATCTCTTCAGAATGGTCGCTATTCCAGTGGCCACCGCCGCACTCGGCTGCTTCATCAGATACTTCACCGCGAAAATCCGAAATGATCCGATCGGCATGGAGATCTTCGTCTTCTGGCCGGAACTCCTGCTCTCCTCGGTGTTCAACCTACTGACGGCAGCGTCCGATCTGGCGTCGAAGCAACTTCCGGCGGAGGACGTCGCCGACAGCCTCCTGGCGATCATGTCGGCCGGACTCGTCCTCCTTCTGACCCTCTGGCTGGTCTCATTCATGGCGGCAATGCCGCGGAGTGGCAGATGGCGCAAAGTCATATGGACCTACGGACTGCCGCACCTCTCATCGGTGATCGCACTGGAGGTTTCACTCCTGCTCGCACTGAGCTCGAAGACGTAGGGAGGATGCCATGGACGTAGAGGTACTGCTCGGAATCGCCGCCGGAGTGATCATGTCACTGTTCGTGGCCGAATTCGGCGGGTGGGCTCAACGCGCCGCACTCGCCATCATCCGGCTGGCCGTCAAGGCACTCCCCGAAGGACTTCAGGAACGATATCGGCGGGAACTCTCCGCCGAAGTGCGAAAAATACACACCGGCATCGGCAAGCTGCTGTTCGCCCTGGGGATCCTGGTCACCGCACCATCGATCGGACGAGCCATGAGATCCGAGGATCCGCACCGGATACGGCGGGAGGAGGTACGCGAGAAGAGACGGTTGCAAGGGCTGCCGATCACGCTGGTGGTCATGAATTCCGTCCTCCTCACCACGCTGGCCGGTGGACTGATCTACGCAACCGCCGAGGCCGGGTCACTGCCGTGGCCGAGCGTGGTCGAAGCGCTGGCCGCGAGCGCGGCGCTGGCATCGATGGCCACGTTCGTCTTCGCGCTGCAGGTCGAACGACGGGCGCAGGGTGGCGAAGGTGGGGACACACCGCGGCGAAAGAGGCGGGCGAAGCACAACGACACGCCTCGGCGGTGAAGCCCGCGTGCGGTGCGATGTCAGTCAGTCAGACAGCCGGGCCGGGGTGAACGGGCGGCGGCCACCGGTTCGGAATTGGCTCTGCGACGACGGTGGTCGGGCGGCGCAGGATCAGGGGATGAGACCTGAGACCCGTGCTGTGCATCCTCGGCTGCCGGAAGTGGGCGGCAGCCAGCCGATCGTGACGCCGCTGTATGCGGCGTCGACCTGGGTGTTCGAGGATCCGGACGTGCTGGCGGAGGCGTTTCAGCGGCCGGACGGGCCGTTTCTGTACTCGCGGATGACGAATCCGACGGTGCGGGTGCTGGAGACGGCGGTGGCGGATCTGGAAGGTGGGGTGGCGGGGATCGCGACCTCGTCCGGGATGGGGGCCGTCAACCTGGTGCTGCAGGCGCTGCTGCGGAGCGGCGACCACGTGGTGGCGCAGCGGCGGCTCTACGGCGGGGCCGGCACCGCACTGCGGGATCTGCGGGAGCGGTTCGGGGTCGACGTCGAGTACGCGGACGACACCGGCGCGCTCATCGACGCGCTGCGGCCGGGTGACACCAAGGTCCTCTACCTGGAGACCATCTCCAACCCGGCCGGGTACGTGGCGGATCTGCCACGGCTGACCGCGGCCGCACGGGCGGCGGGGGTGGTGACGGTGGTGGACAGCACGTTCGCGACGCCGGTGCTGTGCCGGCCGATCGCGCACGGCGCGGACGTGGTGCTGCACTCGGTGACGAAGTATCTGGCCGGGCATCACGACGTGGTCGGCGGGATCCTGGTGTTCGCGGATCCGGCGCTGCACGAGCGGGTCTGGCACCACAACGTGGAGTTCGGCGTGGCGGCGGATCCGTTCGCGGCGTGGCTGACGGCGCGGTCGCTGCACACGCTGGCGCTGCGGGTGGAGCGGCACTGTGCGAACGCGGCCGTGGTCGCGGAGCGGCTGGCCGCGCACCCGGCCGTGTCGGCGGTGCACTATCCGGGGCTGGCCACGCATCCGACGCACGAGGTGGCCCGGCGGCTGCTGACCGGCGGGTTCGGCGGGACGTTCGCGTTCGACCTGGCCGGTGGGCGGGATGCCGGGACCGCGTTCAGCAAGCGGCTGCGACTGGCCCGGCTCGCGCCGTCGCTCGGCGGGACGGTGACCACGGTGATGCATCCGGCCAGCACCTCGCACCGGCAGCTGGACGAGGCGCAGCTGGCCGCGGTCGGGATCGGCGCGGGGACGATCCGGGTCTCGGTCGGCATCGAGCACGTCGAGGACCTGTGGGCCGATGTGGAGCAGGCGCTGGGCTGAGCGGACGATCCAGGCGTCCCGCGCGGGAACGGGACGCGGGACGCCTGGATCCGGCCGGGTGCGGGCCCGGCCCGGCGGAGCGTTACGGCAGCGACCGCAGGAACGGCGCGTGCGAGTTCCGGAACTCCCAGGAGTAGAAGCGGTCCCAGTTGATGGACCAGGTCATCAGCCCGCGGAAGTTCGGGTTCGTCCCGCTGCGCGGCGTGTAGGACCCGCACGAGACGCCCTTGACCAGGCAGTTGACCGCATCCTGGATCGCGGCCGGCGGCACGTATCCGTTGCCGGCGCTGACCGACGACGGCGCGCCGAACGCGACCTGGTCCTCGCGCAGCGCCGGGAACACGTTCGCCGGGTTGCCCGCGACCGGGAAGCCGGCCAGCAGCATGTCGGTCATCGCGATGTGGAAGTCCGCGCCGCCCATCGTGTGGTAGGCGCCGTCCAGGCCGACGATCGGGCCGGAGTTGTAGTCCTGCACGTGCAGCACCGTGAGGTCGTTGCGCAGGGCGTGGATCACCGGGAGGTACGCGCCGGAGCGCGGGTCCTGGCCGCCCCACGGGCCGGAGCCGTAGTACTGGTGGCCGAGCTGCACGAAGAACGTCTCCGGGGCCATGGTGAGCACGAAGTTCGCGCCATACCGGGCCTTGAGCGCCCGCACCGCGGAGATCAGGTTGACGATCGCGGGCGTGGTCGGGTTCCGGAAGTCGGTGTCGCCGGTGTTGAGCGACAGCGAGTGGCCCTCGAAGTCGATGTCCAGCCCGTCCAGGCCGTACCGGTCGATGATCGCGGCGACCGAGGTGACGAACGCGTCACGGGCCGCGGTCGTGGTCAGCTGCACCTGGCCGTTCTGGCCGCCGATCGAGATCAGCACCTTCTTGCCCTGGGCGCGCTTGGCCTGGATCGCGGCCTTGAACTCGGCCTCGGACTCCACGTTCGGGCACTCCGCGACCGGGCAGAGGCTGAACCGGATGTCGCCGGAGGTGGCCGTGGTCGGCTCGCCGAAGGCGAGGTTGATGATGTCCCACTCCGCCGGTACGTCGGCCATCCGCAGATATCCGGACCCGTTCAGGAAGCTCGAGTGCAGATATCCGATCAGCGCGTGTTTGGGCAGAGTGCCGGGATTCGGGTTCGACGGCGAGGGAGACGGCGAGGCGGACGGCGTCGGGCTGGATGTCGGCCGCGGGCTGGACGTGGCGCTCGGGGTCGGCGAGGCCGACGTCGGCCCGGTGGTCGGTGTCGCCCCGCCGCAGGAGGCGCCGTTGAGCGTGCAGTTCACCGGCGTGCCCGCGCCGTTGGCCAGGAAGCCGAACGACACCGACGCCCCCGGCGCCACGGTGCCGTTCCACGACCGGTTCGTGAACGTGAAGCGCTGTCCGGAGGAGGTGAGCAGCGCGTCCCAGTAGCTGCCCATGGTGCTGCCGGCCGGCAGGTCGAACGCCACGGACCAGGACGTGATCGCCGCCCCGGTCCCGTTGGTGATCGTGTACTTGCCCTCCCAGCCGGATCCCCAGTCCGAGGTCTTGGCGAACGTCGCGGTGACCGCCGCGGCCGATGCGGGGAGCGCGAACAGCACGGCCGACGCGGCGGCCGCGCACAGGGCGACGAGGGTCAGGGCGATAGATCGAGACCGTTTCACGGCAGCCTCCTCCATCGGCGGCGGTGCAGGTCACCGCGGCCGTTGGAGAATTATTAAGACTCTTAACTGATGATGTCCATGCCCTCGACCCACATTTAGGACAGCGATAACGTTTCGGAACGCCGGGACCCGTACCCGCGGGTTCTGAGAGGCTGATCTCGTGAACGGGCTGACGATCGGGGTGCTGTCGCCGTTCGTCGGCGGCGACTACTACGGTGGCCTGCTCGCCGGCGTGACCGAGGCCGCCGCCGCGCGCGGCGGCCGGGTGCTGGCCGTGCAGACGCTCGCGCCCGGCGCGCGGCGGGCCGACTCCGAGGGCGTCCCGGACTGGGACGCGCCGGTCGGCTGGGCACACGTGGACGCGTTCGTCGTGGTGATCGGCGCGGTCGACGACGGCCATCTGGCCCGGCTGCACGCCACCGGCAAACCGGTGGTGCTGATCAGCCACCGGTCCACGGCCCTGCCGCTGCACGCGGTGCTGCCGGACAACCGCTCGGGGGTACGGGACGCGGTCGCGCACCTGATCGCGCACGGGCACACCCGGATCGCGTTCGCCGGCGCGCTGGACGTGCCGGACATCCGCGAGCGGCACGCCGGCTACCTCGCCGCGCTCGCCGACCACGACCTGCCCGAACTGCTCTTCGCCGCGGCGGACAACCACGAGCGTGGCGGGCGGGTCGCGGCGGCGGAGATGCTGGCGGCCGGGCTGCCGTGCACGGCCGTGGTCTGCGGCACCGACCGGAACGCGATCGGTGTGCTGGAGACGCTGACCGCGGCCGGGCACCGGGTGCCGGAGGCGCAGGCGGTGATCGGCTTCGACGACATCCCGGGCGCGCTCTACACCGAGCCCACGCTGGCCAGCGTGGCGCAGCCGCTGCGCCGGATCGGCGCGGCCGCGGTCGCGGCGCTGGACCGCGGCGACGGCGTCACGTTCGTGCCGACGGTCTTCGTGCCGCGGGAGAGCTGCGGCTGTGACCGGCCCGCGCCGCGGCCGCCCGACACCGCGCTCGCCGCCCGGCTCGCCGACCCGGCCGTGCCGGAGGCCGCGCTCGCCGCCGAGCTGCGCGGCTGGACGCTCGCGGAGCTGGACGAGGCGCTGCACGGCCTGGTGACCGAGCAGCGGGCCCGCCGGATCCTGCTGCGGGTGGCGCAGGACCGGGCGCGCGCGCAGTTCGGCGACATCCGCTACCTGCAGGACACGCTGAACGCGCAGTACCAGCTCGGCACGGAGCTGCTGCGCACGGACGAGCAGGACCCGCGCGCGCTCGGCTGGCTGCGCCGCCTCCCGGTCACGGCCGGCTGCCTCGGCCTCTGGCACGGCAGCCCGCGCCGCGATCCCCGCCCGGAGCAGCACCGCGAGAAACGCCGGGGCGCGCTGGAGATCTCCGGCGCGTTCCACTGCGGGACCACGGGCGGCCGGGTCGACGTCGCGGACTTCCCACCGGCCGGGCTGTTCGACGCGGCGCGGCCGGACACCGGTGAGATCGTCTTCGTGATCTCGGTGCGCAGCAGCGCGCACGACTGGGGACTGCTGGCCACGGTCGCGCGCATCCAGGACAAGACGCCGCCGGGCCGGGAGCCGATGAACCAGTCCGGCGCGCTGCTCGCGGTCGCGCTGGACCAGGAGTTCATGCTGCGCTCACTGCGCGAGCAGGAGGAACGGCTGCGCCGGACGGCGCTCTACGACCACCTCACCGGGCTGCCCAACCGCGGCCTGTTCCTGGACCGGCTGCGGCAGGCGGTGGACCGGGCGCGACGCGAGCCGGCGTACGCGTTCGCGGTGCTCTTCCTGGACCTGGACGGCTTCAAGGCGGTGAACGACACGCTCGGGCACGCGGCCGGCGATCAGCTGCTGGTGCAGACGGCCGGGCGGATCACGGCGCTGCTGCGCGAGACGGACACGGCCGCGCGGTTCGGCGGCGACGAGTTCCTGGTGCTGCTGGACGACGTCGACGGGCCGAACAGCGCGGCCGCGGTCGCGGAACGGGCCCGGGCCGCGCTGGCCCGCCCGTTCGAGCTGGCCGAGGGGACGGCCCGGGTCTCCGCGAGCATCGGCAGCGCGCTCTCCACGGACGGGCACCCGACCGCGGAGGCGCTGCTGCGCGTGGCCGACGCGGCCATGTACCACGCGAAGTCCGTCCGGCGGGCCGGCATCCGCCGCTGAGCGCGCGTAGCGGACGCGGGGTGCAGCCGGGTTGCCGATTGGTCTCAGCCTCGGCGCGAACCGGCCGACATTTCAGACATGAGCTCTGGAGCCCTCGACGTGGTGGTCACCGGCGGCGGCAGCCCCGCGGAGCTGAAGGCCACGCTGGAGGCGCTGAAGCCCGCGCTCGGCGTGCGCGACGAGGTGGTGTGCGCGGTGCCGGCCGGCCGCGCGGACCTGGACCGGGTCGTCGCGGCGCTGCCGTGGGTGCGCGCGGTGCCCGGCGGCCGGGCCGAGGCCGTCGCCGCGACCGGGCGCGACCTGCTGCTCCTCGTCGACGGCGACATGCTCCTCCCCCGGCACTGGCTGGACGCGGTCCGCGAGGTGCTGGACGACGAGACCGTGGTCGCGGCCGGCCCGCGCTGCATCGGCTCGATCGGCCCGCAACGCGCCGAGATCCCACCACCGGCGGGGGTACGCCAACTGCGCGACCTGGCCCGGGAGTGGCGCGAGCGGCACCGCGGCCGGCGCTACGACGTGGACCGGCTCGGCCCGGTCTGCGTGGCGCTGCGGCGGTCCGCGCTGCTCACGGCCGGCGGTCCGACCCCGGACCTGCCCTGGGAACGACTGCGCGACCTGGGCCGGATCGTGCTGGTCGACGACGCGCTGGTGGCACACACCGGTGCGGCCGGCTGCGGCCTGCGGGTCGTCACCGAGTCACCGCTGCTCGTCTCCGCCAGCATGATCGTGCGGGACGAGTCGGCCACGATCGGCGCCGGCATCGACGCGGTCACCCCGTTCGTGGACGAGGTCGTCGTCTACGACACCGGCTCGCTGGACGACACGGTCGCGGTGGCGCGCGCGCACGGCGCCCGGGTGATCGACGGCTTCTGGGACGAGCACTTCGGCGACGCCCGCAACCGGGCGATCGCGCACTGCACCGGGCGCTGGGTGCTCTGGGTCGACGCGGACGAGACCGCGGTGGGCGACCCGGACGCGCTGCGGCGCCGGCTGTCCGGGCCCGGCGGCCCGGCCGCGTACCGGGTGCGGCAGGTCAACGAGTACGCGAACGGCACCCAGGTGGTGGTCTTCCCACGGCTGTTCCAGCGGGACGCGGTGCGGCTGGCCGGCCGGCTGCACGAGCAGGCCGTGGACCGGATCACCGGCGGCCCGGCCGCCGGACCGGAGATCGGCGAGGTGGAGCTGCGGCACGCGGGCTACCAGTTCGCCACGTTCGTCACGAAGGACAAGGCCGAGCGCAACCGCCGGCTGGCGCTGCGCGCGGTGGAGGACCGGGTGCTGGCCGCGGACGCGCTGGCGAACCTGGCCCGCGCCGAGTTCTCGTCCGGCAACCTGGCGGAGTCGATCGACGCGGCCCGGCGCGGCCTGGACACCGACACCCGCCGCCCGGTCCGGATCAAGCTGCTGACCACGCTGATCCGCGCCTGCACCGCGCTGTCCCGGGTGGACGAGGCGGCCCGCGCGCTGGACGAGCTGCGCACGCTCGCGTCCAAGCAGGTCACCGTGGACCACATGGAGGTGCTCGTCCGGTACGCCGCGGGCGACGACGAGCGGGTGGTCGAGCTGGTCGCGGCCGTGCCGGAACTGGCCGAGGACGACGGCGCGGTGCTGGTCGCCCGCAGCCAGCTCACGTCGTACGAGATCCACAGCCTGATCCGGCTCGGCCGCACCGCGGACGCGGCCGAGCGGCTGCGCGCGGAGCTGCGCGCCGGCCGGATCCCGATGCCGGTCGTCGGGATGGCCGACACCCTGCGCCAGGCCGGTTCGGACGTCGCGGAGATCGCCGCGCACGTGCCGCCGTCCGCGCTGCGCGCCCTGATCCACGAGGTCGGTCAGGCGCCGGTCTCGCTGGCCGAGCCGCTGGCCGACGGCCTGTGGCAGCGTTTCCCCGGCGACCGGACCGTGCTCGCGCTCGCGGCCTGGCTCGGGCCGCGGATGCCGGTGCTGCGGGCGCTCGAGTGGTCGTCCCGGCTGCGCCGCGCCGGGCACGAGACGCAGTGCCCGCTGCTCGCCGTGGCGCGCAGCGCGGACCGCGGCGCGCGGGACCGGTCGCTGGCCGCGGCCGTGGCGTACGAGACGTTCCGGGACCCGGCCGCGATGCCGCTGCTGTCCGCCGCGCTGGACGAGGTCCCGGCGGACGAGGAGGCCGCGGTGCTGGACGAGCTGCGCCTGATCGCGCCCGGCATCGCGGCCGCGGTGGAGCTGGCCGTCTGAGCTCACCCGGGCCGCGCCGCAGCCCGGCCGTCCACGTCGGCACGCGCCTAGGCGCTCGGGTAGCGGAGGAAGTGGGCGTAGTCCGCGCTGGTGCCGCCGCGCCGCTGCCGGGGTATCCGGGGCGCCGGCCGCGCGGCGGGCTCACCGATCGAGATCGCGAGGACCGCGGGATCGTGCGTGCGCGCGGCCCGGTCGGTGGCCGGGGCGGTGAAGCCGGCGCAGGAGTAGAGCACGCCGCGGTCCGCGCCCACGTCCGCCAGCTTCGCCACGAAGTGGTCCACGCACGAGATCCCGACCGGCCGGTGCTGCTGGCGGCACTCGACCGCGACCGTGACCGGCAGGCCGGCCACCGTCCCGTGGATCATCACCTGCACGTGCCGCGGCGCACCGCTGAGCCGGCCGTGGTGCCGCCGGTTGTAGACCACCCGGGCGTGGTCGAACGCGGCCAGCAGCCGGGTCAGCGACCGCTCGTACCGCTGGAGCTGAGTGTCGGTGGGGGGCATCCGTCGACGCTATGAACGTCATTCGTACCGTTGTCGCCCCGGTTGTCCGTCATAGCCCGATCGTGCGGTCAGGGCGTCCACAGGTCCGCGGTGCCGCCGAGACGCAGGAAGAGCGCGAAGTCGGCCTGGTCGACGTCGGTGGAGTCGTGCGGCGGCAGGCCGTCGCGCACCATCCGGCCGTCACCCAGCGTGATGGCCATCACGGGTGGGCTCTGGGCGTGCGCGG
The DNA here is from genome assembly GCF_031458255.1 of Catenuloplanes niger. NCBI lineage: Bacteria > Bacillati > Actinomycetota > Actinomycetes > Micromonosporales > Micromonosporaceae > Catenuloplanes > Catenuloplanes niger. Next base: position 2,689,516 of record NZ_JAVDYC010000001.1, read on the forward strand.
CGCGGGCCCGGGCCCGGTCGGTGAAGCCGGTGCAGGAGTAGAGCACGCCGCGGTCCGCGCCGATGTCGAGCAGCTTGCCGACGAAGCGGTCGACCGCGCCGACGTCCACCGGCCGGCGCCGGCGCTGCACGCACTCGATCGCGGCGGTCACCCGCACGCCCAGCACGGGACCCTGCACCAGGACGTCGACGCGGCGCAGCGATCGGCTGAGCCGGCCCTCGACGCGACGGTTGTAACCGACCTCGACGGGTGGTTCGAAGCCACCGAGCAGCCGGCTGATCGAGGAGTCGAAGAGCGTCAGGCGACGGAGCGTGTCGGGCTCTTCGTCCGGGTCCGGCGGCAGTTCCGCGTCCGCTGGGTGCACAACTTTGAGCGTACGGGCGAATGGGTGTGGCTCATCGCCCAAATTGTGCGTCTTTGTCGTTAAATCCGGAGAAAAGTTGTCATCAGTCCCCGACGGCGGCGCAGCGCCAGAGGAACATCGCGAAGTCCGCCTCCGTGATCTCGTCCACGCCGAACGGCGGCAGCGGATCCGCCGCCCGCCGCGGTCGCGGGATCCGTGGCCCGCCGCCCAGCGACACCGCCATCACCGCGGGCCAGCGCGCCGCCGCGGCCCGCGCGCGGGCACACCGGGTGAAACCGGACCGCGAGTAGAGCACGCCGCGGTCCGCGTCCACGTCCAGCAGCTTGCCGATGAACCGCTCGACCACGCCCAGGTCCGCCGCCCGCCGGCTCTGCCGGCACTCCACCGCCACCGTCACGCCCGCGCCGAACACCCGGCCGCGGACCAGCAGATCGATCTGGCGTGGTGATCCGCTGAGCACGCCCGGCACCCGCCCGTTCACCGCCACCTCGGCGTTGCCGTCGAAGCTGGAGAGAAGCCGCGTGATGGACAACTCATACCGCTGAAGCGGCGAGACGCGGGGAAAGAGGTCGAAGACGGTCACCCTACGAAACTATGAGCGGGCGTTGGGTGAGCGTCGCCCAGACTGTGCGACAACGCCCACACGACGCACCCGTAACCCACCGGCCGGGTTACAGCGGCACGAAGAACGGTGAGGTGAGCGCCGGGTGCCGGGCCTGGAGCCGGTCGTAGGCGCGGCACAGGTCGTCGCGGCTGAGCCAGACCGGCGGCGTGGTGTCCAGCCGCTTCAGCCGTTCACCGACCGCGAGCGCGGCCAGGTCCTCGGCGAGACGGTCCAGCGCGACGCCGCAGTCGAAGCCGTGCGACCCGATCTGGACGCGTTCGAGCAGGTGACGGCCCTCGGGGAGCTCGACCCACGCCCAGCCCTCCGCCACGCCGTCCGGCATGGTGACGTGCAGTCCCCGGATGATCGGGTCGGCCAGGTCACGGCCGACGTAGGCGTCCACCGCGGCCGCGCGAGCCAGCGCGCTCAAATCGTTCACGAAGCCGTCGCGGCCGTCGGGGAGCCGGCCGACGATGTCGCGGAACCCGGGGCCGGGCGGCTCCACCGCGTCGTCGAACGCGGTGGCGTCCCGGAACGCGCGCGCGTCCAGCAGGTACTCGACGGTCCGGCGGGCCTGCGTGGTGGCGCCGAGGATCGGCGAGACGACGCGCACCCACTCCAGGCCGACCGCGCCGCAGACGGCGGCGAGCATCCGGTCGAGCCGCTCGTCCACGCCGGCCGGGTCGGCGAACTGGGCCGCGAAGACCGGCAGCCGGGTGTCCGGGTCGAGCACGACGAAGTCGCAGCGGGTGCGCAGCGCGGTGTTCCACTGGTTCGGGCTGACGCCCTCCGGCCGGCGCGCGACCAGCTGGCTGAGCCTTCGGTCAGGCTGGACGACCCAGCGGCCGCGCGCGAAGAGCTGCTCCTCCGCGGTGACGACCGGGCGCAGCGGTGACGGGGTGCTCATGACCTACCACTGTAGGGACCCGGACCGGCAACACGGGGCCCGCCGAACGTCGTGTCGCGGGTCACTAGCGGGAAGACGGACACGGTGGGCGAGGTTGAGTCGGGCAGGCTCAAGATTGGGGTGTCCGATGGCCACACTTCCCGTACTGCCGTTGACCGACGACGTACTGCTCCCCCGCATGGTTACCCCGGTGGAGCTCGACTCCGCCACCCAGGCCGCGGTGGACGCGGCCCGCACCAGCGGTGACAAGCGCGTGCTGGCCGTTCCGAGGATCGACGGCGTCTACGGCCCGGTCGGCACCGTGGCCGTGATCGAACAGGTCGGCCGGCTGCCGAGTGGCGAGCCGGTGGCCGTGATCCGTGGGCTGCACCGCGCCCGCATCGGCTCCGGCGTGTCCGGGCCGGGTGCGGCGCTCTGGGTGGAGTCCACCGAGATCGAGGACTCGCCGGTGACCGGGCGGACCCGGGAGCTGGCCCGTGAATACAAGGCGCTGGTCCGCGCGCAGCTGCAGAAGCGCGGCGCGTGGCAGGTGATCGACGCGGTCGAGCGGATGACCGACCTGCACGAGATCGCCGACTCCTCCGGGTACTCGCCGTGGATGTCGGTGGAGCAGAAGCGCCGGCTGCTCGACGAGACCGACCTGACCGCCCGGCTGGAGCTGCTGGTCACCTGGATCAAGGAGCACCAGGCCGAGGAGGAGGTCAGCGAGAAGATCAACTCCGAGGTGCGCGAGGGCCTGGAGAAGACCCAGCGCGACTTCCTGCTCCGCCAGCAGCTCGCCGCGATCCGCAAGGAGCTGGGCGAGGACGAGCCGGAGGGCGCGGGCGACTACCGCGACCGGGTCGAGAAGGCCGACCTGCCGGACAAGGTCCGAGAGGCCGCGATGCGCGAGGTCGGCCGCCTGGAGCGGGCCAGCGACGCGTCCCCGGAGTCCGGCTGGATCCGCACCTGGCTGGACACCGTGCTGGAGATGCCGTGGAACGTCACCACGGACGACAACACCGACCTCACCGAGGCACGCGCCGTGCTCGACGCGGACCACGCGGGTCTGGACGACGTGAAGGACCGCATTCTCGAATACCTGGCGGTACGGAACCGGCGCGCGGCCCGCGGGCTGCACGTGGTCGGCGGCCGCGGCTCCGGCGCGGTGCTCGCGCTGGCCGGCCCGCCCGGTGTCGGCAAGACCTCGCTGGGTGAGTCCGTCGCGCGGGCGCTCGGCCGGAAGTTCGTCCGGGTCTCGCTCGGTGGCATCCGGGACGAGGCGGAGATCCGCGGGCACCGGCGCACCTACGTGGGCGCGCTGCCCGGCCGGATAGTCCGCGCGATCCGCGAGGCCGGTTCGATGAACCCGGTGGTGCTGCTCGACGAGATCGACAAGATCTCCGCCGGGTACGCCGGCGACCCGGCCGCCGCGCTGCTGGAGGTGCTGGACCCGGCGCAGAACCACACGTTCCGGGACCACTACCTTGAGGTCGACCTGGACCTCTCCGACGTGCTGTTCCTCGCCACCGCGAACGTGGTGGAGACCATCCCCGGCCCGCTGCTGGACCGGATGGAGCTGGTCGCGCTGGACGGCTACACGGAGAGCGAGAAGGTGTCGATCGCCCGCGACCACCTGTGGCCGCGGCAGCTCGACCGGGCGGGCCTGACGGCGGACGACGTCACGATCACCGACGCGGCCCTGTCGAGGATCGCCGTCGAGTACACCCGGGAGGCCGGGGTCCGGCAGCTGGAGCGCGCGCTGGCCAAGGTGCTGCGCAAGGTGGCGGTGCGCGGCGGCCCGGTGCACATCGACGACGTGCGGGAGTTCCTCGGCCGGCCGCGGTTCTTCTTCGAGTCGGCGGAGCGCACGGCGGTGCCGGGCGTGGCCACCGGGCTCGCGGTCACCGGCGCCGGTGGCGACGTGCTGTTCATCGAGGCCACCGCGATGCCGGGCGAGGGCGGGCTGACGCTCACCGGTCAGCTCGGCGACGTGATGAAGGAGTCGGCGCAGATTGCGCTCTCCTACCTGCGGTCGCACGACCGGGCCGCGCCGCTGGACGGCAAGCGCCTGCACCTGCACGTCCCGGCCGGCGCGGTGCCGAAGGACGGGCCGAGCGCGGGTATCACGATGGTCACCGCGCTCGCGTCGCTGGCGTCCGGCCGTCCGGTGCGTCCCGAGGTCGGCATGACCGGCGAGGTCACGCTGGCCGGCCGGGTGCTGCCGATCGGCGGTGTCAAGCAGAAGCTGCTCGCCGCGCACCGGGCCGGGCTCACCGAGGTGATCATCCCGGCGCGCAACGAGCCGGACCTGGACGACCTGCCGGCCGAGATCCGTCAGCAGCTGACCATCCACGCGCTCGCCGACGTGGCGGACGTGCTGGAGATCGCGCTGCGGCCGGCCGAGGCGACGGCGGCGGCGACCGCGGCTTAGGAAATCCACGCGGCCCGGGTGCTTTCTCACGCACCCGGGCCGCACCGTGTCCGCACCCGTCCGGCAACCGGCCACCCGCCTAATTCTCGGCGACAGACCCACCGAGAATTTGGGACGAACCGCATGCAGAACCTCCGCCGCCGGGTGCTCACCCCGCTCCTGGCCGCCACCGTCGCCGTCGCCCCCGCGCTCGGCATCGTCGCGCCCGCCGCGGCCGCCGCACCCGCCGCGTCCGCCGGTGTGGTCCTCGCCCAGGAGGAGGAGCCGTCCTGGGACTGGAACCCGGCGAGCGTCAGCGTGACGGCGGTGACGTTCAGCAAGACCGCGTTCACGCTGAGGTCCGGCGAGAAGTGCGCGAACCGCGCGCACATCACCGCCACGCTGAGCGGCCCGCTGCCGACGGAGAACGTCCTCGCGTCCGCGGTCGGCGTGGACATCCGGCGCAACGGCGCGATCTACGACGCCACGGTCCTGACCAACACCGGCGGCACCACCTGGGAGGGTGACCTGCTGGTCTGCGGCAAGGACCCGGCCGGCACGTACCGCACGGAGCTGTACGGCGCCTACGTCACCGGCACCGGCCTGGAGGACCCCGACCTGGCGTTCTTCCGCACCAACGTGGTGACCGGCGCGTACACGGTCAAGCGCCCGGCGTCCGTGACGCTCAACGCCACGCCGGAGCCGGTCCGCAAGGGCGCGAAGCTCACCGCGAAGGGCGTGTTCAGCACGGACGGCAAGGCCGGGGCGAACACGAAGGTGCAGATCTGGTTCAAGGCGGACGGCAGCTCCGCCTGGACCCGGAAGGCGACCGTGACCACGAACGCCAAGGGCGCCTACAGCGCGAACGTCAAGGCCACCGCGTCCGGTACGTGGAAGGCCGTCGTGCCCGCGACCGGCTCCCGCAACGAGGTGGTGGCCTACGACGCCGTACCGATCCGGAAGTAAATACCATCGTGGCCATGGGCATGGTTCACACCGTCGGGCTGGTGCTTCACCCGCAACGGGACTCGAAAATCGCGATAGACACGATCGTCGAGTGGGCACGCGCGCGCGGTGTGACCGTGCTCGGCCTGCCGGACGAGATCGCGCGCATCGACTGCAGCGCGGTCCCGGCCGGTGAGGTGGAGCTGCTCGACCGGTCTGACCTGTTGGTCAGCCTGGGCGGCGACGGCACGATGCTGCGCAGCATGCGGCTGTCGGCCGGGCGCAGCACGCCGGTGCTCGGCGTGAACCTGGGCCGGCTCGGCTTCCTGGCCGAGATCGACGTGGAGGAGCTGCCGGAGACGCTGTCCCGGATCGACGGGCACGACTTCACGGTCGAGTCCCGGATGGCGATCACCACGCTGCTGCCGAACGGCGCGGAGGTGACCGCGTTCAACGACATCGCGCTGGCCCGGGTCCCCGGTGAGGGGATGGCCGCCGTGGCGATCTCGGTGCAGGGCGCGCCGTTCGTGCGGTACGCGGCGGACGCGGTGATCGTGGCCACGTCGACCGGCTCGACCGCGTACAGCTTCGCGGCCGGCGGCCCGATCGTCTCCCCCACCGTCGAAGGTTTCCTGGTCGTGCCGTCGTCCGCGCACTCCAGTTTCAACCGCGCGCTGGTCCTCTCCGCGGACGAGGAGGTCGTCCTCGACCTGCTGCCGAGCAGCGGCGAGCTGGCGCTCGAGGTGGACGGCATCATCTCCGGCCGGCTTCGGCCGGGCGACCAGATCTGCGTCCGCGCGCGCCGCGCCGCCGCGAACGTGGTCCGCCTCGGCGGCACCACGTTCTACGAGCGCGCCCGCCGCAAACTCCGCGTCAACGGCTCCGCCGAGGTGGACTGAGTCCCGGTCCGCCCGCACACCGGCCGCGTCGTCACCGGCCGCTGAGGCACTCGCGCGCCTCCCTGATCAACGGGTTCGGGTCGTCGGCGCGGGCGGCCAGGACGACCGTGCTGGCCGGCGCGTCCCGGATCGGCACGGTGGCCAGGCCCGGGCGGAGCAGGGTGCGCCGGTCGCTCACCGGCAGCACCGCGATCGCCTGACCGGCTGCGACCAGCTCGAGCTTGTCCTGGAAACCCTTCACCGCCGGGAGCGGGCCGGTGCCCAACAAGCGGTACGCGGGCTCGGTCAGCGGGCAGGGCAACGGGTCGTGGCCGGCCAGGTCGGCCATGGTCACCGAGGCGCGCCCGGCCAGGTCGTGGTCGTCCGGCACGAGCAGGACCCGCTCCTCCGCGTAGAGCGGGCTGATCCGGATCTCGCCGTCGTCGAACGGCAGCGGCGCGCGGGCGACCAGCACGTCGACCCGGCCGTCGGTGAGCAGCGACATCTCGTCGCAGTCCAGGTGACGGGTGCCGACCTCGGCCTCGGGGTGGCGACGGCGCAGTTCCCGTACCGCGGGCGTGATGATCAGATCTTCGACGTAGCCGATGGTGAGCCGGGGCGTGGGCGCGTGGGCGCGCGCGGTCACGGTCGCGTCGACGGCGGCCCGCAGCAGCGCGTGCGCCTTCGGCAGGAACGCCTTGCCGGCCTCGGTGAGCAGGTTGCCGTGCGGCGTGCGGTCCAGCAGGCGGACGCCGAGGTCGTGCTCCAGCCGCTGGATCTGCCGGCTCAGTGACGGCTGTGCCAGGTGCAGCTCCGCGGCGGCCCGGCTGAAGTTCAGATGCTCCGCCACCACGGTGAAGTAGCGCACCAGCCGCAGTTCCAGGTCGTTCACCGGTCCCACCGTACCGCCGCCATGCGGTTCCGGTATGGGGGTGTGCGGACCAGGTCTTGGACGGCCGATCGCGGCGCGGATTGACTCGGAGGCGTACACCGCGAACGGAAAGAGGAGACAGATGAAGGCGATCCGGCTGCACGAACACGGTGGCCCCGAGGTGCTGCGGTACGAGGACGCGCCGATGCCGGAGCCGAAGCCGGGCGAGGTGCTGGTTCGCGTGCACGCGGCCGGCATCAACCCGCCGGACTGGTACGTGCGCGACGGCATGACGACGATGCCGGGCGAGACCGAGTCCACGTTCGCGTTGCCGATGACGCCGGGCACCGACGTGTCCGGCGTGGTCGAGCGCGGGGCGGGCGGCTTCTCCCCCGGCGACGAGGTCTTCGGCATGGTCCGCTTCCCGAGCTTCACCGGTGGCGGCTACGCCGAGTTCATCACCGCGCCCGTGTCCGACCTGGCCCGTAAGCCGGCCGGCGTCGACCACGTGCACGCCGCGGCCGTACCGATGGCCGGGCTGACCGCCTGGCAGTTCCTGATCGACGTCGGCCACGACCACCCGTCACCGTTCCAGGCGCACCCGCACCGGCCGGTCCCGCTCGGCCCGGGCACGACCGTGCTGGTCAACGGCGCGGCCGGCGGGGTCGGCCACTTCGCGGTGCAGCTGGCGAAGTGGAAGGGAGCGCGCGTGATCGCGGTCGCGTCCGGCCGGCACGGGGAGTTCCTGCGGTCGCTCGGCGCGGACGAGGTCATCGACTACACCGCCACCCGCGCGGCCGACGTGGTGCGCGACGTGGACGTGGTGCTGGACACCGTGGGCGGTCCGGCGAGCCGGGACTTCCTGGCCACGCTCACGCCCGGCGGCGCGCTGTTCCCGGTCTTCTACGCCGAGTTCGACGCGGACGAGGTCGCCCGGCACCGCGTCACGGTCTCGACGGCCCAGGTCCGCTCGAACGGCGCGCAGCTCGCGGAGCTCGGCCGGCTGCTCGCCGGCGGCACCGTCCGGGCCGCGATCGACGGCACGTTCCCGCTGGCCGAGGCGCGTGCGGCGCACGAGCGGGCGGCGCGCGGGCACCTTCGCGGCAAGATCGTGCTGACGGTCGCGTAACGGCGGATCGCGGGAGCTGTCGCTGGATCTGGACGGATGAGACGGCGGCCCGCCCGGACCGGCCGGTTCGGGCGGGCCCGCGGTCAGACGCCGGCGAGGCGGTTCGCGGACGGGCGGAGGTAGACGAACCAGGTGACGGCGAGGCAGAGCGCGTAGTAGGCGATGAACGCGACGTACGCCGCCTCGGCCGAGCCGGTGGTCAGGAAGGACTGACGGAACGCGATGTTGACCAGCACGCCGCCGAACGCGCCGATCGCGCCCGCGATGCCGATCAGCGCGCCGGAGAGGCGGCGGGCCCGGGCCTCGGCGATCTCCGGGGCCGCGTCGCTCAGCGTGCTCTTCGCCTTGAAGATCGCCGGGATCATCTTGTACGTGGAGCCGTTCCCGACGCCGGAGAAGACGAACAGCAGCACGAAGCCGACCAGGTAGAGCGGCAGCGAGCGGGCGGTCGACGCGTACAGCACCACGGTCGCGCCCGCGCCCATCGCCGCGAAGTTGAGCATCGTGACGAACGCGCCGCCGAACCGGTCCGCGAGCGCGCCGCCGATCGGCCGGATCAGCGAGCCGAGCAGCGGGCCGAGGAAGGTCAGGTACGCGGCCTCGACCGGCGTGCTGAACGAGTCCTTGAACTGCACCTGCAGCACCTGCCCGAACGCGAACCCGAACCCGATGAACGACCCGAACGTGCCGATGTAGAGCACCGACATGATCCAGGTGTGCGGGTCGCGGCTGACCTCGCGCAGCGCGCCCTTCTCGTTCGACGCCACGGTCAGGTTGTCCATGTAGAGCGCGGACGCGACCGCCGCGACCACGATCAGCGGGATGTAGATGCCGGCGATCAGGCCGGGCCGCCCGGCGCCGACCGTGGCCAGCACCGCGAGGCCGACCAGCTGCACCACGGCCACGCCGAGGTTGCCGCCGCCCGCGTTCAGGCCGAGTGCCCAGCCCTTGAGGCGCTGCGGGTAGAACGCGTTGATGTTCGCCATCGAGGACGCGAAGTTGCCGCCGCCGACGCCGGCCACGCACGCGATGATCAGCAGCGTGGTGTACGAGACGCCCGGCTGGATCAGGAACGCGGCCAGTCCGGCCGGGATGAGCAGCAGCAGCGCGCTGATGATCGTCCAGTTCCGCCCGCCGAACGTGGCGACCGCGAACGTGTAGGGCAGCCGCACCACCGAGCCGAGCGCGGCCGGCGCCGCGGTGAGCAGGAACTTCTGCGCCGGGTCGATGCCGTAGGCGGGCCCCAGGAAGAGCACCAGCACGGACCACAGCGTCCAGATCGAGAAGCCGACGTGCTCGGAGAAGATCGAGAAGATCAGGTTGCGGCGGGCGATCCGCGCGCCACCGTTCGCCCAGAAGTCCGGGTCCTCCGGCCGCCAGTCGTCGATCCAGCGTCCGTGCCGCCGCGCCGCTGCGGCAATCGTGTCGGTGGGGGCAAGCGTCGCGGTGCTCATGATCGACTCCGGTTTCCGCCGTGAAGGATCAGTAACACACCGAAACGTAGGTAGCCGGGATTTCTCCGGAGTTCGAGTCGTGAGTCAGGCCTGCAACGTCGACCTAACCGGCCCTGACCTGCGGAAGTGAGTTCACGATGACCATCGGGCGGTGGTGAGAGCCAGTTGACACGACCGACACGGAAGAGACCCGGACGGGAAATCCCGCCTGGCGACGCTTCCGTACATGACCGATGGCGACCGCGTTGAGACGCACTGTCCGTACTGCGCGCTGCAGTGCGGCATGACGCTGCGTACCGACGATGATCTTATCTCGGTCGAGCCGCGCGACTTCCCCACCAACCGGGGCGGGCTCTGCCAGAAGGGCTGGACCGCCGCCGAACTGCTGGACCATCCCGAGCGGCTGCTGACCCCCCTGGTGCGCCGGGACGGCGAGCTGACGCCGGCCACCTGGGACGAGGCGCTCACGCTGGTCGCCGACCGGATCGAGGACATCCGGCAGCGGTACGACGAGAACGCCGTGGCCGTGTTCGGCGGCGGTGGGCTGACCAACGAGAAGTCGTACGCGCTCGGCAAGTTCGCCCGCGTCGCGCTGCGCACCCGCAACATCGACTACAACGGCCGGTTCTGCATGTCGTCCGCGGCCGCGGCCGGCATCCGCGCGTTCGGCATCGACCGCGGCCTGCCGTTCCCGCTCTCCGACGTGGGTGAGGCGGACACGCTGCTGCTGGTCGGCGCGAACGTGGCCGAGACGATGCCGCCGTTCGGCCGCTGGCTGGCCGACCAGAAGGCGCGCGGCGGCACGCTGATCGTGGTGGACCCGCGCGCCACGCCGACCGCGAAGCAGGCCACGCTGCACCTGCAGCCGACGCCCGGCACCGACCTGGCGATCGCGAACGCGCTGCTGCACGTCGCGCTCACCGAGGGCCTGCTGGACAAGGACTACCTGGCGGAGCGCACCACCGGCTTCGACGACGTGCGCCGGACCGTGGCGAACTACTGGCCGGCCCGGGTGGAGCGGCTGACCGGCGTACCCGTGGCGGATCTGGAGGCGGCCGCCCGGGCACTGGCCGGCGGCGAGCGCGTGATCATCCTGACCGCGCGCGGCGCCGAGCAGCACGCGAAGGGCGTGGACACGGTCTCCGCGTTCATCAACCTGGCGCTCGCGCTCGGGCTGCCCGGCCGGCCCGGTTCCGGCTACGGCTGCCTGACCGGGCAGGGCAACGGGCAGGGCGGCCGCGAGCACGGGCAGAAGGCGGACCAGCTCCCCGGCTACCGAAAGATCGACGACCCGGCCGCCCGGCAGCACGTGGCGGGCGTGTGGGGAATCGACCCGGACAGCCTGCCCGGACCCGGCGTCTCCGCCTACGAGCTGCTCGACTCGCTCGGCACCGACGCCGGGCCCAAGGCGATGCTGCTGTTCGGCTCGAACCCGGTGGTCTCCGCGCCGCGCGCCGGCCGGGTCACCGAGCGGATCAAGAGCCTGGAGTTCCTGGTCGTCGCGGACTTCCTGCTCTCCGAGACGGCCGCGCTCGCGGACGTGGTGCTGCCCACCGCGATGTGGGCCGAGGAGGACGGCACCATGACGAACCTGGAGGGCCGGGTGCTGCGCCGGCACGCGATCCGCCGCCCGCCCGGCCAGGCCCGCACCGACCTGCAGATCCTGCACGCGCTCGCGGAACGGCTGGGCGTCGACCGGGGCTTCCCGGAGGACCCGGCCGAGGTCTTCGGTGAGCTGCGCCGGGCCAGCGCGGGCGGCGTCGCGGACTACGCGGGCGTCACCTGGGAGCGGATCGACGCGAACGACGGCGTCTTCTGGCCGTGCCCGGACACCGACGGGCCGGACACGCCGCGGATGTTCACGGAGCGCTTCGGCACACCGGACGGACGGGCCCGGATGGTCGCGGTCGAGCACCGGGCCGCGGCCGAGGAGCCGTGCGCCGACTACCCGCTCTACCTGACCACCGGGCGGGTGCTGGCGCAGTACCAGTCCGGCACGCAGACCCGGCGGGTCGGCGCGCTGCGCAGAGCCGCGCCGCACGCGTTCGTCGAGCTGCACCCGGACCTGGCCGGGCGCCTCGGCGTCACGGACGGGGAGTCGCTGACCGTCACCTCGCGACGCGGCGAGGTCACGGCACCGGCCCGGCTCAGCGACGCGATCCGGGCGGACACGGTGTTCATGCCGTTCCACTGGGCCGGTGCGGGCCGGGCGAACTCGCTCACCAACGACGCGCTCGACCCGACCTCCCGCATGCCGGAGTTCAAGGTCTGCGCGGTCCGCGTGGAAAGGGCCGAACAACCGTGAAGGTCACCATCATCGGGTACGGCATGGCCGGCTCCCGCCTCGCCGCGGAACTGCGGGCGCGCCAGGCGGACGTGAAGGTCACCGTGCTGGGCGCGGAACCGCATCGCGCCTACAACCGGATCATGCTGTCGAACCTGCTGGCCGGCAAGGTCGGCGAGGCGGACGTGGAGATCACCGAGGCGGCCGGGCACGGCGTGGACGTGCGACCCGGCGCCACGGTCGTGTCGATCGACCGGGACGCCCGGACGGTCACCACCGCGTGCGGCGAGATCCACCCCTACGACCACCTGGTGCTGGCCACCGGCGGCGAGGCGATCATCCCGGACGTGCCGGGCCTGGCCGGGGACCTGCCGGAGCGGGTGGCGGTGTTCCGGACGCTGGACGACTGCCGGCGCATCCTGGCCGTGGCCGAGACCGCGCGCACCGCGATCGTGCTCGGCGGTGGGCTGCTCGGGCTGGAGGCGGCGCGCGGGTTGACCGCGCGCGGGCTGTCCGTGCGCGTGGTGCACGCGGTGGACCGGCTGATGAACCGGCAGATCGACACCGGGGCGAGCGGCGTGCTGACCCGTACCCTCGCGGGTCTGGGCATCGCGTGTGATCTCGGCGCGGAGACCGCGCGCGTGGCGAGCGGCCCGGACGGCGTGCGGCTGACCATGGCCGACGGCCGGGTCCTCGCCGCGGACCTGCTGGTGCTGGCGTGCGGGGTGCGGGCCGAGACCGGCCTGGCGCGCGCGGCCGGGCTGGCGGTGCGGCGCGGCGTGCTGGTCGACGACGCGATGCGCACCTCCGACCCGGGCGTGTCCGCGATCGGTGACTGCGCGGAACACGACGGCGTCACCGGCGGGCTGGTCGCGCCGGCCTGGGAGCAGGCGCGGGTGGTCGCGGCGCGGCTGACCGGCGAGGACCCGGACGCGGTCTACCGGCCGCCGGCCGTGGTGACCCGGCTCAAGGCGGCCGGCATCGACCTGGCCGCGATGGGTGCGCTGACCGGGCCGGAGGAGCTCACGTTCGCGGACCCGGCACGCGGCACGTACGCGCGGCTGGTCATCGACGGGGACCGGCTGGCCGGCGCGATCATGCTGGGCGACAACCCGGCGATCGGCACCGTCATCCAACTGTTCGACCGCGGCACGCCGGTGCCGAGCGACCGCCGGGCGCTGCTGCTCGGCCGCGCGCTCGGTGCCGCGCCGGTCACGGTGGCCGAGTCGCCGGCGCTGATGCCGGACGCGGCCACGGTCTGTCAGTGCAACAACGTCAGCAAGGGCGCGATCGTGCGCTGCTGGCGGTCCGGCGCCCGCTCGGTCGGCGACGTGGTCGCCGCGACGCGCGCCACCACCGGCTGCGGGACCTGCAGGGACGCGGTCTGCGGCATCGTCGATTGGCTGTCCGCCGTGGACAGCCCTGCCTCGGAGGTTCTGGCATGAAGCGGCTAGTGATCATCGGCAACGGGATGGTCGGGCAGCGGCTCGTCGAGGCGGTGCGGGCCCGGGACACCGCGGCCGAGTGGTCGGTCACGGTGCTGGCCGAGGAGAGCCGGCCCGCGTACGACCGGGTGAAGCTGTCCGCGTTCTTCGACGGTTCCTCCGCGGCGGATCTGAACCTGCACACGCCGGACGACGGGGTCGAGCTCCGGCTGGGCGAACCGGCGCTCGCGGTGGACACGACGGCCAGGGTGGTGACCACGGCCGCCGGGACCTACGCGTACGACGCGTTGGTCTTCGCGACCGGTTCGTACCCGTTCGTCCCGCCGGTCGAGGGCAAGGACCTGCCCGGCGTGTTCGTCTACCGCACGCTGGACGACCTGGAGGCGATCCGGGCCTACGCGGCCGGCCGCAGCGTCGGCGCGGTGATCGGCGGCGGGCTGCTCGGGCTGGAGGCCGCGAACGCGATGCGGCTGCTCGGGCTGTCCACCCACGTGGTCGAGTTCGCGCCGCGGCTGATGCCGGTGCAGGTGGACGAGGCCGGCGGCGCCATGCTCCGGCGCTACGTCGAGGACCTGGGCGTGACCGTCCACACCGGCACCGGGACGACGGCCCTCAACGCAGGCGAGGACGGCGCGGTGGCCAGCCTCAGCCTGTCCGACGGTGCGGTGGTCAAGGCGGACATGGTGATCGTGGCGGCCGGCATCCGGCCCCGCGACGACGTGGCCCGCGCGGCCGGCCTGTCCGTCGGCGCGCGCGGTGGCATCCTGGTCGACGCCACCTGCCGGACCTCCGCGGACGACGTCTACGCGGTCGGCGAGTGCGCGGCCGTCGACGGCGTCTGCTACGGCCTGGTCGCGCCCGGTTACGCCCAGGCCGAGGTGGTCGCGGACCGGCTGCTCGGCGGCGCGGCCACGTTCCCGGGCGCGGACATGTCGACCAAGCTCAAGCTGCTCGGCGTGGACGTGGCGTCGTTCGGTGACGCGCACGGCGCCACCGAGGGCTGCCTGGACGTGACGTTCACCGACCCGGCCACCCGGGTCTACGCCAAGCTGGTGCTCTCCGACGACGCGAAGACGCTGCTCGGCGGCGTGCTGGTCGGCGACGCCACCGCGTACCCGACGCTGCGGGCCGGGGTGGGCCTGGAGCTCTCCGCTCCCCCGCTGTCGCTGCTGGCGCCGGCCGGTGCCGACGTCGACCCGGGTGCCGGGCTGGCCGCGCTGCCCGGGTCCGCGCAGGTCTGCTCGTGCAACGCGGTCACCAAGGACCAGATCGTCTCCGCCATCCACTCGGAAGGGTGCGCGGACGTACCGGCGATCAAGGCCTGTACCCGCGCCGGGACCAGCTGCGGGTCCTGCGTACCGATGCTCAAGCAGCTGCTGACCCTGGAGGGCGTGGCCCAGTCGAAGGCGCTGTGCGAGCACTTCGACCACTCGCGGCAGGAGCTGTTCGACATCGTCCGGGTGCGGAACATCCGGTCGTTCTCCGCGCTGATCTCCGAACTCGGCCGGGGCAAGGGCTGCGACATCTGCAAGCCGGCGGTGGCGTCGATCCTCGCGTCGCTCAACACCGGCTACGTGCTGGAGGGCGAGCAGGCCTCGCTGCAGGACACCAACGACCACTTCCTGGCCAACATCCAGCGCAACGGTACGTACTCGGTGGTCCCGCGCATCCCCGGCGGCGAGATCACGCCGGAGAAGCTGATCGTGATCGGCGAGGTGGCGCGCGACTTCAACCTGTACACGAAGATCACCGGCGGGCAGCGGATCGACATGTTCGGCGCGCGGGTGGAACAGCTGCCGCAGATCTGGAAGCGGCTGGTCGACGCCGGGTTCGAGAGCGGGCACGCGTACGGCAAGTCGCTGCGCACCATCAAGTCGTGCGTCGGGTCGACCTGGTGCCGGTACGGCGTGCAGGACTCGGTCGGCCTCGCGGTCGCGCTGGAGCTGCGCTACCGGGGCCTGCGGTCGCCGCACAAGCTCAAGTCCGCGGTGTCCGGATGCGCGCGCGAGTGCGCGGAGGCGCGCAGCAAGGACTTCGGCATCATCGCCACCGACAACGGCTGGAACCTCTACGTCGGCGGCAACGGCGGCTTCCGGCCCCGGCACGCGGACCTCTTCGCCACCGACCTGACCACGGAGGAACTGGTCCGGACCATCGACCGGTTCCTGATCTTCTACATCCGCAGCGCGGACCGGCTGCAGCGGACCGCGGCCTGGATCGAGTCGCTGGACGGCGGGCTCGACCACCTGCGCGACGTGATCGTCCACGACTCGCTCGGTCTGTGCGCGGAACTGGACGACGCCATGGCCCGCCACGTCACGAACTACGCGGACGAGTGGGCCGCGACGCTCGACGACCCGGACCGCCTCGCGCGCTTCGTCTCGTTCGTCAACGCGCCCGACGCCCCGGACCCGTCGATCAGTTTCACGGTCGAGCGCGGGCAGCCCGTGCCCGTCTCCGCCGACTCCGTCAACCGCCAGCCGGTGCTGCTCGGCATGCCGGCCGTCACCGAGGGGAGCCCCGCATGATCCTCGACGTTCAGCTGTTCCAGGCCGTCTGCCCGGTGGACCGCCTGGAACCGGACCGCGGCATCGCCGCACTGGTCGACGGCGTGCAGGTCGCGCTGTTCCGCACGTCGGACGACGAGATCTACGCGGTCGGCAACCAGGACCCGATCTCCGGCGCGTACGTGATGTCCCGCGGCATCGTCGGCAGCCGCGGCGACGTCCCCACCGTGGCGTCGCCGCTGCACAAGCAGGTCTACGACCTGCGCACCGGCGACTGCTTGGACGTGCCGGGCGTGAACCTGCCGGCCTATCCGGTGCGGGTGACGGACGCCTCGGTTGTCGAGGTGGCGGTGCACTGACCAAGATGGGGCGCATGGACCATGTGTTCGGCAACGTCGACGCGCCGGTGACGGTGCTGGAGTACGGCGACTACCAGTGCCCCTACTGCGCGGGCGCGGCTCCGGTCCTGCGCCGGCTCGTCGAGGAGTCGGACGGTCAGGTGCGCCTGATCTTCCGCAACTTCCCGCTCTTCGAGATCCACGAGTACGCGCTGACCGCCGCGCTCGCGGCCGAGTCGACGACCGCGGCCGGCGTCTTCTGGGACATGCACCACGTGCTGTTCAAGAAGCAGGACCGACTGGAGGACGCGTTCCTGCGCCACTACGCGGAGGCGGTCGGCTCCGACCCGGAGCTGGCCACCGGCGAGGCGGCCCAGCAGTTCGCCCCGAAGGTCCAGGACGACTACACCACCGGCGTCGCCTCCGGCATCGGCGGCACCCCCAGCCTGCTCATCAACGACATCCCGTACGAGGGCCGGATCGAACTCCCCGACCTGCGCCGCGCCACCGCCCTCACGCTCCGCCGCGCCTGAGCGTTCCGGTGGCCGGGGCGGTCGCCTCATGGTCGTGCGGTGCGAGCCGCGCGACGGACGCCGCGGCCGGCCGCGGCGCGGTGGGTTTCCGGCCGGCCGGGCCGGCCAGCGTGAGGGCCGCGAGCAGGGCCGGGGCCAGCAGGAACGCGCCGCAGCAGAGCAGCGCGAGACCGGACAGCACGGTGGCGAGGACGGCGGTGCGGTGTTCGCGGCCGGCCGGGAGCAGGCGCGCGGCAGCGGCGGCACCCACGAACGTGACCGCGGCCAGGCAGGCGGCGGTGACGCGCAGCAGAAAATCAAGATCGAAATGCAGCAGCACGACGGGTACGGCGCAGACCGCGCTCATCGCGGCGAGCAGGCCGAGGCTGCGCAGCGGGACCGCGCCGGGCTCGCCGCCGCGGGCGAACCAGCGGGGCAGCACGCCGTCCCGGGCCAGGGCCGCGCCGAGGCGGGCCGCACCGGCCAGGTAGGTGTTGATGCCGCCGAAGCTGAGCAGCAGCGCGGCCACGGCCAGGATCGGGCGCGCGGCCGGGCCGATGCCGGTCTCCAGCAGCGCGCCGAGCGCGCCGGGCTGGGCGGCGCGCGGGCCGAGCACGCCGACGGTCACCACGGCCAGCGCGAGGTAGAGCACGCCGACGATCGCCAGCGCGCCCTGCGTGGAACGGAGCAGCACGCGGCGGCCGTCCCGGTCGGTGGCACCCGCGGCGAAGTCGGCGGACAGGTGGCTGGCCGCCTCCCAGCCGACGAACGCGAAGAGCAGCACACCGATCGCCGCGGCCACGCCGCCGAGGCCGTGCGGCGCGAACGGTGTGAAGTGCGCGGCCTGCACCTGACCACCGGCCGTGACGATCGCGGTGCCGAGCAGGCCGACCAGCAGCGTCAGCAGCCACATCTGCACCCGCCCGGAGGTGCGCAGGCCGGCCGCGTTGACCGCGAACGCGGCCGCCATCAGCAGGACGGCGACGACCAGCGCGACGCCCCGGCCGAGCCCGAGCGCGGCGGTGGCCGCCTCCGCGCCGACCAGCGCCCCGGCGAACGTCCCGAGCGGGATGACGCCGTAGAACCAGACCCCCACCACCGCGGCGGTACGGTCGCCGAACGCGCGCCGGGCGAACGCGGCCACGCCGCCGCCGTCCGGGTAGCGCACACCCAGCACCGCGAACGTGATCGCCACCGGCGCGCTGAGCAGCAGCAGCGCCGCCCACGCGAGGACCGACGCCGGGCCGGCCACCGCGGCGCCGAGCTGCGGCAGCACCAGCACCCCCGGCCCGAGTACGCCGCCGAGCAGAATAGCCGTCCCGTACCGAATGTTGAGCCGTTTCATGCCGCCGAAGCTAGGCACTTCGACCGGCCGAACGGCCCCGCACCGAACGTTCGGCCGATTTTGCCTGCCATAGTCACGGCATGGACGAACTAGATTCGGCGTTGATCCGCCTCCTCCAGTCGGATGCGCGGTTGTCCAACCGCGAGCTCGCCCGCCGCCTCGGCATCGCACCCTCGACCTGTCTGGAGCGGGTGCGCGCGCTGACCCGGCGCGGCGTGATCCGCGGCTATCACGCGGACATCGACCCGATCGCGCTCGGCCGCGGCGTGCAGGCGATGGTCTCCGTCCAGGTCCGCCCGCTGAACCGCGACGTGATCAACGCCTTCAAGGCCGCCGCCAGCGAGATGACCGAGGTGCTCAGCGTCTTCGTGCTGGCCGGCGGCGACGACTTCCTGCTGCACGTCGCCGTCCCGACCCTCGACCACCTGCACGCGTTCCTGCTCGACCGGCTGAGCAAACGCCGCGAGATCACCGACTTCCGCACCTCGATGATCTTCCAGCAGATGCAGAACCAGACCCCCGAGCCGCTGGCCTCGCCGTGATCGCCGGTGTCCGCCCGGCCGGTTCCGCCCGGTGACGCCCACCCCGGTGCCGGCGGACGGCGGGAAGGGTGGACCGCACCACGCCGGAACCGGCAGGGAGGAGCGCCGGCGACGACCGGTGCCCGCGGGAGCGAGCCCGGCTCGAGCCGCCGGAAGCGGGAAAGCAATGGCTTATCGCTCGGTGCTCTTCTCCCCCGGCTCGCATCGCCCGGCCGCGTCCTCGGGATCGAGCGTCGCCACGGTCGAGGCCAGGTCCGGCGACGTCGTCGACGGCAGGGTGTCACGCACGTCCGCCGGGAAGCCGAAACCGGTCGGCCCCGGCCGGTTCGGCGGCACCGGGGCGATCCACGGCAGCGGCGGCAGCGGCGGCGGCCCGTCGCTGGACGGTGAGCAGAGCGGCGCCCGTTCGCCCATCCACCGGATGACCCAGGCACCCACCACGGCCGCGATGAACGACCCGGCCAGGATGCCGATCTTCGCCTGGTCGCGCAGCTGCTCGTCCTCGAACGCGAGTTCCGCGATGAACAGCGAGATGGTGAACCCCATCCCGGCCAGCAGCGAGCCGCCGAGCAGGTGGCTGTAGCGGACCCGGCCGGGCAGCACGCCGAGGCCGGTGCGGAGCGCGATCCAGGAGGCGCCGAAGATGCCGACCGTGTTGCCGGCCACCAGCGCGATCACGATGCCGATGGTCAGCGGTGACGACACCGCGTCCCGCACCACGTCGCCGGTCAGGTGGACGCCCGCGTTGGCCAGGCCGAACGCGGGCACGACCAGGTACGCCGACCAGGGGTGCAGCCGTCGTTCCATCCGTTCGCTGGCGCTGACGGTCGCGGAGGCCTGCAGGATCGCCTGCTGCACGCGTTCCGCGCTCTGCGACTCCATCAGCGCGCGGCCGTACAGCGGGATGCGCCGGATCTGTTCCTGGGGCGCGGGCTTCGCCGAGATGGAGAGGCCGATCAGCACGCCGGCCAGCGTGGGGTGCACGCCCGACTCGTAGACCGCTATCCACATCGCGATGGTGAGCACCACGTACGGCGCCAGCCGCCACACGCCGAGCCAGCGCAGCAGCAGCACCACGCCGAGCAGGACGGCCGCGACCACCAGCGGGCCGACCCGCACGGTGTCGGTGTAGAAGACGGCCAGCACGCCGATCGCGCCGATGTCGTCGACCACGGCGAGCGTGAGCAGGAAGACGCGGAGCTGATCGGGGCAGCGCGGGCCGAAGAGCGCGAGCACGCCGAGCACGAACGCGGTGTCGGTGGACATGACGACGCCCCACCCGTGCGCGGCCTCGCCGGACGGGTTGATGGCCAGGAAGATCGCGATCGGCAGGACCATGCCGCCGACCGCGCCGAGCGTGGGGACCAGCATGGTGCGCCGGTCGCGCAGCTCGCCGGAGACCGCCTCGCGACTGATCTCCAGGCCGAGGACGAGGAAGAAGACGGCCATCAACGCGTCGTTGATCACATGGTGCAGGTCCATCTCCAGCGCCCAGCCGCCGACGTGCAGCGAGACGTGGGTGTGCCAGAGCGCGAAGTACGACTCCCACCAGGGGGAGTTGGCCCAGACGATGGCGAGCACGGTACCGATCAGCAGAGCGGCGCCGCTGCCCGCCTCGTTGCTCAGGAACGACCTGAGTGCCGGGTTGAGCTGGGGAGTGGGGATGCGCAGTGCGGGTCCCGGGCGTGGTGGTGCGGTCACGCCGGACACCCTAGCCAGAAAACCGCGCGACCGGCCGGATCAAGATCCGGCCGGTCCGCGAGGTCACTTCTTCTTCTTGTTCTTCTTGTCCTTCTTCTTCTTGTCCTTCTTCGACTTCTTCGCCATCTGGCTCTCCCTTCGCGCGGTCGTCGGCGGCGGCCTCGGCACCTCCGATCGAGGGCCCGGCCTTTCCGCGTACGTTACTTCACCGTTACCTGCAGGGAAGCTTAGCTTCACGGTCGCTCGCCGGAGGGGCGAACTGAACCGCGAGACGGGCCGGGGCCGTATCGCCGGATAGCCGTCCCACATGCGATGTGAGACACGGACGACGGCCTCCATTCGTGGCAGAGTCGGACCCGAAGACCGGGCACACACGAGAAGAAGCGAGATCCGATGAGCGAAGAGAAGACCGGCAAGGCGCAGATCGGGGTCACCGGCCTTGCCGTCATGGGGCGTAACCTGGCGCGCAACCTCGCCCGCAACGGCTTCACGGTCGCGGTGCACAACCGCTCGCCCGAGCGCACCCGCACCCTGGTCGCGGACCACGGCGACGAGGGCACGTTCATCCCCGGCGAGACGCTGGAGGAGTTCGTCGCGTCGCTGGAGCGCCCGCGCGCCGTGATCATCATGGTCAAGGCCGGCGGCCCGACCGACGCGGTGATCGACGAGCTGGTCCCGCTGCTCGAAGAGGGCGACATCGTCATCGACTGCGGCAACGCGCACTTCGCCGACACCCGGCGTCGCGAGGAGGCGCTGCGCGCCAAGGGCCTGCACTTCGTGGGTACGGGCGTGTCCGGCGGCGAGGAGGGCGCGCTGCTCGGCCCGAGCATCATGCCCGGCGGCTCCAAGGAGTCGTACGCGAAGCTCGGCCCGATGTTCGAGGCGATCTCCGCCAAGGTGGACGGTGTGGCCTGCTGCGTGCACGTCGGCCCGGACGGCGCCGGCCACTTCGTCAAGATGGTGCACAACGGCATCGAGTACGCGGACATGCAGCTCATCGCGGAGGCGTACGACCTGCTCCGCGAGGGCCTGAACGCGACGCCGGCGGAGATCGGCGAGATCTTCGAGACGTGGAACCAGGGCGACCTGGAGTCGTTCCTGATCGAGATCACCGCGCAGGTGCTCAAGCACACCGACGCGGAGACCGGCAAGGGCTTCGTCGACATCGTGCTGGACCAGGCGGAGCAGAAGGGCACCGGCCGCTGGACCGTGCAGTCCGCGCTCGACCTGGGCGTGCCGATCACCGGCATCGCGGAGGCCACGTTCGCCCGGTCGATCTCCGGCCACGCGGACCAGCGCGCCGCGGCGGCCCGCGCGTTCGGCTCCTCCGTCGGCTCGCTCGAGGTCACCGACCGGGAGCAGTTCATCGAGGACGTGCGCGCCGCGCTCTACGCGTCGAAGGTCGTCGCGTACGCGCAGGGCTTCGACCAGGTGGTCGCCGGCTCGGAGGAGTACAACTGGGGCATCGACCCGGGCGCGATGGCCACGATCTGGCGCGGCGGCTGCATCATCCGGGCCCGCTTCCTGAACCGCATCCGGGAGGCCTACGACGCCGACCCGAAGCTGCCGTCGCTGCTGGTCGCGCCGTACTTCGCGGAGGCGGTGCAGAGCGGCGTGGAGTCGTGGCGGCGGGTCGTCGCGTCCGCGGCGCGCGCGGGCATCCCGGCACCGGCGTTCTCGTCGTCGCTGGCCTACTACGACGCGCTGCGCCGCGACCGGCTGCCGGCCGCGCTGATCCAGGGCCTGCGCGACAACTTCGGCGCGCACACGTACCGCCGGACCGACCGGGACGGGTCGTTCCACACGCAGTGGGCGGGCGACAAGTCGGAATCCCCCGCCTGACCTATGCGTGATCTCGCATAAGTGACACCGCCTTCATGTTCACCGGCGAGCCTGTGGACATGAAGGCGGTCACCTGGCACGGCCGGCGGGACGTTCGCGTGGAGACGGTCCCGGATCCGGAGATCTACTACCCGACGGACGCGATCATCCGGGTCACCTCGACCGGGATCTGCGGCTCCGATCTGCACCTCTACGAGGTGATGGGCCCGTTCATGGGCGACGGCGACATCCTCGGGCACGAGCCGATGGGCATCGTGGAGGAGGTCGGGCGGGACGTCCCGAACCTCCGCGCCGGCGACCGGGTGGTCATCCCGTTCCAGATCTCCTGCGGCGACTGCTTCATGTGCAACCAGGGCCTGCAGACGCAGTGCGAGATCACCCAGGTGCGCACGCACGGCATGGGCGCGGCGCTGTTCGGCTACACCAAGCTCTACGGCGAGATTCCCGGCGGGCAGGCCGAGCTCCTGCGCGTACCGCACGCGCACTACGGGCCGATCGTGGTCCCGCCGGACGGCCCGGACGACCGGTACGTCTACCTGTCCGACGTGCTGCCGACCGCGTGGCAGGCGGTGAACTACGCGGCCGTCCCGCCCGGCGGCACGCTGGCGATCCTGGGCCTCGGCCCGATCGGCGACATGTGCGTCCGGGTCGCGCGCCACCTCGGCGTGGGCCGGGTGATCGCGGTCGACCTGGTCCCGGAGCGGCTCGCGCGGGCCTCGGCACACGGCGCGGAGGTGCTCAACCTGGCGGACCACGACGACAAGCTCGGCGACGTGATCCGCGACATGACGGACGGCCGCGGCCCGGACTCGGTGATCGACGCGGTCGGCATGGAGGCGCACGGTGCCCCGCTCGGCAAGTTCGCGCAGCAGGCGGCCGGGCTGCTGCCGGACGCGCTCGCCGCGAAGGTGATGGCGAAAGCCGGCGTCGACCGCCTGGTCGCGCTGCACACCGCGATCGACGTGGTCCGGCGCGGCGGCACGATCTCGCTGATCGGCGTCTACGGCGGCATGGCCGACCCGATGCCGATGCTCACCATGTTCGACAAGCAGATCCAGCTGCGGATGGGCCAGGCCAACGTGAAGCGCTGGGTGCCGGAGATCCTGCCGCTGCTGACGTCTCCGGAGGACGTCCTCGGGGTGGACGAGTTCGCCACCCACCGGCTGCCGCTGGACGAGGCACCGGCCGCCTACGAGAACTTCCAGCGTAAGACCGACGGCACCATCAAGGTGCTGTTGAAGCCCTGATCAACGGCATCACGCGGTACGGGATCTGCGTCTTCAGCGCGATCACGCTCGCCGACCGCTCGATCGCCGGGCCGGCCACGATCCGGTCGATGACCCGCTGCAGGTCCGCGTTGGTGCGCGCCACCACGCGCAGGAACAGGTCCGCGGAGCCGGTGACGGTGTGCGCCTCCAGCACCTCCGGGATGCCGTCCAGGTGCGCCGCGACCGCGTCGTGCCCGGCGTCCTGCCGAATCTCCAGCGTCACGAACGCGGTCACCTCGAAGCCGAGCGCGGCCGGCGACACGGACGGCGCGAACGACGTGATCACGCCGCGCCGCTCCAGCCGGTCGAGCCGGGCCTGCACCGTGCCGCGGGCCACGCCGAGCCGCCGCGACGCCTCCAGCACCCCGATCCGCGGGTCCTCGTCGAAGATCCGCAGAATGCGCGCGTCCAGCTCGTCGACCACGCAATTTGTATAGCAGCTCTCGGCCTCGCTTCGACAGTCTGGCCAGGTTGTTCAGCTTTCGTTGGGACTGTTGCGTTGTCTCCCCGGGGGCGCTGCGATGGGGGCACACCCCTTTCCCCGCTCCTCGGTTGGAGGCCGCTCGTGACCAGCGCACCGCTCACCGATCAGGAACGCCAGGCCCAGCTCGACGCCGACACCCTCCGGCAGCTCGTCGGGCTCGTGGAGTACGACGCCAGCCGCGACCCGTTCCCGGTCACCGGGTGGGACGCGGTGGTCTTCGTCGTCGGCAACGCCACCCAGACCGCCCACTTCTACCAGTCCGCGTTCGGCATGGAACTCGTCGCCTACTCCGGCCCGGAGACCGGCAACCGCGACCACAAGGCGTACGTGCTGAAGTCCGGCTCCTGCCGCTTCGTGATCAAGGGTGGCGTGGCACCGGACAGCCCGCTGCTCGACCACCACCGCGCGCACGGCGACGGCGTCTCCGACATCGCACTCGAGGTCCCGGACGTGGACCGGTGCGTCGCCCAGGCCCGCTCGGCCGGCGCCACCGTGCTGGAGGAGCCGCACGACGTCACGGACTCGTTCGGCACGGTCCGGCTCGCCGCGATCGCGGCATACGGCGACACCCGCCACACGCTGGTCGACCGCTCTGCTTACACCGGCCCCTACCTGCCCGGATACGTCGCCCGCAGCTCTGCTTACGTCAAGCGCGACGGTGCGCCGAAGCGGCTGTTCCAGGCGCTGGACCACGTGGTCGGCAACGTGGAGCTGGGCCGGATGGACGAGTGGGTGAACTTCTACCGGCGAGTGATGGGCTTCGTGAACATGGCGGAGTTCATCGGCGACGACATCGCCACCGACTACTCCGCGCTGATGAGCAAGGTGGTGGCGAACGGCAACCACCGGGTCAAGTTCCCGCTCAACGAGCCGGCGGTGGCGAAGAAGAAGTCGCAGATCGACGAGTTCCTGGAGTTCTACGGCGGCCCGGGCGCACAGCACCTGGCGCTGGCCACGAACGACATCCTGCGGACCGTGGACGCGATGCGCGCCGAAGGCGTGGAGTTCCTGGTGACACCGGACTCCTACTACCAGGACCCGGAGCTGCGCGCGCGGATCGGCGAGGTCCGGGTGCCGGTCGAGGAGCTGCAGAAGCGCGGCATCCTGGTCGACCGGGACGAGGACGGCTACCTGCTGCAGATCTTCACCGCGCCGGTCGGTGACCGGCCGACCGTGTTCTTCGAGCTGATCGAGCGGCACGGATCGCTCGGCTTCGGCAAGGGCAACTTCAAGGCGCTGTTCGAGGCGATCGAGCGTGAGCAGGAGCGGCGCGGAAACCTGTGAAATCTTCGCCTTTGCCCGCCCGGGACCGTCACACCGCGTGACGTCCCGGGCGGGCGTTTCTTAGGAACGGGTTAAGTTCCGCCGGTCATCCCCAAATCCATCCGCGGGTTCGATCCGCGGCGGCGTCCGGTGCGTACTGCCGGTTGAGGCCGTGCACGGCCTCGATGCGGGCCGCCCGGCACACCCCTTCATCGCCGGGCCGGCCCGGTGACGGACGGAGGGCGGCATGGAACGGGCCACGGCCACCGACCTCGAGGCGGGCCAGGCTTCGGCCGGGCAGGCGTTCGAGGCGGGCCAGGCTTTCCCGGCGGGGCAGACGTTCGCGGCGGGGCAGACGTTCGCGGCGGACCTGGCTTCCGCGGCGGGGAACGACGCGGTACGGGGCCTTCCGGCCCCGGCCGGCGCGGTCCCGGCGGGCGCGATGCCCGCGGACGCGGTGCCGGCGCAGTCGGCACCGATGTGGGAGGTGCCGGATCGGCCCGGCGAGCCGCGGGCCGCGATCTTCGGCGGGCCGGTTTCCCCACCCGCGCCGCCACCGCCCGGGACGCCGACATCCGTGGCGAAGCCGGCCCCGATCTCGGGCGGGACGCCGCCCGCCACGGCATCGTTCGCGACGCCGATGTCCGTGGCGGGGCCGGCCCCGGCGCAGTCGGCCGCGGTCGTGGGCGGGATGCCGCCGGCTACGGCATCGTTCGCGACGCCGTCGTCCCCGGCATCGGCCGGGAGCCGGTCGGCGACGCCCGGCGCGGCATCGGCAGGGACGCGGTCGACATCGCCCGGCGCGGCATCGGCAGGGACGCGGTCGGCGATGCCGGACGCGGCGTCGGCGGATGCCGAGACGGCCGAGTTCGACCCGGAGGCGGATCTGGAGGACCGGTTCCCCGGGGCGCCGCGCACGAACCGGGACGCCTGGCGCGGGATCGAGACGCCGGGCAGCGTGTCCACCCTGACCAAGCCCGCGGGCCTCGGCACGGCACCGCCGCGGGAGAACGAACCGGCCTTCATCGACCTCGGACCGCGAACCGGCTCCGACGAGCCACGCGGCCTACGGGCCATGCTGGCCGGCCTGGTCGGCCGCGCCCGATCCGCGAAGACCCCCAAAGCGGCCAAGCCGCCCAAGCATCCGCGTAACCGGGAGCGGCCGGGCACCGACGACCAGCCCTGGTCCGCGCAACCCCTCGACGGTACGGGCCGAACCTGGCCCGCGGCAGCCACACCGCACGACACGACGCCCGTCCCGCACGGCACCGCACCGGCGTCGCCGAACGGCACGACGTCGCCGGACGGCACGACGTCACCGGACGGCACGACGTCACCGGACGGCACGACGTCACCGGACGGCGTGGTGCCGGGCCATCGCACCGGCACCCCGGCGGCACCGCACGGCGACGTCCCCGGGGGTCCGCGCGGCGGCGTCCCGGCGGGCACGCGCGACGTCGGCGGCGCGGATCAGCCCGGTGCCGCACCGGTCGCCCGCCCGGCGGACCGGAAGCAGCCGTGGCCGTCGCCGATCCCCCAGGACGGCCTGTCACTGCTGCCACCGGCCGACCTGCCGGCGGCCTGGCCGGCACGGGACGTCCCGGCGACCGACGGCTCCACCGGGCCCAGGACCGGCCCCATTGCCGATGCGGAGCCGACGCACACCGGCGCCTTCGGCGGGTCCGCGGGCGTTGACGCCTTCGGCGACACTGCCGGAGCCGGCACCCTCGGCCGGACCGCGCGAATCGGCGCCTTCGACGACACCGCGGGGACCGGCGACCTCGGCGGTACCGCAGGGACCGGCGCCCTCGGCGGCACCGCAGGGGCCAACTCCGTCGGCGGGTTCACCGGAGCCGGTGCCTTCGACGACACCACGGGGACCGGCGCCTTCGGGGGATCCGCGGGAACCGGCGGGGCCGCCGGGGCCGGCACCGTCGGCGGTCCGGGAGGCGCGCCGCACGGGACCGCGGACAGCGGCGCGTCGGGCGGGTTGCCGGCCGGTGGTATCGCGGCGGACAACCCCGAGAGCAGCGGCGGCACGCGCAGTTGGGGCAGCCCGGCCTCCTGGCCGTCCACGCCGACACCGCACGCGGGCACTCCCGGCGTGCCCGCTCCCGCGCCGGTCAGCTGGCCCGACGCCGGTTCCCCGGAGCCGGCCTCGCCGGATTCGGGATTCTTCGCGCAGGCGGCTTCGGACTCGTCGCGGACGGCGCCGTTCGATCCGGCATCGCGGGCCGAGGTGAAGGCCGGCGACAGCGTCGGGGCACGCCCGCCGGCGGTCGCCGGCACGCCGGGGCCGGTCGCACCGGCGTCCGGGACCGACTCGATCAGGCCGGCGTGGAACACCGCCGGGTCGGCGGAGGCGGCGTTCGTGCCGGTGGCCGCCGCGGATCCCGGGCCGACCTCCGAATGGTTCACGCACGTCGAGCCGCGTCTGTCGGATCCGGCCGCGCCGACGACCCCCGGCCGGGCGGAGCCGCCCACCTGGGCGGTCTCGTCCACCGCCGCGCACAACCGGATCGAGGGCACGCCTCCCGACCCGGCGGACCGGCAACCCGAGCCGGCGGACCCGGCCGTCGCGCGCCCACGGGCGGAGACGCCGAGCCAGAACGGCTGGGCGGAGCGCCCACCGGTGGTGGACCTCTGGGCCGACGCGGACGGCACGGCATGGACCACGACCCCGACGGCTCAACACCCCACCACGTCGCCGAGTTCCACCACGTCACCGCAGACCGACGCATCTCCACAGCACACCGCGTCACCGCAGTCCGGCGGGCCCGGGGCATCGCCGCAGTCCGGCGGGTCCGAGGCATCGCCGCAGTCCGGCACGACCAGCATGTCACCGCAGTCCGGCACGTTCGGCGCGTCACCGCAGTTCGGCGGGTCCGGGGCATCGCCGCAGGCCGGCGGATCCGGCACGTCACCGCAGTCCGGCGGGTCCAACGCATCGGCGCAGGCCGACGGGTCCGGCACGTCGGCGCAGTCGAGCGCACCTCCGCATACCGGCAGATCACCGCAGACCAGCGCGTCTCCGTATGCCGACGCATCTCAGCAGCCCGGCGGTGCACCGCGGGCAGGCACGTCGCCGCAGTTCAGCCCGGAGCAGCCGGCGGCCTCGGCGCACCGGTCCGGCCCGCCGCAGTCGGCCGCGTCCGCGCAGGCCGGGGATTCGTGGCTCGTCCCGTCACGGTCGGAGAACGCACCGGACCCGGCGGCGCTGTCGGGCCCGGCGGCACCACCGGACCCGGCGACACCACACGACCCGGCCGCGTCGCCGGCGGCCGCGCCCGGCTGGGACGAGCCCGCGCCACGCGACGATCCGTACGCGATGTATCGCCGCCCCGCCACCGGGGCGGACGAGCCGGCCTGGGACACGACGCCCTCCTGGGCCTCCCCGTCCCCTTCCCCGGTCGACCGCGGCACCCGCGAGCAGCCACCGCTGCGCAGCCCGGACGCGGCCGACCCGGGGTGGTCCGGCCGCGCCGACCGGGTCACGGAGGAGTCCGGCACGCACGGCGACCTGGTGGACGGCACCCTGACCACCGGTCGCGACCAGGTCCCGGGTCGCGACCGGTCCCAGCCCGACGAGCCGCCGGCCTGGTCGGCCGTACCGGCACCGCCGCCCCACCTGGCCACGCCGCCGTCACCCGGCCCGGATCGCGCGGCACCGTCCGGACGCCGGTTCGCCGACCGCCGCGCCGCGTCCGCCGACCACCGCGCCGTCGAGCGCGGGCCGGGCGAGCGCAGTCCGGCCGAGCGCAGTCCGGCGGAGCGCAGTCCGGCGGAGCGCGGGCCGGGCGAGCGCGGTCCCGGCGGACGGCGGTCCGGCCGGCGGGACGCGCGGCCGCGGCACGGCGCCGAGAGCGACGTGCGCGTGCTCAGCACGTACACCGGGGACGAGAGCGAGAAGCCGCGGCGCCGGGGCGTCGGCATCATGGTGGCCGCCGTCGTGGTGGCGGTGGCGGTCGCGGCCGGCGGGCTGGCTGCGCTGCGCGGCGTGCCGGGGCTGAACCTGGCCGCCGCCGGCGACGGCCCGCACGCGATCTCCGCACCGCTGGACGGCCGGGACGCGCTCGTCTTCGACCTGGTCTCCGGCGTCACCTCGGTCAGCGTGACCAGCGACGACCTGGAGGGCGACCTCTACCGCATCTCGACGCCGCAGGATTCGAACGTGCGGCCGGAGGCGATCGACCAGGGCGACCGGCTGATGCTGCAGATGGCCGAGACCGGTGCGCGCGGCCCGAGCCTGGTGGAGGTGCGGCTGAGCTCGGAGGTGCGCTGGGACGTACGGCTGACCGGTGGCGCCACCGAGCACGTGGTCGACTTCAGCGAGGGGCGGCTGTCCGGGTTCGACGTGCTGGGCGGCGCTACGCGGCTGGAGCTGGACCTGCCCGCGCCGGAGAAGTCCGTACGCCTGAAGGTCAGTTCCGGTATCAGTCAGTTCGTGCTGCGGACGCCCGCGGACGTACCGTCGCGGCTCCGGTTCGGCGCGGGCGCGGACAGTGTCACGCTTCTGGGTGACGCGCGCGGGCGGGTCGCGCCGAACTCGCGTTTCACGCCGAAGGCCTGGGAGGGCGCGGACGACCGGTACGACATCGCCATCACCGCGGGCGTCGGCACGTTCACGCTGGAACAGTGACCGGGCGGATCGGGGGCGTGTGGCGCCCCCGATCCGCGCGTCGATCGGAAAAAGCGTCGATCAGTAGAAGTTGGCCTTGAGCCAGCCCCAGACGTCCATGACCCACCCGGTCTGGGTCAGGTAGCCGATGCCGACCGCGATCAGGAACGCGCCGACGATCAGGTACGACCCGCGGGCGCTGTGCCGCATCCGGTGCAGCTGACGCTCCAGGACCAGGCGGCCGACCAGCCGGGCCAGCGCGAACAGGCCGACCGCGACGATCAGCGTCACCACGTACGTCAGGAACGAGCCGAGGAACGAGCCGCCGTCCGACAGTGCCCAGATGCCCCAGCAGACGAACGAGAAGGCGAGGCCGAGCACGCCCCACTCACGGCCGCGGCGCAGCTGCACGCCGAGCGGCACCGCGGGTGGCGGGGGCGGCGAGTCGGGCCAGCCGGTGCCGGTCGGCTCGTGCGGCGCGATCTCGTGGTCGTCGTGGTGCCGGGACGCCCGGGGCGCCACGGACGCACGGCCCCGCTGGAAGTTGAGCCGTGTCGGGTCGTCGTCGTAACCCGCGTCAGACGCCTGCGGGTGCATGTCCGGTGGCACCGGCACCGTCCGCTCCGCCCATGACTGCGTCTGATCTGTCATAGCTCCTCCCCCTGTCGGGCCCTGCACCATCGAGCGTAGCGAGCCCGCAAAACGGCTGGCCTACACCGACGCATGTCCGTTACACACGAGACATGTCGCCCATCCTTCCCGATATCGCCGTACGGCCCGGCACCGAGGCCGACCTCGACGCGATCGTCCCGCTGTTGTTCGCGGCGTTCCACGACCCGCCCGACGCCACGCGCGAGGCCTCGGAGCGGTCCAAGACCGAGCCGGCCCGGTCGGTGGTGGCCGTCGACGGCGAGACGCTCGCCGGCCACCTCGGCTCGTTCGCCCGGGACCTGACCGTGCCGGGCGCGATCGTGCCGGCCGCGCACGTGACCCAGGTGGCGGTGGCCCCGACCCACCGGCGGCGGGGCGTGCTGAACCGGATGATGCGCCGGCATCTCGCGGACGCGCCGGAGCCGATCGCGGTGCTGTGGGCCAGCGAGGGCCGGATCTATCCGCGGTACGGCTACGGCCTGGCCGCGCCGCATCTCACGCTGCGGGCGTTCGTGCGTGAGGTCCGGTTGCCGGACGGCCCCGCCGGCCGGTTGCGCGCCGGACCGCCCGCGACGCTGCGCGAGGAGATGGTCGAGGTCTTCGAGGCCGTGCGTCCGGACCGGCCCGGCTGGTCGAGCCGGCCGGGCGCGTGGTGGGACCACCGGCTCGACGACGCCGCGTGGGTCCGCGGGTCGGGCACCGCGCTGCGGGCCGTGGTCCGCGAGGGCGCGCACGGCGTCGACGGGTACGCGCTCTGGCGCGTCGTCGACGGTGAGAATCCGGACAATCCGCGGGTCTCCGCGACCCTGCAGGTGAAGGAGCTGGTGGCCGCGACGGCCGCGGCCCGCCTGGACCTGTGGCGGTTCCTGTTCGGCGTCGACCTGACCGCCCGGGTCACCTACCACCACGCGCCGCTCGACGAGCCGCTGCTGTATCTGGCCGACGACCCGGGCTGGCTGGGCACCCGCTGGGAGCACGGCCTCTGGTTGCGGGTCCGGGACGTGCCCGCCGCGCTGTCCGCCCGGCGCTACGCCCTGCCGGTCGACGTGGTGCTGGAGGTGACGGACGCGCTGCTGCCGCGGAACGCGGGCCGCTGGCACCTGCGCGGCGGCCCGGACGGCGCGACCTGTGAGCGCACCACGGCCCCGGCCGCGCTGGCGCTGGACGTGCGCGACCTCGGCGCCGCATACCTCGGCGGTACGCCGCTGGCCGCGCTGGCCGGTGCCGGGCTCGTCGAGGAACGGGGCGCGGGCACGCTCGCCGCGGCGAACGCGGCGTTCGGCTGGCACCGTGCCCCCAGCATGAACGAGACGTTCTGACGGCCGGCGGCGGGACCGTCCGGCGGCGCGGCGCGATACCGTCGGCTGATGGGAGAGCCCGAGCGTCGCCGCCGCCGACTTCGCCGTCACCGCGCCGAGGAGCCCACCACGCCGGATCCGGCCGGCGAGCCGGCGGCCGCGCAGCCGACCGCCGATCCGGCCGCAGGGCCGACCAGCGATCCGGCCGCCGATCCGGTTGTGCAGCCGACCAGCGATCCGGTCGCAGAGCCGACCGGCGATCCGGCCGCGCAGCCGACCACCGGGCCGGCCGCGCAGCCGACCACCGGGCCGGTCGCAGAGCCGACCGCCGGGCCGACCGCCGGGCCGACCGCCGGGCCGACCGCCGGGCCGACCGCCGGGCCGACCGCCGGGCCGACCGCCGGGCCGGCGGGCGAGGTCGCTCGCGTCGGGCGTGCGCCGGGGCCGGTCGAGGCGCCGAAGCCGGCACCGCCGACGCCGTCGGTTCGCCGCACGCCGGTGCCCCGGCCCGGGCCACCGGCCGCGGGCCCGCGGCCGGCCGTTCCGCCGTCCCCGTCGGATCTCGCCCGGTCCGCGCCGGCGGAGCCGGTCAGACCGGTTCCGGCCGACCCGCACCGGCCCTCCCCGGCCGACCTCGCGAAGCCGATCCCACCGGATGCCGCGAAACCGGCCCGGACGACGCCGGCACCCACCCCGAAGCCGGGTCGGGCGGTTCCGGCACAGTCGGCGCAGGCGACCGCCGGGAAGGCCGGACAGGCGGATCCGGGCCGGCCGGCACCGGCCGGCGGCCCGCGGCCGACGCCGGCGGACCTGCCGCGGAGCACGCCGGTGCCCACGCCCGGTCCGTCGCCGGTCCCGCCGCCGAAGCCGGCCGCGCCCAGACCGCAGCCGCCGGTCGCCGAGACGTCACCGGTGCACGATCCGGAGGAGGCCGCGCCGGTGCGGCAACCGGACGGCCCGCGCGCCACCGGGCCGGGTGACGGGCCGCCGCGTGGCCGGGAGAAGGCCAGCGCCGAGGACCGCGAGGCCGAACGTGGTCTGCGTGGTCTGGTCGGCTCCGGTTCGTCGCAGGTGAGCGTGCGGGCCGCGATGCGGGCCCGGGACGCGTCCCGGCCGACGGACGAGGATCTGGCGGAGGCCCAGGAGCGGCTGGTGATCGTGCGCCGCAACTGGATCCCCCGCGAGGAGCTGCCGGCCCGCCGGTGACGGGCCGGGTCGCGGGCTAGCGGGGCAGGTCGGGCAGGTCGCCGGACGTCTCGTACGCCGCGACCTGTGCGATCCGCCGGGAGTGCCGCTCGCTGTTGGAGAACGGCGTGGTCAGGAACGCCTCGACGATCGCGGTCGCCTCGTCCAGCGTGTGCTGCCGGGCGCCGATGCCGACCAGGTTCGCGTCGTTGTGCTCGCGGGTCAGGCGGGCGGTCTCGAGGTTCCAGGCCAGGCCGACACGGGTGCCCTTGACCTTGTTCGCGGCGATCTGCTCGCCGTTGCCGGAACCGCCGATCACGATGCCGAGGCTGCCCGGGTCGGCCACCACGCGGGCGGCCGTGTGCAGGCAGTAGGCGGGGTAGTCGTCCTCCGGATCGAAGACGTGCGGGCCGACGTCGACCACCTCGTACCCCTGCTTGGACAGGTAGTTGACGAGGTGCACCTTCAGCTCGTAGCCGGCGTGGTCGGCTCCCAGATAAACGCGCATAACGCGCAGTCTGTCAGCCCGCCGGTGCGGCCGTGGCGGCGGCTGCCAAGTTTGAGTCCGTCCGCACCGTGCCGCGGGCGTCCCCGATGCCGCGGGAACGGCACGGGGACGCCTGATGCGGCCGGTGGGACCGTCAGATCTCCGCGACGACCAGCCCGCCGCGCGCCTTCGGGGTGAACCAGGTGCTCTTCCGCGGCATCTTCCGGCGGGCCAGGTTGACCGCCACGAACTCGTCCATGGTGACCGGCGCGATCAGCACGGCCAGGTCCGCGCGGCCCGCGTCGACCTCGCCGCGCAGCCACTCGGCCGGGTAGTCGCCGCCGACGTAGACGATGCGCTTGTCGCCGGCGTCCAGCCCGAGCACCTCGTTGACCAGCACCCGCTCGACGAGCGCGTGGTCCATGCCCTCGACCGGGTCACCGCCGCCGTGCGACGGCAGCTTCACGGACCAGGTCTCGCCGCCCACGTACAGCTGGATGGTGCCACCGGTCGGCGGGACCGCGGGGCCGCCGGCGGCCGGCTCGGGCTGCAGACCGGCCGCGCGCAGCCGGTCAGCCAGCTCCCCGGCGGCGATCGGCAGCTTGATCAGCCGGTTGTACGGCGCGATGACCAGCGACTCGGGCGTGGTGATCACGGCGAGGAAGCGCGGGTAGCCGCCGGTCTGCGCGGCCAGGCTGCGGTGGTTGCCGTCCGCGACGACCAGTTCGCCGGCGCCGGCCAGCGCGCACAGCTCGTCGCGCACGGAGCCGGCCGGCACGGTCCAGATCGCGTGCACCCGGCCGGCCGGGTCGACGTCGGTCGCGGCGGGCTCCCCCGCGTGCGCGATCGCGTACTCCAGCTCCTCGTGCAGCCGGTCGCCGGTGCCGGTCTGCAGCAGCAGGACCGGGGAGAGCAGGTTCCGCAGCGTGTTCGCCAGGTCGACCCGCTCGCGGACCTTCTCGATGAACACGTCCTCGTTGCGGATGACCAGGCCCGGCTCGTCCGGGCTGGTGGAGATCTGGTCGGTGTCCACCATGCAGTACATGCCGTAGGCGGCGTTGCCGCCGTCCGGATCCGCGATCCGGTAGAGGACGATCACCTGCTCGGCGGAGGCGTAGCTGCCGGCCGCCTTCGCCTCGGCCAGCCGCTCGGCGGCGGCCGGCAGTGAGTCGGCGAAGGAACGGCCCAGCGTCTCTGGCGCGAGGTGCGGCATCTCGACGGCGAGAGCGCTTCGCGGGTTGTCGGCGATGATTGCGGTGATCTCGGCGTCGTCCGCGAACTCGTCATAGTTCTGCGCGCCGGTGCCACCGGTCGTGATCCAGGCCCGGTCGATCGGGTGCACGATCGTCATGTGCAATCACGGTACCGACGCCCGGCACCCGCCGTTTGCGCACCCCAGAACGGTTCCAGGCGGTGGTACGGGTAACCTCCCGCGGATCAGCTCGCGCCGACCGGAACCGCCTCGACGACCACCACCGGCGCCAGCATCGCGGCGTCCTCCGCGGAGAGCCCGGGGCACACGTCCGCCCAGTCGTCCGCGCGCACGGCCCAGTAGGCGCGCTCCAGGGCCTCATCACTCGTGGTAACGATCTGCTGTTCCATAGTTACTCCCTATTCCCCGGTTCTCAGCGCCTCAACCAGCCATAACGCAGATGTCGCGCACATCGCAACGACACTGTCGGTGACCGGTCACGCCCACGCCCTCATCCTCGGTCATCTCGGGCTGCTGAACGGTTGCGAAAAGAAGAGTTAACGAGTTGCTGACATGGCATCGCCGACCCGAAAATTCGGACCCGCGCCGCAACCCGGACGTAATCCCCGCCACGGGTGGACCGGCACACCCGTGATCGACGTCGACGTGAAACACTTACTGCGGACTTTTCCGCCCCACCGGCGCCCGGCCGTGCGGGCTGGGCACCGGATGGAGAGTGATCGTGGCCGGAGTGCGCAATCTCACCCAGGTCGAGGCGGCCGAGCGTGCCCGCGTGCTGGACGTGACCTCGTACGACATCAGGCTCGACCTGACGGGCGACGTCTCGTTCCGGTCGGTGACCACCGTCGAGTTCACCTCCCGCGAGCCCGGCGCCACCACGTTCATCGAGGTCGCCGCGGAGCGTCTGCACACGGCCACGCTGAACGGCGCGCCGGTCGACACGTCCGGCTGGTCCGCCGAGCGCGGGCTCACGCTGACCGGCCTCGCGGCGGAGAACACGCTGGTGGTCGAGGCGGAGTTCCCGTTCTCGCACAGCGGCCAGGGCCTGCACCGCAGCGTCGACCCGGTGGACGGCGAGGCGTACCTCTACAGCCAGTTCGAGACCGCGGACGCGCAGCGGGTCTACGCCGCGTTCGACCAGCCCGACCTGAAGAGCGTCTACACCTGGCACGCCACGGTCCCGGCGCACTGGCGCGTGGTGTCGAACATGCCGGTCGACCGCGAGGAGCCGGCCGGCGAGGGCGCGAAGACCGTGCACTTCACCCGGTCCGCGCGGATGAGCACGTACATCACCGCGCTCTGTGCCGGCCCGTTCCACGAGGTGCAGTTCACCCACGACGGCATCGACATGGGCTACTTCTGCCGGGCCAGCATGGCGCAGTACTTCGACGTCGACGACCTGCACAAGGTCACCGTGCAGGGCTTCGACTTCTTCCACGACAAGTTCGGCATCCGCTACCCGCTGCCGAAGTACGACCAGGTGTGGGTGCCCGAGTTCAACGCGGGCGCGATGGAGAACTTCGGCTGCGTCGTGCACGCCGAGGACCACTACATCTTCCGCTCGCAGGTCACCGACTTCGAGTACGAGCAGCGCGCGAACACGATCCTGCACGAGCTGGCCCACATGTGGTTCGGCGACCTGGTCACCATGCGCTGGTGGAACGACCTGTGGCTGAACGAGTCGTTCGCCGAGTGGGCCAGCCACTGGTGCAACGCGGAGGCCACCCGGTTCAGCGACGCGTGGACCACGTTCCTGTCCGTGCGGAAGAACTGGGGCTACCGCCAGGACCAGCTCTCCTCCACCCACCCGGTCTACTGCGAGATGCCCGACCTGGAGGCCGTCGAGGTCAACTTCGACGGCATCACGTACGCGAAGGGCGCCAGCGTCATCAAGCAGCTGGTGGCGTACGTCGGGCTGGACCCGTTCCTGGCCGGCCTGCGCTCCTACTTCGCGGCGCACGCCTGGGGCAACGCGACCTTCGACGACCTGCTCACCGAGCTGGAGTCGTCGTCCGGCCGGGAGCTGCGCAAGTTCGCCGCGCAGTGGCTGGAGACCGCGCAGGTCAACACGCTGCGCCCGGAGGTGACGATCGCCGAGGACGGCACCTACACCTCCGTCGCCGTGCTGCAGGAGGCCCCGGCCGACTACCCGACGCTGCGCACCCACCACATCGGCGTCGGCCTCTACGACGTCACCGACGGCAAGCTGGTCCGCCGCCGGATCGTCGAGGTGGACATCGCCGGTGAGCGCACCGAGCTGGCCGAGCTGGCCGGCCTGCCCGCCGCCGACGTGCTGCTGCTCAACGACGACGACCACAGCTACGCCAAGCTGCGGCTGGACGAGCGCTCGATGGCCACGGTCGTGCACCACATCGACGGCCTGGACTCGTCGCTGGCCCGCGCGCTGGTCTGGGCGGCCGCGTGGGACATGGTCCGCGACGCCGAGCTGTCCACCCGCGACTACATCGCGCTGGCCACCTCCGGCCTGCCGAACGAGCAGGACATCAACCTGGTCACCGCCACGCTCCGGCAGGCCGCCACGGCCATCGCCAGCTACGCCGACCCGGAGTGGGCGCCGACCGGCTGGGCGCAGCTCGCCGGGACCGCCCGCGACGCGCTCGCGGTGGCCGAGCCGGGCAGCGGCTTCCAGCTCGCCTGGGCCCGCGCGTACGCGTCCGCGTCCCGCTCCGCCGAGGACCTGGCCGTGCTGCGCGGCTGGCTGACCGGGCAGAACGTGCCGGCCGGCCTGACCATCGACACCGAGTTCCGCTGGTCGCTGTTGCAGACGCTGATCGCCAAGGGCGCGGCCGCCGCGGAGGAGATCGACGCCGAGCTGGCGAACGACCGCACCGCCGGCGGTGAGCGCGAGGCCGCGCTGGCCCGCGCGCTGCTGCCGACCGCGGAGAACAAGGCCCGCGTCTGGGACGAGCTGACCTCGACGCAGGCGCTGCCGAACTGGCGCAACCGGGCGCTGCTCCAGGGCTTCCAGCACCCGGCACAGGTGGAGCTGACCGCGCCGTTCGCGGACCGTTTCTTCGCGGAGGCGGCCACCGTGTGGGCGAGCCGGGACAGTGAGCCGGCGCAGGACTTCGCGCTCTTCGCGTACCCGTCCTACCAGATCACCGAGGCCACGGTCGCGGCCACGGAGTCCTGGCTGGCCGGCACCGGTCAGCCGGCCGGGCTCCGCCGCCTGGTCGCGGAGGGCCGCGACGGCGTGGTGCGCGCGCTGGCCGCCCGCGCCAAGGACCGCGGCTGACCGTTTCGTCCAGCGCCCCACCGGCCCGCACGGCCGGTGGGGCGCTTTTTTGTGCCTCCGCACCCGTGCCAGCACAGAAACCGCACAAAAGCCACACATGACGCGTCTGTACGACGTTTGCTCTGCTTACCGTGCCATGGCGATCTGCTTGTTGTTCTAGATCGGTGTTTTCGAATCCGTACCAAAAGTACGTTGTACCAGTCGGCCTTCCCGCACCGTGAAGATCGACTCACGGCTTTCGCGCCGGCCGGCGACTCGGTGGGTCGGAGAGTCGGCAACAAAGATCGCGTCGCGGGAGACGGCTCGGGAGACGTGTGCCCACGGGGGCGGCCGCTGCGTCGCCCGCGGCGGAAATGACAGCGCGGTCATGAAGGCGTCCGCGCTCCCCGATGAGCAGGGCACCGCACCTCGCACGGCCTGGAACGCACCACGGATCTACAGGACGCGTCGCGGGACGTCGTGCGGGCGCGGCGGAACCTCACTGGGAAGCGTCACGGGACCGTGTGCGGACGCGCCGCCGAGACGCGCGGGCGCGCTGCCGGAGCGGGACGCGTCGGGGGTCGAGGCGACCTGCCGTTGCGCTGTGGATGCGATCTTGCGGCCACGGATGCCGCAGGGAGGAGCGCCAGCGACGACCGGTGCCCGCGGGAGCATGCGGAACCCGGCCCGCCGGAAGCGGGAACATCCGGTTCTGCGCGAAGAGCGCCGGTTGTCGGCTCCTGCGTCATGGGTACGCGAAACGGCCGGCCCGACTGGGACCGGCCGTTCGGAGGCGGAAGACGGCCAGAGCCGCTGTCACGGGGGGTCCGCGCCGCAGCCGGCCGTCCCGGTGAAACAGGTGCTAGGCGCGACCCGCGTGCGTCGCGAGCTGGTCGAGGCCGTGGATGACGCCGCCGGCCAGGTCGCCGCCCGCGAAGGCCGCGGCCATCGAGAGGCAGGCCAGCTTCGCGTCGCGGTCCGGGATCCGGCGGCGGGCCTCGGCGCCGGTGACGACCTCGAGGATGCGCTGGTTCGGCGAGAACGCGATGAGCACGGACCGGTCCGGGTCCGCGAGCTGTCCGTGGAGCTTCTCGGCGGCGGCGCGCTGCGGGTCGGCGAGGTCACCGACGTACACGCTGAACGTCAGGCCGGTCTCCCGGTCCGCGATGCGCAGCGCCTCGTCGATGTGCAGCAGCTGCCGCGTGGAGAACGGGCCGTCGAGCACGTCCGGCTGCGTCTCCGCGGCCAGCGTCTCGCCGCCCGGGTGGTCGAGGTGGGTCAGGGCCTGCTCACCAGCGGTCACTTGCGCCTCCCGTCGGGCCGTGCGGGTTCCCGGCGGCGGCGTCGCCCGCGGGGTCGGAGGAGGTGAGCGCGAGCCGCCCGGCCAGCTGACCGGGTGAGGAGAGGAACCAGACCGGCGTGAACTCGAACGGCCGGCCGGGCCGGTAACGCTTCTCCTTGGTGCGGCGGTCTCCTCCGGGCAGCGTCAATGCTGCGAGGACACCGACGACGGCGAGCGGCGCGACAACGAAGACGAGTGCGACTTCTAACGGTTGCACGGTGAACGCCCCCAACGTGGCAAGACACTCGGTGTCTGGGCGGTCTGATAGGTACTGATGCTTCTCTCACGGTAGCGGAACGTGGGTCCCCGCAGATCATCGGGGCGTACTCCGGCGGGATGAGTCCGTCTCGCGAAATTTCGGCCGTCACGTGCGAAAATCGACCTCAGCACTCCCCCACGTCCGATGGGAGGACCATGCGCAGCCTTCTCCGACTCGCGGTGCCGCTCGCGCTGGTGGCCGCGGTGCTGAGCACGCTGGTGGCCGCGGTGCTGAGCGCGCCGGGCGTGGCCCGGGCGAGGGCGGACGTGTTCGTCGAGGTGAACCCGAGCACGATCGCCGCCGGCGGCGAGGTGAGCGTCCGGGCCAGCTGTACGGAGAACGTCGACGGCGCGGTGGTCCGGTCGGACGCGTTCGGTGAGCTCCGGGTCGCCCCGGAGTACGGGTTCCTGACCGGCCGGACCGAGATCCCGGCGGGTACGGCCGCGGACGACTACCGGGTGGAGCTGGTCTGCACCGGTGGTGGCCGCGCGCTCGGGACGCTGCGGGTGGTGGCCGACACGCGTCCGTCGCGGGGCCCGGCGACCGGGTTCGGCGGCCTGGCGGGCGCGGGTCCGGACGCCGGCGGGCTGGCACTGCTCGGCGCCGGGCTGGCCGCGACGGCCGCGGGTGCCGCGTTGCTCGTGTTCCGGCTGCGACGCCGCCGGCTGGGGTGAGCGTCGTGGGCGCGCACCGGTACTCGCCGCTGGCCCGGCACGCGGGGGTGCGCTTCCCGCCGGCCGGGTCGCCCGGCCGGCATCGTGCTCCGGTGCCGCCCGCGCCCGCGGCGTACCCGCGCCGGGGTCCGGATCTCGGCTTTCTGGCCGTGGCGCTGCTGGTGGTGGGCGTGTTCGCGGCCGGCGCCGGGCTCGGGCAGCTGACCGGCGTGCGCCTGCCGTCGTGGTTCGACCGCCCCGGCGAGCCGCCGCCGCGCGAGTTCCCGGTGCTGGCCGCGAGCCGCCCGACCCGGGTGACCATCCCGGCGATCCGGGTGGAGGCGCCGGTCCGGCAGGTCGGGCTGGCCGCGGACGGCTCGATAGACGTGCCGCCGCCGGGCGAGCACGACGTGACCGGGTGGTACCGGGACGGGCCGACGCCCGGCGAGTTCGGCTCCGCCGTGATCGTCGGTCACGTCGACAGCCGCACCGGCCCGTCGGTCTTCGCCGGCCTGCCGGACCTGCATGCCGGCGACACCATCGAGGTCAGCCGCGAGGACCGCACCACCGCGGTGTTCCGGGTGCTGTCCGTCGAGCTGTTCGACAAGGCGCGGCTGCCGGTCGACCGCGTCTACGCCGACTTCACCCGCCCGCACCTGCGCCTGATCACCTGCGGTGGCCGGTGGACCGGCGGCACCACCGGCTACCGCGACAACGTGGTCGTCTTCGCGACGCTGGTCGGGACCGCGGACCGCTAGGCGGCCGCGGCCGCGGTCTCCGGCAGCGGGATGTCGAGCCAGTCGGCCCAGCGGGGGTCGGGGAGGCGGTGGCCGAGGACGCGCCAGGCCTGACCCTTGGGCGCGGCCGGCGCGCCGCCGTGCAGCCGCCAGCCGAGCTCGGCCGGCGTCTTGTCGCCCTTGGTGTGGTTGCACTTGGCGCAGGCCGCGACCACGTTCTCCCAGGCGTGCAGGCCACCGCGGCTGCGGGGGAACACGTGGTCGATGGTCTGGGCCGGCCCCCGGCAGTAGGCGCAGCGCCAGCCGTCCCGGGCGAAGATCGCGCGGCGGGACAGCCCGACGTGAGTGCGGTACGGCACACGCACGTAGCGTGTGAGACGAATCACGGACGGTACCGGGATCTCGTCGCGGGCGGAGTGCAGGATGCCGTCCCCGTCCGTGACCAGGGCGGCCTTACCCGAAAGGACGAGAATCGCGGCTCGACGCACTGAGACGACGCACAGCGGCTCGTAGGTCACGTTGAGCACCAACGCTCCGGAGCCCACCGTGGGTCGTATGTCAGGCATCGCGATCACCCTTCTGGTCGGTCTTTCGGCACTCCCTGTCGCGTTCCACCCGCCTCGGGCCGCGCGTCACCGTCCGGCCCCACGCTGGCGGATCACCAACGTCCGTGCGCCAATAGTCCCTGATAGGTGACCAAATTGCACGCACTAATCGGGGCCGCCTCGTGAAGTTCAGGTGACTCGTGCGAGGATGCCCGGTTCGGAACCATCGCCCGTGACCCCGGAATCGGCGCTCACAGGCGGATGCGATACGAACGTTCCAGACAGCCCGCACCCGCAACCCGTGGAGCTCGAGTCCCACCGTGATAGCACCAGTGACACCCAATCCCTCGCCCTCCGACCTCGTGCCGTCCGTCGACGCCAGCTGCGAGACCGACCGGCTCTGCAGCCAGCTGCTCGACCTCGGCGTCGACAGGTGGATAGCCGAGGGCGGCTACTGGGTGATCATCAAGCCGCTCCGGATCCTGGCGATCATCGCGATCGCGATGCTGATCCGGTTCCTGATCGCGCGCACGATCACCAAGCTGGTCACGACCACGTCGAACACGGCGATGCCGTCGATCCTGAAGCCGCTGCACGAGAAGGTGCCGACCGCGCTGCTGGACGCCGGCACGGTCTTCCCGGAGCGCCGGCGGCAGCGGGCCGAGGCGATCGGCTCGGTGCTGCGCAGCTTCGTCACCGCGATCGTGCTCGGCGTCGCCACCCTGATGGTGCTGGGCGAGCTCGGCTTCAACGTGGCTCCGCTGCTGGCCAGCGCCGGCATCGTCGGCGTCGCGCTCGGTTTCGGCGCGCAGAGCCTGGTCAAGGATGTGCTGGCCGGCCTGTTCATGCTGATCGAGGACCAGTACGGCGTGGGCGACACGGTCGACCTGGGCGAGGCGATCGGCGTGGTCGAGTCCGTCGGGCTGCGCGTCACCACGGTCCGGGACGGCCGCGGCGTGCTGTGGTACATCCGCAACGGCGAGGTGATCCGGGTCGGCAACAAGTCGCAGGGCTGGGCGATGGTCGTGATCGACATGCCGATCGGGTTCGTGAACAGCGAGGAGGCCACGGCCGTGCTGCGCGAGGCGGCCGCCGCGGTCGCCGCCGACCCGGAGCTGGCCACCGGCCTGCTCGAGCCGCCGGACGTGATCGGTGTGGAGCAGGTGACCGTGGACGGCGCGGTGATCCGGACCGTCGCGAAGACCACCGCGGACGGGCAGCTCACCGTGTCGCGGGAACTGCGGCGCCGGCTGACCGAGGCGCTGGAGACCTCCGGCATCGCGGACCGGATCGCGGCGGCCCGGCTCTTCCCGCGGCCGGCGGCGCCACCCGGCGGGAGCACGGACCCGGGCCGCGGCGGGGCGACGTAGGAACCGTCACGCGTCGATCGCTGTCAAAAATTTACCTCGGCCGATCACCCTAGCCACCGGTCAGACTATCGGGCAGAATTCACTCAGCCGAATATTCCGGGGGGATGGCACCGGCCGAGTGGGGAGCAGCGATCCGTGAGGGACCTGGCTGAGGGGTCGTCCGGTGACCTCCGCTGATCAGGACCGTCCCGCGACATATCGTGAGGTCTTCTCGCACTCCGAGTTCCGCGTCGTCTACGGCGCGGTTGCTCTCTCCAACCTCGCCGAGCCGATGGCCAAGGCCGCGATCACGCTGCTGGTCTTCCAGAAGACCGGTTCGGTCGCGCTCTCCGCGCTCGCGTTCGCGGTCAGCTACCTGCCCTGGCTGATCGGCGGCCCGCTGCTGAGCACGCTCGCCGACCGCTATCCGTATCGCACGGTCATCGGCGTCACGCTGGTCTTCCGGGCCGCGCTCTTCCTGATCGTCGCGCTCTTCCACTGGCCGGGCGGGGTGCTGGTCGCGGCGCTGTTCCTCAGCACGCTCTCGGCCGCGCCGGAGCAGGCCGCTCGCTCCGCGCTGCTGCCCCGCGCGCTGCCGAAGGACCGGCTCGTGGTCGGCCTGTCGCTGATCGGCGGCCTCAACCAGATCACCCAGATCGTGGGGTACGTGGTGGGAGCCGCGCTCGCCGGGATCAGCACCCACCTGGTGCTGTTCGTCACGGCCGCGCTCTTCGGCGGCGCCGCCACGATCGTGCTGTTCGGCCTGCGCGGCTGGTCCGCCACCGGCACGGACGCGCATCGCGGCACCCTGCTCGGCGGCATGGGCCAGGGCTTCTGGCTGGTCTTCGGCCGTGCCGAGCTGCGGTCGATCGCGATCCTGCTGTTCTGCGCGATGTTCTTCGTGGCCGTGCCGGAGGGGCTGGCCGCGGCCTGGGCCAGCGAGCTGGTCGCGGACGACGAGCGCGGCCTCACCCAGGGCCTGATCATGGCGGCCACGCCGCTCGGGTTCGTGGCCGGCAGCCTGATCGTGGGCCGGCTGATCCGGCCGTCACGGCGGCGCGCGCTGATCCGGCCGGCCGCGATCGTGGCGCCGTTGACGCTGGTGCCGGCGTTCTTCGAGCCGTCCGTGGTGGTGGTGATCCTGATGGTGGCGGCCTGCGGCTTCGCGGTCGGTGGCGTGCTGCCGCCCGCGCAGGGCCTGTTCGCCATGGTGGTGCCGGACGGGTTCCGCGCCCGGGCGTACGGCGTGATGCAGACCGGCGTGACACTGATGCAGGGCGCGGGCGTGGCGCTGACCGGTCTGCTGGCCGATCGTTTCCCGCTGCCCGGCGTGGTCAGCTCCTGGAGCCTGGCCGGCGTGCTGGTGATGGTCGCGGTGAGCCTGCGCTGGCCGACCGAGCAGCGTTTCGAGGCGGCGATCGCGGCCGCGGCCGAACGGGAGCCGCAGCCCGGCCGCGTCTGAGACAGTGGCATTCTTGGACCGTGGCTACCGGTGAAGAGACAAGCTTCTACGAGGCGGTCGGCGGCGAGCCGACGTTCCGGAAGCTGGTGGACAGGTTCTACGAGGGCATCGCGACCGACCCGCTGCTCCGG
The DNA here is from genome assembly GCF_031458255.1 of Catenuloplanes niger. Classification (NCBI taxonomy): domain Bacteria; kingdom Bacillati; phylum Actinomycetota; class Actinomycetes; order Micromonosporales; family Micromonosporaceae; genus Catenuloplanes; species Catenuloplanes niger. Next base: position 2,733,756 of record NZ_JAVDYC010000001.1, read on the forward strand.
CCGATGTACCCGGAGGGCGACCTCGGCCCGGCCTCGGACCGCATGCGGCTGTTCCTGATGCAGTACTGGGGCGGCCCGACGACCTACTCGGAGGAGCGCGGCCATCCCCGGCTGCGCATGCGGCACGCGCCGTTCGTGGTGGACGCGGCCGCCCGGGACGCCTGGCTGCGGAACATGCGGGTGGCCGTGGACTCGCTCGACCTGCCGCGGGAGCAGCACGACCAGCTCTGGCAGTACCTGGAGCGGGCCGCCTACTTCATGGTCAACAAGATGGATTAGGACACATCGGCCGATCGGCTGGTTTAGCCGCGAACCGCACTTCCGGCCTCATACTGCCTCGTTGATCGGGTGAGTCCACGCCACCCTTCGAGAGGTATCCCTCCATGCGACGCCGTCTGCTCGCCGCGCTCGCGCTGGCCGCTTTCACCACGGCCGCCGGCATGATGCCGGCCAGCGCCGACATGGCCCAGCCGGCCGTGGTCTCGGCCGACCCGGTCGACTACACCCCGCACATCAAGGACGGCACGGTCTGGTCGGCCGTGGTGGTCGGCGACACGGTGGTGGTGGGTGGCAACTTCACCACGGTCACCGACCGCACCGGCAAGCGGACCTACCCCCGGCGGCACCTCTTCGCGTTCGGCCTGCGCGACGGCGTGGTCCGCGACTTCGCACCGCAGGTCGACGGCCCGGTCTACGCGGTCACGGCCGGCGCGGACGGCAGCATCTACCTGGGCGGCGCGTTCAAGAGCGTCAACGGCGTGGCGCAGCGCGGGCTCGGCAAGGTCGCGCTGGCCACCGGCCGGACCGTGGCCGGCTTCAAGGCCGCCATCAACTGGGGTGACGTGCGCTCGCTCGGGCTGGCCGGCGGCCGGCTCTACGCCGGCGGCACGTTCTCCGCGATCAACGGGGTGCCGCGGACCGCGCTGGCCCGGATGAGCCCGTCGACCGGCGCGGTCGACAAGGGCTTCGACGCGAAGCTCTCCGCACCCGGCAAGGACCGGACCCGGGTGGAGTACTTCGACATCTCGCCGGACGGGCGCAAGCTGGTCGCGGTCGGCGTGATCGGCCGGGCCGGCGTCCGGGACCGCACGCAGCTGGTGATGCTGGACGTGGCCGGGCCGAGCGCGGTCGTCAGCGACTGGTACACCGACTCGTTCAAGCCGAGCTGCCGGAACGGCTTCCAGACCTACATGCGCCAGGTCAAGTTCTCGCCGGACGGCAGCTACTTCGTGGTGGTGACCACCGGCCGGGAGAACCACCGTCAGAAGCTCTGCGACACCGCGAGCCGCTGGGAGACCGCCGGCACCGGCCGTCGCGTGCCCACCTGGCAGAACCACACCGGCGGCGACTCGCTGTACGCGGTCGCGGTGACCGGCAGCGCGGTCTACGTCGGCGGGCACCAGCGCTGGATGAGCAACCCCGGCGGCCACGAGTTCGCCGGGCCCGGCGCGATCAAGCGGGAGGGTATCGCGGCCCTCGACCCGCGCACCGGCCGCACGCTCCCGTGGAACCCCGGCCGTGACCGCGGCGTCGGCGTCCGCTCGTTCGTCTCCACGAACGCCGGCCTGCTGGTCGGTTCCGACACCACCCGCCTCGGCGGCGAGTACCACGGCCGGATCGGCCTGTTCCCCCGCTCCTGACCGGCCACCGGGTCGAGGTGTCCCGCGCGTCGCCGGAACGACGTGCGGGACGACACACCCAGGGCGTGTTTGATGGACCGCGCCGCAGGCCGTCCGGATGCGTCGAACACGCCCTAGATGTACTGCCTAGAGCAGTGCGCCCTCGTCGTGCAGCCAGTCGACGAAGGAGGTGGCGACGGCCGCGCCGCAGTCCAGCATCTCGACCAGCAGGGCGTCGTGGGCGCCGGAGCCGAGCGGCACCTGCAGCTCGGCGTAGATCGGCAGCTGCCCGCGCTCGGTGGGATCGCCGACGTACGCCTTGCAGAAGCGGCGGGTGTGGTTCCACTCGTTGACCACCCGGTACGCCCGGTCGGCCCAGTCCGGCGGGACGGTGGAGTGCGGGCGGGCGCGCATCACCAGGATCTCGTCCTCCGGGCCCTCCAGCGTGAACAGCACGGCGTGCCGCTCCCACATGGCCAGCAGGCTGCCGTCGCCGTCGGCGAGGTAGCGGATGTCGAGCATGTCGAGCGCGTCGCCGACCCGGCGCAGCGTCACGGGCGCGACCGCGGGCGCCAGCTCGACGGTGGGGACCGGGGCTAACCGCTCCGGCTCTCGCTGGGCCGGTGGGGTGACACCCACCCGGACCTTGCTGTCCGTCGACGTTCCACCTCGGGACTCCGGCTCGCCGCCACCGGCGTGACCGGGGCGCCATGACCACCACGGCATCGCTTGCGCACCTCACTCCCCAGCGGATCCGGCCGCCTACGTTGCGTTGGACCCGAGGCCCGACGCTACCCGGATCGTCGCCTGAGGTCATCCCCCCAACGCCCGCACAAAACCAAACGGACCATCAAGCATCAGCCGAACGTACGAGGAGTGGCCGGTCGGAGGCCGAGCTGATTCGCTGCTGGAAGCCAGGCTGCGCCGTACGGAGCGGCCAATCCGACCCATCGTCCGGCGATCCGAACGTGCACATCAGACAGATCGGACTCTTCGGATGACGGCCGTCCACCCAGAAAGCCCATGCGCGTAACACCCTGGACAAGACGTTGAGATATTTCGATACGCTCCGTGCTGTCCGTTGTGACCACGATTGCGACGTGATCGAGCAACGCGTCGCGCAGCGCCCGCTCGCCGACCGGCTGCCCGCCGACGCCGTGCGCGGTCGCGTCCCGCAGCGTCCCGGCCGCGGCCTCGGCGACCCGGTGCAGCTCCGCCGAGGGCAGCCGCTCCACCGACCGGGCGCCGTCCGGCGGCAGGCCCCAGCGCCAGTCCGAGTCGCGGCGCACCGGCAGCGAGCGGCCGCCGCGGGCCAGCTGGGTGAGCAGATCCGCGGCCACCACCGTGGCGTCGCCCGGGCCCGCGCCGTCCACCGAGCGGGAGACCAGCACGTTCCACGGCAGCCGGGCCCACAGCTCGGTCCGGCCGTGGTGCGAGCGAAGGCGCACCACCGCGCCCGGGTCGAGCCGGGTCAACCGGACCAGGAACGCGCCCGCGTCCTGCGCGCCGGTCACGCCGTGGCCGGCCACCGGCGCGCTCACGCGGCGACCTCGTACCGGCTCAGGAAGTCGCGTTCCCACTCCGTCATCCGGCGCGGCCGCTGCCCGGCCAGGTCGAAGAGCACGCAGACGGTACGGGCGCGGCTGGCCAGCAGGTCGCCGTCGAACAGCTCGTAGGCCACGGTGAACTGGGCGCCGCGGACCTTCTCGGTCCACAGCTCGATGCGCACGTGCGGCGGCGGTGGCGGCGCCTCGCTCGCGTGCGTGCGGTAGACCACCGGCCGCAGGTAGTCGATCTCGTGGCGGGCGATCACCGTGCCGTCGTCGACGAGCGACGGGCCGCCCCGCTCCTTCGCCAGGACGTAGATGAACGCGACGCGCGCCTCCTCGTACAGCGTCAGGAAGCGCGTGTTGTTGACGTGGCCGTAGGCGTCCATGTCCGACCAGCGGAGCGCGCAGTGGTGGACGAAGCGCACGCCCAACCCCCGTTCTGATGGCAAGGGCGCCCGGCGACCGCCGGACGCCCTCGAGACGGCCGGATCTCAGTCGCGGGTCAGCTTGCGGTAGGTCACCGCGTGCGGACGGGCGGCCTCGGCGCCGAGCCGGTCGACCTTGTTCTTCTCGTACGCGTCGAAGTTGCCCTCGAACCAGAACCACTTCGCCGGGTTCTCGTCGTCACCCTCCCAGGCCAGGATGTGGGTGGCGACGCGGTCCAGGAACATCCGGTCGTGGGAGATGACCACGGCGCAGCCGGGGAACTCCAGCAGCGCGTTCTCCAGGCTGGAGAGCGTCTCGACGTCGAGGTCGTTGGTCGGCTCGTCGAGCAGGATCACGTTGCCGCCGATCTTCAGCGTCAGCGCGAGGTTCAGCCGGTTCCGCTCACCGCCGGAGAGGATCTTCGTCGGCTTCTGCTGGTCCGGGCCCTTGAAGCCGAACGCCGCCACGTACGCCCGGGACGGCATCTCGACCTTGCCGACCATCATGTGGTCCAGGCCGTCGGAGACGACCTCCCACAGCGTCTTGTCGCCGTCCAGGCCGGAGCGGTTCTGGTCGACGTAGGACAGCTGCACGGTCTCGCCGATCTTCACCGAGCCGGCGTCCGCCTGCTCGAGGCCGACGATCGTCTTGAACAGCGTGGTCTTGCCGACGCCGTTCGGGCCGATGATGCCGACGATGCCGTTGCGCGGCAGCGAGAACGACAGGTTGTCGATCAGCGTGCGGCCGTCGAAGCCCTTGGTCAGCCCGTTGACCTCGATCACCGTGCTGCCCAGGCGCGGGCCCGGCGGGATCTGGATCTCCTCGAAGTCGAGCTTGCGGGTCTTCTCCGCCTCCGCGGCCATCTCCTCGTACCGGTCGAGGCGGGAGCGGGACTTGGTCTGCCGCGCCTTCGCGTTCGACCGGACCCACTCCAGCTCCTCGGAGAGGCGCTTCTTCATCTTCGCGTCCTTGCGGCCCTCGACCGCCAGACGCGCCGCCTTCTTCTCCAGGTAGGTGGAGTAGTTGCCCTCGTAGCCGATCGCCCGGCCGCGGTCCAGCTCCAGGATCCAGCCGGCCACGTTGTCCAGGAAGTACCGGTCGTGGGTGATCGCCAGGACGGTGCCGGCGTACTTCGCGAGGTGCTGCTCCAGCCACTGCACGCTCTCCGCGTCCAGGTGGTTGGTGGGCTCGTCGAGCAGCAGCAGGTCGGGCGCCTCGAGCAGCAGCTTGCACAGCGCGACGCGGCGGCGCTCACCACCGGAGAGCTGGGTGACATCCGCGTCGGCCGGCGGGCAGCGCAGCGCGTCCATGGCGAGCTGGAGCTGGGCGTCGATGTCCCACGCGTCCGCGTGGTCCAGCTCCTCCTGGAGCTTGCCCATCTCCTCCATCAGCTCGTCGGTGTAGTTGGTCGCCATCTCCTCGGCGATCGCGTTGAAGCGCGCGAGCTTCGCCTTGGTCTCGGCGACGGCCTCCTCGATGTTGCCGAGGACGTCCTTCTCCTCGTTCAGCGGGGGCTCCTGCGCCAGCATGCCGACCGTGAAGCCGGGCATCAGGCGGGCCTCGCCGTTGCTGGGCCGGTCCAGCCCGGCCATGATCTTGAGCAGGCTGGACTTACCGGCGCCGTTCGGGCCGACCACACCGATCTTGGCACCGGGCAGGAAGCTCAGCGTCACGTTGTCGAGCACGACCTTGTCGCCGTGCGCCTTGCGCGCCTTTTCCAGGACGTAGATGTACTGGGCCACGGTGTGCCCTACCTCCGAGTCAGTGGTGAATCGTTCCGGCGGTCTGGCCGCGGCTCCGCCGAGGGCAGCAGACAACACCGTCAATCCTGACAGGTCCGGTACGCAGCGCGCACACCACCCTGTCGAGGCATTACGGCCAATCATCGAGCTCCGACGCCGTACGCGTGAAAAGATCTTGATGTTGGTCGTGTCACCTCCGCGTTTGGGTTGCCACGCTGTGTGGCATTCCACGGTTTGACCGGCGACGCCGATTGTCAGCACCCGGACAGTAGGCTCAGCCGGAACCCCGCATTACACCGGAGGTGTACGGAACGTGGCCGAGCGTAGTTCCTTCGTCGTCGTCGCCAACCGCCTGCCCGTGGATGAGGTGACCACCCCGGAGGGGCGCCAGTGGCGGCCGAGCCCCGGCGGACTGGTCACCGCACTGCACCCGGTGCTCGTGCGCGAGCGCGGCACCTGGATCGGTTGGGCCGGTGGCACCGGCGACGCCCCGGAGCCCTTCGAACTGGAGGGCATCAACATCCATCCGGTGCCGCTGAGCGCACAGGAGTTGGAGCGCTACTACGAGGGCCAGTCGAACGCGACGATCTGGCCGCTCTATCACGACGCGGTCGAGACCCCGGCCTACAAGCGCTCCTGGCGCGAGACCTACCGGGCCGTCAACCAGCGTTTCGCGCAGGCGGCGGCCGAGGTCGCGGCCGAGGGCGCGGTCGTCTGGGTGCAGGACTACCAGTTGCAGCTGGTCCCGGCGATGCTGCGCGAGCTGCGCCCGGATCTGAAGATCGGCTTCTTCCTGCACATCCCGTTCCCGCCGATCGAGCTGTTCATGCAGATGCCGTTCCGCACGGAGATCCTGCGCGGGCTGCTCGGCGCGGACCTGGTCGGTTTCCAGCAGCGCCTCGCCGCGCAGAACTTCGTCCGGCTGGCCCGGCACCTGCTCGGCCTGCGCTACGAGGGCCAGATGATCCAGGTCGACGGGCGCCAGGTGAAGGCCGGCGCGTTCCCGATCTCGATCGACACCGCGCAGATGGAGCAGCTGGCGGCCGACCCGGCGATCCAGGCCCGGGCCAAGGAGATCCGCGGCGAGCTGGGCAACCCGAAAACGATCATCCTGGGCGTGGACCGGCTCGACTACACCAAGGGCATCGAGCTGCGGCTCAAGGCGTTCCGCGAACTACTCGCTGACGGAAAGCTGACAGTTCCGGACGCGGTCATGGTCCAGGTGGCCACGCCGAGCCGAGAGCGAGTCGAGCACTACCAGGCGCTACGAGTCAAGGTTGAGCGCGAGGTCGGGCGGATCAACGGTGAGTTCGGACGGGTGGGCGTGCCCGCCGTTCACTATCTCCACCAGTCGTACAGTCGCAGTGAATTGGCCGCGCTCTACAGCGCGGCCGACGTCATGATGGTTACCCCTCTGCGAGACGGAATGAATCTGGTGGCCAAGGAGTACGTCGCATCGCGCGCCGACACCGGCGGCGCGTTGGTGCTCAGCGAGTTCGCGGGTGCCGCGACCGAGCTGCGTCAAGCGTTTCTGTGCAACCCGCACGACCCCGAGGGCGTCAAGGAGGTGCTGCTGCGCGCCGTCAACATCGAGCCGGCCGAGGCCCGTCGCCGGATGCGCGTCATGCAGCGGCACCTGCGCACGCACGATGTCGACCACTGGGCTCGCTCGTTCCTGAACGAGCTCGGCGTTCCGGAGGCGGCGTGACGTCTCCGCTCGACCTCGACCTCCGAGGTCCTCAGCTCGACCCGGACCTGCGCGCCGCCATCGGGCGGATCGCCCGCGTCCCGCAACTCCTGGTCGCCTGCGACTACGACGGCACGCTCGCCCCGATCGTGGAGGATCACGCCCGGGCCGTCCCGCTGCCCGAGTCGGTCGCCGCGATCCGGGCGCTCGCCGCGCTGCCGCAGACCACCGTGGCGGTGGTGTCCGGCCGCGCGCTGCGCGACCTGGCCACGCTCTCCCGGCTGCCCAGCGAGGTGCACCTCGTCGGCAGCCACGGCTCCGAGTTCGACATCGGCTTCATCGAGCGGCTCGACCCCGAGCTGATCGAGGTGCGGACCCGGCTGCAGATGGAGATCCGCGCGATCACCGGCGGCCGGGCCGGCGTCCGGCTGGAGGCCAAGCCGGCCAGCATCGCGGTGCACTACCGCGGCGCCGAGCCGATCGTGGCCCGCCAGGTCGTCGACGCGATCGAGGCCGGGCCCGCCACCTGGCCCGGCGTCTACGTCAAGCGCGGCAAGGAGGTGCTGGAGCTCTCCGTGGTCACCACCCACAAGGGCACCGCCATCGACCAGCTGCGCAGCCAGCTCTCCGCCAGCGCGGTGCTCTACATCGGCGACGACGTCACCGACGAGGACGCGTTCGGCACGCTGCACGGCCCGGACGTCGGCATCAAGATCGGCAGTGGCGACACCGGGGCCGGCTTCCGGGTCGGCGAGCCGATCGAGGCGGCCCGGCTGCTCGCGCTCGTGCTGCAGACCCGGCGCAACTGGCTGTTCGGCGAGCACGCGGTGCCGATCGAGCGCCACTCGATGCTCTCCAACCGGCGCACGGTCGCACTGATCACGCCGGAGGCCAAGCTCACCTGGCTGTGCCACCCGCGCCCGGACGCGTCGGCGATCTTCGCGGACCTGCTCGGCGGCAACCCGGCCGGCTACTTCTCGGTCGCGCCGGAACGCGGTGGCATCCCGCTCGGCCAGCGCTACCGGCCGGGCACGATGACCGTCGAGACCCGCTGGTCCGGCCTCACGGTCACGGACTGGCTGGACACCAGCGTGCACGAGGACGAGACCGGCGAGCTGACCGTCGCCACCGCGGACTCCACGCTGATCCGGCGCGTCACCGGGCACGGCCGGGTGCGGCTCGAGTTCGCGCCGCGCCCCGAGTTCGGCCAGGTCGCGGTGCAGCTCCAGCCGTCCGGCGACGGTCTGCTGGTGCTCGGCTCGAACGAGCCGGTCGCGCTCTACTCCCCCGGCGTCAACTGGACGGTCGACTCCGACGGCGGCGACCGGGACACCGCCCGCGCCGTCGTCGACCTCACCCAGGCCGGCGGCGAGGTCACGCTGGAGCTGCGGTTCGGGTCGCACGACCTCGGCCACACCGGCATCCCGGCGCTCACCCGCCAGGAGAACGCGGAACGCCCGTGGCGCGACTGGGCGAACACGCTGACCCTGCCCTCGGTCGCCCGCGACCTGGTGCTGCGCAGCGCGCTCACCATGCGCGGCCTGACCCACGAGGCGACCGGCTCGATCCTGGCCGCGGCCACCACGTCGCTGCCCGAGGAGGTCGGCGGCGTCCGCAACTGGGACTACCGGTACTGCTGGCTCCGGGACGCCGCGATGACCGCCCGCGCGCTGGTCGACCTGGGCTCGCTCGGCGAGGCCGAGGCGTTCCTGCGCTGGGTGGACGGCTGCGTCGAGCGCAGCGGCGGCCACCCGGAGCGGCTCCACCCGCTCTACACGGTCGAGGGTTACGAGCTCGGCGCCGAGGCGGTCATCGACACGCTCCCGGGCTACGCCGGCTCCCGCCCGGTGCGCGTCGGCAACCTGGCCAACCACCAGCTCCAGCTGGACATCTTCGGCCCGGTGGCGGACCTGATCGCGGCCGTCGCCGACGCCCGCGGCTCGGTCCGCGACGAGGAGTGGGGCCTGCTGGAATCGATGGTCCAGGCCGTCGAACGCCGCTGGCACGAGCCCGACCACGGCATCTGGGAGGCCCGCCTGGCCCCCCGCCACCACGTGTTCTCCAAGGTCATGTGCTGGATGACCGTGGACCGCGCGGTCCGCATGGTCGACAACCACGGCGGCGCACCCCGGCCCGAGTGGGTCGAGCTGCGCGACCGGATCGGCGCGGACGTGCTCGAGCACGGTTGGCACGAGGGTGTCGGCGCCTACTCGGTGGCGTACGGCGACGAGGACATGGACGCGTCGTCGCTGTGGATCGGCCTCTCCGGCCTGCTCCCCGACGACGACCCGCGGTTCCTGGCCACGGTCCTCAAGATCGAGGCCGACCTGCGCTCCGGTCCGGTGGTCTACCGCTACCGCTGGGACGACGGCCTGCCCGGCCGCGAGGGTGGCTTCCACATCTGCACGGCCTGGCTGATCGAGGCCTACCTGCGCACCGGCCGCCGGGCCGACGCGGAGGAGCTGTTCACGCAGATGCTGGACACGGCCGGCCCGACCGGCCTGCTGCCCGAGCAGTACGACCCGATGGCCGAGCGCGGCCTGGGCAACCACCCGCAGGCCTACAGCCACCTCGGCCTGGTCCGCTGCGCACTGCTGCTCAACAACGTGCTCACCCCGGCGTGAGCCCGAGGTAACCGATCGACCGGCCGCCGCGATCCGTCGCGGCGGCCGGTTCGTCCGGTCAGGGGACCGGGACCGACGCGAGCGCGTTCACCACGTCGCCGACGATCACGATCGCCGGGGGGCGGATGCCGGCCGCGGCCGTCTTGTCGACGACGTCGCCGAGCGTGGCCTTCACGACCCGCTGCTCCCCCGTCGTGCCCTCCTGCACCACCGCCGCCGGCGTCTCCGCCGACCGGCCGTGCGTCATCAGCGTGGCCGCGATCTTGGGCAGGTTCTTCAGCCCCATCAGGATCACCACGGTGCCGCGCATGCCGCCCAGCGACGGCCAGTCGACCAGCGACGACGGGTCGTCCGGCGCCACGTGGCCGGAGACCACGGTGAACTCGTGCGCCACGCCCCGGTGCGTCACCGGGATCCCGGCCACCGCCGGCGCCGCGATCGAGCTGGTGACGCCCGGCACCACGGTGACCGGCACGCCGGCCTCCGCGCACGCGATGGCCTCCTCGCCGCCGCGCCCGAAGACGTACGGGTCGCCGCCCTTGAGCCGCACCACGAACGCGCCGGCCCGCGCGCGATCCACGATGATCCGGTTGATCTCCTCCTGCGCCTTCGCCGGCCCGTAGGGGATCTTGGAGGCGTCGACCAGTTCCACCTCGGGGCGCAGCTCGTCCAGCAGCAGCCCGGGCACCAGCCGGTCGGCGACCACCACGTCCGCCACCGCCAGCAGCCGCCGGCCCTTGACCGTGATCAGCTCCGGGTCGCCGGGCCCGGCACCGACCAGTACCACCCGGCCGGGCGCGACCGGCACGTCCGGCGACGCGGCGTTGAATCCGGCCGGCGTGTCCGGCACGTGGCAGCCCGGCAGCGTGCCGTCGGCCAGACCGTCCCGGATGCCGTCCCGGACCACCTGGGCCCGGTGCGGGTCGCCGCCGGCCGTGACCGCGACCGTGACCGCGCCGTGCCGGGCCACCGCCGGCGTCCACGCGGTCGCTGCCTCCCGGTCGTCGGCGCGGACGCAGAACACCCGGCGCTCCAGCGCGGCGGCGCTGACCGCCGCGGCCGCGAGGTTGTCGTCCACCGCGACCTGGACCAGCCAGGACCCGTCCACGTCCGCGGGCTCGAACCGGCGGGCGAGCCAGGTGATCCGGCCCGCGTCGACCAGCGACTGCAGCGCGGGCGTCAGGTGCGGCGAGACGAGCAGCACGCGGGCGCCGGCGGACAGCAGCGCGGGGACCCGGCGGGTGGCGACCGCGCCGCCGCCGACGACGAGGACCTTGCGGCCGGTCAGGCGCAGCGCGAGAGGATAGAGTTCGGTCACTTCTCGGTCACTCCGGCGGAGTCGAAGGTGGCGACGTCGTGCAGCACGCGCACGGCGGCGGAGACGATCGGCAGCGCGAGCACCGCGCCGGTGCCCTCACCGAGCCGCATGTGCAGGTCGATGAGGGGTTCGAGGCCCAGGTGGGCGAGGCCGGCGGTGGCGCCCGGCTCGGCGGACCGGTGTCCGGCGACGAGCGCGGCGGTCACGCCGGGGTGCAGGGCCGCGGCGGCCAGCGCGCCCGCCACCGCGTTCACGCCGTCCAGGATCAGCGGCACGCGGTGTGCCGCCGCCCCGAGCGCGAAGCCGGCGATCGCCGCGTGTTCCAGCCCGCCGACCTCGGCGAGCACGCGCAGCGGGTCCGCGTCGGGCGGCAACCGGCGCAGCGCCGTCCGTACCACCGAGATCTTGCGGTGGTGGGTGTCGTCGTCGATGCCGGTGCCCCGCCCGGTCACCTCGCCCGCGTCCCGGCCGGTGAACGCCGCGATCAGCGCGGCCGCGGGCGTGGTGTTCGCGATGCCCATGTCGCCGGCGACCAGCATCTTCGCGCCGCCGTCGACGAGCTGCCCGGCGACCCGGATGCCGGTCTCGATCGCGGTCCGCGCCTCGTCGGTGGTCATGGCGGGCCCGGTCGCCAGGTCGGCGGTGCCGGGCCGGACCTTCGCCGCGATCAGGCCGGGTGCGGCGTCGATCTCCGTGGCCACGCCCACGTCGACCACGTGCACGTCCGCGCCGACCTCCCGGGCGAACGCGTTGATCACCGCGCCACCGGCCAGATAGTTCGCCACCATCTGCACGGTGACCTCCTGCGGCCACGGCGAGACGCGCTGGGCGTGCACGCCGTGGTCGCCGGCGAAGACCGCGACCGCGGCCGGGGCGGGCAGCGGCGGCGGACAGACCCCGGCCAGCCCGGCGAGGCGGATCGAGAGCTCCTCCAGCGTGCCGAGCGAGCCGGCCGGCTTGGTCAGGCGGCCGTGCCGTGCCCGTGCGGCCGACATCGCCTCCGCGTCCAGCGGACGGATCGCGTCCAGCGTCTCCCGCATCATCAGGCCTTTCCCTCAGAATCCACGAGGATGTCGTGGAACACCGCTACGAAACGGTCCGTGGTGGCAGTGTCCCGCACCGCAACGCGCACGTAATCCGGCCCCAGTCCGGGGAACGTGTCGCCACGCCGCACCGCGAAGCCGCGCTCCCGCAGCGCCAGCCGGAGCTTGTCCGCGCCGGCCGCCCGCACGAGCACGAACGCGCTGGCCGGCTCGCCGACCACGCGCACGCCCGGCAGTTCGCCGAGCCGGCGCACAAGGTATCGCCGATCGTCGGCCAGCCGCGCGGCGATCTCACGTTCGGTGGCGACCGCCACCGGGGACGCGCACGCCGCCGCGGCCGCGAGCGCGGGCGTGGAGACCGGCCAGAGCGGCTGTACGGCCCGGCACCGCTCGATCAGGTCGGCCGGGCCGAGCAGATATCCGACGCGCAGCCCGGCGAGGCCCCACGTCTTGGTCAGGCTGCGGACCACCACGAGCCCGGGGACGTCGCGCCGCTCGGCCAGCGACTCCGGTTCGCGGTCGAGTCCGGGCCGGTACGCGCTGTCCGCGAACGCCTCGTCCACCACCAGCACCCGGCCGGGCGCGGCCAGCGCGGCGATCCGCTCGGCCGGGTGCAGCACCGAGGTCGGGTTCGTCGGGTTGCCGATGAAGACCAGGTCCGCATCGGGTGGCAGGGCGAACTCCGCGGAGAGGCGGAAGTCGCCGGTGAGCACGACCCGCCGCACGTCGTGCCCGGCACCGCGCAGCGCCGCTTCCGGCTCGGTGAACTGCGGATGCACCACGACCGGGCACCGGGCCCCGCGCAGCGCCTGGGCCAGCAGCACGAAGCCCTGGGCGGCGCCCGCGGTGAGCAGCACCTCGTCCGCCGGGCGGCCGTGCCGGGCGGCGATCGCGGCGGTGGCCGGCCCGGGGTCGGGGTACGCCGCGAGCGTGGACATCGACGCCAGGACCGGCGCGGACAGCCAGTCGGGCATCGGGTCGCGGCGGACGTTCACCGCCAGGTCGACCAGCCCGGGCGCCACTTCGGCGTCACCGTGATGGCCCAGCTCCTCACCCAACCCGTGCCCCTCTCGACATTGCAAAGTCCACAACAGCATGCGGGACCGGTCCGGCGCCCTCACAGACCGCCAGGCGAGATGTGAGGAGCGGTTCACTCCTTTCCACCCTCGCATAAGCGAATATGTCCTACTTTTGGCGTATGGAGCGCACAACCTCCGCGGTCGGCCGTCTCGCCGCCATGCTTCGTACCGGGATCATCGTCGGGGTGATTCTGGCGGGCATGGCGTATCCACTGGCCGCGCTCGCGGGCCTCGGGGCCAAGGCCGGCATCGAGAAGGTGCGCGAGCTGCCGCACGAGCTCACCGTGCCGCCGTCCGCCCAGACCAGCTACGTCTACGCCGCGGACGGCAAGACGCTGATCACGATGTTCTACGAGGAGCATCGCAAGCCGGTCGCGATCGCCGACGTCTCCGAGCACGTCCGGCACGCGATCATCGCGGCCGAGGACGTGCGCTTCTACGAGCACAACGGCGTCGACATGAAGGGCGCGGCCCGCGCGTTCGTCGCGAACCAGCGCGCCGGCGGTGTCTCCCAGGGCGCCTCCACGCTGACCATGCAGTACGTCCGGATGGCGCTGCGCGACGGCGCCGAGTCCCCGGTCGAGGCGCTCGCCGCCACCGAGCAGACGACCGGGCGCAAGCTGCGCGAGATGCGGCTCGCCATGGAGATCGAGAAGCGGCTGTCCAAGGAGCAGATCCTGGAGGGGTACCTCAACTCGGCCTATTTCGGGCACCGCGCGTACGGCATCGCGGCCGCGGCCGAGGTCTTCTTCTCCAAGGACGCGACGTCGCTGACCGTCGCCGAGGCCGCGCTGCTGGCCGGCCTGGTCAAGGCGCCCTCCGCGTACGACCCGGCCGGCCGGGACGCCGAGGCCGCGATCGCCCGCCGCGACTACGTCATCGACCGGATGGCGGAGGCCGGGTTCGTCACGGCCCGGGAGGCGGAGAAGGAGAAGAAGACGCCGATCGCGCTGAAGCTGACCGACCCGCCGAACGACTGCGTCTCCGTCGCCGAGGACACCAACGACTGGGGCTTCTTCTGCGACTACTTCAAGAACTGGTGGATGCAGCAGGACGCGTTCGGCGCGGACCCGGCCGCGCGGCTGGACCGGCTCCGGCGCGGCGGCTTCCACATCGTGACCACGCTCGACCCGGCGATCCAGGCCGGCGCGCTGAAGAACGTGCTGGACAAGGAGCGCACGCGCAGCCGCTTCGCGCACGGCTCGGTCGCGATCGAGCCGGGCAGCGGGCACGTGCGCGCGATGGCGGTCAACCGGGTCTTCTCGCTCGACCAGAAGGACAACGGCCGGCACAGCGACCCGCGGCAGCGCCGGGCCGGGGTGCTCGGCAACTACCCGAACACGGTCAACCCGCTGCTCGGCGGCGGCGACATGCCCGGCTATCAGGCGGGCTCCACGTTCAAGCTGTTCACCATGCTGGCGGCGCTGGACGAGGGCATGCCGCTGAGCACCAGTTTCTACTCCCCGTCCCGGCTGAAGACGAAGTATCCGGCGGACTGGAGCGACCCGACGAAGTGCGGCGACCGGTGGTGCGTGCGCAACGCCAGCAACTCGATGACCGGGCGGAAGAACATGTGGTCCGGCTTCGGCCAGTCGGTGAACACGTACTTCGTACAGCTGGAGCAGAAGGTCGGCGCGCACCGGGCGGTGCGGATGGCGGAACGGCTCGGGCTGCGCTGGCGCACCGAGATCGACCGGCTCCAGGCCTCACCGGAGCGGGCGCGCGGCTGGGGCGCGTTCACGCTCGGCGTCGCGGACACCACGCCGCTGGAGATGGCGAACGCGTTCGCGACCGTGGCCGCGGACGGCCGGTACTGCGAGCCGCTGCCGGTGCTCACCGTGACGAACCCGGACGGCACGCCCGCCAAGCGCGCCGTGGACGGCGCCGCGGTCGACGTGGCCGCGCCGCGCTGCCACCAGGCGATCCCGGCCGACGTGGCGCGCGCGGCGACGGACGCGGCCCGGTGCACCACCGGGTCGTCGGAGAGCGGCCGGTGCGGCGGCTGGTCGACCGCGCCGGACGTGCGCTACACCGTCGACCGCCAGGTGGCCGGCAAGTCCGGCACCACGGACAACTACCAGGCGTCCTGGTTCGTCGGCTACGTCCCGCAGCTGGCCGTGGCCGCGTTCCTGGCCGACCCGGACAATCCACAGCACCGGGTCGGCACCGGCAACGGCTACAAGTCGCGGGTCACGGTCGCGGAGACGCTGCGCGACGCGCTGCGGGACCAGCCGATCGAGAAGTTCACCCCGCCGTCGAAGGAGCTGACCCGCGGCGAGGACTGGGAGCGTGACGGCGACCGCGACCGGTACCGCTACCGGGACCGGTACCGCTAGCGCAGGTCGGCCGCGACCAGCGACCACACCTCGAGGTCGGCGCGGCTGCCGAGCACGTGGCCGGCGCTGCGCAGCACGCCCTCGTAGCTGAAGCCGGCCTTCTCCGCGACGCGGCGGGCGGCCACGTTGCCGGGCGGCACCCGGATCTCCAGCCGCGCGAACCCGTGCTCCACGATCAGGGCGAACGACGCCGCGATGACCGCCTCCGCGGCCAGCCCGAAGCCGCGCGCGCCCGGCTCCAGCGCCACGCTGATCTCGGTGACCCGGCCGGCCCAGTCCGTACGCTTCGTCCACAGGCTGCCGATCAGCCGGTCGTCCTCGCGGCGGACGATGCCGAGGTGGTCGCCGGCCCCGCTGTCCCGCCGCTCCTGCGCCTCGTCCGTGCACCACTCGAGGCCGTCGATCGAGTCCTCGTCGAACGGCAGCCAGCGCCGGGTCAGGCGGTCACTGAAGACGGCCCCTATCTGCTTCGCGTCGGCGCCGGTCAGGGCGCGGACGGTCAGACGCGGGGTGGAGACGGTCAACGCCGGGAACGGGCGCACCGCCACAAGGCCAGTCACTCGGAGGACCCTACCGGTCGGGTACGACACTTCTCCCCGATTATTCATGTCTTTTCACCGGATATAGTCGGCTTTGATCGTGCGAAGAGGCCGAAAACCGACAGATCACCACCGCCAGGAACGGCCTTATCATCCGCGAGTAGCCTGCGAGGTGTGTACCGCTTCCTGTTCACCCCCCGCTGGCTGGGCTACCTCGCGCTGGCCCTCGCCGCGGCCGCGGTCATGGTGCTGCTCGGCAACTGGCAGCTGAGCCGCTATCAGGAACGCACCGCGATCAACGACCGGATCGACCGCGCGGACAGCGTCGCGCCGGTCCCGCTGGGCGAGATCGCGGCCGCACCCACCGCGACCGGCACGCCCGGCCCGGCGCCCGGCCAGGACGCCGAGTGGACCCGCGTCACGGTCACCGGCGTCTACGACCCGGCGCACGAGATCCTGGCGCGCAGCCGTACCGTCGCCGGCCAGGTCGGTTTCGAGGTCGTCACACCGCTGCGACTGCCGGACGGCACCGCGGTGCTGGTCGACCGCGGCTGGATCCCGCCGGCCGACGGCGGCGCGCTCGCCCGGCCCGCGATCCCGCCGGCGCCGGCCGGCACGGTCACCGTGATCGGCAAGATCCGGCTCACCGAGAGCAAGGCCGGCGCAATCGAGCGGCGCGACGGCCGGGTGGAGACCCGGCGCATCGGCCTGCCCCTGCTCGCGCCGGAGCTGCCGTACCCGATCTACGGCACGTTCCTGCAGCTCACCGAGCAGCAGCCGGCCGCCGACCCGATCTTCACACAGATCGAGGCGCGCCACGAGAACGCGTGGCAGAACGGCGGTTACGCCGTCCAGTGGTGGCTCTTCGCCGTCCTCACGCTGGCCGGTTTCGGCTGGGCCGCCCGCCGTGAGGCCCGCGGCCCGGTCACCCCGGCCGGCAGCCGTCTCGCCGAGGACGCGGAGCACTACGCGAACGCCGCCGCCGAAAAACCCTGACCGAACCCGTCGTCCCGCTTCCGGCGCGGGCACCTTCCCAGTGCTCCCGCGGGCACCGGTCGGCCGCGGGCGGCCTCCCTGCCGGTCACGCGGCGGTCGCGGACAACCGCACGCGCCGTGATCAGTAGCGGAAGAGCGCGAGGTTCTGCCGCAACGCGGTCGCCACCCGGGCCAGATCGGTCGAGGTCCGGGCCGTGTCACCGGCCGCGCCGGTCGTCTCGGCCGCCGCGTCCGCGACCCCGGTGACGTTCGCGCTGATCTCCGACGAGCCGGTGGCCACCTCGTTCACGTTACGGCTCATCTCGGCCGTGGTCGCGGTCTGCTCCTCGACCGCGGCCGCGATCGCGGTCTGGGTCGCGTTGATCTGCTCGATCACGCCGCTGATGTCCGCGATCGCGGCGACCGCGGCCTCGGCGTCGCCCTGGATCGCGGCCACCCGGCTGCCGATGTCACCGGTCGCCCGCGCGGTCTCCTGCGCCAGGTCCTTGACCTCGCTCGCCACCACCGCGAAGCCCTTGCCCGCGTCGCCGGCCCGGGCCGCCTCGATCGTGGCGTTCAGCGCGAGCAGGTTGGTCTGCTCGGCGATCGCGGTGATCAGCTTGACCACGTTGCCGATCTCGGCGGACGACGCACCCAGCTGGTCGAGGATCTCGCCGGCCCGCGCGGACGCGGTCACCGCGCCGGCCGCGACGTCGGCGGCGCTGGACGTGGAGCGGGCGATCTCCGAGATGGAGGCGCCGATCTCGTCGCTCCCGGCGGCGATGGTGGAGATGTTCACGCTGATCTGCTCCGCGGCGGACGACGCGGCCTGCGCCTGCGCGGACGAGCGCGCGGCCGAGTCGCTGACGCGCCCGGCGACCGCGGAGAGCTCCTCGCTGGACGAGACGAGCGTGTCGACGTTCGTGCCGATCTCCCGCATCGCGCCGGCGATCCGGTCCAGCGCCGTGTTGAAGGACGTGGCCATCCGTCCGACCTCGTCCCGGCCGGTCACGTCGAGCCGCTGGTCGAGCCGGCCCTCGGCCAGTCCGTTCAGGACCGCCACGGTTCGCGCCAGCGGCCCGGCGATCATGCGGCTGATCACGATCACCACCGCCACGCTGAGCGCGATCGCACCGGCGATCAAGAGCCAGATCAGCGTCGCGGCCGCGGTGGAGGCGGCGGTCGCGTCGTCCAGCGCCTGCTGCGCGGCGGTGTCCTCGATCTCCTGCAGGTCGTCCAGCGCCTCGCTCATCGCGCTCTCCAGCGCCCGGCCGCGCGCGTCGTACGCGGTCAGGAACGCGTCGAAGTCGCTGGACTCGGCGGCCGGGATCAGCGAGGCGGTGCGGACCTGCCGGAACTCGGTGAGTGCGGCGTCGAACCGGTCGCGTGCCTCCTCCCGGCCGGTCATGTCGGTGGCCGTGTAGAGCCCCCAGTTGCTGTCCAGCTCCTCGTCGGTCACCGCCATCTCGTCCGCGATCTCGGCCATCGCGGTCCCGGTCGGCGCGATCGCGTAGTTGAACAGCTCCCGGCCGGTCTCCTGGTTGGCCGTGTCGACCAGGCCGAGCCAGTAGATCGCCTGCAGGCTGTCCCGGTACATGCCCTGCAGCCGGTCCTGCGCCTGGCGCAGCTGCACCATGCCGACCAGGCCGATCACCAGCGACAGCAGCAGGACCACCGTGAAGCTGAGCGCGAGTTTTCCCGCGACCCGCAGGTCACGGAACGCGGCCACCGGTCCCCTCATCGCCCCTCCTCACCACGAGCCGTCGGAATGAATATGGCATTCGCCGGGATCGTGCTCCGGACTTCCGGGCAACTCGTGCCGAGGTGCGGGCTGATCGATATCATGGGCGGGGTCACGGGCACATTCGCCGCGTTTAGCGACGCCCACCTATTCGCCCCACCGCCACCCGTGACGACTGTCGGAATTCTCTCAGTGAATCTTCGGCCACATTTCTTTCCCCCGGAATTAACCCATGCCGTCCGGACATCCGCGGTTAACGGCCCGAAACATCCACGAAATAGGACAATATGGGCGACGGAATTGCTGTGATCTAATCGGACGAAGGGTCAATGCGATTTCGGGGGTACGTGTAACCATGGCCGACAGCCCGACGCGGGAGTGGAATGGCATGGTCATTCCGTCGCCCGGGACATACGAGCTGGACGAGGCGCACAAGCGGGTGGGCTTCACGGCGCAGCACATGATGGTCAGCCCGGTGCGCGGAGAGTTCACCCGGGCTCGGGCCACGATTACGGTGGCCGACGACCCACTGCAATCCGGTGTGACGGCCGTCATTCAGGCAAACAGTATCGACACCACGAATCCGGAACGTGACGCGCATCTCTCCGGCGCCGATTTCCTCGACGTCGAGACGTTCCCGACGCTGGAATTCCGGAGCACCGGGGTGAAATACGAGGAGCCCGACGACGCCATCTTCTCGTGGGCGAAGATGCGGGCCGGCAACAAACTCACCCGGCGTTCCGTGGCGACGGTGCCGGAGCCGGCGGCCAAGCGGTCCGGCAGGTTCGTGCTCTCCGGCGACCTGCGGATCAAGGACGTGACCCACCCGGTGGAGCTGAAGGTCGAGTTCGGCGGTGCGCGACGCGATCCGTACGGCCGGGACATCGTGGGCTTCAGCGCGCACACCGAGATCAACCGCGAGGACTACGGCCTGCTCTGGAACGTGGCGCTGGAGAGCGGCGGCGTACTGGTCGGCAAGAAGGTCCGGATCGAGATCGCCGGCGAGGCCATCCGCGGCGCATGAGCCCCCGGGCGTGGCCGTAGACCCCCGGGCGTGGCCGGCGGGCCACGCCCTAGGGGGAAGCTCAGGGTCGCGGGGGTTGCCGGGCTGGGGCACGATCGCAGGGAGTTCGGCTATCTCGGGAGCGTGACATGACGACCGACCCCACAGGCAACACCCCGGCCCGACGGCGGGTGACGCTGACCGGCGTCAGCTCCCGGGCCTGGGAGCACCCGGCCGACCGGGGCGCGCTCACCGCGCTCCGCGAGCTGCGCGGCTTCGACGACGTGGTGAAGGCGTTCTTCGGCATGTGGAACGAGCGCGGTTTCCGCCTCTCCTACCTGGCCGGCGGCATCCGGGTCGACCACCGGCAGTACCCGTCGGTCTACGCGCGCTACGCGGAGGCCGGCGCCGCGCTCGACATCGAGGAGCTGCCCGAGCTGTTCGTCGAGCAGAATCCCATGATCGGCGGCAAGGCGATCGGCCTGGACCGCCCGTTCATCGTGATCACCACCGGCGCGGTGCAGCAGCTCGACGACGAGGAGCTGCGCACGCTGCTCGGGCACGAGCTGGGCCACGTGCGCAGCGGCCACGCGGTCTACAAGACGATCCTGATGGTGCTGACCCGCTGGGCGACCAACATCGCCTGGCTGCCGGTCGGCGCGATCGCGATCCGGGCGATCATCGCGGCGATGTACGAGTGGTGGCGCAAGGCCGAGCTCTCCGCGGACCGCGCCGGCCTGCTCGCCGGTCAGGACCCGGCCGCGGCGCTGCGCCTGCTGATGAAGCTCGCGGGCGGCGGCGACCTCAGCCAGATCGACACCACCGCGTTCCTGGAGCAGGCCGCGGAGTACACCGGCGGCGGCGACGTCCGGGACAGCCTGCACAAGCTGCGGATGACCGCGTGGAGCAGCCACCCGGTGCCGGTCGCGCGCGCGGCCGACCTGCGCCAGTGGATCGACTCGGGGGCGTACGCGCGGATTCTCGGCGGCGACTATCCGCACCGCGACACGGACGGCGACGCCACGGTCAGCGACGCGGCGAAGGAGGCCGCGGAGTCCTACCGCGAGTCCTTCGCGAACTCGACCGACCCGCTGGTCGGGCTGGTCCGCCGGGTCGGCGGCGGCGCGGCCGACATCGGCGAGTGGGCCGGCAGCCAGGCCGGCAAGGCGCGCGACTGGGCGGCCACCGCGGCCGACTCCGCGTCCCGCGCGGCCCGGCGCCGCCCGCCGGGTGCGAACGGCGGCGCCGACCGATAGTGCACTCCCGCCTCCCGGGACCGCGGCGGTGGGATCGTTGCCGGTCGCCCACGTGGCGACCGGCAATAGGATTGCGGTATGACGGATTTGATCATGGATGAGGCGGCGATCCGCGCGGCGATCCTGCGGGAGATGCCGGGCGTGCGCGCCGACCTGGAACGGCTCGTGCGGATTCCCGGGATCGCCTTCGAGGGGTTCGACTTCTCGCACGTGGAGCGCTCCGCCGAGGCGGTCGCCGAACTGCTGCGCGCGGAGGGTCTGGAGACCCGGATCGTGCGGGCCGGCGGCCAGCCCGCCGTGATCGGGACCAAGCCGGCCCCGCCCGGCGCGCCGACCGTGCTGCTCTACGCGCACCACGACGTGCAGCCGATCGGCGACCGGAGCATGTGGCAGAGCGACCCGTTCGAGCCGGTCGAGCGGGACGGCCGGCTCTACGGCCGCGGCGCCGCCGACGACAAGGCGGGCGTGATGGCGCACATCGCGGCGCTCCGGGCGTACGGTGACGCGCTGCCGGTCGGCGTGGTGCTCTTCATCGAGGGCGAGGAGGAGTACGGCTCCGAGTCGCTGGACGCGCTGCTGGAGGCGCACGGCGCCGGGCTCGCCGCGGACGTCATCGTGATCGCCGACTCGGCCAACTGGGACGTCGGCGTGCCCGCGCTGACCACCTCGCTGCGCGGCATCGTCAACGCGTTCGTCGAGGTCCGCACGCTGGACAGCGCGGTGCACAGCGGCATGTTCGGCGGCGTCGCGCCGGACGCGCTGACCACGCTGGTCAAGCTGCTCGGCACGCTGCACACCGACGCCGGCGACGTGGCCGTGGCGGGCCTGTTCGGCCGGGCCGTGTCCGCGCTCGACTACCCGGAGGACCGGCTCCGCGCCGAGGCCGGGATGCTCGACGGCGTCGAGTTCATCGGCACCGACCGGCTCACCGACCGGATGTGGACCAAGCCGTCGCTGGCGATCCTCGGCATCGACGCGCCGCCGACCGCGGAGGCCCCGAACGCGCTGGTCCCGTCCGCCCGGGCGAAGCTCAACCTGCGCCTGGCGCCCGGCGACGACCCGAAGACGGCGTACGCCGCGCTCAAGACCCACCTGGAGAAGCACGCGCCGTGGGGCGCGCGGGTCACGGTCACGCTGGAGCAGGACGGCTCGCCCTCGGTGATCGACGCGACCGGCCCGGCGTTCGACGCGGCGCGGGACGCGTTCCGCACCGCGTGGGACGGCGCCGAGCCGGTCGACGTGGGCATCGGCGGATCGATCCCGTTCATCGCCACGTTCCAGAAGATGTTCCCCGGCGCGGCCATCCTGGTCACCGGCGTGGAGGACCCGCACTCCAAGGCGCACGGCCCGAACGAGAGCCTGCACCTGGGCGAGTTCCAGCGCGCGTGCCTGGCGGAGGCGCTGCTGCTGTCGACCGTGGCGAAAGCACTCCACAAGGGGTAGATGCGCTAGCATTCGTACATGAGTACGAATGATGTGATCGCGCGGCTGGACGCCGCCGTGAGCGCGCTGGGAGACGTGGACGTCTCCGGGTGGGACGACACCGTCCTCGCCGAGCACCTCGACGACCTCTCCGCCGCCCTGGTCGCGGTGGACGGTCAGCTCGCCCGCCTCGCCGACGCGGTCCGGGCCCGCGGCCTCCGGGTCGTGGAGCCCTCTATTGCCGCGTAATTGTCGGAGGTGGCTGCCAGGATGGATCCGTGAGGTTCATCGACCTGGCAGCCACCTCTTCCGCCGTCGCGGCCACGCCGGCGCGTAAGGCGAAGATCGAGCTGCTCGCGGACGCGTTGCGCCGGCTCGACCCCGGCGAGGTGACCGCCGGTGCCGCCTATCTCGCCGGTGAGCTGCGCCAGCGCCAGACCGGCGTGGGTTATGCGAGCCTGCGCGACCTCCCGTCGCCCGCGGCCGAGCCGACGCTGACCGTCGCCGGCGTGGACGCCGCCATCGCGGAGCTGGCCGCGGTCGCCGGCACCGGCTCCCAGACCAAACGCCGCGCACTGGTCGGCGCGCTCTTCACCGCCGCCACCGCCGAGGAGCAGCGGCTGCTGACCGGCCTGTTCAGCGGCGAGCTGCGCCAGGGCGCCCAGGCCGGCATACTCGCCGACGCGATCGCGAAGGCCGCGGACGTCCCGGCCCCCGCCGTGCGCCGCGCGCTGCTGCTCAGCGGTGACCTCAAAACCGTGGCCGCGGCCGCGCTGCACGGCGGCGCACCCGCGCTCGCCGAGTTCAGCCTCCGGGTCGGCCGCCCGCTCGCCCCGATGCTCGCGCAGAGCGCGCCCACGGTCGAGGCCGCGCTGGAGAGCACCGGCGCGCCCGCGATGGTCGACGTGAAACTCGACGGCATCCGCATCCAGGTGCACCGCACCGGCGACGACGTCTCCGTCTTCACCCGCAGCCTCGACGACGTCACCGGCCGCATGCCCGAGGTGGTCGCGGCCGTCCGCACGCTGCCGCCCGGCGACCTGGTGCTGGACGGCGAGGCGATCGCGCTGGACGCCACCGGCCGGCCGCGCCCGTTCCAGGAGACGTCCGCCCGCGCCGCGACCCGCACCGGCGGCACCGTCTCCGCGACCGGCACGCTGCTCACGCCGTACTTCTTCGATCTGCTGCACCTCGACGGCACCGACCTGCTGGACGCGCCCGGCGCCGAGCGCTGGGCCGCGCTCGCGGACACGCTGCCGGCGGAGCTGATCGTCGGCCGTGAGCGGGCCGGCGACGCCGAGCGCGGCGCCGAGCTGTTCGCCACCGCGATCCGCGCCGGGCAGGAGGGCGTGGTGGTCAAGTCGCTGGACGCGCCGTACGATTCCGGCCGCCGCGGCGGCGCCTGGGTCAAGGTCAAGCCCCGGCACACGCTCGACCTGGTCGTGCTCGCGGTCGAGTGGGGCAGCGGCCGCCGCAAGGGCTGGCTGTCCAACCTGCACCTCGGCGCGCGCGACGAGCAGACCGGCGGGTTCGTCATGCTCGGCAAGACCTTCAAGGGCCTCACCGACGAACTGCTGCGCTGGCAGACCGAGCGCTTCCTGTCCCTCGCCGTCGACCGCGGCGACTGGGTGGTCACGGTCCGGCCCGAGCAGGTGGTCGAGATCGCCTTCGACGGCGTCCAGACCAGCCCGCGCTACCCCGGCGGCGTGGCGCTGCGCTTCGCCCGCGTGCTGCGCTACCGCGATGACAAGACCGCGGCCGAGGCCGACACCATCGCCACGGTCCGCGCCATCCACGCGGGCCTGCCACCGGCCTGACCGGCCCCGCGACGCGTCCGGTCCGTGGGAGAGACGTCACCCTCCCACGGACCGGACGCGTTCGTCAGAGCTGCGTCTGCTCCTGCCGCGAGGCCAGCAGCTGCACCATCGGCGTCGTCGCCACGCCGGTGTAGACCCGCACGTCGTCGACGACACCGGCGAAGTACTGGCCGTACACGCCGTCGGCCAGCGCCCGGCCGACCTGGAGCCCGCCGCCGGCGGCCCAGTCGGACGAGTGCGAGGCCGTCGCCGTGGCGCTCAGCGCGCCGTCCACGTAGAGCGACACCGTGTTCAGGAACGCGTCGTAGACCAGCGCGAGATGCTGCCCGCTGCCATCGGTGCTCACCGGGACCCCGGTGTCGATGACGGTGGCCGCCGCCCCGTTCGCGTCGTCCCGCGGCAGGACCGCCTCCCAGCGGCCGCTGGTGCCGCACCGGATCACGAAACCGCTCGACCGGGTGCCGGCCTGCGAGATCGCCGCCCGGCCGGTACCGCACTGCGCGGACGAGGGCAGCACCCGCATGGACACCGTGAAGCTGCCGTCGGTCGCGGCCACCGGCCCGCCCGTGTACGCATGGTCGTCGACGCCGTCGAGGACCAGATGACCGGCACCGACCAGTGCCGACGTGGCCGTCGGGTCGGCGTCGAGGTCCGGCGCGTACAGCACCGGTCCGCCGGCCAGCGTCAGGTCCTGGCCGGGAGTGACGTCGTCGTCGCTGTAGTACGGCGACGTGCCACCGGCGGCCGAGTTGAGCGTCCAGTAGCCGACCCGGCGGGGCGGCAGTTCGGACGCCGCCCGGACCTGTTCCGGCATCAGCACCCGGTCGAAGAGCGCCACGTCCGCGACCTCACCCTGGAAGAAGTCGCGGTAGCCGGTCTTGTGGTACCGGCGGCCGATCTGCACCGGTCCGTCCGCGTACCAGCTGGCCGACACCAGATCCTGGCCCTGCGGGATGCCGTTGACGTAGAACGTCATCCTCCGCGCCGGTGCGTTCACGACGAGCGCCAGGTGTGTCCACTCGCCGAAGACGGCCGGCACCGTGCTCTTGGCCCAGTGCGAGTCGACGTTCATCACGTCGTTGTGCGGCACCCGAGCCGTCCACGTGCGGGTCGCCGCCTCGTAACCGATCGAGTACGCGTACTCACCGGTGCCGTCCTGGCTGAGCACGACCTGGTCGCGGGTGCGCGCGGTGGCGTCGTCCGCCAGGCGCGCCCACACCCCGACCGCGAACGCCCGGCTGGTGTCGATCGGCACCGCACCCGCGCCGGTGGTCAGATACCCGGTCGCGGTGCCGTTCAGAGCCACCGCATTGTCCGTACACCCGGTCGCGGTGTCCTGGCAGGCCGGGCCCGGCACGTCGAACGTGACACCGGCGGCGGCCGTGGCCGGCAGCGTCCCGCGGGCGTCAGCCGCGGTGGTCGCGCCGGCCGGCTCGTCCAGCGCCCACTCCGCCGTGGACGGCCGGATGCCGACCCGGAACGTGCACACGGACGTCACCGTGTCGTTGTTCGCCTTGTCGAACGCCTGCACCGTGACGAAATTCGGGCCCTCCGCGGTCGGCATCCACTCCACCGACACCGGCCCACCCGGCGTCGAGGGCGTCAGCACGTTGTTCGCCGACGGGTTGGTGTTGAAGCCGTACCGGTAGCTCGTGACGTCCGCCGACGGGCTGTCGAACGTGAACGTCCCGTACCCGCCGACCGAGCCGAGCCAGGCCTCGCTCTCCACACAGGCGGGCGTCGTGTCAGCGGCGTCCGAGGGCAGATACTCCGCCGAGTCGATGTCCGGTCCCTCCGGCTGGCTCCGGTCGTAGACGAACTGGCAGACCGTCTGCCCGCCCTCGCCACTCCACTGGCTGCGGGCCCGCCCGTCCCACGCCCGCACCTGCCAGGACACCACCACGTTCTCCGGTATGTCGGCCGGCGCGGTGATGCTGAACTGCGAGCCGCTCGCCTTCGTGGGAGTGGCGATCAGCCGGGACACCTTCTCCCCGGCCGGCGTCGTCCAGGTCAGCTCGAAGTCGGCGAGCAGGTCCTCGGTGTGCCGGCCCGGGTTGTGGTCCGGGTCGGAGAGCGTGGCCTTCAGCTCCGGGATCGTGTCGGTGTACGGCACGTTCGCACCCTGCACGCAGGCACCGCCCGGCGTGGTGACCAGCTGGCTCTGCGCCGGCCGGTTCGGCGGGGTGTTGTAGTTGACCCGCAGCAACGCGTTGCCGCAGAAGCGCTTCCACGCCTGGCCGTCACCCTCGTTCGTCGCCTTCAGCACGAACGTGGTCGTCGACACCTTGATCGCGGCGGCGTACGTGAGCGCGTCCTTGACGTTGAACTCGACGTTGCGCGCGTTGCAGGCGACCGTGTTCGTCGGTGACTTCTGTTCCTGCAACGTCCCGATCCCCGGCTGGTTGCCCCAGGTCGTACCGGCGGAGATCTCGCCGTGCACCAGGTGCAGCGACACCGGCTTCGTGACGTTGCCCCACTTGTACGTCATGCCCACGTGGAACTGCGCGCTGATGATGTCCTTGCCCTGGTACGGCGACGGCAGCGCGTACAGGATGCGCTTGACGTCGTTGCCACCCGCGCAGTTGGCGTCCTCCGGCGGGCACAGGCCGACGCCCGCGTTACCGGAGAACTTCCAGTTCCGCTGGTTCGGGAACGCCTTCTGCACACCGGCCCAGCCGGAGTTCGACGTGTCGGCCCACACCGGGTCGACGTACACCGGCCAGCGGGTGTCCTTCGCCGTGAGCATCGCCCGGTCCGGCGTCAGCGTCAGCGTCGTCTGGTCCTTGCCCGGCGCGTCCCCGCCGGGCCCGTCCTCGTCCAGCCGCACGCCGAGCTTCGCGCGCTTGGCGTTGTTCGGCGCGGCGCGCGTCGGGTCGGCCTGCTCCGGCGCGGCGGTGCGGGCACCGGCCCGCGGCGCCGATCCGGAATCCCACATGACCGGGGGCGCCGCCTCGAAGACCGCGCCACCGGTCGCGGCATCCACCGCGACGAGGCCGCCGTCCTCCGCGCGCACGCTCAGCCCGCCGGTGCTGAGCCCGAGGTCGAGCTCGGCCAGCTCCGGATTCTCGGCCGCCTCGGCGTTCTTGATCACGAGCACGTGCGAGAACCCGGTCGACGTCACGTTGACCACCAGGTCGACACCGGGCAGCACCTCGCCGTACGTCGCCTGATCGGCGTTGAGCACCGGCTTCGGCAGCGCCCCCGGCCAGGTCAGACCGAGCGTGCGGCCGGCCCGCTCCACCTCGATGAACGGATCCTCGGCACCGCCTCCGGACAGTGCCGCACCGAACGGTACGGCCTTCGGCGCGACCGACCCGTCCGAGCGTGCGACGAGCGTGGTGTCCACCGGCACCCAGGAGTCACCCTTCGCCACGTGCTCCGGCTGGACGTACGTGTTCTCGGTCGTGGTGCCGTCCGGGTTGGCGAACACCTCGCGGCGCTCACCGCGGAACGCCAGGATCTCCACCGGCTTACCGGTCTTCGCCGCCGCCTCGATCGCGGCCTCCTGCGTCTGCCGCCCGTCCTCCGCCGGGGCGGACACCGCCGGAGCGGCCACCGCCACCTCCGGCACGTATTCCACATAGGCGAGTGCGCCGAGCAGGCCGGCAAGTCCGGCGGTGAGCCCGGCCGCGCGTATCCATCGCTTGCCGTGTGTCGTCATGACGCGGTCCATCCGATGAGTGCGGAACCGGCGGGAGCGGTGGTGCCGGCGTTCGGGAACACGTAGTCGTAGTTCAGCGTCCCGGCCGCCAGCCAGAACCACGGAATACCGAAGAGCTTGTCGTCGCCGGTCGGCGTACCGATGTGCAGCCGGGCAGCGGACTCACTCATCGCCATGCCGATCATCTCGCCGGCCGTCGGATCACCCGGCAGGATCGTGTCCCGGTCCACGCCGATGTCACCCGGGATCGTGGTGGACGTGGCGCGGAAGACCCGGATCGTGCCCGCGTTCCGCACCCCCCGCACATCCTTGCCCGGCACGCCGACCGCCAGCAGCAGCGTGTCGTCGGTGACCGGCCCGGGCGCGGCGTGGTGAGCCAGCCGCACACTGAAGCCGAAGTAGCCACCGCGCTGCGGGTCGCCACCGATTCCCGGCGTCGCCTCCGTCACCGCGCCGAGCACGCTGTACGCCGTGTCGGTCACGACGAACCGCTGCACCATGCCCGCATCCGGGACGCCGCCGACCTCCTCGTTCGGCACACCGACCGCGAGCAGCGACGTGGCGGTCCCCTTGTACTGGATGATCGCCACCGACTTGCCCCACTGGTCGCCGCGCCGGGCCACGCCCGGGATCTCGGTGCCCGCGGTGTCCTTCGAGTCCTGGTTGATGTCGGCCACCCACTTCGGCAGGTCACCGTTCATCGCCACGCTGCTGTACACCTGCGACGCCCCGGCGAATCCCTGGCCGGAGACGGTCTGCCCCGGCCGCCCCAGCACGAAATGATGGGTGGACGCGTCAAGGGCATAGCCGACCTGGTCGTCACGCTCCGGATCACCCGGTACGCCGTTGCCGCTCCACATCGCGTAGTTCGCCGTGCCCCGCACCACGTGCACGATCCCCGCGTCCCAGATGTCGCCCAGATCCTCCCCGGGCGCACCGATCAGCAGGTACGGCTCGAACGCGGCCGTCCGCGCCGCCGCGACGGCGAACCCGAAGTTGTCCCGCCCCTCCGCGACATTGCCGAAGCCGCCGGAGCCCTGCGTCCAGTTCTCACTGGCCTTCCCCTTGCCGAGACCGTCCGGCGACCCGTAGATCAGGTGCACCATCCCGTGGTCCCGCCCACCGGCCGTCGAATCCTCGTACGGCACCCCGACCAGCAGATCCGTGCAGCTGTCCGAGTTCCAGTCCACGGCCTCCATCGCGAAGCCGAACTGGTCCTCAGCCCCGGCCGCGAAGGCACCGCCACTGGCGAACGTCTGATCGATGACCTGAGTACCGGCCACCCCCTCGTACTGCACCACGATCTGCCCGGCGCCGTTGTTCGCCCCCGGGTCGGCGATGGCGATGTCGCGCTTCAGATCCCCATTGAAATCGTGCGCACCACCGATGGTCCCACCACAGCCGGCCGCGACCGCACCAGCGTTGGCGGCCGCCACAGTGCTGGCGGAAGCCAGAGCGTCGGCAGGCGCCAGAGTGTTGGCAGCCGCCACAGCGTCCGCCACGGCAGCCGGTTCCGCCGCCGTAGGCTGCCGAGGCCCGGCGGATGCCGAACCGGTGAGGAACCCCGCACCGATGAGTACACAACCAAAGACCGCGAACACGTGACGCGATCGACCATCCGGTCTTATTTTCAGAATCCCGCGCATGACATCCACAGTTCCTCCCTCCAAAAATGCGACTACGACAAAGAACGACATGGCACCAATGCCAGTCGGCGTACGCCGCAGATTCTTGGAAAGTAACCACCGCACTGCGGACGCCCGCTGATTCCCGCTTCATCCCGGTGCCCGTACCGAGCGCGGCATACGCCGGGTCCGTTACAACGAACCGCTGATCACCCGCCCAGCCATCTCGGTCCTGGAACCGTCCTTCGAGTCCTGATCGATGTCAGCCACCAGCTTCGACAGCCCCCGGTTCATCGCCGTACTGCTGAACACCTCCGTCGAGCCGACGAACGCAACGTTGCCGATGACGCCATCCGACCGCTCAGCACGAAATCATGCGCACTTGCGTTCAGCGGGTAGCCGACCCGACCGTCAGCCACCGCCGCGCCCGGAATCCCGTCGCCGACCCAGAGCGTGTAGTTCATGGTCCCGCGCAGCATGTGCACGAGCCCCGTGTCCCAGTGGCCGAAGGTGTCCTCGCCCGGCACCCCGATCAGGAGGTACGGCTGATTCGCCGCCGTCCGCGACGCGGCAACGGAGAACCCGAAGTTGTCCCGGCTCTCCGCGACATCCCCGAACCCGGCGGCGTCACTGTCCTGCGTCCAGTTCTCACTGACCTTGCCCTTGCCCAGCCCGTCCGGCGACCCGTAGATCAGGTGCACCATGCCGTGATCGCGCCCACCGCTCGCCAGATCCTCGAAGGGCACCCCGACCAGCAGATCCGTGCACCCATCCGAATCCCAGTCCACGATATCCATTGAATACCCGAACTGATCCCCGGCCTGAGCACCGAACTTATTGTTACCGGCGACGGCCGGATCAAGGACCTGAGTGGTGTTGATTCCCTCGTACTGCACTATTATTCGTCCAGCGCCATCATTAGCACCAGGGTCGGCTATAGCAACATCTCGGCGCCGATCCCCGTTGAAAGTCATACGCACCACCGGTCCCATTACACACGCCCGCCGCCACGCTGCCAGCAAATGCAGAATCAGTCGATATTCCAACAGGGACAGCTCTTGCTAGATAAATGGGCGCCGCAGATGCCGAGCCATTGAGCGACACAGCAGCAATCAGCACGCAGCCGAAGATTGCGAGCGCATGACGAGATCGACCCCTATATCCAACTAATGGAAAGCCGCGCAAACTTGACACAACATTCCCCTCAGAGAAACGACAAAAATCAAGGCGTAACCCAAACATTCGCTGCAGCTATTAGCCGGTCGACGAACAGCAAATGACCGCCACTGCACGTGCCGCATCAAAGACATCGGCCTTATCACCCAATTACCACGCGGGGACGACAGCCATCCACCCGCCGCCACTTAAGCCTCAGAGTTACCCAAGGCGAGACGCCGCGCCAACGAAACGCGAACGTCCTGCGGATCGATGGCCTGCTCGCGCAACAGGCGCCGACCAATATCGTCGGAGTCGACGAGAATGGAATACAAGAGATGCGCACTTCCCACCGGCGCGCTACCAACACCTCGCGCAGAGTCCGCGACTCGCACCGCAGTTATCGTCCACGGCGGATTCTTCGGATTACTCCTCCAGGCCCGCCGCCTCTGCGGTGAAGCGGACTGCTCTTCCCGCATGACCGATTCGAGGTATCGGTACGCCTTTCCTCGATCAAATCCGATGGATTTCAGTACGATGCCACAAGCTGAAAGATAATTATCCGACGGGTAAAAATCACCCGCCATCATCTCTTCTTCCAGCACCACAACCGCCAGCAGCAAATGCGCCGACGTCGTCTGAGGCCACCCCGAGCGGACCGTTTCAGCAATGGCTTCGTCTTCCAAAAACGCTAGAGCCGGGCTCGCGTTAGTCAACAGATGAACGACTCCAGACGTCAGATGACGTGTCAACGCCCCCATTGCACGGTTCTCCTGGCCTGGCGAGACGAGAACCCCAGCCCGGTGCATCAGCTCGGCGAGCGCCCGACGCGGAGGCTCACCTCCGGGTGTCGGCCACACCTGTCGCGCAACCGTCGTCAAGTGATCCAGATTCACTCCTCGCTGCCGAATCAATCGAGCCGGCACTCCCTCTTGGTCCGCCATCAGCGCCTCTAGCAGGTGATCTGCACCCACCCATGAATCCCGGCGCGAAGCAGCGATCGCCATCGCGAGACGAAGCACCGATCGCGCCCCATTTGTCCAAGAGGGAACATTCGATGGCGTGCCGTCACGCACCCAGCCAAACACACGCCAATGCACTTCCTTCAGAGCGCGTCCCAACTCAATTTCGACCTCAGGTACAAGATCGACTGCGGCAGCTTCCACGCCCTGATGCAAATCGTATCCAGTCACCCTGACCGGCCGAGGGCCTACCAACGAAGCAATATTAGGGAATGCATTAAGCAATGCGACAAAAACCGTGTCCGTACCGATTGCCAGCTGATTCAGGTCAGCGGCAACTCGACATGCGCCTTGAAGCACTCGGTACAGGCCGCCACCAACAACAACAGACATCGATACCTCAACTCCGTCATCAGCCTATTGCTATGAGCGATGCCGACCGCGATACCGCTCAGGCGCTCGATGCATTGCCGGATACCCACCGCCGTTTTCATAGTATGCACGCCTAGAATAGTAGGCACCATACGCGACCCGCCCAGCGACATCCAATCCGGTTTTCAAGTTGCCCTCCGGCAAGTAACCGAGGATTTTCGACGGAAGGCTGGCCGACCATTTATCCGTCGCACCTTCAACGGCCCCAACCACTGCAAATTTCAGCGGTACTTCAGCAGTCGCCTCCGGCCGAAGGTGCTGCGGTTCGTAATCTTCGAGTTGACTGGACTCACCTTCCGCACGGTGCAACCCGTCGTACTCGTCCCCACAATTGTGTACGAGTACAGAAGTACTGCCGACGACAACATAGTATGTGTGAATCTCGCCGACGGTAAGGTTGCGCACCTGCTGATAAGACTGAGTCCACCGAGAGACCGCAGTAATCTGGACCCAGGTGCCGGCAGATGTCTGAAGCCACTGACCTGGTTGCAGGTCGATAGCCTGCAACCATTCACCTGCCTCGGGGATCCAGAACGGGTGATTGTCGGTGGCCGTGATCTCGTCAACCGAGTCACCCTCGTCACCGTCGGTGTCGACAGTGAGCCGAACAAGGCTCTTCTCGCCGCTGCCGACGATCGTGGCGACTACCGTCTTTGCTGCGGTCTCGCCCGTCTCAGGCTGTGTGGCCAGGACTTGATCTCCGACCTCGACGTCCTCGATCGGCTTGGTAGTGCCGTTGGCCATCAGCACCAGGGTCCCTGGCGTAAAGCTGTTAGGCCTGCCGCTTGTAAGACAACTCCCGAGAGCGTCAACGCGCTTGCGGCTCGCGATCCACTTCTGGGCGCCCTCGATGAGCTTGCCGCCGAGGTTGTACAGGCGTTTGCCCAGGGCTGCGGCCTTGCCCCAGCGGAGGCCGTACTTCGCGGCGAGTTTGGCCGGGAGGCCGCCGATGAAGCTGGTGAGGACGGTGACTGCGGTGGCGGCGCAGCCGCCCAGGTCGCCCTTGGTGAAGCAGTCCAAGGCGTCGGTGATGCCCAATTCTTCCATCAGGATCACGCCGAGTTCCTTGGCGACCGAGATGACCATCTGCCTGGCCGCCTCGGCCTCGGCCTGGGCGCGCGCGACCGCGGGGTCGACCGTGGGCGTGGGGGCGACGCTGTAGCCGCCGATGTTGGCGGTGGTGGCCTTTTTGCCGCTGGGGCGGTCGTACAGGTAGAACTTGCCGTTCGAGGCCTTCTTGAACTGGGTGTTGTTGGTCTTGTGGAACATCTCCTCGGCGTGGCCGCCCTCGGTGACCAGCGGGCGGAGTCCGTCCGGGTCGGAGTACGAGGTCGGGTTGTTGTTGCCGTAGGCGTACCCGTGCATCTGTTGCGGGTCGGCGCTGTCGATGATCGGATCGACCGAGATGAACCGGCCGATCGCCGGGTCGTATTCGCGCGCCCCGAGGTGCGTCAGCCCGGTCGACGAGTCCTGTGTCCCGCCGACGAAGCCCTTCTCACTCGACCACGACGCCGGCTGGGTGCCGCGCGGCGTACCGAACGGCGTGCTGCGCCGCATCGTGATCGCGCCGGTCGTGGCGTCGATGCTGGCCTGGCCGGTGCCGTGGTGGTCGGCGACCTCGAAGAACGTGCCCGCCACGGTCCGGACCACGACCGCGCCGCTGCCGACCGGGTAGTAGCGGGTGCCGTCGACGACGCCGGTGGCCGTCTTCAGCTTCAGCTCCATGCCGCCGACGTACAGCGTGGTCGCGCCCGGCTCCTTGCGGACGATCCGGTTGCCGGAGGCGTCGTAGATGTAGCTGGTCTTCTGGCCCGCCTTGGTGACCGAGTCGAGTTTGCCCTCGGCGTTCCAGTCGAACGTCTGCTCCTCGCCCACCTGTACGCGCTTGGTCATGTTGCCCGCGGCGTCGTACTCGTAGGTGTGCAGCCGGTCGCCGGAGATGGTCTTCTCGGTCACCTGGGTGAGCGCGTGCGGCCGGGCCGCGCCGGGCTCCGGCGTGACGTAGTCGCGGGTCACGCTGGCGGCGCCGCCGATGCCGTGCTGGGTTTCGGAGACCCGGTTGCCGGCCTTGTCGTAGGTGTACGTCGACCGGTACGCCGCCGGTCCGCCGACCGTGCCGGACTCACACGTGTCCGCGGTCGACCGGGCCTCGGTCATCCGGCGCAGGTAGTCGTAGGTGAAGCACTGGATGTCGGTCTGGCCGCCGGCCGGCTTGTCCTCGATCCTCTCGACGTTGCCGGACGCGTCGTACGTGTAACGCTGGTCGAAGTCGATGACCGGGGCGCCCTCGCGGTCGAGCCGGGACTTCACCAGGCGGCTGGTGCCCTCCTCGTACTCGAAGGTCTGCCACGCCTTCTTGCCACCGGTGTTCAGCTCGGCCTGCAGCAGCTCACCGGTCTGCCCGTACGACGTCTTGGTCAGGATCGTCGACGTAGCGTCTCGGATGCCGGTCAGCCGCTGCAGATCGTCGTACGAGTAGATGACACCTTCCCCGGGCAGGCCACCGGACGCTGGGAACGTCGTCGACTTCACCGACCCGTCGGCGTTGTATGCCGTGTGGAAGATGTAGGTGCCGCCCAGGGCGTCGCCGACCTCGGCCTTCGGGAAGCTGAACCGCACCTCGGTCGGCCGATAGTTGACATCGAAAGCCGAGTTGATCTGCATGAACTTGCTGCCGTTGACGATCCGGCTCGCGGTGTACATCTCGCCCTTGGCGACCGTGTCGTACGTGTACTCGGTCAGCTTCGTGCCGGTCTTGTCCGTGCCCGCGTAGGTGGCCAGCGGCCGCCCGACCACGTCGTACTCGGTGTGGATGCTCTCGCCGTTGCCGTTCGTCGTGGTGACCGGCCGGTCGAGGTCGTTGTACGCGATCGTCGACGTGCCCGCGTCCGGGTCCTCCGACTTGATCTTCCGGCCGCGCTGGTCGTAGAAGTACCGCCAGACGTTGCCCTCCGGGTCGGTGACCGTCGCCTGCTGCCCACGCACGTTGTACGTGTACGTCGTGGCGTCGAAGGCACCGTTCGCGGTCGAACCGTGGTACTGCCGCAGCTCGATCAGCGCGCCCCGCGCGTCGGTGATCCGCGTCGTCGGAGTCTCGCCCGCGACCGGGTCGACGTGCACCCGATCCCCGCCGTAACGCGTGGTCGAGTGCCACTTCTCCTGCCCCGAGACCAGCGTCGTGGTCACCTTGACCCGGTCGGCCCCGTCGTAGGTGTACGCGGTCTGCAGGTCGACCAGCCCGTTGTCGATCGCCTTCGTACCGTCGCTGGTCAGCAGCGCGCCCGACGGCGCACCCGCCGCGAAGTACGTGTCGTTGACCTTCGCCAGCTGGCCGGTGTGCGTGTAGAACGTGTCCGCGACCAGCCTGCCCCCCTCGGGGCCCTCGGACTGGGTCTGCCGCGGCCGGAGGAAACCGTCGTAGAGCGTGTACTCGGCGCCGTAGCCGACGCCGTCCGCCTCGATCTTCTCGGTCTTGGTCGACACGATCGTGCCGGCCTGGATCGTGTAGCTGTACTTGATCGACGGTGTCGTGCCCGCGCCTCGCGACCGGTCCGGGTTCCACACGCTGACGAGCCGGCCGATCGCGTCGTACGCCATCTCGGTCTTGCGCCCGTTCGGGTCCGACTGCGACTTGGGCAGGCCCCAGGCCGGCTCGTACTCCGTGGTGGTGACGAAGTTGAACGGTGCCGGGCTGGTCTCCACCTTGAGCGCGGTCAGCCCGTTGATCTCGGTGTACGCGGTCTTGGTGAGCGTCCCGACGCCGTCGCGCGACTCGACCGGACGCCCGTAGCCGTCGTAGACCGTGCTCGCCACCGGCACGAACGTCGCCGTGGTCCCGTCGTGCGTGGCCAGCTTCTCGGTCCGCGTCACGTCGCCCCTGGACGGCGCGGCGCCGAGCACGGTCGAGCCGTCGTGGTAGTTCCGGTCGTGGGTGAGCAGCTGCGTGGCCCGGTTCGGCGTCGCCGAGCACAGCACGGAGAAGCCCTCGACCTGCGACACCACCTGGTACAGGTGGATGTTCGGGTTGTCCGCGTAGGTGGTGCGGGTGCACTTCTCGTCACCGGTCACGGCCACGTCGCCGTGCTCGTCGACGCTCGTCACCCGGCCGAGCGCGGTCTCGTAGGTGGTGATGGTCTTCGTCTCCCGCCACCCGCCGGACTCCAGCGCGGTGAATCCGCGCTCGGAGGCCGGCGACACGAAGAACGAGCGGTCCCAGCCCCAGCTGTGCTGCACGGCGGCGGTCTCGTGCCGCCACGGTGACGTGACCGTCTTCGAGATCATCGTCGCGCCGTCGAAGGCCTGCGTCTCGTACCCGAAGCCGACCAGTTCGTCGTGGTCGGTGTGCACGGTGCCGACCGAGTCGGTGACCGTGCCGCCCAGACCGCGCAGGTAGAAGTGGTCGCCGCGGGTCGTGGTGATCTGCCCGTTGCCCTGCCGCACCTGCACGTGTGCGTAGCCGCGCCAGTCCGACCAGGTCAGGTACTTGGCGTCGGAGAGGCCGTTCGGCTCCTCCTTCTTCCACCCGGCGTTGCCGAGGTATTCGTAGGAGGTGACCATGTCCGGCGCGCCACCGGTGTTGTCCGTCTCGATCACGGAGTCCACCACGTACTTGTGGAACCAGTCCGTGATCGGTTCCTTCTCGCCGGTCGGGTTCCACTTGACCGGGTAGCAGCGCTTCGTGCTCGACGACTCCGACGTCGGCAGGCTGCCGATGGCGCAGTCCGCGTCCTTGTAGTTGACGTCGACCTGACCGCCGGTGTCGTTCAGCACCAGGGTGAGGCGGGGGCGGATCAGCGGCGCGATGTTGTCCGCGGTGCCGTTGTCGATCCGGTTCGGCAGCTGCTTCGGGCCGAGCTCGACCGAGGGCATCGTGACGGTGCCACCGGCCAGGCCACGGTGCTGGATCTTGTGGAGCCACAGCGAGCGGGAGCCGTCCGCGTTGTTGGTGAACGTGTGCGTCAGGTCCCACGCGTCCACCGGCGTCCACGTCGAGGCGCCGCGGATCTCGGTGGTGACGGAGGTCAGGCGCTTGCGGGTCCAGAACGACGGCGACGCCTGCGACGGCGTGCACTTCGTGTTCTCCGCGCAGTTGCGGTCCCACGGCACGTCCGGCCACGACGTCGCGGTGCCGGCGTTCAGCGAGCCCGGCGCACAGTTGACGGTGCTGGTGGGCAGGCACCGCTCATCCGTCTTGAAGTGCACCCGGGCCGGCGCGTTCGTGGAGTAGACCGCGCCGTCCTTCTGCCCGTAGTCGACCCGGGTCAGGTAGCCGCCGCGGTCGTACCTCGTACCGTTGACGTCGAACTTCGCGTTCTTCGCGTAGTAGTTGAATTCCTTCTGGTAGAAGTACGAGACGACGTTGCCGTGCAGGTCCTTGACGTAGTCGAGGTTCCAGCGCCACCCCTCGGTGCACGCCGCGTTCGCGAAGGTGGCGTTGTAGCAGGGCTCGCCCGCGTCGTCGCTGTAGACGGGCACGGTCCAGGCCGAGTTCGTCTCCTGCTTGTCCGACGACCATCCCGGCAGGCGATTCAGGCCGAAGAAGTACTGCGTGCCGTCGACCGTGGTGACCTTCCAGTGCTCGCCGTTGGAGTCACCGTTCGTCGCACCGGTCAGGCGCTCGATCTTCGTGCCGTCGTCCGAGCTCAGCTTGTACGCGTTACCGGACTTGATCAGCTTCCCGGACCGGCCGGCCAGGGAGATCGTCGCGTTGTCGTACGCCCAGCAGAGGTCACCGACCGCGTCGTGGCCGTCGTCCACACATGCCTTGTAGGACCGCTCGATGAACCCCGGCTCGAACGCGAAGCCCTCACCGATCCACGAGCCCTGGTTGTTCGTGGCCGAGGTGCGCCCGTCCACGGTCTGCGAGCTGTAGGACAGCGTCACGCCCGGCGCCTCACCACCCGGCACCGGCGGCACGCGCATCGGGTAGGACCAGCTGAACGCGCCGGACGAGTTCGCCACGTTCCACTTCGACGACGGCGACAGCGACGTGGCCGCGTAGCTGCCCTGCGCCGACGCCTCCGCCGCGGCCGCCGCGATCAGCGACGACGAGGGTACGTCCGCGGACAGCGTCCGTGCCTGCGCGTCGTTCTCCGTCTGCAACGGCACCGGGAGGCACGTGGCGACGTTCGGCGTGGTCAGCGCGCACTCCGGCAGCCGCACCAGGCGCAGTCGTGCGCCGTAGTCGCCGCCGAACGCGTCGGCGAAGCCCGCGTAACTCAGCGACAACCGCACCGATCCGGTGGACTTGCCGGCGACCGCGCCGACCCGCACCACGGGGCCGTCCACACCGGCGCGTGCGGAGGTCGCGCGGTCCAGCGTCTGCACCCGCACCCGATCCGGCGCCGATCGAGCCGCGGCGGCGGCCGAACGTCCCGCGGGTGCCTTGACCGACACGGACATACCGCCGACAGCGACCGGTTTCGCACCGGCGGTGACCGCAACCTCCGCGGTCCCGGCCGCGGGCCAGGCAACCGTGGCCGGGGTGGCGGTCATGGCGTGCACCGGGTTCACCGGGCGCGGCTTCGCGGTGCCGTCCACACCGCGTACCGGCTCGCCCTGCTCCTGTGTGGCCGGACGGCTCAGTCCCGGTGCGGCCGTGGCCGGCTGGGCCACGACCTGCAGCAGCGTCGAGGAGACGATGATGGCGCTGAACGCGGCCAGACCGCGCACACGCGTCGATCGGCTACGGCGTTTCCAGGACTTGATGAGTCGACCGACCATCACGCCTCCCCCGTCAGACATGGATCAAGGTCGAGGCGAGACGTTAGGCTTAACTGAATGTCGTGTCAATATCACATTCGGTGCCCACTAACCACATGAGACAGCCGCACTACGGGCGGTCACCGAGTAGAGCGGGATCGATACGCATCCCACCTGCAAGATCAACTTTGAGGGCGGCATCCGGCGGCTACGGTTCGTGAGCGCCGGTGTCCGGAATTCACCTGCGTGACATCGAGTGCACGACGCCGTCGATGCATGCCGACGGCGGAGGTGAGGGTGCGCCCAGCAGGACTCGAACCTGCGACCGGTGGATTAGAAGTCCTCGTTCAGTCAGGACCTCCACCAGGGGGAATTGCGTTTGCCCAGCTCAGATAGCACCAACTAGGACCACCCCCGACCATGCACGACCTCTTCGGACCATTTCGGTTAGCCCATGGGCTAACCGATTTGGGTACGCTGACGCACGTGGCCAAGCTTGAGACGCGACGCAGCAAGGACGGCAAGTCGGGTTCATACCGCGTCAGTTGGCTGTTCGGCGGCTCTCGGGGCGGCAAGACGCAAACCTGCACCTTCACCGGGCTCGACAAGGGCGCGCTCTCGCTGGCAAACACCGCGAAGGAGCTGGCAGAGGCTCGCCGGCACCGCATCACCAGCGACGAGGTTTACGCATCCGTCCTTGGAGAGCGCAAGAAGGTGAGCAGTACGCCCCTGGTCCGCGACTGGTTCGAGGAGTGGATCGGGTCACGTGTACGGCTCAGTCCACGGGAGCGCAGGAACTATCGCTCGAAGTTCGAGCGACGCATCGCCCCACTGATCGGACATCTCCCCGTGGACCAGGTGACCTTCGTTGAGATCGGAAAGATCATCAACGACCTGAGGGTGCCACCCGTCAGCAGCGGGCACAAGCCCCTCGCGAACACCTCCGTAACCCGGTACTACTCAGTGGTCTTCTCTCTTTTCAAGGCTGCCGTGGCCAGGGGGCACATAACCGTCAACCCCTGTCTGGAGTCCGGGTTCGTCCGTAACGAGACGGACCATGACGACGAGGGGACCGAGCACCGCTTCTACCTCACCGAGGACCAATACCAGGTACTGCTGTCCGCGTTCAAACCCGAGGACCGCATCGTGATCGAGCTGCTTGTTGGTACCGGTGGGCGGTACTCCGAGGTCACGGCACTGGCGGTGGAGGACATCCTGGCTCCGACAGCTACGGAGGGCCCGCGGATCCGGTTTCGTCGTGCATGGAAGGAGAGCCGCGAGAAGAAGGGCTCCTGGTACCTCGGCCCGCCGAAGAGCCGGCAGCGACGCACTGTCGGAATCTCCATGAACCTGTATGAGCAGCTGGTCGATTACGTGCAGGGCCTGCCACCGGAGGCGTTCGTCGTCCGGGCGCGCCGGGGAGGGCCGATGCGCTATCAGAACTGGCACACGCACATCTGGAAACCGGCGGTGCTGAACGCCCGGCGCTGTGGCCTGCATCCTCCCCCCAACCAGGAAACCCGCATGGAGGGCTCTTCCGGCCGCTGCGGCGATTACGGGGGCATCGGCGCCTACAGCGGGAAACCGTGCAACCTCTCCGTGGTGCCGGGATACAACCGGTGCGGTCGCCATTTCGGGCCACGCGCAGACGCCGTCTCCACCTGTGGGTGTCCCGGGGTGCTTCCGAGAAACCTTAACGAACACGACCTGCGTCACAGCCATGCGGGATTCTTGTTCGCCAATCCAACCGTTACCGTCAACGCCATCAGCCGGCGCTTGGGTCACGGCAGCATACGTACCACCGTCGACATCTACGGCGGGCTACTTCCGAAGGCCGAGCAAGCGGCCATAGACGCGATTACCGCTGCCACGCGCAGCAAGCCCGGCCGACCAACGGCGGTGAAGCCTTTGAGCCTGCCGAAAACGACGTCACGTGAGGTGGTACTAGCCGCTGCCCGTTCAGTCGCCGATAAGGACGGCCGCGTCGCCCGGAAGGATCTCACGGCCAAGATTGGTGATAGGCTAACGAAGACAACTCTGGCGTACACTCTCACAGCACTGGTGAAGTCCGAGGCCTTGCTGCGCGAGCAGCGGAACAGGTACCGACTTCCCACTGCGGCCTAGAGCTGACTCGTCGCGGACTCCCGTTCCTCGAACATTTAGAAGTATTTCGTGGCGCGGCAACCACGCACCAACTAGACGTGCACAATCAAACGGATGCGTCACACCCCGCGCTCGCACATCGTGCGCCATAGCAGCTCCCCCAATTGCATTGACACGGTTGAAAGAGACCGGTCTACTTAAGATGGACGAAGAAGCAGGTAGCCGCTGAGTCACTATCGCCCGAACGGGATCCGCCGTAGAGGCGCATTCAGCCGAAAGGACTCGTCATGACGACACCGAGCGGAACGCCCGCCTACCGGCGCGCCGACTTTGACGGTCGGCAAGTAGCGGCCACCTGCACTCATCACGGCTCCTTAACGAGCGTGCCGGTGATGTACCGCGGTAGTCGCGTGACGGTGGCTATGGATGGGACTGTACAAATAACGGCTGATCGACCGATCAAGGGAGAGACGCCAGATGACGACCGAGATCACCTCGGGGCAGGAGCCGGCCGCCAGGCCGGCGGATGCGGTCACGGATGAGCAGTTGATCGCGATGCTGGTCGATCGGGCTCGTGGTGACGGGCTGAAGCTGACCGGTGAGGGTGGGCTGCTGCAGCAGCTGACCAAGCGGGTGCTGGAGTCAGCGCTGGACGGTGAGATCACCGACCACGTCGGCTACGACAAGCACGACCCGGCAGGTCGTGGCAGCGGGAACACCCGTAACGGCAGCCGAACCAAGACCGTGCTCACCGACGTCGGGCCGGTCGAGGTGCGAGTCCCACGCGATGCCGCGGGCACGTTCGAGCCGCAGATCGTGCGTAAGCGGCAGCGGCGGCTGACCGGCGTCGACGACATGGTGTTGTCGTTGTCGGCCAAGGGGTTGACCCACGGCGAGATCGCCGCGCACCTGGCCGAGGTCTACGGCGCTGAGGTGTCCAAGCAGACCATCTCCACCATCACCGACAAGGTCATGGACGGCATGGCGGAGTGGCAGAACCGGCCTCTGGACCGGGTCTACCCGGTCGTGTTCATCGATGCCATCAACGTCAAGATCCGCGATGGGCAGGTCGCGAACCGGCCGATCTACCTCGCCATGGCGGTCACCGTCGACGGGCACCGCGACATCCTTGGCATCTGGGCCGGTGACGGCGGTGAGGGCGCCAAGCACTGGCTGCACGTGCTGACCGAGCTGAAGAACCGCGGCGTCGCCGACGTGCTGATGCTCGTCTGCGACGGGCTCAAGGGCCTGCCGGAGGCGGTCGAGACCGTCTGGCCTCGCACGATCGTGCAGACGTGTGTGGTGCACCTGCTGCGCAACTCGTTCCGCTACGCCGCGCGCCAGGACTGGGACAAGATCGCCAAGGCGCTGCGGCCGGTCTACACCGCACCGACCGAGGACGCCGCGGCCGAGCGGTTCCTCGAGTTCGCCGAGGCGTGGGGCCGTAAGTATCCGGCGATCGTGAAGCTGTGGGAAAACGCCTGGGCCGAGTTCGTGCCGTTCCTCGCCTTCGACGCCGAGATCCGCAAGGTCATCTGCTCCACGAACGCGATCGAGTCGGTCAACGCCCGTATCCGCAAGGCCGTGCGAGCTCGCGGCCACTTCCCGAATGAGCAGGCCGCGCTCAAGTGCGTCTACATGGCCTTGATGAGCCTCGACCCCACCGGCGCGGGCCGAAGGCGCTGGACCATGCGCTGGAAGGCACCCCTGAACGCCTTCCAGATCGCCTTCGAAGGCCGGCTCACCCCGGCCGACAACTGACCACCTCAACAACCAAGATCAGCCGTTAACTTGACACTCCCCCATCTCGGTGTAGCCGGTCAGGGTGCGTAACCGCCCTGTGTGAAGGTCCTGTACCTGCAGCGTCCCGTCGCCGACGATGTTCGCTGTGTGCTGCCCGTCCGGGCTGGAGACCACCGCCCCCGCCGGCTCGATGTAGCCGGTCAGGGTGCGTGACTGCCCGGTGACAAGGTCCCAGACCCGCAGCATCCCACCGGCGCTGGCGCCGGCCAGGTGCTGCCCGTCTGAGCGGTACGCCACTGCCTCCACTGTCTCGGTGTTGCCGGTCAAGGTGCGTGACTCCTCGGTGGCAAGGTCCCAGACCCGCACTGTCCCGTCCTGGCCGGCGCTGGCCAGGTGCTGCCCATCCGGGCTGTACGCCACCGAGATCACTGGCCCGGTGTGGCCGGTCAGGGTGCGTGACCGAAGGTCCCAGACCCGCAGCGTCCCGCCGTCGCCGGCGCTGGCCAGGTGCTGCCCGTCCGGGCTGTACGCCACGGCCCTCACCGCCTCGGTGTAGTCGGTCAGGTTGCGTGACTGCCCGGTGGCAACGTCCCAGACCCGCAGCGTCCTGTCAAAGCTGGCGCTGGCCAGGTGCTTCCCATCCGGGCTGTACGCCTGTCAGCGCTCACGTAATTCCCCCAAGGGCCCGTGATCCGCTCACGTAATTCCCCTGGTGCGCGCTCGTCATGGACTACCGGGCCGCTCGTGATGTTCGTGAAGGGGACGGCGAGCGTTCCGCCGTAGTTGCCAAGATCATCGCTCTGTCGCGTAGATCATCTTCACGTCGGCATGCCCTTTGGGGAGCGGATGGCGAGGAGGACGTTCCACGTGATCGATATAACCGAGATCCTGGCGCACTGGTACGCGGGCCGGTCTCAGTACGACGTCGCGGGCTCGTTGGGGGTGGACCGCAAGACGATCCGGCGGTATGTCGAGGCGGCGGTCGCGGCGGGGTTCGTGCCGGGTGGGACGCCGCCGATGAGTCAGGAGGACTGGGCGCCGCTGGTCAGGCAGTGGTTTCCGCATCTGACCGATACCCGGCTTCGGCAGGTGACCTGGCCGGAGTTCGCGAAGCATCACGACTACATCGTCGAGATGCTGCGGGCCGGGGTGACCAAGGCGACGATCCATCAGCGGTTGCGTGACGAGCACGGGGTTGCCGGGTCGCTGGCCTCGTTCAAGCGGTATGTCACGGCGAACCTGGCTGAGGACGCGGCGCGGGACAAGGTGACGGTGCTGCGTGCCGACCCGGAGCCGGGGCTGGAAGGGCAGATCGACTACGGCCTGCTGGGCTCGTGGATGGATCCGCGGACCGGCCGTTCGCAGCGGGTCTGGGCGTTCGTGATGGTGTTGTCGCACTCGCGGCACATGTTCGTGCGGCCGGTGATCAGTATGGATCAGGCGTCGTGGACGGCCAGTCATGTCGAGGCGTTCGCGTTCTTCGGCGGTAGTCCGGCTCGGCTGATCCCGGACAACCTGAAGACCGGGGTGGACAAGCCCGAC
Organism: Catenuloplanes niger; assembly: GCF_031458255.1. Lineage (NCBI taxonomy): Bacteria > Bacillati > Actinomycetota > Actinomycetes > Micromonosporales > Micromonosporaceae > Catenuloplanes > Catenuloplanes niger. The sequence continues at coordinate 2,777,858 of NZ_JAVDYC010000001.1, forward strand.
CTCTACGACCCGAAACTCAACCGGGCCTATGCCGAGCTCGCCGCGCACTACGGCGTGCTGGTCGACCCGGCGCGGGCCCGAAAGCCCAAGGACAAGCCGCGCGTCGAGCGGCAGATGCCTTATATCCGGGACTCGTGGTGGAAGGGCCGGGAGTTCACCTCGCTGGTCGAGATGCAGGCTTCCGCGTTGCACTGGTGCCGGGAGGTCGCCGGGCAACGCAAGCACCGCGGCCTGGACGGACGCACCCCGATCCAGGTGTTCGACCAGGCCGAGGCGGGCACGCTGACCCCGCTGCCGGTCGCGGCGTTCACCTTGGCGGAGTGGTCGCGGGCCAAGGTCGGCTCGGACGTTCACGTCAAGTGCGGCAAGGCGCTCTACTCGGTGCCCTGGCGGTTGATCGGGCAGCTGGTCGACATCCGCGCCACCGCGACAATGGTGCAGGTCTTCCACCACGGTGAGCTGGTCAAGACGCACGTCCGCACGGACAGGGGCCGGGCCACGGACGTCGCGGACTATCCGCCGGAGAAGATCGCGTTCCACACGCGCACGCCGCAGTGGTGCCGGGACCGGGCCGAGCAGACCGGGCCCGCGACCGCCGCCGTTGTCGCCGAGCTGCTGGACGGGCCGGCGCTGCATCGGCTGCGCTCGGCGCAGGCGATCCTCAACCTGGCCGGCAAGTACTCCGACGACCGCCTGGAAGCAGCCTGCCGCAAGGCCGCCACGGCCGACGATCCGTCCTACCGCACCATCCGCAACATCCTGGCTGCCGGGCTCGAGGACATCGAAGCCGACCGCCCCACCGGCGACGGCGGCGCGCCCGCGTTCCTGCACGGCCCCGCCGGCCTGTTCGCCGACATCATCCCGTTCCCCGTCCCGACCCCGGCCGCCGCGACGAGCGCGGACACGACGAGCGAGCCGAAGCCCGCTCGTCAGGCCGACGCGCCACACGACGCCGCGTCATGACCCCCACCCTGCTCACCCCAGCCGAAGCGACGAAGGCCGAGACGACACGATGACGATCCTGCGCCCCGCCCTGGCCGACAGCCTCCGGGCCCTGAAACTGTCCGGGATGCTCGAGACCCTCGACGCCCGCCTCGCCCAAGCCCAAGGCGGCGACCTCGGCTATCTGGAGTTCTTGCAGATCCTCTGCGACGACGAGATCACCCGCCGCGAACAAGTCGCCATGAGCCGCCGGCTGCGCCGCGCCCGCTTCGACACCGAAACCACCCTCGAAGGCTTCGATTTCTCCGCGAACTCGAAACTGCCCGCCGCGCAGATCCGTGACCTCGCTGCGCTGCGCTGGCTGCAAGCGGGAGAATCGATCATCCTCTACGGCGCCGTCGGCGTCGGGAAAACTCACGTCGCGCAGGCCATGGGACACCTGGCCATCCGCGCCGGCGCCGAGGTTCGTTTCCACAAGACCAGCCGCATCCTGGCCGATCTGGCCGGCGGCCACGCCGACCGCACCTTCGACAAACGCCTGGCCGCCCACGTCAAAGCCGACCTGCTCATCCTCGACGACTTCGCGATGCGCGAGTTCACCCCCGGCCAAGCCGACGACCTCTACGAACTGATCTCCCAGCGCATCGCCGAAGGCCGCTCCAACGCGATCACCGCGAACCGGGCGCCCCAGGACTGGTATCCGCTGTTCCCGAACCCCGTCGTCGGCGAGTCACTGCTGGACCGGTTGATCAACAACAGCCACCAGGTCTTCATGAACGGCCCGTCCTACCGGCCGAACAAACGACCTAATGCCCCAGCCCCAGCCCCAGGCAAATGATCCCCCACGGCCTTGTTGCCGCGCCGAGCGCCCTGCCCGCACCATGACCGGTCCGGCACCACGAAACCTCCCGTCCTGGCCCGAACGCGAGGCACTCAACGCCGGGTTGTTCGCCGACAACACCGAGACCGGCTTCTTCGACGACCTCGGCCGCCCCGTGCCCTGGCCGGACGACATCGAGAACTGGACGCTCGACGCCTGCCAGCACGACCACGACTCCGCTCAGCCGCCCTTCTAACGCAGGGCTCAGACCGGACGACGAGACGCGGAACCCTGACTCAAGGACCGTCGCATGGACGCAGCCCGCGCGCTCTCGCACATCTGCCGAGCTTCCGCCACCGCCCGGGCCGCACGCTCACACAGCAACAGTTCGGGCCCCCGGCCGTGGGTAGATGTTCAGATGTTTGGCGTAGGGGTCAGCACATCGGTGATTGCCGGGTCGGTGCAACCGGCAGGGTATAGCGTCCACAACGCCGCGGTGATCCTCTGCCGTTCGCCGTTTGCCGGCCGGGGACTGATCGCGTTCACCCGGAGTGCCAGAGTTAACACGAAGGTAGGCTGCCATGCCCTCCGACCTGCATTCCGACGCTTTGGAGCCACCCGCGACGCACCGGTCGGCGCCGACGGCAGTGTTCTGCGACCGGGCGAAAGTGGGTGACCCGCAACACCTGCTGGCCGCCGCGGTCGAGGCCTATGTGGCGATCGATGCGGCAGGTCGGGTGGTCGGCTGGAACCCGGCGGCCGAGTCGACCTTCGGTTACTCGCGGGCCCAGGCGTGCGGGCGCACGCTGGACGAGCTGATCGTGTCGCAGCGGTACGCGACGGCCTTCCAGCAGACCCTGGCCAGGTTGGCCGCCGGCGGCCAACCTGTTGCCGGACGCCGGCTGCAACGAGTGGTCCGGCATGCCGACGGTCACGAGTTCCCCATCGAGGTGAGCCTGGCCGTCACCACCGGGCCCGCAGGGCCAATTCTTCACATCTTCGCCCGGGACATAACGATCGTTCAGCGAGCAGCCCGGTTCGGTGCGGTTGAGCAGGCAGTGGCCCGTGGTCTCGCCGAGGCCGGCTCCTCGAAAGCCGCCGCCGCCCGGGTCGTCGAAGCGCTCGGAGTGACGATGGGATGGCCGGTCGCGGAGCTGTGGCTCGCCGACGAGGCCCGACAGTTGCTGTACTGCGCGGCCCGGCACAGCGGCCCGAGACAAGTGCTCGGCCGTTTCGCCCTTGATGAGTTGGAACTCGGTGTCGCACTCCCCGGCCGCGTGCATCAGACCAACCGGCCATGGTGGATCCCCGACTTGGCCGCCGACACAGTCTCCCCACGGTCACGAGCTGCGGCACAGGCCGGCCTGCACGTAGCTGTCGGCGTGCCGATCGCCAGTGGGAGCCATCGGCTGGGCGCGTTGTGCGTCTACGGAGACCGGGCCGAAGACCCCGAGGACACACTGGTCAGCCTCCTCACCGGCCTGGCCGCGCAAATCGGCCAGTACTGGGAACGGCGCCGCGCCGAGGAACTCACCGTCGAACTCGCCCGCACTAAGGACGAATTCATCGCACTGGTAACGCATGAACTACGCAACCCGCTGTCGGTCATCACCGCTGCTCTGGGCGAGTTCGATGACCTGGACACCCTCAGCCCCGACGAACTCAAGACGACCCTCAACGTCATCGCCCGCAGCGCCGGACGACTCACCGTCATGTCGCAGGACCTACTCGACCTGGCCCGCCTCGAAGCAGGCCACATCAGCATCACCCCCACCGCCACCGACCTTCGCGAGGTCATCACCGCCTGCCACGAGGCCCTCGCCCGGCAAGCCGAACACAAAGGCCTCGCTATCACCGTCGATGTCCCTACCGCGCTGCCAATGCACGCCGACGCCGACCGGCTCCGACAAGTCGCCGATAACCTGCTCACCAACGCCATCAAGTACACCCCAAACGGCGGCACCATCACCATCACCGCCACCGCCGACGCGGTCCCCGACGTGAGCGGTCAGCAATGGATCACCTGGTCAGTAGCCGACACCGGCATCGGGATCCCACCCGACGAACGCCCCCGGCTGTTCCGCCGCTTCTACCGCGCATCCACCGCCCTCGAGCGGCGAATACCCGGCACCGGCCTCGGACTGATCATCACCCGCACCATCATCGACCGCCACCACGGCACCATCACCCTAGGCCAACACACAGGCCCGGGCACCACCTTCACCATTCACCTACCCACCAAATCACCAACCGAATGAGGCTGAACGACGCGCCCAAAGCCAGTCTGCCGAACGACGCACGGAGACGGGCTTCTTCAACGGCCTTGGCCGCCCTCACCCTGGCCGCCGCATCCTGGGTGGGCCGAAACCGAGACTCCCCTGACCACGCGCACGCCCCCAGCATGCTGCCACCGACAAGTGACATGACCAGTCGGGTCCGTACCAAGATCGGTGTTTCCGGCTCTTCGGTCAGTAGGTTTCGGCGGCCGGCCAGCGGTCACCGAAGGTGATGGCGAAGGCGTTCAGCACGGGCTTCCAGCGGATCGTCCATCGTGCGCGGCCGGCCCCGGTCGGGTCCAGGCTGCGGGTCACAAGATACAGGCATTTCAACGCGGCCTGCTCGCTGGGGAAATGCCCGCGTGCGCGAACAGCACGACGGTAGCGGGCGTTCAATGATTCGATCGCGTTCGTCGAACAGATCACCTTCCTGATCTCGACGTCGTAATCGAGGAACGGGATGAACTCATCCCACGCGTTACGCCACAACCGGATCATCGCCCGGTATTTACTCCCCCATTTCTCCTCGAGGTCGTCCAGAGCGGCGAGCGCGGCGTCGGCGTTGACCGCCGTGTAAATCGGTTTGATGTCGCGTTTGATCGCGTCGGCATCCGCCCGGGAGGTCAGACGAAAAGTGTTCCGGATCAGATGAATGATGCAGGTCTGGACGATCGCTTGCGGCCACACCGCCTCGACGGTGTCCGGCAGCCCTTTCAGCCCGTCGCAGACGACGAAGAACACATCCCGCACGCCACGGTTCTTCAGATCCACCAGGACACTCATCCAGAACTTGGCGCCCTCGCCACCGGAGCCGGACCACAACCCCAGGACGTCTTTGTGGCCGTCCACGGTGACCCCGATGGCCGCGTAGACCGGCCGGTTGGCGACCTGGCCGTCACGGACCTTGACGACGATGGCGTCGATGAACACGGCCACGTAAACGGCATCGAGTGGCCGGGTCGACCATTCCGTCATCTCCGCCACGACTTTATCGGTGATCCGCGAGATCGTCTCTTTCGACACCGACGCACCGTAGATCTCCGCAAAATGCGCGGAGATCTCCCCGGTCGTCATTCCCTTCGCATACAACGACAACACGATCTCGTCGACCTCGGTCAGGCGCCGTTGCCGTTTCTTCACGATCTGCGGCTCGAACGTCCCTTCCCGATCTCGCGGCACGTCGATACGCACCTCACCGGCCGCATCCGAGATCACCGTCTTGCCGCGGCTGCCGTTGCGCACATTTGTCGACTCACGCTCCGGCGATGCCTGGTTCTTCGCATGACCGAGGTGTTCAGTCATCTCCTCGTTCAACGCGGTCTCGAGGACATTCTTGGTGAACAGCTTCAACAGGCCGTTCGGACCGGTCAGTTCCAGCCCGCGCGCCTTCGCCTCGGCCACCATCGCCGCCGCAGCGGCCTGCTCCGGCGACAGCTGCCGCCCGTCACCCTCGATCTTCTTCCGTGGACTCACAACGTTCGATGTCATCACTCACGGTGCCCATCCCGCCAGGACTTCAGCCCGGCGTGTCGGGCCGGAAACACCCCTCGTGGCACAGTCCCCACCTTCACTCCCCCCGCGGCGGGACCCGAGCTCGACACGGCGGTCGTCTCGACGCTCAGCCGTGTCGCCATGCAGCCGACTCCCCTACTCGATCTACAGTCCGGCGGCATCGCCACACTCGGGAAGGACGTCGTAGCCGTCGACGGCCGCCGACTGGTGCGAGTCGATACCGCATCGGGCGCGATCACCCCGATCGCCGGCGATCAGTCGGCGAGCGGATGCCAGAACAGCCCTACCGGTTCCGCGGTCAGATTCGGCCGCGACTTGACGAGGATGATGGGCACCGACGGTGCCTACATCTACGTCGCCGACTTCGAATGCGGCCCACGCCGCATCGACGCGACCACCGGCGCCACCACGAACATAGCCACCGAACGGTACGACTACGGAACCGTGGCCGGGCAATTCCTGTACGGCATCACTCGCGACGGCGAAATCTACCGTCACAACCTGGGCAGCCCGACTCAGCGCACACAGATCGGCTGGACGCCCGCGCCGGGTCCCATCGCCGCCGATGCCGAATCGGTCTGGCACGTTGACGGGTGGGGCGGCGTCCTACACCGCATTCCCCTTGACACACTGGAGACGGAAGCGATCGGCGGCAGCCTACCCGTATGCAGGGGCGCGGCCTGCGACACCGTCGGCAGGAGCCGCGTCGCGTCCGCCCTCGTCTCGGCAGGGGGAATGCTGTACGCGGCAATCAGAAGCACCCAGGAGCCCTACGGCTTCACCACACTGGTCGCGATCAACAAATACAGCTACGCGTCGGAAGAACTGGCCGGCACCGAGGCTTCGGCACACCGCGACGGCGGATGGATCTATGCGGCCTTCTCCAGCATCACCGGGCTTGCGGCCGACGGCAAAAATCTACTGGTACTCGACCAGGGCACGGCTACGACGCATCTGAGGAAAGTAAGTGACCCCCTCGCGGCCATTGACGCGATCGTGGCAGGCAGCAACGAACCACCGGTAGCCAGCGCGCGCCACGACGGCCGAGCCGGCACGCGTGCGATCGATATCGGACCCGAGCAGCCGGTGCGCCCACGCCCGACCGCGTCCAGCCTCTGGCAGAACTACTTTGCACATCCCGAGAACCTTCCTCCCATAAATCCTTACGAGTACGCCACTGCGGCCGACCCGATTATCCTCGACCTTCCGTCCCACCACCGAAACAAAACGCCACTCGTCTGGTCACCCGGGCCCATCACCGGCTATTTTGGCATAATCGACGGCTTCAAGGTGCGCAGGGCCGAGAGTGCTACCTGCATAGAAAACTGCGATCTTCTCTATTGGCTCGCAGAGGAACTATACAAAGCCGAGGGTGGCGGCTACACGTGGTGGGATCAGTTAAGTGCAGAGTTAACCAAACGCACCGTCGTCGATTTCGCACAGGACATTCTCTATCTGATGATCGACACACAATTGGTGTACAGCCGCGACGGGAGCCTCAATCCCGTTTACGCTGCCGAAATTGCGGCCGATCACTGCGAGTACGAGGCGATCGACCCACCCATCGACTGCTCGCCCGAGTATATAATGAAGGTGATCGATGAATCAATGACGTGGGCCGACCTGGCGGCACAAATCACCACCGTGTACTACACGCTCAAACAGTCAAACCGCCGCAAGGCGATGATGAAGACAGAACACTACGAAGCGTGGCAAAAGTTTCAGCAGATGGCGGACCTTGCCTGCGCTGCGGTCCCTAAGCCCACACCCCTCGGGACCGCAACAACACTGACCAAGCAACAGAAGGCAGACTACGGGAACGCCGTTCACGCACACTTTGCACAATTGATACAGAACCATCGGAACGCCACGCCGGGAACCAAGATCTGGGGCGAAACGGGCTACAATGGCGGCGTCTCCATACCCGGACCAAGCAAGCAGAACGGATTTAGATATCCGGATGCGGTATGGGGCGTAGCCGCCGACAAGCCGGAGCTGCTTTTCGACCTCAAGACTGGCCTCAGCCTGATACCGCGCGGCTGGCTGACCGATCTGAATAGAAAACTTCCTGCCGGCTATGAAGATGCCCGCGTCATTCGTCTCAACTGCCCCTAAGGAATGTCATGGATAGCAGAATGTGGCGCGCCTGCGCGGAGCAATACCTAATCCCCCATCTTCCCGGAGAGTGGAAGGTAACCGGCGACTTACTGCACACGCAGTCAAGCGAATGGATTGTCTGCGGCTTGCATCCCAATCGCTACCCCGCAGCTTCCTGGTTTAAGGTCGAACGCCTCGTCCAACTTCTCGCTCGTCCACACAAATATCGCGTTGGCCCGTTTTATGAAACTCTGCCGGAAAGAAACGCAACGGGCACCCTGCCACTTCCAGAAAACGCGGAAGGCGCAAGGGCCGTAATGAGCGATATCTTGACTGCGATCCACCAGGACGCATTGCCGTACTTTGCCCATGCGGGAACACTAACCGGATACAAGGAACTGATACAGGATCGAAGCAACTCAGGGCCGTACGACTGCAACCACTATGAAGCACTGTGTTACATCCACGTGATTCAAGGTGACGTCGACGCGGCAAGGAAAGCCGCATCTACAATCCTTCTAGGACCTGAACAATACGAGAAAAAATACTTCGCAGCGCTCACCAACCGGGTCAGACGGATCGACAAGCTAGCGGCATCAGACATCACCGCCGCACAAGACCTCCTCCGCAACTGGTCAGCCGATACCTGGAAAGAGATCAGCAAGGTCGGACACTAGAAGGACAGCCGTACGCTAAACCGGTCGGCTCACATATGGCGGCCACCCACTAGTGCCCTGCGCCGTAAATTCGCCTGATAAGTGGTGTAGCGTGGTGGGATGCCCAGAACTGGTCGTCCCACTGCGCCGCTGGTGCTGACGGATGCCGAGCGTGAGGCGCTGACGCGATGGTCGCGGCGGGCGAAGACCGCTCAGGTCCTTGCGATGCGGGCCCGGATCATCCTGGCGTGTGCGTCGGGCGCGTCGAACGTCGATGTGGCAACGGATCTGAAGGTGCACCTGTCCACTGTGGGTAAGTGGCGGCGGCGGTTCCTGGCCGAGCGCCTTGACGGGCTGATCGACGAGCAGCGGCCGGGCCGGCCGCCGTCGATCAGCCTCGACCGGATCGAGAGGGTCGTGGTCGACACCCTGGAGCAGACGCCCCGCAACGCCACGCACTGGTCCCGCAAGTCGATGGCGGAGAAATCGGGGTTGTCGAAGTCCACGATCGGCCGGATCTGGCGGGACTTCGGCCTGCAGCCTCACCGGGCGGAGACGTTCAAACTCTCCACGGACCCGCAGTTCATCGAGAAGGTCGTCGACGTCGTCGGCCTCTACCACCATCCGCCCGAACGGGCCGTCGTGCTGTGCGTCGATGAGAAGTCCCAGATCCAAGCCCTGGACCGCTCCCAGCCGGTCCTGCCGATGATGCCCGGCATGCCCGAGCAGCGCACACATGACTACGCCCGCAACGGGATCACCAGCCTGTTCGCCGCGTTCAACATCGCCGACGGCACCGTCATCGGCGAACTGCACCGCCAGCACCGCGCCACCGAATTCAAGAAGTTCCTGGTCACGATCGACAAGACCGTCCCCGCCGGGCTGGACATCCATCTCGTCTGCGACAACTACGGCACCCACAAAACCCCGGCCGTCCGGGCCTGGCTCGCCCGCCACCCACGGTTCCACATGCACTTCACCCCCACCAGCTCCTCCTGGATCAACCACGTCGAACGCTGGTTCGGGTTCCTATCCGAGCAGAAGATCCGCCGCGGCGCCCACAAAAGCGTCCAAGCCCTCGAAGCCGACATACGCGCGTGGATCACCGACTGGAACACCCACCCACGCCCGTTCATCTGGACTAAAACCGCCGAAGAAATCCTCGAATCACTCGCCCGATTTTGTAGCCGAATTTCCGGCGCAGGACACTAGCGAGTCCGACCGCCGATCCGGAAGGACAGAGTCCTGTGCCGACGTCCGCGGCCCCGGCCGCACCGCGGCCGGGGGATCAGCCGGAGCAGGCGCCACAGGATGAAACTGAGGCGTGCCAGGCGGCGTCGAACGCCGGCACTCTGGACATCGGTCCGGCGCTGAACAGCTCCGGCGGCCCGAACACCGTGCCGCCTCGGTGCACGTCGATCTGGTTGACGTTGACCGAGGTCCGCTACATTAGTACGCCCGAGCGTGCCTGGAGGATGCTGAAGGCGTAGACATCCGGTGCGGTGACCGGGTTTACCTGCGTGATGGTGGCGCATGGAATCTGCTGCTGGATGGTGTCTTCTCCAGGGGACCGCTGGCAGCTGTACCTGGAGGCGCAGGGTGAGGGACGCGTCGGGTTCAACTTCAGCGGCTAGATGCCGCGCAGGCTGGTCGCCCGCGCCGGATGGCTGCAGACGGTGAGTTTCTGGGGGCAGCGTCCCGCCGTCCGGGCCAGTTGATGGCGTAGGGACCGTGCGCGCTGACAGTCCGCGTGCATGACCGCAGCTTCCCAGGCCGCGCCCGCCGACACGCTGACGCCGGAGCCGTAGGAGAGGGCTGGCCTGCTGGTCAAGCTGAGCTTCTCCCAGACAGCCGCAACCCCTGCGGCGTCTACCAGCTACACCGCACTACGGCAACGCGCCTTACGCACCGCCGTGCCAAACTCCGGCCCGAGGCGAGTGGTAGAGGCCTCAAAAACCAACTCGTTAGCCCACGGTTGGCCCACGGCGAGATCGAGTGTTCTTTCAAGATCTTTATGTTGAACGTTTTGGCTGTTCAGGATAGGTGCGCCCAGCAGGACTCGAACCTGCGACCGGTGGATTAGAAGTCCACTGCTCTATCCAACTGAGCTATGAGCGCGCGTGCCGACGTGTGCAGATTACCGCCGGTGGCCACACCCTCGCTGGAGGGGGCATGGATCACCGTGCAGGGACATACTAGGTTTTCGAGCGTGCAGGTGACGAGTACGACCTATTTCCCGATCCTGATCTCCGCCCGGGAAGCGGAGTTTCACCCGGATTGGGTGCTGGACCGCTTCATTCCCGGCCTGGCCGTCGGGTACAGCTTCGGCCCGCCGTTCGGCGAGACGATGGTGACCTGGCCGGACCTGGAGAAGATGCGGGTCAGCCGGCGTACGGTCAAGCGGCAGGCCGAGGAGACGCTCTACGCGGCCATGTCCCAGCTGCGGATCCACGGTCAGCCGCCATCGCTGATGCTCTCCTTCGAAGGGCTCGAGTCCACGGTCCTGCTCGTCGAGGAGTTCTGGAACGACCTGGCCGAGCAGGTGCCGGGCGAGCTCGTGATCGGCGTACCGGCGCGGGATGTGGTGATCGTCACCGGCTCCGGGTCGGCGGCCGGCCTGGAGAAGACCCGCCGCGCGGTGGAGCGGATGTTCTTCGCCGGCGGCAGCCAGTTGCTCATGCACGATCTGCTGGTGTGGCGAGCGGGCGGCTGGGTGCCGCTTCCGCGGCCGGAGGAGGAGTCGTCCCCCGAGATCCTGCTTCCCGATCTTGATCTCCCGGAGACGGAGCCGGCACGTACACCTGAGCCCATCGATCAACCTCGGTGAAGACGCGTTCCCGCACCTCCGGGCCGGACAGCGTCAGGTCGTGCAGGCCACCGTCGAAGCGCACCAGCGTCAGGTGGCCGCCGAGGTGCGTCGCCCACTGAGCGATGTGCTCGACGTTGAGCACCGCGTCGGCCAGCCGGGCCGCCTCGTCCCAGCGCACGCCGCGGAAACTCCGGGCCGAGCAGGCGAGCAGGATCGGCGCGTCGACGTCCAGGCCGCGGCGCAGGCGGGCCTGGGCCTCCCGGATCGCGTTCAGCCAGCCGTACCGCACCGGGAAGCCGGCCAGCGGCTTCCACTCCAGGTTGTAGTTCCACTCGCCCCGGTGGTCGGCGTGGATGCTCTCGCCGTAGATCTGGTTGAGGCCCTGCGGCAGCGTGCCGTAGGGGTTGCGCCGCGTCGCCCGGCACACCGCGGACAGCAACGGCCGGCGCACCACCCAGGGCAGGTTCAGGTCGAAGAACGGGCTGTTCAGAAACAACCCGTCGACCCATCCGCGGGTACGCCGCGCGTCCGCCCAGAGCGAGGCGATGAGCCCGCCGGTGGAGTGCGCGGCGACCAGCATCCGGTCGTGACCGTCCTCCTCGCGGATGATCCGGGCCGCCTCGTCCAGTTCGGGAAAGTACTCGTCCAGGCTGCGGCAGAAGTTCGGCGTCTGGTGCGGCAGCAGGCTCCGCCCGTATTTGCGCAGGTCCAGCGCGTAGAAGTCCCAGCCGCGGTCGGTGAAGAACTCGGCCAGGTGGGTCTGGAAGAAGTAGTCCACGAAGCCGTGCACGTAGAGCACCGCGCGGCCGTCCGGATGTTCGCTGCGTCGGCGCACCAGCGTGGCGACGACGGGTCCCTCGTCGTCGTTCCCGAGGTCGATCACGCGGCGCTCGTACGGCTCGCCGAGAACATCAATCTCCACGTCAGCGACCCTACTCGCAGTCCCTCGTCATAGCAGATCATCCGGTCGTCCGGTCGGTTGTCCACAGGCGGTTCCGTCGTCCACAGGCAGAGAATCCCGCGACGGTACGGCGGAAGTCTGGACCCCTCAGATCCGAGCAAGGGGGTCCCATGTTCGACACCTACGTCACCGTGGTCGGCAACGTGCTGACCGCACCCGAGTGGCGCCGCACCGAGAAGACCAAAGCGCTGGTCTGCCACTTCAAGGTGGCCTCGACCGCCCGCAAGATGGACCGCGAGACCGGCCAGTGGGTCGACGGCAACGCGCTGCGCGTGCGCGTCACCTGCTGGCGCCGCCTCGCCGAGGGCGTGTCCGCGTCCGTGATGACCGGCGACCCGGTCATCGTCACCGGCCGCCTCTACACGCGGGACTGGACCGACCTGGAGGGCAATCCCCGCGTGCAGTACGAGTTGGAGGCGGTCGCGGTCGGTCACGACCTGGCCCGCGGCAAGAGCAGGTTCGAGCGGGTCAAGCCCGGCGGGCCGGCCACCGGCGGCGTCGAGGACGCGGCGGCCGACGCCCAGGCCGGTGGTGAGGCCACCGAGCCGCTCCCGCCCGACGAGGTCCCGGCCCGCTTCGGCGACTTCCCGGAGGTCTCCGCCGGCGACGACGACGGCTACGAGCCGCCGGCCGTGCCGCTCGGCCGCCCGGAGGACCCGCTGGCCGACGAGGACCTGGAGACCGCGCTGGGGGAGCTGGACGGCGGCCAGGCGCTCGCGTCCAGTCGCTGACCGGCTCCGGCTCCACCGCCGTCGTTCCCCGTTACGCGGCGGTGGCCCCCGCCACCCACCGGCCCGCGACCGGACCGGGGCCGTCCCCGCCGGCCCGCCGCCGGGAATCGCGACGCCCGGCAGGCACCCGGCCGGGCCGGTGGGTGGCTTCTCGCGCACACGAAGATCAGCCTCCGCCGGTGGCCCCGCACCCGGTCGATAGGCTGCCCGCCGGAGGTGACCAGTGCTCACGACAGCAGGATCCGCTCGCCGGCGGAGCCGGGCCACGACCGACGGACCGGCTCTCACCGCGCGTTCCGGCCGGCCGGCTATCCCGGCGGACGTCCGGACCGCTCCGGCACCGGACCACGGCGGTCGCGCGACGCCGGCCCCACGCCGGCGCCCGGCAGCCGACCGCGCCGGTCGCCCCGCACCGGACCGCGCCGCTCGCTCCGCACCGGACCAGGGTGATCGTCCCGCGCGCGGTCACGGGGGTCGCTTCGCGCCGGGCCGGGGTGGTCGCCCCGCGCCTGACGAGGGCAATCTCCCGGCGACCGGCCGAGGTAGGCGCTCGGCGACCGGCCGGAGCGGAAGTCCGGCGACCGGCCGGAGCGGGAGCCCGGCACCGCGCCGAGGCGGGCGGGAGCGGCGGCCGGTGAGCGCCGGGCAGCTGCGGGTCGCGGAGGCTGTCGGGATGCTCGCCGGCTACGGCCTGGACGCGGTCTTCGGTGACCCGCGGCGCTGGCATCCGGTGGCCGGGTTCGGCACGGCCGCGGCCGCGCTGGAGCGGCGGGTCTACGCGCCCGGCCGAGCCGCCGGAGCCGGCTTCGCGGCCGTGGCCGTGGGCGCGCCGGTACTGGCCGGTGCCGCGCTCGCCGGCCTGACCCGGCGGCGCCCGGTGCTGCGCGCCGTGGCCGTCGCGGCCGCCACCTGGACCGTGCTCGGCGCCCGCACGCTGCGCGCCGAGGCGCACACCATGGCGGGCGCGCTGGAGCGCGGCGACATTCCGGCCGCGCGCGGCCGGCTCGGTCACCTGTGCGGCCGGGACCCGTCCACGCTGGACGAGCCCGAGCTGGCCCGCGCCACCGTCGAGTCCGTCGCGGAGAACACGTCCGACGCCGTCGTCGCGCCGCTCTTCTGGGGCGCGGTCGCCGGACTGCCGGGCCTGCTCGGCTACCGCGCGGCGAACACGCTGGACGCGATGGTCGGCCACCGGTCCCCGCGCTACGCCCGGTTCGGCACGGCGGCCGCCCGCCTCGACGACGTCCTCAACCTCGTCCCGTCCCGGCTGACCGCCGCGCTCACCGTCGCGCTCGCACCGCTGGCCGGCGGCGACCCGGGCCGGGCGCTGCGCGTCTGGCTGCGCGACGGTCACCGCCACCCCAGCCCGAACGCGGGCCAGTGCGAGTCCTCCATGGCCGGCGCACTCGGCATCCGCCTCGGCGGCCGCAACGTCTACTTCGGCCGCTCCGAGACCCGCCCGCACCTCGGCGACGGCGCACCCCCACTGGCTCCCGACATCGCCCGCGCCGCCCGTCTCTCCGGCGCCGTCGGCCTGGCCGCCGCCACCCTGGCCGCCACCTACCGTCTCACCACCGCACTCCGCGCCCACCGCCGTCGCACCACCCCACACCCGGCCACCACGCAGCCCGGGACCACGCACACCGGAACCACGCGCTTTGCCACCGTCGCCCGGCCGGCTCGGGCCGCGGGCCGAGCGCGGGGCACCCGATGAACGCCACACGATGCGACCCCGGCCCTCCCTGCCGGATTCGCCGTGGAACAGAGCAGAACCGGCGTTGCCTCCCTCAGCCGCGACGACCGGGAACCGCCCGCTCCGCGCGCAATGGCGGATCCGGCCGGCCACCGGCCGCGTGCCGCCGGCGAAAGGCTTGCGACGAATGCTCGGCAGCAGCCCACGGCCGGGAGGCAACAACAGCACACCCGGCCCGAACCCTCAGCCCAGCCGATGACCGGCCGCACACCAGCGACAGACAAGAGGCACCGGCCGCGCGGTGGACAAACACCACGACGCAGCCGCGAACACACCACACCCGGCCCGAACGTTCAGCCCAGTCGGCCACCAGCCGCACGCTGGCGACGAAAGGCACGCGATGAGCACGCGGCACACCAACATCCCGACACGGCTGCAAGAACCGCGGCGCCCACGCCACACCCCGCCTGACCCATCAGCCCCAGCCGGCCAACGGCCGCGTGCCAACGACGGGAGGCACGCGGCGGGCGCGCGGCAGACAAACACCACGACGCGGCCGCGCGGGCTGCGCGCCGCACCCGTTCTCCCCGGCCTGGCAGCTCGGCCACAACCGGCCGCCGACCGCATGCCGGCGGCGGGGGGCGGGCGATGAGCGCGCGGCGGGCCGGTGGGCTGCTGGTGGCCGGGACCACGTCGGACGCCGGGAAGAGCGTGTTGACCGCCGGGATCTGCCGGTGGCTGTGGCGGCGGGGCGTGCGGGTGGCGCCGTTCAAGGCGCAGAACATGTCGAACAACTCGGCCGTGGTGGTCGGGCCGGACGGGCGCGGCGGCGAGATCGGCCGGGCGCAGGCGATGCAGGCCGCGGCGGCCGGACTGGCGCCGGACATCCGGTTCAACCCGGTGCTGCTGAAGCCCGGCAGCGACCTGCACAGCCAGGTGGTGCTGCTCGGCGAGGCGGTCGACACGGTGAGCGCGGGCAGCTATCGCGCGCTGCGGCCGAAACTGGCGGAAACCGTGTTCGCGACGCTGGACGAGTTGCGCGCCGAGTTCGACGCGGTCATCTGCGAGGGCGCGGGCAGCCCGGCCGAGATCAACCTGCGGGCCGGTGACTTCGTCAACATGGGTCTCGCGCGTGGCGCGCGGCTGCCCGCGATCGTGGTCGGCGACATCGACCGGGGCGGCGTGTTCGCGGCGCTGTTCGGCACGCTCGCGCTGCTCTCCCCGGAGGACCAGGCACTGCTCAGCGGCTTCGTGATCAACAAATTCCGCGGCGATCTGGGGCTGCTCCGGCCGGGCCTTGACATGATCACCGGCGCGACCGGGCGACCGGTGCACGGCGTGCTCCCCTACGACCACGACCTGTGGCTCGACGGCGAGGACTCGCTGGCCTACGGCAGCACGCTCGGCCGGCCCACGCCGCCGGTCGGCCGCGACTGGCTGCGGGTCGCCGTGGTCCGGCTGCCGCGCATCTCCAACGCCACCGACGCGGAGGCGCTGGCCACCGAGCCGGGCGTGCGGGTGCGGCTGACCGGCACGCCCGCCGACCTGCTGGACGCGGATCTGGTGGTGCTGCCCGGCTCCAAGTCCACGGTCGCCGACCTGCGCTGGCTCCGGGACACCGGGCTCGCCGACGCGGTCACGGCGCACGCGGCCGCGGGCAAGCCGGTGCTCGGCATCTGCGGCGGCTTCCAGATGCTGTCCCGTGTCATCCACGACGACGTGGAGAGCCACGACGGTACGGTGCCCGGCCTCGGCCTGCTGCCAACCGAGATCACGTTCGCGCCGCGCAAGACGCTCGGGCTGCCGTCCGGCAGCGCGTTCGGCACCGAGAGCGTCTCCGGCTACGAGATCCACCACGGTCTGGTCTCCGCCGCGGACGACGGCACGCGCCCGTTCCTGCACTACGCGGACGGCCGGACCGAGGGTGCGATCGCCGGCTCGGTCTTCGGCACCCACTGGCACGGCGCCTTCGAGTCCGACGGCTTCCGCCGCCGCTTCCTGACCGAGGCGGCCCACCTGTCCGGCCGGCACGGCTTCACGGTCGCCCCGGACACGTCGTTCGCCGC
Organism: Catenuloplanes niger; assembly: GCF_031458255.1. Classification (NCBI taxonomy): domain Bacteria; kingdom Bacillati; phylum Actinomycetota; class Actinomycetes; order Micromonosporales; family Micromonosporaceae; genus Catenuloplanes; species Catenuloplanes niger. The sequence continues at coordinate 2,794,421 of NZ_JAVDYC010000001.1, forward strand.
CGCGCGCGCCCGCACGCTCGACCGCCTCGCCGACCTGGTCGAGGAGCACCTCGACACCACCGCGCTCTGGCAGCTCATCGAGTCCGGCCCGCCACCCGGCCTCCCGTTCGTGCCCCCCGGCGCCCCGGCCTGACCACCACGCCGCGCCACGCCCTCGCACCCGGCCACACGGGCACGCCCGGGCCGCGCGGGCACGCGCCGTGCGCGCCCTGATCGAGCCACGCGGCACTCCGGCGACGCAATGCACGGGCCCGTGCCACGCGGCGCCAGCGGCCCGGCATTCGCGCCACGCGACCGCAGAAGCCACGCGACCGCACGGGCCACGCGACCACACGGATGACGCCGGATCGGTGTCGTCAAGCGGTGCTGACGACGCCGGGTCCGGTGCCGTCAGGTGGCACGGGCGACGCCGGGCCCGGTGCCGTCAGGTGGTGCGGGTGGCGAGGCGGGTGCGGGACCAGGTGACGACCGCGTCGATGAGCAGGGCGAGAGCGATGATCAGGGCGATCCGGAAGCCGGCGGCCTCCTGGATGCCGAACCGGGCGTACTCGCCTACCGACAGGGACAGGCCGGCCAGGATCGTCGCGGCGGAGATGACGCATACGGTGAACGCGCTGCCCCACAGCAGCCAGCGGCGGGTGAAGACGGACAGCAGCATCAGCAGGACCAGCGGGACGCCGATCTGCATGACGAACTCCTGCCGGGGCGGGAAGATCAGGCGTTCGACCGAGGCGGGCAGCACCTGGCCGACCTCGGTGTGCACGATGCCGGACAGCGAGCGCGGCAGCACGTCGCGCAGGAAGCCGATGTACTGGCCCGGTGCGGCCAGCGCGTACTCGTAGCCGGAGCTGGTCGCGTGTTCCTCGCCCCAGGCCTTCAGCTCCGGGCAGCTGCGGTAGGCCGCGGCGAACTCCGCGATCGCCCAATCCTTGCCGGCCGCCACCCGGTTCGCGGCGGGGCAGTCCGGCATGCCGAGATCCTCGCGGAACACGCGGGAGATCTCCGGGTTCGGCAGCACCTGCAGCCGCAGCCGGTAGTTGAGCGTCTCCTCCTCCAGGCTCAGGCCGGTGGCGCTCCAGCCCGGGAACGTGTGCGTGACTGTCGGCGTGATCGCGGTGACCCAGCCGATCGCCAGCAGCAGCGCCCCGGTCGCCACGAGCGGCGCCCGCGCCCCCGGCACCCACCACCGCGCCGGCCGCCACCACGGCACCCCACCGGTCCGCGCACCCGCCGCGGCCCCGGCCGCCTCCGGCACAAGCACCTCAGAGCCCGACGCCTCAGAGCCCGACGCCTCAGAGCCCGAAGCCTCGGAGCCCCGCGACCCGGAGCCCTGCAATCCGGAGTCCCGCGATCCGGAGTCCCGCGATCCGGAGTCCCGCGATCCGGAGTCCCGCGATCCGGAGTCCCGCGATCCGGAGTCCCGCGACTCGGAGTCCCGCGACCCGGACTCCCGCGACTCGGAACCAGAAGCCGGCGAGACGGAAGACCCGTCGCCAACGGAACCCGCCGAAGCACCGACCGACGACGACCCGGCCATCGGCGAGGTGCCGGACGCGGACGTGGCCGGCGTGCGGGAAGCGCGCCACGCCACCCAGAACACCGCCAGTGCCAGCACCCCCACCGGCAGCCGCGTCTCCGGGCGCACGAACGCCCACCACGCGCCGGCCGCGGCCGTACCCGTGAGGAAGACGATCGACCCGGTGCGCCGCCACAGCAGGAAGCACGCCAGCGTCAGCACGCCCAGGCTGATCGACAGGGCCTCGGACAGGATCGCGAAGTCCCAGTTCGTCATGGCCGGCACCAGGCCCAGCGACATCACGCCGAGCGCCGCCACCACGCGGGCGGCCAGCGACGACAGCGTCGCCCACAGCGCCACCGCGAGCAGCGCCCAGGCCACCGTCCCGATCGTCCACTGCGCCCACACGCGCCACACGTCGTCCGGGAGGAGCGCGTAGAAGACCGGCAGCCCCGGCAGCCGCGGCGAGTGCCCGAGGATCGACACCACCGGTCCCCGGTCGACGGCCGGGTCGTTGCGGAGCGCGTAGGTGTACGTGTCGTACGAGGTGAACACGCGCCCACCGGCCCCCACCGCGATCCGCGCGGCGACGAACGCCGCGACCAGCAGCGTGATCACCCACCGCGTTCCACGAATCAGCACCGTGCCCCCAGCCCTCGGCCGACATCCATCGAACGAGTGATGATCTCAGGGTGGCCACCCGGCACCTCAGGGAACCCCCGGACCCGAAATGCCAGGGCCGTCGCCAGGGAAAACCTCCGATCCGCTTCGACCGCTGTCTTTCTAGGCTCGAACCCGTCAGACACCGACGAACGGAGCACCTCACCATGCACCGACGCATCGGGCGCGCCGCCGCCCTGGTCGCGACGGCGACGGCAGCCGCGACCCTGAGCACCGCGGTTCCCGCGGTCGCGAGCCCCGCCGGCTCCGCACACTCCGACCGCCGTCTGCTCCAGCAGGCCGTGGACGACCTCGCCGGGTACGGCATCACCGGCGTCCAGGCCCTGATCCGCGACGGCCGCCGCACCACCGAGGCGCGGGCCGGCGTCGCGGACATCACCACGAACCGTCCGGTGCCGAAGAACGGCTACTTCCGGATGGGCAGCAACACGAAGACGTTCACCTCCGTCATCCTGCTGCAACTGGTCGGCGAGGGCCGGCTCCGGCTGGACGACACGGTCGAGCGGTGGCTGCCCGGCGTGGTCACCGGCAACGGCAACGACGGCTCCGCGATCACCGTCCGCCAGCTGCTGCGTCACGAGTCCGGTCTGGCCAACTACACCGACTACCTCGCGCTGCAGACGCCGGCGGACTTCGAGGCGCACCGGTACGACCACTGGGAGGACGAGGACCTGGTCCGGCTCGCGGTGGCCCACCCGCCGCTGTTCGCGCCGGGCACGAGCTGGAGTTACTCGAACACGAACTACACGGTGGCCGGCATGGTCATCGAGCGGGTCACCGGCAAGCCGTGGCACGCCCACCTGCGTCAGCGCATCCTGAAGCCGGCCGGCATGACGCAGACGTTCTTCCCGGGCGACGACCCGGACCTGCCGCACCCGCACGCGCAGGCGTACGAGAGCTTCCCGGACGTGCCGCGCTACGACACGACCCGGTGGAACGTCACGGCGGCGGGCGCGGCCGGCGGTCTGGTCAGCACGCCGACCGACCTGAGCCTGTTCTGGCAGGCCCTGCGGCAGGGCCGGCTGCTGCGCCCGGCCGAGTTCCGCGAGATGCACCGGACCGTGCCGCTCGGCGAGGACGGCTCCGGGTACGGCCTGGGCGTCTTCCGTACCCCGTCGGAGTGCGGTGACCTCTGGGGTCACGACGGTGGCGTGCCCGGCATGTACACCATGGACGCCGTCACACCGGACGGCGACCGATCGGTGGTCATCTCGATCAGCTCGGCCCCGACCGACCCGGACAACGCGTCCGCTCGCGCCGCCCGCCTGATCACCGACGCGCTCTGCCAGGACCGGTAGACGCACTACGCTCGACGGACGTGACGAGTCCCCCGGATCGCACCGCCCCCGAGGCCCACGGCACCCGAGACGGCCACAGCACCCGAGACGGCCACAGCACCCGGGATGGCCACGGCGTCCCGGAGGGCCGCGCCGCCCGCAACGCGGCGCTGCTCGCGGGCCTCTTCCCGGGGTGTGTGACGGAGGCCAGGGACCCGGACGGCTCGGTGCGCATCGCGATCGATCTCGATCTGTTGCGCACCGAGCTGGGCGAGCACCTGGTGGAGGGCCCACGCGAGCGCTTCCACCTGGACTGGCCGGGCAAACGGGACGCCCTGCTCGCCGCGAACCGCCCCGCCGGGCGCACACTGCGCCCGGAGCGGGACCGCAGCGAGGACTTCGACGGCACCCGCAACCTGTTCATCGAGGGCGACAACCTGGACGCGCTGCGCCTGTTGCAGGAGACCTACCTCGGCAAGGTCAAGGTCATCTACATCGACCCGCCGTACAACACGGGCAGCGACCGGTTCGTCTACCCGGACCGGTTCCGCGAGCGGGCGGACGACTACCGCGCGCGGGCCGGGTTGCGCGGCAACTCGGCCACCGACGGCCGGTTCCACTCGACCTGGCTGTCCATGATGTACCAGCGGCTCACGCTGGCCCGCACGCTGCTGCGCGAGGACGGCGTGCTGCTCGTCTCGATCAACGACGTGGAGCAGGCGCACCTGCGCCGGATCTGCGACGAGATCTTCGGCGAGGCCAACTTCCTGACCCAGTTCGTCTGGCTCAACGAGGGCAACGTCGACCAGCAGAGCGCGGTCAAGGGCGTGCACGAGTACGTGCTCGCGTACGCCCGGGATCTGCCCCGGCTCGGCCGCCCGGCGATCATCGACCCGAACGTGGCGGACGAGTCCAAGCTGTTCAACGAGCGCATCGAGAACTCGGTCACCAAGAACGGGCCGGCCAACCCGGAGTCGGTGATAACCCTGCCGGCCGGTTTCCCGGCGTCGTTCGAGACCGGCGAGATAGCCACCCGGGACGACCGTTATCCCAGAATCCTGGACCCGATCACGGTACGGAACGGACGGCTCACGAGGAGCGCCCGGCTGCGCAGCGGCTGGAGCAGCCGGAACCTGCTGGAGTTGTTCATAGCCAACGGCTGCACGCCGATCCGGGACGCCAAGGGCCGCGCCACCACGTTCGCGCTGACCGACCGCGGCGCCGTCTACTACGTCAAGCACCGGGAGCCGGACGCCGGCCACGTCGTCTCCGTGCTGCGCAACATGGGCACCACGAAGCAGAACAGCGCGATGCTCGCCGGGTGGGGCATCGAGTTCTCCTACCCGAAGCCGGTCTTCCTGATCGAGTTCCTGATCCGCACGTTCAGCACGCCGGACGACGACGCGCTGGTGCTGGACTTCTTCGCCGGTTCCGCCACCACCGCGCACGCGGTCTTCCGGGCGAACGCGGCCGACGGCGGCAACCGCCGGTTCGTCCTGGTGCAGTTCCCCGAGCCGTTCCCCGGCACCGCGTTCGGCACCATCGCGGACCTGGCCCGGGAGCGCATCCGCCGCTCCGGCGCGGAGGTCGCGGCCGCGCGGCACCACGGGCGCTGGCTGCGGGACGTCGGCTTCCGCAGCCTGCGCGTCGACGCGCCGAGTCTGCGTGACACGCCCCCGGGGGTGCGGCAGGAGGACCTGGCGGCGTACGCCGACCGCGCGGTCCCCGGCCGTACCGACGAGGATCTGCTCTTCGACGTGCTGCTCCGCTTCGGCGTGGACCCGGCCGCGCGCATCGTCCGGGGCCGGATCGCCGGGCACGACGTGTTCGCGGCCGGTGATCTGCTGGCCTGTCTCTCCACCGTGCCGCCGTACACGCCGGAGTTGTTCGTCGAGGCGGCTCGCCGGCGGCCGGCCCGGATGGTGTTGCGCGACGCCGGGTTCGCCGGTGACGAGCTGCGGATCAACGCGGAGCGGCTGCTCGGCCCCGGCATCGACCTGCGGGTGCTCTGATGCGCCTGCGGTACGCGGTGCAGCCGCACCAGACCGAGCCGGTGGACGCGATCGTGGCCGCGTTCGCCGGTCAGCCGCACCTGTCCGGCCCGGCCAACGCGCCGCTGCGGATCGGCGCGGACCGGTTGCTGGCGAACGTGCGCGCGGTCCAGGCGGAACGCGGCCTGCCCGCCTCCGCGACGCTGGTCCCGAGCGCGGGCTGCCCGGTCAACCTCGACGTGGAGATGGAGACCGGGACCGGCAAGACCTACGCCTACATCAAGACCATCTTCGAGCTGCACCGGGCGTACGGCTGGGGCAGGTTCGTCGTGGTCGTCCCCGGCCTGGCGATCCGCGAGGGCGTCGACCGCGCGTTCGCGCAGACCGCCGAGCACTTCATGGCCGCGTACGGCAGGAAGGCCCGGTTCTTCGTCTACCGCTCCCGGCACCTGCACCGGCTGGAGAGCTTCGCGTCCGGCCCCGGCATCAACGTCATGATCATAAACATGCAGTCGTTCACCGGGGCCGAGCGACGCCGGATCCACACCGAGCGCGACGACTTCCAGTCCCGGCGCCCGATCGACGTGCTGGCCGGCACCCGCCCGATCCTGGTCCTGGACGAGCCGCAGCGGATGGAGGGCGGCCGCACGCTGGACGCGCTCGCCTCGTTCCGCCCGATCGCGATCCTGCGCTGGTCCGCCACCCACCGCGTCGTGCGCAACCTGGTGCACCGGCTCGACGCGCCCGACGCGCACCGGCGCGGGCTGGTCAAGCGCATCGCGGTGCACGGCGTGACCGCGCCCGGCCGGAGCGAGACGCAGCTGCGGCGGATCCAGATCCGGGAGGCGGTCCGCGCGCACCTGGAACGGGAGGAGCGGCTCCGGCCGTACCGGGTGAAGGTGCTGTCGCTGTTCTTCATCGACGCGGTGGCGCGCTATCGCGACTACGCGCGCCCGGACGGCAAGGGCGACTACGCGCGCGTCTTCGAGGACGAGTACCGCCGGGCCGGCGGCGCCGGCGCGCCCGAGGCCGTGCACCGTGGCTACTTCTCCGTCGACCGCCGGACCGGGCGGCTCACCGACCCGGCCGCGCCGGACGACGAGGACGCGATCGACCTGATCCTGCGCGACCGCGAGCGGCTGCTCTCGCCGGACGAGCCGGTGCGCTTCCTGTTCTCGCACTCCGCGCTGCGCGAGGGCTGGGACAACCCGAACGTCTTCGTGATCTGCCTGCTCAAGCGCGGCGACAGCACGATCTCCCGCCGCCAGGAGGTCGGCCGCGGCCTGCGCCTCGCGGTCGGCCCGGACGGCGAACGGCTCACCGACCCCGCACTCAACGAGCTGCTCGTGATCACCCCGGAGACCTACCGCGACTTCGTGGCCGGGTTGCAACGCGAGTTCCCCCGCCCGCCCGCGGTCCGCGACGCGCGCCGCGACCGGCCCGGCCCGGTGCCGCAGCCGGAGCCGACCCGCCTGATCACGCTCGACTCGGCCGCGCTCGTCACCGCCTGCGTCGCCGCGCTCGACGCCCACCTGCCGGCCGTCCCGGCCCGCCGCACCGTCACCACCGCGGCCGGCACCCGCGACGGCGCCGTGGAACCCGCCCCGGCCGGCGCCCACGACCTGCTCGGCGACCTGCTCGGCGACCTGGCCGGCGCGACCGGCCTCACCCGCCGCACGCTCGCCGCCGTCCTCACCGCGATCACCCCGGCCGCGTTCGCCGGCTTCGCGCACGACCCCCGCGCCTTCCTCGCCGAGGCCGCCCGCATCATCACCACGCAACGCCGGCTCGCCGAGCGCGCGCACCGGTGAGCGCCACGCCCCTCGACTTTGGTCTACGGGGAGATCGACCAATGCCGGTCGCGCCGGTACGGCGGGGCGCGCCAGGCTGAGGCCGTGCAGAAGGTGAAACGGTCGTTCTGGGATCTCGCGCTGGTCTGTGCCGGCTTCCCCGCGCTCGGGGCCGGCCTCGGCCTGCTGATCCACCGGTTCTGGGACTGGCTGGTCGGCCTCGACTGGTTTCCGGTGCACGGCCTGGTCCGCTGGGTCGGCGGCTGGCCGGAGCCGTGGGCGCTGATCGGCTTCACCGGTGGTGGGCTGGCGCTCGGCCTGGCGCTGACCGCGTCCGCGTTCTGGGGTTACACCGTGATCGGCGTGGACGGCGACGAGCTGGTGGTGCGGCGCGGCGACCGGACCGAGCGGGCCCGGCGCGCCGCGATCGGCACCGTCTGGGCCGACGAGTCCGGCGGCCTGACCAGCAAGGACCTGGTGGTGCTGGGCCGGGACGGCATCGAGCTGTGGCGGGTCCGCGGTGATCTCCCACCACGCGGCAACATCCGGGCGGTGCTGGCCGAGCACGGCATCCGCTGGCACGACGGTGGTGATCCGCACGCGTCGTCGTACCGCCGCTGGGTCGAGGGTCTTCCCGAGGACGACGCCCCGGACGGCCTGCCCCGCGGCGCGAACGCGCTGTTCTTCGCCCGGCAGCGCGCGCTCGACCGGGACGACCACGAGGAGGCGGACGCGATCCGGCGGGAGCTGGCCCGGCTCGGGATCTCGTTGCGGGACGAGAGGAAACGCCAGCACTGGAGGCGGTAGCTTGATCCGCGATGAACTCGGATGTCCGACTCGGCCGCCCCGCGGGCCGCTGGGTCCTGCTCGCCACCGTGCTCGGCTCCGGCCTGGCCTCGATCGACGCGACGGTCGTCAACATCGCGCTGCCCCGGCTCGGCGAGGAGCTGGACGCCGGGGCCGCCGCGCTGCAGTGGACCGTGAACGGATACACGCTGAGCCTGGCCGCGCTGATCCTGCTCGGCGGCTCGCTCGGCGACCGCTACGGCCGGCGCACGGTCTTCGTGCTCGGCGTCGCCTGGTTCGCGCTCGCGTCGCTGCTCTGCGGCCTCGCGCCGAACGTGGAGACACTGATCGCCGCGCGCGTGCTGCAGGGCATCGGCGGCGCACTGCTCACGCCGGGCTCGCTGGCCATCCTGGAGGCCGTGTTCGTCCGGGAGGACCGCGCGAAGGCGATCGGCGCCTGGTCCGGGCTCGGCGGCGTGGCCGGCGCGATCGGCCCGTTCCTCGGCGGCTGGCTGGTCGAGGCCGCGAGCTGGCGCTGGGTCTTCCTGATCAACGTGCCGCTCGCGGTGCTGGTGATCGGCGTCGCGCTGCGGCACGTGCCGGAGACCCGGGACGCGGACGCGCCACGCGGCCTGGACCTGACCGGCGCGGTGGTCGGCGCGGCCGGGCTCGGCGGGCTCACCTACGGCTTCACCGCCTGGCCCACGCTCGGCGGCGGTGACCCGGTCGTGCTCGGCACGCTCGCGCTCGGCGTAGCCGGCCTGGTCGCGTTCGTCGTGGTCGAGCGCGTGTCGCCGCACCCGATGCTGCCGCTGACCGTGTTCTCCTCGCGCGCGTTCTCGGCGACGAACCTGTCGACGTTCGCGGTCTACGCGGCGAACGGTGGCGTGTTCCTGCTCGTGGTGCTGAACCTCCAGGTGGTGACCGGGTTCAGCCCGCTCGCCGCGGGCATGGCGCTGCTGCCGGTGACCGCGCTGATGCTGGTGCTGTCATCCCGGGCCGGCGCGCTCGCCGAACGGATCGGCCCGCGCCTGCCGATGACGCTCGGCCCGCTGATCTGCGCGGTCGCGCTGGTGCTGTTCGCCCGGATCGGCCCGGACTCCGGCTACGTGCGCGACGTGCTGCCGCCGGTGCTGGTGCTCGGCCTCGGCCTGTCCGCGACCGTGGCGCCGCTGACCGCGACCGCGCTCGGCTCGGTCGACTCCCGGTACGCGGGCGTGGCCAGCGGCGTGAACAACGCGGTGGCCCGCGCGGCCGGGCTGCTGTCCGTGGCCGTGCTGCCGCTCGCGGCCGGGATCGGCACCGGCAGCCTGACCGACCCGGCCGCGCTCGCGCCCACGTACCGGTCCTCGATGTGGATCTGCGCGGGCCTGATGGTCGCCGGAGCGCTGATCGCGCTGTTCGGCGTGCCGGGCCGCACCCGGGCCGCGGACACGCCGGTGCGGACCCACTGCGCGGTGGCGGACACTCCGCTGCACCCGTCCGAGCGCCTCTGACAGGCTGGTGCGACCACGCACCCAAGGAGTCCTCATGGCCAACGCCCTCTTCCTGCGCGAGTTCTTCCGCTCGCCCGCGCGCACCGGGGCGATCGCACCCAGCTCGCGCCGGCTCGGCACCGCGGTCACCGCGCCGATCCCGGAGAACGGCGACCCGGTCGTGGTCGAGCTGGGCCCGGGCACCGGCGCGTTCACCTCGGTCATCCAGGAGCGGCTGGCCGGCCGCGGCCGGCACCTCGCGGTCGAGCTGAACCCGGCGCTCGCCACGCACATCGCGGAGCGGCACCCGGCCGTCGAGGTGATCAACGACAACGCGGCGGACCTGCCCCGGCTGCTGGCCGAGCGCGGCGTCGAGCGGGCCGACGTGGTGATCAGCGGCCTGCCGTGGGCGTCGTTCCCGCTGTCCGCGCAGCGGTCGATCCTCGACGCGGTGTGCGCGACGCTCAGCCCGGGCGGCGCGTTCACCACGTTCGCGTACACGATGGCGGCCCGGACGCCGGCCGCGCGCCGCTTCCGCCGCATGCTGGAGGACGCGTTCGAGGAGGTCGTGCTGGGCCGCACGGTCACCGCCAACCTGCCGCCCGCGTTCGTCTACTACGCGCGGCGCGCCCGCCGCTGAGAAAGCCTCAGGAACGCGTTCCTGAGCGGTCCCCCACCGCTACAACCGAATAGCAACCGTTCGCAACCGGTTCCGCACCCGTGCGATTCGAGAGTTCTCCCTGGCCAGCGAGCCACGACTTCCAGGGGGAACGCAGATGAGCAGCACCACGACGATCGCGCCCGCACCGATGAGCGACCGGGACCGCGAGGACCTGATCCGCGCGAACATGGCTCTGGTCGGTCACCTGGTGCGGGAGATGCTCGGCCGGGTCCCGGCGCACGTCAACCGCGACGACCTGACCTCGGCCGGCCTGGCCGCGCTGGTCACCGCCGCGCGCGGCTTCGACCCGGAGCGGGGCATCCCGTTCCACCGGTTCGCGGCCACCCGGATCCGCGGCGCGCTGCTGGACGAGCTGCGCGGGCTGGACTGGGCCTCGCGCTCGGTCCGGCACCGCGCCCGGCAGACCGACGTCGCCCGGCAGGCGCTGACCGCGATGCTGGGCCGCACGCCCACCGCGTACGAGCTGGCCGAGCACCTCGGCATCGCGGTCTCGGAGATCACCTCGGTCGAGGACGACGTGCAGCGCGCGGTGGTGCTCTCGCTGCAGGGCTTCACCACCGGCAGCGCCGAGGACATGGTCACCGAGCCGACCATGGGCCCGGAGGAGATGCTGGTGCACCGCGAGAAGATCGGCTACCTGCACCACGCGGTCGAGGCACTGCCCGAGCGCCTGCGCGTGGTGATCACCCGGTACTTCCTGCACGACGAGCCGATGGCCGTGATCGCGGCCGAGCTGGGCGTCACCGAATCCCGCATCTCCCAGCTGCGCGCCGAGGCGCTGGTGCTGCTCCGGGACGGCCTGAACAGCCACCTCGACCCGGACCAGGTGAAGAACAACGGCCGCCCGGACGGCTGCGTGGCCCGCCGCCGCGCCGGCTACTTCGCGCAGATCGCCGGCAAGGGCACGCTCTCCAGCCGGCTGGCCCTCACCAACCACCACGGACTGCCGGTGCAGCGAGTGGCCTGATTCCCCGGCAGGCGAGGGACCCGCCCCGCGCGGGTCTTCGCGTGCCCCGTCCGGGAATCCGACGAGCCGAGCACCCAACGTGTGTAGGGTGCAAGCAAATCGATCTCCCGGGAGCACGCGTGAGCGCCTCTGCCACCACCCCCGCCTCGTCGGCCGCCGAGGGCGACTTCACCCACCGCCAGATCATGACGATCCTGGCCGGGCTGATGATGGGCATGTTCCTGGCCGCGCTGGACCAGACCATCGTCGCCACCGCGATCCGGACCATCGCCGACGACCTGCACGGCTTCTCCGTCCAGGCGTGGGCCACGACCGCGTTCCTGATCACGTCCACGATCTCGACGCCGCTCTACGGCAAGCTCTCCGACATCTACGGCCGCCGCCGGTTCTTCCTGGCCGCGATCGGCATCTTCGTGATCGGCTCCGCGCTCTGCGGCATGGCCGGCGACATGTACCAGCTCGCCGCGTACCGCGCGGTCCAGGGCGTCGGTGCCGGCGGCCTGATGTCGCTCGCGCTGGCGATCATCGGGGACATCGTGCCGCCCCGCGAGCGCGCCAAGTACCAGGGCTACTTCCTGGCCGTCTTCGGCAGCGCCAGCGTGCTCGGCCCGGTCCTCGGCGGCCTGTTCGCCGAGGCCGACGACGTCCTCGGCATCGCCGGCTGGCGCTACATCTTCTACATCAACGTGCCGCTCGGCCTGGTCGCCATGGCCGTCGTCGCGCGCGTGCTGCACCTGCCGCACCACCGCACCGACCACCGCATCGACTGGCCCGGCGCGCTGGCCCTGGTCGTCGGCCTGGTCCCGCTGCTCACCGTCGCCGAACAGGGCCGCGACTGGGGCTGGGGCTCCGGCCGCGCGATCCTCTGCTACGTGATCGGCGCGGTCGGCCTGGTCGCGTTCGTCCTCGCCGAACGGGCGTACAAGGACGAGGCACTGCTCCCGCCCCGGCTGTTCCGGATCCGCACCTTCGGTGTCGGCGCGGCCAGCAGCTTCGTGGTCGGCATGGCGATGTTCGGCGGGCTGATGATGGTGCCGCTCTACCTGCAGATCGTGAAGGGCTCGTCCCCGATGGTCGCCGGCCTGCAGATGATCCCGTTCGTCCTCGGCATCATGACCGGCTCGATCGTCTTCGGTCAGATCATCTTCCGGACCGGCCGGTACCGCTTCATCCCGATCGTCGGTTCCGCGCTGATGCTGGCCGCGCTGTTCCTGTTCTCGCTGATCACCGCGGACACGCCGCTCCCGCTCACGATGGGCATCATGCTGCTGATGGGCCTCGGGCTCGGCGGCAACATGCAGCCCATCGTCACCGCGGTCCAGAACGCGGTCTCCCCGCGCGAGATCGGCACCGCCACCTCCGCCGTCACGTTCTTCCGCCAGATGGGCGGCACGCTCGGCACCGCCGTGTTCCTCTCGGTCCTCTTCGCGGCCGTCCCCGGCCGGATCCGTGACGCGTTCACCACCGCGCAGACCGACCCGGAGTTCCAGGCCGCGCTGCGCGACAACCCGGAACAGGCACCGGCGCTGCAGGCCGGCCAGTCCGCCGAGGGCCTCGACGACACCTCGTTCATCAACACGCTCGACGACGTGATCGCCCACCCCTTCAAGGTCGGCTTCTCCGAGTCCATGAGCCTGGTCTTCCTGATCGCCGCCCTCATCATGATCGCCGGCCTCGCGGTCGTCCTCTTCCTCCCCGAACTCCCCCTCCAGAACCGCTCCGCCGCCGCGGCCCGCGCCGCCGAGGACGCCGAGGCGAAGGCCGCCGCCGAAAACCGATAAATCCCTTTTCCTTTTCCCGCTTCCGGCGTGGTGCGGCCCGCATGCTCCCGCGGGCAAACCTCGCGGCGGCCTCCGCCTTCGCTCCGGACGCCGCATCGGAGCCGGTTCACCGGTGGTCACCGAAACCCCCCGGTGCCGCCGGTCCCGGCGTGCTCCGCCGGTCCCGTTCTTGGCGCCGCCGATTCCGTTTCACGCCGCCGGTCCCGGCCTGCACCGCCGGTCCCGTTCTTGGCGCCGCCGGCTCCGTGTGGCGCCGGCGGTCCCCGGCCTGCACCGCCGGTCCTGGCCCGCGCCGGAGGTCTCGTCCGTCGCCGGAGACCTCGTCCGGGCGCGTGCCAGCCCGACGACCGGCGACCCGCCCGGGAGCGGTGCGGGGTGCGGGCGGACGGGACGTACCCCCGGATCGGTTCTAGGCTCTGGGGTATGGCTGTTGTGAAGATCAATGCGATTGACGTGCCGGACGGCGCGGGCCCGGAGCTGGAGAAGCGGTTCGCGGCGCGGCAGGGCGCGGTGGAGAACTCCAAGGGCTTCCTCGGGTTCGAACTGCTGCGGCCGGTGAGCGGCGAGACCCGCTACTTCGTCTACACCAAGTGGGAGACGGAAGAGGACTACCAGGCCTGGGCACAGGGCTCCGGGCGCGCGGCCCACGCGGGCGAGCGGTCCCGCCCGGTGGCGAGCGGCGCGAGCCTGCTGGAGTTCGAGGTCGTCCAGAACGCCTGACCACCACCGGCGACCGGCCGCCCGCAGCCGACAACGGGCCGCTGCCGTCGCCAAACCGCAGGCCGCCCGTGAGGCTGGTGGCCCACCGAACCATCGGCCGCACACCAGGCTGTGGCCGGGCACCTGCCCTACCGGCCTTCCCGAGAACCGGTCCACCCGACCGGGAAGCGGGCAAGCCGGAGACCGGCCGGTTCCTCGGCGGGCCGGGTGGGGCCGCCCGGAAACCGGCCCGCCTGAAAACCGGCCTGCCCGGAAACCAACCTCGCTGGAAAAGCGGACTCGCTAGGAACCGGAGCGGCGCTGGGCGGTCTCGAGCAGGCGTTCGGCGACCACCCGGGGGCTGACGGCCAGGCGGGTGGCGGTCTCGTCGATGACCTCGAAGGCCTCGGCGGGGCCGCACCCGCGCTGGGCCATGATCAGGCCGACGGCGTGGTTGACGGTGGCGTCGGAGGGTTCCTGGGCGACCAGCGGCGGCGTGGTCTCCTCGGCTCGGCGCAGCACCTCGCCGAGCAGCAGCGCGGCTTGGCCGGCGATGGCCAGGGCGGCGACCATCCGGCCGGGTCCGGCGGCGTCCGGCTCGGTGAGGTAGAGCGTGAGCGCGCCGACCGCGTCCCGGTTCACGTCGATCGGGAGCGCTATCGCGGTGCGCAGGCCGGCCCCGACCGCGGCCGGCTGGAGGGCGGGCCAGCGCTCGTCGGTGTACAGGTCCGTGCTGACCACCGGCTCGCGGGTGTGGATGGCGTCCAGCGACGGTCCCGCGGCCTCGTCCTGCTGCGCATCGTCGATCTTGCGGCGGCTGGTCTCGGACGACGCGGAGACCGCGGGACGGCCCTCGGTGATCAGCAGAGCCGAACAGCGGACGACGCCGGGTACGGCGAAGGCGGCGAACCGCGACAGGTCGGCCAGCGCCGACTCAATGTCCGTGGCGCCGAGCAGCATCGCGGTCAGCTCGTGCAGCAGCCCCACCAGCTCCACGCTGTGCGGCCCGGAAGACTCCGGCCCGGACGCGCCCGGGCCGAAAGGCCCCGGTCCGGAAGAGTCGGAAGACTGCGGCCCGGAAGGCTCGAAGGACTCAGACCCGGACCCGGACCCGGAAAACCCCGGCCCGGAGGAGTCGGGCCCCGCAGAGCCAGGCCCGGAGGACGCCGGGCCGGCAGACCCGAAACCCGCGGCCCCGAGGCCCGTGGTCTCGAAATCCGCGGACCCGAAGCCCGTGGCCCCGAAGCCGGTGGCCCCGAAGCGCCCGGCGGTATCAGCCCCATCGTCGTCGACGGCGAAAATCACCCGGCAACGTTACCAGCGCTCCCGCCGAGTCGCCGTGCGGCTGATCGACATCTGTGACAAGGTCGCGGGTTTGGCCCCCGCCTCGAAGCGGGTCCAGTGCCCGGCGTTCTCGTACCGTCGCACGCCCCGGTGGTAGATCCGCACGCCCACCACCACGCACGCCCCCGCGACCACCGGTGTGACCAGCGCGGTCCACCGGCTCCGGTCCGGGTCGAGGTGCCAGGAGACCGGGAAGAACGCGGTGAACGCGAACGGCACCACCAGCGACAGCATCCCGCGCACCGCCACGCCGTAGAGCCTCAGCGGGTACCGCGCCGGCGTACCCATGTGGTTGATCGCCATGGCGAAGCCGGAATGCGGCCGCCCCCGCCGGCGACATGCCTCGATGTTCGCCGGCCCTGCGCGACGGGGTCGACGCGATTAATCCGCGCAAGGAGGCGCGATTCCCACAACCGCTGTGTTACGGATTGACGGCGAAAATGACAAGACGAAGGAGGACACCGTGAGCCAGACAGTCCGCGGGGTTATCGCTCGCGCGAAGAACGCAGAGGTCGAGGTGGTCTCGATCGTCGTTCCCGACCCGGGTCCCGGCGAAGCGGTCGTGAGGATCCAGACGTGCGGGGTCTGCCACACCGACCTGCACTACAAGCAGGGCGGGATCAACGACGACTTCCCGTTCCTGCTCGGTCACGAGGCGGCCGGCACGGTGGAGTCGGTCGGCGCGGGCGTGACCGAGGTGGCTCCCGGCGACTTCGTGGTGCTCAACTGGCGCGCGGTCTGCGGTGACTGCCGGGCCTGCCGCCGGGGCAAGCCGCAGTACTGCTTCGCCACCCACAACGCGAAGCAGCCGATGACGCTGGAGGACGGCACGCCGCTCTCGCCCGCGCTCGGCATCGGCGCGTTCATCGAGAAGACGCTGGTCGCGGCCGGCCAGTGCACGAAGGTCGACCCGGCGGCCCGCCCGGCCGCGGTCGGCCTGCTCGGCTGCGGCGTGATGGCCGGCATCGGCGCCGCGATCAACACCGGCGGCGTGCAGCGCGGCGACTCGGTCGCGGTGATCGGCTGCGGCGGCGTCGGTGACGGCGCGATCGCGGGTGCGGCGCTGGCCGGCGCGACCACGATCATCGCGGTCGACACCGACGACCGGAAGCTGGAGTGGGCCAAGGGCTTCGGCGCCACCCACACGGTCAACGCACGCGAGGGCGACGTGGTCGCGGCGATCCAGGGGCTGACCGGCGGCTTCGGCGCGGACGTGGTGATCGACGCGGTCGGCCGCCCGGAGACCTGGAAACAGGCGTTCTACGCCCGCGACCTGGCCGGCACCGTGGTGCTGGTGGGCGTGCCCACGCCGGAGATGAAGATCCCGGAGATCCCGCTGCTGGACGTGTTCGGCCGCGGCGGCGCGCTCAAGTCCAGCTGGTACGGCGACTGCCTGCCGACCCGCGACTTCCCGATGCTGACCGAGCTCTACCGCCAGGGCCGGCTGGACCTGGACGCGTTCGTCTCCGAGGAGATCGGCCTGGAGCAGGTCGAGGAGGCGTTCACCAAGATGCACCGCGGTGACGTCCTCCGCTCGGTGGTGGTCCTCTGATGCCGGCCCGCATCGACCACACGGTCACGTCCGGCACGTTCTCGCTGGACGGTCAGACGTTCGACGTCGACAACAACGTCTGGGTGCTCGGCGACGACACCGAGTGCGTGGTGATCGACGCCCCGCACGACGTCGACGCGATCCTGCGGGTGGTCGGCGGCCGCACGGTGAAGGCGATCCTGGCCACGCATGCGCACGACGACCACGTCCGGCGGGCTCCCGCGCTGGCGGAGGCGACCGGCGCGCCGATCTGGCTGCACCCGGACGACCTGGTCGTCTGGCGGCTCACCCATCCGGACGTGACGATCGACGGCGAGCTGAGCGACGGCCAGACGATCGAGGTGGGCGGCGTCGCGCTGCACGTGTTGCACACGCCCGGCCACGCCCCTGGCGCATGCTGCTTCCACGTACCCGCGCTGGGTGCGGTCTTCACCGGGGACACGCTGTTCCAGGGCGGCCCGGGCGCGACCGGCCGCAGCTTCAGCAGCTTCGACACGATCGTCGAGTCGATCCGGACGAAGCTGCTGACCCTGCCCGCGGAGACGGTCGTGCACACCGGGCACGGCGACAGCACGACCATCGGCGCCGAGGCACCCCACCTCGACGAATGGCTCAAAAGAGGGCATTGAACCCATCTTCCCGCTTCCGGCGCGGGCACGTTCCCAGTGCTCCCGCGGGCACCGGTCGGCCGCGGGCGGCCTCCCTGCACGTCCCGCGGTGGTCCCGCAGACCCGGCCGGACGGTCAGTCCGGTGGCTCCTGCGACGCGCCGGCGGCCTCGACCGACGTGCGGTGCTCGACGAACGAGTCGGGCGCCGCCGTCGAGTCGGCCGTCCGCTCGTCCGACTCCAGCAGGATCTCCTCCGCCTGCGCCTCCACGTCGTCACTGCCGACGCGACGCTCCTCGGGCAGCAGCGACGCGGCCCGGCTCTCCACCCGATCAGTCATGTCCCTCTCGTACCCACGAAGAGGGTGTTCAGTCACCATCACGACCCTGATGGCAGACGAGCGGCGCCGGACGCGGTAAGGTATCCGGCGTGACGAAGTCCTTTTATTGGTTTGGGTGGCCGGCCCTGAGCGCCGGTGACTCGACCCTGGTCTGACGTCACCACAGCCTTCAGAGAGCCGGCAAGGGCAGGGAGCTTCTTCCCTGCCCTTTTCGCATGCGACAGAACACGCTGCCCGGCTCTCCAGGTCACCGGCCCTGGGGCGGGCCGGTGAAAGGAAATCTGCAATGACGTCCTCACAACGGGTCACCGATCAGCGGATCGACAAGGTCGTTCCGCTGATGACCCCCGACCTGCTCCACCACCACCTGCCGTTGAGCGAGGAGCTGGCCGACCGCGTGGTCGAGGGCCGCCGCGCGGTCGCCCGCGTCCTCGACGGCGAGGACGACCGGCTGATCGTCGTGGTCGGCCCGTGCTCGGTGCACGACCCGGCCGCCGCGCTCGACTACGCCCGCCGGCTGCGCCCGGTCGCCGAGCGGCTCTCCGACGACCTGCTGATCGTGATGCGCGTCTACTTCGAGAAGCCGCGCTCCACGGTCGGCTGGAAGGGCCTGATCAACGACCCGGCGCTGGACGGTTCCGGAGACGTCAACACCGGCCTGCGCGTCGCCCGTCAGCTGCTGCTCCAGGTGCTGGAGCTGGGCCTGCCGGTCGGCTGCGAGTTCCTCGACCCGATCACGCCGCAGTTCATCGCGGACACCGTGGCCTGGGGCGCGATCGGCGCGCGCACGGTGGAGAGCCAGGTGCACCGCCAGCTCTCGTCCGGCCTGTCGATGCCGATCGGCATGAAGAACCGCCCGGACGGCGCGATCAGCACCGCGATCGACGCGATCAACGCGGCCGCCGTGCCGCACGTGTTCCCCGGCATCGCGATGTCCGGTACGCCGGCGATCCTGCACACCCGCGGCAACGCGGACTGCCACCTGGTGCTGCGCGGCGGCAACGACGGCCCGAACTACGACGCGGACTCGGTCGGCGGCGCGCTGGCGCTGCTGCGCAAGGCCGGCCTGCCGGAGCGGTTGATCATCGACTGCAGCCACGCGAACAGCGGCAAGGACCACCGCCGCCAGCCGCTGGTGGCCGCGGACGTGGCCGAGCAGCTCAAGGCCGGCAACCGGGGCATCTCCGGCGTGATGCTGGAGTCGTTCCTGGAGCCGGGCCGGCAGGAGCTGGACCCGACGCGCGAGCTGACCTACGGTCAGTCGGTCACGGACGCGTGCCTCGGCTGGGAGCAGACCGAGCCCGTGCTCGACCTGCTCGCGTCCGCGGCCGCCGCCCGCCGCGCCGCGGTCGCCGTCGCCTGACCGGCCCGCCGGTCACGGGAGCCACCCGGTGCCACCGCACGAGCGCGCTGCCCCGGACACAGCGACGCCCCGCCGGAATGATCCCGGCGGGGCGTGCACCGTAAGGGTGTCGGTGTGCCGGTCGCCTCGCGGCGAGTGGCGCGACGCGGCTCCTGCCGAACGGTATTCCGCGAAGGCTGTTAGGTGAGGCCCGGGGACACTGCGCACACCGACACCTGACTCAACCATCGGCCATGGGTGCCTGTTCCTGAGGCCGATGTATCGGGAATCACATGATCAGCCGTCCCGCAGCCGCTGCGGGTCGACCTCCCGGCCCGGGTGCCGGGTGAGGTACTCGGTCTCCAGGTCCGCGGTGCGGCGCAGGTGGGTGGCGAGCGCCGCGTCGGACGCGTGCCGCAACGTGTCCAGCCTGGTCCGGTGCAGGCTGGCCATCTCACGGGTGAGGTCCTCGTCGGACAGGTCCGCCGGGTCCACCCCGATCTCCTCGTGCGAGTCGCCCGCCGGTCCCTTCCGGTGGTCGCCGTCCCACTCGTCCACGCGCTGCTCCGGGCTCGCGTCCGGCAGCGTGGTCTGCTCCGGAGTGGGCGGCCCGTCCGGGTTCGGGTGAAACGCGGTGCCCGAGGCCGACGGCGAACCGTCGCTGTAACGCACTGAGTCGGTCATCACTGCCCCTCTCCTCAATGAGTCAACGGTTGCCCGATCGCCACGTCCCCAAACACTCGGCAGCTAGAGGCTGGCCTGCGCGTACACCGCGATGGCGTCCCGCAGGAACTCGGCCAGCCGGGGATCCCGCGCGTCGAACCGGGCCCGGAAGTCCGGGCTGTCGACGTAGAGCCGGCCCAGCCCGGTGTACGACTCCCGGTCCGGCGTCCAGTGCCGCGTGATCCACCGGTAGTGGTCCGCGATGACCGCCTGCACCGCCGGCGACTCCGGCGCGGAGTCCAGCAGCGCGACCACGCGGTCCTCGATCCCGGCCCACTCCGCCCGCAGCTCGGCACCCTGGCCGGCGGTACGCTCCCGGCTCTCCGCGATGGCCGTGGCCGCGCCGGCGCCGTACCGCTCGATCAGCTCCGCCTCGTAGCGGGCCTGCCGGTCCGCGTCGAAGCCCTCGAAGAGCTGTTCCGTGCTCATCTCCGTTCCACCTTCCCATTGGGCGATGGTGGCCGCGACCGTGCCCGCGAGCCGGTCGAACCGGTCCCGTTCCTCGATCAGCCACCGATGATGACGGCGGAGTTGCTCGACCCGGTCGGCCTCGCCCGCGACGACGGTGCCGATCGTCTCCAGGCTCATGCCGAGCTCGCGCAGCAGCATGATCTGCTGCAGCCGCAGCAGTTGCTCCCGCTCGTAGTGCCGCAGCCCACCCGGGCTCACCCGGGCCGGCCGCAGCAGGCCGATGTCGTCGTAATGCCGCAGCGTCCGGGACGTGATCCCGGCGATGCGCGCCACCTGTGCCGTCGACCAACTCACCGGAACGACGCTACGAGTTGACGCTGCGTCAAGCGCAAGCCTTTACCGGACGCCCACTACGACGCTGCGTCGGAGACACCGGAGCTCCCCGGTACGCTCGCCTGTATGAAGCGGCTCTGGACACCGCGGTGGATCGCGGTCCACCTCGCCACCGTGCTGCTGGTGATCGCCTTTTTGGCCCTGGGCTGGTGGCAGCTGTCCCGGGCCGAGGCCGGCGGCAACCCGTCCAGCTGGGGTTACATGCTGGAGTGGCCGGTCTTCGCCGCCTTCGTGATCTTCCTCTGGGTCCGTGAGGTCCGCGCGGTGCTGCGCCGCGACGCACCCCCCGCCGCCGCACCCGCCCCGGAGCCCGAGGATCCGAACCGGCTGAGGGTTCGCCGCCCGGTGCGCACCGAGGCCGTCCGGCGCGCCACCGAACGATCCGCCTACGGTCCGGCGCGTCCCCCCGCCGACCACTGACGACACGCACATGACTATCCCGGCGCTCGCGCCGGACGAAGGGAAGGCCGCGGTGCGCGGAGCACTGACCCGCTATCGGACGATCGCCTACATCGTCGGCGTGGTGCTGATCCTGCTCGTGGTGATCGGCATGCCGCTGAAGTACATCTGGGGCCAGCCCGCCGTCGTCCAGGGCATCGGCCCCGCGCACGGCTTCCTCTACATGGTCTACCTGATCGCCGCGTTCGACCTCGGCCGCCGCGCGAACTGGCCGCTGAAGCGCATGCTGCTGGTCATGCTCGCCGGCACGGTGCCGTTCCTGTCCTTCTACGCGGAGCGCGTCGTCACCACGCGCTGGGTCCCCGCCCCGGCCCCCGCCGAGCACCAGCCCACCCACTGAGGACCCGCGTGCCCGACCCCGGACACGCGACCGGCCCCGGACACGCGACCGCCCGGCCGAGCTGACGGCTCGCCGGGCGGTTGTGGTTCGAGGGCGGTGCGACGTCAGAGATCGCCGTTACGCACGGTGCGGACGAAGGCCTGCCAGGCCGGCCCCTCGAAGCTGATGCGAAGCTCGGGGCGGGTCGAGTTACGGACCGCCATGCGGCCGCCGGGTGCCTCGGCCACCTCGAGGCAGGTGTGCGACTCGCAGCGGCTGCTCTTCCGCCACGCCATGTCACCCGCGGTCGACGTGATCATTTGTCACTCCAGTCCGGCGCGGGCAACGTTGGCCGCGCACGATAGAAAAATATCGCATTAAATGAACAATTGCTGCATAAATGCAAGATTTGAGCAAAAAGGACCAACCGCGCGTTGATCACGCGATCGGACAGATGCCCGCGCGAGCGTAGCGTCTAGCCAGGCCCGGGACCAAGACCACTCCCGCGCCCTCCCCCGTACTCTCCGTGACAAACGGCGCCGACCCCGCCGGGTTACCGCGAAATACCCGCAGCTCACGCAATCGTGCTCACACCCGATCGCGTGACCGCCGTTCCCCACTCTTCCGCCCTGGAATATGCATCCATGCGCGAGTAACCTCTGTGTCATTGGCTCATTGACAGGAAGCCATGGGCCAGGTGGCAACCGGCTAAGGCTGACCAGCCAGGTGGCAACCAGCCAAGGCTGACGGGCCAGGCGGCGAACCGGCCCGGCCCGCGCGGCTACGTGGCGGATCGACGGCGTGACGCCGGCACATGGCACGTCGCAATATCAGGTCTGCCAGGTGGCACCGACAAGCCGGTGCCCGAGAGGGCACCGCCCGGACGGCCGTAGAGTATCGGCCGTCACAGCGGGCGACGTGCCCGTGAGCGCAAGGAGGCGCCATGTCCACCGCCCACGGCCCTTCGGGCGGCCGGCGGCAGCTCCGGGCCCGGCTGCGCGCGGCGCGCGACGCGGCCGGCCTGACGCAGGAGCAGGCCGCCGAGGCGATGGACTGGTCGCTGTCGAAATTGATCCGGATCGAGGCCGGCACCGTCTCGATCTCGACGAACGACCTGAAGGCCCTGCTCCAGCACTACCGGGTGGACGATCCGGGCACGGTCGCGGAGCTGCTCGCGCTCGCCCGGCTGGCCCGGCAGCGCGGCTGGTGGGTGCAGTACCGCGAGATCTTCGAGCGCGAGCGCGCGTACTACGACTACGTCGGCCTGGAGGCGGAGGCGGCCACGCTGCGTGTCTTCCAGCCGATCGGCATGCCCGGCCTGCTGCAGACCGAGTCGTACGCGCGGGCTTACATCAGCGCCGCCGTGCCGTCCCAGGTGGAGCCGGAGGACGTGACCGTCCGGGTCGGCCTGCGCCTGCGCCGCCAGGAGGAGCTGTTCTCCCGGCCGGTCCCGCCGACGCTGCAGGTGATCCTGGACGAGGCGAATCTGCACCGGCACATCGGCGGCACCGAGGTGCTCCGCGAGCAGCTGGAACGGCTGCGCGCGGAGGGCCTGAAAGACCACGTCACGCTGCAGATCCTGCCGTTCACGGCGGAGAGCTACGGCGCCACCGGGCAGTTCAACCTGCTCTCCTTCGAGGCCGGCACGCCGGACGTCGTCTATATCGAGTCGACGCCGACCGTCGCGCTGGTCGACCAGCCCGCCGAGGTCGAGACCTACCGGCAGACCTTCGCCCGACTGCAGAATCTCGCTCTCAACCCCAGCGAGTCCCTCGAAATGATCAACAAAATGGTCACCCAGATGGTCTGACCACCCCTTGAGTCAGGTGCGGCCCCGCGATGACACACGATCAGAGCGAAGACCCCGACCACGGAGCACGACCGGCGAAACGGGCGCCGACGGCGCGGCAGGGCCCCTCGACGGGCCGGCGGCGGCTGAGCCAGGCGCTGAAGGCGGCCCGGGAGTCGGCCGGCAAGACCCGTGCCGAGGTGGCGACCGCGATGGACTGGTCGCTGTCCAAGGTGATCCGGATCGAGGCGGGCACGGTCGGGATCTCGACCATCGACGCCCGCGCGCTGACCGGGCTGTACGGCATCACCGAGCCGGAGCGGGTGGAGGAGATCCTCTCGCTGGCCCGCAACTCCCGGCTGCGCACCTGGTGGTCGACGCTGCGCGACCGGGTCAACCCGTCCTACTACGCGTACATCGGGCTCGAGGACGAGAGTGTCGAGGTGCTCTACTTCGCGCCGACCACGTTGCCCACGCTGCTGCAGACCCGTGACTTCGCGGCCGGCGGCACCTCGGTGCGGCCGACCGACGAGGAGATCACCGTCCGGCTGCGCCGTCAGCAGGAGATCCTGAACAAGTCGCGCCCGCCGCGGATCACCGCGATCATCGACGAGGCCGTGCTGCACCGCATCGCGCACGCACCGAACCGGGCGCCCGAGCAGCTCAGCCATCTGCTGTCGCTGAGCGCGGCGCCGCACATCACGATCCAGGTGCTGCCGTTCAGCGCGGGCCCGCCGCCGGTGGTGGCACCGTTCGCGATCCTGCAGTTCCCGGACCCGGAGGACGCGGACGTCATGTACGTGGAGAACGCGGTCACCGACGAGGTCATCGACCGGCCGGAGGACGTCCGGCCGTACCTGCACGTCTTTCACGAGCTGCGGGACAAGGCACTGGACCCGGCCGAGTCGCTTGCCATGATCAAAGGAATCGTCGAGGACGGCTGAGGAAACGGATCATGGGCGCGCCCGGGGAAGCGCGCCCATGACTTTCCGGTGTGGCTATCTCAAGGGGTCATGTCGTGCCCGCCAGACCCCGGTCCGCAATCGTCACGTGGGCACGGACGTGGTACTTCGACTCACATGCCGTACGGATTGATCGACGACACCGGCGCACGGACGCCGCCGAGCCGGGCGATCTCCTGTGCGCGCACCAGTGCGCGGGAGATCTGGCCGTACTGCCTCTCGCTGTCGCTGACGAAGAGGCGCACCGACATGCCCTGGTAATCGCCCCAGAGCTCGTAGACGCGCGGCCGGGTGCGATTCCCGACCACCCCGAGCAGCATCGGGACGAACGCGGCCGCGCCCATCACGACGTACGCCGCCGGGCCGAGCGCGTGCAGGCCGTTGCCGAAGCTGAGCGCCGCGAAGATCGCCAGCAGGCTCACCCCGGACGTGGCGACCGCACGCACCGTGAGCTGGTCGAACGGGCCCCGCACGGTCCGCAGCCCGGCCAGCTCGCTGGTCGGCCAGCGCCGGCCGGCGACCTCGAAGTACTCCGGGGTGACGATGACGTCGGCCGTCTCGAATGCGACCCGGCTGCGCGGTGCGGCACCGGGAGAAGCGTAGCGACGGGTTGAACGCGGCGAGTAACGAGCGCTATTCTCCATCGGAGTCCTCCTGCGGCTCTTTAGGAGTTGGTCTTTTGTTTACGGCGATCGCGGTGCCGAATTCGGCATGATGTCGAGAACCGGCACAGTGTCGAGAAACCGGCACAGTGTCGAGAACCGGCACAGTGTCGAGAACCGGCACGATGTCGAATCCGGCATGTGGTGTCTCCGGTTGCCGCCGGTCACCACACCGCGTTCGCCGCGTTGGCTCCCCCGCCCCCGGGGAAAGACGATCTCCGGAGTTCCGTGGCGTGAACTCCGAGGATCACGTGATGCGTCAGTGCGCACTGCGAGAAAGTCCGCGCTGCGAGAAAGTCACTGGGTAACGGTGCTTCCCTTGCGGGAGAACCCTGAGACCTCCCTAACAGCCATACTCCCAACCGCGTGCCACTAATGGGAAGAGGGCAATCTGCCAGGTGGCAGATTTCCACCCGTCAGGTAGGGCCCGGCACCCGTTTTCCCGGCGCATTTCTCCGCATTTGCCCGAGAGGCGAGGTCCCTGAGACTCGCCCAAACACGCAAAGGGCCCGTTTCGGGTACTGCCCACCGCAATTGCACGGAGCGGTTACTTGAGGGAATCATTCCTTCACTCTGAGCTATCTAGATATTTGCCCTATTACCGGCGAAAGCCCACAGATGACCGCCGTCACCCTTTCGATCCTCCGAAATGGTCGTTACCGTGGGTTGGCCGGACCTGGTCTTCAGTCACTCCCCCCGGAATGACGCCAGCCCGGCGCCGCCGAATCGCCCGGCCTCGGCCGTCGGTGCTCCCCCGCACCGTTCGTGCCAGGCGCGCCGATCGCCGGCCGTGCCGGGCCCACCCGACGCGGTCTTCGACCGGTGTCGCGGCGAACCGGGGACCCACAGAGTCCCACCGGGGTGAATCCGCGCTCGCGCGGTAGGGCGTCCTTCTCGCCCGAATCCGTCAGCTAACCCGGTAGGCGGCAGCGAAGAAGGGTCCACCCCGTTGTCAGCTTCGCGTGCGATCCTGCGCGCTGTCGTGCTGGCGGCCGTTGCGGTCGGCGTTCTCGCGCCGACCTCCGCTGCCCTGGCCGAACCGTCAAGCGCCGAACTCACCAAGCAGATCGACAAGGCCTCCCATGAGCTGGAGGTCGTGATCGAGTCCTACAACAAGATCAATGAGGAACTGAAGGCCACCCAGGCGGCGGCCAAGGAACTCAGTGAGAAGACCGCCACGCTGGAGCAGGAGGTCAAGGAGGCCAGCACCAACGTCGGCCAACTGGCCAACCGCGCCTACAAGTCCGGGCGGTTCAGTGACGCGAACACGCTGCTCACGCTCAGCGACAGCCAGGATCTGATGGCCGGTCTCAGCGTGCTCGAGCAGCTGGCCCAGGCGCGCAACGACGAGGTCGCCGCCTACACGGCCACCGAGGCGAGGTACGTCGAGGAGAAGGCCAAGCTCGACGCCGCCGAGAAGAAGCAGAAGGCGCAGAAGGACGAGGCCGGCAAGCGCAAGGCCGGCATCGAGGGCGAGCTGAAGAACCTGTACTCGCTGCGCAAGGCCGCCTACGGCCGGGAGCAGGAGCAGGCAGTCGCGGCGCCGGTCAGCAACGGTGGCGGCAACAGCGGCGGCGGTAGCAACAGCGGCGGTGGCGGTGCCGCGCCGAGCGCACCCGCCGGGTCGAGCGCCGTGGTGCAGTTCGCCTACGCCCAGCTCGGCAAGCCCTACATCTACGCCTCCGCGGGACCGACCGGTTTCGACTGCTCCGGCCTGGTGAAGGCGGCCTGGGCGAAGGCCGGGAAGTCGCTGCCGCACAACGCGGCCATGCAGTACAACTCGACCGCGCGGATATCGGCCTCCCAGGTCGTCCCGGGAGACCTGGTCTTCTACAACGGGCTCGCGCACGTCGCGATCGCGATCGGCGGCGGCAAGGTGATCCACGCGCCCAGACCGGGCGAGGTGCTCACGATCGCGCCGCTCAACATGATGTCGATCGTCGGGTACGGCAGAGTCAGATAGCGGAGTCGGTCAGGAAGAGGGCGGGGAGCCATCCCCGCCCTTCTTCATGCCGCGGTGGCCTGGGCCGGCACCCGGGGCCGGGTCCCGGGCCGCCAGGTGCGCCCGTTCGCGTAGACGATCCGGAAGCCCAGGTACGCCGCCAGCTCCCGCCACGGCCCGGAGCCCATCCGCTTCTCCGCCGCGTTCACCAGTGCGCCGTTCGCCAGCACGTCCAGCAGCACGGTCTCGAACGCGGCCGAGTCGACCCAGTCCACCTCGCGGGTGTAGCCGCACACCATCGCGGCCCCGGAGACGTCCAGGAAGTCCAGCAGCGTGGCGTCCGAGGCCTTCAGCACCGAGCAGGACCCGAAGTAGAGCCGCTTGTCCTGGCAGCGGCCGGCCAGCTGCTCCGCCACGTCGTCCAGCTCGACCGTGGCCCGGTCGGTGAGGCAGAGCCGGCCGGGCTCGCCGTGCATCGCGAAGAAGCCCACCCGGTAGTCGCTGTACTGCTTCAGCAGCCACCGGTCCAGGAAGTAGCTCAGCTCCTCCGGCGTGGCCACGTCCCGGTAGATGAACCGGATCCGGCGCAGACGCTCCAGCAGCTCGAGCGTGGGGATGACGGAGCCTTGCTCGGAGAGGTCCCGGTGCCACTGGCCCTCCACACAGAAGATGCCGCCGCGCGCCACATCGCCTCCCCCGAGCTGTGGTTTCGTACCCCGCAGGCGACCATACCCATCCCGTGCCGCCCTGCCCATCGCCGACGCGGTGGCTGTCGCGACATGAAGCCGTCACAGTGACAAACGCAACGGCCGGTCCCGCGTCGGGACCGGCCGGTTCGTTCGTACCACCGAGGGGTTCGTGGGGGAATGTCGTTATGCCGCCTGGAGGCCCTCCGCGCGGGCCAGCTCACGCAGCCGGCCGAGCGCCTGGATCTCCAGCTGGCGGATCCGCTCCCGGGAGAGCGAGAACCGCGAGGCCACCTCGGTCAGCGAGTGCTCGCGACCGTCCTCCAGCCCGTACCGCGCGCGCATGATGCCGGCGGAGCGGTCGTCCAGGTGGTTCAGCAGGCCCTCGATGCGCTGACGCTCCAGCGCGGTGAGGACGATCTCCTCCGGCGACGGCGCGTCCGAGTCGGCGACCAGGTCGCCGAGGTTGGTGTCGCCGTCGTCGCCGACCGGGGTGTCCAGCGACACCGTGTCCTGCGACCACCGGATCAGCTCGGACACCCGCTCGACGGTCACGCCCAGCGCGGTCGCGATCTGCGCCGGCTCCGGGTCGGACCCGAGCTCGCGGGTGAGCTGGCGGGTGACGTTGCGCATGCGGTTCACGTCCTCCACCAGGTGGACGGGGAGCCGCACGGTGCGCTCCTGCTGCGCGATGGCCCGGCTGATCGCCTGACGGATCCACCACGTCGCGTACGTCGAGAACTTGTAGCCGCGCTCGTAGTCGAACTTCTCGACCGCGCGCACCAGGCCGGTGTTGCCCTCCTGGATCAGGTCGAGCATCGGCATGCCGGAGCGCACGTAGCGCCGGGCGATCGAGACCACGAGGCGCAGGTTGGCGCGGATGAACTCGTCCTTCGCGCGGTTGCCGTCGGCGACGACGCGCTCGAGCTCCTCGCGGCTCACGCCGGCCGGAAGCTGGTCGGCGTCGAGCAGGTGCTCGGCGTAGAGCCCCGCCTCGATCGCCTTGGAGAGATCGACCTCACGTGCCGCGTCGAGCAGAGGTGTCCGGGAGATCTCGTGCAGGTAGACTCCGACGAGGTCGCGCTCCTCGGCGACCTCGTCCGTTCGCAACACCATGCTTTTTTCCATGTCGCCCACGGTCCCCTCGTTGACCCCATTTGCCTTCTTGCGGGCCGTCCCTGTATCCATCAGGCCCTCCCCGGTAATCCGCGTCCCCAGCGGTGCCCCTCTAACAACGGCGCACGTCCCCAGCTGATTCCGGCATTCGGATGGAATCTCGTTGTCGTACGATCGAAGCTGTCACGAATGCCTGAAATCTGGCTGTGAGCGCGGTGCGTAGTTCCTGAATCGGCTCGGCTGGCGGGGGATGTAGAGTTACCGGCCGGTCGATGCGCTCAACGGGTGCTTACCCCTGGCCCGTCAAATCACACCATCCGGGACAGTTGAGTCGCAGCGACCCAACTCACTGGGCCCCTGCGATCCCTGTCACCCAAGACTTACGGGAAACGTGATCGGAGGGTTCAGCCCACCAGCGAACCTTCCCGGTCCGCACCGCATTCCCAGCGGACCGGCAGTGCGCCACCACCCCGACGAGCGCAAGATCATCCCAGGTCAGCGTGGCTTTCCGCGACCGCCCGGCGCACGCAGTGGCGCCGTGGCCTCATCGGCCGCGGCGAGTGCCCGGCCGGCCCGCTTCTGGTTACGCACAGCGACGCCGACGAAGATGCAATCGACGACCATCAACTGCACGGCCCGGCTGGCGAACGCGCCCGCCCGGTACGTCGTCTCGCGCACCGCCGTGGTCAGCACCAGATCGGCCGTGTCCGCGATCGGCGAGCGCGGGAAGTTCGTCACCGCGACCGTGACCGCGCCGCGTCGTCGCGCCTGTGCCAGCACGTCCAGCACGCCGGCGCTGGTGCCGCTGTGCGAGATGCCGATCGCCACGTCGCCCTCGGCCAGCAGCGCGGTGGAGGCGAGCGCGGCCTGCGGGTCCGGCCAGTAGGCGACGCTGCGGCCGATCCGGTGCAGCTTCTGCTGCAGGTCCAGCGCCGCGCACCCGCTGGTCCCGGTGCCGTAGACCTCGATCCGGCCGGCGGCGTCCACGGCCGCCACGACCCGCTCGCAGGCGACCGCGTCGAGCTGGGCCGCGGTCTCCTCCAGGGCCCGCGCCTCGTTGAACGCGATCGTCGCCACGATCCGGGCCAGGTCCGCGTCCGGCGGGATCTCGCCGCCGGCCACGCGCGCGTCCGTGGGGCGTCCACGGCCGGCCGCCCCGGCCGCCTCCGCCGCCAGCCGGAGCCGCAGCTGCGGGTAGCCGGCGACGCCGATCGAGCGGCAGAACCGGATGACCGTGGCCTCGGACGTCTCCGCGGCGGTGGCCAGACCCGTGATGGTGTGGCCGGCCGCGTCGGCCGGATCCGAGACGACCAGGCGCGCGACGCGCTGTTCGGCGGGTGACAGCGAGGGCAGGAGCGCGTTGATGTGCACGAGCAGCCCAGGCGAATTCACCACGGTCCGAGTTTGTTTGCGCAGTTCGTACCCGTCAACGGAACCTGCCCCGCGGTGTCTGTTACGGGGAACAGCTTCGACGGAACGGGCAGGCGGTCGTGTCCGGAGGGCGGAGGTCACGGGTGGGCGATGTCACCCGCGGCCTCCGGTGTCAGGCCGCCGCCACCTCCGCCGGGCGGTGCTGAGGGTCCGGCAGTCGCACCACCGTGGGCTCCGGGCGCGCGGGCAGCATGTGCGCCAGGATCTCGGCGGCCACCTCGTCCTCCGTGCCGTCGCCGTCGATCAGCACGAACGAGTCGTGCTCCGGCAGCGAGGCGTAGGACGCGGAGGCACGCGTCAGGTACTCGATCGTCTCGTGGTCGGTGCCGCGCGCCTCGATCCGCCGGTAGGCCGCGCCCGGGCTGACCACCAGCAGGAACGTGACGTCCGGCGCGGGGAACAGCCGGTACGCGAACCGGGCCAGCCGCTCGGCGACGCGCCCCCGGCCGAGCTGGGTGCGGATGCTGGCGTACTGGCAGTAGCTGTACCGGTCCATCACCGCGATCCGGCCGGACCGGCGGGTGCGCGCCAGCGTGCGGGCGATGGCGAGCCAGCGGAGCACCGACTCCACGACCGGCCAGCCGCGGCGGCCGAAGAGGTGCTGCGCGTCGCCCGCGCCGATCCGCTGGGCGACCCGGCCGAACCAGGCGCGGCCACCCGCGTTCTGCTGGTAGTCGGCCAGCAGGCCGGCCTCGGTGAGCGCGTCCGCGAGGCGGTGCGCCTGGGTGGTCTTCCCGGAGCCGTCGACGCCGATCAGCGCGACGATCCTGGGCGGATGTCCGGAGTCGTCGTCACGGGTGGATTCAAAGATCGGCGCCATACTCCGACACGGTAGCGAGTCGAGGCATCTTTTCGCTGAGAGTCATAGTCGGGCATTTACTATTTTTTTCCGCATATCCGCTTAAAGGAGCCTGGATATCTATCAGCCTTTCGGCTGGATTTCCACCGTCCATCCGGACTAAAGTTGTTTGCTGTACGCGAAACGATCCCCGACCCCCTTCAGTGGGGAGGCCGTTCGTGAGCACACCCCCGGAACGACGGCATCGCGCCGCCCGGCTGCTGGCCACGCTGTCCGAGATGCCGCCGCAGCACCCCGACCGCGCACGCGTCCGCGCGGAGGTGATCGAGGCGTGGCTGCCGCTGGCCCATCACCTGGCCAACCGGTTCGCCGGCCGCGGCGAGCCACGCGAGGACCTGGACCAGACCGCGATCGTCGGGCTGATCAAAGCGGTCAACCGGTACGACGCGGACCGCGGCGTGGAGTTCGTGGCATACGCGATCCCGACCATCGCCGGGGAGATCAAGCGACACTTCCGCGACCGGTGCTGGGACGTCCGGGTGCCACGCCGCCTCCAGGAGATGCGCGCCGCCACGTCCGAGGCGACCACCACGCTGACCCAGGCGCTCGGCCGCTCTCCCACCGTGGCGGAGCTGGCCCGGCACCTGGACCGCGGCGAGGAGGAGATCCTGGAAGGGCTGGAGGCGGCCCGGGCGTACAGCGCGGTCTCGCTCTCCGCACCGGCGGGCGAGGGCGAGACGCCGCTCAGCGACCTGCTCGGCGCGGACGACGAGGACCTGGAGACGGCCGAGCTGCGGGTGGCGCTCGGGCCCGCACTGGCCGCGCTCGACCCTCGCGAGCAGCGCATCCTGACGCTGCGCTTCTACGGCAACCTGACCCAGTCGCAGATCGCGGAGCGGGTCGGCATCTCCCAGATGCACGTGTCCCGGATTCTCGCCCGCGCGCTGGCCAAGCTCCGCGGGCGGCTCGCCGACGACTTCTGACCCGTCCGAAATGCCGGTTTCCCGGTGTGTGAACCGGCTCCCCGCCGGGTAGGTGGACAGGACACCGCCACATACGACGGGAGATCGCCATGCCGTACCGGGTGGACGCCGGGCTCGTCAATACGCTCAAGCGCGTCGCCGCCATCTTCAAGCAGGCCGACGTGCCGTTCGCGCTGGGCGGAAGCTTCGCGGTCTACGCGCACGGGGGTTACTCCAGCGACCACGACGTGGACTTCATGATCCGCGAGCAGGACGTGGACCGCGCGCTCGAGGAGCTGACCGCCGCGGGTTTCACCAGCGAGCGACCGCCGGAGGACTGGCTGGTCAAGGTCTACGACGACGGGCGGATGGTGGACCTCATCTTCCGGCCGGTGGAGACGCCGGTGACGGACGAGACGCTGGCCGATTCCGTGGTCCGGCCGGTCGACGCGATCCAGATGCCGTGCATCTCCGCGACCCAGCTGATGGTGCACAAGCTGCTCAGCTTCTCCCAGCACTACTGCGACTTCGCGCGCGGCCTGCCGGTCGCCCGGTCGCTGCGGGAGCAGATCGACTGGGCGCGCGTGCGCCACGAGACGGCCGACTCGCCGTACGCGGAGGCGTTCCTGGTGCTCCTGGACCGGCTCGACGTGGTCTCCACGGAGGAGTCGGAGACGCCGGACTCGGAGGGGTCCGGCCAGCGCGGCACGCTCCGTCTCGCCGCCACACAGTAAGGAAGGTGACATCACGTGACGACACAGCATCATGCGGACATCGGGACGAACCGTCCGCTGGACGAGTACGCCGAGGCCGAGGTGCAGCGCCTGCTGACCGAGGACGGACGGGTGGCCGAGCAGGGCCTGACCGTCTCGCGCCGGGAGCACACGCTGATCCTCTGCGGTGACGTGGAGAGCGCCCAGCGCCGCGACGAGATCGTCCGGCTGATCCGGGAGCAGTTCCCCGGCATCGACCTCCAGGTCGACATCGGCCTGACCCGGGCGAACGCCCCGGCCGACGCGGAGGAGCTGTCGTGATCCGGATCGCGGCCGTCGGGGACGTGCACATCGACAAGGACGTGGTCGGGCGCTACCGGCCCGCGCTGGAGGAACTGCCGGACAAGGCGGACGTGCTGCTGCTGGCCGGGGACCTGACCCGGCACGGCACCGAGGACGAGGCGCGCTGCGTGGCCACGGAGTTCGGTGGGCTCGGCGTACCGGTGATCGCGGTGCTGGGCAATCACGACCACCAGTCGGACCAGCCGGACGCGGTCACCCGCGTGCTCACCGACGCCGGCATCACCGTGCTGGAGGGCACCGGGACCGTGCTGGACTGCGGCGGCACCCGGCTCGGCGTGGCCGGTGTGAAGGGCTTCGGCGGCGGCTTCGCCGGGCGGTGCGCCAGCAACTTCGGCGAGCCGGAGATGAAGGCGTTCGTCGGGACCACCGAGCGGATCGCGGACAGCCTGGCCGACGCGCTGCACGCGCTCGACTGCGACGTGAAGGTCGCGCTCACCCACTACGCACCGGTGCCGGACACGCTGGTCGGCGAGCCGCTGGAGATCTACCCGTTCCTCGGCTGCTACCAGCTGGGGCGCGCGATCGACTCGGCAGGGACCGCGCTGGCGCTGCACGGGCACGCGCACCACGGCACCGAGCGCGGCACCACGCCGGGCGGCGTGCGGGTGCGCAACGTGGCCCACCCGGTGATCAAGCAGGCGTACAGCGTCTACCACCTCCTCGGCGACGACGCGGACATCGACAGTCCGTCCCTGGTCCACGCCGGACGATAAGAAATCGATCTACGCGACGAAGGCGGCCCACGGGCCGCCTTTTCGCCGCTCACGGCCATGTTTTGCAATCGTCGGGGTCGGGTACAGAACAGACCATGCTCGATACTCTTCTGTGGATCCTGGCAGTGGTGCTCGTGGTCGCCGGCGTCGTCTCGCTCGTCCGGCGGCAGATTCTCTGGGGAATCGTCCTGATCGTGGTGGGCCTCCTGGTCGGTCCCGGCGGTGTCAGCATCTTCACGTAGGCCGCCCGACATCCCCCTTCATCCCTCACGCCCCCGGGGTCGTCGCCACCTCGGACCGGAGTCCTCCCCCGACTGGCCGGTCCGATGCGACGACCCCGGTTTTACGTCCGTGACCAGCATCGATGCGTCGACTACCCCCGTCCGTGAAGGTCGGACGGCATGTGCGACGACGGCCGGTCGCGATGTGACTGAATCCTCGACTGAATGACCCTGATGTCCGATCGGGTCTTATTTGTCGAGGTGTCAGCGCGCGATGGCCGAGGTCCACCACTTCACGCACGGGGCGTTCAACCCGATCGTCTCCTTCCTGATGGCGTTTCTCGGCTCACTGCTGGGACTCGGCTGCACGGTCCGCGCCCGTGAGTCACAGACCCGCGGCCGGCGCGCGCGCTGGCTGGGGATCGCCGCGTTCGCGATCGGCGGCGCCGGCATCTGGCTCATGCACTTCATGGCCATGCTGGGCTTCGACGTCCCCGACAGCACGCTCCGCTACGACCTCGGCCTCACGCTGGCCAGCGCGGCCATCGCGGTCGGCACGGTCGGGTTCGGCCTGTTCGTGGTCGGCTTCGGTCCCCGTTCCTGGCAGCGCATCCTCACCAGCGGCGTGCTGACCGGCGCGGGCGTGGTGGCGATGCACTACACCGGCATGCGGGCGATGCGCGTGGTCGGAGTGATCCACTATGACCCGGGCCTGGTCGCCGCGTCGTGCGTGATCGCCGTGGTCGCCGCGACCGTCGCGCTCTGGTTCACCGTCACGATCAAGGGCTGGGGCCCGATCGTCGTCGCCGCCGCGATCATGGGCGTCGCGGTGACCGGCATGCACTACACCGGCATGGCCGCGATGCGCGTCGAGCTCTGGAACGACGGGCGCGGACCGGTCGACGGCCTGGCCCCCTACATCCTGATCATCCCGATCACGCTGCTGGCCGCCGCCACGCTGATCGGCATGGCCTTCAGCGGTCTCCAGGCGATGACCCAGGAGGAGTTCGCCGCCGGCGCGCCGATCCTGCCGTTCCGCCCGACCGGGGCGCACGCGGAACGGACCTGGTCCATCCGCGCGACCGAGCCGGTCATCCCGCCCGCACCCGCGGTCGACCGGCTGGCCACGTCGTCCGCCGTGGCGGCCGCCACCGCCGGAGCCAGCCGCGCCCGCACCTGAGAACGGGACCCGCGTGGCCGCCGCCCTCAGCACGCCGGCCAACCGCGTGACCGCTGCCCGGACGCTCCCGCCGGTACCGGCCGGCCGCACGGCGGAACGCCAGCATGGGTGGCCGGCACCGGCCAGGACGCGGCGGTGCCGGTGGTCGCCACGCGTGTGGCGACCACCGGCGCGGCCGCGTGGGCTCGTGGTGACCACACGGACGCCGGCTTCGACCGGCGGACCGGAGCGGAGCGCCGGCGGAGCCGGAGGGAGCCGGGATTTGCCCGCGGGAGCGGACCGGCCGCACCACGCCGGAAGTGGGAGATCCGCCGTGGAGGGCGTGTTCCGCGGGAGAGGGCCGGGCCCGCCGCGAGTGCCTAGTTCATCGACCAGATGGCCGCGTTGAGCGCCGTGGCGTAGGTGACCCAGAGCAGGTACGGCACCAGGAGCAGGGCCGCGACGGTGGAGATCCGGCGGAACAGCGCGACGGTCGCGGCGATGGCGAGCCAGAGCAGGACGATCTCGGCCAGCGCGAGGCCGTACTGGCCGGCGCCGAAGAAGAGCGGGGTCCAGAGCGCATTCAGGACGAGCTGGACGGCGTAGACGGTGAGCGCGGTGGTCCAGCCGGCCCGGCGCCAGGCGAGCCAGCCGGCGAGCGCGATCATCGCGTAGAGCACGGTCCAGACCGGACCGAACAGCCAGGACGGGGGCGCCCAGGAGGGCTGGGCCAGGCTGTTGTACTCCGCGGCGGTGCCCTGGACGCCGAGGCCACCGATCGCGGCGGCGGCGAACGCGGCGAGCGCGAAGCCGGCGAGGGCGAGCCATGGGGCGGAACCGTGGTGGTGGCGGGCGCTCAGCGTGGACATGTGCGGATAGTTCCCCGTGGGCGGGTGGTCAATCCAGGATGGCGGCGAATCGCTCCTCGGCCAGATCGAGCTGGTCCATGATGTGGGACTTCGCCTCCGGGGCGAGCGGGGTGTCGGACCGGGCGATGAGGTCCCGGAACGTGGGCACCAGCGGGCGGTACTTCCGGGCGCTCGACTCGAGCTTCGGCCCGGTGGTGTGAATGATGCCGACGCCGTTGTCGGTGAAGTCGCTGACCTTGATCACGCGGGCCCACGGGTCGCGCTCCAGGCTGTCCGCGACGTGCTCCCGGTACTGCTCGTAGCGGTCCCGGCCGGGCTCGTACTCCGGGTTGGTGACCGACCGGACCAGGTCCGCGACGCGCTTGTTGAAGCGGCGGGCGACCTCGGCGAGCGCGGCCTCGGTGGCGACGTCGTGCGGCTGCGGCTCGGGCAGCCCGGCCAGCTCGCACGGGTGGTCCTCGACTGCGTCGTGCAGCAGCGCCGCGCACAGCACGTCCACGTCCTCGACGCGGTAGTAACACATGATCCGCAGCGCGACCCGGAGCAGGTGGTTGAGGTACGGCTCGCGCACCCGGCGGTCGTCGCGGTGCAGGCGGGCCGCGAGCGTGAGCGCGTCGGTGAGCGCGTCCCGGTGCGCGCCGGGGAAGCGAGCGATCTCGTCGAGGAAGCGCTGCCGCAGACCGGGCTCGCCGTACACCTCGGTAATGGCGTGCAGCGGCATGGTGCGCAGGATCTCGGACTTCGGGTTCTCGGCGGGCATGGCGCCCACATATACCCGATATTGCCTGCTCAGGGTAGCCGCCGTATCGGTGCGAACCACCACGAAAACCGACGTTTGCGACGAGAATGGCCGTGTGCCACAGAGCGGTCGCAGGTTTCTGAATTGTTACCGATCAAGGTCGGCCGACCGCTGGACTAAAGATCCTGCAAGCGCTTACATGTGAGGACGCCCACAGGAACGGGATCCGGCGAACGGGCTTGCAGTGCCTTGCGCCGGCTAGGGAAGGAGGACGCCATGGCGGTCAAGTCTCGA
This sequence comes from Catenuloplanes niger, assembly GCF_031458255.1. Taxonomy (NCBI): domain Bacteria; kingdom Bacillati; phylum Actinomycetota; class Actinomycetes; order Micromonosporales; family Micromonosporaceae; genus Catenuloplanes; species Catenuloplanes niger. Next base: position 2,830,976 of record NZ_JAVDYC010000001.1, read on the forward strand.
CCTCGCCAGGCCCTTGCGGTCGCCACCGCTCTCGGGCTGGTGCTGACCGCCGCCGCGTGCGGCGGCGGAGACGACGAGAACAGCGCGGGCACGGGGGACTGCTCGACATACGAGGCGTACAAGCACGACGGCACCGAGGTCTCGATCTACGCGTCGATCCGCGACGCCGAGGCGGATCTGCTGGAGCAGTCGTGGGCCGAGTTCAGCGAGTGCACCGGCATCGCGATCAACTACGAGGGCAGCGGTGAGTTCGAGGCGCAGCTGCAGGTGCGCGTGGACGGCGGCAACGCGCCCGACATCGCGTTCATCCCGCAGCCGGGCCTGATCAAGCGCTTCGCCGACTCGGGCAAGCTCAAGGCCGTCTCCGCGGAGACGAAGACGCAGGCCGAGGCGAACTACTCGGCCGACTGGCTGAAGTACGCGACGGTCAACGGCCAGCTGTACGGCGCTCCGTTCGGCTCGAACGTGAAGTCCTTCGTGTGGTACTCGCCGAAGACCTTCACGGAGAAGGGCTACAAGGTCCCCACCACCTGGGACGAGCTGATCGCGCTGAGCGACCAGATCGCCGGTGCCGGCGAGAAGCCGTGGTGCGCGGGCATCGAGTCCGGTGACGCGACCGGCTGGCCGGCCACCGACTGGATCGAGGACGTCATGCTGCGCACGCAGACGCCCGAGGTCTACGACCAGTGGGTCAACCACGAGATCCCGTTCAACGACCCGAAGGTCGCGGAGGCGGTCGACCGGGCCGGCACGATCCTGAAGAACGACAAGTACGTCAACGGCGGCTTCGGTGACTCGAAGTCGATCTCGACGACCGCGTTCCAGGAGGGCGGCCTGCCGATCCTCGAGGGCAAGTGCACGCTGCACCGCCAGGCCTCGTTCTACGCGAACCAGTGGCCCGAGGGCACCAAGGTGGCCGAGGACGGCGACGTCTACGCGTTCTACTTCCCGGCGATCGACGCGGCCGGCGGCAAGCCGATCCTGGGCGCCGGTGAGTTCACCGTCGCGTTCGCGGACCGTCCCGAGGTCCAGGCCGTGCAGACGTACCTGGCCAGCGGCGAGCACGCGAACGCCCGGGCCAAGCTCGGCAACTGGGTCTCGGCGAACAAGAAGCTGGACATCAACAACGTCCAGAACCCGATCGACAAGCTCTCCGTGGGCATCCTCCAGGACGCCTCGACCGTGTTCCGCTTCGACGGCTCGGACCTGATGCCGGCGTCGGTCGGCGCGGGCACGTTCTGGAAGGGCATGGTCGACTGGATCAACGGCGGCAAGGACACCGCGGGCACCCTCAAGTACATCGAGGATTCCTGGCCCAAGTAGGGGCACCCGATCCGGGCCGGGCGCTGCGCGCCCGGCCCGGATCTCTTTATCGGTACAACAACCCGTATGGGTGAGCTCTGGGGAGCGGTGATGAACTTCGACCTCGCCGATCAAGCCGACAAGTTCGTGATGCTGCTGGGCGGCCTGGTCGCCTTCGTGGTGCTGGTCGGTGGCCTGCTGCTGGTCCTGGACGTGATCCCGACCAAGCTGGCCGAACGCCGGGAGGCCCGGCTCGCGGCCGCGGCCGATGCCGGTGTGCCGATCGCACCCGGTGCCGCGCGCGGCCGGGAAGGCTGGCTGGCACTCGGTTTCCTGGCACCGGCGCTGCTGCTGCTGTCGATCGGCCTGATCTTTCCGGCGATCCGCACGACCGTTCTGTCGTTCATGAACGGTGACAGCACGCGCTGGGTCGGCTTCGACAACTACACCTGGATGTTCGGTCAGCCCGACATCCAGAACGTGCTGCTGAACACGCTGGTGTGGGTGCTCGTGGTGCCGACGCTGGCGGCCACGATCGGCCTGCTCTACGCGATCATGGTGGACAAGGCGCGCGGCGAGGCCGTGGCCAAGGCGCTGATCTTCCTGCCGATGGCGATCTCGTTCGTCGGCGCCAGCATCATCTGGAAGTTCGTGTACGCGTACCGGTCCGGTGAGCAGGACCAGATCGGCCTGCTCAACCAGATCGTGGTCTGGTTCGGCGGCGAGCCGAGGCAGTGGCTGCTGGAGGAGGGCTTCAAGCTCAACACGCTGCTGCTGATCGTCATCATGATCTGGATCCAGGCCGGTTTCGCCATGGTGATCCTGTCCGCCGCGATCAAGGCGATCCCGGCGGAGATCGTGGAGGCGGCGAAGATCGACGGCACCAACGCGTGGCAGATGTTCTGGCGGATCACGCTGCCGGCGATCCGGGCCGCGCTGATCGTCGTGGTCGTCACGATCACGATCGCCACGCTGAAGGTGTTCGACATCGTCCGCACCATGACGAACGGCAACTACGACACCAGCGTCATCGCGAACGAGATGTACAACCAGTCGTTCCGGTACGGCGAGACCGGCCACGGCTCCGCGCTCGCCGTCTTCCTCTTCGTCCTGGTGATCCCGATCGTGATCTTCCAGATCCGGAACATCCGCAAGCAGCGGTCGGAGGCATGACATGACGACTACCAACCCGCCCGCCGCAGCGGTCCCGGTGACGAAGTCCGGCGGTGACCGGCCGAACACGGCCGCCGGGCGCGTCCGGAAGAAGCTCTCCAGCCCGCTGGCGACCGGCATCGCGATCGTCATCGCGCTGTTCTGGAGCGTGCCGACGTTCGGGCTGCTGATCAGCTCGTTCCGGCCGGAGGACGACATCAAGACGACCGGCTGGTGGTCGTTCTTCACGGATCCGCAGCTGACCCTGGACAACTACGACGAGGTGCTGTTCGGCGGCAGCGCCAGCTCCGGTCAGCTGGCCGGCTACTTCATCAACTCGCTGGTCATCACGATCCCCGCGGTGCTGTTCCCGATGGCGATCTGCGCGCTGGCCGCGTACGCGCTGGCCTGGATCGACTTCCGCGGCCGTGACTGGATCTACATCCTGGTCTTCGCGCTGCAGATCGTGCCGCTGCAGATGGCGCTGGTCCCGCTGCTGCGCTTCTTCTCGCAGGGCGTGGAGCTGTTCGGCGTGCAGTTGCTGCCGGCCTGGGGGCTGAGCGGCGAGGAGCTGTTCATCCAGGTCTGGTTCGCGCACACCTGCTTCGCCATCCCGTTCGGCGTCTACCTGCTGCACAACTTCATCTCGGAGCTGCCGAAGGACGTGATGGAGGCGGCGCGCGTCGACGGCGCGAACCACCCGAAGATCTTCCGGACCATCGTGCTGCCGCTGATCACGCCGGTGCTCGCCTCGTTCGGCATCTTCCAGTTCCTCTGGGTCTGGAACGACCTGCTGGTCGCGCTGATCTTCGCCAGCGGCGGTGGCCGGGACACCAACCCGATGACGGTACGGCTGGCGGAGCTGGCCGGTACGCGCGGCAACGAGTGGCAGCGGCTGACCTCCGGGGCGTTCGTGTCGATGATCGTCCCCCTGATCGTCTTCCTCTCGCTCCAGCGATACTTCGTCCGGGGTCTCCTGGCCGGCAGCGTCAAGGGCTGACTTCGTCAGCGGGCACAACACCACAACGACAGGACGGCCGGCCGCTGGCAGAAGCGGCCGGCCGTCGTCAACGCGCCCTCGTGAAGGTGGCGACGTGACCAGGATCGATGATGTGGCCCGGGCGGCCGGTGTCTCCACCGCCACCGTCTCCCGGGCGCTCCGTGGACTGCCGATGGTGTCCGAGAAGACCCGCCGGCGGGTGCTGGACGCCGCGGCCCGGCTGGGCTACATCGCCTCGCCCAGCGCGTCCCGGCTGGCCGGCGGCCGTACCGGCTGCGTCGGGGTGGTCGTGCCGCGGATCACCCGGTGGTTCTTCTCCACCGTGGTGGAGGCGGCCGAGGAGAGTCTGCACGAGGCGGGGTACGACGTGCTGCTGTTCAACCTCGGTGGCAGCGAGCAGGCGCGGCTGAAGCTGCTGCACACCGGCGCGCTGCGGCAGCGGGTGGACGCGGTCATGATGATCTCCATGCCGCTGCTCGCCGAGGACTTCGCGGCCGTCAGCCGGCTGGAGCTGCCCGGCGTGACGGTCAGCTCCGGCACGCCGGTGCCCGGCTGGCCGAGCGTCCGGATAGACGACGTGGCCGCGGCGCGGGACGCGGTCGAGCACCTGATCGGGCTCGGGCACACCCGGATCGCGCGGATCTGCGGCAAGTCCTCGGACGAGCTGGCGTTCACCACGCACGTGGACCGGCAGGACGGCTACCACGCGGCGCTGCGCGGGGCCGGGATCCGGCCGGACCCGGCGCTGGAGGTGGAGGGCGCGCTGGACCTGGCCGGTGGCGTGGCCGCGACCGAGGAGCTGCTGCGCCGTGGCGTACCGTTCTCCGCGATCTACGCCATCTGCGACGAGGCCGCGATGGGCGCGCTCACCGCGTTGCGCCGGCACGGTCTGCGGGTACCCGAGGACGTGAGCCTGGTCGGTATCGACGATCACGACCTGGCGCCCGCGATCGGGCTGACCACGGTCGCGCAGCCGGCCGCGGAACAGGGCCGGCGGGCGGTCGAGACGCTGCTGTCGCCGACCGTGCCGGACGGTGCGGTGCTGCTGCCGACACGCCTCATCATTCGCGAGTCGACGGCCGCGCCGCGCAGCACACTTGAATGAGCACGGAACAACACCTCACGGGACGGAGAAGACCCTGAACACGCACAAGGGCAGCGAGTGGTGGCGGCACGCCGTGATCTACCAGGTCTACCCCCGGTCCTGGGCGGACAGCGACGGCGACGGCCTCGGCGATCTGCCCGGCATCACCGGCCGGCTGGACCACCTGGTGGAGCTGGGCGTGGACGCGCTCTGGCTGTCCCCGTTCTATCCGTCCCCGCAGGCGGACGCCGGATACGACGTGGCCGACTACCGCAACGTCGACCCGATCTTCGGGCAGCTGGAGGACGCGGACAAGCTGATCGGCGAGGCGCACGCGCGTGGGCTGAAGCTGATCGTGGACCTGGTGCCGAACCACACGTCCAGCGCGCACGAGTGGTTCCAGGAGGCGCTGGCGTCGGAGCCGGGCAGCCCGGCGCGCAACCGGTACGTCTTCCGGGACGGCAAGGGCGCGAACGGCGACCAGCCGCCGAACGACTGGAGCGCGGTCTTCGGCGGGTCGGCCTGGCAGCGGGTCACCGAGCTGGACGGCACGCCCGGCCAGTGGTACCTGCACCTGTTCGACCCCGCGCAGCCGGACCTGAACTGGGACAACCCGGAGATCCGGGCGGACTTCGTGAAGACGCTGCGGTTCTGGCTGGACCGGGGCGTGGACGGGTTCCGGGTGGACGTGGCGCACGGCCTGATCAAGCAGCGCGACCTGGCGAACTGGCACTACCCGATCGGCGGCGCGACCGGGGACGGCGTCGAGGGCCGGCGGGCGCCGATGTGGGACCAGGACGAGGTGCACGAGGTCTACCGCGAGTGGCGGCAGGTGCTCGACTCGTACGAGGGTGAGCGGATCCTGGTCGCGGAGGCGTGGGTGCAGCCGGCCGAGCGGCTCGCCGCGTACGTGCGCCCGGACGAGATGCACCAGGCGTTCAACTTCGAGTACCTGGAGGCGCACTGGTCCGCGGCCGCGCAGCGATCGGTGATCGGCCGCTCGCTGGCCGCGAACGGTGCGGTGGGCGCGCCGACCACCTGGGTGCTCTCCAACCACGACGTGCTGCGGCACGCGTCCCGGCTGGGCCTGCCGATCGGCACGCCGCGCCCGGACGGCATCGGCATCGGCGACCCGCAGCCGGACCCGGTGCTCGGCCTGCGCCGGGCCCGGGCGGCCACGCTGCTGATGCTGAGCCTGCCCGGCGGCGCCTACCTCTACCAGGGCGAGGAGCTGGGCCTGCCGGAGCACATGACGATGCCGGACGAGGCGCGGCAGGACCCGACGTGGGAGCGGTCCGGGCACGAGCGCCGCGGCCGGGACGGCTGCCGGGTGCCGATCCCGTGGGAGGCGGACGCGCCGTCGTACGGCTTCGGGCCGACGGACGCCAGCTGGCTGCCGCAGCCGGAGCTGTGGGCGGAGTACGCGCTGGACCGGCAGCGCGGCGTGCCGGGCAGCACCTACGAGCTGTACCGGGAGGCGCTGCGCCGGCGTCGTGAGCTCGGCCTGGGCAGCGGCGAGCTGACCTGGGACGCGGACGTGAGCGACCCGGTGCTGTCGTTCGTCAACGGCGGCGTGCGGGTGCTGACCAACTTCGGGCCGGACGACGCGGTGCTGCCGGACGGCGCGGAGGTCATCCTGACCAGCCACCCGCTGGAGACGCCCGGCCGGGTGCCGTCCGACGTGACGGTCTGGCTGCGCGCGTAGCGCGTCGACGGTGATCGGGGCGCCGGGCGTGGCGCCCCGATCATCCGGCGGTGGAGCAGCGCGGGAGTGCGGGCGGCTCAGGCCGAGGCGGCGGCCGTACCCTCGGATGGCTGTTGGTCCGTGGTTCTCGCCGCGCGGGTGAGCAGCGTGGCGTGCACGTCCGCGATGTCCCGCGGCGCGGTGCGCGAGGCGAGGTAGTACATGACGCCGGTGGGGACGAAGAACAGCTGGAACAGTGCGAGGCCGGCCGCGTAGTTGAGCGGCGGCGGGAACGCCCCGGCCAGCGCCCGCGCGGCCACGCCGATCAGCGCGTTGCCGCCGGCCCGGCCGAGGCTGTTGACCAGGTTTCCGATCGAGTAGACCGTGCCCCGGTGCTCCGGCAGGTTGACGTCGCCGATCAGCGCGAACCAGTTCGGCGAGTTCGCGGACGTGAACGCGAGCGCGGTGAACGCGGTGACCAGGCTGATCGCGACGGTCGGCTCGGTGACCACGCTGGTCAGCACGGCCGCGATCACCTCGCCGCTCCCGCCGCCGTTCGGCACGGTGATCCTCATCGGTACGTAGAACAGGATCGCGTAGAACGGCAGCGCGCCCAGCACGCCGACGGCCGCGACCAGGGCCCGGCCGCGCGGGGTGCGCCGCTGCAGACGGTCGCCGATCACCCCGCCGATGATCGACAGTGCGCCGCCGAGCTGGAACAGCGTGGTGAAGATCGTGCCGACCACGACCGCGGTGGAGTCGTCGTACCCCTGGTCCTTGGCCCGCTCGGTGAACAGCACCGGCAGCCAGACCAGTGAGCCGAACGCGACCTGCGCGGTGAGTCCCTGCGCGACCAGCCAGACGTTGGACCGGTTGCGCCAGATGCGCGGCAGGTCGCGGCGGGAGATGCGGTAGTCGTAGTCGGCGGTGTCCGCCAGTTCCGGCTCCGACTCGCCGCGCCGGATGTCGTAGGTGAACAGGTATGCCACGGTCGCGACCAGGCCGGCCACGGTCAGCACCATGAACGGGCGGCGCCAGTCCGCGTTGCCGAGCAGGCCGCCGAGCAGCGTGCCGGTGAGCGAGCCGACGCCCTGGGCCAGGCCGAAGAACGCCATCACCAGCCCGCGGCGGCGCGGCGTGATCAGGTCGGTGACCACGGAGAAGCCGACCGAGGAGACCGCGCCGAGCCCGGCGGCCGCGACCAGCTGGGCGAGCACGAACATGACGAAGGTGCCGGACAGCGCGGTGCCGGCGGTCCCGGCGGCCCAGACCAGCGTGCCGGACATCAGCAGCCGCTTGCGGTCGGTGCGGTCCCCGCTGTACGCCCAGGCGACGGACGCGACCGCGCTCACCAGGTAGGTCACGGAGATGACGCCGGCGATCGCGCCGCGGCTGACGTCGAGCCCGTCGCCGATCCGGCCGTAGAGCGGCGGCGTGATGCCGATGACCACGTTGTCCAGCGAGGCGAGCACGACGAAGACCACCACGCTGTACGAGCGGTGCACCCGCCCGCCGCCGCCCCTCATGACACGGGAGGGTAGCTCAGGTGCCGGCCCCGGCGCTGTGGCTCGGCCGCCACATCGGCCAGAACGCGGCACCGTCCGGGAGCAGGATCGGCGCGGCGGCGCGGTAGCCGTGCCGGGCGTAGAGGTCGCGCGCGGCGGGATTGCCGGAGACCAGGTAGGCGGGAATGCCGGCCGCGTCCAGCCGGGCGTGGTGCGCGCGGAGCAGCGCGCTGCCCAGTCCCTCACCGCGCCGGTTCGGCTCCACGGCCATGAACAGCAGGTGGTGGTGCGGCTCGGCCGGGTGGTGCGCGGCGAGTAGCGTGGCGAGCTGGCGGAACCGGGCGCCGAACTCCGCGGTGATCTCGTCCGTCCGGGCGTCGTACCGCCCCGGCAGCGCGGGCCACGCGTCGCCGTCGTGCGGCAGCCAGACCGCGACGCCGGTCCGGTCCGGCGTGCACAGCACCTCGCCGAGCGTCAGGGCCGCGTCCAGCGCGGTGCGGATCGCGCTGCCGAGGACCACGTGGCGGCGGGCGCGCGGTGGGACGAGCCAGACCGCGGGTGCCTGGCTCTCCAGCGAGTGGGTGATCAGGTCGGTCGCCCAGACCACGTCGGACGCATCGGCCTTCGTGACTGTCGGATGCACGCCGATCCCCCTCATGAGACACGCCGCTAGCAGACTGGCATCTATGCCCGCGTCCTTGCAACTCCCACTATGGAGCAACTTCCAAGGCTGGAACTTCTCCAAAATTCGCGGAGTCGGCTACCCGCTCACGACCTGCATCGGCGACACTCTGCGCTATGGGAACCCATCCGACGGTGCGGCGGCGCCGGCTCGCATCCGAGCTGCGGCGGCTGCGGGAGGCGGCGGACCTGACCATCGAGCAGGCCGCCGCCGAGGCGAAGGTCAGCAAGTCCACGCTGTCCCGGATCGAGACGGCACAGATCCGAGTCCAGCCGCGCACGGTCGGCACGCTGCTGCGCGTCTACGGCGTGTCGTCCGAGGTGCGCGGCGCACTGATGCAACTGGCCCGGGACGCGCGCGAACACGGCTGGTGGGTGGACTACTCCGGCTCGATGCCGCAGTGGTTCGCGGGGTACGTGGCGTTCGAGGACGAGGCGTCCGGCTTCCAGATCGTCGACATCCAGCTGGTGACCGGCCTGCTGCAGACGCCGGACTACGCGCGGGCCGTGATAGCCGCGGAGTTCCCCGAGGACTCGCCGGAGCGCATCGACGAACGGGTGGAGCTCCGGCTGGCGCGCCAGGCCGTGCTGCGCCGGGAGACGCCGCCGAAACTGTGGCTGATCCTGGACGAGTCCGTGACGCAGCGCGTCATCGGCGGGCCGAACGTGATGGCGGCTCAGCTTCGGCATCTGGTGGACACCAGTCAGTTACCGAACGTCACCATCCAGGTCCTGCCGTTCGGGCAGGGACCTTATGCCGGGATGGGGGTGGGTTTCACCATTATGGAATTCGCCAACCCCGGTGATCCCACCGTGGTCTACCTGGAAAATCTCTCCGGAGCGTTGCTTTTGGACAGTCCGGAGCACGTGGCCACGCATGCCACCGCATATGACCATATGCGGGCGATTGCGCTCTCCCCGGTGGACAGCGTTAAACTACTAAGCGTGAAGGCGGACGCGTTCGCTCCCAGGTGAAGACTGCCTGGGATCGGGCGACCTCTGTTGATCTCTGTCCGTCCTCACAGCACAACGTCGGCGAGATCAACAGAGTAGGAGGGCGCACTATGGTTGCGCCGAATCCGTCCGAGGTCACGTGGCGCAAGAGCAGCCGCAGTAACGGCCAGGGACAGTGCGTGGAGTTCGCCCGGCTCGACGACGCCGTCGTCGGGGTGCGCGACTCCAAGGACGTGCAGGGACCGACGCTGACGTTCGCCCCGGCAAGCTGGCGGACCTTCCTGGCCAGCGACCTCATCCAGAGATAAACGACTTGCAAGCGGGCCCGCCGTCCTTCGTGTTCGGACGGCGGGCCCTTTTTGCTTCCCGCCTTGACCGGTCCCGGGATCAGTGCCGGTCGACCGTCAGCTCGCGGGCCGCGGCGTACTGCTCGCGGATCGCGGGAACGGGCGTGCCGTCGTACTCCCGGGTGTCCGTGATCGTCCACTCGGGAGCGTGACCGGTCGCGACCCAGGCGGCCTGGCGGGCGGCGCCGTCCGCCACGTACTCCCCCGGCGGCGGGACCACGACCGGCAGCCCGAAGACCGCGGGCGCGATCCGGCGGACCGCCTCGGACCGGGCACCGCCGCCGACCAGGATCACCCGGTTGACCGTGGCACCCTGCGCGACCAGCGCGTCCAGCCCGTCCGCGAGCGCGCAGAGCATGCCCTCGACCGCGGCGCGGGCCAGGTGCGCGGGCGTGCCGGTGCGCAACGTCAGGCCGTGCACCGCGCCGGACGCGTGCGGCTTGTTCGGCGTGCGCTCACCCTCCAGGTAGGGCACCAGCACCAGGCCGTCCGCGCCGGCCGGCGCGTCGAGCGCCAGGTCGGAGAGCTTCGCCACGTCGACGCCGAGCATGGTCGCGGCCGTGGTGAGCACCCGGGCCGCGTTCAGCGTGCAGACCAGCGGCAGGAACCGGCCGGTCACGTCCGCGAAGCCGGCGACGATGCCGCTCGGGTCGTTCGCCGGCGTGTCCGCCACCGAGAAGACGGTGCCGGACGTGCCGATGGAGACGATCACGTCGCCGGGCTGCGCACCCGCGCCGAACCCGGCCGCCGCGTTGTCGCCGGCGCCGGGGCCGAGCAGCGCGTTCCCGTGCGAGCCCGCCGTCTCGGCCGGGCCGAGGACGGTGGGGACGATCAGGTCCTTCCGGACCGCGTGCCGCAGGAGGTCCGGCCGGTACTCCCCGGTGGCCGCGGACCAGTAGCCGGTGCCGCTGGCGTCGCTGCGGTCGGTGCGCAGCCCGTCCAGGCCCGGCGCGCCGGCCAGTTTCCAGGTCAGCCAGTCGTGCGGCAGGCAGACCGCGGCGGCACGAGCGGCGTTCTCCGGCTCGTGGTCGGCCAGCCAGCGCAGCTTGGTGACGGTGAACGAGGCGACCGGCACCAGGCCGACCGCGTCCGTCCACTGCCGCGCGCCGCCGAGCTCGTCGATCAGGTCCACCGCGGCCCCGGCGGACCGGGTGTCGTTCCACAGCAGCGCGGGGCGGACCACCTCGCCCCGCTCGTCGAGCGTGACCATGCCGTGCTGCTGGCCGCCGACGGAGATCGCGGCGATGTCGTCGAGGCCACCGGCCTGTGCGGCCGCGTCGTTGAGCGCGCTCCACCACGCGTCCGGGTGCACCTCGGTGCCGTCCGGGTGGGCCGCGCGGCCCTCCCGGACGAGCGCGCCGGTCTCCGCGTCCCGGATCACGACCTTGCATGACTGGGTCGAGGAGTCGACCCCGGCGACGAGAGGCATGGCTATCGGGCCCCGAGCACGTGCTCGACCGCGAGCTGGTTGAGGCGGACGAAGCCGAAGCCGCGCTGGGCGGCCGCGTCCACGTCGTAGTCCTCGAAGCTGCTCCGGTCGGCGAGCAGGTCGGCGAGCGTCTCGCCCTGACCCAGCGTGGACTGGTTCAGCTCGGCGACGCCGCTCGCGACCAGTGCCTCCTGCACCTCCGGGTCCGCGCGGAACGCGGCGGCGCGCTCCTTGAGCAGCAGGTAGGTCCGCATGTTCGCGGCCGCGGACGCCCAGACGCCGTCGTAGTCCTCGGTGCGGGACGGCTTGTAGTCGAAGTGCCGCGGGCCGGAGTAGGCCTCGCCGCCGCCGGGCGCGCCGTTCTCCAGCAGGTCGACCAGCGCGAACGCGTTGAGCAGGTCGCCGTGGCCGAAGACCAGGTCCTGGTCGTACTTGATGCCGCGCTGGCCGTTGAGGTCGATGTGGAAGAGCTTGCCGTGCCACAGCGCCTGCGCGATGCCGTGCGCGAAGTTGAGGCCGGCCATCTGCTCGTGGCCCACCTCCGGGTTGAGGCCGACCAGCTCCGGCTTGTCCAGCTCGCCGATGAACGCGATCGCGTGACCAACCGTGGGGAGCAGGATGTCGCCGCGGGGCTCGTTCGGCTTCGGCTCGATCGCGAAGCGGATGTCGTAGCCCTTCTCCGTGACGTACTGCGTGAGGAGGTTCAGGCCCTCCTTGTAGCGCTCGAGCGCGGCCCGCACGTCCTTGGCCACGTCGTACTCCGCGCCCTCGCGGCCACCCCACAGCACGTAGGTGTTCGCGCCCAGCTCGGCGGCGAGGTCGATGTTGCGCAGCACCTTGCGCAGCGCGTAGCGCCGGACCGAGCGGTCGTTGCTGGTGAAGCCGCCGTCCTTGAACACCGGGTGGGTGAACAGGTTGGTGGTGACCATCGGGACCTTGAGGCCGGTCTCGTCCAGCGCCTTCTTGAACCGGCTGATCTGCTCGTCGCGCGCGGCGGTCTCGGCGCCGAACGGGATCAGGTCGTCGTCGTGGAACGTCATGCCGTATGCACCGAGCTCGGCCAGCTTGTGCACGGCCTCGACCGCGTCGAGCGGGGCGCGGGTGGCGTCGCCGAACGGGTCACGGGCCGTCCAGCCGACCGTCCAGAGGCCGAACGTGAACCTGTCCGCGGGAGTGGGCTGAGCGGCCATGCGATACCTCCACGTAACATCCGCGATTTGTTTATTGGTTGAATTATTTGAGTGGCGTGTGGCATTGTCAACCCCGTGATTTCCGGGATCTCCGCGGCCGGCAGCCCGGTGCGGCAGGCGAGTCTGCGCCGGCACAACCTGCGGCTGGTGCTGGCCCAGATCGCTCTCTCGAGCCCACAGTCGCGCGCCGACGTCGCCGCCGCCACCGGCCTCACCCGCGCCACGGTCTCCACTCTCGTCGACGATCTCGTCTCCGGCAGGCTGTTGCGCGAGGTCTCGCCGGCCCCGCGCAGCGGTGCCGGCCGGCCCGGCGTCGGGCTGGTGCTCAACGACGCGGACGGCCCGGCCGGGCTCGGGCTGGAGATCAACGTCGACTACCTGGCCGCGTGCGTGCTCGACCTGGCCGGCGCGGTCCGCCACCGGGAGATCCAGCCCGGCGACCGGCGCGGCGACTCGCCCGCCCGGGTGCTGGCCGACGCCGCCTCGCTGGCCGCGCGCGCCCGCCTGGTGGCGGAGGACCAGGGACTGACCATCGCGGGTACGGCCGTGGCCGTGCCCGGCCTGGTCTCGCCGGACGGCACGATCCGGCTCGCGCCGAACCTGGGCTGGCGGGACGTGGACGCGTCCGGCTTCACGCCGGGCCCGCTCACCGTGGAGAACGAGGCGAACCTGGCCGCGATCGGCGAGCTGCACCACGGCGCACCCGCCGGCCCGTCCAGCTTCCTCTACGTCTCCGGGGAGATCGGCATCGGCGCCGGCATCGTGCTGCACGGCAGCCTGTTCCGCGGCGCCCGCGGCTGGAGCGGCGAACTCGGCCACGTCGCGGTCGACCCGGACGGCCCCGCCTGCCGGTGCGGCGCCCGCGGCTGCCTGGAGCAGTACGCGGGCCAGGAGGCGCTGCTGCCGCCCGGCCGCACCGTCGGCGACCTGACGGCGCTCGCGTCGTCCGGCGACGCCGCCACGCTCGCCCGGCTGGCCGCCGCCGCGTCCGCGCTCGGCGTCACCATCGCCGGGGTGATCAACCTGCTGGACGTGGACACGGTCGTGCTCGGCGGCATCTACGCGCCGCTCGCGCCGTGGCTCTCCCCCGGCATCGAGGCCCAGATCGCGTCCCGGGTGCTGACCGCGGGCTGGTCACCGGTGCACGTGCGCCCCGCCGGGCTCGGCAGCGACGCGGCCGTCGTCGGTGCCGCCGGTGCGATCATCCGCGCGGTGCACGAGGAGCCCGCCGGCTGGCTCGTCGAGACCTCACCCGGTACGCCATAGAGACACGACACACATCGCGGGGGTACTCTCGGCGGACGATGGCCGTACAGCACGGGCCAAACCGGCCGGAACCCATCCTCGCCACAGCGTCGGCGGTCCCCTCAACGACCGTCGCCGTCTCGGCCGACGCCGCCGCGATCGACGAGGCGGCCGAGGCGCTGCTGGGTGTCTGGGACACCGCCCGGGAAAAGGCCACCAACCGTCTCTCGGGCTCGCAGCTGCGGGCCCTGCTGGTCGTGGAGCAGGACGAGGGCATCAACCTGGGCAGGCTCGCCGGCAACCTCGGCATGATCCTCTCCTCCGCCAGCCGGCTCTGCGACCGGCTGGTGGCCGCCGGCATGCTGGAACGCGAGCCGGGCCGCGCCGACCGCCGGGAGATCGCCCTCAGCCTCACGTCCGCCGGCCGCGACCTGCTGGACGAGGTGCGCGCGGAACGCCGCGACCAGCTCTCCGGCGTGCTCGCCCGGATGTCGCCCGCGTCCCGCGCCGCCCTGGTGACCGGCCTCCAGGCCTTCAGCGACGCCGCCCGGCCGGCCGCCGAGGAGTCCCCGGCCGCGGCCCGCACCGCCTGACCGCACGCCGGCGGCACGACCGGGTCAGTAGGCTCCGCGCGACCGGACCACCGCGCCGACCGTCTTCCACAGGATGGTGAGGTCGGCGGCCAGCGACCAGTTCTCGACGTAGAACAGGTCGAGCCGGACGCCGTCCTCCCAGGAGAGGTCGGACCGGCCGCTGACCTGCCAGAGCCCGGTCATGCCGGGCTTGACCAGCAGCCGCCGGGCGAGGTCGCCGTCGTACCGCGCCACCTCGGAGGGCAGCGGCGGTCGCGGGCCGACCAGGCTCATGTGCCCGAGCAGCACGTTGAACAGCTGCGGCAGCTCGTCGAGCGACCACTTGCGCAGGAACCGCCCCACCCGGGTGACCCGCGGGTCGTTGCGCATCTTGAACATCAGGCCGTCGGTCTCGTTCTTGGCCTTCAGCTCGGCGAGCAGCGCGTCCGCGTTGGTTACCATGGTGCGGAACTTGTAGACGCCGAACTCCCGCGAGTCCAGGCCGACGCGCGTCTGGCGGAAGATGACCGGACCGCGGCTGTCGATCTTGATGGCGATCGCGATCGCGATCATCACCGGCAGCGCGGCCAGCGTGACCAGCAGCGCGATGCTGCGGTCGAGGAGCTCCTTGATGAGCTTGCGGCCGCCGCGGAACTCCGGTGACTCGACGTGGATCAGCGGCAGGCCGGCGACCGGGCGGGTGTGGATGCGCGGGCCGGCCACGTCGGTGAGCGCGGGCGCCAGCACCAGGTCGACGTCGGTGCCCTCGAGCTGCCAGCCGAGACGGCGGAGGCGGCCGGCGGTCAGCTCGCCGGAGGCGGTGACCGCGACCGTGTCCACGCCGGTGGCGGCGACCGCGTCGAGGATGCCGCGGAACGACCCGACCACCGGCACGTCACCGAGGCGCTGCGGGACCGGCGCGAGCAGCGCGTCCGGGATGCAGGCGCCGACCACCTGGTATCCGGCGTACGGCTCGCGGCGCAGCGTGTGGACCAGTTCCAGCACGTGCGGCGCGTCGCCGACGACGAGCACCCGGCGGGCCCAGCCACGGCCGGCCCGGCGCTGGCGGTGCAGGTGCTGGCGGACCGCCCAGCGCGCGGCGATCAGCAGGACCGTGCCGAGCGCGAACGAGATGGCGAGGAAGCCGCGGGCGACGCCGATGTCGATGATGTAACCGGTGATCGCGACGCCGGCGGCCATCCGCCCGCTGGCCGTGAAGATCCGGCGGTACTCGTCCGCGCCGTAGCCGAGCACCCGGTCGTCGTAGCAGTGCGCGGCCTTCAGCGAGAGCAGCCAGACGACCGCCAGGACCGGCAGGATCACGTAGTAGGGCACGTCGACGCCGATGACCGGGGTGGCGTAGAAGCGCCCGACGTAACCGGCCAGGACGGCGAGCGCGACCACGGCCGCGTCGATCACCACGAGGGTACGGACGTAGCGGTGCTGCCGGAGGCGGAGCGTGGCCACCGAGGCGTCCTGCCGGGTGTCGCCCGGCTGCGTCCCGGACGACGGCGCTAGCGTCGCTGACGTCATCGGCCCTCCCACCCGTTGTGCCCGCGGAAAGGCGGGAGGCCCATGATCACTCAGTAGGGCCGGTCGCAGAATATCCGCGGCCGATCACCGTCAGCTCCGCCGTACGGTGGAATTTCCGCTGGCCGGACGGGTTGCCCGAGGGCGACGGCGGCTCAGCCGACCGTCGCGGCGCGGGAGGCGATCGCCTGCAGGAAGATCTCGTCGATCTTCGCCGGGTCCTGGGCGACGAACGCGCCACCGCCCCCGGCCGCCGCGATGCTCTCCAGCTCCTCCTTGTTGACCTCGTTGCCGATGCCGATCAGGATCACCCGGACCGGTCGCTTGGCGTCGGACTTCTCCTTGAGCTGTGCGACCAGTTCCTCGCGGCTGATGCTGTTCGCGTCCTCGTTCTGGCCGTCGGTGAAGAGCACCACCGAGTTGACCTTGTCGGCCTGGTAGCCCTCCTGGACCGCGAGGTACGACGCGAGCACGGTGTCGTAGAGGCCGGTGGCACCGCCGTCGACCGGCTGGACCTCGCCCAGCGAGGCCTGCAACGCGTCCCGCTGCTTGCTGAGCTGGCCGATCGGGACCAGCTCGCGGTAGTCCCGCGAGCCCTGCAGCTCGGTGGAGAACACCCAGACGCCGAGCCACCACTCGTTGTCGAGCAGGCCCAGGCCGCGGCCGGCCGCCTCGACCATCACCTGGTTGCGCGTCTTGTCCGCGGCCGTGGGCACCGGGCTGAGCATCGAGCCGGAGACGTCGAAGACCACCAGCATGCGGCCGGGCGACGTGATCGCGGTCCAGCTGGCCAGCGCGCGGCCGATCGCGGCCGCGTCCAGCCCGTTGGCCGCGCCGCCGCCGGTGGCGGGCGCGGACGCGGCGATCGCCGCCGGGCTGGGCGCGCCGGTCGGTGCCGCGAACCCGCCGCCCGCACTGCCGTCGGCGCTGCGCAGGCCGGCCTTCGCCAGCGCGTCGCGGTACGCCGGGCTCGACGTCAGCTCACCGAAGAGCAGGTCGGCCGCGTTGCCCTTGGCCGCGTCCGCCTCCGGCATCACGGCGAACGGATAGTCCAGCGCGACCGCGGCCGGCTCGACGTAGAGCGCGGCCAGCGACACCGGGGGCTGCGTCGCGTTGTACGCGATCACGTCCTCCTCGGAGAGCGCGGCCAGGCTGACGCCGTCCGCCAGGGCGGCCGGGTCCTCCGACTTCGGGAACTTCGCCATCAGGTCGGCGCGCAGGTTGGACCGGTTGAGCGCGAGCGTGCGCAGCACACCCACGCGGGCCGCGTCGTTGCCGTTGCCGGCCGACGCCTGCCCGAGCGCGAGCAGACCGGCCAGGCCGGAGGCGTCCCGGGCCGGGTCGACGATGCCGGCCTTCAGCGGGGAGTCGCTGCTGGTCATCTGGCCGAGCAGCTCGGACCACTGCAGCTTCTTGTCCGGCCAGCCGACCGTGGTCTTGGCCAGCGGCTCCGGCATGGCCACGACGACCGGGCTGGTCGCCACGGAGGCGCCGTTGAGCGGCTGGAACCCGGGCGCGGCCTGCTCGAGGCGCTGCAGCCAGGTCGACGAGTCCGGCACCCAGACGTCGGGCAGCACGGTCGCGCCGCTGCCCTGCCCGACGCCGGTCAGCGTGGTGGCGTGCTTGGTCGCGATCGCGGCCGCGATCTCGACCGGCTCGGCGGCCTGCACGGTCACCTCGAGACAGCGGCCGTCCACCCCGGCACCGGCCGCGACCTTCGCCTCGGCGGCGGCCTTGATGGGCTCGACGATCTCGGGAGACGCCGCGACGCTCAGCGGCACCGACCCGGTGCAGCTGGGCTGCGATAACTGTCGGTAACCGAGGTAGGAGCCGGAGACGACGGCGACCAGTGCCATCGCCGCGGCGATGGCACCGGCTCCCCGAAAGCTGCTGTTCATTCGATGGCGGCCTGGCACACGCCAATACTCCGCACGATCGTGGCCGAACGCCACAGACGTTCGGACGAAAGTTACGGAGAAGAAACCGATCTATACCAGCAGAATCACTGTTAGTAATTGATCAGTCTCCGCGCGTTGGCAAATACGGTAAGACCGGCACAGTAGTTTAGGAAAGCTTTAAGGTTGCCGTCCAGACCCCATCTCGGCAAGCATCCGCCAAATCGGACGTAACGCCCCGGAAATATCTCGATCAAGCGCGCAGAACGCATGTCGGGGTGCCGAGCTCCAGCACAGGGCCCCCGGGCGCGGGAATTCCGGTCTCCGGGTCGATGCGGAACGTGATCACGGTGTCCGATCTCTCGTTCGCCACGTAGAGGAACTCCGATCCGCCGGGATCGATGCTCGGCATGATCGAGAAATGGCGCGGCCAGACTCCGCCGGACGGCACCTCGCCGACCAGTGCGGGAATGCCGGACGTCGCTTGCAGCGCGAAAACGGCAATCGTGTCCGGGCCCCGATTGGCGACATACCCGAAACGCCCGTCCGCGCCGAGGCCGATCTCGGACGGCTGCACCGGCCCGTCCGCGTCGCTGGTCCGCGCCCGGCCGCGCTCACTCAGCGTGCCGTCCGTGGCCGCGTCGTACCCGGTGATCGAGCCGTCCAGCTCACCCACCAGATAGAGGCGGCCGTCCCCGCGGGCGAGGTGCCGGGGGCCGGTGCCGGGACGGACGTGGAACGGCGCGGGCGGCGGCTCCAGCCGGCCGCTGTCCGGATCCAGCCGGTACGGGAAGAGCCCGTCCACGCCCAGGTCGACCACCCACACCCGGTCGCCGTCCGGGTCCGGCGTGGCCATGTGCGCGTGCGGTCCCTCCTGCCGGTCCTCGACCGGGCCGCTCCCGGAGTGCTGCCGCAGGTCGGTGCGCTCGCCCGGCACGCCGAGCAGGTCGAGCGGGTGCACGGAGACGCTGCCGCTGCCGTAGTTCGCGGTCACCAGGTGCCGGCCGTCCGCGGTGACGGCCAGGTGGCACGGGTGCTCGCCGCCGGTGGGCTGCTCGCCGAGCAGCGTCAGGTCGCCGTCCGCCGCGATCGCCCACGCGGTGACCCGGCCCTCGGCCAGCTCGCCGGCCGCGTACAGCACGGGCAGGCGCGGGTGCCGGGCCAGGAACGACGGGGACGGCGTGGTCGCGACCAGGCGCGGTGCGGAGAGCTCGCCGGTCCGCGGGTCGCGGCGGGTCACGGTGATGCCGTCACCCCGGCCGCCCGCCTCGGAGGTGTAGCAGCCGATGAATACGAGTTCGCCGTCACTCATGATCCGATGAAACCAGAGTTGCCGGTGGTACGCGCGCCAGGGGCTGCACGGCCGTTCCGCGTCGCGCCCGCCGCGGACCGGCCCGGACGGCACGGCTCACGAGGTGGGCGTGGGGACGTGCGGCGGGAGGAGACGCTCGCTCCGGAGCGCGGTCCACAGCTCGGCCGGGATCGGCAGCGCGGTCAGGTCCACGTTGTCGTCCACCTCCGCCGGCGTGCGGGAGCCGCAGACCACGGCCGCGACCGCCGGGTGGCCGAACGCGAACTGGAGCGCGACGGCGCGCAGCGGGACCCCGTACCCCCGGCAGACGTCCTTGATCCGGAGGGCCCGCTCGAGCTGCTCGCGCCGGGCGGGCGCGTAGTCGAAGCGGGAGCCGGGTCGCGGGTCGGCCAGCAGGCCGGAGTTGTACGGCGCCGCGGCCAGCACGGAGATGCCGCGGCGGGCGGCGAGCGGCAGCAGGTCGCCGAGCGCGGACTGGTCGAGCAGCGTGTAGCGGCCGGCCACCATGACCGCGTCCGGGCCGGGCGCGCCCGTCGCGCGGATGAACGCGGCCAGCATCGGCGCCTGGTTCATCCCGATGCTGATCGCGCCGACCGCGCCGGACCTGCGCAGCTCGGCCATGGCCGGCAGCGCCTCGTGCAGCGCCGGCAGGTAGTGGTCGTCCGGGTCGTGCAGGTGCAGCAGGTCCACCCGGTCCAGGCCGAGCCGGTCCAGGCTCTCCTCGACCGAGCGGCGGATCGCACCGGCGGAGAAGTCGAACCGCGTGCTGACGCCCGGCGGCAGCTCGGCCCACAGCGGGTCGGTCGCGTCGCCGGGCACGACCAGCCGGCCGGCCTTGGTGGAGAGCACGAGCTGGTGGCGCGGCTTGTCGCGGAGCGCGGCGCCGGCCCGCCGTTCGGAGAGGCCGTGGCCGTAGAGCGGCGCCGTGTCGAACAGCCGGATCCCGCGCTCCCAGGCGCGGTCGACGACGGCCGTGGCGGTCTCGTCGCCGACCGGGGCGTAGAGGCCGCCGATCGGGGCGAGGCCGAGGCCGAGCCGGGTGACCAGCACGTCGCTGCCGCCGAGCCGGATGCGTGCCGCCGGATCCATGCCTTCTCCTTCGCACCGTAGATCCTATAGGATCTGCCTACCGTGTTCCCCCTCACACAGATTAGGTCCCGATGCGCCCGGTCCGGAGACTCACGCTCACCGATGACGTCTACACGTCGGTCCAGACGCTGATCATGGATCACGCGATGGCGCCGGGCGAGAAGATCAACATCGACGCGCTGGCGCGCCGCCTGCAGGTCTCCCCCACGCCGGTACGGGAGGCGCTGGCCCGGCTCGAGTCCGACGGCCTGGTCCGCAAGCGGGCACTGGTCGGCTACACCGCGTCCCCGCTGCTCAGCCGCGCGGAGTTCGAGGACCTGATCGAGATGCGGCTGCTGCTGGAACCGGCCGCGGCCGCGAAGGCGGTCTACGCCGACGACCTGCGCGCCGAGGCCGACCTGCCGGTGCAGCCGGACGCGCCGGGCTTCCAGGGGATCGCCGGGTTCACCGCGCGGGACGCCCGGTTCCACCACCGCGTCGCGGAGCTGTCCGGCAACGGGATGCTGCACGACGCGATCGTCCGGCTCCGCTCCCACCTGCACCTGTTCCGGCTCAACTTCCCGCAGAGCCACTACGGGACCAGCGCGGCCGAGCACCACCGGATCGTCGACGCGATCGCGGCCGGGGACGGCGCCGCGGCCGGTGCGGCGATGCGCGACCACATCACCGCCGCCCGCGAGCGGCACCTGTCCTACTTCGGGAGCTGACGCCGTGCGGATAGCGCTCTTCATCACCTGCGTGAACGACCTGATGTACCCGGACACCGGCAAGGCCGTGGTGTCCATCCTGGAACGGCTCGGGCACGCCGTCGACTTCCCGGCCGCGCAGACCTGCTGCGGGCAGATGCACGCCAACAGCGGCTACCGCGCGGAGGCGATGCCGATGGTGCGCGGGTTCGTCGACACGTTCCGCCGCTACGACGCGGTGGTGGCCCCGTCGGGCTCCTGCGTGGCGATGGTGCGTGACTCGTACCCCCGGCTGGCGCTCGGTGACCCCGCTCTGGAGGCCGCCGTGGCGGAGGTGGCGCCACGCACCTACGAATTCGCGGAGCTGCTGGTCGACGTGCTGGGCGTGACCGACCTGGGCGCGGTCTTCCCGCACACCGCGACGTACCACCCGACCTGCCACGGGCTGCGGATGCTGCGCCTGGGCGACAAGCCGCTGACGTTGCTGCGGGCGGTGCGCGGGCTGGAGCTTCGCGAGCTGGCCGGCGCCGAGGAGTGCTGCGGGTTCGGCGGCACGTTCGCGCTGAAGAACGCCGGCGTCTCGGCCGCGATGCTGGCCGACAAGTGCGGCGCGGTGGACTCCACCGGCGCGGAGTACGTGGTGGCCGCGGACAACTCCTGCCTGACCCACATCGGCGGCGGGCTGTCCCGCCGCGCGGCGTCGACCGCGAAACCGATCCACTACGCCGAGATCCTCGCCAGCACCGGGAGCGCACAGTGAGCCACGGGACCGGGAACATCGTCGCGCTCAGGCCGTTCCCGGACGCGGCGCGGCTGGAGCTGGACGACGCGCAGCTGCGAGCCAACCTGCGGCGCGCCACGCACACGATCCGGGACAAGCGGCTGCGCGTGGTCGGCGAGGTCGACGACTGGGAGGACCTGCGCCGGTCCGGCGCCGCGATCAAGGACGACGTGCTCGCCCGCTTGCCCGAGCTGCTGGAACAGTTCGAGGAGTCCGCGACCAGGGCCGGCGCGGTGGTGCACTGGGCGCGCGACGCGGCCGAGGCGTGCGACGTCGTCACCCGGCTCGTGCGCGAGACCGCGGCGCGCGAGGTCGTCAAGGTCAAGTCGATGGCGACCCAGGAGATCGGGCTCAACGAGGCGCTGGCGGCGGTCGGCATCGAGGCGACCGAGACCGACCTCGCGGAGCTGATCGTGCAGCTCGCCGAGGACACGCCGTCGCACATCCTGGTCCCGGCGATCCACTACAACCGCAGCCAGATCCGGGACATCTTCCGGTCCAGGATGCCCGGCGTCGCGGCGGGGCTCACCGACGACCCGCCCGCGCTGGCCGAGGCCGCGCGCACGCACCTGCGGGCCAAGTTCCTCAGCGCCACGGTCGGCGTGTCCGGTGCCAACTTCGCGATCGCGGACACCGGCACGCTGGTCGTGGTCGAGTCCGAGGGCAACGGGCGGATGTGCCTGACGCTGCCGCAGACGCTGATCTCGGTGGTCGGCATCGAGAAGATCCTGCCGACGTTCGCCGAGCTGGAGGTGTTCCTCCAGCTGCTGCCGCGCTCGTCGACCGGGGAGCGGATGAACCCGTACACCTCGATGTGGACCGGGGTCACGCCCGGCGACGGGCCGCAGACCACGCACGTCGTGCTGATCGACAACGGGCGGACCGCCACGCTGGAGGACGAGGTCGGGCGACAGGCGCTGCGCTGCATCCGCTGCTCCGCGTGCCTGAACGTGTGCCCGGTCTACGAGCGGGTCGGCGGGCACGCGTACGGGTCGGTCTATCCCGGGCCGATCGGTGCGATCCTGTCGCCGCAGATGACCGGCGCCGGCGCGAACAAGACGCTGCCGTACGCGTCCACGCTCTGCGGCGCCTGCTTCGACGCCTGCCCGGTGCGGATCGACATCCCCCAGGTGCTGGTGCACCTGCGGCAGAAGGGACCCAAGCCGGCGGCGGAGCGGGCCGCGTTCCGCTCGCTCTCCTGGATCATGCGGGATCGCCGCCGGTACGCCGCCGCGCTGCGTGCCGCCCGCCGGGGCAGTGCGCCGCTGCGCGGGTTCGGGCGACTGCGCCGGCTGCCCTGGCCGGCCTCCGCGTGGACGGACAGCCGGGACGTGCCGCTGCCGCCGAAGCAGACCTTCCGGGAATGGTGGACCAAGCGATGAGCGACGCGCGTACGGAGATCCTGGCCCGGGTCCGGGCGGCCCGGCCCGCCTCGGCGCCGCCGGTGCCCCGCGACTACCGCCGCGACGTGCCCGGCATCGACGTGGTCGAGGTGCTGGTGGACCGGCTCGTCGACTACCGGGCCGGCGTGCACCGGGCCACCGCGGCGTCGCTGGCGGACGTGCTCGGCGGGCTGCTGGCGTCCTCGTCCACCGTGGTGGTGCCGCCCGGCCTGCCGGCCCCGTGGATCCCCGGGCCGGTCCTGCGGGACTCGTCCGACGCGCCGATCTCGGTCGCCGCGCTGGACGAGCCCGGCGTCACGGTGGTCACCGGCGCCGCGGTCGCGATCGCGGTCACCGGCACGCTGATCCTGGACGCCGGTCCCGACCAGGGCCGGCGGGTGCTCAGCCTGGTGCCGGACCACCACGTCTGCGTGGTCTGGACGGATCAGATCGCCGGCGGCGTGCCGGCCGCGCTCAGCCGGCTCCCCGACCCGACACGGCCGCTCACGCTCGTCTCCGGTCCGTCCGCGACCAGCGACATCGAACTGAACCGGGTGGAGGGTGTGCACGGCCCGCGCCGGCTGGACGTCGTCATCGCCACGCGCTGAGCGCCGGCCCGCCTACGACGGCGCTCCGGCCAGGCTGAGCCCGCGGCGCTCGGCGACGTACTCCACCAGCGCGATCAGCACGCTCTTGCCGGAACGGCGGTCCCGGGCGTCGCAGAGCACGATCGGCACCTCCGGGTCGAGGTCGAGCGCGGTCCGCAGCGCGGCCTCGGTGATCTCCTTGTGGCCCTCGAACATGTTGACCGCGACCACGAACGGCGTGCCGCGCTGCTCGAAGTAGTCGACGGACGGGAAGCAGTCCGCGAGCCGCCGGGTGTCGGCCAGCACGACCGCGCCGAGCGCGCCGAACGCCAGCTCGTCCCAGAGGAACCAGAAGCGGTCCTGGCCGGGCGTGCCGAACAGGTAGATCTGCAGGTCCTCGCTGATCGTGATGCGCCCGAAGTCCATCGCGACCGTGGTGGTGCCCTTCTGCTCGACGCCGAACGTGTCGTCCACGTCCAGGCCGAGGCCGGTCAGCACCTCCTCGGTCTGCAACGGCCGGACCTCGCTGACGGAGCCGACCAGCGTGGTCTTCCCGGCACCGAAGCCGCCCGCGATCAAGATCTTGAGAGCCGTCGGTACGGTGACCGACTGCTCGTCATAGCGCACGGAGTCCATTAACAACCGCCTTGAGGATGTCTTCGTCATGCCGGCGAGCCGCGGGCGGCTCGTACATGGAGATCAGGTCGGCGGCCAGCAGGTCACCGAGGAGGACCCGGATCACGCCGAGCGCCAGGTTCAGTTTCGCGGCCACCTCCGCCACGGAGAGCGGCTCGCGGGAGGCCGCGAGGATGGCGCGCTGCTCCGGGCTCAGGTGGGCCGGCCACGCGTTCTCCCCGGCCCGGGAGACGACGAACGCCACCAGGTCGAACCCGCCGGCGACCGGGCGCACCCGGCCACCGGTCACCGCGTAGGCGCGGACGACCGGGCCGGCGTCGTCGTCCATCCAGTGCGTCTCCGGCTCGCCCGGCCGCTGCGGCATGTCCGGTGGCCTATCCCGCATCGGTGTGCACCCCCGGGGTTCGCTGGGTGGCGCTCATGGTCTGCCCCACCCGGGTGACGAGCATGGCCATCTCGTAGGCGATCAGCCCGATGTCGGAGTCGGACGCGGCCAGCACGGCGAGGCAGGCACCCGCCCCGGCCGCGGTCACGAAGAGGTACGCGGACTCCATCTCGACCACGGTCTGCCGCACCGGGCCGGCACCGAAGTGCCGGCTGGCACCCTTGGCGAGGCTCTGGAAGCCGGCCGCCATCGCGGACATGTGCTCCGCGTCCTCCCGGCTCAGACTGCGCGACGCGCCCATCAGCAGGCCGTCGGAGGAGAGCACGACCGCCTGGTGCGCCGTCGGGACCCGGTCGATCAGGTCGTCGAGGAGCCAGTTGAGGTTGGCGGAGGAGGTCATCTGCTGTGCCACTTATGCGTCCCTGTCTGTCACCTGATGCATGCTGTGCTCTGCCGCGCCGTTCTCCGCAGCCGCGCTGGACTGCACGGTCGTCGGCGTACCGACCGCGGGGATCTCGGCGTCCGGGGCCGGTGTCAGCACCGCGCCGGGCGGCGGCGTCGCGGTGGCACGCACGGCCTCGCTCCGCTGCTCCGGCACCGGCTGCCCGGCGGTGATCGCCTCGGCCGCGCGCCGGCCGCGGTTCGTACCCGCCTGCAGCGCGGACATCAGACTGCGAACCTGATCGGGGGTACGCGGTGCGGCCTCCGTGGGCGCGGGTGGTGCCGCGGCGCGCCCCGGGCGGAGCTGCGGTGCCAGGTGCGCCTGACGCACGCGCTTGGGCAGGCCGTCCATCGTGGTGGTCTCCTCCGGGTCGTCCCCCGGGTTCGCGTCCGTCGTCTCCCGCCCCGGCTGCGGCATGGCGAGCGTCGGCGCGTCCTCGCCGTCCTCTGTCGTCCTATTCTCCGTGTCCGATGTGGCGGCCGCGATCGGGGCTGCCTTCCGGCGTTTCGTCGAGCGGCGGCCGGGCAGTTCCATCCCATCGACCACGACCGTGCCGATGCTCTCACCCACCGGCCGGGCGCTGCGCGCGGGTTCGATCTCGCGGGGCTTCGCCGGACGGGCGTCCACCGCCGTGCGGCCGTTCTGCGGCGGGGTCGCCACCGGCTGCGCCACGGCGAACCGGGGCAGCGTCGGCTCGACCACGGTGACCAGCTCGCTCGGGACCAGCACGACCGCGGACACGCCACCGTACGGCGAGACGCGCAGGCTGACCTGGATCTGGTGGCGGGCGGCCAGCTGGGCGACCACGAACAGGCCCAGCCGGGCACTGTTCGCCGGGTCGAACTCCGGCGGCTCGGCGAGCCGGCGGTTCGCGTCGGCCAACTCCTCCGGCGACATGCCGAGGCCGCGGTCCTCCACCTCGATCGCGTAGCCGTTCGGCACCGGCTGGCCGCCGACCTTGACCCGGGTGTGCGGCGGCGAGAACGACGTACCGTTCTCGATCAGCTCGGCGAGCAGGTGGATCACGTCGCCGACCGCGCGGCCGACCACCGCGATGTCGTCCGCCACGCCGATGTCGACGCGCGCGTAGTCCTCCACCTCGGAGACCGCGCCGCGGACCACGTCGATCATCGGGACCGGGTTGCGCCAGCCGCGGCCGGGGACCGCGCCCGCGAGGATCACCAGGTCCTCCGCGTGGCGGCGCATGCGGGTCGCCATGTGGTCGACGCGGAACAGGTCGGCCAGCTCGTCCGGGTCGGTGACCCGGCGCTCCATCCGGTCCAGCAGCGCGAGCTGGCGGTGCAGCAGCGTCTGGCTGCGCCGCGCGATGTTGAGGAACACGTCGTTGAGGCCGCGGCGCAGCGCCGCCTCGTCCACCGCGGCCTGCACGGCGGTGCGCTGGACCTCGGTGAACGCGTTGCCGAGCTGGCCGATCTCGTCGGTGCCGAACTCCAGGTGCTGCGTCTCCGCGGCCACATCGACCTCGTCGCCGCGCCGCAGCCTGCCGACCACCTCGGGCAGCCGGTGCCCGGCCAGATCGGTGGCGGCCGCGCGCAGCTCGGAGAGCCGCTTGATCAGCGACCGGCCGACCTTGACGGAGATGACCAGGGACAGCACGATCGCGGCCAGGCCCAGCAGACCGGCGACACCGAGCAGTCCGAGGGTCCGGACGGCGAGCGGGACCGCGTCCTCGGCCGCGCGGTCCGCGGTGAACTTCTCGAAGACGCGCAGCTGCAGCGCGACCTGGTCATAGGTGCGGGTCCACTGGGTCAGTCCGATCGGCACCGCCTTGCCGTCCGCGCCGGACGTGATGAGCGCGTTCTCCATGTTGTTCATGCGCTCGAAGACCGGCGACTGGATCAACAGGTTGTAGCGCTGTCGCGTCTCCGCGTCCAGATCGGCCACCGCGGTGTCGTACAGGTACCGATACGTACCGATTATCTGCACCAATTGGCCGTGCTCGCTGATCTGGAACTTGCCGGCCGTGGAGGCGCCGGCGACCAGCGCGTCCACCTGACCGAGCACCTCGCGGGCCTGGCCGAGCTGGGCCATCGCGTTCGCCCGGCGGCTGAGCACCGGGTCGTCGTACTGGCTGACCATGTCGAAGACCTTGAACATGTCGCCGATCACCGCACTGTAGAACCGCAGCGCACCCGGCTTGTCCACCTCACGCGAGTCGATGAACGCGCGCTGCCGGGCGATCGCGTCCAGCGACGTGTAGGCGATCTCCAGCCGGCGGCCCAGTTCCTCACCGGTGTCCGCGTGCTCGACCGACAACTCCCGGAACGAGGCCAGCGCCGCGTCCGTACGCTCCCGCTGCTCGGTCAGCGCCACGTTGTCCTGCCGCGCGGTCGGCGTGCTCGCGCTCCCGGCCAGATAGACCAGCGACAGCCGGCGCTCCTGCTGCAGCTCCGCCACCAGATCCTCGCCGGGCCGGCCGACCCCGGCGAGCACGTCCTGCGACGCCAGCAGGCGCAGCGCCGGGTCGACGGTCAGCACGGTGGCGAAGACCCAGAGGGCCAGCAGCGCCGCGATCGGCACCGACACCAGCGCGACGATCTTCGATCGGATTGACCAGTTCCGGATGTTCATCAGACCTCGTCCGCTGAGGGGTTCGGCAGGGCCGACGCAGCACCTTCCCCGCTGGGCAGGATACGTAATCGACGGCGCGCGCACTACCTCGCCGGTGGTGCAAGTAGACGGACAGGGAATGCGACACCGCGCGCTGACCGGGAGTGATCAGGCATTGATCAACTTTTCGGTCGGCTCACCGCGGTCCGCGCGCCAACAAACCCGCGGAAGGTGGATTGGGGATCACGTTCCGCCGGGCATTAGCCCGGGGAAGGAGGAAACCATGTCCGGTACGCAGATCGCCGTCCTCATCGTCGTCGCCGTCATCGTGCTCGCCGTCGCGGGAGTCGCCGTCTTCCTCGGCCGCAACCGCTCCCGCCGGCGGCTCCAGGAACGCTTCGGGCCCGAGTACGACCGCACCGTGGAAGAGTCCGGCAGCCGCGAGGCCGCCGAGAAGGAACTGCTCGAACGCGAGCGCCGGCACGCCGAGCTGACGCTGACGCCGCTGAGCGCGGAGTCCCGCACCCGGTACAGCACCGAGTGGGAACGGGTCCAGGCCATGTTCATCGACTCGCCGGTCACGGCGGTGGCCGAAGCCGACGAACTCGTGACCCAGTTGATCGCCGAGCGCGGATATCCTACGGAGAACTACGAAGAGCAGCTCAGCCACCTCTCGGTCGAGCACGCGAACACGCTCGGCCACTACCGGGACGCGCACGAGATCAGCGTCGCGAGCGCCCGTGGTGAGGCAAGCACCGAGCAGCTCCGCAAGGCCCTCGTTCACTACCGCGCACTCTTCGGCGAGCTGCTCGAAGCCGATCCGGTGCCGCCGGTCTCTCCCGCCAGTTCCACCGAGAACACCCACACCAGCCACCGGTGAGGAGATCCCCCGATGCGTTTCTTCCAGAGCGAGTCCCACCCGAAGCCTGACGACCGGACCGACGACAGCGCGACCGACGACGACGCCACCGGCACCGTCCGCTCCGAGCCGGTGCCGGTGCCGCGCAGCTCCGACGAGAACGACGTGACCGACGACGGCCGGCGCGGACCGGACACCGCGGACCACCCGCACCTCTCCGGCGGCCCCGACGACCAGGGCACCACCGACCCCGACCGGGCCGACGGTACGGACCACCCGCACATCTCTCCCGGGACCGGCACGCCGGACGGGACCGCCGCCGACCGGCCGCACATCTCGATCGGCGCGGCCGACGCGGACCCGGCGGACACCGACCGGTCCGCCGACGGCGACCCGGACGGCACCGACAGCTCGGTCCGGACCGGCGAGCCCGCGGACGCGGACGTGGTGCCGGGCCCGGACTCGGCGACGGGCACCGGCTCGGTGCCGGTCGCCGCCGGCGCGCGCCGGGACGACGAGGAGCCGGTGTTCGTCGAGCCGGTGCCGCAGGAGACCGCGTTCGGCGCGGCCACGGTGGGCGGCGCGGTGGCGGCGTCGGAGCTGGCCGCACGCCGCGAGACGGACGACCCGGACGCGACGGCCACGGTGCGCCCGATACCGGCCGAGCCGACGGACGCGTTCGGCACGCCGGTCACGGCGGGCTTCGGCGGGGCCGCCCAGGCACCGCACGACTTCGGCCGCGCCGGCGACACACCCGGCGACGACCCGGTGCAGCCGTCCGACGAGTCCGGACACGCCGGTGACCCGGCACAGTCGCCCCACGAGTTCGGCCGCGCCGGCGACCCGGCACAGTCGTCCGACCGGTCCGGGCCCGCCGGTGAGCCGGACGGCAGCCCGTCCGAGTTCGGCCGCGCCGGCGACACCACCGATCGCGAGGGGTTCGGCCCGGCGAACGGGCGGGACCAGGTCGAAGGCTTCGGCCCGGCGGACGGGCGGGGCCCCGAGCCGGTCGAGGGTTTCGGCACGGCCGGCGCGCGGGACACCGGCGAGGCCGGGACGGACAAGCCGCTCCGGGCCGAAGGGCTGACGGCCACCGAGGGCTTCGGCACCGCCGACGACCCGGACCGGTCCGCACGCCTCGCCGCCGAGGACCGGCCCGAGGACGAGCAGACGCGGTCGCACGCCGCGGAAACCGCGGCGCTCGGTGTCGCGGGCGGCGCGGCCGCCGGTGCCGCCGTGGTCGGCGCCGCCGCGGTCCGGAACCGGAACCACCCCGCCACGGACCCCGACGGCCGGGCCGGCTCCGCGCCGACCACGACCGACCGCGACGGCGACGGCCGCCCGGACACCGGACGAGCCGGAACCGACCGCGACGGCGACGGCCGGCCGGACACCGGGCGGGCCGCGACGGACCGGGACGGCGACGGCTGGCCCGACGCGGAACCGATCTCGAACGATCGGGACGGTGACGGCCGCCTCGACGACGAGCCGACCGGCGCGGCCGGCACAGCCGCGGTGCCGATCGAGCCGATCCCGGAGCCGGCCGACGCGGAGGAGACACCCGCCACCGTCGACGAGCCGGTCGAGCTGCTCCCCGGCGACGTGCCGGAGCAGCCTGCGCTGGCCGCGTTCTTCACCGAGCGGACGGCCGGCGACTTCCGCGACCGGTGGCGCGAGGTGCAGCTCCGCTTCGTCGACGACCCGGCCCGGGCCGCCGCGGACGCGGGCACGCTGATCGACGAGGTCGTGGCCGCGCTGAACGCGGCCATCACCGAACAGCGCGAGGCACTCGGCGGCTCGACGACCGGTCAGGGCGACACCGAGCAGCTCCGCGTCCTGGTCCGCCGCCAGCGCGACTTCCTGGACCGCATCCTCGGCCTCTGACCCCGACCACCCATCCGCGGCCGCCCCGATTTCGGGGCGGCCGCTTCTTCGTCCGGAGACCTCCGCACGTCCCGAAGCACCACGCCATCCGAGGCCCATCTCGCTATCCGAGTCGAACGGAGTCCGAGGAGGCACTGTTCACGGCGCCGCGGAGCCGCGGAGCGTTACGGACCGCAGGGCGCCGCAGACCCGCACGGCGCCACAGACCCGCACCGCGCACGGACCGCACCGCGCCGCGGACCCGCACGACGCCACAGACCCGCACGACGCCACAGACCCGCACGGCGCCACGGACCGCACCGCGCCGCGGACCCGCACGGCGCCACGGACCGCACCGCGCCGCGGACCCGCACGGCGCCGCAGACCCGGGAAGTGCCGCGGACCCGGAAAGTGCCGCCGACCCGGAAAGTGCCGCGGAGCCGGAAAATGCTGCGGAGCTGGGAAGTGCCGCAGCGGCGACCGCGGGACCGGCAGGGAGGCCGGCCAACGGCCGACCGGTGCCCGCGGGAGCACCGCGAAGCGACCACGCCGGAAGCGGGAACAGCGGGTAAGGGTTTTCAGGCCGTTGGGTCCGGGTTTGCGGTGGTGTCGTCAGTGGCGTGGGCGGCGGCGGTCGCGGAGGCCGAGGAGCGCGCCGACCTGGGCGCCGACCACCGCGGCCGCGGCCAGGACCGCGGAGACCGCGAGGGGCAGTGGGCCGCGGTCGTTGCCGTCCAGGCCCTTGGCGCCGTTGAGGCCGCCGAGCGGGTCCTCGCCGTGGTGTGCCGGTGGTGGGGCCGGTGTGGCGTGGCCACCGGGCGCGGCGGCGCCGGGCGCGGGCGCGGTGGTGCTCGGTCCGGGCGCCGGCGTCCCGGGCGTGGTGCTGCCGGGCGTGGTGCTGCCGGGCGCGGCCGGTTCGGGTGCGGGCCGCTCGGGTGCGGGCTTCTCGGGGGCCGGTTTGTCGGGCGCGGGCGTCCCGGGGGTGGCAGTGCCGCCGGGGGCGGTGACCGGCGGTGGGGCGTCGACCAGGCCGGTCGCGTGCTCGCGTACGCCACGGTCGCGGGCGTTCTCCGGCAGGTGCAGGAAGTCGCCGACCTGGATCCGGTCCGGGTCGGAGATGCCGTTGAGCTGTGCCAGCTCCGGGTAGCGCTCGAAGTCACCGAGGTAGCGGTCCGCGATCGTGCCCAGGTAGTCGTCCTGTTCGACCCGGTAGACCGGGTCGCCGGGCTGTGCCTCCTTGGCCGGTGCCCGGTAGGACTGGCCGCCGGCCTCGCCCGCGGTGCTGTTCCCGGTGGCCGCGTGCATCGGGTCGGCACCCGGCGTGCCGCTCCAGGGGCCCTGGTCCCACGCGTTCGGGGCGCTGAAGCCGGCGCCGACCAGGTCCGGGGTGGCGGGCCGGGCCGGCGCGGCGCCGAACCCGGCGGTGTACGTCGGTGCCGCGCTCTGGTAGCCGACGTGCAGCGGCGTGTCGCCCGGGATGCCGATGCTCGGCGCCGCCGCGGGTGCGAAGCCGGTGGCCGGCGCGTGCGTGGCGCCGAGGCCGAGCGCGGACGCGGAGGCCGCGGCGCCGGTGGAGACGATCAGCGTTACGGACGCCAGCAGCGCGGTCGCCATCCGCTGCTGGGTGCGCATGCCGGGCAGGTGCGGCGCCGGCACCCGCAGGATCATCGCGACCAGCTCGACCAGCACGGACAGCGCGAACGTGAGCCAGCCGAGCCAGCCGACGAGCGCGAGCGCGCGCAGGAAGAGCTGCCCGTCGTCCGGGCTGGTCAGCGTGTTGATCGCCTGATCGAGCGTGGGCAGCTGGTCCGGGATCGGGTTGCCCGCGACCGCGTAGAGCGCGACCGGCGCGCCGCCCAGCAGGCCGACGAGCAGCACGAGCCCGGCCAGTCCGGTCGCGATTCGCGCGATCCTCCGCGGTACGGAGATCTGTGTGCTGGTCATGCCCCGTCGCCTTCTCTCGTGGGTCAGATGTCCTCGTCGGTCAGGAGTTCCGCGGTGGCGCTGCCGTTGACCGTGACCGTCTCCGGGAAGCCGAAGACCGGCAACATCACCATCTGGTACGTCATCTGCACGTCGACCCGCAGACAGCGCGCGGTGTCGGCACAGCCGGCCCCCTGGGTGATCCAGGTGGCGTTGCCCGTCACGCCGGCCCGCCGCAGGTAGTCGACCGCGGCCGTGGCCGCGGCGCCCATGTCGACCACCTTGAGTCCCTGGCTCATGGCCAGCTCGATGTCGATCTCTTGTCCGCCGGCGCGGGCGGCCTCCGCGGCCAGGTTGTCCGCGCGCTGCTGGGTGCGCAGCCGGCCGGCCGCGTCGGCGGACAGGCCGATGATGGCGAGGACCGCGAAGAGCGCGATCGCCAGGAACAGGCTGACCCGGCCACGGTCCCGGTCCGCCCCGGTCATGACCGGCTCCGGTAGGTGTCCAGGACCGACTCGTACCGCGACTGGATGGTCCGGTCGCCGGGGACGCCGGGAAAGCCGAGATCCGTGAACGAGACGACGCACGTGACGGTCACGACGACCGAGGCCGGCTGGCCCACCCCGGTGTTGAACGCGACCGCCAGCGAGTTCGGCGTGCCGTAGCTGATGACGTTGGTGTTCGTGCAGCGGATGCCCTGGTTGTTCATGGCCTTCTGGGCTGCGGCCCGGGCTGCGGCGTCGGCCGTGACGACGTCGCGTGAGATGGAGGCGGCGCGGGCCGCGTCGTGTGCGGCGAGGTCGACCGCGTTGGCGGTGGTGGCGGTGCGGCCGACGACGAACGCGGTCACGATCAGCACGATGAACACCGGCGTGAGGATCGCGACCTCGACGGAGACGGATCCGCGGTCGGCGCGGCGGATCATCCGCCACCGCCCGCGGTGACCCGCTCACGCGGTCCGGTCGCGGTCTGGGTGACCGGGATCGTCCAGCCGGGGATGATGGAGAGCGCGTTGCCGGTGACCACGCAGGTCACGTCGGTCCCGGTCTTGGTGACCGTGACCGTGGGCCCGGTCAGCCAGTCACCGGCGGCCCTGATGAACGCGTCGGCCCGCTGTTTGCCCGAGCCGTCCTTCGCCTGGAACAGGCGCTCGGCGCTGACCGCCTCCTGCGCCGCGGCGAGCGCGGTCGCCCGCGCCATGTAGACCGCGGCGACCTGGATGCCTCCGAAGAGCATGAACAGGATCACCGGCATCAGGATGGCGAGCTCGACCGGCGAGGCGCCGCGCTGGGACCGGAGCATGCGGGCTCGCCGCGCACGGTCGGCGGACCGTGCGCGGCGAGGGCAGGCGAGCCGCGTCATCGTCGGACGGTCTAGTTGGGCACCGCGGGGATGGTGCCGAGGTCCCTGTTCATGTAGGCCTGCACCTCGGCGTAGGCCCAGATCATGACGCCGACCGCGAGCGCGGCCAGACCGGCGATGATGATCACGGTGGAGACCGGGCTCTCGCCACGGTCCCGCTTCTCGGGGCTGGTCAGGTCCGCCAGCCGGGTGCGGACGGAGACGTATGCGGTGAGGAGTAAGGCCATCGTGGGCCTCCCTTCGGGATCGGGTCTCAGACCCTGGCCATGAACGGGAAGAGGACGAAACCGAGCAGGACGAAGACGAGCAGGGCGCCGGGGATGTCGAGGCGACTGGTGACACCCTCGGCCCGGGCCAGAGCCTCGGTCCGGATCTGGTCGCGGAGGGCGTCCGCTCGACTGCGCAGGGTGTCGTGCACCTGCGCACCCTCGGTTCCGGAGGACTGCATGATCGCGCCGACGTCACCCAGTTCGGGTACGCCGATGCGCTCGGACAGCTCACGCAGCTCCTCCCAGGGGGAACGCATCTGCAGCTGGGCGATGTGCAGCGCTTCCCGGATGCGGTCGAACACCCAGCCGTCGCAGATGTCGGCGGCCTGTTCGAGGGACTGGACCGGGCCGTGCGCCGCCGAGATCTGCAGCGCGACCAGGTCCAGGTAGGTGCAGACGGCACGCCGGAACTCGCGGCGCGCCCGCTCCGCCTTGGCGAGCACGTCACGGTGCGCGGTCCAGGCCGCGGCGGCCGCGAGCAGCAGGCTGGCGAAGACCGGCACCGCGAACGGCGGCCGGACACCGCCCGCCGACATGATCATGACGGACAGGATCGGCGCGACCAGGCCGACCAGCGCGGAGAGCAGGATGGAGAGCGCGTACTGCTCCGGCGTGCGGCCGAGCAGATCCAGTTCCTGCTCCGGCGGGCGCAGCCAGCGGGCCAGACCGCCCAGCCAGTCGAGCCTCCGGCGGCGCCGGAACTCCCGGCCCGGCAGCCTCCGGTCCTGGTGCAGGCGGCGCAGCGCGGGCGCGAGCGCGGGAGTGGCCGGCAGCAGCTCGCGGACGACGAGGAACACGCCGGCGCCCACGGCGGCGCCACCGCCGACCGCCATCGCCAGGTCGGTGTTGAGCAGCAGGCCGAACGGGGCGTTCACCGGGCCTCCTCGATCTGCGGCGAGTGCAGGAAGCGCGGCACCGGCGGCGGCGTGCTCATCCCGCGCACCCACGCCAGCAGCCCGACGAACATCGCGCCGAGTGCGGCCATCACGATCTGCCCGAGCGGCGAACCGTACGGTCGCATGTAGCTGGGGTTGAACAGGCCCAGCAGCAGCACCAGCAGCGTGACGACGGTGAGGAACCGGACCGCGAACCGCGGCTGGGTACGCTTCGCCTCCACCTCGCGGCGGGTCGCCACGTCCGCGGCGGCGCCGGCCGCGATCGAGGCCAGCACGTCGCTCAGCCGCTCGCCGCGGTCCGTCAGGTGCAGGATCAGCGCGGCCACGACCTGGTCCGCGACCGGGTCGCCCATCTCGTCCGCGAACTGCAGCAACGCGTCCCGCGGGCTCTCGCCGGCCCGGAGCCGGGAGGCGAGCGTCCGCACCTCCGTGTTGATCGTCTCGGGGGCGGTCGCGGCGGTGCTGACGATCGCCTGCTGGAGGCCCTGGCCGATGTTGGAGACGTCCTTCAGCCGCCGCGTCCACTCGCCGAGCGCCTCGACGCGCGCGATGCTGCGCTGCTCCGCCCGGCCCACGGTGAACAGCCACGGCGCGCCCGGGATCGCGATGCCGACCAGCACACCGATCACCGGCAGGCCGGTGAGCAGCCAGGCGAGCGCGGCACCGGCGAACGCGGCGACGATCACCGCGTGGTGCCGCCGGCGGCCGGCCGCGCTGGGATCGGCGCCGTTCCAGAGCCGCCGCGCCCGCACCATCAGACGCGACTCGGGGCCGGCCGGGCCGGGGCGGCCGAGCAGCGCCACACCGGCCAGGATCAGGCCGCCGACGATCGCGGCCCCGGCCAGCGCCGCGATCAGCGAGAGGTTCACGGCCGGGTTCATGCGACCGGCCTCAGCAGGCTGACCCGGGGCCGGCGCCAGGCACCGGTCCGCGCGTCGATGTAGCGGCTGAGCAGACGCGGGTCGTAGCCGATGCGCAGCAGCTGGTCGCGGACCCGCTCGGGCAGGTGCATCGGGATCGCGCGGCCGTCCCGGCCCGGGCCGAAGACCGTGGTGGTGGACAGCCGGCCGCCCTCGCCCATGCCGATGACCTCTTCGACGTGCGAGACGAACCGGTGCTTGCGGCCGCCGATCGCGGTCTCGTCCTCGACCGTGACGTAGACGATCAGGTCGAGCGCGTTGCCGGCCATCCGGCGGGCCATCTCGACCGTCATCTCGCGGCCGTGCGAGAGCGCCAGCTCGATGATGCGTTCCAGCACACCGCTCGACGTACGCGCGTGGATCGTGCACATCGAGCCGCGGCTCGTGGTCATCGCCTGCAGCATCGGGACGATCTCCCGGGACCGGACCTCGCCGACGATGATCCGCAGCACGCCCATCCGCAGCGACAACGGGATCAGGTCCGCGATCGTCACCTCACCGGCCGGGCGGCCGTCCGGACCGCGCTCGCCGTGCCCCTCGCGGGACTCGAAACTCATCACGGCCCGGTGGTAGCCGTTCTCGTCCCGGGCGGGCAGCAGCTCGCGGCTCTCCTCCAGCAGCACGAACGGCTCGTCCGGCGCGATCTCCCGCATCAGCGCGCGGATCACCGTGGTCTTACCGGCACCGGCCAGGCCCGCGACCATGATGTTCAGGCCGGCGTGCATGGAGGCGCGGAGGAAGTCGCGCAGCAGCGGGTCGAGCATCTCGTCCAGGTCGGCGCGACCGCCGGCGATGTCGTCCAGCGTCACGTCCAGCGTGTTGTGCCGCCGGATCACCGCGTACGGGCGGCGGCTGACCAGATAGACCGCGGCGAGCCGGCTGCCGTCCGGCAGTTGCAGATCCAGCGTGGGCTTGGAGGTGGACAGCGACCGCTCGGTGGCACCGGCCCGGCGCGCGGCGGCCTGGATCGTCTCGATCATTTCCTCGTCGCTGTCCGCGATCGGCTCGCCCCAGTCCACGCCGCCACCGCGCCGGGTGATCCGCACCCGGTCGCAGCCGAGCACGTGCACCTCCTCGATGGACGGGTCGGTCAGCAGCCGCTGGAGCCGGCCCAGGCCGACCATCTCCGCGGTGACCAGGTCGAGCAGTACCCGTTCGTCGGCCGCGGAGATCGGCGTGCCGGTGCGGCGCTGGCCGTCCGCGTACTCGGCGACGATCCCGACCGCGAGCCGGTCACGCTCGCGCCGCTCCTCCTCGGGCGTGAGGTGCTGGCCGCGCTCCAGGACCGTGATCCGCTCGCTCAGCCGCCGGCGCAGCTCCTTGACCACGGACCAGTCCCGGCGCGGCGCGCCGGTCGGGGCCGGGGAAACCGGTGGCGCCATGGCACCACCGGCCGGCTGCGGCGCGATGTTGAACGCCTGCGCGGGGAAGGCCGGGTGGCCGCCGTTGGCCGGCGGGTGTCCGTTGGCCGGCGGCACCGGCCGGGGGTCCTGGGAGAGTGGCTCAAACCGCACGTGGCAGCTCCTCCGTGATCGGGCCGTCCGGGAGGGGTCGCGATCCGTTCGGGGTGCCGTTCCTGGTGGGCGGCGGTGCCGGTTGGTCCGGTTGCGGCGGCACGTGCGGTGTCCGTTGCGCCTGGTGCGGGACCGTCGAGCCCTGCCACAGACTCGTCACCGGCTGCTGTACCGAAGGCGTCGCGGGCTGCTGTGCCGGAGGTACCGCGGGCTGCTGTGCCGGAGGTACCGCGGGCTGCTGTGCCGGAGGCGTCGCCGCCGTGGGTGAACCCTCCCGCGGCGCGGCCGAGGCCGGCCGCATGCCCGGCACCTGCGGCAACGCCGACGCCGGCGGAGCGGGCGTCGGCGCGGCCCACTGCGTGGAGACCGTCGCCGGGCTCGCGGCGGACTGGCCCTGCTGGGCCGGGTGTCCGGCCTGCGGGGCCGAGTGTCCGGCCTGCGGGGCCGAGTGTCCGGCCTGCGGGGCCGAGTGTCCGGCCTGCGGGGCCGAGTGTCCGGCCTGCGGGGCCGAGTGTCCGGCCTGCGGGGCCGAGTGTCCGGCCTGCGGGGCCGGATTCACGGCTCGGTGTGCGGGATTCGCGGCCTGACCTGCCGGAGCCGCTTCCTGATGGTGCGTCGCACCGGGAGACTGATGCGCCGATGATGCGACCGCCGACGCCTGATGCGCAGCCGGCTGCGTCGGCGGCGCATGATGCGCCGCGGACTGCGTCGACGGTGCCTGATGCGCCGCGGACTGGGCCGGTGGTGACTGCGGCGCCGCGGACTGGGCCGACTGGGGCATCGGTGGCATCGGCGTCGCCATGGCGTTCCACGTGGAGCGCGCCCGCCGCCGGTCCACCATGGACCGGACCGGCATCTCCAGCGCCGCCGCCGCGCGCATCAGTGGCCGGCGCCCCCGGACCGTACCCCCGTAGCTGAGCACCTGCGCGGTCTGCCGGTCGATCGGCAGGTGCGCCGCGACCGGCACGCTCAGCGCCCGGCTGATCTCGCCCTTGCCGTGCCCGCCGCCGACCACCACGAGCCGCACGGTCCCCGGCGGTACGCCGTTGTCGCGCAGGTCGCGGCCGATCGCCTCGATCGTGGCCGCCGCGTTGGACAGGTCCGGCAGCCGGGCCGACGTGACCACCAGCACCGCGGACGCGGCGCGCAGGATCGGCCACGGCGGGTTCGCCACGTGCAGCCGGCCACAGTCGGCCAGTACGTCGAAGCCCGGGTTCTCGTACTCCAGCCGGGTGAAGAAGTCCGCGAACCGGCCCCAGAGCGGCGTCAGGCTGCCGGCCTGCGCCGGGTTCGCCAGGCCGGGCAGCAGCAGGCGCTGCCGCTTCGGCGCGTCCAGGTCGACCAGCTGACCCCAGAAGTCCTGTTCCAGGCGGCCGTCGCGCAGCTCGGAGACGGCCAGCTCGCCGATGCCGCGCGGCCCCTCCAGCGCGCCGCCCAGGTATCCCGCCATCAGCGAGCCACCGGCCGGGTCGCACTCGGCCAGCACGACCCGGCTGTGCCAGGAAAGCGTGCAGGCCAGGGCCGTCGTGGTCACGCCGGGCGAGCCCTTGGGCGAGACGAACGCGATGATCGCCACTATCAGGATCCGCTCTGCAGCACGACCGAGATGCGTCGCTGCGCGTGCAGCAGCACCACGGCGGCGGCGTCCTTCTCGGCCATGGACACGTAGACGACGGTCATGTCGCTCGGGATCGCCGCCTCCTGGTCGGGTGTCACGGTGTCGACCACGACGCCCTGGAACCGGGTGGCCTCGGTCGCCGACGCGTTCTGGCTCGCCGGCGCGCCGACCAGCAGGATCTTGTCGCCGGGACGCAGCGCGCGGGCCGGGATCTCCTGCGGCGACAGGCCGAGCGCGATCTGCTGCTGGCCGGGGCCGAGCAGCTGCTTGTCGGTGATCTGGTCGGGGGTGAGCAGGCTGCCCGGTGAGAGCGCCACGGCGGCCCGCTTGCCGACCACGGCGGCCGCGTCCGACGCGGCGATCGGCGTGAGGCCCTGACCGCCGCCGAGCTGCACGATCATCAGGTCCTCCGGCGCGATCTGCGCGCCGACCGCGACCGGCCGGGCGACCGCGAGGTACTCACCGGTCGCCCGCACCGAGTTCACCGCGTACGCGGCGGCGAGACCGCCCAGCGCCACCAGCAGAAGAGCAAGACCGAGCAGACCCGGACGGGTACGCCGTTGCCGCACCACCTTCGGCGGAGCGATCGGCGCGTCGGCCTGACCTGGGGCGGG
Source organism: Catenuloplanes niger (assembly GCF_031458255.1). Classification (NCBI taxonomy): domain Bacteria; kingdom Bacillati; phylum Actinomycetota; class Actinomycetes; order Micromonosporales; family Micromonosporaceae; genus Catenuloplanes; species Catenuloplanes niger. The sequence continues at coordinate 2,870,255 of NZ_JAVDYC010000001.1, forward strand.
ACGCGTCTGCGCCATCGTCATCGATTCACCACCTGGAGCTCGTTCACGGTGTAGTCCACGGTCGTCTCCGGGCTCGCGACGTCGGCCAGCTCACCGCTGTCCGACGAGGTGGACCAGGTGATGTCGAAGAACGTCTGCACCGTCACCCGGTAGTCACCCGCCTTCTGGTAACCGGCCACGCTCGCGCCGGCCATCGGGTATCCACAGGTCGTCGAGCGGGAGGTGCCGCTGCCACTGGTCCAGGCCTCGCCCCGGTGGGTGCAGACGACGGTGGTGCCGTCGCCCATCGTCCATCGCGCCTCGCTCGGCGTCGCGACCAGCGTCACGGTGAGGCCGGCCTCGGTCACCGACGGCGGTGTCTGCGCGGTGAAGGCGTCATTGGTGATCTGCATCCAGACCGGCAGCCCGAGCACGCCGGGACTGGCCGGGGAGATTTTCACCGCAGGCCGCGCGATGACCAGGTTGGCCCGGATCCGGTTCGCGATCTCCACCGGGTCCGGCGGCACGAGAGCCGGCGGATCCACCAGATCGACCGACTCCTGCGCGTAGTTGTTGTCGATGCACGATCTCCAGTAGTTGGTCATGCCCTCGGGCGTTCCGCTGCCCTGCGGATCGGCGACCCGGTAGTAGCAGCCGTCGCTCGCGTTGAACGAGCCGGCGCCCTCGATGTAGCAGGCGACCGGCTCGCCGCCCCACGAACAGCTGCCCCCGCCGCCACCTCCACCGACGGGGCCACCGCCGGGGCCGCCCGGCTGGGTGGTGCTGTTGCCGTCGCCGAGGCCGCAGTCCGTGGAATCCGGCGTGTTCTCGCAGACGGGTGGCGCGGCGAGCACCTCGGGACCGCGGATCGTCATGACGCCGGTGGCGGCGAGCACACCGGCCAGCAGCGTGGCGAGCGCGAGCCGGATGCGGGCCCGGCGGGTCAGCACGGCTGGTCCTCGTGTGACAGGCCCTGGGTGACCAGCCAGCCCTCGTCGAAGAGCGTCACGGTGGCGGTGGCGACATAGCGGACGTTCCGCTTGTCGGGCACCGGTGAACGCGTCGTTTGGTAGACCATTTTGTAATCCGTCCCGTCGACACAGTCCTGGATTTGAACCGTCTTCGGTGTGCTTTCTAGATCAACAACGGTGACCGTCGGATTGATCTTCAACTGCCCCTCGCGAACCGCGCCCTCACGCTCCAGGAGACCGATTCCGGCCTGCACCCGCGCATATAGCGGATCCCCCAGGTATTTGCGCAGATCCGGATGGCGCGGATCCGGGATCGCCGATGCCTTTTGGGCGGCCTGCATATAACCGTTGTAGACGGCGAGCGCGGCGTCGGCCGCCTTCGACCGCGCGGTGTCGCCCGTCGCGGCCGGGGACGGCGCGGCGCCGACCGGGACCGCCCGGGGCCCCTCCATGCCGCCTCCGCAGGCGCCGGCGGCGGCCAGGATCGCCAGGCTCACAAGGATCGCGAGGACCCTTCTCGTGGTGTGCTGCGGCACCCGGTGCATCGATGAAGGCCCTCCTCCCGTTCATCACAGGCGCGGATGGACGGACGTGCTCAGACGGCGCCCGATATGCGCAAGGCGCGCGTTTTCTTACGTGATCCCGATATCCGGTTGAGTAGCGTCGCGCTCCCGTTCCCGCGCGGCCCTCCCCATGGGCCGTCGATCTCCGCACCCCGCCGCCGGGGTGGGCCGCCGGTTGGAGTTGCACCGACAAAGGGGGAGCATAGGCTCAGCGACGCCGATAGAACAGAGGCAATCCGAGTCCGTACGAAGAGTGACGATCTCCAGCTCATGGCCTTGATCTTCTGCTCTCAGTGCCGTCAATGTGCCGGACATCTCCCGCCCGGGTGCGCGTCATTCGCCCCGCACGGTGCCGCGTGGAGCGGGATTCCCGATGGGAGCGCAAAAACGCTGAAGGCCCGGCGGCACCGCGCCCCGCCGGCGGCCGACCGCGACGACCGCAATCGATCTACCGGCGCGCCGGGCCGCGGCGTCGCACCGGCCGCCGCAGCAGCCTCATGGATCACTTCCGCAACATGAAAAATACTCTGCGTAGTTAGAACAACGGACAGCTTCCGTACCCCCTATGGGGGTTTTGTCGCTTTGTCGCCTCAAGTTTCGCTTAAGTGCCGCCTGACCGTCTTTCCATGTCGCGACAAGATCGGCATCATGACAGCCGATCAACTCGAGGCTCGCCTTCACGCGTCGAGCGGGGTCGGCTGCCACCGGCTCCGCTCCGCAGCCGATCACACGGAAACCCGCAGCCAGGAGCCCGGACGGTAAGGGGCGTCGAGCCGCTTGGCGATGACCGCGGGCAGTTCGTGCGCACGCGCGGCGTCCACCGCGTAGGCGCCACCACCGGAGAAGTACGGCGGCGTCTGCCACCACTCGCCGGAGACGTCCAGATCAGCCAGCAACGAGCGCCGGTCCGCATAGCCCAGGCTCTCCGTGGACCGGCCCTCCAACCACAGCAGATCGAAGACCAGCAGCTGTACGGGGGCCCGCCCGGCCCGCCGCCGGGCCGCCCCCTCGATCCGTGACCGCAGCGCGGCCCGGCTCACGTGCCCCTCCCGGTCGAACGCGACCACCACGCCGTCCAGCACGCACTCGGTCGGCGCCAGCGACTCCGCCAGCCCGCGCAGCTCGCCGAACGCGCCGCTCAGGTCGTGCCCGCCCGCGTCCAGCAGGCGCAGCCGGCCGCCCTCCACACAGGCCAGCACGCGGATGCCGTCCCACTCCATCTCGTAGGCCCAGTCGGCGTCGCCGGCCGGCAGCCGCCCGGCCGGGATCGGGTGGACCGGCAGCAGGTGCTCGGGCATCGGGGTCCAGCCGGGGTCCGGCGGGTCCATCCGGTGGATCATCCAGTCCCGGTCCCGGGTCCGGAACAGCGCGTACCGCCCGGATATCCGGTCGCCGCGGAGCACCACGACGACCTCGTCGTCGCCCCACTTCTCCACCTCGTACCGGCCGCGGTCGAAGATCCGCATGGTGCCGCCGCCGTACTCGCCGCGCGGGATCTCGCCGGCGAACGTCGCGTACTCGATCGGGTGGTCCTCGGTGTGCACCGCGAGATGGTTGCGGTGCGGGTCGCGCGGCAGGCCACGCGGCACCGCCCAGCTGACCAGCACGCCGTCCCGCTCCAGCCGCAGGTCCCAGTGCAGGCGGCGAGCGTGGTGCTGGTGGATCACGAAGGAGTCGCCGGCCCCGAACCGGACCCGCCCCGGGATCGGCTCCGGGGTCCGCCGGGCGTCCCGCTTGCCACGATAAGCGTCGAGTCGGTCACCCATAGCCACATTGTGCGGCCGTTTCACCCAGATCGCCCTGTGATGGACGTGAATGAAAGGCTATCGTTACGGCGTCAGTAGCGGAAGTGACCGGCGACCTGCACCAGCTCCTCGGCCACCTCGGTGAGCCGGTCCGCCTCCTCGCGGGTGGCCGCCGACTCCTCCAGCGTCACCCGCACCGACCGGGACACCTCGGCCATCGTGCCGGCGATCTCGTCGCCCCGGCCGGACGCCTCCGACATGTTCCGGTTCATCTCTCCGGTCGTCGCGGACTGCTCGTCCACCGCGCCCGCGATCGTGGTCTGGAACTCGTTGATCCGCGCGATGATGTCGGTGATCCGCGCGATCGCCTCGCGCGCGGCCGTGGTGTCCGCCTGGATCTCCTGCACCTGCCCGACGATGCCCTCGGTGGCTCGCGCGGTCTCCTGGGCCAGGTCCTTCACCTCGCCGGCCACCACCGCGAAGCCCTTGCCGAGCTCGCCGGCGCGGGCCGCCTCGATCGTCGCGTTCAGCGCCAGCAGGTTCGTCTGGCCCGCGATGGCCGTGATGCTGCGGACCACGTTGTCGATCTCCGCGCTGGACGCGCTCAGCTTCGCCATCGTGTCGTTCGTCCGGGCCGCCGCCTCGGACGCCTCCGACGCCACCCGGACCGCCTCGTTCGCGCTCTGCGAGATCTCCCGGATGGACGCGCCCATCTCGGTGCTGCCCTGCGCGATCGTCCCGATGTTCGCCGACATCCGCGCGGACGCCTCGGTGGCGCCGCCGGCCCGCTCGCTCGCACCCTCGGCCGCGGCGCTGATCCGGCCGGACGCGTCCGACATCCGGCGCGCGGTCGCGCCCACCCGCTGGGCCGAACCGGCGAACGCCGCGACCGCGGTCCGCACGCTCTCGATCGCCTCGTTCGCCGCGGCCGCCATCCGGCCCAGCTCGTCCCGGGAGGTCACGGTCGCGCGGCGGGTCAGGTCGCCCCGGGCGAGCGCGCCCAGCACCTCGCTGACCTCGACCAGCGGACGCCGGATCGCCCGCAGCACGAACCAGGCGAGCAGCGACAGCAGCACCGCGCACGCGGCCTGCGACAGGCCGACCTGCCACTGTGCCGCGGACCGCTGATCGCTTACCGCCGCGGATGCCGCGGACGCGTCCGCGGCGAGTGCGTCGCTGACCGTCGGCAGACCCTCCTCGACCGCGCCGAAGCTCTCCAGGAAGGCGGCGTAGCCCGGTGGCACCTGACCCGGCGCGGTGATCTCGGCGAGCGTCCGCGCCGCCAGGCCCGTGTAGTTCTCGATCTCCGGGAGCACCGCGCGCGCAGCCGCCTGCACCTCGGCGCTCTCCTCCGTACCGGTCACGAAGTCCGAGACGTTCCGGGTGATCACCTCGCTGTGCTCCGCCAGGTCGGCCGCCGCCTCCTGGCGCTCCGCCGCGGTGCCGGCGAGCAGCGCACGCTGGACGTCACCGCGGATGGCGTCGTGGGCCATGTCCGCCTCCAGCGCCTGCCGGGTGGAGACGGACGCCTGCTCGAGCTCGCGGGCCCGCTCCGCCACGCTGTCCAGTGCCGTCATCGCCATGCCCGCTGTCACCACGAGCGAGACGAGCGCGAACGCCACGATCGACCCGATCTTGATGCCCACCGAGCGGTCCTTGATCCCCATAGCCTCATGGTGCGCAGGCGACCGCGGCCGATCGGGGGGAACGACGGAAATTGCCGGTCCGGCCACCCGGACCGGGCACCGGGAACGGGCGCCCGGGTGGGTGACGCGTCAGGTGAGCGGGACCGACGCGACCACGGCGGCGGCCAGCGCCTGCATGCCCGCGTCGGTCAGGTGCAGGTGGTCGGTGTGTGCGTAGGCCGGCAGCAGCATGGTCGGGTTGGCCGGGTCGCGCAGGGCCGCGTCGAAGTCGATCACCGCGTCGAACGCGCCGGACGTACGGATCCAGCCGTTCAGCGCCGCCCGGGTCGCCTCCCGGGCCGGCGTGTGCACCGGTGTGCCGTCGGGCAGGGTGAAACCGGCGTACGGCAGGATCGTGCCGCCGTAGACAGCGACGCCCCGCGCGTGCGCCTGATTGATCAACGTCTGGTACGCCGCCCGCAGGTCCCACGACGTGACCGGCAGGGAGTTGATCGTGCTGTTGATGTCGTTGACCCCCTCCAGCAGGATCACCGCGCGCACGTTCGGATGGCCGAGCAGTGCGTCGTGCGTGAACCGGTTGAGTGCGCTGAGCCCGTTCGTCGGGCCGGAGTCGAGCAACACCCGGTTGCCGGCGAGCCCCGCGTTCACCACCCCGAACCGGGGCGCGCCACCGGAGTCCGCGTGCAGGCGGCGGGCCAGGTAGTCGGGGTAGCGGCGGTTCGTCAGCGCCGTCGACGAGAACCCGTCGGTGAGCGAGTCGCCGAACGCCACGATCGTCCCGGTCGCGCTCGCGCTGACCACGTCGACGCCGGCGAGGTAGTACGTCCGGAAGTGCCGGGTGTCGTCCGCCGAGGACGCCGGCGGGAAGTCGGTGCTCGCGTCGTCGGCCGCGTGGTCGCCGGGGACGGAGATGTACGTCCTCGTCAGCCCGAACGGATGCCACACCGACGGTCCGGGTGCGTTCGCGATGTAGATGCTGACCAGCAGGTTCACGCCCGCGTTGATCGTCATGTCGACGGGGTCACTGATGATCTCCTGGCCGGCCGGCACCTCGATCCGGGGAAGCCCGCCGAAGGTGACCCGGTGGTGGGTGCCGGGCTTGACGACGCCGCCGATGCTCTGCTCGGCCAGGTCCACGTGACCGAGCACCAGCGGCGCGGTCCCGAACCGGTTCGAGATGCGCAGCCGGGGGGCCGTGCCGGCGCTGGAGGCGTAGACGACGTGGCGGATCGTCTGGTTGGCGAAGCTCGGGCCGCCGCCGTTGAGGGCCGCACCCCAGATGCCGACGCGGGTGTCCGCCGCCGGCGACGGGGTCGTGACGGGGGCCGCGGACGCGGCACGCGGGTCGGTGAGCGCGGCGGCGGCGACCGCCGGAACGGTCGCGAGGACGGTGCGCCTGCTGATGGGACGTGCACTCCGGGACATCGGCTGATGATCTCACATCTACCGATGCCCCGGGGGTACGCGCAGGTCAGGCGGCCGGCGTCGAACGCTGACCGTAGACGTTCTGGTAGCGGTCGTAGAGCGAGTCGATGTGGTGCTGCGGCAGCGGCTGGACCGGGCCGCGAAGCGTGGCGAAGTGCACGGTGCGCGCCACGTCCTCACACATCACCGCGGCCTTGACCGCGGCCTTCGCGTTCTTGCCGATGGTGAACGGCCCGTGGCTGCGCATCAGCACGGCCGGCGAGCGGTGGCCGGAGAGCGTCTCGACGATGCCCTTGCCGATGTCGTCGCTGCCGATCAGCGCGAACGGGCCGATCGGGATCGGGCCGCCGAACTCGTCGGCCATCGCGGTGATCACGCACGGGATCTCCTCGCCGCGCGCGGCCCAGGCGGTCGCGTACGGGCTGTGCGTGTGCACCACGCCGCCGACCTCGGGCATCGCCCGGTAGACGTACGCGTGCGAGTCGGTGTCGCTGGACGGGCCGTGCGCGCCGTCGACGACCGTGCCGTCCAGGTCGCAGACCACCATCGACTCCGGCGTCAGGTCGTCGTAGGAGAGACCACTCGGCTTGATCACCATGAGGTCGGCGCCGGGCACCCGGGCCGAGACGTTGCCGCTGGTCCACGTGACGAGGCCCCAGCGGGTCAGCTCGGAGTGCAGCAGGCACACCTCGGCCCGCAGCTTGGCCACGGTCTCGGTCAGCGAGGTCGGGATGGTCATGAATTCACCGCCTGGTTACGGATGGCGCGAAGCCGGTGGAGGGACTTGCTGCTCCGGCCGAACTGTTCGTGGAGCTCGGTGTAGATCTCGTAGAGCGCGTCGTACGCGTCCGCGCGGGCCGGGTCCGGCGTGTAGACGTCCCGGCGGATCTTGCCCATCGCGGCGGCCGCGGCCCGGATGTCCGGGTACGCGCCCGCGGCGACCGCGGCGTGGATCGCGGAGCCGAGCGCGGGCCCCTGGTCGGAGTCGATCAGGTGCAGCGGCCGGCGCAGCACGTCGGAGTAGATCTGCATCAGGAACTCGTTCTTCAGCAGGCCGCCCGCGACGATGAACTCGTTCACCGGCACGCCGGACGCCTCGAACGCGTCGACGATGGTGCGGGTGCCGAACGCCGTCGCCTCGATCAGCGCGCGGTAGACGTCCTCCGGCCGGGTGGCCAGCGTCTCGCCGATGATCACGCCGGACAGGTTGTGGTCGACCAGCACGGACCGGTTGCCGTTGTGCCAGTCCAGCGCGACCAGGCCGTGCGCGCCGACGGCCTGCCGGGCGGCGAGCGACGTGAGGTATCCGTGCAGCGAGACGCCCGCCGCGGCGGCGGCCTGCGCGTAGGAGGCCGGGACGAAGTTGTCGACGAACCAGCCGAAGATGTCGCCGACGCCGCTCTGACCGGCCTCGTAGCCGTACAGACCGGGGATGATCCCGTCCTGGACGACGCCGCACATGCCCGGCACCTCGGCGAGCCGGTCGGAGCTCATGATGTGGCAGGTGCTGGTGCCCATCACGGCGAGCATCTGGCCGGGCTCGACCGCGGCCGCGGCCGGCGCGGTGACGTGCGCGTCGACGTTGCCGACCGCGACCGCGATGCCCTCGGGCAGCCCGGTCCAGGCCGCGGCCTCCGCGGAGAGCGTGCCGGCCAGCCCGCCGAGCGGCGACAGGTCGAACCGGAGCTTGTCGACGAAACCGCCGAAGCTGGGGTTCAGCGCGGCCAGGAACTCGGTCGACGGCCAGTCGCCGTCCTGGTAGATGCCCTTGTAACCGGCGGTGCAGATGTTGCGCGACTCGACGCCGGTCAGCTGCCAGACGATCCAGTCCGCGGCCTCGATCCACCGGTCGGCCCGCGCGTAGACCTCCGGGTCCTCCTCCAGCACCTGGAGGCCCTTGGCGAACTCCCACTCCGAGGAGATCTTGCCGCCGTACCGGTTGATCCAGGGCTCCTTGCGCTCATGCGCGAGCGCGTTGATCCGGTCGGCCTGCGGCTGGGCCGCGTGGTGCTTCCATAGCTTGACGTAGGCGTGCGGCCGGTCCGCGAACCCGTCGACCTCGTTCAGCGGCGTGCCGTCCGCGAGCGTGGGCAGCACGGTGCAGGCGGTGAAGTCGGTGGCGATGCCGATCACCGAGGAGGCGGGCACGCCGGCCGCGGCCAGCGCCGCCGGCACGGTGACGCGCAGCACCTCACGGTAGTCCTCCGGCACCTGCAGCGCGGTGTCCGGCGCGAGCCGCACGGTCGAGCCGGGCAGCGTGCGCTCCACGACCGCGTGCGGGTATTCGTGGACGGCGCTGGCCAACTCGGCGCCGTCGGAGACGCGGACCACGACGGCGCGCCCGGATAGCGTGCCGTAGTCGACACCGATCACCACGCGATCGCTGTTAGCGCTCACAACAAGTCCTTCACTGGTCGATGAAACGGGCGGTGCTGGATCGGATCGCCAGCCGCGCGGGCACGATGTCGCGCAGCGCGTCCGGCGGGTGGTCCGGCCGGGCGGAGTCGAGCTGCGCCAGCAGCATACGCATGCTGCGCCGCCCGACTTCGGTGAAATCCTGGGTGACCGTGGTCAGCGGCGGCGGGAAGAACTCCGCCTCGGGTATGTCGTCGAAGCCGACCACGCTGACGTCCTCCGGCACCCGGATGTCGGCCTCGCGCAGTGCCCGGAGCGCGCCGAGCGCCATCTGGTCGTTGCCGACGAAGATCGCGGTTATCCGGCCCGGCTCCGCGCGTGCGAGCGCGGCCAGCTCCGCGCCGGCCTGGTAGCCGGAGCGCGGGCTCCAGTCGCCGCGGATCGGCGGCGGCACCGGCGCGCCGGCCGCGGTGAGCGCGGACCGCCAGCCGCGCACCCGGGCGTCCGCCTCCAGCCAGTCGGCCGGGCCGCCGATGTGCCAGACCGTGCGGTGGCCGAGGTCGAGCAGGTAACGGGTGGCGAGCGCGCCGCCGCCGGCCTGGTCGACCGCGACGATCGGCACGTCGCCCGCGTTCGGCCCCTCGACCGCGACGACCGGCAGCCCGAGCGGCATGTCGGTGATGGCCTCGATCGCGGCCTGCTGCGGCGCCAGCACGATGTAGCCGTCGACGGACTGGGCGGCCAGGTAGTCCAGCGCCTCCCGGACCGTCTCCCGGGTGATGCTCTTGAGGCTGACGATCGAGACGAAGTATCCGGCCTCGCGGGCCGCCTGCTCGATGCCGTAGAGCGTGCTGGCCGGGCCGAACAGCGTGGTGTCGAACGCGACCACGCCGAGCGTCTGGGTGCGGCTGGTGACGAGCGCGCGCGCCGAGAAGTTGCGCCGGTAGGCCAGCTCCTCGATCGCGGCGAGCACGCGGTCCCGCGTCTCCGGCCGGACGTTGGGGTGCTCGTTGAGCACCCGGGAGACCGTCTGGTGGGAGACGCCGGCGAGGCGCGCCACGTCGGCCATGATGGGCGGGCCGGAGGTCCGTCTGCGCGGCATGCGCGGTTCACCGCCTCCCGAAATCCGCCGTTCACAGCGCCGTGATGTGGGGAACATTGTTAGCGCTAACATCCGAGGTCGTCAAGGGCTGGTTTTACGGATCGCGACGGCCGACACGCACCCTGCGAGAACAGAGCGGATTCACGATCATCAAAACCCCTCGGCGGTACGCGCAGAGGCCCCCGGCCCGGCGACGCGCGCCGGACCGGGGGCAACCCCAGCGGAAGGACTACAGGGCCGGGTAGGCGTTGTTCATCAGCTCGGTCAGCTGCGCCGGGAAGAACGCGCCGGAGATCGGGGCGTTCGGCAGCGCGCCGCTCATGCTGTTGCCGTTCCGGGCGTTACCGGTGTAGGTCGGGTCGCACATCCGGTCGAAGCCCTTGCCCTCGGTGTTCGGGATGAGCTCGCTGGAGCCGTCCGACTCACCCGGCGGCTTGACCCAGACGTACGCGTCGATGCCCGGCTCCGGGGCCGCCTTCGGCCGCTCGCCCAGGCCCGCACCGGACTGGTTGCACCAGTTGCCGGCGTGGATGCGACGGTCGACGCGGGACTCGTTGACCCAGGTGTCCATCACGGTCGACGTGCTGGCCGCGGTCGGCCGGTTCGGGCCGCCCCAGCCGTTGCGGCTGGTGTCGATCAGCATGCCGATGTCCGAACGGAAGCCCTTGGCGATCAGCTCGTTGCGGAACGCCTGCGCGAACGACAGCTCGTCCGTGTAGAAGTTCCAGTCCACCCACTTCGACTGCCGCACGGACTGGCCGTTGACGGTGCTGGTGATGGTGACGAACGGCTCCTTCAGCGCGGAGTAGTTCGCCGTGTTCGTGATGAAGCCGTGCACGTTGGCCACGGTGCTGCCGGAGGCGTTGGCGGCCTGGGCGAACAGCGTCGCGGTCGGGCCGAAGTTGGTGTCCCAGCCGATCCAGCCGTGGTGCGCCGCGTCGATGTAGTTGTAGACGTTGCCGATCGGGCCCAGCTTGGCCAGCGCGTAACCGACGCCCTCGACGTACCCGTTGTTGGCCTTCATCGTGCGGCACATCTCGGTGCCGGCCGCGCCGTCGACGTTCGTCACCAGGTTCGGCAGCGAGTCGATCTCGACGATGTTGATGATCCGCAGGTTCTTGTACTTCGGGTCCGCCTGGATCGCCGCGATCGGGTCGATGTACTGCGTCTTGTACCTCGGCAGCTCCGTCGGGCCGAGCTCACCGTTGGAGGCGAGCGCGGCACAGTCCCGGCCGGGCAGGTTGTAGATGACGAACTGGATGTAGCCCGCGCCCTGCGCCAGCGCCGCGTCCAGGTGGTCACGCACGCCCATCGAGCCGTTCGAGCTGCTGCCCTCGGTGCCCTCGATGGCCGCGATCCGGTCGATCCAGACGGCCGTCGGGTTGCTGGAGATCCGGCTGCCGCCGGCGACCGACTCCGCCTTCGCCTTCCACTCCGGGTTCACGTAGCCCTGCGCGCCCACGTAGGGGTTGTCGACCTTCTGGCCGGCCGGGGTCGACGGGCCGGGCGTGGTCGGGCCCGGCGTCGGCGTGCCCGGGTTGCCGGTCGGCGTCGAGGTCGGCGTGCCGGCGACCGCGCCGGTGCAGACCGTGCCGTTCAGCGAGAACGAGGTCGGCGCCGTGTTGGTGCCGGAGTAGGTGGCCTGGAAGCCGGGGTTCACCGACGCGTTCGTGCCGAGCGACGCGGCCCAGGACGGGTTCCGCACCGTCACCGAGGTGCCGGACTGGCTGATCTCACCGTTCCAGCCCTGGGTCACCTGCTGGTTGCCGGCCCAGGTCCAGGTGATGTTCCACCCGCTGGTGATCGGGTCGCCGAGGTTGGTCACCGTCAGGTTGCCGGTGAAGCCGCTGTTCCACTGGTTCACGGTGTAACTGACCCGGCAGCCCGCGGCCGCGCTGGCCTGCGAGGCGGCCACGACGATGCCGGTGGTGCCGAGCGCGAGCGCGGTGACGGCGGTCAGGCCGCGGCGCCATCGCTGCGAAGAACTCGTCATGCTGATTTTCTCCTAGGTTGTCGCAGATAGCCGAGGGCGCACTGATTTCCGCTCGGCACGGCGTGACGTCCGCGGGGTGCGAGAGACCGCGGGAGAAACACCGGTTGACCTGCCCGACCGACCCGGACGGCGAGCAACACACGAAGGGGGTCCGGCCCGCCTCGCGATCGGTGAGACACCGCTCGCGTGCCCTGTGGCGGCCGTGCGCATCGGCTCCGGATGCGACTGCCGTGAGTTTTGCATGGGAGGGCTCCCATGCACAAGAGATGACGAAACGATTACCGCATCGTTGCACGTCAACGTGTCGAAACAGACGAACGTCCATTTCAACTGGCCAGCGCGTCGCCGACACTGTGGACGGTCGATGTGCCAACCACCCGGACGAACCTTGTGACGCGCCGAAACCGTGCACTAACTTCGATGTTGGCCGGATCGTCGGCACGGCCGCAAGGGAGTGACGTGCTTCCACTCGTGATACCGCCGGGCACCGTGCTGCGGCTGGCCAGGGACGAGCAGCGCGCCGGCGTGTGGCCGATCTGGATCCGGATCGACCGGCTGGGCCTGCGGGACGACCGCTGGCAGCTCGTCGAGGGGCATCAGCTCGCGGACGACGGCACGCCGATGGGCAGCGTGCAGGTCTGGGCCGCCCTGGACGCACTCCGGAGAGGACTCGGATGACCACCACGCTGTACGGGCCCGTGTTCCGCGCCGACCCGCACGCGGTCTACCGCACCATGCGCGAGGAGGCGCCGGTGCACCGCGTCGAGCTGGCCGGCGGCGTGGAGGCGTGGCTGATCACGCGGTACGACGACGCGAAGGCCGCGCTCACCGACCCGCGCCTGGTCAAGGGCGTGCTGCACCCACCGAACCGGATGGGCATCCCGGCGGACGTGCACTCCGCGATCACGCACCACATGCTCTCCGCGGACCCACCGGACCACACCCGGCTGCGGCGGCTGGTCTCGGCCACGTTCACGCCGCGCCGGATCGACGCGCTGCGGCCGCGGATCACGGAGCTGACCGGCGAGCTGCTGGACGCGATGCACGGGCTCGGCGAGGCGGACCTGATCGAGACGTTCGCGTTCCCGCTGCCGATCGCGGTGATCTCCGAGCTGCTCGGCGTGCCGGTGGAGGACCGGGACTCGTTCCGCGACTGGTCGAACCTGGTCACCTCGCCCGGCGAGCGGCGCGCCGAGTCGCCCCGCGCGGTGCTCGCGCTGCACGGCTACGTCCAGGAGCTGATCGCGCGGAAGCGGAAGGCGCCCGGCGACGACCTGCTCTCCGGCATGCTCGCGGTGCGCGACGACGGCGACCGGCTGACCGAGGACGAGCTGGCCTCCACCGTCTTCCTGCTGCTCATCGCGGGGCACGAGACCACGGTCAACCTGATCGCGAACGGCGCCTACCGCCTGCTCGAGACGCGGGAGCGCTGGGTGGAGCTGCGGGCGCGGCGCGAACTGCTGCCGTCCGCGATCGAAGAATTCCTGCGCTTCGACAGCCCGGTGCAGACCAGCACGCACCGGGTCAGCACGGCGCCGCTGACGATCGGCGGCGTGGACGTCCCGGCCGGCGCGACGGTGCTGATCAGCCTGCTCTCGGCGAACATGGACGGCGCGCGCTACCCGGACCCGGAGCACCTCCGGCTGTCCCGGACCGGCACGCCGCACCTCGCGTTCGGCCACGGCATCCACTACTGCCTGGGCGCGCCGCTGGCCCGGCTGGAGGCGCAGATCGCGTTCACCGGCCTGCTCGACCGCTTCCCGGAGCTGCGGATGGCGTTCTCCCCGGCGGAGCTGACCTGGCGGCCCGGCGCGCTGATCCACGGCCTGGAGGCACTGCCGGTGAGCGGCCTCGCCCCGCGTCACCCGTGACCGCCGGCCCGGTCGCCGGGCACGGGCGTGTCCCGGTGGCCGGCCGGGCCGAGCTGAGGGCGGGCCCGACCTTCGCGGAGTGGCTGGCCGGGCGAGACAAATGACCTAGGGTGGATACGCCGGGCACGTAACAGGACGGCGACAACCGGTATATCGGGACGACACCTGCCCACGACAGCCTGAATCGCTCATTCCGTGGGCGGTGGGCGGACGGGAGCAGGGCGGGCGTGGATCTGAACACGATCTCCGAGGTCGTCACGGTGCGGGACGCGCCGGATCTCGCCGCGTGGCGGCCCGGCGACGCCTGGCTGGGCGGCGGCACCTGGCTCTTCTCCGAGCCGCAGCCGCACCTGCGCCGGCTGATCGACCTGCCGGGTCTGCGCTGGCCGGCGCTGACCGTCACGGACGAGGGCCTGGAGATCGCCGCGACCTGCACGCTGGCGGAGCTGCACGCGTTCGCCGCGCCGGACGACTGGCCCGCCGCCCGGCTCTTCCCGCGGGCGTGCCGCGCGCTGCTGGGCAGCTTCAAGATCTGGAACGCGGCCACGGTCGGCGGCAATCTCTGTCTGGCGCTGCCGGCCGGGCCGATGATCTCGCTGACCGCCGCGCTGGACGGCGTCTGCACGGTCTGGGGCCCGTCCGGGCCGCGCACGCTCGACGTCCTCGACTTCGTCACCGGCCCGCAGCGGAACGCGCTGCGCCCCGGTGAGCTGCTGCGCTCGGTGCGGTTGCCGGTCGCGGCGCTGCGGGCACCGACCGCGTTCCGGCAGGTCTCGCTGAGCCCGGTGGGCCGGTCCGCCGCGCTGCTGATCGGGCGGCGCACGGCCGGGCTGGAGCTGACCGTGACCGCGTCCGTGGTCCGGCCGCTGCGCCTGTCGTTCGGGACGCCGCCGGCCGCGGCCGAGCTGCGCGAGGCGATCGCCGCGATCCCGGCCGAGAGCTACCACGACGACGTGCACGGCTCGCCCGCCTGGCGGCGGCACATGACGTTCGAGCTGGCCGAGGGGATCCGTCATGAGCTATTCGATTGACGGCACCGGGACCACCGCGACGCCGCGCCCCGGGCAGTGCCTGCGCACGTTCCTGCGCGAGCAGGGCGCGACCGGCGTGCGCAAGGGCTGCGACACGGGTGACTGCGGCGCCTGCACGGTGTGGCTGGACGGCACGCCGGTGCACAGCTGCGTGACGCCCGCGTTCCGGGCCCGGGGCCGCGAGGTGACCACGGTGGCGGGCCTGGCCGACGGTGACGACCTGCACCCGGTGCAGCGCGGGTTCCTGGAGGCGCAGGGCTTCCAGTGCGGGTTCTGCACCAGCGGCATGATCATGACGGCGGCCGCGCTGAGCGACGCCCAGCGCGCGGACCTGCCGCACGCGCTCAAGGGCAACCTGTGCCGGTGCACCGGGTACCGCGCGATCGAGGACTCGATCAACGGCGTACGGCACGTGGCGGAGCCGGAGCCGGGCCACGCCGCCGGCCACAACGCACCGGCGCCGGGCGGCCGCGCGATCGTCACCGGCAAGGCGCTGTTCACGCTGGACCTGCCGCCGAACGGGCTGTTGCACATGAAGCTGCTGCGCTCGCCGCACGCGCACGCCCGGATCGTGGCGATCGACACCAGCGCGGCGCTGGCCGTACCCGGGGTGCGCCTGGTCCTGACGCACGAGGACGCGCCGAAGCGGCTCTACTCCAGCGCGCGGCACGAGCACATGACGGACAACCCGGACGACACGCGCGTGCTGGACGACGTGGTCCGGCACGTCGGGCAGCGGGTGGCGGCCGTGGTGGCGGAGACCGTGGCCGCGGCCGAGGAGGGCGTGCGCGCGCTGGTCGTCGACTACGAGGTGCTGCCCGCCGTCCTCGACCCGGAGCTGGCGATGCGGCCCGGCGCGCCGGTGATCCACGACAAGCCGGCCGAGGAGTCGCGGATCGCGTTCCCGGAGCGGAACACGGTCGCGGAGATCCACGGCAACCTGGGCGACGTCGCGGCCGGCTTCGACGAGGCGGACGTGATCTACGAACAGATCTTTCACACCCAGCGGGTACAGCACGCGGCGCTGGAGACGCACGGCTGCGTGGCCTGGGTGGACGAGCACGGCGCGCTCACCGTGCGGACCAGCACGCAGGTGCCGTTCCTGACCCGGCAGGCGCTCTGCGCGGTGTTCAACCTGCCGCCGGAGCACGTGCGGGTGCTCACCGTGCGGGTCGGCGGCGGCTTCGGCGGCAAGCAGGAGATGCTGGTCGAGGACGTCGCCGCGCTCGCCGCGCTGCGGCTGGGCCGGCCGGTGCAGCTGGAGCTGACGCGCGAGGAACAGTTCACCGGCACGACCAGCCGGCACCCGATGGCCATCTGGGTACGGGCCGGTGCGCGCGAGGACGGCACGCTCACCGCGCTGCAGCTGCGGGTCGTCTCGGACACCGGCGCGTACGCGAACCACGCGGTCGGCGTGCTGCACCACGGCTGCGGCGAGTCGGTCGCGGTCTACCGCTGCCCGAACAAGAAGGTCGACGCGTACGCGGTCTACACGAACACGGTGCCGGCCGGTGCGTTCCGCGGCTACGGGCTGAGCCAGACCGTCTTCGCCGTCGAGTCCGCGATGGACGAGCTGGCCCGGTTGCTGCATATGGACCCGATCGCGTTCCGGGAGCGCAACGTGGTCCGGCCCGGCGATCCGATGGTCTCGGTCAGCAACGAGCTCGACGACGTGGAGTACGGCAGCTACGGGCTGGACCAGTGCCTGACGCTGGTCCGGGACGCGCTCGCGGACGCGCCCGAGCCGGCGCCCGAGCCGGGCTGGCTGACCGGCGACGGCGTGGCACTGTCGCTGATCAACACGATTCCGCCGCGCGGGCACCACGCGGAGGCGGACGTGCGGCTGCTGCCGGACGGCACGTACCAGCTGATGGTCGGCACCACGGAGTTCGGCAACGGCACCTCGACCGTGCACGTCCAGCTGGCCGCGACCGCGTTGCGGACCACGCCGGACCGGGTGGCGATCGCGCAGTCGGACACCGCGCTGGTCGCGCACGACACCGGCGCGTACGGCTCGACCGGCATCGTGGTGGCCGGCAAGGCGACGCTCCTGGCCGCGGAGGCGTTGCGGGAGCGCCTCCAGGCCGCGGCCGCGGTGCTGACCACGTTGCCGCCCGAGGAGTGCGAGCTGACCGCGGACGGCGTGGTCTGCGGCGACGGGACGATGCTGGGCCTGCCGGAGCTGCACCGGCGCGCGGCCGAGGGCGGGCTGCCGGTGGCGGCGCACGCGGTCACCGACGGCACGCCGCGCTCGGTCGCGTTCAACGTGCACGGTTTCCGGGTCGCGGTGCGCCCGCGTACCGGCGAGATCAAGATCTTGAAGAGCGTGCAGTCGGCGGACGCGGGCGTGGTGCTGAACCCGATGCAACTGGTCGGGCAGATCGAGGGCGGCGTGGCGCAGGCGATCGGCGCGGCGGTCTACGAGGAGATGCGGATCGACGCGGGCGGCCACGTGGTGAACCCCGCGCTGCGCGGTTACCACCTGCCGCAGTTCGCGGACGTGCCGCACACCGAGGTGCTGGTCGCCAGGACCGAGGACGCGCTCGGCCCGCTGGGCGCGAAGTCGATGAGCGAGAGCCCGTTCAACCCGGTCGCGCCCGCGCTGGCGAACGCGGTCCGGGACGCGACCGGCGTGCGGCTGACGTCGCTGCCGCTCGGCCGGGACCGGGTGTGGGAGGCGCTCGCGCTGGCCGGCGTGACCGCGGACGACCCGGCCGGCGGTCCGGCACACGCGGTCTCGGTGCTGGCCGGGCTGCCCGAGGAGACGGCGGTGGAGCGACGATGACGGATCGGCGGTTCCTGGACCAGGCGGTGGCGGCCGCGGTGGCGAACGTGGGCACCGGCGGCGGGCCGTTCGGCGCGCTGGTGGTACGCGCCGGCGAGGTGGTCGCGACCGGCGTCAACCAGGTCACCAGCACGCTCGACCCGACCGCGCACGCGGAGGTGGTGGCGATCCGGGGCGCCTGCCGCGCGCTCGGCACGTTCAAGCTGGACGGCTGCGTGCTGGTCAGCTCGTGCGAGCCGTGCCCGTTGTGCCTGGCCGCCGCGCTGTGGGCCCGGGTGGACCGGGTGGTCTACGCGGCGGACCGGCACGACGCGGCGGAGGCGGGCTTCGACGACCGCGCGTTCTACGACCTGTTCGCCCGGCCGCGCGCGGAGTGGCCCGTGCCGGTGGTGCAGGCGGACGCGACCGACCGGGTGGCGCCTTTTACCGCGTGGACGAACCGGCCGGACCGGGTCGAGTACTGAGCGCGTGTCCGGTGGGCCTCGCCGCCCGGCTCGGCGACGATCCGCGAACCCTAGGCGCGGGTGGAGAGCGACTCGCTGAGCGCCGGGCGCGGCCTGGCCGGGTCGCGGCGCAGCACCACCACGTACTCGCTGCGGGCCGCGTCGAGCCGGCCCAGGCTGAGCGCGCGGACCAGGCCGCGGACCAGCGACCAGCGCCGGCCGGTGATGCCGAGCCGCCGGCGGAACCGGGCCTGCTTCTCGTCCTCGAAGTAGCCCTCGAAGAC
This sequence comes from Catenuloplanes niger, assembly GCF_031458255.1. NCBI lineage: Bacteria > Bacillati > Actinomycetota > Actinomycetes > Micromonosporales > Micromonosporaceae > Catenuloplanes > Catenuloplanes niger. The sequence goes on from NZ_JAVDYC010000001.1 coordinate 2,888,448, forward strand.
CGGGGCCAGACCGTGCCGGGCGACCAGTGCGGTGATCGCGGCCGGTGCGATGGTGCGGCGCAGCGTGGTCGGGTACGGGCCGTAGCCGGGCCGGCCCGCGTTCGGGAAGCCGAGCACCCGGCGGCGGAACCAGACGTGGAACGCGTGCGGCGTGAGCTTGGTGAACAGCGACTTCGGGCTCCACAGGTGCGGCACCGCGAGCACCACCAGGCCGCCCGGCGCGATCATCCGGGCGAACCGGGCGATCAGGTCCTCCGGCCGTTCGACGTGCTCCAGCACGTACCAACAGGTGATCAGGTCGAAGGAGTCCGGTGAGGCGACGTAGTCGTGCAGGTCGCCGACGACCCGTTCGTGCAGCCGCGGGTTCAGGTTCATCGCGGTGTCGTCGGTGTCCACGCCGACGATGTACGCGTCCTCCGGCACGTCGAGGCGGATACGCTTGCCGGCACCGGCCTCCAGCGCGCGCAACGGTGCCCCGGCGGGCGCCCGGAGCAGCGCCGTCACGACGTCCTGGAGCGCGGCCGTCACCTCACCGGGGGTGCCGAGGACTGGGCCGGCACCCCGGTCGACCTGAGGCCTATTGTCCGATTCTTCCGACATAGAGGCATTATTCAGAGGTGGCGGGGAAGGGAGCGGCGTGCCGCGCCGGGATGTCAGTCGAGCGGGCGCTTGAAGTGGTAGCGGTGGACCTCGGTGGTGCCCTGCAGGTTGTTCACGTCCTCGGAGGCGGAGATCATTTCCCAGCCCGCCGCGCCCGCCTGGTTGAGCTGCGAGATCACGGCGGTGCCGTACATCGTCACGTCCTGCACCGTGCCGTCCGGCGCGTACCAGGCGAACGTGATGACCCACTGCCCGCCGTCCGGGACACGGCGGCGGATGAGCAAGGCGTACTCCCACTTGACCATGTGGACATTATGCGGACCGAATCACCCGTTCGGTGATACACGGCGCGGGCCGGATGTCCGCGAAACGAAAAGCTGAAGACGACCGGCCGGGTGCCGAATGGGAGCGTGACGGGTGCCTTCCGGTGCCCGGACGACGTGCTGCTGGAGGAACGGCCGCGATGGTCCTGGTCGACGAGGTGCTCTACGAGAGCGAGCGCACCCTCGTGACGCGCCGGCCCACCGGTGGGGTGGTGAGCAAGCGGCTGCGCGGCCCCGGCGCGGAGGAACGGGCGCGGCACGAGCGCGCGATGCTGGAACGCGCGGCCGGCGTGCCCGGCGTGCCGGCGCTGGTCGCGACCGGCGAGGACGACGTGGTGGCGCTGGTCGACCCGGTGGGCGGCCGGACGCTCGGCGCCGCGCTGGCGGACGGCCCGCTGCCGCTCGCGGACGCGCTCCGGCTCGCCACCGGGCTGGCCGGCACGCTGGCCGGGCTGCACCGGCGCGGGCTGCTGCACCGCGACATCACGCCGGCGAACGTGCTGCTCGGCCTGGACGGCACGGCCACCCTGATCGACTTCGGGCTGGCCACCGCGCAGGTGGAGGGCCCGGACACCGGCCGGCTGATCGGCACGCTCGCCTACGTGGCACCGGAGCAGACCGGGCGCACCGGGCGCGGCGTGGACCAGCGCGCCGACCTGTACGGGCTGGGCGCCACGCTGTACGCCGCGCTGACCGGCCGGGCGCCGTTCGGCGACGACGTCGCGCCGGCCTCCGGGGCGGCACCGGGTCCCGACCCGCTGCGGCTGGTGCACGACATCCTGGTCGCGGTGCCGGAGGAACCGGCCGTGCTCAACGAGCGGGTGCCGATCGTGCTCTCCGCGATCGTGATGCGACTGCTGGAGAAGGAGCCGGACCACCGGTACCAGAGCGCGGAAGGGCTGGCGCACGACCTGGACCGGGTGGCGCAGCGCCGGCTGACCGGCTTCACGCTCGGCGAACGCGACTTCCCGGCGCGGCTGGTGGCACCGGCCCGCCCGGCCGGGCGGGCCGCGGAGCTGGCGGCGCTGCGCACGGCCGTCACCACCGGCGTGCCGCTGGTGACGATCGGCGGCCCGCCCGAGATCGGCCGGACCAGCCTGCTGGCCGAGGTCCGCCCGCTGGCGGAGGACGCGGGCGCGCGGTTCGTCAGCGGGCGGTGCGATCCGCGGCGCGCGGACGGCGGCGCGGACGGGCTGCGCGAGGCGTTCCGGGTGCTCGGCGGGCTGCTGTTGACGGAGCCGGAGCCGGTGCTGGCCGCGACGCGGGACCGGCTGCGTGAGGCGCTGGGCGAGAACGCGGCGCTGGTCGCGGACGTGGTGCCGGAGTTCGGCCTGGTCCTGGGCCTGGCGCCGGCGCCGGACCCGACCGGCCCGGCGCCCGCGCCGCCGGATTCCGCGCAGCTGGAGAACCGGCTGGTGCAGACCGCGTCCGCGCTGTTGCGTGCGGTGGCCTCGCCCGCGTATCCCCTGGTGCTCGCGCTGGACGACTTCCATCTGGCGCCGCAGATCGCGGCCCGGTCGGTGGAGACGATCGTGGCCGCGGACCCGGTCCCGGGCGTGACGCTGGTGGTCACGCACCGCGACCCGGCGCCGGTGCTGACCGAGCCCGCCGGTGAGACGGTCCGGCTGCGGCTCGGCGGTCTGCCACCGGACGCGGTCGCGGAGCTGATCGCGGAGGTGCTGCGCGCGCCGGTGGCGGACCCGGCCGGGCTCGCCGCCGCCGTGCACGAGCGCACCGGCGGCCACCCCGCGGAGACGCTGGCGCTGCTCAACGAGCTGCGCACGACCGGGACGCTGCGGATCGGCGCGGACGGCTGGACGTGGGACCCGGACGCGTTGCGCCGGCACCTCGGCGAGGGCGACGCGGGCGAGCGGCTGGCGGCCCGGATCCGCGCGCTGCCGGAGCCCGCGCGCGAGGTGCTGACCGCCACCGTCTGCCTGGGCGGGGACGCCGCGCCGGAGCTGCTCGGCGCCGCCGTCGGGCGGCCGGCCGGCGCGGTGCTGGAGGCGCTGGCGCCCGCGCTCGACGACGGGCTGGCCGCGTTCGCCGGCGACCGCGTGCGGATCACCCACGAGCGGGTGCGGGACGCGCTGCGGCACGGCGCGGTCGCGGCCCGGACCGGCATCGCCCGGCGGCTGGCGGCCGATCCCACGCACCGGCGGATCGCCGCGGAGTTGCTGCTCGAGGCGGAGCCGTTGGCCGGCGCGGACGACCGCGCGCTGGCCGGGCCGCTGTTCGCGGAGGCGGCGGACGCGCTGCGGATCATGGATCCGGAACGCACCGAGCGGTTCCTCTCCGCGGCGCTGCGCGTCGACGACGGCACCGACCGGTACGCGTCGCTGGTGCTGCACGCCGAGCGGCACGCCGCGCTCTGCCGGCTGGGACGGCTGACCGAGGCCGACGAGGAGTACCGGTACATCGAGATCAACTGCCCGGACCCGGTCGGCCGGGTACCCAGCGCGTGCGTGCAGATCGGCTCGCTGAACAGCCGGGTCCGGTTCGCGGACGCGCTGGCCCTGGGCAGCGACCTGCTCGACCGGATCGGCGTGCCGGCCGTGCGGTCGCCGGAGGAACTGCCCGCGCTGGCCGAGGCCGGCATGCTGCGGCTGGTCGAGTGGGCGGCGGCGCTGCCGGCGGACGGCGACCCGCGACCGGAGAATTCGGATCGCGCCCACCAGGCGCGGGCCCGGCTGATCAACGCGCTCATGCCGAACGCGCTGATGGCCGGACCGATCATCATGACGTGGCTGCAGACGACCGCGCACCGGCTGTGGGTGACGGACGGTCCGGCCGCGTGGCTGGCCGGGCCGGTCGCGGCGAGCGGGTTCGGGCTGATCTCCACGCGCGGTGACTACCACAGCGGCTATCGCATCGCCCGGCACCTGCTGGCCGAGGCCGAGCGGCGCGGCTGGGAGCGGTCGGCCGCGGAGCTGCGGTTCATCCTGGTGTCGTGGGCCGGGCACTGGCACGAACGGCTGGAGAACGTGCTGCCGGTCGCGCGCGCCGCGTTCACCGGGCTGGTCCGTGCGGGCGTCACCACCCAGGCCGGGCTCACGTGCAGCGGGCTGGCCGCATACCTGCTCGACATCGGTTCGCTCGGCGCGCTGGACGAGCAGGTCACGGACGCGCTCCGGTACGCGCGGCGCACCGGCCATGCACAGGCCGGGCTGATCCAGGGCGCGTACCGGCAGTTCGTGCGCGCGATGCGCGGCGAGACGCACGCACCTGGCGGCTTCACCGACGACGGGTTCGACGAGGCGGCGCACCTGGCCACGGTCGCCGCGAACGCGCCGGCCGCGCACACCGCCCACGCGCTGCGCGGGCTGGCCGCGCTGATCGCCGGCGACGAGGCGGCGGCGCGGGCCGCGACCGGGCAGGCCGCCGCGCTGGTCGACCGCAATCCCGGCTTCTACCTGGTCACCACGACCATGCTGCTGTGCGCGCTGACCGGCGTCGACCTCGACCGGGCCGAGCGGTGGCTGGCCGGCCGGGCCGCGGACGCACCCGGCAACTTCTCGCACCTGGCGTCGCTGGCCGAGGCGGAGCGCGCCCGCGCGGACGGCGACCGGTGGGCCGCCACGGTCGCCTACGACCGCGCGCTGCGCGAGGTCAGCCGGCGGCGGCGCCCCTGGCACTACGCGGTCATCGCGGAGCGGGCGGCCGCGTTCCAGCTCGCCGAGGGCAACGAGTTCGCCGGCAACGGGCTGCTGCGGCTGGCCCGGGACGGGTACGCGGCGTGGGGCGCGAGCGCGAAGGTCCGGGCGCTGGAGACCACGCACCGGTGGCTGCGCGGCCGGCCGGCCGAGCCGGACCGGGCGCGCAGCACCGGCGGACTGGACAACTCCGACATCGACCTGCTCGGCGTGCTGGACGCGGCGCGCACGCTCAGCTCGGAGACCCGCGTGCACGCGCTGCACGAACGCGTCGACGAGGTGCTGCGCGCGCTGACCGGCGCGACCGACGTGCTGCTGGTGGCCTCCGGCACGGACGCCGGCCCGCGGTCGGTGGTCCGCTACGTGCAGCGCACCCACGCCGCCGTGGTGAGCGAGGACGCGGTGCGCGACGACCGGTTCGCGCGCGACGAGTATTTCGCGGGCGTGTCCCAGTGCGCGCTGCTCGCGCTGCCGGTGGTGGTGCGCGGCGAGGACCGCGCGGTGCTGATCCTGGAGAACCGGGGCAGCCGCAACGCGTTCACCGCGGACCGGCTGGACGCGGTGCGCCTGGTCACCGGCCAGCTCGCGGTGTCGCTGGAGAACGCGCAGCTCTACGCGTCGCTGGAGGCGAAGATCGCGGACCGGACGCGCGAGCTGGAGGAGGCGAACGCGCGGCTGGAGCAGCTCGCCGTCACCGACCCGCTGACCGGGCTGACGAACCGCCGCCGGCTGGACGCGCTGCTGGCGGCCGAGTGGCGGCGGGCGGCCCGGCCCCGGAACCCACTGTCGATCGCGATGATCGACATCGACCACTTCAAGGGGTACAACGACCACTACGGCCATCAGGGCGGCGACCGCTGCCTGGTCACGGTGGCCACCACCGTGGCCGCGCACGTGCGTTCCACCGACCACGTGGCCCGCTACGGCGGCGAGGAGTTCTGCATCATCCTGCCGGAGACACCGCTCGCGGACGCACTGGTCGTGGCGGAACGGGTGCGGTCCGCGGTCGAGGCGCTGCGCGAGCCGCATGCACTCTCCCCGCACGGCATCGTCACGGTCAGCATCGGCGTCGCGGCCGCGTTCCCCCGCCCGAACCGGGACGTCGACACGCTGGTGAAGACGGCGGACGAATGTCTCTACGCCGCCAAACGAGCCGGCCGGAACCGGGTCTCCAGCGAGTGAGACCATCACCGGCACATCCGGTGCCCGGCCCGGAGCGAGTGGCGAAGAGTTCAGTGACAGAGATCCGATAGTGGGGTAAGGGCCGGTAGCGGCCATGTGTGACGAGGTTTGACGCACCGGGTATCAACTCACTGGTTTCGTCCGGGTACGGTCCACTTCGTGTCCGACACCCCGCAGCGCGAGATCGCCGGCCGCTATCGACTCCTCCGCCCCCTCGGCCAGGGCGCCATGGGCCGTGTCTGGCTGGCACGCGACGAGATGCTGCAACGCGACGTCGCGCTGAAGGAGATCGTGCCCCCGGCCGGGCTGACCGGCGACGAGGTGCAGGAGCTCCGGGAGCGCGCGCTGCGCGAGGCACGCGCGATCGCGAAGGTCAGCCAGAGCAACGTGGTCCGCATCTTCGACGTGCTCCGCACGGGCGAGGAGCCGTGGATCGTGATGGAGTACGTCAACTCCACCTCGCTGCAGAAGGAGATCGCGACGAACGGGCCGATCACACCGGCCCGTGCCGCGGAGATCGGGCTCCGGGTCCTCGGCGCGCTGCGGGCCGCCCACGCGGTCGGCGTGCTGCACCGCGACATCAAGCCGGCCAACGTGCTGCTCGGCGCGGACGGCCGGGTGGTGCTCACCGACTTCGGCCTGGCCACCGCGACCGACGACCCGGGCATGACCCGCACCGGCGTGGTGATGGGCTCACCGGCCTACCTCGCGCCGGAGCGGGCCACCGGCGGTCAGGTCGGCGCGTCCGCGGACCTGTGGTCGCTGGGTGCCTCGCTCTACGCGGCCGTGGAGGGCCGCGCGCCGTACACCCGGCCGTCCTCGATCGCCACGCTGGCCGCGCTCGCCACCGAACTGCCGCCGATGCCGCAGAACGCCGGCCCGCTGCTGCCGGCGCTGGAGGGCCTGCTGCGCCGCGACCCGGCGCGCCGGGTGGACGCGTTCGAGGCGGAACGGCTGCTGCGGCACGCGCTGTCCGGGGCGCCCGCGCACGCCGGCGCCGGCATGCTGTCCGGCACCTGGGCCAACCCGGACGCGGCCGCGTCCGGCGGCAACAGCGCGGCACATTCCGCGCACCAGCAGGCGGTGCCGGTCGGCACGCTGTCGCAGGCCCGGCACCGGCACGTGGTCGGCGGCCCGACCACGATGCTGCCGGCCGCGACCACCCGCCCGGACGGCGGCCCGACCGTGGAGATCCCGCCGGCGCCGTCCGTGCCGCTGCCGCCGTACGGTGGACCGCCACCGCGCTCGCGCGGCGAGAACGGCTCGCTCTATCTGCTGGTCGGTGCGCTCGTGGTGGTGCTGATCCTGGCGGTCGTGCTCGGCATGCGGGTGTTCAACCCGTCGACCAGCGGCGGCAACATCACGAACGAGCCGGACTTCACGCTGCCGACCGTCACCACGTCCGCGCCCCGGACGCCCGCGGCCGCGCCGACGCCCACACCGTCCCGGACCCGGGTCACGCCGCCGTCGCCGACCCCGGCCGCGCCCACCTCGGCCGCGCCGCAGGTGATAACGCCGGTCGTGGCGGACCGGTCGCTGGTCAACCTGGGCAGCAACCGGTGCTTCGCGGTCGCGGGCAGCAACCCGGCCGCCACCGAGCCGATCCACATCTGGGACTGCGACGGCACGCCGGGCACGAAGTTCACACTGCCCGGCACCGGCGCGCTGCAGGTGCTCGGCAACTGCATACAGGCGGACAGCCCGACCGTCGGCAGCCAGCTGCACATAGCGCCGTGCACCGGCGAGCTGTCGCAGACGTTCGGCCTCAGCGACGGCGGCGATCTGATCAGCATCCAGAGCGGCAAGTGCGTGGACGTGACCGGCGGCATCTTCGCCAACGGCACACCGGTCCAGCTCTACGACTGCAACGGCACGCCGGCGCAGAAGTGGGTGCTCAGCTGAGCGGCTCGTCCGCCCGCCACCGCCGCTCGAAGACGATGCGGTGGCGGTCGCCGGGCAGCACGTTGACCGTGCACTGCACCGGGCGGTCGTCCGCGGTGTAACCGGTGTCGTAGTGCAGCGCGACCGGCGTGCCCGGCCCGAGCCCGAGCCGGCGGATCTCGTCCGGCGTGGGCATGCGCACGAAGATCTCGTCGACCGCGCGCTCCTGCCGGTGACCGAGGTCGGCCAGCACCTCGTCCGTGCCGCGCGGGATGTAGGCCGGCGACATGATCTCCGAGTCCTTGACCAGGTCGAGCGGGAAGTGCGAGTCGTTGATGTTGACCGGCTCGCCGTTGATGAACCGCACCCGCCGCCGGATCACGACGGTGGCGCCCGTCTCGACCCGCAGCCGCTCCGCCAGGTCCGGCGCGGCCTGCACCAGCGCGACCTCGATGTGCATGCTCGGCACCCGGCCCTCGTCGCTGATCTGCTGCGAGAACCGGTCCATCGTGGACCGGGACGGCATCGGCCGGGACTTCTCCTGCGGGCGGTAGAGCATCCGCTCCCACTCGCGCACGAAGTAACCGTACGGCCGCCGGGCCACGATCAACCCCTCGGAGACGAGCACGCCGAGCCCGCTGCGCACGGTCTGCCGCACCACCCCGAACTCCTCGGCGATCTCGTGCTCCGTGGGCAGCCGCACGCCCGGCGCCAGCTCGCCGGACGCGATCTTGTCCCGGTAGACGGCGGCGATCCGCCGATAGGCCGGCTCCATACCCCTCCTCAGATCGTCCAGACAATTTAGGCCACGGAGCGGAAGGCCACCCCGCGCCCTTGACGGCTTGCTTCGCCTCCTCACATCATATTGTCTAGTCAATCTGACATGGAGGCGTGCGGTGACGGTGCGAGAGATGACGGACGACCTGGCCACGCTGGTGACGGTGGAGTCGCCGTCGACGGACGACGATGCCCTGGCGGCCAGCGCGCAGGTGGTCGCGGCGCTCGGGACGCGGCTGCTCGGCAGCGCGCCGGAGCGGCACGGCCCGCACCTGATCTGGCGGCACGGGCCGACGAAGGTGCTGGTGGCCGGGCACCACGACACGGTGTGGCCGGTCGGCACGCTGGCCCGGTGGCCGTTCACGGTCGACGGGGACCGGGCGACCGGCCCCGGCTGCTTCGACATGAAGGCCGGCCTGGTGCAGCTGTTCCACGGCCTGGCCACGCTGCCGTCACCGGACGGCGTCACGGTGCTCGTCAACGCGGACGAGGAGATCGGCTCGGCCGGGTCGCGCGGTCTCATCGACGCGGCCGCGGCCGACGCCCGGGCCGCGCTGATCTGCGAGCCGAGCGCGACCGGGGGTGCGTTGAAGACCGCGCGCAAGGGCATCGCGCGCTGGCGGGTGGCGGTCACCGGGCGCGCGGCGCACGCGGGACTGGAACCGCATCTCGGCGTGAACGCGGCCGTCGAACTGGCCCATCAGACGCTCGCGGTGGCCGGGCTCGGCCGCGGCGACACCACGGTCACGCCGACCCTGGCCGGCGCCGGGACCAGCGACAACACGGTACCGGCGAGCGCGGCGCTGACGATCGACATGCGCGGGTTCGACCCGGCGGAGTTCGACCGGGTGGAGGCGGCGCTGCGCGGGCTGCGGCCGGTGCTGCCGGGCGCGGCGATCACGGTGACCGGCGGGGTGTCGCGGCCGCCGATGCCGCCGAGCGCGTCGGCGGCACTGCACCGGCTGGCGCACGGCGCGGCGGCGCGGCTCGGTCAGCCGGTGCTGCCGGGCGTGGCGGTCGGCGGCGCGTCGGACGGCAACCTGACCGCCGCGCGCGGCGTGCCGACGCTGGACGGGCTGGGCGCGGTCGGCGGCAACGCGCACGCGGAGGGCGAGTGGGTCGACCTCGCGGCGATGCCGGACCGGGCCGCCCTGCTGGCCGCGTTGATCTCCGACGTGCTCACGGCCGCCCGGTAGAGATCCGGCGGCCGGCGCCGACCGGTCCATCCACTGTGCCGCCGCCGTCACGGACGGTGGCGGCACAGTGCTTTCCGGTCGGCGGGCGCATTCTTTTCGGCCGGTGATTGAACTAAGGCACGCCCGTTTCCGTTTTCCTGGCGGATTCGGCCTAGAGAGGGTTCCACGCTGTGCCACAGATGAGCCTCCGGCAATTGACCGATGTCGGCCGCGGCGCGACCGGCATCGTCCTCACGGGACTTGCGATCGTCACGCTGGTCGCCGCCACCATCAGTTGGGGCGTAGCGATCGCCGCCGACGACGACCTCACCGGCCGCACGGTCGACGACCGGCAGCTCGCCGCCGTCCTCACCGCCGCGCACTCCTGCCCGATGCTGTCCGCCCACCGGCTGGCCGGGCAGCTGATGGCGGAGTCGGGCCTGGACGCGGCGGCCGCCCGCACCGAGTCCGGCGGCTCCGGGCTGGCCGGCCTCGACGACGAGGACTGGAAGAAGTGGGCGCCGTGGCCCGGTGCGGCCCGCACCGACACGTACGCGGCCGTGCTCGCGATGGCTCACAAGATGTGCTCGCTCAGCGGCGAGCTGCGGCTGGCCGGCCTCTCCGGCGACACGTGGCGGCTGTCGCTCGCCGCGTACCGGTCCGGCCAGGCCGCGGTCGTGGCGGCGAAGGACGTGCCCGAGGAGGCCACCGGCTACGTCGACCGTGCCGCCGGATACGCGTCCTACTACGAGAAGCTCCCCCAGTTCGGCCGCGCCGGCGCACCGCTCGCCGAGGACACCTCGGGCGCGCCGGAGGCCAAGCCGCTGCCCGAGGAGTACGTCAAGCTGGTCGCCACCGCGGGCACCCGCTGCCCGGAGATCTCCGCCGCGACCGTGGCCGCCCAGCTGATGGCCGGCTCCGGGTTCGACCCGAACCACCTCGGCGCCGCCGGTCGGGAGGGCATCGCCCAGTTCCGCGGCGACGTCTGGGAGCGGTACGGCCCACGCGGCTCCGTGTGGGACCCGGCCGTCGCCATCCCCGCGGTCGGCACCGCGCTGTGCATCCTGACGGCCGAGCTGGACGGCGTCGAGGGCGACCCGTACATGCTGGCGCTCGCCGCGTTCAACTCCGGTCCGGACACGGTCCGCCGCGCCGGTGGCATCCCGGACGCGGTGACCCGCTCCCACCTGCAGAAGGTCACGGACTACACGTCGTACTACCGGCTCGACACCCGGATCGGCGGCACGCCCGCGTCCCCCGGCCCGTCCGGGTCCGCGTCACCGTCCCCCGGCCCGTCCGGCTCGGCGAGCCCGGGCCCGTCCGGCTCCGCGTCCCCGTCCGGCTCCGCGGGCGCACCCGCTCCCGGTGGGTCCGCCGCGGCACCGAAGCCTGCCGGACCGGTCACGTTCAGCCACCCGAGCTTCACCGGCACCGGCGGGCTGCGGCTCAACGGCGCCGCGAAGGTCAGCGGCGGCAAGCTGGCCCTGACCAGCGCCACCAGCCAGGTCGGCAGCGCGTACTCGACCACCGCGATCGACCCGACCCGGTCGTTCAGCACCTCGTTCACCGCGGTGATCAGCCAGCCCACCGACGGCATGGCGTTCCTGCTGCAGAGCGCCGGGGCGGGAGCCATCGCGGCCGGCACCGGCGAGTCGATGGGGTACAGCGGCATCAGCCCCAGCGTCGCGGTCGAGTTCGACACCTGGGACAACAGCGGCAACGGGCACGGTGACCCGGCCGGGCAGCAGCACATCGGCATCATGTCCAACGGCAACGTCAAGAACCACCTGGCCTGGGCCGACCCGCGCTTCGACATGCGCTTCGGCCAGGCGTTCCACGTGTGGGTCGACTACGACGCCGGCGCGAAGCGGCTCTCCGTCTTCGCCAGCCAGAGCACGGCCAAGCCGGGGTCCGCGCTGGTCAGTCACTCCATCGACCTGGGCGCGAAGTTCGGTGGCGCCAAGGTCTACGCCGGATTCGCCGGCGCGACCGGCAACACCAACCTGACCGACTCCAGCGAGTCGATCACGAAGTGGACGTTCACCGGAAAGTAGGGCAGTGACCGGCCCGTCGGCGTGCCATCATCGTCGACGTGCCGGTCACCCGCCGTACCGTCGTCCGATCCGCTCTTCTGGCGGGCGCAGCCGCCCTCGGTGGCTGCGCCCGGCCGGACGCGTCGGCGGCCCCGGGCAGGTGGGTGGTGCCGTCCGCCTCCCCCGCCGGCTCGCCCGGTCCCGCCGCGCCCGGTCCCGCCGCGCCCGGTCCCGCCACCTCCGATCCCGCGGCCTCCGATCCCGCGGCCGATGCCGCGCTCGAAGCGGTCCTGACCACGCACCTCTCGCCGACCCGCGACAACCCACGCCATCCCGGGTACGCCGGGGCGGTCGCGCTGGCCTGGCGGGACGGGCTGCCGCTGGCGGGTGCCACGGTCGGTGACGCGCTCCGGTACCGCGCCGGCCCGGTCGAACTGCCCGCCGAGGACCGCGTCCCGATGCGCCCGGACTCGGTCTTCGACCTCGCGTCGATCACCAAGATCTTCACCGCGGTCCTGACGCTGCGCCTGGCCGACGCCGGCACGCTGGACCTGGACGCGCCGCTGAGCCGGTTCCTGCCGGAGTTCACCGCGCCCGGCGTGACCGCCGCGATGCTGCTCACCCACACCGGCGGGCTACCGGTGTCGCCGCCCAGCCCGCGCGGCTTCCTGAGCACGCCGCCGGTGGCCGCGCCCGGCACCGTGTTCCGCTACTCCGGCGTCGGCCCGATGGTGCTCGGCCGGCTGGTCGAGAAGCAGACCGGGATGCGGCTGGACCGGGCGCTGCGCGAGCACGTCACCGGCCCGCTCGGCCTCGACGACACCGGCTACCTGCCGCTCGACTGGGTCGCCGACGTGGACCGGATCGCGGCCACCGACGCGCGCTCGTCCCGCGGCCTGCTGCGCGGCCGGGTCCACGACGACATCTGCGACACGCTCGGCGGCGTGGCCGGCCACGCCGGCATCTTCGCGACCGCCGCGGACGTCGCCGTGCTCGGGCAGCTGCTGCTGGACGGCGGCACGTACCGCGGCACCCGGCTGCTCTCCACGTCGATCGTCACGCGCATGCTGACGAACGCGAACGCGGGGATCCCGCTCGCCCCGGGCGAGCGCCCGGGCCGCACCGCCGACTACGGGCTCGGCGTGGTGATGCACCAGCCGTGGTTCATGGGCGCGCTGTCGTCCCCCGGCGCGTTCGGCCACACCGGCTTCAGCGGCACGTCGCTGCTGGTCGACCCGGTCCGCCGGCTGGTGGTCGTGCTGCTCACCAACCGCGCCCATCCGAACTGGAACTGGGCCGAGCCGGACCCCTACCGCGTCGCGATCCACGACGCGGTGGCCGCGCTCGTCTAGCGGCTTCGCAGCCGGCCCGCGGCGCGTCCTGGCCGCTCGTCGATGCCGACTCGGGTTTCAGCCACTTAATCACGGGTACGTATATGCAGGTAGACAGATGAACGTGACGATGCCGGAGGAGTGAGTTTTTCGATGGCAGGCAACGAGCACGAGGTCAACCGCAGCACCAAGAGCGGCCGTTTCGTCAAGCAGAGCACGGCCGAGCGTTCCCCCGACACGACGGTGACCGAGCACGTCGGCGGCTCCGACAACGACGGCGACCGCGAGGTCAACCGCAGCGCCGCGACCGGCCGTTTCGTCCGCGAGACGACCGCGGAGCTGCACCCCGCCACCACCGAGACCCAGCGAGTCTAGCTCCGCTCGGGAGCAGGGCGCGGGCCGGATCTCGGCCCGCGCCCTTTCGCGTCTCCCGGCCCGCACCGCGACACCCGCCCGCACCGCGTCTCCCGGCCCGCACCGCGACACCCGCCCGCACCGCGTCTCCCGGCCCGCACCGCGACACCCGCCCGCACCGCGTCTCCCGGCCCGCACCACGACACCGGACCGCACCACGACACCAGGCCGCACGGCGGCACCGGACCGCCACAGCGGTCTTCGCTCGTGCGGCCACGGATCGTGCAGGGAGGAGCGCCAGCGACGACCGGTGCCCGCGGGAGCATGCGGAACGGAACCCGCCGGAAGCGGGTCGATGAATGGCACCGGAAAAAGCGAATCCCCCGAGCGAATCGCTCAGGGGATTTCAGAGGTGCGCCGCGTAGGACTTGAACCTACAACCCGCGGATTAAGAGTCCGCTGCTCTGCCAGTTGAGCTAGCGGCGCTCGTCGGCAACGGAGAGAACACTAGCACGGTGCTCCGGCGGACTTCCAATCGGTTGGCGGGGTGTGGTCTACGCAACGTGACGGAACGCGGCGACGGTGCGGGGGTGGCGTTCGTCGGGCAGGATGGTGCCGTATCTCGGCAGGTCAGCGGATAAACCGCCCCGAGACACACCCATGGCGGGACAAATATGCATAAAGGACGGGTCGGATGAGGCGTACCGCGTTGGTGGCGGCGCTGGCGATCATGATGCCCCTGGCGCTGGCGGCGTGCGGCAGCGACGACGAGACGGTGGCGGAGGCCGCGCTGCCGTCCGCCGCGCCACCGCCGCCGGTCGCGACGTCGAGCGCGCCGGTGGTGCCGCTGGCGCTGGAGATCACGCCGAAGGACAAGGCGAAGAACCAGCCGGCGAGCGTGGAGATCGGGACGGCCGTGGCCGGCGGCACGGTGGAGAAGGTCGCGGTCGTCGACGGCGCCGGCCGGGCGGTCGCGGGCGCGATGCGGGCGGACGGCACCTCCTGGGTGCCGGCGAAGACGCTGGCGTTCAACGCGTCCTACACCGCGACCGTGACCGCGAGGAGCGCGGCCGGTGAGTCGATCACGCGGACCACGAGCTTCTCGACGATGGGCCGGCCCGGCAAGGAGGCCGGGACCGGGCTGTACCTGTTCGACGACCGCGAGTACGGCGTGGCGATGCCGGTCGTGGTCGAGTTCATCCCGGGCGTGCCGGAGAGTCACCGGGCCGCGGTGGAGAAGCGGCTGTTCGTGCAGACCGACCCGCCGCAGCCGGGCGTCTGGTCCTGGGTCAAGGGCGGCAGCCAGGCGTACTACCGGGCGCCGGAGTACTGGCAGCCGGGCACGAAACTGACCGTGCGGATAGGGATCGGCGGCCTGGAGACGGCGCCGGGCACCTACGGCAACCAGGACCGGACCGCGACCGCGGAGATCGGGCGCAAGCTCGAGATGCGGGTCGACAACTCGGACAAGCAGATGAAGATCTACGAGGACGGCAAGCTGACCCGGACGCTGCCGGTGAGCCTCGGCAAGCCGAAGATGCCGTCGGCCAGCGGCGTGATGGTCGTGATGGAGAAGAAGGAAGCGACCGTCTTCGACACGTTCGAGCAGTTCGGCCCGGTCGAGGGGTACCGGGTGGACGTGGAGTTCGCACAGCGGCTGACCTGGAGCGGCCAGTTCATCCACGCCGCGCCCTGGTCCAACGCGTCGCAGGGCCGGGAGAACGTCTCGCACGGCTGCGTGAACGTGTCGCAGGACGGCGGTCAGTGGCTGTTCGGCAAGACGCTGATCGGCGACCCGGTGACCGTGACCGGGACCGGGGTGGAGCTGGAGGAGGGCAACGGCTGGACCGCGTGGAACGTCAGCTGGGCGCAGTTCATCAAGGGCTCCGCACTGCCGATTCCGGACAATCTGACAAACGTCACACCGTCCCCCACGAATAGTCCGTCGTAACTCGCGGCGAGGCGACCAGCGAACATGACCATGTGTAACTGGTCGCCTCGCCATTACGTTGCTGTTACGACGATCGGTTCGTCCTTTCGGCTGTGTGTGATCATGTCGCCGACGGGTACCGTTACGGGCCTGGCGGGCAGTGCGATCGCGCACTCCGGCCACCCGAGGGGTCCCGGACGCCTTCGCGCGTCTCCTCTGCGCGGAGTGCAACCAGGACCCGCCGTTCCACGTGTGCAGGGCAGCAGCACCGGCACGCTCGCACACGCACCGACGGATCAGTGCTTCGGGATCGAGACCTGGGGTTAGGGGACAATGCACGCTACCCGTTCCGAGCAGGCACCCTGGGGTGTGCCGGGCTCACGCATACGTCGGCGCGCGATCGGCGCGCTCCTTCTCGCCGGAGTCATCGGCTTCGGCAGTGCCTGCAGCGGCGGCGACTCGTCGCCCACCTGGCAGAGCAACGACGCCGGGGCGTCCGCGGGCCCGGCCGCCACGACGGAGAGCCCGGCGCCGATCGGCGCGACGCTCAAGTCGCCCGCCGAGGGCAGCAAGAACGCACCGATCACCACGGACATCTCGTTCGACCTGGTCAACGCGGTGTCCGGCGCGGTCGTGGTGAAGAACGCGAAGGGCGAGCCGGTCCCGGGCAAGCTGTCCGAGGACGGCAAGACCTGGGTGCCGGACAAGAAGCTGTCGTACGGCACGACGTACACCACGGAGTACACCGGCACCGACGCGTCCGGGCGGACCGGCACGACGACCGGCACGTTCACCACCATGGGCGAGCCGAAGAACACGGTGCGCACGGTCAGCTTCATGGGTGAGGGGGCGACCGTCGGCGTGGGCATGCCGCTGATGCTGTCGTTCAGCCGGGAGATCCCGGAGGAGTACCGCGCCGAGGTGGAGAAGCACCTGACGGTCGTCTCCGACCCGCCGCAGGAGGGCACCTGGGGCTGGCTCAGCGCCGACTCCATCCAGTTCCGGCCCGCGGAGTACTGGAAGGCCGGCACGAAGATCACTTACGGCGTCGACCACGCCGGCGTGGAGATGGGCAAGGGCTGGTACGGCAAGACCGACTACGAGGTCAACGTCACGATCGGCTCCCAGCTCATCATGGAGGTCGACAACAAGACCAAGCACATGACGGTCATCAAGGACGGCAAGAAGGTCAAGGACTTCCCGGTCAGCCTCGGCCAGCCGAAGTTCCCCTCCGTCAGCGGCACCATGCTGATCATGGAGAAGCTCCGCAAGACGACCTTCGACACGTACGGGCAGTTCAGCGACGAGGACGCGTACCGGGTCGACGTCGAGTACGCCCAGCGCGTCACCTGGGGCGGCCAGTTCATCCACGCCGCACCCTGGTCCAACGCCTCGCAGGGCCGGGAGAACGTCTCGCACGGCTGCGTCAACGTCTCCCAGGATGCCGGCAAGTGGCTCTTCGAGCAGACCAAGCTCGGCGACCCGCTGATCGTCAAGAACACCGGTGTCCCGCTGGTCAACGGTGACGGCTGGACCGTCTGGAACATGAGCTACGACGACTTCAAGAGCCTCAGCGCGCTCTGATCGCTCGTCCCGGAAGGCCCCGTCACGGATCCGTGACGGGGCCTTCTCGTCACCGCCGGCGGCCCCGGTCCCGCACGGGCCAAACCGATTGGAGCCGCGGCCGGAGCCCGTGCTAACGTTCCCTCCGTTGCCGAACGAGCGCCGCTAGCTCAACTGGCAGAGCAGCGGACTCTTAATCCGCGGGTTGTAGGTTCAAGTCCTACGCGGCGCACTCCTCACAAGAAAGCCCCGGCCGGGAGACATCCCGCCGGGGCTTTCTCGTACCACGTGCCGCCCGCTACTTCAGGTAGCCGTAGTTGTCGCAGGTGCGGCGCTGCTCGACGCAGTTCTTGGTGCGCTTGTTCATGGTGTCGACGTCCCACATCACGAACGCGTCGCCGTGCATCGAGGACGAGCTGCGGACGTCCTTGTCGGAGGCGAGGTAGTAGCCGGCCTGGCTGCCCTGCACGCCGTACTGGATGTCGAACGTGATCGCCGGGATCTTCACCGGGTGGCTGGCCGGGCAGGCGTTGTTCCAGCCGTACGCGACGTGGTCCTTGTGGTTCGGGCTGTCCAGGTGCTTGCCGTCCCAGCAGTCCGGGAACTGCAGGATGAAGTGCAGGTAGGCCTGCTTCTCGCAGATCGGCCAGTTGCCGTTCGTGCTGCGCGCGACGCCGTCCGCGTCGTGGCCGGGCTCCCAGTAGGCGCAGTAGAACTGGCCGGTGGCGCCGCGCGGGGTCGGCACCTTCTTCTTCGCGTCACCGGCGATCATGCGCAGGCCGTTCGGCATCGGCAGCTGCTTCGCGGAGTCGCTCATCAGCGAGCGGTAGTAGACCCGGAACCCGGTCGGCTCGGCCGCCTTGTTCGTCGCGGCGTCGTAGAGCGTCGGCACCCAGTACGACGAGTGGTCCTGCTTCGGCTCGCAGGTGGTCGCGGTGAACCGCACCAGGTCGTCCGCGACCGTACCCGCGTCGACGCCCTCGTTGCCGAAGAACGAGTGCATGTGCGACGCGCCGGGCAGACCGGGCGCGACGATCGGGTCGTCCGGCAGCGAGTGGCTGTACTCGCAGTCGGCCCGGAACTCCGGCAGGTTGCCGACGCTGGCCGGCGCGGGCTCGAACGACAGCGCCCGATAGGCATCCACCTGCGCCTTCCACGCGGCCGAGTCGACCGCGATCCAGCCGGTCCTCGGGACCACCGGCTCCGGCGCGACCGGCGCGGGCTTCGACACCGCCGCCGAGGGCGACGCGGACGCGGACGCCGAGGGCGACGCGGACGGCGACGCACTGGGCGACCCGGGCGCGCTCACCACGGCCGACGGCGGGACCGCGGCCGCGACGCCCGCCGGGTCCGGCTCGGCCGACGCGTCCGCCAGGGACACGGCGGCGGCCGCGACCGCGATCACGACGACGGCGACACCGGCACCGCTGGCGGCCAGGTTCCGCTTGTTCACGGCGAGCCGCCGCAGGAGGCCGGGGCGCGGCGCAATGTCAGACACGGGAACTCCCACCGGAGGGACAGGACGAGCTGTCGCGGATGGTAGGCGGTTCCGGCCCGGAGCCGTTAGGCCTTTAGGCCCAGAAGGCCCGGCCGCGGGGTCCCGCTCCCGATTCGCTCCCAGTTCGCTCCCGGTCAGCTCTCCGGCGCCGGCTGCCGAAACGGCGAAAGGCCCGACCGCTTTCGCGATCAGGCCTTCGGCGTGGGGTGATCGACGGGACTTGAACCCGCGACCCCCGGGACCACAACCCGGTGCTCTACCAGCTGAGCTACGACCACCATGTACTCCACCGAACCGGCCGGCCCGTGTGGGGTGCTGACCAATAATAGCCACACCCCTCGGGGGCCGGTCGAGCGGGTTACCTCAAAGCTGTGCGGCGATGGCCTTGGCGGTCTCGACGTCCGGGCCGGGGGCCGGGACGAAGATCGCGCGGCGGTAGTACTCCAGCTCGCGGATGCTCTCCCGGATGTCGGCGAGCGCGCGGTGGGAGAGGCCCTTGGCGGGCTGCCCGAAATAGGTGCGCGGGAACCAGCGGCGGGCCAGCTCCTTGATCGAGGAGACGTCGATCATGCGGTAGTGCAGGTGGGCGTCGAGGCGGCGCATGTCGCGGGCGAGGAAGCCGCGGTCGGTCGCGATCGAGTTGCCGCACAGCGGCGCGGATCGCGGGTCCGGCACGAACTGCGTGACGTAATCCATGATCATGTCCTCGGCCTCGGCCATCGTGACCGTGGAGGCGCGGACCTCCTCGGTGAGGCCCGACTTCGCGTGCATGTCGCGGACCACGTCCGGCATGCTCGCCAGCGCGGCGTCGTCGGCGTGGATCACCACGTCGACGCCCTCGCCGAGCACCTGAAGGTTGGGGTCGGTCACCAGGGCCGCCACCTCGATCAGGGCGTCCTTGCCCAGATCCAGCCCGGTCATCTCGCAGTCCACCCACACCAGAAGATCAGCCACGACGACAGCCTACGCGCAGCGCTGCGTCGTGGGCGCTGCGTGAGGCAGAGATTCCGGCTCCCCGCACGGCGCTCACGTTATAGCAGATCACCGCCTAGATGGACAGATCTGGTCGAATACCGCGCAAATCCGTAAACTCGCTCTTAACCCCGCAATACCGCACCGTTCCCCCGGTGAAGCGGCCCTCCACCCCCGTGGAGGGCCGCTCGACGTGCCGGCTAGCGAGTCGGCCGGACCTCACCGTCGGCCGCCTTCCGGCGCCGCCCGGCCCGCGGCGCGGGAGCCGCACCATCACGATCAAGAGCACCATCCGGGGGTACGGTCGACGACTCCCCCGCCCCGGCCACCGAGGGCCCGGCCACGACACCGTCGCGTTCCCCGGCCGCCCGGGCCGCCGGCGTACCGCCGCTCCCCCGCCCCGGGCTCCGGTCCGCGTCGGCACCGACCGGCTCGCCGCCCTTCGGCTGCGCCTTCCGCCGCGGCTGCCGCTTGACCGGCGCCCCACCATCCGGCGCCGCACCGCCCGGCGCTTCCTCCGCCGACGCCGCGCTTGCCTGCGCGGCCGACCGGGTGACCACCGCGCCGGCATTCGTGGCCCGCCTGGCGGGCGCCTTCGCCGCCGGAGGGGGCGCCTTCGCCGCATTCGCCGCCGACGACTTGGCCGCACCCGAGGTACGCACCTTCGCGGTCTCGGCGGGCGCCACGTTCGCCCGCCGCCGCGGCGCGACGATCTCCGCGGTGTCGGGCTCGGCAGACTCGCCGGCCGTCGCAGTGCTCGCGTCAGCCGCGGCCGGCACCGCCGTGTCCGTCGCCGGAACCGCGGCCACCGTCCCAGCCGGAACCGGCGAGGCCGGAACCGGAGTAGCGCCGGCCGGGACGGTCGCCGGCTGCCCGGCCACGGCGCGATCGAGGGTGCCGGCCGGGACGGTCGCCGGCTGCCCGACCACGGCGCGATCGAGGGCGCCGGCCGGGATCGGCGGCCTGGTGTCCGCGGCCGGGTCCCGGGTCAGCGGCGGCCAGGTCAGCTGTGGCGTGACCGGCGGTCGCGATCCGGTCCGGGTCTTCGGCTGCGCCACGGCGCCGGCACTGTGCTCGTCCACCGCGGCCCCGGGCACCGCGGCCCCGGGCACCGCATCCACCGGCATCGGTGAGCCCGCGGGCGTCGGCGCGTTCACAAGGGCCGACGGGTCCACAGGCGCGTTCGCGGAGGCCGGCGCGTCCACAGGCGTCGGCGCGTTCACAAGAGCCGACGGGTCCGCAGGCGCGTTCGGGGAGGCCGGCGCGTCCGCGGGCGCCGGCGTGTGCATCGGGGCGGTCTCGGCCGCGGGTGGGGACGTGTCCGCGAGTGTGGCCGGCCGTGCGGTGGCCGTGTCGGGGCGGGACCGGGCGCCGGTGAGCGACCGGTCCGTGCGGCGGGGGCGGCTGGTGATCCGGGTGGCCGGCCGGCCGCCGTCGCCGGCGTGGATGACCGAGGCGCGGGGGCCGAGCCGGGCCGCGACGTCCGGCAGGCGGTCCGGCTCGACGACGTAGACGAGTTCGCGGGGGCGGGCCGGCCAGGCGAGCAGGAGCATGCCGCCGATGATCAGGAGCAGGCCGCCGCCGAGACCGCCCCACGTCGTGGCCGTGAGCCAGCGGGCGCGGAGTTCCGCCGTGATCGCGACCGTGCCGGCGGGCCGGCCGTTCGGGGTCATCACGACCAGTGCCAGGTCACGGTCCCGGATCTCGTCGGCGGTCCAGGTGAGCGCGCCGGTGCCGGAGCGGGTCCAGAAGGTCTGGCGCGCCGGGTCCGCGACCGGGGTGCGGGAGCCGGCGACCGTGCCGGCCCGGACCGGCAGCGGGCCCCGGGCGAGCGCGAGCTGCTCGACCCAGGTGTGGCGGGCGGAGCGCAGGTAGGACGTGGCTTCGGCGGTGGGTGCCAGCCCGACGAACGCGGGCCCCTCGTCGGTCACGGCGGCGATCCGGATGCGGGTGTCGCCGGCCCGGGCGAAGGCGGCGTCGCGCCGGAGCAGGCCGTCGAGGTTCGCGACGAGCAGCGCCTGGCCGGGCACGTCGACCGGTTCCAGGGTGGCCCGGAACGCCCCGTCCGGGTCGCGGTGCTGGCCCGCGGTCCACAGTCCGCCGGCGGTGAGCAGGATCGGCAGTCCCGCGGTGAGCAGCAGTATTCCGACGATCAGACGGATGATGCGCATCGGCTCCCCCTTTGCCCGTTATCGGACCATACAGACGGAAACGTCGGTATCAGTCGCATCGACACGGCTCAGGGGGTGGGGAAAACGCGGCGGCCCGACCCCACAACGGGATCGGGCCGCCGGAACGCGTGCGGGTCAGGCGTTCTTCGTACCCTCGGGGGTGGCCGGCGTCGCCGGGCGCGCGCCGCTGCGGGTGAACGCCAGCCCGCCGAGCACCAGCCCGACCAGGCCGGCGACCAGCGCCGCGATCGCGATGCCCAGCGCCGGGCCGGAGTCCGACGCGGACTCGGACGAGGCCACCGGCGCGGCCGACGGTGCCTCCTCCGCGGCGGCGGTCAGCGTGAGCACCGGCGCCGGGCTCTCCGGCTCCTCGCCGCCGGCGGCCGGCTCGTCGATCCAGCGCACGACCTCGCCGTCCGAGTACGTCTGCAGCGCCTTGAAGACCAGCTGGCCGGTCTCCGGCAGCGGGCCGAGCGAGACCGGGAACTCCTGGAACGTGCCGGGCGTGATCCGCGCGTTCTCGTCCGCGGTCCAGGTGATCTTCTTGACCACCTCGGTGATCTCCGCGCCGTGCGCCGTCACCGGGATGGCGGGCGCGCCCTTCTCGATCGCGACGGTCCAGCCGGGCACCGGCTTCGTCGAGACGGAGCCGATCGGCGCGTCCTCCGGCAGGAAGATCTCCACCTTGGTGGTGGACTCGGTGTCGCTCTCGTTCGGCACCCGGAAGTCCACCTTGGCGTACCCGCCCTGGGTGGCCTCCCGGGGGTTGACCGTGACGTGCGCGGACGCCGGACCGGCGACGGCGAGCACGCCGACGACCGTGGCGCCGAGGCTGAGCAGTGCCGCGCGGGCGGCGGTACGGGGAGACATGGCTGTCCCTTCAGTCAGGAGGCGACGTCCACCGTGACGGTGACGGTGGCCTGATCGATCTCGGTGGTGCGGAGGGTGAACTTGAACTCCCAGGTGCCGGCCGCCGGCAGCTGGAACTCGCTGATCGCGTGGTTGTCGGCGACGCGGAGCATGGGTACGTCGATCGGCTCGATCCCGGCGGCCGGGAGCGCCGCGGTGGTGGTCCACTCCTCCGCCTTGAGCAGGTTCGTGGTGCCGGGCTCGTACGCGTACAGGTGCATCGAGTTACTGCCGACCTTGGCCGGGTCCAGCTCGACCTGCAGCGTGTAGAGCGGGCTGTCGACCAGCACGGAGAAGTAGCCCTGGTCGGTCAGCGCCGCGTTCTCCGACTCGGTGCGCGCCGGCGTCTGCTGGACCAGCACGGACGTGAGGCCGAGCACGACCACGGTGATCGCCAGTTCGGCCCAGACCGCGGTCCGGATCCGCCCGGGGTTCTCCGTGGTGACCCGCTTGCGGACCAGCGACCGGGAGTACGCGGCGATGCCGACCACGGCCGCGAACAACGCGGTCTTGGCGAGGATGAACCGGCCGTAGGTGGTGCCGGTGAGCGCGGCCGGCGTGCCGATCTCGATGAGCGCGTTGACCACGCCGGCCAGCAGCAGCGCGCTGACCGCGAGCGCGGCCCACCGGGACCAGATCGGCAGGATCGCGCCGAGCTCGCGCTCGCTGGCCTGGCGCAGCAGGAAGCCGACCAGCATGACCAGGCCGCCGAGCCAGACCGCCATGCTGACCAGGTGCACCGCGTCGACCACCACGGAGACGGCTGCGACCGGTGAGGCGGACGGGTGGCCGGTGAGCGGCCAGGTGAAGACCGCGGCGGTGCCGAGCGCGGCGAGCACGATCAGGTCGACCATGTTCTCGCCGCTGCGGCCGCCGTCGCCGCGCTCCGCGAGGATCGGCCGGAGCATGATGGCGATCGCGGCGAGCAGGCCGAGCCGCACCAGCAGCGCGGTGCCGAACGCGCTGGCGACCACGTCGCCGAGACCGCCGGCGTCCAGGATGTTCCCGCCGCTGGTGTACGGCGCCTGTAGGTAGAGCGCGGCGAGCGTACTGAACGCGACCAGGCCGAGGCCGGCGCGCACCAGCCGGGCCGGTACGCGGCGGCTGAGCCGGGCCGGCCAGAGGAACAGCAGCACCAGGACCGGGCCGACGACCAGGACGAGTCCGGCGTACCCGAGGAACTTGACGACCGGGATGGTGTTCTTCACCACCGGGTCGGTCTCGTCGCCGTCGTCGGTGAGCGCGGGCACCGCGGACGTGGCGCCGACCGAGAACGTGAACGCGCCGCTCACCGGGTGACTGTCCGCCGAGATGACCCGATAGCTGACCAGGTACGTACCGCGCTGGTCCGCGGTGATCGGGATGATCAGCGTCGAGCCCTCCGCGCGCGGGTCACCGCCGACCCGGTCGCCGTTCGGCGCGATCACCTGGATCTTGCCGCTGACCGGGCTGACCCCCTCGCTGAAGGTGAGCTTCACGTCACCCGGTGCGGTCTGGACCACGGACTGGGTGGCGGGCGTGGTGCGCTGCAGGACGGCGTGCGCGCTGGCCGGGCTCGCCGGTCCGACGAACACCGCGAGCGCGCCCAGGACGAGCGCGGCGAGCACGGCCCAGCGACGTCTTCTCTCGGCAGTCATGCCGGACATGCTCTCCCACGGATGTGGCAGTGATCGCCGGTGGTCGGCGTGGCGTGTTTCGCACCTACCGTTCCGGCCCCAAATATAGGACCAAAACCGGCAAATCGCGGGGGGCGGAGGGGCATGCCGAGTTGGTCGGGCGACCGGCCCGGATAGTTCCCGGCGATCACGGGACCTTCGCCCGTACCCGTGCGGTCCCCGCCGCGTCACCGTGAGCACGGAACCGGGCGACGGCTCGGACCGACCAAGGGAGGTGGACTTCTCTGTGCAGGATCGAGCCGGACCCTGGGCCGGACTCGTCGCCCGGCTCGGGCTGGCGGCCGTCTGGCTCTACGCCGGCGGCGCCAAGGTCGGTGATCTGGCCGGGTCGGCGCGCGCCGTCAACGCGTACCAGCTGCTGCCCTTCGACGTCGCCCAGGTGATCGGTGCGATGCTGCCGTTCGTCGAGGTCGCGGTTGGGCTGCTGCTGCTGGCCGGGCTCGCGACCCGGGTCTCGGCCGTGGTGTCCGCGCTGCTGCTGATGGTCTTCGTCGCCGGCATCGCCAGCGCGTGGGCACGCGGCCTGCAGATCGACTGCGGATGCTTCGGCAGCGGCGGGCAGCTCGCCGCCGGGGAGAGCCCCACCTACGGCTGGGAGATCGCGCGGGACGTCGGGTTCGTGCTCCTGGCCGGCTACCTGATCGTCCGTCCCGACTCCAGATTCTCCGTCGACCGCTACCTGACGAGGTAAACGCGCATGAGCTCACGAAAAGACCAGAAGCAGGCGAACCGGATGGTACGCGAGCAGCTCGCCAAGGAGCAGCGCCGCCGGACCACGCTGTGGACCTCGGTGGCCGCCGCCGCGGTGCTGCTCGTCGCCGGCATCGCCGGGTACGGCATCTTCGCCGCCCAGCGCTCCGGCGAGGTGGTCACGCCGGCCGCCGCGACCGCGGACGGCACCGGCTTCGCCATCGGCAACGGGTCCGTCACCATCGACATCTACGAGGACTTCATGTGCCCGGCCTGCGGCCAGTTCGAGAGCGAGGCCGCCTCGACCGTCGACCGGCTGGTGGACGAGGGCAAGGTCACGGTGGTCTACCACCCGATCTCGATCCTGGACCGCTACTCCAACGGCACGAACTACTCCACCCGCGCGTCCGGCGCCGCGGCCTGCGCGGCCGACGGGGGCAAGTTCACCGAATACCACAAGACGCTCTTCGACAACCGGCCCGAGGAGGGCACCTCCGGCCTCGACGACGCGAAGCTGATCTCACTCGGCACCACGCTGGGTCTGGGGGACGACTTCACGCGGTGCGTCGAGGACGGAAGATACAAGACGTGGAGCGCACAGATCACGGACCGGGCGAGCGAGCGCGGGGTCACCGGCACGCCCACCGTCTACGTCGCCGGAACCGTGCTCAAGGACCGTTCCGCGGCCGGCCTGACCAGCGCGGTCGAGGCGGCCGTCAAGTAGGCCGGCCGGCGGCGGGCCGGCTGGCGGCCGCGGTCGTGGCCGGCGTGCTGCTCGCGCCGGTCCCGGCCGGACCCGCGCTCGCGCACGGGGCGGACGCGCCGGCCGGCACGAACTACCGCGCCCGGCTCACCGGCGTCTCACCGGCCGTGCCGGGCGTCCGGCTGCGCGTCATCGAGGCCGGCGCCCGGCTCGAGCTGACCAACACCGGCCGCCGCGAGATCGAGGTGCTCGGCTACCAGGGCGAGCCCTACCTGCGGATCGGGCCGGACGGGGTCTGGGAGAACGTCAACTCCGCGGCCACCTACCTCAACGCCAGCATCGCCACCTCCGCGACCGTGCCGGCCACCGCCGGGCCCACCGTGCCGCCGTCGTGGCGCCGCGTCTCCGACCGGCCGGCCGCCCGCTGGCACGACCACCGCACGTACTGGATGAGCGAGGAGCAACCGCCCGCGGTCGCCGCGGACCCCACCCGGACCCAGCGGGTACGGGACTGGACCGTCGACCTCCGCGACGGCGTCACACCGATCACCGCGACCGGCACGCTCGACTGGGTGCCGCCGCCCTACGCCGGCGGCTGGTGGGCCGCGGTGGTCCTGGTCGCGGCCGCGGTGGCCGCGCTCGGCCTGCTGCACGGCCGGGCGGCACGGTGGCCGATGGCCGCGGTGTCCGCGCTCGCCGGGGTGGCCGCGCTCGCCTACACCGTCGGGCGCGAGATCGACGCGGGCAACGACACGCTCGGCACCGCGCTCCCCGCGCTGCTGTCCACCCAGCTGTGGCCCGCGCTCACCGGCGCCGGCGCGCTGGCCGCCGCGGCCGTCGCCGTCGCCCGGCGACCGGCCGCGGACTTCGCGCTCGCGCTGGCCGGCGTCTGCACCGGCGTCTTCGTCGGCCTCGCGAACGCGGGCGCCCTGCTCAACTCCGTCGTGCCGGCCCCGTGGCCGCCGACCGTGGCCCGGGTGCTGGCCGTGGTCGCGCTCGCGGGCGGCTTCGGTCTCACCGCCGCCGCCGTGCTGCGCATGCGCGCCACCGCGCTCGCCGCCACCGCCGATCCCGCCGGCTCCGGCGACGCTCCCGACGGCTCCTCCCCCGCCGGCGGTTCCGCTCCCGACGGCGGCCGCTCCGCCGCCCAAAACCAGTCCGCCACCGGGGGCCGGGACGCCACCGGGGGCCGGGACGCGGCCCGCCCACGCCCGCGCCGCGCACCGCTGACCCTCAAGGCGGCGCTGGAAGAGCAGCCCGACGACGACCGACCATGACGTAGCCGGCGTGGGCCTCGGCCGCGAGGACGGATCTCCGGCACCCCGGCGACCGGCGCCGCCTCCGAGAGACCTCGGGCGCGAAGCCCGCGACCGGCGGTGTGCGGGACCGGAGGCGCGCGGCCGGCGTGCGGGACGCGGGACGCGCGGTTCGTGGTGACCGCCCACCCGACCGGAAGGGAGGCCGCCCGCGGCCGACCGGTGCCCGCGGGAGCATGCGGGCCGCACCACGCCGGAAGCGGGAAGATCCGCATCTGCTCTCAGGGTGCGGGCACCGAGAAGCCGTAGGGCAGTTCGAGGCGGTGGGCGGCCAGGAGCGCGGTGTCGGCGAGGAGCGTGCGGGTCGGCGCGTCCGCGGTGATGCGGCCGGCGTCGAGGATGACCGCGCGGTCGCAGAGTTCGAGCGCGTACGGCAGGTCGTGGGTGACCATCAGGACCGTGACCGGCAGGCTCCGCAGGATGTCCGCGAGTTCGCGGCGGGAGGCCGGGTCGAGGTTGGAGCTGGGCTCGTCGAGCACCAGGATCTCCGGGCGCATGGCGAGGACCGTGGCGACCGCGACCCGGCGGCGCTGGCCGAAGCTCAGGTGGTGCGGGATGCGGTCGCGGTGCTCACGCATGCCGACCGCGTCCAGCGCCTCGTCGACGCGCCGCTGGAGGTCGGCGCCGCGCAGGCCGAGGTTCGCCGGGCCGAACGCGACGTCCTCCGCGACCGTGGGCAGGAACAACTGGTCGTCCGGGTCCTGGAAGACCACGCCGACCCGGCGGCGGATCTCGGTGAGCGTGGTGCGGTCGCGGGTGACGGTCAGGCCGCCGACCGTGACCGTGCCGGTGCCACCGCCGAGGATGCCGTTGAGGTGCAGCACCAGCGTGGTCTTGCCGGCGCCGTTCGGGCCGAGCAGCGCGACCCGTTCACCGCGTGCGACGCGCAGCGTGACGCCGTCCAGCGCGCGGTGGCCGTCGGGGTAGGCGAACGTGACGTCGCGGACGTCCAGGCTCGGGGCTTCGGTCATAGGAGGATGGTCGCGCCGACCGCGATCCCGGCCGCCACCAGGGGTACGGTCGCGGCCGCCGCCCACTGCGCCACGCTCGCACCGCCGCCGTCGGCCTGCGGCAGGCTGCCGGTGTATCCGCGGGACAGCATCGCCAGGTAGACCCGCTCGCCGCGCTCGAACGCGCGCAGGAACAGCGCGCCCACGCCGGACGCGAAGCCGCGCAACTGCCACAGGAACCGGGGGTCGTCGCCGCGGGCCAGCCGGGCGGTGCGCATGCGCCGCGCCTCGTCCACGAGCACGTCCAGGTAGCGCAGCATGAACGTGGCGATCTGGGTGAGCACCGGCGGGCAGCGCAGCCGGTCCAGGCCGACGATGATGTCCCGGGTGCTGGTGGTCGCGGCCAGGATCAGCGCGACCAGCACGCCGAGCGTGCCCTTGACCAGCAGGTTGAAGCCGCCGTAGAGCCCTTCCACGGACAGCTGCAGGCCGTGCCACTCGATCCGGTCACCCGCGACCACGAACGGCATCAGCACGGCCAGCAGCACGAACGGTGCCTCCACCAGACTGCGCCGGGCCAGCCAGCCGGCCGGGACCCGCGCGGTCGCCGCGAGCGCGACCACGACCAGCGCGTGGACCGCGAACGCCCAGACCGCCTCGCGCGGCGTCGCCACCACCGCGACCGTGATCGCGACGGTCGCGGCGATCTTCACCTCGGGCGCGAGGCGGTGGATCGGGCTCACCGCCGGCTGCGCCTCAGCGCCCAGAAGATGCCGCCGGTGACGGCGAAGACCAGCAGCACGCCGACGACGCCGGACAGGCCGGTCGACAGGTACGCGTTGTCGATCCCCGCGACGCCGTAGTCGGCCAGCGGGCTGTCCGCCAGCTCGTGCTCCTTGGCGCCCTGGGCCATGCACGTACCGCCGGTGATCTCGCCGTCCGCGTTCGTCGTGCACCCGCGGGTCGAGGCGGAGTCCAGACCGTCCGGCGCGGACGACGCGAAACTGCTCACCACGCCGGCCAGCAACAGCGCGGTCAGCAGACCGGCCAGGACGAACTTCCTCATGCCACCGCTCCGATCCTCGGCTTGACCGAACGCAGCGCGTAGACCAGGTCGGGGCGGACCCGGGCGACCGTCGCGACCGTGGCCGCGCTGATCAGTCCCTCGCCGACGCCGATCAGCACGTGCGTGCCGGCCATCGCCGCGGCCACGCCGGTCAGCCCGACGCCGGACAGCTCGGTCGCGCCGCCCAGCGCGTACTGCAGCACGAAGCTCTGCGACGCCGCCACCACGCTCACCACGGACGCGACGAACACCGAGACCGACAACCCGGTGGGGGTACGCGGCAGCACGCGCAGCAGCAGCACGGTGACCCCGAACGCGACCGCGGTGGAGACCAGCCCCATGTTCGTGATGTTCGGTCCCAGCGCCGTGATGCCACCGTCCGCGAAGAACAGCGCCTGCGCCGTGATCACGATCGTCACGCACAGCGCACCCACCCACGGCCCGACCAGGATCGCCGCGAGCGCGCCGCCGAGCAGGTGCCCGCTCACGCCCGGCAGCACCGGGAAGTTGAGCATCTGCACCGCGAAGATGAACGCCGCGACCAGCCCGGCCATCGGCACCAGCCGGTCCTCGAGATCGCGCCGGCCGTTGGCCAGGCACACCGCGATCGCGACGGCGGCCAGCACGGCATAGGCGACGGAGACGGGCCCGTTGAGGACACCGTTCGATATGTGCAGGGCCTCAACGTCCATGAGTGCCGCTTCCCTCCTCGGGTCGCGCTCAGACTATTGGCCACCACCTCTAGTTGCCAAGAAGTTGCAACTGTCACGTTCGGCACCGCCGGTAGGGTTGACCCCATGACCGAAGCCATCCGCCTCACCGCCGGTGACCCCGCACCCACGTTCACCCTGCCGACCGACACCGGCGACCAGCTGTCCCTGGCGGACCTGCGCGGACGCAAGGTCATCCTGTACGTCTACCCCAGCGCCATGACCCCCGGCTGCACCAAGCAGGCCTGCGACTTCCGCGACTCGCTGGCCTCACTCACCGCCGCCGGATACGAGGTCGTCGGCATCTCCCCCGACACCCCCGCGAAGCTGGCGAAGTTCCGCGAGCACGACGCGCTGACCTTCCCGCTGGTCTCCGACCCGGACAAGCAGGTGCTGACCGCGTACGGCGCCTACGGCGAGAAGAAGCTCTACGGCAAGACCGTCGTCGGCGTCATCCGCTCCACCTTCGTCATCGACGAGGAGGGCCGCATCGACCGCGCCCTCTACAACGTCAAGGCCACCGGCCACGTCGCCAAGCTCCGCAAGGACCTGGGCCTGGACTGAGCCGGTGAAGTACACGGAGGACGTGCTGCGGGAGGCGGTGCGCGGCGCCCGCAGCATGGCCGACGTGCTCCGGCACCTCGGCCTCCCGCTCAACGGCGGCGCGCACGCCCATCTGCGCCGGCGCATCGACGCGATCGGCATCGACACGTCGCACTTCCTCGGGCGGGCGCACCAGCGGGGGCGGGTCTCCCGGCGCCGGCGCACGCCCGAGGAGATCCTGGTACGCCGGGCCGTGGGCGCTCGACGCGCGCACCCGGACATGTTGCGGCGCGCGCTCGTCGAGACCGGCGCGGCCTACCGGTGCGCGGCCTGCGGGACCGGCGGCGAATGGCAGGGCAACCCGCTCACGCTGCACGTCGACCACGTCAACGGCGACTCCGCCGACTGCCGGCGGGAGAATCTGCGCTTCCTCTGCCCGAACTGCCACAGCCAGACCGGTACCTACGCCGGCCGCAACCGCCGGATCTTCGCGCCGGCCGTACCCGTCCCGCCCGGCACCACGCGTTTCCGCCTCGCGGACACCGGTGCGGTCACGGACGTGCTGACCCGGGTGGACCGCGGCGAGCTGACCGTGACCGCGGCCGCGCGACTGATCGGATGCCACCGCAACCACGTCTACCGGCCGCGGCGCCGCCTGCGGGACGAGGGCACCATGGCACCCACGGCCCGCCGCCGCCCGCGTGCCGAGGAGCACGCCGACCGGGTGATCGCCCACGCGCTGGCCCATCCCGACCTCGGACCGAAGTCGATCGCCCGGGAGCTGCGGGATCAGGGCTGCCCGGTGGCTCACGGCACGATATCCACCATTCTGCGGCGCGCCGGTCTCGCCACGATCAGGGACCGCCGACGGGCCGCGGCGTCGGTCTCCGGTGGGACCGAGCACCCGTTTCCGCCGGGCAGCCCGTAGACTCGCACCAGCCAGCGGGAGTGGCGGAATAGGCAGACGCGCGGGATTTAGGTTCCCGTGCCTTCGGGCGTAGGGGTTCAAGTCCCCTCTTCCGCACCATGTCTTCCGGCGCCATGTCTTCCGGCGCGACCGCTCTGGGTGCGCCCCCATTTCTCCTCCCGGCGCAGCAGGCCGGCCTGCCACTTCGGAGCGTCGGGCGGTGCTGACGCGCCGCCGTCGGCAGCGGCCAGAATGTTGAGGTGCTCCGGGGCGGGTTGCCGGGCGCGCCTAGCGTGGCGGGGGTGGAGCGGGAGGGGCTGCGGGCTCGGTTGGCGGAGCGGCTGCGGGCGTGGCGTGAGGAGATCATGACGAAGCCGGACCGGGAGGCGGTCCGGGACTTCATGAGCGAGTTCGTCCACGACTGGGGTGGCGAGGACGAGTTCCGGGCCGAGCTGCGGCGGGCGATGCGGCCCGATCCGTGGCGGATGGGCTATGTGTTGCGGTCGTTCGAGGCGTTCATGGCGGACCCGCCGCGGGACGGCACGCTGGCGTGGCTGGTGGAGGGCTACGGCAACTGGGGTGTCGACCACGGCACGGACGAGAAGTATCTCGAGATCCTCGACCGCCTCCTACGGATCCTGCGCGAGGAGTACGCCGGGGTGGCCTCGCCGCCCGGACCCGCGGCGGCGGGCTAGCGCCTGCGAGACGGCGTGCGGCCGGTTCGGCACCGCCGGGGAGGCGGCACGGCGCCTTCGGCTCGTGGAGCGGGACTCCGGCGGCGCGTTCGGTCGCCGGAGCCCGGTCGGGTTCGCCTAGGCGAGGACGTGCTCGATCTCCGGGGCCAGGAGCTGGTGGTCCGGGCGGGGTGGGAGGACGAGCTTGTAGCCGACCTGGCGGACCGTGCCGATCATGGATTCGTATTCGGAGCCGAGTTTGGCGCGGAGGCGGCGGACGTGCACGTCGACGGTGCGGTGGCCGCCGAAGTAGTCGTAGCCCCAGACCTCGCGCAGCAGCTGGTCGCGGGTGAACACCCGGCCGGGGTGCTGGGCGAGGAACTTGAGCAGCTCGAACTCCTTGTACGTGAGGTCGAGCGGCGCGCCCTTGAGCTTGGCGGCGTAGGTGGCCGGGTCGATGAGCAGTTCGCCGGCGGTGACCATGCCGTTGGTGCCGGCGGCCTGGGCGGTGCGGCGGGCGGTGACCAGCCGGAGGCGCGCCTCGATCTCGGCGGGGCCGGCGGTGACGAGCACCACGTCGTCGACGGCCCATTCGGCGGAGACCGCGGCGAGGCCGGCTTCGTCGACGATCGCGACGAGCGGGCTGGAGAGGCCGGTGGCGCGCAGCAGGCGGCAGGTGTCGCGGGCCTCGGCGAGGCCGGATCGGGTGCCGAGCCCGTGTGCGCCGTCGACCAGCACGACGTCCGGGTTGGGGCCGGTGATCAGCGCGGACACGTCGCGGGGTGCGACCCGCAGCGTGTGCGGGAGCAGGTCGAGCCCGGGGAGGACGCGCCGGGCGCGCTCGCCGGCGATGGCGGTCATCAGAAGGATCTCCACGGTGCCCTACCCCCGATGTTGTGCGGTCGGAAAGGCCAGATTCCAGCAGATTTGTTTCCGGGTGGATTCCGGGTGGGGAACAC
This sequence comes from Catenuloplanes niger, assembly GCF_031458255.1. Lineage (NCBI taxonomy): Bacteria > Bacillati > Actinomycetota > Actinomycetes > Micromonosporales > Micromonosporaceae > Catenuloplanes > Catenuloplanes niger. The sequence continues at coordinate 2,920,994 of NZ_JAVDYC010000001.1, forward strand.
CACGTTTACCAGCCGAGATCACATCTGACGTGCGGTTGAGTCGTAACCGAACCGATCAAGATCAAGATATTCGGTATCGCCGCGACCTGGGGTACGGTCCGGTAGTGAGAGTCGAATGCCACTGGTGGAACGGGAACCGCACCCCGAAGGGTCGTCGCGACGTCTACATCCGGACGGACGGTTCCCGCTGGGAGGTCGAGGCGCAGATCGGCGGCGCTTCCGGCAAATCCAAGGTCCAGGAGTGCCCCAGCCAGGCCTCGGCCGTGATCCTCGCCAACGCCTGGCGGGGCTCCAACCCGAGCTGGTTGGAGGTGCCTCAGCCGCGCACCCCCGCGCACAGCTGAGACACCGGCGCCGTGGCAGCGGCGCCCGGAAGATCCCACACAACCCTCAACCGGTACGGATGATGTCAGGGCGCCATCGACCGCGTCGCAGCGGCGCGGTCGATGGCTTCCGACACCCGGTCCGCGAGCAGTCCGACCGCACCGACCGCCCGGCCCAGCGGGTCGTCGCCGGCCCCGCCCAGCGCGGCTTGCCGGAGGAACGCGGCCTTCACCTCGTCCCACCGGGCGGCCTGCGCCGGCGTGAGCCGCCCGCGCAGTTCCGCGAGTTTCAGCAGGTTCGCCTCCGCGCCGCCGGTGAGCGTCTGGGCCTCGCCGAGGTAGTGGTCGTCGAGCACCAGGTCGAGTTCCGCGTCGTTCATCACCGGCACGATCCGTTCCGCGAGCTTGTTCATGTTGCGGTACGAGCCCTGCAGCTTGAACGGCGGCTCGGTGCGTGACTCCTCCGCCTGCGCCGCGGACGCGATGTAGGCGCGGTTGACGGTGAGCACGACCTCCTGGACCCGCAGCAGCTTGCGCAGCACCGCGAGGATGCCGTCCAGCTCGACCGCGGAGTACGGGTGGGCGAGCTTGTCCGCCTGCGCGGTCTCGTCGCCGCGGGCCAGCCGGACCAGCAGCTCAATGTCGCCGCGTTCGCGGGTGGACAGCGGTGCGAGCACCGCGTTCGAGGTGAGCGCGTTCTCGATGTAGGAGAGCGCGAACAGGTCGTCCCGCCCGGAGAGCACGTCGCCGAGGTTCCACACGTCCGCGCGGTTGGCCAGCATGTCCGGGATCCGGAAGCGCTGCCCGGTCTCGGTGTACGGGTTGCCGGCCATGCACACCGCGAACCGCTTGCCGCGCAGGTCGTAGGTGCGGGTCTGCCCGGCCCAGACGCCCTCCATCCGGCGCTGCGCGTCACAGAGCGAGATGAACTTCTGCAGCAGCTCCGGGTTGGTGTGCTGGATGTCGTCCAGGTAGAGCAGCACGTTGTTGCCCATCTCCAGCGCGAACGAGATCTTCTCCACCTCCTGCCGCGCGGTCGCGTTCGGTGCCTCGGCCGGGTCCAGCGAGGTCACGCCGTGCCCGAGGGCCGGGCCGTTGACCTTGACGAACACCAGGCCGAGCCGGCTGGCCACGTACTCCATCAGCGTGGTCTTGCCGTATCCGGGCGGCGAGATGAGCAGCAGCAGGCCCATCTGGTCGGTGCGTTTCGCGTCGCCGGCCGCGCCGAGCTGCCGGGCCAGGTTGTCACCGATCAGCGGCAGGTAGATCTCGTCGAGCAGCCGGTTGCGGACGAACGCGCTCATCACCCGCGGTGTGAACTCGTCCAGCCGCAGCCGGGCGCGTTCGGCCGCCGCGAGCGCGGTGCGCTGCCGCTGGTACTCGCGGTAGGCGGGCATGCGCTGTTCCCGGAACCGGCGGGTGCGCGGCAGGAACTCGTCGAGCCGCACGGTCAGCGACCGGTCCGAGATCCGCGGGTGCGCGCCGAGCAGGCCGGTCACGTCGAGCGACAGCGCGGCGGACGAGTCGTGCCGGGGCAGGTCCGCGGTCAGCAGCAGCGCGACCGCCTCCGGGAACTCCGGCGGGACCGGAGCGGAGGAGGCGGCCAGGTACGCGCCGAGCCACGCGGACGCGAGCTGGTGCCGGGCCGCGAGGTCGTCGAGCGCGCGCAGGTCCTCGTCGAAGTCGCGGCCGGAGGGCGCCGCGGCGCCGCCGAGCGCGCGGCGGAACCGGTCCAGCAGGGTACGGGCCTCCGCGCTGGTGACGAACCCGAACGGCTCGCCGCCCAGCTCCTCGACCAGGTACTCCCCGACCTGTTCCGGCTCGAGGACCGGCAGCCCGGCCTCGCCCAGGAAGACGGCGGCGTCGGCACCGAGCGACGACGCGAGTTCGCCGAGGGCCGGCCCGGCCGTGCCGAACACCGCACGCGCCCGGATCAGCGACGACGCCCGGCGGGCCCACACCACGCGGTCCGTCTCGGCGACGCCGTAGGCCCAGAACAGCTGCGCGGCCGACCGCACCGCCGCCGGGTAGCGCAGCAGCCCGGCGCCGGCGTGCAGGCGCAGCAGCGCGTCCAGGATCAGCGCCGCGTCGACGTCGTGGACGCCGCGTTCGTACCCCTCGTCGTACCGTGTCTCGGCCTCCCGGCGGGCGAGTTCCCGCAGGTCGGCGGCGTGAAGTTCGTCCGGGGAGCGGCCCGCCAGCAGCGTGGCCGCGAGATGCTCGGACCGGTAGACCTCCGGGGACTCGGAGACGAGCAGTTGCTCCCAGAACGGCTTGGTGGCCGCGAACGCGGGGTCGCGGACCGGCGAGCGGAAGTCGGTCGCGGTGACCGCGAACGTCATCTCGCCGTCGTGCGGGACCATGGTCAGGTCCACGGTCTGCGTGTTGACGGCGAACCGGTGCTTGCCGAGCCGGATCGTGTCGCCGCCGTCGGCGAACAGGTCGAGGCGGTCGCGCAGGGACCGGCCGGCCTCCTGGCGGGCGGCCTTGACCCGGCCGGTCAGCTCCTCCGCGCGCACGCTGTCGCCGAGTGCGCGCAGCTCGTCCGCGACGGAGTGGAGCTTCGCGACCATCGGGTCGGTGGCGAAGTACGTGTTGACGTCGTCGAGCGTGTCGAGCGTGGCGACCCGGCGGCCGACGCTGCCGAGGATCCGCTCGGCGGAGTCGACGAGCCGGTCCGCGCGCCGGGACCGGTCGTCCAGCAGCGCCTGCTTGCGCGACGAGAACGCCTCGTAGACGTCGGTGCGCTTGGTGGACAGCTGGGCCAGGAAGTCGTCGAACTCGGCGAACCGGGACTCCAGGTTCTCCAGTTGCAGCATCAGCCGGCCGAGTTGCTCGTCGCAGCGCGCGGGCGTGTCCGCGGCCGCGAGCGCGCCGGTGATCGCCTGCCCGAGCAGCGCGAACTCGGCGGAGAACTCGGCCCGGCCCTCGCGGTCGAGCAGCTGCCGACGGCGGCCGTCGAGCACGGCACGGGCCCGGTTGAGCCCGCCGAGCACCTCGCCGACCCGTTCCAGGATGCCGACCCGGACCGTGGCGTCCGCGATGTCCAGCGAACCGATCACCTCGGTGACCGTCTGCAGCCCGGTGGCCTGCTCGTCGATCTTCTGCTGCACGCCGGCCGCGGACGCCACCGTCTCGATCTTGCCGGCGTCGACCTCGAGGTCCGCGACGACCGCATGGTACGAGGAGAAGGCGTCCGCGTCGCTGAGGAACGTGACCGCGCGCTGCGCGAAGGCGGACGTCTCCGCGGCCAGCTCGGTCAGCAGCGCCTCGAGGGCGTCGAGGTCGACGTAGCGCAGTTCACGCAGCGAGACGAGCCGGCCCTGTGCCGCGCGCAGGGCGGCCAGGCGCGTGATCCACTCCGGGGTGGAGGTCGGCGTCTCGCCGCGGGACCGCCGGATCATGGCGGTGATCTCGGTGGACGCGGTGCCGAGCGCGGTCGCGGCCTGCGCCGTGAGCGCCTGCACCTTCTCGAACTCGTCGAGCACCTGCGACGCGGTCGCGCGCACCTCGGCCAGCGGCGTGGCCAGGTCGCCCAGTTCCTGCTCGCCGAGCCAGTGGTAGTGGTCGAACGCGCGCGTGCAGGCCGAGATCAGCCCCTCGTAGACGGCCTGCGACGGGGACATCTCGCCGACCATCCGGGCCACCGAGACCGCCTCGGAGATGCCGCGGACCAGCTCCGCGTTGCCGATCCGGGCCAGCGTGCCCTCGCCGACCGGCTGCGCGGCCGCGTACGTGTCGGACAGGAACGGCGTCTGCCACACCTGCACCGGGTGGACCCGGGTCGGTTCGTCGGTCGCGGACCGGAACACCACCAGCGTGCCGTCGTCGAACAGCGAGTACCCGTGGCAGGTGAACGGGTTCGCCACCTCCTTGCGGATCAGGTTGTACGGCAGCAGCAGGTAGCGTCCGTCGGCGCGGGCGTGGAAGACGTAGAGCACGTCCTCGCCGTTCGGTGACCGGATGACCTTCTCGAACTCGAGGTCGGTCGCGTCCGTGTCGAACGTCTTCGTGACGCCGGTGTCCAGGTAGTAGCCGCCCGGGAAGATGATCCCCTGGTCCTCGGGCAGTCGCTGGCAGGCCTGCCCGATGCCGTCCAGCCGGACCACGGTCCGGGTCCGGGTGTTGAACACCAGGTACCGGTGGACGGTCTCCTTGTACGGGAGGATCTTCAGCAGGATCAGCGTGCCGACCCGGGCGTAGGAGATCTCCGCGTCCGCGAGGCTCTGCAGCGGCTCGTCGACCGGCTCGCCGTAGATGCCCTCGCCGTCCTCGGTGTTGTTCTCCACCTTGATGGTGAGCGTGCCGCCGACCGTCTCGACGAAGACCTCGTCCTCGATCGAGACGTGCGGGTGCCGGCCGAGGACGTGCTGGTCGCGGGTGGTCTCGGACCACTCGAAGTCGTGCGCGGCCGGGAAGACGTGCTCCCGGTCGCCGCGGCTGTCCAGATAGGAGACGGTGCCGTCCGGCGCGATCTGCCAGCGGAGCACGCGCAGGTCGTCGGCGCGCGCACCGGTCTGGAAGACGGCCAGCAGCCGGCCCTCCAGCCGGCGCAGCTGCAGCAGCCGCGCCTGCCGGTAGTACTTGTACAGCTCCGCGAACTCACGCTGGAAGCGCTCGTCGTCGAGCAGTCCCGGCACCGGTTCCGGGTCGCTGAAGGCGAAGGCGTCCCCACCGGTACGGGTGAAGCCGTGCAGCGCGAACACGTCCCCGACCGTCGTCTCCGACTTCAGGCCGATGAAGACGTTGTAGCCGAACAGCATCCGCCCGCCCACGGACACGATGTCCCGCGGCACGCAGTTGTTCTCGGTCCGGATCCGCTCGGTGCCGAGCAGCCGCAGCTCGGCGCCGCCGAACGTCTCCGCGCGCTGGGCGTTGAGACGTTCGGCGCGGCGGGCGAGCTCCGCGGCCTGCTCGGCGAGCCGGCCGCGGAGCACCTCGTAGGTGCCGGCGTCCATTCCGGTCACTTGTTCGCCGGGGTCAGGTCCGCCACGGACTTGTCGGCGATGCCGAGCCGGCGCGCGCTCTCCAGCAGCTCACGCAGCTTGGCCTCGTCCTTGTCCGACGACGACTTCATCTGCTGGAGCAGGAACGCGGACAGCGTCAGGTTGCTCACGTCGGACGTGGTGATCGAGCCGAGCAGTGCGCCCAGGTCCGCGGGGAGGTTGCCGTTGCCGTTCACGTACGGGGCAACGAGCGACCGGGCCACGTCGGAGTTGGCCAGGAACCCGTCCACGCTCTTGCCGAGCGTGATCGAGCCGAGCAGCTTGTCGAAGAAGACGCTGTCGCCGCCGACGATGTCGATGTTGGCCTTCTCCAGGCCGGCCGCGACCACCATCGCCTGCGACTCGGCGACCTGCCGGTGCACGTCGATGCCGGCCAGCCGGATCTCCTTCTCCGCCTCCAGGCGCAGCCGGTACTCCTCGTGCTCGCGGGACGCGTCGGAGAGCGCGGCCATCGCGGCCGCCTTCTCGGTGAGACCCTCGGCCTCGCCCTTCAGCTTCTCGCGCAGCGCGTCCGCGCCGGCGAGGGCCTTCTCCCGCTCGACGATCGCCTCGGCGCGGCCGACCTTCTCGATCGCCTCCGCGTTGCGCTCCTGCACCTGGACCTCGGCGAGGCCCTCGGCGGCCGCGGTGGCCTGCCGGGCCTCGGCCAGCCGGATCTGCGCCCGGGTGTCCAGCTCGGCGGCCTGCTGGCGCGCCTCGGCCAGGGTCAGCTGCTCGCGGGCCTTGAACTTCGCGGCCTGCTCCGCGGCCTCGGCGGCCTTGATGTTCTTGACCAGCGTCTCCTGCGCCTCGGCCTCGGCGTTGATGATCACGGCCTGGCGGGTGCGCTCGGCCTCCTCGACCACGCGCAGCCGCTTGATGTTCTCCTCCTGCTCGGCCACGGTCTTCTCGACCGCGATCCGCTCCCGGACGACCTCGGCGATGGCCCGCTTCTCGGCCTCCACCTCCTTGTCCTTGGAGATGGTGGAGAGCTCGGTCTCACGCTGGCGGCCGATGACCTCCAGCATGCGGTCCTTCTCGATCCGCTCGGTCTCGATCGCGATGACCCGCTCGCGGTTCTTCGCCGCGACCGCGATCTCCCGGGCCTGGTTCTCGGCCTGGATGCCCAGCTGCTCCTCGGTACGCAGATCCGCGGTGCGCGACCGCAGGCGCTCCTCCGCGTACACCTTGGCGGTCTCGGCCTCCTCGCGGGCGCGCATGGTCTCGATCTCGCGCTTCTGCCGGATCTCCGCCTCGGCCTGGCGGCGCTGCAGCTCGAGGATCGCCTCCCGGGCGTCCACGTTCTGCCGGGTGATCTCCTTCTCCTCGGAGCGCTGGAACTCGTTGGTCCGCACGTTCTCGGCCGCGGTCAGCTCGGTGATCTTCCGGATGCCCTGCGCGTCCAGGATGTTCTTCGGGTCCAGCCGGCCGATCGGCGTCTGCTCCAGGAAGTCGATCGCCGCGTCCTCCAGGCTGTAGCCGTTGAGGTCGGTGCCGATCACCGCGATGATCTGGTCGCGGAACTCGTCGCGCTTCGTGTAGAGGTCGACGAAGTCGAGCTGCTTGCCGACCGTCTTCAGCGCCTCGGAGAACTTCGCGTTGAACAGCTCCTGCAGCGTGTCCTGGTCGCTGGCGCGCGCGGTGCCGATCGCCTGCGCCACCTTGATGACGTCCTCGATGGTCTTGTTCACCCGCACGAAGAACGTGATCCGGATGTCCGCCCGGATGTTGTCCCGGCAGATCAAACCCTCGTTGCCGGTACGTTCGATCTCGATCGTCTTCACCGAGATGTCCATGATCTCGGCCTTGTGCAGCACCGGCATCACGACCGCACCGGTGAACGTCACGTCCACCTTCTTGACCTTCGAGATGATCAGCGCCTTGCCCTGCTCGACCTTCCGGAAGAGCCGGCTGACCAGGAACGCCAGGCCGAGGAGAACGAGCAGGACCACGGCGAGCAGCACGCCGAGACCCGTGGTGAGCACATCCATTCGAGCATCCCTTTTTCGTGGGGGTTTGGGATATGAGAAACGCGCGTCTGTTACGCGGAATGGTCGGACAGGCCGGGGACCGCGTCCGCCGGCATGATCCAGAAGAACTCGCCCTGGGCGTCGAAGTCGTAGATGACGGCCTTGGATCCGGCTCGGAACGGTTCGGCACCCGGCTGGCGAACCTGAACGATCGCGGAGGACCCGTCCTTCGCGTGCACCTCGGCCTGGCCGAAGGTCGCGGTCACCGAACCGGTGCGAACCACGCACGTGGCGCCCATGAAGTCGCCGCGGGACGGCTGCGGGCCGACCGGCATCAGGCGGGACAGCAGCCCGGCCAGCACCCGGGTGATGCCGAACGCGAGAACCAGCGCCACCACGATCACCAGCAGCGACAGCACGATCATGACGCCACCGTTCAGATCGGTGGTGCCGAGCACCACGGTCCCGGCCAGGCTCGCGAACCAGGCGAACGCCACCATCAGCGAGACGATCACCGTGACGGGCACGCCGCCGAGCCCCAGCCAGGCGAAGAACCCGGTGAGCCCGCCGGCCTCACCCGCGTCCCCGTCCAGGCCGTCCACGTCGGCACCGCCGATCAGGACCACGACCCAGTAGCCGACCACGACGACGAGCAGGAAACTGAACAACACCGCCGGAAACCCCAGCGCGGCATCGATGAATCCGCCCATCCTGGCAGCAGCCTCCCCGTGGCCCGTCAGCACGCAGGGTCACCGCTACCCGGTCACGACCTGCGCTTTCTCGTCTTCGACGATCATGGCACAGCGGGTCAAGGCCACCGATGGCCCGTTCAGGCGAGATGCTCCCGGCACGGATGCACCCGCCCGAACTCCCTCTCCCACGCCTCGATCTGCTGCTCCCGCTTCGCCTCGTCCGGCACCAGCCACTTCCAGTACCGGATCAGCACCGCATGCACCTCGTCATGCGTGTAGTCGCCACCCGAGTCGATGTACATGTTCTGCACCCGCACCCCGGCGCGAGTGACAACCAGTTGATACGCGTTGCCCTCGATCTCCTCGGGCTCGAGCCGCCCGGCCCTGACATCCTCGAGAGTCCCGAGATATTCGAGACAACCAGGACCGAAATTCTGGATATCGCTCATCAACATCGAGCCGAGATCCTTGAACACTTCCCCGTCGAGCCGATATCTGAGAGCGCCGGTCTCACTACGGTAGAAAGAAACAGAATCGCGCACTGCCGCTACTCGCTCTCCATGATCGGAAAGACCGTTTTCCATCGGTTCCCGCCGGGCTCATCGGTGAAGCCGCCGATGAGCATGCCGTTACCCGCGCGGCCGTCCCAGGCCGTGCTGTCGTTCGGCTGCAACTCACGACCACGGAACGCCTGTGAGATTGCCTCGTCCACCTCTTGCGGCGTCATGTCATCCGGAAAGAACGTCGCCTGCTTCGACTTCGGAATCCATTGCCCGTCAGGCGCCTGCACATCGACCCTGGCACGGTAGACACCGTGCTTTCCACGCCCGGTGATCATCTCGGTGCCGTCCGGGTTGAGGCGGACGCGCGCACCCTGCGGATTCTGGCCGCGATACCGGTGATGGAACCCGAAGGCTCCGGGGCGGTTGTCGGGCGGGCGGGTAATAATTGTCGTCGCCCTTGAAGAGGTGTTTGCAGCGATGCTGCCGGGTCCTCACCCGGAGCCATTCCTCGATCTGCTTGAAGAGGCCGGCGTCGCGTCGGGCCGCGCTCCGGCTCTGGCCGGGACGCCTCCTAACCATTCAGGACCGCGTCCATGGCGAGACCGAGCAGCTGGTCCAGGACCAGGTCGGTCAGCATCCGGAAGATCGGGATCTCCAGCAGCGAGGCGCCGAACGTCGCGACCGCCGTGGTGACGGCCTGGGCGACCTGGATCGCGAACAGCGTCAGCTGGGTCCGGCGCGGCCGGCCCGGACGTCCTCCGCGAGCGCGCGCAGGCGGCGGATCGCCACCTCCGGACCGCCGTCCTCATGATCGTTCATGGCGTCAGTCACCGGCTCACCCCAGAACTCTCCGGCCGGCTGAGACGCCGATCGCATTTCGTCGTGGCATGGCCACTCTGTGGCGTTCCGTTATGAGAATGAATCCATGAGTGTTGCCTGGACCGTCGATCCGAAGCTGACCGACGCGCTGCGCGAGGAGATCGTGAGTCTGTGGCACGCGGCGTCCGAGGCCGGGGGTGCGGTGGGGTTCGTGCCGCCGGTCGAGCGGGACGCGGTCGCGGCGGTGGCGCGGGCGACGTTCGCGAGCCTGGCCGACGGTGAGGACCGGTTGCTGGTCGGGCATGCCGAGGGCCGGCTGGTCGGGCTGCTGTTCTTCACCGGGAACCGGTCCGGCCTGCGGATGCACTGGCGCACGCTCAAGCGCGTGATGATCCACCCCGAGATGCAGGGCCGGGGGTACGGGCGGGCGCTGCTGGCCGAGGCCGAGCGGGTGGCGCGCGCGTCGGGGCTGGAGGCGCTGCACCTGACGGTCCGGGCCGGCAACGACACCGAGCGCTTCTACCAGCGTGCCGGCTACAAGGAGGTCGGCCGGATGCCGGGCGCGATCCGGGTCGGGCCGGGCGACGACCGGGACGAGATCCACATGTGGCTCCCGCTGCGCTGACCCCACCCCTCGACCGCGGGGGCGGGGCCGGCGGCGCGGCGGTCAGCCGCAGGAGGTCTTCTCGACGTCCAGCGTGGCGGCGGCCAGTGGCTGCACGTCGGCCTCGTCGTCGGCCGGGGCGGACGGGGACGCGACGGCCGACGGGGACGCCGAGGCCGAGGCCGACGGCGTGGGGGACGCGGACTTCGACGCGGCCGGCGTCGCCCTGGCCGGGACCGGGGCGGCCGGTGCGGCGGCCGCGGCGGAGTCGCCGCCGGAGGCCGAGCCGGTGTTCGCGCCGGCACCGTACATCTTCACGCCGCTGGACTGGGTGCTGCCCGGTGCGAGCTTGACCCCGTCCACGGTCGCGGTGTTGCCCTGCGTGTCCGTCGCCTTGATCGTGAACGGGCCGGGGCCGAGGCCGCTGTCCGCCTGCCAGTAGTTGTAGTCGTACTTCTTCAGCGTCACGAAGCCGCCGCCCGCGCTCTTCGCCTGCACGGAGCGCAGCGCGTTGCCGGTGTTGTCGATGCGGACCGAGAACCAGTACTGCGACGCGCCCTCCTTGACCCGGAACGTGAGCGGGCCGGGCAGCGGCGGGTTCGCGACCGTGCTGTAGGTGACCGGGATGATGCCGTCGACCGGGTTGCCGATCTTGGCGAACGCCTCCTTGCTGAGGTCGATGTGGCCCTGCGCGCACTCCGGGCACTGGTCCACGATCTTGACCCGGACCGACCCCTTCGGACCGGTCACGTTCAGGTATCCGCCGCAGGCGGCCGCGTCCGCGTACTCCCCCGGGCCCATCGCCACGTGCATCATGTCGGCCGGCGGGCCGTCGTAGGAACAGTTGCCGCCGCCACCGGCGATGTCGTAGAACGTGGCCTTGCCGCTCAGCGCGGCCGCGCACGCGGCGGACGAGCCGGTCTGCAGCATCAGCGCCAGCCCGATCACCCCGGCGAGCGCGGCGACACCGGCAGCGGCCAGCCAGGTGACCATGGATCTCGGTCGGCGGCGCTTGCCGGGGAGCGTGGACAGCAGAGTCGTCTCGTCATGCACGTCCTGGGATGCTTCCGCACGGTGCGTAGCGGAGGCCAGGTTTCTAATCAGAACCTAAGAGAACGTCACCCGGTCGTTGCCCGATGAATAACTTCATGCATACGATCCGTACATGAATGAAAAGGGCGCAGACCGGCTGCTCGCCCTGTTCGCCGACGCCCGGCTGACGCCCACCCAGCGGCGGATCGCGCACGCGCTGATCCAGCACGCCGGCGCGGCCGCGTGGCTGTCCGCGGCCGAGGTGGCGGACCTGGCCGGCGTGAGCCAGCCGTCCGTGACCCGGTTCGCGACCGCGCTCGGCCTCGACGGCTACCCGGCGCTGCGGCAGCTCCTGCGCGAGGCCGCCGGCCCGGGCGTGACCGAGACCCCGGGCGGGAAGCCCAACGACGTGCAGCACGCGGTACGGCACGAGGCCGCGAACCTGGAACGGCTCGCCGGTGATCTCGCCGACGCCGGCCGGCTCGCCGCCGCGGCCGCGCCGCTGGCCGGGTCGCGCCCGCTGCCGGTGCTCGGGCTGCGGGCCGCCGCGCCGCTCGCCGCGTACTTCGGGTTCTTCGCCGCGAAGGTGCTGCCGGACGTGCGGGTGCTCGACACCGGCGGCACGCTGCTGACCGATCGGCTGGAACAGGCCCGCGCGGCCGGTGCGACCGCCATGCTGGCGATCGTGCTGCCCCGGTATCCGCGCGAGGCGCTGGACGCGCTGGCCGAGGCGCGCGCGCTCGGCCTGCACACCGTGGTGATCACCGACTCGCCGGTCAGTCCCGCGGCGGAGCCGGCCGCGCACGTGCTGACCGCGCGGGTCGGTGCCGGCCTGGTCTTCGACCTGCACACCGCGCCGATGACGCTGGCCATGGTGCTGTTGCAGGCGATCTGCGACGCGGTGCCGGAGGAGACGCAGCGGCGCCTGGAGGAGTTCGAGTCGTCCGCCGCACGCCGGCAGGTTTTCGTTCCCTAGCGCTGGAGGTTGATGAGGATGGCGATCAGGGCGCCACGTGGCAGCACGCGCACCGCGAAGGGCTGGCCGCAGGAGGCCGCGATGCGGATGCTGATGAACAACCTCGACCCGGACGTGGCGGAGCGGCCGGCGGATCTGGTCGTCTACGGCGGGACCGGGCGGGCCGCGCGCGACTGGCCGTCCTACCACGCGATCGTGCGGGAGCTGGGCGAGCTGGCCGACGACGAGACGCTGCTGGTGCAGTCCGGGCGGCCGGTGGGCGTGTTCCGCACGCACGAGTGGGCGCCGCGCGTGCTGCTGGCCAACTCGAACCTGGTCGGTGACTGGGCGACCTGGCCGGAGTTCCGGCGGCTGGAGAACCTGGGCCTGACCATGTACGGGCAGATGACCGCCGGCTCATGGATCTACATCGGCACGCAGGGCATCCTGCAGGGCACCTACGAGACGTTCGCGGCCGTGGCGGCCAAGCGGTTCGGCGGCTCGCTGGCCGGCACGCTCACGCTGACCGCCGGGTGCGGCGGCATGGGCGGCGCGCAGCCGCTCGCGGTGACCATGAACGGCGGCGTGTGCCTGATCGTCGACGTCGACCCGGCCCGGCTCGAGCGCCGCGTGCAGACCCGCTACCTCGATCAGGTCGCGTCCGGCCTGGACGAGGCGGTGCGGCTCGCGCTGGCCGCGAAGAAGGAGCGGCGGGCCGTCTCGATCGGTGTCGTGGGGAACGCGGCGCACGTGTTCCCGGAGCTGCTGCGACGCGGCGTCGAGATCGACGTCGTGACCGACCAGACCTCGGCGCACGATCCGCTCTCCTACGTACCGCTCGGCGACCCGGCCGGCCTGACCCCGGAGGAGCACACCGAGCGCGCGCGGGCGTCGATGGCCGCGCACGTGGCGGCGATGGTCGGCTTCCAGGACGCGGGCGCGGAGGTGTTCGACTACGGCAACTCGATCCGCGGCGAGGCGCAGCTCGGCGGTTACGACCGCGCGTTCGACTTCCCCGGGTTCGTGCCCGCGTACATCCGGCCGCTGTTCTGCGAGGGCAAGGGGCCGTTCCGGTGGGCGGCGCTGTCCGGCGACCCGGCGGACATCGCGGCCACCGACCGCGCGGTGCTGGAGCTGTTCCCGGAGAACGAGTCGCTGGCGCGGTGGATGAGGCTGGCCGGCGAGCGCGTGGCGTTCCAGGGGTTGCCGGCCCGGATCTGCTGGCTCGGGTACGGCGAACGCGACGTCGCCGGCGTGCGCTTCAACGAGATGGTGGCGTCCGGCGAGCTGTCCGCCCCGGTCGTGATCGGCCGTGACCACCTGGACTGCGGTTCCGTGGCGTCGCCCTACCGGGAGACCGAGGCGATGCGTGACGGCTCGGACGCGATCGCGGACTGGCCGCTGCTCAACGCGCTGCTCAACACGGCCAGCGGCGCGTCCTGGGTGTCGCTGCACCACGGCGGCGGCGTGGGGATCGGGCGGTCGCTGCACGCCGGGCAGGTGTGCGTGGCGGACGGCACCGCGCTGGCCGGCGAGAAGATCCGGCGGACGCTGACGAACGACCCGGGGATGGGCGTGATCCGGCACGTGGACGCGGGTTATCCCGAGGCGTCCGCGGTGGCGGCGGAGCGCGGCGTCAAGATCCCGATGGCGGCGTCGTGAGTGCCTTCACCGATCTCTGGCGGGAGATCGCGGAGGTCGGCGGCACACCGCGGGACGGATATGTCCGCCTCGCCTGGACGCCGCCCGAGTGGGAGCTGCGCACCTGGTTCGAGGCCGAGGCCCGCTACCGGGACCTGGAGTTCGAGGTGGACGGCAACACCACGATGTGGGCGACCTGGAACCCGGCCGGCGCGACCGGGCCGGCCGTCGTCACCGGCAGCCACCTCGACTCCGTGCCGCACGGCGGCGCCTACGACGGGCCGCTCGGCGTCGTCTCCGCGTTCCTCGCGGTCGAGGTGCTGCGCGCGCGTGGCGTCACCCCGGCCCGGCCGATCCGGATCGCCGCGTTCGCCGAGGAGGAGGGCTCCCGCTTCGGCGTCGCCTGCCTCGGCTCCCGGCTGATGACCGGCGCGCTCGACCCGGAGCGGGCCCGCGCGCTCACCGACGCCGACGGCGTGACGCTGGCCGAGGCGATGGCCGGCTACGACTTCGACCCGGCGCGGCTCGGTGCCGACCCGGCCCGGCTGCGGGACATGCACGCGTTCGTGGAACTGCACGTCGAGCAGGGGCGGGCGCTGACCGTACCGGTGGGGATCGGCTCGTCGATCTGGCCGCACGGCCGGTGGCGGATGGACTTCACCGGCCAGGGCAACCACGCCGGGACCACGCTGATGGGCGACCGCTGCGACCCGATGCTCACCTACGCGTTCGCGGTGCTGGCCGCGAACAAGGAGGCGCGCACGCACGGCGCGCACGCCACGGTCGGCCGGGTCGCGGTGCACCCGAACGCGACGAACGCGATCCCGTCCCGGGTGACCGGCTGGCTGGACGCGCGGGCCGCCTCCACGGCGACGCTGGACGAGTTGCTGGCCGGACTGGGCACCAAGATCGCAACGCGCGCCGCCAAGGACGGCACCACGGTCACGATCACGGCGGAGTCGACGACCGGGGAGATCGGCTTCTCGGAGCGGCTGATCGACCGGTGCGTCACGGTGCTCGGTGCGAGGACGCCGGTGCTGCCGACCGGTGCCGGGCACGACGCCGGCGTGCTGTCCGCGGTCGTACCCACGGTGATGCTGTTCGTGCGGAACCCGACCGGCGTCTCGCACGCGCCCGCCGAGCGCGCCGACGACGAGGACTGCGAGGCCGGCATCGAGGCGCTCGCGGACGTGCTGGAGGAGCTGGCATGCCGCTGACCTGGCACGCCGACCTCGCCTGGCTGGGCGACGCACCGGTCGCGGACGTGCTGATCACCGCGGCGGCCGGGCGGTTCACGTCCGTGACGCCGGGCGTGCCCCGGCCGGCGGGCGCCGAGCGGCTGCGCGGGCTGACGCTGCCCGGCCTGGCGAACGCGCACTCGCACGCGTTCCACCGGGCGCTGCGCGGGCGCACGCACGCGGGCCGGGGCACGTTCTGGACCTGGCGGGAGCAGATGTACGCGGTGGCGGCCCGGCTCACCCCCGAGTCCTACCTGCGGCTGGCGCGGGCCGTCTTCGCGGAGATGGCGCTGGCCGGGATCACCTGCGTGGGCGAGTTCCACTACCTGCACCACGGGCCCGGCGGGCGGCGCTACGACGACCCGAACGAGATGGGCACCGCGCTGGTCGAGGCGGCGGCGCAGGCCGGGATCCGGATCACGCTGCTGGACACGTGCTACCTGACCGCGTCGGTGGCGGGTGATCCGCTGGACGGCGTGGCCCTGCGGTTCGGCGACGGCACGGCCGCGGCGTGGGGCGAGCGGGCCGGCGCCGTCCGCACCGGACCGCACGCCCGGCTCGGCGCCGCCGTCCACTCCGTCCGCGCGGTCCCGCGGGACCAGATCCCCGACGTCGTCGCGTGGGCCACGGCACGACGGGCGCCGCTGCACGTGCACCTCTCCGAGCAGCGCGCGGAGAACGAGGCCG
Source organism: Catenuloplanes niger (assembly GCF_031458255.1). Classification (NCBI taxonomy): domain Bacteria; kingdom Bacillati; phylum Actinomycetota; class Actinomycetes; order Micromonosporales; family Micromonosporaceae; genus Catenuloplanes; species Catenuloplanes niger. The sequence continues at coordinate 2,936,443 of NZ_JAVDYC010000001.1, forward strand.
CCGTCGCCGCGCACGGCCGCACCCCCACCGGCCTGCTGGCCGAGGCCGGCGCGCTCGGGCCGGGCACCACCGTCGCGCACGCCACCCACCTCACCGCGCACGACATCGACGCGCTGGGCGGCAGCCGTACCCGCGTCTGCCTGTGCCCCACCACGGAACGTGACCTCGGCGACGGCATCGGGCCGGCCGCGGCACTCGCCGCCGCCGGGTCACCGCTGTGCACCGGCAGCGACAGTCACGCCGTCATCGACCCGCTGGAGGAGGCCCGCGCCGTGGAGCTGCACGAACGCCTGCGCACCGAGCAACGGGGACACTTCACCGCCGCCGCGCTGGTCCGCACCGCGACCGCCGGCGGGCACGCGTCGCTCGGCTGGGACGACGCCGGCACCATCACCGTGGGTGCCCGTGCCGACCTGGTGACGGTCACGCTGGACGCCCCGCGCACGGCCGGCACCGACCCGGCCGGCATCGTCTTCGCCGCGACCGCCGCGGACGTCACCGACGTGGTGGTGGACGGTGACCGGATCGTCCGGGACGGGCGGCACACCCGCCTGGACGTGCCGCGCGAGCTGCGGGAGGCGATCGCATGGCTCTCCTGATCGACCGGATCGGCGAGCTCGTCACGAACGACGCCGGGTGCTGCGGACGGGGGCACCTGACCACGCTCAAGGACGCGGCGGTGGTCGTCGAGGCCGACACGATCGTGTGGGTCGGCCGGTCGAAGGACGCGCCCGGCGCCGACCACCGCGTCGACGCGGACGGCCGCGCGGTGCTGCCCGGCTTCGTGGACAGCCACTCGCACCTGGTCTTCGCCGGGGACCGGGCGAGCGAGTTCGCGGCCCGGATGGCCGGCGAGCCGTACACCGGCGGCGGCATCCGGACCACCGTCGCCGCCACCCGCGCGGCCTCCGACGAGCGGCTGCGCGAGGCCGCCGGCCGGCTGCGGGACGAGGCGCTGCGGCAGGGCACCACCACGATCGAGATCAAGAGTGGGTACGGGCTGTCCGTCGCCGACGAGGCCCGCTCGCTGCGGATCGCCCGCGAGCTGACCGCGGAGACCACGTTCCTCGGCGCGCACGTGGTCCCGCCGGAGTACGCCGCGCGCGTCGACGACTACGTCTCGCTGGTCTGCGGGCCGATGCTGCACGCGGCCACGCCGTACGCCCGGTGGATCGACGTGTTCTGCGAGACCGGCGCGTTCGACGCCGACCACGCGCGCGCGATCCTGACCGTGGGCAAGGCGGCCGGGCTCGGCGTCCGGGTGCACGCCAACCAGCTCGGGCACGGGCCGGGCGTGCAGCTCGCGGTGGAGCTCGACGCGGCCAGCGCGGACCACTGCACCCACCTCACCGACCGGGACGTGGAGGCGCTCGCCGGGACGTGGACGGTGGCGACGCTGCTGCCGGGCGCGGAGTTCTCCACCCGGTCGCCGTACCCGGACGCGCGCCGGCTGCTCGACGCGGGCGCCACCGTCGCGCTCGCCACGGACTGCAACCCGGGGTCGTCGTACACGTCGTCGATGGCGTTCTGCATCGCACTGGCGGTCCGCGAGATGCGGATGACGCCGGCGGAGGCGGTCTGGGCCGCGACCGCCGGTGGCGCCCGCGCGCTGCGCCGCGACGACATCGGCGTGATCGCGCCGGGCCGGCGCGCCGACCTGATCGTCCTGGACGCTCCCTCGTACCTGCACCTGGCCTACCGGCCCGGGGTGCCACTGATCAGCGCTGTCGTGCACAACGGAGTGAAGCTATGACCGTCGTCGTCACCCCGCTCGGGGTCTCCGCCACCGACGTGATCGCGGTGGCCCGCGACTCCGCCCGGGTCACGATCTCGTCGGAGGCGCGGGACAGCATGGCCCGCAGCCGGGACATCGTCGACCGGATCGAGGCCGGGGGCCGCCCGGTCTACGGCGTCTCCACCGGCTTCGGCGCGCTGGCGAACACGTTCGTCGACCCGTCCCGCCGGGCCGAGCTGCAGCACGCGCTGATCCGGTCGCACGCGGCCGGCGTCGGCGCGCCGATGCCGCGCGAGGTGGTCCGGGCGATGATGCTGCTGCGCGTACGGTCGCTGGCCCTCGGTCACTCGGGGGTTCGCCCGCTGCTCGCCCAGGCGCTGGTCGACCTGCTCAACCACGACATCACGCCGTGGGTGCCGGAACACGGCTCGCTCGGCGCGTCCGGTGACCTGGCGCCGCTCGCCCACTGCGCGCTGGTGCTGCTCGGCGAGGGCTGGGTGCTCGGCAAGGACGGCGGCCGGCTGGACGCCGCCGACGCGCTCGGTCAGGCCGGCCTCGCCCCGATCGCGCTCGACTCCAAGGAAGGGCTCGCGCTGATCAACGGCACCGACGGCATGCTCGGCATGCTGCTGCTCGCGATCGAGGATGCCCGGCACCTGTTCACCATGGCGGACGTGACCGCGGCGCTCGCGGTCGAGGCGATGCTCGGCTCGGAGCGGCCGTTCCTGCCGGAGCTGCACACCATCCGCCCGCACCCGGGCCAGGCGACGTCCGCGGCGAACATCCACCGGCTGCTGCAGGGCTCGGCGATCATGGACTCGCACCGGGACGACCTGGCGCACGCGGTGCAGGACGCGTACTCGATGCGGTGCGCGCCGCAGGTGGCCGGCGCGGCCCGGGACACGCTCGGGTTCGTCACCACCACCGCGGCCCGCGAGCTGGTCTCCGTGGTCGACAACCCGGTGGTGCTGCCGGACGGCCGCGTCGAGTCGACCGGCAACTTCCACGGCGCGCCGCTCGGCTTCGCCGCGGACTTCCTGGCGATCGCGGCCGCGGAGGTGGGCGCGATCGCGGAGCGCCGCGTCGACCGGCTGCTCGACGTCACCCGCAACCGTGCCCTGCCGCCGTTCCTGTCGCCGGACGCGGGCGTCAACTCCGGGCTGATGATCGCGCAGTACACGGCCGCGGGCATCGTGGCGGAGAACCGCCGGCTGGCCGCGCCGGCTTCGGTCGACTCGCTGCCGACCAGCGGCATGCAGGAGGACCATGTGTCCATGGGCTGGGCGGCGACCAAGAAGCTGCGCACCGTGCTGGACAACCTGACCAGCATCCTCGCGGTCGAGCTGCTCAGCGCGGTCCGCGGCATCCAGCTCCGGGCGCCGCTCACGCCGTCCCCGGCCGGGCGGCTCGCGGTCGAGGCGGTGACCGCGTTCGCGGGCGGGCCCGGACCGGACATCTTCCTGGCCCCGGCGATGGAGGCGGCGCGCGCGGCGGTCGCCGGCCCGGCGCTGCGGTCCGCGATCGAGGAGACGGTCGGGCAACTCGGGTAGGAGCCGTGCAACCCCGGCCCCCGGCGAGGAGGTCAGGGTGAACGTGAAACGAGACAGAGGCTCGGGGAGATCCGAGCGCGACGAGCAGTTCCACGACTTCGTGGCCGACCGGCGCGGACACCTTCTCCACACGGCCAGGCTGCTGACCGCGGGTGACGGACACCTCGCCGAGGACCTCGTGCAGACGGCACTGACCAAGCTCTACGTCTCCTGGACCGCGTACCGCCGGGCCGCCAACCCGGACGGGTACGTACGCCGGGTGCTGGTCAACGCCCTCATCACGGAGCGCCGCCGGGCCTGGTGGCGATTCGAGCGACCGTCCGAGCGCCTCCCGGAGCGTGCCGCGGCGGACACGCCGGACGGCACGGACCCGGAGCTGGCGCAGGCGCTGGGCGCGCTTCCACCACGGATGCGGGCCGCGGTCGTCTTCCGCTTCTTCTACGAGCTGGACGTCGCGGAGACGGCGGAAGCACTCGGTTGCTCGACCGGCACGGTCAAGAGTCAGACCGCCCGGGCCCTGGACAAGCTGCGTGCCGCGCTGGAGCGGCCCACTGCCCCTCGTTCCACATCCGCTCAGCCCACCACGCTTCACCAACAGGAGTTGACCCGATGATGGATCTGCACAGCCGCATGGAGCGCCTCGGCGGTTCGATCGACGACCCGTCCGCCACCGCCATCGCCGGTGACCTCGACCGTGGCCGCCGGGCCGTCCGGCGGCGCCGGGCCGCTCAGATCGCCACCGGCTCCGCGTTCAGCGTCGCGGCCGTCGCCACCGCGTTCGCCCTGACCATCTCCGGCCCGGGCAACTCCACGCCGAACCCCGGCCTGGCCGGTCAGGTGCCGCCCGGCGTCTCGCAGAGCGCGGTCACCGGCGGCGTCCAGCTGGTCGCCTACACCGGCGAGAAGCCCGGCCGCTTCACCATCGACCAGGTCCCGCAGGGCTTCTTCGTCCAGAACCAGGACGAGTACGAGCTGGTCCTGGCACCGGAACGAGCGAAGAGCCCCGGCCCCGGCGACGACCCGGCGTCCGAGCTGTTCAACCCGCGCGTCTACACCGACAAGATCGCCGTGTTCCTCGAGGTCACGGACTTCATGGTCAACCCGACCGGTGACGAGCAATTCACCATCGGGGACAGGCCCGCCGCGCTCCGGACCATCCCGGCGGAGGGCGACATCGCGGGCGCCACGCAGATTTTCGTCGCCCAGTCGGAGAAGGTCTCCCTCACCGTGCAGTTCGCGCACAGCACCGGGCTGACCAAGGAGCAGATGATCACGGTGGCCGGCGGCATCGGCGTCGACCCGACGGCGCTCAGCGACGCCGAGGAGGGCGCCCGCACGCCGCCGACGCTGAAGACCGGCAACAACTGACCCTCACCGTTACCTTTTTGATCAACCCCTTCGGGGTTGTTTGGTCGCTCGGCTCGGTATGGCTCTTTCCCCCTGTCGTACGCATGATCCGGGGGGTGTTGCCGCCGGGTCGGGTGGCGTCGACGGACCGCTGAATAGGGACCCGGCCGCCCCGCTTGCTGGGGTTGGTCTCTTCGTAACGTGGGTGCCGGCAGTTCGACGCCCGACCGCGACTGGACCCCGGTTGACCTGCGGTGATGGAAGGCATGCGGTGCACAACGAGTACGACGTGTTCCTCGGGCTCGACGTCGGCAAGAGCGACCACCACGCGGTCGCCCTCGGCCGGGACGGAAAGCGGCTGCACGATGCGCCGCTGCCGAACACCGAGAAACGTCTGAAGACCCTGTTCACCAAACTCGCCCGGCACGGCCGGGTCCTGGTCGTCGTCGATCAGCCCGCCTCGATCGGCGCCCTGCCCGTCGCGGTCGCCCGCGCCACCGGCTGCCAGGTCGCCTACCTGCCCGGACTCGCGATGCGCCGCCTCGCCGACCTCCACCCCGGCACGGCCAAGACCGACGCCAGAGACGCCTACGTCATCGCCGACGCCGCCCGCACCCTGCCCCACACCCTGCGCCGCGTCGACACCGGCGACGAGACCCTCGCCGAGCTGGAGGTCCTGATCGGCTACGACGACGACCTGGCCGGCGAGGCCACCCGGATCAGCAACCGCATCCGCGGCCTGCTCACCCAGATCCACCCGCCACTGGAACGCATCCTCGGCCCCAAAGTCACCCACCCAGCGGTGCTGGAACTGCTGTCCCGTTGCGGCGGCCCCGCTGGGCTGCGCACGACCGGCCGGCGCGACCTCACCTCGATCGTCGCCCCGAAGGCGCCACGGATGGGAGCCCGGCTCATCGAGCAGGTCCTGGCCGCGCTGGACGAGCAGACCGTCACCGTCCCCGGCACCACCGCCGCCGAGACCGTCCTGCCCCGACTCGCCGACAGCCTCCGGCAGGCCATGCAGCAGCGTGACCAGGTCGCGGACGAGGTCGAACGGATGCTTGATGCCCACCCTCTCGCCGAGGTCCTGACCTCGATGCCCGGCATCGGCGTCAGGACCGGCGCCCGGATACTCCTCGAAGTCGGCGACGCCACCGCGTTCAAGACCGCAGGGCACCTCGCCGCCTACGCCGGGCTCGCGCCCGTGACGCGGCGTTCCGGCAGCTCGATCCGCGGCGAACACCCGCCGAAATCCGGGAACAAGCAGCTCAAACGCGCGTTCTTCCTCGCCGCGTTCGCGTCGCTGTCCCACCCACCATCCAGGGCCTACTACGACCGCAAACGCGCTGAGGGCAAGAAACACAACGCCGCCATCATCTGCCTCGCCCGCCGCCGCGCCGACGTCCTCCACGCCATGCTCCGCACCAAAACCCCGTACCAGCCCAAAACAACCAAGGAATCTGCCCCTGAGGCTTGACGAAAACCATAGGGACACCCCCCTCTGGCCGGATCGGCGGTTCGCCGGTCCGGCCAGGCATATGTAGAGTCGCCGACGACGTGACCACGCCGGGAGGAGTCCGGCACATGACGATGCCGCGTTTGGTCTGGTACACCGCGTACGGCTCGAACATGCACGCCACCCGGCTCGGCTACTACCTCGGCGGCGGCACCCCGCCGGGCGGCCGCCGCACCTATCCGGGCTGCCGGGACACGTCGCCACCGCGTCGTACGGCCGGGTCGACGCTGCCCGGCGGCATCTACTTCGCCGGTGAGTCGCCCGCGTGGACCGGCGGTGCCGCGTTCTACGACCGGGACCTGGCCGGCACCGCCGCCGCGCGCAGCTACCTGGTCACGCTGTCGCAGTTCGCCGACATCGCGGCCCAGGAGATGTACCGCCCGCCCGGCACCGACCTCGACCTCACGCCGGTGCTGACCGACGGCCACCAGACCCTCGGCGACGGCCGCTACGAGACGCTGGTGCACGCCGGTGACCGGGACGGCCACCCGATGATCACGTTCACCGCGCCGTGGACCGCCGCCACCGCGACGCTCAACGCCCCGGCCGCCCGCTACCTGGAGATGATCTCCAGCGGCCTGCACGAGGCCCACTCCTGGGACCCGGTCCGGATCGCCGGCTACCTCGCCGGTCGTCCCGGTGTCACCCAGGACGTGCCGCAGCTGACCGCGCTGGCCGAGCGCGGCATCCGGGCCGGGATGCGTCTCGCCGCCCCCGACCCGGACGGCGCGTGACCCGCTGCTCGCCCGGCTCCGGCGTCAGTAGGCGGCGGGCCAGCCCGCGGAGTCCCACCGGAGCAGGTTGATGCCGAGCTTCGCGTCGCCGGCCGGCGTGTAGTAGTGGTAGATCAGGACGTCCTGGTCGCCGTCGCGCAGCACCGCCGGGTGGCCGGGACCGTGGACCGCGTCGTGGGTGGCCATGATCTCGGTGCCGCCGCCCGCGGTCATCGGGGTGCCGTTGCGGTCGACGTACGGCCCGGTGATGCTCTTCGCGCGGCCGACCATCGTGCGGTACGTGCTGGACGCGCCCCGGCAGCAGAGGTCGAACGCGACGAACAGGTAGTAGTACCCACCGCGTTTGTAGACGAACGGCGCCTCGACCGACTTGCTGTTGACGAACCGCTCGGCCAGCGGCCGGACCGCGGTGTCCGTGGGCGTGCGCAGGCCGGTCCCGCCGTTGAGCCGGATCATCTTGATGCCGCCCCAGAACGAGCCGAACGACAGCCACCAGCTCCCGTCGCCGTCGATGAACAGGTTCGGGTCGATCGCGTTGAAGGTGTCGGTGCTCCGGCTCTCGATGACCAGGCCCCGGTTGACCCAGCTGCCGGCCGCGCCGGTGGTGCTGGTCGCCAGGAAGATCGCGGAGGTGTTGCCGCCGAAGCTGGAGGCCGAGTAGTACAGCCAGTACTGACCGTTGCGGTAGGTCAGGTCCGGCGCCCACAGGTTCGTGTCACCCTTGGTGTACGGCAGCGTCCACGGCGCGCCGTTCGGGAACGCGACCCCGGCGTCGGCGAAGGCCGTGCGGTCCGTGGAGGTCTTCAGGCCGATGCCGGGCGCGGTGACGGCCAGCAGATAGCCGCCCGCCGGCCGTTTCACCATCGCCGGGTCGTGGGCGAACGTGCTGCCGGTGACGACGCCCGGGCCGGGGTACGTCGCGGCGTTCGCGCTCTGGATGCCGTAGACCGTGGCGGCGCCGGCGGCCACCAGCGTCACGGCGCCGATCAGGAGTCTCTTGATGATCACCAGGTGACGGTAGAAGGGCGGCCGATGCGTATCGACCGCCCTAAACCAGACTTAAGCGCACCTTCAGGTCGCGATGCGGTGGATGTGGCGCATCTTGTTCATCGCGTCGAGCGCCGCGACCTTGTAGCTCTCGGCCAGCGTCGGGTAGTTGAAGACCGCGTCCACCAGGTAGTCGACCGTGCCGTTGCAGCCCATCACGGTCTGCCCGATGTGGACCAGCTCGGTCGCGCCGGTGCCGAAGACGTGCACGCCGAGCAGCTTGCCGTCGTCCGGCGAGACCAAAAGCTTGAGCATGCCGTACGAGTCACCGATGATCTGCCCGCGGGCCAGCTCACGGTAGCGGGCGATGCCCACCTCGAACGGGATGCGCGCCTCGGTCAGCTCGTCCTCGGTCCGCCCGACGAAGCTGATCTCCGGGATGGTGTAGATGCCGATCGGCTGGAGCTTCTGCATGTCGCGGGCGGGCTCCCCGCAGGCGTGGTGCGCCGCGAGCCGCCCCTGCTCCATCGAGGTGGAGGCGAGCGCGGGGAAACCGATGATGTCGCCGACCGCGTAGATGTGGTCGACCGTGGTCTGGTAGCTCTCGTTGACCGCGATCCGGCCCCGGCTGTCCGCCTCCAGCCCGGCGTTCTCCAGCTGAAGTTCGCTGCCGAGGCCCTGGCGGCCGGCCGAGTACATCACCGTGTCCGCGCCGATCCGCTTGCCGGACTCCAGCAGCGCGATCGCGCCGCGCGGGTGCCGCTCGACCGAGGCCACGGTCTCGCCGAACCGGAACGTCACGGCCAGGTCGCGCAGGTGGTACTTCAGACTTTCGATGATCTCCAGGTCGCAGAACTCGAGCATCCGGTCGCGGCGCTCGACCACGGTGACCTTCGTGCCGAGCGCGGCGAACATCGACGCGTACTCGATGCCGATCACGCCGGCACCGACCACGATCATCGAGTTCGGCACGTGCTCGAGGTTGATGATGCCGTCGGAATCTATGATCGTCCGGTCGTCGAAGTCGACGGTGGACGGGCGGGCCGGCTTGGTGCCCACGGCCACGATGATCTTCTCGGCGGTCACCTTGGTCTCGCGGCCGCTGTCGTCGTCGACCGAGACGGTGTGCGCGTCGAAGAACGAGCCGGTGCCGGTGAGCAGCCGCACCCGGTTGCGCTGCAGCTGACTGCGGATCACCTCGACCTCGCGGCCGATCACGTGCGACGTGCGCGCGCTCAGGTCGCCGACCGTGATGTCGTCCTTGACCCGGTAGTCGCGACCGTACATCTCGCGCTGATTGAGGCCGGTCAGGTAGACCACGGCCTCACGCAGCGTCTTGGACGGAATGGTGCCCGTGTTGATGCACACGCCACCGATCATGTTGCGCCGCTCGACGATGGCGACCCGTCGATCCAGCTTCGCCGCGGCGATCGCGGCCTTCTGCCCGCTCGGGCCCGATCCCAGCACCAGGACGTCGAAGTCGTACACGAGACTCATCATGCCCTGAATGCGCTACGGATTGAGGGTTATTCAGCGCCGAACTCGGCCGTCCCGCTAGGTCAGCTCCTTGGCGATGACCTTGGCGAGTGCCCGGAACGCCTTCCCGCGGTGGCTGATCGCGTTCTTCTCCGCCGGCGTGAGCTCCGCGTTGGTCTTCTGCTGCCCCTCGGCGATGAAGATCGGGTCGTAGCCGAACCCGCCCTCGCCGCGCGGCGCACGCAGCAGCCGGCCGGCCATCCGGCCGTCGACCAGGTGCTCCTTGCCGCCCGGCAGGACCAGCGCGGCCGCGCAGACGAACGCGCCGCCGCGGTGCTGCTCCGGCACGTCCGCGATCTGGGCGAGCACCAGGTCGGTGTTGGCCCGGTCGTCACCGTGCCGGCCGGACCAGCGGGCGCTGAACACGCCCGGCATGCCGGAGAGCGCGTCCACGGCCAGGCCGGAGTCGTCCGCGACCGTGGGCAGGCCGGTGTGCCGGACGCCCTCGCGCGCCTTGATCAGCGCGTTCTCGCCGAACGTGAGCCCGGACTCCGGGACCTCCGGGTACTCCGGCACCGAGTCGAGGCCGACCAGCTGGACGCGGCTGGCGCCGAGCGCGGCGTCCAGGATGCTCTGCAGCTCGGTGAGCTTCTTCGCGTTCCGCGTGGCCAGAAGCAGTTTCGTCATGCCGAGAGCGCCTTCCGCTGAGCCTCCGCCAGGTCGGCGCAGCCGGCCACGCCGAGGTCGAGCAGCGCGTCGAGCTGGGCGCGCCCGAAGACGGTCGCCTCGCCGGTGCCCTGGACCTCGACGAAGTCGCCCTCGCCGGTGCAGACGATGTTCATGTCCACATCGGCCGCCACATCCTCGGTGTAGCACAGATCGAGGCGCGGCTCACCGCCGATCAGGCCGACGCTGACCGCGGCCACCGACCGGTGCACGACCTTCTCCACGGTACGGCCGCCGAGCATCTTCCGGCCGGCCATCCAGGTGACCGCGTCGTGCAGCGCCACGTAGGCCCCGGTGATCGCGGCGGTGCGGGTGCCGCCGTCCGCGTTCAGCACGTCGCAGTCCAGCACGATCGAGTTCTCGCCGAGCGCCTTCAGGTCGATGCAGGCGCGCAGGCTGCGCCCGATCAGGCGGGAGATCTCGTGGGTGCGGCCGCCGATGCGCCCCTTCACGCTCTCCCGGTCGGACCGGGAGTTGGTGGCGCGGGGCAGCATCGCGTACTCCGCGGTCACCCAGCCGAGGCCGGAGCCCTTCCGCCAGCGCGGCACCCCCTCGGTGACGCTGGCGGTGCAGAGCACCCGGGTGGCGCCGAACTCGACCAGCACCGACCCTTCCGGATTCGCGCTCCAGTGACGAGCCAGGGTCACCGGTCGGAGCTGCTCGGTCGTTCTGCCATCGGGACGCGCCATGGCGGAAAGCCTATGCTCTGGCCACCGAGCTCCGCTCGCGGGCCCTCAAGCGCTCCGCTCGCGTGTCTCAAGCGCTCCGCTCACGTGTCTCGCGCGGGCCGCTCACGTGTCTCGCGCGGGCCGCTCACGTGTCTCGCGCGGGCCGCTTACGTGCCCGTGCGTCTCCGCTCAGTTGTCCCGGGTGGTCGGCTCGGGTGTCTCCTGAGCGTTCGGCGCCGCGGCCTGCCGCGGCGCGCCGTGGGCGCGCAGGAAGCCCTCGATCGCGGCGGGCCAGCCGAACTGCTCGGCCCGGGCCCGCGCGGCCTTCCGGCGTTCCTCCTCGGGGCGTTCCAGCAGCTCCCGCACGCCCGCCGCGAACGCCGCACCGGTGCCGGCCACCGCCGTGCCCGCGTCGCCGACCACCTCGGGCAGCGCGCTGGCCGCGTTGACCACCACCGGCGTGCCGCAGGCGAGCGCCTCCAGCGCGGCCAGGCCGAACGTCTCCACCGGCCCGGGCGCGATCGCCACGTCCGCACTGGCCAGCAGCCCGGCGACGGTGGTGCGGTCGTTGATGAAGCCGGCGAACCGGACCGGCAGCCGCGCCGCCTTGTAGGCCAGTGCCGCACGGCGCGGACCGTCGCCGACCACCACCAGCGACGCCTTGACGCCGGACGCGAGCAGCGCGGCGAGCGCGTCGATCGCCAGCTCGGGCCGCTTCTCCGGGGAGAGGCGGCTGCAGTGCACGAGCAGCGCCTCGTCGTCCCGGGCGAACCGGGCGCGGATCGCCGGGTCGTGGTGCTTCGGGGTGAACCCGTCGAGGTCCACCCCGAGGGGGACCTCGACCAGGTTCGGCGTGCCGATCCGCTTGAACTCCGCAGCCGCCCACGCGGTGGTGCAGAGGATCGTGTCGAACTGGCGGGCGGTGCGCGCGTTCAGCACGTCGGCCGCGCGCCCGCCGGCGCCGGCCGGCACCCCCCACACGTGCAGCAGGCCGGCCAGGCTCTCGTGCGACACCATCATCGACGGTACGCCGTGCGCCTTCGCCCAGTCGCCGGTCCAGCGGAGCGTGCTGCGGTCGGAGACCTCCAGCCGGTCCGGCCGCAGGCCCTCCAGCACCGCGGCGAGCCGGCGGCGGCCGAGCATCAGCCGGTAGCCACCGGTCCGCGGGACCATGGTGCCGGGCAGCGTGATCACGCGCCCGTAGGAGGTCATCTCGTCGCCGGCCTTCTTGCCCGGCACGACCAGGATCGGCTCGTGCCCGGCGTCCCGGTAGCCCTCGCCGAGGTTGCGCAGCGCGGTGCGCAACCCCCCGGAGCGGGACATGACGAAGTTCGCCAGCCGGACGATGCGCAGACCGCCCGGCGGCGTCATGGGTTCCGACGACGCGCGCTGGCCGGGGATCGACACCGGGAGAACCTCCTGGTCAGGGCTGGCGTGCAGGATGGACACAGCCTCAGGCCGCGATCCGCACGGGCGCCGGCACACCGGGACCGGCGACCACGGCAGCGTAATGCCCGAGCAGTTCGTCGCCAACGGCCGCCCAGCTTCGGCGGGCCACGGTGGCCCGCGCGGCCCGTCCGAACTCGACTCGCCGCTCGTCGTCCGCGACCAGACCGGCGACCGCGTCCGCGAGCGCGGCCGCGTCCTCCGGCGGCACCAGCTCGCCGGTCACACCGGGTTTGACCAGATCGACCGGTCCGCCGACCGCGGGCGCGACGACCGGCAGACCGGACGCCATCGCTTCCTGCACGGTCTGACCGAACGTCTCGTGCGGCCCGGTGTGCGCGAAGATGTCCATGCTGGCGTACAGCCGGGCGAGCTGCTCGCCGTGGCGAGCGCCGAGGAAGGTCGCGTCCGGCACCGCCTTCTCCAGCTCCTTGCGCGCGGGCCCGTCGCCGACGATGACCACCTTCACGCCGGGCAGGCGGCTCGTCGCGGCCAGCAGGTCGACGCGCTTCTCGACCGCGAGCCGGCCGACGTAGCCGACGATCAGCTCACCGTTCGGCGCGAGCGCGCGACGGACCAGTTCGGACCGGTGGTCGGGGCGGAACCGCTCGACGTCCACGCCGCGCCGCCACAGCCAGACCCGGGAGACGCCGTGCGCGATGAGCGCCTCGGCGGACGCGGTGGAGGGCGCGAGCGTACGGTCGGCGGTGTTGTGGATCTGCCTGATCCACTTCCAGGCCGTGGCCTCGCCCCAGCCGAGCTTGTAGAGGCGCGCGTACGCGGCCACGTCGGTCTGGTAGACGGCGACGGTCGGCAGGCCACGCTGGGCGGCGAGCACCGAGCCGCGGCCGCCCAGGAAGAACGGGCTGGCCAGGTGCACGACGTCCGGTCGGTGCGCATCGAGCGCCTCGGCAATCTTGGGCACCGGGAGTCCGAGGCGGAAGTCCCTGTACCCCAGCATCGGGAAGCTCGCCACCCGGACCACCGGATAGTCGGTGGCCGGCAGCACGCGGCGGGTCGTCATCGCCGGGTTGGGCGCGATGACGAGCGGCTCGTGCCCCTGGCTGACGAGGTGCTCCGCGACGCGCACGACGGAGTGCGCGACGCCGTTGACATCCGGCAGGAACGACTCCGTGATGATCGCGATACGCATGGGCTCACCGTGCGGTCACGTCCGGTGCGGGAGCTGAAAGCCGGTTGTCCAGACGGCGAACTCTGGCACAAGAAAACGCCACCGCGGTCGATGGCTCAGATCTCGTAACGCGCGCCCGGACGGACGATCTCGACCGGGCCGTTGAACGCGGCCTGCGCCGCGTCCTGGGTGAGCGCCTCGCTGCCCCACGCCGCGACCAGATGGGTGAGCAACAGCCGGCCGACCGCGGCCTTGTCCGCGATCTCGCCCGCCTCGCGCCCGGTCAGGTGGAGGTCCGGCGGGTTGTCGACGCCGTCGAGGTAGCTGGCCTCGCAGAGGAACACGTCCGCGCCCTGGGCCAGCCGCAGCAGCGAGTCGCACGGCGCGGTGTCGGACGAGTAGGCCAGCACCCGGCCCTCGTGCTCGACGCGCACGCCGTACGTTTCTATCGGATGGTTGACCCGGTCGACCGTGACCGAGAACGGGCCGATCGGGAACGTGCCGGGCTGCAGGCTGTAGAACGTGTAGACGTCGTCGACCGGGCCCTCGTCGAGGCTGTAGGCGGTGGCGATGCGGTCCGGCGCGCCGTCCGGCGCGTAGACCGGCAGCGGCGGCAGCGGGCCGTCCGGCGCGTACCGCCGGGCCACCACGTAGGTGCAGGCGTCCAGCACGTGGTCGCAGTGCAGGTGGCTGATCAGGATCGCGTTCACCGAGTGCAGGCCGGCGTAGCGCTGGAGCGCGCTCATCGAGCCGGAGCCGAAGTCGATCAGCAGGTTGAAGCCGTCGACCGAGAGCAGGTACGCGGAGCAGGCCGACTCGGGACCGGGGAAACTGCCGGCACAGCCAAGCACGGTCAATCGCATTCTGCTACCCCGTTGTCACGCTGCGCTGTCGACGATTGGTCATTCCAAAACCGATGCTCGATCGGATCCTCGCCCGAGATCACGCGCCGAGAATCCACCACGCTGCGCAGCCTACGCCGTGACCAGTGCGGCACATAAAGGTCTGATCGAACTTGTCACGAAGGTGACAACGGATTGCGATAAGCGCACGGAGGCCCTCCGACGCGGCCATCGTTACGCCGCGTGCGCATGCGGCGTTGCACTGGGTGAGGAGTCTCCCCCCGGCGCGGCAACAGGTCCATTCCGAGATCGGAGTAACGACGTGCCCGACGCCACCACCACCGGCTGGCTCCCGATGTTCACGGAGACCACCGATCTGCCTGATCAGCGGCGCGCGCCGGTCATCGGCCCGGCGTTCCGCATGCCCGCGGACACCGACCCGGAGCCGTCCACCCGGCGCCTGCTCACGCTCTCCTGCTGGGCCGGGGCGCTCGCGCTGTTCGGGCTGGCCGTCGCGGTGCGCGGTCTCGCGGCGCTCGTCGCGGACACGGCCGGTGGCTGGCACGAGCCCGCGACGGTCGCCGTGGGTGTGACCGGGATCGCATTCACGGTCGGCGCCTTCATGTCGGTCCACCGCCGCCGGCTGCCCTGGATCATGCTCGCCGCGGCGACGGCCGCGCTGCTGGCATCCCCGCTGCTGTAGACCCACGCCGCGGAGCGGGAGGACCGGGTCCGGTCCTCCCGCTCCCGGCACACGTGGGACTCACCGGGTGGGGCGTCGGGGCCTCAGGCCCAGAGCTGACCCTCGAGCGACTCCTCGGCCTCGGCCAGGGTGCCGCCGTAGGCGCCGGTGGAGAGGTACTTCCAGCCGCCGTCGGCGACCAGGAACGCCACGTCGGCCCGCCGCCCCGCCTTCACGGCCTCGTGCGCGACGTTGAGCGCCGCGTGCAGCACCGCGCCGGTGGAGAACCCGGCGAACAGCCCCTCGACCTCGACGAGCTGCCGCGTGCGCAGCACCGAGTCGCGGGTGCCGACGGAGAACCGGCGGGTGAGCACGGTGGCGTCGTAGAGCTCCGGCACGTACCCCTCGTCGAGGTTGCGCAGGCCGTAGACCAGCTCGCCGTAGCGCGGCTCGGCGGCCACGATCTCGATGCCCTCGACCTTCTCCCGCAGGTAGCGGCCGGTGCCCATGAGCGTGCCGGTGGTGCCGAGACCGGCCACGAAGTGTGTGATCGACGGCAGGTCGCGCAGCAGCTCCGGGCCGGTGGTCTCGTAGTGGGCGCGGGCGTTCGCCTCGTTGCCGTACTGGTAGAGCATCACCCAGTCGGGGTGCTCGGCCGCGATCTGCTTCGCGGTGGCCACCGCCTGGTTCGAGCCGCCGGCCGCGGGCGAGAAGATGATCTCCGCGCCGTACATCCGCAGCAGCTGGGTGCGCTCGGCGGAGACGTTCTCCGGCATCACGCAGACCAGGCGGTAACCGCGCAGCTTCGCCACCATGGCCAGCGAGATGCCGGTGTTGCCGCTGGTCGGCTCCAGGATCGTGTCACCCGGACGGATCCGGCCGGCCTCCTCGGCCGCCCGGATCATGAACGCGGCGGCGCGGTCCTTGACGCTGCCGGTGGGATTGCGATCCTCCAGCTTCGCCCACAGGCGGACCGGTGGCGCCCCCTCGGGCACCACCGGCGACAGGCGAGGCAGTCCGATCAGCGGCGTGTCGCCACCGAGGTCCAGCAGGCTGTCGTACCGCGCCATGTCGTTATCGGCCGTTGTGGCCGAGCAGCGCGGCAGCGGCCGCGAAGCCGAACGCGCCACCGGCCACGGCCGGGAGCACGGTGACGGACGCGCCGTCGGAGAGCTTGGCCTCGAGACCGCCGAGGAAGCGCACGTCCTCGTCGTTGACGTAGATGTTCACGAACCGGTGCAGCGTGCCCTCCGGCGTGACCAGGCGGCCGCGGATGCCGGAGTGGCGCGAGTCGAGGTCGGTGAGCAGGTCGGCGAGCGTGTCGCCGGAGCCCTCGACGACCTTCGCGCCGCCGGTGTAGGAGCGCAGGATGGTGGGGATGCGAACTTCGATGGCCATGATGGCGTACTCCTGAAGGAAGAATCGACAGACGACGATTGAATGGAAGCGATTACGGTTCCGGGGCGCGCAGGATCAGCGCCGACACTCGTAATCGACCGTCGTCGGACTCTGGCCGAACATGTACGTCTGGACGGCGTGGGGATCAGGCACCATGGGGCATCAGCTCCATGGATTCAATGGTGCCATCCCGCACCTCGACCGGCTCCTCGGTCACCTCACCGTCCACGATGCGGAACGACCGGATCTCCTCGGAGTCGGGCTCGCGCGTCGAGACCAGCAGGTAGTGCGCGCCGGGCTCGCCGGCGAAGGAGATGTCGGTGCGGGACGGGAACGCCTCCGTGGCGGTGTGCGAGTGGTAGATGACCACCGGCTCCTCGTCGCGGTCGTCCATCTCGCGCCAGACCCGCAGCTGCTCCATCGAGTCGAACTCGTAGAACGTCATCGACCGGGCCGCGTTGTCCATCGGGATGTGCCGCACCGGCCGGTCGCTGCCGGCCGGGCCGGCGACCACGCCACACGCCTCGTCCGGGTGATCCCGGCGGGCGTGGGCGACGATCGCGTCGAGGATCGCCCGGTCAATGGTCAGCACGACGGCCACTTTACCCCGCCCCACGGACCCCCGGAGGGGCCCGTGGCGCCCGTCACGCCGCGCTCACCCCTCGATCAGCGCGTGCAGCAGCGACTCCTGCAGGTAGCCCAGGTACGCGTAGACCGAGAGCTGGAACACCCGGGTCGACGTGGGGTCGTGCAGCACCGCGTCGTCCAGCTCCTCGCCCAGGTCGGTCTCCGGCTTGATCTCCAGCCGGATGCCCATCGCCAGCCGCGCGTCGTTGATCGCGCGCAGCCAGGCCTCGGCCTCCTCCGCGTCCAGCGAGACGTCGCCGCCGCCCTCGGAGGGCAGGCCGGCGAGGATCGCGCCGGCCTGGTCGATCTTCGCGGTCTTGAGGTCTCCCTCGGTGTACCGCCGGACCTCCTCGCTCTCCGCGGGCTGGTCCGGGTAGATCGCCGGGAAGAGCCGGTCGACGACCGGGTCGTCGTGGTCGAAGCCGTCCGTGAGCAGGCCCACGACCTCGCTCGCGACCTTGCGCAGCACGCGCACCTCGTCCTGGGCGAAGCTGGCCACGCACTGCGTGCCCTGGCGCCGGAACATGCTCACCGTCCTCCCGTCACTGCCGGTCCACCGTCGCCCACAAACCATAGGCATGCAGTTGGGAGGCATCGTGTTCCATCCGCTCCCGGGCGCCGGTCGAGACCACCGCCCGGCCCTTGTGGTGGACCGCCAGCATCAGCTCCTCGGCCTTCTCTCGGCTGTATCCGAACAGCTTCTGGAAAACCCAGGTCACATACGTCATGAGATTGACCGGATCATCCCAGACGATCGTTACCCACGGACGGTCCTCGACCGGGAGCTCTTCGATGTCTGGCGTTTCGACCGGTGCGATCTGCGGCGCCGCCATGTCCCCCATCGTGCCACCGAGTCCGCTGTGGTGAGGAACCGACCGAACGACGAGTCGCTCAACTCAGCAGAATGCCGTGGTCGACGGCGTCCGTCAGCACCGCCGCGAGCGAGCGCTGCACCGCCTCGAAACGGCGGCTGACCTCGCGCAGCAACTCCAGCTCGACGCCGCGGATGGCCAGCTGCAGCCAGGAGCGGGCACGGTTGTTGTCGCGGTTCGCCGGATGCCGCCAGTACGTGTAGCAGGCGCCGGACAGCCCGATCCCGAGTCCTGGCAGCGGACGCGGGATCCCGGGCGTCTGGTACGCCGCCAGCGCCGCGACCGCGCCCTCGCCGGCCACCGTCGCCACCCCGCCGGTGTTCGTCACCAGCAGCACCCGCTCCAGGTCGCGGGCGGCCCGGTCGTCGGCGAACCCGTCCCGGACCGCCGCGATCACCCGGCGGCGCGCCGCCTCGGTGGCCGGCTCCTCCAGGACCAGCTCCAGCAGGTCGTCGATGATCTTCTCGACCGCGGCGTCGCACTCGGCCACCGCGGACAGCGACAGCGCCGCCGTCTCGCGGTCCAGCGCACCGGGCAGCCCGGGACAGCCGCCGCCGAAGACGATCTCCTGCACGCAGCGCAGGTGGATGTTGGCGATCTCGATGGCCAGCCGCTGCCGGACGAGCTGCGTGTTCGTCCGGATCATGTCGTCGAGCCGCTCGGTCCAGCCGGAGCGCTCCGCGTCCGCGGCGACCCGCACGACCCGGCCGGAGCCGGGCGGCACCGGCGGGTTGTAGCTGGCCCGCTCCAGGCCCTCCAGGCCGGACCACTCGATCAGCGCACGGCGCAGGTAAGCGGTGTCGGCCACGGCCGGGTCGACCGTGTGCCAGCCGGCGTCCGAGGTGGCCGGGACGGCCGCGATCACGGCGTCGCGCGCGTCGCTGATGGCCGTCTCGATGGTGCCGTCGCCCCAGGTGCCGTCCGCGGCCGGGGTGAGCGCGAAGAACAGCTCCACGCCGGCCCGGTGCAGCTCGGCGATGAGCGTGACCTCGGCCGGCAGCAGCTCGTGCCCGGCGGAGACGACGTAGAGCACGGCGCCGCCGCGGTTCGCCGCGTCGAGCAGGATCCGGGTGCCGGCGGCGGACAGGTGCTCCGCGTCCGGCGTGTCGATCAGCGCGAAGTGGCGCAGCAGCGGGTTCGGCAGGGTCAGCTCGATGCGGCGCGGCGGCCGGGCACCGGACTCCTCGCCCGGCGGTGGCGGCGTGAACGGCTGCGGCTGGCGGTTGCCCGGCACGTAGGCGCAGACGTCCCGGCTGTGCCCGTACGTCACGACCAGGTAGCTGTCGTCCGGCCGGTCGAGCAGCGGGCCGGCCGAGTCGAGCAGCGCGCCGAGCACGCCGCCACGGCCGCTGTCCCGCGCGCCGACGATCATCAGCGCGATCGGCTCGTCCGGGACCGGCTCGGGCTGCGCGGGCCGCGGGCGTGACGACCTCCGCTGCCTCGGCGCCGGCGGCGCGGTGTTCCGCGCCGGGATCGGCCCGTTCTGCTGCGTCGGCCCGCTCTGCTGCATGGTGCGGCTCCTCAACGAATGGTCGCCGGATTCAGGCCGCGGCACGGTGAGCCTCGCGGCAGGCCACGGCACGGTGCGGGCCGCGGCTGGGGAAGACGGTACGTGAACGCGCGCTTACGCCACAGCTCCCGCGGTACTCAATGGACTCGTGGATCATTACTCAATTCCGCCGTTACGGTAACTGTGCGGAGCCGTGCCCGGTCTATATGCTGCTCGGGTGCGTCCGTGGAGCTTCGTCGGCCGGACCCAGGAGTTGCAGCGCCTCGTCGCCGCCGCCACCAGCGGAGGCGAACGCGGCCTCATTTTCAGCGGTAGCGCCGGTATTGGCAAGAGTCGACTTCTCCGTGAGGGAGTCGACGTCCTTCCGCGCGACGGTTACGCGACGTGGTACGCGTCGGCGAACATCGCCACCGCGGGTCTGCCCTTCGGCGGCCTGGCCCAGGTGCTGCCCGCCGACCAGCCGGTCGGCCTGTCACCGGCCGGGCTGCTCCGCTGGGCGATGGACTCGCTGGTGGAGCGCGCGGTCGGCCGCCCGATCGTGCTCGCGATCGACGACGCGCACCTGCTGGATCCCACCTCGGCCGCGCTGGTCTACCTGATCGCGCGCTCCGGCCACGCCACCGTGCTCGGCACGCTGCGCAGCGGGGAACCGGTGCCGCTGCCGATCCGCGCACTGTGGACCGACGACCTGGTGGATCACGCGGAACTGTCGCCGCTGACCATCGCGGACACCACGCACATGCTGGGCGAGATGCTCGGCGGCGAGATCGAGTCCGCGTCCGCGGAGCGGCTGTGGCGGATGTGCCTGGGCAACGCGCTGTTCCTCCGCGAGCTGGTGATCGCGGCGCAGGCCGGCGACGAGATGACCGAGCACTTCGGCGTGTGGCGGTGGACCGGCAGGCTGGAGCTGGCACCGGATCTGACCGACCTGATCGACACCCGGATCGGCCGGCTCAGCCCGGACGTGCGGACCGCGGTGGAGCTGGTCGCGCTCGGCGAGCCGCTCGGCCTGGACCTGCTGACCAAGATAGTGCGGCCC
This sequence comes from Catenuloplanes niger, assembly GCF_031458255.1. Lineage (NCBI taxonomy): Bacteria > Bacillati > Actinomycetota > Actinomycetes > Micromonosporales > Micromonosporaceae > Catenuloplanes > Catenuloplanes niger. Next base: position 2,956,730 of record NZ_JAVDYC010000001.1, read on the forward strand.
GCCGAGGTGGAGGTCGCCGAGGAGCGCGGCCTGATCCGGGTCACCTCCGACGACCGGCGGCACGACGTGCGGCTGGCCCATCCGCTGTACGGCGAGGTGGTCCGCCGCCGCTGCCCGGTCAGCCGCAGCCGCCGGCTCACCGCGCAGCTCGCGGACGCGGTCGAGGGCGTCGGCGCGCGCCGCCGCGACGACCTGCTCCGGGTCGCGGTGTGGCGGCTCGACTCCGGCACCGCGAAGGACCCGGCGCTGCTGCTCGGCGCCGGCATGCAGGCGTACAGCCGGTTCGACGTGCCGCTCGCGCTGCGCCTGTCCAAGGCCGCGGTGGACGCGGGCGGTGGCTTCCCGGCCGCGGAGCTGCTGGCCACGCTGCTGATGTTCGCCGACCAGCCGGACGACGCACTGCAGGTGATCGAGTCGGTCTGGCACGAGGCGGACACCGACGAGAAGAAGACCCGGTGGTACTCGGCACGCGCGCTGATCTGCTTCTGGGGGCTGAGCCGGGAGAAGACGATCACGGAGGTCGCCGAGGCGGTCGGCGGGCTGAAGGACGCCAACCACCGCTCCCGGCTCCGCGCGTTCGAGTCGATGATGCGCTTCCACCAGATGGACCACGAGGACGCGCTGAACATCGGCCGCGCCGTGCTGGACCGCCCGGCCACCGACGGGATCAGCCGCGCGCTGGTCTACAGCATGCTGACCCATCTGCGCGCCGCCCGCGGCGAGCTGGCCGACAGCGACCGGGCCGCGTCCCGGGTGGTCGCGGACCTGGCGTCCTGGCAGAACGAGATGCCGTACATCAAGGTCGCGATGGAGCTCGGCCGCGGCACCCGGCTCATCCTCGGCGGCGACCTGCGCAGCATCGACGAGATCGTCGCGGACGAGTTCGCGGACCTGGCCGACGCGGGCGAGTTCCGGCTCGGCTCGGGATACGTGTCGGTGCTGCGCGCCCAGGCGGCCCGGCTGCGCGGGCAGACCGGGGACGCGCTGCGGCACAGCCTCCAGGCCTGCGCGATGCTGGCGGCCAGCAAGGTCTTCGCCGGGCTCGCGCACGCGGAACGCGCGATGGCGGCCGCACTGCGCGGCGAGGCGGCGCTCGCGGCCGAGGCGATGGCGGACTCCGACCGTACCCACGGCACCAACATGCTCGTGCTCTATCCGTGGCGGGAACAGGCCCGCGCCTGGACGCTCGCGTCCGCCGGCGACCTGGCCGGGGCGGTGGACACGCTGCGGCGGCTGGCCGAGCGGCTGCGCGACGACCGGATGGCCGGCCACGAGCTGTACGCGCTGCACGACCTGGTCCGGCTCGGCTTCCCGGCCCTGCCGCTGTCACTGCCGGACGGCGGCCTGACCACGGTCGCGGAGCGGCTCGCCGAGCTGGCCCGGCAGGTCGGCGGCCCGATGCCGTCGCTGTTCTCCCGGCACGCGAAGGCCGCGGCCGGCGCGGCCGAGGCGGAGCTGCTCTGGGTCGCGGATCAGTTCGCCCGGCAGGACTTCCTGCTCTACGCGGCGGAGGCGACCGCGACCGCGGCCCGGCTCCTGCGCGACCAGCGTTCGCCGCAGACCCAGCTGATCAACACGAGGCTGGCCGAGCTGAAGCAGCGCTGCCAGCTGATCGACACGCCCGCGCTGCGCGTCGACCGCGTGCGGCTGACCGAGCGCGAACGGCAGGTCGCGGAGCTGGCCGCGATCGGCACGCCGAGCAAGGAGATCGCGGAGCAGCTGTTCCTCTCCGCCCGGACGGTGGAGAACCATCTGCAGCGCGTCTACGTGAAGCTCGGCGTCACCGGGCGCGCGGAGCTACCGGTCGCGCTTCAATCGATCTCAGAATGAGTTAGACTCCTCACAGCGCTAACCCGGGCCGGGTGGCATACGCTGAACGACGTGACTGCTACCACCTCGCTGCTGACCGACCACTACGAGCTGACGATGATCAGCGCGGCCCTGAGCGACGGCACCGCCGACCGTCAGTGCGTGTTCGAGGTCTTCGCGAGGCGGTTACCGACCGGCCGGCGCTACGGCGTGGTCGCCGGCACCACCCGCCTGATCGAGATGATCAAGGACTTCCGCTTCGACCCGGACGAGATCGCGTTCCTGCGCCGCACGAACGTGGTCGACGAGCCGACCGCCGCCTGGCTCTCCGCATACCGCTTCACGGGCGACATCGACGGGTACGCGGAGGGAGAACTGTTCTTCCCCGGCTCGCCGATCCTGACCGTGGCCGGCACGTTCGCCGAGTGCGTGGTGCTGGAGACGCTGATCCTCTCCGTGCTCAACCACGACTGCGCGATCGCGGCCGCGGCCACCCGCATGGTCACCGCGGCCCGCGGCCGGAGCGTGATCGAGATGGGCTCGCGGCGCACCCACGAGGAGGCGGCCACCGCGGCGGCCCGCGCGGCGTACCTGGCCGGCTTCACCGCCACCTCCAACCTGGCGGCCGGGCTGCGCTACGGCGTGCCGACCGCGGGCACCTCCGCGCACGCGTTCACGCTGCTGCACGACGACGAGCCGACCGCGTTCGCGTCCCAGGTCAAGGCGCTCGGCACCGGCACCACGCTGCTCGTCGACACGTACGACATCAGTCAGGGCATCCGCAACGCGATCCAGGCGGCCGGCACCGAACTGCGCGCGGTCCGGATCGACTCCGGCGACCTGTCCGTGCTCGCCCAGCAGTCCCGCGAGCTGCTCGACTCGCTCGGCGCCACGGAAACGAAGATCGTCGTCTCCGGCGACCTGGACGAGTACGCGATCGCCGCGCTCGCGGCCGAGCCGGTCGACATCTACGGCGCCGGCACCTCCGTCGTCACCGGTTCCGGCGCGCCCACCGCCGGGCTGGTCTACAAGCTGGTCGAGGTCGAGGGCCGGCCGGTCGTGAAGCGCTCGGAGAACAAGCGCACGGTCGGCGGCCGGAAGACCGCGGTGCGCCGGCACAAGCCCACCGGCACCGCCACCGAGGAGATCGTCGTGTCCCAGGGCGTGCCGGACCACCTGCCCAACGACCGGCTGCTGCAGCACTCTTACGTGGCGAACGGCGAGTTCCTGGACGTGCCGTCGCTCGCCGACGCGCGCGAGCACCTCCGGCAGTGCCTGATCTCCATCCCGTGGGAGGGCCTCAAGCTCTCGGCCGGCGACCCCGCGATCCCGGTCGTCATGGTCTCGGCCGCCTGACCGCACCCGACCACGAAAACCAAACCGTGCAGGCCTTCTTCCCGCTTCCGGCGTGGTCGCGGTCCGCATGCTCCCGCGGGCACCGGTCGTCGCCGGCGCTCCTCCCTGCACGTCCCGCGGGCGGCCGGGCCTCGAGCCACGCGACATCACCGCTGCTCGCGGCTTCCACCGCGGGCCACGTGACCGCCACGGGCTTCGTGACCGCCACGGGCCGCATGATTGCCACGGGCTTCGTGACCGCCGCGGGTCGCGGAACCGCCGCGGGTCGCGGAACCGCCGCGGGTCGCGGAACCGCCGCGGGTCGCGACCGGCCGGGACTCGAGCCGCGGGGCACGTCGCGGGCGGCGGCGGAGACCGCGGGGTCTCACCCGGCCACCGCGGGACCGGCTCCGATGCCGCGGGCGGAGCGGAGCGCCAGCGGAGCCGGAGCCCTCGGCGAGGTTTGCCCGCGGGAGCATGCGGAAAGCGGCCACGCCGAGAGCGGGAAAAGCAAGATTGTGATCGGTTCCTTCGAAACGTGACGAAACGCTAGCCGGTTCCCATTTCTGAGAAGGTGTGTCATGTCCCGTGCTCTGATCATCGTCGACGTGCAGAACGACTTCTGCGAGGGCGGCTCGCTCGCCGTGAACGGCGGCGCCGGGGTGGCCGCGGCCATCTCCGAGGCGCTGGCCGGCGGCGGGTGGGACCACGTGGTGGCGACGAAGGACTACCACATCGACCCGGGCGCGCACTTCTCCGCGCACCCGGATTTCGTCGACTCGTGGCCGGCCCACTGCGTGGTCGGCACGGACGGCTCCGAGTTCCACCCGGCGCTGGACACCTCGCGCGTCGAGGCGGTCTTCCACAAGGGCCAGCACGCGGCGGCGTACTCGGGCTTCGAGGGCGCCACGCCGGACGGCGCCACGCTCGCCGGCTGGCTGCGCGAACGCGACGTGACCGCGGTGGACGTGGTCGGCATCGCCACCGACCACTGCGTGCGGGCCACCGCGCTGGACGCGGCCGCGGCCGGCTTCGACACCACCGTGCTGCTCGGCCTGACCGCGGGCGTAGCACCCGCCACCACGGAGAGCGCGCTGGCGCAGCTGACCGAGGCATCCGTCACGCTGAGCGGAAAACCAGTGGTAATCCCGGCGTAACAGGCGCGAGCATGGCCGCATGGGTCTCCGGGCGTACGGCAGTGTGTTACGGCTGCGCGGCGTGGTCGCGCTGTTGCTGATCGGCTTCCTCGCCCGGATCCCGATCACCGCGACCTCGATGGCGCTGACCCTGCACGTGGTCGACGAGCAGGGCCGGGGCTACGCGGCGGCCGGCCTGGTCGGCGCCGCGATGACCGTGGGCAGCGCGGTCGGCGCGCCGTGGCTCGGCCGCTGGGCCGATCGCGTCGGCATGCGGCCGGTCATCGTGCTCACCGGCGTGGCCGGCAGTGCGTTCTGGCTGCTGTCGCCGCAACTGCCGTTCGCCTGGCTGCTGGGCGCCGCGGCCGTCGGTGGCCTGCTCACGCTGCCCGCGTTCTCGATCATCCGGCAGTCGCTGACCGCGATGGTGCCGGAGGAGCAGCGGCGGCAGGCGTTCTCGCTGGACGCGATGACGGTCGAGCTGTCCTACATGGCCGGCCCGGCCGGCGCGGTGCTGCTCGCCACCACGGTCTCACCGACCGCCGCCATGATCGCGATCGGCGGCGGCCTGGCCGTCTCCTCCGTGCTGCTGGTCCTGCTGAACCCGCCGATCCGCGCCGCGCACGAGACCCCGGCCTCGGACGCGCCGGCCGTCCCACGCCGCGCCTGGCTGCGCCCACCCATGCTGATGGCGTACGCGATCGCCGCCGCCTCCACGCTGGTGCTCGCCGGCACGGACGTGGCCACCGTCGCCGTGCTCCGCGACGGCGGCGAGGTCGGCTGGACCGGCCTGGTACTCGGCGTCTGGGCCGCCGCATCGCTGGCCGGCGGCTTCGTCTACGGCACACTGCCCCGCCCGCTCGGCGCGGTCGCCCTGCTCGCCGGGCTCAGCGCACTCACCATCCCGGTCGGCCTCGCCGGTGACACCTGGTGGCTGCTCGCACTGGCGCTGATCCCGGCCGGCATACTCTGCGCCCCCACGCTCACCGCCACCACCGAACAGGTCAGCCTGCTCGCCCCCGCCGCCGCCCGCGGCGAGGCACTCGGCCTGCACGGCTCATCACTGACCGTCGGCATGGCCGTCGGCGCCCCCCTGACCGGCGCGGTCATCGACTCCTTCGGCGGCGGCTGGGGCTTCGCCGCAGTCGGATTCACGGGCCTGCTGATCGCACTGGCCGCACTCCCGGTCGTGCTCCGCGCCCGCCCGCCCCACGCCCACGAACGCGCCGAGAGCGCGCCCGCTCCCCTCCCCACCAAGGCCTGACCACGACCGCCCGCCCACCACGCACCGCCCTCCACGCGACGCGCGATGCGTGACGCCACCCGTCGCGGTGGCGTCACATGCGAGGCAACTGCGTAGGGCTCGATCACAGCGCACCACACGCCGCGTGGTGCCGATGCCAACCCGGCACGCGTCGCGGTGCGGCCGGACACACCGTCACGGCCACACCGCACGCACGTCACGGTGTGGCCGCGCACGTGCGCGGGTTTTGTTCGTAAGTCGCGGGCACCAGATGTGACCGAACCTCGGCACCCCTAAAACCTCGCCACTTTCGATGTTCCCGAGTGTGGGCGCCACCCCTGCTGGCGAGCTGAGCCTTCCGTCAACCAACCCACCGCTTACCCACCGCAACGGATGCCAGGGAGGCGGACCACGCCTTATCTGCGGCATGAGAGTGCGTTTGATCTTGAGGTGGAGCGTTCCGTCGGCCCCGCCGGAGGCCATGCTCTCGGGACCGGGGTGGTTCGCAGAGACTGAGGCGGCCGACCTCTGACGTCGCTGGCGCGCCAGGTCCACGAGTTGTTCTGGTGCTTCACGCTATCGGCGGCATGAGAGTTAGACCACGAGAGGTGCCGAATCGGCAAGTTTAGCGCAGCTCTACCAACCCTGTGCACAATCGATAGATTCTCAGGGTATGGGCACGGCATGCGCCTATGGTCGGGACTTGTGTATGAGACGTCGAAGAAGTTCCCGCTTTTTCAAGTCGCCCCCGGCGCTTACACCCGAGACTCGATTTTCAATGAAGAAGAAGTTCTTTCAGACGACACATATCTTCGGAGCCGATTGTCCATCGAAGGCGCACCGGGATCTTTGATCGATCGAGTACTCCAAGAATTTCGCTTCGGCGATCTGTATCTCGGTAATACCTTGAAGAATCTGTCACCTCTCGCACCAGCGGGAAGGACTTCAGTTGAGGAGATCCAATCTTCAATTCCGACCACTGATGTCCTTGATTCAAGAAATTTGCCGCAGGAGCAAATGGCCAGGTTGAAAGTCTTGGGAAATGGCAACTCGTGGCGCACGCCCGAGTTTGAGTTGTCACTCGACGAGGACGGAGAACCGGTGACGGTTGCAGCCTTCGCACCGGATGCGTTTGTAATGGTCATCCCATCCGACTCTATGATAATTGACATAACATACTTACCTGAAGATGAATCTGGAAATGTCCTTGACGGCTGGCCGCCGCACGTCAGGGATGACGACTTCCCAAATGACGGAAGCCTGATTGTTTGGCGCCACTACGTGGGCTCGCATAGCGCCAGCATGGATGGATTCACCGCACGGGGTCCGCTTCCCCGGAGGCGGCGGATATCGCTCAACCCAATTGAAAGCGTGACGCTTCTTGTTGGACGGGCGCTGAGTCTGCGCGCAAGTCGGCGTAAGCGCACTAGCCATGATCCATCCTGGCGTCTACGCCGCTGGTGGAAGGAGCGACGCACCACGATGATGAGCAGCGCCCCCTCGATAGAATCCGTAAATGCGAGCGAGGTAGCCGACGGTGCAGCGGTGGTAGCGATACATGGAACGATGAGCTGCGGCGTTAAGCTCGCGGGCGATATTCAAGATGCGATATCCAGCAGCAAGCCGAATCGAATTATGCCGGTTCTCCGGTTCGAGCATGATACGTGGCACTCGGTATCACATAACGCTGCTGACTTACTGCAAAAAGTACAGAACCTGAACCTCCGTCGCGTGCTGTTCGTTGCTCACTCCCGCGGTGGTCTGGTAGGGGCTGAGGTTCTAGAGAGGCTCCAAGCACACCTTTCCCATGGGGAGCTAATTTCGCTCGGAACTCCGTTCGGGGGAACGCCCATCGCCGACGCGGCGGGAGAAGCCTTCCTAGCTTCTTTCGCGGTGATGGATCAGCTGGAGATAGACATTTTCACTAGACTTTTTGGCCTCTTGTACCTCGGGCGAATTCCGGACGGTATCGCAGATATGCAAACAGAATCGGGATATATTCGCGCAAGTAGCTTCCGCCCGCTCGCGAACTCCACTGGAGCGGGCGGGGCTGTTGATTTCCAATCCAGCATTCGTCAATGCGGGCTGTCATGGATTTGGCGGTCAGCTATACGCGGCGTTGCTCTAGGTGCGATCGGAGACGGGAATAACGATCTCGTGGTACCGCAGGCGTCCGCCCTTACTCGCGTAGGGGAAACCATCGAGCTTGCTTGTGATCACTTCTGCTACTTGGATGAAGTTGAGGTACGAGACGCCATCGCCTCCGCGCACCAGCGATTGTTATAGCTATACACGATTTTTGCCCTGCCGAACTCAATCTACGGATCCCACTGGAAGACATGCTCACATCGGCACGAGAGTGTGCCTGGTCATGGCGGATGGCGTGTTTGATCCGTCCGTCCAGCCGGACGGGTTAGGTATCACCTTCCGGCGCTCTTCGGATGACCGCGGTTCCCGAGAGGCGGTCGTAGGGGGTTTGGCCCGTGCCGATGAACAGGGAGGCGACGTACACGATCGGGAGTAGGTAGGACGTGGCCGTGAGCAGCCAGGATTCGATGGGTACCGCACCGGAGTCGCCTGTTCCGGCGATCGCGTAGACGGCCGCGTGGCCGATGAGCCATGGAACAGCGATCTTGAGGGTGTTACGGAGCAGCGCCCTGCGGAGGGTAGGACGGGAACCGTCGGTGGCCGTGATGACAGTCAGTCTGCGCAGTCGCTTGCCGGGCGTTGTTCGGCGGGTGCCGGACTCCAGATGGGCGAGCCAGAAGGTGACGGGGAAGACCACGACCGCGGCGGCGACGAGGTTCAGGGTCGTGGTGCCGAGCGCGTCGGTCGCGCCGGCGAGAAAGAGCGGGACACCGACGGCCGCGGTGATCGCCACCCAGACGATGATGCAGCACCAATCGACCGCCCATGCCGCGATCCTGTTCAGCGGCTCACGGGCTACCGGCACGAGGTCGAGCTCATCACCGGGCGCGATATTGTCACTCGTCATCCGCCGGCCAATCCGCTTTCATCCATGGAGAGAGTCTGGCTTACCCGTCAACGGGAGCAGGCGCTCGCGGCACAGGGTTTGTGGACGCCGGGGCGCGCGATCGTCAATCCGTGGTCGGCATGATCGGATTCATCGGTATGAGCGGCCGCGCACGTCGCGGTGGCGCGCACGAGGGCAGCGACGGCCGGAGAGCATGGTGATCTACTCACGTTGCAGGCCGATCGTGCGGCGCCGGTAAGGCCTGACCGCCACGCATGCACGCCGCGTGGTGTGCGATGCCCAACCGCCGCATGTCGCGGCCGGGCCTACCTCGCGGCCAACCGCTTTCGGCGTCGCGGCGCGGCCGCCTTGCCCACCAGCGCGGCCGCTTGCCCATCCCGGCCCGGCTGATTTGCCCGTGCCGGCGCGGCCGCCTTGCCCGTCGGCGCGGCCGCTGGCCCATCCCGGCCCGACTGATTCGCCCGTTCCGGCGCGGCCGGTTGTCCATCCCGGCACGGCTGATTCGCCGTCGCGGCACGGCCGCTTTGCCCGTCGGCGTGGCCGGCTGCCCGTCGCGGCGTGGCCGGCTGCCCGTCGCGGCGTGGCTGGGTGGGGAGGGTGGGGTGGGTTACGCGCGAGGGAGGGAGGTTACGCGTTCGCGCTCCGTCGCGGCGGACTGGCGTGGCAGGGGGGCCGGGGTGGTGATCGGGGCGGGGGTGGTCGTGGTGGCGGTGTCGGCCGGGTGGGTCAGGCGGCGGCGGATCAGCAGTGCGGCGGTGCCGAGGATGACGGCCGCGACGACGTAGCCGACGATCATGGCGGTTACGTCGCCGGTGAGTGGGGGCAGCGCCACCGCGACCAGCGTGCTGGTGGCGGCGATCCGGAGGCGGCTGCGGTGGGTGCGGGCCGCGGCGGCGAGCGGGAGGACGGCCCACAGCACGTACCACGGCTGGACGACGGCGCCGCAGAGCAGCGCGACCGTGAAGATCAGGCCGAGGCCGCGGATCGGTTCGACGCGGCCGCGGAACATGGCGACCAGCAGGCCGATCACCACGGGGACGCACACGGCCAGACCGATCATGTTCGCCACGGTGACCGCGGTCGGGGTGACACCGGAGCCGGCGACCGCGCCGATCAGCAGGCCGGTGGCGGTGGTCGGCGACATCCAGCTGTAGACGGTGAGCGAGCCCAGCGGGCCGGTGATCCAACCGAAGCCGGCGGCCAGGGACAGCGCGACGGTGACGAGGACCGCGCCGGCCACCACGCCGGCCATCAGCGGGACGGGCCGGGTGGTGCGGTGCACGATCGCGACCAGCACGACGCAGAACGCGGCGCCGGCCACGAACTTGATGTCCGCCGCGAGCGTCAGCAGCAGCACACCGGCGGCCAGACGCAGGTATGCGGCGGGGCGATCCGGCGCACCACCCGCGTGCAGCCGGTCGACCGCGGCCAGCGCCAGCTCCAGGCCGGCCAGCATCAGGCCCAGCATCAGCGCGTCGTTGTGCACCCCGGCCACCAGGTGCCACAGCATCAGCGGGTTGAGCAGGCCGAGCCAGACCGCGACACCGGGGGACGTCCCGGCCCGCACGGCGAGCCGCGGCAGCGCCCACGCGATCAGCACCACGCCGGCCAGCGCGACCAACCGGTACGCCAGCACGCCCACGCCCAGGTTCTCACCGGTCAGCAGCGCCACGCCGCGGGACAGCAGCATCCAGGCCGGACCGTACGGCGCGGGCGTGTCGGCCCAGTAGTGGCTCACCTGCGCGGTGAAGACCGAGTCGGCGCCGAGCGCCGAGGCGGGGCCCAGCCGGTACGGATCGAGGCCGAGCGCGGCCGTCGCCCCCTGCGCCAGGTAGCTCCACACGTCGCCGCTGAACAGCGGGCGCGCGAGCAGCAGCGGCGCGGCCCAGGCGGCGGCCACCGCGTAGAGCGCGCGCGGCGGCAGATGCGCGGCGTGGCGCCCGGTGAGGAGCCACGCGCCGACCACTGCCCCCATGGCCACCAGTCCAGCCGCTATCGTGATCGCCGACGGCCGGATGACACCGGCCGTGACGACCGCGAGCGTCGCGGTGGCCGCCGACCCGGTCACCGCCAGCAGGCCGGTCGAGGTCGCCACCGACTGCGTGACCCGCGGCGGTGCTTCGGGCAGCGACCGCTGCCGGGTCGCGTTTTGCCTGCTCATAGCGTTACACCCTCCGTGTATACACGCAGTGTAGTCCTAGATCCAAGGTTGCCTCATCCCGCGTCGGCAAACCTCTGTCCAGAGGAGGGAAAGCGAGCGGCCTACATCGGCCGAAAGTAGGAGACGGTCACGCTGCGCAGGCGCGAATTGTGTCCTCCAGGATGTCCAGCCCGGTGTGCAGCTCGTTCTCGGTGATGGTCAGCGGTGGGGCGATCCGGAAGATACCCCCCATACCGGGCAGTTGGACGATGTTCATGTGCAGTCCCCGCTCCAGGCATCCGGACGTGACGGCCGCGCCCAGCGCCTCGGCCGGTTCCTTGCTCCCCTTGTCCCGGACCAGCTCGATGCCCTGCAACAGCCCGCGGCCGCGGACGTCACCGACCACCTCGTAGGTGTCGCGGAGTGCCATCAGCCGCGCGGTGAGCTGACCGCCCAGCTCCGCGGCGCGGGCGACCAGGCCGTCGCGCTCCACCACGTCCAGCACGGTCAGCGCGACCGCGGCGGCGAGCGGGTCGGAGACGTGCGTGGTGTAGAAGAGGAAGCCGCGCTCGTGGCAGACCGCCTCCAGCTCGGCGCTCGCGATCACCGCGGCCACCGGCAGCCCGGCGCCGAGCGTCTTGGAGAGCGTCAGCAGGTCCGGGACGACGCCGTCGCGCTCGAACGCGTACATCGTGCCGGTCCGCCCGATCCCGGTCTGCGCCTCGTCCAGGATCAGCAGCATGCCGCGCGCGTCGCACAGCTCGCGGAGCCGGCGCAGGTAGCCGGCCGGCAGCTCGATGATCCCGCCGGACGACAGGATCGGCTCGACCAGGCAGGCCGCGAGGCTGCCGGCGGACTGCCGGTCGACGAGCGCGAAGCCGTACTCCAGCTCGGCCGCCCAGTCGTAGCCGCCGTCCGGGTCCCGGAACGGTGACCGGTAGCCGTTCGGTGTCGGCAGCACCAGGTTGCCCGGCGCGGCCGGCCCGTACCCGCGCCGCCCGGCGGAGAACGTCGCGGACGCCGCGCCGTGCGTCATGCCGTGCCAGGACCGGTCGAAGGAGACGATCTCGTACCGCCCGGTCGCGAGCTTGGCCATCTTGAGCGCGGCCTCGTTCGCCTCGGCGCCCGTGCTGAGCAGCATCATCCGGTCCAGTCCGGCCGGGAGCGTGCCGGTCAGGCGCGCCGCGAGGTCGACCACCGGGCGGCTGAGCATGCCGCTGTAGAGGTGGTCCAGCGTCGCGACCGAGGACGACACCGTGGCGACGACGTCCGGGTGGGCGTGCCCGAGGATCGCGCTCATCTGCCCGGACGTGAAGTCGAGGATCGCGCGGCCCTCGCTGTCGTAGACGTAGGCCCCCTCGGCGCGCTCGATGATCCGCGGCGTGAACGTCGCGCCGTAGCGGATCAACAGCCGGTCCGCGTCGGCCCAGAAGGTCGTCATTCCTCATTTTTGATCGCCGTAACCGGTGCCACAAGCAGATGAAAACCGCTGACCGTTCGGTACGGCCGTATGGTTCCGGGATGCTCAACCCGCACCGGTTGATGGTGCTGCGCGCGGTCCTGGACGCCGGATCGATCAACGCGGCGGCCCGCAACCTCACCTACTCCCCCGCCACGATCAGCCAGCACATGACCGCGCTGGCCCGGGAGACCGGCCTGGTGCTGTTCGAGAAGCAGGGTCGCGGCATCGTCGCCACCGACGCCGCCCGCCGGCTCGCCGAGCACGCCGGCGTGCTGCTCGCCGACTTCGGCCGGCTGGAGCGCACGGTGGCGGACCTGCGGGACGGCCAGGCGGAGCGGCTCGCGATCGCGTGCATGGCGTCGGCCGCCGAGCGGTGGATGCCGGACGTGGTGCGGGCGGTGCACCGGCACCGGCCGGGCGTCACCGTCGAGATCAGCCTCAACGAGCCGATGCCGGGCCGCGGTCGCCGCCAGCCGGACCTGGACATCCGCACCGAGCCTGCCGACGGCGTACGGATCCGGCTGGACGGGCACCTGCGGTACGAGCTCGCGGTCGAGGCGCTGGTCGTCGTGCTGCCGGCCACTCACCCGCTCGCCGCGGCCCCCGCGGTCGCGCTGCGGGACCTGGAGGCCGAGCCGTGGATCGACCATGACATCTACGACAGCCCGACCGGCCAGATCGTGCTGAGCGCGTGCCGGACGGCCGGCTTCACCCCGCGCTACGCCGCCCGGCTGGACGACCACCGCGCCGCGGTGCGCATGGTCGCGGCCGGGCTCGGTGTCACCGTCCTGCCGCTGCTGGCCGTGGCCGGCATCGCCCCGGACGTGGCCGTCCGCCCGTTGACCCGCCCGTCGGTCTTCCGCCGCATCGTGGTCCACGCCCGGCAGGACCCGCGCCGCGCCGCGATCATCGCCCGCGCCGTCGCACAGCTGCGCATCACCGCCGCCGCCGAGCCCACCACCCCGCACCCTGACGACCGCCGCGACACCGCCACGCTCTGACGACCGGCGCGAGACCGGCAGACCCTGACGACCGCCGCGACACCGGCACACCTTGACGACCGGCGCGAGACCGGCACACCCCGTGGCGGGGCGATGGCCGGACGTCGGTGGCGGGTGTGGGGTGTGCGGCACCACCCGCTGACCGGCAGGGAGGCCGCCCGCGGCCGACCGGTGCCCGCGGGAGCACTGGGTGAGCGGCCACGCCGGGAGCGGGAAGAGAAAAAGGCCCCCACTCGCGACACGCGAGTGGGGGCCGGAAGCAGCTGGGTGGCTACTTGTCCTTGTCCAGGGTGTGGTCCTTGTTCTCCTGGTACGTGGCGCCGCCGTCGGACTCGGCGCTGAGCGGCTTGGCGCCGCCCTCCGGCGGGCCGGCGACGGACTGGTGCCCGGCGGCCAGCTCGGGGAACTTCGCGTCGAAGGCCGGCCGCTCGGAACGGATGCGCGGCATGCGGTCGAAGTTGCGCAACGGCGGCGGGCTGGACGTGGCCCACTCGAGGCTGTTGCCGTGGCCCCACGGGTCGTCCACCGTGACCACCTTGCCGGCCTTGTAGGACTTCCAGCAGTTGTAGAGGAACGGCAGCGTGGAGAGGCCGGTGATGAACGCGCCGACCGTCGAGATCATGTTGAGCTCGGTCCAGCCGTCGTTGACCTGGTAGTCGGCGTAGCGGCGGGGCATGCCCTCGTTGCCGAGCCAGTGCTGCACCAGGAACGTGGTGTGGAAGCCGACGAAGGTCAGCCAGAAGTGCAGCTTGCCGAGGCGCTCGTCCAGCATCCGGCCGAACATCTTCGGGAACCAGAAGTAGATGCCGCCGTAGACGGCGAACACGATGGTGCCGAAGAGGACGTAGTGGAAGTGGGCGATCACGAAGTACGAGTCGGAGACGTGGAAGTCGATCGGCGGGCTGGCGAGCAGCACGCCGGACAGGCCGCCGAAGAGGAACGTCGTGAGGAAGCCGATGGAGAACAGCATCGGGGTCTCGAAGCTGATCTGGCCCCGCCACATGGTGCCGATCCAGTTGAAGAACTTCATGCCGGTCGGGACCGCGATCAGGAAGCTCAGGAAGCTGAAGAACGGCAGCAGCACCTGGCCGGTGGCGAACATGTGGTGCGCCCACACGGACATCGACAGCGCGGCGATCAGCAGCGTGGCGGCGACGAGGCCCTTGTAGCCGAAGATCGGCTTGCGGCTGAAGACCGGGATGATCTCCGAGATGATGCCGAAGAACGGCAGCGCGATGATGTACACCTCGGGGTGGCCGAAGAACCAGAAGAGGTGCTGCCAGAGCATCGGCCCGCCGGTCTCCGGGTTGAAGACCTGCGCGCCCAGGATGCGGTCCGCGGCCAGCGCGAACAGCGCGGCGGCCAGGAACGGGAAGACCATCACCACGAGCAGGCTGGTGACCAGCATGTTCCACGTGAAGATCGGCATCCGGAACATGGTCATGCCGGGCGCGCGGAGCGTCAGGATCGTCGTGATCAGGTTGACCGCGCCGAGGATGGTGCCGAGGCCGGAGAGCGCGAGGCCGACGACCCACATGTTCGCGCCGACGCCCGGGCTGTGGATGCCGTCGGACAGCGGCGTGTAGGCGAACCAGCCGAAGTCGGCGGCGCCACCGGGCGTGAAGAAACCGCCCATGGTGATCGTGCCGCCGAACAGGTACAGCCAGTACGCGAACGCGTTGAGCCGCGGGAACGACACGTCCGGCGCGCCGATCTGGATCGGCACGATGTAGTTGCCGAACGCGAACACGATCGGCGTCGCGAAGAACAGCAGCATGATCGTGCCGTGCATCGTGAACATCTGGTTGTACTGCTCGGGCGACAGGAACTGCAGTCCCGGCGCGGCGAGCTCGGCGCGGATCAGCAGCGCCATCAGACCGCCGAGCAGGAAGAACACGAAGGACGTGATCATGTACATGATCCCGATCTGCTTCGCGTCCGTCGTGCGCAGGATGCGCGCCAGCGCCGATCCCTTGGCGGGTTTATGCACCGGCCAGGGCCGGGTGACGATCGGCTTCGGTGCGACGGTGGTCACGAGCAGCCTCCGGTCTTCGAGCTCACCACGTGGGCACGACGCACAGTTGATCTGCAGACGTACCTCTGGGGCAGAATAATCCTTCGGGATGCCCCTGTAGGCACGGGGTGACCAAACGCGCCGTTGATGCCGTGTGCTTGCTCTACGCTGGATCGCGCAGGGGAGCGTAGTAATCGCGGAAGATGCGGTCGCCTCGCTTACGCAGCAACGGGTCGCGCGTGTCGGGCGCGACGTCGCCGGTGCGGTCCCGGTCGCGGGTGCGGTCCAGCACCCAGCGGGTCCGCGGGCGGCGGCGCTTCTCGTACGCGGCGAGCGCGGCCGGCAGGTCACCGGCGTGTGTGCGGAGCACCTCGGCGAGCACGATCGCGTCCTCGAGCGCCATCGCGGCACCCTGGGAGAGGGTGGGCGAGGTGGAGTGCGCGGCGTCGCCGACGAGCAGCACCCGGCCGCGCGACCAGCCGCCGACCTCGACCTCCTCGGGCGCGGCGAGCTGCACCTTCTCCAGCGCGTCGAGCACCGCGGGCACGGGGCCGCCGTAGCCGCCGAAGACCTCGCGGACCCGGGCGAGCCCGTCGTCCGGGAGCGTGGCGCCGTCCGGCACCGTCTCGTGGGCGTAGCAGTACAGCCGGCGGTCGCCCATCGGCATCACCACGAAGCTGGAGTGCGCGCCGAGCAGGCCGGTCCAGTCCGTGACCGGCGGCCCGCCGTACACCACGCTGCGGTAGACGAACTGGCCGGTGCGACGGGCGGCGCCGCCGAGGCCGGCCAGCGCGCGGACCGTGGAGCGGCGACCGTCGGCGCCGATGACCAGGTCGTACTCCGTGCGGGTGCCGTCCGCGAAGTCCACCTTGACCGGGCCGCCCTCGTCCAGCTCCAGGTTGGTGACCGCGGTGTTGTGACGAACGACTCCGCCGACCGCGGAGACGAGCACGCGCTGGAGGTCGGCGCGGGGCAGCGCACGGGACTCGCCGACGCCGTCCCAGAGCTGGCCGAGGTCCAGCTCGCAGAGCGGCTCGCCGCCGGCGTCGCAGATGGACTGGCGGTGGATGACCGCCCCGAGCGGGCGCAGCGGGCCGGTGAGACCGAGGCCGGCGAGCGCGCGGGTGGCGTTGCCGGGGAGGAAGATCGCGGCGCCGGGCCCGGCCGAGGGCGGCTCCCGGTCGACGACGTCGGGCCGGAGACCGGCCATACGCAGGGCCCGAGCGACGCCCAGACCGGCGATGCCGGCGCCGACGATCAGGATCCGCAGGGTGGTACCGGCCATGTGAGCGACGCCTCCGAGGGGTGGGCACGCGTTGAAGCCAAGAGATTACTCGCCGCGAACGGCACCATGGTAGAGGCGGATGACCGGTCCTGCCGTCGGGTGACCACGAGTTCGCATATTTGCGCAGCTCAACACGCGGCCACCCGACGTGGAAGTTCTATCGCTGGACGCGCGCGCCCTTGCCGCCGACCAGCGCCTCCACCTCACGCAGCGACGCCATCGACGTGTCGCCGGGCGTGGTCATGGCCAGCGCGCCGTGCGCGGCACCGTACTCCACCGCCCGCTCGATGCCGTAGCCCTCGAGCAGCCCGTAGATGAGGCCCGAGGCGAAGCTGTCGCCGCCGCCGACCCGGTCCATGATCTCCAGACCGGGGCGGTGCGTGGCCTCCGCGAACGTGCCGTCCTGCCAGGCGATGGCGCCCCAGTCGTTGACCGTGGCGGTCTTCACGGTGCGCAGCGTGGTCGCGACGACCTGGAAGTTCGGGTAGTCCTTGACCGCGGCCTCGATCATCGCGCGGAACGCGGCGGTCTCCAGGTTGTCCAGGTTCTCCGAGACGCCGTGCACCTCGAAGCCGAGGGACGCGGTGAAGTCCTCCTCGTTGCCGATCATGACGTCGACGTACCGGGCCAGGCGGCGGTTGACCTCCTGCGCCCGATCCTTGCCGCCGATCGCCTGCCAGAGGCTGGGCCGGTAGTTCAGGTCGTAGGAGACGATCGTGCCGTGGCGGTGCGCGGCCTCCATCGCGGCCTCGATCACGTCCGGCGTGGTCTCGGAGAGCGCGGCGTAGATGCCGCCGGTGTGCAGCCACCGGACGCCGAGCGTGCCGAACAGGTGCTCCCAGTCCACGTCGGACGGCTTGAGCTGGGACGCGGCGGTCAGGCCCCGGTCGGAGACGCCGACCGCGCCGCGCACGCCGAAGCCGCGCTCGGTGAAGTTCAGCCCGTTCCGCACGGTACGGCCGATGCCGTCGTACTTCGCCCAGTGCACGAAGGACGTGTCCACGCCGCCCTGCAGCACCAGGTCCTCGAGCAGCCGGCCGACCTCGTTGTCCGCGAACGCGGTGACCACGGCGGTGCGCTTGCCGAACGCGCGGCGCAGGCCACGGGCCACGTTGTACTCCCCGCCGCCCTCCCAGGCGCGGAACGAGCGGGCCGTCTTGATCCGGCCCTCGCCCGGGTCGAGACGGAGCATGATCTCGCCGAGGCTCACCGCGTCGAACGCGGCGTTCTCCCTGATCGTCAGCATGCGGCGGCCTCCTTGAGCGCGGCGGCGGTGCGGGCGGTGACCTCGGCCCAGTCCTGGGCGGCGAGCAGGTCGGGGGCGACCATCCAGGTGCCGCCGACCGCGAGCACGGACTTCAGGCCCAGGTAGTCGGCGAGGTTCTTGGTGGTCACGCCGCCGGTCGGGATGAACCGGACGTTCGCGTACGGCGCGGAGAGCGCCTTGATCATCGGCGCGCCACCGAGCTGCTCGGCCGGGAAGAACTTGACCGTGGTCAGGCCCGCGTCCAGCGCCATCTGGATCTCGGTGCCGGTGGCGACGCCGGGGAAGACCGGCACGCCGAGGGCCTGGCACCGCTCCACCACGCGCGCGGAGAAACCGGGGCTGACCACGAACCTGGCGCCGGCCTCCACCGCCTGGTCGACCTGCTCGACGCGGGTCACGGTCCCGGCACCGACCAGCAGCTCGTCGCGCCGGGCCATCGCCCGGATCGCGTCGGCCGCGGCGTCGGTGCGGAACGTCACCTCGACGCTGCGCAGGCCGCCCGCGAGCAGCGCGCCGGCCAGCCCGTCGGCGGCGGACGCGTCGTGGAGCACGACCACCGGCAGGATGCGCCCGGCCTCGATCGTCTGTTCAAGATGGCGAACGTCAGTCACGTATGTGACCATAGCCCTCGTGTCACACCCCCTGTCAAGGCGTCAAAGATGAGGGGGTACGCAGTGAGGAGCTTTCGTGACCGACGACTGGCAGCCCGTGAAGTCCGCCGACCGGACGCTGGAGATCCTGGAGCGGCTCGCCGCCCATCCCGGCCGCTCCCTGGTCGAGCTGGCCCGCGACCTGGACATCCCGAAGAGTTCGCTGCACGGCATCCTGCGCACCATGACGCGCCGCGGCTGGGTGGCGACCGACCCGACCGGCACCCGCTTCGGCCTGGGCATGCGCGCGCTCCAGGTCGGCGCCGCCTACATCGAGGCGGACGACGCGGTCGGCATGCTCGCCACCGTGCTGGACCGGCTGTCCGAGGAGCTGGGCGAGACCGTGCACCTGGGCCGGCTGGACGGGCCGAACGTGGTCTACATGGCCAAGCGGGAGTCGATCCACCCGCTGCGGCTCTACAGCGCGATCGGCCGGCACCTGCCGGCGCACGCGACCGCGCTCGGCAAGGCGCTGCTCGCCGGGCTGCCGGCCGCCGAGGTCGACGCGCTGCTCCCCCGGCCGCTGCCGGCGCTGACCGCGCACACGATCACGGATCCGGGCGCGCTGCGCGCGGAACTGGACGCGATCGCGGCACGGGGCTGGTCGATGGACCGGCAGGAGAACACGGACGGCATCGTCTGCTTCGCGATGACGGTGCCGCTGCGGCTGCCGGCCACGGACGCGATCAGCATCTCGATCCCGGCCGCGCGGGTGAACGCGTCCACCGAGGAGCGGGTGCTGGACGCGCTGCGGCGCGGGCTGGCGGGCGTGCGGGCGGCCCGGGCACTGCTCTCCTGACGGCCGCGCGCGCCGTCAAGCCCGCGGCGCGAGACTGGACTTAAGAAGAAGAAAAGGCGCCTTCGGGTTGCCTGCGGTTTTCGGGCGTGTAAATCTGTTAACGCCCCCTGGGAGCGCTCCCGGTGCTGGTCGCCCACTGGGCCAGGTAGCGCAGCCCCGCCGCGTCGGCTCAACCGGCGCTGCACCGTTTCAACGGTCGACATATCGACGAACGTCGAAACTGGGGGCGTGACACGGAACCCACCATCCGGCTCCACGGACATCCTCGTGAGGACTCTACCCATGAAACGACCGATCCGCGCCATCGCGGCGGCCGCGCTACTGCTGGCGGGCACCGCCACCGCGTTCGTGGTGAACAGCGCCGCCAACGCCGCCACCGAGATCTGTCAGCAGTACGGTTCGACCACGATCCAGAACCGGTACGTCGTGCAGAACAACCGCTGGGGCACGTCGGCGGAGCAATGCATCAACGTGACCGACACCGGTTTCTCGATCACCCGGCAGCAGGGCGTCGGCAACACCAGCGGCGCGCCGGTGTCCTACCCGTCGGTCTTCCTCGGCTGCCACTACACGAACTGTTCGCCGGGCACGAACCTGCCGATCCAGGTGAGCGCGATCAACAACGCGACCAGCTCGATCGACTACACGTTCGTGAACGGCGCCACGTACAACGCGTCCTACGACATCTGGCTCGACCCGTCGCCGAAGCGGGACGGCGTCAACCAGATGGAGATCATGATCTGGTTCAACCGGCAGGGGAACATCCAGCCGATCGGCTCGCCGGTCGGCTCGGCCACGGTCGGCGGCCGGACCTGGGAGGTCTGGCAGGGCAGCAACGGCGCGAACAACGTCATCTCGTACCTGGCGCCGTCCGCGATCACGTCCTGGAACTTCAGCGTGCTGGACTTCATCAACGACATCCGCAACCGGGGCGCGATCACCAACTCGTGGTACCTGACCAGCATCCAGGCCGGTTTCGAGCCGTGGATCGGCGGCGCGGGCCTGGCGGTCAACTCGTTCTCGGCCGCGGTCAACGGTCCCGGCACGAATCCGACAACGGTGCCGCCGACCACGGCGTCCCCGACGCCGCCGAGCACCACCTCGCCGCCGCCCGGCCCGGCCGGCGGATGCACGATCACCTATGACACGAATGCCTGGAACAGCGGCTTCACCGCCAACGTGACGGTACGGAACACCGGCAGCACCGCGATCAACGGCTGGGACCTCGGGTTCACACTCCCGGCCGGCCAGCGGGTCGGAAATTCTTGGAATGCCACCGTTACCCAGACCGGGCAGACTGTCTCTGCGAAGAACATTGCGTGGAACGGCGTGATCGCCGCCGGTGGCACCGCGGCGTTCGGGTTCCAGGCGAGCTCCACGGGCGCGTTCGCGGAGCCGGGCGCGTTCACCCTGAACGGCACAGCCTGCGCGGTCGCCTAACCCCGCGCAGTTCCCACAGAGGAGGGGCCGGCCCGCACCGGCCCCTCCTCGCTTGTCCCGGGGCGGTGCGCCGCAGCGCATATCCGGACATTTTTCGGGTAGACCGGTGCGGTGGATGACGTGACCGTTGTCGTGGCCAGCCGGAACCGGCGCGCACAGCTGCTTCGCTACCTGCCGCGGCACGAGGCGCCGGTGATCCTGGTGGACAACGCGTCGGAGGACGGTACGGCGGAGGCGGTCTCGGCCGCGTTACCGCACGTCCACGTGGTGCGGTCGGCCGTCAACCTCGGCGCGGCCGGGCGCAACGTCGGCGCGGAACTGGCCGAGACCCGGTTCGTGGCGTTCGCGGACGACGACTCGTACTGGGAGGCCGGCTCGCTCGGCAAGGCCGCGGCGCTGCTGGACGCGCATCCGCGCGCGGCGCTGCTCACCGGCCAGGTGCTGGTGGGTGCGGACGGGCGCGCCGACCCGATCTCCGCCGCCATGGAGGCGGCACCGCTCGGCACGCCCACCGACCTGCCCGGCCCCTCGGTCCTCGGCTTCCTGGCGTGCGCGGCCGTGGTCCGGCGGGACGCGTTCCTCGCCGTGGGCGGCTTCAACCCCACGCTGCACGTGTACGGCGAGGAGGCGCTGCTCGCCATGGATCTCGCGGCGGCGGGCTGGGGGCTGGCGTACGTACCGGCGCTGACGGTCCGGCACCTGCCGCTCCCGGCCGGCCGGGACGTCGCGGGCCGCCGGCGCCGTCAGGCCCGCAACGACCTGCTCACGTCGTGGCTGCGCCGCCCGCTGCCGATCGCGGCCGCGGCCGCCCGGTCGGCCTGGCGCACGGGCGGGCCCGCACGCGGCGGACTGGCCGACGCGGCGCGGCTGCTGCCGTGGGTGCTCCGGCACCGCCGGCCGCTCCCGGCGCACGTCGAGGCCGCGGTCCGCACGCTCGCCTCGGCCGCACCCGCCGGGGCGTAACGGCACGCGGACCGAGGTTTGGCCGCCGCCCGGCCGGGAACGGATCGACGGGGACGAACGTCGACACCGGGCGGGGGATCGATCGATGGCCGCACTCCGCGCACGGGCCGTCCAGGTGCTCGACCTGAACTGGGCCGGTGACCACACGGTGCCGGCCCGCTCGCTCTACCCGCACCAGTGGAGCTGGGACTCGGCGTTCACCGCGATCGGCCTCGCCCACGTCCGCCCGGACCGCGCGTGGCGGGAGCTGCACACGCTGTTCCGGGCCCAGTGGGCGGACGGCCGGGTGCCGCACATCGTCTTCAACCCGGAGGTCCCGGCGGAGAACTACTTCCCCGGGCCCGGGTTCTGGGACGCGCCGGCCACGCCGCACCTGCCGCCGCGCTCGACCACCGGGCTGGTGCAGCCGCCGGTGCACGCGCTCGCGGTGCACGAGGTCTTCCGCCGCACCGGTGACCGCGGCCGGCTGGCCTGGTTCTACCCGCGACTGTGCGCGCAGCAGGACTACCTGGCCGCACGCCGCGACGCCGGCGCCGACGGCCTGGTGTCGATCACGCACCCGTGGGAGTCCGGTCTCGACAACAGCCCCGGCTGGGACACCGCGATGGCACGCGTGCCGGCCGACCCGGAGCTGCTGCGCGTCCACCGGCGCCGGGACAACGTGGTCGCGGCGCCCGCGCACCGGCCCACGGACGAGGACTACTCCCGGTTCCTGGCGATCGCGGGCGCGTACCGGGATCGCGGCTACGACGACACGGACCTGGTCGGGCGGCACCCCTTCGTGATGGAGTGCCCGTCGTTCAACGCGCTGTACGCGCTCGCGGAGAGCACGCTGGCCGAGATCGCGGCGGAGCTGGGCCGGCCCGGCGCGCACCACCGCGAGCGCGCGCGGGCCGTGGTCACCGCGATGGTCGCGCACCTCCACGACCGCCGGACCGGCATGTTCCACGCACGTGACGTGCTCTCCGGTGAGCGGTCCCCGGCGCGATGCGTCAACGGCCTGGTGCCGCTGGTGCTGCCCGGGCTGCCGGACGAGGTGGTGACGTCGCTGATCGAGGTGGCCACGTCACCCCGGTTCGGGCTGGGCGGCCCGCTGCCGGTGACCAGCTACGACCGGACCGCGGCCGACTTCGACGCCGTCCGGTACTGGCGCGGCCCGATCTGGATCAACATGAACTGGCTGCTCCGGCGCGGACTGATCGGGCACGGCCGGGCGGCGCTCGCGGCGGTGCTGCGCGACCGGACGCTCGGCCTGATCGACGCCGGCGGCAGCTTCGAGTACTACGACCCGCGCACCGGCGCCGGCCTCGGCGCGCCGGAGTTCAGCTGGACCGCGGCGCTCGCGCTGGACCTGCTGTCGGATCCCCTCGATTAGTGGGTGCAGATCAGCGCGACCGTGGCGCCGGTGGCGATCATCAGGGCCAGCGTGACGGCCGCGTACTGCAGACGGCGCAGGAGCAGGAGGCGGCGGTCGTGCCGGCGGCGATCGGGGCACGCCTCCGGGGTCGCGGCGGGCACGGTGCCGCCGCCCGGTGCGGTGCCGCCGGTCGATGCCGTGCCGGCGGCCGGTGCGGCGGGGGCCGGTGACGGGCGTGGGCCGGGGGTGACGTTGCGACCGGGAGCACCGCGGTATCGGCGGGACGCCTGGTTGATCGAGGGGCGCGGGGGTGGATCGGTCGTCACCGAAGCATTTTCGAGTGCGGGACGCGGCATTGACAACATAAAATGCCGATTCGCACGTGTCCCGTTTCGGACGCCTTGGAATAAGCGTTTCGTGCAATTCCCACGATGTTCAGCTTCCGGCGACTGAGCGACACTAGCCAATGACTACGGGTATTTACTATGGTCGGCGGCGGGCTTTGGGAGGTGCTGGTGGCTGAGGAGATCCTGCCATTCACCGGCGACCCCGACTCGGTCGTCCACGCAGCCGAGCGGGCGCGCGCCAGTGCGTCCCCGCTGATCCTGATCGGGCCGGCCGAGGTCGCGGACGGTCATTCGCGGCGCGTCCGGGAACTGTTCGCGGCGGTCGAGTCGAGGGCGACCAGGCCGGTCCGGTTGCGGCACGGCGCGTACGACGGCGGCGTGGCACCCGCGCACGTGCTGCGCGCGCTGGAGCTGCCGCCGGGCATGGACCCACCCCCGGCCGGCACGGTCAACCCGTACCTGCTGGCCACCTCCGGTGAGGTCTTCCGCCGCGGTCTGCGGGCCGGCCTGCCGGCGCCGGTGCTCACCCGGACGATCAGCTGCACGCGCGCGCCGTGCCCGTCCACCGCGCAGTGCGGGCACTGCGCGGCCTGCCTGACCCGCCGGGCCGGTCTGCTGGCCGCGCTCGGCCGTGACAACACGCCGTACCTGTCCGATGCATGGAACGTTGCCGATCACGACGACACGCTCCGTGATCACGAGGCGATCCGCGCCTGGCTCCGTCGCGATCTGATGGACGTTGAGCTGCGGATTCCCGTCACCGCACCGACGGATACCTCCGTCGAACGGCTACGGGCGGCGGCCGAACAGGGCCGGATCGAGTTAAGGCGAATGTTCGACACCGGGGGTGACCGAAGGTCGGAACCTTCGGCCGCATAGCCGATGGTTGCTCACCGAGCCGGTGGGCATGTGAACCGCTCAGCGGAGTCCGGGCACGGCGAACGCGAGCAGAATTAGCCTTGCACGGCCGTCCGGCACCATTCGGGCGCCGGCACCGAGGTTCGTCCAGCCCCGACGTCGACCGGCCCGCCACCGCGGCCCGGCACGCGGCCGGCACCACGCTGAGCGTCCTCACCACCGACCGGCAGGAACCTGTCCGGCGACGCGGCCCACCGGCCGCGCCCGGAGACAAGGGGGCGCTTCGATGCCCGGCAACCACCCCGATCCGCTGGCCGAGCTGCTCGCAGCCGGCGCGGCCACCGTGGAGCGGCCGCACCTCGGTGCCGGCTACCGCGGATACGACACGCCGAGGCCCAAGGGCGGGACCGTGGATCTGCGCATCGTCATGCACTGGCGGCACTCCGGGAAGATCACTGTGGACGGCCTGGGGCGGCTCGCGTTCCCGGTGCTGCCGGACCGGCCCGGTCTCTACCGCTTCACCTGGGTCGACTCGATCTGCGGACACCGCACGTTCGTCGGTGAGACCGGCAACCTGTGGCGGCGGCTCATCGCCTACCGGCACCCGGGCCCGGCCTCCGTCAGCGATCAGTACGTCAGTGACCTGCTGCTGAGCCACCTGAACGCGGGCGGCACCGCCGACGTGGCGATCGCCATGTACGGCGCGCTGCACGTCAGCGGTACCGAACGGGAGCTGGACCTCGCTTCCGCCGCGTCCCGGGAGCTGGCCGCCGGCGCCGCGCTGATGCAGTGCGCGGTCGCGGGCGACACCGACGTCGTCAGTTAGCCGGCGGCTCGTCCTTGCCGGCCTCCTCCAGCGCGTCCGCCTCCTCCTTGGTGGCGTGCACCGCGCCGTCCGCGTGCTCCGGCGGGCCGTAGACCGTGTAGAGCACGAGCGGGTTCGGCCCCTCGTTGGTGAAGTTGTGCTTGGCGCCGGCCGGGACGATGACCATGTCACCCTGGCTGACCTTGCGCGTCTGGCCGCTGACCTTGGCCTGGCCGACGCCGCTGACGAAGGTGAGGATCTGGTCCACCTCGTGGACCTCCTCACCGATCTCGCCGCCGGCCGGGATCGTCATGATCACGACCTGCGTGTGCTTGCCGGTCCAGAGGACGCGACGAAAATCCGAGTACTGTTCCGCGACGGTGGCGATCGTGTAGTGCTCCATGGTGTCAGTTCTACCCCCGCGGTCCCCTCGTCACTCAGGTCTTCCGGCCCGTGTTGCGCGGATCGCCCGCGCTCGCTCAGGTCGTCCGGAGCGACCATCGGCCCGGCCGCGCGAGCCCGTCGGCCGGCGGCGTGACCCGGTCGTGGCGGCGGGCCCGGAACAGCAGCAGGGACAGCACGGCCGCGCCGAGCGCCAGCACCCCCGCGACGTACCAGGCCAGGTCGTACTCGCCGAGCCGGTCGCGGACCAGACCGGCCGCGGTCGCCGCGATCGCGGCACCGACCTGGTGCGCGGCGAAGACCCAGCCGAACACGACCGCGCCGTCGCCGCCGAAGTAGGTGCGGCACAGTGCCACGGTCGGCGGCACCGTCGCCACCCAGTCCAGGCCGTAGAACAGGATGAAGACCAGCATGCTCGGGCCGCTGTCCGCCGCGAACAGCGTGGGCAGCACCAGCAGCGACAGGCCGCGCAGCGCGTAGTAGGCGCCGAGCAGGATCCGGCCGTCGAACCGGTCGGTCAGCCAGCCGGACGCGATCGTGCCGACGATGTCGAACACGCCGATCAGCGCGAGCAGGCCCGCGGCCGCGGTCTCCGCCATGCCGTGGTCGTGCGCGGCCGGGATGAAGTGCGTGCCGACCAGCCCGTTCGTGGTCGCGCCGCAGATCGCGAAGCCGCCGGCCAGCAACCAGAACGCGCGGGTACGCGAGGCGGCGCCGAGCGCGCGCACCGCCCGTACCGCCGCGTTGCCCCGGGGTTTCTGATCCTGATCTTCCACCGAGCCGCCGTAAGCGGTCGTGCCCAGGTCCCGCGGGTGATCCCGGAGGAAGAACCAGATCAGCGGTACGACCAGCAGCGCGGCCACGGTGACGGTCAGCGACGCGGTCCGCCAGCCGCTGTCCCGGACCAGCACGGCCAGGATCGGCAGGAAGATCAGCTGCCCGGCCGCGCCGCCCGCGGTCAGCACGCCGGTGACCAGGCCGCGCCGCCGCACGAACCAGCGCCCGGTCACGGTCGCCACGAACGACAGCGCCATCGAGCCGGTGCCGAGGCCGACCAGCACGCCCCAGCAGAGCAACAGCTGCCAGCTCTCCGTCATGAACACGGTCAGCCCGCTGCCGGACGCGACCAGCAGCAGCGCGACCGCGGCGACCCGGCGGATGCCGAACCGGTCCATCAGCGCGGCCGCGAACGGCGCGGTCAGGCCGTAGAGCAGCAGGTTGACGCTGACGGCCGCGGAGATCACGGCGAGCGGCCAGCCGAACTCCGCGTGCAGCGGATGCAGCATCACGCCGGGCGTGGCGCGGAAGCCGGCCGCGCCGACCAGCGCCACGAACGCGACGGCCGCGACGAACCAGGCGGGGTGAATTCCAACTCGAGGAGAGCGCACGAGAAACGAGTCTCGGCACATGTGACCCCTCGAGCTAGTGGCCCGCAGGCCATCATGCGTAAGAATCGGGCCATGTCCGCTGATCCGCGCCACCTGGTGGCCGTGCTCGCGCTGCCCGGCGTCGTCCCGTTCGACCTGGGCACGGCCGTGCAGCTGTTCCGCTCCGCGCGCGACGCGGCCGGCCACCGCCTCTACCGCACCCGCACCTGCACGCCGGACGGCCGCGCGATCCTGGCGAGCGCCGGCATCATGATCGCGCCGGAGGACGGCACCGACCTGGCACTGCTGGCCGAGGCGGACACGGTCGTGGTGCCGGGCGTCGACTCCGGGCCACCGGTCGAGGACGGCACGCTGGATCCCGCGGTCACCGCCGCGCTGCGGGCCGCGCACGCGCGTGGCGCCCGGATCGTGTCCATCTGCACCGCGTCGATGGTGCTGGCCGCGGCCGGCCTGCTCGACGACCGGCCGGCCACCACGCACTGGTGGTGGATGGACACGTTCCGGCGCCTCTACCCGCGGGTGCGGCTGAACCCGGACGTGCTCTTCGTCGACGACGGACCGGTGCTCACCTCGGCCGGCGTGGCCGCCGGGATCGACCTGTGCCTGCACATCATCCGCACCGACCACGGCAGCGAGGTGGCGAACCGGGCCGCCCGCCGCTGCGTGGTGCCGTCCTGGCGGGAGGGCGGCCAGGCGCAGTTCATCGAACGGCCGGTCCCGGCCTCCCCGGCCGGCGCGGACACGGCCGCGACCCGGGCCTGGGCGCTGGACCGGCTGGACACGCCGCTGTCACTGCCGGAGCTGGCCGGGCACGCGCGGATGAGCGTGCGCACGTTCACCCGCCGGTTCCGCGAGGAGACCGGCGTCAGCCCGAACCGCTGGCTGCTGCAACGCCGCGTCGACCTGGCCCGC
This sequence comes from Catenuloplanes niger, assembly GCF_031458255.1. NCBI lineage: Bacteria > Bacillati > Actinomycetota > Actinomycetes > Micromonosporales > Micromonosporaceae > Catenuloplanes > Catenuloplanes niger. The sequence goes on from NZ_JAVDYC010000001.1 coordinate 2,984,338, forward strand.
CGGCTGCTGGAGACCACGTCGCTGAACGTGGACCAGATCGCCCGCCGCTGCGGTCTCGGCACCGCCGCGTCACTGCGCCAGCACCTGCACGCCGCCATCGGCGTCGCCCCCAGCGCGTACCGCCGGTCGTTCAGCGCGGTGTCGCGCCGGTGACGGTGAGGCGGATGGCGTAGAGGGAGGTGGTGGCCGTGAGGTAGAGGTGGTTGCGCTTCGGGCCGCCGAACGTGAGGTTGGCGACGCACTCCGGCACGTGCAGCTTGCCGAGCAGCGTGCCGTCCGGGTCGAAGCAGTGCACGCCGTCCGAGGCCGCGGCCCAGAGCCGACCCGCGTCGTCCAGGCGCAGCCCGTCGAAGCTGCCGGTGTCGCAGGAGCCGAAGACCGCGCCGCCGGTCAGCGTGCCCTCGTCGGTGACCCGGAAGCGGCGGATGTGCCGCCGCGCGCTGTCCACGATGTAGAGCAGCGACTCGTCGGGCGAGAACGCCAGCCCGTTCGGCCGGTCGAAGTCGTCCGCGACCAGGCGCACCTCGCCGGTGGCCGGATCGGCGCGGTAGACGTTGCAGGCGCCGATCTCGCTCGGCGCCCGGTGTCCCTCGTAGTCGCTGTCGATGCCGTAGCTCGGGTCGGTGAACCAGATCGCACCGTCGGAGTGCTCGACCAGGTCGTTCGGGCTGTTCAGGCGCTTGCCGTCGTACCGGTCCGCGATCACGGTGAGGCTGCCGTCGTGCTCGGTCCGGGTGACGCGCCGGTTGCCGTGCTCGCAGCTGACCAGGCGCCCGGCCCGGTCCATCACGTGGCCGTTGGCGTACCCGGACGGTTCGCGGAACACGCCCACGACGCCGGTCGTCTCGTCGTACCGCAGGATCCGCTCGTTCGGGATGTCGCTGAAGACCAGGTAGCGGCCGGCCGGGAAGTACGCCGGGCCCTCGGTCCAGCGGCAGCCGGTGTGCAGCCGCTGCAGCCACCGGTCCCCTCGGATCCCGTCGAACCGCTCGTCCAGGGCCTCGAAGCGCGCGTTCACCAGCTCGGTCATCCCGACAGGCTAAACCGGCGCGGGGGACGTAGCCTGTAGCGCGTGGTGGAGCGGGCGGAAGCGCGGCAGGTGCTGGCCGCGGGACGCCGGCTGCGGGACGCCGCCGAGCGGGTCGCGGACGGCGATCGGCACATTCGGGGCGAGGCACGCGACGCCTACCTGCGGGAACGCGAGCAGTTGCTGGCCCGGCACCTGGAGACGCTGCCGGTCTCGGCGCTGCGCGACGCGGGCGGCCCGAAGATCCGCACCGCGCCGCTGGAGAAGGCCGGGCTGACCACGATCGGTGCGGTCCGCTCCCGGTCCGAGGCCGAGCTGGCGCAGCTGCCCGGCCTGAGCGCGGCGAGCGCACGGCAGCTGAGGGCCGTGGCCGAGCAGGTGGCCGAGGCCGCGGCCCGTTCGCTGGCCGTCCGGGTCAACGTCGACACCAAGGACCGGGCCGCGACCGCGCTGCTGACCGCGACGCACCGGGTGCTGCGGGCCGAGCCCGCGGTCGGCCCGGCACGCGGACCGGCCCGGCGCCTGGTCGACGAGCTCGAGTCCGCGCTGCGCTCCGCGTCCGTCGCGGGCAGCCTGCTGCGGATGCTGTTCGCCGGGCGGACCCGCAAGGAGCGCGCCGGCGCCGCGGTCGACCAGCTGCGGCGGCTCGTCGAGGACGCGGAGCGGGAGAAGCTCCCCGCGAAGCTCGCCAAGGCCGAGCGGGCGATCCGCGAACGGCCGGCGTCACCGCGCACGGTCTGGAAGGACTTCGAGAAACGGTCCGCGGAGTACTACACCGCGTTCGGTGATCTCGGTGCCGAGCAGCCGGACGTCGACTCGTCGCAGGGCTTCCTGCCGACCGACATCACCGGCCGGGTGCGCCGGCAGGAGTTGGACGACACGTTCCGGACCGTGACGCTGCGCGGGTACCAGTCGTTCGGCGCCCGGTTCGCGCTGGCCCAGGGCCGGGTGATCATCGGCGACGAGATGGGCCTCGGCAAGACCGTCCAGTCGATCTCCGCGATGGCGCACCTGCGGGCCCGGGGTGAGACGCACTTCCTGGTGGTCTGCCCGGCCAGCGTGATGGTCAACTGGACGCGCGAGGTCGCCGACCGCAGCAAGCTCACCGCGTACCTGCTGCACGGCGGCCAGCGCGGCGCGAACCTGCGCACCTGGACGGAGGACGGCGGCGTCGCGATCGCCACCGTCGACTCGCTGCACACGCTCGAGGTGCCGGAGCGCACCCGGGTCGCGCTGATGGTGGTGGACGAGGCGCACTACGTGAAGAACCCGGACACGCGCCGGTCCAGGGCGGTGCGCGAGTGGACCGACCGGGTGCCGCGGGTGATCTTCCTGTCCGGCACGCCGATGGAGAACAAGCTGGACGAGTTCCGCAACCTGATCGGCTACCTGCAGCCGCGCGTGTCGGACGGGCTGGACCTGGCCGAGACGGTCGCCGGGCCGGTGGCGTTCCGGCAGGCGGTCGCCCCGGTCTACCTGCGGCGCAACCAGGAGGACGTGCTCAAGGAGCTGCCCGAGCTGGTGCGGGCCGAGGAGTGGTCGGAGTTCAACCGGGCCGAGTTCTCCGCGTACCGGGAGGCGGTCGCGGCCGGGAACTTCATGGCCATGCGGCAGGTCGCGTTCACCGCGGACCCGGGCGGCTCCGGCAAGCTGCACCGGCTCGGGGAGCTGGTCGTCGAGGCGCGGGAGAACGGCCGCAAGGTCGTCGTCTTCTCCAACTTCCGGTCCGTGCTGACCGAGGTGGCCGAGCTGCTCGGCCCGGGCGCGTTCGGCCCGCTGACCGGTTCGACGCCGGTCGAGGAGCGGCAGAAGCTGGTGGACGCGTTCAGCGCGGTCCCCGGCCACTCCGTGCTGATCAGCCAGATCCAGGCCGGCGGCGTCGGGCTGAACATCCAGGCCGCGTCCGTGGTCATCCTCTGCGAACCGCAGATCAAGCCGACGATCGAGGACCAGGCCGTGGCCCGCGCGCACCGGATGGGCCAGGTGCGCTCCGTCCAGGTGCACCGGCTGCTCACCGCGGACGGGCCCGACCAGCGGATCCTGGAGATCCTGCAGCAGAAGCGCCGCCTGTTCGACGAGTACGCGCGGCACAGCGAGGTGGCCCGGTCCTCCCCCGACGCGGTCGACGTGGACCTGGCCAAGGCCGTGATCGCCGAGGAACAGCGCCGCCTCGCGGTCTAGCGACCCACCGAAGCGGATTTTCCCGCTTCCGGCGTGGTGCGGTCCGCATGCTCCCGCGGGCACCGGTCGGCCGCGGGCGGCCTCCCTGCACGTCCCGCCGCCGGTTCCGCAGATCAGAGATCGGCGTACCGGCCGCCCCGGTGCCGGCCGGTGACCTGGGCTGGCTCGGCACGCTGCTCCCGACGGACCAGCCGGCGACCGCGTGCCGCACCCACGAGTTGCTCGGTGGAAGCCGGCGCCCCCGGCCTGATCACCGACATCGACCGGGGCGGTTGCACCTCCTGACCGCCCACGACAGGGGCCGGGGTGCGCGGGTCAGGCCGGGATCCCCCGGATGGCGAGCGTGCGCAGGCGGCGGGACATCCGGGCCAGCGGCGGCCGGGCGCGCGGGTCCGGGTCGAGCGCCGGCAGCAGGACGTCGTCGAGGTCGGCCGCGTCCGGACGCAGCAGGCCGGGCGGGATCGCCGGGTTGCCCGGCCGCAGCCCGGTGACCGCCTCGTAGATCAGCGCGGCCAGGTCGCGCACGTCCGCGGCCGGGCCGGGTTCGTCGCCGGGCACCGCGGCGAACGCGGCCCGGCCGAGGTCGCGCGGCACGATCCGGCCGTCCACCGTGTACAGCAGCGCGTCCGCGCGCAGCGCCCGGTGCGCGAGACCGCGGGCGTGCAGCGCGTCCAGCACCGCGCAGAGTGCGGGGAGCCCACGCCAGAGCAGATCGAGAACGCGGCACGGGTACGGCGGGCCGCCCAGCGTCTCCGGCAGCGGGCGGGCGTCCGGCAGCGCCACCACCAGCGTCACGCTGCCCGGGCCCGGCACGGTGTCGATCAGGCACGGCAGGCCGGGCAGCACGCGTGACCGCGCCATGAACAGGCCCTGCGCGGCCACGTCGTCGAGCGCGAGGCGGGCGGCCGGCGTGGGACGGACCGCGAGCGCCTGCACCAGCCAGACGTCGCGCGCGACCGGCGAGAGCTGCCGCGCGCGGGCGCGGCGCAGCTCGTGGCCCGGTCCGCTCCGGTCGAGGACCGTGTCCTGCAGCAGGAACGCGGCGTCACCGAGCCGGACCTTCACACCGCGCCGCCAGCCGCCGCCGGCCACCGTCATGCCGTGGCCGGCCGGGGCCGGAGCACCGGCCCGCCCGGTGCGACCGTGGGCGGCCAGCGCCGACTCGGCGAGCGCGACCAGGTCGGTGCCGGGTGGGAGCGGCACGTCGCGCAGGCGCGGCATGACCGGTCCGCCCTCGTCGGCGATCTCGGCTCCCATGGCAGCCGACCCTAGCGGCGGCCCGGTCCACGATGGGGGTGGCCGGACCGTTCGTACCCTTTGGTGAGTTCTTCAGGCCAGGTCGGTACGGGCCGGTTCCGCGCCGGTGAGGAAGTGCTGCGCCACCTCGCGGCGGCGTTTGTCGAGCGGCATGCCGGCGGTGTAGGCGCGCGCGTCCCGCCAGAACCGGTCGAAGCCCTGCTGCGCCGTGGCCGGCCAGTCGCTGGTGGTCTCGTACAGACCGAACGTGACCTCGGTGGCCAGGTCGGCCGCGAGGATCGGCAGCCGGGAGACGCGCGCGGCCAGGTCGGCGCGTTCCGGCCAGGTGAGCGTGGGCCGCGCGGCCGCGTCGCTGAGCGACTCGGCGACCCGGTTCGCCAGCTCACCGGCCGCGTCCAGCGCGGCCAGCCAGGTGCCGTAGCCGGCGAGCGCGCGGGCGCCGGGCGGGGTGCCGCCCGGTCCGCCGCTCCGGCAGTACCGCATCGCCCCCTCCGCGATGCCGAGGCAGAGGTGGCCGGCGACGGCCTGCACGGCGAGGCCGAGCAGCGAGGCGCGCGGGGTGGCGGTGTCCGGGTCGAGCGAGCAGACCACGTGCTCGGACGGGATCCAGACCCGGTCGTACCGCACGGTGACGCCGTCCGGGCGCGGCACGCCGCTCTCCGGCTCGGGCGTGAACGACACGCCCTTGCTCTCCCGGGGCACACCGACCAGCAACGGTTCCGCGTTGCCGGCGTCGGCCGCCGCGACCACGGTCATGTCCGCCGCGGCGACCCCGATCGGGGCGAGCCGGGTGCCGGTGAGCCGGTACCCGTCGCCGTCCGCGATGAGTTCGAGCGGTGCGGCGCCGGGCACCACCACGTCGCTCCACAGCCACTGGCGTTCCGCGGACGGACGGCCGAGCAGCGACTGGACGCGCGGCCCGCCGGCCAGCCAGATCGCGGCGTTGCTGACGTAGTGATCGCCGAGCAGGTAACCGATCCGGCCGTCCGCGCGGGCCAGCACGCGCACCGCCGCCAGCGCGGTGCGCCAGGTCAGTCCGGCGCCGCCGTGCGCGGCCGGGGTGAGCAGCGTGAGCAGGCCGTGCTGGCGGAGCAGCTCGGCCTCGGCGACCGGCGGCGCCGGGTCGCGCCCGTCGGTGCGCCGGGTGTGGCCGTCGATCAGCTCGGCGACCCGCTCGGCGCGGGTCACCCAGCGGTGGTGCTCGGCCTCCCGCTGCTCGGGGGTCGGCGGACGTCCAGCTTTCACCGCGCCAAATTAGACGATTGACGCCGCTTTCGGGGGGACACGACGGGGTTTTTCCACCCGGTACCGGATCGGCCGTTCGGACGAACCCGATCGCGCTTGCCCGTAACCGCTACGCTGCGGTGCGTGACGTGGCTTCCCGGCGGCCGACGGCGTCCGGCGCTGTTCCGCCGCCTGCCCTGGGGTCGGGCCGACCCTCCGCGGGCCCCGCTGTCCATTGCGGACGAGGCGGCGTACCCGGCGCTCGCCGCCGAGCTGGCGCTGCTGCGCGCGGAGCTGGTCCCGGCGCTGTTGCGCGCGCAGCAGGACGCGGAGCGGCATCAGCGGCGGCACCGCCGGCAACGGGTGCTGCTGCCGGCGCTCGCGGTGCTGACCGCGGCCGGTGGCGCGGCGCAGGCGGCCTGGGCGACCTCGCCGTGGCCCGGCATCGTGACCGGCCTGGCCGGGGCCGGCGCGACCGTGTTCACCGGGTACGCGGTGCGCCGCCGGTCGCTGCGGGACTTCCAGCACTGCCGGCGCCGGGCCGAGGCGCTGCGCACGATCTACTTCCGGTTCCTGACCGGCACGCCGGCCGGCGAGACGGAGCTGATCTCGGCGATCGCGCGGGCCCGGTCCGGCGCGGCGGTGACCGGCCGTGGGTGACCGGGACGAGCAGGCGCTGCGGGCCTACCTGCGGCACCGGTACGCGGACCAGTTCGCCTACTACGAGAGCCGCGCGGACGAGTACGCGTCCGCGCACGACCAGGCGCTGGCCGTGAGCACGCTGCTGCTGCTCGGTGCCGGCGTGTGCGGCGTGCTCGGCGCGGTGGACGTCTGGGCGTTCCGGTCCGGCTGGGGTGTGCTGGCCGTGGCGTGCGCCGGGCTGGCCACGTTCGTCACCGGGTACGACGCGTTGCTGGGCTACGAGCCGATCGGTGAGCTGTACCGGGACACCGCGGACCGGCTGTACGCGCTGCGCGCGGTGGAGCCGGACCCGTCCACCGCCGCCGCGGCGGACGTCGCGGCGTACGTGGCCGAGGTGGAGGCGGTGCTGGCCCAGGAGCACTCGCGGTGGGAGGAGCTGACCGACGACCCGCCGGACGGGCCGTGACGCGCGGAGGGGCGCCCGCGACGATCGCGGGCGCCCCTCTCCCCCTTGGCGCGGTGTGCGAGTTCTGGGTCAGCCGGCCGCGTAGAAGCGGTACTCGGCGCGGTAGGCGACGCCGAGCCGGGTGCCGTCGGTGCAGGCGCCGGCCGGGGCCGCGCCACCGCTGGTGGCGAGCCGGTGGATGAACGTGACCTTGCTGAAGACGCCGGTGGAGCCGGTCGCCGGCGTGGCCTTGAGGAGCAGCTGCGCGATCGAGCCGGTGACCGGCGAGGTGGCCTGCGAGGTCGCGGTGACCAGCGAGCCGTCGTCGATCGACTCCCAACTCGGGCCCTTGAAGTGGATCGCGGTGACCGGGCGGTTGTTCACCCGGCCGGTGAGCGTGGCGACCGGCTCGGTGAAGACCCAGGCGCCGGCGGTGCAGGTGTAGACCTGCTGGCCGCGAGCCTGCATGGTGCCGACCAGACGGTTGCCGGCCGGGACCGCGATAGCCTGCGGGACGCGCGGGCCGCCACCGCGCGACTCCGCGGCGACGTCCGCGGCCGCGACCTCGGTGGTGCCGGGTGCCTGCTCGGCGGCGTTGGCGGTGGCGAGCGTGCCACCGATCAGCGCGCCGGCGACGGCGACCGCGCCGCCGATCTTGAGCATCCGAGACTTGGTCTTGTTCACGTGTCCTCCAAAGGACCGGTTCCGGGTCAGCGCGACGCACCCGCCTTGTCGCCCCGTGGTGCGCCGCCGCCCCCGAACACGGATCCGGGGTCGCCCGCGGTTCAGCGGGGAACGAAATTGGTCAAAGAAATTTTGAGCGTGAACCATTCTCACGTCCGGTTCTACGCGTCGCATTGCGTCTTTTCCGGAAAGCTTCAGGCGAACCATTCATCGGTACGCCTACACATCCGCGCACGCTTTTGACGCAGCGTGTACGTGGGAGCACACCCTGGTCACCATGTCCGGAAAATGGCCAAAAAGGGTCCGGACAGCCAGCGAAAAGTGTCTGCTGTGAGTAACGGACATCGCGGCACCACGGGCGGAAACCGACGGCTGACGGCGGGACGGCAAACCGATTCGTCAGTCGTCGCATCACGCCGCCTGACGAACGGTGCGAGCGACACACCGACCGAGAGGTGACACACTCTTGCGCACAATCGTTCGCCGAACCGCGCTCGTCGTACTGGCACCAGCCGCCGCCTTCGGCATGACGCTCGCCGCGCCCGCGGCCTCCGCGTCCGCCGCGCCCCGGACGTCCACGCTCGAAGCCCAGGTCGTGTCCCTGACCAACAAGGCGCGGGTCAAGGCCGGCTGCGAGCGGCTGGTGATCAGCCGGACGCTGACCGAGGCCGCGGAGCGGCACAGCGCGGACATGGTGCGGAACCGCTTCTTCAGCCACACCGGCGCGAACGGCAGCAGGTTCACCGAGCGCACCAGGCGGGCCGGGTTCACCCGCCGGGCCATGGGCGAGAACATCGCCTGGGGCTACCGGGACGCCCGGGGCGTGATGCGCGGCTGGCTGAACAGCCCGGGGCACCGCCGGAACATGCTGAACTGCGACTCCACCATGATCGGCGTGGGCGCGGTGCGCAACGCGAAGGGCGTCCTCTACTGGACGCAGGAGTTCGGGAACTAGCCGCCGGGGCTCAGGCGCGGACCGCGCCGACCGACGCGTCGACCGCCGGGAGCCGCAGCACGAAACTGGCCCCGGACGGCTGGTGCGGGCGGTACGTCACGTCGCCGCTGTTCGCGACCGCGAGCTGGCGCACGATGTAGAGCCCCAGCCCGGTCCCCTTCTTGGTCGGGGCCACCCCGCTGTTCGCCCGCGCGAACCGGTCGAACAGGTGCGGCACGAAGTCCTCCGGCACGCCCTCGCCCGAGTCGCTGATCTCGATCTCGACGCCGCCCGCGGTGGACAGGCCGCGGATCAGGATCGGTGGCTCGCCGTACTTCAGGCTGTTGCCGATCAGGTTGACCAGCATCTGGTGCAGCTGACGCGGGTCGGCGAAGACCCGCAGCCGGTCGTCCACGGTGACCGTGATGCCGGCCCGCTGCTGCACCGGCAGGTGGGCCAGCGCCTCCGCGATCGCGTCCGCCAGCCGCAGCGGCGCCGGGTGCGCGAACAGCGTGTCCGCGTCGACCTGGGTGAGCGTGAGGATCTCCTCGACGTACCCGCTCATGCTGGCGGCCGTGGCCGCGATCCGGTCGACATCGCGGCGCTTGGCCCGGTCGTCGGTGTCGTCCCACATGTCGGTGAGCAGCTCGCAGTACCCGCTGATGGTGGCGATCGGCTGCCGCACGTCGTGGGTGAGCATCGCGACCATGTCGGCCACCCGCTGGTTCGCGGCCTGCAGCTCCGCGTTCGCCGACTGCAGGTCGCGGGCGCGGGCGGCCAGTTCCTCCCGGTACGCCCGCTGCTCCTCCTGCCGGCGGACCCGCTCGGAGATGTCCAGCAGCTGCGTGCTGAAGTGCAGCGGCTCGCCCAGCTCGTCGCGGATGATCGTGCTGGTCACCTCGACCGGCACGACACGCCCGGAGGTGTGCCGCAGCCCGACCGTGGCGGTGAAGCCCGGGATGTCACCGGCCAGCGAGCGGGCGGCCAGCCCGGCCAGCCCGGCCGCCTCGTCCGGGCGCAGGATCTCCGGCCACCCGCCCGGCGGCGGGATCTCCGGCGGATGTCCGAGCAGCGCGCCGAACGCCCGGTTGACCCGCTCGATCTCGCCGTCCGGCCGGGTGACCACCATGCCCAGCATGGAGTTGTCGAACAGACCGCGGAACTCGGCCTCGCTGGCGCGCAGCGCGGCGCGGTTCCGGCCGGCGCGGGCCGCGGTGAAGGCCGCGACCAGGCCCAGCGTGCCGAGCCCCGCCGCGATCGACTGCACGGCGACGTTCGCGCCCAGCACCGGGCCGTAGAGGCCGTCGACCGGCACCGCGGCGACGATGCGGCCACCCGCTCCGGGGACCGGCTGCGCGTCGAAGTACCGCTCGGTGGCCGCCGTGCCGTAGTGGCCGGAGTCCGCACCGGTCAGCGCCTCGGCGATCAGCGGATCCTGGCTGGCCAGCGGCAGCGGCCAGGGCGGCAGGCTGTCGCTGCTGGCGACCAGCCGGTCGTCGGCGTCGAGGAGGTAGACCTGGGCGCCGTCGATCGAGATCGCGTGCGCCAGGTACCGGCCGAGCTGGCCGGACCGCCCGTCGCCGCCGGTGCTCAGTTCCGAGACCGCGCGGGCGGTGAGCCGCACCCGCTCACCGAACCGGTCCTGCATGGCGCGCTCGCCACGCTCCTTGACCCAGAACACGGCCCCGGCACCGACGGCACAGAGCAGCAACCACACGGCCAGGGGCAGCGCGAGATACCGCCAGTCGGTTCGAACGATTCGGCTCAGCACGCGCGCCGTACCCCCTCAAGGCCTCTGTTCAGAACGCGAGTTCCGCCGCGGCGATCCGATGAAGATCGATGTGCGGCATCATCCGGCCCTGCTCCTCGGTGCCGATCTTCACGAGCGGGCTGTTGCTCAGCGACAGCCCGCTGTACTCGTTCTCGCCGCCGGACTCCTCCCAGACCGAGTTCTCGATGGCGTGCAGCGCCGGGACGATGAAGCCGACCGCACTGGTGCCGCCACCGTCCTGCTCGACGGCGACGAGCAGCACCCGCGAGGTGACCGGGTCGATCTCCTGCCAGTGGCCGAGCAGCGTGGGCAGGCACAGCAGCGGGACGGACGTGCGCCGGTGCGTGAAGACGCCGCGGATCGCACCGCCCGCGTCCAGCGGAATGATCTCCTGCGGGTACGGCAGGATCTCCCCGATCTGGGACAGCAGCGTCGCCGCCTCCACCCCCACGCTGTAGGTGAGGAACTTCCGCACGCTCTGCACCACGCGCCGGCCCTCGCGGGTGCGCTGCGCGCCGACGCGCGGCGGCTCGGCCGGCGGGCCGCCGCCCTGCCCGGTGGCGGCCGCGGCCTTGCCCGGGTCGAGCGGCAGGCCGAGCGCGGCGAGCGCGTCCAGCTCCGCGTCCCGGCGCATGGCGGCGCCGTCGACCATCACGTACTGCCGGCCGCCCTCGTACTGCAGCACGCCGGAGAGGAACTCGGACTTCGGCATGCCGAGCGGCGGCAGCGGCAGCACGTCCGAGTTCGGTACCGACGCGATGTGCGCGACGTCGTTGACGGTGAGCACGATCAGGCCGCGGGGCAGCGCGAGGACGACGCCGCGCAGCGGGCCGTCCTCGATCATCCCGCCCAGGCCGAGCAGGCCCAGCGGGTCGACCGCGGGCACCGCGTGGCCGTGCAGGTGCACCACGCCGCGGCAGGCCGGCCCGTCCAGCGGGGACGAGCGCACGGTCAGCGTCGGGATCACCGAGTGGACGTCGTTGACCTCCATCGCCAGTCCGATCGCGCCACAGGTGATCAGCATGACGGTACGGCGGGAGGCGTCCGCGACCACGCCCTCCGCCTCGACCGGCACACCGCGCGGCCCGGTGTCCCGGACCACCGGCATGCCCGGCAGCGCCGCGATCGCCTCCGCGTCCAGCAGCGACACCACGGCGTCGTCGTCCGGGCGCTCGAAACTGTGCGAGAACAGCGACGGCAGGCCACCGCCGACCGTCATCCGCATCAGCGCGTCACCGGCGACCCGGCTGACGCCCTCGATCTCGTCCGCGATCAGGCCGAAGACCCGGCCCTCCTGGGCGACGATCACGATGACCTGGTCGTCGGCGGTCTCCTCGATGCCCTGCAACTGCCGCATGTCCAGCACCGGGATGACCAGGTGCCGCAGGTTGACGGCGCCGACCAGGCCGGGCGCGCGGGCAGGCAGCGGGCTGAACGCCGGCGGGCAGGGAATGACCTCGCGCAGCTCGGTGAGCGGCAGCGCGACCCGGATCCGGTCGATCCGGAACACCCCGAAGAGCGTGTCGGCGCTGGCGTGCAGGCCGACGAAGTCCGACTGGGCGTCCAGCATCGCGCTGGTCATGACGCCTGCCCGACCTGGTCGAGCTGCTGCTCCGCCGTGCTGGTCTCGGTGCCGGACCGGGTGAGCTCGTCGATCAGCCGGGTGACCGTGACGGACGCGGCCTGCTGCTTCTGCGTGGAGTCCGCGATCCGCCGGATCGACTCGCCGGTGGAGGCGACGCTCTTCAGGATGTCCGCGAACGCGGCCTGCGCGCGGTGCGAGACCTGCGAGCCCTGGCCGACGCGGGCCGCGGACTCGTGGATCAGGTTGCTGATCTCACGGGCCGCGTCGGACGAGCGCTCCGCGAGCTTGCGGACCTCGCCGGCGACGACGGAGAACCCGACGCCGTGCTCGCCGGCGCGCGCGGCCTCGATCGAGGCGTTGAACGCGAGCAGGTTCGTCTGGCTCGCGATCTCGCTGATCACCTTCACGATCGCCGCGATCTGGTCGGACGACTTCTCGATCAGGTCGATCGCCTCGATCGACTTGCGCAGCTCCTCGAAGCCCTGCTCGGCGTTGCTCTGCGTCTCGCCGGCCAGCCCGCTGGCCTGCTGCGCGTTGACCACGATCTCGTCGATCGAGTCGGCCAGCGCCCGGATGGAGGCGGCCATGTCCCGCGTCTTGGTGGTCAGCCGCTGCTCGAGCTCGACCTGCTCGGTGACGTCGTGCGCGTACTTGACCACCTTGACCGGAACGCCGCGCATGTCGAAGATCGGGTTGTAGCTGGCCTGGATCCAGACGTTGCGGCCGTACTTGCCGGTGCGGTGGAAGCGGCCGGACAGGTACTCGCCCTTGCGCAGCCGCAGCCAGAAGTCGCGGTACTCCGCGGACGTGATGTAGTCGCTGTCGCAGAGCATGCTGTGGTGCTGGCCGACCAGCTCGCGCAGCGAGTAGCCGAGCGCCCGCTGGAAGTTCTCGTTCGCGGTGAGGATGTTGCCCTCCAGGTCGAACTCGATCACCGCCTGGGCACGGTTGATCGCCCGGTCCTTGCCGACGAACTCCGCGTTGCGCACCTTCGCGTCCGTGATGTCCACCGCGAACTTGACGATCTTGTACGGGCGCCCGTCCAGATTGAAGATCGGGTTGTAGGTGGCCTGGATGTAGACGTCCCGGCCGCCCTTGGTGCGGCGCCGGTACTCGCCGGCGTCGAAGTCACCGCGGGACAGCTTCTCCCAGAACGCGGCGTACTCGGAGGACTTCGCCTCGTCCTCGTCGACGAACATCCGGTGGTGCTTGCCGCGCACCTCCTCCAGTGAGTAGCCGAGCAGGTCCAGGAAGTTCTGGTTCGCGTTCAGCACGCGGCCCTGCAGGTCGAACTCGATCACGGCCTGGGCGCGGCTGATCGCGTTCACCTTGCCCTCGAACTCGACGTTGCGGGTCTTCTGATCGGTGATGTCGGAGGCGTACTTGACCACCTTGAACGGGTGCCCGGACAGGTCGAAGATCGGGTTGTAGCTGGCCTGCAGCCAGACCTCCTTGCCGCCCTTGCCGACCCGCTTGTACTCGCCGGACTCGAACTCGCCGCGGCCGAGCCGCTGCCAGAACTCGCGGTACTCCGCGCTGGACGAGGTGGCCGCGTCCGCGAACATCCGGTGGTGCTTGCCGACGATCTCCGACTCGGCGTAGCCCATGGTCTCTTGGAACAGCTGGTTGGCACGCAGGATGTTGCCCTTGAGGTCGAACTCGATCACGGCCTGGGAGCGGTCGATCGCGTTCACCTTGCCCTCGAACTCCGCGTTGCGGATCTTCTGATCGGTCACGTCGAGCGCGTACTTGACCACCTTGAACGGCCGGCCGTTGAGGTCGAAGATCGGGTTGTAGGTGGCCTGCAGCCAGACCTCCTTGCCGCCCTTGCCGACCCGCTTGTACTCGCCGGACTCGAACTCGCCGCGGGCCAGCGCCTGCCAGAAGTTGCGGTACCCGGCGCTGCGGCCCTCCTCCTCCTCGACGAACATCTTGTGGTGCTGGCCGATCACCTCGGACAGGTCGTAGCCGACCGTGTTCAGGAAGTTCTGGTTCGCGTCCAGGATCACGCCGGAGAGGTCGAACTCGATCACGGCCTGGGCCCGGGAGATCGCCTTGACCTTGCCCTCGAACTCCGCGGTGCGCAGCTTCTGGTCGGTCACGTCGAGCGCGTACTTGACCACCTTGAACGGCCGGCCGTCCAGGTCGAAGATCGGGTTGTAGGTGGCCCGGATCCAGATCTCCCGGCCGCCCTTGCCCACCCGCTTGTACTCGCCGGACTCGAATTCACCGCCGCGCAGCCGTTCCCAGAACTTGTCGTACTCCGGGCTCTCGCCGAACGCCGGGTCGCAGAGCACCTTGTGCGGCTTGCCGACCAGTTCACCGAGCGAGTATCCGGTCAGGCTGAGGAAGTTCTCGTTCGCGTGCAGGATCGCGCCGGTCAGGTCGAACTCGATCACCGCCTGCGCCCGGTCGATCGCGGCGTACTTGCCCTTCAGCTCGCCGATCTGCCGCCGGTCCTCGGTGATGTCGTACGCGGTCACCAGCACCGTGTCGGACAGCTTGGCCTCGACCGGTGCGGCCACGGCGCCGGCCGCGGACGCGCTGGTCGCGGTGGCCGCCTCCTTCGCCGCCGCCGCGGCGGCCGCGGCCGTGGTCGCCTTCGCCGGCGCGGCCTTCGCCGGCGGGGTGGCCTTCGCCGTCGCCTCCACCGGGCCGCAGTTGAGCCGCAGCCAGCGCTGCCGGCCGCTGCCGTCGGAGATCGAGGTGACCTGCTCGATGAACTCGCCGCGCGCGGCCGACTCCAGCATCCGGTCGACCAGCGGTCCGGGCATCTTCCAGAGGTGCTCGAGCTTGATCCCGACCACCTTGTTGATCGGCATGTCCGCGATGTCCAGCACGCGCTGGTTCACCGCCAGGATCGACCCGGACTTGGCGTGCAGCGTCAACACCAGGCGCTCCTGCAGCAGCAGGCGCAGCGCCGCGCCCTCGAGCATGGCGCCGCTCTCGGCGTTGATCAGCGAACCGGAATCAGCCACTGTGTTGCTCCCCTTCGGCGCGGTCCCCGCCCTGCTTCCAGTCCTCTGATCGGCACCTGAAACACAACCTTGAGACAACCGAGCCGCAACCGTTCAGATGTCCGGGTCGGATGTCCGGAGGGTAGGCCGGCCCGTCCCGGTCCCGTGGCGAATCACCGAAATCCGGCGTGCCCCCGGTGGCCGCCGAGCAATCGCGGTGTCCCCCGGTTGCCGTTCGGTGCCGGGCTAAGGGCCGCTCCGGGCTCCCCGATATGGCTCGTCGCCGCCGCGAGCGGCACCCCCTCGAAGCCAGCCCTCTATCGAAGGTTCCGGATAATGCGCCTCACCCCCCGGCGCGGCACTCGACGTACCGTCACGATCGTCGCGCTCGCCGCCGTCACGCTCGCCCTGCCGGCCGCGGTCATCGCGGCCTCCCAGCCCACCCAGACGCCATACAATGCCCGTGCGATCACCATGACGTCCGCCGCACCCGCCGCCGCCAGCGCCGAGGGGGTCCTCGACGGCTCCGGCGCCACCGCCAACCCCGGCTGGACCGCCGGTTCCAGCGCGGGCCCGGTCACGGTTCGCCGCGTCTCCGGCGTCGCCGGCCCGTTCACCGCGAAGACCGCGATGGAGCTGACCCGCACCGCGACCGGCAGCGGCACCGGCGGCGGCTGGGCGCTCGCGCTCGCGCCGCTGCGCAACCCGCAGACGTTCTTCGTCCCCGGCAAGGTCTACCGGATGGAGGCCTGGGTCCGGGACACCCGCTCGTCCGGCATGTCGATCGGCATGCTGCTGGCCAACGGCAACTACGGCAACCGGCCCGCGGACGCCGCGGTCTACGGCAAGTACGCGGACACGGCCTGGCACCTGATCACCCGTACCTTCGTGGCCACCGCGGCCGGCAAGGCCGACACCGCCGTCTACCTGGCGCTGCCGTCCTCCGGTGCGTTCGGGTTCCAGGTCACCGGCGTCAGCGTCAAGGAGTTCGCGGCCGCGCTGCCGGCGCGGACCGACATCACGCCGGAGAAGATCCTCTCGTTCGCGGGCAAGGCCGGCACCGCGCCGAACGCGGCGCACTGGAACCACGAGACCGGCGGCAACGGCTGGGGCAACGAGGAGGTCCAGACGTACACGAAGAGCCTGGACAACGCGTACCTGAACGGTGCCGGCAAGCTGCACATCACGGCCCGTAAGCAGACGGTCAAGGGCACCGACGGCATCACCCGCGACTACACCAGCGCCCGGCTGACCACGGAGGGCAAGGTGACGGTGCGGGCCGGCTCGTACGTCGAGGCGGAGATCGTCGCACCGGTCGGCGCGGGCGTGTGGCCGGCGTTCTGGACGGTCGGCACCGCCACCCGCACCCAGGGCTGGCCCGCCGCCGGCGAGCTGGACATCCTCGAGGGCTGGGGCGCCACGCCGACGATCGCGCACAGCGCCATGCACATGGCCAAGGCCGGTGCCCCGAAGACCGACCTGCCGTACGGCTGGGGCGAGGCCGGCGGCTCGACCGACCTCCGCGAGTCGCTGGACGCCCGGCCGCACCGGTACGGCGTGTACTTCGACCGCAACGTGGTCCGCTTCTACATCGACCGCAAGCCGACGATGACGGTGTGGGCCGCGGACGCGATCTCCTCCGGCCGCACCTGGCCGTTCGGCGGCGACCAGTTCCTGGTACTGAACGTGGCGGTGGCGAGCGGCACGCCCACCACCCCGATGCCCCGCACCATGACGGTCGGCGACATCTTCGTCCACGAGGGCGGCACGCCCTTCTAGAGCGTGTATCGAAGTCAGAGCCAGATGTTGATGCAGGCGATCTGGACGGTGGCTTCGTAGCGGACGGCGAGTTTGTCGTACCGGGTCGCGACCGCGCGGTGCTGCTTCAGCCGGCTGATCCCGCGTTCGATGGTGTTCCGTTGTTTGTACCGCTCAGCATCGAAGTCGTAGGGCCGGCCGCCGGCTGCACCCTTCCGGGTGCGGCCGGCGGCCTGGTCGGTCTTGATCGGGATGACACAGGTGATCCGGCGGCGGCGCAGATAGGCGCGGTTGGCCCGGCTGGAGTAGGCCTTATCGGCCATCACCGCCTCCGGCCGGGTTCTCGTCCGGCCGGACAGTTTCACGACCTTCACCCGTTCCAAGACCTTGACGAACTGCGGGCTGTCGCCCCGGTGCCCGGCCGTGACCACGATCGCCATGGGCTTGCATCCCTGCTCACAGGCCAGATGAACCTTTGTCGTCCAGCCGCCACGCGACCGGCCCAACCCGTGATCGTCAGGCTCCGGATCACCGACACCGCCCGGCGGCTCCGCCTGCCCGGCGCTGTCGCGGCGTGCTCCGGCGGCATGCTGATGCGCCCGCGCGATGGTCGAATCAACCGACAGATTCCAGATGATCGCGCCCACCGCCTCGGCCAAAGCTTGCAGCCGGGCGAGGATTCTCGACCAGGTCCCGTTGCGTTGCCACCGGCGAAACAAAGCGTATGCCGCGGACCATGACCCGTAACACGGCGGTATGTCCCGCCATGCACAGCCGACCCTCACCCGCCATCGGATCGCGTCGATCACCGTCCGTCGGCACGTCGCAGGCGGGCGGCCGGAACGCCGCTGGTCAGGAACAGAAAGCAACGGCTCCAGACGCGCCCACTGCACGTCGGTCAGGTCATGCCGCCGCAACACCGCTAAGGTGTCCACGAGGTCTCCGGTATTCAGGTGTTTCTTGGTCGAAAAACCTTCTACCGGAGACCTCGCCTATTTCAGCCACGACGCGCCGCAACCCTCGTGGACTTCGATACACGCTCTAGGGCCGCGCTAGCGACCACCCGGTGATCCAGGTGTCCCGCACGTCGTTGCCCGACGTGCCGGGCACCTGGATCTCGGCGTCTCACGGCCGCGGCGGACCACCGCGGCGACGCGGTGCGGTCAGCGGCGCAGTTCGGCGTCGATGCGGTCGAGGACGTCCGGGTCGGCCGAGCGGAACTTGCGGGCGAAGAGCCGCCGGGTGCCCGCCGGGTCCGGCGGTGCGGCCGGCGTGAGCGGCGGTGCCCAGCGGGCCACCTTGAGCCGGTCGACGTCCGCGCCGGTCAGCCACGGCGGGTGGTGACCGTCCGGGCTGCCGGCCCAGTCGATGTACCACGGGCCCGCGTCGCACGGCGGCAGCGCGTCCGCACCGGCCAGCGCCGGGCTGGCCAGCATGGTCGGCACGAACGTCTCCTCCGGGATGAGCGTGGTGCGCCAGAACCGCAGCAGGTCCGGCCGGTCGTCCACCAGGTCCAGCAGCAGCCGCGCGTGCGCGCCGGAGTAGATCTTCCAGTGCCCGCCGGCCCGCAGCTCCAGCTCCGCCGGGACCGTCCGCGGCCACGGCCAGCGCAACGGCACGCCGCGCAGGTGCAGCACCCGGTCGCGGTGGACGAGGTAGCGGCGGTTGAGCCGCCACAGCCCGCCGTCCGGATGGCGGGGCGTGCTCCACCGCGCCACCGGCAGCGGCGTGTTCGCGATCCACGACCGCCCCCGCCAGACCGCCAGCTCCCGGACCAGATCGTCCACGCTCATCAGCGGGTAACACGCGCCGGAGAGCACCACGACGTGCCGGGCGTCGACGGCGCGGACCGCGGCGCGCAGCCCGGTCAGCTCCGCCCGGACCAGCGACCAGCTGGCCAGCGCGGTCCGGACCCGGTCCACGACGGTGACGTGCGCCGGCAGGCCGGTGGTCATCGCGCGGAAGACCGGCGGCGGGGTGCGCGCGTCGCAGTGCAGGAACACCGGCACGCCGGGCAGCGCGCGGATCAGCCGGTGCACCTGCGCGGGGTCCGCGTGCGCCAGCAGCACCACGGCGAGCGGCTCGGCTTCCCGGCCCGCGCGGTGGGCGCACGCCGGGGACGTGCGCGCACGCGGGCTCATGAGCCGCCCCGGCAGGCGCAGGCGTCCGGCGCGGCGCAGGCACAGGCCACACCCGGCCCGGCCGCAACCGAACCGGCTACACCCGAACCGGCCGCATCCGAGCCGGCCGGGACCGGTGCGGACCGGACCGGTGCGGACGCGGCACGCGGCGGAACCGTGGCGGGCCGGCGCACACCGGCGAGCACCCGGAAGAACCAGATCACCGTGCCGAGCACCAGCGCTCCGCGTACCGCCAGGAAGAGGGGTGTGTCCGGCGCGGCCGGGGCCGCGAGGCCGACGGTGACCGACGCGGCGATCAGCGCCCGCAGCCGGGCCGGTGGCGCCGGGACCGGCGCGGTGGCCGCGGCACCCCGGCGCAGGCCCAGGTAGAGCAGTCCGTACGCGACGACCGTGGCCAGCGCGGCCCCGGCCAGCCCGAGCGGCGGGATCAGCGCCCAGGTGAGCAGCAGGTTCCCCACCGCGGCCACGCAGACCGCGACCGCGACCACGCCGGTGTGGCCGGCCGCGACCAGCGCGCGATGCAGCGCGAGCTGCGCGGCGAACGGCACGGCCGCCACCACGACCAGCGAGAAGACCCAGTACAGATCCTCCGGCCGGTACGACGGCGGGGCCCACACCCGCAGCACGAACGGCGCGCCGATCGCGACGCCGGCCACCAGCGGCACCAGCAGCCGGTAGAGCAGGTCGCGGCTGGCCGCCAGCACGGCGGTGCGCTCACCGTCCTCGACGAGCGCGAAGAACCGCGGCATCCACGCGGTGTTGAGCACGCCGAGCAGCAGGATCGGCCCGGACGCCACGTTGTAGGCGACCTGGTAGCGGGCGACCGCGTCCGGGCCGAGCGCGGCCTGGATCAGCAACCGGTCCGCGGTGGAGAGCACCAGCATGCCGAGCACGGCCGGGACCAGCGGCAGCGCGTAGCCGAGCGCGCCGCGCAGCATCGGTGCGTCCGCCGTGCGCACCCGGCGCGGCGGTGCCAGCGCCAGCCCGGCCGTGACCGCCACGGCCTGCAGCAGCAGCTGACCGAGCAGGAAGTTCTCCGCGGTCGGCCGCACCACCGCGACCAGGCCCAGGCTCGCGGCCTCCGCCACCGCCGACTGCAACAGGCTGACCAGCGCGAACGCGGCCAGCCGGTCCTGGCTGCGCAGCAGTCCGAGCGACGCGTTGGTGATCGCGGAGAACCCGGCCCAGGTGATCGCGAGCCGCAGCGCGGTCAGTTCGCCGGTCAGGCCGAGCGGCCGGGCCCAGCCGGGTGCGGTGGCGAGCGCGAGGCCGGTGACCACGAGCGCCACCGCGATCGCGAGCGTGACGATCCGGCGGGCGTCGTCCGGCCCGCGGGTCCCCGGCCGGGCGTACGCGCGCTGGATCGCGGTCTGCAGCCCGAACCCGCCGACCACGAACAGCACCTGCATGACCGTGTTCGCGGCCGCGACGGTGCCGAACTCGCCGGTGCCGAGGAACCGGGTGAGCACCGGCGTCAGCAGCGCGGCACAGCCGAGCTGCACCGCCCAGAGGATCATGTAGAGCGAGTCCCGGCCGAACAGCCGGGACACGTGCGCCTCGACGCTCACGACGCCGGCCGGTAGGCGAAGACGACGGTCTCGCCGGAGCGGAACGCCACCGACCAGCCGGGCGCGGCGGCGAACGCGTCCCGCAGCGCGGCGAAGTCGTCGCGGGTGTGCAGCCCGTACTCCCAGCCGTAGTACGACGTGACCGGCGACCAGAGCGCGTAGAGGTGGTCGGTCCGCCAGTTCGCCTCGCGGTCCGCGTAGTCCTTGAGCAACGCGGTCAGTCGTGGCACCGCGGCCTGCGGCGTCTCGTTCGCGGGCCGGTCCGCGACCGGGTCCAGGATCGGCCGGTAGACGGAGACGTGCGTGCGCTCCCGGGTCGGCGGCACGCTGGGCAGGTCACCGGCGCCGAGGATGAGCATCCAGCTGCCGCGCGGCCGGTCGAGGAAGTACGCGAACGCGGCGCGGTCACCGGGCCGGCTGACGTTCGTGGCGTCCATGCTGAACGCGGCCGTCACGAACGTGGTGGTCAGCGCCGCGGTCAGCACGAACAACGCGGGCCGCCGGCGTTCGGTGAACGCGCCGGCCGCGAGCAGCGCCAGCCACGGGATGCCGAACAGCGCGGCCCGGAAGATGCCCTCGTTGCCGTACGCGTTCCCGGCGATGATGATCAGGCCGACCGCCGGGCAGGCCGCCATCGCCCAGGCCCGTTCGTCGCGCAGCCGGGTGGCCAGCACCCCGGCCGCGACCAGGCCGAGCAGCACGATGCCGGCGGAGAGCGCGACCACGCTGACCGTGACGATCGGCAGCCGTTCCAGGTCGTCGACCGCGGTGGTGCGCGGCGGCCGGAAGTTCGCGGTGTCGCCGACGCCGCGGAGGCTGAGGAACGTGGAGACCGCGGAGAAGTGCACGAGGGTCCAGGCGATCGCGGGCAGCAGCACGGCCGCGGGCGTCCACCAGGGCCGCACCCAGCGGAACGCGGCCAGCACCACCAGGATCCCGCCGGTGATGTACGGGCTGAGCTGATGCGTCACCGCGAGCACGCACCCGGTCGCGGCCAGCAGCGGGATCCGGTGCCGCACCGCGGACAGCGCGAGGCCGAACGCCAGCAGCCCGAGCACGAAGCCGAGCGACTGCGGCGAGAAGTAGTCCGCGCCGATCGGGTCCGCCAGCACGGCCAGCGCCACCGCGATCCACGCCTGGTACGGCACGGCCAGCACCCGCCCCGCCAGGTACCGCAGCGCGACCACGCGGAACACCGCCATCAGCGGCGGCCAGGCGATCGCCAGCCGCATCGGGTCGCGCAGGCCGGCCACGTCGCACAGCCAGGCGACCGCGGCGAAGAAGCCGGGCCACGCGTTGTACGCCCGCACCGAGGAGTCGAGCGTGCCGAGCGCGCGGATCTGCTGCACCAGCTCGACGTGCTTGTTCGCGGACTGCGAGCGCGGCCCGTCGTAGACCAGCGCGGGCGTGACCGTGAGCGCGAGCGCGAGGATCAGCACGGAGACGGCCAGGGCGGTCTGCGTGCCGGCGCGCGCGGTGGCGAGACCGATCAGGACGAGCGCGAGGCCGGCGTACCAGACCGGCCCGATCCGCACCAGGAAACCCCACAGACCGGGGTCGAGGTGCCGGTGGGTGAGCGCGGCGCCCAGGCACAGCGCGCCACCGAGCACCGAGATCAACCCGGACGCGGCGCCGTCGAGCGCGGGCCGGGCGATCGGCTCGCGCAGCAGCGACAGCCCGTGCGCCACCACGGCCGCGACGGTGAGCGGCACGAACGCGGCGAGCGGATGCCAGACGCCGGTGAGCAGCATGCCGGTGCCGACGATGACCGGCAGCGCGAGCGCGGTGAGCGCGGTCAGTGCCATCCGGGTGCCGGCCGGCAGGCGCAGCAGCGGCGCCCACGGCGCGGAGCCCAGGCCGAGCAGCGCGAACGCCAGCAGCGCCGCACCGCGCAGCCCGGGCGCGCCGGCCAGCTGGCACAGCCCGGCCAGCGGAAGCAGCAGCAGGCTGCCGGCGGAGAGCGCGAGCCGCGTCGTGGTGTCCGGGTCGGCGGTGCGGAGCGTCCGCAGCTGGGTCACCGCGTGCCTCCGGCGCGGCGGGCCCGCAGGTAGAGCAGCGGACCGGCGAGGTACCCGGCGAACTCGCGGCGCAGCGCGGCCCGGGGCGCGGTCACGCCGTCCAGCCGGCGGTGCGTGTCCGGCCGGATCCGGGCCAGCCGCAACAGCCCGGCCGGTACGCGGCGCAGCAGGTCACGGCGGGTGTCCGGGGCGAGCGCGAGCTTGGTCAGGTACGCGGTGAGCCCGGTGCCGTACCCGTACATCTGGCGCAGCAGCGAGGCCGGGTCCGCGCGGTGGTGGTGCCAGACGACCGCGGCCGGCTGGTAGGCGATCGCGTGCCCGGCGCGCAGCACCCGCACGAACGCGTCCAGGTCCTCGCCGCCGCGGGTCGGTGAGCCGGCGCCGAGCGCCTCGTCGAAGCCGCCGATCGCGAGCGTCCGCTCCCGATGGAACGCGACGTTCGCGCCGGTGCCGAAGATCCCCGCGGAGTACGGGTAGAGCGGCCCGCCGTCGGTGTCCCGGTCGTAGAGCCGGGCGGCGACCCGGCCGGACCAGCCGGAGTTGCGCGCGTCGAAGTACGCCTCGGACGCGTTGCCGATCGACGCGGTGCAGACCAGCCCGGTCACGCACGCGACGTCCGGGCGGGTCGCGAAGCCGCGCACCAGCCCGTGCACCCAGCCGGGGTCCACGGAGACGTCGTCGTCGGTGTAGGCGACGTACCTGCCGTGCGCCGCGATCAGCCCCCGGTTGCGGGCCGCGGACAACCCGGGTCGCGGCTCCCGTACGTACCGGAACCGGCTGTCCCTCTCGGCTCTCGCCGTGACCAGGCGCTCCGTCGAGTCGTCGGACGGCGCGTTGTCCACGATCACGATCTCCAGCCGGGGGTACGTGAGTGCCGCCAGCCGGTCGAGCGCGGCACCGAGCTGTCCGGCCCGGTCGCGGGTGCAGACCACCACGGACACGAACTCGTCCTCGGTCACCCGGTTCGGGCAGGCCGCGGTGGCCGGCGCGGGCCGCTCGCCGAGCGCCGGCGCCGCGCCCTCGACCGCCAGGTGGGTGAGCGCCGCCGTCCCGAACGCCTGCCAGGCGGCCGCGACCAGCGCGTCCACCGTGGTCCCGGCCGGCCGGGTGAGGTAACCGAGCGGTTCGCCGTGCAACCGGACCAGCACCCGCATCCGGGGCTCGTCGCGCGCGGGCACCACGGCCTTGAGTCCGTCCACACCGGAGAGTTCCAGTTCGCAGCACCAGACGCCGACGCCGGTGGTCGCGGGCGCGGCGGGCAGCACGGCGGTCACAGCACCGCCTCCAGTGCCTCGGACGCCTCGGCCGCGGACCGGGCGAACGTGAGGCCGGGCAGCGCGTGCAGGTACGCGTCGTACGCGGCCGAGATCTTCCCGGAGCAGTTGTCCATCGCGATCACCGGAATCCCCATCAGGGCGGCCAGCACGGCCGCGTGCAGCCGGTCGGTGACCACCGCGCGTCCCCGGGACAGCACGGCGCGGGCCCGGCCGACGTTGTGTGCCGCGATCGCGGCGAACGAACGCTCCACCGTGGTCTGCAGCGGGCCGCGCAGCGCGGGCACGTGCCGGGCCAACGCCGACGGCGCTCGCAGCAGGTCCCAGCGCAGCCGGTGCACGCCACGGAAACCCCAGTCGGTGCGCAGCGCGCTCGCACCGGCCGGGATCGTCACCCGGTGGTCGCCGGTCTGCTCACCGTCCGTGCGCAGCAGCAGCACCACGTCGTGTGTGGCCGGTGCGGTGCGCGGCTGCGGCCCGGCGCCGGGCGCGAGGTCCGGGCAGAACTCCGTGCGCACACCGGGGAACGCCTCCCGGGCCCGGGTCAGGCTGCGCTCGTCGCGCAGCAGGAGCGTGAGGTCCGGGTGGGCGTGGAACGCGGCGCTGGCCTGCGCGAGCCGGCCCGGGTCGCGGAAGTCCATGGACTGTGGCAGCTGGACGATCGGCCGGTCCGGGTGCTCGCGGAGCAGCCGTTCCCGGAAGTCCTGGCGGAGCGGCCAGAGGTCGCCCAGATTTCCGCCACCCTGAATGAGGATCGGCCCCGTCGGATGCCGGTGGCGCAGTACCGTGGGACTGTAGGTCCGGTCGTCGGCGAGATATCGCACCACGAGGCCGAGTCGCCGCAGATGGGCCACCTGTCCAAGGTGGATCAGCGAGTCGCCGGCATTGTCGTGGGCGGGGAAGTCGAGCAGCGCCACGTGTGGGCCGCCGGGCAGGAGATCCTGCAGGATCGCTCCCGTCCGCGCGGTCAGGGCGCGGACGGGATCGTCGATGCGGGCGTCGGTCACGGGATGGCCCTCCGGGCGACGGTCATCGGGTGGCCCTCCGGCTTCCGGTGGGCCGGCCGGTCAGATATCCGAGCACGGTCACGGTCAGCCCGGCGAGGATCGCGCCCGCCTGGAGCAGTCCGCTGGGCCGCCGGACCGCGCCGGCGAGGCCGCGGGCCACGCCGAGCGGCAGCACCACGCGTACGTACCGGCGTTCGGCCGTGAGCGCGGCACCGGCACCGGTGAGCGCGGCGACCGCACGCTTGGACCGGCCCTCGTGGTAGCAGCGGCTCAGGAAGTAGCGGAGCCGCTGCCGGTCCGCCGGCACCAGGTGGTCCACCCGGGCCCGCGGGTCGAAGACGACGGCGGCACCGGCGTGCCGGCGCGCCAGGCGGATGCAGAACTCGGTCTCCTCGCAGCCGACCGGGAGCGTGCCGATCCGGCCGACCACCTCGGAGAAGCCGCCGACCTCGGCGAAGCAGGCCCGGCGGATCGCCATCGAGGCGCCGATCGGGTTGCGCACCGGCGCCGGCTCGGTGGGCAGGCCGCGGTATCCGCAGCCGACCACCCAGCCGAACTCGGGCGGGAACCAGCGCGGCGGTGACCCGCCGGCCCAGCGCGGCGCCACCTCGGTGCCGACAACCTGCACGGCCGGGTCGGCGAACCCGGCGCGGACCCGGCCGAGCCAGCCGTCCGCGGCGGTGGCGTCGTCGTCCAGGAACGCGACGACCGGGCAGTGGCTGAGCCGGACGCCGGTGTTGCGGGCGCCGGACAGGCCGGGCGGCCCGGCGCTGGCGACCGCATGCGCGCCGGGGATCTCCCGGTCCACCCTGGACAGCAGTTCCGGATTGTGGTCGACCACGACGATCAGCTCGTCGTGCGGTGCGAGCTGGGCGGTCACGGACGCGCAGGCGGCGACCAGGTCGTCGAAGCGTCGTTCGTGGTAGGTGCAGACGACGACGCTGATCGCGGGCGCGCCCGGACCACCGTCGCCGGTTCGGGTGGTCTCCTCCGGTGCGAGCAGGGTCACGAGAGCCCTCTCGCGCCCGCGCGGGCGTGTTTGCGGCCGGCGGCGGTGCCGCGGATGCGCATCGACGCGGACACCCGGTGCCGTCGCCCGGCCACGGTCGCGGACGCCGCGGCCACCTCGACCGCCAGGTGCGGGATCGGCTTGCGCGGCCATTCGCGCATGATGGTGCGCAGCACGCGGAGCCCGTCCGTGATCGCGTTGAGGTTGCTCACGCCGTGGATGCGCTCGTGCTCGTAACTCGGGATCTCCTCGACGCGCAGGCCGGCGCGGGCCACGCGCAGGTTGAGCAGCGTCTCGATCTCGAAGCCGTCGCCCCAGAGCCGTTCGCCGTTCGCGGGCCGGGGCGTGGTGTGGTCCAACCCGAAGATCGGCAGGTGCGCGGCCCAGAACGCGTTGTAGCCGTAGCAGAGGTCGCTGTAGCGGGTGCGGAACAGCACGTTCACGAAGAGGCTGAGTGCCTTGTTGCCCAGACGCCGGATGCCCGTGATGTCCGCGCTGCCCCCGCTGGCTACGAACCGGGATCCCTTGGCGAAGTCGGCACCGCGGCGCAGCGCCTCGACGAAGCGCGGGATCTCGCCGGGATCGGTGGACCCGTCCGCGTCGATCATGACGATGATGTCGCCCTTGGCCGCCGCGAATCCGCAGGCCAGGGCATTTCCTTTGCCCCTGCGGCCCTGCTGGATCACGCGAATGCCGGGCAGCAGGCGCCGCGCGGTCTCGACCGTGTCGTCCACGGAGCCGCCGTCGACGAGGATGACCTCGTCCACGTCCGGCATCGCGCCGAGCACGTGTGGCAGGTTCCGGGCCTCGTTCAGTGCCGGAACGATCACGCTCACCGAAGGAGGCGGCGCGTGATGGTGATATTGCATGGCATCTCCAAACCACCGGTGTTGTGGGTGCATGCCGTCACGCTGTGTGCCGTGACCGTTACAGAGTAGGCGGGGCACATCGGTGGAGAGCGCATGAATCACAGGTAATGCCCGCAAGGTATCGCGGTCCAGGCGAAGTGGACCCTCGCGATAAACCGCTCCCATTACCCTTGATTGGGCATTTCACACGCGGGGCGCGGAAATTTATCCGTACCGGCCGGACAGCCCGTTCGCGAGCATCGCGAACGCGTCCTCGGCGGCCTCGACCGCACCGGGATGACGCGCGTCCGCGCTCTCGCCGGTGGCCAGATGCCGCCAGTTCTCCCGGGCCAGGATGCGGCGGGCCGCCACGATCTGCCCGGCCGCGACGAACTCCGCCGACCCGGGCGTGTCGGCCCCGGCCAGCGCCGCGGCCAGCGACTCCTCGTCCCCGGCCGCGTGCGCCGCGACGCGGGCGGCCAGCGCCGGGGTCTCGAAGACCAACCGGTGGTACGCCAGCACCTGCGGATGATCGTTGAGGCCGGTCACCGGGTCGCGCGCGTCCAGCCCGGCGCGGAAGTGCGCGCGCAGCGCGGCCAGCGGCGCCACGCCGGCCGGGCGTGCCCGGACCACCCGCGCCGGCTCGCCCGCGTGGTCCGCGGCGCGGTGCAGCGCGAGGTCCTCCTTCGACGCGAAGTACTTGAACAGCGTGGGCTTGGAGACCTCGGCGGCGGCCGCGACCTCGGCGACCGAGACCCGGTCGTAGCCGCGCTCCAGGAAGAGCGCGATCGCGGCGGTGGAGATGGCGTCGCGGGTGCGCTGCTTCTTGCGCTCGCGCAGGCCCCCGTCGGTCACGCGCTCAGCGTACCAAGGGGAAAGAATTTGACTTGGTAATTTTCTTTACTAGGTTAAGCTTTCGGCATGGCGGTTCCCTCCGATGAACTCGACTTCCTGGCCGAGGTGCGCGCGGCGCTCGCCCGTATGCTGGACACCGCGGCTCACCGCGTCGCGACCGGCGCGGACGTGGCCGGCGACCGGTGGACGGCCGAGCGGCTCGGCCGCATGCTGAAGAGCCACCTCAAGGAGCTGCGCGAGGAGCCGGCGGCGCCGCCCTACTTCGGCGCGCTGCACTTCACCGACGGCGAGCGGCACCGGATCGGCCGCCGCCGCGTCACGGACGCGCAGGGCACGCCGCTGGTGCTGGACTGGCGTGCGCCGGTGTCCCGCGCGTTCTACCAGGCCCGCGCCGCGGATCCGCAGGGCGTGCACGTCCGGCGCCGCTACGGCTGGTCCGGCACCACGCTCACCGGGTACGAGGACGAGCACCTGCCCACCACGCCACCGGTCACCGTCCGCCCGTCCCCGCCCCGCCCGGCCACCGGCGAGACCGCGCCGACCCGCCCGGCCGCCACGGAGACCGGGCCGGGCCGGCCGGGCGCCACGGAGACCGCGCCGGTGGCCGGGGAGGCCTCGTTGAGCCGGCTCGTGGCCGAGGAGATCGAGCGGCCGCGGGTCGGGCCGATGCGCGACATCGTCGCCACCATCCAGCCGGACCAGGACGACCTGGTCCGGGCCCAGATCGGGGACACCGTGTGCGTGCAGGGCGCGCCCGGCACCGGCAAGACCGCGGTCGGGCTGCACCGCGCCGCGTACCTGCTCTACGCCCACCGGCGGCAGCTGGAACGCGCCGGCGTGCTGGTGCTCGGGCCGAGCCGGATGTTCCTCGGCTACGTCGCCGCGGTGCTGCCCGCGCTCGGCGAGGTGCGGGTCGAGCAGCGCACGCTCGCCGAGCTGCTGCCGGTCGCCGCCGTGGCCACCGATACGCCGGAGGCCGCGCTGGTCAAGCACGACGCGCGGATGGCGGGCGTGCTGGAGCGCGCGCTGTGGTCGCGCGTCACGCCACCGACCGAACCGCTGTCGGTGACGGACGGCTCGTACCGTTGGCGGATCCCGGTCCCGGCCCTGGAGAGACTGCTGGTGGACGTGCTCGCGGAGAATCCGCGCCACGGCACCGGCCGGGAACGGCTGCGGGCCCGGATCGTCGCGCTGATGCAGACCCAGGCGGAACGGCGCGGCGAGACCCCCGGGTACGCGTGGCAGCAGCGGATGTCGCGGTGCGCGCCGGTCCGGGAACTGCTCGACCGGGTGTGGCCCCGGGTGCGGCCCGCCGAGCTGGTCGCCGCGTTCCTGAGCGACCCCGCGGACCCGGCGCTCTCGGCCGCGGAGCGCGCGGCCGTCCGCTGGCCGCGGCCCCGCTCGGCGCGCACGGCCCGCTGGACGGAGGCGGACGCGCTGCTCATCGACGAGGTCGCCGGGCTGATCGAGGCACCGCCCGGGTTCGGGCACATCATCGTGGACGAGGCGCAGGACCTCTCCGCCATGCAGTGCCGGGCGATCGCGCGCCGCGGCACGCACGGCTCGCTGACCGTGCTCGGCGATCTCGCGCAGGGCACCACGCCGTGGGCGCCCACGTCCTGGGCCCCGCTGCTGGCCCACCTCGGCCGGCCGGGCACGCCGGTCACGCCGCTGACCGCCGGGTTCCGGGTGCCGGCCGCGGTGCTGACGGTCGCGAACCGGCTGCTCGCACCGCTCGGCGTGGACGTGCCGCCGGCGCGGTCCGTGCGTACCGACGGTGTGGTCCGGTTCCTGCCGTCCGGCTCCGTGCGCGACACGGTCGCCGAGGCGCTGGAGCGGGAGGGCTCGGTCGCGGTGATCGCGGCGTCCGTCGACGGGCTGGAGCTGCCGCCCTCGCCGCGGCTGACCGTGCTGCCCGCCGCGCTGGCCAAGGGTCTCGAGTTCGACCACGTGATCGTGGTGGAGCCGGCGGACATCGTGGCGGCCGAGCCGCGCGGCCTGAACCGGCTCTACGTGGTGCTCACCCGCGCGGTCGCCAGGCTCGATGTGATCCACTCCCGGCCGTTGCCCGCCGCGCTGCGCAGCCGCCACGCACCGCAGTGACAGCGTTCGTAGCGGACCGGCCCGGTGCTGGTGCGGTGGCTGGAGACCGTGCGCCAGATGTGCTGTTCCGTCATGCCCTCGACGATGATGTAATGCCCTTGTGCACATCAACCCTTACGGCGAGGACGCGGTTCTGCTCGCGATAGACCTGCTGCGCAACCCGCCGGCGACCGCGGCCGAGCTGGAGGCGCGCTGCCGCGCGGTGGACCTGATGATCGAGCAGCCGGTCACCGACGCGGACCTGGACGCGACCCGGGAGTTCCTCCGGACCTGGCTCGGCGTGGTCGACGCGCCCGACTTCACCACCCGCGCCGACCGGCTGAACGCGCTGCTCGCCGGCTCCTCCGCCCACCCCCGGCTGACCAACCACGCGGACGACGGCTGGCACGTGCACTACCGCGGACCGGACCTGCCGCTCGGCTGGCTGCTGCGCGCCCTGATCAGCGTCGGCACCGCGCTGCACCTGGCCGGGCGCGGCATGCACCGCCTCGGCCGGTGCGCCGCCCCGGACTGCACGGCACCGTTCGCCGACATCAGCCGCACCGGCCGCCAGCGCTACTGCAGCACCACCTGCGCCAACCGCGACGCCGTCCGCCGCCACCGCGCCCGCACCACCGCGGCCTGAGCCCGCGACCCGGCCGATCGACGGCCGGGCGGCCGACGGTCCGGGCGGCCGGCGCCGCTTGCTGGGGCGGCGCTCAGCGCGCGCGGTCGCGGGTCGCGGCCAGCGCCCAGGCGACCAGGGCCGGCTGGCCGAGCAGACGCAGCGCGCGCTTGCGGTCGGTGTCCAGTCCGAAGCCGTCGCGGCGCTCGACGTACTGCGCGATGTTGCCGGGGAAGACGCCGACGAAGAAGCCGGCGACCGCGGCCCCGAGCACCTTGCGGGCGGGCTGGCGCCACGTCGTCAGCAGCGCGGTCCCGAGCGCCAGCTCGACGACGCCGGACGCGAGCACCACCGCGTCCGGATCGAGCGGCACCCAGGACGGCACCTGCGCCTGGAACTCCCGGCGCTGCGTGGTCAGGTGCCCGGCGCCGGCGGCCAGCAGCACGGCGCCCAGCCCCGCCTGGCCCAGAGCCCGCAGCACGGGCGCGGTCTGCTTCATGATCGGCACTCCCCCGGAGGACGCGGAACGATGACCGTGGTGAGATCCCCCGTCCCGCGCCGATCAATCCTGCTCAGAGCGACGGCGTGATCAGTTCGTCCGCGACCCACCGGGCCACGCCGTCCGGATAGAACGGTGGCAGGCCGAGCACGACGTGACCGAAGCCGGCCTCCCGCGCCGCCGCGATCCGGTCCCGCGTGGTGCCGGGGTCGTCGTAGGAGACCGGCAGGTGGATCGAGCGGGTGACGGTGGCCGGGTCCCGCCCGACCTCCGCGCAGAACCGGTCCAGCAGCCGGCTCCGCCGGGCCACGTCCTCGACGTCGCCGCCGCCCGCGATGTTCCACAGGTCCGCGTGCTCCGCCACCAGGCGCAGCACCGGCGACGAGCGCCCGCCGATCATGATCGGCGGATGCGGTCGCTGCACCGGCTTCGGGTTGCCGAACGCGCCGGTCAGCCGGATGTGCTCGCCCGCGAAGTCGAACGGCGCCTCCGACGTCCACAGCCGGCGGATCACGGTCAGCGCCTCGCCGAGCGCGCCCACGGACCGGTCGAAGTCGTGGTACGGCAGCCCGTGCGCGTCGTACTCCCGCCGGGCCGCCGGATGACTCGGCCGGGACCCGGCGCCGATGCCGAAGTCCAGCCGCCCGCCGGAGACCACGTCCACGGTCGTGGCGATCTTGGCGAGCATCGCCGGCGGACGGAAGCGGTTGCTGGTCACCAGCAGGCCGAGGCGCAGCCGCCGGGTCTGCGCGGCGAGCGCGGCGAGCAGCGTCCAGCCCTCGTGGATCGGCCCGTCCGGGTCGCCGGCGATCGGCATGAGGTGATCGAACAGCCAGGCATGCTCGATCTCCTCGATCGCGTCCGCCTCCCGCCAGACCCGCAGGATGTCCGCGTAGCCGACCTGCATCGGCGCCGTCATGATCCCGAAGCTCATTTGGACTCCAGCCGCCCGAGGTCGTCGCTCTCCGGCAGCGTCTCCCCGCGCAGGTACGCCGTGGTCACCCGCTGGACGAGCGCGACCCGCTCCGGGTTCTCGTCCGTGGTCTCGGTGACCGCGTACCCGGCGATCCCGCCCAGTGAGTGCTCACCGCCGTACACCGTGAGCAAGGTCTTCGGTGCCGGGCTCAGGTGGTAGACGTCGGTGAACCACTCCGGTCCGCGCGCCGACAGCATCGACTGGTCCTTGTCACCGGCCACGATCAGCGCCGGTGTGGTCATCCCAGTGAAGTCCGGGCTCATGAACGGGAAGTGCTCGGCCGCGAACGGCGTCAGGTCGTCCCCGCCGGTGCCGGTCGCCGCGAGCAGCACACCGGCCGAGATCCGCGGGTCGCGCGCCGGCACGTCCATGCCGACGACGCCGGCGCCGAGCAGCACGCCCACGGTCTGCGCGCCCCACGAGTGGCCGGCCAGCGCGATCCGGTCCCGGTCGAACCGCCCCGGGATCGCGGCCTCCAGCACGTCCAGGTTGTCGAGCACCCGCGTGACGTCGTCGATCCGGGTGCGCCAGATGTCCGGCGTGCGCGGGTCGTCCGGCGCCAGACCGAGCCGGAGCGAGTCGAGGTGGGTCGGCTGGATCACCGCGAAGCCGTTCGCGGCCCAGTGGTCGACCAGCGGCCCGTACCCGATCGCGGACTGGTGATAGCCGTGCGAGAAGACGATCACCGGCAGGTCGCCGCCGCTCGCCGGCGCCGAGATCCGCACCTGCAGGTCGTCGCCGCGCTCCGGCGCGGGCAGAACCACCGGGTGGATCGTGAGGACGGTGTTTGGCGTGGTGGTGGTCATGACGTACCTTCCAGTTCCAGACGGCCCGATAAGCGGAACCGTGTTCCGCTCCAACGTTACGGAACAGCGTTCCGTTTGCCAAGAGGAGTGACGGTGGTCACTGACCCACCCGCGCCGCGCAAACGCGCCGACGCCGAACGCAACAAGAAGGCGCTGCTGGACGCGGCCGCCGCCGCCTTCGTCGAGTCCGGCGTCGACGTGCCGGTCCGCGACGTCGCCGCGCGCGCCGGCGTGGGCGTGGGCACGATCTACCGCCACTTCCCCACGCGCGCCGACCTGATCGTCGCGGTCTACCGCCACCAGGTCGAGGCGTGCGCCGAGGCCGGTCCCGCGCTGCTGGCCGCCGGCCCGACCCCGCACGCCGCGCTGGCCGCCTGGGTCAACCTGTTCGCCGACTTCCTGGTCACCAAGCACGGCCTGGCCGAGGCGCTCCAGTCCGACAACGCCGCGTTCGCCACGCTCCACGCGTACTTCCTGGACCGCCTGCTGCCGGTCTGCGCCGACCTGCTCGACGCAGGCGTCGCGGCCGGCCAGATCATCCCCGGCATCGACCCGCTCACGTTGCTCCGCGGCATCGGCAACCTCTGCGTCGGCGCCACCGATCCGCGCTACGACGCCCGACTGATGATCACTTTGGTGATCAACGGCCTACGGCCGGAACAGAACTGATTCCTTTCCCGCTTCCGGCGTGGCGGCGTTCCCAGTGCTCCCGCGGGCACCGGTCGGCCGCGGGCGGCCTCCCTGCCGGTCCCGCCGCCGGTCACCGCACCCCGGGGTGCGCACCGGCCGGCATCGCCGTCACCCGGTGGACGTTCTCCCGGTTGATGCCGTAGTCGACCGCGGTCAGGCTCATGGTCGACCGGCTCTCCACCGTCACGCGAGTGCCCGCGCCCTCCGGACGCAGCGTGCAGGTGATCGTCTCGCCCCAGGACAACCAGTTGGCCCGGGTGCTCGCCTCGATCACGCCGCTTCCGACGTACAGCGGCTGCCGGACCCGCGGCAGGACGGCGAGCAGCCGCCCGCGCCGCTTCCGGCGGGACCACAGTGGAGTCCGCGAACCTCGGCATGGCGTCCTCTGTCGCACACCGCGTCACGGCTCGGTCAGCGGACCTCCATCTCGAAGATGCTGAAGCCCCAGATGGTCGCGACCTCGGTGCCGTAGAGGCGCACATACCGCCCGGTGGTGCCGCTCGGCGCGGTCGCCTTCACGGTGCCGCCGGCGCCCGCGGTGGTGCTGTAGATCGACTTCCAGGTGCTGCCGTCACCGGAGACCTCGATCCGGTAGGAGCGGCCGTACGCGGTCTCCCAGAACAGCGTGACGCCGCTGATCCGCCAGGTCTCGCCGAGATCCACCATGATCCACTCAGGAGCCGCGTAGGCGCTGCTCCACCGCGTGGCCATGTCCCCGTCCACCGCGCTCACCGCCCGCGTACCGTCCGCCTCCGTCGACGCGAACGCGGGCCGTCCGCGCGCGATGTTCGCCCCGGACGGATTCGCCTTCGGTCCCGTCGGCGCCGCGGCCTTCGACGACGGTGCCCGGCTCGGCGACGGCGCGGCCGCGGTGGCCGAGACCACCCGGCTCGGGCTCGCCGGCACCGACGCGGACGGCGTCGCGGACGGCGAGGGCGTCGGCGCGGCCGCCGCGACCGTCGACGGACCCGACGGATAGCCGAGCTGCCAGGACAGCGTCGCCATCGCGCTCGGCAGCGCCACCGGTTGCGCCCCGCCCTCCCGGCCCAGCAGCGGCACCACCGCCGCCGCCAGGCCCACCACCGCCACCAGGCCCAGCCCGACCAGCCACGGCACCGCCCGGCGCCGCCGCGCCCCCGGCACGATCCCGTCCCCGCCCGCACCCGGCGGACCACCCACCGCACCGCCCACCGCACCACCCGGCGCCGCCGGCCGAGTCACCGGCCCGCCCGCATCCGGCGCGTCCCGATCCGGCCCGGATGCCGCGACGGTGGTCCCGGACGACTCACCGGCGGCACGCCCGGGTGCCGACAACGCGGTATCGGGACGCCGGACGGACGCCGTCTCGAACGGAGGCCGGGACCCGCCGGGTCCGGAAAGCGGGCCCCCGGGACCCGGCGGGCGCTCCGCGAACGTGGGCCCCCATCCATCCGGCCCGGCCCCGGCAACCGGATCACCGGCGCCCGGCGGGGATTCCGCGAACGTGGGCCCGAACCCACCCGGCCCGGCCCCGCCGCCAACCGGATCATCGGCACCCGGTCGGCGCGCAGGCCCCGACCCACCCGGCCCGGCCCCGGCGGCAGCCGTCGGGCGCCCGGCGAACGTGGGCCCGGCACCGGCCGGATCCGGCGGGACCGTGGCGGCCGTGCCGGTGATCCCCGGCGGCACCGTGGCGGCCGCGCCGGTCGCCCCCGGCGGCACCGTGGCGGCCGCGCCGGTCGTCCCCGGCGGCACCGTGGCCGGCGCGCCGGTGATTCCCGGCGGCATCGTGACCGGCGAGTCCTGCGACGGTGTCGCGGAACGGGCGGCGGGACCGGGACCGGGATCGGGATCGGCGGGAGCCGGTGCACCGCGATCGGCGGCGGGACCGGTGCGCGACGGCGGCGCGGCATCGCCGGGGGCCGGTGGTTCCGTCATCGACAACCCGCGCAGCACGATCGCCCGCTGCGCGATCGGCTGCCTGGACTGCTCGAAGCCGCCGAGGCCGCGCTCACCGACACCAGCACCAGCACCGGCACCGGCACCGGGCCGCGCCGCCGGCCGTTCCGCACCCGCCGGCTCGGTCCCGTCGCCGGCGGCGGCGTCCCGCGCGTCCGGCCGGCGCTCGGGCTTCTCCATGTCGGCTCCCCCTGCGTGGCGCTGCCTGTGTTGCCCGGAGGAGGTTAACCGGATCCCGTCGATGTGTCGGTGCCACCCCGCGACCCGGGGGGACGGACCGGAATGCGGCGCCGTGGACCGGATGCACGCCGGGCCCGGTGGCATCCGAGGATGTCGCCGGGCCGGTAGGCGTGCAGCGGTCAGTGGCGCGGGATGGCGTCCGCGTGGGCGGCGAGCCACTGGTCGAACGTCTGCAGCTCGGGGTTGAGCCGGCGGACCTCGGCGATGTCGCGGACGCCGGTGAAGTAGTCGGTGGCCTCGGTGTAGTACTGGAACATGTTGCCGACCTCGTCCGCGCCGGGGAAGCCGAGCGCGCGGTACGCGTCGTGGGTGAGCGGGCGGTAGGCGACCGGTTCGCCGAGCGCACGGCTGAGGGCGGCGGCCATCTGCTCGCCGGTCAGGTGCTCGCCGGCGATGTGGACGGTCCGGCCGATGTAGGCGTCGCCGGCCTTGAGGATGCCGTAGGCGGTCTTGCCGATGTCCTCGGCGGCGATGCCGGCGAGGCGGGCGTCGCCGAGCGGCAGCGTGAACGCGAGCGTGCCGTCGGTGTCGCGGACCGGCTCCCAGCCGATCCCGGCCAGGTTGTCCCAGTAGGCGGTGGTCCGCAGCAGCGTGGCGTTGGGGAAGAGGTGGTCGACCTCGGCCTTCGCGTCGAAGTGCGGGACCTTGTAGCTGCCCTGGAGCGTGGGCATGCGCGGGTCGTCGACCGGGATCTGGTCGCGGGTGTCCTCGAGCGTGGACCAGATGACGTGCCGCAGGCCGGCGGTGCGAGCGGCGCGGGCGAGGTTCGTGGCCTCCTGCTGCTCGCGGACGGCGGACCCGTGCGTCCAGAAGTTCGTGACCAGGTACGCGCCGTAGGCACCGGTGAACGCCGCGACCAGGCTCGCCTCGTCGTCGTTGTCCGCCCGGACCACCTCGGCGCCGAGTTTGACCAGCTCCTGAGCCTTCGGTGAGGTGGTATCGCGGGTCAGCGCGCGGATCGCGAAGCCGCCGTCCGGGTCGGCCAGGATCGCGCGGACCAGGCCGCCGCCCTGGGAGCCGGTGGCGCCGACGACCGCGATGATCTTCTTCTCGTTCATGACGGTGCTCCGCATCGTGTCCGAGGGCTGCTCATCGGCCCTTCTGTTGATGCATCAACCTGATAATCCATCGGTGAATTCCGATGGAATGACGTGTCAACCTGTGACGCGTACCATGGTGGCGTGACTATCTGGCTGACCGATGACGAGCAGCGCGACTGGCGCCGGTTCGTCACGATGCAGAACCGGTTGATGGCGCAGCTGGCCGCGCACCTGCAGGCCGAGGGTGGGCTGTCGATCCCCGACTACGAGGTGCTGGTGCACCTCTCCGAGGCGCCGGACGGGCGCATGCGCTCGACCGACCTGATCGAGCGCACCTGCTGGGAGAAGAGCCGGCTCTCGCACCACCTCACCCGGATGGAGAAGCGCGGTCTCGTCGCCCGGGAGACCCGGCCGGACGACCTGCGCTACTCGGACGTGGTGATCACCGCGGACGGGCGGGCCGCGATCGAGGCGGCGGCGCCGAAGCACGTGACGCACGTACGGTCGTGGTTCATCGAGGCGCTCAGCGCCGAGGAGCTGGCCACGCTCGGCGAGCTGTCCGAGAAGGTGTCCGCGCGCCTGGACGAGGCGACACCCGCCTGCCCGGCCTGACGCCGGGACCGGGACGACGGCCGGGCCGCCGGGACGACCCGGTCGACGCCTCGGTCACGGGTGGCCGAGCAGCCGCGCGGTGAGGCCGGCGATGATCTCGCGGCGTTCCGCGTCGGTGAGCGGGTTGCCACGCGCTGCCGGGCGGGTCTGCCACGGCCGCGGGCCGTCCGGCCGCCGGTACTCGACGCCGAGCGCGTCCAGCCGGGCCAGGTGCGTGGTCAGCTGGCCGGTGAAGTCGGCGAGGTCGCGATCCGGCGCGGACCAGACCACCTCGGCCAGCGCGCACAGCCGCGGGAAGGCCATGTAGTCGACCGCCCGCGCGTCCGGCATGTGCTCGGTCCAGATGTTCGCCTGGGCGCCGATGATCCGGTCGGTCGCGGTCAGCCCGGCAGGGACCGGGTCGAACGCGTAGACGTCCTCGACGGTGAGCCGGGTGCCGACCGGGACCGGCTCGGCCGGGTCGTCGGACTGGCGGTAGTCGAGATAGACGTGCATGTCCGGGCAGGAGACCACCTCGTGGCCGGCGTTCGCGGCGAACGCGGCCGCGGCGGGACCACGCCACGCCGCGATCAGCGCGTCCTCCGGTGCGCCGCCCTCCAGGATCTCGTCCCAGCCGTACGGCCGGCGACCGCGTGCCGCCAGCACGGCCGCGAACTGCGCGACGAACCAGGCCTGCAGGTCGTCCGGTTCGATGCCGAGGTCGCGGGCCCGCGCCACCGCGGCCGGACTACGGCGCCACTCGCCGCGGTCGCACTCGTCGCCGCCGATGCCGATCACCGGCGACGGGAACAGGTCGCAGACCGTGTGCAGGACCGTGCGGCAGAAGTCCAGCGCCTCGTCCGAGACGTTGAGCGTGTGCGTGGAGATGCCCCACGCCTCCCGCACGGCGGGCGAGGAACCGTTCCCGAGCCGTGGGTACGCCGCGAGCGCGGCCTGCACGTGGCCGGGCAGATCGATCTCC
Organism: Catenuloplanes niger; assembly: GCF_031458255.1. Lineage (NCBI taxonomy): Bacteria > Bacillati > Actinomycetota > Actinomycetes > Micromonosporales > Micromonosporaceae > Catenuloplanes > Catenuloplanes niger. The sequence goes on from NZ_JAVDYC010000001.1 coordinate 3,021,992, forward strand.
GGCACCACGGTGACGTGCCGGGCCGCCGCGTACGCCACGATCTCCCGCACGTCGTCCGCGGTGTAGTAGCCGCCGTGCGGCCGGTCGTCGTACTCCTCGTGCTTCTTGGACCCGCGCATGCTGCGCGGCCGCCAGGCGCCGACCGACGTCAGCAGCGGATATCCGGGGATCTCCAGGCGCCAGCCCTGGTCGTCCGTGAGGTGCAGGTGCAGCACGTTGAGCTTGTGCAGCGCGAGCAGGTCGATCAGCCGCAGCACGCCGGCCACCGGCATGAAGTGCCGGGCCACGTCCAGCATGCAGCCGCGCCAGCGGAACCGGGGCGCGTCGGTGATCGCCACGGCCGGCACCGGCCAGGGTCCGTCGCCGACCGCGGCCCGGCGCAGCGCGGCCGGTGGCAGCAGCTGGCGCAGCGTCTGCAGGCCGTAGTGCACGCCAGCGGCGTCGCCGCCGGTCACGGTGACCAGCGAGGCGGAGACGGTCAGCCGGTACGCCTCGGCCGCCATCCGCTCGTCGAGCCGCAGCACGATCGCGCCGCTGGGCGGCGGGCCGTCCACGGCCGCGGGCGGTGCCGCCGGCGGCAGGAAACAGCCGGTCGGCGGCCCGAGCGTGGCGCGCAGCCAGGCCGCCGTCCCGGCCAGCGAGTCCGGCGCGATCAGCACCGTGTCCGGCCGCAGCGTGAACGCGCCGGCGTCGTCGAACGACGCCGCGACGGGGCGCGGGATCAATCCTTCACCGCCCCGGCCAGGCCGGACACCAGGCGGCGCTGGACGAACAGGAAGAAGATCAGCACGGGTACGGTCATCAGCACCGATGCTGCCATGATCCCGCCCCAGTCGTTCTCGTCCGGCTTGAAGAAGACCAGCAGCGCCATCGGCAGCGTCTGGTTCTCGGTCGCGCTGATGATGAACGTGCGCGCGAACAGGAAGTCGTTCCACGCGGTGATGAACGAGAACACGCTGGTGGCCGCGAGCCCCGGCGCGACCAGCGGGAACAGGATGCGCCCCAGGATCTGCCAGCGGGACGCGCCGTCCAGCTGCGCGGCCTCCTCGATCTCGTCCGGGATCGCGGCGACGAACCCGCGCAGCATCCACACCGCCAGCGGCAGCGTGAACGCGAAGTGCACCAGGATCAGCGAGAACAGCGTGTTCAGCGCGCCCAGGTCACGCACCAGGAAGAACAGCGGGATGGTCAGCGCCTCGATCGGCACCATCTGCGCGATCAGGAACAGCACCAGCAGCGTGGTGCGGAACCGGAAGCGGAACCGGGTGAGCGCGACCGCGGCCAGGAACGCCACCAGCCCGGACAGCGCGACCACGGCGAGCGCCACGATCAGGCTGTTCATGAAGTACCGGCCGAAGTCGTTGACCTGCAGCACGCGCTGGAAGCTCTCCAGCGTCGGGTGGAAGGTCCACGGCACCGGCGTAGCCGACTGGATCTCGCCGGCCGGCTTCAGCGCGGACAGCACCATCCAGTAGATCGGGAACGCCACGACCAGGGCTGTGACCACAGCGAACGCGTTGGCCAGGTAACGAGCGACGTTCTTGTCCCGGACGATTCGACGGGTCACAGCGGCTCCCCGGAACGGCGCAGCATGCGCAGGTAGACCAGCGTGACGGCGAGCAGGATCAGCATCATCACGACGCCGATCGCGGAGCCGAGGCCGTACTCGGAGGACGCGAAGGCCTGCTGGTACGCGTACACGTTGAGGGTGAGGTTCTGCCCGGCGATGCCGCCGCCGTTCGTCATCACGTAGATCTGCGTGAAGATCTTGAAGTCCCAGATGATCGACTGGATGACCACGATCGCGATGACCGGGCGCAGCATCGGCACGGTGATGCTCCAGAACGACCGCCACGGCCCGGCGCCGTCCAGCTGCGCCGCCTCCAGCACCTGCTCCGGCAGCGCCTTGATGCCGGCGTAGAGCGTGACCATCACGAACGGGAACGAGTGCCAGACCACGACGGCGCCGACCAGGGCGAACGCGGAGAAGCGCTCGTACGTCCAGTTGTGCCCCTCCCAGCCGAGCACCCGGTTGACCAGGCCCAGGTTGGTGTCGAAGAGGAACATCCAGACCGTGGAGCCGGTCATCGCGGGCGCGGCCCAGGCGGCCATCGCGGCCAGCGAGAGCGCGACCGCGGCCCACCGGCTGATCTTGGTGAGCAGCACCGCGAGCGCGGCGCCGACCGCGAGCGTGACCACCACGAGCGCGGCCGCGAAGACCACGGTCGCCCAGAGCACGGACCAGAACTTCGGCGCGGACATCAGCTCGGCGTAGTTGTCGAAGCCGATGAACTGGGTCGGCTGGCCGCCGCTGACCTGCGCCTGCCGGAAGTCCAGCACGGAGAGCAGGCCGAGCTGGTAGATCGGGTAGACGAACAGCGGCACCAGCACCGCGGCCGCGGGCAGCAGCATCCAGAGCGGCGCGAACTGCCGCTTCCGGCGGGAGCGGGCCCGGCCGGTGACGGCCGGACCCGCGTCGATCGCTGTCACTACTACTTCTCCAGCGCCGCGCTCACCGCGGCGGCGGCCTCGTCGGTCGCGGCGTCCACGGTGGCCCGCCCGGTCGCGACGTTCTGCAGCATCGTCGGGATGACGGCCTGGCTGTCGATCGCGCCCCAGCCCGGGTCGACCGGGACGAACTTGGTGCCGGCCGCGATCGTGTCCAGGTACGGCTTGAGCGAGGTGTCCCGCGCGGCCAGCTCGGTGCGGGCCGCGGTCAGCGTCGGCAGGTTGCCCATCGCCTCGTACATCTTCAGCTGGTACGCCTTGCTGCCGAGCAGCTTCAGGAAGTCCGCGGCCAGCGTCTTGCGCTGCGTGTTCTTCATGATGCCGAGGTTGTTGCCACCGGCGAACGCGGGCGCGATCGCACCGGCCGTGGTGCCGGGCAGCGGCACCACCGCGTACTTGCCCTTGGCCACGCCGGCCTCGACCGCGGCCCGGTTGAAGTTGCCCAGGATCGCCATGCCGGCCTTGCCGCCCGCGAACAGCTCGACGGTCTTGCCGCCGGTCAGGTCCGCGCACTGCTGCGGCGGGCAGTTGTCGTCCTTCAGCAGGTCGGTGTAGGCGGTGACGCCGGCCCGCGACTCCGCCGAGTTCAGCGCCGTGATGTCGCCGCCGTTGGCCCAGACGAACGGCAGCGCGCCGAACGTGTACTTACCGCCGACCGCGATGCCGAACAGCTCCGGCTTCTTCTCCCGGATGGTCCTGGCCGTGCTGGTCAGCTCCGCCATCGTGGCCGGCGGCTTCAGGCCCAGCTCGGTGAAGACGTCGGTGCGGTAGTAGAGCGCGCGCACGCCGACCCACCAGGGCAAACCGTAGAGCTTGCCGTCCACCGTGGCGCTGGCCCGCAGGTCGGCACCGAGGTCGGCGCCCTCGCTCCAGCCGTCGATGTCCGCGGTGACGTCCGCGAGGCCGCCGGCCGCGACGTACTCCGCGATGTCGGTGTTGCCGAACTCGACCACGTCCGGCGCGCTCGCCGGGTCGTTGAACGCGCCCTTGAAGCGCTCACCGCGGGTCTCGACCGCGATGTACTGCACGTCGACGGTCACGCCGGAGTGCGCGGCCTGGAACTCGTCGATCGCGGCCTTGATGACCGCTTCCTTCGGCGCGCGGTTCGGCTCGTCGAAGAGCCAGACGCGCAGCGTGCCGGTCTTCTCGTCGGCGCCGGACGACTCCGGCGTGCCGGTGGAGGGGGCGCAGCCGGTCAGCAGCGCGGCGGCGAGCGCGACGCCCGCTATCCGCTTCTTCATCGGACCTCCGTCACAGGGAAATATTTCGCGCATGGCTCGTAAATGGTTCGTTGATCGCTGGCCACTAGGGTGTGGCCGAGCTCCTCCGCACGTCAAGACCCCCCGAGGTCACAAATAAGGCCGAAGCACGCCCGAAACGCGTCCGTCATGATCAACGATCGGGAGCGCCCGCCACTTGTCGAACGCGGTGCACGGGTGCGAGATACCGAACAGCACCAGATCACCGGGTACGACGTGCGCGGCACCGGTCGACACGTAGGTGTGGTGGTCGTTCATCCTGGTCACGCGCAGGCCGGTGGCGTCGCGCGGCACACCGTCGGCGCCGCGCACCCGCTGCGGTTCCGGCAGGCCCTCGTCGTAGGGGGCGTCGCGCTTGCCCATGCCGACCAGTGCGAGACCGGGCTCCGGCGTGGAGAGCACCTGCGCCCACACGCCCAGCGCCGCGTGCAGCACCCCCTCGCCGGCCAGGCGGTTGAACGGGGTGCGCTCCCGGTAGAAGCCGTCGTCGTGGCTGACGTAGGCGCCGGACCGCAACAGCGGCACGACCGTGCGGCCCGGGATCCACCGACCCGGCAGGCGGTCCGCGACCACGTCGAACCAGGCGCTGCCGCCGGCCGAGACCACGACGTCGCCGTCGACCAGCGGCGCCACCGCGTGCGCGGCCTCGCGCAGCCGGTCGAGGAACGCGGCGACCGCGCCGGCGTCCGGCAGACCGCCCTCGTAGGCGGTGACGCCGGCCAGTCGCAGGCCGGCCCGCGCGCCGATCACCTCGGCGACCTTCAGCAGGCCGGCGAGGGTGCGCGCGCCGGTACGGCCGTTGTCGTGCCCCAGCTCGACCAGCACCGGCAACGTCCCGCCGCCCGCGACCCCATCGGCGCCGGCTACCGCGGCGCCAGCGATCTCCGCGCCCGCCACCGAGTCGACGGTGATCGTGACGTCGTGCGCGGCGGCCCAGCGCAGCGCGGTCGGGTCGAGGACCTGGTTGGCGACCAGGATCCGCGGTGCGCCCATCGCGTGCGCGGCCAGGGCCTGGTTGGCGGTGGCGACCGTGACGCCCCACGCGCCGGCGTCGAGCTGCGCCCGTACCAGTGCGGGGCTCATGTGGGTCTTGATGTGCGGCGCGAACGTGAGGCCGTGCCGCGCGCAGAACGCCGCCATCGTGGCCACGTTCGCCTCCAGCGCCTCGCGGCGGGCGAACATCAGCGGGTACGTGAACGCGTCGCCGAACAGGTCGTGACCTGCGGCGACGAAGTCCTCGTCGGATATCGGCGGCCCCGGGACGAAGAATCCCTTGGTACGCCAGTCGATGACGCTCACTGTGACACCCTTCTCGCAGGACGGGCTTGACCCGCGCGGGCCGAGGCCCCACTCTTAGTCGAGCTTTAGCGCACTATTTTCGAACCTGATCGAATATTGGACCCGATCGTAGGTGAGGAGCGGCCCCGTGGCGATGGTCATCGGACTCGTGATCCACGCGAGTCACCGGGCGCGGTTCGACGCGGCCGTGCGCACGCTGACCGGCGCCACGCTGGAGTGGATCACCTACGAGAACGAGCCGGAGATCCGTCCGCGCGTCGGTGAGCTGCTGCGCCGCAAGCACGTCGACGGCCTGCTGCTCGGCCCGATGCCGTACGCCCGGGCCCGCGAGGTCATCCCGAACAGCCTGCCGGTCGCGGTCACCCGGTCCGCCGCGCTCGACCTGGCGCTCGCCTGGGGACGCGCGCTCGCCGCCGGCATCCCGGGCACGCCGGTCAGCATCGACACGTTCGCCCAGGACACGATCGACGAGGTCGCGGAGGCGCTCGGCCTGGACCGCACCGCGATCGCCGGCCTGCCGTTCGACGAGTCGCAGACCGTCTCGGGCATCGTCGACTTCCACCGCCGGGCCGCCGCGCCGCTGGTGATCAGCGTCCGCACCGGCGTGATCGCGGCCGGTATCGAGGGCGCCACCGTGGTCACGGCGCAGCCGGAGATCGCCACCATCCGCGCGGAGCTGCACCAGCTCGCGCTGCGGGTCAAGTCGAAGCAGGCGGACGAGCTGCGGTTCGCGGCCGGCGTGTTCCTGGTCGCGCCGAACTCCCCCGACCCGGACCGCGCCCGAATAGGCCTGATGAACCTGCTGCTCAACACGCCCGAGTTCGCCGACTGCTGGATCGAGAACCGCGACCGGCGCGGCGTCGTCGTCTTCGCGCACCGCGCGCTGTTCGAGGCGGTCACCCACCGCTGGGTCGACCTGGACGTGCTCTCCAGGGCCCAGGAGACGCTGGGGGTACGGGTGGTGGCCGGCTTCGGCATCGGCGCGTCCGCCCGCACCTGCGTGGCGCTGGCCGAACGGGCCGCCGCGCGGGCCGAGCAGGAACCGGCGCCGGGCGCGTACCTGATCGAGGACTCCGGGCTGGTCATCGGCCCGATGGGCGCGGGCAGCACCGCGCTGACGTTCACCTACCGCGCGCACGACGCGGGCCTGGAGGACCTGGCCGCCGAGGTCGGGCTGAGCGCGGGCACGCTGTCCCGCCTCGCCGCGATCGAGCGCGGGCTGGCCGGGCGCCCGGTGTCGCCGGGCGAGCTGGCCGCGTCGCTGGGCATCACCGACCCGAGCGGGCGGCGGCTGATCCGCAAGCTCAGCGAGCGCGGGCTGGTCATCGACGAGGGCAGCGCGCAGGTGAGCCGCAAGGGCCGGCCGACCCGCCTCTACCGGCTGGCGATCACCGCGGCGACCACCACCGGCCCGGCCTCCGCGAACCTCGCGGGAACCGGCGCAACCGGCACGGCCGCCGCGGCCGGATCGGCGGCCGGCGCGGGGACCGGCGTGACCGGCGCGGTGCGGTCGTGAGTGGCCGGACGGCGGAGGCCGCCGGGCCGTACCCCCTGGATCTGGTCCTCACCGGCGGGCACGTGGTGGACGTCGGTGGCGATCACGTCGGCGCGTTCGACGTGGGCGTGCGGGACGGGAAGATCGCCGCGGTCGCGCCGTCGCTTCCCACCACCGGCGCGCGCGAGGTCGTCGACGCGCGCGGGAAGGTCGTCACGCCCGGCCTGGTCGACCTGCACACACACGTGCACGCGGGCGGCGGCTACTGGGGCATCGACCCGGACCCGATCGCCTGGTATTCCGGCGTGACCACCTGGGTGGACGCCGGCTCCGCGGGCGCGTTCACGCTCGGCGCGTTCCGTGCGGCGGCCGCGCGCAGCCGGGTGCGGATCGCGTCGTTCCTGAACATCTCCGCGGTCGGGCTGGCCGGCCGGACCGGCGAGGCGCGCGACCTCGCGCACTGCGACGTGGACCTGGCGATCTCGACCATCGCGGCGCACCGCGACCTGGTGCGCGGCATCAAGGTGCGGATGGACCGGGAGACGGTCGGCGGCAACGGCCTGGAGCCGCTGCGCCGCGGTCTCGCCGCCGCGTCCGCGCTCGGCGTTCCGGTCATGGTCCACATCGGTACGTCGCCGCCCGCGCTGGCCGACGTGCTCGCGCTGCTCCGGCCGGGTGACCTCGTCACGCACTGTGCGAGCGCGATAGCGGCCGGACCCACGCTCGCCCATCCGGCGCTCGCGGACGCGTACCGGCGTGGGGTGCTCTTCGATCTCGGTCATGGCTCCGGGGGTTTCGCCTTCGACGTGCTGGACGCGCAGCTGCAGGCCGGGCTCGTGCCGCACACGCTCAGCTCCGACCTGCACGCGCGCAGCCTCTACGGCCCGGTCTTCGACCTGCCGACCACGCTGACCAAGATGCTCGCGGTCGGCATGTCGCTGCCCGACGTGATCGCCCGGGCCACCATGATCCCGGCCCGGGTGCTCGGGCTGGACGCCGGCACGCTCGCGGTCGGCGCGCCCGCGGACATCGCGGTGTTCACGCTGCGCGACGGCCCGTTCGAGGTGGTCGACGCCCACCAGCAGCGCCGGTCCGCGTCGCAGCGCCTGGTCAACGAGGCCACGTACGTCGGCGGGCGGCTGCTCCCCGCGCGCCTGCCGGAACCACCGCCGTCCTGGATCCCGCTCACCCCCGCACAGCGACAGGCGCTGCACGACCGGACGCGCACGCTGCGGACGCTGCTGACCGATCCGCTGGTCGGCGCGGACGGCCTGGCCGAGCAGTTCCCCCGATTTCCCGTTGTCTAGAAAGGCCCTTCCGCCATGCCGAAGAAGATCATCGCCACCGACAAGGCCGCGCAGCCCGGCGGCCCGTACTCCCAGGCCGTCGTCGCCGGCGACTTCGTCTACCTGGCCGGTGCCTGCCCGGTCCACCCGGACGGCACCTGGATCCGCGACGACTTCGAGGCCGCCGCCCGCCTCGCGTTCACGAACCTGGCCGCGGTCGCCGAGGCCGCCGGCGCGTCGCTGTCCCAGGCGGTCCGGGTCGGCGTCTACCTGCGCGACTTCTCCGACTTCCCGAAGATGAACGAGATCTACACCGAGTTCCTCGGCACCGAGAACCTCCCGGCCCGCACCACGCTGCCGGTCGCGCTCGAGGGCTTCCAGATCGAGATCGACGCCGTCCTCTACACCGGCGCCTGACCGTTCCGTCCGCCGCTCGTCGCGAAGCGCGTGACGAGCGGCATCACGGCGCGTCCACCCCGCCATCCCTCTCTCCGAGGGGTCGACCCGTCCGGGCGACTGTCCTTCGCACCCGATCGCAGCAGACTGACCATGGGCACGGGATGACGCCCGTGGAAGGCGGTCCGGGTGGTTTATACCGATATGAACGCTGGTCCGAGCAAGATGCCGGACAACTGGGTGCACGATCGCATCGGCGTGCAGCGTTACGTGCTCGGCATTCGTGCGGAACTGCTGCAGCGCGCGTTCGACGGTCCCGACGTCCTCGACGTCCTTCCTGCTGAGGCGGAGCGCACGGAGGTCCGGGAACAGGTCGAGCGGCAAATTCCGCAACGGATCGACGAAATCATCCAGGCGGCGTCCGTCGCGCGCGCCCGTCTCGACGGAGCGAAAGCGGCAGCTGTTCAAGAGAACGGACGTCCCGACTCGAGGGCCGACGGCCTGATCCGGGCATCCCGGCTGATGGCGGTGACGGTAACGGCGGGGATGTCCGCCCTCGCCGCACTCGGTTACGCCTCGGCGCTGGACGGCAGCACCGATCTCGTCGCCTTCGAGATCGGCGTGCTGGGATCGCTCGTCATCGCGCTCATCACCCTGCTCCCCTCCCGGGCGGGCACGCACATCCTGATCCGAGGCGGCGCCCTCCGTACGCCGCCGCGAGCGAGCACCTGGCTACCGATCATCGTCGGTCTGCTCATCACACTGGCGATGGCACCGGCAACCTCCGCTGCAGGATGGACAGAGATCAGCGCGATTGTCGGTGCGGTCGTCGTCGCCGCGCTGACAATCGCCAGGCCGCTGGCGCGGGCCGTACAGGGCGTGGACACCACATGGTCGTCCGACGACCCCGACGACTGGCCACGCCCGCGGTCAGCCGCCGCCGACCGGGCACGACAGAGCGCCGTCCGCGCCCACCACGAGTGGATCACCGCCTTGGTGGAGCTGGGAATCCGGAGGCTACTGATCGGTGATGAGCTCGCCAGTCGGCAGCCATCCTTCGTCGCCTGGCTGACGAACAGCCAGGCGACGCCGATCCTCGGCGAGATCACGGAACCCGCCCAGTTGGTATCGACCGAGGCCAGCCAGCGGCTCGCGGTCGCCCTGAACCGGACGAACGCCGCGAGCATCGGGCTCAGCGGTCCGCGGGGCGTCGGCAAGAGCGCCCTGCTGAAGCGCGCGAGCGACTTCCGGCCCGGCGGGGGCGCACAGAATCTGTCGGTGATGGTGTCGGCCCCGACGACGTACCAGCCGCGAGAGTTTTTGATCGATCTGTTCAGCCAGGCCTGCGTCAGCGTGATCACAAACGCGACGGGCACGCTTCCCGTCCCGGCGGCACGGCGCCCATGGTGGCGTTACGCGCTCCCGCCGGGGCTGGTGGCGACCGGGGCCCTGCTGGTCGTCGGCGCCGTCACGTGGCCGTTACCGCAGCGGCTCGCCCAGTCGGTGTGGGAACAACCGCGCTGGATCGTCATCACGACTGGGCTCCTGTTGGTCGTCTCCGGCGCAATCCTCAACGTCGTCCACGCTCGCTCTCGCGGTACCGAGCCGGGCATCGTTCTCGAAGCGCGCGAACACCTGCGGCGGTTACGTTTTCTGCAGACGGACGTCGTCGAGTGGAACGGGGTGATCAAGCCACCGGCGTGGGTGGAGGCATCGCGAAAGCACAGCCATCAATTCGCCCAGCAGGCACGCACGTACCCGGAACTCGTCCGGGAATTTCGGCTTTTCATCGAGCGCATCAGCCTGGAGCGCAGGGCCGGTGAAAGCGCCGGGTCGATCATCATAGGCATCGACGAATTGGACAAGATCTCGTCACCTGACGAAGCGGAGCGGTTCCTCAACGACATCAAGGGCGTCTTCGGGATCACCAACGCGCACTACATCGTGTCCATCTCGGAGGACGCGCTGGCGGCGTTCGACCGTCGGGCGTTCGCGCTCCGGACAGCGTTCGACAGCGCGTTCGACATGGTGATCGCGGTTCCCAGGATGACGGCCGGTGAAGTTCGAAGGTTGCTCGCCCGGCGGCTGCTGGTCCTTCCCGAGCCGTTCGTCATCCTGTGTCACAGCCTCGCCGCCGGGCTGCCTCGAGATGTCATCCGGATCGCCCGCAACCTGCTGGACACGTACCAGGCGGCACTCGACCGGCTGGGACGCGAGCAACGGACGCGGATCGCGCCGGACGCCGGGCCCGCAACCGAACTGCGGGTGTCGCTCGCTGAACTGGCTGCCGCGCTCATCCAAAATGATCTTCATGCGAACACCGACGGACAGATCGCGGGTCTGAGCCGATTGCACTGCACCGGTTCGGACGCCGCACTGTCTTGGGTCGGCGACGCCCGGATCACACCGGTGAACGCGGCAGTGCTGCTTCGGCTCTGCGCGACGCCTCCGAACCTCGACAACGACCGACCTGCGGCGGATTCAACGGTGGTCGATGCGGACACGATCACCGCCGCACGGATGGTTCGACAGCACCGAGCCTATCTCTACTACGTAGCGACACTGATAGATGTGTTCTGCGCCGATGAGGCATGGACCTTCGGGACCGACTTCCCCACGGAGGATCTGGCGCGGGCACGGTCCCACCTGGCCGTCGACCACCACCGATCGTGGACCATGATCGATGCTTTCCGTAGTCGGTGGGGGCTTGAGCTCGTCTCGGACAGCTCACCGACTCAGCCGTGATGGCGGAGGTCGTCGCGGACCGGGCCGGTGCGGGGGATCCGGAACCACCACCAGTCGTGCATCGAGTCGGGGAAGTCGGCGGCCCGTTCGACGAGACCGTCGACGTCGGGTTCGGTCAGGGCCTTGAAGCGGTCGTCGATCACCGCGACGGTGCGGTCGTAGCGACCGCGCAGATCGGCCGGGAGCAGCGCGGAGACCTGGGCGATCCAGTCACGGAAACAGAGCGCGGCGATGTGGTCACGGGCACCCCGGACACCGGGCCGATCGCCCTCGCACGTCGCGACGTGCGCCCGCCACGCCCCGAGCAGCGCGATCGCGTCCAGGGCGCGGCCGGGCGCGACGGCCACCGTGACGGCGGCCAGGTGAGCGAGGTCGGCATCGTCGAGACGTTCGCCGCTCATCCCGAAATCCCGGACACGATCTCATCCGCACTCCCGGTCGCGTCGACCGTGCGCAGCCTGATCAGCGGTACGCCGAGGCGCGCGGCGGCACGCTCGGCGTAGACCTCGCTGTCGGAGCCGGGTACTCCGACGACGGCTGCCCGCACGACGTCAGCGCTCGGACCAGGCGCCGAGTTCGTTGCCGCTCGGGTCGGTGAAGTGGAAGCGGCGGCCGCCGGGGAAGTCGTAGGGGCCCCGGACCACGGTGCCGCCGGCGGCGCGGACCGCGTCGACGCTGGCGTCCAGGTCGGCGGAGTAGAGCAGGACGAGCGGGCCGCCGCGGCGCACCTCGCCGGCGGCGTTCAGGCCGCCGACCTCGGGCGCGCCGTCCCGCTGGGCGCGGATGCCGGCGTAGGACGGGCCGTAGTCGTTGAACCGCCAGCCGAACGCGTCGCCGTAGAAGCGCTTCGCCGCCGCCAGGTCGGTGACGGTCAGCTCGATGTAGTCGATCGCGTGGTGACTGTGGACCATGACGCCGATTCTGCCGTGCGCCGCGGCGTTACGCTGAGCCGACCGGCCGGCGGAAGGACGAAAGGTGCCGTTCGTTTCCCCCTACGATCCCGCGTGGGCGACCCGGGGCACCGCGCTCGCCGGGGAGGTCCGGGCCGCGCTCGGACCGCTCGCGCTGCGGGTCGAGCACATCGGCAGCACGTCCGTACCCGGGATGGCGGCGAAGCCGGTCTTCGATCTGCAGGTCAGTGTCGCGGTGGAGCTGGACGCCGCGGCCACCGCGTTCGACGGACCGCTGGCCGGGCTCGGACTGGTCCGGAAGCCGTACGAGCAGGACCACGTGCCGGCCGGCCGGGACGATCCGCCGGCGCGGTGGGCCAAGCGGTACTGGAACCGGCGGGTGCCCGGGCTGGACGAGATCAACCTGCACTGCCGCCGCACGGGCTCGCCGAACGAGCGGCTGGCGCTGCTGTTCCGGGACTGGTTCCGGGCGCATCCGGCGGCGATCCCGGCGTACGCGCGGTTCAAGCAGCAGCTGGCCGCGGTCGTGGCGGACGTCGCCGTCTACACCGACCTCAAGGATCCGGTGGTGGACCTGGTCATCGTGTCCGCGGAGCAGTGGGCGGAGGCTACCGGCTGGGCTCCGTGAACGCCGGCTGCGCCTCTATCGCGTACCGCCCGGTGGGGTCGATCTCCATGATCACCCGGCGGGCCTCCGCGTGCCGGCCGCGCGCGTAGTGCAGGCCGACCAGCAGGTAGAACGCGAGCTTGTCGCCGGCCAGCGCGCGGCGGCGCAGCGCGGCGGTGCGGCCCTTGCGGTAGAGCAGCCGGTTCAGCCGCCGGCGCGCGTGCTCGTCGGTGCGGCCCATCGCCTCCAGCTCGGCCAGCCGGCCGGCCCGGCCGAGCAGGTCGACGTGCCACAGGTGCGCCTCGTGCCGGTCCAGGTCGTCGCTGAAACACTCGCCGAACGGGCCGACCAGCGCGATCGCCGCGTCGAAGTCACCCCGGTCCTCCGCAACCCGTGCCGCTGCCGCATCGAACCGCGCCGTCTCCACGGCGACATTATGACGATCTTCCACACGGTACGGTCGGCGCCGTACCCATGACGCGGCCGGAATTCCGTGGCGGCCGCGGCAACGCGCACCGCGGACCCGGTCGCCGGGTCGAGCGCGCGGCCGGCCCAGGGCTACGGAGCCGTTCCGGCACCCGACTCCCGCTCCGCCCGGCGGGTGCGCCGCTTCCTGACCCAGGCCGTCGCCGCGGCCAGCGCGGCCACTATCGCTGCGATGATCATTTGCCGCTCCTCAGCGTCGGGAAGGGGACGTGCGTGAGATCCTCGGAGACCCGCCAGATCCTCTCGGCGTCGTCCGCGGGGCGCAGCGGGCGGTAGAGCCGCCGTTCCGCGGGCGGTCCGCCCAGGCCGCCGGGCCCGCTCGGGCCGTAGAACCGGCCACCCCCGGCGTGCGGGTCGGTGGCGGCCATCAGCGCGGGCAGCGCCGCCGTCTCCGGGGTGCCGACCAGGATGCCGCGGCGGGACAGCGCGCGGATGCCCCGCTGCTGCGGCGCGTCCCGCAGCCGGCCGATCTCCGGACGCGTCCGCAACAGGTTCGTCGGGCTGAGCCCCGGGTGGGCGACGTTGCTGGTGACACCCCAGCCGCCGGCCCCGCTGCGCCGGTCCAGCTCCAGGGCGAACAGGCCGAGCGCGACCTTCGACTGACCGTACGCGCCGAGGGAGCGGTACGACCGCTCCCAGTTCAGGTCGTCCCAGTTGATGCGGCCCCCGGCGGTCGACACGCTGAGCTGCGAGGTGACGCGGGCCCGGCCGGCGCGCAGCAGCGGCAGCAGGTGCCCGACCAGTGCGACGTGCCCCAGGTGGTTGCTGCCGAACTGCAGCTCGAACCCGTCCGCCGTGCTCTGCCGCCGTGGTGGCGTCATCACCCCGGCGTTGTTGATCAGAATGTGGACCGGCCGGTCCTCCGCGCGCAGCGTGGCACCGAGCGCCGCGACCGACGCGAGCGACGACAGGTCCAGGTCGCGCAGCGTCAGCGCGGCCGCCGGGTGCTCCCGCCGGATCCGGGCGATCGCGGCCTCGCCCTTGGCCCGGTTGCGGACCGGCATGACGACCTCGGCGCCGGCGGCGGCCAGCCGGGCGGCGATCACCCGGCCGATGCCGTCACTGGCCCCGGTGACGACCGCGCGCCTGCCGGACAGGTTCGGGACGCTCCACCCCGGTCGGATGCGTGTCATGGCACTGCTCCCTCGTCGGCCACTGGTGCCTCCGAGGATGCGGGCCACACCCGGCACGAACCACGGACGGCCGATCCCCCCTTGGGGCCGGCGGGACTCGCCCAACAATTCCGAAATGGTTTCACAAGAAAGGCGAACGCGTTTATTGGATAGCCTTTGCGGGACTCAGTCAATAGTCACGCCAGCCATCTGACATTGCGATTAATGGCGGTTAGAGAACCGCGGCACGGGTATTTGGATGCTGCGGCCGCAAGCGCACCAAATCCCCCAAGAAACGTTCTTCGATCGCAGTGGAGGAAAGAACATGCGTCGTATCTCCAAGGTTGTCGCCGGCTTCGCCATCGCCGGTGCCGCGACGTTCGGCGGCCTCTCCATCGCCGGCCCGGCGTCCGCCGGCAGCGGAACCCTGGTCGACGTGACGGTGCAGGACGTGCTGACCGGCAACGAGGTCACCGTGCTGCAGAACGTGGCCGTTCCGGTCGCGGCGACGCTGTGCGGCCTGGACGCGAACGTGCTGTCGAACGTGCTGAACAACACCGACGTGACCGAGTGCAAGGCGCTCAGCATCGCGGGCCAGAAGGTCGGCTACGTCAAGAAGCACTGATGCTTCTCTTCCCCCAGTAATAGGGCCCGGCCACCTCGCCCAGGGTGGCCGGGCCCCACTGCGCCGACGACCGCCGGAAATCGCCCGCGAACAGATCCGCGTTGATTGACGGCACTCCGCTCGTCGGCGGGGCCTCCCGGGCGCGTGGAGGGGTGCCACGGGGCCGAATCGGCCGGTTTCCTCCTGCACCGCGGGTTCCACACGCGCCGCGGAGTTCCACGCGCGCCGCAAGTTTTCCTCGCCCGCCGCGGATTCCACGCGGGCCACAGATTCCACGCGCGCCGCAGATTCCACCCCGGCCACAGATTCCACCCGCGCCGCAAGTTTCTCGCGCCGCAGACTCCTCGCGAACCGCGCTGCGCCGCGGATATCCTCATGCGCTCCAGGGCTCCTCCGGCGCCGCAGGTTTCCGCATGCGTCGGGTCACTGGCGGCACGGTGGCGAATGTGGTCGGCCACGAGGTGGTGATCACCAGGACGCGCCGAGGCGGGACCCGGACCGGCCGAATGGACATCGCCGAGGTTCGGTCGCCGGGGCGCACCTACAGCGCGCGCAGGCCGACCAGCACGCGGCGGAGGATCTTCTCGGTGGGCGCGGTGGTGGGTGGTTCCCAGGCCGTGACCAGGCCATCGGTGACCAGGTCGCCGAGGAGCACGCGAGTGGTGCCGAGCGGGAGGCCGGCGTTGGCGGCGGCCTCGGCGACGGAGTGCGGGCTGTGGCAGAGACGCAGGATCTCGCGTTGTTCCGGCGGGAGCGAGCGGCCGGTCCGGGCGCCCTTGCCGGTGGTGATCATGAGGGTGACCAGGTCCAGGTTGCCGGCCGGGCGGGTGCGTCCGCGGGTGACCGCGTAGGGCCGCACCACCGGGCCGGCCGCGTCGTCATACCAGGCCTCCTCGGCGGTCGACCCCGAAACCGCACCCGCGCCCGGACCCGGACCCGCGGACGAGACCGGAGACGAGGACGCCGCGGGCGCCCGGCGCGCGGCCGAAGCCACACGCGCCGCCGGATTCGAGAGCGGAGCCGAAGCCGGGCCCATGGCCGAAGCCGGGCGCGCCACCGGAGCCGGGCCAACCCGCGAAGTCAGACCAGCCGGCGGAGTCGAGCGTGCCACCGGATCCAGGCCAGCCCGCGGATCCAGGCCAGCCCGCGGATTCGGGCGTGCCACCGGGTCCAGGTCAGCCCGCGGATCCAGGCCGGCCGGCGGAGCGGGTGCTGGCCCCGGCGCCGTGGCCGGAGCCGAGTGGAATGCCGACGCCGCCGGCCTATAGGGCGACATCTGCGCCTCGCCGGGCCCCCGGGCGCACGCCCGGAACGGCGACGGTCCCACCGGCCGGGCCGCCGGCGGGACCGCCGCGGGCGGGTGCGGCGGCAGCCGGGGCTGCCGCGAGCAGGTCCGCCGGGATCAGGACCGTGGCCGTGCTGCCCTGCGGACCGGTCTGCAGCGTGACCGTGATGCCCCGCCGCTGGGCGAGCCGCGCGGCGACGTGCAGACCGTGCCCGCGCTGCTCCTCGGTGGCCGTGGCGGGCGCGCGCAGCAGTTCGTTGGCCGCGCCCAGCGTGCCGGCGTCCATCGCCGGCCCGAGATCGCGCACCGTGATCAGCACCTCGCCGCGCATCGGCGTGCAGACCACCCGCACCGGCTGCCCGGGCGCGGCCGCGAGCGCGTTGTCGATCAGTTCGGCCAGCAGGTGCGTCACGTCGATCAGCGCGCGGCCGAGCAGCACGGGCCCGCTGACCGGCGCCACGTCCACCCGGTGGTAGTCGGTCGCCTCGGCCGCGGCCGCGCGCAGCACGTCCAGCATCGGCACCGGTTTGCGCCAGCGCCGGGCCGGCGTGCTGCCGGAGAGTGTCAGGTGTTTCTCCACGTTGCGGCGCATGCGGGCGGCGAGGTGGTCGATGGTGAAGAGCCGGGCCAGCTCGTCCGGGTCGGTCTGCCGGCTCTCCACCTCGTCCAGCATGGTCAGTTGCCGGTGCAGCAGTGTCTGGTTGTCCCGGCCGACGCGCAACGCGAGCTGCTGGGCGTCCCGGCTGATCGTCTCCGCGGTGACCGCGTCGACCGCGTGGCAGGCGAGCGCATGCAGTGCGTCGCCGAGCGGCGCGAACGGCCCGCCGTGCGGTGCGGGCAGCGCGGTCGCCGGGTCGACGGGCTCGCCGGCGCGGACCCGGCGGGTCAGGTCGGGGACCCGTACCGCGGCGAGGTCCTCCGCGTAGGCGGCGGCCGCGCGGACCTGGCGGGCGAGCCACACCACGAGGGCGCTGGCCGAGAGCACGAGCACGCCGACGACCGCGGCGAAGACGATCTGGAGCGAGAACGGCGGCTCACCGGCGCCGGCGCGGGCGACCGCGTTGCCGGCCGCGTAGGCGATCAGGCCGGCACCGGCCGGGATGAGGATGATCAGGGCGAGCGCGGGGGCGAGGCTGGGCTTGGTCATTCCGGCGCCTTTCGAAAGGCCACGGGGGTGGTGGTGGCGCGCAGGCGGGCGAGCAGCTCCGCGCGGTTGGGCGCGCCGAGCCGGGCGCGCATGCGGGCCACGTGGTGCTCGACGGTCTTCGGGGTGATGAAGAGCCGGTCGCCGATCTCCTTGTAGGTGAGCCCGGCCAGCAGCAGCTCCGCCACCTCCTGCTCGCGGGCGGAGAGCTGTCCGGTCGGCGTCGGCTCGGACGCGTTCTCGGTGCGCGGGCCGGGCTGGCGGCCCTGCAGCAGGCGGGCGGTGTCGAGCAGCGTGACCATCGCGCGCCGGTCCGCGGTGCGGGCGGCGGCCTGGCCGGCGAGCCGGGCCGCGTCCCAGGCCAGGCCGGTGCGGGCCAGGTCGCGGGCGTGCGCGACGACCTGGTCCGGGTCGATGTCGCCGGTGAGCAGGCGGCACCAGCTGGTGGCCGCGGCCGCGAGCACGGCGGTGTGCGCGGTGGCGTCCGCGTCCGCCGCGAGCGCGTCCGCGTGCACGGCCGCGGTGCCGGCGTCCTCGCCGACCACGGCGGCCTGCAGCAGGTACCAGTGCAGCGTGGCGTGCCACAGCGGCGGCCGGCCGAGACGATCGAGCAGATCGAGGGCCTGCCGCACCGGTACGTCGAGCGCCGCGCGCTCGCCGAGCCGTGCCCCCGCGACCGCGAGCTCGCCGAGTGGCAGCAGCGTGAGCAGGTCGACCGGGTGACGCAGCACGGTCTCCCGGGCGTTGGCCCAGCCGCGGTGCATCTCCGGCAGGTCACCGGTGCGCCGGGCGAGCCCGATCTGCAGCGCGGCGGCGAACAGCCCGTCGCGCAGCTGGATCGGCGCGCCGCCGGTGGTGGCCGTGGCGAGCAGGTCGTGCGCGGCGGCGGTGTCGCCGCGGAACATCCGGATCCAGCCGGCCAGCAGGCGGTGCCGGCGGGCCATCAGCACCGATCCCATGCCGGCGGTGACCGCGCGGTCGAGCACCGCGTCGGCCGCGTCGAGCTCGCCGTCGTGCAGCGCGACCAGGGCGGCGAGCGCGGCCGGGCTGTCCGGCAGCAGCACGGCCGGGCCGGCCGGTTCGAGAAGCGCGGCGGCCTGCACGAGGGTGGCGAGCGCGGCCGCGGGCGTACCGCCGATGCTCTCCCGGATGCCGTCGGCCATCATCGCGGCCGCGTTGGTGAGCAGCGTGGGCGGCCCGTCGGCGGCGTCCGGTCCCTCGACCGCGAAGCTGCCGCCGGTGACCTGGGTGGCCAGCGCGGCGAACGACCGGGACGTGGGCGTGCGCGACCAGCGGTACCGTTCCGCGCTGTGGGCCAGCTGGCCGCGGTGCGCGAGCACGGCGGCCGCGACCGCGGCACCGGCGGCGCGGTCGTTCTCCGCGACCGGTCCGGTGCCGGGCGCGCCGACGAGCCGGTCGGCGAGGCGCAGCGCGGTGTCCAGGTCGCCGCCGAGCGCGGTGGCGAGCGCGTGCCGGGCGCCGGTCGGTGCCCCGCTCGCGGCCGCGGCGGCGAACAGGCGCGCCGCGACCTGCGGTGCCGCGATCAGTGCCTCCTCCGCGCCGGCCTGGAACGCGGAGGCGAGGCCGCTGCCGCCGATGCCGGCGTCGAGCAGCGAGCGGGCCACCGTGAGCGTGCCGTCGCCGCGGGCGAGTTGCAGCGCGGCGAGGCGCTGCCACAGGTCGGCGCGGTGCGCGACCGGGCCGAGCGCGGTGACGGCCTGCCGGGCGGCCGGGACGAGCGTGTCGTCCAGCGCGAACAGCCCGGTGGCGCGGGCGGCCTCCAGCAGCTCGTCGATCCGGGCCGGGTCGCGGCCGAGCAGGTCGGCGAGCACGCCGATCGGCAGCGCGCCGCCGGCCGCGGTGGCCAGCAGCAGCCGGCGTACGTCCGGGTCGAGGTGGTCGAGGTCCGCGCGGAACTGGAGCAGGGACGTGTCGGTCAGCTCCGGGCCGGCCGCGAGCGCCGCGGTGATGCGGTGCGCGATGCCGGGCACGCCGCCGCTGAGCCGGTGCACCCGGTCGGCGAGGTCGTCGCCGGGCGCGCCGCCGGTCCAGGCGTGCACGGCGCGCGCGGTCTGCTCCGGCGTGAACGGGCCGAGCAGCACCGGTGGGCGTTCCCGGCGCAGGATCGTCAGCAGTGACGTCAGGCCGGCCGGACGCGGCCAGGGGCGGTAGGCGAGGACGAGCCGCCGGCGGCCGGTGGTCAGCGGGTGCAGCGCGGCCAGGCGGCCCTCGTCGAGCAGGTGGGCGTCGTCGATCAGCAGCACCGCGTCGTCGTCCGCACCGTCCAGCGGGTCGGTCCAGGCGTCGATCACCGGTACGTCGTGCTCGCGCAGCAGACCGGCCAGGTAGGACAGCAGCGCGGTCTTGCCGTACCCGCCGGGCGCCTGGAGGCTGAGGCGCAGCGGGCCGGCCGGCACCGCCGCGAGGTCGTCGCAGATCCGCGCGACCTGCTCGTCGAGCACCAGCCAGGACGGTGTCATGGTGCGGATCGTCACCGTTCTCCTCAACCGATCGGGATGACGGGCGCGAGCGCCCCGA
Organism: Catenuloplanes niger; assembly: GCF_031458255.1. Lineage (NCBI taxonomy): Bacteria > Bacillati > Actinomycetota > Actinomycetes > Micromonosporales > Micromonosporaceae > Catenuloplanes > Catenuloplanes niger. The sequence continues at coordinate 3,041,688 of NZ_JAVDYC010000001.1, forward strand.
CTGCGAGTACGAGTGCGGTCGCGCCCGCGTTCATGCCCTGGGTCTTGCGGGTACGGCGGCGGCCGGGCAGCTCCGGCGTGCTGATCCGCACCGGCGGCCGGGGCGGCGCGTCCGGCGTGTGCGTCCGGCCGGTGGACGCCGGTGCGGGCCGCACGGACGGTTCCTGACCGGGTTCGGGTTCCCAGACCGCGGTGCCGCGCCGGCCGGGGTCCGGCGGCGCGTCGTGCAGCCCGGCGGCGAGCTGGGCGGCGACCGCGGCCGCGCCCTCGGCGACCAGCGTGGTGCCGCCCGGCGGGAGCGGGGTGACGCCGGGCAGGTGCGCGGCGACCAGTTCGGTCAGCAGCGGCGTGTGCGCGGTGCCGCCGGTGAGCAGCACGCCGCCGAGGTGGTGCGGTGGCACGCCGGCCACCGCGACGAGCCGGGCCAGCGTGGCGGCGGGGTGGTCGAGCAGCGGCCGGAGCAGCGTCTCCAGCCGGGCCCGGTCGACGGTGAGCCGGGTCTCGCCGGGGTGCAGCGGCAGGATGATCTCGGCGTCGTCCGCGTGGCTGAGCTGCTCGCGGGTGTACCGGGCCTCGGCGCGCAGGTCGTGCAGGATCCGCAGGTGACGGTCCGGGTCGTCGGCCAGCGGCGCGATCTCGCGGCGCAGCGCGTCGTACGCGTGCTGGGCGAGCACCTCGTCGAGGTCGGCGCCGCCGAGCTGGTGCGCGCCGGTGCGGGCGGCCCGCACCGCGTACGTGATCGGGTTGGTCCGGGTGACGACGGACGCCTCGTAGCTGGTGCCGCCGATCGCGAGCACGGCGAGTGCGCGGGCGTCCGGGCCGCCGCGGGCCGCGTGCCCCTCGGCCGCGAGGACCGGCTCGGGCAGCGGTTCGGCGGCCAGGGCGACGTCGGCGAGCGCAGCCCGCAGCGCGGCGACGTGGTGCGCGGTGAACGTGGCCGGGTGGGCCAGCACGACCCGGACCGGCGGCTCGCCCTCGCGGCCGCGGACCAGGTCGGTGACGCGGCGCGCGACGATCGCGGTGAGCGTCTGCGGTGACCAGCGTTCGCCGCGCAGCAGCACGGGCGCGTCCGCGCCGATCCGCCCGGCGAACTCGCGGGCGACGACGCCGGGGCGCAGCACCGGGCCGCGTTCGGCCGGGTCGCCGACCTGCAGCGCGCCCTCCGGGTCGACGTGCAGGACCGCGGGCGCCTCGTCGGAGTCGCCGCGCAGCCGGACCGGCGTGGGGCGTTTCCAGACGCCGTCGGCGAGGACGCTGGTGGCCGCGGTGACGTGGGTGCCGCCGATGTCGATGCCGAGCACGTACGCCATGCCGCCTCCCCCTCGTCTCCTCGTTGGGCGGGCGCCCGCATGAGCCGCGGACGCCCGCCCCATCCCTCGTGCCTTCCCTGGGCACCCCTACCCGGGAGAGACCGAGCCCGCCGCGGTGGCGCGTGGGCACACGCTCGCACGGCCGGCCAGGCAGACGGAGTCCGGCCGCGGCCACGGTGGGCTCGAGCCCGCCGGATGCCGGGACGGGATGGCTGCCGTTCCGGCCGTTGATCGGCGGGCTGCACTGTTCGTACCAGAAAGCCGCCGGGGGACGGACCCCACAAAAACAACCGCCGCCGGACCCCCTAATCCCCTATCCCCCTCCCCGGGGGTCCCCAGGGGGCCGGGTGCGGAACCCGGTCTCGTCCCCGATGTTCGGCGGGTGGCGCGGCACTAGCTTCGGTTATCGGCAGCCGCTGCCCGACCACCGCGAAATCCCTGAGAGGCTTGGCGCACGATGACTTCGACGCTGCACGACTTCGTACTGAACCTGATCACCGACCCGCAGGCGCGGTCGATCTTCGAGCTGGACCCGGAGGCGGCGCTGTGCGCGGCCGGTCTGGGCGACATCACGCCGGCCGACGTGCAGGACGTGGTGCCGCTGGTGGTCGACTACGCGGCCGTGCCGGGCCTGGCCGGCCTGGCGCTGCCGACCGCCGCGGTGGAGGCGGAGGCCGGCGCCACCGTCTCCGCGACCGCGGTGGCGCAGCTGCAGTCGGTGACCGCGCACCTGTCGGCCGGCACGCACACCTCGGGCGACCTGGGCAACACGTCCGCCGCCGCGGGTCTGGCGATCGACCACAGCGGCGTCGCGGTGGGTGTCGGCGCGCTCTCCGGCCTCGGCCTGGGCACCGGCGCGGAAGCGCTGGTGGAGGTGCCGCTCGACGCGGACGGCGATCTGTCCGCGACGCTGGACGCGGACGTCACCGGCGCGGTGACCTCGCCGGTGAACGATCTCACCGGCACGGTCTACGACGTGGCGGACGGTGCGGGTCTCGGCGGCACCGTGACCGGCGTCGGCAGCACGGTCGGCGAGCTCGACGGCACGGTCGCGGGTCTCGGCGGCACCGTGTTCGGCACGGCCGGGCTCGGCCTGGACACCGTGGGCACGACGCTGCACGACGTGACCGGCGTGGTCGGCGGCGTGACCACCGGCGTCACCGGCATCACGGACGGCCTGACCTCCGGCACCGGCCTGGACCACACGCTGACCGGCGTCACCTCGAGCGTCGACGGCCTGACCGGCACCACCGGCCTGCACGACGTCACCGGCACGGTCACCGGCACGCTCTCCGGGGTGACCGGCGAGCAGCACGGACCGGACCTGTCGGGCGTGACCGACATTCTGTTCTAATGAGCTTTTTTCAACCCGGCTAGGATGCCTGCCAGGTTGATGAGGCTCTACACCACGCCTCTGCCGCGCGGCCCCGGATCCTCGGGTGCCGCGCGGCAGGCGTGGGAGCACAGAAACTGCCGGAGGTGACCGTGACGATCGGCTCGGTAGTGGCGCCGATGTGGGTGGACGTCCTCGACGCGTCGGTCCAGGCCTGCCTGGTGCACGGCCGCACGGATCTCGCCGCGCGGCTGCGTGCCCGGCGGGCCCAGCTGCTCGACCCGGCACTGTGGGTGGTCGTGCTCGGCGAACCCGGCCAGGGCAAGAGCCAGCTGATCAACGCGCTGATCAACGCGCCGGTCTGCCCGGTCGGCGACGCCGGCACGACCGGCACGCCGACCGTGGTCCGGCACGCGGAGCAGCCGGGCGCGCTGCTGGTGCACCGGGCCGCCCGCACCGCGCTCACGGTCGCCGAGGCGGCGCCGCACATCCGCGGCCGGGAGGCGCTGCGCGCGGAGATCGGTGTGCCGCGCGCGCTGCTGGCCGGCGGCATGACGCTGGTCGACACGCCCGCGGCCACGCCCGTGACCGGCTGGCCGGAGCTGCTCGGCGGCCTCGGGGAGCATCCGCCGGCCGACACCGTGGTGCTCGCGTCCGCCGCGACCGCGGAACTCACCGTCGCGGAGCTGGACCTGCTGCGGGACGCCGCCGCGGCCGTACCCAACGTGATCGTCGCACTGACCAAGACCGACCTCGCCGCGGACTGGCGCGCGGTCGCGGACCGCAACCGGCAGCGGCTGGCCGCGGCCGGCCTGTCCGCCGCGGTGATCCCGGTGTCCGCGACGCTGCGCCTGCGGGCCGCCCGCACCGGCGACGCGGAACTGAACGCGGAGTCCGGCTTCCCGGAGCTGATCGGCCGGCTGAACCGGGACGTGGCCGGCAAGCCGCACGCGCTGGCCCGGGCCGCGGCCGCGCAGGCCGCCCGCGGCGCGCTGGAGCAGGTCGCGACGCCGCTGCGGGCCCGGCTCACGTCCGCGTCCGCGCCGTCCCAGGCGATGGCCCGGCTGAACGAGGCGCAGCGCGCGCTGGACGACGTGCGGCGCCGGCAGGTCCGCTGGCAGAACACGCTCAACGACGACGTCGCCGATCTGGTGTCCAACGTGGAGTTCGACCTGCGCGACCGGACCCGGCAGATCCTGCGCAAGGTCGACGCGGCGTTCGAGACCGCGGACCCGATGACCGCGTGGGACGAGTTCGCGTCCTGGCTGGACCGGGAGCTGAAGGCGGCCGCGGAGGCGAACTTCAGCTGGCTGATCGCGCAGTGCGAGTGGATATCGCACCGGGTCGCGGCGCACTTCGGCGAGTACGGCCAGGACGCGCTGCCGACCTGGCGCATGCACGTGCCGGACGACCTGGACCGGATGGTGCCGCACCTGGAGCAGCCCGGCGTGGAGAAGTTCACCATCACCCAGAAGGCGCTGACCGGGCTGCGCGGCTCGTACGGCGGGATCCTGATGGTGGGCCTGGCGACCAGCCTCGCCGGGATGCCGCTGATCAACCCGGTGTCGGTCGGCGCCGGCGCGATCCTGGGCGGCAAGACCGTGCACGACGAGAGCAAGACGCTGCTGAAGCGCCGGCAGGCCGCGGCCCGCACCCGCACCCAGCGGCACGTCGACGACTTCTTCCTGCTGGTCAGCAAGGAGGGCAAGGACACGGTCCGGCAGGCGCACCGGCTGCTGCGCGACCACTTCCTGGACTTGACGGACCGGTTGCAGGACGCGATCGTGCACTCCGTGCGCACCGCGAAACTCGCCGCCGACGCGGACGTGGCCCAGACCGAGCGCCGCCAGCGCGAGATCGAGCTCAGCCTGCGTGAGCTGGCCGGCCTCTACCGCCAGGCCCAGCAGTTGCAGCCGGCACCGCAGACCGCATGACCACCAGCCTCGCCGGTACGGTCCAGGCTCTCCTCGACGACACGCTCGCCGCCTATCCGCAGGTCGTGACGCTGCGGCACCAGCGGCACCGGTGGACCGAGCCGCTGCGGGTCGCGGTCGCGGGCCGCGCCGGGACCGGCAAGTCCACGCTGGTCAACGCGCTGATCGGGGACCGGGTCGCGCCGGTGACCGCGCCCGGCGACGACACCACGGTCTGGTACCAGGACGGGGCCGGGCCGCGCGCCACCGCGTACCCCCGGGATGGTGATCCTTTCGAACTGCCGCTGACGATGACGCCGGACGGGCCGCGCACCGGTCAGGCCGACGGCGACCTGGTGATCCACTGGCCGAGCCGGGCGCTGCGGCAGATGACGCTGCTCGACACGCCCGCGGACGGCGCGACGCTGGACGACGCGGACGCGGTGCTGCACCTGACGCCGGCCGCCCGGCCCGCGGACCTGGAGCCGCTGCGCGCGCACCAGCACAGCGCGGTCGCCCGGGCCACACCGATCGCGACCGTGCTGGTGCTGTCCCGGGCGGACGAGGTCAACGGCGGCCGTACCGACGCGTTCGTCACCGCGCGGCAGATCGCCCGGCGGCACGGGCGCGACCCGGCCGTGCGCGACGTCTGCCTGCGCGTGCACGCGCTCGGCGGGCTGGCCGCCGCGACCGCGCGGACGCTGACCGACGCGGAGTTCGAGACCGTCGCGCACCTGGCCGCGCTGCCCCGGGCGGACACCGACGGCGCGCTGCTGAGCACGGATCGGTACCTGCGCGCCGGTCTGCCGCCGGACCTGCTGCACCGGCTCGGGCTGCCCGGCGTCCGGCTGGCCACCGTGCTGGCCCGGACCGGCCACGACACCCGGCTCACGCTCGCCGGTGAGCTGGCCCGGCGCAGCGGCGTCACGGAGCTGCGGGACACCATCACCCGTGGGCTGATCGCGCGCACCGAGGCGTTGAAGGCGCGGGCCACGCTGCTGGCGATCGAGTCCGTGCTGGACGGCCAGTGGACGCCGCGCACCGACGCGCTGCGCGTGCGGCTCGGCCGGATCCTGGCCGAGGCGACCGAGTTCCGGGAGATGCGCCTGGTCGCCGCGCTGCCGGAACTGCCGGTGCGGTTCGCCACCGACCTGGAGGCGGAGGCGCACCGGCTGGCCGGCGGCGACGGCACCGACATCCCGTCCCGCCTGGGTCTGGACGAGCCGGCCGACGCGCCCACCATGCGCCGGTACTGCGACGAGGCGCTGCTGCGCTGGCAGGTGCTCGCCGAGGGCGGCACCGCGGACCGCCACCAGCGCCGCGCCGCCGCCGTCGTGGTGGAGAGCTGCGCCGCGATCCTGGACCGACTCGGCGTCTGACCGCCGCGCGTCTCCGCGGCCGCTCCGCCCCCGCGGCCGGGGCCACGCCGGAAGCGGGAACATGGCCGGAAACAAAGAATCGGTTCGCGCGTTCCGCCGCGGCGGGCGGTACGGTTCTGCACCATGCGCATGGTCTTCACCGACGCACCCGAGGACGAGTTCTTCCCGGCCCGCGACCGGCTGGTGGACGCGTTCGAGCGATGGGCGCGCCGTGCGCGCCGCGACGTCGATCCGTTCATGGCCGAGGTGCTCGTCGAGCAGCGGTGGAGCGTCGGCGACGGCCGGCTGGGGCGGTGGCAGCCGGCCGACCTGCGGTTCGCGCTGCTCGAGTACTTTCCGCGCGGCGTCACCACCCGCGAGTGGTCGGCGACGATCCCCACGCTGCACGCGTTCGTGGACTTCCTGTTCGAGGCGGACCTGGCGGACGCGAAGTGCGCGGACGCGACCGTGCTGCACACCGCGCTGGACCGGCTCGCCGGGGAGTACGACGCCGCGATGGCCGACGAGACCCGGTTCGGCCCGGCCAAGTTCTGGTCGATGCGCATGCTCGACGCGGGCATCAACATCGACGACCACGAGGCGATGCACGCGTTCATCGCGGACGTGCAGGCCGGCAAGGTCCCCTACGACGAGGCCGTGCTCGCGAAGGTGGTGCAGAACCAGCTGACCGAGGACGACGAGGTGCCGCCCGCGCTGCCGCCGGTCGACCCGCCGGCCCGGGAGACGGTCGCGGCCGCGGCCGCCGCGTCGGTCACGCTGACCCGTCTGATCCGCTTCACCGGATGGGTCGGTGACGGCCGCGCGCTCACCCCGAAGGGCAACCTCAAGCTCGCGGACGCGGCCGAGCTGATCGCGTTGCTGGGCCTGGCCGACGAGCTCCACCCGGTGGTCGGCGAGCGCACCTTCCGGACCATGAGCACCGAGGAGCTGTACGAGACGAACCTGCTGTTCGCGTGGGCGAAGGAGGCGCGTTTCGTCCGCGTGGTCAAGGGCCGCCTGCTGCCGGTCAAGTCGGCGGCGAAGGCACTCCGGGACCCGGTGGCGGCCGCGGAGCGCGCGTTCGAGGCGTTCTTCGGCATCGGCCGCGCGGTGTGCCCACCGGCGTACTTCAACTCGATCGTGCCGTTCCGCGCGGACGACTTCACGTTCGCGCTGCTGATGGCGATGTACCTGGCGCAGCGCCCGATCGCGCGCGAGGAGCTGGCCGAGATCGTCGGCGGGCTCGTCGAGGAGTTCCTCGGCTTCGACCCGGACGACCACGGGTCCGCGGGCCTCGGCGCCGGCGTGCGGGTGCACGACGAGGACGTCGAGCGTCTGCTGACCCAGCTGGACCTGCTCGGCGCCGTCCGCCACGACGCGTCCCGCACGTCGCTGACCGCGCTGGGTACCGCGCTGTTCCAGGCGCACCTGCGCGGCATGAACATCGAGGTGCCCACCATCGACGACCTGCTGGACGAGACGGCCGAGGTGGTGGTGGCGCTGGCCGCGGACACGCCGTCGATCACCGCCGCGCTGCTGACCCGCTGGCGCGACCACCGCCCGGAGGCGGCCCGGGCGGAGCTGCGCGCGCTCGCCGCCCGCACGGACGATCCGGAGCACCGCGCGCTGGCCGAGGCCTACGGCGGCCGGCGGCTCGCGGGGCGGCCGCACGCGGTGTCGGTCCGGCGCCGTCCCGCGCGGCGCCGGCGCTGATTTTTTCCGCCGAACCGCTTGGCACTCGCCGGGGAGGAGTGCTAGAAAAATATACGTAGCCGCTGCCCAGGGCAGTGAGCTCCTCGGCAGAATTGGTTGTTAGCCGAGCGCCACACGCCTCGCCGGAAGGCCCGGCGGGCGACCTCGAGGAGGTGGGTACCGTGGTGCTGACTTTCGATCCTTTCCGCGAGTTCGACCGCATGGCCGGTCAGATGTTCGGCGGTGGCACCGCGATGGCGATGCCGATGGACCTGTACCGCTCCGGTGACCACTTCGTCCTGCACTGCGACCTGGCCGGCATCGACCCCGGCTCCGTGCAGGTGGACGTGGACGGGCGCGTGCTCACGATCCGCGCCGAGCGGTCCCCGCGCACGGATGCCGACGTCCAGTGGCTCCGGCGCGAGCGCGCCACCGGCACGTTCGAGCGTCGCCTCTCGCTCGGTGACGGCCTCGACCTGGACCGCATCGCCGCCACCTGGCAGGACGGCGTGCTGACGCTGACCATCCCGGTCGCGGAGACGGCCAAGCCGCGCCGCATCGAGATCAACACCGGCGGCCAGGTGATCGAGGGTTCGTCGAAGAAGACCGCGGCGATCACCCGTTCCTGACCACACCACACATCGACGAAGGCCCGCGGTGCGCGGGCCTTCGCGCAGTCCTCACCGGGCGGCGTGCCCCTGCCGCCAGTAGCCGACGAAGTCGACGTGGGCCTTGGGCAGACCGCGGTCCTCGACCAGGTGCCGGCGCCCGCCGGTGGCCAGTGTGGACTCGCCGACCAGGTAGGCGTAGCCGGGACCGTCCGGCAGCACCTGCTCGCGCAGCACGTCCAACGCCAGGCGGCGGGCACGCCGTGGCCGTCGCGGGCGATCCAGCGCAGCGTGACGCCGTCCGGCACCGGGAAGTCCTGCGCGTCCGCGGCCGACGGGATCTCCACCAGCGCGAGGCCACGGGCGCCGGCCGGCAGCGACCGGCAGATGCCGGCGACCGCGGGCAGGCCGGTCTCGTCCGCGACCAGCAGCGTCCAGTCGTGCTCGTGCCGCGGGTGGTAGCCGACACCCTGGTCCAGCAGGCCGACGCGCTGCCCCGGCACCGCGTTCCGGGCGAAGTCCGCGGCCGGGCCACAGCTGCCGTCCGGCTCGGTGTGCATCACGAAATCCACGTCCAGCCGGTACGGGTCGGCGTTGCGGACCGTGTAGCAGCGCACATAGGGGCGTTTCGCCCGCGGCGTGGCCAGGTACTGCGCGTACCAGAGCGCGGACGTGCGGGTCGGCAGCTTCAGCGTCTCCTGCCCGGGCCGCGGCAGGAACAACCGGAACCACTGGTCGAAGCCCTGATAGGTGAACCGGTTGAGCCCGTCACCGCCGAACGAGACCCGCATCATGTTCGGCGAGACCTGTTCCCGGCCGAGCACGTCGAGCATGAGCACGTGCGGGTCGACCGGCTTACGGACCTTGAACCGCGCCGCGCTCATGCGGAGCCCCCTTCTCGCCGCGGTGGCGTCGTGCCGTCGGCCCCACTCACCGGCCGGCCACCGCGATCCCACGGGCGACGCCGGTCGCGGCCAGGCGGCGGGCGACGACCAGGCCCAGCCAGGTGAAGACGACCGCGCTCGCGGCCATCAGCGCGAAGAACACGGCCTGCACCGGCACGGCCATGTCGTCGATGTCGAAGAACGCGTAGGCGGAGATCGCGTACCAGGTCTCGAACGCCAGCGCGGTGACGTAGAACAGCCACGGCCGCCAGATCCGGTACAGCGTGACCAGGAAGCCCAGTTCCAGTGCGACGCCGACCATCAGGTTCGTGACGATCGCGGTCGGGCCGGCCGGCGTCGGGATGTTGATGATCCCGGCGATCAGCATGGTCAGCACGCCCGCGCCCGGCCGGCGCAGCACCGCGAGCGCGACGACCGGGCCGACCAGCCACAGGCCGACCATCGCGGCGTAGACCATCGGCAGCGCCGCGGAGATCGCCGCGGCCGCGAAGTTGGCCGGCAGCAACAGGATGCCGGTGGCCGCGCCGATCGCGGCACAGGCCATCAGGAACCGGGTGGTCAGTCTCATCGGAGCACTCCAGGAAGGATCGCGAGGGTGAGGAACACGGCGGTGAGCGCGGCATCGCGGGGGCGCAGCGGGACGCGGTGCCGTTCGGTGCGGGTGCGGTGCGCGCCGAAGCCGCGCGTCTCCATCGCCAGCGACACCCGGTCGCCGTGCCGGATGCCGCCGGCCAGCAGCGGGACGGCGTAGCCGCCGTACCGGCGCGCGGCCGCGAGCGGTCCCCGGCCGCCGGTCACGCCACGCACCCGGTGCGCCAGACGGATGATCTCCAGGTCGGTACGGAACCGGGGCACGAAGCGCATCGCGGCGAGCCCGGCGTAGCCGATCCGGTACGGCACCCGCAGGTGGCTGATCATGGAGCGGACCAGGTCGGGCGCGTGCGTGGTCAGGCCGGCGACCAGCGCGAGCAGCATCACCGCGGTGACCCGCAGCCCGGTCGACGCGCCGGTCAGCAACGCGCCGGACCAGAGCGTCCACGGCCCGGCCGTCAGCAGCGGCACGGTGTCGTCGACCAGCGCCGGATCGGTCCAGACGCCGAACGACACGGTCATGACCGCGACCAGCGCCGGCGCCCCGATCAAAACCCTCGCGACGGTACGGCCGGGAAGGCGCGCGCCGAGCAGCAGCAGGAGCAGCGCGACCGCACCGACGATCAGCGGCGTCCACAGGTCCCGCGACCCGATCGTGACCACCATGGCCGGGACCGGCGCCAGCACCTTGACGACGGGGTTGTAGGTGCGCAGGTCCAGCACGCCCACCGGGCCCCCGGCGGCGGTCACGCGACGGTCCCGGTCCGGTGCACGACCGCGGCCGGTGCCGCGAGGCCGGCCGATGCCGCGAGGCCGGGCGGCGCCGATGGTCCGGGCGGCGCCGCGGGCGGCAGGTCGATGAGGCGGGTGATGCCGTGCCAGTGCGGGTGGCGGGTCAGCGCGCGGGCGGCCAGCGCGAGCGGCGGGCGCAGGCCGGCACGGTGCAGCAACCCGGTGTCCGCGAAGACCGCCGCGGGCGGCGCGTCCGCGATGATCTCGCCGGCGTCGAGGACCAGCACGCGGGTGGCGTGCTCGGCGACCAGGTGCATGTCGTGACTGACCACGACGATCGTGGTGCCGTCCCGGTGCAGGCCGGCGAGCAGGTCGAGCAGTGACGCCGAGCCGGAGCAGCTCGTCGACGTGCGCGGTGATCGTCTCGCGGGCCGGCCCGTCGCGCACCACGCGGCCGTCCCGGTCGAGCACGATGACGCGGTCGCAGAGGGTGATCGCCGCGTCCAGATCGTGTTCGACCAGCAGGATCGTGCGGTCCCGGTCCGCGACGACCGCTCGCAGCGCGTCGAGGACCTCCTCCGCACCGGCCGGGTCGAGGTTCGCCGTCGGCTCGTCCAGGACCAGCACGGGGGTACGCAGCGCGAGCGCGCAGGCGATCGCCAGCCGCTGCCGCCCACCGCCGGACAGCCGCGCCGGATCGTCGCCGCGCCGTTCCCACAGCCCGACCCGGCGCAGCGCGTCCTCCGCCCGGGCCAGCACCTCGGCGGGCGGGACCAGCAGGTTCTCCGGGCCGAAGCAGACCTCGTCCAGCACCGTCCCGGTCACGACCTGCGCGTCCGGGTCCTGGAAGACCATCGCCACGTGCGCCGCCAGGCGCGGCACCGTGCTCTGCCGGGTGTCGGCGCCGCGGACCTGCACCGTCCCGTCCAGCCGCGCGCCGACGACGTGCGGGATCAGCCCGTCGACGGTCAGCGTGAGCGTCGACTTGCCGCACCCGGACGGTCCGAGCAGGAGCACGACCTCGCCGGCCGTGATCCGCGCCGAGACGTCCCGTGGGCGGGCCGGGCCGAGGCTGACCGTGTCGTCGTCGCCATAGATCTCATGGCGCACGGACACGGTGGAGAGTCGCACCAGCTCCTCGGCCTCGGACATGGCCTTAGGATGCACACCTAACTTCGGGCGAGCCACCCGTCTAGATCATCGATTCCGTCCGTCGGGCCGATTGCTTTCGGGACATGTTTCCCGCCGCCCGGCGCATCGACGGTCCGAACCCCTCGTCACCGCCAGCCCGAATAGACGTTCGCGGATATTGACGGCCTTCGGATTATCCGTAAACTCTCTTAACAGAGAGCGCTCTCATCACCCCGCGATCCGGAGGTATGGAGATGAAACGGAAGCTGAGTGCGCTCCTGAGCCTGGTCCTCGGCAGTGGCCTGTTCGCCGCGCTGCCCGCGCCCGCGTCGGCCACCGCCGCGCTCGGCCTCTCGCCCGGCCAGGCCGACGCGATGCGGCGGGACCTGCGCATCGACGGCGCGCAACTGGCCGCGCGCCTGGTCACCGAGGCCGCGGCGCCACCGATCGAACGCCGCCTGCAGAGCACGCTGGGCGGCGACTACGCGGGCACGTGGATCGCGGCGGACGGCCGGACCGTGATGGCCGGCATCACCGACCCGGCACGGGCCGCGACGGTCCGCGCGGCCGGGGCCACACCGGCGGTGGTCGCCCGCAGCCTCGCGACGCTGGAGTCGCTGGCCGCGACGCTGGACCGGCACGCGTCCGCCGCCGGGACCGGCGTCCACTCCTGGTACGTCGACCCGGTCACCAACACGGTGACGATCAAGGCCGCCTCCGGCGCGGCGGCCACCGCGTTCGCCCGCACCGCCGGCCTGCCGCTCGACGCGGTCACCGCCGTGCGCGCGGACGCGTTCACCCCCGTCTACGACATCCGCGGCGGCGACCAGTACACCATCAACAACAGCGTGCTCTGCTCCGTCGGCTTCGCGGTCGCCGGCGGCTTCGTCACCGCCGGGCACTGCGGCGGCGTCGGCGCGACCACCACCGGCAGCGGCGCCGCGCAGGGCACGTTCCGCGGCTCGTCGTTCCCCGGCGACGACCTCGCCTGGGTGCAGACGAACTCGAACTGGGTGTCCCAGCCGTGGGTGAACAACTACAACGGCGGCGTGGCCACGGTCGCCGGCTCCACCGAGGCCGCGGTCGGCGCGTCCGTCTGCCGTTCCGGGCGGACCACCGGCTGGCGCTGCGGCACCATCACCGGCAAGAACGTCACCGTCAACTACTCCGGTCAGCTCGTCTACGGCCTGGTCTCCAGCAGCGCGTGCGCCCAGCCCGGCGACTCCGGCGGCGCGTTCCTGTCCGGCAACCAGGCACAGGGCGTCACCTCCGGCGCGGGCGGCACCTGTGCCTCCGGCGGCACCACCGTCTACCAGCCGGTCAACGAGATCCTGTCCCGCTACGGGCTGTCGCTGACCACCACCGGCGGCTCCGGCAACCGGCTGATCGGGCTGGCGGACAAGTGCATCGACGTGCCGAACTCCAACGCGGTCGACGGCCAGTACCTGCAGCTGTGGACCTGCAACGGCACGGGCGCGCAGAACTGGACCTGGCCCGGCGACGGCACGGTCCGCGCGCTCGGCCTGTGCATGGACGTGGCCTGGGGCTCGACCGCGAACGGCGCGGTCATCCAGCTCGCCACGTGCAGCGGCAACCCGGCCCAGCAGTGGGTGCTCAGCGGCGCCGGCGACCTGGTCAACCCGCAGGCCAACAAGTGCGTCGACGTCGTCGACTGGAACACCGCCGACGGCGCCCGCCTCATCCTCTTCGACTGCCACGGCGGCGCCAACCAGAAGTGGCGCCGCGGCTGACCCTCGGGCGAGGGCGCCGGTGCCGACCCGGCGCCCTCAGTCCGTCACCACCGCGAGCTCACCGCCGACGGACCGGGCGGTGAGGCGGCGCCCACCCTCGAACTCGACCTCCAGCCCGGACTGCTCGCCGGCCTCGTCGGTCTCCGGCCGCAACGCCACGACGCGCCGCCCCCCACCGGTGACCGGCCGCCGGGTGTACGACTCCGGCGGCCACAGGTAGTCCGGCAGGGTCGCGTCCGGCCGCCGGTCGGTCCGCAGCGACCAGTCCGTCCACACCGTGCACAGCAGCGCCGAGCCGTCGTCGAACACGATCTGCAGGGCGGCGAGATCGCCGTCCTCGTCGCGCACCTCGACCACCGACTCGGCCACCGCCCCGGCCAGCTCGTCCACCGTCGCTCCTCCTCAGTTCCGCACCACGGTCGCACCGTTGTACCAGCCGTTCCCCGCCGGCCCGAGCGGGAACATGGTCACGAACGATCCGTCACCCTTGGTGATGAGCAGATCGTTGCCCTGCCGATAGAACTGATAGTCGGTCCCGCCACCGCGCTGCGGGTTCCACGGGCCGACCCGCACCTCGTCCGGCGTGGCGTGCACCGTGTGGATGCGCTCCTCGAACCACCGGCGCGCCTCCGGATCGCTCGGATCCAACCCGTAGTCCTTGGCGTGCTTGCCCCACTTCTTGCCGAACTGCCGGTCCCCCACACCACTCAGCGGCGGCCCGGTCCAGTCCGGCGTACTGCCCGGCGCCCCACCGTCACCCGATCCACCGCCACGCGGACGGCCGAGCTCCGCCGCACGCGCCGCCTGATCCTGTCCCTGCGAGACGCTCCGGGGCCGGCCGGGCCCACCGGCCCCGTCGCGCGGGCGGTCGCCGCCGCCCGGCGGGTCGCCGCCGTCTCCCGCGTCGGAGGGATTCCTAGGCCTGGCCATCGCCGTCCGATCCGGACGACGTCGTGCGGCCCAACCGCTCGCGCACCGCGTGCACGTCGCCGGCGGCGATCCAGTCCGCCGGGCGCTGGTCGGCGAGCACCGCCCGGATCGCGTCGGGGACGGTGACGCCGTGCCGGGCCATCCGCGCGGCGATCACGTCGCCGTGCGCGGCGTACGCCTCGGCGAAGTACGGGCGCAGACGCTCGGCGCTGAGCGCGTAGTCGGACGCGATCGCGTCCGGGGTCACGCCGGCCAGCGCGAGCAGCAGCAGCGACACCAGCCCGGTCCGGTCCCGGCCGATGCCGCAGTGCACGACCACGCCACCGGGCCGGGCCCGGGCGACGGCCGCGACCGCGGCGGCACAGCGCTCCGCGTTGCGCGCGAGGAACGGCCGGTAGTAGAGCGGCGTCCCGTCGATCTCCTCGTCGATGCACCGGTACCAGAACTCGGTGTCCGCGGTGTCGTCCAGCGGCACGTGCACCACGTCGACCCCGGCCGGCCGCGACACCCCGGCGGCTCGCTCGCCGGCCTCCCGCAGAGCCACCACGGTACGGACGCCGTACGCGTGCAGCGCGGCCCAGCCGGCCCCGGTCAGCAGGTCCAGGTTCCCCGCCCGGACGACCGCGCCCCACCGGGTGACACCGCCGCCCTCGACCGGCAACCCACCGAGATCACGCACGTTGAGGCCGCCGTCCCAGTCCAGATCCCGCACCCGGCCGACCCTACCGTCCACCCGACGCGAATCGGTCTCCGGCGACCTCCTCGGACGTACGCGGGACGTGCTTACGCGGGACGTGGTTACGCGGGACGTGAGCGGCGGGCCTCGATCCAGCGATGACCGGCCAGCACGGCCAGCACGCTCACCACCGCGACCAGCGCCCACGGCACGGCGGTCGCGCTGCCGTCCGCCGCGCGCGCCAGCCAGGTGCCCGGCCAGAGCAGGCCGAGACCGACCGTCCAGGACGGCAGGGCGCCGTCCGGCACGACGGAGGTCGCCGTCATGAGGCCGATCGTCATCAGCAGCACCGCGCCCGCCGAGGCGACGGCCGGTGACCAGGCGACCGCCGCCTGCACGACCAGTCCGGCGAGTGCCCCGGCGAGCAGCACGGCGGCCACCGTCCCGGGCCGGCTCGGGTGCCCGCCGAGCGCCACCGACACCAGCAGCACCGCCAGACCCTGCGCCGCGCCGAGGGCCGTCGACGGCGCGAGCAGCCGGGCGGTCAGCCGCGGGGACGGCCGGGTGGACAGCGTCGCCGTGCGTATCCGGGTCCGCCGGCGGCGAGCCACCAGCAGGCTGACCAGTACCGCCGCGCAGGCGGCGATCAGCGGGACGAGCGAGCCGGTCAGGGACGACGCGAGACCGTCCCGGTCCAGGGCCCCGTCCGCGGTCTCGGCGATCGGCCGCGCGGCCGCGTCCGCGAGTTCCGCGCGCCGCTCCTCCGGGTAGGGTTCGGCGCTCTCGGCACCGTCCCCGAGCCGGTCGGCCAGTGCCGTACTGCCGTCGGCGAGGTCGCCCGCGCCCGCGGCCAGATCGCCGATTCCCGCGTCGAGTTCGATGGCGCCGTCCCGCGCGGAGCCGGTGCCGGCGGCCACCTCGCCGGCGCCGGTTGTCATCGTCGTCATGGCGACGGCCAGCTCCCGTGCGCCGTCCGCGGTCCGGGCGGCGCCGTCGGCGGTGCCGGCCGCACCGGCCGCGAGCTCACGGCTGCCCGCGGCCAGCTCCCGCGCGCCGCCGGCCGAAGCCGACACGCCCTGATCGAGCGTCGTCGCGCCGGTGCTCAGCTGCCGCGCGCCGTCGCTCAGGTCCTTCGTCGCGGCCGAGAGCTGCTCGGCGCCGCCGGTGAGTGCCGCGGTTCCGGCAGCCAGCCGGTCGGCGGACCCGGCGAGCCGGCCGGCACCGGCGGAGAGTTCGGCGAGTTGCGCGCAGTACGCCGGGGACGCCCCGGACGCCGGGCAGCTGGCGACGGCCGCCGCCTGTGCCGCCGCCAGCTGCCCGGCCGACGAGGCGAGATCCCGGCTGCCGGTGCGCAGCCCGGCGGCCGAGGTGGAGAGCAGCGCGGCGGACTCCTGCACGCGGGCCGCTCCATCGCTGGTCCGTCCGGCCGCGTCGGCGAGTTGCCCGCTGCTCGTGTCCAGGGTCGCCAGGCCGTCGGCGAGGGTCGCGCTCGCGGCCGCCGTGCTCGCCGCGCCGGTGGCCAGGCCGGCGGTGCCACCGGCGATCGCCTCGGTCGCCTCGCTCAGGCCGTCGGCCCCGCCCCGCAGATCGCCGGCGCCGGCCGCCAACCGGGACGTGGCGTCGGCCAGGTCGGCCAGGCCGGCGCTCAGGTCACTGGATCCGCTGCCGGCCGACCGCGCGCCGTCGGCCAGGTCCCTCGATCCCGCGGCGACCTCCCCGGCACCGTCCGCGGCCTCGCCCAGCTGCGTGTCCACCCGGTCCAGTCCGGTGTAGAGACCTTCGAGATGCTGCGCCGCGACGAGGTCGGAGACGTTCGCGGACGCCTCGTGCAGCCCCTGCGTCACGGCCCGCTGGACGAAACGATTGACCGGGTCGGCCCAGTCGACGTACACGCGCGCCTTGCGTGGTTCCGCCGTACCCGCGGCGGCTACGTCCGCGGAGAACTCGCCGGGCACGGTGACGACCGCGGCATAGGTGCCGTCGAGCACGCCCGCGGCCGCGTCCTCCGGCTGGGTGATCCGCCAGTCGACGATCACGCTGCTGTCCTGGAGGGCCGCGGCAAGCGCTCGACCGGCGGCGACGGTCGCGGTCGCCTCGCCCGTGGTCACCTCCACCGGCTCGTCCCGCAGCACGAGCGCGGCCGTCGCGACGGGTTCGTCGGTGCCGGTCAGGGGCGTGTGGCTGACGACGGCGCCGACCGCGACCGCGGGAACGGCGGCCAGCAGGGCGTACGCGAGCGCGGCGGCTGCCGCGCGGCGAAGCGTGTTCATCGGGCCGCCCGCACGGGAGCGATGTCGTGGACCGGGCGGACCCGCACCCGGTCCGTCGGGTCGGCGGCGGGTGTGGCGACGAGGACGGCGGTGCCCTCGTCCGCGATGTGGTGCAGCAGATCCCACACCGTCTCGGCGTGGCCGGTGGCGAGGACCGGCAACTCCACGGCGATGACCGCGGGCCGGGAACTGAGCGCCCACGCGAGGTTGTCGACGACCTCGGCCGGCGGTCCGGCGGACACGTCGGCATCCTGGCCGGTCGCATCGGCGAACTCGGCCGACCGGGACCGCAGCCGCTCGGCCACCGCCGCGAAGCGTGGCTCCGCCGCCGCGAGCTCGGTGCGTTTCCGGCCGCGCGCCGGCTGGCCCGCGACACCACCGATGCCGACCACCGGCCGGCGCGACGCCCGCCGCGCGGGCCGGCCGGCCACGGTGAGGCGGCCGCGTGCGGGGCGCGCCCGGCCGGTCACCGCCCACAGCAGTTCGCTGATCGCGGCCGGGGCACCCTCGAGCGCGACGAGCCCACCGGGGGCCAGTGCGAAGTCGTCGACCTCGTGCGCGGTGCCTGCCGCGTCGACCACCACGCCGTCGGCCCGGACCAGCGCGCCGGCCCGCACGGCCGGGCCGTCGGTGTCGGCCAGCCGGTCGTCGAGCGTCGCGCCTTCCACGTCCAGCTCCGGCAGCCGCCGGTCGATGCGGGCCGGCAGCCACCAGGCCCACCTGCCCATCACCGTCATCAGCGCCGGGATCAGGGTCAGCCGCACCACGAACGCGTCGAGCAGCACGCCGGCCGCGAGCGCGAACGCGATCGGCTTGAGGACCGCGTCGCCGGTCGGCACGAACGCGGCGAACACCGCGATCATGATCACGGCAGCGGCGACCACGACCTTGCTCGACTGGCGGATGCCGGCGTCGACCGCCTCCTCCGCGGTGCCGCCGCGGGCCCGGTGGTGGGTGTAGTGCTCACGCATGCGTGACACCAGGAAGACCTGGTAGTCCATGGCGAGGCCGAAGAGGACACCCATCAGCATGATCGGCAGGAAGCTGATCACCGGGCCGGTCCGGTCGACGCCGATCAGGCCGGCGCCCCATCCGTACTCGAAGACCATCGCCACCGCGCCGAACGAGGCGGCCGTGGAGAGCAGGTAGCCCAGCGAGGCGGTGAGCGGCACCAGCACGGACCGGAAGACCAGCATGAGCAGCAGGAGTGACAGCCCCACCACGACGGCGCCGAACGGCACCAGCGCGCCGGCCAGCCGCTCGCTGACGTCGAGGCTGACCGCGGTCGGCCCGGTCACGGCAAGGTCGTAGCCGGCCATGCCCGGCTCCTCGGCGAGGTCGCGCAGATCACCGACCAGATCCTTGGTCGCGGGCGCGTCCGGCGCCTCGGCCGGGACGACGGAGAAGACGGCGGTGTCCGCGGTCTCGTTCGGCACCGCGTTCGTCACGGCCGCGACGCCGGGCGTCCCGGCGAGGGTGTTCGCGATCTGGTCGATGGCCGCCAGCGGGTTGGTCGAGCCGAGGATGTTCGCCGAGACGGTCAGCGGGCCGTTGTAGCCGGGCCCGAACTCCGCGGCGATCGTGTCGTAGGCCAGGCGCTGGGTCGATCCGGCCGCCTCGTCGCCGTTGTCGGGCAGCGCCAGCCGCAGGTCGGTGGCCGGAACCGCGCAGGCGACCAGCAGCAGGACCGCGCCGGCGGTCACCGGGTGCCGGAACCTGCGGACCAGGCCGGACCAGCGCCCGGCCAGCACGCCCGCCGACGCGGCGTGGCGTTTGCCGAGGCGCAGCCGGTCGCCGGCGAAACCGAGCAGCGCCGGAAGCAGGGTGAGCGCGATGGTGACGGCGACCGTCACCGAGAACGCGGCGCCCAGGCCCATGACCGTGAGGAACGGGATCTGCGCGATGGACAGGCCGGCCAGCGCGATGATGACCGTCGCGCCGGCGAACACGACGGCGCTGCCGGCCGTGGCGTTGGCCCGCGCCACCGCCTCCTCCACGCCGTGTCCCTCGCCGAGCAGTTCCCGGTGCCGCGAGACGATGAACAGTGCGTAGTCGATGCCGACGGCCAGGCCGATCATCATTCCCAGCGTGGGTGCCGAACTCGACACCTCGATGACGTTCGACAGCAGCAACAGCCCGCCGGTGGCGATGCCCACGCCGACGATCGCCGTGCCGATGGGCAGGAACGCGGCCAGCAGGGACCGGAAGGTCACGGCGAGCACGACCAGCGCGACCAGGACGCCGATGACCTCGACGACGCTGAGGTGCGCGCCGGTCTCCCGGAACGCCTCGCCGCCGAACGAGACCGCCACGGACGGCCGTTCCCGCACCGGATCCATCGCCTGCCGCACGTCGTCCAGCACCTCGTCCGGGATGTACTGCGCGTCGTCGTCGAACTGGACCTGGGCGTACACCGTCGAGCCGTCGTCGGACACCCGCTCGGACCGCACCACCTCCGGGGGTGGCGGTGGGGTCACCGCCGCCGTCCCGGGCACCGCGACGAGTGCACCGGTGTACGGGTCGGTGACCGCCGAGACGCCGTCCAGACCCGCGACCTCGGTCAGCGCCCGGCGTACGACCTCTTCGGTGGCCGGGTCGGTGACGGTGCCCTGTTCGGCGTGCACGACGAGCACGCCGGCACCGGTTGCGGTCTGGGGAAAGGTGCGGCTGAGGTCGTCGAGCGCGTCCTGGGCCGGCGTGCCGGGGATGCTGAATCCCTCGTCGAGCGCGGTGCCGACGGTCGCCAGCCCGGTTCCGACGGCGATCAGCAACAGCAGCCAGGCGGCCAGGACGCGGCGCCGGGCCCGGTAGCAGGCGCGGCCGATCAGATACAACGCATGGGACATAACGGACCTTTCATCGGCAGTCAAAGGCCAGCGTCCCGAATCGACCTGCCGTGGGCCTGCCACCGCCCTGACGACCGCTTGATGATCGGCTGAGCGGCCGTCACCTGGTCATCGTGCGTTCCTCAGGCATAATGATGATGTGATCAGATCTGATGAAACAAGCACGGGCGGGCGTGGCCCGTGCCCCGTTCTGGTCGTGGAGGACGAGCCGGCCCTGCGCGAGCTGGTCTCCCGCACCCTCGGCTTCGCCGGCCTGCCGGTGCTCAGCGTCTCGACGGTGCAGGCCGCGATCGATGCCGTGGCGGACACCGCGGTGGCGGTGGCGGTCCTCGACGTGATGCTGCCCGACGGCTCCGGCCTCGACCTCGCGCAGCGGCTGCGGGCCGAGCGCTCCGCCATCGGCGTCCTCTTCCTGACCGCACGCGACAGCCTCGAGGACCGGCTGACCGGATTCGCGTTCGGCGCCGACGACTACCTCACCAAGCCGTTCAGCGTGGCGGAGCTGATCGCGCGGGTCACCGCGCTGCACCGCCGGGTCCTGGCCGGCACCGAGGGCCGGGTCCGGGAGGACGCGCAGGCCGCGTCCGGCACGATGACCGTCGGCGACGTCACCCTCGACGAGTCCACCTATGCGGTGACCCGCGCGGGCCGCCCGCTCGAGCTGTCGCCGACCGAGTTCAAGCTGTTGCGGTACCTGATGAGCAACGCCGACGTCGTGGTCTCCAAGGACCAGATCGTCGCGCAGGTCTGGCAGTACGACTTCGCCGGCGACAGCGGCGTCGTCGAGAAGTTCATCAGTCAGCTCCGCCGCAAGCTGGACGCCACCGGGGACAGCTTCATCCGTACCGTGCGCGGTTTCGGCTACACCGTACGCACCGGCGAGCCCGGCGCCGTCCCGCGGTGAGACTGCGACGGCTGCTCCGGCCCGGGCTGTTCGGCAGGTTGCGCGCCCAGATGATGCTGCTGCTCATCGGCGGACTGCTCACCGTCGACGTCCTCGCGTACCTCGGCCTCCGGCTGATCCAGGCCGACGAGGTCGAGCAGACGCTCACCCACGCGGCGGCGCGGGTCGCGGCCCTGCCCGCCGGCCTCCCACCGGTCGACACCCGGCTGCTGAGCGCCCTGACCTTCACCGACCTCCACGTCGCGCTGATCGGCGGCGACGGGGAGGTGCTCGCGGACAGCGGCCCGATCTCGGCCACCGACCGGCCGTCCCCGGACGGACTGCGCACCGTGGTCCCGAGCCGGCCCGACGAGGCCGTCACCGTCACCGCCCCCGGCGGAACCGACTACCGCATGATCATGGTGCCCGCGCCGCCCGGCACGCTCGTCACCCGGCGCGACGGCGGGGCGGCCAAGGCCGTCGACAGGGTCGCCATCGGCTATCCGCTGACCGCGCATCAGCGCACCGGCCGGCGCCTGGTCGTCCTCGAGCTGAGCTACGCGCTGCTCGTTCTCGGCGCGTGGACGGTCCTGTCCAGCAGCTTCATCCGGGCCGGGCTGCGGCCGCTCCGGGAGATCTCCCGCTCGGCCGAGGCGATCGCCGACGGCAGCCGGACCGAACGGATCGCCGCCGGCGCGGACGACCCGGAGCTGCGTCACCTGGTCGAGGCGCTCAACCACGCGTTCGACGCCCGGCGGCGCGACGAGGACCGCATGCGTGACTTCGTCGCCGACGCGTCCCACGAGCTGCGCACACCACTGG
Organism: Catenuloplanes niger; assembly: GCF_031458255.1. Classification (NCBI taxonomy): domain Bacteria; kingdom Bacillati; phylum Actinomycetota; class Actinomycetes; order Micromonosporales; family Micromonosporaceae; genus Catenuloplanes; species Catenuloplanes niger. Next base: position 3,063,438 of record NZ_JAVDYC010000001.1, read on the forward strand.
CCGCGGTACGCGGCTGGACCGACCTGTACCGCCAGGGCGCGCTGCGGAGCCGGCCCGACGTCGTCACCGCGATCGACACCATCTGGCAGGAGGCCAACCGGATGGAACAGCTGGTGGAGGACATGCTGACGCTGGCGCGGCTCGACGCCGAGATCACCGCACCGGCCGCCGCGGTGCCGGTGGCGTCCCTGCTGGCGGAGACCACCGCGACGGCGCGGCTGCTGCACCAGGACCACACGTACGCGCTCCGCCCGGGACCGCCGGGACTGACCGTGCAGGGTGACCCGGCCGCGCTCCGCCGCGCCCTGTCGAACCTGCTGGTGAACGCGGGCCGGCACACCCCCGCCGGCTGCACCGTCACCGTCTCGGCGGAGCACGCCGGGACGCACGTCGAGATCCGGGTCGAGGACGACGGTCCCGGCCTGTCCGCCGCGCAGCGGGAGGTGGCCTTCGACCGGTTCTGGCGGGACGACCGGTCGCGCGGGCGTCCCGGCGGCACCGGGCTCGGCCTGCCGATCAGCCGGTCCATCGCGCGGGCGGCCGGAGGTGACCTGCGGCTGGCGGAGTCATCCACCGGTGGGCTCGCCGCGGTGCTGGTCCTGCCGCCGGCCGGGGCGTGACGATCCCGTAGGCCGGGGCACCTCAGGGCACTCCGTGACCGGCCGATCACCTTCGCTAGGCTGATTTACGTGCCTGAGCCCGTTCCCTCGCGCCTCGCGCGGCGCAAGCAGGAGACGCGCGCGGCGCTCATCGCGGCCGCCCAGCGTATCTACGCCGAACGCGGCACCACCGACGTCAGCATCCAGCAGATAACGGAAGCGGCCGACGTCGGCTTCGGGTCGTTCTACAACCACTTCACGTCCAAGGCCGACCTCTTCGACGCCGCGGTCGCGGAGGCGGTCGACGCCCACGCGGCACGGCTGTCGACGCTGCTCGCCGACATCGACGACCCGGCCGCGGTGTTCACCACCTCGCTGCGCATCACCGGGCGGACGGTGCGCACCCATCCGCTGACGGCCCGCATCATGACGCGTACCAACTCGGCCTGGTTGCTGCTCGCCGAGCGCGGCCACGCTCCGCGCGCACTCCAGGACATCTCCGCGGCGGTCGAGGCGGGCGTGTTCCGGATCGGTGACCCCGCCGTCGCGCTGGCCTGCACGGCCGGCTGCCTGATCGCCGCCATGCAGCTGTGCGGCCTCGACCCGGAGATGCCCGTCGACCGGATCATCGACGAGGCCGCGCTCAACGTCCTGCGCATGTTCCGCGTCGAGGAGGCGGAAGCGGAACGGCTGGTCGCCCTTCCGCTCCCGCCCGTGACCACCTGACGGTCGCGAGGCCGCCGGCCGGCGATCAGCGATAGAGGTCCGCCTGGCCGTTCGACGCGTTCACGCCACCGTCGACGGCGATGTGCGCGCCGTTGACGTACGACGCGCCGGGCCCGGCGAGGAACGCGACGACGGCGGCCACCTCGGCCGGGTCGCCGGGCCGGCCCATCGGCACCCGGTCGTCGTACCTGATGCGCAGCGGCGTCCCGTCGGCGAGCAGCCGGCGGGCGTACTCGTGGCTGGTGGTGCTGCCCGGGTGGACCGCGTTGACGCGGATGTCCCGGCCGTGGTCGAGCGCCATCGCGTTGGTCAGCTTCGTCACCGCGCCCTTGGTGGCGTTGTAGGCGGCCTGTGTCCAGTCGCCACGCACGGCACCGACGGACCCGATGTTGACGATGCAGCCGCGGGCCGCCCGCAGGTGTGGCAGCGCGGCCCGGGAGGCGAAGAAGACACCGTCCACGTCGACGCTCATCATCGCGCGGTAGACCTCCGCCGGCCTCGAGGTCGCCGACGTCACGGCCACCCGGCCGCCACGGTCGTTCATGACGTCCTCCGATCGGTCGCCGATTCGTCAGGAGTTGCCGCTCGCCGCGGGTGCGCAGACCGGCCGGACCGCCTCGCGCAGCGCGCTCTCGTGCAGCGCGTCGAGGTGATACCGGTGGTCCGCGGAGATCGCGGCGAAGGCCAGCGAGACGGCGCATCGGGCACCCGGCCCGCGCACGTCCTCGGTGGCCGCCAACTGGCCGATGAACTCGATCGTGATCCGGTCCAGCTGCGGCCGGACCTCGGTGGCCAGGTCGGGGCGCTCGGTGGGTGCCTGTTCCGGGTGCGCGGTCCAGCGGTCGAACAGCCCCCGCTGGACGACCTTGCTGGCCTCGATCTGCGCCCGGAAGAAGGCGACGGTCTCGCGCGCGTCGATGCCGTTCTCGACCGCGAGCGCCGCCGCCTGGTCCAGCACCGCCTGCTCGCGCACCGGGTCCTCGATCGGCGCGGTGGTGCCGAACTTGGCCGCCGCCACCTTGTCCCCGATCAGGATGCGCTCGGCGACCAGGCCGACCAGGCCGGTCAGCTCCCGGCCCACCACCGGGTGGTGCGCCGGGCTCGCCGAACCGGCGGCCAGTACACCGGTGAGAAGCGCGGCACCGATACCCCACATTGTGCCCATGGACAGATTCGTACCTTTCTTCGTGATCTGAGGTGGTCGTGTCCGGCGGTCAGGCGGTGGCCGCCGTCCCGCCGTCCCGCAGCCGGCCGAGGTAGGCCAGATACGCGTCGCGGCCGGGCCCGTTCACGGACTCGACGGCATCCGGTGGCAGCGCCGCGAGAAACTCGCTCCACTCCTCGTCGGAGGCGTCCTCCCGCATGGCGTTGACGAAGAGCAACCACACGTCGACGCCCATGGCCCGCATCGCGGCGACACCGAGCTCGTTCCACTCGGGCTGCTCGATGAGTGCGGCGCACAGCGGCAACGCCCGCTTCTCCTCGTGGTCGAGGTGGCCGCCCATGGTGATCAGGAAGCCGTCCATCGCCTCGATCAGCCGCAGCCCGTCCGGCACGGCCGCCGACGTCCGCCACCGCGGCAGCGCCGCACCGATCGCGTCGATCTGGCGGGCGAGCGTGTCGTGCTCGGCGTTCATCGCGTCGACCAGCTCGACGTCGGCAGCCGGCACCCGCGCGCGCAGCCTCGGCCAGAGCAGCTCGTCCTCGGTCTCGTGGTGGTGGTGCAGGACGTCGAGCATCATCGCCAGGTGATCCGCCACCACGGCGGCGCGGCGCACGTCGCCCTCGGCCACCCGCCGGACGTAGCTCGGCACCGCGCCCAGCTCACGACGAAAGACCCGGTGGACCAGCACCATGTCGTGGACCTCGCAGCTCATCGGCTTTCCTTTCACACTCAGCTTCGGGCGGACGCGCCCCCGGACGTCCGCCCCGAACGGACATGCCGCGCGAACCGTCACGTATCAGCGAGTCAAGCACCGGCCAGGGCGATGATCATCAGGCTGTTTCGTTACGATCCGTGAGGGTCAATTCCTGCACCAGGCCGGCCGTGGCGGCGACCACCCGCCGGAACGCCCGCACCGCCGGCCGGGTGTCCCCCGCCCGGGTCGCGATCCCCACGTGGCACGCGGCACCCTCGGCCGACACGTACCGCACGTCGGGACGGGGGAAGAAGCGCTCCGCGGTGGCACAGAGCACGGCGAGCGCGCCGGTCGTCGCCACCGTCGCCGGAATGGACTCCGGGCGGACCGCCCACGCCGATCGGGGATGCCCCGCCGCCGCGGGACCGAGCCAGTCGACGAGCGCGTCACTGTGCGCGACCATCGGCACCCACTCCCGCCCCTCGAGGTCGGACGTGGTGAGGAAAGCGGCCTCGGCCAGCTCCGACCAGGCCGGCACCAGAACCTTGCGAGGTGCCTCCTTCACGATGTCCACGACGAGGCCGTCGGCCGGTCCGGCGTAGAACACGATCGCCGCGTCCACCTCGCCGGACTGCACCATCGGGTACTGGTTGAGGAAGTCGAGATCGCGGTGGACCAGCCGGATGCCGGGACACTGCGCGCGGAGCGCCGCGCGCACCGGCGCCCACAGCTCGGCCAGCCCGCACCCGAAGACGCCCAGCACCAGCGTGTGCTCGCCGGGGTCCGGCGCTTCCTGGGCGAGCCAGTTCAGGCGATCGAGGGCGTCGCGCGCCCGGACCAGGAACAGCTCGCCTCGCGGCGTCACCGACACCCGTCGCGACGTGCGCGCGAAGATGGCGTACCCGAGCTGATGTTCCAGCTGCTTGACGCGCTGCCCGAACGGCTGCGCGGAGATGAAGTGCCGCTGGGCGGCCCGGCGGAAGTGCAGCTCCTCGGCCAGGGTGACGGCGTAGCGCAACGCCGTCAGGTCCATGACTGCCCCGCGGTCGAGGCCGGCGGCCGGCACTGCCCGGGGTGGCGGAACGACGTGGTCACGGCCTCAGCCAAACGCACGAAGCTTCCCGTTCGGCGTCGCCGGAGCTGAGGTTCGCCTGAAGATCACCGGAGAAGGCGGCTCCCGAATCGGCATTCGGCGTTCCGGCCCCGCACAGACAGAAGTCCCACCGTCCTGATCGGACGGTGGGACTCGGTGTCTACTGCTCAAGGGTGGAGCTGAGGGGACTCGAACCCCTGACCCCCACACTGCCAGTGTGGTGCGCTACCAGCTGCGCCACAGCCCCTTGCCGTACTGAAACTCTGCCTTGCTGACCTGCTGCCTTGCTGACCTGCTCACTTGCTTGATCGTGTCCGGTTCACCCGGGCACGGCAGCAATATTACACACCTCCGGGACCACCTTGGCGGAGGGGGTCAGTTGAGGGTGGGGTCGGCGGGGAAGTGGGCGACGGCGGCCATGATGCCGCCCTGGCGCTTCAGGACCATGCCCCACAGGTCGTCGGGGCGGGAGACGAAGGCGTCGCCGGGGAGCGCGTCGAAGACGAACCAGGAACCCGAGGAGATCTCCTCCTCCAGCTGGCCGGGGGACCAACCCGAGTAGCCGGCGAAGACGCGCAGGCCGGACAGGTTGTCGCCGAGCGACTCCGGGTCGGCGGAGAGGTCGACGGTGCCGACGCCGCCGGAGACCGGGTGGAAGCCGGCGGGGCGCTTCACCGACGGGCGGGTGCGGGCCAGGCAGATGGCGGACTCGGGGGCGACCGGGCCGCCCTCGAAGAGCACGGCGGGGTCGCCGGCGAGGCTGCCCCACTTGCCGAGGACCTCGGCGACCGGGACCTCGGTGGCGCGGTTGAGCACGACGCCGAGCGCGCCGCCGGTCTCGTGCGCGACGAGCAGCACGACCGTACGGTCGAAGTTCGGGTCCTTGAGCGATGGCGTCGCGACCAGGAGCCGGCCGGTCATCGACTCCATCGACCGGCCTCCGATGCGCTGACCTTCAGGATGCACGCGACCCCCGTTCCACAGGTCCAGGCACGGCAAGGGGCCCGAGGCCGACCTTGCGCGCAGTCAACGCCATGACTCGCACGATAGCTTGCGTCGCAGCCCGCCGATAAGGTCTGCACGTGAGTGAGCACAACGATTACCCGACAGAGCCGGGGAAGATCGACGTGCGCGATCACGGCGTAGCGCGGCCGTCACGCTGCCGTCATAAAAAGCCATAAAAAAGCTTATCTGCCCGCTGCCGTACGCCGCACCGTCCGCGCGCTCCGCCGGGCACCGGCCGACCGCGGGTCCGAGAGGGCGGGGACGGAAGCCCGTCACCCGGGAAGGCAGGAACCGCGGCGGCGGGCGGCTCGTCATACCGGTATGCGCCGTTTGCCGTACCTGGGGATTCTTGTCGTTCTGCCGCTCGCCGCGTGTGCCGCGCCGGGTGCGGCACCGTCCGCCGGGGCGCCCTCCGGCAGTCCGTCGGAGACGTTCACGACCCGGGCCGAGGCGGTGGCCGCGGTCTGGCCGGCCGTGGCGGCCGCGACGCCGGCGTGGCGGACCGGTTTCGTACCGCTGCAGGATCCGCTGATCGCCCCGGCGGGGCTCAGTGACGAGCAGCGGCAGGCGTTCGACGCCGGCTGGTTCACGCTGGAGGGCTCGCTGCCGACGGCCGCCGGGTCCGGCGAGGTCGCCTACGCCGCGGGTGCGGAGCAGGCACCGCTGCTGAGCGCAGCCGACGCGTTCGCGCTGATCGACCGCGGTGACCCGCCGCCCTGCGAGCCCGGCACCGGGAAACGACCGGGCGGCGCGCCGTCCGCGCCGGCGGCGGGCCAGCCCGGTCCCGACTCGCCGGTCAGCGCGGACGACGCCGCCTGCACCAGGCTGCCGGTGACCGGAGCCACGCTGGGCACGGTGCCGTTGCGCACCAGTCGCGGCGACGCGACCGTACCGGCGTGGTTGTTCGCGGTTCGTGGGGTTCCGTCCCCGATCGCGCGGGTCGCGGTGGCGTCGACCGCGCCGGTCCCGTCGCCGTCGCTGGCCCCGCCGAGCACCGGCGCCGACACGTTGAAGGCCACGCAGAGCGTCGCGCGTGTCGCCGGCACCGCGATCGACCTGCGGCTCGGCGTCGGCGCGTGCGACGAGCAGATCACGCCGCTGGTCCACGAGACCGAAACCGTGATCGTGGTCGGTGGCACCGCGGTGTCCACCGCCGAGATGTGCACCGAGCAGCTCGTCATCCATCCGGCCACGGTCACGCTCGCGGCACCGGCCGGGGACCGCCCGATCCTCGACGCGCTGACCGGCCAGGTGCTGCTGCTGAGGCCCTGACGTCAGTCGGAGCCGCCGATGTCGGTCTGGTACGCCTCCAGCACCAGGTCGGCGCCGCGCTGACGGTGGGCGAAGAGCTCGTGGACGAGCAGCCGGGCCCAGGCGCGGATCTCGTCGGTGCCGGGCCGGTCCGCGTCGACGTGCTCCTGCAGCGCGCGGATCCGGTCCAGCACGGCCGCGTGCTCGCGGACCAGGCCGTCGACGCCGGAGGCGAGCCGCGGGGAGTTGTCGACGAGCGCGGCGTAGTGGCCGGCCGGACCCTCGGTGGCCTGCATGTGCTCGTCGAACGCGCCGCGCAGGCCGCGCAGTTGGGACGCGACGTGCTCGCGCCAGGCGGGGCCGTCGTGCGCGGGATCGGCGATCGCCCGCGCCAGCTCGTGCGTACCGTTCAGCAGCGGGTGCCAGCCCGTCGCCGTCTCTTCGCCGAACCCGGTCACCATCGCCGCACCCCCTGGTCGGTCACGCATCAGCCCATGACTCGATGGTGCGGGACCCGGGAACGCCTGTCCAGGATCACCATCCTGGGTGGTCACAGGCGTCCCACCGGCCCCGGTGGCCCCAGTGGTCCCGGCCGGGCCGGCGCTTCCGGGCGGTCAGGCCGCGTCGCGGAGCGGGGGCGCGGCGAGCTGCCGGAAGCGGCTGCCGTGGAAGACGAGCGGCGCCACGTCCGGGTCCGCGCGGAGCGTGTGCACGCGCAGCAGCACGATGTCGTGGTCACCGGCCGGCACCTGGCGCTCGACCGTGCAGTCCAGCCACGCGGCGGCGCCGCCGAGGAAGACCGCGCCGCCCGGGCCGGACTCCCAGGCCACGCCCGCGAACCGGTCGCCGGTGCGGGAGGCGATCTGCCGGGCCAGCGCGTCGTGGCCCTCGCCGAGCACGCTCACGCCGAGCCGGCCGAGGTCGCGTAGCCGCGGCCAGGTGGTGGACGTGTGCTGCACGCAGACGGAGACGAGCGGCGGGCTCATCGACACGGACGTGAACGAGCTGGCGGCGAGCCCGGCCGGGACGCCGTCGACCAGCGCGCAGACCGCGGTGACACCGCTGGGGAAGCAGCCGTAGGCCGCACGGAGCACGGCCGGGTCGTCGCCGACGGGACGAAGCTCGACCACGGTGATCACGCCCCCTGGGATATCGGCAGCAGTGGACGGACCCGGTCCGCGTACGCGGGCAGCAGCGGGTCCTCGGCGAAGGTCCGGTCGACGAGGTAGAGCCCGCGGGCCGCGGTGATCGCGCCGAGCTCGGCCAGGACCGGCTTGAGCAGCAGTTCCGGCGCGAGCGCGTGGCCGGGCCCGGCGCCGAGCATCAGCGGCAGCGCGTGCACGCCGGCCAGCCCGTCCGCCGGGATCTGGTCGAGGAAGAGCTTGAGCAGCCCGCTGTACGTGGCCTTGAACGTCGGGCTCGCGAAGATCACCACATCGGACTTGGCCACGGCGGCGACCGCGTCGGCGACGCCCGGGTCACCCCAGCCGAGCAGGCCGGGGCCGAGGTCGATCACGTCGATCACCAGGTCGGGCGCGCCGCCGGTGAGTGTCTCGGCGAGGAGGACCCCGGCGGCGAGGGTGCGGGACTTCGGCTTCGGATTCCCCGCGACGACAGCGATGCTCACCAGCGACCCCGCATTCCATTGTTACCCGGTAGGGATTACGGGCTATTCTGCCCGATCACCGGCACTCACGGGAAGTGCCCCACCTCACCTCCGGTATATCCCGCGACGGCGGGGAGTACCGCATCACACCCCGGCGGCCGCGGACCGCACGTATCGACGGTGAGCTACCAGGGCACCTCACCGGACTCGCCGATGAACCGGCCGGTGGAGTCGCCCAGGGCGGCGCGGACCACGATCGCGGCGCCGTCCGCGGCGGTGCGGGTGCCGGTCCGGTGGTTGAGGTCGGTGGCGCAGAGGCCCGGGTCGACGGAGACGACCGTGACCGGGGTGTCGCGCAGATCGGCGGCGTAGGCGAGGGTCACGCCGTTCAGCGCGGCCTTGGCAGAACTGTAGGACATCACCGGGATCCCGGCGTCCGGCGCGGCCAGCAGCGTCAGCGAGCCGAGACCACTGGAGACGTTCACGATGCGGCCGCCCGCGGATCGGCGCAGCAGCGGCAGGAACGCGCGCGTCACCGTGACCACGCCGAACACGTTCACCTCGTACGAGGTCCGCAGATCCGCGGCCGTCAGGTCCGCCGGACGGCCCCAGCCGGTCAGCACGCCCGCATTGTTGACCAATACGTCCAGGCGGCCGAACTCGTCGGTGACCCGTGTCACGGCCGCGGCCACCGACGCGGCGTCGGTGACGTCCAGCCGCACCGGCACCGCCCCGATCTCCCCGGACGCCGCCGCGCCGCGGGCCTCGTCCCGCGCGCCGAGCAGCACCGTCAGTCCGGCGGCGGCCAGGCCGCGCGCCGTCTCGAACCCGATTCCCTTGTTCGCCCCGGTCACCAGGGCGATCCGCACGTCATCCATGCCGAGCAGCCTGGAACGTCCACGGCCGTGGGATAAGAGGACCGGTGAGTCCCTGGTTCGCCGCGACCACGACCGGCACGATGAACGACATGGACCGTCGCACCCTCGCCGACTTCCTGCGCGCCCGGCGCGCGGCCGTCCGGCCGGACCACCCCGGGCCGCGCCGGCGGACACCCGGCCTGCGCCGGGAGGAGGTCGCCCAGCGCGCCGGCATGTCCGCCGACTACTACACGCGGCTGGAACAGGCGCGCGGGCCACGGCCGTCCCGGCAGGTGCTGACCGCGCTCGCCCGCGCGCTACGGCTGACCCGCAGCGAGCGCGTGCACCTGTTCGCACTGGTCGACCTGGCGGCAGACACGCCGGACGGGCCGCCCCAGGACGTACCCACCGGGATAGTGCAGTTGATCGACCGTCTCGACGACACGCCCGCGTTCGTGATCGACGCCGTGCACACCCTGCTGGCCTGGAACCGGATGGCGGTCGCGCTGCTGTGCGACCCACTGATCTGGCCGCCCGACGACCGGAACCTGATCTGGCAGCTGTTCGGCAACCCGGTCACCGACCACGACGACCCGCAGGTCGACGCGCACGCCCGTCAGTGCCTCGCCGACCTGCGACGGGCCGCCGCCCGGTACCCGGACAGCCCCGCGGTGACCGGCCTGATCGCCCGGCTGCGCGGCACCGGCGACGGGTTCGTGCGGCGGTGGGACGGCTACCCGGTCGACCCGCCGCGCGTCACGTCCACCAAGCGGATCCCGCACCCGGTCGTCGGCGACCTCGACCTCGACTGCCAGACCCTCGATCTCACCGACCGTGACCAGCGGCTCATCCTCTACACCGCGGTACCGGGCAGCACCTCGCACCGGGCGCTGCGGCGGCTCAGCGCGTCCTGTGCCGCACCGCGTCGATGACGTCCGGGCGCAGCAGGTGGCCGAAGCCGGCCCGGTCGGGCCGGGACACCTCGTCCGGGCGGTCGGTGCCGAGCGTGTCGGCGCGTCGTGGGTGTCAGCGCGCGGCCTCGATCGCCGCCCTGAAGTCCGGGGCGGCCCCGATCTGGGCGAGCAGCACGTTCGCCGCGTTGTAGCAGTTGAACTTCACGACTTTCCCGGCGCGGAGATACCAGAGATCCGCGGCCGGTACGTCGATCCGGTTACCGGTCGGGCGGATGTCGCCGATCGGGGTCGGGAATGCGCCGAGATGCGTTCCCTGAATGCGAAGTTCGACGGCCACGACATCACCGAGCACGTGCACGTCGAGCAGCTCACGATGAATGTCGGGGAAAACGCTCGCCAGGCCCGCCAGCGCCTGGGGAATCTGCTCGCCGCGGAAGGTCTGCGCATTCGGCACGTCGTTGAACGTCCCGTCCTCGGCGAACAGGGCGCGGAACCCGTCTCCGTCGAGGACGTCCCCCTCCGCCAGCCGGTACGCCTCACGAACGACCTCTTCGCTGCTTCTCACTTCTGCTCTCCTCGGTGCTCGGTGTCGCTCCGGCACCACGCTAACAAGTTTTTGACGAAACGGTCAATAACGTAGGCTTGCTCACATGGCCCGGCCCCGCAAGTTCGTCGAGAGTGATGTCGTCAGCAGCGCCAGTGAGGTGTTCGCGGTGCACGGTCTTGCCGCCGCGACACTGGACGACCTGGTGCGGGCGACCGGCCTGGGGAAGCAGAGCCTGTACAACGCGTTCGGCGGGAAGCGGGAATTGTTTCTGCGGGCGCTGTCCGAGGACCGGGAGGAGGCGGCGCGCGCCGTCTCGGAAGCACTCGGGCACGACGACGCGTCGCCCCTGGAACGCATTCGCGGTCACCTGCTCTCGATGGCGATCGAGTTCAGCGGCAGCGATCGCCGGGTCTCGCTCACCACCCGCGCGCTGGTCGAATCGACCGGCGAGGAGGATCCACTGTCGACGGCCACGAAGGCCGGCATCGAGCAGCTCGCCGGGGTCTACGCCCAGTGCCTGGAACACGCGCGGGCGAACGGGGATCTCCCCGACGACGCGAACGTGCAGTCGCTGGCGGTCTACTTCGTCGCCGTCACCCGCGGGATGGAGTTGCTCGGCCGCGCCGGCGTCGGCCGCGGCGTCCTCACCGCGGTCGCACTCGACGCGTTCCGCGTGCTCAACGGCCGGCGGACGGAAGAGCCCGGCGACCGCCCGCCCGCACCGGAATGACCACCGACGCCGGCCACCGCCACGCGGTGCCGGTCGTCACGCACAGCGCGATCCCGGAGCCCGGCGCCGCGACGGTCGGCACCCGATCGACGTGGATGTCCGGCGGCCACCTCGTCCGGCAATCGCCTCTCGCGCCGGAGGGCCTCGCGCCCGGCCGGATGGATCGTGCACTGTGGCCGGTCAGTCCGTGGGGCGGTCCGTGCGGTAGACGTAATGGCGCCGGTCGTCGGCCGGGTTGTCCGGGTCGATCTCGCCGTGGGCGACGCGGGTCAGGCCCGCCCTCTCCAGTGCCCGCCACGACGGGGCGTTGTCGGCGTGCACCGCCACGATCACGCACTCGGCGTCCCGGTGGTCGGCCCACAGGTGGGCGAGCGCCGAGCGGATCATGCGGGTGCCGAGCCCTCGCCCGACGTGTGCCGCGTCGCCGATCAGGTAGTCGATCGTCATCGCCCGGGGCGGCACCGCGGTGAGCGGCGTCAGCTCGTCGAGGTACTCGGGGTAGTCGTGCAGGAACGAGCGTTGCAGCAACCCGATCGGGGTGCCGTCGACGAACGCCAGCAGGTCCTCGTTCGGTTCCGCGCCGCGCGCGGACGGCCCGAAGTCGCGCTCGACGGCCGCCGCGGACGTCTCGTGATGCCACCAGCGGGCCACGTGCGGCTCCGCCAGCCAGCGCGCCAGCAGCGGGAAGTCGTCCGGGGTGACGTGCCGCCAGGTCATCATGTGGCTGACGGTAACACCGTCCTCGTACCGTCAGCATAGGCTTTATCGCGTGGATGACGTGGAGCTGCCGCTGCTGGGCACCGAACCGCTGGTCGTGGAGTTCGCCAACACGCGGTACGGCGACCGGGACCTCCTCGGCACGGCCGAACTGGCCGGGCTGTGGTTCACCGCGGCCGGGGCGCCACCGGCACGGGACACCGCGGCGGCCAGGGCGCTGCGCGACAGCGTCCACACGCTGTTCACGGCGACGGTCACCGGCGCGACGCCATCCGCGACCGCGATCACGCACGTCAACGAGGTCGCCGCCGGGGCGCCGACGTCCCCGCGGCTGGTCCGGCTCTCCACCGGGGCGCTCGGCGCGGGCGGCCGGCGGGGCGGCGCCACCGGTGATGCCGCGCTGCTCGGCGGCCTGGCCACCGCCTGCGTCGAACTGCTCACCGGCGATCAGGCCGGTTCGCTGTGCCGCTGCGCGGGCCCGGACTGCGGCCTGTTCTTCGTGCGGCACCATCCGCGCCGGCGCTACTGCCACGAGTCCTGCGGCCACCGCGACCGCCAGCAGCGGTACTACCGTAGACGCGCGGCGGATCGGCACTGACCACGGCGTTCTCCGGCGGGCCGGCGCCACGCCTCAGGCGGGCCGGTGACGGGTGCGCCGGCGGAGGACGGTGTCGGCGATGGGCAGTCCGAGGTGGATCGCGGCGCGGAAGAGCACCGGGTTGCTCAGGCGGCGTTGCCAGTGGAGGGCGGGGCGCGCCTCGTCGACGGCCGCGGGGGCGTAGGTGAGCAGGCGCGGCTGGTAGGCGCCCGGATCGCCGGTGGCCAGGTCGCGGGCGAGGTGGGTGGCGTCGAGGATGGCGGTGCTGGCACCGGCGCCGGCGGTCGGGGGCATCGGGTGCACGGCGTCGCCGAGCAGCGTGACCGGGCCCGGCGGCCAGGGTTGCAGCGCGGCGGGGAAGTGGAACGGGAACGCGGCGACACTGCCCGGCTCGGCGCCGTCGACCAGCGCGTGGAAGTGGGGGGTCCAGCGGGCGGTCAGCCGGTGCGCCAGCGCGGTGAGGTCGGAACCGGTGGCGGCCAGCGGCGCGGCCACGGACCAGACCACGTACGGGTCCTCCGCGGCCGGGTCGTCGCCGGGCCGGTCGTGCAGGGCGAGGAACGCACCCACGCCACCCGGGCCGATCATGAAGGCGAGCCCGTGCCGGAGGTCGGGCGGGATGCGCTGCGGCAGCGGCGAGCGGCCGGCGATGCCGATGACGCCGGAGCGGACCGCGGTGGAGCGGCCCACCCACTGGCGGGCGATCCGCGAGCCGGCGCCGTCCGCGGCGACCAGCAGGCCGACCTCGTCGCCGGTGGACAGGGTGACGGAGGAGCCGGAGACGGTGTAGCCGGTCACCGGCGTACCCCAGCGGATCCTCGTTTCCAGGCCGCGGGCCAGGACGGTCCGCAGCGGGCGGCGGCCGATCAGCAGGATCTCGCCGTCGTGCGTGATCGGGATGCGCAGCCGGGCGCGGCCGCGGTGGTCGAGCACGGTGAACCGGCGGAACGAGGAGGCACCCGCACCGCAGGCGCGCAACGCGTGCAGGGACGTGGCCGGGAGCGTCGCGGCGAGCGCGGCGAACGCCTCCTCGGTCAGGTGCAGCCGGTATCCGTCGGTGTCGGACGGTCCGGCGTCGCGGTCGAACACGACGCAGTCGATGCCGCGGCGCGTCAGCGCGTGTGCCAGCGTCAGGCCGCCGATCCCGGCGCCGACGATGCCCACTCGTTGTCTCATCCCCTCAGGATGCGGCGTGCCCGGGCAAGATCGGGGGGCGCTCAGCCGAGGAACGCCGCGACGTCGGCCGCGATCTCGTCGGGGTACTCGCCGTTGATCGCGTGGGACGCCGCCGGATAGACCTTGACCGTGGCGGCCGGGAGCAGCCGTCGGGCGGTGTCCGCGGCCGCGGCCGAGTCGTGCATGCGGGACGCGCCGGCCATCAGCAGCAGCACCGGCGCGGTGACGCCGCGCAGCGCGTCGTCGGACGGGCGGACCGGGGCGGACAGCTTGACCGTGTAGGTCTGCAGCCCCGCCTCGATCATGCGGGCGACCGGCTCGTCCTCGACCGGCGCGTCGTTCGCGGTCCAGCCGGCGAAGCTGTCGCGCCAGGAGCGCGGTGCCCAGCGGAACGCGACCGGGATCGAGCGCAGCACCACGTCGAACGACAGGTCGCCGAAGACCAGGATCGGGTCGAGCAGGACGACGCCGGCGATCTTCTCCGGGTGGTGGACGGCGAGGTTCATCGCGGTCCAGCCGCCGAACGACAGCCCGAACAGGTGAATCCGCGGTTCGGGCAGCGCGAGCAGCACCTCGTGCAGCCACCGGGCGTGGTCGGCCGGGGTGGCGACCGGGCGCTGCTGCACGCTCATGCCCGGCTCGCCGAGCAGGTCGAGGGTGTAGACACCGCGCTGCCGGAGAAGCGACGGCAGGTTGTCGGCCCAGACCGGCGAGGCGGACGCGCGGCCGGGCAGGAGCAGCAGCGGCGCCGCGGCCGGGTCGGCGCCGCCGGCGAAGTGGTAGACGCGGACCACGCCGTACCCGGTGCGGACGTCGACGGTCCGGTCCGGGGCCGGCATGCGGGCCATCGCCGCGCGATAGGCGCCGGTGAACCGGTCGGCCGCCGCGGCGGAGGTGAAGTAGCCGACCGGGGACGGGTCCCGCAGCGCGTAGGCGACCACGGCCGCGATCACCGTGACCCCGACGGCCGTGGCGACGAGCACCTTCTTAACCATGAGGTCAGATTACTGACCGCATGGTAGAAAATTCAACCGCTGAGTCAGATCGGGTACGGTGAGCGCGTGCCATCCACGAATGCCAGCAAGCCGCTCACCCTCACCGAGCAGGCACGACGCGCACAGCTGATCGGTGTCGCCATCGAGACGGTGGCCGCGCACGGCTACGGCGGGACGTCGCTCGCCCGGATCGCCGAGGCGGCCGGCATCTCCAAGGCCGCGGTCCTCTACCACTTCCCGTCCAAGGACGCGGTGCTCCGGGCCGCCTACGCCTCGGTGCTGGAGTCGCTGGTCGCGCACGTCGGCGCCGCGGTCGAGCCGCACACCGGCGCGGCCGCGGTCGAGGCCTACATCCGCGCGCTGGTCGGCTACACGCGCCTGCACCCGGACCACACCCGCATGATCATCGAGTCGCTGGTCGCGGAGGTGGACCCACCCGGCGGCCCGGGCCGGCACGAGACCGTGGCCGGGCTGGTCACCGCCGCCGTGGCCGCGGGCGACTACCCGGCCGGCACCGACGTGCGGACCACCGCCGTGATCGTCAACGGCGCCGTCGACGCGATCGTCTCGGCCGGCCTCGCCGACCCGGCGTTCGACACGGCGCGCGCGGCGGAGCAGCTGATCACGATGTTGCGGTGAGTGCGGTCAGGCCCTCGCCGGCCCGGCCGGCCGCGACGAGCGCCTCGACCCGCGCCAGCACCGCCGCGAGACCACCGTCCCCGAGCCGCCCGCCGGCCCGCGTCCCGGCGAGCCGGCGCAGCACGGCCAGATGTTCCGCCAGAGTCGCCGGGCCGGGCGGATACGTGCCGTCGCGCATCTCCCCAACCGTCGCCGGCACGCCACCGGCCACGTGACCGAGCTGCACACCGGCCGCCGCGACGAACTCGCCGAGGTCGCCACCCGCCGCCCGTACCGTGTCGAGCGCTCTGAGCAGGCCCAGCTGGGCGTCGTACCAGAGGCCGAACAGCGCGAGATCCCAGACCGCGGCCGCGTCCGGCGCCTCCCCCACGAACCGCGCGGTGCCGAGCAGACCGAGCGTCGCCGCGTGCGCGTCGAAGACGGCCCGGGACCCGGCGTAGAGGAACGTGGCGGCCGGCGTGCCGATCGCGCCCGGTGCGGCCTGCACGCCCGCGTCGAGATACGCCGCGCCGAGGTCGGCGGCCCGCGCGGCGGCGGCCCGCGCCTCCGCCGGTGTGCCGGTGCAGAGCGCCACGACGGTCCGCCCGGACAGGCTCTCGCCCAGCCCGTCCAGGCACTCCCGCACCGCCGGATAGCCGGTGAGCGCGAGCAGGACCGGGTCCCCGCCCGCCGCGCGCAGCGTGCCCGCCCGCCGGGCACCGGCCGCCACCAGCGGGGACGCGCGATCCGGCGTGCGGTTCCAGACCACCACGTCCTGTCCGGCGCCGAGCAGCGCCCGGGCCGCCGCGGCGCCGATCGCGCCCGTACCGATCACCGAGACCACCATGCCGGTCAGCCTCCGACATCAACCCGGCTTCAGGTCAAGGGGTGCAGTTCCACGTCGCGCAGCGCACCGGCGTCGATCACCGCGGTCAGGTACGTACGGAACGGCTGCCGGCGCCGGTCCGTCGGGCTGCCCGGGTTGAGCAGCCGCAGCCCACCCGGCGCGGTCGTGTCCCACGGGATGTGCGAGTGCCCGAAGACCAGCACGTCGGTGTCCGGATACGCGGCCGCGCAGCGCGCCTCGCGCCCCTTGGCGTCCCCGGTCTCGTGCACCACCGCGAGCCGCACGCCGTCCAGCTCCGCCCGCGCGACCTCGGGCAGCCGGGCCCGCAGCGCCGGGCCGTCGTTGTTGCCGTAGCAGGCGATCAGCCGCCGCGACCGCCGCTCCACCGCGTCCAGCAGCGGCACGTCCACCCAGTCCCCCGCGTGCACGACCACGTCCGCGGCGCCGACCGCGTCCCACACCTCACCCGGCAGATCCTTGGCCCGCTTCGGCACGTGCGTGTCCGCCAACAGCACCAGACGCATACCGGCCAGACTAGTTTGCGGCCCGTTCCACCGGGCATCCCTGCCACATGGTGCTGCAGAGACTGCTGGAACGCGTCGAGAAGGCCGGGGAACTGGACCGGGCGAGTGACCCGCTGCAGCGCGGCGTCCAGGCGACGCTGCCGCGACGGCTCAAGGACCTGCTGCACGGCGTCGGGCTCGGGCACCCGCTGCACCCGGTCGTCGTGCAACTGCCGGTCGGTGCCTGGATGAGCACGGCCGTGCTGGACGCGTTGCCCGGCACCGAACGCGCCGCGACGATCCTGGTCGGCGTGGGCACGGCCGCCGCGCTGCCGGCCGTCGCGTCCGGCGCCACCGACTGGTCCGCGCAGTCCCGCGAGCAGCGCCGCGTCGGCCTGGTGCACGCGGCCGCGAACTCGATCGCGCTCGGCCTCTACGCGAGCTCGCTCGCCGCCCGGCTGGCCGGCAACCACCGGTTCGGCCGCACGCTCGCCTACACCGGGCTGGCCGCGGCCGGGCTCGGCGCGTACGTCGGCGGGCACCTCAGCTTCCGGCAGGGCGCCGCGGTCAACCAGGCCGAGCCGTACCTGCGGCAGATCGACGACGGCTGGCACGACGTCTACGGGTGGGACGAACTCGTCGAGAACCGGCCCGAGGTCGCCCGGATCGGTGAGGTTCCGGTGCTGGTCACCAAGGTCGGCGACCAGGTCACCGTGATGATGGAGCGCTGCGCCCACCAGACCGGCCCGCTCGGCGACGGCGAGATCACCGAGATCGGCGGCGCCGCGTGCGTGGTCTGCCCGTGGCACGGCAGCACGTTCCGCCTCGCCGACGGCGCCGTGGTCCGCGGCCCGTCCGCCAACGATCAGCCGCTGCTGCGCAGCCGGGTGGTCGAGGGCCGCGTCCAGGCGGCGCTGCCGTAACGGACCACCATTTTCCCGCTTCCGGCGTGGTCGCGTCGGGCGTGCTCCCGCGGGCACCGGTCGTCGCCGGGGCTCCTCCCTGCACGTCGCGTGGTGGCTTGCGACAAACCACGCGGCCCGTCACCGGGGCTCCGCCCGGCACGTCGCGTGGCGGCCTGCGACAAACCAGGCGGCACGTCGCGTGTCGACCCGCGGCCAACCGGGCGGCACGTCGCCGGGCGTTACGGCCCGGGCCGGTAGTCGGAGACCGCGTAGCAGCGGCCCGCGTCGATCGCCATCGCGTCCGGCTCGAACCCGAACGCGACCGGGTGCCCGTCCGCCGGGTCCCACTCGCGTCGCTCGTCCCCGCTCGCCTGGCGCATCCACACGTCCAGCTCGCCCAGCGTCGGCACGGGAACGTCCGCGTGCGCGGTCGCCACGTCGTTCAGCCCGGACGCGGACACCACGCGCCCGCCCTCGACCCGCACCGCGTAGCGCGCGTCGACGAAACCCCGCGTGCACCCGGTGGTCAGCACGAACCGGTAGCTCTCCGGCTCCGCCCACCGCGGCGCCGCCGCGGAGGACCCGCCCCCGCTCGCCGGCACCCGTGCCGCCCCACCCTCGTCCGCACACCCCGCCGCCAGCAGAAGCAGCAGCACCGTCCCCGGCCACCAACGCGTCACCGTCACCCGCATGAGCATGCCCTGCCAACGATTCCGGCGGCCGCCCGCCCGGCCTACGCCGCAGGATCACCCGGCCGGGCGGGCGGCGACTCGTGCCGCTGCCCGCCGCGGCATCCGGCGCCGCCCGGCGGCGTCCTCGACCACGAACACGTGCACGACGTCCGCCGCGGCGCCCTGGCCCGGGTGTCGGCCGACGGCCGTGGAAGGTGGTCAGCCGGGCAGGTCGGCGAGGGAGGCGGGACGAAGGGTGTCGGCGATGGTCGTGGTGGCGAGCGGGCGGCGGTAGGCGCCGGCGCTGACCCGGGCCAGCATGGCCTGGCGGGCGGCCTGCTCGCGGAAGAGCGGGTCCTCGACCTGGAAGCCGTGGACGCGGACCGCGGTCGGGTCGACGTCACCGGGCCGGGCCGGGCCGGTCAGCACGAAGCCGAAGAAGGCGCGCAGCGCCGCCTCGCCGAGGGCGGCCGGGTCGGCGGCCGGGCCGAGCTCGAAGCTGTACGGGTCGCCGATGTCCTCCAGCACCCGGGTGCCGGACAGGCTCAGCGACCGCACCAGCGCGCCGTGCTCCCACACGCCGTACGCGAACCGGCCGGCCGCGGCGTCCATGGTGTGCAGCGTGATCCGGCGGTCCGCGCCGGCGCGGAGCACGTTGGCGGGGAGCCGGGACGGCCGGTCGAGCGCGAACCGGCGGTCGCAGAGCAGGATCGCGCCGCGCAGCGCGGTCGCGAACGTGACGTCGTCCGGCGGGCAGAGCCGGTCGGCCAGGGTGCCGTCGCCGACGCGGGTCACGTGGCGCTCGGGCAGCAGGCCGCGGACCGTCTCCTCGGCGTCGTCCACCGGACGGGGTGCGCCACGCAGTGCCGTGCGCAGATCCGCGTCCCCGACAGTCAGCAGCGCCGTCTTTACGCCCATCATGTTCTCCCTGCTCAGCGCCGTTCTGGTGCCGGATCATGATGCACTGGGAAAGCCGGTCCGGCCTGTCGGCGATCTGTCAGTGCACCCTTGTAGTCCGGTGGCGCGTCGCTCAGACTGCTTCGGAACCACGGAAACGCACGCAGATTCGACAGTTAGTGAGTGGCGAGTGAGCAGTGATCCGAGTCAGCGTGGCGGGATGCAGTCGAACTCCGGTGCGGCCTTCATCCGGCGCTTCCTCAAGAACCCTGCCCAGGTGGGTGCGATCGCCGCGACGTCGCCGGCGGTGAGCCGCCGGCTGGCCGAGCCGATCCCGGCGACCGGTGACCCGCTCGTGGTCGAGCTCGGGCCGGGCAACGGCGCGGTCACCGAGTGGATCCTCCGGCGGCTCGACGGCCGCGGGCACCTGATGGCGATCGAGATCGACCCGGTCTTCGCGGAGATGCTCCAGCGGAACTACCCGACGCTGGACGTGGCCGTCGCGGACGCCGGCGACCTGGCGAAGCTGCTGGCCGACCGCGGCCTCGGCACGGTCGACGCGGTGGTCTCCGCGCTGCCGTGGACCACGTTCTCGGACGAGCAGACCCGGCGGATACTCCGCGCGCTCGCCGCGTCGATGAGCCCGGACGGCGTGTTCACCACGATCACGTACACGACCGCGCGGATGATGCCGCCGTGGCGCCGAGTGCTGGCCGCGCTGAACGACACGTTCGAGTCGGTCGCGCCGAGCCGGGCGATCTGGGCGAACGTGCCGCCGGCGTTCGTCTACGAGGCCCGGCGTCCGCGCCCCCAGGCCTGACCAGGCGCGACGCCGGTGTTGTAGCACATCCGGCACCGGCGTCGCGTATTTATTCACTCTTTCGACTGGCCTTTGAGCGGACTCTGAGGCAGCGTTGCGGGATGCAGTCGAGCACCGCCCCCGGGGCCTTTGTCCAACGCTTCCTCCGCAACCCGGCCCGGGTCGGCACACCGGCGGCCACGTCCGCCGCGGTCAGCCGCCAGATGGCCGCACCGATACCCGAGCACGGCGACCCGCTGGTGGTCGAGCTCGGTGCCGGGACCGGCGCCGTCACCGAATGGATCCAGCACCGGCTCGGCGGCCGGGGCCACCACCTCGCGATCGAGATAGACCCGGTCTTCGCCGGCCTGCTCCGTGACCGGTACCCGACGGTCGACGTGGCCGAGTCCGACGCGGGCCGGCTCCCCGCGCTGCTGGCCGAGCGCGGTCTCGGCCAGGCCGACGTGGTCGTCAGCGCGCTGCCGTGGACGCTCTTCTCCGACGAGCAGGCGCGCGGCATCCTCACCGCGGTCGCCGCCTCGATGGCCCCGCACGGCGCGTTCACCACGATCACGCTCAGCATGGGCAGCCGCATGCCGGGCGCCCGCCGGTTCCGGGACGCGCTCGGCGCCACGTTCGAGGAGGTCACCCAGAGCCGCACGTTCTGGCGCAACCCCCCGCCGGCCTTCGTCTACGAGGCCCACCGCCCCCGGCAGCGCGGCGCCGCACCGCACAGCTGACCCACCACACCACCGAACCGCCGCCGAGGGTACGTCCGCCACGTGCCCCGGCACGGTTCTGCGCGACCGACGACGGACGTGGCAGGGAGGCCGGCCACGGCCGACCGGTCTCCGGCGGGAGCGGCGGCACGCGCCCACCGGCGAACCGGGACCGTCAGGTCCTGATCGACCGGATCCCGGATCTCCGCCGGTGCGGTGCGGAGGCGTCAGATCCCGAAGGGCGCGGCGTAGCGGACCGTTCCCGCCGGCAGCGGCCGTGCCGGGTCGAGCGTGAGCGCCATCGCGGCCTCGTCGGGGACCTCGATCGGCAGGCGGATGCCGGCCTCCGACGCCCGGCGGAAGCCGAACCGCGGGTAGTAGGTGTGGTGGCCGAGCACGACCACGAACGCCTCGCCCGTCGCGCGCGCCGCGTCCAGCGCCGCCCGGATCGCGGCGGACCCGGCGCCGGTGCGCTGGTGGGCGGGCGCGACGGAGCAGGGCGCCAGGCACAGCGCCGGCACGTCGCCGATGTGGCAGCGGGTCAGCAGCGCATGCCCGGCCACCGTGCCGTCCGGCAGCGTGGCCACGATCGACAGACCGTCGATCCACGCCGGGTCCCGGCGCAGCGCGTCGACCAGGTCGGCCTCGGCGGGCGTGTCGAACGCGGCGGCCGTGACGGCCCGGACCGCCGCGATGTCGGTGGGCGTCTCGGGCCGGGTCGTCCAGTCGGTCATGCCGGAATTCTCCTCCGCGGGTCAATTCCGTTCCGGTCGTTCACACCGCCGCGCCGAGACCTCACCCGGCGTGCACCGGACGCCTACGCTCGGAGCGGTGCGATTCCAGGTGCTGGGGCCGGTCCGGGCCGGCGAGACCGTCCTGGCGCCGAAACCCCGGGCGCTGCTGGCCGTGCTGCTGGCCGTGCGCGGCCGACCGGTCACGGTCGACCGGCTGGTGGCCGAGCTGTGGCCGGACGGGGCGCCGCCGACCGCGACCGCCACGCTGCAGATGCACGTCTCCGCGCTGCGCAAGGCCGTCGGTGACCGGCTGCGCACCGTGTCCGCCGGGTACCGCCTCGACCTGACCGGCGCGGTGCTGGACGCGGCCGAGTTCGAGCGGACCGGCGCGCTGGCGCTGTGGCACGGCGAGGCGTACGACGACGTGCCCGCCGGACCGGCCGTCGCCGCCGACGCGGCCCGGCTCGCGGAGCTGCGCCTCGACGCCCGGCGGCGGTGGGCGGAGCACGCGCTCGCGGACGGCCGGCACGCCGAGGCCGCGACCGAGCTGGCCGGCTGGGTCGCCGCGGAACCCACCACCGAGCCGCTGGTCCGGCAGCTGATCCTCGCGCTGTACCGCTGCGGGCGGGCCGGGGACGCGCTGCGCGCCCACCGGCGGACGGCCGCCGCGCTCGCCGCGCTGGAGACCACGCCGAGCCCGGCGCTGGACGCGCTCGCCGAGGCGGTACGCCGGCAGGACCCCACGCTCGACGCCCCGGTCCCGGGCGTGCCCGCACGACCGAACCGGTTCATCGGCCGCCGCGCCGAACTCGACCGGGCGATCGGGCTGCTCGGCACCGCCCGGCTGCTCACCGTCGCGGGTCCGGGCGGCGCCGGCAAGACCCGGCTCAGCCTGGAGCTGGCCCGTTCCGTCGCGGCCGACCACGACGCGGTGCACGTCGTCGAGCTGGCCGAGCACCGCGACGGCCCGCTCGACGCCCGGCTGGCCGCCGCGATCGGCGCGCCCGAGGAGCCGGGCGTCCCGTTGCTGGACACGATCACCCGCCGGCTGACCGGGCGCACGCTGCTGATCCTGGACAACTGCGAGCACGTGCGGCCGGCCACCGCCGGGCTCGCCGGCGCGCTGCTGGCCGCCGCGCCCGGGCTGCGGCTCGTCGCGACCAGCCGGGAGCGGCTCGGCCTGGACGGTGAGGTGGTGTTCGCGCTGGACGGGCTCGCCACGCCGGACGCCGTGCGGCTGCTCGCCGACCGGGTCGCGGCGGCGCGCGGCGGGGTCGCGCTGACCCCGGCGGAACACGAGGTCGCCGGCGAGCTCTGCCGACGCCTCGACGGCCTGCCGCTCGCCATCGAGCTGGCCGCGGCCCGGCTGCGCGCGCTGCCGCTCGCCGAGATCATGTCGCGTCTCGACCGGCGGCTCGACCTGCTCACCGGCGTCGCCCCGGCCGCCCGGCACCGGACCATGCGCGCCGCCATCGACTGGGGGTACGACCTGCTCGACCGGCCGCAACAGGAGCTGCTGCGGCGGCTGGGCGTCTTCGGCGGCGGGTTCGACCTGACCGCCGCCGGCGCGGTGGCCGGCACCGACGCGCTCGACCCGCTCACCCAGCTCGTCGACCGGTCCATGGTCGAACGGCGGGACGGGCGCTACCGGCTGATCGAAACCATCCGTGAGTACGCCAGGGAGCGCCTCGACCCGGCCGAGCGCGCGGACGCGTACCGCCGGCTGGCCGGTCTCTGCGAGAACCGGCTCGCCACCCCGCCGCCGGTCGACGGGCCCGCGCACACCGCGTGGCTGGCCGGGATCGCCGCCGATCACGACACGATCACCGGCGCGATCGACTGGGCGCTGCGCGACGGCGACGCCGCACAAGGGCTGCGGATCGCGGCCGGGATGTGGTGGTACTGGTGGGTCGCCGGACGGATGGCCGAGGGACGCGCCCGGCTCGGACGCGCCCTCGAGGCGAGCCCGCCGGAGCCGTCGGCGGCCCGGGCGGCGGCGCTGCGGGCCGCCGCGTCGCTCGCCCGCAACTCCGGTGACCTCACGGCGGCCCGGCGGCTGGGTGAGGACTGTCTGGCCGTCCTCCGGTCACTCGGCGACGCGGGCCGGCCGGGCCTGGTCGCGGCGTTGAACAACCTGCTGATCACCGCGCAGGCGCAGGAGGACTACCCGGCGTCGCTGGAGTTCGGCTACGAGGCGCTGCGCATCGCGGAGGAGCGGTCCGACGCGCGGATGGTCGCGGCCGCGTCCAACAACACCGCGGGCACGCTGCGCTGCCTGGGCCGGCTGGACGAGGCGGAGGAGCTGTTCACGCGCGCTCTCACCGGCTTCCGTGACCTGCACGACCGCCGGGGTGAGGCCGCCGCGCTGTCCAACCTGTCCACCACCGCGCGGCGGCGCGGCCGGCACGCCGCCGCACGCACCGCCATGCGCGACTCGCTGGCCGTCTACACCGAACTCGGCATCGTCGAGGGTCAGCTGGACGCGATCGAGGGCCTGGCGCAGCTCGACGTGCTCGACGGCGACCCGGCCGACGGGCTGCGGCTGCTCGCGCTCGCCGAACGGGAACGCTCCGCGCTCGGCGCGCCGAGCTTCACACCCGACGAGATCGCCGACCGTACGCGGGCGGAGGAGCAGGCGCGGGCCCGGCTCGGCGCGGCGGCGGTGGCTCGCGTCTACCGGGAGGCGACCGCGACCACGCTCGCGGCGGCGGTGGCGGGGCTGCTCGCGCGCTGAGGCGGCTCGCGCGGTGCGGCGGCTCGCGCGGTGCGGCGGTCGGCGTACCGGCGTGTTTGGTGATTCTTTGGCGGGGTCGCCGACCCTTGCTGGTGTGATGCGATCTGCCAGGTCAGCTGTGCTTCTGGTGGTAGGTGTGGTGGCGTTGCCGGGGTGCACGGTCTCCCCGGGCGGCGCGGCGGCTCCCACCGCGGTGTCGGTCGCTCCCCCGACCGTTTCCTCCTCCGGTCCGCCCGGGTCCACGTCCGGTGCCGGGTCCGTGCCGTCGTCCGTCTCGGTGCCGCCGGTCGCCGTGCCGCCGGTTCCCCAACCGCCGGCTGCAGTGCCGCCGGCTGCAGTGCCGCCGGTGCCCGGGCCGGCGGGTGCGGGGGCGTCGTCGTCCGTGGCGGGGGCGCGGGTCGAGTTCCTGCGGATCGCCCGGCAGCCCAGGTGTGCGGAGGGGACCGCCGTGTTCCGCGCGGAGCCGGTCCCGCTCGTCATCGAATGGAAGATCAGCGGTGCGGCCGGCGGCGCGCTGTCCGTCGACGACCCGACGCACACGCCCGGCACGTACGGCCCGGTCGGTACCGAAGGTTCCCTGGAATTCCTCTTCTCCTGCTCCGGCGAGGTCGGCAGCACGGAGACGCACACGTACGCGCTCTACACGGTCGGCGGCGGGCCGATGGACTCCGCGACCGTGACCGCCTCCGCCACGGTGCTCGACAAGGGCCTCGGCAGCAACTCGTAGGGAGAATCCCGTGCAGTCACGACTCGTTCTGCCCGCCGTGCTCGTCCTCGCCGCACTGTCCACCGTCGTCACCGGCTGCGGCGTCATCCCGTCGTCCGGGGCCGGTGCCGGTGGTGGTGGTGGTGGCGGCGGTGCGCCCGCCGCCACGGCGCCGGATCCGGCCGGTGCAGGCCCGGTCGCCGGGGGCGCTGGCTCCGCGAACCCGGCCGGTTCCGCGCAGGCGGGTTCCTCGCCGGCGGCGGATTCCCGGGCGGCCGGTGCCGACAGCGGGCTCGGCTCGGTGAAGGACGCCGGCGCCATCCCGGACCCGTGCACGCTGCTCTCCGAGGCCGAGGTCACCGCGCTCACCGGCCGCGACATCACCCAGATCGACGAGGACGGCGTGCCGGCCGGCGACACCACCCGCTACTGCCAGTGGCAGCAGAACAGCGGCCAGCTCGCGATCTTCCTCAGCCGGACCACCGCCGCCGACTTCCAGCTCGCGATCGACGGCGCCGAACCGGTCGACGGCGTCGGCGAGGACGCCTTCTGGCTCTCCGGCCACCTGTTCGTCCTCTACGGCACCGTCCAGATCGACGTCTACTCCCGCGGCGGCTCGGACGGTGCGAACCTGGCCGACGCGAAAACCATCGCCACCACCGTCATGCCGCGCATCTGACCACCACACGGCGCCGCGGTGCGGGACCGCCCGGCACCGCGGTGCGGGACCGCCCGGCACCGCGGTGCGGGACCGCCCGGCACCGCGGTGCGGGACCGGCCCGCCGCGAAGTGCGGCGGGCCGGGTATGTCGGCCGGGCCGCCCCGTCGATCGCGGCCTGACCGGGCCGCTGTTCCGCGGGCCCGGTCAGGCCGCCGGCAGCACCGGGGTACACGCGCAGCCGGCCAGGCGCGCGGGCAGCACCCCGGACGCCGCGGCCGCCTCGACGTCGCGGAGCATGCGTTCCCGCCGCTCCGCGCTGATCAGCTCGCCGCGCACCACCACGGCGTGCACGCGCCGGGTGTTACGGATGTCGGCGAGCGGGTCGGCGTCGAGCACGGCGAGGTCCGCGACCGCGGCGCGCCGCACGACGCCCACGTCGTGCAGCCCGAGGAACCGGGCGGGTGCGCTCGTCGCCGCCTGCAGGGCCCGCATCGGGCTGAAGCTGGCCTCGACGAGGTTCGCCAGCTCGTCGTGCAGGCTGAATCCCGGGTAGACGTAGGCGGTCCCGGTGTCGGTGCCGGCGAGCACCGGCACGCCGGCCCGGTGCGCGGCGTCGATCCAGCGCACCCGGGCCCCGAACAGCTCCCGGTGCTCCACCACGTCCTGCGGCGTCCGGCCGGCCAGGAAGACCTGCTCCAGCTGCGCCTGCCAGCCCGCCCGGGTGGCGGCCGGCAGGTACCGCAGCCGGTCCTCGTGCAGCGCCACGGACTCCGGCAGGTCGAACACCCGATGGTGGGTCAGCGTGGGTACCTGGTGCGCGCCGTCGGCCGCGAGCCGGGCGAAGACCGTCCGGGCCCGCGCCGGGTCGAAGCTGCGCGCCGCCAGCACCTCCAGCGGATGCGTCTGGTTGAACCAGCTGTTGAACTCGCCCGCGCCGACCGTGATCCGCGCGAGCCGGTGGCGGATCTCCGCCTCCCGGCTCGACGTGGCGAACCAGTTCGTGTAGACGTGCTCGAAGCTGCGCTGCCCGGCCGCACTCGCCTCGGTCAGCGGAACCGCGTCCGGCGTGTGCCCGACGAACGTGACGCCCAGCCGGCGGCACTCGTCCGCGATCGCGTGGTAGGCGGCCGGGGTCAGCCGCACGTACACCTTGATGAAGTCGGCTCCCCCGGCCACCGCCGCCCGCACCGCCGCCCTGGCCTCGGCCGCGTCCGCCACCTCGACGTACGGCGCTCCGAGCCCGGCGAGCAGCGACGGGTTCCCGTCGATGATGCTGCTGGCCACCCGGAACCGCGGCCCGGACAGCGTGCCCGCCGCGATCCGGTCCCGCCAGTCGTACAGCGGCGCCTGCCCGTTCATGTCGCGGACCGTGGTCACGCCGTTGGCGAGGAACAACGGCAGGTCGATCTGTTCCTGTCCGCTCCCGTGCACGTGCGAGTCGATGAACCCGGGCACCACGAACTTCCCGCGCCCGTCCACCACCTCCGCGTCCCCCGGCACCCGCACGTCCCGCGCGGCCCCGACGTCGGCGATGCGTCCACCCCGCACCACCACCGTCATGTCACGCCGCGGGCGTGCCCCGGTCCCGTCGATCACCGTGGCCCCGACGATCGCCACCGACGGCCCGGTGCCGCCCGACGCGTGCGCCGCCGGCAGACCACCGAGCGTGATTCCCGCCCCGATCCCCATGCCCGCGCCGAGCACGCGCCGTCGCGAAAAGCCCTTTGCCATCACACATCTCCATCCGTGGACAGGCGAACACGGACGACCCTAGAAGCTGACGCTGACGTCAGGGGCAAGTCCCGGCGTCAGCGTCCGCATGCGACCGGCGTCACCGGCCGGTCGTGGCGACGTCCGGACCGCCTACCGTCGTCGCTCGAACGCCGGGAGCGTGAGCGCCGAGTGCTCGGGCCGCCCCTCGGTGGGCGGCACGGCGTCGAGGCCGCGCAGCATCTCGTTGCGCTTCGCCAGGGCCTCCTCGGTGGGCGGGAAGAGGGTCGAGTCGCCCTCGCCGACGAGGTTCTGGTTCAGCTCGACGAACGGCCGGGTGCCGTTCTCGAAGGCCGCGAACGCGCTCTCGTGGTCCGCCTCGGCGGCCAGGGCACCGGCCAGCATGTACGCGCCGACCAGACCCAGGCTGGTCCCCTGGCCGGTCAGGAACGACGGGGCGTACGCGGCGTCGCCGACCAGCGCGACCCGGCCGGCCGACCATCGGGGCATGCGGATCTGACTGATCACGTCGAAGAACAGATCGTCGGCCGCGCGCATCGCGGCCACCATCCGGGGGATCTCCCACCCGTCGCCGGCGAAGACCGAGGCGACGAGGTCGCGTTGCGCGTCGGGGTCGCGGAAGGCGTCCAGCGGCGGTTCCGCCCGGTCGAAGGTGAGGAAGCCGTGCACGTGCTCGCCGGCGCCGGCCGCGTAGAGGGCCGCGCCGCGTCCCGGGCGGCTCCAGGCGATGCCCTCGTGCGAGAGGCCGTGCTCGTTGGGCATGGTGAAACCGGCGAAGCAGTGGCCGAGGTACCGGTGGAACCGCGCCTCCGGCCCGAAGGCCAGGCGCCGGGTGTTCGAGTGGAGGCCGTCCGCGCCGATGACGAGCTCGAACGTGCGCTGCAGCCCGCTGCGGAAGGTCACGTCGACGCCGTCGGGGCGTTGGTCCAACGACGCGATGCCGTCGCCGAACCGGAACTCCACGTCGTCGCGGACCGCGGCGTACAGGATCTCGGTGAGGTCACCGCGCCGCACCTCGATGTCCCGGCCTTCGACGCCGCGGACGACGGCATCCGGCCGGACGGAGTTGATCACGCTGCCGTCCGGGTTCAGGAACGTGAGCCGCCGCGTGTCGACGTGGGCCTTCCGCAGCTCCGGCAGGATGCCCATCCGGTGCACGACCTCGAGCGCGGTTCCCCGGATGTCGATCGGATAGCCGCCGCCGCGGACCGCGCCCGCCTTCTCCACCACCATCACGTCGAAGCCGTATCGCCGCAGCCAGTACGCCAGCGCGGGACCGGCGATACTCGCGCCGGAGATGAGTACTCTGCTCATGACCTGCCTCCCAGTTAGCTACCTCAGGTATCTAATTCCAGAACCATATACCTAACTTAGGTATCGAAACGAGGGTGATGAGCGAGACGACCGACACCGGCGAGTTCGATCTGCTGGCCGTGCTGCCCCGCCTGAGCCAGCTCGGCACGGTGATGACCCGGAGCCGCCTCATCGAGCGCGCCACCGAGAGCGCCGGCCCCGACCTGGACCGCCCTGCGATATCGGTGCTGGTCACGCTGCACATGGGAGGCGGCCCACTGCGCGTCGGCGAGATCGCCAAGCGGATGCAGGTGGTCGGCCCGCACATCACCCGCCAGGTGCACGAGCTGGAGCGGCGCGGCCTGGCCCGGCGCATCGTCGACCCCCTCGACCAGCGTGCCCGCCTGGTCGAGCTGACCCCGGCCGGCACCGCCGCCGTCGACCGCTACATGCGCACCGTGCTGGGCCTGCTCGGCGACGTCCTCGCCGACTGGTCCCCCGAGGACCGCCGCACCTTCGGCCGCCTCCTCGAACGCTTCGCCACCGACCTCACCACCCGCCTACACACCCTCAACGACGAGTAACAAGCCCAGCCACACTGCCACCCAGCCCCACTACCGCACGCACCCACCCAACCGCACCCACCAAGCGCAACCACCACACCGCGCCCAACCACACCGCGCCCAACCGCACGCACCCACCAAGCGCAACCACCGCACCGCGGGGCGTCCGGGGGCTCGGCCCCCGGAGCGGAATACGAAACGGCCCCCCGGTTCGCGCTTTCCGCGAACAGGGGGGCCGTAGGCCGTGGAGGTGCTGTCCGCCTACTCCAACCCGAAGGCGCACTCGGTGTCACAGGGCCCTCACGAGTGACGGTTCGTCCAGACGTCAGCCCGAGGTGGGGTTAACTGCCACATCGGCAGGCGATTCCACTGCATCCGCTTCTTTATTCGGAGTCATAACGTTGGCTAAATCGCGGGGATTCGCATACTGAGAAGTCGAAGCACCTTCCAGAATTTCCCACCATCGAGATACGGTTACCATCCGAGGACCATACAAGCCATTCACATGTGAAACCGAAGTGGCGAGAATTCCATACTTGGCGCGGGATGCCATAACTAAAAGGGTACGACGCTCCTCCGCAATACTCTTAGCATCTTTCGCCCTAAAGTCCGGAATTAATCCTTCCTCGACACCGACAACGCAAACCCAATCGAACTGCTGCCCTTTTCCTACATGCGCATTCAACAGATGAGCCCCAGGGCCGATGGGTGCCAGTTCGTTTTCGGACACACGCAACCCCAAGACGGATGCCTCCAACGTGATGCCGCCCGCGATCTCGCCGGATAGGAACTCGAGAGCCTGCTGCATATCCGCCAATAGATCTACGTCAGTTGGCTCAACAGCCGCCAAACAGCCCGACTCCAGCAAGTCCCACTTCGACGCCTCGTCCAGCCCGCCAGCCAACGATATCTTCTGCACTTCTCTTCGCAAAATCTTGATAACCTCCGGGCTGTAAGCCGGATTTTCCCACAATCGAACCGGGAACAGATCCGTTGATCGGAAGCGGTTATCTACAGTACCTCTGCGGTAGTTAACCCTGGAGATGACTCCAATACTTAATTTCGGGTCCTTCACCATAAGAGCCGAACAAAGGTCGAATACATAATCCGCCTCCTCCGCCTCACCTACAAATTTTCTGCATGACACGACGCCACCGTTGAACCATTTTTCCGGCTCCACCGAAGAGAGTGAAGGCACTCCCAATGGCCCACCAATGGCATTAACGACCTTCAAAACGTGAGGCGATGAACGATATGATTGAGTAAATTCGACTCTTTTCACGTCTGACAACTCTGCAATGCGCCGCGATACGGCCTCAACGTCAGCGCCCGCGAAGGAGTAGATAGCTTGCGCCGGGTCGCCCGCAAGCGTCATATTATCTCCACCTAGAGCCATCACTATATCGAGCTGCTGCTCAGTTAGGTCCTGGAACTCATCAACGAGAACTCCCCCGAAATGCCCTCTATACAGAGCAGACACCGCTTCGACCGCTAAGATGCGCTGACAGTGACGCAACAAGTCCGGAAAGTCCAACCGATCTTCAGATATACGAAGACGCTCTACCTGAAGGGCATAGTCGGCGCCCATAGACGCCAGACTTTCAAGCACCTGTTCATCAGAAAAGGGCTTCAGCTTGACTTCCCGGATGATCGATTCGGCCTGGCGAGCCATCTTAGAATTCGCCCCAAGGGATTGCAGTGCCGAACCAAGCCAACCCTTTTCCGGCATTACGGACTCCGGAGAAAGTCCGATAGTTGCAGCATGCGCTCTATAAACTCGGGCAGCAAACCCGTGAAAGTTCGAAACCGTCATGCAACGGAGATAGAGCGCATCACCTAGAGTGATGCGGAGTCTTGCATTAAGGTTGTCGCGCGCCCGATTTGAGAAAGTCAACGCCAGAATTCGCTGCGGCGCCCTAACCTCGCCAGATTGAATCAGCCCTTTAGCGCGAAGCGCTAGAGCCTCTGTTTTTCCACAACCCGGAGGTGCAACTATTACTACATTTCTTTTACCGATTTCAAGAAGCGCTTCTTTCTCGGGAGGATACGCAGGCATGCGAAGCTACCGCCCCTTCATCAGGAAGCCAATCAAGTCACGAACTCCCCGCATTATCGAAACGTGTCTTTCTTCGATTAACGGCGCCACCGCAAGTGCGGAATACACTTTCCTCTTACTTTTCCCGCAAAAACCTCGAATGCCCTGCGAACTGACGGAAGCGACGTCCATCGCACCCACATCTCTCATCAGCTTGTCAGGCAACAGCACTCCAGCATCAATCAGCTTCTGCACAACAATCGACGGACCAAGAGCATCCACATATTCATGTTCGAGATCCGCACGGGCAACCATAATCCCTAGATCTGGAAGCAATGAGACGTCGACCCCCATCACCGACGCCCAGTTCTCCTCATGATCTTCGTCAACTAGACCCGTGATACCGATTCCAAAACCTTGAGGGCCAAAAAGGCGATAAACTGCGCTGAAACTCTCGGCCCCGCCGAGTTCAACAATTGACACCCCGGCACCGTCAGCATTGAAATGCACTGCCTCAAAAGCAGCTTCCAAAATTACCCGATCAGCTACACCCTCCACAAGGACGAGCGTCTTTGCAGTTAGAGGCTCCAGACGCGAACTAGTCCACCAATGCGCCATCGTTTTGTCATAGGCCGAAACCATGCCTAATGCAAGTTGCCGACATTCCTTACCCGGAGAAAAGGCAATAACGTCGTCCGGATCGAATCGCTGCACGATCGCGGGCGAGTGCGTGGCGATAACTTTTTGATTGCCGCCCTTCGCCAGTAGCGAAGCTAGAGCGCGCTGACTTGCCGGATGGAGGTGAGTCTCCGGCTCATCAATCGCCACAACGTTCGCGCCCGCCATAGCTAAATCAAAGCAAGCCATCGCGATAAGGGCATTCAAACCGTCAGATTGCTCGGTGATCAAACGGGAATGCACGCCATCTTTGACATAGAACGCGACCGCTCGCAATAGATCGCCAGCCGAAACGACGGACCGAATCTCCAGGTCGGAATCTACAAGGCCGTCTGGGAGGGCCTCATTCAATTGTTGTGCCAGAAGCCTCCTCAATTGCTCCAAGGCAGGCGAAGAAGATAAGACGCTATCGAATTCGAAGATTGCTTCACTAAGATGATCGAGCTCATCAGTAAGGTCTACACCACCCAAGAGCGTTTTAAGCGCACCATCTCGACCATCGAGGATATCCTTGCCGCCATTCCTAGCCGCGGGCAGATAACGCCACCCGATCGCGTTCAACTGATCGCGCGTAGGCTGCCTAGCGTGACCGGACTCCGGAAAATATCGCCGAATAGAAAGTACGTCCTCGCCGGCGAGGATTTCGGCGCGCAACTCTATTAGAAGCGACGCCTCGCCGGCCATGTCAATAGAAATCTCATCAGGAAAGAGGGCACGTTCTTCATCCGCAAAATCACACAATCTGGCCCTGACAACGAACGCACGAATAGGGTCCGCGAGATCGGAGATTTTCATGCCGCCGTATAGCTGGCTCATCGTGGAACCAAGAAGATAGTTTAAACACCGCAGGATTGAAGTCTTGCCGGCATCATTCCTTCCAACAATGACAGCATGGCGCCGGATTTCCAGATCGATCGCAGGTAAGCGCGAGTAGTTCTCAATATGCACATGCCGCAAACGCATTGGGATCATCCACCCCCCACGCGGAGACAATATCCAATCCAGATCTTCACGTCATCACCCAATCGTACTAACGACCACTATCCTCGGCGATCCTAAGAGGACGTTCGTCTGAGAGTCGCTAAATCCGGTCAAAGCTAGTGGAGGCCCGAAGCTTGCGATAGGGAAACAGCTAAAATATGCACCTTCTGTGAAGATCGGTGCACACCACCGCAAAAATGAGATTCTCTTCCTCCGTCTGTCGCTGGCTTCGCCCCGATGCCAAGGCGGTGTGGCCCTTCTCGCCGACCTCACTAGGACGCGAGCACGTCACGAGACGTCTCGGCCCGCGTGGATCCCCTGCGGAAATGTCGGCGCCAGGCTTAGTACGTCGCAAGGCTCCTGAAGGTGGGTGGACCAACGGTCGCCTACGTAAGCCACACAGGCTATCGCCCTCACAACCCTTGTGGCAGATAAAGCCATCAACCGACGAGGAGGATCGTCGTGACCAGCCAACATCCCTCTTGGTGTTCCCAGACCGAGCCCTCCGAGGAGGTGCATGAGTCGACCTGGGTCCGTACCAAGATCGGTGTTTCCGGCTCTTCGGTCAGTAGGTTTCGGCGGCCGGCCAGCGGTCACCGAAGGTGATGGCGAAGGCGTTCAGCACGGGCTTCCAGCGGATCGTCCATCGTGCGCGGCCGGCCCCGGTCGGGTCCAGGCTGCGGGTCACAAGATACAGGCATTTCAACGCGGCCTGCTCGCTGGGGAAATGCCCGCGTGCGCGAACAGCACGACGGTAGCGGGCGTTCAATGATTCGATCGCGTTCGTCGAACAGATCACCTTCCTGATCTCGACGTCGTAATCGAGGAACGGGATGAACTCATCCCACGCGTTACGCCACAACCGGATCATCGCCCGGTATTTACTCCCCCATTTCTCCTCGAGGTCGTCCAGAGCGGCGAGCGCGGCGTCGGCGTTGACCGCCGTGTAAATCGGTTTGATGTCGCGTTTGATCGCGTCGGCATCCGCCCGGGAGGTCAGACGAAAAGTGTTCCGGATCAGATGAATGATGCAGGTCTGGACGATCGCTTGCGGCCACACCGCCTCGACGGTGTCCGGCAGCCCTTTCAGCCCGTCGCAGACGACGAAGAACACATCCCGCACGCCACGGTTCTTCAGATCCACCAGGACACTCATCCAGAACTTGGCGCCCTCGCCACCGGAGCCGGACCACAACCCCAGGACGTCTTTGTGGCCGTCCACGGTGACCCCGATGGCCGCGTAGACCGGCCGGTTGGCGACCTGGCCGTCACGGACCTTGACGACGATGGCGTCGATGAACACGGCCACGTAAACGGCATCGAGTGGCCGGGTCGACCATTCCGTCATCTCCGCCACGACTTTATCGGTGATCCGCGAGATCGTCTCTTTCGACACCGACGCACCGTAGATCTCCGCAAAATGCGCGGAGATCTCCCCGGTCGTCATTCCCTTCGCATACAACGACAACACGATCTCGTCGACCTCGGTCAGGCGCCGTTGCCGTTTCTTCACGATCTGCGGCTCGAACGTCCCTTCCCGATCTCGCGGCACGTCGATACGCACCTCACCGGCCGCATCCGAGATCACCGTCTTGCCGCGGCTGCCGTTGCGCACATTTGTCGACTCACGCTCCGGCGATGCCTGGTTCTTCGCATGACCGAGGTGTTCAGTCATCTCCTCGTTCAACGCGGTCTCGAGGACATTCTTGGTGAACAGCTTCAACAGGCCGTTCGGACCGGTCAGTTCCAGCCCGCGCGCCTTCGCCTCGGCCACCATCGCCGCCGCAGCGGCCTGCTCCGGCGACAGCTGCCGCCCGTCACCCTCGATCTTCTTCCGTGGACTCACAACGTTCGATGTCATCACTCACGGTGCCCATCCCGCCAGGACTTCAGCCCGGCGTGTCGGGCCGGAAACACCCCTCGTGGCACAGTCCCGTCGACCTCCGTGTACGCAAGCAAAGAGGAGGACTTCGTCGCGGTGAAGGTGCGGCGGGTTCAGGCGGACGAGGACGATGGGTTTCCGCTGTTGGTGTTGACGATGCGGCAGGACGGGGAGGAGGCGCAGTATGCGCTGATGCCGGAGCAGGTGCGGAGGATGGCGGAGGTCTTCGATGAGCTGCTGGAGTTGCAGAGTCGGTACGCGGATCAGGCCAGCGACAACGGTGGGCTGGATCAGCGCAGGAGGAGAACGGATCGGGCGGAGTCGGTGAAGGCCGGCTAGGTAAGACGGCGGGCCTCTCGCCAGATGCGTTCGAAGGATTCGAGGTAGGTCTGCGCCATTCCCTCTCCGCTCGGGCGTCGTCGGAGGTGGAGGACGGCGGCGTGGGAGGCCGGCTTGCCGTAGACGTGCGGGTTGATCATCAGCTCGTCGTCGGCGCGGAAAATCGAGGCGTAGAGCGTTGTGTCATGCAGTCGGATGTCGACGGGGTT
Source organism: Catenuloplanes niger (assembly GCF_031458255.1). NCBI lineage: Bacteria > Bacillati > Actinomycetota > Actinomycetes > Micromonosporales > Micromonosporaceae > Catenuloplanes > Catenuloplanes niger. The sequence continues at coordinate 3,098,616 of NZ_JAVDYC010000001.1, forward strand.
GAAGGTTGTTCGGTGGCGGAAGAGGAGGAGGGCGTTGTGGATGCGGGCCGTCATCAGGTCTCCGACGCCTTCCTCCGCACCGCGGGCGGCGACGAATATGCCGTCCGGGTCGCCCAGGAGGAGGCGGACGCGGGTGCCGGCTTCGGCCTTCTTCCGTAGGAGGGCGAGCACGGCGGCGTCTTCGGCGAGAAAGAGGGCACTGTAGGCAAGCACCCCAATCTCTGCATCAGCGCGAGTGAAGAAGCGGTGCCAGACGTCAGCCGGAACGGATGAGCGGTGCGGGTAGGTAACCCGTACCTCGGAAGCGACGTCCGTGGGCTCCGGTGGCGCGGCGGCGGGCCACAGGTCCCGTTCGGTCCAGCCGGTCAGACGGACGAGGGCCGCGCGGTGCCGGGGATAGGGCACGCGGCCGTCGATCCAGCGGGCGACGGTCTTGGGATCGACCTCCAGGCGCGCGGCCACATCGGTCATGTCCATGCCGATGCCGTGGAGCGCGCGGGCGAGCGGATGCCTCATTCCAGGCCCCCTTACGTCGACTGACCTGAATCCTAGGCCAAGAAGTCCCAAGACGTCCCTCACGCTGAGGTACGGCTTTCGGGGCACCGGCGGAAGGCTCGGCTTAACACGAGATCGACGGCAGGGAGAACGGGATGAGTGACCAGTACAAATGGAGTGCGGATCCGTCGAAGGAAGCGGCGGCGCAGGCGACGGATCGGCTCGCCACCTCACTTGAAGAGGCAGGCTTCGACGTCGGCCGGGACTTCCCGGATCTCGCCGCGATCATGACGCTCGGCTACGGGCCGCCGGTGCGGGTGGGCCGGATCTCGATCGATACCGCAGCCCGCCTGTGCGACCTCCTCGCACGAGTTCAGCCGGCTGGGGACGACACGGCCGGCTGAAGCTGGCACGCCGCTCGTCGCATACCCTCGGCGCAGACCGTTGCCGAGGGAGGACCGTGGCGCAGAGATCGACCGCCTGGGGTGCGTACCGGCAGATCGCGGACGCGTTGAGAGGACGGATCGCGGCCGGCGAGTTCTCGCCGGAGCAGCCGTTTCCGGCCGAGAGCGCGCTGTCCGCCGAGTACGGCGTAGCCCGCAACACGGTACGGCGAGCGCTGTCTCTGCTTACGGAGGAAGGCATCCTCACCTTCGCATCCGGCCGGCGGCGACTCGCGGGTGGCGGAGAGCACGGGATGCCGGAGCATCGCCGCATCGCACGCGACCTCAGTGCACAAATCACGGGCGGGACGCTGCGCCCAGGTCAGGCCCTTCCCAGCGAGTCGACGCTCACCACCGAGTACAGCGTCGCGCGCGGCACTGTCCGCCATGCGCTCGCCTCGCTGGAAGGTGCCGGACTCGTCGAGGCGAGACGGGGCAAGGGATGGTTCGTCCGGAACTCTCGGTCGGACGGAGATCCGCCATTAGCCTGAGGCGATGGATGCAGCGGGGTGGGCACGTGAACTTTCGGAACAGTTGCTGGCCGACGTCCTGCCCCGCCGCTGGAACCATAGCCAGGGCGTCGGCCGCAAGTCTGAGACGATCGCGCACCTGCTGGGCGACGACGGCGACACCCTGATCTGTGCTGCCTGGTTGCACGACATCGGCTATGCGCCCTCGCTCGTCGACAGCGGCTCGCACGCTCTTGACGGCGCCCGTTACCTCCGCGACGTGGCCGGTGCCGATGAGCGGATCTGCCGGCTGGTCGCGCATCATTCCTGCGCGGCGATCGAGGCGCGTAACCGCGGTCTCCACGAACAGCTTGAGGCAGAGTTCCCCTACCTCGACGCACCGGTGACGGACGCCCTCACCTACTGCGACATGACCACCAGCCCGGACGGTGAGCCCACCGAGGTCCACAAACGCCTGGACGAGATCCTGGTTCGGTACGAGCCGGGCAGTACGGTTCACGACTCCATCGCGGAAGCCGCGCCGCGCATCATCCAAGCCGTCGAGAGCACGCTACGGCTGCACGACCGCTAGGCCTTCTGCGCGAGCGTTCCCTGCTCGTCCCGAGTCCACCGGCGCCCGGAGCTGTCCAAGAACTCGATCTGCACCGGTTCTGGATCGACGTAGCTACGCAGCCAGTCCGCCGGGGCCGGCCGCCGAATGGTCTGGCCCGGCGGCACCAGGCCGACGAACTCCACGTCGTTGCCCTCGGGAAGCGGCAGCTCCACGTCGTATATGGGCATGTCGCTGGCGTTGTGGATGTGGAAAGCGAGTTCCCGTGCACCATCCGCCTTCACGATCAGCTCCACCCACGCGCTGATCTTCGCCGCCTGCGCACGGCGGTCGTCCTCGGCCCGGCCGGCCTCGCGCCGATGCTCACGGCGGAACAGCACGAACCCGACGATGAACGCGCCGACCGTACCGATGGCGGAGAAGGCGTCGGCGCCGACGCCCAGCCACTCGCTATCCAAGGTGCGGCACCCCGTCTCCGGACAAGTAGTGCATGATCCGGGTACGCATGGACCGGTCCATGGTGAGGTCCGGGATGTCCGCCGGCGCCATCCAGCGGACCTCGCGTGACTCGTCGCTGGTCTTCGGTTCGCCGCCGATCGGACGCGCGGTGAAGACGACCGAGAATTCCTGCCGCGCCTCGCCGTTGCTGGTGTAGAGGATGACGTGGCGTGGGTCCGTGTAGATGCCGACGAGTCCGGTGACCTCGACGTGGATCCCGGTCTCCTCGAACGTCTCGCGCACCGCCGTATCCGGCAGCGACTCCCCCAGATCCATCGCGCCGCCCGGCACCGCCCAGTTGTCATTGTCCGTGCGGTGGATCAGGAGGATCCGGCCCTGGTCGTCGGTCACGACGACGTTGGCGGACGGGACGATGCTGTTGGCTTTCGGGGCCGAAGGGTCGTCGAAGTAGTCGATGCGGCGTCCCACGTCGTTCCTCAATCCATCGGCCTGGCGCTGTCCCAGACCTGCTCGAAGCTTTCCAGGTACGTGCTCACCATGCCGCCGCCGGCCACGCGGCGCAGATGCAGCACCGGGGCGTGGTAGGCGCCGAAGCCGTAGATGTGCGTGTTGACCATGAGCTGGTCGTCCGCGACGTAGATCGAGTTGTAGAGCACCGTCTCGTGCAGCCGGAACTCGATGCCGTCGATGTCACGCAACGGCCGATAGAGCACCATCGCGTTGCGGATCTTCGCGGCCATGCTGTCGTCCACGCCCTCGTCCGCGCCGCGCTGAGCTACGACCGCGCTCTCCGGATCGCCGAGCAGAATGCGGACCCGCCCGCCGTTGTCAGCCTTCTTACGGAAGACGCGTTGCACGCCGGTGTCCTCAGCGACGAACAAGCCACTGAAGACCAGGACACCGATCTCGCGCTCCGCAGAGTCGAAGAAGTTGCGCCACAGGTCGGACGGCACCGCCCACCGGTGCGGGTAGACACTGATGATCTCGCTCTCGGACGCGTTGGCGACCTGGTCCCGCGTCAGCGCATCCGGCCAGAGATAGGCCTCGTCAACACCGAGATGAGCGGCCACGGCGTAGCGATGACGCCGGTACGGAATACGCCCGGTGATCCACCGCTCCACGCTCTTCGGGTCCACTTCGAGCGCCTGCGCGAGATCCACGGGAGTGATCCCGCGTTCGAGTAGAGCGCTGCGTAACCGATCGTTCGGCATCGTTTCCCCGCAGTAGGACGTCCCGGCCGGAGCCAACCCTATTGGAGACATCTTCGACACGTCCAGCCATGACCTCACTACGTCCCGTTCCCTTCACGCATTCTCGTCTCGTCGATGCAGCCGCACTGACGAATCGCCGGCCCGCCGCTCTTGGCCGTCTCCCTTGACATCGGAGGCGGTCACTGAGCACCGTAAACCTGAACGTGTTGTACATGTTCTGATTTGGCGGTCCGGCATACGAGAAGGGAGCACCACGATTCACCTCCGCCGGAACCCTCACGACGGCCCGACCTGCATCTGCGGCGCCCGTCTCGCCGCGGACAGCCCGACGTTCTGCCGCAAGTGCTCCGCCCGGTCCCGCTGGCAGCGCCGCCGGCTCACCGCGCGGCGTCATCGCCGGCCCGGTGGGACGCTCGGCCACCCCGACAACTGACGACTCGACGAAAGGAGACTTCCTTGGTCATTTCCATATCCGCGACGCTCCTTCTCGGCACGGTCGTCTACCTGCTCTGGCGCTACGCCCGGCTTCCCCTCTGGCAGGCCGCGACCTGTACCGCGTTCGGCTACTTCCTCGCGTCGTCCTCACTCGGCCCGCAGATCGGCGACGCGTTCCTCACCGCCGCCCGCTTCATCGCCGGTCTGGACCTCTAACCATGGCCGCCGACCTGAACACCACGACGGAGGACGTCAGCATCCGCCTGCGAGCGGCGCTCGCCTCCAGCCCACCGCCGGCGGCGCTCGCAGCTCTGGCGGACATCCCGCTACTGCTTGCCGAAGCGCACCGGCTTTCCGCAACGGCCCGGCTCGCGAGAATGGAACTCGCGAATCTCCGCGCCGCCGCTCGTGCCACGCTCGCCGCCCACCACGACGGCGAGGCCGACCCGCTCGCCTACCTGCGCGACGAGCTGGACGCCACGGAGGCCGGCCGATGAGGCGGGCCTACTCCCGGCGTTGGCGCCGTAGCCACTCTGACCCGATCGTCGTCTTCCCCGACCGCTCACCGCTTTTCGCGCTCGCACTGGTGGCGCTGAGCAAGGCGCTCTTCCGATACCGCTCAGAGCTGGCACCTGTGGCCGTCATGGTTGCCCTCTACGTCACGGCGCTCGTTCTCCACCACCGCGATCCCGGCGCGTGGCCATGGATACCCGCCAGCACGGTGGCGACGGCGACTCTGACGCTGTGGCATCCCCGCTATCGATCCGAGGAGAAGGCTTGCGCGTTCGCCGCCGTCATGGCGGCGGGCGCGTGGCTCACCGCGGCCACCGCTTACGGGCCGGGCACCGCTCCCCTGCCGACGCTCCTCCTCGTCACCACGGCGGTCGGTGCGGTCCCGTGGTGGATGCATCGGAGGCGCCGCGCCCGAGTCCGCGTCGACCGCACGATCCGCGCCTGGCCCGGCATGTCGGAGCGGGTGGGCTTGGCCGGCTCGAAGATCCAGTCCGCCGTGGTGGACGCGTGGGGTTGGCGTGCCAGCATGGTCCTCCGGCCTGGCCAGACCGTCGCGGACGCCGTCGCCCAGGTCCCCGCGATCGAGTCGGGGCTCGGCACGCGCCCCGGCGCCGTCCGCGTCGAGGCGGATCCGGCGCACGCCGGCCGGTTCGTCATGCGCGTTCTCGCCGCCGACCCGCACGCCACCGCGATCCCCTGGCCGGGTCCACAGAGCACGTCCGTTGCCGACCCGATCGACATCGGCGTGTTCGAGGATGCCGAGCACGTTCGCATCTCCGTGCTGCGTCGTCACGTGCTGATCGGCGGCACCACCGACTCCGGCAAGAGCGGGGTCCTCAACGGCCTCCTCGGCAACCTCGCAGCCTGCCGGGACGTCGTCCTCTGGGGCATAGACCTCAAGGGCGGCATGGAACTGCGCCCGTGGGCGTCGTGCCTTGACCGGCTCGCCACCACTCCGGCGGAAGCGGCGGCGCTGCTGGACGATGCCAACCGCATCCTCGACGCCCGCGCGCACGCCCTCGGGCGCGACGCCTCCCGCGTCTGGAAACCGAGCGCCCAACGCCCGGCGCTGATCGTCGTCATCGACGAATACGCCGAACTCACCGACACCGCACCGGAGGCCGTCGACTCGGCCGAATCGATCGCCCGGCGGGGCCGCGCCCTCGCCGTCACCCTCCTCGTAGCGACCCAGCGGCCGACGCAGAAGGCGATGGGCGGCGGCGCGCTCAGGTCCCAGATGAGCACCCGCATCTGCCTCCGCGTCCGCGAGCGCCGCGATGTCGACCTCGTCCTCGACCGGGGCATGCTCGCGGCCGGCTGGCACGCCCACACGCTCGACGCACCCGGCAAGTTCTACGTCCTGGCGGACGGCCACACCCGCCCGCGTCGTGCACGTGCCTATCTCGTCACCGACAACGACGTCCGCCGCACGGCAGCGCACCACGCGAACAGCCGGCCGTCCCTTGACGCGCCGTCGACGAACGCCACGGACGACGTGCTCGAAGGCACCGTGATCACGCCGGAAGAGACGCTGTGGCGAGCGCTCGACACCGCACCCGCCACCGGCCGTTCGGTGCCCGACCTCATCCAACTCACCGGCATGAAGCGCACCTGGATCTACGACCGGCTCCACGCCTGGGCACGCACCGGCCGCGCCGTTCAGGCCTCTCGCGGACGGTGGCGAGCCAACAGGGATTGACCGCGGACGTCCGCTCGCACGCACGCGCGTCTGCGCAGATCAGCGCGCGGACGGACATCCGGACGGACGGACACACGGACGACGAAGGGAGGCGCCAACGAACCTCGAAAACGGCACCGCACGACGATGACGCCCCGTGCGAGACACGTCGTCACCCGCCGCATCAGACGGACGAAGACCGTCGACGAAGAACTGCTGATCCGGGCGCTCGTCCTCATCGCCGAGGAGAGCGCCCGGCAGGACCGAGACCGGAAGCACCACTGACGAAGGGAACAGACCATGGCGCGCAGCCATGACGACCGGCCGACGAGCAAGCGAGCTTTCGCCTACCTGCGGGTCTCGTCGGCCGGCCAGGTCAACACCGACTACGACCCCGAGGGCATCTCGCTCCCGGCACAACGGGCTGCCATCCAGCGCCGCGCCGCCGAGCTTGGCGCAGAGATCGTCGAGGAGTTCGTGGAGCCCGGCCGATCCGCCACCACGACCGACGGACGCCCGGTCTTCCGCGAGATGATGGCGAGACTCAAAGCTGAGACCGGCATCGACTACGTGATCGTCTACGCCCGATCCCGGCTGCACCGGAACAGCATCGACGCCGCGATCACCAAGCGGGATCTCCGTACCGCCGGGGCCGTTCTGATCTCGGTCATGGACTACACCGAGGACACGGCGATCGGTGACCTGGTCGCCACCGTCCTCGACGCGGTCAACGAGTACCAGTCCCGGGCGTCCGGCGCGGACATCGCGTACAAGATGGGCCAGAAGATCGTCAAAGGTGGCTCGGTCGGTCGGGCGCCGATCGGCTACCTCAACGTCCGTGAGACGTTCGAGGGCCGCGAGGTCCGGACGGTCGCGATCGACCCCGAGCGCGGCCCGCTGATCCGGATGGCGTTCGAGCTGTACGCGACCGGCACCTACGGATTCCACGCGCTCATCGACGCCCTGACCGACGCGGGCCTCCGGACGAAGCCGACCCGCCGCTACCCCACCGGCACACCCATCTCGATCAACTCGATCGGCAACCTGCTCCGCGACCGCTACTACCTCGGCTATGTCACCTACCGAGGGCAGGAGTACCGCGGGCGCCACGAACCGCTGATCGATCCCGAGACGTTCGAGCGGGTGCAGCAGATGCTCGAAGCGCGGCGCGCGGGCGGTGTCCGGGAGCGGACGCACAACCATTACCTCAAGGGCACCGTCTGGTGTCATCGCTGCGAGAGCCGGCTCATGATCATGCGGGGCAAGAGCCACACCGGCGCGCACTACTTCTACTACTTCTGCCGGGGCCGGCAGCGCCACATCTGCGACCTCCCGTACCTGCCGGTCGCCCGCGTCGAGGACGCGGTCCGGGACAACTACGCGGCGATCACACTGCCCACCGACCTGCGGCGGCGGATCGCTGAAAAGCTCGATCAGGTGGTCGGTGACTCCGGCCGCGCGAAAGCAGAGCTTCAGGCACGCATCAAGGCCCGGCGAGACGAACTGAACGCTCAGGAAGACCGGTTCCTCGATCTCGTGGGCGACCCGGACTGGCCGCAGGACAAGATCGGAGCACGTCTGCGGAAGATTCGCGACGAGCGAGACCGCCTCTCCCGGCAGGTCGAGGACGTACAGGACCCGCAGGTCGGCCATGAAACGCTACGCCATCTACTCAACCTGCTGGCCGACCCGATGGAGATGTACCGCCTGGCTGACAAGCGCGCCCGCCGCGCCCTCAACCAGGCCTTCTTCGCCAAAATCTTCCTCGACGCGGATGACGACGGCCCCTACGTCGCGGCAGACGCCCCGGACGATCTGATCGCGCCGCTGGTCGTCGTGGCCAGGAACGACAGCGGCGGCACCACCCGTGTGGGTGATGCCGCCGCTGCTACGGCTCTGAACCTCCGTGCCGCCCTGGCGGGCGGTGGTTCAAGTAACGCCGCTCTCGTGGAGGTGCCGGGAATCGAACCCGGGTCCTTCGGTGAATCAACAGGGCTTCTCCGAGCGCAGCTTGCTGTGCCTCTACTCGGCCCCTCCGATCACGCAAGCGAGTCGGTGTGACGGGCCCAGTCGCGATTGGTCTCACCGCACAAGCCTCACGACGGGGCTTGCTTGGCCAGCCTTCTAGATGATGCCGGTGACTAGGCCGAAGGCGTGCCTAGACCAGCAGAGCTGCTACTCGCCTCAGGCGGCGAGAGCGAGCTCAGAGCGCTTAGAGTTGGCGCTTATTACTTTCCAACGATCGATTTATGAGACGACGTTGGCTTCCTCAGCTCGCTTCCCCTGCGTCAGCATCCGAAGTCGAAACCAGTCACCCCCTCGTCGGGCGTCGCCGGGTGGACGACGCAACCACACCAGATTAACGCGTTCCCTCGCGAACGTCACATGAGATACCCGCCGGCGGGTCGGAAGCCGGCGCAGGGTACGCCGTTGATCGTGCAGGAGACCGGGTTGACCTGGGCGGGAGTGTTCTTGGTGGCCTGGAAACCGGCTTGGATCTCGCCGTTGGCGGCGAGTGGGCCGCCGTCGAGGACGAGCGTGGTGCCGGAGACGGAGGCGGTCGCGTTCCAGAAGCCGGTGACGGCGATCTCGACGTCGGCGGGGTAGGTGAGGCGGACCTGCCAGGTCGTGTTCGCGCCGGTGGCGTTGCCGATGACCACGTTCGACACGAAGCCGTCGTTCCAGGTGCTGCCGAGCACGTATCGCGCGCCGAGGCCGTCGGCGGGCGCGCGGGTCGGCGACGGCGGGGCGGCGGGCGCGGTGGTGCGGGGCGCGGCGGTGGCCGACGACGGGGCCGGCGCCGGCGAGGTGGCCGTCGCGGACGGGGCCGGGGACGGCGACTCGTCCTCCAGCGGGTCCGCGGTGATGACGCCCTCCGGTGGGCCGGACAGCGCCGCGGTCGGGATCACGATCAGGGACGGCCGCTCGTCATCGTCCGACCGGCTGGTGAGCGACCACACCGCGCTGCCGACGACCAGCGCGGCGACCACGCCGCCGGCGATCGCGAGCCGGGAACGGGTCGGTGAGATGCCGAAGAAACCGCTGGTGGCGACGCCCACGGAGTGCTTGCCGGGCACGGCTGGTCTTCCTCCCGCGTTCCGCGACTGGTCTTCCTCCCGCGCTCCGCGGCGAACGCGGTGGCTCGGCGCGACGGACGACGAAGGCTACCCCGCCCGCCCTCGGTCAGTCCATGCCCTTGCCGCGCCGGCCGAGCGCCCGGTTGATCTCCTTGGCCGCGTCCCGCTTCGCGAGGTCCTGCCGCTTGTCGTAGTCCCGCTTACCGCGCGCCAGCCCGAGCTCGACCTTGGCCCAGCCGTCCGAGAAGTACACCTGCAGCGGCACCATGGTCAGCCCGTCCTCGCGGACCTTTCCGGCCAGCTTCAGGATCTCGCCGCGCTTGAGCAGCAGCTTCCGGATCCGCCGCGGCTCGTGGTTGGTCCAGGTGCCCTGGGTGTACTCCGGGATGTGCATCGCGTGCAGGAAGATCTCACCGTTGCTGACCTGCGCGAACGCGTCGACCAGCGACGCCCGCCCGGCCCGCAGCGACTTGACCTCGGTGCCGGTCAGCGCCATCCCGGCCTCGACGGTGTCGAGGATCGTGTAGTCGTGGCGCGCCTTGCGATTCGAGGCCACCACCTTGCGCCCCTTTTCGCGCGGCATCGTGCACCATTCCCTCAGCGTCGGATCTGCGGAGCCGGATCCCTCATGGTCCGAACAACCCCGCAATGCTACAGCGCCACCGAACTCAACCCCCAACGACTAAAAACCGCAATTCGCTTTTCCCGCTTCCGGCGTGCTCGCGTCCCGGTGCTCCCGCGGGCACCGGTCGGCCGCGGGCGGCCTCCCTGCCGGTTCCGCCGCCGGTCACCACGACCCCGGGTGCACGCACGGCGTGCCGTGCTCGGCCGGGGGTTCTTCGGAAGCGGGCCGGGACTGGCAGGGAGGAGCGCCGGCGACGACCGGTCTCCGGCGGGAGCGGCGGGGCGGGACCACGGCGTGACCGGGACCGGTCGGTTCGGCTCCTCGCCGGTCAGCAGAGGCAGTTGGGGAGCCAGTTGAGCGGCTGTTTCGGGGTGCCGTCGACGCGGACCTCGAAGTGCAGGTGGTAGCCGGTGCTCGCGCCGGTGGTGCCGACCCGGCCGATGAGCTGGCCGCGGCGGACGCGTTGGCCGCGGTGGACGAGGATGCGGGACTGGTGGCCGTAGCAGGTGGTGACGCCCTGGCCGGCGACGTCGCCGTGCGCGACGCAGGTGAAGTTGCCGTAGCCGTTGGCCCAGCCGGCGCGGATGACCTCGCCGTCGTCGGCGGCCCAGATCGGCTGGCCGCCGCCGGCCGCGATGTCGACGCCGGTGTGGAGTTGCCAGACCCGGTAGTACGGGTCGAAGCGCCAGCCGAAGTTGCTGGACTTCCAGCCGCGGACCGGCATGAGCAGGCGGGCGCCGGTGCGCATCCGGGTGCTGCCGCCGCCGTTGACGGCACCACCACGCCGGTGCGCGCGGCGACGGTTCTCCCAGGCGCGCACCTCCGCGGCGACCCGCGACTCGGCGGCGCGGGCGTCGCGGTAGCGGGCGAGGCTGCCGGCACGCTCCTGCTGGGCCACCCCGAGCGCGGCGCGGCGCTGGTCGGTGAGGCGTTGCACGACCGCGACCGCGTCCTCGGCGACGCGCTGGGCCGCCCGCGCGTCGGCGAGCTTCGCGGTCGCGTCCGCGTGCGCGGCGTCGGCGGCACGGCGGGCGGTGGTGGCCGCGTTCTGGGCGTCGCGGGCGGCGCCGCGCGCGTTCACCACGCGGGTGAGCGCGCCCCGCTGCGTGGCGAGGACCCGGTCGACGTAGCCCAGCCGGTCCGCGAACGTGGTCGGGTTGGCGTCGATGAGCACGTTGAGCGTGCCGATGTTGCCGCCCCTGAAGGTGGCGGCGGCAAGGTCGCCGAGCTTCTCCCGGGCGTCGGCCACGTCGCGCTCGGCCCGGTCGAAGCGGCCGGTGGCGGCGGCCTGGGCGGCGCGGGCCGTGCCGGCCTTCCGCTCCGCGGTGTCCGCGGCGGCCTGAGCGGCGGCCACCCGGCCGCGGGCCTGCTCGGCGCGGGCCTGGGCGGGCGGCAGACCGGCGCTGGCGGCGGCGAGGCTGCGCGCGGCGGCCCGCGCCCGGTCGGTGGCGCCCTCCAGGATCGCGGCGGCCTTGGCCACCTCCCGCTCGATCCGGCGCTGGTCGTCACGCGGGTCACCCGCGGCGGCCCCGACCGGCGCGGCAGCCGCGGGGGCCGCGGCACGGGCTGGTGCGGCGGCGCGGGCCGGAATGTCAGCAGCGCGGGCCGGTGCGGCAGCGAGCTCGGCGGCGCGAGCGGCAGTGTCAGCCAGCGCAGCGGCGCGACCGGGAGTGCCAGCCAGCGCGGCGGCGTGGGCCGAAACGCCGGCCAGTCCGGCGGCGCGGGCCGAAGCGGTGGCGGGTGCCGCGGTGGTGGCACGTGCTTCGGCGGCACGTGCGGCGCCGGCAGGGGCAGCCCCGGCGAGCGCGGCGCCGGTGGGTGCCGCGCCGGCGAGGTCGGGGCCGGCCGCCGTGGCGGGTGCCGCGGGCCCGGGTGCGGTGAACGCCAACGTCAGCAGGGCCACGAGTGCGCTGCGATAGGACTTCACGGACATATCCCCCGATTCTCCGTGCTCACCACCTTACGCGGGCGAGAACCGGCAGATCGGCAGAAACGCGAATCGCCGCCCGCTCCCGGGACGGACCCGGGTGCGGACGGCGAGAGGCGGCGGTGCGGGCGACTAGACCCGCAGGTAGAACCGGAGCGTGGTCCACGCGGTGACGGCGCTGACCAGTGCGCCGGCGCCCGCCATGAACGGCAGCATGAGCAGCACGTTCTCCCAGTTGAGCGGGGTCAGCAGCTCGGTCAGGTCGCGGAGCGCACCGTCGATGAGGAAGATCTTGCCGAGCACCAGCGCGCCGAAGCCGAGGAGCGCGCCGAGCACACCGGCGGCGACGGCCTCCAGCACGAACGGTGCCTGGATGAACCAGTTGGACGCGCCGACCAGCTTCATGACCGCGACCTCGCGGCGCTTGCTGTACGCGGCCACCTGAATGGTGTTACCGACCAGCAGCAGCGCGGCGATCGCCATGATCGACGAGGCGACCAGCGACATGGTCTGGACCGAGTTGAGGATGCCGAAGACCTTCTCCAGCAGCGCGCGCTGGTCGAGGATCTCGTCGACGCCCTCGGCCGACGCGTACTTGGCCGCGAAGTCCTGGTACTGCTCGGGGTTGTTCAGCTTGACCCGGAACGACTCGGGCAGCTGCTCGGCGGTCACCGACTCCACGAGGTCGGGCGTGTCGCGCCACAGCGTCTGGAACTTCTCGAGCGCCTTTTCCTTGGTCTCCAGCTCGTACGACTGGACCAGCTCGTCGGACTTCAGCGCGGCGTCGAGCTCGAGCCTCTGCTCATCGTTGACGTCGGACTTCAGGAACATCGCCACTTCGATGTTCGCGTAGTAGAAGTCCTTCATCTCGTTGGCCTGCAGGTACAGCAGCGCGCTGGCACCCAGCATGGTCAGCGAGACGGACATCGTGATGATCATGGCGATGGTCATCGTGACGTTGCGCCACAGTCCGACCAGCACTTCGGACAGGACATATTTCAGACGCATCGGTGAGGCTTCCTTCGTGAATCGTCTGCGGCCGGGTCAGGGATCGGGGAGGAGTGCAGTCGGTTACCGACTGTTATCAGCCGTAAACACCGCGCGGCTGGTCACGGACGATCCGGCCGCTCTCGATCTCGATGACCCGTCGGCGCATCTGGTTCACGATGTTGGAGTCGTGAGTCACCATGACGACGGTGGTGCCGGTCCGGTTGATCCGGTCCAGCAGGCGCATGATCTCGATCGAGGTGTCCGGGTCCAGGTTTCCGGTGGGCTCGTCCGCCAGCAGGATCAGGGGGCGGTTGACGAAGGCACGGGCCACCGCGACACGCTGCTGCTCACCGCCGGAGAGCTCGTGCGGGTAACGGTGCTCCTTGCCACCGAGACCGACGAGTTCCAGCACCTCGGGCACGACCCGGCGGGCGACCGCCTTGGTCTTGCCGATCACCTCGAGCGCGAAGGCGACGTTCTCGTAGGCCGTCCGGTTGGGCAGGAGCCGGAAGTCCTGGAAGACGCAGCCGATCGAGCGCCGGAAGTGCGGGATCTTCCACGAGCGCATGGAGGTGACGTCCTTGGAGTTGACGATCACCTTGCCCTTGTTCGGGGCGACCTCGTGCAGCAGCAGCTTGATGATCGTGGACTTGCCGGAGCCGGACGGGCCGATGAAGAAGACGAACTCGCCCTTTTCGATCCCGACCGACACATCGTCCAGCGACGGCCGGGACGCCTTCGGATACGTCTTGGTCACGTTCTCAAGCTGAATCACGGGAGCAGAGTCTACGCGGTGTAACGAAAACTCCAAGTCCAGAGCTCGCCCGATCTGCCCCCGATGACCCGATAAAGGATCCTCCGAACGGGTGACTTTCCCGGGTCGATCCGCGACACGCCGGGATGGTTACGCGGCGTCGCCACTCAACTGCTGCTGCTTACGCCACTTGATGCCGGCCTCGATGAAAGAGTCCAGCTCACCGTCGAACACCGAGGTCGGATTGCCCGTCTCGTGCTCGGTTCGCAAATCCTTCACCATCTGATACGGGTGCAGCACGTACGACCGCATCTGGTCGCCCCACGAACCGGCCGCGTCGGTCTTCAGGCCCTGCATCTTGGCCTGCTCCTCCTGACGCTTGCGCTCCAGCAGCCGGGCCTGCAGCACGCGCAGCGCGGACGCCTTGTTCTGCAGCTGCGACTTCTCGTTCTGGCAGGTCACGACGATGCCGGTGGGAATGTGTGTGATCCGCACCGCAGAGTCGGTCGTGTTGACGCTCTGTCCACCGGGGCCGGACGAACGGTAGACGTCGACCCGCATCTCGTTCTCCGGGATGTCGATGTGGTCGGTCTGCTCGACGACCGGCATCACCTCGACGCCGGCGAAGCTCGTCTGCCGGCGGCCCTGGTTGTCGAACGGGCTGATCCGCACCAGCCGGTGGGTGCCCGACTCGACACTGAGCGTGCCGTACGCGTACGGCGCCTTGACCGTGAAGGTGGCGGACTTCAGGCCCGCCTCCTCCGCGTACGACGTCTCGTAGACCTCCGTGGGGTAGCCGTGCCGCTCCGCCCACCGCAGGTACATCCGCAGCAGCATCTCCGCGAAGTCGGCCGCGTCCACGCCACCGGCGCCGGCGCGCACCGCGACGAGCGCCTCGCGGGCGTCGTACTCACCGGACAGCAGCGTGCGGACCTCGAGCTCGTCTACGGCCTTGGTCAGGCCCGCGATCTCGCTGCCCACGTCGCCGAGCGAGGAGGCGTCGTCCTCCCCCTCGGAGAGCTCGAGCAGGACGAACGCGTCGTCGAGCCGGGAGCGGAGGTTCTCCAGCTTCTGGATCTCGCCGTTGATGTACGAGAGCTTCGAGGTCACCACCTGGGCGCGCGCCTGGTCGTCCCAGAGGTTCGGCTCGGCGGCCTGCTCCTCCAGCTCCGCCTTCTCCCGGCGGAGCTTGTCGACGTCGAGGACGCCCTCGATGTTCCGTAGGGTGGCGTCGAGGTGCTTGAGCTGGTCGGAAAAGTCGGCTGCAGTCACAACAGTCAAGAATACGGCGCCTCCGGCCGGTCCGCGCCGAGCGGGCGGATCAGGCGCCCGGCGCCGTCTTCAGCCAGGTGAGCGCCGCCTTGTGGTAGGCCACCGCGAACTCCAGCGCGGACGCCCCGAAGTTGTCCCCCGCCTTCTTCGCCTCCTTGGCCTGCTCACGCGCGGATGCCAGCGCGGCCGTGTGGTACTCGTTGGCACCGGCGACCAACGCACTCATCTGACCCTCACTGTGCTGCTCCCCAAACGCGACGCGGAGCGCGATCGGGTTGCGAATGGCATCGCGCCCCGGGGTGTCGGTCAGCCAACGGCTGAACGCGCGCTTTCCGGACGCCGTGATCGCGTAGGGCTGGCTCGAGCGGGGGCCCGGCTTACCCAGCCGGACATAACCCATCTCGGCGAGCGCCGGCAATTCCCGGTAAACCTGGCTTCGGGTCATCGACCAGAAGGGGCCAAGGCGGCGCTCCGCCTGACCCATGAGTTGCCCACCCGTCATCGGCCCCTCGTGGAGCAGCCCGAGGAGGGCAGCCGCGGTTGGGTTGATTCCTGTCTCGGCCATGCCCATTACGCTGCCACTTTGTAGCCCCCGCGTCCAGGATTTCGACTTATCCGCACGCGCGCGTCTCCACAGTGCACTGTCTTCCGCGGACTGTCCGGTGCGGACCGGCCACAAAAAGTGATCAACTCCGGGAGCTATTCGACCGGGAATGCCCTTTGTCCGGTTCGCTGGCCGCAAAGGCTCTCACAAACCTCGGGGGTGCAATGCACCACTCCCGACTCAGCTTTGCAGACTCGACCGCCCGAATGCCGGGAAACGGGGGTCAACACCCAAAGCAAATCGGGGGTCAGCGGCCGGCCACGGTGGAGGTCCCGGACGGTACCCGGGGCAGTGGCATACCGCTGGAGTCCCCTCCGGAGAGAAGTACCCCACTCAACACAGTGATCAACATAAGGAACGCGGCGACCACACAAACCGCGATCAGACGCCGGCGCCGGGACCGGCCCGCCGAACCGATCCGGGCCCCGGCCAGCACGCCGATCTCCGGCATGTGGAGCCGGCCCGCCGCGGCCCTCGGCCACGGCCCGCCCGCGCTGTACGCCGCGCCCAGCGCGACCGCGGCCGGATGGTTCGGCGGCACCGACACCGGTGCGGCGGAGACCGGCGGCACGGACGTGGGCACGGCCGACACCGGCGGCGCGGAGACCGGGCCCTGGAACTCCATCACCGGCAGCGCCACCATCCGCCCGCCGGACGCCGGCGACACGGGTGCCACCGCCAGCGGCACCCAGCGCACGCTGGCCTGCCCACGGCTGCGCCCGTCCGGCCGCGGCCACCAGGTCACGTCGCCCTCGGCCAGCGCGGGCAGTGCCGGCAGGCCGGCCAGCGCGGACTCGACCCGGCGCAGCCGCACGCCGATCGCGCGCGCGTCCGGCCGGCGCGCCGGGTCCGGCTCCAGACAGTGCTCGATCACCGGCCAGACCTGCGCGGGCAGCCCGGCCGGCGGCACCACCGTGCACTGCCGGTGCCGGGCCAGCACGTCCAGCGGCGAGCCGCCCTTGAACGGGCTCCGGCCGCAGAGCAGCTCGAACAGGACCACGCCCATGGCGTAGACGTCCGAGGCCGGGCTCGGTGAAGCGCCCTCCACCACCTCGGGCGAGACGTACTCCGGGGTGGCGTGCGTGGCGCGGGCCGCGTCCACCCGCCGCACCCGCCGTGCCACGCCGAAGTCGACCAGCCGGATCGGGCCGCCGTCCGCCGGGACGATCAGGTTGCCCGGTTTCACGTCGCCGTGCACGATGCCGCGCTCGTGCAGGTACGCCAGCGAGTTCGCCAGCTGTGCCACCAGGTTCACCGCGACCGCGGGCGGCACCGGGCCGTCCCGCCGCAGCCGTTTGCGCAGGTCCTCGCCGTCGACCAGCTCCATCACGAAGACGTGCCGGTCGGCCTCCCGGCCGAACTCGATCGGCCGCACGATGCACGGGTGCGACAGCTCGGTGAGGATCTCCGCCTCGTCCACGAAGTTGCGCACCAGGTCGGGCTGGGACAGTGCCTCCGGGCGCAGCAGCTTGACCGCCACCGCCCGCCCGGTGCCCGTGTCCAGGCCGGACCAGACCGTGCCGATCGCACCCCGGGCGATCTCGGCATCGAGCCGGTAGCGGCCGTTCAGCAGACCCGTCATCCTGGTCCTCCTCCCGGGCCCCCCGCCCGGCTGCGCTTCGATGCTACGGCCGCGAAACCGGATTCCGGACCCCTCCGGCTACCAACCGACACCAAACGAACACAGTTCACCAGCGGGAACGTCGGCCGGTCATCGATAAACAACCATGTCGGGTACGCCGGATTGACCGGCTGGAGGCGATAGGGAACATTTGGCTGCCGTGGCGTCTCCACTCGTACGATGGCTCGCAGGTCGCAGCCCTGATCAGCTCGCCGGGACCCTGCTCCGGCGGCCGGACAGCGTCCACGCGACCACCGGCTCCCGGCCCGCCGCGCCGCCGGGCGACCTGTCCGCGCTCGCCGAGCGTCTCCAGCGCCCCGCCGCGCTGGAGGCCGCGCTGCACGGCCAGCCGCAGCCCAGCCACGAGCTGCTCGCGCTGCTGGTCCACCTCGGCCGCCGGCACCGCCCGGTCCCCCGCGCCGCGCTCGCCCACCGCCTCGGGCTGCCCGCCGACGACCCCGGGCTCACCGGCGCGCTCGACCGGCTCGCCACGGCCGCGCTCGCCTGGCCGGACCAGGACGGCGCGCTGCACGTCCCGGGCGAGCTGAGCCGCTGGTTCCCGCACCCGCTCGGCCTCGGCGCGGACGCGGCCCGCCTCTACCGTGAGACACCGGCCGAGCGACTGCGGCAGATCGCGGCCGCGCTCGGCCGGCCCGACCCCGGCCCGCGCCGGGAGGACGCGCACGCGGCGGTGTGCGCCGCGCTCGGCGACGCCACCGCGGTCCGCGACCTCGCCGACGCCGCGCCGCCGGAGACCCGCGACCTGCTGCACGCGATGGCCGCCGGGATGCCGGTCGCCACGCCCGACCCGGCCCGGTCCGCCGCGCAGGACTGGGCCGTCAGCCGCGGCCTGCTCGCGTTCAGCGGCTGGCGGCTGGAGATGCCCGCCGAGGTCGCCACGGCGCTGCGCGGGCCGGACTGGGCACCGCCGTTCACGCCCGAGCCGCCGCTGCCCGCCCCGGTGCCGGTCGCGGCCGACGCGCTGACCCGCGAGTCCGCCGCGGCCGCGCACGCCGCGGTCCAGGCCGTCAACGCGCTGCTCGACGCGGTCGCGGCCACGCCCGCCGCCGCGCTCAAGACCGGCGGCGTCGGCACCCGCGAGCTCACCCGGCTCGGCAAGGCCGCCGGCCTGCCACCGGCCGAGGCGCGCTTCTGGCTCGTGCTGGCACACGCGGCCGGTCTGGTCGCGGCCGTGCACGACCGGTCCGTCGGGTACGGCATGGACCCGGTGCACTACGCGGTCACCGGCGCGCACGGCCGGTGGCGGCGGCTCAGCCCGGCCGGCCGGCTCACCGCGCTGCTGCGCCGCTGGCCCACCCTCGCCCCGGCCGCGCTGGCCGCACACCGCGGCGGCTTCGGGCCGGCCGGCGCGGCGCTGGTGCCGCACCCGGTGGACGCGGTCGCGCCGCGACTCAAGACCGGGCTGCTGGACCTGCTGGGCGCGCTGCCGGAGGGCCACGGGCTGCCGAGCCCGTTCGCGGCCGGACCCGCGGTCGGCTGGCACCGCCCGCTCGACCGGCCGGTCACCGGCGACCGGGACGAGCTGGTGACGCAGCTGTGGGAGGAGGGGCGGCTCTGCGGCGTCATCGCGCACGGCGCGCTCACCCCGCTCGGCCGCGCGCTGCTCGCCGGCGCCGGCGACGACCTCGACCGGATCGCGGGTGAGCTGCTGCCGGACGCGGTCACCACCGCTCTGTTCCAGAACGATCTGACCGTTGTGGTGCCCGGCATCCCGGCCGCCGAACTCGCGGAACTGCTCGACGCGTGCGCCGACCGGGAATCCCGTGGCAGTGCCGGGACGTGGCGGTTCACCGCCGCCTCGGTCCGCCGCGCGCTCGACGACGGCCACCGGGCCGAGGACCTGCGCGCCGCGCTCGGCGCGGTCGGCACGCTGCCGCAGGCGCTCGACTACCTGATCACCGACGTGGCCCGGCGGCACGGGCGGGTGCGGGTGCGGCCGGCCGGATGCGTGCTGCACACCGACGATCCGGCGCTGGTCGCGGAGATCCTCTCCACCCGGGGGCTGGCCGCGCTCGGCCTCACCGCGGTCGCGCCGACCGTGCTGGTCAGTCCGGCCGGGGTGGAGGAGACGCTGGCCGGGCTGCGCGCCGCGGGATTCGCGCCGGCCGGTGAGGACGCGACCGGCGGGCCATTGGTCCGCCGGCCCACGGTGCCCGCCGACGACGACGCCGAGCCGCGTGCGCGGACCCTGGTGCGGCCCGCCGAGGAGCCCGCCCTGACCCGGGAGGACGCGACGCTGCTCGCGACGCTGCTGCTCGGCGCGGCGACGCCGGCCGACCCGGTCGAGGACGTCCGGCGGCGGATCGCCGCGCTGCGCCCGCGGAGCCGCCCGGTGGACGAGGAGATCGCGCTGCACGCGGAACGCCTCGACGGCCCGGCCCGCGACACGCTCGCGGCCTGCGTCCGGGAGCGCCGCTCGGTGTACATCGAGTACGTCAACGCGGGCGGCCGCCGCTACACCCGGCTGGTCGAACCGGTCTCGGTGGACGGCGAGTTCCTGGTCGGCTGGGTGCCGCCGCTGCCCGAGGAGGTGTCGTTCGCGCTCGGCCGGATCGTCTCGGTCGCCCCGGAATGACGGCGTGCGCGGCTTCGGGCAGATGGGGCGAAAGGCGGCGGGTGAGGTCGGGGACGCGAGGAGTGTCAGGTGGGACGCGTACCCTGAGGCCGCCGGTTGGCAGCATGCGGCCCGCGGGGCCGGGCGAGGAAGACAGAGGATGACCAAGCAGCCACGCACCCCCACGACCGCAGGCGCGTCCGCGACGCCGAAGAAGGCCGGGTCGGCCCGCGCCGCCGAGCCGACCGGCGAAACCACGGGCACCGAGACGACGGGCGATGCCGCGGGCGCCGGGACGGCCGGCAAGACCGCGGACCGGGCCGGCGCGGCGGGCGTTCCGGCGAAGCGGCGGCGGTTCGCCGTACCGCTGGAACTGGTCTTCGCGGTGGTGGCCCTCGGCTGGCTCGGCGTGATGCTGCGGTCCGCCCAGGTGTCGGTGTCGACCGCGGAGCAGGGTGCGCTGGCCGTCTACCTGGCCGCCTACTCGCTGCCCGGCCTGATCTCCGCGAGCCTGGTGGCGGGCGCCGCGACCGGGCTCACGGCCGTGACCATGATCGGCCCGGTGCGCCGGGCCGGCGCGACCCTGCGGTTCGCGGTGGCGGCCGCGAGCGGGCTGCTGGTCGGCGCGGTCGCGGCGCTGGTGGTGCTGAACAGCTACGGGCGGGGCGACGCGATCACGATCCTCGCGGCGACGTTCGCGGCCGCGGCGACGGCCGGTGGCGCGTTCGCGGGCATCCGGCACTCCGCGCTGGCCGGCGCGGTGGTCAACGCGTCGCTGGGCGTCTTCCTGATCGGCTTCGTGCTCAACCTGTTCCAGGCCCCGCTGCTGAACCTGTTCGGCGCCGGCGACACCCAGGCCTCCCAGGCCGACGCGCTGAGCTGGTTCTCGCTGACGTCGTCGCTGCTGAGCGCGCTGATCGCGGGCGTGATCGCCTACCTGACGCTGACCAGCCGGCAGGGCGACGAGCGGCCGAAGTGGGTGGTCTACCTGGCCGGCGGCGCGGGCGCGGGCGCGGTGCTGCTGGTGTCCGAGGCGATCGCCCGGACCGGCGGCGGCCGCCTGCTCGACCTGGCCGGCCGGCTCAGCGAGGCCGACCAGGCCGCGCAGGAGATCCTGGCCAACTCCCGCTTCAACAACGGCCTGATCGTGCTGTTCGTCGGCGCGATCACCGCGATGATCCTGCTCGGCCGCACGATGAAGCCGATCGAGGACGACTAGCTCGCGACGGTCCCGCCCGCGGCACTCAGCCGATCCGGTCGAGCTCGGTGCTGTCGTACCACTCGAGCTCGTGGTCCTCCGCGCCGTCCACCGTGAACTGGGCGTCCTCGTCGCCGTCGAGCGCGCCCGGGACCGCCTCCACCGCGGCCGTCACGTCCGGCACCGCGTCCGCGGAGTCGACGTGCACCGCGGCGACCGCGCCGAGCGGCAACGGCCGGCCGAGCGTCATGATCGACGAGCCGAGCTGGTCGTCGCCGCGGGTGAGCGTGGCCGCGGGCAGGTCGGCGGAGATCACCACGCGGCGTCGCGGGGCCTGCGGATCACGATGCAGCAGCACGAGCGCGGACTGGGCGGCGCGGGTGAACGCCACGTACTCGAGCTCCTCCTCGTCGCCCTCCGCGTACCACTCGCGCAGGTGCGGCGTGACCGCGTGCACCGGGTCGCCCGGCGCGCCGAGCTCGCCCTTCTCGCGCAGCGTGGCGAGCAGCGGAAGCGTGGCCGGCACGTACACCCGGACATTCTGATCTGGCACCGCTGTGGTCTCCCCGCATCCGTCACTGTGGCGCCCTCAATTAGACCGCATCGGTCAGCAGGCGCAGGTCGCGCCCTTCAGCGGCGCGGTCAACGGGTCCGGCTCGCGGGTCGTCGGGCCGGCCGGCGTGCGCACCGTGAAACCCTCCCGGATCCAGTACTCGATGCCGCCGATCATCTCCCGCACCCGGTATCCGAGCTGCGCGAACGCGAGCGCGGCCCGGGTCGCGCCGTCACAGCCCGGCCCCCAGCAGTAGACGACGACCGGGGTCGCGGGGTCGATCAGCGCGGGGC
This sequence comes from Catenuloplanes niger, assembly GCF_031458255.1. Taxonomy (NCBI): domain Bacteria; kingdom Bacillati; phylum Actinomycetota; class Actinomycetes; order Micromonosporales; family Micromonosporaceae; genus Catenuloplanes; species Catenuloplanes niger. The sequence goes on from NZ_JAVDYC010000001.1 coordinate 3,120,359, forward strand.
CGCGCGCCGCGATCTCCCGGCGCGGCAGGTGCAGCGCGCCGGGAATGTGCGCCTGCGTCCAGGCCTCGGCCGACCGGGAGTCGACGAGGACGAAGCCGGGCGCGCCGGACTCCAGTGCCGCGTGCGTGTCGGAGACGTCGATCCGCATCTCGAGCCGGGCCGAGAAAAATGCAACACCCTCATTCCACATGCCCTCGACGGTACGGACGTCAGCTCGCCTTAGGGATGGGCATCGCACGGTCTGTGCGGCTCTCGGCCGTGGATCCCCCGGTATAGTGCGGTGATGGCCGCTGTTTCCCCGGAGCTCGATCCGACCGACTGGCGGATCCTCGCTGAGCTGCAACGGGACGGCCGGATCAGCTTCGCGGAACTGGCCCGCACGGTCGCGATGTCGGCCAGCGCGGTCACCGAGCGCGTGCGCCGGCTGGAGGAACTGGGCGTGATCTCCGGCTATCGCGCGGTGGTGACGCCGGAGCGGGTCGGCCTGCACATCATGGCGTTCGTCCGGCTGCGCTACCCGACCGGCAACTACCGGCCGTTCCGCGAGATGGTGGCGCGCACCCCCGAGATCATGGAAGCTCATCACGTCACCGGCGAGGACTGCTTCGTGCTGAAGGTGCTGGCCGCGTCGATGCGGCACCTGGAGGAGATCACCGGCCGGATCAGCGCGCTGGGCGGCGTGACCACCAGCGTGGTCTACTCCAGCCACCTGCCGGCCCGCGCGGTGACCGCGCCGTCGATGACAGACTGAGGGGGTGCCGCCGGTGGAACCGAGGTTCCTGCTGCTGTCCGACGTCGCCGCCGAACTCAACGTCTCCGACTCGCAGGTCTACCACATGGTCCGCCGTGGCGAGCTGCCCGCGATCAAGATCGGCGGCCGGGGACAGTGGCGCGTGGAGCGCGCACGGCTCGAGGAGTACATCGCGGCGAAGTACGCGGAGACCGCGGAGTGGGTCGCCCAGAACCCGCTGGCCGAGCGCGAGGAATAGGCCTGACCAGCGGGTACGTTCGGCCACGCTGAAGGATCACCCATCGAAGTCGATCATTGACAGGTGGTTTCGGCGTGCCGTTGAATGGAGGCTGTCGGAGGCAAACGAAGGCAAACGCAAGCATTCGGAGCGTTCCTCATGGTCATGCGACTAGCCGACCCGCGCGGCGTCCGGCCCGCCATCCGCGTCACCCGCGTTCCCCCGGTCGACCCCCCGTTCGACGACGAGCCGTTCGCCTGGTCCGACGCCGACCAGCTCACGCTCCCGTGGCGGCCACGCGAGCCGCCCGACTACCGTCCGGGCGACCTCGTGCCGCCAGCCGGCGGCGCCTCGCCGCCGAGCGACTTCCCGCGGGGCGACTTCCCGCCGGACGACTTCCGGGCGCGCGGCCGCGTGTGGCCGACCGGCGGCATGTCGTCTCACAGCGGCATCTCGCCCGCCTGCGGCAGCTCGCCGATCGGTGGCGCGTCGCCTGCCGACGGCGTCTCGCCGTCCGGCGGCATGTTGCCCGCCGAGGGGGTCCCATCGGCGGGTGGCCGGTCGCCCACCAGCGGCACCCCGTCGACCGGCGGCATGTCGCCCGCCGATGGCGTCCCGTCGGCCAGCGGCCGGTCACCCGCCAACGGCGTCTCGTCGACCGGCGGCATGTCGCCCGCCGAGGCCGTCCCGTCGGCGGGCGGCCGGTCGCCCACCAGCGGCATCCCGCCGACCGGCGGCATGTCGCCCGCCGAGGCCGTCCCGTCGGCGGGCGGCCGGTCGCCCGCCGACGGCATCCCGTCGACCGGCGGCATGTTGCCCGCCGATGGCGTCCCATCGGCCGGCGGCCGACAGTCCGCGAACAGCCTCCCATCGGCCGGCGGCCGATCGCCCGCCAACGGCGTCCCGTCGGTCCGCAGCGGATCGTCGCTCGGTGGCTTCTCGCCGGTAGGCGGGTTGTCGACGCTCGGCGGCGTTTCATCGACGGGCGGGCTGTCATCGGTCGGCAACGGGTCGCTGTCCGACCTGGCCACGCTCGCCGGGGTGCGCGTCCCGCCACCGATTCCGGCCGACGCGGTGGCCGGCGCGTCCGCCGAGGCACGCGGCGCCGCCCACCGGTTCCTGACCCGCTCGCTGGAGATCCTCAACGGCTACCGGCCGATCGGCCACCTGCGCGCCGTCTCCGCGCTCATGGCCGCCCCCACGATCCTGACCAACGCCGACACCGCGCTGCGCACCATCGCCCGGCTGCGACGCACCGCCGGCCTGCCGCCGGTAGCCGGCCGCCGCCCCCTCGCGCCCGAGGGCCGCGTCCACCCGCGCCGCCTCCGCGTCTGCGAACCCCGTCCCGGCGTAGCCGAGGCCTCCGCCGTCCTCACCACGGCCGGCCGCACCTGGGCCCTCGCCTACCGCCTCGAACTGCTTCACGGCCGCTGGCTGGCCACCGTCTTCACCGCCATCTGACCCGTCACCGATCCCACCACCACCGCTCGGAGGCCGACTCGTGCCGAATCCCCTGAGAAACCGACCGTCCCCGAACGGCACCCACGCCAGATCCTCGCCGCACGTCCACCGGCACCGCAGCCACGGCCCTTAAACCGCGCATCCAGCGCTTCGTGCCGGGCAGCACGAGGCACAGACTCAGCACGAAACCCGGGCCTGGGTGTGAAGCGCAGGCCACCCTGAACCGCAGGCCAGGCGAAATGCTGCCCGGCGCAATGCCCAAGATCCACGCGGAGCGCAGGTCAACGCGAGCCGCAGACCCGGCGCGAGCCGCACACCCGGCGCGAGCCGCACACCCGGCGCGAGCCGCACACCCGGCGCGAGCCGCACACCCGGCGCGAGCCGCACACCCGGCGCGAGCCGCACACCCGGCGCGAGCCGCACACCCGGCGCGAGCCGCACACCCGACGCCGAAATCCAGGCCGGGCGCCGGCACGCTAAGTGCAGATCAGCGCGAAACTTGGGCCCAGTGTGAAGTGCATAGGGAAGCCCGCTCACCGAAGCGTCAAGACCACGAAAGCTCACGGCCTGCGGGCACCTAGAAACCACGCGCGTCGACACGCCGGCGCGAAACCCGGCCCCGGCCCAAGCTCCGCGCCTGGCACGAAGCGCACGCCGGTCGCGAACCCGCGCGCGGCACGAGGCCCCACGCCGAACGTGAAAACCACACCCGGCGTGTAAAGCCACGCCCAGCGCGAAGCCACGCCCAGCGCGAAGCCACGCCTGGCGCGAAAGCCCACGTCCCGCGCGAAGCCACGCCCGGCGCGAAGCTCAGGAGTCGTCAAGCGCAAGTCGTGGGGAGGCCGCGTTCAGCGGGGAGCACGCATGGGACCGCAGTAAGCGCGCGGCTGCGGAGAGCAAAGGGCGCAGCGGGGAAGCGCCCGGCCCGTGGGAAGCGATGCGGCAGCACGCGAGGGCACGGGCGCGAGGCCACACCGCCCGGCGCGGCGCGGGCTGGGTGCTGGGGAAGAAAGCGCGGGCTGGGAGTGGGGGAAGAAAAAGCCGGCTCGGCCGTGAGGCCGAGCCGGCTGGTGAAGCGGTGTGGATCAGTCGTTGCCCGGGGCGCCGTGGCAGCGCTTGTACTTCTTGCCGGAGCCGCAGGGGCACGGGGCGTTGCGGGACGGGCCGTTGGAAGCCGTGGCCTGGCCGCTGCCGGTGACCGGGGCGCGGCGGGCGGCCTCGCGCGGCGACGGGGTGCCGCCGGACGGGGCGTCGCCGCCGAGTGCGGGGGCCTGGCGCTGCATCTCGACCGCGCCGGAGCCGGCCGCGCCGTCGATGGTGGGTGCGGAGTACTGCAGGGGCTGGCGCTGGGCGCGACCGCCGCCGAGGCCCTTGGCGCGGACCTCGACCTGCGTCTCCGGCTCGGCCTCGGCCGCCGGGGCGTCGGGGGTGGCGGTGCCGCCGACGCGGGGCAGGGCCTGGGCCTTGCTGGCGTCGACCGTCGGGGTCTCCTCGACCTGGACCTCCAGGTTGAAGAGGAAGCCGACCGCCTCCTCCTTGATGCCCTCCATCATCTGCTGGAACATGTCGAAGCCCTCGCGCTGGTACTCCACCAGCGGGTCGCGCTGTGCGTACGCGCGGAGGCCGACGCCCTCCTGCAGGTAGTCCATCTCGTAGAGGTGCTCGCGCCACTTGCGGTCGATGACCGCGAGCAGCACCTGACGCTCCAGCTCGCGCAGTGCCTCCGGGCCGAGTTCCTGCTCGCGGCGGTCGTACGCGTCGTGCACGTCCTCCTTGAGCTGGGCCAGGAGGAACTCGGGGTCGATGTGGTTGACCTCGCCGCCGGCCTCCTCGGCCAGGTCCTCGATGGTCCGGCCGACCGGGTAGAGCTGCTTGAGGCTGGTCCACAGCTGCTCGAGGTCCCAGTCCTCGGCGTAGCCGTCGCTGGTGGCACCCTGCACGTACGCCGTGATGGTGTCGTCGAGCATGTGGCGGACCTGGTCGTGCAGGTCCTCGCCGTTCAGTACGCGGCGGCGCTCGGCGTAGATCACCTGGCGCTGCTTGTTCATGACCTCGTCGTACTTGAGGACGTTCTTGCGGATCTCCGCGTTCTGGCCCTCGATCTGGGTCTGCGCGCTCTTGATCTGGCGGCTGACCATCTTCGACTCGATCGGCACGTCCTCGGGGATGTTGAGCCGGTCCATGACCGCCTCGACCGCACCGGCCCGGAAGCGCCGCATCAGGTCGTCCTGCAGCGACAGGTAGAACCGGGACTCGCCCGGGTCGCCCTGACGGCCGGCGCGACCGCGCAGCTGGTTGTCGATGCGGCGGGAGTCGTGGCGCTCGGTGCCGAGCACGTAGAGCCCGCCGGCCGCGATCACCTCGTCGGCCTCGGCGTCGCACGCCTGCTTCCAGCGCGGGAGGATCTCCTCCATCGCCTTCTCGTACTCGTCGGCGTGCTCGACCGGGTCGAGGCCGCGCTGCCGGAGTTCCGCGGTGGCCAGGTGCTCGGGGTTGCCGCCGAGCAGGATGTCGGTGCCTCGACCGGCCATGTTGGTGGCGACCGTGACGCCGCCCCGCCGGCCGGCCTGCGCGATGATCTCCGCCTCCTGGGCGTGGAACTTCGCGTTCAGCACGTGGTGCGGGATGCCGCGGCGGCGCAGCAGCTGGGAGAGGATCTCGGAGTTTTCCACCGAGACCGTGCCGACCAGGACCGGCTGCCCGTTCGCGTGGCGCTCGGCGATGTCCTCGACGACCGCGTGGAACTTGGCCTTCTCGGTCTTGTAGATGACGTCCGGGTGGTCCTCGCGGATCATCGGCCGGTTCGTCGGGATGGTGACCACGCCGACGTTGTAGACCTTGTTGAACTCGGCGGCCTCGGTCTGCGCCGTACCGGTCATGCCGGAGAGCTTGTCGTACAGGCGGAAAAAGTTCTGCAGGGTGACGGTGGCGAGCGTCTGGTTCTCCTGCTTGATCTCGACGCCCTCCTTCGCCTCGATGGCCTGGTGCATGCCCTCGTTGTAGCGGCGACCGTGCAGGACGCGACCGGTGAACTCGTCGACGATCAGGACCTCACCGTCGTTGACGATGTAGTCCTTGTCCTTCTTGTAGAGCTCCTTGGCCTTGATCGCGTTGTTCAGGTAGCCGACCAGCGGCGTGTTCACCGACTCGTAGAGGTTGTCGATGCCGAGCTGGTCCTCGACCCGGGCGACACCGCGCTCGGTGATCGCGACCGTGCGCTTGGCCTCGTCGACCTCGTAGTCGCCCTCGCCGTCCTTGCCGCGCTGGAGGCGCTTGACGACGCGGGCGAACTCGCCGTACCACCGGGCGGAGTGCTCGGCCGGGCCGGAGATGATCAGCGGGGTCCGGGCCTCGTCGATGAGGATCGAGTCGACCTCGTCCACGATCGCGAAGTTGTGGCCGCGCTGCACCAGCTCGGCCGCCGACCACGCCATGTTGTCGCGCAGGTAGTCGAAGCCGAACTCGTTGTTCGTGCCGTAGGTGATGTCACACTCGTACGCCGCGCGGTGCTCGGCGGCCGGCCGGTTCGGCAGGACCACACCGACGGTGAGGCCGAGGAACCGGTGGACCCGGCCCATGGTCTCGGCGTCGCGCTGGGCGAGGTAGTCGTTCGTGGTGATGATGTGCACGCCCTTGCCGGCCAGGGCGTTCAGGTAGGCCGGCATCACACAGGTCAGGGTCTTGCCCTCACCGGTGCGCATCTCGGCGATGTTGCCGAAGTGCAGCGCGGCGCCGCCCATCAGCTGGACGTCATAAGGCCGCTGGCCGAGCACGCGTTTCGCGGCCTCACGGACCGTGGCGAACGCCTCGGGGAGCAGGTCGTCGAGCGACTCGCCCTCGGCCAGCCGCTCACGGTATTGCTCGGTCAGGTCGCGCAGCTCGTCATCCGTGAGGTCAACGTACTGATCCTCGATCGAATTGACGGCGTCCGCGATGGCCTTGAGCCGCCGCACCATACGGCCTTCACCGGCGCGGAGGACTCTTTCCAGAATCGACACGGGTCAACGCTCCCTACACAGTCTGCCGAACCATCGTAGGGCGCGGAGGCGCAGAAGCGACTACCGCGGCTCCCGATAGTCGCTCGAATCGGACAAAAAACACCTGTGAGTTCGCTGAGGGCAGATTATCGGCCGCGTCCCGTACCCGGGAAAGCGGGTTGGGGATCTCGGAGCCATGGGTGAGGATGGCCGAATGAAGCCCGTGGAGATCATTTCTGACGGCTTGCGGCTGCGCGACTGGGCGCCGGATGACGTGGACGCGCTGCATCGCGCGGTCGTCCACCCCGACGTCCAGCGATGGCTGGCGCTGCCCACCGACCCGGCCGTGAACGCGGACTTCGCGCTGCGCGAGGCACCCGCACAGCGCGAGGCCGGCGCCGGGCTGCACCTCGGGGTCTTCGACGCCTCGGCCGGCACCCTGCTCGGCTCGGTGGCCCTGACCAAGATCAATCAGCGGCACGGGTACGCCGAACTGGGCTTCTGGACCGCGGCCGGCGCGCGGGGCGCCCGGGTCGCCGAGCGCGCCACCCGCGCGTTGCTGGAGTGGGCCTTCGCCGAACTCGGCCTCGGGCTGGTCGGCTGGCGGGCCCGGGTCGGCAACCACGCGTCCCGGATCACCGCGCTGCGCCTCGGCTTCACCATGGAGGGCACCGGCCGGTCGCTGCGCACCGACCCGGACGGCACCCACTCGGAGCGGTGGGCCGCGTCGCTGCTGCCCGGGGACCTGACCGAGGCCGGCCGGCCCGACTCCCCCGCGGTCGCGCTCGAGGCGCGCCGCGCGCGGGTCTTCGGCGGGCCGTGCCCGGTGCTGACCGGTCCCGGCGGGGTGCGGCTGCGGCCGGCCGAGGAGAGGGACCTGCCGGCCGTCGTGGAGACCTGCCGCGACCCGGAGACGCTGCGCTGGACCACGGTGCCGGAGAACTACACGCTCGCGGACGCGGCCGGGTACTCGCTCGGCTACCAGCGCGCGCAGTGGACGGCCGGGACCGCCGCGATGTTCGTCTTCACCGGACCGGACGACGCCTACGCGGGCAACATGGACCTGCGGCTGACCAGTCCCGGGGATCCGCTCGTCGCGGACGTCGGCTTCTCCGCCGCGCCGCGCACCCGGGGTCGTGGATACACCACGGCCGCGCTGCGTACCGTCTGCGAATGGGGCTTCGGGACGCTGGGGCTGGAACGCGTCGAGTGGCTCGCGCACGTCGGCAACGACGCCTCCCGGCGGGTCGCGGAGAAGGCCGGCTTCACCATGGAGGGCGTGCGCCGCGCGGGACTCCCGCACCGTGGTGAACGCCGCGACGTGTGGGCCGGCGGCCTGGTCCCGGCCGATCTCGGACGGACAGCGAGGTGAGCACGATGGACCGGACAACCGTGGAGGACCAGGGGGTACGGCTGCGCCCGCTGCGCCGCACCGACGCCGCCGACGTGGTCGCGGCCTGTTCCGACCCGCTGACCCAGCGCTTCCTGCCGCTGCTGCCCCAGCCGTACACGGAGGCGGACGCGCTCTGGTGGATCGAGGAGGGCGCGGAGGCGGAGTGGCGGCAGGGCGGCGGCGTCTGGGCGATCGCCGACCCGCGCACGGACCGGCTGCTCGGCACGATCGGCCTGCACCGGGTGATCCGGGAGCGGGCCCAGGCCGAGGTCGGCTACTGGGTCGCGCCGTGGGCCCGCGGCCGGGGCGTCGCGACCGCCGCGACCGTGGCGCTCGGCGCGCACGCGTTCGCGCACGGCTTCGCCCGGCTGGAGCTGCTCACCGAGCTGGAGAACGTGGCCAGCCAGCGGGTCGCGCTCGCGGCCGGGTTCCAGCGTGAGGCGGTGCGCCGCGGCGTCGCGCCGGACCGCGACGGCGCGCGGACCGACCTGGTGGCGTTCGCCCGGCTCGCCGGTGATCCGCCCGGGCCGGTCGCGCGGTGGCTGCCGGACCTGCCCGGCGGCGAGCTGAGCGACGGCGTGGTCACGCTCCGCCCGTTGCTCCCCGGCGACGAGGACTTCCTGCACACGCTGCTCAACCAGCCGGACGTGGTCGCGACCAGCGTGCCCCCGGTCGCACCGGACCGGCGGGAGATCGAGCTGCGGTGTGCCCGGTCGCAGGCGCACTGGCTGGCCGGTGACCGCGCCGACCTGGTCATCCTGGACACCGCGACCGGCCGCCCGGCCGGCGACATCGGGCTCTACTACCAGGAGCGGAACACCGGACAGGCGATGATCGGGTACGCGATGCTGCCGGAGTGGCGCGGCCGCGGGTTCCCGACCCGCGCCGTGCAGCTGGTGGCGCTCTGGGCGTTCGCCGAGACGTCGATCGCGCGGCTGGTCGCCGGCACGAACCCGCAGAACGCGGGCTCCCAGCGGGTGCTGGAGAAGGCCGGCTTCCAGCGGGAGGGCTACCACCGCTCCCGGCTGCCCGGCGCGCACGGCCGCCGGGTCGACGACGTGCTGTTCGCCATGGTCGCGTCCGACCTGCTCAGTCGCGCCGCGTCCGCGGAGGGCTGACCCCGCCGCGCCGCGGAAAGCTGACCGCACCGCGCCGCGGAGGGCTGACCGCGCCGCGTCGCGGAGGGCTGGACGCGCCGCGCCGCCGGAGGGCTGGACGCGCCGCGCCGCGTCGCGGCGGGCGGAACGCACCGCGTCGCGGACCGGACTCGTCGCGTCGCCGGCGCGGCGGGTCGAACACGCCGTGCCGCGGTTGCGGAGGGGAAGAACGGGCGCGGTGATCGAGGCGTCCGCCATGTCGTGGGAACGGCACGCGGACGCCTCGGTCACCGGCTTGCCGGGCGGGGCGTCAGGCCTCGAGTGAGAGGACGCCGTAGTCGTAGCCGCGGCGCCGGTAGACGACGCTCGGGCGGCCGGTCTCCTTGTCCATGAAGAGATAGAAGTCGTGCCCGACGAGTTCCATCTGGAACAGCGCGTCGTCCACGCTCATCGGGATCGACGAATGCTCCTTCTCGCGGACGACGTGCCAGGGCTGATCGTCGTCGAGCTCGGGCTCGGGCTCGCGCTCACTGACCAGGGTGGCGGACCCGCCACCCAGCGGGGCGAAGCCTTCGGCCGGAAGCCCGGCGGTCGCGGCGGCGACCGAGACCGGGGTGCGGCGGCCGCGGTGCACGCGGCGGCGGTCGGCGGACCGGCGGAGCCGGGTCTCGAGCTTGGTGATGGCGCTGTCCAGGGCGCTGTAGAAGTCGGCGGCACATGCCTCGGCGCGGATCACCGGGCCGCGGGAAACGACGGTGATCTCGACTCGCTGGCAGTGATCGGATTGGCGCGGATTGCGCTCGTGAAACAGCTCGACGTCGACGCGGATGAGTTTCTGGTCGTAACGCTCGATTTTTTCGAGCTTCTCGGCGACGTGTACCCGGTAGTGGTCCGGCACCTCAACGTTCCGACCCTTGACGACAATGTCCACGCGTGACCTCCCCCTGATCGATCCTGCGGGACCACCGGAGCTCCGGCGGCCACAGATCTGGGCTTGAACTGGTCTGACGAGGCGGAGGACGGTCCGGCGCGGTCGCGAGCATGCCGGCGGCGCGCTGGGGAACTTCTCGACCGACCTCCGAAAACGCGGCGTAGCCTCCTCTCGGCGGGCGGCCTGGCCTGCGCGGCCAGCCGCGGTGCCGGCCGATGTGGCCGGCCGCTGTGCCGGCCGGCGTGGCCCGCACTGCGGCTGGCCGACGTGGCCGACGGAGGCACGCAGCAGCGGCCCCCAGCGGCGGCAGATCTTGGGGTCATACCCCCGCTATACAAACGCTAACCCGTGTTCCGCCCGGCGTCACGCTCCGTTCCCAAGACCGTGTCGAGAAGATTCGCGCATCCGGCACGTTCGGGGGACAAAGGCGTTCGCCTCAACGTTGCGGCGAGCACGGCGGCACCGGTCACGGCCACGCCGGCCGCCCGCAGCCGCTCCGCGATCACCGCGAGCGTCGCCCCGGTGGTGACGATGTCGTCGACCAGAATCGTCGTCCCGGGCGTGTCGCGCAGCCGGTCCGCCGCCCGGGCGCGGAGCCGGAACTTGGCCGTCGCCTCGGCCATCCGCCCGGCCGCGGACAGCCGCGTCGAGTCCGCGGCGGACCGCGCGGCGAGCGGGCGGGCCAGCGTGGTGCGCACCCCCGCGTCGCGCAGCCGGGTCGCGGCCCAGCCGGCCAGCGCGGCGAGGTGGTCGCCCTGCCGCTCCCGGACGGCCCGCGGCGTGGACGGGACCGGCACCAGCACCACGGCCGGGGCGGGCGCGGCCGCGGCGATCACGTCGCCGAGCAGCAGGCCCAGCGGGCGGGCCAGCGCGCGGCGGCCACGCTCCTTGTAGTCGAGCAGCGCGGCGCGCAGCACCCCCGCGTACGGCCCGAGCGCGGCGCACGGCGGGAAGCCGGGCGGTGCCGGGTCCGGCCCGGTGGCGAACGGCGTGAGCGCACGCAGCGCGGCCGCGCAGTCGGCGCACACGGCACGGCGCAGCGCCCGGCCGGTGGCGCCGCAGCCGGCACAGGCGGACGGCAGCACCAGGTCGGTCAGCGTCGCCCAGAGCCCGGCGGCCGCCGGACCTCCCGGTGCGCCGGCGTCGCGCCGCACGGATGACTCACCCATCACCCCGGAAGGATAGGGGTTGATCAATAAATCCGGGGGGGGTGTCCCTATGGTTTTCGTCAAGCCTCAGGGGCAGATTCCTTGGTTGTTTTGGGCTGGTACGGGGTTTTGGTGCGGAGCATGGCGTGGAGGACGTCGGCGCGGCGGCGGGCGAGGCAGATGATGGCGGCGTTGTGTTTCTTGCCCTCAGCGCGTTTGCGGTCGTAGTAGGCCCTGGATGGTGGGTGGGACAGCGACGCGAACGCGGCGAGGAAGAACGCGCGTTTGAGCTGCTTGTTCCCGGATTTCGGCGGGTGTTCGCCGCGGATCGAGCTGCCGGAACGCCGCGTCACGGGCGCGAGCCCGGCGTAGGCGGCGAGGTGCCCTGCGGTCTTGAACGCGGTGGCGTCGCCGACTTCGAGGAGTATCCGGGCGCCGGTCCTGACGCCGATGCCGGGCATCGAGGTCAGGACCTCGGCGAGAGGGTGGGCATCAAGCATCCGTTCGACCTCGTCCGCGACCTGGTCACGCTGCTGCATGGCCTGCCGGAGGCTGTCGGCGAGTCGGGGCAGGACGGTCTCGGCGGCGGTGGTGCCGGGGACGGTGACGGTCTGCTCGTCCAGCGCGGCCAGGACCTGCTCGATGAGCCGGGCTCCCATCCGTGGCGCCTTCGGGGCGACGATCGAGGTGAGGTCGCGCCGGCCGGTCGTGCGCAGCCCAGCGGGGCCGCCGCAACGGGACAGCAGTTCCAGCACCGCTGGGTGGGTGACTTTGGGGCCGAGGATGCGTTCCAGTGGCGGGTGGATCTGGGTGAGCAGGCCGCGGATGCGGTTGCTGATCCGGGTGGCCTCGCCGGCCAGGTCGTCGTCGTAGCCGATCAGGACCTCCAGCTCGGCGAGGGTCTCGTCGCCGGTGTCGACGCGGCGCAGGGTGTGGGGCAGGGTGCGGGCGGCGTCGGCGATGACGTAGGCGTCTCTGGCGTCGGTCTTGGCCGTGCCGGGGTGGAGGTCGGCGAGGCGGCGCATCGCGAGTCCGGGCAGGTAGGCGACCTGGCAGCCGGTGGCGCGGGCGACCGCGACGGGCAGGGCGCCGATCGAGGCGGGCTGATCGACGACGACCAGGACCCGGCCGTGCCGGGCGAGTTTGGTGAACAGGGTCTTCAGACGTTTCTCGGTGTTCGGCAGCGGCGCATCGTGCAGCCGCTTTCCGTCCCGGCCGAGGGCGACCGCGTGGTGGTCGCTCTTGCCGACGTCGAGCCCGAGGAACACGTCGTACTCGTTGTGCACCGCATGCCTTCCATCACCGCAGGTCAACCGGGGTCCAGTCGCGGTCGGGCGTCGAACTGCCGGCACCCACGTTACGAAGAGACCAACCCCAGCAAGCGGGGCGGCCGGGTCCCTATTCAGCGGTCCGTCGACGCCACCCGACCCGGCGGCAACACCCCCCGGATCATGCGTACGACAGGGGGAAAGAGCCATACCGAGCCGAGCGACCAAACAACCCCGAAGGGGTTGATCAAAAAGGTAACGGGGGGGGGGCGTGCCTCACTCCAGGAAGAACGGGGCGCTGATCCGGCTGGAGACCGCGTCCGGCGGTGGCTGCGCGAGCTGCGTGGGCTCGATCCGGTTGGAGCTGAACAGCAGGCTGTAGGGGATGTTGTTCGCGACGTAGGCGGCCTGGCTGCCCCCGCTGCCGTTCGGCCGGATCGGGTTCAGCGGGTACGCCGCGAGGTAGGTGACCTGCGCCGAGCCGAGGTCGGTCACCCGGTCCTGCTCGTCGATGCCGTCCACCGTGACCTCGGCGATCGCGCTCTGTCCCGACTTCCGGCCGGCCACGATCAGCCGGTCCTCGGCCGCGAAGTCCACCGCCGTGATGCCGGTCAGCGACATCGGCACCTCGCGGACCACGGTGCCGGCCTTCACGCTGGTCTCCGTGCGGGTCAGCGTGGTGACGAACACCCGGCCGCCGGCGACCAGCGCGATCCGCTGGCCGTCGTAGGACACCGCCATCGCGGAGATCCCCGGACCGGGCAGGCTGCTCACCGGCACGGAGGTGAGCTCCGGTTCCTGCGTGCCGAACTGCTGCAGCCGCCCGTTCACCAGGATCAGCCCGACCAGGCTCTCCGGCTGCTGGTCCGCGGCCGGCCCCGGCGCCCAGAGCCAGGCCGGGCGGCCGGCCTGGTCGTCGCCGAGCGGGATCCGCAGCACCCGGCCGGGGATCTCCGCGTTCACCACCAGCTCGCGGCCCTGGCCGTTGCCGCGGTCGCGCACCCACGCGCCGACCGTGCGCTGGCCGAACCGCGAGTACGACGCGAGGCTGACGCCGGAGTTCGTCTCCGCGGTCGCCAGCGGCACGTCACCGGCCGGCCCGGGCGTCTGGCTGCCGCTCATCCGCACGATCCGCCCGTCGTAGAGGGCGAACCGGTTCGGGTCGTCGATCAGCGCGGACGACGGGTTCGCGGCCAGCACCCGGGCGTCGCCGGTGAACGCGGCCCGCGCCTGGCCCTCCACCTTGACCTGCACGCCACCGCCGGCGTAGTCGCGCAGCGTCCAGAACAGCTGCGCGCCGAGCCGCCAGATCGCGTCGTCGTCCAGCGCGCCGGCCTCGGCGCTGAGGTTGACCTCCAGCGGGTCGTCGCCGACCACCTTCGGCACGTTGCCCTTGGGCTTGACGTTCGCCGGGAGGCCGTCGGTCGCGACGCCGAGCAGCGCGGACGGCCCGGCGCCGAGCCACTCCAGCAGCTCCGTCGGGCGGCGCTCGGCGGACACGCTCAGCGACAGCCAGCGCAGGTCCGGCACGAGCGCGGTGCGCTCCTTGTTCCAGAAGTAGACCGGCGTGCTGGTGTAGCGCCGCTCCAGCTCCGCGGCCGAGAGCAGCAGCAGCGGCGGCGGATCCAGCACCCACCAACCGGTCTGGCCGGGGAGCTGGCCGACCGTGAACGTGTACTTCGTGTCGTCGTTGTTCGGCGGCTCCACCGAGCCGTTCGGATTGAGCACCCCGAGGTGCTGCACGGTGAGCTCGGCCGTGGAGAACGGTTCCGCCTCCGTGATGACCGCACGGACCGGCACCCGGACCACGTTGATGTCGTTGGACGGCTTCCACGCCGCCCGCCGGTCCGGCGCGACGAACGACCGGGCCCGGTCCACGGCCTGCTCCGGGTCGCCGGCCGCGGCCGCCAGGAACGACGTGACCAGCGCCTCGGCCGTACCCGTGGGCGAGTTGTCGCGGACCGCCGGCGTGATCGTGTCGACGCCGCCCGGCGCGTCCGGCGACGGCTTCTCGCCGTGCACCTGCACGTCGGTCGAGCCGGGGATGCCGCAGCCGGTCAGCCCGGAGGCGGCCAGCAGCGCGGCCAGGACGGTCGCTGTGACCCTTCTCACGACTGCGCCTCCTCGGCGATTCGGCGCAGCTCGCTCACGGTCAGCGGGGACTCGGTCACGCGGGGCGGCAGGTCGTCCGGGACCAGGCGCAACGGCGCCGCGGTGAGCCGGTCACCGGCCCGGCAGGGCAGCGTCAGGCGGAACTGCGCGCCGGCGCCGGGAGCACCCCACGCCTCCAGCCAGCCGCCGTGCAGGCGCGCGTCCTCCAGGCTGATCGACAGGCCGAGGCCGGTGCCGCCGGTCTGCCGCGCCCGCGACGGGTCCGCCCGCCAGAAACGGTTGAAGACCAGCTTCTCCTCCCCCGGCTTCAGTCCCACGCCGTGGTCGCGGACCGTGATCGACACGGCGGACTCGTCCGCGCGCATGCGTACCCGGACCGGCTTGCCCTCGCCGTGCTCGATCGCGTTGCCGACCAGGTTCCGCAGGATGCGCTCGACCCGGCGCGGATCCACCTCCGCCACCATCGCGGCCTCCGGAAGATCCACATCCAGCGGTACGCCGGCGCGCTCGGCCAGCCCGGCCAGCCGCTCGGTCACCCGCTCCACGATCGGGACCAGGTCGGTCGGTTCGGAGTCCAGCATCGCGAACCCGGCGTCGAACCGGCTGATCTCCAGCAGGTCGGTCAGCAGGTTCTCGAACCGGTCCAGCTCGTTCTGCAGCAGCTCGGCGCTGCGCGCGACCGCGGGGTCGAACTCGTCGCGCTCCGCGAAGATCAGGTCGGCTGCCATCCGTACCGTGGTCAGTGGGGTGCGCAGTTCGTGCGAGACGTCCGAGGTGAAGCGGCGCTGCAGCCGGGACATCTCCTCCAGCCGGACGATCTGCCGCTGCAGGTTCGCCGCCATCTGGTTGAACGACGCGCCGAGCAGCGCCAGGTCGTCCTCACCGTTGACCGCCATCCGCTGGTCGAGCAGGCCGGCGGACAGCCGCTGCGCGGTGCGGGCCGCGACCCGGACCGGCGTCACCACCAGGCGGGTGACCAGCGCGGTCAGGATGACCAGCAGCACCACCAGCGCGGCGCCGGTGACCAGCACGGTCGTCCGGATCTCGTTCGCCGCCTGGTCCTCCGCGGTCAGCGGGACCACGTAGTACAGCTCGACCTGGCCGAAGCCGGTCAGCACCGGCGTGCCGTAGACCAGGTATTTCTGCGGCTCGCCGCCGTTCAGCGACGCGGTGCGGATCTGCGACGACGGCCCCTCGGTGGCGACGCTGGTCTCCAGCTCCCGCGTGATCACCTGGGAGACGTCGTCGACCTGCGGCGCGGTGACCGGCTGCAGGCCGGGCACGCCGTACGCCCGCAGCGACCAGATCCGGCCGCTGACCTGGCTGGTCTCGCCGCCGACCAGGTAGCCGACCGTGCTGAGCATGGTGCTCTGCAGCTCCGGGTCGAACGCCTGGCTGTGCACGCCGAGCTGCGAGTCGGCCCAGATCTCGCCCGCGTTCAGCTGGGCCTCCGCGTTCGCGGTGGCCTGGTCGAGCAGGATCGTGCTGGCCCGGTTCGCCACCACGAACGCGAACACGCCGACCAGCACGCTGGACGCGATGAGCGTGATGGCGACCATGCGCAGCTGCAGCGAGCGGCGCCAGGCCTGGCGGGCGACGGCCGCGACCCGGCCGGCGCGCCAGGCGAGCGCGTGCCACCAGCCGCCGACGACCCGGCCGGGGCCGGAGTCGCGCAGCCGGACGAGGGCAGCACCCAGCGCGGCGGCCGCGCGGGAGTCAGCGAGCCGTCGGATCAGCGTCATGGGAGAGGTGCGGGTCACAACGCCGTACAGGCTAGCCGTTCCCCGCCTTGTAGCCCACGCCGCGGACGGTCAAGATGATCTCCGGCCGCTCCGGGTCCGGCTCGATCTTGGCGCGCAGCCGCTGGACGTGCACGTTGACCAGGCGCGTGTCGGCCGCGTGCCGGTAGCCCCAGACCTGCTCCAGCAGCACTTCGCGGGTGAAGACCTGGCGCGGCTTGCGGGCCAGCGCCACCAGCAGGTCGAACTCCAGCGGCGTGAGCTTGACCTCCTCGCCGTCCCGGCTGACCGTGTGCGCGGGCACGTCGATCGTGATCTGGTTCGTCGGCGGGCCGATCGTCAGCAGCTCCGGCGCCGCGTCCTCGCCCCGGCGCAACCGCGCCCGCATGCGCGCGACCAGCTCCTTCGGCTTGAACGGCTTCACCACGTAGTCGTCGGCGCCGGACTCCAGGCCGAGGACCACGTCGACGGTGTCGCTCTTCGCGGTCAGCATCACGATCGGCAGACCGGACTCGGACCGGATCGACCGGCACACGTCGATCCCGCTCATGCCGGGCAGCATCAGGTCGAGCAGGACGATGTCCGGCCTGCTCTCGCGGAACGCGGCGAGCGCGCGCTCACCGTCGGACACGAATGACGGCAGAAATCCCTCGCTGCGCAGAACGATGCCGAGCATCTCCGCCAACGCTGGATCGTCGTCGACCACCAGGACCCGGGCTCTCATGGCGTCCAATATCGCACTTCCTCCCCACGAAGCGCGTGACGCCCGCCGTCGGTTCCTGTCGGCCGTGCGTACCGAATCGGATGATCTTAGGATTTTTCCGGCCTTTTTCCGTGGACCCGGGCACCCGGCGCCGGGCGTGTGCGGGCGTGCCAGGATTGCCCCAGCAATCCCCGCCTCAGGGAGCCCTCGGTTTGGATCACGCCGGCCCGTCCGCCGCGCTTCCGCAGCGTCCCCTCACCGTCGGTGAGCTGCTGGACGCCGCGGTCGGCGTGCTGCGCGACAACGCCCGCGCCCTGCTGCCGGCCGGCCTGCTGCTGGCCGCCACCGAGCAGGTCGCGCTCGCCCCGGTTCGGGCCTGGGCCAACGCGCGCCCGCCGACGTACGTACCGCAGTGGGAGGATCTCGACCGGTTCTGGGTCCTGCTGGTGGTCGGCGCGGCCACCGAGGCCGTCGTGATCATGCTGCTCGGCGGGTTCGCCGCGCGCGCCGCGTCGGCCGCGCTGCTCGGCACCCGGCTGCCGGCCCGCCGGGTGCTCACCCCGCGCGGTGCCCGGCTCGGCCCGATCGTGCTGGTCGCGGCGCTGACCGGCCTGCTCACGCTGTTCGCCGGATCGACGGTCGCGCTGTGGCCGATCGTCTACGGGCTGACCGGTCTGATCATCCCGGTGCTGGTGGTGGACCGGCTGCCGGCCGGGCGCGCGGCGCTGCGCGGGCTGTCCATCGCGACCCGGCACGGCGCGCGCGGGCTCTGGGTCCGGCTGCTCGGCGCGGCCGGGTGGCTGGCCATGCGGATCGCGCTCGCGGTCTCCGGCGTCTACACGATGGACCTGCTCGGGCTCACCGATCCGGCCTGGGCCGCACCGCTCGGCTTCGTGGTCTGGACGCTGGCGAACACGATCGCGTACCCGACGCTCGCCTGCCTGGACGCGGTCGTCTACCTGGAGGCCCGGATGCGCACCGAGGGACTGGACATCCGGCTGGCCCGGGCCCGCACGCACGGGCCCGTCACGCCGGCGGCGCTGGCCCAGGGGGCACTGCCGTGAGCGGGCTCGCGAGCACCCCACCGGTGCGCCACGACCGGCACCCCAGCGGCGGCCCGGCATGAGTTTCAGCAGGTGGTGGACCGAGACGGTGGGCACGATCGACGACGCGATCGGGGCCGGCACCGCCATGCTGATCCTGCTGCTCACCGCGTTCCTGGTGGCGATCCTCTGGTACGCCTACCCGGCCTGGGTGCCGCGCCGGCTGCCCCGGGTGCGCCTGCCCCGATGGCGGCGCCGCCGTCGCACGCCGCGGCCGGCCCCGGCCGAGGCGGTCGAGACCGTGGAGATCGACACGCTGCCGACCATGCCGTCGGCCTCGCTGAGCACGCTCGCCGACCGGTACGCGGCCGAGGGCCGCTACGCCGAGGCGGTCCGGGAACGGCACCGCGCGATGGTCCGCGAACTGGTCGAGAAGCACGTCATCGAGCACCACCCGGAGTGGACCGTGACGGAGCTGGCCGGGGCCGCCGCCCGGGCCCGGCCCGCGCTCGGCGCGCCGCTGCGCACGGCCGCGACGATCTTCTCCGACATCTGGTACGGCCAGCGCCCGGCCGAGCCCGGCCACGACGAGCGCATGCGCGAGCTCACCGCCGAGCTCGGCGCGGCGCTGAGGGGCGGCGGCCGGTGAAACGCCGATACCGGATCGTCATCCCGGTGGTGATCGCGCTGGTCCTGCTGCTGACCACCGGCGTCACCTACGCGATCGAGGAACCGGACCCGGCGGCGGCGGACTACCTGTCGCCGGCCGTCACGTCCGCGGTCGGCGGCAGCGCGCTCGACCGGGCGCTGCGCGCCACCGGCGTCGACGTCCGGCACCTGACCAGGACCTCGGACGCGCTGGTCGAGGCGTACCGGGGGAACGCCACGCTGTTCATCCCGGCACCGGAGGCGATCCACCCGGAGTACCTGCGCATGCTCGACCTGCTGCCGCCCACCACCAGGATCGTGCTGGTCGCGCCCGCCGGCCCGACGCTGCGCGCGGCCGGGCTCGGGATCACCGCGCAGAGCCGCCGGTGGACCACCAAGGCGGTCCCGCCGGACGCGGAGCAGGCCGCGCCGTGCCGGATCGACGAGGCGCGCGTGGCCGGCACCGCCGCCGCGCTGCGCCAGCGCTACGCCGGGACCGGCCCGGCCTGCTACGGGCACGGCCTGATCCGCGCGCACGACCTCGCGGCCGAGACGTATGTGATCGGTGCCGGCGACCCGTTCCGCAACGACCGGATCCGCGAGCACGGCAACGAACGGCTCGCGGTCGGGCTGCTCGGCACGCGGGGGCGGATGATCTGGCTGGACCGGCACCGGCTGGAACCGCCGCCGCTCTACGCCTCCGCCCGGCCGGAGGGCCCGGACGCACCGCCCTCGCTCTACCCGGACGCCCCCGGCGACAGCGACACCACCGGCCCCGACGAGCGGCCCGCCCCGGACGGCAGCCCCCGGCCGGGCGGCGCCGGACCGGACGACGGCGACTCGGGCGGCGCCGGCGACGACCAGCGCGCGGACGGCCCGGCCCCGCCGGACGACCACCCGGTGCTCGACGCGTTCCCACCCTGGTTCTGGGCCATGCTGGTGCTGCTCGCCACGGCGGCGCTGGCCACCGCGCTGTGGCGGGCCCGGCGCCTCGGCCCGCCGGTCGTGGAACCGCTGCCGGTCCAGGTCCGCGCGCACGAGACCGTGCTCGGCCGGGGCCGTCTCTACCGGCGGGCCCGCGCCGCGCCGCACAGCGCGGAGATCCTCCGCGAGGCCGCCCGCCGGCGGCTCGCCCACCGCCTGCGGCTCGCTCCGGGCGCCGACCTGAGCGCGGCCGTCGCCGCGCACCTGCGATCGGACGAGCGGGAGGTACGCCGCGTGCTGTACGACTTCCAGGTGACCGACGACGGCGAGCTGGTCTGGCTGGCCCGCGCGCTGCACGGGCTGACCACCGCCGTGACACACGAAGGAGACGACCGGTGACCCAGAACGCGCTCGCGGTGGCGACCACCGACGACGCCCGGGAGCCGCTGCACCGGCTGCGCGCCGAGGTGGCCAAGGCGGTGGTCGGGCAGGACTCCGTGGTCACCGGCGTGCTGATCGCGCTGCTGTGCCGCGGTCACGTGCTCCTCGAAGGCGTGCCCGGGGTGGCGAAGACGCTGCTCGTCCGTACCGTGGCGGCGGCTCTCGACCTGGACGCGAAGCGTCTGCAGTTCACGCCGGACCTGATGCCCGGCGACGTGACCGGCTCGCTGGTCTTCGACCCGCACTCCGCGAAGTTCGAGTTCCGCAACGGGCCGGTCTTCACGAACCTGCTGCTCGCCGACGAGATCAACCGGACGCCGCCGAAGACCCAGTCCGCGCTGCTGGAGGTGATGGAGGAACGGCAGGTCTCGGTGGAGGGCGTGCCCCGCCCGCTGCCGGACGTGTTCATCGTGGCCGCCACCCAGAACCCGGTCGAGTACGAGGGCACCTACCCGCTGCCCGAGGCGCAGCTCGACCGGTTCCTGCTGAAACTGACCGTGCCGCTGCCGAACCGCGACGAGGAACTGGGCGTGCTGCGCGCCCACCACGCCGGCTTCGACCCGCGCGACCTCGCCGCCGCCGGTGTCCAGCGGGTCGCCACCGCGGACGACCTGAACGCCGGACGCGCCGCCGTCGCCCGGGTCGCGGTCGCCGACCCGGTGCTGGCCTACATGGTCGACATCTGCCGCGCCACCCGCGTCTCACCCGCGTTCGAGCTGGGCGCGTCGCCGCGCGGCGCGACCGCGCTGCTGGCCACGTCGAAGGCGTGGGGCTGGCTGGCCGGCCGGGACTACGTCACGCCGGACGACGTCAAGCAGGTCGCCCGCGCCACGCTGCGGCACCGGGTCCGGCTGCGCCCCGAGGCCGAGCTGGAGGGCGTGACCACGGACGCGGTACTGGCGTCCGTGCTCGCGTCCGTCCCGGCCCCACGATGATCACCTGGCGTGCCGCGCTGCTGCTGGCCGCCGGCGCCCTCACCATGCCGCTGTGGCCGTGGCCGTGGACCGGCCTGGCCGTGGTGCTCGGCACCGTGGCGCTGCTGACCGCGCTCGACGCCCGGGCCGCGGCCGCGCTCCGGCACGTCACACTCACCCGCGACGGCCAGCGCGCGGTCCGGCTCGGCGACTCGGCCGTGGTCCGCCTGCACGTGCACAACCGGGGGGTACGGACGCTGCGCGCCGAGATCCGCGACGACTGGGTGCCGTCGGCCGGTGCGCACCGCGCGGTGCACCGGCTGGAGATCGAGCCGGGGGACACCGGGATCGTCGAGACCCGGCTGCGGCCCACCCGGCGCGGCGACCGGCCCGCGGTCCGGGTCACGCTGCGCTCGCACGGGCCGTTCCGGCTCGCGTTCCGGCAGCTGGCCGGGCGCCCGGTCACGCCGGAGTGGACGCTACGCGCGCTGCCCCGGTTCGAGTCCCGCCGGTTCCTCGCGGAGAAGGTGTCCCGGCTGCGGATCCTCGACGGCTCCACCGTCACCCGCGGGCGCGGCCAGGGCACCGAGTTCGACGCGCTCCGCGAGTACGTGATCGGCGACGACGTCCGCTCGATCGACTGGCGGGCCAGCGCACGCCGCTCGGACGTGCTGGTCCGCACCTGGCGCCCGGAACGCGACCGGCGTGTCCTGTGCGTCATCGACACCGGCCGCACCTCGGCGGCCCGCGTCGACCGCACCACCGACCCGGGCCGGCGACCCGGCTGGCTGCACGGTGCCGGGCCGCTCGGTGCCGGTCTTGCCGGTGCCGGTGCCGGTGCCGGGTTGTCCGGTGGCGGTGGGGTGTCGACGGATGCGGTGGGCGTGCCGGGGCACGGGGAGCCGCGGCTGGACGCCGCGATCGACGCCGCGCTGCTGCTGGCCGCGCTCGCCGCCCGCGCCGGTGACCGGGTGGACCTGCTGGCCGTGGACACCGCCGTGCGCGCCGCCGTCTCCGGCGCCGGCCGCGAGGCCCTGCTCCCCCGGCTGGTCGACGCGCTCGCGCCGCTCCAGCCAGCGCTGGTGGAGACGGATTTCGAGCTGGTCGTCGGCGAGATCCTCCGCCGCGAGCGCAAACGGGCCCTGGTCGTCCTGTTCACCACGCTGGAACCCGGGCCGCTCGGCGAGGGCCTGCTCCCGGTGCTGCCCCGCCTCGCGGCCCGCCACCGGGTCGTGCTCGCGTCCGTCCACGACCCCGCGCTGGCCGCGCTCACCGCCCGCCCGCCGGACACGCCCGACCAGGCCTACGCCGCGGCCGCCGCCCACCAGGCCTACGCCGAACGCCACCGCGTCCGCGCCGCCCTCACCCGCCACGGGGTCGACGTGGTGGACGCGCCGCTGGACCTGTTCGCCTCCCGGGTCAGCGACGCCTACCTCACCCTCAAAGCGGCGGGCCGGCTCTGACGCGTGGTTCTGATGGGCCTCGGCGACGAGCCCGCACCGGACCGCACTGCGGCGACCGCGCTCGCGCACACCGTACCCGTGCACTCGCCTCTGCCCGGATGCTCAGTCAGCGTCCGCCGGCTCCGGCCGGGGCCGGGCACCGAGGACGATGACGTAGCCGAGGAAGGCCAGCCAGACCGTGGCGCCGATGCCGATCCGGAGGGCCGTCGGCAACGGTGACGGCGTGACCAGGGCTTCGACCAGCGCGGAGATCGCGAACAACCCGATCAACCCGACCGCCACGACCATGCCCTCGCGTGCGGTCTCGGCCAGCGCGCGCCCGCGGGTGCGGTCCGGGCCCGGGGCGATCCAGGCCCAGCCGACGCGCAGGCCGACGCCGGCCGCGACGAAGATGCCGGTCAGCTCCAGCAGGCCGTGCGGGGTGATCAGGCCGAAGAACTGGTCGGCGCTGCCGTGGTCGATCATCACGCCGCCGACCACGCCGATGTTGAGCGCGTTCTGCCAGAGGAGCCAGATCACCGGGACGATGAGTACGCCGGAGGCCAGGCACTGCGCGGCCAGCCAGGCGTTGTGGGTCCACAGGTGGAACGCGAACGACGCGGGCAGGAACTCGGTGTAGTAGCCGGCGAACTCGCTCTCCACCAGGCTCCGGGCCCGCTCCTCGCCGATGAACGCGGCGGCGCTCTCCGGGTGGGTGGAGACCCAGGACATCAGGAACGCGGTGAGCGCGCAGAACGCCACGGCCACGCCGGACCACCAGGGCCAGGCACGGTAGACCGCGCGGGGGAAGCCGTGCGTGACGAACCGGCCGGCGTCGGCCAGGCGCAGGCGGCGGCCGCCGGTGATGGTGGCGCGCGCGGTCAGCACCAGCCGGGAGAGGCGGGCGACCAGGATCGGGTCGGGCGAGCGGCTGCGGACCACGGACAGGTGCGTGGTGGCGCGCTGGTAGAGCGCGAGCAGCTCGTCGACCTCGGCCGGGGACAGCCGGCGGCCGCGGGAGAGCTGCTCCAGCCGGCGCCACTCGCCGTCGTGCTCCGCCACGTACGCATCAAGATCCACTAATCCCCCTGCTCACGTCCGTCCGGCATAGTGTTTCACTGTGCGCGTGGCGGACGGGAATGCGGCAGGCAACGGCCTGGTCTCCGGCGAGGCGGTCGAGGTCGAGATCCGGGTGGCCCGTCCGGGGTCGCGGGTGCTCGCGCTCGCGATCGACATCGTGGTCCAGATCGGGCTCGCGCTGACCATCACCACGACGCTGCTGTTGACGTTGGGCATCTCCGGCCTGCTGAGCCGGGTGGACGAGGCCGTGATGAGCGCGCTGACCATCATCGTGACCGCGCTGGTGCTGGTCGGCTACCCGACGGTCGCGGAGACGGTGTCCGGCGGGCGGACCGCCGGCAAGTCACTGGTCGGCATCCGCGTGGTCCGCGACGACGGCGGCCCCATCCAGTTGCGGCACGCGTTCACCCGCGCGCTGGTCGGCGTGGCCCTGGAGTGGCCGGGGCTGGTGCTGCCGCTGGTCACCTGGATCGCGAGCCTGTTCACGATGCTCACCAACCCGCTCGGCAAGCGGCTCGGCGACCTCGCGGCCGGCACCATCGTCATCCACGACCGGGCCGCGACCGGCTGGGGCTGGGTGCCGGGCATGCCGCCCGCGCTGGCCGGGTGGGCGCTCACGCTCGACCTGACCGGGCTCGGTGACGACCTCGCGCTCGCGGTCCGGCACTTCCTGTCCCGGGGCAGCACGCTGGTCGAGCCGGACCGCAGCCGCCTCGGGCGCACGCTCGCCGCCGAGGTCGCGTCCGTCACCGCACCCCCACCACCACCCGGCGTCCCGGACTGGGCCTATCTGGCCGCGGTGCTGGCGGAACGACACCGCCGCGCCACGCACCGGCTGGCCCGCAACCGGTCCGTCTCGGCCGCGCTCTGGCCGAGCCTGCCGCAGCCCGGCTTCCGCCCGCCGCCCCCGGTGCCACCCGACGCCCGCGCGGAGTGGCCCAGCCAGACCTGGCCACGCCCACCGTGGCAGGCCGACCGCCAGCTCCCGGACTGGACCGGCATGACTCCCCCACCCATGGCCAGCACACTCCGCCCACCACCGCCGACGGAGCACCGCAACGAATAAAACCCCCAGCGGGTACGTCCGCCGGGGGTGTTTCCGCGTACCGCTAGCGGACGATACGACCGTCGGAGACGACACCGATCAGGTGCGTCCACGCATCGTGGCCGACCGTGAGCATCGGGCCGTCCGGGTCCTTCGAGTCCCGCACGTGCACCGACTCGGGCATCGCGGCGACCTCGACACAGGCACCGTTGGAGGAGCTCCGACTGCTCTTGCGCCATGGCAGGACATGGCCGTGCGACGCGGCAAGCATCCGCGCCACCATCCTCTCTGAATGGGTTCCGGGGTTATATCTCGCGCGCGGCCGCCCGGATGAATTCGATCGATTTCTCCGGCGGCAACGCGACGTCACGCAGACCTTCGAAGCTGGTCGCGTATCCGTCCACTTCCTCGGGTCGTTCGCGGAAGGTTCCGCCGGTCCGAGAATCGGCGTAGACGAGTCGCTGCCCACCGGCGAAGTCCATGATGCAGAACGATCCGGCGAGCCCGGAGTGTGCGCCGGCGTCGAAGGGAACCACCAGAATGGTGACGTTCGGCCGGTCGGAGACCTCGACCAGGCGACCCAGCTGACGGCGCTGGACCTCGCGGCCGCCCACCCGGCGACGCAGCACGGCCTCGTCGAGCACCCAGAGAAGATCGGGTGCGGGCTGCCGGCCGATCACGGCCTGCCGGGCCAGCCGCACCGCGGCGCGCTGCTCTATCTCCTCGTCCCGGGCCGGTCGCCCGTCGGGACGCAGGTCGTCGGTCCGAAAGATCTCCCGTGCGTACTCGTCGGTCTGCAGCAGACCGGGGACGAGCAGCGCCTCGTACGCGCGGAGCCGGACCACCTCGGCCTCGAAGCCGATGTAGGTCTCGTACGCGTCCGGGAGGACGTCGCCGTAGGCCTCCCACCAGGCGCGCTGGCGGGACTGGACGGCGACGGCGCGGATGCGGCGGCGGTCGTCGTCGGGGACGTCGTAGGTGTCGAGGAGGGCGTCGAGGTCGCGGTTGCGGATGCCGGTGTGGGCGGTCTCGATGCGGCTGAGTTTGCTCTCCGACCAGCCCAGCGAGCGCGCCACATCGGCCACGGTGCGGCGGGTGGCCTCGCGGAGGCGTCGTAGCTCAGCGCCGAGCTGCCGTCGTAGGGTGGTGGGGCTGGGCTTCACGGCCATCGGCAACACGTTACTGCAAGATCCGATTAGGACTGTGCAGGCCACGGCGGTGTCGAGTGCAACGAGCCCGCATCGATCTGCACTTGCATCCGCGGTCTGCAAGTGGCCTAATGAGCACTAAGCCAGACGGGTACGGAGCGCTGCCGGCGGCAAACGGCGGCCCCGGGGCCCGGGCTCATCGAGGGGAACAACGCTCAGGAGGGGTGGGTTCCGGCGGCGGCAAACGCCGGTCCTCCGCCCCTCCTGTCGTGCCTTCCGGACCACACCGCCGCGACCTGTGACATGGGCGCGGTCGTAGTAGAGGAACAGGGGCGCCCCACCGTGGCGGGGCGCCCCTGATCTTTGCTCGAGCCGGAACTCAGTAGCGGTAGTGGTCCGACTTGTACGGGCCCTCGACCGGCACGTTCAGGTACGCGGCCTGCTCCTTGGTCAGCTCGGTCAGCTTCACGCCGAGCGCGTCCAGGTGCAGGCGGGCGACCTTCTCGTCCAGGTGCTTCGGCAGCACGTAGACGCCGATCGGGTACTCCTCGATCTTCGTGAACAGCTCGATCTGCGCGATCGTCTGGTTCGCGAACGAGTTCGACATGACGAACGACGGGTGGCCGGTCGCGTTGCCGAGGTTCAGCAGGCGGCCCTCGGACAGCACGATGATCGAGTGGCCGTCGGCGAACTTGAACTCGTCGACCTGCGGCTTGATGTTGATCCGCTCGACGTCGGCACGCCGGTACAGCCCGGCCATGTCGATCTCGTTGTCGAAGTGGCCGATGTTGCCGACGATCGCGTTGTGCTTCATCCGCGCCATGTGGTCGGCGGTGATGACGTTGAAGCAGCCGGTCGCGGTCACGAAGATGTCCGCGGTCTCGACCACGTCGTCGATCGTGGCGACCTGGTAACCGTCCATCGCCGCCTGCAGCGCGCAGATCGGGTCGATCTCGGTGACGATGACGCGGGCGCCCTGGCCGCGCAGCGAGTCCGCACAGCCCTTGCCGACGTCGCCGTAACCGAAGACCACGGCCACCTTGCCGCCGATCAGCACGTCGGTGGCGCGGTTGATGCCGTCGATCAGCGAGTGGCGGCAGCCGTACTTGTTGTCGAACTTGCTCTTGGTGACCGAGTCGTTGACGTTGATCGCCGGGAAGAGCAGGTTGCCGGCGGCCTGCATCTCGTAGAGGCGGTGCACGCCGGTGGTGGTCTCCTCGGTCACGCCCTTGATGTCGGCCGCGATGTTCGTCCAGCGCTGCGCGTCCTCGGCGAGCGAGCGGTGCAGCGTGGCCAGGATGACCGCGTACTCCTCGGAGTCGGCGGTGTCGACGGCCGGGACCGCGCCCAGCTTCTCGAACTCGGCGCCCTTGTGCACCAGCAGCGTGGCGTCACCGCCGTCGTCGAGGATCATGTTCGGGCCCTTGCCGTCCGGCCAGAGCAGGATCTGCTCGGTGCACCACCAGTACTCCTCCAGGGTCTCGCCCTTCCAGGCGTAGACCGGCACGCCGGACGGCGCCTCGGGGGTGCCGTTCGGGCCGACCACGATCGCGGCGGCGGCGTGGTCCTGGGTGGAGAAGATGTTGCAGGACGCCCAGCGGACCTCGGCACCGAGCGCGGTCAGCGTCTCGATCAGCACGGCGGTCTGGATCGTCATGTGCAGCGAACCGGTGATCCGCGCGCCGCGCAGGGGCTGCGCGTCGGCGTACTCACGGCGGATCGACATCAGGCCGGGCATCTCGTGCTCGGCGAGCTGGATCTCCTTGCGCCCGAAGGCGGCGAGCGACAGGTCGGCCACCTTGTAGTCGCCCTCAGCGACGGTCTGGGGGCGGACGGGAAGGGTGCTGGTCATGAAAGCTCCTGTCGATACGTCACCGATGACCGACCCACTACCTTACGCGCCACTGGTTGTAGCCGTGGAATCGCGCTGGTCAGCGGCGTCTGGACATGCGCACGGGGCGGTCGGTGACGTGAGTCCCGACCGCCCCGTGCATCCCCCCGGTTTGGCATGTCCGCGCGGCCACCTCGTGGCCTTGCGTAGTTATAGCCTCACACTCAGCAACCCTGCTGTCAACCAAAACCAGCAAAAATCAGGATTGGTACGGATTAGCGGATCGCGAAATCCGGACACAAAGCATCGGGCGCCGTGAAATACGGCGCCCGATGCGGTCAGCTCAGAGCCCGACGGCCGCCACGAAGGCCTCGCCGGGGCCGGAGAGGCGCAGCGGCCCCGCGTCCGCACCGGAGAACGCGGCCGTGCCGGGTGCGATCTCCACCACGTCCTGTCCGTCGTCCGCCCGGATCGGCCCGCCCACGGCCAGCACCACGCGCGGGCCGGGCACGTCCAGCGTCACCGTGCGCCCGCCCGGCGTGATCCGGTGCAGCAGGAAGTCCGGCACCGGCACCGGCCAGGCCCGCACGCCGTCGGCCGGTTCCGCGGCCGGGTGCAGCGGCTCGGCCAGTACCTCGAACCGCAGCACGCCGAGCAGCTCGTCCACGTCCACCTGCTTCGGCGTCATGCCGCCACGCAGCACGTTGTCGCTGGCCGCCATGATCTCGATGCCGGTGCCGCGCAGGTACGCGTGCAGGTTCCCGGCCGGCATCCAGATCGCCTGGCCCGGCTCCAGCCGCACGTGGTTGAGCAGCAGCGCCACCAGCACGCCGGTGTCCTCGGGATAGAACCGGGCCAGCTCGCCGGCCAGCGGCGCGGTCCCGGCCGCCACCGCGGCCTTCACCAGGCCGGCCCGCCCCTCCACCGGCCAGGTCAGCAGCGTGCGCACGGCCTCGCGCAGGCCGTCCGGCCCGGTCCGCAGGCTCGCCACCACCGGCACCAGCTCCGCGATGCCGAGCGACTCCAGCGTGTCCGCCGAGACGGCCGGGTCGGCGAAGCCGCAGAGCGCGTCGAACGGGGTCAGCGCGACCAGCAGCTCCGGCTTGTGGTTCGCGTCGACGTAGCCGCCGTGGCCCTCGGCGAACCGCGCTTTCGCGTGCGCGAGCGTCGGGTGCGCCTGCAGCGACAGCGGCGCGTCGGCCGCCAGGATCTTCATCAGGTACGGCAGGCGGGCGCCGAACCGCTCCACCACGGCCGGGCCGAGCAGCCGGTCCGGCTCCGCGGCCAGCAGCGCGTCCAGCCCGGTGCCGTCGACCCGCGACGGGTCGGCCGGGTGCGCACCGATCCACAGTTCCGCCTCCGGGCCGGCCGTGGGCGCGGACCGGCCCTGTATCTCGGCGATCGCGGAGTGCGAGCCCCACGCGTACGGGCGGATGACGCTGGTCAGAGCCTGCATGTTCAGTTCCCCGTGAGTGTCTCGGAAGCCAGCTGGGTGCCGTCGTACCCGGATTTCGGCGCTGCCGCCACCTCCGCGTCGAACACGTCCGGCTCCAGGTAGATGACGCGGGCGATCGGCACGGCCGCCCGGATGCGCGCCTCCGCCTCGTTGATGTGCCGGGCCACGTCCGCCGCGGTCTCGGTCGCCTCGACCGCGAACTTCGCGGCGACCAGCAGCTCCTCCGGGCCGAGGTGCATGGTGCGCATGTGAATGATCCGCCGGACCGCCGCGCCGTCCAGCAGCGCCCGCTCGATCGCGGCCTGGTCCGGCGCGGACGCGCCCTCGCCGAGCAGCAGGCTCTTCGTCTCGATCGCCAGGATGACCGCGATGCAGACCAGCAGCACGCCGATCGCGCCGGTGCCGAGCGCGTCCCACACGCCGTGGCCGGTGATCAGCGTGAGCCCGACGCCGAAGAGCGCGAGGACCAGGCCGATCAGTGCGCCGAAGTCCTCCAGCAGCACGACCGGCAGCTCCGGCGCCTTGGACCGGCGGATGAACTGCCGCCAGGAGGCGTCGCCGCGGGTGTGGTTGGACTCCTTGATCGCGGTACGGAACGAGAAGCTCTCCATGCAGATCGCGGCCACCAGCACCACGACCGGCACCCAGTGCCACGACGTGATGGCGCCGTGGTTCGGGTCGGTGTGCGCCTCGTGCCACTTGTGGTAGGCCTCGTACAGCGCGAACAGGCCACCCAGCGAGAACAGCACGATCGAGACGATGAACGCGTAGACGTAGCGCTCCCGGCCGTACCCGAACGGGTGGTCCGGCGTCGCGGCCCGGCGGGATCGTCGCCCGCCGAGCAGCAACAGCGCCTGGTTGCCCGAGTCGGCCACCGAGTGGATCGACTCGGCGAGCATCGACGAGGACTGGGTCAGCAGGAACGCGACGAACTTCGTGGCCGCGATGCCCAGGTTCGCGGCCAGCGCCGCGACGATCGCCTTACCGCCCTCGCCGGTGCTCATCGGTCAGTTGATCCCTTCGGTACGGATCGGGTTGGCCAGTTCCTTCATCTCGGAGATCGCCGGCACCGCCATCGGGTCGAGGCCGTGCGCCAGCGCCAGGTAGATCGAGGCGAAGTCCGGGACCGCGATCAGCGAGGCCAGCCGCTCCAGCGCGGAGCCGCCCTCGGCGGTCACCACGTCGCAGCGCACGCCGCGCCGCTCCGCGAGCGTCTGCACCGCGTCCGCGCGCCGCTCCTCGACCGCGACCGGCTCGTCGTTCGCCTCCTGCGGGTCGAGCCCGCCGTCGCGCAGCAGCACGATCCGCAGCCGGGTCGGGTCGCCCTCGGTCTCCGGGTCGGCGAAGATGTCCCGCTCGCCCTCGACCAGGCCGCCGAAGACGCCGTCGAGCAGGCCCACCCGGCCCCGGCCGGCCTCGCCGAGAGCCCCGGCGACCACGGGGTACCGCGCGTTCGCGGAGAGCGTGTCGGCGAACCGGCGCGCGGCCACGGTGGCCAGCGGCGACGAGCCCCAGACGATCGGCACCGAACCGGCCAGGCCGAGCGCCAGCGACTTCGCCGGGTTGACGAACGACTCCAGGCCGGGACGGCAGCGGTCCGCGTCCGTGTCCAGCCGGGTCGCGGTCTCCGCCAGGTCCGCCTCGTTGATCTTCACCAGGTCGAGCTGGCGCGCGGCCAGCAGCACCGGCACGGCCAGCGACCACAGGCTGGCGCGGGCCGGCGCGCGGCGCGGCACGCCGATGAACGGCGCGCGGGCCGACTCGGCGATCGACTGCAGCCGGGAGTCCGGTGCGCCGATCGCGACCAGCCGGGCACCGCGCCGGGCGGCGGCCTCGGCGGCGGCGAGCGCCTCCGGGCTGCGGCCGGACGCGGAGACTGCGATCACCACGTCCGCCGCGCCGACCCAGCCGGGCACGCCCGGGCTGCGGTGCGCGATGACCGGCGCCGGGCAGCGCGGCCCGGCGACCGTACGGAGGATGTCCGCGGTGAGCACCGCGGTGCCGGCACCGGCGATCACCACCGCGCGCGGCCGGCCCTCGTCGGAGAGCGCATTGAGGTTCGCCTCCGCCGCCAGCTGTGCGCACTCACGGACCTGGGCGCCCGCTGACGCGGTGGCGCGGAGCATGCCACCCGGGTCCTGCGCGGTCATCTGCTTCTCGTCGTCGAGGATGCTCTCGTCAGCGACGCGCCGGCCCTGAATTCCCGCGGTGCCGTCCACCGGGTTGCCCATCAGTGGTCTTCCTCCTGGTCCGTGTGTCGCGGACCCGTCGGAGCCGTTCGTGCCTCGTCCAGTAGCAGCACCGGGATGTCGTCCTCGACCCGGAACCGGCGCCCGCACTCGGTACAGGTCAGCGTGCCCGAGGCCGCGTCGTGGGTGAGCGGCGCACGGTGCGTGTCCGGACAGGTGATGATCTCCAGCAGCTGCGGATCCAGGGCCACGAACGGCTCCTTTCCAGGGTCCTGCGGGGGTGTTCCCCGCAACCCCAGAAGCCTAACCGCGAACGATGGCCAGAACGTCGTCGCGAAGCTGCGCCATGCGCTCCGCGGTCGGCGCCTCCACGTTGAGTCGCAGCAGCGGCTCCGTGTTGGACGGGCGCAGGTTGATCCACGCGCCGTCGGAGAACGTGATGGTCAGGCCGTCCAGCTCGTCCGTCGGGGTACCGGCGAACGCGGCCCGCACCTCCGCGGTCTTCGCGGCCGCGTCGGACACCGTGGAGTTGATCTCACCGGACGCGACGTACCGCTCGTAGGCGGCGCCGAGCTCGGACAGCGGCCGGTCCTGCTCGCCGAGCGCGGCCAGCACGTGCATCGCGGCCAGCATGCCGGTGTCCGCGCCCCAGAAGTCCCGGAAGTAGTAGTGCGCGGAGTGCTCACCGCCGAAGACGGCGTCGGTCTTCGCCATCTCCGCCTTGATGAACGAGTGCCCGACCCGGGTACGGACCGGCTTGCCGCCGTGCTCGACGACGATCTCCGGCACCGCGGTCGAGGTGATCAGGTTGTGAATGATCACGCCGCCCGGGTGCTTGGCCAGCTCGCGCACCGCGACCAGCGCGGTGATCGCGGACGGCGACACCGGCGCGCCCTTCTCGTCGATGACGAAGCAGCGGTCCGCGTCACCGTCGAAGGCCAGGCCGATGTCCGCGCCGTGCTCGACCACGGCGGCCTGCAGGTCGACCAGGTTGGCCGGCTCCAGCGGGTTCGCCTCGTGGTTCGGGAACGAGCCGTCCAGCTCGAAGTAGAGCGGCACGATCTCCAGCGGCAGGCCGGCCAGCACCGTGTCGCCGAGCACGGCCGGGACGGTGTGGCCGCCCATGCCGTTGCCCGCGTCCACGACCACCTTGAGCGGCCGGATGCCGGACAGGTCGACCAGCGAGCGCAGGTGCGCCGCGTAGTCGGCCAGCAGGTCGCGGCGCTCCACCGGCACCTCGCCGACCGGCGTGAGGCCGTCGTCGAGCAGCTGCTGCGCCCGGTCCCGGATCTGCGACAGACCGCTGTCCTGGCCGATCGGCTTCGCACCGGCCTTGCACATCTTGATGCCGTTGTACTGCGCCGGGTTGTGGCTGGCGGTGAACATCGCACCGGGCAGGCCGAGCACGCCGGACGCGTAGTAGAGCAGGTCGGTCGAGCCGAGACCCGCGTGCACCACCTGGGCACCGGCCGCGATCGCACCGGCCGCGAACGACTCGGCCAGCGCCGGGCCGGACTCCCGCATGTCGTGCGCGATCACGATGCGGTCGGCGTCGTCACCGCGCTCACGCAGCGTCTCGACGAACGCCTGACCCAGCGCGCACGCGGCCGCGGTGTCGAACTCGTCCGGGACCGTACCGCGCACGTCGTACGCCTTCACGATCCGTGACAGCTCAGCCAACTCAACGCTCCTCACGCCTCGTCCTACGCCTGTGTAGCCGACCGGGGAAGCGTATCGGAGCCTTGTTCACCGGACGTGACGAGGCGGGTGACCGATACGCTGCCGCCCGGTCACGCGCACATGACGGGAAGATGCGCGGTGGTATTACTCCGTCACTCTCGGCAACTTCGTGGTCGGGTCCGGCGGGATGCTCCGGGCCCGGCTCGCGTTCGGCCCGGACGGCACGCCCGGATAGCGCTGCGTGGGCAGGTCGACCGGCGGGCGGCCGGCCGGCGGCTGCGCGGGAAGCATCTGCGTGGCGCCCTCGGCCGCACCGCTCCAGGCACCGGCGCGCGGGGCACCACCGCGCGGGCCGGCGACGTAGACGCCGCCACCACCACCGCCACCGCGCGGCAACGGGCCGCCGGGGCCGGCGAACGCGCCGCCGTCGTCCTCCGCGCGGTTGCGCCGGACCAGCAGCACGATCAGCGCCACGCCGACGCCGACCATGACCACGCCGATCGCGATCGGGACGCCGAGGCCGCCGAACAGGCCGTCGTTCGCGTCCAGCGACACCGGGCCGGCCAGGTCCGGCGGCGGGGACTCGAACGTGGGCGCGGCCGCGGGCTCCTCGTCCTTCTCCTCCTCCGCGGAGGGCGACGGGGACGGGCTCTTCGACGGGCTCCTCGACGGCGTCGGGCTCGGCTTCGCCTCACCGCCCCGGATCTGCGCCTCGTCGGCGCCGTCGGCGAGGCGGTTGTCGTTCTCGTCGAGCATGAAGCCCTCGAACCGGACCTCGCCGTTCGGCGCGTTCGGCCCGAACGCGACGCGGAACCGGACGGTCTGCTGCCGGTTGCGCCGCTCGCACATCTCGGCCTCGGCCGGCTGCACCAGCTGCGTGACGTAGTCGCCGTCGTCCTGCGCGCTCAACTGCACCTGCACGGTCTGGCCACCCGAGTTGACCGCGACCACGACCTGGTCGGGGCTCAGGTCGTCGGCGCGGATGCGCAGCTGCGCGCGGGCCCGGATGCAGCCGTCGTCCTCGCGGCGCAGCCGGATGTCGACGTTCTGCGGCCCGCTGCCCGCCGTGAACGAGCCGGGCGCACCCACCGAGACCTCGTCCGCGTAAGCAGGTGCAACACCCAGCGTGACGGCGCCGAGCAGCCCGGCCACCATCGCCATCAGGGCATGCGCCACCCATCGCCGTACAAGCATGTCTGGGAGGCTACATCGCCGGTGTGGCAACGCCGAAGCCGTCGTTCGGTCGATAGGCCAGCCCTTTTAAGACCAATTCAGTGGGTACGTCCGGCGAGCGCGGTCCGGCACGCGTGGTCCGCGGCGCGGGTCGTCTCCGGCAACCGGAAGCGCGGGGCGAGCGCCAGGACCTGCGCGGTCGCGCCGGCCACGGAGATCCGGTGGCCGGGCGAGACGAACACCGGCTTCACCCGGTCCTGGGTGCGCAGCACGGTGCCGACCGTCACCCCATCGAGCGTGATCGGGCTCGCGTCACCGCGCCGCTCCCCCGGCATCGCCCACTCGCCGGTCAGATGCGTCTTGCCGACGCCCAGCGCGGGCAGGCCGGTGAGCACGCCGAGGTGACAGGCGAGGCCGAAGCGACGCGGGTGGGCCAGGCCGTGACCGTCACAGACCAGCAGGTCGGGGCGGGTGCTGAGACGATCGAGCGCGTCCAGCAGCGCGGGGATCTCGCGGAACGCGAACAGGCCCGGCACGTACGGGAACGCGGGACGGCCGATCGTGACCGCCTCGTCGACCGGTGCGAGCGAGACCGCGTCCAGCACCACCACGGCCGCGACCAGCCGTTCGTCACCGTCCGCGTAGGCGACGTCCAGTCCGGCGACGGTCCGCGGCGGGGCCGGCGCGTCGGTCAGGTCGACCAGCGCCCGGAGGCGGTCCTGCTCGGCCTCGGCCGCGGCGACGGTGATGGGCCAGGCGGCGGTCACGGTACGGGGGCCTCCGGTTCTCCGGTGGTACGACGGTGGTGCGACGGTGGTGCCCGGTCGGGCTCGGAGCACGGGCGGCCGGGTGGCGGCCGTACCCTCGCTGGGATCGTGGGGTTGGTCAGAGGTCGATGCCGGTGAGCACCAGCACGCGGGGTTCGGTGTAGTCCTCCATCGCGGAGCGGACGCCCTCGCGGCCGACACCACTGCCCTTCATGCCGCCGTAGGGCATCTGGTCGGCGCGGTAGGACGGGACGTCGCCGATGATCACGCCGCCGACCTCCAGCGATCGGTGCGCGGCGAACGCGGTCTGCAGGTCGTGGGTGAACACGCCGGCCTGCAGGCCGTAGGCGGAGTCGTTGACGGCGGCGAAGGCCTCGTCGTCGCCGGTGACCCGCTGCACGGCCAGGACCGGGCCGAACACCTCCTCGGCCAGCACCTTCGCGCCGGCGGGCACGTTCACCAGGATCGTCGGCGGGTACGTGGCGCCGTCGCGCTTCCCGCCGGTCAGCGCCTCCGCGCCGGCCGCGACCGCCTCGTCCACCCACGCCTCGACCCGCTTCGCCGCGTCCTCGCTGATCAGCGGGCCGACGTCGGTGGCCTCGTCGTTCGGGTCGCCGGTCCGCAGCGCCTCGGTGCGCTCGACCAGTTTCGCCACGAAACGGTGGTAGACGTCCGCGTGCACGAAGACGCGCTGCACCGCGATGCAGCTCTGCCCGGCCTGGTAGTTGCCGAAGACGGCGATCCGGGTGGCCGCGTGCTCCAGATCCGCGTCCGACGACCAGTCCGCGCAGATCACGGCCGCGGCGTTGCCGCCCAGCTCCAGCGTCACGTGCTTGCGCGGCACCGAATCCTGGATCCGGGCGCCGACCGGGCCGGAGCCGGTGAACGAGATCACCGGCAGGCGCGGGTCCTTGACCAGCTCGGCGGTCCGCTCGTTCGGCAACGGCAGCACGGAGAACGCGCCCTCCGGCAGGTCCGTCTCGGCCAGCAGCTCGCCCAGCAGCAGCGCGGACAGCGGCGTGGCCGGCGCCGGTTTGAGCACGATCGGCACGCCGGCCGCGATCGCCGGGGCCACCTTGTGCGCGACCAGGTTCAGCGGGAAGTTGAACGGCGAGATGCCGAGCACCGCGCCGCGCGGCACCCGCCGGACCAGCGCCATCCGCCCCTCGCCGGCCGGGTCCGTGTCCAGTCGCTGCATCTCGCCGGCAAAGCGGCGCGCCTCCTCCGCGGCCCAGCGGAACACCGAGACCGCGCGACCCGCCTCGGCCCGCGCCCACTTCAGCGGCTTGCCGTTCTCCGCGGTGATCAGGCGGGCGACGTCGTCCGCGCGCTCCGCCAACCGGCGCGAGACGTGGTCCAGCGCGGCGGCCCGGACGTGCGCGGGGGTCGGCACCACCGTCGCCTTCCGCAGTGCCTCGTCGACCTGCGCGGGCGTGGCGAAGCTGGTGCGGCCGACCACGGCGCCGTCGAACGGGTGCCGCACGATCACCTCGTCGTCGCCGTGCACCGGACGGCCGGCGACGTAGAACGGGACCATGTCCATGACGCGAATCCTTCCGTCTGCCTCGGAGCCTAGCGCCTTGCCTGCCACGGTTTCCGTGGCGAAGATGGCGGAGGAGTGACGGATACGGCGTTCCCTACGGAGATGAACATGAGCTCGGACAAGCAGGTCCTTCGCAACTTCATCAACGGTGCGTACGCCGATCCGGTCGACGGCCGCTGGTCCGACCTGATCGACCCGACCACCGGCGAGGTGTTCGCGCAGGCGCCGGTCTCCGGTGCGCGCGACGTCGACGCCGCCGTGTCGGCCGCCGCCACCGCGTTCGAGAGCTGGCGGGACACCACACCGGCCGAGCGGCAGCGCGCGCTGCTCCGGATCGCCGACGCGGTCGAGTCACGCGCGGCCGACCTGGTCGACGCGGAGGTCCGCAACACCGGCAAGCCGCGGCAGCTCACCACGGACGAGGAACTGCCGCCCTCGGTCGACCAGCTGCGCTTCTTCGCCGGCGCGGCCCGCATGCTGGAGGGCAAGTCGGCCGGCAACTACCTGGCCGGCCACGAGTCGTACGTGCGGCGTGAGCCGATCGGCGTCTGCGCCCAGGTCACGCCGTGGAACTACCCGCTCATGATGGCCATCTGGAAGATCGCGCCCGCGCTCGCGGCCGGCAACACCGTGGTGCTCAAGCCGTCCGACACCACGCCGGTCTCCACGCTGCTGCTCGCCGAGATCGCGGCCGAGTTCCTGCCGCCGGGCGTGTTCAACGTGGTCGCCGGCGACCGGGACACCGGCCGCGCGCTCGTCTCGCACCGCACGCCGCAGTTCGTCTCGATCACCGGCTCCACCCGGGCCGGCCGGGAGGTGCTCGCCTCGGCCGCGCCCGACCTCAAGCGCACCCACCTGGAGCTGGGCGGCAAGGCACCGGTCGTGCTCTTCGACGACGCGGACGTGGCGGCCGCGGCCACGGCGATCGCGAGCGGCGGCTACTTCAACGCCGGCCAGGACTGCACGGCCGCGACCCGCGTCCTCGCCGGGCCCGGCATCTACTCGGACCTGGTCGCGGCGCTGGCTGCGGAGGCACGGTCCACCCGCACCGGGCTGCCGGACGACCCGGACGTCTCCTACGGGCCGCTCAACAACGCCGCGCAGCTGGACCGGGTCGCCGGGTTCCTCGACCGGCTACCCGCGCACTCGTCGGTCGAGGCCGGCGGGTCCCGGGTCGGCGACCGCGGCTACTTCTACTCCCCCACCGTCGTCTCCGGCGTGCGGCAGGACGACGAGGTGATCCAGGACGAGGTCTTCGGGCCGGTCATCACCGTGCAGCGGTTCACCGACGAGGACGAGGCGGTGCGCTGGGCCAACGGCGTCGACTACGGCCTGGCTGCGTCCGTCTGGACCCGCGACCACGGCCGGGCCATGCGGATGACGCGCCGCCTCGACTTCGGGTGCGTCTGGGTCAACACGCACATCCCGTTCGTGTCCGAGATGCCGCACGGCGGCTTCAAGCACAGCGGGTACGGCAAGGACCTGTCGCTCTACTCGCTGGAGGACTACACCCGGGTCAAGCACGTCATGCACAACATCGAGGCCTGAGGTGTCCTCCCCGTCGCTGCACGACCGGCGGCTCGCCGCCGTCGCACCCGGCGTCACCAGCGTGATCGGCTCCTACGTCGCGCACGCGTCCGGCGCGACGCTCACCGACGTCGACGGGCGCGAGTGGATCGACTTCGGGTCCGGGATCGCGGTCACCAACGTCGGCAACTCCGCGCCGCGCGTGGTCGAGGCCGTGCGCGCCCAGGTGGAGAAGTTCACCCACACCTGCTTCATGGTCGCGCCGTACTCGCTCTACATCGACGTGTGCGAACAGCTGAACGCGCTCACGCCGGGCTCGTTCGAGAAGCGGTCGATGCTGGTCAACTCCGGCGCCGAGGCGGTGGAGAACGCCGTCAAGATCGCTCGGCACGCCACCGGACGGCAGGCGGTCGTCGTGTTCGACCACGCCTACCACGGGCGGACGAACCTGACCATGGCGCTGACCGCGAAGAACATGCCGTACAAGCAGGGCTTCGGGCCGTTCGCCGGCGAGGTGCACCGGGTGCCGATGTCGTACCCGCTACGCGACGGCGGCCGCTCCGGCCCGGCCGCCGCGGCCGCCGCCATCGACCTGATCGAGACACGGATCGGCGCCCGGAACGTGGCCGCGCTGCTCATCGAACCGATCCAGGGCGAGGGCGGCTTCGTCGTACCGGCACCGGGTTTCCTGCCCGCCCTGCGCGCCTGGGCCACCGCCGCCGGCGCGGTGCTCGTCGCCGACGAGATCCAGACCGGCTTCTGCCGCACCGGTGACTGGTTCGCCAGCACGTTCGAGGGCGTCGAACCGGACCTGGTCACCACGGCCAAGGGCATCGCCGGCGGCCTGCCGCTGGCCGGCGTCACCGGCCGGTCGTCCATCATGGACGCGGTGCACGCCGGCGGCCTCGGCGGCACCTACGGTGGCAACCCGATCGCCTGCGCGGCCGCGCTGGCCAGCATCGAGACGATGCGCGAGCTGTCCCTCACCGACGCCGCGAAATCCATCGAA
Organism: Catenuloplanes niger; assembly: GCF_031458255.1. Lineage (NCBI taxonomy): Bacteria > Bacillati > Actinomycetota > Actinomycetes > Micromonosporales > Micromonosporaceae > Catenuloplanes > Catenuloplanes niger. Next base: position 3,159,016 of record NZ_JAVDYC010000001.1, read on the forward strand.
GCGACCATGCTGCCGCGCCTCACGTCCCTGGCCGACCGGGACCCGAGAATCGCTGAGGTACGCGGCCGCGGCGCGATGCTCGCCGTGGAGCTCGTGAGTCCCGGCACGCTGACCCCGGACCCGGCCACCACCGCCGCGCTCTCCGCCGCCTGCCACGCGGCCGGCCTGCTCACGCTGACCTGCGGCACCTACGGCAACGTCCTGCGCCTCCTGCCACCGCTGGTCATCTCCGAACCGGAACTCGACCGCGGCCTGACCATCCTCGACGAGGCCTTCACCACGGTGCGCTGACCCTCCACCGGAGGCCGGATTATTCGCCTCCCGGCCGGCGGACCGCTTCCGGACCTCGCCGCGGCTCACCTCGTCCCGGTCCGCGCTCCGCACGGACGTGGCGTCGCCGGCGGCGGGTTTCCCGGATACCGCGATGACGTCGGCCCGTTTCGCGGGCACCTCGCCGCCGGCCCGTTTCGCGGGCACCTCGCCGCCGCCGGCCCGTCTCGCGGACACGTCGTCGCCGCCGGCCCGTTTCGCGGGCACCTCGCCCCGCTGGTCCGTCTCGCGGACACGTCGCCGCCGGCGGGCCTCAGCGCCGACGCCTCATCCCCGCTCGACGCGGGACGCCTCGGCGTCGTCGACGCTCGGGGCGGGTTCGCCGGTCGCGCGGACCGCCGGGATGTCGGAGGTCGGCATGCCGAATTCACCCGGACTGATCAGGCCCGGCGTGCCGGCTCGCCGGGCCGGCGGCACCGGCCCGGTGAAGGACGCGTCCCCGCCGGAGATGACGCCGGGGCTGGACGGCGGCCGAACAGCACCGCTACTCGGTGAGGTCTCCGCCGGCGCACCGCCCTGAACCGGTGGCACGGCGCGTCCGCTGCCGGTGGTCTCCACGGCCTGGCCGGTCGGCGGGAGGGCTGCGCTCGCCGGGGCATCCCCACGCGGGATCGCCGCGCGTCCATCGGGCGCCACCTGCACCAACCGGTCACCCGGCACCGGTGAGAACCCACCTGGCGGAACCGCCGCTGGCCCGCCGGGCGGAACCGGCGGGGACCCGCCTGCCGGAACCGCCGCAGCCCCGCCTGACGAAACCGCCGCCGGGCCGCCCGGTGGAAACGGAACAGATCCGCCGGACGGAACCGCCACTGGGCCGCTTGACGGAACCGGCACGGATCCGCCGGGCGAGGGCGGGGCCGGTCGGTTCGCCACCGGGCGAGTGGGCAGCACCGGCTCCTCGATGCCGAACGACGCGGAGCCGAGGACTCCGGGCGACGGCACGCCAGGCTGCTTGATCGGTTCCTTGGCCGGCCGGAACGGAGGCGGTCCCTGCTTTCCGCCGCCCTTCGACGATCCACGGTTGCCGCCGCCCGGTCCGATGCCGCCGATCGGCGGCGCGACGAAGACTCCCGGCGCCGCGGCCTCGGATCCGGCCGTGGCCGTCACGGGCGCGGTCTGGGCCGGTCCGCCGGTCTCCGCAGCGTCCGGGCCGGTCGCGGCATCCGTGCTCGCGGTCAGGCCGCTCGGTCCACCGGCCACCTCGCCCATGGTGTGGGTGACGGCCGGCGTACCGCTCGTCCCGATTCCACTGCCGCCCGCCAGCGGACCGGGGGCGGCCGCGGTCTTCCGGGCATGCTCGGCCGGGTCGTCCGCCCGGTGGCCGGGACCATCGAGCCAGCTGCCCATGGCACCCGACGCGGCCACCGCCGACGCCTGGCTGATCCCGGCGGTCACCGGCGATCGATCGGGCCGGTCGGGCCGCTCGTCCCGCCCGGCTACCGACCTCGCAGCCGTATCCTCGCCCGATCCCACGCCGGCCGCGATCAGGCCGGCACCGGCGCCGGTAGTGAGCGGCCCCTTCGCCGAGGACCGGTCCGCGCCACTGTCGGCCGAAGACTGGAGCGGCGGACTGCCCGCCGAAGACCGGTCCGGCCCGCTGCCCGCCGAAGGCAGCCCCAGCCCACCGCCGGCCAGAGCCTGGCCCAGCCCACCGCCCACGGGAGCCTGACCCGGCCCGCCACCTACGGGAGCCTGACCCGGACCGGCACCCGCCGGAGCCTGACCCGGCCCGCCACCCGCCAGAACATGGCCCAGCCCACCGCCCACGGGAGCCTCACCCGGACCGCCACCGGCCAGAGCCTGGCCCAGCCCACCGCCCACGGGAGCCTGACCCGGACCGGCGCCCGCCGGAGACTGGCCTGGACCGCTGTCCGACGGCGTTGCGGGTGAGGGTGCCGAGCCGGTCGCTCGGCCGTCGGCTGTCCGGGAGGCCGTGGCGGCGTCGTCCGGCGGCGACAGGGCGGGGCCGAGCCCGGCCGTGAGGGGACCGGCGGCGGTGTGCCGGTGGGAGAACGCGTCCGTCCAGCCGGCGGCGGCACGGGCGGCCTCGCTGGCCAGGGACTCGCCGATTCTGCTGCCGGCCGACAGTGGGCCGGCGGGGAATGGTGCACCCGTCACCGGAGCGGCCGCCGCGGGGCGGTCAGGAGACGGGTCGAGGCCGTCCGACCAGCGGCCCACGGTGGCCGATGCGGCCGCGATGTCGGTATGCGCCACCACCTGGCCGGCACCGCTGCCGGCAGCGAGCGGACCGGAGACCCCGGCCGCTCTGCCGAGAGTGCCGGTGCCTCCGGCCGGTGTCGGGGCGACGACCGGCCCCTCCGGTGCGGCGGCGCCGACGGCGGGGCCGGAGGACGGCGGCTCGGTGGCCGGGTCCTCGGGCGCGTCCCGGTGCGCGCGCGGCGGGTCGCCGGGAGCGTCGTCGTCGACCGCAGCCAGCGCCGTGGCCGACGCCAGCCCAGTTCCCGACGCCGGCCCGGTTCCCGACGGCAGCCCGGGCCCGGACGCCAGCTCAGTTCCCGACGCCGGTTCCGCCCCGGACGACGCCGACTGAGTTCCCGGCAACAGCCCAGTTCCGGGCGGCGCCGACTCGATTGCCGATACCGGCTCAGTTCCGGACGACGCCGACTCAGTTCCCGGCGCCGACTCCGTTCCCGACACCGGCAAAGTTCCGGACGACACCGACTCGGTCCCCGGCGCCGACTCCGTTCCCGACACCGGCCAAGCTCCGGACGACCCCGACTCAGTCCCCGGCGCCAGCTCCGTTCCCGACACCGGCAAAGTTCCGGACGACGGCAGCTCAGTTCCCGATACCAGCCCAGCTTCGAACGATGCCGGCTCGGCTCCCGACGCCGGCTCAGGCTCCGAGATCACCTCGGTTCCGGAGGCCAGCCCGGTTCCCGACGCCAGCTCGATTTCCGAAGTCAGCTCGGCTACCGACGCCGGCCCGGCTCCCGGGGCGGGCTCGGTCCCGAAAGCGGGGCCGGTGACCCCGGCGAGCCTGCCGTCCGGATGCAGCGCGTCGTTGATCGCGTCCTGGGAGGCTGCGCCGGGGACCGGTGCGGCCGCCGATGTCGTTCCCTCCGGGGATAGCACCGCCTCGAAGGTCTCCGCGACCGCCTGGCCCGGCCCGAGATCCGTGGCGGCCGTGATGCCGTCGAGCTTCGCGGCCAGCTCCGCGTTGAGTGCGCCGGTCTCGCCGGAGGAAAGCCCCGAATCAACCCAGAATCCCGAAGAGGCCGTCTCCGGCGCCAGGCCGTTCACCGAGGAACTCTGCGGCACCCCCGGCCCGCCACCGTCCCGACGGCCGGCGGGAGGGCCCGCTTCCACCGGATCCAGTAACGCTCCCGGCCCGGCCCCCTCCCCGCGATCGGCCGCGACGCCGGCAGCCGCCGGGTCCGGAACCGCACCGCCCGCCTCCCGCCGTTCGGCGCCGGCCGATGGCCGCGGCCCACCCTCATCGACCGCCTCCACCACCTCAGCCCCACCGCCGCCCGACGCACGACGAGCCAACGACGGCGACGGCGACGGCGAGACGCTCTTCGCCTCCATCGACGCCGCCAGCTCACCGAAGATGCGCTGCACCTCGACCCGGCTGCCGCTCAGTGCCGCGGCCGCCGCCGGGCCGGCCGTGCCGGGCGCGAGTGCTTCCACCACGGTCAGCGCGCGCAGCTCGACGACGAGCCCCGTGACCTCGGTCCAGATCTTGATCTTCGCGGCCTCGATGTCGGCGGCGCATTCCTCGACCGCCCGGCCGATCTCGCCGGCCGCGGCCGGCAGCTCGTCGAGCGCGGTCCGGTCGCCGGCGGCAGGCGCGGTCCTGGTGGAGTGCGCGGTCCCGGTGGAGAGCAAGGTCCAGGCCGAGCGGAACGCCTCGGCCGCCGGGCCGTCGTAGGCGGCCCCGAACGTGCCGGCCGCCGCGGACGCGTTCTCCGCCGGGGCGGTCAGGAGCGCGGCCACGCCGTACCATTCGTCGGCCAGGTCCCAGATCGCCGTTTCGTCGCCTTCGGGCCATTCGGTGCCGATGACCCAGTCGAGGCCGTCGCGGGCCCAGTCGGGGGCGTCGGGCCAGAGCAGGCCGCGTGGATGCGGAACCGGGTTCGTCAAGGCCGTCACGAATCCCCCGATCTTCCCCGGTCACGAGCCACCCATTCAAGCAGGCACCCGCCACCTCAACAGCCACGCAACGTTGGCGCAACGTCGGCGTAACTAGCCTGCGGGCCACGACACCGAGGAGGCCGGCACATGTCCCGATACGCAGCGCCCGGACAGGACGGCGCGATCGTCTCCTACCAGAACCGGTACGACCACTGGATCGGTGGCGAGTACGTCGCACCGGCCAAGGGTGGCTACTTCGACAATCCCAGTCCGGTGAACGGGCAGCCGTTCACCGAGGTGGCGCGCGGGACCGCGGACGACGTGGAGCGGGCGCTGGACGCGGCGCACGGCGCGGCGCCGGGGTGGGGGCGCACGTCGGTCGCGGAACGGGCGAACGTCCTGAACCGGATCGCGGACCGGATGGAGGCGAACCTGGAACGGCTCGCGGTCGCCGAGACCTGGGAGAACGGCAAGCCGATCCGGGAGACGCTGGCGGCGGACCTGCCGCTGGCGATCGACCACTTCCGGTACTTCGCCGGTGCGATCCGCGCGCAGGAGGGCGGGCTCGCGGAGTTGGACGAGGACACGGTGGCGTACCACTTCCACGAGCCGCTCGGCGTGGTCGGGCAGATCATCCCGTGGAACTTCCCGATCCTGATGGCGGTCTGGAAGCTGGCGCCCGCGCTGGCGGCCGGCAACACGGTGGTGCTGAAGCCGGCCGAGCAGACGCCGGCCTCGATCCACCTGCTGATGAGCCTGATCGCGGACCTGCTGCCGCCGGGCGTGGTGAACATCGTCAACGGCTTCGGCGTGGAGGCGGGCAAGCCGCTGGCCAGCAGCGCGCGGGTGGCGAAGGTGGCGTTCACCGGTGAGACCACGACCGGGCGGCTGATCATGCAGTACGCGTCGGAGAACATCAAGCCGGTCACGCTGGAGCTGGGCGGCAAGAGCCCGAACCTGTTCTTCGACGACGTGTCCGCGCGCACCGACGACTTCTTCGACAAGGCGCTCGAGGGCTTCACCATGTTCGCGCTGAACCAGGGTGAGGTCTGCACCTGCCCGTCGCGCGCGCTGATCCAGGCCGGCCACTACTCGGACTTCCTGGCCGCTGCCGTCGAGCGGACGAACGCGATCAAGCAGGGTCACCCGCTGGACACCGAGACGATGGTCGGCGCGCAGGCGTCCAACGACCAGCTGGAGAAGATCCTGTCCTACCTGGACATCGGCCAGCGCGAGGGCGCGAAGCTGCTCACCGGCGGCGAGCGCGCGGACCTGGGCGGCGAGCTGTCCGGTGGCTACTACGTCCAGCCGACGATCTTCCAGGGTGACAACGCGATGCGGATCTTCCAGGAGGAGATCTTCGGGCCGGTCGTCTCGGTCGCGTCGTTCACCGACTTCGCGGACGGCATGAAGATCGCCAACGACACGCTGTACGGCCTCGGCGCCGGCGTCTGGACCCGCGACCTGAACACCGCGTACCGGGCGGGCCGGGCGATCCAGGCCGGGCGCGTCTGGACGAACTGCTACCACGCGTACCCGGCGCACGCGGCGTTCGGCGGCTACAAGCAGTCCGGCATCGGCCGGGAGAACCACCGGATGATGCTCGACCACTACCAGCAGACCAAGAACCTGCTGGTCAGCTACTCCGCCAAGGCCGTCGGACTGTTCTAGGAAGGTGTCATGGTCTCCAGGGTCGACGTCACGCCGGCCGCGGCGCACCTGATCAGGTCGCTGCGGGGCACGCACGGGCCGCTGATGTTCCACCAGTCCGGTGGCTGCTGCGACGGCAGCGCGCCGATGTGTTACCCCGCGGGCGAGTTCCGCACCGGTGGCTCCGACGTGTTGCTGGAGGAGATCGTCATCGACGGCGTCGCCGAACCGGTCACGTTCTGGATGTCGTCGTCACAGTTCGCGCTCTGGCGGCACACCCACCTGACCGTCGACGTGGTCCCCGGCCGCGGTGGCGGCTTCTCCCTCGAAGCGCCCGAGGGCGTCCGCTTCCTGATCCGTTCCCGCCTGCTCACCGACGACGAACTGGCCGCCCTGGGCGACTAGAGCGTGTATCGAAGTCCACGAGGGTTGCGGCGCGTCGTGGCTGAAATAGGCGAGGTCTCCGGTAGAAGGTTTTTCGACCAAGAAACACCTGAATACCGGAGACCTCGTGGACACCTTAGCGGTGTTGCGGCGGCATGACCTGACCGACGTGCAGTGGGCGCGTCTGGAGCCGTTGCTTTCTGTTCCTGACCAGCGGCGTTCCGGCCGCCCGCCTGCGACGTGCCGACGGACGGTGATCGACGCGATCCGATGGCGGGTGAGGGTCGGCTGTGCATGGCGGGACATACCGCCGTGTTACGGGTCATGGTCCGCGGCATACGCTTTGTTTCGCCGGTGGCAACGCAACGGGACCTGGTCGAGAATCCTCGCCCGGCTGCAAGCTTTGGCCGAGGCGGTGGGCGCGATCATCTGGAATCTGTCGGTTGATTCGACCATCGCGCGGGCGCATCAGCATGCCGCCGGAGCACGCCGCGACAGCGCCGGGCAGGCGGAGCCGCCGGGCGGTGTCGGTGATCCGGAGCCTGACGATCACGGGTTGGGCCGGTCGCGTGGCGGCTGGACGACAAAGGTTCATCTGGCCTGTGAGCAGGGATGCAAGCCCATGGCGATCGTGGTCACGGCCGGGCACCGGGGCGACAGCCCGCAGTTCGTCAAGGTCTTGGAACGGGTGAAGGTCGTGAAACTGTCCGGCCGGACGAGAACCCGGCCGGAGGCGGTGATGGCCGATAAGGCCTACTCCAGCCGGGCCAACCGCGCCTATCTGCGCCGCCGCCGGATCACCTGTGTCATCCCGATCAAGACCGACCAGGCCGCCGGCCGCACCCGGAAGGGTGCAGCCGGCGGCCGGCCCTACGACTTCGATGCTGAGCGGTACAAACAACGGAACACCATCGAACGCGGGATCAGCCGGCTGAAGCAGCACCGCGCGGTCGCGACCCGGTACGACAAACTCGCCGTCCGCTACGAAGCCACCGTCCAGATCGCCTGCATCAACATCTGGCTCTGACTTCGATACACGCTCTAGAGCCGGCCAATACCTGATTTTCCCGCTTCCGGCGTGGTGCGGCCCGCATGCTCCCGCGGGCACCGGTCGGCCGCGGGCGGCCTCCCTGCCGGTTCACCGGTGGTCACCGGAGAACCGACCCGGTCCTTCCCCACCCCACGGATCGTGCAGGGAGGAGCGCCGGCGACGACCGTTGCCCGCGGGAGCATACGGACCGCGCCCCGCCGGAAGCGGGCGAATGATGGTCTTCAGGTCTTCCAGGTGTGCTGGATGAGCTCGTCGTTCGTCTCGTCCGTGGCCGTGACGCGGCGGACCGCCCGGGTGGCGGACTCGCCGAGCGCCTCCACCCGCGTGCCGGCGCTCTCCGCGGCCGCGAGCAGCCGGGACTCGGCCTCCCGGTAGCGCGACTCGAACGCGGCGCCGATCCGGTCGGTGCCCCACGGCGGCGCGGCGGACAGGCCCTGCACGCGGGTCGCGGCGGCGCGGGCGCGGGCGCGGAGGTCGGCGCCGGCGTCGGTCAGGTCGCGGGCGGCCTGCGCGGCCCGCGCGGCGTCCAGTTCGAGGTCGCTCATGCCCGGTCCGCGCCCGGGTGCGGCGGCGCGCCGAGGTCACCGTCGCGCAGGTGGGACATCGCGGCGGAGCCCGGCGGCAGCACCTCGCCGGCCAGCTCACGGACGGTCTCGGTGGCCCGCGCGGCCGCGTCGGCGACCACCCGGGTGATCTCGTCGGCGAGCTCGTGCGGCTCGTACGCCCGGTATGCCCGCGGCTCGATCTCCAGCGACGTCAGCTGGCCCCGGGGCCCGACGGTGGCGCGGATGAGCTCCTTGGCGTCCACGGCGGAGACCGACAACTCGGACAGGCGGGTACGCAGCTCGCCGATGCCGTCGCGAACGCGCTCGTACTGACCGTAGGCGTCCGCGAAACGGGCCTTGAGCGCGGCGTTCACCTCGCGGTCGGCGTGCTGGGCCACCGGATCCCCTCCTCCTGGCAGGCGCCGGCCGACAGTACCGGCCCGCGACAACCGCCCGCCGCACGGTTGGCAGCGCGGGGTGACCTGGGTCACGATAGCGATAGTCCGCCGCCCGACGCAGGGAAGGACGCCGATGTCCAACCCGTGGCTCGCCCTTCAGCTCGGCGCCGACCCGGCCGAGCGCATCGGCCAGATCCGTCGCGCGCACGACGCGTTCATCAGCGGCGGCACGACCGCGCAGGTCCGGAGCGTCGTCGCGGAGTCCTGGCACCGGTCCGCGGTCGCGTCCGTCGACCCGGACACCACCGCGCCCACCGACCTGACCGACGCCGAGCTGGCCGAGTACCGGTCCGCGCATCCGCTGGCCCGCGTGCTGCCGCTGTTCCGCGACCTGCTCGGCGCCATCGCGGACGACGGCGAGCACCTGATGGCGGTCTGCGACGCGCGCGGCCGGCTGCTCTGGGTGGAGGGGCACACCGCGGTGCTGCGGCAGGCCGCGGCCATGAACTTCGTGCCCGGCGCGCGCTGGGACGAGACGCACGCGGGCACGAACGCGCCCGGCACCGCGCTCGCGGTCGACCACTCCGTGCAGATCTTCGCGACCGAGCACTTCAGCCGCCCGGTCCAGCGCTGGACGTGCGCGGCCGCGCCGATCCACGACCCGGCGTCCGGCCGGCTGCTCGGCGCGGTCGACCTGACCGGCGGCGACCACCTGGCCAACCCGCACAGCCTGGCGCTGGTCACCGCGACCGCGCGGGCCGCGGAGGCGCTGCTGGCCGCGCCCGTGCCCGGCCGTTCCGCGTCGTTGGCCGCGCTGGGCCGGGACGAGGCGGTGCTGACCGTGGCCGGGCGGCGGATCCGGCTGGGCCGGCGGCACAGCGAGCTGCTGGCGCTGCTGCTCTGCCACCCGGAGGGCCGCACCGGTGAGCAGCTGGCGCTGGACCTCTACGGCGAGGACCACCAGGCGCCGGTGACGCTGCGCGCGGAGCTGTCCCGGCTGCGCCGCACGCTCGGCCCGGCACTGGTCGGCTCCCGTCCCTACCGCGTCGAGCCCGGCGTGACCGCGGACTTCCTGACCGTGACCCGGTTGCTGGACGCGGGCCTGGTCGGCGAGGCACTGGACGCGTACGCCGGCCCGCTGTTGCCCGGCTCGGACGCGCCCGGCGTGATCCGGCTGCGCCGCACCCTCGACGACCGGCTGCGCGCCGCCGTCTTCGGCTCCGGCGACCCGGCGCTGCTGGACACCTGGGTCCGCACCGACTGGGGCGGCGACGACCTCCAGGCCTGGGAGGCGCTCACCGCCGTGCTGCCGGCCTCGTCACCCCGCCGCGCCCTGGCCGCCGCCCGCACCCGCGACCTGACCCGCGAGTACGGGCTGTAACGGCCCGAGCTCCGCGATCCGCACCCCCCGCACCGCGACCACGAACTGCCCGACCGCGACCGGCAGCCAGTAGAGCGGGGTGAAGATGACGAGTCCGCCGATCGCGGTGACCGGCAGCAACAGCCGGTAACTCAGCTTCCGGAAGCCGGCGTGGGTCTGGCTGATCCGCCCGACCCGGGTGGCGAGCATGCCGAGGACCAGCACCGTCGGCCCGGTGACCAGCCACCCGTCCGCGACGAGCAGCAGACCGATCAGCGGCAGCACCGCACCGGTGCCGGAGTGGTCGATGAGGGTCATGACCAGCGCCAGGAACAGCACTCGCACCGGCATCAGCGCGACGGTGAAGCCCAGCATGCGCAGGAACCACCGGCGGCCGGGCCGCTGCTCGAGCCATCGCCTCGTCGTCGTCATCCCCGGCCAGCCCTCGTTGATCTTGTTGGGAGCCGCACTCCAGGGATGCCGGGCGGGGCGTGTAAAGGGGGTCAGCCGAGCAGCAGGGTGACGGCGAGCGCGGTCATCACGGCGGCGATCAGGGCGTCGACGGCGCGCCAGGCGGCGGGCCGGGCGAGGAGCGGGGCGAGGCGTACCGCGCCGAAGCCGAGTGCGGTGAACCAGACCGCGCTGGCCGCGGCCGCGCCGGTGCCGAAGAGCCACTGGTTCGGGTCCTGGTTCGCGATCGTGCCGAGCAGCACGACCGTGTCCAGGTAGACGTGCGGGTTGAGGAACGTGAACGCGAGGCAGGCGAGCAGCGTGGCGCGCAGCGTCGCCGGCGGGCGGTCGAGCGGGGTGAGCGTGCCGGGTCGCAGCGCGCGGCGGGCGGCCAGCGCGGCGTAGCCGAGCAGGAACGCGGCGCCGGCCCAGCGGACGGCCGTGAGCGCGGCCGGTGCGCGCTCGAGCAGCGCGCCGAGGCCGGCGATCCCGGCGGTGATCAGCACGGCGTCGGAGACGGCGCAGACCGCGACGACCGCGAGCACGTGCTCGCGGCGCAGGCCTTGGCGCAGCACGAACGCGTTCTGGGCGCCGATCGCGACGATCAGCGTGAGCGAGAAGCCGAACCCGGCCAGCACGGATGCCATGCCGAGAACGCTAGGGCCGCGTCGGCCCGCACTCCAGCTAAAGATTCTGCAGCGCCATTAGAATCGCTTAATGGCGCTGGACCCGGTGCAGCTCGCGACGTTCCACGCGGTGATCGCGCACGGCAGCTTCGACGCGGCCGCGCGGGCGCTGCACGTCACGCCGTCCGCGGTGAGCCAGCGGATCAAGGCGTTGGAGCAGGTGGTCGGCCAGGTGCTGGTGCGCCGGGCCCGGCCGTGCGAGCCGACCGCGGCCGGTGCGTCACTGGTCCGGCTGGGCGGCCAGATCGCGCTGCTGGAGCGGGAGGCGCTGGACGCGGCGCGCGGCGCGCTGACCGGCCGGGCGCGGGTCGCGGTCGTGGTGAACGCGGACTCACTGGCGTCCTGGTTCCTGCCCGCGCTCGCGGACGTACCCGACGCGGTCTTCGATCTGCACACGGACGACGAGGGGCACACGGCGGAGCTGCTGCGCGCCGGCACCGTGATGGCCGCGGTCACCACGGAGCACACGCCGGTGCAGGGCTGCCGGGTGCTGCCGCTCGGCGTGATGCGATATCTGCCGGTCGCGGCGCCCGCGGTGCACGCGGCCTGGTTCGCCGGACGCGAACCGGCGGACGCGCTGCCGGACGCGCCGATGGTCCGCTTCAACCGCAAGGACGTGCTGCAACATCGGTTCGCGCGCGAGGTGACCGGCCGCGACCTGGATCCGCCCGTGCACTGCGTGCCGGCGTCGTCCGCGTTCGACGCCGCGGTCCGGCTCGGTCTGGGCTGGGGCCTGCTGCCGGACTTCATGGCGGCCGCGGACGTCGAGGCCGGCCGGCTGGTCCACCTGGCGCCGGGCCGGCACGTGGACGTGCCGCTCTACTGGCAGTACTGGCGGCTGGAATCCGCCGTGCTGGCGGCCCTCACCACGGCCGTCCGCGCCGCGGCCGCCACCGCACTGCACTGAGCGGGACCGCCACCGCTGCACCGGGCCGGGCCGTCACCGCCGCGCCGGACGGGGCCGCCACGCCGGGCCGGGTCGCCGCCGCGCGGCCCTGAGCTCGGGCGGAACGGATCATCCGGCACCGGAACGGTCGGGGATTCATCGGGGTTATCCCCGATGAATCCGACCCTCACCCTCTGAGACGGTCAAGGTGCACATCGGTGACTCCGCCCTGATGCGACGGGGCGACTAGCGGACGGAGGCACGACCTCGTGCGACATCGCAGCAAACTGATCAGTACCGCGCTCGCCGCGCTCCTGCTCACCACGGCCTGCGCGACGGCCGACGACGGTGGCGAGCGGGCGGCCGCACCGGCCGCGAGCGGCGGCCACGGCCACGAGTACCAGCCGCCACCACCCGCGGCACCGCTGCGCGACGGCGAGCGGTTCCAGGAGCTGACCATGGCCCGGCCGTACACGCCGCAGGCTCCGGACGGCGCCACCGACGAGTACCGCTGCTTCATGATCGATCCGGGGCTGACCGAGGCCGCGTTCCTGACCGGCAGCCAGTTCCTGCCGCAGAACCACGAGATCGTGCACCACGCGATCTTCTTCCGGATGGAGCCCGGCCAGGTCGCGGCGGCGGAGAAGCTGGACGCGTCCGAGGACGGCGACGGCTGGCGCTGCTTCGGCAACGCGGGTGTCGGCGACGCGGCCTGGGTGGCGCACTGGGCGCCGGGCGCGGACGAGGTGCTGCTGAACGACACGCTCGGCTACCCGATGCCGCCGGGCAGCCGCCTGGTCATGCAGGTCCACTACAACCTGCTGGCCGCGCGGACCGCGGCGAGCGCGACGGACCAGTCGGCCATCCGGCTGCGGCTGTCGGACGCGAGCCTGACGCCGCTGAACACCGCGCTGCTGACCGCGCCGATCGAGCTGCCGTGCGCGCCGGGCGAGTCCGGGCCGCTGTGTGACCGGGCGGCCGCGGTCGCGGACGTGACCAAGCGTTTCGGTGCCGGGGCCGGGCAGACGGTCGAGCAGCTCAACGCGGGCTGCAACGGCGGCCGGGCGCCGCAGCAGGGCACGTCGCAGAGCTGCACGATCCCGGTGTCGCGACCGATGACCGTGCACGCGGTCGCCGGTCACATGCACCTGCTGGGCCGGGCCATCTCGGTCGAGCTGAACCCGGGCACGCCGCAGGCGGCCAGGTTGCTGGACATCCCGGCGTACGACTTCGACGACCAGGCGATCCGCCCGCTGGACGCGCCGGTCCAGATCAAGCCGGGCGACTCGCTCAAGGTCAGTTGCACACACGACGCCGGGCTCCGCCGCCAGCTGCCGGCCCTGCGGGACCTGCCGCCGCGGTACGTCGTGTGGGGCGAGGGCACCAGCGACGAGATGTGCCTCGGCATCCTGGTCGTGTCCGGCTCGTAGCGCGGTTCCGGGTGTCGTCCCGGTCGTCGCGACGGCCGGAACGACACCCGGATCGACCGCCCGGGTCACCGGCCCGGTGGGCGCAGCCGGGCGAGGAAGGCCTCCAGGACCGCCGGCATGTCGACCGTGTCCCGGTCGAGCAGCCACTGGATCTGGAGGCCGTCCATCAGCGCGATCATCGACACCGTGGTCGCGTCCACGTCCAGGTCCGCGGTCACGTCCCCGTCCGCCTTGGCCGCGTGCAGCGCCTCGGCCAGCAGCCCGCGGATCCGGCGGTAGCGGTCGGTGAAGAACGCGTGTGCCGGGTGGTCCTCCGCGACCGCCTCACCGGAGAGCGTGGCGTAGAGCTGCACCAGGCCCGGGACGGTGGCGTTGTGCCGCACCAGGTCCGCGACCGCCTGGATGAACGCCCAGCCGCGCTCGCCGTCGAGCCGGCTCAGGTCGGCGCCGTCCCGTTCGTCGAGCACCTCGGCGAGCAGCTGTTCCTTGGACGAGAAGTGGTGCAGCAGCCCGGCCTGGGTGAGCCCGACGCCGTCCGCGATCTCCTTCAGCGAACCGCCGCGATATCCGGACTCGGCGAACACCAGGACCGCGTGCCGCAGGATCTCGGCCCGTTTCGCCCGCCCCTTGGTGTAGCTGCCGCGGGCGCGCCGCGCGTTCGACTCGGTCACGGAGACCGAGGGTAGTGGGATCGACAGGCAAACATCGCACTAAACCATTCTTAGGAGACCCTGAAAGATCTTGACTCCGCCGCGCGCGCGAACCAGCGTCGAAAGGCGAGATCCCCTCGAGTCAGGAGAAAAGGTGCGATCAGGAGCCTCACGCGTACGGCTGGGACTGCTCACGGCGGCCGCGGTGGTCACCGCCGGCGGCGGGCTGGTGGTCACCGGCAACGCGCTGGCCGAGACCGGGCCCACGACGACCACCGCCGCGTGCGGCCGGTTCTTCGACGACTTCAGCTACGGCACGACCGGGGACGCCGCGTTCGCCGGTCAGGGCTGGCGGGTGCGCAACTACGCGGGCGGCCCCGGTGTCCCCGGCGCGGGCTGGTCCGCGTCGAACGTCTCGTTCGCCGATGTGGACGGTCAGCGCGTCGCGCAGCTGCGGGGTTCCACGGACGGCACCGCGGCCGGCACCACGCAGGCCGAGTTCTACCAGGCCGAGAAGCGGTTCCTGGAGGGCACCTACGCGGCCCGGATCAAGCTGTCCGACACGCCGGTCAGCGGCCCGGACGGTGACCACGTCAACCAGACGTTCTTCGCGATGGGCCCGGTGCAGCGGTTCGACTACGACCCGCTCTACTCCGAGTTGGACTTCACCGAGTACCTGCCGAACGGCGGCTGGGGCACGGACGGCCCGACCAACTACCAGACCAGCTACAACGGGTTCCGGGCCGATCCGTGGGACCCGTACAACGCCAGCGACGCGCAGGACGGCAGCCTGGCCGGCTGGCACACGATCGTCGGCCAGGCCGTGGACGGGCGCGTGACGTACTTCGTGGACGGTGTCCGGGTCGCCGAGCACACCGTGGACTACAAGGACGGGTCGCGGTCGGTCTTCCCGCGCGTGGAGATGGGCCTCAACTTCAACCTGTGGTTCATCGATCTGGCCGGGCACTCCGGCGGCCGGTCCACGTACCAGGAGCACGTCGACTGGGTGTACTACGCGGACGAGGAGGCGGTCTCGCCGGCCGAGCTGGACGCGCGTACCGCGGCCTACCGCGCCGCCGGCACCGCGCGCGAGGACACGCTCGGCGGCTGCTGACCGGGTCCGGGAGGGGGCGGCGCCGGGACCTATCCGGCGTCGTTCCCGAAGGCCAGGTGCGTGGTGATCCGGTACCGGTCGCCGCGGTAGATGGACCGGGCGAACTCCACCACCCGGCCGGACGTGTCCCGGGTGGTGCGCTCGAAGAGCAGGGCGGGGGCGTGCAGCGGTACGCCGAGCAGCCGTGACTCCTCCGCGTCCGTGACCGTGGGCTCGGTGGTCTGCACCGCGTCCGCCACCACCACCTCGTACCGCATGCGCAACAGCTGGTAGAGCGACCCGGTTTCGACGTCGGCCGGCGCGAGGCCGGGGACCAGCTCGGCCGGGATCCGGATGCGCTCGATCGCCATCGGCGCGCCGTCGACCACGCGGACCCGCTGGATGTACCGCAGTGACTCGCCCGGCGAGAGCGCCATCCGGCGGCCGAGCCGCGCACCGGCCGGCTCGACCCGGAAGTCGATGACCTCGCTGCGCCAGTCCCCCTCGGCCGGCGGCACGGTGAAGTTGCCCGCACTGGCCGGGGCGAGCTCCTGGGAGATCTTCCGGGGCGGCGTGAAGGTGCCCCGCCCGTGGCTGCGGACCAGCAGCCCGTCCCTGGTCAGGTCCTCGATGGCGGCGCGCAGCGTGGGGCGGGAGACACCGAACCGCTCGCTGAGGTGCCGCTCGGACGGCATCATCTCGCCGGGTTCGCGGCCGTCGATCAGCTCACGGAGCAGTTCCCGGATCTCGGCCCGCTTCATGATCGGACTATACCAACCCGTTGTGCCAACTTTTCCCAGTGGTAAACCTTTTCCCCGCGCAAAGGCGGGCGAAACGCCCATTAAGTGAACCCTATAAATCTGCAAGGAGTCTTGACTTTAACCAGTGGTTGGACCACCGTTCTCCCCAACGCGAGACACCCTCACCCTTGGGGAGCACATCGTGATGACCACCCTGACCCGCCGCCGCGCGCTCGGCGCCGCGCTCGCGGCCGTCACGCTCGGCGCCACCGCGGCCTGTGGCGGCCCCGCGGCCGAGGACGGCCCGATCACGCTCGACGTCTGGCTGATGAAGGACTCCGCGCCGGACGCGGTGCTCCAGCAGATCAACGCCGAGTTCCAGGCCGCGCACCCCGGCGTCACGGTCGCGGTCCAGGTCCTGGAGTGGGACGGCCGCGACGTGAAGTGGAAGACCGCGCTGGCCGGCGACGACCCGCCGGACGTGCTGGAGATGGGTAACACGGACGTGCTGGCGTACGCGGCCGCCGGCGGCCTGGCCGAGCTGACCGGGCGCGAGTTCGAGAACCAGGCGACCTGGTTGCAGGGGCTGCGCGAGGCCGGCAGCTACGAGGACCGGCTGTACGGCGTCCCGTACTACGGCGGCGACCGCGTGGTGATCTACCGCAAGGACCTGTGGGCGAAGGCCGGGCTGAGCGCGCCGCCCGCCACGCTGGCGGAGCTGCGCACGGCCGGGGAGAAGCTGCAGCAGGCCGGTGCCGCGGGCCGCTTCGGGGCCGCCGCCGGCGACTTCTCCGGCCTCTACTTCCCGGGCCGCTACCAGTACGCGGCGCTGCCGTTCCTCTACGACACCGGTGGCACGATCGCGGTCCGCGACGGCGACCGCTGGACCGGCGCGCTCTCCACCCCGCAGGCCCGGGCCGGGCTGACCAACTGGGCCGAGCTGGTCAGGGCGATCTCCCGGGCACCGGCCGACGCGGACGAGACGAACCTGCCGGACGTGCTGGCCGAGGGCCGCGCCGGCATGATCATCGGCCAGGCCTGGATGGTCGGCTCGATCGGTGAGGACCACCCGGAGCTGGCCGACCAGCTGGCCGCGTTCCCGGTGCCGGGCACGGCCGGGCCGATGCCGGTCTTCCTCGGCGGCTCCAACCTCGCGTCCGCGGCCGCGAGCCCGCACCAGGACCTGGCGTACGACTGGATCAAGCTGATGACCGGCACGAAGTACCAGACGCTGCTGGCGCAGAACGGCCTGCTGCCGAACTCGACCAGCCTCGCCGGCGTGGTCACCGGCATCACGAAGATCCAGATGGACGCGGCCGCGAAGAGCTGGTTCACGCCCACCTCCACCAAGTGGTCCGACGTGGACAACGCGCAGGTGCTGATGGACATGCTGCAGTCGATCGCGGCCGGCGACGCCACCGTGGCCGAGGCCACGGCGAAGGCCGACGCGCAGATCGACCAGATGCTGAACGCGGCCTGACGTGAGCACCACCCTGGCACCGGTGGCGCCACCGGCCGTCGACGCGCCCGGCACCCGCGGCCGGCGCCGCGTGGCGACCCCCTACCTGCTGCTGATCCCGGCCACGATCGCGGTGTTCGCGACGCTGCTCTACCCGGTCGGGCGGATGGTGGCGCTCAGCTTCCAGCGCGGGAACCTCGGCGACCTGGTCACCCGCCGCACGGTGTGGGTGGGCCTGGACAACTACCGGTCCGTGCTCACCGACCCGGTGTTCTGGACCGTGCTCCCACGTACCGTCGGATTCGCCGCGGTCTGTGTGGCCCTGACGCTGACCGTCGCCACCGGCGCCGCGCTGCTGCTGCACCACGCGAGCCGGTGGGCCCGGGTGGTGCTCTCGGTCGGCATGGTGGTGGCCTGGGCGACGCCCGTGCTGATCGGCGCGGTGGTCTTCAAGTGGCTCTTCGACGCCGAGTTCGGCGTGGTCAACTGGCTGCTCACCGAGTCCGGGCTGTGCGAGTGCCGGCACCGGTCCTGGCTCGGCGACCAGTGGTCCGCGTTCGCCGTGCTGGTCTCGATCGTGGTCTGGGGCGCGGTGCCGTTCGCCGCGCTGTCGATCTACGCCGGGCTGCTGACCGTGCCGCCGGAGCTGGGCGAGGCCGCGCGGGTGGACGGCGCGGGCGCGTACCGGATCTTCTGGCGCATCACGTTCCCGCTGCTGCGGCCGATCTACGCGATCCTCACCGTGCTCTCCGTCATCTGGGACACGAAGGTCTTCCCGCAGGTCTGGCTCACCACCAAGGGCGGCCCCTACCAGGGCACCGTGATGCTGGGCGTCTACATCTACCAGAAGGGCATCGTCGGCTCGCAGTTCGGCGTCGCGTCCACGATCGCGGTGCTGATGACCGTGCTGCTGCTCGGCCTCTCCTGGATCTACGTCCGGGCCATGCGGCAGGAGGCCCGATGACCCGCCGCGCGCTGGTGAACAGTGCCTGTGTGGTCCTCGCGGCGCTGTTCGTCCTCCCGGTCTACTGGATGGCGTCGACCGCGCTCAAGCCGGACGCGGACATCGTCAGCCACCCACCGGTCCTGGTCCCGTGGCCGCTCGAGTTCGGACACTTCGCCCGGGTGCTCGGCGACGGTGAGTTCTGGGCCGCGCTGCGCGCCTCGCTCACCGTCACCGTGACCGTGGTGACGGCCGGCACGCTGGTCGCGCTGATGGCCGCGGTCGCGCTGGCCCGGTTCACGTTCCGCGGCCGGACCGGCTTCGTGCTCGGCCTGATCATCGTGCAGATGATCCCGGGCGAGGCGCTGTTCATCCCGTTCTACCTGATGCTGCGCGAGACGCACCTGCTCGGCCGGCTGCCCGGGCTGATGCTGGTCTACCTGTCGATCACGGTGCCGTTCACCGCGTGGATGCTGCGCGGGTTCGTCGCGTCGATCCCGGTCGACCTGGAGGAGGCCGCGGCGATGGACGGCGCGACCCGCTGGCAGACGTTCTGGCGGGTGTTGTTCCCACTGGTCGCGCCGGGGTTGCTGGCCACCTCGATCTTCGCGTTCATCACGGCCTGGACCGAGTTCACCTACGCGTACGTGCTGATCAACGACCCGAGGAACTACCCGCTGCCGGTCTACATCCAGTCGTTCATCGGCCGCGACGACGTCGACCACGGGCCGCAGATGGCGGTCGCCTTCCTGTTCACGCTCCCGGTCGTCGTCTTCTTCCTGCTGGTTCAGCGACGCGCCGTGGCCGGCATGAGCGCCGGCGCGGTCAAGGGCTGAATCCCCATCCCCCGAGGAGGACCCATGCCAACGGTACGAAGGACAGCGCTCGCCGCTGCCGCCCTGGTCACCGCGGCCGGCGGGCTGATAGCCACCGGCACCGCGTCCGCGGACGCCGCGGCCGCCTGCGGTGTGCTGTTCGACGACTTCAACTACACGTCCCCGGCCGACAGCGCGTTCACCGGGCACGGCTGGACCGCGCGGAACAACGCGGGCGGCCCCGGCGTGCCCGGCGCGACCTGGTCCGCGGCGAACATCTCGTTCCCGACCGTGGACGGGCAGAAGGTGGCACAGCTGCAGGCGTCCACGGACGGCACCGCGGCCGGGACCACGCACGCGGAGTTCCTGCAGACCGAGCGGCGTTTCTTCGAGGGCACCTACGCGGCGCGGATCAAGTTCTCCGACGCGCCGGTCAGCGGGCCGGACGGCGACCACATCAACGAGACGTTCTTCGCGATCGGGCCGGGCCAGCGCTTCGACTACGACCCGCTCTACTCCGAACTGGACTTCTCCGAGTACCTGCCGAACGGCGGCTGGGGCGTCACCGGGTCGATCAACTACCAGACCAGCTGGAACGGGTACCGGGAGGATCCGTGGGACCCGTACAACGCGCACTCCCAGCAGACCGGCAGCCTGGCCGGGTGGCACACCGTCCTGGGCCAGGTGGCGAACGGGCACGTCAAGTACTTCATCGACGGCGTGCAGGTCGGCGACCACACGGTGTCGGAGAAGGACCCGGCGTGGAGCGTCTACCCGCGCGCGGCCATGTCGATCAACTTCAACCTGTGGTTCATCGACCTGGCCGCGCACACCGGCGGGCGGGCGACCTACCAGGAACACGTGGACTGGGTCTACTACGCAAAGAACGAGTCGGTGTCGCCGGCGGACCTGAACGCGCGGACGGCGGCGTACCGCGGCGCGGGCCGGGTGCACGAGGACACGCTGGCCGGCGGCGGCTGCCCGACCGGCCCGACCGCCACCCCGGGAAACCCGACGACCACGCCCACGGTACGGCCGACCACACCGCCGCCGGTCTCCTGCGCGGGCGCGAACCCGTGGGCCTGGGGCACGGTCTACCTGGGTGGTGACCGGGTCACCCACAACGGCCGGCTGTGGCAGGCGAACTGGTGGACGCAGGGCTCCGAACCCGGCATCACCGCACAGTGGCGCGACCTCGGCCCCTGCTGACGTCCGCTTCGCTTCCGCCGCCCTTTCTGCTTACGTAGAGGAAGGGCGGCGTCACACACTCTGGAGGCCTCATGCTGATCCCCCGGCCCGTCTCGATCTCGGACAGCTCCGGGTCCTTCGCGCTCACGCCGGCGACCACGATCCACGCGCCGGACGCGCCGGAGGTCGCCGCACTGCTGCGCGAGCTGCTCACCCCGGTCACCGGCCTGCCGCTGCCGGACGCGCCCGACCCCGGTCCGCAGGCAATCGCGATGCTCGTCGACCCGGCCGCGACGGACCTCGGCGCGGAGGGGTACCGGCTGGACGTGGCCCGGACCGGCGTGACCGCGGTCGCGACCGGGTCGGCCGGACTGCGCTGGGCCGTGCAGGCGCTGCGGCAGCTGCTCCCGGCCTCGGCGTTCGCGTCCGGTCCCGTCCTCGACGTGTCCTGGACCGTCACGCCGGTCTCGATCGTGGACACGCCGCGTTACCCCTGGCGCGGGCTGCTGATCGACGTCGGGCGCTGGCACAAGCCGGTCGCCTGGCTGCGCACGGTCGTCGACGTGCTCGCCATGCACCGGATGAACGTGCTGCACCTGCACCTCACCGACGACCAGGGCTGGCGCTTCGAGGTGCGCAAACATCCGCGGCTGACCGAGGTGGGCGCGTTCCGCGCGTCGTCGCCGCGCGGGCACGAGACCGAAGGGCTGTCCGACGGTACGCCGCACGGCGGTTTCTACACCCAGGACGAGCTGCGGGACCTGGTCGCCTACGCGGCCCGGCGCGGCGTCACGATCGTCCCGGAGATCGATCTGCCCGGCCACATGCAGGCCGCGATCGCGGCGTACCCCCGGCTCGGCAACGATCCGGCGAACCCGCCCGAGGTGTGGACCCGGTTCGGCGTCAGCCACCGGGTGCTGAACGTCGCGGACGAGACGGTCGCGTTCGTCACGGACGTGCTGGACGAGCTGATGGACGTCTTCCCGAGCCCGTGGATCCACCTGGGTGGCGACGAGGTACCGCTGGACGAGTGGCGCACCTCCCCGGCCGCCGCGGACCGGATCGCGGCCGAGGGCCTGACCGGCGCCGAGGACCTGCTCGGCTGGTGGATCCGCCGGGCCGCGGCGCACGTCGCCCGCAACGGCCGGCGCGCCGTGCTCTGGGACGAGCTGGTCGGCCAGGCCGCGCCCCCGGACGCGATCGTGATGGCGTGGCGTGGGCACGACCGGATCGCCGAAGGGCTGCGCGACGGCCACGACGTGATCGCGACCCCGCACGAGCACCTCTACCTGGACTACCCCGCGTCGGACGCGCCGGGCGAGCCGCTCTCCATCCGCACCGGTTACGCCGAGGGGCACGGGCCGACCACGCTGGACCACGTCTACACCTACCGCCCGGAGCCCGCCGGCCTACCCCAGGACCTTCCGTCCCGGGTGATCGGCGTGCAGGCCAACCTATGGTCGGAGTACACCCCGACCCCGGCCGGCGCCGAGTACAACCTGCTGCCCCGCCTGGCCGCGGTGGCCGAGATCGCCTGGGGCACGCCGGCCGCGCCGGACTCCTTCCGCACCCGGCTGCGCGCGCACCTCCGCCGCTTCGACGAGGCGGGCCTGAACTATCGCCCATTGGACTAGCAGTCACTATGCCACTCTGCCCCAAGGACACGGTTTTAGCCCTATACGGCTAGGGCAAATCAGCGGCACTCGTCCACCGCTGAGAGGAACACCGTGCCCATCTCACCCCTCCGCGCGGCGCTGACGGCCGCGGCACTACCCGCGATCCTCGTGCTCGCGGCCTGCACGCCGTCCGCGCCGGCGCAGACCGACGCGCTCGACCGCTTCTACGAGCAGACGCTCACCTTCGGGTCCTGCGACGGATACGCCACCACGGACGCCGACCGCGACCTGTTCGCCGGCAACCCGACCTACCGGTGCGCCCGCCTGGAGGTCCCGCTGAACTACGACGAGCCGGACGGCGGGACCGCGCAGATCGCGATGCTGCGCGTCCCCGCCCGCGGTGAATCGCTCGGGCCGCTGGTCCTGCACGGCGGCGGCCCCGGCGTGCTCGGCCTGAACTTCGCCGCCACCACCGCGGCGGCGCTGGCGACCAGCCCGATCACCGAGCGCTTCGACCTGATCGGCTTCGACACCCGGGGCGTCGGCGCCACGAAACCCGCCGCCTCCTGCTTCACCGAGGAGGACTACGCGAACCCGGAGGTCGCGTTCGAGTTCATCGTCACGGACGTCAAGGCGACCGCCGAGGACACCCGGCGGATGGCCGACCGGTGCACCACCCGGTCCGGCGGCGCCCAGGCCCTCGGCGCGATGTCCTCGCGGGACACGGCACGGGACATGGACGTGATGCGCGCCGCGCTCGGCCAGGAGAAGCTGACCTTCTTCGGCCACAGCTACGGCACCCGGATCGGCGCGCTCTACGCCCGCGAGTTCCCGCAGCACGTCCGCGCGATGGCCGTCGACGGCGCGGTCGACCCGCAGCTGCGGTTCGCCGACCGGCGCGTCTCCAGCTTCGCCGCGTTCCAGAAGGCGTTCGACGCGATGGCGGCCGACTGCGCGGCCAAGCCGGACTGCGGGCTCGGCCCGGACCCGGCCGCCGCGACGCGCGTCTACCAGGAGGCGGTCCAGCCACTCGCCACCACGCCGCTCACCGGCTCGGACGGCCGGAAGCTGACGTTCCGCTCGG
The DNA here is from genome assembly GCF_031458255.1 of Catenuloplanes niger. Classification (NCBI taxonomy): domain Bacteria; kingdom Bacillati; phylum Actinomycetota; class Actinomycetes; order Micromonosporales; family Micromonosporaceae; genus Catenuloplanes; species Catenuloplanes niger. The sequence goes on from NZ_JAVDYC010000001.1 coordinate 3,181,869, forward strand.
TCAGCGACCTCACCATCAGCGCGCTCTACGACCCGCGCGCCTGGCCGGCCATCACGCTCGGCATCGGCGACCTTCGCAAGGGCAACGCGGACACGATGCTCGCCATCATCGACCGGGTCAACGACGCGGCCGGTGCGGCCGGGGCGTTCCTGGACGCCTCCGTCGCCATCAACTGCATGGACGAGGAGCGGCTGACCCCGGAACAGGCCGTCGAGATGCGCCGGCGGCTGTGGACGACCGCGCCGTTCCTGGACTCCGGCCAAGGCGTCGACGGCGCCCGGGACACCTGCGAGGCGTGGCCGGCCGCACCGAAGCCCGGCTACCCGTTCCCGCCGACGATCGAGGGCCTCCCGCCCACGCTGACCGTCTCCATCACGAACGACACCACCACGCCGCACTCCGGCGGCATCAGCCTGGCCGAAACGCTCGGCGGCAGCCTGCTCACCGTCGACGGCTGGGGCCACACGATCACCGCCTCCGGCACGAACCCCTGCGTCAACGACATCGTCGCCGACTACCTGATCAACCTCCGCACCCCCGCCGACGGCACCACCTGCACGCTGCAACCCGCCACCACGAACTAGCTACCCGTGGGGCCGCCCCGCGGCGGCTCCACGTCACCAACCCCTCGGAAGCGGATCTTCCCGCTTCCGGCGTGGCCGCTTCGCGGTGCTCCCGCGGGCACCGCTCGGCCGTGGCCGGCCTCCCTGCCGGTTCCGCGGTGCGAACGGGGCCGCCCCGCCACGGCGAATCCCACCGAGGCGGGGTTCTCGCAGCCACCCGCGGATCGTGCAGCGAGGAGCGCCAGCGACGAGCGTGGCCCGCGGGAGCATGCGGGCGGCACCACGGCGGAAGCGGGAATGTCTGCTTCTAAGGGTTTTGTCAGCCCAGGCCGAGGCGGCGCATCGTGCGGAGCCACAGGTCGGGGCGGCCCTCGTGGTCGTCGGCGTGGGCGCGGGAGCGGCGGGTGAGCGCGATGCCGAGCGTGCGGGCCGGTTCCGGGGGCCAGGGCAGTGGCTTGCGGCGGACCGTGGCGAGCTCGGTGAGTGCGGTGCGGGTGCCGCTGAGCAGGTCGAGGCTGACCCGGGCAGCGAAGCGGGTGGCGGAGACGCCCAGGCCGGTGAAGCCGGCGGCGTAGGCGAGTTTGCCGCCGCAGGCGGTGCCGTGGAAGGCGAAGAGGCGGGTGCTGGCGTCGACCGCGCCGCCCCACCGGTGGCTGAAGCGGACGTCCGCGAGCTGCGGGAACGTCGTGGCGAAGTGCCGGGCCAGTGTCTCGAACGAGGCCTGGCGCTGTGCGAGCGCCGGTGCCATCCGGCCGCCGGCGTGGAAGACCGGGTCGTAGCCGCCGAACAGGATCCGCCGGTCCGCGGTGATCCGGTAGTAATGGAACCGGTTCCCCAGGTCGGACACGCCCTGCCGGCGGCGCCAGCCGACGGACGCGAGCTGCGCGGCGGTCAGCGGCTCGGTCATCAGCGCGTAGTCGTAGACCGGTGCCACGTAGTGCCGCAGGCGGCGCAGCAGCGGCGGGAACGCGTGCGTGGCCAGGATCGCCTTCCCGGCCCGGAGCCGGCCGTGCGCGGTGGTCAGCCGGACCGCGGCGCCGGTGTCGGCGAGCCCGGTGACCCGGGTGTGCTCGAAGATCCGCACCCCCGAGTCGAGCGCGACGCGGCGCAGGCCCCAGGCGAGGCGGGCCGGGTCGACCAGCGCGGTGCCGCGCCGGTCCCAGGCCGCGTAGAGGTAGGTCGGCGAGCCGACCTCGGCGCGGACCGCGGCGGAGTCGAGCAGGCGCACGGTCCGGCCGTACGCCATGGCCAGCACCGCGTTCTCGGCCAGCTGCGCCACCTGGTACGCCTCGGTCGCCACCTTCAGCTCGCCGGAGCGGACGAAGTCGCAGTCGATGCCGTGCCGCGCGACGAACGACTCGATCGCGTCCAGGTTCTCGGTGCCGAGCCGCTCCAGCCGGACCAGGTCGTCCGGGAAGCGGGCGTGGCCGTTGGCGAGCCCACCGGTCAGGCTGGTGGCGCAGAACCCCGCGTTGCGGCCGGACGCGGCCCACCCGCAGGTGCCGGCCTCCAGCACGGCCACGTCCAGCGCCGGATCGGCCTGCTTGGCCAGCACCGCGGCCCACAGCCCGGCGTAGCCGCCACCGACGATCGCCAGGTCCGCGCGCCGGTCGCCGGACAGCGGTGGCAGCGGGTCGGGGCGGTCCGGACGGTCCAGCCAGTACGGGACCGGCGCGGCGTCCCGCAGCGACCTCATCCGAGCCGGTTCCGGCGCCGGCTGATGATCTCGCCTCCCAGCACGAGGATCACCGCGATTCCGAACATCGCCGTGCCGACCACGTTGACCTGCGGCGGGATGCCGCGCTGGGCCGCGCCCCAGACGTACATCGGGAACGTGACCGTGGTGCCGGAGGTGAAGTTCGTGATGATGAAGTCGTCGAACGACAGCGAGAACGACAGCAGCGCGGCCGCGACGATGCCGGGCGCGACCAGCGGCAGCGTGATCCGGCGGAACGTCTGCCACTCGCCGGCGTAGAGGTCCATCGCGGCCTCCTCCAGCGCCGGGTCGAGCCCGGCCAGCCGCGCCTTCACGGTCACCACCACGAACGACACGCAGAACATCACGTGTGCGATCACCACGGTCCAGAAGCCGAGTGAGACGCCACCGGCCACGAAGAGCGCGAGCAGCGACGAGCCCATCACCACCTCGGGTGTGGCCATCGGCAGGAAGACCAGCAGGTTGGTGGCGGCGCGACCGCGGAACCGGTGCCGGGCCAGCGCGAACGCCATCAGCGTGCCGAGCAGCGTGGCGATGAGCGTGGACAGCAGCCCGATCTGGATGCTGCGGCCGACCGCGTCGCACATGTCGCCGGGGCCGCACGGGTCGGCCCAGTTGTCCAGCGTGAACCGGTGGAAGTCGTACGACAGGCGGCTGGTCGGCTCGTTGAACGACAGCCCGGCCACCACGAAGATCGGCAGGAAGAGGTAGAGCAGGACGAGCAGGCCGACGACGAGGACCCAGTTGCGCCTCACAGCACCTCCTCCGTGCCGGAGCGGCGCACGTAGACGACCACGATCGCCAGGACCGCGGCCATCAGGATGAACGAGAGCGCGGCCGCCTGCGGATAGTCCAGCCGGACCAGGAACGCCGAGTCGATCACGTTGCCGATCATGTACTGCCGGGGCGTGCCGAGCAGCTCCGCGTTGATGTAGTCGCCGGCCGCCGGGATGAACGTGAGCAGCGTGCCCGCCACCACGCCCGGCATGCTCAGCGGCAGCGTGACCCGGAAGAACGTGCTGACCGGGCCGGCGTAGAGGTCGCTCGCCGCCTCCAGCACCCGCCGGTCCAGCCGTTCCAGGTTCGCGTAGAGCGGCAGCACCATGAACGGCAGGAAGTTGTAGACCAGGCCCATGATGACCGCGGTCGGCGTGGCCAGCAGCCGGCCGTCCGCGCCGAGCAGGTGCACCGCGCGCAGCGCCTCGACGATCACGCCGTTGTCCGACAGGATCGTCTTCCAGGCGAGCGTGCGGACCAGGAAACTGGTGAAGAACGGCGCGATCACGCCGACCAGCATCAGGTTCTTCCACCGGCCGGCGCGGTGCGCGATCGCGTAGGCCAGCGGGTAGCCGAGCAGCAGGCAGATCACGGTGGCCGCGGCCGCGTAGCCGAGCGACCGGAGGAAGTGCCACCGGTAGGCCTCGAACGCGACCGGGTAGTTGCCGAACTCCCAGGTCATCGCGTACCCGGTGGTCAGCGAGCCGCTCGGGTCGTAGAGGCTGGTCGCGCCGAGCTGCACCAGCGGGATCACGAAGAAGACCAGCAGCCACAGGCCCGCGGGAAGCAGCAGCAGGTACGGCAGCCACGTCCGCCGCGACGGACGGGGCGGCGGCGGGGCACCCGATCCGGCCCCCGCACCGATAGCCGCAACACTCATGCCGTCTCCACCAGCGCCTGCGTCGAGTCGCCCGCGCCGTGTGCCCGGTCGAGCAGGAACGCGTGCGCGGGATTCCAGGCGACGGTCACCTCGGTGCCGTTCGGCAGCGGCCCGCCCACGCCGACGTTCGGCGCGAAGACGGACAGGTCGGTGTCCCAGGCGGTCCGGACCAGGTACTGCGTGCTGACGCCCACGTAGGACGAGTCGGTGACGGTGCCGGTGACGTGCTGGAACCCGCCCGGCACGTCGCCGCCGACCAGCAGCGTCATCTTCTCCGGCCGGACGCCCAGGTAGACGTCGTCGCCGGTGGCCCGGGACCGGGCGGCCGGCACGCTGAACCGCGCGCCGTGCGCGGTGACCAGCAGGTCGTCGCCGCTGCGCCCGTTGCCGGCCGCGGCCAGCAGGTTGGACTGGCCGAGGAAGTTCGCCACGAACGGCGTGGCCGGGAACTCGTAGATCTCGGCCGGCGCGCCGAGCTGCTCGATCCGCCCCGCGTTCATCACCGCGACCGTGTCGGCCATCGTCATGGCCTCCTCCTGGTCGTGCGTGACGTGCACGAACGTGATGCCGACCTCGGTCTGGATGCGCTTGAGCTCGATCTGCATCTGCCGGCGCAGCTTCAGGTCGAGCGCGCCGAGCGGCTCGTCGAGCAGCAGCACCTGCGGGTGGTTGATCAGCGCGCGGGCCAGCGCGACCCGCTGCTGCTGGCCGCCGGAGAGCTGGGCCGGCCGGCGGTTGCCGAAGCCGGCCAGCTCGACCAGCGACAGCATCGACTCGACCTGCGGCGCGACGTGCTTGACGCCCTTGCGCCGCAGGCCGAACGCGACGTTCTCGGCGATGCTCAGGTGCGGGAACAGCGCGTAGCTCTGGAACACGGTGTTGACCGGCCGCCGGTACGGCCGCAGCCGGGTGATGTCCGTGCCGCCCAGCGTGATCTGCCCGGCGGTGGGTTCCTCCAGCCCGGCCACCATCCGCAGCGTGGTGGTCTTGCCGCAGCCGGACGCGCCGAGCAGCGCGAAGAACGCGCCCTGCGGGATGGTCAGCGTCAGGTCGTCCACCGCGGTGAACGCCCCGAACCGCTTGGTCACGCCGGCCAGGCGCAGGCCCTCGCCGTCAACACTCATCGCTGCTCCGTAGCTCGTCGCCGATCATCGCCCGCCATGAAGATACGGGTGATGATCGGTCAGGCACCGATGACGGCCTGGAACTTCTGCTCGTACGCCTTCTCGGTGGCCTCGTCGAGCGCCATGAAGCCCTTCGCCTTGGACGTGACGGTCTCGTCCGGGAAGATGAGCGTGTTCGCCGCGAGCTCCGGATCGGTCTTCTCCGCCTCGGCCCGCGCGCCCTCGACCGGGCAGATGTAGTTCACATAGGCGGCCACCTCGGCGGCCACTGCCGGGTCGTAGTAGTAATTCATCAGTGCCTCGGCGTTCGCCTTGTGCGTCGCCTTGTTCGGCACCATCATGTCGTCCGAATATTGGATGACGCCCGACTCCGGAATGACGAACCGCACCTTCTCGTCCTCGGCGGAGAGCTGAATGACGTCGCCGGACCACGCCATGCAGGCCGCGATGTCGCCGCCGGCCAGTTCGGTGGCGTAGTCGTTGCCGGTGAACCGGCGGATCTGCCCGGAGTCCACCGCCTTCTGCAGCTTGGCCAGCGCGTCGTCGAACTGCGCCGCGGTGAAGTTCGACGGGTCGTGCCCGTTGGACTGCAGCAGCAGGCCGATCGTGTCGCGCATCTCGGCGAACGCGGTGACCCGGCCCTTCAGGTCCGCCCGGGTGAGCAGCTCGTCCACGGTGCGGATCTCGCCGGTGACGGCCGCGTTGTAGGCGAGGCCGGAGAGGCCGCCCTGCCACGGGACGGAGTATTCGCCGGCCGGGTCGAACGCCCGGTTGCGCAGCGACGAGAGCAGGTTCGCCTGCACGTTCGGCATCTTCGCGACGTCCAGCTTCTGCAGCCAGCCGAGCCGGATCAGGCGCGCGCCCATCCAGTCGGTGAGCACCATGACGTCGCGATTCGTCGGCTGGCAGCCGGCGAGCTGGTTCTGCACCTTACCGAAGAATTCGTTGTTGTCGTTGATGTCCTCGGTGTAGGTGACCGCGATGCCGGTCTGCGCGGTGAACGCGTCCAGCGTCGGGTGCTTCGACTCGTCCTGCGCGTCGACGTCCAGGTAGAGCGGCCAGTTGGAGAAGGACAGCGTCTTCTCGGTGGCGGAGAGGTCCTCGCTGACGCAGCCCTCGGCGGTCTGCGTCTGCCCCTGGGTCCCGCACGCGGTCAGCACCCCACCGGCGGCGACGAGCGCGGACGAGGCCAGCGTGCCCCGCATCAGCGTGCGCCGGGAGACCGTGAAGGCGGAGATGACCGCCGACGCCTCCGGCGACAGCGGTGCACGGGGTGGCTTACGCATTCACGGCTCCTGTACAAGGGGTCCCGCTGGTGGCGAGAAAAGCGAGGATAAGGGGTCGCCCTAGATTAGACGAACGGCTCTCACATGCAAGATGCGTACGGCCACAAGGGAATCCGTTGCGTATCTGTCCCCGCGCAACGAAATACCGCAGACTTTGAGTCGGAACGGTTACGAAGGAGACTTCCGTATGGCCCAGAGCACACCGGCGGGTAACGGCCGGCGCATCACCGTCCGCGAGGGGCACCCGCTGCTCGACGACGTCGCCAAGCAGATCATCGAGCAGTTGCAGGAGGACGGGCGACGGCCGTACGCGGCGATCGGGAAGGCGGTCGGGCTGTCCGAGGCCGCGGTGCGGCAGCGGGTGCAGCGCCTGCTCGACGCGGGTGTGATGCAGATCGTCGCGGTCACCGACCCGCTCCAGCTGGGGTTCCCGCGCCAGGCCATGATCGGCGTCCGGACCACCGGGGACCTGCGGGTGATCGCGGACCGGATCGCCGAGCTGGACGAGTGCAGCTACGTGGTGATCACCGCCGGATCGTTCGAGATCATGGCGGAGGTGGTCTGCCGCAACGACGACCATCTGCTCGAGATCCTCCAGCGGATCCGGACGGTGGAGGGTGTGCTCTCCACCGAGGCGTTCGTCTACCTCAAACTACGGAAACAGACCTACAGCTGGGGTACGGCATAGTTGCGAAAACCGTAGACAAATAGCCCGACCGGCACGGTTTCCGTCGTCACTGCGCCTTGCCACTCACGGAATCGGTGTGCGATAACGGTAAGGACCGCGATGACGACTCCGTTAGGGCTGACCATGGCCAAGCCGACCGACCACCTCTGGATGCACTTCACCCGGATGTCCAGCTTCCGCGACGGCCAGGTGCCCACCATCGTGCGCGGCGAGGGCTCGTACGTCTGGGACGACAAGGGCCGCCGCTACCTCGACGGCATCGCCGGCCTGTTCACCGTCAACGCCGGTCACGGGCGCACCGAGCTGGCCGAGGCCGCCGCGAAGCAGGCCGCGGAGCTGGCCTACTTCCCGCTCTGGGGCGTCGCCCACCCGACCGCGATCGAGCTGTCCGAGCGGATCGCCGGGCTCACCCCCGGCGACCTCAACCGGGTGTTCTTCACCACCGGCGGCTCCGAGGCGGTGGAGACCGCGTGGAAACTGGCCCGGGCGTACTTCCGGAAGACCGGCAAGCCGGGCAAGCACAAGGTGATCAGCCGCTACCTGTCGTACCACGGCACCACGATGGGCGCGCTCTCCATCACCGGCCTGCCCGCGATCAAGGCCGACTTCGAGCCGCTGGTCACCGGCGGCGTCAAGACGGCGAACACGAACATCTACCGCGCGCCGGTGCACGGCGACGACCCGGTCGCGTTCGGCGAGTGGGCCGCGGACGAGATCGCGCGCGCGATCGAGCGCGAGGGCGCGGACACGGTCGCCGCGGTCTTCCTGGAACCGGTGCAGAACGCGGGCGGCTGCTTCCCGCCGCCACCCGGCTACTTCCAGCGGGTCCGCGAGATCTGCGACCGGTACGACGTGCTGCTCGTCTCCGACGAGGTGATCTGCGCGTGGGGCCGGCTCGGCGACTGGTTCGGCGCGCTGCGCTACGGCTACCAGCCGGACATCATCACCACCGCGAAGGCGCTGACCTCGGGTTACTCGCCGCTCGGCGCGACCGTCGCGAGCGACCGGCTGATCGAGCCGTTCCTGCGCGACGGGGTCGCGTTCCTGCACGGCATCACGTTCGGCGGGCACCCGGTCTCGTCCGCGGTCGCGCTCGCCAACATCGACCTGATGGCCCGCGAGGACCTGAACGGGCACGTCCGGGCGAACGAGGCGGCGTTCCGCTCGACGCTGGAGAAGCTGCACGACCTGCCGATCGTCGGCGACGTGCGCGGTGACGGGTACTTCTACGGGATCGAGCTGGTCAAGGACAAGACCACCCGGGAGACGTTCGACGACGCGGAGTCGGAGCGGCTGCTGCGCGGCTTCCTGTCCGACGCGCTGTTCGAGGCCGGGCTCTACTGCCGCGCCGACGACCGCGGCGACCCGGTCGTCCAGCTCGCGCCGCCGCTGACCGCGGGCCAGGCCGAGTTCGACGAGATGGAGCGCATCCTGCGCGCGGTGCTCACCGAGGCGTACGGCCGGATCTGATGGACTATCGCGGCGTCTCGTTCTGGATGTCCGGTGTGGACGACGACCTGACGCCGCGACCGTCGCTGCCCGGCGACCGGGACGCCGACGTCGTGGTCGCCGGTGCCGGCTACACCGGTCTCTGGACCGCCTACTACCTGGCCAGGGCGGACCCGTCGCTGCGGATCGCGGTGCTGGAGAAGGAGATCGCCGGGTACGGCGCGTCCGGCCGCAACGGCGGCTGGTGCTCCGCGCTCTTCCCCACCTCGGACGCCTCGATCGCACGCCGGCACGGCCGGGACGCCGCGGTCGCGATGCGGCAGGCGCTGAACGACACGGTCGACGAGGTCGGCCGGGTGGCCGCGGCCGAGGGCATCGACTGCCACTGGGCCAAGGGCGGCAGCCTCACGCTCGCCCGCTCCCCGGCGCAGCTGGCCCGCGCCCGCGCCGAGGTCGCCGAGGCGGCCGGGCTCGGTGCCGACCTCTCGCTGCTGAGCGCGGCGGAGGCGTCCGCCCGGTGCGCCGCGTCCGGCGTGCTCGGCGGCGTCTGGACCCCGCACTGCGCGACCGTCCACCCGGCCCGGCTGGTCCGCGGGCTGGCGCGCGCGGTCGAGCGGCTCGGCGTGACGATCTACGAGCGCACGCCGGTGACCGCGCTGACGCCCGGCCGCGCCGGCCCACGCCGCGACGACGGCCGTCCCGGCGGAGGGCGCCGCGGCGTCGCCGTGACCCCGTTCGGCCGGGTGCGCGCGGACGTGGTGGTCCGGGCGACCGAGGGCTACACCGCCACGCTGCCCGGCGGGCGGCGTGCGCTGGCACCGCTCTACTCGCTGATGATCGCCACCGAGCCGCTGCCCGCGTCGTTCTGGGAGCGGACCGGGCTGGCCGCGCGCGAGACGATCAGCGACTACCGGCACCTGATCGTCTACGGCCAGCGCACCGCGGACGGCCGGCTGGCGTTCGGCGGGCGCGGCGCGCCGTACCACTTCGGCTCGGCGGTCCGGCCCGAGTTCGACCGCGATCCGCGCGTCTTCGCGTCGCTCGCGGCCACGCTCCGCGACCTCTTCCCCGCGCTGCCGGACGACGTAGACATCACGCACACCTGGGGCGGCCCGCTCGGCGTCGCCCGCGACTGGCACGCCTCGGTCGGTCTCGCGCACGGCTTCGCCTGGGCCGGTGGTTACGTCGGCGACGGCGTCGGCACCAGCAACCTGGCCGGCCGCACCCTCGCCGACCTGATCACGGGCGAGTCCACCGCGCTGACCCGGCTGCCCTGGGTCGGTCACCGCTCGCCGCGCTGGGAGCCGGAGCCGCTCCGCTGGCTCGGCGTCAACGCCGGCCTGACCGTCATGGGCACCGCCGACGCCGCCGAGTCCCGCTCCGGCCGCCCCTCGCGCCGCGCCGCGCTCTTCGACCGCCTCCTCGGCGGCTGAGTTCCTCGACCACCGAAGCGCCCCGCAACGGAATGGGCCCCGGATCGCGGTGCGATCCGGGGCCCGTCACGGGTGATGCGTCAGGAGAGCGGCGCGCCGCCCGGCTGAAGCACGCCGTTCACCGTGAGGGTGTACGGCGCGTACTGCTGGATCTGCTCGGTGGGCTCGTCGTAGGCGACGACCGCGACCACCTTCGGGAAGGCGGCGAGCAGCAGGGTGGAGAGCTGGCCGAGCTTCAGCGAGTTCTTCCCGTCGTACTCGAACTGCCAGGAGACGCCGAGCTTCTCGTCGATGCCGATCAGCTTGACGTTCCAGTTGTCGACCGGGGTCGGGGAGACCTCGGACGGCGAGTCGAACGGGTCGAGGCTGGAGCCGTCGCTGACCGGCGTGCCGCCGACCGCGATGTCGTCGACGAGCAGACCGCCCTCGTTGACGCCGCCGTCGGAGACGTACCGGATGCTGATCAGCACCGACTGGCCGGCGTAGGCCGACAGGTCGTAGCTGTGCGGCTCGAAGCCGTCGGTGGTGCCGTTCAGGCCGGGGCCGAGCGGGGCGTCGACGGTCCGGTCACCCGGGATGATCGTGTACGTCTTGCCGCCGTCCGTCGACACGGAGACGTACCCGTAGTCGTAGTCGGCCTCGGCGCCGTACTTCGCGAGGAAGGTCAGCGTCGGGGACGCGGCCGGAACCGTCGACTCGAACACGGCGGACGCGTCGGTGTTGTTCTCGTTGCCGGAGAACAGCACCGGGTTGCCCGGGCGGTCCGGGTCGTCGTTCACGATCGTCCACTGCAGCGGCTGGGTGGGCAGCGTCGCCGCGCCGGTGAACTGCACCGAGCGGAGATCCTTGCCCTTCAGCGCCCGGCCGTTGCGGTCCTGCAGCAGCACGTAGTCGGCACCGTTGGGTGCGGCGCCGGGCGTCGCGTTCGCGGTCGGGTTGGCCAGGTTGACCGTGGAGGTCAGGCTGGCGCTGGTGACCCGGCTCTTCGGGACGCCGAGCGAGACACCCCACCGGCCGCCGACGATCTTGTCCAGCAGCACCATCGACTGGTAGTCGTGGATCAGCTGGTAGATGTCCTTGACGCCCTCCTTCTTCGCCAGCGCGGCCACGCTGGCCAGGCCCTGCAGGTCCGCGTCCCGGTGCAGCGCGGTCAGGAAGTCCGGACCGTACCGGTCGTGCAGGAACTGCATGAACTCGTACGCGTTGCCGTAGTCGGCGAGCACCGCGGCCGGGTTCGGGCTCTCGCCCCAGAGGGTGAGCGAGTTCTCCGGACCGCCGCAGTCACGCGGGTTGGTGTTGAAGTCGGTTTGCACCGGGCCGAAGCCCTGGAAGCAGACCAGGTGACCGTCCTGACCGGACTCGTACACGGTCGCAGCCGTGTTCGAGTAGCCCACCAGGAACTGCGCGTAGTCGGACAGGCCCTCGTTAACCCAGGTCGACTCGTCCGGGTCCACGTAGGACAGCAGCAGGTGCTGCCACTCGTGGGCGAACGTGCCCTCGTAGGCGCGCGGCCGGGCCGGGCGGCTGGTGCAGACGTCGTCGGTCGGCTCGTTCGGCGGGTTCGCACCGGTGCGGTGCGCCCAGTCGAACGCGTCGATGGTCTGGACGTTGCGGTCGGTGTAGTTGTTGATCGCCGTGGAGAAGAAGCCGGCAATGTACGTGCTGGCGGCCGGGAAGTCGTAGAAGTTGTCGTCCCGGACGTTGTCCACCAGCGTGACGGTCTTGTCGCCGTCGCCGGTGAAGTCGCGGCCGGGCAGCGTCGCGTTCGTCCCGTCGCGGTCCGGCGGCGTGCTGAACGCCGCCGTCTCCTTCGGGTAGATGTTCGTGTCGAACTCGGTCACCAGCGCGTTGACCTGCTCGTCCGTCACCACGGTCGCGCCGGTCGGGTTACGGCAGTCGCCCTCGGGGAAGGCGGTGTCGTTGGCGACCCAGACCTCGATCTTCTCGCCCACGCCGCGAAGCGTGTAGTCCTTGAAGTAGTACTGACCCGCGGCGTCGTCCAGTGCCAGCCACTGGCGAACCGTGCCGACCGGCGGCGTGGCCGCCGCGGTGGTGACCGGTGCGCTCCGCCGGGCCTGCGTCGAGACGGCGTCGTCGAGCTTGTAGGTCTTGACTCTGTCCTGGTCCAGCACCCGCATGTCACTGGCGTAGGGCTCGATCGTCCCGCCGGGCTCGGCCGCCGCAGGTTGCGCCGGAACCATTGCCACGAGCGGGATGGCCACGATCGCGGCCGCCGCTCCCCGGACCACATGGCTGCGTGCCATGAAACTCCCTTCGGAGGGGTTCTCGTCCGCCCGGCAGACCATCCACATCGATCTGAGCTTGGCAAATGCATCGATCGCCGGGCCGGACGTGACGTTACGCCGAAGGCGGGTCGCGGGCCGCTCCCCGAAAGGCTGCAAGGGAAATCCCGGCTAACACCATGCGAACGAAACCCCAAAAAGGGCATACGACCCCGGGAGTACGTGGTAGAGCGCGCGGAATTGCCGGAAAGAACCGGTCAGGCCGGCGGGATGACGCGCAGGTGCCCGCGACGCCCGGTCTGCGGGCCGGGCTGCCCCGGTGCGGGCTTCTGCTCGTAATCCTCCGGGCGCGGCTGCACCGGCCGGGCCGCCTCGCGCACCGCCTCGGCCAGCGCGACCAGATCGTCCGTGGTGGGCGGCGGCGGCGTGAACTCGCCCTCGTGCCGGACCAGCTCCCAGCCGCGCGGCGCGGTCAGGCTGCGGGCATGCGGCTCGCACAGGTCGTAGGTGTGCGGCTCGGCGAATGCGGAGAGCGGGCCGACCACGGCCGTGGATTCCGTGTAGACATAGGTCAACGTCGCTACGGCCTGCCGGGGGCAGCCGTTTCGGGAGCAACGCCGTGGTGACCTCACGGCAGAACGTTATCTCCCTTACCCGCTCCGCGCCCACGCGCGCGACTGCGACACGCCGACCACGCGATGATCACGATTCGGCGACACGCGGGAACGCGCGGTACCGGGCCGCGCCACGGGCCGCTCCGGCCGGACTACCCTGGGAACCGTGACCGAGCGGACCAGCCCAGCCTCCGCGGGCCCGACCAGCGCAGGGGGCCCGACCAGCGCGGGGGGCTCGACCAGCGCGGGCGGCCCGACCAGCGCCGCGGGTCCGACCAGCGCCGGGCCGGGCCGCCGTCCCCGGCGCGACCGCCACGGGCGCGGGCTGCGCGGGCGACTGGTGCCCGCCACCGTGCCGCTGGCCCGCACCAAGGCGGAGATCTTCGACGACCTGGTGCTGGACACGGTCGAGAGCCTGGAGCGGCGGTACGCGAAGGAGCTGGCCGGCGTCGAGTTCGCGGTCGAGGACGTGCCGCCGGATCTGAACGTCTACGACAGCGACGTGCTGGAGGACGGCGAGGTGCCGCTGGCCCGGCTGCTGCCCGGCCGACCCGGCCGGCAGGAGGTGCCGCCGCGGATCGTGCTCTACCGCCGGCCGCTGGAGTTCCGCGCGATGGACCGCGAGGACCTGGCCGACCTGGTGCACGACGTGATCATCGAGCAGGTGGCGAACCTGCTCGGTGTCGACCCGGACGAGCTCTCCTCGTAAGAGCGCCCCCCGGCGGCCCGTCGGGCCGACACACCCGCGCGTCAGGCCGCGCGGCGCTTGAGCTTGCGACGCTCCCGCTCGGAGAGCCCGCCCCAGATGCCGAACCGCTCGTCGTGGCCGAGCGCGTACTCCAGGCACTCGCCCTTGACCTCGCAGCGGCCACAGATCCGCTTCGCCTCCCGCGTCGATCCCCCCTTCTCGGGGAAGAACGCCTCCGGGTCGGTCTGCGAGCACAGTGCCCGCTCCTGCCACTCCGGCGCGTCCCCGAGCAGGTCGGCCACTTCCACTTGGCCGTCCATCAACGTGCCCCCTTCGCCGCCGGTGAACCACCGGCTGATCCCCCACGCGGAAGCGTGTCCAGCTACGTACGTACCACATGCCTTTCCGCCATCTGACAACTACTGTCCGATTAGCGGCAAGTGTGGCCTTCCGTTCGCACAACCCCATCGAAATTACACGCGTGTTATGCGTGCGTCGTCAAGCCGAACCTGATAAATAGGGTCACTTTCCCGGAGCGCCACCGTGAGTGGTCTCGTAACCTGCCCTATCGATTCAGACCCGGCCGGGGTAACGCCCGATCGGCGTGGCGCGCTGGAAAAAGATCAGACGCGACCGTACGCAGTGGTCCGTTGACGCGCCGGACGCCCGGCCCTCGCCGCGATGTCGTGCAGCTGGGCGACGGTCCGGGCGGAGCCGTGGTCCGAGCCGGCCATCCGGGAGATGGTCTCCTCCATCAGGGTGCCGCCGAGGTCGTTGCAGCCGCCGTTGAGCATCGCGACCGTACCCTCGTCGCCGAGCTTCACCCAGGAGCACTGGATGTTGGCGATCCGCCCGTGCAGCAGGACGCGGGCCATCGCGTGCACCGCCCGGTTCTCCCGCCACGTCGGTCCGGCCTTCGCGATGCCGGCCAGGTAGATCGGCGCGTTCGTGTGCACGAACGGCAGCGCGACGAACTCGGTGAACCCGCCGGTGCGGTCCTGGATGCCGGCCAGCACCCGGAAGTGCTGCAGCCACTGTCGCGGGTGGTCCACGTGTCCGTACATCATGGTGCTGCTGGACCGGATGCCCACCTCGTGCGCGGTGGTGACCACGTCGACCCAGGCGGACGCGGGCAGCTTGCCCTTGGTCAGCACCCAGCGCACGTCGTCGTCGAGGATCTCCGCGGCCGTGCCCGGGATGGTGTCCAGGCCGGCCTCTTTCAGCTCGGTCAGCCACTCGCGCACGGAGACGCCGGCCTTCGCGGCCGCGGTCACGATCTCCATCGGCGAGTACGCGTGCACGTGCATGCCCGGCACCCGGCGCTTCACCGCGCGCACGATGTCCGCGTACGCGCTGACCGGCATCTTCGGGTCGATGCCGCCCTGCATGCAGACCTCGACCGCGCCGAGCTTCCACGCCTCCTCGGCTCGGTCCGCCACCTGCTCGATGGACAGCCGGAACGCGTCCGCGTCCCGCTCGCGCTGGGCGAACGCGCAGAACCGGCAGCCCACGTAGCAGACGTTGGTGAAGTTGATGTTCCGGTTCACGATGTACGTGATGTCGTCGCCGACCGCGTCCCGGCGCAGGTCGTCCGCGATCCGGGCCAGCTCGTCCAGCGCGCTGCCGTCCGCGTTGAACAGCGCCATCGCCGCGTCCGTGTGCTCCTCGCGCAGCAGCGCGCCCGGGTCCTCGGCGGCCAGTTTGAGCCCGGCGAGCACGTCGGTCGGCAGCTTCTCCCGCGCCCCGGCGGAGGTGCGCGCGGCGTGCGCGGCCACGTCGTCCCAGTCGCCGTACACCGAGTCGAAGTCGCCGCGCCGGTCCTCGGTACGCCCCTCGGAGTCGATGGACGTGTGCAGGTCGGTGCGGCCGCCGGGGACGAACGCGTCCTCCGGCTCCTGCCACGGCCGGCCGGCCGGGATCGCGTCCTCGACCGCGAGGCCGGTCGCCGGGTCGGACAGCGCGGCCACGTGCCCGGCCACCCGCGGGTCCGTCCACTGCTCGCCGCGCAGCACGTACTCCGGGTAGATGGTCAGCCGTTCGCGCAGCGTGAAACCGGCCTCGGCGCTGCGCCGGGCCAGCTCGTCGATCTGCGGCCAGGGACGCTCCGGGTTCACGTGGTCCGGCGTCACCGGGGACACGCCGCCCCAGTCGTCGATGCCGGCCCGCAGCAGCAACGCGAACTCGTCGTCGATCAGGTTCGGCGGGGCCTGGATGCGCATCGCCGGGCCGAACAGGATGCGGCCGACCGCGATCGTGGCGGCCAGCTCGTGCAGCTCCGCGTCCGGCATCCCGCGCATCGCGGTGTCCGGCTTCGCGCGGAAATTCTGGATGATGACTTCCTGCACGTGGTGGTACTCACGCTGGGTGCGGCGGATCGCGAACAGCGAGTCGACCCGCTCCGCGCGCGTCTCACCGATGCCGATCAGGATGCCGGTGGTGAACGGCACGCCGACCCGGCCCGCGTCGTCCAGCACGCGCAGCCGGACCGCCGGCTCCTTGTCCGGCGATCCGTAGTGCGGGCCGCCCTTCTCCGACCACAGCCGGGTGGCCGTGGTCTCCAGCATCATGCCCATGCTCGGCGCGACCGGCTTCAGCCTGGTCAGGTCGGCCCAGGACATCACGCCCGGGTTCAGGTGCGGCAGCAGGCCGGTCTCCTCCAGCACCGCGATCGCGCAGGCCCGCACGTAGTCGAGCGTGGAGTCGTAGCCGCGCTCGTCCAGCCACTGCCGGGCCGCGTCCCACCGGTCCTCGGGCGCGTCGCCGAGCGTGAACAGCGCCTCCTTGCAGCCCTGCGCCGCGCCCTCGCGGGCGATCGCCAGCACCTCGTCGCGGTCCAGGAACGGCGCGGGCAGCCGGTGCGGCACGGTGGCGAACGTGCAGTAGTGGCAGCGGTCCCGGCAGAGCCGGGTCAGCGGGATGAAGACCTTCTTCGAGAACGTCACCACGCCCGGGCGGCCGGCCTCGCGCAGGCCCGCGTCCCGGATGCCGCCGGCGATCGCCAGCAGCTCGTCGAGTTGCTCACCACGCGCGGCGAGCAGCGTGGTCGCCTCGTCCGCGTCGAGGGACTTGCCGTCGGCGGCGCGGCGCAGCGCACGCCGGATGCTCGCCTCGGTCGGCTGCTCTTCCCCGAATGCTGTCTCGGCCATTCGATGAGCCTAGGCCGTGGATCACCCCTTACCGGGAGTCCGCCCCCCGGTAATTGTGATCACACGGCCCGTGTTCGGCTCGGCGGAATAAACGGGTCAGCGACCGTCCGCGTCCCGCGGCGGCTGCTCGGCCGAGGCCGGCGGGTAACCCGCGCCCTGCGGCTGACCCGTACCGGGCTGTCCCGGCGCCGGCTGCCCGTAGGACTGCTGCGCCTGCGCGGGCTGCCCGTGGGCGGGCTGGTCGTGCTGGACCGGCGGCGCGGACTGCGGTGCGGGCGGGCCGGACTGCGGTGCCGCCGGGTAGTGCGGCTGCTGCGGCGCGGGCGGTGCCGACTGCGGGTCCGGGTACTGCGGGGCGGCCGGCGAACCGGTGGGCGCCGGCTGCATCGGGTACGCCGCGGTCTGGTCCGCACCGAAGTTCTGCGGTTCACCGTACGGCGCGCCGTACTGCTGCGGCGGCGGGAACCCGTACTGCACGGCCGGGCCGGGCTGACCGGGCTGACCCGGGTGCTGCGGCTGACCCGGATACTGCGGCTGGCCCGGGTAGGGCTGGCCGGGATACTGCTGGCCCGGGTACGGCTGACCCGGGTACTGCCCCGGCTGGCCCGGGTGCCCGTACATGCCCGGGACCGGCGGCGCCGGCTTCGGCCGCGGCGTGTAGTAGTGCGCCTGGAAGATCGTCCACACGCCGTACGCCACCAGGCCGAGGACCGCGGTCCAGGCCAGTCGCACCAGCAGCGCGGTGAAGCCGTTCAGCACCGAGCCGGCCGCCAGGCTGACCACGCCGACCAGCAGGCCGAAGAGCAGCCCGAAGAACGCGGACACGGCGAACTCGGCCAGCGCGACCGTGACGATCAGCTTCGCCCGCGGCAGCACCGGTGTGACGAACACCGCCAGCAGCACCGCGATCAGCGGGAAGCCGATCGTGACGAGGTTGATGAAGTCGCCGAACGTGGCGGCGGCGCGGTCGGTGAACCGGTCCGCGCCGAAGCCGAACGGCACCACCAGGTTGAGGAAGGCGACGAACAGGAAGACCGCGTTCACGCCGAGCAGGACGAGGGCCGCGATCTCACGCAGCGGCTCGACCAGCTCGCGGACCGGCTTCTTACCGGCCGGTGCCGGGTGCTGTCCGGCTGCTGCCGGGTCGGGTTGGGTGGTCACGGCTCCCCCTGGGAAGTCATGTGCGTCGTTGTGTTCGGCGCGGTTGTCCCGCGCAGCCTAGCGTCCGCCCCGGACCGCCGCGACCGGCCTCCGGTGCGATGAGTAAGGATTGGGGCATGCGGATTACGGTCTTGGCCGGCGGCATCGGCGGTGCCCGTTTCCTCCAGGGCGTGCGGGCGCACGCGCGCACCCAGCCGGACGGCGACGTCACCGCGGTGGTGAACGTCGCGGACGACACACGCATGCACGGCCTGCGGATCTCCCCGGACCTGGACAGCGTCATGTACACGCTGGGCGGCGCGCACGACGCCGAGCGCGGCTGGGGCCAGGCCGGCGAGACGTGGACGGTCAGCGGCGAGCTCAAGGCGTACGGCGCGGAACCGACCTGGTTCGGGCTCGGTGACAAGGACATCGCCACCCACCTGGTGCGCACCACCATGCTCGACGCCGGTTACCCGCTCTCCCAGGTCACCGAGGCGCTCTGCGCCCGGTGGAACCCCGGCGTCCGGCTGATCCCGGCCACCGACGACCGGCTGGAGACGCACGTCGTGGTGGACCTGCCCGGTGAGGGCCGGCGCGCGATCCACTTCCAGGAGTGGTGGGTCCGGTACCGCGGCAACGTGCCCACCAGCCGGTTCGTGTTCGTCGGCGCGGACACGGCGAAGCCCGCGCCCGGCGTGCTCGAGGCGATCGCGGCCGCGGACGTGATCCTGATCGCGCCGAGCAACCCCGTGGTGAGCATCGCGCCGATCCTGGCCGTGCCCGGGCTGCGCGACGCGCTGGTCGCCGCGTCCGCGCCGATCGTCGGCGTCTCCGGCATCATCGGCGGTTCCCCGGTCCGCGGCATGGCCGACAAGTGCCTGGCCACGATCGGCGTCGAGTGCACCGCGGCCGGCGTCGGCGGCCTCTACGGCGCACGGTCCGACGGCGGCCTGCTGGACGGCTGGCTGGTCGACACCACGGACGACGGACTCACCGTTCCCGGCGTCCGGGTGGCGTCCGCGCCGCTCTGGATGACCGACGAGGACGCGACCGCCGCGATCGTGGCCGCCGCGCTCGCGCTGGCCGGGTGAAACCCGCCACCACCGTTGATCGTTTCCACGGCGTAGGAACATCACGTCGTCGTCGCACGGTTCCGGCGGTTCGGCGCCGCCGGTCCGCCGGCGTTTTTCCTCGCGTCGCCCCGGCGGCGTGCGAGCAGACCACACGCGAACCGGCGCCGGGCCGCGACGCATCGGCACCGACGCGGTGAAGAGAAAGATCCCGGCATGAGCGGAGAGAGTCCCGTGACCGATCTGATGGTCCTGCCCGTCGCCGGCATCGGCGAGATCCGGCCCGGCGACGACCTCGCCGCCACCATCGCCGAGGCCGCGCCGTGGCTGCAGGACGGCGACGTCCTGGTGGTCACCTCCAAGATCGTCTCGAAGGCCGAGGGCCGCCTGGTCCCGGTCCCCGCGGCGGAGGGCCCGGAGCGGGACGCCGCCAAGGCCGAGGTGCTGCGCGGCGAGACCGCCCGGGTCGTCGCCACCCGCGGCCAGACCCGGATCGTGCAGACCCACCACGGCTTCGTCATGGCCAACGCCGGCATCGACGCCTCCAACGTCGAGCCCGACCGGCTGGTGCTGCTGCCCGCCGACCCGGACGCCTCGGCCCGCGCCCTCCGCGCCGCGCTGCACGCGCTCACGTCCCGTACCGTCGCCGTGATCGTCTCCGACACCATGGGCCGCCCCTGGCGCAACGGTCTCACCGACGTGGCGCTCGGCGTCGCCGGCCTCGACCCGATCGACGACCACCGCGGCCGCACCGACTCGTACGGCAACGAGCTGCACGTCACGCAGATCGCCGTCGCCGACGAACTGGCCGCCGCCGCCGACCTGGTCAAGGGCAAGGCCGACGGCGTACCCGTGGCCGTCGTCCGCGGCTACCGCTTCACCGCACCGCCCGGCGACGGCCCCGGCGCCCGCGTCATGGTCCGCGACGGCGCCACCGACATGTTCTCGCTCGGCACCACCGAGGCCCGCGCCGCCGGCCTCCGCGACGCCGCCGACCTGCCCCCCGCCCCGCTGTTCCACTCCCCCGCGCTACCCGACGCCGAGGACACCGCCGCCGTGGTCCGCGCCATCTCCCACGCGCTGCCCGCCGCCGCCCCCGGCACGCTCTTCACCCACGAGAAAAACCCCGCCACGGTACGCGAGACGCCCCCACCCGGCGTCGACATCCCGGCCGCCACCACCGACCTCATCATCTGCACCCCACCCGTCGACTCGGCCCCCGCCCTGATCCGCTTCGGCGCCGACATCCACCGCCTCCGCGCCTCCCTCGCCGCCGAGGGCCTCGCCTCCGCCACCCTCACCGACACCCCACCGATCCTCCTGGCCGTCGGCCCCGCCTGATCGTGCTGTCACAATCCCGCGCACCTCGGCTGCCAGCCGCCGGAACAGCCGTTTCTGCCGCGTCGGCGGCCGACCTGTCGACGACGGCGCGGGGCTGGTACTCCAGCAGGAGACCCGTTTATGACTCGGTGCGGGCCTGCCGGGGCGCTGCCCTCGTTCAGCGGGCGGGGTCGCGGCGGCCCGGTTCCTGCGCGCGCAGGAACCGCTGGTTGGACTCGATCAGTGCGTCCAGCACCGTGCGGGCGGTGGTCAGATCGTCGATGGACTCCGACAGTCGCTGTCGTTCGCGGTCCATGACCTCGGCTGCGCGCCGGGCCTCGCGCAGGCTCGGACTGTTCATGCAGGGCACCATCTCGGCGATCGTGCGGCTCGGCACCCCGGCGGTCAGGTACGCCTGAATGATGCGCACCCGATCGACATGGTCCTCCTCGTAGTGGCGCTGCCCGGTCGCGGAACGCGCGCTCACCAACAGACCCTGCTGCTCGTAGTAGCGCAGCGACCGGGTGCTGACACCGGTCCGGGCAGCCAGTTCACCGATGCGCATCGCAACCCCCGCTCCTCGTGTGCGCCGCGTCACGACGCCTTGCCTTTGACATCAATGTCAACTTCTACGGTATCTCCTGTCCGACATTCGATAGGAGACGGTAAATGATCAAGTTCGTGTACCTGGTCAAGCGTGCCGAACACCTGACGTTCGAGGAGTTCGTCACGTACCACCGCGAGCGCCACGCGCCGCTGTTCAAGTCCATCCCCGAGGCGGCGAAGTACGTCAGGCGCTACACCGTCTCGCACCCCGTCCCCGCCGAGCAGTACCCGGCGCCCGGCTGGGACGCCGTGGTGGAGATCTGTTTCGACTCCTGGGCCGACCACGACGCCTTCTTCACCTCGGAGAACTACCGCACGGTGGTCCAGCCCGACGAGTCGACCTTCTTCGTCCACGCCGACATCTCCGTCATGGTCACCGAGGAACGCGTCATCATCTGAGAGATCACGCCCGCGCCCCTTCCCGCACGGGGAGGGCGCGGGCCTTTCGCCCCCACGAAACCTGGTCGGCCGGGCCGGGGCAGGCGCTCTGGGCGCAGGCGGTGCGGGAGCCGTCGACCGCGTTCGACCCGCTGATGACGAGATCGGCGCCCCGCCCGGCGAACTCGCCTACCGAATCGTGGACTGAAGACCCGCAACGACGCGCCGGGGCGGAATGCCCGACAGCATCGGCTTCGCCACCGAACCGCAGCTGGATGCTGATCCGCCGCAACCGCAGCACCGGCGAGCCGGCGTTCCACCGCTGCTGGAACCCTGAACTCGCTGCCCTGCACCAACTCGTCGCCGTCGCCGGCCGGCGCTGGAGCATCGAGGAATCGTTTCATGCCACCAAAACCGGACTCGGTCTCGACCAGCACCGGCACCGCCGCTGGAAAGCCTGGCACCGCTGGACCACCCTGGTCATCGCCGCCCACGCCTTCCTCGCCGCAGCAACGGCAGTCAGCACAGCAAACCCGGACGGGCTGACCGCCATCACCGTCAACGAACTCCGCCGACTGTTCCACGCACTGATCCTCGAACCCGCAGCACGACGCGTCGCCGACGTCCGGGCATCCCGGCGGCTGGTGTGCCGCTGCAGTCCACCGCGTGTAACGGCAGCCTGGCGCAGAAGTTCACGTTCACCCCGGTCCCGGGTCAGTCGAATCCAAATCTGGGCACGCTGTCGATCTTCCAGGACTGGTGTGTCGTCCCGGCCGGTTCGGCTGCGGGTTCCGCGGTGCAGGTGCAGAGGTGCGACGGTACCGCCGTGCAGCAGGTGGCCCGGAATGCTTCGGGTCAGCTGATCCACCAGCCGTCCGGGTTGTGTATCGCGGTCCAGAACACGTCGGGTGCGAATGGCACTCCGGTCGTGCTGGCGACGTGTGGCACGGGTGGTGAGCAGAAGTGGGAGCCGCAGAACCAGACCCGTCACATCTACGGCCCCGGCGGCTCGCGCCTGATCACCGTTCAGGGCCGTCAGGCGACGCTGATGCTGGGCGAGACGACGCTGACGGTGCAGACCGGTGGTGTGCAGGTTTCCGTGCAGCGTAGCTATGCCGCCCCTGGTGGTGGGGTGATGCGCTACACCAACGCATCCGGTTCCGGCATGGTCGCCGTTGCCTCCGATCCGCAGGGCACGCCGTCTGCTGAGGTCGCGCTGGCGGACGGGATGGAGACCCGGATCCGTAAGCAGGACCCGTTCGGTAACCAGCGTGGCGTGGCGACGCTGGGTTCGAAGATGGAGACGAAGGCCGGCTACCTCGGCGCGACTCCGGATGACGCTTCGGGTTACGTGCCGCTGGGTGCGCGCCTGTATGACCCGGTGGCAGGCCGGTTCCTGTCCGCGGACCCGCTGCTGGACCTGGCCGACCCGGTCCAGAACAACGGCTACTCCTACGCCCACAACAACCCGATGACCCTGTCTGACCCGTCGGGCTTGTCGGTGGCGCTGTCGGCGTCGGAGATGGACGCCGCGTACAAGGGTGCGGGTCTGTCGACGGCGCAGGCGCAGGCGCAGGCGGCGATGAACTCGTCGCTGGTGTCGGTGATCCTGGGCGCGGCGTGGAACATCCTGGCCGAGTTCCTGGGCATCAACGATGCGATCAACTGCTTCGGCGGCGACATGTGGGCGTGCGGCAGCCTGATCATCGGTGCCGTGCCCTGGGGCAAGATCGCCAAGATCCCGAAGATCGCCAAGGCCATCGACCTGACGATCTCCGCCGTCCGCGCGTGGCAGACCGCCCGCAAGATCGCCGAACGCGTCATGTCAGTGCGTGTTTGAGATGGGTTGGTCAGGTCCAGTCGAAGGTGCGGCGGGCTTGTCGCTGGGCGGGTTCGCCGCGGGTGATACGGCGGGCGGTGCCGGCGATGGCAGCCCAGCGGATCATGGCTTCGGATGTCTCCGGGTGGCGTTCGTAGTCGCGGGCCAGCCGGCGGCAGGCGGTCAGCCAGGCCAGGGTCCGCTCGACCACCCACCGTCGGGGGTGCACGGCGAAGCCGACCTGGTCAGCGGGTTTCCGGACGATCTCGATCGTGGTGTGCAGCAGGTTGCGCGCCCAGTCGACGAGCTTCCCGGCGAAGCCCTGGTCAGCGAAGACATGCCGGATCGGGGTCGCCGCGTAGGCGGCGAGCAGGGTCGATTTCGCGCCGTCGCGGTCCTGCCAGGACGCGGCCAGCACGACCACCACCACGAGCAGGCCGAGGGTGTCAGTGACGATAAACCGCTTCCGGCCGTTGATCTTCTTGCCCGCGTCATAGCCGCGGCTATCGGTGCCGACGGTGTCGGCACCCTTGACCGACTGTGAATCGATGATCCCCGCAGTCGGTTCCGGCTCCCGGCCTGCCTGCACTCGGGCCTTGATCCGTAACGCGGCCAGGAGCCTCTCGGTGACACCGGCCTCTTCCCAGGCGGTGAAGTACCAGTACACCGTCTGCCACGGCGGAAGATCCGCAGGCAGATACCGCCACGGACACCCCGACCGCACCACATACAGAATCCCATTGACGATCTCCCGACGCGGATGCTTCTCCGGCCGGCCACCCGCACTCGGCTCCGGCAGCAGAGGCTCAATCAACGCCCACTGGGCGTCGGACAGGTCAGAGGGATACCCACGGCGCTGCGACATCGCGCCACCCTGCCCTACCCGGGCATCGAAGTCACCCCAACACACCGTCCACAACAGACCTTCTCAAACACGCACTCAGCAGCCAAGGCCGCCGAGGCAGCGTTCATCGCGGCTAAGAAGCTTGCTGCGGAGAAGGCGAAGAAGGCCGCCCAGGCCGCGGCGAAGAAGGCTGCTGATCTGGCGAAGACCACCAGCGCGAAGGCCGCCGACAACGCCAAGAAGACGGGCAATCCCGCACAGCGAAATAGTCAAGCTAAGGCAAACCCGTCAAGTTCCACTGCCGCCGACGGCGGCGGCAAGAAGGCGGAGCCGAAAGCCGACAACGCTAGCGGCGGCGGCCGCAGCAGCGGTGGCGCCAGCGGCAACAGCTTTGTCAATGTCGAGAGCGGTCCCACCTGCAGCAGCTTCGTGCCCGGCACGAGGGTCCTGATGGCCGACGGGACCACCAAACCGATCGAGGACGTCAAGCCAGGAGACAAGGTTAGAGCCACCGACGCCGAATCCGGCGAAACGGAGGCTAAAACCGTCACGGCAACGCGTACCAGTGCTGGCATCAAGCACCTAATTAAGATCGTGATCAGCGTCGGCAGTACAGCGGAGATGACGTCACCAGAGATCATCTCCACCGACAATCATCCCTTCTGGGTCCCCGAACTCGGCAAGTGGCTCGAGGCTGCCGATTTGGTGCCCGGGCAGTGGCTGCGCACAAGCACCGGTACGTGGGTACAGATCTCGCAAATCACTCGCTGGACCGAGAGTCGGGCAACTGTTCACAACCTCACGGTCAGTGACGTTCATACCTATTACGTAGCAGGCCCTGGTTTCTCGGCCCTTGTTCACAATTGCATCGATTATGAATATATCAATGAGCATGGGCAGAGGAGCGGCGTTCGTGCGATCTTGGACAAGAGCAACCTCGGTGGGTCCACCAAACCTCCTAGCTGGAGACCGCCGGGATGGCGCGCGGGTGATAACCGGACGCACCTCCTCGGAGCCTTCAATGGCGGCTCTAACACCCGCAGGGAAAACTATGTTTCTATGCGGGCGAAGGCGAACGCGCCCGTTATGCTAAATTTCGAGAATCAAGTGCAGTCGGCACTCAAGGCGGATGAGACGGTATTCTATAGAGCCACTCCGATCTACAAGGGGACCAATGCTCGACCCATTGGGATTGAGCTGTTCGCGCAGAGTCATGGCCCTAATGCTATCGACATCCATGTAACTATTCTGAATAGGTGATTCGCATTTCCGATGTTGACTCGATTGTTCGAATGGTTAGTGGTGATCTGCCAGGGCTGCGCGAAGTGGGTATTGTGGATTGGGATTACGTGGAGGCTGATATTGGCTACAGTGCCCCAAGGGACTACAAGAACCTTATTGACGCAATTGGTGCTGGCGTAATAGATGACAGTCTCTGCATTTATGGCGTCGATCGAATTGATCGTGACGGCAACCTGTTGGAGTTGGTGAGACTGTGCGATGATGCGTGGGAGGATTATCGTACTGCGGGCGTGGTGCTTCCGGAGCGATACTTTTCGGGCGTAAGGCTAATCCCCTTTGGGAGTGCCGAAGGCAATTACTTTTATTGGATTGCGACGGAGAGCGTTTCGGCTGACGACTGGAATGTGGTATTCGTTGATGTCGACTTGCAGAACTGGTACGAATACGATCTCATGGCTACGGAATTTATTCGTCGGTTGCTGACTGCGGAAATCGAGCCTCCGACACTGGCTGGGATATTCGGCCTCAAGCATCATAAGATGGAAAGGTTCGGCGACGAGCCGGTCGATAGTGCTAGCTGAAGTGGGCCCAGCCGGAATGGAACAGTAGTAAATGGGTGGGCTGGCGGGATCGACCCGTTGGTCTGGCGACGTGAGGTCGGCAGATTCGGACGGTTGTAGTATTTGATCTTGGAAGGTCGGCGGGACAGGATTCCCGCTGTGCGCGCAATGCTGACCTTGACCGACCGTGAAGAGATATCCCGTGGCCTGAAGGAGGGTCTGGAATGCAAGGAGACGCCCTTCTGATCAACCGGAACCCGTCGGTGGTCTCCCGAGACGTGGCCCGGCACGGAGGACGCGCCGAGTACCGGGCCGTGACTGCCGACGATGCGGCGGCGGCGGCCGGTCACGGCCGAAGGCATACGCGGTCGACCGGTCACCACGGCTGCGGACGGCGGTCACCGAGCTCTTGAGGATCGGCTGTTCACCGGCGTCAATCGCGGGCCGGTTGCCTGCCAACTACGCCGGCGATCGGGCTGTACGGGTGTCACACGAGGCGATCTAACGCCTTTGGGGATAGGCGGGCTCGCGCTCTCTATCCAGTGAGCCTTTTTCATCCTGCGTAGCGGTTGGCTTCGACGTGGTGCAGGGCGAGGATGGCCTGCACGATCGCGGTCGCGCGGCGTGGGCAGCACCGCAGTTTGGCCAGGATCTTCCAGGTTTTGAGGGTGGCGATCGCGCGTTCACCGCGGGTGCGGATCTTCGCGTGGGCGCGGTTGACGGCCTTCTGCCGGCGTGACAGCTTCGGTCGGCGGTGATGGCGTTTGAACGGCGTCCGGATGGCGCCGCCGGCGCCTTGGTAGCCCTTATCGGCGAAGGTCATCACATGTGCGCTGGTCAGCGCGTTGATGATGCCGTGGGTGCGGGCGGCGGTCAGGTCATGAACGGCGCCGGGTAGCGCGGCGGACGCACATACCAGGCGCCCGGCCGCGTCGGCGACGACCTGCACGTTGACTCCGTGACGTTTGTGTTTTCCGCCAGTTGTAGGGCTTCTGGTTGGCGACCCGGTCGATCGGGATCAGCGTGCCGTCCAGGATCGCGTACGCCAGCAGTCGGATGCGCCGCATCGCGGCGTCCAGGTCGTTGGCTGCTGCGCTGAGCAGGGTGATCGCTTCCTGGACGTAGCGCCAGGCGGTCGTGATCCCGATCTTGAACCCGGTGGCGAGGCGGGCGTAGGTGTCGCCGTTGCGCAGATGGGCCAGGGCGAGCAGGGCCTGACGGCCTGGGCCGAGTCGTCTCCACCGGGATTTGCGCTGCTGGCGGTAGCTACGGATGCGGTTGGCGAGGTGGTTCAGGGTCCGGCTGGACAACGAGATCGTGGACGGTAAGACAGCATGGCGAGGCTCCCGGTTGGGGCATCTGATCTTGGTCGATTGCTGTCTTACCGGGAGCCTCGTCCTACGTGGACACCGGCCTCCCACCCTGCCCGTGACCTGCACCGTCACGATGAAAAAGGCTCAAGGTTTCCTATGGTGAGGGAGATCTGAGTCAAGCGGTTATTCGGCATCGGGCCGATGACAAGCTTGCTGCAGATGCGGCAACCAAAGCGGGTTTACCTTACGATGCCCTTACGGAAAGTCGCAACGTGGCGGCTGTCAGGCTTAAGTCGGGTGAGATTAAGGTTGTCCCGAGTTCGGGCACGATGGAGAAGGCGGGGCACTCTGAACGTCTTGCTATGCAAATTTACGGAGACGATATCGAGGAGCTTTATACGGAGAGGATTCCATGCCCCGGGCCAAAGGGGTGCGCTGCGGCAATGTCAGGATTGCCGTTCAAGGTGTCGTATAGTTTCGATGAGGGGGAGGAGCATGCGAGAAAGGGTATCAGGAGTGGCGTTTCGGGTTTTATGAGACGAGGGTTTACATTCGATGGCTTGTGGTAGGCGGGTGGATGTTTTGGATCTATCGAAAAAAGTAATATCAGCACGCGAAATGGCATCATGGGCCGGGGCGGATCGGGTCCGCAGGGCTTCGATAAATACAGTGCGGATGCGGGGCGTCACCGAAGTGGTTCGACGGCAGCTGGCCGAAGAGGGAATCCCGCCCTTCAGTGATCTGTTCGTTCCGGATATCCAGGATTCTGCGGAACCGCTGTTGACTGATTTTTATGTGCTGGGGAGGGAAGAGGACTGCGGTCGGGTTCATGGCGACATTTTTCTCCCAGAGTGCGGCTGTGGCTATTTCGGCTTGAGGTCGTCTGACGGGACGGTCTGGGAAATTTTCCCGGGACAAGGGATTGACCCGCTGCCAGTAAACTCCAGTTTGGGGCATTTTGCTTACTTCTTAAATACTTTGGGCGCAGCTCGGCATCGATATGAAGGCTTGCCCGACAAGGAGATGATTCCGAAATACAGCGCCGTACTTAAGCGACTAGCTTCACGTGACCCGGTTCTCGGAAATGCTGACAGTTTCTGGGGATATCATTTCGCTCGACCCTTTGGCTGACGTTCAGGTTCAGGCGGTTGTAGCATTTGATCTTGGCGAGTCGGTGGGACAAGAGGCCCGCTATGCGCGCCTTGCTGACCTTGACCGATCGTGAAGAGATATCCCGTGTTCTGGCCGAGGGCCTGGAGTGCAAGGAGATCGCCCGTCTGATCAGCCGGAACCCGTCAGCGGTTTCCCAGGACGTGGCCCGGCGTGGCGACCGCGCCCAGTACCGGGCCGTAGACGCCGACGACGCGGCGGCGGCCGGCCGGTCGAGGTCGAAGGCCTACGCGGTCGATTGGTCACCACGGCTGCGGACGGTGGTCACCGAGTTGCCGAGGACCGGCTGGTCGTCGGCGTCGACCGCGGGCCGGCTGCCTGCCGACTATGCCGGCGATCAGGCTGTACGGGTGTCACCATCCGCGGATTGTCGAACGCAGCAACCGGGCAGGTCACCCGTCGGAGGCGGAAGATGAGGGGCCTACAGCTTGTGAACGCCGACGTAGACGGCGAGATGCTGGCCGGTCAGCGTCGTGCGTGACGCGACCAATGCCTCCGGGGTGCCCTCGAATTGTGGACAATGTGCTGGCTTGACTCACGCAGAACACAACATTCTTCTGAAAATTAACGAACTCGGCGGCGTGCCAATCGCTGGTGCGGCATCGAGAAGCGTCTGCAAGGACACTGGCCAGCGTGGTGCTCTTATCCTTGGTACAGGTGGCACAATTTCGGGACAGCCGTATCCCAAGGAAACGGACTGGCAGGTGCGGACTTTCTACTGGCCTGGTTCAAGGATATGTGGATGCAAATGACTGTTGGCAGTTTTTTCGCTGCGGCCTCGCCCGCGCAGGACGCTATATTTGCTGCGGCCTGCGCGGAGCGATCAGTCGGTATCCTCCTGTGGACTGTGGCGCAGGACGGCAGGCCGGACGACGTGGCCCGATATGTCGATGCCTTGGAAATTCTGTGGCGGCAGGGCGAAGCTGATCCAACGTCCTATGGTGCAATGATACATCAGCTTGAGTTGATGCGTGAAATGACCCTAGGGGATGAGGCTATTGGGCCTGCTGCCTACGCGTTGCACTCGGCCGTAACTCTTCATTCGGCTCTCGGTGTTCTTGCTAATCCTTCGGTGGCGGCTTTAGAGGATTGCTCCATGGCGTCACGTGATGGAGCTTTTAGGTTGGAGCGCCTTATTCGTGTTCACCGTTTCTTAAGTGGGAGGAGCGGAGTCAAAGTGAAGTTATCGACGCCCTTTCGGTCGGAGTTTCTGCGGATAGTCTGCGGGAAGATGCCAGGCGAGTTGGCAGGGAACGTTTAGCCTTCTTCCGTTCCAAGTTTTAATCTGTTATCGACTTCGCTGCGAGTCTTGCGGTCATGACGGGACGCCGGTCAGTCAGGAAGACGGCTGCCAGGCTCCGTTCCCTTGGGCTGTTGCCGCGGACGTGTCCACGTCGCCGCGTTCGCCAAGCTCTGCTCCGGGAAGTCGTGCAGCTATACAGTTGAGCACACCGAGCGGGAGCGCGAACGTCGTGCCACTCCGAAGAATGCCGCCCCCGGTTCTCCGGCGCGATGGTCCGTGTCTGAGTCTTCTACACGCGTGCGCTGCTCAATCGTGATCTCGATCTGTTCGACTCCAGCCGGTATTCGCGGCGGTGCAGTCCGAACAGAATGACGAGCAGCATTAGCTCGGACAGGTCATGCGCCGGAGGTGGCTACTGAGGCCGGATCTGGCGAGAGGGAAACGAAGACGGTGACCGCGACGATCACCGGCCACGGCGTCAAGCATCTGGTCAAGATCGTCCTCGATACCGACGGCGATCACCCTAGGGGCACCGCCACAATCACCGCAACCGACGGCCACCCTTTCTGGGCACCCGAACTGGGCAAGTGGCTGGACGCCACCAACCTCCAGCCCGGCCAATGGCTCCAAAGCAGCGTTGGCACCTAGATCCAGATCACTGCCATCGACCGCTGGACCACCCAGTTCGCGACAGTCCACAACCTTGCCGTCAGCGACCTCCACACGTACTACGCGGTCGCAGACGATACTCCGGTTCTGGTACCCAACTGTGGGCCCGCATGGGTGCAGTCTGCGCTGGACGCGACCGAACCGATGCACCAGACGACAGGTATGATTTTCGGGCCTGACGGAACACGGATCGGTCAAGCCGTGGCAGACGATGTCAGTGGCATGTCCAGCGGTGAGGGTGGCTGGCTCTTTGCGATGGCTGACGACTTGATGAAGCAGGCATATCGGCTCGGGCGCCCCAATTACATCAATCCGCGTGGCAAATATTCAAACGCTGCTCATGTAGAGACAAATTATGCGGCTTGGATGGTGATGCGAGGAGTCAAGGAGGTGCATGTGGTAATCAACAATAAGGGCGGACTTTGTAGTAGTTTAATTAACTGCACTGAGTCGGTTCAGGACATGCCGCCAAAGGGATATACAATGCATGTTTGGTGGGGTACCGGTGAGGTGAGCACGCCACGCTGAAGGGACGTAGGTAGATAATTGGCGGTAAATGACATCAAAATCCCATCCCGGCCCGTTTGGTCTTACATTCCTTTCGCGGGCGTTGGTGGCTTGAATTTCGGTATGCGGCATTCGGAGGTGATTGACGTGACTGCGTCCGCCGGTGGCGCGATGACTGATGCGATTATCACTTCCAATGGTGGACCTTGGGCGCGATTTACTGATGTCGGAATTTCTGCATATTATTCCGACTCGGGAATGCTTTCCGGCATTGCGGTTGATGCGATTTCTGGTCCACAGGCTCTGTATGATAGCCACGAACTTGTCGGGCATGCCCCTTCAGGCTATGAAGCCTGGATCGAAAATTACACTGAATTATATGATCTGCTCCTCAGATATTCGGAGAAGGGTATTCCGTCTTCGCCAGATCTTGGCTTTTTAGTGCGCGTTCAGCGTGCCGGTGACGTGGTCTTGACAAGGCCGGTGTTCGTCATTGAAAGTTGGCTGGACAGTCCATACGACAGTATTCCCCGGGTGGAGTGGAATACATTTTAGTGTCGCGCGCGTCCCAGGTAATTTGACGTACGGAAATTGAGGTTACCTCGGTAAGGGTTGGGACCCTTTCGGCATGCCACGGGCTGCCGGGTGGCGTAGTCGGCGGCATTGGCGCTCCGCCGATACTCGTGGCGGTCCCGTTCAGATAGGACGAAGGTCAGTATCAGGGCCGGGCAGCCGCCGACGACTTGGACGCCGCTATGCGGTGCATCCGACTGCTGGCGTACGCGATCCTCGACGGCACCCTGATCCCGATCGACCGGGTTGCCGACCAGAAGCCCTACTACTCCGGCAAACACAAGCGTCACGGAGCGAACGTGCAGGTCATCGCCGACGCGGCTGGCGTCTCGTCGGGGCATCAGCCGCGCTGCCCGGCGCCGTTCATGACCTGACCGCTGCCCGCATCCAACGGATCATCGACGCGCTGACCAGCGCGAACGTGATGACCTTCACTGACGAGGGCTACCAGGGCGCCGGTGTCACCGTCCGGACGCCGTTCAAACGGCGCTACATGCGCTCTTAATACAGCAGTCGACCAAGATCCGATGCCCTCACCAGGAGCCTCGCTCAGGCTGTTCCACCCCTCCGCGATCTCATCGTCCATCCGCAGTCTTGATCACCTCACTGTCCTGATCCGCCGGCACGGTGAGCAGGAACGCTACCGGTGGCGGCGACGGCCTCAACTCCGGCCGTCAGGCACTGCTCGGTCCGTTATGCGGAATGGCTCAATGAGTACCCCGCCGTGATGGGAGGTGGTGTCAGATCTGGCTGAGATCGACCCCGATGGGGAAGGGCGCGGTCAGCTTCACCGTGCCGGTGAAGACCTCGCCGTCGCGGTAGCGGCCGGCTGCCGGGTCGAGGACATATGTGTAGACGATGGGTACGCCGGTGGCGGCCTGCTCGACACGCCAGTAGAACGGGATCCCCACTCGCGCATACTGCTCGGCCTTGACGATCCGGTCGGTCGTCTCCGATCCGGGTGAGACCACCTCGACCACGAGAAGCACGTGCTCCGGCCGGGTCGGGGCGACGTCGATGGTGTCCGCGCGGTACACCGTGACATCGGGGCGACGGTTGTTCAGCGGGACGTCATGGAGGCGAACGTCGAAGTCGGTGTCCGCGTTCCAGTCGGGCCCCGCGGCGGCGTCCAGGGCGTTCGCCAGCAGCCGGGCCAGACGGTTGTGCCGCTTGGACGCGCTCGGACTCACGAGAATCATCCCATCCACGATCTCGATGCCCGCGCATTGCTCAGGCGTCCATGTCGCGTACTGCTCGGCTGTGACCAGCTCGTGCATCCAGTCCGGCGCGACCATCTCGACAGTCATACCCACCTCCTGGAGCGTCCTTGACTACCGACTCACGATACCGACGAGCCGCCTAACCCGGGGTCCTGCTTCGGCTGGCCGGGCCGCTCGGGGGCTGGGACCAGGGTGACTCGGGGCGGCGCGCGGTCGGCACCTGCGGGTCCTCGGGGGCGGGGCCCTCGGGGTCGGTCGGTGCCGGGTGGCCGGGTGCCGGCCGGCGCGCGGGGTCCGCCGGCTGCGGCTGCGGCGTCGGCTGCGGCGGGGCGGGCGGCGTGGCGCTGCCCTTCGCCCGCTTCGTCGCCGGGCTCTCCACGACCGGCCCCGGCACGGACACGCTGGCCAGCGTCAGCGGCGCGGCCGGCTTGGGTGGCGCGGCCGGCTTCGGCGGCGCGGCGACCACCGGAGGCGCGGCCGGGGCGGGCGGCGCTGCGGACGCGGCCGGCCCGGGGTGCGCGGCGGGAGCCGGCTCGGCTGTCCGGCCGGCCGGGGACACCGGCCGCAGCTCCTGGGTGACGTCGTTGGACCCGGACACATCGGAAGCCCCGGACGTCTCGGAAGCCCCGGCCCCGGCGAAGGTCCCGGACGTCTCGGAGGTCTCGGCCGCATCGTCGGTTTCGGCGGTGTCGGGAGCCTCAGCGGCCGGCGCGGCAACCGAGACCGGCCACCGGCGCCAGCGCTGGATGCTGAACGGTGCCACCAGCAGCAGCACCCCGAGGACCGCCAGCGTCCCGTTGTCCAGTGGCACGTGCAGCGGCACCGGGCGGTCCAGGATCACCCAGTCGTTCGGCAGCACGTCGCGGACCGCGAGCGGGTCGATGAACGTGGCCACGTAACCGGAGATCAGCAGCAGCCCGGCGACCAGCGGCCCGACGGGAGAGATGCGCAGCGTGGCGACGATGCCGAGCAGCAGGCCGGCGACGAGGAGGAACGCGGCGGGTTCGATCAGGTCGTGGGTGTCCCACCCGCGACCGGCCGCCACCCAGCCGGCGATCAGCTCGGAGGAGGACGCCTGGCCGGTGGCGAGCAGGAGCCACGTCAGTGGTGCCGCCACCAACCCGGCTATCAGACTCCAGATGTGTCGCATAGCGCGCACCGTACCGTTTTCCGGCTTTCCGGTCATCTCTGGGACGCGCCGCGAAAGTCCACTTACTCCTTAACGATTATTAGGGCACCATCATGGCATGGGCACACCGCTGTGGTCACCACCTGACGACGTCCGCGACACCAGTCGCATCGGGGCCTATCTTGCCTGGCTGGAGCGGGAGCGCGGGTTGCGCTTCGCGGACTATCGCGCGCTGTGGGAATGGTCGGTCGCCGATCTCCCGGCGTTCTGGTCGTCGATCTGGGAGCACTTCGGCGTGCACGCCTACGACCCGCCGCGCACGGTCCTGGCCGATCCGGCGATGCCGGGCGCGCGCTGGTTCCCCGGCGCCACGCTCAACTACGCCGAGCACGTCCTGACGGCAAAGACGGCGGAAGGCCCGGTCGTGCTGGCGAGAAGCCAGACCAGAGCGCACCGGGACCTGACGGTCGAAGACCTGAAAGACCAGGTAGCGAGGGTACGGGCGGGTCTGCGCGCCCGGGGCGTCGGGCGCGGCGACCGGGTGGTGGCGTACGCGCCGAACATCCCGGAGACGCTGATCCTGATGCTGGCCGCGGCCAGCCTGGGCGCGATCTTCTCGTCCTGCGCCCCCGAGTTCGGTGTCCGCAGCGTGATCGACCGCTGGCGGCAGATCGCGCCGACGCTGCTGGTCGCGGTGGATGGTTACCGCTACGGCGAGAAGGCGGTCGACCGTCGCGCGGAGGTGGCCGAGATCCGGGCCGCGCTCCCGACGCTCACCCACACCGTAATGATCACCTATCTGGGTGACGGCGAGCCGGACGCCGAGCCGTGGGCGGGTCTGGCCGCGCCGACCACCGAGCCGCTGACGTTCACGCCGGTGCCGTTCGACCATCCGCTGTACGTGCTCTACTCGTCCGGCACGACCGGGCTGCCGAAGCCGATCGTGCACGGGCACGGCGGCATCCTGCTGGAGCACCTGAAGATGCTGGCGCTGCACCACGACCTCGGCCCCGGCGACCGGTTCCTGTGGTTCACCACGACCGGCTGGATGATGTGGAACTTCCTGGTCTCCGGCCCGGCCGTGGGCGCCTCGATCGTGCTGTTCGACGGCAACCCGGCGCACCCGGACCTGGGCGCGATGTGGCGGCTTGCCGAGGAGACCGGGACGACCTATTTCGGCACGTCCGCACCGTTCCTGATGGCCTGCCGGAAGGCCGGGGTGACACCGCCGGAGCTGCCGCGCCTGCGCGGGATCGGGTCGACCGGCGCGCCGCTGCCGGCCGAGGGCTTCGACTGGGTCTACGACAACGTCCACCGGGACCTGCGGCTGGACTCGCTCTCCGGCGGTACGGACGTGTGCACCGGGTTCGTCGGCGGCTCGCCGCTGCTGCCGGTGCACTCCGGGCGGATCGCCTGCCGGGCGCTCGGGGCCCGGGTGGAGGCGTTCGATGCGGCCGGCAAGCCGGTGCTGGACCGGCTCGGCGAGCTGGTGATCACGGCGCCGATGCCGAGCATGCCGGTCGGGTTCTGGGGCGACGAGGACGGGAGCAGGTACCGGGAGGCGTATTTCGACGTGTTCCCGGGCGTGTGGCGGCACGGCGACTGGATCACCATCGGCGAGGACGGCTCGTGTGCGATCACCGGCCGGTCCGACGCCACGCTGAACCGGGGTGGTGTGCGGCTCGGGACCGCGGAGTTCTACTCGGTGGTGGAGGGCCTGGACGAGGTGGCGGACTCGCTGGTCGTACACCTGGAGGAGACCGACGAGTTGCTGCTCTTCGTCGTACCGGCGGCGGGTTCTGATCTTGATCTGCGGAGGGTGCGGGACGCGCTGCGCACGGGGTTGTCGCCACGGCACACGCCGGACGAGATCCACCCGGTCGCCGCGGTGCCGCGGACGCTGTCCGGGAAGAAGCTGGAGGTGCCGGTGAAGCGCATCCTCGGCGGCACGCCGGCCGGGGAGGCGGCCGCGAAGGGCGCGCTCGCGAACCCGGAGTCGCTGACCGCGTTCGAGCAACTCGCCGCACGGCGTCACGCGGAGAGATGATGTACAGATCCTGCGAATTCGGGGGTCGGCATTGAACCGGCCCTGGTCACGGCGTCGCGGCCGCTGAAAATCTTCGGACCGGCCCCATCAAGGTGTACGGAGTGTGACCGCTCTTGCTCGGCGCGATGAGGGTGAGCGGAAGATCCGATAATGCCGTGTGATCGGTGCGGGGAAAGACCCTTTACCGTCGCGTCGTGGACATCGCCGCCGAACCGGATCGGCGTAGGCTTGCTCCGGTCGCCGGCCCCGCTCGCGCGAGGTCGGAGCACCACACGCACGCGGCATCACCGCACCGCTGACTGATCGAGGAGTTGCCCTGTGACCGCCGGTCATCCGCCCCGAGTTCTCGTCGACGCCACCAGCGTCCCCGCCGACCGCGGTGGGGTCGGCAGATATGTCGACGGCCTGCTCGGCGCGCTCGGCGGCATGGTCGGCAGCGCCGTCGACCTGGCCGTGGTCGCGCTGCGGACGGACACCGAGCGATACGGGCGCATGCTGCCCGGCGCCGAGATCATCGCCGCGCCGGCCGCGGTCGCGCACCGCCCGGCCCGGCTCGCCTGGGAGCAGACCGGCCTGCCGATGCTGGCCCAGCAGGTCGGCGCGCGGGTGCTGCACTCGCCGTTCTACACCTGCCCGCTGCGCGCGATGTGCCCGGTGACCGTGACCGTCCACGACGCCACGTTCTTCACCGAGCCGGAGCACTACGACAAGTCGAAGCGCACGTTCTTCCGCAGTGCGATCAAGACGTCGCTGCGCCGGGCCAACCGGGTGATCGTGCCCAGCAAGGCCACCCGCGACGAGCTGATCCGCCTGCTGGACGCGGACCCGACGATGATCGACGTGGCGTACCACGGCGTCGACCACACCGCGTTCCACGCGCCCACCGACGAGGAGAAGGCGCGTGTGCGGGCCCGGCTCGGCCTCGGCGGCACGCAGTACGTCGCGTTCCTCGGCGCGAAGGAGCCGCGGAAGAACGTGCCGAACCTGATCCGTGGCTGGGTGCGCGCGGTCGCCGACCGCGACGACCCGCCGGCGCTGGTCATCGCGGGTGGTCAGGGGCACGACGACGACATCGACCGGGCCGTGGCCGAGGTGCCGCCGCACCTGCGCCTGCTGCGCCCGGGCTACCTGCGCTACGCGGACCTGCCCGGCTTCCTCGGCGGCGCGCTCGTCGCGGCGTACCCGTCGTACGGTGAGGGCTTCGGTCTGCCGATCCTGGAGGCGATGGCGTGCGCCGCCCCGGTGCTCACCACGCCCCGGCTGTCGCTGCCGGAGGTGGGCGGCGACGCGGTCGCCTACACGTCGGAGGAGCCGGGCCGGATCGCGGCGGACCTGACCGCGTTGCTCGACGACGAGCCGCGCCGGCGGGCCCTGGCGAAGGCCGGGTTCGACCGGGCCAAGGAGTTCACCTGGGAGTCCAGCGCGGACGTGCACGTCGCCGCGTGGACGCGCGCGGCGGCCTGACCCGGAGTAATCGGAAACGCCCTTTTCGGTCATCAAGGCGTAACTGATCGTTACCATCTGTATATGTGTGGCATGCATGCGCACTCATCTTGACCGGGCATGATGGCGCCCATGTTCTACACCGTCATCCCGGCGGGCGGGAGCGGCACGCGCCTGTGGCCGCTGTCCCGTGCCGGTCACCCCAAGTTCCTGCACCCGCTGACCGGCACCGACGAGTCGTTGCTGCAGGCCACCGTGGCTCGCCTGGCGCCGCTGGCCCCGGCGGAGCGGACGCTCGTGGTGACCGGCGTGTCGCACGCCGCCGCGGTGGCCCGGCAGCTGGCCGGCCTGCCCGAGGGCAACATCCTGGTCGAGCCGTCGCCGCGTGACTCGTGCGCCGCGATCGCGCTGGCCGCGGCCGTGATCGCGCGCCGCGAGCCGGAGGCCGTGATGGGCTCGTTCGCGGCCGACCACCTGATCGCGGACGGCGCCGCGTACGTCGAGGTGCTCAAGGACGCGATCGTGGGCGCGGAGTCCGGCCTGCTGATGACGGTCGGCATCAACCCCACCCACCCGGAGACCGGGTACGGCTACCTGCAGTGCGGCGACGCGATCGACGGCGGCCCGCTGCTGCGCGTCGAGGAGTTCAAGGAGAAGCCGTCCTTCGAGGTCGCCGAGTCGTACGTGGCGTCCGGCCGCTACCGGTGGAACGCCGGCATGTTCGTCTGGCGCGTCGACGTGTTCCTCGCCGAGCTGGCCCGGCAGCAGCCGCAGCTCGCGTCCGGCATCTCGCGGATCGCCGCCGCCTGGGACAGCCCGGAGCAGGAGGACGTGCTCGGCGAGGTGTGGCCGACGCTGCCGAAGATCTCCGTCGACTACGCGGTGATGGAGGGCGCGGCCGCGGCCGGCCAGGTCGCCACGGTCTCCGGCGACTTCGGCTGGAACGACGTCGGCGACTTCCACACGCTCGGCGAGGTGCTCAGCACGGACGAGGCCGGCAACATGGTGCTCGGCGCGGACACGTCCGGCGACCGCCCGAAGGTGCTGATCCGCGACTCCAGCGGCCTGGTCGTGGTGCCGCACTCCGGCCGCCTGGTCGCCGCGCTCGGCGTCCGCGACCTGATCGTGGTGGACACGGAGGACGCGGTGCTGGTCTGCCCGCGCGATCGCGCCCAGGACGTCAAACAGCTCGTCGACGAGCTCAAGCAGCGCGGCGAGCACGCCCTCGTCTGACCCTGCGATCAGGGCCGGAGCCTTCAATGAGGTCCCGGCCCTGGTCACGGCCTCCTACTCTGTGTCGGTGGACCATCTGACATCCGTCGAGCTCGCCATCGCGGGCAACGAGGCCAGTGACCTGCTGCCCGTACACTCCGAGGCTCTGCTGGCCGCGCACGGCGCCCGCCGCGGCTTCTGGACCGTGCTGGACGAGGGCCCGGTCGAGGAGTGCCTGGCGCTGCTGCTGGAGAAGGACGACAACCCCGGCCACTGGTTCGCCCACCACCTGGACGCGCTGCCCGGGCGTGAGGCCGGCCGCACCGAGGACGGCGAGGCGCTGGCGTACCGGGACGGCTGGGTCTACGCGATCGGCTCGCACTTCGGCTCGAAGGCCGGCCCGCTGCGCCCGCGCCGTGCGTTCTTCTCCCGGTTCCGCGAGGACGACGCGGCCCGCGGCCCGGTGCCGCTCCAGATCGTCCGTAACCAGTTCCGGCTGCACCGGGCGTTCAACGACGCGCTGCGCGCCCACGGCGTCGACACGCTGCCGCCCGGCGAGCGGTCCCAGGCCCGGTTCATCGTGGAGACCACACACCGCGGCACCGCCCGCGGCAAGCGCTGGACCCGCCGGCTGGCCCCGGGCGACCACCCGGTCAACGTCGAGGCCGCCGCGTTCACCCCGGCCGGCACGCTGCTGCTCGGCCTGCGTTTCCCGGTCACCACCGCCGGCGAGCCGATCCTGCTGGAGATCGACGGCGTCGAGGCGATGTTCGACGGTGACGAGCACACCTGGCCGACGGTGACCGGCGTGCACGTGCTCACCGGCGTCACGCCGCCGGGCACGCTGACCGGGTTCCGAGCGATCACGGCGCGGCCGGACGGCAGCTTCGACGCGGTGATCGGCTCGATCGACGCGCTGAACAAGGGCTCGATCCTGATCGACGACCACCCGCACGGCGGCGGCGTGGAGTGCCGGCACGTGCGGTTCTCGCTGCCCCGTGCTTCGGGGGAGGTCGTCGCCGAGCTCGCGCCGTTCCGGAACGTCGAAGGTCTGGCCGAGATCGACGGGCATCCGTACTACGTGACGGATGAAGACCACCGGATCGCGCTCTGGTTCGCCTGAGGCTGTGGCATCATCGCGCAGTGAGCACTCCGCACCTGCGCGATCTCAAGCTGCTGCGCCGCGTCCGCGACCGGATGGACCGCGAGTTCGCGCAGCCGCTGAACGTGGAGGCGCTGGCCCGGGACGTGCACATGTCCGCCGGGCACCTCAGCCGGCAGTTCAAGCTCGCGTACGGTGAGTCGCCGTACTCGTACCTGATGACCCGGCGGATCGAGCGCGCGATGGCGCTGCTGCGGCGCGGCGACCTCAGCGTCACCGACGTCTGCTTCGCGGTCGGCTGCGCCTCGCTCGGCACGTTCACCACCCGCTTCACCGAGCTGGTCGGCATGTCCCCGGGTGCCTACCGGCGCGCGTCTGTGCAGGCGGAGTTGCCGTCGTGCGTCGCCAAGGCGGTCACCCGGCCGGTCAGGAATAGAGAAGTCCAGGTCACCGCGGCGACTCTAGGGTGAGCGGCATGGACATCTCCATCAACGCCAGCTTCCTGCCGCAGGACGACCCGGAGGCCGCGCTCGGGTTCTACCGCGACCTGCTCGGCTTCGAGGTCCGCAACGACGTCGGGTACGGCGGCCTGCGGTGGCTGACCGTCGGCCCGCCCGGGCAGCCCGGCACGTCCATCGTGCTCACGCCGCCCGCGGTCGACCCGGGCATCACCGACGACGAGCGCCGCGTCATCACCGAGATGATGGCGAAGGGCACGTACGCCGGCATCCTGCTCGCGACGAAGGACCTGGCGGGCACGTTCGACCGGCTCCAGGCCGCGGACGCGGACATCGTGCAGGAACCGACCGACCAGCCGTACGGGGTGCGCGACTGCGCGGTGCGCGACCCCGCCGGAAACCTGATCCGCATCCAGCAGGCCTGAGGGGTCTCATGAGTCACGTCGCCGACAGCCACGACCTGATCCGGGTGCACGGCGCCCGGGAGAACAACCTCAAGGACATCAGCGTCGAGCTGCCGAAACGACGGCTGACCGTGTTCACCGGCGTGTCCGGATCCGGCAAGAGCTCGCTGGTCTTCGCCACCATCGCGGCCGAGTCACAGCGCATGATCAACGAGACGTACAGCGCGTTCGTCCAGGGCTTCATGCCCACACTGGCCCGGCCGGACGTCGACGTGCTCGACGGGCTGACCACCGCGATCATCGTGGACCAGCAGCGGATGGGCGCCGACCCGCGCTCCACCGTGGGCACCGCCACCGACGCGAACGCGCTGCTGCGCATCCTGTTCAGCCGGATCGGCAAGCCGTACCTCGGCCCGCCCAGCGCGTTCTCGTTCAACACCGCGTCGGTCAGCGGCAGCGGCGCGCTGACCGTCGAACGCGGCGCCGCCACCAAGGCGCAGAAGGCCACGTTCTCCCGGGTCGGCGGCATGTGCGTGCGCTGCGAGGGCCGCGGCACCGTCAACGACATCGACCTCTCGGCACTGTACGACGACACGAAGTCGCTGAGTGAGGGCGCGCTGACCATCCCGGGCTACAGCATGGAGGGCTGGTACGGCCGGATCTTCGCCGGCTCGGGCTGGTTCGACATGGACAAGCCGATCAAGAAGTTCACGAAGAAGGAGATGCACGACCTCCTCTACCGCGAGCCGACGAAGATCAAGGTGGACGGGATCAACCTGACGTACACCGGGCTGATTCCGTCGATCCAGAAGTCGTACCTGTCCAAGGACGTGGAGGCGATGCAGCCGCACATCCGCGCGTTCGTCGAGCGCGCGGTCACGTTCCAGACCTGCCCCGAATGCGACGGCACGCGGCTCAGCGAGGGTGCGCGCGCGTGCAAGATCAAGGGAATCAGCATCGCGGACGCGTGCGCGATGCAGATCTCCGACCTGGCGGCGTGGGCCGCTTCGCTGAAGGAGCCGTCCGTGGCGCCGCTGCTGGACACGCTGCGGCACACGCTCGACTCGTTCACCGAGATCGGGCTGGGATACCTGTCGCTGGAACGGCCGGCGGGCACGCTCTCCGGCGGTGAGGCGCAGCGGGTCAAGATGATCCGGCACCTGGGTTCGTCGCTGACCGACGTCACGTACGTCTTCGACGAGCCGACCACCGGCCTGCACCCGCACGACATCCAGCGGATGAACAACCTGCTGCTCCGGCTGCGCGACAAGGGCAACACGGTGCTGGTCGTCGAGCACAAGCCGGAGACGATCGCGATCGCGGACCACATCGTCGACCTGGGGCCCGGCGCCGGGACCGGCGGGGGTGAGGTGTGCTTCGAGGGCACGGTCGACGGACTGCGTGCCAGTGCCACCGTCACCGGCCGGCACTTCGACGACCGGGCTTCGTTGAAGCCGTCCGTGCGTACACCTACCGGCACAATTGAGATCCGCGGTGCCGAG
The DNA here is from genome assembly GCF_031458255.1 of Catenuloplanes niger. Taxonomy (NCBI): domain Bacteria; kingdom Bacillati; phylum Actinomycetota; class Actinomycetes; order Micromonosporales; family Micromonosporaceae; genus Catenuloplanes; species Catenuloplanes niger. Next base: position 3,223,451 of record NZ_JAVDYC010000001.1, read on the forward strand.
CTGCACAACCTGCGCGGCGTGGACGTGGACGTGCCGCTCGGCGTGCTGGTCGTGGTGACCGGCGTGGCCGGGTCCGGAAAGAGCTCGCTGATCCACGGCTCGGTCGCTCCGCGGGATGGCGTCGTCGCGATCGACCAAGGTGCGATCCGCGGGTCCCGGCGCAGCAACCCCGCGACGTACACCGGGCTGCTGGAGCCGATCCGGAAGGCGTTCGCGAAGGCCAACGGGGTCAAGCCGGCGCTGTTCAGCGCGAACTCCGAGGGCGCCTGCCCCACGTGCAACGGCAACGGCGTCATCTTCACCGACCTCGGCATGATGGCCGGCGTGGCCACCACCTGCGAGGACTGTGAGGGGAAGCGGTTCCAGGCGTCGGTGCTGGAGTATCAATTCGGCGGGCGGAACATCAGCGAGGTGCTGACCATGCCGGTCGCGGCCGCCACGACGTTCTTCGGCGAGGGCGAGGCCCGGACGCCCGCCGCACACGCGATCCTGACCCGCCTGACTGACGTCGGGCTGGGCTATCTGACGCTCGGGCAGCCGTTGACCACGCTTTCCGGCGGCGAACGCCAGCGCCTGAAGCTCGCCACCCACATGGGCGAGAAGGGCGGCACCTACGTCCTCGACGAGCCCACCGCCGGTCTGCACCTCGCGGATGTGGAACAGCTCCTGGGGCTGCTGGACCGGCTGGTCGACTCCGGCAAGTCGGTCATCGTCATCGAGCATCACCAGGCGGTCATGGCCCACGCCGACTGGATCATCGACCTCGGCCCCGGCGCCGGCCACGACGGCGGAAAAATCGTCTTCGAGGGCACTCCGGAGGCATTGGTCGCGTCACGCGCGACGCTGACCGGCCAGCATCTCGCCGACTACGTCGGCGTTCACAAGCTTTAGACCCATCGAATCTGACATGATCCGAAGATTCCGGACTCGACCAAAATGTGAATCTATCATGCGGCTTGCTTAACAACAAACCATTCTTCGAGCACTTCCGCGGGCGGCCGGTAGTCCAGGCCGGAATGCAGGCGCTGCTTGTTGTAGAAGCCTTCGATGTACCGAATCACTTCCCGGCGTGCTGCCGCCCGCGTGGCGAACTTCCGGTGATGAACGAGCTCGGTCTTCAGCTTCCCGAAGAACGACTCGGCCATCGCGTTGTCGAAGCAGATCCCGGTCCGGCCCACTGATTGCCGGACCTTCAGCCCGGCGAGAACCGACGCAAATTCATGCGACGTGTACTGGCTGCCGCGATCGGAATGGAAGATGGCATCTTTCGGCAAGGGGATCCGTTGTGCGGCCATGCGCATCGCGGCGCTGACCAGGCTGGCCGGATAGCGGATATCGACCGACCAGCCGATCACCATTTTCGAATAGCAGTCGATAACCGAGGCAACGAACAGCGGGCCCTCTTCGGTGTCGATCTGCGTGATGTCACCGACCAGCTTCGCTCCGGGCGCCGCGGCGGTGAAGTCCCGGCCGACCAGGTCCGGGATCGGACCCGCTGCCTGGTTCGCGACCGTCAGGCCCCGGCGCCGCTTCACCTGCACCGGCACCAACTGCTGGGCTCCCATCAGCCGGCGGACCAGATCGTCATCGACAGCCACGCCGCTACGCACGAGTTCCGCGTGCACCCGCCGGTAGCCGTACGTGCGGCCGGAACGGTCGAACACGTCACGCACCAGATCCGAGAGAATCGCACGCCGTGACGCTGACGCCGACACCGGCCGGCCCCACCACTCATAGAATCCAGAACGAGAGACATCCATAACCGCACACATCATCGTCACGCTATAGGCAGCCTTCTCCGCAGCAATAAACGCGAAACGTTCGTCTACCGTTGTTCTCTCGCGAAGAAGGCCGCAGCTTTTTTCAGGAACGCGTTCTCCGACTCCAGCTCACGGATACGCCGCTCCATCTCCGCGACCCGCGCCCGTTCTATCGAACCCCGGGCCTCCGGAGTCTGACCGGAATTCTCCTTCTTGGCCGCAGCCACCCACAACCGCACCGTCTCCGGCACAAGGTTGTAATTGCGAGCCACCTCGGCATACGTACGCCCGCCTTGCTCGTACGCCGCGACGACCTCAGCCCGCAATTCAGGCGAATACTTCACCGGTTTCTTTACCACGTACCGTTCCTCCCAGACGCCACCGCCACCCTACTTGGCGGTGTGTCCGGAGACTTCGGATCACGTCAGTCATCGTCATCGAGCATCACCAGGCGGTCATGGCCCACGCCGACTGGATCATCGACCTGGGTCCCGGCGCCGGCCACGACGGCGGAAAAATCGTCTTCGAGGGCACTCCGGAGGCACTGGTCACGTCACGCGCGACGCTGACCGGCCAACACCTCGCCGACTACGTCGGCGCGCACAAGCTTTAGACCCACCGAATCCACTCATGGCGCGAACGTGCAAGTTATCGCTAACCCGCAGGCCGGCTAATCCTTATTCCTAGATGACGCACCGTTCCTACATAGATTCGCAAATTACACGCGTCGCAGCACCTCAATTAGACTCACATAGACCGTCATGCAAGAGACTCAACTTTTTCAATTTCGAAGGGCTCGTTTCCATTCAGATAAATAACATATCCAGCTTCCCCATCGTCTACCAGATCCTTCGGAACCAACTCCATAACGTACTCAGGCCTAGGCAGAAAGCCAAAGTCGGCTGGCGGGTCATACTTCTCAATGCCAGTAACAATCACTTCAGTCATTGGCACTCCCACAAAACATGAACCTCCCGGCTCCAACTCTTCCGGATTGGGCTCTAGCCGCCATGGCGTATTGCGCCAATCGTAAGCGTCAGAGTCTCGCGCGAACCCCAGCGTGCCGTCCCACAAATTTTCCGAGTCCGGGTCAACCTCTCGCCATGGCCACTCAACCGTCAACCTTCGAGCATTGACGCGTTTGACACGAGTCTCGAACGCTTCAGCAAAGATGGTGAGTCGATCACCAACCGCATAACCGAGCGCCGTCGTCAGCTTGGCACTTTCCATACCTTAGTCATCCTCCTGCCAGAAGAGTGAAAACTCCGTCTTATCCGCCTTGCCGCCAAAGTACCCTGCGCCACCAAACCTCATGCCAGGTCCATTCAACAGCGGGTAACAGGTATCTCGGCAAATATTTCGGGATGTTCCACCGAACGCCACAACCTCGTCCAGCCCGAGACTCTTCAAGATCGTTTCTTCAGCATGCCCCGAACCACCTACCCATCTTTCATTATCGCGCAGCTTCCAGCCGCTCGGCATCTCATCAGCACTGCCATTGATCGCAATGTAGTTCGTCCACTCTTTCGTCTTAGTATTGAACACACCGATCACTGCAGTGAGGTGATCTCAACGAGGACTTGCGGCGCGGTTCTGCTGTAGACACGGGCATATCGGGTCGAAGCGGATGGTGCTGGATATGGGCGTGGAGCCATCGATAGACAGGTTCTTGCGACGGAACAGGTCTACGAGAGGGCTCCACGTGATCGCTTATCCTGCCATGCTCGACGTGCCCAGGGAACTGGTGCGCTACCTTGCCCGGCTGCTGTCCGCCGAACGGCGGGCGAGGGGCACCCGTCGCGGGACACGGTCGTTGACCTGCTTCTACCAGGCGCTGCTGGTCATAGTGTGGTTCCGCAAAGCCGAAGACGCCACGGTGCTGGGCGCCGGGTTCGGGATCTCCCGGGCCACCGTTTACCGGTATCTCGCCGAAGGCATCACCGTGCTGTCCGCCCAGGCACCTGATCTGCATGAGGCGTTACAACGGGCCGCCGACGAGGGCTGGGCGTTCGTCATTCTGGACGGCAAGCTGTTCGACTGTGACCGCCTCGCGGAGACCGCCACCAGCGTGAAGGGCGAGACGATCGACGCCTGGTACTCGGGAAAGCACCGGGACTTCGGCGCGAACGTCCAGGCCGTCATGCGCCCTGACGGGCTGATCATCTGGACCTCACCGTCACTGCCCGGGCATATGCATGATCTCAGCTGCGCTCAGCAGCTGGGCGTCACCGCCGCGTTGAACTGGGCCGCCGCCGAACTGCAGCTGCCGGCCCTCGCCGACGCCGGCTACGAAGGAGCAGGTCACGGCATCAAAACCCCCACCAAACAACCGGCCGGCGGCCGGCAACTCGCGGTGGCGAACCGGACGGTGAACCGGCTGCTACGCGGCCTGCGCTGGCAAGGCGAACGCGGCTTCGCCATCCTCGTCGGCCGCTGGAAAACGCTACGCCATACCACCGCCAGCCCACGACGAATCGGTGACATCGTCGCCGCCGCACTTCACCTCACCCACTTCGAATACCGAATCCTGCCCGAAACTCACTGAGATCACCTCAATATCGGCAAGCGGCCCGATGCGAACAAAGGGAAACTCTTCAGCTACCTCAAATGCCCTACGACCATGAAGCCATTGGCAAATCACAGAGATCACGACGTTGAAGTCTGGAGATGCACCACTTGCCCACAAAATTCTGTAGTTGCGACGATGAATCTCGAAAAAGAATACCCCCTCACCGGCGCCGACATTTAGATAGCAGACTCCTCGATCAGCCTCGACTCGAGCAGTCCAGCCAGACCCACTGTCGGACTCAACGGAGACCAGAAGGCCGCGTTCGGCAATCGCCTCACTAGCAGCATTCGACAATCCGCCCAGTTCAACTATGTCTGAATACAAATTCTTAAGTATTTCATCCACCTGCACTTCACTTCCCTTTGGAACATCCGCACTCAGTCGGCGGATCAGTCCCGACGATGGTGTAGAGCACGGAGTTGGCTTGCCGGTCGCCGCCTCGGTTGAGGCGGCGTCGTTGTGTTTTGCCGGAGGACATCTCGGTCGGGCTGACGCCGCAGAGGGCGGCGAAGGCCGCTTCGCTGGCGAGACGTTGCGGGTTGTCGCCGGCGGCGAGCAGCAGCGCGGCGGCGGTGTCGGGGCCGACGCCCTGGCGGTCGAGCAGGCCTGGTGTGTGGACCCGGACGGTGTCGGTGATGTGCTGGTCGAGGTCGTCGATCTCGGCGGTCAGCGCGATGATCCGGCTGGCGAGCAGCCGGAGGGTGTAGGCCGCGGCGGACATCGCATCGGCCGGTGCGGTGGCGGGCAGCTCTGCGCAGCGACGGAACAGCTTCGGGTTGCTCAGGCCGGCCATGGATGCGCGGAGTTGGGGGTCTGCGCCGACGAGGACGGCTTAAGTTGGTTGATCGTTTGTGAGCGGGACTTGATCGCGGAGGCTTTGGCCAGCTTGAACAGCCGGATCATCTCGACCGGGCCGTCGCCGGTCTTCGCGGTAGCGGTGGCGCGGCCGGACAACACGGCGCGGGCAGCGGTCTCGGCGTCGATGGCATCGGTCTTGCCGCGGCGGCGCCGATCGGCCTTGTCAGGCTGGTTGACCTCGATGATCTGGATGTTCACGGCGTGTAGGTGGCGGGTCAGGGCGGCGCCGTAGGAGTGGGTGCCCTCGATCCCGGCGGACCGGACCTGTCCGAGACTCGCGGCCCAGTCCAGCATCTGCTGGTAGCCGTCGGCGGTCGCGGCGGAGGTGCGGCTGCCGAGGAGCATACCCGCCGCGCTGACCACGGCGGCGGCGTGGAAGTCCTTGTGCGTGTCGACGCCGAGGACCGCCTCGGTGCGGGCGCCGGTCTGGCTGATGGCAGGTGGGTGGGAGATTCTGGACATGGTGGTGCGGGCTCCTGATGCCTCGGGGGGACGGACGGCCGTCGCCGGGCCGGCGTGAGGCGGTCAGGACTGTGATGGCGCCCTGTTAGCGGCAAGGCTCCTATCGGGACACGCCCTGCCGGTCCGGCGGCGGCAGGCACCACCCGGGACCCGAGGGCCGACAGATCAAACTCAAGGCACCGAAGGCCAGTCGTAACGCGGGTCAGGCCCCAGGGCACCGGGTGGCACCTGATCATCCTCACAGTCGTAGCGGGTGGCGACGCCGCGGTGGCGTTTGAGGCGGTTGATGCCACGTTCGACGGCGTGGCGCTGCCGGTAGAGGACCGGATCGAAGCCAGGTGGGCGGCCGCCCTCGGATCCTTTGGCCTTGCGGTGGGCGTCCTGATCTTTCTTGGACCGGATGCAGGCCTTGATCCCGCGCCGGCGCAGGTGTTCCCGGTTCGCTTCCAGGGTGTAGGCGTTGTCGGCCAGGACCCGGTCCGGGCCGGTCCGTGGCCGCCCGGCCGTGGGGCGGGCGACGCGGATCTTTTCCAGGACCGGGATGAACTGCGGGCTGTCACCGCGCCGGCCTGCGGTCACGACCGCCGCCATGACTTTCTGGCCCTGCTCGCAGCCAGATGTGTCTTCGTGGTCAGCCCGCCCCTCGACCTGCCGAATGCATGGTCGTCTGGTTCGGTGTGCACGCCGCCGGGTGGTTCCTTCTGTGACTGCCCATCTCGGCGGGCACCAGCAGCATGCTGGTGAGCGCGGCTGGTCGTCGAGTCGATGCTGACGTCCCAGTCGATACGGCCGGCCGCGTCGGCGTCGGTCTGCAACGCGGACAGGATCTTGTCCTAGGTCCCGTCCCGCTGCCACCGGCGGAACAGCCCGTAGATCGTCTGCCACGGCGCATATTCGGCGGGTACGTCACGCCACGGCGAGCCGACCCGGATCCGCCACCGCATCGTCGATGAGCTGCCGTATCTCCCATTTCAGCGGCCGGCCCCGCGTCGGCGCGGCAGGCAGCAGCGGCGCCAGCCGCTGCCACTGCACGTCGGTCAGATCGTGCCGGCTCGTCAACGATAAGGTGGCCACGAGGTCTCCGGTATGAAGTTCTGCTTGGTCGCTGAACCAACTACCGGAGACCTCGCCCTTTATCGACCACCGCCACGCCGCGACTTGACCACACCGACTTCTGAAAAACGCCCTAGAGGCGGCCAAGGCTGCCCAGTAACTGCCACCATTGGTCGCCTCTCAACGCGCCCGTAAGCCTCAGATATGAGGGTCCACACACTTCATTTAAAAAGAAGTTTTCAAGGCTGGTATCTACCTGCTCAAATCGATCGCTCATCCACCACGTCACACCGGCATCCGGGAAGGTCCAAACGCTTCCGTCCGCACGCTTAATGAACCATGGTTCGTCGCTGATAACTCCAACACAATACCAGTCTTCCCGATTCAGCGGAATTGCGGACCCCTCGGGCGGTTCGGTATAGAATTGCATCCCAGTCACAGTTTGTGAGTCAAAAAGCACAGCCGGTCCGCAGATGAATCCATCCGCCACTTCAAGGAATTCGATGTAGGTCGGCGGTGCATCGACGACCGTCGATGTCGCCATGGATGGCGCCGGCATGGAGTTCATCATCGACCACTCCCGCTCCGATGGCAGAGCTGCACGGATGGCCTCCACGACGGCGACGACTTCCGGTGAGATCATGATGGCCCTTCAATGATAATTTTGATGGGAGTGTAGTCAGGCAGGCCCCGGATTTGCGGCCAGATCTGCCGCATACCGATCTGCTGGTTGGTGAACCTGTCGAGCATACGCAAGTTGCCGGAAGCATCGGGTCCACCAAGCTGAAGTTCCCACACATGATCCGGGTCCATACGGGTAAGAATCCGACTCTTTAAGGCATCGGCGAATCCGCGATTGGTTGCCCCGTACTGATCGTAGACACGCCGAATGAGATCAGCTTTGTATTTTCCTGTCACAGACGGGTCACGACTAACAGGATTGGGGGCCTTGAACAGCTTGCCGGCATCACTAAGGGCTTGCAGCTCAGCAGCTTTGCGGTTGAATTCAGCCTTTGGCATTCCAGGCTGCCAACTGACCGTTACCTCGACAGGCTCGCCGCCACAGTTGTTGTTATGTACGAGTACCGGTTCGTTGTCGGCGAGCACATAGTACGTGTGGATGTCGCTGACGGTGAGGTTGTGGACCGTTGTGGAGGGGGTGGTCCAGCGGTCGACGGCGGTGATCTGAATCCAGGTGCCGGCGCTTGTGTGGAGCCATTGGCCAGGCTGCAGGTCGGTGGCGTCCAGCCATTGGCCGAGTTCGGGTACCCAGAAGGGGTGGCCGTCGGTTGCGGTGATCACTGCCGTTTCGGTGCCGTGCTCGCCGTCGGTGTCGATGACGACCTTGACCAGGTGCTTGATGCCGTGGCCGGTGATCGTCGCAGTTACCGTCTTGGGCTCGGTCTCGCCGGTCTCGGCTTCGGTGGCCTGGACGATGTCGCCGGTCTTGACGTCCTCGATCGGCTTGGTGGTGCCGTCCGCCATGAGGACCCGGGTGCCCGGAACGAAGCTGTTGCCGGACGTCGGACAGCTCCCGCCCCCGCCGCTGCTGCCGCCGTCGCTGCGACCGCCGCCGCTGGCGTTGTCGCCCTTGGATGCCGGCGCCGCCGGTTTGTTCCCACCGCCGCCGTTGCCGGCGGCGGAAGAACTGGTTGGGTTGGCTTTTGCTTGGGAGCTCTTCTGTGCGGGGTTGCCGGTCTTTTTGGTCATGTCGGCGGCCTTGGCGCTGGTGGTCTTCGCCAGATCAGCAGCCTTCTTCGCCGCGGCCTGGGCGGCCTTCTTCGCCTTCTCCGCAGCAAGCTTCTTAGCCGCGATGAACGCTGCCTCGGCGGCCTTGGCCGCTGCCATGACCCGTTCGGCAATTTTGCGGGCGGTCTGCCACGCGCGGACGGCGGAGATCGTCAGGTCGATGGCCTTGGCGATCTTCGGGATCTTGGCGATCTTGCCCCACGGGACAGCACCGATGATCAGGCTGCCGCACGCCCACATGTCGCCGCCGAAGCAGTTGATCGCGTCGTTGATGCCCAGGAACTCGGCCAGGATGTTCCACGCCGCGCCCAGGATCACCGACACCAGCGACGAGTTCATCGCCGCCTGCGCCTGCGCCACCTGCGCCGTCGACAGACCCGCACCCTTGTACGCGGCGTCCATCTCCGACGCCGACAACGACACCGACAGACCGGAGGGGTCGGAGAGGGTCATCGGGTTGTTGTGGGCGTAGGAGTAGCCGTTGTTCTGTACCGGGTCCGCCAGGTCCAGCAGCGGGTCCGCGGACAGGAACCGGCCTGCCACCGGGTCATACAGACGCGCACCCAGCGGCACGTAACCCGAAGCGTCATCCGGAGTCGCGCCGAGGTAGCCGGCCTTCGTCTCCATCTTCGAACCCAGCGTCGCCACGCCGCGCTGGTTACCGAACGGGTCCTGCTTACGGATCCGGGTCTCCATCCCGTCCGCCAGCGCGACCTCAGCAGACGGCGTGCCCTGCGGATCGGAAGCAACGGCGACCATGCCGGAACCGGATGCGTTGGTGTAGCGCATCACCCCACCACCAGGGGCGGCATAGTTGCGCTGCGCGGAGACCTGCACACCACCGGTCTGCACCGTCAGCGTCGTCTCGCCCAGCATCAGCGTCGCCTGACGGCCCTGAACGGTGATCAGGCGCGAGCCGCCGGGGCCGTAGATGTGACGGGTCTGGTTCTGCGGCTCCCACTTCTGCTCACCACCCGTGCCACACGTCGCCAGCACAACCGGAGTGCCATTCGCACCCGACGTGTTCTGCACCGCGATACACAGACCGGACGGCTGGTGGATCAGCTGACCCGAAGCATTCCGGGCCACCTGCTGCACGGCGGTACCGTCGCACCTCTGCACCTGCACCGCGGAACCCGCAGCCGAACCGGCCGGGACGACACACCAGTCCTGGAAGATCGACAGCGTGCCCAGATTCGGATTCGACTGACCCGGGACCGGGGTGAACGTGAACTTCTGCGCCAGGCTGCCGTTACACGCGGTGGACTGCAGCGGCACACCCGCCGCCGGCACACCCGACTTCAGGTCCAGGCACTTACCGGCCTGACCCACGTATTCGGTCTTGCCCGTCCCGCCCTGGCCGGTGATCGACTCGATCTGGCCGTCGTAGGTCCAGGACAGCTCCTGCTTGTCGCCGTTCTGGATCGACGTGACCGACTTCGTCTCACCGGTCAGCTCATAAAGCCGCGTCGCCTCCGCCGTCACCTGCGCGCCGGCCGGCGTCGTGAACTTCTTGCCGACTTTCGTCAACGTCCGCGGCTGCGCACCACCGGCACCGCCGTAGGAGTAGGTCGTGGTCGCGTCCTTGGCGGTGTCGCCGGTCAGGTCCTTCTCGACCAGCTTCGTACGGTTGCCGAGCAGGTCGTAGGTGTACTCCTGCCAGTAACCGGTCTTGTCGACGCCCGCACCGGCCAGCACCGTGCCGTCCGTGGTGACCGGGCCGGAGCCGCACGTCATCACGTTCTTCGACGTCCACGCCTTCGTCAGCTGGCCACGCGCGTCATACGTGAAGCACTGCCGCTCCTCGATGCCGGTGCTGCGCTCCTGGATGTCGGTGATGTTCCCGGCCGCGTCGTACGCGTAGTCACGCTGCGACACCAGGTTCCCGGACACCAGCAGCTTGTTGCCGGTCTGCTCCCGGAAGACCTGACTGCGCTTCAGCTCACCGCTGGCCTCGTCATAATCCGCCAAAGCCCAGACACGGTACGGCTGCGAGCCCAGCGTCGACCGGACCACCTGCCCGTACGGCGAGTAGACGGTTTCTGTCCCGTACCAGTCCTGGCCGGACACCGACAGCGGCAGGCCGTCGTTGGAGTACCGGACCAGCAGCTTCTCCGACGGCAGGCTGCCGACCGCGGGCAGCACCGACGACTCCGGCAGACCCGTGTCCGTGTAGGTGTACGAGTACGTGTACGAGGTCTTGAAACCCCACGTGTCCGCCACCGACTGCGGCAACGTCAGCGTCGTCGACGTCGGCTGGTAGTCGTTGGTGTAGCCGCCGACCGTCTGCGTGTACGCCTCGTTGTTCGTGTACCGCGTCACCGACGCCGGCAGACCGACACCACCCGGCGCGCTGTCATACGTGTAGCCGGCCAGCAGCTGACCGGTGGCCGAGCCGAGTCGCTGCTCGATCGGCCGGGACAGCTCGTCGTACCCGGTCCACGTCTTCACCCCACGCGCGTTCGTCGTGGTCACCGGACGATCGCGGTGGTCGTACGTGGTCGTCGACGTGCCCGCGTCCGGGTCCGACGAGGTGATCATGCGGCCGCGCTGGTCGAAGCCCCACGACCACGGCCGCGTCGGGTCCTCCGAGTGGAGTGCCTTGACCATCTGGCCGCGCGTGTCGAACTCGTACCGCATGCTCGTGAACGTCGTCCGCGCCGCGTCCGTGAACGTGTCGATCCGGGTGGTGCGCCCGTTCGCGTCGGACCAGATCCGGTAGGAGCTGGAACCGGCCGGGTTGATCACGGTCGAGTGGTCGAGGCCGTACTCGTAGCGGGTGGCCCGCTCCGGCTTCGCCGAACCGTTCAGGACCGGCAGTTCCTCAAGGACACGACCCATGCCGTCGTACGTGTAGCGCGTCATGTTCGGGATCGCCGTGTCCGCGAGCGGCGTGAACAGCGAACCCTCCGGCTTACCGGTGGCGAAGTACGCGTTGTTGGACTGCCACACCTCGCCGGAGCTGTTGTACAGCGTGTCGGTGATCAGCCGGCCGCCGCCGACCGCCTCCTCCTGCGACTGCCGCTCCCGGCCGAGGCCGTCGTACAGCGTGACCGACACCTGGGTCTTGTTCTCGTGCCCGCGCGTGTACGTCGTGACGTACGGTGGCGATCCGGCCGGGGTGGTGTAGACGGCCTTGAAGTCCGGCAGCGTCGTCGCGGTCGGTGTGCGTCCCGGCGACCACGCCTCGATCAGCCGGCCGAGCGCGTCGAAGCGGGCCTCGCTGACGTGCTTGTTCAGGTCGGTGGTCTTGAGCGTGACCGCGCGGCCGGGCTCGACCTCCTGGGTCTGCTCGTGGCCGAGCGAGTTCTTCGTGGTGATCCAGAAGGCCTGGCCGGTCGCCGGCCGGTACGTCATCGTGGACTTCTTGCCGTCCACGTCCGTGGTGGCGACCACCCGGCCGATCGCGTCGAATTCGGTGGTGCCGGCGGACTGGAAGCCGGTCCCGTCCGCCTTCAGCGAGAGCGTCTCGGTGACGAGGCCACGCGAGTCGTTCGCCGGCGCGATCCCGAACGCCTTGCCGTCATAGGCGGTGCGTCCGCCACCGGCCAGGGACTTCAGGTCGGTCCACGTCGCGTCCTCGCACAGCGTCGGGCTGGCCAGCATCTCCTGGGTCAGGCCGATCAGGTTGCGGCTGGTCTGGTGGTAGTAGGTCGTCCTGGTGCACGACTCGTCGCCGGACCTGCCGGTGTCGCCGAGCGATTCGATCTGCGTCGGCAGCCCGTACGTACCCTCGAAGGTGGTCCTGGTTTCGACCTCGCGGATCGTGCGCTTGTCGTCGCCGTTGCCGGAGGAGCGGGCCCACGACTTCTGCCGTGGCTCGGTGATCCGCCACGCGATCAGCGGGCTGACCTCGTCGGCCCGGTTGCGCCGGGCGAGTTCCGTGGCCTCCGGGTACGTGACGGAGCGGGTCAGCCAGTCGCCGTCCGCGGCGGTGGCCGACGAGTAGGTCAGCTCCTCCGCGACCCGGCCGGCGAACGGCTCCCGGTCCTTGGCGATCTCGACGCCCGCGCTGTCCTTGACCGAGCGGTCGTCGCCGAGGCCCTGGAAGTAGCGGGTGACGGCCTTGGTGCGGCGGCTGCCGATGGCCGGGTCGTCGACGCCGGACAGCACGGTGGTCCTGGCGAACCCGGCGAACTGCGAGTACGTCCGGGTGGACTTCTTGGAGAATTCGGCGTCGGCCAGGCGCCAGGCCGCGCCGTCGTACTCGTACGCGGTCTTCGTGCCGTGCGCGCCGGAGACGTTCGGCAACTCCTCCACGGACTCGACGACGTACTTGTGGAACCAGTCGATGTCCTCGACGGCCGGGTCCGGGTGCCAGTAGGTCGGGTAGCAGAGCCGGTCGTTGCTCTTCAGCAGCGCGGTCTGGTCCTTGCGCGGCAGGTTCTGCCCGGTGGCGCAGTCCCCCGCCGGTGCCTTGTACGACACGACGGTCTCGCCGCCGTACTCGTTGATCACGCGGGCGATGCGCAGCCGGGAGAAGCTGGGGCGGCTGTCGTCCTTGACCCGGTTCGGCATGTCCTCCGGGTTGGACTCGAACCGGACCGGGTTCAGCGTGATCTTCTGACCTGCGGCACCGGCCCGGTCGTAGCCGGTGCGCAGGATCGACTCCAGCCACAGCGCGGTGTTCGGGCCGGTCTTCAGGACCGGGAAGGACTGCCGCAGCTGGTACTCGTCGACGGTCTGCCGGGCGGTGCTGTGCTCGTACCGCTGGGCGGAGGTGGTGATCTTGTCGAGGCGCTTGCGCGAGTAGAACGACGGGTTCGCGTTCCAGCACTGCTTACCGGCCACACAGTTGAGGTCGGCGGGCGTGTCGTACCAGATGCGGTACTTGCCCGGGTCCTTCGACGCGAAGTTCGCGTCGGTGCAGGTCAGGCCGTCCTCGTCGAAGCAGCGCTCGGCCACGGTGAAGGCCACGCTGGCCGGCGCGGACGCGGAGAAGAGCGAGTCGCGGCGCTGGCCGTAGTCGATGCGGGTGAGGTAGCCGCCGCGGTCGTAGGCGACCGGCTTGTTCCAGCCGAAGTTCCGGGCGTAGTAGCCGCCCTCCTTCTCCCACCAGAAGCTCATCGCGTTGCCGTGCACGTCCTCGACGTAGTCGAGCGACCAGCGCCAGCCCTGATAGCAGTGCGAGTCGGCGAACTTGAGCTGGTAGCAGTCCTCGTTCGAGTGGTTGCCGAACACGGGGACGTTGAGCACGGAGTTGGTCTCCGGCTTCCCGGCGGCCCAGCCGGGCAGCCGGTTCATGCCGAAGTGGTACCTGGTGCCGTCCCGCGTGGTGACGACCCAGTACTCGCCCTTCCAGGCCCCGTTGCCGCTCTTGTCGTCCTTGACCTGGGTGATGACGGAGCCGTCGCCGTTCGCGGTGGTCCACTTGTTGTCGTCCCAGACCAGCTCCGTGGTCGAGCCACCGAGCGAGAGCGTCGCGTTGTTGGAGCCCCAGCACATGTCGCCGGAGCGGTGGTTCTTGTTGTTCGCGCCGGCCGTCTTGGAGTCCTGCGCGCAGCTGGTGTACGTGCGGGTGATCGAGCCGGCGCTGTAGTCCCAGCCGTCACCGATCCAGGACGACTGGTTGTTCGTGGCGGACGTGCGGCCGTCCACGGTCTGCGACGAGTAGCCGAGCGCGACCTTCGGGTTCAGGCCACCGGCGGTCTCCGGCACGTGCACCTGGTACGAGTAGGTGAACGCGCCCGAGGACTGACCGGCGGCCCAGGAGCCGGAGGAGAGCAGCGGCGTGGCGGTGAAGTCGCCGGAGGAGGAGGCGCCGGTGTCCAGCGCGCCGACGACACCGGACGACGCGGCGGCGGCACGGGCGTTCGCGGCGGCGGGCGCGCCGTCGAGCAGCCCGGACAGCGGCACGGCACCGGTGACCACACGACGCTCGCCGGCGGCGCTGCGCGCGTTCGCCGGGGGCGGGATCACCTCGACGTCGCTCGGCACCGCCGGGGCGGGGTCCTCGGTGCTGGGCGCGCACTCGCCGGTGGTCGGTGCGTCGTAGACGCAGTCGGGCAGCAGCATCATGCCGAACCGGTCGGCGGCCTGCGGTCCGTACAGGTCGGCGAAGGTGGTGTAGTCGACGGTCAGCGCGACCGACGCGGCCGGGTCCGCGGCGGCGGGCGGCGTGACCTTCATGATCAGACCGGGTACGCCGGCGGTCTGTGACGTCTCCGGCGCGGCCAGGTCGACCTTCCACAGCCCGGCCAGGGCGGCCGGGTCGCCGCCCTCCGGCACACCGACCGAGACGGGCGTGCCGGCGATCGGCAACGACTCGCCGGCCTCGACCCCGGTCAGGTCGACCTCACCGGCACCGGCCCGCCACGGCGTGACCGCCTTGGGCGCGTACGGCTCGATCTCGTTCTCGGGCTTGGTGGTGAGGTCTTTCCGCGCCTCTTCGTTCTCGGCGAGCGGTTTGATCTCCGGCAGCTCCGGCAGCTCGACCGTGCTCTGGCCGCGCACCGGGTTGTCCGGCGGGAGGGCCAGGCCCTGCGAGGCCGTGCCGGTGACGACCAGCGTGGTGGTCAGCACGCCGATGAGAAGGGTGCGGGCGCGACGCCGCCAAAGACCCGTGGAACGCATTGGTGTCGACTCCCGCCGGTAGGCACCACAAGGGACACGCCACTGATGGCGCGCGCTCGGGCACTATGCGCGACGTTGCATGTCGACTCAAGATCACATGGAGTGACTTGATGATCTTGAGCGTGATCCGGGCCACGGCACTATTACCAATCAACTATGACGATCAGCCGCTTCCCCGTGAAACACATTTTTCTCCCCAGGGCAGACATCTCGGACAGTAAATCGGTCAGACGACGATGAGGCGGCCATCACTATCGGTGATTCATGTTTTGCATAACAGCTTGATAACACCCGCCCGCATGATCCAGCGTGCGATCGTATGCGCGTTTTCGACGCCTGGCCCTCGGGAGTAGACCGTGCATCGCTTCCTCAGCCCGTTCGTGCGCACGCGTACCCGGTTGGCGTGCACAGCGGGTTTGCTGGTCACCGCGCTGATCGCCGGCCTGCTCCCGATCTGGGTGCTGCGCGACGACCCGTCGCCGGCGACGCCGGTCGCCGCCGGGCCGCGCACCGAAGCCGACGCGCGCGCCCAGGCGGTCGCCACCGGCCAGGAAGTCCTGGTCGAGACCGCGACGAACGCGCACGAGCAGACCTGGGCCCGGCCCGACGGGCGGATGCGCACCGAGGTCCACCCGGTCCCGCAGCGGGCCAGGAACGCGGCCGGCCAGTGGGCCCCGATCGACACCACGCTGGTCCGCGACGACAGCACCGGCACGCTGCGCCCGGCCAACCCGGTCGCGCCGGTGCGGTTCTACGGGGGCGACAGCGGCGCGGCGACCGGCGGCACCGGCGGCGGCACCGGCGGCGGCACCGGCGGCGGCACCGGCGTCACGTCGGTGCTGGCCGAGGCGGACTTCGGGGTGCACACGGTCTCCTACACCTGGCCCGACGCGCTGCCGTCGCCCGTCGTCGACGGCAACCGTGCGCTCTACTCCGAGGTGCTGCCGGGCGTCGACCTGCTGATGGTCGCCCGGCCCGAGGGCGGCTTCGGGCAGGTACTGATCGTCAAGACAGCGCAGGCGGCCACGCTGGACCGGGTGCGGCACCCCGACTTCGGGCTCTACTCGGAGACCGCGACGTTCCACCGCCAGGCGGAGACCGGTGGCGTCGTCGTGCGCGACCCGAGCGGCGCGGAGATCTCCTCGATCCCCACGCCGTACGCCTGGGACTCCTCCGGCACCAACACGCTGGCTCCGGGCGAGCCGCTGCGTACCTCCACCGCCACCCCGGCCGACGTGCTGGCCCTGTCCGGGCTGGGCTACATCGAGCCGAGCGCGCGTCAGGCGATCATGCCGCTGCGGCTGGACGGCGACGGCACCCGCACCGCGCGCGTCCACCTCGACGCGGACTCCACCGGCCTGCTCACCGGCGACGCGACCTATCCGGTGTTCGTCGACCCGACGCTCACCTCCGGGCAACAGGCCTGGACCTTCGCGTACAAGAAGAACCCCAACCAGGTCTTCATGAACGGTACGAACTTCGCCGGCGGTACGACGTCGCTGACCCGCGTCGGGTACGAGCAGGAGCAGGGGAACACCGGGCGCGCGTTCTGGCGGATGGGCTTCAACACCAGCATGCACGGGGCGACGATCGACTCCGCCACGTTCAAGGTGCTCAACACGCACTCCTGGAGCTGCCTGACCCGCCCGATCGAGATGTGGGCCACCGGCGGAATCGACAACACCACCACCTGGAACAAGCAACCGAGCTGGCTGACCCATCAGCAGACGGTGTGGTTCGCCAACGGATACGGCAGCGGCTGCGCCGACAACTACGTGCAGTTCAGCGTCAAGAACGCGGTCCAGCAGGCCTCCGACAAGTACTGGCCCAACCTCA
This sequence comes from Catenuloplanes niger, assembly GCF_031458255.1. Classification (NCBI taxonomy): domain Bacteria; kingdom Bacillati; phylum Actinomycetota; class Actinomycetes; order Micromonosporales; family Micromonosporaceae; genus Catenuloplanes; species Catenuloplanes niger. Next base: position 3,240,311 of record NZ_JAVDYC010000001.1, read on the forward strand.
CGCTCGGCATGCGCGCCAACAACGAGGCCGACACCCAGACCTGGCGACTCTTCCAGGCCAACACCGCGGTCCTGAGCGCGGTCTGGAACCGCACGCCCAGCGTGCCCACCAACCTGGTGGCCACACCCGGCGGCGGCTGCGTCACCGACACGGCCAAGCCGACGATCGTGGCGAAGACGAACCTGGTGCTCAGCGCGGTCGGCAACGACGCGGACGGCAACCTCAAGAATCTGCGGTTCCGCTTCTGGAAGACCGGTGGCGCCCTGCCGGCCGGCACGGTCGTCACCACGCCCACGAACGGCAAGGTCTCGGTGACCGTCCCCAGCACCCAGCTGGAGGACAAGACCAACTACTCCTGGGACGTGCGCGGCGAGGACCACATGGGTGCGGTCTCCGCGTTCACCCCGACCTGCCGGCTCCTGGTCGACGCCAGCGCACCGTCAGCCCCGACCGTGGCCAGCGACGACTTCCCGGCCGCGACCGACGACGGCTCCACCTGGTCAAAGGTACCGTTCGGCACCGGCGGCCGGTTCACCTTCACCGCGGCCGGTGCGGCCTCGTTCAGCTACGCGCTGGACAGCATCAACCCGGTCACGGTCGCCGCGGCCAACGGGACCGTGACCGTCCCGGACATCAAGCCGCGGCACGCGGGGCCGACCACGCTCGTGGTCCGCTCCTACGACCCGGTCGGCAACCGCAGTGAGGCGACCGTCTACACGTTCTACGTCACGCCGAAGTCGTCCGCGGACGGCCCCGGCGACGTGACCGGTGACGGGCTGCCGGACCTGGTCGCGATCAACCACAACGCGCACCTGCGCACCTACCCGGGTGACGTCAACGGCGAGCTCGACCAGTCACTGGCCGCCTCGTACACGAAGGACAAGACCGCGAACCCGGAGGGCCACTGGTACGACTGGAACTCCGGCAAGGCCGCGCTGATCACCAAACACTCGGACGTCTACCCCGGTGACGGCATCACGGACCTGTTCGCCCGTACCCCGGACGGCGGTTTCTGGATCTATCCGGGCGACGGGTACGGCAGCTTCGACGTCGACCGGCGCCTCCGGGTCCTGCTCCCGGCGAACGCGCCGGCCCCGTCGACCTGGACCCAGATCAAGGCGGTCGGCGACGTCACCGGTGACCGGCACCCCGACCTGTTCCTGCGCGCCGGCACCTCGTTCTGGGCGCTGACCGGCTACACCGGCGGCAGCTTCCAGCAGGCCGTCGAGCTGGACACCGCCGGCTGGGACCGCCGCGAGATCCTCACCGTCGCGGACATGGACCTCGACGGCACGCCGGACCTGCTCTGGCGCGACCTGAGCAGCGGCGTCGTCTCGCTGCGGCACGGCAAGCCCGGCGCCGCAGCCGGCAGCGTCACGCTCGAGTCGATCGCCAAGGCCGCCGGCTCCCGCTCCGGCGACGTCTCCGTCGGCACCGGCTTCACCGAGGCCACCGCCATGATCAGCGTCCCGGACACCAACGGCGACAAGATCCCGGACCTGTGGGTACGCAGCGCCAGCACCGGATACCTGCAGCTCTACCACCCGACCAGAACCGCGCTCGGCAACCCGGTCGGCGACGTCATCGTCGCGGACTGGCGGCAGTTCAAGGCGTTCGGCTGACGGCTCGGTGCGGGGCTCGCGAGGACCCCGCACCGCCTCCGGGCCGCCGGCCGGTCCGCCGCGGTGCGGATGTTCCCGGCCGTCAGGGCTGGGGGTCGGCGCGCATGTGGTGGGCGTCGGTGATGAGCTCGGTGAGGCGCGCGGTGTCGACCTCGGGGAGGCGCAGCATGACCAGTGGCAGATCGGCGTAGCCGGGGGCGGTGAAGAACCGGGTGGGCTCGCCGAGGAGGAGGGCCTGTTTCTCCGCCTCGTCGCCGACGTAGAGGACGGCCACGTCGGTGCGGATGCGGCGGGGCTTGCCGGGCAGGCGTTCCGGGTAGGACCAGACGAAACCCTTGCCGGCGACCCGGAAGTCGAAGCCGTCGCTGTCGATCTCGACGGTGCCGGGCAGGGAGAGCGCGATCCGCCGCACGTCGCCGGCGTCAGCCATGATGCTCTCTTCGGTCACACACACTTCGCACTCGGCGACCGTACCGTCCGATGCCCGCCCCGGACGTCACCACCCACGGACCGCACCGGGCAATGTGAATGATCGGCGTCGGCGGCGCATCGATCGATGAGGTCTCCGGCCCCGGCGACCCGATTATCGTTCGATCGGCATCCCGGCGGGACGGTCCTTCGCTAGATTCGGGGGCATGGCGGCCAGCAGCAAGGGGCCGGCGGTCGTGGTGGAGGCCGGCGGGTATGAGGTGCGTGTCTCCAACCCGGACCGGGTGTATTTTCCGGTGCTCGGGCTGACCAAGCTGGATCTGGTGCACTACTACCTGGCGGTCGGTGACGGGATCGTGCGGGCGCTGCGGGAGCGGCCCTGCATGCTGCACCGGTTCCCGGCCGGGCTGGCCGGGGAGAAGGTGCACCAGAAGCGGGTGCCGCACGGGGCGCCGCCGTGGCTGGAGACGGTGCGGGTGTCGTTCCCGCGGTACAAGCGGCACGCGGACGAGCTGTGCGTGACGAAGACCGCGGACGTGCTGTGGGCGGTGCAGATGTCGACGGTCGAGTTCCATCCGTGGAACTCGAGGCGGGCGGACACGGAGAAGCCGGACGAGTGGCGCATCGACCTGGACCCGATGCCGGACTGCCCGTTCGACCGGGTGCGGCGGGTGGCGGCGGTCGCCCACGAGGTGCTGGACGAGCTGGGCATCACCGGTTATCCGAAGACGTCCGGCGGGCGAGGGCTGCACGTGTACGTGCGGATCGCGCCGCGCTGGGGGTTCACGGACGTGCGGCGGGCCGCGCTCGCGTTCGCGCGGGAGGTGGAGCGGCGCGCGCCGGACGACGTGACGACCACCTGGTGGCGGCGGGACCGGGACCCGGCCGCGCTGTTCGTCGACTACAACCAGAACGCGCGGGACCACACGATCGCCAGCGCGTACTCGGTGCGTGGGGTGCCGGAGGCGACCGTGTCCGCGCCGGTGGACTGGGCGGAGATCCCGGACCTGGATCCGCGTGACTTCACGGTCCGGACCGTGCCGGAGCGGTTCGCGACCCGCGGCGACCTGCACGCGGACATCGACGACACGGCGTTCTCGCTGGACACGCTGCTGGAGTGGGCGGAGCGGGACGGTCTGGACGTTCCCGAGGCCTGATCGTCTTCGCGAAGGGCCCGGCCGGATGACACCCGGCCGGGCCCTCCGCATTGGACAATGTCGGCGGCAACCAACGGGGACCTCTGAACGACGGAGTTGAATCTTGCGAACCCTGAGACACCTGCTGACCGGCCTCACCGCGGCGCTGACCGTCACCGCCGGCGTGCTCGTCGCCCCGGCGGCGGCCGGTGCCCGGCACACGCCGCTGGACGACTTCCTTCGGCGTACCCTCGACGGCTTGGCTTTCGAGGAGGTTCTGGACACGGCGCCGCCGACCACCGCGGCGGCGCGGGCCGCGGTGGTGACGACGGACAAGGAGCTGGCGACGGTACGGCGTGCGCCCGTCTTCGCGCCGATCGTGCAGCAGCCGCAGATCGACGCGACCGTGCTGGAGCTGGACGCGGCCGGCCGGATCACCGGGTCCGCGACCGTGCTGATGAGCCCGCAGTACCCGGACGGCGTGGTCGTGGACGTGGACCGGAACCTGCACACCACGGACGTACGGTGGCGGGAGTGGGACGACGCGGGCTGGTACGCGAACGAGGCGCGCGGCACGGTCGACATCGTGCCCGGCCGGGAGGACGCGTCGCTGGACTTCATGTCGCCGTACCCGGCGTCGGTGCTGAAGCTGATGGTCGCGTTCGGCGTGTTGCGCCTGGTCGACCGGGGTGCCGCCGGGCTGGACGACACCTACCGGTACCGGCCCACCGAGCCGAGCACGCTGTGCGGCCCGGACTTCGACGACACGCTGCGTGGTTTTCTCGACCGCATGATCACGTTGTCGTCGAACGAGGCCGCGTGCGCGCTGATCAAGTTCCTCTGGGACCACGACGCGGTCGACGCGCTGAACCAGACGTTCCAGGACCTGGGCCTGGAGACGCTGCGGCTGCGCAACACGCGCCCGTCGAACGGCGGCCGGTGGACCAACGAGGTCACCATGACGTCGCTGGACACCGCGAAGCTGCTGGCGATCGTGAACGGCGGCCCGGGCACGCTGTGGACCGCGCCGAACGGCCACCGCGTCACGAAGAACGAGCTGAGCCGCGCGTCCCGCGAGTTCTTCCTGTCCACGCTGCGTCAGCAGGGCTACAACTGGATGCTGTCCACGCCGAACTTCTGCGGCCGTGACTACCCGGCGGCCGGCATCCCGCACCGGGTGGCGCCGCGGTGGATCGCCGCGGACGGCACCGTGACGCTCGGGACGGACGCGTTCGGCGAGGACGTGCGGCCGTGCAACCGGGCAGCCGAGGTGTCGTTCGCGCACAAGACCGGCTGGGTGCCGAACAGCGGCGCCGACTCCGGCATCGTGCACTCGCTGCCCGGCGAGGACGGCCGCCACTACATCATCTCGGTCTTCTCCAACCTCGGTGACCAGTACGTCGACCCGCACCGCCCGCCGACGCCGGCGGGTACTGTCCCGGTCCAGTACACCGAGAAGTTCGCCCAGCTCGGCGCCATCATCGACCGCTACGAGTCCCGCCGCCGCTGACCGCACGCGAAAGGGCCCGGCCGTGGCCGGGCCCTTTTCGGTTCAGAGGTGCGCGGGAGCGGGTGCGGGAGCGGGGGCGGTCCGGGCGGGGGCCTGGAGGCCGAGGCGGCCGCGGGTGGCGAGGATGAGGATGAGGGCGGCGGTGGTGGAGGCGATCAGCTGGCCCCACATGGTGTCGGCGGATTCCAGGGTCGGGAAGACCTCGGGCCAGATCAGTGAGTAGGTGCTGTTGATGCCGGCGTGCAGCAGCATGATCAGCGGGACGCTCTGGCCGGTGCGGTTGAAGACCCAGGTCATCACCAGGCTCAGCGGGACGCAGCCGGCGACGAAGATGACCGGCAGCCACCACGGCTTGTCCGGGCCGCCCCATTCGGTGAGGAACAGCGGCAGGTGCCAGGCGCCCCACAGCACGCCCAGGATCGTGGTGCCGAGGACCGGGCCGAAGCGTTCCTGCAGCCGGGGCAGCGCGAAGTCACGCCAGCCGGGCTCCTCGGCCGCGGCGGTGGTGATGATCTGGCCGATCAGCACCGGGACGTACGCGGCCAGGACGATCAGGCTCGGCATGGTGAGCGTGCCCCAGGTCTTCGGCAGCGCGAGCGGGGCGAGCAGGATCGCGGCCGGCACGAGCAGCAGCACCGCGAAGAACCAGCGCCACCCGACCCGCCAGTGGGTCAGCCGGTGTGCCCAGTGCCGCAGCCCGGTCCGGCCCTCGGCGAGCGCGGTGACGATGAACGCGGCACCCAGCGGGCCGAGGTACGCGCCGGGCAGCACGCCGATCAGCTGGCCGCCGACCAGCCCGCCCGGGATGTGGATGTCCGGCACCAGGCCGAGCCCGCGGTCCGACAGGACGTACGGCATCCAGCAGAGCCAGCTGAGCCCGAACGCGAGCGTGAAGAAGCTCAGCACCGGGAAGCGCCGGACGAGCGTGCGCAGCGTGTCCACCATGGTCTCCGATCAGGACGTGCACCGTGTCGCTTACGGGTTCCAGTCCACCGGATCGGGCGTCGAAGATCATTGAAGGAGCCTGGTCGACCGGGGTACAGCAGGCTGTACCCCGGGTCGGCCGGGCCGGCGTCAGGAGACGCTGAACGCCTTCGTCTCGCACTCGCCGACGAGCACCATCTTGTCCTCCGGCGGCAGGCTCTCGAACGTCACGAAGCCGTCGCTCTCCCAGGCGTCGATGCCGTGCGAGCGGATGCAGGTGATCCAGTCGCGTAGCTTGTCCGCGTACTCCGGGTCGAGGCGCTTGGCCCGCTGCCAGGGCGCCTCCGGCTCCAGGTTCTCGCAGGCCTTCTCCGCGGCCCTGTCCTGCTCCTCCGCCTCGGGGTCGGCGGGGACCGCCACGGCGGGCCCGGAATCGGATCCGCCGGTGGCGCCGTCCGGGGCCTCCTTCGGCCCGCGGCCGCGGCCCCCGTTCTTCTCCAGGCAGTCGAACCACACGTCGTAGAGCCGCTCCTCCTCCGCGTCCGAGGTGTCCGGGCGCAGCAGCGGGCGTTCCGGCGAGGCGGTGGCGGCAGGGGTGGCGCCGGTGCCGGGGGTCGCCGTGTCGAGCGTGACGACCTGGTCCGTCGTGCCGTCGGCCGGGGGTTCACCGCCGCAGGCGGCCAGCAGCGCGACGAGCGCGATGCCGGTGAGGCCGGCACGCAGTCGGTTCATGTCAGGGATCCTTTCAGGCGGAGGCGAGCGCGACGGTCGGCGCGAGCCGGGCCGCGCGGATCGAGGGGTAGACGCCGGCGATCACGCCGACCACGACCGCGCCGCCGAGCGAGCCGGCGACCGCGAGCGCGGGGATCACCACCGGCAGGTCGTGGTAGGTCGCGTAGGCGGCGCTGCCGGCGATGCCGAGCGCGGTGCCGGCCGTGCCGCCGAGCGCGGACAGCACCACCGACTCGGTCAGGAACTGGATGCGGATCTGACCGCGGTTCGCGCCGAGCGCGCGGCGCAGGCCGATCTCGGAGCGGCGTTCCAGCACCGAGATGACCATGGTGTTGGCCACGCCGATGCCGCCGACCAGCAGCGCGACCGCGGCCAGGCCGACGAAGAGCACGGAGAACGTCTGCTCGGTGGCGCGCTTGGCGAACAGCGCGTCGGACGGCAGCGTGACCCGCACCCGGCTCGGTTCGGCCGGGTGCACGGTCGCGGGCAGCACCGCGCGCACCGACTCGATCGCGGCCTCGCGGGCCCGCAGGTAGAGCACGGTCGGCCGGCCGTCGAAGCCCAGTTCGGCCCGGGCCGCCTCCCAGCCGACCAGCACCGACCGGTCGATCTCCGGGGACAGCGGCGTGGTGGCCAGGACGCCGACCACCGCGAACCAGCTCTTGTCGATCATGATTTGGGGCGGCGGCGCATGCGACGGTACGGACGGGATGCCGAGCCGGGACGCGGCCACCGACCCGAGCACCACCGTGGGGAACTCGCCGCCGGCCCGGTCCAGGAAGTGCCCGGAGTGCAGGCCGGCCTCGAGCGTGCCGAGCAGGTCGGGACGGGCGGCGAGCACGGACAGGCCGGAGCCGTCGCGCGGGTCGGTGAGGTCGGAGCGGCGTACCACCGCGTGCGTGTTCGCGACCGCGGTCACGCTGGTCACCGGCCCGATCCGGCGAACCATCTCGATCGACTCGGCCGGCAGCCCGAAGTCCTGCTCCGGGTTGTCGGCCGCGTTCACCTGCAGCAGGTTCGGGCCGAGCGCGGCCAGTTCGTCCATCAGCGCGCGCTCGTTCGACTCCGGGATCGCGGTGACCGCGACCATGGTGGCGATGCCGACCGCGATGCCGAGCGCGGACAGGACCGCGCGCATGCGGCGGGTGCGCAGCCCGACGGTGCCGAGCGACAGCACGTCGGCGAGCGCGAGCCGGACCGGTTTCACGTCCTTCACGTCGTTCATCGGGCCGGTACCCGCGCGATCCCCCGGGTGCGGTCGCCGCCGCCGCTGTCGCTGACGATGCGGCCGTCCCGGACCTCGATCCGCCGCGGCAGCCGGGCCGCGATGTCCCGGTCGTGCGTGATCAGCGCGATCGTCGCGCCCTCCGCGTGCAGCCGGTGGAACAGGTGCAGCACGGCCGTGCCGTTCGCGGTGTCCAGCGCGCCGGTCGGCTCGTCGGCCAGCAGCAGCGCGGGCTCGTTGACGATCGCGCGGGCGATCGCGACCCGCTGCTTCTCGCCGCCGGAGAGCTGGTGCGGGCGGTGCGTGGTCCGGTGGCCGAGGCCGACCCGGTCCAGCGCGGCCAGCGCCATCCCGCGCCGCTTCCGCCGGGGCACGCCCGCGTAGAGCAGGCCGGTCGCCACGTTCTCCACCGCGGTCAGCCCGTCCGTCAGGTGGAACTGCTGGAACACGAACCCGAGCCAGCGGCCGCGCAGCGCGGACAGCCGCCGGTCGGAGAGCGTGGCGACGTCGTGGCCGGCCAGTTCGACCGTGCCGGACGTCGGGCGGTCCAGCGTGCCCATGATGCTGAGCAGCGTCGACTTGCCGGAGCCGGACGGCCCGACGATCGCGCACAGTTCGCCGGCGTCGATGTCCAGCGAGACCCGGTCGAGCGCGGTGACCCCGCCGGGGTAGACCCGGCCGGCGTCGCGGACGGAGAGCACGCGGGTCATGACGCCGTCACCACCGCGAGGCCCTCGGTCACGCCGTCGCCGCTGACCTCGACCATGCCGCCGGAGAACATGCCGGTCGCGACCGCGATCAGCCGGCCGTCGGGGAGCTGGATCGCGTACCCGCCCTCACGCAGCGCGAGCAGCGCGGTGACCGGCACGGCCAGCACGTCCGCCCTGGTCTCGCCCTCGACCCGCACCTCCACGGTGCCGCCGTCGAGCCGGCCGGCCGCCTTCGGGTCGCTCATCGTGATCGTGACGCTGACCTGCTGCGCCGTGCCCGGCGGTGCGCCGTCCGGCGTCTGCGCGACCGTGGCGGTCTCGCCGATCTCGCCGGGCGTCTCGGTGCCGTCCGGCATGCGCAGCGTGACCGTGCCGCCGGGTTTCAGCGCGTCGGCGTCGGTGACCGGCGCCTGCACGGTGATCACCTTCGTGGTCTGGGTGACGGACATCAGGTCGCCGGTGGCCGGGTCGCCGACCTGCACGGCGAGCGAGTCGACCCGGACCGCGCCGGGCAGCACGGCCAGGTCACCGGCTTCGATCACGCCGTCGGCCGGCAGGCCGACGTCCCGTTGCCATCGCGTGATCGCGGCGCTGAGCGCGGCGGTCAGCACGCCCTCGCCGTCCCGGACGGTCACCCACGCGGTCCGGGTGACCGGCGTGCCCGGCGGCGGCGTGCCCGACGGCGCCGGGTCCGGGGCCGGGTCCGGCTCCTCGGTGTACGTCTGCTTGACCTGCTGACCGGCGTCCGGCTGGTCGCCGATCGCGTACCCGAGCGCACCGAGGTTCTTCGCGACCATCGCGACGTCACGGCCGGTCATGTTCGTCCCGCTGATCGTGCGGTAGAGCGGCGGCGCGCCGATGAACAGCGGGACCGGCTCGTCGTTGACCTGGTACAGCGACTGTCCCCGGTCGATCGTCGCTCCGCTCGCCGGCAACCCGGTGATCACGCCCTCCCGGACGGCCCGGACCGCGCGCGGCGTGCCGTAGCCGAGCGTGCCGGTCAGCGTGCGGTTGGTCGACAGGTCGGTGCGCGCGACCGGCACCGTACCCACGCTGATCGTCTCGGCCGGCTCCTCGGCGGCGGCGTCCACGTCGCGCGTCCAGACCAGCGCGGTCACGATGATCGCCGGTACGGCCACGGCCACGGCCAGGCCGGCCGCGACGCGACCCCGCCGCCGCCGGCGGTTGTCCTCCTCAGGCATGGCGACGATGATGCCGAGGCCTTTTCAGGAAGTTGTGAGGATCGCGGCCGGTGTGGGAAATGCCTGCGGGCTGCGGATATCCGCCGCCGTGAACCTATAGTCGGCGGCGTGCCCGCACATGTGCTGATCGCCGAGGACGACCCGAAGCACGCGGAGATCCTGCGGCGCTATCTCGAGTCGGCCGGATACCGCACCACGGTCACGCACGACGGCCGGACCGCGCTGGACCGGGCCCGCCGGCTCCGCCCGGACCTGCTGCTGCTCGACGTGATGATGCCGGAGCTGGACGGGCTCGACCTGTGCGCGGTGATCCGGCGTGAGTCGGCCGTGCCGGTGCTGATGCTGACCGCGCGCACCAGCGAGGACGACCTGCTGGCCGGGCTCGACCGGGGCGCGGACGACTACCTGACCAAGCCGTACCGGCCGCGTGAGCTGCTCGCCCGGATCCGGACGCTGCTGCGGCGCGCCGACCCCGCCGACCACCGGGACGTGCTGCGGGCCGGGCCGGTCGCGATCGACCTGACCCGGCGGGAGGTGACGGTGGACGGCCGGGTGGTCGGCTGCACGCCGGACGAGTTCGCGATCCTGGCCACGCTGGTGGAGCATCCGGAACGCGTCTTCACCCGGGCCCAGCTGCTGGAACGGACGAACGGGTACGGCCGGGACTCCACCGAGCGCACGATCGACACGCACATGTCCAACCTCCGGCGCAAGATCGAGCCGAATCCGCGCCGGCCCGCGCTGCTGCTGACCGTCTACGGCGTCGGCTACCGGCTGGCGGGCGCGTGACCGGCCGCGCGGTCCCGCCGCACCGGAGCCTGCTGGTCCGGTTGCTGGCCACGTCGATGCTGATCGCGGTGTGCGCGGTCGCGGCGACCGCGTGGCTGACCGTGCAGCTCACCACGCGGGCCGTCACCCAGGAGCGGAGCCGCACGCTCGCCTCGGACACCGACGTCTACGACGCGGTCGTCGCGTACGCGGCCGGCCACGACAGCTGGGCCGGCGTGGACGCGCTGATCCGGCGGCAGGCCGAACTGACCGGCACCCGGATCGCGCTGACCACCCCGGACCGGGCGCTGATCGCGGCGTCGGCACCGGACGCGCCGGACGCGGTGGCCGCGTCCGACGTGCCCACCGCCACCGTCGACCCGCTCCGGCTGGACCGCGGCGTCCGGGTCACCGGTGGGCGGATCGACCCGCGCGCGGTCGGCCCGTACCGGCTGACCGACGCGGAACGGGACCGGCTGCGCCGATACGCCGACATCCAGGTCGCGTGCCTGCGCCGGGCCACCGTGCTGGCCGAGGTGGTCGAGCTGCCCAGCGGCCGTCCGGTGCTGCGCGAGGTCACCGGCGAGCCGCCGCCGATCACGCCGTGCGACCCCGCCGCGCTGGCCGAACCGGTGGAGTCGGAACGGCAGCCGCTGCGCGACCTGACCGCGCTGACCACGGTCTGCGTGGAGCGGTGGCTCAGCACGGAGGTCCGCTTCACGATCACCCCGGACTTCGCGCCCCGGTACGACGACGCGCCGCCGGACGCCGACCGGGACCGGCGGGTGCGCGAATGCGTCGAGGAGGCCCGCCGCGACCAGCTGCGCCCGTACGTGGCTCCGCCCGCGCTGCTGTTCGTCACCGGCCCGGCCGCGCCGCAGACCGGCCCGGTCACCCTCTCCACCGCGAACACGCTGCGCATCGCCGGCACGGCCGCACTCATCCTGCTGCTCACGCTGGCCGTCACGGTGGTGGCCGGCCGCCGGCTGGTCCGGCCGCTGCGCGCGCTGACCGAGGCGGCTCGCCGGCCCGCGGACCGGCAGGAGCCGGTGCCGGTCACCACCCGCGACGAGATCGGCTACCTGGCCGCCGCGTTCAACGACCTGTCCGCGCGGCGGCAGGCGCTGGAGCAGCAGCGCAACGCGATGGTCAACGACATCGCGCACGAGTTGCGCACGCCGCTGACGAACATCCGCACCTGGCTGGAGACCGCCCGGGACGGCGCGGTCGAGGTCGATCAGGAGGTGCTGGACCTGCTGGTCGAGGAGTCGGTCCTGCTCCACCACGTGGTCGACGACCTGCGCGACATCGCCGCGCTCGAGGCCGGCAGCCTGCGCGTGCACCCGGAACCGACGTACGTCCGGGACCTCCTCGAGCAGCTGGTCGAGGCGCACCGGGGCCTGGGCGCGGTGACGCTGGACGCGGGGCGGCACGACCCGGAGGTGCAGGTGGACCCGGTCCGGCTGCGCCAGATCGTCGGCAACCTGGTCTCCAACGCGATCCGGCACACGCCGGCCGGCGGGACGGTCACGGTCCGGCTGGGGACACGCCCCGGCCGCCTGGTCATCTCGGTGACCGACACCGGGCCCGGCATCGCGGCGGCGGACCTGCCCCGCGTCTTCGACCGGTTCTGGCGCGCGGACACGTCCCGCACCCGTGCCACCGGCGGCTCCGGTCTCGGCCTGCCGATCGCCCGTCAGCTGGCCCGCGCGCACGGCGGTGACGTCACCGTGGCCAGCGTTCCCGGCCACGGCGCCACGTTCACCGTCGTGCTGCCCGGCGCCTCAGTTGTTGGGGGCGACGGAGCTGATGTCGGCCAGGGCTGAGTCCTGGTCCCGGGCCACCGCCAGATCGCCGAGCGTGACCATGCCGACCACCTGCTCGCCGTCCATCACCGGCAGCCGGCGCACGGAGTGCGTGCGCATCAACTCGACCGCGGTCGCCGCGTCGTCCTCGGCGGACGTGGCGATCACGTCGGGGCCGGCCAGTTCCCCGGTCGGCAGCGTGCGCGGGTCCAGGTCCTCGGCGACCGCGCGGACCGCGATGTCCCGGTCCGTCACCACGCCGCGCACCTCGGTGCCGTCCACCACGATCACCGCGCCGACGTCGCCGTCCCGCATGCGCCGCGCGGCCGTGCTCAGCGGCTCGTCCGCCCGTACGGTGATCGGGTTGGCCGTCATCACGTCTCGTACCTTCACGCCCCGCGTATACCCGGGTCCGGACGCGTCATACATGCCTCGCCCGATCGTGGGGTAAGCGGCCCGCATGCGAGGACTCACGGGTGTGGCGGCGGCCGTGTTGCTGCTGGTGACGTCGTGCGGCTGGCCCCGGGACGCGGCCGGCACGCTGGAGAACGTGCGCGACGGAGTGCTGCGCGCCGGTGTCACGGAGAACCCGCCGTGGACCGTGCTGCCGGACGACGGCGAACCGTCCGGCGCCGAACCGGAACTGGTCCGGCGGCTCGCGGACCGGCTCGGCGCCCGCGTCGAGTGGCACCCGGGCGCCGAGTCGACGCTGATGCCGGCGCTGAAGGAACGCACGCTGGACCTGGTGGTCGGCGGCCTGGACGCGACCGCGCCGTGGACCGCGGACGCCTCGCTGACCCGGCCGTACCTGAGCACGGACGAGGGCGACCGCGTCTGGGCGGTGCCGCCCGGCGAGAACGGCTGGCAGGTCGAGGTCGAGGAGTTCCTGCTGACCCTGCCGGACGAGGAACTGGCCCGGCTGCTGGAGGCGTCGTGAGCGAGTCACCGCGCGTCGGAGGGGGCCCGGCATGAGGATCTACGACAACGTCGAGCTGCCGCCGGACATGGCCGCGCTGCACAGACGGGCGATCCGGCTGGAATGGTGGACGATCGCGTTCTTCCTCACCGCGATCGCGTTGCTGGCCGTGACGCTGGGGCAGTCGCAGGCGATGAAGGCCGCCTGGATCGAGGACATGCTCGGCCTGGTGCCACCGGCCGCGTTCCTGATCGCCGCCCGGTTCCGCAACCGCCCGCCGAACGACCGCTTCCCGTACGGCTACCACCGGGCGGTCAGCGTCGCGTTCCTCTCCGGCGCGGTCGCGCTGCTGGTCCTCGGCGGATACGTGGTCTACGACTCGCTGCTCCGGCTGATCTCCGGGGAACGCCCGCCGATCGGCCTGATCGAGCTGTTCGGCCAGCGCTTCTGGCTGGGCTGGCTGATGATCGCGGTGCTGTTCGCGACGATGGTCCCGGCGATCCTGCTCGGGCACGTCAAGCAGCGCATCGCCCGGCAACTGCACGACAAGGGCCTCTACGCGGACGCCGAGATGAACCGCGCGGACTGGCTCACCGCCGGCGCCGCGATCCTCGGCATCCTCGGCATCGGCGCCGGCCTGTGGTGGGCGGACGCGGTCGCCGCACTGATCATCGGCGGCGACATCGTCCGGGACGGTTTCCGCACCACGCGCAGCGCGGTCGCCGACCTGATGGACGAACGCCCGCGCGTGGTCGACGGCACCCGCCCGCACCCGCTGCCGGACTCACTGCTCGCCGCGATCCGCGACCACGACTGGATCGCGGACGCGTGGCTGCGGCTGCGCGAGGACGGCCACGTCTTCGTCGGTGAGCTGCTGGTCGTCCCGCATCCCGGCACCGAGGACCTGATCGGGCACCTGGAGAAGCTGCAGACGTTCGTCCGCGGCTTCGACTGGCGCATCCAGGACATCGTGGTGGCACCGGTCACGCGGATAGACAAACCCCAGAAGATCGAGAAGTAGGAGCGGTCCCGGTCCCGCCGTGGGCGCGTGCCGCCGCTCCCGCCGGGGACCGGTCGGCCGTGGCCGGCCTCCCTGCCAGCTCCGCGGTGCTCACGAACGACACCCGCGCGTCCGGGCGAACGGCCGGTCCGCGGGCGAGGGAGCCGGCCGGCGGAGTGAACCGGTCGCGACCAGCCGGCGCAGCGCGGGCGTCGCCGGGCGTTCGACCACGCGGTGGACCAGCCAGGCGACGGCCAGCAGCACCAGGATGGCGGTCACCACGAGCACGGGTGCGGGCAGACCGGTGCGCTCGTACGCGTACCGGATCATGGTGAAGCCGATCCGCGGGTGCAGCAGGTAGAACGGGTACGACACCGCGCCCGCGACCGCGAGCCACCGCCACGACCAGCGGTCGGTGGCACCGAGCGCGATCGCCAGCAGCGCGCCGAACGCAAGCGTCATGATCAGCAGGCCGGGCCAGACCGGCACCGGGAAGCCGGGGTTGGCGAACCGCACACGCTCCGTCACCCGAACCGTGCTCACCAGCCAGGTCGCGGCGAGCAGCGCCCACAGCGGCACGCCCGGCCCGCACCGGCGGATCAGGTAGAGCGTCATGCCGGCCACGAAGTACGGCGCGAACTGCGGCATCACCAGCTCGGCCAGCGGCACGTCCGGCGGGACCAGCAGGGACGCCACCAGCCAGCCGGCGCCGAACACCAGCACGCGGTTCCGGGTCGGCCCGGCCAGGACCAGCACCGCGAAGATCGCGTAGAAGCGCAGCTCGTACCAGAGCGTCCAGTACACGGTGTCCACGTACGGCACGTTCAGCGGCTCGGCCAGCATGGTCAGGTTGACGGCGATGTCCGCGCCGGTCAGCCCGGACGGCAACGGCACACCGGTGGTCAGCGGGAACAGCACCATGACGGTCGCGGTGATCAGCACGCACGCCCAGAACGCGGGGAACAGCCGCCCGGCCCGCGATGCGGCGAACCCGCGCAGGCTCTGTCCCCAGCCGCTCATGCAGATGACGAAGCCACTGATCATGAAGAACACCTCGACGCCGAGAAAGCCGTAGATCAGCACCGGGCCGCTGCCGGCCGGCAGGTGATGGACGGTCGGCCGCACGCCGTCCAGCGACCAGGCCAGGCCCAGGTGGTACGCGGCCACGGCCAGCGCGCAGAGCAGCCGCAGGCCGTCCAGCGCGTACAGCCGGTCAGGTCTCGCCGTCACAGTCGTCTCCCCTCGTCGCGCACGACGAGCACATGTCCGGCACCCCCGGCGACGCGGAACAATCTTTTTCGGGTCCGCCCGGCGAGAAACGGCTCGACCCGGACATGTCCGGGTCGACGGAACGGACGAGGCCGACGGAGGTGGCATGGACGAGGAGCAGTTCAGCGTGCTCTTCGCCGCGCAGTTCCCGGACGTGTGGCGGTTCGCACGCCGGCGTACCGGGTCGGGCAGCGACGCGGACGACATCGCGGCCGAGACGTTCGCGGTGGCCTGGCGGCGCCGCGACGACATCCCGGCGACGGACGCGCGGCTGTGGCTGTTCGGGATCGCCCGGTTCGTGCTGGCCAACCACGCACGCCAGGGACAGCGCCGCGACCGGCTGCACCTGCGGCTGGTCAGCACGGACCCGCCGCCGAGCGCGTACGAGCAACCCGCGCCCGCGCAGGAGGAGCTGTGGCCCGCGCTCGCGGCGCTCGACGGCGACGACCGGGAACTACTGCTGCTGCGCGCCTGGGACGGGCTCGGCATCGCCGAGATCGCGACGCTGCTCGGCATCGACCGGGCCACCGTCTCGTCCCGGCTGCACAAGGCCCGCCTCAGACTTGACCGCCAACTCCGGAAGCACCGGGGTTCCGCACCGGCCCTGGGAGAACGGAGGCGTTATGCCTGACCTCGACGACGCCACGACGGCGGCGCTGCGCACGATGGATCCGGCCATCCGGGAGGAGCCGCCCGCGCCCGGGTCGGCCCGCTACGAGGAGATCCTCCGCCGGGCGATGAGCGGGACCCCGGTCGTACCGGCACGCCGGGTCCCGGTCTTCCGCAGGCCGATGGCCTGGACCGCGGTCACCACCGCGGTGGCCGCGTCGGTGCTGGCCGTCGTCGCGCTCGGCGGCACCGGCGGCACGCTCAGCCCGCACTCCCCCGTCGCGTCCTCGATGACGGCGCACGACGCCCTGCTGCTCGCGGCGGACACCACGGCCGAGGTGAACTCGCTGCGCGCGACCGGCACGATGGTGCACGAGGACGGCGCGCGGTCGACGTCGGAGGTCGAGGTCTCCGGCGGCGACTACCACTCGGTCTGGCGGATCGGCACGGTGAGCGTCGCCTCGTACACCATCGGGGACACGTTCTACGAGCGGGCCAGCGACGACCCCGTCCTCCGCACCGGGAAGACGACACCGGAGTCGGACCTCGCACCGTTCGGCGAGTCGACCGGGGCGGTGGTCCGCACCGCGCTGCGGGGCACCGAGGTGCAGAGCGTGGGTCGCGAGCAGGTGCGCGGCGCGACGACGACGCACTACCGGCTGACCATGAACGCCGCCTCCCGGGACGCGCTCGGCCGCCTGCCCGCCGGCCAGGCCGCGTGGTTCAACCTGGAGCACCCCGAGGACATCACCGCCATCGACGTCTGGGTGGCCGGCGACCTGATCCACCGCATCCGGGTCGAGGGCAGGACGCCCTCGACCACCGAGTTCTACGACTTCGGCGCGCCGATCACGATCGCGACGCCACCCGGGTTCTGAGACCCACCGCCCGGGCGGCCCGGCAAGCCGGCCCGGGCGGCCCGGCGGACCGGCCCGGGCGGCCGCGTGCCGTGGTCCGTCAGGCCGCGCCGTGGCCGGCGAACTGCGGCAGCGCGAACACGAGCGCGGCCAGCTCGGGGTCCTGCTCGTACCGGCGGCGGTGCAGTTCGGCGATCTTCGGGCCGAATTCCGGGTCCTCGTCGTCGGAGACGTCGTACGTCTCGATCCGCTCGACCAGCGGCAGACCGACCCGGTCGGTGTGCGCGTGCGCCGGGTGGACCAGGTACTCCCAGTAGCCGTCGAGGTCCTCGATCATGAACACGGCGCCCCACTGGTAATCGCCGCCGTAGTCCCGGCCGACGGTGAACGACCGCACCGACGGAATGACCCGCCCCTGCTCACGCAGGCAGCTCAGCACCTCCTCGGCCTGCTCCGGCGTCACGTCCGCGCGAGCCTTCATCCGCAGGATGTGGTGGATCATCGTGCCCCCTTCGTGGTTGTCCGGTGCGATCGATGCTGAACCGGCGTGGGGCACTCCTCATCGGCACTCCGTGCCTATCGGCCGCGACCGCACCGTAGGCAGCGCCGCCGCCCCCGGCCCATGTAGGCAACCCGTGCCGACGCGCGCGGGGCCCGGCCGCACGCACAGTGGGGCGGTGATCGGCCGAGAACCCCCGAGGAGCACCACATGACCGTCGCCGCCCTGGAGATCGTGCTGCCGGGCCCGGTCGCACCGGACGGGTTGCGGACCCGCACCCGCCCGCTGCCGCCGCCCGGCCCCGGCCAGGTCCTGGTCCGGATGGAGGCCACCGGCGTGTCCTTCGCCGAACAGCAGATGCGCCTCGGCCGGTACTACGACCAGCCCGCGTTCCCGTTCGTCCCGGGCTACGACGTCGTCGGCACGGTCACCGAGACCGGACCGGACGTGGACGCCGCGATGCGCGGTCAGCGGTACGCCGCGGTCACCAAGACCGGCGGCTGGGCCAGCCACCTCGTGCTGGACGCGGCCGACCTGGTACCCGTGCCGGCCGGGTGTGATCCGGCCGCGGTGGAGACCGTGCTGGTCAACGGGATCACCGCGTGGCAGATGCTGCACGGGCTGGCGAAGACGCCGCGCGGCGGGACGATCGTGGTGCTCGGCGCCAACGGCGGCGTCGGGTCCACGCTGGTCCAGCTCGCGCGGCACGCCGGGATCTCGGTGATCGGCACCGCGGCGGAACGCCACCACCCGATGGTCCGGGACCTGGGCGCGACGCCGGTCGACTACCGCGACCCGGGCATGGCCGACACGATCCGCCGCCTCGCGCCGGACGGCGTCCACGCGGTCTTCGACCACGTCGGCGGTCCCGGCCTGAAGCAGTCCTGGCAGATGCTGCGCCGCGACGGCACGCTGGTCTCCTATGGCGCCGCGAGCGCCATGAACGACGGGGGCAACGCGCAGCTGCCGTTCGTGGCCGCCTACGCCCGGATCATGCAGTGGCACTACTCGCCCAACCCGCGCAGCGCCTACCAGTACAGCTTCTGGGACGGCGCGCGGAAGAAGGACGCGTTCCGGGCCCGCCTCGCCCGGGACCTGACCGAGGTGCTGCGGCTGCTGGCCGACGGCGCGCTCGTCCCACAGATCGCCGCCCGGTTCCCGCTCTCCCGGGCCGCGGAAGCACTGGCCCTGGCCGAGTCACGCACCGTGGCCGGCAAGGTCGTCCTCGTACCCGACGCGAACTGAAAGCCGATCATGACACTCGCTCTCGTCTCCAAGCCCGACACCGACACCCCCGTCCTGGAACCGGTGACGCTGCCCGCGCCCGGCGCCGGCGAACTGCGCGTCCGGGTCATCGCGGCCTCGGTCGACCCGGTCGATCTCTTCCTGGCCGGCGGCTCCGGCCGGACGGTGTGGGGCCTGACCGGCACGATCGGCCTCGGCTCGTCGCTGACCGGCATCGTCACCGGGATCGGCGACGGCGTGACCGGTTTCGCGCCGGGTGACCGGATCGCGGCGGCCCACCCGGTGCTCGGCGCACCGGCGCGCGGCCACGCCGAGGAGACCGTCGTGCCGGCGTACGCCGCCGCGCCGCTCCCGGCGGGACTCGACCCGGTGGCCGCCGCGACGGTGCCGCTGAACGGGCTGACCGCGGCCCAGCTGCTCGACCGGCTCGGCCCGGCCGGCGGGCGCACGCTGCTGGTCACCGGCGCGGCCGGTGGCGTCGGCGGGTTCGCGGTCGCGCTCGCGGCCCGGGCCGGCTGGGCCGTCACCGCGCTGGCTCGCGGGTCCGACCGGGACTTCGTGCTCCGGGCCGGCGCCCGCGAGCTGGTCACCGAGCTGCCCGGCCCGGCGTTCGACGCGGTGGTGGACGCCGCCGTGCTGGAGGCCGCCGCGCTCGGTGCGGTCCGCGACGGTGGTGCGCTGGCCGGCCCGACGTCCGCGCGGCCCGCGACGCCGGAGCGCGGCATCACGGTCGACCTGGTCGACTCGCAGCCGGACGGCGACCGGCTCGCCGCGCTGCTCGCGCTCGCCGCGGACGGCGTGCTGGAACTGCGGGTGGCCGGCACCGTCCCGCTGAGCGACGCCGCCCTTGCGTACGGCAACGTCGCCGCCGGTGGTGGGCGTGGGCGGTGGGTGTTGCTGGCGGATTGACACCTGCGACGGACGTGCGCGCCGCGGGGGCCGGTACCGTCGCGACATGCACGCGTATGACCGGGAACCCGGCGCCCTCGTCGGCCGGGCCGCGGAGAGCCGGCGCGTCGCCGCCCTGATCGACGGCGCTCGCGCCGGCCGGGGCGGCGCGCTCGTGCTGACCGGCGAGGCGGGGATCGGCAAGAGCGCGCTGCTCGACCAGGCCGCGGAGACCGCCGGCGGCTTCCGGATCGCACGCGCGTCCGGATCGGAGTTCGAGCAGGAGCTGCCGTTCGCCGGGCTGCACCAGCTGTGCCTGCCGATCCTCGACTCCCTGGACGTCGTCCCGGAATCCCACCGGGACGCGCTCCGCGTGGCGTTCGGCCTGGTCACCGGCGTGCCCGATCTGCTGCGCACCGGCCTGGCCGTGCTGGAACTGGCGACCGCCGCCGCGCGGGACGCACCGCTGCTGCTGGTGGTGGACGACGCGCAGTGGCTCGACCCGGCCTCGACCCGGGCGCTCGCCTTCCTCGCCCGCCGGGTCGGCGCCGACCCGGTCGCGGTGCTGATCGCGGTCCGCACCCCCGGCTCCCCCGTTGAACTGGACACGCTGCCCACGCTGGCCGTCGCGGGAATCAGCGACGACAACGCCGGCGAGCTGCTGACTCTGCACAGCCCGTTGCCACTGGACGAGCGCGTCCGGGACCGGCTCGTCGCCGAAGCGAACGGCAACCCGCTGGCGCTGCTCGAACTGCCCCGGGCCGGAGGATTCGCGCCGCCCGCGACGTCCTCGGTGCCGACCATGATCGAGCGCGGCTTCCAGGCGCGGCTGACCGGGCTGCCGGACGAGGCGCGCCTGCTGCTGACCGTCGCGAGCGCGGACCCGACCGGCGACCCCGGCCTGCTCTGGGCGGCCGCCCGTACCCTCGGTATGGACGTCACCCGGGCCGGTGCGGACGCGGCCGCGACCGGGCTCGCCGACTTCGGCACCCGGGTCCGGTTCTGTCATCCGCTGGCGCGGTCGGCCGTCTACCACGCGGCACCGGTGGCCGAGCTGCGCGTGGCCCACGGTGCGCTGGCCGAGGTCACCGACCCGGTCGTGGCGCCGGACCGCCGGGCCTGGCACCGCGCGCAGGCCTGCGGCGGGCCCGACGACGACGTCGCCGACGACCTGGAACGATCCGCCTCCCGGGCGCAGGCCCGGGGCGGCGTCGCGGCGACCGCGGTGTTCCTGGAACGCGCCGCCGCGCTGACGATGGACACCGGCCGGCGGATCGCCCGCACGCTCGACGCGGCACAGGCGCACATCGACGCCGGCGGTACGGACGCGGCCGCGGATCTGCTCGGCACGATCGACGCCGCCGTGCTCGACGAGCAGCGGCTCGCACGCGTCGACGTGCTGCGCGGCCGGATCGCGTTCATCCGCTCCGACGACGACTCCGGCCCCGCGCTGATGGTGCGCGCGGCGCGCCGGCTCTCCGCCACCGACCCGGACCGCGCCCGCGAGTGCTTCCTGGACGCGGTCGAGATGGGGCTGGTCGTCGGGCGCGCCGGCGGACTGATCGAAGAGATCATGGCCACGGTACGGGCGGAGGCACCCCCGCCGACGTCGCCGGACGTCCTGGACGCGCTGGTCGTGCTGTCCACCGAGGGCCACCACGCGGCGGTCCCGCTGCTGCGGGCCACGCTCGCCGCTCCGCTGTGGAGCCGGCGGCCCGCGCTCGCGTCGATGATCGCCGGCGAGATCTACGACCTGGAGACGCTCGCCGCGCTCGCCGAGTGGCTGGTCGACACGGGCCGGGGGACCGGCTCACCCACGATGCTGCGGCTCGGGCTCGCGCAGCGGGCCGTCGACGCCACGCTCACCGGCGACATCGGCCAGGCGCTGGCCGCCACCGCCGAGGAGGAGGCGGTCGCCGAGGCCACCGGCGGCACCCCGCTCCTCTACCACCGGCTGCACCTGGCCGCCCACCGTGGCCGCCGCGACGAGATGCTGCCGCTGCTCGATGAGGCCACCCGGGGCCCGGCCCGCGTCACCAACGTGAACTGGACCACGGCGATCCTCCACAACGGACTCGCCGACTACCCGGCCGCGCTGGCCGCGGCCCGGCGCGCGGTCGAGGGCGGCGAGTTCTTCCTCAGCGGCGCGGTCCTGCCGGAGCTGATCGAGGCCGCGGTCCGGTGCGACGAGCCGGACCTCGCGGCCCGGGGCCTGGACGCGCTGACCGTGCGCGCGGAGGCCGTCGGCACCCCGTCCGCCCGCGGTCTCGCCGCGTCCGCGCGCGGCCTGGTGACCGGCGTCGAGGACCACCACCGGGAGGCGGCCGAGCTGCTCGGCACGAGCCCGCTCGTGCCGTACCGGGCCCGTGCTCACCTGCTCTACGGCGAGTGGCTCCGGCGCCGCAGCCGTCGCCGCGACTGCCTCGTCCACCTGCGCACCGCGCACGAACTGTTCGCCGCGACCGGGGCGGACGCGTTCGCCCGCCGCGCCGCCACCGAGCTGCGCGCGACCGGTGAACGCGCCGTGCACCGCGCCACCGGTCCCGCCCACGAGATGCTGACCATGCAGGAGATCGCGGTCGCCCGCCTGGTCGCCGCCGGTGCAATGTCGAAGGACGTCGCGGTCCAGCTCTTCATCAGCAAACGCACCGTCGACGCCCACCTGCGCACCATCTTCCGCAAACTCGGCATCACCTCCCGCGCCCAGCTGCGCGACCACCCCGACCTCGCCTGAGCGGCCGGATCACGCGACGTGCGATCCGGTGATCCGATCCGGGCCGGCCTCCGGGCCGCCCGGAGGCCGGCACCCGATCCGGGGTCCCTTCGGCAGGGCCGATGGTGCACCGGCGGATGACGGCATATCGTAGGTACGGGTCAAGCCGCGTGCCCGTCATGGTCATCAGACGGGAGGTGCGCCCATGGCCGGCTCACGAACAGATCCTTCACTGCTCTCCGGCTCGCAGCGCGCACCGGCCGCGATCGACGAGCATCCGGACACCTGGCTGGACGTGCGGCACGTCGGCTTCTTCGGTGCCGCGGGCATACACGCGCTGGTCCGGGCGCACCGGCACGCCACCGGCCTCGGGCGCAGGTTCGGGCTGCGCGGGGTGCACGGCATCACGGAGCAGGTCCTGGCCATCGCCGATCTGGAGCACGTGATCCCGGCGATCCGGTAACGGCCGCGCCCCGGGAAGCCGCGCCCCGGAAAGCCGCAACCCGATCCCCCTCCCGGGACCGTCCGGCATCCGTCCGCCCGGGCGGACGACGGTCCGCCGGCCGCGGCCGGTACCGCGGTGCCGTGCCCGCACCGCGACGAACTCGCCGCCGGGCCGGCCGGCGCGTGCGCGAGTCCAGCGGGCCGGCCGGTTCACGTCCACGACCGGAGGGGACGGAGACCGGCGTGCGGCCGGAGCGACGCTTTCCGGACGTCGTGGCGGGCCCGCGCGACGGGTCCGGCGAGTGACGGGCGTCGGGGTCTCGCGCCCGATCAGTCCACGACCGCCACCGGAGACGCTCGGGTAACATCATGCTCTCCACTGACTTCGCCGAGTCAGCGTTCGCGTCAAGCAGCGGCGCGTGTCCTGTGAACCCCCGTGGTTCCGGATGGCACCGATTCTTCGATGCCGCCCTCGGAGGCGGCGGTCCGCTGCAGGGGAATCCGACAACGATGGCGCAACAACCGGCCGAACCCATCAGTGCCACCGCGCAACTGGCACTGATCAAACTGACCGAGATGGATCTAGTTTCAGTCCTGCGCCACGTCACCCACATCGCCCGGCGAACGCTGCCGGGCAGCACCGACGTGTCGGTGACCATCGTCGAGGGGCGCCGGCCCTACACCGTGGCCTCCACCGGCGAGACCGCCGCGCAGCTCGACGAGTTGCAGTACCAGATCAAGGACGGACCGTGCCTGCGCGCCGCCACCGAGAAGGCGGTCGTGCACATCCGGGAAACCGCACAGGACACGCGTTTCCACCGATGGCCGGCCCAGGCGGCCGCGGCCGGCGCGGGCAGCATCCTGTCCGTACCGCTGACGATCCTGGAGGACGTGGACGGGGCGCTCAACGTCTACGGCCGGGTCGCCGACGCGTTCGACGACGACACCGTCCTCGCAGCCCGCGCCTTCGCCGAGTACGCCGGCGCGGTCCTGTCCAATGCGCACCTCTACGACCGGACCGCCACGCTCGCCGAGCAGATGCGCACGGTGAGCGTCGTGGTGGTGTCGTAGAGGTGTGCGTTCGCCAGCGCGACCGCCGCGTACTCCGCGAACGACGCGGCCATCCGCACGGCCGAGTCGTCGAAGGCCTCGGCCGTGGTGCTGTAGACGTTCAGCGCGCCGGTGACGGACTCCTGGACCGGCAGGCCCATCGACAGCGAACTGTCCGCCCCAGTTCCACCGCCTGGGACGTCCACTGTGGCCGGCGTGTCTCCGTCGCGATCCGGGACAGCACCATCGCCCCGGCCGTGCCGGCCGCGTCCAGGCAGGGGCCGCTGCCCAGCGCGTACTGCGTCTCGTCCAGGCGGAGCGCCAGCTCGCTGGTGAAGGCCGCGGTTCGCGCCTGCTGGTCCCGCACCAGCGTCACGGAGACCTCGTCGGCGCCCGGGACCGCCCGCCGGGCCAGGTCGGCGATCATGTTCAGCACGCCGTTGAGGTCGGTCTCGCTCAGCTTGATCCGGGCCAGCTGCGCGAAGGCCGCCTCGGGGTCGATGGATTCGCTGGTGGCCACGGCTCTCCCGCCCTGCTGTACCGAGCGCCCGGCCGGCAGCGACACGGCTCCGGCAGAACGATCACTGCGGGCCTCCATCATCGATGAAGCCCGGGACCGCGCCGCTGTGTGACGCCGACTCGCCGATGCCATGGGACATCCGCCACAGATCGGTGCAGTTTACCTCCGCGGTGTCCGAACCCGGCCGCGCGCACGAACCCGTTTGCCTCCGCCGCGAAGGGGTATCCGGCCACTTCGACGATGGAAGGTACTGCGGGTGGACATGTCGGAGGAGGACCGGAGAACACGGGCGACGGAAGCGAACGGCACTCCAGCCCTCGTCACCCAGGATCTGTTCCCTCTCGCCGGGGCGTCCCGGATCGCGCGTGGCATCGTGACCGAGGCCTGCCTGCGCTGGGACCTGCCGCAGGCGGTCGCGCCGGCCGCCCTGATCGTCAGTGAGCTGGTCGGCAACGTGGTGGACCACGCTCACACGATCATGACGTTGGAGATCACCCTCTTCCCGGGCCGCCTGCTTCTCTCCATGCGCGACGGCAGCCGTCTCCCGCCGGTCCCCCGGCAGGGCATGACCGCGACGTCGGCCCGCGGCCGCGGGCTGCTCCTGATCGAGGCGGTCAGCACCGACTGGGGCTACCGTCTCGACGCGGCCGGCAAGACCGTCTGGGCAGCCCTGGAGATCACCCCCTAGCACCCGTGCCGAAGCGGTGGTCTGACCGATGTGGTCGCCGGGCGGTACCCACAAGGCCGCTGTGACCTGCGGATACGATGCGTCGCGGCAACCCGCCCCGCACGGCGTACGGCCGGGCGGGTGTAGTATCGAGTCGTCCGGTGCCGGTGCCATCCGTCTTGAGGTGCCATCGACCGGCGAGCCCCGTAAGGGGGCGCCATGTCTTTTCCTCACCCCTCTTCTCCCCGCGCGGAGTCCTCCGGCGACGCCGATCGAGTCCCGCCCGTCGACACCGCGGCACCACCACGGCATCAGGCCGTGGCACGTCCGCGCACTCGCACCGGCGCCACCTGGTTCGGCGTCTGCGTCGCGGCGCTGCTTCTCGTGGTGCTGACCGTCTTCATGCTGCAGAACACCGGCGACGTCGAGGTCAGCTTCCTGGCCTGGCAGGGCACGGTGCCGCTGGCGCTGGCGCTGCTCACCGCCGCCGTGGGGACCGCGATCCTCACCATGGCGATCGGCACCGCGCGCATCGCCCAGCTCCGCCGGGCCAACCGGAAAATTTGATCTCCACCGATACACCACCCACCGCCGCGCGTACCGCGCCGCCGGTGGGTGGGAGGGACTCGTCATGACCAGATCCACCGCCCATGACCGGATGACAGTCCGGTCGACCACGCCACCGACCACCCCCCGGCTGCGCCTCGCGCCGGCCGAGGCCCGCCGCACCCTGCTGGACGGCGGCTGGTGGCCCCGGTCCGCCGATCCGGTGGCCGAGCTTCCGGGGCTGGTGCTGGCCATCGACGGTCTGCACAGCCGGGTGATCCGGCTGGTGCTCGCCGCCGACGGCTGGGCCGAGCATCCCCGGCGCCTGGAGGTCGAGCCCGGCCGGGTGGTCCGGCTGGGTTACTTCGCCAGCCAGCCGACGAGCCTGCTCACCGCCCTCTGCGACCACGGGGAACGGGTCGACCTGCTCGTCGTGCCGCCGGACACGGACGAGGACCGCGCCGACGCGGCGTTGCTGCTGTCCACCGAGGTGGACAATCCCCGGCACGCCCCGCAGATCCTGTCCACGGTCGAGACGAACCACGCGCCGGACCGGCAGCCGGTGCCCGCGCGGTAGTGAGCCGGACGTGTGCGGTGGATCTCGTCGGGAGCCGGCGCGGATCCACCGCACGTCTCGGCACCACCGACGGTCACGGCCGACGAGCGTCGGCCGTGGCGACCGGCCGGACGTCGGCGACCGGCCGGACGTCCACGAGCACCGTCGCCGACGATCTCACGACTCGGGCCGGGTCACGCCTCCGTCGCGGGGCGCGGCACCGTGGCCGCCGCGACCGCGAACGGGTGGCGCAGCCGACACATGGCCACCTCGTCACAGTCGGACACGGGCGGGGCGGGCTGCAGATCCTCCGCGGACGGCGGTGCGAGAAACGGTGTCGCGCTTGCGCCGGGGGCGGACGTGGGCGATGACGTGGAGGTCACGGCGGGAGGCGCCTTCCTCGAATGGCACGCCACGGGGAGCTCGGGCCGCTGGCCACGGAAATCGCATGAACGCGCCGGACGAATAAGAGTAGAAATGCCGAACGGCGGCCCGCTGAACCAGTCGGGCCGCCGTTCGCAAAAATCAGATCAGATGACGCGGATGTTCTCCGCCTGCGGGCCCTTCTGGCCCTGGGTGATGTCGAACTCCACCCGCTGGTTCTCCTCGAGGCTGCGGTAACCGCTGGCCGAGATCGCGGAGAAGTGGGCGAACACGTCAGCGCCGCCACCCTCCGGGGTGATGAAGCCGAAGCCCTTGTCGCCGTTGAACCACTTGACGGTGCCTGTAGCCATGTCTGCTCCTTCGCAGAATGTTGGAGACCGCACTGTGCGGACCCACACGCCGCTGCGTTGATCACCCGCGTCGGAACCGACACGAACAACGAAAAGCGCCTGGATGAATCACATGATCCATCAGGCGCCGAGAACGTCTAAGGAAATCAAAACTGCAACCCGGCAACCGTAGCACAGAAAATGTGCCGCCATCGTACTTTTGATTTTCGGGCTCCTCGATCACCGCCGAACCGGTCCGTGAGGATGAGGCGGTGGACGTCGACTCGATTCTGGTTTTTGTTCTCGTCACCGTCGCGGTGGCCGGCATGGTGCGGTGGGCCGCCGACCGGA
Source organism: Catenuloplanes niger (assembly GCF_031458255.1). Taxonomy (NCBI): domain Bacteria; kingdom Bacillati; phylum Actinomycetota; class Actinomycetes; order Micromonosporales; family Micromonosporaceae; genus Catenuloplanes; species Catenuloplanes niger. Next base: position 3,267,217 of record NZ_JAVDYC010000001.1, read on the forward strand.
CCGGGATGCCGGCCGCCGCGCTGTTGACGCTGCTCGGCGTCGGGTACTCCCTGTTGCCCGGTCCGGACATCACACTCGACCCGGACATCATCCTGACCTTCGTGTTGCCACCGCTGCTGTACAGCGCGGCCCTGGACTCGTCGATGCTGGCGATCCGCCGCAACCTGCGTACCGTGGTGAGCCTGTCGGTGGTCCTGGTCCTGCTCACCGCGTTGCTGATCGGCCTGGGCTTCGCCTGGTTCGTCCCCGGCGCCACCCTCGCCGCCGGCATCGCGGTGGGCGCGGCGGTCGCACCACCCGACCCGGTGGCCGCGCTGGCGGTCGGGCGCCGGGCGGGGCTGCCGCCCCGGATCGTCACGCTGGTCCAGGGCGAAGGGCTGCTCAATGACGCCACCGCGCTGACCATTCTGAGCGTCGCGGTCGCCGCCGCCACGGGTGACGGGTTCTCCGCGCCGTCCGCGGTCGGCCAGTTCCTGGTCGCGGCCGCCGGCGGCGGGGCCGTGGGCGTGCTCGTCGCGTACGCCGTCCGGCTGCTGTCCCGGCCGTTGCGCGGCGACCCGATGCTGGCGAACGCGGTCTCGCTGGCCACCCCGTTCGGCGCCTACCTGCTCGCGGAACGGATGCACGTCTCCGGTGTGCTCGCGGTGGTCGTCGCCGGGCTGATCGTCGGTCACCACACGCCGCGCGCGGCCTCGGGCGCGGGCCGGCTGCAGACCAGCGCGGTCTGGCGGCTGGTCGACTTCCTGCTGGAGGGCTTCGTGTTCCTGCTGATCGGTCAGCAGCTGCCCGAGGTGGTGCGAGGACTCGCGGGATACGACACCGCCACGGTCGTCGTCGCGGCCGGCATCACGGTCGGCGTGGTGCTGCTGCTGCGGCCGCTGTGGCTGCTGCTCACCCTGCTGCTGCCCGGTGTGCTGCGTCCCCGGTGGAGTGCGGGACGGCCCGCCCGGCTGACCGGCCGAGAGGTCGTCGTGCTGAGCTGGGCCGGCACCCGGGGCGTGATCAGTCTCGCGGCGATCTTCACGCTGCCGCTGGTGACCGAGACCGGGGCCGAGTTCCCGGCGCGCGATCTGCTGCTGTTCTGCACGTTCGTCGTCGTACTCGTCACCCTGGTCGGTCAGGGTCTGACGTTCGCCCCGCTGGTCCGCCTGCTCGGGCTGCACGCGGACGACAACGACCAGGCCCGGCTGCGCAACGAGGCGCGGTCGGCCTCCGTCCGGGCCGCGCTCGTCACGCTCGACGAGCTGGAGGCGCAGGAGCACGACGACATCGAGGGCCACGTGATCGACACGATGCGCGAGCAGCTCCGGGCCCGGCTGAACCGGTACCGGGACCGGCTCGTGCTGCTGCGGGACAACGACTCGGCCGACGCGCCGGTCTCGGCGATGTACGAGGCCGCGTTACACGTACGCCAGGTGGCACTGGACGCGCAGCGCGAGGAGCTGCTGCGCTGGCGGGACGCCGGACGGCTCTCCGACGAGGGCCTTCGCGTGCTGGAACGCGAGCTGGACCACGAGGAACGGCTGCTGCCGGACCGGCCGGCCCGCCGGTGAGGCACGCGCGCTCACGCGTTCAGGTACGCCAGTACCGCCAGCACCCGGCGGTTGTCGTCGTCCGAGGGCGGCAGGTCGAGCTTGGTCAGCATGTTGTTGATGTGCTTGCTCACCGCCTTCTCGGTGATTCGCAGTTTGGTCGCGATCGCGGCGTTGGAACGACCCTGCGCCATCTCGCCGAGCACCTCCCGCTCCCGCGCGGTGAGCACCGCCAGCGGCTCCCGGCGGGCGAGCAACTGCGAGATCACCTCGGGGTCCATGGCGGTGCCGCCGCCGGCCACCCGCTGCACCGCGTCGACGAACTCGCCGACGTCGGAGACACGGTCCTTGAGCAGGTAGCCGATGCCGCCGTGCGGGGTGCCGAGCAGTTCCCGGGCGTAGAGCGGCTCGACGTGCTGGGACAGCATCAGCACCGGCAGGCCGGGCACCCGGGTCCGGGCGGCGATCGCGGCCTGCAGCCCCTCGTCGGTGAAGGTGGGCGGCAGGCGGACGTCGAGCACGGCCACGTCCGGCCGGTGCTCGAGCAGCGCGGGCAGCAGCGCGGGACCGTTGTCGACGGCGGCGACGACGTCGAGGTCGAAGGCCCGCAGCAGCCGGGTCAGTCCGTCGCGGAGGAGTGCGTGGTCCTCGGCGATCACAACGCGCACGGCAACTCCATGGTGAGCACGGTCGGACCCCCGCGTGGGCTGGACAGTTCGATCTTGCCATCGAAGGCGGCGAGGCGGCGTTCGATGCCCTGCAACCCGGTCCCGCCGGAGGGGTCCGCGCCGCCCGTGCCGTCGTCGGTGACGACCATCCGCAGCACGCCGTCCTCGTACCGGGCGAGAACCGATCCGTGCCGGGCGCGGCTGTGCCGGATGACGTTCGTCAGCGCCTCGGCGACGGCGAAGTACGCCGCGGACTCCAACGGCAGATCCGGCCGGGCCGGCAGTGCGATGTCGACGGTGACCGGGATCGGCAGGCTGAGCGCCAGCGCGCGCACCGCGCCGTCCAGCCCACGCTCGGCCAGCACCGGCGGGTAGATGCCACGGACGAGGTCGCGCAGCTCGACCAGCGCGGCCCCGCTGGACGCCCGGGCCTCGGCGAGCAGCTTGTGCGCCTCCGCCGGGTCACGGTCGATCAGCCGGTCGGCCAGCCCGATCAGCATGCTCAGCGAGGCGAGCCGGGCCTGTGCGCCGTCGTGCAGGTCGCGCTCGATCCGGCGCAGCTCCGCCGCCTGGGCGTCCACCGTGCCGGCCCGGGTGACCGTCAGCTGGGTGACGCGCAGACGCAGCTCGGCGGCCTTGGTGGGCGCCAGCAGGACCCGGGCGAAGAGCGCGTCGACCCAGCGCAGCCACGGTGCCAGCCACAGCCCGGCGGCGAGGATGACCGCGCCCTGCGGCACGCAGACCAACCCGGCGACGAACGAGTCGACGGACCAGACCGCGCCGTAGCCGTACCAGCCGGTGCCGAGCCAGATCCACAACGGCGTCAGCGTCAGGCCCGCGATCCCGTACAGCGGCACCAGCACCCCGATCGCACCGAGCGCCAGCCCGATCACCGCGCCGGGCAACAGCCAGGCCACGTCGCGCCAGGTGGCCGGGTCCGTCACGGTCCAGCGGAAATGCTCCCAGCCGCCCGCAACCGCCCGGGCGGAAGGCGGCCGGTAGGGGCGGGTCACCAGCACCCCGGCCCGGGAGGCGAGCCGGCGCTCCAGATCGGCGCGCATGCGGATCACGGTCATCGTCCACGGGAACAGCGCCAGCCCGAGGTACGGTACCGGCGTCAGCGCCAGCGTCACCACGGCGACGACCAGCAGCAGCACGTTGGTGACCGCGAGGCCGATCGCCGCGAGACCGGCCAGCACGGCCCGCACGCCCCGCCACGTCCAGCGGCCCAGCCGCGCACCGCCACCGCGTCTCTTCACGGGCCTATGCTCCCTCGCCGGCGAGTGCGATGGTGGTGCTACCACCACCGGGCCGTGGGTCGTAGCGCTCCTGACGCGCCGCGTCCCGGACGGTGTGATGAACGTATGACAACACTGGCGGTCGCGACCGTACCGAAGCCGCGGACCAAGACGGGCGGCAGCGACTTCGCCGTGCTGGCCCGGCGCATCAACGCGTCGGGTCTGCTGGAACGGCAGACCGGGCACTACGTCGTCCGGATGGCCGTCGTCGCGCTCATGCTCGCCGGTGGCTGGACCGCGTTCTTCCTGATCGGCTCGTCCTGGTGGCAGCTGCTGACGGCGGCGTTCCTCGCCGTCACGTTCACCCAGATCGGGCTGCTCGCGCACGATCTCGCGCACCGGCAGGTGTTCCGCACCAAGCGGCCCGGTGAGATCGCCGGCCGGATCGCCGGCAACCTCGGCATCGGGATGAGTTACGGCTGGTGGATGGACAAGCACACCCGCCACCACAACAACCCGAACCACGACGACCTCGACCCGGACGTCGCCCCCGAGGTGCTGATCTGGGCCACCGAGTCGGCCGTCGGGCGCCGTGGGCTGAAGAGTTTCATCGCCCGGCACCAGGCCGCGCTGTTCTTCCCGCTGATCACGCTGCTCGCCGCGGACCTCAAGATCTCCAGCATCAAGGCCCTGCGCAACGGTACGATGAAACGCCCGCGCGTGGAGGCCACGCTGCTGATCATGCACGCCGTCGGCTATCTCGCCGCGCTGCTGTTCGTGCTCTCCCCCGTGCAGGCCGTCGTGTTCCTGCTGGTGCACCAGGCCCTGTTCGGTCTCTACCTCGGCATGACGTTCGCCCCGAACCACAAGGGCATGCCGCACCCCACCGGCGACGAGGACTTCCTCCGCAAGCAGGTGCTGACCTCCCGCAACGTCCGTGGCGGCCGGTTCACCGACGCGGCGCTGGGCGGGCTGAACTACCAGATCGAGCACCACCTGTTCCCCGGCATGCCGGCCCCGAACCTCCGCAAGGCCCAGCCGATCGTCCAGGCCTACTGCGCGGAGATCGGCGTCCCGTACGAGCAGACCAGCCTCGTCACGTCGTACCGCCAGGCACTGCAGTACCTGCACGAGGTGGGCGCCCCGGCCCGCGCCGAGCACGCGGCACGCACCGGACGGTGAGTTCACGTGTGGACGGCCCTTCGGGGCCCTCCGGGCGAGGCGCGCGCAGTACCGTCGGGAATGACGGAGAACGTGACCGGCGACGATCCGCGCGAGCCGCACCGAGCGGCGGTCGCGATCCGGCCGGTCCGGAAGGAGACGACCGTGTCCGACAACGCTGAAATGATCATCCGGTTCCATCCGGTGGGCGGTGAGGATGTCTCCGTGCTGACCAGTGACTTCTCCGGCCCGGACGAGGCGATCGAGGCGATCACCCGAGCCCTGGACGAGCGCCGCACCCTGGTTCTCACCCGCGCCAGGTACGACCGGGCGGCGGACGAGAACGCCGTACTCATCAATCTGGCCAACGTGGTGTCGGTCCGGGTGGCCGGCCAGGACAGCGCGGCGAGCGGGCAGTACCTGTAGGACGGTGCCGGGTCCGGGACGTCAGGTGCGGGGTTCGCCGTGCGGCCGATGCCGACCGCACCCGGCCCACCGGCCCACGCGCGTCCGCGCACCGGCGAACTCGGCGTCGTCCAGGGTTACCGTCAACTCGCCGCCGTCCAGGGCCGCCGTCAACTCGCGGCCGGCACGCGCGTCGTGATCGTCCGGCGCCGACCGTAACGCGTCGATCATTGACCGTTCCGCCGCCCGGCGCGCGGCGATGGCCCGCACCCAGCCGATGGCCTCGGCACCGTGCCCCGCGGCGTGCACCGGCGCGCGGCTCCACACCTCGACGAACACCGCCTTGGTGACCGCCACCGCCGACGCCGTGTTGCCGAGCTCCTCGCCGACCTGCCGGAACACCGCGCGGACCAGTTGGCGGTAGAGGCCGCGAAAGGCGATCCGGTCGCGTTCGGCGACACGCCTCAGCAGTCGATCGCACACGTCGGCGGACGGCTCGCAGCGGAACGAGGACATCATTCGGTTCTCCCGCGGTCAAATCTTCTGCACGAGACAACCGCCGGGGTCCGGAGCGGCCTTTCAGGACCCGTCCAGGTAGGCACCGGGGAGTCCGGGTCGCAGTCGACCACGCGGGTGATCACCCGGACGGGCACCCACGGTGACCAAAAAAAGGGGGGCTGGGCTCCGGACATCGCTGTCCGGAGCCCGCCTCCCCCTTGCTTGAGCAAAGTCATTCGCCCGCGGCCGGCGCCGGTCTCGTCACGCGGCGGACCGTCGATCGGCGGCGCGTCGCGCCAGGTACATCCGCACCGCTCCGGCGACGTTCCGCAACCCCGGTGAGCCATGGCGTCGTGGTGCGTGGAGATGCGATCAGACCGATGACGGCGACCACGCCGGACGGATCGGTGCCGCCGATCGCCGTCGACGGGCACCGCTCGGCTCTCCGGTCCGCCGTGGCAGCCCGGCCGGGCGCGACGTCTCCGGTAGCGCCGTACCGCGTGGTGGAACGGCGTCATGCGGTTGCGGGAATCGGCGCGGGTGTGCCATCGACATCGGCTCTCTCCGGGACAGGCGCATCCATGGTGGTGCGAACTCTGTCACCGGGGTCCGGGGTGGCCCGCCCAGCATACGTCGCTCGGTGATGGAACACATCCCCTTGGTGAGCATCCGCAACGATCGGGTACCGCGCTTCCTCGTACCCGAGATTCCGGGGGCGTAGGGTTGGCGCAACCGCCGTCGAGGAATCACCACTCTCCTCCCTGCGTCATTCGACGTCACGGCCTCATGACGGGCGAGGTATCGGAGGCGGCATCCATGGGCCCGGTTGCCCCGACCCACCCGGTTCCGTCACATCGGGTGCCGCGATGAACACGGAACGTCGCGTATTCCTGTGGACCCGGGTGGCTGCGCTCGCGGACGGCACGCCGATCACCGTCGGGCACGTCAGCCGCGTGGCGGCGTCCGTGGCCGGCACCGACAGCGTGGCGCTCGTCCTGTGGCTCACCAGCACCCCGCGCGAGATGCTGTTCGCCAGCGACACCCTCGCCTCGGCCGTCGAGGAGATGGCGCTGACGGTCGGTGAGGGGCCCTGTGCGGACGCCTGCGCCGGCTCACTCGTCCTCGTTCCAGACCTCGCCACGGCGGAGTACGCGGCCCGCTGGCCGGTCTTCACGCCGGCCGCCGTGGCCGCCGGCGTGCGCGCGGTCTTCTCGCTGCCGTTGCGGATCGGCGGCATCCGGCTGGGCAGCATGAACCTCTACCGGCAGCAGCCGGGCGGGCTGGCCGGCGAGCAGCTCAGCGACGCCCTCGCCCTCGCGGACGCGGCCTGCCTGCTGCTGCTCGACTCCGCCAAGGCCGTCCCGGGCGGGCCGGAGCTGCCCGGCGACCCGCCGCGTCCCTGGGACGGTCCGCGACACCCCGAGGTGCACCAGGCCACCGGCATGATCACCGTGCAGCTCGGGGTCACCGCCGCGGTCGCCTTCGCCCGGCTGCGCGCCTACGCTTTCGCCCACGACCGGCGGCTGCGCGACGTGGCACGGGACGTGGTGAACCGACGGCTGAGGTTCGACGCCGGAACCGGGGGAAATCCGGATGACAACTGACCGGGACGGCACGCGCCGTTCCCAGCGCACACGAAGATCTACTGTGACGAGGTTGAGTGAGCATGGCTGCTGACATCGCCCTGACCGACGTGTTCGTCGAGCTGGCGGACACGCTCGTCGACGACTTCGACATGGCCGAGTTCCTGCACGTGCTGACGGAACGCTGCGTGCAGGTGCTCGACGTCTCGGCGGCCGGGCTGTTGCTGACCGACGATCAAGGCAGCCTGCAGGTGGTGGCCGCGTCCTCGGAGCGGACCCGGCTGCTGGAGCTGTTCCAGTTGCAGTCCGACGCGGGTCCGTGCCTGGACTGTTTCCGCACCGGCGAGGCCGTGTCCGCCGCCGACCTGACCACCACCTCGTCCTGGCCGGCGTTCACCGCGCGAGCCGCCGAGGCCGGCTTCGTGTCCGTGCACGCGCTGCCCATGCGCCTGCGCAACGAGGTGATCGGCGCGCTGAACCTGTTCGACGTCCGGCCGGGCACGCTCGACCGGACCCGGCAGCGTCTCGGCCAGGCGCTCGCCGACATCGCCACCATCGGGTTGTTGCAGCATCGCGCCATCCGGCGCCGCGACACGCTCACCGAGCAGCTGCAGACGGCGCTGAACAGCCGGGTGCTGATCGAGCAGGCCAAGGGCGTGGTGGCGGAGCGCCACGCGGTCGACATGGCACAGGCGTTCACGATGATGCGCGCGCAGGCCCGGCGAAGCAATCAGCGGCTGTCCAACCTGGCCGAGGCCATCGTGGAGGGAACCGCGACCATCGCCGGGGAACCGACGGCCTGACCGGGCGCACCGACGCCAGGTCCCGGCCCGGCCGCGGTCAGCTTCGACTCGGCCGCGGTCAGCCCCGGCGCGCCGCCGTCATTCCCGGCCCGGCGGTGGGCTCATCGCGGCGAGCAACGCGGCGAGCTCGACGGTGGCGAAACCCACCCGGGCGTCGCTCGCGCCGTAGGGCAGCCACAGGTCGCCGTCGTGGACGATGCCCCCGCACGAGTAGACGACGTTGGGCACGTACCCGTCGCGCTCGGTCGCGTCCGGGGCGAGAAGCGCGTCGGACAGCTCGCCGATCACCCGCTCCGGGTAGTCCAGATCCAGCAGGAGCGCGCCGATCGCGTACCGCCGCATGGGTCCGACGCCGTGCGTGAGCACCAGCCAGCCGGCCTCGGTCTCGATCGGCGAGCCGCAGTTGCCCACCTGGATCAGCTCCCAGCTGTGCCGCGGCGTGTGCAACGGCACCGGCGCCCGCCACCGGCTCAGCTCGTCCATCGTGGACAGGCCGATGGTCTCGCCGTCGGAGCGGCAGAGTGCGAGCTGCCGCCCGCCGACCGGCCGGGGGAAGAGCGCGACCCCCTTGTTGGCGGCGCCCGGCCCGCGCATCGGGTTGATCTCGAAGTGCCGCAGGTCGGTGCTGGCCAGCTCCCGCCCGGCGATCCGCCGACCGTCGTAAGCGGTGTAGGTGGCCCGGTAGACCGGCCCGTCCGGCCCCGCGTAGAGCACGAACCGGGCATCCTCCATGCCGTTGCTCTCCGGTGGCGTGGCCGGCCAGAGCACGCGCCGCTCCAGGCTCGGTTCAGCCGGGAAGTCCGTGGCGTAGCTGTCGGACCGGATCCGGCGGATCAGTTCCACGGTGGCCGGGCCGGCGCTGCGGCTGATCAGGTCCGTCGGCAGGCCGGCGAGGACCCGCTCGAACGTGGCGTCGTCGTATCGCTCCGGCAGCAGGTCCAGGACGGTCGCGGAGATCTCGTTGTCGCAGCCGCTCTCGTCCAGGCCGGCGGCCAGCAGGTCGCGGTGCTGCCGGGCGGTGGTGCGCCGCCCGAGCACCAGCGGCCCGGACCGGTCCGCCACGGTCAGCCGCCGACCGGGACCGAGGACCGCGGTGGCGAATCCGATCGACGACAGATGGCCCTCGCCGATCTGGCGCAGGCTGACCGCGACCCGCAGGCTCCCGGCGTGCAGACCGCTCTGGTCCGGATGCGCCACCATCGACGGATTGCACAGCGCGGCCGCCTCGACCGCGTACTCGTGGCTGAAGTAGGCGCCGACCAGGATCCGGGCCGTGCGGGACAGCTCCCCCGGATGGGCGATCCGGTGCCGGACCAGGTCGTAGTGGTGCAGGAAGGTGTTCTCCAGATCGTCGTGCCGATCGCCGAAGCGGTCCGTCACGGACCGCAGCAGATCGCTGCCCTCCAGCTCGCCGAGCAGCGCGATGCGGTCGATCAGCGACTGGGCCCGGGTCCGGACCACGGCCGCGTCCTCACCGGGGACGAAGAGCTTGACGACGACCCGCCGCGGATCCGGCACCAGCGTGTGATCGAGCCGGATCGCGAGGTCGCCGCTCATGACCACCGCCGGGCGTGCTGCAGCGTGGCGACGAACGCGAGCGTCGACTCGGCGCCCTGATTGAGGTTCGGCCCGGCGGCGGTCAGCCCGTCGAAGCCACCGCCGGTCTCCGGATCCCACATCGGCGCGCCGGCGTCGTTCTCGCCGAGGAACCAGCCGACGCACCGCCGGAGAGTCACCTCCCAGCTCGGGTCGCCGGTCGCGCCGGCCGCGGTCACGCACGCGTCCGCGAGCGCCGCGACCTCGATCGGCTGCTGGTCGTACCGGGGCCGGGGCCCACCGCGCCGCCAGCCCGCGACCGGCACCACCGACAGCCGGCCGTCCCGGGTCTGCAGATCCCGCAACCAGCCGAGCATGCGCAGCCCGGTGGCGAGCAGCGACGCGTCGCCGTCGTACCGGCCCGCCGCGATGACCACCTCGGCGAGCGCCGCGTTCGCATAGGTGAGCCGATCGTCCGGCCAGAACCAGTCGACACCCATCAGTGGGTACGGCGGGGCGCCGCCGACGACCGCGCGCGCGGCGTCGGACAGCAGCGCGCCCGCGACGGGATCGCCGGGATCGGCCCGCAGGACCTCGGCGGCGCCCAGGCCGGCGAACGCCATCGCGCGCGGAGCCGGCGAGCGCCGCGCCGCGCCCAGGGCGAACGCCGTCCTCGCCTCCTCCCGGACCCACGGCGCCGGGCTGCGAGCGGCGGCGGTGCCGAGGCCCCAGATCGCCCGGCCCCACCAGTCGCCGAGCCCCGGCTCGTCACGCCAGCGCCGGTCGTACCCGAGCCGGTTGTGGAACGTGCCGTCGGCGGCCTGCGCGTGCGTGAGGAACCCGAGGTAACGCTCGGTCAGCCCGGTCACCGTGGCGGACGGTTCCGGCTCCCGGGCGGTGACGACCAGCCCGCGGGCCACGTCGTCGGTGCAGTAGCCGTGCCCGCGCCGGACGACCCCGTGCCGCGCGTGCTCGAACAGGCCGGTGTCGTCACTGAGCCGGACCAGGTGGGCGAACGTGGGCGCGGGCGCGGTCGACGGCGGACCGAGCATGCTGACGGTCATGCCGCCGCCGCTCCGACCGTTCCCGGGCGCGCGGCCAGCAGCCGGTCGGCCAGTTCGGCATAGCCGCGCGCCACCGCCGGCCAGCGCAGCTGCGCACCGGAGTTCCGGGACAGCCGGGCCGCCAGCCCCGGCACGGTCAGCAGCCGCCGGATCGCCTTGGCCAGCGCCTTGGGATCGCGGTACGGCACGAGCAGGCCCGGCCCGTCGGTGAGCAGCTCCACCGCGTGCGGGAACGGGGTCGCCACCACCGGCACCCCGGCCGCCACCGCCTCGATCAGCACGCCCGAGGTGACCTGCTCGCGGGAATCGTAGGGCAGCACCACCACGTCCGCCGAACGGATCAGCGCGCCGAGCGCGGCTTGGTCGTGATAGACCTGCTGGTAGTCCACCGTGTGCGCGACGCCGAGTTCCGCGCCGAGCTGGTGCAGACCCGCCCGGTACGCCTCCCCGTGCAGCTCGAGCACCTTCGGATGGGTCCGGCCCGCCACCGTGTAGGTCGGCGCCGGCTCCAGGTCCCGCAGCCGGGCCAGCGCCCGCAGCGTCCACTCGATGCCCTTACCGGGGCCGATCAGCCCCCAGGTGAGCAGGTGCGGCCGCTCCCGGCGGGCGGCCGGACCACCGACCGGACCGGCGGTGCCGTGCGGGATGACCGTCACCTTCGACGGATCCACCGGGTATCCGGCCAGCAGCCGCTCCCGGGCCGTGTGCGTCATCGTGACCACCGCGCCGGCCGCGCCGACGATCTGGGTCAGCAGCGAGCGTTGGCGCTCGGACGGATGGGTGAGCACGGTGTGCAGGACCACGATGCTCGGCACGGTCAACCGGCGCAGCAGCGGCAGCACCTCCTCGCCGTCCGCACCCGGGTAGATGCCGTACTCGTGCTGGACGATCGCCACGTCGAACCCGTCCAGCGCGGCGGCCGCCGCCGGCCAGCCACCGCGCGACCGCGACGACCAGGTGTGCACGACACCCGGCGGCGCCTGCCCCGCGATGCTGCCGTCGAGAACCCGCACGATCCCGCCGTCGAGCTCCGCGGCCAGCGCGGCGTTGAAGGTGGCGAGTCCGCACCGGGTCGGCGGGTGGGTGCTGAGAAAACCGTAGGTACGCATGAGGTGATCGACCTTCCTGAGTCGTTCGGGTGCGCCGTCGCGCCGGCGGATGCGGCGCGTGGGCGTTACGGGTGCCGGGCGAACCGGCGGATGTGGCGCGTGGGCGTTACGGGTGCCGGGCGAGCCGGTCGTAGACGGCCAGGTAGTCGGTGACCATCCGGTCGGCGCCGAAGCGCTCCCGGGCACGGTCCCGGCACCGGGCCCGGTCCAGCGCGACGGCCCGGCCGACCGCCTGGACGGCCCGGTCCACGTCGTCGACGAGCACGCCGGTCAGCCCCTCGTCGACGACCTCGGGCATCGAGCCCCGGGCGTACGCGACGACCGGCGTGCCGCACGCCATCGCCTCCACCACGGACAGTCCGAACGGTTCGTCGAACGCGATCGGATGCAGCAGCGCGGCCGCGGTGCCGAGCACCCGCGGCCGGTCCGCGGGCCCGACCGGGCCGAGGAACACCACCCGGTCGCCGTCGATGTGCGGCGCCACCAGCTCGGCGAAGTAGCGCTCGTCCTGCACGATGCCGGCGATCGTGAGCCGGCGACCGGCTCGGCGGGCGATCTCGATCGCCGTGTGCGTGCCCTTGTCCGGGTGGATCCGGCCGAACGAGACCAGCCCGTCACCCGGTGCCGCGGTGAACGGCAGCCCGGCGAGGTCGACACCGTGATACACGGTGGCGGCGTAGTCGAGCCCGGCCACCCGGTCCGCGTCGGAGATCGACACGTAGGCGGAGCGCGCGGCCCGGTAGGCGGGCAGGATGCCCGGTCCGGAGAATCCGTGCACGGTGGTCAGCATCGGCGCCCGGCAGTGCGCGGCGAAGGCCAGTGGCAGCCAGTCGAGGTGGTTGTGCACCAGGTCGAACTCGGCCGAGCGGCTCAGTGCGTGCGCGACGTGCAGCGCCTCCTGCACCCGTCCGTCCAGGAGGGAGTCGTCCGCGTAACCGTGCGGCACGACCCCGTCCAGCGCCGCCGTGGTGACCGAGTCACGCGTGGCGAACAACGTCACCTCGACACCGCGCGCGGTCAGCCCGTCGGCCAGCAGACCGGTGATCTGCTCCCACGGGCCGTAGTGCAGCGGCGGGGTCCGCCAGGCGATCGGGCCGATAAGGGCGACCCTCACCGGCGTCCTGGCATGCGGGCAATCGTCATCGATGCTCCTCGTGGGCGATCTCGGCCGACGATCCCGGATCGGGAGGCGCATCGGGACAGGTGGCGGCGGATGGGCGGCCACCGGGGACCCGGGTGACCCACCCACCGTACGCCCCCGCACCACCCGCCCGCGACCGGCGCGCCCGACCGGGCCCGCAGCGTCCGGGGCGGACTCGGCCGCGGCTCGCCGAGCGCTCGCCGGGACCGTGCCTCGCCGGGTGCGCGTAGCATGGGAGGCGTCCGATGCTCTGCCATCGGCTCCTGCCGCCGCCGGCGGCACGCCTCACCGACCTCGGTGGACCTCGTCCTCGCCCGCGCCCCCGGGTTGGGCCCCGCGCCCGCGGCGGTCCCGACGATCGGAAGTCACCGATGTCCTTTCACCGCCCCTCCAGCACCCGACCGGTGCAGGCCGCCCGATGAGCCCGGTCCCGACCGGCGCGGTGCGTCCGGTCGACCACGGCATCGCGAACGAGACCTTCCGCCGGGCCATCGTCGCCGCCGGACGGGCACCCACCACCGATCGGGTCCAGCCGTGGCGCTGGCGGGTGAGCAGCGGTCTGCTCGACCTCTTCATCGAGCACGGCCGGGAGCCCACCGGGCGGCGCACCATGATCAGCTGCGGCGCGGCACTGCACCACGCCCGGTTGACGCTCGCCGCCCAGGGCTGGCGAGTCACGGTGACCCGGCAGCCCGACGGCGACACCCCGGCACACCTGGCCCGCCTGCGCCTCGACGGCCCCGCCCCGGTCAGCGCGGACACCACGGAACTGGCGGGCGCCATCCGGCAGCACCCGGGTCCGCCGGCAGCCGACGGCGGCCCGATCGAGCCGGCGCACCTGCGGACCGTGGTCACCGCCTTCGAGACCCAGCACGTCGGTCTCGCGCTGCTCAGCCCGGACCAGGCCGGCGCGCTCACGGGTGAACCCGGCGCCGTCCTCGCCGTGCTGCACGGCCCGCAGGATCGCAACCTCGACTGGCTGCACGCCGGCGAGGCCCTGTCCGCCGGCACGCTGGTGGCCGGCGGGCTCGGGGTGACGGTCGAGATGCTCGGGCACGACCCCGAGCCGCTGCGCCGCACGGTTCCCGAGCTGGGCTTCCCGTACCTCGTGGTGCGTCTGCGGCAGGACGCGGCCGGCCCGCCGGCCACGGCCGGTTTGGCCGGGGACCGGCAGGGGTAACCCCCGGTCGACAGCCGCAGCAGCACACGGCCTCTCCCGTCGCGGACGGTGCCGGCCCGGACACCCGCCGGCGAAGACCCACCTCGGGTCCGTGCACCACCTGCCTTCGGAGACATCATGACCAGCTCCACCTTCGGCGCCACCCAGCACGACCACGAGACGCCCGCCGGCATCACCTCGGTCAAGGGCACCCCCCGCGGCCGGGCCAGGACCAAGCCGGCCTACCGCACCACGGAGTTCATCGCGTACGCCGTGGTCGTGGTGGGTGTTCTGCTCGCCTCCGCGATCACCGGCGGGGACGCCGGCTCCGGTGACCCGTTCCGCGCCGACCAGGCCTGGTTCTACGTCGCGCTGCTGACCATCGGATACATGCTCAGCCGCGGCCTGGCGAAGGCCGGGCGGCGCGGCGGCACGGACGCCTGATCGGCACGACGGCTGCCGCCGCCCGGACGGACTCCGGGCAGGCGGCGGCCGCGCACTCCATTTCGACCAGGTGAGGCCCGGTATGCACACACCCCTGTCCGCTGTCGTCGTGAACCCGGCCAAGGTGCCCGACCTCGACTCGCTACGCCGCACGATCACCGACTCGCTCACCGCCGCGGGCTGGCCGGCACCGTTGTGGCTGGAGACCACGGTCGACGACCCCGGCGCGGGCCAGGCCACCGCCGCGGTCCGGGCCGGCGCCGAGATCGTCCTGGTCTGCGGCGGTGACGGCACCGTCATGGCCTGCGTCACCGCGCTCGCCGGGACCGGCGTCGCCATGGCCGTGCTGCCCGCCGGCACCGGCAACCTGCTCGCCGCCAACCTCGGGCTCACCGGCGACGTCGCCGTCGGCCTCGACGTGGTGCTCCAGGGCGGCCGCCGGCTCATCGACGTCGGCGTCACCGGCGACCAGAGCTTCGCCGTGATGGCCGGCATGGGCTTCGACGCGAGCATGCTCGACGCCACGAACGCCACCGCCAAGCGGCACATCGGCTGGCTCGCCTACATCGGCGGCGCCGCCCGGCACCTCCGCGGACGCCCGATGCGCGTCCGGATCACGCTCGACGACCGGCCGCCGTTCGACCGCCGCGCACGGTCGGTGATCGTCGGCAACGTCGGCCGGCTCCAGGGCGGGATGCGGCTGCTGCACGACGCACGCCCCGACGACGGCCTGCTCGACATCGCCATCCTCAGCCCACGCACCCTCTGGCACTGGGCCACACTCGGCTGGGGCCTGCTGCTGCGCCGGAGATCCGTGCCCCGCGTGGAGATCCTCACCGCCGCCCGGATCGACATCCGCAGCACCCGCGTCCAGCCCCGGCAACTCGACGGCGACCTCATCGCGCCGGGCAACCAACTGCTGATCACCGTACGGCCGAACGCCCTTCTGCTCTGTGTGCCCCAGCCCGCAACCGACCCGGACCTCGCACACGACATCGACGCCGTCCCCCACACCGCCGCCACCAGCGACCGCGAACCCGCACGCTCCTGACCCCGCACCGGCGGCGTTCCCCCGAAGCGGATACCGGAACCACGCGGTGCCGGACTCGTCGTCGGTCCCGTCGAGGGCCCCCGTCAGGACATCTTCGTCAGCCGCGTCGTACCGGCGACGTCGGACCCGGAGGCAACGGCAGGCCGCCGGTCACCCATGCATCAGCGACATGAATCGACTGCACTCCTCACGCGCCGTCCGTCGAGCCGATTCATGGTGACGGCCCAGGCTACGTACGGGAATGCGCATTCTGCGTGACGTCGACGAGCGCCGGTGCTCGTCCGCTCAACGGGTCGAAGCGCACGCTCCGCAGGATGCCGAGCACGGTTTCGGCGCTCGGCGCGATCGCGGGAACGGTGCGCGTCACGACCGCGAGCGGCCTGGACACGAGCGGGTGCGTCAACGGGATGACCGCGATCGACTCCTGACTGGTGAGCGGCAGCGCGCTGAGCGGCATCGCGGCCACGCCGAGTCCCGCGGCGACCATGGCCGCCACGGTCGCCGCGGTGTCGGCCTCGTAGGCGACAGAGGGCTTTACGCCGGCCGGAAGGTGTGGGCCGCCGCGGTAGGCGACGACCGGATGGCGTGCCCACTGCCGCCAGGAGGCGGTCGCGGCGGCGGCCAGCGGATGACCGGTGGGGGCCACGGCGACGGTCCGGTCGTCACCGATCGGCTGGATGCGCAGGTCGGGGGCGGGCTCCGGCGCTTCGGTGACCGCGATGTCGGCCCGGCCGGCGCGGATGTGGTCGAGGATCTGCATGGCGTCGGCCTCGAGCACGCGAACTCGGATGTCCGGTCGCTCCTCGGCGAGGCGTCGGCAGGCGAACGGCAGCACGCAGGCCGCGAGGGCCGGGAGGGCGCCCACGGTGACCGTGCCGTGGTGGCCGTCGCGGTACGCCTGGAACCGGGCCAGCCCGTTCTCGGCCCCGGTGAGGATCTCCCGGGCCACCCGGACGAACTCACGGCCGTCGGCGGTGACCGCGACCGAACGGGTCGTCCGGTCGAACAGGCGGACGCCGAGCACGCGCTCGACGTCCTGGACCGCCCGGCTCAGGGCGGGCTGGCTGATCAGAGCCCGTTCGGCGGCATCGGTGAACGAGCCGGAGTCGGCCACCGCAACCACGAGGCGCAGCTGCGCCAACGTCAGATTCATGCGCACGGCGCATAAATTACTGCATTTTAAGTCTTTTACGGTGAAGAAAGTCGATCGTACGGTGGCGCCCATGACCGTGAGCAACGAAGGCATGCTGTCCTGGCGCGGCCTCGAAACCTGGTACCGGATCCTCGGCGACGCGAACGATCCCCGCACACCGGTGATCGTCTGCCACGGCGGGCCCGGAGCGACCCACGACGAGGTGGAATCGATCGGCGAACTCTCCCGCTCCGGCCGCCGCGTCGTCCTGTACGACCAGGTGGGCAACGGACGGTCGTCGCTACGCCCGGACGCGCCCGCCGACTTCTGGACCGTCGCGCTGTTCCTCGACGAACTTCGGCTGCTGGTCGAGCACGTGGGCCTCGATGACGGCTACCACCTCGCCGGGCACTCATGGGGCGGCATGCTCGCGATGGAACATGCACTGCACCGCCCAGCCGGGCTGCGGTCACTCGTGTTGTGCAACACCAAGCCGTCGCTGACCGGCCCCGGCGGCGGCGCCGGCGGAGTGGACCTGAGCACCGAACAGGGGCAACGGTTCATGGAGGCGTTCATGGCCGAGCACGTCTGCCGCGTGCAGCCGCCGCCGGACGGCTACCTGCGGACCGCCGCCGCCCGCCGGGCGCATCCCGAGGTGTTCACCGCGATGAACGGGCCCAGCCCGTTCGAGCTGGTCGGCAACCTGCGGGGCTGGGACGTCACGCCCCGCCTCGGTGAGATCGAGGTCCCGGCCCTGGTCGTCACCGGAACCTACGACCTCATCCCGCCCGACGTGGCCCGCGACCTTGCCGCGCGGCTGCCCACCGCCCGGTTGGCGCTTTTCGAGCACTCGAGCCACATGCCGTTCGTCGAGGAGCCAGACCGGTTCCTCGCCGTCGTCGGCGACTTCCTGGACGACGTCGACCGGCGCCGCTGAACGTTCCGCTGCCGGCCAGGGCGGCCGACACCACGTGACGCGGTCGCAGTCTCAGACGGTCACCACGATCGGTACACGACAGAAAGCCACTCACCGGCCGGGTCCGGTCCGGGCTGCCGGCCGTGCTCAGCCGACGGATCGGTTTGCGGCGTTCTCGTACGATGGCGCGGCTGAAGACGAAGGGGACGGAATGAGCGCGGACCGAGCGGGTATCGATCTTGCTGAGCTGCTGGAACGCGCCCGGGCCCAGGTCGCGGCCGCCGCACCGCCGAAGCCGCCGTCGATGCTGGACGATCCGCACGCGGTCGGCGTCGGGCTGACGGCGGACGGGCAGGTGCGGGCGCAGATGGCGGCGGACGGGCGGCTGGTCGGGCTGCTGCTGGACGACCGTACCGCGTCGATGTCCCGGCACGAACTGCAACAGGAGATCATCGAGGCGGTGAACGCGGCCTGGGCGTCGCTGCGCGGCGCGAACGCGGCGGAGGCGTCCGTGTCCGCCGCGGATCCGGCGCAGCTGGCGGCCCGGTTGGCGGAGGTCCAGGAGCAGGGGATGCGGTCGATGAACCGGATCACCGAGGGTCTGCGCGACGCGATGCGCCAGATCGAACAGCAGACGCGCCGATGAGCGGCTTCGAGGTCGACCCCGAGTCGTTGCGCGCCACCGATGACCGGATCGGAGCCGTCTTCCAGGCCGCACTCGCCGACTTCGGGCGCCTCGAGGCAGAGACCGCCGCGGAGGACGCGCCGTGGGGCGGTGACGACCTGGGCATGCTGATCGGCGAGGTGTACCAGGGCGCGTACGCGATGGCGTTCAACTGCCTGTACTCCAATCTGGACACGATGGGCGACTACAGCTACCAGCTCGCGGTCGTGGCCGACGCGTACGACGCGGTCGAGGAGCAGATCGCGCAGCAGTTGGGCCAGATCGGATCGACGCTGGGCTAGTCCGGCGGCACAACGCCACACGGGGAGGGGCGGAGTGGGTCTGCAGTTGCCCGCTGAACTGATCGAGGTACTTGGCATGCTGGGTTTCACCTGGCCCGAGGCCGACGAGGAACGGCTGTTCGAATTGGGCCAGTCGTGGATGAACGCGGCCGGCATGATCGGCGGTCACGTGGCCGCGGCGGACGCCGCGGCGGCCGGGGCCTGGCAGAGCAACCGCGGAGAGACGATCACCGCGTTCCAGACCGCGTGGGCGGCGGCGGACGGCCCGTCCGCGCAGCTGGCCGACGCGCAGACCGGGGCGCAGATCATGGGCGCGGGCCTGATGGTGATGGCGGGCGTGGTCCTCGCCCTGAAGATCAACGTCATCGTGCAGCTGACGATCCTGGCCATCCAGATAGCCCAGGCCATCGCGACCGCGGTGGTCACGTTCGGCGCGTCGCTGCTGGAGATCCCGATCTTCAAGATCGCGACGCAGTTCATCCTCGACCAGCTCCTCGGCATGGCGATCGACGCGGTACTGAATGGCTAGGCGCGGCAGTTCCTCGTCGGGCGGTTCCTCGTCGGGCGGCTCCTCGTCCGGGAGGTCGAACGGCAACTCGTCCGGCAAGCGCAAGGCCGCTGGTGCCGTCGCCAAAGGAATCCTGAAACCGCTCGACGGCGTCTTCAAGGACGGCAAGCGGGGTGGCGGCCACTCGTCGCACAGTCCGGGCGGCCGCGACACGCCGTCGCCGTGGCCGCGCCGCTCCGGCGACCCGCGGCGCGACCTCACCCAGGACCGCTTCGACAACTTCCGGCGCCGGGTCGCACCCGACGAGCTTCGCGGCGCGCCGCCGTCCGCCACCGGCCGGCCCGCCGGTCACGCCGACTCGAAGCACGGCGTCGACCGGGAGACGCAGGCCGACATCCTGAACAACCCCGAGCGGACGTTCACCGGCTACAACAAGAACGGCCGCGAGGTGGACATCTACTACAAGGACGGCTCGGTCGCCGTCACCGAGGCGGGAAAGAAGGACTCGGTCATCACCGCCTACGGCAAGGCCGACACCCGACACGGGAACCCGAAGCCCGTCAAGCCGGAGAAGTGGGCCGACGACGCCGCGTACGTCGAGGTCCAGTCGCGCCCGGCGAACACGGTAATCTACCCGAATCGCCAGCGCTGGGAAGAACAGGATTGGCCCTGATGAGCGACGCCCGTGAGAACCAGGACTTCACCGGCCGATGGCGTCAGGAGATCGCCGCGATCGCCGACTCGCTGTCCCAGCATCTCCGGCAACGGGTGGAGGTGCTCGGCGCCACCGAGATGGCGGAGGCGTTCTCCGTGTCGGTGCGCGGCCCGGCGGCCTCCCCGACCGGCTTCGGCCTGACGTGGAACGGCGTGCTCGGCATGCAGCCCATCGACGGCCGGCCGCACATCAGCGTATCGATGTTCTTCTACAGCCGTGGCGAGCGGATCCGGCTGGCGGAACACGACGGCAGCTACATCGAGCTGGAGCTCGACGGCCGCCTCGACGGCAGCGGCACCTGGCGCGACCTGGGCTGGCTGGAGGACGAGTACGGCGAGTACGAGTCGTACGACCGCTGGGAGTGACAGGGCACTTCACCGGCCGATGAGACCGGAGGATCGCCGAGCAGCCGAGCACGCCTTATTGCCGGGCTGCAACGCCCGGCAATAAGGCACCCGACCCGCAAGAGGTCCCTTCTTCAGCCCTTCAGCAGCTGCCGCGACATCACGATGCGCTGGACCTGGTTCGTACCCTCGTAGATCTGGGTGATCTGAGATAGAGAGGCTCCGACCTGCGCAAACTCGCCTGTCCGGCGCGTTGGCCAGGATTTCCCCAGGATGGCCCAGGTGGACAAACGGGCCTGGATGTCTCGGCTCGGATCACCTCCCGGCGGACCGCGGTAGTTGTCGTCCATGGCCCAGCCGATGACCTCGCGGGTGTGGCAGTCGATGACCGTGGCGAGAAACAGCCATCCCTGCCAGGTGGGAATGTAGGTGATGTCGCCGACGAGTTTCTGCCCCGGCTTATCGGCGGTGAAGTCGCGGTGGACGAGATCAGGAATTCGGTGTGGGGTGTCGCCGGCGTCGGTCAGGCTGTGCCGCCAGGGCCGGGGCTGGCAGGGCTGCAGGCCCAGCTCTCGCATCAGGGCGCGGACGAGTTCGGCGCCGCAGGCGATGCCGTGGTCGCGCAGGTCGGCGTGGATACGCCGGTAGCCGTAGGTGCCGTCGGAGGCGTCGAAGAAGTACTGGATGTAGCCCTTTATCTCTTCGCGGCGGCGCGCGGTAGCGGATTGTTCTTTCCGCCGCCATTCGTAGAACCCGGATCGGGATACGTTCAGCCATGTGCACATGCGCGCGATGGAGGGCGCGCTGGGATTGTTCGGTGGTGCAGCTGCGTACTCGGCGTCGATAAACTCGAACGTGTCGCTCAGCGATGATCCCGGGCGAAGTACGCTGCGGCTTTTTTCAGGAACTCGTTCTCCATGCGCAGTTCTCGAGCTTCCCGCTCGAGCTGGCGAAGTCGTTCTCTTTCACTGATGTTCAGGGGCGGCTCGTCGCCGGCGTGTTCGCGGCGGTATGTGTTGACCCAGTTTCCTAAAGTGCCCTCACCGATTCCGAGTTCACGGGCGACCACGGCGATAGGCCGGGAGCTGTCGATAACTAGCTTCACCGCTTCTTCACGGAATTCAGATGAGAATGTTCTTTTCGGGCGTGGCAATTTTCTCCCTCTCCAGGCGAACCAATTTTACTTTGGTCCACCTGTCCGGGAAACCCGATGCAGCTCAGTCCACGTCCTTACAAGAGTTGCTGTCCCGCCAAGGGTTGCCCTGATGTACGAACCATTGCTGCACCGCCATCTGGCCTGCAACGGCGGCGCAAGCTGAACGGATCAGCTGCGCATCTATCGCGACAAGCTCGGCGACATCGCCAAACATGATCTTGCCATCGTAGCTAGCTGCGGCGAAGATGTCGCCGGCATCTATGAAAGTTGCCATGGTGACCTCAGCGCCGGGCCCCGGCACGTCCCCCACGGAATGCATGGCGCCAGCACGCGTGCTAATCAACGTAATTGTCGCCGCGCCCGTCGTCGCAAGAGCATGCCCGCCCGACGGTGAAAAGGACAGTGACCGCACCGCACCAACACCGGCACGCACTTGTTTGGGAGGTGCCAGTTTGTCACCCTGCCAATTAGTGAACATAACGTTGCCGTCTTCGCGGCCGACGCCAATCAGACCCTCTTGGGAGACGGCGAGCGAGGAGACGCCCGACCGGCCGGGCATCCTTGAGGCTCTGTGGTGTCTGCCCTCCTCATACAAAATTAGCAATTCGACGTCGCCCTTCGCTCGACCCACCAGCAATGTTCCGTTTGCAGGCCCGGCCGCAATGGACAGAATTCGGTCGTCGGCAGGGTCGATCTCATGGATTTTTCCGGAGCCCTTATAGATTCGAACGATCCCATCCGAATCGAGCACGGCCAAGCCTCCGGCAACAAAAGCTAAACCGCGGATTGCCCGGCCACCGCGGGCGACAGGTTCGACGGATCCATCCGGCGCCAGTATGGCCGTTACTCCTGATTGGGTGCCGTAAGCGATTCGAGTTCCATCAGTACTATGGGCCAAGGCAGTCACCGGTGAGCCAACCGAGATGCCTGAGTTTCGCGATGGAATCTTGACAGTGCGATGATGCAACTCGCCGCCGACGTCTCCCCAGAACAATTCACCTGACCTGCCCCCCGATAAAGCGCTTGGGCGAAACTCCGTCTTGGTCTCCTGCCCCCGCGCAGCGCTAAGGGGATCGGTGCTACGTACGAGTAGAACTGGCGATTGGTTACCGCCGCCAACTGCGATGCGGTCACCCTTCGGAAAAGCCGCAACGGCGTAAGCAAAGCTCATCCCGCCTGCAAGTCTTAGCGGGACTGACGTGTTAGCATCCCGCCAAATAGTCATTTCTGGCGCCTGCCCTGCGGCAAGCAGGCGACCGTCGGGCAGGAACGCCACATCTAGGATGTTGCCGGACAGTGCCGTCCATTGGTCGGTCGCATTCATTCTGTCATCGAAGGTAGCCAGAACTCCTTTGAAGCTGCCAGCTGCGAGCTGACTCCCGTCGGCCGAGAAGGCGAGCGCATTCGGTTCTGGGAATTTGTGCTGATCGAGGAGAGTTCCTCGTTCGAGGTTCCACCACGCAATACCGGCTTCCGTTGCAGTTACCAGCATCGGCCGGTCTGGTGCAACAACGGCGTCACGAATGGTGTCAAGGCTTGGGACCAGCTTTCCAATCTGCCGAGGTTGCTCCGGTGCGGAGACGTCCCAGGTTCCGAAGCCGTTCTCTCCAGCGACGATTAACCTGTCGACGCGCGGATCGAAGCTGACCGCCTTGACGGCCCCCAGCCCGTAAGGGTTTGAGGAGAGCACCTTGAGCCCGGGATTACCTATTAGAGCCACTACCCCATCCAGCCGACCCACAGCGAGTAGTTTGCCATCCCGCGAGAAGTCTGCAGAAATTGCATATCGGCCCAATTCCCGTGTGCCAAGCAGAGCAGGAAAGAGTTGGTTGCGAGTGTCCCAGAGCGTCAGAAGGCCGTCGTAGCCGACCGTCGCGAGCCGGTCGCCATCCCGCGTGATAGCTAAGGAAGAAGTTACATTGTTGCTGCTTGGCAAGGAGGCGACTAGGGATGATCTAGTCCGTAAGAGCCTGAGGCCCGCTTCGGACGAAGAGGGGTTTCGGCCATAAGCTTCAAGCGCCATCGCTGCTGCGGCCACTTGATCGGGCTCGTCTTGCGCCTCACTGATCAGTTGGTTCACTGCGATTCGGTCTGCCTCAATACGATCCATGGCAACTATGCCAGCTGCAATGGCGAGAGCCAGGATTAGAATTGCCGTTACAAGAATTCGAAATATCCGCTTACGCCTTTGGCGCCGCTTCTCCCGTTGCATCAAGTCGCGGATATTCTGGCGACTGCCGATCGCAACCGCGAGTCGCGCCATCCCTTCCCGAAAGTATGGCGATGAAAGGCGTGCGTCTCGAACTTTGACCTTGTCCAGTTTGACAAATAGAGGCTGGTCGACAAATAGTCCTTCGATAAGAGATGATGAGCCACCCGCAGCGCGGGTCAAGTTGTTGCTATCTCTATCCCATAACCAGCCCGGATCCGTTATTACGAGGTTTGCATGCCGCGCAGGGTCGGCACTCTGGATTTCTTTCCAAATTCGCACCTCCTCGCGCACCCAAATAGACCGCTCTGCCCTAGCAGAGTGGAGGAGGATAAGATGGCGGCTATTACGGAGGGCTGTTTCTATAGCTTCTGGTAGCGATCGCGCTGCAGCTAGATCAGACCTGTCAATAAAGATCTTTAGCGGCGCCTCTCGGTCAATGCGCGTGAGCGCCCGCTCGATCCGGTCTGCAAATCTCCTACCGCGCTCTTCCTCGCTATAAGAAATGAAAGCGTCGTAAAGAAATCTCTTAGGCGAAGTTAGGCTTGCTCGCTCCCGCACCGCTTCATTCCATATTCGTCGATTCGCGCATTACTATTCCGAGCGGCGGTTGTCATCTCCAGAAGCTTCGATCTCCAGCGTTCGTCCCCTTGGTCAAGCAAGTTGGCCGCCTCCAGCTCCCTCGCAATCACTCGATCGACTTCGTCATAGATTTCGGTCAGGGTGGATTGATCGTCTGCAGGCCGTTCGAGAGCGCGCAATTCGTCCACCTGCTGTTGGTTGACTTCGGCAGATCGGCGCAAGTACTCAGCCTGCGCTGCGGCGTCGTTGACGTCACTCGGCCGAGGAATCTGAGCGGCAAGATCGGAGAATTTCAAACACACCTGCTCGGCGCGTCGGATGTACTCCGCGCGATCTGGACCACCCGAACATGCTGCGAGCGTAAGGAGGGCCGCCAGCAACCATGCCATCGCCAGCTTCTTCGCCAAGGATCCGTCCTCCTCTGGGGGCCTGTCTTCCCGCCAGCTAATACCCGGCAGGTGGCACTGGGCAAGCCTGTTTGTACTGTCGTCAATCTGACGTGGGGGCATCGTGATGGATCGAGTGCTCTAGAGCGGAGCTCTCTGCACTCGGCTCGCCTCAGGAAGTAATAGGTCCAGAGGGCTATTCGAAATTCATCGAGATGATCTATGCATCGTGTCCGGTCGGAGATCGTTGAAAAGTTGCCAGAGATGGTGATCACTCGATGGCATGAAGGTTGAACGACCATCACAACCGGACTCGTAGCTGGGGCGTTGACGGGTCATGGTTGATCCAAAGCGTAGGAGCGATGTCACTGGCTGATGGGCGGTAGCAGACCATCTCCACGATCGCTGACAAGGTCATCGACGGGATGGCCGAGTGGCAGAACCGCCTCCTCGACCCGATCTACCCGGTCGTGTTCGTCGACGCTGTGAGCGTCAAGCTCTGGGATGGTCAAGTCGCGAACCGGTCGATCTGCCTCACCCTGGCGGTTACCGTCGACGGGCACCGCGACATCTTGGGCATGAGGGCCGGCGACGGCGGCAAGGGAGCCAAACACTGGCTGCACGTACTGACCGAGCTCAAAAGCGGGGGCGTGGCCGACATGCTCATGCTCGTCTGTGACGGGTTGCAGGGATTGCCGCAGGCGGGCGAGGCGGTCTAGCCCCGCACCCAGGGCCTCGGCAAAGTCGTCAGGTGATTCCGAGCAGGGCGAGCGGGCGGGTGCTGTCGCGGGCGTGATGGCGGTTGGCGGCGGCGATGTTGGTGACGCCGGCGGGGCGTAAGGCGCCGATAGCGGCGTTGCGTAGAGCGGCCATGACTTGTTGTCCGGTGCCGGTGCGGATCTGGGAGCGGTCTTCGTCGTAGGTGACGTCTCGCACCCAGTGGATCTTGTTCTCGATGGACCAGTGTCCGCGGATCCACGCGGCAAGCTGGGCTGGTTTGGCCTGGTGGACGTGAAGGTCGGTGATGGCGTAGACGGTCTCGGTGGTGAAGCGTTTCGGCTCGTCGAGGCGTCGGCGGCGGCGGATCTGCAGCGCCTGGGCGGCGTGCGGGAAGTCGATGCCGGTGGAGACGGTCAGGATCTTCAGGGTGCGGATCTCGCGGCGGCCGTGCCCGCGGTCGTCGTCACGATCAGCGTCGGGGACCGCCTTCCAGGGCAGGCGGGTGAGCTGTTTGTGCACTGGGGCTGGTTGCCTTTCACGGTCAGGATCCAGTGTGCGCCGCGTTCGGCGAGGTAGGTGACGTGGTCGCGCTGGCAGTGCATCGCGTCGGCGGTGATCACGGTGTCGCGCAGGTCGCTGATCTGGTCGAGCAGCGGCACGAACCGGGTGATCTCATTGGGCTTGCCGTCGACGTCGGTGCTGGCCAGGACCACGCCGGCAGCCTGGTCGCAGGCGGCCATCACATGATCGGCAGCCGTGTCGGCGGTGCGCGAGCCGCGCAGCGTCTTGCCGTCGACCGCGATCGCCCGCCGACCGGCCGGGATGTCCGCCAAGGTCCGGCTGGCCAGCCACGCGCCGATCACCATGGTCAGCAGATCCGGGTCCAGGGCCTGCAACAGTCGTCGGATCATCGCTCCGGACGGGCGCCGGTCAGCGGCGATGCCCAGGGCCTGAGCCGTCGCTTCCGGCACATCGGCCACCCATTCCGCGATCGCGGCGTATGAACGGTAACCGGCCACCACGGCGCACACCGCCGCGGTCATCACCACGCTGAGCTGGTGCCGGATACCTCGCCGTGCCGCGGATCACGCATCGCGGCCAGAGCAGCGGGCAACCCGGCAGCGGTTTCCGGCACGGTCAGAGCCGGTGCACCAGACAGAGACGAGATCATCGATGATGGCAGTGCGGGCATGACTCACTTCGGACAGATCATCGTGGCGTAGGAACCTTGATGATCTTCTGAACCGGTCATGCCCGTCTTGCTGCCACCAACCAAGGCGCTTCTACGTTGATCCACTCAAGTGGGACACCGTCAAGACTTTGCCGGGGCCCTGGCCCCGCACCATCGTCCGGACATATGTGGTGCACCTGCTGCGCAACTCATTCCGCGGCGCGGCAGGGCTGAGACAAGATCGCCCGAGCGCTCAAGTCCGTCTACACGGCTGCGACCGAGGACGCCGCGACCGAACGGTTCATGCAGTTCGCCGAGACCTGGGGCAAGAAGCACCCGGCAATCGTGAAGCTGTGGTCCGACGCCTGGGCCGAGTTTGTGCCGTTCCTCGCGTTCGACGTGGAGATCCGCAAGGTCATTTGCAGCACCAACGCGATCGAAAGCGTCAACGCCCGGGTCCGTAATCCGTCCGGACACGCGGGCACTTCCCGAATGAGGCCGCGCTGAAATGCGTCTACCTCGCGCTGATGAGCCTGGACCCGACCGGCGCCGGCCGCCGCCGGTGGACCATGCGCTGGAAGGCACCGCTGAACGCCTTTCAGATCGCCTTCGAAGGCCGGCTGACGCCGGCCGCCCACTGACTCGTTCAACAACCAAGATCAGCCGTTAACTGGACAGACCCAGTCCATCGGGCGGGCCCTGCTCGACGATAGGTCAGAAGCGCTCGTCGGTCAGGCAATGCGGCTACCGAACGTGTCCATCAGGGTCAAGTGGCTTCCATGAGTCGTGGCCGCCAAGTAGGACGTCTACGTTGCTAACTCCGGCGAGCTGGCCCAACCCGCGTACATAATTGAGGAGGCCTAGCCGCATGCGCTCGAGCTCAATTCGACACTCGGCATTCTTAGGCCACTCGGACTCATGCGCTTCCGGGTGCTGTTGCTCCCACTCAGAGAGTTCGCCATGCCACTTCGCCATGAACGGACGCATTTGGTGATTTAGCATGCCGATAGCAAGGTGTTCAACAGTCTGGGTGCCCGCCACGCCTGCAGTTGGCCCGGCCGCTATAAGTGTATCACGAACCGTTGAAAAAAGGTCGTAAAGAGAGTTAAGAGACTCCCTGATGAGCCCCGTTCCTTGCTCGAGTGGTTGGGTAGAAACACGCGTGACCGACTCAACAAAGAGCCGCCATGCAATTCCCTCGTTGGTGGGCGTAACCGCAAACGTTAGATCCGTTAGGTTGGGAACCGAAACTGTCAGTTCGGTCAGCCGCACCGTTCTAGCGAATGCATAAATAACCAAAGCGGCAATGCCACCAGCGACCGTACCGCATAGCGCAAAGAGCGCCGCCCCGGTCAATTGACTTCCCCAGAAAACGGCGAGGCCCACGATCGCACCTGCCGCCAGGCCGACGATCAAGGCGAACCACCGCGTGTAAACCCATTTCCGACGCATGCTGGCCACCATCTCGTGATGGTAGACGAGAAGCCGCCCGTTGCGAATAGCCGGTGCGTGCAACTAGCGGCGATCTCAATTTTGAGGAGGTGCTTCATCATCACGACCGAACCGATCGTCGAGCAGCACCCCACCGAAGGGATGGACAGCTCAGCTACCGATGAACCGTTGACCGCGATGCTGGTTGACCAGGCTCCGGAGTGAGTGGTGGGGTTGATGGGCGAGAGCGGACTGCTGCCGAAGTAGATCAAGCGGGCCCGGGAGCCCGCGCGACCACGTCGGCAATGGCAGGCACGACCCCGAAGGCCGCGGTAGCGGCCACTTTCAGAACGGCACCGGGCCAAGATGGCGTTGACCGAAGTCAGCGCGCGCGGGGCACGGGTGCTGCAAGATAGGAGGACGTCTGATTTACGTACTTTGTGTGTTTATTTTTGGGTGGGTTTCGCCAGGGTGAGGGTGGCGTCCTGCGTGAGTTTCTTGGCGAGGTCGTCGATCATGGCTCGGGTGATCATGCTGGCTGAGTGGTCAGGCAGGGTTTCGTAGTCGCGGGCGAGTCGGCGGTGTTGCATGAGCCGTTTTTGCCGGCGTCGATGCCCTGGCTGTCGACGGGGACATTGGGGGAGGTCTTGATGCTCTGGGTGTCCATGATGGATGCGGTGAGTTCGGCGGCGCGTCCGTGATGGTCGCGGACGAGACCGGTGAGGTCGTAGTCGAGGTCGGTGAAGATGCCTTCCTTGCTCCAGGCGGTGAAGTAGCCGTAGACCGCCGGTTTGCAGGGAAGTCGTGGGGTGGGTAGCGCCACGGGATGCCCGGTGCGATTGACGTAGAGGATGGCGTTGAAGATCTCGCGTAGGTCGTGGGTGGCGTTGCGGCCCTTGATCCCGAGCGTGGCTCGGGCGTCGGTGCGGGCCTGGCGCCAGGCGGTCAGCCGGGGTGCGATCAACTACCAGCGGGCATCGGACAGCTCGCAGGGATAGGTGCGGCGCTCGGTGATGTCTACTGGCGTACGCTGCGAGAACTTCGGTCCTGCGGACATCGGGTCCGCCGATTTCGTGGCAGAAGCCAATCAGACACGATCGAGGGAAGAAAAGCCGCCGACCGGACGCATCCTTATGCGAATCACTGGGGGGCAATCCAGGCGGATCGCATCGTCTGAAACATCTGCGACCGCCACGCGAAGCCACTAAAACACCCAGTGAGAGGGCGGAATGTAAGTCTTCGCCCGGTTCGTCATTGGCGTGTTGCTGAGGTTGCTGGTGGTGCGGTCAGGTGTCGGTTCGCGGGCGCGAGATGGCGAACAGGCCGGGCGTGGTCTCGGTGACAAGTCCGGTGGACCAGGCGTTTGAGTTTGGTGCGCATGCCCTCGATGCGGGCGGGTTCGGTGCCGGTGTCCAGGGCATGGCAGAGGTCTTTCCACCGTAGTGGGGTCTCGGTTTCGGTCAGCACGGTGAGGATGTGCTGGTAGGCAGGGTTGGCCGGTAGGCCGGGGTGGGTGCACATCTTTGCGGCCGACGATGACCGCTTGGCGGGACTCGCGGATCAGGGCGTCGCGGACGGCGGGGTCGATCTCGGTGTGTCCGGGGCGCGGGCGAGGTTCGCGGTCTTTCGGCGAGGACCCACGACGCCCGCCGCCCGCTCTCGCCGGGTCCGTAACCGTTGTCATCCGGCACGCGGTGAACGGCGCAACCGGGGAAGGCAGGACGGCAGAGACTGCAGCCGGATGTGTCGGACCTCTGCCGGTAGCCGGCCATGGTGACCGACCGATCGGCCTCATAGCCTGGTCGCGGCTCGACAACGAAGCGCCGTTCTTGGGGAGCGCGCATGGTAGACGGGAACAACTCGCCAGGCAGTGGCCGCTACGGGGCACCCACGGATTGGGCGCAGCGGTGTTACCTGACCGGACCGGGCCGGCACCTAATGCTTGGTGATCGGGTGGGACTGAACCTGATCAACCCAGACTTTTCGAACAAGCCGGTGCCCGGCACCGTGGTCGGATTCGCTGGACCGGGGTCGGCAATAGCGTTGATTCGCTGGGACGACGCGGTCGAAGTAGATGAGATCGACGGTGTTCCGGTGGCGGTCCTGTTTCTGGTGGCTGCCTAACCGGTCTCGGCGTTCGCGGCCGCTCGGATCTGTTCCAGCAGCACGGCGTCACCGCGACGGACGAAGCAGCGCAGAAGTCGCTGATTGCGATCCATAGCGCCGATGGCACGGGTGATGCCCCGGGCGTGTCGGTAGGTGTCGATCGCGGCTCGGCCCCGGTCACGATCCCGGGTTGTCAACGCCAGGCCACTGAGCATCAACCCGTACGAGTCCAGCATGGAGTAATCCCGTTCGTCCTGGTGGAAACGAGAGTCGCAATCGGCCAGTGCTTGACTGAACGAGCTGGTCGCCTTGTCGACCTGTCCAGCGGCAAAGGCGGCCAAGCCGAGAACCGCGAAGGCGTTCAGCCGTGCGAGGGTCCGGCGCAGCCCGGTGGCCGCCGTGGCCGCCTCGATGGCGAGTTCCTCGTTTCCGGCGAAGAGGTGGGCCAGGGCCACGGTGACGTACGCCTCCGTCAACAGAGGCGTGTTGTTCGCGGTGGTTCCGATGCCCACGGCATCCAGCGCGAGCCGGAGGGCAGGCTCCGATCCTTCCCAATAGAGCCGGTGAGTGGCCTCGCCGTTCAGGCAGGCACCGCGCAGCAGTTGGTCATCCGCCTCGCTGGCCAACTCCCCGGCCGACCGGGCGAGGCGGATCGCGGATACCGACTGACCCAGTTGACCGAGCACCCAGCTCCGGTTCAGCTGCAGCCGAGCCCGGAGTGCGGGCTCGGGATGAGAGGTCAGGACCTCGTCGGCTTCATCGAGATAGTGCAGCGCCTCGTCGTGGTGACCGGTCCGGGCCTGGTGCAGAGCGAGGCCCATTTGCGCCTCGGCCAGCTCGGGGCGCAGGCCATGGCGTGTGCTGTCCCGCATCGCCACGGCATACAAGTCCCGCGCCGCCGCCAGGCGCCCATGACGGAACAGGACACCGCCCAATTGATTGCGAGTGCGCGCGCGGTTGTCGACGTCCGTGGTCTCCGCCAGCAACCCGAGCAATGCCCGGAGTTGCTCCTCGGCCTCGGCCACGTTGTCCTGCTGATCGAGTGCCGCCGCCAGATATGACAGGTTGGGACGTTGCGCCTCGGCATCGAGTTTGTCATGGAGGTCGAGCCGCCACCGGTTCAGTGTCGCGCTCCGCCCCCACCGCCGGAGTGGCTCTTCGTCGACCCGGTTGATCAGCTCGAAGGCGTGCTGCCAATCGTCTGCGGCGATGCGCAACTCGATCTCGCTGAACTGCGGCCACAGGTCTTCCATGACGTGCGGTCTGGTCCACTGCAGGTGCAGGTATCGGGCGCCGCGCAAACGCAGGATGCGAAGTGTGAAGGGATCACGCCCCTCCGGGCGGTCGGCAGTCGGCGGGACAGTACCACGGATGATCTCGGCGTCGAGCACCGGCAGGTAATACCGCCCGCCATCACGGTGGATGACATACCGCTCGCACAACCTGTTCAGCAGAGCCGACGTAATCAGATGAGGCGCAAAGTCGTGCAGCAGGTAACTGATCGCCTCGGGGCCAGCCGGTCGGCCTAACGCGGCCAGCGCCTGGACGACCAGACGTTCGGTGCGATCCAGCTTGACCATGATCGCGGCCAGAAGAGCTGCCCGCACATCATCCGGCTCGTCCAGGTCGGTGATGAGTTCCAACAGGCCGCGGTCGGGATCAACCTGCCGGACCCCGGCCACGAGCTCCAGCAGCCGGGGAAATCCCTTGGTGATTCGGTGCAGCCACGCCAGTTCGCGTTCACCGGCATGGGCGAGCCCCAGCGTGCCGTCGTCGAGGCTCTGCAACAGCCAACCGGCTTCCGGCATGGGCACGCCGCCGGAAAGCGGTATGACCTTGGCCCGTTCACCCAGTCTCTGATGCAACTCGACCGGCTTCCGGGCGGCCGCGACGATCAGGCGAAGCCGGTGATCTGTGCGCTCGACAAGCGCGACCAGGAATGCACCCAGGTCCCGGTCGATGAACTCACCATCCTTGTCGAGGAGAACATGCGCGTCGTCGATCACGACGTGAACGACAAGGTTGTTCAGCGCGGCAACAACCCTGTCGAGTTTGCTGTGCCAGGGTTCGGTCGCCGCGAGCCCGTGCCGCAAACGATCGCCGGCATCCTCGTCGGGGAGTGCTCCACAGAGATCGGCCAGGACGACATCCGGTGTCACCCGCCGGTACCCGCGGGCCCAGAGATAGAGGAACGCGTCCGCGGCCGGCTCCGCACCCCGGCCTCGAAGGACACGACGCAGTGCGGCGAGCAGTCCCGTCTTGCCGTCCCCGTCACCGCCGACCACCGTGATGACCCGGACAACGTCCCCCTTCAGGTATGTGGTGAGCGCCCTTTGCTGATCATCGCGATCGAAGAAGGTGACCGGAGCGCGGATAGGCATCTCGTTGACGCTGATGAACCCCTCATGCACGGATCGAGGCGCAGGCTGTCCGCGCTGCTCGACGTGGCGAAACGCTTCGTCGCTCCGATCGTCGTCATCCTCCCGGGCCGGCCTCGCGCGCTTCTGCTCCTCTTCCTGCCGGATGCGATGCCAGTCGGCGAGGTCGATGAGTCGTTCGCGAGTAGGGCCGGTCGCCATCCGGGCAGCCGCCAATGTCTCATGCAGTCGATCGGCACGCTGCTGGGCAACAAATTCTGGCGAGCCGATCCGCAGGAGCCGTTCGCGTAATTGTTCCCATTCGTCGTCCGATTCCTCGGTGAACGGGAGAGGCGGCTCGCCTTCCAGGTCGAAGGGCAGCTCGATCCGCGGCACGACCTGCAACGGAAGTATGGGGATGCCCCACCGGTAGGCCCGGAGCGCCTCCTTCTGGCACCAGTTCGGGTTCTTGTCGCGGACGCTTTCCGGGGTCATCACGAACAGCAGCACGGCCGAACCGCGCAGGGCACGAGAGATTGCCGTCGGGAATGTCGTGCCAGGGAGACGATCGAAATCCGACCACGGTGTCAGATGTGGAGCGAGGGACCGGAGCCGCGTCCGCAGCCGGTAGACGAAGTCGGGACCGTCGGTGCGGGAGTACGAGATGAAGGCCAGAAGGGCGTCCGCTTGCGGCACAGCACGGCCTCCACCATTAGTGACTCTCGCACCACCGTGGTCATTCTTGCTCGATGGGCAGACCTGTGTCCAGGTCGCGGCAGCAAGCTGACATGCTGGTCCGTATCCTGGCGCGACCGTGCCGACTCTCGGCCATCGTGAGGCTCCAATCCAGTCCGAGCCTGACCATCTGAGGATGGGGCACCCGTGGGAAGAGGTCCGCGTCGCATGCCGATCCGGGTAGCGGTCGTCGATCCGCTGCCGGTCTTCGTGGAGGGCCTGACGGCCATCCTCAGTTCGGAAGGCGTCGAGCCGGAGACACCCGAAGATCTGATCGCCTGGGCCGCCGGCGACGCACCGTCCGCGATCCTGCTCAGCCTGCTGAGCGCCCGCGAATGGACATTGCTGGCCGAGATCCACCGCCTGCGGCCGGATGTCTCGGTGGTAGCGTTAGTGGAAACCCCCGGGCCGGAGACGTCTTTACGCGCCCTGGCTGCCGGTGCGATCGGCGTGCTGCCCCGTGCTGCATCGCCGTCCTCGGTGCGATTCGCCTTCCGGGCCGCCGTGGACGGACTCAGCCTGCTGCCGGTCGATCTGATGCGCACTCTGGTCGCGAACCAGCCCCGTACAGTCAGCGGTCCGCTGTCCGACCGCGAAATCGACTGGCTGCGCCGACTGACCGAAGGGATCAGCGTGTCGCGCCTCGCTGATCGAGCCGGCTATTCCGAACGGATGATGTTCCGGCTGCTCAACCAGACGTACGCGAAACTGGGCGTGGACAACCGGACCAAGGCCATCATCGCGGCTCGTGATCGTGGCTGGCTCTGAGGCCGGTGAGGATCAGTTCGACGGCCCGCCACGGGTCGGTGGTGGTGGCCAGTTCGTCGTTCTGGTCGTCGGTCAGGCCGTTGTTCAGGGCGGCGGCCAGACCACCGGCTCCGCGGCGGCGCAATTCGTCGGCCGCCTCCTCGGGGCTGACGAGCGGATGTTCGCGTTTCCGGTACTCGTCGAACAGACCGGACCAGCCCTTGACGTGGTGGGCACACCAGTCTTCGGTGAGTTCGGGCCGGTCGTCGCCGCGCAGGACGTCGACAACTGCCCGAGTGGCCCCACCGAAGGCGCCGAGCAGGTAAACCGGTCGGCCCTTCTCCAAGGTCAGCAGCACCTCCTCGGCGACACCCGGCAGCACACCGAGATACCCGGTGAGCTTGCCGCCGAGTGCCACCCGGGCGGTCGCATCGTCCGTGGTGTCCGTGCGCATCCGGGTCAGACCGAGGGAGCTGGGGTAGCGACCGAGTGGTTCCGTCTCCCGGTATCCGTCAGCTGCGGCCAGGTCCAGTTCCCGCTGGGGGACGCGGGGGTCCTCCGGCCGTCTTCCCTCGATTAGATTGGCCCGGTCGCGCCGATAGAAGTTGCGGTCTGCTTCGGACATCCTGACATGCCACGGCAGAGGTACGTGGTTGACGATCGGCCGGATCGGCCGGTCGACCTGCTCGGACATGGGTGTGTGCCGCTCCACCAGATCCATGAGGCGGCGGACGTAGTTCATGTCGTCGCCGGGTGCGCTGCCGTCCTTTCGGACAGCGCCATGCTCCAGCGATCCGCCGTAGAGGAGCCGGTAGCCACCGACCAGGAGATATAGCGCGAGGTCGTGGGCCACGGTGGCCAGGTGGACGTCGGGCCCGAGGTAGCCGACGGTCCCGACGCGCTCGGCCCGCTGGCCATCCGGATCCTCAACGAGGGCCTCCGCCCGTTCATGGTTCGCTGGCACACCGACCTGCGCGCCTTCGAGGCCCAGAGCAACGCCCCGTCGGACGAGTCGGGCTGGCCCCGGCGGGCCGAGTTCGACGCCGACCTGCAGCGGGTGCAGGGCGAGTTGGCGATCTATGTGGAAATGCTGGCCAAGCTGGCCGGCGTCAAATCCTGACCCGGGTGGACGATTCGCCGGTATCGAACTGTTGCACGTGACGCCTGCCCGTTCGGTCGCCAGGGCGCATCGAAGAGACGCAAGTTACAACTGGTTCTCGAAGTGTCACGCTGAGCTTGCTCGTGTTGACTTAGGCCATGCGGGCATCGGTCGATCATTACGACGCGTTCATCTCGTACAGCCATCAAGCGGACAAGCTACTGGCTCAGGCGTTACAGACAGAGCTCGAGAAGTTCGCGCGTCCCTGGTACAAGCCGCGGGCGCTGCGGGTCTTCCGGGACGAGACCAGTTTGTCGATGACGCCGAACGCCTGGTCGACGATCCAGGCCGGGCTGGAGAAGGCCGAATGGTTCGTGCTGATGGCCTCTCCGGCGTCGGCCGCCTCCCACTGGGTGTCGCAGGAGGTGCAGTGGTGGCTTACCCATCGGCGCACTGATCGGATGTTGCTCGCGCTGACCGACGGGGACATCCGATGGTTGGGCCGCGACTTCGACTGGACCATGACCACCGCGCTGCCGCGCGCCCTGGCCGGCCGGTTCGGCGAGGAACCATTATGGATTGATCTGCGTCAGCTTGTGCCGCAGCAACCCGCCGCCCCGACGGCACCGTCAAGGATCACCCTCGGTGACCTGGTCGCGGAGTTCGCGGCCCCGATCCGTAACCGCCCCAAGGACGCCTTGATCGGCGCCCACCTGCGGCTGGGTAAGAGGATCAGGCGGCTGATCGCGAGCACCGTCGTTGTGCTGACGTTGCTGTCGGCGGCGGCGGTGTCGGCGGCGGTGATCGCCAATCAGCAGCGGCTGGAGGCGGAGCGGCAGGCCCGGGTGGCCAAGTCGCAGCAGCTGGCGGCCAACATCGACGCTCTGCTGCCCACGCAACTCGACCTGGCCCAGCTGCTCGCGGTGCAGGCGTACCGGATCGACCCCAACCGCCAGACCGAGATGGCGTTGCTACAGGCCGCCAACGCCAGCCCGGCGCTGGTCCGCTACACCCACTTCGGCGCGTCGGTCACGGCCCTGGTGGGCTCGGCCGACGGCCGTACGGCAGTCATCGGCACAGCCGACGGCGAGGTGGCCACATGGGACGTCGCGAGCGGAGCCCGTCGTACGGCCGGGAAGTTGTCCGGATCGGTGGCCTCGGTTGCCGTCAGCGGTGACGGTGCGGTGGTGGCCGCGGCTGGCGGTGACGGTGCGACCGTCTGGGCTGAGGGATCTCCGCCCGCAAAGCTGGACAAGCCGGCCGGTGAGGGCATTCTTGCGGCAGCCGTGTCGCCGTCCGGCCGCTTCGTGGCCCTGTCCGCCGGGCCTGATCTGGGCGAGGACGGAGCTACCGGTGTTGTTCTGTCCGACCGGACGACTGGCCGGGTCCGGAAGGCTACGACGACCGTGTGGCCTGGACTGCTCGCGATGCCCACCGACAGCGAACTCATCGCGTCCAACGACAGCGGTAACTGGCAGCGGCTCAGAACCGCCGACCTCTCCGGTGAGGAACCCCCGCAGGTGGTGAACGCCGGGGCACACCCGAGGGGTCTCGCCACGTCGGCCAACGGAAACTTCTTCGGCTACCACAGCGGCTCGGGAATGGTCCAGATCACCGCGACCACCGGTGACGTGGCCGCCCGGGAGGAGGAAGGCGACCTGTTCGGCGCGACGGCGGGCAGCGAGGCGGAAACGATGGCAATCAGTCCGGACGGGCGAACGCTGGCCACGGCCCAGGCTGGACGCATCTTCGTCACACCCACGGTCGGTCCGGGCCAGGACCAGCCCAGCCCGTCCGCTCACGGCGGCAATCGCACGATCAGTGAGCTGGCTTTCGCCGGGGACGGCGAACACCTGCTCTCCGCGACCGGCACAGCTGTCGTCCTGTGGGACTTCGACCAGCCGGGCCGGGCCGGCGTCGATCTGCCGGTCAGTGTCGACCAGGGGTGCTACAGCTGCGAAGCGCCGCAGGTGATGCTCAGCCCGGACGGGCAACGAGTTCTCGTAGCGGGTTCGAGAGGAGTGATTTCGATACGCGAGCTCAGCGCGGCCGGATCGGAGGTCCGGCTGGCTCCGGACGACGTCGGCGGCTACCGGCTGGCCGGTTCGAGCCCGGACGGGAGCAAGTGGTATCTCCAGGCCCCGGACGGAACACTGGAGATTCGCTCCGCCGCCGCTCTGGGGGCGCCCATCTTGGGCCGATCGAGGGGATTGGCACCGTATCGGGTTGTCGGTTTAACTGCGGACGAGCAGCAGGCGGTCACCTATCAAGATCAAAAGCTCGAGCTGCGCAGCGTCGATGACGGCAAGCTAATCCGGACTCTCTTCAGACAAGGCGCCGTCGACTACCATGTCGTCGTCGGTGCGGGGGCACGAAGGCTTTCGTCCTCGACGAGGCGGCCACGAGCATCGACCTGGCCACCGGCCGACGCACGGAGACCGGCCAAGGTGCGGTCGCCGAGATCTATGCCGGCCGCGATTACCTCATCATTCAACGCCGGAGCGGCCTTCTGGAGATCTGGAATGCCGACGGCACCAAGCTGCAGCACAGTGTCCAGCAGGGCAAGGACTACCTGAGCGCCACCCCTACGTTCCGCACGGCGCCCAGCATCGGCGGCGGCAAACTGGTCCAGCAGCGGTCCAACGGGGAGCTGACGGTGCTCGACCTGGCCGACAATACGGTTGTGGCGACGCTGCCGGGCGCCGACTACTCCAAGATCGGGCTCGCGCTGGCCCCGGACGGGCGACGGCTGATCACCGCGACCGAAGGCTCGACAGAACCGCTTAGCGGATCGCTCAAGATCTGGAGTCTCGACCCGCAGTCGCTCGTGACGACGGCCTGCCAAGCCGTCGGCCGCGATCTGACCTCGACCGAACGCCAGACCTACCTCGCTCCCCTCGTGCCAGACAAGCCCACGTGCAGCCCCTCCGACCCCGTACCGTCGAAGCCAGCGCCGGACCCGAAAACCCAAGCCCAGACAACCTCGGCCGTTCTGCAGCAGATGAACCGGCAGCGCCTCTCGATCCGCAACCCCATCGACTCCTCGGCACGATGCGCGGGCGACCTCGAGACGCACAGCCGCGCACTGACCGAGGCCGGCGCGGCCCGCGAATACCTGGCCTCCCAGTTGGCCCGCCACGACATGTCGGCGCTGCCGCAGGGCTCGCTGCTGAAAAACCGGATGCGCAACGCGCTCAACCTGTCCGGCGCGGTCGATCGCGAATTCGCGCAGTGGGCGGCCGACCTCGGCGGTACCTGCCACATCGATACGGCGACGGCCAACCCGCATTATGAGCGGGCGCTCGCGTTGAGCCAGCTCGCCTCCTTGGAGAAGCAGGAGGTCAGCCGACTCTGGACGGCGACCGCAAACCAGTACGGATACCCTCAGTGGACCGCCGCACAGCTCTGAAAGTGTCGCGGCCGACAGCGAGTCCCCGAACGCTGGGTCCACCACTGCGACCACCAGCCCCACCCGTCCTGGATCGCCATCCACTGGCGCGAGGACGACCCGCAGCAGACCGGCGCCCACACCGCACTTGACCAGCTACTCAACCCGCGGCACACCGAGACAATACCGGCGGGAGCCGCCCGCATGGCGTTCGCTGAGCGTCTACACGGCCGCGCTCGACGACCGCCACCTCACCCCTGTTTCCCCTGCGCAACCAGATCCGCGGGATCGGCCACACCACCCCGCACTCGGCGGCTGGCATCCTCGCCGACGGCACCATCATCGCCGGACCGGAGTTCGTCTTCCGACAGAAACCTGAGGCCGTCAAGCAGTCTTCTCGCTGCGGCTTTATCGTCACCATCGAAGTTGGACAGCCAGCTGTGCCCTTCGCTGGTCTCGCTCGGCCGGATTCCCGCCATGGTGCCAGCGTAGCTGGATCCCCCGGTCGCGGCGGCCAGGACCATCTGGCCCTGCCGATTGTCTCGCCCTGCGGCGAGGGCGACCTTTCCTTCGCTCCGGGCCGCCGTCAAGCCTCCGCCACCTCTGGACTGATACAAGCCCTCAGCGAGAGGGCGGTTCCTCGCACTCAGGCGGGCGGGGCTGTGACTGCGACCTGCGGCGAAGGAGTGCGGCCCTCGCTCCGCAGGGGCGAGCATGACGTCAGGGCCACGCTCCCGGGTGATCCGAACGGTCGCGCGTTGATGCCTATAGCCGGACCGCCCCGCCGTAGATGTCAAGCGGTGCGAGCACGCTGTCGTACCAGGAGTCGATTTCGGTGCGGTGAGTGCCGTGGCGTAGTGAGCGGTAGGCGGTCCAGGCGACGAGGTCTGCGGCTTGGACCCATTGGCTGGTGCTGGCGTGGCGGAAGAACGGGTCTTCGATCAGCCGGCTCGTCGTGGTGTTCCGCTGGTGGTGGCTGGTGGCGTAGCTGGTGTTGCTGCCGTCGCCGTCCATGATCACGCTGCCGTAGGTGTCGGTGGCGAGGAGTCGGGCGTCGAGCGTGTCCAGGAGACGCTGGTAGAGGTCTTGTTTGGTGTGCTCGAAGGCACGGCCGCGTGCCGTTGTCCTGCGGTAGACGCTGCCGACGGCGGCTCCCGGCAGGGACGCGATCGTCTCGATGCCGTGCCGGAGAA
Source organism: Catenuloplanes niger (assembly GCF_031458255.1). Taxonomy (NCBI): domain Bacteria; kingdom Bacillati; phylum Actinomycetota; class Actinomycetes; order Micromonosporales; family Micromonosporaceae; genus Catenuloplanes; species Catenuloplanes niger. The sequence continues at coordinate 3,306,470 of NZ_JAVDYC010000001.1, forward strand.
TCTGCCGTCCGTGGTCGGCGGATTTTCCGGCTGTGCCGCGTGTGCGGTAGCCGCGGCCGGTGGCCAGGTCGGTGGCGTGGAGCCGGTCTGCGGTGGGGATGCCGTAGCGCTCGTGCAGCGCGGTCCGGTAAGAGTTCCACCGGTCGGCGGCGTCCGTCCAGGTGGCGGGGCTGATTTCGATCCAGCTAAAGGTGGTGCAGCCGGCGGCTTCGCTGCCGGAATCGTCGATGTAGAAGAGGGTGAAGTTGCAGGACGGCCGGGTGGCGGCGTTCGGCCTGAGCGGGGTGGGGGTCTTTCGCTGCCGGGCCCGGTTCATTTCGCCGCGCACTCCGTTTCGAGCCAGGCGTCGATGTCCGCCTTCCGGTATCTGCGGTACTTGCCGACTTTGTACGACTTGGGGCCTTTGCCCTTGTGGTTGATGAAGTACAGGGTCTGCTCGCTGAGCCCGAGGTAGGCGGCTGCCTCCTCGTGCGACCACAGTCCTCTTGCTCCGTCCGCCATCTGCCCTCACTTACCGAATCGGCAAGTAGATCCACTAGATCTACCTTTTCGGAAAGTGAGACTGCTCCGGGTCTTGCTAGTTGTCAAGGAGGCGAGTAAAACTTACGAACATGACAAGTGATCGTGCCGAGGTGCAGGTGGAGACACCGGGCGAGGTCGCCCGTCGGCGGATCCGTGAGGTGCGCAAGGCGCGCAAGCTCAGCCCGACGGCGGCGGCGGAGCGCTATGGCGATGCGGCGATGACCGCGACGGTGCTGATGAACATCGAGGCCGGGCGCCGCCAGTCGGTCACGGTCGACGAGTTGGTCCGGCTCGCGTACGTGCTGGACGTGCCGGTGGAGGCGCTGCTGGTCGGACCGGGTGCAGTGGTGGAGGTCACGCCGGGGGTCTCGGTGGACTCGGGCCGGTTCCTGCGCTGGCTGCGCGGGCAGGAGGCGCTGGACGGCGCGGACGCCGATCACTATCGCGCGGTCTCCGCCGAGGCCCTCGGTGATGCCGGCCGTGGTGTGCCGCAGGAGCTTCGGGATGAGTTCCTGGCTCGGGCGCAGGCGGCCTTCGACGGTTTCTTCGCCGATAGCGAAGAGATCCACCACAAGACCCGGCAGCAGGTCCGCGGCGTGCTCAGCGACGTCCGCGAGGCGGTCTCGTCCGGCAAGTCGACGGACGAACTGCTCGGGATCATCGACACCTACCTCAACCGGCTCGAGTAAGCCCCAGCCCCACCACCACAAGACTCGGCTGACCGGCCCGTAAGACCCACGCGGTACACGGGCGGCTCAACCATGCCCTGATCACGCCGTTCACGCGGCTCCATATGACCCCATACCGACATAGATCAACCCTGCGGCGCGGCCGCAGGGCCATCCCTTCGTGCCCTCAGCCCGCTGCCGCGCCGGCAGCCGGGCCGATCCCGCACGCCCTCGCACAGAACCGGCGCCGTCTCGGCGGCCCGGGAGCACATCGCACAGCAAAGGAACACCAGATGGCTCGCGCATGGATCAATCCCCGCTCTGACGGCCCCGGCTACACGGTGTACTGGTACGACGCGAACCAGAAGCAGCGCCAGCGGTCCTTCAAGAAGAAGGTCGACGCCGAGAAGTTCCGGGCCAAGACCGAACGCGACCTCGACACCGGCGTCTACATCGAGGCCGAGCACGCCGGGGAGACCATCACCCGGCTCTTCGCCCGGTGGGCGACCACCCGCGGGCTGGAGAACTCCAGCGTCCGGCAGTACCGCAGCATGCTCAACCAGGCCATCGCCCCGTACTTCAAGGCGAAAACGATCGGCGCGCTCCGGCAAACCGATGTGCAGGCCTGGGTGCTGTGGATGAAGGACACCAAGCGGTACGCGCCCCAGACGATCCAGACGCGATTCGGGTACCTGTCCTCGGCGTTGCAGTGGGCCGTCGTCAACCAGGAACTCGGCCGGAATCCGGCCAAGGGCGTCAAGCTGCCCGGCCGGCGGGCGAACGTGCGACGCATCGCCAAACGGAAAATCATCGTGCCGTCTCTGGCGGAGATCGACGCGCTCGCCGCCGCGTTCGACCCGCGGTACGCGGCGATGGTGTGGCTCATGGCCGGATGCGGGATGCGCATCGGCGAGGTCATGGGCCTGTGCCGCGATCAGATCGACTTCCGCAAGCAGATCCTGCACGTCGACCGGCAAATCACCGAGGACGGCGAAACCGACAGCGGCAAGAACGCCGGCCTCCGGCTGAAGCGCTACACCAAACACCGCGACGAGGACACACCCGGCCGAGACGTTCCACTGCCCGCCATCGTCGCGAAAATCCTGCGCGCGCACCTGCGCGAGTACGGCACCTACGGCCCCGATCAGCTACTGTTTCCCAACAGCACACGGACTGGCCTGATCTACCAGTACTTCTTCCGCAACCAGCTGTGGCTGCCAGCCCTAAAGAACGCACGGGTCTCATTCATCAAAACCCACGCGCTGCGCCACTTCTTCGCCTCTTCCCTGCTCAGCCGCGGCGTGCCGATCACCGATGTCAGCGTCTGGCTCGGCCACTCCAACGTCGAGATCACCTACGCGTACTACGGCCACCTGATGCCCGACGCCCCCGAACGCGGCCGGACCGCCATCGACCTCGCCATGCAGCCGCCGACCGATCCTGAGAACGCCGGACTTCCCTCTGAAGCGTCGGAGCGCGTCGCAGATATCCCTCTCGACGAGGGCACTGATCCACAAGATCCACTCGCCGCATAGACGCATTTCCGCTGATGGTCTCCCTCTGGACGCCACCAGTTGATCTCACCGAACGGCCCCGTCACGTTCACCCACGCGATCGGATGCAGCGTCTTTCCGGCTTGCGTGCGCGGGTGAGTGGACGAGGCACGATCCTGTCCGGTCACGCCCGGCGTCAAGCCGACCGGGACGCCCGCCCGCACGGCGCCGGCCGCGTCAGACTCACCGCGCCCGCCGCATCCACTCCGCGACCGTTGCCGCCCGCGCGGGCCGCGCCCGGCTTGACCCCTGGTCGATGCCGGCCAGGCCGATGCGTGCCGTCCACTCCCCCGCCAGCGCCTCCAGCGCCTCGGCGCGGGTCCTGCCTTATGGCTCGGAGGTACGCACGTGCAAGCCGAAGAAAACATACGCGACGTGGCCGCGGCTCTGTCGCGGTACGTCGGCGGCCCGCTTCCCGCCGATCTGACCGGCACCGCAGAGGCACATGGCCTGACGATCGGTGGCTGGGTCTATCCGTCAGCGCCGGAGGTCAGCCCGCAGAGTCCGCCGGACCTGCGGGAGCCCGGTCGGCAGTTGCGGCGCGCTGCGGACCGGGCCGGGATCGTGATGTTGATGCGCGGTGATCCGGGCTGGCCGTCCGGCACCGGCGCGGATGAGCTGCCGTGCCTGTGGGTGCGTGGTGATCGTGATGTAGCCAGGCTGTTACGGCGCGCGGTGACGGTCGCCGGTGTCCGGGAGTGCACCGAGTACGGGCAGCAGGTAGCGACCGATCTGGCCTTCGATCTCGCGGCCTCGCAGGTCACCGTGGTCTGCGGTGCTGCCCCTGCCGCCGGTATCGACTACTACGCGTGGCGTGCTGCGCTCGCGCACGCGCCGCAGCAGCCGGTGGCCGTTGCCGCCTCCGGTCTCGACGCGGAGTCCTTCCATGGCCCGCGCGAACTCGTCGAGCACACCGCGCGTCGTGGCGCAGTAGTTAGCGCGTTCCCGCCCGGCTTGCCGGCGACGTGGTCCCGCTGGAGCGTGCGGGATCGTCTTCTGGGAACGTTCACCGCCGCAACGGTGATCGTCGAGGCCGCCGCCGATAGTCGGACGCTGGATGTCGCGACCGCAGCGTCAGAGTCGGGTCGGCTGGTCGGTGCGGTGCCGGGCCCGGTGTCCTCGAAGGTCTCCGCCGGCTGCCACCGGCTGCTGGCCTCCGGCGCCATGACGGTCACCGGCGCACAGGACATCCTCCGCGCGCTCGCCGGCCCCGGCACGGCGGTTGAGGCGACGCAGGTATTTCGCGTGTATGGCGCTGCCTCCTGGGATGACGGCCACTGGCGTACCCGGCGGGTGCCGGACTTCGCGGTCGAGGCGACCTCGCACCGCGAAGCCGCAGACCTCGCCTACGAAGTGGTCTTCGCGGCCCACCCCGGAGCGGCAGGTGCCACGCTCGATGCCGGCATCGTCGACCCGGCCGGTATCTACGAGGCCGTGCAGGTGGCCTCCAGTGACTGAAACCGTCCGAAACGATGTGACGCGGCCACCGGCCGATGGTGTGCCGCCGGTCCTGGTGCAGGACCCGCGAGCGGCGCGGGTGCTCGCCGGGGTGGAACAGACGAGGGCGGTCACGCAGGCGCGGATCGCCCTCGCGGACGCGGACGCGGACCGCCGTCTGCGGATCGCCGCGCGCCGTGCGCAGTTGGCCGCCGACCAGCGGGCGGCCCGCCGACAGGAAGCCGCCGAAGCCACGGCCGCCCGCCAGCAGCGGCGGGCCGATGCCGCAGCAGCGCGGCGCGTGCAGCGCGCCGCGCTCGTCACCCGCGCGGCGGGCCTGCTGCGGCTGGTGCGTGAACGCGGGGTGGCGGTGTACGCGGCCGTGATGTATCTGCTCGCGGTCGGCGGCGCCGTGTACGGCCAGTTCAGCGCGGCAACTGGCCGGGGCTGGCCGCTGTTGGTCGGTGTCGTGATCGCCGCCGCGGTCGAAGGGTTGGCGTTGGTGATGGCGTTGACCGCGCAGCAGCTGCGGCTTCAGGGTGAGGCCGCCCGGCTGCCTCGCGCGCTGACCTGGCTGTGCGCCGCGTTCGCCTCGGCGGTCAACTACGCCGGCCACGCCGATCTCGATCGCACCGGCGCGGTCCTGCTCGCGACATTGTCCGCGGCCGGGATCGTGGTGTGGGAGGTCCGCTCCGGTGCCGCACACCGCGCCGAGCTGCGCCGCCGCGGCCTGCTGCCCGACCCGCCCGCGTCGTTCGGGTGGCGCCGGTGGTGTCGATACTTCCCCTCCACCGCCGCGGCCTGGTCGCTGGACATCCGCAGCCGAGTCAGCCCACGCTCCGCCGCCCTGCTGGCCCAGGTCGCCGCCGAGGACCAGGCCCGGCATATCAGGCGCGAGGCCGAGCAGGTCCGGCGCCTGGCCCGACGCGCGGTCCGGCGCGCGCTGCGGCGCGGCGAGTCCGGTGCGGTCCTGGCCGCGCTGACCGCGCTGGCCGCCCACGGCACCACCTCCACGGTGCCCGCTTTGACCGGCGGCCCGGCATCACGGACCTCACCACCCCGTCGCTCCGGCGTCCGGCTACCCTCGATCGCAGAGAGCGTCGCCCGGCCGCCGCGACACGGATCCGTCCGGCGCGGCAGCCCTTCGCGCCGGACGCGGATACAACGTCGACGTACCGCGCGGCTGCGGCGAGCCCGTGTCCAGCAGGTCCGAACCAGACACGCCGAAACGGCGTCAAGCGTGCCGGCACGTGCGCGAGGCGGACCGAAGTCCGGTCCGCACACCGCACCGGTACAGGTCCGAGATCCGGTCGCCTCCAGCAACGGCACGGTCCGTCAGCCGCAGTCGCGGAAGACGAGTACGAGAGGTCCAGGATCGGGCGGGACCGTACCGGGCACGGCGGTCAGGTCCAAGCCGGACAAGGCGGGCCGCCTGCGCGCTCGTCCTGATGTGTCCGACCTGCTACCGGCCGGGCGCCAGATCCGGTCCCGGTTCGCCGCTCAAGGCCTCGCGCTGTCGCGGAGCGCGCTGATCGCACAGCTGCGCGCGGCGGGTGTGCCAGTCTCCACCGACCGCGCCTCCGCGCTTCTCCTCGTCCTGACATCGAAATCGATGCCCGCCGCCGACACGGACGCATCACCGGGATGATCACCTACGCCATCCGCATCACCTCGGCCACGTCCTGAACTGCTGATATCCACCACAGGCCCGTCCCCGACTCGGGGACGGGCCTTTGTCGTTTCGGGCGCCCGTATGTCGCCCGCCACCACCTTCCTCATCATCGCGGTGATCGCCGGGTACGGCTGCGGTTGTGCTGCTGCTGGACCTGACCGGGTTCAAGCAGAACTACGACCAGCACGGTCACGACGCCGGAGACGACGTCCTGTGCGCCATCGCCACCCTCGCCGCCAAAACCGGGGCAGTCGCCGGCCGGCTCGGCGGGAGCCGCACCGGCTCAACACCATTCATGGCGGGGTGACGCTCGGCGCCAAGGGCTGTCCGGGTCTGGTCGAGGTGAAGGGCCACCGCTGCCCCGGGCGCGTGGCGAGAAGCTCACCAGCTGGTCATACCGGTGATTAGGCTCGCACCGGGCGGGAGATAACCGATCGCGCGCGCTCGAGGCTGCCCAGCGTGCACCGCGCGACCTCTCGCCGGTGGCGGCGTTGTCCTGTGACGTCCGATGTCGTTGTACCGGACGACCTGGTCCCTCGTCGCAGAAAATGGAACCACCATGGAGCAGTCTTCGCCAGGCACCACCATCACGTTGCTGATCGTCGGCGGCCTCTTCACCTGGTACTACGTCGCCCGCCAGCGCAAGCAACGCGAGGACGAGGCCGAACTGCAGGCCCTCGGCCCGGTCCGGGAACGTGTGGGAACCGCGTTGGCCCTGGTGGCCCGCCCGTGGCGGATTTCGGCACTCGAGAACGGCCAGCGTGACACCTGGCCCTTGACCGCCGACACCATCGTCACCGTAGAGATGGAAGGCGAGATCACGACAGTACGGGGCCGTAACCTCGCCGCGAAAGCCGTCGGTGGTGCCGCCGTTCCCGTGCTCGGCCTGTTCATCTTCGGAAATGCCAAGAACCGCAGCGTCGACAACCGCGAGCTCTACATCACCATCACATCTGAAGATGACGCCCGTGTCCTGAAGGTGCCGCCTACTCTCAGCCAAGAGGCCCGGCAATTCGCCGCCATGGTGAACGTGACGGCGAAGCAGCTCGCGGAGAAGAGCTAACACTCCCAGGGACGCCACCAGTCCAGATAAGCCGTCGCGTCGCGCGCAGTTCCGGCACGCTGCCCAAGGCCCTTGGCTCCGCCGGAGACGCGGTGCCGACGACCAATCGCCAACCGAGCTCGCACGGTCGCACATGCGGCGTTCAGCCGCCGGCGAGAAACCCGCCGACGGGTCGCAAACCGGCCAGATTGCGGTGTTCGCGGCCGTACGTGACCAGGTCTCGGTCGAGGTCGGCATGGCGGCGTCGCATCTGCTGCACGTCCGGGTCGTCGGGAAAGCCTCGGTAGCTGGCGAATGCTGCTGCCGTGCGGTGCGCGGCGAGCAGGCAGATCAGCGCTGAGTTGACGACCTCGACGGGCTCTGCTCGCCAGGACACGTCACGGCCGGCGACCTGCGCACTGTCCGCGAGGCCCCAGGGCCGGGCGTGCGCGACCCCGGACAGCAGACTGTAGACGGCGGGCAAGTCGGCGAATGCCTCCTTCACCAGCGTGCTGATTTGCGTCTTCACGGAGAGCGGTTCCGTGCCCCCGACAACGCGTACATGCGTGATGGTCTCGGATGCGTTGAGAGTCGTCTCGATCTGGGCGGCGGTCAGCCGGGCCAGAAACTCCTTCTTCCTGCGTTCCTCAATCAATGCCGGCGCCGGGAGATAGGCCGTACCGGCCAGCTGACCGGCGGCCCGGGCGGCATTCCCGGTGTCCTCGGCCAGCAGCGCGATACCGCGGCCGAATCGAGTGGCGAACGGCTCACCATCAGCGAGTAGCCACCGCACCAATGCTGCTGACTCGAATGCGCCGCGGGCAAGCGTGGCGTGCGCGTACACCGGTGCACTCTGCGCGCGCGCGTGTGACAGCAACAGGCCCAGCGAACGCACATGATCGGCGACGTGCACGCCGCCGTGCAGTGCGTTCAGGATGCAGGCACTCCACAGCCGCTGCCGGTCCGTGCTGCGCACCATACGCAAGAGCGCCCGTTATCGCCGTCCGCCGCCGATGTCGGCACCGGGGCTGTCCCATGTACGCGGGCCAGTACCCGCTGCACCGCATCGGCCTGGTCAAGGCACACCCTGCCGGCGCGGGCCAGCAGGCGAACATCGGGAGAATCAGGCACCACAAGAACCTCGCTGTCGTCGCGGACAGGGAAATCGTCCGGCATCCTCCTACGCAGCGCATCCGATTTGCGCCTGTTGCAGCGAGCGTTTCTGCAGGATCTCCGCGCCGGACTCCCGTCTCTCATGGCGGATTCGGGAAGCCCGCGAACGGTACAGCAAGCTGGCCGGTCAACATCGGGTCGTGCCGCTGCTGCCCATCCGCAGGCGTACCGGCCCCGGCCTGCGCCGACCAGGGCGCGCGAGGTCCGCCGCACCCGCGCAAACGTCATTGCTGGTCCACGAACCTGCGGTGAGCGGGTGCGGCGGATCGCGTCCCTGGCCTGCCTGCGGCCGTCCTGGCCGGTGCGCGCGGCAGGTCAGCGCGCCACCGACCCGGTGACATCCTCCGGCATCGGCTGGCGCTTGTTCGTCCGCGCTCCTGGAGGCTGTTGGTGCCCGACTCTCCTGTTTCGTTCTCGCTGCGCACGCCGTCCGACGTGCTCGGCATGATCCCCTACCTGCTCGGTTTCCACCCCGAGGACAGCCTCGTCGTGGTCCTGATCGGCACCGACCGGCAGCTGCTCGGGACGATGCGCATCGATCTGGCCGCGCCGCCGTCCGTCGCGGTCGAGCGCCTGAAGCCGGTCCTCGACCGGCACGCGGGGATATCCGTGGTGGTGGTCGGGTACGGGCCGCTGACCGCCATGGGTCTCACCCGTACGGCGGCGGAGGTCATCGCGCAGACGGTCCCGGCCCTCGGGGTGCATTTCGTGTCGGTCGGTCACCGGTTCTGCCTGACGCCCGGCTGCGGCTGCCCGGCCGCCGACGGGGTGCTCTTCGATGCCCGGGATACCGCGGTGGCCGCGCAGTCGACGGTGGCCGGGCTGGTCGCGCTGCCCTCGCGGGACGCGCTGATCGCGCTCGCCGAACCCGACCCCGCCGCCCAGGCGGCCGTCGCCGCGGCGATCCGGGACCTGCCGGAGATCCGGCCGTCGAAGGCTGTGTTGCGGGACATGCTGGATCAGGCTGCACTCGACGTCCGGCTGTCGGATGAGCAGGTCGCGCGGCTGGTGGTGATGCTGCGCGACCAGCGGGTCCGGGAGGCGGTGTGGCTGGCCGCGACCAGCGACCGGGTGTGGCAGCGGGACCTGTGGCTGGACATCACCCGCCGCGTCCCCGACGACCACGCCGCCGCACCAGCGTTCCTGGCCGCGTGGTGCGCGTGGCTGCGCGGGGAGGACCCGCTCGCGCACGAAGCCGCCCGGCGGGCGCTGGCCGCAGACCCAGGCGCGCAGATGCCGAAGGTCATCATCGCGTCCATCCAGACCGGCATGCCCGCCCGTGACCTCATCGGCGTCTGGCCGCCGGCCACGACCGGCACGACGCCGGTGGTGCCAGCGTGAACGGCCCGGTCCTGCTGGTCACCGCCGACCCGGCACTCGTCACCTTCGTACGCGAATGCGCCCTCCGGGCCGGGGCGTGGCTGGACGTGCGCCACAGCCTGGTCGGCATCCGCAACCAGTGGCGTACCGCCCGCCTGGTCCTGCTCGGCGCCGACCTGGCGTATCCGGCGTATCGCAGGCGCATGCCAGCGCTGCGGTCGCTGATCATCGTCACCGCGAACCCGCCGACTCCCGCGACCACGACGGCCGCCGACCGGCTCCGGGCGACGTTCCTCGCGCACCTCCCGATCGCCGACGGCTGGCTCGTCGGCAAACTCGCCGACACCGCGGCCGAGGTGGTGCAGCAGCTGACCGGGCTCGGCTACCGCATCGGGTACACCGACTCGGAGACGGCGGCAGCATCCGGGCAGGTCAACAGCCGAGACCTCCGCACACGCCGCACCGACGAGTATCAGGCGGTCTACGTCAGCTTCGGCCGGGTCGCATGCGGGCCGGACCTGCTCGGCCAGGCGGATACGGTGCAGCGCAGCAACTACCGCACCGGGGAGTGTCAAGTTAACGGCTGATCTTGGTTGTTGAGGTGGTCAGTTGTCGGCCGGGGTGAGCCGGCCTTCGAAGGCGATCTGGAAGGCGTTCAGGGGTGCCTTCCAGCGCATGGTCCAGCGCCTTCGGCCCGCGCCGGTGGGGTCGAGGCTCATCAAGGCCATGTAGACGCACTTGAGCGCGGCCTGCTCATTCGGGAAGTGGCCGCGAGCTCGCACGGCCTTGCGGATACGGGCGTTGACCGACTCGATCGCGTTCGTGGAGCAGATGACCTTGCGGATCTCGGCGTCGAAGGCGAGGAACGGCACGAACTCGGCCCAGGCGTTTTCCCACAGCTTCACGATCGCCGGATACTTACGGCCCCACGCCTCGGCGAACTCGAGGAACCGCTCGGCCGCGGCGTCCTCGGTCGGTGCGGTGTAGACCGGCCGCAGCGCCTTGGCGATCTTGTCCCAGTCCTGGCGCGCGGCGTAGCGGAACGAGTTGCGCAGCAGGTGCACCACACACGTCTGCACGATCGTGCGAGGCCAGACGGTCTCGACCGCCTCCGGCAGGCCCTTGAGCCCGTCGCAGACGAGCATCAGCACGTCGGCGACGCCGCGGTTCTTCAGCTCGGTCAGCACGTGCAGCCAGTGCTTGGCGCCCTCACCGCCGTCACCGGCCCAGATGCCAAGGATGTCGCGGTGCCCGTCGACGGTGACCGCCATGGCGAGGTAGATCGGCCGGTTCGCGACCTGCCCATCGCGGATCTTGACGTTGATGGCATCGATGAACACGACCGGGTAGACCCGGTCCAGAGGCCGGTTCTGCCACTCCGCCATGCCGTCCATGACCTTGTCGGTGATGGTGGAGATGGTCTGCTTGGACACCTCAGCGCCGTAGACCTCGGCCAGGTGCGCGGCGATCTCGCCGTGGGTCAACCCCTTGGCCGACAACGACAACACCATGTCGTCGACGCCGGTCAGCCGCCGCTGCCGCTTACGCACGATCTGCGGCTCGAACGTGCCCGCGGCATCGCGTGGGACTCGCACCTCGACCGGCCCGACGTCGGTGAGCACGGTCTTGGTTCGGCTGCCGTTACGGGTGTTCCCGCTGCCACGACCTGCCGGGTCGTGCTTGTCGTAGCCGACGTGGTCGGTGATCTCACCGTCCAGCGCTGACTCCAGCACCCGCTTGGTCAGCTGCTGCAGCAGCCCACCCTCACCGGTCAGCTTCAGCCCGTCACCACGAGCCCGATCGACCAGCATCGCGATCAACTGCTCATCCGTGACCGCATCCGCCGGCCTGGCGGCCGGCTCCTGCCCCGAGGTGATCTCGGTCGTCATCTGGCGTCTCTCCCTTGATCGGTCGATCAGCCGTTATTTGTACAGTCCCGCTACCGACACCTACAGCCGACAGCCCGCGGACAACGCCTGCTCCACCACCTCGACCAGCCCGCTATCCGCCAGCTCCTCGACCGCTACTCTCCGCGACCGAAAGCCCCACGTTGACCTGTGCCGACCCTCCGCGTACCTGCCGACCCGTACCCCGGTTGGCAGCCGGATCCCGCCCGCACCGCGTCAGGTATCCCGCCACGGTCAACAGTCGCGTGGCCACAGATGGAACTGACCGCGACCACAGCGGTTGCGCTCAGATGCGCTGTCCGCGGGCCGACTGTGCGGCAACAACAGCCGGCAGATCGCCCGAGGAGCCTCATGAAACGTCACCTCTCTCAGCGGTTGCTGGCGGCTGCGGCCCTGCCGCTGCTGGTGGGCGGGTGCGCCGTGCCGGTCTCGGTTACCGAGGGTGAGACGGCAGCCGCCCCAGCGAACGAACGAGTAGAGCTGAGCGAGATCAAAGTGCGTGTCCTTGCCGGGAAGGCGCCCGAGGCAAAGCCCTCGGAGACCGCGGCCGCACGTCCGTGCGCCGGTGGTGTCGGGCAGGGTGCCTTGGCAGCGCTCGAAGTGACGCCTGGTCCCGGCACGGCGAACGTCGCCTGGTATCACTCTGGCGACACGAGCGTGGTCGGCTACCGACTCACCGCGACCTCGCAGAACCTCCCGGATGGGGAACAGCCGGAACTGCGCTGGCAGGAAGTGGCTGCGCCGGAAGGCTGCACCAAGGTGGTCGCGACGGTCACTGCGCTGGAACGGACCACCCCCTACGTGTTCTCGCTCGACGCCGTACGCGTCACCGCTCTCGGCGACACCGTCCTTTCGCCCGTGGTCGCCCGGTCCTCGATCGTGTCCACGAACTGACCGACGCTTGGCACACCGGCCCGACCTTGAGCATCGCGTTGTGGCGGGCGGGGCCCCGGTCCCGGTGTTACGGCTGAGGGCCGCACCGACGGGCCGAGAAGGCCGTGCCGGCCCGCAGCAGTACGGGCCGGCACACCGCGGCGCAGCAGAGTTCCGGTGACGTGCGGGATTACCGACGCGTCGTCGCGGCTGCCGTCTCCGGACGCGTATAGACGGAGACGTGGCTGGTGGGCTGGCTACCGATGGGCCGGCCTGCCAGGTCGCCGTAGCGGCCTGCGAGGCCGAGGCCGGTGTGTTCGGCGATGAGGTCGAGCTCGGCGGGTAGCAGGTAGCGCAGCCGGTTCGGGATCACCTGCGTGCCGTCTGAGGTCTGAGTGACGCGCAGTGTGTCGATGGTCTGCGCGGCGGCGTCCAGACGGCCGACGTTCATGGTGACGTGACCGGAATCCCATTGCTCGACGTGCAGCGAGTGGCCGTTGTGCCACCGGTCGGGGTCGGGAATGAACCCTTCGATGATCAGCGCCCCGCCGGGGGCGAGCCGGTCGGCGGCAGCCTGGATGCAGCGCCGCTGGGTGTTCTGGTCGGCGAGCAGGTAGAGGGTGGAGAACGCGATGAGGACGCAGCCGTAGGTGCGGTCGGTGGGCGGGTCGGTCATGTCGGCGAGCCGGCCGTCGACGGCGTCACCACCGGGCTTGGCCCGCAGCCGGGCGAGCATGGCCTCGGAGTTGTCGACGCCGACGACGTGCATTCCGGCGGCGGCCAGGGGGATCGCGAGACGGCCGGTGCCGACGCCGAGCTCCAGGACGCTGGCGGGCTGAGCCCAGCGGCGGATGAAGTCCACGACGGCGGGGATCGTGTCGCGACCGTCGTAGAGATCGTCGTAAACCTCGGCCCAGCGATCGCCATAGGCGCTGCCCGGCGCCGCATCGGTCGGGGTAGTAAGGACGGGATGCGACGTGGTTCGGGTGGTGACGGACATGAATCATCGCCTCGCATGGGGATTCGCGGGTACGGCGACACACACAACAGGTCGGCCCTGGTACGTGGGCGGCGGGGTGCGTGGCCGATAGGACGGTGGCGAAGGCCCGGGCCGGTGTGGTGCCGTCCGGAGCCTGGAGGCGTCCTATATGCGAAGCGAGATCAGTTGTGGTCCGGTCGGGCGCGCTCGGGCCTGTGCATCGTCCCGGACCGCGGTGGTATGGCGTGGCGGGGCCCAGATGTCCGGGGCCACTGCAAGAGCGGGTGACTGCGGGTGCGCGGCGACGCGGACGGCCGGCTCGGCGGCGTCGCACGAGTCGCTGTGCGGATGATCAGCGCTGCACGGCAGCGCGACCGCGCCCGGCGTGGCCGGTTCGGACACGTCTGCCGGTGGCTGGGTTGAGCCGGCCGCGCCGGCGTGAGTGTGGGTGGGGATGGTGGCGCAGCAGATGGCGAGGGTGTGGGCGTGCCCGATGAGCGCGCACAGCAGGACCAGAGCGAGCAGGCGGCCGGCGGTGCCGAGGAGCGCGTCGCTGCGGGTACGGGTGATGCCGTACCTGGTCATGGCCGCCGTCATGCCCGCAGCGTAACCGCAGCGGCTCTACCTGCGGCAAGACCTCCGCGGCCGGCTGTCGCCTTTCCGGCACCTGCGGTGCTCTCGCCCGGCCGTTCGGCGGTCGAGAGCACCGCTTGGGCCGATACGCGGATACGGTTCTCCAGGGGTGTCCCGGGTCACCTGCCCGGTGCGTGCCGGGTAGCGTGGTGGGCGTGGCAGGCGACCAGGTGACGGCCGGTGGGCGGTGGGCCCGATGGCTGTTGCTGGCCTGCACGATCATCGGCCTGGCCGCGATGCACACCCTCGGTCACAGCGGTCCAGAGGCCGACGGGCACGGACACGCCGGCCATCATCCGCCGGAGATCGCCGTCGGCGCCGACATGCCCGCCGGAGTAGCCGCGGACGGTGGTTGCGCGGGCTGCGGGCAGGTGAGCGGCCCGGAGGCGCCAGAGCGCGGCGGGATGAGCGTGTGGAGCGTCTGCGTGGCCGTGCTGACCGGCCTGACGGCGGCGATCGTGATGCTCGCGCTCTTGGTGAGGTGGCGGGCGCCGACAGGCGGGCCGCCCCGGGCCAGGGCGGGTCCACCGCTGGTACACGGTCCTCCACCACGGCGTACTGGGCTGACGCTCGCGGCGATATCGGTGCTGCGCATATAGGAAGACCTGTCCGTGTACACCCGCACGGGTGGCACACGGCCGACAGGCCTTGCTCGCGTTCGTACCGATATCGGAAGGTTTTCGTTGTGTTGACAGTTTCTGTTGTGCTGCGCCGTGCCCTGCTGGCCGGAGTGGCTGTAGGTACCACCGTCGTGCTGGCCGCGTGCGGCGGCGGCGACGGCGCTGACGGGATGGATCACGGCGCCGGCACCACCACGGCGACCACCCCACCGGCCACGGCGACCACCCCTTCGGCCGCGGCGTCCGCCGGGACCGGGTCCAATGCCGCGGATGTGTCGTTCGCGCAGATGATGATCGAGCATCACCGGCAGGCGGTCGAGATGGCCGAACTCGCCGGTACCCGTGCCGGCAACGCCGAGGTCAAGGCGCTCGCCGAGAAGATCATCGCGGCGCAGCAGCCGGAGATCGAGACGATGTCCGGGTGGCTGACCGCATGGGGTGCGGCGGTGCCGGAACCGAGCATGACCGGCATGGACATGGGCGGCATGGACCACGGCTCGTCGATGCCGGGGGCGATGTCGGCGCAGGACATGGCAGGGCTGGCCGCAGCCAGCGGCGGCGAGTTCGACAAGCAGTTCCTGACGCTGATGATCGCCCACCACGAGGGTGCGATCACGATGGCGCAGCAGGAGACGTCCCAGGGGGCCAGCACCGAGGCGAAGGCCCTGGCGGCGAAGATCGTCACCGATCAGCAGGCGGAGATCGTCACTATGCGTGAGCTGCTGACGAAGCTGTAGCGGTCCGAGGCGGCGGCCGGGCGGATATCCGATGCGGGGCATCCACCCGGCCGCCGCGATATCGATCGCTGGAACAGCAGCACGGGCGCGCACGTGCGCACGGTCGCGCCGGTACGCGGGGCGCCCCACGAATGTGCTGCGTGATCGGTGTCTAGTACCAGGCCGGGCCCGTCAAACGGCTGGGTGCCCGACCTGCCAGGTCGGGCACCCAGCCGTTGCGCGTGGTGCCTGTCATGCTGGATGGGTCAGTGGTGGTACTGGTGGATGACCGCGTGGCCTTTGCCGCGGGAGATCAGCCACCGGTTGATCGGGGTGGTCAGCACGAATGCCACCAGCAGTGCGAACGCGAGCGACGCCCAGAACACCCAGTTGGTGAGGCCGGCGTCCATCGCGCCGGGCACGGCGAGCATGACGGCGTTGTCGAGGATTTCCATGACGGCGATCGACACGGTGTCCGCCGCCAGGGCGACCTTCAGGGCGGTGCAGAAACCGACGCCGGCGCGCAGGACGCCGCGCATGGTCAGCGCGTAGCCGAACACGAATGCCAGGGCCACCGCCAGGATGACGGTGGGCCAGGCGGGCCAGCCCAGCGCGGTGCCGATGACCATGCCGAGCACCTCGCCGATCGCGCAGCCGGTCAGGCAGTGCAGCGTCGCCTGGGCGGCCATCGCCCATGACGTCGGGGCCGTGCTGGTGCTCGCCGGGGTGACGTCGTGACCGTGCTGTCCATGCCCGGTGTGGCCGTCATGATCGGCGTGTCCGCCGTCGGGACGTGGATGGTGATGGGTGCTGTGGTCCATGGCAGGTGCCTCCTTCGCCGTCACCATACCCCCTGGGGGTATAGGGGCAAAGTGTGGCGAGGAATCAACCTGAACAGCCCGCCCGAGGGGGTCGCGCCGCACCGGCACCGGTGGATGCGGTTGCGGGTCCGCCGCCGCGGCCTGCGCAGCGCGCCGGGCTGCTGCGGCCCGCCGCCGGCACGATTGCCGTACAATTGCCGCATAAGCGACGGGCGATGTGGAGACGGAAGTCGTCGATGTTCCGGCTGGTCCTGCGGTTGATGGCGGTGGCGCTGCTGCTGATGTGCGCCACGGCCTCCGCATATCCAGGCCACCACCAGCCCACCGGCGCGCAGTCCTTGTCCCCGGCGCATACCGTCGTGGCTCACCAGGCGCACGTGGCGTTGGGCGGCAGTGCGGAAGCGGGCGGCGGTCATCACGCCGGGTTCACTGATCCCGGACACTTCGACGATCACCCGTGTGTGGGCGCCGCGCCGGCCCCGGCGAGCGCCAAGCCCACCGCCCCGGCCCAGTGCGTCGCCGTCACCGGCCCCGCCGCCAATCACCCGCACGTGGTCGACGCTGTCGCCGTGGAGGGTAGCCGCGGGCGTGATGTGCTGCTCGTGACGGGCGTCTGCCGCACGTGACAGGACCCGGCGCCGCCGTCTGCTGTCCCCGCAGGACGTAAGTAAGTTTCTCCTCTGGAGTGACGTCTGCTGCCGGGTGGGTGAGGCCTGTCGGCGCCCATGGACTCTTGTCGTCCGTGCTGACCCGGTGGTGTGCGCGCCCGTTCCGTGGCGCCGGTGCCGGGCGGCCCCGTCACGCCTGAAACGGATCCCTGCTCATGATCACAGTCATGCCTTCGCGTCCGGCTGCCCTGCCGTCGCCCAGCCAGCTGATTTCCAGCTCTACCTGTCACGGCCTGGATCAACTCATCGGTAACACGCCGGTGTTGTGGATGCCGGAGTTGTGCGCGACGCCCGGGCGCGGGTTCTGGGCGAAGCTGGAGGGCGCCAATCCCGGTGGGATCAAGGACCGGCCCGGCCTGCACCTGCTCCAGCAGGCCCGCGAGCGCGGTGACCTCGCCCCCGGCGCGCCGGTGGTTGAGTCCACGTCCGGGACCTTGGGGCTAGGGCTGGCGCTGGCCGGGCTGATCCTCGGCCACCCGGTCACGCTCGTGGCCGACCCCGGCCTGGAACCGCCGCTGCGGAACCTGCTGTCGGCTTACGGCGCCCGGCTGGACATCGTCGAGCGGCCACACCCGGACGGCGGCTGGCAGCAGGCTCGCCGCGAACGCGTGCAGCAACTACTGGCCGACTCGGCCGGCGGGTTCTGCCCGGACCAGTACCACAACCCGGACAACGTGACGGCGTACCAGCCGCTGGCGCTGGAGCTGGCCGCGCAGCTGGGCCGTATCGATGTGCTGGTGTGCAGCGTCGGCACCGGCGGGCACAGCGCCGGGACCGCGCGGGTGCTGCGCGAGTTCTTTCCGCACCTGCGCTTGATCGGCGTCGACGCGACCGGGTCGACGATCTTCGGCCAGCCGGCCAGGACCAGGCTGATGCGCGGGCTGGGCAGCAGCATCCACCCACGAAACGTCGACTACAACGCCTTCAACGAGGTGCACTGGGTGAACCCGGCCGAGGCGGTCTGGGCCTGCCGTCGGCTCGCCGTGGACCGGTACGTCACCGGCGGCTGGAGCGTCGGCGCGGTCGCGCTGGTCGCCTCGTGGCTGGCACGGACGCTGCCCGGCGACACCCGTATCGCCGCGGTCTTCCCGGACGGCCCGCACCGCTACGCCGAAACCGTCTTCAGCGACGACTACTGCCGCCGCCACGCCCTGCTCGGCCACACCCCGGCACGCCACCCGGACGAAATCTCGCACCCGCAGCAGCGGGAAGTGACCAGGTGGACTCGCTGCACCCACGTCATCGACCCGATCGACGCCGACGGTGAGACGGCATGAGGACGACATGGCGGCAGGCCCGCTCGTTCAACCGGCCCGTGCAACTGCTGCTGATCAACCAGCTGAGCATCAACATCGGCTTCTACATGCTCATGCCCTACCTCGCCGGCCACCTGTCCAGCACCCTGGCGATGGCCGCCTGGGCGGTCGGGCTGATCCTCGGCGTACGTAACCTCAGCCAGCAGGGGATGTTCCTGCTCGGCGGCAGCCTCGCCGACCGGCTCGGCTACAAACCGATGATCCTCGCCGGCCTCGCCCTGCGGGTGGCCGGCTTCGGCCTGCTCGGCTTCGCCACCTCACTGCCCGCGCTGATCATCGCCTCCGCGCTGACCGGCCTGGCCGGGGCGCTGTTCAACCCGGCGGTCCGCGCCTACCTCGCCGCCGAGGCCGGGGAGCGGAAAACCGAGGCGTTCGCGCTGTTCAACGTCTTCTACCAGGCCGGCATCCTCGCCGGACCGCTGATCGGGCTGGCGCTGCTCGGCACGGCGTTCCGCTGGGTGTGCCTGACCGCGGCGCTGCTCTTCCTCGCCCTGCTCATCCTTCAGGCCAGGGCACTACCGACCCGCCCGGCCCCCGCCGCCGCGGCGGCGCCGGGAATGCTCGCCGACTGGCAACGGGCGGTCACCGACCGGCCGTTCCTGCTGTTCTCGCTGGCGATGATCGGCTCGTACGTGCTCAACTTCCAGGTCTACCTCGGCCTGCCCATCCGCGCCGCGCAGATCACCGGCAACCAGACCGGCACCGCCGCGATCTTCGTCGTCTCCGGCCTGCTCACCATCGCCTGCCAGGTCCATCTCACCGCCTGGATCCGCGCCCGGTGGAACCCGGAGACGGCCCTCGTGCGCGGACTGTGGCTGATGGCCGCCGCGTTCATCCCGCTCGGCCTCACCGCCAGCACCGATCCCACCGGCAGCGGCGCGGCGGGCATCGCCGTGCACCTGGCCCCGGTACTGCTCAGCACCGTGCTACTGACCACCGCAACGATGATCGTCTACCCGTTCGAGATGACCACCATCGTCAACCTCGCCACCGACCGCCTCGTCGGCACCTACTACGGCCTCTACAACACCATCGCCGGCATCGGGATCGCCGCCGGCAACGTCCTCACCGGCGCCGCCCTCGACACCCGCTACCCCGCCCTCGCCTGGACAGCCCTGACCGCCGTCGGCGCCGGATGCGCCCTCGCGGTATGGCTGCTCGCCCGCCGCGGCGACCTCACCAGCCCACCGCAAGATCTGGCCGCCGCCACCGCGCCGGGTGCGCGCACCATCCTGCCCATCACCCGACGATGACTTGCACGGCCAGCCTGACGCCGAGTTCAGCCGCGCTGATGTCGCGATCGGCTCAGCAGGCGCCCGCATCCCCAAGATCATCGAGTAAATGACAAACAGCCAAGACAAATCACCCGACAAGAACTTGGGACAGCCGCACAATGCCCCTGCTCAGGAGCGGTCCGGATGACATAAAAGATAGGAACCTACAATGGGGGCATCGAGGTGCGCGGTGCCTGCTGTACGCGCACGATCACCGCGGTCGTCATCGCGCCGGGGCGCCGCCTACGCAAGCGGGGTCGGTTTACGGCCGCCGCCCGAGACCGGCCCAGGCCAGCGTCGCCCGCCCAGCCCTCGGTCCGCAGGTCCAGCGCCACACCGGCAGCACACCCGGACCGAGCAGATCGAGCCCGTCGAAGAGCCTGTGAACCTGGTCGAGAGAGTAGTCACCAGATGGCGTTACGGCTTCTCCCCGACCTCGCTCGGCGCAGGCCGGTCGGTCCGTGGTGGCGGCAGCCAGGGCCAGCAGCGACCCGGACGGCAGTCCGGCCACCAGCTGCCGCATCACCTGGTACGTCCGCGGTCCACGCTGGCCGGCGCGCGGGGGGACGATCACCGCGACCGGCCGATCCGGATCGAGCACGTCCCACGCCGGGTCAAAGGCATGGACATCAGAGGTGGCCGGGTTTGCGTGCAGGTACCGAACTTGGCCCGGGTCCTCGCCGGACAGCTGCAGACCGCCGACCGCGGCAACATTCCGGACGTGGTCGGTGTAGGTCACGCGTACGTCGCGGGCGACGACCCGGGCGAGGTCGTGCACGGCGGGCTCGGTGATCAGGCCCGCGTCGACGCACAGGAACTGGCTGATTTGTAGACCGCGGCCGGCCAGGAGCACGGCGCACTCAATCCAGTCGGCCACCGCGGCCTCCGGTGTCACGCTGTCGTGCTGGTACACGCCTGCGCCCCCGCGCGTACCCATGATGGAGTGGGCCACCGTCGTCCCGGCGGCCACCGATACGGTGTCGTAGAGCATCGGTCACGCCCCCGGTTCATGGCCGGCACGATCGCGGCTGCTCGTGCCGGGTCCGTGCATGGTGGGCTCCCTCAGCGGTGGATGGCCCTTTTCGGGGCCAGCGGGCGGTGAGGGGTGAGCTAAATGCAGGCTGTCGGCTCGGAAGTTGGCGGTGCGAACGCGGGGACGGTCGCTCGCGCGGGCATGAAGCAGGGCCGGGGCACGCGTTGCCGTGCCAGCGGCGCCGCGCGGACGGGCGGCGGCAAGGCGAATGCACGGCACGGCGGTGTCCTCCTTGATCTGCGGTCGTGAACGTGTGGTCCCGGGGGTGGGCAGAGACGGCGCAGCGGCTGGGCCGCGTCCGTCTCTGCCATGGGAATTGGCGATCCGTGTCCTCGGCCGGATCGCCGCGTGAGGTCTGGCGGAGCGGGGTGGTGCGCCCGTTCGGGCGCAACCAGGCGCACCACCCCTGGAAGCTGCCTCGCCGAGGCTTTCGGGGGGTCGGCGGGCAGCTGGCACGAGGACCGGTCAGCGCGCTGTCGGCGAGACCGGGTTGATGCCCGGGCAGTGCACGTGGGTGACCTCAGTGGTCGCTAGCAGATGCAACAGGACGGTGCTGCTGACCGGGCGCGGCCGGTCGGGGTGGTGCAAGAAGATGCCGCAGCCCGGGACTCGCCAGCCGGCGACGTCCGCGCTCTCCGGGCGGGAGTGCACCGTCATCTCTGCGGTGCGCCGCAGTAGACCGAACGCCGCCACGGCGGGCATGGTGACGCTGCACGAACGCATCGCGACCACGAGGTGGTCGCCGAACAGCACCCACCGCCAGCCGCGCACCACCGTTGGGATCATCGTCTCGGCATGCTCGATGGCCGGGCCGGCGGGTTTGGCGAGGGCGTCGCGGGCGTGAATCAGCGCTTCGCCGACCGTGTTACCGGTCGCCACGGCGTCCTCGACGATCAGCTCCCGCTGGCCGGTGGCGAGCAGCGTCGCCGCGAGCCCTGGATGCTGGATCATCCTCGCCTGATGCACGCGCCGGATGACGTCCGGGCCGATCTGCGGCCAGTCGGCGCGGACCGCGTCCGGGCGGGCCAGTCGCATCGCCTCGCGCGGGCTCGGGGCCATCCGGATCCGCGCGGCAAGGGCGCGGTCGCGGACCTTCGCGGCCGTGATGGCGTGCGCTGCGGTGAGGTATATCTCGCCGGCGAACACGACACTACGCCGGGCGGAGGAGGTGAAGATGCCGTAGGGACCATGAATGCGGCGGATCCTGAGCGGTAGGTCCGGGCAGGGCTGCGCGTCGGTGGGTGCCACGGGTCCTCACGATCGTGTCGGGCGGGTGGTGTGCCGGAAGCCTGCGGGGAAAACCGGCACACCACCCTGCTGATGGACCTTCCTGTCAACACGCGTGCTGCCCGGAAGGCGAAGAAACCGGTGGTGCCTGCGGGCGGGCCAGAATGCCTGGAGCACCGTCCGGTGGTGGCTGACCGGCTGGTCAGCGCTGGGCTGCGAGAACTTCGTCAGCTAGGCGCGCGGGTCGCGCCACATCGGATACAGCACCGGTCCGCCGAGCCCGACCGGGAACGGATCGCTGTAGTCGGCGTAGCCGTGCTGCAGGTACAGCTGCCGGTTCCGCGGACCGGTCGCTTCCAGGTAGGCCGGCATCCCGATCGCGTCGAGATGCGCGTTCGCGTGGGCCAGCAGCGCCGAACCGAGCCCTTGTCCCTGCGCGTGCGGCGTAACGGCCAGGAAGGCGAGGTAGGCGTGCGGACGGTCAGTTGGGTGGTTGCGGACCATCGCCGAGTCGAGATCTGCGAACCGCTGGACGCGCGGACCGCATACCTCACGCAGGCGCGCCTCGTAGTCGCTTGGTTCCGGCGGCAGGTCATCCGTGACCTGGGTCCAGAGCGCGACCGCGTCGCTGCCGATCATGTCCGCGTACCCGTGTTCGAGCAGCGGCTCGGCGAGCATGCCGAGATAGCCGGGATAGATAGAGGCCCGGACCCCGGGATCGGCCGCCAGCCACGGCGCCAGGTCACCATCGAATAGCGCGTCGACCAGCACATCGGTCACGGGAAGCAGCTCGCCGGTACCGTCGCGGCGGATCGTCGGCGAGGCGTTCATCGCACGCTGCCGGCGGTCAGGCCGATCGGCTTCGCGAGGTCGGCTGCGATCCGGGTGCCCTGGCCGATCCGGTCGTAGACGTCAGGGCGCGCCCGGCGCGCCACTGCCGCCCACACCACGCCGGCCACTGCGGCGGACAGGAACGCCACGGGCGCGGCCCACGTGAGCGGGTCGCCTGGTTCGAGTCCGAGCATGATGTGGATGTTGAGCATGGTCTGCACGAGGATCCAGGTCAGCGGGACCAGCGCGATCAACGGTGCGACGACACCGCGCAGGAGGCTGGTCTCCTCGCTGTTACGGCGCCTGGTCCAGGTGTAGGCGGGAATCGCCGCCGACGTGAGGGTCATCAGGATGAGCACGCCGAGCCCGCCGATACACGTGCCCCAAAAGAACAGGTAGAGCTCGGGATCCCAGCTCATCGCCGCGTACAGCATGACGACGCTGAACCCGATCGCGGACTGCAACAGCGAGCCGGCCATCGGGGCGCTGGTGCGGGCACTGATCTTGCCGAGCCAGCTCGGCAGAACGCCTTCACGGCCGAGGGAGTAGTGGTAGCGAGCGGCGGTGTTATGAAAGGCGAGATAGCCGGCCAGCAGCGACGTCACGAACAAGACGTGCCCGAGGATGTTGATGAAGGCCGGGATGTACGGGCCGGCGAGCACGAAGGTCAGCTCGGTGCCGTGCTCGGTCGCCAGCGCGACGATGTTGTCCGGCCCGGCGGCCACCGACATCGCCCACGACGCGAACGCATACAAGCCGCCGATCAGCGCGAGCGACAGGAACGTGGCCTGCCGGACCGTGCGCTCGGGCCGTTTCGCTTCCTCGGCGTACACGACCGTCTGCTCGAACCCGACGAACCCTGTCACGCCGATGACCATCAGCACCGCGCCGCTGCCCGAGAACAGCGACGAGATGTTCAGCGCGTCGAATGTCAACGCCCCGCCTGCCGGATGTGTCACGTGGACCACGGCCAGGCCCGCCGCGACGAGGATTTCACCACCGAGCAGGATCAGCAGGAACTTGCCGTTCAGGTCGATACGCAGCGTGCCGAACAGCGCCACCAGCGCCCAGAAGGCCAGCGCGCATATCCACCATGGCGTAGAGATCTTGAATTCGTCGGCGAGCCAGGACGAGGCGATCGCGCCGGCGCCGCCGAGCATGCCGACCGCCATGGCGTTGTACGCCAGGACCGCGATGAAGGAGCCACCGACGCCGAGATGCCTGCCGAGGCCGTGGGTGATGTAGGCATAGAAGGCGCCCGCGTTGGTGATATGGCTGCTCATGTCGACCAGACCGACAGCGAAAACCGTCAAGATCGCGGCGACCGCCAGGTACGCGATCGGGATTCCGAGCTGGCCGGTGACCGCCCACTGCAACGTGGCGCCAGCCGCGATGACCGTCATCGGCGCGGCGGCCGAGGTCACCATCACGACTAGATCGGCGATCCCGAGCCGGGCGCCGGCCAGCGTGTCCGCCACACTGACCGGCCGTGTGGTGTGCGTACGCATACGTAAGACTCCAGACGTTATGAAATTCGAGAGGGAGGGTGTGCCTGTCACCGACGGACTGTGACGGCCTTACCGACCACGGCCTCGGTGCACGCGTAGAGAAGTTGCGCCACTCGATCGCCGCGGCGTACCTCGCGGCGGGCCTGGGCGACGGCCTGTGCGTGGTCGTCGTAGAAGATGTGCTCGTCTAGACCACAGGCGAGCACGAGCGAGACGAGGAGCAAGTCGTCGTTCTCGAAGCGCTGGCGCAAACGGAAGCTGCTCATCAGTCGCGCGGCCGGCCAGGCGGCGCTGTTCGGGTCCGCGCCTACATATGGGTACCGCTTACGGGGCCAGCCGACGGCTCTGACCTCGCCGGCGTTGATCAGGCGCCGCGCGGTCAGCTCATAGATTTTGTCGGCGGCGATGACGTCAAGCCATGTAGCCGGCGGGTGCGCGGGCCCTTCGGCAATCAGACGGTCCAAGAGGGCTTGTTCCGTCGGTTCGGCGCACGCTCGTTCGTCGATGACGCTGATCCCGTCGACCGTGATAACAAGCTGGTCCCGCATGTCCCACAGCAGCGCCGCAGCCAACCCGATCGAGGTGATCGATCGGTGAAGTACCGAGGCGCCGGTACCGTCCCGATGCGCGAGCCACCAGAAGTCGACGGCGGCGGGCTGCTTGGGGGCACCTCGACTACCGACGGCAGGGATCAGCACTGTTGGCTGATCACGAGCGCTCGAAGAGCTCACCACGGGAGGTGTTCCGTCAGCTTGCTGCCAGGCATGGCGTCCGTACGGCCGGCTCATGCCGTCTCCAGCTGAGGGTCGATGGCCTCTTCCGCAATTCGGTGCATGACGCAGTCCGCAATGAAGTCATCAACACCTGTCGCGCTCGCTCCGACGAGGTGGCGCACGCGAACAGACCCGGCGGAGGCGGCTTCGACCGCACCGGGGAGCCATCTTCCCTGGAAGACCCACACTTTCTGGTCTCGTTCGTATGAGATCGATGGTCGAACTTCTGGTGCCTTGCGATCCGCAGGGCTGATGGTTGGCGCCGGCATGGCAACCCTCCGCGCTTGTTACATTCCGGGCATCGGAGACGCTTGAACAGGCGAGGGTTAGGGGTCGAAGTTGGATAGCTCGGCCCTCCGGCAGGGTCCGTTTCTCCCCTGCGCCTTAACCTGCGGTCAATAGCGTGGCAATCTCAGTACCGCAGGCAAAGACATCCGCTGTCAGCCGTTTGTCGGCCGACCAGCACCGCCGTGTCGGTCTGTCGGCTGCCAAGCTAGGGTTTGCCCATGAGTACGCAGCCAAAGCGCGCTAGCGAGTGGACCATCCACGGCGAGCGCGTCGTGGACGACAGCCGGCGATCCGTCTTAAGCGTCGCCGACGTGGAACTCCCGGACGGCGTTCGATTTGAGCAATACGTTCTACGGGTACCGAACGCTGCAATGGTCGTCATCCTTGACGGCGATGAGCGCGTATTGATGCTCTGGCGCCACCGCTTCATCGCCAATCGATGGGTGTGGGAGCTTCCTGGCGGGTATCTCGATCCGGCCGAGAGTGCAATTGATTGCGCCATGCGCGAAGTCGAGGAGGAAACCGGATGGCGACCACGGAGCCTGGAGAAGCTGGTTGATTTTCAGCCCATGATTGGAACCATTGACCAGCTAAATACAATTTATCTAGCACGTGGTGCGGATTACACCGGCGGGCCACTGGATCAGAACGAGGCCGAAAAAGTCGCCTGGATAAAACTCACAGACGTACAAGATCTCATCGCATCTGGGTCTATTATTGGAGCCGGATCAGTGTCCGGCCTCTTTGCAACCCTTCTATTAAAAGCATCAGGAAAACTCTAGAGCCGCTCAACGATCGGGCGAACCCGCTCCATGTAATCCCGAACAGAGGGAATACCGACGTGTTTTGAGAGTCTATTGGCAATATCCAGCAGGTAGTCTCGTGACCGCATCGAAGTGAGCCCCTCTGCTGCGCCTGCTGCCTGCATGCCGACATGCGCAGACTGTTCAATCTCCCCGACTTGAGCATGAGCAATAGCCGACAATGCGAGATTGAACTGCCGACCGCGCGCGTACTCGCCACCATCCATGTCTAGTGAGCGGGCTGCGAAGCGTTGCGCAATTTCGCCACGACCAAGCGCAGCGAAACACTGCCCAAATTTGGCCGCGAGATACGCTTCGTCGAAATAACCAATCCATTGCGGATCGCTAGCCCGGTCAGCCTTGTCGAATATAACCTCAGCCCTACTCAGCGCCGACGCGCATGACACGCTGTCGCCACCAACCGCATGGCCCTGGGCTTCGAGAACCGCTGATTCTGCTTGAATTGCAGCGACGCCGGCCTCTACTGCCGCTCGACCCGCCGCTCGGGCCAGATCGACGGCCTCAACATGAGCACCGTTATATGCCGCTTGATGGCTCATCGCTGCCAAAATTTCGGCGCCCAGCGCTCGGTCACCCGCTCCCGCCGCCAGCCTTAGTGCCTGGATCATGTATCGCTGCGCAAGGCCGTGCATTCCAGCATCGTAGGATGACCACGCCGCAAGTTGCGTCGCTTCCGCAGCCGCAGACAGTAGCCGTCGGCCCGTATTGATGTCATATTTACCACCAATACGTACGGCCACTTCGTCACTCAAAAAGCGAACGATTCCCTCACGGACGTGACCCCCGCCGAAACGATTGTCGAGCCTTCTGTACGTTGCGGTTATCTGCTGGACCGTCTCAACGTCCGGCATGCCTACTAGCGTTTCCCCACCACCAGCCGGTCGCTCATCTAGTGGCGACATAAGCCACCTCATAGCAGGTGACAGAAAAACTGCCGCATCAAAAGATGTCGCTCGCAGAAAGCCACGCCTATTCAAGTCGCCTCGCCAAAGTTCGACAGCGTTTTCTATTCCATGTCGCCACTCGGGCACAAAATCTAGCCCGACGCGAACTCCAATGGTCTCAGATTTGTCTACCGCAGTCCGTCGGCTGACGTCAGCCGACGCTTCGCCCAGTAGGGCACACAACTCGCCGCCCGCCTTCAGAACATCATCGAGCAATCTGACGACCGCCGCACTCGGGCGTTTGGTCCCGTTCTCAAGATCCCAAAGAAATCCGTGAGAACAGTGGACTTCCTTGCCCAATCGCCGTAGCGACATCCCTGCTTCTTCACGCAACTGCTTGAGCCGGCTCCCGAAGTTCAGAGCGGCTGACGTCATCCGCTGCGGCATGATTCTCCTCCCGAGCGAGAGTGCGACACGCGTGGACCGGCCTTCCGGGCATCCGGCCCTTCCCATCGAACGTTACATGAAATGATCGACTCAACTACGAGGCGTCTCCACTGTCAGCCGACAAGGCTGACAGTGGACGGTGGCGAAACTCAGGCTGCATCTACCTTAAGCTTTCAGCCAACGCAGCAAGCCGCACGTTCTCGATCATGATCGTTTCGGTTGATCGCGTTCGGAACGCTGGAACGGTCGACGCCCCGGCTAGCCAGCGAGCGGAAATGAACGCTACAACAATGGAGTGCCGAGTGACTCAGGCGCAAAGCATGCAAAGCGATAGCGAACGAGCTTACGAACTTCGTACAGCCTTGGTGGACCAGCTGGTTACGGATGGCTTGATCGTCAGTCCCGCTGTCGCGGACGCATTCCGAACCGTACCGCGGCACCTCTTCGTACCAGCCGATACTCCTCTGGAAGTGGTATACGCGATCGACAGATCTGTGATCACGAAGACGGGCGAAAACGGAGAGCACCTGTCCTCGGTGAGCGCCACGTACATCCAGGCCCGAGAGATCGAGCAGGCAGGCGTTACCGCAGGTATGCGGGTCCTTGAGGTCGGCTCCGGCGGCTACAACGCCGCGCTGCTGGCGGAGGTGGTCGGCGCTGACGGCGCCGTGGTGACCGTGGACATCGACCCGGACATCACGGCCCGCGCCACGGCGCTGCTGGCCGAGACCGGGTATGGCGACCGGGTCCGGGTGGTGCAACTCGACGCCGCGCATGTCGTACCAGGCGAGGAGTTGTTCGACGCGATCATCGTGACGGTCGGCGTATGGGACGTCCTGCCGGCGTGGCTGTCGCAGCTCACGCCGGAGGGCGTGATCGTGGTGCCGCTGCGGATGAACGGGGTAACTCGCACGATCGCGTTCCGCCGTGACGGTGATCGCCTCGTAAGCACGTCCACGGAGGTGGCGGGCTTCGTACCGATGCAGGGCGACAGCGCCCGGCCCGAACGGATCCTCCGGCTGCCTGACCCGCAGGGCGGCGTCGTGAGCCTGCGATTCGATGTCGGCGTGCCCGACGATCCGCGCTTGCTCGACGGTGTGCTGGCCACCGGGCGCAGCGAGGCATGGTCGCAGGTCGAAGTGGCCGGCAGCGAGTCCTTCGCGGACCTCTACCTGTGGATGGCGGGTTTCCTGCCCGGGTTCTGTCTGCTTCACGCGGAGGAAGGCACGACGCTTTCGGCGGAGCGCGGTTGGTTCCCGTTCGGGGTCGTGCGCGGTGACTCATTCGCCTACTTCGCGTTCCGGCCGGCCGCGGGCGGCTCCGGCTCCGAACTCGGTGCGCGGGCCTACGGGCCGCACGGCGAGGAGGCCGCTGCGGCGATGGCCGCGCAGATCCGGGCGTGGGACCGGCACGCCCGCCGCGGGCCGGCGCCCACGTTCGCGTACTGGCCGGCTGGATCCGGCGGTCCGGGTGAGGCGTCCGGCAACGTCGCCGTGCTGGAGAAGACGCACGGCGTGTTCACGATCTCCTGGCCGGCGGTGAGCTAGCCACCGCGGCCGGGTGTACCACCCCTACTGTCCCACCGATACGAGGAGTGAGAAGGGATGCTCGAGGTACTCGATCGTCTGAGCGTCGGCACCGGAAGCGGCGTTGCTGACACACACGACCTGCACAACGCATCACCGACCGCGCTCGCCGAGGGTGACGCGCTCACGGACGACGACTTCGTGCTCAACATGACGGTCGTGGAGTCCACCACCCCGCTGGTAACGCTGATGTGCAGCACGAGCGACGGCTGCGGCAGCAGTTGCAGCACCAGCGCGTGCACGACCAAGGCGAGCGAACCGCTCTGATCCCCTCCGGCACGGTGCCCTATCCATCGGGCACCGTGCCGGAGCCACCGCAAGCCATCGTTGCCCGGCCCATGTCGAGGAGGCGGCTCGTGACCGTCACGCCCATCTTCCGGTGCGGCGATGCCATCATCGTCCGCGCCACCACCGCCCCGGCGGACCTGGACGCTCCGTCCGAGCTCCGCGTGGCCGACGACGCTGCGGTACGTCGAGAAGGCGCCGAATGGCTGACGAGCGCGTGGTCGCGTGCCGACGTGCGAGACGCGATCATGCTGGCCAGCCCGAGCCTCGTCGCTCACCTCGATCG
Source organism: Catenuloplanes niger (assembly GCF_031458255.1). NCBI lineage: Bacteria > Bacillati > Actinomycetota > Actinomycetes > Micromonosporales > Micromonosporaceae > Catenuloplanes > Catenuloplanes niger. The sequence goes on from NZ_JAVDYC010000001.1 coordinate 3,335,636, forward strand.
TGTCACGCAAGCAGGTGGCGACGCCCCGGTCAAAGATCTACGTCGTGCGGTCGTGTCGCTCGCCGGGTATGTGCTGAGGTGGCAGCGTCGCGTCACGCCGTTCGGAGTGTTCGCCGGTGTGGCGCTGGCGGATGGCGGAGCGGCCAGCGCGTCGGTCGGGCTGCGGCATCGGGCGATCGCACGCGCCGACAGCGAGTGGCTCTTGGCCGTCATCAGCGTGCTCGAACGTCATGATGCTTTGCGTCAGCGGCTGTACGTCGTCGCCGACAACACGAGCGTAGTTCGCGACGGTCGTTTGATTACTGCGCTGCGCGCTGAGCGGGGCGGCGGTAAGGCGGTACTGCCGCGTGAGGCGTCCGTGCGTTTCACCCGGCCGGTGCAGGCCGCGATGAGGTTCTCCGTGGTCCCTCGGCGGTTTGATGACCTTGTGGCCGCGCTCTGCGAGACGTTCCCGGCTGCGCGAACCGAGCAGATGGTGGCGGTAGTCGAAGGGCTGCTACATCAGGGATTTCTGCTCACGAACATGCGGCCGCCGATGACTGTCGCTGATGCCCTGCCGCATCTCATCGGCACCGTGATCACTGCCGGTGGACGGGACCTCGACGACGTCGCTCCGGTACTCAACGAGCTGGAGGCGATCCGGGATCTCCTCCAGGACCACAACATGGCTGACGATCCGGTCCGCGCGGCCGAGCTGCGCGGACTGCTGGCACCGCGAATGCGCAAGCTGGTATCCGACGCCTCACAGGTGCTGGCCGTGGATACCCGGCTCGACGCTCACATCCGGATCCCGCGGCAGGTACTGATCGAGGCGAGCCAGGCCGCGGACGTGCTGCTGCGAGTGTCGACGAAGCCGTTCGGGTCGACGGCGTGGCAGGACTACCGGTCACGGTTCCGGGCCCGTTACGGTCAGGGCGCGCTCGTGCCGGTACGCGAGCTGGTCTCCGACTCCGGCCTCGGATTCCCCACCGGCTACCTCGGTGCGCCGCGCGCCCATCCGAGCTGGCGCGGCGTGACGGAGCGCGATGCGGTGTTCTTGGCGCTGGTGCAGCGGGCCGCTTTGGACGGCCTCAACGAGATCGTCCTGACGGACGCTGACGTGGACGCGTTGAGCGTCGGGGAGTCCGCGGACGTGATTCCGCCGTCCAGGATCGAACTGGGTGTGGCCGTTCACACCCGGTCGCTCGCGGCACTCGATCAAGGTGATTTCCGCTTGAGGTTCGCGGCCGCGCCGGGCACGCCGACGAGCATGGCCGGCCGCTTCATACATCTGTTCGCCGGGCCAGAGCGCGCGCGGCTCACCGCCGCCTGCGCTGCTCCATCGCCGGATGACGACGCGGTGGCGGTGCAGCTGTCGTTCCCGCCGCGCCGGCCATACAACGAGAACGTGGCCCGCGTTCCGCAGGTGTTACCTGATGTCGTACCGCTCGCCGAGCACCCCACCGGGCGGGCGATCGCGCTTGACGATCTCGCGGTCACCGCCGACGCGGATCAGATGTATCTGGTTCAGATATCCACTGGCCGTCGGGTCATTCCCCACATTCCACATGCCCTGGACACGGTCGTGCAGAGTCCGCCGCTAGCGCGGTTCCTCGCCGAAGTCGCTGACGCCCGCACCGCGGTGTTCGGCCCTTTCGATGTCGGCGCCGCGCGTACCCTGCCGTACCTGCCGCGTGTGCGGTACCGGCGCACTGTCCTGTCCCCGGCACGGTGGCTGCTGACCAGCACCGACGTACCCGCCGATCAGGCTGATCAGTGGCAGGTGAGGCTACAGACCTGGCGGCAGCGGTGGCGGGTGCCGGCCCGCATCGTGCTCGGCCACGGTGAGCTGCGCCAGCCCTTGGACCTTGACCATCACCTTGACCAGGCGCTGCTGCGCTACCGGCTCGCGCAAGCGGGACGGGTCGAGCTGTATGAAGACGCGAATGCTGAGGACCACGGCTGGATCGGACGCCCCGCGGAACTGCTGATCCCGATGACCGCTGTCTCGCCGCCGAGGCGTTCGCTGCCCGATCTCTCGCCGCCCGGTGAGCAGTTCCTGCCGGGAGGCTCGGCCGTCATTCAGGCGCGGCTGGCCGGCAATCCGGCGCGCTTCGACGACATCATCCGCCGCCTTCCCGCGTTCACCACCTCGTTGACGGATATGGTCGGCCGCTGGTGGATCCTGCGCCAGCGCGACCTCGTGCGGGTCGACGCAGACCAGCACCTCATCCTGGTCCTCCGCCTACACGCGCTGGACCAGTATCCCGCCGCCGCAGCAGCCCTGGCGGCATTCACCGCCGACCTGATGACCCGGGGCCTTCCCGGCCAGTTGTCGTTCGTGCCTTACCAAGATCAGCCCGGACGGTACGGCCGGGGCGAGGCCCTCGCCGCCGCAGAGAGCGTGTTCGGCGCGGACACCGCTTGCGCCGTGGCCCAGATCGGCGTCGCCGCCACGACAGGTATTCCCGCGCAGGCGCTAGCGGCCGTGTCCATGACCCGGATCGCGGCGGCCTTCGCCCCCGATGCCGCGACCGGCTACCGGAACATCTCCTGTCACGTCCCTCGGCAGACCGGTCCGTCAGATCGCGCCCTTAACCAGCACACTCTCACTCTCGTCGACGCCACCCGCACCGCGCCGGCACCGCCGTGGGCAGCGGAACTCATCTCGGCGTGGGAGGCGCGGGATGCCGCGCTCGGACGCTACTTCGGGCTTCTGGCTCGCCAGCGCGACCCGGCCGGTGTGCTGGCGACGCTGCTGCGCGACCACCACGTGCGGGCGCTCGGTCTCGATCCCGCGTTCGAGAAGGTCACACACCGGCTGGCCCGCGCCGCCGCTCAGCGAGCCCTCGCCAGAGGCCAGCGATGATCAAGAACTCCGACGTGCCGGCCGTCGACTTGGACACGCCAGCAGCGATCCGGCAATCGCTCGCCGACGGGCCCGCCGGGCTCGCCCTCCTCCAGCTCGTGCGGGCACACGCCGGTACCGGAACCTGGGCAGACGCCCGCGCGGGAGTCCACGCCGTGGCCACCGGTCCGGTAGATGCCGGCCCGCACGCCGGCCTGTACTACGGCGCTCCCACCATCGGGCTCCTTCTTCACTGCGCCGCGCAAGCAGACGACCGCTACCGACACGCGGCCATGAACCTCGATCCGTACCTTCTGCGGCTCACCCGGGCGCGGCTGACCACCGCCCGCGCGCGCATCGCCCACGGCGCCGCCGCCACACACCGCGAGTACGACCTGTTCCACGGGCTCACCGGCATCGGCGCCCTGCTGCTGCACCGGGCCCCCGGCAGCGACGAATTCGCCGACCTACTGCGCTACCTGACCCAGATGGCTCTCCCCCGCACACGCGCGCAGGACCCGCTGCCGGGATGGTGGGTCACACATGACCCCGACCCCACGCTGCCGACCCCGGGCGGGCACGCAAACCTAGGCATGGCCCACGGCGCCGCCGGCATCCTCGCCCTGCTCGCCCTCGCCATGCACCACGGGCACATCGTCGACGGCCACGCCGAAGCCATCAACGACCTCACCAGCTGGTTCGCACGATGGCAGCAGACAGATACCAACGGCACGACGTGGTGGCCGCAGTGGCTGACCTTCGACGAACTCCGCACCGGCCGCATCTCGGCTGTGGCGCCGGGACGGCCCTCATGGTGCTACGGCACCCCGGGAATCGCCCGCGCGCTCCAGCTCGCCGCCATCACCACCCGCAACCGGGCCCTGCACACCATCGCCGAACAAGCCCTCACCGACTGCCTCACCGACCGGCACCTCGGCCGACTCACCGATCTCGGCCTATGCCACGGCCTCGCCGGGCTCACCCTCACCATGCACCGAGCCGCAGCCGACAGCGACCACCCCACACTCGCTCAGCACCTGCCCGTCCTGACATCCGCCCTTCACTCGACCATCGAACGGGCCCCCGCGGCGCCCAACACCGGGCTCCTGACCGGGAACGCCGGCATCCTCCTGGCCGCCGAGACGATCCGCCACGGTGCCGCCTCCATCGGATGGGACACATGTCTACTTATCACCTGACCGCCACACCGCTGGCCGACACCGTCCAACGCGTCCTCGCCGGCACCCCACTGCCAGAGGCCGCCGCCTCGACCGGAGTCAGCACAGCCGATCTCGCCGACGCCGTCGACATCTACCAGGCAGCCGGACGTGCCGCGCTCCAGCACCACACCGGCCACCGCTGGTATCAGGTACGCATCGCATTCCCCGACTGGGCCGCCGCAGAACACGCCGTAGCCCACCAACTCGGGCCCCGCCTGGACGAGCTGTACCACCAGGACGCGATCGGCGGATGGTGGTTCCTGCGCAAACACCCGCAATGGCGCCTCCGGTTCGCCGACCCCGACATCACCGCCGTCCACCGCATCCTTGACGACTTCACCGCCACCGGCGGCGCGAGCCGCTGGTGGCCCACCGTCTACGAACCAGAGACCACCGCGTTCGGCGGCCCTACCGGCATCGCCGTCGCCCACGAACTCTTCTGCGCCGACAGCCGAGGTGTCCTGCACTACCTCCGTCAACCACGGCAGCCCTTGGGCCGCCGGGAGCTGTCGCTTCTCCTGCTCGGTGGATTCCTCCACGCCGCCGGCCTGGACTGGTTCGAACGCGGTGACGCCTTCGCGAAAGTCGCCCAGCTACGTCCGACCGCGGAAGCCGACGACGGCAGGCTCGCCATGCTGGCCGACAACGTACGCGCGCTACTCGCCGTCCCTGACACCGCACACGCCCTGTTCCAACCCGGCGGCGCCGCGCACCACGCCGCACTCTGGCATACCGCGCACACCAACGCCGGCCAGCAACTCGCGGCCGCAGCGGCGAACGGCACGCTCGACCGCGGGATACGCGCCATCACCGCCCACATCGTCATCTTTCACTGGAACCGACTCGGGCTCTCCGCCACCACGCAAGGCATCCTCGCGCGTGCGGCCACCGCGGCGTTCCTCCCCCGGAGTTAGCCATGGACATCGCCACCATCCCCGGGCATGTCCGCGCCGCGATGCGCTACTTCCCGCTTATCGGACGGCCACGCCCCGCCTGCCCCGCTCTCACCGAACGCGTCACCGCAGTCGCCCAAGCTGCCACCACCGCACACGCCGGCGCCGACATGAAGGAAGCCGCGAACGTCCTCAACATGGCAGCGCTGATCGCCAGCGACTGCGGACTGCCCGACCTGGCCACACGCTGGTGCTGGCAGCACATCAACGCCTACCTACGGCCCGGACCGCTCACCACCCTGCACGCCGGCTATCTCCTCGAGCCCGTGCTCAACCTGGTCCGCCTGCGCATCCGCGCCGACGCCGGCCGCCCCGCCCTCGCACTGCTGCACGCGATGTATCAGGCGATCACCACCGGCACCGACTTGACCATCGGAACCCGGACCTTGCCGCTGTCAGCACTCACCGGATCAACGGCAGGTCGTCGTGATCTCGTCCGATGGACGTGGCTGCAATATCTCAACGAAGGGATCCGCATCCACGCCCTGGCCGGCAGATGGGACGAGGCCGCACAGCACGCGAAGAACCTCAACGGCGTCGGACTGCACCTGCTCGAAGGCCGCCAAGCCGCCACGATCGGCCACCTCTTGCACGATGGCACCACGACGGCCCGTAGCTTCCTCGCCGATAGCACGCTCACCGAACCCTGGGAACATCAGGTCGACTCATGCATCGCGGTCATGTGCGCCACACCCGCCACTAGCTCCGACGCGGTGCGCGCGATGCACGACATCTACCACTCGCACGACCCCGTCCCCGGATACGAGCACTATCGGGCTCGCTGGGCCCTGAGCGCAGCCACCCTCACTGGCGAGCGCCATGGACACGAGGTCCAGCGTCTCATCGATCAGGTGACGGCCGAGACCCTCGACGCGCCTGACGGATATGCGGCGCGCGAGCTTCTTCGCCACCCCAACGCCCATCTGCCGCCGCCACAACGCGAAGAACTCGGCCGCATCGTGGCATCGGCTGGCCTGGGCGCGATGACAGTGCCCGACACGCTGCTGTCGGCGTTGACCACAGCGGTGCACGTCGCAGAACGCACGCTGGCGGCGACAATCAGATGAGCAGCAGTTTCCGGTCTACCCGCGCGAGCTCGGAGAACGGCTGTGACTGCACTCGATGACGCCTTCGATGCCGTACCGGCGCTCGCCTACACCCACCATCCGCGATGGGGAGAAACGGTACACCGCTCGGACCCTGCGGCGATCCGCCGCGACATCACCTCCTTGGAGGTACGGCCCGGCGACCGGGTCCTGGAGATCGGCACGGGCTCTGGGTACAGCAGCGCCATCCTCGCGAGCCTATGCGGACCCCACGGCCGGGTCACCAGCATCGACATCAGCGACGAGCTCATCGCCCGCGCCACGGCGATCCACCGGGAGCACGACATCCGCGGCCTCGAACTCCACGTCGCCGACGGCCTCGCCGGCTATCCGTCTGCCGCGAGCTACCACCGCATGGTGGCCTGGTGCGCGCCGCCCCGACTACCCCAGACGTGGGTAAACCAGGTGGAGGATGGTGGACGGATCGTCGCCTGCTTGCCGATCACCGCGCTGCCGTCCACCACGCTGATCGCCACCATCACCGTTCGGGATGGGCGGCCCCATCTGTTGGACGTCACCGGGGGCGGCTACGCGCAGAGCACCGCGACCGCGGTCGACGACGCGCTGACTATCCCCGGCCGCTGGGTCGACTACTGCGACCACCAGCAGGACCCGTCCTGGATCTCCATTGCCTGGCGCGACGACGACCCACAGCGCACCGGCGCCCGCGCTGCCCTCGACCGGCTTCTCCACGCCGGGCACACCAAGGCCTATCACGATATGTCGACGGCATGGCGATCGTGGACCGCGTACACGGCCGCGATCGGCGACCGGCACCTCAGCCTCGTGTCGCTACGGAACCGCATCCGCGGGATCGGACACACCACCCTCAACTCGGCCGCCGTGATCCTGGCCGACGGCACCATCATCGCCGACACCCCGCACTCCCCGTCCCTGAAAGTCCTACGGACCTGGCTGGACCGGTGGGAGACAGCCGACCGCCCGGACGCCGGCTCGTTCCCCACCACGCTCATGCCGTACCACGGGTCGGACCTCGCCGGCTGGGACCTACGCGTCAGCCTTCCCCCATTTGACGACCAATATTGACCCGGCTTCAATCGAATGCAGGTTGTGAGTAAGCCTGCCGCGACTTAGGCGGCACGAAGCGGACTCCTACGCCGCACCCAGCCCGAAGTCTGAGCTTCCCTGGAACGGCCGTGTGCCATGTGCAATCATCCAGTCTGAGAGATCCTCAACTTATTTGCGATGAGCTATGCTGCGGCCACCCGTCAGGAGGAGGTTCGATGAAGTTCCGGCCGCGAACGTTGAGCCAGCTTGGCGAGATGATCGTCGGCGATGCCGAGGAGGGCGATACCTCCTACTTCCCATATCGAAGCAGCATGTACATCACTCAGTTCTTCGAGGAGATCGATACGGAGCACCGGCACGACGGCTCCACTCGTCGGCGATGGGCCGCAGACACCGTCGCCCAGATCCTCGAGGAGCCGCACTCTGGCCCCCACATACCTCCGGACACCTTCACTCGCCTCATCCGTAGGCTCATGGACCAGGAGGACGCACTCAACGAGGAGAAGCACCGACCGAAGGCGCTTGCCCTTCTGAATGCAGCGTTGCAGCGAGAGGGATTCGAAGCGTTCTACGCCGAGGACAACCAGTGCTACCTACGGCACATCTCGACGAACACGCTGGCGATGCCCGCACCGAATCCCCATCGCCCATTCTCGCCAGCTGAGGTCGAGAAACGTGAACAGTTGATTGCGTACCTAGACGGCGCCTCTGAGGACCAGCTGATCGAAGATGTCCTGCTGCCGCTATATCGCCAGCTCGGGTTCCATCGAATCACCGCAGCTGGCCACCGAGACAAGCAGCTGGAGTATGGCAAGGACGTCTGGATGAAGTACACGTTGCCGACCCAGCACGTCCTCTATTTCGGCATCCAAGCCAAGCGGGACAAGTTGGACTCGGCGGGGGTCACCAAGGCCGGCAATACCAACGTCGCAGAGATCTACAATCAGCTGCTGATGATGCTTGGACACGAGATTTTCGATCCGGAGATCGGCAAGCGCGTCCTGGTGGATCACGCCTTCATCGTGGCTGGCGGCGAAATCACGAAGGCCGCAAGAAACTGGCTCGGCAACAAGCTCGACGCCACCAAGCGCAGCCAGGTCCTCTTCATGGACCGCGAAGACATCCTGAACCTATACGTGGTGACGAACCTGCCCTTGCCAAGTGCGGCATGGCCCGCATCGGCCCGAGACTCGTGGGACGAACCGCCCTTCTAGGGTTGCGCCTCTGCATCTACCCCGATGATGACGATGCGGCGGGCTCCAACCAGGTGAGCCGCGTTGCTCTCGACCTATAACCTGCAACTTCTCGTGGCGGGGACAAAACTTGAACCTGCGACCTCTGGCCATGAGCACGAGATACGTTCAATCCATATCATCGGGCGCCTTGGATCCGCTTCCGCCCTTCCTCCGCACTGGCGGCCGCTTGCGCGTTTCAGCACTCCCACTCGACTCTAAGTCAGCAGAGGGAGAAGCCTCGGGATACGGCAACCTGAGCGTACTCAATGTCAGAGGGGGGATCCCCATTCGAGCCGTCAAATTCTGAGCAAACTCTCGAGCATAAGGATAGACCGCAAGCGTTCCAGCGGTCTTGGCGTAGGCTTCGAGTTCATCGCTCGTCGGAACTGGTTTACCTGAAGGCACTTCCAGGCTATAAAGAGCAGCAAGCTTGAATTCAAGCATCGCGACCTGCTTAGAGCCCTCTTCGTCGCCGCTAGGCTCATCCTCACCCTCTTCGATCTTAACGGCATAGTCAACGTCAAGAACGAAGAAGTCGTCTCCAGTCTCATACCGAACAACAGGAGTCATCTCAAGGTCCCACGACATGGTGCCAACCTGAGGAAAATGATCGAACTCAACCACTGCCCTAAAAAGGCGAATGTCCCGCAGGTCAGCCATTGCAGCAACCCGCGCCGCGCGCCTCTGGGCGGCACCGAGATCCTCGTTATCAGTCATCTTGCAAGATGAAAAGAGGTCCGAGATTCATCCATGCGAGCCACAGGGGCCGCACTGGAATGCTCTCGCCAACTGCGGACAGAGGGGCGCAGAGGCTGCGCCGGCTCACCCGCCCTAATCCGTGCAACGCCCTTCGGACGCGAGTAGAACCACATCTCGCACCAAGGCGAGTCGTGCGGGAGGTCTACCGTGAGAAGAATCCTGGCCGTCACAGCCCGCGCATAACGCTGCATAGTCGACAGGTGCGGATCAACAACACCATTCTCAATATCAGAGATTGCGGACTGTGTAGTCTGCATGCGCTCAGCAACCACTCGCTGGGAAATCTTGAGACTCTTACGGATCTGGATCAGCTGATCAAGCAGAGCCTGGCGAGCCTGCACATCTTCGAGAGCGCCAACGAACCCCGGGTTCCGATTCGCGGCCTCACTCAGCAGGTCGGCCAGCTCATCGAAGTCATCCTCACGGTCCCGCATAAACCCTCACACCCTTGAGGTTGGACATCCTCGAACGTCACCCGGCCGTACCGCCTCCCACCCGGAGAGCAAGCAGTGACTCAGGTTCACTCGCCACCACCGCGATAACGACCTCAGCGCTTATCGGTTACGACCGATCGTAGCGCGTCAGGAGCGAGCATGGTAGCCAAATCTCGAAGGAGTACGCTAGTCGACACCCTGCGCTCGCCAGGACGCCATTCGCCTCCGTGCTGTCGATTTGTCCGTTTTAGACATTTTGCGCTGGTTTTTATAGGTGCAAACGACAACAATTACGTATTTCGGACCATCTTTAAAAAAATATGCCCGAAACGGATTGGTTCCCACCTGAACACGAAATTCCCAGAGATCAGTATCCTTGACTGGCTCAACCTCACCAGCACGCTCGCGCCCATTCTCATATCGAGTAAATAGATCATGAAGCGCCGCCTGCCCGGCCTCAGGGAGGCTGAGGAACTCATCCCGAGCCACGCGCTTACCCATTGCCGAGTGATAAAATCGAACTCGACGAATCCTGGGACGCTCGGACATCCGGGGCGACTCCCTTCGGGCGGTCCAGCGCAAGGCTCGCGGCACCTGGAACTCGACCGCACGGCTGAGTCCATCTTATACGGCCGATCATCGCAAGTCACTCCACATTGACTCGCGCAAAAGATCGACTACGTCGGCCGAGTGCCGCCGTTGCTACGCTTGGAATCCACCCGCTAGAGACGGAAGTAATTCGCGAAGCGGTTCAAAATCACACTACCGTCGCATATCGGATCTATCAAGTGCGACGACAACTTCGGCAAATAGGCGAGCAAAACGGCGATGCCTAGTACGGCAGCCGCCATTCGCGAGGTGACCTCGGACCCGCAGAAACGAGGACGGCCACCACATGATCGGCCAGATTCGAACTTCCCGAATCTGCCCTCTGACCTGCAACTTGCTGCTGGGTGATACTAGGTTTGAACCAGTAGCCCCTTCCGTACCAAAGAGCACGCATGGGGCAAATCCGGCCTTTTCGGTCGGACCGCTCCAGCTAGAACCGACCCCTGTGATGCTCGGAGTGGCGTGGACTGCCTTCGCAACCACGTCGGCGACCATCTGGTCGAGCGTTTCCGCCTCAACAGGATCTTGCGGTCGGCACCACCTCATACCAGTGGCACCCACCAGATCATGATCCGGATGACTACGCGTGAAGGGACCGTCATTGAGATCCGCACGCACGGCCTGGCCACAGGGCAGGCCCTCCTGCGCAAGCAGGAGGGTCGGGTCCCATTCTGCACCTGGATGATCGTCCCGCACTTGTGGCGGCCCGGTCGTCGATGCAGGTGCAGCACGTCCTGCGTCGATAGGAGTGCATCACGGACTGTGCGTGGCGGGTGCAACCGGACTGGCGAATCCGAGGTAGGCGCGCGCCGAGGCTTGGCTTTGCATCGCCATTACCATGAGCGCCAGGTCGGCGAGATTCGTGTCGTCGGTCAGGCCTCGGCCGGGCATGAAGTCCGCCAGCGCGAGCAGCACCGTGTCCACGCGCTCGGTTGAGGCGATCGCACGTTGCGATATCGACGCGGCCCGGCCGGCCATGCCGGATCGATTGAGGACCACCTGGGCATAATTGGCCAGCCAGACCAGACAGATGCGCCGGGTGAAGAAATCGTCGAACTCACCGGCGGTCTTCCGCGGATCGCCGCCCGGTGGTCTGTTGCCGCGGGCCTCCCGCGAATGTTCCCGAACGTTGTGATCAACGAGGTGCAGGACGGTAAGCAAGCCGACGGCGTCCTGAGCGGCATCCAGCGCATCGTCGAGGGCGCAGGACTGGTTGAGCAGGCCAACCAGGCTTAAGGCGTCGCAGAGACATTCCGTGGCAAGGGTGCCCGTTTCACTGATCCTGGTCAGGGCAGGCGCCGAGATCTCCTGGCCACCGGGCTCCGGCGGCTGCCCTGTGCGGTAGGTGTCCCGCAGCTTGCGCAAGAGCATGTCACGGGCGTCGGCCGGAAGTGCCGCGACAACGACGTGGGCCAGCTCGTGGCCGACGATGAAGGAGTGCTGGATGCCGGAACGGCTCAAAAAATCGGCTTCTGCGGCCGGAGCGGGAAAGGGCGGCAGGCGTTCACGTTCGGCCGCGTACGCGCGGTACGAGGAGCGGCAGAATGCGCTGAAGCCGAACTCGCCGATGAGGTAGAAGCGTTCCGCGTAGAGGTCGTCGAACTCGCGCACCAGGTCAGGATCCTGCTGGGCGGCCATGTCGGCGATGCGGCTCCACCGATGGGTGAGTCTGAGCAGGTGTTGGTCGATGACGATATGCGGTCCGGTGACGGTGGTAAAACTGTACGGCTGTGCCCGCGGGGTGCGCACGACGGCGACTGCTGGTGGCTCGTGCCGTTGATCTTCGCCGAGAGGAATGCCGGGGCACAGGCCGGCGATCGCCGACCATATCTCCCTCCACATCTTCGCCGCAGCTCCTGTCTCGGTATCGGGTGCCCGCCGGACCACGGGCGAAGCCCATCGACTCACCACGATATGTCCACTCTGGATGGCCAGCATTTGGCCAGCATGACGATCGAAAACAACCACAGCGGGTCAATGCCAACCAATCAGTTGACATTGACCCGGCACTAGCCTTGAGCTGCTGAAATGCTGGCCCATCAGCCCTTGAGCAGCTGCCTCGACATCACGATCCGCTGGACTTGATTCGTACCCTCGTAAATCTGGGTGATCTTTGCGTCGCGCATCATGCGTTCGACGGGGTAGTCGTGGGTGTAGCCGTAGCCGCCGAGCAGCTGGACGGCGTCGGTGGTGATTTCCATGGCGGCGTCGGAGGCGAAGCACTTGGCGGCGGCGCCGAAGTAGGTGAGGTCGGCGTCGCCGCGCTCGGACTTGCCGGCGGCCACGTAGGTGAGCTGGCGGGCCGCCTCCAGCTTCATGCCCATGTCGGCGAGCATGAACTGCAGGCCCTGGAAGTCGGCGAGCGGGCGGCCGAACTGCCGCCGTTCCTTGACGTAGCCGAGCGCGAAGTCGAGTGCGCCCTGCGCGATGCCGACGGCCTGGGCCGCGATCGTCACGCGGGTGTGGTCGAGCGTGCGCATGGCGGTGCCGAAGCCGGTGCCGGGGTCGCCGATCATGCGATCGGCCGGGATGCGCACGTTGTCGAAGTAGACCTCGCGGGTCGGCGAGCCCTTGATGCCGAGTTTCTTCTCCGGTGCACCGAAAGAAACGCCATTGTCCGTTTTCTCCACGACAAAGGCGGAGATGCCCCGGGAGCGGGCGGCCGGGTCGGTCACCGCGAAGACCGTGTAGAAGTCGGAGACGCCGGCATTCGTGATCCACCGCTTGGCGCCGTTGAGCACATAGTGATCGCCGTCACGTTCGGCCCGTGTGGTCATCGACGCGGCGTCACTGCCCGCCTCCGGTTCGGAGAGGCAGTAGGAGAACATCGCCTCGCCGGCGGCGACCGGGCGGAGGTACCGCTCCTGCAGCGACACGGACGCTGCCAGCAACAACGGCATGGTGCCGAGCTTGTTGACGGCGGGGATCAGGGAGGACGAGGCGCAGGCGCGGGCCACCTCCTCGATCACGATGGCGGTCGCGAGCGCGTCCGCCCCGGCGCCGCCGAACCGCTCCGGGATGTGAGGTGCGTGAAAATCCGCGGCGCGCAGAGCGTCATAGGAAGCCACGGGGAACTCGGCCTTTTCGTCCGCTTCGGCCGCATTTGGTGCGACCTTTGCGTCACACACTGCGCGAACGGCTTCACGTACCGCATCATGATCTTCAGGCAGCTGATACGCATCGAACGATGGGATTGTCGACATTGCGGCCCTTCCCTTTGCTAGCGACCTGCGCGGATGCGAGGATACCGACCGTCATTCAGATCCTTGTTACCGACGCGTAGGAACCCTGACTATTGTCGCCTGCGCCCAAGGCCGAAACATGCTGTGAGCGGAGAAAAGGCGTGACGATCCCCTACCCCACCAGCCAGTCCGTGCAGGCGATTGCCCCGGTGACCCCGCCGTCCGGCGCGCCGCGTCCGAGGCTGACCTTCCTCGGCACTGGCTACCTCGGTGCCACCTACGCGATCTGCTTCGCGGAGCTGGGCTACGAGGTGGTGGGCTTCGATGTGGACGAGGCCAAGATCGCGAAGCTGTCCGCCGGTTCGGTGCCGTTCCACGAGCCCGGCCTGGACGAGCTGCTGCGTCGCAACCTCGCCTCCGGCCGGCTGCGGTTCACCACCGACTACGCCGAGACCGCCGAGCACGGTGACGTGCACTTCATCTGCGTGGGCACCCCGCAGCGCGCCGACGGAATGGGCGCGGACCTGTCCTACGTCGAGGCGGCCGTGAGCGGCCTCTCCCAGCACATCACGCGCAAGGCGCTGATCGTCGGCAAGTCGACCGTCCCGGTCGGCACCGCCGAGTGGATCGAGCAGCTGGTCGGCAAGCACGCCGACCCGGAGCTGGGCATCGAGGTCGCCTGGAGCCCCGAGTTCCTCCAGGAGGGCTTCGCGGTCGAGGACGTGCTGCGCCCGAACCGCATCGTGGTCGGCGTCAAGACCGAGTGGGCGAACGGCATGCTCTTCGCCGCGCACAAGGGCGTCTTCGACCTGGCCGCCACGGAGGACCGCGAGGTCCCGATGGTGGTCACCGACTTCGCCACCGCGGAGCTGGTCAAGGTCGCGGCGAACGCGTTCCTGGCCACCAAGATCTCGTTCATCAACGCGATGTCCGAGGTCTGCGAGGTCGCCGGCGCGGACGTCACGCAGCTGTCCAAGGCGATCGGCTACGACCCGCGCATCGGCAACCGCTTCCTCCAGGCCGGCGTCGGCTTCGGCGGCGGCTGCCTGCCGAAGGACATCCGCGCGTTCCAGGCGCGGGCCCAGGAGCTCGGCGCCGGTGAGGCGCTGCGCTTCCTGCACGAGGTCGACCTGATCAACCTGCGTCGCCGCACCAAGGTGCTGCAGGTGGCCGCGGACCTGCTCGGCCGCCGCTTCGGCCCGGCCGGCCCGGACCTGTCCGGCACGAAGATCGCGGTGCTCGGCGCCACCTTCAAGCCGAACTCCGACGACGTGCGCGACGCTCCGGCGCTCGCGGTGGCGGCGCTGCTGCGCAAGGCCGGCGCGGACGTGCACACCTACGACCCGCAGGGCAACGAGAACGCCGCCCGTGCGCTGCCCACGGTCACCTACGAGGACAGCATGAACGCGGCCGTGCAGGACGCGGACCTGGTCTGCGTGCTGACCGAGTGGGCCGAGTTCCGCAACGCCGACCCGGTCGCGCTCGGCGAGATCGCCAAGGGCAAGAAGGTCATCGACGGCCGGAACTGCCTGGACAACACGGCGTGGGTCGCCGCCGGCTGGGAGTACCGGGGCATGGGCCGCCCGTAACGGATCAACGCTTCACCACGGCCGGGGTTCCGCGGGAACCCCGGCCGTTTCCGTGCCCGCTCGCGTGGAAATAGATCGTCAGGGCTACCCAACACCCGGGTCGTTTCGGCATGCTTCCTATGAGGGCGATCGCGGAAGTGAACGTGGAGGGTGACGCATGGCAACCTATCCCTGCGCTTCCTGCGGCCGGCAGATCAACCCGGCGGTGCGCTGCCCCTACTGCGGACACATCAACACGTTCCAGGAGGAGATCTCCCGGATCGACGCGGCCATGGCGGAGCTGAAGCAGCGCGACATGAAGCTCGCCAAGGAGCGCGCCCAGCTCGCCGCGGACCTGAACACCGCGATGTTCCAGCGGGACACGCTGCGCGCCGCCAACACCGTGCGGGAGAAGGCGCAGGAGAAGGCCCGCACGCAGACCCGCCGCACCCGTCGCCGTGCGGCCCGGCCCGCCGCGTCGCCGCGGGCCGGCGCGCCCACCGCGGTGATGGACGAGCCGCCGCTGCCCCCGCCGCCGGGCAGCCGGCCCCGGGTGGCGCCGCTGGACGACGACGCGCCCCGGCCGGAGCACGCGGAGACCTCGTCCCGCTCCGTGCAGAACCTGATCCTCGGCCTCGCCTGGCTGGTGCTCGGCACCGCGGCCGTGGTGTTCGTCGCGGTCGCGATCGGCAACGTCGACTCGGTCGCGCGCGTCGTGGTGCTGCTGATCGCCGCGCTGGCCATGCTCGCGCTGGCGCCGGTGGTGGAGCGCCGCGGCCTCAGTTCCACCGCCGAGACCATCTCCGCGATCGGCATCCTGCTGGTCCCGCTGTTCGGCTACGCGATCCACGAGGTCCAGGCGTTCGGCGGCAGTGACGTACCCGACGGGCTGTTCCTGGGTCTGACGTTCGCGGTCACCGCCGCCGTCGCCGCGTTCTACGCCGGCATGACCTCGCTGGCCACCCCGCGGTACGCGATGATCCTCGCGCTGCAGCCGGTGCTGCCGCTGCTGCTGTCCCAGGCCGCCGGCAACAGCGCCACCGGCTGGGCGCTGATCTTCACGCTGGTCGCGGTGCTCGACCTCGCGCTGACCCGGGTGCTGCTGCGCTACGGCACGCTCGCCCCCGCCTGGCCCCGGGGCCGCACGGTCACGGTGCCGGCGCCGCGGCGGTCCGGTGAGCGCCCCGAGGGCGCCGACGAGGAGCCCGACGCGGTGCTGCACGCGGAGCCGCCGCGGCGGGCCACCGCACCGCCGTCCGGCCGCTACCTGACGGAGCTGATCTGGGCGCTGTTCGGCGTGGCGGTGGTGGTCGCGCTGCTGTTCGCCACGGTCGCGGTGCTCCGCGCGGGCACGCCGTCCGCGGCGTACCGGTCGGCCCTGGTCCTGCTGCTCGCGGCCGGTGCCGGCCTGGCCGGTGCGACCCTGCTGCGCCGTCCCGGCCTGCGTGACCTCGCGGCCGGTGCGATGACGCTCGCGGTGATCGGCGCGATCGCCCGGATCGCCGCGGTCGCGGTGCCCGGCCGCGCGCTCGTCGCGATCGCGGCCGCGGTCGCGCTGACCGGCGTCGGCGTCCGGATGCTCCCCGCGCACCTGCGCCGTGGCCCGCAGCTGGCGTCCGCGGTCGCGCTGACCGTGCTGACGCTCGTGGTGGCGATCGCCGCGATCCCGGCCGCGATCGCGCCGGTCCGCGCCGCGCTGCCGCCGTGGGGTACGGACCTGACCGCGTACTCGGCCGAGCTGGCCCGGTTCGCGAACTACCCGGACTGGCAGCTCGCGCTGAGCGCGCTGTTCATCACGATCGCGGCCGCGCTGGCGCTGCCGTCGGAGGTCCGCTACGAGAGCGCGGTCGCCGGCGTGGCCGTGACCGCGCTGACCGTGCCCGCGTCGCTGGCGCTGCCCTGGTCGGAGGCGCCGTGGCCGCTGGTGGCCGGCGCGATCGGCATCGGTCTCGCCGGGCTCGCCGCCCGGACCAGGAACGGCGCCTACGCGCACGTCATCGCGGCCGCCGTGGTCGGCATCGCCGGTGCCGGCGCCGCCGTGTCCCGCCCGTGGCTGACCGCGGCCGTGCTGACCGCGCTGGCCGGTGCGGGCGTCATGATCGCGGTCGGCTCGCAGTTGATCCCGCGGGAGCGGCTCTTCGCCTGGGTGATCGGCGACTGGGCCCGGGGCGGCGCCGCGTTCGCGTTCCCCGGCGCGGTCGCGTCCGCCGTGGCCGCGGTCTCCGCGACCGACGCCCCGTCCGACACGCTGCCGATCCTGGCCGCCAGCTTCCTCGCCGTGTCGATCACGCTCGGCTACGCCGCGATCAACCAGGTCGCGCAGCGCGCCATCAGCCTGCCGGTCACGGTCGGCGCCGGGTTGGGCGCGCTCGCGGTCGCCGCCGCGTCGTTCGGCGCCCAGCACACCTCGCCCGCGGACGTGCTGGTCGGCGCGTTGCTGCTGGTCGCGGCCGTGCTGCTGTTCCTCACCCCGCAGATAGACTCCGGCCGCCGGTCGGACATGGTGCTGGACGGCGCGGACGTGGCCGCGGCCGCCGCCACCGTCGCGGTGATCGGTGCGCTCGCCCGGGTCGGCGCGATCGCGTTCCCGGCCTCCCAGCTCGCGGTGGCCGCGCTGATGGTGCTGATCGTGGCGGCCGGTGCCTGGCTGCTGCCGGCCGACTGGCGGCGCGGCCCGACCGCCGGTGTCACGGTGGCCGGCGCGGTCGTCGCCGCGATCGCCGGATACCTCGCGATCGGTGCCGGCCTGCGCGCGCTCGCGGTCTCCGGCTCGCTCTGGGACGCGGATCTGAGCTCGTGGACCACGTCCCCGTCCACCGGCGGCGCGGAGGTGCCGATCGCGCTGCTGATGCTCGCGGGCGCGGCCGCGCTCGCGCTGAACCGGCCGCTGGCATACAACGCGGCCGCCGGCTGTGTCGCGCTCGCCACCGTCGCCGCGCCGGCCGCGCTCGGCTGGCCGTGGTGGTCGCCGATCGTGGTCGGTGGCCTCGTCGCGCTCGTCTACGGCGTCGCGTCCGTGCTGACCACCGTGCCGTCCGCCGGGTACGCCCGGTTCGCCGCCGCGGTGGTGGTCTCGCTGCACGCGGCCGCCGTCAGCGTGGTCCGGCCGTGGACCACCGCGGCCGCGCTCGCCATGATCGCGGCGATCGGCGTGCTGGTCGCCGTGCTCGCCGGCGAGCAGGGCCCGCTGGCCCGGCGGGTCCGGACCGCCCGCGCCACCGCGGGCGACCTGGAGGCCGGGCGCATCGAGCTGCCCCGGCACCTGTCCCTGATCGGCGGCGCCGGTGCCGGTGGCGCGCTGCTGGCCGCGCCGGGCGTGTTCGCCGCGATCGCCGCGCACCTCGGCCGGAACGTGGACGTGGTGCTGCTCTCCGCGCTGGCCGGGTCCGCGCTCGGGCTGGCCGTGCTGGCCACGATCGCCCGCGACATCCCGCAGTACCTGCCGTACACCTCGATCGGCATCACCGGCGGGGCCACGCTCACGGCGCTGGCCTCGCTGCCGACCGACCACCCGGCCGCGCTCTACGCCGCCGCGGCGGCGCTGCTCGGCGTGCTCGCGGAACTGCTGCGCGGCGGCACGAACCCACCCGCGCGCGTGGTCACCACGGCGCAGCGGTGGTCGCCGAGCGCGAGCGGCCGGTTCCAGGACATCTTCAGCCGGGCGATGACGGTCAGTCGCCGGTGGACGGTCAGCCCGGCGATGGGCGCGCTCTACGCGGGCGCGATCCCGGCGATCATCGCGGTGGTGCTGATCCTGCCGTACCTGGTGGCCGCGCTGGTCACGCCGTACCAGCAGCTGCAGTTGATCTGGGGCGGCCCGGTGGACGCGCTGCTCGACCCGCTGCCGGACCGGCCGCTGGACGGCACCAGCGTGCTGGCCGCGCTGCTGCTCACCGGCGTCGCCACGCTCGCGGCGCTCGGGTTCAGCGGCAACCGGCCGCTGCTGTCCGTGCCGGTGATCCTGCCCGGCCTGGCGGCCACCATCCTGATCACGCCGATCGCGCTGGACTACAACTGGCCGACCGCGACCACGGCCGCGCTCGCGGTGTTCACCATCTCGATGCTCGGCCTCGCGCTCACGCCGACGCTCTACACGGCCGCGGCGCGCCCGCTGCGCGCGTCCCGGATCCTGGTGTTCGTCATCGGCATGCTGGCCGGTGGCGCCGGGCTGGCCGGCGCGCTCGCCACCCGGCCGCTCACGCTCTTCACGCTGGGCGCCGCGGTCGGCGTCGGCCTGGTCGCCGCGCTCGGCGGGCGGATCGAGATCTCCCGCATCCTCGGCTGGCTGTTCGCCGCGATCATGGCGCAGCTGTTCGTGGTGACGCTGGTGCTCACCGCGGGCCGGGACCGTTACTGGGCCGCGTTCGGCGTGCTCGCGGTCGGCGCCGGCCTGCTGATCGCCAGCGCGATGCTGCCGCGGCTGCGCGACCCCGTGGCGGTGCGCGAGGCGTACGCGGTGGAGTGGGCCGGATATGCCGCCGCGGTGCTGGCGCTCGCGCTCGCGTTCGACTCCGCCCCGCACGTCGCCGCGCTGCTGGCCGCGTGGGGTGCGGTGCTGGGCCTGGCGTCCAGCCGGCCGCGTGCCGAGTCCGAGCGGCGGATGCTGTTCTGGATCTCGGTCGGGCTGGAGGTCGGCGCGTGGCTGCTGCTCATGGTGGTCGCGGACGTGGCGCTCCCGGAGGCGTACACGCTGCCGTTCGCCGCGCTCGCGCTGCTCATCGGCTGGCTGGAGTCGCGTCGCCGCGAGGATCTGAGCAGCTGGTACGCGTACGGGCCGGCGCTGATCGCCGCGTTCCTGCCCACGCTGGTGCTGGTGATCTCGCGGGAGACGACCGGCGTGCGGCAGGTCGGGCTGCTGCTCGGCGCGTTGCTCTGCCTGGTCGTCGGCTCCCGCTACCAGCAGCAGGCACCGCTGATCATCGGCGCGGTGGTCACCACGATCGCCACGCTGCACTTCGTCATCACGCTGGTCAGCGCGTGGCTCGTGCTGTTGCCGGTCGGCCTGCTGCTGCTCGTCCTCGGCGCCACGAACGAGAACCGGCGCCGGGCACTGGCCTTCCGCGGCAACATCGGCCGCATGCGGTAGGCCGGATCCAGGAACGACATCCTGTTCCCGCTTCCGGCGTGGCCGGGTCCCGGTGCTCCCGCGGGCACCGGTCGGCCGCGGGCGGCCTCCCTGCAAGCCGGTGGGTGGTCGGGAAATGCCCGGACGGGGTACCCGGATCGATGGTGGAACCGGCACCGGATCGACGGCCGGAGGTTTAGGGTCGGATGACCCACCCGGGTCCCGGTGTGAAGGGATGAGGCGCGATGCTCGACCAGCTCGGCGCGGATCAGGACCTCGACGCGCGCGCGGAGCGCTACGTCCGGGTCCGGGCGGCCGCGGGCGAGGCCGGGCGGCGCCGCCTGCGGGACGAGTTCATCAGCTCCGCGCTGCCCTTCGCCGGCCGCCTGGCCAGCCGCTACTACGGCCGCGGTGAACCGGCCGAGGACCTCGACCAGGTCGCCCGGATCGGTCTCATCAAGACCGTCGACCGGTACGACGCGAGCCGTGGTTCGTTCACCGCGTTCGCGGTGGTGACGATCCGGGGCGAGCTGCGCCGGCACTTCCGCGACCACACCTGGGGCGTGCGGGTGCCGCGCCGCATGCGGGACCTCGGCCTGGACCTCAACCGCGCGACCGGCATGCTCGCCGCCCGGTTCGCCCGGCCGCCCACCGACGACGAGCTGGCCGGTTTCCTGGGTGTCGGTGAGGCGGACGTGCGGGCCGCGCGCACGTCGCTCGCCGCGTACCTGCCGGTCTCGCTCAACCGGCAGCTCGGCTCCGGCGAGGAGGCCGAGTTCGGCGACCTGTTCGGCACCATCGACCCGTCGCTGGCCGCGGTCGACGACCGGGCCACGATGACCCGTCTGCTGCTGCGCATGCCGCAGCGGGACCGCCGGCTGCTGGCGCTGCGCTACTGGGGCAACCTGACCCAGACCGAGATCGCCGAGCAGTTCGGCATCTCGCAGATGCAGGTGTCCCGGCTGCTCAACCGCGCGCTCGCCTGGCTGCGGACCGCGCTGCTCACCGACACCGTGCCGCCGTGGCCGGGCGCGGCCGACGAGCCGGAGGTCCGGGTGGTGCTGTGCAGCGGTCCGGGCCGGGTCCGGCACGCCCGCGTCCACGGCGAGGTCGACCGGGACAACGCGGCGGAGCTGCGCGCCCGCCTGCTCGCCGCGCTCACCGCGGGCCGGCCGGGCGCGCTGGTGCTGGACCTCAGCGGCGTGCCGTCGATGGACGCGGCCGGCCTGAGCGTGCTGGTCGCCGTGCACACCGCCGCGCACGGCCGCGGCGTGCGGCTGCGCATCGTCGGTGCCGCCCCGCACCTGACCGGCCTGATGGCCGCGATCGGGCTGGGCTACCTGGTCCGGCCCGCCGGCCGGTGACCGGCGGCGCTCATCGGAGCCCGAGCGCGGCCCAGACCACCTTCCCGTCCGCGGCCGGCATCCAGCCCCAGTGGGTGGCGGACGCGTTGATCAGTGCGAGCCCGGACCCGGGACGAAACGGCGGGTGCAACGGTTCCGGCGGCTCCGGCGAGCCGTCCCGCACCGCCACGTAGAGGAACCGTGGCCGGAGCGTCACCCGCAACGTCATCATCGTCCCGGCGTGATCGATCACGTTCGCCACCATCTCGCCCGCGACGACCGAGGCCGGCGCGACCAGCTGAGGCAGCGTCCACCGGGTGCACGCGTCGGTGACCACGTCCCGCGCGTGCCGGGACGCCCCGCGGATCGGCAGCAGATCGTCCGTGACCATCAGCATCCCCGAGTCACCGGCGTCGAGCAGCGCCCGCGCCTCGCGCAGTCCGGCCAGCACGGTGAGCGCGCCGAACCCGCCGCCGGCCAGCAGCTCGGCCGTGGCCGGCGCCGGCGCGCAGAGCAGCACCGGAGTGCCCGGCCAGGTCGCCGCCTGCCGGACCACCGCGGTGAACACGCTCAACGCGTGCGGTTCCGGAACCCGCATCCCGGACAGGTCGACGAGCAGCGCCTCCGACTGTTCCGCGAGGCACTTGAGCAGTACGGTCCGGAGCCGGCCGGCGTCGCTCATCGTCAGGTCGCCGCACACCGTCACCACGGTGCGGCGGTCACCCGAATCGACGGTCCAAGTCAGCACGGCCGTACCTTCCGTGTGGGCTCGCTGCTGAGTACCCCGGTCCGGAGGCGGCCAACGTCCCTATTCCTCCATGACGAGGATGGCGCCGACCGGCACCCCTTCGTCGAGCATGGGACTGCACGCTACTCGTACGGTGATGACACGTCCACGCCGGTTCACCGCGTCCAGCCGCATCTCCGCCGGCTCGGGCTCGCCGCCCAGCGCCTGCCGGATCAGCGGGCGCAGCCGGTCGACCGGCAACCCGATGTCGAGGTTCAGCAGGTGCTCGCCGACCGCCTCATCCGAACGCAGGCCCCACAGGTTCTCCGCCTGCCGGTTCCAGGCGCGGATCTGCAGGCTCTGGTCGACCACCACGATGCCGGCCCGCAGGTGCGACAGGATCGCGTCCAGGAACGCGTTCGCGCCGTCCAGCTCCGCGGTGCTGCGCCGCAACCGCTCGTTGCTGTTCTGCAGCTCGTCGTTGGTGGACTGGAGCTCCTCGTTCGTCGTCTCCAGCTCCTCGTTGGTCGACTGCAGCTCCTCGTTCGTGGTCTCCAGCTCCTCGACGGTCGACTGGAGTTCCTCGTTGGTGGTCTCCAGTTCCTCGTTCGTCGACTGCAGCTCCTCGTACGCGGTCTCCAGCTCCCGGTTCGCGGTCTCCAGGTCGTCGCGCAGCCGCCGCGCCGCGGTGACGTCCTGGAAGACCAGCGCCACGCCGAGCGGCTCCGCGTCCCCGTCCTGCAGCGGCGTGACCTGCACCTCCAGGTACGTCGCGTGGTGTCGTACGTCGTCGATGTGCACGGTCCGGCGTTCCGTCAGCGCCTTCTCGATGTAGGTGCGCAGCTCCACCGGCCGGTACGACACGTCCAGGTCCTGGAACGGCCGGCCCACGTCCCGCGCGGACACGCCGAACAGCCGCTCGGCCTGCTGGTTGCTGAGCGCGACCAGCCCGTCCGCGGTGACCACGATCTGCGCGACCGGGCTGGCCAGCATCGCCGCGTTGCGCATGTGGTCGACGCCGACCGGCCCGTCCGTGCCGCGCACGATCT
Organism: Catenuloplanes niger; assembly: GCF_031458255.1. NCBI lineage: Bacteria > Bacillati > Actinomycetota > Actinomycetes > Micromonosporales > Micromonosporaceae > Catenuloplanes > Catenuloplanes niger. The sequence continues at coordinate 3,358,742 of NZ_JAVDYC010000001.1, forward strand.
GGTGCTGCCCGGTCGCCGGCGCCGGGTACCCGGCCATGGCGCGCGGCAACCGCCGGAAGATCCGCTGCTTGACGTCGATCGGCAGGAACATCGCGCTCTGGTGCCGCAGTGTCTCGGCCCGGCCGAGGAACAGCGTGCACCCGTCGGCCAGCGCGAAGTGGAACCGGGCCACGATCCGCGCCTGCGTCTCCGGGGTGAAGTACATCAGCGTGTTACGGCAGGTCAGGACGTCGATCCGGGAGATCGGCGCGTCCTGGACCAGGTCGTTACGGCCGAAGATCACCGACCGTCGCAGGTCCGGCCGGAACTGGTACCGCTGCCCGGCCGGCTCGAAGTACTTCGCGGCCAGCTCCGGCGGCACGGACGCGATCGCGGTCGCGTCGTAGGTCGCGTGCCGGGCGTCGTTGAGCTTCTCCTCGTCCACGTCGGTGGCGTAGATCTTGACCCGCTGGCGCAGCGCCTCGACGCCCAGTACCTCACCGAGCAGCATCGCCAGCGTGTACGCCTCCTCACCGGACGCGCACCCGGCGCTCCACAGCCGGATCGGCGCGTCCGGGGCCTTCGCCGTCACCAGCGGCTCCAGCACCAGCCGGCGCAGGCTGTCCCACGCCTCCGGGTCCCGGAAGAACGAGGTCACGTTGATCAGGATGGTGTTGAACAGCGCGGTGAACTCGTCCGGGTGCACCTGGAGGTGGTCGACGTAGTCCGCGTACTCCGCGATCTGCAGCGTCGCCATCCGCCGGCCGACCCGGCGCATCAGGCTCGACCGCTTGTATCCGGTGAAGTCGAAGCCGCGCGCTTCCTTCAGATGGATCAGCAGCTCCTCGAACTGCCGGTCGGCCTGGTCCATGGCACGCCTCTCCGCTACCCGATGCGCAAAAGCTACCGCACCTCGAGCGTCAGTCCGCGCGCCGCAGCGTCCAGGAGGGGGTCACGCCGTACACCGCCCGGTACTGCGCGGTGAACCGGCTGTGGTCGGCGAAGCCCCAGCGGGCCGCGACCCCCATCACCGTCGTGCCCCGGGGGTCGGCGGCGAGCAGGTCCCGGTGCGCGTGCGCGAGCCGGACGCGGCGCAGGTAGCCGCGCGGGGTGATCTCGAGGTGCCGGCGGAACGCCATCTGCAGCGCGCGGACGGAGACGTGCGCGGCCGTGGCGATGTCGGCCGGGCTGATGTCCCGGTGCGCGTTGTCGTCGATGAACGCGACCGCGCGGCGCAGCGAGGCCGGGTGCGCGTCGTGCCGGTCCTCGATGGTGGGCTCGGTCAGCCCGTCGTGCGGGAACACGGCGAGCGCGGTCGCCGCGAGCAGCCGGGCCATGCTGCCGGCGACCAGCGGTTCCTCGACCGCCTCCGGGGTGGCGTGGAGACAGTGGAGCACGTAGTCGTACGTGGTGTCCCACAGCCAGGCCGACCGTGCGGGAACCGGCACGTGCGCGGCGAACCGGATCGGGCGCTCCGCGCGACCGGGTGCGCCGTCCGCGACCTCGGTGACCAGCCCGGGGTCGAGCACGGCGAGTTCCAGGTGCGCGTTCTCCAGCGCGGCCCGGTGCGACTCGCCGGGCTGGACCGCGACGAACGCCTCGCCCGGCGTGCCGTAGACCCGGACCGGGCCGCTGGTCCGGAACGCGATGTGCCCGTCGACGACCCGGCCGAGGATGAGCTCCGGCTGCGGCGCGCTGTCGACGTCGATGCTCATCCGGAACGAGTTGCGATGCAGCTGCGCGGCGCCGAGCGCATAGTGCCCGAACCGGACATGGTGCTCGTCGGAGGTGGCCCGCAGGCGCAGCCGTCCGTACGCACGGCAGAGGAACTCGTGCGCGGCGTCGACGTCGGTGGTCTCGAACACGGTCGCCATGGCTCTCCGGCATCTCCCACCGTGCTGCTCGGTTATCCGATAAACGAGCCGGGCGGCCGTGGAACACTCCCGCGAGTACGCCGGCATCCGTTCGGGTGAGCGGGCGGCTTCGTTTTCCGCACAGTCGGCGATCCGACGGTCGTTTCGCGAGCTAGCACCGCCGGGGTGGGGCGGACACCATGAGAGGGTGACCGGAACACGCGTCCTCGCCCGTGGGCCCGCCCGGCTGGAGGCGGTCGGCGCGTTCGACCGTGACAACCGGCATCAGCTCGTCAGCGCCGTGCGGCGGGCGCTCGTCGACGGGCACCCGCACATCACGATCGACTTCGCCGGCGTCACGCTGATCGACGCCGGCACGGTCCGCGCCCTGCTGGACTGCCGTCGGCTCGCGCTCGCGCACGGCGGCGAGCTGCGCGTCCTGCGCACGAACAGCGTGGTCGAGTTCGTGCTGCAGGCGACCGGTGCCGCGACCGTGCTCGGCCGGACCCAGGACCTGCCGCACAAGGGATGACCGGGCCGCGGCCCGCCGGTGAAACGGGCCCTAACCCAGCGACGCCCGCAGCTTCGCGTCCTTCTCCGCGACCATCTCGGTCAGCGCCGCCTGGAAGCCGGTCACCTTCGCCTGCAGCTCCGGGTCGGCGGCGGCCAGGATCCGCACCGCGAGCAGGCCCGCGTTGCGCGCGCCGGCGATCGACACGGTGGCGACCGGGATGCCGGCCGGCATCTGCACGATCGACATCAGCGAGTCCATGCCGTCCAGGTACTTCAGCGGCACCGGCACGCCGATCACCGGCAGCGGCGTCGCGGACGCGACCATGCCGGGCAGGTGGGCGGCGCCGCCCGCACCCGCGATGATCACCTTGAGGCCGCGCCCGGCCGCACCGGTGGCGTAGTCGAGCATGCCCTGCGGGGTGCGGTGCGCGGAGATCACCCGGACCTCGTGCGCGACGCCGAACTCGTCCAGTGCCTCGGCGGCCGCCTTCATCACCGGCCAGTCCGAATCCGAGCCCATGATCACGCCAACGGAAACGCTCACCACTGTCCCTCTTGAAGCCACTTCGCGGCCCGGACCGCCCGGGCGCGCACCGACGACATGTCCGAACCCAGCGCGGTCACGTGCCCGATCTTGCGGCCGGGGCGGACCTGCTTGCCGTACAGGTGGACCTTGATCCCCGGGTCCTCGGCGAACAGGTGGTGGAGCCGCTCGTCGATGCTCATGCCACCGGGCTCGCCACCGAGCAGGTTCGCCATCACCACGGCCGGCGCGGCGAGCGAGGTCTCACCCAGCGGGTAGTCCAGCACCGCGCGCAGGTGCTGCTCGAACTGCGACGTGCGGGCACCCTCGATCGTCCAGTGACCGGAGTTGTGCGGGCGCATCGCCAGCTCGTTGACCAGCAGCCCGTCCGCGGTCTGGAACAGCTCGACCGCGAGCAGGCCGACCACGCCGAGCTGCTTCGCGACGCCGATCGCCAGCTCCTGCGCGGCCACGGCCAGCTCCTCGGAGAGGTCCGGCGCCGGCGCGAGCACCTCCACGCAGATGCCGTCCCGCTGCACGGTCTCGACCACCGGGTACGCCGCGACCTGCCCGAACGGCGAGCGCGCGACCAGCACGGCCAGCTCCCGGACCAGCCGCACCCGCTCCTCGACGATCAACGGTGTGCCGGTGGCGACCAGCGCCGCGGCCTCGTCCGCGTCGGACAGCGGGAAGACGCCGCGTCCGTCGTACCCACCGCGGGTGGCCTTGGCGATGACCGGCCAGCCCACCTCGTCGCCGAACTGCACAAGATCATCAAGGCCCTCGACGGTACGCCAGCGCGGCGCCGGAAAGCCCAGCTCGGTCAGGCGCGTACGCATCAGCAGCTTGTCCTGGGCGAACTGCAGCGCGTCCGCCCCCGGGTGCACCGCGAACCCCTCCGCGGCCAGCGCCCGGATGTGCGCGGACGGCACGTGCTCGTGGTCGAACGTGACCACGTCGCACGACTTCGCGAACTCGCGCAGCGCGTCCAGGTCGGTGTGCTCACCGATCTGGACGTCCGCGGCGACCAGCGCGGCGCCGTCGTCGGGAGACTGCGCCAGCACGCGCAGTGACTGGCCGAGGGCGATCGCGGCCTGGTGGGTCATCCGGGCCAGTTGGCCACCGCCCACCATGCCGACAACGGGCAGACCGGTTCTGGTATCCATCTCGCCGATCAGCGTAGCTTGGCCGCCAGCTCCTCCTCCGAGGTGACCGGGCGGTCGCAGACGAAGCCGCGGCAGACATAGGCGGTCGGCTTTCCGTCGATCATCGGCCGGTCCGCGAGCAGCGGCACACCCGGCTGGTCCGGCCGGCCCGCGACCACCACCGCGCCGGGCGGCGCCAGCCTGACCGCGGCCCTGACCAGCGGGTCCGTCTCCGGCGATTCGGTGACGACCGCGATCTCGTACGGCCCGGAGAGCAACGCCTCCGCCGCGGCCAGCGAGTAGCCGGTGAAGCGCGGGTGCCTGTCCGCGATCGGCGCGATCGTGCGCAGCGCCGCCTCGGCCGCGTCTCGGTAGCGGGTCTCACCGGTCAGCGCGGCGTACGCGATCAGCGCGTTCGCCATCGCGGAGAGCCCGGACGGGGTGGCGTTGTCGGTCGGGTCCGCCGGCCGGGTGACCAGCTTCTCCGCGTCGTCCGCGGTGTCGAAGAAGCCACCGGCGCCGTTGCCGAACCGGGCCAGCGCGGTGTCCAGCAGCGCACCGGCCCGCTCCAGCCACTCGGCCTTGCCGGTGAGCTCGTGCATCGCGCAGAACGCCTCGGCCACGCAGCCGTAGTCCTCCAGCACGCCGGCCGGGGAGCCCACCACGCCGTCCCGGGAGACGCGCCGCAGCCGGCCGTCGACCAGGTGCCGCTCGGCGAGCACCCGCGCGCACATCAGCGCGCCGCCGGCCGCCACCGCCCGCTCGCCCAGCGCCTCCGGCAGCCCGTCCGCGGCCGGCGGGGCGGTTCCGTCCAGCGCCATCGCGTAGCGGGCCAGCGCGGTCACTGCCAGCCCGTTCCAGGCCGCGACGATCTTGTCGTCCCGGGCCGGTTGCGGCCGGCCCGCACGCGCGGCGAGCAGGCGGGTGCGCACGTTCCGCCAGCGCTCGATGACCGCCGGGTCCGCGTCGTCGACGTCCCGGCCCAGCACCAGCGTGCTCGTACCGTGCTCGAACGTTCCGCCCGGCGTCACCTGGAACAGGTCCGCGGCCCAGGCGCCGTCGTCGTCGCCGAGCACCTCGCGCAGCTGGTCCGGCGTCCAGGCGTAGGTCAGACCCTCCACGCCGTCGGTGTCCGCGTCCAGCGCGGACGCGTACCCACCGTCGTCGGTCAGCAGGTCGCGGGCCAGGAAGGAGACGATCTCGTCCGCGATCCGGCGGGCCAGCGGGTCGCCGGTCAGCCGCCACAGCTCCGCGTAGACCCGGAGCAGCAGCGCGTTGTCGTACAGCATCTTCTCGAAGTGCGGCACGGTCCAGTGCGCGTCGACCGAGTACCGCGCGAACCCACCGGCCAGCTGGTCGTAGATGCCGCCGCGGGCCATCGACTCCGCGGTGTGCCGGACGATCTCCAGCGACCGCGCGTCACCGGTGCGCTGCCAGTGGCGCAGCAGGAACAGCAGATTCATGTGCGGCGGGAACTTCGGCGCGCCGCCGAACCCGCCGGCGCGCTCGTCGTGCTCCGAGGCCAGCCGCGCCGCGGCCGCGTCCAGCAGCCCGGCGGAGATCGGTGCGGTCGGCCCGCCGGCCAGCTGCGCGCCGCCGATCGCGGTGACCACGGCCGCGCCCTGCTTGACCACGTCCTCGCGCTGCGTCCGCCAGGCCCGGTCCACCGACTGCAGCAGCCCGGCGAACGTGGCCTTCGGGTAGTACGTGCCGCAGAAGAACGGGTCACCGGACGGCGTCGCGAAGACCGTCATCGGCCAGCCGCCCTGCCCGGCCATCGCCTGCGTGGCGGTCATGTACACCGCGTCGACGTCCGGCCGCTCCTCCCGGTCGACCTTGATCGCCACGAAACCCTCGTTGACCAGGTGCGCGATCGCCTCGTCCTCGAACGATTCGTGCGCCATCACGTGGCACCAGTGACAGGCCGCGTAGCCGACGGAGATCAGCACCGGCACGTCGCGGCGCCGCGCCTCGGCGAACGCCTCCTCGCCCCACGGCCACCAGTCGACCGGATTGTCCTTGTGCTGCAGCAGATAGGGGGAAGTGGCGTCCGCGAGCCGATTCATACCCTCACCCTTCCACACGGCCGGAGCATCAAACCCCACATCATCTGCGGGTACGCGGTGTGACGCGCTTCACCCGGCCGCGGATCTCTCGGACCGGCCGGACCGCTGCCGATTACTGGGGACATGCACCTCTCGCCCCTGCTCGCGCCGGACGGACCGGCACCCGCCGCCGCCGTCACGGACGCGCTGCAGCAGGTGCTCCAGGTGGTCCGCCGTCGCCTCGGCATGGACGTCGCGTTCATCTCCGAGTTCGTCGGCGACCAACGCGTCTTCCGCTGGGTGGACGCCGAGTCACCGATCCCGGGCCTGAGCCCCGGTCTCGGCAACCCCCTGGAGGAGACCTACTGCCAGCGGATCGTGGACGGCCGGCTGGACCCGATCGTGCCGGACACCGCCGCGAACGCGATGACCGAGGCCCTGATGGTCACCGCGGCGCTGGGCATCGGCAACTACCTGGGCACGCCGCTGCGCCTGAGCAACGGCGAGATCTACGGGACGCTGTGCTGCTTCTCCGCCACACCGGACCGCACGCTGAACACCCGCGACCTGGACTACCTCAACGACGTGGCGGAGATCGTCACGGTCACGCTGAGCGCGGCGGACGCGGCCCGCCGGGAACACGCGCGGATCCGCGGCTGCCTGGCCGAGCTGGAGCGGGACGGTGGGCCGGTCGTGGTGGTCCAGCCGATCGTCGACCTGACCAGCGGCAAGATCGCAGGCTCGGAAGCGCTCAGCCGGTTCCCCACCGGGTCGCCACTGACCTGGTTCGAGGAGGCGGCCCGGATCGGCGAGGGCATCTCGCTGGAACGCGCCGCGATCCGCAACGCGCTCGCCGCGAGCCGGGACACGCCGGGCTTCATGTCGCTGAACCTGTCCCCCACCACGATCCTGGCGCCGGGCACGCTCGAACTGTTCGGCGACGCGCCACTGGACCGGCTCGTGGTCGAGCTCACCGAGCAGGAGAAGATCGACGACCTGACCGACGTGCGCGACGCGCTGGCGCCGCTGCGGCAGCAGGGTCTGCGGGTGGCGATCGACGACGTCGGTGCCGGGTACGCCGGCCTGAACCGCGTGGTGCAACTGCGTCCGGACATCATCAAGCTCGACATCGGCCTGGTCCGCGGCATCGAGGGCGACGAGATCCGGCAGGCGCTGAGCCGCGCGCTGATCTCCTTCGCCCAGGGCAGCGGCTCCAAGGTGATCGCCGAGGGCGTGGAGACACCGGGCGAACTGCGCATCCTGCGCGCGCTCGGCGCGGATTACGGCCAGGGCTGGATCTTCTCCCGCCCCTGCCCACCGGCCCAGCTCACCGACTCCGTCGTCTTCGACCTGGACGCGCTCTAAGCCTGGACAACGCGATCCGGGCCGATCTGGGCTGGTCCGGGCGCGGTGCGGGCTGGTCCGGGCGCGGTGCGGGAGAGAGACCTGGACCGAGGGGGTCCGAAGTCGGACAGAGGCGGCGGGACACGGCCTCCATGTCCCGCCGCCCCGTCATCAGGGATGTGCGGCCCCGTCGGTCGTGATCAGATCACGACCACTCGCTGCCGTTGTGCGTGGTGAGAACCTTGTGCACCATGACGGCCCCTTCTTGTCGAACGTTTGTTCTAGTCTACGACCGCGGTATGACACTTTTCGGCGCCGACGATCGAGGGGCGGCAGCCTTTCCCGGGTGGCACACCGCCCCGTGACGACACGGTTCGCACTGGTCCGATCCGGGCGGTTGCGCGTTCCGTCCGGCGGGTCGTCACGATCACTTCAGATGGTGACTCATCGCGGCAAGCCACCGAAGACGCCCGCGTGCCGCGATAAGCCGGATAAATCCGGCCAACTCGCGAGGGCCTGCCTCAACTGTGCGCGATTCCGATCAGACGGGGCAACGCATTTACCGCCACCACCACGTGCCACCCGGCCCTACGGATCCGCGCGGCTCACGTCGGTCGGAACTCGGCCACGAACCGCCGGCGCCACACGCCGCGGGCCACCCGCGATCAGCTGCGGATACCACAGCCACGGCACAGCTCACGGCACCGGTGATCAACCGCCAACCCGCGGCACCACGGAGCTCACGCGCCCGCGATCAGCCGCGAATCCGATGCACCGCGCGCGCCACCGCCAATCAGCCACCAACCACAGCACCACCGCGCACGCCACCGGCGATCAGACGCGAATCCGCTGCACGCGCGCACACCGCCGGCAATCAGCCACCAACCGCAGCACCGCACTCACGCCGCCCGCAATCAGCCGCGAATCATCGGCACGCGCGCACGCCACGGGCAGTGAGCCACGAATCCGCGCACGCGCTCACGCCACCACCGATGAGTCACGAACCCGCAGTCGCATCGCACACCGACCCCGCATACCGCATATCTCGGGCGATCAGTCGCGAACCGGCAGCGGCATCGGACGCCCACCGCGCACCGCACCCGACCGAATTCATCGTGGATCGTAGAGCGGCATCGCGCACCGCACTTCGCCGGCAATCAGCCGTGAACGGTGGTGGCGCCGCAGGCGCGTTCTGCCGATGATTCAGCCGCGAGTGGTAAAGGCATCACAGGCAGACCACGCAGGCCGCATGTTGCCGGTACTCGGTCGCGAACCGGCAGCGGTATCGCTCACCTACCGCCGCACCGCACCGCACCGCACCGCACCGCACCGCACCGCACCGCACCGCACCGCACCGCACCGGTGATCAAACGTGACCGGCAGCGGCATCGCAATACCCACGGCACCGCGCATTCCACCGGGAAAGCCGCGCACCGGCAGCGAAACGCGTCCTTGCCGCACGTCGCACCCGGCCGGAGGTCAGCCGGGAACCGGCGGCGGCGGTGCGGACGGAAGCCGCGGGAGACGTGGCCGGTTCGACGGTGGGCAACGGCGGGACCGGCTCCGGCGCGGCGGCCGGAGCGGAGCGCCGGCGGAGTCGGAGGCCGCCGCGGGTTTGCCCGCGGGAGCACGCCCGGCGTGCCCACGCCGGAAGCGGGAAAATCGCCTTCGGTCTTCCTGCCTGGCGGATCGGCCGGGTCAGGAGGCGTCGTCGGCGGCGCGGAGCGGGACCACGGTGGCGCGGGTGGCCGAGTCGTGCAGGCTGCGGAGCAGGGAGACGATCTTGTCGCGGCGGACCGGGCGGCAGAAGTGGTAGCCCTGGCCGGAGTCGCAGCCGAGGCTGACCAGGGCGGCGCGCTGGTCCGCGGTCTCGACTCCCTCGGCGACGACGCGCGCGTTGATCCGGCGGCCGAGTTCGACGGTGGCGCGGATGACGGCGGTGGCGCGGGTGGAGCCGGCCATGTCGCGGACGAAGGAACGGTCCACCTTCAGCTCGTCGACCGGGATGCGGGTGATGAAGCTGAGCGACGAGAAACCGGTGCCGAAGTCGTCCAGCGAGAGTTGGACGCCCAGCTCGCGCAGGCCGTCGATGACGTCGTCGACCGCGCCGGTGCGGCTCATCGCCACGGTCTCGGTGATCTCCAGGACCAGCAGGTGCGGCGGTACGTGGTGGCGGCGCAGCAGCGCGCCGACCTCACCGGGCAGCCGCGGGTCGAGCAGGTTGCGGGCGGACAGGTTCACCGAGATCGGCACGTCCAGGCCCTGTGCCCGCCACTCGCCCGCGGTGGCGAGCGCCTGGTCCAGCACGTACCCGGTGAAGCGGGCCAGCAGTTCGCTCTCCTCCACCGCGCGGACGAAGTCGGCCGGCGTGAGCAGGCCACGGCGCGGGTGCTCCCAGCGGATCAGCGCCTCGACGCCGGTGGGCGCGCCGGTCGCCAGGTCGACCGCGGGCTGCATGTCGAGGACGAGCTGGTCGTCGGCGGCGAGCGCGGCCCGCATCTCGGCCAGCAGTGACAGGTGGTCGACGGTGGCGGCGTCGGCGGCGCTGTCGTAGGCCGCGATCCGCGCGTTCGCGGCCTTGGCCCGGTACATGGCGTGTTCGGCCTGCCGGACCCGCTCGGCCATGTCGGCCACCCCGGCCGGGCTCACCGCGACGCCGACCGTGACCTCGACGGACATCAGCACGTCGCAGACCTCGACCGGCTCGGACAGCCGTTCCGCGATCTGCCGGGCGCGGCGCAGCAGCGGCGGCTCGGCCGGGGGCGGCGGCGCCTCGTGCGGCGTCTCCGGCGCGACCGCGATCATCGGCCGGGGCGGCGGGACCGCACGGTACGCCCGGGGCCCGTCCGCCGCGGTGAGCAGCAGCGCGAACTCGTCGCCGTCCAGCCGGGCCAGCAGCTCGCCGGGCCGGGCCAGCGAGAGCAGCCGGTCGGACAGCGTGCGGAGCAGCGCGTCGCCGGCCGCGTGGCCCATCGCCTCGTTGACGCGCTTGAGCCGGTCCACGTCGAACAGCAGCAGCGCGGCGGGCGCGTCCCGGTCCAGTTCGCCGAGTGCCGCGTCGCCCTCGGCGAGCAGCGCGACCCGGTTGGTCAGCTCGGTCAGCGGATCGTGCGCGGCCTGGTAGACCGCCTGTTCGGTGAGTTCGTGAACCTGAGCGCTGATCGCCGCGTTTCCCAGGGCGAGAGCGAGTGCGTCACCGTACGCGGAGAGAACCGCCTCGTTCGTGGACGCCGCACCGGTCGGCGCCGAGAAGTGGACGCGGATCTCGCCGAGCAGGCGCTCGGCGGCGACGAGCGAGCGGGCGACGAGCGTGTCGGGATCGGAGGGTTCGTTGGCCGGAGGAGCGGCGACCACCAGGCCGTCGTGGTCGGCGGTGTACCGGTTCACGCCGGTCGGCGTGACCACGTCCACCTCGACCCGCTCCGCGCCGAACAGGTCCAGCGCGCCCTCCGCGCCCGCGGTCGCCACCGCGCGCTGGTCCGGGCCGGCGAGCGTGCCGGTGGCCGCGGCGAATGCGATCCAGGTGCGCCGGTCCTCCTCGTGGCGCAGCCGCTGCCCGTACGCCCGGTGGATGAACCACAGCGCGGGCAGCAGGAAGAACAGCCAGCGCGGGTCGACCCCGATCACCGCGACGGACGCGATGCCGACCAGCACGTTGCCGGCGAAGAGCGGCAGCTTGGCGCGGAGCGCGGGCCAGGCCAGCACCGGAACCGGCAGGCCGTGCCGGACCGTGAGCGTGAGCACGGCCAGGCCCACGGAGACCGCCAGGTACACCGACGCGGCCGCGGTGAGCTGGAGCGCACCGGCGAACGTGAGCGCGGCGCCGGGTGCCGGGCCGATCGCGAGCGCCAGCGCGGCGGCCGCGGCCGTGCCGGCCACCAGGGACGCTCCGGCGTGCACGGTGTCGGCGGTGGCACGGTGCGGGCGGCCGGCGGAGAGCACGGTCCAGGCGAGCACGGCACCGGCGGCGGTGGCCGCGGGCAGCCACTGCGCGGGCAGCAGGTGCAGGCCGACGATGAGCGCGGCCTCGCCCCAGGTGAGGCTGACCGAGCCGGTGGCGACCTGGACCCGGACGCGGGCGAGTTGGCCGCACGCGACGAGACCGGCGACGACGGCCCAGCGGATCGGCGTGGGCAGCCCGCCGGTGAGCGTGCCGGCGGCCGGGAGCAGCAGGCCGAGCAGTGCCGCCGCGAGCCCGACCGCGAGAACGGAGGCGTGCAGCGTGCGGACCGCACCGCCCACTGTGGAGTGACCGGCGGTGCTTCGGCGATCACTAGTCGTAGACATCGGCGACCGCCCCCTTTCCGCGCAGGGTCTGGGGATAATTACACCCCCCGGCGGAAGGCTAAGCCAATCGCGGAGCGCGCAACAGGGGTTGACGCCCCGGCCACAGTGCGGATCCGACCACAGAGGCTGGTCAGCGTCGCGCGCTCATTTCTGGGGAGCGCTCCCGCTCTCCTCGCGCGCCTCGGTCTCGGTCGCCGGGTCTGTCGGATCGAGGACTTTCTCCTCGCCGTCCTTCTTCGTCGGCGCCGGACCGGCCGTGGGCGGTGGGAACGAGTCGGGCAGCCGGCGCAGCCGCTTGTTCATGCTCCGGATCAGGAACACGGTCGCGATCGCCAGCAGCACGATGATGAGCAGGCCCAGCGGCCCGGTCAGGCCACCCGTGCGCGTGTCACCGAAGTTGTTCTGCGCGAGCAGGTCCAGACCAGTCGGGGTCACCATCCCGCCACCTCCTCGTTCTCACCGCCCACGGTACGCCGGTCGGTTCAGCGCACCGTCACCGAGTCTCGGATCCCGGCGAACAGGTCCGTCTCCGGCAGCGTGCTGTCGACCAGCGACCGGGCCAGTTCGAAGTCCTCGGTCGGCCACACCTCGAGCTGGATCTCCCGCGGCACCTGGAACCAGAAGCCGTCCGGGTCGACCTGGGTGGCGTGCGCCCGCAGCGCGTCGTCCCGGACGTGGAAGTAGTCCCCGCACGGCACCTTCGTGGTGATCTTGTCGCCGCGGTCGCGGCTCTCGTCCCACTTCTCGATCCACTCGGCGTACGGCGAGGTGCGGCCCGCGGCCAGCATCGCCTCGTGCAGCGCGAGCACGCGGTCCTTGGAGAAACCGGAGTTGTAGTAGAGCTTCAGCGGCTGCCACGGCTCGCCGGCGGTCGGGAACCGGTCCGGGTCACCGGCCGCCTCGAACGCGGCCACCGACACCTTGTGGGTCATGATGTGGTCCGGGTGCGGGTAGCCGCCGTTCTCGTCGTACGTGGTGATCACGTGCGGGCGGAACTCGCGGATCAGCTTGACCAGCGGCTCCGCGGCCACCTCCGGGTCCATCAGGCCGAAGCAGCCCTCCGGCAGCGGCGGCAGCGGGTCACCCTCCGGCAGACCGGAGTCGACGTAGCCCAGCCAGGCCTGCTGCACGCCGAGGATCTCGCGCGCCGCGTCCATCTCCCGGCGCCGGATGTTGGCGATGTCCGCCCACACCTCCGGCCGGTCCAGCTTGGGGTTCAGCACGCTGCCGCGCTCCCCGCCGGTACAGGTGACCACCAGCACGGAGACGCCTTCCGCGACGTACTTCGCACTCGACGCGGCGCCCTTGCTCGACTCGTCGTCCGGGTGGGCGTGCACCGCCATCAGACGCAACTGCTCAGCCAACGCTGACTCTCCCTCGTGACCTGCCGGTACGCGCATCCCCGCATGCTGCGAGAATGGACCGGACACATTCTGGCCGACCGGCCCCGACGTACCCAACCGCAGGAGTGTGGCACCGGTGACCGAGACCCCCGCGACAACGCCTGCGGCGGCCCCGGTGTTCCCCGCGGGCCGCTACGGCCGGCGGCGTGAGCAGCGCCGACGCCGCCCCTGGCTGGTCGTGGCCGCGCTCGCGGTGGTGCTGGTGATCGGCGTCATGATCGCGTACAGCGAGTACCAGAAGTACGGTGACCCGGCCTACGACGCCGAGGTGATCAGTTATACGGACGTCACGGACACCGGCATCGTCGTGCACTTCCGGGTGAACGTGCCGGCGGACGGCTCCGCGACCTGTGGCGTCCGCGCGCGCAACCGCGCCGGCGCCACGGTGGGGTCCGAGGAGGTCCGGGTGAACGGCGCACGGGGTGGCGAACCGGTCACCGTCGATCACCGGCTGACCACGACCGAACGGCCGTTCATCGGCGAGGTCCTCCGCTGCCGCGCTAACTCGTAAGCGGTTTCGCGATCACTGGCGGTGAAACTCGGTAGTGAAATGGGTTGTCTCCCACTGGTAAGTTGGTAGTTCGACCCTGTTCGCCGCAAGCCATATGAGGAGATCGTCTGTGTCCACGACCTGGCTTTCCCAGGACGCGTACGACCGGCTGCAGGCCGAGCTCGACGAGCTGATCGCGGCGCGCCCCGTCATCGCAGCGGAGATCAACGAGCGGCGCGAGGAAGGTGACCTGCGGGAGAACGGCGGTTACCACGCCGCCCGCGAGGAGCAGGCCAAGCAGGAGCACCGCATCTCGTACCTCAAGGAGCTGCTCCGCGACGCGCAGGTGGGCGAGGCCCCCTCCGCCGACAAGGTCTCGCCCGGCATGGTCGTCACCATCTACTTCGACGACGACAAGGACGACACCGAGACGTTCCTGCTCGGGTCCCGGGAGATCTCCGCGACGACGGACTACACCGTCTACAGTCCGGAGTCCGCGCTCGGCAAGTCCATCCTCGGCGCGTCCGGCGGTCAGACCTGCACCTACACGGCCCCGAGCGGCGCCGACATAAAGGTCACCGTCGTCAAGTTCGAGCCCTTCGCAGGCTGACACCCTCACGTGAGGGCGCGGCGTTGACCTGAGGCCGATTTTCCGCAGGCACGCTCTTCGCCTGTGGAAAATCGGCCGAAGGTCGACGCCCGAGAGCGCCCGAGCCGCCCGAGGGCCAATCACTCGGTTCCCGGTGCGAGGCGGACGGAGTAACCGGCCTCGCGCAGGGCGCCGAGCACCTGCTTGCTGTGGCCGGTGCCGCGCGTCTCCACGGAGAGCGCCACCTCGACCTCGCCGATCCGCAGCATCGGGCTGTGCCGCAGGTGCTCGACGTCCACGATGTTCGCCTGCAGCTCGGCCAGCCGGGACAGCAGCCCGGCCAGCTGGCCGGGCCGGTCGCCGCACCGGACGGCGAACCGTAGGTAACGCCCGGCCGCGGACAGTCCGTGCTCGATCATCCGGAGCAGCAGCAGCGGGTCGATGTTCCCGCCGGACAGCACCGCCACCACCGGCCCGTCGCCGACCTCGATCGCGCCGGCCAGCAGCGCGGCCACGCCGACCGCACCGGCCGGCTCCACCACCAGCTTGCCGCGCTCCAGCAGCATCACCAGCGCCCGCGAGATGTCCTCGTCGGACACCGTCACCACGTCGTCGACCAGCTTGGACACGTGCCGGAACGTCACGTCGCCGGGGCAGCCGACCGCGATCCCGTCCGCGATCGTGCCGACGCGCGGCAGCCGCACCGGTGCGCCCGCGGCCAGGGACGGCGGGAACGCGGCGGCACCGGACGCCTGCACGCCGATCACCCGCACGTCCGGCCGCAGCGCCTTCGCCGCGACCGCCAGCCCGGAGATCAGGCCGCCGCCGCCCACGCCGGTGACGATCGTGCCGACATCCGGGCACTGCTCCAGGATCTCCAGCGCCACCGTGCCCTGCCCGGCGATCACGTGCCGGTGGTCGAACGGGTGGATGAAGACCGCGCCGGTCTCCTCGGCGAACTCCCGCGCCGCGACCAGCGCCTCGTCCACGGTCGCGCCGCGGAACTCGACGGCCGCGCCGTAGTTGCGGGTCGCCGCGACCTTCGGCAGCGGCGCGCCGACCGGCATGAACACGGTCGCCGAGATGCCGAGCAGGTTCGCCGCGAGCGCCACGCCCTGCGCGTGGTTGCCGGCGCTGGCCGCGACCACGCCCCGGGCGCGCTCGGCCGCGGACAGTCGGGAGATCCGCACGTACGCGCCGCGCACCTTGTACGACCCGGCCCGCTGCAGGTTCTCGCACTTCAGCCACGTCGGCACGCCGAGCAGCGCGGAGAGCGGCCGGGACGGCTCCAGCGGCGTGGTCCGCACCACGCCGCTGATCAGCTCTCGGGCCGCCTCGACGTCCGGCAGCGAAACGAGATCATCCATCTCCGCATCGTCCCACCCGCGGAGCCCTCGATGCCGGACCGGGCGAGACGGCTACCGCACCGCGGGAAAAACCGACGGCGCGTGCCGCGGCCAGGGTGCGGCCAGCTCGAACTGCCCGGCGACCGCCAGCAACGTCATCTCGGAGCCGGGCGGGCCGACCAGTTGCACCGCGAGCGGCAGCCCGTCCGGGCGCACGCCGACCGGCACCACCAGCGCGGGCAGCGCGGCCAGGTTCCACGGCGCGGCGAACGGGGCGTACCGCATGCTGGCCCGCATGTTCGCCGCCCAGGACCGGGTGGCCCAGCCGTCGGCCGCGGGCGGCGTGGCGGCCAGCGCCGGGGTGAGCAGCAGGTCGACGCCGTGGTCGGCGAAGAACGCGATCGAACGGTCGCGCCAGGCCTCGCGGTCGGCCTCCCGCACGTACCCGCGGCGGGTGGTGAACTTCCCGAGGCGGACGTGCCGGCGGCTGCGCCGCTGCAGCGACCCGATCGCGACCCCGCGGTTGTTCGCCTCGGTCCAGCTCGCGCCGAACCAGGTGGCCAGCCCGCGCAGGCCGAGCGCGACCGGGTAGACCGGGTCCTTGGCGACCGCGGTGTGCCCGCCGGCGATCAGCAGCCGGGAGGCGGCGGTGACCGCGTCCCGGTTCGGCGCGTCGGCCGCGATGCCGGCGACCGGCGAGCGGGTGGAGACGGCGACGCGCAGCCCGGACGGCTCGGTCAGCTTCGCGGAGTCGCGGCCGGCCAGCACCGCGAACCCGATCGCCGCGTCCGCCACCGTGGTGGCCAGCAGGCCGTGCTCGGCCATCCCGAACCAGCCGTCGGTCTCCGGCGGCGGTGGCACCACGCCCCGGCCCGGCTTGAGCCCGACCAGGCCGCAGCACGCGGCCGGGATCCGCAGCGAGCCGAACCCGTCGTTGCCGTGCGCCAGCGGCACCAGGCCGGCCGACACCGCGGCCGCGGCGCCGCCGGACGAGCCGCCCGGCGTGCGGGTGAGGTCCCACGGGTTGCGGGTCGGGCCGTCCTCGTCGTCGGTGACCGCCCAGAGGCCCAGCTCCGGCATCCGCGAGGTGGCGACCACGACCGCGCCCGCGCCGCGCAGCCGGCGGACCACCTCGTGGTCCTCCTCCGCGATCGGGCCACGCGCCGCCGCCGAGCCGTTCCAGGTGGGCAGGCCCGCGATCGCGGTGTTCTCCTTCACCGCGACCGGCACGCCGGCCAGCGGGAGACGGGTGAGGTCGTGCTGCTCGTCGACCTTCTCGGCCTCGGTCGCGGCCTCGCCGCCGCGCACGACGCGGAACGCGCCGATCAGCGGGTCACGGCTGCCGATGTGCTCGAGGTGGTCGGCGACGACCTGGGTGGCGGACGTGTCCCCGCGGCGGACGCCGCGGGCGATCTGCTTCGCCGTGGCACCCACCCAGTTGGGCACCGGCTCCGTCATGACCCCTCCCGGAGTGTGTGGGGCCCTGAGTGCCAGGGCCCCGGTGTCGATCAGCGCAGCGCCGCTTCGAGATCCGCCAGAAGATCGTCGACGGTTTCGATGCCGACCGACAGTCGCACGAGATCGGCGGGAACTTCAAGCGGTGATCCGGCCGTGCTCGCGTGGGTCATCCGGCCGGGGTGCTCGATCAGCGACTCCACGCCGCCCAGCGACTCGGCGAGGACGAACAGCTTGGTGGTGTTGCAGATCCGCTCCGCCGCCTCCGGGCCGCCGGCCGCGCGGAACGAGATCATCCCGCCGTACCGGCGCATCTGCTTCGCGGCCACGTCGTGGCCGGGGTGCGACTCCAGGCCGGGGTAGATCACCTGGGAGACCGCGGACTGCCGGGTGAGGAACTCGGCGATCTTCTCCGCGTTGTCGCAGTGCCGGTCCATCCGGACGCCGAGCGTCTTGACGCCGCGCAGCGTCAGCCACGCGTCGAACGGGCCGTTGATCGCGCCCATCGCGTTCTGGTGGAAGCCGATCTGCTCGGTCAGTTCCTCGTCGCTGACGATCAGCGCGCCACCGACCACATCGGAGTGCCCGCCGAGGTACTTCGTGGTCGAGTGGACCACCACGTCCGCGCCGAGCGCGAGCGGCTGCTGCAGGTACGGCGAGGCGAACGTGTTGTCCACCACCAGCAGCGCCTCCCGCTCGTGCGCGACGGACGCGAGCACCGCGATGTCCGCGATCGACAGCAGCGGGTTGGTCGGCGTCTCCACCCAGATCATCCGGGTGTGCGGCGTCATCGCGGTGCGGACCATGTCCACGTCCGTCAGGTCCACCGCGGACCAGCTCACGCCCCACCGCTCCGCGACCTTGGCGAACAGCCGGAACGTGCCGCCGTACGCGTCGTCCGGGATGATCACGTGGTCGCCCGGCCGGAGCACGGCGCGGAGCAGCGTGTCCTCGGCCGCGAGCCCGCTGGCGAACGCGAATGCCCGGCGCCCGCCCTCGATCGCGGCCAGGCACTCCTGCAGCGCGTCCCGCGTCGGGTTGCCGGACCGCGAGTATTCATAGCCGAGCCGGGGTGAGCCGACGGCGTCCTGTGCATACGTGCTGGTCTGGAAGATCGGGGGCACCACCGCACCGGTGCGTGCCTCCGGGTCCTGGCCCGCGTGGATCGCGAGCGTTTCGAAGCCGTGCGTCATTGCGCTAACGCTAGTCTGCCCGGATGGCGGAGTGCGTGTTCTGTGCGATCGTGGCGGGCACCACGCCCGCAACCGTGGTGGCGGACACCCCGGACGGCGTGGCGTTCCTGGACACCCGCCCGGTCTTCAAGGGGCACGTGCTGGTGGTGCCGCGCCCGCACGTACCGGCGCTGCCCGATCTGGATGTGTCGCTGCTGGGCCCGTTCTTCGCGCTCGTGCAGCGGCTGTCCGTGGCCGTCGAGGCGGGGCTGGGCGCGGGCGGCACGTTCGTGGCGATGAACAACCGGGTCTCGCAGTCCGTGCCGCACCTGCACGCGCACGTGGTGCCGCGCACCAGGGGCGACGGCCTGCGCGGCTTCTTCTGGCCCCGGACGCGCTACACGTCGCCGGCCGAGGCCGAGGACTTCGCCGCCCGGATCACACACGCCCTGACCGGTACGACCACGCAGTGATGTTCCCGATCGGTAAGGATCCGGTGGGCTTCGGTGTTGGATGCTGGTGGAAGCATGAGAGGAGCTCACCGTGTTCTTGCGGTTCAAGAAGCTTGACCTGGTCACCGAGGAGCAGGCGATCCCCGGTCGCTCGGTGTCGATGCCGGTGGCCGACCGCCACACCGTCCTGGGCACCTCGCTGACCGGCCCCTGGCCGTCCGGCGCGGAGGTCGCGGTCTTCGGCATGGGCTGTTTCTGGGGCGCCGAGCGCATCTTCTGGCGGCTCCCCGGCGTGATCTCGACGTCCGCCGGCTACGCCGGAGGCTTCACCGAGAACCCCACCTACGAGGAGGTGTGCTCCGGCCTGACCGGGCACACCGAGGTCGTCCAGGTGGTCTACGACCCGGCGAAGATCTCCTTCGAGACGATCCTGAAGGCGTTCTGGGAGAACCACGACCCGACCCAGGGCATGCGCCAGGGCAACGACGTGGGCACCCAGTACCGCTCCGCGATCTACACCACCACCGACGCCCAGCTGGCGACCGCGGCCGCCTCCCGGGAGGCCTTCGCCCCGGTCGTCGCCCAGGCCGGCCTCGGTGACATCACCACCGAGATCGCGCCGCTCCGGCACTACTACTTCGCCGAGGACTACCACCAGCAGTACCTGTCCGACGCCAAGAACCCCAACGGGTACTGCAACCACGGGCCGAACGGTCTGAGCTGCCCGATCGGCGTCGGCAACATGCCCGCCCAGACCTCCATCGAGGCCCCGGGCGCCCGCTGACCCACCGGCACGCACGGCCGTCGCCCACCCGGGCGGCGGCCGTCGTCATGCGCACCCGGTCAGGCGGCCGCCGGTCAGGCGGCCGGGGAGTCAGGGCTCTGACCGCCGAGGAACCGGACGCGGAGGCCCATCCGGTGGCCGAGGTTGATGATGTCCTCGCGGCGGGAGAGACCGAGGACGTACACGCCGAGGTCGAGGACCACCTCGTCGTCCTTGATCTCGGACGGGACGATGCGCGCGTTGACCTCGCCGGCGATGCGGGTGGCCTCGCGGAGGAGGTCGCGGACGTGCGGCGGGGCGTCGGCGATCGCGGCCTCGTCCTGGGCGGCCTGCTCCGCGACGACGGCCGGGTCCGCGGCCGGGCGTGGGGTGGGACCGTCGTGCTGCTGCTTGACGAGCGAGTCGACCTGGCTGGCCAGCAGCTCGAACTTCGCCTGCCAGGGATCCTTCTCGTCGACCTGCTCGACCGGGGACTCGGCGCGGAGCGTGAGGCCGAAGTAGCGCCAGAGCGGGTTGACGTTCTCCGGGTTGCTGTTGCGGGTGGCCTGGATGTGCGCGGACAGCGCCTCCACCTCACCGCGCAGCGACCACGGGTTCAGGCTGCTGGAGTACTCGTACGTATTGATGATCGACATGTCGAACGGCAGCCGGGTGGTCAGGTTGTCGCGGATCAGGCAGATCGACCGGTTCAGCGCGATCCGGATGCCGAGCTCGAGCATGACGTTCGCGTTGAGCGTGGAGACGTCGCAGAGCACCAGGTCGGACTGGACCAGGTTCTTCACGATCTCGGCCTGGATCAGGGTCGAGCCGCTCGCCGCCGGCGGGATCACCTGGTAGCCGACCTCGCGCAGCGCGGGTGAGATCAGATATTCGAGGACGTGCCCGAAGTGGTCGGCGTCACCCTCGTAGTCGGCGACGCGGTCCGGTGGGGTGGTGATCGGCATCGCGACGAAGCACTTGCGAGTGGTCGACGACAATCCGGCCTCCAGGGCGGAAACGGTACGCAAGACCATGTCACGGTAGCGGGCGGGCACCAGTCGGGCATCCCGCGCGCGGCCCACCCGTTCCGGCTTACGGTCGTACCCCGGAATATTGATCTTGGTTTGCGGGCAACCGGCCATGAGCGCGGCCGGTGGGCGTGTACTACGGTAGGCGCGATCAGCTCGGTGACGGCAAGGACGGTGTGGCGATGTCGGACTTATCCCCCGTCTTGCGCACCTGCCTGTCATGCCACGGCTCGGGCGCCCGCAACCGCCTGCCCTGCATGGCCTGCAAGGGGTCCGGCCTGGTCTGGTGCGAACCGTCCGAGGACGGCCTCGTCGACGGCGAGCACCACGGAGGGCCGGACGATCGGCGACTCGACCCGCCCCGCTGAGTGACCGCGGCATACCAGAAGAGTGAAAGTTCGCCGTCCGTTCACATGGGCGGCGCCATGCGGGGGTAGCACTGAGAGATGGTCACCGCGACGCGCTTCCGGCGTAAGTTCGAGGTCATCGACACCGCGGCCGTGGCCGAGTCGCCCCTGCCGGCGGCTCCGGTCACCCCGAGCGAGGATGACCGGATGCCGACCAACCTGGTCCTGCAGTATCTGCGCGCCCAGCGGGACACGATCCGATGGACCGAGGCCGGCGCCCGGCGCGGCGACGCCGAGGCGGTCCACGACATGCGGGTGGCGATCCGCCGGCTGCGCAGCACGCTCCGCACGTTCCGCGGCCTGTGGGACGCGGAACGCTCCGAGTGGCTGCGCGCGGAGCTGAAGTGGCTGGCCGACCAGCTCGGCCCGGTGCGGGACGGGCAGGTCATGTCCGAGCGGCTGGCCGCCGCGGTCGAGGCCGAGCCGGACCGGCTCGTCCGCGGCCCGGTCGCGGACCGGCTGCGGGAGGGCCTCGGCGACCGCATCGCGGAGGGTCGCTCCGGACTGCGCGGCGCGCTCGACGGCGAGCGTTACCGGGTGCTGCTCGGCAGGCTGAACGCGCTGGTCGTGACCACCGACGGCGGCTCCTCGGCGTGGTTGCGCAAGCGCACCCGCAAGGCCGTGCACCGCGCCGACCGCATGCTCGCCGACGCGGTCCGCGACCGGGAGACCGCGCCCGGCCCCGAGGCGGACGCGCACCTGCACGACGCCCGGAAGGCCTACAAGCGCGCACGGTACGCGGTGGAGGTCACCCGCCCCGCCGCCGGCCGCCCGGCCCGCCGGCTGGCCAAGCGGCTCACCGCGCTGCAGGACGTGCTCGGCACCCACCAGGACTCGGTGATCACCGGTTCGGTGCTGCTGGAGGCGGCCGACGCGGCCGCGGCCCGGGGCGAGGAGACGTTCACCTACGGGCTGCTGCACGCGCGCCAGGCCGACGCCGGGGAGCGTGCGCTGCACGCGCTGCCGGCCGCCCGGCGGAAGGCCGGCAAGTCCTCCGCCCGTGCCTGGCTGAAGTAGGTATCCGCTGGTCGGAGCGCGTGATTCAGGTCGCCGGAAAACCGTTGCCGATCACCCCCGGAAGTGGATAACGTTGCCGTACACGTGAGAGGAGGTGGTCCTAGCTTTGTGTAGCAATCGGACTCGTGAGGTGGCTGTCCGCTAGCCGCTGTCCTTGACAGTTGTTTGACGTCGAGACCGTGTGGCAGCGGTGCGGCGAATACCAGGCAGCCACCCAGCCCCCGGGGTTCCGGCCGAGTCCAGCCGGTTCGCGTTCGCGCGAGTGCCCCGGGGGCTGTTTACTATCTCGAGTGAGCGCGCGTGAGCTGGTCGTCCTCGGCACGGCCAGTCAGGTCCCGACCCGGCATCGCAACCACAACGGTTACCTGCTCCGCTGGGACGATCAAGGGATCCTCCTCGACCCGGGCGAGGGCACCCAGCGGCAGATGCAGGGCGCCGGCGTCGCGGCCGGCGCCATCACCGCGGTCTGCGTCACCCACTTCCACGGCGACCACTGCCTCGGCCTGCCCGGCGTGATCCAGCGGCTCTCGCTCGACCGGGTGCCGCATCCGGTGCCGGTGCACTTCCCGGCCGGCGGCGCCGAGTACTTCACCCGCCTGCGGTACGCCAGCTCGTTCTACGAGACCGCGACCGTGGTGCCCACGCCGGTGACCGACGGCTGGACCGCGGATCTCGGCGCGGTCACGCTGACCGCACGCGCGCTGCTGCACTCCGTGGAGACCTACGGATACCAGCTCACCGAACCGGACTCCCGACGGATCGTGCCGGAGCGGCTCGCCGCGCACGGCGTCACCGGCCCGGCCGTCGGGACGCTGCAGCGCACCGGCCGCCTCGAACTCGACGACGGTCGCGTGCTCACCCTCGACCAGGTCAGCGCTCCGCGCCCGGGCCAGCGGTTCGCGTTCGTGATGGACACCGGGCTGTGTGACGCGGTGTTCGCCCTGGCCGACCGCGCGGACCTGCTGGTCATCGAGGCCACGTTCCTGAACGAGGACGCCGCGCTCGCCGCCGAGGTCGGGCACCTCACGGCCGCGCAGGCCGCGCGCGTGGCCCGCGAGTGCGGCGTGCGCCGGCTGGTGCTCACCCACTTCTCCCAGCGGTACGGGCAGCACGAGTACGAGCCGGACGGCCGTTTCCCGGCCGAGGCGCGGGCCGAGTTCGGCGGCGAGATCGTGCTGGCCCGGGATCTCATGCGGGTGGACGTGCCGCCGCGTGTGAAGGTGGACGCATGACCGTGCTGCTCAGGGAAGTGACGGACGCGGACCTCGGGGCGATCGGCGCGCTGCACCTCGCGTCCCGGACGACGGCCTACGCCGGGATCATCGCCCCCGAGGCGCTGGCGGACACCACGCCGGACGCGATGGCCGAGTGGTGGCGGGAACGGTTCCGGTGGGAGCGGGACACGCACCGGTTCATGGTCGCGGAGGACGGCGGCACGATCGCCGGCTTCACCTACGCCGGGCCGGACGAGACGCCGGACGCCGCGATCCTGCACGCGATCCACGTGGCGCCGGGCCGGATCGGGTCCGGGCTCGGCCGGCTGCTGCTGGCCGACGTGCAGGACTGGTTCGCCACCCGCCCGGCCTGGACCAGCGCGTCGCTGTGGGTGCTGGAGGCCAACGCACGGGCCCGCGGCTTCTACGAGCACCACGGCTGGCGCTTCGACGGGACCAGCACGGTGGACGCCATCGGCGCCGCGATGGTGCCGATGGTCCGCTACCGTCGATCATGGAGCCATCCCCCGGTAACGGCCGGTTAACGGGAGACAACTCCATCATCGACGGTGCACGGAGTGTGGTAGGGCGAGGGCACGTGACCGTTCGTTGCGGGGGAACCGGTTTCCCACGCACCCTCGCCCGCCGTCCCCATCGCGCCCGGACCGAACGCCTGGCCGGAGGCGTTCGACGATCGGCGGAGGCCTGCCGGTCGCCGGACCCGATGGGTTCTGTGCGGGACGCCTCGAAGCTGGCGGGGCGACAAGACGTCAACCGCGGAAGGATGCCACTGGCTTTGCTCGCCGGGGGACGGTCAAGCTCCGGAGCGTGGCATCCGGAAAAGTCGCTATGAAACTGGGCTCTCCGTGGAGCGCGACCCGCCTGGCCCGGCATGGTCGGCGCTGACCATTTCCCTTCCCCTGTCCTGCGCTCCCGCCGGCTGACCGCGCCGCGCCGGGAGGTTGTCCATATACCGAATGCTCGGCCCTTCCGTACGACGAAGTCAACCGTCACGACGAGTCCGAACGCCGCACACCGTGTGCGATTGCGTTATGTGGACCGTGCGCCTGCGCTTAGCGGATAAGGTCCACATGCGCGGTATCGGCGGCCCATGAACGGTGCGTCGAATCGCGATCGGAAACCACTTCTCCGATCGCCGATCGTCGTGTTCGCAAGGTCGTATGAGCATGGCCGCGTGTTCGCAAGGTCGCGTTCGCAAGGTCGTGTGGGCATGGCCGTGTTCGCGCCGGGCGAAACGGCCAAAGGCATTAGACGGTACGCCGGGGCGTTGCCGCTGTCATGGACGCCGACCGGATCGACGCAGATGGTGCTGCTCTCGACGCGTACAGCCGGGTGGTCACGCGAGTGGCCGCCGAGATCCTGCCCAGCGTGGCCGCGCTCGCGGTGCGGACCGGCCGGGGTGCCGGGGCCGGCTCCGCCGTCGCGTTCGCCGCCGACGGCTTCCTGCTCACCAGCGCACACGTGGTCGCCGGCGCGCGGTCCGGCACCGCCACGTTCGCCGACGGCGCCCAGTCCCGTTTCGACGTGGTCGGCGCCGACCCGCTCTCCGACCTGGCCGTGCTGCGGGCCGGCGGCGCGGTCCCACCGGCCGCGCTCGGCGACGCGGACCGCCTGCGCATCGGCCAGCTGGTCGTCGCGGTCGGCAACCCGATGGGCCTGGCCGGCTCCGTCACGGCCGGCGTCGTCTCCGGGCTCGGCCGGTCCATCCCGGCCCGGGACGGCCGCCGGGTCCGCCCGATCGACGACGTGATCCAGACCGACGCCGCGCTCAATCCCGGCAACTCCGGTGGCGCGCTCGCCGCGTCCGACGGCACCGTGGTCGGCATCAACACCGCGGTCGCCGGCTACGGCCTCGGCCTCGCCGTGCCGATCAACGGCACCACCCGGCAGATCATCGGTGAACTGGTGTCCACCGGCCGCGTCCGGCGCGCCTGGCTCGGCGTGGCCAGCGTCCCGGTGCCGCTCCCGCCGCCGCTCGCCGCACGCCTCGGCCAGCGCGCCGGGCTGCGCGTCGTGGAGGTCGTGCCCGGCTCGCCCGCCGGCGTCGCCGGCATCTTCCTCGACGACATCATCGTCTCCGCCGGCGCCGAGCCCACCGAGACCGTCCAGACCCTGCTCAAACTGATGCTCGGCCCCGCGATCGGGACCCGCCTGCCGCTCACGCTGTACCGCCGCGAGGCCATGGTCGACGTCGTCACGGTCCCGGCGGAATTGACCTGACGATCCGGCCCGGGACAGCCCGTGTCGCCGCTCCCTGGCGGCCGGCGTCTTCGCTCTTGGGATAGCCGGCGTCGCCGCTCTTGGGATAGCCGGCGTTACCGCTACCGCGATTGCCGGCGTCGCCGCTCTCTCACGGCCGGCGTCACCGCTACCGGGATAGCCGATGTTGCCGCTCTCGGGATAACCGGCGTCGGTCAGCACGGCCGCAGGTGAATTGCGAGCGCGAACGATTCCGTGAATTGAAACATTTCACGGCCGGCTCACCCGAGAATCGTCCCGGGCACGAATCGCGATCAGCGAGGGAATTGCCGATCACGCCAATGCCGCGATAGTGGGAATGGCACCGACGAAAAGCGCGGCCGGTGGCCGAAGCCACCGGCCGCGTCGCGTGCGGAGACCGCCGCGGTGCCAGCCCTGCGTACGGCGGGCATGCGGTCGCGCCACCCCAGGATCTGCTCGTCGCCGCGCCGGAGGCACGCTCGTCGCCACCCCAGGGACACGATCGTCGCGACCCCGGGACCCAACCGTCGCCGCCTCGGGTTCGCTCGTCACGGCCCCGGGACACGCTCGTCACGGCCCCGGGGTTCGCTCGTCGCGGCCTCCGGGCCGCTACGGGTTCATCGGCGCCAGGTGCGCGAGGAGGTCCTGGCGGGTGAGCACGCCGGCGGGCTTGCCGTCGATCAGGACCATCGCGGCGTCGGACTGCTCGAGCAGCTTGACAGCCTCGCTCACCGGCTGGCCACCGCCGATCATGGGGAGCGGGTCGGCCATGTGGCGCTCGATGGTGTCGTGCAGGTGGGCCTGGCCGGAGAAGAGCGCGTCGAGCAGCTCGCGCTCCGCGACCGAACCGGCCACCTCGCCGGTGACGACCGGCGGTTCGGCCTTGAGCACGGGGAGCTGGCTGACGCCGTACTCGCGCATGTAGTCGATGGCGTCCCGGACGGTCTCGGTCGGGTGCAGGTGAACCATGGGCGGGATCTGGCCACCCTTGGTCTCCAGCGCCTCGGCGACCGTCGACTCGGTGCCGGAGGTCTCCAGGAAGCCGTACCGGGCCATCCAGTCGTCATTGAAGATCTTGGAGAGGTATCCGCGGCCGCCGTCCGGCAGCAGCACCACGATCACGTCGTCCGGCTGGGCACGGCGGGCGACCTCGAGCGCGGCCACCACGGCCATCCCGCAGGAGCCGCCGACCAGCAGGCCCTCCTCGCGGGCCAGGCGGCGGGTCATCGCGAACGACGCCTTGTCGGAGACCTCGACGATCTCGTCGGCGACCGTACGGTCGTAGCAGTCCGGCCAGAAGTCCTCGCCGACGCCCTCGACCAGGTACGGCCGGCCGGTGCCGCCGGAGTAGACCGAGCCCTCCGGGTCTGCGCCGATTATCCGGACCCGTCCCGCGGACGCGTCCTTCAGGTAGCGGCCGGTGCCGGAGATCGTGCCGCCGGTGCCGACGCCGGTCACGAAGTGCGTGATCCGCCCGTCGGTCTGCTCCCACAGCTCCGGACCGGTGGTCTCGTAGTGCGAGCGCGGGTTGGCCTTGTTGGAGTACTGGTCCGGCTTCCACGCGCCGGGGATCTCCGCGGCCAGCCGGTTCGAGACGTTGTAGTAGGAACGCGGGTCCTCGGGCGCGACCGCGGTCGGGCAGACGACCACCTCGGCACCGTACGCCCGGAGCACGTTGCGTTTGTCCTCGGAGACCTTGTCCGGGCAGACGAAGACGCACCGGTAGCCGCGCTGCTGCGCCACCAGGGCCAGGCCCACTCCGGTGTTGCCGCTGGTCGGTTCCACGATGGTGCCGCCGGGCTTCAGCAGACCGGCGGCCTCCGCATCGTCGACCATCCGCAGGGCGATCCGGTCCTTCACCGAGCCGCCGGGGTTCATGTATTCCACCTTGGCGAGCACGGTGGCCTCGATGCCCTCGGTGACCCGGTTCAGGCGGACCAGGGGCGTGTTGCCGATCAGGTCGACGACGGTGTCGTAGTAGCGCACGCCCACAGACTACGTCCCGCAGTTCGGGAAGTTAGTGCGCCTTCCCGATCAGGATGCGATCCCGGTCCTTCTCCCACTCGATGAACCGCTGCGTCTCGGAGAGCACCGAGCCGGCCAGCCACGTGATGATCACGGCGTCGTCCGCGAGACCGACCAGGAGCAGCATGGCCTCCGGCACCAGGTCGATCGGGCTGACGAGGTACGCCAGCGCGCCCGCCATCAGCAGCAGCGACTTGCCGCCGTCGTACTCGCCCTTGACGATCGACCTGATCATTCGCGGAAGCGCCGCGATCCGCTGCCCGATCGACGGGCCGCCCTTCCGGCTCGCCGTCAGCGCCTGCCACAGAGCCTTGAACGCCGCCACACGCCGCAGATTGTTCGCCATCTCTCCCCAGCTCCTCGTCCCGCTCCCAATGGTGACCGTTCACGGCAACCCGTATGTACCCACCCCGGTGATCCACACCACCTGTCCTGGTCACCTCGTTGAACTCCGCGCTAACTCACCGGAAAGCACCCCGGCCGCACCGGGAGACGGTCGCCGGGAAGCGTTAATCTCGAAATCCGTCGCTCGCGGGGAAGAGGAAGGCGGGGGCGCTGATGAACGCGCGGACAGCACAACGCATCACCAGGACCGCGGTGTTCACGGCCGGCGCACTGACCGGCGTGACGCTGGTGTCCGCGGGCCTGCTGGCCTCACAGGCCGAGGCGGCTCGCCGGACCATTCCGCTGGCCGAGGGGCCGCCGCCACGCGCGGACGGCGTGTTCGGCGCGAAGTTCGGCGGGCACCCGCTGGTCCTGGCCGTGCTCGGGGATTCCACCGCGGCCGGTTACGGCGTGCTGCGCACCCGGGAGACGCCGGGTGCGCTGCTGGCCACCGGTCTCTCCCGCCGCCTGCGCCGCCCGGTCCGGCTGCACCGGTTCGCGGTGGTCGGCGCGATCACCGACGGCCTGCGCCACCAGCTGCAGGACGCGCTGGAGGTCCGGCCCGACCTGGCCGTGATCCTGATCGGCGCGAACGACGTGACCAAGCGCACGCCGGTCACGGTCGCGGCGCGGCAGCTCGCCGACGCGGTGCGCGGGCTGCGCGGCGTCGGCGCCGAGGTGGTCGTGGGCACCTGCCCGGACCTGGGCACGATCCGGCCGATCAAGCCGCCGCTGCGGTGGCTCGCCCGGCGGTGGAGCCGGCAGCTGGCCGAGGCGCAGACGATCGCGGTGGTCGAGGCCGGCGGACGCACGGTGTCGCTCGGCGACCTGCTCGGGCCGCGCTTCTTCGCGGAGCCGACCCGGATGTTCGCCTGGGACCACTTCCACCCCTCCGCCGACGGGTACGCGGTGGCTGCCGCCGCGATGCTGCCGACCGCGGTGGCCGCGCTCGGCGTGCCGTCCGGCCAGGCCTCGACGCTGAGCCTGGACCAGGGCGTGCGCTCGCTCTCCGACGCCGCGCAGGAGGCGGTCAAGCACGCGGGTACGGAGGTGTCGGCCGAGCGGGTGGCCGGGCGCGAACGCGGGCCGCTGGGCCGCTGGGTAAGGCTGCGGCGCCTGGCCGTGATGCCGCGTCAGCAGACTCCCGATCGGGACACGGCGGCCGTACCCTTGGGTAAGGCTTTGTCGGGAAAAGGGGATATGACCCCACCGGAGTCGACGGACGGCCGCGGCCCCGACGGCATGATGTGATGTCAACCATGCACGGAGGAGGACGGTGATGGGCATGACTCCGGAGGCTCGCCAGATCGGCCGGACCGCGGCCATGACGCTGCTCGCCGGCACGGTGAGCGGCGCCGCACTGCTCGCCGGCGAGATCGTCGCCGCGCGCAGCCGCCGCTACGCCAAACCGTCCATGGGCCTCGGCCTGCGCACCTCGATGGGCCCGGCCGGCGCCCCGTCGCTGCGCCTGGTGCTGCTCGGTGACTCCAGCGCGCTCGGCGTCGGCGTCGAGTTCCTCGCCGACACGGTCGGCGGTCACCTCGCCCGGCTGCTCTCCGAGGGCGCGGCCGGGCACGGCGAGCGCCACGTGCACCTGTCCAGCGTCGGCGTGGCCGGCTCCCGCTCGACCGACCTGGCCACCCAGGTGGCCCGCGCGCTGCTCGGCGAGCGCCCGGACGTGGCCGTGATCCTGATCGGCGCGAACGACGCCACCTCGCTGCGCCGCCCGGCCGAGGCAGCCGCCCACCTGAGCGCGGCCGTGCGCCGGCTGCGCGGCGCGGGCGTCGAGGTCGTCGTCGGCACCTGCCCCGACCTGGGCGCGGCCCGCGCGCTGGCGCAGCCGCTGCGGCAGATCGTCGGCCTGCTCGGCCGTCAGATGGCACACGCGCAGGCCAAGGCCGTGCGGGACGCCGGTGGCACGGTCGTCAACCTGGCCGTCGAGACCGGCGCGGTGTTCCGGGCCGACTCCGGCACGCTCTGCTACGACGGGTACCACCCGTCCGGCGACGGTTATCGGGTGTGGGCCCACGCGCTGCTGCCCGCGGTCTCGCACGCCGCGTCCATGCCGAACCCGCGCACCCAGTGAGAGCGTGCCCGGCGCGCCCTTGACGAACGCGTAACCGCAGCTCAGCGCGCCAATTTCCGGCGCGCTGAACAATTCTCATCGACATGATGTTACCGGTGGGTTAACGTTCGTTCATGCCGGAAGCTGTCATCGTCGCCACCGCCCGCTCCCCCATCGGACGGGCCGTCAAGGGCTCGCTGCGCGAAATGCGCCCCGATGATCTGGCCGCCACCATCATCCAGGCGGCGCTCGACAAGGTTCCCCAGCTCGACCCGGCCACGGTCGAGGACCTCTACCTCGGGTGCGGCCTGCCCGGCGGCGAGCAGGGCTTCAACATGGCCCGCGTCGTCGCCACGCTGCTCGGGCAGGACGGCCTGCCCGGCGCCACCCTCACCCGCTACTGCGCGTCCTCGCTGCAGACCACCCGGATGGCCCTGCACGCGATCCGGGCCGGCGAGGGCGACGTCTTCATCTCGGCCGGCGTCGAGATGGTCTCCCGCTACGCCCGCGGCAACTCCGACGGCCTGCCGCCCGAGGCGCAGGCGCTGGTCGGCGGCGGCTGGGAGAACCCGCGATTCGCCGACGCCCGCGCCCGCAGCGCCGCCCGCACCCAGGCCGGCACGCCCGTCTGGCAGGACCCGCGCGCCGAGGGTGCGCTCCCGGACATCTACCTCACCATGGGACAGACGGCGGAAAACCTGGCCCAGGTGTACGACGTCTCCCGCGCGGAGATGGACGAGTTCGGCGTCCGCAGCCAGAACCTCGCCGAGAAGGCCATCGCGAACGGCTTCTGGGCCCGCGAGATCACCCCGGTCACCACGCCGGACGGCACCGTGGTCACGGCCGACGACGGCCCGCGCGCCGGCGTCACCATGGAGGCCGTCGCCGGCCTCAAGCCCGTCTTCCGCCCCGACGGCCGGATCACCGCCGGCAACTGCTGCCCCCTCAACGACGGCGCGGCCGCGGTCATCGTGATGAGCGACGTCCGGGCCCGCGAGCTGGGCATCACCCCGCTGGCCCGCATCGTCTCCACCGGCGTCACCGCCCTGTCACCGGAGATCATGGGGCTGGGACCGGTCGAGGCGTCCCGGCAGGCGCTCGCCCGGGCCGGCATGACAATCGACGACGTCGACCTCGTCGAGATCAACGAGGCGTTCGCGGCGCAGGTCATCCCGTCGTACCAGCAGCTCGGCATCCCGATCGACAAGCTGAACGTGAACGGCGGGGCGATCGCGGTCGGCCACCCCTTCGGCATGTCCGGGGCCCGCATCACCGGAACGCTGCTGAACTCGCTCTCCTGGCACGACAAGTCCGTGGGCCTGGAGACCATGTGCGTCGGCGGCGGCCAGGGCATGGCCATGATCCTCGAACGCCTCAACTGATCCCAGCCACCTCCGGCGGCCGTCGACTCCCGCGGCCGCCGGCTCCCGGCGGCCGTCGGCTCCCGGCGGCCGTCGGCTCCCGGCGGCCGTCGGCTCTCGCTGCCCTTCCGGCGTCCGTCCGCTCCGGCGACGGCCAGCTCCGGGCTCCGGGTCGTCAGCTCGCGGCATCCTCAGGTCCCGGCTCCGAAGCGCAGGATCTCGCCAACAGGTCGGCCCCAGACTCGCCGGGCAGGCCCGTCGTCGTGCCTGTGTCATGGGGGCACGTAGCCGCGTGGGTGGCGGCCTGGAAGGTCGCGACGCACGTGGCGTCACGCCGGGCGAGGCACACGTCACGCCGGGCGACGTCACGCCGACGCGCCGGCGAGTCGGTGCGTCGGCGAGTCGGTGCGTCGGCGAGTCGGTGAGACGGCGCGTCGGCGAGACGGCGAGACGGCGCGTCGGCGAGACGGCGAGACGGTGCGTCGGCGAGACGGCGAGACGGTGCGTCGGCGAGACGGCGCGTAACGGGTCCGCGTTCCGGTCTCGGCGTTTCCCGCGGGCGACGTGTCAGAACATATGACGCAATGAGGTGAGACGGTCCGCGGCCTCGGCGAGGACGGCTTCCGACGGATTCGCGGACCGCAGGTCGGCGATGACGACCCGAAGTTGGTCGACCAGCACCGGATCGTTGGGAAGCCGCGGGACCGCGCGGCGAGGTTCACCTTCCGCGTCAGCGGCGGCGTCGGCGATCCACATGACGAGAGCGTGCAGTGCGTCGCCACGGGTGCCGTGCGTGCCGTCGAGGATCGCGGCCCAGCGTGGCGCTTCCCAGTGGCCGACCTGCCGAATGAAACGCTCCAGGGCTTGGTCGAGGGTCGCGGTGCTCACAGCGCCGAGGCTACCGGGAGGCAGAGCCGCCCCGGACGGCCGCCCGCAGGCGCGCGGGCAGGGCACGAGCCAGCCCTCGAATCCGGTGGATCAGGACCGCCACACCGGCAACCGGGCCGCCAGGCGCCGAAAGGCGGGGCCCAGAAACCGCCCGGGCGGCAACAAAGCGCAGCCCAGATCCGCCGGCCGCCGGCAGGCGTCCCAGGAACCGCCGAGCGCCGTGGGCGCAGTCCGGAACCGCCCGCCCCGTGAGCGCAGTGCGGAAACACCCGAGCCCGTAAGCACAGCCCGGAACCGCACAAGCCCCGTAAGCCCGGCTCGGAACCGCACAAGCCCCGTAAGCCCGGCTCGAACCGCTCGGTGCCAGCAACGGAACTCGAGATTCCAGCGCGAACAGGGTGGTTCGAATCGCCTGGGCATCAGCTAGGCGGCGCGAAAACGCCCGGGTGCCAGCAGCACAGCTTGGAACTGCCCGGGCGCCAGCAAAGCGCGGCCCGGAACCACCCCCGGCGGCCGGCACCACCGCTCCATCAGCAGCAGGCTGACAGCAGCGGCTGACAGGGAGATGGGTGAGCGAACCCTGCCAGCCGGAATCAGCGAACTCAGAGCCCTGGAACGCAAACCCAGCCGTCGCCGGAAACACGAAGCTCTCAGCCGGAACAGCGAAATCCAGCCGGCCACAGCCGCAGATGAACCCGCCCGGCCACAGCCGTAGGCGACATCCGCATGGCCACAGCCGGAGACGACGCCGCCCGCTCACCGACGCAGGCGACACCGCACGGACACAGCCGGAGACGACGCCACCCGCTCGCTCGCTGCCGCAGGCGACACCCCCACGGCCACAACCGGAGACGACGCCACCCGCTCGCCGCCGCAAGCGACACCGGCACGGTCACAGCCGCGGGCGATGCCCGCACGGCCACAGGCGCGGGTGACGTTCACACGGAGGCAGGCGCGGGCGGCGCCCGTGTGATCGCCGCCGCGGGTGGCGCTGCCCGGCCGTGGCTGGGGAACGGCGAAGCCCGCCCGGGCCGGAAAGGCTCGGGCGGGCTTCGGCGAAACGGAGTGGGTGCGCGGCTGGGGCCGCGCGGGTCAGTCGTCTTGGAGGAAGCTCAGCAGGCGGAGGATCTCCAGGTAGAGCCAGACCAGGCCGACCAGGATGCCGAACGCGGCGGTCCACGCGTACTTCTGCGGAAGGCCCATGCGCGCGCCCTCCTCGATCTCGGCAAAGTTGAGCACGAAGCTCAGCGAGGCGACCACGATGCAGACCAGGCTGAAGCCGATGGCCAGCGGGCTGCCGTCGCGCAGGCCGGTGTTGACGCCGAACAGGGCGAACACCAGGTTGATCATCATGACCGCGAACAGGCCGACCATGATCGAGATCATGATGCGGGCGAA
Organism: Catenuloplanes niger; assembly: GCF_031458255.1. Classification (NCBI taxonomy): domain Bacteria; kingdom Bacillati; phylum Actinomycetota; class Actinomycetes; order Micromonosporales; family Micromonosporaceae; genus Catenuloplanes; species Catenuloplanes niger. The sequence continues at coordinate 3,392,129 of NZ_JAVDYC010000001.1, forward strand.
CTTCGGGGTCGCGCGGATCACGCGGGCGCGGTAGAGGATCGCCATCAGGAAGAACACGCCGAACGTAGCCGTGGTGGCCTGCAGGACGATGCCGTCGTAGAGGCTCTCGTAGACCCGGCTGACCAGGCCGAGGAACACGCCCTCGGCGACGGCGTAGACGCCGATCAGGATCGGGTTCGCCATCCGCATGAAGGAGAGAACCAGGCCGAGCACCAGGCCGATGACCGCGGCACCGATGAGCGCGGGGAGCGCGACGGGTGCCGGGATCAGGACCCACGCGGCCGCGGCGGAGAGCGCGGTGATCGCAAGCAGCGCGACCGTACGGACGACGACGTCATCGATGGTCATCGGGCGGACGGCCGGCGGAGCCGCCGGGTACGCCTGGGACGGGTAGGGCTGGTCGTAACCCGCCGGACCGTAACCGGGCGCGCCACCGGGACCGTAGGCGCCGTACGCGCCGGCCCGCTCGCGCTCGGCAGCCCGGCCGAGCTGGCTCAGCACCGGGTTGCTTGTCTTCACGTCTATGGCCTCCTGCCAGTAATGACACTCCTGCCAAGAGTAAGGGGTGGTCACCAGAGTGGGCGACCCGCCGGCCTGTGAACTTCCTGAACAGAAAGTCCTACACCTTGTCGGAGGGGACGAGTGGGTAGTAAAGGGGTGCCCGGGGCGGGGGTCGAACCCGCATGCCTCTCGGCAGCCGCTTTTAAGGCGGCCGTGTATGCCATTCCACCACCCGGGCGGGTGCGTGTGTGCAGATGCCACGGTAATGGGTGCGGGCGCACCGGGCGCGCCGACAACCCTGCGGCGCACTACTGTCGTTGCCGTGACGAGCCCCACACCCACCGAAGTGGACCGGGAGGCGAACGTCGGCGAGAAGCGGCTGGACGTCGCTGACCTGGCATTCTGCGTCTTCTACCTGTTCCTGGCGGCCTGGTTGACCGCCTACCTGTGGCCCGACCCGGGCGCCAAGGTGATGGCGTTGAACGCGGCCGACCAGGCGCTGTACGAGTGGTTCCTGGCCTACGACACCCGGATAGCCGCCGGCGATGTCGGCTTGATCACCGATCGCCTGAACGTGCCGGACGGCGTGAACCTGCTCGCCAACACGTCCGTGATCGCGCTCGGTGTGCTGATGACGCCGGTGACGCTGAACTTCGGCGTGCCGGTGACGTTCGTGCTGCTGGTGGCGCTGAACCTGGCCGGCACCGCGATCGCCTGGCACGTGCTGCTGCGCCGGGTGCTGGGGGTGGAGCCGGTCGCGGCCGGGCTCGGCGCGGTGTTCGCCGGGTTCGCGCCCGGCATGGTCTCGCAGTCGGTCAGCCACCTGCACATGACCGCGCAGTGGCTGGTGCCGGTGATGGTGTGGCTGGTCGTCCGGATGTACCGGGCCGGGACCCGCAGGACGATCGTCACCTCCGCGCTGGGCCTGGCCGCGGCCGTGACCGTGCAGGTCTTCATCGGCGAGGAGGTGCTCTTCCTCACCGCGTTCACGCTGCTGCTGTTCACGCTCGGATTCGCGGTGCTGCACCCGCGCGCCGCACTGCGCGCGGCCGGGCCGTTCCTCGGCGGGATGCTGCTCACCGCGGTCGTGGCCGGCGCGCTGCTGGCGTACCCGCTGTGGGTGCAGTTCGGTGGTCCGCAGTCGGTGAACGGGACGCTGTTCCTGCCCGGTTACTTCGTGACCGACCTGGCGAGCTTCACCGCCTTCTCGCCGCTGTCGGTGGCCGGCGGGCCGGAGGCGGCGGAGCTGAGCACCGGCGCGAGCGAGTACAACACGTTCCTCGGCTGGCCGCTGCTGCTGGTCGTGGCCGGTTTCGTGGTGTGGCTGCGGCGGGACCGCGCGGTGCTGGCCGCCGCGTTCGCCGGGCTGACGATGGCGGTGCTCTCGCTCGGGCCGTCGCTCGTCCGGAACCGGGAGCAGCTGGAGATCTGGGGCCCGTTCGCGCTGCTGGAGGAGGTGCCGGTGATCGACGCGGCGCTGCCGATGCGGTTCGCGCTGGCGCTGATCCCGGTGATCGCGGTGATCCTGGCGCGCGGCGTGCAGCACGGCCTGGCCCGGCCGGACCTCACCCGGTACGTGGCGCCCGCGCTGGCGGTCCTCGCGCTGGCGCCGCTGACGCCGACGCCGCTGCCGGCCGCGACCCGGGAGCCGCTGCCGGAGTTCATCGCGGGCGGGCACTGGCGGGAGTGCGTGCCCGAGGGCGGCGTGCTGGTCCCGGTGCCGCTGCCCACGCCGCAGGACCCGTGGCCGATGCGCTGGGCCGCGGCGACGAACACCGCGTTCGGCATTCCGGAGGGGTTCTTCATCGCGTCGTACGGCGCGGACGGCGCCCCGTCGATGGGCACCTACCAGCGGACGCTGTCGAACGTGACGGCCGAGGTGGCGAAGACCGGCGTGGTGCCGGAGATCGACGAGCAGAGGAGCCGCGACGCGCGGGCCGACCTGGTGCACTGGGGCGCGTCGTGCGTGGCGGTGGCGGACTCGGCGCCGAACGCGGTGGCGCTGCGGGTCACGCTGGAGCGCCTGCTCGGCACGCCGGGCACCCGCTCGGCCGACGTCTGGTACTGGCGGGCCTGAACGCGAAGCAGGGGCGGGCCGACGGGCCCGCCCCTGCTCTGCGACGACCGATCAGGCCTTGGCGGCGGCCACCGGCTCGGCGGTAGCGGCCGGCTTCGGCTCCAGCGGCGGCGTGACCTCGGTGAACTCCTCACGCGGCGCGTGCAGCTGACCGAGCGCGACCACCTCACGCTTGAGGAGGAACCCCAGCGTCCAGTCGGCCACGACCCGCACCTTGCGGTTGAACGACGGGATCTGGCTGACGTGGTAGAAGCGGTGCATCAGCCACGCCGGGAAGCCCGGGACCTTGACGCCGTAGACCTTCGCGGCGCCCTTGTAGAGGCCGAGGCCGGCGACCGAGCCCAGGTACTTGTGCCGGTACACCTTCGGCTCCCGGCCGTGGATGGCGCGCGCGATGTTGTCGGCCACCACGACCGCCTGCCGGACCGCGTGCTGCGCGCTCGGCGAGCACCACGCACCGACGCCGCCGGTCAGGTCCGGGACCTGCGAGCAGTCGCCCGCGGCCCAGGCGCCCTCGACGACCGTCTCGCCGTCGGCCACCTGCAGCGTCGGCAGGCAGTTGACGTGGCCGCGCGGGCCGAGCGGGAGGTCGGTGTTGGCCAGCATCGGGGACGGCTTCACACCGGCGGTCCAGACGACCGTGTCCGTGGTGAACTGCTCGCCGTCGGAGAGCTTCACGTTGCCGTCGACGCACGACTCGAGGAACGTGCCGAGCCGCATGTCGATGCCGCGCTTGCGCAGCTGACGGGCGGCGTAGGCACCCATGTCCGGCCCGATCTCGGGCAGGATCCGCTGGGTCGCCTCGACCAGCACGAACCGGACCTCGTCCTGCTTGAGCTCCGGGTAGTACTTGAGCGCGGAGCGGACCATGTCCTCCATCTCGGCCAGCGCCTCGATGCCCGCGTAGCCGCCGCCGACGAAGCAGAACGTAAGCGCCCGCTTCTTGGTCTCGGCGTCGGTGGTGGTGGCGGCGACGTCCAGCCGGTCGAGGAAGTGGTTCCTCAGGTAGATGGCCTCGCCGATGGTCTTGAAACCGATGCCCTGCTCGCGCAGGCCCGGGATGGGCAGCGTGCGGGACACGGAGCCGGGCGCGACCAGGATGTGGTCGTACTCGACCTCGCGGGCCGGCCCGGAGATGGTCTCGACCAGGACCTTCTTGTTGGCGTGGTCGATGCGAGTGACCTCACCGGAGATGATCGTGCAGCGGCGCAGCTCCCGTCGCAGCGGCACAACGGCGTGCCGCGGGGAGATGTTGCCGGCCGACGCCTCGGGGAGGAACGGCTGATAGGTCATGTGCGGCTGAGGATCGACGACGATTACCTCTGCCTCGCGCGCGCTGAGCTTCTTGGAGAGGCGCAGCGCGGCGAAAAGGCCGACGTGCCCAGCTCCAACCACAAGGATCCGCTGAGGACTCACGAGGGTTATCTTTCTCCTAACCTCTTGACCTTGCGCGGGGGATGACGACTTATGTGATCCACGACGCGTTCCCGACCAGGTAAAAAGCATGTTACGTCAGCAAAAGCGCTGGTCAGCGGCGTTTATCGGGAGATGCGGGCGAGAAGCCCGGCCGCGGTGATTGCTGCCACTAAGCCACCGACTGCAAACGCTGCGTGACCGCCGAGCGTCAGGCGGCCGACGGCGGCGAGCGCCATGAGGAGCACGACCGCCGATCCGATCACCACCGCGACCAGCCGAATCACCCATCCGGTGACGGCCTCGGAGCGGATCGCGGCGTCGTACGGCAGGCAGGCCGCCAGCGCGGCGAGGTTGTGCCCGGCGTAGAGCAGGCTGCCGAGCGCGACCACCCGCCAGATGGAGACCGATTCCCCGTACCCGGCCGTGCCGATCAGCCAGAGCGCGATGACGGCGAGCGCCAGGACCACCGGCATGGTGCCGCGTGGCCGGAGCGCCGGCAGCGTCGCCAGCACGATCAGCGCGCCGGCCGGCCCCAGGCCGAGGAACTCGGCCGGCAGCGCGACGAGCAGCGCGGCCAGGCCGGTGCCGGCCACCGCGAGCCGGACCAGGATCGGGGTGGGTCCGGCGCGCCGGACCGCGGCACGCAACGCGAGGTACCGAGCCTTCATCGCACACCGGCCCGGGGTGCGCCGGCGAACCGGGCGATGTCCCGCAGCACCAGGTCCAGGCTGCCCGCGCCGGCCCAGCTCACCACCGGCACGCCGTGCTCGCGCAGCCGGCCCAGCGTGTTCTCCCGCTCCAGCCGCCACAGGCGCAGCGCCTGCTCCACCCACGGGCTGCCGCCCGGCAGCGACAGCCCGGTGCCCGGCAGCGTGTCGACCGCGACCACGTAGCGGCCGGAGCGGGCCAGCCGGGCCAGCATCTCGGCCGCGCCCGGCTCCAGCAGCGGCGTCAGCACCACCACCAGCGCGTTCGCGGAGACCAGGTGCGTGGCGACCGGGTCGGCGCCCTCGCCGACGGAGCCCTGCTGCCGCACCTCCAGCAGCCACTCCAGCACGGTCAGGTACTGCCGGCGGCCGGCGGCGGCGCGCAGCCGGCGGGCGGCCGGGCCGTACTCCAGCAGCGAGACCCGGTCGCCGCGGTGCAGATAGTGCTCCGCGATCGCGGCCGCGGCCCGGACCGTGGTGTCCAGCACGGAGGCGCCGCCGTCCACACCGCCGGAGTTGCCGGTCTCGGCCGTCACGTCCAGCAGCAGCGCCACCTCGGCGTCCCGGTCGGAGAGCGTGGCGGCCACGTGCAGCTCACCGGCGCGCAGCGACACCCGCCAGTCGATGCGCCGCAGCCGGTCGCCGGGCCCGAACTTGCGGACGCCGGCCAGCTCGCCGCTCTGCCCCGGGCGCCGGGAGCGGTGACCACCGACCAGGCCGGCCGCGTTCGGCATCGCGTCGACCGCCTGGAACGGCTCGGTGCGCGGGTAGACCGCGATCCGGGCCGGGCGCAGCAGCACCGGCGCGGAGGTGAACAGGCCGTCGCAGGCGGCGGCCGCGGCCGCGATCGGGCCGAGGTCGTGGCGGCCCCAGCGCAGCCCCCGGCCCGCCAGGTCGATCAGGCCGGTCCGGCCCGCGTCCACGGCCAGGCCGTGCGGCCGGTCCGCCGCGTCCACGCGCAGCCAGCGGGACCGGCGCACCCGGACCAGCACCAGGTCGTAGTCGACCCGGTCCCGGTTGATCACTTCGAGTTCCGCGACGACGTCGCCGCCCTCCACGCGGTTGACCGCCTCGATCGTGAGCGCCAGGTCCGGCGCCGCGGCCGGGCGGCGGCGCAGCGAGACCGCGGTCCCGATCACGAACGGCGTGGCCAGCAGCACCACGTCCGTACGGCCGAGCACGACGCCGATCACCAGCAGCAGCCCGGCCAGCATGATCGCGCGGCTGAGCGCCCGGGTCGGCACCCACACCGGCGAGGTCTCCGGCTCCTCCCCCGGCGGCGAGGCGGCGACCGCCGGCGGCACCGCCGGCCGCAGCGAACTCATGCCGCGTAGGTCGGCAGTGCGCCGCTGGCCGGGGCCGGGACCGCGTCGAGCACCTCGGTCACCACGAACGCCGGGTCCACCCGGCGCAGCCACATCTCCGGCCGCAGCGTGATCCGGTGGGTCAGCGCCGGCACCGCGACCTCCTTGACGTCCTCCGGCACCACGAAGTCGCGCCCGGCCAGCGCGGCCCGCGCGCGGGACAGCAGCAGCAGCGCCAGCGAGCCGCGCGGGGACGCGCCGACCAGCACGGACGGGTGCTCCCGGGTGGCCGACGCGAGCGCCACGATGTATCGCCCGATCGAGTCCTCGACCGTGACCTGTTCCAGGCCGGCCTGCATGCGCAGCAGCGTCTCCGCGTTCACCACCGGGGCGATCTCGGCCTCCTCGCGGCGGCGGTGGATGCGGCGGCGCAGCACCTCCCACTCCTCCTCGTGGCTGGGGTAGCCGAACGACACGCGCAGCAGGAACCGGTCCAGCTGCGCCTCGGGGAGCGGGTACGTACCCTCGTACTCGATCGGGTTGGCGGTGGCGAGCACGTGGAACGGCGCGTCCAGCCGGTAGGTGACGCCCTCCACCGAGACCTGCCTCTCCTGCATCGCCTCCAGCAGCGCGGCCTGCGTCTTCGGCGGCGTCCGGTTGATCTCGTCGGCGAGCAGCAGGTTCGTGAAGATCGGGCCGGCCCGGAAGGTGAAGTCGTGCCGGCTCTGGTCGTAGAGGAACGATCCGGTCACGTCCGCCGGCAGCAGGTCCGGCGTGAACTGCAGGCGGCGGAAGTCCAGCCCGAGCGCCTGCGCGAAGCTGCGCGCGGTCAGTGTCTTGCCCAGGCCGGGCAGGTCCTCCAGCAGCACGTGCCCGCCGGCCAGGATCCCGGCCAGCACCAGCTCCAGCGGCTCCCGCTTGCCGACCACCACCGTGCCGACCGCGTCCAGCACGGTCCGCGCGAGCGCGCCCACCTCGTACGGCGGGAGCGGCTCCGGCATGTCAGTCATAGTTCCTCCAGGCGGGTGACCAGCGACGCGAACTGTCGCGGTTTCGGTGCGCGCTTCGGCGGCGCGGTCAGCAGGGTCCACAACCGGTCGCCGAGCAGCTCGCGCGCCCGCCGCTGATCGGACGCGATGGTGACGCCGTGGCGTTGCCGCAGTCGCTCGTCGGCCAGCTCGCGCAGCGCCGGCACGGTCAGCCGCTGGAACCGGGCCGCGTCCTCGGTGCTCCAGTTGAGCACCCGCTCCCAGCGCCCGACCGCGCGGCGCAGCCCGTCACCGCCGGTGAAGTTGTAGGTGCCGGGCTCCTCGCCGCGGACCACGTGCCGGGGCGGGCGCTCGGCCCGCCCGGGCACGCCGACGGACGCGACCACGCGCCGCAGCACCACCAGGGCCAGGAACGACACGAACAGCACCGGTACGGACGCGGTCAGCTCCTCGATGCGCAGCAGCACGTAGACGAGGCCGGTGCCCAGCCCGGCCAGCAGCGCGCCGGTCACCCAGCGCCACCGGCTCTTCCGGACCGGCCGCTCCTCACCGCCGGCGAACAGGTCGTCGATGCTCACCCCGCGCCCCCGGCGGTCGTCGCGGTCAGGTCGTCGCGCACCCGGTGCAGCGCGGCCACGGCCTCGGCGCGCATGCGCTCGTCGACCGTGTGCGTGGCGTACCGCGCGGTGCGGTAGACCTCGGCGAACCCGGCGAGCACGGCGCGGTCCACCCGGTGCTCGCGCAGCAGCCGGGTGACCAGCTCGGCCGGGGTGTCACCGGGCCGGCGCGGCGTGCCGGCGTCCGCGGCGGCCTGCTCCAGCCGCACCCAGCAGGTGATCACGGCGCCGCGCGGGTCACCGTCGGTGGCCAGCTCGTGCAGCCCGGCGTCGAGCGCGGCGACCATCTCCTCGGTGGTGGCGGCGCCGCGGCGGCGCGGTGCGGCGTGCCCGGCGTCCCGCCTGCGCAGCTGGTCGCGGACCGCGATCACCACCACGGTGCCGAGCACGCCGGCCACCACCAGCCCGGCCAGCACGATCAGCGCGGTGACCAGCCACGGCGGCAGCCCGAAGCCGGAGTCCTCGATGTCGGTCAGCTCCCGGCCGCCGCCGGCCGGCGGTGGCGGCTCCTCCAGCGTCGGCGGCGGGTTCGTCGGCAGGTCGAACTGGGCGAGCGGCGGCGCCGGGCGCAGGCCGATCGAGGAGTTCTCCGCCGCGACCGCGATCAGCCCGATCAGCAACACGGCGGCGGCGACCGGCCACCACACGCGCAGCGACTTCAGCGTCATGCGGCGGCCAGCGACCGGGCTCGGGCGAACACGTCGTCCAGCATCGCGGGTGTGAGCCGCCCGGTAAAGGTGTTCTGCTGGCTCACGTGATAACAACCCAGCAGCGCCGGTACGCCGTCGCCCGTCCACAGTGCACCGTGCCCGAACGCGGGCCGCGGACTCGGTGGGCGCACGCCCCAGACCTCGCGCATTGCGGGCCACCAGGCGGCCCAGGCGAACGCGCCGAGCGCGATCACCACCCGCAGCGTGGGCCGGATCAGCGCCAGCTCGCGATGCAGGAACGGCGCACAGCGGTCGCGCTCGTCCGGCGCGGGCTTGTTGTCCGGCGGCGCGCAGCGTACCGCCGCGAAGATCCTGGTGTCCGTGATCTGCAGACCGTCGTCGGCGGAGACGCTGGTCGGCTGGTTGGCCAGCCCGGCCCGGTGCATGGCCGCGAAGAGCACGTCGCCGGACCGGTCACCGGTGAAGATCCGGCCGGTGCGGTTGCCGCCGTGCGCGGCCGGCGCCAGGCCGAGAATCCCGATCCGGGCGTCGGCCGCGCCGAAGCCGGGCACCGGGCGGCCCCAGTAGGTCTGGTCGCGGAACGCCGCGCGCTTGACGGTGGCGACCTCCTCCCGCCACGCGACCAGGCGCGGGCAGGCGAAGCAGTCGCTGATCTCGGCGTCGAGGTGCTGCAGCGCGTCCCCCATGATCCTTAGAGAACCACGGGGGACGCGTGGCGGCTACAGCCGGGTCCGGAACAACTCGAGCGTGCGCGCCCACGCGGTGGTGGCGGCGGCCGGGTCGTATGTCTTCGGGTGGTCGTCGTTGAAGAACGCGTGCGACGTGCCCGGGTAGTCGTAGAGCGTGACGTCGCCACCGGCCAGCTCGATGCCGGCCTTGGCGCGCTGCGGCCCCTCCGCGGCGGACAGCCCGTCCTCCTCCGCGCAGTGCACGATCGCGGCCTTCCCGGCGTAGTTGTCCCACTTCGGCGCCATCCGCTCCCACGGCACCGCCGGGTAGAAGCCGGCCGTGGCGACGATCCGGTCGGAGAGCGTGGCCGACCAGAGCGCCAGGCTGCCGCCCATGCAGAAGCCGACCGCGCCGATCCGCCCACTGGTCCCCGGCAGCTCGGCGAGGTAGTCGGCCGCGCCCGCGATGTCCTTGCCGGCCTGGTCGATCGCCAGGCCCATGAGCAGCTTGACGGCCTCGTTCGGGTACGTGGTCTGCTCACCGTGGTAGAGATCCGGTGCGAGCGCGACGAACCCGGCCTCGGCGAACCGGTCGGTCAGCGCGGTGATGTGCTCGACCAGGCCCCACCACTCCTGGATGACGATCACGCCCGGTCCGGTCCCCGACGGGGGTTTCGCGAGGTAGCCCTCGCTCGTGCCCCCGTTGCTGCGATAGCTCACCATCGAGCCCATTGGCCGCCTCCAGTCATCGTTGGCTGGTCGCACAGAGTCACCACTCACGTCAGCTGAGTAGTGCTGGCCAGCCTGCCACGACGACCACATCGACGGGAAGAGTGGAAAACAGCACACGGCGCCGCCCCGCGCGATGCGGGACGGCGCCGTGGCGAAGGGGCCTACTTGTCGGTCAGGCAGAGCACGTAGTACTCGTTTTCCGGGGCCTCCATCGGCCAGATCATCGAGCCGGACTGGCCCTCCTCGATGAAGTCCATGCAGCGCTCCTCCTCCTGGGCCTGGAGCAGCGTCAGGTTGTCCACCCGGCCGACGATCAGGGACTGCGCGTCAGCGCTGTTGCAGTCGACGATGCCGACGTCGACCTGACGGTCCGTCTCGCCCTCGGCCAGCTCCGGGAGCTTGCCGACGCACTCGCCGACCTTCGCGTTCTTGGTCGGGTCCGGCAGCATCGCGTTCGCCGCCGCGCCCACGCCCAGGCCGAGCACGACCTTGATGAGGATGCCGACGCCGACCACACCGACCACACCGAGGATGCCGGCGAGCTTGCCCTTGCCGCCACCCTTCTTCGGCTCCTGCGGCAGCGGGGCGTAACCCGGCGCGCCGAACGCCGGCGGCTGGCCCGGCGCGGCACCGAAGCCGGCCTGACCGTCCGGAGCGGCGCCGAAGCCCTGCTGCGGCTGGCCCTGCGGCGCGCCGGGTCCGGCCGGGGCACCGAAGGCGGGCGCGGCCGGGGCGCCGAAAGCGGGCGTTCCCGGAGTGGAGGGCTGCTGCGGCGGCGGGAAGCCAGCAGGCTGGTCAGTCACGATCTCGTTCCCCGTTTCGACTACGACATGCCGGCCGGGCCGGCATGGATGCACGTGCATCGACACGCTACGGCCCGGCGGTCGCCCGGCTCGCCCCTCGACCGGACGGTCGTCCCGGCCGAAGGGGCAAGATCGGGTGGCTGAAAGTCGTACAGGAAACGATCAGTTGATTTTCAGCGCGCGGACGGTGACGGCTCTGCGGGCGTCCGCTCCAGCTGCTCCGCGCCGGCGGAACCCGACGGCACCGCGCCCGGCCCGGGCGGCACCACACCTTCCGGCGACGGCACCGCGTCCGGATCCGACGGCACCCCGGGAACGGACTCCGACGGCGCCCCGGGGATGGACTCCGACGGCGCCGGGAACGACGGCACCTGGAACGGGGCCAGCTCCGGACAGTGCGGGTAGACGGCCTGCCCGCTGAGCGGCGGCTCCGCGGCGCACCGGCTCCAGCCCAGCTCGATCGGCTGACCGTTCTGGTCGAACAGGCGCACGTCGGTGAGCAACCGACCGTTCCGGTCGTAGACGTAGACGTCCTCGACGCCCACGGCCGGCGCGTAGCTGGTGCCGTAGGAGTCGACCATCTGGTCCACCGCGGACCGACTGTCCACCTGCCAGAGCAGCACGAACGCCCAGAGCGCCAGCATGCCGGCGACGCCGCGCAGCATCAGCCGCGGGTTGCGGGGCAGCCCGGCCGCCTCGCGCCGGCCCAGCCAGATCGAGCCGAGCACGAACGAGCCGAGCAGGAACAGCGCCATCAGGAGGCTGCCGTCGACCCGCGGCAGCACGCCGGGAGCGTCGTTGCTGACCAGCACGGCGACGAACATCGCGACCAGGTAACCGCGCAGCACCCACCACGCCGGGCGCAGCTGTCGCAGGAAGTCGCTGCCCTGCTCGTAGCCGAGCAGCGTGCCGGCCCGCCGGTCCACGTCCACGCCGCGGGCGCGCAGCCGGTGTGCGGCCTCGTCCAGCCGGGCCCGCAGCGGCACCCGGCCGCCGCCCACCATGCCCATCGCCACGCGTAACTCGGCCGCGTAGACCTCCGGCGGCCCGAGTCGCCGGGACAGCGGCTCGCCGCTCTCCGCACGCACCTCCGCCAGGTGACTCGGCAGGTCCTCCAGCAGGTCGTCGCGCTGCCGCGAGGGCAGGTCGGAGAGTGCGGCCCGCACCGCCTCCACGTAGTGCGTGATCTCCAGGTCCTCGGTGACGCTCATCGGTGCGCCAAACCCCCGCTCAGCAGATCGTCCATGGTGGAGGCGAAACCCCGCCACACCTTCGCGGAGCGGGCGAGTTGGTCGCGCCCGGCCTCGTTGAGGGCGTAGTACTTGCGGTGCGGCCCCTCCTCGCTCGGCACCACATAGGCCGTGAGCAGCCCGGCCTGGAAGAGCCGCCGGAGCGTGCCGTAGACGGACGCGTCACCGACCTCCTCGAGACCGGCCGTCCGGAGGCGGCGCAGGATGTCGTAGCCGTAGCCGTCCCCGTCCCGCAGCACTGCCAGCACGGCCAGCTCCAGCACTCCCTTGAGCAACTGGGTCGTTTCCACGCATCGCAGAGTATTCCGCAATACGAAGTAGCGTCAAGCGATTTCGCCCGATCTCCGCGCACCGGCGCGGCGGTGGCATTCTCGGTACGTGGCCGACCTCGAATTACGACACCTCAGGTACCTCATCGCCGTGGCGGAGACCGGGAGCATCACCCGCGCCGCGCAGCGACTCCTGCTGACGCAGCCGGCACTGTCCCGGGCGCTGCGCGCGCTGGAGCGTACGGTCGGCGCCCCGCTGCTGGTGCGCGGTTCACACGCCACCACGCTCACCGCGACCGGGTCAGAACTGCTGATGGACGCGTACGACCTGGTGGAACGCTCCCGGCTCGCGCTCACCCGGGCCCGCGGGACGGAGACGCTGACCGTCACGGCGCCCACCTGCGACGTGCTGACCGTGGCCGCGGCGAGCCGGGCCTTCGAGGAGAAGCATCCGCACGTCCAGGTGGACATCGAGCCGCACGACTGGCTGGCGCCGGAGGTGCTGCGTGCCGGAGCCGCGCACGTGTCGATCCTGCGGGACTCCTTCGACCGGCACGGTCTGGACGTCGAACCGTTCGCGGCCGAACCGCGAATGGTCCTGCTGAGCACCGACCACCCGCTCGGCGGACGGGACCGGCTGACGCTCGCCGACCTGCGGGACGAGACGTTCACCTACTGGCCGGGGATGTCCGACGCGGAGGCGGCGCACTGGACCGGCGCCGACGTGGACGGGCACCCGCGCCGGCAGAGCCTCCGGATCGGGTCCGCGACCGACGTGATCGCCGCGGTCGCGCTGGGCCGGGCCGTCGTCTACGCGCACGGCTCGACGCTGCCGGAGCAGCTGCCGGGCTTGCGGGCACTGCCGGTCGAGGACCTGTCCCCCAGCCACCTGGAGATCGGCACGTCGGCGCGGAACGCCGGGCCGACCGCCAAGCTCTTCGTGGAGCACATGCTGGGGTGGTCTGCCCGGCCGGCATGATCCGCCCTGCCCGATCGGCATTACCGGCGGCGCCGTACCGCTGGTGGGATGAGTGAATGCAAGATCAAAAGGTAGTGGTCATCACCGGCGCGAGTTCCGGTATCGGGCTGGCCGCCGCCGAGCAGGCGGCGGCGCGCGGGTCCCAGGTCGTGCTGACCGGCCGCACCGAGCGGCGGCTGACCGCGGCGGTCGACCGGGTCCGGGCGGCCGGGCACGGGCGGGAGCCGGGACGGTTCCTCGCCGACTTCGAGCGGCTCGCCGAGGTGCGGAAGCTGGCGGAGCACCTGCTGGACACGTACCCGAGGATCGACGTGCTGGTCAACAACGCGGGCATGCACGTCCCGTCGCACCGGCTCACCGAGGACGGGAACGAGGCTACGGTCCAGGCCAACCACCTCGGGCACTTCCTGCTCAGCACGCTGCTGCGGGACCGGCTGCGCGGTGGCCGGATCATCAACACCTCCGTGCGGCCGGCACCCAACGCCCGGATCGATCCGGACCACCTGAACACGCCGGCCGAGCGGTACCACAGCGTGCCGGTGTACCAGATGACCAAGGCCGCGAACGTCCTGTTCGCCATGGAGGCGGCGCGGCGGTGGCCGGACATCCTCAGCCTGAGCTTCCATCCCGGGCTGGTCCGCACCAACATCGGCGAGGGCACGGCGTTCGCGTACGTCTTCCGGTACGCGCCGTTCCTGATCAGCCCGCAGAGATCCGCCGCCGGGCTGACGCCGCTGATCACCGGTCCGGCGGCCGGGCTGCGCAACGGTGGCCTCTACGCCGGCGGGCGGCCGCTGCGCCTCCGGCAGACGATCTTCAACCCGGACGTCGCCGCGCGGGTCTGGAGCGCCTCGGAGGACGCGGTCCGGCAGCCCGGCTGAGGCTCAGCTCAGGCTCCAGGCGATGCCGTCGAGGATGTCGTGCTCGCTGGCGACGACGGAGGAGATCTCGGCGCGCTCCATCACGGTGCGGAGCACCATGGCGCCGGCGCCGATGACGTCCGCGCGGCCGGGGTGCATGACCGGGACGGCCAGGCGCTCCGCGCGGGTGGCGGCGAGCATGTCCGCGGTGACCTTGGCGACCTCGTCGTAGCCGAGGCGCGCGTGGTGGATGCGGGCCGGGTCGTACTCGGTGAGGCCGCGGGCGATCGCGACCACGGTGGTGACCGAGCCGGCCAGCCCGACCAGCGTCTTGGCGTCCCGGCCCGGTACGGCGGCGAGCGCGCGGTCGACCTGGGCCGTGATGTCCGCCTGGGCCGCCTCGATCTCCGCGGCCGTGGGCGGGTCGCCGTGCAGGTGGCGCTCGGTCATCCGGACGCAGCCCATGTCCACCGAGATCGCGGCGTCCACCTGGCGGCCGCCGACCACGAACTCGGTGGAGCCGCCGCCGATGTCCACCACCAGGTACGGCGCGTGCGAGCCGGGCGGCAGGCCGTGCACCGCGCCGGTGAAGGACAGCCGCGCCTCCTCGTCGCCGGTGACCACCTCGGGCGGCGTGCCGAGCGTCTCGGTGACCATGGCGCGGAAGTCGTCCGCGTTCTCCGCGTCGCGGGTGGCGGACGTGGCCACCATCCGCACCCGGTCCGCGCCCAGCTCCTCGATCGCGGACGCGTAACCGGCCAGCGCGACCCGGGTGCGCTCGATCGCGGCGGGCGAGAGGCGGCCGGTCCGGTCGACGCCCTCGCCGAGCCGGACGATCTCCATCCGCCGGGTGACGTCGAGCAGCTGGGCACCGGGGCCCGCGTACGACGCAGGCAGGTCGGCGACCAGGAGACGGATGCTGTTGGTACCGCAGTCGATCGCGGCTACGCGTGCCATGCGCTCAGCCTACGTCGGACAGGTGCACCAGCATCCGGGTGTTGCCCAGGGTGTTCGGCTTGACCCGCTCCAGGCCGAGGAACTCCGCGACACCCTCGTCGTAGGAACTCAGCAGCTGCTCGTAGACCGGGGACGGCACCGGCGCGCCGTCGATCGCCTCGAACCCGAACGACGCGAAGAAGCCGGTCTCGAACGTCAGGCAGAAGACCCGGGAGACGCCGAGGTCGCGCGCGGTGTTGAGCAGCTCGGTGACGATCCGGTGGCCGATCTTCTGGCCGCGGCACGCCGGGTCGACCGCGAGCGTGCGGATCTCGGCCAGGTCCTCCCACATCACGTGCAGCGCACCGCAGCCGACGATCGCGCCGTCGGCCAGCCGCTCCGCGACCCAGAACTCCTGCACGTCCTCGTAGAGCGTGACCGTGGGCTTGCTGAGGAGGCGTCGCTCGCCGCTGTACGTGTCGATCAGGGCCCGGATGCGGCGTACGTCGGCGGTCCGGGCGCGGCGTACCGCAACATCCATACGGACAACCCTACTGGCTCCGTCCGACCGAGCCGGAGACCACCGCCGATACCGCATCCTCATAGGCATGATCCGCCTTCGGCTGCCGGCCGCCGTCGCCGCACTGGCACTGACCGGCTGCGCCGCGCCGGGCGTGGGAGACGGCGGCGGACTGACCGAGGTGATCGACCGGCTCGGGCAGGCGTCGGCGAAGACGTACACCGCGGTCTACGCGCTCGGCACCGGCGAGATGACGACCGTGGTGAACGCGCCGCCGCGGACGGCCGTGATCAGCGGCGGCGACCGCCTGGTGGTCGGGCCGGACGGCGTGACGCTGTGCGAGGACGGCGCCTGCTCACGGCCGCCGGGCGCGACGGACGCACCCGGCGGCATCGGGATAGTGACGCCGGAGCAGGTGCGCGCGATGGTCACCGCGGCGGCTCACCTGCCGGGCGTGGACGTGGCCATCTCGACCGCGACGTTCGCCGGGCGGGAGGCGCTCTGCGCGGACGTGCACGGTATGTCGGACTTCACCGTCTGCGTCACCGCGGACGGCATGCTGGCGTCGTTCCGCGGCGACGGCGAGATCACGCTGGAGCTGACCCGGCTGGCCGAGTCGGCGGACGCGTCACTCGTCGGGCTGTGACGGCGCCACGCACGGCCCGTCGGTCCACCACGGGCCGATCATCTCGGCGGCCTCGTCGCCGAACGGGTTGACGCCCGGGCCGGCACCGAGCGCGTGGCCGAGGTGCACGTGCAGGCACTTGACCCGGCCGGGCATGCCGCCGGCGGAGACGCCCGCGATCTCCGGCACGTCGCCGATCGCCTCACGCCGCCTCAGGTAGTCCTCGTGCGCGGCCCGGTAGCGCGCGGCCAGTTCCTCGTCCTCGGCCAGGCGCGCGGACATCTCCTTCATCACCCCGGCCGACTCCAGCCGGCTGATCGCGCTGGTCGCGCGCGGGCAGGTCAGGTAGAAGAGCGTGGGGAACGGCGTGCCGTCCGCGAGCCGGGGCGTGGTCTCCACGACGTCCGGGTTGCCGCACGGGCAGCGGTGCGCGACCGCGCGGGTGCCGCGGGGCGTGCGGCCGAGCTGGGCGGCGACGGCCGCGAGGTCCGCCGGGGTCGCTTCCTCGCGATGCGGCGGGTGGATTTCCTGCGTCACTTATTTATTGGCTTCCTGGATGCTGGACCACAACGTGTCGTACCACTTGTCGGGCGTCTCGGGCGGCGCGGACGGGAGCCCGACCGTGCCCGGGGCGGCACCGGCATCCTGGTTCATCACGATCAGCAGCGTCTCGTCGGGGTGGGCGTAGTAGAAACGATTGCGGACCTGGGTCCGCACGTACTCGTCGTCCTGCCACTTGTCGACCAGCTCGGTGAGCTGCCGGATCCGCTCCCGCTGCTCGGCCTGGGACGCCTCCATCGCGGCGATGTCCGCCTCCTGCGACAGATAGAGCCGCACCGGGTACGTGTACGCGAGCGCGAGCGCGATCAGCACCACGATCAGCACCGCGGCCCGCCCGGTATAGCGCCGGGGCTGGGTGGCGGTGGTGCGCTTCGCGGCGCCGGCCGCCGCCGCGCGCCGGGCGGCCGCGGGACGGCTGGCGGAACGGCCGGCCTCGGTCGGCCGGGGCTCACGGACGATGCTGGCGTCACGGATCGCGGTGCGGGCACCACGCCCGCTCCGGGCGGGCGAACCGGCCCTGCGCGTCGGTCGCGTTCCGTGTCCGCCGCGAGCGGGTCCCTGACCGCCCGGCGATCGCCGTTGCGTCACGACACCCACCCCCCTGCCCCCGCCGTACCCATTCTCACGCTAAGCAACCATGACGGGCGCGAGGGCCGAGAGCAAATCCACGGGATTTTTGATCAGATACTGCAAACCCCTGGCGGATGAGACTCCCGGCCCGAGCGACCTACGTGGGTACTACGTGACTCTGAGTTACTTGGCGGCCTTGTAGCGCGGGAACGCGCCGGCGCCCGCGTACCGCGCGGCGTCCGCCAGCTCCTCCTCGATGCGCAGCAGCTGGTTGTACTTCGCGACGCGCTCGGAACGGGCCGGGGCGCCGGTCTTGATCTGGCCGGAGCCGACCGCGACCGCGAGGTCCGCGATGGTGGTGTCCTCGGTCTCGCCGGAGCGGTGGCTCATCATCGACTTGAAGCCGTTGCGGTGGGCCAGCTCGACCGCGTCGAACGTCTCGGTCAGCGAGCCGATCTGGTTCACCTTCACCAGGAGCGCGTTCGCGGCCTTCTCGGCCACGCCGCGGCCCAGGCGGGTCGGGTTCGTGACGAACAGGTCGTCGCCGACGATCTGGATCTTGTCGCCGAGCGCCGCGGTCATCGCGGTCCAGCCGGCCCAGTCCTCCTCGTTCAGCGGGTCCTCGATGGAGACGATCGGGTACGTCTCGCACAGCTTGGCGTAGTAGTTGATCATTTCGTCGGAGGACTTGGAGCCGCCCTCGAACGTGTACGACCCGTCCTTGTAGAACTCGGTCGCGGCCACGTCCAGCGCCAGCGCGAAGTCGGTGCCGAGCGAGTAGCCCGCCTTCTCGATCGCCTCGGCGATCAGGTCCAGCGCGGCGGCGTTGGTCGGCAGGCTCGGCGCGAAGCCGCCCTCGTCGCCCAGGCCGGTCGCCAGGCCCTTCTTCTTCAGCACGGACTTGAGCGCGTGGTAGACCTCCGCGCCCGAGCGCAGCGCCTCACGGAACGTGGACGCGCCGATCGGGGCGATCATGAACTCCTGGACGTCGACGTTCGAGTCGGCGTGCGCGCCACCGTTCAGGATGTTCATCATCGGCACCGGCAGCAGGTGCGCGTTCGGCCCGCCGAGGTAGCGGAACAGGCTCAGCTCGGCCGAGGCCGCCGCGGCCTTCGCGACCGCCAGCGAGACGCCGAGGATCGCGTTCGCGCCCAGCTCGGACTTGTCCGCCGTACCGTCGATGTCCAGCATCTTCTGGTCGATCAGGCGCTGCTCACTGGCCTCGTAGCCGAGCAGCTGGTCGACGATGCGGTCCTCGATGTTCGCGACCGCCTTCTCGACACCCTTGCCCAGGTACCGGCCGGCGTCGCCGTCACGCAGCTCGAGCGCCTCGAACGCGCCGGTGGAGGCGCCGGACGGGACCGCGGCGCGCGCGATGGTGCCGTCGTCCAGTCCGACCTCGACCTCGACGGTCGGGTTGCCCCGCGAGTCGAGAATCTCCCTGGCGACAATTCCCTCGATGGTGGCCATTTTGTCGTGTCGCTCCTTGAGTTGTGATTACCGGCCCGCGTGGCAGGCGGTGTCTGCCGTCCCGCCGGCGGGACGTGTGAGCCGAACCCCCGATCGCCGCCACCCTGCGGCCGACCACGACGCTGAGCCTATCCAGCCGGGCGGGGGCGCCGCGTGCGAGGCCGGGGAAAACCCTCAGGGTGCCGCGCGGGAGACCGATGGGTGAACGTGAGTTTTCCCTCCCCCGGCATCAACGAGCGGGTCGAGATCACGGTGAAGCGCGGCGGCACGTACCGCTCCCGCGTGGAGGATCTCGACGGCGCGCTCCTCTCCCTGGCCGCGCCGCTCGACCTGCTGGTCACCGACGTGCCCGACCCCGGCATGGAGCTGACGGTCCGCTGGATCGCCGGCGAACGCGGCCGCTACGCCGCGGACGCGGTGATCACCCGCGTCGTGCACGGCCACGTCAGCACGTGGATCGTGGAGATCACCTCCCGCCCGGCGATCGAGCAGAACCGCGAGTACGTCCGCGGTGGCGGCGGCGAGCCGATCGAGCTGACCGTCGGCGAGGACGGTGAACCGCACCGTGGCGAGGTCATCGACGTCAGCGAACGCAGCATCAAGGCGGTCTTCAAGCGCCTGGACATCGCGGAGGGCTCCGAGGTCGCGCTGCGCCTGACGCTCGAGGACGAGCAGATGACGCTGCACGGCAAGGTCTACCGCGTGGTCGACCAGGCGGCGACGTCCGAGGTCCAGATCGTCCTGATGCTCGACGCGGACGAGCGCCAGGCCCAGGCGATCCGCCGCCACGTGATGAACCTGCAGCGACTCGCCCGGGCCCGCGCGAAGGATCGCTGAACGCTCAGGGGCGCAGGACCATCCGCGGGTGGTCCTTGCCCCCGGCCCACCACTCGATGCCGAGCGCGCCGAGCCAGGGTGCGAACGGCTCCCCGATGGTGCCGCTCGTCTCGCGCGCATGCTGCACCCCACGCAGGCATGCCGTCTCGACCCGCTCGGCCGGAGCGCCGTACAGACGCGCCAGCGCCTGCCGCGCCTGCGGGCCGGCCAGCACGATGCCCGAGTCGTTCCCGTCGGGCTCGGCGGGGACCAGCGCGGGCACGTCCACCGGCGTCGGCTCGCCCTCCTCGTACAGCTCGCCGGTCTCCTCGTCCTGCGGATGCGCGTACACGTGGTAGACCAGCCCCGGCCCGCCGTCCTCGCCGGTGGCCAGGACGATCAGCTCCGCGCCGTACTCGTCGTGGTCGAGCGCCACCAGCGCTCTCGTCACGCCGCGGCCGGCGGCGATCAGGCCGGCACACCAGCGCGGCAGATCCGCGTATCCATCGCCCTCGGCCTGCAGCTCGATCCGTAGGCAGGCCGGGGTCTCGACGACATCCGCGTAGAGCGTGAACGGGTCCGCACCCGGTTCACCGTCACGCAACCACGCCACGGCATCGTCGGCCTGCACACCCGATGCGAGGTCAGCCCATGCGGCACCCATGAAACTCGACACGACTCCCCCGATGAATGACTGAGAACCTTCATCCGCCCGGCGCGTCTCGCGGGCCGGCTCGGCTTCGGGTCAGGTCCGTGGGCAGCCCGGCGGGATGGGTCCGTACCAAGATCGGTGTTTCCGGCTCTTCGGTCAGTAGGTTTCGGCGGCCGGCCAGCGGTCACCGAAGGTGATGGCGAAGGCGTTCAGCACGGGCTTCCAGCGGATCGTCCATCGTGCGCGGCCGGCCCCGGTCGGGTCCAGGCTGCGGGTCACAAGATACAGGCATTTCAACGCGGCCTGCTCGCTGGGGAAATGCCCGCGTGCGCGAACAGCACGACGGTAGCGGGCGTTCAATGATTCGATCGCGTTCGTCGAACAGATCACCTTCCTGATCTCGACGTCGTAATCGAGGAACGGGATGAACTCATCCCACGCGTTACGCCACAACCGGATCATCGCCCGGTATTTACTCCCCCATTTCTCCTCGAGGTCGTCCAGAGCGGCGAGCGCGGCGTCGGCGTTGACCGCCGTGTAAATCGGTTTGATGTCGCGTTTGATCGCGTCGGCATCCGCCCGGGAGGTCAGACGAAAAGTGTTCCGGATCAGATGAATGATGCAGGTCTGGACGATCGCTTGCGGCCACACCGCCTCGACGGTGTCCGGCAGCCCTTTCAGCCCGTCGCAGACGACGAAGAACACATCCCGCACGCCACGGTTCTTCAGATCCACCAGGACACTCATCCAGAACTTGGCGCCCTCGCCACCGGAGCCGGACCACAACCCCAGGACGTCTTTGTGGCCGTCCACGGTGACCCCG
Source organism: Catenuloplanes niger (assembly GCF_031458255.1). Lineage (NCBI taxonomy): Bacteria > Bacillati > Actinomycetota > Actinomycetes > Micromonosporales > Micromonosporaceae > Catenuloplanes > Catenuloplanes niger. Next base: position 3,412,945 of record NZ_JAVDYC010000001.1, read on the forward strand.
ATGGCCGCGTAGACCGGCCGGTTGGCGACCTGGCCGTCACGGACCTTGACGACGATGGCGTCGATGAACACGGCCACGTAAACGGCATCGAGTGGCCGGGTCGACCATTCCGTCATCTCCGCCACGACTTTATCGGTGATCCGCGAGATCGTCTCTTTCGACACCGACGCACCGTAGATCTCCGCAAAATGCGCGGAGATCTCCCCGGTCGTCATTCCCTTCGCATACAACGACAACACGATCTCGTCGACCTCGGTCAGGCGCCGTTGCCGTTTCTTCACGATCTGCGGCTCGAACGTCCCTTCCCGATCTCGCGGCACGTCGATACGCACCTCACCGGCCGCATCCGAGATCACCGTCTTGCCGCGGCTGCCGTTGCGCACATTTGTCGACTCACGCTCCGGCGATGCCTGGTTCTTCGCATGACCGAGGTGTTCAGTCATCTCCTCGTTCAACGCGGTCTCGAGGACATTCTTGGTGAACAGCTTCAACAAGCCGTTCGGACCGGTCAGTTCCAGCCCGCGCGCCTTCGCCTCGGCCACCATCGCCGCCGCAGCGGCCTGCTCCGGCGACAGCTGCCGCCCGTCACCCTCGATCTTCTTCCGTGGACTCACAACGTTCGATGTCATCACTCACGGTGCCCATCCCGCCAGGACTTCAGCCCGGCGTGTCGGGCCGGAAACACCCCTCGTGGCACAGTCCCGGCGGGATCTGGACACCTAGAGCGTGTATCGAAGTCAGAGCCAGATGTTGATGCAGGCGATCTGGACGGTGGCTTCGTAGCGGACGGCGAGTTTGTCGTACCGGGTCGCGACCGCGCGGTGCTGCTTCAGCCGGCTGATCCCGCGTTCGATGGTGTTCCGTTGTTTGTACCGCTCAGCATCGAAGTCGTAGGGCCGGCCGCCGGCTGCACCCTTCCGGGTGCGGCCGGCGGCCTGGTCGGTCTTGATCGGGATAACACAGGTGATCCGGCGGCGGCGCAGATAGGCGCGGTTGGCCCGGCTGGAGTAGGCCTTATCGGCCATCACCGCCTCCGGCCGGGTTCTCGTCCGGCCGGACAGTTTCACGACCTTCACCCGTTCCAAGACCTTGACGAACTGCGGGCTGTCGCCCCGGTGCCCGGCCGTGACCACGATCGCCATGGGCTTGCATCCCTGCTCACAGGCCAGATGAACCTTTGTCGTCCAGCCGCCACGCGACCGGCCCAACCCGTGATCGTCAGGCTCCGGATCACCGACACCGCCCGGCGGCTCCGCCTGCCCGGCGCTGTCGCGGCGTGCTCCGGCGGCATGCTGATGCGCCCGCGCGATGGTCGAATCAACCGACAGATTCCAGATGATCGCGCCCACCGCCTCGGCCAAAGCTTGCAGCCGGGCGAGGATTCTCGACCAGGTCCCGTTGCGTTGCCACCGGCGAAACAAAGCGTATGCCGCGGACCATGACCCGTAACACGGCGGTATGTCCCGCCACGCACAGCCGACCCTCACCCGCCATCGGATCGCGTCGATCACCGTCCGTCGGCACGTCGCAGGCGGGCGGCCGGAACGCCGCTGGTCAGGAACAGAAAGCAACGGCTCCAGACGCGCCCACTGCACGTCGGTCAGGTCATGCCGCCGCAACACCGCTAAGGTGTCCACGAGGTCTCCGGTATTCAGGTGTTTCTTGGTCGAAAAACCTTCTACCGGAGACCTCGCCTATTTCAGCCACGACGCGCCGCAACCCTCGTGGACTTCGATACACGCTCTAGCAGCGTACGCAGGTGGCGGGGTGCCGGGGAGCCGTGCGACAACATCGCGTCGTGCCAGGCGCCGACCGTCACGGACGGCGGGCGGGCCGCGGCGATCGCGGAGACCTCGGTGTAGCCGACGAAGTAGGTGGACAGCTGGGTCGAGGTGAGCAGCAGCCGGCGCCACTTGCCGGCCGCCTCGCCCTCCTCCTGGAACGCGCGGCCGGTCATCATCCGCATCGCGTCCGCCTCGGACAGGTCCTCGCAGTGGACGAGCTGGTCGAGCACCGCGTTCATGGTCATCCGCAGTTGCATCTTGAGCTGCTGCATGCGCACCGGCAGCCCGCCGAAGCCGTGGTCGGCCAGCGACTCCTCCGCGTGCACGGCCCAGCCCTCGACGAACGGGTCGGACCAGCCGAGCGCGCGGACCCGCGTGTTGCCGCGGTACCGGCGGGCGTGCGCGAGCTGGACGAAGTGGCCCGGCATCGCCTCGTGCACGGTCAGGTTGCGGACCATGTGGTGGTTGTACTCGCGGTAGAGCGACTCCACCCGCTCCGGCGACCAGTCCGCGGGCGCCGGCGCGATGCAGTAGAACGTGGGGACGTCCGCGGTCTCCATCGGGCCGGGCGGGTCGCAGTAGGCGACGCTGATGCCGCGCGCGAACTCCGGCATCGCCTCGATCACGCACTCGTCGTCCGGGACGGTGACGATCCCGTGTGACCGGACGAAGTCCGTGGTCTCGGCCATGGTGACCCGGGCGAAGTCCACGATCGTGTCGTTGTCCGGCCGTTCCTCGGCCAGCTGGGCCAGCGCGCGCCGCACGGTCTCGTCCGTGGCCGGGCCGCCGGTCAGCTCCGCCGCGGTCGCCCTGATCCGCTCGCCGACCCGCTCCAGGTTGTCCTCGGCGCGGCGCAGCACCTCGGCCGCGGACAGCTCGGTGTCCAGCGTGTGCCAGAGCCGCGCCTCCCACTGCCGCCGCCCGAGCCGCGGCGAACGGCCGTCGGCGTCCAGGCCGCGCAGGTGGGCGGCGAACCCGTCCAGCTCGTCGGCCGCGCGGGCGGCCAGCGGCGTGATCCGCCCGGCCAGTGCCGGCTCCTCGGCCAGCAGCGCGGGCAGCTCGTCACGGATCAGGCCGGCCGCGCCGGCGAACTGCCCGGCCGCGGTCTCGACGTGCACCCGCGGGCAGTCGTGCAGCACCGCGCGCGCGGTGGCGACCGCGTCCGGCACCGCGGCGAGCCGGCCGGCCAGCGACTCCAGCCGCTCCGCGACCGGCGCGAACCGGCGGGCCATCAGACCGTGCAGCAGCGGGCCGGGGTTGTGCAGCAGCGGGTTCCACTCGTGCTCGCGGATCTCGGTCAGCTCCAGCAGCCGCCGCTCGACCATGGTGGTCAGGATCGCGTGGTCCACCTGGTCCGCCGGGTCGAGCTCGTCCACGTCCAGCTGGGCCAGCGCGTTGCCCGCGTCGACCAGCATCGCGGTGCGCTCGGCGACCGCGCCGGCCGAGTGGTCCGGCAGGCGGTCGTCGTGGGTGTGGTCACCGGCGTAGAAGGCGGTGACCGGCTCACTCGCGAGGATCGCGTCGACGATGCGCTCGGCCACGGGCACGAAATCCGACATGCCGATCAATCTAGCCGCCGCACCCCGGGCACGGCGGGAGGACGGACGAGGGGTGGGCCTCGTGCGACGCACCACCCGTTGCACGAGGCCCACCGGAGAGGCCGGCCTGACCGGTACCGGCCGGCCTCGGATTCGGGTCAGCCGGCCTGCGCGGGCACGGCCGGGCGCACCGACTGCGGCGGGTCCGCGGCGGCCGAGCGCGGCCGGACGTGCTGGCGGTTCTTCCCCTGGTTCTGGGTGCCCGGCGGCGGCGCCGGGACCGGCCGTTTCGCGTTCCCGGCCGAGCCGTTCGACCCGGCGGGGGCCGCCTCGGCGAGCGAGGCCGGCAGCAGCCGGGCCGGCGTGGCGGTCGGGCGGACCTTGTGGACGAACGCGTGCCGCGCCGCCGCGAACCCGGACCGGTCGCCGAAGATGTCGTGGCTCATCTCGGCCAGCTCGCGCACCTCGTGCACGGCGAGCGGCAGGCCGGACGTGAGCGCCCGGGCCTTCCGGCTGCGCATCCGGCGGTTGAGCTGCGGCTCGGCGTACCGGGCGGCGAGTTCGGCGAGCCAGTCCGCGAACGCGTCAGGGTGCCGCGGGCCGACCTCGTCCAGCAGGCCGATCGTGCGCGCCCGGGCCGCGTCGACCGGCAGTTTCTCGCCGAGCAGGCGCTCCGCGCACTGGGCGCCGACCCGGCGCGGCAGCGACCAGGTGTGCAGCTCCGAACCGTACAGGCCGATGTCGTAGTAGGGGTTGAGCACGATGTCCTCGCGCCCGGCGACCACGTCCGCGCCCAGGCCGAGCATCACGCCGCCGGCGCCGGCGTTGCCGGGGTAGGCCGCGATCACCACCTGCCGGGTGCACTCGATGATCTCCGTACAGACCGCGTTGATGGCCTTGATGTTCGCCCAGGCGGCGCCGGCCGGGTCGGTCGCGGCAGTGATCTGGTTCAGGTGGATGCCGTTGCTGAACGCCTCCGTGCTGCCGCGCAGCACCAGCACCCGGGTGTCCTGCCCGGCCGCGTGCCGGAACGCGCCGAGCAGCCGGCGGCACTGGCCGGTGGACATCGCGCCGTTGTAGAAGTCGAACGTCAGCCAGCCGACGTCCGCGGTCCGCCGGTACCGGATCTGCCGGTAGGCGCCCGGCACCTCCGCCTCCGAACCCAACGGCAGCGGCGCGTGCGGTACGCCGTGCAGCCGCCGCCCGAGCACGACCGCGGCCGGCAGCTTGACGCCCCGGGGCCAGGTGCCGGCCGGGCCCGCCGCGTCCGTGCTCCGCTCCGGGTCGGCCTGGCGCAGATGGCCGAGCCACACGCTGCCGTCGCCGGTCGCCACCATGATCGCGCCCTGCCGCCGGCACAGCACGGTGCCCGGCGGCGCGCCCGCCCCGGTGCCGGGCGGTGCGTCGGGCACCGTGCCCGGCGCGCCGGCCGCGGTGCCCGGATGTGCGTCGTACGCGAAGACCGGCATGCCCAGAACCTCGGTGCGCACGCCGGGCGCGCCGTCCGCGGCCCGGATCCGCCGGATGATGCGCTCGCTGCCCTCGTCCCAGCCGAACGCGCGGTCGGACTGGCGCATCAGCGGGCGCGGGCGCGCGTTCGGCACCTCGTGCGGCATCCGCTCGGCCGGTACCGGGCGGAACGCGGGGTCGGCCGCCTTCGCCAGCACCTCCCGCACGCAGGCGACGGCCGCGTCCGCGACCGGGCCGTTGTAGAGCGCGGACTTGCGCGGCGCGGCGCTGGCGAGCCGGAAGATCCGGGTGGCCCAGATCGGGCCGGCGTCCATCTCCGCCACCGCCTGCAGCGCGGTGACCCCCCAGTACGGCTCGGCCTCGGTGATCGCCCAGTCGAGCGAGGACGGCCCGCGGTCGCCGACCGGGCCCGGGTGGATGATGATCGTGCGCCACTCGGACCAGATCTCGGCCGGCACCCGGTGCGTCAGGTACGGGCAGAGAATCACGTCCGGGCGCGCGGCGCGGACGCCCTCGATCATGTCCCGTTCGCCGGTCGCGAGCAGCACACCTACCTCGTGTCCCGCCTCCCGGAGCGTGCACCAGACGCGCTGGCTGAGTCCGTTGAAGGCGGAGACGAGCAGCAGTACCCGCACCGTGTGGTCCTCCTCGCGTGGTGGGGTGGGTCGTGCGGCCGGATGATCGCTCGAGCCCGGCCCGAGAGACCTTGCAAGTGCTCCGAGCTGCCGGGTCGCACACCCGGTGCGACGTGCGAGACACCGCCACCAACGGATTCAGCCGAACTCCGGACCCGCGCTCGGACGCCCGACCCACCGCCGATCCACGGGACGGGCCCGGGATCGGCGTAGTCTGGATGTCGTACCCCCCGTCCGGACCGGGCGCGGGGTAAACGCCGTGTTCTCACCAGGGCACCGTGTCCTGACCAGGGCAGTCGTGCCGTACGGGGGATTTGCAATGAAGCTCGCCGGTCTCCTTCCCGCCGCGCTCGCCGACGGTGGCCTGGCCCGCGCCCGCGATCTCGCCCGCACCGGCGGGCCGGAGGCGGCCGAGCTGGGCCTGACCGCGCCGGCGCCGCTGCGGCCGTTCATCGTGGCCACCGTCGCGGCCGCCGTGCCGTCCGGCGGTGCCGGGCGCCCGGTCCTCGCGGTGACCGCCACCTCCCGCGAGGCGGACGACCTGGTCGACGCGCTGGGCTGCCTGATCCCGGCGGAGCAGGTGGTGGCGTTCCCGGCCTGGGAGACGCTGCCGCACGAGCGCCTCTCCCCCCGGTCGGACACGGTCGGCAAGCGGCTGGCCGTGCTGCGCCGGCTCGCGCACCCGGGCGAGGCCGGTCCGGTCCGGGTCGTGGTCGCGCCGGTCCGGTCGGTGCTGCAACCGCAGCTCAAGGGCCTCGGCGACCTGGAGCCGGTGGTGCTGCGGCCGGGCGGCGAGGCCGGCCTGGAGGAGACGGTCGAGCGGCTGGTCGACCTGGCGTACGCGCGGGTCGACCTGGTCACCAAGCGCGGCGAGTTCGCGGTGCGCGGCGGCATCCTGGACGTGTTCCCGCCGACCGACGAGCACCCGTCGCGCGTGGAGTTCTGGGGCGACGAGGTCGAGGAGATCCGCACGTTCGCGGTGGCCGACCAGCGCACCATCGAGCCGGCCACCGAGCTGTTCGCGCCGCCGTGCCGGGAGCTGCTGCTCACGCCGCACGTGCGCGAGCGCGCCGCCGCGCTGGCCGCGGCGCACCCGGAGCTGGGCGAGATCCTGACGAAGCTGGCCGAGGGCATCCCGGTCGAGGGCATGGAGTCGCTGGCCCCGGCGCTGCTGGACGGCACGGACAGCATGGAGCTGCTGCTGGACTGCATGCCGCGGGACACGCACGTGCTGCTCTGCGACCCGGAGCGGATCCGCACCCGGGCGCACGACCTGGTCCGGACCAGCGAGGAGTTCCTGCAGGCCAGCTGGGCCGCGGCCGCGGTCGGCGGCGAGGCACCGATCGACGTCGGCGCGGCCGCGTTCCGCAGCCTGTCGGACGTGCGCGCGGAGGCGGCCCGGCTCGGCCAGCCGTGGTGGTCGGTGTCGCCGTTCGGGCTGGCCGCCGCCGAGGCCGCCACCGAGGCCGGGGCCGAGGCCGGGGCCGCGCCGTGGGAAGAGCCGGTGCGGGTCGAGGTCACGCCCGACGCGGGGGACGACATCGCGCTGGCCGCGCAGGCCGCGCCGCTCTACCACGGCGAGACCGGGCGGCTGGTCGACGACCTGAAGCGCTGGGCCGGCGACGGCTGGTCGGTGGTGCTGGTCTTCGAGGCGAAGGGGCCGGCCAACCGCGCGGCCGAGGTGCTGCGCGACGCCGGCCTGGGCACGGTGACCACGGACGACCTGTCGGACGCGCCGGCGGCCGGGCAGATCACGATCGTCTGCGGCGGGCTGAACCACGGCTTCGTCGACGAGCGCGCCCGGATCGCGGTGGTGACCGGCAACGACGTGACCGGTGGCCGGGGCGCGACCACCAAGGCGATGGGCAAGATGCCGTCCCGCCGCCGCAACACGATCGATCCGCTGGAGCTGAAGGCCGGCGACCACGTGGTGCACGAACAGCACGGCATCGGGCGGTACGTGGAGCTGGTCCAGCGGAAGGTCAACGGCGCCGACCGCGAGTACCTGGTGATCGAGTACGCGCCGGCCAAGAAGGGGCAGCCCGGCGACCGGCTGTTCGTGCCGACCGACCAGCTGGACCAGCTGTCCCGCTACGTCGGCGGTGAGGCGCCCACGCTGCACAAGATGGGCGGCAGCGACTGGCAGAAGGCGAAGGCGCGGGCGAAGAAGGCGGTCAAGGAGATCGCCGCGTCGCTCATCCAGTTGTACGCGGCCCGCCAGGCGCAGAAGGGCCACGCGTTCGGCCCGGACACGCCGTGGCAGCGCGAGCTGGAGGACGCGTTCCCGTACCAGGAGACGCCGGACCAGCTGGCCGCGATCGAAGAGGTCAAGCACGACATGATGCAGCAGGTCCCGATGGACCGGCTGATCTGCGGCGACGTGGGTTACGGCAAGACCGAGATCGCGGTCCGGGCCGCGTTCAAGGCGGTGCAGGACGGCAAGCAGGTGGCGGTGCTGGTGCCGACCACGCTGCTGGCCCAGCAGCACTACAACACGTTCGCCGAGCGGATGTCGCAGTTCCCGGTGGAGATCCGGCAGCTGTCCCGGTTCCAGACGCCGAAGGAGGCGGAGCAGACGCTGAGCATGGCCGCGGAGGGCACCGCCGACATCGTGATCGGCACCCACCGGCTGCTCTCCGCCGCCGCCCGGTTCAAGCAGCTCGGCCTGGTCATCGTGGACGAGGAGCAGCGGTTCGGCGTCGAGCACAAGGAGCACCTGAAGACGCTGCGGGCCAGCGTGGACGTGCTGACCATGTCCGCCACGCCGATCCCCCGCACGCTGGAGATGGCGATCACCGGCATCCGGGAGATGTCCACCATCGCCACCCCGCCGGAGGAGCGGCACCCGGTGCTCACGTTCGTCGGCCCGTCCGACGAGAAGCAGATCGCCGCGACCATCCACCGCGAGCTGCTCCGCGACGGTCAGGTGTTCTACCTGCACAACCGGGTCGAGTCGATCGACCGGGCCGCGCGGAAGCTGCGCGAGCTGGTGCCGGAGGCGCGGGTCGCGGTGGCGCACGGGCAGATGTCCGAGGAGGCGCTGGAGCGGGTCATGGTCGGCTTCTGGGAGAAGGAGTTCGACGTCCTGGTCTGCACCACGATCGTGGAGTCCGGCATCGACATCCCGAACGCGAACACGCTGATCGTGGAGCGCGCCGACCTGCTCGGCCTGGCCCAGCTGCACCAGATCCGCGGCCGGGTCGGGCGTGGGCGGGAGCGGGCGTACGCGTACTTCCTCTACCCGCGCGAGAAGCCGCTGACCGAGCACGCGCACGAGCGGCTGGCCACCATCGCGCAGCACACCGAGCTGGGCGCCGGCATGTACGTGGCGATGAAGGACCTGGAGATCCGCGGCGCCGGCAACCTGCTCGGCGGCGAGCAGTCCGGGCACATCGAGGGCGTCGGCTTCGACCTCTACGTGCGGATGGTCGGCGAGGCGGTGTCACAGTTCAAGGGCGAGCGGCCGGAGGAGGTCCAGGAGGTCAAGATCGACCTACCGGTGGACGCGCACCTGCCGCACGACTACATCGGCGTGGAGCGGCTGCGCCTGGAGATGTACCGGAAGCTGGCCGAGGCGCGCGACGAGGTGGCGCTGAAGGAGATCGTCGCGGAGATGACCGACCGGTACGGCGAGCCGCCGGCCCCGGTGGCGAACCTGCTGGCGGTCGCGCGGTTCCGGCTGGTCGCGAAGGCCTACGGGCTGACCGAGGTGACGCTGCAGGGCAAGCACGTGCGGCTCGCGCCGTTGTCGCTGCCGGACTCGAAGCAGATGCGGCTCAAGCGGTACCACCCGGACTCGGTCTACAAGCACGCGACCGACCAGGTGAGCGTGCCCCGGCCGATGACCCGCCGGATCGGCGGCGAGCCGGTCCGCGACCAGGCGCTGCTGGACTGGTGCGCGCAGCTGCTCAAGGACGTGCTCGGCGAGCCGGTCGCCGCCGCGCGCTGAGCCGTCCGCCCCACCTCGTCGAGGCGTCGTCCGCACCCGTGGACAACGCCTCGACGAGGCACCGTGGACAACGCCTCGACGGGCACCCGCGGTCGGCGCGTCGCAGAGTGATCATCTCGTCACGTGATAGAGTGATCTCTATGCGACCTGCCCGTTATGTGGCTTTTCTCTGCGCCGCCGCGCTCGCCCTCACCGGCTGCGCCCAGCAGAGCCCGGCCGTGGCCGCCTACGTCGGCGACGAGACGTACAGCCAGCGCACCGTCGACGCGATCTTCGAGGAGGCGCGCGCGGCGTTCGACGCCGACCAGGCCGCGCTGGCCGCGGCCGCGGCCGACGCACCCGGTGAACCCGGCGAGCAGCTGGAGCGGCCGAGCCTGCCGATCACCCGGCGGCACGTGGTCGACCTGCTGCTCACGCTCGACCTGGGCCGCCGGGCCGCAGAGGCGCGCAACCTGACCGCCACCGGCCCCGAGGTGCCGGCCGAGCTGGTCGAGTCCGTGCTCGGCGTGCCGGCCGAGACGCGCTACGTCGCGCTCTACCGGGAGTGGTACCGGCTGTACGGCACGCTGCAGGACGACGTCGCGCCGGCCGAGGTCACCGACGAGCGGATGATGACCGTCTACGACGCGCTGGTCGACGCGCGCGCGATCGACCCGGGACTGTCCGTGCCGGTGGTCCGCGAGCAGTTCGGCGGCGGCGAGTTCGCAAGCGTGCCGCTGTCCGTCGCCGACCTGCTGCGCGACGAGGCGGAGCGGGCCGGCGCGGTGGTCAACCCGAAGTACCTGCCGGTCGCGGTGCCCATGATCGCGTCGGCGAACAGCCAGTCGTTCCCGTACCGGATGCCGTACCTGGTGGACCGGACCGTCGTCACGGCCGGCTGACCGCCTGCGGCATGCTGGTCGGCATGCCGCAGATCGTCCTGCTCGTCACCTCTCCGCGCCTGCCCGCGGGCCTGCTGACCGCCGACGCCTGGGACCTGGTCCGCCGCCACCCGGTGCTCGCCTCCGAGGAGAACGCGCAGGTCCACGCGCTGCGAGCGGCCGGCGCGGAGGTCACCGTGGTCGACGCCGACCCGGCGCCGGTGCTGGCCGCCGCGGCCGCGCACGGCACCGTGGTCTGGCTGGCCGGGCCCACCGGTGACCAGGACATGGCCCGCACGCTCGGCCTGCGCCTGGCCCGCGAGCCCGGCCTGGCCGAACTGGAGCTGCGCTACGGCTCGTGGGACCCGCCGGGCGCGCGCCTGCTGGACGCGGTCACGGTGATCGACCGGCTGGCCTCCCCCGGCGGCGACCCGTGGAAGCGGCAGCAGACGCACGCCACGCTCGCGCAGTACCTGCTGGAGGAGGCCTACGAGGCGTACGACGCGATCGAGACCGGCGACCTGGACACGCTGCGCGAGGAGCTCGGCGACGTGCTGCTCCAGGTGGTGCTGCACGCGCGCCTGGCCGAGGAACTGCCGGACGGCGAGCGCTGGACCGTCGACGACGTGGCCGGCACGCTGGTCGAGAAGATGATCCGCCGCAACCCGCACGTCTTCGCGGACACCGAGGTCAGCGGCGTCGAGGAGATCATCGAGAACTGGGAGCAGATCAAGCGCGCGGAGAAGTCCCGCGCGTCCGCGATGGACGGCATCGCGCTCTCCCAGCCCGCGCTCGCGCTCGCCGCCAAGATCCTCCAGCGGGCGGAGCGCGCGGGCGTCGCCGTACCGCTGCCGGAAGCCCTTGATCTCGGCTCCGAGCTGCTGCGCCGGGTGGCCGCGGCGCGCGCCGCGGGTCTCGACGCCGAGGCCCTGCTGCGCCGCGCCGCCCTGGCCCACGCGGAGGCGATCAGAACCGCGGAACAGGAAACGGCATAGGACCGGGTTCCCGCTTCCGGCGTGGGCGCGCTCCGAGTGCTCCCGCGGGCACCGGTCGGCCGCGGGCGGCCTCCCTGCCGGTCCCGCCGTGGTCCGGCACACCCGCGACCCGCCCGGCCCGCACGACGCTCGCCCCGGCCCGCGGTCCGGCGCGCGGCGGCGACCGGGGATCGGCCGGCGCACGTCACGGGCCCCTGACCGGCCCGACCGGCACCAGCGCCGCCTCCGGCGAAGGCAACGACTCCAGGCGCACGTCACGGAACCCCGGCCGGCGCGCGTCACGAAGATCAGGCGCCGGGGCGCGGGGCTCGCGATCAGCGTCTTCCGCCGCTGACGTGGACGACCGCGCCGGTGATGAAGCGGGCCGCGTCCGAGGCGAGGAAGACCGCCGGTGGTCCGTAGTCGCCGGGGGTGCCGAGGCGGCCCAGCGGGACGCCGGAGACGGCCTGGTCGGCGGCGGGTGAGCCGACGAAGCCCATCGCGCGCGTGCCCTCGGTGTCCGAGTAGCCGGGCAGCAGCGCGTTGACCCGGATCCCACGCGGGCCGAGTTCCGCGGCCGCGACCAGCGTCGCCGCGTTCACGGCCGCCTTCGTGGCGACGTAGAGCGCGCCGTACGGCGGGTGGAACGTCGTGCCCGCGGTCGACACGTTGATGATCGACGCGTGGCCGAGGCCGGGCTGACCGGCCAGCGTGCGCATGGTCAGCAGCGTGCCCCACAGGTTGATGTCCACGTGCCGGCGGTAGTCCTCCTCGGTGATCGCCTCGATCGGCCCGAAGACGCTGATCGCCGCGTTGTTGACCAGGATCCCGACCGTGCCGAACGCGTCCCGCGCGGCCTCGAACAGCGCGGTCACGTCCGCGCTCCGGCTGACGTCCGCGCGGACCGCGAGCGCGCGGCCGCCCGCCTCGGTGATCGCCTCGACCACGCGGTCCGCGCCGGCCGCGTCGGTGCGGTAGTTGACGACGACCGCGGCGCCGGCCGCCGCGAGGTCCACGGCGATCCGCGCGCCGATGCCCTTCGACGCCCCGGTGACGACGGCCGTCCGGTCCTGCAGACAGATGTCCATGGCCGGTGACGCTAGGAGAGCTGGTCACCGTGGGGAAGTACGTACCTTTTTGTAAGGTAGGTGCATGGCAGTGAGTGAGCAGCTCAGGTCCGCATACCGCCTGCTGGCCGGTGACACCTTCGACAACCGGTGCCCGTCGCGGCCGATCATGGATCAGGTCACCACGCGATGGGGCACGCTGATCATCGCGGCGCTGATCACCGGCCCGCACCGCTTCTCCGCGCTGCACCGCACGGTCGGCGGCATCAGCCAGAAGATGCTGTCCCAGAACCTCCGGGCGCTGGTCCGCCACGGCCTGGTCGCCCGGGACGTCGAGCCGACCGTGCCGCCGCAGGTCACCTACCGCCTGACCGGGCTCGGCGAGGGCCTGGCCGAGCCGCTGTGCGCGATGATGATCTGGTTCGGCAGCAACACCGACGCGATGATCGAGGCGCGGGAACGCCACGACGCCGTCGCGGAGCCGTCATAGGGTGGTAACCGGGCCCACAGCTTGAGACGTGGCTCACCACGGTGACCACAGCGCTACGCGTCGCCGATACGATCGCGCACAAGTCGGACAGCGCTGTCCTTCGTTCGCATGGGAGGAGCGCTTTCTGTGACCGAACAGCTTTCCGGTGCAGGGCACAGCGACCACGACGGTCCGGACGCCGCACTCCGCGCCGACATCCGCCGGCTCGGCACGCTGCTGGGGCAGACCCTGGCGCGGCAGGAGGGCAAGCCGCTGCTCGACCTGGTCGAGGAGATCCGCGCGCAGGTGCGCACGGACGCGGACGCCGCGGCCTCCCGGCTGGCGGCCATGGAGGTCACCACCGGCACCCAGCTGGCCCGGGCGTTCTCCACCTACTTCCACCTGGCGAACATCACCGAGCAGGTGCACCGCTCGCGTGACCTGCGCCGGCAGCGCGCCACCTCGGGCGGCTGGCTGGACCAGGCGGCGAAGCTGATCGCGGAGGCCGGCGTCCCGGCCGACGAGATCGCCACCGCGGCCCGCCGGCTCGCGATCCGCCCGGTCTTCACCGCGCACCCGACCGAGGCCTCCCGCCGGTCCGTGCTGACCAAGCTGCGCGCGCTCGCCGACCAGCTGGACGCGGAGCAGGCCGCGGCCGTGCTCTACGGCGCGAAGGACAACGGGCCCGCGTCCCGCCGGCTGGCCGAGCTCATCGACCTGATCTGGCAGACCGACGAGCTGCGCCTGGACCGGCCGGACCCGACGGACGAGGCACGCAACGCGGTCTTCTACCTGAAGGACCTCTACGCGGACGCGGCGCCGCAGGTGCTCGACGACCTGTCCGAGACGCTGCGCTCGCTGGGCGTGGAGACGTCGCCGACCGCGCGGCCGATCACGTTCGGCACCTGGATCGGCGGCGACCGGGACGGGAACCCGTTCGTCACGCCGGCGGTCACCCGGGACGTGCTGATCATCCAGCACGAGCACGGCATCCAGGCCACCGAGGCCGCGATGGACAAGCTGATCACGGAGATCTCCGTGTCCCGGCGGCTGCGCGGCGTCTCGCTCGACCTCTCCGCCAGCCTGGCCAAGGACCTGGACGCGCTGCCCGAGGTGGCGCCGCGGTTCCGCCGGGTGAACGCGGAGGAGCCGTACCGGCTGAAGATCCGCTGCATCAAGGCGAAGCTGGCGAACACGCGCAAGCGGCTGTCGCAGAGCACGCCGCACGTGCCGGGCCGGGACTACCTCGGCACCGAGGAGCTGATCGGTGACCTGGAGCTGATCCGCGCGTCGCTGGCCCGCAACTCCGGTCAGCTCACCGCGGTCGGCCGGCTCTCCTCCACGATCCGCAGCGTGTCCGCCTTCGGCATGCACCTGGCCACGATGGACGTGCGCGAGCACGCGGAGGCGCACCACGCGGTGCTGGCCCAGATGTACGGGCAGGTCGGCGAGGTCGGCGACTACACGACGCTGACCCGCGCGGAGCGCACCGAGCTGCTGGCCAGGGAGCTGACCGGACGGCGGCCGTTGTCCAGCGCGGACACGCCGCTGACGGACGCGGCGCGCAAGACGTTCGACGTGTTCGGCACGATCCGGGCCGCGCAGGAGCGGTTCGGCGACGACGTGGTCGAGACGTACATCATCTCGATGACGCTCGGCCCGGACGACGTGCTCGCGGCCGCGGTGCTGGCCCGCGAGGCCGGCCTGATCGACGTGCACTCCAGGCGCGCGCGGATCAACATCGTGCCGCTGCTGGAGACGCCCGCGGAGCTCAACTCGGGCGGCCGCATGCTGGACGAGCTGCTGTCGCTGCCGGCGTACCGGTCGATCGTCAAGGCACGCGGCGACGTGCAGGAGGTCATGCTCGGCTACTCGGACTCCAACAAGGAGGCCGGCATCACCACGTCGCAGTGGGAGATCCACAAGGCGCAGCGCTCGCTGCGTGACGTGGCCGCGCGGCACGGCGTCCGGCTGCGGCTGTTCCACGGCCGCGGCGGCACGGTCGGCCGCGGTGGCGGCCCCACACACGAGGCGATCCTGGCCCAGCCGTACGGCACGCTGGACGGCGCGATCAAGGTGACCGAGCAGGGCGAGGTCATCTCCGACAAGTACACGCTGCCCGCGCTGGCCCGGGAGAACCTGGAGCTGACCGTGGCCGCGGTGCTGCAGGCCACGCTGCTGCACACCAAGCCGCGCGTGCCGGACGAGAGCCTGGAGCGCTGGGACGGCGCGATGGACACCGCCTCGGCGGCCGCGTTCGCCGCGTACCGGCGGCTGGTGGAGAACCCGGACCTGCCCGCGTACTTCTGGGCGTCCACGCCGACCGAGCTGCTCGGCGCGCTGAACATCGGCTCCCGCCCGGCCAAGCGGCCGAACGCGGACGCCGGCCTCGGCGGGCTGCGCGCGATCCCGTGGGTCTTCGGCTGGACGCAGAGCCGGCAGATCGTCCCCGGCTGGTTCGGCGTCGGCACCGGCCTGGCCGCGGCGCGCGAGGCCGGGCTCGGCGACGTGCTCGACGAGATGTGGTCGGACTGGCAGTTCTTCCGGACGTTCCTGTCCAACGTCGAGATGATGCTGACCAAGACCGATCTGAACATCGCCCGGCGGTACGTGGCGACGCTGGTCCCGGAGGAGCTGCAGCCGATCTTCGCCACGATCGAGGAGGAGTACGCGCGGACCGTGCGCGAGGTCCTGGCGATCACCGGCGAGACCGGGCTGCTGGAGGGCAACCCGGTGCTGTCCCGCACGCTCGGGGTGCGCGACACCTACCTGGAGCCGCTGCACCACCTGCAGGTCGCGTTGCTGCGTCAGTACCGCGACACCGGCGCGAGCCAGACCGTCGGCACCACGCCCGGCGCGCGGCGCGGTTACAGCGACGCCACCACGCTGGAGCGGGCGCTGCTGACCACGGTCAACGGCATCGCGGCCGGCATGCGCAACACGGGCTGATCAGGCGGTCCCACGGCGTACCCGGACGGGTCCTCAGGGTTTTGATCGTGCTTCTGAGGGTCCGTCCGGGGGTCATTCCTGATTCGCCGCATGCGCGCTGGGCCTAGGCTCGACGTCGTGACATTGATCGCGACCCAATCCCTGACGAAGGTCTACGGCGGACGCGTCACCGCGCTGTCGGACCTGACGCTGAGCGTGGGGCCGGGCGTCGTCGGCCTGGTCGGTGCGAACGGGGCCGGCAAGTCCACCCTGATCAAGCTGCTGCTGGGACTGCTGGCACCGACCAGCGGATCCCTGCGCGTGCTCGGGCTGGACCCGACGACCCAGGCCGCCGACGTGCGCCAGCGCGTCGGCTACATGCCGGAGAACGACTGCCTGCCGCCGGAGCTGTCCGCGGCCGAGTTCGTGACCCACCTCGGCCGGATAAGCGGGCTGCCGCGCACGGCCGCGCGCGAGCGGGCCTCCGAGGCGCTGCGCCACGTCGGGCTGTACGAGGAGCGCTACCGGCAGATCGGTGGCTACTCGACCGGCATGAAGCAGCGGGTGAAGCTGGCCCAGGCGCTGGTGCACGACCCCGACCTGCTGCTGCTGGACGAGCCGACGAACGGCCTGGACCCGGCCGGCCGCGACGCGATGCTGAACCTGATCGCGCGGATCGGCTCCGAGTTCGGCATCTCCGTGGTGGTCTGCTCGCACCTGCTCGGCGAGGTCGAGCGGATCTGTGACTCGCTGATCGCCATCGACGGCGGCAAGCTGCTGCGTTCGGCGGAGATCTCCACCATGACCACCAGCACCGACGTGCTCGCGGTCGAGGTCAGCGAGGGCACCGACGAGCTGGGCCACCGGCTGGCCGCGGCCGGTCTGCCGCCGACCCGCGAGGGCCGGCTGCTGCTGGTGCCGCTGGGCACGGAGCCGGACTCCGCCTACGACACGATCCTGGCCGCGGTCGCCGACCTGGACCTGCCGCTGCACCGTCTGGAGCAGCGCCGCCACCGGGTGGCCGAGCTCTTCGCCGCGAGGGAGGACGCCTGATGTCCGTCATTCACGACATCGGCTATCGCCGTTACCAGGGCCCCCGGCTGGGCCGGGGTTCCGTGTTCGCCGCGCTCTACGTGCACGGCATGCGCGCCGCGTTCGGGCTGGGCCGCACGTTCAAGGCGAAGATCTTCCCCTGGTCGGTGGCCGGCATCATGCTGGTCGTCGGCGTGGTCGCGGCCGCGGTCAAGTCGCAGACCGGCATGGAGCTGCTCACCTACGAGACGTTCCCGGACCAGATGAGCATGCTGCTCATCCTGTTCTGCGCCGTGGTCGCGCCCGAGCTGGTCTCCCGTGACCTGCGCAGCGGCGTGCTGCCGCTCTACTTCTCCCGGCCGCTGAGCCGCGCCGACTACCCGCTGGCCAAGCTGGCCGCGATGGTCACGGCCAGCTTCGCGGTGCTCGGCGTACCGATGCTGATCATGTTCCTGACCGCGGCGTTCAGCGGCGACGGGATGGGCGCGGTCTGGGACGAGACCCGGGCGTTCGCGCCCGGCCTGGCGTACGCGCTGCTCTTCGCGCTGGTCTACAGCTCGATCGCGCTGCTGGTGTCGTCGTTCGTCAGCCGCCGCGCGGTCGCGGCCGGCGCCACGGTCGCGGTGTTCCTGGTGACCGCACCGGTCGTCGGCGTGCTCACGTTCGCCACCACGCAGACCGGCCAGCAGCTCGCCCAGCTGGCCAGCCCGGCCACGCTGGTCGGCGGCGTCGGTCAGTGGGTCTTCGGCAGGCCGGAGGGCATGCCCGAGGAATTCGGCATCGGGTCGTTCGGCCCGCTCTACGGCGCGGTCACGCTGGCCCTGCTCGCGCTCTGCGTCTCGCTGCTGCTCGTTCGATACCGGAAGGTGGCCTCGTGACCACGGTGACCATGGACGGCGTGTCCCGCTGGTTCGGGAACGTGGTGGCCGTCAACGACATCACCATGACGCTCGAACCGGGCGTGACCGGCCTGCTCGGCCCGAACGGCGCCGGCAAGACCACGCTGCTGCACATGATGGCCGGGTTCCTCGCGCCGTCCCGCGGCACGGTCACGGTCGGCGACCAGCCCGCCTGGCGCAACCCGGCCGTCTACCGGCAGCTGGGCCTGGTCAGCGAGCGCGAGGCGGTGCACGGCTTCCTCACCGCGCACGAGTTCGTGCTGGCCAGCGCGCGCCTGCACAAGCTGCCCGACCCGGTGGCCGCGACCGCGGCCGCGCTCGACCTGGTGGAGATGGCCCAGTTCAAGGACCGGCGGATCGACACCTACTCCAAGGGCATGCGGCAGCGCACCCGGGTGGCCGCGTCGCTGGTGCACGAGCCGCAGGTGCTGCTGCTGGACGAGCCGTTCAACGGTATGGACCCGCGGCAGCGCATGCACATGATGGAGCTGTTGCACCGGCTCGGCGCCGAGGGCCGGACGATCCTGTTCAGCTCGCACATCCTGGAGGAGGTCGAGCAGCTCTCCGGCACCGTCCAGGTGATGGTGGCCGGCCGGCTGGCCGCGTCCGGCGACTACCGGGAGATCCGGCGGCTGATGGCGAACCGGCCGCACGTCTTCGCGGTCGCCTCCACCGACGACCGGCGGCTCGCGGTCGCGCTGATGGCGCAGCCGTCCGTGGCCGGCGTGGAGCTGGCCGCCACCGGGCTGACCGTGCGCGCGTCCGACTACGGCGGCTTCACCCGGGCACTGCCCAAGATCGCACTCAAGGAGGGGATCCGGGTCAGCCGGCTCACCCCGTCCGACGAGTCCCTGGAGAGCGTCTTCTCCTACCTGGTGGAGGCCTGACCATGCTGTTCAACCCGACCATCGCCTGGATGACCGCGCGCGGGCTGTTCGGCCGCCGCCGGTTCCTGCTGCTCTTCCCGCTGCCGCTGCTCCTGGTCGCGCTGGCCGTCTTCGCGCGCGCCACCGGCATCAACAACGGCGACTGGGGACCGCTGGTGATCAACGCGCTGGGCATCGCGGTGCTGCTGCCGGTCACCGCGCTCATCGTCGGCACCGGCGTGCTCGGCTCCGAGATCGACGACGGCACGATCGTGCACATCCTCACCAAGCCGCTGTCCCGCGCCGAGATCGTCTGGGCCAAGTTCCTGGTCGCGTCCGGCGTCACCGCGCTCACCGCCGCCATCCCGCTCTACGTGGCCGGCGTGCTCGTCCAGGACTTCCGCTTCGGCCTCGCGCTGGCCGGTGCCGCCGCGATCGGCGCGGTCATCTACTCCGCCGTGTTCGTGCTGCTCAGCCTGCTCAGCCGGCGTCCGGTCCTGGTCGGCCTGCTCTACGTGCTGATCTGGGAGGGCCTGCTCGGCAACCTGGTCAGCGGCACCCGGGTGCTGTCCATCGGCCAGTACACCGTGACCTACGCCGACCGGTTCCTGCCGACGGAGTACCTGACCGCGAACGTCTCGCTGCCGGTCACCGTCGTGATGAGCGTGATCGTCACGGCCCTCTGCCTGGCGTACGCGGTGTTCCGGCTCCGCTCGTTCACCGCGAGCTCGGAGACCAGCTGACCGCTGAGCGGCCCCGCCGGTCCCGGCGGGGCCGCTCAGCGCACGTCGACCTGGAAGATCGGTAGCCGGCCGAGGTCGCGGTAGGCGGCCAGACCGTCCGACGTGCGTTCCGGGCGGGAGTCGCGGCCGCGCTGGTCATGCGGGGTGTCGAAGTGCAGCAGCGCCTTGATCCGGGGGAAGTCGGCGATCTGGCGGCCCACGCTGCGGTAGAACTCCGCCTGATGCCCCGGGTTGGAGTGGCTGGCCCAGACGCCCCACTCGGCGACCATCAGCGGCTTGGCCGGGTGCCGGGCCACCGCCCAGTTGTAGAAGCCCGGCCAGTCCGGTGCCTCGCCGGAGACCCGGTTCATCAGCTCCGCGAAGTCGCCGTGCCCGTACTCGCCGCGCTCGCTGTAGGCGTAGGTGTCCCAGGCCACCCAGTCGACCACGTCGTCACCCGGGTAGAGGTCGGCGAACCACGGTGCCGCCGTGTAGGGCACATAGGCCATGTGGACCATGACGGTGACCAGGTTGTCCACGCCGCGGGCCCGCAGCCGCCCCACCACGTGCCGGAACATGTCCCGGTAGTCGTGCGCGGTGTACCCCGACCCGCGGCGCGGCCGCACCTCCTCCTCCGGCTCGTGGTGCACGGTGAAGAAGAACGGCTCGGTGTACGTGTCGCGGATGTGCGCGGCCA
Source organism: Catenuloplanes niger (assembly GCF_031458255.1). Classification (NCBI taxonomy): domain Bacteria; kingdom Bacillati; phylum Actinomycetota; class Actinomycetes; order Micromonosporales; family Micromonosporaceae; genus Catenuloplanes; species Catenuloplanes niger. The sequence goes on from NZ_JAVDYC010000001.1 coordinate 3,432,835, forward strand.
GCCGGTCCAGGTAGTCGTCGGCGGCGCCGTCGGCGATCTCCGCCCAGCTGGCGTCCCACGGCTTCCAGTTCAGGAACAGGATTCGCGGCCGGGCCGGGTCACCGGCGATCCGCACCTCCTCCTCCGTCGGGAACAGACCGTTCGTCCCCCGGTGGTACGCGTGGTAGACCGCCTGCGTGCGACCGGTGCGCTCCTCGTACTCGGCGAGCGCCCGCGCACCCCGCGCCTCCGTGAACGCGCCCGGCGCCGCTCCCCACAGGACGTTGCAGGTCGGCACCAGCTTCGGCCCGACCCGGCAGTCGGTCCGTCCCGGTGCCGACGTGGCCGGCGCGGGGCCGAGGCCGCTCGACCCGGGTGGCGCGCCGGTGGCCGGCGCGTCGGGCACCGGCGGCGCGGGACGGCCCGGCTCCGCGCGTGGCGGCGGCGTCGTGCCCGGTGCGGACGGTGGCGCGTCGTTGTCCTCGCGCGCGCCGAACCAGATCAGGCCCGCGCCGGCCACCAGTGCGACGACCGCCGTCAGGGCCAGCAACAGGTGGATCCGGCGACGCATGCGCAAGCGACCTCCCTGGCGGTGACGACCTCCTCGGCACAACGAGCCGGGGTACTGATTTGTCGCTCGGCCCCCCTCCGACTTTCACGATCGGGCGTTCTGCTGAGAGACTGTCTGCCTTACTTGGTCTTGGGGGTGGGATGAACAGCGGTGGGTGGTTGCTGCCCGAGGACGTGTTGCGGGACGCGCCGGCATACACGCCCCGGGCGTATGAGCTGGCCGACCTGGAGCTGCTGCTCTCCGGCGCCTATGCCCCGCTGACCGGCTTCCTCGGCCGTGCCGATCTGACCAGCCTGCAGCGCCGGGGCCGGCTGGCGGACGACCGTTCCTGGCCGGCGCCGGTCACGCTGGAGGTGCCGGCCTCGATCGCGGAGGGCCTGGACCTGACGAACCCGGTCGGGCGCGCGATCGTGCTGACCGACCTGGAGGGTGCGCCGGTCGCGGCGATGGAGGTCGCGGACGTCTGGCCGACCAAGAACGGGATGTACGGCGTCGGGGGCGACGTGCGGCGGCTCGGCGACGGCACGCACGGCCCGTTCCAGCGTCTGCGCCGGACGCCGGAGGAGATCAAGGCGCTGCTGCCCCCGGGCCGCGTGCTCGGCGTGATCGCGGACAAGCCGCTGCACCGCCCGCAGCTCGCCCAGATCGCGCACGCGGCGAAGCAGCTCAGCGCGCACCTGCTGGTGATGATCCCGATCGCCGAGGCCAGCCCGGACGGCATGCCGCCGGAGGCGCTGGTCCGCGCGATCTTCGCGGCGCGCGACCGCATGCCCCCGGCGACGCTGGTCGCGGTGTCGCTGACCCGGCGCGGCCAGGAGATCGCGGACGCGCTGCTGCGGGCCCGGGTGGCCGCGGCGTACGGCGTGACCCACCTGCTCTCCACCGGTGACTCGCTCTCCGGCGGCGGCCCGCGCGTGCTGGTGCCGCGCGAGTTGGCCTACGACAGCCGGGACGGTCAGTGGCGGTGGCGGGACGACATCCCGCCGCGCAACCGCAAGCTGGCGCTGTCCCAACTGGAGATCAACGACCTGCTCGACCGGGGCTTCCCGCTGCCGGAGTGGCACACGCCGCCGGCCGTGGCGAAGGAGCTGGTCCGGGCACGCCCGCCGCGCCGGCACCGCGGCCTGGTGGTGTTCCTGACCGGGCTGTCCGGCTCGGGCAAGTCCACGGTGGCCCGGCACGTGGCCGACACCGTGCGCGAGTCGGGCGAGCGGTCGGTGACGCTGCTCGACGGCGACGTGGTGCGCCGCGAGCTGTCGGCCGGCCTGACGTTCAGCAAGGCGGACCGGGACCGCAACGTGCGCCGGATCGGCTGGGTCGCGGCCGAGGTGGCCCGGCACCGCGGGCTGGCGATCTGCTGTCCGATCGCGCCGTACGCGGACGCCCGTGCCGAGGCCCGGAAGATGGCGACCCAGGCCGGCGCCGGGTTCGTGCTGGTGCACGTGTCGACGCCGCTGGAGGTCTGCGAGCAGCGCGACCGCAAGGGGCTCTACGCGAAGGCGCGGGCCGGCGAGCTGACCGGGATGACCGGCATCGACGACCCGTACGAGGAGCCGGCGGACGCGGAGCTGACCATCGACACCAGCGAGCTGTCGCTGCCCGACTCGGTCAAGCTGATCATGGATTACCTCACCGAGCACGGCTGGTTCGAGCCGCACCGCTGAGCGGGACCTGGTGATCGAGGCGCCGGTCGAGTCGTCGGGGGACGACGCGGCCGGCGCCTCCGTCGTCGCGGGCCCCGATCGGGTCGGTGGGCCGCCGATAGTTACGTAGCCGAGGGCCGGGCGTTGAACCCGTGGGGGCGATTCGCCGCTCTCGGCCGCTTCATGGTGTTCGTCCCGGCGGCCCCGCCTTCGACCGTACGGTCGGCACCCCGTGGAAAGGGCCGCCACACCCATGGACGCGTCTCCTCCGCCGTCCCACGACATGTCCCACTATTTCGGGATACTACGGCGGCACTGGTGGGTACTGGCGGGCCTGGCGCTGCTAGGGCTCGGCATCGCGGCCGGCGTGACCGCGCGGATGCCGAAGACCTACGAGTCGGCGACCAGCGTGCTGGTCACCCCGGCCGGCCAGGACACCAACGTCTCCGGCGGCCGGACCAAGGGTGAGGTCAACCTCGACACTGAGGCGCAGCTGGTGCGCTCCACCGCGGTCGCGGCCGGCGCGGCCGAGCTGTTGCGCAGCCCGCTGGCCCCGGACGACCTGGCGAAGAGCCTTCGCGTCGAGGTGCCCGCGAACACGTCCGTGCTGGTCATCACGTACGCCGCGACCGAGCCCGCGGCCGCGCAGGCCGGCTCGCACGCGTTCGCCGAGGCGTACCTGCGCAACCGGGAGCGGACCGCCACCGCCAGCACCGAGGCCGCGATCAAGGCGCTCTCCGACAAGACCAAGCAGCTCAGCACCACGCTCACCGAGGTCAACAACCAGCTGGCCCGGGTGGACCGGGAGAGCCCGCAGCGGCCCAACCTGGAGAGCCAGCGGCAGACCACGCAGAACCAGCTGAACTCGCTGAACGGCAAGCTGAACGAGCTCACCACGACCACGGTCAGCGTCGGCTCGATCATCAGCGACGCGCGGCTGCCGTCCATGCCGAGCAGCCCGAACACCATGCTCAACCTGGCCACCGGCGGCATGATCGGGCTGCTGCTCGGCCTGCTGGCCGCGACGCTGTGGGAGCGCCTGGACCGGCGGGTGCGGTCCGCGGCCGACGTCTCCGGCGCCGGCGTGCCCGTGCTGGCCACGCTCAACGGCCGCAGCGCGCCCCGGTTCGACGACGTGCTCCAGCCGTACGGCCCGGGCGGCCGCACGTTCAACCGGCTGCGCAACGAGGTGCTGGCCAGCCTCGGCCGGGACGACCAGATCGTGGTGGTCACCGGCGCCAGCCGCGGGTCGGCCACCACGCTGGTCGCGGCGAACCTGGCGACCGCGCTGGCCCGGACCGGCAGCGAGGTGGTGCTGATCGGCGCGCACCTGCCGGAGAGCATGGTGGAGATCGCGCCGATCGCCCGGATCTTCGGCATCGCGGCCAAGCCCGGCCTCTCCGAGGTGCTGGCCGGGCGGGCGCCGCTGGCCGACGCGGTCCAGCAGGCGCCGCGGGTGCCGTCGCTGCGCGTGGTCACCACCGGTGGCACCGCGGCCGCGGGCGGCCTGATGCAGTCGCAGGCACTCTCCGACATGCTCGGCACGCTGCGCCGGCAGGCCGCGTACGTGGTGATCGAGGCGCCGTCCACGTCCAGCAGCGCGGACGCGCAGAGCCTGGCCAGTCTGGCGGACGCGGCGATCCTCTCGGTGGAGACGCGGCGGGCGCGCCGGCCGGAGGTGGCGGACGCGGCCGAACAGCTGCGCCGGGTGGGCACGCCGCTGCTCGGCGCCGTGGTGCTGCCGCGCATCGAGCCGAAGGCGGCCGAGGAACTGCCGCCGCCGAGGCCGACGCTCGCGCCGCCGCAGCCGAAGAAGCCGACCAGCCGCACGTACGGGTCGGAGGCCGCGAAGAAGCCGAGCCCGACCGCGGCCGGCGCGGCCAAGGACAAGCCGGAGCCGAAGATGCCCGGCTGGCTGGGCGAGTCCGAGGCGGAGACCCGGGTCATCGACATCTCCGCGGTGGCGGCGGCGACCCGGGAGGACAAGCGCCCGGACCGCGACGGACCGGGCCGGTGACCTCCGCCCACCTCACGGAGCGCACGTCGGCGGCGCGCCCCGGCCACGCGATCCCGAGTCGCCGGAGGACCGAGCAGGCCGGGTTCGATCTTCCCGCGTGGCCGGTCGCGGGTCTGTTGCTGCTCTATCCGCTGTGGTGGGCGCTCGGGCTGGGCGTGCTGATCTTCCCGATCCTGGCCGTGCCGATGGTGGTGCTGCTGATCCGCGGTGCCGCCCGCGGCCGCCCGGTCCGGATGCCACCGGGTTTCGCCTGGTGGCTGCTGTTTCTCACGGTCGTGGTGGTCAGCATCGGCGCGCTCGGCGCGGACCCGGCCGGCACGGTGCCGGAGCGGGCGGGCGCGCGGATCGTCGGCGTCGCGTTCCGGCTCGCGCAGTACGCGTCGCTGACCGTGCTGCTGGTCTACGCCGGCAATCTCACCGAGCGCGAGCTCCCCCGCCGCCGGCTGGTCGGGCTGCTCGGCTGGCTGTTCGTGGTGACCGTGGCCGGCGGGCTGCTGGGCGTGTTCGCCGGCCACTTCGCGTTCACGTCGCCGGTCGAGATGGTGCTGCCGGCCGGCGTCCGCAACAAGGGTTTCGTGCAGTCGATGGTGCACCCGTACGCCGCGCAGATCATGGACGTGGTCGGCGAGAGCCGCCCGCGCCCGGCCGCGCCGTGGGGCTACACGAACACCTGGGGCAACAACTTTTGCCTGCTAGTCGGATTTTTCGTAGTTTCTAGTGCCAAACACCGATTGCTCGCCGTGCTCTGCCTGCTGGTCGCGCTGGTCCCGGTGGTGGAGTCGCTCAACCGTGGACTGTGGATCGGGCTGGGCGTCTCCGTGCTCTACGTGGCGCTGCGGTCCGGCCGGATCGCGCTGCTGCTCGGCGTGCTCGCGGCCGGCGCGCTGCTGGTGCTGGTCGTCCTGGTCAGCCCGCTCGGCGGCACGGTCACCGCGCGGCTGGACAACGGCAAGTCGGACGGCGTCCGCTCGTTCCTGGTCGGGCGCGCGCTGGACGGCGTGGTCCACTCCCCGGTGATCGGCTACGGCTCCACCCGCACCACGATCGGCGGCCGCAACTCGATCGCGGTCGGCGAGAGCTCCGGGTGCGAGCGGTGCGGCAACTTCACGGTCGGCGGCAACGGCCAGCTCTGGCAGCTGCTCTACGCGCACGGCCTGACCGGGACGATCGCCTACTTCGGCTTCTTCGTGCACGGGCTGTGGCGGTTCCGCCGCGACCGCAGCCCCACCGGCCTGGCCGCGAGCTGCGCGATCGTCGCGTCGTTCGTGGCCACGCTCTGGTACAACGCGCTGGTCACCCCTCTGGCGTTCCTGTTCCTCGCCTACGCGCTGCTGTGGCGGAACCAATCATCCGAGGGAGACCCCACGTGACGGTCAAAACCGCGCCGGTACGCCTGACGGCGGACGACGCCGCGCTGCGGGCACAGTACCTGGACGAGGTGCTGAGCGTGCTCTACCCGCCGCCCATGTTCACCACGAACGGGCCGGGCTCGATCGAGTTCGTGGTGGTCCCCGACCGCGCCCGCGCCCGCCTGCTGGTCCCGGCCAGCCCCCGCCGGATCGCCGCCGCCGCGGTCCGCCGCTACGCCGAGCCGCAGTCCCGCGGCGCCAAGCTCAAGCGCGAGGCGGTGGTCGCGGCGCTGCAGACCGGCGCGGCCGGCCTGCTGATGCGCGACCGGGTCCGGATCGACGGGCCGCGCGACGCCTCGATCGACGCGTACCTGGAGCGCGTGCTCGGCAAGCGCACCGCGCTGAGCGTCCACATCGGGCCGGCGCGGGCCAACCGCAAGCCGGTCCTCCAGCTCATCGACGACGCGGGCACCACCTGCGGTTTCGTCAAGCTCGGCACCGGGCCGCTGACCCGCGAGCTGGTCGAGGCGGAGACGGCCGCGCTGCGGACGCTGGACGGCGCGCCGCTGCCGCACCTGACCGTGCCGCAGGTGCTGCACGCCGGGCGGTGGGGCGCGCACCAGGTGCTGATCCAGTCCGCGCTGCCGGTGTGGCGGCCGCGTGCGTCGCTGTCGCCGCGCCGGCTCGCCGCCGCGATGCGGGACGTGGCCGGCTGCCTCGGCTACACCTACGGCCCGCTCACCTCCAGCCCGTACTGGAAGAGCCTGACCGACCGGCTGGCCGAGGTGGCGGACCGGGAGGAGGGCGCGCAGCTCGGGCGCGCGGCCCGGCTGCTGGCGGACCGGGCCGGGCAGATCAGCCTGCGGTACGGCGCCTGGCACGGCGACTGGGCACCGTGGAACATGGCCGCGCTGGACGACACGGTCCTGCTCTGGGACTGGGAGCGGTTCACGCCCGGCGTGCCGGCCGGGTTCGACGCGATCCACCACGAGTTGCAGCGCCGCGTGCAGTCCGACCCGGACGCGACCGGCGCGCTGGAAGCGACCATGCAGCGCGCCGGTGAGCTGCTGCACCCGTTCGAGGTGGCGCCCGGCGCGCGCGAGCTGACCGCGCTGCTCTACCTGGTCGACCTGGCCGTCCGCTACCTGATCGACCGGCAGGCCGAGGCCGGTGCGCGGCTCGGCGTCCTGGGCAGCTGGCTGCTGCCGGTTCTCATCCGTCGTGTGGAGGGCAATCGGAAATGATCACTTCGTCGCGGGTGCCGGGTGCGGTCAAGCACATCGTGCACCTCGGGTCCCGGTCGTACGGGCGGCTCACCGCGGGCTCGCGCATGCTGCCGTCATTCCTGATCGCGGGTGGGCAGCGGTGCGGGACCACGTCGCTCTACCGTGCGCTGGCCGCACATCCCGTGGTGCTCAAGGCGGTGCTGCACAAGGGCGTGCACTACTTCGACACGTCGTACGGCCGGGGGCTCGACTGGTACCGCGGGCACTTCCCCCGGCAGAGCACCGGGCACCGGATCGGCGAGCGGCACGGCGCGCCGGCGCAGACGTTCGAGTCCAGCCCGTACTACCTCTACCACCCGCAGGCCGCGGCCCGGATCGCCCGGGACCTGCCGGACGTCCGGCTGATCGCGCTGGTCCGTGATCCGGTCGAGCGCGCGTACTCGCAGCACGCGCACGAGGTGGCGCGCGGCTTCGAGAAGGAGCCGTCGTTCGCGCGGGCGCTGGCGCTGGAACCGGCCCGGCTGCACCGGCAGGAGGAGCGGCTGGCCGCGGACCCGAACTACTACTCGTTCTCGCACCAGCACCACGCCTACCGGGCGCGTGGCGAGTACGCCCGCTACCTGGACATGGTCGCCGAGCACATCCCGCGCGAGCGGATCCTGGTGATCGAGAGCGAGCGGTTCTTCGCCGAGCCGGAGACGGTCTACGACCGGGTGCTCAACTTCCTGGAGCTGCCGCACCTGGCCCGGCCCGCGTTCGAGAAGCACAACGCGCGCCCGCGCGGCACCGCGATGGACGACGCCGTGCGCGCGGACCTGACCGCGCACTTCGCCCCGCACGACCGCGCGCTGACCGCCTGGCTCGGGCACACCCCGGTCTGGCGCGCCTGATGGGGGCGCCGACGCGCGCCCTGCCCCGCACCGTCGACCACTCCATCTGCGGCAGCGTTCCGGGCATGCTGTGCGCGCACGCGCCGGCACCGCCGAAGCCCACGCCGAACGTCGGCGGCGCCGCCCGGGGCGGCCTGGCGAACCTGATCGGCGTCGGCTTCACCGGGCTCACCGGCCTGGCCGTGACCTGGCTGGTCGCGCGCGGGCTGGGCACCGACCACGCGGGCGCGTTCTTCGCCGCGACCGCGCTGTTCGCGCTGGCCACCGGCCTGGCCCGGCTCGGCACGCAGACCTCGCTGGTCTACTGGCCGGCCCGGCTGCGCGCCCGGGGCAACGCGAACCTGCTCGGCGAGTGCCTGCGCACCGGGCTGACGCCGGTCGGCGCGGTCGCGCTGGTGATGGCCGCGCTGCTGTGGGCGGGCGCGCCCACGCTGGCCGGGCTGACCGCGCCGGACGCCGCCCCCGGTGTGGTGGCCGACCACGCCGGGCAGCTGCGCATGCTGGCGGTGTTCCTGCCGCTGGCCGCGATCGCGGACGCGGTGCTCACCGCGACCCGCGGATACCGCATGCTCCGGCCCACGATCATGCTGGAGCGCATCGTCCGGCCCGGCCTGCAGCTGGCCGGCATCGGCGGGCTCGCGCTGGCCGCGGCCTGGGTCGCGCTGTCACCGCACTGGTACGCGCTGGCCTGGGCCGGCCCGTACCTGCCGGTCGCGCTGCTCGGCGCGTACGCGCTGCGCCGCGTCTACCTGTCCGGCCCGGCGCCGGCGGAGGCGCCGACCTCGCGCGCCCGCCGGCTGCTGCGCCGGCGCTTCTGGCGTTTCACCGGCCCGCGCGCGGTCGCCAGCGTCGCCCAGCTCGCGCTGCAGCGCCTGGACGTGCTGCTGGTCGCCGCGTTCGGCGGGCTGGCCGCGGCCGCGCTCTACGCGGTGGCCGGGCGGTTCGTGGTGCTCGGCCAGTTCGCCAACCAGGGCATCGGGCAGGCGGTGCAGCCCCGGCTGGCGGAGGCGCTGGCCACCGGCGACCGGGACCGGGCGAACGCGCTCTACCAGGCCGCGACCGGCTGGCTGGTGCTCGCGGCCTGGCCGCTCTACCTGCTGGTGATCACGTTCGCGCCGGTCTACCTGGGCGCGTTCGGCGCGGACTACCGCGACGGCGGCGCGATCGTGGTGGTGCTGGGCAGCGCGATGCTCTTCTCCACCGGCTGCGGCATGGTGGACTCGGTGCTGACCATGGCCGGGCGCACCACCTGGAACCTGTGGAACGTGCTGCTCGCGCTGGTCGTGACGGTCGCGCTGGACCTGTTGCTGATCCCGTCGATGGGCGCGCTGGGCGCGGCGATCGGGCTCGCGGTGGCCGTGCTGATCAACAACCTGGTGCCGTTGCTGCAGGTCGGTCTGGTGCTGGGGCTGCACCCGTTCGGCCGGGGCACGATGGCGGCGGGCGCGCTCGCGCTCGGATGTTTCGGTGGCGTGGCCGCGCTGGCGGTGCGGACGCTCGGCCCCACGCTGCCGGGCCTGCTGGCCGCGCTCGCCGGCGGCGGCGCGCTCTACGCGCTCGGCATCCTCCGGCTGCGGGCGCTGCTCGCCCTCGACGACTTCATCCGGCTCCGCGGGTCCCGTCCCTGATCCCGACGCGGCACACATCAACAGGAGGATTTCTCGTGACACATTATGCCTCGGTGTTCCAGAACCCGGACGCGGTCGAGAAGTACGAGACCGTCACGTACGCGCCGGACAGCTACGGCTCAGCGATCAACGAGCGGCAGCGCGCGTACCTCCGGGATCTGATCAAGCGATCGTTCCCGGTGCGGCGCCCGGTGCAGCACGACTTCGCCTGCGGGACCGGCCGGGCGATCCGGCTGCTGCACGGCGCGGTGCGCGGCGCACACGGCTACGACACGTCCGCGGAGATGCTGGCGAAGGCGGCCGAGGTGGGCACGGCCGCGCGACTGCACCGGATCGCGGAGGACGGCCCGGTCCCGGCGCCCGCGCACGAGGAGGGCCCGGTGCTGGTCACGTCGTTCCGGCTGCTGCTCAACGTGGACGAGTCGGTCCGGGACCGGCTGGTCGGCTTCGCCGCGCAGGCGCTGCCGGACCGGGAGTCCGGACTGCTGGTGGTGGAGAACCACGGCAACCGGCACTCGCTGCGGCACCTGGCCGCGCGCCGCCGGTCCGGCCGGCGCTGGTTCGCGGAGCTGTCCCACGCCGAGGTCGGCGCGCTGCTCGCCGGCCACGGCTTCGAGATCGTGGAGCGACGCGGTTTCAGCATGTTCCCGCAGTCGGTCTACGCGAAGCGCTGGGCCCGCCCGGCCGCGCGGCTGGTGGACCGGATCGCCGCACGCATCCCGCTGCTGTCCGCGGTGGCGGTGAACGTGCTCTACGTGGCCCGGCGGCACACGTGACCCGCGGGTGGCTCCCGGCGCTGGCGCTGGTGACGTCGCTGGCCGTCGCCGGGTGCACCGGCGGTGACCCGTCGCCCGCGCCACCGCCGCCACCGGACCTTGACGCGCCGCCACCGGCCATCGCGGTGCACCCCGGCCCGTACGACGCCGGCCCGATCTCCGTGCCCGCCTCCGGCGCCTACCTGGGCGCGTGGGTGAAGCCGGCCGTGATCAGCCAGCCGGGGCGCCTGGCGGCGATCGACGGCCTGGAGACGCGGCTCGGGCGGGACCTGGACATCGTGCACACCTACCGCAAGTGGGACGAGAAGTTCGGCACCGAGTCCGACCTGGAGTTCCTGGACGACGGCGCCACGCTGTTGTTCAGCTGGGCGTCCGGTGATACCCGGTCGATCACGTCCGGCGAGCACGACGAGCTCATCCGCGCGCAGGCCCGGCGGGTCGCCGAGGTGGGGCGGCCGGTGCTGATGCGGTTCCGCTGGGAGATGGACCGGCCGAACCTGCGCCCCTCCATGTGGTCCGGCGCGGACTACGTGGCGGCCTGGCGGCACGTGCGGCGGATCTTCGACGCGGAGCGGGCCCGGAACGCGTCCTGGGTGTGGTGCCCGACCTCGGAGGGCTTCGAGAACGGCGAGGCGCCCGCGTTCTACCCCGGCGACGACGTGGTGGACTGGACCTGCGTGGACGTCTACGCGGGTGAGGACTTCCGCTCGCTCGGCGACCTGCTCACGCCGTTCCTGCGCTGGGCCGCCGAGCGGCCGAAACCCATCCTGATCGGTGAGTACGGCGTGGCCGCGGCCTGGGGCTCGGAGCGCCGCGCCGCCTGGCTGCGCGACGCGACCCGCCTGTTCAAGGCGAACCCGCAGATCAAGGGCGTCTGCTACTTCGACTCCAACCCGGACGGCAACCCGCCGGACAAGCAGTTCCAGATCTCCGGGGACGCGCCGGCGTTCGCCGCGTTCACCGAGCTGACCCGCGATCCCTGGTTCAACCAGCCGGCCGGCCCCCGGAAGGCAGGATCAAGGGCGTAGAGACGGATTTCCCTCGTACGGCCCGCATGCTCCCGCGGCCACCGGTCCGAGCCAGTCACCCATGTGGAACCCGACGAAGCCAGCGCTCGGCCGGTGCGAACCCCACCGCCGGCGAGTCGGCGGCCACGCGCAGAAGCGGCTGCCCGTTCCCGCCCGCACGGGCAGCCCTCACGCGAGACCGGCTGCGGTAGATCCCCCGCGGTGCGGAAGCGCCAATGGATCATTGACGGATGCGAAAGAGAGGTCATCATCGGTATTCGATCTACCTTTTGCATCGGTCAATGATCGTCCAGGCGGCACGGGGTGCGGAGAGCGCCGCAGGCACGCACGCGTCACGTCGGCAACATGGCGCACTGGCGTTCATGTAGCGAAATTTCGGGCGTGGAACGCCCGTCAGACGCCTGTTCGGTCTCGGCGGCCGCTGCCGCCGTCGACAGTGGTGCGCCGGTCAACGGACCCGGCCGACCATGGCGCCGAGCAGCAGGCGCATGGCGTAGGGCGCGTCGTGGCCGAGGTAGCGGCGGGCCATCCGGCGTGGCTCGCCGGCCAGCCGGTGCACCCATTCCAGGCCCGTCCGCTGCATCCAGGCCGGGGCGCGGCGCGCGTCACCGGCCACGAAGTTGATCGCGGCGCCGCAGCCGAGGAACCAGGTGAACGGCAGGTAGTCCGCGAGTGCGGAGATCACCCACTCCTGCTTGGGGAAGCCGAGGCCGACGTAGACCAGGTCCGGCTTCGCCTCGACCACCTCGCGGCAGACCGCCTCCAGTTCCGCGGGGCGGCGCTCGAAGCCGTACGCCGGGCTCAGGCACCCGGCGATGCGCAGCCCGGGGCAGGCCACGGCGAGCCTGGACGCGGCGCGCTCGGCACCGTTCGCGCCCTCGTCCGGTTCGCCGCCGATCAGGAACACGGACCGGCCGTCGTCCGCGACGCCGGCGGAGAGCGACCAGATCAGGCTGGACCCGGCGACCCGCTCCGGCACCGGCGTGCGGGCCAGCCGGCTCGCCCAGACCAGCGGCATGCCGTCGGCCACCACCAGGTCCGCGCCGCAGAGCAGGTCGCGGACGGCCGCGGAGTCGCGGGCCTGGCGCAGGATGTCGACGTTCGGCGTGACGATCCGGCCGCCCTCGCCGCGTTCGAGCGCGCGCCGGACGTGCCCGACCACCTGCGACTCGGTCACCGGGTCGAACCCTGTCCCGTCAAGGACGACGCGCACCGCAAGCACTCCCCCACGCTCGATCACTCGTTACTTAACGAAACGACCGAAAGTGGTGAAAGTGGCACGGGTAGTCTTTCTCGGTGGTTTAGGGCGAAGTGGGACAACTCTCGTAGAACGTCTCCTTGGCGAGCTGCCGGGGGTCTGCGCGCTCGGTGAGGTGGTGCACCTCTGGCAGCGCGACCTGCGCGACGACGAACGCTGCGGCTGCGGTGCCCGGTTCTCCGAGTGCGCGTTCTGGCGCGCGATCGGCGAGGCCGCGTTCAACGGCTGGCAGAACGTGGACGTGGACCGGATTCTCGCGCTGCGCGCCACGGTGGAACGCACCCGGTTCATCCCGCGCCTGGCCGCACGCACGCTGCCGCGGGCGCTGCAGGACGCCGTGCTGGAGTACGCCGCGTTCTACACCTCGGTCTACGAGGCGGCGGCGCTGACCGCGGGCGCGGAGGTGGTCGTCGACTCGTCCAAGCACAGCGCGCTCGCGCACTGCCTGCGCTGGTCGCCCGCGCTGGACCTGCGCGTGGTGCACGTGGTCCGGGACCCGCGCGGCGTCGCGTACTCCTGGACGAAGTCGGTCACCCGGCCGGAGACCGACGGCACCGAGGAGATGACGCGCTACTCGGCCGGGCGCTCGGCACTGCTGTGGACCGGGCACAACGCGGCGTTCGGGCTGCTCGCCCGCCGGGGCGTGCCCACGCTCCGGCTGCGGTACGAGCAGCTGCTCGCCGACCCGCGCGCGGAGCTGGTCAGGATCGCCCGGCACGCCGGGCTGCCGCTGCGCGACGAGGACCTGGCCTTCCTCAGCTCCGACGGCCGCGCGGCCGAGCTGCGCACCGGGCACAGCGCGGCCGGCAACCCGATGCGGTTCACGGTCGGCCGGGTGCCGCTGCGCCGGGACGACGCATGGCGCCAGGCCCTTCCCCCGCGGCAGCGCGCGCTGGTCGGCGCCGTGTGCGCGCCGATGCTGCGCGCCTACGGCTACGCAACCCCAGAGAAGGAGATCTCGTGACCAGCTGGCCCACGGTCGGCGTGGTGATCCCGACCCGCAGTCGCCCCGAGCTGGTGCGCAAGGCCGTCGACTCGGTCCGCGCCCAGGACTACCCCGGCAAGATCCGGATCATCGTGGTGTTCGACGGCACCGAGCCGGACTTCTCCCTGGCCGCGCCGGGTGGCCCGCCGGTGCTGATGCTGGCGAACTGGCGTACCCCCGGCCTGGCCGGCACCCGGAACACCGGCATCACCGCGCTGGACACCGAGCTGGTCGCGTTCCTGGACGACGACGATCAGTGGTTGCCGGCGAAGCTGCGCAAGCAGGTCGCGGCGCTGCTCACCGAGCCGCAGGCGGAGTTCGTCACGTGCGGCATGCAGGTGGAGTTCGACGGCCGGCGCAACGCACGGCTGGCCGGTCGCGACCGGGTGACCGTGCAGGAGCTGGCCCGGTCCCGGATGGCGATGCTGCACTCGTCGAGCTTCCTGATCCGGCGCGAGGCGCTGATCGGCAAGCACGGCTTCGGCCTGGTCGCCGAGGACGCGCCGGGCAGCCAGAACGAGGACTGGGACCTGCTGCTGCGCGCGGCCCGGCGGTCGCCGATCGTGCACGTGGACGAGCCGCTGGTCCAGGTGCTCTGGGGGCGCAGCTCGCACTACGCCTACGAGTACGGCACCAAGATCTCGTCGTTGCGCTGGATGATGGCGCGGCACCCGGAGATCGCCGGTTGCGCGCCCGGCGCGGCCCGCGTCTACGGCCAGCTCGCCTGCTGGTCCGCCGCGACCGGCAACCGGCCGGACGCGTGGCGCTGGACGAAGGAGGCGGTCCGGGCGAACTGGCGTGAACCGCGCGCCGCGATCGCGCTGGCCGCGATGACCGGCGCGGTCAAGGTGGAGAACGTGCTGGCCACCCTGCACCGCCACGGCCGGGGTATTTAAAGGAGAAGACCCTTCTCGTTCGCCACCGTACCGGGGTATGTTCGTTTCTGTTGGTTTTAGTGCGGAAGCGTTGACCTATCCCGGGAGGTCGTGTGACGAGGCGGCTGGCGCCGAAGGTCCGAGGGCTGAGCTACGGCGGGGACTACAACCCCGAGCAGTGGCCGGAGAGCGTCTGGGCGGAGGACGTCGCGCTGATGCGCGAGGCCGGCGTCACCGTGGTCAGCCTGGGCATCTTCGCCTGGGCGTGGCTGGAGCCGGCCGACGGGCGGTACGAGTTCGACCGCCTCGACCGTCTGATGGACATGCTGCACGACGGGGGCATCGCCGTCGACCTGGCCACCGCCACCGCGTCGCCGCCGGCCTGGTTCTCGGCCGCGCACCCGGAGGCGATGGTGGTCGACGCGGACGGCCGGACGCTGACCTACGGCAGCCGCCAGGCCTTCTGCCCGAGCTCCCCGGCGTACCGGCAGAAGGCTCTTGACCTGGTGACCGAGCTGGCCCAGCGCTACGGCGACCACCCGGCGCTGGCCATGTGGCACGTGCACAACGAGTACGCCTGTCACAACCCGTACTGCTACTGCGAGATCTCCGCGGACGCGTTCCGCGACTGGCTGCGCGCCCGCTACGGCGACCTGGACGCGCTGAACGCGGCCTGGGGCACCGCGTTCTGGTCACAGACCTACACCGAGTGGGAGCAGGTGCAGCCGCCGCGCGCCACCGTCACCTCGTCGAACCCGACGCAGCTGCTCGACTTCAAGCGCTTCTCCTCGGACGCGCACCTGGCGAACTTCACCGCCGAGCGCGACGCGCTGGCCGCGATCACGCCGGACGTGCCGATCACCACGAACCTGATGACGTCCAGCTGCTACGCGCTGGACTACTGGGAGTGGGCGCGGGAGATGCCGGTGATCTCCAACGACCACTACGTGCTGGCGGAGAGCCCGGTCCCGCCGGCCGCGCAGACCGCGTACGCGGCGGACGCCACCCGCGGGCTGGCCGGCGGCGGCTCATGGCTGCTCATGGAGCACTCCACCAGCGCGGTCAACTGGCAGCCGCGCAACCTGGCCAAGGCGCCCGGCGCGCTGCTGCGGGAGAGCCTGGGCAACGTGGCGCGCGGCTCCGAGGGCGCGATGTTCTTCCAGTGGCGGGCCAGCCGGGCCGGCTCGGAGAAGTGGCACTCCGCGATGCTGCCGCACGCCGGCACCGCCTCGAAGGTGTGGCGCGAGGTGGTCTCGCTCGGCGACGCGCTGCGGAGACTGGCCGAGGTCGAGGGCTCCCGGGTCGAGGCGCCGGTCGCGATCGTGCTCGACTACCCGTCCGGCTGGGCCCAGGAGGCACCGAACCAGCCGAGCGTCGACATGCGCGCGTTCGACGAGGTCAAGCGCTGGCACGCGGCGCTCTGGCGGGCCGGCGTCACGGCCGATCTCGTGCACCCGACCGCGGACCTCACCGGTTACCGCGCGGTGCTGGTCCCGTCGCTCTACCTGGTCGACGACGACGCGATCGCGAACCTCGCGGCGTACCCCGGCACGCTGGTCGTCGGGCCCTACAGCGGGCTCGCGGACCGCAACGACCACGTCCGCCCGGCACCGCTGCCAGGAGCGTTTCACGACCTTCTGGGGGTACGGGTGGAGGAGCACTTCCCGTTGCCGGCCGGGGCGACCGTGGCGCTGGACGACGGCTCCTCGGCCGAGGTGTGGACCGAACAGCTGTCCCTGGAGCGCGCGGTCGCGGTCGCGTCCTACCTGGACGGGCCGGTGGCGGGCGCGGCGGCGATCACCCGGCACGGCGACGTCTGGTACCTCGGCACCCGGCTCTCCGACTCCGGGCTGGAAGCGCTGCTCGCGACCGTCGCCCCGGCCGTCCACCGGGTCCCGGCGCAGGTCGAGGCCGTGCGCCGGCGGCACGAGGACGGGCGTTCGTACCTGTTCCTGCTCAACCACGGCGACGGCCCGGCCCCGGTCGACGCGCGCGGCACCGACCTGCTGACCGGCACCGCGTGGACCGGCCCGTCCGAGGTGCCCGGCCGCGGCGTCGTCGTGCTCCGGGAGGCGTGATGCTGGCCCAACAGCGACAGGCCGCGATCCTGGAACGGGTGCGCACCGCGGGTGGCGCCCGGGTCAGCGAGCTGGCCGCCGAGTTCGGTGTCTCCGACATGACCATCCGGCGCGACCTGGACCTGCTCTCCGACCGCGGGCTGCTGGCCAAGGTGCACGGCGGCGCCACGCCCGGCCTGCCCGGCTCCGCGCACGAGCCCGGCTTCGCCGCCAAGTCCGCGCAGCAGCGCCGGGAGAAGGCGCTGATCGCGGCGGAGGCGGCGACGCTGGTCGGGCCGGGCACCGCGATAGCGCTGTCCGCCGGCACCACCACGGTCGAGCTGGCCAGCCGGCTGGTCGACGTGCCCGGCCTGACCGTGGTGACGAACTCGATCCCCGTCGCGGACGTGTTCTACCGCGGTGGCCGGCCGGACTCGACCGTGGTGCTGACCGGCGGCGTGCGCACCCCGTCGGACGCGCTGGTCGGCCCGGTCGCGGTGGCCGCGATCCGCTCGCTGCACCTGGACCTGGTCTTCCTCGGCGTGCACGGGATGAGCGAACGCGCCGGGTTCACCACGCCGAACCTGACCGAGTCGGAGACCAACCGTGCGCTGGTCGAGGCGGCCGAGCGACTGGTGGTGCTGGCCGACAGCACGAAGTGGGACACGGTCGGCATCTCGTCCTTCGCCACGCTCGGCGAGGCACACACCCTGATCACCGACGCCGGTCTGCCCGACCCGGCGCGGGCGGTACTCGCAGATTATGTAACGGACCTACGACTGGTGGAAGCATCATGAAGCGCACCCCGATCACGCTGGCGGACGGCCGCGAGCTGATCTACTTCGACGAGAACGACGACGCGGTCCGCCAGACCGTGGACCGGCGCGAGCTGCCCCCGCCGCCGGCCGCCTCGCAGCTGCGGTACGACCCGCTGACCGACGAGTGGGTGGCGGTCGCGGCGCACCGGCAGACCCGCACGTTCCTCCCGCCGGCGAACGAGTGCCCGCTGGACCCGTCCACGGACGCGTTCCAGACCGAGATCCCCGGCGACTACGACGTGGTCGTGTTCGAGAACCGGTTCCCGTCGTTCAGCGCGCGCACCGTGGACTCGCCCGGTGACTCGGTCACCGACCTGGTGCCGATCAAGCCGGGCTTCGGCCGGTGCGAGGTCGTCTGCTTCACCTCGGACCACAACACCGCGTTCACCGCGCTGCCGCCGTCCCGGGTGCGCCTAATCGTGGACGCCTGGGCGGACCGGACCGCGGAGCTGTCCGCCGTACCCGGGATCGAGCAGGTCTTCTGCTTCGAGAACCGGGGCGTGGAGATCGGCGTGACGCTGCACCAC
The DNA here is from genome assembly GCF_031458255.1 of Catenuloplanes niger. Classification (NCBI taxonomy): domain Bacteria; kingdom Bacillati; phylum Actinomycetota; class Actinomycetes; order Micromonosporales; family Micromonosporaceae; genus Catenuloplanes; species Catenuloplanes niger. The sequence continues at coordinate 3,450,462 of NZ_JAVDYC010000001.1, forward strand.
CCGCACGGGCAGATCTACGCGTACCCGTTCCTGCCGCCGAAGACCGTGGCCATGCAGGCGGCGGCGCGGAAGCACTTCGACGCGACCGGGCGGAACCTCTACGCGGACGTGCTGGCCGCGGAGATAACGGCCGGCGACCGGGTGGTGGCGTCGAACGAGTTCTGGACCGCGTACGTGCCGGCCGCGGCGCGCTGGCCGTTCGAGGTGCACCTGGCGCCGCACCGGCAGATCGCGGACATCCCGGCGCTGACCTCGGACGAGCGGGACGCGTTCGCCACCATCTACCTGGAGATCCTGAAGCGCTTCGACGGGCTGTTCGACGGGCCGATGCCGTACATCTCGGCGTGGCACCAGGCGCCGGTCAACGACGGGCGCGAGCTGGGCTACCTGCACCTGCAGCTGTTCAGCATCCGGCGCGCGCCGGGCAAGCTGAAGTACCTGGCCGGTTCCGAGTCCGCGATGGGCGTCTTCATCAACGACGTGACGCCGGAGCAGGCCGCGACCATGCTGCGCGACGTGCGGCTGTAAGAGGGCGTTCGCGGCGGCTGCCGGGGGGGGTGTGCGGGAGGCCCGGGACAGAGCCTCCCGCACGAGGGAAGGGACGACTTGAGGTCGTTCTGTCCAAATTAACGGCACATGTTCCCGGGGGTTACGGCCCCAAACGTCCGAAAAACGAACGAAGGCCCGCACCCGTCGGGGTGCGGGCCTTCGCTTTGTGGATCAGGCGCCGAGGCGCTTCGCCAGGTTCTGGTCCAGCGTGGTCATGAACTCGTCCGTGGTCTGCCACGGCGCGTCCCGGCCGATCAGCGCGGCCAGGTCCTTCGTCATCTGGCCGCCCTGGACGGTGTCGATGATGACCTGCTCCAGCGTGTCCGCGAACTCGGAGACGGCCGGGGTGCCGTCCAGCTTGCCGCGGTGCGACAGGCCCCGGGTCCAGGCGAAGATCGAGGCGATCGGGTTGGTGCTGGTCTTCTCGCCCTTCTGCCACTGCCGGTAGTGCCGGGTGACCGTGCCGTGCGCGGCCTCGGCCTCGACGGTCTGGCCGTCCGGCGTCATCAGCACGGAGGTCATCAGGCCCAGCGAGCCGAAGCCCTGCGCCACGGTGTCGGACTGCACGTCACCGTCGTAGTTCTTGGCGGCCCAGACGAAGCCGCCCTCCCACTTCAGCGCGGCCGCGACCATGTCGTCGATCAGGCGGTGCTCGTAGGTGATGCCGGCCTTCGCGAACTCGTCCTTGAACTCGGCGTCGAAGACCTCGGCGAACAGGTCCTTGAAGCGGCCGTCGTACGCCTTCAGGATCGTGTTCTTGGTCGACAGGTAGACCGGGTAGTTGCGGGACAGGCCGTAGCGGAACGAGGCCCGCGCGAAGTCCCGGATCGAGTCGTCGTAGTTGTACATCGCCATGCCGACGCCGCCGCCGGGGAACTTGGCGACCTCGAACTCCATCGGCGCGGAGCCGTCGTCCGGCGTGAACGTGACGGTCATCGTGCCCGGGCCGGGCGCCACGAAGTCGGTCGCCTTGTACTGGTCGCCGTGAGCGTGGCGGCCGATGATGATCGGCTTGGTCCAGCCCGGCACCAGGCGCGGCACGTTGGACATGATGATCGGCTCGCGGAACACGACGCCGCCGAGGATGTTGCGGATCGTGCCGTTCGGCGAGCGCCACATCTTCTTCAGGCCGAACTCCTCGACCCGCGCCTCGTCCGGCGTGATGGTGGCGCACTTGACGCCGACGCCGTGCGTCTTGATGGCGTTCGCCGCGTCGATCGTGATCTGGTCGTTCGTCTCGTCGCGCTTCTCGACGGACAGGTCGTAGTACTCCAGCTCGACGTCGAGGTACGGCAGGATCAGCTGCTCACGGATCTGCTTCCAGATGATCCGCGTCATCTCGTCGCCGTCGAGCTCCACGACCGGCTTGTTTACCTTGATCTTCGCCATCCGCCGGCGCTCCTCTCGGGGGCAGGTGCCCTTTCGCGAACTTTGGACTCTCAAGCAGTACGAGCGTACTGCAACGGCCTCTCGCCTGCCCGGCGGACCCCCATCAGTCAAGCACCAGGCGTGACGCGCCCGGCGGACAAACAGACTTTCCCGAAATGTCGCCTAGGTTGGAGGGCATCGCCGTCTACCCGCGTCCGGGGGGCACGCCATGTCGCTACCGCTCACCCGTCCGGTGCACCGGCGCGGCCTGCTCGCCGGACTGGCCACCGGACCGCTGCTGCTCCGGCCCGGGCGCGCCCGCGGCGCCGACGGTCCGCTACCGGGCGAGCTCTTCACGCTCGGGGTGGCCTCCGGCGACCCGCTGCCGGACGGCGTGGTGATCTGGACCCGGCTCGCACCCGCCGGCGGCATGCCGGACCGGGCCGTCGAGGTCGACTGGGAGATCGCCGAGGACGACCGGTTCCAGCGGGTGTCCCGGCGCGGCACCGCCTACGCCGAGCCGGAACTGGGCCACTCCGTGCACGTGGACGTGCGCGGCCTGCGCGCGAGCGCGGACTACCACTACCGGTTCCGGGCCGGCGCGGAGATCTCGCCGGCCGGGCGCACCCGGACCGCGCCGGACCCGCACGCCTCGCCGGACCGGCTGCGGTTCGCGTTCGCCAGTTGCCAGGACTACCAGGCCGGCCGGTACACCGCGTACCGGCACCTGGTCGCGGAGGACCTGGACTTCGTGGCGTTCCTCGGCGATTACATCTACGAGACGGCGCCGGACCCGGCGGCGTACCGGACGCACGACGGCACCGGCGAGCCGTACACGCTGGCCGAGTACCGCGACCGGTACGCCCGGTACCGCGGCGACCCGGAGCTGCGGGCGGCGCACGCCGCGTTCCCGTGGATCGTCACGCTCGACGATCACGAGGTGGACGGCAACTGGGCGGACGAGGTGCCGAAGGACCCGCAGGTGCAGACGCCGGAGGTGTTCCGCGCGCGGCGGATCGCGGCGTTCCGGGCGTTCTACGAGCACATGCCGCTGCGCCGGGCGTCGCTGCCGCGCGGGCTGGACATGCGGTTGTACCGGCGGCTGCGGTTCGGCGACCTGGCCGGCGTGCACGTGCTCGACACCCGGCAGTACCGCGGTGACCAGCCGGCCTCGCTCGCGGCCGCGGAGGACCCGGCGCTGAGCATGACCGGGCCCACCCAGGAGCGCTGGCTGGTCGACGGGCTGGCCACGTCCGGCACCCGGTGGAACCTGCTGGCGAACCAGGTGATGTGGGCGTCCAACGACCGCCGGGCCGGCCCGGAACGGCGGTACTCCTTCGACAACTGGGACGGCTACCGGGTGCAGCGGCGCCGGCTGCTCGAGTTCCTCGGCTCGGGGCGGGTGGCCAACCCGGTCGTGCTGACCGGCGACCGGCACTGCACCTGGGTCTGCGACCTGCGGCCGGACTTCGACGACCCGGCGTCACCGGTGGTCGCGGCCGAGCTCACCGGCACCTCGATCAGCTCCGGCGGCGATCCGGACACGGCCGCGTTCCATGCCGCCTACGACCCGGTCATGGCGGAGAGCCCGCACTGGAAATACATCGACAACCGGCGCGGGTACGTGGTGAGCGAGCTGACCCGCGAGCGGATGCACTCCCGGCTGCGCGTGGTGGACAGCGTCTGGACCGGCGACAGCCCGATCCGCACGGCGGCCGAGTTCGTCACGGAGGCCGGCCGGCCCGGCGTCTCGGCCGCCTGGCAGGAGCCGGTGCCGCACGCGCGGGCCCGCGCCCACGACGGACCGGTCTTCAGCGTCCACGACGACCGGGACGCGTTCCCGCTCCGCGCCTGACCGCGCACGGCCCCGGCGTTTCGGTGACCAGCGGCGGAACCGGAAGGGAGGCCGCCCGCGGCCGACCGGTGCCCGCGGGAGCGTGCGGGCCGCACCACGCCGGAAGCGGGAACATCCGGCCCTTGATCTTGATCTCGAAACAGCGAAGCCGGGCCCTTCCGGTAGTGCGGGCCCGGCTGTCGCGTGGTGGATCAGAGGCTGGCGACGTCGGCCTGCTTGGAGCGGACGGCCTCGGCGGCGGTCTTGAGGTCGGCCAGCTCGGCGTCGGTCAGCGCGGTCTCGACGACCTTCTTGACGCCCTCGGCGCCGATCTCGGCCTCGACGCCGAGGTAGACGCCGGAGATGCCGAACTCGCCGTCGACCCAGGCGCAGACCGGCATGACCGCGCCGGAGTCCTCGGCGACCGCCTTGGCCATCCGGGCGGCGGCGGCGGACGGCGCGTAGTAGGCCGACCCGGTCTTGAGCAGCGCGACCACCTCGGCGCCGCCGTTGCGGGTGCGGACGACGAGCTCCTCGATCTTGTCGGCCGGGAGCAGGTCGGCCAGCGGCTTGCCGTCGACCGTGCAGCGGGACGGCACCGGCACCATCGTGTCGCCGTGCGAGCCGAGCGTGAGCGTCTTGACGCTGCTCACCGGCACGGCGAGCGCCTCGGCCACGTTGTTCGTGAAGCGCGCGGTGTCCAGCATGCCGGCCTGGCCGAGCACCCGGTTCTTCGGGAAGTTGGTGGCGATCTGGGCGAGCGCGGTCATCTCGTCGAGCGGGTTGGAGACCACGATGATCACGGCGTTCGGCGCGTGCTTGGCCACGTTCTCCGCGACGCCGCGGACGATGCCGGCGTTCACCTCGAGCAGGTCCATCCGGCTCATGCCGGGCTTGCGCGGCAGGCCGGCGGTGATCACGACGACGTCGGACCCCGCGATGGCCTCGTAGCCCTCGCCGCCCTTGCCGGTGGTCTGGCCGACGACCTTGGTCTCGAAGCCCTCGATCGCGCGGGACTGGTTCATGTCCAGCGCGAGGCCCTCCGGCTTGCCCTCGACGATGTCCGTGAGGACGACGGTCTCGAAGATGTCGTACTCGGCGAGGCGTTGCGCGGTCGTCGAACCGTAGAACCCGGCGCCGACGACGGTGACCTTCTTGCCCATGTCGCGTCACTCTTCTCTGGACGAGGCGGTTTACCCGACCGTATCAATCGGGTTACGTGATACCTCCGGCGGTCCAATGATCGTTAAGTAAGCCACCGGCCACCGCCCGTATGTGACGCTCCGTCCACTTCCCGCGCCTAACGCTCCGTAACCCAGACTGTGTCGCTTCCCACACTGTGAGCTTTGCGTCGGTTACAAAACAGTCAGTCAGGCATCAACCTCGCGTTGATTCAACCCTCCCAGACCGGGCCGATTAGTCCAAATTATGGTGCATAATGCCTATTAACCACTTGGGTGATTGTCGCGGCCCGCTACCAGGGTGAGCAGGGATAACGCAAGTCGATGGCGGCGTGCTAGGGCATGTCGCCGTAAAGCACCGATTTGTGGGAGGGACGGACCCGCCCTACCTTTGCCCGGGCGTTGCTCAGCGTTACTCACACAGGGGCGAAGCTGCGCAGCGTAAGGAAACAAGGAGGCACCATGCAGGTCCGCAGATTCGCGGCCTTGGCCGCTCTCCCCGTCGTCACGTCCCTCGGCCTGGTCGCGTGCGGCCAAGGCGGCGACGAAGCGAGCGAGAGCAACCCGTCCGCGATCGTCTCGATCGAGATCGCCGAACCTCAGCACCTGGTTCCGACCAACACCAACGAGACCTCCGGGTCGCAGGTGCTGGCGGCCCTGTTCGCGCCGCTCGTGAGCTACGACGAGGCGAACAAGCCGGTCGAGGACGCGGCCGAGTCGATCAGCTCGACCGACAACACGGTCTGGACGATCAAGCTGAAGGACGGCTACACCTTCCACAACAACGAGAAGGTCACGGCCGACAGCTACATCAACGCCTGGAACTACGGTGCGTACGCGCCGAACGCCCAGGGCAACTCGTACTTCTTCGAGAAGATCGCGGGTTACGCGGACCTCCAGTCGACGGACCCGGACGACGACGGCCCGCAGAAGGCGCCGGCGCCGAAGGCGAACAAGCTGTCCGGTCTCGCCAAGGTCGACGACCTGACCTTCACCGTGACGCTCTCCGCGCCGTACGTCGACTTCAAGACGATGCTCGGCTACACCGCGTTCTACCCGCTGCCGGCCGCCGCGTTCTCGTCCGAGGGCGTGCTCGCGGAGGGCTACGAGGAAGCCCCGATCGGCAACGGCGCGTTCAAGATGAACGGCACCTGGCAGCACGACGCCAAGATCGAGGTTGCGGTCTACGACGGGTTCCCGGGCGAGAAGCCGAAGATCGCGGGCGTCGAGTTCCGGATCTACCAGCAGCTCACCGCGGCCTACGCGGACGTGCAGTCGGACAACCTGGACGTGCTGCGGACGATCCCGACCGAGAACATCACCACCGCGCCGACCGACCTGGGTGACCGCTACGCGACGAGCCCGGCGTCGACGTTCCAGTTCCTGGCCTTCCCGACGTTCCAGCCGGACTTCGCCAAGCCGGAGGTCCGCAAGGCGATCTCGATGGCGATCGACCGCGACGAGATCATCAAGTCGGTCTTCAAGAACTCGCAGCAGTCCGCCCGCTCCTTCGTGTCGCCGGTCGTCGGCGGCTACCGCGAGGACACCTGCGGCGCGTCCTGCCAGTTCAACGCCGCGAACGCGAAGACGGCGTACACCGCGGCCGGCGGCCCGGCGACGATCAAGATCTCGTACAACGGCGACGGCGGCCACAAGGACTGGGTCGACGCCACCTGCAACCAGCTCAAGACCAACCTGGGCATCCAGTGCACCGGCGTGGCCGAGCCGAAGTTCGCCGACCTGCTCAGCAAGGTCGAGAAGAAGCAGGACGTCGGCATGTTCCGGATGGGCTGGGTCATGGACTACCCGTCCATGGAGAACTACCTCGGCCCGATCTTCACCACCAAGGGTTCCTCGAACTACTACGGGTACAGCAACCCGGAGTTCGACGCGCTGGTCGCGGAGGGCACCAAGGCGGCGGACGAAGAGGCCGCCATCGCGAAGTACCAGGCGGCGGAGGACATCCTCGCCGTCGACATGCCGGTGATCCCGCTGCGCTTCGGGCAGAACAACTTCGGTTACTCGACGAAGGTGCGCAACGTGGACCTCGACCTGTTCCAGCGGATCGACCTGCACAAGATCGAAGCGGTCAGCTGACCAGCTGGGCGTGACGGTGGCGGCGTCACCGGCCCATCAGGCCGGGACGCCGCCACACCTTTATCTTCCCGGCGCGTGTCCTCCCCCTGACCCAGGGGACGCGTCGCCCTCTCTTGGGGGTTCCCTACGTGATTCGCTACCTCGTGCGGCGCCTGCTTCAGGGCGTACTCACGTTTTTCGGGGCCACGTTCGTGGTCTACGCGCTCATGTTCGCCAATCAGGACAATCCGCTGCAGGCGCTCGCCGGTGAGCGCCCGATCTCGGAGAACGTCCGGCAGGCGCTGACCGAGCGCTACCACCTGGACGAGCCGTTCATCATTCAGTACGGCTACTACATGCAGGGCCTGTTCCAGGGCGACTTCGGCACGTCGCTGACCGGGCGGGAGATCTCCGAGCTGCTGGAGAACGCCTGGCCGAACACGGCCCGGCTCGCTGTCATGGCGGTGATCTTCGCGGCGCTGATCGGCATCGTGGCCGGTGTCGTGGCGGGTATCCGGCGTGCGAGCATCTTCGATCACACCACGTTGATCATTACGTTGGTGTTGATCTCGATTCCGATCGTGGTGTTGGCGCCGTTGATGCAGTTGTTCTTCGGTGTGGAGTTGCGGTGGTTCCCCGCGACGGCGGGTGCGAATCCGACGTTCTACGCGTTGATGCTGCCCGCGATGGTGTTGGGTGCGGGTTCGTTGGCTACGTATTCGCGGTTGACGCGTACGTCGGTGGTGGAGAATCTGCGTGCCGACTATGTGCGTACGGCGAAGGCGAAGGGTTTGACCCGGAACCGGGTGATCGGTGTGCACGTGTTGCGGAACTCGCTGATCCCGGTGATCACCTACATCGGTGTCGATCTGGGTGGTCTGATGGCCGGCGCGATCGTGACCGAGGGTGTGTTCAACATTCCGGGTGTCGGCTCGCAGTTGTTCCGTGGCATCACGACCGAGGACGGGCCGCTGGTGGTGGGCTTCGTCAGCATTCTGGTGATCATCTTCATTCTGGCCAACCTGATCGTCGACCTGCTCTACGCGGTCCTGGACCCGAGGATCCGGTATGAGTGACATGCAATCGGTGGTCGCCACCGAGGTTCCGTCCGCGGAGCGGGCGCGCAGCCTGGGCCAGGACGCGTGGCGGGATCTCCGGCACAACTGGATCTTCTGGTTCGCGTCCGCGATCGCGCTGATCGTGATCCTGATGGCGATCGTGCCGTCGCTGTTCACGCCGAACGACCCCGCGGACTGCTCGCTGTCGCGGCAGTACGCGCCCGGCAACGGGTGGGCGCTGTTCGGCTACGACTTCCAGGGCTGTGACATCTACGCCCGGACGGTCTACGGCGCCCGCGCGTCCATCTGGGTGGGCGTGCTGTCCACGGCGCTGGCCTCGTCCATCGGCCTGATCTTCGGCCTGTCCTCCGGCTTCTTCGGCGGCTGGCTGGACGCGATCCTGTCCCGGGTGACCGACATCGTGCTGGGCATCCCGCTGCTGCTGGCCGCGATCGTGCTCGGCAAGCGCCTGGCGGCCGGCGACACCGGCGGCTCCTCCGGCCTGCTGGCCGTGGTCGTGGTGCTGGGCATCCTCGGCTGGACCACCGCGGCGCGCGTGATGCGCTCGTCGGTGATCTCGGCGAAGAACCAGGACTACGTGGCCGCGGCGCGCATGCTCGGTGCGGGGAACTTCCGGATCATGTTCCGGCACATCCTGCCGAACGCGATCGCACCGTTCATCGTGGTGCTCACCATCGCGCTGGGACAGTTCATCGCCACCGAGGCCACGCTGTCGTTCCTCGGCATCGGCCTGAAGGGCAACGCGATCTCGTGGGGCATCGACATCTCGACGGCGTCGAAGCACGTTCGTGAGTCCGCTCCGCCGCTGGTCGCGCCGTCGATGTTCCTGGCGATGACCGTGCTGGCGTTCATCATGCTCGGCGACGCCATCCGCGACGCCTTCGACCCGAAGCTGCGGTGACCCCCATGCCTCCTGCTGCAAAACACCTGCTCGAGGTCAAGGACCTCTTCGTCGAGTTCAAGAGCCGGGACGCCGTCGCCAAGGTGATCAACGGCGTCTCCTACCACCTGGACGCCGGCGAGACGCTCGCGGTGCTCGGCGAGTCCGGATCCGGCAAGTCGGTCACCGCTCAGGCGATCATGGGCATCCTGGAGATGCCGCCGGCCCGCATCCCCTCCGGCCAGATCCTCTACAACGGCGTCGACCTGCTCAAGCTGCCCGAGGAGAAGCGGCGGGAGGTGCGCGGCAAGGAGATCTCGATGATCTTCCAGGACGCGCTCTCCGCGCTGAACCCGGTCTTCCCGGTCGGCTGGCAGATCGGCGAGGTGCTGCGTAAGCGCGAGGGCAAGTCCCGAGCCGACGCACGCAAGCGGGCGATCGAGCTGATGGACCTGGTGAAGATCCCGGCCGCGCGGCAGCGCGTCGGCGACTACCCGCACCAGTTCTCCGGCGGCATGCGGCAGCGCGTGATGATCGCGATGTCGCTGGCGCAGGACCCGAAGGTGCTGATCGCCGACGAGCCGACCACCGCGCTCGACGTCACCGTGCAGGCCCAGATCATGGACCTGCTCGGCGACCTGCGCCGGGACCTCAACATGGCGCTGATCCTGATCACGCACGACCTCGGCGTGGTCGCGGACGTGGCGGACCGGATCGCGGTCATGTACGCGGGCCGGATCATCGAGGAGGCGCCGGTCTACGACATCTACGAGGCGCCGGCGCACCCGTACACCAAGGGCCTGCTCGCCTCGATCCCCCGGCTCGACCAGCGCGGGCAGAAGCTGGCGACGATCAAGGGCCTGCCGCCGAACCTGGCGAACATCCCGTCCGGCTGCCCGTTCCACCCCCGCTGCCCGTACGCCCAGCCGGTCTGCCGGGAACTGGTGCCGGCCAAGCACGTGCTCGGCCCGCGGTACAGCGCCTGCCACTTCGCCCAGGAGGTAGTCAGTGACCAGCGCTAAGGGCTCCGCCGCTCGGGGATCGGCGACCCCGCCGCAGCACCACCCCCGGCACGGTGAGGTGCTGCTCGACGTGCAGGGGCTGGTCAAGCACTTCCCGATCAGCCAGGGCGTGGTTTTCAAGCGCAAGGTCGGTGCGGTCCAGGCGGTCGACGGCGTCAGCTTCCAGCTGCGCCGCGGCGAGACGCTCGGCGTGGTCGGCGAGTCCGGCTGCGGCAAGTCCACGCTGGCCAAGCTGCTCATGCGGCTGGAGACGCCGACCGCCGGCAAGGCGCTGCTGGAGGGGCGGGACATCTACTCGCTCGGCGGCAACGAGCTGCGCAAGCTCCGCCGCAACGTGCAGATGGTCATGCAGGACCCGTACACGTCGTTGAACCCGCGCATGACGGTCGGCGACATCATCGGTGAGCCGTTCGAGATCCACCCGGACGCGGCACCGCGCGGTGACCGCCGCCGGCGCGTCCAGGAGCTGCTCGAGGTCGTCGGCCTCAACCCGGAGCACGTCAACCGCTACCCGCACCAGTTCTCCGGCGGACAGCGTCAGCGCATCGGCATCGCCCGCGCGCTCGCGCTCCGCCCGCAGATCATCGTCTGCGACGAGCCGGTGTCCGCGCTGGACGTGTCCATCCAGGCGCAGGTGATCAACCTGCTGGAGCAGCTGCAGGACGAGTTCGGGCTGTCGTACATCTTCATCGCGCACGACCTGTCCGTGGTCCGGCACATCGCGGACCGGGTCGCGGTCATGTACCTCGGCAAGATCGTCGAGTTGGGCACGGAGTCGGAGATCTACGAGCGGCCGACCCACCCGTACACCCAGGCGCTGCTCTCCGCGGTCCCGGTGCCCGACCCCCGGGCCCGCAACCACCGCGAGATCATCCGTCTGGACGGCGACGTGCCCTCCCCGGCCAACCCGCCGTCCGGCTGCCACTTCCGGACCCGCTGCTGGAAGGCGCAGGAGATCTGCGCCGCCCAGGAGCCGCCGCTCACCATCCGGCCGGCCGACCCGCACCCGTCGGCCTGCCACTTCCCGGAGCTCCGGCACCCGGTGGCGTAATTCGGTTGCCTGTTCCGCGCCGGGCGGGTGGTCTGTCCACCATGACCATCCGCCCGGCCCACCCGGACGACGCACCCGCGCTGGTCGCGCTGCGCCGCACCGTCTTCCCCTACCTGGTCCGCGGCGAGGCCGCCACCCGGCGCACGCTGATCTCGCCGCCGCCCGGCTCGTCCATGGCCTCGTTCGTCGCGGTCTCCCCCGCCGGTGAGGTCGTCGGCTTCGCCGCCGCGTTCCGCAACACCGGCACCACCTCGCGGTACGCGGGCCAGATCTCGCTGCTGCACGTCCACCCCGCCGTTCGAGGCCGGGGGTACGGGTCCGCGCTGCTGGCCGCGTCGATCTCCCACCTGCGCTCGCTGGGACTGCGCCACCTGCGGGGGTACGTGCTGCCGTCGTCGCTGCCGTTCGCGACCGCGCGCGGCTTCACGGCCAGCCGCGAGGTGCGCTACTCCGGACTCGACCTGGCGGCGGCGCTGCCACCGGCACCGGCACCGCCACCCGGATACACGCTCGCGCCGGTGTCGTCGATCACCGACCGCGCGCTCTTCGCGGTCGAGGCGGCCGCGGTGGCGGACGAACCCTCCGACGTGGCGCCGGACGCGCTCACGTTCGAGAACTGGCGCTACGACGTGTGGGAGGACCCGGGACTGGACAAGGACGCGAGCTTCGTGGTGCTGTCCCCGGACGGTGACGTGGCATCGCTGTCGCTGCTCCAGCGCGACGGCGACCGCTGCTGGTCCGACATGACCGCCACGCTCGCGGCGCACCGCGGCCGGGGCCTGGCCCGCCTGGCGAAGACGGCCGCCCTCACCCACGCCGCCGCCACCGGCGTCACCAATGCCTACACCTCGAACGACGCCGCCAACGCCCCGATGCTCGCGATCAACACCCACCTCGGCTACCAGCCCACCGCCTCCACCTGGTCCACCCTCACCACCCTCCCCACCTGACCCCACCCCGCCGGGCCCCACCCGGCCCCGCCCGGTCCCCCACCCCGCCCCCGCCCCGCCGCGCCGCGCGCCACCAGGCCGGGCGCCGGCGGCCCCGCCCCGCCAAGGCCTCGCGGACACGCCTGCGCCGTGGCCGCGAGGGACGCAGTGCCCGAAATTTCACGCTATAGCCAACGCACTCAAGCTGAGCGATCAATCAGGTGAGCAAAAAATAGGTCATCTTCGTTAGTCGATCTACCTTTCGCTCACCTGATTGATCGCTCAGCAGAGGAGGCCGGGAGCGGAGGACCGGCAACGAACGCTGGACCCGCACCGCGGCGGGAAAGGCCGGACGGAAGCGAGGCGGGCGAAAGCGGGGCGGCAGGGCGGCAGGGCAGCGGGGCGGAAGCGGGGCAGCGGGAATCGCCTCGGAGGGTCAAGCTGAACGGCATGGCTCGGTCCGCGGTGCCCCGGGAGCTTCGCGCGTCGCCGTTCCGTCGCCGGGACGCCGTGGCCACCGGGCTGGTCACCCCCGCCCGGCTGCTCGGCCCGCACTGGCAGCGTCTGTACCACGGCGTCTACATCGAAGCCGGCGCCTTCGCGCAGGACGATCACCGCATGTGGTGCGAGGCCGCGCTCCTGGCCGCGCCGCCGGGCTCGGCCGTCGGTGGTCTCAGCGCCGCGCGCCTGTGGAGTGTCGATCTGCTCGCGTCCGGCGACCCGGTGACGGTGATCGTTCCGCGGTCCCATCACCTGCGCGCGCAGTCACGGCTCCGGCTGATCCACGCGGATCTGCCGGCGTCGGACGTCGAGCGGCTCGCCGGGCTGCTGGTCACCACGCCCGTGCGGACCGCGTTCGACCTGGGGCGCGGTGCCGACCGGACAGCGGCGGTGATCGCGGTCGACGCCATGCTGCAGCGGCGGCTGGTGACGCCCGGGGAGATCGCGGCGCTGGCGGACCGGCGTCCGGGCTGGCCGGGGCTGGCGCGTCTGCGTGCGGTGCTGCGGGTCGCGGACGGTGGGGCGGCGTCGCCGATGGAGACGCGGCTGCGGCTGCTCGTCGTTGACGGCGGGCTGCCCCGGCCGGTGACGCAGTACGTGGTCCGGGACCGGGACGGCCGGCTGATCGGACGGGTGGATCTCGCATATCCGCAGCTCGGGATCGTGCTGGAGTACGAGGGAGATCATCACCGGGACCCGGCGACGTTCCGGAAGGACATCGCGAGGTTCAACCGGCTGCGGGCCGCCGGATGGGTCGCGTTGCGGTTCACGGCGGATGACGTGTTCAGGCGGCCGCAGCGGATCGTCGAGGAGGTGCGAAGGGCCGTGGCCGAAGCCACGGCCCTTCGCGAAACACGACCTAGTCGGTCCCCACGAAGCACGACCCCCGCGAAGCACGACCTGGTGGAACCCCCGCGCAGCACGGCCTAGTGGAAGAAGTGCCGGGCCCCGGTGAAGTACATCGTGATGCCGGCCTTCTGCGCGGCCGCGATGACCTCGTCGTCGCGGACCGAGCCGCCGGGCTGGACCACCGCGCGGACGCCCGCCTCGGTGAGAACCTCCAGGCCGTCCGCGAACGGGAAGAACGCGTCCGAGGCCGCGACCGCGCCGCGGGCCCGGTCGGCACCGGCGCGGGAGACCGCGAGCCGGGCCGAGTCGACCCGGTTGACCTGGCCCATGCCGACGCCGACGGTGGCGCCGTCCGCGGCGAGCAGGATCGCGTTGCTCTTCACGGCGCGGACCGCGCGCCAGGCGAAGGCCAGCTCGTCGAGCAGCTCCGCGGACGCGGACTCGCCCGCGACCAGGCGCCACGCGGACGGTGCGTCACCGGGCGCGTCGATGCCGTCCCGGGTCTGCGCCAGGAGACCGCCGCTGACCTGCCGGAACTCGACGGAGGCCGGGGCCCACGCGGGTGCGACCAGGATGCGCAGGTTCTTCTTGGCCTGCAGCACCTCGACCGCGCCGTCCTCGTACCCGGGCGCGACCAGGACCTCGGTGAAGATCTCGGTGACCTGCCGGGCCATCTCGACCGTGACCGGGCGGTTGACCGCGATGACGCCGCCGAACGCGGAGACCGGGTCGCATGCGTGCGCCTTGCGGTGCGCCTCCGCGACGTCACCGGCGAACGAGACCGCGATGCCGCACGGGTTCGCGTGCTTGATGATCGCGACGGCCGCGTCGGCCATGTCGTTCGCGGCGCGCCAGGCCGCGTCCGCGTCGACGTAGTTGTTGTAGGACATCTCCTTGCCGTGCAGCTGTTCGGCCTGCGCGAGGCCGGCCGGCGCGGCCGGGTCGGCGTAGAGCGCCGCCTTCTGGTGCGGGTTCTCGCCGTAGCGGAGCACGGCGGACCGGCGCAGCGCGAGACCGGCGAACTCCGGCCACCATGCCTCGGACGGGTTCAGCTCCTGCGCGACCCACTCGGCGACGGCCGTGTCGTACTCCGCGATGTCCGCGAACGCGCGGGCCGCGAGTGCCCGGCGCTGCTGCAGCGTGAAGCCGCCTTCGGCAAGGGCCGATTCCACCAGCGGGTACGCCCGGGGGTCGGTCACCACGGCCAGCGACGCGTGGTTCTTCGCGGCCGCGCGGACCATGGCCGGTCCGCCGATGTCGATCTGCTCGATGGTCTCCTCGACCCCGGCCCCGGAGGCGACCGTCTCCTGGAACGGGTAGAGGTTGGAGACGAGCAGGTCGAACCCGGCGATGCCCAGGTCGGCGAGCTGCGTGCGGTGCGACTCCAGCCGGGTGTCCGCGAGCAGGCCCGCGTGCACCTTCGGGTGCAGCGTCTTGACCCGTCCGTCCAGGCACTCGGGGAAACCGGTGAGCTCCTCCACCCGGGTCACCGGCACACCGGTCGCGGCGATGGTCGAGGCGGTCGACCCGGTGGAGACGATCTCGACACCGGCCGCGTGCAGCGCCGCGGCGAGCTCGACCAGGCCGGTCTTGTCGTAGACGCTGACCAGCGCGCGGCGCAGCGGCCGGCGGAAGTGCTCGTCCGCGGCGGCCAGCGTGTCGCCCGCGGCGACCGCCTCGCCCGAGGTGGCGGCGCCGACCGCGCCGGTGGCGGACACCGCGGCCGTCACGACCGAGGCCTCACCTGGGGTGAGTGTCATGGAATGGTGACCTTTCTTCCCGTGATGGTCCAGCCTTCGCGGACCAGGCGCCCGACCTGCTCGACGAGCTGGCGGCGTTCGGCTTCCTTGATGCGCTCGGTGAGGTCGGCCTCGGTGTCGCCGTCGAGCACCGGCACGACGGTCTGCGCCACGATCGGCCCGGTGTCGACGCCCGCGTCCACGAAGAACAGCGTGGCGCCGGTGACCTTCACGCCGTACTCCAGCGCGTCGCGCGGGCCGTGGATGCCGGGGAACGACGGCAGCAGCGCGTTGTGCGTGTTGAGGTAGCGGTCGCCGAACGCGGTGAGGAACTCCGCGCCGACCAGCTTGAGGAACCCGGCAGAGATGATCAGGTCGGGCTTGTGCTCGGCGACGTGCGCGGTGAGCGCCGCGTCCCACTCGCCGCGGGTGGCGAAGTCCTTCACCCGGTCGACGAACGTGGGCACACCGGCCTGGGCCGCGATGTCGAGCCCGGCGATGCCGTCCCGGTCGGCGCCGACGGCCACCACGGTCGCGCCGTAGCCGGGGTCGGCGGACGCGTCGAGCAGCGCCTTGAGGTTGCTGCCCGAGCCGGAGATCAACACCACCAGTCGTGCGGGGGTATTCACCCGAGCACCCTACCGAGGCGGCCGGAGCGGCCCAAACGTCGGGTGTCCCGGGTGTGACACACGATGGACCGGCTCCGCGTTCAGCTCGCCGGCGGCGTACCCGTGCGGGGTCTTCCGGTCCTTGCTCCCGCGGCGAACATGCGCGAGGCGATCGCGCCGGCCAGCGCGCCCACGGTCACCACGCCGGTGCCGATCAGGCCGACCTGCCACGCGGACGTGCCGAGCTCGGAGAGGCGCCCGCCGCCGAGCGGACCGCCGGAGACGAACGCGGCCACGAACAGCACCACGCCCGCGACCGGCCCGGACGTGGCCGCGGCCGCGGTGAGCCGGCGCCAGGGCACCACGCGTGGCGGCCGGGACGGGTCACGACCGGCCCGCCGCAGCCGCCGGTGCAGCAGCCAGCCGGCCAGCATCGCGGCGATCAGCGGCACCGCGGGCAGCGCGGCGCCGAGGCCACCGAGCGGCCCGGACGGAAGACCCGCCACCAACGGTACGGTCGGCAGCGCCCCCACGCTGACCTGCGTTATCTGCACCGTGGTGTGGGTACCGAGGGAGAAGCCGGGCCCGAGCAGGTAGCCGACCGCCCAGATCGCGGCGTTCGGCGCGTAGGCGAGGCTGACCAGCGTGATGCCCGCCTGCCCGGCCACCCCGGTCCGGTAGGCGCCGATCATGTCGCTGGCGTCGCCGCCGTTGAGCGCGATCGCGAGCCCGGTGCTCCCCGCGCCGGTGGCCAGGATCAACAGGCCACCCACCACGCCGGTACGGACGGCGTCGCGCAGGTATCTCGGCAGGCGCGACGCCAGCTCGCCGAGCGCGCCCGTGGTCCGCAGCGCACCGGTCAGCGAGGCCAGCCCGCCGACCGCGAAGAGCGTGCCGAACGCGCGCAACGCGTTGACCTCCGGCCCACCGCCGGCACCGACCAGCAGCGCCGCGAGCAGCCCCAGCCCACCCCAGGCGAGACCGATCGCGCCGGCGACGGAGAACGCCTGCCGCATCGTGCCGTCGTCCCGCGCGCCGATGGCCCGGGTGACGTGCACGCCGGCCCGGGCCAGCCGCCAGGCGATCAGCACGGCCAGGCCGAGCGGCGCCAGGCCGACCGGGCCGAGCGACGTGCCCAGCGGTACGCCGTGTCCGAGCAGCCAGGCACCGAGCCCGACGATCACGGAGCCGCCGATCGAACCGGCGCCCTCGACGAGCTGCGCCAGCCACATGACGATCGCGACCGGCAGGTAGGAGACCAGGAACGCCCAGCCGGCGGCGACCACGGCGGCCACGGCGAGCGGCGCACGGCCGGCTCTCGCCCGGGCGCGGGCCCGTTGCAGCGGCAACCGCACGGTGTCCCGGGTGCGCAGATCGCGGCCGTCGGACGCGTCGATGGGGACCGTGTCGCGGGCAGCGAGATAGGCGGCCTCGGCGTCGGTCAGCGTCTCGTCCGGCTGGGCGCCTGCGGCCGGACGGTCCGGGGTGCTCGGCATCGGTGCCTACTTTTCCACGTCAGCCCTGTTCTGGCTAAGGAAAACCCCCGCCGAGTGTCCTCACTCGACGGGGGCTGTGACGCACCACTCAGTGCTCGGGGCGAAACCGCGATCACGAAAGCGGCATTCAGCTCATGATCTCCCGCATCAGGCGAGCGGTCTCGGACGGCGTCTTGCCGACCTTGACGCCGGCCGCCTCGAGCGCGACCTTCTTCGCGTCCGCGGTGCCGGCCGAACCGGAGATGATCGCACCGGCGTGGCCCATGGTCTTCCCGGGCGGGGCGGTGAAGCCCGCGATGTAGCCGACGACCGGCTTCGTCACGTGCGCCTTGATGAAGTCGGCGGCCCGCTCCTCCGCGTCGCCACCGATCTCACCGATCATGACGATCGCGTCGGTGTCCGGGTCCTCCTGGAACGCCTTGAGCGCGTCGATGTGCGTGGTGCCGATGACCGGGTCACCGCCGATGCCGACCGCGGTGGAGAAGCCGATGTCCCGCAGCTCGTACATCAGCTGGTAGGTCAGCGTGCCGCTCTTGGAGACCAGGCCGATCCGGCCGGCGCCGGTGATGTCGCCGGGGATGATGCCGGCGTTCGACTGGCCGGGCGACGCGATGCCGGGGCAGTTCGGGCCGATGATCCGGGTCTTCTGACCCTTCGCCACGTTGTGCGCCCAGAACGCGGCGCTGTCGTGCACCGGGATGCCCTCGGTGATCACGATGGCCAGGCCGATCTCGGCGTCGATCGCCTCGATCACCGCGGCCTTGGAGAACGCCGGCGGCACGAAGATGACGGTGACGTCCGCACCGGTCTTCTCCATGGCCTCCTTGACGGTGCCGAAGACCGGAAGCTGGGTGCCGTCGAAGTCGAGCGTCTGCCCGGCCTTCTTCGGGTTGGTGCCACCGACCACGTTCGTGCCCGCGGCGAGCATGCGCTTGGTGTGCTTGGTGCCCTCGGACCCGGTGATGCCCTGGACGATGACCTTGGAGTCCTTGGTGAGCCAGATAGCCATTGTCGTCAGACCCCCGCAGCCGCGAGCTCGGCGGCACGCGCGGCCGCACCGTCCATGGTGTCGACCCGCTCGACGAGCGGGTTCGCGGCCGAGTCCAGGATCGCGCGGCCGGCCTCCGCGTTGTTGCCGTCCAGTCGGACGACGAGCGGCTTGGTGACCTGCTCGCCCCGGTCGGCCAGCAGCTGCAGCGCCTGCAGGATGCCGTTCGCGACCGCGTCGCAGGCGGTGATGCCGCCGAAGACGTTGACGAAGACGGACTTCACGGCCGGGTCGGAGAGGACGATCTCCAGGCCGTTCGCCATCACGGTGGCGCTCGCGCCGCCGCCGATGTCGAGGAAGTTCGCCGGCTTCACGCCACCGTGGTTCTCACCGGCGTAGGCGACCACGTCGAGCGTGGACATGACCAGGCCCGCGCCGTTGCCGATGATGCCGACGGAACCGTCGAGCTTCACGTAGTTGAGGTTCTTCTCCTTGGCCGCCTGCTCCAGCGGGTCGACCGAGGCCGCGTCGACGAAGCCCTCCTGGTCCGCGTGCCGGAAGTGCGAGTTCTCGTCCAGCGTGACCTTGGCGTCCAGGCAGAGGACCTTGCCCTCCGGCGTCTTGGCCAGCGGGTTCACCTCGACCAGCGTGGCGTCCTCCTTGATGAAGGCCACCCACAGCTTCTGCGCGATGTCGACGATCTGCTCGGACACGTCGGCCGGGAACTTGGCGGCCGCGACGATCTCGCGCGCCTTCGCCTCGTCCACGCCCTGGATCGCGTCGATCTGGATCTTCGCGACCTTGTCCGGGTCGGTCTCGGCGACCGTCTCGATCTCCATGCCGCCCGCGACGCTGGCGATGCACAGGAACGTGCGGTTCGCCCGGTCGAGCAGGTAGGAGAGGTAGTACTCCTCGGCGATGTCAGCGGTGACGGTCAACATGACCTTGTGCACCGTGTGACCCTTGATGTCCATCCCGAGGATGTCCGTCGCGCGGGCGGTCGCCTCTTCGACGCCCTCGGCCAGCTTGACGCCGCCGGCCTTACCGCGGCCACCGACCTTCACCTGCGCCTTGACAACGACCCGGCCGCCGAGACGCTCGGCGATCGCGCGGGCCTCCTCGGGGGTCGTGGCGACGCCACCGCTCAGCACGGGCAGGCCGTGCCGCTCGAATAGCTCGCGCCCCTGGTACTCATACAGGTCCACTTGCGCGTCCCGATTCACTCCGCGGCACCCCGGCGCCGCTGCCAGCGTGGATGTGCACCGCTCATCCGGTGATGAGAAGGTGCCTTTCCCGTCACCCTAGCGACCTGGGCACTCCGCACTGCCAGGCGGGTACATGGTGTGCGGTACTGCACATTCCGCCCGTCGCACAGTTGTCGGTGCAGGCGGTGGCGTTGGGACACGAGTTACGCCAAAAATCGCGTAGCCGGTTCCGTAACCCCTGTTCAGAGGGCGTCGTTGAGTCAGATGTCAGCGCACCGCACAGCGGCGGCGGGACGAGAAAGCGGCCGATGCCCTGTCGGTCGAGGGGTGGCGGCGGGGCATCGCGCATAGAGGGGCCGGACGTGTGAGGGGTGCGTCCGGCCCTTCCCTATTTCCGCATTTCCCGTCGAAATCGGGCGGCGGCCGCCACCGAATGGGGCAGCCACCGGGCCTATTTACTGTCCGCCGGGATTCCCGCCACATTCGCGCGCACCCAGTCGACGATCGACTGCATGGTGGCACCGGGGCCGAAGATTTTCGCCACCCCGATCCGCTCCAGTTCCGGGATGTCCGCGCCCGGAATGATGCCGCCGCCGAACACCACGATGTCGTCGACGCCGCGCTCGGCCAGCAGCTCGACCACCCGCCGGAACAGCGTCATGTGCGCACCGGAGAGCACGGACAGCCCGACCGCGTCCGCGTCCTCCTGGATCGCGGTCTCCACGATCTGCTCCGGCGTCTGGTGCAGACCGGTGTAGACGACCTCCATACCGGCGTCCCGGAGCGCCCGTGCGACCACCTTCGCGCCGCGATCGTGCCCGTCCAGGCCCGGCTTCGCGACCACAACCCGAATTCGCGGTTCCATAGCTGCCGCACCTCTATTCAGTGATGAGAGATGTCCACAGAGCTACCTTAACGATCGTGCAGCCCCTAGGGGATGGACCGATGCGCAATCGGGTCGTCACTCGATGAAGTAGCCGCCGTCACATCACGTTAGGTATGGGCGAAAATTACGCAGCGCCACTAACGACGGGGGGTACAAATGGTTACGAATTCCGGCATTCTGCGCCATGACGTCG
Organism: Catenuloplanes niger; assembly: GCF_031458255.1. Lineage (NCBI taxonomy): Bacteria > Bacillati > Actinomycetota > Actinomycetes > Micromonosporales > Micromonosporaceae > Catenuloplanes > Catenuloplanes niger. The sequence goes on from NZ_JAVDYC010000001.1 coordinate 3,470,896, forward strand.
CACACCCAGTCAGCAAATCGGCTGCAGAACTTGTGACCGGCCCACCGCTTGGCTACCGTGTCCAACGGCTGTCAACCGGGATACCCCGGACCGGCGGTCTAAACCAGCCAGTGTTCACCCACGGTCAGCGCCCGGCAGTCCGGAGCGCGAAAGCACCGGCGAGTGGACAGATATCGGAGGGTGTACGTGCGTCAGCGGCTTTCATCCGAGCCAGACCGCTATCGCGGTCGACGTCGCGTACCTACTGTTCCCGGAAGCCGCTACGCGGCGGTGGTGACCACCGCACTGGTGGGCGCGGGAGTGGTGGCCCTGGGCGCGGGCGCCGCGCTGGACGACGCCAAGGGCGTCGACACCACCGCGCTGAAGAACTCGCTGGACAGCGCGACCACCGCGGAGGAACTCGCCGAGCGCGAAGCGAGCGCCGAGCGCTCCACGCGTGACAGCGACCGCGAGGAGTCCGCGGACGCGGGCCTCGCCACCTCGCTGGCCGACTCCCCCGATGCCTGGCTCCTTCCGCTGCACGGATACGACTTCACCGCGCCGTACGGCATCCGGTGGAACGAGGTCCACCAGGGCATCGACCTGGCCGCCCAGGAGGGCACGCCGTACAAGGCCGTTCACGGTGGCACCGTGAAGCTGGCCGGGTGGTACGGCGGGTACGGCTACGCAGTCATTGTCGACCACGGCGACGGCGTCGAGACCATATATGGACACTCTTCGCAGCTCATGGTCGAGGCGGGTCAGCAGGTCAAGGCCGGCGACACGCTCGGCCTGGTCGGCGACACGGGCCACTCCTACGGCGCGCACCTCCACCTGGAGATCCACGTCGACGGCGAGCCCCGCGACCCCGTGCCGCTGCTGCGCGAGAAGGGCGTCGACATCCAGCTCGAGGTCGAGCAGGTCTACGGCGCCGTGACGGCGCCCTGACGCTCCGCTCTTCGTTACCGCCCTTCCCGTACGGGGAGGGCGGTTTTTCGTCTACCCCAGGTTTTCGCTGTTCATCATGTCACTGGCCGAAGTGTGTGCTGGCACACGACGGGCGCCGGCCAATTTCGGGACGCCCGGGCCGCCGACCGGACAAATCCACCTCGATCGGGACTGATACGGATCGATCCTGTCGGGTATCACCTAGCGGGTCATAGCGTGATCGTTCAGCATTCTTCGTCATTGCTGCTGTTCAGCCGACGGAGGTGCGCCCGTGTACGACGACCCGGACACCGGCACGATCACGGCCCCGGACGACCGGGCGACCCCCGGCGCCGTGGCCGGCCCCGAGGCCCCGGCCCTGCCGGTGCTCCCTGCCGCGCCAGAGTTCCCGGCGGTGCGGGCGTTCCCGGCGGTGCCGGCGTTCCCGGCCCGGCCGGAGACCGCGGCCGAGCCGGAGTTGCGGGCCCGCCCGCAGACCGCCGCCCGACCGGCGATCCTGGCCCCGACGGATGCCGCCGTCCAGCCGGAGTTCCCGGCCCTCCCGCAGACCGCCGACCAGCCGGAGATCCTGGCCCTGCCGCCCGCCGGGCCTGGGGCCGCCGCCGGGACGGAGCTCCCGGCCATGTCGCGGACGGCCACCCGTCCGGAGTTCCCGGCCCTTCCGCAGACCACCGCCCGGCCGCAGGCCGCCCAGCCGGAGGCCCGGCCGCAGGCCGCCCAGCCAGAGACCCAGCCGCAGGCTGACCAGACGCAGGCCGGCCTGCGCGAGGCACCGGTCATCCCCGGGCCGCGACTGCCGGCCGCCCCTCGGCTCATCCCCGCGCCGCGGCGCAGCCCCGAAGTCCGGACGGTTCCCGGGGGCCGGCGGGCCGCCGACGAGCCGCGACTGCCGGCCGCCCCTCGGCTCATCCCCGCGCCGCGGCGCAGCCCCGAGGCCCGGACGGTTCCCGAGGGCCGGCGGGCCGCCGACGATCAGCTCGTTCCCGGCGATGCCGGGCGGCCGAAGGACCGTGCCGGGCGGCATCGGCGGCTGCCCGGCCGGCACCGTCACCGCCCGCGGCTCGCCGAACTGAAGGGCGGCGCGCACCGGCGACCGGATCAGAAGGCCGCTCAGCTTCGCCAGGCGGCCGCGGCGACGCTCGCGGTCACCGGGATGGCCGTCACCGGTGCCGCGACGCTCCACGGCGCCGTCACCGGCCCCGACGACGTCACGCGGGCCGCACCGGCCGCGGTCGTGGACGCGCTGGAGGAGCGTGCCGCCGCCGCGTCCGCCGCCAACCGCTCCGCCGAGCGGGTCCCGGCGAGCGCGTCGGCCGCGCCGGCCGCCACGTCCCCGGTCACCCCGGCCGCCACGTCTCCAGCGCCGGCCGCAAGTCCCACGCCGGACAAGCCGAGCCCCGGCCGGTCACCGTCGCCGTCGCCGAGCCGGACGAGCAAGCCTGCGGCCAAGGCCTGGGTGGATCCGATGCCGGAGGGCCGCACCACGTCCTGCTTCGGCCGCCGCTGGGGCAAGCTGCACGCCGGCATCGACCTGGCCGCGGCCAGCGGCACCCGGGTCCGCACGGCCGGCGCCGGCACCGTGGTCACGGCCGGCGCGAACTACGGCGGCTACGGCCTGTCCGTGCTCGTCGACCACGGCAACGGTTTCTACACGCACTATGCGCACCTGTCCCGGGTCGCGGTCTCGCCCGGTGACCGGGTCACGCCCGGCCAGACCATCGGCGCGGAGGGCTCCACCGGCAACTCCACCGGGCCGCACCTGCACTTCGAGGTGCACGACGGCATGTGGAACCAGGTCGACCCGGCCGCCTGGATGGCGGACCGCGGCGTCGACCTGGGCTGCTGACCTACATCTTCTCGATCGGCGCGTGGCGCAGCACCAGCCACACCTTCTGGTCACCGAAGTCGATCTGCGCGCGTGCCCCGGCACCCTGGCCCTCGACCACCAGGACCCGGCCCAGCCCGTACCGCTGGTGGTTGACCCGGTCGCCGGGCGACACGGACGGCGCCTGGGTGCGCAGGTCACTGGCGGTGGCGAGCTTGCTGGCGTCGATGCCGAGCCCCTGCGCGATCTTCTGCGCCTTGCTCGTACCCCCGACGAAACTGGAATTGCGCGAAGCGCCGCGGCCGCCGACCCCACCGGCCGAGCCGGACCACGTCGTGTACGACCCCTCGGTGCGCTCCCACCGGACCAGCTCGGACGGCAGCTCGTCGGTGAACCGCGACGCCGGGTTGTACTGCGGGGCGCCCCAGGCGGACCGGGTGACCGCGCGCGACAGGTAGAGCCGCTGCCGTGCCCGGGTGATCCCGACGTACGCCAGGCGCCGCTCCTCCTCCAGCTCCTTGGTGTCGGACATGGCCCGCATGTGCGGGAACACGCCCTCCTCCATGCCGGTGAGGAACACGACCGGGAACTCCAGGCCCTTCGCCGTGTGCAGCGTCATCAGCGTGACCACGCCCTGGTGGTCGGCGTCCGGCTCGTCCGGGATCTGGTCCGCGTCCGCGACCAGCGCCACCTGCTCCAGGAACCCGGCGACGGACGACTCCGGCCCGTCCGCGGCCTCGGTGCGCTCCGTGTACTCCCGGGCGACGCTGACCAGCTCCTGCAGGTTCTCCACCCGGCCCGCGTCCTGCGGGTCGATGCTCTCCTCCAGACCGGTCAGGTAGCCGGAGCGGGTGATCAGCGCCTCCAGCACCTCCTCCGGCGGGGCGGTCCGGGCCAGCTCGCGCACGTCGTCGAGCATCGCCACGAACTCGTTGATGCCGTTGACCGCGCGGGTCGAGATGCCCGGCGCCTCCGCGGCCCGGCGCAACGCGGCGCCGAACGAGATGCGCTCCCGGTTCGCCAGCGCCTCGACGCACGCCTCGGCGCGCTCACCGATGCCGCGCTTCGGCGTGTTCAGGATGCGGCGGATGCTGACGGTGTCGTCGTCGTTGACCACGGCACGCAGGTAGGCCAGCGCGTCCCGGACCTCCTTGCGCTCGTAGAAGCGCACCCCGCCGACCACCTTGTACGGCAGGCCGACGCGGATGAACACCTCCTCGAACACCCGGGACTGCGCGTTCGTCCGGTAGAAGACGGCCACGTCACCCGGCTTGGCCAGCCCGTTGTCGCCGAGCCGGTCGATCTCCCGGGCCACCCAGTCCGCCTCGGCGTGCTCGGTGTCCGCCACGTACCCGACGATCCGCTCGCCCTCGCCCTGGTCGCTCCAGAGCCGCTTCGGCTTGCGGGACGTGTTGCGGTCGATCACCGCGTTCGCCGCGTTCAGGATGGTCTGGGTGGAGCGGTAGTTCTGCTCCAGCAGGATCGTGCGCGCGTCCGGGTAGTCGCGCTCGAACTCCAGGATGTTCCGGATCGTCGCGCCGCGGAACGCGTAGATCGACTGGTCCGCGTCGCCGACCACGCACAGCTCGGCCGGCGGCAGGCCGGCCTCGGGCACACCGTTGCCGACCAGCTCACGGATCAACGTGTACTGCGCGTGGTTGGTGTCCTGGTACTCGTCGACCAGCACGTGCCGGAACCGGCGCCGGTACGACTCCGCGACCAGCGGATGCGACTGGAACAGGTGCACGGTCGCCATGATCAGGTCATCGAAGTCCAGCGCGTGCGCCTCCCGCAGACGGCGCTGGTAGAGCTGGTACGCCTCGGCGACGGCCCGCTCGTTCGGCCCGGACGCCTTCGCCGCGAACTCCTCCGGGTCGGTCAGCTCGTTCTTCAGGTTCGACACCTGGGTGGCCAGACCGCGCGGCGGGTAGCGCTTCGGGTCGAGGTCCAGCTCGCGCGCGACCAGCGTCATCAGCCGGCGCGAATCGTCCGCGTCGTAGATCGAGAACGTCGACTTCAGCCCGGCATGCTCGTGCTCCGCGCGCAGGATGCGCACGCACGCAGAGTGGAACGTGGAGACCCACATCATCCGGGCGCGGTTGCCGACCAGCGCGGCGACCCGCTCCTTCATCTCACCGGCGGCCTTGTTCGTGAACGTGATCGCCATGATCTCGCCGGGATGCACGTCGCGCGCGGCCAGCAGATAGGCGATGCGGTTCGTCAGCACCCGGGTCTTGCCCGACCCGGCACCGGCCACGATCAGCAGCGGCCCACCGGCGTGCGTCACCGCGTCACGCTGGGGACCGTTGAGCCCGGCGAGCAGCGCCTCCGTGTCGCGGCGAGGCGACGCGGGGCGGGTCGGCGGCGTGGGCTGGACCGGGGGGACATCAAACAGCGATTGCATCGCGGGCAAGTCTAGGCCCCCCGTACGACAGGCAACCTCGCCGATGCCAAGACGACACCCGAGCACTCTGGCGGGGGACCCACGGATGGATAAGCATGCGTGCATGGATCGATCTCGCAAGCGCCTCTGGCCGGTGCTGCGGGCGCTGGCAACGCCGGCCGCCGCGCTGGCCATAGCCATAGCTCTCGTGCCCGGCAGCGTCTCCGCCCCGCCGTCAGCCGACACCCTCACCCCGGTCAACGTGTCGTTCCAGCACGGCGACCGGACCGTCAAGGGCAACTTCCTCAGCTACAACGACTTCCACGGCGCCATCGACCCGCCGACCGGCAGCGGCGGCCTGGTCACCGGCGTGCCGGCCGGCGGCGTCGAATACCTCGCCACCTGGCTTAAGAAGCTGCGCGCCGAGGCCCGGGCGGAGGGTCGCGGCCGCAGCATCACGGTCGGCGCGGGCGACCTGATCGGCGCGTCACCGCTGGTCAGTGCCGCGTTCCACGACGAGCCGACGATCGAGCTGATGGACCAGGTCGGGCTGGAGATCAGCTCGGTCGGCAACCACGAGTTCGACGAGGGCGTCAGCGAGCTGATCCGCCTCAACCGCGGCGGCTGCCACCCGGTCGACGGCTGCCAGGACGGCGACGGGTTCGCCGGCGCACGCTTCACCTACCTCGCCGCGAACACCGTCTACAAGCGGTCCGGCCTGCCGATCCTGCCGCCGGTCGAGGTGCGGCTGGTCGACGGCGTCCCGGTCGGCTTCGTCGGCATGACGCTGGAGGCCACGCCCAGCATCGTCAACCCGGCCGGCATCGCGGACGTGACGTTCCTCGACGAGATCGAGACCGCGAACAAGTGGGGTGGCCTGCTCCGCGCGTTCGGCGTCAAGTCCCTGGTCCTGCTGCTGCACGAGGGCGGCCAGCAGAACTCGCCGCCGGCCACGCCCGGCCTGTCCGACTGCGCGAACTTCTCCGGCCCGGTCGTCGGCATCGTCAACGGCCTGCGCCCCGAGTTCGGCCTGGTCGTCTCCGGCCACACGCACCGCTACTACACCTGCGCGCTGCCGAACCCGCACGGCACGCAGACCGTCGTGACCAGCGCCGGCAGCAACGGCACGCTGATCACCGACATCGACTACGCGCTGGACAAGCGCACCGGGGCGTTCGCCGAGATCACCGCACGCAACGTCATCGTGGAGAACGGCGTACGCAACCCGGACGGCACCTGGCAGACCGACCCGGCCGGCGCGCCGGTCCGCAACCCGGCGCTCCGTGACCCGGCCGCGAAGCAGATCGCGGACAAGTACCGCACCGCGGTCGCGCCGATCGCGAACCGGATCGTCGGCTCGATCACCGCGACCATCAGCCGGGACCCGGGCGCCAACCAGGAGAGCCCGCTCGGCGACGTGATCGCGGACGCGCAGCTGGCGTACACGCGGGACGACGGCGCGCAGATCGCGCTGATGAACCCGGGCGGCATCCGCGCGTCCCTGCCGTACGACGCGCAGTCCGGCGGTGAGGCACCCGGGCAGATCACCTACGGCGAGACGTTCACGGTGCAGCCGTTCAACAACCTGGTGGTCACCCAGACGTTCACCGGCGCGCAGCTCAAGGACGTGCTCGAGCAGCAGTTCGCCGGCTTCGCCGGGCAGACCACCCAGCGCGTGCTGCAGGTCTCGGCCGGCTTCACGTACAGCTTCGACAGCACCGCCGCGGCCGGCAGCCGGGTCAGCAACCTCGCGCTCAACGGCACCCCGATCGACCCGGCCGCGACGTACCGGGTGACGACCAACGACTTCCTGGCCAACGGCGGCGACGGCTTCACCAACCTGACACTCGGCGCCGACCGCACCACCGCACCCGGCTTCGACATCGACGCACTGGTCGCCTACCTGGAGGCGAACAGCCCGGTCGCACCGGGCCCGGCCGACCGCATCACCCGCATCGCCTGACGGAAATCGTCCGCCGACCGCCGGATGTGTCCGATAAGTGGGCAAACGCTTGCGCGGACACATCCGGCCTGGGCATACTCGACGACGTGTTCCCGCAGGCGCGATTTTATGGCTACGGCTCCGGAGTCCCGGCAGCCGTGGGTCGCGCCTGAACGACAGACCTACGACAAAGCCCCGGGCTCGGCAGCCCGGGGCTTTTTCGCGTCCCGGAACCGACCCAGCGTGATCAGGAGATGAGAATGGCCACGGTAGTGGAACAGCCGCAGGACGCCGGCCGGCCCAGCCAGGACACCGGCACGGCCGAGGCGACCGCGTCGGCGGCGATCCTTGAGATCCGCTCCCGGATCAACGAGATCGACGATGCGATCATCGCGCTCTGGAAGGAGCGATCGTCGCTCTCTCAGCAGGTCGGCAAGACGCGTGTCGCGTCGGGTGGGACGCGTCTCGTGTTGAGTCGGGAGCGGGAGATTATGGAGAAGTTCCGCGAGGCGTTGGGGGCGGATGGGGCGCAGGTTGCTCTTCTTCTGCTGCGTGCGGGGCGGGGGCCTCTTTAGTTTTTCTTGCGGTTTCGTCGGAGGGGGGTGTGGGGGCGATCGCGCGCACGACGGGCGGTCAGGCTTGATCCCGTCGTGCGCGCGATCGCCCCCACACCCCAGTGGTCGCTTTTGGGTTATACGGCGGCGGCCTTTTAAGCGGGGTCTTGGAGTAACCACCACCTGACACCGACCCGGGCACCACCCTCACACATCGTGGGTGCTCGTAAGCACCGTTATTGACCCCGAGGTCTCCGGTGCCGGCCGCGAGGCGGTCAATTTTCAGGGTGCCTGGCTGAGCATCAGCCCCCATGGGCACCTTCCGCTTCTTTCACCCTCCCGCCCCACACCGCCGCTCCGCGCCTCCCAAGCACCCGTAGTCGTCACACCCACCCGACAGCCCATAGGGAAGGGCCGGCGGGTGAGCACGCTGAGGGCCGGGGGCGGGGCGGAGGCGCGAAGCGCCGGGGAACGGGGGACGTGACGGGCCGGGACAGCGGCACGGGGGGTAAAGGCCGACCAGGCACCCTGAAAAACGACCACGGCGCGACCGGCACCGGAGACCTCGGGGCCAATAACGGCGCTTACAAGCACCCACGAAGTGTGACGGTGGGGGCCCGGGTCGGTGTGGGGTGGGCGGCAACACCAAGACCCCGCCTAAAATGCCGCAGCCGAACAACCCAAAGCGACCACATGGGGTGTGGGGGCGATCGGCCGCACGACGGGATCAAGCCTGACCGCCCGTCGTGCGGCCGATCGCCCCCACACCCCCACCCGACGAAACCGCAACCAACAGAAATCACACAAAACGAAAGCAGGGCCCAGCAAAAACCACCGGACCCCACCTTCGGTGACAAACGATCAGTCCACCGCGTGCACCACGTCACGAACCTCAGCGAAGTGGCAAGCGCTCGGATGAGCCGACTTAGCACGCAACGTCAGCATCGGATCCTCGTCGGCGCACTTCTGCTGTGCCTTCCAGCAGCGCGTCCGGAACCGGCAGCCCGAGGGCGGGTTGGCCGGGGAGGGGACGTCGCCCTCGAGGACGATCTGGTCGCGGTGGCCGCGCAGGGTGGGGTCGGGGACCGGCACCGCCGAGAGCAGGGCCTGGGTGTACGGGTGCGTGGGCTGCTCGTAGATCTCCAGGTCGCGACCGGTCTCGACGATCCGGCCGAGGTACATGACCGAGACGCGGTCCGCGATGTGCCGGACCACGGACAGGTCGTGCGCGATGAAGATGTAGGACAGGCCCAGTTCGTCCTGGAGCTGTTCCAGCAGGTTGATGACCTGGGCCTGGATGGAGACGTCCAGGGCTGAGACCGGCTCGTCGCAGACGATGATCTCGGGGCGGAGTGCCAGGGCGCGGGCGATGCCGATGCGCTGGCGTTGTCCGCCGGAGAACTGGTGCGGGTAGCGGTTGATGTGGTCCGGGTTCAGGCCGACGATGTCGAGCAGGTCCCGGACGCGGCGCTTCCGGTCGCTCTTCGGCGCCACGTCGGTGTGGATCTCGAAGGGCTCGCCGATGATGTCGCCGACCGTCATGCGCGGGTTCAGCGACGTGTACGGGTCCTGCAGCACCATCTGGATGTTGCGGCGGGCCCGGCGCAGTTCACCGCCCCGGAGCTTGGTCATGTCCTGACCGCGCACGTTGATCGCACCGGACGTCGGCGTCTCCAGTCCGACGAGCAGGCGGGCCAGCGTGGACTTGCCGCAGCCGGACTCGCCCACGATGCCGAGCGTCTCGCCGCGCTTGAGTTCCAGGTCGACCCCGTCGACCGCCTGTACGGCGCCGACCTTCGACTGGAAGACGATGCCCTGGGTGATGGGGAAGTGCTTCTTCAGATCTTTCGTCTGCAGCACGATGTCGTCACTCAACGCCGGTCACCTCCTTCCAGAAGTGGCACCGGGCGGTGCGGTTGTGGGTGACCTGGTACGCGGGCGGCGCCGGGTCCTGACGGCAGACGTCGCGGGCGAACCGGCACCGGGCGGCGAACGGGCAACCCGGCGGGATGTTCGTCAGCGTCGGCGGAAGGCCCTTGATCACGCTGAGCTGTTGGCCCTTGAGGTCGACCCGGGGGATCGACTCGAGCAGCGCCTTCGTGTACGGGTGGGCCGGCCGGGCGTAGATGTCGTAGACCGGCGCCTCCTCCACCACGCGGCCGGCGTACATGACCGAGATCCGGTCCGCCACGTCCGCGACCACGCCCATGTCGTGCGTGATCAGGATGAGGCCCATGTTCCGCTCGCGCTGCACCTCGGCGAGCAGGTTCATGATCTGCGCCTGCACGGTCACGTCGAGCGCCGTGGTGGGCTCGTCCGCGATCAGCACCTCCGGGTCGAGCGCCAGCGCCATGGCGATCATGACGCGCTGCCGCATGCCGCCGGAGAACTGGTGCGGGTACTCGCCGACGCGCTGCCGGGCGGCCGGGATCTTCACCTGGTCGAGCAGCTCGATCGCGCGCTTCTTCGCGTCCGCGCGGGACATGCCGCGGTGCTTGCGGAAGAGTTCGCCGAGCTGGAAGCCGACCGTGAAGACCGGGTTCAGTGCGGAGAGCGCGTCCTGGAAGATCATCGCGATCCGGTTGGCCCGGACCTGGCGGCGCTGCTCCTCCTTGAGCTTGAGCAGGTCGACGCCGCGGTAGCGCACCTCGCCGCCGGTGATGAAACCGGGCGGCGTGTCCAGGATGCCCATGATCGCCTGCGCGGTCACGGACTTGCCGCAGCCGGACTCGCCGAGGATCGCGAGCGTCTCGCCCTCGGCGAGCCGGAAGTTCGCGCCGTTGACGGCCTTGGCCACACCGGTCGCGGTGCGGAACTCGACCTTGAGGTCCTCCACGGCGAGCAGCGGTGCCGCCGCGTCGATCGGGAGGGTTTCCGTGTTCACCTTGATGTCGGTCATTGTCGTGCTCACCGCAGCTTCGGGTCGAAGGCGTCGCGGATGGCGTCGCCGAGCATGATGAACGCCAGCACGGTCATCGCCAGGAACATCGACGGCGCGACCAGCGGCGGAGCGGACTCACGAACGTGCTTCGACGCCGTGGAGATGTCGATACCCCAGCTGATCGCGTTGCCCTTCAACCCGATACCCAGGAACGACAGCGTGGCCTCGGTCGCGATGAACTGTCCCAGCGCGATCGTCAACACCACGATGAACGGCGCAATCGCGTTCGGCAGGATGTGCCGGAACATGATCCGGAAATTCCCCGCACCGAGCATGCGCGCCGCGGCCACGTAGTCCTGGTTCTTCGCCGAGATCACCGATGAGCGCATCACGCGCGCGGCCGTGGTCCAGCCCAGGATGCCGAGCACGATCACGACCGCCATCAGGCCGGACGAGCCGCCGGTGTCGGTCGACGCCAGGCGCTTGCCGAGCACGATCGCGGCGAGCAGCAGCGGGATGCCGAGCACGATGTCGGTGATCCGGGACAGGATCGCGTCCAGCCAGCCGCCGAAGAAGCCGGAGGACAGGCCGAAGATCAGGCCGACCGTCGAGGCCAGCGCGGTGGAGAGCACGCCGACCCAGATCGAGGCGCGGGCGCCGTAGACCGTCCGGGCGTAGATGTCACAGCCCTGGAAGTCGTAGCCGAACAGCGCCCAGCCACTACCCGGCGCGTGCTGCCGGGACAGCGCGCAGTCGGCCGGGTCGTTCGGCGTGAACAGCGACGGCACGATGGCCATCAGGATCACGATCAGCGCGATCGCGGACGCGAACCAGAAGATCCAGTTGTGCCGGAGGTCCCGCCAGGCGTCCTGGCCCAGGCTGCGGGCCTTCTCCTCACCGGTGCCCTTGACGGGGGTACCGCTCGGCGTCTCCGCCGCGGCGATCGATTGCAGGTCACTCATGACACTTCGCCTCGCTCCGGTCCGCCCCGTCCGTTTCCTGCCGTGTGCTCACTCATACCGGATCCTCGGGTCCAGGACCGCGTAGAGCAGGTCGACGATCAGGTTGGCCAGAATGAAGATGATCACCAGAATGCTGACGAAGCCCACCACCAGCGGCCCATCCTCGGTCGTGATGCCACGGAACAACTGCGAGCCGACACCCGGGATGTTGAACACACCCTCGGTCACGATCGCGCCGGCCATCAGACCACCCAGATCGACACCGATGTAGGTGATCACCGGGATCAGCGAGTTCCGCAACACGTGCACACCGATCACCCGGTTCCGGGTCAAACCCTTCGCCTTCGCCGTACGCACATAGTCGGCACGCAGATTCTCCACCACCGACGTACGCGTCAACCGCGAATACGTGGCCAACGAACCCGCACCCAACACCATCGCGGGCAGCATCAACGCGTAGAACGTCGGATTCGCACCCGCCGTCGCGGGGAACCACCGCAACTCCACACCGAAGAACAACTGCATCAACGGCGCCAACACCACGATCGGAATCGAGATCAACACCAACGTAATGATCAACGTGGTGTGATCGAAGATGCTCGCACGCCGGATACCCGCCACGACGCCGGCCACGATACCGATCAGCGCGGCGAAGATGACCGCCATGAGGGCAAGCCGTGCGGTGTTCGGCCAGGCACTCTCCAGGAGCTCGGAGATTGGCCGGTTGGTCAGCGACGTGCCGAAGTCACCCTGGAAGATGCCCTGCATGTAGTAGCCGTACTGGACGATGAACGGCTCGTTGAGGTGGTAGCGCTCGGTCAGCGCCTGCCGGACGCTCTCCGAGATCGGCCGCTCCCCCGCGAGCGCCTGCAGCGGGTCGTTTTGGTTGGCGAACATGAGCGCGTAGACGACGAACGTGGCTCCGAAGAACGTGAGCACGCCCTGAAGCAGGCGCCGGATGATATAACGAAGCATTTCTCAGGCCTTCTCCGCGACGGAGCGCGGTGCAAACTGCCTCGTGAGCAGCGACGGCGTGACACGGCGGTGGCGCCGCGCGTCCGATTGGACCCGCGGCGCCACCCCCGTCATGACGCGGCCTTGACTCAGGCGGCCTCGATCTTGATCAGGTTCACACGGTTGAAGAGGTCCATCTCGACATTCTTCACCTTGGTGGAGTGACCGAAGTTGTTCTGGCCGAACCGCAGCGGGATCACCGGCATGTCCTGCACCAGAAGGTCCTCGGCGGCCTGGTACTTCGCGATGGCCTCCTCCGGCGTGGCGGCGGAGACGCCCTCCTTGTACAGCGCGTCGAACTGCTTGTTCGAGTAGCCGTAGTAGTTCGACGAGCCGTCGGTGGTGTAGATCGGGCCCAGGTAGTTCTCCATGGACGGGTAGTCCATGACCCAGCCCATCCGGAACATGCCGATCGGCTGCTTGTCGTCGAGCTTGGTCAGCAGGTCGGCGAACTTCGGCTCGGCGACACCGGTGCACTCGATGCCCAGGTTCGTCTTGAGCTGGTTGCAGGTCGCGTCGACCCAGTCCTTGTGGCCACCGTCGCCGTTGTAGGTGATGGTGATCTGCTTCGGGCCGCCGGCGGCGTCGTACTCCGACTTGGCCTTGGCGGCGTCGAAGACGCAGTACTGGCCGCAGGTGTCCTCGCGGTAGCCGGCCACGACCGGGGAGACGAAGGAGCGGGCGGCGGTCTGCGAGCCCTTGAAGACGCTGGTGATGATCTCGTCGCGGTTGATCGCCTGCGAGATCGCGCGGCGCACCTCAGGCTTGCTGAACTCCTGCTGGTACGTCGGGAACGCCACGAACTGGAACGTCGAGGCCGCGCTCTTCTTGAACCGGTCGCCCAGGTCCGCCTCGGCGCTCGAGATGTTCTCGGTCGGGATCTGCTTCAGCACGTCCAGGTTGTCCGCGGCCAGGTCGGCGTAGGCCGCCGGCAGCGCCTGGTAGATCTTGAAGATGACGCCCTGAACCTTCGGCTTCTCGCCCGGGTACTCGGCGTACTGCTCGACCTCGATCTGCGAGTCGTGCTGCCAGGTGCCCTTCATCTTGAAGGGGCCGTTGCCGATGATGGCTTCCTGGAAGTCTTCCTTGACGACACCCTCGGAGGCGAACGCGGCGGCCGGCAGCGGGTAGAACGCGGTGTAGCCGAGCATCGTCTTGAACTCGGAGAACGCCGCGGACAGCTTGACCGTGAACGTCAGGTCGTCGACCTTCGCGAGACCGGTCAGCGTCTTCGCCTTCGGCTCGGGCGCCTTCTGCGGGCCCTCCTCACCGTCCGGGTCCTCGGACTGCATGTCGGCCCAGCCCTCGATCTTCTCCCAGAAGTAGGAGTTGTTCTGGCCGTTCGGACCGTACGAGCCGTAGTTCCACGCGTTGATGTAGCTGTCGGCGGTCACCTTCTCACCGTTGTGGAAGGTGTAGCCGTCCTTCAGCTTGATGGTCCAGGTGACGTTGTCCGTCGTGTTGATGGACTCGGCGGCCACCTCGACCGGCTTGTTGTCGGCGTCGTAGTCCACGAGCGGCGTGAACAGAGCGGCGAGCACCTGCGAGCCGCTGGTCTCGTTCGTGTTGGACGGGAGCAGGTACTGCGGCTCCGCGACCTCGATGGAGACGACAGCGTTGCTGGCACCGGCCTCGTCGTCGCCCCCGCCACCGCAGGCGGTGACGAGCAGGGCGGTCGCGGCAAGACCAGCCGAGATCTTTATTGCGGTTTTCCCGCGCATGGGAAGGGCCTCCTCAGGGCACTCACGAGGGGTATGTGAGGTGAGGAACACTGTGACACCGCAGGGACTCACAGGTGAAGGTGCTGTTATCAAGCCGATACTTGCCAGGGCGGACGACATAGCCTGTTACCTGCATGTTTCGGGCCCCAAGCCGTCCCATCTGATCAGGTATTTCATTCCTTCGACTGCAGATCGCCGTCGTTTCCGCAGGCAGCGGCTGTGATGTTCCCCGCGCCCGGTGTAACCCCCTGATTAACAAAATCCTATGTGGAGGCGCAAGGGATTTTTACGGACAGACCGGATTGTGGGGCCTAGACGAGGCGGCGGTCGGCGGCCCAGCGGGACAGCTCGTAGCGGTTGCTCATCTGCAGCTTCCGGAGCACGTTCGACACGTGCGTCTCGACCGTCTTGATCGAGATGAACAGCTCCTTGGCGATCTCCTTGTACGCGTACCCCCGGGCCAGCAGCCGCAGCACCTCGCGCTCGCGGTTGGTGAGCTGGTCCAGCTCCGGGTCGGCCACCGGCGCGTCCGGCCGGGCCGCGAACGCGTCCAGCACGAAGCCGGCCAGCCGCGGGCTGAACACCGCGTCGCCCTCGGCCACCCGCCTGATCGCGGCGGCCAGCTCGTCCGGCGAGATCGTCTTCGTGACGTAGCCGCGGGCGCCGGCCCGGATCAGCCCGATCACGTCCTCGGCCGCGTCCGAGACGGAGAGCGCCAGGAACCGCACCTGCGGGTGCGACTTGCGCATCGCCTCCAGCACCGCGCGGCCGCCGCCGTCCGGCATGTGCACGTCCAGCAGCACCACGTCCGGCGTGGTCGCGGCGATCCGGCTGACCGCCTCCGCCACGGTGCTGGCCTCACCCACCACGTCCACGTGCGCGCCCAGCTCGGCGCGGACACCTGCCCGGAACATCGCGTGGTCGTCGACGAGGAAGACTCTGAGACTCATGCTGCTCACCTTTCCCTACCGGAGGTCACCACGTCACGGTCCATCGGGAGGAACAATCGGACCTCGGTGCCGTCCCCGAGCTCGCTGCGGATCTCGGCGCGCCCGCCGTGCCGGCTCATCCGGCCCAGGATCGAGCCGCGCACGCCGTGCCGGTTCTCCTCCACCGACTCCATGTCGAAGCCCGCGCCCCGGTCCCGGACGAACACGCTGAGCTGGTCCTCCTCCACCTCGGCGTAGAGCGACACGGTCGCCACGCCGGCGTGCCGGGCCGCGTTCACCAGCGCCTCCCGGGCGGCCATCACCAGCGCGGCGACGCGCTCGTCCGTCTCCCGGTCACCGACCACCACGACCTCGACCGCGATCGCGTACGTGTCCTCGACCTCGGCCGCCGCCTCCTCCAGCGCGGCCGCGAACCGCTCGGTCGGCGACGCCGTCGGCTTGTAGAGCCAGTTGCGCAGGCTGCGCTCCTGTCCCCGGGCCAGCCGCTGCACCGCCTTCACGTCGTCCGCGTTGCGCTGGATCAGCGCGAGCGTGTGCAGCACCTGGTCGTGCACCATCGCGGCCAGCTCGGCGCGCTCGGTCTCCCGGATCCGGCCCTCCCGCTCGGCGCGCAGCAGGCTCATCGTCCGCCACAGCACCGGCGCCGCGACCACGGCCACGCCGGCCAGGCCGAGCCCGGCGAACAGCATGCCGTTGACCACGGCCTCGGAGTTCTCCGCCGGGACGTACACCGCGACCATGCCGATCACCCCGACCGCGACCAGCAGGCCGCCGCCGATGAACCGGAACAGGAACAGCCGCCGGTCGCTCTCCTCCAGGAACGTGCCCAGCCAGGGGAAGCGCGGCAGCGCCTCGGTCCACTGGCGACGCCGCTCCGGCGTGGACTCGTGCCAGATGATGCCGGCGCCGACCGCCACGATCGCGACCAGCCAGCCGGCCGTGCCGGTGACGCCCGCGTTCTCGCCGAGCACCAGCACCTGCAGCAGGATCAGGCCGACACCGATCGCGATGAACGGCACGAGCTGCGCCACGTCCCGGCGCCGCGGCTCGCCGGTGACCCGCTCGTACGGCAGGACCGCCCAGAAGCCCGCGTAGAGCATCAGGCCCAGCCCGTTGAAGCCGAGCAGGATCACGAACGCGGCCCGCACGGCCAGCGGCGACACCCGCAGGTGCCGGGCCAGGCCGGACGCGACCCCGGCGACCACGCGATGGTCACGGGCCCGGAAGAGGCGGCGGGGCTGTCGGGCGGTGTCGATCATGGCTCCTCATGCGGGTGCGGCGCTTACCGCATCGATCGTCACACGCGCGCGGTGCGCTGACCACGGGTTACCACCCGGACATGCGGCACCCGGCAAACTCAGGGTGGGGTCAGGGTCGGCGCCTGAGGCGATCCGGCCGTCCGAGGGCCCAACATCGAGTACATGGACACGCAGCACGACCCGGCCGAGCCGGGACACTCCGCGCCGCCGCCCCCGCCCGGCCCCGGGCCTGCGGCCGCGCCGGGCGCCGGGGAGTTCCCCGGTGGCGCCGCGGCACCGCGCCTGTTCGGGCTCGTCCGCCCCCGGCAGGACCGGTACGTCGCCGGCGTCTGCGCGGGCATCGGCCGCGCCACCAACACCGACCCCGTGCTCTGGCGGGTGCTGCTCGCCGTGCTCGCCGTCTTCGGCGGTACGGGACTGCTGGTCTACCTCGCCGCGTGGCTGATCATCCCGGCCGAGGGCGACACCGGCTCGCCGCTGGAGGGAGTGCTCGGCAAGGGCGACTCCGGCACGTCGCCGCTCACGGTCGCCGGCCTGACGATCCTCGCGATGGTCACGTTCGCGTACATCATGTCCGACACCTGGCGGGCGATGCTGCTGGTCTCCTGCGCCGCGATCGTCGGCGCCCTGATCATCAACCGCGGGCGGCTCTCCCCGTCCGGGCATCCCGCCGCACCACCGCCGCCACCGCCCACCCCGGCGGCCTCGCCGGCCGAACCCTCCCCAGGAGTACCGCCCGTGCCACCGAACGACCAGTACCCGCCCCAGCCCGGCCACGCACCGGCACCGCCGCCCTGGCAGGCACCGCCGGCCGGGGGCTACCGGCCGCCGTTCGCACCGCACGGGCCGTACCACAACCAGTACACCGCGACGAACCCGCCGCCCGCGGCGCCACCGCGTCAGCGCCCGCCGAAGCGCCCGAAGGAGCGCTCACCGCTGTTCGGCGCCACCCTGTCGGCGATCCTGGTGGCGATCGGCGTGCTGACCATCATCGACCTGAGCAACGTCGCCAGCCCGACCGCCGCCGCGTACTTCGCGGTCGTGCTCGGCATCATCGGCGTCGGCATGCTGATCGGCACGAAGTGGGGCCGTGGCCGTGGCCTCATCGCCCCCGGCCTGGTCGCGGCGCTGGCGCTGGGCATCTCGGTGGCCGCCGAGGCGGACGGCTACGAGCAGGGCTCCCGGACGACCGTGTGGAAGCCGCAGAACATGAACGAGCTGTCCGTACGGCAGAGCGCGTCGTTCGGTGAGGCCACGCTCGACCTGCGGGCGCTCGACTTCACCGGCCTGGAAAAAGCCACCAGCGTCGAGCTCGGCGCCGGTGACCTCACCGTGCTGCTCCCGCCGAACGTGGACGTGGTCGTCGACATCGAGCTCGGCGCCGGCAGCGCCGAGGTGTTCGGCCGGACGATGGACGGCATGGGCGCGGACGAACGGTTCGAGGACCTCGGCCTCGACGGCGCGGGCGGCGGAAAACTGGAGCTGACCGTCTCGAACGGCGCCGGAGAGGTGGAGGTCACCCGATGAACGCACACCGCACCGACGGCGTCTCGCTGGGCTTCGGCGCCGTCTTCCTGTTCTTCACCGGCTGGTGGGTGCTCGCCCAGTTCGTCACGCTGGCGCTGCCCGCGGTCGGCTGGATGGTCGCGATCGCCCTGATCATCTTCGGGATGGCCGGCCTGGTCGGCGCGTTCCGCTCCGGCCGGGGCGCGGTGCCGGCCCCGACCAGCGGCGCGCCGGTCAGCGCGGCGCCGCCGGCCGGGATCCCGACCGGCATGCACGCGGACATCGTGCGCGAGCTGATGGAGAGCCAGCGCACCTCCGGCCGGGACACCGCGGTCGGCATCGACGACACCCGGGTGGACCTGCGGCCCGCATCGGCCGCGGCCGAGCCGGTTCAGGCCTCGCCCTACGCCACCGACTACCTCACCGTCCCGGACCCGGCCCCCGCCGGAGAGCCGCGACCGGACGACGGCGGAGCGTTCCGGCCCGCCGACGACACGGAGTTCCGGCCCGCCGGTGACGGAGAGCCGCGACCCGCCGACGACGGGGAGCCCCGGCTCGTCGACGGCGATGAGCCGCGACCGGCCGGCGGGGAGCCGCGACCGGCCGGCGGGGAGCCGCGACCGGCCGGCGGGGAGCCGCGACCGGCCGGCGGCGGGGAGGCCCGGTCGGCCGGCGACGGGGAGGCACGGTCGGCCGACGGCGACCGGACCGAGGTGATCGAGGCGAAGACCGAGGTCATCGACGAGCCGCCGACGACGGAGATCCGCGTGGAGGGCGACGGCGGACGCCGGTAGCGACGCGCAATATGCTTGGCGGGCGGAGGGTGACCTTCCGCCCGCCGGCCGCGTCCCCGACGGCCGCGACAGCTCAGCCTGCTGCGAGGAGCACACGCGCATGTCCCAGACCCCAGCGTCCGTCGAGGTCGGAGAGCGGGCCGCCCGCACGCTCACCGCCGAACTGGCCCGTCACTCCGGGCCGAAGACCGCGCTGGTGGTCGGCGCGCACGCCGGCTCCCCCGTGCTGCCCGCCGCGTTCGACGCGCTGCTGCCCGGCGACCGGCTCACGCTCGTACCGGCGGAGAGCTCGTCGGTCCTTGATCTTCGTGACCACGTCGAGGCGCAGGGCGCCTGGATCGCCGAGCGCGTCACCGTGGCCGGCTCCCAGGAGGAGGCCGACCCGGCCGACGTCGTCGTCGTCGCGGAGCCGCTCACCGGCGGCGCCACCCAGACCCGCGCGATCATCGACGGCCTCACCAAGCTGATCGCCGACGGTGGCGTGCTCAGCGTCGCCGCGGTCGCGCTGCCCGGCCTGGCCGGCGAGGCGAGCGCCGAGCTCGACCGCCAGTCCGCGCTCTTCGGCGCCGGCACCGACCTGGTGCTGCGCAACCGGCCGCCGCTGCGCGTGCACCGGCTGCGTTTCACGCCCGCGTCCCCGGCGCTGGCCGCCCGGCTCGCCCCGGCGTACCGCCCGTCCAGCGTGCCGATGACCCGGACCATGCACATGGACTCCAACGGCGTCGCCGCCGCCGGCATCGCGCTCGGCCTGGCCGCGCTCGCCCGCGTCACCCGGCCCAAGTCCAAGCTGTGGTGGGTGCCCGCGCTCGCCGCCGCCCCCGCCGCCGCGTTCTTCCGCGACCCGCAGCGCGACATCCCGGACGACGCGTCCGCGATCGTCGCCGCCAGCGACGGCAAGGTGCTCTCCGTCGAGCGGATCCGCGACGACCGGTTCGGCGACACCGAGTTCCTCCGCATCGCGGTCTTCCTGTCGATCCTGGACGTCCACGTCAACCGGACGCCGGTCCCCGGCCGGGTCGCGGACTACTTCGTCACCGACGGCGGTTTCGCCGCGGCCATGAAGCCGGAGGCCGAGCACAACGTCGCCGCCTACACCGTCCTGGACACCGA
Organism: Catenuloplanes niger; assembly: GCF_031458255.1. Classification (NCBI taxonomy): domain Bacteria; kingdom Bacillati; phylum Actinomycetota; class Actinomycetes; order Micromonosporales; family Micromonosporaceae; genus Catenuloplanes; species Catenuloplanes niger. The sequence continues at coordinate 3,490,724 of NZ_JAVDYC010000001.1, forward strand.
CCACGGCACCGTCGTCGTCGCCCAGCGCACCGGCCTGATCGCCCGCCGCATCGTGCAGCGTGCCCCCGTCGGCTCCGTCCTGGCCCGCGGCGAGCGCCTCGGCCTGATCCGCTTCGGCTCGCGCACCGACGTCTACCTGCCGGCGGACTCCGTCGAGCCGCTGGTCGGCATCGGTGACCGCGTCGCCGGCGGTTCCAGCGTCATCGCGCGCTGGCTCTGAACCCGGCCGTCCCGCTCCGGCGTCCCGCGGCCACGGCGCCCGGGACCCGGCGCCCGGCCGACGGCGTCTGACGCTCGACCGCATGCGCCCACACTCGACCCGGAGGCGCCCGGCACTCGACCGGGAGGTGCCTCGGCCGGGGTGGGAACCGCAGGACCCGAGAACGACCGAACGTGGAACGGCAGAAACACCGAAGCCGGCACCGGAGTGATCCGGTGCCGGCTTCGGTGTTCGGGCCGGGCGGGTGACGCGGTATGCGCGTCGCCGGCGGGTGAGGCCGCGTCGTCAGGCGACGCGGTGCGGGGCGCGGCGGTTGCGGAGCCAGAGGAGCGGGCCGCTGAGCAGGTAGGCGACGACGATGAACGCGAACGTCAGCCGTGGGTTCAGCAGCGCGCCCGCGATCGGGATGACCGCCAGCCACGGTGGCAGCCTCAGCAGGCGGGCCAGCTTGGCGTACGGGAAGTTGGAGACCATGGCGATCGCGAGCAGCGCGACGCCGGCCACCTGGTACTCGCCGGGGATGGGAAGGCCGATCAGCACGGCGATGGCGAGCACCGCCGCGGCCATGGTGGTGGGCACGCCGCAGAAGAACCGGCCGTCCTTCGGCGACACGTTGAACCGGGCCAGCCGGATGGCCGCGCACCCGGCGACCAGCGCGCAGGCGAGCCCGGCCGCGACCGTGGAGACGCTGCCGGCCAGGCTGGCGTAGACGACGATCGGTGCGGCCAGGCCGAACGAGCACATGTCGGCCAGCGAGTCCATCTGGGCGCCGAACGGGCTGGAGACGCCGAGCTTCCGGGCCAGCGCGCCGTCCAGGCCGTCGAAGAGCACGCAGGCGATCAGGCACAGCGCCGCGGCCTGCACGTCGTCGCGCATGGCCAGGAAGACCGCGCTGAGGCCGAGGAAGATGCTGGCCAGCGTGCACGCGTTGACGACGGCGAAGGCGATCCGGCGGCGCATGGTGTGCGCCCCGGGGAGTAGGGACGAGTCGGTCGGGGCGGGCTCGGCGATCGGGGTGGCCTCGGCGATCGAGCGGAGTTCGGCGAGGGTCGGCACGTCCGACGAGACGGGTAGCGCCTCGGGGAGTGGGTAGGCCACCGGCTGGGGGTGGCTGTCGGAGACGACCAGCGGGCGTTGGTTGGGTCGTCGAAGACCCGCTCGCACCTGCAGCACCTGCCGGGCGAACGATCCGCTCCGGCGCAGCCCGGCCCACCGGCGGCCGGCCGGGCGGGGGCTGTCTGCGGTACGACGCCGACGCCAGGGGGCTCTCGGCACTGTCCCTCCATCGCCGGCACTCTGTGCAGTTCGTGCCGGCTTGTCCCTAGGGTCGGCCCAGTGCACCCGGACCGACGTGTGTCGTCGCCGGTCGCCGTGGTGCGCGGCCAGCGAAAATGGTCGCCGGCCTCGGGTCGTGGGCCGGTGGAGCCGTCACGGCCGCGTCCCCGTGCGGGCATCGGCCGTTATGCGGCCTACACCATTGCACATGACCCGGCCGTCTGGCGATAGCCAGCAGTTAAACTTTGAGCCGCTTAACGCCCGAAATAACCCAATTGAGCTGCTGTACCATCTGCGCGGTTTCGTCGTAAATTTCAGCCAGACGTGAGCTGACTCCGCAGTTTACCGGACGGCGTGCGACCGTTCAGACGCACGGGAGCGTCAGCGGCGTGGAGTGGGCGCCGTCCGGCTCTGACCACGCAGCCACTCCAGCGCGGCCTGGGCGACGTCGGAGAGCGCCAGCGTGCGCGCCTCCGCCACGCCGAACCAGCGCGCCTCCGCCGTGGACCCGCCGGCCGCCTCCGTCACCACCGGCGCCGTCGGCTCGTCCACCACCGCGGTGAACGTGACGCGCACGGAGTGCCAGTCGATCGGGTACCCCTCCGGCCCACGCGCGGCCGGGTTGCGGCGGTGCGAGACGCGCAGCAGGCCGGTGATGCGGCCGTGCTGGCCCGCCTCCTCGACCAGCTCGCGGAGGAAGCCGGTGTCGGGCTGTTCACCGAAATCGGTGCCGCCGCCGGGCAGGTGCCAGCGGCCGGCGCCCGGGTACGCACCGGCGATCTTCGTCAGCAGCACCCGCCCCGCCGGGTCGGTCACCAGACCGTAGGCGGCGAACCGCTGCCCCCGTGGCCCGGCGGCCGGCGCCGCCACCGTCTCCGGCAGCTCGACCCGCGCCGCGGTCCGCAGCGTCTCCTCGACCAGCCCGGGATTCGCCGGTACGCCGAGCAGCCGCGCGGTGAACGGCATCAGCGGCAGCGTGCCGAGCTCGGCCCGGTCGACCCAGCGGACCTGGTCGGTCGAGCCGCCCGGCTCCTGCCGCAGATCGCCGCCCGCCGTCGCCACCTCGAAGATCACCCGATCGTGGTGCAGCAGGACCGCACGGAACGGCAGCGGCCCGACGTCGGCGAGCACCGCATGCGGGTCGGTGACCCGGACGGTCAGGCCGGTCTCCTCGGCGAACGCGCGCACGACCGCCCACTCCGGGTGCTCGCCGTGCTTCAGCTCGCCGCCCGGGATCTGCCAGACCCCGGGCATGTCGGAGAACGCGGACGCCCGGGTCAGCAGGACCCGGCCGCCCTCGTCGCGGCATATGCCGTGTGCGGCTATCCGTCTCGTCTGGTCCACCCGACCAAGATTAATTGCGTCAGGACAGTTTGGCCGCCCGCATGGCTTCGACGGTCACCTCGGTCAGCTCCGACTCGGCCAGCGCGGCCACCTCGGCCATCGTGAACCAGCGGACGTCGTCCGTGGACCCGCCCACGTCGTGGATGGTCGGCGGGCACGGCCGGTCGACCGCGACGCGGTAGAACGCGCGCACGCCGTGCCAGTCGATCGGATAGCCCTCCGGGCCGAGCGAGGCCGGGTCGCGGTGGCTGGCCACGCCGAGCAACTCGACGATGTCGCCGGGCTGCCCGGTCTCCTCCAGCAGCTCGCGGAGCAGCGCGGTGCCGGGCTGCTCGCCGTAGTCGGTGCCGCCGCCGGGCAGGTGCCAGCAGCCGCCGCCCGGGTAGTTGGCCGCGATCCGGGTGAGCAGGATCCGGCCGTCCGGGTCGGTGGCGACCGCGTACGCCGCGAACCGCTGCGCCCGGTGCAGGCCGTCCGGCCCCGGGTACGCGTAGAACGACGGGAAGTCCGGTGCCTCGTCCGGCCGCAGGTCCATCGAGGCGGACGTCAACCCGAGCGCGGTGGCCGCGAACGGGCGCAGCGGCAGCGCGGCCGCCTCCTCGCGGGTGAACCAGCGGGCCAGGTCGGTGGGCTGGCCGACCCGGTCGATCAGCGAACCGCCCCGGACGGAGACGGTGTAGATCAGCCGGTCCGTGTGGATCGTGATGCCCCGGTGCGGGAGCGCACGCATGTCCGCCACCACGTCCTGCAGGCCGGAGACCGCGACCGAGAGCCCGGTCTCGGCGGCGGTCTCGCGGACCACCGTGTCGTTCGGGTTCTCGCCGTGGTCGACGGCGCCGCCGGGGAGGGACCAGGCGCCGGGTGTGCCGGAGCGTGGGCTCGCCCGGACCAGCAGGACGCGGCCGTCGGGGTCGGTACAGAGTGCGTATGCCGCGATCCTGCGAAGCGGCTCGAGCGCGGGTGTCACGCCGTCACATTGTTCTCGCGCTTTGTAACCCGCCCGTGAACTCTGTCGGATGGGTGACAGTTGAACCGGTCAAAAGCACACGCGCGGAGGACATTGCCCGATTTGCCCGCCCCACATCAGCGGACGAATTACTCCCACTCGATGGTGCCCGGCGGCTTGCTCGTCACGTCCAGGACAACTCGGTTGATCTCCGCGACCTCGTTCGTGATCCGGTTGGAGATCTTGGCGAGCAGGTCGAACGGCAGCCGGGACCAGTCCGCGGTCATCGCGTCCTCGCTGGAGACCGGGCGCAGCACCACCGGGTGCCCGTACGTCCGCCCGTCGCCCTGCACGCCCACGCTGCGCACGTCGGCCAGCAGCACCACCGGGAACTGCCACACGCTGCGGTCCAGACCGGCCGCGGTCAGCTCCTCGCGCGCGATGAGATCGGCCTGGCGCAGCACGTCCAGCCGCTCGCGGGAGACCGCACCGATGATCCGGATCGCCAGGCCCGGGCCCGGGAACGGGTGCCGCTGGACCATCTCCTCCGGCAGCCCCAGCTGGGCGCCGAGCGCGCGCACCTCGTCCTTGAACAGCGTGCGCAGCGGCTCGATCAGCGAGAACTGCAGGTCGTCCGGGAGGCCGCCGACGTTGTGGTGGGACTTGATGTTCGCGGTGCCGGTGCCGCCGCCGGACTCGACCACGTCCGGGTAGAGCGTGCCCTGCACCAGGAACTCGACGTCGCGCTCCGCGTCGACCTCGCGCGCCGCGGCCTCGAAGACGCGGATGAACTCGCGGCCGATGATCTTGCGCTTCTGCTCCGGGTCGGTCACGCCGTCCAGCGCGCCGAGGAAGCGCTCGGACGCGTCGACGACCTTGAGCCGGATGCCGGTGGCGGCGACGTAGTCCTTCTCCACCTGCTCGGCCTCGCCGGACCGCAGCAGGCCGTGGTCGACGAAGATGCAGGTCAGCTGGTCGCCGACGGCCCGGTGCACGAGCGCGGCGGCCACCGCGGAGTCGACGCCGCCGGAGAGGCCGCAGATGACCTGCTTGTCGCCGACCTTCTCGCGGATCACCGCGACCTGCTCGTCGATGATGTTGGCGGACGTCCAGGTCGGCGAGATGCCGGCGATGTCGTACAGGAAGCGGGTCAGCATGGTCTGGCCCTGCTCGGTGTGCAGCACCTCCGGGTGGAACTGCACGCCGGCCCGCTTGGCCAGCAGGTTCTCGAACGCGGCGACCGGCGCGCCCGGCGAGGACGCGGTGACCGAGAAGCCGGCCGGGGCCTCGACGACCGAGTCGCCGTGGCTCATCCAGACCGGCAGGTCGGCGGGGAGCTCGCGGAGCAGCACGCCCGGGTCCGCGGCCGGGGTCAGCGAGGTGCGGCCGTACTCCCGGGCGCCGGTGTGCGCGACCGTGCCGCCGAGCGACTGGGCCATCGCCTGGAAGCCGTAGCAGATGCCGAAGACCGGCACGTCCGTGTCCAGCACGCCCGCGTCGAGCTGCGGGGCGCCGGGCTCGTAGACGCTGGACGGGCCGCCGGACAGGATGATCGCGGCCGGGTTCTTCGCCAGCATCTCGGCGACCGGCATCGAGTGCGGGACGATCTCGGAGTAGACGTTCGCCTCGCGCACCCGGCGGGCGATCAGCTGGGCGTACTGGGCCCCGAAGTCGACGACCAGGACCGGGCGCGGTGTGCTCATGTCCGGGAAGAATACCGAGGGGCCCGGACGCGTTCGCGCCCGAGCCCCCTGATCAAGAACCGCTATCGCTTGTACGTGTACGTCGGCGAGTGCGAGACGTTGCCGAGCGTGTCGTACGCCCGGATCCGTACCGTGAACTTCTTGCCGTACTTCGCCGTTTTGATCTTGAAGGACGTGCCCGACCCGGCGACCTTGCCGTTGACCAGCAGCTCGACCGTGCGGACGCCACGCTTGTCGGACGCCGCGACGGTGACGGTGACGGTCTTGCGCACCTTCGAGCCGCTCTTCGGCGCGGTGACGGTCAGCGCCGGCCCGCGGTTGTCCGCCTCGACCCGGCGGGCCGCGGTGGTGGCGCGCCCGGTCCAGTCGACCGCGCGGACCGCGACGTCGACGAGCCCGTGGTACGCGGCGGAGTTCCACCGGAACGCGTACGGCGCGTCCCGGTCCACGCCCACGACCGTGCCGTTCACCACCAGCTCCGCCCGGTCCAGCCCGGTGTTGTCGGTCGCGGCCGCGGTCACGGTCGTGGTGCCGTGCACCAGCGTGCCGGCCGCCGGCGCGCCGAGCGAGACGGCCGGCGCCGCGGTGTCGGTGACCGCCCAGACCGCGCGGCCCGCGTTGATCCGGCCGTACCGCACCCAGCCGAGCTTCGTGGCGCTGAGCGACAGCACGGTGCCCAGGTACGCGCCGCTGACCGCCGGCGCGCGCGACTGCATCAGCGCGGCCACGCCGGCCACCAGCGGCGTCGCGGACGAGGTGCCGCAGAACTCGACGTAGCCGCGGCTCAGGTGGTCCTGCGCCACGTTGCAGCCCGGCGCCGCGATGTCCACCCAGCCCGTGCCGTAGTTGGACCACGAGTAGCGGCCGTCACCGGTGGTCGAGCCGCCGACCGAGAGCACCTGCGGGATCGCGGCCGGGTACTGCCGCACGGGCGTGTTCTCGTTGCCGGCCGCCGCGATGACCAGCGAGCCGCGGTCCGTGGCGTACTGCACGGCCGTGTTCAGCAGCGGTGACGACGCGCCGCCGGCCAGCGACATGTTGATCACCTTTGCGCCCTGGTCGGCCGCGAACCGGATGCCCTTGGCGATCGACAGGTAGTCGCCGGAGCCCTTCTCGTCGAGCACCTTCACCGGGAGGATCCGGCAGTCCCAGCAGACGCCGGCCATGCCGCTGCCGTCGTCGCCGCGGCCGGCGATCACGCTGGCCACCGCGGTGCCGTGCCCCTCGTCGTCGGCCGGGTTCGCGTCGTCGTTGATGAAGTCGTAGCCGGGCAGCACCCGGCCGGCCAGGTCGCTGACCGGGTTGACGCCGGTGTCCAGCACCGCGACCGTGACCGGGTCGCCGGTCGTCATGCCCCAGGCCCCGGGCACGTTGACCTTCCGCAGGCCCCACTGCTCGGACCAGAACGGGTCGTTCGGCGTCACGTCGGCCTTGGCGGCGACGTGATTGCGGTCCACAAACGCGACGGCGGGGTCGCGGCGCAGCAGCGCGACGGCCTCGTCCGCGTGCCGCGCGGGCACCTCGGCCATGACCGCGCCGGCCTCGCGGGCCGCGTCGTCGACCACCCGCACGCCACCGGCGTCGTCCGCCGCGGCCAGCGCGTCGTCCGCCGAGGCGCCGGGAACGAGGCCGACCACCAGCTCGACCGGGGTGCCGGGATCGGCGGACGCGGGCGCGGACAGGCCCACGCCGGCGGCGACCGCCATCACCAGCGCGACGGTCATCCGCCGCTGATTGACAAGCTTGCGCACCTGAATTTCACCGTTCCTCGGGGACACGCGACGCCGAGAACCGTAAAAATCCGGAATATGATGATCAGGTCGTCTTCGGGTGCGGTTCGGATGCGATCCGCCGGTACGGCTGACCGAGCGGCGGCCGGCGGTCCGGCTCGCCCTTGCGCGGCCAGAACGAACAGGCGCGCTCGGCCTGCGCGGTGATGGTCAGCGACGGGTTCACGCCCAGGTTCGCGGTGACCGCGGCGCCGTCCAGCACGTGCAGCCCGGGATGGCCGAAGACCCGGTGGTACGGGTCGATCACGCCGTCCGCCGGCGTCGCGCCGATCGTGGCGCCGCCCAGGATGTGCGCGGTCAGCGGGATGTCGAACGCCTCGGTCACCGCGCCGCCCGGCACGCCGCCGATCTCCTCGGCCAGCGCCCGCACCGCCGCGTTGCCGGCCGGCAGCCAGGTCGGGTTCGGCGCGCCGTGCCCCGGCCGGCTGCGCAGCGTCCAGCCGCCGAGACGGCGACGGTACGTCGTGGTGATCGAGTTGTCCGCCGCCTGCATGACCAGCGCGATGATGGTCCGCTCCGACCAGCGCCGCACGGAGAGCATGCGCAGCGTGGTCAGCGGCGTCCGGGCCAGCGCGCCGAGCCAGCGCAGCGTGCGCCGGGGTCCGCCGTCGGTGAGCGCGGTCTGCAGCAGGCCCATCAGGTTCGCGCCCCGGCCGTACCGCACGCCCTCGATGTGCGTGTGCTCGTCCGGGTGGAACGAGCTGGTGATCGCCACGCCGTCGGTGTAGTCCAGGCCGGCCGGTGGGCGCAGCACGGACGCGCCGAGCACGGCCTCGGAGTTGGTCCGGGTGAGCGCGCCGACGCGCGCGGAGAGGTGCGGCAGGTCGCCGGTGGCGCGCCCGCGGTGCAGCAGACGCTGGGTGCCGAGCGCACCGGCCGCGAGCACCACCTGGTCCGCCTCGATCGTCCGCCGGTGCCGGCGGAGGCGCGCTCCGGTCCGTACCGTGTCGATCCGGTAGCGGTCTCCGGCCGCGCGCACCGCGGTCACCGTGGTCAGCGGCAGGACCGTCACGCCGGCCCGCTCCGCGAGGTAGAGGTAGTTCTTCACCAGCGTGTTCTTCGCACCGTGCCGGCAACCGGTCATGCAGCTGCCGCAGTGCGTGCAGCCGGTGCGGTCCGGCCCGGCACCGCCGAAGTAGGGGTCCGGCACGGTCCGGCCCGGCTCGCCGAGGAAGACGCCGACCGGCGTCGCATGCACGGTGTCCGCCACCCCCATCCGCGCCGCGACCGCGCGCATCGCCCGGTCCGCGGCCGTCACGCGCGGATAGACGGTGACGCCGAGCATGCGCTTGGCCAGCGCGTAGTGCGGGGCCAGCTCGGCGCGCCAGTCCGTGATGTCCCGCCAGGCCGGGTCGTCGTAGAACGCGGGCAGCGGCTCGTAGAGCGTGTTCGCGTAGACCAGGCTGCCGCCACCGACCCCGGCGCCGGACACCACCAGCACGCCCGAGGACCGGGAGCCGCGCTCACCGCGCAGCAGCGTGATGCGCTGCAGTCCGAAGCAGCCGAGCGCGGGCGCCCAGAGGAACCGGCGCAGCCGCCAGGAGGTCTCCGGGAACTCGTCGTCGGCGAACCGGCGCCCGGCCTCCAGCACGGCGACCCGGTAGCCCTTCTCGGCCAGGCGCAGCGCGGCGACGCTGCCACCGAAGCCGGACCCGACCACGACCACGTCGAATCGCATGAATGCATGATTACCGATCGGTAACAAGAACGCCAGGGCGCCGGCTCCGCTTGTGCGTGTACATCGCCGCGTCCGCGGCGCCCAGCAGCTCGTCCGCGGTCGGGTGGTCGCCGCTGTTCGCGTGCCCGATGCTCAGCTCCGGCACCAGCACGGCGGACGGCAGCGAGATAGGCCGGCAGACCGCGCTGGTCAGCCGGGACACGATGGTCTCGACGTCCTCCGGCTTGGCCTGGTCGTCGCAGAGGATCACGAACTCGTCGCCGCCGAGCCGGGCCACCGTGTCCGACGGGCGCACGCTCTGCCGCAGCCGGCTCGCGACCGTGGTCAGCAGCGCGTCGCCGATCGCGTGCCCGAGCGTGTCGTTGACCTCCTTGAACCGGTCCAGGTCCAGGTAGAGCAGGGTGACCGTCTTGCCGGTGCGCCGGGTGCGGCTCAGCGCCATGGTCAGGCGGTCCATCAGCAGCGCGCGGTTCGGCAGGTCGGTGAGCGTGTCATGGGTGGCCATGTGGGCCAGGCGGGCCTCGTACCGGCCGCGCTCCGCCTCCATCTGCTGCTGGGCCGTGATGTCCCGGAGGAACGCGTTCGCCTCCATCCGGCCGTTGTGCTCCGTGATCCAGAGCTTCATCTCCACCGGTACGTCGCGGCCGCTGCGGTGCCGGGCCACCACCCGGATCGGATCGCCGGTGGCCAGCGTCGGCACCCGGGTGCGGAGCAGGCGCGCGAACCCGGCGTCGTGCGCGGCCCGGTCCTGCGGCTGGATCAGCACGTCCCGCAGCGGGCGGCCGATCACCTGCGCGGCCGGCCAGCCGAACGTGCGCTCCGCGGCCGCGTTCCACTCCGTGATCGCGCCCTCCTCGTCCATGCTGACCAGCGCGTCACCGGCGGTCTCGATGATCCGGGACAGGCGCTGCCGCTGCTCCTGCAACAGGCGGTGCTCCGCGGCGTGCGCGGTGATGTCCCGCCCGACCACGGCCACGCCGACGATCTCCCCGGTGCGGTCCCGGACCGGGGACACGGACGCGGACATCTCGATCGTCCGGCCGTCCTTGCGCACGTAGGAGTGCTGCTGGTTGAGGAAGACCTCGCCGTCCGCGATCCGCGGCAGCAGCCCGAGCGCGCGCTCCGGGTCGTCCTCGGCCAGCAGCAGGCTGCCGTGCCGGCCGATGATCTCCTCGGCCCGGTAGCCGAAGATGCGCTCGGCGGACGGGTTCCAGCTGTCGATCACGCCGTCCAGCGTGAGGCCGATCACCGCGTCGTCGCACCACTCCACGATCGCGGCCAGCCGGGCGGCCGCGGAGACCGTCCGGCGCTGCCGCCAGTGGTGCAGCGCGAGCAGGACGATCGCGGTGCCGCCGACCGCCACGATGCCCGCGAAGACCGCCTCCGGCGGCGTGACCGGCCCGTCCACGAACATCCACACCACGTCGACCGTGGCCAGCACCACCAGGGTCAGCAGCACGGAGAGGAACAGCCAGGCGCGGTCGAACGGTCGGATCACCGTTGCCCCCTTTCGCCGCGTTCAGCCTGCCCCCGCACCATCGGCACGGGTGACGCAAATCGCAGAAAACCCGCTGAGTGTCGTGGGGCGGCAACGCGCGGCGGGCGTCATGCGTCTTCCCACTGCGGGAAAGGATGTCGATATGCCACGGCGGCGCCTGCTCATCGTCTCACTCACGGCCGCGCTCGCGGTGCTGATCGCCGGAGGTGCGTACGCGGTAGCGCGGGCCCGGCCGGCCGGTCCGGTCGCCGGCCCGCCACCGTCCCCGGCCGGGCCGTCGTCCCCGGCCGGCGCGTCGTCCACGCCGTCGCCGCCGCCCGGCGCGGACATCACCGGCGGGCCGCTGAACCTGCTGATCGTCGGCCTGGACACGCGCGTCGACGAGCCGGGCTGGCGGCCGCACTCGGACGCGCTGCTGATCCTGCACGTCACCCGGGACCTGCGCGCGGCGTACCTCACGTCGCTGCCGCGGGATCTGGTGGTGGACGTGCCCGCGTTCCCGCCGGCCGGCTTCCCGGGCGGCAAGCACAAGATCACCGACGCGATGGCGTACGGCAGCGTGGTGCCCGGCGGGCGGCCGGACCCGGCGCAGGGCGTCCGGCTGCTGGCCACCACGGTCGGCGGCTACACCGGGATCAGGGACTTCGACGCGACCGCGGTGATCAGCATGGAGGGCTACGACGAGCTGATCGACGCGCTCGGCGGCGTACGGATCCGGGTGGACGTGCAGACGCCGTCGATCCACCGGAAGCCGGACGGCACCCGGCGGGCCGGGGACGGCGACCCGCAGCAGATCTACCGGGTCGGCACGATGACCATGACCGGCTGGCAGGCGATCGACTACGCCCGGCAGCGCTACCTGGCCGGCGGCGACTACACCCGGCAGCGTCACCACCGGCAGCTGCTCAAGGCGATGCTGACCGCGGCCACCGACCAGGGCCTGCTGCGGGACGCCGCGCGGATGGAATCGGTGCTGGCCGCGGTCGGCGACATGCTGGTCCTCGACGGCGGCGCGCACACCGCGGTGGACCTCGCGTTCGCGCTGAGCCACCTCCGGCCCGCGGACCTGACGCTGGTCGGCCTGCCGGGCGACGCGGTCCGCGAGGTCGGCGAGTACCGCGGCGAGGCGCTGCGGCCGCCCTCCGCCGACTACTTCAAGTGCCTGCGCGCCGGCACGCTGCCCGACTTCACCCGCGACCATCCCGAGCTGGTCGACCGGGGTTGAGGTGACCCGCCACGGATCAGTCAGGGAGGAGCCCCGGCGACGACCGGTGCCCGCGGGAGCATGCGGACGCCGGCCACGCCGGAAGCGGGAATATCGTCCGTCACGGCTTCGCCGGTGGGGTTCCGGCGAACAGCCACGCGTCGAAGAGGCCGCGGAGCGGGCGGCCGGAGACGCGCTCCGCGAGGGCGATGAAGTCCGTGGTGACCGCGGTGCCGTTGCGCCGCTCGCCGGTCCACGCCTTGAGGATCGTGAAGAACGCGTCGTCGCCGACGGTCCGGCGCAGCGCGTGCACCGTCAGCGCGCCCCGGTGGTAGACCGCGTTGCTGAAGATGTTGGCGCGGCCGGGGTCACCGGTCGGGATGCTCCAGTCCGTGCCCGCATAGGTCGAGTCGAACACCTCCTGCACCCCGACGCCCCGGTTGTGCTCGTCCCACAGCCACTGCGCGTACGTGGCGAAGCCCTCGTTCAGCCAGATGTGCTGCCAGCCGCCGATCGACACGCTGTTGCCGAACCACTGGTGGGCCAGCTCGTGCGCGACCAGCCAGGTGCCGTCGTCCCCGCGCCGGAAGTAGTCCGGGCCGTAGACCGGGCGGGACTGGTTCTCCAGCGCGAACTTGACGGTCTCGTCCGCGACGATCACACCCCCGTAGGCGTCCATCGGGTACGGCCCGAAGCGCTCCGCCAGGAAGTCCGCGATCTCACCGGTCCGCGCCATGGCCGCGTCCTCGACCCCGCCCGCCGGGATGGACGCGGCGACCGCCGTGACGATCGGGCGGCCCCGGTGCTGCCCGGACGAGACCCGGAAGTCGCCGACCACCATGGTCGCGAGGTAGCTGGCCATCGGCACCCGCTCGGCCCACCGCCAGGTGGTCCAGCCGTCCGCCGTGGTGGTGCCCTCGGGCGTGCCGTTGCTGAGCGCGACGCGGCCCTGCGGAACCGTGATCTCCAGGTCGTAGGAGGCCTTGTCCAGCGGGTGGTCGTTGACCGGGAACCAGGAACCGGCCGACTCGGGCTGGCCGATCACCACCGCGCCGTCCGGCGTGTGCCGGAAGCCGCCGCGGCCGAGCGCGGAATCGCCGATCATCGTGGGCACCCCGGCGTAGTCGATCTCCGCGGTGAACTCACCGGTGAGCTCGGCCTCCGGCGTGACCAGCAGCTCGCCGCCGTACTGCCGGGTCACCGCGGGCCGGCCGCCGACCTCGGCCCGGCTGACCGGCAGACCGGCGAAGTCCAGGTTGAACCGCCGCAGCGGCGCGAGCGCGGTCGCGGTGAGCACGACCGTGCCGGTCAGCCGGTCGGTGCCCGGGTCGTAGCGGACCTGCAGCCGGTAGTGGCGCACGTCGTAGCCGCCGTTGCCGTAGCGCGGGAAGTAGGGATCACCGAGGCCGTCGGCGCCGAAGCCGGGCCCGGACTCGGGCGTGGTCTCGGACACCAGGCCGGGCACGGTCTCGGCCGCGATGGTGCCGCAGCCGGCCAGCGCGCCGGCCAGCAGCAGCGCCGCGGCTCTCACGAAGGGTGACACACTGTGGAAGACACCGGCCCGGCCGGAAAGGTTGCAGAATCTACGGTTTCGGCACCGGCGGCTGGGTGGTGCCGAAGAGCCAGGCGTCGAAGAGGGGGCGCAGCGACTTACCGGAGACGCGCTCGGACAGCGAGACGAAGTCGGCGGTGACCGCGTTGCCGTTGCGTCGCTCGCCGGTCCACGCCTTGAGAATCCTGAAGAACGCGTCGTCGCCGACGGTCAGCCGCAGCGCGTGCACGGTGAGCGCGCCACGCCGGTAGACCGCGCCGCTGAAGATGTTCGCCGGGCCGGGATCGCCGGTCGGGATGCTCCAGTCCATCAGGCGGTAGACGTCGTCGAACTGCGACTGGACGCTGATCTTCCGGTCCTTCTCGGCCCACAGCCACTCGGCGTAGGAGGCGAAGCCCTCGTTCAGCCAGATGTGCTGCCAGCCGCCGATCGACACGCTGTCGCCGAACCACTGGTGGGCCAGCTCGTGCGCGACCACCCAGGTGCTGTCCGACCCGGCGCGGAAGAACGACGGGCCGTAGACCGGGCGGGACTGGGTCTCCAACGCATAGCTGATCCGCGGGTCCGCGACGACCACACCGCCGTAGGACTCGAACGGGTACGGCCCGAACTGCGTCTCCAGGAAGTCCGCGACCTCGGCGGTGCGGGCCATCGCGCGGTCCGCGTCGCCGTCCGCCGGGAACGAGGACGCGACCGCGGTCAGGATCGGCCGGTTCCGGTGGCTGCCCGAGGTGATCCGGTAGTCGCCGATCACCAGCGTGGTCAGGTACGGCGCCATCGGCGCGCGCTCGGCCCACCGCCAGGTGGTCCAGCCGTCCGCGGTGGTGGTGCCCTCGGGCGTGCCGTTGCTGAGCGCGGACAGGCCCTCCGGGACCGAGATCGCCAGGTCGAACGTGGCCTTGTCGAGCGGGTGGTCGTTGACCGGGAACCAGGAGCTGGCGGACTCGGGCTGACCGAGCGCGATCGCGCCGTCGTCGGTGTGCAGCCAGCCGCCGTCGCCGAGGATCGCCTTGATCGGCTGCGGCACGCCGGCGTAGTCGATCTCCACCGTGAAGTCGCCGCGCACCACGGCCGCCGGCGTGACGACCAGCTCGGACTCCTCCTGCCGCGCGGTGGCCGGCTGCCCGTTCACGGTGACTTTGCTGGTCGGCAGGCCGGTGAAGTCGAGGTTGAACCGCCGCAGCGGTGCCGCCGCCACCGCGGTGATCGCGACGCGCCCGGTCAGCCGGTCGGTGGCCGGGTCGTAGCGGACCTGGATGCCGTAGTGGCCGACGTCGTAGCCGCCGTTGCCGTAGCGGGGGAAGTAGGGGTCGCCGATGCCCTCGGCGCCGACGCCGTCCGCACCGCCCGTGCCGGACGGTAGCCCGGTCGGGGTGCGCGGCGGTGACGTGCACGCCGTCGTCAGCAGCGCGGCGATCAGCACGGCCGCCGCGCTCCGCCGCAGGCCGCGCCGGCCGTTCTCCCGGTCGCTCTTCCGCAGACTCACGGCGGCAACGGTATCCGACCGCGGGCCGCGCCCCGTGACGGAACGCGGCCCGTGATCAGGCGTCAGTCCAGGACCAGCGAGACCTTCTGGAACTCCTTGAGGTCCCGGTAGCCGCACTTCGCCATCGCCCGGCGCAGGCCGCCGAACAGGTTCAGCTGACCGCTCGGGTCCGCGGCCGGGCCGTAGAGCAGCGTCTCCAGCGAGCCGAGCGGCTCGTTGGCCGGGCCGAACGAGCCACGCGGCAGGTTCGGGTGGCTGGCCGCGGAGTGCCACCAGGCACCGGCCGCCGGCGCGCCCTCGGCCAGCGACAGCGGCTCGCCGAGCATCACCGCGTCCGCGCCGCAGCCGAGCGCCTTCGCGATGTCGCCGGAGGTGGAGATGCCACCGTCCGCGATCAGGTGCACGTACCGGCCGCCGGTCTCGTCCAGGTAGTCCCGGCGGGCCGCGGCCGCGTCCGCGATCGCGGTCGCCATCGGCACCCGGATGCCGAGCACGGTGTCGGTGGTGGCCCACTCGTCCGCGCCGATGCCCACGATCACGCCGGCCGCGCCGGTACGCATCAGGTGCAGCGCGGTCTTGTAGTCCGTGCAGCCGCCGACGATGACCGGCAGGTCCAGGTCGGCGATGAATTCCTTGAGGTTCAGTGGCTCGTCCGTGGTGGACACGTGCTCCGCGGAGACCAGCGTGCCCTGGATGACGAGCAGGTCCACGCCCGCGTCCAGGATCACCGGCGCCAGCGCCAGCGTGTGCTGCGGCGACACGCGCACCGCGACGGTCACGCCGCCCGCACGGATCTGCCGGACCCGCTCGGCGATCAGCTCCGGCTTGATCGGCTCGGAGTAGATCTCCTGCAGCCGGGGCGTGGCCGACTCGTCGTCGCTCAGCCCGGCCAGCTCCGCGAGGACCTTGGTCGGGTCCTCGTAGCGGGTCCAGAGACCCTCCACGTTGAGCACGCCGAGACCGCCGAGGCGGCCGAGCGCGATCGCGGTGTCCGGGCTCATGGTGGCGTCCGACGGGTGCGCCACACACGGGATCTTGAAGGGGTACGCGTCCAGCTGCCACACCGTGGAGACGTCGTCGACGTCCCGGGTGCGGCGGCTCGGCACGATCGCTATGTCGGACAGGTGGTAACCGCGCTGCGCGGTCTTGCCCAGCCCGATCTCGACGACGTCACGCACGGGGTCAGCTCCAGCCTTCTCGGATCAGCGACTGTGGTAGTTCGGGGCCTCGACGGTCATCTGGATGTCGTGCGGGTGGCTCTCCTTGAGGCCCGCCGCGGTGATCCGGACGAGCTGCCCACGCTTGTGCAGCTCGGCCACGTTCTCCGCGCCGACGTAGAACATCGCCTGCCGGAGACCGCCGACCAGCTGGTGCGACACCTGGGCCACCGTGCCCTTGTAGGGAACCTGGCCCTCGACGCCCTCCGGGATCAGCTTGTCGTCGCTGGTCACGTCGGCCTGGAAGTAACGGTCCTTGGAGTATGACTTGGCCTCGGGACCCCGGCCCTTCATGGCGC
Source organism: Catenuloplanes niger (assembly GCF_031458255.1). Lineage (NCBI taxonomy): Bacteria > Bacillati > Actinomycetota > Actinomycetes > Micromonosporales > Micromonosporaceae > Catenuloplanes > Catenuloplanes niger. The sequence goes on from NZ_JAVDYC010000001.1 coordinate 3,506,936, forward strand.
CCAGCGATCCCATACCCCGGTACGTCTTGAACTGCTTGCCGTTGATGAAGAGCAGGTCACCCGGGCTCTCCTCGCAGCCGGCCAGCAGACTGCCGAGCATCACCGTGTCCGCGCCGGCCACCAGCGCCTTGGCGATGTCACCGGAGTACTGGATGCCGCCGTCACCGATCACCGGCACACCGGCCGGGCGGGCGGCCCGGGCCGCCTCCATGATCGCGGTGATCTGCGGGACGCCGACGCCGGCGACGATGCGGGTGGTGCAGATCGCGCCCGGGCCGACACCGACCTTCACCGCGTCCGCGCCCGCCTCGACCAGCGCCTTCGCGCCCGCGTAGGTCGCGATGTTGCCGCCCACGATGTCGATCGTGGTGTCCTTCTTCAGCTGCCGGACCATGTCGGCGACCGCGCGGTTGTGACCGTGCGCGGTGTCCACCATCAGCACGTCGACGCCCGCGTCGACCAGCAGCCGCGCCCGCTTGTACGCGTCCTCGCCGACACCGATCGCGGCCGCGACCCGCAGCCGGCCCGCCTCGTCCTTGGTGGCGTGCGGGAACTGCTCGGACTTGGTGAAGTCCTTGACCGTGATCAGGCCGCGCAGCACCCCGGCGTCGTCGACGATCGGCAGCTTCTCGATCTTGTGCTTCCGCAGCAGGTCGAGCGCCTGCTCCTTGGTCACGCCGACCGGCGCGGTGATCAGCGGCAGCTTCGTCATCATGTCCCGCACCGGCGTGGCCGGGTCGGTGACGAAGCGCATGTCGCGGTTGGTGACGATGCCGACCAGCTTGCCGCTCGCGTCCGCGACCGGGACGCCGGAGATGCGGAACCGGCCGCAGAGCTTGTCCACCTCGGCGAACGTGTCGTCCGGGCTGCAGGTGACCGGGTTCGTGACCATGCCCGACTCGGAGCGCTTGACCAGGTCGACCTGGCTGGCCTGCTCCTCCAGCGACAGGTTGCGGTGCAGCACACCGATGCCGCCCTGGCGGGCCATGGCGATCGCCATCCGCGCCTCGGTGACGGTGTCCATCGCGCTGGAGACCAGCGGGATGTTGAGCGTCACGTTCCTGGTGAGCTGCGTGACCGTGCGCAGCTGGCTCGGCAGCAGGTCCGACTCACCCGGCTGCAAGAGCACGTCGTCAAAGGTGAGCCCCAACGGCACGGTCTGCTCTACGGACGACGAAAGGTCCACGATGAAAATCCCCTGAGCTTGGACGGCGGCGCGATAGTTCATCGTACCCAGACCCCTGATCGAGACCGTTTCGTCGTGGCCGGAAACGACGCAGGTCACCCGCCTGAGCCCTGTCGATGGCGCCCGGATCACCTTCAGGGGGCGGCGGGCCGACGAAGAGGGCGGGTCTCCCGCTACGGTGGAGGCGTGCACGACGAGCCGATCGACCCCTTCAGCGGCGACCCTGTCGACCCGTCTGCGGGCCTGGACGACCTCACCGATGGGGACAACCTGGATCCGCTGACCGAGGCTGAGCGCCAGGACGTGCTGGAAGATCTGGCCGATCTCGAGATCTACCAGGCGCTTCTGGGCCCGATCGGGGTGCGTGGCCTCGTCATCGAGTGCGAGGACTGTCACGAGCCGCACTACTTCGACTGGGACCTGCTGCGCGGAAACCTGCGCCACCTGCTCAGCTCCGGGCGCCCCCGGGTGCACGAGCCGGCCTACGACCCCGACCCGGATCACTACGTGACGTGGGAGTACGCGCGGGGTTACGCCGACGGGGTCCACGACACCCTCACCGAAGGAACCGACGAGAACGAGTGAGGGCCGGGCGCTTTCGTAGCGCCCGGCCCCGTTCGTCCGCTTTGTCAGTCCACCAGACCGGCGCGGAACCCGGCAGCCACCGCATGCGCCCGGTCACGCGCGCCGAGCTTGCGGAAGAGCCGCCGGGCATGGGTCTTCACGGTGTCCTCCGAGACGAACAGCTCGCGGCCGATCTCCGCGTTGCTCTTCCCGTCCGACATGCCGCGCAACACCTGCAACTCGCGTTCGGTGAGCGCGATCCGCCGCGCGGCCGGTTCCGGCTCGCGACCGAGATCGCTCTCCCCGGGCCGGGTCGCCGGCCAGCCACCGCGGCCGAGGTCGCCCAGGCCGTCGCCCGGATCCCCGAAGTCACCGCGCTGCGCGGGCACGACCTGGGTCGGCACCCGCCCCGACATCATGCCGAGCGCGGACGCGGCGCCCTGCTCGGCGACGGCACCGGCGGTGGCACGCACCTGACCGGTGACGGCCGCCGGAGCGGAACCGGCCCCGGCCGGCCGGGCACCGGCGGGCGGGCGGGCGGGCAGGCAGAGCAGGAGCACCGCCTTGGCCACCACGCTGACCATGTCCTGCTCGGCACCGCGGATGACGCCGCGAGCGCCCGCGGCGACCGTGGCCGCCGCCGCACGGGGGTCTTCAGCGCCGAAGAGCACGATCACCGCCCCGGGGGATCTGGCCAATACTCTCCGTGTAAATCCGACGCTGTCGGGCCGGGTGACCGCGGTGTCGGCCAGGACCACGTCGGCCGGCCTCTCGGCCAGCCGCAGCATCGCCTCCGGCTCGGTCACCGCAGTTCGGACGGCTCCGGCCACTCCCAGCCGGGCCGCCGTGGTCGCTACGGCTTGAGCCGCCAGCGGCGTCCGGACGCAAACGAGGACGGTACGCACAGTGATCCTCCTCTCCTCATAGGAGGAGACCACGAACCTGGGGCAGTATTACGCGCTTTCGACGGATAGAAGAGGAAACTTCCGGACACCTCGCCACGCCGGGGAACTGCGTGCGAATAACGATTCGATCTGTCATGTGTGAGCACTCCTCCCCCTGGGTAGAACGGCGTCAGGTCGGATCGGATGCGCCTGTTGTGGTCGCCGCCATCATCCGGCTCTTCCGGTTGAGCCACATGAGCCGTCGCGCGGCGCCGCGAGGGAGGGTGTCGATGTCCAACGTTCGCAGACTGCCCGGTCCCATCTCCGACCTCTGGGAATGGCAGCGACTCGGCCTGTGCCGAGGACGCGACAGCGCACAGTTCTTCCACCCGGACGGCGAACGGGGCTCGTCCCGGAACCGGCGCGAGACCAAGGCCAAGCAGGTCTGCGGTGCCTGCCCGGTCCGGGCCCAGTGCGCGGCGCACGCGCTCTCCGTCCGCGAGCCGTACGGCGTCTGGGGCGGCTTCAGCGAGTCCGAGCGCCTGCGCCTGCTGGCCGTCGGCTGGGAGGACCTCGCCGACCGCCGGCACAGCGCGGTCGACGTGGCGCGCCTGGAGGCCCGCCTCGGCGCGCCTCACAAGACCGCCGTCCCGGCGCAGCGCAGGCCCACCGCGGCCTGAACCCCCCGTCACTTCCCAGTGAATCTTCACACCCCCGGATACGTCGCGGCGGCGCCCAATGGTTCAGCGGGCGCCGCTCTCGCGTTTCTACGGGGCTGTGACCTCGACCTTCACGGTGTGCCAACCGGTGGCGCCGTCCGGTGCGACCGGCGCCTCGGCCTCGGTCTGCACCGCGCCGGTCGCGTCCGTGGCCCGCACCCGGAGCCGGTGCTCGCCCGGCGTCGCGGCCCACGGGAAGGTCCACTGGCACCAGGTGTCGTCGGAGACCGACCCGTGCAGCGTCGCGGCGGCCCACGGCCCGTCGTCCACGCTCACCTCGACCTTCGCGACGCCGACGTGCTGGGCCCAGGCCACGCCGGCCACGGTGACCGTGCCGGCCGTCGCCTTCCGCCGCGGCGTGTCGATGCGTGACTGGGTCTTGATCGGCCCCCGGGCGGACCAGCCGCGCGGCACCCAGTAGGCGTCGAAGTCGGCGAAGCTCGTCAGCTCGATCTCGGTGATCCACTTGCAGGCGCTGACGTAGCCGTACAGCCCCGGCACCACCATGCGCACCGGGAAACCGTGCTCGACCGGCAGCGGCTCGCCGTTCATGCCGATCGCGAGCAGCGCGTCCCGGCCGTCCCGCAGGACCTCGGTCGGCGTACCGCAGGTCCAGCCGTCGACCGAGCGGCTGACCACCTGGTCGGCGCCGGCCAGCGGACCGGCCTCCTCGAGAAGATCCCGCACGGGTACGCCGAGCCAGCGCGCGTTGCCGATCAGGTCCCCGCCGACCTCGTTCGACACGCAGGCGAGCGTGACGTAACGCTCGACCATCGGGCGTTTGAGCAGGTCGGCCCAGGTGATCGTGAGCTCCCGCTCGACCCGGCCGTGGATCCGCAGCGACCAGCTCTCCGGATCGACCTGCGGCACGCTCAGCGCGGTGTCGATCCGGTAGAAGTCCTCGTTTTTCGTGACGTAGGTGGCGACGTCGGGCACCGGATCGAGGCGGCTCGGCAGCGCCGGCGCCGCGTCGGCCGGCGGCGGCAACGTCACGGTCGCACGCACCTCCGACACGCTCAGCCGCGTCGACAGCCACCGCCCGGCATAGCCCGCCACCGCCGCACCGGCCACGACCAGTCCCGCCGTCCGGAGAAACCGCCGCCGCGCCTCCGGATCGACCCGGCCCGGCGCACCCCGCCCGCCGCCCCCGGCCGGCCCGCCCGCGACCGAGGCATCCGGCGCGGCCGTCGTCGCGGTCGCTATACCCGGCGCGGCCGTCGAACCCGGCGCGGCCGTCGAACCCGGTGTGGCCATCGAACCCGGCGTGGCCGTCGAGCCCGCCGGGATCTGGCGCAGCAGGAACCAGCCGGCCGCGAGCGCGCCCGCCACCGCGGCCAGCGACGGCAGCGCCCACGCCGCGTTCGCGCCCGGCCGGGTCAGCGCCGCCGCCACCCCGATCAGGCCGAACGCCGCGGTCCCGCCGACCGCGTAGGCCAGGGACCGGACCGCCAGCGCGCCCACGCCGGCCGCCGCGGCCGCGAGCAGCAGCATGGTGCCCGCGATCAGCGCGGTCTTGTCGTGCACGCCGAACAGCGCGATCGCCGCGTCCTTCACCGCGGCCGGCACGTGGTCGACCACCACGCCGCCGACCGCCACCACCGGCGCCGAGCGCGGCCCGGTCAGCACCGCCACCAGCTCCGCCACGCCCAGCCCGGTCGCGGCCGACGCCACTCCGGCCACCGCACCCCACCGGGCCGTACCCGCGCGCACCGGCACTGATGTCTCCGTCGTCATCGCCACGTCCCCAGTCTGCCGCGCGGCACCCCGGCGGTCCCGGTGCGAATTCTTACGGCTCGCGAACGGCGATTGCCCAGCTCCGGACGCGCGGGCCCGGACTCAAAGTCGAGAGATCCGCTCCCGGCTGCGAAACCGACTTACTGTCATTGTGACAATAAGCTAGCCTGCACTCATGCCGACCGATGAATGGGAACCGCCGGCCGTGCTGCTCACCGTCGACCTGGTGATCCTCACCCTGCGCGACGCGGCGCTGCGGCTGCTGCTGATCGAGCGTGGCGTCGAGCCGTTCCGGGACGCCTTCGCGCTCCCCGGCGGTTTTCTCGGCCACCTCGGCGAGGGCATCGAGGCGGCCGCACGGCGCGAGCTCGCCGAGGAGGCCGGGCTCGGCGACCGCTCCCTGCACCTGGAGCAGCTGGGTGTCTACGGCGAGCCCGGCCGCGACCCCCGCGGGCGCGTGGTCTCCGTGGCCTACCTGGCCATCTCACCCCGCCTGCCGGACCCGGTCGCCGGCACGGACGCGGCCGGGGCGAGCTGGCACCCGGTCGACGCCGTCCTGGCCGGCGAGGTCCCGCTCGCGTTCGACCACCACCGCGTCGTCTCCGACGGCGTCGAGCGGGCCCGGGCGAAGCTCGAGCACTCCGCGCTCGCCACCGCGTTCTGCGCGGACACGTTCACGATCTCCGAGCTCCAGGAGGTCTACGAGGCCGTCTGGGGCACCCGCCTCGACCCGCGCAACTTCTACCGGAAGGTCCAGCGCACCGAGGGCTTCATCGTCGCGGCCGGCCCCACCCGGAAGACCGAGACCGGCCGCCCCGCCCGGCTGTTCCGCGCCGGTCCCCGCCAGGTGCTCCACCCACCCATGGTCCGCACCGCCCTCACGAAGGGAACCGACGAATGATCGTGATCCTGACCGCGCTGAACCTGGAGTACCAGGCGGTCCGCCGGCATCTCACCGGCCTGGAGACCCAGGCGCACGAGGCCGGCACGCTGTTCGAGGTGGGCCGCCTGCCCGGTGGCGGCCGCGCGGCGCTCTGCCTGGCCGGCAAGGGCAACCAGTCCGCCGCCGTGCTCACCGAGCGCGCCATCGCCCGGTTCACGCCGTCGGCCGTGCTCTTCGTCGGCGTCGCGGGCGGCCTCTACCCCAGTGTCCGGCTCGGTGACGTGGTCGTCGCGTCGAAGGTGTACGCGTATCACGGCGGCACCGCCGAGGACGACGGCATGAAGGCCCGCCCACGCGCCTGGGACATCCCGCACGCCGCCGACCAGCTCGCCCAGCACCTCGACCGGACCGGGGAGTGGACGCGGCACCTGCCGCCCGGCGCGGACGTGCCCGCCGTGCGCTTCGCGCCGATCGCGGCCGGCGAGGTGGTGCAGGACTCGGCCACGTCCGCGCACGCCCGCTGGGTGCGGGACCACTTCAACGACGCGCTGGCGATCGAGATGGAGGGCGCCGGCGTCGTCCATGCCGCGTTCCTCAACAGCGCGCTGCCCGGCGTCGTGGTCCGCGGCATCAGCGACCGCGCGGACGGCACCAAGCAGCACACGGACGGGCAGAACTGGCAGCCCCGCGCCGCCGCGAACGCGGCCGCGTTCGCGATCGCACTCGCGGACGAGCTGGCCCGCACCGCACACGATGGACGGTCACGACACACCACGAGAACGGGGAGCACTCCGATGCTGGGAGAGAACCACAACCACGCCGGCGGCAACGCCCGGGTCGGCGTGCAGGCCGGCGTCATCCACGGCGGCGTGCACCAGTCGTTCGGCGCGTCCGCACCGGCCGACCTGGCCGGGCGGATCGACGCACTCCGCGGTCAGCTGCGGCAGGCACGCGCGGACGAACGGCTGGACGAGGAGACCTACCGGGCGGCGGAGGCGGAGCTGGCCATCGCGGCCGACACGACCGCGGAACGCGGCACGATGCTGGTCGCGCTGAAGCGACTCCGCGGCCTGGTCGTCGACCTGTCCGGCGTCGCGGCCTCGGTCGCCGCGGTCATAGCGCTGGTCCAGGGCATGGCATGACCGTCCTCGACGCGAACACCAACGTCGCGGACGGCGACGCCACCGTCCTGCTGCAGGCCGGCGTCGTGCACGACGGCGTGCACATCTACGAGGCACCACCGGGCGCGACGCCCGCGCAGCGGTTCCAGATCGGCCTGCGGTACCTGGAGGGCGGGGTCGCACCGAAGGCGCTGGAGGTGATCGAGGAGGCGATGACGGCCGGTCACCGGGACAGCCGGGCGCGCTTCTACTGGATCCTCGCGATGCTGAGCGGCCGGACGCTGAGCCAGCTGACCGACGCCGACGAGGAGCGCCTGCGGCATGCGCTCGGCACACCTCGGCTGCGGGCCGAGGACGAGTGGGTGGAGGCGCTCCGGGTCATCGAGCGGTTCCTCACCGCGCCCGCGGATCCGAGGGACGACCCGCAGACCGCGATCAAGGCATTCGACGCGCTGCCCGCGGACCGGCGCAAGGAGATCCTCCGGCACCTGGAGCTGTTCCTCAAGGACAAGATCCAGGACGCGATGTGGCAGCGGTCGCTGGCCCAGGCCCGCAAGGAGCAGAAGGCCGCCGACCGCCGGGGCCGGGTGTGGATGTACTTCCAGCCCACCCCGCGCGCACCGCGGCCGGCCACGCCCGCACCGGTCACCACCACCCGCCGTGACACCGCGCTCGCCTGGGCCATGAGCGTGGTGTTCCTGGCCGCCACCGGATATCTCGGCGTGCTGACCGTGCTCTCCGGCCGCGTCCCGTCGATGATCGCGTTCCTGGCCGCGGTGGCCGGCACGGTCCCGCTCGCCCGGCACGGCGCCGAGTGGTGGTCACGTGCCGCGCGGCTGCGGGCCAGGGAACAGCTGCACGGCGCGCCGGACCGGACCGCGCCGAAGGCTCCGGCCGGTGGCTTCGCCGACGACGTCGACCGGCTGTTCCGGCGGTACGCGGGCCGGTACCTGCCGGACGGCGTCGACCGCACGTCCTGGACAGCGCAGATGGCCGGCGTGCACCGGGCGATCCGGGACGAGATCGTCACGTCGTTCCGGGACTCGGCGCCGCAGGCCCGGGAGATCGCCTGGCTGGTCCGCCACCGGCTGCGCGACGCCCGTGACCGCTGGCAGGACGGCACGCTCCGGGACTACCGGGCACGGCTGCGGATGCCGCTCCGCGGACGCCTGCTGGCGGTGGTGGGTGCGGCCGCCACCGTGGCCGGGCTGCTGTGGGCGCTGCCGGCCGCGCTCGCGCAGGACCCGTTCCGGGCGTCGATCGCCGTCGCGGTCGCGGCCATCGCGGGCCGGTTCGGCGTCGAGGGCCACCTGAGAATCATCAACGAGCGCCGGCGGTACGCCGAGGACGTCGCCGAGGCCGAGGCGCGGCTGCGCAGCGATCAGCAGGCGTTCGACCGCTGGACGGCCCGGCTCGCCCGCCGGCCCACCGACCAGGAGATGGCCGCCTGGCTGGACTGCGACCGCCGGATCCTGCTGGACCAGGCGATGCGGCACTACGGGCTGGCACCCCGGCACGTGATCGCCAGCGCGTTCATCGGCGGCTCCCGCCGGCCGGCCCGGCGCGCCCGGGTCCGCAACGGCCCGTGGCGTTACTCGCACTACCGGCTGACCGTGTTCCTGCTGACCGCGGACGGCGTGCGGCAGATGAGCGCGGATCTCGACTTCGCGCAGGCCGGGCTGCAGATCCGGCAGCGCACCGGCTACCGCTACGAGGCGGTCGCGTCCGTGCACGTCACGGAGGTGGAACGGGCGCACCCCCGGTTCCGGCTGACGCTGGTCAACGGCGAGCCGATCGACGTGGAGGTACGCGAGGCTGACCTCGGCCCGCCGGACGCCCGGGCCGACTCCTCCGTGGCCGACGCCGTGTCGCTGGACTCGGCCGGGCTGGCGAACACGCTCTACATCCTGGAGGGCATCGCGGCGGAGGGGAAACGCTGGGTGCACCTCGACCGGCAGCGGCGCGGCAGTCGCGTCTCCGTGCTCAAGAAGGCGATCGAGGCGCTGACCCGCTGATGCGAAACGCCCCGGAGCCGTAGGGCTCCGGGGCGTTCGGTGCTTCAGCGAGCGGTACGGGTCAGAAGCCCGGGCCGTGCTGGTGGCCGTGGCCGTGCGAGTGGCCGTGGCCGCCGCCGGCCGCGGCGGGCTCGGGCTCGGCGGGCTTCTCGACGATCAGGGTCTCGGTCGTGAGGAGCAGGCCGGCGATCGAGACGGCGTTGGCGACCGCGGAGCGGGTCACCTTGACCGGGTCGATGATGCCGGCGCCGGCCAGGTCGACGTACTCGTCGGTGGCGGCGTTCAGGCCGGTGCCCCACGGGGAGGCCGCGACCTTGTTGACCGCGACGTAGCCGTCGTGGCCGGCGTTCTGCGCGATCCAGCGCAGCGGCTCGACGAGCGCCTTGCGCAGGATCCGGACGCCGGTGGCCTCGTCACCGGTCTTGCCGAGGTCGCCGTCGAGCACGGCGGCGACCTGGACCAGCGCGGCGCCGCCGCCCGGGACGGTGCCCTCCTCGACCGCGGCCTTGGTGGCGGCGATCGCGTCCTCGATGCGGTGCTTGCGCTCCTTCATCTCGACCTCGGTCGCGCCGCCGGCCTTGATGACCGCGATGCCGCTGCCGAGCTTCGCGAGACGCTCGGAGAGCTTCTCCCGGTCCCAGTCGGAGTCGGTCGCCTCGATCTCCTTCTTGATCTGGGCGACCCGGTCGGCGACCTCGGCGGAGTTGCCGCCGCCGTCGACGATCGTGGTGTTCTCCTTGTCGACGACCACGCGGCGGGCGGTGCCCAGCTGGGAGATCGTCGTCTGGTCCAGCTTGTAGCCGAGCTCGGGGGCGATGAGCTCCGCGCCGGTGGAGATCGCGATGTCCTGCAGCATGGCCTTGCGGCGGTCGCCGAAGCCCGGCGCCTTCACCGCGGCGACCTTGAAGGTTTTGCGGATCGCGTTCACCACGAGCGTCGCGAGCGCCTGGCCCTCGACGTCCTCGGCGATGATCAGCAGCGGCTTGCTGTCCTGCAGCACCTTCTCCAGGAGCGGCAGGATCTCCTCGACCGTGGAGATCTTCGAGGTGGTGATCAGGATGTACGGGTCCTCCAGCACCACCTCCTGCGCCTCGGCGTCGGTCACGAAGTTCGGCGAGATGAAGCCCTTGTCGAACTGCAGACCCTCGGTGATGTCCAGCTCGGTGGCGAGCGTGGAGCCCTCCTCGACGGTGATGACGCCGTCGCGGCCGACCCGGTCCATCGCCTCGGCGATCAGCTCGCCGATCGTGGCGTCCTGCGCGGAGACGGTCGCGACGTGCGCGATCGCCTTGTGGTCCGCGACCTCGACCGCCTTCTCGATCAGCGCGTTCGACACGGCCTCGACGCCCGCGTCCAGGCCGCGCTTGATGCCGGCCGGGTTCGCGCCGGCCGTCAGGTTGCGGATGCCCTCGCGGACCAGCGCCTGGGCCAGCACGGTCGCGGTGGTGGTCCCGTCACCAGCGACGTCGTTGGTCTTCGTCGCCACCTCCTTGACGAGCTGCGCGCCAAGGTTCTCGTACGGGTTGGTGAGCTCGATCTCCTTGGCGATGGTGACGCCGTCGTTGGTGATCGTCGGAGCGCCGAACTTCTTGTCCAGCACGACGTTGCGGCCGCGCGGCCCGAGGGTGACCTTTACGGTGTCCGCGAGCGCGTTGACGCCGTGCTCGAGCAGGTGGCGGGCGTCATCCGAGAAGCTCAGGATCTTCGCCATTGTTGTCCCTTCACGGACTTGGAAACTGCGGTCACGCCGTCAGGCGCGAAACCGCTGGAGAACCGCCTATGAGCGCAGACAGCCCCGGCCCCCGCGAAACGGGTTCCGGGGCTGACCGCAGAGAATTACTTAGGAAGTCACTTCTCGATGACGGCGAGCACGTCGCGCGCGGAGAGCACGAGGTACTCAGCGCCGGCGTACTTGACCTCGGTGCCGCCGTACTTCGAGTAGATGACGGTGTCGCCGACCTTCACGTCAACCGGGATGCGGTTGCCCTTGTCGTCGACGCGGCCGGGGCCGACGGCGACGACGGTCCCCTCCTGCGGCTTCTCCTTGGCGGTGTCGGGGATCACGATGCCCGACGCCGTGGTGGTCTCGGCCTCGTTCGCCTGGACGAGGATGCGGTCCTCGAGCGGCTTGATCGCAACCTGGGTCGCGGTAGTCACGGGCATACCCTCCTGGGGTACTGGTGTCGTTACCGTCCTCGCGAGCGCGAACGCACGCTGGACGGCGTCAATCTGCCTCATGCCACCGGGCGGGCCGTCGTCGCGGGTGCCGGACCGCCAGGCGTTGCTCCCGGAACGGGTCCGGGAAGCTTGGTGCTCCCGGGAACGGGCCCGGAAGGCTGGCACCCACCCATGGCGAGTGCTAACGGAAGGTTATTCCGGCGGCTAGCACTCCGTCAAGGAGAGTGCCAACACCCCGCGCGCCGCGCCGCCCCGGGCCGCCCGGAAGGATGGGGGCGTGGAGCTGGATCTGCTGCGTACCCCCGAGGGAGAGGCCGCGCTCGCCGCGGCCGCGGCGACGGACGGCGGTGACGCGCTGGCCGCGGCGGCCGGGCTGCGGCGCGCCGGGTTCCCGCCCGAGCTCGCCTCCGCCGCGCTCACCCAGGCCGAGCTGCGCCGGCGCGCGACCGCGAAGTTCGGCGCGGACGCGGACGTCATGTTCTTCACCCGGGCCGGGCTGGAGCAGGCCACCCGCGCCACGGTCGCGGCGCGCCGGGCGGCCCGGCTGCACGCGGCCGGCGTACGCGTGCTGGCTGATCTCGGTTGTGGGCTGGGCGCGGACGCGATCGCGGCGGCCCGGGCGGGCATCCGCGTGCACGCGGTGGAGGCCGACCCGCACACCGCGGCGCTGACCGCGGCCAACGCGGCCGCGCTGGGGCTGACCGGCCTGATCACGGTGACCACCGGTGACGCCACCGAGGCGGACCTGAGCGGCGTGGACGCGGTCTTCTGCGACCCGGCCCGGCGGGCCTCGAAGACCGGCCGGCGCGTCTTCGACCCCGCGTCGTTCTCCCCGCCCTGGGACTTCGTGGCCGGGCTGGCCGCGCGCGTGCCGCGTACCGTGCTGAAACTCTCCCCCGGCATCGACCACGCGCTGATCCCGGACGGCGCGGAGGCGGAGTGGGTGAGCGTGGGCGGTGACGTGGTGGAGGCCGCGTTCTGGTGCGGGCCGCTGGCCGGCGTGCCGCGCCGGGCCACGGTGCTGCCGGACGGTGGCGAGCTGACCGGCGAGGCCGACATCCCCGCCGAGGTCGGCGGCGTGCGGCGGTACGTCTACGACCCGGACGGCGCGGTCGTCCGGGCACACCTGGTGGCCGCGTTCGCGGACCGGGTCGGCGGCGTGCTGGCCGACCCGCAGATCGCCTACGTCTACGCGGACACGCCGGCACCGACCGGGTTCGGCCGCTGCCTGGAGGTCCTGGACACGATGCCGTTCTCGCTCAAGCGGCTGCGCGCGGAGCTGCGGCGGCGCGAGATCGGCCGGGTCGAGATCCTCAAGCGCGGCTCCGCGCTGGACGTCCCCCAGCTGCGCCGTGACCTGCGACTGAGCGGCCCGGCCGAGCTGTCGCTGGTGCTCACCCGGGTGGCCGGCGCACCCGTGACGCTGCTCTGCCGACCCGTACCGTCAGGAAATATGTCTTGATCTGCCAAAATGCCGGGGCTCGGGCGGGCATAGTGGGGTTTATCCCCTGAAGCGGATGAAAGGTCCACGTATGCGCCGCGGTATCGCCACCCTCACCGCCGCCATCGTCGCGGCCGGCTCGATCGCCGCCTGCGGGGGTGACGAATCGGGCGAGGCCCCGATCCCGAAGATCGCCGTCATCCTGCCGGACAGCGCCACCTCCGACCGCTGGGAGACCGCGGACCGCAAGTTCCTGGAGAGCGCGTTCACCAACGCCGGCATCCCGTTCGACATCCAGAACGCGCAGGGCGACAAGACCGCGTTCCAGAGCATCGCCGACCAGCAGATCACCAACGGTGCCACCGTGCTGATGATCGTCAACCTGGACTCCGGCACCGGCAAGGCGGTCCTGGACAAGGCGAGGGCCAAGGGCGTCGCGACGATCGACTACGACCGGCTCACGCTCGGCGGCGGCGCGGAGTACTACGTCTCGTTCGACAACGTGGCGGTCGGCCGGCTCCAGGGCGAAGGCCTGCAACGGTGCCTGACCGCGCTGAAGGCGACCAAGCCGGTGATCGCGGAACTGCACGGCTCCCCGACCGACAACAACGCCACGCTGTTCAAGGAAGGCTATCAATCCGTGCTGAACCCGCTCTACGCGAGCGGCGCCGCGGTGAAGGGCCCGGAACAGCCCGTGCCGGACTGGGACAACACGCAGGCCGGCAAGCTCTTCGAGCAGATGCTCACGCAGACCCCGAACATCCGCGGCGTACTGGCCGCGAACGACGGCATCGGCAACGCGGTCATCCAGGTGCTCAAGCGCAACAACCTCAACGGCAAGGTGCCGGTCACCGGCCAGGACGCGGACGTGCAGGGCCTGCAGAACATCCTCGCGGGCGACCAGTGCATGACCGTCTACAAGGCGATCGAGGAAGAGGCGAACGCGGCCGCGAAGCTGGCGATCTCGCTGGCCAAGGGCGAACGCCAGGCGGTCACCGGCAAGGTCACCGACCCGGAGAGCGGCCGCGAGGTCCCGTCCGTGCTGCTGACCCCGCGGGCGATCTTCCGGCAGGACGTGAAGTCCGTGGTCGTGGACGGCTACGTCACCCGCAACGAACTGTGCACGGACACGTTCGCCGCGGCCTGCCAGGAGCTCGGCATCTACTGAGCGATAGCCTTCCGTTCGTGGCGAAGTCTGCGAGCAAGGCCGGTGGCACGCCGGCGACGACGCTGCTCACCCGGCAGAAGATCACGTTCACCGCGCACACGTACGAGGTCGACCCCAAGGCCGCCTCGTACGGCGAGGCCGCCGCGGCCGCACTCGGCGTCCCGCCGACCCGCCTGTTCAAGACGCTGGTCGCGACCGTTGACGGGCAGCTCGCGGTCGGCGTGGTGCCGGTCTCGGCGTCGCTGGACCTGAAGGCGCTGGCGGCCGCGCTCGGCGGCAAACGCGCCACGATGGCCGAACCGGCCGCGGCCGAGCGCGCCACCGGCTACGTGACCGGCGGCATCTCCCCGTTCGGCCAGCGCTCCCGCCTGCCGATCGTGGTCGACTCGTCCGCCGAGGGCCAGGAGACCGTCTTCGTCTCCGGTGGCCGCCGCGGCCTCCAGGTCGAGGTCCCACCGGCCGCCTTCCCGGACGTCGCCGGCGCGATCTTCGCCCCGATCGCCACCGGCTGAGCTCGCCCCCCGTCGCCGTTTCCGCCGGCCTGTGACGCGATGCGGGCCGGAGGCGTTCGAGTCCCAACTGACGGAAGATCTGGTCCAGATGCCGGGCCGGAGGTAAGGCCGCGTCCGTGGGCGGCGGATCGCCTCACGGTGCCGCGCATCCCGCCGGTGGCGTCCCGGGCGACAGCGATGCCGCCACACCGCGCGGAGCACATAGATCTTCCCGCTTCCGGCGTGGCGACGCCCGCATGCTCCCGCGGGCCAACCTCGCCGCGGCCTGCGACTCCGCTGGCGCTCCGCTCCGGACGCGGCGTCGGAGCCGGTACCGCCGCCGGTCACCGAAACCCCGGCGACCCGCGCTGTCGGCCACCCGGCGCGCGGCGCAGGCCGGACCACCGCGACACGCATCGTCTCCCCCGGACCCTGGCTCGAGCGGCCGCCCTGCCGCCGGCCGCCGGTCGCCGGCCGCCGGCCGCCGGTCCAACGCGATACGCGCTGCCGGCAACCGACAAGGACGCGACTCATCAGCCCGGCCACATCGGATTCTCGTCGCCCCAGGCACAACCGAGTCGCGCCAGAGCCGTGAACGCGACGGAGCGGGAGCCACAGCGAGGCGAACACGCGCCGCAAGCCGGAACGCGCGGCAGGCCGGCGTGCGCGGCAGGCCGGCGTGCGCGGCAGGCCGGCGTGCGCGGCAGGCCGGCGTGCGCGGCAGGCCGGCGTGCGCCGCACGTCGAGACGGGCTGGCTCGGCAGAGGCGCCGCACGCCGGGCCGCGCGGCAACGCCGAGACGCGTCGCCGCCGGGTGTGCCGCCGGCCGGAACGCGGCCGGAACCGCGGGCGGGACCCGGCGGAGGGTGGTCGACTTCGGGACGGTGATCGGGTGTGAACGGGGTCGGAAAAGGGGGGTGGACGGGCGTACCGGCGAAAGGGTTTGATCTTGTGTTTGGCGTGCGTGTCGGGCGTGTTGCGAAATTGTTATGCCATTAAACAAAAGAGGGGGTTGTGCCGCGTGCCACAGGCGAAATACGTTGCCGGGCACAACAAATCTTCGACACCGCAGGGAGCTCCACCACACGAAAGGACCATGCACAATGCGCAGAGTCCTGACCACGCTGGCCGCGGCCGGCCTTGCCGCGGGGACGCTCGTCGCGTGCGGCGACGGCTCCGGCACCGGGGACGCGCGACCCGCCAAGATCGGCGTCATTCTGCCGGACAGTGCCTCGTCGAACCGCTGGGAGACCGCGGATCGCAAGTATCTGGAGGCGGCGTTCAAGGCGGCCGGCGTCGAGTACGACATTCAGAACGCCCAGGGTGACAAGAACGCGTTCCAGACCATCGCGGACCAGATGATCACGAACGGCACCACGGTCCTGATGATCACCAACCTTGACTCCGGCACCGGCAAGGCCGTGCTCGACAAGGCGAAGAGCCAGGGCGTCGCCACGATCGACTACGACCGGCTCACGCTCGGCGGCAGCGCGGAGTACTACGTGAGCTTCGACAACGTGCAGGTCGGCAAGCTTCAGGGCGAGGGCCTGCAGAAGTGCCTGACCGACCTGAAGGTGACCAAGCCGGTCGTCGCGGAGCTGCACGGCTCGCCCACCGACAACAACGCCACGCTCTTCCAGCAGGGCTACGAGTCGGTGCTGAACCCGCTGTACGAGAACGGCACCTACATCAAGGGGCCGCAGGAGCCGGTGCCGCAGTGGAACAACACGACGGCCGGCACGATCTTCGAGCAGATGCTCACCCAGACGAACAACAAGATCGACGGCGTGCTGGCCGCGAACGACGGACTCGGCAACGCGGTCGTGACCGTGCTGAAGCGGAACGGCCTGAACGGGAAGGTGCCGGTCACCGGCCAGGACGCGGACGTGCAGGCGCTGCAGAACATCCTCGTCGGCGACCAGTGCATGACCGTCTACAAGGCGGTCAAGCAGGAGGCGGACGCGGCGGCCGAGCTGGCCATCGCGCTGTCGAAGGGCGAGCGGAAGGACGTACCGGGCCGGGTGACCGATCCGGAGACGAACCGCGCGGTTCCGTCCGTGCTGCTCACCCCGAAGGCGATCTTCTTCGATAGCGTCAAGGACGTGGTCGCGGACGGTTACTGGACCGCGGCGGAGCTGTGCACCGGTGTGTACGCGGCCAAGTGCACCGAGGCCGGCGTCAGTTAGAGCCCCGCACCACCGCGCCGCCCGGACGCCGTTCCGGGCGGCGCGAGGACGTTCGAGCCGCTAGGAGAGATGTGTCCGGGACACCCCTGCTGGAACTGCGCGGGATCGACAAGGGCTTCGGCCCGGTCCAGGTCCTGCGCGACGTGCACTTCGCGGTCCACCCCGGCGAGGTCACCGCGCTGGTCGGTGACAACGGCGCCGGCAAGTCGACGCTCGTCAAGTGCGTCAGCGGCATCTACCCCATCGATTCCGGCCAGGTCTTCTTCGAGGGACGGCCGGTCGCGATCAACAGCCCGCGCGACGCGGCCTCGCTCGGGCTGGAGGTCGTCTACCAGGACCTCGCGCTCTGCGACAACCTCGACATCGTGCAGAACATGTTCCTCGGCCGGGAGAAGCGCAGCGGGCTGGTGCTGGACGAGCCGACCATGGAGCAGCTCGCGGCGGAGACGCTGGCCAGCCTGTCGGTGCGCACGGTCAAGTCGCTGCGCCAGCACGCGTCCAGCCTCTCCGGCGGTCAGCGGCAGACCGTGGCGATCGCCAAGGCCGTGCTCTGGAACAGCAAGGTCGTCATCCTGGACGAGCCGACGGCCGCGCTCGGCGTGGCGCAGACCGCGCAGGTGCTGGAGCTGGTCCGCCGGCTCGCGGACCGGGGCCTGGCGGTCGTGCTGATCTCGCACAACATGAACGACGTCTTCGCCATCTCGGACCGGATCGCCACGCTCTACCTCGGGCGGATGGCCGCGCAGGTGAAGACCACGGACGTGACGCACTCGCAGATCGTCGAACTGATCACGGCGGGGCGCAGCGGCGAGCTCGGCCTGGCGGAGAACGGGGGGCCGAGGTGACCACGGAGCCGACGGTGGGCGGGCACGTCCGCGACTACCTCAGGCGGGTGCGCGGGGGCGACATCGGCTCGCTGCCGGCCGTACTCGGGCTGATCGCGCTCTGCGTGTTCTTCGGTGTGATGCGGCCCGCGTTCTTCAGCGCCGGCAACTTCGCGAACCTGTTCACCCAGGGCGCGGCCGTGACCATCATCGCGATGGGCCTGGTCTTCGTGCTGCTGCTGGGCGAGATCGACCTCTCCGCGGGGTACGCCAGTGGCGTCTGCGCGTCCGTGCTCGCGGTGCTGCTGACCTACCAGGGCTGGCCGTGGTACGCGGCGACGCTGGCCGCGCTGGTCACCGGCGCGGTGATCGGCGTGTCCATCGGGTTCATGGTGGCGAAGGTGGGCATCCCGTCGTTCGTGGTCACGCTCGCGGCGTTCCTGGCGTTCCAGGGCGTCGCGCTGATCCTGATCAAGGGTGGCACCAACGTGCCGGTCCGGGACGACGTGCTGCTCGCGGTCTCGAACCGGAACGTGCCGCCGCCGCTCGGCTGGGCGCTGTTCGCGCTGGGTGTGGCCGTCTACGCCGGGATCCAGCTCTGGCAGTGGCGCAACCGGCACCGGCGCGGCCTGGTGACCGACCCGCTCGGCGTGGTGCTCGCCCGGATCGGCGCGCTGGTGGCGGTGGTCGGCACCGCGGTCTACGTGCTCAACCTGGAGCGCAGCCGCAACGTGCTGATCACCTCGCTCAAGGGCGTGCCGGTGGTGGTGCCGCTCATCGTGCTGCTGCTGGTGATCCTGACGTTCGTGCTGCACCGGACCGCGTACGGCCGGCACGTCTACGCGGTCGGCGGCAACCGCGAGGCCGCGCGCCGGGCCGGCATCAACGTCGACCGGATCCGCATCTCGGTCTTCGTCATCTGCTCGTTCATGGCCGCGATCGGCGGTGTGGTGGCGGCGAGCCGGGCCGCCTCGGTGGACGCGAACACCGGCGGCAGCAACGTGCTGCTCTACGCGGTCGGCGCCGCGGTGATCGGCGGGACCAGCCTGTTCGGCGGCAAGGGCCGGATCATCGACGCGGTGATCGGCGGCGCGGTGGTCGCGGTGATCGACAACGGCATGGGCCTGATGAACGCGAGCGCGGGCGCGAAATTCGCCTGGACCGGTGGGGTGCTACTCGCCGCCGCTAGCATCGATGCGCTGTCCCGGCGTCGCGCGGCGGCCACCGGCTACCGGTAGATCCACCATGGAGAGTTCAGACTGATGCGCGCCGGACCCAGCCAGGACGAGGTCCGCCGGCAGAACCTCGGGGCGCTGCTGCGCTATGTGCACGTGCACGGGCCGATCTCCCGCGCGGAGCTGACCACCCGGCTCGGGCTCAACCGCAGCACGATCGGGGCGCTGACCGCCGACCTGACCGCGGCCGGCCTGGTGCGCGAGGAGGCCCCGCGGGGTTCGCGCCGGGCCGGCCGGCCGTCGCTGGTGGTGCTGCCGGAGTCGGCCCGGGTGTACGCGTACGCGCTGAGCATCGAGGTCGACCGGTTGCGCGCGGCCCGGGTCGGGCTGGGCGGCGAGGTGCTGGACGAGCGGGTCTACGACCGCCCCCGCGACCTGCGCGTCTCCGAGGTGGTCGGCCCGCTGGCCGCGTTCGTGAAGGAGATGCAGCACACGGCGCCGGAGGGTGGGCGGTACGTCGGCGTGGGCGTGGCCGTGGCCGGCATGGTCCGCCGCCACGACGGTCTGGTCCGGCTGACGCCCAAGGCCGGCTGGGTGGACGAGCCGCTCGCCGAGCCGCTGGCCGAGGCGCTCGGCGGCGACCACACGGTCCGGGTCGGCAACCACGCGGACCTGGCGCTGCTGGCCGAGCACCTGCGTGGCGTGGCGGTGGACACCGAGGACGTCATCTACCTGCACGGCGAGGTGGGCATCGGCGCCGGGATCATCGCGCACGGCACGCTGATCACCGGCCACGGCGGGTACGCCGGCGAGGTCGGCCACATGATCGTGCACCCGGGCGGGCGTACGTGCAGCAGCTGTGGCGCGCGCGGCTGCTGGGAGTCGGAGATCGGCGAGGAGGCGCTGCTGCACGCGCTGGGCACGGACGGCAGCGGCCGGATCCCCGCGCACCAGCTGATCGCCGCGATGCGCGGGGACCCGGGCAGCCATGAGGCGCTGCGTCAGATCGGTGAGTGGCTCGGCCTCGGCGTCGCCAACCTGGTCAACATCTTCAACCCGGAGATGGTCATCTTCGGCGGTACGCTACGGAACCTCTACCTGACCACGGCCGCCCAGGTGCGGTCGCGGCTCAACTCGCTCGCGCTGCCGGCCAGCCGCGAGCTGCTGCGGCTGCGGACGCCGAAGCTGGGTGAGGACGCGGCGCTGATCGGGGCCGCGGAGCTCGCGTTCACTCAGCTTCTCGCGGACCCGCTGAGTGAAGCCCCCGTAGTGCCTCGTCCACCAGCCGGTCGGTGAACTCCGCGCCGACCGGGTCGCCGGTGACCAGCACCCGGTAGTAGATCGGCCCGACCAGCGTGTCGACCAGCAGGTCCAGGTCGAGGCCGGCCGGCAGGTCACCGCGGGTGACCGCGCGTTCCAGCGGCGCCCGGTCCAGCTCGCGCTGCCGGCTCAGGTGTTCGGCGCGCAGCCGGGCGGCCAGCGTCGCGTCGTGCTGCGCCTCGCCGTGCAGCGCGCGGAAGACCGCGCCGGCGTCGTGCTCGGTCAGGAACGTGGCCAGGCCGCGCAGGTGCAGCCGCAGGTCGGTGCCGAGTTCGCCGGTGTCCGGCGGGCTCAGCGCCTCGCGGGCGTCCGTGGTGAACGCCTCCAGCAGCACGTCGGTCTTGGACGGCCACCAGCGGTAGATGGTCTGTTTGGCCACGCCCGCCCGGGCCGCGATCCCCTCGATGGTGAGGCGCGCGTAGCCCCGCTCGACCAGCAGATCGTCGGCCGCTTCCAGGATGCTGAGTCGCGCCTCTTCGCTGCGGCCGTGGCGGTTACCTCGATGCGCCGTCACGCCCGTTTCTCCCTTTTTTCGTCATGCTTTTTCATGCCCGACAATAATCACGCTTGACTAGACGCAACGTTGCGTCCAGTCTACCGGCATGAACTCTCTGTCAGCACTCCGTGTGCGCACCGTCCTGGACCGCCTGCACGCCGCCGCCGATCTCGACGAGGACCGGACCCATCCCCGCGTCGACGCCGGCGCCTCCGCGCAGGAGCGTGCCGACCTGCTCGCCAGCGCGTACATGCCGATCTCCGCGCGCGGCGGCGACCTGCTCTACGCGCTGGTCCGGGCGTCCCGGCCGGCGCGCGTGGTGGAGTTCGGCACGTCGTTCGGCATCTCCACGCTCTACCTGGCCGCGGCCGTGACCGACAACGGCACCGGGCACGTGGTGACCACGGAGCTGAGCACCGCGAAGGTGACCGCGGCCCGGGCCAACCTGGCCGAGGCCGGCCTGCAGGACGCGGTCACCGTGCTGGCCGGCGACGCGCGGGCCACGCTCGCCGACGAGCCCGGCCCGATCGGCCTGCTGCTGCTCGACGGCTGGAAGGACCTGTGCCTGCCGGTGCTGCGGCTGCTGGAGGACCGGCTGACCCCGGGCGCGCTGGTGATCGCGGACGACGTCAGCTTCCCGACCATGGCGCCGTACCTGGAGTACGTGCGGGACCCCGCGGCCGGTTACGTGAGCGTGGAGTTCCCGGTCGGCGACGGCATGGAGATCAGCTGCCGGGCGTAATTAATTCGGTGGAGCGGCACCCGCTTCGCACAGTAGCTTTTCGTAACTATGCGTGATTTGCCGCGGCGGGATCCGGGAGTCGCCGACCACCGGTCGGCGGGCCGGCTGCTGTGGTGGATGGTCCGCCGGGTCCGGCACAAGCTGGCCGTCTCGGTCGGGCTCGGCGTGGTGTGGATGTGCTCGACGGCGCTGGCACCGGCGCTGATCGGGATCGCGATCGACCGCGGCGTGACCGGCCGGGACGCCGGCGCGCTCACCGCCTGGGCCGGTGCCGTCCTCGCCCTCGGCGTGGTGCAGGCCATGGCCGGGATGCTCCGGCACCGGTACGGCGCGCACAACTGGCTCGACACCGCGTACGGCACCGTGCAGCTCACGGTGCGGCAGTCCGCCCGGCTCGGCGCGGCACTCCCCCGCCGGATGTCCAGCGGCGAGGTGGTCAGCATCGGCGTCTCGGACATCGAGCAGCTGGGCAGCGCCATCGAGATCGTCGACCGGGCGATCGGCGCGGTCGCCGCGGTCGTGGTCATCACCGCGATCATGCTGGGCACGTCCGTCCAGCTCGGCCTGGTGGTGCTGATCGGCGTGCCGCTGCTGCTCGCCGCGGTCGCGCTGCTGCTCCGCCCGTTGCAGGCCCGGCAGGAGGCGTACCGCACGCGCCAGGGCAAGCTCACCACCCGGGCCGCGGACATCGTCACCGGGCTGCGCGTGCTGCGCGGCGTCGGCGGCGAGCAGCTGTTCGCGGCCGGCTACCGCGGCGAGTCGCAGCAGTTGCGGGCCGCCGGGGTACGGGTGGGACGCGTCGGCGCCGTGCTGGAGGCGACCCAGGTGCTGCTCCCCGGGCTGTTCCTGGCGCTGGTCGTCTGGCTCGGCGCGCGGCTCGTGCTGACCGGTGACCTCACCGCCGGCCAGCTCGTCGCGTTCTACGGCTACACCGTGTTCCTGGCCCCGCCGCTGCGCACGATCACCGAGGCCGCCGACAAGGTCGCGGTCGCGCTGGTCTCCGCGCGGCGCGTGGTGCGGCTGCTCGGACTCGACCCGGACCCGGCCTCGCCGGCGCACCCGGTGCCGATGCCCCGGCAGCCGGCCGTGCTCGCCGATCCGCGCTCCGGGCTGCTGGTGCGCCCGGGTGTGCTGACCGCGATCGCGGCGGCCGACCCGGCGGACGCGGCCGCGATCGCGGAGCGGCTGGCCCGGTTCACCGACTCGGAGGCGCGGCTCGGCGACGTACCGCTGCGGGATCTTGATGTTGCGCAACTGCGGTCCCGGGTGCTGCTCGCGGAGAACGAGGCGCGGCTGTTCGCCGGCCCGCTGCGCGAGGCGCTGGGCGGCGGCCCGGTCGAGGACGCACTGCGCACGGCCGCGGCGGAGGACATCGTGGACGCGCTGCCGGACCGGCTGGAGACCGAGATCGCGGCGCGTGGCCGCGAGTTCTCCGGCGGGCAGCAGCAACGACTGCGACTGGTCCGGGCGCTGCGCGCGGACCCGGAGATCCTGATCCTGGTGGAGCCGACCAGTGCGGTCGACGCGCACACCGAGGCGCGGATCGCGGCCCGGCTCGGGCCGGCCCGCGCCGGGCGCACCACCGTGGTCTGCACGACCAGCCCGTTGGTGCTGACGCACGCGGACCGGGTCTGCTACGTCGAGGACGGCAAGGTCATCGCGGAGGGCACCCATCGCGAGCTGCTCACCGCCGAACCCCGCTACGCCGCGACGGTCACCCGCCAGGAGGCGTCATGACGCTGCTGCCGATCGCCGACGGCGACCAGGTCCGGCGGTACGTGCTGGGCCTGTTCCGCCGGCACCCGCGCGAGCTCGCCGTGATGCTCAGCCTGCACGGGCTCGGTGCGCTCTGCGGGCTGGCCGCACCCTGGCTGCTCGGCGAGCTCGTCGAGACGATCCGTGGTGGCGGCACGGCCGGCACGCTGGACCGGGCCGGGCTGGCGCTGGCCGGGTTCGTGATCGCCCAGAGCGTGCTGGTGTACTTCGCGCGGTACGCGTCCGCCCGGCTCGGTGAGCGGGTGCTGGCCGAGCTGCGCGAGGAGTTCGTCGACCGGGTGCTGGCCGTGCCGATCGGGACCGTGGAGCGGGCCGGCACCGGTGACCTGCTCACCCGGACCACCCGGGACGTCTCCTCGCTCGCGTACAGCGTGCGGTGGGCCGCGCCGGAGATCCTCACCGCGCTGATCACCATCGTGCTGCTGATCGGCGCGCTCGCGCTGGTGTCGCCGCTGTTCCTGCTGGCCCCGCTGGTCGCGGTGCCGACGCTGTGGCCGGCGACCCGGTGGTACCTGCGCCGCGCCGCCGGCGGCTACCTGCGCGAGCGGGCCGCGTACGCGCGGATCACCGAGAGCCTGGCCGAGACGGTCGAGGGCGCGCGGACCGTGGACGCGCTGCGGCTGCACGAGCACCGGCGGCGGCAGACGGACACGGACATCGGCGGCTCCTTCCGGGCCGAGCGCTACACGCTGTTCCTGCGCTCGGTCTGGTTCCCGCTGGCGGACACGTCCTACGTGCTGCCGATCGCCGGGACACTGCTGCTCGGCGGGCTGTACTACGCGAACGGCTGGATGACGCTGGGCAGCGTGATCGCGGCCGTGCTCTACATGCAGCAACTGGTCGGGCCGGTCGACCAGGTGCTCTCCTGGCTGGAGGACCTCCAGGAGGGACAGGCCGCGCTGGCCCGGGTGATCGGCGTCGGCAACGTCACCACCGCGCCGGACGGTGCGGACGGCGTCCCGCGCGGGAACGGCATCCGGCTCGACGACGTGACGTTCGGCTACCTGCCCGGCCGCCCGGTGCTGCGCGGCGTCTCGCTGGACATCGCGCCCGGTGAACGGCTCGCGGTGGTCGGACCGTCCGGCGCCGGCAAGTCCACGCTCGGCCGGCTGCTGGCCGGCGTGCACCGGCCGGACTCCGGCGCGCTCACGGTCGGCGGCGTGCCGGTGACGGCGCTCCCGCCGGAACGGCTGCGCGGCGAGGTCGCGCTGGTCACCCAGGAGCACCACGTGTTCGCCGGGACGCTGCGCTTCAACGTGGTGCTGGCCCGGCCCACCGCCGCCACCGAACAGGTGCGCGACGCGCTGGCCGCGGTGGACGCGCTCGGCTGGGCCACCGAACTGCCGGACGGGCTGGAGACCGTGGTCGGCGAGGGCGGGCACCCGCTCACGCCGGCGCAGGCACAGCAGGTGGCGCTGGCCCGGCTGGTCCTCGCCGACCCGCACACGCTGGTGCTGGACGAGGCGACCTCGCTGCTCGACCCGCGGGCGGCCCGGTCGCTGGAGCGCTCGCTCGCGGCCGTGCTGGCCGGCCGGACCGTGGTGGCGATCGCGCACCGGCTGTTCTCCGCGCACGACGCGGACCGGGTGGCGGTGGTGGAGGACGGCCGGATCGTGGAGTGCGGCTCGCACGACGACCTGCTCGCCGCGAACGGCTCCTACGCCGCGCTCTGGCGTTCCTGGCAGAGCTGATCCCCGGCGCAGCCCGGCCATCCACGTCGGTACCGGGCCTAGAAATCCCAGACCGACACGCCGCCGGTACGGACGGGAGCGCGCCCGGTCAGGTCGGTGAGCAGCGACTCCACGGCCGCGCGGTGCGGCTGGTCGTTCGGCAGCACGAGCACGGACGTCTCCCAGTAGGCCACGTCCGCGATGAACGCGACGCGGTCCGCCGGGGTCAGCGGCGGGACGAACCCGGTCGCGCTCACCGACACGATCAGCGCGTGCGTCGGCCGGCGCGCCGGGCCGAACATGGCACGCCCGTCCGCGGTCGGGTCCGGCCCGAGGAAGTAGCCGAGCGCCAGCGGGAAGTCCAGGCCGGTCCGGGCGGCCCAGCGCATGCCGGTGGTGTCCGTCCACACCCGCGGCGCGACCAGCATGCTGCCGCCGTCCGCGAGGTGCTCGCGGTAACCACGCTCGGCGATGTAGGCCGGGACGGCGCTGATCTGCTTCGTGGCCAGCGGCATCGGCACGATCGGCAGCAGCGCGAACGCGACCAGCGCCGTCGACGCCCGGGAGCGGTCCACCGCGAGCGCCAGCAGCAGGCCGACGCACGGGATCGCGATCAGCGACAGGCGCGTCGGCACCACGGAGTCGAACAGCGGCAGGTGCGCGAACGGCTCCCACGGGCCGGGGCGGGTCACGTCGCCGTACCCGTTCACGATCACGTCCCGGCCGATCGACAGGACCGCGAAGAGCACGGCGGTGCAGGCGGCGGCGAGCGCGGCGGCGCGGTCCCGGAGCAGGACCGCAAGCACGACGAACGCGACCACCAGCGGGATGCCGAACGACGCGTTCTGCTCGGTCGCGTTCGGCGAGAGATGACCGAACGGCGAGACCGGCCCGGCCAGCGAGTGGGTGGCGAACGAGACGAACGCGGCCACATCGTTGCCGTAACCGGTAGTGAACTCCGGCACGCCCCGGTAGCTGCCCGGGCCGGTGAACTGCACCCACAGCGGGTACGCGACCAGCGGGGCCGCGACCGCGAGCGCGATGCCGAGGTTCGTCAGGAACCGCCGCCGGTCCACCTCCTGCCGGCGCAACGCCAGGAAGAGCAGGCCGAAGACCGCACAGCCCAGGCCGGTGAAGAACAGCGACTCCTCGTTGATGAAGACCTGCCACGCCATCAGCAGGCCGAGCAGCAGGCTTCTGCGCGGGCTCGGGCTCGCGCCGAAGAGCAGGTGGACGATGAACGGGAGCAGGAACTGGGCGGTCCAGTTCGGGTGGCCCTGCGCGTGCGTGTAGATGCCTGGCGCGAAGCCGCAGAACGCGCCGCCGACCCAGGCCGCGGCCGGTGACACGGCCAGCCTGCGCAGGAACACCCAGAACCAGCCGTACGCGGTGAGCGCCAGGCCGAGCAGCACCAGCAGCGCGATCGTGGCGGCCGGGCCGGCCAGCAGCGTGACCGGCGCCAGCGGGACGCCGAGGCCGAGCACGGACGTGTTCGCCATCAGGTTCACGCCGAGCGGCACGTTGAGCCGGTCGGTGACGAACGGGTCGCCGGCGTCACCGGTCACCAGCGCGGCGGCCCGGGCCAGCACGTACTCGAAGAACGCGTGATCGCCCTCGTTGGCCTCCGGCACGGCCCGGTCCAGATCCCGCCACAGCGGCACGGTCAGGAGCAGAGCCATCAGAAGGTACGTGGTGAGCGCCGCGATGTGCTTCCCGATCCGGGTCACCGATGCATGATAGGGCCTAGCCGGCGTCGATTCCGGACATCTCGGCCTTATCGGTCGACCTGGGTGAACTCCCAGACGTGCGGCGACCGTGCGACCAGGTGCTCCGGCGGCTCGGGAAGGTCCACCGGGCCGCTGCGCCACTTCGAGATCACCACGAGCCGGTTGTCCGCCGAGGAGAACACCTCGGTGGACATGTGCAGCGGGTAGACCTCGATCGACGGGACCGCGGCGTCGCACACCCAGGTGAGCAGCTCCGCGTGACCCGTGGGCCGGGCCTTGACCTCCCACATCCGAACGATCACGTCCGGCATCGCCCCCTCCTCCCCTGGCGGTGAAACTCTTTCATCCGCGGGGATGACTCCGGAGGCTACCGTTCCCGCTCCATGATCAGGGCATCGGTGTTGCTCGGCTGGTAGTAACCCCGGCGGATGCCGATCCCCTCGAAACCGTACGTGCCGTAGAGACGCTGCGCGGGCACGTTGTCCACCGCGACCTCCAGCAACACCCGCTCGGCGCCGCGCCGGTCCGCCTCGGCCAGCAGCGTCTCCAGCAGCGCGCGGCCGACGCCGTGCCGCTGCCGGTCGCGGCGGACCGCGATGTTCTGCACCCAGGCGTCCGGCTCCTGCATCGCGAGCCCGGCATATCCGTCCACCCGGCCGTCGCCGTCCAGTGACACCACGTAGTAGTGACCGTTCGCCAGTTCGTTCCAGAACATGCCGGCGGTCCACTTCTCGACGCCGAACAGGTCGGCCTCGATCGGCAGCAACTCGTCGATGTGCCACCAGCGCAGCGGCCGGATCGCGTCACTCATCGCCGGAACCATAGCGCCTGCACGGGAAGTGCCATGTCACAAGGGGTGCGCGGCTCTGTGACCGGTCAGTAGGCTGGGGCCATGTGGCAGGCCGAAGTTCGAGTTGATCTCGACGCGATCCGGGCGAACGTGGCCCACCTCGTCGCCGGGACCAGCGCCGAGGTCATGGCGGTGGTCAAGAGCGACGGGTACGGGCACGGCATGGTCGCTTCCGCGCGCGCGGCTCTGGACGGCGGCGCCACCTGGCTCGGCGTCGCGTCGCTGCCCGAGGCGCTGACGCTGCGTGAGTCCGGGCTGACCGCGCCGATCCTCTCCTGGCTGATCGTCCCCGGCCTGCCGCTGCACGACGCGATCGCGGCCGACATCGACCTGAGCGTCGCCACGCTCGGCCTGCTGGACGAGGTGGTCACCGCGGCCGAGCGGGCCGAGCGCGTCGCCCGCGTGCACCTGAAGATCGATACCGGGATGAGCCGCGGCGGCGCCACGCCCGCGGAGTGGCCGGTGCTGCTGGAGGCGGCCGCCAAGGCACAGTCCGACGGGCTGGTCGACGTGGTCGGCGTCTGGTCGCACCTCGGGTGCGCGGACGAGCCCGGCCACCCCAGCGTCGACGCGCAGCTGGCCGCGTTCCGGGACGGGCTGGAGGTGGCCGCCCGGTTCGGCATCCACCCGCGCTACCGCCACATCGCCAACTCGGCGGCGCTCCTCACCCGGCCGGACGCGCACTTCGACCTGGTCCGGCCCGGCCTCGCGATCTACGGCCTGTCGCCGATGGGCGGGCGGGTCGCCGGGCTGCGGCCCGCGATGACCGCGCGGGCCCGGGTGATGCTGGCCAAGCGGGTACCGGCCGGCTCCGGCGTCTCCTACGGCCACACCTACGTCACGCCGGCCGAGTCCACGATCGCGGTGGTGCCGATCGGCTACGCCGACGGCGTGCCCCGGCACGCGTCCAACGGCGGCCCGGTCCAGATCGGCGGCCGGGTCCGGCCGATCGCCGGCCGCGTCTGCATGGACCAGTTCATGGTCGACTGCGGCGACGACCCGGTCCAGGCCGGCGACCTGGTCACGCTCTTCGGCCCCGGCGACGGCGGCGAGCCCACCGTCGACGACTGGGCCGCCGCCTCCGGCACCATCAACTACGAGATCGTCGCCCGGTTCGGCAGCGCCCGGGTGACCCGCGTCTTCGACGGCCTGCACCCGGAGACCGGCTCATGAGCCCCACCCCCGGCCCGCTCCCGCCGGCCACCGGCCCGGCCATGGTGGCCACCGGCCAGGTCCCGTCGACCACCGGCCAGCTCCCGCCGGCCGCCAGCCAGCTCCCGCCGACCACCGGCCCGGCCATGGCGGCCACCGGCCAGGTCCCGCCGACCCTCGGCCTGGCCATGGCAGCCACTGGTCTCGCCCCGACAATTCCCGGCCGGGTTCCACCGGCCACCGACCCGGTGCGACCGGGGCGGTCCCGCACACGCGGGACCAGCCGTTCAGCGTCGGCCGCCACAGGCCCACGGCGACCCCGTACACGCGGGGCTCGCGGCCCCGCGCCGGTCGACGCGGTGCGGAGCCGGCCGTGGTCACCCGGCGTGCGTGGAACCAGCGGCCCGACGCCGGCCGACGCGGTGCGGAGGCGACCGCGGCCGTCCGGCGTGAGCGGCCCGGCGGCTCGATTCGTCCGACAGCGTCATCGCAGCCTGGAGGAAGGGCAAGCATGAGTTCGGCGTCATCGTCCTCGTCGTCTCTCGTTTCGTCGGTCTTCACCCCCAAGGTCGGGAAACGCGCCGGGATCATCGGCGCGGTGGTCGGGCTCGCCGCCGCCGGCATCGCGGCCGGCGTCGCCGCCGAACGGACCATCGTGCGCCGCACCAAGCGCGGCACGATCGACCCGTACGCGGACGAGAAGTTCGGCGAGCAGCCCTACGACGAGTCCTTCATGATCACCGCGCCGGACGGGACGGACCTGCACGTCGAGGTGCTCGACCCGGTCGACGGGCTGGAGGTCGAGCCGGACTTCCCCGGCGTGACCGGCACCGACCTGGACGCCGAGCCCACCATCGTCTTCGTGCACGGCTTCTGCCTGGACATGGGCACGTTCTATTTCCAGCGCAAGGAGCTGGTGCGGCGCGGCGACTACCGGATGGTCTTCTACGACCAGCCCGGGCACGGCCGCTCCGGCAAGCTGGAGTCCGGCGAATACCACCTGGAGGCGCTGGCCGAGTCGCTGAAGGCGGTCATCGAGGCCACCGTGCCGACCGGCCCGATCGTGCTGGTCGGCCACTCGATGGGCGGCATGACGATCATGGCGCTGGCCGAGAAGTACCCGGACCTGCTGCGCTCGCGGGTGTCCGGCGTCGTGCTGATGGCCACGTCCGGCGGCAAGCTGGAGGAGGCACGGCTCTCCCTGCCGTCGCTGGCCGCGCGGGCCGGTGCGCCGTTCCTGCCGGTCGTCGCCCGGACCACCCGGCTCACCGGCAGCGTCATCGACCGGGCCCGGCTCGCCTCCTCCGACCTGGCCTGGCTGCTCACCCGCCAGTTCGGCTTCGGCGGCAGCGCACCCAGCCCGGCGCTGGTCACGTTCGTCGAGTCGATGAACTCGCACACCACGGCCGACACGGTCACGCGCTACCTGCGGACGATCTACTCGCACGACCGGTTCCCCGCGCTGGACACGCTGCAGGACATCCCGACGCTGGTGATCGCGGGCGACAAGGACCAGATCCTGCCGGTCACCCACTCGCGTGAGATCGCACGCCACCTGCCGAACGCGGAGTTCATCGAGATCCCGGACAGCGGACACGTGGTCATGCTGGAGCACGCGGACGAGGTGAACGCCGCGCTCCTCTCCTTCCTGGAGAAGCTGTGACGGTTCTGTCGCACCCGTCCGATACGGTGCGACCGCACGTCCCGTAGTTCCCCTGTGGAGGAGTTGCCAGCATGTCCCTCGACCTCGTCAGTCTGCTGCCCGCACCGTGGCAGGCCGTCCTCGCCCCGCACCTGGACGCCGAGCGGACCCACAGGCTGGGCGAGTTCGTCGCGGGGGAGTACGCGTCGCAGACCGTCTACCCCCCGGTCGAGGACCTGTTCACGGCGTATCGGCTGTGTCCGCCGGACCGGGTGCGCGTGCTCCTGCTCGGCCAGGACCCCTACTTCAAGGCCGGCCAGGCGCACGGCATGAGCTTCAGCGTCCGCGAGGGCGTCCGGGTGCCCCCGTCGCTGCGCAACGTCTTCAAGGAGATCGCGGCCGACGTCGGCGCGGGCATGCCGACCACCGGTGACCTGACCCCGTGGGCGGAGCAGGGCGTCCTGCTGCTCAACTCGATCATGACGGTCCGCGAGGGCAAGGCCGGCTCGCACGCGAAGAAGGGCTGGGAGGAGTTCACCGACGCCACCATCAGCGCGGTGAACGAGCTGGACACACGCGTGGTCTTCATGCTCTGGGGCAGCTACGCCCGGAAGAAGGCGGCACTGGTCACCAACCCGCAGCACGTGGTGCTGGAGGCCGGTCACCCCAGCCCGATGAACCCGGCCGGTTTCCTCGGCACCCGCCCGTTCAGCGCGTGCAACAAGGCACTCGCGGACGCCGGCCTGACCCCGATCGACTGGTCCCTCACCCCGGCCTGACCCGCCCGCCCCGCCGCACGGCCCGGCCGTCACGGGGCCCCGCCGGTCAGCGGTAGTCCGAGCGTGATGCGGGACAGTGCGTCGAGTGCGGTCCCGCCACGATCCCAGTAGCCGAGGTGTCCGGCGTCGGGCTGGCTGGGGAAGACGCGGGCGCCGAAGTCCGGGTCCGCGGGATTGTGCCCGTGCCACAGTCCGTCCTCCGGCCTGCCGTAGGCGAGCGCCGCCCCCACGCCCGGCACCGCGGCGGCGACCGCCGCGTCCGTCACCGCGGAGACCGGTGAGACCGGCGCGTACTGGATCGGGTCGGTGATCGAGGTGCTGGCCCAGACCTCGGGCACGTCCAGCTGCGTCGCGTGTGCCACCCCGGCGCCCGGCGACGCGAGCAGCACCAGACCGTCGGCGTCGAGCCCGTGGTCGCGGGCGGTCACGCCGGTCACCACGGTGCCGTAGCTGTGGCCCAGCACCACCTGCCGGGCCGGCTCGCCCTCGTGCGACGCCCGCAGCCCCTCCTGGAACAGGTGCAGCGCGGGCGCCGCGTCCCGGGCCGGCGCGGCGGACGCGGCCTGGTCCACGAAGTCCGGCGCGTCGTAGTCCAGCCACAGCACGGCCGCGGTGCGCCGCGCCGGGTCCAGCGCGGTCGCGGCCTCGGCCACCCGCGCGGCCCGGTCCAGCTCGCCGCCGGCCGACGCGAGATCGCTGGTCATGCCGGGCACGTAGGTCACCACGGCCGCGCTGCGGTCCGGATCGCCGACCGCCACGATCGCCCGGCCGTCCCCCGACGGATCGAACCGCACCAGGTAGCGCGGCGGATCCGCGTCGGCGGACACCCGGTCGGCCAGCCGCTCCAGCGACGCGATCAACGCGGCGTCCCGCGCGTAGGGCGCGTCACCCGCGATCACGCCGCGCAGGTCGGCGCCGGTCAGGCTGACCCCGCCGGACGGCGCGCCACTGCGCAGCCCGTCCACCGGGAGGCCCAGCCGGGCCGCCTCCAGCGCCAGGTCCAGCAGCGCGCGGTTGGCCAGGTCACGGGCTGCGGTCGGCACCCCGTCCAGCCCACCGACCAGCGTCGGCTCGTGCCGGATCAGCCAGCGCCGCTGCGCCGGGGTGAGCGAGTCCCACCACGCGCGCGTCGTGGCCGGCGACGCGCCCGGGCCGGGCCGGTGCCCCGGCGGCGCGCTCTCCCACCCGCGGCCGGCCGCACCGCTCAGCTCACCGAGCCGGGCGGCCGCCTCCGCATCGGCCACCGCGGCCGCACGCAGCGCCGCCTCGATCTCCGCCGCCACGGCCGCCGCCGGCCCACCCGCGGCAGCCACACCGCCCCCCGACCCACCGGAACCCGACGCGCCACCCGCCGCCGGCCCACCCGCGGAAGCCACACCGCCGGTCGCGGCCCACGCAGACCCGCCGGAAGCCGACGTGCCGGCCTCCCCCGGCCCACCCGCGCGAGTCGCACCGCCTGCCACAGCCCGCGCCGACCCGCCGGGAGCCGGTGCGCCGGTCGGCGTGGCCGCGCCGACCACCCGGCCCGAGAGCTCCACCGCCAAGCCCGCCGCCTCGGCCGCGCGGACCGCCGCGGCCAGCCGGGCCTTCGCCGCCTGGACCGCCGCCGCGAGCTCCGTCAGGGTTGCCGCGGCCTCCAACTGCGCGAGCCGGCCGGCCTCCAGGTCGTCCCGCAGCCGGCGCAGGCGGCCGGTCGCCGCGTCCGCGCCCGCACCCGACCAGACGCGGGTCACCGCGACCGCGCCGGAGGCCAGCTCCAGCGCCCGCCGCGCACCGGACGCCGCGAGATCGCGCCAGGCCGCCGCGGACTCCCGCCACGCCGGCGGACTCGCCTGCCACAGCTGCTCATACGTCACGGCCACGCCACGTCACCCCCACACGCTCGAAGCCGCCGCCCGGACCGGCACCGCACGCGACCACCCGAGCCCGCAGGCCACGCCACCGCCTGCCTCCACGCCACCCGCCGCAGCCCGGACCCGGGCCCGCACCGAACACCACCGATCGCGACCGCGCCACGAGCCGTCCCCCGGCTCCGCGGCCGGCACCGGTTCATCGGTGTGCGCCGTTGAGGCGGCGGAGCCGAGCCGCGGTGGACTGGTCCACCGCCTCGTAGGCCGTGGCCGCGCGGGCGAGTGCCGACGCCGCGGCGGCCACGCCGGTGCCGCACCGGTCCAGCGCGGACCAGGCCGCGTCCGCCAGGTCGGCGGACGCACCGGTGGACGCCCAGCCGGGCGCGGTGACGGACAGCCGGCCCGGTGGCATGCCGAGCAGGCGGCGCGCCACGGCCGCGAGCCGGTCAGCGCACGCGCGCAGTGCCGGAGTGGTGACGTCGATGGCTTCCATGGCGACCACCGTCCCACCCGTACGACGGGCCGGATAACCCCTGTGGACAACGGCCGACGCGCGTACCGCCCGGTTGTCCACAGGGGTTGCCGACTCCCGCACTAGGCTCTACGGCGTGATCGTCTCCGTCGGCATGGACGTGGTGCTCGTCGAGCGGTTCGTCCGCGCGCTGGAACGGACCCCGCAGCTCGCGGACCGGCTGTTCACCGAGGGCGAGCGGCGCACCGCCTCCGGCAACCCGCGGCCGGCCGAGTCGCTGGCCGCCCGGTTCGCCGCGAAGGAAGCGGTCGCGAAGGCGCTCGGTGCCCCCGCCGGCCTGCACTGGCACGACTGCGAGGTGGTGTCGGACGCCGCCGGCCGGCCGTGGCTGGCCGTGTCCGGCACGGTCGCCGCCGCGGCCGTCGAGTGCGGGATCACCCGCTGGCACCTGTCCCTGTCGCACGACGGCGGCATCGCGTCCGCCATGGTGGTAGCCGAGAGCTAGGAGTTGGTATGCGGGGCGTGTGGCGGGTCGCCGACGTGCGGGCGGCGGAAGAGGCAGTGATGCGCGAGCTCCCGGACGGCACGCTCATGCAGCGGGCCGCCGCCGGGCTCGCCCGCCGGTGCGCGCTGCTGCTGGACCGGGTCTACGGGTCCCGGGTGCTGCTGCTGGTCGGCGCCGGGAACAACGGCGGCGACGCGCTCTTCGCCGGTGCGCTGCTGGCCCGCCGCGGGGCACACGTCACCGCACTGCTGCTGAGCCCGGACCGCGCTCACCCGGCCGGGTTGGCCGAGTTGCGCCGGTCCGGTGGCGTGGTCCGGACCGTCTGGTCCGAGACGATCGGCGCGGACCTGGTGATGGACGGCATCGTCGGCATCGGCGCCGGCGGTGGCCTGCGCGAACCGGCAGCCACGATCGTCGCGGCGCTGCGGGCCCGCACCCCGCGCCCGATCATGGTCGCGGTCGACGTGCCGAGCGGCGTCGACGTGGACACCGGCGCGGTCCCGGGCGCGGCCGTCGAGGCGGACGTGACGGTCACGTTCGGCTGCCTCAAACCGGCCCTGGTCGCCGGCCCGGCCGCGCCGCTGGCCGGGCACGTGGACCTGGTGGACATCGGCATCGCGCCGGAACCCTCGCCCGCGTTGCGGATCGCCGACGCCACGGATGTCGCCCGCTGGTGGCCCCGGCTGAGCGCCGGCTCGGAGAAGTACACCCGGGGCGTCGTGGGGATCGCCACCGGCTCGCACACGTACCCCGGTGCCGCCGTGCTCTCCACCGCCGGCGCGCTGGCCGGCCCGACCGGCATGGTGCGATATGCCGGTACCGCGCGCGCCGAGGTGCTCCGGGCCCACCCGTCGGTGGTGGCGGCGGACTCCGTCGCCGGCACCGGCCGCGTCCAGGCCTGGCTCTGCGGCTCCGGCATCGGCACCGACGCGGCCGCCCGCACCGCGCTGCACGACGTGCTCGCCACCGATCTGCCGGCCGTGCTGGACGCGGACGCGCTCACCATGCTGGTCGACGGCTCACCGGCCGACCGGCTCCGCGACCGGCACGCGCCCTTGGTGATCACGCCGCACGACCGCGAGTTCGCCCGGCTGGCCGGCGGCGAACCGGGACCGGACCGGGTGGCCGCCGCGCTCGCGCTGGCCACCCGGCTGACCGCGGTGGTGCTGCTCAAGGGCGACCGTACGATCGTCGCCGCCCCCGACGGCACGGCCTGGGTCAATCCGACCGGCACCGCCGCGCTGGCCACCGGCGGCACCGGTGACGTCCTGGCCGGTCTGCTCGCGTCCCTGCTGGCCGCGGGCGTCGATCCGGTCCGGTCCGCGGTCACCGCCGCCTACCTGCACGGTCTCGCGGGCCGCATCGCCGCGGAGCACGGCCCGGTCACGGCGCCGGACGTCGCCTCCGCGCTGCGCGAGGCGGTCGCCTCGATCATTCCTTGACCTTTTCCCACTTCCGGCGTGCCCACGTCCCCAGTGCTCCCGCGGGCACCGGTCGGCCGTTGGCCGGCCTCCCTGTCCGTCCCGTCGCCGGTCACCGAGAACCAGCGGAACCCCGGTGACCGGCAGGGCACGGGCTGGATCTGAGCCGTTCGAGGCGCGGGGGCGAACAGCCGACATGGCTGCATGGCGGGGGAACGCTGTCGTACGTGCGCCACTTACGCCGTCGCCGGGCGGCCCGGAGCACGTCGGGTGAGCGTCGGGTCAGGACATGAGCCCGGCCAGGACGGCGTGGTCGTGGTAGTCGCGCGACCAGGCGACCCGCCCGTCGCGGACACAGAACACCGCGATGTTGTGCATGGACGCGGTAGCGCCGTCGGTCGTGCGGGTCATGTCGTTGTCCCATTCCCCCACGACGACCTCCGGGTCCGCGGTCCGGTGCACCTGGATGTCGCGCGGCGACAGGGTGATCGGGGCCCGGTTCAGGACCCCGAGGAACTGCTCGATCTCGGCCCGGCCGGTCAGCACGATCTCGGGCTTGGCGAACGGCTGGCGCACCACCGCGTCGTCGGCGTACAGATCCGCCACCGCGACCAGATCCTTGCCCGCCAGGCTCTGCAGCAGGAACTCGATCACGTCACGGGGCTCACGGGAGTTGGCATGGGGCATGACGACCTCCATAGGCAAGAATCGGAGTGACCACTCCGCTTGGAGGCGTTACGGAGTGGCCACTCCGCTTGTCAAGGAAGGTGCCCGTGTCCCCTCGAGCTGACGCTGCGCGCAACCGGTCCGCCGTCCTCCAGGCCGCCGACGCGGTCTTTGTCGAACACGGGGTGAGCGCCTCGACCGAGGAGATCGCCCGCCGGGCCGGGCTCGGCATCGGCACCGTCTTCCGGCACTTCCCGACCAAGGAGGCCCTGCTGAAGGCGGTGCACGAACAGCGCCTGGAACATCTGGCGGCGCGCGCCCAGCTCGCCGGGACGGGCGACGCCGCACCGACCTGGTTCCGCGAGTTCTTCACCGAGGTGGCCAGCACCTCGGTCGAGAAGCTGATCCTCGCCGACGCGCTGGAGGATCTGCGTGTGGACGCCGATCCCGAGGTCGGCGCGCGGTTGCGCTCCGCCGTCGGCGCGCTGCTCCAGCGCGCCCAGGCCGCCGGAACCGTGCGTCAGGACATCTCCTTCGACGATCTGATCGCCCTGATGATCGCTGCTGGCCGGGCCGCCCAGGCCACCCCGGACGAGCAGACCCGAACGCACCTGATCGAGGTCATCCTGGACGGCCTGCAGGCCGGGTGAGATCTCGCCGGCGTCGGAACTCGGCGACATCCGATCCGGAACTCACGAACAGGTCCGGTCCGCGAACGACCGGCGACGCGGGTCGCGACCGGCGAGTGACCGGCGACGCGAGTCGCGGCTCGTGGTGACCACCCGCTTTCCGACAGGAAGGCCGCCCGCGGCCGACCGGTACCCGCGGGAGCATGCGGACCGCACCACCCGGGGAGCGGGTATATCGCATCGAACGAAAAGGCCGGCCCGCGCACGCACGCGGACCGGCCTTCGGCGAGAAACCCGCCTTACTCGACGGTGACCGACTTGGCCAGGTTGCGCGGCTGGTCGACGTCGTGGCCGCGGGAGCTGGCGATCTCGCAGGAGAGGACCTGGAGCGGCACCGTGGTGACCAGCGGTGCCAGCAGCGTCGGGGTACGCGGGACGCGGATCAGCTCGTCGGCGTAGGGGACGACCGCGTCGTCACCCTCCTCGGCGATGACGATGGTGCGGGCGCCGCGGGCCCGGACCTCCTGGATGTTCGACACGATCTTGTCGTGCAGGACGCCGCGGCCGGCCGGGGACGGGACGATGCAGACGACCGGCGTGCCCTGGTCGATGAGCGCGATCGGGCCGTGCTTGAGCTCGCCCGCCGCGAAGCCCTCGGCGTGCATGTAGGCCAGTTCCTTGAGCTTGAGCGCGCCCTCCAGCGCCACCGGGTAGCCGACGTGCCGCCCGATGAACAGCACCTGCTGCGCGGAGGCGAGGTCGCGGGCGAGCTTGCGGACCGGCTCCATCGACTCCAGCACGGTGCGCAGCTTGTCCGGCATCTCCTGGAGCTGCTTGACGACCGCGCCGACCTCGTCCGCGTACTTGATGCCGCGGACCTGCGCGAGGTGCAGGCCGATCAGGTAGCAGGCGACGAGCTGGGTGAGGAACGCCTTGGTGGACGCGACCGCGACCTCCGGCCCGCCGTGCGTGTAGAGCACGGCGTCGGACTCGCGCGGGATGGTCGAGCCGTTCGTGTTGCAGATCGCGAGGACGCGCGCCTTCTGCTCCTTGGCGTGCCGGAGCGCCATCAGCGTGTCCATCGTCTCGCCGGACTGGGAGATCGCGATGACCAGCGTCGAGCGGTCCAGGACCGGGTCGCGGTAGCGGAACTCGCTGGCCGTCTCGACCTCGCACGGGATGCGGGTCCAGTGCTCGATCGCGTACTTCGCGACCAGGCCCGAGTGGTACGCCGTGCCGCACGCGACGATGAAGATCTTGTCGACGTCGCGCAGGTCCTGCTCCGTGAGGCGGACCTCGTCGAGCACGATCTCGCCGGTCTCGGTGAGCCGGCCGAGCAGCGTGTCCGCGACCGCCTGCGGCTGCTCGGCGATCTCCTTGAGCATGAAGTAGTCGTAGCCGCCCTTCTCGGCGGCGGACGCGTCCCAGTCGATGTGGAACGGGCGGCCCTCGACGGCGGTGCCGTCGAAGCCGGTGATCTCGATGCCCTCCGGCGTGATCAGCACGACCTGGTCCTGGCCGAGCTCGACCGCCTCGCGGGTGTGCTCGATGAACGCGGAGACGTCGCTGGCCAGGTAGTTCTCCCCCTCGCCGCGGCCGACCACGAGCGGCGAGTTGCGGCGGGCGCCGACCACCGCGCCGGGGATCGCGGTGTCCACGGCGAGCAGCGTGAACGCGCCCTCCAGCCGGCGGGAGACGCGGCGCATGGCCTCGGCGAGCGCCTGCGGGCCGCTCTGCCCCTCGGAGTTGACCTCGGTGAGCGCGATGGAGAGCAGGTGCGCGGCGACCTCGGTGTCGGTCTCGCTGCTGAACTCGACGCCGAGCGCCTCCAGCTCGACGCGGAGGCGGGCGAAGTTCTCGATGATGCCGTTGTGGATGACCGCGACGCGGCCGTCCTGCGAGACGTGCGGGTGGGCGTTGCGGTCGGTGGGGCCGCCGTGGGTGGCCCAGCGGGTGTGCCCGATGCCGGTGGTGCCGGCCGTGATGCCGCTGGCCGCGCCCTCGCCGAGCGCCTTCTCCAGGTTGGCGAGCTTGCCCGCCTTCTTCTCGGTGTGCAGCGTGCCGTCACCGACGATGGCGACGCCCGCCGAGTCGTAACCCCGGTACTCGAGCCGCCGCAGCCCGTCCAACACGATGCTCAGAGCCGGCCGGTCGCCGACGTAACCCACGATTCCGCACATGGCAGCCAGCGTAGCGGAGTTTTGCTCAACCTGCGTGCGCGAAGTCCGGGTATTCGCTCACGGACATTGCGCGATTGGGGGATTTATGTGGGACCTATACGGACAGAACATCCCAGGTACCTGTCGGTAAGCCGATTGCTGCGATGAGGCAGGCTGGTACACGGTGTATTGCCCCCGACCGCCCGCCCTCTGACCGGACCGACGCGCCATCTTTGGAGCACCGAGGCCATGACCGAGCCCCATCCGCCGTCCCACCAGCCCGAGCAGCCCAACCCGTGGGCGCGGCCCCCGGAGGGCATGCCGGAGCAGCCGATGCCGTACGGCCCGTCGTACCCGCCGCCGCCGACCACGAACTGGGCCTACGACCCGCAGCAGCAGCCGCCGACGGCACCACCGCCGCAGCAGCGCTCGGTGAAGCCGATCCTCGCGGTCATCGTGGTGGCCGTCGTGCTGCTCTGCGCGGGCACGGTCGTGGCCGGCGTGCTGGTCGTCAACCAGGCGCGGAACGCGGCGCAGGACATCCTGCCCTCGTTGCCGCCGCTGCCGACGGCCGCTCCGGAGCCGACCCGCCCGGCGCCCACCGGCAGCGCGCCGGAGACGGAGGACCCGTTCCAGATCCCCGGACTGCCGGACCTGGACGACCTGCTCCCGACCGGTGCCGGCATCACCGCGAGCCCGGACGCGACGGTCGTCTACGAGGTCACCGGCCCGGACGACGCCGCGGTCACGTACACGGAGGCCGGCACCACGCCGAAGTCCGAGCGGGACGTGCGGTTGCCGTGGCGGAAGGAGTTCACGCTCGGCTCGGAGACGCCGCTGCTGAGCGTGACCGGCATCCACTTCGGCACCGACAACTCGGAGCTCACCTGCCGGATCACGCTGGACGGCAAGGAGATCGTGAAGCGCACCGCGTCCGGCAACGCCACCACCGCTACCTGTATGCAGTTCGTCATGGTTTCGTAGACGGGTGACTGATCCACTGGTGGCACGCATGCGCCCGTTCGGCACCACGATCTTCGCGGAGATGTCCGCGCTCGCGGTCCGGACGGGCGCGGTCAACCTCGGTCAGGGCTTCCCGGACACGGACGGGCCGCCGGAGATGCTGGCCGCCGCGGAGGCGGCGCTGCGCGGCGGGCGGAACCAGTACCCGCCGGGGCCGGGCGTTCCGGAACTACGCGCCGCGGTCGCGCGTCACCAGCGGCGGTTCTGGGATCTGGGGTACGACCCGGACGGCGAGATCCTGATCACGGCGGGCGCGACCGAGGCGATCGCGGCGACGATCCTGGCGCTGTGCGAGCCGGGCGACGAGGTGGTCTGCTTCGAGCCGTTCTACGACAGCTACGCCGCGTCGATCGCACTGGCCGGTGCGGTGCGCCGCCCGGTCACGCTGGTCCCGGACGGGCGCTTCGTCTTCGACCCGGAGCAGCTGCGCGCGGCGTTCTCCGACCGGACCCGGCTGGTGCTGCTCAACTCGCCGCACAACCCCACCGGCAAGGTCTTCACCCGCGCCGAGCTGGAGCTGATCGCGCAACTGTGCCGGGAGCACGACGTCTACGCGGTCACCGACGAGGTCTACGAGCACCTGGTCTTCACGGACAGCGCGGCACCGCACGTCCCGCTGGCCACGCTGGACGGCATGCGGGAACGCACGCTGCGCATCTCCTCGGCCGGCAAGACGTTCTCCTGCACCGGCTGGAAGATCGGCTGGGTCAGCGGCCCGCGCGAGCTGATCAGCGCGGTCACCCGCGTCAAGCAGTTCCTGACGTACGTCAACGGCGCGCCGTTCCAGCCGGCGGTCGCGGTCGCGCTGGACCTGCCGGACGCGTACTACCGGGACCTCCGGGACGGCATGCAGGCCCGCCGGGACCGGCTCGCGGACGGACTGACCCGGGCCGGCCTGCGTGTGCTGCCGTCCGAGGGCACCTACTTCATCACGGCCGACATCTCCGGCGTCTCGGACGGCGACGGCATCGCGTTCTGCCGGGAGCTGCCCGGGCGGCTCGGCGTCGCGGCCATCCCGACCCAGGTCTTCTACGACCACCCGGAGCCGGCGCGGACGCTGGTCCGGTTCGCGTTCTGCAAGCGCGAGGAGGTCATCGACGAGGCGGTCAGGCGCCTGGCCGGGCCGTAGTCGTGGCCGACCCGGTGGGCAGCCGCGCGCCCATCAGCGCCTCCAGCCCGCGGCTGCGGCGCGGCGCGTGACGGCCGTGCCGGGAGGCGGCGATCAGCATCGGGTAGGTCAGCGGCCGCCGGACGATCTCCGTCCACGTGCCCCCGGCGAGTTGGAGCGCGAGCACGCCGAGCCAGATCGCCACGGTCCGCACCGGGTCGTCGAAGAGCAGGCCGTAGATCAGGTAGAGGTCGATCAGCGGTGCCAGCAGCGGCAGCAGCGTGTGGAAGAGCAGCAGCGCGAGCAGTGCCCGCCGTCCGTAGCGGCCACCGGCACCGGACTCGACGAGCACCCGCCGGTGCTTCCACATCGCCTGCATGTCGCCGTAGACCGCGGTGTACGGGCGTGGCCGCGCCGGGACGCGGGCGTCCGGTGCGCAGACCACCCGCCAGCCGGCGCGGACGACCGCGACGGTCAGGTCGGTGTCCTCGGCGAGCGTGTCGTCGGAGAGCCCGTCGACCTGGCGCAGTGCCTCCCGCCGGTACGCGCCGACCGCGGCCGGGACCGTCGGCAGGCAGCGCAGCGCGTCGTACGCCCGCTGGCGCGCGCCGGAGCCGGCGTCACCGGCGACCGCGCCGACCGCCGGGTCCGCGAACGGCCCGGCCAGCGCGGACACGGTGTCCGGCCCGAAGGTCGTCTCGCCGTCCGTCAGCACGATCACGTCCGTGGTGGCGTGCGCGATGCCGGTGTTCAGCGCGGCGGCCCGGCCCGCGTGCCGCTGGCGCAGCACCGTGACGCCCGGATACGCCTCCGCGACCTGCGCGGTGCGGTCCGTGGACCCGTCGTCGACCACGATGACGTCCGCCGGGCCGAACGAGCCCAGCATCTCCGTGATGCGCTCCTCGGCGTTGTGTACCGGTACGACGATCGTGACCCGGCGGTGGTAGCCCCGCTCGTGCGTGATCCGCCGCCGCCCGGCCGGCACGAGCGCGGCCCGGGCCAGCAGGAGCGCGCCGAGCAGCAGCAACGCGACCGTGAACCAGCTCGCCACCGTCCAGCCGGCCTGCACCAGGCCGACCAGTGCCAGGCCGAGCGCCCGCTCCGTGGTGTCCGGGGCCGGGTTGACCGGGGTGTCCCGCAGCGTGGTGATCGTGTAGCCGGCCCGTTTCAGCTCCGGGATCACCGCGTCCAGCGCGGCCGCGGTCCGGTCGCCGCCGGCGAAGCGCACGACCGCGCCCGCGCCGCCCGGCGGCATGACCGCGCGCCGGATGTCGGTCAGCGTCGCGGCCGGGTCGCCGTCCCGGCTCTCCCGCGTCGTCCCCGTGCCGCGCAGCAGCGTGCTGGTGACGTTCGCGGCGCCGGCCAGCGCGTACCGGGTGGTGGCCGTGTCGATGCCGATCTCGTGGCCGGCGTTCCGGACGTCACGCACGATGCCGGGGTGCCGGGCGATGCGCGCGCCGGTCATGAAGAAGACCGCGGGCACGTCGTGCTCGGCCAGCACGCGCAGGATCTCGGGCGTGAACGCCGGATCCGGGCCGCCGTCGAACGCGAGCACGACATGCCGCTTCGGTGGCTCGGCCGCGCCGGCGACCGGCACGTCGGGAACTCCGAGCCGGCTCGTCACCACGCCGTTGACCAGCAGCAGTCCGACGACGAGCCCGAGTGTCGCGATGAGCAGGAACCAGCGCCTCACTATCTTCCCTCGACCGGCTCAAGGCGCTCCTTACGGTTTGTGGCGGCGATCACAGACACCGTGCCGCCGGCCGGCTCGTTGGGCAGAGGCGTGCTGTGGAAACGCCTCGCCGTACTCGTGCCGGTCCTGCTCGCCGCCGGCTGCACCGCCGCCGACGATCCGCGACCGCCGCTGCGGGTGGCGCCCTACGTCGACATCGCCAGCGGCTCGCTCGACATCGCGGCGGCCGTCCGGGAATCCGGTCAGACCGACTTCACGCTCGCGTTCGTGGTCGCGGACCGGTCGACGAAGGCCTGCGCGCCGACCTGGGGCGGCACGCTGCCGCTGGACGCGCCGCGGGTGCAGGCGGACCTGGACGCGATCGCCCGGCTGGGCGGCGAGGTGACCGTGTCGACCGGCGGTGCGACCGGCACGTACCTGGAGAGCGTGTGTTCCCGCGCGGAGCTGACCGCGGCCTACCGGGCGGCGCTGGACGCGGCCGGCAGCAACGACCTGGACGTGGACGTCGAGCGGCCGGTCACGCCGGAGACGGTCACCGGCGCGCTCGCGGACCTGCAGCGGGAGCGCGGCACCTCGATCACGCTGACCGTGCCGGTCGCGGGTGCCGCCCGGGGGCTGACGGACGAGACGACGGCGCTGCTGCGGAGCGCCGCCGCGGCCGGCGTCGAGCTGTCCGTCAACGCGATGACGATGAACTTCGACCCGGCCGGTGCGGGCTGGGCCGACGCGATGATCGCGGCCACCGACGCGGTCGCGGCGGACCTGGCCGCGATCTGGCCGGACCGGGACGTCCACCGCATGCTCGGCGTGACCCCCATGATCGGCGTCAACGACACCGGCCCGGTCACCACGCTGACGGACGCACAGACCGTCCTGCGGTACGCGGAGGAGCGCGGCCTGGGCTTCGTGCGCTTCTGGTCCGTCAACCGGGACAACGACGGCTGCTCCGGCACGGTGTCCCCCTCGTGCAGCGGCATCGCCCAGTCCCGGTTCGAGTTCCTGAGGCTGTTCGGCGAACCCCGTCCATGAACGAGGCCCCCCGGGCCGCCGGAACGGCTCGGGGACGCCTCGACCACGACGTGCTAGACGGTGCGGACCACGTCCGCGACGCGGTCGGCCACGCGCTGCGCGGTCTCCGCGGTCGCCGCCTCGATCATGACCCGGACCAGCTGCTCCGTGCCGGACGGGCGGAGCAGCACCCGGCCGGTGTCGCCCAGCTCCGCCTCGGCCTCGGCCACCGCGGCCTTGACCGCCGGGGCGGACGCGACCGCGGCCCGGTCCGAGACCGGCACGTTGATCAGCACCTGCGGCAGCTTCGTCATGATCGACGCCAGCTCCGCGAGGGACTTGCCGGTCGCGGCCATCCGCGCCATCAGGTGCAGGCCGGTCAGCGTGCCGTCGCCGGTGGTGGCGTGCGCGGGCATCACCACGTGGCCGCTCTGCTCGCCGCCCAGCGCGAGGTCGGAGGCGCGCAGCTCGTCCAGCACGTACCGGTCGCCGACCTTGGTCTCGCGCAGTTCGATGCCGGCCTCGCGCATCGCGATCCGCAGCCCGAGGTTGCTCATCACGGTGGTCACCAGCGTGTCACCGGTCAGCGTGCCGGCCTCCCGCATGGCGACGGCGAGAATGCCCATGATCTCGTCGCCGTCGACCACCTCACCGGTCGCGGAGACCGCCAGGCAGCGGTCCGCGTCGCCGTCCAGGCCGATGCCCAGGTGCGCGCCGTGCTCGACCACCGCGGCCTGCAGGCTCTCCAGGTGGGTGGCGCCGCACTCGTCGTTGATGTTCAGCCCGTCCGGCTCCGCGTTGATCACGACGACCTCCGCGCCGGCCTCGCTGAACGCGGCCGGTGCCACGTCCGCGGGTGCGCCGTTCGCGCAGTCGACCACGACCTTGATGCCCTCGAGCGAGTGCGGCGTGGCCGCGACCAGGTGCTTCACGTAGTGGTCCGCACCGTCCAGCAGGTCGTGCACCCGGCCGATCGCGGCACCGACCGGACGGGTCCAGCCGCCGTTGTTCGCCTCGATCGCCGCCTCGATCTTCGCCTCGATGTCGTCGGGCAGCTTGTGCCCACCGGCCGCGAAGAGCTTGATGCCGTTGTCCGGCATCGGGTTGTGCGAGGCGGAGACCATCACGCCGAAGTCCGCCTTGGTCTCGCCCACCAGGTATGCCACGCCCGGCGTGGGCAGCACGCCCACGCGCAGCACGGTCGCCCCGGCGCTGGCCAGACCCGCGACCACGGCCGCCTCCAGCATCTCACCGCTGGCCCGGGGGTCACGGCCCACGATCGCCAGCGGCGGGTGGCTGTGGTCCGCCTCGGCGAGCACGTGCGCGGCCGCGACCGCCACGGACATCGCCAACTCCGGCGTCAGATCCGCGTTGGCCTTGCCTCGCACGCCGTCGGTGCCAAAGAGCCGCCCCATTGCCGTCCTTCCCTCGCCTGA
Source organism: Catenuloplanes niger (assembly GCF_031458255.1). NCBI lineage: Bacteria > Bacillati > Actinomycetota > Actinomycetes > Micromonosporales > Micromonosporaceae > Catenuloplanes > Catenuloplanes niger. The sequence continues at coordinate 3,551,629 of NZ_JAVDYC010000001.1, forward strand.
TCTCGGTGGTACGTCGTCGACCGCCGCATCCTCGTCCATGACACGGCGGTGGTGCGACCTTTCAGTCGCGTATTACATGCGGGGAGACTTCGTACAACAGCAAACGGCCAGGCGAACCACCCGCGAGGGCGGTTTGCCTGGCCGTCAGCGTCAGACCGGCAAGGTCAGCGCTTCGAGTACTGCGGCGCCTTGCGAGCCTTCTTGAGACCGTACTTCTTGCTCTCCTTGACCCGGGCGTCCCGGGTGAGGAAGCCGGCCTTCTTCAGCGCCGGACGGTCGTCGCCGTCGTTCGCGATGAGGGCACGGGCGATCGCGAGGCGCAGCGCACCGGCCTGGCCGGTGATGCCGCCGCCGCGCAGGTTCGCGATGACGTCGAAGACCTCGGTCTTCTCCGTGGTCACCAGCGGCTCACGGATGAGCTGCTGGTGCACCTTGCTCGGGAAGTACGCCTCGATGTCGCGGCCGTTGCAGGTCACCTTGCCGGTGCCCGGAACGATGCGGACCCGGACGATGGCTTCCTTGCGGCGGCCCACGGTCTGGATCGGGCGCTCGCCGCGCGGGACGCGAGTCAGCGTCGCGGTCGCCGGAGCGGCCTCGACCTCGGACTCGGTCGCCTCGGCGACGGCCACGGTGGTGTCGGTGTCGAAGTCGGTCGCCGGCGCGTCAGCGGCAGGCGTCTGCTCGTCGATGTCAGTCATGCTTCTTCTCTCGCCTGCGCTACTACTGCGCGATCTGCGTGATCTCGAACGGGACCGGCTTCTGCGCCTCGTGCGGGTGCTCAGCGCCGGCGTAGACCTTCAGCTTCTTGATCAGCTGACGGCCGAGCTTGTTGTGGGGCAGCATGCCCTTGACCGCGAGCTCGATCGCGCGCTCGGGGCGCTTGGTCAGCAGCTCGTCGTAGCCGATCTGCTTGAGACCACCCGGGTAACCGGAGTGGCGGTACGCCACCTTGGTCTGCCGCTTGTTGCCGGTCAGAGCCACCTTGCCCGCGTTGATGATCACGACAAAGTCACCCGTGTCGACGTGCGGCGCGAAAGTGGGCTTGTGCTTACCGCGGAGCAGAGTCGCGGTGTGGGTGGCCAGTCGGCCCAGCACGACGTCAGACGCGTCGATGACGTGCCACTGACGCTCGATTTCACCCGGCTTCGGGCTGTACGTACGCACAGGTCTACCTTGTCTCGTCGTCGGTCTGAAGTCGCGCGCTTGGCGTCGATCCAGCACGCACGCGAAACACCAGATTACCCCGACCTTCTTTTCCACGTCGCAGCGGGACGGAGAAGCTCTGCGCCCGTCCGACATCGGCGCGAACACAAGGCCGGATCGGTGCAAGCACAGGGGCTGGTGACGGTGACGTGACCGGCATATCGCTAGCCATCGCACAACAGCAGGCAACGATACCCGCTCTCCCTACCCAGGGTCAAAACGGCAGCTCGGGGCCCCTGACCAACGGGCATCGGGGAGCGTGAGCGGCTCTTAACAGGCTCAAAACAATCAAGACGTCCGAGCGAAACCGCCCCCCGGCACTCTTCCGACATGGCGGGTGCAATCGCGTACAGGCGGCATGACGGGGTGTCATCACCCCGGGTTCGCCGCGCGCGCACCGGCCGCCCCCAGCCACCGCCAGGCTTGAGGACGGACCTGGCGGTGACGCCGAGCCGGTTCCCCGGTTCGACACCCGGCGAGCGCGGTTCTCTGCCGAACCGCCCCGCCGGCACAGAGGAGCCGCGGTGCGGACCGGCCGGAGGCACGGTCGATAAGCGCAGGCGTGACGTGGGAGCGGGTCGACGCCGAGGACGGCGTGTTCGTCGCGTGCCCGTCGGTGGACCGGCCGGACCCGCCGCGGCTCCTCGCCCACTGCTTACTCAGGGAGTGCGCCCGTGACCCCCTCCACAGATGTCTGACGAGCTGAGCGGCTTCACGATCGGGGTCACCGCCGACCGGCGCAGGGACGAACTGGCTTCCCTGCTGGAGCGGCGCGGCGCCCGTATCGTGCTCGCGCCCGCACTCCGGATCGTGCCGATCGCCGACGACACCGAGCTTCGCGCCGCCACCCGCGCCTGCCTGGACACCCCACCGGACATCGTGATGGCGAACACGGGCATCGGCATGCGCGGCTGGCTGGAGGCGGCCGAGGGCTGGGGGCTCGGCGAGCCGCTCCGGGCCGTGCTGGCCGGCGCCTACATGGTGGCCCGCGGCCCCAAGGCCCGCGGTGCGATCCGCGCCGCCGGCCTGCAGGACCAGTGGTCGCCCGACTCGGAGAGCTGCGAGGAGGTGGTCGAGCACCTCAAGGAGTACGGCGTCGCCGGCAAGACCATCGCGATGCAGCTGCACGGCGACCGGCAGCCCGAGTGCTCCGACGCCCTGGAGGCGGCCGGCGCCCGGGTGATCGAGGTCCCGGTCTACCGCTGGGGCCCGCCGACCGATCCGGCGCCGCTGCACCGCCTCGTCGACCTGATCGCCGGCCGCCTCGTCGACGCGGTCACGTTCACCTCCGCGCCGGCCGTCAGCGCGCTGCTGCGCGCCGCCGGGCCGTCCGCCGACTCGGTGCTGGACGCGATGCGCCACGACGTCCTGGCCGCCTGTGTGGGCCCGGTGACCGCCGCTCCGCTGCGCCGGCACAACGTGCCGGTCATCGCGCCCACCCGGGCCCGGCTCGGCGCGATGGTCCGCACCCTGGTCGACGAGCTGCCCCAGCGTGCGCTCAACCTCAAGATCGCCGGGCACGTGCTCACCCTCCGCGGCCACGCCGCGGTGATCGACGGCGAGCTCAAGCCGCTGGCCCCCGCGCCGATGGCGGTGCTGCGCGCGCTGGCCGCCACGCCCGGCCGGGTGCTGTCCCGCGCCGCGCTGCTGCGCACGCTGCCGCGCGGAGCGGACGAGCACGCGGTCGAGATGGCGGTGGCCCGGCTGCGCGCCGGCCTGGGCACGCCAGGGGTCGTGCAGACCGTGGTCAAGCGCGGCTACCGGCTCCCGGTCGACTGATCGAGGTACAGCCTGCTGTACCTCGATCGGCCAGCTGACTGGATCGTCGCCGGGCGGTGCCGCGCATAGCGTCGAATGCATGACTACTGGGTGGAAGTACCGCAAGCTGACCGTCGCGCTCGCCGCCACCGCGGTGCTCGCCGGTGGGGTGGGCGTCGCCGGCGCGGACGTCCTGGCCGGTGCGCCGCCGGCGACCGCCGCGGGTGCGCACTCCGGCTGGGACGGCATCACGCGTGAGCAGGTCCGGATCGACTTCGGCGAGGGCTGGGTCACCAACGCCGAGCTCACCTACCCGAGCCGCGCCAAGGGCCGGCTGCCGCTGGTCGTCATGCTGCACGGCAGCGGGCGCAACGACATGAACCAGACGCTGCCGGACGGCGGCGGTTCGACGTTCGTGCCGCTCGCCCAGGGCGCGAACCGGGAGGGCTTCGCGACGCTGCGCTTCAACAAGCGCGGGGTCACCGGCGTCGGCCCGGTCGAGAGCACCGATCCGGCGCAGCTGAACCCGAAGAACCCGTACGAGCAGATCCAGCAGGACGCCGCCGCCGCGATCCGGTTCGGCGCGGCGTCGAAGCGGATCGACCCGAACAAGATCTTCCTGCTCGGCCACAGCGAGGGTACGAACGTGGCCGCCAACCTCGCGGCCGACCCGAAGGCGTTCGGCATCCCGACGCCGGCCGGCGTGATCGCGATGGGCGTGGTCGGCAAGGACATCCGGACGCTGCTGACGTTGCAGCTCTTCGGCCGGCAGCTGCTCCAGCTGCACGACGAGTTCGACCTCGACGCCGACGGGCAGCTGACCGCGCTGGAGGCGTCCGACGGCCTGGCCGGGCAGCCGGCGGAGGTGGCCGAGCAGTTCCGCGCGATCCTGCTCGACGGCGACAGGGTGCTGGCGAGCACGGACCGCAACGGTGACGGGCAGATCGCGATCGACGCGGAGGCCGGTGCGGTGCTGCGCGAGGCGAGCCGCATCGACGAGTACCCGAACGTGCCCGGTCTGGAGGAGCTGCAGGAGTACGTCGCGGACATCGCCCGCTTCCCGACGGTGACCCAGGCGCTGCCGAAGTTCGCCGGCCCGACGCTGCTGCTCAACGGCGAGAACGACCTGCAGACCCCGGCCCGCGCCGCGATCGCCGCCGACACCGCGGTCGCCGCGGCCGGCAACCGGGACCACACGCTGATCATCTACCCGGGCATGGCGCACACGATGAACATCACGCCGAAGTTCACCCCGGAGTTCCGCGGGCCCGACGCGCAGGTCGTCACCGACGTCCGCGCGTGGCTCAAGTCCCACCGCTGACCGCACGCGAGGGCGGCCACCGGGTCACCGGTGGCCGCCCTCGTCGCGTACCCACCGCGGAAGCCGCCCTTCGGTAGCCACCGCGGAACAGGCAGGGAGGCCGCCCGCGGCCGACCGGTGCCCGCGGGAGCACCGGAAGGCGACCACGCCGGAAGCGGGAGAACGGGTATGAAAAAAGCGGCGGCGCGGAATCACCGCGCCGCCGCTTCCGTATGGAGAGGCTCAGCCGACGAGCTGCCCCTGATCGCGCTGCGCCCGCAGCATGATCATGGCGTGCTCGACGACTGTGACCAGCACATTCTTGGTGGATTCCCGCTCCCGCGCGTCGCACAGCACCAGAGGGACGTGGTTCGGGATGGCAAGCGCCTCCCGCACCTCGTCGATCTCGTACATCGGCGCGCCGTCGAAGCGGTTGAGGGCCACGACGTAGGGGAGCCGGCGGTTCTCGAAGTAGTCCAGCGGGGCGAACGCATCGGAGATGCGGCGGGTGTCGACCAGGACGGCCGCGCCGACCGCGCCCTTGATGATCTCGTCCCACATGAACCAGAAACGGGTCTGCCCGGGCGTGCCGAACAGGTACAGAATCAGGTCGTCGGCCATGGTGATACGGCCGAAGTCCATGGCGACGGTGGTGGTGCCCTTGCCGGGCACCTTCGACGGGTCGTCGATGCCGACGCCCGCCGCCGTCATGACCGCCTCCGTGGTCAGCGGAGTGATCTCTGAGACGGCGCCGACAAGCGTGGTCTTGCCGACGCCGAAGCCGCCGGCGATCACGATCTTGGCGGAGGTTATTTCTTTGCGCCGCTCCGGGCCCCCCGCTCGGTCAAAGCCTGCGAAGTCCACTTAGCACCCTTTCAAGGAGATCCATCCGCTCCTCATACGCTTCAACGGGAGCGGCACTGTGCAGGGTCAGCAGACCGTCGACAACCATGTCGGCGACGATGACGCGTGCGACGCCGAGCGGCAGGCGAGCATACGCGGCGATCTCCGCCAGGGACATCGCACGGCCCTCACAGAGGGATGCGATGCGGTGCTTGTCGTGTCCGGCGAAGCGCGCCTCCTGCACATTGGCGACGCTTGCCGTAAGGATCGCCTCGACGGCGATGTCTCGGCGCGCCTCTGTGCGGCCACGAGTGACCGCGTAAGGACGGACCAGTGACCCGCGGGGGTCCTCCGGTTGCACCATGACGGTCACCTCCTAGTAGCGCACTGCCCCGTTGTCAGAACCATCGAAGATATTAACTGCTGTCCGGCTTCGCCGGGGGGTCATACGGGGTGACCCACGGCCTCGCGCGGAAGCGGGCGCAGAGCCGCACCGACCCGCTCCACGAGAAGCGCCATCTCGTAGCCGACCTGACCCACGTCACAGCTGCGCGCGGCCAGCACGGCCATCGAGCTGCCGTCCGAGATGGACATCAGGAAGAGATACCCGCTGTCCATCTCGATGATCGTCTGCTGGACGCCGCCGCCGTGGAACATGCGGGCGGCGCCCTCGGTCAGGCTGACCACACCGGAGGTGATGGCCGCCAGCTGGTCCGCCCGGTCGTGCGGGAGGTCCCGCGACGACGCGAGCAGCAGGCCGTCCGCTGACACGGCCACCACGTGGGCGATGCCGGCGACGCTGTCGGCGAAGTTGCTCAAAAGCCAACCCATGTCCTGCATCGCAGCTTGGCGGGTCATCCGTTGGTCTCCTTGGGGTTGGACTCGGCGTCGCCGGCTTCGGCACCGGCGCTCCGGCCGCGGTGCACACCACGGTGGTACGCGGACAGCAGGCCACGCACCTCGTCGGGGGTGCGACGGGTTCGTTCCGCGGGCTTCGTCTCGACACCGCCGGGGACCAGCTGCGCCTGCGGGGTCCGCTTCGGCAGGCCGGACCGGGTGGTGCCGCTGGTGGCCGGCTTGGCCGCCTCCTGAGCGCGCTTCCAGCCGTCGTCGGCCGCGGTGCGCCAGGTGGCCTCGTCCGGCGTCACCGACGGAGCGGCCGCCGGAGCCGGGGCCGGAGCCGGCGGGGCCGGAGCCGCGGCGGGTGCGCCGTAGCCCGAGCTCACCGGTGCCTGGTTCCCTGCGCTCGGCAGCGTGCCGGTCTCCGCGCCGTACGACGTCGTACGGCTCTCGGACCGGCGGGGCGCGGCCGGCTCAGGAGAGCGCACCGGCAGCGCCGTGGTCTCGGCCGTCATCGCGGACGAGGCCGACGGGGCCGGCGTGCTGGTGCCACCGACCGGCGGCGGGGCGTACCCGGCCGTCGGCATGGACCAGACCGCGGTGTCGGCCTGGCCGTGCGTGCGGAACCAGACCGCCTCCATCTGCCGGAAGATCGGCGCCTCGGCCTGCTCGGCCGGGGCTCCGCCGCGCTCGAACGGGGCCGTGCTGACCCCGCCGGCGGAGGCGGACATCGGGTGGACGGTGGCGGAGATGGTCTGCGCCTCGGGCGCCGAGGCGACCGGGGGCACGATCGGCGTCTGCACCACGGCGGGCGGTGCGACCGGCGGGGCCACCGGAGCGACCGGGGCCGCCGGAGCCGGGGCGAGCGCCGCGGGCTGGGTCTGCCGCTGGCTCGGGAACGCGGACCCGCCGATGGTCGGCAGCTGCTGCGTGGCGTCCTGCCGGGGGCGCAGCGGGTTCTGCCCGGCGACCGGCAGGGCCTGCGTCGGAGTGCCCGCGTTGACCTGGAAGTCGCGCGGCTGCTGCGGTGCGGGCTGCTGCCACTGCTCGGCCGGCTCGCGCGGCGGGGTGAGCGTGGCCGTACGCGACGGGGTGAGCGACTCGCCCCACGCGGGCGGGGAGCTGACCGGTGCCGACGGGCCCTGCTCGACGGCGAGCGGGCTGCGCGGACGCGGCAGAGCAGGCTCGCGCCCACGGGTGCGCGGTAGCACAACCACCCCGTGCGGCAATGTCACTTGCGCGACAGTACCACCCTCCACATTGGGCCGAAGCTCGACTCGGATCCCGTAACGGGAGGCGAGCCGGCCGACGACGGCCAGACCCATCAGGCGGAACGCGCCGACGTCCACGGTGGGCGGAGTCTCGAGCCGCTGGTTCAGCGACTCCATCTGCTCCTCGGTCATGCCGAGGCCGCGGTCCTCCACCTGGATCAGCACGTAGTCCCGGACGCGGCGGGCGTCCGCGACCACCACCGTGTTCGGCGGCGAGAACCGGGTCGCGTTGTCGAGCAGCTCGGCGACGAGCCGCACGACGTCGTTGACCGCGTGCGCGGAGACCGAGATGTCGGTGTCCACCGTGCCGAACTCGATGCGGTTGTAGAGCTCGACCTCGGACTGCGAGGCCCGGAGCACGTCGATCAGGAGTGCGTCCTCACGCCGTGGCGGCGCGGAGTCCGCACCGGCGAGGACCAGCAGGTTCTCGTCGTTGCGGCGCATTCGGGTGGCGAGGTGGTCGAGCTGGAAGAGCTGGGCGAGACGCTTCGGGTCCTCCTCACCTCGCTCGATCTTGTCCAGCTCACCGATCATGCGGTCGACCAGCGCCTGCGAGCGGCGGGCCAGGTTGAGGAACATCGCGGAGACGGAGGTACGGAGAGCGGCCTGCTCGGCCGCGATCCGGACCGCCTCGCGGTGCACCACGTTGAAGGCCTGGGCGACCTCACCGACCTCGTCACGGGTGTTGAGGCGGATCGGGTCGCGCAGCTCCTTGACGATCTCGTCCGCGCCGCCCTCACCGAGGCTGCGCACGTCACGGAGCCGGGCGACCGCGTCTGGCAGGTCGTGGTTGGCCACCGTCATGGCGCCCTCACGCAGGCGCCGGAGCGACGCGTTGAGCGAGCGGGCGAGCAGGAAGGCGAGCGCGACGGCCAGCGCGAGCGCGATGAGGACCAGCGCGATCTCGATGATCACTCGCTGGACGACCGCGTTCTGCTCGTCCTCCGCGTACGCGATCAGCTGCTGCTCGATGTCGATCTCGGCGTGCCGCATCAGGTTCGCGACCGCACCGATGGCGGCGGACGCGGCGTCCGCGGTGATCTCGGGCGGCGCGGTCGAGCCGGCCGTGGTGATGATCGTGTTCGCCACGCGCTCGGCGAACGTGACCGCGTCACCGGTGATGGTGCTGTTGACCACGCCGCGCAGCGCCTCGTCGTTCGACGCCGCGACCGCGACCTGTGCCTCCTGCTGCTCGGCGAGCGTGGCGAGGAACGAGGCGAGCTGCTCCTGACCGAGGTTCCGGTTGCCCAGCAGCGCGACGTACGCGACGGCCTGCTCCTCCGCGGTGGCGTTCTTCGCGTTCGAGAACGCGAAGGCGGTCCGCAGCGAGTCGGCGAGCTCACCCTCACCGGCGGTCTGGCTGATCACCTCCAGATAGGCCATCAGGTCGTCCATCACCACGCCGTAGCGCAGGACCGCGGCCTGCGGGGTCGTCCTGGCCCCCGCGAGCACGTCCTGCCGGGTGGTGTCCAGCCGCTCGTCGATGTTGCTGTCGATGGTCAGCAACCGGGACTCGACGTTCTCCGGCAGATCGGAGAGCGCCCGGCGGGACGCCTGGTAGGAAGCGATGCGCTGATCGGTCGCCGCGGTCGCGGCCGTGAACGCGTTCGACTTCTCGGCGCTGTTCCCACCCGCGAGCAGGCGAGCGGCTGCCATCCGCTCGCCGTGCAGATCATGGGAGAGCGCCGACACGTCGAGGCTGAGCGCGGTCAGCGACCGCACCAGCCCTGCGTCCACGGCCCGGTTGGTGCTCTCCCAGAGCCGCAGGCTTGCGAGCACGAGGATGGCTGCCACCGGGACCACGAGGATCATGGCGAGCTTTGTACGGATCCGGGCGTCGCGAAGGCGCGGCAGACCGGATCGACGCGCGGGACGCGCGAAGTTGCCCAAATTCGCTTTGGGGTGCGTGCTCACGAGACCTCCGTCGTTCTCGTCCACGCGCAACCCGCCTTCATGACGGCATGGGGGGTGGGGTTGTCACACGCGGCACGATCCGCGATTTCACCAGAAGCGGCCGCGAATGGGAAGCCTCAGCGAGGTAGGAATCGGTCTCGCCGGACCGATCCGCCAAGAACAGTCACCGGGTGTGGAGTCGGTCTCACCGCGTTGAACTGCACGAATGACTGGGCGCGTGCTATTAATCACCGCAAAGTTATGCCAAATGTACACCGCACCCGCCCGCATCGTGGGACAAAGTGTCCACGAACGAGCATCCACTCCAGCTTGACCAGTAGACCGAACGGTTGGCACAGTTCTCGCGTTTGCCGTCTCGTACGCGGGACGGCAGTGAGCGCCGCGCAGCCCTCGCTGCGCCGCGAAGAGGAGGACTGACCCTTGAGGCCAACCCGCGCCATGCTCGCGGTGGTCACCTCGGCCGCTCTGCTGGGAACGGCCGCCGGATGCGATTCAGCGACCACTGAGGACACCGCAGCAACCATTCTGATCGCCGCCGATCTGGAGCTGACCGGTTCCGGCGCCTCGGTGGGCACCGCCTACAAGAACGCGCTGGAGCTGAAGCGAGATCAGCTCAACGCGGTACCCGGTGGCCCGAGGATCGAGCTCGACATCAAAGACAACCGGTCGGACAGCAAACTGTCGGCCCAGAACATCACCCAGTTCGCCAACAACTCGAATGTTGCGGCGCTCATCACAGGAGCTTGCGCGCAGTGCGTGACGGAGTCACTGGAGACGATCACGGCGCGCAAGCTTCCGACGATCTCTCTGTCGCCGTCGTCCGATGTGGTGCTTCCGGTCACGGAACGTCAATTCATCTTCAAGCTGGCGTCCAATCCGGATCACAACGCGTCCGCACTGGTGTCCGAAATTGCGGCGTCCGATATTGATCGCTTCGCATTGGTCACCACGACCGACCCGTACGGCGAGAACATGCGGGAGACGATCACCAACGAGGCGCGCAACGCGGACATGACGAAGGTCGGCGACCGGCCGATCGCGCCGGGCGACGCGGAGGTCGACACCGCGGTCGCGCAGCTGGTCGCGCTGGCCCCGGACGCGCTGGTGGTCGGCGCGTTGCCGGACCGCGCCCAGGAGGTCGCGGTCAGCGCCCGCAAGGCCGGCTTCGACGGCCCGATCTTCTTCGACGCGGCCGCGGCCGGTGACCTGTTCCTGTCGGGCGAGGCGCAGAAGGCGTCGGACGGCGCGACCATGGTCTTCTCGCAGACGCTGACGATCGACGAGGTCATCGCGAACACGCCGGCCAAGGCCTCGCGGGCCGCGTGGTTCAGTGACTACACGTCGCGGTTCGGCACGTACTACGGGCCGTCCTCGTTCGCCGCGGACGCGGTGCAGGTCATCGTGAACGGCGTGCAGCGGGCCGGCGGCACGAACGGCGACGCGCTGCGCGGCGCGATCGAGACCAGCCAGCTGGACGGGATCACCGGCCCGATCCGTCTGACCCCGACGAACCACTCGGGTCTGATGCCGCAGACGCTGGTGGTGCTGGTCGCGGACAGCGGCCGCTGGCACCTGAAGGCCTGATCCACCCGCATCACGACGAAGGGGGCCCGCCGGTCGGCGGGCCCCCTTCGCGTTGCCGGAAGCACTACCGGGAGGTCTCCCGGGCCCACGGCAGGAGCAGCCGCTCCAGCCAGACGATCAGGTAGTACGACAGCACGCTCATCAGGCCGAGCAGGAAGATCCCGGCGAACGCCAGCGGCGTGTTCAGCTGGGACCGGGACGACGCGATCACGTAACCGATGCCGTCGCCGCCACCGCCGATGAACTCACCCACCACCGCGCCGACGAAGGCCAGCGAGATGCCGAGCTTGAGGCCGGTGAAGAACTGCGGCAGCGCCCACGGCACCCGGACCTTGAGGAACGTCTTCGCGCGCGACGCGGCCAGCGACTGGGTCAGCTCGATCAGGTCGGCCGGCACGGACTTGAGGCCGGCCATCGTGGACAGCACGATCGGGAAGAACGAGAGCAGCACCACGACCAGCACCTTCGGCTCGTAGCCGAAGCCGAACCACATCACCAGCATCGGCCCGATGGCGATCTTCGGGATGGCGTTGAAGGCCACCAGGATCGGGGAGATGGCCTGGTCGAGCACGCGGGAACCGGCCAGCGACAGGGCCAGCGCGACGCCGATGACGATCGCGATGGCGAAGCCCAGCCAGACCTCGAACAGCGTGAACAGCGACTGGTCGATCAGGTACTCGGCACGCGAGCCGACGATCACCTCGAGCGCGAGCTCGGGGGACGGGACCACCGAGGTCGGCACGTCCCAGAGGCGTACCGCGCCGTACCAGGCGGCCAGCAACAGCACGAAAGCGAACAATGGCAGCAGTACGCCACCGACCTGTGGGCGCCGGAAACGCCCCACGGCCTGCGTGGTCATAAGAACTCCCTTGTGGAACCGAGGGTTGGGAAATTCGCGATTGCATCAAATCATGAGATTCGACGCTATGTACGGACACGATGGGCAGGGGCTAGCCTGTGCGCTCAGAGTGCTCGCCGATCGCACAGGAGAGGGCAAATGATCCAGCTCAACAACGTCTCCCGGACGTTCCACGGACGCCGCGGCACCGTGGAGGCGCTGCGGGGCATCAATCTGCACATCCGCGAGGGTGAGTTCGTCGCGATCGTGGGCCGGTCCGGCTGCGGCAAGTCCACATTGCTCCGGCTGATCGCCGGGTTGCTCCCGGTGACGGACGGCAACATCGTCGTCGGCGGCACCGCCGTCACCAAGGCCCGGCGGGAGACCGCCATGCAGTTCCAGCGTCCCGCGCTGCTGCCGTGGCGTACCGTGCTGGGCAACGTGCTGTTCCCGGTGGAGATCTTCGGTTGGAAGAAGCGCCAGCACGTCGAGCGCGCCCGCCAGCTGCTCGCCACCGTGGGCCTCGAAGGCTTCGAGAACACCATGCCGCACGAGCTGTCCGGCGGCATGCAGCAGCGCGTCTCGCTGTGCCGGTCGCTGATCCAGTCACCCAAGGTGATGCTGATGGACGAGCCGTTCTCCGCGCTCGACGCGCTCACCCGCGAGGAGATGAGCGTCGAGCTGCAGCGCATCCACATGGAGGAGCGCACCACCACGGTCTTCGTCACCCACTCGATCGACGAGGCGGTGCTGCTGGCCGACCGGGTGATCGTGCTCAGTCCGCGACCCGGCCGGATCAAGGAGATCGTCGAGATCGACGTCCCCCGCCCGCGGTCGCTCGGCCCGAGCCCGTACCTGGAGACGCTGGCCGGGCACCAGGCCCGCCTGCACGAGCTGCTGATGCACAAGGACGAGCCGATCGCGGCCTGACCTTTGTGGACAGACAATCGGCCGTGCCCCGCGAGGGACACGGCCGAATGTCGTTGCGGCATCGCTCGATCAGGCCTTGGGAGCCAGATCGACCTTCACGAAGTCCGCCGGGGTCTTGCCGGCCGGGATCGCACCCGCGCCCTCCAGGATCGCGATGACCTTGGCCACCCGGTCCGCGTCGACGACGCCCAGCTTCGGCGCGTCACCGATGGTGTACGGCTTCATGATGACCATCTCGGCCGCGGCGACCTCGACGTCCGTCTCCGGCACGGCCTTGGCCAGGATGTCGGCCGCCTCCTGCGGGTTGTTGATCGAGTAGTCCATGCCCTTGAGCAGCGCGGTCGCGAACTTCTGCGCCATCTCCGGCTGCTCGTTCGCGATCTGGTCCGAGGTGAGCAGGAAGTGACCGTAGAGGTCGGTGATCACGTCGGAGAACGCCAGCGAGACCGCCTTGCGGGTGCCACCGCCGGCCGCCTTCTCGATCAGCGGCTGACCCACGACGAACTGGCCGATCGCGTCGACCCGGCCCTGGCCCAGCGCCGGGCCGAGCGCGCCGGCCTCGGTCGGGATGATCTTCACCTTGGTGTGGTCGAAGCCGGCCAGCTGCGCGTACAGCGGGAACAGGATCGACGTGGTGGCGCCGTTCTGGTCGCCGAGCTTCTTGCCCTCGAGGTCCTTCGGCGTGGTGATGCCCTTGTCGTCGAGGGTCATGATGCCGACCATCGAGCGCTGCTGCACCGCGGCGACCGCGGTGATGCCCTCGGTCCTGCCGTTCGCCTTCTGCAGCATGTAACCGGTCGAGTCCACCGGCGCGAACTGCGCGGCGCCGGACTGCAGCGCGGTCATGTTCTCGCCGGAGCCGGTGCCGACCTGGATGTCGACGTCGAGGCCGACCTCCTCGAAGAAGCCCTTCTCCTTCGCGACGTACGCGTAGCCCTCACGGCCGAACGTGTTGAACGCTGTTAGATACGTCACCTTCGTGAGCGCACCGGAGGCGCTGTCGCCTCCGGAGTCACCCGAATCGGTGCATCCGGCCACTGCCACCACTGCCATGGCAGCAACAGCCGCCGCGAGTCCGCGGAACGTCCTCATGGGATTCTTGCCCTTCCTCCAGCCACCCTGGCTAGGCCATCTAGGTCAGGTGTGAGCGGGCCGGGCGGTGGCGGCATCACTATCGATCCCCCTGCCGACATCCCCCGGCGTAGCGGGCAACAGAGTACGAGACCATGCGTTACCGGTCACCCCGCCCTGGCATTGCGAGACGGCAACGAAATGGACAGTGTTGGCTTAACCACTTCTTAGGTGCGAGAACGCTGAGATGGGGGCTAACCTCTGCGCCCATGCGAGTCTGCGTGTTCACCGAGCCACACCGTGGCGCCACATTCGACGAGATGCTGCGCGCGGCGCAGCACGCCGAGGCGGCCGGCTACGACGGCTTCTTCCGCGCGGACCACTTCATGCCGGTGAACAGGTCGGACGGCTTCCCGGGCCCGTCCGACGCGTGGGTGACGCTCGGCGCGATCGCGCGTGAGACGCGCACGATTCGGCTCGGCACACTGCTGACCTCGGCGACTTTCCGTCACCCCGCGATTACGGCGGTAACCGTCGCGCAGGTGGACGAGATGAGCAACGGACGCATCGACTTCGGTCTCGGTGCGGGATGGCTCGGCGCGGAACACACAGCGCTCGGTATTCCTTTCTTCACACCGCGTGAAAGGTTCGAGCGGCTCGACGAACAGCTGCAGATCATCACCGGGCTCTGGGCGACTCCGCGCGGTGAGCGCTTTTCCTTTACCGGCAAGCATTTCACGCTCGTCGACGCACTCGCGCTGCCGAAGCCGGTGCAGACGCCCGGCCCGCCGGTGATCGTCGGTGGCCGCGGCCCGAAGAGCACCCCGCGGCTCGCCGCGCTCCACGCGGACGAGTACAACGTGCCGCCGTCGTCCGCCGCGAAGTGCGCCGAGCAGTACGACCTGGTCCGCGCCGCGAGCGAGAAGTACGGCCGGACCAAGGCGCCACTGGTCTTGTCCGCGAGCGTCGCGGTCGCGTGTGGACGGACCGACGCGGAGATCGCCCAGCGCCTCGCCCTGCTGGAGGAGCCGTCCATCCTGCCGCCCGAGCCGGTCATCGCCGGCACGCCGGACCAGGTGGTCGAGCAACTCGCGGCGTACGCCGAGGCCGGCGCCACCCGGCTCTACGTGCGGCTGCGTGACCAGTCCGACCTGGACCTGCTGGACCTCCTCGCCGCCGAGGTCATTCCGCACCTTCCGTAACGAATCTTCCCCCCGTAACGTGCCTCACATGGCCATTCGGACCTGGGGCAGGATGCTGCTGACCGCACTGGGGGCAAGCCTCCTGGTGGGCGCCGGCCAGCTCGGCATCGCCTACGGGTTCGGGCTGGTCCGCTTCGGCCGCGCGTTCGCCGGCGGCACCGCGAACCAGTGGAACGCACAGCTCGCCTGGGTCGCCTGGTTCGCGATCGTCGCCGCCGTCACCGGCGCGCTGGCCGCGGACCGCGCCGCCCGCCGGCTCGGCCACGACGGCGGTCCTCCCGCGCTGGCCGGCCTGGCCGTCGCCGCGAGCGCCGGCGCGGCAGGGACCGCCCTGATCACCATGCCGGCCGCCCACGCCGCGCAGCTCACCGGCGGCACCGATCCGGCCGGCGCGGTCGGGATCGCGGTCCTCGCCGGTGCGGCCGCCGGCCTGCCGCTCGCCGCACTCGCGCTCTGGCAGCGGACGTACGCGTGGGCGCTGATCTCCGTCGCGGCCGCGACCTGGCTGCTCGCCGTCGCCTCGGCGGTGCCGTCGTTCGGGCCGGGCCAGGAACTGCCCGTCGTCCGGCTCGGCGTGCTCGACCCGGCCACGTTCAGCACCGGCGCCGTCCAGCGCCTCGCGGTCGTCGTGATGCCGTCGCTCGCGCTGATCGCCGGCGCCGCGATCGGCGCGATCGCCCGCCGCCGCGACCGGCACACCGCGATCGTCGCCACGTCCGGACTGCTCGGGCCCGCGCCGCTGACGGTCGCGTACCTCACGGCCGGGCCGGGCGGGCCCGCCGACGCCTACCAGGCGGCACCGTTCTGGGGCTCGCTGGTCGCGCTGGCCGCGGGAGCGCTGGGCTCGCTGCTCGCGGTCGTCACCCACCGCACCGACCAGGACCACACCCCTCCGCCGGTACGCGGTGAGCCCGGCACCCCCGGCCCGCCCGACGGCCCGGGTTCCGCCGCCGACTCCGACGGCCCCGGCACGGCCCGGGAACCCACCGGCCCACCTCCGGTCACCGGCCCGCCCCGCGTCGCCGGGCCACCTCCCGCGACCGGCCCACCTTCCGCCACCGGCCCGCGTTCCGCCACCGGTCCGCGTCCGGCCGCCGGGCCCTCGACGACCGCGGGTCCCGGCCCGGCCGACCTCGGCGGCTCGACCGGTTCCGGCAGCCCGGGCCGCTCCCGCGGCTCGGACCGTACCGGCGGCTCGGACCGTACCGGCGGCTCGGACCGTACCCGCGGCTCGGACCGTACCGGCGGCTCGGAGAGTTCCGGCAGTCCGGACCGATCCGGCGGCTCGGCCGGTTCCGCCGACGCGGACGGTGCCGGCGGTGGGGTACGTCGGCCGGGAACGGGGTACCCGTACCGAATGTGATCCTCGATCCGGCGGAACGGGATCCGCCCCACCTCGGCACGAGCATCCGCGACACGGCCCGGACCTCGGCGAATCCGCTCGATCCCGGCACTCCGATAAGCTCCATCGGCTCGACCAGCACGGACGAAGCAGTCAGTGCAGACATATCGGCCACAACGGGGAAGTCAGACCGCCCAGGAACGAAGGACGATGATCCGCCCGGCCCGGAATCTCACATCTCCCGTGATTCCGTGCCGAACGCTTTGATCTCTCCGACACTGGATGACGTGTTGTCTCCCAAGGAACGCGAGACGCAGGAAGAGGGCGGGAGCGACATGTTCACCCCCGAGACGGACGGCGGCGACCGCGACCGGACGCGACCGCGGGACGACGCGGAACCGGCCCAGGAGCACGCGCTCCCGGACGACGCCGCCCAGGCGAATCCCGCATCCCCCCGCCAGGGCAGTCGCAGCGGCTTCGGTGAGATCGAGGAGCCGCCGCCGCCCGCACTGGACGCACTCCGCGCGCCGACCGGCGCGTTCCGCCAGGCCAACTGGTCCGCCGCGTTCGGCGCCAACCAGCCGTGGGAGCTCGGCCAGCCCGAACGCGAGCCCACCCCCTTCGAACTCGCCGAGCGCGCCCGCCGAGCCGAGGCCGACCGTCTCCTCGCCGCCGGCGACCCCGGCACCGCTTCCGGCGCCACCGTTCACGCCAGTGACGGCACCGTACGCACCGCCGACCGCGGCGTCGAAGGTCCGGCTCCCGACTTCGCCGGCGCTCCTCCGATTCCGGCCGTGAACAGCGACGTCGCTTTCCCGGCGGCCACCGTGAACACCGACGCGGCCGTCTCGGCGCCCACCGGTGCCGACAACGACGCGGGGTTCCCGGCGCCCGCCGATGTCAGCAGCCACGTGGGCTCCCCAACGCCCGACGAGGCAAACAGCGGCACGAGCTTCCCGGCGCCCGATGAGGTAATCAGCGGCGACTCGGGTTTCTCGACGACTGCCGGAAGCAGCCACACGGGATTCCCGGCGCCCGCTGGAAGCCGCAACGATGAGGGCTCCTCGACAGCCTCCGGAAGCAGCCACGCAGGATTCCCGGCGCCGGTCGGGGGCAGCAGCGACGCGGGATTGCCGACGACCGCGGGCGTCGGTGACGCAGCCCGTGGCGATGCGGTCGATCCGCACCGCGCCGCCGCCGAAGCCGCGTGGCCGGTGACCGACGCGGGACCGTACCCTCGGGAAACATCGCCGGAATCGAACGAATCAACCGCCGACGACCGCGGTGCCGGCACCGGCCGCTCGGTCATGCTGGACTTCGGGATGTCGGCTGAGCCGGACCCGGAGGCTCCGCAGAGCGGCGGCCTGACCACCCGGGCGAGTCTCGCGAGCCTGCGCGCCGACTTCGCGGCCGGCATCCGTGCCGGCGCGGAGGATCCCACCGAGCTGCCCGGCGGCCCGGCCATCCCGCCGCCGCCCGCTCCGGGACCGCCTCCCCCGCTTCCGATGCACTCCCAGCGCCCCGCGTCCACGTCCGCCGCACCCCCAGGCGGCCCGGCCGCCGCCGCGCTGCCAGGCAGCTCGACCGCCTCCGCCACGCCACCGGACGGCCCGGCCGTCGCCGCCGCGCAGCCCGGGGCCTCGGCCAACCCTGCCGCACAGCCGGGTGGCCAGGCCGCCGGGCCCTTCCAGCCGAGTGATTCGGTCGGCGCCGATTCCGCGATCCACTCAGGCGGCCCGGCGGCAGCGGACGCGCGGCCAGGCGACACGGCCACCGGGTCCTACCAGCCGAGCGGTGCGGTCAGCGCCGATGCCGCGACCCAGTCAGACGGCCCGGCCGCTGCGGTCTTCCAGCCGGGTGGCTCGATCGGCGGCGGCTCCGAGACCCACCAAGGCGACACGGCCAGCGCCGTGACGCGGCCAGACGCCTCGGCCGCCGCGGCGTTCCAGCCGGGTGGCACGGTCAGCGCCGGCTCCGCGAACCAGCCGGACGGCACGGCCAGCGCCGCGACGCCGCCGGACGCTCCGGCCGCGTTCCCTTCAGCCGGCGCCGGCTCCACGGCCCAGCCAGACGGTCCGGTTGACGCCACGTGGTCGCCCGGTGGAGCGCCCCGCGCGGACTCCATCGCTCAGGAGGACGGGACGGCACCGATCACCGGTGCGGCCGCGATCGGTGGTACTTCCCCGGCCGCGACATTCCCGCAGAACGCGACGCAGCCCGCGCCGGAGGCCACGCTCGCACCGGACGCAGCACGGCCCGCGCCGGCCGCGACGTTCGCTCAGGACGCGGTGCAGCCCGCGCCGGAGGCAACGTTCGCGCAGGACCCGGCGCGGCCCGCGCCGGAGGCCACGTTCACACCGGACGCAGCACGGCCCGCGCCGGGCGCAACGTTCGCTCAGGACGCGGTGTGGCCCGAGCCGGGTGCGACGTTCGCGCAGGAGGCGGCGCGGCCCGAGCCGGAGGCGACGTTCGCGCAGGAGGCGGCGCGGCCGGCGCCGCCGGTGATCGAGCCGGAGTTCCGGGTGATTCCGCCGGACCCGCCCGCCGACGACTCCCCCACGGTCGCTTCGCCCGTGCAGGCCGCCCCGACTCTGGGATCGGGTCGCACCCTCGGCGAGCGCCTGGTCGAGGCCGGCATCTTCGAGTTCAGTGACTACTTCACGCCGCGTCAGCCGCCTGAGCCACCGGCCGCCGACCATCCCGGCGATCAGCCCGCGGCGCACGACGACGTATGGGCCCCGCCTCAGGAGCCGGCCCAGGAACCGGTCCAGGACGACGTGGCGAACCGCCCGGCGGCCGCGACCGCGCACCCGGACGCCCCGGCCGTGCCGCCGGAGGAGGCTCGCCCGGCCGGCGGCGACGCGGCCGGGCCCGCGTACCCGGCTCGGGTTTTCCCGCGGATCTTCGATCCGATAGAGCCGCCCGCGGAGATGCCGGGACTCTTCGAGTCGGCCGGTCGCGCCGCTCCCGCGCCGTCGCTCTTCGAGCCGGTCCGGCACACGCTCAGCGAACCGCCCACGGAGCAGTCCGCGGCCGATCCCGCCGCGACGCGCCCCACCGGCACGGCTCCGCACCGGCCCGCGAACACCCCGCCGGCCGGACCCGGCACGCCCTCGCCAGCCGGCTCCGCGTCATGGACCGCGGACACCACGCCGACCGCCACCAGCGCGCAGTCGTCAGCCGGCTCCGACGCGTCATGGACCGCGGATACCGCGGTAACCACGCCGAGCGCGCAGACGCCGGCGGCCTCCGGCACGTCATGGGTCGCCGACGCCCCGGCGGCTGGCGCCGGTGTGCCGTGGGACGCCGCCTCGCAGGCGCGTGACACGGCCGCACGGCAGCCCGCGCCGGGCGGTACCGGCGAGGAGTCCGCGCAGCGACGCGACGCCGTTCCGCCCGGCT
This sequence comes from Catenuloplanes niger, assembly GCF_031458255.1. NCBI lineage: Bacteria > Bacillati > Actinomycetota > Actinomycetes > Micromonosporales > Micromonosporaceae > Catenuloplanes > Catenuloplanes niger. Next base: position 3,571,127 of record NZ_JAVDYC010000001.1, read on the forward strand.
TCGCGGATCGTCCGGCCGGTGCCGCCGAACCGGCTGTGCCGCACGGCACGACACCGCCGCCGGCGGCGCCGCAGCTGCCGGAGCGCTCGGGGCTGCCGGAACGCTCGGGGCTGCCCCGGTTCGCGGTCAGCCGCCCGGAGAACAGCGTGCTGCCGGATGTGCCGCCGCCGTCCCGGTTCGGCACCGGGCCGGCGGCTGCCGGACCCGCCCCGCGGCTCGATCCGCCCGTGGCAGGGCCGGCGAGCTCGACGACGGGCGACACCGCAACTCCATCGCGGCTGCGGTTCCCCGGCGATGCCGGTACGCAACCGGAAGCCACGGCGGCGCAGTTCAACGGTCCCGCCGAGGCCGGCCACGACGCGCAGGACCCGCGGCCGGCCGCCGGCACCGACCGGCCGGGCTATCCGGCGCCGGCGGACGGCGGACCGGCTCAGCGGTTCCCGGCCGGGGCCGCCATCCGGCCGCCGAACATCCGGACGGCGAATGACATCGCCGCGCAGGCCGGCGCGCGGTTCCCGGCCCCGGCCGCGCAGCCGGACGCACCGGTGTCGCGGCCCACCAGCCCGGCGGCGACCGGGTTCACCGCTCAGTCGGCTTCTGACGACACCGCCACCTGGCAGGATTCCCCCGCATCACACCCGGCCGGTCCCACCGCAGCGCCGGCTCCGCAATTCCCGACGGACGCCGACACGCAGCCGAACTTCTCGGCGGGAGCCGGCGCACAGCCGAACTACCCGGCGAACGCCGACGCACAGCCGAACTACCCGACGGGAGCCGGCGCACAGCCGGACTTCGCAAGGAACGCGCCGACCTCGGCGGAGCCCGCCGCGCAGGCCGGCCAGCGATCGTCCGCCGGCACCGTCATCCCGCCGGACGCCCCGGTGTCGCGGGGCACCGGCCCGGCCGAAGCCGACCAGGCCGGTCCGCGGCTTCCCGGCGACGCTGCCGGCCGGCTCGGCGAGCCGGGCGCGGAGGGCGGTCGCACCGAACCGGGTCCGGCTTTCCCGCCCGCCGGTGCCGCCCAGCCGGTCTTCCCGGCACCACGGCCGGTCAGCCCGGCGGCACCCGGCCCCGTCGATCAGCTGAGTGCGGCGGCGTCGCGTCCGGCCGACGGCACCACACGGCCGGTGTCGCCAGCGCCATGGGACACCGACCCGGCGACCACGGAACTGCGCACGCCACCGGCCCGCTTCCCCACCGACCCGAACACCGAGACCACCCGGCCGCACTCACCCGCGCCGTGGGACACCGGCGCGGCGACGGCTGAGCCGGGTTCCGCCTCGTCCCGCCGTTCCGGGGAGGGGGCGGGGGGCCGACCGCACGCGGCCGCCGGGCCGTTCGGGGTGTCCGGTGCCGGTGGCCGGGACGAGCCGGAGCGGGTGCACGAGGGCGTCGTGTTGCCGCCGGAGGAGCCGCGGCCGGCGCGGAACACCTGGTCGGTGCCGAATTCGTGGGGAGCGGACGACGCCTGGTCGGTGACGGACGACTGGGCACCGATCCCGCCGGCCGCGTCGACGTCCGGTGCCCGTACCGTGCCGCCGGCCCGGGATGACGTGTGGCCCGCGCCGGACGAGCCGGCCGGCACCTGGTCGGCTCCGCGGGCCGCCGGGCCGGGCGGTGGCTGGAGCACCGGCTCGGCGTATGAGGCCGGTGCACCGACCGGTGCGCGGCCGGCGCCCGAGCCCTGGCAGTCGCCGGCCCCGGACGAACCGGCCGCCGCGCGGGAGGACGTGGAGACGCCGGCCGCGAAGCCGGAGAAGCGCCGCCGCGGTCTCTTCCGGCGCCGCAACCAGCCCGCCCAGCCGCCCGTGGCGGAGGCGGTCCCGTTGCGGGACGAGGAGTACGTCGACTGGGTCAGCGGGCTCGGCGACCGCTCCGACGACGAGGAGTGACGTGCTGAGGGGGTCCCGTCGCCGGGCCCCCTCAGCACGCGCGGTCAGGACGTCAGCGGCAGGTAGACCCGGCCACCCGAGGCCACGAACTCCTCGCTCTTCTCGTGCATGCCGCGCTCCGCGTACCCCTTGAGTTCTTGGCTGATCTTCATGCTGCAGAACTTGGGGCCGCACATCGAGCAGAAGTGCGCGGTCTTCGCGGGTGCGGCGGGGAGTGTCGCGTCGTGGTACGACCGGGCCGTCTCCGGGTCGAGCGACAGGTTGAACTGGTCCTCCCAGCGGAACTCGAACCGGGCCTTGGAGAGCGCGTCGTCCCAGGCCTGCGCGCCGGGGTGCCCCTTGGCCAGGTCCGCCGCGTGCGCCGCGATCTTGTACGCGATCACGCCCGCCTTCACGTCGTCCCGGTCCGGCAGCCCGAGGTGTTCCTTGGGCGTGACGTAGCAGAGCATCGCCGTGCCGAACATGCCGATCATCGCGGCGCCGATCGCGGACGTGATGTGGTCGTACGCCGGCGCGATGTCCGTGGTCAGCGGCCCGAGCGTGTAGAACGGCGCCTCGTGGCACAGTTCCTGCTGCAGGTCCACGTTCTCCTTGATCTTGTGCATCGGCACGTGACCGGGTCCCTCGATCATGACCTGGACGTCGTACTCCCAGGCGATCCGGGTGAGTTCGCCGAGCGTGCGCAGCTCCGCGAACTGGGCCTCGTCGTTCGCGTCCGCGATCGACCCGGGCCGCAGGCCGTCGCCGAGCGAGAACGTCACGTCATAGCGCGCCAGGATCGCGCAGAGCTCCGCGAAGTGCGTGTAGAGGAAGTTCTCCTCGTGGTGCGCCAGGCACCAGGCCGCCATGATCGACCCGCCGCGCGACACGATGCCGGTGACCCGGTTGACCGCGAGCGGCACGTAGGCGAGCCGCACCCCGGCGTGCACGGTCATGTAGTCCACGCCCTGCTCGGCCTGCTCGATGACGGTGTCCCGGAAGACCTCCCAGGTCAGCTTGACCGGGTCGCCGCCGACCTTCTCCAGCGCCTGGTAGAGCGGGACCGTACCGATCGGCACCGGCGAGTTCCGGACGATCGCCTCGCGGGTCTCGTGGATGCGCTTGCCGGTGGACAGGTCCATGACCGTGTCCGCGCCCCAGCGCGTCGCCCAGCTCATCTTCTCCACCTCCTCGGCGATCGAGGAGCTGACCGCGGACGTGCCGATGTTCGCGTTGACCTTCACCAGGAACGCCTTCCCGATGATCATGGGCTCGATCTCCGGGTGGTTGACGTTGGCCGGCAGCACGGCGCGACCGGCCGCGATCTCGTCCCGGACCAGTTCCGGCGCGACGCCTTCGCGGATCGCCACGAACTCCATCTCCGGCGTGACGATGCCGGCCCGGGCGTACGCGAGCTGGGTCGGCCGCTCACCCGCGAGCGGCGTGCCGGGGCCGCGCACCGGGGCCACGTCGCCGCGCTCGGCGATCCACGGACCGCGCAGCGGCGGCAGCCCGACGGCGGGGTCGCTGCCCGGCCCGGACGTGTCGTAGAGCCGCACCGGTTCGCTGCCGTCGGTCAGGTCGACCTCGGCGACCGGCACCCGGATGTCCGGCCTCGAACCGTCCACATAGGACTTACGACGGACAGAAGTCACCACACACCTCCGTGAGACGGGATCTAGAAAGAGAAGTGGTCCAGCGGTCCTCGGCCGCCGCCCACCTTCCACAGCCGTGCCCCGGCCAGGCCCGCGGCCACGTACCGCTTCGCCCGGTCCAGCGCGGTGAACAGGTCGTCGCCGTGCGCGAGCCGGGCCGCGACCGCGGCGGAGAACGTGCAGCCGGTGCCGTGGTCGTTGTCGGTCGGCACCCACGGCGAGCGCAGCACGCGGATCTCGTCACCGGTCCAGAGCACGTCGACCGCGTCGCCGTCCTCCGCACCGCCGGTCACCACCACGCACCGCGCGCCGCTGCCGGCGATCGCGCGCGCGGCCGCGGCCATCTCCGCGACCGTGTCCACCGGCGTCCGGGTCAACGCGGACGCCTCGTCCCGGTTCGGCGTGACCAGCAGCGCGTACGGCAGCACCGGCTCGACCACCGCGAGCGCGCCGAGCCGGTGACCGGACGTCGCGTAGAGCACCGGGTCCAGCACCAGGTTGGGCAGCAGGCCGTCGCGGGCCCGCGCGGCCACCTCGGCCGCCACGTCCGCGCCGCCCAGCATTCCGATCTTGACGGCCGCGACCGGCATGTCGTCCAGCACCGCGTCGATCTGCGCGCCGACCACCGCGGCCGGCAGCGGATGCACGTCCACGACCCCGCGCGTGTTCTGCGCCGTGATCGCGGTGATCGCCGACGTGCCGTAGACACGCTGCGCCGCGAACGCCTTCAGATCCGCCTGGATGCCGGCGCCCGCCCCCGAGTCGGAGCCCGCGACGGTCAGCGCCACCGGCGGCGTACCCGCGCTCATGCCGTCACCAGCTCGGCGACCAGGGCCGCGGGGTCGGGTGCGCGCATCACGGCACCCATCACGGCCACGCCGGCCGCGCCCGCCGACACACACGCCCGCGCGGCCGCGCCGGTCTCGATCCCACCGAGGGCGAAAACCGTCGCCACGGTACGGCCGAGCAGCGCGCGCAGTCCGGACAGGCCCAGCTCCCGGTCGTACCCCGGCTTGGATCTGGTCCGGAAGACCGGTGAGATCGTGACGTAGTCCTCGGTGGTCAGCCGCGCCAACTCGGCCTCGTTGTGGCACGAGCGCCCGACCAGCGGCAGCGACGGCGCCACCGGGTCGGCCGCGCTGAGGTGCACCGCGTCGCCGCCGAGCGGGTCCGGCCCGGCCACGATCAGCCGTCCGCCGGCCGGCGCCAGGATCGCCCGCAACTCGTCCGCCAACCCCCGTCGGGTAGCGGCGGGCAGGTCCTTCTCGCGGAGCAGCACGCAGCGTGCGCCGCCGTCGACCGCCGCCCTGATGGTTGCGGTGAGACCGTGCGACGCCTGTGCCCGGTCCGTCACCACGATGACGTTCACAGGTCCGGCCGCCCCTCGTCCGGGGTGGACGCGAGCGCGTGGAAGCGGCGCGGGATGCGGCCCGCGTGCGCGGCGAGGAAACCGGCCTCGACCGCCAGGCGCATCGCGGTCGCCATCCGCTCCGGGTCCTCCGCGCGGGTCACGGCCGTGGCCAGCAGCACCGCGTCGCAGCCGAGCTCCATCGCGAGCGCCGCGTCCGACGCGGTGCCGACGCCGGCGTCCAGGATCACCGGCACGTCCACGGCCTGGCGCAGCAGCCGCAGGTGGTGCGGGTTGCCGATGCCCAGGCCGGAGCCGATCGGCGAGCCGGCCGGCATCACGGCCGCGCAGCCCGCGTCCGCGAGGCGACGGGCCAGGATCGGGTCGTCGTTCGTGTACGGCAGGACCGTGAACCCGTCCGCGACCAGGCGTTCCGCGGCCGGCACCAGCTCGACGCCGTCCGGCAGCAGCGTGCGCTCGTCACCGATCACCTCCAGCTTGATCCACGCGGTGTCGAAGGCTTCGCGGGCCAGGTGCGCCAGCTTCACCGCCTCCGCCGCGGTCCGGCAGCCGGCCGTGTTCGGCAGCAGCCGCACGCCGGTCCGGGCCACCACGTCCAGCAGCCCGTCCGATGATTTCTGCGCATTTATCCGGCGTAACGCGACCGTCACCATCTCGGTGCCGGACGCCTTGATCGCCCGTTCCAGCACGTCCAGATTGGCCGCGCCACCGGTACCCAGGATCAGCCGCGAGCCGAACCGCTCGCCGCCCACCACGAAGTCCATCGTCCTCACCCGCCCTGCGCCGCGCTCAGCACCTCGATGCGGTCCCCGTCGGACAGCGGCGTCTCCGCCCACCGCCCGCGCGGCACCACCTCACCGTTGACCGCGACCGCCACGCCCCGATGCGCGCCGGTCAGTTCCGCCACCGCGTCCGCGACCGTGCCCGCCAGGTCACGCTCGTCACCGTTCACCGTCACGCGCACGCCGTCCTCCGTTCCGTGAATCGCGCCGCCGCGAACGCCTCGGGCGGCGCCGTGCCGTCCAGCAGCAGCGCCGTGATCAGGTCCGCGGTGACCGGGGTCAGCAGGATCCCGTGCCGGTAGTGACCGGCCGCCACCACGACCTCCCGGCTCCCCGCCGTCCAATGCCCCAGGATCGGCCGGTTGTCCGGCGAGCCCGGCCGCGCGCCGGACTGCGCCTCGACCAGTGCGTACTCCTCGATCTCCGGGATCAGGTCGGTCGCCGCGCGCAGCAGGTGCAGCACCGCGCCCGCGGTCACGTCGTCGTCCGCCCGCTCGTGCGCGGTCGCGCCGACCACCACCTCGCCGTCACGCCGCGGCACCAGGTAGACCTCGCGGCCGTCCGCGTACCCCCTGATCACGTGCGTGAAGCCGGGCTCCCGGTGCGGTGCGCGCAGCCGCAGCACCTCGCCACGCACCGGCCGCACCGGCAGGCCGGTCAGCGCCGCCGTGCCGCATCCGGCCGCGACCACCACCCGGTCCGCGTACACCTCGGACACGTCCGCGACCCGCCGGCGGACGAACCGCACGCCGGCCCGGGCGGCCGCGATCCGCAGCGCCACGGTCAGCCGGCGCGGATCGACCTGGTGATCCCCGGAGATCAGCGCGCCGCCGCGTACCCGGGGGCTCAGCACCGGCTCGTGCGCGCGCATCGCCGACGGCGTCAGCGGATCAACGGCAAGACCCAGATCGCGCTGGTACGTGATGAGCCTGGTCGCGACCGCCAGATCGTCCGCGGTCAGCGCCACCGCCAGCGTGCCCTCGGCCCGGTACCCGACGTCGGTCCCGGCCGCCGCCTCCAGCTCCGCGGCGAAGGCCGGCCAGCGCGCGGCCGAGTCCACCAGCAGCCCGGTCAGCTCGGCCTCACCGAAGTAGGCCTCCCCGATCGGCGCCAGCATCCCGGCCGCCACCTCCCAGGCCCCGTTCACCCCGCCGACCGCCGCTCGTCCGTCGATGTCGGCCGCCGTGCCACCGGCCGTGGCCGTCGCGTGGTCACCGGCGGTCCCGGGCGTGACGTGGCCGGCCCGGTCCGGCGTGACCGGGGTCGGCGTCGTCGGCGTGGCGTCGTCGTAGACCGCGACGTCGTGGCCGCGCCGGGCGCAGGACCAGGCGATCGACAGCCCGATCGGCCCGCCGCCCACGATGCCGATCTCGGCCCGGCCGGCCCGCCGCTGCCCGCTCATCGCACACCGTCCCGCGCCGGCTCGCCGTCGGCCCGGTGCCCCCGCTCGTCCCCGATTCGGTGCTCCCGCTTCGTGGCGCCGGCGAGTTCCCGCAGCAGCTCCGTCACCGCACGCCCGGGGTCGGCCGCGCCGCTGACCGCGCCCACCACGGCCACGCCGTGTGCGCCGGCCGCGAGGACCTCCGTCACCCGGGCCGCGGTGACGCCCGCGATCGCGACCACCGGCACCAGCACCGCGCCGGTGACCGCCGCCAGGCCGGCCGGCCCGAGCGGTGCGGGCAGCCCGTCCTTCGTGGTCGTCGCGTAGCAGGGCCCGACGCCCAGGTAGGACGCTCCGTCCGCGACCGCGGTCCGCGCGACGCCGGCGGTCCGCGCGGTGGCACCGAGGATCGCGCCCGGCCCGAGCACCCGGCGCGCCGCCGCGACCGGAAGGTCCAGCGCACCCACGTGCCCGCCGTCCGCGGCCACCGCGAGCGCCACGTGCAGCCGGTCGTTGATCAGGCAGGTCGCGCCGGCCGCCGCGCACAGCTCACGGACCCGGACGGCCAGGTGGTAGGCGTCCAGATCGGTGGCGTCGTCCTCGACCCGCACCTGCACGACGAGCGGCCCGGTGACGGCCCGGACGTCGGCACCGGCCGCCGCGTGCGCCGCCAGCGCGGCCCGCACACAGCCGATCGGGTCGCGCCCGAGCCGGGTGTCGGTGATGAGATGCAGTCGTCCTAGGGTTGCGTCCACATCGTCCACATCCTCCCTGCGCCGGCATGATCCGGATCAGGTTCGACGGTCGGGGGCTGCGGCAGCCCCCCTCTCAGCCCGGTGCACCGGACTCCCGTGGGGTTGTTGTGTTCGTCGCCGACCATACGCCGACGATTACGCAGACGTAAAGCCCCGTGACACAGCGCTCATCACCCTTGCCTCACCGCGCGCGCTGGTTCATGATCACGCGCGCGGACGTCTCCGTGCGAGTGTCCGATCAGGCCACGTCCCAGACCGGCTCCGGCGTCTCGACGACCTCGCCGTCCCCCTGGAACAGGATGAACCGGTCGAAGGACCGGGTGAACCAGCGGTCGTGCGTGACGGCCAGGACCGTACCGTCGAAGGCCATCAGGCCCTCCTCCAGCGCCTCGGCTGAGGCCAGGTCGAGGTTGTCGGTCGGCTCGTCGAGCAGCAGCAGCGTGGCCCCGGACAGCTCCAGCAGCAGCACCAGGAAGCGTGCCTGCTGGCCGCCGGAGAGCGTGCCGAAGACCTGGTCGCCCTGCGCGGCCAGCTCGTACCGGTTCAGCACCCGCATCGCGCCGTGCCGGTCCATTCCGGAGCGGTGCTCGTCACCGCGCCAGAGGATCTCGACCAGCGTACGGTCGCGCAGCTCCGGACGGTCGTGCGTCTGCGAGAAGTGACCGGGGCGCACGCGCGCGCCGAGCCGGGCCACACCCTCGTGTGCGACCGGCTCCAGGACCACGCCGGAGATCGGCTTGGCGTCCGGCTCCGGGTCGGTGCCGCCGCGCGCGAGCAACCGCAGGAAGTGCGACTTGCCGGTGCCGTTCGCACCGAGCACGGCGACCCGGTCGCCGTACCAGACCTCCAGGTCGAACGGGTACGTCAGCCCCTCCATCTCCAGCTGCTCGCACACGATCGCGCGCTTACCGGTGCGCCCGCCGCCGAGCCGCATCGCGATCTCCTGGTCCTTCGGCGGCAGCGGCGGCGCCCCGGCCTCCTCGAACTTGCGCAACCGGGTCTGCGCCGCCTGGTAACGCGACGCCAGCCCGTCGTTGAACGCAGCCTTGTTCTTCAGCGTGAGGACCAGTTCGCGCAGCTTGACGTGCTCCTCGTCCCAACGCCGGCGCGCCTCCTCCATCCGCTCGTGCCGGGCGCCGCGCGCGGCGTGCCAGCTGGCGAACCCGCCCGGGTGCGTCCACGCGCCACCGCCCTCGACCGCCACCACCCGGTCCGCGGTCTGGGCGAGCAGTTCGCGGTCGTGCGACACGTAGAGCACGGACTTGCCGGACTCCCGCAGCCGCGCCTCCAGCCAACGCTTGCCGGGCACGTCCAGGAAGTTGTCCGGCTCGTCCAGCAGCAGCACCTCGTCGGTGCCGCGGAGCAGCAGCTCCAGCGCGAACCGCTTCTGCTGGCCGCCGGAGAGCGTGGCCACCGGCCGGTCCCGGACACGGTCCCAGGGCAGCTTGAGCGCGGCGACGCTGGCGGTGTCGAACGTGACCTCCGCGTCGTACCCACCGGCCTCACCCCACGCGGCGAGCGCCGTCGCGTACCCCATCTGGGTCTTCTCGCTCTCCGCCCGGTGCATCGCGGCCTCGGCCGCGGCCAGGCGCGCGCCGGCGTCCCGCAGCGCGGGCGGGGAGAGCGAGAGCGCGAGGGAGCCGAGCGTGGTCTCGTCCGCGATCATGCCGATGAACTGCCGCATCACGCCCAGGCCACCGACCCGCGCGATGCTGCCCTGCCGCACGGCCAGATCGCCGGCGATCATGCGCAGCAGGGTCGTCTTACCGGCGCCGTTCGGCCCGACCAACGCGATCTTGGCACCCTCGCCGACGCGGAACGAGACATCCTCGAACAGCACCCGCCCGTCCGCCAGCGTATGTCCGACTCCGGCCACGTCCACATATCCCACGGCCGGATGATGGCCGATCCGACACCCTGTCGACCAGCGTTTTTCGCATCCGGGGCTGTCGGGTCCCCTACCGGGCCCGCCCCCTTGCCGCCCTCCCGGCTGCCGATCTCCCGGATCGGCCCCGGCTGCCGGGCTCCTGGTCAGCCCCGGCTACCGAGCTCCTGGTCAGCCCCGGCTACCGAGCTCCTGGTCAGCCCCGGCTACCGAGCTCCTGGTCAGCCCCGGCTACCGAGCTCCTGGTCAGCCCCGGCTGACGCGCAACACCCGGTACCCCTTCTGGCTGGCGTGCCGCTCGACGGTCCAGCCGCGGTCGACCAGCCACTGGTGCAGCGAGTCGCCGCCGAGGTGCCGCGCGATGACCAGCCAGGCGACGCCGTCCGGCGCGAGTCGCGGCAGCCAGCGATCGAGCAGGTCGTGCAGCTCCGCCTTGCCGATCCGGATCGGCGGGTTGCTCCAGATCTGATCGAAGACCAGGTCAGCGGGTACGTCGTCCGGAGCGCTCACGGTGACGCGGTGCGCGGCGCCGAGCCGCTCCGCGTTCTCCGCCGTCAGCTCGCGGGCGCGCGCGTTGACGTCCACCGCGTGGACGGTCGCGCCCGGCGCCTCGGTCGCCAGCACGGCCGTGATCGGGCCGAAGCCGCACCCGAGATCGAGGAAGGATCCCTTAGCTCCCGGTTCCGGGAGGTTTGCCTTTTTGAGCAGAACCGCCGTTCCGGGGTCGAGGCGCGCCGCCGAGAAGACGCCACGCGCCGCGACGAGCACGTAGTCCCGCCCCTGGACGGTGAACGAGACGTCATGCCGTCCCGCGGGGGCAGCCGGTTCGGCGCTGAAGTAGTGCTCGGCGGTCACGCCCCGCATTCTTCCTCCCCGTTGCCGGCGCTCGGAACCGGGGTTCCGACGCCCGGAAAAAGCAAAATGTCTAATCTGTCGACTCGCGCGCTATGTGGATAGAGGCGAACCGGCCGGGATGTCCATTACCCTGTGCGACATGGCGTACGGGCAGCACGGCGGAGCGGACGACGGTCGCCCAGCCGCAGAACACGAACCCCGCTCACGCCGCGCCGCCACCCCGCCCAGCGGCGGCTGGCCGGCCCTCGACGTCCCCGGCCCCGACGTCAAACTCTGGGACACCGACCGCGCCGGCCCACCCCGCCGCACCCGCGGCGACCTCCCCGCCTCCGGCGGCCGCACGAATTCCTCCGACGGCCACGCGAACTCCCCCGGTGGCCGCACGGACTCCTCCGGCAGTGGCGGTCGCGTGGACTCCCTTGGCGGTCACGCGGACTCCAATGCCTCCGGCGGGCGCCGTCGCGCTCCGGAGGCTCCGGCCGGCCGTCGACACGCCGCGCCGGTCACGCCAGGTCCGGGCACCGCGACCGCCGGCCGCGCCGGGTCGGGCCCGGCGGCTCCCGCGAATCCGGCCGGCGGTGGCCGGGCCGCGGCGGGGATGGCACCTCCGGCAGGTCCGGCGGCGTCCGCCCCTCTCAATCCGGCAGGTCCGGCTATCGGACGCCCAGCGGCGGCCTCCTCGGGCAACTTTGCGATTCCCGCCCCCGGACGCCCGCCGGCGCCCGTCTCGGGGAACCGCGCGATTCCCCCCGCCGGACGCCCGGCGGCGGCCGGCGCGGGCAACCCCGCGATTGCCGCCACCGGACGCCCAGCGGCGCCCGGTTCGGTCAGCCCCACGCCTCCCGCTGCCACCGGACGCCGAGCGGCCACCGACCCGGTCAACGCCACGCCTCCCACCGCCGGACGCCGACTGGCGACCGAGCCGGCCAGTTCCGCGGCCTCCGCCGGCGGGCGCCGGGCAGCAGCGGATCCACCGGCCGCGAACCCGGCCGGTGGCGGACGGGCCGCAACGGGCATGACCGCGCCCACGGGTGCCACCGGTGGGCGCCGTGCCGCGTCGGACGCGTTCACCACTCCTGGAGCCGTCACCACGCCTGGAGCCGTCACCGGCCCGGCCGTCGTCACGGGCCCGGCAGCCACCGGGCGCCGGGCGGCGCCGGATCTGCAGGCCGCACGACGTTCCGCGGCGGAAGGTCCCGGCCCTGCCGTTCCGGGCGGGCCGGGGACCGCGTTCGGCGGCCCCCGCACCACCGCGGAGGACGCGGCCGCCCTGATCCGCCGCACTACCGGAGAGACCCCGGCCGCGCGGCGCGCAGCCCCGGAGGAGCCCGCTTCCGCCGGACGCCGTGCGGCCCCGGATGAGCCGCTTTCCACTGGACGCCGCACAGTCCCGGACGAGCCCATTCCCGCCGGGCGCCGCACAGCCCCGGACGAGCCCATTCCCGCCGGGCGCCGCACAGGCGCGACCGAGCCCGCTTCCGCCGGGCGCCGCGCAATCCCGGACGAGGCGCTTCCCGCCGGACGCCGCGCAGCCCCGGACGAGCCCGTTTCGGCCGAACCCCGAGCCCGGGCCGAGGATCCCGCAGCGCCGGGTCGGCGTGGCGCCGATGAGCCTCCCGACCCGCCGCGCCGCGCCGCGGCGGGCGACGCCCCCGCCGGACGCCGCGCCGCGCCGGAGGGCACAGCCTGGTCCGCGCCCCCGGCCGGGCACCGCGCGGTGCCCGAGCCCGCCGGATACCCGGCACCGCGGGGCCGCCGCGCGGCGCCGGAACCTGAGCCTCCGGCCGTCGGTGCCGGACACGCCGTCGAGAACGAGCCGGCCGGCCGGCGCCACGCCGCACCCGGTGAGCACGGTGCACGGCGACGCGCCGACGGGGAGAGTTCCGGCGGCTTCCGGGTCCCGGCCGATTCGGCGGAGGCGCAGGCCGCCGGTGGGCGCCGGCGCGCGGCCGAGGGTGCGGAGAGCACGGGTTCCTGGCGTCTTCCCGCCGAGCCGGATCCGCGGCTGGCGCCGGAGCCGGACGGCACCGCTCCCGAGGCGAGCGGCGGACACCGCCGGGCAGCCGAGGAACCCAGCGGCAGTGGGACGGAACGCTCCGGCGGACATCGACTCGACCCCGCCGCGGTCGCCACACCCGCGGTCATCCCGCCCGACCAGCCGACGGGCCACCGCGCCCGGCTCGATCCCGCCGCACCCGACCGGCCGACCGGCCACCGCGCCCGACTCGACACCGCCGCGACCGCCGCACCTGGCCAGCCGACCGGCGACCGCACGCGGCTCGATCCCACCGCAACCGCCGTCGCACCCGATCAGCCGACCGGCCACCGGACACGGCTCGACCCGTCCGCGACGGCTACACCAGACCAGCCGACCGGGCGCCGTGCACGGCCTGAGTCGGCCGCGGCCGCCGCACCGCATCAGCCGGCCGCGCGGGACGCGCGTGGACCGAGTGCGAGTGGCTCCCACGCCCTCCCCGAGGCAGCGCCGGGCCGCCAGGTGGTGCCGGGCCGCCGGACCGCTCCCGAACCCGGGAGCGCGCCCGAGAGCGGCTATCAGCGCCCGGCCCCGAACGATGATCGCGACACCACCGACACCGGTAGCCTCCGACGCCGCCGCGCCGCCGAGGAACACGCGGCATCGCACGACGACCGCGCCATGACCGACACCGGCAGCCTCCGACGGCGGCGCGCGGCCGAGGGATACCCGGTGCCGGGCGGCGAGCCGGATCCGGCCGGGCCACCGTCCATGTGGTCGACGCCGCCGGCGCGCGCCGGGTCGGCGCAGGCGCCGCGGGACCGGTTCTCCGCGGAGAAGGAGCCACGCGACGGCGACCCGGACGGCGACGTGCCGGCCGGCCGCGGCCGGGGCCCGTGGAACAGCCCGCCCGAGCCCGGCCACACCGGATCGCTGGGCGACCGGAACGCACCTGGCACCGTGCGGCCCCGGGGCAGTGCGACGCCGCCGGGAGCGGAGCTGCGCGGTGCGCCGCCGCACGACGATCCCCGGCGCGGCCGGGCCGGGATCCCGGCGCAGGTCCCGCACGAGCCCACCGCCCCCGCGAGCGCCCGGGCCGCAGTGCCCCCGCCGCACGCCGACGCACACACCATCGGGCCACGGGCGCCGCACACCGGCGTCGGCGGCGCCGCCCGGCCGGTGCTTCCGGCCGGCCAGGACGTGGCTCAGGGCGCGGCCCGCCCGCAGCGCGTCCCGGCGGACCGCCTGCCTCCGGGCACGGGACCGTCCGGCGGCAATCCCACGCTCTCCGGCTCGGCCGCGGTGCCGGTTCCCGGCGCCGTCCCGCCCACCGGCAACGCCTCCGCCCCCGTCTCCGGTGGCGCGGCCGTCCCGCCCGCGCGCGGCGGCGCGTCAGTACCCGGCCGCGCCCAGCTTCCCGGCCGCACCCAGCTTCCCGGCCGAGCCCAACCCGGCCAAGCCGAGCCCCCCGGCCACGTCCACCCCGCCGGCCAAGCCCAGCCGGTCGCCCAGGCGCCACCACTCGGCCAAGCCCGGGTGTCCGGCCACGCCCAGCCACCCGCCCCGGCCCAGCCACCCGCCCCGGCCCAGCCGTCCGGCCGGGCCCAGTTGCCCGGCCGGGCTCCCACCACCGGTGGCCGGGACCCCGCACCGGTCCCGCACCCCGGCGGATCGGCCGCCGTCGGCCCGCGCCAGGGTGGCCGCTTCGACGGGCCGCCGGTCCCGCACCCGGAGGCCTCCGGCCCGCACTACCGCCACGACACGTCCAGGGCGATCCGGCTGAGCTCGGACAGCTCCGGCATCTACCGTCCGGGCCGGGACGCGGACGGTGCCGGCACCGACCGGCCGGGCGAGGATCCCCCCGAGTCCGGCGGCCACCGTCCGGAAACGGCGTCCGACGTCTCCGGGACCTCGCTCGCCACCCGCCCGCCGAGCACGGTCGCGCGGATCACGCCGGACCCGGCCGTACCGGCGCAGCCGGAGGACGGCCCGGCGCCCGCGGCCGAGCCGCGCAAGCCCTGGCAGATGCTGGTCGGCGCGCTGACCGTACTGGTGCTGGTGGCCGTGTGCGGGCTCAGTTCGTTCTTCATCCTGGCGGACGAGCAGAGCGGCCGGGACGCGCGGGCGGCCGGCGGCAACGCGCAGGCGACCGCGGAGGCGCGCGACATCAGTTCGCGCGGCGTGGACGGCGAACCGCTGACCACGAACGAGGTCTTCCCCGCGGGCACGATCGCGATCACCCCGCAGGAGCCGCCGTACACGGTGCTGAAGACCGAGCAGCTCGACGACTGCGGCAAGGCCGCGGCCGGTGAGATCCCGCAGCTCCTCAAGGATCTGGGCTGCAACCAGGTGGTCCGCGGCACCATGCGCTCGCCCGACTCCGGCTACCTGGTCACCGCCGGCGTGTTCAACCTGGAGGACGAGACCGGCGCGAAGTGGGCGCACGAGCAGATCAAGGGCATGGTCGACGGCCAGAGGGGCCGGTTCGCCGGGATGAACGCGGGTGCGGGCACCGAGGCGGTGGAGCAGTCGTCCGCGCAGGTCGGGTGGAACATCCGCGGTCACTACCTGGCGTACTGCGTGATCGCCCGCGCGGACGGCGAGAAGATCATCGACGGCGACCCGAAGGCCCGGCAGATCCTCTACGACATGGTCGAGCTGCACCTGCGCAACGGCGTGCTGGAGAAGCGCGCCACCCAGCCGATCAAGAACTGAGCGTACGGATCCGTCGGGTCGCCTCGGCGCGCGCGGCGAACTCGTCCGCGTCCGGGTAGCCGACCGCGACCAGCGTCAGTCCGTGCGCCGGCGCGACCGTGACCTCGCTGGACCGCGCGGTGAGCCGCAGCAGCGAGGCCGGCCACTCCGGCGGGCGGCGCCCGTCACCGACGTGCAGCATCGCGCCGACCAGGCTGCGCACCATGGCCTGGCAGAACGCGTCCGCCTGCACGGTAGCGACCAGCACGCCGTCGAGGTCGCGGCCCCACTCCAGGCGGTTGATCGCCCGTACCGTGGTGGCGTGTTCCTTGCGGCGGCAGAACGCGGCGAAGTCGTGCTCGCCGACCAGCCCGGCCGCGGCCGCGTTGAGCAGCGCGGGGTCGAGCGTGCGCGGCCAGGCCAGCGTGTCGTGGCGGCGCAGCGGCTCGGCGCCGTGCACCGCGTCCGTGACCCGGTAGCGGTAGCGCCGGAACGTGGCCGAGAACCGCGCGTCGAACGTCTCCGGCACCTCGGTGGCCGCGTGCACCCGCACGTCGCCGGGGAGCAGCGCCGCGAGCCGCCGCAGCAGCGTGGGTGCGGTCCCGGTCCAGGCCTCCGCGGGCAGGTCGATGTGGCACACCTGGCCGGTCGCGTGCACGCCCGCGTCGGTTCGCCCGGCCACCACCATGCCGAAGGCCGTGTCGGAGCCGAAGAGCCGGCCCAGGGCCTCCAGGAGCACCCCCGCGACGGTACGGCGGGTGGGCTGCACCGCCCAGCCGGAGAAGTCGGTGCCGTCGTAGGCGACGTCCAGGCGTACCCGTGGCATGAGAAGCTCCTGATCCAAAAGCACGGCCCGGTCTCCAGGAAGGAGACCGGGCCGTGCGGAAAGACGGACTTACTTGTCGTCGCCCTCGGCCTGCGTGCCGGGGCCGTCCGCGTCCTTGTCACCGGAGGCGGAGACCGGCGCGTCGGCGTCCTGGTCGGCGTCGGTGTCCGCGGAGTCCGACGAGGTCGTGGCCGGAGCCTCGTCCTCGCGGGCCAGCGCCTCCACCTTGTCCTGCTGGCGAGCGGCCTTCTTGGCGGCCTTGGTCGGGCCGGTGACGGCCGCGACCTCGAGCGCCTCGACCAGCTCGATGATCGCCATCGGAGCGGCGTCGCCGCGGCGCGGCCCGGTCTTCACGATCCGGGTGTAGCCGCCGGGACGGTTCTCGAACCGCGGGGCGATCTTGTCGAACAGCTCGAACACCACGTCCTTGTCGCGGACGACGGTGAGCACCCGCCGACGCGAGTGCAGGTCGCCCCGCTTGGCCTTGGTGATCAGCTGCTCGGCCAGCGGACGGACCCGCCGGGCCTTGGCTTCCGTGGTCTTGATCTTCCCGTGCCGGAACAGCTCGGTGGCCAGGTTGGCCAGGATGAGCCGCTCGTGCGCGGGTCCGCCGCCGAGGCGGGCTCCCTTGGTGGGCGTGGGCATTTCGGTGCTCCTGAATACGCTTCAGCCGGAGACAACCCGGCGGGGAAAATTACAGCTGCTCGGTCTCGCGGTAGTCGTCGCTGTCGTAGTCGACCTCGCCGAACGAGTCCACGACGTTGGTCGGGTCGAAGGAGGGCGCGGAGTCCTTCAGGCCCAGGCCCATGCCGGCCAGCTTCATCTTGACCTCGTCGATGCTCTTCTGCCCGAAATTCCTTATATCGAGGAGATCAGCTTCCGTGCGCCCGATGAGTTCGCCCACGGTGTTGATGCCCTCGCGCTTGAGGCAGTTGTAGGACCGGACCGTGAGGTCCAGCTCCTCGATCGGCAGCGCCAGGTCGGCGGCCAGCTGCGCGTCCTGCGGAGACGGCCCGATGTCGATGCCCTCGGCGGTCTCGTCCAGCTCGCGGCAGAGACCGAACAGCTCGACCAGGGTCGAACCGGCGGACGCCAGCGCGGTACGCGGGGAGATGGACGCCTTGGTCTCGACGTCGATGATCAGCCGGTCGAAGTCCGTGCGCTGCTCGACACGGGTGGCCTCGACGCGGTAGGTCACCTTCATCACCGGCGTGTAGATCGAGTCGACGGGAATCCGCCCGATCTCCGCACCGGCCTGCTTGTTCTGCGCGGCGGTGACGTAGCCCCGGCCCCGCTCGACGGTCAGCTCCATGTCGAGCCGGCCCTTGCCGTTCAGCGTGGCCAGCTTCAGGTCGGGGTTGTGCACGGAGACGCCGGCCGGGGGCTGGATGTCCCCCGCGGTGACGTCGCCCGGGCCCGCCTTGCGCAGGTACATGCTGACCGGCTCGTCGTGCTCGGAGCTGACGCACAGCTCCTTCACGTTCATGACGAGCTCGACCACGTCCTCCTTGACGCCCGGGATCGTGGTGAACTCGTGCAGCACGCCGTCGACCTTGATGCTGGTGACCGCCGCACCCGGGATCGAGGAGAGCAGGGTACGACGAAGCGAGTTGCCGAGCGTGTAGCCGAAGCCGGGCTCGAGCGGCTCGATGATGAACTTCGAGCGGGTCTCGCTGATCGGCTCCTCGGAGAGGGCCGGCCGCTGGGTGATAAGCACAGAACTTCTTCTTTCGTTCGGGGCAGCCGCTATTTGCTGCCCAAACTTGACGACCGGCGGCGCCTCCGAGAGGCGCCGCCGGACAACAGCCTTACTTGGAGTAAAGCTCGACGATCAGCTGCTCCTGGACCTGCGTGTCAATGACCTGCCGGCTCGGGAGCGAGTGGACCAGAACCTTGAACTGGCTCGGGATCGACTCCAGCCACGCCGGGATCGTCTTGGAGCCGGCCTGGGCCGCGGCGACGACGAACGGGGTCATCTCGCGAGACTTCTCGCGGACCTCGATGATGTCGTGCTCCTTGATCCGGTACGACGGGATGTCGACCTTCTTGCCGTTCACCAGGAAGTGACCGTGCTTGACCAGCTGCCGCGCCTGGTCGCGCGACGAGGCCCAGCCGGACCGGTAGACGGCGTTGTCGAGACGGGTCTCCAGGATCTGGAGCAGGACCTCACCGGTCTTGCCCTTCTTGGAGACGGCCTCGTCGTAGTAACCGCGGAACTGCTTCTCCAGCACGCCGTACACCCGGCGGGCCTTCTGCTTCTCGCGGTGCTGGAGCAGGTACTCCGACTCCTTGGTCCGACCGCGGCCGTGCTGGCCGGGCGGGAACGGACGGGACTCGAAGGGGCACTTCGGTCCGTCGCACTTGCTGCCCTTGAGGAACAGCTTCATCTTCTCGCGCCGGCAACGGCGGCAGTCGGCACCCGTGTAACGAGCCATCTTCTTCCTCTACCTCTCAGACCCGGCGACGCTTAGGCGGACGGCACCCGTTGTGCGGCTGCGGCGTGACGTCGGAGATCTGACCGACCTCGAGGCCGACGGCCTGCAGCGAACGGATGGCGGTCTCCCGGCCGGAACCGGGGCCCTTGACGAACACGTCGACCTTGCGCATGCCGTGCTCCATGGCGCGACGCGCGGCGGCCTCGGCGGCCATCTGCGCGGCGAACGGAGTCGACTTGCGGGAGCCCTTGAAGCCCACCTGGCCGGCGGAGGCCCAGGAGATGACAGCACCGGTCGGGTCCGTGATGGACACGATGGTGTTGTTGAAGGTGCTCTTGATGTGCGCCTGCCCGTGGGCGACGTTCTTGCGTTCCTTGCGCCGGACCTTCTTGACTGCGGCCCCAGCGCGTGCCTTGGGTGGCATAAGCTCTCTGCGCTCCTATATGGGTGAGATCGGGACTTACTACTTCTTGCCGGGCTTCTTCTTGCCGGCGACGGTGCGCTTCGGACCCTTGCGGGTACGAGCGTTCGTCCGGGTCCGCTGACCGCGGACCGGGAGACCCCGACGGTGCCGGATGCCGGCGTAGCAGCCGATCTCGACCTTGCGGCGAATATCCGCGGCGACCTCGCGGCGCAGGTCGCCCTCTACCTTGAAGTTCCCCTCGATGTAGTCGCGCAGCTGCACGACTTCCTCATCGGTGAGGTCCTTGGCGCGCTTGTTCGGGTCGATGCCGGTGGCGGCCAGCGCCTCGACGGCGCGGGTCCGTCCGACCCCGAAGATGTAGGTGAGCGCGATCTCCATCCGCTTCTCGCGGGGGAGGTCGACGCCGACTAGACGTGCCATGTGCGGGCGTACTCCTCAACTTCTTCTCACGGAGGTCTGCGCCGTCCCCTCCCCCGCACTGGCGCGTGTGCGCCTGCCCGGCGGGGCCCCGGCCTCCGACCGGGGGTGTACCGCGACGTATCGCGGCGGGAACGAACTGTCGTTGTCGGGGGCGCGTCGGACCCCGTTCGCCAGAATCAGCCCTGGCGCTGCTTGTGGCGCGGGTCCTCACAAATGATCATGACCCGGCCGTGCCGGCGGATGACGCGGCACTTGTTGCAGATCTTCTTGACGCTCGGCTTGACCTTCACGGTGCGCCTTTGCTGTTCATCCGTGACACCGGCACGGCACGATCGCCGCCCGGCAGGCACGGGTGACGGACACAGGAAATCCCGCCCCGTCGATCAAATAGCGGTGGGCTTACTTGTACCGATAGACGATGCGCCCACGGGTGAGATCGTATGGAGACAGTTCCACGACGACCCGGTCCTCGGGCAGAATGCGGATGTAGTGCTGCCGCATTTTGCCGCTGATGTGAGCCAGCACCTTGTGACCGTTGGCGAGCTCCACCCTGAACATTGCGTTCGGCAGTGGCTCGATCACTCGGCCTTCGATCTCGATGGCTCCGTCTTTCTTCGGCATGTCCTCCGCTACCTGACAATCGGTTATGGGACGAGCACACAACGCCACTCGCGAAGCAGAGATCACTTCGCGCCAGCCGCGGCTCCGCCGACCCGAGAACGGGCATCCACCGAAGCGCTGGTGGACATGACGGAAGGGACGCTGTGCGCCAATCAACGAGTGTACGCCGCGCGTTACATCGACACCAAACCGAGGTCACGCAACCCGCGGTCGGGTGTGTCGCGAGCCGTCGATAACGGGACGTAACGGGTCAAATCACTCGTCGAAGTCGCCGTCCTGGATCTTCCGGAGGCGCTTGCGGGCCTGTTTCGCCGCCCACCGCTGCGGCTCACCGCTCGCCAGCCCGGCGATCGTCGCGATCACCAGAAAGATTCCCCACGGCCCGGCGACCCAACCCGGCCAGAACGTGCCGACGCCGTCCTCGCCCTGCACCGCCTGCAGGACCCAGATCGCCACCACGATGCCGACGACACCCAGATAGGGCGCCCAGTTCTCGATCAGCCAGCGGCGCGTCGCGTCCAGGTACCGCCCGTCCGCCCCGACCGGCCACTCCGGCACCACGACCGCACCCGGCACCGCCCCGGCCACGGGCACCGCACTCGTCCCCGGCACCGCGAGCCCCTGCCGCTCCGCGGACGCCACGTCGGGCAGGTCGTTCAGCAGGCCGTCCAGCTCGCCGTAGGTCTTCGCCGCATATGCCCGGCCGAGCCGCTCGTCGAACTCGGCCAGATCCAGCCGGCCCTCCCCGAGCGCGACGCGCAGCCGCTCCGCGACCGCCTCGCGATCAGCGTCGGCCGCACGCATCTCCTCGCGCCCCATGCGCACCAGCATGGCACCGCCCGACAACCCAATCAAGATCATCTGTGGGTACGGATGGCACCGTCCCCGGCCTCACCGGGAGGCACCCGGCACCCACCCGGCCAGAACCCCCGGCAGCGACGCCCGACCGCGACCGCGCCCCCGAAACGCGCGTGATCCAGGTGTCCCCGCATGCCGCCGGCGCGACGTGCGGGGACACCTGGATCACGGAAGTTGCGTACGTGCGCGGCGGCCGGTCAGCTCTCGACCGGCTGGCGCGCGGTGACCAGGTCCCCGAGGCGCTCGCGGCCGCCGTCGAGCGCGGTCAGCACCCAGATGCCGTCCTCCAGCAGCGCCATCGAGTGCTCGACGTGCGCCGCCACGGACCGGTCCTTGGTGATCACCGTCCAGCCGTCGGACAGCTCGATCGACTTCGGTGAACCGAGCGTGATCATCGGCTCGATCGCCAGGCACAGCCCGTTCGTCAGCGAGATGCCCCGCCCCGGCCGGCCGTAGTTCAGCACGTGCGGGTCCTGGTGCATCTCCGTGCCGATGCCGTGCCCGCCGTACCCCTCGACGATCCCGTAGCGGCCGCCCGCGCGCACGGCCTGCTCCACCGCGTGCGAGATGTCGGACAGCTTGCCCCGCCCGGACGCCGCACCGCGTGCCGCCGCCGCCAGCCCGGCCCACATCGCGTCCTCCGCGACCGCGGCCATCTTCAGCAGCTCCGGCCGCACCTCACCGACGCCGACCGTGATCGCCGAGTCGCCGTGCCAGCCGTCCAGCACCGCGCCGCAGTCGATCGAGATCAGGTCGCCCTCCTGGAGGACCTGCTTCTCCGACGGGATCGCGTGCACGATCTGCTCGTTCACCGAGGAGCAGATCGAGGCCGGGTAGCCGTGGTAGCCCTTGAACGACGGCACCGCGCCGGCGTCCCGGATGACCGACTCGGCGACCCGGTCCAGGTCCGCGGTGGAGACGCCCGGCGCGACCGCCTTGCGCATCTGCTCCAGGGCCTCCGCCACGACGAGCCCGGCGGCCCGCATCTTGACTATCTGGTCCGTGGTCTTCAGCTGAATCTTCAGCTGCTGGCGGCGCATGCGTACCCTCTGACTCTCGTGCACGTGTCGGCGCCGCTCAGCGACGCCCTGAACGGCCAGAGCCGGCGCAACCGCTGTGCGGCCGGCCGGCTCTCCCCGCTTCGATGGCGGCCGGTTCAGCCGCCGTAGGACCGCAGTGCGTCGATCGCGCGGACCGTGACGTCCTCGACCGGGCCGGTGGCGTCGATGCCGACCAGCTTGCCCTGGGCCCCGTAGTAGTCGACCAGCGGAGCGGTGTCCCGGGCGTAGACCCGGAGCCGCTCCGCGATCGTCTCGGCCTTGTCGTCGTCGCGCTGGAACAGCTCGCCGCCGCAGCGGTCGCAGATGTCCTCCCGCGACGGCGCGTCGAACTCGACGTGCCAGATCTTCCCGCAACCCCGGCAGGTGCGCCGGCCGGACAGGCGCCGGATCACCTCGTCGTCGTCGACGACGAGCTCCAGCACGATGTCCAGCGCGGTGCCGAGGTCGGCCAGCAGCTTGTCCAGCGCGTTCGCCTGGGGCGTGGTGCGCGGGAAGCCGTCCAGCAGGAAGCCGTCCGCGGAGTCCGGCTCGGCCAGCCGCTCCCGGACCATGTTGATCGTGACCTCGTCCGGGACCAGCTGACCCGCGTCCATGTAGCGCTTGGCCTCGACACCGAGCGGCGTCCCCTGGGCCACGTTCGCCCGGAAGATGTCACCGGTCGAGATCTTCGGCACGGCCAGGTGGGCGGCGATGAACTCGGCCTGGGTCCCTTTGCCCGCCCCCGGGGGACCAACCAGTACGAGTCTCACCTATGCGCCCCCCTGGCTCGCTCGCTCCGCCCGCCCACTAGCGCAGGAACCCTTCGTAGTTCCGCTGCATGAGCTGGCTCTCGATCTGCTTCACCGTCTCCAAGCCCACACCAACCATGATGAGCACCGCGGTGCCACCGAACGGGAAGTTCTGGAACTGGTTGTTGTCGAGCCAGATGAAGAAGAAGTTGGGCAGGATGGAGATCACACCAAGGTACAGCGAACCGGGCAGCGTGATGCGACTAAGGATGAAGTCAAGATAGTCCGCCGTCGGCTTCCCCGGGCGGATACCCGGGACGAACCCGCCGTACTTCTTCATGTTCTCCGCGACCTCGGTCGGGTTGAACGTGATGGAGACGTAGAAGTACGTGAAGAAGATGATCAGGAGGAAGTAGATCACGATGTGGATCCACGACGCCGGATCGACGATGTTGTTCTGCACCCAGGACTGCACCGGGCCCGGGTCGTTCTGGTCGAAGAACTGCAGGATCAGCTGCGGCAGGTAGAGCAGCGAGGACGCGAAGATCACCGGGATGACACCGGCCTGGTTGACCTTCAGCGGGATGTACGTCGAGGTGCCGCCGTACATCTTCCGGCCGATCATGCGCTTCGCGTACTGCACCGGGATGCGGCGCTGTGCCTGCTCGATGAAGACGACCAGCGTGATGACCAGCAGGACCATCACGAGAACCGCGATGAACCAGCCCCAGCCGCGGGACTCCTTGATCGCCCAGCCCTCGCTGGGGAGGCGCGCCGCGATCGAGGTGAAGATCAGAACCGACATGCCGTTGCCGACGCCGCGGTCGGTGATCAGCTCGCCGAGCCACATCACCACACCGGTGCCGGCGGTCATCGTGATGACCAGCGCCACCAGGGTGATCCACATCGGCAGCCCGGTGTTCTCCGGGACGATGGGGAACTGGTCGCACTGGTTGCTGAACAGCTGACCGGACCGCGCCAGGGCCACGAAGGCCGAGGACTGCAGGACCGCGAGGCCGAGCGTCAGGTACCGCGTGTACTGGGTGATCTTCGCCTGGCCGGACTGGCCCTCCTTGCGGAGCTGTTCGAGGCGCGGGATCACCACCGTCAGGAGCTGCAGGATGATCGACGCGGTGATGTAGGGCATGATGCCCAGCGCGAAGACCGAGAGAGACAACAGCGCGCCGCCGGAGAAGAGGTTCAGCAGCGAGAAGACCCCGCTGGTGGCCCCGCTCTCCATGACGTCGATGCACTTCTGCACGTTGCTGAACGAGACGCCAGGGCTGGGGAGTGTCGCTCCGAGCCGGTAGACCGCGATGATGGCGACTGTAAACAGCAGCTTTTTGCGCAGGTCAGGCGTGCGGAACGCACTGAGAAAGGCGGAGAGCAACTTCTTCCTCCTGCGCGAGGTAGCCGCCACGATGGCGGTCGGAGCGGGTCCCGGTTGCGACACCCGCGTATCCATGGGCTGGAAACGGACTCTAACAGTCGGCGACGTGTCCGGTCAGCGTGGCCGGGCACATACACCGGCCCCGATATTAACGGCACGGCGTAGTCGGTTCGACACCGCGCCTCCCCTTTTAACGGTGCGATGCCTCACCAGACACTACGACGAGGGTGCTGATCCGCCCACCATCGGCAGGCGAATTCAGCACCCTCGTACGCATGTCGTGCTTACAGCTCGGTCGCCGAGCCGCCGGCCGCCGCGATCTTCTCCTTGGCCGACGCGCTGAACGCATCCGCCTTGACCTGGATCGCAACGCCGTTCAGGTCGCCCGTGCCGAGCACCTTGACCGCGTGACCGCGGCGAACCGCGCCCGCCGCGACCAGCTCGTCCGGGCCGACCTCGCCGCCGTTCGGGAACAGCTCGGCGAGGCGGTCCAGGTTCACGACCTGGAAGACGACCTTGTTCTTGTTCTTGAAGCCCTTCATCTTCGGCAGGCGCATGTGGATGGGCATCTGGCCACCCTCGAACGCCGCCGAGATGTTCTTGCGGGCCTTGGAACCCTTGGTACCGCGACCGGCGGTCTTGCCCTTGGAGCCCTCACCGCGACCCACGCGGGTCTTGGCCTTCTTGGCTCCGGGTGCCGGCCGAAGGTCATGAATCCGGATGGTCATTAGTCGACCTCCTCCACCCTCACGAGGTGGTTCACCGCGAAGATCATGCCGCGAATCTCCGGCCGATCCTCCTTGACCACCACATCGTTGATCCGCTTCAGGCCGAGCGAACGCAGCGACTCACGCTGGTTGTGCTTGGCGCCGATCGTGGACCGCAGCTGCGTCACCTTCAGGCGAGCCATCTCAGACCCCCGCCCCTGCACGCGCCGCGAGCATGGCGGCCGGAGCGACGTCCTCGACCGGCAGGCCACGACGGGCCGCGACAGCCTCGGGCGACTCGAGCTTCTTGAGAGCCGCCACCGTGGCGTGCACGATGTTGATCGGGTTGGACGAGCCCAGCGACTTCGACAGGATGTCGTGGATGCCCGCGCACTCCAGCACGGCACGCACCGGGCCACCGGCGATGACGCCGGTACCGGCGGAGGCCGGCTTCAGGAGCACGACACCGGCGGCGTCCTCACCCTGCACCGGGTGCGGGATGGACGCGGCGATGCGCGGCACCTTGAAGAAGTGCTTCTTGGCCTCCTCGACACCCTTGGCGATCGCCGCGGGCACCTCCTTGGCCTTGCCGTAGCCGACACCGACGGTTCCGTCGCCGTCGCCCACGATCACGAGCGCGGTGAAGCTGAAGCGACGACCGCCCTTGACGACCTTCGCGACACGGTTGATCGCGACGACCCGCTCGAGGTGCGGGGTCTTCTCGGCCGGAGCGTTACCCCGGCCACCGTCGCGGCCGCGGCCCTCGCGACGGCCGCCGCCACCTTCAGAACCGCCGGACCCGCCGCCTCGGCGCTGTTGACCTGGCATTGGTCTTCCTTCCTAGAACTCGAGTCCGGCTTCGCGGGCGGCCGACGCCAGGGCGGCGATGCGCCCCGCGTACCGGTTACCGCCGCGGTCGAAGACGACCTTGCTGACGCCAGCGGCCTTGGCCCGCTCGGCGAGGAGCGCGCCGACCTTGCCGGCCAGGGCGCTCTTGTCGCCCTCGCCGCCACGGATGGTGGCGTCCATCGTCGAGGCCGACGCCAGGGTGTGACCCTTGGTGTCGTCCACGACCTGGGCCGTGATGTGCCGCAGGGACCGGGTGACGACCAGGCGAGGACGCTCCTCCGTGCCACGCACGACGGTGCGCAGCCGGAAGTGACGACGCGCGCGGCCGACGGCCCGCTTCGCGGCGATCCCGCCGCCGTTGCGGCGCTTGAGCAGCGTGGCGCTCACTTCTTGCCTGCCTTTCCAGCCTTGCGGCGGATGACCTCGCCCTGGTACTTCACACCCTTGCCCTTGTAGGGCTCCGGCGGACGGATCTTGCGGATGTTCGCGGAGACCTCGCCCACCAGCTGCTTGTCGATGCCGGCCACGTGGAACAGGGTCGGGCGCTCGACGGTGAACGTGATGCCGGCCGGGGGCTGGATCACGACAGGGTGCGAGAAGCCGAGGGCGAACTCGAGGTCGTTGCCCTTGGCGGTGACGCGGTAACCGGTGCCGTTGATCTCCAGCGACTTCCGGTAACCCTCGGTCACGCCGACGATCATGTTGGCGACGAGCGTCCGGCTGAGGCCGTGCAGCTCCTTCGCCTTGCGCTCGTCGTTGGGGCGGCTGACCTGAATGGTGCCGTCCTCAGCGCGCTCAGCGGTGATCGGCTCCGCCAGGGTGTGCGACAGCTCGCCCTTGGGGCCCTTCACCGTGACAACGGCGCCGTCGATCTTGACATCGACATTGGCCGGCACGGTAATCGACTTACGTCCGATTCGCGACATTAGAGCTCTTCCTCACCAGACGTAGGCGAGGACTTCCCCGCCCACCCCTCGCTTGCGGGCCTGCCGGTCGGTGAGCAGCCCCTGGGACGTCGAGATGATCGCCACGCCGAGACCGCCGAGCACGCGCGGCAGCTCCGGGGACTTGGCGTACACCCGCAGGCCGGGCTTGGACACCCGACGGATGCCGGCGAGGCTGCGCTCGCGGCTCGAGCCGTACTTCAGCTCGACCACCAGCTTCTTGCCGACGACGTCCTCTTCCGGGTCCTCGACCGACCAGCTGGCGATGTAACCCTCGGCCTTGAGGACCTCGGCGATGTTCGCCTTGATCTTCGAGTAGGGCATCGCCACCCGGTCGTGATACGCCTGGTTGGCGTTACGCAGACGCGTGAGCATGTCTGCGATCGGGTCAGTCATGGTCATTGGTTTGTCAGCCTTTCTCGCCGGGGTTCCCAGGCGATGTGCCGGGGCCTACGGCGAAGAGGTGCCACTGTCTTGTCTGTGAAAATCGCAGCGTGGCGGATGGTTACCAGGAAGCCTTCGACACACCGGGCAGCTCGCCGCGGTGGGCCATCTCCCGGATGCAGACGCGGCACAGTCCGAACTTGCGGTAGACGGCCTTCGGCCGGCCGCACCGCTGGCAACGGGTGTACGCGCGCACCGCGAACTTCGGCTTCGCGGCCGCCTTCAGGATCAGCGCCTTCTTGGCCATGTCTCGCTCACTGCTCCTTGAACGGGAAGCCAAGGAGCTTCAGCAGCGCCCGGCCCTCATCGTCGGTCTTCGCCGAGGTCACCACGGTGATGTCCATGCCCCGGGTACGGTCGATCCGGTCCTGGTCGATCTCGTGGAAAACCGACTGCTCGGTCAGACCGAACGTGTAGTTGCCGTTGCCGTCGAGCTTGCGGCCGTCGAGCCCGCGGAAGTCGCGGATACGCGGCAGCGCGATCGACAGCAGCCGGTCCAGGAACTCCCACATCCGGTCGCCGCGAAGGGTGACCTTCGCGCCGATCGGCATGCCCTCGCGCAGCTTGAACTGCGCGATGGACTTGCGGGCCCGGCGGACCAGCGGCTTCTGGCCGGTGATGGTGGCGAGGTCGCGCACGGCACCGTCGATGAGCTTCGCGTCACGCGCGGCCTCACCGACACCCATGTTGACCACGATCTTCACCAGACCGGGGACCTGCATGGCGTTCGAGTACTCGTACTGCTCACGCAGCTGCGCGATGATCTCGTTCCGGTACCGCGTCTTGAGACGCGGCTGGATCTTGGTTTCGGTAGCTGCCGTCATCACAGTTCCTTACCGCTGCGGCGCGAGATACGGATCTTGGTGCCGTTCTCGTCGATCCGGTAGCCCACCCGGGTCCGGTTGCCGTCGGAGTCGACCACCATCACGTTCGACACGTGAATGGGGGCCTCCTGCGTCACGATGCCACCGGTCTTGGCGCCACGCTGGGTGGTCTGGATGCGCTGGTGCTTCTTGACTCGGTTCACGCCCTCGACCAGGACCTTGTCCAGGCGGGGGTAGGCCGCGATGACCTTACCCCGAACGCCCTTGTCCTTCCCGGCGATGACCTCGACCGTGTCGCCCTTCTTGACCTTCACGGTCACAACACCTCCGGGGCGAGCGAAATGATCTTCATGAACCGCTTGTCCCGCAGCTCGCGGCCCACCGGGCCGAAGATACGGGTGCCACGGGGGTCACCGCCGTCCTTGATGATCACGGCGGCGTTCTCGTCGAAGCGGATGTACGACCCGTCGGGCCGGCGCCGCTCCTTCGCGGTACGGACGACGACCGCCTTGACGACGTCGCCCTTCTTGACACCGGCGCCCGGGATCGCGTCCTTGACGGTGGCCACGATGACGTCGCCGATGCTCGCGTAGCGCCGACCCGAGCCGCCGAGCACCCGGATGCACAGGATCTCCCTGGCACCCGTGTTGTCGGCGACGCGCAGTCGCGACTCCTGCTGGATCACGTCTATCTCCTATGTCTGCCAGTTCTCCGCCCGGGAGGGGGCGGAGCTTGGCGGAACCTGGTCCGCGCTAGGCGCGGGCTGATTTCCCGCACCGACACGTGCCGGGGCCGAAGCCCCGGAACCTGTCGGGCTACTTCGCCTTCTCGAGGATCTCGACGATCCGCCACCGCTTGGTGGCCGACAGCGGCCGGGTCTCCATCAGGGAGACGCGGTCGCCGACGCCGGCGGCGTTCTGCTCGTCGTGCACCTTCAGCTTGCGGGTACGGCGGATGACCTTGCCGTACAGCGCGTGCTTGACGCGGTCCTCGACCTCGACGACGACGGTCTTGTCCATCTTGTCGCTCACGACAAGGCCCTCACGGACCTTGCGCTGACGGCGAGCGGCCGTGGCGTTCTCTTCACTCATCACGCAGTCACCTCAGACGGCGCGGACGAGAGACCGAGCTCCCGCTCACGCAGAATCGTGTAGATCCGGGCAATCTCCCGGCGGACGACAGGCAGCCGCCGGTTGTTGTCGAGCTGCCCCGTGGCGCCCTGCACTCGGAGGTTGAACAGCTCCGCCTTGGCCTCCTTGAGCTTCGCGGTCAGCTCCTCGTCGGAGAGCTCACGGAACTCGGTGGCCTTGGTACCGGCTGCCATCACGCCTCACCCACTTCGCGCTTCACGATGCGGCACTTCATCGGCAGCTTGTGAATCGCGCGGCGCATCGCCTCACGCGCGATCGCCTCGTTCGGGAAGGACATCTCGAACAGGACGCGGCCCGGCTTGATGTTCGCGACCCACCACTCGGGCGAGCCCTTACCGGAACCCATACGGGTCTCAGCCGGCTTCTTGGTCAGCGCCTGGTCCGGGAAGATCGTGATCCAGACCTTGCCGCCACGCTTGATGTGACGGGTCATCGCGATACGGGCCGACTCGATCTGCCGGTTGGTGACGTAGGCCGGCTCCAGAGCCTGGATGCCGAACTCACCGAACACCACTCGGTTGCCGCCCTTACTCGCACCGTGACGGTCCGGGTGGTGCGGCTTGCGGAAGCCCTTCGGGGGCTTGCGCGGGATCAGCATGTGTCAGCCCTCCTGCTGCGTTTCTGCGGCGGCCGGAGCGGTCTCGGCGGCCGGAGCCGCCGGAGCCTCGGAAGCCTGCGCGGCAGCCGCCGCGCGCCCGGCCTCGGTGCCGCCCGCGGTGGTGCCGGACGAACCGGACCGGCCACGACGCGGCCGCTCGGGCCGGTCGCCACGCTCACGGCGCGGACGGGACGGAGCCGTGTCCTGCGGAGCCTCGCGGCCCGGCACGGCGTCACCCTTGTAGATCCACACCTTCACGCCGATCCGGCCGAAGGTGGTACGGGCCTCGAAGAAGCCGTACTCGATGTTGGCCCGCAGCGTGTGCAGCGGGACGCGACCCTCACGGTAGAACTCCGTGCGGCTCATCTCGGCGCCACCGAGGCGGCCCGAGACCTGCACCCGGATGCCCTTGCAGACCGGGTTCTTCATCGCGGACTGCATCGCCTTGCGCATGGCACGGCGGAAGCTGACCCGGCTGGAGAGCTGCTCGGCCACGCCCTGGGCAACCAGCTGCGCGTCCGACTCGGGGTTCTTGACCTCGAGGATGTTCAGCTGCACCTGCTTGCCGGTGAGCTTCTCCAGCTCGCCCCGGATCCGGTCCGCCTCCGCGCCCTTACGGCCGATGACGATGCCCGGACGGGCGGTGTGGATGTCGACGCGGACCCGGTCCCGGGTGCGCTCGATGTCAACCTTGGAGATGCCGGCACGCTCGAGGCCCCGGGACATCATCCGGCGGATCTTGACATCCTCGCCGATGTAGTCCTTGTAGAGCTTGTCCGCGAACCAGCGGGACTTCCAGTCGGTCGAGATGCCGAGTCGGAACCCGTGCGGGTGAACCTTCTGACCCATTACTCGGCCGCCTCCGTCTCGTTCTTGGGCTGCTCGGCCGCGGGAGCGGCCTTCTTGGCAGCGGCCTTCTTGGCCGGCCGCGCCTTCGGCGCCACAGCCTCGACGGCGATCGTGATGTGGCAGGTGCGCTTGCGGATGCGGTAAGCCCGACCCTGAGCGCGCGGCCGGAACCGCTTGAGCGTCGGGCCCTCGTCCACAAACGCCTCGCTGACCAGCAGCGCGTCAGGATCCAGCCGCTCGTTGTTCTCAGCGTTCGCGATCGCGCTGGCCAGCACCTTGTAGACCGGCTCGCTCGCCGACTGCGGTGCGAACTGCAGCACGGTGAGCGCCTCCTTCGCGGGCAGACCACGAACGAGGTCGACCACCCGACGCGCCTTCATCGGCGAGACGCGGACGTGCCGCGCCACCGCCCGCGCGCCCGGCAGCACCGGAGCGTCGCCTTTTCCTGGCATCGCTGTAACCCCTTGATCCTCTAATCCGTGACTTCTGCTCAGCGCCGGCGGCTCTTGCGGTCGTCCTTCTCGTGACCCTTGAACGTGCGGGTCAGAGCGAACTCACCGAGCTTGTGGCCGACCATGGCCTCGGTGACGAACACCGGGACGTGCTTGCGCCCGTCGTGCACGGCGATCGTGTGCCCGAGCATCTCGGGGATGATCGTCGAGCGGCGCGACCAGGTCTTGATGACGTTCTTGGAGCCCTTGTCGTTCTGAACTTCCACCTTCTTGAGGAGGTGGTCGTCGACGAACGGGCCCTTCTTCAGGCTGCGAGGCATGTCAGTTCTCCAGTCCAGCTGTCTCTATCAGCCGCGCTTGCGGGTCG
This sequence comes from Catenuloplanes niger, assembly GCF_031458255.1. NCBI lineage: Bacteria > Bacillati > Actinomycetota > Actinomycetes > Micromonosporales > Micromonosporaceae > Catenuloplanes > Catenuloplanes niger. The sequence goes on from NZ_JAVDYC010000001.1 coordinate 3,602,297, forward strand.
CGTAGCGGCGGCGGACGATCAGCTTGTCGCTCGCCTGGCCCTTGCGGCGGGTACGGCCCTCGGGCTTACCAGCCGGGTTGACCGGGTGGCGACCACCGGAGGTCTTGCCCTCACCACCACCGTGCGGGTGGTCGACCGGGTTCATGGCGACACCACGGACGGTCGGGCGCTTGCCCTTCCACCGCATACGGCCGGCCTTGCCCCAGTTGATGTTCGACTGGTCGGCGTTGCCGATCTCGCCGACGGTGGCACGGCAACGCACGTCGACGCGCCGGATCTCACCGGACGGCATACGCAGCGTCGCGTACTGGTCCTCACGGCCCAGCAGCTGGATGCCGACGCCGGCCGAGCGGGCCAGCTTGGCACCGCCGCCCGGGCGCAGCTCCACCGCGTGCACCTGGGTACCCACCGGGATGTTGCGCAGCGGCAGGTTGTTGCCGGGCTTGATGTCGGCGCCGACGCCGGCCTCGACCTTGTCGCCCTGCTTCAGGTCCTTGGGGGCGAGGATGTAACGCTTCTCGCCGTCCAGGTAGTGCAGCAGCGCGATCCGGGCGGTGCGGTTCGGGTCGTACTCGATGTGTGCGACCTTGGCCGGGATGCCGTCCTTGTCCGCCCGCTTGAAGTCGATCAGGCGGTACTGACGCTTGTGGCCACCACCCTGGTGACGGGTCGTGATCCGGCCGTGCGCGTTGCGGCCACCCTTCTTGGGCAGCGGCACGAGCAGCGACTTCTCCGGGGTGGAGCGCGTGATCTCGGCGAAGTCCGCGACGGAGCCACCACGGCGGCCCGGCGTCGTCGGCTTGTACTTACGAATAGGCATGTCCTACACCCCTCAGCTGACCGGGCCGCCGAAGGCCTCGATGCGGTCGCCGTCGGCCAGCTTGACCAGAGCGCGCTTCGTAGCCTTGCGCTGGCCGAATCCGGTCCGCGTCCGCTTCCGCTTGCCCTCGCGGTTCGCAGTGTTCACGGTCAGTACGCGCACGTTGAAGATCTGCTGGATAGCGATCTTGATGGCGGTCTTGTTGGCGTCCGGGTGGACCAGGAACGTGTACCAGTTCTGGTCGAGAACGCTGTAGCTCTTCTCGGAGACCACCGGCGCGATGATGATGTCGCGCGGGTCCGCGATGGTGGTCACTTGTCGCCCTCCTCGGCCTTGCCGGCGCCCGTGAACTCGTCGTAGGCGTCCTTGGTGAAGATCACCGCAGAGGAGTTCAGCACGTCGTACGTGTTGAGCTGCCCGACCTCGAGCAGGTGCACGGTCGGCTCGTTGCGCAGCGAGAGCCAGTTCAGCTCGTCCACGCCGGTCAGCACGACCAGGACCTTGGTCTCCTCGGTGACCTTGCGCAGCGTGGCCAGCGCGGCCTTCGTCGACGGCGTCTCGCCGGAGACGAACGCCTCGACCACGAACACCGCGTTGTCGCGAGCCCGGTCCGAGAGGGCACCCCGCAGCGCGGCAGCCTTCATCTTCTTCGGGGTCCGCTGCGAGTAGTCGCGCGGCACGGGGCCGTGCACGACGCCACCGCCGGCGAACTGCGGCGCACGGGTCGAGCCCTGACGGGCGCGGCCGGTGCCCTTCTGCTTGTACGGCTTCTTGCCGCCGCCGGAGACCTCACCACGGGTCTTCGCCTTGTGCGTGCCCTGCCGGGCGGCCGCCAGCTGAGCCACCACGACCTGGTGCATCAGCGGGATGTTGGCCTGCACGTCGAAGATCGCCGCGGGCAGCTCGACGGAGCCGGCCTTCGCGCCCTCGGTGTTCAGCACGTCAACGGAGCTCACTTGGCAGCACCCTTCTTGACGGGGGCCTTCGTCGCGGAGCGAACCAGGATCAGCGCGCCCTTGGGGCCAGGAATGGCACCGCGGACGAGCAGCAGGTTGTTCTCCACGTCGACCGCCTGCACGGTCAGGTTCTGCACGGTGTAGCGCGCGCTGCCCATCCGGCCCGCCATGCGGACGCCCTTGAACACGCGACCGGGGGTCGCGCAGGCGCCGATCGAGCCCGGGGAGCGGTGCTTGCGCTCGACACCGTGGCTCGCGCGGAGACCGTGGAAGCCGTGCCGCTTCATGACACCGGCGAAGCCCTTGCCCTTGGTCCGGCCGGTCACGTCGACCGGGGAACCCACCGGGAACGAGTCGACGGTGACCTCCTGGCCGAGCGAGTACTCGCTGGCGTCGGTCGTCCGAAGCTCGACGATGTGACGGCGCGGCGCCACGTCAGCCTTGGCGAAGTGCCCGGCCCGCGGCTTGTTCGCCTTGCGGGGGTCGATCGCACCGAACGCCAGCTGGATCGCGGAGTAGCCGTCCGTGTCAGCGGTGCGGACCTGGGTCACGACGCACGGGCCGGCCTGCACCACGGTCACCGGGACAACCTTGTTGTTGTCCCAGACCTGGGTCATGCCGAGCTTGGCGCCCAGGATGCCCTTCACTTGCCTGTCCATGAGTTCGCAGTCCCTACAGCTTGATCTCGATGTCGACGCCGGCCGGCAGGTCGAGACGCATGAGCGAGTCGACCGTCTTCGGAGTCGGGTCGATGATGTCGATCAGACGCTTGTGCGTACGCATCTCGAAGTGCTCGCGCGAGTCCTTGTACTTGTGCGGCGAACGGATCACGCAGAAACGGTTGATCTCCGTGGGCAGCGGCACCGGGCCCGCGACCTGCGCCCCGGTGCGCGTCACCGTCTCGACGATCTTCCGCGCCGAGGAATCGACGACCTCGTGGTCGTAGGCCTTGAGCCGGATGCGGATCTTCTGTCCCGCCATGGTGGCTTCTGTTTCCTTCTCTCGATGCCGCTACCTGCCGAGTAGAACTCCTCGGCATGCCCCCGGATCAGACTCGGCCGGGTGTTTCACCGGCCGGATTTGACCCGGGGCACAGGGCCCTCGACCCTGTGCTGTCCGACCCCCGCGGTCGGGCGTGTCGCGTTTTAACTTCACGCTCCGCCCCGAAATCCGGAGCGATTGCCCGTCAGCCCTCGGTGAGGACCTCGTCCGCCGGGATCGGGGCGCCCTGGGCGATCAACCAACTATTCATTGATCAACAAACCCCAGACGCCGGGCGAGGGCGGCTGGACACAATGTCACGAGGACACAGCGCATCCAACCGCCCCGCGCGGACGCAACCTGACTAGTATGCCGTACTACCGAACGGCAACGCTAATCGGGGTACCTGTTTACTTACTTGATGATCTTCGTGACCGTGCCGGCGCCGACGGTGCGGCCACCCTCACGGATCGCGAACTTCAGGCCCTGCTCCATGGCGATGGGCTGGATCAGCTTGACCGCCATCGAGGTGGAGTCGCCCGGCATGACCATCTCGGTGCCCTCGGGGAGGGTAACGACACCGGTCACGTCGGTGGTCCGGAAGTAGAACTGCGGACGGTAGTTCTGGAAGAACGGCGTGTGCCGGCCACCCTCCTCCTTGGAGAGGATGTAAACCTGGCCCTCGAACTCCGTGTGCGGAGTCGTGGTGCCCGGCTTGATGACGACCATGCCGCGCTCGACGTCCTCGCGCTTGATGCCGCGGAGGAGCAGACCGACGTTCTCGCCGGCACGCGCCTCGTCCAGCACCTTGCGGAACATCTCGATACCGGTGCAGATCGTCTTGGTCGACTTCTCGCGAATACCGACGATCTCCACCTCCTCGTTCGGCTTGAGGATGCCGCGCTCCGCGCGACCGGTGACCACGGTGCCGCGGCCGGTGATCGTGAAGACGTCCTCGATCGGCATGAGGAACGGCTTCTCGGTCTCACGGTCGGGCTGCGGGATCGCGGTGTCGACCGCGTCCATCAGCTCGAGCAGCTTGCCGGTCCACTCCGGGTCGCCCTCCAGCGCCTTGAGCGCCGAGACACGCACGACCGGAAGGTCGTCGCCCGGGAACTCGTAGGTGCTGAGCAGCTCGCGAACCTCGAGCTCGACGAGCTCCAGGAGCTCCTCGTCGTCGACCATGTCGCTCTTGTTGAGCGCCACGACGATGTACGGAACGCCGACCTGGCGGGCCAGGAGCACGTGCTCCTTGGTCTGCGGCATCGGGCCGTCGGTCGCCGCGACCACCAGGATCGCGCCGTCCATCTGCGCGGCACCGGTGATCATGTTCTTGATGTAGTCCGCGTGGCCGGGGCAGTCGACGTGGGCGTAGTGCCGCTTGTCGGTCTGGTACTCGACGTGCGCGATGGAGATCGTGATACCGCGGGCCTTCTCCTCCGGCGCCTTGTCGATCTCGTCGAACGGCGTGTAGGGGTTGAGGTCCGGGTACTTGTCGTGCAGGACCTTGGTGATGGCCGCGGTCAGCGTCGTCTTACCGTGGTCGATGTGACCAATGGTGCCGATGTTGACGTGCGGCTTAGTCCGCTCGAACTTCGCCTTCGCCACTGGTGTCCTCCTGTGGACTGTCTGGTTCGTTGCGCGCGGTGCCGGCTGGGACTCCGCGAACATTGTCGACTGTGCGCCACGGACCGGATTTGCATCCGGCCCGTGGCGCTGCGGTCTTTGAGGCCGCTTCGGCCGTCAGGCCAGGTCTCACGCAGCCCGCCGAGACGGGCTCGGGGCGAAACTACTCCCCGGTCGCCTTGGCGATGATCTCCCTGGCCACGGACGCGGGGACCTCGGCGTAGGAGTCGAACTGCATGCTGTAGCTCGCCCGGCCCTGGGTCTTCGACCGCAGGTCGCCGACGTAGCCGAACATCTCCGACAGCGGCACCTGGGCGCGGACGACGCGAGCGCCGCTCCGCTCCTCCATGGCCTGGATCATGCCGCGGCGGGAGTTGAGGTCACCGATGACGTCACCCATGTTCTCCTCAGGAGTGGTGACCTCAACGGCCATCATCGGCTCGAGCAGCGCCGGGTCGGCCTTGCGGGCCGCCTCCTTCAGCGCCATCGAGCCGGCGATCTTGAACGCCATCTCGGACGAGTCGACCTCGTGGTACTGGCCGTCGACCAGCGTCAGCTTGACGCCGACCAGCGGGTAGCCCGCGAGGATGCCGTACTGCATGGCGTCCTGTGCACCGGCGTCGACCGAAGGGATGAACTCCTTCGGGATGCGACCACCGGTGACCGCGTTCACGAACTCGTACGTCGCGGCGTCGTTGTCCAGCGGCAGCGGCTCGAGGCTGACGATGACGCGGGCGTACTGGCCCGAACCACCGGTCTGCTTCTTGTGCGTGAACTCGACCTTCTCCACCTTGCGGCGGATGGTCTCGCGGTACGCCACCTGCGGCTTGCCGACGTTCGCCTCGACGTTGAACTCGCGGCGCATGCGGTCCACCAGGATGTCCAGGTGGAGCTCGCCCATGCCGGAGATGACCGTCTGGCCCGTCTCCTCGTCGTTGCGGACGCGGAAGGTCGGGTCCTCCTCGGCCAGGCGCTGGATCGCGGTGCCCAGCTTCTCCTGGTCCGACTTGGTCTTCGGCTCGATCGCCACCGAGATGACCGGCTCCGGGAACGTCATCGACTCGAGGATGACCGGGTTCGCCGGGTCGGACAGGGTGTCACCGGTGGTGGTCTGCTTCAGACCCTGGACGGCGATGATGTCGCCGGCCTGCGCCTGGGGGCGCTCCTCACGCTTGTTCGCGTGCATCTGGTAGATCTTGCCGATCCGCTCCTTGCGGTCCTTGGTGGAGTTGACCACCTGCGAACCGGAATCGAGCGTGCCGGAGTAGACCCGCACGTACGTGAGCTTGCCCAGGTGCTTGTCGGTCTGGATCTTGAAGGCCAGACCGGAGAACGGCTCGTTCTTGTCGGGCTTGCGCGACAGCGGGGTCTCGCCGTCGGTCTTGGTGCCCTCGATGGCCGGGATGTCCAGCGGCGACGGCAGGTAGTCCACCACGGCGTCGAGCATGGGCTGAACGCCCTTGTTCTTGAACGCCGAACCGGTGAGCACCGGGTTCGCCTTGCCGGAGATGGTGGCGCGGCGGATGCCGGCCTTGATCTCCTCGACCGAGAGCTCCTCGCCCTCCAGGTACTTCTCCATGATCGCGTCGTCGTTCTCGGCGAGCGTCTCAAGGAGCAGCGAACGCCAGGTCTCGGCGTCCTCCTGCAGGTCGGCCGGGATCTCCTCGATCGCGTAGTCCTCACCCTTCTGGGTCTCACCACGCCAGGTGAGAGCCTTCATGGTGATCAGGTCCACGACGCCGATGAAGTCCGACTCGTTGCCGATCGGGATCTGCAGGACGAGGGTGGTGGCGTTGAGCCGGTCCTTCATCATCTGCACGCAGCGGTAGAAGTCCGCGCCGGTCCGGTCGAGCTTGTTGACGAAGCACATCCGCGGGACGTTGTACTTGTCGGCCTGCCGCCAGACGTTCTCGGTCTGGGGCTCTACGCCGGCGACACCGTCGTAGACCGCCACAGCACCGTCCAGGACGCGCAGCGACCGCTCGACCTCGACCGTGAAGTCGACGTGGCCGGGCGTGTCGATGATCTGGATCGTGTGGCCCTTCCACTCGCACTTCGTGGCAGCGGAGGTGATGGTGATGCCACGCTCCTGCTCCTGCTCCATCCAGTCCATGGTGGCCGCGCCATCGTGGACTTCACCGATCTTGTACGTGATACCGGTGTAGAACAGGATTCGCTCAGTAGTCGTGGTCTTACCGGCATCGATGTGCGCCATGATGCCGATGTTGCGTACGTTGGCGAGCGCGTCTGCGGCGGCCACTGTAATCCCTACTTCGTCGTCTCGTCGGGTTGCTGAATCACCCGGCTCGCACCGGATGACGGTTGCGCCGGGTAATCCAGCGGTGTGCCCGGCGGCCGGCCGAGACCGGCGCCGGGCGGCTGGATTACCAGCGGTAGTGCGCGAAGGCCTTGTTGGACTCGGCCATCTTGTGCGTGTCCTCGCGCCGCTTGACGGCGGCACCGAGGCCGTTGCTCGCGTCGAGCAGCTCGTTCTGCAGCCGCTCGATCATGGTCTTCTCACGACGAGCCTTCGAGTAGGTCGTCAGCCAGCGCAGGCCCAGCGTCAGCGCGCGGGACGGGCGGACCTCGACCGGCACCTGGTAGGTCGCGCCACCGACACGGCGGCTGCGGACCTCGAGGGTCGGCTTGACGTTGTCCATGGCGCGCTTGAGCGTCACGACCGGGTCAGTGCCGGTCTTCTCCCGGCAGCCCTCGAGGGCGCCGTAGACGATGCGCTCGGCGAGCGCGCGCTTGCCGTCCATCAGGATCTTGTTCACCAGCTGGGTGACCAGCGGCGAGTTGTAAACCGGGTCCGGCGTCAGCGGCCGACGGGGAGCGGGGCCCTTACGCGGCATGTCAGCTCTTCTCCTTCTTCGCGCCGTAGCGGCTGCGCGCCTGCTTGCGGTTACGCACACCCTGGGTGTCGAGCGAACCGCGGATGATCTTGTAGCGAACGCCCGGAAGGTCCTTCACACGACCGCCACGCACGAGCACGATCGAGTGCTCCTGCAGGTTGTGACCCACACCGGGGATGTACGCGGTCACCTCGATCTGGCTGCTGAGCTTCACACGAGCGACCTTGCGCAGCGCCGAGTTGGGCTTCTTCGGGGTGGTGGTGTAGACGCGCGTGCAGACTCCGCGACGCTGGGGACTCCCCTTCAGCGCCGGCGTCTTGGTCTTACTCGTCTTCGCCTGGCGGCCCTTGCGGACCAGCTGCTGGATCGTGGGCACCGGGTACTCCGCTCCCTGTCCTGTCCGGGCCCGTCGGGCCCGTTAACTTCCGTGGCGGCCGCCCTTGTGGCGACCGGACCGTCTGTCTTACCTACCCGGCTGCGCCGGTCTTGCCTCTTGCTGCCGATCGGGGGGCCTGCTGGGAGTAGGCCTCTCGACCCCCGCGGTCGGGCGTGTCGCCCGGCGCTACGGTCGCGCGGTAAGGACTCGCGCTGGTCTGCCATTGTCGTGGTGCGCATCGCTCATCCGGGCTCTGAGTTCCGGACCGAACGGCGCACGCACAAGTTGCCCGGGCTAGCCCGGGCACGAAGGGAAAGAGTACCCACCGTGAGGGCGCTGGTCAAAACCGGACGGTAAGGAGAGCTATCTCCCCACTACACGACTCCCAACGGATCTCCGGCTTCGGACCTCACACCCGGCGCTCTGGCAACCGGAAACCCGGGATCCAGAACTCCTGATGCTGACACCTTCAGCGACGAACCACTCTGCAAAGCCAAGTGTACCCGGTCCCCAGGGACGCCATTCACTGACTCCCTACATGCCCACGGGCCGCCGGGCAAGTACCTACGACAGGCTCAGGACCACGACGATCAGCAGGGACAGCAGGGCCACCGTGGCCCCTCCCCCGCCGAGCGACAGACCGGTGATCGCCAGCCCTCGGCCGCTGAACCGGATCGATGACGCCTCGGCCGGCCGGCGCACCTGACGCAGTGCCCCGGTGCCCTGCACCACCGCGCCGACGCCCGCGATCACGGCCAGCAACGCGAACGCGCCGGCGACCAGACCGCCCCAGCCGTCCTGCGCGCCTAGCAGCCCGAAGCACGCCACGGCGAACGACACGAGCAGCGCCGCGCTTCCGGTGATCAGCGACCCGATCGCGAGACCGGACACCACCGCGGGCACCTCCAGGTGCACCACCGCGAACGGCGTCTCCGGCACCGGCTCCACCCGCTCCGCGTTCCCCCAGCCCTCCCGCGGTGGCGGCGGAACACCGGGCGGACCCATCGGGGGGTACGCCGCGGGTCGCACGGCAGTCATCGCGGGTGCACCGGCCATCGCGTATCCCGGGTGCGGCAGCACGGCGGCCGGGTGAGCCGGCACCGCCGGATATCCGGGGTACGCCCCCGGCTGCGGGCCCGGGGCATGTCCCGGGTAGGCCGCGGGATACCCGGCCAGGCCGGGATGAGCCGGCTGCGACGGTGCCGGATACCCGTAACCGGGATACGGCTGCGCCGGATACTGCTGCCCGAAACCCTGCTGCCCCGGGTACGGCTGACCGGGAGTCTGCTGCCCCGGATACGGCTGTCCCGGATACGCCCCGGGATACGGCTGCCCCTGGTACGGCCCGGGGTAGGGCCGGCCAGGAACCTGCTGCCCCGAGTACCGGCCGGGATACGGCTGACCCTGGTACGACGGCTGACCGGGATACGGCTGGCCCGGATACGGCGGCTGAGCCGGATAGCCGGGGTAGGCCGCCGGCCGCACCGGACCCGGTGCCGGCGACGTGAGCGGCGGAGCCTGCCCACCGGGCGCCGCGGTGAACGGCCCCGATCCCACAGCGGACGGTCCCGGCGCCCCGGCCGGCGTTCCCGGAGCGGGAGCCGGCGGGACCTCCGGTGCCGCCGGCGTCGGCTCGGCCGCGCGGGGCGGCTCGGACCCGGCCACCGGTCGCTGCCAGACGGAGTCGGGGTGCCCGCCCTGGGGCTGTTCGGTCACGCCTGTGTTCTCCTCCCACTGTCCCCGCGGCACCGCGAGGCCTCGCGTGCGTCGAGGGCGCCCGCCGAGCATGGCACAGCGGAGCGCGCCCGTGTCAGTCGATGCCGGGCGCGAAGTCCTGCAGCGGCGCGTTGGCGTAGTTGAAGACCGCGACGACCAGCGCCAGCACCAGCGCGCAGGCGGCCAGTGTGATCCCGGACCAGGCGAGCACGGTGCCGCGGCGGATCCACGCGGCGCCGGTCAGGTAGCCACCGGACGCGTACGCCTCGCGCTCCGCCTGCCGGGCCAGCTGCAACGCGATCGTGGCCGGCACCAGCCCGCCCACCAGCGGCCCGGTGAGGAACGCGATCAGTCCGAGCGCGAACACGGCCGGCGCCTTGGTCGACCGCACCGGCTCCGGATCGAGCGGGTGCCGCCCCGGCCCCACCATCGCCTGGGAGACGCTCATGCCCGGCTCCGCGGGCCGCCGCGGCTCCACGGTGGCCGGCGCCGAGCCGATGGTTCACTCGCAAGCTCGCTCATGCCGTCCATCATCCCTCGTCGAACACCGAGGGCGGGGACGCATCTCGCGTCCCCGCCCTCGGCGGTGGTTCATCCGATCAGATCACGCAGCTCAGCGGTACGACCCGAAGTCGAAGTCGTCGAGCGGCACGGCCTGCCCGCTGGCCGGTCCGAAGCCGTAGTCGGTCTCCGGGTACCCGGTCATCGAGTAGACCTTGGCCTTCGCCTCCTCGGTCGGCTCGACCCGGACGTTGCGGTACTTGGAGATACCGGTACCGGCCGGGATGAGCTTACCGATGATCACGTTCTCCTTCAGGCCCACGAGCGAGTCGCTGCGCGAGTTGATCGCCGCGTCGGTGAGGACGCGGGTCGTCTCCTGGAAGGAGGCCGCCGACAGCCACGAGTCCGTGGCCAGCGACGCCTTCGTGATGCCCATGAGCTGGGGACGGCCGGCGGCCGGCTCCCCGCCCTCGGCGACCAGGCGGCGGTTCTCCGACTCGAAGAGCGCGCGGTCGACCAGCAGGCCCGGCAGGAACTCGGTGGAGCCCGAGTCGATGACGGTGACCCGCTTGAGCATCTGGCGAATGATGATCTCGATGTGCTTGTCGTGGATCAGCACACCCTGCGAGCGGTAGACCTCCTGGACCTCCTGGGTCAGGTGGACCTGGACCGCGCGCGGGCCGAGGATGCGGAGCAGCTCGTGCGGGTCGATCGTGCCCTCGGTGAGCTTCTCGCCGACCTGCACGTGCTCGCCGTCCTGGCGACGGAGCTTGGCGCGCTTCGAGATCTTGTCGTAGACGATCTCGTCGCTGCCGTCGTCCGGCACCACGATGATCTTGCGAACCCGCTCGCCGTCCTCGATCCGGACGCGTCCGGGAGTGTCCGCGATCGGCGCCTTGCCCTTGGGCACGCGCGCCTCGAAGATCTCCTGGACACGCGGCAGACCCTGGGTGATGTCCTCACCCGCGACACCACCGGTGTGGAAGGTACGCATCGTCAGCTGCGTACCCGGCTCACCGATGGACTGGGCCGCGATGATGCCGACCGCCTCGCCGACGTCCACGGTCTTGCCGGTCGGCAGCGAACGGCCGTAACAGGCCGCGCAGACGCCCAGCTTCGACTCGCAGGTCAGCACGGACCGGACCCGGACGTTCTCGACGCCGGCCGCGTGCAGCTTGTCGACCAGGATCGAGTTGATGTCGGTGCCGCGCTCCGCGACCACCTGACCGTCCGGCCCGGTGATCGTGTCGGCGAGCGTCCGCGCGTGCACACCGGTCTCGGCGTGCTCGTGGATCTGGAGCACACCGGCCTGGTCGCGCTCCAGCACCTGCATCGGGATCGCGCGCTCGGTGCCGCAGTCCTCCTCGCGGATGATCACGTCCTGCGAGACGTCCACCAGACGACGGGTCAGGTAACCCGAGTCGGCGGTACGCAGCGCGGTGTCCGCGAGACCCTTGCGCGCACCGTGCGTGGAGATGAAGTACTCCAGCACGGACAGACCCTCCCGGTACGAGGCCTTGATCGGCCGCGGGATGATCTCGCCCTTCGGGTTGGCCACCAGACCACGGATCGCCGCGATCTGACGGAGCTGCAGCAGGTTACCGCGAGCACCCGAGTTGATCATGACCCAGAGCGGGTTGTTCTGCGGGAGCGCGGTGTCCATCTCCTTGGCGACCTCGTTGGTCGCCTTGGTCCAGATCTCGATCAGCTCGCCGCGGCGCTCCTCGGCCGTCATCAGACCGCGCTGGTACTGCTTGTCGATCTGCGCGGCCTCCTTCTCGTACCGCTCGAGGATCGCCGGCTTGCCGGGCGGCGCCACGACGTCGCCCATACCGATGGTCACGCCGGACCAGGTCGCCCAGTGGAAACCGGACTCCTTCAGCGCGTCCAGCGTCGCCGCCAGCGTCACCTTCGGGAAGCGCTCCGCGAGGTCGTTGACGATCGCGGAGAGCTGACCCTTGCGGATCTCGTAGTTGACGTAGCGGTACCCCACCGGGAGCGTCTCGTTGAAGAGCACGCGGCCCAGCGTGGTGTCGACCAGCAGCGCCTGACCGGGCTCCCAGCCCTCCGGCGCGTCCCACTTCTCGCCCTTGGCGCCGTTGTCGACGCTGACCACGTCCCGGAGCCGGATCTTGACCGGGGCACCGAGGGCCAGCTCGCCGTTGTCGAACGCCATCCGCGCCTCGGCGTCCGAGCTGAACACCCGGCCCGCACCCTTGCCCTCGGGCTTGAGGTGGGTCAGGTGGTACAGACCGATGACCATGTCCTGGGTCGGCATGGTGACCGGCTTGCCGTCGGACGGCTTGAGGATGTTGTTCGAGGACAGCATCAGGATCCGCGCCTCGGCCTGGGCCTCGGCGGACAGCGGCACGTGCACCGCCATCTGGTCACCGTCGAAGTCCGCGTTGAACGCGGTGCAGACGAGCGGGTGGATCTGGATGGCCTTGCCCTCGACCAGCCGCGGCTCGAAGGCCTGGATGCCGAGACGGTGCAGCGTCGGCGCACGGTTCAGCAGAACCGGGTGCTCCGTGATGACCTCGTCCAGCACGTCCCACACGACCGGGCGCTGACGCTCGACCATGCGCTTGGCCGACTTGATGTTCTGCGCGTGGTTCAGGTCGACCAGGCGCTTCATCACGAACGGCTTGAACAGCTCCAGCGCCATCATGCGGGGCAGGCCGCACTGGTGCAGCTTGAGCTGCGGGCCCACCACGATGACGGAACGGCCGGAGTAGTCCACGCGCTTGCCGAGCAGGTTCTGACGGAACCGGCCCTGCTTGCCCTTGAGCATGTCGGACAGCGACTTCAGCGGGCGGTTACCCGGGCCGGTGACCGGCCGGCCGCGGCGGCCGTTGTCGAACAGCGCGTCGACGGCCTCCTGCAGCATCCGCTTCTCGTTGTTGACGATGATCTCCGGGGCGCCCAGGTCGATCAGGCGCTTGAGCCGGTTGTTCCGGTTGATCACGCGGCGGTACAGGTCGTTCAGGTCGGAGGTCGCGAAGCGGCCACCGTCCAGCTGCACCATCGGGCGCAGGTCCGGCGGGATGACCGGGACGCAGTCCAGGACCATGCCGAGCGGCGAGTTCCGGGTGTTCAGGAACGCCGCCACGACCTTGAGCCGCTTGAGCGCGCGGATCTTCCGCTGGCCCTTGCCGGACCGGATGATCTCGCGCAGGTTCTCCGCCTCGGCGTCGAGGTCGAGACCCTCCAGCAGCGCCTTGATCGCCTCGGCGCCCATGCCGCCGGTGAAGTAGTCACCGAAGCGGTCACGCAGCTCGCGGTACAGCAGCTCGTCCGTGACCAGCTGCTTCTTGTCCAGCTTGCGGAAGGTGTCGAGCACCTCGTCCAGCCGGTCGATCTCACGCTGCGCGCGGTCGCGGATCTGGCGCATCTCGCGCTCGCCGGACTCCTTGACCTTGCGGCGCACGTCGGCCTTGGCGCCCTCGGCCTCCAGCTCCGCCAGGTCCTGCTCCAGCTTGGCGGCGCGCTTCTCGATCTCCGAGTCGCGGCTGTTCTCCGACTGGCGCTTCTCCGCGAAGATCTCGTTCTCGATCGTCGAGAGGTCACGGTGACGCGCCTCGGCGTCGACGCTCGTCACGACGTACGACGCGAAGTAGATGATCTTCTCGAGGTCCTTCGGCGCCAGGTCCAGCAGGTAGCCGAGCCGGCTCGGGACGCCCTTGAAGTACCAGATGTGGGTCACCGAGGCGGCGAGCTCGATGTGGCCCATCCGCTCACGGCGGACCTTGGAGCGGGTCACCTCGACGCCGCAGCGCTCACAGATGATGCCCTTGAACCGGACCCGCTTGTACTTGCCGCAGTAGCACTCCCAGTCCCGCTGCGGACCGAAGATCTTCTCGCAGAAGAGTCCGTCCTTCTCGGGCTTCAGGGTGCGGTAGTTGATCGTCTCAGGCTTCTTGACCTCACCGTGCGACCACTGCCGGATGTCGTCGGCGGTGGCCAGCCCGATGCGGAGCTCGTCGAAGAAGTTGACGTCGAGCACGTTATATATCCCTCGTGTCGTGTCTGTAAGGCTAGGTGGGCTCCGGGGCAGGTGAGGGGCGGGCGGACCCGCCCCTCACCTGGAACCTCAGACTTCTTCGACGCTGCTCGGCTCGCGCCGGGACAGGTCGATACCCAGCTCCTCCGCAGCCCGGAAGACCTCGTCGTCCGTCTCGCGCATCTCGAGGGCCACGCCGTCGCTGGAGAGCACCTCGACGTTCAGGCACAGCGACTGCAGCTCCTTGAGGAGCACCTTGAAGGACTCCGGGATACCCGGCTCCGGGATGTTCTCGCCCTTGACGATGGCCTCGTACACCTTCACGCGGCCCAGCACGTCGTCGGACTTGATCGTGAGCAGCTCCTGCAGGGCGTAGGCGGCGCCGTAGGCCTGCATGGCCCAGCACTCCATCTCGCCGAAACGCTGGCCACCGAACTGCGCCTTACCACCCAGCGGCTGCTGCGTGATCATCGAGTACGGACCGGTCGACCGAGCGTGGATCTTGTCGTCGACCAGGTGGTTCAGCTTCAGGATGTAGACGTAGCCGACCGCGATCGCGTCCGGGATCGGCTCACCCGACCGGCCGTCGAACAGCTTCGCCTTGCCGGAGCTGCCGATCAGCTGCGTGCCGTCCCGGTTCGGCAGCGTGCTCGCGAGGAGACCGTGGATCTCGTCCTCCCGCGCGCCGTCGAAGACCGGCGTCGCCACGTTCGTGTTCGGCTCGCTCTGGTGCGCGTTGATCGAGCGGAGCTGGCGCTTCCACTCGGTGTCCTCGCCCTCGACGTTCCAGCCGGTCTTGGCCACCCACCCGAGGTGGGTCTCCAGGACCTGGCCGATGTTCATTCGCGAGGGCACACCCAGCGGGTTGAGCACGATGTCGACCGGCGTGCCGTCCTCCAGGAACGGCATGTCCTCGACCGGCAGGATCTTGGAGATGACGCCCTTGTTGCCGTGCCGGCCCGCGAGCTTGTCACCGTCCTGGATCTTGCGCTTCTGGGCCACGTACACCCGGACCAGCTCGTTCACGCCCGGAGGCAGCTCGTCGCCGTCCTCACGCGAGAACGTGCGGACGCCGATGACCGTGCCGGTCTCGCCGTGCGGCACCTTCAGCGAGGTGTCCCGGACCTCCCGGGCCTTCTCGCCGAAGATCGCGCGGAGCAGGCGCTCCTCCGGGGTCAGCTCGGTCTCGCCCTTCGGCGTGACCTTGCCGACCAGGATGTCGCCGGGGACGACCTCGGCACCGATCCGGATGATGCCCCGCTCGTCCAGGTCCGCCAGCATCTCTTCGCTGACGTTCGGGATGTCGCGGGTGATCTCCTCCGGGCCGAGCTTGGTGTCCCGCGCGTCGACCTCGTGCTCCTCGATGTGGATCGAGGTGAGCACGTCCTGCTGCACGAGGCGCTGCGACAGGATGATCGCGTCCTCGTAGTTGTGACCCTCCCAGGTCATGAACGCGACCAGGAGGTTCCGGCCGAGGGCCATCTCGCCCTCGTCGGTGCACGGACCGTCCGCGATGACCTGGCCGGCCTCGACCCGGTCACCCTCGAACACGGTCGGCTTCTGGTTGACGCAGGAGCCGGCGTTCGAGCGGCGGAACTTGTGCAGCAGGTAGGTACGACGGTGGCCGTCGTCCTGGTGGACCGTGATGTAGTCGGCGCAGAGGTCCTCGACCAGACCGCCGACCTCGGCCACGACCACGTCACCGGCGTCGACCGCGGCACGGTACTCCATGCCGGTGCCGACCAGCGGGGCCTCCGCCTTGACCAGCGGCACGGCCTGACGCTGCATGTTCGCGCCCATGAGCGCGCGGTTGGCGTCGTCGTGCTCGAGGAACGGGATCATCGCGGTGGCGACCGAGGTCATCTGCCGCGGCGAGACGTCCATGTAGTCGACGGCGGTGCCGACGACGTAGTCGACCTCACCGCCCTTACGGCGGACGAGAACCCGCTCCTCCGCGAAGGTGCCGTCGCTCGACAGCGGCGCGTTTGCCTGCGCCTTGACGAACCGGTCCTCCTCGTCGGCGGTCAGGTAGTCGATCTCGTCGGTGACCCGGCCCTCGACGACCTTCCGGTACGGCGTCTCGATGAAGCCGAACGGGTTGACCCGCGCGAACGTCGAGAGCGCACCGATCAGGCCGATGTTCGGGCCTTCCGGCGTCTCGATCGGGCACATCCGGCCGTAGTGGGACGGGTGCACGTCACGGACCTCGAAGCCGGCCCGCTCACGGGACAGACCACCCGGGCCCAGCGCGGAAAGGCGCCGGCGGTGGGTCAGACCCGCCAGAGGGTTGGTCTGGTCCATGAACTGGGACAGCTGCGACGTACCGAAGAACTCCTTGATCGCCGCCACGACGGGACGGATGTTGATCAGGGTCTGCGGCGTGATCGCCTCGACGTCCTGCGTGGTCATCCGCTCGCGGACGACGCGCTCCATCCGGGACAGGCCCACGCGGACCTGGTTCTGGATGAGCTCGCCCACCGTGCGCAGACGACGGTTGCCGAAGTGGTCGATGTCGTCGGCCTCGTAGCCGTCCTCACCCGCGTGCAGGCGAGCCAGGTACTCCACGGTGGCGACGATGTCGTCCTCGGTCAGCACGCCCGTGGTGATCGGGACGTCGATCTCGAGCTTCTTGTTGAACTTGTAACGGCCGACCTTTGCCACGTCGTACCTCTTCGGGTTGAAGAAGAGGTTGTCGAGCAGGGTCTGCGCGTTCTCCCGGGTCGGCGGCTCGCCGGGACGGAGCTTGCGGTAGATGTCGAGCAGGGCCTCGTCCTGCCCGGCGATGTGGTCCTTCTCCAGCGTCGTCATGAGCAGCTCGGACCAGCCGAACTTCTCACGGATCTGGTCGGCGGACCACCCGATCGCCTTGAGCAGGACCGTGACGGCCTGCCGGCGCTTGCGGTCGATGCGGACACCGACGGTGTCGCGCTTGTCGATGTCGAACTCCAGCCAGGCACCCCGGCTCGGGATGACCTTGACGCTGGAGAGATCGCGGTCGGACGTCTTGTCCGGCTGCTTGTCGAAGTAGACGCCGGGCGAGCGGACCAGCTGGCTGACCACGACGCGCTCGGTGCCGTTGATGATGAACGTGCCCTTGGGGGTCATCATCGGGAAGTCACCCATGAACACCGTCTGGCTCTTGATCTCGCCAGTGGTGTTGTTGGTGAACTCCGCGGTCACGAACAGCGGGGCACAGTAGGTCAGGTCCTTCTCCTTGCACTCCTCGATCGAGGCCTTGACCTCGTCGAAGCGCGGTGCGGAGAAGGAGAGGGACATGGTGCCGGAGAAGTCCTCGATGGGACTGATCTCGTCGAGAATCTCCGCAAGGCCCGAACGTGCGTTCGGGTCGTCAGCCGATCGGTTCTGCCAAGCTTCGTTGCCGACAAGCCAGTCAAAGGACTCGTTCTGGATTGCCAGGAGGTTCGGAACCTCAAGATGCTCAGTGATCCTGCCGAAGGAAATTCGGCGGGGAGCGAATGCGCTCGACGTACGACTGGTCTTCGCAGGGCGGGAAGCTGCCAAGATGCGTCCTTCCGAGGACCGGTGCTGCAAAACGGCCGTTATGCGCGCACCCCAACTGACCCCGCATGGGCGGAATGACCGGTCTGAGCATTCCAGGGCAGGGCTGTAGTGAGAAGGCAGCGCAAACTAGCAGTGTAGCCGCACGGCTAACCGCTGTCCAGCCCCCCACCACAGGTCGCCGCGGAACAGGCCGGGCGCACCTGATCGGTGCTCGCCGGGCCGCTCGGAACGCGGCGTGACTCTGTCGGTTCGTCCCCGGTGTTACCCGGGGCGGGGCCGTCGCAAGCGCGGAAGGTCTTGCTGCCGTTTAGCGTGCCTGCCCCCACAGCCCACGTCAAGACTTGCGAGGCGGGTCGGAGCCCGGTGATCGACGACAAGCGCTCAAAACGGGCCACATAAGCCGTAAATCCGGCAATAACCCTGGGGGATCACACGGTTTAATGATCACCTAATACGGTCCGCAATCGGACGATGCCGAACAGCATCCCCCCGCGGCGGTACGAACGACCTGCGGCCTTCCTCGCCGGCCACCCGGACACCGCCGCGCCGACGGCCGGCACCGGGGTTCGGGAGTGACACACGCCACTCGCGAACGCCGAAGGCGGGTGCCCCGACCGGGACACCCGCCTTCGCGGAAACGCAGGACTTACTTGAGGGTGACCTTGGCGCCTTCGCCCTCGAGCTTCTCCTTGGCCTTGTCGGCCGTCTCCTTGTTGACCTTCTCGAGGATGGCCTTCGGCGCCGACTCGACGACGTCCTTGGCCTCCTTCAGGCCCAGGCCGGTCAGCTCGCGCACGACCTTGATGACCTGGATCTTCTTGCCACCGTCGGCCTCGAGGACGACGTCGAACTCGTCCTTCTCCTCCGGCGCGTCGGCAACGGCGGCCGGGCCGGCCGGGCCGGCGATCGCGACCGGCGCGGCGGCGGTCACGTCGAAGGTCTCCTCGAACTGCTTCACGAACTCGGAGAGCTCGATCAGCGTCATCTCCTTGAACGCGTCGAGCAGCTCGTCGGTGCTGAGCTTCGCCATGTCGGCGGTCCTTCCTCTTGCTTCTGCAACACGCGAGCGTGCTCGCGGGTCAGGTCTTTGGTTGGGGTCTTACCGAGCGCGAGGGCCTCAGGCGGCCTCCGCGCCCTCCTTCTCACGCTTGTCCTGCAGCGCGGCCACCGTACGGGCGGTCTTGGACAGCGGCGCCTGGAAGAGCGCAGCAGCCTTGCTGAGGTTGGCCTTCATGGCGCCGGCCAGCTTGGCCAGCAGCACCTCACGGGACTCGAGGTCGGCGAGCTTGTTGACCTCGGCGGCCGAGATGGCCTTGCCCTCGAAAACGCCGCCCTTGATGACGAGCGCGGGGTTGGCCTTCGAGAACTCACGAAGGCTCTTCGCCGCCTCGACGGGGTCGCCGGAAACGAAGGCGAGCGCGGTAGGACCGGTGAACAGCGTGTCGAGGCCCGAGATGCCCGCGTCCGTCGCAGCCCGCTTCGCGAGCGTGTTCTTCGCGACCGCGTAGGTGGTCTCGCGACCCAGCGAGCGCCGCAGCTTGGTCAGCTGCGCGACCGTCAGGCCCCGGTACTCGGTGAGCACGGTGGCGCCCGAGTTACGGAAGTGCTCCGTCAGCTCGGCGACGGCAGTGGCCTTGTCGGCCCGAACCGGCTTGTCCGCCATGTCCCTCCCTTCTCGTTGCTTGCGGCTGGTCTGCCCCGAACAACGAGAAAGCCCCGGCGCAGGACAGCGCACGGGGCCGGGCGCGGCACGAAACCGCGGCGGATCCAAAATTCCAGCGCTCGCCCTGCGCGGGTCGCCCGTCGGACGGGACCTTCGGCCGCACCGGGAGGCGCGGCGACCAGCGGTCTATGGGTGAAACTTCGACCAAGAGTAGCGGGCCGTCCCGCCATCGCCAAATCCGGGGACGCGAGAGCCGCTTAGGTTAATTCTTGAGAACTTTTCGCCCCTGAGTCGGACATCCGCTTGCCGTACGCCCCGACTGGCTCCATGATCAGCCGCCGTGCCCGCAGAGACACCCACCCAGCGCACGGCCGAGAACGGCGAGAAGGCCGGCACTCCGAAGGCCGGCACTCCCACATCCGACACGGCGACGCCGCCGGCCGCCCGGCCCGCCGCCCCGACGGCGCCCGAGGGCCCCGGGCAGTCCTGGTGGCCCGCCATCCGGATCGGCGGCGCGGTCTGGGCCTCCTCCTACCTGGCCTGGATCACCGTCACGCTCTTCACGCAGTACGGCCGGCCGCACGGCAACCCGATCGGGTTCGTGGACCTGTTGCGCGGTGGCTGGTGGCGCTACGACGCGATGGTCTTCACCCGCCTCGCGGAGAACGGCTACGGCACCCATCCGGTCGACCCGGCGTTCTTCCCGCTCTACCCGATGCTGGTCCGCGGCGCCGACATGCTGCTGCCCGGCGGCGCGAAGTTCACCGCGATCGGTGTCGCCGCGGTCGCGATGTTCGCCATGTACACGCTGCTCTACCGCCTCACGGAGGTCGAGTTCAGCCCGGCCGTGGCGGTGCGGACCTGCTGGGCGATGGCGGCCTGGCCGGTCGCGTTCTTCCTCGGCATCGGATACAACGCCTCGCTGTTCATCGCGCTGATGCTGGGCGCGGTCTACGCGATGCGCCGCGGGCACTGGTGGGTGGCCGGCGTCCTCGGCGGCTTCGCGTCCGCGACCCGCTCGGTCGGAGTGCTGCTCGCGATCGCGTTCGCCTACGAGTACCTGCGGCAGAACGGCTTCCGCTGGCGCTGGAACGTGCTCGCGGTCGGCCTGATGCCGGGCGGCCTGGTCGCGTACGCCGGCTGGTTGTGGTGGCGGTTCGGCGACCCGCTGCTGTTCCTGGAGGCGCAGAAGCCGTGGGGCCGCGAGCTGGACTGGCCGTGGGCCGGCATCGTCGACGCGGCCGAGGTGGTCGCCACCGCGCCGCTGGCGCAGAACGGCACGCTGCACAACCTGCTCGACCTGGCCGCGGTGCTGGCCCTGATCGGGCTGCTGACGCTCTGCTTCGCCGGGCCCTGGCGGATGCGCCGCGACCAGTGGATGTTGCCGCTGCTCGGCATCGCGTTGCTGCTCTTCGCGATCTCGTTCCCGGCCGGCGAGAACCGCAACCAGTCGCTGATGTCCGCGCCGCGCTTCGCGCTGGAGGTGTTCCCGGCGTTCATCATCCTGGGCCACCTGAAGCTGCCGACGCAGGTCTACGCGACGGTCGCGCTGATGCTCCAGGGCGTCCTGCTGGCCCACTTCACCGCGGGCGGCTGGGTCGGCTGACCGCCGGCCACCCGTACGCACGAAAACGCCCCCGGCCGCGACGGCCGGGGGCGTTTCTCGTCGAGCGGTACTACTCGGCGTTGTCCACGTTCTTCACGATGTTCGGGTCGACCGGGATGCCCGGGCCCATCGTGGTGGTGAAGGTGATCTTCTTCAGGAACTTGCCCTTGGCGGCGGACGGCTTGGCCCGGAGGATCTCGTCCAGCGCAGCGGCGTAGTTCTCCACCAGCTGGGCCTCGGTGAAGGAGGCCTTGCCGATGATCAGGTGGAGGTTGGAGTGCTTGTCCACCCGGAAGGTGATCTTGCCGCCCTTGATCTCCGAGACGGCCTTGGTGACGTCCATGGTCACGGTGCCGGTCTTCGGGTTCGGCATCAGGCCGCGCGGGCCCAGGATCCGCGCGATCCGGCCGATCTTGGCCATCTGGTCGGGCGTCGCGATAGCGGCGTCGAAGTCCAGCCAACCACCCTGGATGCGGGCGACGAGCTCGTCGCTGCCGACGGCGTCGGCACCGGCGGCCTCCGCCTCCTCGGCCTTGGCGCCGGCGGCGAACACGATCACGCGGACCGTCTTGCCCGTGCCGTGCGGGAGGTTGACCGTGCCGCGGACCATCTGGTCCGCCTTGCGCGGGTCGACGCCGAGGCGCATCGCGACCTCGACGGTGGGGTCGAACTTGGTGGCGGTCGTGTCCTTGGCCAGCTTGACCGCCTCGGCCGGGGTGTAGAGCTTCGACTTGTCGATCTGCTCCGAGGCCTTCTTGTATGCCTTGCTCAGTGCCATGTTCGGCGTGCTCCTGTGGTCATTGGCGGGTCACGCCCGTCTGGCGTGCCCTCCCACGGTGGGTGAGACGAGGGGGAAGGTCAGTCCTTGACCGTGATGCCCATCGACCGGGCGGTGCCGGCGATGATCTTCTCGGCCTGCTCGACGTCGTTCGCGTTCAGGTCGGACATCTTCTTCTCGGCGATCTCGCGCAGCTGGGCGCGGCTGACCGAACCGACCTTGGTGGCCTGGGGAACGCCCGAGCCCTTCTGCACACCGGCGGCCTTGAGCAGCAGACGCGCGGCCGGCGGGGTCTTCAGGATGAACGTGAACGACCGGTCCTCGTACACGCTGATCTCGGCCGGGACGATGTCGCCACGGCTCGACTCGGTCTGCGCGTTGTAGGCCTTGACGAACTCCATGATGTTCACACCGTGCTGACCCAGCGCGGGGCCGACCGGCGGCGCCGGGGTGGCCTGGCCCGCCGGCAGCTGCAGCGTGAACGTCTTGACCAGCTTCTTCTTGGGAGGCATGTCTCTTCCTGGGCTTCGAAAGGTGCGGCTTTGTCTTTGACTTCGGCGCATCTGCCGCCGGGAATGCGCCGCTGCCGCCTCGCCTAAGGCGGCACAGTCAAACAACCTGATCATCGGACAAGCGGACACGCCGAAGCGTGCCCGCGGGCCGACGTTCAAGACTAGCGCAGTCCGGGACGCGCCAGTGTGGGACGGGTCAGATCTTCGAGACCTGGTTGAAGTTCAGCTCGACCGGCGTCTCGCGACCGAAGATCGAGACCAGCACCTTGAGCTTCTGCTGGTCGGCGTTGATCTCGCTGATCGTCGCGGGCAGCGAGGCGAAGGCACCATCGGTGACGGTGACGGAGTCGCCCTCCTCGAAGTCGAGGACCTTGACCTCCACCTTGGCCTTCTTCTCCTCCTTCTCCACCGCGGGCGCCAGCCACTTCAGCACCTCGTCGAGGGAGAGCGGAGCGGGGCGGTCGGCCCGGTCGGTCGCACCGACGAAGCCGGTGACGCCCGGGGTGTTCCGGACACAGGAGTACGACTCCGGCGTGAGCTCCAGCCGGACCAGGATGTAGCCGGGGAAGACCTTCGCGCTGACCTGCTGGCGCTTGCCGTTCTTGACCTCGACCTCCTCGCGGACCGGGACCTCCACCTGGTAGATGTAGTCCTCCATGTCCAGCGAGGTGATGCGGGTCTCGAGGTTGGTCTTGACCTTGTTCTCGTAGCCGGCGTACGAGTGCACCACGTACCAGTCGCCGGGCGCGTAACGCAGCTTCTGCCGCAGCTCCGCGACCGGGTCGTAGTCCTCGTCGTCCTCCGCCGGGGCGGCCGCGACCGGCGCGGTCTCGACCTCCGGCTCGCTGGCGGCCTCGGCCGACTCGTCGTCGGCCGCGGCGAGCTCGCCATTGGCCGTGGCGATCGACGACTGCTCGTCGACGCCGTCGGTCTCGTCGTACTCAGGCACGCTTGCTCACTTCCATAAACAAATCGAACTCGGCCGGACCGGTCGCGGCTCAGCCGAAGATGGCCAGGATGCCCTTGGCGAAGCCGAAGTCCAGCAGGGCCACGATCGTCATCATGACCGCGACGAACACGATCACAACGGCGGTGTAGGTCAGCAGCTCGTTCCGCGTCGGCCAGATGACCTTACGAAGCTCGGCCACGACCTCGCGGAAGAACCGGCCGAGTCGCGCGAACGGGCCGCGGCCGGGCTTCTTCTCCTTGGAGGGGCTGTCGGCCGCCTCGGTCTTGGCCTTGGACAGCGTGGCGGTGCCGCCACGCGAGACGGGCTCGTCCGCGACGTCATCCTCGTCCTCGACGGCGTCCTCGAACGTCTCGTCGTTCAGGTTGTCGTCGGCGGGGTCCTCGCCGCGTCGCTTCCTCTCGGCCACTTCGCCCTCTTCCATCGCGGGGTCGTTGGTCAGACGCAAACGCATGAACGTTGACGCCCTTACACGCCCGCCGCCCGACGGTCCGGGTTGCGGCGGCGGATCCGGCTGACACCGCCCGGGCTGACACCGCGGCCGATCCTCGGCGAAGTTGCCGCACACCACCACCACGGGATCAACGCTGTTAACCAGCGCAATCCCCGGGCCGGTTAGGCCTTAGGCGCAGGGGTGACAGGACTTGAACCTGCAGCCTGCGGTTTTGGAGACCGCTGCTCTGCCAATTGAGCTACACCCCTTTGAGGAAGTCACGAGCCGTGACTACCCCACGGCGCACCAGTGTACGGGTAGCCGGCGGACTTTCCCAACCGGCCACCCCCATAACTGGCGCGCCACCCCCTCAGGGGCGCTTGATAACGGCCTTGGCCTGGGCCAACACCTTCACGCCGGCGCAGGTCGCGGTCAGGTCGAGCCGCACCAGGCCCGGGTCGTCCGTGTCCTTCGCCACCGCGGAGACCTCGACCTCGGTTCCCTCCTCGGTGTCCGGCACCTCGACCGGGCGGGTGAAGCGGACGCCGTACTCGACGATCGCGTCCGGGCGGCCGGCCCACGTGGTGACCGCGCGGCCGACCAGCGCCATGGTGAGCATGCCGTGCGCGATCACGCCCGGCAGGCCGACCTTGGCCGCGAAGCTCTCGCTCCAGTGGATCGGGTTGAAGTCGCCGGAGGCGCCCGCGTACCGCACGAGGTCGGCCCGGGTCACCCGGTAGCGCTGCGTGGGAAGCTCCATCGTGCTCAACCCTCCTCGCCGCGGACCACGAACATGGTCCAGACCGTGACGACCGCCTCGCCCGCGCTGGTGCTGATCTCGCTGCGGGTGGTCAGGAAGTCGTGTCCGCCGCGCGCGTTGATGCTCTCGATCGAGTTCACGCACACCAGCTCGTCCCCGGCGGTCACCGGACGGCGGTAGGCGAAGCGCTGGTCGCCGTGGACCACCCGGCTGTAGTCGACGCCGAGCGCCGGGTCCTCGACGATCTGGCGGCTCGTGGCCATGCTCAGCACCATCGGGAACGTCGGCGGCGCGATCACGTCCGGGTGGCCGAGCGCACGCGCGGCCTCCGGGTCGTGATAGGCCGCGTCCTCGGCGCCGATCGCGGTCGCGAACTCACGGATCTTCTCGCGCCCCACCTGGTAGGGCGCGCTGGGCGGGTAGCTGCGCCCGGTAAACGACTGGTCCAACCCCATGGGCGGACACCCTACCGGCCCGCCGGACGCACTCAGGGCGCCCCCGGATCACCGGGGACGCCCTGAGGATGCGTGTGTCTGCCGCGACCGGGTCAGCGGGTCTCGCGGTGGAGCGTGTGCTTGCCGTCCCGGGGGCAGAACTTCTTCAGCTCGACGCGGTCCGGGTCGTTACGGCGGTTCTTACGCGTGATGTAGTTGCGCTCCTTGCACTCCACACACGCCAAGGTGATCTTGGGACGGACGTCGGTCGCCTTAGCCACGGCGGGGTGCCTTCCTCGAAACGCGGGGTGAAAATCCCTACGACCTGAATACTACGACGTACCAGCGTAGGAGATTGACCACGCGGTACGCAAAGTGGGGGCCGACGTGGTGCACCCCCGGACCGGGGATCAGGACCCCGGACGTAAGTAGCGGTGGCCGGACTTGAACCGGCGACACAGCGATTATGAGCCGCTTGCTCTGCCATCTGAGCTACACCGCCGCGATCCAGGCCGCGTGCCCGCGTGGGCAGGCAAAGCCTGAGGGTCGGTTGTCACTCCGACCGAAGAGCCCCCTTACGGAATCGAACCGTAGACCTTCTCCTTACCATGGAGACGCTCTGCCGACTGAGCTAAGGGGGCCTACCCGCCTGGGAACTTGTCGCTCCCGTGACGTGCAGGCATAAGCGTACACGGCCACTTTCGCCAGGCGAAATCGGATACCCCTCGGCGCGTCGCACCTCGCGAATACGCAGGTCAGGGACGGTTTCAGGGCACCGCGCG
Organism: Catenuloplanes niger; assembly: GCF_031458255.1. Taxonomy (NCBI): domain Bacteria; kingdom Bacillati; phylum Actinomycetota; class Actinomycetes; order Micromonosporales; family Micromonosporaceae; genus Catenuloplanes; species Catenuloplanes niger. Next base: position 3,627,585 of record NZ_JAVDYC010000001.1, read on the forward strand.
GAGTCGGCGGAACTCGCCGGACGGGGTCGCCTCCACCTCGGTCTGCGCCCAGTACCAGGCCTCCAGCCGCTCGTACGGCAGCGGCCGGCTGAACAGGAAGCCCTGCCCGATCTCGCACCCCATGTCGGTGAGCAGATCCAGCGCCAGCTCGCTCTCCACGCCCTCGGCCACCGCGCTGAGCCCGAACTGGCGGGCCAGCATCACGGCCGCCCGCACCACCGCCAGGTCGCCCGGGTCCGTCGCCATGCCCTGGACGAACCGGCGGTCCACCTTCAGCTCCACGATCGGCAGCTGCCGCAGGTAGCCGAACGAGGAGGCACCGACGCCGAAGTCGTCCACGGAGATCCGGACGCCGAGGTCCCGCAACCGGCGCAGCACCGGCAGCGGCCGCTCGTTCTCCACGGTCAGCGCCGGCTGCCCGATCTCGAAGGTGACCCGGCCGGCCGTCACGCCGTAGTGCTCCAGCAGCGCCTTGACCTGTGCCGGGAAGTCCGGCTCGTCGAGCAGCCGGGCGGAGATGTTGACCGCGATGGCGAGCGGGTCACCGGAGTCCGGCCAGTCCCGGCAGCGCTGCAGCCCGGCGCGGAGCACCGCCTCGGTGAGCGCGCCGATCTGCCCGGTGTTCTCCGCCACCGCCACGAAGTCCTCCGGCGAGACCGTGCCGAGCACCGGGTGCTCCCACCGGGCCAGGCACTCCACGCCGACCAGGCGCCGGTCCGCGAGCGTCACCTTGGGCTGGAAGTAGACCTCGATCTCGTCCCGCTCCAGCGCCTGCCGCAGATCGTCCGCGAGCCCCAGCCGCCGGGTGACCCGCGACTCCAGGCCGGCGTGGAAGCGCTGCACGCCGGACGGCGACGTCCGGGCCGCGGCGCACGCCAGTTTCGCCCGCTGCAGCAGGCGGTCCGCCTTGTCCGCGTGGCCGAACTCGCCGCGGCTGTCGTCCGGGTGCACGGCCACGCCGACCGCGACGTCCACCATCAGCGTCAGGTCGTCGATCCGGACCGAGCCGCGGATCTCGTCGCGCAGCCGCGTCGCCAGCTGCGTCGCGGCCTCGACGGACGGCTTCCGCAGCGTGACCACGAACTCGTCGCCGCCGGCCCGGCCGACCAGCGCGGCCGGTGGCGCGGCCGCGCGCAGCCGCTCCGCGATCTCGGCCACCAGACGGTCACCGGCGACCTGGCCGAGCGACTCGTTCACCTCGTGCAGCCGGTCCAGGCGCAGCAGCAGCACCGCGACCACCTCGTCGGGCGCGTTCACCGTGACCGACTCGGCGAGCGCCTCGGTGATCCGCCGGCGGTTCGGCAGCTTCGTGAGCCCGTCGTGGTACGCGTCGTACCGCAGCCGGTCGACCAGCCGGGAGTTCTCCACCGCGACCGCCGCGTGCGCCGCCACCGTCTCCATCAGCGCGACCGTGGCGGAGTCGAAGTGCGCGTGCCGGTTGCGCTCCCCCGCCACCTCCAGCGTGCCGATCGGCACCTCACCGGAGAACAGCGGAACGATCATGATTTCCCGCGGGCCGGGCCCGGGCAGCAGCTCGCGCAGCGCCGGATCGCCGGTCCGGCCGGTGATCAGGATGCTCTCGCCGGTCTCCAGCGCGCGGCGGCGCAGCGCGGCCGGGGTGACCACGGTGTCGAGCAGGCCGTTGGCGTTGTGCCGCGCGCTGAGCAGCACCTCCAGGTGCCGGGAGGAGGCGGGCAGCCAGAGCGTGGACCAGTCCGCGTGGGTCAGCGCCAGCACGCGGCGCAGCAGCACGTCCGGCAGCGCGCGGTCGTGCACCGTGCCCTTCAGGTCACGGACCAGGTCGTACAGCTCGGAGAGCTTGCGGTGCTGCTCGGTGAACTGCGAGTACGACCGGTAGGCGAAGACGCCGAAGACGACCAGCGCACCGATGATCGTCAGGGCCCACGGCGTCTGGTCGATGAGCATCAGCACGGCCAGGCCGAGCATGATGTTGCCGCAGGTGACGAAGAAACCGGGCACCGCGATGCGCAGCACCGTGGAGCCGGAGAGGTTGCCCTCGACCAGCCCGAGCACCAGCATCACGGCGACCAGGCCGAAGTGGGTGGCGGCCAGGACGCCCGCGATCAGCACCAGCCAGGTGCGCGGCGTGACGTCGGCGCCGACCGAGCCGAGCGCGCGGATCACCACGTATCCGAACGCGGCGGAGGACGTCGCGAGCGTCACGTTGAACCAGAGCCGCGCCGGTATCTCCCGGCGGTACAGCCCGATCGCGATCCGCTCGACGCAGCGGAGCACCACCATGACGAGCGGCGAGATGAAGAAGAACGCGAGGACGACCGCGACCTCGTTGAGCGTGACGTTCAGGCCCTGCCGGCGCGACGTCGTCCAGAGCGTGGTCGCGTCCGTGACCAGGAACAGCGCGAAGAAGATCGGGATCAGCAGCAGGTCGGACTGCGGGATGTCCCGATCGATCTGGGCGACGACGGTGAAGACCACCGTGAGGACGGCGAGCGGCCCGGACACGTACCAGGCACGCTGCGGGGAGGGCCGTCTGACGGCTTCAGGCACGAACCCTCCTCACGCGCCAAGATCTCAAGCGTTGCCGACCGGACGGCCGGCTGCATGATCGGGCGTCACCACTCCCAGCCATCGCCGGCCACGACGACGACGTCGGACTCGGCGGAGGCGTGGACACCGGCCGCGGAACCCGTCGACTGCGCCATGAAGAGGCCGGTAGCGACCGCGGCGACCAGGAGGAGGGCAACAAGGATGAGCTGCTGAGCCTTGGTTCCGACAACACCTGCGGACATCGGGGGACTCCATTTCGCACCGTTTGAGCAGACCCCGTCGGAGCCGGGGTTTTTAGATCGTCCCACACGGTCAGAGGGCCACAAAACCCGCAACCATTGGTCGGACGTTAGTACCGGTAATTCTGTCCGTAAGTACGAGGATGCGCGACCGAATGGCGCTACAAATCCGCAACGACGCCCGCCTCGTCCACCATGCGTGCGCACTACCCACATTGTCCGTTGCCAAGTCCTGCCGCATGACCATAATGCCTCCAGATCGCACGGCATCGGGCCAAAGCGACAAAGGTCAGAAGTAGGAGGAAAAGCGAATGAAGCTCACCTTCATCCGCAAAACGGTGCTGTCGGGCAACACGAACTGCCCGTCGCTGTACCGCACCGACCGCGACACGTTCGTCGTCCAGGGCTGGCGCGTGACCGACCCGGACACCCTCGCCCAGCTGCAGATCCCGTCACACGAGACGGTGGTCGAAGTGCCGGTGGACGTGCTCGCGGAGGTGCTGGCCGCCAAGGTCGGCTGACCCCGGGCCCCTTCTCTCCCCACGGTCCGGCCACTCGTCGGTACGCCGCGCGGCCGCAACAGCCAGTGAGCCGGATCGTTCACGCCGAGGAGCAACGGATTTCACCTCGGCCCCTGACCGAGTGCCTTTCGGTCAGGGGCCGGCGAGAAATTCGTACCCCCACGAAATGATTGTGCATTTGCACGTGCGCAGCAATGCATTGGGCCCGGCAAATCATTGGCAGGGCAGCAAACATAGGGTGAGGACTCCACCCCGCCCTGGAGCCGCACGTTGACCGAGAAGCCGCCCGCCGCCGACGCCCGCGCCGTCATCCGCACCGGCCGGCGCCCGTGACCGGCCGCGACCCCGTCCGCCGCCGGCTCCGCTCCCTCGCACTGCTCGAGCTGGTCAACATCCCGCTCTGGGCCTGGGTCACCTTCGGCGTCCTGGACGTCGCCGGCACCGTGCCGAACCTGGTCGGCTTCGCGCTGTTCGCCCTCCTGCTGGTGCAGGGCGCCGCCTACTGGCTGGCCAAGCTGCGCCAGACCGGCCGTACCGTGCCCGGCCTGCGGTTCTTCCGCGCCGCCCGCCTGGTCAACCCGGCGCTGCTGGTCGCCGGGCTGCTGGTCACCGCCGGCACGCGGGCCTGGCCGGGCCTGTTCTTCGCCGTGTTCGCCGTCCTCGAACACGTCAACTACTTCCACGTCCAGCTGATGCACGACACCCGCGCCGACCTACGCCGCCTCACCCGCCACGGCCTCCGCCGCTCGCACCTCGCCCGCGACCTGGCCGGCTGACCCGGGTCGGCCGGCCGCCCGGGGACGTCCGGCGCACCGCACGCTCGCGCCGCCCCGTCGCGCGCGGCCGCCCGGCGGCCGGGTGTCGAACACCGTCGATTGCCAGTCGGCGGTGGGAGCGTTCGGGAAGAGGTTATAGATCATCAGGCGTGTGCGGGCCTACCAGGGAAACCTTCCCGGCGACTCCACCTGAAGATCTATGTCGAGTGTGCTCGCATGAGGACGGTCGAGAGGGCAGGATGAGGCCCATGGCTGTGCCTGGCGAGGGGTTGGCGAAAGGGCTTGCCGTCACCCTCAAGACGATGACCCGCCGGTCGACCACGCAGCAGTACCCGGACGTGCAGCCGGAGCTGCCGCCGCGGTCGCGGGGGGTGATCGCGCTCCTGGAGGAGAACTGCACGGTCTGCATGCTGTGTGCCCGGGAGTGCCCGGACTGGTGCATCTACATCGACTCGCACAAGGAGGAGGTGGTGGTGCCCGGCGCGGCGCGGGCGCGGCAGCGGAACGTGCTGGACCGGTTCGACATCGACTTCTCGCTCTGCATGTACTGCGGGATCTGCATCGAGGCGTGCCCGTTCGACGCGCTGTACTGGACGCCGGAGTTCGAGTACGCCGAGCACGACCTCCGGGACCTGCTGCACGACAAGGACCGGCTCGGCGCGTGGATGGCGACGGTGCCGCCACCGCCCGCGCACGACCCGAACGGCGAGCCGTCCAAGGAGGAGGCGGCGGCCACCAAGGCGGCGGGCGCGTGACCGGCGCGGACGTGCTGCTGGTCGCGCTGGGCGCGGTCGCGGTCGGCGCGGGTGCGCTGGTGGTGCTGACCGACCACCTGGTCCGGGCCGGTCTCTACCTGGTCGTGTGTCTCGGCGCGGTGGCCGGCCTCTACCTGGTGCTCGCGGCCGAGCTGGTCGCCTGGGTGCAGGTGCTGATCTACGTGGGCGCGGTCGTGGTGCTGCTGCTCTTCGCGGTGATGCTGACCCGGGCGCCGATCGGCCGCTCCACCGACCTGAACCGCCCCGCCTGGCCGGCCGCGATCATCGGGGCCGGTGCCGGACCGGGGCTGGCGGTGCTGCTGGCCGACGCGTTCCGCTGGACCCGGGTGGAGGTGACGGAGCCGGGCACGGCCGAGCGGATCGGCGAGGCGGTCTTCCGGACCTGGGTGCTGCCGTTCGAGGTGCTGTCGATCCTGCTGCTCTCCGCGCTGGTCGGTGCGATCGTGGCGAGCCGGCGCTGATGCATCCCACCATTCCGTACGTGATCGCCGCGCTGCTGTTCGGCCTGGGCGTGTTCGGCGTGCTCCGCCGGCGGAACGCGATCCTGCTGCTGATGGCCGTCGAGCTGATGCTGAACGCGGTCAACCTCGTCGTGATCACCACCGGCACGATCGCCGGCCAGGTCTTCGCGCTCTTCGTGATCGTGCTGGCCGCGGCCGAGGTGGGCGTGGGCCTGGCGCTGATCCTGCGCCTCTACCGGCTCCGGGCCACCGTGGCCGTGGACGAGATCGACCTGGCGGAGAAGCACTGATGGCGCTGGTCACCTTAATGATCGCCGCCCCGCTGCTGGTCGGGCTGGGCGGCCTGCTGCTGCCGTCGACCGCGCGCGGACGCTTCCCGGCCGCCGCGTTCGGCATCACCGCGGCCGCGCTCTCGCTGGCGGCCGCGCTCACCCTGCTGGCCACGGCCGGCGAGCCGGTCAGCGGCGCGGTCGAGTGGGTGCGGATCGGCGACCTCACCGTCACGCTCGGGCTGCGCGCGGACCTCACCGCGATCCAGGTGTCGGTGGCGGTGACCGCGGTGGCGCTGGCCGTGCAGGTCTACTCGCTCGGCTACCTGCACCGCGACGAGCGGTACGCGCCGTACGCCGCCCAGGTCAGCCTGTTCACGGCCGCGATGCTGCTGGTGGTGACCGCGGACGACCTGATCCTGCTGCTGATCGGCTGGGAGGTGATGGGCGCCTGCTCGTACCTGCTGATCGCGCACGACCGCTCGCTGCCGGAGGCGCCGGCCGCGGCCGTGAAGGCGTTCCTGGTCACCCGGGTCGGCGACGTCGGCTTCCTGCTCGGCATCGCGTTCCTGGCCGCGCACGCCGGGACCTTCCGGATCCCGGAGATCCTCGCGGGTACGTACCCCGGCTGGATCGCCCTGCTCCTGCTCGCCGGCGTGGCCGGCAAGAGCGCGCAGTTCCCGCTGCACACCTGGCTGCCGGACGCGATGGCCGGCCCGACGCCGGTCTCCGCGCTGATCCACGCCGCGACCATGGTGGCGTCCGGCGTCTACCTGGTGGCCCGGCTCTACCCGATCTTCACCCAGACGTCGCTCGCGATGAGCGTGCTGGGCCTGGTCGCGGCCGTGACGCTGCTGCTCGGCGCGCTCGCCGCGACCGCGCAGGAGGACATCAAACGCGTGCTGGCCTGGTCGACCGTGTCGCAGATCGGCTACATGACGGCCGCACTCGCGGTCGGCGCGCCCGGCGCCGCGATCTTCCACCTGCTCACCCACGCCGCGTTCAAGGCACTGCTCTTCCTGGCCGCCGGCTGCGTGATCCACGCGGTCGGCAGCAACCTGATGTCCCGGATGGGCGGCCTGCGGCGGAACATGCCGGACGTCTTCTGGTGCACCGTGATCGGGCTGGGCGCGCTGGCCGGGTTGCCGCCGCTGGCCGGGTTCTGGAGCAAGGAGAGCGTGATCGGCGCCGCGGCCGAGGCGAGCGACGGGCACGGGCAGGTCCCGGCCTGGATCGCGCTGGTCGTCTGGGTCGCCGCGCTGCTCGGCGTCGCGCTGACCGCGTGGTACTCGACACGTCTGCTGCTGCGCGTCTTCTTCGGCCCGGTCCCGGCGGCCCGGGTGACGGAGCCGGAACGGCCGGCCACGCCCGAGCCGTCGGTCCAGCCCGCGTTCGTCGGCAAGCCCACCTACCTGGAATTGGAGGCCGCGCGCAAGGCGAAGGCGCTGGCCCGCAAGGAGGTGCAGGAGGCGGTGGAGGCCACGCCACCGCCGCCGCCACCCGAGCCGCGACCGCTGGACCCGCCCGCGCTGCTGCACTGGCCGGTGATGGCGCTGGCCGTACCGAGCGCGCTGCTGGGCCTGGTCGTGCTGCTGCCGGACGCGCGCGCCGACCTCGGACTCGCCGCGCCGCACGTCTCACCGTCGCTCGTCCTGGCGCTCGCGTTGCTGGTCACGGGCGCGGCGACCGCCTGGTGGCTCTGGCGCCGGCGACCGGACGCGGACCCGGCGGGTGCGCTGGGCCGGCTCCGGCCACTGCTCGCCGACGCGTTCCACCTGGACCGCCTTCAAGATCTTGCCGTGGTACGGCCGACCCGTGCCCTCGCCGCGGCGCTGCTGCGCGTCGACGAGTCGGTCGTGGACGGAGCCGTCGAAGGCGCCGGGCGCGGCACCACCGGGCTCGGCGCGCTGCTCGCCCGCGCGCACCGGGCGCCACTGCCGCGCGCGGCCACCGCGCTGCTGGCCGGCGTGGTCCTGATCGGCCTCGCGGCCGCGATCCTCGGCGGTGCGGCATGAACCCGGACGTCTCCGCCGCGCTGCTGGTCGCGGCGCTGGCCGTGCCCGCGCTCGGCGCGCTCGCGGTGGCGCTGATGCCGGCCGCGCGCGACCGGCAGGCCCGCGTGCTCGGCACCGTGATCGCCGCGGTGCCGCTGATCCTGACCGTGCCGCTGCGGTGGGGAAGCGCGGAGTCCGGGTGGTTCGCCTACCGGCCCCCCACCGCGCCGTCGCTGCTGCCGTGGGCGCTGGTCGACCTGCCCTGGGTGCCCGCGCTCGGCCTGCGGTTCCAGCTCGGGGTGGACGCGATCTCGTACCCGCTGGTGGTGCTGACCGCTCTGCTCACGCTCCTCTGCTGCGGATACACGGTCTGGCGGGTGCCGCCGGGCGGCCCGGGCCGGCTGCTGACCGCGCTGCTGCTGGTGATCGAGGTCGGCATCCTCGGCACGTTCCTCGCGTTCGACCTGATCCTGTTCTTCGTGTTCTTCGAGGTCGTGCTGCTGCCGATGTACGCGGTGATCGCGGTCTGGGGCGGCGCGCACTACGGACCGGACTCGGCGGACCGGGCGCCACAACGCGCGGCGGCCCGGAAGTTCGCGCTCTACACGCTGTTCGGCTCGGTGCTGCTGCTGGTCGGCGTGCTGGTCGTGGTCACCTCGGCCGGCACCTCCTCGCTGCTCGACGCGCCGTTCCGGCTCGACCGGAGCACCCAGGTCTTCGCGTTCACGCTGCTGGCGATCGCGTTCGCGGTGAAGAGCCCGCTCTGGCCACTGCACACCTGGCTGCCGGACGCACACACCCAGGCGCCGACCGTGGGCAGCGTGATCCTGGCCGGTGTGCTGCTCAAGATGGGCACGTACGGGCTGGTCCGGGTCGGGCTCGGCGCCACGCCGGAGGGTGCGCAGGCGGCATCCGGCGTGCTCGGCGTGCTGGCGGTCGCGGCGATCCTCATCGGGTCACTGGTCTGCCTGGCCCAGACCGAACTGAAGCGGCTGATCGCGTACTCGTCGGTCGGGCACATGGGCTTCGTGCTGCTCGGCGTCGCCACGCTCACCGCGACCGGGATCCAGGCCGCACTGCTCGGCAACATCGCCCACGGCGTCCTCACCGGGCTGCTGTTCTTCCTGGCCGGGGCTGTGAAGGACCGGGCGCACACGGGCCACCTCGACGAGCTCGGCGGACTGCGGGAGAACGCGCCCCGGCTGGCCGGGCTCCTCGGCTTCGCCGCGATCGCGTCGCTCGGGCTGCCCGGCCTGGCCGGATTCTGGGGAGAGGCGTTCGCGGTGGTCGCGGCCGTGCAGCGAGACGGCGGGCTGTGGATCACCCTCGCGGTGCTGTCCGCGATCGGCGGCGCGCTGACCGCGGCCTACCTGCTGCGCCTGCTGCGCCGGGTGACCCACGGGCCGGCCGCGCCGGCCGTGTCGCTGCTGGTGCCGTCGTGGTCGGTGGCGGGCGCACTCTCCGCGGCGGTCGCCGCCCGGTCCGCCGAGCCCACCGACGCCGCGCCCGCTGCCGGTACCGGTGCCGGACTCGGCGTCGCTTCCGGGGGTGGCGGCTCGTCCGGGGGTAGCGGTGACGAGGAGGTGCCGGTCGTGGCGGGGCTGCCGGAGCGGCTGGCGCCCGGGTGGCCGACGGCGGCCGAACTGCTGGCCTGGTCGCCGCTGGTGATCCTGGCGCTGGTGCTCGGCGTGTACCCCGCGCTGGTGCTCTCCGGCACGGACGTGCCGATCGGCAACCTCCTGGAGGCGGTACGCCCGTGACCATCGACCAGATGGCGCTGCTCCCGGCCTACGTCGCCGCCGTGACCGCCGTGCTCGTGCTGCTGATCGACCTGTTCGGGCCGCCGCGCGCGGTCGTCGCCGGCACCGCCGCCGGTGCGCTGCTGACCGCGGCCGCGGCGGCGTTCGTCGGCACCGGGCCGGACCGGGGATCGTTCTGCGCCGGCGACGCCTGCTCGTACCTGGCAACGAACCGGGCCGCGCTGGCCGGCGTGCTGTTCGCGCTGCTCACACTGGCCGTGCTGGCGCTCTCCACGCCGATGCTGCGGGCCGGCGCGGTGCCGGCCGGGGAGTACTGCTTCCTGCTGGCCTGCTCGATGACCGGCGGCGTGGTGCTCGGCGCGGCCGGTGACCTGATCACGCTGATCGTGGCGCTGGAGACGCTGACGCTCCCGCTCTACCTGCTGGTCGGGCTGCGCCACAGCGCCTCGCCGCACGCGGTCTTCACCGGTGCGGGCGCGCCGGTCCACCCGGAGCCGTCGCTCGAGGACGGCGACGTGCGGCTGCACGCCGAGGAGGAGGTCGCGGCCGAGCAGCTGCGCATGCGGCGGGCCGGTGCGGACTCCGCGGTGACGTTCTTCGTGGTGAGCGTGGTGGCGACGTCGGTCACGCTGCTCGGCGCCGCGCTGCTCTACGCCGCGACCGGCGCGCTGCACCTGTCCGAGTTGTCCGCCGTGCTGAGCGGCGGCGCGCTCGGGACCGATCCGGTCGGCGGCGGGGTGCTCGGAAGCGGGGCACCGGGATCCGCCGCGGCGCTGATCGGCGCCGGGAGCGCGCTGCTGGTGGCCGGGCTCGCGTTCAAGGTCGCGGCCGTGCCGTTCCACGCGTGGGCGCCGGCCACCTACGACGGCGCACCGCTGCCGGTCGCCGCCTACCTCTCCACCGCGTCCAAGCTCGGCGGCGTGGTGGCGCTGCTCGCGGTCGCCGGCGTGCTGCCGCTCGCCGACACCGGCCGGGTGCTTGCCGTGCTGGCGGTGCTGACCATGACGGTCGGCAACGTGGTGGCGCTGCGCCAGACCCGCACGGTCCGCCTGCTGGCCTGGTCGTCCGTCGCCCAGGCCGGATACATCCTGGCACCGCTCGGCGCGCTCACCCTCGTCGCCGGCGCACCGGGCGGGTTCGGGCCCGGCCCGTTCCCCGGCGGCCCGCTGACCGGCCCGGCCGCATCCGGCGCGGCGAGCCTCGACCCGCTCGTGTCCGCGGCGCTGGCCTACACCGCGTTCTTCGTGCTGCTGGAACTGGCCGCGTTCGCCGCCGTGGTCGCGCTGCGCCCGGTCGCGGCCGACGGCGGTGACCTGGCCGACTTCCACGGCGTGGCCCGGCGGGCACCGTGGACCGGCGGGATGCTGGCGTTCGCGCTGATCGGCCTGGCCGGGCTGCCGCCCGCGCTCGCCGGCCTGTTCGCCAAGGTGACCGTGGTCCGCGCGCTGGTCGACGGCGACGCGGCGTGGCTGGCCCTGGTCGTGGCCGTCAACGCGGTGATCGGCCTGGCCTACTACGTGCGCGTCGCGGCACTGCTCTACGGCACCCCGACCCGCGACGGCTCGGCCGGCACCGGATGGTCCCACGTGCCCTGGCCGGTCGGAGCGGTCCTGGTCACCGCCACGGTGCTCGCCGTGCTCCTCGGCTTCGCCCCGAACCCCCTGCTGAACCTCACCGCGCTGTAGACACCGGCCCCGATCCACGACGCCGCCGCCGGACCCTGACCGTAGGCGGCGGTGGCGGATGTCGCGGTTCTTGGTGACCAGTGGGGAACCGGCAGAGAGGCCGCCCGCGGCCGAACGGTGCCCGCGGGAGCATGCGGGCAGCACCACGCCGGGAGTGGGCAGAACATGCTCCTGACCTTGGGTCTTTCAGCATGTGCTGAGTGAGTGCGCAGCCAAGTCACAGGCCGGCGCGGACTATTCGAAAGTACGAACCGGTTTCACCTTGCGTGGGCCACCAGCTCACTCGATGGAGGAGTCACCGTGCACAGCCACCACAACGGACTCAAGACGGCCGCCCTGTTGGGCCTGCTCACGGCCATGATCCTGGGCGTGGGGTATTGGTTCGGCGGCAGCACCGGCCTGTTCGCCGCCGTCCTGCTCTCGCTCGGCATGAACGCGGCCGGTTACTTCTGGAGCGACAAGATCGCGCTGCGGTCGATGAACGCGCGACCGGTCAGCGAGGCCGAGTTCCCCGCGCTGTACCGAATGGTCCGGGAGCTCGCGACCGAGGCCGGCCAGCCGATGCCTCGGCTCTACGTGAGCCCGGCGATGCAGCCCAACGCGTTCGCGACCGGCCGCAACCCGCGGAACGCGGCCGTCGCGGTCACCACCGGCATCACGCGGCTGCTCGACTACCGCGAGTTGCGCGCCGTGATCGGCCACGAACTCTCACACGTCTACAACCGCGACATCCTGATCTCCAGCGTCGCGGCCGGTCTCGCCGGAATCATCACGATGCTGGCGAACCTGGCGTTCTTCATCCCGCTCGGCGGCGGTGACGACGAGGACGCACCGAACCCGGCCGCACTGCTGCTCATGATCATTCTGGGCCCGATCGCGGCCGGCATCATCCAGCTGGCGATCAGCCGCAACCGCGAGTTCGAGGCGGACGCATCCGGCGCCCGGCTCACCGGCGACCCGCTGGCGCTGGCCGAGGCACTGCGCAAGATCTCCTACGGTACGCAGCGCATCCCGCTGCCGGCCGACACGAAGGTGGCGTCGTCCGCCCATCTCATGATCGCCAACCCGCTGTCCGGCGGAGGCGTGGCCGCGCTGTTCTCCACGCACCCGCCGATGGAAGAACGCGTCCGCCGACTGCAGGCGATGGCGGTCAGCTACCGCTAGACCTTCCCTCCCACGAACTTTCCTCTCGCGGCCCCCGCCTTCCCCGTGGCGGGGGCCGCTTTACGTCCGAGGGCGATGGTGCCACGTGCAGAGGCGGTGGTGCCAGGCCGGCGTGGGGCGGGTCCTGTCGGCCGGGTAGCCGGTCCCTGTCGGCCAGGCCGGTGCCATCGGCGGGTGGCCGGCGCCATCGGCGGGTGGCCGGCGCCGTCGGCGGGTGGCCGGTGCCGTCGGCGGGTGGCCGGCGCCGTCGGCGGGTGGCCGGCGCCGTCGGCGGGTGGCCGGCGCCGTCGGCGGGTGGCCGGCGCCGTCGGCGCGTCGGAGGGCCGCTGGCCTCATCGGCCTGTAGCCAGTCCGCCACCGCGCCGGAGATCCGTTGGTCCCGTCGATCTGCAGCCAATCGGTCAGGCCGGTGCCGTCGGCGGGTAGCCGGCCCCGTCGGCGGATAGCTGTGTCGCCGACGCGTCTGAGGCCCGCTGGTCTCGTCGGCCTGCAGCCAGTCCCGCCGCTGCCTGGCGGTTTCATCGACGGGCGTCCAGTGCGCCGCCGCGTCGGAAGACCACAGGTTTCATCGGGGCGGCCAGTCCGCCGATGTGCTGGACGTCCGCGGGTCTCACCGACTGGGCGGCCGGGCCGCCGACGCGCCGGACGACACCGGTTCTATCGGCCGGGTGGCTGCGGTTCACCGACGCGCCGGAGGCCCGCTGGCGCATCTAGGGCCCGCGGCGTTCATCGGCTGGATGGCCGGCCCCTGGCGCACCTGCCAGGGTCCGGCTGGCGGCTCGCGGGCTCGTCGGCCGGGTGGCGTGCGGCAGCCGCGGCAGGTACCGGCCGAGAAACTCGTATGCCGCGGATGCGGCAGGCGGCCGGTCACTCCCAGCCGGTGAACCGACGTGCGCCGGCGAGGCGGGGGCCAGCCGAGGAATCTCGTATGCCGCAAATGCGGCAGCGAACCGGTCGCTTCCATCTACACACCCGGCGGATCGTTGATGCGGCAGTTATCCGGCCACCCGGCCGACTGATCCCCCGTGCCGCGGCGGCGACGCGCCCTTTTCGTCGCACGGGTGGCCGGGCCGCTACCGAATCCACAGCACGCGGGATTCGCCGACCTGAACCACCGACGCACTGCCGCGTGAGCGAGACCGGCGGCTGACGCACTACCGCGTCAGCGAGACCGGCGGCTGACGCAGTACCGCGTCAGCGGGGCCGGTAGCCGGCGCGCGGGGGCGCGGAGTTGCCGGACCCCGCGCGTCAGCGGTCGCCCACGCTCAGCGGTAGTTGGTGAACTGCAGCGCCACGCCGAAGTCCTCGGACTTGAGCAGCGAGATGATCGCCTGCAGGTCGTCCTTCTTCTTGCCGGTCACCCGCAGCGAGTCGCCCTGGATCTGCGCCTGCACACCCTTCGGCCCCTCGTCACGGATCTTCTTGCTGATCTGCTTCGCCTTGTCCGTCGCGATCCCCTGCACGATCGTGCAATCGATCTTGTACGTCTTGCCCGACGCCCTCGGCTCCCCGGCCTCCAGCGACTTCAGCGAGATGTTCCGCTTGATCAGCTTCTCCTTGAAGACCTCCAGGGCCGCGTTCACCCGGTCCTCGGTCTCCGCGGTCAGCGTGACCCCTTCCTTACCCGCCCAGGCGATCTCCGCCCCCGTCCCCCGGAAGTCGAAGCGCTGGCTCAGCTCCTTCTCGGTCTGGCGGAGGGCGTTGTCCACCTCCTGGTGCTCCACCTTGCTGACGATGTCGAACGACGGGTTGGCTGCCATGCCTCTGCTCCTGCTGTTCCTGCTGGGACCTATGAGATTGTCTCGGCCGGGACCCCTCGGAGCCCCGCCCACCCTGCCGACCGTACCCGGTTGCAGACCCCCCGAGGGCTCCCGCTATTCTGGCTCTCGCCAGCGCGTCACGTACGCGGTGGTGCCTTACGGTGGTACGCCTTGGCGGGTTGCCCGAGCGGCCAATGGGAGCGGACTGTAAATCCGTCGCGAAAGCTACAGAGGTTCGAATCCTCTACCCGCCACCACAGGCAAAGAAAGGCCCCTCACCTGCTGAAACAGCGGGGAGGGGCCTTCTTCGTGGGTCTCACTCGTTCTCACTCGGTGGCGCTGGGACTCGCTCGTTGTCCCCCATACGTCCCCCGAGAATTCGGCGGGGATCAGCCGGGCTTGTTCGCCTCATGCTCCTTGCGGAACGCGAGGATTCGGCGGAATGCGGCCTCCTCCTCCCCGTAGAGGCACTTCGCGTAGATGTTAAGCAGCACCCGCACGCTGTGCCCGGCCCACTCGGCGACCAGGGTTGGCGAGACGCCGGCGTTCAGCCAGCTCGACACGCACGCGTGCCGGAGGCTGTAGGGCACCGGGGCGAGCCCGGCCGCAAGTTCGTCCGGTGTGAGTGCGGCCTGCCGCGCGCCGTGCCACGCGTTGAGCCGAGCGTTCGCGGTGACCGGTCGCCCCGTCGCCGGCAGGTACATCCCCCCAGGGCCGCGTCGGGTGACGAAGAGGCGACCGTCCGGACCGGGCGGGTACGTTTCGATGTGCCAGTCGAACAACTTGCAGAGGTCGGGCTCGGCCGGCACGCTGCGCACGGTCTTCCTCGATCGATGCTTCAGCGAGCGGTACTCGTTCGCGCTGCCATCGTCGGTCCACGCGGTGCCGACCTCCACCACGGCGCCGCCGAGGTGAAGCCAGCCCCACCCGCCCGGTTCCCTTGGCCGCTCATATTCGTGCTTGTGCAGGTGGAGGGCTTCCTCCGGCCGAAGCGCGGCGAGGTACATCGAACCGAAGAACGCGGTCAGCTCGGGCGTGCGCTTCCGTACCGCGTCGAGTAGCCGGCCTCCCTGGTGAGGGTTGACGACCACCCGCCGGTCGACCGCCTCATCCTTCTCGGGCGCGATCCACTTCACCCGCTCCATCGGGTGGGTGTCGAGATGCCCCTCCTCCACGCCGTACAGCAGCGCGCCGCTGAAAACCGCCCGCTTCCGTGCGACCGTGCTCGCCGCGGCGGCGGTGCCGTCGAGCTTCAGGGCGAGGCTATCCAGCACCTTCCGCACTCGGGCCGCCTCGGTCAGCTCGGAGAGCTTGACCGTGCCTTTGTCCAGCCACGCCACCGCGTCCGCCAGCTCGGCTGGCGGCGGCCCGCCGGTGCGGCGCGGCTTGACGAACACGTAGGAGTTGAGTGCCTGCCGCAGCACCCCGTCCGCGGGGGCACCGCGTCGGCTGTCCACCAGCAGCGCCATCGTGGCACCGGTCAGCGTCTCCGCGATGCCCCGCCGGTGGTGAGCGGACACCCGCGGCCACTTCATCTCCGCGTATGCCACCGCGAGCTGCAACCACGTGATGCTGCGCTGCTCCCGCGCCATCGGTTCCGGCAGGCCGGTCGCAGTGTCGAACGCGACCCCCTCGCGCTGGTTGGTGACCAGCTTCGAGCGGAAGCTCTCCGCGAGCGCCAGCGTGGCGAAGGTGTCGCCGAACTTCTCGCCCGCGACCGCCCACCGGACCCGATACGAGGTGCGGGCTTTGCCGCCGCGCGCGGCCTTGTAGGTCCGCACCTCGATCTTGTAGATCCGAACGTCGTAGCTGAGGTTCATGCGGCGCTCTGCTCCTCAAGGCTGTTGAGCCAGGCTTCGTACTGGGTGCGGCGAATGCGGATCTCCCGGTTCGGGAGCTTGTAGCAGACCGGGGCCTTGCCCTGCGCCTTCCAGCGGAAGAACGTCGAGCGCGGCACCTCCTGCTCTTCCAGGAACTCGTCGAGCGTGAGGAAGTCCTTGCGTGGCACGGGTTCGGCCTCCCCTGGTGCGGTACTGCATGGGTCTGAGAGGGCGCCTGTAGCGCGAACGAGCGTCGGGGCAGCGCGGGAAAGGGTGCCGGGTGGGGAGCGACAGCGACCCGGAAAACGGCCCGCTGAGAGCGCCGCGGAGCCAAGATCTGCCCATGCCCGGTATGGCTGCATGCACGAAACCGTCTCCGTGGCGCTGAGCGGGCCGCGTCCGATGCCGCTCCGGTGACGCGGACCGGAAAGGGCGGTGACACCGGTGACACGGTGACAATCGGCCGCAGTGCCGCCGTTGACGCAGGTCAGAGACGGTTTACATGTGTCACCGGGGGTGGTGACAAGGTGGTGACAAGTGGTGACAACGGCGTGGGGTGTCACCACTGTCACCGGGGTGTCACCGGGCACCGGTGACACCTGCATCCATGCTCTGACCTGCGGTGAAGGCGGTTTCGAGATCGTCTGTCACCGTGTCACCGGCTTCGAGCAGCTCCGCGGCGCGAGGGTGAAGCTCCCACCGGCCGTCGCGCTGCCGGACCCACCCGAGTTGCGCGAGGTTGTCGAGCGTGGCGGCCACCTCGGCCGCACTGCGGATCTGCCGGCGGACGCTGCGGTGCAGCTCCCGGACGGTGAAGGTGGTGACATCCTTCTCGATGAGGCGGGTGAGGACGTGGCGGGCCGGGCCGGTGGCCTTGTCGGCGGTGATCATGTCGCGGGCGGTCTGGTAGTGGGCGACGAAGAACTCGGCCAGCTTCACGGCGTCGGCCATGGTGCCGGCGTCGATCGGGTGCCGCCACGCGTCGTCCGGGCGGTGGGCGACGTGCAGCAGCCCGGCGAGCCGGATCGTGGTGCCGGCGAGCTTGTTCGCCCACTCCCGCACGTCGCGCAGCGCGCCACCGGGACGCAGGTGCCGCTCGATGTCGGCCGCGGCGGTCGCGCGGATGCGTGCCGCGTCGTCGGTGAGCGCGACTACGGCCGGATCGGACCACTCCGCCAGCGTCGCGGCGAGCCCATGGATCTTTTCGGCGTAGAGGTCGCGGACGGGCGTGGGGATCGGGTCGGGGTCGATCTCGCGGTAGCCGGCCAGCGATGCGGGGAGCACGAACAGGAACCGGGCGACCAGGCCGCGGCCGGCGAGGTCGTCGTTCCCGCCGAACTTGCGCAGCACGGACGGCTGGATCATGACGCCGACGGTCAGCGCGGGCCGGGGGATGAACTCGCCCTCCCGGTTGTGCCGGTCGACGCGGATCGGCCGGCCGACGTGCCCCTTCAGGTACGGATCGAGGTTCGGTGCCGAGCTGTACCGGCCGGCGAGCATGTCGAAGACCCCGCCCTCATCGGAGATCACGGCCATGCGTCCGCCGTTGTCGGCCATGAGGGAGATCAGTTTTTCCGGGGTGGCGTCGTCGGCGAACAGCCGCGGGAGCGCCGGGACGGTGATCGCTTCGGCGGCGAGGGCCGCGGCGACCGCTTCGGCGGTGGCGCCGTCGCGCTTGTCCGAGGTCGCTTTCGCCGCAACGGTCTTTGCGTGCTCGGCTTGCCGGCTGGCGATGTCCTTCAGGGCCGCGGCTTCCGCGACCGCGGCGCGGCTCTTGTCCGCGAGGGTCGCCTCGGCCGCTTCGAGCGGGTCGGTGAGCGCGCCGTGCACGGGGCTCTTGCGCTCGCCGGGCTCGGCGACGACGGCGAGGAACAGGTTCACCGGTTCCCGCCATCCTGGCCGGGCCTCCACGTCGAGTCGGCCGCCGGCGCATGCCGACAGCACCGCGAGCGCGACTCCGCCGGCCATCGCGGGGTCGGTCTGGGTGAAGCGGGCGGTCGCGGTCACCATGTCGCCGAGCCACGGCGGGAGCACGTCGACCGGGAACGGCGGCGGCGCCGTGCTGCTGGTCAGCGGAACCGGTAGATCCCATCCGCCGGTGAGCGGTGCGGGCTGGTCGGCCACGTTCGGGACGATCTGCAAGCGTGCGGGTGTGGTCATTAGGTCACCGACCCGCGCGCTGGTGGTGGTCGTGGACAATCCGGCCGATGTGTTCGGCGACGGCGGGGACGACGGCGTTGCCGAGTGCTGCAAGTCGGTCCATCCGGTCGGGAAGCCCATAAGCCACTCGATCCACTGCGGGTTCGGTCGGCCACCGATCAGGTCGGGCAGGTTCAGGCCGGTACGCGACCTCTCCCGACGTCGTGCCAGCCCGGCCGGGCTCAGCGCCCCGCGGGCCGAGTCGGCTCGTTTCGGTGTGGGCCAGGACGAACAGTCGGGCGCGTGGGTGTGGGGCGCCCACCTCGCAAGCGCGGATGACTCCGGCGGTGGCGGTGTAGCCGAGGTCCGCCAGGTCGGCCAGGACGCGTCCGAGTCCGCGGGTGCGGTGTCCGAGGACGTTCTCCCCGATGACGTATCGGGGTCGCAGGTCGTGGATGACGTCGGCCATGGCGGGCCACAGCCAGCGGGGGTCCTCGTCGCCGAGTCGTCGTCCGGCGAGGGACTCGCCTTGGCAGGGGTAGCCGCCGGCGACCACGTCGACTGCGGGTCGGGGGTGGGAGGTCCACCAGGCGGTGGTGGTGCGTACGTCGTCATGCTGGGGAACCTCCGGCCAGTGCTTGTGCAGGACGGCACGGCAGAACGGGTTGATCTCGACGTGGCCGACCACGCGCATCCCGGCGCGTTCCAGTCCGAGTGACATGCCGCCGATCCCGGCGAACAGCTCCAGCACGTTCACCGCGTCACGCCCTCGGCCCGGAACCCGCCGTCGATCGCGGCGCGGATCTCCCGATCGGTCTGCCCCGCCTCACGGCCTACGCCCACCAGCGCGGTCTCGGCGTCGGTGCTGGTGAGGCATCCGGCGGCGACCATCTTCGCCACGCCGCGGGCGACGCCGTAGAGGGTGGTGCGTCGGCGGCCCTCCGCGGCGGTGCGCACTCGGTCGAGCAGCGTGTTCAGGAGTCGGTCGGGGTAGGAGATGCCCCCCGCGCCGGCGAGCGCCACCGGTGTACTCGCCGGCGCGGTCGTGGGGAGGTCGTCGGGGTGTGGGTTGCGCAGGGTGCGGATGCCGGCGTGGTCGGCGAGGTTCGCGCATCCGGTGGCGCCGGGGGAGGCGTCGCGGATGAACGCCAGGCACAGGACGGGGCGGGTGGCGACCATTGCGGCGTTGCGGGCCGGTCCGGCGCGGCGGCCGGTGCTCCAGTCGGCCGGGTGTCGCTCGACCGTCACGTGGTGGTGCCGGCACCACGCGTCGGCGATCGCGTCCGCACCACGTGGGCAGGCCCCGTGCACGATGGTCAACGCCGGCCCGTGATCGCGCAGCAGCCGATCCAGCACGACGGTCACAGCCGCGGTATCGGTCCACGTCCGGGAGCCGGTGAGCAGCACCCGGAACGCTCGCGCGGCCGACGTCGGTACGCACGCGGCTGCCAGCGCGGGGGGCATCTCCTCCACCGGGCGCCCGTCGTCGGCCCACCGATAGGCGCGGCCGGTGCGCTGGTGGATCGAGGGCGGCAGCACCGCGTATCCGCCGTCCGCGCGCACGTCGAGGCCCGGCCCGAGCACGCTCTGGCTGCACGGGATCGGCCGGCCGGGGTGGGCGTAGTACAGGTGCATGCCACCGGAGCCGGTGAGCACCCGCGCGGTCGGCGGCAGCATCCCGGCCTGGATCAGCGCGGACATGCTGCGGATGCCGTCGTGGGCCGGGTCGACGTCGACCACGACCAGGCCGGAGGATGCGCCGGTGCGGACCGCGAGCTGACCTCGCGATACCGCGGCGACGATCTCGGCAACCCGGTCAGGGTCGCGGGTCGCGGCGTAGAAGCCGTGGCAGGTCAGGCACGGGCAGGACTCGCGGTCGTGGCGCGGGTCCGCCTCAGCGCTGGGACAGTCCGTGCAGTTGGCGACCGGGCGCTTGGACCGGCCGAGCATGAACACGGGCCAGCCGCGGTCGGCCGCGGCCAGCGCGGCGTCGAGCATGTTGGACATGAGAAGACCTCCCATGATCAGAGGTGGAAGGCGGCGCGGATGCGGGACATCAGGCACCCCGCTTCTGCCGTGCCGCGGTCAGGTCGAGCAGCGTCCCGCCGTCGGCCAGCGTTTCGGTGCCGCGTCGTGTGCGGGTCTTGGCCGTGATCGCGACGCTGTACCGCACGTACAGCCGGTACCGGCGTTCGTCGCATGCGCCGGCGAGCCGTCGCCGTGGTGAGCGGTAGAGCAGCCGGCCGGTCTCGCGCAACGCAGCGAGCGCTGCGTCCAGCTCGGTGGTGGTGCCGATGAGCCAGACCTCCAGCCCGATCGGCACCTCTCCGGCCGTCATCTCAGGCCACCCGCAGCCAGTACAGGATGCCCACGCCGACGCTCAGCAGCGCGAGCACGACCGGGACGGCCGGGTGTGGTGCGGGGCGCCAGCGCCGCCGCCGGTGGATGGTGGTGCCGATGTAGAGCACCCAGCTGGCCGCGGTGAGCGCGGCGGTGGCGAGGGCGAGGGTGGCGAGGCGGGGCAGCCAGACGGCGGAGAACCGCACCGCGAGCCAGACCGCGACGGCGAGTAGGGCGATCATCGTGACGGGGAAGACGAGTCGTTTGGTGATCTCGGCGGCGAGGAACCAGCGCCACATGCGGCGCCCGAACTCGTCGGCGGCGCCGCGGCGGGCTTGCCGGATCCAGTTCATAGGGGTGCTCACTCTCCGGTGATGTTCACGGACTTCACGGACTTCACGCTTCACGGACTTCACGAGGGGTCGCGCGCACGCGCACGCGCGCGTTAGGGGGCGTTTCCGGGTCCGCGCGTGAAGTGCGTGAAGTGCGTGAACACGCGCGGACCCGGGTGACGCTAGGTAGCCGCGCCGACGAGGGCGGGCTGTGGTGCGGGGTCGTCGAGGATGACGTAGACGCCGCGGTCGGCGGCCTTGCGCAGCAGCGGCCCGCGGTCCGGCTCGCAGAACTCACCGAGGATCTTCGTGATCGTCGGCGGCCGGAGGCCTTCCTCGCCGATGACCTCGACGACCTGAGCGAACGACGACGGCTTGATCTGCCGGACGCCGGCGTCGCGGTGCTGGACGATGGCCTGCCGCATGATCTCCCGGATCTGCAGCGGGGTGAATCGCTGGTCGGTCTCCGGCTCGATCGTCAGGTCGATGCGGCGCCGGTTCGGCACGGTCAACGGTATGCGCGGGTCCGGGTCCGGCTCGCACTCCGGGTCGATCGGCAGCGGCGGGCACTCCGGATCGTCGTCGTCATCGTCGTCGGCGACCTCGCCCGGTTCTCCGGCCGGGACCGGCGCCGCGGGCTCGCCGGCGTCGCGCGAGGTGTCGGGCTGGTCGGCGGTCGCGACGTACTCACCGATCGCGGTCAGGTAGGCGACCAGTTCACCGATCACCGCGTCCCGATCCGGTTTGAACGTGCGGGCGGGAAGCGACCAGTCGTCGGGGTCGGTGCCGGGGATCTCCGCGTAGAGGGCGCCGGGCTTGCTGTTCTTCCAGCCCGGGTCCGCGCCGGAGGCGATGGTCTCTTCCGACAGCACGCGGGCGCCCTCGGCGGCGTCCTTGACGCCCATGCAGATCGCGCCGCCGGTCGTCGACCGCACCGAGGTCGGCATACGGTCGCCGGTGGCGCGCTGGACGCCGAGCAGCATGAAGATGCCGACCGAACGGATCGACTCCGCCAGTTCCACCAGGTCCTCTTCGGCCTCGATGATGAACTTCGACGCCTCATCGACGATGACGACCTTGAACTTCGGGCACTGCGGGCATCCGGCGGTCCACTGCTCGTGGCCGTGCGCGCCCATCTGGTCCGCGCGGCGGCTGACGTCGGGGATCAGGTTGGCGAGGTAGTCCTCGGCCTCGCCGGTGTCGGTGATCATGAGGTGCATGGAGTTGCGGAACGGTGCCGGGAGCTGCTTGCCCTTGCGGGCGTCGATGTAGACAACCTCGGCGTCCCGGCGCGAGCGGGCCTCGGCCGCGAGGAACAGCTGGAACTCGGTCTTGCCGGACCCGGACTGGCCGAGCAGGATCAGCACGCCGACCGCGTTGCGGCCGGCGGCGGGGTCGCCGGGCAGCAGCAGCGGCAGCGGCTTGCCGGTCTGGTAGACCGCGAGCCGGATCGGGTCGGCGATCGACCCGCCCACCGCGGACAGGCCGGGCCAGGCCGGCGGGTTGTCGAGCATGTCCACCGGGGAGACCTCGATTCGGCCGGTACGCGGGCTGTTGCGGTTGGCGACCATCCGCACGCCGCCCGCGGGCACGTCCAGCGCGGACGCGATCGCGGTACGGACCTCGGGCTTGGCGAGCGCGCCGAAGTCGGCGCCGGGGACCATCGCGGTGTCGGTGACGATCCGGCCGTCCATCACTCGCGGCCGGGTGGTCGCGCCGATGTCCTGCAGTTCCTTGACCCGCTCGCCGAGTTCACCGAACAGGCCCGTCCGGGCGTCGTCTCCGTTGCCGCGCATCAGCTTCGTCAGCGCCAGCAGCACCGACGCGCACGCCATGACGATCAGGTAGACCATCACCGAGTCACGCGTCCAGCCGCGGAACGTCAGCACGAACAGGCCCACGCACGACCCGGACGACATCAGCAGCGACGCGAACCGCAGCTCGATCTTGCGTGCCCGGCCGACCGCCCACGTCGTGGCCACGATCGCCGCGGCACAGACCAGAATCAGACCGGACCGCCACGCGGTCTGCCACGTGTCCGCGTCGGCGTAGGCGCCCCAGACCAGCGACAGCACACCCGACAAGATCAGGTTCGCGACCGCGGCGACCGGCGGGATCACGTACGCCCACAGGTTGTTCTGCATCTCCGACGCGGCCCCGCGGGCGACGTTGAGGGAGTAGGTGCGGCGGCCCATCAGGCGGCCCGCCGGCCGTTGGGGCTCGGACGGCGACGCTGGCGGATCTCGAAGTCCGACCGGCCCGCGTCCTCATCGTCGAGCGCGACCACGAACGCCTCGAACCGGTTCTTGCACACCTTCGCGTACCCGGCCACGGCGAGCATCGCGTCCGCGGACCGCGAGATCGGCAGCGACACGACCTTGCCCCAGAACCGGGCACGGAACGCACCGACACCGTGCCGCTTCGCGTACCGGACAATCTTTGCCTTCACCAGCCCGGACAGTTCGTCCAGCTCGTCATGCCCGGCGATCCCGACCTGCCGGATCCCCTCCAGCATCATGATCAGTTCCTCGTCGTCGCGGATCTGGTCGAAGTTGAACAGTCGATCAGCCATGATCAGTCTCCTTTCGCAGGTCAGAGGATGTGGTGGGAGAACAGACCGTTGCGGCGGACCTCGATCACGCCCTCGCGCAGGTACCGGCCTGCCTTCGGCGTGAGTCGCAGCGGGAGCTTCGGCGGGAGCTTGCGGAACGCTGCCAGCGGCACGCCCTCGGCGCCGGCGGTGATCAGGTCGACCTCGGCCATCTCGATCAGCGCCTTGTCGTCGACATCCGCGAGCTGCTTGACCTGCCGGACCTGCGCGAGCGGACTCGACCGGCGGTGCTCGCGCAGCAGCCGCAGCACCTTGTTCCAGGGCTGCGCGACCTTCGCCATACCGCCCGGGGTCAGGTACATGACCCCGAACTGCGTGATCCGGATCGGCGCCCGGTCGACCAGCTCGGACCACAGGAACGGCATGTCACCGGCCTCGGTCGGCAGCCAGTACTGCACCCAGCCCCGCTCCTCCAGGGTCGCGAGGTCGTCGAAGTCCAGCGGCTGGCACTCGTTGAGGATCGTGACGATCCGCCGGCGCTGACCGGCGATCTCCATGTCGCGCATCCAGTTCAGCGCCCGCCACAGCGGGCTCGGCGTCGCGAAAAAGCTCTCAGACATAGCGATCGGCTCCCTCGATCGCGCCCTCGGGCAGGTACATCTCGGACTTCTTGGTGACCCGCAACGGCATGTCCGCGGGCAGGCGCCGGAACGCGGTCAGCGGCACCGGGTGGATGCCGGCGATCAGGTCGAGCCCGGCCATCTCCGTCAGCGTCGCGTTGTCCACGTCCGCGGACCTCATCACCGCCTTGACCCGGGTCAGCGGGCTGCGCTGGATCTTGAACGGGTGCAGCACCCGCAGCACCCGGTTGAACGGGTGCCGGAGCTTCTTCTCCGCCGCCGGTGTCCCGGCGAGCCGCGCGAACGGCAGCTGGGCGAGGGCTGCGGCCCGGTAGCGCAGGTTGGCCAGCTCGAACGGCATCTCATCGGCCCCGGTGGGCAGCCAGTAGTGCACCCACCCGCGGTCTTCGAGCGCCTGGAGGTCATCGAGATCGAGCCACTGCGTGTCGACGGCCGCCGCGATCGTGGGCCGCACGCCACGGGCCTGCGTGTCGTGCATCCAGTTCAGCGCCCGCCACAACTCGCGTCGCGTGGCCAGGAAGCTCTCAGCCATGGGTCCGGGACTCCTCTCGGGTGAGGGTCTGCATCTCGATCGGGGACAGCAGCCGGCGGCGCCAGCGCAGCAGGAACCGGTTGCGGACCGGGATCGCCCGGTGCCGCTCGATGTGGACGTCGATCGCGCCGGCCGGGTACATCCGGCGGCAGTGCAGGCATAGCGACCTGTCCACGCCGTCCGGGAGGGTGTCGGTGCCACCGCGGCGGGTCAGCGGGAGCGGGCGGCGCGGGATCAGGGGCAGCGGGAGCCGGCGGGTGCGTGGGGCGTTGGCGATGCGTGGCGCCACGAGTGGGGATGACACGATGTGGGTCTCCTCAGATCGGCCGTTTCGGCTGGATCGGATGGGGAGGGCCGGAGCGTGGCCGTTCAGGTTGCGAGCCAGGGAAGGCCACGCTCCGGGACCGTGTGGTGCGTGAGCGGCGGCGCTGCCGCTCACCGGGTCAGTGCTCATCGGTGCTGTGCAGCAGGTGCGCGAGCGCGGCGCCCATGCCGAGCACGGCCACGGGCAAACAGGCCACCGCGGCGGTGATCGGCCACGGCGCGGTCTCCCAGCCCCACGAGGCCATCAGGTGGTAGGCGACCTGGCCGAGCCCGCCGACCGCGAGCGACGCCAGCGCCGACCACTTCGCGAACCGGCGCGCGGCCGCGGTGCGTGCGACGCCGGACAGCCAGGCCCACAGCGCGTACGCGGCGTAGGTCTCCACGCCGATCGGGAGCGTGATCGCGGTGTTCAGGTGGAAGTCGTCCACGATCCCCGGAAGCGGCTGCACGACCCCGAACCCGGACATCTGCCCGAGTTCCACCCACCCGGACCAGATCGCGACGAACGCCGGCAGGCACAGGATCAGCACCGGCCACACCACCGGCCGCCGCGCCGCAACCGCCGGCACCGGACTGGCGGGCGCGACGTCGGACACCGGGGCCGCCTGGTCGACGGCCGGGGCGGCACCGGCGGAAATGCCGGGCTGATCGACCATCGGCGCGTCGGTGAAGTCGTTCGTGTCCGTCCCGCCGATCGGCGCGAACTCGCCCGGTCCGGGCTGCGTCATGACCTCGGGAGCGGCCACGTCGGCATCAGCCGGTTCGCCCGCCGGACCCGCGTTGGCCGTCTCGCTCTCGGTGCGGGCGGGCGGGGCTACCGCAGCAGGCTGCGCGGTCGGGACAGAAGCCTCATCGGCAGCGTCACCGGTCTCCGTGTTGGCGAGATCCGGCACGGCCGACAGGCGGCGCGGGGACGGCGCGGCGGGCAGCTCAGCCGGGGCGGAAGCCTCGCCGCGGACCAGCCTCAGCAGTGAAGCTCGGACCGCCTCACGGTGCTCCGGGGCGAGGTCGCCACTGGTGAACATGCCGCCCACGACATCCCAGTTGACCCGCGCCAGCGCCGTACGCACGTCACCGGCCCGGTCGGAACCGACCCGCAACGCGGTCTTCAGCCGGTCCCGCGACGGCAGCCCACCCAGCTCGATCGCCACGTCGAGCGCGGCAGGCAGATACGGCAGCACCTTCGCCGGAACGACGAACTCCTCCACCACTGCGGGGCTGCTCATGCCGCCACCTCCGGCAGCGCCATGCCGGCGTCGACCAGGTGGCCGCGGTGACGGAGCGCCAGCTTGACCGCGCTGGGCACGTACAGCCGCGGGGTGCGGCCGGTGTCGAAGCAGTCGCCGCACAGCGTCATGCAGACCACGCCGACCGCCGTCTCGGCCTCGTACACGTCCAGCTCAAAGTCCCCGTCACACGCGTCGCACTCACGGGCGACCGGGCAGGGCAGCGTGAACTCGTCCATTAGGCCACCGCCCGCAGAGAAGCGGTACGGGGACGCAGCGCCACAACCACCGCGCGAGACGCGCGGGCCTCTACGCGCCGCGCCCGGCGCCAGTAGTTGTCGACCGGCGTCACGCCGAGCGCGCGGATCTCCGCGTCCAGCTCGGCAAGGTCCGCCTCGATCTCCGGCCACTCGGCGTCGATCGACGCGAGGTCTTCGGGGGACGGCTCTGGGCCGACCTCTTCCAGCTCCACGGCTTCTCCTTGATGTTGCGCGCATTTGTTGCGCTTTGCTGTTGCGCAACACGGTAGCGAAACGCAACCGGGTTGCGCAAGGGGGTTGCGATAACCTGGGAACATGGCTGATGAGCGGGACGCGCTAACCGCTGCAACTAGGCAGTACGAGCAGACCGAGGTGGCTCATGAGAGCGCCCGGCAGCAGGCGATTCAGGCTGTCCTAGACGCCCTGCGCGTTGGCATTGGCCCGGCCGAGGTGGAGCGTCTGTCGCCCTTCAGCGGCGCCTACATCCGAAAGCTCGCACGTGAGAACGGCATCCCCGCGGCGCCGCCGGGACCCAAGCGAACGAGCGCGTAACCGATCTTCGGCTTCTTCGTGGCTGTGGTGGAACATCATCGGCCTCCAATGAGTGCCGCCAATCGCGGGATCTTCACACCCGGCATCGATCAGGCACACTGAGAGCATCCGCCGCGTGTGGCGCGCGAGACGAGGCCGTGATGTGGCCGGGCCGACTTGGCCATGTCGGCCCGGCGAGGGAGTGAGCATGGGGCAGCCGCGGAAGATGTTGAGGCCGGACAGGTCCGCCCGTGACCTGTGGGGAGCGGAACTCCGTGCCTTGCGCGACCGGCATGGGCTGTCTCTCGCAGAGCTGGCGTCCCGGATCTACTACGACGCATCTCACCTGGGAAAGTTCGAGCGCGCGGAGCGGAAGCCACCACGGGGGATCGCTGAGGCGTGCGATCAAGTCCTCGGCGGGACCGGTGTGCTCGTGCGGCTTTGGGACGCCATGCAGGCCGCGAGCCGGCATGAGGCCACGCCCGGAAACGCGGCCAACCCGCCGAGGCATGAGGCCAATCTAGGGGCCGATGAGGCGGGTTTGATCTCTGGCCTAGCGATCGGCACCAGCGCGGCGGCAGCATCGGGGGACGAGGCCGTTTCCCTGCCGGTGCTGCTTGACGGAAAGGTCGTCTACGTGTCCGTAACTCGTCGCGCCCTGCTGAAGCTGACTGGGGCGTCAGCCGCCCTCGCCGTGCCCGCGCTTGGTGCGCCGACTCCTGCACTCGGCGCACCAGTTGCACCTGCTCCAGACGCGAACCCGATTGAGCACTTGACCGCGGTGCGGCGGGTGCTCATCGACAATGACAACCTCTTCGGACCGCGAGCTGTCATCCCCGCCGTCCAGCACCAGATCGGAGTCATGGGGCACCTACGCGACCAGCTCGCTGGCGTGGACCGGCGTAACCTCACCCAGTTGCGAGCGCAGTTCGCCGAGTTTGCGTCGTGGCTGCACCAGGATGCGGGGGACTTCACCCAGGCCCAGTTCTGGCTCGATCGGGCGCTGGAATGGGCATACGCCGGAACCGATCATGACCTGGCCGCGTACGTCTTCGCGCGAAAGGCGCAGCTCGCCGGCGACATGGGCGACCCGATGCAGGCGATCGACATGGGTCAGGCCGCAGAGGACATGGCACGGCCAGGGACTCGGCTGGCGGCGATCGCAGCCGTATACACCGCGCACGGACACGCCCTGCGCAACGACTCGGATGCTGCGGATCGGGCCTACGAGCGGGCGCGTGTGCTGGTAGCCCGCGGGGACTTCGACCCGGCCTCGACGTGGGGCATATGGCTGGATCAGGCGTACATCAGCGTGCACCAGGCGCGCAGTCTCCATGCGCTCGGGCAGCATGAGGGCGCGGCGGCTGGCTTCGCCACCGCGATCACCAACACGCCGGCTGGCTACCACCGCGACCGAGGTGTCTACCTGGCGCGTCAGGCAGCCGCGCACCGTGGCGCCAGGCAGCCCGAGCAGGCCGCGGGCATCGGCATGCAGGCGCTCGCCGTAGGCGCGGCCACCCAGTCCGCGCGCATCCTGACCGAGCTGGCGACCCTCGATGTCGATCTGATGAGCCGGTGGCCCTCGGTGCCCGAGGTTGCCGCCTTCCACCAGGCGCTGACCAGCGCCGTTCCATCCGCCGCCTGACCCTGGAGACCAGATGAGCCGCCCGTACGTGCTGTTGAGCGTCGCCACCTCAATCGACAGCCGGATTGACGATGCCAGCACTGATCGACTCCTACTGTCCAACGCCGAGGACTTCGACCGGGTGGACCAGGTGCGCGCCGAGTCTGACGCCATCCTGATCGGCGCGGGCACGATGCGGGCGGACAACCCCCGCCTGCTGGTCAACAGTGAGGCTCGGCGTGCCGCGCGGGTGGCTGCCGGGAAGCCAGCCTTCCCTCTGAAGGTCACCATCACCGCGAGCGGCGACATCGATCCTGGCCTGAAGTTCTGGCACCACGGCGGAGACAAGATCGCGTACACGACCGATGCAGGCGCGGAGAAGCTGCGCGAGCGCCTGGACGGCCTGGCTGAGGTGGTGTCGCTCGGCGAGACGATCGACCTCGGACGGCTGCTTGATGACTTGGGCGCGCGAGGGATCGAGCGCCTGATGGTGGAGGGCGGCAGCTCCGTGCACACCGCGTTCCTGTCCGCGGGCCTGGCCGATGAGCTTCATCTGGCAGTCGCGCCTTTGATCGTCGGAGATGCGGCGGCACCGCCTTTCCTGCGGCCAGCGGCATACCCGGGCGGATCAACGCGGCGCATGCAGCTCGCCGAGGTGCGCGCCGTGGGGGACGTGGCGCTGTTGCGATACCTGCCGAAGGAAGGCGCCGCGTAGCTAGGCAGGCCACCTGCCGCCCCCATACCTCCCCCAGCGAGCACGTACAGAGGTGTTCTTGCAGGTAAATACGGGGGTAGGAGGGGGACTGTAAATCCGTCGCGAAAGCTACAGAGGTTCGAATCCTCTACCCGCCACCAGGCAGAGTGAAAGCCCCGATCAGCGGAAACGCCGATCGGGGCTTTCCCCGTTCTTTCCGGCTGATACCAGCCGCGTACGGCCGTCCACGGGTAGTGGTGGGCAGGTCGATCATGCTGTTCCCGCCGGTCGCGGCCCCGCTTGTGGCCACCGACGCACCCATCCGTCTGAGCGTCCCGTCTGCCGTCGACCCACCCGACAGGGAGCTGTGGGGAACGCTCTTCATCCGCCGGCTCGAATGGCTCGAAAGAAGCCCGTCGAGACGCGACGGCGCCTTGACGCCTACCAAGAGTTCAGCCGCCAGGTCTGGGACGTCGGTACCTCCCTTCAGGCGGTTAAGGCGCTCGCACCCGTCTCAGGGCAGCTTCCCGGAGGTGTCGCGTGGCACCCGACCAAGATCCTGATGCCCCGGCTGTCACGGTGAACCCGATGAGCTGGGTCCGTCGGGCCACGTTCTGGTGGAGCGGCCACCGCGGGACGCCACTTCGACCAGCGGCCGACCGCGGGCAGATCGCGGGCAAGGGCAGGCGGGACGTCGATGGCTGACTCGGTGCCAACGCCATCAGTTGTGGGAAGCCGAACGATGCTGTGTTCAGCAGGTGCGATTCTCCCTCCGGCCTGCGTATCGTGGACGGCGAGACGACCAGTTGAGTGGGGTGGAGGTGTGGCCGCATGAGCGTGGCTGTCATCGGGCACGTCGGTCCCTGGAGTGAGACCGAGTACCTGGCCCTCGGCGAGACGCTGGATCGAATCGAATTGATCGATGGGAGCCTGTTGGTGAGCCCGGCCCCGAGCAAGCGCCACCAGCACGTCTCTCGCCGTCTGGCTGCCGCGCTGGAGGATGCCGCCACTCCTGCGGACCTCTGGGTCTTCGAGGCCGTCAACCTCCGTCTGCGTGGCGACCGGATCGTCATCCCGGACCTGGTGGTCGCGGACACCGATGACGAGGGAGTCGTGGTCGAGGCCGGCGAGACGGTCTTGGTCGGCGAAGTGGTCTCACCGGGTAACGCCGCCGCCGATCGCCTGGTCAAGATGCAGCTCTACGCCGCGGCCGGCATCCCTTGGTATCTCCTGGTCGAGCAGGCTCAGGATGACGTGGCGTTGCGTCTGCTCCGGCTGGAGGGCGCACATTACGTCGAGCACGCCGTGGCGGAGTATGGCGAGACCCTCACGGCGAGCGAGCCGTTCGCCATGTCGATCGATACGAGCGCGCTTCTGTCGCGTACCCGGCGATAGCGCCGTACGGGCTCTGCCCCGCCGTGGGCAGATCGTGGGCAGTTCGGTTGGCAGGCCTCGTAGCTCGGATGAAATGCCAGGTAGACGGGCTGCTGGGCGCGCATCCGTGACGCCCTGTAAATCCGTCGCAAAGCTACCGAGATTCGCATCCGCTACCCGCCACCACAAGGCATAACGGCCTCTTACCAGCGGCAACGCGGGTGAGAGGCCGTTCTCGTGGTGGCGCGGGATTTCGATCGGATGCGTGCCAATGGTGCGGCCCGAACGGGATGGCGTCACTCGTCGAAGCTGAACTCGAACTCGCCGCTCTCGATGCGGTCGATGAGTTGGTGGACGTCGTCAGCCTGTGGGATTCCGGTCTCCCAGCCGGCGCTGGTGATGTCGATCAGCAGCACCGGTGCGGGGTCTTTCCGCAGGTCCAGCGCCAGTTGCTCGCGGGAACCGTCGCCGCCGATGATCGCGATGCCGGTGTGTGCGCCGGTGGCCTCGTCCCATGCCTCGTGCAGGCCGAGCATCTCGCGCGGCGTGTTGAGCCATACGTATGCTCCGCTCGTCAGCCATCCCCGCCGGAACCAGGACTCGCCTTGCAGATAGCGTCGCCATGCCTGCGGTAGGGGCCGGCCGAGGGCCTGCTCGGCTTCGGTGAACTCGGCGTCGGTGAGCGGGCCCCGATAGTCGGCCTCCTCCCTGATCGCGCCGATGATGTGGGCGTTGAGTTCGGCGCAGTCGCTTGCCGGGATCCGATACTCGAGCTCGTCGTGGCGAGTGTCGTGGAATGCCTCGTAGCGATCCAGGAATGCCCGGAGGACGTCGAACTGGATCACGTATCCCATGCCCTCGGCGGGCACGGTCCGCTCGCGACACATCCGCACGGCACGCTGACGATCAGGTCCGGCGGAGAAGACCGGCTGATCCGGGAGCCGCACCGGCCAGGCGCGCCATCCTGACGAAGCGACGAAGTCCAGTTCGGCCTGGCCGACAGACCGCCACAGAGTGATCGTGTCCACGTCGCCGGCATTCGACCGCTCCGCAACCAGCGCATCAGCGCTCCGGGCGTGGTCGGTCATCCCGCCATTCTCGCGCAGACGACTCCGGTCCGGTCGCCACGGGTTCTCGCGCCGGGCGGTCGGGGGTCTGGTGACGCGGGGCCGGCAGGGAGGCCGCCTGCGGCCGACCGGTGCCCGCGGGAGCACTGGGAGCTGGGCACGCCGGAAGTGGGAAAGGGAATGTGGTTCGTCGTCAGAGTGCCAGGCGGACTGCGGCGGTCAGGACCAGCTGGGCCAGGGCGACCGGGACGAGGATGAGCCAGCAGAGGCGTTGGAGCTGGTCCTCGCGGAGGCGGGGGTAGGAGACGCGGAGCCAGATGATGAGGAAGGCGACCGCGAAGATCTTGATGAGGGTCCAGAGCCAGCCGAGGGTGTCGTCGGCGAACGGGCCGCGCCAGCCGCCGAGGAAGAGGACGGTGGTGAGCGCGGAGATGACGACGATGCCGACGTATTCGGCGAGCAGGAAGAAGGCGAAGCGGAGGCCGGTGTATTCGGTCATGTAGCCGAAGACCAGTTCGGAGTCGGCGATCGGCATGTCGAACGGTGGGCGGCGGATCTCGGCGAGCGCGGCGATGAAGAAGACGGCGAGCGCGGGGGCCTGCCAGAGCAGCCACCACGGGTGCCAGGCCTCGACGATGCCGGGGAGGGACAGCGTGCCGGCGGCCATCGCGACGCTGGCCGCGGCCAGGACCAGCGGCAGTTCGTAGCCGAGCAGTTGTGCGGCGCCGCGGAGGCCGCCGAGCAGGGAGTACTTGTTCGCGGAGGCCCAGGCGGACATCAGGACGGCGACCACGCCGACGCCGACCACGGCGAGGACGAAGAAGAGGCCGATGTCGAGCGGCTGGGCGACCAGGTCGCCGGGGCCGAGCGGGATGACCAGCAGGACCAGCAGGTACGGGACGAGCGCGACCAGCGGGGCGAGCTTGAAGACGGGGGCGTCGGCGGCGCGCGGGGTGATGTCCTCCTTCTGCACGAACTTGACGCCGTCCGCGACGAGCTGGGCCCAGCCGTGGAACGCGCCGGCGTACATCGGGCCGAGGCGACCCTGCATGTGCGCCATCACCTTGTGTTCGACCTGGCCGACGATGAGCGGCAGGGTGAGGAACGCGACCACCACGGCGGCGATCCGGATCAGCAGTTCCACCCAGAGCGGCATCAGGCACCGGTCCCGTCGGTGTCCGGGCGCGGGGCCTGCTCCGAGACGGGCGGCGGTTCCGGCACCGGCATGGTCCCGGGCACCTCGGCGGCCGGGCGCGCAGGGCGATCGGCGCGGTCGGGGCGGGCGGGACGGTCGGGACGGGCGGGACGGTCGGGACGGGGCGGTCGGGACGGAAGCTGGCCGGCCTGTGGTCCCCACTCGTTCGGGTCGGGGACGCCCGGCGGCCGCATCGGCGCGCGTTTGCCGCCGCCGGCCGCGGCCTCGCCCGGTTCCTTCGCGCCCGGCCACGGCTTGGCCACCCGGGAGGCCAGCACGAAGTCCTTGCGGAGCGGATGCCCCTCGAACTCCGGCGGCAGCAGCAGCGGTTTCAGGTCGTGGTGCCCGGTGAACCCGATCCCGAACATCTCGAACGTCTCCCGCTCGTGCCACGCCGCGCCGGGGTAGAGCCCGACGATCGACTCGAGCTCCGGCGCGTCCCGCGGCACCCGGGTGCGGATCAGCACGCCGTCGCGGCGGCGGGTCGACCACAGGTGCGCCACGACCGCGAACCCACCGTCGAGTTCGTCCACCGCGGACAACCAGTCGAAGAAGTCACAGCCCAGTCCGGCCGGGGAGCGGGCCGCCCGGCACGCGGCCCACCAGCGCGCGGGCGGCACGTCCACGGTGGCCCGCGCGAACGCGTCCCCGCCGGCCGAGACCGAGGCCTCGGCGTCGCTGAGCTGGCTGACCAGACGGGTGCCGACCTCTTCGGGCGTCATAGGAACAGATCCTAGGGACATCGAGGGTACGTGTCAGAGCCTCAGCGACCAGGTTTCTTCCACGAGGTCGTGCCCGTGCGCCCGGACCGGCACCGCATCGTCCATCGTGAATCCCGCTCGGGTGTAGATCCGGCGGGCCGCCGTCATCGCGTCGTACGTGCCGAGCACCATCCGGGTGTATCCGGCCGCCCGCGCGAACCGGACGCACTCGGCGACCAGCCGGCCGCCCACGCCGAGCCCGCGCGCGGACGCCTCCACCAGCAGCACGCGCAGCTTGGCGGTGGTGTCGTCGTGCCGAACGCACATGATCGACCCGACCGGCTCGCCGTCCGCGTCCGCGATCCAGACGGCCTCGCGCGCGGGGTCGTGCGCGGTGGCGAACCCGGCGACGATCCGCGCCACCCACGCCTCGAACGTCACGTCGAAGCCGTGCTCGGCCGCGTAGACCGCGCCGTGCCGCTGCACGATCCAGCCGAACTCGCCGGGGCGCGGCGCCCGGAGCGTGACGGTGGCCATGAGACCGAAGAATAGAGTGCGGCCGCGGGGGAACATCGGTGGACATGCGGGGACTGACCATCACGCCGGGGACGGCCGGATCACTGCGGCTCGCCGAGGATCTGCCGGAGCCGCCGGACGACGAGGGCCAGGTGCTGGTCGAGGCGGTCGCGGTCGGTGTCTGCGGCACCGACCGGGAGATCATCGACGGCGACTACGGCGAGGCGCCCGGCGACGGGGAGCTGGTGATCGGGCACGAGTCGCTGGGCCGGGTGCTGGCGGATCCGACCGGCACGTTCGAGGCCGGTGACCTGGTCGCCGGCATCGTCCGCCACCCCGACCCGGTCCCGTGCCCGAACTGCGCGGCCGGCGAGTGGGACATGTGCCGCAACGGCCGCTACACGGAGCACGGCATCAAGGGCCGGCACGGGTTCGCGCGCGAGCGTTACCGGCTGGAGCCGGACTTCGCGGTCAGGTTGGAGCCCGGGCTCGGGCTGGCCGGTGTGCTGCTGGAGCCGGCGAGCGTGCTGGCGAAGGCGTGGGAGCACATCGAGCGGATCGGCGCGCGGTCGGTCTGGCGGCCGGAGACCGTGCTGGTCACCGGCGCCGGGCCGATCGGGTTGCTGGCCGCGCTGCTCGGCACCCAGCGTGGACTGGACGTGCACGTGCTCGACCACAACACCGAGGGGCACAAGCCGGCGCTGGCCCGCGAGCTGGGTGTCACGTACCACCCGGAGCCGGTCGGTGAGATCGACTTCGAGCCGGACGTGATCATCGAGTGCACCGCGGTGCCGTCGATCGTGCTGGACGTGATGGCGAAGGTCGGCCCGAACGGCATGGCGTGCCTGACCGGCGTCTCCGATCCGGGCCGGCGCAACCAGGTGGACGCGGGCGCGCTCAACCGCCAGCTGGTCCTGGAGAACAACGTGGTGTTCGGCACCGTGAACGCGAACCGGCGGCACTGGGAGGCCGCGGCGGACGCGCTGGCCCGCGCGGACCGCTCCTGGCTGACCGGGCTGATCACCAAGCGGGTGCCGGTCGCGTCGTTCGAGGACGCCTACGGCGACAACAAGGGCGAGGTCAAGATCGCGGTGGAGTTCTAGGCCTGGGCGCGGCTAGAGGCCCGGCAGCCGGCCGTTGCGGAAGAGGTCGACGAACTGCTGGTGGTCCGCGCGGGCCCGGTCGCCGTAGACGTGGGCGAACTCGACCAGGTGCCGGACGAAGCCGGTCTCGTCCCGGTCGACCTCGGCCACGATCTCCTCCTCGGTGGAGAAGTCGACCAGGTCGTGGGCGGACTCGTCGTCCGCGACCGAGTGCATGCGGGCCACCGCGCGCCCGAGGTCCGCGACCACGCCGGTCAGCTCCTCGCGCTCGTTGACGTCGGACCAGTCCAGGTCCGCCGCGTACGGGGAGACCTCGGCGACCAGCTGGCCGACGCCGTCGATCTCGGTGTAGCCGAGCCACGGGTCCGCGTGCGCCTGCAGGGCCCGCTGCGACTCGGACGTACGGTGGCCCTGGTGCTTGAAGTAGCCGTGCACGGCCTGGTCGCCGATGTGCCGCGCGACCGCCGGGACCTGCGCCTGCTTCATGTAGATGACCACGTCGTTCTCCAGCGCCTGGGTGTGCCCCTCCAGCAGGATGTTGTACGACGGAAGCCCGGCCGACCCGATGCCCACGCCCTTGCGCAGCACGATGTCCTTGATGTGCGCCTCCACCGGGCGCCGGCTCGGCAGCGTGCCCAGGTAACGCTGGAACGCCGCGGTCACGGTCTCCCGCGCCGCGTCGTCGATCTCGTAGACGCCGTCCGCGAGCGTGAACCGCCGCTCGTAGTTGTCGATCGTGGTCTGCGCGGCCAGCAGGTCCACCCGCGTGTTGAGCCGGGCCTGCTGCAGCACCTTGAGCAGCACGCCGTCCGCGTTCGCCAGCGTGATCGAGCCGATCGCGTCGTCGCCGCCGCGCGCGATCGCCCGGAGCTCCGTCAGGTACGCCCGGGCGAACGCGGTGACCAGCTCGCCGATCACGTCGTCGGACAGCGCCTTGGCGTACCCGATCAGCGCGACGCTGGCCGCGAAGCGCTTGAGGTCCCAGGAGAACGGGCCCACGTACGCCTCGTCGAAGTCGTTGACGTTGAAGACCAGCTCGCCGGAGCCGTTCATGTACGTCCCGAAGTTCTCCGCGTGCAGGTCGCCGTGGATCCACACCCGGCTGGTCCGCGCGTTCAGGAACCGGTCGTCCGCGAAGTCACCGGTCATGTCCGCGTAGAACAGGGCCGCGCTGCCCCGGTAGAACGCGAACGGTGACGCCGCCATTTTCCGGAACTTCCGGCGGAACGCGGCCGGGTCCACCGCGATCAGCTCCCCGAACTCCCGCATGAGCACGTCGACGATGTGCACGGCACGCTGATCGCTTCCCATGGTCGCGAGGCTAGCCCCGCGACGCCAACGACAGGCGGTTATGCGGCGAATCGGGCCGGGCGGCGCCGCCACCGCCCGGCCCGGGGCCGTCGGTCAGGGACGGGTGCCGCAGTGCGTCGCGATGTCCAGCGCGATCGCCGTGGTACCGCCCGCGGTGACCGCGACCGGGCCGTGCCAGCAGTCGAAGCCGTCGCCCGAGACGTGCACGAGGACGTCCTCGGTGTGCAGTGCGCCGAGCGTCGCCGCGCCGTCATAGATGTATCCGTGGGCCGCGTGGTCACCGGTGACCGCGTTGCGGACCTCGGCGTGCCCCCAGGCCACCGGTGCACCGTCGCCGCCGGTCACCTCGATGGTCAGCACGCCGCCCTCCGGCACGGACGCGTCGGCCGTCGCGGTGCCGCCCGCGGTGACCGCGACCGGGGTGGCGGCGAACCGGTCGGCGGTGCCACCGGACCGCTGCCAGGCCCGGGTGACCGAGACGAACTCCAGCGGCCACTCGTAGGGCCCGAGGGTGGACAGCGTGTAGCGGCCGGTGGCGTCGGTGCAGTGCCGGCCGCCGGACCCCAGGCCGGCGTTCCGCCCGACCGCGTAGGGGTAGACGCACGTGCCCTGCGCCGGCTGACCGGTGGCGGCGCTGGTCACGACGCCGGTAACGGTGCCGGGCCGGTCCATCCGGATCTCCGGCAGCACCACCGTCTGCTTCTCCGCCGGGGTCACGATCAGCGCCTCGCGCTGGTCGCCGGTGCCGCCGTCCGCGGTCATCCACTGGTCGCCGTAGTTCGGCTGTGCCGTGGGCCGCGGGAGCTCCCAGGCGTACAGCTGCACGGGGATCGGCTCGGCGAGCGGGCCGATGCGCAGCACGCCCGACTCGTCCGAGCAGGCGCTGCCGAGTGGGCTGTAGGTCCGGGTGTAGTGCATCCCGCCCGCGGCCGGATCGGCGACCGAGACACAGATGTTCGCCAGCGGGGCGCCGGTCTCCGCGTCGACCGCGGTGGTCTGTATCCCGGAACCGCGGCGCAACTCCGCGGTCAGGGCCGTCTCCATGCCCCGGGTGATCGTCACCCGCCGGTCGGAGTCGGGCTCCAGCGGGAAGTAGTCGGGCGCGGCGGTGACCGCGTACAGCCAGGTGCCGGGTTGCATGTCGTCCAGCGTCACGACCCCGTTCGTGCCGCAGCGCCACCCGGCCTGGTAGGTGTGCACCTGGACGCACGGGCGCGGAACCGGCGCCCCGGTCTCGGCGTCGACGACGGTCACGCGGACCGCGCCGCCCGGGAGCCACTCCTCGTCCACCGTGAGCGTCTGACCGCCGGCCACGGTGAACACGGTCGCGGCCGCCCTGTCCTCCGCGCCCGGCACCCACTGGAAGCCGCGCGAGTTGTCGTAGATGGAGATCCGATAGTCACCGGCCGGCACGCCCTCGATGCGGTAGCGGCCGTCGCCGAGATCCCAGGTGTAGGCGGTCGCCGACCAGCCGCCGCTCACGGCTTCGGCGGTGACATGGGCGTCGGCGGGCGCGCCGTGCCGATCGGTGATGCGGCCCTCGACGGTGCCGGTGGGGGCCTCCGCCGACGCGGGCACGGGTGACAGGACAAGCAACGCCATCGCAGTAAGTGACGCCAAAGTGACACGAGGCAATCCCATGCCGCGAATCCTAAGTGGACGGCACAAGCTCAGGACGGCGGCGGGACGATCGGGGCGGTGAGGGCGCGGGGGTCGGGGCGGGAGACGCCGCCGAGGCCGGACTCCTCCGCGGCGATCTTCTCCTGGAGGCGGAGGATGCCGTGCAGGAGCGCCTCGGGGCGGGGCGGGCAGCCGGGGACGTAGACGTCGACCGGGATGAGCTGGTCGACGCCCTTGGTGACGGAGTAGGAGTCCCAGTACGGGCCGCCGCAGTTGGCGCAGGAGCCGAACGAGATGACGTACTTCGGCTCGGGCATCTGGTCGTAGAGGCGCTTGATGGCCGGCGCCATCTTGTCCGTCACGGTGCCGGAGACGACCATCAGGTCGGCCTGCCGCGGGCTGTGCGCGAACGGGATGACGCCGAGCCGCATGAAGTCGTGCCGGCCCATGCTGGCCGCGATGAACTCGATCGCGCAGCAGGCCAGGCCGAAGTTGAACACCCAGAGTGAGTAGCGCCGCCCCCAGTTCAGCACGAACTTGATGGGCTCGCCGAGGACCTGCGGGAAACCGGTCACCCAGGCACTCTAACCCCGTTATCGGGCGACGAGCGCGGCTTCTTCCTCCTCGACCCGCCGGTTCCACTCCGCCTTGGACGACTGCCAGCCGTCCTCGTCCGCGCCGCGGCGCCAGTAACCCGAGATGGAGAGCCGGTCCATGGGCACACCGAGCTCAAGCTTGAGAAGCCGGCGGAACTCCTTCACGAAGGTCGCCTCGCCGTGCACGAACGCCTGCAGGTCGCCGGCGGGGAACGCCGGGACGGCCGCGCGCACGGTCTCGACCAGCCGCGCGCCGACGGCGGCGTCACCGCGGTGCACCCAGATGATCTCGGCGAGCCCGTCGGTGTCCAGCTTCTGCTCCTCCTCGGGCCCGCTGACCTCGATGAACACGCGGGCCTGGGCGCCGAGCGGCAGACGCTCCAGCGACGCGCCGATGGCCGGCAGCGCGCTCTCGTCACCGATCAGCAGGTGCCAGCCGGCGGCCGGGTCGGGCAGGTAGGCGCCGCCGGGGCCCATCATGGTGAGGGTGTCGCCGGGACGCGCACGGTCGGCCCACGGGCCGGCGATGCCCTCGTCGCCGTGGTGCACGAAGTCGATCGCCAACTCCAGCGTGGCCGGGTTCCAGGAGCGCACCGTGTAGGTCCGGATGCGGGGCCAGACCTCACGGGGCATGTCGCGGCGGACCGCGGCCATGTCGAGCGGGTCCGGGTAGTCGACGCCGTCCTGCGGGAAGCACAGCTTCACGTAGTGGTCGGAGAACTCACCCGCACCGAATCCGGCCAGCTCGTCGCCGGTGAGCCAGACGCGGATCATGTGCGGTGTGATCCGCTCGGTGCGGGTCACGATCGCGGTCCGCGCCTGCG
Organism: Catenuloplanes niger; assembly: GCF_031458255.1. NCBI lineage: Bacteria > Bacillati > Actinomycetota > Actinomycetes > Micromonosporales > Micromonosporaceae > Catenuloplanes > Catenuloplanes niger. The sequence continues at coordinate 3,666,840 of NZ_JAVDYC010000001.1, forward strand.
GCGTGCGCCGGGGCTCAGGCATGCCAGGCCTCCCGAATCGAAGAATTGAACTAAGGCTAGCCTAACCACAACCCGCCCTTTGTGCGCCAGCCCTCCGATGCCGCAATTTTCTGTGACGTGCGTTCCCATCCTGGCAATGCGAGAAGACCCTGGCCGGAGCAGGGTTCCCGGGCGGAACCGCAATACACCTCACAACAACAAGATCAATTCTCCGGCGGTACGGCCGGGCGCTGCAGCAAACTCAGGAATTCGATCAGAAACTGTTCCCGGAGTCGCGGTGGCGCCAGGTTCAGCAGCGCGTTCACCGTCGCCCCGGGCGCTCCCCCACCGGTCACGCCGAGCGACTCGGCCAGGCCGGCCACCAACTCCGGCGTGAGCGTCTCCGGCGTCAGCGCGGCCACCGTCGCGGCCAGGCCGGCCGGCAGCACCACCGGGCCGTGCGCGCGGGCCGCCGCGGCCGCCTCGGCGAGCGCGGGCCCGAACTCGGCGGCGACCGGCGCGACCGCCGCGGTGACCGTCAGGTGCAGCGTCGGCGGGACGTCCCCGTACGCCAGCTGGGGCTGGGTATGCCAGCCGCGCGCGGTCAGCTCGTCCGCCAGCACGAACACGTCCAGACCGGGATCGTCCGACGTCAGGCAGACCACGGTGGTCTCCGGCTGGACCAGCGGACGCAGGCCGTCGACGGCCCGGACCGCCTCGGCCAGCGTGCGGACGGCGCCGAGCGTGCGGGCGGCCAGCCGGCGGTAACCGGACTCGCCGAGGTAGCGCAGCGTGGCGTACGCGGCCGCGATCGGGCCACCGGACCGGGTGGAGGCGAGGCCGGCGTTCAGCATCGTGTAGCCGGGCCAGTCCGCGGACGCGAAGTACTGCGGGCGGCGCAGCGCCGCGTCCGCGTGCAGAAGCACGGACACGCCCTTCGGCGCGTACGCGTACTTGTGCAGGTCCACCGAGATCGATGTGACACCGGCCACGGAGAGGTCGAACGGCGGGACCGGCAGCCCGAGCCGGCGCAGGTAGGGCAGCGTCCAGCCGCCGAAGCAGGCGTCCACGTGGCACCGGACGCCGGCCGCCGCGGCGAGCGCGGCCACCTGCCCGACCGGGTCGATCACGCCGTGCGCGTAGGACGGCGCCGAGCACGCCACCAGGACCGTGTCCGGGCTCATCGCCCTCGTCATGGCGGCCGGGTCGGCGCGCAGCGTGACCGGGTCGACCGGAACCCGGTCCACCGCCACCCGCAGCAGGTGCGCGGCCTTCAGGAACGCGGCGTGCGCGGTCTCCGGGATCACCAGCCGGGGGTGCGCGATGTCCGGCCGGGCATCCCGGGCCGCCTGCACGGCCAGGATCAGCGACTCGGTGCCGCCGCCGGTGACCGTGCCGACCGTGGCCGGGCCGCCGCCGAGCAGCCGGGCGGCGGCGCCGACCAGCGCGTTCTCCATGGCCAGCAGCGACGGGAACGCGGTCGGGTCGAGCCCGTTGACGTGCGCCGCGAGCGCGTGCGCGCTCGCGGTCAGCGCGTCCAGGCCGTCGACCGCGGGGTCGTAGACGTACGCGAACAGCCGCCCGCCGTGGGTCGGCAGGTCGCCCGCGCGCAGCGCACCCAGCTCGGCCAGGATCGTCTCGGCCGGGACTCCGTCCTCCGGCAGCGCATCACCCAACACGAGATCAGCTTCGCAGGTGCACGGTGCCCGGCACGAGTGCGGCGCGCAGTCAGGACCGCAGGTGCGCGTCCCCGGTGACGACGTACTTGGTCGACGTGAGCTCCGGCAGGCCCATCGGACCGCGCGCGTGCAGCTTCTGGGTGGAGATGCCGATCTCCGCGCCGAAGCCGAACTCGCCGCCGTCGGTGAACCGGGTGGACGCGTTGACCATGATCGCGGCCGCGTCGACCCGGGCCACGAACTCCCGCGACGCGACCACCGAGTCGGTCACGATCGCCTCGGTGTGCCCGGTGGAGTAGCGCCCGATGTGCGCGATCGCCGCGTCCAGCGACTCCACCACGGCCACCGAGATGTCCGCGGACAGGTACTCCGTGGCGTAGTCCTCGTCGGTCGCCGGCACCACCCGCGGGTCGTACGACGCGGTGTGCGCGTCGCCGTGCACGGTCACGCCCGCGTCCGCGAACGCGTCCAGCACCGCCGGCAGGAACAGGTCCGCCACGTCCGCGTGGACGAGCAGCGACTCGGCCGTGTTGCAGGTGGAGAGCCGCTGCGTCTTCGAGTTGAGCACGACGGCGAGCGCCTTCGCCAGGTCCGCGTGCCGGTCCACGTACACGTGGCAGTTGCCGACGCCGGTCTCGATCACCGGGACCGTGGACTCCTCCACCACCGTCTTGATCAGGGAGGCACCACCGCGCGGGATCAGCACGTCGACCAGGCCACGCGCCCGCATCAGCTCCTTCACCGAGTCGCGGGTGGCCGAGTCGAGCAGCTGCACCGCGTCGGCCGGCAGGCCCTGGGCCTCGACCGCGTCGCGGAGCACGGCGACGATCGCGGCGTTCGAGTGCGCGGCCGAGCCGGAGCCGCGCAGCAGCGCCGCGTTGCCGGACTTCAGGCAGATGCCGGCCGCGTCCGCGGTCACGTTCGGCCGGCCCTCGTAGATGATGCCGACCACGCCGAACGGCACCCGGATCTGGCGCAGCTCCAGCCCGTTCGGCAGCGTGGAGCCGCGGACCACCTCGCCGACCGGGTCGGGCAGGCCGGCCATGTGCCGCAGCCCGTCCGCCATGGCCGCCACCCGGTCCGGCGACAGCGACAACCGGTCGATGATCGCGTCGGACAGGCCGGCGGCGCGGCCCGCCTCGACGTCCTTGCCGTTCGCGTCGACGATCTCGGCGGTGCGCGCCACCAGCGCGTCCGCCATCGCGGCCAGCGCCGCGTCCTTGACCGTCCGGGAGGCGGTGGCCAGCGCGGCGGCGGCCGTACGCGCCCGGCCCGCCTGCTCGATCACGCTCGACATCAGGTGCACCCTTCTAGAGCAGGACGAGATCGTCGCGGTGGACGACCTCGCGTCGGTAATCGGGGTCGAGATCCTTCGTGGACCGGCCGAGCAGCACCGGCAGCTCCACCGCGTCGTAGTTGACCAGCCCGCGGGCCACCGGTACCCCGGAGCCGGCGTCGACCAGGTCGACCGGCTCGCCGGCCGTGAACGAACCGTCCACGGCCGTGATCCCGGCCGGGAGCAGCGACTTGCGGCGCACCACGATCGCCTGCACCGCGCCCGGGTCCAGGTGCAGCCGGCCGCGCGGCGTGGTCGCGTGCGCCAGCCAGAACAGCCGGGCCGCGGGCCGGCTCGGCTCCCGGTGGAAGAACGTGCCGATCGGCTCGCCGGCCAGCGCGCCGGCCGCCAGCGGTGCGGCGGTGAGCACCACCGGGATGCCGGCGCCGGTCGCGATCCGGGCGGCCTCCACCTTGGTGACCATCCCACCCGTACCCACGCCGGCCTTTCCGGTCTTTCCGATCGTGACGCCGGCCAGGTCGCCGTCGCCGCGCACCTCGTCGATCCGCCGCGACTCCGGCTTGGCCGGGTCACCGGTGTAGAGCGCGTCCACGTCCGACAGCAGCACCAGCAGATCCGCCTCGACCAGCGCGGCGACCAGCGCGGCCAGCCGGTCGTTGTCGCCGAAACGGATCTCGTCGGTGGCGACCGTGTCGTTCTCGTTCACGATCGGCACGGCACGCAGATCCAGAAGCTTCCGGAGCGTGCGGTACGCGTTGCGGTAGTGCGCGCGGCGGGTCACGTCGTCCGCGGTCAGCAGCACCTGCCCGACCGTACGGCCGAACCGGGCGAAGCTCGTCGCGTAGTGCCCGATCAGCAGGCCCTGGCCCACGCTCGCCGCGGCCTGCTGGGTGGCCAGGTCACGCGGCCGGCGCCGCAGACCGAGCGGGGCGAGCCCGGCCGCGATCGCACCGGACGAGACGAGCACCACCTCCCGCCCGTCGTCGATGAGCTTCGCCAGCGCGTCGACCAGCGACGACACCCGCTCCCCGTCGATCCCGCCGGCGGCCGTGGTCAGCGAGGACGACCCCACCTTGACCACGATCCGCTTCGCCTCGGTCACCGCTTCGCGCACCCGCCCATTCTGCGCGCCCTCGCCCGCTCGCCCTTTCGCAGATCCCATATCGTGGTGCGGCATGACACCGGAGGAGTACGTCGAGGCCGTGCTCACGCTGGTGGAGAGCATCCCGCCGGGCCGGGTCACGTCGTACGGCGCGATCGCGGACGCGCTCCACGACCGGTCCGGCCGCGCCTCCGCCCGCCTGGTCGGCACGATCATGGCGCGGCACGGCGGCGCGGTGCCCTGGTACCGGGTGGTGAACAGCGCCGGCCGCCTCCCGCCCGGCCACGAACAGCGCGCGCGTGCGCTGCTGGCCGCGGAGGGACTGGTCTTCACGGGCGAGCGGGTGCCGATGCGGGAGTTCGGGTGGAACCCGCCCGGATGAGCGGCAGCGGCAGCGCCACCAGCAGCGCCGGCAGCACGGTGAAGCCGAGCAGCACGCCCAGCCTCGCGGTGCCGCTCTGCGCCGCGGCCTGCCCGGTGTCCGAGGAGACGTAGCCGAACAGCGCCAGGACCAGCGCGAACACGCCCGGTCCGAGCGCCAGGCCGAACGTCTCGCCGGCCGTCCACAGTCCGGTGAAAACGCCCGCCTGCCGCTTGCCGGTGCGCGCCTCGTCGTCCGCGATCCGGTCCGGCAGCAGCGCCATCGCGAAGACCTGCTCGCCCGCGTACCCGGCGCCCATCACGGCCACGATCAGGTAGACCGCGACCGGCGGCAGCACCGGCGCCGCCACCAGGGCCAGCGCCCCGGCCGCGAACAGCAGCGACGCGATCGTGAACGCGCGCGCCTTCCCCGCCCGCGCGCCCACCCGCCGCCACAGCGGCATGACCAGCAGCGCCGGGCCGACGAACGCGGCGAACAGCAGCGTCGGGCCGTCGTCCGGGCGGCGCAGCACCTGGGCCGCGAAGTAGTTGACACCGGCCAGCACGGTGGCGATGCCGACGGCCTGCACCACGAAGACGATCAGCAGCCGGGTGAACGCGCGGTTGGCGATCGCGGTCCGCACCTGCGCCCGGAGGCTGGCCTCGCTCTCCCGCACCCGGCCGGCCGGCGCACCCGCGGTGCCGAGGAACGCACCGACCGCACCTGCCGCGATCAGCACGCCGACGAACCCGCCCATCCAGCGGTGACCGGGGATCCCGCCGCCGCCCGCGGTCACCACCAGCGGGGCCAGCGCGCCGGAGACCAGGATGGCCAGCGCCAGCACCGCCACCCGCCAGGTCAGCAGGCGGGTCCGTTCGGCGCGGTCCGCGGTCAGCTCGGCCGGCATCGCGACGTAGGGCACCTGGAAGAACGCGTACGCGGTGGCGGTCGCCAGGAACGCGACGGCCACGTAGGCGGTGCTGCCGGCGCCGCCTCCGGCGTTCTCGGCGTTCTCGGTGCCGCCGGCGCTTCCGGTGTCGAACGGTGCGGCGAAGATGGCGGCGAAGAGCAGGGCCACACCCAACCCGGCCACCAGCAGGTACGGCCGGCGGGCGCCCCACCGCGTGCGGGTGCGGTCGGACAGCCGGCCGGCCAGCGGGTTGATCAGCACATCCCAGGCCTTGGGCAGCAGCACGAGCAGACCGGCCAGTCCCGCGGCCACGCCCAGCGTGTCGGTCAGATACGGCAGGAGCAGCAGCCCGGGTACGGTGCCGAACGCGCCGGTGGTCAGCGATCCCAGCGCGTAGCCCACGTGCACCCGGCGGGGCAGAAAATCATCCGATCGCGGGCTCATGCGCGCGGATGTTAGCCACCGACACCCGATCACGCATAGACCCGTTTACGCTGCCGTCGGTGACGACTACGCAAACCGCCCGAAAGTCCGTACCGCCCGCGGTCGCCGGCGGGCACCCGGCTACCGCCGAGGCCGGCCTGCGCGCGCTCGCCGCCGGTGGCACCGCGGCCGACGCAGCGGTCGCGGCCGTGCTGGCCAGCGCCGCCGCCGAGAGCATCTTCACCGGCCTGGGCGGCGGCGGGTTCGCGATCTGGTACGACGCCGCCACCCACGCCGTGACCTGCCTCGACTTCTTCTGCGCCGTGCCCGGGCTGGACGGCGACGTCACGCCCGGCGAGATGATGCCGACCGAGGTCGCGTTCGGCGCGGTCCCGGTCACCTACTCCATCGGCGGTGCCAGCGTCGCCGTGCCCGGCGTCCCGGCCGGTGCCGGGGAGGTGCACCGCCGCTGGGGCACGCTGCCCTGGTCACGCGTGGTCGAGCCGGCGACGCTGATCGCCCGGACCGGCGTGCTGCTGCCCCCGGAACACGCGCACACGCTGGTCGGATGCGGCCCCGCGCTGGCCTACGGCGACGGCGCGGCCGTCTACCGTCCCGAGGGCCGCTACCTGGCCGCCGGTGAACGCCTGTTCCACCCCGGACTGGAGGCGGCGATGACCGAGCTCGCCGACGAGGGCCCGGCCGTCTTCTACACCGGGCGCTTCGCCAAACTGATGGTCGACGCGGTCCGCGCCACCGGCGGCGCGCTCGGCCCCGCGGACCTCGCCGCCTACCGCGTACGGGAACTGCCGGTACGCGAGGCGCCGTTGGCCGGGCGGCGCGTGCTGGCCCGGCACGACCTGAACGCGCTGATCGCCACGATCGGCACGCTCCCGGCCGGGCTGGCCGGCCTGCCCCGCCCCGACCGGTCCGTGGCCGTCGCCCGCGCGCTCGCCGACCGCGGCCCGCAGCGCCTCGGCGACACCACGAACGTCGCCGCGGTCGACGCGCACGGCAACGCGTGCGTCATCACCACCACGCTCGGCCTGGGCGCCGGCGTGTGGCTCCCCGGCCTCGGCATCCACCTCAACTCCATGCTCGGGGAGGCCGAGCTGATCACCGCCGACCTGGCGCCCGGCGACCGGATGTCCTCGATGATGTGCCCGCTGGTGGTGCTGGACGACGACGGCGACCTGGTGCTGGCCGGCGGCTCCGCCGGCGCCTCCCGGATCCGGAGCGCACTGATCCACACGCTGATCGCCACGCTGATCGACGGCCTCGACATGCCGGCCGCGATCGCCCGCCCGCGCTTCCACGTGGTCGGCGACGACGTGCACGCCGAGGCCGGCGTCCCCGACGACGAACTGGCCGCGATGGAGGCCGCCGGCTTCCCGGTCCACCGCTGGGATCGCCTCAGCCACTACTTCGGCGGCACGTCCGCCGTCGGCCGCTCCGGCGCCGCCGCCGACCCTCGTCGCGGCGGCACCGCCGCACTTCTCTGACCAGCCACTTTGCTCTGCTTACCAGCCGGGGAACCGCTTGTCGCCCTCCAGGCCGGCACGCGCTCTCCGGCACGTCCCCGCCTGGCTTGACCGGACAAAACGGCCACCGGCTCCCTGCGCGTCGCGCGCGGCTTTGCTCTGCTTACCTGAACAAATCGGTCCTCCGCGTCGCCCGGCCTTCACGAATCTCGCGCGGCTGGGCGGCGTGCCCGAGATCGCGGCGGGGACGCACCGGCCCGTGGCGTTTCGCGAGCCGGCATCCGCGGCCGGTGCGGCTGAATGGCGAAATTTCGGGTGCGGAGCACCCGGCCACCGTCACGCCGGAAACGGGGACAGCCACGACCGCCGCGAAGCCGGCGCAACCAACGACGGCACCGGCCCCGGCGCGGCAGCCGAACGACAGCTGACCGGGGGCCTGCCGTGACCAACGGCGGCGCCGGCTCCGGCGCGGTGGCCGGAGCGGAGCGCCAGCGGAGTCGGAGGTCGCCGCGGGTTTGCCCGCGGGAGCATGCGGGCCGGGCCACGCCGGGAGCGGGAAGATGGGGGTCCGGGTCGTTCGTGGGACGGTGTGGCGCCGGTTCAGGAGCGGGTGGCGCGGATGGCGAGCAGTGTGGTGTGGACGTCGAAGGCGTCGCCGTCGTCGCTGGGCCAGCCGCCGTCGGTGCGCTGGGTCTCGCCGAGGCGCTGGCGGGCGGCCTGGGGCAGGTGGTCGTTGCCGGGGACGCCGGCGCGGCTGAGCGTGGCGGCGAGGAACGCGGTGTCGCCGGGGCTGAGCTTGGGCAGGCGGTCGGCGAGGATCAGCTGCATGCGGGCGGACTCGTAGAACATGTCCTGGCGGTGGAGGACGGCGGCGCCGAGCGCGCCGGTGATCAGGTAGGACGGCCAGCTGCCGTCGGGGCGCAGTGAGCCGGCGATCGCCTGGGCCGCGGAGCGTGCGACGCCGGCGTAGGCGCCGCCGAGGCGTGGATCGAAGTGGCCGCTCTCGGCGGAGGCCTGACCGCCGCCGATGATCAGCCAGTACGCGGCCAGCGCGGTGAGGTGCAGCCGCGCCTCGGGGTCGCCGGGGCGGGCCCAGGGTGGCGCGGTGTGCGCGTAGGAGGCGTCCTCCTCCCAGGTGCCGTCCGGGCGCTGACGGCCGGCCAGCCAGTCGAGCGCCTTGCGGCCGGCGGGACGGCCGAGCGCGCCGAGGTCGTCGAGCTCGGCGAGCCGGAAGCAGGTGGCGTCGATGGACGCGATCTCGCCGCCCCACTGGGCCGGCCAGCCACCGTCGGGGGCCTGCCCCATCTCGGTGCGAGCGATCGCGTCATCGGGTGCGGGGGTGCCGTTGCGCAGGTAGGAGAGCCGGGCTCGATCTACCTGATCGCCTCGGGCAACCACGAAGCCTATCGCGGCATCCATGTCGACCACCGCGCCAGGCTACCCCCGGAAATCGGGTTCCGCTCTCGCCGAGTCAGGCTAGATCAACTATCCGTGAGGGGGATCTCGTCTTAAGGGCAAGCAAAATGCCCGCCTCCGGGAGGAAGCGGGCAATTTGCGTGAAGGCCTAGTACTCCGGCAGCGACGGGTCGATGTTCTTGACCCAGGAGACCACGCCGCCCTGCACGTGGACCGCGTCGGCGAAGCCGGCCGCCTTGACCGCGGCCAGCGCCTCGGCCGAACGCACACCGGACTTGCAGTGCAGCACGATCTGCTTGTCCTGCGGCAGCTTGGACAGCGCCTCGCCGTTCAGGATGTCGCCCTTGGGGATGAGCGTGGAGCCGGGGATGCGGACGATCTCGTACTCCGCGGGCTCACGCACGTCGACCAGGAAGAAGTCCTTGCCGGCGTCCTGCCACTCCTTGAGCTCCTTGACCGTGATGGTCGAGCCCAGCGTCGCCTCCTGCGCCTCCTCGGAGACCGCGCCGCAGAAGTCGTCGTAGTCGATGAGACCGGTGATCGGCTCCGCGTTCGGGTCCTTGCGGATCTTGATGGTGCGGTACGACATGTCCAGCGCGTCGTAGACCATCAGGCGGCCGACCAGCGGCTCACCGATGCCGGTGATCAGCTTGATCGCCTCGGTGACCTGGATCGAGCCGATCGACGCGCAGAGCACGCCGAGCACGCCGCCCTCGGCGCACGACGGGACCATGCCGGGCGGCGGGGGCTCCGGGTAGAGGTCGCGGTAGTTCGGTCCGTACTCGTTCCAGAACACGCTGACCTGGCCGTCGAAACGGTAGATCGAACCCCACACGTACGGCTTGCCGAGCAGCACGCACGCGTCGTTCACCAGGTAGCGGGTGGCGAAGTTGTCGGTGCCGTCGACGATCAGGTCGTACTGCCCGAAGATCTCGAACACGTTGTCGTTGTCGAGCGACGTGTTGTGGACCTGGACGTTCACGTACGGGTTGATCTCGCGCACGGACGCGGCCGCGGACTCGGCCTTCGGCTTACCGATGTCGGACTGGCCGTGGATGATCTGACGCTGCAGATTGGACTCGTCCACCGTGTCGAAGTCCACGATGCCCAGCGTGCCGACGCCGGCGGCGGCAAGGTACATCAGCGCCGGGGAGCCCAGGCCACCGGCGCCCACACAGAGCACCTTGGCGTTCTTGAGCCGCTTCTGCCCCTCGACCCCGACGTCCGGGATGATCAGGTGGCGGGAATAGCGACGGATCTCGTCGACGGTCAGCTCGGCGGCGGGCTCGACGAGCGGGGGTAGGGCCACGATATGACTCCCCGGATCGATTGGGTATACGGACGCCATTGTTGCTCGGCCGTGACGAAGCACGCCATGAGAAGCGACACGCGCCCGCACTGCGGGACAGGGGAATAGTTCACGTCGGTACGGGAGCGCGGTTCACCGCACCGCCTTGCCCTGGTAACGGCGCCCGGCCAGGTACGGCCACGCGTTCGCGAGGCAGCCGCGCAGGCCGTACGTCTGCTGCTGCATGACCGGCGCCGGCGAACCCGGCCCGGGACAGGCCTCGTGCCCGTGCCCGAACTGGTGACCGGTCTCGTGGTTGATCGCGTACGCCCGATAATCGGCGAGCGGCGCGCCGTAGTCCGGGATCGCGGTGTGCCAGCGCGCGGCGTTGATGACCACCTTGCCGACCAGCCGGCAGGACGTGTAGCCGGACGTGGTCAGGCCGTCCGCCGCGCACATCTTCTCGCTGGTCCGCGGCGTCGCGAGGTAGACGACGAACTCCGCGTTCTGTCCCTGCGCCACCCGCTGCAGGCGGAACTGCCCGGACGCGATCCAGCTGCGCCGGTCCCCGAGGATCCGGTCCACCTCGGCCGCGAACGCGTCCACCGGCACACCGGTGCCGCCCTCCGCCACCACGCGGAAGCGCCGCAGCATCCCGGCCCGGCCCAGCACCGGACCGGGGCCGGCGGCGTGGGTGAACGTCCCGGTGCCCTGCTGCGCGAACGTGGCGGCCTTCTCCGGCATCACCGTCTCACCGCCGGGTGGCGGCGCGGCGGCGGACCGCGAGGCGACCGGCGTCTTCGGGACCACCGGCGTCTTCGGGACCACCGGTGTCCGGACGGACGGCGTCGGGGCGGGCGACGCGGGGTGGGGCGCGTCGGCCGAACGGGTCGGCGGCTCCGCCGGCGTGACCGGCCCGGCGGGGTCGCCGGGCGCGCTGACCGGGCGGTAGTCCGGGCCCCGGGCGAGATCCACCCCGACCAGCGCGGCCGCGGCCAGCAACAGCGCGATCACGCCGGTACGCCGCCGCTTGCGCCGCAACCGGCGGATCGGTTCGGCCGGCGCCGGCGACCGGGCCGGGCCGGGGATGCGGACCGAGCCGGCGTCGCGGCGCAGCCGGCCGGACCGGCCCTCCGCGCGCGTGACGGCCAGCGACCGGGACATCGGCGCGGTGGGCAGACCGAAGTTCTCCCGCCGCTGGCGCCGGCGCTCGTCCGGGTCGAGACGGACACGCCTGATCGCCGCCGCGGCGGCCGCGCGTTCCTCGGAGGTACGGCCACCAGCGGCACCCAGGGGATAGGTTCGGTTACCCGGAGTAGCCATCGCCCTTCAAGGTTGCCACCAAAAGCGGCCGGAAACGGCGTAACCCGCCCGAGAAGGTGTTTTCGCCTCGCCGTGGCCCGGCCATCCCTCGTGCGGCGGACCGTGGGCGCGGGCCGCACGGTGCGCGGTCTGCCCGCACGCCGGAGCGGCATGCGGGCAGCCGGTCAGGAGGGCAGCAGGCCTTCCAGTCGCCGGTTGACGGCCGCGAGCGTGGCGCGCACCACGGCCTGCCGCCGGTCACCGCCGACCACGGCCGAGCCGCTGAGCTGCTCGACCCAGCCGTCACAGGCCAGCAGCAGCACGACCAGCGCGACCTCGGTGGTGCCGAACGGCACCACGGCGGCGTGCTCGACGTAACAGCGGCCGGGCTCCTCGCCGTTGTCGTCGGAACGCAGCAGCTCGTCCACGGCGGAGGCGGCCGCGACCGCGCAGAGGCGCAGCACGTAGCCGTCGACGGCCGGTCCGGTGGCGACGCCGGTGGCGACCTGCTCGCCGACCGCCAGCTCCACCTCCACGGTCACGTCCAGGCCGAACGTGCGGGTCTGTACGTGCTCGATCAGCACGCGCGGGCCGGGACGGCCACCCGGGTCCAGCGCCGGCGGGCCGACCACGGCCGCGGTCGGCTGGCCGGGCAGGTAGCCGGCCGCGAGCTGCTCGCCGGTCTCGTCGGTGGCGGCGGCCGGCTCGACCGGCAGGCTCTCGGTCGGCGGTGACACGCGGCGGCGCCGGGCCGGCTCGTCCGCCGGGGCCGGCTGCGCGGGGAGCGCGGGGACCGGCTGGCTGGGGACCGGCCGGACGCCCGGCTGGATCGGCACGTGCGCGGACGCGGCGGACGACGACTCGGATTTCGGCGTGGTGGCCGGGCGCGGCAGGTAACTGACGCCGCTGCGGCTCTGCGGCCGGGACGGCGCGTCGGCCGGCGGCTCGGCGGCGGTCGGGCGGATCGGCGTGACCGACGCCGGGACCGACGCCTCCCCGCCGATCGGCAGGCCCTCCTGGGAGGAGGCGGCCAGGCCCATGCGCTCCTGCAGCAGCCGGGCCACCATCCGGGAGACCTCGGCCGGGTCGGCGCCGTCGGTCAGGTCGAGGCGCAGCTTGTGCGCGCCGCTCTCGGTGATGTGCACGGTCGCGTGCCGCACGCCGGCGACCTCGCGCACCGCGGCCTGGATCGCGTCCACGTCGAACCCGTCCGGGCGGTCGCGCTCCGGCGCCGGGTCCTCCCGGCGCAGGCTGTCGCGGATCCGGGCCAGGTCGGGCGTGTCGGCGGCGGGCGGGCCGGCGATCGGGGCCGCGGGTATCAGCGGCACGTCGTCGGACGGCACGCGCTTGGGCAGCGCCTCCGCCGCCCGGCCGAAGTCGTCGAACTCGTCGCGGCCCGGCGGCAGCAGGCCGGGGGGCGGCGGCGGATACGCCGGGAAGCCCCCGGAGTATCCGGACTGGCGGAACGTCGGCTCGTCCGCCGGGTCCGGTATCGCGCGCCGGCGGCCCTCCTCGGGCTGGTCGGCACGCCGGCTGTCCAGGTCCAGCGGACGGAACTCACGGCGGCCGGCCGCGCGCGGCGCGGCCTCCCGCGGCTCCGTGCTCTCCTCGCCCGCGCGCGCGGAACGGCGCGGCGGCAGATCGCCGTCCGTCTCCGGCGACCGGCTCTCGCTCGACCGGCGCGGCTCGTAGGCGAGCCGGTCCGGGTGCGGCGACTCCACCGGCGCGGCCGGCGGCTCCTCCGGCGCGGCGGGCACGTCGGCCGGCGCTTCGGTGCGATCCCGGCCGAACGCGCGGCCGAACTCCGGCGAGCGGCGGCGCAGACCCTCCAGCAGCCGGCCACCGGCCTCGCTGAGCCGATCGCGCGCCTGGCGGGTGGGCAGGCCCTCCGGCGAGTCGATCAGGCGCGGACCGTTCACCTCGGTGTCCGTCAGGTCGGCCCGGGACTGCTCCCGGCCGTCCCGGGAGAGGCCGCCGTCGATCGCGCGCAGGCCGCCGGTCGGGTTGTCGCCACGACGGCCGAGGCGCGGCTCGTCGGCGCGCGGCGCACCCACCGGGCGCAGCGGCTCGACCGGCCGCGGCCCGGTGACCGGGCGAGGGCCGGAGTACCGGCTCGGCGGGTCCGGCTCGCCTCGGCCCCACGCGGGCTCACCCGACGAGTGCCACGAGTCACGCGGTGTGATCTCGGACTCGGTCGGCTCGCCCGGGTATGTCGGGCGCGGGAGGAGACCTGCGTCCTCCAGGTCACCTTCGTACGGGTACGGGGGCGCGCTGGCCGGCACCTGAGCGGCTGGCAGCGGGGGTTGCGGCTCTACCGGGTGCTCCTCGTGATCATGGCCGTTGACCGGCCGACGCTGGGTCCGGCCGGTGGCGGCCGGCGGGGACGGCGACAGTTGTGCCATCAGGTCTGCATATCGGGCCTGCGGGTCGATCCATGAGGACGCGTCGCGATCGTTCGTCCGGCGCCATGCCGGGGGCATCGGCTCCGGCTCGTGCGAGGGACCCGCGTTCGACCATGCGGAATCGACCGGCGCCCAGCCGTTCGGCCGGGCGCGGTCGTCACGCGGAGCCGCACCGTTATGGTTTTCACCCGGCGTGGCGTCGTCCGCTTCCCTCGATTCGTCCACCGTGCGCTCCTCCGTCGCCCCCGCTGAGGCTACCGTGTGCTGACAGCAGCGATAAGTTGCTACGTCGGGCTAATTCGGCGACCGGGCGGGGGACGGTGGTGGAAACCACGTGTCGCCGGATACTTGAGCCCATGGCGCGAGCGGTGCACAGTCCGCCCGCAGCAAGGAGGTAGATCCATGACCGCAGCGTCGGGGGGCGCTCAAACGGCGGGACGGCCGACGCGTCTGCCGCGCTCCGCGCGCCGCAAGCAGTTGCTCGCCGCCGCGCAACAGGTCTTCGTCGCGCAGGGTTACCACGCGGCCGCGATGGACGACATCGCGGAGCGTGCCGGCGTCTCCAAGCCGGTTCTCTACCAGCACTTCCCGGGCAAGCTCGAGCTCTACCTGGCGCTGCTGGACACGCACTGCGAGGCGATCGTCGCGAAGGTCCAGGCCGCGATGCAGGCGACGCCGGACAACAAGGAGCGCGTCCGCGGTGCCGTGACCGCGTACTTCGACTTCGTCGACCACGAGAGCGAGGCGTTCCGCCTGGTCTTCGCGTCGGACCTGCGCAACGAGCCGGCCGTACGGGAGCGCGTGGAGCGGGTCGAGAAGGGCTGCATCGCGGCGCTGACCGACACCATCATCTCGGACACCGGGGTCAACCGGGCGCACGCCGAGCTGCTCGCCTCCGGCCTGGTCGGCGCCGCGGAGACCGCCGCGCAGTTCTGGCTGGCCAACGGTCGCCAGATCCCCAAGCAGGAGGCGGAGTCACTGCTGACCGCCCTGCTCTGGCGCGGGATCGCGAGCTTCCCACTGCAAGGTGACTAATTCAGCTCTGCGCGAGCACGGCGGTTGAGCTGCCGATCGGCGCCCCTGATCGGCTAGCCTTCGAACGGAACATCTTCGTCCCATGAGGAGGACCCGTGGAGGTCAAGATCGGCGTCCAGTACGCGCCGCGCGAGCTCGTGCTGGAGAGCGGACAGACGCCGGACGAGGTCGAAAAGGTCGTGACCGAGGCGATCAACGGCGACGGCGTCCTCACCCTCACCGACGAGAAGGGCCGTAAGGTCATTGTCCCGGTGACGAAGGTCGCCTACGTGGAGATCGCGGAGGCGAGCCAGCGCTCGGTCGGCTTCACCGCCCGCTGAGCCACGACGATGTGATCGAGCCGCCGGGGCCGCGAGACCCCGGCGGCTCAATTTTTCGGCGCCTCGGTTTCCCGAGGGCCTCAGTTGTTCAGGTCGAGCGCGTTCATCCGTGCCGAGTGCGCCGTGGTGAGCCGCTGGAAGAGCTTCTGCACGCCGTCGTCGCGCCCGGCGCCGGCGACGATCAGCTCGGTCAGCGACGCCCGCTCGGCCGCGACCCGCTGGGCGTGCGACAGCGTCTCGCCGACCAGCCGCCGCGCCCACATCGAGAGCCGGTTCGCAACCTTGGGATCCGCCTCGATCGCGGCCCGCAGCTCCGCCTCCGCGAACGCGGCGTACCGGCCGTCGTGCAGCACCTGCCGCACCAGGTCGCCGTCCGCCGGGTCGAGCAGCGCGGCCACCTCGGCCAGGAAGTCGTCCGCGATGCCGTCGCCGACGTAGACCTTGGTCAGCGCCTCCAGCCAGTCCTTCGGCTCGGTGGCGTCGTGGTACTCCTCGACCGGGCGCACGTAGGGCACCATCGCCGCCTGCGGGTCCACGCCGTGCTCCGCAAGCCGGGCCGCGACCCGCTGATAGCCGTCCACCTCCACCGCGGCCATCTCGCCGAGCATGGCGCGCCGGCGCAGGTCGGGGGCGAGCGCGGCGTCCCGCGCCATCCGCTCGAACGCGAGCAGCTCGCCGAACGCGACCAGGCCGAGCAGCTCCACCACGGGGGCACGAAGATCTTGCGATCGTGAATCGTCACCGGACACGAGCGCAGGCTACCGCTCAACGCTGAACGCGGCAGTGCACCGCGGTGACCAGCGACACCGGCATCGGTTGTGACCCACGCCACTGACGAGCACCCCGACCGAATCGAGATATTCCAGCTGAGGTGCCGTTCATGCTGGTCGGGTATGCTGGCAGCAGATCAGGCGCAGGTATCGATTTCATCGCTCCGCACGTGAGGCTGCACGACACGTGTGGCTCGCCGGGCTCTCGCCGCCGCTTTCGTGGCGCGAGGCTCGCGTCGCAGCCGTGTCGCACCAGACACGTCGGCCGGTGAACCCAAGCCCTGCGACGGCGTGCGGGCCCGCGGACGTCCTCGGACGACCGCGCGCGGCCCGCGCCTCGACCCACACGCGCCCTCGAACGAAGCGGGGCGCACCACGAGAGGGCACCCCCAAAACTTTATGAACGACATCGAAGAGCAGGAGAACGCTCCCACCCGAGCCGCTGCCGTCAGCGACAAGCCCACCTTCGCCGAGCTCGGCGTGCGGGACGAGACCGTCGCCGCACTGGCCGCCGCCGGCATCGAGCGCGCGTTCGCCATCCAGGAGTACGCGCTGCCCATCGCGCTGCGCGGCTCCGACATGATCGGCCAGGCGCCGACCGGCACCGGCAAGACCTTCGCGTTCGGCCTGCCGCTCATCGACCGGGTGTTCGCGCCCGCCGAGGGCGGCGACGGCCTGCCGCAGGCGCTCGTCGTGGTCCCGACCCGCGAGCTGGGCCTCCAGGTCGCGAAGGACCTGGCGCTGGCCGGCAAGGGCCGCGGCGTGCGGGTGCTGCCGATCTACGGCGGCGTCGCCTACGAGCAGCAGACGGACCCGCTGAAGGCCGGCGTCGAGATCCTGGTCGGCACGCCCGGCCGCCTGATGGACCTGGCGAAGCAGAAGAAGCTGCGCCTCGACCGGATCCGCGCGCTGGTGCTGGACGAGGCCGACCGCATGCTCGACCTCGGCTTCCTGGACGACGTGGAGAAGATCCTCGCCATGCTGCCGGAGGACCGGCAGACCATGCTGTTCTCCGCGACCATGCCGGACCCGATCGTGACGCTCGCCCGCCGCTTCCTGCGGCACCCGGTGACCGTGCACGCGGGCCACACCGTGGAGACCGGCCCGTCGCCGCAGACGCTGCAGGTGGCGTACCGCACGCACCCGATGAACAAGATCGAGATGGTGGCCCGCATCCTGCAGGCGCGCGGCCGCGGTCTCACGATGATCTTCACGCGGACCAAGCGCGCGGCCGACCGGCTCTCCGAGGACCTCGACTTCCGCGGCTTCGCGGTCGCGGCGGTCCACGGCGACCTGGGCCAGGGCGCGCGCGAGCGGGCGCTGCGGGCGTTCCGGGCCGGCAAGATCGACGTGCTGGTCGCCACCGACGTCGCGGCCCGTGGCCTGGACGTCTCCGGCGTCACCCACGTGATCAACTACGACTGCCCGGAGGACCCGGACACGTACACGCACCGCATCGGCCGCACCGGCCGGGCCGGCGCCACCGGCGTCGCGGTCACGTTCGTGGACTGGGAGGACATGCCGCGCTGGCACCTGATCGACAAGTCGATCGGGCTGGACATGCGGGAACCCCCGGAGACCTACCACACCTCCCCCTACCTCTACACGGACCTGGACATCCCGACCGACGTCGCGGCGGCGCTGCCGTCCGCCGACCGGACCCGGGCCGGCCTCTCCGCCGAGGTGGAGGAGGACCTGGGCAGCACCCGCCCACGCCGCTCCGGGCGTCGCGGCAGTGACCGGGCGGCCGCTCCGGCCCAGCGCACGCCGCGCACCCGGAAGCGCACCCGGCGCGTCGAGCCGGGCGACGGCGCCGGCACCGAGGCGCCGGCCGCGACCATGACCGAGACCGCGGAGGACGAGGCATCGGCGAAGCCGCGCCGTCGCCGCCGTCGGGCCGGCGAGGCCGTGTCCGGCGAGGGCGCCACGGTGGCCGCCGAGGTCACGACGGCCGAGGTGCCGGAGGCTCGGGACAGCGACGGCGAGCACGCCGACGCGTCCGGCGACGGCCCCAAGCGCCGTCGTCGCCGCCGGGGTGGCCGGGGCGGTCGCGGTGCCGGTGTCGAGGGCGCCGAGAGCGCCGAGGGCACCGACGGCGGTAGCGAGGACTGAGGTCCCGAAAGCAACGATCAAGGGCGGGTCTCCGGCGACGGAGGCCCGCCCTTTCGCTGCGGCGCCGAGGCCGGTCCGGCCGTGTGCTGTTCCCACTCCCGGCATGGCCGCGTTCCGGGTGCGCCCGCACCGGTCGGCGCCCGCGCTCCTCCCGGACGGCTACGTGGCGCGCGGCGCGCCGTACCCCCACATCTTCGGTTTTGATCTCAGGCCGGGAACCGGCCCGCCGATCCTGTGACCTGCGAGCCACGGATGGCCTCGCACCCGCGAGAGACGGACCTCTCGCGTGCGCCATGGACGGTGAAGGGCGGGTGTACCGATGGATCGGCAGGCGATGGGGCTCACCCTCACCGCCAACGGCTTCGTGCCCGCGGTGCGGCCGGGCGTGCTCGCTGCGGCGGCCACGCGTCCGGTGGTGCGCGGGCACGTCGCGCTCACCTTCGACGACGGGCCGAGCGCGGGGACCGGGGTGGTTCTCAACATCCTGGCCGAGGCGCAGGCGAGGGCCACGTTCTTCTTCGTGGGCGGCGGTGTGGAGGCGGACTGGCGGTACGCGAGCCGGGCCGCGCTGGCCGGACACGCGATCGGCAACCACAGCTACAGCCACCCCGACCTGGCCGCGATCCCACTCAAGGACGCGGCGGTCGAGCTCGGGCGCACCCAAGCCGCGATCACCCGCTACACCGGGGCGGTCCCGGTCATCGGCCGGCCGCCGTTCGGCAGCGCGAACGAGGACGTGGTCATGCTGTTCCGCGAGTACGGCGTGGAGCCGGTGCTGTGGGCGTTCAACCCGGACGACGGCGCCGGTCAGGCCGCGGCCGCGATCGGCGCGGCGATCCTCGGCACGGTCCGGGACGGCGACATCGTGCTGCTGCACTGCGCGCAGCGGGAGACGCAGCGGATGTTGCCGGAGCTGATCACCGGCCTGCGCGCCCGCGGTCTGGAGCCCGGCCGGATCGAGATCACCGGCGACTACCAGGAGCGGAACCACTCCTACGCCCGCGCCGTCTCCTGGTGACCGCGCCCGCCCGGGTATGAAAGAGCCGCCCCTCCGCGCGCTGCATTCGCGGAAGGGCGGCTCCGGTCCTACGGGGTGATCAGGCCACCGTGCAGGGGGCGAGGTTCGCGACGTCCAGCTGCGGCTTGTCGGTGTGCCGGCCGATCGCGGTCGCGATCCGGTTGATCGCGGCGACGCGCTTGTCCTCCAGCGGGCCGTTGATCGCGTTCTGCACGAAGTTCGGGCCGCCCTGGCCGGCCGAGTTCGCCAGCCGGGTCTCCGCCTCCTGGATCTGCTTCTCCAGCTGCGCGAGGTTGCTCTCCACCTCGGCCAGCGCCTGGTTCGGGACGGCCGGCAGCTGGTCCGCGACGGTCGGGCAGGCGAACGCGCCGTCCGAGCCGCCGTCGTTGCCCTCGTTGATCACCAGCTGGGTGAAGCCGGCGCCGGCGTCGCCGCCGTTGTTGTTGCCGTTGCCGCCCTCGACCGGGTCGACGACCGGGACCTCGTCCTCGTTCAGCTCGCACGGCGCCAGCGTCGCGACGTCCAGGTTCGGGCGCTCGGCGTTACGGCCGATCGCGGTCGCGATGCGGTTGATCGTGGCGACGCGCTTGTCCTCCAGCGGGCCGAGGATCGCGTTCTGCACGAAGTTGGCGCCACCCTGGCCGACCGTGTCCACCAGGCGCTGGTTGGCCTCGGCGATCTGCGTGTCGAGCAACTCCAGGTTGCGATCCACCTCGGCCTGAGCCTGTGCCGGGATCGCGGGCAGCTCACCGGCCACGTCCGGGCAGGAGATCGCGCCGGTCCCGGCGTTGCCACCGCCCTCGTTGCCGCCGCCGGCGTTCCCCTCCTCGCCACCGGCCTGCTCGCCGCCGCCGGCCTCGGCGCCGCCACCGCCGCCCGCGCTGAGCGAGCACTCCGCGAGGCCGCCCAGGTTGGTCGGCTTCTCCGCGGTCCGTCCGATGGAGATCGCGATCCGGTCGATGGTGGCGGTCCGCTTGCTCGCCAGCGGGCCGAGGATCGCGTTCTGCACGAAGTTCGGGCCGCCCTCACCTGCGGACGTGGCCAGGCGGTTGTTCGCCTCCTGGATCTGCGTCTCCAGCAGCGCGAGGTTGCGGTCCACCTCGGCCTGCGCGCTGGCCGGGATGGCGGGGAGCTTGTCCTCCACCGTGGGGCAGGTGATGGTCTGCCCCGCCGCGCCGGACGATCCGGTGCCGGCCATCGCCACACCGAGACCGCCGCCGAGCAGCGTGAGCGCACCCACGGCGATCATGCCGGGGACCTTGTAACGACGCCAGTCGCGCCAGCCAGTCTTCTCGTCATCCCAGCTCGGTGCCATCCGCCTGAACCCAACCCTTCGCAGATTCTGTGGCCGATAGCCTGCGTCGCTCGTCGCGGGCGTACCGGTGAGCCTTGTTCGCTCTGGCTCCGCCGGTCCGTCCGAGCGAGACGGGCCGGCGGGGCCCCGGAAGTTGTCGAGGCTTACCGCCTCGCCCGGTCCTACGGGGTTGGGCGGCGCTGGGGTTCAACGTTTTTCAGGTAATCGCCGAGGAGTTTCGGTCTACCTTTAGGGAAGTTTTAAGGGAGTCTGGGGCATCGATTAGATTCGCCGTTTCGACAGTCATTTCGACGGCCGGAACGGGTCAGGGACGCGGTGTGACGCCCAGCACAGCGCAGGCCTCGTGGTACATCCGGGCCGCCTCGCCGCGGACCTGACGCCGCTCGGTGAGCCGCCCGGCGAACGGGATGCGCACCGGGACCTCCGCGCCGTCCACGATCGCGACGAAGTCCATGCCGTCCGCGTCCATCCCGGACATGCGCGCCTCGGTGGTGGTCTCCGGCTGCCCGCCGAGGCCGCGGACGATGAGCACGTTGTCGGCCGCGTGGTCGTCGTTCATGTGCCGCATGATCTGCGCCACCACGTCCGGGGTGAAGACGGTGTCTGCCATGGCAGGCAGCGTAAGCGATGATCACGGCCGGGCACGGCGGCGCAGAGCACACCTGGGCCCTGCATCGACGTGGGGGTCGGAGCGAGGCGCGGTCCAGGTGTCAGAGGCGCGGTCCAGGTGTCATTCGGGTGCGCCGCGTGGAAGGCCGCATACCGGTGTTGTACGTGGGCTCGTGCGACGTGCGGCCGGGCGGCGTCTGGGCCTCGCCGCAGCCCGGCCATCCACGTCGATACAGGGCCTAGACTGGTGGGATGCCCGAATCGCTTCCCGACGCCCTCGCCGAGGTGCGCGACCTGCTGCTCCGCCCCGATCTGACCCGGGCGGTGGCCGCCGGGCGCCGCAAGGGGCAGACGCCGTCGGTGGTCCGGGCCGAGCTGCGCCCGGTCTCGCTGAAGGGCGGCGCCAAGCTCCAGATCGTGACGAACGACGGCGCCCGGCCGTTCACCCGCAACGTCGCGTTCGGCGACGAGGCCTCCGCGGCCGTGGACGAGCTGCTGGCCGAGCCGTTCGGCAACTGGCACGTGGAGTCGCCGGCCGGGACCGTGCAGCTGCGGGTGACCAAGAAGGGCGAGGCGCAGGTGCACCGCGCCGGCTCCGGCGCCCAGGGTGCGGCGCCGGTCGCGCACGACCGGGTCAAGGAGCACCTGCTGGACCCGGGCGACCCGCTGTTCGCCGAGATCGGCGGCGGCGCGGCGAAGCGGCGGCAGGTCGACGCGTTCCTTCGCGCGCTCGCCGCCACGCTCCCGGACGAGTTGCCTACGCGACTGCGCGTGGTGGACCTGGGCTGCGGCAACGCCTACCTGACGTTCGCGGCCTACCGATACCTGTCCGCGCGCGGCGTGGCGCTCGACGTGGTCGGCGTGGACGTGCGCGAGGACCAGCGGGTCCGCAACACCGAGCTCGCCGAGCGGCTCGGCTGCGCCGGCGAGGTCCGCTTCGTGGCCGGCACCATCCTGGACGCGGACGTCAAGGCCGCGGACGTGGTGCTGGCGCTGCACGCGTGCGACACCGCCACCGACGAGGCGCTGGCCCGCGCCGTCGAGTGGGAGGCGCGCTGGGTGCTGGCCGCGCCCTGCTGCCACCACGACCTGGCCGCGCAGCTGCGCAAGGCACCGGCGCCGACCCCGTTCGAAGGGCTCGGCCGGCACGGCATCCTGCGCGAACGGTTCGCGGACGTGCTCACCGACACGGTCCGGGCGTCGCTGCTGCGGCTGCACGGTTACCGCGTCGAGGTGGTGGAGTTCATCGACTCCGCGCACACGCCGCGCAACCTGCTGATCCGCGCACGCCGCACCGGCGCGGCGCCCACCGACGCCGCGCGGGCGGAGTACGCGGCGCTGACCGATGGGTTCCACATCGAACCCGCGCTGGAACGGCTGCTCAGCCGATCGTGATCGTGAACGCGGCGGTGTGCACCACGCCGTCCACCTGGAAGTCGAAGAACGCCCGGTAGCGGCCCTTGCTCGGCGCCGCCAGCCAGAACTTCACCGCACCGTCCACGGTGAGCTGCTCCTCCGGGTGCACGTGGACGTAGCCGAGGTCGCCCTCGCGCAGCACCACCAGGTGCCCGTACGCCCCGAGGTACCGCTCCGGCCGGACCGTGGCCCCGTCGCGCCGGAGCGTGAAGATCATCGGCTGGACCGAGCCGAGCGCGGGCGTGCCGGCCATCTCCGCCTCGAACCCACCGGCGGTGACCTTCGGTGCGGGCGCGGGCAGCGGGCTCGCCGCGTAGTCACCGCCGACCGACAGGTCGACGCCGAGCGTGGTGGCGACCTGGGCGCCGGTCGCGGTGGTGGCGGTGAAGTCGGCGAACGCACGCCACGCACCCGCGGTGGGCAGCGCCAGCTCGGTGCTCCAGGTGCCGTCCGGCGCCAGCTCCGGGTGCAGGTGCTGGTAGCCGGACAGGTCGCGGCGCACCACGATCAGGTGCAGTCGCTTGTCGTGCACCACCGCGAAGTCGGTGACCGGCGTGCCGTCCGCCGCCTGGATGACGAACCGGAACGGCGCCCGCTCGGCCGGCGCGGGAAACCCGGTCTCGGCCGGGACCAGCCGGAAGTCGGCCGACCCGACCATCAGGCCGCCGACGTCGCCGGCGGCCGGGTTGCCGCCGACCGTGACACCGGTGGCGGTGCCGCTGGTGCCGCCGCTCGTGCCGCCGTGTGTGTGCGGTGCCACGCCGGGCGCGTCCGTGTGCACCGCGTTCGCCCCGGTCGCGGCCGGGAGCGGCGCGGGCTCGGCGACGCCGCCCGAGGTGATCCGGCCCAGCCCGAAGCCGGCGAGCACCGCCAGCACCAGGCCGCCGACCACACCGAGCAGGCGCATGGAGGCGCGCTCGTCCGGCGTGGCCGGCCGGCCCTCGACCGCCCCGGCATCCGCGGTGCCCACCGGTGCGGTGCCCGCCCGGTCGGTGCCCGCCGGCTCCAGGTCGGCGTCCGGCATCGTGTCAGGCATCGGAGTCAGGCATCGGCCGAGGCGAGCTCGTAGCCGGCCTCGTCGACGGCCGTGCGGACCTCGTCGATCGGCAGCGGCCCGTCGCTGGTGACGGTCACGGTGCCGGTCGGCAGGTCGACGCTCACCTCGTGCACGCCGGGCAGCTGCCCGAGCTCACCGCTGACCGCCTGCACGCAGTGCGCGCAGGTCATCCCGCTGACGGCGTAGGTGTTGGTGACGGACATGGTTCACGCTCCCCTTCGACTCGACGCCACCGACTATACCCCCCGGTGGTATGCGCGCCTCCGGCCACGCGAGCCTCGTTGATCCGGTGTGCTCTCTTCCATCGTCGCGCGAGCGCTCCTCGTCGCCGCCCTGATCGGGATCGCGCCGGCACCCGCACAGGCCGACCCGGACGCGCCGCCCTCGGTCCAGGAGCTGCGGCAACGCCTCGCCGCCGCGGCACACGAACTGGAGGTGGTCGTCGAGGAGCACAACGCGCTCCGCGAGGACCTGGCCGGCACGGAACGGCGACGGCGCGAGATCGGCGCCGAGAAGGCCCCGGTCGAGTTCGCCATGGTGCAGCGGCAGGAGCGGATCGGTGAGCTGGCCGCCGCCGCGTACCGCTCGTCCGGCAACGCCCGCGCGCTGATGATCGCGGCCGGTGGTGGCGCCGACATGGTCGAGCGCCTGCTCACGCTGGACGTCCTGGCCCGCGACCAGCACCGGAAGCTGGACGAGCTGGCCGCGGCCCAGGCCCGCTACGCCGAGATGGAACGCGAGGCCGACGCGCTGGCGCAGAAGCAGCGCGACCAGCAGGTGGAGTTGGCGCTGCGCAAGAAGGAGATCGAGCGGGAGATCGAGCGCCTGCACCGCATGCGCCTGGCCTCCGGCGACCGGATCCGCCCGCTGGACCTCGCTCCCCCGCCGCCGCCGTCCGGGCTGGCCGGTGACGCGATCCGCTTCGCCTACGAGCAGCTCGGCAAGCCGTATCGCTGGGGCGCCGACGGCCCCGGCTCCTACGACTGCTCCGGGCTCACCATGGCCGCCTGGCATCGCGCGGGCACCCGCCTGCCGCACAACGCGGCCCGGCAGTGGCGGACCGTCCAGCGGATCAGCCGTGACGATCTGCGACCGGGCGACCTGGTCTTCTACTACGGCCGGATCAGCCACGTCGCCCTCTACGTCGGGGACGGCAAGATGATCCACGCGCCGAGCTTCGGGGAGAACGTCCGGATCGACGCGGTGGGATATCAGCCGGTGCACGGGTACGGGCGGGTCGTGGACGGGAGCTGACGTCGCTCAGCCCGCCACGGCCAGAGCGAGCGGCAGCACCGCGGACGCACCGGAACGGCGCAGCAGCCGGGCCGCGAGCGTCATCGTCCACCCGGAGTCGACCAGGTCGTCGACGAGGAGCACCGGACCGGACACCGACCCGTCCAGCACGAACGCGTCGTGCAGCAACCGGACCCGCTGCGCGCTGTTCGTCCGGGGCGGCTCGGCGCCGTCGTCGTCGCGGCGGGTGATCGTGCCGAGCACCGGCAGGCGGCCGACCGTGGCGATCCGGTCCGCGAGGCTGCGGGTGAGCACCGGCCGGCGGCGGGACAGGACCGGGACGATGCCGATCGGGCGCTCCGCCCACTGCTCGGGACCGTGCGACCAGTCCTTGAGCACCTCGACCACGGCGCCGAGCAGGTCGTCGGGAAGCGGCGTGTCGGGGGAGCCGTCGGCGAGCAGCGCGCGGAGCCGGTCGCCCCAGCCGAGGTCGGAGAGGCGGCCGACCGCGCGACCGGGCGCGGCCTGCTCGGCTGCGGGGATGCGGCCCTTGAGCGCGACGCCGACCGACTCCATGCCGGTGGGCCACATCGCCTTCGGCGGGAGGTCGAGGCCCGGGCGGCCGAGGAAGGCCTTGGCGGCCGCGAGTGCCTGGGCGGAGACGTCGGCCGGCAGGACCGGGCCGGCGCACAGGTCGCAGCGGCCGCAGGCGGTGGCCTCGGCGTCGTCGAGGCGCTCGCGGAGGAAGAGCATGCGGCAGCCGGTGGTCATCGCGCCGTACTCCCGCATCGCGCGCTGCTCGGACTCCCGGGCGTCGGCGACGCGGCGCAGACGGGGTGCGTCGTAGGTCCACGGCTGGCCGGTGCTGATCCAGCCGCCCTTGACCCGGCGGACCGCACCGTCGACGTCCAGCACCTTCAGCATCAGTTCGAGCCGGCTGCGGCGCAGGTCGACGCGGGGCTCCAGCGCGGGGACCGAGATCGGGCGGTCGGAGAGCGCGGCCAGCACGGTGTGCACCTGCTCCTCCGGCGGGAACGCCATGGAGGCGAAGTAGCGCCAGATGGCCGCGTCCTCCGGGCCGGGGAGCAGCAGCACCTCGGCGTGGTCGACGCCGCGGCCGGCCCGGCCGACCTGCTGGTAGTACGCGATGGGGGACGGTGGCGCGCCGAGGTGCACGACGAAGCCGAGGTCGGGCTTGTCGAAGCCCATGCCCAGCGCGGACGTGGCGATCAGTGCCTTGATCTTGTTGTCCAGCAGGTCCTGCTCGGCGGCGCGGCGCTCCGCGTCCTCCGTCTGGCCGGAGTAGGACGCGACCGCGAACCCACGGGAGCGCAGGAACTCGGTGGCCTCGGTCGCGGCGGCCACGGTCAGCGTGTAGACGATGCCGGAGCCGGGCAGCGCGTCCAGGTGGTCGGCGAGCCAGGCCAGCCGGTGCGCGGCGGACGGCAGCCGGTGCACGGCCAGCCGCAGCGACTCGCGGTCGAGCGAGCCGCGCAGCACCAGCGCGCCGGCGCCGAGCTGCTCGGCCACGTCGGCCGTGACGCGCGCGTTGGCGGTGGCCGTGGTGGCCAGCACCGGCGTCCGGGTGGGCAGCCCGGCCAGGAACGTGCGCAGCCGCCGGTAGTCCGGCCGGAAGTCGTGCCCCCAGTCGGAGACGCAGTGCGCCTCGTCGACCACGAGCAGGCCGGTGGTGGCGGCGAGCTCGGGCAGCACGTTGTCGCGGAAGTCGGGGTTGTTGAGCCGCTCCGGGCTGATCAGCAGCACGTCGACCGCGCCGGACGCGACCTCGGTGGTGATCTGGGCCCACTCCTCCAGGTTGGCGGAGTTGATCGTGCGGGCGTGGATGCCGGCCCGGGCCGCGGCGTCCACCTGGTTGCGCATCAGCGCGAGCAGCGGCGAGACGATCACGGTGGGACCGGCACCGGCCTCGCGGAGCAGCGCGGTGGCCACGAAGTAGACCGCGGACTTGCCCCAGCCGGTGCGCTGGACGCAGAGCACCCGTTGATGCCCCACGACCAGCGCCTCGATCGCTCGCCACTGGTCGTCGCGGAGGCGGGCGTGCTCGCCCGCCAGCCGCCGCAGCACAGCTTCCGCCCGCTCCCGCACCTCAGTCACCCGACCTGTCTACCACCGGGGACCGACCGAGACCGCGCAGGCTGTGGATAACTCTTCCGCCTGTGTACCGGCGCTCAGCGACCCGAACGCGCCGCTACCGCGGTGTCCGGGTGGTCGGCGAAGACGCCGTCCACCCCGAGCGAGAAGAACAGCTCGTACTCCGCGGTGATGTCGCCGCGCGCGTTCGGGTCCGCGCCGATCCGGAAGTCGGCCGGCAGGAACTGGTTCTCCGCCCGGAACGTCCAGGCGTGCACGACCATCCCGAGCCGGTGCGCGTCCCGTACCACGGACGTCGGCGCCAGCAGCTTCCCGGCCGCGTCCCGCGGCACGAGCAGGTTCTTGTTCGCGCCGACACCGGAGGCGTACCGGCTGACCCATCCGAGGCCCTCGGCGGTCGCCAGATCCGCGTAGGTCCGGGCGTCGCCCGCCACGGTGAAGTCGTACGGGCGGCCCGCCGCGTCCATCAGCTGGGCCAGCCGCACGTCCGTCATGCGCCGGAGCCGGCGCAGGTTCGCCGTCTCGAAGGACTGGATGATCACCGGGTCCGCCGCGGAGCGCCACCCCGACGCGCGCAGCACCCGGACCAGCGGCTCCTCCAGCGGCAGGCCGATCGACTGGAAGTACGTCGGGTGCTTCGTCTCCGGGTACACCCCGATCGTCCGCCCACGCCGCCGCGACTCCGCCTTCGCCAGGTCGACGACCTCCTGGAACGTCGGGATCGGGAACCGGCCGTCGAACGCCGTGTTCGTCACCCGGACCAGGGGCAGCCGCTCCTTGGCGCGCAGCGTCCGCAGCTCCGCCAGCGTGAAGTCCTCGGTGAACCAGCCGCTCACGGCCGTACCGTCGATGGTCTTGGTGGTCCGGCGGGCGGCGAACTCGGGGTGGGCGGCCACGTCGGTCGTCCCGGAGATCTCGTTCTCGTGCCGCGCGACCAGCACACCGTCGCGCGTCGACACCAGGTCCGGTTCGATGAAGTCGGCGCCCATCCGGATCGCCAGCCGGTAGGCCTCCAGCGTGTGTTCCGGGCGATAGCCGCTCGCCCCGCGGTGCGCGATCACCAGCGGCTTCCCGCGGGTGGAGGGGGCGGCGGAGGCGGGCGCGGAGGGGGCAGCGGCCAGCCCGATTCCGGCCAGCCCGAGGGAAGTGGTCACGGCACGACGTCTCATCACCGCATCCAATCGACAGGAAACGAAATATTCACGACCCTGAGGTGAACCGCGCGAGAGTGTCAAGTGGCCCGGATCGCACCCGGGTGATAGACAGTCCCACGCCATGCGTCGTCAACTGCAGCACCCCGCCCGCATCGTGCCCGCGGCGTTCCTCGCCCTGGTGGTGATCGGGACGGTGCTCATGATGCTGCCCGTCTCGCGCGCCGAGGCGGGCTTCGCGCCGTTCGTCACGGCCCTGTTCACGGCCACCTCCGCGGTCTGCGTGACCGGTCTGGCGGTGGTGGACACCGGCACCTACTGGTCCCCGTTCGGCCTCGGCATGATCACCGTGCTGACCCAGATCGGCGGCCTCGGCATCATGGTGATGGCCACGCTGCTCGGCGTGCTCATCTCGCAGCGCCTCGGTCTGCGCGGCCGCCTGATGGCGCAGACCGAGAGCCGCACGCTGGAGACCGCGGACATCCGCCGGATGGTGCTGCGGATCGTGGCCGTCTCGTTCGTCTGCGAGGCGGTGATCGCGGTCGTGGTCGGGCTGCGGTTCTGGCTCGGCTACGACTACTCGTTCGGCCGGGCGGTGTGGGAGGGCGTCTTCCACTCGATCCAGGCGTTCAACAACGGCGGCTTCGCGCTCTACCCGGACAGTCTGATGCGGTTCGTCGGCGACGACTGGATCTGCATGCCGCTGGCGCTCGGCGTGATGCTCGGCAGCATCGGCTTCCCGGTGATCTTCGAGCTGGCCCGCGAATGGCGCATGCCAGCGAAGTGGTCGACCCACACCCGGCTCACCGTGTGGGGCTCGATAGTGCTGGGCGTCTTCGGCTTCGTCTTCGTGCTCGCGTTCGAGTGGAACAACCCGACCACGTTCGGCCCGCTCGGCTGGGGCGACAAGGTGCTGGCCGCGTTCACCCAGGACGTGATGACCCGGTCCGGCGGCTTCAACAGCGTCGACTTCGGCGCGATGAACCAGGAGACGCTGACCATCAGCACCGCGCTGATGTTCATCGGCGGCGGCAGCGGCTCCACCTCCGGCGGCATCAAGCTGACCACGTTCTTCCTGCTGGCGTTCGTGATCCTGGCGGAGATCCGGGGTGAGCCGGACGTGGTGATCGGCCGCCGCCGGATCGCGGAGACCACGCAACGGCAGGCGATGACCGTGGCGCTGCTCGGCGTCGCGCTGGTCGGCACCGGCACGCTCGCGCTGCTCGCCATCGACCGCGACATCACGCTGGACCGGGCGATCTTCGAGGCCACGTCCGCGTTCGCCACGGTCGGCCTGTCCACCGGCATCACGCCGACCCTGCCGGAGAGCGGGCAGGTCGTACTCGTCATCCTGATGTACGTGGGGCGGGTCGGCACCATCGCCGTCGGCTCCGCGATCGCTCTGAACAGCCGCCAGCGGCTCTACCGCTATCCCGAAGAGAGACCCATCGTTGGCTAGCAACGGCAGGACAAACCTCGACGACAACGTGGTGGTGATCGGGCTCGGCCGGTTCGGCGGGCAGGTCGCCGACTCGCTGCTGCGCCTCGGGCACGAGGTGCTCGGCATCGATGAGGACGGCAAGATCGTCCAGCAGTGGTCGGACCGGCTCACCCACGTGGCGCAGGCCGACTCGACCGACAACGACGCGCTGCGCCAGCTCGGCGTGCACGAGTTCCAGCGCGCGGTGGTCGGCATCGGCACCGACATCGAGGCCAGCGTGCTCACCGTGCTCGCGCTGACCGAGATCGGCATCACCGAGATCTGGGCCAAGGCGATCTCCGCGAAACACGGCAAGATCCTGTCCTCGGTCGGCGCGAATCACGTGATCTATCCCGAGGCGGTCATGGGTGACCGGGTCGCACACCTGATCACCAGCAAGATGATCGACTTCATCGAGTTCGACCAGGGCTTCGCGATCGCGAAGGTCCGCGCGCCGCAGGAGACCGCCGGCCGGTCGCTCGCCGACATCGGACTGCGCCGGCGGCACGGCATCACGGTGATCGCGGTCCGGCCACCGGACGGCAGCTTCATCTTCGCCGAGGCGGCGACGCTGGTGCCGGCCGGCAGCAAACTGATCGTGGCCGGCACCCCGAAGCAGGTCCAGGCGTTCGCCGCGACCACCTGACCGCGACCGGCGCCGGACCCGGCGTACCCATCAAGATCGCATTTCCCGCTTCCGGCGTGGTCGCTGTCCGCATGCTCCCGCGGGCACCGGTCGTCGCCGGCGCTCCTCCCTGCACGTTTCGCGGTGGCCACGGACGCTGCGCGCCCGAGGAGCGGCACCGCGGCCGGGCTGCGTGGCCGCCGCCGCTTACCGGGAGAGCAGTTGGTCCACCGGCGCGTAGTCGTCGGTCAGCACCCGGGCGTCGTCGACGAACGCGGCCAACTCCGCACCGTCCAGCATGGTCACCGGGCCCGGCACGGTCTGCGCCATCCGCGCCCGGATCTCGGCCAGCGGCAGCGGCGCGGCCGACGCCACGATCACGAAGTTCGCGCCCTCCGCGCCGGACAGCCCGGACGGCGGGCCGATCAGCGCCACGTGCGGGAACACGTCCTGCACGGTCGCGACCTCCGCGCGGATGAAGTGCAGCGGCGGATAGTCGATGACGTTCTGCGCGTAGACCGCGCCGTCCTTCATCGCGTCGCGGACCTGCACGGCCATCTCCCGCGTCGACAGGTGCCACGGCACCACCAGGTCACCGAACGCGTCGCCGACCACGATGTCCGCCGCGCCGGCCGGCTGCTCGGCCAGCGACACCCGCGCGTCACCGACCACCACCCGCAGGTCCGGGCCGGTCTCCAGGCCCAGTTCCGCCCTGTCCAGCTCGACCAGCTCACCGTCCAGCTCCAGCACGGTCTGCGAGCTGCCCGGCCGGACCGCGGCCAGGTACTGCGGCAGCGTGAACCCGCCGCCGCCGACGTGCAGCGCGGTCACCGGCGCGCCGGCCGGCGCGGTCACGTCGGAGACGGCCGCGATCCACTGCACGTACTCGAACTCCAGGTGCCGCGGGTCGTTCAGGTCCACGTAGGAGTGGTCACCGGCGTTCAGCACCAGCGTGCGACCGCCCGGCCGGTTCTGGTCCGCGACCACCGAGGCGCAGCTGTACTCCGTCTCCACGTCGCACGGCGTCGGCGCGATCGCGGTCAGCCCCGCGCCGACCAGCCCGACCACCGCGGCCGTGACCCGCGCCCTCGGCGTACCGGCCGCGTCCAGCCGGCGCAGGTACCAGCCGAGCACCAGACCGCCCACGCCGAGCAGCACCGCCAGGCTCAACATGATCACCCGGCTGGGCAGCGCCGCCACCAGCACGAACCCGGTGCCGAGCGTGGCCGTGATGCCGCCCAGCGTGCCGAGGCCGGAGAGCCGGCCCACCACCTGCCCGGTCCGGCGCAGGTCGGACAGCTGCAGCTTCACCACCATCGGCGAGATCGCGGAGAGCAGCGCGGCCGGGACCACCACGGCCAGCGCGGTCAGCAGCAGCACCCCACCGGCCGCGTTGCCGCGCAGGATCTCACCGGCGTAGCGGATCAGCGGGAACGTGAGCGCGGTCGCGATCCCGGCCAGGATCAGCGCCGGGGCCAGCAGCGTGCGCGGGTCCCGGCGGTCGGCCAGCCAGCCACCGGCCCAGGCGCCGTACGCGATCGCGGCCAGCGCCATCCCGATCACCGAGCTGGTGGTCTGCAGCGTGACCCCGACGTACGGCCCGATCAGCCGCTGCGCCACGATCTCCAGCACCAGCACCGCGCCGCTGGACGCGAAGACCAGCGTGGCGGCGAGCGCGTTGGGCAGGGCTTTCGGCTGATCGGTCACGGTGTTCGGCCGGTCGTCCACGGCTTTGGATTCGTCGTCCACCCGGCAAGTAAACACGGGCTTCAGTAGAGCGACACGTGCACGTGGTTCGTGTGCGTCGCGGACGGTGATCCACGCCCGCTGTACGAGCGCCAGCCGTTGCCCGGCATCCAGATCTGCCGGTACCAGATCACGTACAGCACGCCGAGCGAGTCCGCGTTGTCCACCAGGTAGGCGGCCAGGCGGTCGCCGTACTCACGGTCGCCGCCGCGCGCGTTCACGTCCTCGAAGCCGTCCGACGCGGCCGCGAAGTCGCAGGCCCGACCGCGCGGATGCTCGCCGCCACCACCCGGGCGGTAGCAGGAGACGAACCGCCGGAAGCCGTCCGACCGCGCCTGCCGCATCGCGTGCAGCGTGCGCGGCGTGACGCAGCCGCGGGTGGTCGGATCCGCCACCGTGCACGACTCGTCCGGCCATCCGCCGCCCGCGCTGCGCGGGGCCGGCTCCGCGGCCGGCGAGTCCGCGTCGACGAAACCGCCGGGACCGCCACCACCGGCCGCGGCCAGCGCGCGTTCCGCGTCCGTACGCCGCCTGGCCTGGATGTCGACCTGTCGCGCCTGCTCGCGTACCTCGTCGTCGATCGCGGTGCGCGCCCGCCGCGCCTCCGCCCGGGCCGTCCGCAGGTCGCGCAGTCGCGCGTCGTCCAGCACCGCGATCGTCTCCAGCCCGGTGGTCCGCTCCAGGAACTCCAGCCGGTCGCGCGCGGCGAGCAGCAGCATCGGTCCGGAGATCCGGCCACGCCGGTACGCTTCGCCCGCGACCACGCCGACCCGCGCGGTCAGCGCCGCGATGTCCGCCTCGGCCCGCTTCAGCCGCAGCACCAGCGCGGCCTGCCGCTTCTTCGACGCGTCCAGCCGGGCCTGCGCGTCGATGTGCGCCTTCGCGGCCTCCTCCAGCGCCTTCCGCAGCGTCCGGGTGCCGCCCTCGTCGTCCCCGCGGTCCGGCTCCCGGCGCCCGGCCACCGCCGCCACCCCACCGGCCATCGCCGCCACCTCACCGGTCTGGGCCACCGTCGCGCCGGGGCCGGCCGGGAGCGGCGGGATCGCTTGCGCCCGCGGGGCCGCCTGCGCCGGCGGGGCCGCCTGCGCCGGCGGGGCCGCCTGCGCCGGCGGGAGTGCGCCGAGAAGGGCGAGCGTCGCCCCGACGACCGGAAGAATCCTCCTCATGGCACGCGTTCGCCTCCTCTGTAGACGTCGACCGCGCGCCAGCTTATCTAGACTTACCCAGGTCAGAGCCCATACAGCGCGTACGGGGGACAACATGTTCCGAGAGCTCTACCCGATCCTGAGCACCACTCGCATGACCGATATGCTCCATTTCTACGGTGACCTGCTCGGCGCCCGGCAGACCTACCGGTTCCCGGACGACGGCCCGCCCGCCTACGTCGGACTCACGCTCGGCGCCGGCTCGGAATTCGGCCTCGCCGCCACCGAGACCCCTCCGTCCGCGCGGCACCACATCGACCTGTGCGTCTACGCCGACGACTGCGACGCGGCCGTCGCCCACCTGCGCGACCACGGCGTCACGATCACCGAGGAGCCCGCCGACCAGCCGTGGGGCGAACGCATGGCCCGCGCCACCGACCCCGACGGCAACCCGCTGGTCATCCTCGCCCGGCTCTGACCCGCGCCCGCCGCGGGCCACGGTGCGCGACGTGGCCCGGCCGGGCGAGTGAGCTAGCGGGTGCCCAGCAGGGTCGCGCGGACGTCCGCCCAGATGTCGTCGTTGGCCGCGACCAGCAGGCCCTTCTGCCGGTCGGTGACCTGGAACTCGGTGCCGTCGAGGCGGCGGGCGACGCCGCCGGCCTCGCGGGTGAACAGGACGCCCGGCGCGTGGTCCCAGGGCAGCGTCTTCCAGAACAGCACGAAGTCCTGGACGCCGCTGACCACGTCGGGATATTCCGCGCCCGCGCAGTGCTGGCTGGGCAGGATCGCCGCGATGTCACCCACGCGCATGCTGATCTCCGCGGCCATCTCCCGGGGCAGGTACTTCATCATCACCGCACCGCGCAGCGTGCTCGCCGGCGCGGGATCGCTGCGGGTGGTGACGCGGACGCCGTCGACCCAGGCGCCGGAACCACGCTCGGCGACCGCCATCCGGTCGCGGGTCACGTCCAGGATCCAGCCGGCGCAGAGCTCGCCGTCCGCGATCAGCGCGGCCATCACCGCGAACGGGGTCCGGCCGAACGTGAAGTTGCCGGTGCCGTCGAGCGGGTCGACGAGCCAGACCGGGCCGGTCTCGCAGATGCGGCGCAGCAGGTTCGGGTCCTCCGCGACGCTCTCCTCGCCGACCACGGTGGAGCCCGGCAGCAGCCGCAGCAGGCCCTCGGTGAGCAACTTCTCCGAGCGCTGGTCGGCGACGGTGACCAGGTCTCCGGGGCCCTTCTCACGCACGTCGGACGCGTCGAGCTTCTTGAACAGCGGGAGCACGACGGTCTGGGCGGCCTCGCGGACGAGGTCGCCGACCCGATCGATCAGCTCGCTCAAGGGCGCGGCGGCAGCTTCACGACGCTGACGAAGAACTCGTCGATCTGCCGGACCACCGCGATGAAGCGGTCGAAGTCGACCGGCTTCGTCACGTACGCGTTCGCGTGGAGCTGGTAGCTGCGGAGGATGTCCTCGTCGGCCTGGGACGTGGTGAGGATGACGACCGGGATGCGGCGCAGCTTCTCGTCCCGCTTGATCTCCTCCAGCACCTCGCGGCCGTCCCGCCGGGGCAGGTTGAGGTCGAGCAGGATGAGGTCGGGCAGCACCACGCCCTCGTACTTGCCCTCCTGCCGGAGGTAGGCCAGCGCCTCCGCGCCGTCGGACACGACCGTGAGCCGGTTGCGGAGCTTGTGCTCGTCGAACGCCTCCTGGGTCATGAGCACGTCGCCGGGATCGTCCTCGACGAGGAGCACCTCGATCGGGCTCTTGCCGTCGGCTGGCGCGGTCATGCCTTCTCCTCCTGGAGCTGCGGGGTGCCCTCCTCGGAAGGCAGTTCGGCCGCCTCGGAGGCGATCACCGGGAGCGTGAACCTGATGGCCGTGCCCCCGCTGTAGTCCGAATCGATCCAAATCCGGCCACCATGGTACTCGACGATCTTCTTGGCGATGGCCAGTCCGATCCCGGTGCCGGGGTAGGCGTCCTTCGCGTGCAGCCGCTGGAAGATCACGAACACCTTGTCCGCGAACTCGGCCTCGATGCCGATGCCGTTGTCCTCGCAGCTGATCTCCCACTGGTCGCCGACCAGGCGGGACTTGACCTCGACGCGCGGCGGCACCTCGGGCTTGCGGAACTTGAGCGCGTTGTTGACCAGGTTGGCCAGCAGGTTGGTGAGCAGCGGCTCCTCGCCCCGGATGGTCGGCAGCTCGTGGTAGACGATCTCGCCGTCCGCGTACTCACGGGCCGCGTCGAGCTGGCCGCTGACCTCGTCCATCACCTTGTTGAGGTCGACCTCGGTGAAGCCGGCCGTGATCCGGCCGATCCGGGAGAACGCCAGCAGGTCGTTGATCAGGCGCTGCATGCGCTGGGCGCCGTCGACCGCGAAGTAGATGTACTGGTCGGCGCGCTCGTCGAGCTTGCCGCCGTACCGGCGCTGCAGCAGCTGGCAGAAGCTGGCCACCTTGCGCAGCGGCTCCTGCAGGTCGTGCGAGGCGACGTAGGCGAACTGCTCCAGGTCGCGGTTGGACCGGGTCAGCTCCTCGTGCTGCTCCTCCAGCCGCTTGTTGGTGGCCTCGATCGCGGCGCGCGCGGCGATGACCTCGGCCAGGTCCGCGGCGATCTTGCGGCGCATGCCGTCCACGTCCGCGGCGAGCAGCGCGAGTTCGGGTGCGCCGGAGCCGGTGATCCGGTGCTGGTAGTCGCCGTCCGCGACCAGTCGCACCTCCGCGGCCAGGTCGGTGACCGGCTTGATGACGAACCGCTCCAGCAGGACCAGCAGCGCGGCGCCGGCCAGGATGATCACCGCGGCGGCCAGGATCAGCAGGAAGATCAGCAGGTTGGCGGTGGACTGGGTCTGGTCGGCGAAGAGGTTGCGCAGCGCGAGGATGTCGCCCTGCAGCGTGGCGACGTCCGCCCGCAGCACGTCGAACCGTTGCCGGCTGCCCTGGTCGATGATCTCCTGAGCGCGACGGCTGTCACCGTCCTGCACCGCCTTGATCACCGGCTCCGCGATCACGGCTCGCCACTCCCGGGACCCGGAGGTGACCGCTTCGAGCTGATCGGCCACGGCCCGGTCGTGGACGCTGTCGCCGAGCAGGTCGGACATCTCCGTGATGAGCTGCTGCTCGGCGGCGAGACCGCTCCGGTACGGCGCGAGGTCCTCCTCGTCCGCGGTGAGCACGTACCCGCGGATCGCGGTCTCCTGGTCGAGCAACGCGCTCTGCAGGCTCTGCCCGGCGACCCGCATCGGCCCGGTCTTCTCCAGGATGACCCGCAGCCCTTCGCGGTTCTCCGCCGCGGTGATCGCCGCGACCACGGCGAGCGCGCCGAGGATCACCGCCACCACGACCGTCAGCGCGATCGCGCGCGTCCGCAGCGTCCAGCTCTTACCGGCCGCCATCAGCGACCCCTCCCCCGCGAGATCAACAGCATGGCGACGTCATCGGCGAGCGCGCCGCCGTTCAGTTCCTCCGCGCGGCCGACCAGCCATGGCGGCAGCTCGGCGAGCGGGATGTCGGTGGCCGGCGGCTCGGCGAGCAGCCGGCAGAGGCCGGAGACGTCCAGCCGCTCGGTGCCCTGACCGACGTGGCCCTCGATCAGGCCGTCCGTGTACATCAGGATCGACCAGTCATCGGACGGGAACTCGATGTCGAACGACCGGACCGGGCGCGGGCTGACGCCGAGCAGCAGCCCGTTCGGCGCCGGGATCGGTTTCACCTCGCCGCCCGCGAGCAGCAGCGGCTGCGGGTGCCCGGCGAGGCGGACCGTGGCCCGGTTCCCGTCCAGGTCCAGCTTGATCGCGGCGACCGTGGTGAAGATCTCGGGCAGCCGGCGTTCGCTGATCAGCACCTGCTCCAGCGCGGGCAGGATCTCGTCGTCCGGTACGCCGGCCACGACCAGCGCGCGCCAGGCCACCCGGAGTTCGACGCCGAGCGCGGCCTCGTCCACGCCGTGCCCGCAGACGTCGCCGACGATCAGTTGCAGGTGTCCCTCCGCGGTCTGCACCACGTCGTAGAAGTCGCCGCCGATCAGGCCCCGGCTGCGGCCCGGCCGGTAGAACATGTGCACGGCCGCCTGCTTGGTGTCGCGCAGCAGCGGCTGGGGCAGCAGGCCGCGCTCCAGCCGGGCGGACTCGGCCTGGCGCAGCTCCGCCTCGCGCAGGCGCAACGCGTTCTCGTCGGCGCGCTTGCGCTCGACCGCGTAGCGCAGCGCCCGGGTCAGCAGCACGCCGTCGACCTGGCCCTTGACCAGGTAGTCCTGTGCGCCCTCGGCGACCGCGTCCACGCCGAGGTGCTCGTCCTGCCGCCCGGTGAGCACGCAGACCGCGGACCGGCCGGCCATGGTCAGCACGCGGCGGAGCCCGTCCAGCCCCTGCGCGTCCGGCAGACCCAGGTCGAGCAGGATGCAGTCGACGCCGGCGATCCGGCTCTGCGCCTCGGTGAGGCTGCGTGCCACCTGCAGGTCGACCGACGCGTTCGCCTCCGCGAGCAGCTCGCCGACCAGGAACGCGTCGCCCTCGTCGTCCTCGATGAGAAGCACGTGAAGGCGCCCGGCCACAGCGGGCGGGGCGCCGTCGCGGGGCAGTCCCCGCGTCGCGGGCGGGACACTCATGCCCCGACCTCACTGTTATGGGTCACCGCTACTCGTTCCGGGTGATGGGCGGGAGAAGCATCGCTGATCGTGGCCCAAACGGCGCGGACGCACAACACGTCTGTCCGTTTCATGAGGGTGGCGACGCTCCCCAGGACCGGATGTGTTCGGCGCGGGCCGCGAGCGTCGCGCCGAAGATGCCGCCCACCGCCCCGCAGTCGTAGCAGGTCAGCGAGGTGTCGAGGCGCCGGGAGCCGCAGGAGGCGCATCGCCCGCGGTCAGCCGGGTCGGTGTAGGCGTCCAGCGCGGCGGCCAGCGCCCGCGCGGTGTACGCCGTCAGGTCGGCCCGCAGCCCCGCCACCTGCACCGTGGCGACCGGGCCGTCACCGGGCGCGGTGTCGTACGGCTCGACCCGTTCGAGGAATCGCTCGAGCGCGGCCGCGAGGTCGGGGATGCGCGACATGTGTCCACGCTAGGGCACCCGCCCTCGCGCTCCCCAGCGGGGCGTCCCGGGAACGGTCGGCATACCGCTCCCGGGACGCGTTCCTCACCCGCAGACGGTGCCGTTCAGCCGGAAGAGGCCGGGCGACGGCGCCGCGCCGTCACCGGTGAACCCGAAGGTCACGGTGGCGCCGGGCCGGATGACCGCGTTCCACGGGTACGCCGCCGCGGTGACGCTCGTCCCCTTCTGGGTGACCTGCGCGCTCCACCCCCGGGCGACGGTCGCGCCGGCCGGGAGGTCCCAGCCGAGCCGCCAGCCGTCGATCGCGGCCGAACCGGTGTTCCGCACGCTGACCTGGGCGGTGAAGCCGCCCGGCCAGGCGCCGTGGTTGCGGTACGTAACGTCGCAGCTCTGGGTCGAGCCCGCGAACGCGGCCATCCAGGCCAGCGGCGCGTTCCAGTTGATGGTCAGCTCGTTCGTCGACCAGCTCTCGATGTCGTCGACGTAGCAGAACTGTGCGGCGCACCCGGTGAGCAGCCGCTGCGCGACCGGGTCCTGGATGTCCGAGTTCGGGCCGCCGGCGAGCGTGCCGGGCGGTGGGTTCGGCAGGTCCGGGTTGAGCTGACGGGCGTACCAGCGGCTGTGCTGGTTCTTCGAGTCCTGCTCGCCGTACCCGGTCACGTAGGACTGGCCGAGCGCGTTGCGGCCCAGCACGTAGTCGAAGCCCTGCAGCGCGCCGTTGCGGAACCGCGCGTCGCCGCTCAGGTCGTACGCGACGGCCAGCACGATCGCGTTGTTCAGCACGCTGCTGTTCGAGCCCCAGTCGAAGCGGTGGTTCGCCGGGTCGTAGGTCAGCCCGAACGCGGAGCCGGCCTGGATCGCCAGGTACTTCTCCGCTCCGGCCAGCACGGACGCCCGGACCCGGTCGCGGTCCGGCAGCGCGTTCGGCACCGTGGCCAGGTCGAGCCGGCCGAGTTGCGCGACGCTGCCCCAGCTGAAGCCGCGCTCGTCCCAGATGTCCGCGGTGTGCAGCGGTGACGCCAGCAGATAGTCCTGGAACGTCTGCTCACCGGTGGTCAGGTAGAGCTCGGCCGCGGCCCAGTAGAACTCGTCCGTGACGTTGTCGTCGCTGTACGCCCCGCCGCCGATGCCGTCCGACGCGGGTGCGTAGATCGCCGGGTTCGCCACCGCGGCGGTCCAGGCGGTGCGGGCCGCGGCCAGGTTCCGGGCCGCGAAGGCCGCGTCGTACCCGGCGAACACCCGGGCCGCCTGTGCCGCCGTGGCCGCGAGGTTGAGCGTGGCCGCGGTGGACGGCGCGTGCAGTTCGCGTGGCTGCGGGTCGAGGTGCGGCAGCAGCGGCAGCCCGGTCCAGGCCGCATCGTGGATCTTGTGGTGTGCCATGCCGGCCCGGTCCTCGCCGGCCGGGACCTGCATGCTGAGCAGGAACTCCTGCTCCCAGCGGGCCTCGTCAAGCAGGTCCGGCACGCCGTTGCCGCTCTCCGGTACGGCGAGGGCGCCGTCGCGGTGCAGTGCCGGGGCGCGCTCGAACTCGCTCATCAGCTGGTGCACGGAGATGCCGCCGTTCACCACGTACTTGCCGTGGTCGCCGGCGTCGTACCAGCCGCCGGCGACGTTCAGCGTGTAGTCGCACACGCCGGGCTGGCACGGCACCTCGACGTCACCCTGGTTCGGTGCGACCTGCACGTGACCGGCCGGCCGGCCGTAGCCGGGGCGCAGCTCGTCGGAGATCTCGATGCCGCTGCGCTGGGTGTAGTAGAACTTCAGCGCGTCCGTGGCGAGCGTGCCGTAGAGGTCGGCGACGATGTCGAACGGGTGACTCGTCTCCCCGTCCGCGACCAGCGTGAATCCTCGGCCGGTGACCGTCGCGGCACCGAAGTCGATGCTGTGCACGGTCAGCCCGGAGCTGCCGTCCGCACCGCGCGGCACGGTCCGCCCGCTCGCCACCGTCTCCTGGCCGGCGGAGCGCAGCGTCCACTCCACCGGGTCGGTCGCGGCCGTGACCAGCGTGGCGTTCTTCGGCCCGGAGGGCAGGTAGCCGACCTGGTTCACCTTGACGCGCGGCCCGGTCTCCGGCTCGTACGGCTCCTCCTCGGCGCCACCGGTCAGCGAGATGTCGTCCAGGCAGAGCCGCCAGGGGTTCGCGCTGCCGCCGATCTGGAAGGCGACCTGCGCGTTCGGCAGGTCCACCGGGGCGGTGAACGTGTAGGTGTAGACGTCGCCGGACACATTCACCACCGGCACCTGCGCGAGGTACTGCGTCCACGGGTCGACCGGCAACTGGATCAGCGCGCGGACCGGCGTGGCGGGGGTGGCGATGCCGAAGAACGAGAACGCGTACGTCTCGCCCGCGACCAGCGGGATGTCGTCCTGCCCGATGATCGCGTCCCACGGGTTGATGGTGCCGCCGGGCACGTCCACACACAGCCGCCCGTCCACGACCGCCGGGGTCAGGTTCGGGGTGGTCCACCAGGGTGCGGTGAGCCCGTTGTCGAAGGTGCCGTTGGCGATCTGCTCCGGCCCCGGTTCGGCCTGCGCACGCGCCTGTTCCGGCACGGGCTCCGCGAGCGCGGGCGCCGGCCCGGTCGTGACGGCGACGGCGGCGACGAGGGCCCCGGCGATGAGTCGTAACGGTCTATTCACGCGACGTCACTCCTTCTGATGTTGGGAGCGCTCCCACATGTCAGGCATCGTGACAACTTGTTTCGCGCATGTCAATGGATCGATGTTACGGCGTCCAGTGCGGCCGCGAGTCTCGTCACCCCTTCGGCGAGCTGAGCCGGGGGTGCCAGCGCGAAGGTGAGCCGCAGATGCGGCCCGTCCGGCTCGGCCGCGAACCACGGCCGGCCGGGCGAGACGACCACGTCACGGGCGAGCGCCTCGGCCGCCAGCGCGGTGTCGTCCACGCCGTCCGGCAGCCGCCACCACAGATGCAGACCCCCCGCCGGTACGGACAGCGTGCGCGCCTGTGCCGGCAACTCCCGGTGCAGCGCCGCGACCAGCGCGTCCCGCCGCTGCCGCAGGTGCAGCCGCAGCGTGCGCCGGTGCCGGGTCCAGGCGGGCGACGTGACGAAGTCCAGCGCGGCCTCCTGCAGCGGGCCGGCCACGAAGAAGTCGTCCAGCACGCGCACCGCGCGCAGCCGGGCACCGGCCGCACCGCGCGCGCCGATCGCGGCCACCCGCAGCCCGGCCGCGGCAGCCTTGGTGAGCGAGCGCAGGTAGACCACGTGCCCGCCCGGGTCCGCGGTCACCAGCGGGGGTGGCGGGTCACCGTCGATGGCCAGGTCGCGGGCGTAGTCGTCCTCGATCAGGAAGGCGCCGGCCCGGCGCACCGCGGTCAGCACGTCCGCGCGCCGGCCCGGCCCGAGCGTGACACCGTGCGGGTTCGCGAAGAGCGGCTGACAGTAGTAGAGCCGCGCACCGGTCCGGGCGAACGCGGCCGCCAGCAGCTCCGGGCGCACGCCCTGCGCGTCCGACGGGACCGGCACCACCCGCAGCCCGGCCGCGCGGGCCGCCGCGATCGCGCCGAGGTAGGTGGGCGCGTCGACCAGCACGGTGTCGCCCGGCACGGCGAGCGCCCGGAACGCGGTGGCCAGCGCGGACTGGCCGCCGGGGCAGATGCTCATGTCGTCGGCGCGCAGCGCGGACCCGGTCTGCCGGGCGAACCAGGCGCGCAGGTCGGCCCGCCCCTCGACCGGGCCGCGCTCCCAGGAGGCCGGTCGCCGGGCCGCGCGGGCCAGCGCGGCGCCGAGCGCGGCGGTCGGCGCCAGCTCGCCGTCCAGGTAACCACCGGAGAGCGGTATCGCGCCCGGCCGCGGAAGCGATAACAGTGCCTGCATCGACTCCTCACCGCCGGGCCGCTCGCCGAGCGCGACCGCCTGCCAGCCGAGATCGTCGGCGGCCGCACCCGGCGGCGCGGTGAGCACGAACGTGCCGGAGCCGGGACGCGATTCCACCAGCCCTTCCGAGGCGAGACGACGGATCGCGGCCTGCACGGTGAGGGGGGAGACCCGGTGCCGGGCGATCAGCTCACGCACCGAGGGCAGCCGGGTGCCGGGCGGCGCGGCGACTACCCGAGCTCGAAGATCTTGGATAACGGCTGCCGCTGCGTTATCGTCCTTCATGAGGGAAAAGAGTAACGGTACGGTGCGTGGCCCGATAACGGGTGTCGGGCTCGGCCTGCTCGGCGTGGCCTGCTTCAGCTTCTCGCTGCCGGCCACCGCGCTCGCGCTCGACGGCTTCGACCCGTGGCTGGTCGGCGTGGGCCGGGCCGCCGGTGCGGGCCTGCTCGCGGTCGCCTGGCTGCTGGCGGTGCGCGCCCCACGGCCGCACCGGGCACACTGGCCGCGACTCGCGCTGGTCTCGCTCGGCGTGGTCTTCGGCTTCCCGGTCTGCACCACGCTCGCGCTGCTCACGTCCACGTCCGCGCACGGCGCCGTGGTGATCGCGCTGCTCCCGGCGATGACCGCGGTCTTCGCGGTGCTGCGCGGCGGTGAGCGGCCGCCGCCCGCGTTCTGGGGCGCGAGCCTGGCCGGCCTGGCCGCGGTGCTCGGATTCCTGCTGTCCGGCGGCGGCATCGGCGGCGGGCTGCACGCGGCCGACCTGCTGCTGATCGGCGCGGTGCTGCTGGCCGCGCTCGGATACGCCGAGGGCGGCGCGCTGGCCCGCGAGCTCGGCGGCGCCCGCACGATCTGTTGGGCGCTGGTGCTGTCGCTGCCGGTCACGATCCCGGTCGCCGGCGTCTCACTGGCGCTGCACCCGGTGGCCGCGCCGTCCGGCATCGCCTGGTTCGGTCTCGGCTACGTCACCGCGGTCTCGATGTTCCTCGGCTTCTTCGCCTGGTACGCCGGGCTGGCCGCGGGCGGCGTCGCCCGGGTCGGCCAGGTGCAGCTGATCCAGCCGGTGCTCACCCTCGGCTGGTCCGCGCTGCTGCTCGGCGAGCAGGTCGGCGGCCTGACGGTGACCGCG
The DNA here is from genome assembly GCF_031458255.1 of Catenuloplanes niger. Taxonomy (NCBI): domain Bacteria; kingdom Bacillati; phylum Actinomycetota; class Actinomycetes; order Micromonosporales; family Micromonosporaceae; genus Catenuloplanes; species Catenuloplanes niger. The sequence goes on from NZ_JAVDYC010000001.1 coordinate 3,709,639, forward strand.
GCCGCGCTGGTGCTGCTCTGTGTGCTGCTGACCCAGCGCGCCCGCTTCGCAGCCCCGGAGCGGGGTGTCCCCGACGTAGGGGACGCCCCGCTCCCGGAAACGGGTCAGCCGGCCGCGCGCCGGTCGGCCCGCTCGTGAATGTTGACCAGACCCTCGACCCGGCGCAGCGCGTCCTCGTACTCCGGCTGCTGGTGCATGACCAGCGCCAGCCGCAGGTACGGCAGCGCCTCGGTCAGGCGGCCGCCGCGCTCCAGCGTGCGGCCCAGGACGTGGTGGGCGTAGTGGTCGGTCGGGTCCAGCTCGATCAGCGCCCGCAGCTGCTTTTCGGCACCCTTGAGCTGGGCGGACATGAAATAGGCCCGGGCCAGGAGCTGCCGCACCGATGCGTTGTGCGGTTCGGCCTCCACGATCGGCTCCAGCAGCCGGGCGGCGCCCAGGGGGTCGCCCGTCTCGAAGTACATCGTCGCCCGCCGGTACTCAGCCAGAAGATCCACAGCCGCCTCCTCTAACCGGGTGTCACGTCAACGCTTCCACAACAACGGTCGAACGGCGACTGTTCCACGTAACGCTCAGGTGTCGGCGCCGCCGGCCGATGGACGAGGAGCGACTCTCTACCACCCGGAGGAGGGCCCCCTTGGGTCTGCCCACGACGCCCTCGGCCGAGACGAGACGCCTGCGCGCGATCGTCGCGATCGCCCGCGCGGTCAACGACGCCGTGATCGACGAGCGCCGTTTCGGCGACCTGGTCGCGCGCACGGTCGCCACCCTCGTGGGCGACGGCGCCACGCTCTGGCTCTACTCCCTGGACAACTCCTCGCTGGTCCGGGTGGGCGCCGGTCACCGGGACGCGATCTCCGCGATGCTGCTGCGCGAGGGCGCGGCCAGTGTGCTGCGCGGACGCGGCGACGCGGTGGTGGACGCGGTGCTGGACTCCGGTGCCGCGGCCGTGCTGAACCAGGACGAGATGGGCCGGCACATCGCGGAGTTCGACCCGCAGCTCGCGCCGTGGCTCGCGGTCTGCGGCGTGAGCAGCGTGGCCGTGCTGCCGCTCGGCGACGGGGCCTGGCCGTGCGGCGTGCTGATCGCGACCCGGGACGCGGGCCGGCCGTCGTACACCGACGACGAGTTCGCGTTCCTGCAGGCCATCGCGGAGACGGCGGCGTCGACCGTGAACACCGCGTCGCTGCTGACCGGCTCCGCCGCCGCGGTCGAGGAACTGCGCCGCCAGGCCACCGCGCTCGACCAGCTCTCCGACGTGGTGGTGGCCTGGGACAACGAGGGCAAGGTGATCGGCTGGAACGCGGCGGCGGAGCGCATCTACGGCTACAGCGCGATCGAGGCGCTCGGCTGCGACGCGTACACGCTGCTCGACACGCACGTCATCGACCCGGAGACCGGGCAGCGCAGCCCGGCCGACCGCGCGTACACCGAGCTGCTGGACGGGCTGACCGGCGCCGGGTCCGTGACGCTCGACCTGACCCAGCGGCGCGCGGACGGCGAGACGGTCGCGGTCACCCGCACGCTCACCGGGCTCGCCGACCGGCAGGGCCGGATCATCGGCGTGATCGCGATCGACCACGACCTCGGCGACCGCGGCCCGCGCGAGCGGACCGCGCTGCACGACGCGGTCACCGGGTTGCCGAACGCCCGGTTCCTCCGCGACCACGTGGAGCGCGTACTGATCTCCTGGGCCGGCGGCGCCGGGCTCGCGGCCGCGCTCGTGATCCAGCTCGGCGACCTGAACACGCTGCTCAAGGGCCTGCCGACGGACGTGGCCGGGCAGCTGGTCAAGGTGCTGGCCGGCCGGCTCGCCGCGTCCCTGCGCCGCGGTGACGTGATCGCCCGGACCGGGCAGGACGAGTTCGTGGTGGTCGCGGAGAGCGTCGGCGACGTGGCGAACGTGGAACGGCTGGCGAAGCGCCTGGTCACCGCGGCCCGGCAGCCGCTCGCCGCGGGCGGCCAGACCATGCTGCTGCACCCGGCGGTCGGCGTCTCCATGCTGGACGACCGCCAGCCGGTGCAGCTCACGCCGGAGGAGCTGATCGGTCAGGCGGCCGACGCCCTGCCGGCCGCCCGCGCCGACCCGGCGCACATCTCGTTCGGCTCCGCCGCCTAGACCCTGTATCGAAGTGGACGGCCGGGCTGCGGCGAGGCCCGCTTCGAGACAGGGCCCAGACGCGGGATCGACGCGTGGGCCGACCTGACGCCGGCCCACGCCCGCTCCCCGGGCCCGGGAGCGGCACCGGATCACCGGGTTGCGCGGCGGGCCGGGTCAGGCGGTGGCGGCGGCCTCGGCGAGCTGTTCCGCGTCCGGCGTGAGCTGCGGCGTGGAGAGCGCCACCGCGATGTTGACCACCGCGAACGCGGCCGCGACCAGGATGCCCCGGTGGAACCCGTCCACCAGCGCCGCCTGCTGCCCGACCCCCGCGGTGAGCTGGTCCGTCACGTGGGTCAGCGACAGCGTCGTGACGACCGCGAGGCCGAGTGCGCCGCCGATCTGGTAGACCGCGGAGACCAGGCCGGACGCGGCACCGGCCTCGTGGTTCGCCACCTCGGAGACCGCGGCGATCTGGGCCGGCACGCTGACCGCGATGATCCCGGCGCCGAACAGCAGCAGGCCGGGGAGCAGGCCGGTGGCGTACGCGTCGTCCGCGCCGACCATCGTCAGCAGCAGCAGGCCGGCCACGCTCAGCACGGCGCCGCCGAGCTGGACCGGGCGGGTGCCGACGCGCGTGACGAGCTGGCCGGCCACCACGGCCGCGAGGATCGCCGCGCCGCCCATCGGCAGGAAGTGCAGCCCGGCCTCGAGCGCGGAGTCGCCTCGCACCTGCTGCAGGTAGATCGCGGTCAGGAAGAACATGGACAGGAACGCGGCCCCGTTCAGGCCGAGCGCGACGCCGGACGTGGTCAACGAGCGGGACCGGAACAGCCGCATGGGTACGAGCGGGTCCGCCGACCGCCGTTCGACCAGCACGAACGCGACGAGCAGCGCCATGCCGCCGATCAGGAAGCCGAGCACCTCGGCCGAGCCCCACCCGCTGTGCTCCGCGCGCACCACGCCGTAGACCACCGCGAGCAGGCCGGCCGTGCTCAGCACCGCACCGGCCAGGTCGAACGAGCGCCGTCCCGGCGCGGCGTGCCGCACGTCCCGCACGAAGAACGGCGTGATCGCGACCAGCGCCACCACCAGCGGCACGTTCACCAGGAAGACCCAGCGCCAGTCGAGCGCGTCGACCAGCAGGCCGCCCGCCACCACGCCGAGCGTGCCACCGAGGCCGGCCAGCCCGCCCCAGACGCCCATCGCGATGTTGCGGTCCCGGCCGGGCGGGAACGTGACGGTCAGCAGCGCGAGCGCGGCCGGGGAGAGCAGCGCGCCGCCGAGCCCCTGCACCGCGCGGGCCGCGATCAGGCTCTCCGCGTTCGGCGCCAGGCCCGCGACCAGCGAGGTCACGCCGAAGAGCAGCAGGCCGCCGATGAACAGCCGGCGCGGGCCGAGCAGGTCGGCCGCCCGCCCGCCGAGCAGGAGGAAACCGCCGAAGAGCAGCGTGTACGCGCTGATCACCCACTGCAGGCCGTCCGGCGTGAAGTCCAGGTCGGACTGGATGTTCGGAAGCGCCACATTCACGATCGTCACGTCGAGGACGACGATGAACTGCGCCAGCGCCAGCACGACGAGCGTGGCCCAGGGACTGCGTCTCATTCCGGGAAGCCTCTCTTTGTCTACGCCGTACATATACGTCGTACACGTACGGCGCAGACGTTAGGTCTACGCCGTAGACTTGTCAACGTGACGCCATCCGCTGCCGCCCCCGCCCGCGAACGCCTCGACCCGGAGAAGATCGTGGTCAGCGCGCTCGCCATCGCCGACGCCGAAGGCCTGGCCGCCATCACCGTCCGGCGGCTGGCGCAGGAGCACGGGGTCACCCCGATGGCGCTCTACCGGCACTTCCGCGACAAGGACGAGCTGATCCACGCGCTCGCCGACCACGTGCTGCTCAACGTGGCCGTCCCGGAACCGTCCGACGAGCCCTGGCACGTGCAGTTGCGCGCGCTCTTCGCCGCGCTGCTCGACTCGCTCTCCGCGCATCCGGTGGTCGCACCGCTGATCGTGCCGAGGGTGCTGGTCTCCCCCGGCGGACTCGCGATGGCCGAGCGCGCGCTGGACCTGCTGGCCGTGGCCGGCTTCACCACCCACCGGGCCGCCGCGGCCGGCACCCAGGCACTCTGCACGGTGATCAACCTGATCCCGTACGACCCGGCCGTCCCCTCGATCCGGGACGAGGAACAGCGCGAGGACCGCATCCGCGCCAAGCGCGCCGCCCTCGCCACGCTCTCCCCGCGCCGCTACCCCCGGATCACCGCCGCCGCCGACCCGCTCACCGGCTGCGTCGTCAAGGAGAACTTCCGCGAGCTGGGCCTGGACCTGGTCATCGCCGGCCTCCGCGGCCTGCCCACCGGCGGTCCCGCACCCGACACGGCCGGCTAGCCGGCCCGAGCAGCCCGAATCCCGGCGCCGCACCGGACGTCTGCGTCTGCCGGGATCGGCCCCGGTCCGGTGAGTGGGCGTCGGTCCGGCGGGGCGCGGGCCGCGTCACGCCGGCAGCGGGAGCGTCCCTACGACTCCGCTTTGCGGCGGGCCGCCGCGCGGCGTTTTCCCTCGTGCATGGCGGCGACGCGGGCGACCGGGATGGTGCGGCCCTCGTCGATCAGGTCCGGTGGGAGCGGCTGCGGCTCCGGCAGCGCGTCGGCCCACGGGTCCGCGGCGGTGAGCAGCGCGGGCGCGGTGTGGATGGTGAAGTCGGCGGGGGTGATGTCGGTGAGGTCGTCCCAGGCGACCGGGAACGAGACCGGGACGCCGGGGCGCAGGCGGGGGCTGTAGGCCGCGGCCACGGTGGCGCCGCCGGCGCGGGTGGCGTCCAGGAAAACCTTGCCGTGACGGTCCTCGCGGATGAACGCGGTGGTGGCGAGCGCCGGGTCGACGCGTTCGGCGCGGGCGGCGAGCGCGCGGGTGGCGGCGGCGACCTGCTCGGTGTCCGCGTCCCGGATCGGCACGAAGACGTGCAGGCCCTTGGCGCCGCTGGTCTTCACGGCACCGGTCAGGCCGGACGCGGTCAGCGCCTCGCGGACCAGCGCGGCGGCGCGGACGGCGAGGCCGAACGAGCCGTCGTCCTCGGGCGGGTCCAGGTCGATGATCAGGTGGGTCTGGCGGTCCGGCGCGTCCGCGCGGGCCAGCGCGGGGTGGTATTCGACGGCGCGCTGGTTGCCGAACCAGAGCAGCGTGCGGCGGTCGTCGCAGAGCGCGTAGCGGATGGCGCGGTGCGACGCCTCAGCCCAGACCTCGGTGGTGCGCACCCAGGCCGGCGTGTACTTCGGGACGTTCTTCTGCATGAACGCGTCCTGGCCGCGCAGGACCCGGATGACGGAGAGCGGGCGGCCGGCGAGCTGCGGCAGGAAACGCTCCGAGACCGCGTCGAAGTAGTCGATCAGGTCGCGCTTGGTCGCCCCGGCACCGTCGAACAGCGGTGCGTCGAGGTTGGTCAGCTCGACCCCGTCCCGCGTCTCACCCATCGGACCACCTTCCCACGCCGTGGCCTATCCGGCGAGGCGAAGCGCGGCCCAGACGGCCTTTCCCTGCGGCAGTGCGGCGCAGCCCCAGCGGTGCGCCTCGGCCTCGACGACGCGCAGGCCACGGCCGCGTTCGGCGAGCGGCGCACGCGGGTCACCGGCGCGGACCGGGCGGATCCGGGGTGCCGCCGGGTTGCCGTCCGCGACCACCAGATAGAGGTACGGCCGGCGCAGCGTCACGGTCACGTCGATCGGCGTGCCGCCGTGCTCGACCGCGTTGTTGACCAGCTCGGAGATCACCGCCCGGGCGGAGTAGAGCAGGTCGTGCACGTCCCAACTGGTGCACGCGTCGCCGACGATCGAGCGCGCGAACGAGGCCGCCAGCGGGCCCGCGTCCAGCCGCAGGTGCTCCCACCGGCTGGACGCGCGCAGGTCACCGGCGGCGACGAGCGCCTTGTCCAGCGTGGCGTGCACGCGTACGCCACGGTTCAGCACTCGCAGCCGGGCGGCCACCGCGGGCCGGGCGACGAGCAGCAGCGGCGCCTCGGGGGAATGACCGGCCCGCCAGCGCGGGGCCACGAAGACCGCGAGCGCGCCGTCGTGCGCGATCCGCACCCGGTCCAGCGAGACGATCACCACGACCGGGCACTCGGCCAGCGCCTTGGTGATCACGGATCGGGCACGGGCGGCGCTGCGCAGCGTCAGCTCACCCTCGAACGCGATGAGGACGGCGCCGCGGCTGTCGTCGCGCGCCACTATCGCGGACAGCTGTCCGGTGCCGCTCACTGCGCACCCACCCCGTCCGGTCGGGAACGTTGCCGTGTTCGTCATCGGACCGAGTCTCCGGGCCCGTCACCTCGCGCAACAGACCGGCAGTGCGTCGTTCCCCCGGACGGGCGGCCGCTTCACCGGCCGCCCGTGGCCCCGGCGCTCAGGACGCGGGCCGGAGCGCGGCGCAGGCCTGGATCGCGGCCGCGGTGGTGGCGTCCGCGGTGTTCGGCGCGGCCGGGTCGGTCACGCCGTTCTCGGTGAGGCAGTTGTCGTACGCGGCGGCGGCACCACCGTCGCCCTGCGTACCGACGGAGGCCGGTGTACCACCGGAGGCCTGCGCGGTGCCGGGAGCCTGCGTGCCGCCCGGCCCGCCCTGGCCACCCGGGCCGCCGTCGCCCATCCGCGGCAGCGAGTCCTGGCACGCCTCGGTCGCGGCCGCCCAGGCCGCCGCGTCGACGCCGTCCGGCTTGAGCGCGGCCGCGAAGCCGCCACCACCTCGCTGGCCACCGCCGCCCGGCCCGCCGGACGGGAACGCCGTCGGCCGCCCCGAGCCCTGCGGATCCGGCTGGCCCGAGCCCCGCACACCGGGCCGGCCGGAGCCCTGCGGAACCGGCTGGCGGGTGCCCCGGTCCGGGTTCGCGGTCGGGACCGTCACCTCGATGCCCTGCTCCGCGAGGCAGGCCGCGTAGGCGGCGAGCGCGTTCTGGCCGCCCGAGTCGCCGGACGCACCGGCACCCCCACAGCCCGCGGTCAGCAACAGCGCCGCGGATCCGGCCAGCGCGACGGCCGTCAGCCGCCGGTGGACCTGAGAACTCACAGCTTCCTCCTCGTTCGGAAGAGCCCATGCAACCGGGCGGACCTCCGAGCCGGGTCGGACGGCACTCGACGCGGGCTCGGAGACGTACCCTCGGAGGTTTTCGGTCCGCCGGACGTCCACAGGTGTTACACAGGGTCGATAAAGGTGCTGCTCAGATGGCGGGCACACGATCGGGACCATGACGATGACGATGCACTCCGACTCACGCCAGGACCTGCGCCGCGCGGACGGCAGCCCGGTCCGGGTGCTGGTGGTCGACGACGAGTCCACGCTGGCGGAGCTGTTGTCCATGGCGCTGCGCTACGAGGGCTGGGACGTGCGCTCGGCCGGGGACGGCGGCGGCGCGGTGCGGGCCGCCCGCGAGTTCCGGCCGGACGCGGTGATCCTGGACGTGATGCTGCCGGACATGGACGGGCTGGAGGTGCTGCGCCGGCTGCGCGGGGAGGCGCCCGAGGTGCCGGTGCTGTTCCTCACCGCGAAGGACTCGGTGGAGGACCGGATCGCGGGGCTGACCGCGGGCGGCGACGACTACGTGACGAAGCCGTTCAGCCTGGAGGAGGTGGTGGCGCGGCTGCGTGGGCTGATGCGCCGGGCCGGCCGGGCCGCGCTGCGCTCGGACGCGGAGCTGGTCGTCGGCGACCTGACGCTGGACGAGGACAGCCACGAGGTGCGCCGCGGCGGCGACCAGATCACGCTCACCGCGACCGAGTTCGAGCTGCTGCGCTACCTGATGCGCAACCCGCGCCGGGTGCTGTCCAAGGCACAGATCCTGGACCGGGTGTGGAACTACGACTTCGGCGGCCAGGCGAACGTGGTCGAGCTGTACATCTCGTACCTGCGCAAGAAGATCGACGCCGGCCGGAAGCCGATGATCCACACCATGCGCGGGGCCGGGTATGTCCTCAAGCCCGCGGACTGACCGGCCGCGCGGGCCCCGGGGCTGGCCGCTGCGCACCCGGCTGGTCGCCACCATGCTGGCGCTGCTGGCCGCGGCCTGCCTGCTCATCTCGGTGGTGACCGAGCTGGCGCTGCACCGCAACCTCCAGGACCAGCTGGACCGGCAGCTGAACACGACCGCGGAGCGCGCGGAGAACTTCGGGCCGCCACCGGACGACGCTCCGATGCCGGACGACGGCGACCGGCCGGACCAGTGGATCGGGCGCGGGCAGCCGGCCGGCACGCTGGTGGCCTATCTGCGCAGCGACCACCGGACCGGCGTACGCATCCTCAGTGACGACCTGGCGGAGATCGACGCCACCGCCGCGCTGTCCGACGTCCTCGGCGCCGTGCCGGTGGACGGCCGGCCACGCACGGTCCACCTCGCCGGGTACGGCGACTACCGGGTGAAGGCGGAGTGGACCCGCGGCGGGGACCTGGTCGTCACCGGGCTGCCCACCGCGCAGATGGCGAACACGCAGGTGCAGGTCGCGGTGATACTGGCCGTCGTCACGGCGGGCGCGCTGGTCGTCGCCGGCGTCGCGGGAATCGTGATCATCCGGCGTACGCTGCGCCCGTTGCGCCGCGTCGCCGCCACCGCCGGCCGGGTCGCGGAGCTGGAACTCGACCGCGGCGAGGTGGCGCTGGCCGAGCGGCTGCCGGACGAGCTCACCGACCCGCGCACCGAGGTCGGCCAGGTCGGCGCCGCGCTCAACCGCATGCTCGGCAACGTCGAGGCCGCGCTGGCGGCCCGGCACGCCAGCGAGACGCAGGTGCGGCAGTTCGTCGCGGACGCGAGCCACGAACTGCGCACGCCGCTGGCCGCGATCCGCGGGTACGCCGAGCTGACCCGCCGCAGCCGCGCGGAGGTCGCGCCCGAGGTGGCGCACGTGCTGAACCGGGTCGAGTCCGAGGCGAAGCGGATGACGCTGCTGGTCGAGGACATGCTGCTGCTGGCCCGGCTGGACGCGGGACGGCCGCTGGAGCACGAGCCGGTCGATCTGGCGATGCTCGCGGTCGACACGGTCAGCGACGCGCACGCGGCCGGACCGCACCACGTCTGGCGGCTCGACCTGCCACCGGAGGGTACGGACGTGGAGGTGCTCGGCGACCGTGCGCGCCTGCACCAGGTGCTGGCGAACCTGCTGGCCAACGCGCGCACGCACACGCCGCCCGGCACCGAGGTGACGGTCTCCGTGCAGCACCGGGGCGACCGCGCCGCGGTGCTGGTCGCCGACACCGGGCCGGGAATCCCGGCGGAGCTGCTGCCGCACGTCTTCGAGCGGTTCGCGCGCGGCGACAGTTCCCGGTCGCGCGCCGCGGGCAGCACCGGGCTCGGGCTGGCGATCGTGCACGCGGTGGTGACCGCGCACGGCGGGCGCATCGACGTACGCAGCCGGCCGGGCCGGACGGAGTTCCTGGTGTCGATGCCGCTGGCCATGAGCGCGGTCCCGGCGGGGGCATAATCTCACGGCCGTGCGCCCGTCACATCGGCATGCGCGTATTCCCAGCGTCCTCACAGCCTCGCCAGAGGGCACGGTGAGATGCCCGGTCGATCCTGGTCACCGGGGCTGAACTTTGACCGGAAAGCCCGTCTTGTCGTGAATGCTGACTGCCGAAGGACGAAGCCGATGACCTCGACGTTGCCCGCTGAGGGTCCGCCTCCCCCGAAGACGCCGGACCCCGCCGAGACACCGGCCACCACCGAGACACCGGCCACCACCACCGAGACGCCGGACACCGTTGCCGCGGGCACCGAGACGCCGGACACCGTCGCCGCGGGCACCGAGACGCCGGACACCGTCGCCGCGGGCACCGAGACGCCGGCCGGGACGCGGTCGTGGGCGCGGCGGATGCTCCGCGGGCCCGACGACGACCCGGCGTGGGCCCGTCCCGCGCTCTACGTGCTGCTGGTCGCCACCGCCGTCCTGTACATCTGGGATCTGCGCGCCTCCGGCTGGGCGAACTCGTTCTACGCGGCCGCGGTCCAGGCCGGCTCGGAGAGCTGGAAGGCGTTCTTCTTCGGCTCCTCGGACGCGGCCAACTTCATCACGGTCGACAAGACGCCGCTGTCGCTGTGGCCGATGGCGCTGACCGCCCGGGTCTTCGGCATGAACTCGTGGAGCATGCTGGTCCCGCAGGCGCTGATCGGCGTCGCCTCGGTCGCGCTGCTCTACGCCACGGTCCGGCGCTGGTTCCCGCCCGCGGCCGCGCTGCTGGCCGGCACGGTGCTGGCCGGCACCCCGGTCGCCGCGCTGATGTTCCGTTTCAACAACCCGGACGCGCTGCTCGTACTGCTGATGATCGCGGCGTGCTGGGCGATGGTCCGCGCACTGGAGCGGGGCGCGACCACCTGGCTGCTGCTCTGCGGTGCCTTCATGGGCCTCGGCTACCTGGCCAAGATGCTCCAGGTGCTGCTGATCCTGCCCGCGCTCGGCCTGGTCTACCTGATCGCCGGCCCGCCGCGGCTCGGCAGGCGGTTCCTCCAGCTGCTCGGCGCGGCCGGCGCGATGATCGTCGCCGCCGGCTGGTGGATCCTCGCGGTCGAGCTGTGGCCGGAGGAGTCCCGGCCGTACATCGGCGGCTCGCAGAACAACAGCATCCTGGAGCTCACGCTCGGCTACAACGGTCTCGGCCGGCTCAACGGCAACGAGACCGGCAGCGTCGGCGGTGGCGGCACGGGCGCTCCCGGCGGCGGCGCGGCCGGGCCGGGTGGCGGCGGCAACGGCGGCGGCATGTGGGGCGAGGCCGGCATCCTGCGGATGTTCGACTCCGCGCAGGGCGGTCAGATCGCCTGGCTGCTGCCGGCCGCGCTGGTGCTGATGATCGCCGGGCTGGTGGTCACCGCGCGCCGGCCGCGCACCGACCGTACCCGTGCGGCGTTCGTGCTCTGGGGTGGCTGGCTCGTCGTCACGGCGCTCACGTTCAGCTTCATGCAGGGCATCTTCCACGCGTACTACACGGTGGCGCTGGCACCGGCGATCGGCGCGCTGGCCGGCATGGGCGGGTCGCTGCTGTGGTCCCGGCGGCGCAGCCCGTGGGCGATCGCGCTGCTGGCCGTGACGGTCGCGGGCACCGCGGTGTGGGCCTGGGTGCTGCTCGGGCGCAGCGCGGACTGGTACCCGTGGCTGCGCTGGACCGTGCTGGCCGGCGGGATCACGGCCGCGGTGGCGCTGGCGGCGACCAGCCGGCTGGCCGCGCGGATCGCGGTGCCGGTCGGCGTGGTCGCGGCCGCGATCTCGCTGGCGGCACCGGCGGCCTACGCCGTCAACACCGCGGGTACGCCGCACACCGGCTCGATCCCGTCCGCGGGGCCGATGACGGCCGGCGGTTTCGGCGGCGGCCCGGGCGGCGGCGGACGCGGCGGCCGGGGCGGCTTCCCGGGCGGCGGCCAGGCACCTCCCGGCGGCACCGTCCCGCGGAACGACGGCCAGACCTTCCCCGGCGGCCAGACCTTCCCCGGCGGCCAGGGAATGCCCGGCGGCGGGCAGGGCCTTCCCGGTGGGCGGGGCAGCGCCGGCGGCATGGGTGGCCTGCTCAACGGCTCCGCGCCGAGCGACGAGATGGTCGCGCTGCTGGAGAAGGACGCGGAGCGGTACACCTGGATCGCGGCCGCGGTCGGCTCGAACCGCGCCTCCGGGTACCAGCTGGCCACCGGCGACCCGGTGATGGCGATCGGCGGCTTCAACGGCACCGACCCGGCGCCCTCGCTCGCGCGGTTCCAGGAGTACGTGGAGCTGGGACAGATCCACTACTTCATCGGGGACGGCGGCTTCGGCGGCGGCGGGCGCGACGGCAGCAGCCAGGTCAGCGCGGAGATCGCGACCTGGGTGCAGGCCAACTTCGCGTCGCGGACCGTGGACGACACGACGATCTACGACCTGACCGTGCCCGCCTCCGCGCCGCAGGGGAGCTGAGCCGCCGTGCCGATCACCGCAGGAGAGACCGCACCGCCCGCGATCACACCCGGCACCGCCGCCCTCGACGTGGTCATCCCGGTCTACAACGAGGAGCGGGACCTGGAGCCGTGCGTGCGCCGGCTGCACGCGCACCTCAGCGCGTCGTTCCCGTACCCGTTCCGGATCACCGTCGCGGACAACGCCAGCACGGACGGCACGCTCGAGGTCGGGCGGCGGCTCGCGGCGACGCTGCCCGGCGTGTCGGTCACGCACCTGCCGCGCAAGGGCCGCGGCCACGCGCTGAAGGAGGTGTGGTCCGCGTCCGGCGCGCCGGTGCTGGCGTACATGGACGTGGACCTCTCCACCGACCTGGCCGCGCTGCTGCCGCTGGTGGCGCCGCTGATCTCCGGGCACAGCGACGTGGCGATCGGGTCCCGGCTGTCCCGGAACGCGCGGGTGGTCCGCGGCGCCAAGCGGGAGATCATCTCGCGCGGCTACAACCTGATCCTGCGCGGCACGCTGCAGACCCGCTTCTCGGACGCGCAGTGCGGCTTCAAGGCGATCCGCAAGGACGTGGCCGACCGGTTGCTGCCGCTCGTCGAGGACACCGGCTGGTTCTTCGACACCGAGCTGCTGGTCCTGGCCCAGCGCACCGGCCTGCGCATCCACGAGGTGCCGGTGGACTGGGTCGACGACCCGGACAGCCGGGTCGACATCGTGTCGACCGCGATCGCCGACCTGCGGGGCATAGCCCGCCTCGGCCGCGCGCTCGCCACCGGCCGCCTGCCCGTGGCCGAGCTGCGCACCCAGCTCGGCCGCGCCCCGCTGACCCCGGTCCCCGGCGTACCGGCGGGGATGACCGACCAGCTGCTGCGGTTCGCCGCGGTCGGCGTGGCGAGCACGCTGGCGTACCTGCTGATCTACGCGCTCCTCCGGGTCGGACTCGGCGCGCAGGCCGCGAACCTGCTGGCGCTGCTGATCACCGCGGTCGGCAACACGGCCGCGAACCGGCGCTTCACGTTCGGCGTGCAGGGCGCCCGCGGGGCCGCCCGACACCACGCGCAGGGATTGATGATTTTCGTTCTCGGCCTGGCCCTGACCAGCGGATCACTGGCGGCGTTGCACGCAGTCACAGAGACCCCACACAGGGTCATTGAGCTGCTGATACTCGTCGTCGCCAACCTCACGGCCACCGTGCTGCGGTTCCTCCTGATGCGGGCCTGGGTCTTCACGAAGGCGTGACGAAACACCCCCGTTCCGACGCCGTCCGGCTCCCCGGGAACGACTAGAGTGGTCCGCCTCGGGGAGCGCTGGAAGCAGATTCGAAGACGGGGTGAGTCCTGCCGTGGGCGATTCGTTCGTGCACCTCCACGTGCACACGGAGTATTCGATGCTCGACGGAGCGGCCCGGCTGAAGGATCTCTTCAAGGAGGCGAAGCGGCTCGGCATGCCGGCCGTGGCGATCAGTGACCACGGCAACATGCACGGGGCGTACGACTTCTACAAGCAGGCCAAGGCGGCGGAGATCACGCCGATCATCGGCGTCGAGGCGTACGTCGCGCCGGAGTCCCGCTTCCACAAACAGCGCGTGAAGTGGGGCCGGCCGGAGCAGAAGTCGGACGACGTCTCCGGTAACGGCGCGATCACGCACATGACCATGTGGGCGCAGTCCGCCGAGGGCCTGAAGAACCTCTTCAAGCTGAACTCGCGCGCGTCGTTCGAGGGCCACTACGTGAAGTGGCCGCGGATGGACATGGAGCTGATCTCCGAGCACGCCAAGGGCATCATGGCGACCACCGGGTGCCCGTCCGGCGCGGTGCAGACCCGCCTTCGGCTGGGCCAGCCCGAGGAGGCGCTCAAGGTCGCCGGGCAGTACCAGGACATCTTCGGGAAGGACAACTACTTCCTGGAGATCATGGACCACGGGCTGGAGATCGAGCGCCGGGTCCGGGACGGCCTGCTGGAGATCAGCCGGAAGCTGAACATCAAGCCGGTGGTCACCAACGACTCGCACTACACCTACGAGGAGCAGTCCGCCGCGCACGACGTGCTGCTCTGCGTGCAGACCGGCGCGAACGTGGACGACCCGAACCGGTTCCGGTTCGACGGCAACGGCTACTTCGTGAAGTCCGCGGACCAGATGCGCGCGATCGACTCCTCGGACGCCTGGCAGGAAGGCTGCCGGAACACGCTGCTGGTGGCCGAGAAGGTCGACACCACCGGCATGTTCACGTTCAAGAACCTGATGCCGCGTTTCCCGGTGCCGGAGGGGCACACCGAGGAGTCCTACTTCCGGCAGGAGGCGTTCGAGGGCCTCAAGCGGCGCTTCCCGAACGGCATCCCGGAGACGCACGTCGCGCAGGCGGAGTACGAGCTCGGGATCATCATCCAGATGGGCTTCCCGTCCTACTTCCTGGTGGTCGCCGACTTCATCCAGTGGTCGAAGCGGAACGGCATCGCGGTCGGCCCGGGTCGTGGTTCGGCGGCCGGCTCGCTGGTGGCGTACGCACTGGGCATCACCGACCTCGACCCGCTGCCGCACGGACTGATCTTCGAGCGGTTCCTGAACCCGGACCGCGTCTCGATGCCCGACGTCGACATCGACTTCGACGAGCGCCGGCGCGCCGAGGTGATCCGCTACGTGACGGACAAGTGGGGCGAGGACCGGGTCGCCCAGATCGCCACGTTCGGCACGATCAAGGCGAAGGCCGCGATCAAGGACTCCGCCCGCGTGCTCGGGTACCCGTACGCGGTCGGTGACCGGATCACCAAGGCCATGCCGCCGGCCGTGATGGGCAAGGACATCCCGCTCTCCGGCATCTTCGACCCGAACCACCCGCGCTACTCCGAGGCGACCGAGATCCGCGCGCTCTACGAGGCGGAGCACGACGTCAAGAAGGTGATCGACACCGCGCGCGGCATCGAGGGCCTGATCCGGCAGACCGGCGTGCACGCCGCCGGCGTCATCATGTCCGCCGAGCCGATCATCGAGCACATCCCGCTGACGCGCCGGGACGCGGACGGCGCGATCATCACGCAGTTCGACTATCCGACCTGCGAGACGCTCGGCCTGCTGAAGATGGACTTCCTCGGCCTGCGGAACCTGACGATCATCGACGACGCGGTCAAGAACATCGAGATCAACCACGGCAAGAAGCTCGACCTGCTCGCGCTGGAGCTGGACGACAAGGCCACCTACGAGCTGCTGGCCCGCGGCGACACGCTCGGCGTGTTCCAGCTCGACGGCGGCCCGATGCGCTCGCTGCTGCGCCTGATGAAGCCGGACAACTTCGAGGACATCTCCGCGGTGCTGGCGCTCTACCGGCCCGGCCCGATGGGTGCGGACTCGCACACCAACTACGCGCTCCGCAAGAACGGCCTGCAGGACATCACCCCGATCCACCCTGAGCTGGAGGAGCCGCTCAAGGAGATCCTCGGCCCGACGCACGGCCTGATCGTCTACCAGGAGCAGGTGCAGCGCGCCGCGCAGAAGCTGGCCGGTTACTCGCTCGGCCAAGCCGACCTGCTGCGCCGCGCGATGGGCAAGAAGAAGAAGGAGGTGCTGGAGAAGGAGTTCGTCCCGTTCCGCGACGGCATGCGCGGCAACGGCTACTCCGACGAGGCCATCCAGAAGCTCTGGGACGTGCTCGTCCCGTTCGCGGACTACGCGTTCAACAAGGCGCACACCGCCGGGTACGGCCTGGTCTCCTACTGGACCGGCTACCTGAAGGCGAACTACCCCGCGGAGTACATGGCCGGCCTGCTCACGTCCGTCGGCGACGACAAGGACAAGATGGCGCTCTACCTCGCGGAGTGCCGCCGGATGGGGATCAGCGTGCTCCCGCCGGACGTCAACGAGTCGGCCGGGCCGTTCACACCGGTCGGCAAGGACATCCGGTTCGGCCTCGCCGCGGTCCGCAACGTCGGCACGAACGTGGTGGAGGCGATCCGCCGCTGCCGCGACGAGAAGGGCAAGTACACCGACTTCTACGACTTCCTGTCCAAGGTGGACGCGGTCGCCTGCAACAAGAAGACGATCGAGTCGCTGATCAAGGCCGGCGCGTTCGACTCGATGGGGCACACCCGCAAGGGCCTGCTCGCCGTGCACGCGGAGGCGATCGACGCGTACTCCGGCGTCAAGAAGAACGAGGCGGTCGGCCAGTTCGACCTGTTCGGCGCCGGCTTCGGTGATGCCGCACCGTCCGCCACCGTCGCGATGCCGACGATCCCCGACACCGAGTGGGACAAGCGCGACAAGCTGGCGTTCGAGCGCGAGATGCTCGGCCTCTACGTCTCCGACCACCCGCTCTTCGGCCTCGAGCACGTCCTCCAGCAGCACGCCGACACCAGCATCGCCGCGCTCGCCGAGGAGGGCACCGTCCCGGACGGCGCCGTCGTCACACTGGCCGGCATCCTCTCCGGCGTCCAGCGCCGCGTCACCAAGCAGGGCAAGGCCTGGGCCTCCGCCACGCTGGAGGGCCTGGCCGGCGGCGTCGAGGCACTGTTCTTCCCGAACACCTACGAGCTGGTCGGCCAGTACATCGCCGAGGACGCGATCGTCGTCGTCAAGGGCCGGATCGACCGCCGCGACGACACCCCGCGCATCATGGCGATGGACATGATGATGCCCGACGTCACCGCCAACCCGGACGCCAAACCGGTCGTGCTCACCATGCCGATCACCCGCTGCACGCCGCCGCTGGTCGAGCGCCTGAAGGAGGTGCTGATGCTGCACCCGGGCGACAACGAGATCCACGTCAAACTGGTCAACGGCGGCCGCACCACCGTCCTCCGCCTCGGCACCCGCGTCGCGCCGACGACCGCGCTGATGGGCGACCTGAAGAGCGTGCTCGGGCCTGCGGCCGTCGGATAGTTTCGGCTTTTCCCGCTTCCGGCGTGGCCGGTTCCCGCATGCTCCCGCGGGCACCGGTCGGCCGCGGGCGGCCTCCCTGCCGGTCCCGCGGTGGTTCCCCCAGCAGGTCCCCGGTCCGCCGAGTCACCGGCTCGGCAGGTCACCGGGCCGGCAGGTCACCGGCTCGACAGGTCACCGGGTCGGCAGGTCACCGGGCCGCCGGTCCGGCAGACAGGCAGGTCACCGGGTCGCCGGTCCGGCAGACAGGCAGGTCTGCGGGCCGGCGGGCCGGCAGACAGGCAGGTCTGCGGGCCGGCGGGCCGCACGTCGGCGGGCGGGGTGCGTCCCCGGCGGCCGGTCAGCAGGCCGAGGTCCACCAGTCGATGACGGCCGGGAGCAGCGTGAAGAGCGCGGCCAGCAGCAGCCCGGCCAGGATGATCGGCAGCAACGCCGCGATCGGCGGCCCGGTGGCGACGATCGGCGCGGGTTGCGCCGGCGGCGTGCGGGCCGCCGGGATCTGCGGCGCGGCCGCGACCGGGACAGCGGCCGCGACCGGGACAGCGGCCGGGATCGCGACAGCGGCCGGCGTGGGTTGCGGGTCGGCCGTGGCGAGGGTGGATCGCCAGGCGTGCCAGCGTTCGTGCTCGTCGGCCGGGAGGTCGAGCGAGCCGAGGACGCGGTCGACGAAGTCGGCGGACGGGACGCGCGCGGCGTTGAGGGCGGCGCTGACCGTGCTGGGTGAGTAGTTGGCGCGGGCGGCGATCGCCCGCTGGGTGCCGCGGCGCCGGATCAGCTCGCGCAGCCGCAGGTTGAAGTCGGTGGGGGTGACGGGCGCGGCCTCGGGATCGTCCACCGTGGTCGACGCCCGCTGCCGGGTCAGCGCGTCACGGGCCTGTTCCCACGCGCGGCGGAGGGCCGGCTCGTCCGCGCCGCAGGCGGTGCCGTAGGCGCGGGTCACCTGCCAGGTGGGCAGCGCGTCGCCGGATGCGGCGCGGCTGAAGACCGAGGCGGAGTAGCCGCCGGCGCGCTCGAGCTCGGGGTAGGTCTTGCCGGACGCGCTCCGCAGCCGGCGCAGGTGCTCGGCCAGCGCGGCCAGCTCCCGTACCCCCGTGGTGATCGTCTTCTCCGGCCGTCCCATCGCGGTTGAAATTACCGCAAAGCGGGCACCGGGAGGCCAGTTACACCAGACCCGCGTCGTGGACCAGGATGGCGATCTGGACGCGGTTGTTCAGGTCCAGCTTGGTCAGCAGGCGGGAGACGTGCGCCTTGACGGTGGCGACGCTCATGAACAGCTCGCCGGCGATCTCCGCGTTGGACTTGCCCTGGCCGACCGCGATCGCGACCTCGCGCTCCCGTTCGCTGAGCGTGCCGAGCAACTCCAGCGGCCGGTTGCGGGCCGGGCCGGGCGCGGGCGCGGCGACGTGCGCGATCAGCTGACGGGTGACCGTCGGGGACAGCGTGGCCTCGCCGGACGCGACGCGCCGGACCGCGTGGATGATCTCCGTGGGCGGCGTGTCCTTCAGCAGGAAGCCGCTGGCGCCGGCCCGCAGCGCGCGCAGCACGTACTCGTCCAGGTCGAACGTGGTCAGCACGATCACCTCGGGCGCGTCCGGGCGGGTGCGGACCGCCTCCGTCGCGGCCAGGCCGTCCACCTTCGGCATCCGGATGTCCATCAGCACCACGTCCGGGCGGTACGCGTCGATCGCGGCGGCCACCTCGGCGCCGTCCGCGGCCTCACCGACCACGGTGATCTCCGGTGCGGCGCCGAGGATCATCGAGAGCCCGGTCCGGACCAGCGCGTCGTCGTCGACGATCAGCACGCGTACCGGCGGGGTCAGGTCTTCGGCCACGGCAGCCATGCCTCCAGCGTGAAGCCACCGCCGGGCTCGCGGCGATGATCGAGTCGTCCACCGGCCAGTGTGGCACGCTCGGTCAGCCCGACCAGCCCGGTACCGGCACCGGGCAGCACCGGCGCACCGACCGCGAGCGGCCCGGGGTTGCGGACCCGGATCGTCAGGCCGGCTCCGGGCGCGCCCGCGACCGACACCGTGACCAGCGCGCCCGGCGCGTGCTTGCGGGCGTTCGTCAAACCCTCCTGGACCATCCGGTACGCCGTGCGCCCCACCACGTCCGGCGGGTTCTCCGCGCCGTCCGGCAACTCCAGCGTCACCCGGGTGCCGGCCGCACGCGACTCCTCGACCAGCGCGGTCAGGTCCGCCAGCGTCGGCTGTGGCCGCTCCGGGTCGCCGGCGGCCGTGGGCTCGCGCAGCACGCCGATCACCTCGCGCAGGTCCTGCAGCGCCTGGTGCGCGCTGGCCCGGATCACGCCCGCGGCCTTGGCCACCTCGGCGGCCGGCGCGTCCGGCCGGATCTCCAGCGCGCCCGCATGCAGGCTGAGCAGCGAGATCCGGTGCGCCAGGACGTCGTGCATCTCGCGCGCGATCCGGGTCCGTTCCAGCTGCCGGGCCTGGGCCACGCGCAGCTGCTGCTCGGCCTCGGCGCGCTCGGCCCGGTCGCGCAGCGAGCGGAGCAGCTGCCGGCGGGACCGGATCAGCGAACCCCAGAGCAGGTTGATCGACGCCAGGACCGCGGTCCAGGCGATGGTCGCCCAGTAGCCGACCGCCGGGTCGGGCCGCACCGCCGCGTAGATGAGCGTGGGCGCCACGTTGAGCGCGGTCAGCGCGGCCGCGACCGGGAAACGACGGTGTACGGCCAGGTTGAACAGGATGATCAGCGTGGCGCCGCCGCTGGCCGCCGAGAAGACGCCGAACAGCACGCCGATCAGGGCCAGCGAGACCGGGCGGCGACGACGCCACCAGAGCCCGACGCAGAGAACCAGGCTGAGCGCGAGATCCACCCAGAGCAGCCAGGCCGGGCCGCGGCGGATGCCGTCCGCACCCCAGCCGTAGAACTCCTGCGCGGTCACCAGGACCGCGAACGCGATCGCGAGGACGAAGGTGAGCGAGTCGACCACCCAGTCGCGGGTGGTCCGCGGGCGGACCGGTTCGTCCTCGTCCAGCGAGTCCAGCGCGCCGCCCAGGGCACCCAGGATCGAGGTCATGACGCCCAGGTTACGGACCGTCACGGATCATCGGTACCGACCAAAGTCGACGCGGGAACGCGACTTTGGTGACAGCGACGTCAACCGCGGACCGACGCGGGCGACCGGGTGGCTCGGCCAGGCTGATGGACATGATTACGGCTGACCACCTGACGAAACGGTACGGCGCGCACACCGCCGTCGACGATGTCTCGTTCACCTGCGAGCCCGGCACGGTCACCGGCTTCCTCGGCCCGAACGGCGCGGGCAAGTCCACCACCATGCGCATGATCTGCGGGCTCACCGCGCCCTCGGCGGGCAGCGCGACCGTGGCGGGCGTGCCGTTCCGGCGCCTCGACAACCCGGGCCGCCGGATCGGCGTGCTGCTGGACGCGTCCGCGCAGCACGGTGGCCGTACCGGCCGGGAGGTGTTGTCGCTGTCCGCGATGACCATGGGCGTGCCCCGGTCCCGCGTCTCCGCCGTGCTCGACCTGGTCGGGCTGGACGGCAAGGCCGCGCGCAAGCGGGTACGCCAGTACTCGCTCGGCATGCGGCAGCGGCTCGGCCTGGCCCACGCGCTGCTCGGCGAGCCCGGCATCCTGATCCTCGACGAGCCGGCGAACGGGCTCGACCCGGAGGGCATCTTCTGGATGCGCGGCCTGCTGCGCGACTTCGCCGACCGGGGCGGCACCGTGCTGCTCTCCTCGCACCTGCTGCGCGAGGTCGACGCGGTCGCGGACCGGCTCGTGATGATCGGCGGCGGCCGGATCGTGGCGCAGGGCGACAAGGCCGAACTGCTGGCCGGCGGCGGGACGCTCGTCCGCGCGGTCGACCCGGCCGCGCTGGCCACGGCGCTGGACCGGGCCGGGCTGTCCCACACCCGCACGCAGGACGGCGCGCTGCTGGTCAGCGCGGAGCCGGGCGCGATCGGGTGGGCCGCGGCCGAGAACAACGTGGTGCTGCTCGAACTCCGGCCCGCCGACGGTGGCGGCCTGGAGCAGATGTTCCTGAGCCTGACGGCCGCACCGGCCGCCACGGGCGACGCTGTCAAGGAGGGCGCGCGATGACCGGGACCGTGGAGCTGGAGAGGCCGACCACGATGCCGGCCACACACGGGGACCGCGGCCACCGGCGGGTCTCGCTGCTCACGCTGACCGGCGTGGAGCTGCGCAAGCTCGCGGACACCCGGGCCGGCCTCTGGCTGCTGATCGTGATCGCGCTCGGCGTGATCCTGACGCACGTGGTCATGTTGGCCACCGAGGAACCGCGAAGCACCGCGAACTTCGCCGCGCTGATGGGCTTCGCGCAGATCCCGGTCAGCATCCTGCTGCCGGTGCTGGGCATCCTGGCGATGACCGGCGAATGGTCCCAGCGGACCGCGCTGACCACGTTCGCGCTGGTCCCGGCGCGCGGCCGGGTGATCGCCGCGAAGCTGCTGGCCGCGGTCGTGATCGCGCTGCTCACCACGGCGGTGACCGCGGGCACGTCCGCGCTCGCCAACCTGGTGGCGATCGCGGTGGACGGCGACGGCTCCTGGACGATGCAGCCGGAGGCGCTGCTCGGCTTCGTAGCGCTGGAGATCGCGTACGTGCTGATGGGCTCCGCGTTCGGCGCGCTGCTGCTCAACTCGCCGCTGGCGATCGTGCTCTACTTCGTGGTCCCGACGCTGTGGACCACGCTCGGCGCGATGGTCTCCTGGCTGCGCGACGCGGCCGCGTGGCTGGACATGAACACGACCTCGTTGCCGATCGGCGAGGCGGACGTGACCTCCGGCGAATGGGCCCGGTTCGGCGTGTCGGCGCTGTTCTGGGTGGCGGTCCCGCTGATCCTCGGCACGATCCGCATCATGCGCCGCGAGGTGAACTGACGCTCCCGGGGGGTGCGGCGGCTGCCGGGTCCGGTGCGGACCCGGCAGCCGCATCGTCGCGTCCGGCCCGGCGGCCGCGTTCGTCGCGTCCGGCCCGGCAGCCGCATCGTCGCGTCCGGCCCGGCGGCCGCTTCGTGCGGACCGTGGGGTCAGAGCACCACCTCGGGTTTGATCCGGGTGACCGTCCAGACCCGGTGCCGCCGCGCGCCGAGCGCCGTGAGCAGCAGCGCGACCAGCAGGTAGGCCACCAGGATGGAGACCGCGCGGCCGACCGCCATCAGGTCGCCGCCGTACATCAGGTGGCGCAGGCCCTCGACCGAGTAACTCATCGGCAGCACGTGGTGCAGGCCGTGCAACGGTGCCGGGATGGTCTGCCACGGGAACGTGCCGCCCGCGCTGACCAGTTGCAGGACCATCAGCACCAGCCCGAGGAACTGGCCGACCGCGCCGAGCCAGGCGTTGAGCATGTGGATGATCGCGATGAACGTGGCGGACGCCAGCATCATGAACGCGGCCATGCCCGCCGGGTGCACCGGGTGGAACCGCAGCGCGAACAGCACGACCGCGAAGAGCAGGCCCATCTGCGCGGCGCCGAGCAGCGCGGGCGCGAGCCAGCCGCCGAGCGCGACGCGCAGGCCGGACTGGTTGGCCGCCATCGCCCGGGTGGAGAGCGGGCGGACCAGCAGGAACAGCACGTACCCGCCGATCCAGGCGGCCAGCGAGAGGAAGAACGGGGCGAGGCCGGCGCCGTAGTTCGCCGCCTCGTTCTGGCGCACCGTCTGCACGTCGACCGGGTCGGCGATCGTGCCGGCCGTGGCGGCGCGCGTGTTGTCGTCCAGCTTCGGGATCTCGGCCAGGCCGCCACGCAGGCCGGCGGCGAGGTCCCGGGCGTTCCCGGCGAGCGTGCCGAGGCCCTGCTCCAGATCGGCCGAGCCGTCCGCGAGCTTCGCGGCACCGCTGGCGGACGCGGCCAGGCCGTCCCGGAGCGCGATCGCACCCTCGCTGATCGTGTCGCTGCCGCCCGCGAGCCGGGTCGCGCCGGTGTGCAGCGCGGCCGCGCCGAGCGCCGCGTCGTTGATCCCGGCGGTGAACCCGGGCACGGCGGCGGCCAGCTCGGTCACGCCCGCGTCGACCTGCTCCGCGCCGAGCGCGAGCGAGTCGAGCCGGGTGGCGAGCGCGGCCATGTTCGCCCGCGAGGTGGCCAGCGCGGCACGGGTCTCGCCGAGCCGGGCGCCGACCGCGGCGACGTCGGCCTCGGGCACGCCGAGCGCGGCCAGCCGGCCGGTCAGCGCGGCGTCCGCGCCGGCCACGGCCGCGCCGGAGCCGGTGGACGCGCCAGACCCGCCAGTCGTGGTGGACCCCGCGGTCGTGGTGGACCCGGCGGTCGTGGTGGACCCGCCGGTCGTAGTAAAACCGTCGGTCGTGGTGGCGGCGAACCCACCGGCCGCCGCGGCGGCCTCGCGCGCGCCGGCCGCGACCGACGCGGCGCCGTCCGCGAGCGTCCGTGCCGATCCGGGCAGCGCGGCCGACGACGTGCGCAGCGTGCTCAGCCCGCCGGCGAGATCGTCCGCGCCGGTGGCGAGCGTGCGCGCGCCGGCGCCACCGGCCTGGGCCGCCGCGGCCAGGTCACGTGCGCTGCTGAGCAGGTCGTGGTCGCCGCCGGCCAGCTTGGCGCTGCTGTCCGCGAGCTTCTCCGCGCCGTCGTGTGCCGTGCCGGCGCCCGCGGCGAGCTTGTCCGCACCGGCCGCGGCCTCGGACGTCCGTTCGTAGATGTGCTGGAAGCCGAGCAGGAACCGCTCGGCCGCGCGCGTGCCGACCTCGCGGGACAGCGAGTCCTGGATCTCCGTGGCGACCTGTGCCGCGATCGTGTGCACCACGTAGTTGTTGGCGTCGTTGGTGGTCAGCACGATCGTGCCGGCGCGTGGCGTACCACCGCCCTCGACCGCCTCGGTGGTGGAGATCAGCGCGGCCGAGAAGTCGGCCGGGATGCGCAGCGCGAAGTCGAACTCGCCGTCCCGGACGCCGGCCTCCGCGGCCTCCGCGGTGGTGCGCCGCCAGTCGAACGCGCCGTCCTCGACGAGTTCCGCGCCGACCCGCGCACCGGCCTGCATCAGCGAGCCGTCCCGCTGGGTGGCGCCGACGTCGTCGATGACCAGCGCGGCCGGCACCCGGTCGAGCCGCGCGTACGGGTCGGAGTTCGCGTAGAGATACAGCCCGCCGTAGAGCAGCGGGACCGCGGCCAGCGCCAGCACCACGAGCTTCGGGGTACGGCCCGCGGTGAGCCTGCGCAGCTCCGAGACGGCCAACCGGACAGCACTCACGAAATCTCCTCGGTGTGTCGGCCTGTCGCTTCGGTGTTCCGGGTGATCGCTTCCGTCGTCGCGGACGCGCCCAGCTGCCGGCGGCGGACCGTGGCGATGGTGAACCCGGCCGCGGCCGGCGCGTCCGGATCGGCGTTGCCCAGCCGGACCGCGCGCAGCCCGAGCAGTTCCGCCGACGTGTCCGTGCACTGGACGATCACGCCGTAGCCGCGTGCCGCGAGCACGCCGGCCAGGTCCCACCAGGCGCCGGGTCCGCCGCCGTGCCGGTCCGGCAGGGTCAGCACGAGCACGCTGACGCCGGGCCGGAGCGCGGCCAGCTCGGCGAGCACGCGCGTGCGTACCGGGCCGGGCACGTGCTCGGTGCGGGTCTCCGCGTAGACGAGCGCGCCGTGCCGGTCGAGCCACTCCCGGACCGCCCGCCGCCCGGCCCTCGCGCGCGCCATCGACAGTTCCTCGCCGACCACGGCCGCGAGCGGTAGCATCTCGTCGGGTTCGCTGATGCCGGGCACGTCGACCAGCGCGACCGCCTCGCGCAGCCGCTTCCCGGAGTGCTCGCCGTCCAGCGTGACGTCGCCGCCGTCCGGTTCCAGCCGGCCGCCGAGCGCGAGCGCGAGCGCGGTGTGACCGTGACCGGGCGGCCCCGCGACCGCGACCCGGCGGCCCGCGACCACGCCGACGCTGGTCGGCCGCAGCAGCAGCCCGTGCGGCCCCCGGGCGGT
This sequence comes from Catenuloplanes niger, assembly GCF_031458255.1. NCBI lineage: Bacteria > Bacillati > Actinomycetota > Actinomycetes > Micromonosporales > Micromonosporaceae > Catenuloplanes > Catenuloplanes niger. The sequence goes on from NZ_JAVDYC010000001.1 coordinate 3,734,426, forward strand.
GACCGCGCGCGCCTCGATCGCCACCGCCTCGACCGGCTCCTCCAGCAGCACCTGCGGCTCGGTCTCGACCGCGTAGAGGCGCTCGATCTCCGTGGCGAACAGCGCGGTGAGCAGCCGGCGGCGTGGCCGGAGCGTGGGCGTGAGGTGTCCGGCCCGCCGGGACAGGCCGCCGGGGAGGATCTCGAACCGGCGGATCTGTTCGGCCGCGGACGTCCGTGCGTTGGCCGCGTCGATCGCCACCCGGATCGCCTCGATCACCCGCGGGTCGGTGGCGGCCGGGGTCGCCGCGTCCGGGAAGGCGCGCTGGACCGCGCTCTCCTCCAGCGCGATCAGCGCCGCGACGTACGGCCGCCGCTCGCCGACCGCCAGGCAGTGCGCGACGAGCGGGTGCGCGCGGACCACCTCCTCCAGTGCGACGGCCGCGACCCGCCGCCCGGACTGCAGCGTGAGCATGTCCTCGACGTTGCCGGCGATCCGCAGGTAGCCGTCGTCGTCCAGCGCGCCGAGGTCGCCGGTGTGCAGCCAGCCGGACGCGTCCACCACCGGGTCCCGGTCGATCTCGGACGGGCCGTCGTAGCCGGGGAAGATGCCCGGGCCGCGCACGAAGACCTCGCCGTCCGGGCTGACCCGCACCTCGACGCCGGGCAGCGGCGTGCCGACCGTGCCGGGCCGGTGCAGCGCCGGCGTGTTCAGCGTGACCGCGGCGGTGGCCTCGGTCAGCCCGTACCCGGTGAGCAGCGGCACGCCCGCGCCGCGGTAGAGCCGGGCGAGCCGGTCGCTGACCGGCGCGCCACCGGTGATCAGGTATTCGGCCCGGCCGCCGAGCGCGTCCCGCAGCGCCGCGAACGCGCGTTCGTGCCGGGACCGCCGCAGCCGGCCGCGCAGCCCGCCCGGACCGGCCAGCGCGGCCCGCTCCGCCGCGTCGTCGCCGCCGAGGTGGCGGCCCCAGAGATGCTCGAAGAAGCGCGGCGGTGCCGCGAGCACCGACGGCCGCAGGTCCGCGAGGTCGGCCAGGATCCGCTCCGGGCCGGTGTGCGCGATCCGGGCCCCGCCGATCAGGGCCGCGAGGTGCACGATCCGGCCGAAGACGTGCGACAGCGGCAGCGCGGACAGCACGGTGCGCGGCTCGCCGCCGAACAGCTGCGGCAGCGCCTCCCGGATCGCGCGCGCGGCCGCGTCCAGGTTCGCGTGGGTGAGCCGGCAGGCCGCGGGCCGGCCGCCGACCCCGGACGTGTAGACGATGGTGGCGACCGCGCCGGACGGCATGGCGGCCGGTGGGATCGCGCCGAGCGTCGGCACCTCCAGCGCGGACATCGGCGTCAGCGGCCCGCCCGCACCGGTCTGCCAGGCGTGCGGGAGACCGGCCGCGGCGACCCGCGCGGTGAGTGCCGGGTCGTCGCCGGTGACCACGCAGGCCGCGGCGCCGCAGCAGCGCAGCATCCAGTCGAGCTGCTCGCCGGGGACCTCCTCCTGCAGGGCGACCGGGATCGCGCCGATCCACCAGGCCGCCAGGTCCGTGATCGCCCACTCGTACCCGGGTGCGCCCAGGATCGCGATCCGGTCCCCCGCACCGAGTCCGGCCGCGAGCAACCCGCCCGCCCGCTTGCTGATCCGGGTCTGCAGCTCGGCGGGGGCGAGTTCGTGCCAGCCGGCGGCGGTCCGTTCGCAGAGGAGGGCGCGCTCCGGCCACCGTTGCGCCGACACCGCCACACCGGCAGCGTAAGTCGGAGGTAAGCCTTATATCGCGTGAATCGGTCTTACCGGCCACGGACCGGCACGCTGTGCTAGGACCGCGCGGGTCAGGCCGCGATCTGCTGGCGGATTCCGGTGTTGAGCCAGGCGACCACCGCGTCCGGCCAGGCCGGGGGCGAGAACAGGTAGCCCTGGCCGAAGGGGCAGCCCATGTCCAGCAGCATCTGTTTGTGGGCCGGGTCCTCGACGCCCTCCGCGACCACGCCGAGGTTGAGATTGTCGGCGATGCTGACGATCGCGGCGACCAGCGCGCGCTGCTGCCTGCTGCTGGAGATGTCGTCGATGAACGACTTGTCGATCTTGAGGATGTCGACCGGCATCTGGCGGAGGTAGCTGAGCGAGGAGTAGCCGGTGCCGAAGTCGTCGATCGCGATCCGCACGCCCATCTCGCGGAGCCGGGCCAGGTCCTGCCACACCGACTCGTCGTCGCGCAGCAGCAGGCTCTCGGTGATCTCCAGCAGCAGGCGCCACGGTGCCACGCCGCTCTCCGTGATCACCTTGGCGACCTCGTCGACGAACCCGGGGCTGCGGAACTGCCGCGCGGAGACGTTCACCGAGACATACCGCAGCGGCGCGGCCGGGACGAGTTGCCGCCAGCCCGCGATGGCCAGCAGCGCCTCGCGCAGCACCCAGGCGCCGATCGGCACGATCGCGCCGTTCTCCTCCGCGACCTCGATGAACTCGCCCGGCCCGATCAGGCCGCGGGTCGGGTGCTGCCAGCGGACCAGCGCCTCCAGCCCGACGATGTCCTCGGTGGCCAGGTCCACGATCGGCTGGTACTGCAGCACCAGCTGCTGGTCCTCGACCGCGGTGCTGAGCGCGGCGCGCATCTCCAGTCGCTCCACCATCGCGGTGTGCAGGTCCGTCCGGTAGCGCTGGAAGCGGCCCTTCCCGTCGCCCTTGGAGACGTAGAGCGCGAGGTCGGCCTGGCGCTGCATCTCGGCCGCGTCGTGCGCCTCCACGCTGGTGGTGACGCCGATGCTGACCGCGCCGCTGACCATCGCGGAACCGCCGCCGTCGTAGCGCAGCTCGAACGGTTCGGTGCACGCCTCGACGATCCGGGCGGCCACGTCGTCCGCCTCGGCCGGGGTGTGCAACTGCTCGATCAGCACCGCGAACTCGTCACCGCCGATCCGGGCCACGGTCTCCTGCGGGCCGACCACGCCGGCGATCCGCACGCCGGCCGCGGCCAGCAGCCGGTCGCCGACGATCAGGCCGAGCGTGTCGTTGACCACCTTGAAGTCGTCGAGGTCGATGAAGAGCAGACCGACCACGGACCGGTCGCGCCGGGCCAGCGTGAGCGCGTGCTCCAGCCGGTTCTGCAACAGCAACCGGTTCGCCAGGCCGGTCAGCGTGTCGTGGAAGGCCTGGTGGGCGAGGTCGCTCTCCAGCCGGCGGCGTTCGGTGACGTCGCGCATGGTCAGCACGGCGCCGCGCACGGTCGGCTCGTCGCGCATGTCCTGGATCGTGCACTCGACCTGCACGGTGCGACCGTCGGCACCCAGCCCGACCAGGTCGAACGCGGCCGACTGGCCGCGGCCGGCGCGCAGCCGCTGGAGCGCCTCGCGGAGGCGTTCGTGCTGCTCACCCACGATCAGGTCGGTGACCGGCGTGCCGGCCAGGGTGGGCGCGGGCGTGCCGAAGACGTCGGCGGCGGACGGGCTGGCGTACCCGATCCGGTCGTCGTCGCCGACGATCAGGATCACGTCGGACGTGTTCTGGATCAGCGTCCGGAAGTAGGACTCGTGCTTGCGCCGGTTGATCTCCGCGCCCAGCGCGATCCGGTCGATCGCCATCGTGCCCTGCGACACCAGCGCCTCGAACACCGGTCGCAGCCGCCACAGCACCGGCTCGCGCGCGGCCAGGCAGATCCAGGTGAAGCGCACCGCGGACGAGCCCTCGTCGGGCAGCAGCGGCCCGGGTGCGCGCAACGCGACCGTGAAGCCGTCCAGCGGTTCACCGTGCGTCGGCGGCAGTGCCTCGACCGGTTGCAGCGTGACGCCGTCCGCGAAGAACTCCTCCCGGGTCATGCCGTCGAAGATGCCGGCGCTCTCCAGCACGTACGGCTCGCCCGGCGGCATCAGCTGGGCCACCGCGCCCCGGACCGCGGCCGCGACCTCGGCCGGCGTGGCCGCGGAGACCAGCCGCGCACCGGCCTCGCGCAGCACCCGCTCGCGGTGACTGATCTGCCGGTGGTCCGCGAGCAGTCCGGCGAGCCGGCCGATGACCAGCAGGAACATCAGCGCGGAGAACGCCGCGATGACCGGCGCGTCGGAGACCGTGCCGTCCAGGTTCTCGTAGACCAGCACGGCCGGCGCGACCAGCGCGGCCGTGACCAGCGTGGCGAGCCGGCGCCACCCGGCCACCCGCGGCAGGAACCCGGCCTGCGTGTGTTCGGTGAGCCGGGTCATCGACGGGTCCAGCGCCGCGTACCCGATCAGCGCGTAGAAGGCGACCCAGCCCAGGTCGACCGGGCTGCCGGCGCGCCAGTCCTGGCTGAGCCGGTGCAGCCCGTAGATCAGGTCGGTGCCGAGCAGCGCGGTGACGCCGACCGTGAGCGCGGTGATCGACAGGTGCCGGGTGCCGGGCGCGCCGAGCAGCCGCACCAGCATGGCGAGCGCGAGCACGTCGCCGACCGGGTAGCCGATCGAGGTGAGCTTCTCGGCCGTGCTCAGGTCCGTGTCGCGCACGAACGGGCCGATCCAGAACACCCACACCAGCAGCCCGATCGCGGCCGTCGGGACCAGCGCGTCGAGCAGCGCGGCCCGGTCCTCCGCGCCGGACCGGTACCGGATGAAGATCAGCAGCGCACCGGCCAGCAGCGGGTACGACAGCAGGTAGAACCCGTCCGCGGCGGACGGGAACGGGTCGGCCGCGAGCAGGTTGTAGACCGCGTCGCCGAGCGTGAACGTGACCAGCACGCCGCACAGCAGGAACCACGGCAGTGCGCGGCCGGGCCGGTTGAGGAGCACCCCGGCCAGCACCGCGATCGAGGCGGAGAAGCCGAGCGCGGCCCACACCGCGGTGCCGTACGCCGGGATCGCGTAGTAGGCGCCGGTCAGCGCGACCATCCACACGCCGAAACAGGCCCGCGCGACTCGGGTGGACATCAGCCCTCCGTTCCGGTGTTTGCTCCCGAGGTGCATTTCGGTAGCAAACCGGCGGGTCTGACTAATATCCACCCGATTGGATTCCGCCGTCCCCGGCCGGGGCGTGGCGCTACGCTACTGCTGCTGCGTCCAGACCTGCTCGTCCAGCCACTTCGCGTGCGTCTCCCACGCGGACTGTTTGGTGCAGCCGAGGGATTGTCCGATCTGGGCCCAGGAGGCACCGGCCTTGCGGGCGGTGCGCACGTCGAGCTGCCGGCCGTACGTCGCCTTGCGGGCGATCAGCTCGCCGAGCGCCAGCAACTCCAGCGCCTCCTCCTTGGACAGCGGCGCCAGACCGGGGTCGAGCGGGGTCTCGTCCGGGGACGACGCCGAGGCCAGGGCGTCGCGGGTGCGCAGAATGTCGTAGCGGGCCACGGCAGTCAACAGGGTGTACTCGTACTCGAGATCATCCGGCGCAGGCATGTCTCCAGCGTGCCCGTCAAGACGTCTTGACGGCAACCGATTCTCACGTCAGAAAACAGACCAAAGCCCATAAAACCTCGGCCACCGTACGCGGAGAGTCCGCGACCGGAAACGATCAGCTCGCCCCGCCGGTCAGTATGCCCCGGATCGCCGGTTGAGTGCGCCCGCTGCCGGATTCATGTCAGATGATGCCCGCCAGCATCGCGACCGCTTCGTCCGGGCCGGGCAGCGACTCCCATCCCGCGCGCAGGTCGCGCACCCGCTGCCGGTAGCCGTCGTCGGCCAGCACCGCGGCGGCCTCGGCCGCGGCCAGCTCCGGCGTCACCGTCTCGGCGTGCAGCACCCGGCCGAGGCCGAGCGCCGCCACCCGGACGCCGTTGTCCGGCTGGTCCGCGCCGAGCGGCGTCAGCAACATCGGCAGGCCGTGCGCGATCGCACCGAGCACGCTGCCCGAGCCGCCGTGCGTGACCACCAGGTCGCAGCGGTGCAGCAACTCGTCCTGCGGGACGAACCGCTCGATCCGCACGTGCGGCGGCTGCGGGCCGAACACGGCCGGGTCGATGTGCCGGCCCACGGTCATCACCAGGTCGGCGGGGAGCTCGCGCAGGCCCGCGAGCATGCGCTCGAACAGGTCGCCGGACTCGGCGTTGAACGCGGTGCCGAGCGTGAAGTAGACCAGCGGGCGGCGGTTGCGCTCCGCGGGCGGGGGCAGCGCCTCGGACGGCCGGATCGCGCGGGCGGTGGCCGGCAGCGGGAACGCCGGGTCGCGGAAGCCCGGCGGCACCGGCTCCAGCATCAGGTGCCGCCCGAGCATCGCCAGCCCGCGGTCCGGCGGCAGCCCGTGCTCCGCGCGCACCTCGTCGATCGCGGCCGCCGCGTAACCGGCCTGCAGGAACGAGCCGGCCGCCAACACCACCACGGTCGCGTACGGCAGCCCCAGCTTCTCCGCCGCGATCATCGCGCCCAGGTTCACCTCGTCGCAGACGAGCAGATCGGGCCGCCACCGGGGCGCCAGGTCCAGGACCTCGGCCGCGCGCTCCCGCCCCGACCCGCGGATGAACTGCTCGGTGACCTCCCGCCGCTCGCGCTCCAGGTCCAGCGGCGCCAGCGGCCCGCGCTCGGGTCGCGGTGCCTGCGCCGGCGGCCGGTCACCGCCGGACAGCGCCTCGAACCCGGCGTCCCGGATCACGTCGGCCATCCGCGGACCGCCCAGCACCGCGACGCGGTGCCCGGCCCGCTCGGCCGCGCGGGCGATCGGGATGAGCGGCAGGAAGTGCCCGAACCCACCGATGAACGAGAAGAGAATACGCATGCGTGGATCTTATTATATGGGAGTTCTATCCTGCTGTACGGGATGCGCGGTCTACCGTTCGGCCATGTACACACACGGCCATCACGAGTCGGTACTGCGCTCGCACCGCTGGCGCACCGCGGCGAACTCGGCCGCCCATCTGCTGCCGCACCTGCGACCCGGCCAGGTGCTGCTGGACGTCGGCGCCGGCCCCGGAACGATCACCATGGATCTCGCCGCGCTGGTCGCGCCGGGCCGCGTCACCGCCACTGAGATCAACGAGGACGCGCTCGCGCTCTCCCGGGCCGAGGCCGCCGAGCGAGGCGTCACCACCGTCGATTTCGCCGTGGCCGACGTGCACGCGCTGCCGTTCCCGGACGACACGTTCGACGTGGTCCACGCCCACCAGGTCCTCCAGCACGTCACGGACCCGGTCCGCGCGCTCGCCGAGATGCGCCGCGTCTGCCGGCCCGGCGGTGTGGTCGCGGCCCGGGACAGCGACTACGACCGCTTCGCCTGGCACCCCGCCGTCCCCGAACTGGACGAGTGGCTCGCACTCTACCGGGCCACGGCACGGGCCAACGGCGGCGAGCCGGACGCCGGCCGCCGCCTGCTCTCCTGGGCGCTGGCCGCCGGCTTCACCGACGTCACCCCCGGCGCGGCCGTCTGGTGCTACGCCACCCCCGACGACAGGCACTGGTGGGGCGGCCTCTGGGCCGACCGCATCACCCAGTCCGCCATGGCGAGCCAGATCCTGGCCGCCGGCACCGCCACCGCGGCGGACCTCCAGCGCCTGTCGGCCGGCTGGCGCCACTGGTCCCAGGCCCCCGACGGCTGGTTCGCCATCCTGCACGGCGAGATCCTCTGCCGGGCCTGACGGTGCGGGCCGCGCGGCCACGGGTCCCGGAACCTCGCCGCTCCCGGCGGTTCTCCGGCACCCGTGCGACCCGAGTGACGATGCGGGGCGGTCCGAGGGGTTCACGCCCACGGGCGCGACGGTGCGGCCGGGTTGCGTCACCGGCGACGGGACCGGCAGGGAGGCCGGCCAACGGCCGACCGGTGCCCGCGGGAGCACCGGGACGTGAGCACCGGGAAGCGGGCAGATCTGCGTTTTCGGTCCTGGGTGTGGCGAAGCCCGCCGCCGGCGGACCGGAGGCGGGCTTCGCGGAGAACGTCAGAGCGTGACGGAACCGTAGAGCGGGAACGGGGCGAGCAGCTCGGTGGCCTGCTTCGACACGCGGTCGGAGACGGCCGGGTCGAGGTGGAACTTGGCCTTGGAGCCGGCGTCCGAGGTGGTCTGGGAGAGGACCGTGTGCATCAGGTCGGCGATCTGGTCCATCTCCGCGGTGCCGAGGCCGCGCGTGGTCAGGGCCGGGGTGCCGACGCGGATGCCGGAGGTGTACCAGGCGCCGTTCGGGTCGTTCGGGATGCTGTTGCGGTTCGTGACCACGCCGGAGTCGAGCAGCGCCTGCTCGGCCTGGCGGCCGGTGATGCCGTACTTGTCGACGTCGATCAGCACCAGGTGGTTGTCGGTGCCGCCGGAGACGACGGTGGCGCCGCGCTTGATCAGGCCCTCGGCGAGCGCCTGGCTGTTGGCCACGATGCGCTGCGCGTAGTCGGCGAACTCGGGCCGGCGGGCCTCGGCGAGCGCGACCGCCTTGGCGCCCATCACGTGCGCGAGCGGGCCACCGAGGACCATCGGGCAGCCGCGGTCCACCTGCTCGGCCAGCTCCGGCTGGCAGAGCACCATGCCGCCGCGCGGGCCGCGCAGCGACTTGTGCGTGGTGGTGGTGACGATGTGCGCGTGCGGGATCGGGTCGAAGTCGCCGGTGAAGACCTTGCCCGCGACCAGACCGGCGAAGTGCGCCATGTCGACCATGAACGTGGCGCCGACCTCGTCGGCGATCTCCCGCATGATGCGGAAGTTCACCTTCCGGGGGTACGCCGAGTAGCCGCCGACGATGACGGCCGGCTTGAACTCCTTGGCGCTCTCCCGCAGGCCGTCGTAGTCGATCTGGCCGGTGGCCGGGTCGACGCCGTACGAGCGCTGGTCGAACATCTTGCCGGAGATGTTCGGCCGGAAGCCGTGGGTGAGGTGGCCGCCGGCGTCCAGCGACATGCCCATCAGGCGCTGGTTGCCGAACGCGGCGCGCATCTCGGCCCACTCGGCGTCGGTCAGGTCGTTGATCTGCCGCTTCTCGAACTTCTTCAGCATCGGCTTCTCGACCCGGTCACCGAGGATCGCCCAGTAGGCGACGAGGTTCGCGTCGATGCCGGAGTGCGGCTGGACATAGGCGTGCGGCGCGCCGAACAGCGCCTTCGCGTGCTCGGCCGCGACCGACTCGACGGTGTCGACGTTCTGGCAGCCGGCGTAGAAGCGGCGGCCGATCGTGCCCTCGGCGTACTTGTCGGAGAACCAGTTGCCCATGGCCAGCAGCACGGCCGGCGAAGCGTAGTTCTCACTCGCGATCAGCTTCAGCGACTCACGCTGGTCGGTCAGCTCGGACGCGATCGCGTCGGCCACGCGGGGCTCAACGGAACGGATGACGTCGAGCGCGGCGCGGAAAGCGGTCGACTCCGTGCTCAGCTCGGCGGGCATGTCAGGGTTCAACTCGGGCATTGGACCTCCCTATCACAGGTGGAAGAGGCCCAGGCGCGCGGCAGACACCCGGTGCGGGCGGGACCGCTCCCCGATGGTTGATCCATCTGACAGCGCCAGTCACGGTCCGGTTGGCAGCATACCCGCTTGGCCGGGGTTCTCGGCGACGCTGAATGATGAATTCATGCGTGAGGTAACCATCAGCGACGACATGATCCGGCTCGGGCAGTTCCTCAAGCTCGCGGACGTGATCGAGGCCGGCTCGGACGTGAAGTATCTGCTCAACACCGAGGACGTCACGGTCAACGGCGAGCCGGAGGACCGCCGCGGCCGCCAGCTCTTCAAGGGCGACGTGGTCACGGTCGGTGACGACGTCACGCTAGTGGTGGCCTAGCCGCGCGACCGCCGCGGCCAGCGACTCCCGGTGGCTCGCGTCCCCGGTGACGTTCCAGGCCCGGATCTCGTCCGGTGTCGGTACCCGCCGGCCGGGCAGCATGCTCCGCAGCCGCCGGGACAGCCGGAGGTCGGCCGGCTCGGCCAGCAGCGCGGCGTCGTAGAGATCCTTGCCCGCGGACACGCCGAGCGTCGCCTGGTCGGTGACCAGCCATGTGAGCTTCCAGGCCAGCGACAGCGCGCGGGACGCGGTCCAGATCACGGTCGGCCGGCGGCGGGCGGCGGGGCGCGGGATCAGCACCGGCACCGGCGGCTCCGGCAGCGGCTCGTCGTAGGCGAAATCCAGCTGCACCGTGCCGGCGGGCAGACCGGGCGCGTGCCACGGCACCACGATGCGGAGGCCGGCGATCCCGGCGTACCGGTACTCGTCGCCGTCCCCGAGGTGCGAGTAGGCCGCCTCCGCCGGGTCGAGCCGGACGTCGCCGCCGGCCGAGGGCGACCGCTCGATCAGGTGCAGAACCTCGTCATGCAGCACGTCCCAGTCGCCCATCCGGACCTCGTCGCCGGAGACCCAGCTCAGCCCTTCCGGCGGGACGTGGGCCCGGAGCCCGCCGGTCGTCAGGTCCTCGAACTCCCACATCGTCGGCCGTCCGGCGCCGTGCGCGACCTCCGGCCACAGCCGCACCGGATCGAGGTCGTCCAGATAGGGGTACGGGTCGCGCTCGTCCCGCGGCACGCCGTCCACCGGACGCACCACCCAGTCCAGGTCACCCGGCTCGCGTGCCCGGTCACCGGCCCACACGCACATCGCCGCGCTGCCGCGCAGCACCAGCCGGTTCGCGCACGGCGCCTCGCTGATCAGGTGCAGCACGTGGTCGAGCGCGAGCCGGTGCGCGGTCGTCCTCGCGTCCGCCATCGCCGCACAGGCTAGTAGGTTCGGGCCATGGGCACCTACATCGGCAACGCCACGCTGTTCGCCGCGGACGGCACCGCACAGACCGTGAAGCACACCAGCATCCGGACCCGGCGGGACGCGGACACCGGCACGGTCACCTGGACCGGCACGGTCGACCTGAGCGACGGTGAGATCGCGGATCTGCTGCTGCCGTCCGGCGAGGGCACGCTGCGGTTGCCGGACGGTGCGGAGGCGGCCGTGCGGTTCACGCCCGGCGGCGCGTTCACCGGCACGGCCGCGTCCGCGTAGCCGAAGGGGCGCGCCGACCGTCACCGGTCGACGCGCCCCTCGTCAGTGCTGTCAGGCCGTGAAGTTCAGCTTCCGGCGGCGGGCCATGAGGAACAGGCCGCCACCGAGACCGACCAGCAGGACCGCGACACCGGCGATGGTGCCGACGGCCGCACCGGTCAGCGGCAGCTCCGGCTCGTCACCCGGGGTGTACGCGACCGGCGTGGTCGACGGCTCCGGGGTGCCCGGCGTGCCGGGCGTCGCCGGCGTGGTCACGCTCGGGCTCGGGCTCGGCGTGCCACCGGCCGGCGGCGTCGGCTCACCGGCGCAGTTCTCCGGCGCGGTCCAGACGACCTCGCCGTTCAGCACCGCCAGGTCACCCTCGACCTTGACCGTGAGGCCCTCGGAACCGGGGAACGACACCGGCGTGTTCTGGCCCGCCTTGACGGTGACGGTCTGCGCCGTACCCGTGTTCGGGGTGAAGGTCGCGGTCAGGTCCTTGCCGTTGGCCGGGTTCTTGATCGTGAAGGTCAGCCCCTCGCAGGTCTGCGCGACGGACGCGTCCGGCGTGCCGACCTCGGGAACCTGGCAGTCCTCCGGCTTGGTCCAGCCGCCGCGGTAGATCTCCTTGCCGCGGGACGTGACCACGATGTTCTTGGCGTTCGCGGGCACCAGGTTCACCGTGACCGGCTCCTGGCGGGCCTTGAGCGTCTCGGTCTTGGAGAAGCCGCCGTCCGCCGTGATGGTGAACGTCTCGCTGTGCGTGCTGCGGTTGATCAGCTTGACCGCGACGTTGCCGTCACAGTCCGGCAGCGCCTCGACGGCCGGCTCGGCCTTGCAGGTGCCCTGACCGCCGTTGTAGAACGCGGTCTTCGGCTGGCCCTTGGCCGGCGTGGACCGGTTGCCCGGAGCGGCGTTCTCGCCGACCTTGCGGCTGTTGTAACGGTCGCTGGTGTCGGTCAGCGGGTTGATGATCTGCTCACCGAAGACGAAGTCGACCTGGGTGAAGCACTCCGGAACCTCGACCTTGAAGTCCAGCTTGTTCACCGTGAGCTCGCCGCGCTTGGCCGGGACGAACTTCTGCACCGAGCTGTCCAGCACGTGCTGCGGGGTGGCGAACGTGGCCGACGGCGCGGTGTAGGACACCAGCGCGAACGGCTGCTCCGCGCAGAGCGGCTTGTTGCCCAGCAGCTTGATGCTGGCGGTACCGGCCGGGCCGTTGAACCAGTGCTGGTACTTCGCGTCCTTCGGCTGGACGCACTGCGGGCCACCGTGGTTGCCGGTGCCGGCGCTCGCCGGGGAGGCGAGCCCGGCCAGTCCGGTCAGTCCGAGGAGGACGCCGGCCGCGAGAGCGACGACACGGCGAATGCGGGGGACGGATCTCATGGGTGCGACGCTCCAAAAGAGGGGAACGAACGGAACACGCCGATTCGCGGATCGGCGTGTCCCGGGTAATGCCGTTTTTCAGTGGTGCTTCAGGGATTCAGCGGCGGACGTCACTCTCCGAAAGCACTTAAGTACTAAGAGGACATTCACGACGCAGAGTCACGCGTTCTCCTACAAAGGAAATCCGAGGGGGTGGGGAATCATCCGGCTGCCTCCGCGACAGCGGCTCCCGCAACGCGGCCTGACGATATCCATTTCCCGGACATCAAAGAAATCTTTTAGGATGTACTTAATCTCTTGATATCAGTCCGTGATCTTCGATAGACCCACCGAAGCGGCATGATCGCCCACGGTGCCGGCTTCGGACGCGATATGCCCGCAACATCACTTCACGGCGGCACCCCGCCGGCCGGCACCACACGCCGCCGAGTCGGGTAACATGACCATCCGCGCCCTCGTAGCTCAGGGGATAGAGCAACGGTTTCCTAAACCGTGTGTCGCAGGTTCGAATCCTGCCGGGGGCACCTGCCTTCTCAGGAACGGCGCCGGCCCGAGGGGAGCGCCTCGCCCGGGCCGCGGAACGGGCGCTCTTCGTCCGGGGTCTGGACAGGCGCTACTTTGCCCGGGGTCTGGACGGGCGCGGTAGAACTGAGCGCGTGATCCGGATTCACCTCGACGAGCCGACGCTGGAGCGGACGCGGCTGGCGATCAGCCCGCTCCGTGAGGTGGTCAGCGGCGTCGAGCTGGTGCACCGGACCCGGCAGGGGCGCGACGCCGCCTGGCCGTACGCGGAGTGGACCGTCCGCGCCGCCGAGGTGCTGCGCACGACGCCGGAGACCGCGCCGCTGCGGCTCTACGCCCTGCTCTACGGCACCGACCACGGCCGGCCCACGCCCGACGCGTTCGAGCCGGCGCCGCCGAGCGCGCGGCCGAGCCTCGCGGAGGAGCTGGCGGGTCTTCGCCGGACGCGGTCCGAGGTGCTCGCGGCGCAGTGCGCGAAGCACTATCCGGAGGGTGTGCCGGAGTTTCTGACGCCGTACCTGAGGGACGGCGACGCGGCGTTCGGGCGGCTCGCGGACGCGATGACCGCGTTCTGGGAGCTGGCGATCGCGCCGCGCTGGCCGGCGATGCGGGCGGTGCTGGAGGACGAGATCCTGTCCCACGCCCGGGTGCTGGCCGAGCGGGGTCCGGCGGCGGTGCTCGGCGGGCTGAGCGGCGCGGTCGGCTGGACCGCGCCGGTGCTGTCGCTGCCGAAGCGCCGGGAGTCCGCGCTGCACGGCGACGACGGCCGGCTGCTGCTGATCCCGGTGCTGCTGGCCCAGGGGCGGCCCACGGTCAGCACGGACGACCCGGGCACCCTCCTGGTCACCTTCCAGGCGCGCGGCGCGGCCGTACTGTCCACACCGGAGCGACCGCCGGCCGGCGAGCCGCTGGACGTGCTGATCGGTGCGGGCCGGGCCACGGTGCTGCGGGCGCTGGCCGTGCCGGCCACCACCAGCGGGCTGGCCGCGGTGCTCGGCCGCGCGCCCAGCACGATCTCCGAGCACCTCACCGGGCTGCAGGAGGCGGGGCTGGTGTCCCGGTCCCGCGCGAACCGTCAGGTGCTCTACGCGCTGACGCCCCGGGGTGTGGCGCTGCTTGCGCTCTTCGACCACGATTCGGTTCCGGCCGAAGCGATGGAGACACGGCCCCGCCCGGTCTAGCGTCCGCTTCCATGTTGCGTGACATGGTCCGCCGCCACACCCGTACCGTGGCGGTCTGCTGCACCGGATCCGGCGTTCACCAGATCTGTGAGGCGCTGGTGCCGCTGGTGATCGGGCTGACCGTCGACCACGCGGTCGACGGTGGCCCGCCGGAGGCGATCCTGCTGGCTGTGGCCGCGGTGCTGGTCCTCTTCGTGGTGCTCGGCACGGCCGCCGGTCTGGCGGTCTGGTGGCTCAACGGCGCGGTGCTGACCGAGGCGCACCGCCTGCGGGTCCGCACGACCGCGGCGCTGCTGGCCGACCCGGTGCTCGGCGCGGACCGGCGGCCCGGCGACCTGGTCAGCGTGCTCACCGTGGACGCGACCGCGACCGCCGAGTTCCTGCGTGGTCTGGTCGGCATCGTCTCCGGCGTCGCCGGCCTCGCCGTCACGGTCGCGGTCCTGCTGTTCGTCGATCCGCTGCTGTGCCTCGGCATCCTGCTGCTCGTGCCGGCGATGACCTGGGGCGTACGGCTGCTCGGCCCGTGGCTGGAACGCCGGGTCACGGCGCGGCAGCGATCCGTCGGGCGGGCCGCCGCGCTCGCGGCCGAGTTCGTGACCGCGCTGCGCCCGCTGCGGGGTTTCGGCGGCGTGCCGGAGGCGCTTCGCCGGTACCGGCACACGGTCGGCGAGTCCCGGGACGCGGCGCTGCGCAGTGCCACCGCGGTGTCGCTGGTCGACGGCGTGGGCCTGCTCGCGTCCGCGGTCGCTCTGCTGGGCACGGTCGCGGCGGCCGCGGCGATGGTCTCGGCCGGGCGGATCACCGTCGGCGGTTTCGTCACCGCGGTCACCATGGTGTCCTTCGCCGGCGACCCGGTGCAGCGGGTGACCACCGGCATCCAGCGCGTCTACGCGGCCCGCGCCGGTGCGGCCCGGCTCGCCCGGCTCGGCGCGGCCGCGGCACCACCCGGGTCCACGGCGACGGGCCACCGCACGGCGCAAGCCGGGTCCACGGCGACGGGCCACCGCACGGCGCAGGCCGGACCGCAGGCCCACGCCGGTCCGTCCGCGCGGGAGGTCGCCGGGCCGCCGCGCCTCCGGGCGGCCGCGATCGGCGCGGTCACCGGCATCGAGCTGGCGCTGGGGCGCGGTGAGATGCTGGGTGTCGTCGCCGCCGACCGGGCGGTCGCGGACGCCGCCGCCGACGTCTTCGGCGGGCGCCGCGGCCCGGACCGTGGCGAGATCATGTTCGGGGAGTTACCGCCCGGGCATCCCGGACTGCGCCGGTACGTGCTGGCCGAGCCGCACGCGGTCACGCTGCTCGGTCGCACGCTCACCGAGGCGCTGGACACCGGCCGGGGCGGCGACCCGGGCGCGGCGCTGGTCGCGGCGCGGGCCACCGGCCTCGCGGAGGAGCTGCTCGACGCGAGCGCGAACCTCTCCGGCGGGCAACGGCAGCGCGTGGCCCTCGCCCGCGCGCTCGCGGCCGTACCCCCGGTGCTGGTTCTTCGTGATCCGCTGACCGCGGTCGACTCGGTCACCGAGCACGACGCCGCGGCCGGGCTGGCCGCGTACCGGCGGGAGAGCGGCGGTGCCACCGTGGTCGTGACCACGTCGCCGGTGCTGCTGGCGCGCTGCGACCGGGTGCTGTTCCTGCCGCGCACCGGCCCGGCCGTGCTGTCCACGGCCGCGCGGCTCGGCACGAACGCGGACTACGCCGCGGCGGTGCTGCGATGACCGCGCCGGTCACCGGGGCCCTGCCGATCGCGACCGCGCGGCAGACCCTCGCCGGGCTCGCCCGGGTGGTCCGCGCCGAACCGGTGGCCGCGTGGGCCGCGCTCGGCGCCACGCTGGTCGGCGCGGCCGGGACCGTGGCCACGCCGCTGCTGCTCGGCCGCCTGATCGACCTGTTCCGGCCGGCACTGTTCGGGCTGGTGGTGGCGGCGGCGCTGGTCGCGGCCGTGGGCACCGCGCTGGCCCGGCGCGCCACCGAGCGGCTCGGCGCGCGGGTCGCCGCCCGCCTGCGCGAGTCCGTGCTCGGCGCGGCGCTCGGGCTTCCCGCGCCGGTGCTGGAGCGCGCCGGCAGCGGTGACGTGTCGTCCCGGGTCACCGAGGACGTGGAGAACGTCGCCACCGCCGTACCGCTGGTCACCCAGGTCTTCATCGCGATCGTCACGGTGCTGGTCGCGGCGCCCGGCTTCGTCACCCTCGACTGGCGGCTGGCGCTCGCGTTCACCACGGTCTTCCCGGTGTACGCCGTGAGCCTGCGCCGCTACCTGCCGCGCGCGGCCCGCCTCTACGGCCGGGAACGGGTGCTCGCCGCGGAGCGCGGCCGGGTGCTGCTCGAGTCGCTGCGCGGCCGGGACACCGTGTCCGCGTACGACATGCCGGACCTGCAGACCGGCCGGGTCGATGCCGCGTCCGGTGCCGCGCTCGGCGTCGGGCTGCGGGCGCTGCGCCTCTACGTGTGGTTCAGCAAGTCGATGAACGCGGCCGAGGCGATCGGCCTGTCCGCGATCCTGTTCACCGGGTGGTGGCTGGTGCGGGCCGACCTGGTCACGGTCGGTGCCGCGACCGCAGCCGCGCTGCTGTTCCATCGCCTGTTCACACCGCTCGGCACGCTGCTGCTGTCCTTCGACGAGGTGCAGCGCGCCGGCGCCGCGCTCGCCCGCACCGTCGGCGTCCTGTTGGTGCCGCCCGCGCCGGCCGGCACCAACAGGACGCCCCACGGGCCGGTACGGGTGGTCGTGGCCGGGGTTCGCCACACGTACGACCGCGAGGTTCTGAAAGCTGTTGATCTCATCATCGAGGCGGGGACGTCGCTCGCGCTGGTCGGTGCCAGCGGGGCCGGCAAGTCCACGCTCGCCGGCATCGTGGCCGCGGTCATCACGCCCACGGCCGGCCGGGTGACGCTGACCGACGCGGACGGCCCCGTGGCCGTCACCGCACTGGACGCCGCCGTGCTGCGCGACTGGGTGTGCCTGGTGTCCCAGGAGACCCACGCGTTCGCCGGCACGATCCGCGACGACCTCGCGCTCGCCGCCCCGGACGCCGATGCCGCACGCATGCGCGCCGCGCTGGACGCGGTCGGCTGCGCCCGGGACCTGGACACGGCCGGCGCGCTCCCGCCCGGCGAGTACCAGCGGCTCGCGCTGGCCCGCCTGCTGCTGCGCGACCCGCCGGTGGTCATCCTGGACGAGGCGACCGCCGAGGCCGGCAGCGCGGGCGCGCGCGACCTCGACCGCGCCGCCGAGGCCGTCGTCCGGGGACGGACCGCGATCGTGGTCGCGCACCGGCTGAGCCAGGCCCGCGTGTGCGACCGGATCGCCGTCCTGGACGACGGCCGCGTCGTCGAGCACGGCAGCCACGACGAGCTGGTCGCGGCCGGTGGGGCCTACGCCCGGCTCTGGCGGGCGTGGAACTGAGGGCCTTTGTCCGGTGCCGCGCCCGGTGTCCGGGACCGTCGTCCAGAATTGCCGGGTCGGCCGGTGCAAGACGGGCTGAAATGCCTGCTCAAAGCCCATTAACGCGTCGGTACGCTCCGCGGAATGGAACGTTCGGGGGGCTTCGTGGGCGAGGACGCGACCCAGGTCATCGACGCGGTCCGGCCGGCTCGCAAGCGCGGGCGGTGGGCCCGGGTGTTGATCTTCGCGGTGGTGACCGGGCTGGTGATCGCGGGCGGTGCGACCGCGGCGACCGCGCTCTACATCAGCTCGGTCGAGCGCGGCATCGAGAAGGTGGACGCGTTCACCGAGGTCCCGGAGGAGTCGCGGCCGGTCAAGGAGGAGGTCGCGGCGGACGCGCTCAACCTGCTGCTGCTCGGCAGCGACTCGCGCGACCCGGAGAACACCAGCGGTTCGCGCAGCGACACCATCATCGTGGTGCACCTGCCGGCCGACCGGTCCGGCGCACAGCTGATCTCGATCCCGCGCGACACCTGGGTGCACGTGCCCCGCTCACCGGACGGCCGCAACGGCGACACGGACGCGAAGATCAATTCGGCGTACGCGTGGGGCGGCGTCCCGCTGATGGTGCAGACCGTGGAGGACTTCACCAAGGTTCGGATGGATCACGTGGTGCTGGTCGACTTCGGCGGCTTCCAGCAGATCGTGGACGCGCTCGGCGGCATCGACATCGAGGTCGAACAGGACTTCACGTCGATCCACGACCCGTTCCGCGAGTTCACCGAGGGCACCATGCACATGGACGGCGCCACCGCGCTGGACTACGCCCGGCAGCGCTACCAGTTCCCGGACGGCGACTTCGCCCGCATCCGGCACCAGCAGCAGGTGATCAAGGCGATCCTGGACCGGGCCGCGTCCGGCGGCATGCTCTCCAGCCCCGCCGCCGTCAACGACTTCGTCAAGGCCACGGCGGACGCGGTCTCGGTCGACCGGACCATGTCGATCCTCGACCTGGCCACCCAGATGCGCAACGTCCGCGGCGGCAACCTGACGTTCCTGACCACCCCGACCACCGGCACCGGCCGGGTCGGCGACGAGAGCGTCGTCTTCGCCGACCCGGAGGCCGCGACCGCGCTCTACGACGCCGTCCGCACCGACTCGGTCCCCGACATCCTGGCCGCGGCCCAGAAGTAAGCACGCGACGGCACCGGCGCTGTGCCACGCTTCAGCGACGGCCCACCCGCGGTTCAGCCTGCCGCGGTTCAGCCCGCCGCGGTTCAGCGGCGAGCCTGTAGCGGGTCAGCCAGTCCGCGGTTCAGCGGCGGCGGCGGTTTCCCGGACGCCGTCCGGTTCGCGGCTTCGCGCGCGGTGGGCGGCCGCTCCCGGCCCCCGCCTGACCGCCGTCCACGCCGGCCACCGGCTCGGCCCCCGCCGCGGATGCGGTCTCCGCCGCGGATGCGGTCTCCGCCCCGGTCTCGATGTCCGTCGCGGTCCCGGCGGGCGCCGCCACCTCAGCCCTCGCCGCCGGACCGGCCTCCACCGCCTCAATCTCCGCCGTCGTCTCGACCTCTGCGGCCTCCGCAGCCGCGGTCTGCGCAGCTTGTGCCGCCGGATCGTTCTCCGTCGCCGCGCCCTCCGCCGCTGCCTCCGCCTCCAGGTCGGTCTCCGCCACCAGGTCGGTCTCCGCAGCCGGATCGGTTTCCGTAACCGGATCGGTCTCCGCAGCCGGATCGGTCTCCGCAGCCGGATCGGTCTCCGCAGCCGGATCGGTCTCCGCGGCCGCCTCGATTTCCGTACTCGGATCGGTTTCCGTGGCCCCCTCGGTCTCCGCAGCCGCCTCGATTTCGGGCTTCGGTTCGTCAGCG
The DNA here is from genome assembly GCF_031458255.1 of Catenuloplanes niger. NCBI lineage: Bacteria > Bacillati > Actinomycetota > Actinomycetes > Micromonosporales > Micromonosporaceae > Catenuloplanes > Catenuloplanes niger. Next base: position 3,753,552 of record NZ_JAVDYC010000001.1, read on the forward strand.
GCGGCGTCCGGGACTGTCGGCCGGCGCGGCCCGTGCGGCTCATCGGGGATCTCGACCGCGGCGGAAGCGTCGCTCCTCGTCTCCTGACCGGCTGTGCCGATCGGCTCCACGAGTGCTGTCACGTCGGGATCGGCCGCGGGCTGCTCACCGGGATCGGCCACCGGGTTCGAATCCGCGGGTTCCGCGCCGTCCGCCGCGGCTCCGGTGTCCGACGCGGAGGCGGACTCGGCATCCGTGCGCGCGTCGGGGCCGGTGGCGACGTCGTCCCCACCGTTGGACGCGGTGACATCACTCCAAGGATCGGGAGCAGCACGGTCCTGGCCCGCGGAAGCAGAACTGGAACCAGCGAAGTCGTCGCCGGCGGGCCCTTCCACCGCAGCATCAGGAACTCCGGCGGCTTCCCCTACCGAGCCACCGGCCGCCTCGTCAGGAACGGCGATGTCATCCGCACGGAGTCCGCCGGCGGCAGGATCGGCGACAGCCACGTCACCCCCGCCGGAAGCGACGGGCGCAAGGTCGGCGACAGCCAGGTCGGCCCCGCCGGAAGCGCTCACCGCAGGATCAGCGAAGGCCACGCCGGTGCCGGCGGAGCGGCCGGGAACGGGATCGGCGGCATCGTCCTGTACGGAACCGCCTGGTGCAGGATCGACTGCCGCGGCAGCGTCTCCGGCAATACCGCTGGGCACGTGATGGGCGACATCATCCCCAGCAGAACCGGCGGGCGCAGGATCGGCAACCGCGACGGCACCTCCGGCAGAACCGCTCACCCCGGGCCCCTCCCCGGCCGGATCGCGTGGCACAGGATCGGCCGCTGCGACAGCGTCTCCGGCGGAACCGCTCGCCGCAGGATGCTGCCCGGCCGGGTCGCGTGGCGCGGGATCGGCCGCTGCGACGGTGTCTCCGGTGGGACCGACCGGTGTGGGATCGGCGGCGGAGGGGACCGCCGGGAGTGGGGTGGCGGCGCGCGGGATGGCGGTGAAGGGGTTGGGGGCGGCGATGTCGATCTGGGCACCGAAGTAGCCGACGAGCAGCGTGAGGGCCAGCGGATACGGGTCCCAGCCGGTCACTCCGGCGAGCGGCAGGCCCGGCGCGACGCTGATCAGGAGCCGGGACGGCACGTCGGCGCCGCGGGTCACCCAGGTGCGGCGCGCGGCGGCGGCCAGTACCAGCAGGACCGGCGCCCAGAGCAGCAGCGCGCCGAGCAGGCCCAGTTCCGTCGCGCCGCGCAGCACGACGTTGTGCACGTCGCCGGTGCCGGCGAGCTCGCCGGCGCCGACGCCGACGATCGGGTGGGTGCCGGTCACGGCGGCGGCCGGGTCCGTGGCCGGACGGGTGATCAGCCACGGCAGCGCGGCCGCGGTCAGCACGCCGGCCAGCGTCAGGATCGCCGCGTTTCCGCGCCGTCGCCGGCCGGACAACCGCTCCAGCAGCAGGAACAGCGTGACCATGGCGAGCGTGGCGGCCAGCAGCGCCCAGCTGCGGACCAGCCAGACACCGAGGAACGCGGCGGCGAGCGTGGCCCAGCTCCACCACCGGCGGCGCGGTAGCGTGAGCGCGCAGAGCCCGGACAGCAGGAACAGTCCGCCGGGCGCGCCGGTGAGCGCGACGACCGGCAGCTGCACCCAGGCGAGCAGCGCGACGCCCCGGGCGAGCACCGGTGGCCGGTGCTCGCCGTCGCTGTGCAGCAGGCGGACCTGCGCGGCGGCCCAGCCGACCGCGAAGCCGAGGCCGGCCAGACCGGCGTACAGCACGCCGGTGACCGCGAAGCGGCCGTGCACGAGCAGACCGACGGCGAGCCAGGCGACGAGCGGGAGCCAGGGCAGCAGGCCGCCGACCAGGCGGCGCGGCATGCGTACGGCCATCACCGCGGCCGCGGCGAGCAGCGCGGCGGCGTGCGGGTAGACCGCGCCCGGCATCGACGGCGGGACGAGGCCGAGCGCGAGGACGACCGCGCCGAGCACGACCGTGGAGGGGCGGTCGACCACGCGGCCGGTCAGCGCGCCCAGACGTACCGTGGCCATGTCTGTGTCGTTGTTCCGTTCTTCCGTTCATCGAAGACGCCGGCAACGGCCACAGTATCCGCCCGTCAGATGCCGGTGGTGTCTCGGATGCCGGCGGCGATCCGCCGGAACTCGTTGTTCCAGTTGATGTCGGCGGTCATCCGCATCACGACCTGGCGGTCGACCGAACCGCTGCGGTAGTAGCCGATCATCACGATGCCGTACCCGGAGCTGCCGTCGAGCTTCTCGGTCTCGGCGATCGTGATGTCGTCGCCGGCGAACCGCCAGTGTGCGCCGAACGCGTCCTCGGTGGCGCGCAGCGCGGTGCGGCGGGCCTCGTCGCAGGGTGAGCCGCAGTCCCGGGCGATGATCTCGCCGCCGGCGATCAGCACACCGTTCTCGATGTAGCCGCAGACGTGCCCGGCACCGCTCTGCTTGCACTTCCAGTTCGACGGCATCCGTACGCCGAAGCCGAGACCGGGCAGGGTGTAGACCTTCGTGGGGTCGCCGCTGCCGTACTCCGGCCAGCCGGCCGGCCAGGTGCCGGTGTACGGCGGCTCGATGCCGGGGCGGACCGAACGGGCCGGCACGCGGAAGTCGGCGTTGCCGCCCGCGGGCGGTGCCGGTGCGTTCCCGGCCGGTGCGGGGGCGGCGTCCTCCGCGGCGGGTGCGGCGGGCGCGGCGGAGGTGGCGCCGGCGGACGGGGTGACCGAGCCGGACGACGCGGTCGCGTTCATCGAGCCGGGCGACGGGGACGCGGGTCCGGCCGGCACGCTCGCCGGGGCCGGGGCGGCCGCTTCGGCCGTCTCCGTGGTGGGGTCCGCGCCGCCGCCGGAGCGGGCGACGCCGACGGCCACGCCGACGCCGACCAGCAGGGCCGTGACGCCGGCGGCGATGCCGATCCAGAGCCGGTTGCCGGGCTTGCGGGCGGTGGGTGTGCCACCGAACGGGTCCTCGGCGCCCGCGCCGAAGTAGGGACGCCGGGGTGCGGCGCCGCCGCCGAGCCCGAACGGATCGTCGCCCATCTCCATGCCGGTCTCGGAGACCGAGCCGGAGACCGGCGTGCCGAACGCGGGGACCGGCGTGTACGTCCGGCCGAGCGAGGCGAAGACGCGCTCGGCGCCGGGTTCCTCGGTGCCGTCGAACGCGACCCAGGGCACCGCGGCGGTGAAATCGGCCCCGGCGTGCCCGGTGCCGGCGTGGGCCGCGAACGCGTCCCGCCAGCGCTGGTCGACCGCGGCCTGTGCGCTCAGCACGGCCACGGTCACCGGGAGTCCTCGCTGCTCGTCGACGGCCGACCACACCGTGCCGACGTCGCACGATCCGAGCTCACCGACCACCCGGTACGGAATCTCCGGCGCCATCGACTGCCTCCCCGCTACGAACGACCTGCGGAGTCTAGCGGTCGACGGCAACCCCCTCAGCCGCTCCGAGCTGCGGTGATCTCAGCCGGCGTACCACTTCTGGTGCTGGCCGCCGTTGCACTGCCAGATCTGGAGCAGCGCGCCGTTGCCGGTGTTGCCGTCCACCACGTCCACGCACCGGTCGACCCGGATGTTTACCAGGTCACCGGCCGCGTTGAGCGTGAAGACCTGCTCCCAGCCGCCGTCGCAGCCGGCCGTGCGCAGCCGGCTGCCGTCGTTCTCGCCGGTCACCTCCAGGCAGCGGCCGAGCGTATGCAGCCGGCCGTCCGCCCCCAGCTCGAACGTCTGGCCGGCCGTGCCGTTGCAGTCCCATATCTGGATGGCCCGGTCGCCGGCCGCGTCGCCACCCGGCACGTCGACGCACTTGCCGCTGCCGGCGTTGACGATCGCGCGGCCGGTGAAGACCGGCGGTGGCCCGGCCGCCTCGCTCTCATCGGTAGCCGGGGCGCTGGCCGCGGGCGCCGCGACGTCCGGCGTCTCCGGCCGGGGAACGCCCGCGCCGGTGCCCTTGTCCGCCGGGGTCGGTGACGGGGACGAGATCGCGGTGCCGGTTCGGGTGGCGGTCGGCGTCGGCGTGAACTCACCGGGACGTGCCCCGGCCGGGGCGCCGATCGCCGGGTCCTCGGCGCGGCCGTCGTCGCCGGTGTCGCCCTCGGCCAGCGACGGCCAGACCAGCAGGCAGCCGATCAGCACCACCAGCAGCGGGATCAGGATCAGGACGGCCAGCCGGCCGCGGTCCGGGTCCGGGCCCAGCAGCCGGTCGACGAGGCCACGACCGCCGGCCGGTGCCGCCGGCGGCTGCTCGAAGCGGGACCGGGCGGTGCGCCCGCCACCCCCGGACGATCCGGCACCCCCGGACGATCCGGCGTGACCCATGACCGTCGAGCCGGTGCCGCCGCCGGTGGACGAGCCGACCCCGCCGACGGGAGAACCGGCGCCACCGGCGGACGAGCCGACACCGCCGACGGAAGGACCGATGCCGCCGGCGGAAGGACCGATGCCGCCGGCGGATGAGCCGGTGCCGCCGGTGGACGGGCCGCCGTTGACGGAGCCGGAGTCCAGGCCGCGGAAGCCGAAACTGCCCTCGACGCCGGGGATGGCCGAGGCCGGTGCCGCCGTCGCGGGTGCGGACGCGCTCGCCTCCGCGCCGCGGTAACCGAACCGGGTGTCCACCGTGCCCGCGGCGGCGGCCGGGACCGCGTCGGTGGCCTCGCTGCGCTCGTCACGGGGCCGGACCGGGACGGCCGGACCAGCCGTCGGGAGGGCCGGCACGCCCGTCGGAACGGTCAGCTCCTCCCCCGCCGCCGCGGCGGCGGTGAGCAGCGCCTCCGTCTCGGCCGCGTTGATCCGCCGGGCCGGGTCCTTGCGCAGCAAGCCTTCCAGCACCGGGAACAGCGCACCGGCGCGTTGCGGTGGCGCGGGCAGCTCGGTGGCGAGCGCGGCGAGCGTGGCGATGGAGGACGACCGCGCGAACGGCGAGCGTCCCTCGACGGCCGCGTAGAGCGTGGCGCCGAGCGACCACAGGTCGGACGCGGGCGCGGCCGGCTCGCCGATCGCCCGCTCCGGTGCGAGATAGGCCGGGGAGCCGAGCACGATGCCGGTGCGGGTCATGCCCGGGTCGTCCTCGACCGTGGCCAGCCCGAAGTCGGTGAGCATGATCCGGCCGTCCGTGCCGAGCAGCACGTTCGCCGGTTTGACGTCGCGGTGCAGCACGCCGACGCGGTGGGCGGCACGGAGCGCGGCGAGCACGGCGAGGCCGATGCGGGCGGCACGTGCCGGCGCCATCGGCCCCTCGGCGCGCAGCACGCTGTGCAGCGGCTGGGACGGGATGAACTCCATGACGATCCACGGGTCGCCACCGTCGATCAGGACGTCGAAGATCCGGACCGCGTTGGAGTGGCTGAGCTGTGCGATCGCGCGGGCCTCGCGGAGTGAGCGCTCGCGGAGCTGGGCCGTCTCCTCCTCGCTGAGGCCGGGCGGCGGCACGAGCTCCTTGACGGCGACGTCACGCCGGAGCATCTCGTCACGGGCGAGCCAGACCCGCCCCATGGCGCCCTGCCCGAGCGCGCGAACGAGGGTGTAACGACCGGCGAGCGACCGTTCCGAGATTTCGGGCACCACCGAACCGTACCGGTTTGAATATTGCGGGATCATATCGGCGCGGTCGGCAATCGGCCACAGTCGGCAAAGTCACAATGGATGACGCCGCAGGTACCTGGCGATGACAAACATCCGTTGACCTGCAACGGGTTTGTTTTCTTCCGAAGCTACTTACAGGTAATCCACTTCCCTATTTGGATGCCTTGCCGAATTGATTTCACGGACCGTGGCGAAATCGCGGGCGAGAGCGCGTTCTCGGCCGCCATTTGTGACCGTTAGTAAAACTTTAGGGTTCGAGGCTTGATCTCCCGGACCGCCCACGGCCGTAGGAACCGGTGCCGCAACGACGCAGGGCGAACGGACGGAGAAGATCATGAACTGGCGCCAGCTCCTCATCGGCCGCAACCGGAAGATCGTCATCGGAGTGACCGCGGTCGCGCTCGCCGGTGGGGCCTTCGCGGTCGGCACCGGCATCAGCGGCGCGGCCGAGGGGCCGTGCGCGGGCATCGAGGCGGCCCGTCAGCGGAACCTCGACTTCATCGCGGAGCAGCGGGCCAACCCGGACGCGCTCTCCGACGCCCGGATCAAGAACCGGCAGGACGTGATCGCCGTGATCGACCAGCAGCTCGCGGCGGCCGGCTGTGCCCCGGCCCAGGGCGGCGGCGGTGCCGACGTGATCGCGGAGCCGCCGGTCGCGGACGCGCCCCCGGCCGAGGAGGACGACGCGCCCCCGGCTGAGGAGGACGCGGAGGACGCGCCGCCCGCCGGGGACACCGGCGGTGACCAGGGCGGCGAGGCCGGAGACGTGGTCTGCGACGGCTCGACGGTTACCCTCTCCGGAGAGGCCGGCGCGCCGGGCGCGTCGAGCAACGAGTTCCCGGTCGGCACCCGGCTGCGGGTGACGAACCTGGACAACGACAAGAGCATCACGGTCGAGGTGACCGGTGTCTCGGGCAGCTGCATCCTGCTGAACGACGCCGCCTTCGAGCAGGTCCGCGAGCCCGGCAAATTCCTGATCCGGCGCGCGGTCATCGAACTGGTCGGCTGATCCGCTCGTAGCTGACTGCGTCACTCCGGTGCGGGGTGGGTGGTCGGGGCGGCGGCCGGGACCAGACCTGATGCGCGAGCGATGGGGTTCGGTGTGCCAGAGGAACAGCCGGGAGAACGGCCGGGAGAACGGCCGGAAGAGCGAGCGGAGCGGGCAGAACAGCCGGCGGAAGGAGCGGAACCGCCGGTAACGGAACGAACGGCGGGGCGGTCCGCCGTCACCGTGCTGGCCGGCCTGCTGGTCCTGGTGGCATTGCTGCTGCCGAACCAGCTGACCGGCCTCACCGTCGCCACGTTCCTGCGCGTCCCGGTCGAGGCGCTGGCCGGCACGGTGCTCCTGCTGCTCCTGCCCGGCCGCGCACGGATCGCCGGCGCGATCGCCGCGGGCCTGGTCCTCGGCCTGCTGACGCTGGTCAAGCTGGCCGACATGGGCTTCTTCACGGTCTACGCCCGCCAGTTCGACCTGGTGCTGGACTGGAGCCTCGCGGACGACGGCATCACGTTCCTCACCGGCTCGATCGGCCGGGCCGGCGCGATCGCCGCGGTGGTCCTCGCGGTGGCGCTGCTGCTGGCCGTACCGGCGCTGATGTCCCTGGTGCTGATCCGGCTGGGCCGGGTCTTCGCGCGGCACCGCACCGCGACGACCCGCGCGGTCGCGCTGCTGACCACCGCGTGGCTGGTGCTGGCGTTGGCCGGCAGCCCGGTCGCGGACCGCGGCGCGACCGCGTTCCTCACCCAGCGCGCCGGGCTGGTGAACGCCGCGCTGCACGATCAGGAGACGTTCGCTGCCGCGGCCGCGGTGGACGCGTTCCGGGACGTGCCGCCGGACCGGTTGCTGACCGGCCTGCGCGGCAAGGACGTGCTGCTCACGTTCGTGGAGAGCTACGGCCGGAGCGCGGTCGAGGACGAGTCGATGGCCGCACCGGTCGACGCGGTGCTGGCGGACGGCGCGCGGCGGCTGACCGCGTCCGGGTTCGCGGCGCGCAGCGGCTGGCTGACGTCGTCGACGTTCGGCGGCTACAGCTGGCTCGCCCATTCCACGTTCCAGTCCGGGCTGCGTGTCGACAACCAGCAGCGGTACCGCACGATCGTGGCCAGCGACCGGCTCACGCTCTCCGAGTCGTTCCGCCGGGCCGGCTGGTCCACGGTCTGCGTCGCGCCCGCGAACACGTACGCCTGGCCGGAGGGCGACTGGTACGGCTTCGACACCGTCTACGACTCCCGCAACCTGGGGTACGCCGGGCCCAAGTTCGGCTGGACCACCATGCCGGACCAGTACACGCTGACCGCGTTCGAGCGGCTGGAGCGCGGGCGCGCGGACCGCGGGCCGATCATGGCCGAGCTGGACCTGCTGTCCAGCCACTTCCCGTGGGACTCGATCCCCGAGATGATCGACTGGGACGCGGTCGGGGACGGCTCGGCCTTCGCGGGCATGCCCGAGCGGGTCAGCGTGCCCGCGGAGCCGCGGGACGCCTACCGGATGTCCATCGAGTACTCGCTGACCGCGCTGTTCACCTATCTGGAGCGGCACGGCACCGACGACACCGTCGTGATCTACCTGGGCGACCACCAGCCGGCCACCACCGTCACCGGCCCGAACGCCAGCCACGACGTGCCGGTCACGATCGTCGCCAAGGATCCCGCGGTCCTCGACCGGATCGACTCGTGGGAGTGGACCGCCGGCCTGAAGCCCGCGCCGGACGCGCCGGTCTGGCCGATGGAGTCGTTCCGGGACCGTTTCCTCACCGCGTACGGCCCGAACGGATCTTGATCTTGAGAAGTGGTGAGGATTTCGACACGGAACCGCAACAATGAATCGCTAGATCCAGATACATGAGATTTTAAGCTGTCCATCCAGCTCATCTGGAGGACATCAATGAGAAGGCAAGTCAGCGTGGTCGCGGCCGGCACCCTGGTCGCGGCCCTGATGGCCGCTCCGGCGCACGCCGCGCCGAGCGCACTCGGGTCGGACGTGGAACCCACGGCCGTGCTGGGCGAGGACAACCTGCCGCACCCGCTCGCGGACGAGCGCGAGGCCGAGCGCACCGAAGCGCTGGACCGGCTGATCGCCGGCACGACGACCACGGAGAAGCGGAACGGCTCGGAGGTCATCCGGCTGGGCGGCAACCGGTTCGTCGAGTACAAGAAGCGGGAGACCAAGACCGACCCGGTCCTGACCTTCCTGGTCGAGTTCGGTGACCAGATCTACCCGCGGGCCGGGGGTACGCCGGGGCCGCTGCACAACGCGATCCCGGAGCCGGACCGGGTGTGGGACGGCGGCGCCACCGACGACAACACCACGATCTGGGAGCCGGACTTCAGCCCGGAGCACTACGAGGAGCTGCTGTTCGCCAAGAACAAGGAGTCGATGGCGAACTTCTACGCCAAGCAGTCCGGTGGGCGCTACACGGTCGGCGGCGAGGTCTCCGACTGGGTGCAGGTGCCGTACAACGAGGCGCGCTACGGCAGCAACTCCGTCCCGCAGAGCGACGGCTACTGGAACTTCATCAAGGACAGTGCGACCGCCTGGTACGAGGCGCAGCTCGCCGCCGGGCAGACGCCGGAGCAGATCAAGGCCGGTCTGAAGACGTTCGACATCTGGGACCGGGACGACTTCGACAACGACGGCGACTTCAACGAGCCGGACGGCTACGTCGACCACTTCCAGGCGGTGCACGCCGGTGCGGGCGAGGAGGCCGGCGGCGGCGCCGAGGGCACGGACGCGATCTGGGCGCACCGCTGGTTCGCGTTCTCCAACCTGCGCGGCACCGCGGGCCCGGCCGGCAACCTGGCCGGCGGCGTGCAGATCGGCGACACCGGCATCTGGATCGGCGACTACACCACCGAGCCGGAGAACGGCGGGCTGGGCGTCTTCGTCCACGAGTACGGCCACGACCTGGGCCTGCCCGACCTCTACGACACGGCCGGCGGCGAGAACGGCACCGGCTTCTGGTCCGTGATGTCCTCGGGTTCGTGGCTGGGCCGGGGCAACCCGACGATCGGCTCGACGCCCGGCTACATGGGCGCCTGGGAGAAGATCTGGCTCGGCTGGTCGGACTTCGTGACGATCAACCCGGGGCGGTCGAAGTACGTGACGCTGGGCAGCGCGGCCTACGGTGACGGCATCCTGCCGGAGGCGGTGGTGATCCCCCTCGGCGACGGCTCCTACTACGCGGCCGAGTACCGGACCTACACCGGATACGACGAGACGCTGAAGCTCGGCCCGTACAACTGGGGCTGGGCCAACTCCAAGCCGGACTGGGCCGAGCGCTTCCCCTACCAGGACGGCCTGCTGGTCTGGTACGTCAACCCGGCCGTGGCCAACAACAACACCAGCGTCCACCCGGGCACCGGCCTGACGCTCCCGGTCGACGCGCGCCCCGCTCCGGTCACGTTCGCGGACGGCGTGCTGCTCGGCAACCGGCGCCAGCCGTTCGACGCCACGTTCGGCCTGCAGGCGACGGACCCGGTGACGTTCCACCGCAACGGCGCGCCGGTCTCGGTGCCGCGGCAGCCGGCGATCCCGGTCTTCGACGACTCCGACCCGCTGCGCTACTGGAGTGCGGCGAACCCGCAGAGCTCGGTCAAGGTGGCCGGCGCGGGCGTCAAGATCGAGGTCAAGACGCAGATCGGCGGTCTGATCCCGCTGATGACGCTGAAGGTGACGCCACCCACCTCGTGACGCCATGACGAACGGGCCCGGCGCTCCCCCGCCGGGCCCGTCCGTGTCACCGGGTGTCGACGTCAGCGACCGAGCAGGGCGCCGCCGTTGACCTGCACGATCTGCGCGGTCACGTGGCCCGCACCGGGCGAGGCCAGCCAGTGCACGGTCTCCGCGACGTCGATCACCGTGCCGGCGCGGCCGTTGTGCGCCTGCGCGAGCAGCCGCTCGCGCCGCTCCTCCGTCATCGTGTCACCGAAGAACTCCGTCTCCTCGACGTATCCGGGCGCGACCACGTTCACCGTGATGCCGCGCGCACCGAGGGCGGCGGACAGGTCGAACGCGTACGGGTGCAACGCCGCCTTGGCCGCGCCGTACGATCCGTTGCCCGAGCCCCGGTACGCCGCGATCGAGCTGACCAGCACGACGCGGCCGTTGTCCGTGAGCACGTCCGCCAGCGCCTCGACCAGCAGGACCGCGGTGAGCACGTTGGACTCGAAGTTGCCCTGCCAGTGCTCGCGCACGGTGAGCAGCCGGTCCAGCTCGGGCCGGTCCGCGCCGGTCTCGCTCGGCGGGCCCTGCCGGGTGACGTTCCCACCCGCGTTCGCGACCACCACGTCGACCCGGCCGTGCCGTTCGACCACCTCGTCGCGTACCCGCAGCGCCTGGTCCGCGTCCGTGAGGTCGGCCGCGACCGCGTGCACCGAGCCCGCGCCCTGCGCCTCGATCCCCTCCGCGGCGCGGGCCAGCACGTCCGCCCGCCGGCCGACGATCACCACGTCGGCACCGTCCCGCGCGAACCGGGCGGCCGTCGCCTGCCCCACGCCGGTCCCGCCACCGCTGACCACCACGACCCGTGCCATTGCGCCTCCCGAGGAATACCGATCAGCCGAAAACCGTTGTCAGGTTCGGAAAGAAAGGGGTACGACCATGAAGGTTCGCAGCTCACTCCGGTCCCTGGTCCGCAAGCCCGGCTCGCAGGTGGTCCGCCGCCGTGGCCGCGTCACGGTCGTCAACCGCGCCAACCCGCGCTGGAACGGCCGCCAGGGCTGATCCCCGTTTCCGGCACCGCTCAATCCCACCGGCCGAGGCGCCCCCGGTTCTCCACGGGGACGCCTCGGCCGTTCCCGCCGGTGCCGCTAGACCCGGGCCTCGCCGTACGGGATCAGCGTCACCGGCCCGGTCAGCCCGTAGGCCTGGCGCGCCGCCACGCCGTAGACCGCCGGGTCGGCCACCCGCAGCCGGTTGTTCAGCGTGGTCGTCACCTCCACCTCGATCGTGTTGCGGCCCCGGCGCAGGCAGCGCCCCACGTCCACCACCGGGTGCAGCGGGCTGACCGCGACCGCGCGGCCGTTCACGGTCACCCGCGCGGTGTCGAAGACCTCGCCCAGGCTCAGGTACGCCCCGGCGCACGCCGGCACGTCGACCGTGGCCGTGTAGCGCCCGACCCCGGACACGTCCGCCAGCTCCGGGATCTCCGTCCACGGCCGCAGTCCGTCCAGCTCCAGCGCGTGCGTCACGGTCAGCGTCTCGGTCGCGCTCGACCCGGGCTGCCAGTCCGCGACCCGCAGCGACCACCGGGTGAGCGGGATCGGCGCCGGCACGTCCGCGATCCGCCGGGACACGGTCCGCCCACCGTCCAGCGTCGCGGTGTACGAACCCGCGGCGCCGGCCCGCAGCACCAGCTCCCGGTCCCGCACCAGCACCCGGTCCGCGGTCGTCGCGGTCACGTGCCGGTGCCCCGGGCCGGCGCCGGCGTCCAGCACCACGATCGACGACTCACCCGGCTGCAGCGCGACCCGGATCGTCACCCGGTCGCCGTCCGCGGTGTAGACCGCGATCGGCTCCCGCTCGCCGGTCCACGGATCGATCCGGTACGGCACCGCCCGCCGGTTCGCCCGGTGCAGCGTCACCTCGTGGTCGATCGCGGCCACCGGCGGCTTGACCGTCTCCGCGTGCTTGCCGTTGACCAGGTAGTAGTAGTCCGTGCCGCGATCCACCCGGTGCCCGTGCAGCAGCGTCGAGGTCCGCGCGTAGGAGACGGCCGGCCGCAGGCCCAGGCTCGCCAGCGCGGCGCCCACCTCGGTCCGCACCGCCACGGTCCGCACCCGCGGCAGCGCGGTCAGCTCGGCCAGCAGCGCGCGCAGCGTCGCGTCCTCGTCGCCGGCCGCCCGGCCCGGCACGGTCGCGGCGGACCAGTCGCCGAGCAGCACCACCGGCAGCCCGTTCCGGGCCAGCGTCAGGATGCGGCGGGCGGACGGCAGGTCCAGCGTGGCGACGCCGCCCGCGAAGACGTCCGTCTCCACCAGCAGCACCCGGTAGGCCGGGCCGTCCGGGGCGAGCCGCCCGTCGCGGACCGTCGCGCTCGGCAGCGCCAGCAGCGGCGCGCTGATCATCTGGTGCGTCCAGCCGGACGGCACGCCGTCCGAGGTGAACCAGGACGCGCCGATGCCGGTCTTGGTGTAGCCCTTCTGCCGGAACACGGCCGCGTCGATCCGGTTCACGCCGATCCGCCCGGCCAGGTGCACGCGGCCCAGGTAGGCGGCGACGTCCGGCGCGTGCCGCCAGCTCGGCTGCCGCGGGCCCCACGACTCCGCGTACCCGATGCCACCGGAGTACGGCGTGAACGCGGCGAACCCGGGCCAGCCCGCGCCGGGCGCGGTCGCGTAGGAGAAGCCGTGGAACACGGTCTGGTTCAGCCCGGCCGCGTACGCCCCGCCCATCGTCCGCAGCAGCCGCTTCCACGTGGTGTTGTAGGCGCCGCCCTGGTACGCGCCCGCCTCGCAGGAGAGCAGCTCGCGCCCGCCCATGTCGCGCCCGCCGGCCAGGCAGCGGTAGTCGTCCAGGTTCTTGAACCCGAGCGACTCGCCCTCCGGCACGTCGATCACGGCGGCGACCGAGATCGCGTCCGTCTCCAGCCCGTACGGCTGGGCCCGGAACGTCAGCCCGAGCGAGTGCGCCCAGCGGGTCAGCGGCACGAAGTGATGCGCGGTGAACAGGTCGGAGAGCGTCTGCCAGTAGTCGGCGCGCACCCGCCGGCTCAGTGCCGCGTCGAACGCGTAGACCGTCGACTCCTTCACCCGCACCACCGCGGCGAGGTACGGGCGCAGGTCGTACCCGCGGCGGTTCCGGAACTCGGTCAGCACCGCGGGCGTCCAGTTGAGCGCGGCCGTCTCCAGCTCGATCGAGTCCTCGAAGAGCGAGCCGCCGGCGCGGCGCAGCAGCGCCCGGACGCGCGGGGTGAGCAGCCGCGCCTCCCAGAAGTCGATCACGGCCTGGGTGCCGGCCGCGCTGAAGTGGTCCACCACGAACGAGTCCGGGCTGGTGTGCGGACCGGACTCCGGCTCCTGGCCGGAACCGCGCTGCCAGTACGCGAACAGCCGGTACTCGCCGTCGGGCGGGGCGGTCCAGGTCAGCCGGCCGTCCGTGACGCCGCTGGTCAGGTCGGCGACGGAGTCCGCGGCCAGCCCGGTCTCCTTGCGCGTGGTGTTCGCCGGGTCGACCCGCACGGCATGCACCGCGATCAGCGTCTGCCGGGTGACGCCCGCGGCCGGCGCGGCGACCGGGGCCGGGACCGGGCCGTCGAACACCGCGCCGGCCGCCACCGTGGCCACGCCGTGCGCCAGCTCGTGCACCGCGGCCGGGTGGTCCGGCGTGATCGTCGGGACCGCGGCCGGCCAGGACGGGCCGATCGTCAGGTCGATGGTGATGCCGCGCCTCGCGGCCTGGTCGAGCGCGGCCTCGACGCCGCGGGTCCAGGCCGCGGTGCCCCAGCCGTGGCCGGCCGGGTCCAGCGCGGCCTTGTCGCGCACGCTGTGGTGCACGGCCGCGATCTCCGCGCCACCGAACCCGGCCGCCGCGATCTGGTCCACCTCGCGGCGGACCTCCGCCGGGTCGATCAGTCCGTCCGGCCACCACCAGCGGAAGTACGGCCGCAGGGCGGTGCCGGGATTGCGGAAGTCCGTCGTCGCCGGGCCGGCCGCGGCCGGAACCGCACCCCAGCCGGCCGCCAGCGTGCCCGCTCCCAGAGCCAGCACGGTACGGCGTCTCAGTCCACTCATGTCCGACCTTTCCCCGGGGTGCCCACCGGGTTCCGTGAAACGTTTCATAATTGTCGGTCGACATCGACGATAGGAACGGACCGGGCTGTGGTCAATACCTCTGGAAACTCGCGCGACACGGCGGCCGGGTGCGTGATCGCATGGTGGGCATGCTGGTCTTTGACGCGGACGACACGCTCTGGGAGAACAACGTCCTGTTCATCCGCGTGGTCGACGACTTCCTCGCCTGGCTCGCCCACCCGACGCTGGACCACACCGCGATCCGCGCCGTGCTCAACGACGTCGAGCGCGCCAACGCCGCCACCTACGGCTACGGCAGCCGCGTCTTCCTGCGCAACCTGCACGAGGTCTTCGAGAAGCTGAGCGAGCGCCCGGCCACCGAGGCGGAGCGCCGCGAGATCGAGGAACTGGCCGCCGCGCTCGTCTTCGACCGGGTCGAACTGATGCCGGAGGTGGCGGACACGCTCGCCGACCTCGGCACCCGGCACGAGCTGGCACTGCTCACCAAGGGCGACGACGCCGAGCAGCGCCGCAAGCTGGCCGCGTCCGGGCTGGCCGAGCACTTCGCCAGCGTGCACGTGGTGCGCGAGAAGGACCTCCCGACGTACCTGGCGCTGACCGAGTCGATGTCACTCGACCCGGCCACCACCTGGATGATCGGCAACTCCCCGAAGTCGGACATCATCCCGGCGCGCCGGGCCGGCTGGAACGCGGTCTTCATCCCACACCCGCACACCTGGGAGCTCGAGCACGCCGCCCTCGACCCGGCCGACACCGGCGTGCTCGAACTGCCGTCCTTCACGGCGCTGCGCAAGCACTTCTGATCGCCCTCAGCGGGCGCGCACCCACGGCCGTCGCGCCGACGGGCTCGGCGTGCGCGGCGCGGCCGCGTGGTGTTCAGGTGACCACCCACCGTCCGGCAGGGAGGAGCCCCTGGGCGACGACCGG
Organism: Catenuloplanes niger; assembly: GCF_031458255.1. Classification (NCBI taxonomy): domain Bacteria; kingdom Bacillati; phylum Actinomycetota; class Actinomycetes; order Micromonosporales; family Micromonosporaceae; genus Catenuloplanes; species Catenuloplanes niger. The sequence goes on from NZ_JAVDYC010000001.1 coordinate 3,768,793, forward strand.
TGCCCGCGGGAGCACTGGGATCCCAGCCACGCCGGAAGCGGGAAACAGCTTCTGTGGTTCCGCTTCTCGCGCCGGAAGCACCGGCCGGGAAGCGGCGCCCCGGCGGCATCGCCCCGGAAGCGGGTGAGACGAAGGAGCCCGCGGCGACGGCCGCGGGCTCCTTGACGTCAGATGATCGACAAATGCACGTGGTTCGTATGGTCACCGGAGGGTGTGCCACCGCCCGCGTACGATTGCCAGCCGCTCGACGGCAGCCAGATCCGGCTGTACCAGATCACGTAGAGCACGCCGAGCCGGTCCGCGTTCTTGATGTAGAAGTTGGCCAGGTTGTCGCCGTAGACCTTGTCCGCGCCGAACGCGACGCCGCCGAAGCCGCTCGCCTGGGCGGACCAGTCGCAGGCCCGGCCGCGCGGATGCTCGCCACCGTCCTCGGCGCTGCGGTAACAGGACACGAAGTGGTTGAAGCCCGCCGACTTGGTCTGCTTGTAGGCGTGCAGCGTGCGGGGCGTGATGCAGCCGCCGGTCGTCGGGTCGTCCGCGGTGCAGCTCTCCGACGGGAAGGACCCGTCGACGGCCCGCTCGACCGCGACCGCGACCGCCGCGGAGCCGCTGCCGGACTCGACGTTCGCCGCGGCGCCACCGCCCGCGGCCTTCAGCGCGTTCTCCGCCTGCTTCTTCCGCTTGTCCATGGTCTCGACCTGCTTCTTCTGCTCACCGATCTCGTTGTCGATGGCAGTCTTCGCACGCGAGGCCTCGTCCTTGGCCACGACCAGGTCGCGGACCTGCTTCTCCTGGTTGATCGCCATGGTCTCGAGCAGCGTGGCCCGGTCCATGAAGCCCTGGCCCTCGGAGGCGTTCAGGATCGCCACCATGGGGGCGAGGCGGCCGTTGCGGTAGGTCCGGCCGGCGAGCTCGCCCACCGTCGCCTCGCGCGTCTTGAGGTCGGCCTCGATCTTCTTGAGCTCCTCGGTCAGCTCCTTCTGGCGCTTCTCCGAGGCAGCGAGCTTGTTCTTCGCCTCGACGAAACCCTTGCTGGCCGCGTCGAGCTGTTCCCTGAGCTGTTCCGTACCGCCCTCGTCGATCGCGTAGGCGGGCGTTGCGAGCGCGGCCGTGGCCACAGTCGCCAGCAGCACCGAAAGCGCCGCTATTCGCCGTAGGCGCATCATGTTCCTCTCTCGGACCGCCGGCCGGGTTAGCTGACGGGTTCGGGATGGGAACGACACCCCTACCGCTGACGCGGATTCACCCCACAAACGTGGTTCCCCGACTCGCTGAGCGATTTGGCGGTGGTCGCCACGGGCACCGTGCGCGCCCGCCAATGACGACCGGCGGCAAGACTACCCAGTCGTGCCAAGGACGACCGCTCAAGATCCTAAAACTTAAGAATTCCCTATAGTCACGTAAAGTACCCGCTCAATGACCGGAAAACATAGAGAAACATCGACACGGTACGCACAAAGGCCGCCCCGGCAATCGGAGCGGCCTTTGTTATACGAATTGTCTAACGGTCAATTACAGAGAGCTCGCACGACGGGCCGGTGCGCGGCCCGCGGGCTGGTGCGGCTCCGGTCCCACGTCCGTGCGCTCCGGGATTCCCATCGTCACCGGCTTGTCCGCCGACACCGTCACCAGCTCACCGTGGTGCATGAGTGTGATGCTCTTCTCACCGGTGCCGTTCCGCAGCGAGTAGGTCACCTCGTCGCTGCGCACGTCCACCCGCAGCCGCAGCCCGCGCCAGAGCAGCGCGAACTCCATCCGGGTGATCCGCTCGGGCAGGCGCGGGTTGAACGTGAGCTGCCCGCCGTGGTCCCGCATGCCGCCGAGACCCATCACCAGCGAGATCCACGAGCCGCCCAGCGACGCCACGTGCAGGCCCTCGCGCGCGTTGTTGTGCAGGTCGTGCAGGTCCATCAGCGCGGCCTCGCCCAGGTAGTCGTGGGCGAGCTCCAGGTGGCCGGTCTCCGCCGCCAGCACCGCCTGGGTGCAGGCGGACAGCGACGAGTCACGGACCGTACGGGCCTCGTAGTAGGCGAAGTTGCGCTGCTTCTCCTCGTCGCTGAACGCGTCGCCGCGCCACAGCATCGCGAGCACCAGGTCGGCCTGCTTCACGACCTGCTTGCGGTACAGGTCGAAGTACGGGTAGTTGAGCAGCAGCGGGTAGTTCTCCTGCGGCGTGCCCTCGAAGTCCCATTCCTGCAGGCGGGTGAAGCCCTCGGACTGCTGGTGCACGCCGAGCTCGTGGTCGTACGGCAGGTGCACGGCCGCGCCCGCGTCCCGCCAGCCGGCGATCTCCTCGTCGTCGACCCCGGCCGCGCGCGCCTTGTCCGGGTACTTCAGCGCCACGTCCGCCGCGGCGTAGAGGTTCAGCTGCGCCATCAGGTTCGTGTAGATGTTGTCGTCGACCACGGCGGTGTACTCGTCCGGGCCGGTCACGCCGTCGATGTGGAAGCGGCCGTGCCGGTCGTGGTGGCCGAGCGAGCGCCACAGCCGGGCCGTCTCGATCAGCAGGTCGAAGCCGTAGTCACGCTCGAAGTCCTCGTCGCCGGTGGCCACCACGTAGCGGCGGGCCGCGTCCGCGATGTCCGCCGCGATGTGGAACGCCGCGGTGCCGGCCGGCCAGTACGCGGAGCACTCGTGCCCGCGGATGGTCCGCCACGGGAACGCCGCACCGTGCAGGCCGAGCGTCTCGGCCCGTTCCTTGGCCAGGTCGAGCGTGGCGTGCCGCCAGCGCAGCACGTCCTTGGCCGCGTCCGGCTGGGTGTAGGTCAGCACCGGCAGCACGAACGTCTCGGAGTCCCAGAACGTGTGACCGTCGTACCCGGGACCGGTGAGCCCCTTCGACGCGATCGGCCGCATCTCCGCACGGGCGCCGGCCTGGAGGACGTGGAAGAGCGCGAAGCGAACCGCCTGCTGCACCTCCGGGTCGCCCTCGACCCGCACGTCCGAGTGGTCCCAGAACGCGTCCATGTACTCCCGCTGCGCCTTGACCAGCCCGTCCCAGCCGGTCAGCCGGGCGCTGGCGAGCGCGGCGCCGACCTGGTCGCGCAGCGCGGGCACGGAACGACGGGAGGACCAGCCGTACGCGACGAACTTGATGATCCGCAGCTTCTGGCCGGGCTCGAGCATGCACGCGACCGTGGTCCGCAGCCAGTCCGGGTTGCCCTCGGTCTTGACCATGTGCCGGCCCTCGGTCTCCACCACGTGTTCCATCGCGGCGGCCATCCGGAGCTTGCTGGTCTTGGTGCTGTGGATCAGCAGCCCGCCCAGGTCCTGGGTGAGGTGTTCCTCGCTCACCAGCGGGGACTCCAGCAGTGCCGCGACGCGGGGGTCACGCTTGGTCGGCGGCAACTGCTCGTTCGCCACCAGCTCGGACTGCAGGATCACCCGGGCCGGGCCGTTGACCGGCTCGACCTCGTAGGAGATGGCGGCGATGGCCCGCTGGGTGAACGACACCAGACGGGTCGAGCGCACCCGCACCGACCGGCCGGCCGGCGAGCACCACTCCACCTCGCGCTCCAGCGTGCCGGACTGCATGTCCAGCACCCGCTCGTGCGAGACCAGGTCGCCGTAGCGCACGTCGAACGGCTCGTCGTCGACCAGCAGCCGGATCGGCTTGCCGTTCGTCACGTTCACGATGGTCTGCCCCGACTCCGGGAAGCCGTAACCGGCCTCCGCGTAGGGCAGCGGCCGCAGCTCGTAGAAGGAGTTCAGATACGTGCCCGGCAAACCGTGCGGCTCGCCCTCGTCCAGGTTGGCCCGGAGGCCGATGTGCCCGTTGGAGAGCGCGAACACCGACTCCGACTGTGCCAGGACGTCCAGGTCGAGCCGCGTCTCGCGGACATGCCAGGGCTCGACCGGATAAGCCCGCTCTCGGATCACAGCGATCCCTTTCAGTGTTGATCTGAGCCCGTCGGTGAACCACCGGCGGGTTGCCGTCCCTTATCGGGGCTCGCCGCCGTCCAGGAGTTCGGCGAGATCCGATACGACGATGTCGGCGCCGTGTGCGCGCAGCGCGTCCGCGTGCCCCACCCGGTCCACTCCGACCACAAACCCGAAGCCGCCGGCCCTGCCGGCCTCGACGCCCGCCAGCGCGTCCTCGAACACCGCCGCGTTGGCCGGGTCGACACCGAGCCTCTTCGCGGCGGCCAGGAACGTGTCCGGCGCGGGCTTGCCGGGCAGTCCCTCGGCCCGGGCGACCACACCGTCGACCCGTTCCTCCAGTAGATCCTCGATGCCGGCCGCGCGCAGCACGTCCTGGCAGTTGGCGCTCGCGGAGACGACGGCGGTCCGCATGCCCGCGTCGCGCACCGCGTGCAGGTAGGTGACCGAGCCCGGGTACACCTGCACCTTGCCCTCGGCGATGTACTGCAGCACCAGCACGTTCTTCCGGTTGCCGATGCCGTTGACGGTCTCGGCGTCAACATCGTCGTCCGGTGTGCCCTCGGGGAGCAGGATGCCCCGGGATGCCAGGAAGGTACGTACGCCGTCGGCCCGCTGACGGCCGTCCACGTACTTCAGATAGTCGGAGCCGGAGTCGAACGGGACGAAGGGCGTGCCCTCCGCTGCGGCGCGCCTGCTCAGGTACGCGTCGAAGGTCTCCTTCCAGGCCGCGTTGTGAACAAGCGCGGTCTGGGTGAGGACACCGTCCAGATCGAACAGGCAGGTAGTCACGTGAGGTGGAAGACCAAGCACCCGCTCAATTTAACCGTGAAACGGAAAGTTAACCGGATTTCGGCGGTGTCAAACCCCGGGCGCGGCGCCTCGTATGGTGCGCCGATTCTGAGGTTATCGCCGGTCAGCCCGCTTCCGTGGGAAAACGTTGAACCTTTCGGGTCGCCCGGACGGCACAAGAGATCGCACAAAGGGTCCGTCGGCCCCGGCCATTCGACCCAGTATGTTGATCTTTATCGCCACCCGACGTCGATCCGGTCGCCGCGCTCGTCGAAGAAGTGCAGCGCGTCCATCCGCACGCCGATCGCCAGCGCGCTGCCGGCCCGGATCGCCGGGTAGGGCGCCAGGCGGACCGCCAGCTCGGCCGGGCGCCGGTGGTGCCGCCCCGGGTCGCTGAGCACGCTGGTCCGGCCGGCCCCGGCCGCCGGCTCGCCCTCGGACCGGTCGTTGAACCGCCCGGCGAACCGCTGCACCGCCTGCCCCAGCCGGTGGAACGGCGAGACCGGCTCCTCCTCCGCCTCGACCGCGGCGCCGCCCAGCTCGTCGACGAGCACCGCGGTGGCGCCCACGTCGACGAAGGCCAGCGACTCGTGCCCGTGGTGCTCCAGGTATCGGATCCGGCCCTGCAGCACGTCGCCGGGCGCGTCCGGTGCCACCGGGGTGAGCGCCTCCGCGCGCATGCCGATCACGATGCGCTCGCCGTGGTAGTGCGAGATCACCCGCGCCCGGATGTCGTCCCACGGCAGGTAGAGCGCCTGCTCGCCGAGGTTGAGCGCGACGTACCGATCCAGGTGCACGTAGACCGAGGCCTCGATCAGGTTCATCCGCGGGCTGCCCAGGAACGCGGCCACGTAGAGCGTGGCCGGGCGGCCGTAGACCTCGGTGGGCGTGCCGACGTCCTGCAGCACGCCCTTGCGCATGATCGCCACGCGGTCCGCCATGGTCAGCGCCTCGGCCTGGTCGTGCGTGACGTACATGCAGCTGACGCCGAGCTCGCGGACCAGGCCGGAGATCTCCGCGCGCAGCTCGGCCCGGAGCCCGCTGTCGAGGTTCGACAGCGGCTCGTCCATCAGGAACAGGCCGGGGCGGCGCACGATCGCGCGGCCCATCGCCACCCGCTGCCGCTGCCCGCCGGAGAGCTGGCCCGGTCGCCGGCCGAGCAGCTCGCCGATGCCGAGCGCGCCGGCCACGTCCGCCACCCGCTCCGCGCGCGGTGCCGGCTCGACGCCGGAGAGCCGGAGCGGGAACGAGATGTTCTCGTTCACCGTCATGTGCGGGTAGAGCGCGAAATCCTGGAAGACCATTGCTATGCGCCGATCGCGTGGCGGAATCTCGTTGGCCACCTCGCCGTCGAGCAGCACGACTCCGCTGCTCGGATCCTCCAGGCCCGCGACCATTCGCAGCACCGTGGACTTGCCGCAGCCGGACGGGCCCAGCAAGACCAGGAATTCACCGTCCTCCACGTCGAGGTTGACCCTGTCCACCGCCACGGTTCCATCGGGGAACACCTTTGTGACGTCCTTGAGCGCGACGGTAGTCACCGCCACCTCCCCGCACCTTCGTCGACCGGCCCCCAAAATCTCTGTCCACTGTGACGGCCGTCATCGCAATTACCCTATCGGGTAAACGTGCCATGTTCGGGCAGTAACCATCCCGTTACAGAAATCGCCCTCCAGGCGCTTTGACCCTTTAATGGGCAATTTATCGGTACGAATCTCGAAACTTGATCTTGCGATTGATCGCGATGAACGCGCGGTGCAGACGGGATGGCCCGACCCGGTACAGCCGGCGCGGCAGATAGGGCAGCCCGGCGTCCAGATAGGGCAGCTCCCGATAGCGCCACAACCCGCGCCGGACCACCGGCACCCCGCCGTCCCGGCTGGCCCGGATCACCTCCAGCAGCTCCGGCACGCGCCGCTGTCGCACCAGGTGCCACTGCAGCCGGGTCGCGACCGGCAGCCCGTCCAGCACCCGCTGCGGCACCCGGTCCAGGAACTCGTTGCACCGGTCCAGGAACAGCTGGACGTAGTCGTCCGGGGCCTCGGGCAGCACCCGCAGGTAGAAGGCCAGGTCGGAGCGGACCACGGAGGCGTCGTACCAGTGGCGCAGGTCCGTCCAGCCGCCCTCGCCGAGGAAGCGGCTGACGCCGTCGACGCCGGTGAACCGGTCCACGAAGTTCCGCGTCTCCTCCCGGCGCTGGGTGATCGACCGGTCGCCGCCCTCCCGCCGCCGCCAGTGATAGACCGGCACGTGCACCACGTCCACCGACCGCGCCAGCACGTGCGCCGGCACCATCACCGGCGTGTCCTCGTAGAGCACCCCCTCGGGGAACGCGAACCGGTGCCGGTCCCAGAACTCCCGGCGGAAGACCTTGTTCCAGGCGGTACGGTCGCCGAGCAGCTCCGGGTCGCGGGTGACGTGCGTGCGCAGCCGGGTGTGCGTGAAGATCCGCGCGTGCATCCGCGACGGCCGCAGCCCACGCGAGTCCAGCCGCAGCGTGTTGCCGGTGGCGAAGTCGGACCCGGTGCGCGCGACCGCGGCGGCCAGCACCTCGGCCGCGTCCGGCGGGAGCACGTCGTCGCTGTCCACGAACTGCAGCAGGTCGCCGCGCGCCGCCCGGACCCCGGTGTTGCGGGCCGCGCCGAGGCCCGCGTTCGCCTGACCGACCAGCCGGAACCGCGCGTCGCGCCGAACGAACTCGGCCGCGATCCGGGCGCTGTCGTCCGTGGAACCGTCGTCGACCAGCACGACGTCGAGATCGTGGTAGGTCTGCGCCGCGATCGACGCCAGGCACTCCGCGAGGTAGGGCGCCACGTTGTAGACCGGCACGACGACGCTGAGCATCAGCGGGCCGTCCTCTCCGGCGCGCCCGGACCGGCCGCGCGCGGACGGGCGGTCACCACCCGGGCCGCCAGCATGCACAGCGTGTAGACCGCGATCACCGGGAACGCCACGGCGCCACCGGCCACGACCGCGATCGACCGGCCGTCCCAGCCCGGCTCCCAGCGTCGCCGGTACCCCGCACCGCTCCGCGCGATCAGGTCGTAGTGATGCATCGACAGCGCGAAGAGCAGCACGAACGTCAGCCACGGCGGCACACCGCGGAACACGGCGACACCGGTCACGACCGCGAACTCGATCAGCCGCAGCCCGGCCGGGACGAGCCAGTCCAGCGAGCCGGTGACCGCCGGCAGCCGGCGCGCACACCACCCGTCGTCGCGCAGCGTCACCGCGTCCACGGTGTCGAGCACGCTCACCCGCATCGCGTGTGAGCGCAGCCCGCGCAGCGCCACCGTGTAGCCCATCGCGGCGCCGCCCCAGGCCAGCAGCGCCAGCAACGCGGTGCGGCCGTCCGCGCACGCGGCCAGCAGGCCGATCAGCGCCCACCGCTCACCGATCGGCAGCACCACGATGCGTTTCAGCCAGTAGACCGGGGAACGGCCGTCCGCGATCACCCGGTCGGAGAGCCGCCCGAGCGCGCCGCCGGGTCCGCCCGGGCCCGGACGGGCCGCGGCGACGTCGTGCAGCGTGCCGTACCAGGAGTCGGTGGCGTGCCGCACGGTCTGCAGCGCCATCGCCGCGACCGCGAGCCACCAGGCCTCGCCGTGCCCGAGCCGCGCCGCGCCGGCCGCGAGCCCGGCGTAGACGGCGTACTCCTTGGCGCGGTCCGCCATCGTGTCCAGCCAGCCGCCGAGTGGCGTGAACCGCCGGGTGAACCGGGCCAGCTGGCCGTCCACGCAGTCCAGCACGAAGCCCAGGTGGAGCAGCACCGCACCGGCGATCATGGCGGGCCGGCCGGCCTGCGCGAAGCCGAGCGCGGCCGCGACCGCGCAGACCACGGAGAGCCCGGTCACGAACGACGGCGTCATGCCGAGCCGGGCACACGCCCGGGTGACCACCGGCGACCACGAGCTCACGAAGACCGTGGTGAAGAAGTCGTCGCGCTCCTTGACCGCGAGACGCAGCCGCGCCCGTTCCTCGTCGATCCCGGCGATCTCCGCCTCCGCCGCGGCCGCCGCGGCGCCGTTCCGGCAGCGCCGAGCCACCAGGAGCCGCAGCGGGTACGCGACGGGCCGCACCCCGCTCGCCAGCAGCCCGGCCAGTACCGCGTCCGGATCCGTTCCCGGCACCGCAGGCCCGCCGTCCGGCATCGGGCGCGCCGCGACCGGGGCGGCGTGCCCAGCGACCGGGGGCGCGTGCCCCGCGACCGACATCGCGTGTTGCGCGGCCGGTGTCGCAGGCTCCCGGCCCGACGCCGCGCGCTCCGCGGCCGAGGCCGCGTGGGGCCGGTCGGGGCCGGCCACTCGGAGCGCGCCGAGGAAGGTGATGCCGTCGTCCGCCTCGGTCACGCCGGTGATCAGGCCGCGCGTGGTCCGGAGCCGGAGCCCGTCCTGCCCCGGACGCCGCGGGCCGGTCAGCGCCACGCTGCGGGCCCCCGGTTCGGTGATCAGGTGCCGGAGCACCGCGTCGTGGGTGACCAGGTCGGCCGCGACCAGCAGCACCGGGCCGGTGCCGTCGCGCAGCAGCCGGGCCAGGTCGTGCGGCGTGTCCGGCTCCGCGACCGCGGTGGCACCGGCCCGGCGTAGTTGATCTCTCCACCGGTCGCGCCGGTCGGTTCCGACCGGGGAACCGGCCAGCAGCACTGCGAGCGTCACGCTCCGATAAACCCGGAATCGGCCGCTTAGTGGCGACTCCCTACGGGAATCACAGAGAAGATCCCCTTCAAGACGGAGGGCGGAGTTGGCACTCACTTCCTACCGTTGAGTCATCGGCACCCCACACAGTGCCACGAACTGAGGAGTTGAAGCACCATGGCCTCGTCGCCTCGCCGCCTCTCCCGGCCGCGCGACAACCGTTGGATCGCCGGCGTCTGCTCCGGCCTGGGCCGTCGTTTCGGGCTCGGTGCCGGCATGGTCCGGCTTCTCTTCGTGTTGTCCTGCCTGCTGCCCGGTCCGCAGGTGCTGCTCTACATCGTCCTGTGGATCCTGCTGCCGAACGAGGAGCGGTACTCCACCGCCTACTGACGTTCCACCCGCACCGGAAGGCCGCCGGGATTCCCGGCGGCCTTCGCCGTGCTCAGGTGTTGCGGCTGCCGGCTCAGGGCGCGGTGTAGGTGACCGTCACCTGCTCGTAGCCCAGCGACTTGAGCAGGCCCTGCAGCATCTTCGTGGTGTTCTCCTGGGCGCGCTGCGGCAGCTCGCTCTCCCGCGCGGCCGCCTCGATGCGCTCCTCGGACAGCACGTAGATCGCCTGCTGCTTGTTCGGATCCTGGCCGAACATGTCACCGATCCGGTTGAGCAGCCCCTTCTCCTCGGAGAAGACGTAGCTCTTCTCCTGGTCCAGGTTGGCCTCGCCGAGCTGCGGCGCGGGCAGCGTGATGGTGGCGCTCCTACCGTCCTCCGAGACCACGATCGCGTCCTCGGAGATCGTGCTGAAGTCGACGTAGGACTCCACCGAGCCGGCCGCGACGAACAGCGTGCGCTCGTTGAGCAGGAAGTCGGGCACGTTCTCCCGGTTGCGCTGGGTGTCCACCACCACCTGGAAGTTGCCCTCGGCCGCGACGTACCGACTCAGGTCCTTGATCGACTCCAGCAGCGGGGGCTGGCTGCGATCGGTCTGCTGCTCCGCGAACGGGTTGGTCAGGCGGTCCAGCAGGCCGGTCGTGGTGCGCACCACGACCAGGCCGGCCAGCAGCGCCACGAGCAGGATCGCCACCAGCCAGAACAGGCCGCGCCGGCTGCGCGCGGGCTCCGGCTCGGGGGTCTCGGCGACACCCGGCGCCGGCATCTCCGTGGTCGGCTGGTCAATTCCCTTGTTGCCGCCCATCGCGGCTCACCCGCCCTTTGCTCTCTGGGTGCTGTTGCCACCTACCCCAAACGGTACGGGTGGGGTACGACAGTCGCGAATCGAGCGCGAAGCGTACCCTTATGGTCGGTTTTGTGTCTTCTGGTGTTAACCGTCCCGAAGGATCACGATCTTGTACAGCTTCACGACCGGGCAGGTCCGCGCCACGCTCAAGGACCGCGACGCCTGGTGGACGGTGCTCCTGGTCGACCCGGTCGCGACGCCGGTCGTGCGACGGGTGGCGCGCTACCGCTGGGTCACGCCGAACCGGATCACGTTCGCCGCGTTCCTCCTCGGCCTCGCCGCCGCGGCCGCGTTCTGGCAGGCCACCTGGGGTGCGCTGGCGATCGGCGCGCTGCTGTTCCACCTGAGCTTCGTGCTCGACTGCATGGACGGCAAGGTCGCCCGGCTGCGCGGCAACGGCTCCGCGTTCGGCGCCTGGCTCGACTTCATCGGCGACCGGATCAAGGATCTGACCTGCACGGCGGGCCTGTTCGGCGGGCAGTGGGCGGCGACCGGCGACGACCGCTGGCTGGCCCTCGGCGGGCTGGTGCTGTTCGTCAACATGTTCCGCTACCTCAACGGCGCACAGATGACCAAGGTGCGCGCGGACATGCGGGAGAAGATGGCGGCGGCGCGGCGCGCGGCCGGCCTGGCGCAGGACGGCGAGCTGCGCTGGGTCGAGGAGACGATGGACGCGGTCCCGGCCGGCGCGGTGCCCGGCGAGGTCGCGGACATCAACGGTGACTTCCGGGCCCGGCACGGCCGGTTCATCGGGCTGCGGAACGCGCTGCGCCGTTACCGGATCCGGCCGCACCTGGTCAGCGGCATCGAGTTCCAGATGTTCGTCTTCATCGTGGGCCCGCTGACGAACCAGGTCGCGATCGTCACGCTGGTCACCGGCGCGCTGCTGCTGATCTTCGAGGCCGGCCTGATCTACAAGCTGTGGCTGTCCACCCGGTCGTTCGAACGGCAGATGGCGACGCTGCGGGAGTCCGTCACCGTGGGGTGACGGACTCCGGCTCAGCCCTCCGGCAGTTCGCTGAACAGGAACACCCGGGCGTGGATCTGGTTGCGCTGCTGGAGCGCCGCACGCAGCGCCCGGTGCAGGCCGTCCTCCAGGTACATGCCGCCGTTCCACTGCACGACGTGCGGGAACAGGTCGCCGTAGAACGTCGAGTCCTCCGCCAGCAGCTTGTCCAGCGCCAGCTCACGCTTGGTAGTGATCAGCTGATTCAGCTGAATGGGTCTCGGCGGGATCTCCGCCCACTGCTTCAGCGTGAGCCCGTGCTCCGGGTAGGGCCGACCGTCCCGAACCCCCTTGAAGATCACGACGGCACGCTCCCCTCCCATGTCGCCGTTCCGTGCGCGGCCGTAGTCAGCCTAGCGACCCCGGCCGGCGGTTGATTCGTCCCCGTTCGTCGCGTGCTCACCCGGACCAGCGACCACGATGAATGACTTCGGTCTGCGGTCGGCGGCCCCGTTTCAGCGACGGCGAGCGACGATCTGGTGCACGGTATCCGATCGTCAGCGCGCCCACGGGGACGAACTCCCCAGGCACGCCGAACTCTTCCCGGTACGTCGCGGTGCGCTCCGGCGGGATGCCGAAGAAGCACGCGCCGAGCCCCTCGTCCACCGCGGTCAGCAGCATCATCAGCGCGGCCATGCCGGCGTCGACGTCCCAGTACGGCACCGGCCAGCGCGCGGCGTCCCGGTCGGTCCAGCCCTTGTCCGGTTCCGCGTACCGGTCCAGGTAGGCGGACCGGTTCGAGTGCGGCACCACGATCAGCGGTGCCCGGCTCATCCCGGTCAGCCAGGTGCTCATGCCCTGCTCCGGGTCCTTCGGGCTGGTGGCCGACCAGAACCGCGCGCGATCGGCCGCGTCCTCCAGCACCAGGAAGCCCCAGCCCTGGGAGAACCCCGCCGAGGGGGCACGCACCGCGTGCTCCAGCAGCCGGTCCACCACCTCGGGCGGCACCGGCCGGTCCGGGTCGTAGTTGCGGACCATCCGGCGCCTGCGCACCACCTCGGCGAACTCCATGTCCGGCCGCCTCAGGCCGGGACCGGCGTGATGCCCCAGGTGCCACGCCACGCGTCACCCGGGTCGATCACGATCAGGCCGCGGCCGGACCGGAACGCGTCCGGCGGGCAGGTCATCGGCTCGACCGCGACCGCGCTCCGGTACCGGTCACCGCTCAGCGTGTCCGAGGTGAACACCTGCCACCACCCGAACGAGTCGTCGCCCCAGATCCGCACCTCGGCGCCGCCGCCGGCCAGCACGACCGTGGACGTGCCGTCCGCCGCGTGCTCCACGTCACCGAACGCGGTGTCCAGCACCGCGGAGCCGATCCGGCGACCCTCCGTGTAGTCGAACTCGGTGCCGGCCACCTTGGCCGCGCCGATCGGCAGCAGCCGCGCGTCGACCAGCAGCCGGTTCCGCGCGGGCAGGGTCAGCGTCAGCTCGTCCACCGGCACACCGGGAATCCGCAGGTACGGGTGCACGCTGAAGCCGAACGGGACCGGCTGCGCGGCCAGGTTCGTCACCTCGTGCGTCGCGGTCAGCCCGGCCGCGCTCACCTGCCAGACGGTGCGCAGCCGCAGCGGCCACGGGTAACCGGGCTGCGCCGGCATCAGGTACTCCAGCGTCACCGCGTCGGCGGACTGCTCCACCGCGTGCCAGCGGGAGTAGTTGACCAGGCCGTGCAGCGCGTTGTGACTGGCCGGCTCGGTGAGGAAGAGCTGGTGCTGGGTGCCCTGGAAGGTGTACTGCCCGTCGCGGATCCGGTTCGGCCAGGGCGCGAGGATCTGGCCCGCGCAGCCGGCCGCGAGCTCGTCGTCGGCGTAGCCCGCCACGTAGTCCACGCCGTTCACCCGGTAGGACCGCAGGCCGCCGCCCACCTCGACGACGACGGCCTCGTGGCCGTCCGCGGCGATGGTCCACTGTGTCCCGGAGAGCGGCTCGGCAGCGGCCCCCGGCTGGTGCGCGACAGATGTCATGGACGAACTTTAGCCAGGTGAGGGGTTAACGGGGGCTCAGGGAGCCAGCCGTTCGAGCACCCACTCGCGCTCTACGCGCCGGTAACGCAACCGGTCGTGCAGCCGGCTCGGCCGGCCCTGCCAGAACTCCACGCTCTCCGGCACCACGCGCAGCCCGCCCCAGTGCGGCGGAGGTGGCACCGCGACGTCCGGGCCGAACCGCGCGGCGGTCTCCTCGAACGCGGCCTCCAGCTCGTCACGGCCGGTCAGCACGCGCGACTGCGGGCTGGCCCACGCGCCGAGCTGGGAGCCGCGCGGCCGGGTGGCGAAGTAGGCCTCGGTCTCCGCGCGGTCGACCCGCTCGATCTCGCCGCGGACCAGCACCTGACGGTGCATCGGGTGCCACGGGAAGAGCAGCGCGGCGTACGGGTTCGCGGCCGCCTCCGTACCCTTGCGGCTCTCGTAGTTGGTGAACAGCGTGAAGCCGCGCGCGTCCACGTCCTTGAGCAGCACGGTGCGGCTGCTCGGCCGGCCGTCCGCGTCCGCCGTGGAGAAAACCATCGCGTTCGGCTCCGGCAGCGGGAACGCCTGGGCCTCCGCGAACCAGCGGGCGAACTGCGTGTGCCAGTCCGCGGCCAGGTCGGCGCGGCGCAGGCCACGATCGGGTTGATATTCGCGGCGCATGCCGGCGAGCTCGGACATGTCGTGCACGGTAGTCGGCGGATTTCGACTTTTGGTCGCCGACGGCGATGTGGGATCGTCATGGTCTCGGTAAGACCCCCGGAAGGAAACTCGATCACCGTGGCTGACCCGTCGACGATCCGCATCCCCGACGCGCTGCTGCCCGAGGACGGCCGCTTCGGCTGCGGCCCGTCCAAGGTCCGGCCGGAGGCGGTGGAGGCGCTGTCCCGCGTGTCCCGCAGCTACCTCGGCACGTCCCACCGGCAGAAGACGGTCAAGGACGAGGTCGCGCGGCTGCGCCGGAGCCTGGCCGAGTTCTTCTCGCTGCCGGATGGCTACGAGGTGATCCTGTCCAACGGCGGCACCACCGCGTTCTGGGAGAGCGCGGTGTTCGGCCTGATCCGCAACCGCGCGCAGCTCGCCACGCACGGCGAGTTCGGCGCGAAGTTCGCCACCGCGGTGACGGCCGCGCCGTTCCTGAGCGACCCGTCGGTGATCTCCGCGTCGCCCGGCGGCGCGGCCGCGCTGACCGCGGAGGCGGGCGTCGACGTCTACGGCATCCCGCAGAACGAGACGTCGACCGGCGTCTCGGTGCCGGTCCGCCGGGTGGCCGGCGCCGACCCGGACGCGCTGCTGCTGGTCGACGCGACCTCCGGCGCGGGCGGCCTGGACGTGGACGTGACCGAGACGGACGTCTACTACTTCGCGCCGCAGAAGTGCTTCGGCTCGGACGGCGGCATCTGGATCGGGCTGTTCTCCCCGGCCGCGATCGCCCGCGCGCAGGAGATCAAGGCGTCCGGGCGGTACATCCCGGCGTTCCTGGACGTGGTCACCGCGATCGAGCAGTCCCGACTGGAGCAGACGTACAACACGCCGGCGCTCTCCACGATCTTCCTGGCCGCGGAGCAGACCGACTGGATGCTGTCGCAGGGCGGACTGGGCTGGGCCGCCAAGCGTACGGCGGAGAGCGCGTCGATCATCTACGGCTGGGCCGCGCGGTCGTCGTTCGCGACCCCGTTCGTGACCGACCCGGCGATCCGGTCGAACGTGGTGGCCACGATCGACCTGGACGGCTCGGTGTCCGCGGACACGGTCTCGGCGGTGCTCCGGGCGAACGGGATCGTGGACACCGACTCGTACCGCAAGCTGGGCCGCAACCAGCTGCGGGTGGCCCTGTTCCCGGCGGTGGAGCCGTCGGACGTGGAGCGGCTGACGCAGTCGATCGATTACGTGATCGAGCGGCTTTAGTGCGTTTTTGTCCGCTTTAAGCTTAATCGGGCGCTTAGCGAGATCAATTCGGGCTGGTCAGCGACACGCGGTGTGGCTTACTCCCATCGTGGGAAGATTGCGCGTACCGTGTCCGGGAAGGCCCCGAGTGAATCATGTGGTAGGTGGGGTCAGGCCAGCCCAGCGACACCGACGGGACGGAGGCAACGTATGCGGCCGGTTCGCTTCGTCGCCCTTTCCGAAGACGGCCAGGCCCTGGTGCTCGCCGACGAGGTCGGGCGACTCCTGGCACTCCCCATCGACGAGCGCATCGCCGGTGCGCTGCACAACGAGCCCGGTGGCGGCGGCGTCGCCCTCGCCGTGGCCGGCACCGCCACCGAGATCAAGGCCACGCTGGCCCCGCGGGACATCCAGGCCCGCATCCGGGCCGGCGAGTCCGCCGACGACGTGGCGCGCGTCGCCGGCGTCCCGGTCGACCGCGTGCTCCGCTACGCGGGCCCGGTGCTGCAGGAGCGGGCCATGCTCGCCCAGCACGCCCGGCGCACGCGACTGAAGACGTCCGAGCGCGGTGCGCCGCTCGCCGAGGTGGTCGACGGCCGGCTGGCCCAGCACGGCATCGACACCGAGAAGATCTCCTGGGATGCGTACCGGCGGGACGACGGCACCTGGCGGATCATCGCCACCTGGCCGTCCGGCAAAGCCACCGCGCAGGCCTCCTGGGACCTCGACAAGTCCCGTCAGGTGGTCTCACCGCACGACGACATGGCGCAGTACCTGTGCGCCGAGCGGCCCACCCCGATCCTCGGCCAGGAGCCCGCGCCGGAGCGCAGCGGCCACGGACTGCCGACGCCGTCCCGCACCGAGCCCGGTCGCGGCGGTCACGGCCTGCCCGGCGCCGCGCCGGAGAAGCCACGGTCCGGCCGCGACCTCGGTCGTGACCCGATCCGCGCGGGCCGGGACGCGCTGCTCGCCTCGCTCGACCGTCCGCTCGGCCAGAGCTCCGGCCGGTCGCTCGACCCGGCCGCGCTGACCGAGTCGGTCCGGCCTCGCTCCGCACCCACGGTGGGCGGCGCTGCCGCGCTGCTCGGCGGCGGCGCCGGTTCCGCGTTCGACGACGACGCCGACCTCCCCAAGGAGGTTCCGGCCGTCCCGTCGCTGGCCGTGCTCCGCCCCCGGCGGACCACGACGGGCCAGGGCACCGGTGAGTCGACGGACGCCTCCGGCAAGCCGCGCAAGCGCCTGCCCAGCTGGGACGACGTCCTCTTCGGCGGCGGCCCCGCGGCCCGCGAGACCAGCTGACGACCGAACGTCTCATCGCAACGGCGACGCGGAACCCTTCCGCGTCGCCGTTTCCGTCCCACCCGCCCTCATGACGCGCGCCGGCCGAGGACGGATCGGGACCGAGCGCGGCGTGCAGGAGCACGATGAGGACGGTCAGCGGCCCCGACCGGTCGCCGTCGAGGTTCGTGACGGCGAGCCGGCCGGCGTCGGGACGACGCGGGTCAGCGCGACGGATCCGGGGTGGGCAGGTTGAAGTGGGCGATCACCCGGTCGGCGACGTCGGACGGTTCCAGGTGGGTGTTGTCGATGCGCAGGTAGTCGGCCCGGCCGTCGAAGCGGCCGTCGGAGTTCAGCCGGTAGCGCTCGTCCAGCTCCACCAGCTGGCGCCGTGCGGTGTCCAGGTCGCGGCGGGACGGCTTCTCGGCCAGGCGGGACTCGCCGGCACTGCGCCGCAGCCGCTCCTCCTGGCTCGCCTGCAGCTCGACGTAGTGGACGCGCCCGCCGCGCCGGTGGAACGGCTCCGCGAAGTCGCGCACGGACTGCTCGTCCTCGGGCAGGTCGTATGCCCAGACGAAGGTGAAGATGAGGCCCGGGAGGTCGCTCGCGGCGACCTCCTCGATCAGGTCGCGCCGGAAACGGCCGACCAGCCGCCCGAACGGTGCGCTGCCGAACGGGAAGAAGCGCAGCACCGGCTCGATCGCGAGGTGGTTGTGGAACAACCGCAGACCGGTGCGGGCGGCGATCTCCGCCCCGACGGTCATCTTGCCGACCGCGGGCGGGCCCAGGATGAACAGCAGCGTTCCGCTCACCCGGCGACGCTAACCAATCCGCGGCGACGACGGCGACCCCGTTTTCACCGGCGTCCGTCCCGATCGAACCACCCGTGACCAGCCATCCACTTGGATACCGGGCCTAGATCTCGTAGCGGCCCATCTCGGTGTGGGCCGGCGACGGACCGAGCCGGCTGCGCATCAGGCGCAGTGTGGTGGCGGGCCAGTCCGGGCCCCGGTAGGCGTCCAGTGCCGCGTGGTCGGCCTCGATCAGCGAGCGGTCGATCCGGTCGCCGGGGCGGGCCAGCGTCAGGTGCGGCCGGAACGGCTTGTCGTCGTACGGCAGCCGGGCGTGCTTCAGCGCGTGCCGCACGTCCCGGGCCAGCGTCGTCAGGCGGTCCACGTCCCCGGACAGGCCGGCCCAGAGGATGGTGAACCGGCCGCGGCCGAACCGCCCGCCGCCGGCGACGCGGAGGTGGGCGGTCGGCGTGCCGCTGGGCGGGGTCGCCTCCCGGAGCGCGGCGTCGACGTCGGGCAGGCGCTCGTCCGGGACCTCGCCGAGGAAGACGAGCGTGACGTGCCACTGTGCGCACGGCGCGAGGCGCGTGTTCACCGCCGCGGTGCTCACGTGCAGCGTCCGGACGTGCGCCGCCAGGTGGGCGCACGCCTCCTCGGGCGGGTGGATGCCGGCGAACAGGCGCACCCGCCGACGTTAACTCGGTGCGCGCAGCACCAGGCCGGCGGCCTCCAGCTCCGACTCGATGCGCACGCGCTCGATCTCCAGGTCCATGCCGGAGACCGTGTCCAGGTGTTCGGGGACCCCGAGGCAGCGGCTTGCCAGGCGCAGACGTGCGTCGTACGCCCGGAGGACCGCGATGTGCCAGACCAGCGACTGGGTGGCGATGCCCAGCCGATGACGGTACAGCCGGCGGAGGTCGGCCGCGAGGAACTCGATCGCGGGCGTCGGCGGGGCCGGGTCGGCCGGGGTGCCGTCCCAGCGCCGGTCGAGGCGCCGCAACAACAAACGGTTACGCATTGTCATGCGCCCATCACTCCGGAGACCTGCCTCTCCGGAGCCGCGCGCGCATCTGACCGTGATGACGGGCAGGCACAACATCGCCAGGAGCAGGAGTGCCAGCACCACCATGTGCTTCTCGCCCACGCACCGACGGTATGCGCAGAGTGTCAATGATCACTACGGATATACGGATCCCCGACAAGAATTAGCCACCTGGCTGACTGCGATTCTGCCGATCGGGTGATGGATGACCGCGAGGGTGCATTCGTGGAACCGGCAGCTATGCAACTGGCACCTTCGCCTCGGCCGGTGCGACCACCGAGAACCGGGGCAGCGGCCGCAGCGTGATCCGCAGGCGCTCACCGGACCGGCGCAGTTGCCAGACCAGCGCGGCCAGCGCCGCGACCAGCGAGATGACGCCACTGAGCGCGATGCTCACGGCCGGGCCGAACAGCTCCGACCACCAGCCCGCGATCGGCGCGCCGATCGGCGTGGTGCCGAGGAAGACCAGCACGTAGAGCGCCATCACCCGGCCGCGGTAGGCGGCGTCCGTGCCGAGCTGCACGCGCTGGTTCGCCGCCTGCGCGAAGAAGATCATGAAGAACCCGGTGGGTACGAGCAGCAGCGCGGCGGCCCAGAACGCCGGTGCGAAGCCGACCAGCACCTCCAGCGCCGCGAACGCCACGCCGGGCAGCAGCACGGTGTAGATCGACGGCCGCTCGGTGCGCCCGCTGCCGGCCAGCGCCCCACCCAGCGCGCCCAGCGCGAGCGCGGTGGTGAGCAGGCCGAACGAGGCCGGTCCGGCGTCGAACGAGACCTTGGCCAGCACGGCCAGCGTCACCGGGAAGTTGAAGCCGATCATGGCGACCACGGACATCACCACGATCACCAGCAGCAGGTCGCCGCGGGCCCGGACGTAGCGCAGGCCGTCCAGCACGCCGGAGCTCTTCCGGGAGGCCTTCGACACCGCGGCGCGGATCAGGTCGGGCACGTGCATGCGCAGGTACGCGAAGACCGGCGCGATCGCCAGCACGGTGCTGATCAGGAAGACCGGCCCGATGCCGAGCGTCGCGATCGCCACACCGGCCAGCGCGGGACCGCTGACCCGGGCCACGTTGAACGTGGCGGCGGAGAGCGAGAGCGCGTTCGGCAGCAGCGTCATGCCGACCAGCTCGGAGACGAACGACTGGCGCACCGGTGTCTCGACCGCGTTCGCGACGCCGAGCAGGCCGGCGAAGACGAAGACGTGCCAGAGCTCGACCACGCCGGCCGCGACCAGGATCGCGAACGCGACGGCGAGCACCGCGTAGGCGACGTTCGCGGCGATCAGGATGTGCCGCTTGTCGTACCGGTCGGCGAGCGTCCCGGCATAGAGCGTGAGCAGCAGCACCGGGAGGAACTGCAGCGCGGTGACGATGCCGAGCGCGGAGCCGGAGTTGCCGGACAGGTCCAGTACCAGCCAGTCCTGGGCCGTGAACATCATCCAGACGCCGACCAGCTTCACCAGCTGACCGGTGGCGAACAGCCGGTAGTTACGTACGGTCAGGGATCGGAACGTGGTGCTCAGCGTGCCTCGCACGGGATCGTGCGCCTCCTCGTCTCGGCGTGTCGTGCTGCCGTGTGACGACTCAGGCGGCCCGGGCGACCCTCCGCATGATCTCGGCGGCCCGCCGGAGGATCTCCAGATCCTCCGCGGACAGCTCGGCGAGATGGTCGGCGAGCCACTCGTTGTGCGCGCGCTGCACCTGCTCGTACGCCTGGCGCCCCTGCGCGGTGGTGCGCAGGATGACCTGCCGGCCGTCGGTCGGATGCGGCTCGCGGAGCACCATGCCCCGCTCCTCCAGCTTCGCGATGATCTTGGTCATCGTGGGTGGCTGCACCCGCTCGACGTCCGCGAGTTCACGCGGGCTGAGCGAACCGGCCAGCTCCAGGCTGGTCAGCGCGGACAGCTGCGCCATGGTCAGGTCACCGACCGGCCGCGCCTGTCGCAGCCGCCGGTTGAGCCGGGTGATCGCTTCGCGCAGCCCCAGGGCGAGCTGCAGCGCGGTCGTGCGCTCCGCCATCACCGTCCCGCTCCGTCACGTTCCTTAGCCTAGCTAATAAGCCTGGCTAACTACCACCGATATGACCGCTCTCACCAGCGTGCGCCGGGAGGTTCGGCACACCGTACCCCCCGGCGCCGCGAGTTCTACAGAAGCGCGGCCTCGATCGGCCCGCGCAGGAAGTAGAGGACGAAGAAGAACGCCACGCCGTACAGCAGCGGGTGCACCTGACGCGCCTTGCCGGACACCGCCTTGAGCACCACGTAGGTGATCACGCCGGCGCCGATGCCGTTCGAGATCGAGTAGGTGAACGGCATCAGCACGATCGTCAGGAACGCCGGGATCGCGATCTCCCAGTCGCTCCAGTCGATCGTGCGGACCGCGGTCATCATCAGGAAGCCGACCACGACCAGCGCGGCGGACGCGGCCTCGAACGGCACGATCTGCACCAGCGGCGACACCAGCACCGCCACCAGGAACAGCGCGCCGGTCACCAGGTTCGCCACGCCGGTCCGGGCGCCCTCGCCGACACCGGCCGCGCTCTCGATGTAGGACGTGTTGCTGGAGGTGCTCGCCACACCACCGGCCGCGGCCGCGATCGAGTCGACGAGCAGGATCTCCCGGGTACGCGGCGGGGTGCCGCTCTCGTCGAGCAGGCCACCCTCCTGGCCGACCGCGACCATGGTGCCCATCGTGTCGAAGAAGTCCGTCAGCAGCAGCGTGAAGACGAACATCAGGCAGACCAGCACGCCCGCGCGGCTCCACGAGTCGAACAGGTTGAAGTTGCCGATCAGCGACAGGTCCGGCGTGACCGACCAGTCCTTGTCCAGGCTCGGCACGTTCAGCGACCAGCCGTGCGGGTTGCCGGCCGGGCCGCCCGCCGGGCCGACCTTCGCGACCGCCTCCACGATCAGCGCCAGCACGGTGGAGGCGAGGATGCCGATCAGGATCGCGCCCTTGACCTTGCGCACCATCAGGATCAGCGTGAGCAGCAGCCCGAGCACGAAGACCAGCACCGGCCAGGTGACGAGCTGGCCGCCGATGCCGAGCAGCAGCGGCGGCGAGCCGGCCGAGCCGCGGGCGAAGCCGGCGTCCACGAAACCGATCAGCGCCAGGAACAGGCCGATGCCGACACCGATCGCGGTCTTCAACTCCGTGGGCACGGCGTGGAACACCGCCTGCCGGAAGCCGGTCAGCACCAGCAGCGCGATGATCACGCCCTCGATGACGACCAGGCCCATCGCGTCGGCCCAGGTCATCTGCGGCGCGATCTCGTACGCGACGAGCGCGTTGACGCCCAGACCGGCGGCCAGCGCGAGGGGGAAACGCGCCACCACGCCCATCAGGATCGTCATCAGGCCGGCGACCAGCGCGGTCGCGGCCGCGATCGCCGGGATCGCCAGCGACGCGCCGTCACCGTCGACGGCGGCGCCGAGGATCAGCGGGTTGAGCACCACGATGTAGGCCATCGTGAAGAAGGTGGCGAAACCACCGCGCACCTCGCGGCTCAGCGTCGAGCCGCGCGCGGAGATCTCGAAGAATCGGTCGAAGGCGTTGCGGGGCGTCGTTGCCTCTGCCGGTGAACCGGCCATGGGCACCTCACTGGGATGATCGAGACGTACGGAAGGCGTCATAGTCCCAAACACACTGCGTCCGCAAAAGCTCACAAATGTTTCGGATACGTACCGCTGACCTGGCACGGACGGCCGTGGCCGTACCCTTGGGTAGTGGCCCGATCCTCAGTTCCGCTGCCGACGTCCGACATGACGCCGGACGATCGGCCCTCCGATACGGCGGCGACGCGTCCCCGACCGCGACCGCTCGACCCGCCGATGGTCCCGTTCGCGGTCGGCGGCACCATCGCCTGGGCCGTCGCCGGGCTGGTCCTGTTCGTCTTCTTCCGCGACTGGCTGGAGTCCACCGGCCGGGCCGACTGGCTGTGGATCTGCCTGACCGGCTTCCTGCTCGGCTTCCCGGGCACGGCCACGATGATGCGTCACGACGCACGCCGGCGCCGGCGGCGCACCGACCCCGATCAGCCGTGACCGTACGGCTCGGCGGGCTCGTCGCCCTCGACCGAGCCGGACGCGCGGCTGACCGCCACGGCCTCGACCTCGCTGTCGTCGTAGATCGTCGGCAGCTCCTCGACGTGCGTCTCCGGCTCCTGCAACGTCTCGGAGTGCGCGCCGCAGCCGTGATCGATGCTGACCGCGCGGCCGTCGTCCGGCGCGTAGAGGTTGCCGCAGACGCCGAACGCCTGCCGCAGCGCGCCGGCCAGCGGCAGGTAGAACCCGCACGAGCCGCACCGGGCCGCGCGCGGGGCGGCGACCGAGATCGGGGCCTCCGGGCCGGCGTCGCCGTCGTACCACCGCTGGGCCGTGTCCTGCCGGCCGAACCGGGACATCACCCGCGCCCGGCCCAGGCCCAGCTCCCAGCTGGTCTCCTCGACCGCCGGGTCGTCGGACTCCAGGTAGCCGGGCGCCAGCCGCTCGTCGTCCGGCGCGGTCGGCAGCAGGTCGCCCACGCCGAGGTCGCCGGGCTGCAACCGCTCGTTCCACGGGAGCCAGCCGGGCGCCAGCAGCGCGTCCGGGCCGGGCAGGAGCACGGTCTCGCAGACCGTCACGTGCTTGCTGCGTGAGACACGCGTCACCGTGACCGCCCACCGCCAGCCGCGGTAGCCGGCGAGGTGACACTCGAAGAGGTGTGTGACCAGCCGATCCCCTTCGGCGATCACCTCAAGATGCTCGCCCACCTCCGACACGTCCACATCCGTGATGGCGTCCCGCGCGATGTCGACGGCATCGGCGCAGACCTGGTCGAGTTTTGCGGGCCGGGCGGCGATCCTGCTCACCCGTCCATTCTTCCCTACGCATCGGTCGCTCTCCCACTTGACCCCGATCGGGCCCGGCCGCGTGGGGCGAATGTGGCCCGGATGGGCGAGGATGGACGGCATGGATTTCCTGGCGCTGTTGATCCGGGGCGTCCGGCTCCTCCTCCGCGGCGCGGTCTCCGGCACCAGGTGGGCCGGGCGGCATGCCGGAGTGGTTCGCGCCAAGGGCGCCGGCGGCGAGACCGGCATGATCCGCCTGATGGACCTGCACGCCGCGTCCGTCGCCGGCGACACGCTCATCACGCTGGGCCTGGCCGGCACGATCTTCTTCGCGGTCCCGCTCGGTGAGGCGCGCGGCAAGGTGGCGCTCTACCTGCTGATCACCATGGTGCCGTTCGCGCTGCTCGCCCCGGTCGTCGGCCCGCTGCTCGACCACTTCCGGCACGGCCGGCGGTACGCGCTGGCCACCACCATGCTCGGCCGCGCGTTCCTGGCCTGGCTCATCTCCGACAACCTCGACGGGTTCGCGCTCTACCCGGCCGCGTTCGGCGTGCTGGCGCTGTCCCGGGCGTACGGCGTGGCCCGCGCCGCCGCGGTTCCCCGCCTGCTGCCGGCCGGGCTCAGCCTCTCCCAGGCCGGCGCGCGCGGCAGCGTCTACGGCACCATCGCCGGCACCGTCGTGCTGCCGCTCGGCCTCGCCGCGGTCTGGGTCGGCCCGCAGTGGCCGCTGCGCGTCGCCGCGATCATCTTCCTGGCCGGCATGGTGATCGCGCTGCGGTTGCCGCCCAAGGCCGACTCGGAGCCGCCGGAGGCGGTACCGCGCCCGATCACCGCGATCTTCGGGATGCGGCGCGGCGGCCCGCGCGCGCTGGACGGCCCACTCGTCCTCGCCGCCGTGGTCGGCGCGTCCTCGCTGCGCGCGGTCTACGGCTTCCTGCTGCTCTTCTCCGCCTTCGCGATCAAGGGCGACGAGCTGGCGTCGATGCTGTTCGGCCGTGCCATCGGCGACCAGGCCGCGCTCGGGGTGGTCGGCGCCGCGCTCGGCCTCGGCACGTTCCTGGCCACCGCGGCCGGCACCCGGCTGCGCATCCACCGGCCGCTCTGGCTGCAGTCCACCGGCCTGGTCCTCGTCGCCGGCCTGGCCGTGCTCACCGTCATCCGGCCCACGCTGACGATGCTCGCGCTGCTGGCGCTGGTCACCGCGGCGATGTCCGGCATCGCGAAGCTCACCGTGGACGCCACCATCCAGGAGCGCATCTCGGAACGGCTCCGGGCCAGCGCGTTCGCCCACTCCGAGACGCTGCTGATGCTGGCCTGGGTGGCCGGTGGCGCGGTCGCGCTGATCCCGCTGGGCATCCAGCCCGGCCTCGCGGTCCCGGCGATCTTCGCGGTCCTCGCCGCGATCCGGGCCGGCTGGACCGTCACCAGCCTGCGCGGCGAACGCCTCACCGGCCTCCCGGCCGCGCCTCTCGGCACACCGGAACTCACCGCGGAACCCTTCGACGGTACGGATACCCGCGCGCCGGCCGACGCGGAGCCGCCCGCCGCGGCCCGTCCGCCGGAGGACGTCACGCCGGCCGACCCGTGGGCCCCGCCGCCGCGCCGCCCGGCGCCGTACCGCAGCGGCACCACCGACACACGCACCGCGTCCCGGCCGTCGGCCCCGCCCGGTCCGCCCGCCCCCGCCGGCGGGGAGGCCGGCGGCGGGGAGGCCGGCGGCGGGGAGGCCGGCGGCGCGGGCGGTTCCGGGAGCGTGGGTGCCGGCGGGCGGACGCGGTGGTGGCAGCGCCGGAAGCGCGCCGCGCCGGACGCCCCGACGGTGCCGAACCTGCCCCGTGCCACGTCCCGGGCGGCCACCGGAACCCCGCCGGGGACCACGGCACCGCCGGCCAGCCCGGCCGCGGGACGTGGCACGTCCCGGCCGCACGATCCGGACCTGCCGCCGACCCGCGTCGACACCCCGCCCACCCGGGTCGACGACGGCCGGGACGCGCCGCCGCCCGGCTTCCACGTCTACCGCCCGTCGTCGTCCGGCCGGAACCGCCCGCCGGACTCCGGCGACAGCGGCCAGGCATGATCAGGCGGTGCTGATCTCATACCCGGGCCCGCTCCTCGTGGTGACCGCCGTCGAGCCCGAGGCGGACGCGGTCCGCGCCGGACTCACCGGTCGCGGCGGACCGGCGGCGCCCGGCGCCCCCGCGGCTCCCGGTGCGCCCGCGGCTCCCGGTGCGCCCGCGGCTCCGGGTGCGTCCGCGGCCCGGACGGACGTCGTGGTCGCCGTGGTCGGGGTCGGGTCGGCGGAGGCCGCGGCCGGGACCGCGCGTCTGCTGGCGCTCGCGGAGGCCGCCGGCCGCCGCTACGCCGCCGTGCTGTCCGTGGGGATCGGTGGCGGCCTGCCCGGGCGCGCAGCCGTCGGCGATACCGTGATCGCCACCCGCAGCGTCGCCGCCGACCTGGGCGCCGACTCGCCCGACGGCTACCTGCCGATCGAGCGGCTGGGCTTCGGCAACAGCACCGCGGTCGCCGACGACGGCCTGTCCGCGTCGCTGCGCGCCGCCCTGCCCGGCGCGCCGGCCGGCGACGTGCTGACCGTCAACACGGTGACCGGCACCGCCGCCCGCGCCGCCGAGCTGGCCGCCCGGCACCCGGCCGCGCTGGCCGAGGCGATGGAGGGCTACGGCGTCGCCGTGGCCGCCCGCGCGGCCGGGTTGCCCTTCGCCGAACTGCGCACGATCTCGAATCCGGTCGGCCCCCGCGACCGTGCCGCCTGGAACCTCCCGGCCGCGTTCACCGCGCTGACCGCCGCCTTCACCGCGCTGAGAACCTCCCGGCCGCCTTCACCGCGCTGACCGCCTTCGGCGCGCTCCCGCCCGGGCCCGGCCGGGTCACCGGGCACGACGTCGCGCGCGAGCCCGCCGACGAGTTCGGCCGGCCCCGGTAGGCACGCCCGATCCCCGCCCTCGGCCGGCACGCCGGGCCCGGGCTGCCCCTCGGCACGGCGCGTGGCGTGTCCGGGGACGGTGGTGGTTCTCGGTGACCGGGCCGGGACCGGCAGGGAGGAGCGCCAGCGACGACCGGTGCCCGCGGGAGCACACCCGGCGGCACCACGCCGGGAGCGGGAAAATAGCCGAACGCCACAGCGGAACCGGCGGCCGGGCTGGTTACCGTTGCGGGATGGAACCGCTGTCTGTGGCGTATTCGCCGTGTCCGAACGATACGTTCGTCTTTCACGCTCTGGCGCACGGACTGGTGGCCGGCGCGCCGCCGGTGGACGTGACGTTCGCGGACGTGGACGTGACCAACACGGCGGCGGAACGCGGCGAGTTCGACCTGGTGAAGGTCTCCTACGCGGCGCTGCCCTGGCTGCTGGACAAGTACGAGCTGCTGCCGTGCGGCGGTGCGCTGGGCCGTGGCTGCGGCCCGCTGCTGCTGGTCAACGACGACCGGGCGGACCTGGCCGGCGCGACCGTGGCGGTGCCGGGCGACCGGACCACGGCCTACCTGCTGTTCCGGCTCTGGGCCGGTGACCGGCAGCCGGCGAACGTCGAGGTGGTGCCGTTCCACGAGATCATGCCGGGGGTCGCGGCCGGGCGCTGGGACGCGGGTCTGGTGATCCACGAGGCGCGGTTCACGTATCAGAACCACGGGCTGCGGTCGCTGGTCGACCTGGGCGAGTGGTGGGAGTCGGACACCGGGCTGCCGATCCCGCTGGGCGCGATCCTGGCGCGGCGCGGGAAGGTCGACCCGGCGGCCGCGACCGCGTGGATCCAGGAGTCGGTGCGGGCCGCGTGGGCGGATCCGGCGGCGAGCCGGGAGTACGTGATGACGCACGCGCAGGAGATGGATCCGGCGGTCCAGGAACAGCACATCGCGCTGTACGTCAACGAGTTCACCGCGGAGCTGGGCGACGAGGGCTACGAGGCGGTGAACGCGCTGCTCGGGCGGGCGGCGAAGGCCGGGTTCACGCCCGCGGTGCCGCCGCTGCGGCGATGAGAGAAGGGGCCCCGAGGGGCCCCTTCCCCACCGGAACCGGGCCTAGATCTCCAGCTCGCGGGCGACCGCGTGGACGACCTGGGCGACCTTCTGCGCGCTGCGCTTGTCCGGGAAACGGCCCCGGCGCAGGTCGGGCTGGATCTTCGCCTCCAGCACCTTGATCATGTCTTCGATGAGGCCGTGCAGCTCCTCGGCGGGGCGTCGGCGCAGCTCGGAGACGGAGGGCGGGGCCTCCAGCAGCTTGACGCCCATCGCCTGCGCGCCCTTGCGGCTGTCGACGACCCCGAACTCGATCTTCTGCCCGCCCTTGAGCTCCGTGACACCCGCGGGGAGCGCGCCCTTGGGCAGGAACACGTCGCCGCCTTCATCACTGGTGACGAAACCGTAGCCCTTCTGCGCGTCGTACCACTTCACTCGACCCGTAGGCACCGCGGACCTCAACTCCGTTGGACAGACGGGCGGCCGGAGTGCCGCCCTGTGCCCACAAGGCTACTGACCGCGCCGGTGCGGACCAACCGCAATCCCGGCCGCCTCAGTCGACCCGGTGGGCCAGATGATCGTCCAACCAGCCGGGGAACTCCGCGAGATCGGTGAGGACCGCGGTCGCTCCGGCGTCGCGCAGCTCCGCGGCCGAGCACGGACCGGTGGCCACGCCCACGCCGGGGACCCCGGCGGTGCGGGCGGCGACCATGTCGGCGATGTGGTCACCGACGTAGAGGCCGACGCCGTGCTCCAGGATCGCGGTCGCCTTGCCCTCGGCGAAGAGGTCACCGGCGATCTCGTCAACCGGCAGGCCGAGGTGGTCGGTGTGCAGCCGGGCCAGGCGGCCGAGCTTGGACGTGACGACCACCACACGCCCGCCCCGGGAGCGCACCGCGGCCAGCGCGTCCAGCGCACCGGGCATCGGCAGGCTCGGGAGGACCGCGTGGTCCGGGTAGAGCGCGCGGAACAGCGTGACCGCGTCCTCGACCGCGTCCGGCGGGAACCAGTGGGCCAGCTCGGTGCGCAGCGGCGGGCCGAGCCGGCTGACCGCGAGGTCGGCGTCGACCGGGACACCGGTGCGCGCGGTCAGCTCCCGGTAGTTCGCGGCGAGGCCGGGCCGGGAGTCGATCAGCGTCATGTCCAGGTCGAAGCCGACCGATATCACGTCAGTGCCCGGAGTCGCTGCGGTGGTACGTCAGGCGGTCGACCGGCAGCGGGAACGTCTGGTCGTCGCCGAACGGCGAGGGCGCGCCCGGGCGGTCCGCGGCGAACTCGGAGATCGGCAGGTGACCGGGCTTCGGCGTCTTGGACCGCACCTTCTCCTGGGCGGCGGGCTTCTCCGTCCGTGCCATGCTGCTGCTCCCTAGCTGTCGGTGATGCTTCCGATGAGAATGTTCCCACCGGGTCCTCGTCCGGGGATCATCGTCCCATGGATCTCCAGCGCCGGGCGCGGCCGGATAGCGTTGAAGGACGATGACCACCTCACTCGCGGATCACCTGCGCTCCCGTACGGACGACGAGCTGAGCGACCTGCTCCGCCGCCGCCCGGATCTGACCGTGCCCGTCCCCGTGGACGTCTCCGCGCTCGCCGCCCGCGCGCAGTCGCGCGTGTCGACCGCCCGGGTGCTGGAAGGGCTCACCCAGTTCTCGCTGCTGATCCTGGACGCGGCCCGGCTGACCCGGGACCCGGACGGGCTGACCTCGGTGGACGCGATCATGGCGATGGCCACGGTGGGCGCGGACGCGACGGCGGTGCACGGCGCGCTGGCCGAGCTGCGCGCGCTGTTCCTGCTCTACGGCCCGGATGACGCGCTGGAGCTGACGCCCGCGCTGGACGACGTGTCCTCGCCGTACCCGGCGGGCCTGGGCCGGCCGGCCGGGGACCTGAACGCGCGGACCGAGGCGCTCTGCGCGGACCCGGCGAAGCTGCGGCGGGCCGTGCTGGCCGTGTCCCCGGCCGCCCGCGCGGTGCTGGACCGCCTGGCCGCGGGCCCGCCCGTGGGCACGGTCTCCGCGGCCGCGCTGGCCGGGGTGACGCCGGGCTCCGCGATCGGGATGGTCGACGCCGCCCCGGACGACGACGCCGCGGACGAGCCGGGTGGCCCGGTGCGCCGGCTGGTCGAGGCCGGGCTGCTGGTGCCGGTCTCGGCCGAGACCGTGGAGCTGCCCCGCGAGATCGGCCTGCTGCTGCGCCGGGACACCGGCCCGCTCGGCGTCCTGCGCCCGCACCCGCCGGTGATCACGCCGCTCGGCCGGGACCCGAAGGCCGCGGACTCCGCCGGCGCGGGCCAGGCGATGGAGACGGTGCGCCGGGTGGAGGCGCTGCTGGAGGCGGTCGCGGCCGAGCCGCCGGGCGTGCTGCGCGCCGGTGGTCTGGGCGTGCGCGAGATCCGCCGGCTGGCGCGGGCGGCCGGCGTGGACGAGGGCACGTCGATCCTGCTGCTGGAGGTGGCGTACGCGGCCGGCCTGCTCGGCGACGCGGAGGCGGCCACCGCGAAGAGCCGCCGGGTCGGTGGCCCGCCCGGCGAGATGATCTGGCTGCCGACCGCGGCCTACGACGTGTGGCGCGCGACGTCACTGGCCCGGCGCTGGACCGATCTGGCCGGTGCCTGGCTGGCCATGCCGCGCCAGGTGGTGCAGCCGGGCCAGCGCGACGAGCGGGACAAGCCGCTCAACGCGCTCTCCACGGACGGCGAGCGCCCGGGCGCACCGGCGAACCGGCGGGTGGTGCTGGAGGTGCTGGCCGGGCTGGAGCCGGGCGCGGCGCCGACCGGTGAGGAGATCCTGTCGATCATGGTGTGGCGGGCGCCGCGGCGCACCCGCGGCTGGGAGGGCGCGGCGCACCTGACGCTGGCCGAGGCCGCGGCGCTGGGCGTGACCGGGCTGGGCGCGCTGACCTCGTTCGGCCGGCTGCTGGTCGAGGAGGAGGCGTCCACGGCGGCGCGCGATGCGGCGATCGCCGGTGACCCGCTGGGCCTGCGCGCGGAGGCCGACCGGGAGCCCGGCGACCCGGAGGTGGTGCGCGCGCTGGACGGCCTGCTGCCCGCACCGGTCGACCACGTGCTGATCCAGGCCGACCTGTCCGTGGTGGTGCCCGGCCCGCCGGAGCCGGAGCTGGCCACGGAGCTGGAGACGGTGGCCGAGCACGAGTCCGCGGGCGGCGCGAGCGTGCACCGGCTGACCACGGCCAGCATCCGGCGGGCGCTGGACGCCGGCTACTCCGCGGACGAGCTGCACCGGCTGTTCAAGCGGCGGTCCCGCACGCCGGTGCCGCAGGCGCTGACGTACCTGGTGGACGACGTGGCGCGCAAGCACGGCGGCCTGCGCGTGGGTACGGCCGGGGCGTACCTGCGCAGCGACGACGAGTCGCTGCTGACCGAGGCGCTGGCCGACAAGCGGCTGGCCGCGCTGGCGCTGCGCCGGCTGGCCCCGACCGTGCTGTGCAGCCCGTACGCGCCGGGCCGGCTGCTGCCCGCGCTGCGCGAGGCCGGGTACGCGCCGGTGCCGGAGGACGCGTCCGGCGCCACCGTGCTGAACCGGCCGAAGGCGAAGCGGGCGGCCGCGCGCGGCTCGCTGGCCGCGACCGCGTCGGACTCGCTGATCGCGTCCCGGCTGACCCGGCCCCGGCTGCTCGGCCTCGTGGAGCAGATCCGGCGCGGTGACGCGGCGGCCCGGGCCGCGCGGCGGGCACCGGCGACGGTCCGGGACGCCGAGGGCCAGGCGCACACCCAGGCGCTGGCCGTGCTGCAACAGGCGGTCCGGGACAAGGCGCTGGTCTGGGTCGGGTACGTCGACGCGCACGGCGCCACCGCGACCCGCCTGGTCCGGCCGGTGTCGATCGGCGCCGGCTACCTGCGCGCGGAGGACGAGCGCACCGAGATGCTGCACACGATGGCGCTGCACCGGATCACCGCGGCGGTCCTTCCCTCGTGAGCGCGCGACGGTGCCGGGACGCCCGCTTCTTCGGGGGTGCGCTCGCCACCGGCGGGACGGGTGGCCCGGCACCGTCCTGCGGCGTGCGCGCCGGCGGGACGGAGCGACGACCGGGTGCCCGGAACGACGCCACCACGGAGACGATCAGCAGCGCGGTGACGGCGGAGCCGAGCGACTCGCCCATCGAGTCGACGAGTCCCTGGCGTTCGATGAACACGCCGTGCAGGAACCAGCCGAACAGCACGACGCCGAGCATCGTGTAGCCCGCCACGGTCGCCCAGGACACCGGTGCCTGCTCGTCGGAATCCATGTCCACCCCCGCACAGGTGACCACCCATATCGAGGGTGACACCTATGCGCCGGGCGGAACAGTGGGAAAACGCGCGTTCGCCCCCGTTGATCACACGAACGCGCGGCATCCCTGTGTGGAGACGCTCTCGGCCGGTGACTGGTTGCACTCGAATTCCACGGTCCGGCCGATCGCGTGACAGACTGGAGGGTCGCGTGCGGAGGGAGTCACAGCTGTGGCCGATGGACCACTGATCGTGCAATCGGACAAGACCCTGCTGCTGGAGGTCGATCACAAGGACGCGCAGGCGTGCCGGATCGCGATCGCGCCGTTCGCCGAGCTGGAGCGGTCACCGGAACACGTGCACACGTACCGGTTGACGCCGCTGGGCCTGTGGAACGCGCGGGCCGCCGGGCACGACGCGGAGGCGGTGGTGGACGCGCTCATCCGCTTCTCCCGCTACCCCGTGCCGCACGCGCTGCTGGTGGACGTGGCCGAGACGATGGACCGGTACGGCCGGCTCCAGCTGGTCAACCACCCGCAGCACGGCCTGACGCTGCGCGCGCTGGACCGGGTGGTGCTGATCGAGGTCGCGAAGTCGAAGAAGCTGGCCGGCATGCTCGGCGCGAAGATCGACGACGACACGATCGTGGTGCACCCGTCGGAGCGCGGCCGGCTGAAGCAGGCGTTGCTCAAGCTCGGCTGGCCGGCCGAGGACCTGGCCGGTTACGTGGACGGTGAGGCGCACCAGATCGACCTGGCGCAGGACGGCTGGACGCTGCGGACGTACCAGCGGGAGGCGGTCGACACGTTCTGGGCCGGCGGCTCCGGCGTGGTGGTGCTGCCCTGCGGCGCCGGGAAGACGCTGGTCGGCGCGGCCGCGATGGCGGAGGCGAAGGCGACCACGCTGATCCTGGTGACGAACACGGTCGCCGGCCGGCAGTGGAAGCGGGAGCTGATCGCGCGCACGTCGCTGACCGAGGAGGAGATCGGGGAGTACTCCGGCGAGCGCAAGGAGATCCGGCCGGTCACCATCGCGACGTACCAGGTGCTCACGTCCCGGCGGAACGGCGCGTTCACCCACCTGGACCTGTTCTCCGCGCGCGACTGGGGCCTGGTCGTCTACGACGAGGTGCACCTGCTCCCGGCGCCGATCTTCCGGTTCACCGCGGACCTCCAGGCCCGCCGCCGGCTGGGCCTGACCGCCACGCTGGTCCGCGAGGACGGCCGCGAGGGCGACGTGTTCTCGCTGATCGGCCCGAAGCGGTACGACGCGCCGTGGAAGGACATCGAGGCGCAGGGCTGGATCGCGCCGGCCGAGTGCATGGAGGTTCGGGTCACGCTGACCGACGCGGAGCGGATGAGCTACGCGACCGCGGAGGCGGAGGAGCGGTACCGGATGGCCGCGACCGCGCGGACCAAGCTGCCGGTGGTGAAGGCGCTGCTGGAGCGGCACCCGGACGACCAGAAGCTGGTGATCGGCGGCTACATCGACCAACTGCACCAGCTCGGCGAGTTCCTGGACGCGCCGATCGTGCAGGGGTCGACGACGAACAAGGAGCGCGAGCGGCTGTTCGACGCGTTCCGGGCCGGCGAGATCTCCACGCTGGTCATCTCGAAGGTCGGCAATTTCTCGATCGACCTGCCGGAGGCGGCGGTGGCGATCCAGGTGTCCGGCACGTTCGGGTCGCGGCAGGAGGAGGCGCAGCGGCTGGGCCGGGTGCTGCGGCCGAAGGCGGACGGGCGGCAGGCGCACTTCTACACGGTGGTGTCCCGGGACACGATCGACACCGAGTACGCGGCGCACCGGCAGCGGTTCCTGGCCGAGCAGGGGTACGCGTACACGATCACGGACGCGGACGACATCCTCGGCCCGAAGCTGCCCGAGTTCTAGCGAGGAGCGCCTAGGGCGGCACCTCCGGGCCGCCGGACAGCAGCGGATGCAGCAGGTCCCCGTCGGATTCGAGGCGGGCGAGCACCTCCGACGGGGACAGCTGCCGGGCCGCCGCGTCGCCGCACGCCATCGACTCGACCTCGTCCCAGGTCAGCGGCGCGGACGCGGTCGGGGTGGGCAGCGCGCGCAGCGAGTAGGGCGCGACCGTGGTCTTGAACGCGTTGTTCTGACTCCAGTCGATGAAGACCTTGCCGGGGCGCAGCTGCTTCGCCATCCGCGCCGTGATGCCGCCCGGGACCGCGCGTGCCAGTTCCTCGGCGACCCGCTTCGCGTACCCGCTGATGATCTCGGCGCTCTGTGTCCCGGCGATCGGGCAGCAGAGCTGCATGCCCTTCTTGCCGGACGTCTTCGGATAGCACTCGATGTGGTCGCGGGCCAGGCGGTCGCGCATCAGCACCGCGACCGCGCAGCACTCGCGCAGCCCGGCCGGCGCGCCGGGGTCCAGGTCGACGACCAGCAGGTCCGGGTCGAGGCCGACCCGCCACTGCGGCGTGTGCAGCTCCAGCGACGCGATGTTGGCGACCCAGACCAGTGTGGGCAGGTCGTCGACGACCACGAAGTCGATCGTCTCGCGGCCGTGCGTGGAGTTCGGCACCGGCAACGTCTCGGTGTGCACCCAGCCGGGCTTGCCGGGCGGCGCGTTCTTCTCGAAGAAGAACTGGCCGCCGACGCCGTTCGGGTAGCGGATCCGGGTCAGCGGGCGCCCGCGCAGGTGCGGCAGCAGCGCGGGCGCGACCCGGGTGTAGTAGTCGATCACCTCGGCCTTGGTGAAGCCGGCGTCCGGGTAGAGCACCTTGTCGAGGTTGGAGAGCTCCACCTCGCGGCCGTCCACCTCGACCAGCATCCGGTCAGGCATCGTCGGTCACCTCCCCGGGCGACTTGTCCGGACGAAGACGCAGGAAACGCGGAAAACGCAGGCGGGCGTCGAGCGTGCGCTGCCCGTACTTGACCTCGACCACCCGCACGGGGTCTACCCAGATCGCGCCCCGCGCATCCTCGCGGGGCACCGAGACGAACGGTGACGCGCCGGTTACCAGCGGCTCCAGCAGCGCCAACAGCGATTTTTCGGTCGCGGCGCCGATGCCGCCGCCGACCCGGCCGCGGAACAGCAGCCGGCCGTCCGGTCCCGGCACGCCGACCAGGAGGCCACCGATCCGGCGCACGCCCGGCCGCCAGCCGCCGATCACGAAGTCGCCGGTCAGATCCATCTTGATCTTGATCCAGTCCGGCGATCGGGTGCCCGGCAGGTAGGTCGAGGTGAGCCGCTTCGCGACCACGCCCTCCAGCCGGTTCTCCTCCGCCACCGCCTGGGTGACCGGCCCGTCCGGGAACGTCGGCGGCACCGCCCAGCGCGGCCCGTCCGAGACCAGCGCCTCCAGCCGGGCCCGCCGTTCCGTGTAGGGCAGGCCCGTCAGGTCCACGCCGTCCTGCCGGAGCAGATCGAAGATCATGTAGGTGATCGGCCGGGTCGCCGCGAGCCGCGCGGCCCGCGCCGGATCGCGCACGTGCATCCGCTCCGCGAGCAGCTGGAACGACGGCCGGCCCTGGTGCAGCACCACGATCTCGCCGTCCAGCAGCGCGTCGCCGAGCAGGCCACCGAGCGGTGTCAGCTCCGGGTAGGCGACCGTGATGTCCGCGCCGGACCGGGCCGCGAGACGCAGTACACCGCCGGCGGCGTCGGCGAGCGCGCGAACGCCGTCCCACTTGAACTCGAACGCCCAGCCGGCACCGGCGGGCAGCTCACCCGACGTGGCCAGCATCGGGCGTGGCCCGGCCGCCATGCTCTGGAGCCTAGGCCCAAAACCTCGCGCGATGTGCCGATCGGTGCGATCCTCGTAGATACCGGGCCAAACGTCGGGCGGGGGTTCCGGCCGGTCAGCAGCGGTTTGGAGCGACAATGCGGGCTATCTGGAAGGGTGCCGTCTCGTTCGGCCTGGTGTCGATCGCGGTGCGGCTGTTCTCGGCCACCGAGGAGAAGGACATCCGGTTCCATCAGGTGCACCGGGAGGACGGCGGCCGGATCAAGTACAAACGGGTCTGCTCCGTCGACGGCGAAGAGGTCAAGTACGACGACATCGCCAAGGGGTACGACATCGGCGGCGGCGAGATGGTGGTGCTGACCGACGACGACTTCGCGGACCTGCCGCTCTCCACCTCGCGCGCGATCGAGGTGCTGGAGTTCGTGCCGGCCGACCAGGTCGACCCGATCCTCTACAACAAGGCGTACTACCTGGAGCCGGACGGCGCCGCGACCAAGCCGTACGTGTTGCTGCGCGAGGCGCTCGGCGACGCGGACCGGGTGGCGATCGTCAAGGTGGCGCTGCGCCAGCGCGAGCAGCTCGCCACGCTGCGCGTCCACGACGACGTGCTGCTGCTCAACACGATGCTCTGGCCGGACGAGGTGCGCGCGCCCGAGTTCGGCTTCCTCGACGACGACATCGAGGTCCGCCCGGCCGAGCTGGCGATGGCCTCGTCGCTGATCGACTCGATGGCCGCGAACTTCGACCCGGAGGCCTACAGCGACAACTACCGCGCGGCGCTCCAGGAGGTCATCGACGCGAAGGTCGAGGGCCGGGAGATCGTCGCGCCGGAGGAGGAAGAGGAGGCGGCACCGGGCGCGACCGACCTGATGGCCGCGTTGCGCGCGTCGGTGGAACGGGCCCGCGCCGCGCGCGGCGAATCGGCGTCATCGGGCACGAGCGACGGCGACGGTACGGCGAAGGCCGCCCCGGCCGCCAAGTCGTCCACCTCGGGCTCGGGCGGGCGGAAGACGGCCGCGAAGAAGACCGGCGATGACGCGGCTCCCGCCAAGAAGGCCGGCCCGGCGAAGAAGGCGGCGGCGAAGAAGACCGCCGCGGCCAAGAAGACGACAGCGGCGAAGAAGACCGCCGCGGCCAAGAAGACGACAGCGGCGAAGAAGACCACGGCCGCCAAGAGCACCGCCTCGAAGAAGGCGTCCTGACGGCCCGGTGCCCCGGGCCGGGCGACGCGGACGTCCGTGCCGCTCCCGGCCGCGCGGTCAGGCGGTTGAGCGCGCCGCCCACTCCCGGTCGGCGGCGCGCTTGCGTTCCAGGCCGTCGCGTCCGTCGTACCGGAGGAAGGACGGCAGCGCGGCCGCGAGCACGACCGTGCCGAGCACGCACAGGATGCCGCCGGTGACGATCGAGCCGCTCACGCCGGTGACCCGGGCGACCAGTCCGGCACGCGTGCCGCCGAGCAGCGGGCCGACCGAATACGAGATCATCTCGATGCCGGCCAGGCGCCCGCGCAGGTGGTCCGGGACGGTCTGGCCCCAGATCGTCATCCGGAACACGCCGGAGATCATGTCCGCCGCGCCGGCGAACGCCAGGCACGCCACCACCAGCCACAGCGAGGTCGCCAGGCCCGCGCCGATGATGCCGACGCCCCAGGCACCGGCCGCCAGCACCACCATCAGGCCGTGCCGGTGGATCCGCCCGGTCCAGCTCGACGTGAGCGAGGCCAGCATCGACCCGATCGCGGGCGCGGCGTAGAGCAACCCCAGCACCTCGGGGCCGCCGAGATCGTCGGCCATGAACGGGTAGAGCGCGGACGGCATGGCGAAGAACATCGCGTTGATGTCCACCAGGTAGGTGCCGAGCAGCTCGGGGCGGCTGCGCGCGTACCGGATGCCGGTGATCACGGAGCGGACCGACGGGCGTTCCGCGGCCGGTGGCGGCGGCACCGCCCGGACCAGCCACAGGCAGCACAGCGACACCACGAACGTGAGCAGGTCGAACGCGTAGACCCAGTGCAGGTCCACGGTCGCCATCAGCACCCCGGCCAGGCCGGGGCCGGCCAGCTGCCGGACCTGGCCGCTGAGCGAGTTCAGCGCGATCGCCGCGGGCAGCTTCTCCAGTGGCACCACGCGCGGGATCGTGCCCTCCAGCGCCGGGCGCTGGATGCCCTCGAACGCGGCGGTCAGCCCGGCGACCCCGAACAGCACCCACAGGTGCGCGTCCGCGAGCAGCGAGTTGAGCAGCAGGACCAGTGCCAGCACGGCGAGCGCGGCCTCACTGATCAGCACCAGCCGGCGACGGTCCACGTAGTCGGCGAGCGCGCCGCCGACGAACGACATGATGATCAGCGGCACCAGCTCGGCCACCCCGAGCAACCCCACCATCAGCGGGTCGTCGGTCATCTGCGCGACCTGGTACGGGATCGTGATGAGGCTGATGTAGGACCCGAAGCCGGAGACCGTGGACGCCGAGAAGATCAGCCGGAAGTCGCGCGAGATCCGCAGCGGGGACAGGTCCATCACGTACCGGCATGCTGCCCGATCTTGCGGGAACGGGCTACTTCATTACCAGGATTCCGGTGCGCTCGAACTCGGTCAGGTCGTCCAGCGTGCGCGCCACCGTGCCGGGGAGCGGGAACGGCGGGTCGGCGAGGTCGAACCACATCGCGTCCAGGCTCTCGTCCGTCACGCGCTGCAGCTCACCGTCCCACTCGTCGACCCGGAAGCCGGTCACGAAGTGCTGGTACGTGTGCCCCCACATGTTCGTGAACGTGTAGTCCGCGCCGGAGTACATCGCGTACGGCGTGACGCGGTGCGCGTTCAGCCCGGTCTCCTCCCGCACCTCGCGGATCGCGCACTGGGTGATCGACTCGCCCAGTTCCATCGCGCCGGCCGGCAGCGCCCAGTGCCCGTTGTCGGACCGCTGGATCAGCAGCACCCGGCCGCGGTCGTCGTGCAGCACCGCACGCGCCGCGATGAACATCAGGACCCGATCGCCGGCCAGCTCGCGAATCTGGCCCATGTACGAGTCCGCCCACGGAATGCTGACCATGACCGCAGTTTTTCACAGCGCCCGAACCCTTCCGCACTGTGACCCCGGTCACCTAACGTTGGTGCGCATGCGTAGCACGATGATGGCGAATCCGTTGCTCGTCTCCCGCCTGCTCGAGCACGGCAGCACCGTGCACGGCCGCGCCCACGTTGCCACCTGGACCGGTTCCGGCTCCCGCCGCACGACGTACGCCCAGGTGGGGGCGGACGCCGCACGACTCGCCCACGCGCTGCGCGACGAGCTCGGCGTGACCGGTGACCAGCGCGTCGCCACCTTCATGTGGAACAACGCGGAGCACCTGACCGCCTACTTCGCGGTGCCGAGCATGGGCGCGGTGCTGCACACGCTCAACCTGCGGCTCTTCCCCGAGCAGCTGACCTACATCGCGAACCACGCCGAGGACCGGGTGGTCCTGGTCGACGAGACGCTGGTCCCGCTGCTGGCCAAGGTGCTGCCGACGATGAAGACGGTCGAGCACGTGGTGGTCAACGGCTCGGCCGCCGCGGTCCCGGCCGGCCCCTGGCAGGTGCACTCCTGGTCCGAGCTGCTGGCCGGGCGCCCCACCGAGTTCGACTGGCCGGAGCTGGACGAGCAGGACGCGGCCGCGCTCTGCTACACGTCCGGGACGACCGGCCACCCGAAGGGCGTCGCCTACTCGCACCGCTCGATCTGGCTGCACTCCATGCAGGTGTGCACGCCGGAGTCGTTCGGGCTGAGCGCGCTCGACACCATGCTCGCCATCGTGCCGATGTTCCACGCGATGTCCTGGGGCCTGCCGTACGCGTGCTTCATGTCCGGCGCGTCGCTGGTCGTGCCGGACCGGTTCATGGCCGGCGCCGCGATCGCGCCGATGATCGCGGCCGAGCGCCCGACCAAGGCCGCGGCCGTGCCGACCATCTGGACCGACCTGCTCGCCCACCTCGACGCGGAACCCACCGACGTGTCCTCGATGAGCGAGGTGATCGTCGGCGGGTCGGCGTGCCCGCCCGCGCTGATGCACGCGTTCCAGGAGCGGTTCGGGATCACGATCGTGCACGCCTGGGGGATGACCGAGACGTCCCCGCTCGGCTCGGTGTCCCGGCCGCCGGCCGGCGTCGACCCGTGGCCCTACCGGTACACGCAGGGCCGGGTGCCGGCCGGCGTGGCCGCCCGGATCGTGGGCCCGCTCGGCGACGTGGTGCCGTCCGACGGCGAGGCGGTCGGCGAGCTGGAGGTCCGCGGCCCGTGGGTGACCGCCGGCTACCTCGGCGAGGACCGGCCCGACCCGGAGAAGTTCCGGGACGGCTGGCTGCGCACCGGCGACGTCGGCACGCTCTCCGCCGACGGCTTCCTCACGCTCACCGACCGCGCCAAGGACGTGATCAAGTCCGGCGGCGAGTGGATCTCCTCGGTCGAGCTGGAGAACCACCTGATGGCACACCCCGCCGTCCTGGAGGCGTGCGTGGTCGGCGTGCCCGACGACCGCTGGGGAGAGCGCCCGTTCGCCACCGTGGTGCTCCGCGAGGGAGTGTCCGCCACCGCCGCGGAACTCCGGGAGTTCCTGTCGTCACGGGTGGCGAAGTGGCAGCTGCCGGAGCGGTGGGCGTTCATCCCCGCGGTCCCGAAGACGTCGGTCGGCAAGTTCGACAAGAAGCGGGTGCGCTCCTCGTACGCCGACGGTTCGCTGCCCGTCTCGACCCTGGGCTAGCTAGGCGTGCTGGCGGACGTGCGGGCCCTCGGCGATCGCCTCGACCATCTTCGCGCAGAACGCGGGCAGGTCGTCCGGGTTGCGGCTGGTCACCAGGCCGTTGTCGACGTAGACCTCCTCGTCGACCCAGGTCGCGCCCGCGTTCGCCAGGTCGGTGCGCAGGCTCGGCCAGGACGTCAGCGTGCGCCCGTCCACCACGCCCGCCTCGACCAGCGTCCACGGCCCGTGGCAGATCGCCGCGACCGGCTTGTGCGCGTCGAAGAACGACCGTACGAACCGCACCGCGTCCGGGTCCGTGCGCAGGAAGTCCGGGTTCGCCACGCCGCCGGGCAGCACCAGCGCGTCGTACTCCTGCTCGCTGGCGTCGCTCACCACCTTGTCCACCGGGTACGTCTTCGACTTGTCCATGTGCTCCATCGCCTGGATCTCACCGGACTTGATCGACACCAGCTCGGCCACGCCGCCCGCGTCGATCACCGCCTGCCGCGGCTGGGTGTACTCGACCTCCTCCACGCCGTCCGTCGCCAGGAACGCGACCCGCTTGCCCTCCAGCACCGCAGTCATCTCGGTTCATCCCTTCCGTTCGGCTACGCCTCCGGCATTCCCGCCCCTCCCCCGCCGAAACCAGCGCCCGCTGTGACCTGCCTTGACCCGGCCCGGCGCGCGGAGGGGGATCTCGGTGTCGGGTGGCCGAGGGCGTGACGTATATTGAGTGGGCGTTGCCGCCTTAGCTCAGTCGGTAGAGCGTGTTACTCGTAATAACAAGGTCGACGGTTCGATTCCGTCAGGCGGCTCAGCAGAGCGAAGCCCCTGGTCACCTCGGTGGCCAGGGGCTTCGTCGTGCACCGTCCCGGTCGTGCGCCGCCGGCCCGGCCGCGGTGGTGCGGCCCGAGACCGGCACGGCGCGGCTCACGGAGCGGCGCGAG
Source organism: Catenuloplanes niger (assembly GCF_031458255.1). NCBI lineage: Bacteria > Bacillati > Actinomycetota > Actinomycetes > Micromonosporales > Micromonosporaceae > Catenuloplanes > Catenuloplanes niger. The sequence goes on from NZ_JAVDYC010000001.1 coordinate 3,809,705, forward strand.
CCGGTCAGCGCAAAGTGCGCGCGCGCTGGATCGCCGGGGTGACGAGTCGCTCGACGAGCGACCGCTGGCCGTCGGAGATCTCCCACCCGACGTCTGCCACCATCACCACGGTGCGACCGGTGCGGACCACCACGAGATAGGTGTTCCTGGTCATCGTCTCGCCGGCGTACTGGAACGTCTCCGTCAGCCGGAGCAGCAGCGACTCCGCGCCCGCGGTGCCGGTCGACAGCACGGTCCACCGGCCGCCGCCCTGATCGGTGTCGTCGCAGTTCGTCACGGCCGCACGCAGGTAGCGCTGCGCGCCGTTCGCCCGGAAGCTGCCGACCCACTCGACGACGACCGTCGGGGACTCACCGACCGCGACCATGGCGGAGATCGCCCGGTCCCGGCGCGGAGGCAGCCCGCCGTAGCGATTCGTCTCGGCGCAGGGCCGTGGTGGCCGCAGCGCATTCCACCGGTCCGCGTCGACGGGTGAGGTCACCGCGCCGCCGAGATCCTCCGGCTGCAGCATGGCGGTGCCGGGAATGCCACGCGCCGAGCCGGGGCCACCCCGGTCGGTCGCGACGCCGGCGGTGATCCCGGTGACGCCGACGGCGGCCTCGGCGGCCTGCCGGCCGGTCGGGGTGGCCGCGCCGGCGGCGGAGGCGAGCGTGACGATCATGACGCCGGCCAGCAGACCCGTCACGGCCAGGCGGACCGCGCCGGTACGCGGTGAGGTGGTGGTCGGCGCGCCACACCGGGTGAAAACGTCGCGGCGACGACTGTACGAGCCGGGTCGATATCGACGAACAGGGGTTCGGACCATGGGAAAACCTCCACGACTGTGAGGACGTGACCGAGCACGACGGTGGTCGGCCGCACGGGCCGCGACGGCCTCGTTCCGGGCCGCTCGTGGTTACGTGCCGTGCACGGTTGACGCGGTCCCGATGGCGAGGACGACAGCGCGGTGACCGAGGTCCGGGACGTCTTCAGGCCGTGGGAACACGGGCTGTACACCGGTGCCGGATCAGGTCCTCCGATGCATCGAAGGCAAGGCCGACCCTACGCTCCGTATCGCTCCGTGACTATGCGGGCGTCTGTCCGTCACCGGACCGTGCGCCGGGTCGGCACCCGTACGAGAATCGCGGGTACGCCCAGGCGGTACTACCATCTGTGCGTATCGCATCACCTCAGGTCAGCGTTTTGGTCCATACGGGCTCGGGTACCGAACCTCACGACGGCACGCCGGGCGGGTGGGAGCGGGTGACGATCGTGGAAAGCCGACTCAAGGTCTCCGGGCACTCGGTCCACCTGATGCTCTTCATGCTGCCGATGGGCCTGTTCGTCACCGGGATCATCTTCGATCTCTTCCACCTCATGGGCGGGCCGGCGCTGCTCGCGATGGCCGGGTACTGGCAGGTGGTGGGTGGGCTGCTCGCGGCCGGCATCGCGGGGCTGGCCGGCCTCGTCGATCTGCTGTTCCTGCAGCCGGGGACGCGGGCCCGGCGGGTCGCGATCGCGCACGGGCTGATCAACGGTGGCGTGCTGGCGATGTTCGCGGTGATCTGGCTGGTCCGGGTCGGCGACCCGGAGCGGGCCGCCGGGGCGATGCTGGTGGCGGTCGAGACGCTGGTGCTGCTGGGCGGCGCGGTCGCGGCGTGGCTCGCGGGCGAGCTGGTCGAGGAGACGCCGGCCGAGGACGAGGCGCGGCCGGCGACGTTGCGGCGACGTGCGGTGCGGGCGATCGGGGCGATCGTCGGCGCGCGGTGAGCAGATCTCCAGCCCGTGGCCGGGCGCGGGGATCGACCGGCGTCGAGTGCGTGTCGAGTGACTGTTAACGATTCCCGATAGATTCTTCGGGGTGACCGTCGATCCGACTGAGGTGCCGGCGGAGGCCCAGCCCCGCGTCCGGCGCCGTCCCGCGTCCCTCGATCCACGCGAGCTCGGGTTCACCCCGCAGCCGCCGGTGCCCTGGCTGTCGCCGCTGCTGCTGATCAACGCGGGCCTGCGTACGCTGCTGGCGCATCTGTTCGGTGCCTATCTGGACAAGCGCGAGATGCAGATCGCGCTCGGCCCGGTACCCGACCACGACCACAGCGACGCCGACGAGCTGTGGATCGACTACGTGGCGGACCTGGGCGACGGGTTCGACGCGACGTACTCGATCGCCTATCTGCTGGCGCAGCCGGAGCTGCGTCCGGACGGCGTGGACCGGCCGCTGCCCCGCGGCCGGCTGCTGGTGATGGGCGGTGACCAGGTCTATCCGACGGCGAGCGGGGAGGCCTACGAGAACCGGTCGAAGGGGCCCTACGAGGCCGCGCTGCCGGTCGCGCCGCCGGACGGCGTCCAGCCGACGCTGTTCGCGGTGCCGGGCAACCACGACTGGTACGACGGGCTCACCGCGTTCCTGCGGCTGTTCGCGCGGCGGCGGGACGCGAAGTTCGGCGGTTGGCGCACCGAGCAGCGTCGGTCCTACTTCGCGGTCAAGCTGCCGCACGGCTGGTGGCTGCTGGGCCTGGACGAGCAGGCCGGGTCGTACATCGACGACCCGCAGCTCGAGTACTTCCAGGACGTCGCGGACCGGATCCGGCCGGAGGACCGAATCATCCTCGCGGTGCCGGCGCCGACCTGGGTCAAGGCGGCGGACCGGCCGGGCGCGTACGACTCGGTCGACTACTTCGTGCGCAAGGTGCTGGCGCCGACCGGTGCACCGGTGCGCCTGATGCTCAGCGGCGACCTGCACCACTACGCGCGCTACTCCGGCCCGGACCGGGAGCTGATCACCTGCGGTGGCGGCGGCGCGTACCTGGTCGCGACGCACACGCTGCCCGAGACGATCACGGTGCCGCCGCGCGACACCCTGGTCCGGAACGCCAGCACGCCCCGCGATTACACGATCAAGGGCCGATTCCCCACGGTACGGGAGTCCCGCCGTCACCTGCCGGGGATCTTCTGGCGCCTGCCACGTAACAACCCGGGTTTCGCCACGTTCATCGGCATCGTGCACACGATGCTGATGCTCACCATGAGCGGCGCCGTGCGTGGCGAGGAGTCGTCACCCCAGCTCCTGACGCTGCCGTTGGGCCTGATGCTCTGCTTCGTGCTCGGCGCCACGATCGCGTTCGCGAAACCCCCGAGAATCGGCCAACGGGGGTACGCCAAACACTGGCTGATCGGCATAGCGCACGGCCTGGCTCACCTGTCGGCGGCCGCGCTCGGCACCTGGGCCTGGCTGAGCAGCCCGCTGTCCACCTGGGAGTGGCAGGTCGTCACGGCCGCGGTCGTCTACGGCCCGGTCGCGGGTTTCCTCGGCACCGAACTGCTCGCGCTCTACCTGGTGATCGCCAACTTCTTCACCGTCAACGTCAACGAGCTCTTCGCCGGCCAGGGCATCGACGACGCCAAGTCGTTCCTCCGCATGCACCTCGCCGCGGACGGCACGCTCACCGTCTATCCGATCGCGCTGCGCACGGTCAACCGCCGCTGGGCCGCCGCACCGGACGCCCCCGAGCACTCCCCGTGGATCGTCCCGGCCACCCCGCTGCGCCCGCACCTGGCGGAGGAGCGGCCGATCCGCGTCTGAGCCCGGCCCGTCAGGCCTGCGGGTACGCCGCGTCGTGGGCCTGGCGGGGGCCGCAGACCGAGGCCCGGGAGCAGGAGCACCGGGAGCCGTCGGCGTCCAGCCGCACCACGACCTCGTCGCGCGGGACGCTGTGGCCGACGACCTTGCCGTCGCCGTGGTCCGTGGTGACCCGCGAACCGATCGCGGGCGCGGTGGCCTGGAACTTCTGGTACAGGGGATGTTCGTACTTCAGGCAGCACATCAGGCGGCCGCAGGCGCCGGAGATGCGCAGCGGGTTGAGTGGGAGCTCCTGGTCCTTGGCCATCCGGATGGTGACCGGCTCGAAGTCAGTGAGGAAGGTGGCGCAGCACAGGTCGCGGCCGCAGGAGCCGATGCCGCCCTGGACGCGGGCGGAGTCGCGGGCGGAGAGCTGCCGCAGTTCGACGCGGCAGTGCAGGGTGGCGCCGAGGTCGCGGACCAGCGAACGGAAGTCGACGCGGTGCGGCGCGGTGAAGTAGATGGTGGTGCGGGCGCCGCCGTTGCCGCCGGTGGACTCCAGCACGTGGTCGATCGCGACCACCTTCATCGGCAGGTCGTGCTCGCGGATCAGGCGCTTCGCGGCGACCTTGGCCTCGGCCTTGCGGCGGCGCTGGGCCTCGTCACGCTTGAGGTCGGTCTCCGTCGCCAGGCCGGCCAGCCGGGGGAAGCCGTCGGTGTCCTCGCTGACCCACTGCGCGGCCCACACGCACTCGGCCACCTCGGGCCCGTCGTCCGTGGGCACCAGCACCTTGTCGCCCACGGCGGGGCGCAAATCGCCCGGATCGAGGTAATACAGGCGCCCATAACGGTTGAAACTCACCGCACACAGCATCCCCATCCCTTCACCCTACGTCGTGGAACGAGCATCGGGGAGTGGTGCGGAGCACCCTCATTTGTCCTCATACACGCGATTCAAGCCGGTCGGTCAATATCTGCCGACCGTCCGGGCAGGACAGTCGGGCGAGCCGTGTCGGATCCGGCGGGCGCGCGGTTGCGCAGATGTCCACAGGACCTGCGGGGGGTGCAGGAAACGGCGGCGGCGTCGCGGCCGGAGCGGCTCTTGGCACCGGCCGTCCCGCCCCGCGGCGCCGCCGTCACCCCGTGGAGGCGTGTGGGTCAGGTCCCCGAGGTGAGGGTTCGCCCGTTGACGTGGGTGAACGCGCCCGCGACCAGTTCGCGCAGCGCCTCGGCGTCCAGGTCCGCGAGCCGCTTGACGTAGAGGCAGGACTTGCCGAGTGAGTGCGGGCCGAGCCGCGTCAGGATCTCGTCGTAGCCGTCGAAGCCGGGCAGCAGGTAGAACGTCAGCGCCGCGCGGCGGGGTGCGAAGCCGACCGCCGGCCAGTCGCCGCTGCGGCCGGACGCGTACTCGTAGCGGTACGCGCCGAAGCCGATGATGCTGGTCCCCCACAGGACCGGCTCGGCGCCGGTGACGTCGGCCATCAGCGCGCAGGCGGTCTCCGCGTCCTCCCGGCGGCGGGCGTCGGTGACGGACGCGAGGAAGCCGGGCACGCTCGCCGCGGTCCGCCGGGTCTTCGGCTCAGCCATGCCGCCCACCGTAGGCCGGATGCGGTCCCGCTGTCGCACAGATTCGCACAGCGGTCAGTAACGGGTCCGCAGCACGCGACCGTCCGGGCGGGGCAGCGGCTCGTCGGCCGGTTCGCGGTAGCCGATGTCGGCCAGCCGTTCGGTCCACTCCGCGTGCAGCACCTCGCCGGCCTCGACGGTCTCCGCGACCACGCCCAGCACCCGCGCCGCGATCTCCGCGGCCGCGGTCGCGGTGGCCACCTCGTCGTCCGGGGCGCCGGTCACCAGCGTGACCGCCTCCGCGGAGGCCAGCGACGCGGCCAGGACCGACGCGAGCGCGGTCCGGGAGGACGTGATCCACGAGTCGAGTGCGTCCGTGTAGTCCGCGGTGGCCGCCAGGTGACCGGCCAGGCTGGCGCTGTCGCCGGCCAGGTGGTCGGCGAGCCCGGCCCGGTACCGCTCGAACGCCTCCGCGCCCGCGCCCGCCCAGTCCTGCGGCGTGCCGATGGTGTCGCGCGCCTCCGCGTACTCCCGGGCGACCTGGCGCAGCGACGCGCCGGCGGCGAGCAGTGGGGCGGGCCGCAACGCGATGATCGCCTCGACGGACGGGAGCGTGAGCGCGCCGAGGCGGCGCAGCAGCGGCCAGAGGTCGTGCTCGGTGGGGGCGCCGTGGGCGTGGAGGGCGTCGTCGACCCGGTGCAACAGGTCGGCGGCGGGCTCGGCGAGCGCGTCCAGCTGGTCCATCTCAGGAAATGCCTCGATAAATCGGTTATCGGCTTCGGAATCGGGCGGCGGCGGCGTGGTCGGTCTCGGCGTACGCGGCCGCCGCGATGCGCAACGACTCGGCCGCACCGGCGAGCCGGGCCGCGGTGGACGCGGCCTCCCGGGCGTGCCCCTCGACCACCCGGGTCCACTGCGTGCGCAGCGAGCGGTGCAGCTCGCCGAGGCGGCCCGGCGCGTCCGCGCCGATCCAGGTGGGCGCCTCCAGGTCGACGAGCTTCCGGTACGCCGAGTCCAGGGTCGACGCGGCGCCGTCGAGTCGGTCGGCGGCCTCGCGCATGCTCTCCATCCGTGGCTCCCTGAAGTCAGTCAGTCCGCGAGGGACGGGTAGTCCGCGAAGGCCTCGGCGCGCAGCTTCTCCCGCGCCCAGCGTGCGGCCTCGGTCGCGGCGGTGACGGCGGCCGTGACCGCCGCGGACAGGTCCCGGCCGGTGCGGCCGTGCAGCGAGCCGAGAATCCGCACCTCCGTGATCACGCCGGTCGCGGTGACGTCGACCTCCACCGTGCCGTCCGAGGAGCGGACGGTCACCGCGACCATCGCCGCGGCGCGGTCGAAATCCGCCTGCGCGGTCTGGATTCGGCGATAGCGCGTGATGGCCTCGTCGACCCACGCCTCGTCGATCTCGCGGGGCATGCACGGCTCCCTCACCGATGACCTTTTCCACCCGGCGCACCCGGACCACGGACCGGCACCGCGTCGGCCGGCCGCACGGGCCAGGGTGAAGATGGCTCAATGTGTGCCCTCCGTTACGGCTGAGCACACTACCGGTCAACGGCCGCCGATGTAATCCCTCCGCACACGAACCTATCGAAGAATGAAAATCCCGTTAATGGGATTAGCCCTTCCAGAGCGACAGCATCATCGCCTCCACCGCGATCCGCGGCTTCACGTTCAGCGTGATCGCCTCGCGGCAGCCGAGCACCGCCTCCAGCCGGCGCAGCGTGCTCTCCGCCGACCACTTCTCGGCCGCGGCCCGCGCGCCCGCCGCGGTGTCGCCGTGCACCGGCCGGACCGGCGCGCCGAACTGCGCGGTCAGCACGTCGCGGTAGAAGCCGGCCAGGTCGACCAGCGCGCGGTCGAGCGCGTCCCGCTGCGCGCGGGTGGCCCGCGACTTCTGCCGCTTCTCCAGCTCCTTGAGCTGGCCGGCCGCGCCCCGGATCGCGCCGGACGCGCCCCGGCCGGTGCCACCCGCACCCAGCGCACGCTCCAGGTCGGACCGCTCGGTGGCGTCCAGCTCCGCGACCAGCGCGGCCGCCTCCGCCTCCGCGGCCTCGATCAGCGCGGACGCCGCGTCGAACGCCGCACCCACGCTGGTCAGCTTGCGCGGCACCGCGAGCACCGCCTCGCGCCGCTTGCGCACGTCCGGGTCCCCGGCCAGCCGCCGGGCCAGCTCCACGTCGCCCTGCGCGGCCGAGGCGGCCCACTCGGCCACGTCCGCCGGCACGCCCTGCTGTGCGGCCAGCGCGGCGGCCAGCGCCTCCGGGCGGGCCTGCACCAGCGGCACCACGCGACAGCGGGAGCGGATCGTCACCGAGATGTCGTCCGGGTGGGTGGACGGCGTGCAGAGCAGGAAGACGGTGCGGGGCGAGGGCTCCTCGATCGCCTTCAGCAGCGCGTTGCCGGCGCCCTCGGTGAGCCGGTCCGCGTCCGCCACCACGACCACCTGCCAGCGCCCGCCGGACGGCGCGGTGGCGGCGCGCAGCACCAGCGCACGCATGTCCTTGACCGCGATCGAGAGGCCGTCCGGGACCACCATCCGCACGTCCGCGTGGGTGCCGGTCAGCGTGGTGTGGCAACCGTCGCACTCGCCGCAGCCGGTGCCGGTGCGGCACTGCAGCGCGGCCGCGAACGCGCGGGCGGCCTCCAGGCGGCCGGAGCCGGGCGGGCCGGTGATGATCCAGGCGTGCGTCATCGCGCCGGTGCGGGCGCCGCCCTCGGCCTTCTCCTCGTTGCCGAGACCGCGGCCGGCCGCGACCAGCGCGTGCGCCTCGGCGGCCGCGCGCCGGAACGTGGTCGTGGCCTCGTCCTGGCCGATCAGTGCCGCGAAGACGTCCATCAGGCGGCGCTCCTCTCCACTGTGGCCGCGGACTCGTCGGGTTCCTGGGTCATGCCGAGCACCCGGTCCATGATCGCGCCGGAGAGCTCCTCCGGCGAACGGGACGCGTCCAGCACCAGGTAGCGGCGCGGGTCGGCGGCGGCGAGGTCGAGGAACGCGTACCGCACCCGCTCGTGGAACGCGGTCGCCTCGCTCTCCAGCCGGTCGGTGCCCTCGCCCCGGCCGGAGACCCGGCTGAGCCCGACGCTCGGGTCCACGTCCAGCAGCACCACCAGGTCCGGTTTGAGCCCGCCGGTGGCCCACGAGGACAGCCAGGAGATCTCCTCGACCGGCAGCGTCCGGCCGGCGCCCTGGTAGGCCAGCGACGAGTCGATGTACCGGTCGCTGATCACCACCTCGCCCCGGCCCAGTGCCGGCCGGACCACGGTGGCGACGTGGTGGGCCCGGTCGGCCGCGTAGAGCAGCGCCTCCGCGCGCGGTGCCGGCGGCGAGCCGTGCAGCACCAGGTTGCGGATCTCCGCACCGATCTCGGTGGCGCCCGGCTCGCGCGTGACCACCACGGTCCGGCCGTGCTGGCGCAGCCCCGCGGCGAGCGCCTTGACCTGCGTGGACTTGCCCGCCCCCTCGCCACCCTCGAAGACCACGAAGAGGCCGGCGGCGTGCCGTGGCTCGGCCGCGGAGAGCGGGCGCCCGCGCATCGAGCCCCACAGGTCGGCCAGCACCGGCACGCCGCGCTTGTCGTCCATCTGCCGGAACGCGCTTATCCCGGCGACGATCCCGACCGCGCCCGCGACCAGCAGCAGTGCCCGGGTGGAGGAGAACGAGACGCTCAGCCCGGCGATCTCCACCCGGCGGGACCCACCGGCGCCGACGATCACGCCGGAGAGCGCAATCGCGATCATCAGGATCATCCGGGTGCCGGTGTTGACCACCGCGAAGACCCGGCCGCGCACGTCGTCGCCGATCTCGCCGCCGAGCAGCGTGGTGCCGGCCAGGAACGCCATGCCGGCGCCCGCGCCGACCAGCAGCGCGCCCAGGATCGCCATGGCCAGGTGGATCGCGAACGCCAGGAACATCACCGAGCCGGCGGCCAGCACGATGCTCATGCCGAACCAGCGGCGCCGGGACAGATCCCGGATGATCACCGGGCCGAGGCCGATGCCGGCACCGAGACCGATGAAGAGCGTGCCGAAGAGCAGGTAGAACGCGGCGTCACCGGCACCCAGCGAGGCGGTGAAGAACCGGGCGGTGCCGATCACGATGCCGCCGCCGCCGAACGCGCCGAGGATGCCGAGCACCAGGCCGCGGACCATCGGGGTCTTGCCGACGTACTTCCAGCCCTCGGCGAACTGGCGCAGCATGCCCTGGTCCTGCTGCTCACGCCGGTCGCCGCGGCCGCTGATCTCCTTGATCCCGAAGAACACCACGGCCGCGAGCGCGAGCCGGGAGAACGCGTTGAAGTAGAGCGCCAGCTGCGCGGGCCCGCCCCACTCCGGCGGCTGCGGCACCACGCCGGAGCGGACGATCGCGTCCAGCGCGGAGAGACTGAGCGCCGCGATCACCGGGGTGATCCCGTACGTGGTGATCAGCGACAGCTGGTTGGAGATCTCCAGCCGGGCGCGCGGGATCAGGTTCGGGACCGCGGCCTCCTTGGCCGGGATCCAGATCAGCGTGATCGCCTCGATCAGGAACGTGGCGATCGCGGCCCAGGTCACGATGAGGCCCGGGTTGTCCACCGCCAGCGCGACGAGCGGGATGGAGAGGAACAGCAGGAAGCGGAGGAGGTCGCAGACGACCATGGTGAGCCGGCGGTCGAACCGGTCGGCCAGCACACCGGCCACCGGGCCGAGCACCAGCGCCGGGAGCAGCCGCACCGCGATCGTCGAGCCGAACACCAGTCCCTTCGCCGCGGAACCGGTGACCTGCGCGGACGCGAAGATCGCGGTGGCCAGCAGGCCGAGCCAATCGCCGAGCGACGCGACACCGAGCACGATCCAGAGACGCCGGAACGGCCTGATCCGCATGACCGACCGCAGCGCCTTCATGCCGGACAGGTCAACCTGTCCGCTCGCCTGTGTCTCGATGGCCGTACCTCCGCGTGCCGGCCCCTCGCTGGGCGCCCCCGGCAGAACACTCTAGCCGCGGTGCCTTTTCCGCCCTGCCCCCAGTTTCCCCTGATCGTGCCGGGGCGGCGGTCAGCCATACGTGAAGCAGGCTCGCATTGTCCGGCCTGTCCCGATACGGTACGCACGTGCCCCCCACGGACCGCGAGGCGCTGCGCGCGCGACTGGACCGCGCCACCGCCCACCTCGACCCGCCGGTCGGCGTGGTCGACCTGACCGCGTTCGACGCGAACGCGGACGCGCTGACCACCCGGGCGGCCGGCAAGCCGATCCGGGTCGCCGCGAAGTCCGTACGCTGCCGGGCACTGCTGGAGCGGGTGCTGGCCCGGCCCGGCTGGGCGGGCGTGATGGCGTACACGCTGCCCGAGGCGATCTGGCTGGTGCGCTCCGGCGTGAGCGAGGACGTGCTGGTCGCCTACCCGACGGTGAGCCGGGCCGCGCTCGCCGAGCTGGGCGCCGACCCGGAACTCGCCGCCGCGATCTCGATCATGGCGGACAGCCCCGCGCAGCTCGACCTGGTGGACTCGGTCGCCGCACCGGACCGGCGCGCGGAGATCCGCGTCTGCCTGGACCTGGACGCGTCCTGGCGACCGCTCGGTGGCCGGCTGCACCTCGGCGTGCGCCGCTCGCCGGTGCACTCCGCCACGCAGGCCGGCCGGTTCGCCGAGCACGTGGTGCGGCGCCCGGGCTTCCGGCTGGTCGGGCTGATGGCCTACGAGGCGCAGATCGCCGGGCTCGGCGACGCGCCGCCCCGGCAGGCCGCCCGCGGCCTGATCATCCGCGCCGTGCAGAAGCGGTCCGGGACCGAGCTGCTCCCCCGGCGGGTGGCCGCGGTCGCCGCCGTGCGCGAGCTGGCCGACCTGGAATTCGTCAACGGCGGCGGCACCGGCAGCGTCGCCGCCACCGCACAGGACCCGTCCGTCACCGAGGTGACCGCCGGCTCCGGCCTCTACGGTCCCGCGCTGTTCGACGGGTACCGCGCGTGGCGGCCCGTACCGGCCGCGTTCTTCGGCCTGTCCGTCGTCCGCCGCCCGGCCGACGGCTTCGCCACCGTGCTCGGCGGCGGCTGGGTCGCGTCCGGCCCCGCGGAGAAGAGCCGGCTCCCGTTGCCGTGGCTGCCCGAGGGCCTCGGCTACGTCGGCTCCGAGGGGCCCGGCGAGGTCCAGACCCCGCTGTCCGGCCCCGCCGCCGACTCGCTGCGCCCCGGCGACCGGGTCTGGTTCCGACACGCCAAGGCCGGAGAGCTCTGCGAACACCTCAACGAGCTTCACCTGATCGAGGACGACCGGGTCGTCGCCACGGCACCGACCTATCGCGGCGAGGGGCACGCGTTCCTGGGCTGAGCGCCGCGCGGCGCCTCCGGGAAGCGAGCCTTGCGGGCACCTGCCGCGTCCGGCTCCGCCCCGCTCAACTCGGCCGTTGTGCGGCGGCTCACCCCGGCCCCGGCTGTTGCGCGATGGCCCGGGGCGATAAAGGATGAAATTTCGGGCGCGGAGCGCCCGAAATCTCGGCGATCGAATCGCACAGGTTTTGCCGAGCGGCTGCCCAGCCACGGCGGAACGGGACCGCTCCGATCGGCCGCGAGGCCGGCATCCGCCACCGAAGAGTGCCGAAGCCGTCCGGCACCGCGAGGGCCGAGCCGCTCGGTGGCGGGGGCGCGGTTCGTGGTCGAACCCCCGCCGGGTTCGGTCGTCAGACGCCGACGTGGGATTGGAGATAGTCGCGGATCAGCGTCTTGGACTCCTGGATGATCCGCGGGTCGCCGTCCGAGTCGCGGCGGAACGCGAGCTTGATCAGGGAGTCCGCCGTGGTCACCGCGATCTCCAGGGCGAACCGCAGCGTGGGCGTGTCCGCGACCGCGAACTGCTCGTGCAGCACCTCGGCGATCCGGTTGGCGATGACCACGTTGTTGTCGCGTTCCTCGTCCAGCAGGTGCACGTCGACGACGTCGCCGAAGTGCAGCGTGCGGAACCCGGCGACGGTGCGGTGCATGCCGATGAACTCGTCTATCGCCGCGTCCACCCCGTCCCACCAGTGGGCGAGATTGCCGGCGGCGAACCGGGCGGACAGTCGCTCGAGGTAGGCCTCCATGTTGCGCAGGGCGAGTGCCTGCACGATGGCCCGCTTGTCCGGGAAGAACTGATAGACCGAGCCGATCGCCACTTCGGCGCGTTCGGCGAGCAGGGTCGTGGTCAGTCCCTCGTATCCGACCTCGTCGACAAGCTCAGCGCAGGCGTCGAGCATGCGCTGGACCCGCGCTACGCTGCGCCCCTGAACGGGGACGCGGCGTAGGGGTCCGGCGGTGACAGCTGTTGTCGACACGCGTCGCAACTCCCTTTCGGCAGAGAGAAAACAAAGGTTACTCGGCTTAACGAGCGAGTCGCCGCAAAGTGTTTACTCTCCGTCTCCGTGCTGATATGAATTCAATTCACGTCAGGTGTGACCTCGGGGGACTGAGATGGCCCGCACAGCACCGGCACCGATCGCCACCTGGTCCAACTGGTCCGGCAACCAGCAGGTCAGGCCCGTGCGTGTGGCGAAGCCGACCAGCACCGACGAGATGTCCGCCCTCCTCCAGGATGCCGCCGCGACCGGGCACCGCGTCAAGCCCGTGGGTAGCGGTCACTCGTTCACGGCCGTCGCCGTCGCGGACGACATCCAGATCGATACGAGCGGTCTGTCGCGGATCGTGTCCGTCGACCGGGCGGCCCGGCTCGTCACCACGCAGGCCGGCGCGCGGCTGCACACGCTCAACGACGTGCTGTCCGGGCACGGTCTCGCGCTGCCCAACCTCGGCGACGTCGACGTGCAGACCGTCGCCGGGGCGATCTCCACCGGTACGCACGGGACCGGTGCCACGGTCGGGTGTCTTTCCACGTTCGTGGAACGGCTGACGCTGGTCACCGCCGCCGGCGAGGTGCTGCACTGCGCCGCGGACCGGCACCCGGACGTGTTCGCGGCCGCCCGCGTCGGTCTCGGCGCGCTCGGCGTCATCACCGAGGTCACGCTGCGCTGCGTGGACGCGTTCGTGCTCCGCGCGCACGAGACGCCGGTGCTGCTCGCCGACGTGCTGGCCGGCGTGGACGACCTGATCGCGGGGAACGACCACTTCGAGTTCTTCTGGTACCCGTACACCGGCCGGGGTCAGGCGAAGACCAGCAACCGGGTGCCGCTGGACGACGCGCCGCTGCCCCGGTTCCGCGCCTGGCTCGACGACGAGTTCCTGTCGAACACGGTCTACGGCGGCCTCTGCCGCCTCGGCCGGGCCGTTCCCGCGCTGGTCCCGAGCGTGCACGAGGTCGCCGCCCGCGGGCTCACCGAGCGCACCTATACGGCCCGCTCCGACCGCGTCTTCTGCACGACCCGGCGGGTCCGGTTCACCGAGATGGAGTACGCGGTGCCCCGCGCCGCGCTACCGGAGGCGCTGGCCGCGCTGGAGCGCATCCTGGCGGCGCTGCCGTTCCGGGTGCAGTTCCCGGTCGAGGTCCGGTTCACCGCGGCGGACGACATCTGGCTCTCCCACGGGTACGGCCGCGACTCCGCGTACCTCGCCCTGCACCAGTTCCAGGGCGCGCCGTACGAGCCGTACTTCCGCGCGTTCGAGCGGGTCGCGACGGCGCTGGGCGGCCGCCCGCACTGGGGCAAGCTGCACTACCGCGACGCGGAGTCGCTGCGTGCGGCCTACCCCCGCTTCGACGACTTCCGCGCCGTCCGCGACCGCCTCGACCCCGGCCGGGTCATGCAGAACGCCTACACCAGGCAGGTCCTCGGCGCCTGAGCCACCGCCGCCCGCTCAGGAGGCGTCGGTGGCGGCCTTCGCGGGGGCGGCCTTCTTCGCCGGGGCCTTCTTCGCCGCCGCGGTCGTCGTCTTGGCCGCGGCCGCCTTCTTGGCCGGGGTGGCCTTCTTGGTGGCCGTCTTCTTCGCGGTGGTCTTCTTCGCGGCGGTCTTCTTCGCCGGGGTGGCGTCGCCGGCCGCCGCCTTCTTGGCCGGGGCCTTCTTGGCGGCGCGCTTCTTGGCCGGGGCCGGCCCCTTGGCGCGCTTCTCGGCGAGCATCTCGGAGGCCTCTTCCAGCGTGAGGGCCTCCACGGTCTGGCTGCGGCGCAGGGACGCGTTGAACTCGCCGTCCGTGACGTACGGCCCGAACCGGCCGTCCTTGATCACCAGCGGCTTCTCGGTGGCCGGGTCGTTGCCCATCTCGCGCAGCGGCGGGGCGGCGGCGCGGCGGGCACCGCGGGTCTTGGGCGCGGCGAGGCGGGCCAGCGCGTCGTCCAGCGTGACCGTGAAGATCTGCTCCTCGCTGTCCAGCGAGCGGGACTCGTCGCCCTTCTTCACGTACGGCCCGTAGCGGCCGGAGAGCGCGAAGACCTCGGCGCCGTCCGGGGCCACGCCGACCAGGCGCGGCAGCGAGAGCAGGCGCAGCGCGTCGGCGAGCGTCAACTCGTCCGGCTTCTGGCTGGTCAGCAACGAGGAGTTCTTGTCGCCGCTGGACACGTACGGCCCGAACCGGCCGGACTTGAGCAGCACCGGCTCGCCGGTCTCCGGGTGCTCGCCGAGCTTGCGTTCGCCGCTGCCACCGCCGAGGAACAGCTCGTCGATCTTCTCCGGCGTCAGCTCGTCCGGAGCCAGCGACTCGGGGATGGAGACGCGGCCCTCCTCGGACGACTCCGCGGCCGGGTCGTCGGTGTGGTGGATGCGCTGGATGTACGGCCCGTAGCGACCGACCCGGACCACGACGTCGCGGTCCTCGTCGTCGCGGAACAGCGGGATCGAGTTGACGCTGCGCGCGTCGATCTCCGCCAGGTTCTCCGTGACCAGCTTCTTCAGGCCACCGGCGCGGGCGATCGACGCCTCGGCGCCGGCGCCGCTGCCGAAGTAGAACGCGGTGAGGAAGTCCGCGGACCGCGCGTCCCCACCGGCGATCTCGTCGAGCTGGTTCTCCATCGCGGCGGTGAAGTTGTAGTCGACCAGGCCGGGGTAGTGCCGCTCCAGCAGGCCGACCACCGCGAACGCCAGGAACGACGGGATCATCGCCTGACCGCGCTTCGTCACGTACCCGCGGTCCTGGATGGTCTGCATGATCGACGCGTAGGTGGAGGGACGGCCGATGCCCATCTCCTCCATCGCCTTGACCAGCGACGCCTCGGTGTAGCGGGACGGCGGCTGGGTGGTGTGGCCGACCGCGTCCAGCTGCTCCGCGGTCAGCGGCTGGTCCTTGGCCAGGTTGGGCAGCCGGCGCTCGGCGTCCTCCGCCTCCGCGTTCTCGTCGTCGGAGGACTCGACGTAGGCGCGCAGGAAGCCGGGGTCGGTGATGGTCTTGCCGGTGGCGCCGAAGTCGGCCTCCTCGCCGGCGGTGGAGACCGCGCGGATGCGCACCGAGACGGACGAGCCGACCGCGTCGGTCATCTGGGACGCGATCGTGCGCCGCCAGATCAGCTCGTAGAGCTTGAACTCGTCGCCGGACAGCTCGTTCGCCACCTCGCCCGGGGTGCGGAACACGTCACCGGCCGGGCGGATCGCCTCGTGCGCCTCCTGCGCGTTCTTCACCTTGCCGGTGTAGCGGCGCGGCTGGGGCGGCACGTTCGCCGGGCCGTAGAGCTCGGCGATCTGGGTGCGCGCGGCGGAGAGCGCGGACTCGGAGAGGTTCACCGAGTCGGTACGCATGTAGGTGATGTAGCCGTTCTCGTACAGCCGCTGGGCGGTGCGCATCGTCTGCTGGGAGCCGGAGCGCAGCTTGCGGGCCGCCTCCTGCTGGAGCGTGGACGTGATGAACGGCGCGTACGGCCGGCGCCGGTACGGCTTCTCCTCGACGCGGGTGACCTGGAACGGCCGCCCGTCGAGGCGGGCGGCCAGGCCGCGGGCACCGTCGCCGTCGAGGTGGATCACCCCGGCGCCGGGCCGCACCTGCCCGGTGGTCGGCTCGAAGTCCTTACCGGTGGCCACCCGGTCACCGTTCAGCGCGATGAGCGTGGCGTTGAACGTGCGCGGGCCCTCGACCTGGCCCTGCACGGCGAGGCGGGCCAGGATGTCCCAGTAGTCGGCGGTGCGGAAGGCCATCCGCTGGCGCTCGCGCTCGACCACGATGCGGGTGGCGACGGACTGCACGCGGCCCGCGGAGAGACCGGTGCGCACCTTCTTCCACAGCACCGGGGAGACCTCGTAGCCGTAGAGACGGTCGAGGATGCGGCGCGCCTCCTGCGCGTCGACCAGGTCGCGGTCGAGCTCGCGCGGGTTCGCGACGGCGGCCTGGATGGCCGGCTTGGTGATCTCGTGGAAGACCATCCGCCGGACCGGGACCTTGGGCTTCAGCGTCTCGATCAGGTGCCAGGCGATGGCCTCGCCCTCGCGGTCCTCATCCGTGGCGAGCAGGACCTCGTCGACGTCCTTGACCAGCGAGCGGAGCTTGGTGACCTGCTTCTTCCGGTCCGGCGAGACGACGTAGAGCGCGGTGAAACCGTTGTCCACGTCGACGCCGAGCCGGGCCCACGGCTTGTCCTCGTAACCGGACGGGACCTCGGCCGCGTTGCGAGGCAGGTCGCGCACGTGCCCGAAGCTGGCCTCGACGACGTAGCCCGGGCCAAGGTAGCCCGAGATCGTCTTAGCCTTCGCCGGTGACTCGACGATGACCAGACGGGTGCTCTTGGCGTTGCTCGGCACGTTACTCCTGACCTCGGTGGATCCCTTACGACGTGGATCGCCTGATCTATTGGCGGCTGGCAGCGCGTGGCTCCGATCGGCCACGGCTGATCATGCGCGCCGCTGCGCCAACCGATCCACGGTAACGCGGTCGGTGGCCGGCGGGTCGCGCGGGACCGCCGGCGACCCCACGCTACCGGGCTGCCGGCGCCACGGATCGGCAACGCCGTCCGAGCGACCGCTGTTCCCCCCAACGGTGTCCGCTGCCGGAAAACATCGGCACGGACCAGCACCATCGTGCCGGTCTATGTCTCGGTCATCCAGTCACCGTAACTGTCGGAGATTAGACAGTACACCGGCGGTCAGGACGGCCACGCGGACTCCGGCGCGGCGTCCGGGCGTGGCCCGACCAGGCCGGCCAGGCGGGCGATCCGGCGGCGTCCGGAGATGCGCAGCCCGGGGTCGCCGTCACGCGGCACGGTGAGGCGGCTCGGCAGGCCGGCCGCGTGCAGCGCGGCGCGGACCGTCTCCCAGATCGGTGCGTCGGCACGGCCGAGCCGAAGCACATATCCGGACGGGTCGGGCGCGCCGGCCGCCGCGACCCAGAGCCGCAGGCGGAAGCCGTTGAGGAAGAACGCGCGCGGCGGGCGCTTCGGGTCGCCGGGTTCCCGCAGCCAGGCGCGGGCCAGCGGCATCAGCGTGGTGGCGTAGGCGGTGCGCACCTCGAGTCGCTCGTCCTCGGTGCGCGACCAGGTGGCCTGCAGGCCCCGGCGGGCGATCTCGGGGACCAGCACGTGCACCCGCCACGGTTCGGCCACGATCACCGAGACGCGCGCGGTGCCGCCCATCCGGACGATCTCCCCGGGCCCGGCGAGCAGCCCGGCCAGGTCCGCGACGCCCGGATCGTGCGCCTCCACCCCGAAGAGCGAGGGCTCCTCCCCCCGGCCACCCGCCCCGGGAACGCCTGACGGCCGCCCCTCCGCGGGGGCTCGATCGCGATCCCGGGGAGCACGACGCCGACCCTTACCAAGATCAAGATCTTGCGGGGGTACGTCCGGGAGGCCCGGGATCGGCGGGTTGACGGACACGTCAACGGCACTCCGGCACCTGGTCGAACGCCTCGCGGAGCTCCTCCGACTGCAGCGACGACGTGTCCAGCGCGGCCTTGTCGTACTCCGTGCCGAGCGTGCTGACCACCTGCTCGACGCCCGTGTAGAACGCGTCCGCCTGGGTGGTGTCCAGCGCGATGATCGCCCGGTGCGCGTTGTCGTAGGCGGCCCGCACGCCGTCGAGAGAGGTCAGGAAGCCCTGCGCCACGCTCTCGCCGTTCTCCACGTCCGGCACGCCGGCCCGCTCCACGCCCTGACGCGCGGCCTCGCTGGCGTCCCGGGCGCCCTGGAACAACCGGGCCAGGTTCTCCCGCGCGGCGCTCGGCGTGGTCTCCGCGCTCATCTGCTGGTTCGTCCGGTCGGCCAACGTGCTGATCTCGGTGCGCCACGGGCCCAGCGCCTCACAGACCGCGGACGCCCACGCACTCGGCGAGGCGCCACCGCCACAGCCGGCGGCGAGCAGGAGAAGGGAGGTGAGGACCGCGGTGATGGACACCATGCGGGGGGTGCGCATGGAGAGCAGCGTACGACTGCGGGTCATCGGCGCGCGATGCCGCCGGGGAGCCTACTGATCCCCCCGGCGGCATCTCCCACTAGGCGCTCACGGCCTCCTGCTTGGGCGGGACCGGCGTGCCGGACGTACCGGCCGGCGGCTCCTCACCCATGGAGACCGGCTTCCGCTTGCTCCAGACCACGGCCGCGACGATGACCAGCGTGGCCACCGCGGCGATCGCGATCCGGACCGGCGTGTTCGCCTCGTCGCCGATGCTGAGCATCACGACGCCGGGTGCGATCAGCAGGCTGACCAGGTTCATCACCTTGATCAGCGGGTTGATGGCCGGGCCCGCGGTGTCCTTGAACGGGTCGCCGACCGTGTCGCCGATGACCGTCGCGGAGTGCGCCTCCGACCCCTTGCCGCCGTGCGCGCCGTCCTCGACCAGCTTCTTCGCGTTGTCCCACGCGCCACCGGAGTTGGACAGGAACACCGCCATCAGCGTGCCGGTGCCGATCGCGCCGGCCAGGTACGACGCGAGCGCGCCCGCGCCGAGGCCGAACCCGACCGCGATCGGCGCCAGGACCGCCAGCAGGCCGGGGGTGAGCAGCTCACGCTGTGCGTCCCGGGTGCAGATGTCGACCACGCGGCCGTACTCCGGGCGGGTGGTGCCGGCCATGATGCCCGGGTTCTCCCGGAACTGCCGGCGGACCTCGACCACGACCGCGCCGGCCGACCGGGAGACCGCGTTGATCGCCAGGCCGGAGAAGAGGAAGACCACCGCGGCGCCGATCAGCAGGCCGACCAGGTTGCGCGGGTCGGACACGTTGAGCAGCGCGTCGATCGACAGATCCGCGCCGGCGTCGCCGATCGCGGTGGTGATAGTGTCCCGGTACGACCCGAACAGCGCGGTCGCGGCCAGCACCGCGGTCGCGATCGCGATGCCCTTGGTGATCGCCTTCGTGGTGTTGCCGACCGCGTCCAGCTCGGTGAGCGTGCGCGCACCGGCCTCGTCCACGTCGCCGGACATCTCCGCGATGCCCTGCGCGTTGTCCGAGATCGGGCCGAACGTGTCCATCGCGACGATGACGCCGACCGTGGTCAGCAGGCCGATACCGGCCATCGCGACCGCGAACAGCGACAGGATGATCGAGCCGCCGCCCAGCAGGTACGCCCCGAAGACGCCGGCGCCGATCACCAGCGCGGAGTAGACCGCGGACTCCAGACCGACGCTGATGCCGGCCAGGATGACGGTCGCCGGGCCGGTCAGCGAGGACTTGCCGATGTCCTGCACCGGCTTCTTCTCGGTCTCGGTGAAGTAGCCGGTCAGCGCCTGGATCGCGGCGGCCAGCACGATGCCGATCACGACCGCGCCGATCGCCAGGAACTGCGGGTTGCCGGTGAAGTCCGCGCTCACGTTCGGGTCGTCGAACCCGGCGAACGTGTTCGGCAGGTAGAGGAACGTGACCACGGCGACCAGCACCGCGGACAGCGCCGCGGAGATGTAGAACGCCCGGTTGATCGCGGTCAGGCCGCTGCGGTCGGACGCGCGCAGCCGGGTGATGAACACGCCGATGATCGCGATCAGCACGCCGACCGCGGAGACGATCAGCGGGTAGACCAGGCCGTCCTCGCCGAACGCGGCGCGGCCCAGGATCAGCGCGGCGACCAGCGTCACCGCGTACGACTCGAACAGGTCAGCGGCCATGCCGGCGCAGTCACCGACGTTGTCGCCCACGTTGTCCGCGATGGTCGCGGCGTTGCGCGGGTCGTCCTCCGGGATGCCCTGCTCGACCTTGCCGACCAGGTCCGCGCCGACGTCCGCGGCCTTGGTGAAGATGCCGCCGCCGACCCGCATGAACATGGCCAGCAGCGCGGCGCCGAAGCCGAAACCCTCCAGCACGGTCGGCGCGTCGCCCTTGTAGAGCAGCACCACCAGCGAGGCGCCGACCAGGCCGAGACCCACGGTGAGGAAACCGACCACGCCGCCGGTGCGGAACGCGATCTTCATCGCCTTCTCCCGGCCGCCGGTCGCCTCGTTCGCCGCGGCGGCGACGCGCAGGTTCGCGCGGGTCGCCAGCGCCATGCCCGCGCCGCCGATGAACGCGGAGAAGACCGCGCCGACGACGAAGAACGCGGAACGGCCGATCTTCACCAGCGTCTCGTTGCCGTCGGTGTCGTGCACCGGCAGCAGGAAGAGCAGGACGAGGGCGATCACCACGAAGATGCCGAGCGTCTTGAACTGGCGGAAGAGATAGGCCGACGCGCCCTCCTGCACGGCGCCGGCGATCTCCTGCATGTTGGTCGTTCCCTTACCGGCTGCCAGCACGCCGCGCACGAGCGCGAGTGCGAAGCCCAGCGCCACCAGCGCGATGACCGCGGCGACGACGACGTACGTGAGATTCGTACCGGTAAGGGACAGGCCGTCGCCGGCGGCGACAGGGCTGAACCCGGACATCGATGTCCTCCTCAATTCCTACCGTGCGCGCACCATCCGGCGGACGAACCGGTGGTTGCGGCCACGCGGCCGTGGCAGCGTCCGGCCCTCACCCGATCGAGCGGAGCCGGGAACAGTACGTAATGACCCGCGTACTGTAGCGGTCACCCGTGTCGAGGGTCACAGCCGGAGCCGTCGTGTCGTGATGATGTTGGCCACTGTGTTAGCCGAGCGCCTTCATCGGGGCTTGTCTGTAGGCACAGTCAAGGTCATCGGGTCGTCACGCGCAACCGGACGCCACAAGATCAAACCCTGACCAGGGGGTACGTGGCCGGGCGCGCATCAGGCGCATCTACCGGCGTTTATCGGGTTTTACCGGCCTTTGCGGTGATGGCCGGAGGGGCGTGGCATTCGACGGTGCGTTTCGACCACGCGATGTGATCTGCGTCTCGCCCGGATCGCTCCGGTGCGTCCGGGCTCGCCGCTTCACCCCGCGCGGCGGCGCGCCGGCACGGTGGAGCGCGGTGGCCGGTGGCACTCCGTGCGGAGCATGGCAGAGTCCGGGCGTACCGCTGGATGAACTTGGTTTGATCTTGTTTGGGTCTTGCGGCGTGCGCGGGCAGGCGCCCGTGCCGTCAGGCGGCGTGGGTGGGCCAGGCCATGCGGACCTCGGTGCCCACACCCTCCTCGACCGGGCGCACCTGGAGATCATCCACAAAACCGGCCAACAGGGCAAATCCGACACCCGTGGTCAGCTCGTCATCGGAGAGCGACTCGTTGGCCAGCTCGTCCGGCGGAATCGACGGGATGCCGAGACCGGCCTCTATCGGCGCGCGGTCGATCACCCGGACGGTGTACGAGTCCGCGTCGGACATCACCACCTGGACCGGCTCGAACACGCCGTACTGCCGGTGCAGCGCGACCGCGCGGGCACACGCCTCACCGATCGCCAGGCGCACCTCGTCGAGCAGCTCCTCGGCCACGCCGGCGCGACGGGCCACGGCCACGCCGACCAGCCGGGCGGTGCGCACGTGCACAGGCGCCGGGGAGAACGCCAGCCGGACAGTCGCCATCACGCGGTCGGACCGGAGTCCGCACCCGTCCCGCCCGCGGCCTGCACGGCCGCGTCGACCGACGGGTAGATCGGGAAGACCTGATCCAGCGCGGTGATCCGGAAGATCTTGAGCAGTGGCTCCTTCGCGCAGACCAGGCCGAACGTGCCGCCGATCGGACGTAGCCGCTTCAGCGCACCGACCAGCACCCCGAGCCCGGTGGAGTCCAGGAACTCGACGCCGCCCAGGTCCACGATCACGCCGCGCACGCCGCCGTCGATCAACTCGACCAGCCGCTCGCGCAGTCGGGGGGCCGTGTAGACGTCGACCTCGCCACCGACCTCCAGGACCGTGTGCCCGGCGACGGTGCGGGTCGCCAGCTGCAGCTCCATCAGTCCTCCTCGGTGACTTCGGCGGTTACGCCCAATCGAATCTAACCATCGGGCGGCCACGGCCGCATCGCGCGGCCCCGTGCTTCCGCGTCGACGTTTGGGTTTTCCGCACACCAGTGCGAGAGTGCACGACGTGAGCCACACCGCGGTCGCCCCGGCCGAACTGCTGCGGCGCCTGCACACCTCCCCCTCCGTGACGCACGTGGAGATCGTGCCGCCCGCCGCCGGTGACCCCGTCGAATGGCCTTCCTGGGTCCCGTCCGCGCTCCGCTCGGCACTGGCCGCGCGCGGCGTCACGCGGCCGTGGCGACACCAGGCCGAGGCCGCGACGCTCGCCCGGGACGGCCGGCATGTGGTGATCGCCACCGGTACCGCGTCCGGCAAGTCCCTGGCCTACCTGCTGCCGGCGCTGACCGCGCTCGACGCCGACCCGAAGGCCACCGTGCTCTACCTCGCACCGACGAAGGCGCTCGCGGCCGACCAGCTGCGCGCGGTGACGGCACTGGCCCCGCAGGTGCGGCCGGCCTGCTACGACGGCGACACACCGTCGGAGGAGCGGGAGTGGATCCGGGCGAACTCGCGGTTCATCCTGACGAACCCGGACATGCTGCACCACAGCATCCTGCCCCACCACCACCTGTGGTCCACGTTCCTGCGCCGCCTGACGTACGTGGTCGTCGACGAATGCCACGTCTACCGCGGCCTGTTCGGCTCCCACGTGGCCCACGTACTGCGCCGGCTGCGCCGGATGGCCGACCGCTACGCACCGGTGCCGTTCGGCCCGGACCCGGCCGACACGGCGCCACCGAACGCCGTCGGCGAAGAGCCGCCGAACACGCTCGGCGAGAAGCCGCCGACCGCGGCGGTTCCGGCACGACGTGGTGCTGACGTCGCGAGGCACGCCGGTGACCCGGCGCATGAGGTCTCGCTGTCCGTCTCAGAGGCAACGGTTCCGGCGCAGCACGGGGGTGACACCCCGCGGCACGCAGGCGACCCGGCACATGAGGTCACGCGGTCCGCGCCGGAGGCGGCGGTTCCGGCACAGCACGCGGGTGACGCGCGGCGGCATGCCGCGGATCCGGCGCGGGCGGATACGCGCGCCGGGCGGGGAGCGGGAGCGCGCGGACAGGCCGGCCCGCGGCGGCGTGGAAGGGCGGTGCGGCGCAGCCGGGCCGTGTTCGTGCTGGCGTCGGCGACGTCCGGCGATCCGGCGGCGGCCGCGGAACGACTCACCGGGCTGCCGGTGACCGCGGTCACGGCGGACGGGTCGCCGCGCGGCGGTGTCACGTTCGCACTGTGGGAGCCGCCGCTGCTGCCACCCGGCCTGTCCGGTGATCCCACGGAACTGGACCCGGACGACGACTCGCTCGCCGCCCCGTCGGTCCGGCGGTCCGCGCTGCGGGAAACCGCGGACCTGCTCACCGACGCGATCACCCACGGCGTGCGGACGCTGGCTTTCGTCCGGTCCCGGCGTGGCGCCGAGGTGGTCGCGTCGATCGCGCGCCGATCGCTCGACGAGGCCGTGCCCGGCCTGGGCAGGCGGGTCGCCGCCTACCGCGCCGGGTATCTGCGCGAGGAGCGGCGCACGCTGGAACGAGCGTTGCTCACCGGCGAACTCCTCGGCATGGCGTCCACGAACGCGCTCGAGCTCGGCGTCGACCTGGTCGGCCTGGACGCCGTGATCATCTGTGGTTACCCCGGCACCCGCGCGTCGCTGTGGCAGCAGGCCGGCCGCGCGGGCCGCTCCGGCGGTGAGGCGCTGGCCGTACTGGTCGCCCGCGATGATCCGCTGGACACCTACCTGGTGCACCATCCGGACGCGCTCTTCGGCCGCCCGGTGGAGGCGACGGTGCTGGACCCGGCCAACCCGTACGTGCTCGGTCCGCAACTCTGCTGCGCCGCGAACGAGGCTCCGCTGACTGCCGACGACCTGGAGCTCTTCGGCGGCGCACCGGCCGAGGCGACCGTGGCCGCGCTGGTCCGGTCCGGTTCGCTGCGGCGCCGCCCCACCGGCTTCTTCTGGACCCACCGCACCCGCCCGGACGTGGACCTGCGCGGCGAGGGCGGCTCGCCGGTCAACGTGGTCGAGTCCGCCACCGGCCGGCTGCTCGGCACCGTGGACCCGGCGTCGTCGCACTTCATCGTTCACCCCGGCGCCGTCTACCTGCACCAGGGCAGCTCGTTCGTGGTCGAGGAACTGCACCTCGACGACGCGGTCGCGCTGGTCCGCGCGGAGGAGCCGGACTGGACCACGCACGCCCGGGACGTCACGTCGCTGGCCGTCACGTCCGTCCGCGAGCGCTTCGACGCCGGCCCGGTCGGGCTCTTCCTCGGTGAGGTCGACGTACACGGGCAGGTCGTCTCCTATCAGCGTCGCCGGATCGGCTCCGGCGAGGTCATCGACACCCGGCCGCTCGACCTGCCCGTGCGCGAGCTGCACACCGTCGCGGTCTGGTTCACCATCACTCCCGAGGCGCTGGAGGCCGCAGGGGTCGAGCCCGCCGACGTACCCGGCGCCCTGCACGCCGCCGAACATGCCGCCATCGGCCTCCTCCCGCTCGTGGCCACCTGCGACCGTTGGGACATCGGCGGCATCTCCACCGCCGCGCATCCCGACACCGGCCTGCCGACCGTGTTCGTCTACGACGGGCACCCCGGCGGTGCCGGCTTCGCGGAACGCGCGCACGCGGTCGCCGCCGACTGGCTCCGCGCCACCCGCGAGGCCATCCACTCGTGCGCCTGCGAGACCGGCTGCCCCGCCTGCGTCCAGTCGCCGAAGTGCGGAAACGGCAACAACCCACTGGCCAAGGACGCCGCCGTACGGGTCCTGGACGCCGTGCTGGCCGCCCTCCCCACCGCTGCGGGCTGACGTCGCCACGTCTCAAATCGCGGGATGCGCGGAGCAACCTCGCTCAACATGGGCATCCATCTATGGGAGCGCTACCATGCGTCTCCCGACACCGCGCGTCCCGCCCGAGCCCCAAGGGAGCCCTTCCGTGGCGAACACCATGTCCGACACCGTCGAGCTCGTCTACAGCATCGACCCCGACACGCTCACGGTCGACCAGCAGATCGCCCTGGCCCAGGCCTACGCCGCCCTCGCCCAGGCCGAGCGCCTCGACTGGATCTTCCAGCGTCTCGACAAGATCCACCAGATCCTGCTGGCCATCAACGTCCGCACGCCGGCTCCGTCACCGACCTCCCACGCCGCCTGACTCGTACCACCCGGCGCACCCCGGGCACCCGCTCCACGACGACGCCCCGCGGGCCAACCCGTGAAACAGCAAACGAGTCGGCCCGCGGCACGAACCGCACAAGCAGCCGGTAGCGGACCTCGTCGGCCCGCCGGCGGCAGAGGACCGCCAACCGAACCTCGGGGCCCGGTAATCGACGCCGGGACTTCGGTGGCCGATGCCGGGGCCGCCGATGGCCGACGGCGGGGCTCCGGTTACCGACGGCGGGGCTCCGGTGACCGACGGCGGGGTGCCGGTGACCGACGCCGGGGCCGCCGGTGGCCGACGGCGGGGTGCCGATGGCCGACGGCGGGTATCAGTTGAGGGTGCGGGGTGTCGGTGACCGACGCCGGCGGAGCCGGGAGATCGTCCGGTTCGGCGGGGGCCGTAGCGGGACCGGCCCTCGCCTCGGCGTGGATGGTCGCGTGAAGACCGGGCCAGGGCTCGGCGTCGAGCGCCGCACGGATGGTCAGGATCAGGCCTTCCGCATCGCACGACGCGGTGCGTGCGCCATTCGCCGCGACCACGCGGGTGGCGCGCTCACAGGCCATCGACTCGCCCCGCGGGACGAACGGTGCGCCCGCGAGCGCGCCGAGGTCCGCCGCGATCCGGACTCGCCGGACCGCGGCCTCAGCACCGATCACGGCGGCGCCGACCACCCCGGCGCACACGAGGAACAGCCCCACGGCCGCAACCAGCAGAGACGCTGCACCTCGATCCGGCGCCACCACGCCCGAAGGTGCCAGGCCGTGAGGCTCCATGCACCGAACCGCCAAGCCTTCAGGTGCCAAGCCTTCAGGCGCCAAGCCTTCAGGCGCCAAGCCTTCAGGCGCCAAGCCTTCAGGCGCCAAGCCTTCAGGCGCCAAGCCTTCAGGTACCGCGCCGTTGCGCGCCGCGTCCTGAGGCGCCGCGTCCTGAGGCGCCGGGCCCTGAGACGCCGGGCCCTGAGGCGTTTTGCGTCGGTTCCCGGTGCGGTCGGCGGTCATGGTCGGCCGGGCGGGTGTGTTCGGGCCGTGTGACGTGCTGGTCGGCGGCATCGGTCGGGGGCCGCTCATTCGGCGGTCACCGAGACGCCGGGTTCGATGGCGGCGACCGCCTCGCCGGTCGCGGTGATGTCCGGGATTCTCAGTCCCAGCGCACGGACCGGCACCGTCACCACGGCCCGGACGTGCTCGCCCTCGGGGACCACCGTGACGGTCGCGCCCGGTGGTGCCGTGGCCGCTCCGGCGTCCATACCGGACTCGCCGCGCGCGGCGGCGAGTGCGGCATCCCGTGCGGCGTCGTAGCACCTACCGCGATCGGTCACGGCCGTCACGGCGGTGAGGCCCGCCCCGAGGAGCAACACCAGTGCCGGCAGCGCCGCCGCGAACTCCGCGGTGAACGCACCCCGGTCCGCACCGGCGGCGACCGTACCGCCGGTCGAGCTTGCGAGCGGCGGGTCTGCCGCCCACCCGGCCGGCGACGGGCCTGAGCCCGGCGGGGCGACGGGCATGCCGGGCGAAGCCGACAGGCGACGGCGAAAGACCGGCGGGCGAAGGTGAAGGGCCGACGTGACGGCGTGGATCACCGGCACGATGCGGCCACGGTGATGGTGGCGGCCCCGGTAGCGAAGGGCGGCGAGGTCGAACGCGCTCACTTGAGTGCCCTTTCGATGATCTCCGCGAGGGACTTCTGGATGTTCGGGCTGGTCAAGACCTTGAGTAGGACCGCGGCGAACGCGACTGCGGCGAGTGTGCCGACGGCGTACTCGGCGGTGTTCATCCCGGCGTCCCCGCGCAGCCGGCGGGAGAGCGAACGGATGCGGGTTCTGATCGGGGCGAGGAGCGATGTGATCATGGATGTTTCCTTTCTTCTGGCTGTTCACAGCAGGTCGTCGAGGACGGCGATGATCACCGGCGCGAGGCCGGCGAGGACGAAGGCGGGCAGGAAACAGAGGCCGAGTGGCAGCACCACGAGCACGCCGGCGCGATGGGCCGCCACCTGCGCGGCGATGGAACGATCGGCTCGCAGGTCGTCGGCGAGCCGGGTGAGCGCGCCCGCCAGCGCGGCACCGCTCGCGCTGGACCGGATCGCGGCCGCGACCAGACGGCCCGCGCCCGGCACCGGCGACAGGTAGGCCCACGCCTCTTCCGCCGGAGCGCCGAGCCGCAGTGACCGAGCCACCCGCGCGAGATGAAGGGCTAGCGGTCCGCCGAGCGCGTCCGCGACCGCGTCGGCGGCGCGGTCGACCGGCGCCCCCGCGCGAAGCGTGGCGGAGAGGAGGTCCGCGGCGAGCGGTAGATCGGCGATCGCCTGAAGTCGCAGCGCACGCATGCCGGCGGGTTCCAGCCGGCGCAGCATCAGGAACGTCCCGACAGCCGCAGCGGCACCGAACCCGATCCCGGCCGGCCCGCCGACCAGCAACGCCGCCGCAATGCCGCCGCCGAGCGCACCGGCGATCAGCATGAGCGGCCGCGGCCGCTCACCCCCGTCACCGCGCCGCGGAGCGGCTCGCCCGCCACCACCCGGCACCCCCCGCCCACCGTCGGAGCCTGCAACGGCCTGTCCCCCACCGGAATCCGAAACCGACTGCCCACCACCGCGGCCCGAAACGAACTGCCCACCGTCGTGGTGGGAGACGAACTGTTCGCCGTCTCCGAATGGCACCGCATGCTTGTCGATGTCCGGCATCCCGTGCCCACCAACGGTCGGCACCTCAGGCACACCGGGAGCCGGCATCGCGTGAACGCCGACGTTGATCGGCGGCGCGTGCCCGCCGCCACTGAGCGACATCGCATGTTCGCTCCCGCTGGCCGGCATGGCATTCCAGCCATCTCGTTCCCGCGAGGCGGCATCCCGGTCGGCCGCGTTCGGATCGGGCGTGCGGCTGATCCACTCCTCGTCGCCACGCGCGGCGTAATCCCGGTCTCGGGTTCCGAGATTTGCTGCCGGTGCGGATGCGGCGCTCGGCGGGTCTCCGTCCTCGGCCCTCACCGGAACCCGTGCCGCCACAGGAACCCTTGCCGCCGCAAGAAGCCGTGGCGCATCTGGACGTGACGCCGTGCCCGGACGTGAGCCCGCACCGGAGAGCCGCGCCGCACCCGACGGATGGGCCGCCTCCGACGGACGGGCCGCACCCGAAAGCCGCGCCGTGCCTGGAAGCGGCACCGCCTCGCGGAGTCGCACCGATGCTCGGTCCCCGGGTCTGTCGGACCGACGCTGAACGCCGGCGCAGAATGCCGCTCGCAGTGTGCTCGGAGAGGTGTTGAGGCGCCCAGTGATGAGGCCGGGCATCAAAGCCCCCTGGGCACGACCTGCCGTCTCGACCCCGGCCGCCGACCGGCGCCGAGACGCGTCATCGTCGCGCGCGACGTGCGGCACCGACGGCTGGTCGATGTCCGACGCCCGGCCGGTTCTGAGGAAGGCGATCGGCAGGTCGTGGGTGTCGGCGGCTGTGCGCTTCCGGTTCGCTGCCCCGCGCGGGGTCGCATCGGGCGAGCCCTGGTCGCCGGCGTACTCGGCGGAGATGGGCTCGGCCCGTGCGACGCCGCGCGGGGCTCGGAGAAGTCTTCTGTGCCGAAGCAGCTCCGGTGCCCACACACCGGCCAGCAATGCCGCTCCCGCCACGGCCGACAGCGCGATCACCCAGCTCACGACGCCGGTCCCCTGGTCACGGCGCTCACCCACGCCGACTTCGGAACATCGCGCATCGACGTCCCGCGGTCGGGCACCGTCCGCGCGACGGCGGCAACCGTGCGAGAGACCACCGCGGCGCCGGAAGCCACCAGCACGAAGGCTGCCCACACCGCACCGAACACCGCTACCAGGCGCAGATCCTCTGGCACTCGCGGAGCCGCTGGCACTCGCGGAGCCGCCACCGCGCGCAGAACCTCTGACAGACGCATAACGTCCGACAGGCGCAGAGCCACCGGCACGTGCGGAACCTGCGGCGCTCGCAGAACCGTCAGCACCCCCAGAACCGCCGGCACGCACAGAGCCGCCGCCGGGTGGGGAGTCACCGGCACGCGTGGGATGGCGGCCCGTACGGCTGGGCGGGATGGCCGGAAGGTGCCCGGTGGTGACGGCTGCCGGGTGCGGCGTCCCAGCAGGTCGGTGAGGAGCGGAAGGGGCACGTCGCAACCGGGTTGACGGGCGCCGGCGATCGGCAGGCCGCTGACGCAGCCGGTGGCAGTGCGGCGCGGGAAGAACGGCATCGGCGTGCCGCACCCGGCCGGCAGCGTCAGGGTCCGCGATCTCGGCGGCGGTGGCGGCCAGGACGGTGCGAACGGGGTCGGCGAGAGTGTGGTCATGGCGTGCTCCCTGAGGTGGCGAGCCGGTTGGCCCACGCCAGCCCGGCCGACTGGAGGATCACCGCGCCGGTGGCGCAGGCGGCACCGATCGGGGTGTGCAGCAGGACGTGCAGCGGGTCGACGCCGATGAACGCGCCCAGGACCAGGCCACCGGCCGGCAACGCCGCGAGCAGCCACGCGGTGGCGCGTGCACCGGCTGCCTCGGCGGCCGCGGCTGCCTGGCCACGTGCCATCGCGCGGGTGTCGGACTCGATGCGCTCGACGAGGTCGGCCAAGGGGGCGCCGGTGCGTTCCGCGAGTCGCCAGGCCGCCGTGGTGAGGCGCCCGATGCGCGGGTCCGGCAGCGCGGGCGGGTCGGTGTGCGGCAGCCCGGCCCGCAGGTCCGCAGCGAGCGTGCAGAGCATGTCGAGCGTCCGGGTGCGGGCCCGCACGGCGGATCGTGCCGCCTCCCGGCGCAGCACGCCGCGTATGCCGAGGCGGCAGTAGACGGCCACCAGCATGCCCACCGGCCCGGCGACGGCCAGCCCGGCCAGTGCGCCCATCCCGGCGACGGCGGACACCAGCAACCGTTGACCGCCACGGGTGCGTGGCATCCTCACCGGCCCGCGGAACACCGGCCGTCCCCCGTCCCGCGCGCCGGACGGAGCCGGCGACGGGCCCGGCGATGCGTCCGGCCGGCCGTCATCGACGTGCTCCGACAGGCCGCCGGCACGCGCCGGGATGCCAGCGGCACGCGGCGGGATGCCGGCGAGCTCGTCCGGTGCCCCCACCCCAGACCGACGTGCGTCGCCGCCGACCTCGCCCGGTGCGCTCGCACCGGACCGAGGTAGGTGGTCTCCGCCCACTTCCCGCGGTGCGTCGTCGGAGGCGGACGGTGTGGCCGGAATCGGCCCTGCCGGATCGGGGTCGGGTGCCGTGGAGGGCCGCTCGTCGTCGATCGGGGTGAAGCGGCCGGTGGCGCCGTCGAACCGGAAGGCGGCCGGCAGCCCGGTCCTGGCGGTGTCCTTCGCCGCCGCCTCCGCGAAGAGACCCGGCCGGGCCGGCGCGGTGTGCCGCTCGAGACCGGTGTGGGGGCGGAACCGGAACGCGACCAGACCGGCCAGCGCCGCCACCGTCGCGGCGAGCACCGAGATCGCCGCCCAGAACGTGCTCACGACACGTCCCCGCGGCCCGGGCGCGGCCGGGGCCGCAGTGGAGTCACGGCGGCCGTGACGGGCGCCGACACCGGCACCCGCAGCAGGTGCGGCACCGGTGTCTGCCGGTCGTCGAGCAACCGGGCCAGCTCGGTCGCGGCCGGTCCCGGACCGCGCCCGCGTTGCCACACCGTGCGGGTGGTCAGCAGCCGCTCCGGGCCGTCCGCGGCGAGCAGGGAGATCGAGTCCAGCATTCGGCCCCGGGTGGTGCGGCGGAGGTGCACCACCACCTGCAGCGCGGCCGCCACCTGCGCGTGCAGCGCCGCCCGCGGCAGACCGCCGACGATGCCGAGCGCCTCCAGCCGGGCGGGCACGTCGGCCGGCGCGTTCGCGTGGAGGGTGCCGGCGCCACCGTCGTGGCCGGTGTTGAGCGCGGCGAGCAGGTCGACGACCTCGGCGCCGCGGCACTCGCCGACGATCAGCCGGTCGGGGCGCATCCGCAGTGCCTGCCGGACCAGTGTGCGGAGGTCGACCGCGCCGGCGCCCTCCACGTTGGACGTGCGGGACTGCAGCGCGACGACGTGCGGGTGCCGGGGCCGCAGCTCGGCCGCGTCCTCGACGAGGACGATGCGCTCGGTGGGCGGCACCAGGCCGAGCAGCGTGTTCAGCATGGTGGTCTTGCCGGAGCCGGTGCCGCCGACCACCAGGTAGGCGAGCCGGGCGGAGACCACGGCGAGGAGGATCTCCGCGACCGGCCCGGGCAGCGTGCCCGCGAGCACGAGGTCCGCGAGTCGGTAGGGGCGTTGCCGGAACGTGCGCAACGACAGGTACGGCCCCGTGGTGGCGACCGGTGGCAGCACCGCGTGCACGCGGGTGCCGTCCGGCAGCCGGGCGTCGACGAACGGCTGCCCGTCGTCGAGGCGGCGGCCACAGCCGGCGGCGAGGCGCTGCGCGAGGCGGCGCACGTCGTCCGCCCCGCCCATCCGCACCGGTGCGCGGACCAGGCCGTGGCCCCGGTCGACCCACACGTCGGTCGCGTTGACCAGGATGTCCGTGACCGTCTCGTCGGCCAGCAGCGGCGTCAGCGGCCCGGCACCCACCAGGTCACCGCGGACCCGCTCGGCGAGGCGCAGCACCGCCCCGGGGTCGAGGCGGGCCGCGTCCGGATCGGTGCGCACGGCCGCGACCACGGCGTCCTCGGTCGCGTCCGCCCCGACCACGGTGAATCGCTCCCGCACCCGGGCGGAGAGCCCGGCCGCGCCGCTCATGCCGCCGTCCCCTCGGTGCCGCGGCCCGGGGGAACCGCGAGGAGGCGGCGGCAGAGGTCCGCCAGCGGGCCGTGCCCGTCGGCGGACGGCACTTCGCCGCGGGCCAGGGACGCGCGCAGCATGGGATCGCTCCGGTAGGACCCGGCGACCGGGAGGAGCGTGGTGCGTGCCACGTCGTCCTCGGTGAGCGTGTCGGCGGAGGCGTCTCGGACGACCGCGGAGAGACGCCGGCTGTGCGGCCGGGCGAGCGCCGCGACCCGGCTCGCGGCGAGGCAGGCGCGCAGCTCGGCGGGGACCACGACGAACGTCCGGTCGGCGCCGCGCAGGGCGGCCGCACCGGCCTCGCCGAGGTGCCGGGGCAGATCCACGATCACCAGGTCGCGCTCGCGCCGGCCGACGTCGACGCCGGTGACGACCGCGCCGGCGGGCAGGGAGCCGAGCGGGCCGGTGCGGCCGAACGGGTCGGTGCGGTCGAGCCCGAGCAGCACCAGCTCGCCGGGGCCGGGCCGGTCGACCTGCGGCCGGCCGAGCATGAGGTCGAGCCGGCCGCCGATCGGGTCGGTGTCGAGCAGCAGCACCCGCTTGCCGGACCGGGCCGCGGTGACCGCGAGGGTGACCACCAGCGTGCTGACGCCGGCACCGCCGCGTGCGCCGATGAACGCGAGGACGCGGCCGGGTGGCGCGGGCGGCGGCGTGCCGAGCCGGTCAACGAGCCAGCGCTCGGCGGCCGGGAGCACCGCGATGTGCTCGACGCCGAGCCGCGCGGCCAGGTCGGCCGGTGGATCGGCGACGGCGGTGCGGCCGACGAGCACGACGGCCCGGCGGCGGAGGCGGGCGCGGTCGAGCGGGACGGTCTGGTCGGGGCCGATCAGGACGACCGGCGCGTGCGCGTAGTGCGGGCGGGCGGCGACCGGGTCGGTGGCGACCTGGAGCTCGGTGCCGGCCACCGCGGCGAGCCGCAGCACATCGTCGAGGAGTGCCTCGTCGGCCGTGACGAGGAGTGGCCGGAAGCCGGTGCGAGCCATCGAGAACCCCCATGGACCGGGACGGACGTCGAGGGAAGACTCGCCGTTCGCGCACCCCGCCAGGACCCGCCTGTGGACGGGCGCCGGACCTGTGGACACCGTCCGAAACCATGGGTTGATCTGCTAAAGGCCCGCCAGCACCCACTGAGCGAACGTGAATGATGTTGGGTATGTTGGTCGCCAGTTCGGCGTTGGAGTGGTGCCCATGGAGATTGCAAGCGAGCTGTCCGCGGAGCCGGTCCCGGCCGGGCCTCTCGTCGTGGTCACGGTCGCGGGCGACATCGACTACACCAACTCCGACGAGATGGCCGGCGAGATCTGGAACGTGCTGGCGCGCCACGCCCCGGCCGCGATCCGGGTCGACCTCGCGGAGGCCACGTTCATCGACTCGACCGGTCTCGGCGCGCTGATCGCCGCCTACCGCGCGGCGGCGGACGCGGGCTGCGCGTTCACGGTCGCGGCACCGAGCCCCGCGTTCCGCCGGGTCCTGTCGATCACCGGCCTCAGCGATCTCTTCGGGGTGGATGAACCACCGGAACCCGCGGAACCACAAAGGACTGTAGAAAGGTGACGACCCCCGTCGGGGGGTGACGGGGGCCGTCCGGGGGTCCGACTCCGGGGGGGTCGAGCCGAACCCGCTCGGCAGTCACGGGGGGTGCAACCGCCGAGGGTCTTCGGGCGACGCCTGGAGAGACGTGAATCGGCGTCGCAAACTAAGGATGCCTGACGTCGACCGCACACGTCGAGTGGCGATCGCCTTATGACGCGCGACACGCCGGTTTGCGTACAACATCACAGGCAATCCACGCCGCCGTGCCGGGCCGTTCGCATGGTCACGTTAAACTCTGCTGCCGTGGGCCGAAGCGCCGCGTTTTTCGATCTCGACAAGACGGTCATCGCCAAGTCAAGCGCCTTGGCGTTCGGCCGTCCCTTCTACCGTGATGGGCTGATCACCCGGCGGGACGTCGTGAAGTCGGCGTACGCCCAGCTCATGTTCCGCCTCGGTGGCACCGACGAGCAGACCATGGCGCGCACCCGGGACTACCTGGCGCAGCTCTGCAAGGGCTGGTCCGTGGAGCAGGTCGGCCAGATCGTCACGGAGACGCTGCACGAGCTCATCCATCCGTACGTGTACGCCGAGGCCACCGCGCTGATCGCGGAGCACCAGGCGGCCGGGCGGGACGTCGTGCTGGTCTCCGCGTCCGGCGACGAGATGGTCCGCCCGATCGGCGAGCTGCTCGGCATCACCGACGTAATCGCCACCCGGATGGAGATCGTCGACGGGCGGTACAGCGGGCGGGTCGAGTTCTACGCGGCCGGGCCGGCCAAGGTCGAGGGCGTGAACCGGCTGGTCGAGGAGCGCGGCTACGACCTGTCCGAGTGCTATGCGTACTCGGATTCCAGCAGTGACCTGCCGCTGTTGGAGTGTGTCGGCCACCCGAGCGCGGTCAACCCGTCCCGCACGCTGCGCCGGGTCGCGATCGAGCGCGGCTGGCCGGTGCTCGAGTTCCGTCACCCGATCGCGATCGGCCGTCGGCTGCGCACCCAGCCGGCCGTCCCGATCACGGCCGCCGCGCTCAGCGTGGGGGTCGGCGTCGCCATCGGCATCGCGTGGTACGGCCGGATGCGCAAGTCCCGCACCGCCACCGCATAAGCTCCTACAACCTGTCTGAGCTGGGAAAACCAATCCAGCACCACGGGTAACACGATCCGCCAAGGCCCTGGCGATCAAGCCTGGGGCGGCGTAGAAAAAGGGAGCGGGCACGGGAGACCAGCCCCGCTCACGGCCACCGGGCACCCACGCGCGGCCCGCCGCGATAGGCACGTGGCATCGGCTCCTCCGGGACCGGTGCACACGACATACGGACACGCTTGATAACCCGGACCGGACGTGTGGTGACGGCGCCTCGTGATCGAGGCGCCGTCCACGTGCCACCACCCGAGCGTCCGATCGGGGCCTGGAAATAAAGGCATACTTGCGCAAATGAAGACACACTGGACCCGGCCTTACCCTCCGGGCGGTGGCCGGTGGCTCGTGATCGCCTGGGAGGCCGCGAGCATCACCGCCCTCGGCTGGACCAGCGACCGGCTCTTCGGGTTCGACACCACCGCAACGGTCATCTTCTCGCTGATCCTGGCCGCGGCCTGGGCGGTCGGCGCGGTGCGGATCGCGCGGATGGGCGTCTACGTCGGCGATCCCGGCGTCCGGGTCCGCGGCCTGTTCTGGACCCGCACGGTCCCCTGGTCCGACATCCACCGGTTCCGGATGCAGGACGTGACGTACCGAATCGGCACATTCCGCATCCCGAGTGGCCTGACCGTGGTGATCGACCGCCACGACGGCACCGAGATCAAGACCGAGCTGTGGGCGCAGGGCGTCGACTTCCACTCCCGCCCCGGCCTCTTCCGCCAGGTCTTCCACGAGCTGCGCGAGCGCCACGTCCTTCAGCTCGCCACGAACAACGCTTGACACCGACAAGAGCGGATGTTCCCGCTTCCGGCGTGGTCACCGTCCGCATGCTCCCGCGGGCACCGGTCGGCCGCGGGCGGCCTCCCTGCACGATCCGCGGGTGGTCACCGAACCCCACCACCGCCCGCCGGTGACCGAGGCCGGCGGCGCGCGAGCCCACGGTGG
Source organism: Catenuloplanes niger (assembly GCF_031458255.1). Classification (NCBI taxonomy): domain Bacteria; kingdom Bacillati; phylum Actinomycetota; class Actinomycetes; order Micromonosporales; family Micromonosporaceae; genus Catenuloplanes; species Catenuloplanes niger. The sequence continues at coordinate 3,845,468 of NZ_JAVDYC010000001.1, forward strand.
TGGGTGCCCGGTTCAGGCGGCCGCGAGGACCGCGTCGCCGATCGGGGCGATCTCGTCCGCGCCCGCCTCGACCGCGGCCGCGTAGTGCCGCAGCCAGGAGCGCAGGCCGTCCGGCGTGCCGGTGGCGAACGCGCCGGCCGCGCCGACGTACTCCGGTTGCCGGCGCAGGTGTCCCACCTCGACCGCGACCAGGCCGCGCGGGTCGAAGCCGGTGGACAGCAGCGTCAGCCGGGCGGCCGCGCGCGCGACCACGCCGGACGGGCCCTCGAACGGCCGCAGGTTCAGCAGCTCACCGTGCACGATCGCGGCCAGCACCAGCGGCGGCGCCTTCGTGCCGCCCGCGACCAGGCCCATCAGCGTGTCCAGCCGCGCCGCGACCACCGGATCCGCGACCGGCCGGCCCAGGTCGCCGTCCGCGATCACGCCACGCGCCGCGAGCACGTGCAGCCGGGCCAGCACCTGACGGGGCGCGGTCTGCCAGCGCGGCGCGAGCCCGTCCAGCGCACCGGTGACCCGCAGCGCGCCCTGCACGACCGGGTCGGTGACGGCGCCCCGCCGTACCGTCTCCAGGTCCTGATCCGCGCCCTCCAGGGCGGCACTGGCCACCGCCGCGCGCAGGCCGACCTCCGCGGCGACCTGACCACCCTTGCGGCGCAGGGCGCGGTGCCGCATCGCGGCGTCCACGTGATCACGCGCGGCGGTCACCGCCGATGCGACGTCGGCCAGGTCGAGCAGGGGTGCGAGGGGATCCACGGAGGGAGACGCTACCGCGCTGGTGGGGACGATTAGGAAAGACTTAGGGGAAATCGATCCGTAACAGTTCTTTCACCGGGGCGGGGGCGGTGCAAAGATCAACCGGTGGGCGCTCACCGTGCGCCATTCGGCGCGTACGGTGCCCGCTTATGGCTGCTCACCAGGACCGACGCTAGTCTCGGCGGAGACCTGGATCACACGGACGTCTGACGAGGAGTTCATCGATGAGTGAGACCTTGGCGAACCTTCTCAAGGAGGAGCGGACGTTCCCGCCGCCGGCCGCGCTCGCCGCGGAGGCCAACGTCACCGACGCCGCATACCAGCAGGCCGCGGACGACCGGCTGGCGTTCTGGGAGACGCAGGCCGGCCGCCTGGAGTGGTCGAAGCCGTGGGACCAGGTGCTCGACTGGTCCAACCCGCCGTTCGCGAAGTGGTTCGTCGGCGGCGAGCTGAACGTGGCCTACAACTGCCTGGACCGCCACGTCGCGGCCGGCAACGGCGGCAAGGTCGCGATCCACTGGGAGGGCGAGCCCGGCGACACCCGCACCATCACCTACGACGACCTGCTGACGTCGGTCTCGCAGGCGGCGAACTACCTCACCGAGCTGGGCATCACCGCCGGTGACCGGGTCGCGATCTACCTGCCGATGATCCCGGAGGCCGCGGTCGCGATGCTGGCCTGCGCGCGGCTCGGCGCCACGCACAGCGTGGTCTTCGGCGGCTTCTCGGCCGACTCGCTGAGCAACCGGATCAACGACGCGAGCGCGAAGCTGGTGATCACCGCGGACGGCGGTTACCGCCGCGGCAAGCCGTCCGGGCTCAAGTCGATCGTGGACGAGGCGCTGCAGAGCACGCCGAGCGTCGAGCACGTGCTGGTCGTCCGCCGCACCGGGCAGGAGGTCGCCTGGGGCGAGAAGGACCTGTGGTGGCACGAGACCGTGGAGCGGGCGCCGGCCGAGCACACGGCGCAGGCGTTCGACGCCGAGCACCCGCTGTTCATCCTCTACACGTCCGGCACCACGGCGAAGCCGAAGGGCATCCTGCACACCAGCGGCGGCTACCTCACCCAGGCCGCGTACACCCATCACGCGGTCTTCGACCTGAAGCCGGAGACGGACGTCCACTGGTGCACCGCGGACATCGGCTGGGTGACCGGGCACTCCTACATCGTGTACGGCCCGCTGGCCAACGGCGCGACCCAGGTGATGTACGAGGGGACGCCGGACACGCCGAGCAAGTCGCGGTTCTGGGAGATCGTCGACCGGTACAAGGTCACCATCCTCTACACCGCGCCGACGCTGATCCGCACCATGATGAAGTGGGGCGCGGACATCCCGGCCGGCTTCGACCTGTCCTCGCTGCGCATCCTGGGCAGCGTCGGCGAGCCGATCAACCCGGAGGCCTGGATCTGGTACCGGGAGACGATCGGGCACGGCACCACGCCGGTCGTGGACACCTGGTGGCAGACCGAGACCGGTGCCATCATGATCTCCCCGCTGCCGGGCGTGACCGCGACCAAGCCCGGCTCGGCCATGACGCCGCTGCCCGGCATCTCCGCGGACGTGGTCGACGACCAGGGCAAGTCCGTGCCGAACGGCGGCGGTGGCTACCTGGTGCTGCGCGAGCCGTGGCCGTCGATGCTGCGCACGATCTGGGGCGACGACAACCGCTTCGTGGAGACGTACTGGTCCCGGTTCGACGGCATGTACTTCGCCGGTGACGGCGCGAAGAAGGACGACGACGGCCACATCTGGCTGCTCGGCCGGGTCGACGACGTGATGCTGGTGTCCGGGCACAACATCTCCACCACCGAGGTCGAGTCCGCGCTGGTCTCGCACCCGTCGGTCGCGGAGGCCGCGGTCGTCGGCGCCACCGACCCGACCACCGGGCAGGCGATCGTCGCGTTCACCATCCCGCGCGGCAACGTCGACACCTCCGGCGAGGCCGGCGAGGCGCTGATCCAGGAGCTGCGCAACCACGTGGCGAAGACGCTCGGCCCGATCGCGAAGCCCCGCCAGATCATGCTGGTCGCGGAGCTGCCGAAGACCCGCTCCGGCAAGATCATGCGTCGTCTGCTGCGTGACGTGGCGGAGCACCGCTCACTCGGCGACGTCACCACGCTCCAGGACTCCACGGTGATGGACCTGATCGCCAGCGGCATGCAGGACAGCAAGTCGGACGACTGACCCAAAACCCGATCGGGGGTACGGATTCGAATCCGTACCCTCGAATTGTTTTTCGGTGTTCTCCTAGTGGGCACCCCGGATGCGGTTTTTGGTCGCGGCCCTACTCTTAGCCCATGACTGACGACGCTAGCGTGCTGATCGAAGGGCCGTGGACGCACCGGTTCGTCGGCGCCAACGGCAGCAGGTTCCACGTCGTCGAGGCCGGCACCGGACCGCTCGTGCTGTTCCTGCACGGATTTCCGGAGTTCTGGTGGGCCTGGCACCGGATCCTGCCGATGGTCGCGGACGCCGGGTTCCGCGCGGTCGCGATGGACCTGCGCGGCTACGGCGCCAGCGACAAACCACCGCGCGGGTACGACGGATACACGCTCGCCGCGGACGTCGCCGGCACCATCCGCGCGCTCGGTGAGCGATCCGCCGTCCTGGTCGGCGCCGGGGCCGGTGGCATGATCGGCTGGACGACCGCGTCGTTCCACCCGCAGATGGTCAGCCGGCTGGTCGTGATGGGCGCCGCGCACCCGCTGCGGCTGCGCGCCGCGCTCTTCTCCGACCCGCGCGGCCAGGTCGCCGCCGCCACCCACACGCTCAAATACCAGCTCCCGCGGTACGAGCACGTGCTGACCCGGGACAACGGCGCCGAGGTCGGCAACCTGCTGCGACGCTGGGGCGGCCGCGAGTGGGTGAACAGCGCGGACTTCGCCGACTACGAGGCGCGCTGCCGGGAGGCGATCACCATCCCGCAGGCCGCGTTCTGCGCGATGGAGGGCTACCGGTGGGCGTTCCGGGCCGGGCTGCGCCTGCACGGCTACCGGTTCGTGAAGCTGATGCAGAAGCCGCTGGTCACCCCGACGCTGCAGCTGCACGGCACCCAGGACCAGGCGATCCTGCCCCGGACCGCACAGGGCTCCAGCCGGTACGTGCGGTCCTCCTACGAGTGGCTCCCGCTGCGCGGCGTCGGCCATTTCCCGCACCAGGAGGTCCCGGAGCTGGTCACGTCCGAGATCCTGCGCTGGGCTAAGTGACTGGTCGTCGCTCCGCTCCTCCGGCTCGGCGCCGGGCCTCACGTGGGCGGTGCAGGCGGTGGGTGGGCGGCCTTCAGATGCGGTTCTCGCGCAGGTCGGTGACGGCGGACAGCGGCGCCCAGCCCTGGTAGACGCCGAAGTCGAACTCCTCCAGGCCGAGCGCCCGCGCGGTCGGGGCCTTGCCGCCGGTGTACTCCACCCGCAGCCAGCCGTCGGCCTCGCCCAGCACGATGAACGGCTCGCCCTGCCAGGTGCAGGTGGTCCGCACGTACATCAGGTCGTCGACCTCGGACGCGTTCAGCACCCGCACGTACCGTCCCGGACGCACCTCGGAGAACCCGTCGCCGGCCTGCGGCTGGTAGATGCGCACGTTGTCGCCGTCCGGGCTGGCCTCGTACTCGCGGCCCTGGTAGCGGGCCACGTAGCCGTCGCGCATCAGTTCTCGCCGACCTTTCGCCACGTCATCGCGTCCGTGTCGAGCAGGGCGAGCAGCGTCTGCCGGCCGGACCGGTCCATGATCCACAGCTCGGAGCCGTGCGGCAGGCGCACGCTGTCGACCTTGAACTCGGCGATCACGTCGGAGCTGTCGCCGGGCGCGAACCCGTTGCCGCGGAACGGTGGGCGCTCGATCACCCAGCCCTCCATCGCGCGCATCGCGTTCTCGTTCTGGCCGCCGTACGGGATCCGGTACAGCGTCGGCCGGTACGCCGGCCAGCGCAGCACGTGCACCGAGTCCGCGTCCGACCGGAACGGCGAGCCCGGGTAGAGCAGGCCCAGCGCGGCCAGCAGCTGACCCGGCGTGCTCAGGTGCTCGACCTCGTTCGCCCGGTGCAGGAAGCCGGACACCCGGTCGTACCCGCGGTTCAGGAAGTAGTCGACCTGCTCCGGCGAGACCGCCTTCTGCATCACGGTCGGCGTGTTCGGATCCGGCGGGCGGGACACCGGCGCGGGCGTCTCCGCCACACGCACCGGCTCCGGCGTCGGCTCGACGAACTCCTCCGGCTCACTCTCCTCGCCGAGGCCGACCTCCTTGGCCCAGCTGGCCAGCGCCACGATCTGGCTGCCCGGCAGCGTCGCGCCGACCGGGCTGCCCGGGTTGACCGCGAACGACAGGCCCGGGTCCGGCCAGTGGCGGATCAGGTGCGCGAACTTCACCGAGACGGTCTCGATCGCCTCACCGCCGAACAGGTGCTCGGCGAGGCGCTCCGCGGAGGTGTAGACCACCACGTACCGCTCGCCGTCCAGCATGTCGGTGCGCCACGCGAAGTCCGGGTCGCCCGGACGCCCACCGGACGCGGACGTGCCCGGCTTGAGCGGCAGCATGACGCGGGCCAGCAGCAGCGTGGACAGGAACGAGTCGGTGCTGCCGTCACCGGCGGCCGCGAGGAGCTCCTCCTCGACCTCGTTCGCGGGCACGAAACCGGCCAGGTCCGGCGGCGGCGCGCTCTGCGACTCCGGCCGGTACGCGGGCGTCGGCGCCGGCGAGAACGGGCGGTCCGGGTCCGGGGTGTAGCCGGCGTCCGGCTGCGCCGAGGCGTAGGCGGGCGCGCCGGCACCGTAGGCGGGTGCCTCGCCGGGCGCGGCCCAGACGTGCGGCGCGCGCTGCTCCGCCGGAGCCGGGCTCGGCTGGGTGGAGCCCCGCAGGTAGTCGGTGGCCTCCTCGACCGGCACCGCACCGCCGTAGACGGTCGGCGTGCTGCTCGCCTGCCGGCGCGGCAGGCCGCCGGGGCCGACCGCGGGCGCCTCGTCGGCCGCCGACGCCTCGGTGCCCTCTGACGCCGGCGCACCGGGCGCGGGCGACGTCGGCCGGGACGGCAGCGGATCCGCACCCGGACGGGACGGAAGGGCCTCCGCACCGGGACGGGACGGGAAGGCATCCGAACCCGGACGGGACGGGACGGCGTCCTCGCTCGGACGGGAGGGAAGGGCGTCCGTGCCGGAACGGGACGGGACGGGATCCGCGCCCGGCCAGGCGGGCGACGGGTCGTTGCCCGGACGGCCGGTCAGCGCGTCGCCACCGGGCCGGGTCGGCAGCGGCTCGGCGCCCGGCCGAGACAGCGGCGAGTCGAACCCGGGGCGGGACAACGCATCCGGGCCCGGGCCGGCCGGTGAGGCGGGGACGGGACGGGACGGCAGCCCGCCGGAGGCGGCCGAACCGGCCGTCAGCGGGTCCGCGGAGGGGCCGGACCCGAAGGCCGGACGAGATCCGAGCGCATCAGCAGCCGACGACCGGGACCCCAGCGCGTCCGCAGCCGACGACCGGGCGCCCAGCGCGTCCGCCGCTGAGGGCCGGGAACCCAGCGCATCAGCAGCTGACGACCGAGACCCGAGCGCGTCCGCGGCCGACGACCGGGAACCCAGCGCATCGGCAGCCGACGGGCGCTTGGGCAGCGATTCGCCGTTCGGCGGCCGCTTCGGCAACGGCTCCAGGCTGCTGTCCGCGCCGGATCGCTCCGGGAAGCCATTGCCGGACCGCTCCGGGAAGCCGTTGATGTCCGGCCGTGCCGAGAGTCCATTGGTGTCCGGCCGCGCCGGCAGACCGCCCGCGTCGGGACGCTGCGGCAGGCCACCGAACTCCGGGCGCGGCGAGACGCCGTTGCTCTCCGGACGGCCGGCGAAGGCACCGGACTCCGCGCGCTGCGGGAAACCGCCGGCCTCCGAAGGCGCCGGGAACCCACCGGGCTCGGGCCGCTGCGGCAGCCCACCGCCGGCCTCCGGCCGGGACGGGAACCCACCGGCGTCGGGACGCGGCGAGAAGCCGCCCGGCTCCGGGCGCTGCGGAAGACCGTTACCGTCCGGCCGCGGCGCGTCGGCACGGGTGGTCAGCGGGTCGTACCCCGCCGGCCGGAACGGCGCCGGAGCACCGTTCTCCGGTCGCGGCGGGTCGCCACCACCGGGCCGAACCGGGAATCCACCGCTCGCCGCCGGGTCGGACGGCGCCGGGCGGGACGGCAGCGCACCCGCGGGCGGCAGCGGCGCGAACCCCGGCGGGCGGGTGTCCGCGGCCGGCGCGTCGGCCTGCGACCGCGCACCCGGCGCACCCGGGAGCGGCCGCCGTGGCAGCCCGTCCCCTTCGGCCCGGGGCGGGAACGCGTCCGCCGCACCGGAGCGGGCACCGTACCGTGGCGGTGTGTTGTCCCCGTTCGGCCCGAACGTCTCCGTCGGCCTGGTCGGCAACGGCTCGACGCCGCCGGGCCGGGACGCGAACGTGCCTTCTTCCGCCGCCGGCGCGGGGCCGCCGGGCAGCACCGGGAACCCGCCGCTCGACGCGGGAGAACCGGGCGATCCGGGCGGTGCCAGCGGTGTCACGGGCGTCGGGCGTACGGCCGGTGTGGCCTCGCCCGGCTTGGCGTCGCCACCGGCCGGCCGGCGCGGCAACCCGTCCGGCCCGATCGCGGGCGCGAGCAACGCGGCCGGTGACTCCGGTTCCGGGCGGGACGGCGGCGTGCTCGCCGGTGCCGCGGCCCAGCGGGACGGGCCGGAGAAGTCTGCTGCCGGGGCGGCTTCCGCCTCCGGGCTCGCGGGCGCTTCGCTGCTGGTGATCAGCCCGTTGCCGCTGAGCGTGCCGGGCGAGTGGCTCGCGCCGGGCGCGGCCAGCGCGGCCGCCACCTCGTCCTCGCTCGGCCGGGTCATGCCGGGCACGGACGCGGTGGCCCGGGCGCGGTTCGCGCTGTCCGCCTTCATCAGGCGGGCGCGCGCGCCCATGGTGCGGCCCGGCAGCCGCACGTCGCCGCTGGCGAGCTGAGCCACGAACCAGGCCGGGAGGTAACCCTCGATCGACAGGCCGGGGTTGACCGCGAGCCACCAGTCCTCATTGGGCCAGCCGGACGCGAGGTCCCGGTAGGCCACGTGACGCGTCGACCCGGCGTGTTGGGCGAGGCAGGCCGCGAGGGCCGCGGCCGAGGTGAAGGCGAGCACGTGCGTGCGGCCACCGGTGGTCCACGTGCCCCAGCTCGGCGGTCCACCGGCCGGCGCGTCACCGGAGACCGGCAGCAGCAGCTCCGTGCGCGCGAGCACCTGGAAATAGGCTTCCTGGTCCTCCTTCCGGAGGGCCTCCCGCATGGCCGCTTCGGCCTCGGTGGCCGGCTCCCAGTCGGTCACGGCCACCTCCCTTCACCCATCAGGCCAGACGCATTCGCGTACAACCTACAAGGTAGATCCAAGATCACAACGCGCGGCCGCACAGGGTCACAGAGTCAGCGTCCCCGCGGATACCATCGCCCAGGCGAAGGAGGCGGGATGCGTGGCCGAGCTGGCATCGCCGCAGTCACCATGCTGTGGGCTTTGACCGGATTTATCCCCTCAGAACCCACCATGCCACAGAAAACCGTGACGCACCTGGCGGGCATCAGAACACAACTCTCCGCTCCCGCGCCAGTACCCCTTAGGTCAGTCTCCGCGACCGCTTTGTCCTGCGAAAGCACCGCTGCGCCGTCCGGTGTCGTCCGAGAAGAGCCATGGGCACAGCAACGGTACGGCCTGGACCGCCTCGTCCCGATCGCGGACGGCACCGGCACGGTGGTCGCCGTCATCGATTCCGGCGTCGACCCCACCCACCCGCAGCTGGCCGGCCGGGTGCTGCACGGCACCGACTTCCTGGACGACGGCGGCGAGGGCGCGCTCGACTGCGTCGGGCACGGCACCGCGGTCGCCAGCCTGATCGCGGCCGGTCCCGCGCCCGGCGTCGCGTTCCGGGGCGTCGCGCCGGAAGCCCAGATCCTGCCGGTACGGGTGAGCGAGCAGCAGATCGTGGACGGCGCGCAGACCGGCCGCACGGTCCCGCCCGACCGGCTCGCCGCCGCGGTCCGGTGGGCCGTGGACAACGACGCGGACGTGCTCAACATGTCCGTCGTGCTCTACCTCGACGATCCGGCGCTCCGGGCCGCGATCGGCTACGCGGTCGCGAACGACGTGATCGTGGTCGCGGCCGTCGGCAACCAGCACGACGTGCCCGGCCCGGCCACGGATCCCACGCCGTATCCCGCGGCCTACGCCGGTGTGCTCGGCGTCGGCGCGATCACCGAGGACGGACGGGCCGCCGGCTTCTCGCAGACCGGCACCTACGTCGACCTGGTCGCGCCGGGCGGTCACGTGCTGACCGCGGTGCCCGGCGGCGGCCACGCCTACGCGGACGGCACCAGTTACGCCGCCCCGTTCGGCGCCGCGACCGCCGCGCTCGTCCGGCAGCGCCGGCCGGACCTGAGCGCCACCGACGTGATCGCGCGCCTGGTCGCGACGGCCGATCCGGCGCCGGGCGGCCCGGCCGGTGAGGCGTACGGCTACGGCGTGCTCAACCCGTACCGAGCGGTCACCGACACGGTGCCCGCGCCGCCGCCCGCCCGGACCGGACCGGCCGTGACGCCGGCCGTCCCGGCCGCCGAGGCGATCGCGGCCGGGCACCCGGGCACGCCCCGCGCGCTCACGCTCGCGGCCGCCGGCCTGGCCGCCGTCACCGTCACGCTGGTCCTCGCCACGGTCCTTCCCCGCGCCCGCCGCCGCGGCTGGCGCCCACCCACCACGAAGAACGACTGACCCACGCCTCAGCACCCGGAGTCGGCCCGCGCACCGCGCGACGGACCGGAGGCGACCGGCCGCCGGCCGGCCGAACGACTGACCCACGCCTCAGCACCCGGAGTCGGCCCGCGCACCGCGCGACGGACCGGAGGCGACCGGCCGCCGGCCGATCGAACGACTGACACACGCCTCAGCACCCGAAACCGCACCGCGCACCGCGCGACGGACCGGAGGCGACCGGCCGCCGGCCGGCCGAACAACTGACCCGCACCTCAGCGCGCGGAGCCGGTCCGCTCACCGGCTCGGCCACCGTGCGACCGCGTGACGCGACGCGGGCCGGACGATGGTCCGCCCGGCCGCGTGCGGTCTCCGGTTCCGGACCGGCGTGACGGGGCTCAGCACGGATCGAACAGGGACCGGTTCCGGGCCTCGGTGGCCAGGTAGTCGGCCGCGGCGTCGTCGACGGCGCGGCCGATCTCGTGCAGCAGCGCGATCAGGTCGTCGGCCGCGCGCCGCCAGGCGTCCCGTCGCTCCACGAAGGCGCGGCGTGCCTCGCCGCTCCACGCCTCCGCCGGCAGACGCGACGCTTCGTCGAGCGCGTCGAGCGTCGATCGCAGCGCGGCCGCGGTCGCGGCGATCTCCCCGCCCATCCCGCGCACCGCGCCGACGTCGACCATCACGATCGGCCCCAGGCACCGAACAGAGCCGCCAGCTCGACGGCCGCGTCGTCGTCGGCCGCGACGTAGGCGGCCGCGGTGGCCCGTAGCAGCACCGCCGTGCCGGTCAGCGCGGCCACCAGCGTCTCCTGGTCGTGTGCCCAGGCCGCGCGCAGTTCCTCGAACGCGGTGCCGCCCGCGCCACGCCAGGCCGCGCGGCCGCTGTCCAGCCGGGCGAGCATGCCGTCCAGCAACGCCCGGAGCTCGGTCGCCGCGTCGTCGCACCTCGCCGCCGCGCCCGCCAGCGCCGCCGGGTCCACCGTGGTCGTCTCTGTCATCTGCCGCCCCTTCCGTGCCCTCCAGGCGTCGCACGCTATCCAGCGCCGCCGGTCTTCGCCGGGCCCACGGATCAATAGCGGCAAGCCGGGAGCGCCCCGGCGTTTCCCGGCAATGACCGCACCGTGCGCACGTCCGTCACCAGCGCGAAGGACGGCACCGCGGGCGGCGGGAGTGCGCCGAACGGCACGATCCGACACGGCAATCGGTCACCTTGCCCACCGCTCGGGCCAACGAGTGACCCGGGCGAGGCGCCGCCCCACAGCAGGGCGGGGCGGGTCGCCCCTACGGCTGAGCGGGGCGGGTCGCCGCCGCCGGGTCGAGGGCCGCGCCCTCCGGGATCAGCTCGACCAGGGCGGCCGGCAGGCGCAGCGGCGTCGCGTCCGGGTAGCCGAGCGTGGGCAGCAGGTCCGGCGACGCGAGCGCGTGCCGCCGGCCCGCGGCCGTGACCAGGCTGATCGTGCCGCCACCGGCGCCCGGCGCGGCCGTCGCCTCGACCAGCGCACCGCGCCCCGGCTCCACCCGCACCGCGGCCGACGCGTACCCGGACGCGGCCGGCAACCGCACGCCGACCCGCAGCCCGTGCAGGCCGGCGTCCGAGTCCGCGACGCCGCAGAGCGCGTCCTCCACCGGCATCAGCGCGGGTGTCGTCGCCGGTCCGTCCGGTGGGCGCAGGTCGCCCGCGCGGGGCGCCGCCGCGTACGCCGCCTGGGGCAGCTCGACCGGCCCGGACTGGCCGATCCGCGGGTCGCCGAGCAGCAGATCGGCCTGCACCTGCGTGATCGCGGCCAGCCCTCCGGTCAGCGCGACCGCGTACTCCCGGGCGCCGCCCTGCGTCGCCACCACGAAGACGCTCCCGACGACCGCGCCGGTCACCACGGACGGATCGCCGAGATTCGGGATCGGCGGTGCGGCCAGCGCGGATCCGAGCGGCACCGTGTTCAGCAACGCGGTGCTCACCAGGGCGGGCCGCACCGCACCCCAGCCGAGTGCGGACAGCACCGCCTCGGACGCGACCGGATGCCGCCGGTCGCGCCAGAGCAGGTGCGTCTCACCGGCGGCGGTGACCAGCGCGCCGGACTCGTCCAGCCGGGTCCCGCCGTCCGCGGCCGGCCCGGCCAGCAGCACCGGCGAGCCGGCGACGGAACAGAGCGACCACGGCGCCCCGGCCAGCCGGTCGGCCGGCGGCAGCGAGTCCGGCGCGTCCACGATGCCCAGCGGTACGCCGCGCGGCACCTCCTCGATCGACCGCCGGGACACCAGGACCGTGGCCGCCTCCGGTGCTCCCGCGATGAGCAGCGCCGACGCGTAGTTGACCACCGGGTGCAGCCGGGCGTCCCGGTAGACGTACCGCGCGCCGGTCTCCTTCTCCACCACGACCGCGCGCTCGTTCCGCCAGTTCGTGGCGCCGCCGCCGGTGAACAGGTCGTAGATCAGCACCGCTCCGGCGCCGATCGCGGCGACGAGCAGCCCGGCCAGCACCGCGCCGCCGGTCCGCGCGAACGGCGTGCGCACCGGGTCGGTCTCGCGTGTGACCAGCGCCGCGACCACCCGCTGGACCGCGAACCGGTACGCCTGAAGCTGGTCCTGCCGCGACGGCACCGCACCCTCCACATCGCTCCGGCCGGCCACACCCCACATCGATCGTTATGGGTACGCAACCGGCTACCGGCAGGCAGGTTAGCGCGACGGCCGCCGTCGCGCGGACCGCCCGGCCGCACCACCGGGGCCACCCGTTCCGGCCCGGCGACGGCACACCGCGCGTCGCCGGGCAGCGACGCTCGGCGAGCAGTCGACCGCGCAGCGACGTAGCCGCTGGTGACGCTGTGCGAAGATCGGATCGTGGGCATCCTCATTCGGCTCGGCATCAGCGCGCTGGCACTCTGGATCGCCACGCTGGTCGTTCCGGGCATCTCGCTGGAGACCGGGTCGCTCGGCGGCGCGGTCGGCACGCTGGTGGCGGTCGCGGTGATCTTCGGGTTGGTCAACGCGGTGCTGCGGCCGCTGATCAAGGTGGTCGGCTGCGGGTTCTACCTGCTGACGCTGGGCCTGATCGCGCTGGTCGTGAACGGTCTGCTGTTCATGCTGACCGGCTGGATCGCCGGCGAGCTGAGCCTGCCGTTCGTGGTGGACGGTTTCTGGCCGGCCGTGCTCGGCGCGCTGCTGGTCTCGATCGCGAGCTGGGCGCTGAACCTGTTCGTGCCGGACGGCAACGACTAGGCCCGGCATCGGCGTGGGGCCGAGGCGAGGCGCGGCCCGGCCCTCCGCTTCGATACGGGGCCTTGCTCACACGCAAGGACCGCCGGCGCGGGAGGGCCTTACGGTAGGCCCCATGGACGAGACACGCCGCGGACTCGCGTACGGCCTGGCCGCGTACGCCATCTGGGGTTTCTTCCCGCTCTACATCCGGCTGCTGGAGCCGGCCGGCCCGGTGGAGGTCCTGGCCCACCGGGTGATCTGGTCGGTCGCGTTCGTCGCCGCGCTGCTCACCCTCGTCCGCGGCTGGTCGTTCCTGCGCGCGCTGCGCGGGCAGCCGAAGCGGCTCGGCGGCATCGCGCTGGCCGCCGTGCTGATCGGCATCAACTGGGGCGGCTACATCTACGGCGTCCACACCGAGCGCGTGGTCGAGACCGCGCTCGGCTACTTCATCACGCCGCTGGTCGTGGTGCTGCTCGGCGTGCTGGTGCTGCGCGAGCGGCTGCGCCCCGCGCAGTGGGCCGCGCTCGGCGTGAGCGCGCTGGCGGTGCTGGTGCTGACGGTCGACTACGGCCGGCTGCCGTACCTGGCGTTGACGCTGGCCGCGAGCTTCGGCACGTACGGCCTGGTCAAGAAGAACCTGGCACTGCCGCCGTCCGGTGGCCTGTTCGTCGAGTCGGCCGTGCTGGCGCTGCCCGCGCTCGCCTATCTGAGCTGGCTGGCCGTGACCGGTGGCGCCACGTTCGGCACCGAGGGCGCGGGCCACCTGGCGCTGATGGTGCTGTCCGGCGCCGCGACCGCGATTCCGCTGATCATGTTCGCGAGCGCGGCGAACCGGCTCACGCTGACCGCGGTCGGGATGCTCCAGTACGTCGCGCCGATCCTGCAGCTCGTGGTCGCGGTGTTCGTCTTCCACGAGCCGATGCCACCGGCCCGGCTGGCCGGCTTCGCGCTGGTCTGGGTCGCGCTGATCATCTTCACCGTGGACGGCATCCGGTCGAGCCGCGCCGCGCGCCGCACGGCGGCGCCGGAGACGGCCCCCGTCTAGGCTAGGGCACCACGTACGTCAGCAGCGTCGTGTCGTCGGACCGGACCAGCTCGAACCGGTCCAGCTCATCCCCGGTGTAGTGGGTCAGGCCGGTCAACTCGACCCGGTCCCCCGGCGCCGCCCACCACGAACCGATCTGGTCCTGGGTCCCGTCCGCGCCCTTGGCGATCAGCCGGAACAGGATCGCCTTGCCCTCCTTGCCGGTCGACTCGTAGGCGCACTCCATCGCGATCGCGGTGCCGTACTCCTTGCTGGTCATCCCCACCGCGGCGGAGACCGGCACGGTGGCGGCGACCGGTTTCATCTCCTTCAGCTCCGGTGGCGGCTCGGACGAGGAACTCGGGAGCGCGACCGGTGGAGCCGAGGAACCGCTGCCGCGCAGCGCGTCCGCGCCGAAGCCCACCACGAGCGCGAGCGCGGCCGCGGCGGCGAGCGTTCCGGCGTACCGCCATCGGCTCGTGCGCCGGCTGCGGCGGCGTTCCGTGGTGGCGGCCGTGATCACGCGGGGCAGCCGGGACCGCTCCGCCGGGACGGCCAGCTCGGCGAAGTCCGCCGGGTCGAGCCGTCCGAGCAGGCCGGGCAGGACCGCGATCTCCGCGACCGCCTCCCGGCAGAACGAACAGGTGGACAGGTGCCGCTCGTAGGCGGCCCGTTCTCCGGGGGAGAGCGCGCCGAGGACGTAAGCGCCGTCGTCGTACGCGTAATCGCACCTCACCGCATCACCCCCATTTCTTCCAGCGCCATGCGCAGAGCTCGCAACGCGTAGTGGGTCCTGGACTTGATCGTGCCGGGCGGGACGCCCAGCCGTTGTGCCGCCTCCGACACCGATCGTCCCTGGTAGAAGCACTCCACCAGGACCTCTCGGTGTGCGGGGGAAAGCCGGGACAGAGCCTCGGCGACGGTCCACGCCTCCACTGCGCGGTCAGCCTCGTCTTCCGTCGGTGGTGGTTCCGGCAGCACGTCGGTGATCACCTCACCGGGTCGTGCGGACCGCCGTCGCCACGCGTCGATCGCCAGGTTCCGTGCGGTCGTGAACAGCCACGCCCGTACCGAACCCCGCTGTGGGTCCAGCGCCTCCGGATGTCGCCACGCGCGAAGCAACGTCTCCTGACAGAGATCTTCGGCGCGCTGACGGTCTCCTCCGGCGAGCCGAAGCGCGTGTGCGAACAGCGCGTCCCCGTGCTCGTCGTGCAAGACCCGCAGCAGTGCGGTGCCCTCGTCCGTCAACGGCCACCCCCCTTTCCTGGCTCTAGGTACGCGGCCCGGCCCGGAAACGGTTCAAAGGCCAGCTCACGCGCTGCAATTCACCTTTGGTTCATTCGCCAGCCACCGTCGGTGCTCGGAAGGGATCACGGGTTCTGGCAGCGTGCGGCACGCACGGCCGGTAACAGGGTGGCCGCGCTCGTCCACGCCCCCTGCCTTCGGACGTGGAGAACCGATATGTCTGACCCGACGAGGAGGCTTCACCACATGTCCGAACGCCCACGCCTGCTGCCGCTGCTCGGCCAGTCCGGCCACGCCGGCCGTAGCTCGATGACGTGCCTCTACCGCTGCGGCAACGCGTGCGACCACCCGGTTCCGAACGAGTCCGGGAACGAGTACTTCGGCGACCTGGTCTCCGGTGAGGTCTCCCGTCGCGGCGTGATGCGCGCCGGCGCGATCGGCGCCATGGTGCTCGGTTTCGGTGGTGCCGCGGCGGCCGCCGCCACGCCCGCGACGGCTGCCCCGGCCGCCGAGGGCTTCGTGCCCGCGGCCACCCGCAAGCCCGGCAACGGCGGCACGAAGGGCAAGCTGGACTTCAAGCCGATCCCGCCGAACACGCTGGACAGCTTCGTGGTCCCGAACGGCTACGACCACTCCGTGGTGATCAAGTGGGGCGACGAGGTCGTCCCCGGTGCGCCGCGCTTCGACCTGGCCAAGCAGACCGGCAAGGCGCAGTCGAAGCAGTTCGGTTACAACAACGACTTCGTCGGCGTGATCCCGCTGGGCCGCGGCGGCGACAAGGCGCTGCTCGTGGTCAACCACGAGTACACCAACGAGAACCTGATGTTCCCGGGCTTCACCACGCTGGACGCGCTGAGCACGGAGCAGATCAAGGTCGCGATGGCCGCCCACGGCCTGTCGGTGGTCGAGATCGAGCGGGTCGACGAGACCGGCGAGTGGGTCGTGGTCGACCGCGGCCGTCGCGCGTACAACCGTCGGATCACCGCGTCCGAGACCGCGTTCCAGTTCACCGGCCCGGCCACCGGCTCGGCCTGGCTGAGGACCGCGGCGGACCCGCGCGGCACCACGCCGATCGGCACGCTCAACAACTGCGCCGGCGGCGTCACGCCGTGGGGCACCGTGCTCTCCGGCGAGGAGAACTTCAACCAGTACTTCGTGGGCGGCGACGCGGTCCCGGCCGAGCTGAAGCCGCGCTACGCCCGCTACGGCATCTCCACCACGGCCCGCTACCCCAGCGACAGCCGCAAGTGGGACCGCGTGCAGGAGCGCTTCGACCTGGCCAAGCACCCCAACGAGGCGAACCGCTTCGGCTGGATCGTCGAGGTGGACCCGTTCGACCCGGAGTCGAAGCCGCGCAAGCACACCGCGCTGGGCCGGTTCAAGCACGAGGGCGCGAACGTCATCGTGGCGAAGAACGGCAAGGTCGTGGCGTACATGGGCGACGACGAGCGGTTCGACTACCTGTACAAGTTCGTCTCCGACAAGAAGTACATCGCGGGCGACTCGTCGTACGCGCGGAAGAACAACCTGTCGCTGCTCGAGTCCGGCACGCTCTACGTGGCAAAGCTCAGCTACACCAGTGCCGCCGAGATCGACGGCACCGGCAAGCTGCCGAGCGACGGCGCGTTCAACGGCACCGGCAAGTGGATCAAGCTGGTCAGCGGCAACAAGTCGTTCGTCGACGGCATGACCGCGGCGGACGTGCTGGTCTTCACGCGCCTGGCCGGTGACAAGGTCGGCGCCACCAAGATGGACCGGCCCGAGGACGTCCAGCCGAGCCTGGTCACCGGCAAGATCTACGCGGCGATGACCAACAACACCAACCGCGGTGTCGGTACGAACGCGGCCGCCGACGAGGCGAACCCCCGCAACGCCAACAAGCACGGTCACATCTTCGAGATCACCGAGGACCGTGGCGACCACACCAGCGAGTCGTTCTCCTGGGCGCTGCCGATCGTCTGCGGCGACCCGGCGGACTCCGCGACGTACTTCTCCGGCTACGACAAGACAAAGGTCTCGCCGATCTCCTGCCCGGACAACGTCGCATTCGACTCGACCGGCAACCTCTGGATCTCCACCGACGGCAACGCGCTGGGCGGCAACGACGGCCTCTTCGCCACGCCGATCGAGGGTCCGGAGAAGGGCCACCTCAAGCAGTTCCTCACCGTGCCGCGCGGCGCGGAGACCTGCGGCCCGTTCATCACCGAGGACGACCGGTCGGTCTTCGTGGCGGTGCAGCACCCGGGTGAGCTCACCGGCGCCTCGGTGGAGAACCCGGCCTCGAACTGGCCGGACGGCGACATCGCCAAGCCGGGCGTCGTGGTGACCTGGCGCCGCGACGGCGGCTTCATCGGCGCCTGACGCCGAGGATCCGAGGCCGGCGGGGGTACCGTACCCCCGCCGGCTTTCTCGGTCAGCTCGTCCCGTTGGGCTCGCCCGCGGCCAGTGCGTCGGCGACCACCCGCGCGGTCGCCTGCAGCCGGGTGCGCAGCACACGGGCGGACGTCATCAGCTCCGCGGCCGGCAGCGCGCAGGCGATCACCACGCGCCGCTCCAGATCCCGGTCCGGGGTCACGATCAGGCCGGCGCAGGCGACGCCCTGCCGGAACTGGCCCATCTCGATCTGCATGCCGCGTCGTTCGCCGGCGGCCAGGTCGTTCTCCAGCTGCTCGGCCGAGATCAGCGTCTGCGCGGTGAACTGCCGCATGCCGAAGTCCCGCAGGTATCGCCCGCGCTGGTCGGGGGTGAGCGTGGCCAGCAGCGCCTTGCCGAGCGCGGTCGCGTGCGCCCCCTCGTCGAAGCCGGGGACGAGATCCTCCACATAGGGCGAACGGGGGCCCTCCGCCACCGCCGTGATCGCCACCTTGTTGCCGACGAAGCGGCCTAAGTAGTGGCTGTAACCGCTGTCCGCCGCGGCGCGCCGTAACGCGTCGCCGACCGAGGGCGGCCCGCGGAACGCGGCGACCAGCTCCCGGTACCGGTCGGCGATCTCGAGCCCGACGATGTAGGTGCCGTCCTCCCGCCTGATCACGTAGCCCTCGTAGGCGAGGGTCCGGACCAGGTGATACGTCGTCGCCACCGTCAGCTCGCACCGCCGTGCGATCTGCTTCACCGTCAGTCCACGCGGTGCCCGCCCGACCGATTCCAAGACACGTAGCGCACGCGAGACGCTACGAATCAGGTCGGACGGCTCCGCTAAGGGGTCGCGCACACCCACCTCCGTAGCCATGGACTTACACCATATGAAAAAGGCTTCGATGAGGGAATGCCCGAATGGATTGAGAAACCCAGATATCTCGTGACCTTGGGTGGCCAAGCTAACACTTTGGGTGGTACGCCCGTTTCCAGTAGCATTTGCCGAGATGACCAAGATCCGCTTCACCCCTGGTCCGGTGGGCGGCGTGCTCGCCACCACGATCGCGGTCGTCCTACCCGGATTCCTGGTCGGCGGGCTCGCGGTCCAGATCGGTGAGTCGTTCCCGCTCTCGCCGGCCCAGCTCGGCATCGCCATCTCCGTCTACTTCGGCGTGAGCGCGCTCGCCTCCGTACCGGCCGGGCGCCTGGTCGAACGGCACGGCTCCGGCCCCACCGCGCGCGCCGCCATCCTGCTCTCCGCCGCGTCGCTGCTCGCGGTGGCGCTGCTGGCGAACTCCGCGCTCACGCTCACGCTGCTGCTCGCGGCCGGCGCCGGCGCGAACGCGCTCGGCCAGATCGCCGGCAACGCGGCCCTGGCCCGGCACGCGCCCCCGGGACGGCAGGGGCTGTCCTTCGGCACCAAGCAGGCCGCGATCCCGCTCTCCACGCTACTGGCCGGCGCGGCCGTGCCGACCGTGGCGCTGACGCTCGGCTGGCGGTGGGCGTTCGTGCTGGCGGCCCTGCTGGCGCTGAGCGCGCTGCCGCTCGCGCCGTCCGCGCCCGCGTCCCGGCGTGCTCCCGGCGCCGCGTCCGGCCGGGGAGCCGCCGCCGGGCTCGTCGTCGTGGCGGTCGCGGCCACGCTCGCGGCCGGCTCCGCGAACGCGCTCGGCACGTTCCTGGTCGACGCGACCGTGGCGCGCGGCGTCGACCCCGGCCCGGCCGGGCTCGCGCTCACGCTGGGCGGCGCGGTCTGCGTGGCCGCGCGCGTGCTCGGCGGTTACCTCGCGGACCGGCTGCCGGACCGGCAGCTCACCGTGATCTCCGCCCAGCTGATCGTCGGTGCGGGCGGGCTGGCGCTGCTCACGCTCGGCGGCAACCTCGTGCTGATCACCGGCGTGGTGCTCGGCTTCGGGCTCGGCTGGGCCTGGCCCGGCCTGATGAACTTCGCGGTGGTGCGCCTGCACCCGCAGGCACCGGCCGCCGCCACCTCGGTCACCCAGACCGGCGTCTACGCGGGCGGCTGCCTGGGCCCGCTGACGCTCGGATTCGTCGCCACCCACTTCGGATACACCACCATGTGGCTCGCGGCCGCCAGCGCCATGCTGGGGGCCGCGCTGTGCATGGCGCTCGGCGCGGCCCTGCTCCGCCGCGCCCACCCCGCCACCTGACTCGCCCCGGACACCGGTCGAGGCGTCCCCCGTGTCGCCGGAACGACACGGGGAACGCCTCGACGACGGAACGGGACGTCAGGCGGACAGCAGCCGGCGGACGCGGTCGGCGCCGGCCGCGAGCAGCAGCGTGGGCAGGCGCGGGCCGGTGTCCCGGCCGACCAGCAGGTGGTAGAGCAGCGCGAAGAACGACCGCTGCGCCACCTTCAGCTCCGGCGTCGGCTTGGTGTCCGGCGGCAGCCCGGCCAGCACCTTCGGCACGCCGTAGACCAGCGTGGTCAGGCCGTCCAACGACCAGTGCTCGTCCAGCCCGGCCACCAGCAGCCGCAGCGACTCGCGCTGGGTGTCGTCCAGGCTCTTGATCAGGTCGAGGTCCGGCTCGTCCCGCAGGCGGGTGCGCTGCTCGGCCGGCACGTACGTGGCCACCCAGGTGGCGGCGCGGTCCAGCCGCGGGCGCACCTCGGCCAGGCCGGTGATCGGCGCCGCCGGGTCCAGGTCGTGCAGGATTCGCAGCATCTGGCCCTCGTCGCCGGTGGTGATGTCCGCGACGCTGGCCAGCGTCCGGTACGACACCGGCCGCGGCGTCACCGGCAGCACTCCGGCCGCGGTGCTCGCGGCCCGGGCGTGCACGGCCGCGTCCACCTCGTTCGCCTCGCCGGCCGCGATCCGCTTCTCCAGCGCGTCCCACTCGTCGTAGAGCCGCTGGATCTCCTGGTCGAACGCGACCTTGAACGACTGGTTCGGCCGGCGGCGCGCGTACAGCCAGCGCAGCAGCGGCGCCTCCATGATCTCCAGCGCGTCGGCCGGCGTCGGCACGCCCCCCTTGGAGCTGGACATCTTCGCCTGTCCGGAGATGCCGACGAACGCGTACATCGGCCCGATCGGCTGCTCGCCGCCGAAGATCTCGGTGACGATCTGGCCGCCGACCACGAACGAGCTGCCCGGCGACTGGTGGTCCACGCCGGAGGGCTCGAAGACGACGCCCTCGCGCGCCCAGCGCATCGGCCAGTCGACCTTCCAGACCAGCTTGCCGTCCGTGAACTCGCTCAACAGCACGGTCGCGGTGTGCCCGCAGACGCAGGTGTAGGTCAGCTCGGTGCTGTCGTCGTCGTACGCCACGACGGTGGTGAAGTCCTTGCCGCACTCCGCGCAGAACGGCTTGAACGGGTAGTAGCCGGTCGCGGTCGCGCCGTCGTCCTCGCCGGCCGCTCCCGAGCCCTCGGCGGCGTCGGCGGCCGCGGCCTGGTCGGCCTCGTCCAGCTTCGGGCCCTGCTGCTTGGGGCCCTTCTTCGGCGCGGCACCGTCCCGGTTCTTCGTGCGGTAGCGGTCCAGGATCGCATCGATCCGGCCCCGCTCCCGCATGGCGAGCAGAACCTGGTCACGGTACGCACCGGAGGTGTACATCTCGGTCTGGCTGATGCCCCGGTACTCCACGCCCAGCTCCGCCAGCGACTCGATCATCGCGGCCTTGAAGTGGGCGGCCCAGTTCGGATATTCCGAGCCGGCCGGCGCCGGAACCCGGGTCAGCGGCTTGCCGATGTGCTCGGCCCAGCTCTCGTCGACGCCCGCGATGCCGACCGGCACCTTCCGGTAACGGTCGAAGTCGTCCCAGGAGATGATGTGCACGACGTCGTGGCCGCGCCGGCGGATCTCGTCCGCCACCAGATGCGGCGTCATCACCTCGCGCAGGTTTCCGAGGTGGATCGGCCCGGACGGGCTGAGCCCGCTCGCACAGACGATCGGCTTGCCCGGCGCACGACGCTCCGCCTCGGCGATCACCTCGTCCGCGAACCGATTGACCCAGTCAACATCGCTGCCAGCAGCCACGACCTGTTACACCCTCCCGGAGAACCGACACGGCCATTGTCCCCGATCACATCGCCCGACCCGCAGCTGGGCGACGCCGGGCGGGGTTTCGGTGACCGACGACGGCACCGCCGGCCCGCGGGAGCGTGCGGGCCGGACCACGCCGGAAGCGGGAATATCCGCTTTGAAGGTTTTTAAGAGGTTCTGTCGGAGATGAAGTCGCAGAGGCCCTCGAGCGTGCGGCGGGTCGGGCCCTCCGGCAGGACCGCTATCCGGTTGCGGGCCTCGTCCGCGTAGGCGCGGACCGTCTCCCGCGCGCGCTTCATCGCCGGCGACTCGCGCAGCAGGCCGAGCGCCTCCGCGTGCAGCGCGTCGTCGACCAGCGGGCCCATCGAGAGCAGCTCGCGCAGCCGGACCGAGGCCGCGTCCGCGTCGTCCGACGCCAGTGCGTAGAGCACCGGCAGCGTCGGCACGCCCTCGCGCAGGTCGGTGCCGGGTGTCTTGCCGGACTGGATCGACTCGGACGCGATGTCCAGCAGGTCGTCGGAGAGCTGGAACGCGATGCCCATCGATATGCCGTAGCCGGCGAGCGCGTCGACCTGCTCGGCCGGCGCACCGGCGAAGAGACCGCCGAACCGGGCGGACGTGGCGATCAGCGAGGCGGTCTTGTCCTCGATGACCTTGAGGTGGTGCGCGATCGGGTCGCCGTCGCGCGGACCCACGGTCTCGGCCAGCTGACCCTGCACGAGCTGCGAGAACGTCCGCGCCTGGAGCCGGACCGCCTCGGTGCCCAGGTCGGCCGATATGTCCGCCGCGCGGGCGAACAGGTAGTCGCCGACCAGGATCGCGACCGAGTTCGTCCAGCGGCTGTTCGCGCTGGGCGCACCGCGCCGGACGGCGGCCTCGTCCATGACGTCGTCGTGGTAGAGCGTGGCGAGGTGGGTCATCTCCATGACCACCGCGGCCTGGGTCACGCGCGCCTCGGTCGGGTCGCCGAGGTGGGCGCCGACCGCGACGAGCAGCGGCCGGAAGCGTTTGCCGCCGGCCGAGACGAGATGCATCGACGCCTCGCGGACCAGCGGATCCGCACTGTCGACGCTGTCCCGGAGACTGGCCTCGACCTCCTCGAGGATCGCCGACACCGACGCCTCGATGGCGGGGTCGACGAAGTCGATCCCGCTCGCATGCACTGCACCTGGGGTAAGGCCTGCCACGACTCTACGATGCCATATGCGTGGCAGGCCAGCCCTGTGGGGGAACACGGCGCTACTGGACGAACTCGGCGGCGCCGCTGGTCAGGTCCAGGAGCAGGGACGGGGCCACGCCGAGGAGCAGCGTCATCGCCACACCGATGGTCAGCGCGACCGTGGTGAACACGCCGGGGACGGAGACGGTCGGCGTGGCCTCGCTCGGGTCGGAGAGCCACATCATGACCACGACCCGCAGGTACGGGAACGCGAGCACGATGCTGCTGATCACACCGGCGATCACGAGCCAGGTCTGCCCGCCCTCGATCGCGGCGCCGAACACGGCGAACTTGCTGATGAATCCGCTGGTCAGCGGAATCCCGGCGAACGCGAGCAGGATGAACGTGAAGAGCCCGGCGATCAACGGTGACCGGCGGCCGAGCCCGGCCCAGCGGGACAGGTGACCGGCCTCGCCGTCCGCGTCCCGGACCAGCATCACCACGGCGAACGCGCCGAGCACCGTGAACCCGTAGGCGACCAGGTAGAACATGGTGCTGGCGAGCCCGGCCTCGCCGCTGGCCAGCACGCCGACCAGCAGATACCCGGCGTTCGCGATGGACGAGTAGGCCAGCAGCCGCTTGATGTCGGTCTGCGTCACCGCCAGCACCGCACCAATGATCATGGTGAGCACCGCGATGACGCCCAGGATCGGCGTGAAGTCCCAGCTCAGGCCGTTGAACCCGACGTAGAGCACGCGCAGCAGCGCGCCGAACGCGGCAACCTTGGTGCACGCGGCCATGAACGCGGTGATCGGCGTCGGCGCGCCCTGGTAGACATCCGGCGTCCAGACGTGGAACGGCACCGCCGCGGTCTTGAACAGCAGGCCGATGGAGAGCATCGCCAGGCCCGCGTAGAGCAGCAGCGGGTCGCGGTCGGACTCGGCGGCCGCGGCGTGGATGCTGCCGAAGTCGACCGCGCCGACGAAGCCGTAGATGAGCGCCACGCCGAACAGGAAGAACGCGGACGCGTACGACCCGAGCAGGAAGTACTTCAGCGCGGCCTCCTGGCTGAGCAGCCGCCGCCGGCGGGCGAGCGCGCAGAGCAGGTAGAGCGGCAGCGAGAAGACCTCGAGCGCGATGAACATGGTGAGCAGGTCGTTCGCGGCCACGAAGAGCAGCATGCCGGCGATCGCGAAGAGCGCGATCGGGTAGACCTCGGTCAGGCCGGGCGCGCGGGCGGCCTGCCGGACGTCCGCGTCGGAGCCGACCGTGATCGCGGCCTGCGGCACGAACGCGCCGCCGGCCTCCAGCTTCCGCTCGCCCATGAGCAGCAGTGACACCAGCGCGAGCACCAGGATCGCGCCCTGCAGGAAGACCGCGGGACCGTCGATGGCGAGCGCGCCGGCGGCCGTGGTGGCCCGGGTCGAGGCCTGGGTGACCACGACGACCAGCCCGGCGACCGTGCCGAGCAGGGCCAGGCTCAGCTGCACCGCGTGCCGCGCCCGCCGGGGTACGAACGCCTCGACGAGCACGCCGAGGCAGGCGGCGCCGAACAGGATGAGGATCGGCGCGACGGCCGCGTAGTCGATGGATGGTGCCTTGAGTTCGTCCATGGTCACTTCGCCGCCTCGGTGATCGCCGTGGGTGCGGGGTCCGTCGCGCCGACGTCCTGCATGGTGGCCTGCACGGCCGGGTTGATGACGTCGGTGATCGGCTTCGGGTAGAAGCCGAACACGATGATCATCGCGATCAGCGGCGCGACCACGACCTTCTCGCGCAGCGTGATGTCCCGGCGCATGCCCTCGACCTCGGCCAGCGCCGGGTTCGGGGTGCCCTGCACGGTGCGCTGGACCATCCAGAGCACGTACGCGGCCGCGAGCACGATGCCGAGCGTCGCGATGATCGCGATCGGCTTGTTCACCGTGAACGTGCCGACCAGCACCAGGAACTCGGAGACGAACGGCGCGGTCCCGGGCATCGCCAGCGACGCCAGGCCGGCGAAGAACAGCACACCGGCCAGGATCGGGACGTACTTGCCGGCGCCGCCGAAGTCGGTGATCAACGCGGAGCCGCGACGGGCCACCAGCATGCCGACGACCAGGAAGAGCAGGCCGGTGGCGAGGCCGTGGTTGACCATGTAGAGCACCGCGCCGGTACCGGCCTGGGTGGTGAACGCGAAGATGCCGACGCCGATGAAGCCGAAGTGCGCGATCGACGTGTACGACACGAGCCGCTTGAGGTCGTTCTGCCCGACCGCGAGCAGCGCCGCGTAGATGATGCCGATCACGCCGAGCACCAGCGCGAGCGGCGCGAAGTACCGGGACGCGTCCGGGAAGAGCGGCAGGCAGTACCGCAGGATGCCGAACGTGCCGACCTTGTCGAGTATCCCGACGAGCAGCGCGCCCGCGCCGGCCGGCGCCACCCCGCCGGCGTCCGGCAGCCAGGTGTGGAACGGGAAGAACGGCGCCTTGATCGCGAACGCGAGGAAGAAGCCGAGGAACAGCCACCGCTCGGTCCCGGTCGACATGTCGATCTGGGTCAGCGCCGCCCAGTCGAACGTCTTGCCGCCGGCCACCCACAGCCCGACCACGGCCGCCAGCATGAACAGGCCGCCGACCAGCGAGTAGAGGAAGAACTTGACCGCCGCGTACTGCCGCTTGGCACCGCCGTAGGAGCCGATGAGGAAGTACATCGGCACCAGCATGACCTCGAAGAACACGTAGAAGAGGAAGACGTCGGCGGCCGCGAAGACGCCGATCATCGTCGACTCCAGGGCCAGCAGCAGCGCGAAGTAGACCGGCACCGACCGTCCACTGGCGTCCGCCTCGTGCCAGGCCGCCAGGATGACGATCGGCACCAGCACCGCGATCAGCATCAGCATGACCAGCGCGATGCCGTCCACCGCGAACGTGAAGTTCGCGCCCCAGCCGGGGATCCACGGGTACGACTCGCGCAGCTGGAGCCGTTCGCCGCCGGCCTCGAACGCGACCCAGAGCGCCACGGTCAGCGCCAGGATGCCGAGCGACCAGGCGAGCGTGAGCCACTTCGCCAGCTCGGGCCGGCTGCGTGGCAGGAACGCCACGACCAGCGCGCCGACCAGCGGCGCCACGGTCAGCACCGACAGGTAGGGAAAGGAGCTCACACCAACCACCCCAACTGCAGCGCGACGAACGCCGCCGTGACCACCAGCGCGCCGGTGAGGATCGACATGGCATAGGAGCGGACGAAGCCGGTCTGCATCCGCCGCAGCCGGCCGGACCCGCCGCCCACCGCGGCCGCGAGCCCGTTGACCACACCGTCGACGCCCCGGTTGTCGAGGAACACCAGCGCGCGGGTCAGGTAGAGGCCGGGACGCTCGAACACCCACTCGTTGAACGTGTCCGCGTAGAGGTTCCGGCGGGCCGCGGTGACCAGCACGCCCGCGGGCTGCTCCTGCTCCTGCGTGCCGTTGCGGAACAGCAGCCAGGCCAGACCCGCGCCGAGCACGGTGACGCCGAGCGACAGGATCGTGATGACCGTGTGCGACAGGACCGCGTGGTGCTCGCCCTCGTGCGTGCCGAGCGTCGGCGTGAGCCAGTCCGGCACGCTCGTGGAGAGCAGGAAACCGGACGCGACCGACCCGACCGCCAGCAGGATCAGCGGGACCGTCATCAACGTGGGCGACTCGTGCGGGTGCACATCGGCCGTCCAGCGCTTCGGGCCGTGGAAGGTGAGCACGAACAGCCGCGTCATGTAGAACGCGGTCAGTCCGGCGCCGAGCAGCGCGGCGCCGCCGAACAGCCAGGCCGTCCAGTCCTCCCGCTCGAACGCGGCCGCGATGATCGGTTCCTTGGAGAAGAAGCCGGAGAACGGGAACATGCCGATGATCGCCAGCCAGCCGAGGCCGAACGTGGCCCAGGTGATCCGCATGTGCTTCGCCAGCCCGCCGAACCGCCGGATGTCGGTCTGGTCGTTCATCCCGTGCATCACCGAGCCGGCACCGAGGAACAGGCCGGCCTTGAAGAAGCCGTGCGCCAGCAGGTGCACGATGGCCAGCGCGTACGCCCCGCCGCCGAGCCCGACGCCGAGGAACATGTAGCCGATCTGCGAGACCGTCGACCAGGCCAGCACGCGCTTGATGTCGTCCTTGGCGCAGCCGATGATGCAGCCGATCACCAGCGTCAGCGCGCCGATCGCGACGACCGTGGTCTGCAGCGTCGTGTTCGCGGAGAAGACCGGGTTGGAGCGGGCGATCAGGTAGACGCCCGCGGTGACCATGGTGGCCGCGTGGATGAGCGCGGAGACCGGGGTCGGGCCCTCCATCGCGTCCGGGAGCCAGGCCTGGAGCGGGAACTGGCCGGACTTGCCGGTCGCACCGAGCAGCAGCAGGAGGCCGATGGCGAGCACCATGCCCGCGCTGAGCGCCGAGACGCCGTTGAAGACCTCGTCGTACTGCGTGGTGCCGAGCGCCGCGAACATCAGGAAGATGGCGATGGCGAAGCCGGCGTCGCCGACCCGGTTCATCAGGAACGCCTTCTTGCCCGCGGTCGCGGCGGCCGGCTTGGTGTACCAGAACGAGATCAGCAGGTACGACGCGAGACCGACGCCCTCCCAGCCGACGTAGAGCATCACGTAGTTGTTGCCGAGCACCAGCAGCAGCATGGCCGCGACGAAGAGGTTGAAGTAGCCGAAGAACCGGCGACGCCCCTCGTCGTGGCGCATGTACTCCACCGCGTACAGGTGGATCAGCGAGCCGACGCCCGTGATCAGCAGCACGAACACCGCGGAGAGCGGGTCGTAGAGCAGACCGAAGTCGACCTGCAGCGCGAAGACGTCGATGAACTGCCACAGCGACAGTTCGACGGATTTGTTCTCCAGCCCGCGCAGCTGCGCGAAGAGGACGAGCCCGAGGACGAACGACGCCGCCGGGGCCAGCACGCCGAGCCAGTGGCCCCAGCGGTCGGCGCGGCGGCCGAGCAGCAGGAGCACCGCGGCGCTGGCCAGCGGGATCGCCACCAGCAGCCACATCTGCCCCAGCAGCCCCGTGGCCTGGGCGTACTCCACCGTGTGTTGTTCCACAGTCGGCCCCTTAGTACTTCAGGAGGTTGGCGTCGTCGACGCTCGCGGAACGCCGGGTCCGGAAGATCGACATGATGATCGCCAGGCCGACCACCACCTCGGCGGCCGCGACGACCATGACGAAGAACGCCATGATCTGGCCGTCGAGGTTTCCGTTGATCCGGCTGAAGGTGACCAGCGCGAGATTCGCGGCGTTGAGCATCAACTCGATGCACATGAACAGCACAATCGCGTTGCGGCGGATCAGCACGCCGGACGCGCCGATCGTGAACAGGATCGCGGACAGCACGATGTAGGCGGAGGGTGACATCTACTTCTCCGTCCCCTTGGGCGCCGACTCCTGGGAGGTCAGCTCGCGGACCGGGAGGATCTTCGAGATGCTGCGCTCGGCGAACGTGCCGTCCGGCAGCCGGGCCGGCGTGGCGACCGAGTCCGAGGTGGCGAAGATGCCGGGGCCGGCCTTCGGCCCGGGGTAGCTGCCCGGCGCGAACCGGGCCTTCATCCGCTCCACCTGCGACGGCTTCTCGCCCTTGGCCCGCTCGACGTGCGCCAGGATCATCGCGCCGACCGCGGCGCTGATCAGGAGCCCGGAGGTGACCTCGAACGCGAAGACGTACCTGGTGAACAGCAGGCTCGCGATGCCCTGCAGGTTGCCGCCCTCGTTCGCCGCGGCCAGGCCGACCGCGCCGGTGCCGGCCAGCGCGCGGGACAGGCCGGCGCCGACCAGGCCGGCGAAGCCCAGACCGAGCACGATCGCGGCGACCCGCTGGCCGCGCAACGTCTCGATCAGCGAGTCCGACGCGTCCCGGCCGACCAGCATCAGCACGAACAGGAACAGCATCATGATCGCGCCGGTGTAGACGATGATCTGGGCCATGCCGATGAACGGGCCGGCCTGGGCGACGTAGAAGACGCCGAGGCACAGCATGGTGACGACCAGCCAGAGCGCGGAGTGCACCGCGTTGCGGGCCAGCACCATGCCGAGCGCGCCGATCACCGCGAGTGGCGCCAGGATCCAGAACAGCGCGGTCTCCCCGCCGGAGAGCTCGGTGATCATGCCGGACTCCTCTCACCGCTGCGGTGTCCGTGTGGTCGGCGCTGAGCCGATGATTCGTTCGCAAGCTCGCTCATGCCGCACTCCCCGCCGCGTCCGCGGTGCCCGCGTCGGACCAGGGGGCACGCTCGGCCCCGGCGGAGGTGCCCGGGTTCTCCAGCGCGCCGACGTAGTAGTCCTTCTCGGTGTCGCCGAGGAACATCGCGTGCGGCGGCTTGCTCATCCCCTCCAGCAGCGGCGCGAGCAGCTGCTCCTTGGTGAAGATGAGGTCCTGCCGGTTGTCGCGGGCCAGCTCGTACTCGTTCGACATGGTCAGTGAACGGGTCGGGCAGGCCTCGATGCAGAGCCCGCAGAAGATGCAGCGCGCGTAGTTGATCTGGTAGTTCTTCGCGTACCGCTCACCGGGCGAGTAGCGCTCGTCCTCGGTGTTGTCCCCACCCTCGACGAAGATCGCATCGGCCGGGCAGGCCCAGGCGCACAGCTCGCAGCCGATGCACTTCTCCAGGCCGTCCGGGTGCCGGTTGAGGATGTGCCGGCCGTGGTAGCGCGGCGCGGAGACCGGCGGCTTGAACGGGTAGTCGGTGGTGATGACCTTCCGGAACATGTGCGAGAAGGTCACGCCGAAGCCCTTGAAGGGGTCCATCACGCCCACGTCACACCTCACTCTTCTCAGCGGAGTTGTCTTCGGAGGACGAGACGTCCGCCGGCTGGCGCTGCGCGACCTGGCGGACCGCGCGCGGGCTCGGCGGCACCTGCAGGTCGAGCGGCGGCAGCGGGAAGCTGCCCTGGGGCCGGGCCGCGACCTGGTCGGCCAGGCTCGGCGCGGCGGCCTTCTTTCCGGACGGCCAGAGCACCGCGACCAGCACCACCACGAGGACGGCACCGCCGATCAGCGTCCAGCGGGTCTGCGAGCCCAGGTCCGAGGTCTGCAGCACGCGCACGGTGGCGAGCAGCAGGATCCACACCAGGTTGACCGGGATCAGGACCTTCCACCCGAACCGCATGAACTGGTCGTAGCGCATCCGGGGCAGCGTGGCCCGCAGCCAGATGAAGACGAACAGGCAGAGCAGCACCTTCGCCAGGAACCAGATCAGCGGCCACCAGCCGGTGTTCGCGCCGGACCAGAGCGTGATCGGCCAGGTCGCCCGCCAGCCGCCCAGGAAGAGCGTGGTGCAGAGCGCCGAGACGGTGATCATGTTGATGTACTCGGCCAGGAAGAACAGCGCGAACTTGAACGACGAGTACTCCGTGTGGAAGCCGCCGACCAGCTCGGACTCCGCCTCGGGCAGGTCGAACGGCGCCCGGTTCGTCTCACCGACCGCGGAGATCGCGTAGATGACGAAGCTCGGGGCCAGCAGGATCGCGTACCAGCCGGGCGCGGTGAACTCCAGCCCGAACAGCGCGACCTCGCGGCCGTTCGCCTGCGCCGCCACGATCTGCGACGTCGACATCGAGCCGGCCATCATGAAGACCGCCACGATCGACAGACCCATCGCAACCTCGTACGAGATCATCTGGGCGCTCGACCGCAGGCCGCCGAGCAGCGGGTACGTCGACCCGGACGCCCAGCCGGCCAGCACCACGCCGTAGATGCCGATCGACGCGCAGGCCAGCACGACCAGCACGGAGACCGGTACGTCGGTGACCTGCAACGCGGTCTGCTGCCCGAAGATCGAGACCACCGGGCCGAACGGGATGACCGAGAACGCGGTGAACGCGCAGGTCGCGGAGATGACCGGGGCGATGAAGTAGATCACCTTGTCCGCGGTACGCGGGATGATCTCCTCCTTGAACGGCAGCTTCAGGCCGTCCGTGAGGCTCTGCAGCCAGCCCTTCGGCCCGACCTGGTTCGGTCCGGGCCGGACCGCCATCCGGGCCACGACCTTGCGCTCGTAGTTGATGGTGAACAGCGTCAGCAGCAGGAGCAGGACGAAGACGCCGAGCACCTTGATCAGCGCGATCCACCAGACGTCGTTCTCGAAGGTCTGGAGCGTGGGATCCATTACGAGTCACCTCCCGCGGTGCGTTGGGCCAGGAGCGGGCCGGCCCCGTTCGGTGATGCCGCCGCGGACAGCCGGACGATCGACCCGGCCGTGCCGAGCGAGCGCCGCACGGTCGAGCCGGGCGAGTTCGTCGGCAGCCAGACGACGCCGTCGGCCATCTCGGTGATCAGCACGGGCAGCGTGACGGAGCCGCGCTCCGCGCCGACCGTGACCGGCGCGCCGTCGCGCACGCCGAGCGCGGCGGCCGTGCCGCGGGACAGCCGGACCACCGGCGGCCGGGCCGTACCGTTGAGGTGCTCGTCGCCGTCGGTCAGCGAGCCCAGGTCGATCAGCTGGTGCCAGGTGGCGAGCACGGCCTCGTGCTCACCCGGCTGGGCCGGAGCGACCGGGGCCACCGCCGGGGCCATCGGGCGCCGCGCCCGGGTGACCGGCAGACTGCCCAGCTCACGGCGGACCTCGTTGACGTCACCGGTGTTCAGCGCGGTGCCGAGCTGGGCGGCGAGCGCGTCGAGCACCCGCGCGTCGGTCATCGCGGTGGTGCGCAGCACGGCCTCGAACGTGCGCAGCCGCCCCTCCCAGTCCACGAACGACCCGGCCTTCTCCACCACGGGCGCGATCGGGAAGATCACGTCCGCGCGCCGGGTGACCGCGGTCGCCCGCAGCTCCAGGCTGATCAGGAACGGCACCGCGTCCAGCGCGGCCTCGGCCTGTCGCGGGTCGGCCAGGTCGGCCGGGTCGACACCGGCCACGACCAGCGCGCCGATCCGGCCGGTGGCGGCCGCCGCGATGATGTCGTCGGTGCTCCGGCCGGGGATCGACGGGATCACGCCGGGCTCGACGTCCCAGGCCGCGGAGAGTTCCGCGCGCGCGGCCGCCTCGGTGACCAGCCGGCCGCCGGGCAGCAGGTGCGGCAGGCACCCGGCGTCGATCGCGCCCCGGTCCCCGGCCCGTCGCGGAACCCAGGCCAGCTTCGCACCGGTACGGTCGGCGAGCGCGGCCGCCGCGGAGAGCGCACCCGGCACGCCGGCCAGCCGCTCGCCGACGAACAGGATCGCGCCCGGCTGGGACAGCGCGGACGCGACCGACGCGTCCTCGCCGAGCAGCCGCGCCTCGTCGCCCGGCACGGTGCCGACCAGCACCGCGCCCAGCTTCTCGAAGCCGCGGGACAGGAACGGCGCGAGCGCCAGCACCGGCAGCCGGCGCTTGGTGAACGCCTTGCGGACCCGCAGGAAGAGGATCGGGCACTCCTCCTCCGGCTCCAGCCCGGCGAAGACCACGGCGGGCGCGGTGTCCACGTCGCTGTACTGCACGTCGGTCCGGCCGACCACGGACGAGGCCAGGAAGTCGGTCTCCTCGGGGGAGACCGGCCGGGCCCGGAAGTCGATGTCGTTCGTCCGCAGCGCGACCCGGGCGAACTTCGCGTACGCGTACGCGTCCTCGACCGTGAGCCGGCCACCGGTCAGCACGCCGATGCCCCGCTCGGCGTCCCGGGCCGCGCGCAGCCCGTCGGCCGCGACCGCGAACGCCTCGCTCCACGATGCCTCGCGCAGCTCGCCGTTCTCCCGGATCAGCGGGTTGGTGAGCCGGTCGGACGCGGTCGCGTACCGGAAGCCCCACCGGCCCTTGTCGCAGTTCCACTCCTCGTTGACCGCCGGGTCGTCGCCGGCCAGCCGCCGCATCACCTTGCCGCGCCGCCAGTCCGTGCGCATCGCGCAGCCGGCCGAGCAGTGCTCGCACACGCTCGGCGTGCTGACCAGGTCGAACGGCCGGGCCCGGAAGCGGTACTGCGCACCGGTGAGCGCGCCGACCGGGCAGATCTGCACGGTGTTGCCGGAGAAGTACGAGTTGAACAGCACGTCGCCCTCGGACGTGACGTCACCGGTCCCGGTGCCGCCGAAGAAGTCGTCCCGGTACGTGTTGATCTGCTCCCCGGACGACCGGTCCATCAGATCGATGAACTTGTCGCCGGCGATCTCCTCGGAGAACCGCGTGCACCGCTGGCAGAGCACGCAGCGCTCGCGGTCCAGCAGCACCTGGCTGGAGATGTTGATCGGCTTCTGGTACTCGCGCTTCTGCTCGACGAAGCGCGAGTCGGACCGGCCGGTCGACATCGCCTGGTTCTGCAGCGGGCACTCGCCGCCCTTGTCGCACATCGGGCAGTCGAGCGGGTGGTTGATCAGCAGCAGCTCCATCACGCCACCCTGCGCCTTCGCGGCGACCGGCGAGGTGAGCTGCGTCTTCACGACCATGCCGTCCGCGACGGTCTGGGTGCACGACGCGACCGGCTTGCGCTGCCCCTCCACCTCGACCAGGCACTGGCGGCAGGCGCCGGCCGGGGCGAGCAGCGGGTGGTCGCAGAAGCGCGGGATGGCGATCCCGAGCTGCTCCGCGACCCGGATCAGCAGCGCGCCCTTCGGCGCGGTCACCTCGATGCCGTCGATCGTCAGCGTGACGGTGTCGGCCTTCTTCGCTACATCCGTCATGACCGTGCCTCCCGGATGGGCGACTGCGGGGCTCCGCTTCGCGGTCCCGTCCCGATACTCAGCTGCGGTGCCGACGGCGCCGCTGCACTCCTCGCACCCATCAGTGGGCCCCCACCAGCTGCTTGGCGGAGAGTCGAGGCGCCTTCCGGCCCTCGATGTAGTCCAGGTAGTCCTGCTTGAAGTACTTCAGCGAGGACGTCACCGAGCTGGTCGCGCCGTCGCCGAGGCCGCAGAACGAGCGACCGAGCACGTTGTCGCAGGTGTCCAGCAGCGTGTCCAGGTCGGCGTGGGTGCCCTCGCCGGCCAGGATCCGGCGGAACACCCGGACCATCCAGTAGTTGCCCTCGCGGCACGGGGTGCACTTGCCGCACGACTCGTGGTGGTAGAACTCCAGCCAGCGGTACGTCGCGTAGACCGGGCAGTCCTGGTCGCTGAAGATCTGGGTGGCCGTGGTGCCGAGGATCGACCCGGCCGCGGCGACGCCCTCGAAGTCCATCGGGGTGTCGATGTGCTCCGCGGCCAGCAGCGGCGTGGACGAGCCGCCCGGCGTCCAGAACTTCAGCTCGTGCCCCGGCTGCATGCCGCCGGCCAGCTCGATCAGCTCGCGCAGCGTGATGCCGAGGCCGCACTCGTACTGGCCGGGGTTGTTGATCCGCCCGGACAGCGAGTAGATCATCGGGCCGGCCGACTTCTCCGTGCCCATGCTCTTCCACCAGGCGGCGCCGCCCAGCACGATGTACGGCACGCTGGCGATCGTCCCGACGTTGTTGACCACGGTCGGGCTGGCGTAGAGCCCGTGCGTGGCCGGGAACGGCGGCCGCAGCCGGGGCTGGCCGCGGAAGCCCTCCAGCGAGTCGAGCAGCGCGGTCTCCTCGCCGCAGATGTACGCGCCGGCACCGCTGTGCACGACCAGGTCGAGGTTCAGACCCGACCCGAGGATGTTTTGTCCGAGATATCCCCGGGCGTAGGCCTGGTCGACCGCGTTCCGCAGACGCCGCGCGGCGTGAACTGCCTCACCTCTGATGTAGATGTACGCGCGCTCGGCCCGGATCGCATAGGAGGCGATGATTGCGCCCTCGACCAGCGCGTGCGGGTCGTGCGTCATCAGCGGCAGGTCCTTGCAGGTCCCGGGCTCGCCCTCATCGGCGTTGATCACCAGGTAGTGCGGCTTGCCGTCGCCCTGCGGGATGAAGCCCCACTTCAGGCCGGTCGGGAAGCCCGCACCACCTCGCCCGCGAAGCCCCGAATCCTTGATCAATTGGATAAGATCATCTGGGTGGACGTCGAGCGCCTTGCGCAGGGCCGCGTAGCCGTCCAACCGCTCATAGACGTCGATATCCCACGCGTCCGGCGAAAGCCAGCGCTTGGTCAGCACCGGAGTCAGCTTCTCCAGCACCTCACGTCGAGGAGAGGTCACCGTTCCTCCCGAGAGTCCGAAAAGCTCATTGGGCGTCCTTGAGGTTCTGCCGCTGCGGGCCCGGGTCGTCGCCGGCCGGTTTCGCGTCACCGGCCGCGTCGCCGGTCTGCCCCGGAACCTCGCGGCCGGGGGCGTCGGGAGCCGGCGTCTTCGCGTCCGGGTTGCGGGACTCGGCGGCGCGGACCTCGGGATCCTTGACGTCCCCGCCGGAGCTGTCGCTCGGCCTGCGGTGCGTGACCGCGTCCTTGGCGGTCGAGACGGCCGACCTGACCGCGTCCGCCACCTTCGCCGGAGCGGACTTCGCCGGGGCCGGGGAACCGTCCGCCGCCTTGCGCGGGATCGGGGTGTCCAGGTCGAATCCGGCGACCGAGATGCCGTGCTGCTGCGCCAGCGTGACACCGCGCAGCGTCGGCGCGCCGGCGACACCCTCGCCCACCGCGCCCTCGCGCGGGTCGGAGAAGCCGGCCAGTTGCACCGCCATCTCCTTGAGCGTGCAGAGCCGCGGCGCCCGGCTGGGCTTGGGCGGGTTGCCGGCCCGCAGCGCCTCGACCACCTCGACCGCCGAGTCCGGCGTGACGTTGTCGAAGAAGTCGTAGTTGACGGTCATCACCGGCCCGTAGTCGCAGGCCGCGAGGCACTCCGCGTGCTCCAGCGTGATCGTGCCGTCCGCCGTGGTCTCGTCGTGCCCGACGCCGAGCGTCTCGGTGAGCGTGTCGTAGACCTCCTGGCCGCCGAGCACGTTGCACATGGTG
Organism: Catenuloplanes niger; assembly: GCF_031458255.1. Taxonomy (NCBI): domain Bacteria; kingdom Bacillati; phylum Actinomycetota; class Actinomycetes; order Micromonosporales; family Micromonosporaceae; genus Catenuloplanes; species Catenuloplanes niger. Next base: position 3,880,685 of record NZ_JAVDYC010000001.1, read on the forward strand.
TTCGTGCAGACGCTGACCAGCCAGTCGCCGGTGGGCCGGCGCTTGTACATCGTGTAGAACGTGGCGACCGCGCCGACCTGCGCCTTGTTGATGCCGAGCACCTCGGCGCAGAACGCCACACCGGCCGGGCTGACGTACCCCTCCTCGCTCTGCACCAGGTGCAGCAGCGGGAGCAGCGCCGACCGCTCGCGCCCCTCGGGGAAGCGGGCCAGGATCGCCCGCGCCCGCTCGTAGACCGTTTCCGTGAAGACCGTCGTCGTCATCTAGCGATCACATCCACCCATGACCGGATCCAGCGATGCGCCGCCGGCGATGACGTCCGCCAGCAGTGCGCCCTCGGCCATCGCGGGAATGGCCTGCAGGTTGACGAAGCTCGGCTCGCGGTAGTGCACCCGGTACGGGCGCGTGCCACCGTCGGAGACCGCGTGCACACCGAGCTCGCCGCGCGGCGCCTCGATCTGCACGTAGACCTGGCCGGCCGGGACCCGGAAGCCCTCGGTGACCAGCTTGAAGTGGTGGATCAGCGACTCCATCGACTGACCCATGATCTTGGCGACGTGCTCCAGCGAGTTGCCCATGCCGTCCACGCCGATCGCCAGCTGCGCGGGCCAGCCGATCTTCTTGTCCTGGATCATCACCGGACCGGGCCGGAGCCGGTCCAGCGCCTGCTCGACGATCTTCATGGACTCGCGGATCTCGGCGAGCCGCACCTGGTAGCGGCCCCACACGTCGGCCGTGGTCGCGGTCGGGACGTCGAACTCGTACGTCTCGTACCCGCAGTACGGCATGGTCTTCCGCAGGTCCCAGGCCAGGCCGGCGGAGCGCAGCACCGGGCCGGTGATGCCGAGCGCCACGCACCCGGTCACGTCCAGCACCGCGACGCCCTTGGTCCGCTCGTGCCAGATGGGCTGGCCGCTGAGCATGTCCTCGTACTCTTTGAGCTTCTTCGGCAGGTACTTCAGGAAGTCGCGCGTCTTCTTCACCGCGGACTCCGGGAAGTCCTGCGCGACGCCGCCCGGCCGGATGTACGCGTGGTTCATCCGCAGGCCGGAGGCCTCCTCGAAGATGTCCAGGATGTACTCCCGCTCGCGGAAGCCGTAGAGCATCATCGAGATCGCGCCCAGCTCCATGCCGGTGGTGGCCAGCCAGACCAGGTGCGAACTGATCCGGTTCAGCTCCATCATCAGCACCCGGATCGTGGTGGCGCGCTCGGTGATCTGCTCCTCGACGCCGAGCAGCTTCTCCACGGCCAGCGCGTACCCGGTCTCGTTGTGCAGCGGCGCCAGGTAGTCCATCCGCGTCACGAACGTCGAGCCCTGCACCCAGTTGCGGTACTCGAGGTTCTTCTCGATGCCGGTGTGCAGGTAACCGACGACCGGACGCGCCTCGGTGACCGTCTCGCCCTCCAGCTCCAGCACCAGGCGGAGCACGCCGTGCGTGGACGGGTGCTGCGGCCCCATGTTGACCACGATCCGCTCGTCGGTGAGCGGGTCGATGCCGGCGACGACCTGGTCCCAGTCCCCACCGGTGACGGTGAAGACCTTGCCCTCGGTGGTCTCGCGCTCGGTGGCGTACCCCGAGGTGGCATGACTGGACTGCGTCATTGGTAGGTCCTCCGCGAGTCCGGCGGCGGAATCTCGGCGCCCTTGTACTCCACCGGGACCCCACCGAGCGGGTAGTCCTTGCGTTGCGGGTGGCCCTCCCAGTCGTCCGGCATCATGATCCGGGTCAGGTTGGGATGGCCGACGAAGATCACGCCGAACATGTCGTACGTCTCCCGCTCCTGCCAGTCGGCGGTCGGATAGACGCCGGTCACGCTCGGCACCTGCGGCGCGGCCGGGCTGACCGCCACCTCCAGCCGCACGCGGCGACGGAAGGTCATCGACGTCAGCTGGTACGCCACGTGCAGCCGCCGCTCGTCCTGGCCGAGGTAGTCCACCCCGTTCACCGACGAGCAGAGCTCGAAGCGCAGCGCCGGGTCGTCGCGCATCACCCGGCACACCTCGGCGATCCGCTCCGGCACGATGTGCAGCGTCAGCTCGCCGCGGTGCACGACGACCTTCTCGATCGCCTCGCCGAACTGGGGGTACGCCTCCTCCAGCGCGTCGTGGACCTCGTCGAGGTAGCCACCGAACGGGCGCGGCGGCGCGTCCGTGACCGGGCGCTGCCGGACCAGCCCGCCGAAGCCGGACGTGTCACCGGTGCCGGCCACGCCGAACAGGCCCTTGCCGGCCCGGGTGGACGGTGGGTAGTCCGCCGGTGCGGTGGTGGTCGCGCCGGCCGGCGTGGCCGCGGTCGAACTCGGGTTCTGCGGCGCCGTCATCGCGCGCCCTCCCGCAGGTGGTTCTGCGCCTTCATCCAGTTCTCGATGCGCAGCTGCTCCTCGCGGCCCTCGCGCACGGCCTGCTCCCACTCGGCGCGCCGCTTCGGGTCGGCCCGGTAGGAGGACGGCATCGCACCCGGCGCGACCAGCGGCAGCTTGCCGTCGGCCCGACGCTGCTCCAGCATCTTGCGCCCGTTCGGCCCGAGCGGCGCGACCATGACCTTCTCGCGCATCTTCAGGATCGCGTCGATCAGCATCTCCGGCCGCGGGGGGCAGCCGGGCAGGTAGATGTCGACCGGCACGATGTGGTCGACGCCCTGCACGATCGCGTAGTTGTTGAACATGCCGCCGGACGAGGCGCACACGCCCATCGAGATGACCGAGCGCGGCTCCGGCATCTGGTCGTAGATCTGCCGGACGACCGGAGCCATCTTCTGGCTGACCCGGCCCGCGACGATCATCAGATCGGCCTGCCGGGGCGAGGCGCGGAACACCTCCATCCCCCACCGGCCCAGGTCGTAGTGGGGTCCGCCGGCCGCCATCATCTCGATGGCGCAGCATGCCAGGCCAAAGGTGGCGCCCCAGAACGACGACTTGCGCGCCCAGTTGGACAGCTTCTCCACGCTGGTCAGCAGAATCCCGCTCGGCAGCTTCTCCTCGATACCCATTGCCCGGCCCTCCTTCCCAATCCGTTCATGTGCGGGTTGTGCAGGGGTTGTGCGGGGTGAGGCTCAGTCCCAGTTGAGACCGCCGCGACGCCAGACGTAGGCGTACGCGATGAAGACGGTGCCGATGAAGAGAACCATCTCGACCAGGCCGAACAGGCCGAGCGCGTCGAACTGGACGGCCCACGGGTAGAGGAAGATGATCTCGATGTCGAAGATGATGAAGAGCATCGCGGTCAGGTAGAACTTGACCGGGAAACGCCCACCCCCGACCGGCTGCGGAGTCGGCTCGATGCCGCACTCGTAGGCGTCGAGCTTGGCCCGGTTGTACCGGTGCGGGCCCACGATCGGCGCGATCGACACGGAGAACAGCGCGAACAGCGCGCCGAGGACGAACAGCAGAACGATGGGCACGTACGGCGAGAACGACATGTCGTCTCCTGGGTCCGGACGGGGGTGGGGGATGGTTCGTGGTGTTACCTATGTGATCTCTGTGACAGTGACACTATTAGCGCTCTGAAATCGGCTTGCTACCGGGGGTGGTCAAACGGCCGGGGCGACCCTCGTCATCGCATTGATGACCCTGTCCATGGCGTCGCCGCCACGCGGGTCGGTCAGGTTGGCCAGCAGCTTCAGCACGAACCGCATGAGCAGCGGCTGGGGCATGCCGTACCGGGTGGCCATCTTCATGATCTCGGGCCGGCCGATCAGCTTCACGAAGACGCCGCCGAGCCGGTAGTAGCCGCCGTAGCGCAGCTTCAGCTCCGCCGGGTACGCCTGCAGCGCGCGCTCCCGCTCGGCGCCCTCCGCGCGCGCCAGCGCCTGCGTGATGATCTCCGCGGCCAGCTCGCCGGACTCCATCGCGTACGCGATGCCCTCGCCGTTGAACGGGTTCACCATGCCGCCCGAGTCGCCGACCAGCAGCATGCCCCGCGAGTAGTGCGGCGTGCGGTTGAAGCCCATCGGCAGCGCGGCGCCGAGGATCGGGCCGTCCGCGTTCTCCTCGTCCGCGGTGCCCCACTCGGCCGGCGTGGTGGCCAGCCAGTCCAGCAGCATGTGCCGGTAGTTGGTCTTGCCGTAGCCGGTGGACGAGTTGAGCACGCCGAGACCCACGTTGACCCGGCCGTCGCCCATCCCGAAGATCCATCCGTACCCGGGGAGCAGCTTGTCCGGATTTTCCCGGGAGCGAAGCTCCAGCCAGGACTCCAGGTAGTCGTCGTCGTGCTTGACCGGCGAGTTGTAGTAGCGCCGGACCGCGACGCCCATCGGCCGGTCGTCACGCTTGCGGATGTTCAGCGCGAGCGGGAACCGGCCGGAAACCCCGTCCGCCGCGACCACCAGCGGCGCGCGGAACTCGACCGGCTCCTTTCCGGGACCGGACTCGGCCGTCACGCCGATGATCCGGCCGTCCTCGGCGAACACCGGACCGGTCACGTTCGTGCTGGTCCGGACGATCGCGCCGGCCTCGGCCGCGCGCTTCGCGAGCATCTGGTCGAAGTCGAGCCGGGTGCGGGTCAGACCGTAGTTGGGGAAGCTGGCCAGCTCCGGCCAGTCGAGCTCCAGGCGGACGCCGCCACCGATCACCCGCAGGCCCTTGTTGCGCAGCCAGCCGGCCTCTTCGGAGGTGTCGACGCCCATCTTGATCAGCTGCTTGGTCGCGCGCGGGGTGAGCCCGTCGCCGCAGACCTTCTCCCGGGGGAACTCGGTCTTCTCGAGCAGCAGGACCCGAACACCGTGCTGGGCAAGGTGATATGCGGTCGCGGAGCCACCCGGGCCCGCGCCCACGACGATCACGTCGGCCTGTTCGGCCACAACCTGGGTCACGGCCATACCTCCTCGCATGTGCTAGTGAAAGACTTCACAAGCATGTGCGAGGGCAGTGTATGCCTACGGCTGATCTTTGTGTGGCTTAGGCCACCCTTATTATTTCCAACCCGTTAAAGAGATCTAGATAGATCACCCTTCTGGGTGACAAAAACGTCCAACTCGGTCGCCGACCGTCCGACTTGGGCGGATAAGTCCGCCTCGTTGGGCCACGCCACATTCACCGTTTTCAAGATCACAATCAACCGGCGGTACGTCCGGCGCCCGCCCCGGCCGCGCCCGCACTCCCCCGGCCCGCACCGTCCGGTTCGGCCCCCACCGCTCCCGCACCACCCGCCCGGCCCGGCCGACCCGCCCGGCCCGGCCGACCCGCCCCGCTCGGCCGACACCGCTTCCGTCCGGCCCGAGCCACAGCCGTCCGGCCCGAGCCACAGCGGGCCGCTCTTCGTTCGAGCGAGCCGTGGCCGGTGACGGAGCGAGTCTCCGTGAGCACCCGCCGCCGGGACGTCAGGGCTTGGTGGCGCGGTGCAGCGCGACGATGCCGCCGGTCAGGTTGCGCCAGGCCACCGCGGTCCAGCCGGCCTTCCCGATGCGGTCCGCCAGCGCGGCCTGGTCCGGCCAGGCGCGGATCGACTCGGCGAGGTAGACGTACGCCTCCGGGTTGCTGGAGACCGCGCGCGCCACCGTCGGCAGGGAGCGCATCAGGTACTGCAGGTAGACGCTCCGGAACGGGCCGTTGACCGGGTGGCTGAACTCGCAGACCACCAGCCGCCCGCCGGGGCGCACCACGCGGGCCAGCTCGGCCAGCGCACCGTCCACGTCGACCACGTTGCGCAGCGCGAAGGAGATGGTGGCCGCGTCGAACGTCTCGTCCGCGAACGGCAGCGCCAGCGCGTCACCGGCCAGCAGCGGCACGTCCGGGCGGGCTCGGCGGCCCGCGCGCAGCATGCCGATCGAGAGGTCGAGGCCGACCGCGAACGCGCCGGACCGGCCCAGCTCCAGCGTGGAGACGCCGGTGCCGGCGCCCACGTCGAGCACCCGCTGGCCCAGCTTGAGTTGCAGCGCGTCCCGCGTGGCCCGGCGCCAGCCACGGTCCTGCCCGAAGGAGAGCACCGTGTTGGTCAGGTCGTAGTTACGCGCCACGCCGTCGAACATCGAGGCGACCTCGTGGGGCTGCTTGTCCAAGTCTGCGCGGCTCACCCGGACCACTCTGCCAGAGGACACAAAAAAGCCGCGGACCAGGCTCGCACCGGGTCCGCGGTTCATTCTCTATGTCAACGCCTCATTGGCGGGTCAGAGCATTATCTTGGGGCCCTCCGGTAACGATGCGGACTCGGCGGGACCCCGAAATCATGACGCTCATGCGACATTTCCCGGCGGCGATCACGCAGCTAGCGGGGTAATTCGCCCACTTGCGACACTACGTCGCCGACCGATGACCGGAAAGCGACAACGCCGCGAGCCCGAGGGCCCGCGGCGTTGTCTTTCTGTTGCTTTAGCGGTGACTCAAAGCCACCTTATCGTGACCTCAGAGCGCGGAGTTACCGTCGCCCGGGGTAACCGTCACGACCTTACGACGACGCGCCATCATGAAGACCACGGCGCCACCGACGAGCACCGCGGCACCGACGCCACCGATGATCGCGGTCTGCGGGCCGGTGACCGGCAGGCCCGGCTCGCCGCCACCATTGCCGCCCGGCACGCTGACCAGCGCCACGAACGCGTCCTCGTGCTGGATCGTCGTCGGCAGCTGCGGCGACGGGGAGGCCGGCGGGGTGGTCACCGGCGGCGTCGCCGGCGGCGTGGTGGCCGGCGGCGTGGTCACCGGCGGGGTGGCCGGCGGCGTGGTGGCCGGCGGGGTGGCCGGCGGCGTCGTCACCGGCGGGGTGGCCGGCGGCGTGGTGGCCGGCGGCGTGGTGGCCGGCGGCGGGGTCGGCGTCTTCGGGGGCTTCGGCGGCTTCGGCGGGTGACCGCAGTTGCGGCCCTTCGACCAGTCGTCGTTCTGCTTCCAGCGGTCCTTGCCCTTGTGGCCCTTGCCGCCGGTCGTCTTCAGGTTCGCGGCGGTCTTGTACGACACCGTGGTGATCGTCCCGGCCTCGGCCGCGGAGAACGCCGCCGGCTGGAACGTGCCGGTGACCGCGTTCGTCTCGGCGTCCTTCTCGACACCGGTCTCGAGGTCCGCGTAGTACGAGATCTCACCGGTGGACTTGCCGCCGTTGAGCGTCGGGCCCTTGGCGTCGGCCGCGACGGTGACCTCGAAGGGCACCTCCCACGCCGAGTAGATGTCGTTCTCCGGGTCCTCCGCGCCGATCGGGACGAGCGCCCAGCCGTCGTCGAAGGTGCAGGTGACCGTCTGCCCCTCGTAGGCGCAGAACTCGGCCGCGACCTGGTTCTTGAAGGACACGCTCTCCGGCAGCGTCACCGAGAGCTTGAAGCCCGTGATGACCTCGTCACCGACGTTGGTGATGGTGGTGATCACCTCGGAGGACGCACCGGGGGCGAGCGGAGCGCCGTCCGGCCCGGTGATGTCCTCGGTGACGATGCTGAAATCGGTACCGCTCGGGGCGGCGAGGGCCGGGGCCGCGAAGAACCCGGTAGCGCCCGCAGCCAGCGCAGTGGCGGCACAGAGACGGGCGAAGTTCCGCGTGCGGAACGCCATTGTTTGACTCCTCGGGTACGAGGACGGTCGGGACGGAGGGACGTTAACGAAGACATATCAATTCGTCTACTGCACAAATCGGACACTGCGCCGTGCGCCATACCACGCAGTTCCACAAATGTCCGGATTTGGGTGATCTTAAATCGGGCTTAAGTGGACCTTTGGATCACCTGTATTTCCCTAAGATTCTCCGAACGGCAGCAGAAAAATCGGCCGAACGGGGGACGGAGAGAGCCGGCCGGCCCAGGAAAACAAGCGCTCTCAGCAGTCGAGCCGTCACCCAACGCATTTATGAGCAGAAAAGTCCGCGCCGCAACTACATTCGGCGAGCAAAAGAAAACAGCGCGGTCCCCGGAAAGGGAACCGCGCTGCGGAATGAATACGCTCAGTGTGCCTCGACGAGTGGCAACGACCGGCCGGCGCCGCCGCCGGGCAGCGCGATCGACGAGAAGTGCGAGACCACCCGGTCGTCCGTCGGGTCCTCCGCCGGCGTCCGGTGCACGGCCAGGTGGCGGTAGAGCGTGTCGCGCTGCGCCGGGACGCGGCCGGCCGACCGGATCATCCAGATCAGGTCGTGCAGGTTCGACCGGTGCCGGGCGCCGGCCGAGGAGATCACGTTCTCCTCCAGCATGATCGAGCCCAGGTCGTCCACGCCCATGTGCAGCGACAGCTGGCCGACCTCCTTGCCCGTGGTCAGCCAGGACGCCTGCAGGTGGTCCACGTTGTGGAAGAACAGCCGGGACATCGCGACGAACCGCAGGTACTCCAGCGTGGTGGCCTGGGTGCGGCCCTTGAGGTGGTTGTTCTCCGGCTGGTAGGTCCACGGGATGAACGCCCGGAAACCGCCGGTGCGGTCCTGCACGTCCCGGATCATGGCGATGTGCTCCACCCGCTCCGCGTGCGTCTCGCCGGTGCCCATCATCATGGTCGCGGTCGACTCGATGCCGTGCCGGTGCGCGGTCTCCATGACCTCCAGCCAGCGCGCGCCGGACTCCTTGAGCGGCGCGATCGCCTTGCGCGGCCGCTCCGGCAGCATCTCCGCGCCGGCGCCGGCGATCGAGTCCAGCCCGGCCGCCTTGATCCGCAGGATCGCGTCCTCGATCGAGATGCCGTCGACCTTCGCCATGTGCAGGATCTCGGACGGGCCGATCGAGTGGATCACCAGCTGCGGGTACGCCGCCTTGACCGAGGAGAACAGCTCCTCGTAGTAGGCAGTGCCGTAGTCCGGGTGGTGACCGCCCTGCAACATCACCTGGGTGGCGCCCAGGTCGACGGCCTCGCCGCACCGGCGGAGGATCTCCTCCATCGGGTGCGACCAGCCCTCCTTGTGCTTCGGCGCGCGGAAGAACGCGCAGAACTTGCACGCGGTCACGCAGACGTTGGTGTAGTTGATGTTGCGATCGATCAGGTAGGTGACGATCCCGTCCGGGTAGCGTCGCCGGCGCACCGCGTCCGCGGCCTCGCCCAGCGCGTGCAGCGGAGCGTCGGTGTAGATGAGCAGCGCCTCCTCGGGCGTGATCCGCCCACCGTCCGCGCCACGCTGCAGGATGTCGTCGATCTCCCTGTTCACCGTCACCCCACGAGCGTACGTCCATCGGGTCACGGCCTGCCGCGTCCCAGGTCACCATGCCGGTATCGTCGGACGGTCCACGCGGAGGAGATAAAGCGCATGCTGGTGGTGCACGGTGGCTGGCACGACGGCCGCCTCGCGCTCTGGGCCGAGGACACCGAGCGTCTGACCGGCGAGAACCCGGAACAGAGCGCAACCAAGAGCAAGACCAGGATCAGGCCGCACCGGTACGCCGCGGGAGCGCCCGGTCTGGCGGAGGCGCTGCCCGTGCCGGCCGAGGAGGCCGTGCTCACCGTCGCGCTCCCCGGTTCCACCCGCGCGCCGCTGCCGTCGCCGGAGTCCGGCCTGACCGGCACGGCCCGCGCCGCCCGGCTGACCCGCTGGAGCGTCCCGGCGCTGCTGGTCGCGCCGATGGACGCGTCGCCGTTCCTGCGCGCGACCCCGGACGGGACCTGGGCCCCGGCCGAGTCGCTGCGCTACCTGGGCGCGGTCGCGGAGCTGGCCGAGGACCTGGTGCGGCGCGGCCGCATGCTGCCGCAGCTGGTGCGCGGCGAGGCCCGCTGGCGTGCCGTGCTGACCGGCTCCGACGCGGCGGCGTTCCGGACGTTCGCGCAGGCCATGCCGCCGGTGTGCCGCGCGCTCGGCGACACCGACAACCGCGCGGACGACGTACTGCGGCAGGCCCTCGATCTGCTGGTGGACGCCGCCGCGCGGCGCGCGTTCCCGGAGCGGCTGCTGCTCGGCCACCGGCCCGGCGGACGCGCGCCGTTGGCCGACCGCTGGATGGTGGCGCTCACCGGCGACGACCCCACGCTGCCCGGCGCGCGGCCGGACGAGGCCGACGCGCTGCGCCGGGCGCTGACCGAGTGGTACGACGCGGCGCAGGCGGCGAACGGCCCGGCCCGGGTGAGTTTCCGGCTGGACGAGCCGGTGCAGGGCATGGACGAGTGGTGGCTGGAGTTCGCGCTGCAGTCCACGGACGATCCGGCGCACTACGTGGCCGCGGCGGACGTCTTCGAGGGCGGTGCGGAGTGGCCGCGCGCGGACGAGACGCTGCTGGCCGGCCTGGGCCGCGCGGTCCGGCTGTTCCCCGCGCTCTACGAGTCGTTGCGCAAGCCGCGGCCGGACGGGATGGAGCTGGACACGGCCGGCGCGTTCGACTTCCTCAGCACGGCGGCGCCGCTGCTGCAGGCGGCCGGGTACGGCGTGCAGCTGCCGTCGTGGGCCGGCAAGCGCGGGCTCGGCCTCAAGCTCACCACCCGGACGAAGAAGTCCGGCCCGAAAGCCGTGGTGGCACAGGGTTTCGGCATGTCCGAGCTGGTCGACTACCGGCTGGACCTGATGGTCGGCGACGAGACGATCGACCCGGCGGAGCTGGAACAGCTGGCGCTGAGCAAGGTGCCGCTGATCCGGGTGCGCGGCCGCTGGGTGGAACTGGACGACCGGCAGCTCAAGGCCGCGCTGAGGGCGGTCGGCCGGCGGCGCGAGGGCGAGCTGACCGCGGCGGACGTGCTGGCGCGGGTCGTCGACGGCGGCGAGCCGGAGCTGCCGCTGGTGGACGTGGACGCGGACGGCCCACTGGGCGACCTGCTGTCCGGCGAGGCGTCCGAGCGGTTGACCCCGATCCCGACGCCGGAGGGCTTCGTGGGCAGGCTCCGCCCGTACCAGGAACGGGGTCTGTCCTGGTTGTCGTTCCTGTCCCGGCTGGGCCTGGGCGGGATCCTGGCCGACGACATGGGCCTCGGCAAGACCGCGCAGACGCTGTCGCTGCTGGTCGCGGAGCGGTCCGACCGGCCGACGCTGCTGATCTGCCCGATGTCGCTGGTGTCGAACTGGCGCAAGGAGGCGGAACGCTTCGCGCCCGGCCTGTCCGTCCACGTCCACCACGGCGCCGGCCGCGATCCGGCCGCGCTGGACAAGCACGACCTGGTGATCACGACCTACGGGACCGCGCTGCGCGATCTCGACGTGCTGCGGGAGGTGGAGTGGGACCGGGTGGTCTGTGACGAGGCGCAGGCGCTGAAGAACAGCGGCACCCGGCAGGCGCAGGCCGCGCGCGCGATCCCGGCCCGGACCCGGCTGGCGCTCTCCGGCACGCCGGTGGAGAACCACCTGGCCGAGCTGTGGTCGCTGCTCGAGTTCTGCAACCCCGGCCTGCTCGGCACGGTCAAGCACTTCCGGTCCCGCTACCAGGAACCGATCGAGGCGCGGCAGGACGAGTACGCGTCCGCCGCGCTCAAGCGCGCGACCGGCCCGTTCATACTCCGCCGCCTCAAGACCGACAAGTCGATCATCTCCGACCTGCCGGAGAAGCTGGAGGTCAAGGTGTGGTGCACGCTCACCCCGGAGCAGGCCACGCTGTACGCCGCCGTGGTCGAGGAGATGATGGCGACGATCTCGTCCACCACCGGCATCGAACGCCGCGGCAACGTGCTGGCCGCGATGACCCGGCTCAAGCAGGTCTGCAACCACCCGGCGCACCTGCTCAAGGACGGCTCCGCACTGCCCGGCCGGTCCGGCAAGCTGGACCGGCTCGAAGCGCTGTGCGCGGAGATCGTCGCGGACGGCGAGAAGGGCCTGGTCTTCACGCAGTACGCGGAGTTCGGCACGCTGCTCCAGCCGTACCTGCAGGCGAAGCTGGACCGGCCGGTGCTCTGGCTGCACGGCGGGCTGACCAAGGCGCGGCGGGACGAGCTGGTCGAGCGGTTCCAGACCGGCGACGAGCCGACGATCTTCCTGCTCTCGCTGAAGGCGGCCGGCACCGGGCTCAACCTGACCGCGGCGAACCACGTGATCCACGTCGACCGGTGGTGGAACCCGGCGGTCGAGGACCAGGCGACGGACCGGGCGTACCGGATCGGCCAGCGCAAGAACGTGCAGGTCCGCAAGTTCATCTGCACCGGCACGCTGGAGGAGCGGATCGACGAGATGATCGAGCGGAAGAAGGCGCTGGCGGACGCCGTGGTCGGCACCGGCGAGGACTGGATCACCGACCTGTCCACGGACGCGCTGCGCGACCTGTTCGCGCTCGACCCGTCGGCGGTGGCCTGATGCCGGTCGGCCGGGACGGGTTCTTCGAGGCCGGCAAGCCGATCGCGGTGGACGGCGGCATCCGGGCGAGATCACAGCGCGGGAAGATCGGCGAGCAGTGGTGGTCGCGGCACTTCATCGAGATCCTGGAGGACATCTGCGACCCGGGCCGGCTGGCGCGCGGTCGCGCCTACGCCCGCAAGGGCCAGGTGATCAGCCTGTCCGTGGCGCCGGGCACGGTCACCGCCCTGGTGCAGGGCTCCCGGCCGACGCCGTACGAGGTCACCGTCGGCATCGAGCGGTACGACGCGCCGCGCTGGGCCGCGATCGAGAAGGAGATCGCGTCGCAGGCGCTCTACCGCGCGAAGCTGCTGGCCGGCGAGATGCCCACGGAGATCGTCGGGGTCTTCGACGCGCTCGGGGCGCCACTGTTCCCGGCCGAGCTGGACATGGAGTGCAGCTGCCCGGACTGGGGTTTCCCGTGCAAGCACCTGTCCGCCGCGCTCTACCTGCTGGCCGAGGCGTTCGACGACGACCCCTTCCTGGTTCTGGCGTGGCGGGGCCGTACCCGGGAGGAGCTGCTGGGTTCGCTGGGCACCGTCCCGGTCTTCGACGCACTGGCCGTCGAGCACGTGCCGCTGGCCGACGCGCTGGACGGCTTCTACGCGCCCGGCGCGTCCCCGGCCAAGCTCCGCGAACACGGCGTGAACCGCGTCACGGCCCCCTCTGACCTGCTGCTTCGCGCGTTCGACCCGCCCGATGTGCGGGTCCGTCATATTCCGTTGGTGGATCTGCTGCGCGCGGCCTACCGTTCGCTTGACGGCCACGACGGCCCGGCGGGAACGGGGACTTAAGCTGCGCGAATGGGGCGGGACGAGATGAGTTATCGGCGGCTGGGCGACTCAGGGCTGACCGTCTCCGCGATCGGCCTCGGGTGCAGCAGTTTCGGGCGGCGGCTGGACGCGGACGGCAGCCGTGCGGTGGTCGACGCCGCGCTCGACGCCGGCATCAACCTCTTCGACACCGCGGACGTCTACGGCGAGCCCCGCGGCACGTCCGAGCAGCTGCTCGGCGCCGCGCTCAAGGGCCGCCGGGACGACGTCGTGATCGCCACCAAGTTCGGCATGGACATGGCCGGCGCCAACGGGCAGGACTTCGGCGCCCGCGCCTCCCGCAGATACGTCACGCGCGCGGTCGAGGCGTCGCTGCGCCGGCTGGACACCGACTACATCGACCTCTACCAGCTGCACCGCCCGGACCCGGCGACGCCGATAGAGGAGACGCTGGCCGCGCTCGACGACCTGGTCCGGGCCGGCAAGGTCCGCTACCTCGGCTGCTCGAACTTCTCGGCGTGGGAGATCGCGGACGCGGCCTGGACCGCGCGCACCACCCACCGGACGCCGTTCATCAGCGCGCAGAACCGCTACAGCCTGCTGCACCGCGACCCGGAGGCCGAGCTGCTGCCCGCCTGCCAGCACTTCGGGCTGGGCCTGCTGCCGTTCTTCCCGCTGGACAGCGGCCTGCTCAGCGGCAAGTACCGGCGGGACACGCCGCCGCCGTCCGGTGGCCGGCTCTCCGACGAGCGGTACGCGACGCTGCTCAAGTCCGCGCCGTGGGACGTCATCGAGACGATCGAGAGTTTCGCCCAGGTGCGCGGCCGGACGCTGCTGGACGTGGCGATCGCCGGGCTGACCTCGCGGCGCGGCGTCTCCAGCGTGATAACCGGCGCGACCAGCCCGGAGCAGATCCGCGCGAACGCGGCCGCCGGCGCCTGGCGCCTCACCGTCGACGACCTGGTGAAACTGGACGCGATCCACCCCTGACCGGGCGGGGCCGGTCAGGCGTCGTAGTCGACCGTGACGTCCGGGGTGAGCGGGACGGACTGGCAGGTGAGGACGTACCCGGCGGCGACGTCGTCGGGCTCCAGCGCGTAGTTGCGGGCCATCGCCACCTCGCCGGTGACCACCCGGGCCCGGCAGGTCGCGCACACGCCGCCCTTGCAGGCGTAGGGCAGCTCGGCGCGGACGGCCAGCGCCGCGTCCAGCACCCGGCCGTCGCGCGGCATGGTGGTGCGGGACTCCCGGCCGTCCAGCCGCACGGTCAGCGCGACGTCGTCCGCGTTGCCGACCGGCGGCGTGGGGACCGGGACCGGGCCGGCGTAGAACAGCTCCGTGTGCACGGCCGGCGCGCCGCGCGAGCGCAGCAACTCCTCGGCCGTCTCGACCAGCGCGGCCGGGCCGCACAGGAACCACTCGTCGACGCCGGCCGGGACCGCGGTGTCCAGCAGCAGCGCCAGGCGATCCCGGTCGAGGCGGCCGGAGAGCGCGGGCGACAGGCCGGGCTCGCGGGACAGCACGTGCAGGATCTGCAGGCGGGACGGGTACCGGTCCTTCAGCGCGCCCAGCTCGTCGGCGAACATCACGCTCGCGGCCGCCCGGTTGCCGTAGAGCAGCGTGAACGTGCTGTGCGGCTCGGTGGCGAGCGCGGTGGCGACCAGGCTCAGCACCGGCGTGATGCCGGAACCGGCCACGATCGCGCCGTACCGCCGGGTGCGCAGCGGGTCGAGGTCGGTGGTGAACGTGCCGAGCGGGGGCAGCACCTCCAGCGTGGTCCCGGCGCGCAGGCCCCGGACGCCCTGACTGCTGAACGCGCCGCCCGGCACCTCCTTGACGCCGATCCGGATCAGCCCGGTCCGGTCGAGCTCCCGTGGGGTGGAGCAGATCGAGTAGGAGCGGCGGACGGCCGGGGCGTAGCGCACGGTCAGGTGCTGGCCCGGCCGGAACGCGAACTCCGCGCGCAGCTCCGGCGGGACCGCGAACGTGATCGTCACCGCCTCCGCGGTCAGCCGCTCGACGCGGTCCACCGGCAGCGGGTGCCAGACCGGGCGGCGGCGCGCCACCCGTACCACCGAGGTCATGGTCATCGCTCCTTGACCCGGGGAAACGGCTCGGCGCAGGCCCGGCAGCGCCACAGCGAGGTGCACGCGGTGGAGCCGAACCGGCTCAGTTCCTCCGTCTCCGGCGAGCCGCACCGCGGGCAGCGCACCGAGATGGTCAGCAGCACCGGGCGCGGCGGCGCGACACCGGCCTCGGCCAGCTTGCGGCGCCCGGCCTCGCTGATCCACTCCGTGCTCCACGGCGGGTTCAGCCGGGTCTCGACCACCGCGTCCGGGAAGCCCGCACCGGCCAGCGCGGCCCGGACGTCGTCCCGGATCACCGACACCGCGGGGCAGCCGGTGTAGGTGGGGGTGATCGTCACGGTGACTCGGCCGTCCCGCTCCTCGACCGCGCGCAGGATGCCCAGCTCCGCGATGGTCACGAACGGCAGCTCCGGGTCGACGACCCCGGCGGCCACGGTCTCGGCCGGGGTCACCAGCGTGCTCCCGGGTGTGCGCGGTGCAGCGCCTGCATCTCGTCGAGCAGGCCGGTGAGGTGCGCGGTGTGCCGCCCGGCCCGGCCGTCCAGCGCCGCCGGGGCCTCGACACCGGCCGGGATCCGCAGCGTGGCCGTGGTCAGCGTGGCCTCGACGATCCCGGCCCACTCCGCGGCCGTCGGGTCGCCCGCGACGCCCGGCAGTCGCCGCGCGACCGGATCGGGGACGAAGAGCTCCCGGGCGTACGGCCAGAGCCCGTCGACCGCGTCCTGCATGCGCCGGTGCGACTCCTCGGTGCCGTCGCCCAGCCGGATCGTCCACTGTGCCGCGTGGTCGAGGTGGTACGCGGTCTCCAGCCCGGCCGTGGCCGCGATCCCGGCGAGCCGCTCGTCCCGCGACTCCGCCAGGCGGGCGTAGAGCGGGCGCTGCCAGGCCGCGAGGAACAGCAGCTTGGCGACGGTTACCGCGAAGTCCCCGTTGGGCAGCTCGACCAGCACGTGGTTGCGGAACTCCGCCGGGCCGCGCAGGTACGCCAGCGTGTCCTCGTCACCGTCGCCGGTCAGCTCCGCCGCGTAGGACAGCAGCAGCCGGGCCGCGCCGAGCTGGTCGAGCGCGATGTTGGCCAGCGCCACGTCCTCCTCCATCTCGGGGCTCCCGGCGTAGAGCTCCCCGAGCCGCTGGGCCGCGATCAGCGCGTCGTCGCCCAGCCCCAGCGCGTAGCGGGCCACGTCGTTCACAGGTGCGGCGCTCCGTCCGGGACCGAGTAGTACGTGGGATGGCGGTAGGGCTTGTCCGGCGCCGGGTCCACCTCGTCCCCGGACGCGACGATCGCGGTGCTCGGGACGACCCAGACGGAGACGCCCTCCTGCCGCCGGGTGTAGAGGTCGCGGGCGTTGCGCAGCGCCATCGCGGCGTCCGGCGCGTGCAGGCTGCCGGCGTGCGTGTGCGACAGCCCGCGCCGCGGGCGCACGAACACCTCCCACAGCGGCCAGCCCTCGCTCACCGCGCCTGCTTCCGGGCGTAGGCCGCGGCCGCCTCGCGGACCCAGGCACCGTCGTCGTGCGCCGCGCGGCGGTGCGCCATCCGCTCCGCGTTGCACGGACCGTCGCCGTTGATCACCCGGGTCAGCTCGTCGAAGTCCGGCGGCGTGAAGTCGTGGGCACCGCGGTCCGGGTTCCAGCGCAGGCCGTCGTCGGGGATGCGCAGGCCGAGCACCGCCGCCTGCGGCACGCACATGTCCACGAAGCGCTGGCGCAGCTCGTCGTTGGAGAACCGCTTGATCTTCCACTGGATCGAGCGGGCGGAGTGCGTCGATTCCGCGTCCGGCGGGCCGAACATCGCCAGCGACGGGTACCACCACCGGTCGAGCGCGTCCTGCGCCATCGCGTGCTGGGCCGCGGTGCCGTGCGCCAGCGTGTGCAGCAGCTCGTAGCCCTGGCGCTGGTGGAACGACTCCTCCTTGCAGATGCGGACCATGGCCCGTGCGTACGGCCCGTAGGAGCAACGGCAGAGCGGCACCTGGTTGACGATCGCGGCACCGTCCACCAGCCAGCCGATCGCGCCGATGTCGGCCCAGCTCAACGTGGGGTAGTTGAAGATCGAGCTGTACTTCTGCCGCTTGGTCAGCAGCGCGTCGACCAGCTCGTCGCGGGTGATGCCGAGCGTCTCGGCGGCGGCGTAGAGGTAGAGCCCGTGGCCGGCCTCGTCCTGCACCTTCGCCAGCAGGATGGCCTTGCGCTTCAGGCTCGGCGCCCGGGTGATCCAGGAGCCCTCCGGCTGCATGCCGATGATCTCGGAGTGGGCGTGCTGGGCGATCTGGCGGATCAGCCCCTTCCGGTACGCCTCCGGCATCCAGTCGGCCGGCTCGACCTTTTCCTCGGCCGCGACCAGGGCGTCGAAGCGTTCCACACGGGTCAGCTCATCGATGCCGTCCATCATCCGAGTGTTACACCGGTCACGGCACCACGCAATAGACTGTCACACGTGGCGCTTTGGGCGGTTTGACCCTTTTGTGGGATAAGATCCCTCGCTGTGGGGAAGCGACGGGCCGCATCGCGGCAGCGGGCCAACCGGATGATCGTGCCCGCGGCCGTGCTGGCGGTGCTCGCGGCCGGCGCCGGTATCGCGCGCGTGGTGGCGTCCTCCGACGACGCCCGGGCGGCGGCCCCGATCTGGCACGCGCCCGCGTCGAGCCCGCCACGCATCCTGGAGAAGGGCGGCGTCCCGCCGCTGTCGCCGCGCGTGCTGGAGACCGGGCCGGTGTTCCCGGTACGCCCGGCCGCGGTGCGCGTCCCCGGCGACGCGTGGTGGTCCTGGGCGCTGCTCGACCACCGCACCGGCACGCTCTCCGGCTCGCCCAACCTCGGCGAGACCAGCACCACCGCGTCGCTGATCAAGGCCTGGATCGGCGCGGACTTCCTGCGGCTCGCGGACGAGGCCGGGCGCCGGCCCGGCGACCGGCGCATGCGGCAACTGCGGATCATGCTGCGGGACAGTGACAACCAGGCCGCGGAGGCGCTGTGGGCCGCGGTCGGGCGCGCCGAGTCCATCCGCCGGCTGCGGCACGTCTGCCAGCTGATGGACGGCGGGCCGCACCGGCAGATGTGGAGCAACACCCGGCTCTCCGCCCGCGACGTGGTGCTGCTCGGCCGCTGCATCGCGGACGGCCGCGCGGCCGGGGCCACCTGGACGCCGTGGCTGATGCGCGAGATGCGGGCGGTACGCGGCGTCGGCGACTTCGGCATCCGCAAGGCGTTCCCGCCGGCGGCGCGGTCCGGCATCGCGATCAAGAACGGCTGGGTGGTGCGCGACGCGCTCGGCGAGTGGCACGTGAACTGCCTCGCGGTCGGCGACGGCTGGAGCATCGGCGTGCTGACCCGCTACCCGGCCGCCCGCGGGTACGCCTACGGCGCCTCGATCTGCCGCAGGATCGGCCGTCAGCTGCGCGCCTGAGGGATTGCGTTCTGAAACACCTTCACGGGCGTTCCGCACGAGACGACGGATACGGTGGCGGGCATGAGCGTGGCGCAGCGGCCCCGGGTCGGCCATATCCAGTTTCTCAACTGCCTCCCGATCTACTGGGGTCTGATGCGCTCCGGCGCGCTCCTCGACGTCGACCTGCACAAGGACAGCCCGGACGCGCTCAACGACGCGCTCGTCGCGGGTGACCTGGACATCGGGCCGATCTCGCTGCTGGAGTACCTGCGGCACGCGGACCAGCTGCTGCTCCTGCCGGACATCGCGGTCGGCAGCGACGGGCCGGTGCTCTCCGTGAACATCGTGTCGAAGAAGCCGCTGGAGGAGCTGGACGGCGCCCGGGTGGCACTCGGCTCGGCGTCCCGCACCAGCGTGCTGCTCGCCCGGATGATGCTCGCCGAGCGCTGGGGCGTGCGGCCGGAGTACTTCACCTGCCCGCCGGACCTGACCGCGATGCTGCTGGAGGCGGACGCCGCGGTCGTGATCGGCGACGTGGCGCTGCGCGGCATGTACGAGGCACCGCGCCGCGGCCTGTTCGTCACCGATCTGGGCCAGGCCTGGCGGGAGTGGACCGGCCTGCCGATGGTCTTCGCGGTCTGGGCCGCTCGCCGCGACTTCGCCGCGCAGCACCCGGGCCGGGTCAAGGACGTGCACGAGGCGTTCCTGCGCTCGCGCGACCTGTGCCTCGCCGAGCTGGACGACGTGGCGGAGGCGGCGGCGCGCTGGGAGCCGTTCGACGCGGCCACGCTCGCCACGTACTTCCGGGCGCTGGACTTCTCGCTCGGCGAGCGCCAGGTGGAGGGGCTGCGCGAGTTCGCCCGCCGCGCCACCGCCCGCGGCGAGGCGCCGGCCCTGCCCGCGGACGGGCCGGCGTTCTTCCCCGGCTGACGCCGCACCACGACGGTGGTCGAGCCGGCCCGCAGGAACGACGCGCGGACCGCCTCGACCACCCGAAACCGCACGACGCGGGCGGTCCCGATCACCCGGGAACCGCCCCACACGGGCCGCCTCGGTCAGCCGGGACCGCCCGACACGGGCACCGCCTCGGTCATCCGGGACCGCCCGACGCGGCCGCGACGGTCGGGGCCGAGCGCGCCTAGCGCTTGAGGCGGGCGACGACCTCGGTGTCCTCGGTCTCACCCGTCTCGGCGAAGCCCACGCTGGCGTACGCGCGACGGGCCGCCTCGTTGTCCGGCTCGTAGGAGAGCGCGAAGCCGGTCACCTGCGGCTCCTCGGCCAGCACCTTCTCCATCAGCGCCGTGATCGCGGCGCGGCCCAGGCCGGTGCCCTGCCGCTCCGCGTCGATGATCACGCCGCCGATCCAGGCGGCGTCGTCCTCCGGGTCGATCGTCCACATCAGAAAGCCGACGATCTCGCCGTCCGCGCTCACCGCGAGCGGGCGCCAGCCGGCGTCGCCGTACTGGCAGAGCGCGAGGTAGTAGGTGGGTGGTGCGACCCATTCCCGCTGGTGCGGGGCCACGGTCAGGCCGGCGACGGCTCGCCAGTTGCCGGAGTCGACCGGCACGAGGGAGATCTGCGACATGCGGGGCATGGTGCCAGGCCCGCCTCCCGTTGATCTCCATGGGGTTGCCTCGGGCGACCGCCGCGGGACCGGAGCCCGCGGGAGCTCTGGGAAGGTGACCGCGCCGGAAGCGGGCAGATCATTGCCTGTCAGGTGGTGACCTGCGCCTTTTCCTCCGGCATGACCGGGGAGCGATGCGGTTCCGGCGTGCGGTGTGCCGCGGGTGGGGTCGCGAGGCCGCCGAGCAGCGCGCCGAGGGCCGCCGTGATGACCACGATCCCGGTGATCATTTCGAGCGGCCAGCGCAGGCCCGCGTCGAGGTGCAGGCCGAGCAGCATGCCGGACCAGACCAGCGCGACGTGGACCGCGCCCGCGATCGGCAGCCGCAGCGCCGCGCGGGGACCGCGAACCGCGTCCAGCCAGACCACGATCACGTCGGCGAGCAGCGCGGCGAGCACCGCGACGAGTGAGCCGAACGCCATCGGGGCCGGGAACTCGAACATCAGCATCCCGAACAGGACCGTGGCCGCGACGATCGCGGCGCCGGCGCCGAGTGTGGGCCGGCGGCGGTGCGCCAGCAGGAACGGGATCGCGATGATCGGCGTGGTGAAGACGTAGGCGTCCACGCCGAGGAGCGCCACGGAGCCGCCGGCCGCGTCCAGGCCACCGTTCGACGCGGCGTTGCCCGGCACGAACTCCCGGGTCGGCGCGTCGGTGAGGAACGCGTTGGAGTGGCTGAGCAGGATCGTGGTGAGCGCGGTGGCGAGCGCGAGCGCGGCGACGCCGGTGACCGTGCGCAGGCCGTGCTCCGCGGTGGCCCACCAGGCGCGCACCGGGCTGCCGGCCAGCAGGATCGCGCCGATCACGAGTAGCAGGTGGCTCGGGCTGAACTGGGCGTTGAGGCCGACCTCGATGCCGATCGTCTCGTGCCAGATCATGTCGCCGAGACCGCCCGCCCCGAAGACGAGCACGCCGACCGCGCCGGCGCGATAGCCCGCGGGCCAGCCGTCGCGCCACCAGCGCGGCGCGTCGGCCCGGACCCGGTAGGCCAGCCAGAACGTCCAGGCGGCGAGCCCGGCGAAGCCGGCGTAGATCAGGCCGTGCCACGGCGTGAAGAACGTCTCCAGCGTGGACGGCAGGTTGGAGTGCGCCCACCCGTCGGTGATGCCGCCGGCCACCAGGACCGTCGTCAGCGCCACGGTGACCAGATCCTCCCGGGCTGTGGTCCCTCGTCTGCCGGTCATCCCGTCACCCACCCCGATCGTCCGTTACGGCACCTGATCGTCTCCCGGCGGCCACGTCATCGACGACCACCGTTTCAGGAACCGAGAAGCACGACATTTGGGTACGGGTGTCAGGCCGTGACCAGGGCGGGCGCGGCCGGCCGGCGCTCCCGGTGGATCGTGCGCACGATCGGCACCGCGACCAGCGCGCAGATCAGGACGCCGGCCGTGCCGAGCGCGAACACCAGCGTGCGCGGGGCGAGCGCCTCGAGCAGGAAGCCGGCCAGCGCGTACCCGGCCAGGCCCGCGCCCTGCACCCAGCCGCCCAGGATCGCGAACGCCCGCCCGTGCGACTCGGCCGGCACCCGGCGTGCGACCAGCACGTTCTGCTGCACGTTCAGGCCGCCGTTGAAGAAGCCGCCGACCAGGTAGAGCGGCGCCACCCAGAGGACGGCCGGGAAGACCGCCATCGCGGCGACGGCGAGGCAGGTGGCGGCGAGCGTGCACAGCGTGCCGTAGACCAGCGCGCCGTCGTCCCGCATCCGGCGGACCAGCCGGACCGTCACCCACGTGCCGGCCAGCAGGCCCGCGGCCCAGAGCGCCTCGATCAGCCCGTACGCCGTGGTGGAGGCGCCCAGCGTCTCCCGCAGGTAGAAGATGGCCACCACGTTGATCGCGCCGACGCCGAGCACGACGCCCGCGATCGCGACCGTGATCGCGCCGAGCAGCGGGTCGCGCCAGTAGCGGAACTGCCGCTGCCCGGCCCCGTCCGGGCCCGCGGCGGTGTCGCCGGTGCGCCCCCGGCGCGTGCGGATCAGCAGCCCGGTCGCGGCCAGCGCGAGGAACGCCACGGTGACCAGCAGCAGCGGCACCCGCGCGCCGAACCGGCCGACCAGCACGCCGGCCAGCACCGGCGCGGCGAGCGCGCCGATCGAGGTCGCGGTCTGGCTGAGCGCCATGGCCCGCGGCAGGTCGTCGCGGCTCACCATGGCCGGCAGCAGTGCCGCCAGCGTCGGGTGGGTCAGCGCCAGACCGCAGGCGATCAGCGCCACCAGCGCGATGATCAGCAGAGGCGTGGTGACGAACGACAGCAGCGCGCAGACCGCCGCCTGCGCCAGCCCCACGCCGACCAGCAGCCGTCGGCTGTCCATCCGGTCGACGACCCGGCCGGTGAGCGGCGCCAGTGCGACCAGCGGGAGCACGCCCGCCAGCATCAGCCCGGACACCGCGAACCCGCCGGCCCCGGCCGACTGCAACGTCAGCACCAGCGTCGTGGCCGCCGTCAGGTCCCCGGCCACCGAGAGCCCCCGCGCGCCCGCCGCCAGGTAGACGTCCCGCCGGCCCGCCCCAGGTGTGAAAGACATGCTTCGAAAGTAACGCTTCATATCTTGCCCGCGCAATGCCGTTCGACCGCGAGGTTGACGCAGTGGCCCGGCCGGACGTGGACGCGGGCACGCCGGGACGGCCGCGCGCGGCGGCCGGCCCGGACGCCCGGTCAGTCCGTGACGTCCTGCGGGGTGGCGGCGTAGTGGATGACCACGGTGCGGGCGTCGGCCGGCGGATCGGTGCGGCCGCGGCGGCGGTAGGGGTCGATCAGGTCCATGATGGCCTGGTTGAGCTTGAGCGCCTCGTCCGCCGTCATCGTGCAGACGATGCTGCTGAGCTGGCCGACGTTGTACCACTCGGGCGGCGCCAGGTGCGCGGTCCGGACATAGGCCCGGATCCGCTCGAAGTCGCGCTGCAGGTAGGCGTCGACCAGCGCGATCTCGGCGGCCCGGGTGTCGTCGGACGCGTCCTGTCCGGCGTCGATGCTGAACGACGGGGCCGCCGCCCGCCACAGCCGCTCCCGCCCGTCGCCCCGGCTCGGCGCGGCCTCGACCATGCCGGCCTTGGCCAGCGCGCGCAGGTGGTAACTGGTCGCGCTGGGCGACAGCCCGGCCACCTCCGCGCACGAGGTCGCGGTCACCGACTCCCCGGTCGAGCCGAGGTGCTCCATGATGGCCAGCCGCGCGGGATGCGCCAGTGCCCGCATGACCCGCGGGTCCGAGATCGTCACCCGCTGCGACCCGCGCCGCTCCGCGTCGGTCATCAGCACCCCTCCCTCAGCCACCCCGATCATCCCAGCCGCCCGCCCGTGTCCGGCCCGGCGGGTCGCGTCGAGCCGTAAATCGGTGGAGAAGGGAAGGGACGGGGCGTAAGGTGGATGACCGCTTGACGGCCGCGGTGCACGGCACCGGAGCGGACGTCCCACGCGCCGGGCCCGGAGGTGACGGGCTGCGGATACGCGAGCGAGCAGCGGCGAAGATGCGTGAGGATGCAGCGTGCCCGCAGATCTTGAGATTGAGTTGACGGCCGAACGGGAGCACCTGGCCGCGTCCCGGTCCGCGTTGCGGCGGATGCGGGAGCACGCGGAGGCGTTGTTCGCCACCGGTGACAAGGTGGCCGGGGATTCGTACACGGCGGAGCAGCTCGGCCGGCACATGGCACGGCGGGTGCTGGAGCTGGCCGACGACCCGTCGACGCCGTTGTTCTTCGGCCGGCTGGACTTCGGCGACGGCGAGCACGCCGGGCACGGCTACCACGTGGGGCGCCGGCACGTCACGGACGAGGCCGGCGAGCCGATGGTGCTGGACTGGCGGGCGCCGATCTCGCGCTCGTTCTACCGGGCCAGCGTGAAGGACCCGCGGGGCGTGGCGGTGCGGCGGCGGTTCGGCTTCGTCGAGGGCGTGATCACGTCGTTCGAGGACGAGCACCTGGATCGCGGCGAGGAGCTGGGCACCGCGTCGAAGATCCTGACGCAGGAGATCGAGCGGCCGCGCGTGGGGCCGATGCGGGACATCGTGGCGACGATCCAGCCGGAGCAGGACGAGCTGGTCCGCGCGGATCTGGCCGACTCGCTCTGCGTGCAGGGCGCGCCCGGCACCGGAAAGACCGCGGTGGGCCTGCACCGGGCCGCGTACCTGCTGTATCTGCACCGGGAGCGGTTGCGCCGCTCGGGCGTGCTGATCGTCGGGCCGAACCGGGCGTTCCTCGGCTACATCGCGGCGGTGCTGCCCGCGCTGGGCGAGGTGGAGGTCGCGCAGAGCACGGTCGAGGACCTGATCGGGCGCGTCCCCGTCCGGGCCGAGGACGGGACGGCGGCCGCGGTCGTCAAGCACGACGCGCGGATGGCGGAGGTGCTGCGCCGCGCGGTCTGGTCGCACATCGGCAAGCCGAGCGTGCCGATGACCGTGCCGGACGGGTCGTACCGGTGGCGGATCGCCGAGGAGCCGCTGCGCCGGGTGGTGGACGAGGCGCGGCGCGAGGGCCTGCCGTACGCGGTGGGGCGCGAGCGGGTCCGGGCCCGGGTGGTGTCGCTGCTGCTGCGCCAGTCGGAGGCGCGCCGGGGCGACTCGCCGCCGGAGTCCTGGCAGCGCCGGATGGCGAAGGCGAAGCCGGTGACCGAGTTCCTGGACGAGGTCTGGCCCGCGCTGACCCCGGAGGGCCTGCTGCACCGGCTGCTGACCGACCCGGACTCGCTGCGGGAGCACGCCGGCGGCCTGCTCACCGACGAGGAACAGGCCGCGATCGTCAAGACCGGCGGCCGGACCCCGAAGAGCACCCGGTGGACGAGCGCCGACACGGTGCTGATGGACGAGATCGCCGGGCTGCTGGACCGGATGCCGAGCTTCGGGCACGTGGTGCTGGACGAGGCGCAGGACCTCTCGCCGATGCAGTGCCGAGCGATCGCGCGCCGCAGCGAGCACGGCTCGATCACGCTGCTCGGCGACCTGGCGCAGGGCACCGCGCCGTGGGCGTCCGCGGACTGGGCGGTGTCGCTGGCGCATCTGGGCAAGCCGGGCGCGCCGGTGGTGCCGCTGACCGTCGGCTTCCGGGTGCCGGCCGTGGTGGTCGAGCTGGCCAACCGGCTGCTGCCCGCGCTGCGGGTGAACGTCCCGCCGGCCGAGTCGCTGCGGCGGGACGGCTCCCTGGTCGTACGCGCGACGACCGATCTTGCCGGTGATCTTGATCGTGAGGTGCGGGCCGCGCTGGAGCACGAGGGGTCGGTCGCGGTGATCGCGGCGGACGCGTCGGTGGCGGCACTGACGGCGATCGTCCCACAGAGTGATCGGCTCGAGATCGTCCCCGCCTCGATCGTCAAAGGACTCGAGTACGACCACGTGATCGTCGTCGAGCCTGCTGAGATCGTCGACGCCGAGCCAAGGGGATTGAACAGGCTCTATGTCGTGCTGACTCGTGCGGTCTCTCGCCTCACTGTCATTCACGCCGTTCCGCTGCCGGAGCCGCTGACCTGAGCGATGGTTTAGGGAGCGAGCCCCAGCGAGAGGACGAACATGACACTCCCCCGCAACGGCTACCTCCCGATCGAGGAGCACGGCGTCGTCGGCGACCTGCGCACCATCGCACTGGTCGGCACGGACGGCACCATCGACTGGTACTGCCCGGCCCGGTTCGACGCGCCGTCACTCTTCGCCTCCCTGCTCGACGCCCGGAAGGGCGGCTACTTCTCGATCCGCAGCCGGGCCTCGTCCCGCCCGAAGCAGCTCTACCTGCCGGAGACGAACATCCTGGTCACCCGCTTCGTCGGCGCGGAGGCGGTCGGCGAGGTGATCGACTTCATGGTTCCGGAGACCTCGGAGACCGCGGCCGCGCGCGACCTGCTGGTACGCCGGGCGCGCGCGGTCCGCGGCCGGGCCACGTTCGAGCTGGCCTGCCATCCGGCCTTCGACTACGGCCGGGTGTCGCACACGGTCGAGCTGGTCAGCGGCGTCGGCGCGGTGTTCACCTCCGCGGCCGGCCGGTTCGTGCTGCGCACCAGCGTGCCGCTGAAGATCGAGGAGAACGGCGTCGGCGCCACGTTCACGCTGGACGAGGGCGAGACCGTGGAGATCCAGCTGGAGTGGAAGGGCGAGGTGCGCCCGCTGCTCGACGGCGAGAACGAGGACCTGTTCGTGCGCACCTCGGACTTCTGGCAGCGGTGGCTGAGCCAGTGCAAGTACCGCGGGCGCTGGCGGGAGACCGTGCAACGCTCCGCGCTCGCGCTCAAGCTGCTGGTCTACCACCCGACCGGCGCGCTGGTGGCGGCGCCGACCACGTCGCTGCCGGAGGAGCTGGGCGGCATCCGGAACTGGGACTACCGGTACGCGTGGCTGCGCGACGCCGCGTTCACCATCTACGCGCTGATGCGGCTGGGCTTCCTGGAGGAGGCGGCCGCGTTCATGGACTGGGTGCAGAAACGCTGCGAGGAGGCGGACCGCGACCGGGACCGCGACCTCATGATCATGTACGCGGTGGACGGCAGCCCGGAGATCCCCGAGTTCACGCTCGACCATCTGGAGGGATACCGGGGTTCCGCGCCGGTCCGGATCGGCAACAACGCGGTCAACCAGCGGCAGATCGACGTGTACGGCGAGCTGATGGACTCGGTCTACCTCTACAACCGCGAGGTGCCGATCTCGTACGACCTGTGGACCCACCTCTCCAAGCGGCTCGACTGGCTGTCCAGCCACTGGCAGGAGCCGGACGAGGGCATCTGGGAGATCCGCGGTCCACGGCAGCGGTTCACCTACTCCGCGCTGATGACCTGGGTGGCGTACGACCGGGCCTGCCGGCTCGCCCGGGACCGGGGACTGCCGGCGCCGATCGAGCGGTGGCGCAAGCTCGGCAACCAGGCCTACCGGTTCGTGCAGAACTCGTGCTGGGACCGGGAGGTCGGTGCCTACGTGATGCACCCGGGCAGCAAGCTGCTGGACGCGTCGCTGCTGGTCATGCCGTTGGTTAAGTTCTCCGGCCCGACCGACCCGCGGTTCCTGTCCACGCTGGACCGGATCTCCGCCGAGCTGGCCTCGGACAGCCTGGTCCACCGGTACGCGCACACCGGCCACGACGGGCTCGCCGGCCAGGAGGGCACGTTCAACCTCTGCTCCTTCTGGTACGTCGAGGCGCTCACCCGGGCCGGCCGGGTCCGCGAGGCCCGGATGATCTTCGAAAAGATGCTGACGTACGCGAACCACGTCGGCCTGTTCGCCGAGGAGATCGGCCCGTCCGGCGAACAGCTCGGCAACTTCCCGCAGGCGTTCACGCACCTCGCGCTGATCTCCGCGGCGGTCAACCTGGACGCCGCGCTCGACCGGTAGCCGCGGTCCCCCACGCGGGGGACCCTCGATTGCTCCCCGCACGGGGATGGGGTGACTCGGCCCGATCCGTAGCGTCGCTCAGGTCAGGGACATGAGCGACACACAAGGATCGGGTCGATGATCACTCCGCGGCAGGAACAGCTCCGGCGATTCCGTTTTCCGATCCTTCTCGGCGCGATGGCCGCGGTGCTGGCGGCGGCCCGCGGAATCAACGTCCTGGCCGCGTTCGATCCACTCGTCGCGCTGCTCACCGGGCTGCTGACCAGCGTCGCCGCGATCGCGCTCTACGTCTGGCTGAACCGGCGGGTGGAGGGCCGAGAGGCGACCGAGGTGTCCCGGAACGGCATGTGGGCGGGTCTCCGAAAAGGCATCCTGCTCGGTTTCGCGCTGTTCCTGGCGACCATTCTGCTGATCGGTGTGCTCGGTGGCTGGGTGAGCCTCCGATGGCATTCCGTCGGCGCTTTCCTGGTCACCATGGGAATGATGGCGAGCGTCGCGGTCAACGAGGAGTTGCTGTTCCGCGGCGTCGTCTTCCGGATCCTGGAGGAGCGCGCCGGCAGCGTCGTGGCGGTCGTCGTGTCGTCCGCGTTCTTCGGCCTGACGCACCTGGTCAACGCGGGCGCCACGCTCTGGGGCGCGATCGCGATCGGCCTGGCCGGCGGCACCCTGACCGCGGCCTGCTACCTGCTGACCCGCTCGCTGTGGCCGCCGATCGGCCTGCACTTCGCCTGGAACTTCGCCGAGCTGGGCGTGTTCGGCAACGCGACCTCCGGCACCCCGGGCGGCGACACCGGCCTGCTGCACCTGGCACTGGACACCTCGCGGACCGCGCTGACCGGCGGCGCGTTCGGCCCGGAGGCCAGCCCGGTCGCGATGCTGGTCTGCGCGGTGCCGGCGGTCCTGCTGCTCCGCCGGGCCCGGCGAGCCGGGCGGTTCCGGTCCCGCGCGCGGTAGCCAGGCCGTTCGGCGATCGAGGCGCCGGCCGGGCCGGCGCCTCGAGCACCAACTCAGGCGGTCATGATGCGGGTGACGTTCGCCGGGGAGAGGTACTCGTCGATCGGCGTGCTGCCCTGGAGCGCACCGAAGAAGCGGGTGGACTCGGCCGGGTCGGACGCGATCTTCGCGAACAGCGCGGCCTGCTCCGGCGCCGGCGGTTCCATCGAGGCCAGGCCCACGGTCATCCGAAGGTACGGCAGGAAGCGCTCGTCGCGGACGGTCTGGTACCCGGCGAGCGCGTCCGCCATCGGCCGCTCACCGGACAGGCCCGCGTGCACGGCCGCGGCCAGCCACTCCGCGGACAGGAACGCGTCCATGATGCCCGCCGCCATGCACGGGTCCTTGTGGTAACCGGCGTCACCGACCAGCGCCCAGCCGTCGCCGTACGCCTCGCGGAGGAAGTTGGGCACGTCCGCGGTGCCCCGGATCCGCTCGGTGCGCTCGCCGGCGGCCACCCGCTCCGCCAGGCCCGGCACACGCGCGATCGCGGCCGTGTAGTTGCCCTCGACGTCCGCGCGGAAGTCGTGGAAGTCCGCGATCGGGCAGGCCACGAACACCACGGCGGTCCCGTCGTTGGTCGGGAACACCACCACCGTACGGTCGCCGAGGTTGTAGATCTCCGCGCCGTCCCGCGAGACGCCGGTGTAGTACGCGTAGTAGCCCGCGGTCAGCGACGGCGTGTCCGCGTAGGCCTTCGCCCCGACCGCCTTGGCGACCGTGGAGTGCAGGCCGTCCGCGCCGATCACGATGCGCGCCCGCTCGACCGCGCCGTCCCGGGTCCGCACGCCGGTGACCGTGCCGTCCTCGATCAGGATCTCGTCCACGCCGGTGCCGGTACGCACCTCCACGCCCGCGTCCCGGGCCGCGCCGACCAGGATCTCGTCCAGCGCGGTGCGGCGTACGCAGTAGGGCGACTCGGCACCCTCGAACGGCGGCGGCTGGCCGACGATCGCGAACGGGCCGAAGTCCATGGTGAACGTCGTGTGCGGGGGCGCGCCGGTCGCGACCACCGCGTCGTGCAGGCCCCACCGCTTGAGCGCGGCCATCGCGGGGACGTGCATCAGGTGCGTCGACAGGGTGTCGCTGGGAAACGTGGCCCGGTCCAGGAGCAGAACGCTGTGCCCCTGACGGGCCAGCAACATGGCGGTCGGCGAGCCCGCGGTGCGCGCGCCGACAACGATCGCGTCATACATGATCCCACCGTGGTCGACCGGGACCGGTGCGTCAACGAGGTGACCGGCTGGCCGTTCGGCCGATGTTTCATGGCACCTTTGTACACATGGAGATCACGACTGTTGACCTCGACGCGCCCCCGCAACTGTGGGCGCGGTGGGTCGCGCAGGCGGCCGCGCTCGCGACGATCGGATACCGGGACGTGTACTGGATCGACGGTGCCGGCGCGCACCACGACGATCACGGCGGCAACTACGCCCGGCTGACCCTGATCGACGGCGACCGGGCGGTGCTCTTCGGGTACGACCACGAGTACAGCCGAACCGTGGACCACAGCCCGCCGATCGACCTGCTGGCCGGCGCGCCCGAGTGGCTGCCCTGGGCGGACCTGACCTCGGCCGCGAATCTCGACCGGCTCGGGTACGTCTACTGGTACGACAAGGCCTGGCACCGCGTCGCGTACCCGCACGACCTGGGCGACGACGGTCTGCTGGCCACGGTCCGCGAGGTGATCGACGACGAGCAGGCGCTGCTGGCGCTCGGTGAGATCGTCTTCGAGTGGGGCCGGCACGGTCCCGCCGACTCGGTGCGCGAGCGCGCGTCCGTGAACGCGGCCGCGGACCGGCTGCTGGCCGCCGCGTACGCCCGCGCGGTGGACGAGACCGTGCTGTGGAACCTGCTCGGCCGGATCAGCGCGGTGCAACCCGACCCGCGTGCCGGCGTGGCCGCGGCCGCGCAGGGCGGCGGCACTCCGGGCAGCGCCGCGCCGTTCGTGCCGGCCGCGCCCGCGCGCCCGGTCCGCCGCCGGGTCCGCGCGCTCAGCGACGAACAGCACCAGCAGCTGGTCTGGACCGCGATGCGGCAGGCCCACGAGCTGGACCGGCCGGACGAGACGACCTACCCGGCGTCGCCGGAACTGACCGCGCTGATCCACTGGGCGCGCGGCCGGGCGCCGCGCGGCGACGGCCGCTGCTCGGCGCTGTTCCAGCTGGAGATCGACGGCTCCAGCGAGCAACCCGGCGAGTTCCCGCCCGCGACCCGCGAGGGGGAGAACTCCTGGTCGGCGTACCGGGAGGCGAGCGACCTGGTCCGCGCACTGTGGACGGCGGAGAACGCCGGTGGCCGCGGCCGGTGGCTGTTCGTGCGGCTGGAGACGAGCGCGGACGACTTCCGCGTCGAACGGCGCTGGGACTCGTGGCCGGAGTGGTGGGAGTACGACGGCATCACCGGCCCCTGGCTGGACCAGCTGAACGCGGAGATGACGCGCCGGTCACCGCAGTGGCGCCCGGACTGGGCCGTGCTGCTCGACACGGAGGTGGCCTGGAGCGGCCCGCCGGACCGCTACGCCCATCTGCTCGACTAGGGCCTTCAGCGCACCGGGACGACCAGGGGTCCGTGTTCGCCGGGCAGGACACGGACCCGGGCCCGGTAGTGCGTGGCCAGCAGCGACTCGGTCAGCACCTCGGCCGGGGTGCCCACGGCCGCCACCCGGCCGGCCGCGAGCAGCACCATGCGGTCCGCGTACTCGCCCGCGATCGACAGGTCGTGCATGGTGGCGACCACGGTCAGCCCGCGGTCCCGGCGGAGCCGGTCGACCAGGTCGAGCACGTCCTGCTGGTGGCCGATGTCGAGCGCGCTGGTCGGCTCGTCGAGCAGCAGCAGCGGGGCGCGCTGGGCGAGCGCGCGGGCCAGGAACGCGCGCTGCCGCTCGCCGCCGGACAGCGTGGTCATCGGCCGGTCCGCGAACGTGACCAGGTCCAGCGCCGCGATCTCCTCGTCCGCGACGGCCAGGTCCGCGGCGGACTCGCGGCCGAGCGGCGGCACGTAGGGGGTGCGGCCGAGCAGCACGTACTCGCGGACCGTCATGCCGGGCGGCACCGCCGGGCTCTGCGCGACCGTGGCCATCCGCCGGGCCCGCTCGCGCCGCCGCAGCGCGGTGACCTCCACGCCGGGGTCCAGTCCGACGCTGCCGGTGTACGGCACCGCGCCGGTCAGCGCGCGCAGCAGCGTCGACTTGCCCGCGCCGTTCGGCCCGATGACCGTCACCCACTCGCCGGGCGCCACGGAGAGGTCCACGCCGTCCAGGACCGTCGCGCCGCCGAGCAGCACCCGCAGACCGCGGACCCGGATCACAGCGCCACCCGCCGGTGGGTACGCAGCACCAGCACGAAGAACGGCGCGCCGAACAACGCGGTGATCACGCCGATCGGCACCTCGGCCGGCGCCACCGCGGTGCGCGCGACCAGGTCGGCCAGCATCAGGAACGCGGCGCCGAACAGCATCGACAGCGGCAGGACCGCCCGGTACGACGCACCGGCCAGCAGCCGGACCGTGTGCGGCACGATCACGCCGACGAAGCCGATCAGCCCGGAGACCGAGACCGCGGCCGCGGTGCCCAGCGACGCGGCCGCGACCAGGATCAGCCGGGAGCGCTGCGGATGCAGGCCCAGCCCGGCCGCCTCCTCGTCGCCGACCGTGAGCACGTCCAGCTCGCGCCGGTGCAGCAGCACCACGACCGCGGTGACCACCACGTACGGCAGCAGCATGCGCACGTCCGACCAGCCGCCGGTGGCGAGCCGGCCGAGCAGCCAGGAGTAGATCTCGCGCAGGTCGTCCGCGTGCCGCTGCATCAGCCAGGTCTGCCCGGCCTCCAGGAACGCGGCCACCGCGACGCCCGCGAGGATCAGCGCGGCCGGTGACCGGTCCCGGCCGCCGGCCGCGCCGAGCAGGTAGGTCAGTCCGATCGCGGCCAGCGCACCGGTGAACGCGGCGGCCGGGAGCAGCGTGCGCGGACCGTCCAGCGCGATCACCGCGGTGGCGGCCAGTCCCGCGCCGGCCGCCACGCCGAGCAGGTACGGGTCGGCCAGTGGGTTCCGGAACACGCCCTGGTAGGCGGCGCCGGCCAGGGCCAGCATCGCGCCGACGAGCAGGCCCAGCACCACGCGCGGCAACCGCAACTGCAGCAGCACCGCGACCTCGCGCTCGTCCAGGCCGCTCGTCATCCGTACCCCCGGAAGGAGGTTGACGATCTCCGTCGCGACGGCGACGGGCGGCAGCGGGACCGGCCCGAACGCGAGCCCGGCGACACCCGCCACGGCCACCGCGAGCAGGCCGGTCAGCCACCACAGCGGCCGCAGCCGGGTCACGCGGGGACCTTGGCCACCGCGTCCGTGACCGCGCGGACCAGGTCGACGACGCGCGGGCCCCAGCGGGACGCGACGTCGTCGTCGAGCGCCACGACCTGCTTCGCCCGCACCGCGGTCATGGTGTCCCAGCCGGGCCGGGCCGCGACGGTCGCCGCGCTCTGCGCGCAGCAGGTGACGTCGGCCAGGAAGATCAAGTCGGGGTTCGCCTTCACCAGGAACTCCTGGTTGAGCTGCGGATATCCGCCGGCGGCGCCGTTCGCGTCGGCCGGATCGGCCACGTTGGTCAGCCCGGCACGGCCGAGCAGCGCGCCGACGAACGTGGTGGACGTCGCCGAGTACAGCTCCGGACCGAGCTCGTAGTAGTAGGTCAGCGGCTTGGCCCGTTCCGGCAGGGCGGCGACCAGCTTGTCGATCTCGGTGCCGACCTGGCCGACCAGGGCGTCGGCCGGGTGCCCGGTCAGCGTGCCCAGCTCGCGCCACTGGCGGAACGCGTCGTCCAGCGAGGTCGCGGCCGGGGCCAGGTAGACCGGGATCCGCAGCGTGGTGAGCGACGCGACGATGCCGTTGATGTCGTTCGAGAGCACCACCAGGTCCGGCGTCCGCGCGGTGATCGCCTCCGCGTTCGGCTGGAAGCCGGACAGATCAGTCACCGGCACGCCGGCCGGGTAGTCGGACTGGTCGTCGACCGCGACCACCTGCGGTCCGGCGCCGATCGCGAACAGCACCTCGGTGGCGGTCGGGGAGAGCGAGACGATCCGGTCCGGCCGCTCGTCGAGCGTGACGCCGCCGACCGTGACCGGGAACGCGGCGCTCGCCGGGGAGGACGCCGCGGGCGGTGCCGGTTCGTCCGGGCTCGCACACCCCCCGATCGTCAGCAGGGCGAGAATCACTGCGAGGGTACGACGTCCGCGCGCCACGGCCACCTCCGGTTCGACGGCGAACCGGCACGCGTCGTCGCGACGCGCCCCGGTCCGCGAGGGCGTTGATCGCAACCGTGCTCCGCAGGCGACCTGGCTTTCACAGTTGCGGGACAGCGCCGGATTCGCACCGGACTTCGCTGCGGGAACGGTTCCTACCCCAGACGCTAGTGCAGGCCCCGGCCTTTCGACCGGGGCCCGCGTCAACTGTGACCGGGAACTAGCAGTAGGTGGCCTGCTTGCCGATGATCCGGTACGGGCAGTCGCTGTACTCCGCGAGCAGCAGCACCGCGGTCCGGTTCACCGCGGTCTGCGCCGGGATCACCTCGTCGGGCGGGTAGAAGCCGCCGCCGCTGCCGCTGGACCCCGGGTACATCTCGAACGTGTACGCGAAGATCTTGTGGGTGGCCCACATCCAGTCGAGACTGTCGCCGTCCGTGATGTAGAGATCACTGGACTGTTCCGGTGTGTACCCGTTCAGGTTCGCCATCTGCGTGCCGAGCGTCGCGAACGTGTTGTACTGGTCCGCGTTCATCCCGGCGGCCGTGTTCGCCGTGGTGTAGCCGTACGGCCAGAGCACCAGCTTCGAGTACGTGTGCCAGTCGATGTTCGTCTTGATCTGCTGCACGCCGCCGACCACCCGGCTGTTGACGAAGTCGCGCAGCGCCCGGGTCTCCGGCGCGGAGAACGCGGACGGCCCGCGGTAGGTCGCCGACGACGTGGAGCCGGACGAGCCGCCGCAGCAGCCCCAGTTGTAGCCCCAGTTGCGGTTCAGGTCGGTGCCCACGTTGGACGAGCCGGAGTTCGGCTGCCGGTTCTTGCGCCACGACCGGTACGCCCCGGTGGCGATGTCGTACTCGCTGCCGTCCGGGTTGACGGTCGGCACGATCCAGATCTCGCGCGAGTTCACGATGTTCGTGATCCGGCTGTCCGTGCCGTAGTTGTCGGTGAACAGGTTGAGCAGGTAGATCGCCATCTCGACGGTCAGGTGCTCACGCGCGTGCTGCTGGTGGTTGAACAGGATCTCCGGTTCGCTCTCGTCCGTCGCCACGTTGTCGGAGATCTTGATGACCGGCAGGTCACGGCCCTCGTACGACCGGCCGATGCTGGTCTTGCGGGCGATCGTCGGGTGGTCGGACACCACCTGGTTGATCACCGCGGTCATCTCCGCGTAGTTGTGGTAGTTCGAGTCGGCCGGCGGGAAGTCCAGCGTGCCGAAGTCGCTCGCGGACGGCGCGGCCACGGCCTGCACCTGGTAGCCGAGCGCGCGGATCGACGACAGTTCGGCCGCGGTGGCGGAGACGGTGACGACGCCGTGCTCCTGGACAGCGTCGATGGCCGCGCCGGTGCGGGCGATCGCGTTGCGCGCGTCGGCCGTGCGCACGCCGGAGACGGTGTACTGGGTGGTCCGGCCGCTGTCTTGCGGCTCCGCCGGACGCGCGGTCGCGGGCCCGGTCGCGGTGACCACCAGCGCCAGGGCGGCGACTGCTGCCACGGCGAGGCGGATGCGGGAGGTGGACACGGTTGAGCCTCCTGGGGGTGGGGAGGTACGTCCGCACACTCCACCACCGCGAGCGTGATCAGCTCAATACGCTTCGATATCCCAAAGCGATCATCCCGCCGATGACATGGTCAGCCCTTCGCGGCCGGCTCTTCCTCTTCGCCCGCCAGCGCGGCACGGAGGCGGGCGCGCTCGGCCTTGCGCCGGTCCGCGCGGGCGGCCAACTCGGTCGCCATCTCGTCACGCCACTGGCCGAGCAGGAAGTACGACGCGACCGCGGAGAGCAGCAACGCCACGATCAGCTTGATGAAGATGTCCGTGTCGACGAACCACATCGCCGCCAGGAACGCCAGGAAGAGACCGATCCGGCCGGCCGTGTACTTGATCGCGGCCACAGCGCCTCACCTCTTCAGCCGGGAACCACAACCATCAGAGGGTACGCCGTCAGGCCCAGACCTTCTGCGGTACGGCCCGGCGGTCCGCCAGCGGGGCCGGCGCGTCGTACTCGCGGACCACGCCGTAGGACGCGTCCCGCTCGACCGGCCGCAGCCCGGCGTCCCAGATCAGCTCCAGCAGCTCCTGGCCCGGGTCCAGCTCGACCGCGCGCTTGTCCGCGTTGCGCCACCGCTGCTCCGGAGTCCCCTCCTCGTCCCGCTCGCCGGACGGGATGCCGGCCAGATCGTCCGCGCCGTAGTTGAGCAACAACTGGACCAGCGCCGGGCCGTGCGAGGCGTAGTCGGCGGTGAGGTGGACGGCCGGGTCGAGCAGCAGCCGGGCGACCGCGAACGTGCGGAGCGCCTCGGCGGGCGCACCGTCCTCTTTGACGAGCGTGACGGACGGCGGCCGAAGATCTTCACGGAGATTTAGCACCGCGTCCACCAGGTGCGCGGCCGGGTCCTCGGCGCGGCCGTAGGCGATCTCACCCGCGTCGATGGACCGATCGGCGGCGAACGTCACCCGGTCGGCGTACGACTCGGTCCGGCGGTGGTGGGCCAACCTGCCCAGCCAGGCCAGCTCGTCCGTGCCGAAGAGGACAATTCCGTCATCTCGGGTGAGCCGTTCCCCGGCGTAGACCTTCTGCTCCAGCGTGCGCTTCAGCCCGGAATCCATGCTCAGAGCGTACGTGGCCGGAATCTGAACGACCGGCCGGCTGCAACGGATCTCACGTCGGGTCGCCGGGCTCAACTTTCCGATTTATCCGTCCAAATCGCTCGAATCTCAGGGAGTTCACAGCGTCGGATCGTCATTGACCGATCGACACCCTGTGGGAGTGTGAGGTACACCCTTATGGGGAACGGGACGAGCCGGGTGCCATCCATAATGATCGTCCGGCGAGCACGTGGGGATTGGTATGGGTCAGTACACACATGTGGGACGTCACCGCGCGGCACCGTCTCCGCTGGTGCGCCCGGTGATCTTCACCGCCGTGGTCAGCGCCACGCTCGCCGCGGTGATCAGCTCTCCGGCGTACGCGGCGCCGCCCATCCCCGGCGTGCCCAACAGCGGCTCCCGCCCGGCCGCGACCGGCTCCCTGACACTGCCCGGCGCGCCCGGCGTCACCACGCCCGGCGGCACCACCACCCAGCCCACCTCGCTCACCGGCAACCCGGTGGCCAACCAGCTCGAGGCCAAGCAGACCGAGCTCAACCAGGCCGGTCAGCGCACGCTGGCACTGGAGGAGCAGCTCACGGCCGCCTCCGCCGCGGTCGCCGTGGCCGAGCAGAAGGTCGTGTCCGCGAGCGCCGTGCTCGCCGCGGCCGAGACCGCGCGGGACAGCGCGGCCGCCGAGACGCTCAAGAAGGAGGCGGCGCTCCCGCCCGACGTCTTCACCTCCGACCTGTACAAGATCGGTTCGCTCTGGCGGGTGCCGCGCGAGGCCGACGACACCGCGGGCAGTCTGGCCGCCGACCTGGCCCGGGCGCAGAACGCCGCGCTCGCCGCGGTCGGCGAGCGGGACGCCGCGATCGCCGCCGAGGCCGAGCTGCGCACCCAGCTGACCGCCGGGCAGGCCGCGCTCAAGGCGCTCGAGGCCGAACTGCTCAAGATTCGCGAGCAGAACGAGGACCAGCTCACCGCGATAGCGGCCCAGCAGGACGCGGCGGAGGCCGCGCTCGGCGCCGACTACCTCGACAACTCCACCACCGAGGGGCTGGTCGCCCACCCGAAGGCGCTCAAGGCGCTCGAGTTCGCGATGGCCCAGCGCGGCAAGTGGTACGAGTGGGCGGCCGAGGGCCCGAACACGTACGACTGCTCCGGCCTGATGTGGGACGCGTACCGCAGCGTCGGCTTCCAGCTGCCCCGCGTCGCCAACGACCAGTACTACGCGACCCGCGGCAAAACCGTCTCGAAGTCCGCGCTGCTCCCCGGCGACATGGTCTTCTTCAGCACCAGCAACCGGTGGAGCGACATCTACCACGTCGGCATGTACGTCGGCGAGGGCAAGATGGTCAACGCGCCGACCATCGGCGAGGTGGTCAAGGTGCAGTCGATCCAGTGGTCGCGGTTCTTCGCCGCGACACGCGTCTTCGGCGCGGTGGAGGGCCCGTCCAGCGCCGGCGGCACGCCGAAGCCGGCACCCACCCCGAAGCCGCAGCCGTCCCCGACGCCGCCGAAGCCGAGCCTGCCGACGTTGCCGAAGCCGCCGGGCACCGGTTCACCGACGCCCACGCCGACCGGGTCCGGTTCGCCCAGCCCGTCGCCGAGCACCTCGCCGACGCCGGTCACGCCGACGCCGACGCCGTCCACCCCGCCGACGCCGCCGGACCCGCCGTCCCCGACGCCGTCGAAGAGCGCCGCGTCGTCCGAGCCACCGGCGAATCCGCCGTCCGACAGCACGCCTGCCAGCGCATCCTCGTCCAGCAGCGCCTCTTCCGCCGCCTCCGGAAGTGCCTCCGCGGGGACTTCCGCGTCCGCCAACGGCTGACCCCCGGGTCGGCTGTCCCGTGACTCGCGGGTATGGCACGTTTTATGCGAGGGTGGAACGTGGGAGGCGATGTCATGAGCGAGGATCGGGTGGAGGGTGCGGACGCGCCCGGAAACGCCCCGGCGGTGGCACGCGCCCAGGTGGGACGCGCCTCCGTGACCGGATCGACCGCCGGCGACCGTGCCGGTCTCGGGGTTCTTCCGTCCCGGCAGCCGGCCGCGGGCCGGACATATCGGGCCGGTGACTACGGCACGCCCACGGCGGCCCCCGGTGAGCCGTCGGAGGCCCCCGGTGAGCCGTCGCCGGCTCCCGCGCTGAAGCCGGCGGAGGGCTCGATCACACCCGCGCCCGTGCTGTCCTTCACCACGCCCCCGGCGGAGCACCCGGGGTCCGCGGACGCCGGCGGTGACCGGCCGGCCGGTGCGGGCTCCGCGCCGGGCGAGCCGTCCACCGGCGCCGAGGCCGGCGGGGCCTCCGCCTGGTCCAACTTCGCGATGCCGAAGCGGGAGACCGCCGACGCGTCACTGAACGCCGCGGTCGCCACCGCGCAGAGCGAGCCCGCGCCGGTCCGGGAGCCCGCGGAGCCGGCTCCGGCCGTCGTGTCGCCGGCCGAGCTGCTGCCGGAGACCGCGGTCGCGGCGCCCGTCGCCTCCGCACCGATCGCCGCGGGGTCCGCCGCCTACGGCGGGTCCGCGATGACCACGACCCCGCCGGCCGCGCCGTCGCCGGCCGCGGCGCCGCTCGGCGTGCAGTCCGCGGCGTGGCCGAGCGCGCTCGCGTTCGGCGGCGCCGAGCCCGATCCGGCGCCCGCGGCATCCGCCACCCCGGTCTCGGCGCCCCCGGTGCCATCAGCTCCGGTCTCGTCGCCCCCGGTCTCGTCGTCCCCGGTCTCGTCGCCTGCCGCCTCGCCGTCCTCGGTCTCGTCGCCTGCCGCCTCGTCGCCGGTCTTCGGTGGCGCGCCGGTCTCGGCGCCGCCGGCGGCCGGCTTCTCGGGCTCCGCGCTGCCGTTCGGCGGTGCGCCGGTCTCGTCCTCGGCGCCCTCGGCGTTCGGCGACGTGCCGGTCTCCGCACCGCCGGTCTCCGCACCGCCGGTCTCCGCACCGCCGGTTTCCGGCGCATCCTCGGGTTCCGGGGCATCCTCGGGTGCCGGGGCATCCTCGGGTTACGGCGCATCGTCGGGTTCCGGGGCATCGTCGGCGTTCGGTGGCGCGTCGCCGGCCTTCGGTGCACCGGTCTCGGCGCCGCCGATCTCCAGCGCGCCGCCCGCGTCCGCGACGCCGGTCTCCGGTGGCGCGCCCGCGTCCACGCCGCCGGTGACGAGCGGGCCGCCCGCGTTCCGGGCCGCGTCGCCCTCGTCCTACGGCCGGCCGACCGGCACGCCCGCCGTGCAGCCGGACTACACGCTGCCGGATCCCACGCCCGCGGCGGTGCGGCCGGATTACTCGCTACCGGCGCAGCGGACCGGTGGCACCGCTCCGGCCGAGCCGACCCGGGCGCGCGCGTCCGTGCCGGGACTGAACCGGATCACGCCGGGCTCCGGCGGTGTGGTGGGCTCGGCGAGCTCGGGCACCGGATATCCGCGCGTCTACCGGGCCGGTGCGCCGGGTGCGACCGAGCCCGATCCGGTCGAGCCGCCGGAGCCGGCCGAACCGCCGGCCCCACCGGAGCCGCCGCAGCCGGCCGAGCCGCCCGCGCCGGGTCCCGGTCCGGTGCCCGCCCCGTTCCCGGACCCGAACCGTCCCGGCCCGGCGCCGGGACCGCAGCCGGGTCCGCCCGTACCGATGCCGCCCGCGCCGCCGTTCCCGTCACCGTCCCCGATGCCGCCGTTCCCGCCGCCGCCCGCGGTCGGCACCACCTGGTCGTCCGCGTCCGCCGCGCACGCGCCGGGGCGGGCCGACGTGCCCCCGGCCGCGCTGCCGCCGTGGCCGGCCTCCGAGGTCGCCCAGCCCGGGCGTCAGTGGCCGCCGCGTGACGAGGCGCCGGTGACCCCGGTGGTGCGTGGGCTCTCGCCGGACAGCGCGGACGACCCGCACGGCGTGGCCGCGTCCGCGGAGTACAACCAGTGGGCCCGCGGTCAGCGTCGCGAGTCCGGCACGGTCTATTCGCCGCCCGCGCGGACCGGGGAGCCGGTGTCGCGCGGCGTTCCGGCCAATCCGGCGATCGAGAACACAGGGTCGCTGACCGGGCACATCCTGTCGCCACAGCGGTGGAACGACAATTCCGACTCCAACAGTTCCACCCGAGTGATGGTCATCCTGGCGAGCGTCGCGATTGCCATCATTGTCGTCGGCATCATCGCCTCGATCGTCGTAGGTGACCAGCTCAGGGACCTGTTCGGCCAGTAACCAGAAGAACAAATCGGGCGTTACGCCAATCGGGTAACACAGTGAGCCCCGCCACTACGGGCCGGGAATGCCCCCGGCGCATCGCTGGTTGACGGGTAGGCTGTCATTCATCATTCGTTTCCGGTGGGCGTCTTCAGCGCCTGCCGCAGGGCGTTCTTGCAGGGCATTCGCGGCGACTCCCCTCGCCGCGGCGGGGCCACTTAGCGAGCATGCGCCCCGTTGAGAGGTTTCTTTGACGACTTTCGTTGACCCCAGCACGTTCCCGTCCCTCTTCGACTCGTCCGCGGAGCCCTCCGCCGAGTCCGCTCCCGCCGTCGAGGCGGAGAGCACCCCCGAGGTCACGTTCGAGGACCTCGGTCTCCCCAGCCGCCTGGTGCGCGCGCTCGCCCGCGAGGGCATCACCACGCCGTTCGAGATCCAGGCCGCGACCGTCCCCGACGCGCTGGCCGGCCGGGACGTGCTCGGCCGTGGTCAGACCGGCTCCGGCAAGACGCTGGCGTTCGGCCTCCCGGTGCTGGCCCGCGTCGCCCTGGGCGGCCGCGCCGAGCCGCACCACCCCAAGGCGCTGATCCTGGTGCCGACGCGCGAGCTCGCCATGCAGGTGGCGGACGCGCTGATGCCGCTCGGCAAGCCGCTGGGTGTGTTCATCAAGACCGCGGTCGGCGGCGTGCCGTACGACCGTCAGATCGACTCGCTCCGCCGGGGCGTCGAGATCATCGTGGCCACGCCGGGCCGGCTCGGCGACCTGATCAACCGCGGCGTCTGCAGCCTGGACAAGGTGGAGATCACGGTCCTGGACGAGGCGGACCAGATGGCCGACATGGGCTTCCTGCCCGAGGTCACCGAGCTGCTGTCGAAGACGCCGTCGGACAGCCAGCGGCTGCTCTTCTCGGCCACGCTCGACAAGGACGTGGACTCGCTGGTCAAGCGGTTCATGACCGACCCGGTCACGCACTCGACCGCGCCGCCGGTCGCGACCGTCTCGACCATGGATCACCACATGCTGCTGATCCCGCCGCAGGACAAGTTCCCGGTGACCGCGTCGATCGCCGCCCGCAAGGGCCGCACGATCATCTTCGCGCGTACGCAGATGGGCGTGGACCGGCTCGTCGAGCAGCTCGCTGCCGTCGGCGTCCGGGCCGGTGCGCTGCACGGCGGCAAGACGCAGCGGGCGCGTACCCGCACGCTGGCGGAGTTCAAGGAAGGCCGGACGAACGTGCTGGTCGCCACGGACGTCGCCGCACGTGGCATCCACGTCGACGGCATCTCGCTGGTGCTGCACGTCGACCCGCCGAAGGACCCGAAGGACTACCTGCACCGGGCCGGTCGCACCGCCCGCGCCGGCGAGTCCGGCGCGGTCGCCACGCTGGTCCTGCCGAAGCAGCGCCGCACCACGCTCGGCATGCTGGAGAAGGCCGGCGTCAACCCCGCGCAGACCCGCGTCCGGGCCGGCGACGCCGCGCTGACCGAGCTGGTCGGCGCGCAGGAGCCGTCCGGTGTGCCGGTCGTCGAGGAGCCGGAGCCGCCGCGCCGGTCCGAGGGCGGCCGCGGCCGTCGCTTCGGTGGCGGCGGCGGTGGCGACCGTGGTCCGCGTCGCTTCGACAGTGACCGTGGCCCGCGCCGCTTCGACGGTGAGCGTCCGCGCCGCTTCGACGGTCCTCGCGAGGACCGTCCGCGCCGCTTCGACGGCCCCCGCGAGGGCGGCCAGGGCACCGGCGCCGCCGCCGGTGGCACCGGCGGCGGCGACCACCGCTTCACCGGCGACCGTCGCCCGAACTGGCGCTCGCGCGACGAGCGTCCCCGCGACGACCGCCCGCGCGACGACCGCCCCAGTGGCGGCGGCGAGCGCCCGCACCGCCGCCCGGCACGCACGCACTGACACCGCACACAGCGAAGGCCGTCACCCGAGGGGGGTGACGGCCTTCGCCGTTCCACGGCACCGAAACCCTGCGCGACGGCACGCTGCCGTTCACCCGACCGGTTCCCGACCGGTTCCCGACCGGTCCTCGGCCGCTGCCGGCCCGCTGCCGGGCGCTGCCGGGCCGCTGCCGGGCCGCTGCCGGGCCGCTGCCGGGCGCTGCCGGGCCGGGGTCATGCTCCCACCGCGATCGGCGCCCGAGATGCCGCCGTAGTGGCGGCCCGGGCTGACCGCCCCCATCCGTCGCCACCCCGGACAGCCGCGCAGATCATCGGCACGGGCTCACCCGGCGCGGTCTCCGGCCACGTAATCCGGCACCCGCCCGCTGACCCTGCCGACGTGCCGATGTCGCCGCGCGGTGGCGGCCAGCCGACGGATCGGACCGGGCCGGAGCTTCCCGCCACCCACCCGCGGGCCACCCACCCGCGAGCCAGCCGCCCGCGAGCCAGCCGCCCGCCCGCAAACCCGCCGCCCGCCCGCAAGCCAGCTGGCCGCCCGCAAGCCAGCTGGCCCTTAGCATTCCCCGGAAGCCTGCGGCGTGCAGGCCACGCGACGCCCCGACCGCTGATCTTTCGGGACCGGGCCGGGACCGGCTCCGCCGCGGCGTCCGGAGCGGAGCGCCAGCGGAGTCGGAGGACACCGCGCGGTTTGCCCGCGGGAGCATGCGGAGGGTGACCACGCCGGAAGCGGGAACGCGGGGTCTGGGTCGCTCCCGGAACGGCACGGCGCCCGCGGGGGCATGCGGAAGGTGACCACGCCGGAAGCGGGAACAGCGAGCTCCGGGGTCGCCCCCGGAACCGCACAGCGCCCGCCGGAGCGGGCGACGGTGACCGCGCCGGGGGCGGGAACGCGGTTGTTACGGGAACTGGGGCCAGGTTCCGGACGTCAGGAAGTCACGGATGGTGGTGAGGTGCGGGGCCAGGTCGAGGTTCTGTTCGGTGACCCAGGAGTCGGAGAAGTAGGTGTCGGCGTAGCGTTCGCCGCCGTCGCAGAGCAGCGTGACGACGGAGCCGGTCTGGCCGGCGGCGCGCATCTCCGCGATCAGCGTGAACGCGCCCCACAGGTTGGTGCCGGTGGAACCGCCGACGCGGCGGCCGAGGACGGCGCTGGCGGCGCGCATGGCGGCGAGCGACGCGGCGTCCGGAACCGCGAGCATGCGGTCGACGACGGCGGGCTGGAAGCTCGCCTCGACGCGGGGGCGGCCGATGCCCTCGATGAGCGAGCCGCGGCCGGTCTCGACGGTCCAGTCGGCGTCGCGGTACGCCGGGAAGAACGCCGAGTTCTCCACGTCGACCACGCAGACGCGGGTGTCGTAGCGGCGGTAGCGGACGTAGCGGCCGAGTGTGGCGCTGGTGCCGCCGGTGCCGGCGCCGGTGACGACCCAGGCCGGGATCGGGTGCCGTTCCAGCTCCATCTGCGCGTAGATCGACTCGGCGATGTTGTTGTTGCCCCGCCAGTCGGTGGCGCGCTCGGCGTAGGTGAACTGGTCCATGAAGTGGCCGCCCAGGTCGTCGGCGAGGCGGCGGGCCTCGATGGACGCGGCGGCCGGGTTCGCCACCAGGTGGCACTTGCCGCCCTGGAACTCGATCAGGCTGATCTTCTCGGCGGACGTGGTGGCCGGCATGACCGCGATGA
Organism: Catenuloplanes niger; assembly: GCF_031458255.1. Lineage (NCBI taxonomy): Bacteria > Bacillati > Actinomycetota > Actinomycetes > Micromonosporales > Micromonosporaceae > Catenuloplanes > Catenuloplanes niger. The sequence goes on from NZ_JAVDYC010000001.1 coordinate 3,924,540, forward strand.
ACGGCAGGCCGAGCATGCGGGCGAAGTACGCCTCGGAGACCGCGGTCGAGCCGGAGGACGCCTCGACGATCGTGGTCTGCGGGCCGATCCAGCCGTTGCAGAGGCCGTAGAGGAAGAGCGAGCGGGCCAGGCGGTGCTTGAGCGAGCCGGTCGGGTGCACCGACTCGTCCTTGAGGTAGAGGTCGATGCCCCACTCGGGCGGCAGCGGGAACGGGAGGAGGTGCGTGTCGGCGGACCGGTTCGCGTCCGCCTCGACCTTGCCGATCGCCTCGATCACCCAGACCCGCGCCGGTTCGTCACAGCGCGCGAAGGAGGTCATCGGACCACCGGCTGCGGGCGGTGCTCCCACTTGGTGGAGAGCGCGATCGCGGTGCGCGTGCTGGCGACGCCGGGGACCCGGCCGATGCGCACGACGATCTGCTCGAGCTCGGCTATCGTGCCGACCCGCACCTTGATCTGGAACGACTCGAGGCCGGCCATGAAGTAGCAGTCCTCGATCTCCGGCATCTCGCGCAGTGCGGCGCCGACGTCGTCGGTGTCGCCGCCGGAGTCCTGCACGATGCCGATGAACGCGGTCACGCCGAGCCCGACGGCCTCCGGGTCCACCTCGGCCTGGTAGCCGCGCAGGACGCCGTTCGACTCCAGCTTGCCGACGCGCTCGTGCACGGCGGGGGCGGAGAGGCCGACCTGGCGGGCCAGCTCCGCGTACGAGATGCGCGCGTTGCCACGCAACAGCTCCACGATTTTCAGGTCAGTTGTATCCACGGTGCGTTAACAATATCGCCCTCGACCGCGCGCGGCGATCCGTCGTAAATCAGAACCAATCTCGCAGATAGTACCGCCGAACGGCTCAACCAGTGCGTTTTCCACGTTCTCCGGACACGCTACGCGGGCGGTGCTTCAATGGCCGTACGTCCCTAGAGTGCTTCGGTGTGGACACGGAACGTAATCAATAATCCCCGAAGCATCGATCGACGCTAGGAGGGGTCGTGGACACTGGAGATCGTCTGCTGACGCCGGGCGAGGTGGCTGCGCTGTTCCGCGTCGACCCGAAGACGGTCACTCGCTGGGCGGCCGCCGGCCGGATCGGCAGCATCAGGACACCGGGCGGGCATCGCCGCTTCCGGGAGTCCGAGGTACGCCAGCTGCTCGAGGGCGAGGGTGCCCTGGAGGAGCTGAACAAGGATCTGCCGCCGGAACCGAACGGCGGCAACGGTGGGTCCGGCGGCTATCACCCGCCGTCGCTCAACTGAGCTGGTCAACGTGCGTTGAGCTCGCCGGCCCACCGGCGGAAGAGGCTGTGCGGTACGCCGAGCGCGTCCAGCACCTTGCCCGCCACGAAGTCGACGAGCTGTTGTGCCGTGGCGCCCGCGCCGGCCCCGTAGAAACCGGGGCTGGCCGGGAGCACCACCGCGCCCGCGTCGTGCAGTGCGATCAGGTGTTCCAGGTGCGACCTGGTCACCGGCGTCTCACGTGGCACCACCACGACGCGACGGCGCTCCTTGAGGGACACCTCGGCCGCGCGCTGCAGCAGGTCCTTGGAGAGGCCGATGGCGATGCCGGCGCAGGCCGCGGTCGACGCGGGGACGACCGCCAGCCCGCGCACCGGGTACGAGCCGCTGCTCGGGCCGGCCGCGAGGTCGCCGGCCGGCCAGTGCACGACGTCGCCCGGCGTGGTGCCGAGCCACGCGGCCAGGTCGTCCTTCCAGTGCGCGTCCCGGAACGGGCGGCCGGTCTCGTCGAGGATCGTCAGCCGGGCGGCCCGGGAGACGATCAGGTCGACCGGCTCGCCCGCCTCGAAGAGCGCGCGGAGCACGGCGGCGGCGTACGGCGTCCCGGACGCCCCGGAGACGCCGACCACCCAGGGGGTCCGTCTATCCACGGAGGCCCTGCAGGATCACCAGGTCGAGCAGGGCGAACGCGAAGAGCGCGACCGCGATCAGGCCGTTCGCCGTGAAGAACGCGCGGTTGACCCGGGACAGGTCGTCCGGGCGCACGATCCGGTGCTCGTAGACCAGCACGCCGGCGATCCCGGCCAGGCCGAGCCACCAGAGCCAGCCGTACCCGGTGAGGTAGCCGAACGCGGCGTAGAGCGCGACCGTCACCACATGCGTGGCCGCGGCGATCCGCAGCGCACCGGCGACGCCGTGCTTGACCGGCACCGAGCCGACGCCGATCTGCCGGTCGATGTCCACGTCCTGGCAGGCGTAGATGCAGTCGAAGCCGCCGATCCAGGTGCCGACCGCGAGGCCGAGCACCAGCGCCTCCCACGACCAGGCGCCGGTCACGCCGATCCAGGCGCCGACCGGGGCCACGGCCTGCGCGGCGCCCAGGAACACCTGCGGGTAGTTGGTGAAGCGCTTGGCGTACGAGTAGATGACCAGCGCGAACAGGGCGAGCGGGGCGAGCAGCAGGCAGAGCGGGTTGAGCGCGGCGGCCGAGGCGAAGAAGATCACCAGCGAGATGAGCAGGCCGGCCCAGGCGACGCGCATCGAGATCGCGCCGGTGACCAGCTCGCGGTTGGCGGTGCGTGGGTTCTGCGCGTCGATCCGCACGTCGATGATCCGGTTGGCGGCCATGGCGACCGTCCGCGCGGAGACCATGGCGACCGTGATCAGCGCGAGCGTGCCCCACTGCACGTGGGTTCCCTGAGACCGCATGGCGGTCAGCGCGGCCAGGTAGGCGAACGGCAGCGCGAAGATCGAGTGCTCGATCATCACCAGCCGCAGGAAGCCCTTGACCGGGTTCGGCCGGGCCACGGTGTCGGTCACAGGCCGTACTCCTTCCAGCGCTTGGTGACCTTCTGCACGACCTCCGGGGACATGACCATGCTCTCCGGCCAGCCGCGGGTGTAGCCCTCGGACGGCAGCTTGCGGGTCGCGTCGACACCGGCCTTGCCGCCCCAGAACTGCTGGTACGACGAGTGGTCCAGGTGGTCGACCGGCCCCTCGGTGAGCAGCAGGTCGCGCGAGTAGTCGACGTTGCCGAACGCGCGGAACGCGACCTCGGAGTAGTCGTGCACGTCGCAGTCCTCGTCCACCACGACGATCAGCTTGGTCAGCGACATCATGTGCGCGCCCCAGATCGCGTTCATCACCTTCTGCGCGTGCTTGGGGTACCGCTTCCGGATCGAGACGATCGCGCAGTTGTGGAACACGCCCTCGGCCGGCAGGTCGTAGTCGACGATGTCCGGGATCATGAAGCGCAGCAGCGGCGCGAAGATCCGCTCGGTGGCCTTGCCCAGCCCGTGGTCCTCCTGCGGCGGCTGGGACGTGACGATCGAGTGGTAGACCGGGTCGCGCTGCATGGTCATGCACTCGATGTGCAGCACCGGGAATGGCTCGACCGGCGTGTAGAAGCCGGTGTGGTCGCCGAACGGGCCCTCCGGCATCCGCTCGCCCGGCTCCAGGTAGCCCTCCAGCACGATCTGCGCGTTCGCCGGGACCTGGAGCGGCACGGTCAGGCAGTCGACCATCTCGACCCGCTCGTTGCGCAGGAAGCCGGCGAACAGGTACTCGTCGATGTCGGCCGGCAGCGGTGCGGAGGCGGAGTAGCAGACCGCCGGGTCCGCGCCGATCGCGATCGCCACCGGCAGCCGCTGGCCGAGCTGCTCCGCGACCGCGTGGTGGGCCGTGGAGTTCTTGTGGATCTGCCAGTGCATGCCCAGCGTGTTGTGCGAGTGCTGTTGCAGCCGGTAGAGGCCGAGGTTGCGCTTGCCGTTCTCCGGGTGCTTGGTGTGGGTGAGCCCGAAGTTGTGGAAGATGCCGCCGTCGCCGGGCCAGATCTGCAGTCCGGGCAGCCGGTTCAGGTCGACCTGGTCGCCCTTGTAGACGACCTCCTGGCAGGGCGCCGACTTGAGCTTCTTCGGCGGCATGGACTTGAGCTGCAGCACCTTGCCGATGCCGTCGCGGATGCCGGACCAGCCGACCGGCAGTTCCGGCTTGAGCATGTTGCCGATCCGCTCGCCGATCTCGTCGAGCGAGCCGACGCCGAGTGCCCGCGCGGTGCGTGCCTCCGTGCCGAACAGGTTGATCGCCACGGGCATGTCGCCGCGGGTGGGCCGCTCGAAGAGCAGAGCGGGGCCGTGAGCCTTGACCGTACGGTTGACGATCTCGCTCATCTCGAGGGTGGGGTCGACCGGCGCGCTGACCCGGCGGAGATCACCGGTCTTCTCCAGCGCGGCGAGGAAGTCCTTCAGGTCCGTGAACGCCGCCATGATGACCAGTCTTGCGCACTCTCCGGGATCGGTTGCGCGTGCGGTCCCATAACTGGTCCGCCGCCACACAATCACCGTGCGTATCCGAATGATTACAACGTAGTTTGTTCTGATATGCGGGGACTGGCGGCTTTGATGGTTCTGGCGGTGGTCACACCGCCGCTACCGGCGCAGGACCGGATGTCCGGATACCACCACCTCGGTGCCACCACGATCGGCGAGTTCCACGGCGCGTCCGCGCGGCTCACCGTGGTCGACCCGGAGGTCCGGCCCGGCACGCACGACTTCGTCGCCGCCCGGCTGCTGGCCAAGCGGGAGACCGCGGACGGCGGCGTGGAGTGGCTGGAGGCGGGCTGGGCGGAGACCGGGTGGGGTGGCGACGGGCGGCAGCGGCTCTACACGTACGACAGCGTCTCCACGACCTGGCGTTTCCACGACGCGATCCGGCTGCGGCCCGGCGACGAGGTCTGGATCGACCTGCGCCCCGGCGCGGACGGCATGTGGCAGGCGTGGGCGTGGTGGGACGGCGACTGGCACCTGCTGGCCGAGAAGCACGTGCCGATCGGCGCGGCCGGGCGGATGGAGCAGTACGTCGAGATCTACCACGACGACAGCGACGGGCCGATGCACGTGCCGCACGCGGAGATCGACTACGCGCGGGTACGCCTCGGCCCGGACGGCCCGGACGTGCCGTGGACGCCGGAGACCGCGCCGAGCACGACCGGCGAGGGCGACGAGGGCTACTGCGTGGAGTGGCAGTCCCGCTTCACGTTTTGGTCCGCCGGGACGTGCTGACGGCTCAGACCCCGGCGTACGAGTGCAGGCCGCCGAAGAACAGGTTCACGCCGAACAGGTTCATCAGCATGGTGAGGAAGCCGACGATCGCGATCCAGGTCGCCACGTTGCGCCGCACGCTGGGCGTGGCCCGGGCGTGCAGGTAACCGGCGTAGACGATCCAGGAGATGAACGCCCACACCTCCTTGGGGTCCCAGTCCCAGTAGCGGCCCCACGACGCCTCCGCCCAGATCGGGCCCGCGATCAGCGCGCCGAACGTCCAGATCGGGAACGCGAACGCGTGCAGCCGGAACGTCAGCCGCTCCAGCGCGGCCGCGTTCGGCACGTTCTTCGCCAGCGAGTACGGGAAGCTGCGCCGGCCCTTCTCGTACCCGTTGCGCATCAGGTAGAGCGTGGCCGGCACGACGCCGAGCAGGAAGATGCCGGACGAGGTGGAGACGGCCGCGATGTGGACGATGAACCAGGCCGAGTCCAGCGCCGGAACCAGCGGGCCGACCGGCGTGTACGCCACCATGCCGGCCACACCGAGCAGCAGCACCTGGAACAGCGCCACGAACAGGCCGAGGTGCCGCAGGCCGGGCCGGCGCGCCAGCACCACGAACCAGGCCACGATGCCGATGAACGTGGCCGAGAGGATGAACTCGTACATGTTGCCCCACGGCACCCGGTCCGCCGCGATGCCGCGGGTGACCAGCGTGCCGAGATGGGCCAGCGCGGCGAGCACGGTGACGCCGACGGCCGCCCAGCCGAGGACGCCGCCCTTCACCGCCTTGGCCGCCGGCTCGACCGGCTCCACGACGGCCGGCGCCTCGGTGCCGGACTCGGCCGGGCCGCCCGCGCCGGCCATGACCAGCTCGCGCTCCGGCCGCATCGCCGCGCGCCCGATGTGACTCCGGGTGCCGAACGCGTACTCCGCCGCGTGGCAGATCATCGCCGCCAGGTAGGCCAGGACGGTCACCACCAGCAGCTGATCGGAGAGCTCAGCCATCACACGGTCCCTTCAGCGGTGTCCTTCGCCGTGCCACCGCCCGGCCTGGTCGCGGCGACCAGCTGGGCGAACTCATCGGCGAAGCCCGGATAGTCGGTGCGCGGCAGCCCACCGGCCTCCATGAAACTACTACGTCCCGTCGTGGACGATTCTCCCAGGTCGCCGGGCGTGATTCGGAAGAACACCCGGCGTCGCTTCCCGTAGAGCGAGAGCGTCAGTCCGATCAGGCCGAGCACGCTGCTGAACAGGACGAAGAGCTGGCCGGGATCGCTGCGGACGGCGATCGTGGCGTACTCGCGGGTGCCGACGAACGTGACCGTGCTGCCGTCGTCGAGCGTCCACGACTCGCCCGGCCGGAGCAGCTTGGCCTCGCCGATCTGGGTCAGCTTGCCCCGGTCGATCTGCGCCTGGTTGATCGAGTAGACCGAGTTCGGGATGCCGGCGTCCTCACCCAGGTTGCCGCGGTAGGCGAGCAACGTCAGGCCCGGATTCCGCTCCGCCGGGTGGACCGAGATCGTGACCAGCCCTTCCGTCGGCATGGTCGGCGCGTAGATGCCCTGGAACCCGACCTGCTGGTCGTCCTGGCGCTGTCCGGTGGCCGGGTCCACGTTGGCGTCCGGGAACTTGGCGACGCCCTCGCTGGTCTGGTTCAGATCGGTGGACAGGAACGGGCTGACCCGCTCCTGCGTGACGCCGTACCGGTCCGTGTACCGGATGACCGGCGCGTAGCCGTGCCCGAGCAGGTACACGCTGGCACCGTCCAGGCGCAGCGGCGAGTTGACCGCGAACCGCTCGCTCCGCGCGCCGCCGTTCTCCTCGACCGTGGCCGTGGCCTCGAAGGACTCCGGCATTCCGGTGTCCAGGAAGCGGGCCTCGAAGTCCGTCAGCTCCAGGCAGAACGGCGGCAGGTCGGCGTCGTCGACGCGCGGCCCGAGGTCGCTCTCGTCGAACTGCGGGACGCTGTTGCAGAACGCGGTGTCCGGGCCGGCCACCAGGATGCGGTTGCCGTGCCAGCCGTACCAGCCGCCGAACGCGACGCCGGCCAGCACGCACAGCAGCGCGGTGTGGAAGACCAGGTTGCCGGTCTCCTTGAGGTGGCCCTTCTCCGCGCTGACCGTCCACCCGCCGTCGGCCTGCTCGCGGGCGATCGCGCGCCACCGGGCCGCCCGCAGCATCGCGCGGATCCGCTCGGCCGCCTCCGCGGGCGTGCCGTCGATCTCCTCGGCCGGGACGGACGCGGCCAGCCGGTCCAGCCGGCGCGGCGCCTCCGGCGGCGTCATCCGGGCCGCGCGCCAGTGCTCGCGGACGCGCGGGATGATGCAGCCGATCAGCGACGTGAACAGCAGCACGTAGATCGCGGAGAACCAGACGGACGCGTACGCGTCGAAGGCGCCCAGCCGGTCCAGCGTGGGCGCCAGGTCGGGGTGGTCCCGGAAGTAGTCGGACACCGCCTGCGCGCTCACCGCGCGCTGCGGCAGCACGGAGCCCGGAATGGACGCGATCGCCAGCAGGAACAGCAGCGTCAGCGCGGTCCGCATGCTGGTCAGCTGCCGCCACGAGTTGCGCAGCAGCGCCCACACCGGATTCGGCCGTCGCCGGTCGTCCACGGTGGGGCGTTCGTCGAGCGCGGTCACAGCAACACGTCCCCGACTCCTACGGTGGTGAGCAGCCAGATGAGGAACTGGTTCCAGGCGCCGGTGACCAGCGCGAGGCCGACCAGCACCAGCATGCCGCCACCGATCCGGGTCACCCACTGGCCGTGCCTCCGCAGCGTCTTGAAGACGCCGAGCAGGTGCCGGAACCCCAATCCGAAGATCAGGAACGGAATGCCCAGGCCCAGGCTGTACGCGACGCCCAGCACCGCGGCGCGGTCGGCCTGGCCGGCCGCGGCGGAGAGCGCCATCACGGAGCCGAGCGTCGGGCCGATGCACGGGGTCCAGGAGAGCGCGAAGATCGCCCCGAAGATCGGCGCGCCGATCAGGCCCGCGTCCGGCAGCCGGTTGATCCGGAACTCGCGCTGCAGGCCGGGGATCAGGCCCATGAAGGACAGGCCGAGCACGATGATCAGCGCACCGGCGCCGATCTCCAGCGGGCGCTGGTGCTCCAGCATCAGCCGGCCGACGTTCGCCACCAGCACGGTGCTGAGCGTGAAGACCGCGGTGAAGCCCGCGATGAACAGCGCGGTGCCGGCGAGCACGCGACCGCGTACCCTCGTGGCGGTCTTCTCCAGGTCCGCGCCGGTCAGGCCGGTGATGAACGACAGATAGCCGGGGACCAGCGGCAGCACGCACGGGGAGAGGAAGCTGACCAGGCCGGCCAGCGTCGCGGCCAGGATCGCCAGGACCAGTGGGCCGTTCGTCGCGGTGCTCGCGAACGTGTCACCCATTCTCCGCGGCCACCTTCTGCACCAGCGGCGTCAGCTCGCTGGCCAGCACCGACCGGCGGATCACCAGCGCGATCCGGCCCTCGCGGTCCAGGACCACGGTGGACGGCGTAGCACCCGGCGGGATGTCGAAGTCCAGGCCCAGCCGGTTCGCCGGGTCGAACAGGCTCGGGTACGTCACGCGCCCGCGCTCGAACGCGATCGCCGCGTCCCGGTCGTCCCGGTTGTTGATGCCGAGGAACTCGACGCCGCTCGCCTTGGTGGCCTGGTACGTCTGCTCCAGCTCCTTGGCCTCGGCGCGGCACGGCGAGCACCAGGAACCCCAGAAGTTGACCACCACGACCTTGCCCCGGGCCGAGGCGAGGTCGTAGCGCGAGCCGTCCAGCAGCTCACCGGCGGCCTCGGGCGCGTCCGGCCGCTCGCCGGCGGCGCACTCGATCACGCCGTTCGCGCCGGTCGCGCAGGCCTCGGTCCAGTCACCGCGCCCGGCGAGCAGCCCGCCCGCCACCGCGCCGGCGACCAGCAGCGCGACGCCCGCGACGATCGCCTTCGGCCTGGTGAGCGCTGGCATGGTCAGGCCCCCTTGGCCGTCCGGGCGGTGGGCGACATCGCGATCAGGTGCGCGGCCGGCTCCGAGTACATGACACCGACGATCCTGGCGCCCTCGAAGTGGAACGAGGTGAGGCTGGCCAGGCCGCACTGGCGCTTGCGCGGGTCGTGCCAGAGGCGCTTGCGCTCCACGTGGTTGCGCAGCGTCCAGATCGGCAGCTGGTGCGACACGCAGAGCGCCTCGTGCCCCTCGGCCTCGACGCGCGCGGCCTCCAGCGCCGCGTACATCCGCTTCGCGATCAGCGTGTACGCCTCGCCCCAGGACGGGGTCACCGGGTCGCGCATCACCCACCAGTTCCGCGGGTCACGCAGCGAGCCGTCGCCGACCGAGACGCGCTTGCCCTCGAACCAGTTCGCGCTCTCGATCAGCCGGTCGTCCACCGCGATCGGCAGCCCGAACTGCGCCGCGATCGGCTCGGCGGTCTGCTGCGCGCGCTCCAGCGGGCTGGCCACCACGTGCGTGATGTCCCGCTCGGCGACGGCCTGCGCCGCCGCCTTCGCCATCTGGACGCCCAGCTCGGAGAGGTGGTAACCGGGGAGCCGGCCGTAAAGGATCTTCTCCGGGTTGTGCACCTCACCGTGCCGCAGCACGTGCACGACGGTCTTGCTCGTCACGCCTTACCCCCTTCGGCTCGCCGCGGCCGCACGGGCGGCCCGCGGGAGTGCCGCAGCGATGGTCTCCAGTGCCTCGTCGTCGATCGCGGTCGAGACGAACCACGACTCGAACGCGCTGGGCGGCAGGTACACGCCGAGCGCGAGCATCTCGTGGAAGAACGCCTTGAACGCCTCCGCGTCCTGCCGCTTCGCGGACGCGTAGTCGGTGACCTCGGCGTCCGTGAAGAAGATCGAGAACATGCTGCCGGCCGTGGAGAGCCGGTGCGGCACGCCCGCCTCGGTCAGCGCCTTCGTGGCCAGCTCGCCGATCGTGGCCGCGGTCGCGTTCAGCGTCGCGTAGACCGCGTCGTCCGCGAGCCGCAGCGTGGTCAGCCCGGCCGCGCAGGCCAGCGGGTTCCCGGAGAGCGTGCCGGCCTGGTAGACCGGGCCGGCCGGGGCCAGCCGGTCCATCACCTCGCGGCGACCGCCGAACGCGGCCGCGGGCAGGCCACCGCCCATCACCTTGCCGTAGGTGAAGAGGTCGGCCGCGACCGGGTCGAGGCCGGTCCAGCCGTTGCGGGAGAGCCGGAAGCCGGTCATCACCTCGTCGACGATCAGCAGCGCGCCGTGCCGGTGCGCGATGTCCGCGAGCGTCTGGTTGAACCCGTCGACCGGCGGGACCACGCCCATGTTGCCCGGCACCGCCTCCGTGATGATCGCGGCGATGTCCGGGTTGCCGGCGAAGGCCTCCTCCACGGCGGCGACGTCGTTGTACGGCACCACGATCGTCTCGGCCGCGCTCGCGCCGGTCACGCCGGGCGAGTCCGGCAGCGCCAGCGTGGCGACGCCGGAACCGGCCGCGGCCAGCAGCGCGTCCACGTGCCCGTGGTAACAGCCGGCGAACTTGACGATCTTCGAGCGGCCGGTGAAGCCGCGGGCCAGCCGGATCGCCGACATGGTGGCCTCGGTGCCGGAGTTGACCAGGCGGATCGCGTCCACCCCGGTGCGCGCGACCATCTCCTCGGCCAGCTCGACCTCGCCGGGCGTGGGCGTGCCGAAGCTGGTGCCCTTCGCGGCCGCGGCCTGCACCGCCGCGATCACCTCGGGGTGCGCGTGACCCAGGATCAGCGGGCCCCAGGAGCAGACCAGGTCCGCGTAGCGGTTGCCGTCGGCGTCGAACATCCACGGGCCCTCGCCGCGGACCATGAACCGCGGCGTGCCCCCGACCGCGCGGAACGCACGCACGGGAGAGTTGACCCCGCCCGGCACGATGGCCTTGGCACGGTCGAACAGGGCCTCGGAGGCGGGTGCCTCGGCAATGTGTGAGTCGCTCACGGTTCGCCCATTCTGTCAGCGCCCGGCGCAACCCGGGCAACCACCCCTGACCAGGAGTTGTCCGTGTCACCGGGTGCGATGGCGGGACCTGCCGACACCCCCGGACGGGTTTCTCAACAGGCTAGCGAGACCAGATCGCGATAGGCTGATCGCGTGGAGCGTCCGGAGCTGTCCATCGCACTACAGCGGACCCCCGGCGAAGTCGTTCTCAAGCTCGCCGGGGAAATCGACATGCTCACGGTGAACAAGCTATCGAGCATCGTGAACGAAATGGTGGCCGATCCCCCGCCGCGGATCATCCTCGACATGGGCGGCATCACATTCTGCGACTCCCAGGGCCTCGGCACGCTGGTCGTGCTGTCCCGAAAGGCGTCGTTCGCCCAGAGCGTCCTCATCCTGACCAACGTCGGCGACTTCCTCCTCCGCGTCCTCGACATCACCGGGCTGCGCTCAGCCCTGATGATCCAGGCGTCGTAGCACCCAGCTGGGCCGGGCCGTGCGGGACCTGCGGCTTCGGAGGCGGCTGTCCGGCCTTCCCGCACCGCCGGCCGGGCCCGCCGGCCCGGCTCGGACGGGTTGTCAGCTGCCCCAGCGGGCCTTCTCCAGGACGCGGACCGCGCGGGCGACGGCCTCGGGGTCGGCGGAGCCGTCGCGGAGCAGGGTGAGGGACTCGTCGACGGCCTCGGTGAGTGAGGACCATTGGGCCTCGCGTTCGCGGACCGTCTCGGCCTGGAGCTGGAGCTGGCGGTTCTTGGACCAGAGGTCGACGAAGACGGAGACCTTGGCGCGCAGGACCCAGGGGTCGAGCGGCTTGGTCAGGTAGTCGACGGCGCCGACCGAGTAGCCGCGGACCGCGAGGTGGGAGTCGCGGTCGGCGGCGGTCAGGAAGATGATCGGTACGTGCCGGGTGCGCTCGCGGCGCTTGATGTGACCGGCCGTCTCGAACCCGTCCATGTCGGGCATCTGGGCGTCGAGCAGGATGACCGCGAAGTCGTCCATCATCAGTTGCTTCAGGGCGGCCTCGCCGCTCTCCACGGCCACCGGGTGCACCGCGATGCCCTGGAGGATCGCCTCCAGGGCCAGCAGGTTCTCCCGGCGGTCGTCGACCAGCAGGGCCTTCGCCACGTCCGTCATCAGTTGATCTCCCGACCGCTGCCGTTGACCCAGGCCGCCATCAGCGAGATCAGCTCGTCCAGGTCGACCGGCTTGGTGATGTAGTCGCTGGCCCCGGCCGCGAGTGCGGACTCGCGGTCGCCGGGCATCGCCTTCGCCGTGAGGAACACGACGGGCAGCTCCGCGAAGCGATGGTTGCGGCGGATGCTGCGGGTGGTCTCGTACCCGTCCTGGTCCGGCATCATCGCGTCCATCAGGACGATGTCGACCTCCGGGTGCTCGGCCAGCAGACGGACGCCGTCGGCGCCGTTGTCCGAGTAGAGCACGGTCATGCCGTGCAGCTCCAGCGCGCTGGTCAACGCGAACACGTTCCGCACGTCGTCATCGATGATCAGCACGGTGGCGCCGTCCAGCTGGCGGCTGCCGGGGGCGCTGCGCTCCTCCTCGATCGGCGTGGTCAGCATCGGCATCGCGATCGACGGCACCGGGCCGGACGGAACCGTCTGGATCGGGGCCGGCTGCGACGCGGGCACCGGAACCACCGCGTCCGGGACCAGCACGTCCGGCACGTAGAGCGTGAACGTGGAGCCGTGGCCGGGCGCGGACGAGACCGTGATCAGGCCGCCGAGCAGGTTCGCGAAGCCGCGGCTGATCGACAGGCCGAGGCCGGTGCCGCCGTACTTGCGGCTGGTCGTGCCGTCCGCCTGCTGGAACGCCTCGAAGATCAGCGACAGTTTGTCGTCGGAGATGCCGATGCCGGTGTCGGTGACCGTGAACGCGATCACCCGGTCCGCGGACATCAGCGACGGCACCTCGAAGCGCAGCTCGGACGGCGCGTAGCCGATGCTCAGGCTGACCGCGCCGGCGTCGGTGAACTTGACCGCGTTCGAGATCAGGTTGCGGAGGATCTGCTGGAGCCGCTGCGCGTCCGTGACGATCGACTGCGGCAGGTCGTCCGCGAGCGTCACCGAGAAGTCCAGGCCCTTCTCCTCGGCCTGCGGCTTGAACGCCTGCTCGACGTAGCCGCACACCTCGTCCAGCGCCAGCTCGCTCGGCTCCACGTCCATCCGGCCCGCCTCGATCTTGGAGACGTCCAGGATGTCGTCGATCAGGCTGAGCAGGTCCGAGCCCGCGCTGTGGATCGTCCGGGCGAACTCGATCTGCTTCGCGGTCAGGTTCTCCTCCGAGTTGTCCGCGAGCAGCCGGGCCAGGAGCAACAGCGAGTTCAGCGGGGTACGCAGCTCGTGGCTCATGTTCGCCAGGAACTCCGACTTGTACGCGGACGCCCGGGACAGCTGCTGCGCCTTCTCCTCCAGGCCGATCCGGGCCATCTCGATCTCGCGGTTCTTCGTCTCGATGTTGCCCTTCTGCTCGGACAGCAGTTTCGCCTTGTCCTCCAGCTCCGCGTTCGTCCGCTGCAGCTCGGCCGACTGCTCCTGCATCTCGTGCGCCAGCCGCTGCGACTGGGCGAGCAGCTGCTCGGTGCGCCGGTTGGCCTGGATCGTGTTCAGCGCGATGCCGATCGTGCCGACCAGGCGGCGCAGGAACGACAGGTGCAGGTCGGAGAACGGGCTGACCGCGGCGAACTCGATCACGCCGAGCAGCTCACCCTCGAAGATCACCGGGACGATCACCAGGTCGGCCGGGGGCGTCTGGGCGATGCCGGAGCGGATCACCAGGCGCTGGTCCGCTGCGGCGCCGACCCGGATCATGTCGCGGGAGATCGCGGCCTGCCCGACCAGCCCCTCGCCGGGCGCGAACGTGACCTCGTTGTCCCGGGCCACGTAGCCGTAGGAGGCGATCAGCCGCAGCCGGGTGGCCGCGTCGCTGTGGTTCGCGTCCCCGTGATCGATCATGAAGAACGCGCCGACGTGGCCCTCCACCAGCGGCGTCACCTCATGCATGATCATGCGGCAGACCTCGCTGATGTCCCGCTGGCCCTGCAGCAGGCCACCGATGCGGGCCAGGTTGGAGTCGAGCCAGCCCTGCTCCGCGTTCTTCTTCGTGGTGTCGCGGAGCGTCATCACCATCTGGTTGATGTTGTCCTTCAGCTCCGCGATCTCGCCCATCGCCTCGACCGCGATCCGTTGCGACAGGTCGCCGCGGGTCACGGCCGTGGAGACCTGGGCGATCGCGCGCAGCTGGGTGGTGAGCGCGGAGGCGAGCTGGTTGACGTTCTCGGTCAGGTCGCGCCAGGTGCCGGCCACGCCACGCACCCGGGCCTGGCCGCCGAGCTTGCCCTCGATGCCGACCTCCCGGCCGACCCTGGTGATCTCCTCGGCGAAGCTGCTCAGCTGGTCGACCATCGTGTTGACGGTGGACTTGAGCTCCAGGATCTCGCCCTGCGCGTCGACGGTGATCTTCTGCGACAGGTCACCGCGGGCGACCGCGGTGGTGACGGACGCGATGTTCCGCACCTGGGAGGTGAGGTTGGAGGCCATCGAGTTCACGTTGTCGGTCAGGTCGCGCCAGGTGCCGCTGACGCCCTTCACCTGGGCCTGGCCGCCGAGCTTTCCTTCGGTGCCCACCTCGCGGGCCACCCGGGTGACCTCGTCGGCGAAGCTGCTCAGCTGGTCGACCATCGTGTTGACCGTGGACTTGAGCTCCAGGATCTCGCCCTGCGCGTCGACGGTGATCTTCTGCGACAGGTCACCGCGGGCGACGGCCGTGGAGACCTGGGAGATGTTGCGCACCTGGGACGTCAGGTTGGACGCCATGAAGTTCACGTTGTCGGTCAGGTCGCGCCACGTGCCGGCCACGCCGCGCACCTGCGCCTGACCGCCGAGCTTGCCCTCGGTGCCCACCTCGCGGGCCACCCGGGTGACCTCGTCGGCGAACGAACTCAGCTGGTCCACCATCGTGTTGACCGTGGACTTGAGCTCCAGGATCTCGCCGCGGGCGTCGACGGTGATCTTCTGCGACAGGTCACCCTTCGCGACCGCGGTGGTGACGGACGCGATGTTGCGGACCTGCGCGGTCAGGTTGGAGGCCATCGAGTTCACGTTGTCGGTCAGGTCGCGCCAGGTGCCGCTGACGCCCTTCACCTGGGCCTGACCGCCGAGCTTGCCCTCCGTGCCCACCTCGCGGGCCACCCGGGTGACCTCGTCGGCGAACGAACTCAGCTGGTCCACCATCGTGTTGACGGTGTTCTTCAGCTCCAGGATCTCGCCGCGGGCATCAACGGTGATCTTCTGCGACAGGTCACCCTTCGCCACCGCGGTGGAGACCTGGGAGATGTTGCGCACCTGCGACGTCAGGTTGCCGGCCAGCTGGTTCACGTTCTCCGTGAGGTCGCGCCAGGTGCCGGCCAGACCACGGACCTGGGCCTGACCGCCGAGCTTGCCCTCGATGCCCACCTCACGGGCCACCCGGGTGACCTCGTCGGCGAAGCTGCTCAGCTGGTCCACCATCGTGTTGACCGTGTCCTTCAGCTCCAGGATCTCGCCCTGGGCCTGCACGGTGATCTTCTGACTCAGGTCGCCGTTCGCCACCGCGGTGGAGACCTGGGCGATGTTGCGGACCTGCGCGGTCAGGTTGGAGGCCATCGAGTTCACCGAGTCGGTGAGGTTCTTCCAGGTGCCGGCCACGTTCGGCACCTCGGCCTGGCCGCCGAGTTTGCCCTCCGTGCCCACCTCGCGGGCCACCCTGGTGACCTGCTCGGCGAACAGCCGGAGCGTGTCGGTCACGCCGTTCATCGTGGAGGCCAGTTCCGCGACCTCGCCCTTCGCGGAGACGGTGATCTTCTGGGACAGGTCGCCGCGCGCGATCGCACCGGCCACGTCGGAGATCGACCGCACCTGGTGCGTCAGGTTCGACGCCATCGTGTTCACCGAGTCGGTGAGGTCCTTCCAGGTGCCGGAGACGCCGCGCACGTCGGCCTGGCCGCCCAGCTTGCCCTCGGTGCCCACCTCCCGGGCGACCCGGGTGACCTCGTCGGCGAAGCTGCTCAGCTGGTCCACCATCGTGTTCACGGTGCGGCCGATGCGCAGGAACTCACCGCGCAGCGGCCGGCCGTCCATCTCCAGCGCCATGTGCTGCGACAGGTCGCCCTCGGCCACGGCCACGATCACGCGGGCGATCTCCGTGGTCGGCCGGCCCAGGTCGTCGATCAACGAGTTGATCGCGCGCGCCCACTTGGCCCAGTCACCCTCGTACGCCTCGTCGTCCAGTCGTTCCGCGAGCTGGCCGTCCCGGCCGACGATCCGGCTGATCCGGCGCACGTCCAGGTTCTGCCGCTCCTGCAGCGAGACGACCTCGTTGAACGCGTCCGCCACCTCGGCCGCCGGGCCGCTGCGCCGGGGCAGGCGCACCCTCAGGTCGCCCCGTCGCACGTCCCGGAGCGCGTCCGCCAGCTCGGCCAGGAAGGCCGCCTCCTCGGACGGGTGAGTGACGGTGCTCACAGGTTCGGCCGCGACTGCGGCAGCGCGGGTCTGTTTCGCCGTAGTCATGGAAGGTCCTCGCAACTCGCGGTTCGGGGCTTGTCCGGGCGTCTTACCACGCGGATCGCGGGGTCGACCATGTCATCATTGCGCCTTTCACCCATCAGGTGCGAGCGTCCAGCTTGGTGAGGACCCACCTTTCAGTGGAGGATGCAAGCGTGTCAGCCGAGGCCAGTGTCGGGCCGGACAGCGTCCGGCAGGAGCACGTACGCCGGGTGCGGTTGCCCGCGGACCGCCGGACACCGGCCGCGGCGCGGGCGGTGGTGCGCGCGGTGCTCACCGAGGGCGGCCTGGACGAGCTGCTCAACGAGGCGTTGCTGCTGACCACCGAGCTGTCCACGAACGCGGTCGTGCACGCGCGGACCGAGCTGGAGATAGAGGTCGTCGCGGACGGGCACGGGCTCACCGTGACGGTCACCGACTTCGCGGCCGGGCAACTGGAGACGCTGACCGCGCGTCCGCGTACCGAAGAAACTGATATTTCGGAAGTGTCCGAGCGGGGGCGCGGACTGCTGCTCGTCGATCACTTCTCCAGCCGCTGGGGCACCACCCACCTCCGCCACGGCAAGGGCGTCTGGTTCCGCCTCGACCGCAAGGTCCCGGCCGCTTCCGGCGGCCGGCTGCCGGAGATCGGCGCGCCGGAGAGCACCGGCGCGGCGCCCAGCGCGAAGGCGCTCGCCACGCTGCTGCAGTCGGTGCCGGACCCGTACGGCGACGACGCGCTCGGCGACTTCGCCGCGGACCTGCTCGCCCGGGTCTGCGAGCTGGTCGGCGCGGCCGGCGGCGTGGTCCGCCTGGACCGGGGCGACGGCGGCGGCCAGCAGCAGCTCGCCCGGTACGGCCGGGCACCCCGCGCCGACGTGCCCACCGTGCGCGTGCCGTTGACCGTGCACCGGCCGTACAACGGCGAGCTCGAACTCGACGCCGCGCCCTCCGGCTACGCCGCGCCGCTGGCCACGCTCGTCGCCGAACGGCTCTCGCTGCACCTGGAGAACGACCGGCTGCGCCGCGCCGACCTGCGCCGGCAGACCTGGCTCACGTTCCTCGCCGAGGCCAGTGAGCTGCTCGCCCAGTCGCTCGACGTGGAACTCACCATGGCGCTCATCCCGCAGCTGGTCGTGCCGCGGCTGGGCCAGTGGTGCGCGGTGCACACCACGGACGAGTGGGGCCGGCTGGAGCTGGCCACCGCGATCCACGCGGACGAGTCCGCGCTCCCCCAGCTGCACGCCGCGCTCAAGGAGAGCGGGCCGGACTCCGCGCTGGCCCGGCTGCGCGAGGTCTCCCGCACCGGCGGGCAGGCACCGCTCGGCGCGCCCACGGACGGCATCGCGCTGCCGCTGATCGCGCGCGGCCAGGCGCTCGGCACGCTCGCGGTCGGCCGGCACAACCGTCAGCGGCACGACCCGGACGAGATCGCGGTGCTGGAGGACGTGGCCCGCCGGGCCGGGCTCGCCATCGACAACGCGCGCATCCACGACGAACGCCGCCGGGTCGCGCGGACGCTCCAGCAGTCGCTGCTGCCGCCGGTGCTGCCGGTGGTGCCCGGCATCGGGTTCGCCGCGGAGTACGTGCCGACCGGCTCGGACATCGAGGTCGGCGGCGACTTCTACGACGTGATGCCGCTGCCCGACGGCCGCTGGCTGGTCGTGGTCGGCGACGTCTCCGGCAAGGGCGTCCAGGCCGCGGCCGTGACCGGCCTGGTCCGCGACGTGATCCGGGTGCTGGCCCGGGACGGCAAGCCGTTGCCCGAGGTGCTCGCCCGCCTCAACGACACGCTGGTCGAGCGCGGCGGCGGACGCTACTGCACGCTCGCGCTGGCCGCGGTCGGCCGGTCCGCCGACGGCCTGCTCGACACCACGCTCTACCTGGCCGGCCACGACCGCCCGGTGCTGATCCACGCGGACGGCCGGGCCGTGTTCGTCGGCACCGGCGGCACCGCGCTCGGGCTGATCGACGCGATCGCGTCGCCGGCCACCGAGGTCCGGATCGGCCAGGGGGACGCGCTCGTCTTCTACACCGACGGCGTCACCGAACGCCGTCGCGGCCGGGAGCTCTTCGGCCCGGAACGGCTGCGCGCCGCCGCCGGCCCGCTGGCCGGCTACTCCGCGGACGTGGTGGCGGCCCGCCTGCGTACCACCGCGATCGGCTTCTCGATAGACCCGCCCCGCGACGACATCGCCATCCTGGTGCTGCGCAACGATCCATAGCGGACCGTGGCGGGTGCGGCCCCGGGAACCTGTCGGCCACGCCGTGCGTCACGATCACCGCGGGCTGGCCCGCGGGCCGGTCACGGGCCGCACGGCTTGACGGCCGCGCGGACCGGGGCCGGGGCGGAGAGGACGGTGCAGGTGCCGTCGCGGGCCAGCAGGATGCCGCGGAGGGCGTCGAGGACGGCGGAGACGCGGGCGGGGCTGAGCGTGGCGGGCAGGGCGGCGTGGATGACGCCGACGCCGGCCCGGCCGCGGACCGGGACCGGGGTGCCGACCGCGTCGCGGAGCGCGTAGACGGCGGCGTGCAGGTCGGCCGGGGGCATGTCGATGCGCAGGCCGACCTCGCCGGCGTCGAACGGCGCCCGCCCCCACCAGACCGGTGGCGTGCTCTCCGGGCGGGCGTCGCCGCCGAGCAGGTCGACCAGGACCGCGGCGCGCACACCGACCGGCGCGGGGTCGCCCTCGAGCAGCACGGAGAGCGTGCCGGCCGTCTCGCGGACGGTGCGCTGCCGCGGGATGCCGGCCGGGCGGCCGGCCGGCAGGTCGATCTCGACCGCGTCCGGGTGCACGGCCGAGCTCCGGATGCCGAGGACCAGGTCGCGGGCCTCGGACGGGCTCGCCAGCGTCCGGGAGACCCAGAGACGCGCGCCGGGCCGCGGCAGCACGCGCAGCGTGGCGGACGTGATGATGCCGGGCAGCGGGTCGGCGCAGCCGGCGAGCCGGGCGGGCCGGCGTGGGAAACCGCCGAGCAACCCGGCGGGGATGCCCTCGACCCGGCCGGGGAAGCCGCCGGCGTCGCCGAACGCCCGCACCGCGTCGCCGGTGAGCTCCAGCGGCTCGCCCTCGACGGTGAGGCAGCGCAGTCGCAGGATCTGCTCCCGCGGCGAGCCCCAGCGGTGGCGGAGCGGACCGGTCTCGTCCGTCGCGAGCACGCCGCCGATCGTCGGGCCCGCGGAGGGCGGGTCGATGGCCAGCCGGCGGTTGACGCCGGCCAGCACGGTCTGGACCGCGCGCAGCGGTGTGCCGGCGCCCACCTCGACCAGCAGGTCGGGCTCGGCGTGGCGGCGCAGCCCGGCGAGGCGGCCGGTGTCCAGCATCAGGTCGAGGCCGTGCGGCGGCACGCTCCACTCGATCTTCGAGCCGGCACCGCGCGCGGTGACCCCGAGGCCGTCACGCGCGGCGCGGCGCAGCACCTCGGCGGCGCCCTGGGTGTGCGGTGGCGCGGCGACCCAGCGAGGCTCGATGCCGGCGACGGCGTCGGCGGGCCCGCCCGGCCGGGCGAACTGCGGGCCGCAGATCTCCATGAGGTGACGCAGGATCGCGTCGTCGGCGCTCGATCCCATGATTCTTTTTTCCCCTGTCCGCAACGACCCCCAGTCGGCAACGGCGGCTTATCGTACACACGTTCGAACACGGTTGTGCAAGTCCTGAAGCGACGCTCGGTGCGGCGCCGGTAACGTGGGCAGGCGTGACCACCGAAACGCCTGCCCACGCCCGACCGCCGATCGCGAAGCGGGTGCCGACCGAGCGCACCCACCACGGCGACACGGTCGTGGACCCATACGCCTGGCTGACCGCGAAGGACGATCCGGAGACGATCGCGTACCTCACCGCGGAGAACGAGTACACCGACGCGGTCACCGCGCACCTGGCCGGCCTGCGGGAGAAGATCTTCAACGAGATCAAGGAGCGGACCCAGGAGACCGACCTCTCCGTGCCGTCCCGCAAGGGTGACTACTGGTACTACTCCCGCACGGTCGAGGGCAGCCAGTACGGCATCCACTGCCGGCGCGCGGTCGCGCCCGGCGAGACGGACCCGCCGATCCCGGCCGACGGCGCGCCGCTGGCCGGCGAGGAGGTGCTGCTCGACGGCAACGTGCTGGCCGAGGGGCACGACTTCTTCGCGCTCGGCACGTTCGACGTGAGCCCGGACGGGCGGCGCCTGGCGTACTCGGTGGACTACGCCGGCGACGAACGGTTCACGCTGCACGTCAAGGACCTGACCACCGGCGAGGTGCTGCCCGACGCGGTGCCCGAGGTGTCCTACGGCAGCGCCTGGTCCGCGGACGGTTCCGTGCTGTTCTACCTGACCGTGGACGACGCGTGGCGGCCGTACCGGGTGTGGCGGCACGTGATCGGCACGCCCACGGGCGACGACGCGATCGTGTTCGAGGAGCCGGACGAGCGGTTCTGGGTGGGCGTGGGCCTGACCCGGTCGGAGAAGTTCGTCCTGGTCGAGGCGAGCAGCAAGATCACCAGTGAGGTACGGGCGATCCCGGCGCACGCACCGCTCAGCGAACCGGTCCTGATCGCGCCGCGCCGGCAGGGCGTGGAGTACTCCGTCGAGCACCACGGGCACCGGTTCCTGATCCTGCACAACGACGGCGCGGAGGACTTCGCGCTGGCGTACACGTCGGCGGACAACCCGGGCGACTGGGTGCCGCTGATCCCGCACGAGCCGGGCACCCGGCTGGAGTCGGTCGACGCGTTCACGAACCACCTGGTGGTGTCGCTGCGCAGGAACGGGCTGACCGGCGTGCGCGTGCTGCCGATCGGCAGCACGGACAGCTACGACCTGGAGTTCCCGGAGCCGCTCTACGACGTCGGGCTGTCCGGCAACCCGGAGTACGAGACGAACTCGATCCGGCTGCACTACACCTCGTTCGTCACGCCGGACTCGGTCTACGACTACGACCTGGTGACGCGCGCGCTGACGCTGCGCAAGCGGCGGCCGGTACTGGGCGACTTCGACCCGGACGCGTACGAGCAGCACCGGGACTGGGCACTCGCCGACGACGGCACCCGGGTGCCGATCTCGCTGGTGTTCCGCAAGGGCGTGGCCCGGGACGGTCAGGCCCCGCTGGTGCTCTACGGCTACGGCTCGTACGAGTCCAGCATGGACCCGTACTTCTCGATCGCGCGCCTGTCGCTGCTGGACCGCGGCGTGATCTTCGCGGTCGCGCACGTGCGCGGCGGCGGGGAGATGGGCCGCCGGTGGTACGAGGACGGCAAGCTGCTGGCGAAGAAGAACACGTTCACCGACTTCGTCGCGGCCGCGCGGCACGTGACCAAGGCCGGGTGGACGTCCGCCGACCGGATCGTGGCGCGCGGCGGCTCCGCCGGTGGCCTGCTGATGGGCGCGATCGCGAACCTGGCGCCGGACGCGTTCACCGGCGTGGTGGCCGAGGTGCCGTTCGTGGACGCGCTGAACTCGATCCTCGACCCGTCGCTGCCGCTCACCGTGATCGAGTGGGAGGAGTGGGGCAACCCGCTCGAGTCGGCCGAGGTGTACCAGTACATGAAGTCGTACACGCCGTACGAGAACGTGACGGCGCAGGCGTACCCGCAGATCCTCGCGATGACCGGGATCAACGACACGCGCGTGCTCTACCACGAGCCGGCGAAGTGGATCGCCCGGCTCCGGCACGTGGTGCCGGACGGAACGTTCCTGCTCAAGACGGAGATGGGCGCGGGTCACGGCGGTCCGAGCGGCCGCTACGACGCGTGGAAGGAAGAGGCGTTCGTGCTCGCCTGGATCCTCGACCGGCTGGGCCGCGCGAGCGCCTGACCGCCGTGGGCCGGCCGGGTCACCCGACCCGGCCGGCCCGCGTCACCAGCTGGTGCGCAGTTCCTCGACCGCGGTGCTGCTGCGCAGCAGGAGCAGGCTGATCCCGACCGTGGCCAGCACCGCGAGCAGCGCGCCCCCGATCAGCAGCGCAAGACCCTCCACCGGTACGGGCACGGTCGACACGACCGGCGCGATGTCCACCACCCGCCGGTACGGCGCGCCCGCGACCGGGTCGAAGCAGATCGGCCCGTCGACCGTGCAGATCGTGCCCTGGATGCCGCCGGCCGTGATCCTCGACCCGAGACTGCGCGTGACCAGCCAGCCGCACAGGCCCGCGATCAGCACCGCCGGCACCGCCGGGGTGAGCACCTGCCACACCACCGACCGGGCGATCACGCCGCGCGGCACCCCGGTCGCGACCAGCGACGCGTAGGCGCGGCGGCGGGACACCAGGCCGTCCGCGGCCGCGATCAGCAGCGCCAGGGCGGAGATGGCGACGGCGACCGCGACCGCGAGGTCCACCAGGTTCATCGCGTTGAGGTAGAACCCGTCCCGGTGCGGGCCGGACAGGCTCGGCTCGCCGGTCGCCGCCATCCACCGCCGGTCCGTCGCCCACTCCGCGTCGGCCATCGCCTGGAACCGAGCCCGGAAACCGACCGACACCCCGCCGACCAGCACGCAGGCCAGCAGCGCGGCGAGCACCCGGCTGCCGCTCCACGGGTCGGCCATCAGGCGCGCACCGGCCAGCAACGTGGACGGTGCCCGCCCCCACCGGCGCAGCGCCACGCCGGCCAGGTGCGCGATCGCCCCGGTTCCGGCGATCACGCACACCGCCATGACCAGCGGGACCGCGACGAAGACCAGGTAGGCGAGCCACTCACCGGCGGTCTGGGCGCGATCGGCGACCCACGCGGTGAGCGGCGCGAGGCCGAGGACCAGCGCGACGCCGAGCGCCAGGATCGGCGCGGGCCAGGTGCGCGGCGTCCGGGTCCGGGTCGCCTGCCGGACCACGCCGAACGGGGTCACCCGCACCCGGCGCAGCAGCAGCGCGCCCATCAGCATCGCGGCCACCGGCAGCGCCACGCAGATCGCTACGATCGCCCAGGCCGGCGGCAGCACGTCCGTGGGCAGCCACAGCTCGCCGCGCGCGTTCCGCCGGTCCAGCAGCCGGTGCCCGCCGAGGAAGACGACCAGGCCGGCGAGCGTGCCGATCAGCGTGGCCAGGCCGGCCTCCGTCGTGATCACCGCGAGCGTCTGCCCGGGTGTGGCACCGGCCAGCCGGAGCGCGGCCAGCCGCCGGTCCCGGGCCGGTGCGCCGAGCCGCGCACACTGCGCGGCCAGGGCCAGCACCGGGACGCAGAGCAGCAGCAGCGCGATCGCCACCCCCGGGCGCAGACCCGGTTGCTGCAGCAGGTCCGACCGGTACCGAAGGGACAGGTTCAGGCCGTCCCCGGCATCCGGCGTGCGGATGGTCAGCACGGTCGCGGCGCTGAGCACGGCGATCGAGGCCAGCGCGGCACTGACCGCGGTCAGCGTCACGCGCAGCGTGTCGGTGCGGGTGCCGGCGAGCGCCAGGCGCAGCGCGGTGCCGGGGCTCACCGGGCGGCCGCCATCGCCGCGATGGTGATCTCGCCGTCACGCATGACGATCTCCCGGTCCGCGTAGCCGGCGATCCGCGGCTCGTGCGTGACCAGCACGACCGTGGTGTTCTGCGCACGGGCGAGCCGGACCAGGTGACCCATCACCTGCTCACCGGCGAGCGTGTCCAGCGCGCCGGTCGGCTCGTCCGCGAACAGCACGCGCGGCTCGGTGACCAGCGCGCGGCCGAGCGCGACCCGCTGCTGCTGCCCGCCGGACATCTCGCCCGGGCGCTGGTCGGCCAGGTCGGCCACGCCGAGCCGGTCCAGCCAGGTCAGCGCCGCGGTCCGGGCCGCTCGCCGCGGGGCGCCGGCGAGCAGCAGCGGGAGCGAGACGTTCTCCGCCGCGGTGAGCTCCGCGACGAGCTGGCCGAACTGGAACAGCACGCCGAGCTCGGAGCGGCGCAGCCGGGCCCGCACCGTCTCGCTCATCAGGTCGACACGCTGGTCACGGTAGTGCACCTCGCCGGCGTCCGGCCGGAGGATGCCGGACAGGCAGTGCAGCAGCGTGGACTTGCCGCAGCCGGACGGCCCGGTCACCGCCACGATCTCACCGGCCGTGACGTCGAGCGTCACGCCGCGCAGCGCCGGCGACGCACCGTACGACTTCACCAGCCCCCGCGCGGCCACGATGGTCTCGGTCATGCCTGAACCCCCTGCTGCAGCTCGCCGACGCGGGCGATGGTGGTCTCCATCCAGCGCAGGTCGGCGTCGAGATGTGAGATGGCGAAGTCGGCGGCGATCACGTCGCCGAGGGCCGACTCCGGGTCGAGCTTGGCCGCGGTCAGCTCCCGCAACCGGGCCGCATGTGCCGCACGCTGGGCCGCCAGGTAGTCGCCGGCCCGTCGCGAGTCCGCCGCGAGCAGCGCCACGACCACCTTGGCCAGCAGTTCGCTCGCCACGAACGGCGCCGGCGCCTCGACCGCGGTGAGCCACTCGTCGAGCCGCGCCCGGCCGGCGTCGGTCAGCGCGAAGCTGGTGCGCTCCGGCCCGGCGTCCCGGTCGCGGTCGCCCTCGGTGACCAGGCCGTCCCGCTGGAGCCGCCCGAGCGTCGCGTAGACCTGCCCGAACGCCAGCGGCTTGGCCCGCGGCATGTGCGCGTCGTGGGCCCGCTTGAGCTCGTATCCGTGCTTCGGGCCGGTGGCCAGTAACCCCAGCAGCACGTGACCGGTGGACATGGACGCCACTATTCACTCAGTGAATAGCCGATGTCAACGGTCCCCGGGCGGAAGGTGCCGAACGAAACGGGGCCTCTCAGCGACGGCGCAGCGCGACGACCGCGATGTCGTCGCTCATCTCCGGGCCGGTGAGCTCGGAGAGCAGCCGGTCGCAGAAGTCGTCGAGGTGGTCGTCGACGCCGGAGGACGCGACCGCGGCGAGCGCGCGGAGCCCGTCGTCGATGGTGGCGTCGCGGCGTTCGATCAGGCCGTCGGTGTAGAGCACGAGCGTGGCACCGGGCGGTACGACGAACTCGGTGTCCTCCGGACGGTGGGCGCGCAGGCCGAGCAGCGGACCGCGGTCCTCGATGAACTCCACGCGGCCGTCCGTGATCAGCATCGGCGGCAGGTGGCCCGCGTTGGCCATCCGCACGTGGCCGCTGGCCGGGTCGATCAGCATCACGCAGACCGTGGCGACCTCGCCGGCCAGCAACGTCAGCATCAGGTCGTTGATGCGGACCAACAACGTGCCGGGCGGATGGCCCTCGACCGCGTAGGCGCGCAGCGCGTGCCGCAGCTCCGCCATCACCGTGGCGGCGTGCAGCGAGTGACCGGCCACGTCACCGATCGCGACCAGCAGCCGGCCGTCGATCATCGTCAGCTCGTAGAAGTCGCCGCCGATCTCGGTGTGCGCACTGGCCGGCTCGTAGCGGCGGGCGAGATCCAGCCCGGTCACGTCGGGCAGGCGCCGGGGCAGCAGACTGCGCTGGAGCGTGACCGCGATGCGGTGCTCCTCGTCGTAGGACCGCTGTGCCTCGACCGCGGCCGCGATCGCCTGCGCGAGCTGGCGCAACACGGGCGCGCCGGGGATGTTGGCGGAGGCGGGCACCGCGACCTGGACCGCGGGACGGTCGGGGCGGATGCGGGTGGTGGCGATGCCGACCGGTTCGTCGTCCGGCCAGGCCAGCAGCGACCAGTCGGCGGCCTGGTCGATCCGGAACGAGGTGCCGACCGCGATGTCCTCGCGCGGCTGCCACGGCCGCAGAACCGGTTCCTGCTCCGGGTCCTCGCAGGTGGCGGCCCAGAAGTCGCCGTCGCCGGTCGCGGTGACCACGGCCGCGGGCCCCTGAAAGATCTGGGCGGCGCCCTGGGCCGCGGCCGCGAGCAGACGCGGGAAGTCGGCCGCCGAGTTGATCGCCAGCGTGGTCTCCGCCAGCAGCGCCATCCGCTGCGCGAGCAACTCCGCCTGCTTGCGCGCCCGGTAGTAGCGCAGCACCGCCTGCGTGGTGGCGACCAGCTCCTCCGGCTCGATCGGCTCCACCAGGTACGCGTCCGCGCCCCGGTTCAGCCCGTGCGCGCGATCCTGCACGTCGACCGCGTGCGCGGAGACGTGCACGACCGGCAGCGCGGCGTGCTTCGGGTTGCCCTTGATCTTTTCGCAGACATCGAAGCCGGACATGTCAGGCAGGCGCACGTCCAGCACGACCAGGTCGACCGGCTTGACCTCGACCAGCTCCAGCGCCTCCCGGCCGGTCTCCGCCTCCACGACGGCGTAACCCGCCCGGCTGAGCCAGCTGACCAGCAGGTAGCGCTTGGTCGGATTGTCATCGACGACCAGCACGGTCGCCGGGTCGACGTGCACCCGTCTCACCCCTCGTCACGCTGGGCCGGTGCCGGGGGCATCGGCCGGCGCGGCAGCACGACGGTGAACACGCTGCCCTTCCCGGGCTCGCTGGACAGGCGCAACGAGCCACCGAGCAGCGTGACCAACCGCTGCGCGTAGGGCAGGCCGAGACCGGTCCCGGTGCGGCCGACGGAGCTGCCGGGCACCTGGTAGAACTCCTCGAAGATGCGCTCGTGCAGCTCCGGCGGGATGCCGATGCCGGTGTCGGCGACCTCGATCTCCCAGCCGTCCTGCCCGGTCGCGGCGCGCAGCGACATCGACACCGTGCCCCGCTCGGTGAACTTGATCGCGTTGGTCAGCAGATTGCGCAGCACCTGGGCGAGCAGCGCCTCGTCCGTGGTCAGGGTGGACCCGGTCGGCGGGTCCTCCACCACCAGCCCCACGCCGGGCCGGGTGATGATGGCGCGGGCGGTGCCGCGCAGCTGGCCGAACAGCGCGCGCAGGTCCACGTCGGTCCAGACCGGCTCCAGCCGGCCGGCCTCCGCCTTGGCCAGGTCGAGCAGGTCGTTGACCAGCGTGAGCAGGTCGGTCGCGGAACCGCGGATCAGGTCGACGTGCCGGGTCTGCTCGTCGGTGAGCGGGTCGGAGCCGGAGTCGGCGAGCAGCCGGGTCAGGCCGATGACCGCGGTGACCGGCGCGCGCAGCTCGTGGCTGACGTTCGCCAGGAACCGGCTCTTCGCCTCGCTGGCCGCCTTGAGCTGAGCGGACTTCTCGTCCAGCTCGTTGTAGAGCGCGACCACGCCGCGGTTGGTCTCCTCAAGCTCCTGGGACAGCTCGTTGTAGAGCGCCATCACGCCCTGGTTCGTCTCGGCCAGCTCGTCGCGCTGGGCCCGGACCTCCTCCAGCGCGGACATCAGCTCGCGGTTCTGCACGGCGAGCTCGTCCAGTGGCGTACCCGGCTCGTTGGCGGCCACCTCCCGGCGCAGGTTCGCGATGTGTTCCTCGGTCAACGGCACGGCACCGATCGGAAGCCGGCTGACCAGCCGTACGCGCGTGGCGTGCTCGTCACCGTCGACCTCCAAACTGTGGACCAGCCGGCCCGCGGGCCCGCCCTTCAACATCGCAGCCGCCCCCGGACCGGCGACAATCTCTACCACCAGCCTAGGAGGTGTGGCCGTCAGCGCAACAAATGCCACGTCGGCGTCGCCGGGAACCGGCAGCAGCAGGCGGGCGACGTCGCTGAGCGCGGTCGCGAGCCGGATCTGATCCTGGTGCTCGAGCCCGACCGCGGCTGCCACCTCGCGACCGCGCTGCCGGATCACGAAGATGTCGTGCTCACGACGCAGCGCCATCCTCAGCAGCACGAATTCGCTCATGACGGCAGTCTCGCAGCCAGCACGCACGCGTCGTCACGCCGCACGCCGGCGTCGCGCAGCACGGTGGCCGCTATCAGCACCGGCGCGGCCGTGTTCAGCCCCGGATAGTCGGCGGGCTGCCAGCGGTCCACCACGCCGTCCGAGTGCATCACCACGGCGGCGGACGGGCCGATCGGGTACTCGTACTCCCGGACCTGGCGGCGCTGGTGACCGGCGATGCCGGGCAACGAGATCATGCCGCGGCGGCTGATCCCGTCCACGATCGTGCCCGCGATGTTCCCCAGCCCGGCGTAGCGCACCAGGCCGGCGGCCGCGTCCAGCTCCGCGACCGCGACCGCCGCACCGCGGGTGTGCGCGATCGCGCGGTGCACGGTCTCGACCAGCGCCGCCGGCGGTACGGCCGGCGCGGCCCGGAACGCGTTGACCGCGGCCTGACTGGCGGTGGCGGCCAGCGGGCCGTGCCCGAGACCGTCGCTGACCAGCACCTGGTGCCGGCCGTCGGCGACCCGGATGGCGTAGCCGTCGCCACTGACCGCCTCGCCGGTGATCGGGCGGCTGGCCCCGGCCGCCCAGGCCGGCTCCGGCACGTCACCCGGCCACACCTGCACGGCCACCGTCGTGCCGCGGCCCGGCACCGAGTGCATGTCGTACCAGCCGGCCTGCCGGACGATGGCGCCGAGCCCGATGCCGAGCGTGCCGGCGGTGGAGTGCCCGTCCCGGATGAAGCGGGACAGGTCCGCCATGCCGGGGCCGGAGTCGACGGCGACCAGCTCGACGCCGGCCGTGTCCGCGTTGCGCACCGGACGCAGCAGCAGCGTGCCGTCGACCGCATGCTTGAGCAGGTTGCTGGTCAGCTCCGCGGTCACGATCGACAGGTCGGAGGCGGCCCTCTCGGGCAGTGCGAGCATCTCGGCCAGCCGGTCGGCGGCACGGCGCACCGTCGACGCCACGCTGGAGTTGTCGATGCGGAACCAGGTGCCCTCGTCGGACATGTGCGCCCCTCTAACGTTCAGTGCCCGAGGGGTCGCCTCAGCGCGCCCACTTGGTCACCGTGATGCGGGTGCCTTCGCCGACCGCTGTCTCGATGTCGAACTCGTCCACCAGCCGCCGCGACCCGCTCAGCCCGAGCCCCAGGCCGCCGCCGGTGGTGTAGCCGTCGGTGAGCGCGAGGTCGAGGTCGGCGATGCCGGGACCCTGGTCACTGAAGACTATTCGTACACCGCGCCGTCGCCCGTTGTCGACGACGGTCACCTCGACCGTGCCGCCACCGCCGTAGACGAGCGTGTTGCGGGCCAGCTCGCTGGCGGCCGTGACCAGCTTGGTCTGGTCCACCAGGGAGAGCTTGACCTTGACCGCCACGGTACGGGTGAGCTGCCGGACGCGGACCACGTCCTCGTCGCTGGAGATCACGAGCGTGCCGCCGGCATCCGCGGCGCCGGCGAAGCCCATGGTCACGACGTCACCGCCGTCCCATCCTCCGCGGGCTGCTCGTCGTCGTCCTCGCCGTCGAGAAGGTCCTCTTCCTCGCGCGCCCGGGCGAGCAGCTCCATGCCGCGCTCCACGTTCAGAGCGGTGCGGATGCCGTTCAGCGACAGGCCCAGCTCGACCAGCGTGATCGCCACGGCCGGGCGCATGCCGACCACCACGGTCTCGGCGTCCAGCACCTTCGAGATCGCGGCGATCGTGGAGAGCATCCGGCCGACGAACGAATCGACGATGTCCAGCGCGGTGATGTCGATGATCACGCCGTGCACGCCGGTCTGAACGATCCGCTCGGAGAGGTCCTCCTGCAGCTGCAGCGCGATCTGGTCCTCCATGTCGACCTGGATCGACACCAGGAGGAAGTCCCCGATCTTGAGGACCGGTACGCGCTCCATCAGTGCTCCCGCCGGGCCGAGCCGCGGCGGGTCACGTCGGCGCCGGTGCGGCGCAGCGCGTGCCGGAGCGCGTCGGCCAGCGTGGCCTTCGTCGCGATGTCACCGAACTCGATGCCGAGCGCCACGATCGTCTGCGCGATCTGCGGCCGGATGCCGGAGATGATGCACTCCGCACCCATCAGCCGCGCCGCGACCACGGTCTTCAGCACGTGCTGGGCGACCTGGGTGTCGACCGCCGGGACGCCGGTGATGTCGATGATCGCGTACGGCGAGCCGGTGTCGACCAGCGTCTGCAGCAGGCGCTCCATCACCACCTGGGCGCGGGCCGAGTCGAGCGTGCCGACCAGCGGGACCGCGACCACGCCGTCCCACAGCTTGACCACCGGCGTGGCCAGCTCCAGCAGCTGCTCCGCCTGGTCCGCGATGACCTCCTCGCGGGCCTGCGCGTACGTCGCGAACGTGAACAGGCCCAGCTCGTCGACGAGCCCGGAGAACGCAATGAAGTCGCTCATCGACTCCGCGGTGTCGTACGCGTTCGTGGCGACCGAGAACGCCTCCTTGACCGCGAAGATGCTGACCGCGGTCTCGGTGGAGGTGAAGCCCTGCAACGCCCGGGAACGGGACATCTCCGCCAGCAGCGCGCGCACCTCGGCGCCGTCGTTGCCCTCCAGCCGCGTGCCACCGCCGGCCAGCAGGTCGCGCAGTGATCTGAACAACTCACGGATCTGCCGGTCGAGCTCGCCCTGGCTGAGGCGCCCGCGCAGGGTGACCCCGACCTCACGGACCCACAACTGGGAGATCTGGTCCTCGTGCTCGTCGAGCCGGGCGGTGAGCCGGCTCGCCGCCTCCGCGCTGAGCGCCACGTTCGCCTCCTGATCAGCTCCGTGGGCATGCCGTCCGGAGACTCGGTACCTGGGGATCACTCAGTTGACCGACCGGTGGGACACTATCACCGGAGCGAAGACGGTTAGTTGCTCGACGCCAAGTATCTGGCATCCGCCTCACACTGCAAGCATGCCGCCGGTGGAGTAGCGTTTCGTCCATAACAGGAGGTCGGCTAAATGTCCTTGACGGTCAAGACCGAACAGCGCGATGACGTCGTCGTCGTGTCGGTCGCAGGTGAGCTCGACATGGCCACCGCCCCGCAGCTGCAGGATCAGATCACCGACCTGTTGGAGAAGGGCCGCACCCGGCTCGTCTTCGACCTGGCGGAGGTGTCGTTCTGCGACTCGACCGGCCTGTCCGTCTTCGTCCGCGCCAAGAACAGCACGGATGACAGCGGCGGCCTGGTCCGGCTCGCGGCGCCGCAGCGTGGCGTCCTGCGCATCCTCGAGGTGAGCGGCCTGGTCGAGGTGCTCCAGACGTACCCGACCGTGGACGAGGCCGTGGACGGCGCGCCGGCCTCGGCCTGACGCGCCGCCGGGACGTTCCGCTACCGCTCGGTGATCGTGGCGGCGGTCACCGAGTTGTCGTCGCCCGCGGTCCCCTCGACGGTGACGGTGTCACCCTCGGCCAGGTCGCTGAGGGTGCCGTCGGCCGACGTGCGCACCGCGGTGCCGTCCGAGGTCCGCACCGTGACGGTCCGGCCGTCGGCTGTGACGATGTACACGGTGGTGCCGTTCACCAGCTTCACGGTGCCCTCCGTGGTATCGCCGCCGCTCTCGGCCGCCGGATCCGAGCCCTGCTCGGCTGCTTGATCCGAGCCCTGCTCGGTCTCCTGCGCACCGCCGCCCGAGCGCCCCTGGAAACCGGCCGCGCCACCGGGGAACGTCGCCCCGCCGCCCGGCACCGTGGCCGGGCCCCAGCGCTGCTGGATCTCGACGCCCGCCATGACGCCGCCGCCCAGCAGCAGCACGGCCGTCAGGACCGGCGTCCACCGGTTCCACCACTGTCTCGGCGCGACCGCGGCCAGCTCCGCCGCCAGCCCGGCGTCGGCCGGCTCCGGGCTCGCCGGCACGGCCGTGTCCGTACCCCGGTGCTTCGATCGTCTGAAAGCCATCGTGACCTGCGTTCCTATTCGTAGCGGAGTGCGTCGATCGGGCGGAGGCGCGCGGCCCGGCTCGCCGGGTAGCCGCCGAAGAACAGGCCGATCGCCACGGAGACGCCGAGCGCGAGGAAGACCGAGCTCGGCACGATGACCGGCTGGACACCGGCGATCTCGAACCGGCTGCCGAGCACCGCGATCAGCACGCCCAGGCCGCCGCCGGTCAGGCTCAGGATCGTGGCCTCGGCGAGGAACTGGGTCAGGATCACCCGGCGGGGCGCGCCGAGCGCCTTGCGGATGCCGATCTCCCGGGTCCGTTCGGTGACCGTGACCAGCATGATGTTCGTGATGCCGATGCCGCCGACCAGCAGCGAGATGCCGGCCACCGCGCCGAGCAGCACGGTGAACGTGTCCGCGGTCTCGGTCTGCGTCTCCAGCAGCTGCGACGCGTTCTGGATCCGGTACGGCGCGGTGTCCCCGTCCGCGACCTTCAGCCGCTGGTCGAGGATCGTGGCGATCTCGTTCTGCGCCGCGGTGACCCGGTCGGCGGAGACCGCCTCCACCACGATCGAGCTGAGCGAGCCGTACCCGGCGAGCGTCTGCTGCACCGCGGTGAGCGGCGCGATCGCGAGATCGTTCGCGTCCTGCACGCCGGACGAGGGCTTCTCGGCCAGCACGCCGACCACGGTGAACAGCGCGCCGCCGACCGTGACCTGCTCGCCCACCGGGTCGACGCCCGCGAACAGCTCCTCCGCCACGGTCTGCCCGATCACGGTCACCCGCCGGCCCTGCGACACGTCCGCGTCGGTGAACGCGGCACCCCGGTCGATCTCGTAGGACTGCGCGGCCAGGTAACCGCTGCCGGTGCCGATGAACTGACTGATCTCGTGGTCGGTGCCGTCGTAGGTGAGCGTGCCGGACGCGCTGACCACCGGCGAGACCGACCGTACGTCCGGCGCCAGCGTCCCGTCCCGCAACGCCTCCGCGATCTCTGGGGTCAGCGCCGTGTTCGTGGCGCCGCCGCGGTTCGTGCTCAGCACCGTGATCGTGTTCGTGCCCAGCGCGGAGATCTGGCTGGTGATCGCGGCCGCGGAGCCGTTGCCGACCGCGACCAGCAGGATGACGGCCGCGACGCCGATCAGGATGCCGAGCGTGGTGAGCGCGGAACGCAGCTTGTTCGCGGTCACGCCCCGGACGGCGAACGTCAGGATCTCCCAGGTGCTCACCGGCGGTTCCTCTCGTCGGACCGGACCTGGCCGTCGAGGAGCCGGATCAGCCGCCCGGCCCGCGCGCCCACCTCGGCCTCGTGCGTGATCAGCACGATCGTCCGGCCCCGCGCGTGCAGGTCGTCGAAGATGCTCAGCACGTCCGCGGTGGAACGGCTGTCCAGGTTTCCGGTGGGCTCGTCCGCCAGCAGCAGCGCCGGCTCGGTGACCAGCGCGCGGGCCACCGCCACGCGCTGCTGCTGGCCGCCGGAGAGCTGGTTCGGCTCGTGACCGGCCCGGGCGGCGAGGCCGACCAGGTCCAGCGCGGCCAGGGCACGCCGGCGGCGCACGGCCGGCCGCACACCCGCGTAGGCGAGCGGCAGCTCCACGTTCGCCAGCGCGGTGGTGCGCGGGATCAGGTTGAACGACTGGAAGACGAAGCCGATCAGCCGGTTCCGGACCACCGCGAGCTGCCGGTCGGAGAGCCCGCTGACGTCCACGCCGTCCAGCAGGTAGCGGCCGGTGGACGGGACGTCGAGACAGCCGAGGATGTTCATCAGCGTGGACTTGCCGGACCCGGACGAGCCCATGATCGCCACGTAGTCGCCGCGCTCCACGGTGAGGCTCACGCCGGCGAGCGCGTGCACGGTGGCCTCGCCCGTGCCGTACACCTTGCGCAGCTGCCGCACGTCGAGGACCGGTGTCGGGGGCTTCTCCGGTGCGCCGGCCCGGCGGTGGGTCGCCGCGGTCGTCACCGGCCGCCACCGGCCGGTGCGCCGCCGCGGGTGCCGCCGCCGGTGAAGCCGCCCTGCTGACCGCCGCCGGGCAGACCGGCCCCGCCGCCGGGGAAACCGCCGCCCTGCTCGCCCGAGCCGCCGCTCTCCTCGATCGTGTAGACCACCTGGTCGCCCACGGCGAGGCCGGAGGTGACCTCGGTCGTCGTGTCGCCCTCCAGGCCGACCTCCACGGTGGTGACGACCTGGCGGCCGTCGACCACGGTGGTGACCGTGTGGCCGCGGCCGCCGGACGTGATCGCGGCCGAATTGACCATCACGACGTTCTCCGCGGTGCCGGTGGTGACCGAGACCGAGACGGTCTGGCCGGACTTCGCGCCGTCCGGGACCTCGGCCAGCGTGAGCGTGGCGCCGTAGGTGACGGACTCGCCCTCGCCGGACGCGCCGGGGTCGATCGAGGCGACGGTCGCGGCCGCGGTGACGCCGGTCAGCGCGTTCCAGGTGACGGTCGCGGCCTGCCCCACCTCCAGCTCGGTGGCGTCCGCCTCCGCGAACGAGGCCGTGATCTCCAGCGTGTCCAGGTCGGCGATCTCGACGAACGCGGTGCCGGTGCCGCTCTCGCCGGTCTGCCCACCACCGCTGGAACCACCGGACCCGCTGGAGCCACCGGACCCGCTGGAGCCGGTGGTGGCGCCGCCGCTCGATGCGGACCCGCTCGCCGTACCCCCGACGCTGCCGTTGATCGTGATGACGGTGCCGTCCATGGTCGCGGTCAGCGTGGCGCCCTCGACCGCGTCCTCCGCCGCCTCGACCGCGAGCTCGGCCTGCGTCACCTGCGCCGTCGCGGACGAGGTGTCGCTGCCGGCCTCCTCGGCGCGGGCCAGCGCGTCCTGCGCGGCCGTGAGGTCGGCCCGCGCCGCCGTCAGGTTCCGGTTCGCCGCGGTCGGGTCGATCCTCGCGAGCACCTGCCCCTTCTTCACCACGTCACCGACCCGGACGGTGATCTCGGTGACCGTGCCGGACGTGCCGAAACTCGCGCTGGCCGTGTTAGCACTGGTCACCGAGCCGTCCGCGCCGACCGTGGACGTCACCGTGCCCTGCTGCACGGTCAGCGTCCGCGTCGTGCTCGTGGTCGCGCTCGCCTCACCGCGCGCGGGCTGGGCGAAGGACAGGTAGGCCCACACACCGACACCGGCGATCGCCAGCCCGAGGCCGGTGTTGACGATCCAGGAGGGGCGGCGAGCGAAGAGGGGTCGTCGCACAGACATGCGCGTAGCGTCGCCGCCCCCTCTCGACACCACCCCAGGACAGCCTCGGAACGCACTGGGAAGCATCCGATAGCAAGACCTCAATACTTGCCGGTGGGGTGTGGCAAACTCGATCGGTGAGCGCCGGGACGGCCGAGGGCGTGCGCCGGGACGATCGTCCGGCGCGCGGTGACCGGCGCGTGCCGGTGCTGACCGGCCGGCCGGAGCCGCGCGGGCACCGGCGGCCGTCGGACAGTCCGGGCCGGCGGGCCGCGGCCGTCTGGGCGATCTTCTTCGGGCTGCTCGGGCTGGGCTACCGCGTGCTGCTGGTGCGCGGTGAGGTGCCGCCCGGTGACGCGGCCGAGGCGGCTGCGGGACTGGCCGCGCTCCGCATCGCGCAGGGCCAGGAGCTGCCGCTCTTCCTGGACAGCGAGCGGTTCATGGGTTCGCTGCAGGCGTTCCTGGCGGCGCCGTTCGTGCGCGTGCTCGGCACCGGGTCGTGGTCGGTGCGGCTACCCGCGCTGATCTGCTTCGCCGGGTTCCTGATCGTGGCGTTCATGCTGCTCCGCCGGCTCTACACGCCCTGGTTCGCGGCGCTGTCGATCGGCCTGTTCGCGCTCGGTTCGGACCGGGTGATCCGCAACGAGCTGACCGGCGCCGGGGCGTACCCGGAGATGCTCTTCGCGGTCGCGCTGCTCCTGCTGCTCACCGTGCGGCTGGCCGGCGCCGAGCTGAAACGGCCGGGCCTCGGCCTGTTCGGCTGGGGCGTGCTGGCCGGCGTCATGGTGTGGACGCACTGGTGGGTCCTGCCGTTCGTCGCGGCCGCCGGCCTGATGCTGCTGCTCAGCTTCCGGCGCGTGCCGGCCTGGCTGATCGTCGCGGCCGGGACCGCGCTCGGCGCGGTGCCGCTGATCGCCTTCGCCGTGCTCGGTGCGCCCCGCAGCCCGTACCAGCTGCTCGTGCTGGCCAGCGGCAACCTGATCGAGGCGCCGCTGGCCGGCCGGCTGACCGGCATGCTCTTCACCGCGGTCCCGATCAGCGCCGGCCTGTGCGCGCCCGGCGAGTGCGTGACCTGGCAGGCGTGGTGGGGTCCGGCATACCTGGCGCTGCTGCTCGTCGCGCTCGTCGGCGCGATCCGCGGGCTCGGAGACGCGGCGCCCGCCCGGGTGCCGCGGCACGCCGGCCGGCTCACGCTGATCCTGGCCACCGTGGGCACGCTCGCGATCTTCTTCCTGACCGCCAACTCCGCGCTGGCCCCGGCGGCCGCCGCGAAGAACCTGCACTACACGCTGATCGCGCTGCCCGCGGTGCTGTGGCCGCTGTGGCACGCCGCCGCCCGGCTGTGGGGCCGCCAGGCCCGCACGCTGCCGGCCGCGCTCGCCGGCCTGACCGGCTCCGCCGTGCTCGCCGCCGTGCTCACGCTCGCGGTCGCGGCCACCGCCGCGCTCGTCCTGCGCGGTCCCGCGCTCTCCGCCGCCGCCGACGACGACCGCGCGCTCGTCGCCGCGCTCGACCGGGCCGGCGCGAACCGCGTCTACTCCGACCGCGACACCTGCGACCGCATCACGTTCCGCACCGGCGAACGCATCATCTGCGCGGTCATCGACGCCCGCCTCGACCAGCGCGGCGACCGCTTCCCCATCTACGGCACCGTGGTCCGCAACGCCCCCGACCCGGCCTGGGTCCTGCCCGCCGGCTCCGACCTGGACGACGCCTTCACCGCGTTCCGCGCCCGCACGCTGCGCGTCTTCGACGTCACCCCGGCCGGCGGCTACCTGATCTACCAGGAGGACCGCTGAAAAACCCGGCGAGCCTTTCCCGCTTCCGGCGTGCCCGCGTTCCCAGTGCTCCCGCGGGCACCGGTCGTCGCTGGCGCTCCTCCCTGCCGGTGCCGCCGCCGGTCACCGAACGACCCCTCGGGGCGCGTGCTCAGGGCCCATTCGCGGGGAGGAGGACGCGGAAGGTGGCGCCCTGGCCGGGGGCGGTGATGAGCTCGACGTGGCCGCCGTGGGCCTGGACGATGGCGGCGACGATGGAGAGGCCGAGGCCGGAGCCGCCGGCGCCGGATCGGCCGCGGGCGCGGCTGCTCTCCACGCGGTAGAGGCGTTCGAAGACGCGTTCCGCGTGGTCGGCGGGGATGCCGGGGCCGGTGTCGCTGACCTCCAGCACCGCGAAACCGGTCGCCGTGGCCGGCGCCGCGAAACCGGCAGCTGCGGCCGGTGCCGCGAAACCGGCAGCCGTGGCCGGCGGAGTGGCCGGTTGTGGGCGGCCGGGTCGGGAGTGCGGGGCCGGGGCGGTTTCGGGTGGGCCGGCGGGGGTCCAGCGGCCGACGCGGATGGTGATGTGGGCGTCCGGGGGCGTGTGGACCAGCGCGTTGTTGACCAGGTTCGTGGCGACCTGGCGCAGGCGGTGCTCGTCGCCGGGCACGGTGATCGGCTCGAAGTCGGCGTCGTCGTCCGGGCCGAGCGCGGCCAGCCGGATCGGGCGGCCGGGCGCGCGGGCGTGCGCGTCCCGGATCGTGTCGGCCGCGATCTGCAGCATGTCGACCGGCCTGCGTTGCAGCGGGCGCTGCTCGTCCAGTTTCGCGAGCAGCAGCAGGTCCTCGACGAGCAGACCCATCCGGGCCGCCTCGGACTCGATCCGGCTCATCGTCTCGTCGAGCACCGGGCCGGGCGGGGAGCCGCCGCGCCGGTACAGCTCCGCGAAGCCGCGGATCGAGGTCAGCGGCGTGCGCAGTTCGTGGCCGGCGTCCGCGACGAACCGGCGGAGCCGGGCCTCGGACGCGGTCCGCGCGCTCACCTCCGCCTCGATCCGGGCGAGCATCGAGTTGAGCGCGACGCCGAGGCGGCCGGGTTCGGTGTGCGGGTCCGCGTCGTCGGCGCGGTGGGACAGGTCGCCGGTGCTGATCCGCGCGGCCATCGCCTCCATCCGGGTGAGCGGGTGCAGGCCGAGCCGGACCACGACCGCGGCGACCAGGCCGAGCATCAGCAGCACGACCAGCTCGACGGCCAGGTTGATCAGCAGCAGGCCGTCCGCGGTCCGGTCGATGTC
This sequence comes from Catenuloplanes niger, assembly GCF_031458255.1. NCBI lineage: Bacteria > Bacillati > Actinomycetota > Actinomycetes > Micromonosporales > Micromonosporaceae > Catenuloplanes > Catenuloplanes niger. Next base: position 3,962,682 of record NZ_JAVDYC010000001.1, read on the forward strand.
CTCCAGCGAGGCGCCCTTCAGCGTCAGCAGCGTCACCGGGGTGTCGTTGACGACGAGCGAGTTCTCCTGCACGGTGATCCGCCAGTTGGTGCCGTCGGTCATCCGTACCGTCGCCGGGTCCGCCTTTCCGACCTGCGCGAGCACGTCGGCCTGCTCGACCTGGGCGTCGCCGGTCTGCCGGTCGGTGCACAGCAGCGTGCCGTCCGCCCGGTAGAGGCTGAGCAGCTGTTCCGGGCCGGCGAGCGGTCCCGGCCAGCCGGGACCGCGGTGCGGCGGCCCGCCGGGGAGGACGGTTCCGTCCGGGTCGGTGGCGGAGCCGGACGACGTGTCGCAGATCCGGTTGATCATCATGACCGGGTCCTCGATCCGGCTCGCCAGCCGGTCGTCCAGTTGGTCGGTCAGGTAGCTGCGCAGCAGCCAGACACCGGCCAGGTTCGCGAGCAGCAACGCCACCGCGGTCAGCGACGCGATCACCAGCACCAGGCGGGACCGCAGCGTCCAGTGCCGCCACCGCCGCAGCCGCCAGAGACTCGGTCCGCCGTTCCCGGCCCGGCCCGGCCGTTCCCGCCGCGGTCGAGCCGACGGATCCGGCGTTCCCGGGCCGGGGCCGGGTGGCGACGGGCTCACTCCTCCGCACCCCGGGGCAGGCGGAGGGCGTAGCCGACACCGCGGACGGTGTGGATCAGCGGGGGCTCCCAGCGGTCGATCTTCTTGCGCAGGTAGTAGACGTACGACTCGACGATCCGGCCGTCGCCGCCGAAGTCGTAGCTCCACACCCGGTCCAGGATCTGCGCCTTGCTGACCACCCGGCCCGCGTTGACCAGCAGGTAGCGGAGCAGGTTGAACTCGGTCGGGGACAGCTCGACCAGCCGGCCGCCGCGGCGGACCTCGTGCGCGTCCTCGTCCAGCTCCAGGTCCGCGTACCGCAGCAGGCCGTTGTCCTCGGACCCGTCCGCGTCGCCACGGCTGCGGCGCAGGATCGCGCGGATTCGCAGCACGACCTCCTCCAGGCTGAACGGCTTCGTCACGTAGTCGTCCGCGCCGACGGTGAGGCCGGAGATCCGGTCCTCGACCGCGTCGCGCGCGGTCAGGAACAGCACCGGCACCGGGCGGGTGCCGGACCGCAGCCGCTGGGCGACCTGGAAGCCGTCCAGGTCGGGCAGCATCACGTCGAGCACGACCAGGTCCGGCTCGAACTCGGTGGCGGCGGTCAGCGCCTCGTGCCCGCCGTTCGCCACCCGCACGTCAAAGTTGATCAGGCGGAGCGTGGCCGACAGCAACGCGCAGATGTTCGGCTCGTCGTCGACGACGAGCACCTTCGTTGGCCGTGCTTCGGTCTGCTGACGCACCGTGTTGCCTCCTGCCGTTCCCACCCGATCGTGGACACCGGCTCCAACATCTATCGGAGGTGCCTCGGAACGAGGTCGGAGAAAACTGAACAAAATCTTAGAACCGCAGGCCGGCGGGGGTACGGGATCAGCCCGCCACCAGCACGACCGCACCGGCCGACAGGCCCGAGGTGATCTCCGCGTACGCGTCGCCGACCAGCCCCACCCGGACGGTCCGCACGCTGTCCACGCCGTCGGCCCGGACCGTCACCACGCCGGTCGTGCCGGACACGTCCCGGAGCGCCGAGGACGGCACCCGCAGCACGCCGGTGACCGCGGAGATCGTGATCGTGGCCTGCGCGTTCTGCCCGATCAGCACGTCCGCCGGCACGGTGTCGAAGGTGATCAGCGTGCCGTAGGTGACCATGCCGTCCGTGACGGTGCCGGCCGGGTCGACCTGCGTGACCGTGGCCGGGAACGTCTCGCCGGGCCGGTCCGGGAGCGTGACCGTGGCGACCTGGCCGATCTCCAGCCGGCCCGCGTCCGCCTCCGGGAAGTCGGCCCGCACCTCCATGCCCGCGATGTCACCGAGCGAGACGAACGTGCTGCCGGCGCCGGCGGTGCTGCCCACCCCGCCGGCCACGGAGAGGACCTTGCCGCCGACCGGCGCCGTGAGGACGGCACCGGCGAGCGCCTCCTCGGCCTCGGCCAGCGCCACCTCCGCGCTGTTCACCCTGGTCTGCGCGGCGTAGACCGCGTCACCGGCGGTGCCACCGCTCCGGGCACCACCGCTGCCGCTTTCGGTCTCACCGCTGCTGGTCCCACCACCGCTGCTGGTCCCGCCGGTGCTGCCGGTCCCGCCGGTGCTGCCGGTCCCGCCGGTGCTGCCGGTCTCGGCGCAGCCGTCGCCGGTCGAGCCGGAGCCGCCGGTCGAACCGGAACCGGTGGAGCCCGGGCCGGTCGCACCGCCGCCGGTCGCACCGCCGTCAATCGCACCCGGGCCGGTCGTACCGCCGCCGGTGGGGGCGGACGGGCTGCCGCCGGTCGTGGGGCGGGACGGCGTGCCGGTCGGTGACGGGCCGGCGGACGGCGAGGACGACGGCGAGGACGAGGCGGGCGGCGACGCCGGCACCGTCACCTGGACGGTGACCGTCTCGGTCACCGTGACCGTGACCGTGACCGCCGGCGCCGGGTCGCCGCCGCCCGTGGACGACAGCGAGGGCGACGGCGTGGGCGTGGGCGTGGTGCCGGTCGTCGCGTAGGAGTAGACCGCTCCCCCGCCGGTGTCCGACACGCAGCTGGTGCCGGACGAGGACGACGCCGTGGACAGCGCCTCCCGCGCCGCGGCCAGTTCCGCCGTGGCCGCGTCCACCGCCTCCCGCGCGTCCGTGGCGTCCACCTCGGCGAGCACGTCGCCGGCCTCGACCACGTCACCGACCCGCACGTGCACCGCGGTGACCGCGCCGGACGTACCGAAGCTGAGACCGCGGGTGGACGCGGGCCCGAGCGTGCCGGTGGCCGCGACCGCGAGCGTCACGTCGCCGGTGTCCGCCGCGACCAGCGACGGCCCGTCCGCGATCGGCTCGCCGCCCGAGGTGAGCGCGTAGGCGGTGGCCGCGCCCGCCACCACGACCGCCGTGGCGGCCACGCCGGCCGCGATCCGCATCCGTCGACCTCGCAGCACCACGCACACCCCATCCGGTCGTCACTCGACCGGCGAAGTCTCACGACCGCGCCTCGCGACCCGCTCGTTCCCCGCTGGGAACCCGCTCAGAGCCGGTCCCGGTCGTACGCGGGGGGTCAGTCCTCGATGAAGCGGGGGCGGGCGACGGCGAGTCCGGCGACGGCCTGGAGGACGGCGATGCCGGTCAGGAAGAGCATCGGGACGGTCCAGGCGCCGGTCAGGCCGTAGAAGTAGCCGACGAGCAGCGGGCCGAGCGCGGCGAACAGGTAGCCGATGCTCTGCGCGAACGCGGAGAGCGCGACCGTGCCCTCCGCGGTCCGGGCGCGCAGGCCCAGCACGGTCAGGGCCAGCGGGAACGAGCTCTGGCCGACCGACAGCACGACCACCCAGAGGTACGCGCCGGCGCGCGGCGCGAGCATCATGCCGAGGTACGCCACGATCATGAGCCCGGCCAGCGCGAGGATCAGCCCGTGCAGGTTGCGCAGCCGCGCGGCCAGCGACGGCATGATCAGGCCCATCGGCACGCCGACCACGGACAGCACGCCGAGCAGCACGCCCGCGTTCTCCGGGGAGAAGCCGGCGTCCCGGAACAGTGTGGGCAGCCAGCCCATGGCGGCGTATCCGCTGAGCGACTGCGCGCCGAAGAAGATCGCCATGGCCCAGCCGAGCCGGGTGGCTCCCGGGCGTACCCGCGCGACGGCCGTTGCTCCGGCGACCGCCGCGGCCCGGGACGCCGCGCGGTGGCGCAGCGCGGCCGGTAGCCAGAGCGGGATCGCGGCGAGCGCGAGGATCGCCCAGACGCCCAGGCCGGCCCGCCACGAACCGAACGCGTGCGCGATCGGCACGGTCGCGGCCGCACCGATCGTGGCGCCGATCGACATGGAGACCGAGTACATGCCGGTGATCAGGCCGGTCCGCTCCGGGAAGTTCTGCTTGACCAGCATCGGCATCAGCACGTTGCCGATCGCGATGCCGGAGAGCGCGAGCGCGCTGGTGATCACGAAGACCGCGGCGGACCCGGTGGCGACGCGCAGCGCCTGGCCGAGCACCAGCGCGGCCATCGCGGCGACCAGCACACGGGGCGCGGCGAAGCGGCGGACCAGCACCGGGGTGAACGCGCCGAAGAACGCGAACGCGACGGTCGGCATGGTGGTGACCACACCCGCCATCAGGCCGGACAGCTGCAGGCCCTCGCGGACCTCGGTGAGCAGTGAGCCGACGCTGGTGATCGAGGTACGCAGGTTGAGCGCGACCAGGAGCATGGCGGCGAGCACGAGAAACACGCCGCGGGCGCGTCCACGCACCGCGGGGGCGACGGCGGCGGCGGGTTCCAGCACCATGGGGGAGGTCGACACGAACCCATCGTAAATTCATAGGATGAATTCGGGCCACTTTTCCGGAGGATGGTGTAAGGAATGACATACCGGCTGGTGGAGCGGGTCATCGAGGAACTGCGCGCCAAGGTGACGTCCGGCGAGTGGCCGGTCGGCGGGCGCATCCCGACCGAGCCACAGCTGGTGGAGGCGCTCGGCGTCGGCCGCAACACGATCCGCGAGGCGGTCAAGGCGCTGGTGCACGCGGGCGTGCTGGAGACCCGGCAGGGCTCCGGAACCTACGTGATGTCCAGCGACGAGCTGGCCGGCGTGGTCGGCCGGCGGATGGCGGCCGCGGAGTTCGCCGAGGTGGTCGAGGTGCGGCGGGCGTTCGAGGTGGAGGCGGCCCGGCTCGCCGCGGTGCGCCGCACGGCCGCGGACGTGGCCGACCTGGAACGTGCGCTGGACCGGCGCGAGGCGGCCTGGGCGGCCGGCCGGCTGCACGAGTTCGTCGAGGCGGACGTGGCACTGCACGCCGCGATCCTGGCCGCCGCGCACAACGAGATGCTGGCCGCGCTGTACGCGTCGTTCCGCAGCGCGATGCGGGCCACGGTGGCGCAGTCGTTCCAGGACGAGGGGATGACCGCGGAGAGCTACGTCGACCACGGACGGCTGGTCGCGGCCATCCGCGCGGGTGACGCCGAGCTGGCCGCCAAGGAGGCCGGCGCGTACCTCGAATAGCCGTCCGGCGATCTGGGCAATACGGTAATGCTTCCCACCCCCTCACTTGCTCCGGAGTTCGAAGTGCGATCGGTAATCCAGGGTTTCAAAGACTTCATCATGCGCGGCAACGTGATCGAGCTGGCCGTCGGTGTCGTCATCGGCACCGCGTTCACCGCGCTGGTCACGTCGTTCACCAAGTCGTTCCTCGAGCCGCTGATCAAGCTGGTCACCGGCGGCACCGGCGACATGAAGGGCTCCTGGGTGCCGGTGACGGGCGTGGAGTTCACCTACGCCGCGTTCATCAACCAGCTGATCACGTTCGTCCTCACCGCCGCGGTCGTCTACTTCCTGATCGTCTTCCCGATGAACAAGCTGGCCGAGCGCCGCCGGCGCGGCGAGGAGCCGGAGCCGAAGGCGCCGAGCGACGAGGTCCGCCTGCTCACCGAGATCCGCGACGCGCTGATCGCCGGCAACTCGGACCCGGACCGCCGCGCCGCCATCGACGAGGCCATCCGCCGGGAGCACTTCCCGCCCCGCGGGTAATACGGCTCAGGCCGCCCCGCGGGTAATACGGCTCAGGCCGCCCCGCGGGTAATACGGCTCAGGCCGCCCCGCGGGTAGCCAGCTCAGCCCGCCCGCGGGCGAATCTTCTGGCAAGATCACACACCCTGTCGAACATGTGTTCGATAGGGTGTGTGGCTATGGAGCAGCGAAAGCACTGGTGGAACGGCAAATGGGGGCGGATCGCCCGCAAGGACGTCTTCCTCCGGGTCAACGGGGACACCTGGTACGTCGAGGCCCGCGCGGGCGGCGCCGAGGGGGCGTCGCGGTTCTTCGAGTTCGGCGGCGAGGACGAGGCGCTGGAGGCGGTCCGGGCGATGCTGAACGGCCCCGGCAACTGGCGTGAGCTCTCCACCCGCGACTGAGCCACAATTGTCGACTGATGCGCACGCTGATCGTCGACAACCACGACTCGTACACGTACAACCTCTTTCAGCTCATCGCCGGCGTGACCGGCGATGAGCCGGACGTGGTCCGCAACGACGAACCCCTGCCCGACCTCGGCCGGTACGACTGCGCGATCATCTCGCCCGGCCCCGGGCATCCGGGCCGGGACGCGGATTTCGGCACGTCCGCCCGGCTCCTGGCCCGCCGCGACCTGCCGGTGCTCGGCGTCTGCCTCGGCCACCAGGGCATCGCGCTCGCCGCGGGCGCCACGGTCACGCGGGCGCCGCAGCCGCGGCACGGGCACCTCACCCGCGTCCGGCACACCGGCACCGGCCTCTTCGCCGGCCTGCCGCAGGACTTCGTCGCGGTCCGCTACCACTCCCTCGCGGTCCCGGAGCCGCTGCCGCCGCGCCTGATCGCGACCGCCTGGGCCGAGGACGGCGTGGTGATGGGCCTGCGCCACGCCACGCGGCCGTGGTGGGGCGTGCAGTTCCACCCCGAGTCGATCGCGTCCGCGCACGGCGAGGAGATCATCCAGAACTTCCTGCGGCTCAACGACCTGCTCCGGCCGCGCCGGCGGGCCGTACCGCCGGCCGCCGCGGCCACACCACCACCCGACCGGCAGACCCTGGCCACGGTACGGGTGGAACACCTCCCCGACCCGGAGGAGCTGTTCGCCCGGCTCTGCGGCGACTCGGTACCGGCATTCTGGCTGGACAGCAGCCTGGTCGCGGACGGGTTGTCGCGTTTCTCGTTCCTCGGTACGTCCCGGGAGACGCTCTCCTACCGGGCCGGCTCCGGCACGGTACGGATCACCACGACCCTCACCCCGCCGCCCACCGCCGAGACGGCCACCACCGCGCCTGTCACCGCGCCGACCGCCGCCGAAGCGGTTGACACCGCGCCATCCGGTGAAGCCGCACCTCAGCACCAAGCCACGCCGCAGCGCGAAGCCGCGCCACTCGGTGAAGCCGCACCTCAGCGCGAAGCCCTGCCGGAGCGCGAAGCCGCGCCACTCGGCGACCCTGCGGCATCGCACGGCGGGGCCGCGCCGCAAGGTGTCGGTGGGGTGGCCGATGGCGCGGAGGTGCGTACCGTGGCGGGGTCGATCTTCGAGGTGCTGCGGGCCGGGCTCGCGGCGCGGCAGATCACCGGGGCCACCGGCCTGCCGTTCGACTTCGCCGGCGGTTATGTCGGTTATTTCGGATACGAACTAAAGAACGACGGCACGCCGGGCGCCCACGCACCGGATACTCCCGACGCGTCGTGGATCTTCGTGGACCGGTTCGTGGTGCTCGACCACGTGGAGCGATGTGCCTGGGCGGTGGCGCTGCGATCCACCGGCGCGGATGCCGACGCGTGGGTCGCGGAGACCGCGTCGTTGATCTCGGCGATTCCGGTGGCGGTGAAACGGGACGCCGGGCCGCGACCGCTGCTGGATCCGGCACCGCTGATGGGCAAGGAACGGGACCGTTACGTCGCGGACGTGGTGGCGGCGCAGGAGCGGCTGCGGGCCGGCGAGAGCTACGAGATCTGCCTGACCGACCGGCTGACCGTGACCGATCCGGACGCGACCGACCTGGAGCTCTACCGGCGGTTGCGGCGGAACAACCCGGCACCGTACGCGGCGCTGCTGCGGCTCGGCGAGGTGAGCGTGCTGAGCTCGTCGCCGGAGCGGTTCCTGCGCGTGCTGCCGGACGGCACCGCGGAGAGCAAGCCGATCAAGGGCACCGCGCCGCGCTCCGCGGACCCGGTCCGCGACGAGGAGCTGCGGATGTCGCTGGCCGGCGACGCGAAGACCCGGGCTGAGAACCTGATGATCGTCGATCTGGTCCGCAACGACCTCGGGCAGGTGTGCGAGGTCGGCTCCGTGCGGGTGCCCGCGTTCATGGCCACCGAGTCGTACGCGACCGTGCACCAGCTGGTCTCCACGATCCGCGGGCGGCTGCGGGCCGGCGTGACCGCGGTCGACGCGGTGCGCGCCTGCTTCCCGGGTGGCTCGATGACCGGCGCGCCGAAGGAGCGCACCATGCGGATCATCGACGAGCTGGAGGACGGGCCGCGCGGTGTCTACTCCGGCGCGCTCGGGTTCCTCAGCCTGACCGGCACGGCCGACCTGAGCATCGTCATCCGCACCGCGGTCCGGCACGGCGGCACGCTGACCATCGGCGCGGGCGGCGCGATCGTGCTCGACTCCGACCCGGCCGGCGAGTACGCGGAGATGCTGCTCAAGGCCGCGACGCCGCTGACCGCGCTCAGCCCAGGCTCGTCACCCGGTACACACTGAGCATGCCCTTGCCGTCGATCAGCGCGCCCACGTCGCCGGCGAACGCGGCCTCCTTCGGCAGCTCGGTGCTGAACTCCGCGGTGCCGGTCGCCTTGCCGGTCGAGACGTCCCAGACCCGGACCACCCAGCCGGTCTGCGAGGTGAGGCCGACCGTGATGCTCACGCCGAGCGCCCGGCCGTCGCGGATCGCGTAGACGTCGGTGTCGCCGAGGTTCGAGATCTCCTTGCCGTCCAGGCCGAGCAGCTTCACGTCCTGCATGGTGTCGAAGAACTGGTTGCCCCAGAGAATGCTCTTCGGCGTGACGTACCAGCCCTCGTCCACGCTGAAATCGACCGGCTGGCTCCACACCTGGCGGCCGTTCGTGGTGTCGACCGCGACCGTGCGGTACTGGCTGTTCGCGCTGTCCACGGCCACGCACACCACGTGCTCGCCGCACGGCTTGACCCGGTCCACGCTCTCGCCCGCCTCCAGCCGCAGCTCCCACTTCTTCGCGAAGTCGTTCAGCCCGTAACCCGCGACGGTCGGCTGCGCCGAGGTCTCCGCGTCGATCAGCCCGATCACCTGGCCGTCGAACGCGGTCCAGAAGTCGTCCTCGATCGGCACCGCGCCCGCGCCGGACGTGCTCTTCGCGGTGCCGGCGGCCATGTCGAGCACTCGGACCCGCTGGTCGTCGGTGAGCTGCACCATGGAGACCGACGACGCGGAGAGCGAGTCGAAGTGCCGGTACTCGGTCGGCGGCAGCGTGCCGGCGCCCTGCTTCGGGCCCTGCTCACCCACCCACTCGCGCAGCGGCTCGGCCCGGTGCGCGTCGATCGCCAGGGTGTCCTCGACGCCGGTGGTGCTCCAGACCGTCTTGCCGGTCCGCAGATTCATCCGGTACAGCCGGTAGCCGTCGAACGCGCTGGTCTGCTCCATCACCGCGTCCGAGCCGAGGAACGCGACGTCGGTCGTGTCCGCGATCGGGAAGTCCCGCACCGTGGCGCCGTCGGAGCGCTGCAGCACCGCGCGGGCGTCGTCCTGGTCGTGCGTGGTGGCGCTGTCCGCGTCGAGCAGCAGCAACTCGTCCAGCACGGTCAGGTGCACCTCGCGCCCGGCGATCGCGGCGGTCTTCTTCCACAGCTGGGTGCCGTCCGCCGCGTTCGTCGCGACCACCTCCGTGGTGGCGCCGACGACCCGCGCGTAGTACACGGTCGAGCCGGCCACCGCGACCGTGGTGGCACCGCCGCCGAGCTCGATCGGCTGACCGACGCGCACCAGCTCGCCGTCGGCCGGGGTGCCGCCGGCGCCGCTCAGCACGTCGGCGAGCCCACCGTCGGTGAGCCCACCGGCCCGGACGTCCGACAGCCAGCCCTGGACCGACCTGGTGACGACGGTCCCGCAGGTCGCGACGGCCGCGACCACCGCACCGACGGTGAGCATCGCGATCACGCGCCGCCGGTTCCGCCTCCTGGTCTCAGCCGGATCGGGCAGATCCACCGGTACGTCGCCGGTGTCGATCTTCCCGCCGGAACCACCGGGACCACCGGAACCGCGGAAGCCGCCGGAACCACCGGGACCGCCCGCGCCACCGGGAACGCCGGGACCACCCGTGCCGGGCGTGCCGCCCTGGCCCGCCGGAGGTGCGCTGGTCGGCGCCGCGCCCGTCGGCGTGCCGCCCGCGGCGGGGGACGGGCCGCCGTCCGGCGACGGCCAGCCGGGTGGCGCCGTGCTCCAGCCCGCGGCCGGACCCGGCGCCTGACCGGGATACGGCCCCGGCGCCTGGCCGGCGGCCGGACCCGGCGCCTGGCCGGGATATTGACCCGGCACCTGGCCGAAGTACTGACCGGGATACTGCCCCGGGCCCTGACCGGGGTACTGACTCGCTCGATGACCCTGGTTTCCGCCGGCGGTCCCGCCCTGGCCGAATGCCTGACCCGGCCCTGGCGGCGAGACGGGCATGCCGGACACCGGCGACCCCGAAACCGGCATATCGGGCACCGGATCGCCGGGCATCGGGCCGCCGGGGGTCGGCGTTCCCGGCACGGGGGTCGCGCCGGTCGACGGGTAGCCGGACGGTGACGTGGGCACTGCGGAGACCTGCGCGGACGCGATCGGGCCGAGGCGCTCGTTGGCCAGCGCGCCGTAGGCCACCGGCAGCTCCGGCTGCTCCGGCACGGACGGCACCACGCCGAACCGCGCGTGCAGCCGGCTCGCCACCAGCGGGATCCGGCTCGAGCCGCCCACCAGCAGGATCGTGTCGAGTTGGGCGGACGCGACGCCGGACCGCTCCAGCACCCGCCGCGTCTCGTCCACCGCGCGGGCCACCAGCGGGCCCGCGACCCGCTCCACCTCGTCGCGGGTCAGGTGCAGCGGCTCCTCCTGGCCGGGCACCCGCACCGGCGCGCTGGTCAGCCGGGACAGCATCTCCTTGGCCGCGCGCACCTCGCCCCAGAACGCCTGCCGGTCGCGCCGCTCCGCCGGGGTCGAGGGCGCGGAGAGCCGGCGCCACACCTCCGGGTGCCGCGCCGCGACCACGTGCCCGAGGTGCCCGACCAGCGCGTCGTCGACGTCCAGCCCGCCCAGGTCGTCGAGGCCGCCGGTGGCCGCGACGCGCCAGCCGCCCGGCTCCCGGCGGACCACCGTCACGTCCAGCGTGCCGCCGCCGAAGTCGAAGACCGCGACCGCGCCGCCGACCGGCACCTGCTGGCCGACCACCTGCGTGCAGTAGGTGGCGGCCGCGACCGGCTCGTCCAGCAGGCGCACGTCGCCGAGGCCCGCGCGCCGCGCCGCGTCGGCCAGCACCGCACGCCGCGGGCCACCCCAGTCCGCCGGGCAGGTCAGCACCGCGCCCGCCGGGTCGACGCCGGCCGTGCGAGCCTCCTCCGCCACCCGGACCAGGATCGCGCGCAGCAGGTCGGCCACGCCGACCTCGGCGGTGCCGAGCAGCACCGAGCCCTCGTCGACGCGCCGCTTCGGGTGCGGCTCGAACCGCTCCGGCTCGCTCGCGCCGAGCCGGGCCGCGTCGCGGCCGGTGTGCACCACGCCGTCGGCCGCGAGGAACACGCCGGACGGCAGGATCGGCGAGCCGTCGAACAGCAGCGCCCGCGCCGGCTGCCCGACCCGCTCCACCACCGCCACCGTGTGCGTGGTGCCCAGGTCCACAGCCAGCCGCGCCGGTCCGCTCACTGCTATCTCTCCCCCACCGGCCGATCACCACCACACCCGGAGCGGGAGCCTACCGATGACCCCCGACAGGCTGCGACACACGGACGCCCGACCCCCCACGACCCGAACGGTCAACCGGTTGATTCGCACGCACCAATACCACGCAACAAATTGACATTTCGGGCAAGGCGCCGCCGGTTCTGCTCTGTTCCACGACGAATCCGGCAGGGAGGAGCGCCAGCGACGACCGGTGCCCGCGGGAGCACCGCAAGCGCCCACGCCGGAAGTGGGCACACAAAGATCTTGAAGGCGCGAGCGCCGAGAGCCGGGCCGGTCAGTGAGCGGCGACGCGGAAGCGGGAGACGACGTCGTCCGCGGGCAGCGGGCGGTCGAAGTAGTAGCCCTGGGCGAAGCGGTAGCCGAGCGCGTACAGGCGTGCCGCCTGGTCGGCCGTCTCCACTCCCTCGGCCACCGCGTGCAGGTTGAGCCCGGCGGTGATCTGGATGAGCGCCGTGACGATCACCGCCTGCTGGCCGTGGCCGCCGATCCCGGCCACGAACGACTTGTCCACCTTGATGACGTCGACCGGGCAGGTGGTCAGCAGGCTCAGCGACGAGTGCCCGGTGCCGAAGTCGTCGAGCGCGACGCGGAAGCCGAGCCCGCGCAGCGTCTGCAGGCTCTCCACGGCCGGGCCGCCGTCGAAGACCGCGGTCTCGGTGATCTCCAGCGTGATGCTCGACGGTGCGACGCCGTACTCCGCGAGGATCGACGTGACCAGGTCGGGGAAGCCCGGCGAGCGCAGCTGCCGGGCCGAGACGTTCACGTTGACCTCGACGTCGACCCGGTCGACGGTCCGCCACGAGACGATCTGCCGGCAGACCTCGCGCAGCGCCCACTCGCCCAGCGTGTCGATGGTCCCGCTGCGCTCCGCGATCGCGATGAACCGGTCCGGCGGCACCATGCCCTCGGTCGGGTGCCGCCAGCGCATCAGCGCCTCCACCCGCACCGTGCGGCCGGTCGGCAGCTCCACCACGGGCTGGTAGAGCAGGTGCAGCTGCTGGCGTTCGATGGCCTGGCGCAGGTCCGCCGCGAGCCGCGCCTCCTCGGCCGCGATCTGGTCCATGTCCGGGTGGTATCCGACGAACACCGCGCCCTTCGCCTTCGCCACGTACATCGCGACGTCCGCGCGCCGGAGCACGTCCGCGCCGGTGGCCGCGTTGCCGTTGTCCGCGAGCCCGATGCCGGCGGTGACCTCCAGCTGGTGCCCCTCGATCACCACCGGCCGCTGCACGCGCGCCGCGATCTCCGCGCACCGCTCGCCGGCCGAGGCCGCGTCCAGGCCCGGCATGAGCACGGCGAACTCGTCGCCGCCGAGCCGCGCGACCGTGTCCTCGGTGCGGACCGCGTGCAGCAGCCGCTCCGCGACGACCTCCAGCAGCCGGTCACCGGCCGCGTGCCCGAGCCAGTCGTTGACGGCCTTGAAATCGTTCAGATCGATCAGCAGTACGGCGAACCGTTCGCCGTCCGCGGTGGCCGCGTCCACCCGCGCGGCCAGCAGCGCCCGGTTGGCGAGGTTGGTGAGCGCGTCGTGCGAGGCCTGGTGCGCGAGCTGGGTCTGCACGGTGTCGAGGTCGTCCCAGGCGCTGCGCAGCGCGGCCAGGTTCGCGTCCACGGTGGCGAGCAGCCGCGCGTTCTCCCGGAGCACGGTCAGCTGACGCACCATGACCAGCGCGGTCAGCGACCCGAACGTCACCGCGATGATGATCGGTTCGGACGGGCCGCCGAGCCGGTCGTGGACGAGCAGGCTGCCGGCGGCGAGCACCGCGATGTACGGCACCAGGCTCACCTTGACCCGGCCGGACAGCGGTTCGGAGCGGCCGCCGGGCGCCCGCCGCTGCCGGTCGGCCGCGAGGATGACGAACAGATAGGCGATGGGTACGGCCAGCATGCAGCCGTTGAGGTAGGGCCGGGTGGCGAGCGCGGGACTGAGCACCGCCGTGGCCGCGCTGCCGAACGTGCCGATCGCCAGCAGGTGCAGCGCGTGCCGGTCGACGCCGCCGGTGCCGGTGAGCGCGACCTTGACGAACGCGACGAGCGCGACGGCCGCGACCGCGACGATGGCGACGAGCGCGAAGTCCGAGCCGGTCGTGGTGCGCCAGGTCTCGACGTGCCGCAGCGAGAAGTGCCAGCCGAACAGCGCGACGGTGACCACGATGACGCCGGCGTCGAGCGCGAACCGCAGCCGCTCGCCGGCGGTGCGGTTCCGGCTGGGCAACCGGAGGAGCCCCCAGTACGCGGCGGCCAGGCCACCCGCGAAGATCAGGGCGCTGCGCGGGCTGGTCTGGGTGGGTTCGGCACCGGCCTGGACCGAGTCGTAACCCATGCTGACCGATCCGGCGAAGACGAACGCGCTGGCCACGGCGATGGCGGCCCAGAAGCGACGGACCGCGGGGCCGGCTCCGGGCGCGCGGGCGGCGGCGCGGCACTCGAACGCGGCGAGCACTCCCAGGGCGGGCAGCGGCAGCCAGCCGAGCACCGGGACGGACCACACGTGCCACAACCCGGCCACGCACCAGGCGGCGGCGGCCACGGTGAGCACGATCGCGGCGACGATCTGCGGCGTCGGCCGGAACGGGCGCACGACGGCACCTGTTCCCACGCTCACGTACCACCTCCGCTGCGGCCGGTTCGCCCGCGGGCCGCCGCGCGACCCACAGGCGTCCCATCGGCACCCGTGCCGCTACCTGAGTGATTCCTTCAGGCGATAGACCATGGCCTGCTTGCGCCGCGTCTCCTCGAGAGCCCTGGGCACCGGTACGTCGTAGGCCGTGATCCGTTCGAAGAGGTCCTCCGGGAGGAAGCCGCGCCGGGCGTCGCCGACCAGCACGAGCGCGCCGGCCCGCGCGGCCCGCCGCAGGAACGCCCGGGCCCGGCCGGCCAGCGCCTCGGTGTAGAAGAGGTCGCCGGCCAGCACCACGTCGTACTCGTCGGCCGCGGTGTGCGCGGCCGGGTCGAGCAGGTCCAGCCGCCCGGTGCCGACCGGCACGCCGTTCGCCTCCGCGTTGAGCCGGATCGCGTCGAGCGCGTCCTGGTCGACGTCGGTGGCGGTCACGGTCGCGGCCCCGGCGCGCGCGGCCGCGACCGCGATCAGCCCGGACCCGGCGGCCAGGTCCAGCACGCGCCGGCCGGCGACCAGGTCCGGGTGGTCCAGCACGTAGCGGGCGAGGCCCTGCCCGCCGGCCCAGGCGAACGCCCAGAACGGTGGCGGACGGTCACTGGAGTACGCGCCGCCGCTGTGCGTCCACAGCCCGACGCCCGGTCCGGCCTGGTAGAGCCGGAGTTCGGGCAGGAAGGGCAGGTCGGCGAGGCGGGCGTGCTCGGTGACGTTGTGGGACATCGCCGCATTGTGCCGGACCGTTCCTACAGCAGCCGGCGTGCGGTGGAGAAGCCGTACATCTTCGACACCACGACGCCCTTGCGCGGCGTGGCCGCGTGCACCATCTTCCCGTTGCCGAGGTAGATGCCGACGTGCCCGGACTGCGGCAGGACCACGTCTCCGGGGCGCAGGTCGGCGCGGCGCACCTTCTTGCCCTTCCGGGCGATGGCGTGGCTGGAGTGCGGCAGCTTGACGCCGGCCTTCTTGTACGCGACCGACACCAGACCGGAGCAGTCGTACGAGCCGGGGCCGGCCGCGTTGCGCCGGTACGGCTTGCCGACCTGGTTCAGCGCGTACTCGACGACCCGGCCGAGTTCGCCGGCCGGCCGGACGCTCTTGCGCTGCTTGCCCTTGCGGTACGTGACCTTGGACGCGTGGCGCGCCTTCCGGTCCCGTGCGTCGTGCCAGCGGGCGGAGCGCTTGCGGACGTCGCCGGTGTGGCGCCGGATCTCGGCGCGCATGCGCTGCTTCTGGACGGTGCCGGTCCGGCGGGTCAGGCTCGGCCGCAGCGCCGTGATCTCCTTGGTCCGCTTGACCGCTCTCGCCGACCGCGACGCCGCCTTCACGGTGCGCGGCGTCGCCTTCGCCGAGCGTGATGCCGCCTTGCCCGAGCGTGACGCCGCCTTGCTCGAGCGTGGTGCGGCCTTTGCCGAGCGTGATGCGGCCTTTGCCGAGCGTGGTGCGGCGTGGCGGCCCGTGCGTTCGAGTGCGCGGCCGGCGCCGGCCGGTCCGGCGTGGACCTCGTCGCCCCGCGTCATCATCGAGCGCGGGTGGATGCCGGGCCGCAGGCCGATCAGCCGCAACGGCCGGTCGTCCGGCGCCACCCCGGCCGCGGAGCCGCGCTCCTCGGTGGGTGAGGCCGCCGCCGCGGTGGGCCGCCCGTCCGCGGCGTGCGAGTCGTGCGCGGGGCCGGCCGCGGCGATCCCGGCGACGGTGAGCGCCAGGACGCCGGTCAGTGCCCGGCGCGTCGTGGGGACGTGCGTGATGCCTCCCAGGTCGGTCCGGGGCACTCTCGCGCATCCCCGGCAGCCGGTGGCCTGAACCACCGATGAGCGCGACCGCAACGCTGCGGCACGGCCTGGGAACCCGGACGGCTGACTGTTTCGGCGTTCATTCTGCGCACGCGAAATGACAAAGCGCATGAATTCCGGCAAATATGGAATAAGGCGAAAAGATGTCACAGTAGCCGCCGGGATCGCGGCGGGGTCTACCGCGACCGCACCGCCTTGTTGATTTTGGCGTTCAGTGCGCGGCGGGAGATCGGGCCGAGATCGTCGACCACCTCGACCAGCACCGCGAGCTGTTCCAGCGCGGACATCGCGTGCTCGGAACCCTTCGCGTCCACGCCGGCGAACAGCTCGATGCCGACGAACGCGGCGGAGACCGCCTTGGCCAGCCCGCCCAGGTCCGCGACCTCCGCGAACGGCGAGCCGGTGAGCAGCCGCCGCAGCACGGACTCGATCTCGTCGACCCACAGCTGCAACGCCGCGCCGACCGCCCCGCCGAGCTTCGGGTCGCCCTGCGCGGCCGCCAGCAGCTGCGCGAGGATCGACACGTTGCCCAGCTCCCGCTCGCGCACCTGCAGCGCGCGCCCCACGTCCAGCAGCTGGCGGAGCGAGGTGACCCGGGCGAACTCGGCGGAGTAGGCCGCGACGCGGGCCTCGGTGTGCATCCGGCAGGCCGCCGTCAGCAGGTCGTCCACGCTGCCGAAGTGGTAGAAGACGAGCGCCTGGTTGACGCCGGCCGCGGCCGCGATGGTGCGGGCCGAGACGCCCTTGATGCCGTGCTCAGCGACGGCGGCGAGGGTGCCGTCCAGGAGCTTCTGCTTGGTGTCCGACATCGGGCCCCCATTCGTGATTCCCCTCGACCGTACCGGCCGGGTGCGGCGGCGCGACGAAGACGTCCGTGACCGCCTGGGCGACCGGGTTCAGGCCGGGCAGCCGGAGCAACCATCCGATGTAGGCCCAGCCGAGGTGCAGGTGCTCGAGACCGCGCGCGACGGCGGCCACCCCGTGCTCCGGATCGCCGTCGCCGCCCGCGTACGCCGCCCGCCGGATCACCCCCGGATGGTCGGCGGCGGGCGCGACGACCAGCCCGTGCGGTCGCCGGTCGCGCAGGAACGCGGCGGTCGCGGCACAGGGCCCGCAGTCGTCGTCCAGCCACAGCACCGCCGCACGTCCGTCCACATAGGGCGTCCGGCGGGGCCACCAGTCGTGGACGTGCCGCCGGTACGCCCGCCAGTCCTCGCCGTACCGCTCGGCCAGTGCGGCACGCTCGTGCGGTTCCGCGACGGCCGCGCTGAACGCGACCGCGACCACGGCCGCGAGCAGCATCGCCCAGCTGCCCGCGGCGGCCGCCAGCAGCAGCATCAGCGCGACCACGCTGATCTGCATGGGGTTGGCGACGTACGCGTACGGCCCGGTGGTGATCAGCCGGTCCGGTGGATCCCACGGGTAGGCGGTGCCCCGGCCGCGGACCGCGAACTCCCGCACCGCGAGCAACGCCGGCACCGACGCCAGCAGCGCGAGCTGGGCCAGGATCGCCAGGTTCTGCCGCGGCCAGGTGGCGCCGTCGAAGCCGAACGCGATCCGTGGGATCAGCCAGAGCGCGAGCGCCGCGAACACCACCAGCTGCCCGAGAACCCTTGCCACCAGCCACTTCCGGTCCGCGCCGGCCACGCCGAGCGCCACCGACGGCAGCGCGACCGCGACCGCGCCGATCATCTCGCCGATCCACCAGTCCTCGCCCAGGATCAGCAGCGGTGCCAGCTCCGGCATGGCGGCCAGGTCCAGCCAGACCAACAGCAGGAGTGTCAGCGGCCAGGGCAGCACGCGGCGGGTCAGCACCGGAACCGCGCCCCACAGCGCGGCCCAGCCGAGCCACAGGTCGACCGGCAGGCCGTGGAACGCGCCGTCGACCGGGGCGAAGCTCCACCAGCCGGCGACCCGGGCCACCACGTCCAGCGCGGCGATGCCGATCGCGGCGGAGATCCCGGCGAGCAGTGCCGCGGCCCGCGCGTCCCGGTCCCGTTCCAGCCACAGTCCGATCAGGACGAACGCCGTGGGTACGAGCACGCAGGCGTACCGGATCGCGATCATGACAGCCGCATCATGTCGAGCACGTGCCCGGCGCCGGCCGTGGTGAGGCGATCCTGCAGCGGGCCGAAGTACCAGGCGGGGTCCAGGCCGCGTACGTACGCAAGCTCGACCCGGATCTCGGTGTGCGCGTCGTCCACGGCCCGCCAGGTCACCTCCGCGCCGGTGAACTCCATCCACCGCCCGGTGATCGAGTCGTTGCCGACCACGTCGAACGCGAGCCGGCCGGCCTCGTGCGCGGCGACGCGCGTGGTGATCGCGCCGCCGGGCCCGTGCGAGCTGCCGTGGTATCCGAAGACCCACAGGTCGCCGGCCTCGAGCCCGTGACCGGCGATGTGCTCCGGCATCGGCACGCCCAGCACGCTCAGCGGCAGCGACCGGACCTCGGCCGGACGCGGGCCCAGCGCCAGGCGCGCCTCCACCTCGGCGGCCGGCAGCGCCACGGTGCGGGTGACGGCGGACGTCTGGACGGGGTTGACGCGCAACTCGGGCGTGACGCCCTCCAACCCGGTGACGAGCACCAGCAGCGGTACGGGCAGCAGCGCGTACCCCCGGCGGTTGTCGCGCCGCTCCATCAGCTTGGCGGCGACCGTGATCAGCAGGACGACGGAGTAGACCAGCGGCGCGGCCAGCACCACGCAGATCACGCCCTCGTGCAGGAAGACGGAGGTGAGCAGCATGACGATGGTGACGACGAGAAAGGCCCGGCCGTAGCCGCTCCTGGCCGGCACGAAGACCAGCGCGATGGCGAGCGCGGCCGGCAGCAGCACGAAGAACATGGCGGTGTCCACCCGGCCGGTGCGCACCGCGAGCAGGAACCCGAGCGCGCCGATGCCCGCGATGACCGCGGCGAGCAGCGGGCGGGTGCGCCGCCACTCGCGCCGGTGCTGCGCCCTGTCGGCCTGCTCGTGGTGACGGGCGGCGTCCGCCCCTGGGTCGTCGGTCACGGCTCTCCCCCAGCGTGAAGCGATCGCTTTAAGCAGTTGCTCAAACCGGAGACTAGCCGAGTTTGAGCGAGCGCTCAAGCCTGGCGCGGCGCTGGGTAACCGGGTAGAAACATCACGTCCCCCTTCTTCATCGGACCGGTCAATGCGGTCACGCGGCAGAGAGCGCTCTCAGGCGTACCGGCGCGACCGGTCTTTGATCTTGATAGGCAGGCAGATGGGCACCATTTCCATGCGGCGGCGGGCGATCTCGCTCGGCGTCGTGACAGCGGCCGTCACCGCGGCGGGGGTGATCCCCCAGCCCGGCGTGGCACTGGCGAACTGGGGCGGCGCCCCGGACTTCGGGCCGAACGTCTTCGTCTACGACAGCGACACCCCCGCGGCCGAGATCCAGGCGCGCTTCGACACGCTCTTCGCGGAGCAGGAGCGCAACGAGATGGGCACCAGCCGGTACGCGGTGCTGCTCAAGCCCGGTTCCTACGACCTCGACGCACGACTCGGCTACTACACCACGATCGCCGGCCTGGGCACCTCACCGGACGATGTGGACATCACCGGCGCGGTTCGGGTGGTCGGCCAGCCGGACCCGGGCTCGGTCGCGGGCATCTCCGCGCTCACCAACTTCTGGCGCGGCGCGGAGAACCTCGCGATCACGCCGACCGACTGGTCGAACCAGTGGGCCGTCTCGCAGGCGTCGCCGATGCGGCGCGTGCACGTCAAGGGCACGCTCTGGCTGGAACCGGGCAACGGCGGCTTCTCCAGCGGCGGATACATCGCGGACTCCAAGGTGGACGGCGTCACCATCAACGGGTCGCAGCAGCAGTGGCTGACCCGCGACTCCGAGCTCGGCGGCGAGTGGACCAACGGCGTCTGGAACCAGGTCTTCTCCGGCGTGACCGGCGCACCCGCGCAGGGCTTCCCGGACCCGCCGTACACCACGCTGCCGACCAGCCCGGTGACGCGCGAGAAGCCGTACCTGCACGTCGACGCGCGCGGCAAGTACCGGGTCTTCGTGCCGGGGCTGCGCCGCGACTCGGCCGGCACGACGTGGGGCTCCGGTGCCGCCGCGCCGGGCCGCTCGCTGTCGATCAACGACTTCTACGTCGCGAAGCCCGGCGACTCGGCCACGAAGATCAATATCGCGCTCGGGCTCGGCAAGCACCTGCTGCTCACGCCGGGCGTCTACCACCTGCGCGACTCGATCAAGGTGACCCGGCCGGACACGGTGGTGCTCGGCATCGGCATGCCCAGCCTGGCGCCGGACACCGGCCGGGCCGCGCTCGAGGTCGCGGACGTCGACGGCGTGCGGATCGCGGGCGTGCTGGTCGACGCCGGCCCGCGCGAGTCCGACACGCTGGTCACGATCGGCTCCCCGCGGTCGTCCCGGGACCACTCACGGAACCCGATCTCGCTGCAGGACGTGTTCTTCCGGGTCGGCGGACCGTGGGAGGGCAAGGCGCGCACCAGCCTCGCCGTGCACAGCGACGACACGCTCATCGACAACATCTGGGTGTGGCGCGGCGACCACGGCAACGGCATCGGCTGGACCCGGAACACCGGCGACGTCGGCGTGGTGGTCAACGGTGACGACGTGACCGCGTACGGCCTGTTCGTCGAGCACTACCAGAAGTGGCAGACGATCTGGAACGGCGAACGCGGCCGGACCATCTTCTACCAGAGCGAGCTGCCGTACGACCCGCCGTCGCAGGCCGCCTGGACCAGCCCGACCGGCCCCGGCTGGGCCTCGTACAAGGTCGCGCCGCACGTGCGCACCCACGAGGCCTGGGGCCTGGGCGTCTACTCCTACTTCAACCAGGGCGTGGACATCCGGGCCGCGCGCGGCATCGAGGCCCCGGTGCGCGCCGGCGTCCGCTTCCACAGCGCCGTCACGGTCTTCCTCGACGGCAGCGGCGGCATCGAACGCACCATCAACGACGCCGGCACCCCCGTCGTCGGCTCCTACGGCACCAGCCCGATCGTGAACTACCCGGCCTAGAGCGTGTATCGAAGTCCACGAGGGTTGCGGCGCGTCGTGGCTGAAATAGGCGAGGTCTCCGGTAGAAGGTTTTTCGACCAAGAAACACCTGAATACCGGAGACCTCGTGGACACCTTAGCGGTGTTGCGGCGGCATGACCTGACCGACGTGCAGTGGGCGCGTCTGGAGCCGTTGCTTTCTGTTCCTGACCAGCGGCGTTCCGGCCGCCCGCCTGCGACGTGCCGACGGACGGTGATCGACGCGATCCGATGGCGGGTGAGGGTCGGCTGTGCATGGCGGGACATACCGCCGTGTTACGGGTCATGGTCCGCGGCATACGCTTTGTTTCGCCGGTGGCAACGCAACGGGACCTGGTCGAGAATCCTCGCCCGGCTGCAAGCTTTGGCCGAGGCGGTGGGCGCGATCATCTGGAATCTGTCGGTTGATTCGACCATCGCGCGGGCGCATCAGCATGCCGCCGGAGCACGCCGCGACAGCGCCGGGCAGGCGGAGCCGCCGGGCGGTGTCGGTGATCCGGAGCCTGACGATCACGGGTTGGGCCGGTCGCGTGGCGGCTGGACGACAAAGGTTCATCTGGCCTGTGAGCAGGGATGCAAGCCCATGGCGATCGTGGTCACGGCCGGGCACCGGGGCGACAGCCCGCAGTTCGTCAAGGTCTTGGAACGGGTGAAGGTCGTGAAACTGTCCGGCCGGACGAGAACCCGGCCGGAGGCGGTGATGGCCGATAAGGCCTACTCCAGCCGGGCCAACCGCGCCTATCTGCGCCGCCGCCGGATCACCTGTGTCATCCCGATCAAGACCGACCAGGCCGCCGGCCGCACCCGGAAGGGTGCAGCCGGCGGCCGGCCCTACGACTTCGATGCTGAGCGGTACAAACAACGGAACACCATCGAACGCGGGATCAGCCGGCTGAAGCAGCACCGCGCGGTCGCGACCCGGTACGACAAACTCGCCGTCCGCTACGAAGCCACCGTCCAGATCGCCTGCATCAACATCTGGCTCTGACTTCGATACACGCTCTAGCCGTTGGCCCGGGCCAGGCGCATCAGCAGCTCGATGTTGCTGTTGGTCTTGCGCAGCTGACCGAGCAGCTGCTCGATCGCCTGGCCCTGGTCGGCCGCGGCCAGGGCGCGGCGGAGGCGCTGGACGACGACGAGCTCGTCCGGTGCCAGCAGGATCTCCTCGCGGCGGGTGCCGGTGGCGTGCAGGTCGACCGCGGGGAAGACGCGGCGCTCGGCGATCTTGCGGTCGAGCTTGAGCTCGGCGTTGCCGGTGCCCTTGAACTCCTCGAAGATCACGGTGTCCATCTGCGAGCCGGTCTCGACCAGCGCGGTCGCGATGATGGTGAGCGAGCCACCGTTCTCGATGTTGCGGCCGGCGCCGAGCAGCTGCTTCGGCGGGTAGAGCGCGGTGGTGTCCAGGCCGCCGCTGAGCGTACGGCCGCCGGACCGGGCCTGGAGGTTGTAGGCGCGCGCCAGGCGGGTGATCGAGTCGAGCAGCACGACCACGTCGCGGCCCTGCTCGACCAGGCGCTTCGCCCGCTCGATGGCCAGCTCCGCGACCGCGGTGTGCTCGTGCGGCGGACGGTCGAACGTGGCCGCGGCCACCTCGCCGTCGACCGAGCGCCGCATGTCGGTAACCTCCTCGGGGCGCTCGTCGACCAGCACCACCATCAGGTGCGCCTCCGGGTGGTTCGTGCTGATCGACTTCGCCAGCGCCTGCAGCACCATGGTCTTGCCGGCCTTCGGCGGCGAGATGATGAGAGCGCGCTGGCCCTTGCCGATCGGCATCGCCAGGTCGATCACCCGGCTGGTCAGGTTGTCCGCGTCCGTCTCCAGGCGGAGGCGCTGCTGCGGGTAGAGCGGGGTGAGCTTGTAGAAGTCGGGGCGGCGGCGGGCGTCGTCCGGGTCGCCGCCGTCGACCGTGAAGACCTTGGTCAGCTGGTTGCCGGCGGCACCGCCGGTCAGCCGGTCACCGCGGCGCAGGCCGTGCCGGTGGACCAGGGACATCGGCACGGTCACGTCCTCCGGCGACGGCAGGTAGCCGTCGACCCGCAGGTACGCGTGCCGGTCCTGGATGTCCAGCAGGCCGTCGACCATGGCGAGGTCACCGGTCGGCACCTGCTCCTGCTGCGGCTTCTTCGCGCGGCGCCGGGTGGTGGTGTGCCGGTCCAGGGTGCGGGTAGGGCTCATCGACGAGTCTCCTTGAGGGTAGGAATCGCTCGATATGCGCAATAAGCGTCTCGGAGAGCGATCGGGAAAGTTTGTGGGCCGCTCACGTGGTGCAACGGCGGAGATCTCCTACGGGCGGCGCAGACTTGTGTGCCTGCGGCGGCGATTTCTGTGCCCGCGGCAGCAGAATTTCGTGCCTGTGGCAGCAGATTCTTGTGCCTGCGGCAGCTGAACTTCGTGCCTACGGCAGCAAATCGTGTGCCTGTGGCGGCTTGCTGTGCCTGCGCCAGACATCCGAGGGACTGCGAGAACGGTAACCCGTTACGTCAAGACCTGCAAGCCCAGTGACGGGTTCCCACTACGCGGGGTAAGCATGCGTCTCGGTTGCCTTGACGGCCGCCCATACCGTTCGGCCGGGTATCAGGTCGAGCTGAGCGGCTGCGGCGGGTGTCACATCCGCGGCCGCCGGGAGCGGTCCGGCCAGCTCGATGCGCAGATTGTCGCCGTGCCGCTGGATGCCGGCGATGGTGGCGGCCCAGATGTTCCGCGGGCTGCCCGCCGGCTTCTCCGCGTACAGCGCGACCGAGGACGGCCGGAACGCGACGAAGACCTCGCCGTCCACCCGATCGTCCACACGCAGCGTGAGGTCGTCCAGCGTGACCTCGTGCCCGCTCGCCCGTCCCCGGTAGAGGTTCAGTCCGACCAGCCGGGCCACGTAGTCGGTGCGCGGGCGCGCGGTCACGGTCGCCGCGTCACCCTCCTGCACCACCACACCACCCTCCACGATCACCAGCCGGTCCGCCAGCACCAGCGCGTCCAGCGGGTCGTGCGTGACCAGCAGCGTCGCGCCGGGGTGCGCGGTCAGGTGCCGCTGCAGTTCCGCCCGGGTGTCCAGCCGCGTCCGGGCGTCCAGCGCCGCGAGCGGCTCGTCGAGCAGGAGCAGACTCGGGCGTACGGCGAGCGCGCGGGCCAGCGCCACCCGCTGCGCCTGCCCGCCGGAGAGCTGCCGTGGTCGTTTCGACGCGTGCGCGGCGAGCCCGACCCGGGTCAGCCAGTCGAGCGCGACCGCCCGGGCGGCCCGTCGCCCGACGCCCCGCCGCCGCGGGCCGAACGCCACGTTGTCCAGCGCGGACAGGTGTGGGAACAGCAGATAGTCCTGGAACACCACGCCGATCGGCCGGCGTTCCGGTGGCAGCGCGCCCAGGTCCTCGTCGCCGAGCCGGACGTGGCCGGCGGTGAGCGGCTGCAGGCCGGCGAGCGCGCGCAGCGCCGTGGACTTGCCGGCGCCGTTCGGCCCGAGCAGCGCCACCACCTCGCCGGGCGCGATCCGCAGCGCGACGTCCAGCCGGAACGTGCCCCGGTCGACGGTCAGTCGTGCGTCGAGCCCGGTCACGTCGCGGATCCCACCCATCGGTCGCGCAGCGCCGCCAGGATCGTCACGGAGACGGCCAGCAGGATCAGGCTCAGCACGATCGCGGCCTCCACGTCACGTTCCAGCGCCAGATAGACCGCCAGCGGCATCGTCTGCGTCCGGCCCGGGAAGTTCCCGGCGAACGTGATCGTCGCACCGAACTCGCCGAGCGCCCGTGCCCAGCAGAGCACCCCGCCGGCCGCGATGCCGGGCGCCACCAGCGGCAGCGTGACGTGCGTGAACGTGGTCCACCGGCCGGCGCCGAGCGTGGCCGCGGCCTCCTCGAACCGCGCGTCCGCGCCGCGCAGCGCCCCCTCCACCGCGATCACCAGGAACGGCAGCGCCACGAAGGCCTCGGCCAGCACCACGCCCGCGGTGGTGAACGGCAGCGTGATCCCGAAGGCCTGATCCAGCCACTGCCCGATGATGCCGCGCCGGCCGAAGACCAGCAGCAACGCCACGCCACCGACCACCGGCGGCAGCACCAGCGGCACCGTGACCAGCGCCCGGACCAGCCGCCGGCCGCGGAACTCGACCCGGGCCAGAAGCCACGCCAGCGGTACGCCGAGCAGCAGGCACAGCACGGTCGCGAGCGTGGCGGTGAGCAGCGACAGGCGGAGCGCGGCCAGCACCTGCGGCTCGGCCAGCCGTGCGGGCAGCGTGCCCCACGGCGCCCGGATCAGCAGCCCGGCCAGCGGCAGCACCAGGAACGCGAGCCCGAGCAGCGCCGGGACGAGCAGGGCCACCGGAACCCGTTGCCGTCCGGTCACGGCGCCTGGAAGCCGGCTTCGGTCAGCACCGCCAGGCCCTCGGTCCGGACGAACTCGACGAAGCCCGCGGCCGCGGCCGGGTTCGGCGCGTCCGCCAGCACCACGATCGGATAGTCGTTGATCGCGTTCGCCGACTCCGGGAACTCGACGGCGTCCACATCGGACGGGGCCGCCGTCGCGTCGGTGCGGTAGACCAGCGCCGCGTCCACCTCACCGAGCTTCACCTTGGCGAGCGCGGCCTTCACGTCCCGCTCCAGCGTCACCGGGGTCACCGTCACCCCGGCCCGTTTCGCGGCCGCGCCGCAGGGCACCTCCTCGGCGCAGAGCGCCACCTTCAGCCCGGGCCGGGCCAGGTCCGCCAGACCGGTGACATCCTTCGGGTTTCCCTTCGCCACCGCGATGACCAACTGGTTCCGGGCGAACACCACCGGCGCGCCCGCGTTGTTGCCCGCGTCGGTGACCGTCGTCATGGTGGCCGGCGACGCGGCCGCGAACACGTCGGCCGGCGCGCCCTCGTTGATCTGCGTGGCCAGCCCGGAACTGCCGCCGTAGTTGACCGTGACGAACAGCTGCGGATGCCGCGCCTGCAACTGCTGCCCGATCCGGTCGAACGCCTCGGTCAGCGACGCCGCCGCGAAGACGGTGAGCTGCCCGCTCAGCACGTCGCCGCCGGCCCCACCGGAACCGCCGCTCGCCGCCGGCTCCTCGTCACCGGTTCCGCCGCAGCCGGCGAGCAGCAGGAGCGCCGTCAGTGTGGCAGCCATGGCGCGCCTCATGCGGTCCGCCGTCCCGGCGACGCCGTCTCCACGACCACGGTGGTCGACTTGATCACTGCGACCGCGACCGAGCCGACCCGCAGGTCCAGCTCGTCGACGGCCTCCCGGCTCATCAACGACACCACCCGGAACGGCCCGGCCTGCAGATCCACCTGCGCCATCACACCATCCTTGGCGACCGCGGTCACGATGCCACGCAACCGGTTCCGCGCCGACGAGGTCTCCGACGCCGGGTCCGCCGCCGCGTGCTGCTCCCGCACGAACGCGGCCAGCGCCTCCCCCTCGACCACCCGGTGCCCGGCCTGGTCGCGCACCGCCACCAGCTTCTCGGCGTCGATCCACCGCCGCACGGTGTCCGCACTCACGCCGAGCAGCCCGGCCGCCTCCCCGATCCGAAATCGCGTCACGTACGCCATCCTACGGCTCGCATCCGCAAGCCTGAAAGGCCTTCGGCGACCGCAACCGCGCCGATGCGGGATTACCCGGTTGTGGTGGGCCCTCCCGGCTACGATCATGGGCACCATGACGTGTGGGAGGGGCGCTCACCGCCCCGTCGCATGACCGGCCCGACTCCGGCCGCCCCGCCGGACCTCGCCGCGTGGCTGACCTCCGCCACGCTCCGTTCCGTTGCCGATCCGCCTCGCCGCTCCGCCGTCTTCGACGCGGCGATCGCCGCCCGGCGCGGCACCGCGTTCTGCGAGGGCGATTCTCACCGCGACATGCGTGCCGACGAGGAGTTCGTGGAGGCCCTCGCCGGCACACGCGACACGATCGGGAAGGCGACGGCATGACGGGTGAGCGGCAGCGCCGCGAACGGAGACGACGCGAGGTGCTGGAGCTGCCGGTGGTCGCGCTGCGTGCGGCCGGCTCGCTGAGCCCGCCACCGGGCGAGCGGGGGTGGGAGCAGACACAACCGGCTGCGCCCGAACGCGCAGATCTGGACGCGGGACGGCGAACGGGAACGAATCGGTGACCTCGGCGACGCGATCGCGCACGTGCTGACCACGGCCCCGCTCACGTCCTCCACGGCGACGGGTGGTGGCGGGCGTCCCTGGAGGAGCTGGTCTAAAGCTTCTCGGCCAGGTCGAAGACCGTGGTGAGGCGGCGGTCGGCCGGGACGGGGGCGTGGCCGCGCGGGTCGATGAGGTAGGCGCGGATGCCGGCGGCCTCGGGGCCGAGGAAGTCGGGTTCGAACGTGTCGCCGACGAAGACCGCGTCCTCGGGGGCGGCCTGGAGGGCGGCGAGCGCGGTCGCGTACGTCTGCGGGTGGGGTTTGCGGCGGCCGAGCTCGACGGACGTGACGACCTCGGCGAACGCGTCGGCGAGGCCCATCGCGACCAGGTGGTGCGGTACGAGCGAGGGCCAGTGGGTGTTGGTGACCACGGCGAGCTGGTAGCGCTCGGCGAGCGTGCGGACGAACGACTGGATGCCGGCCGGGTACGTGACGCCGGCGTTCCACTCGTCGAGGTACGCGTGGACGAACTCCTCGCCCTGCGCGGCCGTGGAGCGGCGGCCGAGAATCTTCGGGAGGAAGTGGGCGGCGGCCTCGGTCATCGAGTACTCACGGTGGCCGGCCTCGCAGCTGCGGTCGAGCTCGAGGCAGGTGGCGGACCATTCGGCGAGCATGCGCTCGTAGCCGACCTCGACACCCCAGTTCCGCACCGTCGCCCAGGTCTTGGGGTAGCCCTGCGTGGTGCGGCTGGGGGAGTAGTCGACCAGCGTGCCGAAGAAGTCGAAGAGGATGCGGGTGGGCTGCACGGGATGCATCATCGCAGCCGGACCGGGAAACCGGGAGCGTCAGGCGGGGGACGGCCGGGTCCGGGAGCCGACGAGCGAGGCGAGGCGGAGTGCGGTGCGCGGCGCGGTGTCGGCGCAGCACGTGTTGATCAGCGCGTGCAGCGAGTCGCCCTCGCCGGCCAGTTCGCGCAGCCGGCTCGCCCACTCGGCGAGCTCGTCGTCGCCGTACTCGTAGCGGAACTTCTCCTTCTTGTCGCCGGACTCCCACGCGCCGCTGCGGCCGTGGAAGCGCACCACGGCCGGGTCCGCGGTGCTGACCGTGATCGGCGGGACGGACGACGGCAGGCCCTGTGCCATGTCGACGATCACGTGCGAGAGGTCGTGCGACTGCAGGAAGAGCAGCGTGTCGAGCGCGTTCTCGTCGGTGAACCAGCTCGGGTTCCGCAGTTCGACCGCGACGCGGTGCGGTCGGCAGCGGTCCGCGGTCGCGACGATCCGCTCCTTGGCCTTCTCGCCGTGCGTCAGCCACGGCGGGAACTGCAGCAGCACCACGCCGAGCTTGCCGGTGTCCGCGAGCGGCGCGAGGACGTCGTGGAAGCCGTCCCAGAGCCGCTCGTACGCGTCCGGGTCGAGGTCCCGCCGGCGCAGCCGTTGCGCGCCGGAGGCGGGGCGCAACGCGGCCGGGACCGCGCTGGCCGGCGTGGGATGGCCGGTGAACAGCGAGAACGCCTTCACGTTGAAGAGAAAACCGTCCGGGGTACGGTCGGCCCAGGCGCGCGCGGTCGCCGGTGCCGGGATGCCGTAGTAGGTGGTGTCCACCTCGACCAGGTCGAAGTGCTCCGCGTAGTACGCCAGCCGCCCGGCCGGGTCGTTGAACTCACGTGGGTACCAGCCGGACGAGACCAGTTCCCGGTCCGCCCAGCCCGACGTGCCGACTCGAATGCCACCCATGTAGTTCAGTGGACCCCGGACCGGCCCGCGGGGCAATCCGGGGAACTCCAAAGTGTTACCCCGGCCTCTGCCCCCGGGCCGGATCGACGGCCTATCTGGCCGCGGCCAGCACCTCGTCGGCGACCGCGGTGGCCGCGTCCGGGCGGCCGTGCGTGCGGGCCGCCTCGGAGATCCGGTGACGGTACGCCGGGTCGTCCAGCAGCGCGATCAGTTCCTGACGGAGCCGGTCCGGCGTCGCGTCCTCGGCCGCGAGCATGCGCGCCGCGCCCAGGTCGGCCAGGTGCCGGGCGGTCCGGCGCTGCTCGTCGCCCTGAGTCGGGATCAGTGGGATGTAGACGCTCGCCTTGCCCAGCGCGTTGAGCTCGGCCACCGTGCCGGCACCGCTGCGGGCCACCACGACGTCGGCGGCGGCCAGCACGTCCGGCAGTTCGTCGTGGATGTACGGGAAGACGGTGTATCGCTGCTGCAGGTGCGGCGGCAGGGACGCGTGCCGCTCCCGCATCATCTCGTACGAGTAGTCACCGCACTGGTGCAGCACCTGCGCGCGGGTGAGCAGGTCCGGCAGCACCTCGGCGATCAGCTTGTTGACCTGCAGCGCGCCCTGCGCACCGCCGGTGACGTAGACCAGCGGCAGCCGCGGGTCGAGACCGTACCCGGCGATCGCGCGCTCGCGCTGGCCCATGAACACCTCGGGCCGGATCGGGTTGCCGGTGACGACGGCCTTGGACCGCACCTTCTCCGGCAGGTGGTCGATCGACGACTCGTGGCTGAGCAGGATGCGGTTGGCGAAGCGGGACAGGATCCGGTTGGCCAGGCCGACCGCGAGCGTCTGCTCGTGCATGACCAGCGGGCGGCGCAGCAGCCAGGCGGCGACGCCGACCGGCACGCACACGTAGCCACCGGTGGAGATCACCACGTCGGGTTTCGCCTTCGCCACGGCGACGATCGCCTGCAGCACGCCGAACGGGATGCGGAACGCGTCGGCCACGTTGCGCAGCTGGTCCTTGACGTTGATGTGGCGCCGCAGCTTGCCCGTGGTGATCGCCTTGAACGGCACGTTGTTCTGCACCGAGATCTTGGCTTCGAGCCCGTGCGAGACGCCGACCCAGAGGATGTCCGGCTCTGTCCCGGCCCGGGAGAGCCGTTCGCGGATGGTGCGGATCGTGGTCAGCGCCGGATAGGTGTGACCGCCCGTCCCCCCGCCGGTGACGATGATCTTGATTTCGCCCACCCGGGCGGCACTGCTGTAGATGGTCATGCGTCCTTCGCCCGCGGTGTCGCGCCAGAGGTCCCGAGTGTAGCCAGCGGACCCCACCGGTCAATGCGGCGACCACATATCCGCAGCTCAGCAACGGTCCGTGGCACGATCGATCACGCAGGGTCGCCAAGTGAGAAAGGCCACTGGCGTGAGCATGACATGAGCTTCCAAATGGATAGCCTCACGGGGGATCGTGCTCGGCTGAAGGGAATCCGGAAGGGCTGTGGCGACATTGGCTGAGGCAACAGTCGACCTGGGTGCGATCGCGCACAACACCCGGGTGCTCAAGCGCGCCATGGGCGACGCCGGCCTGATGGCGGTCGTGAAGGCCGACGGTTTCGGGCACGGCGCCGTGCCCACCGCGCGCGCCGCGGTCGCGGCCGGCGCGGACTGGCTGGGCGTCACCTCCGCGACGGAGGCGATGGAACTGCGCGAGGCCGGGCTGGACGCGCCGCTGCTGGCGTGGATGTGCGGGCCGCAGGACGACCTGGCCGCGCTCGCCGAGGCGAACGTCACGCTCTCCGTGGCCACCCTTCCCCACCTGGACGCGATCGCGGCCGAGGCGGCGCGGCGCGGCGTCGCGCTGGACGTGCACATCAAGGCGGACACCGGGCTCAGCCGGGGCGGCGCCACCCGGGACACCTGGCCGGAGCTGTTCGGCTGGGCCCGCAAGTACGAGTCGGACGGGCAGATCCGGGTCCGCGGCCTGTGGTCACACCTGGCGCACGCGGAGGACCCGGCCGCCGAGAGCCTGGTCGCGCAGCAGAGCGCGTTCGCGGAGGCGATCCGGCTGGCCCGGGCGGCCGGGCTGACCCCGGACGTGCTGCACCTGGCGAACTCGGCCGGCATCCTGCAGGTGCCGTCCGCGCGCTTCGACCTCGGCCGGGCCGGGATCGCGTTGTACGGCGTACCGCCGGTGCCGGGGGTCGATTCCGGTCTTCGGCCGGCGATGACCGTGCGCGCACGCGTGGTGCAGGCGGGGGACGGCCGCGCGGTGCTGCCGCTCGGTTTCGGCTACGGTGTCCCGCGCGGGCTCGGCGGCGTGGCCGAGGTGCTCATTCACGGCGTGCGCCGGCCGATTCTCGGTCCGGTGTCGATGGATCACCTGATCATCGACATCGGCGAGCTGCCGGTCACCGAGGGTGATGAGGCGGTGCTGTTCGGCCCCGGCGCGCACGGTGAACCCACCGTCGCCGAGCAGGCCGAGCACGCCGGAACGAACGCTCACGAACTTCTCACCGGCATCGGCGTGCGGCTACCCCGACGCCATCTTCTACACACGGAGGCCTGAACCTTGACCGAGCGTGGGAAGACCCGCATCGCCGTGATCTTCGGCGGCCGCAGTGGCGAGCACGACGTGTCCTGCAAGTCCGCGCTGAGCGTGATGCAGCACCTGGACCGCGAGCGCTACCAGGTGGTGCCGGTCCGGATCACGATCGACGGCGTCTGGGTCGTCGGCCAGGACGAGCCGGACACGGCCGCGACGCTCGACCTCGACGGGCTGCTCGCGCAGACCCGCGAGGAGGACGGCGCGGTCCACCCGCTGCCGATCAGCAGCATCTCCCAGGCGCTCGCCGCGCTGCGCGACGTGGACGTGGCGTTCCCGTGCCTGCACGGCCCGTACGGCGAGGACGGCACCATCCAGGCGCTGCTGGAGCTGGCCGGCCTGCCCTACCTGGGCAACGGCGTGCTGGCCAGCGCGGTCTCGATGGACAAGGAGTTCACCAAGAAGATCCTGGTCTCCGAGGGCATCGAGGTCGCGCCCGGCGTGGTGCTGCGCCACCGGGACGAGACCGTCAGCGAGGCCGACCGTGAGCGTCTCGGCCTGCCGGTCTTCGTGAAGCCGTCGCGCGCCGGGTCGAGCATCGGCGTGTCCCGCGTCGACGACTGGGCCGACCTGGACGCCGCGGTCGAGCTGGCCCGCCGCAGCGACCACAAGGTGCTGGTCGAGGCCGCGGTGCCGGGCCGCGAGGTGGACATCGGCGTGCTCGAGTTCCCGGACGGGCGGGTCGAGGCCGGGCCGTCGCTGGAGATCCGCGTGCCGGACGGCTTCGAGTTCTTCGACTTCGAGGCGAAGTACACCGACGTCGGCACCGTGTTCGAGATCCCGGCCAAGCTCTCCCCCGAGGTCACGGCCGCGATCGAGGAGTGCGCGGTGACCGCGTTCCGCGCGCTCGACTGCAGCGGGCTGCTGCGTGTCGACTTCTTCCTGCGCGAGACGCCGGACGGCGTGGTGCCGGTGATCAACGAGGTGAACACGTTCCCCGGTTTCACCTCGATGTCGCAGTTCCCGCAGATGTGGGCCGCGGCCGGGGTGAGCTACGCCGAGCTGCTGGACGTGATGGTGGAGACCGCGCTGCTCCGCCAGCACCCGACGCCGACGGTGCCGCTGTCCGAATGAGCCGCACCGCGTCGAACCGGCGTATATCACCGGTCGTGATAATCGACGCATGATGCACACGGTCGCGCGGCTCGCGGAACGCCTGCGGGCCGCTCGGCAACAGTCGTTCGTCGGCCGGCGCGCCGAGCTGACCGGTTTCCGCGACGCGCTCGCCGCCGCCCCCGGCGCGTA
The DNA here is from genome assembly GCF_031458255.1 of Catenuloplanes niger. Classification (NCBI taxonomy): domain Bacteria; kingdom Bacillati; phylum Actinomycetota; class Actinomycetes; order Micromonosporales; family Micromonosporaceae; genus Catenuloplanes; species Catenuloplanes niger. The sequence goes on from NZ_JAVDYC010000001.1 coordinate 3,995,228, forward strand.
CGCCGTGCTCTATCTGCACGGTGCCGGGGGCGTCGGCAAGTCCACGCTGCTGCGTCGCTTCGCGGACGAGGCCCGCGACGCCGGCCGCGCCGTGGTGGAGATCGACGGTGGCTCGATCGAGCGGTTCGAGGCAGCGACCGTCACCGAGGGTTCGGTGCTGCTGGTCGACGCGTTCGAGCGGTCCCGGCACCTCGAGGGCTGGCTGCGCGAGACGTACCTGCCGAAGTTGCCGGCCGGCGCGGTCGCGGTGCTCGCCGGCCAGGAACCACCCGACCCGCTCTGGGCGTCCGACGTCTCCTGGTCCGGCCTGCTGCGCGTCTCATCGCTCGGCGACCTGGAACCGGACGAGGCGGTCGAGCTGCTGCGGCTGCGCGGCGTGCCGGAGTCGCAGCACGAGGCGGTGCTGGCGTTCGCCGGAGGTCATCCGCTCGCGCTGAGCCTGGCCGCGTCGTCGGCCGCCCGGGAGTCGCCCGCTCGCTGGGTGCCGACCCGGGACGTGCTGACCACGCTGATCGACCAGCTGGTCGGCGAGGTGCCGTCGCCCGCGCACCGGCTCGCGCTGGAGGTCTGCGCGCACGTCCAGAGCACCACGGAGGAGTTGCTGCGCTCGGTGGTCGGCGACCAGGCCGCCACCGTCTTCGACTGGCTGCGGCGGCTGCCGTTCGTCGAGTCCGACCGGTACGGCCTCCACCCGCACGGCGTGGTCCGCGGCGCGATCGAGGCGGACCTGCGCTGGCGCGACCCGCAGGGCTACGAGCGGTTGCACCACCAGCTCGCCACGCACATCCTGGACCGGGCCCGGACCGCGTCCGGCGAGGTCGTGCAACCGGCCATGCGCGCGCTCTGGCACCTGCTGCGCGCGAACGAGGTGCTCGGCCCGTTCGTGTCCGCGCGCGGCGACGACGCGGTGCGGGTCGAACCCCTCAACGTTCGCGACCACCCGGCGGTACGCCGGATGAGCCCGTCCGGCGTGCTCGACTTCTGGCTGGAGCGGCGGCCGGAGGCGTTCACCGCCTATCGCCGCGTCTCGGACGGCGCCCTCATCGCGTACTCCGCCCAACTGCGCCTGCCCGAGCCCGACCCGGTCGAGCTGGCCGCCGACCCGGCCGTGGCGCTCGCCTGGGCCGCGACCGAGACCGCGCCGCCCCGGCCCGGCGAGCACCTGCTGGTCGCCCGCTTCGCACACCCGCCGATCGACCAGCGCCCACGCGAGGCCGGGATGCTGATGCAGATGCGGGTGCTGGAGGCCTGGATCAGGTCCGCCCGGCTGGCCTGGTCGTTCGTGGTCGTCCCGGAGCCCGATCGGGTGCTGCCGCTGATGACGTTCACCGACCACCACGCGGTCCCGGGCGGCGACCGCATCATGATCGACGGGCAGCCGCACGGCGTGTTCGGCCACGACTGGCGTGCGCTGCCGGTCGACGCGTGGATCACCGCGCTGAACGCGCGCCTGCTGTTCGGGCCGGACGCGCGGCCGGGCCGGCCCGCGTTCACGGTGCTGTCCCGCGCGGACTTCGACGCCGCGGTCCGGGACGCGCTGCGCAACTGGCACCTGCCGGACGCGCTGGAGAGCAACCCGCTGCTGCGCACGCACCTGATCGGCGACCGCGGCGGCAACCCGGTGCAGACGCTGCGCGACCTGATCGTCGAGGCGGTCGACGCGCTGCGCGACGACACCCGCGAGGGCAAGCTGCACCGCGCGCTCGCCACCACGTACTTCCACCGGGCGCCCACCCAGGAGGCGGCGGCGGAGAAGCTCGGGGTGCCGTTCAGCACGTACCGGCGGCACCTCACCCGCGGCGTCGAACGGGTGGCCGAACGGCTGTGGCAGCTGGAAGTCTGAGGGGTGTGAACAACAACGGATCATGGCTTTCCGAGCGGACGGTCGCCGCGGAACGGGCGGCCGGCGCCCCGTTCGACCTCTCCGCGTGCGTGCGGGAGCCGATCCACCGGCTCGGCGGCATCCAGTCCTACGGCGCGCTGATCGCGCTGCGGGACGACACCATCGAGGTGGTCAGCGACAACGCGTCCCAGCTGCTCGGTCCGGGCGCGGTGGTCGGCGCACCCGTCTCCGGCCTGCTCTCCGGGGCGGCGACGGCCGCGCTGGCCGCGTTGGCCGACGCGGACACCGGGCAGACCGCGATGATGCCGGTCGCGCTGGACGGCCGCCCGTTCGACGTCACCGTGCACCGCTCCGAGGGGCTGCTGGTGCTGGAGTTCGAGCCGGCCGCGCCGGTCACCACGCCGTTCACCATGTTCTACGCGCCGATCCGGTCCGCGCTGGTCCGGCTGCAGGCGGCCACGACCGTGGTGGAGGCCGCGCGGGCCGCGGTCCGCGAGGTGCGCGCGATCACCGGCTTCGACCGGGTGGTGGCGTACCGGTTCGAGTCGGTGGACGGGCCCGGCGAGGTGATCGCGGAGGAGACGGCCGACGGGCAGGAGCCGTGGCTCGGCCTGTGGTTCCCGGCGACGGACATCCCACCGCAGGCCCGCCGGCTCTACGAACGGAACTGGATCCGGGTGATCGCGGACGTGGACGACACGACCGCGCAACTGCTCCCCGCGGCCGCACCGCCGCTCGACCTGTCCCTGTCGGTGCTGCGCACCGTCTCCCCGTACCACCTGGAGTATCTGCGCAACATCGGCGTCGCGTCGTCGATGTCCGTGTCGTTGCTGGCCGGCGGCCGGCTCTGGGGCCTGATCGCCTGCCACGGGAGCACCCCGACGACGCTCGGCCCGCAGCTGCGCGCCGCCTGCGAGTTCTTCGGCGTCGCACTGTCCCTGCACCTGACCGCGCTGCGCGAGCGCGACGACACCGTCGCCCGGGAACGGGCCCGCACCGTCATCGCCCGGCTGATCGAGCCGATCGCGGACAGCATGGTCAGCGGCTGGTCCGACCCGGCCGGCCTGGACCAGGTCGTCGAGTCCGACGCGGTCGCGGTGCGCCTCAACGGCCGCACCACCGTGCACGGCGCCGCACCCGGCCGGGAGGCACTGGACGCGCTCTGGGCCGCGCTGCCGCCGTCCACCGTCGGCGAACCCTGGCACAGCGACCGGCTCGGCGAGGACCTGCCCGCGATGGCGCCGTTCACCGGCGCGATAGACGGCGTGCTCGTGCTCCCGCTGAGCGACACCGGCGACCGGGTCGTCTGGCTGCGCCGCGAACGCACCGTGCCGCGCCGCTGGGCCGCGGACCCGGCCCGCCCGGTGGTGCTCGGCCCGCACGGCGAGCGGCTGACACCACGCGGCTCCACCGCGGTCTTCCTGGCCACGGTACGCGGCCGGAGCGCGCCCTGGACCACCACCGACCTGGCGATGTCGGTCGAGCTGGGCCGCGCGATCCTGCAGGTCGCGCTCGCGCACACCCGCCGCCTGTCCAGCCTGAACACGGAACTCAGCCGCAGCAACGTCGACCTGGACTCGTTCGCGCACGCGGCCGGGCACGACCTCAAGGAACCGCTGCGCGGCATCGCGAACCAGGCCGCGTTCCTCATCGAGGACAACACCGACGGCATGGACGAGACGACCGCGCGCCGCCTCGCCTCCATCCAGCGCCTCGCCACCCGGATGGACGAGCTGCTCAACGCGCTCCTCTACTACTCCCGCCTGGGCCGCACCGACCTGCACCGCGACCGGATCGACCTGGACGCGGCCGTGGCCCGGGCCACCGAGATCGCCGGCCCGCGCCTGGAGGAGGAGTCGGTCCGGGTCACCGTGGCCCCGTCCGGCACGCTGCTCGCCGACCCGGTCCTCTTCGACGAACTACTGGTCAACCTGCTCGTCAACGCGGCCAAGTACGCCCGCCCGGACGGCCCGCGACACGTCGAGATCGCCACCGCGGAGATCAACGGCGAACCGGCCCTGATGGTCCGCGACAACGGCATCGGCATGCCCGGCCACCTACGCGAACAGGCCTTCGAACTCTTCCGCCGCATCCACCCCCGCGCCCCCGGCGTCGACGGCTCCGGCGCCGGCCTCGCCATCGTCCGCCGCATCGCCGAACGCCACGGCGGCCACGCCTGGGCCGACGAGTCCCCCGGCGGCGGCACCACCATCTGGACCACCTTCCCCTGACCGCCGGTCAGGGTGCCGCGGCATCGGGAGCTCGTGTTGCCCGCGCTCGTGGCGGGTTGCCGGTGCTCGCCGAGTGGCCGCTCGCCGTCGACCTGCCCGAGGCGGAGGAGATGGCGAGCGCGGCCGGAACCACGCGTACGTTCGCCACGACCGCGGCCCGGCGCCGGCGAGGTGTCGCTCGGCACCAGCGGCCGGCTCGTGCCGATGACCGCGGAGGAACAGATCGCGGTGTCCGGCACGGTGCCGGGCGGTCCGGTCCGGGTCGACGTGGTGGCCATGGCCGGGAAGGACCTGCCCGGTTCTGCGGGACCACCCGCGGAACCGGCAGGGAGGCCGCCCGCGGCCGAGCGGTGCCCGCGGGAGCACTGGGAAGGTGCCCACGCCGGGAGCGGGAAGATCAAGATCTTGATCTTCGGTGGTAGGCCGCCGGGGACTCGAACCCCGAACCTATGGATTAAAAGTCCACAGCTCTGCCATTGAGCTAGCGGCCCGCGGCTGTCAGGGTACCTGCGACACCCGGACCGCGCCTAAACCATATCGCCATGAGCGGAACACGCGGCTGGAGCGGTGTTTCGACACGTCTGTGAGCGGTCACATCGTTAGTTGTCGGTTGGCAACGATCGACGGGATATCGTGCCGGCCGTGCGGCCAGTACATTACTGAGCGTACCGGCGGAGGTGATGAGCGTGGGCGACGGCGACCAGGCCTGGGCTGGTGCGCTGCACCGGCTGTGGCGGGCCACCGGGGCCATCACCGACCGCGAGGAACTGGCCGAGCTGGTCCTTCCGCCGCTGCAGGCGCAACCCGGCGTGGTGGCGGTGTGGGGGTTGCGGCACCGGGTGAGCGACGGCGGGATCGCCGAGTACCGGTGGACCGGCGTGCCGCTGGAGACGGGCGACGACCGGGCGCTGGCCCGGCGGATGGCGCTGTGGCAGGACGGTGACGCCGTGGTCGTGCGGGAGCCGGTGCACGGCGCGAACCGCGTGATCGTGGCCGGTTTCGAGGTCACCGGAGAGGCCGCGGGCACGATCCAGCTGCTGGTCGACGACACGGCCGACTTGGACCGGCTGACGACGCGCCTCTGGCAGGTGGTCGACGTCACGCGGGAGGCGATCGCCCGGCTGCGCCGCCGCCGCGCCGACGACGAGCAGCAGATCCGGGACGCACTGCTGGCCGAGGCGTCGCTGCAGATGGACGCGGTGCTGGATCCGGGCCAGACGATGCACCGGGTGGCGCGGATGACCGTCCCGGCGATCGCGGAGGGCTGCCTGGTCTTCTCCTGCGAGGGCCGCGAGCTGATGCTGCGCAGCGCGGTGCACGTGGACATGCGCCGGATGGCCGCGCTGCTGGCCGACGAGGCCACCGCCCACGACCTGCGCGCCCTGGCCGAGCGGGCCGTTTCCGGGCAGGCCGAGCGCCTCGAGCCGGCCGACGCGGAGAAGGTCGGCGCCCGGCTGCTGCACGCGCAGGTGATGCGGGCGCGCGACCGGGTCCTGGGCGTGCTGCTGTTCTTCTTCGACCGGGACGAGACCCGGGTGCCGCACGCGTCGTTCCTGCGGGACCTGGCGCAGCGGGCCGCGCTCGCCGTGGACAACAGCGAACTCTACGAGTCGCGCCGGCGCGAAGTGGTCACGCTGCAGGAACATCTGCTGCCGGGCCGCCTGCCGGAGGTGCCGGGCATGCGGGTGGCGGCCGCCTACGCGGTCGGCGACCGGGCGCTGGACGTCGGCGGCGACTTCTACGACCTGGTGGTCCGGTCGAACGGCGTGGTGGCCGCGCTGATCGGTGACGTCTGCGGGCGTGGTGCGGCCGCGGCCGCGCTGACCGGGATGTCCCGGCACACGCTCGGCACGCTGCTGCAGGAGCGCGTGTCGCCGGCCCGCGCGCTGAGCCGGCTCAACGCGGGCCTGCGCCGCGACGGCTCCTGGCGGTTCGTCACCGCGGGCGTGGCACTGCTGCGCGAGACGCGCGCGGGCCTGAGCGTGCAGTGGACGTCCGCCGGCCATCCGGCGCCGATGGTGCTGCACCGGGACGGCCGGGTGACGCCGGGCCGCGGCGGCGGGCTGGCGCTCGGCATCATCGACGAGGCCCGGCTCGGCCGGTCCCGGCTGATGCTGGCGCCCGGCGACACGCTCCTGATGTTCACCGACGGCCTGACCGAGAGCCGCGACCGCGCCGGCCGGATGTTCGAGGACGTGGCGCTGCACGAGACCGCGCGCCGCCTCCGCGACCTCCCGGTCGACGAACTGGTGCGCGAACTGAGTCAGGCGGCCAAGGATTTCGGCGCGACCGGGGCCGACGACATCGCCGTCCTGGCGATCAGAGCGGAGCAGCGGTGAACGAAGACCTGATCATGGTGGTGGAGGACTCCGACGAGGACGTCGAGGCGATCGGCCGGGCGATCGGCCGCTCCCACCCCGACATCCGACTCGAGTTCGTCCGCTCCGGCGCCGACGTGCTGCCCCGGCTGACCGCGGACGGCGCCCGCCACCCCGACATGATCCTGCTCGACCTCAACATGCCCGGCGAGAGCGGCCTCGACGTCCTCCGCCGCCTCCGCGCCCACCCGGACCTGGCCGCACTGACGGTGGTCGTCTTCACCTCGTCGGAGGACCCGGCCGAGGCGGACGCCTGCTACGCGGCCGGCGCGGACAGCTACATATACAAGCCGATCAACTTTGCGCTGTTCCAGACGGTCCTCCGCCAGACCCTGGACTACTGGAGATCAAAACCCTGATCTTCCCGCTCCCGGCGTGGGCACCTCCCGAGCGCTCCCGCGGGCACCGGTCGGCCGCGGGCGGCCTCCCTGCACGTTGGTGGGCGGTCACCACAAACCAGGGGCCCCACGAACGAAACCGGACCGGCCCATCGGGCCGGTCCGGTTAACCGCTGACTCACGCGGAGGATACGAGATTCGAACTCGTGAGGGTGTTAACCCAACACGCTTTCCAAGCGTGCGCCCTAGGCCTCTAGGCGAATCCTCCGCCGCAGACAATACCGTGCCGTCGGGCGGGCGTGCACGGGGGTTCCCGGTCGGGCGTGACCGGGGTCTCGGCCCCGATGCGACGGATCGTCGCCCGGGCGGGTAGAGTTGGGCTCACTCCCCGTGCGGTGGATATCCCGTGAACCTCCCCAGGGCCGGAAGGCAGCAAGGATAAGCGGGCTCTGGCAGGTGCACGGGGAGCCTTCGTGTCCCCGGGGTTCTCCGGGTTGACCAGCAGCTGCGCCGCATCCCGTAACCGGTCGGGCACGTTTCAGACCCCGTGGTGGCCGTCGTGGTCACGGCGGCGGAGAATGGCGCGGTCGAGAGGAGACGGCAGTGGCGTTGGCCCTCTACCGCAAGTACCGGCCGCGGACGTTTGCCGAGGTCATCGGGCAGGAGCACGTCACCGAGCCGCTCAGCCAGGCGCTGCGCAGCGGTCGGCTGAACCATGCGTACCTGTTCTCCGGGCCACGCGGCTGCGGCAAGACGAGCTCGGCGCGCATCCTGGCCCGCTCGCTGAACTGTGAGCAGGGACCGACGCCGGAGCCGTGCGGGGTGTGCACGTCCTGCAAGTCGCTGGCGAACGACGGCGCCGGTTCGATCGACGTGATCGAGATCGATGCGGCCAGCCACGGTGGTGTCGACGACGCGCGCGAGCTGCGGGAGAAGGCGTTCTTCGCGCCGGCCAACAGCCGCTACAAGATCTACGTGATCGACGAGGCGCACATGGTCTCGTCGGCCGGCTTCAACGCGCTGCTCAAGCTGGTCGAGGAGCCGCCGGAGTACGTGAAGTTCATCTTCGCGACCACCGAGCCGGAGAAGGTGCTGGGCACGATCAAGTCCCGCACCCACCACTACCCGTTCCGGCTGATCCCGCCGAGCGTGCTCCGGCCGTACCTGGAGCAGCTCACCGAGGCCGAGGGTGTGAAGGTCGAGCCGGCCGTGTTCCCGCTGGTCGTCCGCGCCGGCGGCGGCAGCGCCCGGGACACGCTCTCCGTGCTCGACCAGCTGATCGCGGGCGCCGGCGAGGAGGGCGTCACGTACGCGCGCGCGGTCTCGCTGCTCGGCGTCACCGACTCCGCGCTCATCGACGACATGATCGACTCGCTGGCCGCGGCGGACGGTGCCGCCGCGTTCGCCGCGATCGACCGCGTCGCCGAGGCCGGCCACGACCCGCGCCGGTTCGCCACCGACCTGCTCGAACGGCTCCGCGACCTGATCGTCATGCAGCAGGTGCCGGACGCCGCCGCCAAGGGCCTGATCGACGGTCCCGCCGACGAGATCGAGCGGATGACCACCCAGGCCGGCCGCTTCGGCTCCGCCACGCTCTCCCGCGCCGCCGACATCGTGCACAACGGCCTGGTCGAGATGCGCGGCACCACCGGCCCCCGCCTGCTGCTGGAACTCGTCACGGCCCGCATGCTGCTGCCCGGCGCCGACGACTCCACGGGCGCGCTGCTGCAGCGCCTGGAGCGGATGGAGCGCCACCTGGCCGCGGGCGGTGGAGCCCTACAGACCCCTCCGGCGGTACGCAGTCAGCCCGCACCCGCTGTCCCCGGCACTTCCGCCGCTCCGGAGACGACGATCCCGGCCGCTTCCGGCCCCGAGCCGGCGCTCGACCCGCGGGCGGCCGCGCGTCAGGCCGCGGCCCGGTCCTCCGGCGGCGGCGGTCAGGCCGCGGCACGCCAGGCGGCCGCCCAGGCGGGAACGCCCACCCAGGCCCGCCGTCCGGCCACCCCGGCCGGTGGCGTTCCGGGCGCGCCGCCGGCCGGTGGCGCTCCGGGTGCCGCCGTTCCTCCGGCCGGTGCGGCTCAGGCGGCGCCGGCCCAGCCCGGTCCTTCTCCGGCCGACTCCGCGCAGCCCGGCCCCGCCGAGCCCGGGCCGGTCCAGGCCGGTCCCGCACAGACGGGAGCCGGCCAGGGGGATCCTTCTCCGGACGGTGCGGCGCAGAACGGTTCCGTGCAGAACGGTTCCGTGCAGAACGGTTCCGTGCAGAACGGTTCCGTGCAGAACGGTTCCGTGCAGAACGGTTCCGTGCAGAACGGTTCCGTGCAGAACGGTTCCGTGCAGGGCGGTTCCGTGCAGGGCGGTCCGGCGTCACCGGCCGGGCAGCCGGCGGCCGCCCCGGCCGCGGTCGTCGCCGAGCCGGCCGCGTCACCCGACGGGGTGGATGTGGCCGAGCTTCGCACCCGGTGGTGGCCGGAGGCACACGCCTACATCAACGCGCGCAACAAGCGTGCCGGCGCCGTGCTCCGCGACGCCACGGTGCGCACCGTCGAGGGTGACACGCTGGTCCTCTCGTTCCGGCTGCCGAACCACATCGACATCTTCAACGGCACGCCCGGCGGCATGGACCTCGTCCGCGAGGCCTTCTACGAGCTGCTCGGCGTCCGCTGGCAGGTCCGCTGCGTCCCGGCCGGCCCGGCCGGCGAGCCGGACGCCCCCACCGGACGCGGCGGTCGCGCCCCGGCTCAGCGCCAGTCGGCCGGCCAGGCCCAGCCCGGCCACCCCACTCCCCCGTCGGCGCCCACGCGCTCGTTATCCGAGCCGGACGCGAGATCGGGGCCGTCACCGGGGCCGACCCCCGCGTCCACCACGGCGGCCGAGGACGCGGGCTGGCCCACCCCTGCCGCCATCCCCGACATCCCCCGTTCCGACGCGCCCCCGCCCGTCACCTCCCGGCCCGGCGCGGCCGCACCGCACCCTGCCCCCGGCACCGCGGCGCCGTACGCTGCCCCCGGCACGCCGACCGGCAGCGAGACGCCGTCCGGCACCGGACCCTCGCCGAGCCCCACGGTGGACGGCACCGCACCCGGTCAAGCGGCATCGGCCCCGGCCGGCGGCCCGACCACCGGCAACCGGCCCGGAATCACCGCCGATGCCGGTCAGGCCACCCAGCCCAACAGCCCCCAGCCGGCCGATGACGGCCGGCCGGCACCGGCCAGGCACGGGACCGCAGCCGGCGGAGCTCTGCCCGGCAGCACCCAACCGGCCGACGACGGCCGGCCGGCACCGGCCAGGCCCGGCGGGGCGACCGACAACCGCGGCCCCGCCGCTCAGCCCGGCGGTCCCCGGCCTGCCGATGACGGCTGGCCGACGCCGGCACGGCCCGGCGGCACGAGTGGTGCCGACAACGCTGGTGTTCGAGCGGGCGACCGGCCCGGCCCGGCGCAACCGGGCGTGACCACGGCCGGCGAACAGGGCGGCGACGTCGACTGGCCGACGCCGGTGCAGCCCGGCGCGGCCGGCTCCGATGACACGAGCGGCAACGCCGGTGACGGTGGTTGGCCGAGCCCGGTGCCGCCCGGTGGTGGCGGCGCGGACGACGGTGCGGGCTGGCCCGAGCCGGTACGCCCGGGAAGCCTGCCGAGCGCGACGGACGACGGTGGCTGGCCGGAACCCGCACCCGCGGGTGGCGGATCGGCTGCCGCCGGTGGCCGGCCGGAGCCGGCGCGGACCGGCGAGCCGGCGGCTGCGGTTCCGGCGCACCCGGACGGCCCGGCTCCCGCGGACCCGGCGCCCGGGCGTCGTGCGTCCGCGGGCGGGCTCGCGGCGGCACGCGCGGCCGCGGCGGGTGCGCGCGGCAAGCAGGTCGCGCCCGACGGCGGCACGCGCGGCGGCGCACCGGCCCGGCCGGAGGAGCCCTCGGCGGCCACCCACGCGCCGGCTCCGGCATCCGCACCGGGCGGGCCGTCGGCCGGTCCGGCGTTCGCGAGCGGCGCCGGCGCCTGGGACGACTTCCCGGCGGACGAGGAACCACCCTACGACCCGGAGTACGACGGTCCGGCGCCGCCGGACAGCGGTTCGAGCGGCCGCGGTGGCTTCGGACAGGCGCGCACACCGGCGCGTCCGGCGACCGCCGGGAGCGCGCCGGGCAGCGGTTTCGCTTCGCCCGGCGGCGGTCCGGGATCGGCGGGCGGCGGTTCGTCGTTCGCGGCTTCGACCGGGCCGGTTTCCGGAGCGCCGGCCTTGGGCGGGCCGGGCGCGGGCCCGGTTTCCGGCGCACCCGCGTTCGGGGCACCGGGGGCCGGCGGATCCGCCGTGGCGGTGCCGGGCGCTTCGGCGCCGGTGGCCTCTTCGGCGTCGGCCCCGCCTGCCCCGGCGCCGACGGTGCCGGGACGGACCGCGGCCGGGCCGGGCGCGTCGAATCCCGCGATCGCGAGCGCCAAGGCGGCCGCGAGCCGGGCGGCGGCCGCTGCCGCGGCGGCGGCCCAGGGACGTGGCTCGGCGGCCAAGCCGGCGGCGGCCACGGCGACGGAGGCTCCACGCCCGACACAGGGCCGGGCCGCGGCGGCGGTGGCCGCGGCCGCCGCGGCTGCGGCGGCTGCGGCGGCGGCTCAGGCCAGCCAGCCCGTGGAGACGGCAACGAAGGAGTTCGAGGGCTTCGACCCGGGCGACGAGCCGCTGGACGAGATCATCGACGAGCAGTCGGCGCGGCAGAGCAGCGAGGAGCAGGCGTTCCTCCTTCTCAAGCAGGCGTTCGGCGCCGAGAAGATCACGGAGATGTGACCGGTCGGGCCCACCCACTGCGGGTGCGGGCCCGACCGGGCCGGCACGCCAGGCGTCCCGTCCGGCTATGGACGACGTGCCGGGCGCGGCGCCCGGCGGAACCGGCGGCGAACGACGCGAGGGAAGCCGGCGGTCTTTCGGTGCCCACGCCGGAACCGGCTCCGATGCGGCGGCCGAGCGGCGGCGGAGGCCGCCGCAAGGTTGGCCCGCGGGAGCATGCCCAGCGTGCCCACGCCGGAAGCGGGAACAAGAATCGGCGGCGGAACAGAGACCGACCCACGAACCGGCACCACGCCGAACGTGGGTTTCGGGGCTCGGCCCCGGGGACAGCACAGCGCCCACGAACCCGCACCGCACCGAACGTGGGGTCCGGGGCTCGGCCGCGGGACTGTACGGCGGGTGGGCCGGGGCGGGGCGGCTACGCTGGGCGGCGGTTCGGTGGTGCGGCGAAGCCGCGGGATGAAGAGGAGCCTGCCGTGGTGCGTCCTGGTGGACAGCCCAACATGCAGCAGTTGATGAAGCAGGCGGCGAAGTTGCAGCAGGCGGCGCAGGCCGCGCAGACGGAGCTGGCGGAGTCCGAGGTCACGGGTACGGCCGGCGGCGGTCTGGTGACCGTCACGATGGCCGGGACCGGCGAGGTGCGGTCCGTGAAGATCGATCCGAAGGTGATCGATCCGGACGACCCGGAGACGCTGGAGGACACGGTGCTGGCGGCGCTGCACAACGCGGCGGAGGCGGTGCGTGCGCTGACGGAGGAGAAGATGGGTCCGGTCACGGGCGGGCTCGGCGGACTCGGCATGGGGTTCTGAGCCGGCGATGTACGAGGGTGCCATTCAGGATCTGATCGACGAGCTGGGACGCCTGCCCGGCGTGGGTCCGAAGAGCGCCCAGCGGATCGCGTTCCACATTCTGTCCTCGGACACGGCGGACGTGGCGCGGCTGGCGGCGGCGCTGCGGAAGGTCAAGGAGTCGGTGCGCTTCTGCACGGTCTGTTACAACGTGGCCGAGGAGGAGCAGTGCCGGATCTGCCGTGACCCGCGCCGCGGCAACGAGGTGCTGTGCGTGGTCGAGGAGCCGAAGGACGTGGTGGCGATCGAGCGGACCGGCGAGTTCCGCGGTCGCTACCACGTGCTCGGCGGCGCGATCAATCCGCTGGAGGGGATCGGGCCGGACAACCTCAAGATCCGCGAGTTGCTGATCCGGTTGGGGAACGGGGACGTCAAGGAGCTGATCCTGGCGACGGACCCGAACACCGAGGGCGAGGCGACCGCGACGTACCTGGCGCTGATGGTGAAGCCGATGGGGATCTCGGTGACGCGGCTGGCCAGCGGGTTGCCGGTGGGTGGCGACCTGGAGTACGCGGATGAGATCACCCTGGGCAGGGCGTTCGAGGGGCGTCGCGCGGTGTGAAGCTGAAAAGCCGCCGAAATACCCCCGTAACAGACATGTTTTGCCTATGCTCAAAGTTGATTTGCCCTGTTTTTCCGTCCTTGATCCCATTCAGGTCACGCCATCATCACGGCGTGGCCTGAAGTTGGTTACATGGTCACTCTGAGCGTTGACCGGAGTGGCCTCCTCGGTGGACTGTTCATCCGGCGGCGGCACACCCGTCGCCGTGTCCGCGCTGCCTTCCCACGCCCCACCTGAGGCCGTCGGATGGAGGCGTGGGCACTCGAGGCTCACGACAATCGACCGGTTGCCGTAGGCCGCGGGTGATCCACCGTGCCGACAGGCGACCCTCGTGTCGTCCGGTCGACGCTGCGGCGGCGCCTGCGGTCCGGTGGCCGGAGGAGGACCGAGGCACGGATGGTCAGTGGACCGGGCGCGTCCCTCTCGGAGGAGTCGACGCACGACGTCGCCGATCCGGCTGAAGGTGCTGCCAGCACGAGCGGCAAGGCCATCGAGGGGCGTTCGCTGCGCCAGATCGCATGGCGGCGGTTCAAGCGTGACAAGGTCGCGATGGCGGGCGGTGGCTTCGTCATCTTCCTGGTGCTCGTCGCGTTCCTCGCTTCCCCCATCGTGAAGCTGATCGGCCACCCGATCGACGCGTTCAACAACGACCTGATCGACCCGACGCTGGGCCTGCCGATCGGCCCGCTGGGCGGCATCAGCGGCGAGCACTGGCTGGGTGTCGAGCCGACCTCCGGCCGTGACATCTTCAGCCGCGTCATCTACGGTGCGCAGACCTCCATCTTCGTGGCGTTCCTGGCCGCGGCGGTGTCCACGGTGATCGGCGCGATCCTGGGCCTGGCGGCCGGCTTCGTGGGCGGCTGGATCGACGCGGTGATCAGCCGCGTGATGGACTTCCTGCTGGCGTTCCCGCAGCTGCTGTTCTCGATCGCGCTGGTCTCGGTGCTGCCGGACACGTTCTTCGGGCTGGACGGCCGCTGGTCGCGGATGTCCGTACTGATCGGCGTGATCGGATTCTTCGGCTGGCCGTACATCGGGCGTATCGTCCGTGGTCAGGTGCTGTCGCTGCGCGAGCGGGAGTTCATCGAGGCATCGCGCAGTCTGGGTGCCCGCACCGGGCGCATCCTGTTCCGGGAGCTGCTGCCGAACCTGGCCGCGCCGATCCTGGTCTACACCACGCTCATCATCCCGACGAACATCATCACCGAGGCGTCGCTCAGCTTCCTCGGTGTCGGCATCGAGGCGCCGAACCCCTCCTGGGGCGGCATGCTCTACGACGCCAAGAGCTACTACCAGTCGGACCCGATGTACATGATCATTCCCGGCGTGTGCATCTTCATCACCGTGCTGGCCTTCAACCTGTTCGGCGACGGACTCCGCGATGCCCTGGACCCCAAGGCTCACTGACCCGCGCAGCAGTCGCATCACCGCAGTACGCGCATTCCGTCGCGACCCACGGTCGCACGTCAAGGAGGTAGGCAGCAGTGTCTAGTAAGAGGAAGGCGTTGGTCGCCGCCACGGCGGCCGTCGCCCTGGGACTCACCGCGGCATGCGGTAACAGCGGCGGGTCGAACTCGTCGAACGGTGGTGCCAAGAACGCGCAGAACGCGGCGCTGACCGAGGTGCTGAACGTGTCCGACAAGAAGGGCGGCACCCTCGAGCTCTGGAGCTCGCAGGACGTCGACAGCCTCGACCCCGCCCGCGGTTACTACGCGTTCGTGTGGAACCTGAACCGGCTCTACACCCGCACGCTGCTCTCCTACGACGCCAAGCCGGGCGCCGACGGCATGAAGCTGGTGCCGGACCTGGCCACGGCCGAGGCCACGCTCAGCAACGACGGCAAGACCTACACCTACACGCTGCGGGACGGCCTGAAGTTCGACGACGGCACGCCGATCACGTCGAAGGACGTCAAGTACGGCATCGAGCGCATCTTCGCGCAGGACGTCGTCTCCGGCGGCCCGGTCTACCTGATCGAGCAGCTGGACCAGGGTCAGAAGTACCCCGGCCCGTACAAGGACTCGGACCCGAACAAGCTGGGCCTGAAGTCGGTGCAGACGCCGGACGACAAGACCATCGTCTTCAACCTGAAGCAGCCGTACGCGGACTTCCCGTACCTGCTGGCGATGCCGGGCGCGGGCCCGGTGCCGGCCGCCCGGGACACCGGCGCGCAGTACGGCACGAAGCCGGCCTCGTCCGGCCCCTACAAGGTCGAGGCGTACGCGCCCGGCAAGTCGATCAAGTGGGTGCGTAACGAGCACTGGGACCAGGCCTCGGACCCGCTGCGCAAGGCGCTGCCGGACGCGATCAACATGACGATCACGACGAACGCCGACGACATGGACCAGCGTCTGATCGCCGGCACCGCCGACGTCGACGCCGCGCAGACCGGCGTGCAGGCCGCGGCCCGCACGAAGATCCTGCAGGACGAGACGCTGAAGGCGAACTCGGACACCCCGACCACCGGCTTCATCCGGTACGCGTCGATGGCCACCTCGGTGCCGCCGTTCGACAACGTCGACTGCCGCAAGGCGGTCATGCTCGCCTCCGACCCGACCTCGCTGCAGACCGCGCGCGGTGGCCCGATCGCGGGTGGCGACATCGGCATCAACCTGCTGCCGCCGAACATCCCGGGCTCCGAGGCGGACTACGACCCGTACAACCGCAAGCAGGGCAAGCCGCAGGTCGACGCCGCCAAGCAGGCGCTCGCCGCGTGTGGCCAGCCGAACGGCTTCTCGACCACGATCGCGGTCCGTAACAACAAGCCGGCCGAGGTCAAGACCGCCGAGGCACTGCAGGCGTCGCTCAAGGCCGTCGGCATCGACGCCAAGATCGACCAGATCGACGGCGCGCAGTCCAGCTCGATCACCGGTGCGCCGAACGTGGTGAAGCAGAAGGGCTACGGCCTCATCATCTCCGGCTGGGCGGCGGACTACCCGTCGGGCGCCGGTTACCTGCAGCCGCTGGCCGACAGCCGGTACATCGTGCAGAACGGCAACTTCAACCACGCCGAGATCAAGGACCCGGCGATCGACGCGCTGTTCGACAAGGCCAAGACGGTTCCGCCGGCCGAGGCTGCCGCGATCTACACGGAGATCAACCACAAGGTGATGGAGGGCGCGTACGTCCTGCCCTTCGTCGTCGACAAGGCCCTCAACTACCGCAACCCGCGCCTGACCAACGTCTACATCCACCAGTTCTGGGGCATGTACGACTTCCAGGCGCTCGGCGTCTCCTGAGGTTCCTCGGTAACACCCTTTAGTACGCCTGGCGGGTGTCCCTTCTCTGACCGGGAAGGGACACCCGTTGAACCTGGAGGCCTCGGCTCGTGTTCGCTTACGTCGTTCGGCGACTGATCAACGTCGTCTTCACGCTGCTGGTCATCACGCTCGTGACCTTCGGCGTCTTCTTCCTGGTGCCGAAACTGACCGGCAGTGACCCCGCCCTGCTGTACATCGGCAAGACGGCGGACCCGGTCGCGGTGGAGGGCATCCGGACGAAGCTGGGTCTCGACGACCCGATCCACGTGCAGTACGGCAAGTTCCTGCAGGGTCTGGTGATGGGCCGGGAGTACGACAACGGCCCGGACGTCACGACCTGCAACGCCCCCTGCTTCGGTTACTCGTTCAAGACCGATCAGGAGGTGTGGCCGTACCTGATCGACCGCCTCCCGGTGACACTCTCGCTGGCGCTGGGCGCCGCGGTCCTCTGGGTGATCGGTGGCATCGGTGCCGGCGTCATCTCGGCGCTGCGCAAGGGCCGCCCCGCCGACCGGATCGTGATGACGACCGCGCTCGCCGGTGTCTCGCTCCCCATCTACTTCACCGGCCTGGTCTCCGCCGCGGTCTTCAGTTACTGGCTGGGCTGGCTGCCGCCGCCCGGGTACGTCGACTTCGTGGTCAACCCGGCCGAGTGGGCGCTCAACCTGATCCTCCCGTGGATCACCCTGGCCTTCCTGTTCGCCGCGACCTACGCGCGTCTCACCCGGGCGAACATGCTGGAGACGCTGAGCGAGGACTACATCCGCACCGCGCGCGCCAAGGGCCTGCGCGAGCGGGACGTGGTCAGCAAGCACGCGCTGCGCTCCGGCCTCACGCCGCTGATCACCGTCTTCGGCCTGGACCTCGGCAGCCTCCTCGGCGGCGCCATCCTGACCGAGACCACGTTCAACCTCCGCGGCCTGGGCGAGGCCACGCTGACCTCGATCCGGCAGAACGACCTGCCGATCATCCTCGGCGTCACGCTCTTCGCCGCGTTCTTCATCGTCATCGCCAACCTGGTCGTCGACCTGCTCTACGCCGCTGTCGACCCGCGCGTCCGGCTGAGCTGAGGGGTTAGTCCATGACCACTTCTGTGCCCGTCACCGAGATCGGCCCGGCCGACATCTCACCGCCGAAGTCCTTCCTCGAGGTACGCGACCTGCGCGTGCAGTTCGCGACGGACGACGGCATCGTCAAGTCCGTGGACGGCGTCTCGTTCGCGCTGGAGCGCGGCCGGACGCTCGGCATCGTCGGCGAGTCCGGCTCCGGCAAGAGCGTGACCAGCCTGGCGATCCTCGGCCTGCACCGCACCCGCAGCAACGCCACGGTCAGCGGCGAGATCTGGCTCGACGGCGAAGAGCTGATCAAGGCCGACAACGAGCGGGTACGCCGGCTGCGCGGCCGGAAGATGTCGATGATCTTCCAGGACCCGCTGTCCGCGATGCACCCGTACTACACGATCGGCCAGCAGATCGTGGAGGCGTACCGGATCCACCACGGCGGCAGCAAGAAGGCCGCCAAGCAGCGCGCGATCGACATGCTGGCCCGGGTCGGCATCCCGCAGCCCGCGCGCCGCGTCGACGACTACCCGCACCAGTTCTCCGGCGGCATGCGGCAGCGCGCGATGATCGCGATGTCGCTGGTCAACAACCCGGAGCTGCTGATCGCGGACGAGCCGACCACCGCGCTCGACGTGACCGTGCAGGCGCAGATCCTCGACCTGATCCGGGATCTGCAGGACGAGTTCGGCTCCGCGGTCATCATGATCACTCACGACCTGGGCGTGGTGGCGGAGCTGGCCGACGACATCCTGGTCATGTACGGCGGCAAGGCGGTCGAGCGCGGACCGGCCGAGACCGTGTTCCGCACGCCGGAGCACCCGTACACCTGGGGTCTGCTCGGCTCGATGCCCCGGCTGGACCGCGAGGTCCGCGACCGGCTCAACCCGATCAAGGGTACGCCGCCGTCGCTGATCAACCTGCCGTCCGGCTGCTCCTTCCACCCGCGCTGCCCGTACGCGGGCCGCAACGGCGACCGTTCGTTCACCGAGCGGCCCGAGCTGGTCGGCTCCACGCACGCGGTCGCCTGTCACATGCCGGCCGAGCTGCGCCGGGAGATCTTCACCCAGGAAGTGAGCCCGAACCTGTGAGTACTCCCCTTCTTGAGGTCTCCGGCCTGCAGAAGCACTTCCCGATCACGGCCGGTCTGCTGCGCCGCCAGGTCGCGGCGGTCCGCGCGGTCGACGGCATCGACCTGACCGTGAACAAGGGCGAGACGCTCGGCCTGGTCGGCGAGTCCGGCTGCGGCAAGTCCACGGCCGGGCGCCTGATCACCCGGATCCTGGAGCCGACCGGCGGCAAGATCACGTTCGACGGGAAGGACATCACCCACGTCAAGGGCGGTGGCCTGCGCGGCCTGCGCCAGGACATTCAGATGATCTTCCAGGACCCGTACTCGTCGCTGAACCCGCGGCACACGGTCGGCACGATCGTCGCGGCGCCGCTGCAGATCCAGAAGATCCCGACGCCGCAGGGTGAGAAGAAGGCGGTCCAGGAGCTGCTGGAGATGGTCGGGCTCAACCCCGAGCACTACAACCGCTACCCGCACGAGTTCTCCGGCGGCCAGCGGCAGCGCATCGGCATCGCCCGCGCGCTGGCGCTCAAGCCGAAGATGATCGTCGCGGACGAGCCGGTCTCCGCGCTGGACGTCTCGATCCAGGCGCAGGTCGTCAACCTCCTCGACGACCTGCAGCGGGAACTCGACCTGACGTACCTGTTCATCGCGCACGACCTGTCCGTGGTGCGGCACATCTCCGACCGGGTCGCGGTCATGTACCTCGGCAAGGTGGTCGAGGTGGCACCGCGCGACGACCTGTACGCGCACCCGCGGCACCCGTACACGGTCGCGCTCATGTCGGCGGTCCCGGTCCCGGACCCGTCCCGTCGGGACAAGGCGCAGCGCGAGCGGGTGCTGCTCACCGGCGACGTGCCGAGCCCGATCGACCCGCCGTCCGGCTGCCGGTTCCGTACCCGCTGCTGGAAGGCCCAGGACGTGTGCGCGACGGAGGAGCCGCCGCTGGCCGTGCTCGCCGACGGCCACCAGGTCGCCTGCCACTTCCCGGTCAGCGACGAGGAGCAGCACGCGTCCGGCAGCGGGCGTTCCGCGGCCGCCGCCGCGGCCGCCAAGGTCGCCGTCGTCGACGAGGACTGAGAAAACCCGCCCACTCGCGTGTGACCTGGCTCATTCTGGGCAGGGACTAGATCACGAACACGAGGGGGCGGGTGTGACAGAAGAGCTGAGCGCGCGGGTACGGGCGGCGGTCGACGCCACCCACGCCGCCGGTACGACCATGTTCTGCTGGCGGATGCCCGCCGGCCGCGGCGACCTGGGCTCGTGCGAGGGCGCTGTCGACTTCGACCGCGGACGGCTGGCGATGCGATCACGGTTCCAGATCCCGTCGCTGGCCGAACCGGAGATGGACTCCGCGCTCGACGACCCGAGCCGGATCGGCGCCGAATGGACCGTCGAGAACCGGTCGATCGTCATGGACGGCACGTTCTACGCCCTCCAGGAACCGGCCGGCGCGGAGCCGACCGGCACCTGGGAGGCGGCCCGGATGGGCGTGGAGGGCCTGGCCGCCACGCCCATCGGCATGGTCAGCTGGCTGCGCGGGGTGACGTCCGCACAGCCCGGCCCGTCGCCCGACGTGGTACGCGTGCGGCTGGACCTGCGGAAGGCGCTGGAAATGGCGTCGGAGGAGGACCGGCCCGCGCTCCGGGCCGCGCTGGACGCCGGC
Source organism: Catenuloplanes niger (assembly GCF_031458255.1). Taxonomy (NCBI): domain Bacteria; kingdom Bacillati; phylum Actinomycetota; class Actinomycetes; order Micromonosporales; family Micromonosporaceae; genus Catenuloplanes; species Catenuloplanes niger. Next base: position 4,015,260 of record NZ_JAVDYC010000001.1, read on the forward strand.
CGGATCGGGCTGACCGCCACCGAGGTCACCGGCGAGGTCGAGCTGGACCCGCAGGGGCGGGTGCGCCGGATGTGGGCGATGGTGCCGCCGGGCGCCTCGCCGTACCTCGCGGTCGAGGCCGGGCAGGACAGCATCGAACTGCTGCTCAACGACCTGGGCGCACCGGTCGAGATCCCGTCCCCGGACGAGAGCTCGCGCATCCCGATCTCCGACTTCCTGGCCGTCTTCGAGGGGCAGCCGCAGTGCGGGCCGGCCCTCGAGCAGATGTGGGCGTCGTCCGGGTCGGCTGCCGCCGGCTCCTGATCTTTCGAACGCTCCTGACCCAGGGCGTGTCCGGTGATGCTCCACCGAACACGCCCTGGGCCCTGTATCGACGTGGGCGTCGGGGTGAGGCACGGTCCGGGTGTCGTCCGGGCCTCGCCGCAGCCCGGCCATCCACGCCGATACAGGGCCTAGCCCTCGGGACGGTTGAGGAGGCCGACCGCGATCGCATGCACCGCGTCGAGGTCGGCCGGGTCCTTCAGCGCGGCCTTACCGCCCGTCACCGCGTACCACTCCTCGGCGTCCTTGTACTGCACCCGCAGCACCGCGTGGCCGTCGACGAGCTCGCTGCGCAATGTCAGCTCCCCGGTGACCACGCCCACCTCGTCGGTCATCACGCCGCCCGGCCCCGCCACGATGTCCGCGTCAGCCACGCCCTTCGCCCCCCTCAGCAGGTCGCCAGCATGTCGCCGAGCGCCTCCTTCTCCGCGCTCGTGATCGACAGCTTCCAGTAGTGCTTGACGGTGATCCAGTCCTGCGCGTACTGACACCAGTAGTCCTTGAGTGTCGGCTTCCAGGTCGACGGATCCTGGTCACCCTTTGCCCGGTTCTGACTCGCCGAAACCGCGATCAGCTGCGGCCGCTCCTCGTCGTTGGCGAAGTCCCCGCGCTGCTCGTTCGACCACTTGCTGGCCCCGGACCGCCACGCGTTCGCCAGCGGCACCATGTGGTCGATGTCCACCTTGCCCGGGTCGTCGTAGGTCTGCCCGTCGTACACGCTGTACCACCGGCCGTCGGTCACGTTGCAGCCGTTCAGCTTCACGTCCTCCGCGTCCCGCTGCAGAATCGTGTCCCGCACGTCGCAGTTCGCGCCGGCGTCCCGCCAGTGCGGAAACTTCTCCCGGCTGTAGCCGCTCATCGACCCGGCCTTCGCCACCGCCAGCTCCTCGAGCTGCGCGGACGCGTCCGCCGCCCCGGCACCCGGATCAGCCGTGGCCCCCGTCCCCGCGGGCCCGTCGCTCCCCACCTCGACCTGACAGCCCGCCATCCCCAACGTCGCCGCAGCGGCAACCCCAGCCATCACAACCTTGAACGTCCGTGTCACCCCTACAGCTTGCGACACAGGTACGACAGTCCGCGACTCGAGATCCATTCACGAGTGTTCACTCAGGCACCTAGGAACCCCACCAACATCACTCCCCGTAGATACGCTGGTGACCCACGTCGTATCGGGGTGAAGGGGCGGAGTGGGTCCGATGGACATACGAAACGAGAGCCCGATCATTCTCCGCAGGCACCTGCGGGGCACATTGCGAGCTCTCCGCGAGGAGCGAGGGCTGTCCCAGAAGGAAGTAGCCACCGCTCTGACTTGGCGCCCCCTCTCGAAGCTGCTGCACATCGAGTCCGGCATGGTGGAGCTCTCGATCATGGATTTGTGCGTACTACTCCATTACTACGGCATCGACGACCCGGCGCGCACCGAGGAACTGATCGAGTGCGCGACGTACGCACGCCAGCGCCTGTATGCGGAGTACGAGGACGTACACCGGCCCGACTTTCGGACCTACCTGCAATATGAGGGTGCGGCCAGCGTCATTCGGTCGTTCGAACCATCAGTCATTCCGGGCCTACTGCAGACCGAGGAGTACGCGGAGTGCCTGCTGCGGGCGTTGTCGAACGACGAAGCCCGCGTTCGTCGACTGGTGCACGCGCGCATGAAACGGCAAGAAGTGCTGGATCGGGCGGACGGCTTCAAAGCGATCTTCATCCTCGATGAAGCCGTCCTCCACCACCAGATCGGTGGCCCGATTGGACTGGTCCGTCAGCTGGAGAAGCTCCGGACGGTCAGTGATCGTGACAACGTCGACATCCGGGTGATTCCCAATCGGCGAGGCGCACACCTCGGCCTGTGGGGCACCTTCGTGATCCTGGAGTTCGCCGCGCCGGCCGATGATGACCTGGTCTTCCTCGAGCATCAGGCCGGCGATGTCATGATCGCGGACGGTGCGTCCCGGGTGGCTCCCTTCGTGGAGCGGTTTTGGGGCCTCGAGGCAAGCAGCCTCTCCGTGGAGGCCAGCCGCGACCTGATCGACAAGGCGGCGGTTCTTCACCATGCCGAGCTGCCGTAAAGCTGTCCTAGGACCGTGCGACTCCGGTAATCATCGATGTGAAAGCCACCCAAGCCGCCTCGGAGAAGCGCAGTTGCTCAGTGGGAGAGCCCTTGGAATCCATGACCTTGACCGAGTCCCCCGCCACACGGCTGCACGCGACGCAGTTCGTAGTGGTGCTTCGGGTGCTCTTACGCCATTCCTCGTTGAATGGTTTCTTCGCGCTCATCTGAGACCTTCTGTCGGAGTCCACCTATCACTCGCCGCGCGCCGGATCGACCCCGGGCAGGAGCCGCACATGCCGGACCGCTCGACGAGTAGGGCCGAAAACTATCAGCCTCTGATTCGGTTCGGGCCAGAACGGCCCACCGCGCGTCAGCGGGACGAGCTGGGCTTGGGGGTGAGTTCCTTGGCGAGGAGTTCGGCGATCTGGACGGTGTTGAGGGCGGCGCCCTTGCGGAGGTTGTCGCCGGTGACGAAGAGGTCGAGGGCGCGGGGGTCGTCCATGGCGCGGCGGATGCGGCCGACCCAGGCGGGGTCGGTGCCGACGGCGTCGATGGGCATGGGGAACTCGCCGGAGGCGGGGTCGTCGACCAGGATGACGCTGGGGGCGTTGCGGAGGACCTGGCGGGCGCCCTCGGCGTCCAGTTCGGAGGCGAAGACCGCGTGGACGGCGATGGAGTGGCCGGTGATGACCGGGACGCGGACGCAGGTGGCGGAGACCTTCAGGTCGGGGAGGCCGAGGATCTTGCGGGTCTCGCCGCGGACCTTCAGCTCCTCGGAGGACCAGCCCAGGTCCTGCAACGATCCCGCCCACGGCACCACGTTGAGCGCCATCGGCGCGGGGAACGGGCCGAGGTCGTCGCCGACGGACTGGCGGACGTTGCCGGAGCGGGTGCCGAGTGCGCGGTCGCCGGCGACCTTGGAGATCTGGTCGTGCAGGATGTCGACGCCGGCCTGACCGGCGCCGGAGACGGCCTGGTAGGAGGCGAGGACCAGCTCGCGAAGACCGTACTCCCGGTGGAGCGGTGCGAGCATGACCACCATGGTGAGCGTGGTGCAGCTCGCGTTCGCGATGATGTTGCGGGGGCGGTTGCGCACCTGCTCGGCGTTGATCTCCGGGACGACCAGCGGGACGTCGCGGTCGGTCCGGAACGCGCCGGAGTTGTCGACCACGACGGTGCCGCGGGTGGCGGCGACCGGCGCCCACTCCGCGGCGACCGGTTCCGGGACGTCGAACATGGCGACGTCGACGCCGTCGAAGACCTCGGGGGTGAGCGCCTGGACCTCCAGCTCCTCGCCGCGGACGGAGACGAGCCGGCCGGTCGAGCGGGCGGAGGCGACCAGGCGGATCTCGCCCCACACGTCCTTGCGGGACGACAGCAACTCGCACATGACGGTGCCGACGGTGCCGGTGGCACCGACGACGGCGAGGGTGGGCCGTCCCATGACGTCCTTACCTTCCTGTTCCGGCGTAGACGACGGCCTCCTCGTTGCCACCGAGGTCGAACGCGTCGTGGATGGAGCGCACGGCGGCGTCCAGGTCGGTGTCGCGGCAGACGACCGAGACCCGGATCTCCGAAGTGGAGATCATCTCGATGTTCACCCCGGCCTCACCGAGCGAGGAGAAGAACTTGGCGGCGATGCCGGGGTGCGAGCGCATGCCGGCGCCGATCAGCGAGACCTTGCCGACGTGGTCGTCGTAGAGCAGGCCCTTGAACATGACCTGCTCCTGCACCTTGTTGAGCGCGGCCATCGCGGTCGGGCCGTCCGCCTTGGGGAGCGTGAACGAGATGTCGGTGCGGCCGGTCCCCTCGGTGGAGACGTTCTGCACGATCATGTCGATGTTGATCTCGGCCTCGGCCACGGTCTCGAAGATCTTCGCGGCGGCGCCCGGCTCGTCCGGCACGGCGACGATCGTGATCTTCGCTTCGCTGCGGTCGTGGGCGACACCGGTGATCAGTGCGTGCTCCACAGAAGGGTCCTCCATCGATCCGGTGACCATGGTTCCGGTGTTGTTCGAGTACGACGAGCGCACGTGGATGGGGAGGTTCGCCCGGCGTGCGTACTCGACGCTACGCAGGTGGAGCACCTTCGCGCCACAGGCGGCGAGCTCCAGCATCTCCTCGTACGTGATGGTCTTGATGTGCCGCGCGTCGGAGACGATCCGCGGGTCCGCGGTGTAGACGCCGTCCACGTCCGTGTAGATCTCGCAGACCGAGGCCTCGAGCGCCACCGCGATCGCGACCGCGGTGGTGTCCGACCCGCCGCGGCCCAGCGTGGTGACGTCCTTGGTGTCCTGCGAGACGCCCTGGAAGCCGGCCACGATCGCGATCGCGCCCTCGTCCAGCGCGGACTGCAGGCGGCCCGGGGTGACGTCTATGATCCGCGCCCGCCCGTGCACGGACGTGGTCACCACGCCGGCCTGCGAGCCGGTGTAGGAGCGGGCCTCGAAGCCGAGGTTGTGGATCGCCATCGCCAGCAGCGCCATCGAGATGCGCTCGCCCGCGGTGAGCAGCATGTCCAGCTCACGGCCCGGCGGCAGCGGGCTGACCTGGTGTGCCAGGTCGAGGAGCTCGTCCGTCGTGTCACCCATCGCGGAGACCACGGCGACGACGTCGTTGCCGGCCTTCCGCGCGGCCACGATGCGCTCGGCGACCCGCTTGATCCGCTCCGCGTTCGCGACCGAGGAACCGCCGTACTTCTGCACCACGAGCGCCACGGGTGTTGAACCCTCCAGACGAGACCGACGACAAGAATCCAGAACACGTGCCGACGCCGCCGGGTGAAGGACCGGCGGCGGCGAGTAAGCCTCACCAGGGTACCGACGAGTTCTCCGACCGGCCGCACACGATCCCACGATCCGGCCGCAATCACCGCCTCGACCTGCGACAAGGCGTGCCGAAAGCCGAAAACCGGCGAAAAAACTGGCATCAACCGCCCGGCGTGTCGTGCACGAATGTTCACGATCAACCGTACGGGCGCGATCGAGAATGGGCGCGTGGAGACGACCCGACCGCTTCCGGTTCTACTCGCACTGCTCGCCGTCGCCACCGCGGCCGGGTGCGGCGGGGGGCCCGAGCCGGCGGCCGTGGCCTCGCCGGCGCCGACCACCGAGCCACCGCGGCAGGAGAACCCCCGCTCGTCGCTGGCCGCGCGCGCCGCGGCCGCGGAGGACTCCTCGGTCGTCGCCACGTACACGCTCACCGAGGGCGGCGGCACCCCCCGCGCGGTGATCGTCACGCTGGCGACGGACCGCAGCTGGCGGGTGGACATCGCGGGCGGCGCGATGGGCGGCCTGGCGGACGTGTCGGTGGCGGTCAACGGCCAGGGCCTGTTCCAGTGCGCGCTGCCGTCCGAGACCCGCCCGGTCTCGCCGGTCTGCATCCGGGTCGCGGACCCGGACGGCACGCTGCCGAAGCACATCGACCCGCGCGTGCAGCACGCGTTCACGGACTGGCGCGCGGTGCTGACCGACCGGGACGCGCCGCTGTCCGTGTCGCTGGCGAAGCCGGTCGCGGACGGCATCTCCGGCCAGTGTTACGCGGTCGAGTCGACCTACGCCTCGCTGGACGCGCCGCTGGACACCGGCATCTACTGCTACAACGAGACCGGCGTGCTGACCGGCGCGAAGCTGAGCTTCGGCACGCTGGCGCTGGCCCAGACGCCGGTCACCGGCCCGGGCACCATCACGCTGCCCGGGCCGGTGACGACCGGGCCGGCGCTCGGCATGGCCACTCCGCCACCCCGGACCGCGACACCATCAGCGGGTACGCAGGCGGGCGGATAACAGCATCGTGTATTCGCCAGTGCGGAGTGGATCACGTAGGGTGGAGACCGTCATGTGGCAGCAGGCTCTCCTCCTTCGCCGCCGCGACGAGGCCCCATCCCTGGCCGGCACCTCGTCGCGGTGATCTAGCGCGCGCCCACGACCACGATTCGCCAGCGCCCGCCAGTCGGCCCCCGACTAGATCAATCTCGAGCGAAGCTCTGACGGGAGCCCAAGAAAACCATGAGCACGCACAGTGACCCCATCGCGACGCAGCAGCCCAGCACCATGCCGTTCGGGCGGTACAAGCCGTTTCACGAACAGTTCGCGATCGACCTGCCCGACCGGCAGTGGCCGGCCCGCCGGGTCGAGACCGCGCCGCGCTGGTCCGCGGTCGACCTGCGGGACGGCAACCAGGCGCTGATCGACCCGATGTCGCCGGAGCGCAAGCGGCGGATGTTCCAGCTGCTGGTGCAGATGGGCTACAAGGAGATCGAGGTCGGTTTCCCGGCCGCGTCGCAGACCGACTTCGACTTCGTCCGGCAGCTGATCGAGCAGGACCTGATCCCGGACGACGTGACCATCCAGGTGCTGACCCAGTGCCGGGAGCACCTGATCGACCGCACGTTCGAGTCGCTGCGCGGCGCGAAGCGGGCGATCGTGCACTTCTACAACTCGACGTCCACGCTGCAGCGGCGTGTGGTGTTCGGCCTGGACCGGGACGGCATCACCGACATCGCGACCAGCGGCGCGCGGCTCTGCCAGAAGTACGCGGAGATCCACACGCCGGACACCGAGATCTTCTACGAGTACTCGCCGGAGTCGTACACCGGCACCGAGCTGGACTACGCGCTGGAGATCTGCTCCGCGGTGATCGACGTGATCGACCCGACGCCGGACCGGAAGCTGATCATCAACCTGCCGGCCACGGTCGAGATGGCCACGCCGAACGTCTACGCCGACTCGATCGAGTGGATGCACCGGCACCTGCCGCGCCGCGACTCGATCGTGCTGTCGCTGCACCCGCACAACGACCGGGGCACCGCCGTGGCCGCCGCCGAACTGGGCCTGCTGGCCGGCGCGGACCGGATCGAGGGCTGCCTGTTCGGCAACGGCGAGCGGACCGGCAACGTCGACCTGGTCACGCTGGGGCTGAACCTGTTCTCCCAGGGCATCGACCCGCAGATCGACTTCTCCCAGATCGACGAGATCAAGCGGACCGTCGAGTACTGCAACCAGCTGCCGGTGCACGAGCGCCACCCGTACGCGGGCGACCTGGTCTACACCGCGTTCTCCGGCTCGCACCAGGACGCGATCAAGAAGGGCTTCGACGCGCTCGCCGCGGACGCGAGCAACGCCGGCACCGAGATCGACGACTTCGAGTGGGCCGTGCCGTACCTGCCGATCGACCCGAAGGACGTGGGCCGCTCCTACGAGGCGGTCATCCGGGTCAACTCGCAGTCCGGCAAGGGCGGCGTGGCGTACATCATGAAGGAGGAGCACAAGTTCGACCTGCCGCGGCGGCTGCAGATCGAGTTCTCCGGCGTGGTGCAGTCGGTCACGGACGGCGAGGGCGGCGAGGTCGACCCGCAGCGCATGTTCGAGATCTTCGCGCAGTCCTACCTGGTCGAGCACCAGGTGACGCCGCGCCTGGCGCTGGAGCGCTACTCCACCGGCAGCGTCGACGGCAAGGTGGAGATCGAGGCCGAGGTGCACTACCAGGGCAACCGGCGCCCGCTGGCCGCGGTCGGGAACGGCCCGATCGACGCGTACGTCCAGGCGCTGCACGCCCTGGGCATCCGGGTACGCGTGCTGGACTACGCGGAGCACGCGCTGACCGCCGGCGAGAACGCGCAGGCCGCGGCGTACGTCGAGTGTGAGATCAACGAGGTCGTGTACTGGGGCGTCGGCCTGGACGCGAACATCGTCACCGCCTCGATCAAGGCAGTGACCAGCGCGGTCAACCGCGCACGCTGAGCACTCCGGGTAGGGGCCGGCACCCCGGCCCCTACCCGGGTCACAGCCCCCCGGTCACAGCCCCCCGGTCACAGCCCCTCGGTCACAGCCCCTCGGTCACAGCGCGCTGCCGGCCTTGAAGTCCTCCCAGGACATGTTCCATGCGGTCCAGCCGTCGCCGACCGGCAGCTTCTCCTCGGTGCCCTTGATCACCACGGGGTCGCCGACCCGGGTCCACTCGAAGATCCACTTGCCGCCGCTGTCCGAGACGTTCACGCAACCGTGCGAGACGTTCCGCCGGCCCTGGTCCGCGTTCGACCACGGCGCCGCGTGGATGAACTGCCCGCTCCAGGTGAGCCGCTCCGCGAACTGCACGTCGGTGCGGTAGCCGTCCGCGGACGAGGCCGGGACGCCGTACGTCGACGAGTCGAACGTGGTCTTCTCCAGCCGCTCGATGATCACCATGGTCCCGGAGAACGACGGTGCGGACGGCTTGCCCAGGCTCACCGGGTACGTCTGCAGCGTCTTGCCGTCCTCCACCGCGGTCAGCTTCTTGCTCGCGTTGTCCACCTGGATCTCGCGGCGCTTGGTGTCGATCGACGCGGTGAGGTCGACGTCGACCTTGCCGTACCGGCCGCCGCCGACCGGCAGTCCGCCGAGCCCGAGCCGGATGGTCAGCTTCGTCCCCGGCTGCCAGTACTTCTCCGGCCGGTACTCGACCTGGATGTCGCTGTCCCAGTGCCAGACGCCCTCCTGCGGCGGGTCGCTCCGCACGAACAGCCGCCGCTCGACCGCGGCCCGGTCCGCCTCCTTGACGCCGCCCTGCCCGAACTCCACCACGATCGGCATGGCCTGCCCGTACGTCTTGCCGTCGGCCATGAAGATCTGCGCGTCCATCCGGTTCCCCGGCCGGGACATCGTGGTGAACGTGCCGGTGGACGTGCGGTCCCCGGCGGTCGCCCGCACCGTGTACGTCGTGTCGTAGCTGAGCGGGTCGGCCGGGACCCAGGTGCTGCCGTCCGCACGCAGCTCGCCCTCGACCACCGCGCCCTCGCCGTCGGTCAGCGCGACCTCGGTCAGCGCGCCGCCGTCCGCCAGGCCGATCTCCGCCGAGACCGGCACGTTCGTCTCCCGGTCGGCCGGGGTGAGCGCCAGCGGTGCGGCCGCGCTGCTCGGCGCCTCCGCCGCGCCGCCGCCGGGCCCCGCCGAGTCGTCGTCACCGCAGGCCGCGAGCCCGAGGGCAAGCGCCGGGACCAGGGCCAGGCTCAGTGCTCGGGTAACCAGTCGCATTCGTCCATCCTGCGACGACTGTCCCGTTCCTGCCACCCGATCGGCGGGACGGGGCCCGCGGTTCCGCGAGCCCCGTCGACGACACCGATCAGGTCAGGGTGCAGCTGACCTGGGGCAATCCGGTTCCGTTGGCGACGAAACCGAACGTGGTGCTGCCCTCCGGCGCGATCGCGCCGTTCCAGTTCACGTTCCGAACCGTGACGGAACTGCCGCTGCCGCTCATCGTGCCGTTCCACAAACTGCTGATCGTGTACGTACTGGGCAGCGTCAACGTGGCGGTCCAGCCACCCGACGTGGCCGTGTTGTGGTTCATGACCTCCACCTGGCCCTGCATGCCACCGTTCCACGCGCTGACCACGCTGTAGATCGCCATGCAGCCGTTCCCCGGGTGACCGGTGGTCGGCGGCGGCGTGGTCGGCGCGGCCGTGGTCGGCGCCGGAGTCGTCGGGCGCGGTGAGGGCGTGCCGGTGGTCGGGGTCGGCGTCACGGTCCCGCCGCCCTTCACGCCGGTGACCTCGCCGTTGCCGCCGTCGAAGACCACGTCGGAGCAGCCGTAGAACGTCTCCTGGCTGTCCGAGCGCGACCACACCGAGTAGATGATGTGGCGACCGCTCTTACCGGACGGCAGGTTGCCCGACCAGTAGTAGTGACCGTCGTTCGAGCCGACCGGGCCGTTCTGCGGCGGGTTCGTCACCTGCAGGAACGGCGTGTCCGCGAGGTCGTCCCAGGCGAGCGGCTGCGACGGGTCCCACCCGTCGTTCGTGATGTACATGCTGAACGTGCCCGGGTGGTGCGCCCAGTTGCTGTACCGCCAGCTCCACGGAGCGCCCGAGGTCAGGTGGGTGAGCGGCCAGTCGCCGGGCACGTTGAAGCCGGTGAAGTTCGTGTTCCCGCCGGAGCAGAGCTGGCCGTCCGGGATGAACCCTTCCATCCGGCCGGCCCCGTCGGAGCGCAGCACGGAGAACCAGTTGTAGAGCACGTTCGTACCGCTGATGGTGGTCGCGGCACGGCAGGCGGAGTTCTGCGGGACGATCTGGCCGGTCGAGTCGAGCCCGTCCTGCCAGCACATGTACGTGCGGGAGCCGGGCCTCATCATCGCCCCGTGCGCCTCAGCCGCGGACGGCGGACTGATCACGGTGACGAGCCCGGCGGCCAGCACGGAGGCGGCGAAGTAGGCGGCCGCCCTGCGTCGAAGATTCACGATGGGTGCTTCCTTCCACGGTGTTGCCGAAAAGGTGGGAAGCGCAGCCCCGGCTCGACGACGCGTCAGCCCCCGCGTCGCCACCGCCATTCTCACAAACCGATAGGCAAACCTCAATCTGTGCGGCGGATTGAACCAAACCGGGGTCCGCATCCGAACTACCCGTCATGAGGTGCTGGCTCGGCAAGTCCCTGGCAGGTGCGGCCCTCGCCCTCGCGGCGGGAGCGCTCGCACTCCCCACGCCCGCGTCCGCGGACGTGACGGTCGACCCGGACGTGAGCGTCCAGGGCGGCGCTCCCCGGCTGACCTTCACGGTGACGAACGGCAGCCCGAAGGCCACGCTCGACGAGGTCGTGCTGACCATGCCCGACTCGATGCCGATCGCGGAGACGTATCCGCTGTCGATCGACGACTGGGCGCCCCGGATCAGCTGGAAGAAGCTCGACACCCCGCTGCAGGGCGTGCACAGCAGCAAGGTCACCGAAGCCGTGTCGGACATCACCTGGTTCGCCATGCCCGGCAAGGGCGCCAAACCGGGCCAGTCCGCCGAACTGCTGGTCACGCTGGGTCCGCTGCCCGTCGCCGAGCAGGTGGTCTTCACCGTCACCGAGAAGTACGACGACGGCACCACCGTGGTGAACGACGTGGTGCCCGCGGCCGGTGCGTCCGCGCCGAACGCCGCGGCCGTGCTGCGGCTCATCCCGGACACGATCAGCGACTCGAACGGCGGTCACCACGGCGGCGGCACCGCCACGGAGACGCAGAACGTCGCGTCCGTCACCGACACCGGTTCGAACGCCGGGCTCTGGGTCGGGATCGCCGGCCTGCTGGTGGGTCTGGCCGGCGGCGGCGCGATCATGTGGTTCATCGCACGCCGGAAGCCGGCCACCGCGCCGGCCACCGCCGGATCCGCCGATGCCGGGTCCACCACCGCCGGTGCTGGTTCCGCCACCGCCGGTGCCGGTTCCGCCGGTGCTGGGTCCGCCGCGGCCGGGTCGGACGCGTCGGAGAAGCCGGCTCAGCCGGACTCCGTCTGGCGCTACCGCGGCGACTCCCCCACGCCGGAGGCCGAGACCTCCGCCGGCGAGGCCGCGCCCACGATCCGGGCGGCGGCCGGAAAGACGTCCTGATCGGTTCGACAGGGCTGACGTGGCCGCGCTCCGGACGGAGCGCGGCCACGCTTGTCCTAGATTGATCGCGTGACGGTGACGTTCGGTGTGCTCGGCCCGCTCGCGGCCGCGTACCATGACGGCCGGCCCGTCCCGCTGCGCGGCAACCGCCAGCGCGCGGTCCTCGCCCGGTTGCTGGTCACACACGGCCGCGTCGTCCCGGTGGACACGCTCGTCGACGACCTCTGGGCGGACGCGCCGCCGGACCGCGCGGTCGCCGCGATCCGCACGTTCGTCGCCGACCTGCGCCGCGCGCTCGAACCGGACCGGCCGCCCCGCCGCCCATCGGAACTGCTGGTCACCGCGCCGATCGGCTACGCGCTGCACGCGGCCTCGACCGACGCCGGCCGCTTCACCGACGCGGTGCACGAGGCCGCCGACCTGGCCCCCGAGGCCGCGCTGACCCGGCTGGACGACGCGCTGGCGCTGTGGCGCGGCCCCGCCTACGACGAGTTCGCGGCCGAGGGCTGGACCCGCGCGGAGATCGACCGCCTGGACGAGCTGCGCGCACTGGCGGTGGAACGCCGCGCGGCCGCGCTGCTCGACCTGTCCCGCCCCGCCGACGCCGTCCCGTCGCTGCGCGCCCACACCGCCGACGCGCCGCTCCGCGAGGAGGCGTGGCATCTGCTGGCGACCGCGCTCTACCGCACCGGCCGCCAGGGCGACGCGCTCGCCGCGCTCCGCACCGCCCGCGACACCCTCGCCGACCAGCTCGGCGTCGACCCCGGCCCGCGCCTGCGCGCGCTCGAGTCCGCCATCCTGACCCAAGATCCAAACCTGGAGAACCCCTCGACGGTACGGCCGGTCGCGCGCATCGTCCCCACTCCGACGACCCGGAGAGCGCCGTCCACCCCGGAGCCGCGCGCCACCTCCCCGGCCCACCCCGCCGGCCACGCCGCGGAGCCGGTGGGCCACGTCGAGCGGGCCGGGCGGGTTCCGGGCTTCGTGGGTCGTGCGGCGGAGAAGGAGCGGCTCGTGGACGCGGCCCGCACGGCGGAGCGACGGCGGCGTCCGGCGCTGGCGCTCGTCTCCGGTGACGCCGGCGCCGGCAAGACGGCCCTGGCCGAATCGCTCGCCGCGGACCTCGCCGCCGGCGGCTGGACCACCGTGTGGGGTCGCTGCCCCGAATACGAGGACGCGCCCGTCGCCTGGCCCTGGTTCCAGATCAGCGACGCGCTGTCCGCCGGGGACGACCTGCTCTCCGGCGCGGCGGAGGATCCCGCGGCGGCCCGGTTCCGGCTGCGGCGGATGCTGGCGGCGCTGGTGGAGGCCGCGGCCGGGCGAGCGCCCGTGCTCGTGGTGCTGGACGACCTGCACTGGGCGGACGAGGGCACGCTCGACCTGCTGGCCGGGTTGCTCGCCGGCCCTGACGCGGCCGGCGGGCCGGTGCTGGTCGTCGGCACCTACCGGGCCACCGAGGTCACACCGGACCTGGCCGCTGCCCTGGCCCGGCTCGCCCGGGTCGAGCCGGCCCGCGTCCACCTGGACGGGCTGCCCGCCGGCGCGACCGGTGACCTGGCCGCGGCGGTCACCGGGCACGATCTCGCGCCGGACGTGGTGGAGCGGCTGCACCGGCGTACCGGCGGTAACCCGTTCTTCGTCCGGGAACTGGCCCGGGTGCTGGCCGCCGAGGGCGTGGAGGCGCTGGCCCGCGTGCCCGCCGGCGTGCGTGACGTGCTCCGGCACCGCCTCGTCCGGCTGCCGGAACCCGCGGGTGAGCTGCTGCGCCGCGCCGCCGTGCTCGGTCGCGACATCGACCCGGACGTGCTGGCCGCGCTGTCCGGTCTGGGCGACGACGACCTGTTGGACGCGCTGGACCAGGCCGTCGCGGCCGGACTGCTGACCGAGGCGGCCGGGCAACTGCGGTTCACGCACATCCTGGTGCGGGACACGCTCTACGGTGACCTGTCCGCGTTGCGGCGGTCCCGGTGGCACGCCGCGGCCGGCGCCGCGCTGGAACGGCTGCGCCCGGACGACCCCGGCCCGCTGGCACACCACTTCTCGCTGGCCGGTGCCGGGCACGCCGCGCAGGCGGCCCGATATGCCCGGGCCGCCGCCGAGCAGGCGGAACGCCGCGGCGACCCGCACGAGGCGGCCCGCATGTGGCAGCGCGCCCTGGACGCGCACGACGCGGCCACCGGCACCCAGTCACCCCCGGCCGACGGCGACGCACCACCCTCGACCGCGCCGGCCGACGATACGCGGGCCGGCAACACACCGGCCGGGAACGCGCGGGTCGGCGACGCACAAGCCGGGAACGCGCGGGAGAGGCTGACCGCGGTGATGGGGCTGGGGCGGGCGCTGGCGGTGGTCGGGCGGCTGGCGGAGGCGCGGCGGCACCGGGCGGACGCGATCGACGCCGCGGAGGCACTCGGTGATCCGGTGGCGGCGGCGATCGCGGTGACCTCGTTCGAGGTGCCGGCGGTGTGGCCCCGCAACGACGACGAGGAACTCTCGGCACGGATCGTGGCGGCGGCCGAACGGGCACTCGCGGCGCTGGACCGCGCGGAACGCGACGGACAGAGCGACCGCACGGAGCACGACGGACGGAGCGACCGCACGGAGCACGACGGACCGAGTGACCGCGCGGAGCGCGACGGGACGGGTGCGGGTGGCCCCGACGGTGCGGATCGCAAGCTCGGTGCGGGGTGGATGCGGGCGGGCGGTCGTACCGCTGATGGGGCTGTTGAACTGTCCGCCGAAGGCGGGGTCCGGCTGCGCAGCAGGCTGCTCAGCACGATCGCGATGGAACTGCGCGGCGGCACCGGCACGCGTGGCGAGACCGCGGCGCGCGAGGCGGAACGGCTGGCCCGCGCGTCCGGTGCACCGGAACTGCTGGCGTTCGCGCTGAACGCCCGGTTCATGCACTGCTTCGGCCCGGCCGGCCGGTCCGCGGAACGGGCCGCGATCGGCGCCGAGCTCGCCGCGCTGGCCGCACGGCATCGGCTGGTCACGTTCGAGGTGCTCGGCCACCTCATCCTGTTGCAGTCGGCGTGCGCGCGCGGCGACGTCGCCGCCGCGGACCGGCATGCGGCCGACGCGGACCGGCTGGCCGCCCGCTACGAGCTTCCGATGGTCGGCGTCTTCACCGGCTGGTACGCCGGCCTGCGCCATGCCCTGCACGATGCGCCCGACGCCGCGGCGGACGCGTACCGGGCGGCCGCCGCCCGGATGGCCGGCAGCGGCATGTCCGGCGTCGAGGAGGGCCTGCTCCCGCTGGCCCTGCTGTCCCTGGACCCGCGCTCCGAGGTGGACGACGCCGGTCCCTACGAACCGTGGGTCCGCCCGCTGCGCCTGATCGCGCGCGGCGACCGGGAGGCCGCGGCCGCGGCCCTGCACGCCGTGCCGGAATCCCCTCATGACCTGCTGCTCGAGGCCCGCCTCTGGCTGCTCGCGCACGCGGCCGCCGAGCTGGGCGACACCGCCGTCCTCGCGCACGCGCGCGCCGCGCTGCGCCCGGCCGCCGGTGAACTGGCCGGCGCGGCCAGCGGCATCCTCAGCTTCGGCCGGATCTGACGGGCCGGTCAGGCCGCCGGCTGCAACTGCCAGCGGGCCTCGATCCAGCGGCGTTCGCCCTCGGTGTGCGCGGTGATCTCGATGCCCTTGCGGGGGGCGACCGGGACCTCGGGCATGTCACCGATGACGCTGACGACGACCTCGTCACCGGAGCCGACCACGGTGACCCGGGCCCAGGTGGCGGCGTTGCTGAGGGCCTCGATCGGCGCCTCGGAGAGCGCGCGGCAGGTCTCCACGGTCAGGTCGGGGACGTGGCCGACGCGCACCAGCGAGACCTCGACGCCGCGGCGTTCGGCGACGTCGGCGCCGGCGCGCAGGCCGTGCAGCAGCGGGTCGGGCACGTCGTCGGTCTCGGCGAGCAGGCGGCGGAGCCGGGCGGCACCGGCCCGGCAGCGCTGCTGGACCAGCGGGTCGCGCGGGTCGGCGCCGTCGGCCAGCTCGGTGAGCAGCGTGCGGATGTCGTCGCGGATGTCCTCGTAGCGGGTGACGCGGGCGGCGTGCACGGCCTCCGCGACCGCGCGCCGGTCCGCGACCTCCGCGCGCGCCACCGCGCTCCTCGTGACGGACGCGGCGATCGCGCGGACGCCGCCGGCGGTGAACGCGAACCCGAGTTGCAGTGCCGCGCTGCCGATCACCACCATGCCGAGCCGGGCCAGCGTGATCTGGTCGAGCTGGTCGCCGATCGCCAGCCCGGTCACCACGATCGCGGCGTTGGCCAGCACGAACGCGACGAGGTGGGTGATCGGGCGCCGCCAGCAGATGATCACGCCGAGCCAGCCGATCGAGCCCCACGCCCAGTTGAAGGACCGGAGGATCTCCTCGGGCGGGCAGGCGGCCAGCACGATCGCGACCACCAGCAGCGCGGCGACGGTCAGCGGCCAGAACAGGCGTGGGCGGGGCCGGCCGAAGATGTCGAGCGCGCCGACCGCGCCGATCGCCAGGTACGCGACCCAGCAGATCGCCACCGCCCACGGCCAGCGGTAGACGGACCAGCCGAGCACCGTCATGGTGCCGTCGTAGAGCAGGTGCCAGCAGACCGGGATGGCCAGCGCGGCGATCGCGGTCCCGCGCAGGTAGCGGCGGGCGACGAGCATCGCGGTGCTCTCGATCACGGCCACCACCGCAGCGTGACCGTGGTGCCGCCGCCGGGCGCGGAGTCCACGTCGGCCAGTCCGCCGACCGTCTGCATCCGCCCGATGATCGCTTCGCGCACGCCGTACCGGTGGAAGGGGGTGTTCCGCGGGTCGAAGCCGCGACCGCGGTCCCTGATCTCGACCTGGACCGCCCCGTCGCCACCGGTCAGGGTGATCCGCACGCGGCCGGTGCCGGCGTGCCGGCGCACGTTGCTGACCGCCTCCGCGGTGGCGGCGGCGATCGCCTCCACGACCGGGGCCGGCACCTCGATCGGCGTCATCGAGAGCGCCACGTCCAGGTCGGTTTGCAGCGCGATCTCCCGCAGTCGATCGTCAAGACCGTTCGCCGGTACGTCGAGCGCGGGCGCGTCCGGGCCGGCGAGCCGGTCCAGCACCAGGATGTCCGCGGCCGCTCGCTGCCGCAGCTGCGCCGACGGCCCCAGGATGCCGGCCGTCCCGACCATGGTCAACGTGGACAGCACGGTGTCGTGCAGGTCTCGGCGCTGCACCCGCTCGTCCGCCCGCCGGGCCCGCTCGATCAGCTCGGCTCGCTGGTCGCGCAGCACGGCGGCCAGTTCCGTGTCCGCGTAACCCGCGGACCGGCGCAGCACCCACATCAGCACCACCATCGCGATGATCTGGATGACGTGGATCAGCGCGGAGATCACACCGTCGTCGGCCGGCCGGATGCCGACCAGGTGCGCGACGACCAGCACCAGCGACGCCGGGATCGCCCACCTCGTCGGCAGTCCCATGACCGCGACCAGCAGCGTCATCGAGATCAGCCCGCCGATCCAGCTGGCCGCGCCGGGCAGTGCCGCCGGCACGGTCACGCTCTGCTGGATGAGGCACAGCCCGGACAGGAACGCGACGTCGCCCGCGGCCAGCCACCAGGTCAGGCCGCGACCCCGGGCGATGGCCACGAACACCACGGACCAGACCAGGTTCGCCGTGAGCGCGCCGATCACCAGCGCGTTCGCCTCCGGCGCGGTCATCACGCCGGCGACGGTCGCGACCAGCCCGACGACCCCGCGCAGGAGTACGGCGGACCGCATCGCGTACCTCAGGAGGGCCTGTTCGGCCGGGCGATCACCGCCCGTGGCACCGTCGGCCGTCACCGGGCGGTCCACTGTCTCCACCGGCTGTTCCGGCTGTTCCGGTTGTTCCGGCCGTTCCGCCAGCGCGGTCGCCGGAAGCCGTTCGGATCGCCATGCCATCGACAGGTAGCGCCTCCTCCATCGGGGTGGGCTGTCGGCCCCACCTTTCCACGCGCCCGTACGCCGCGTCATCCCCCGCTCGCCCAGTGGAAGGCGCCAACGGTCCGGTCACACCACCGCGATCAGCTTTATCTCGACGAGCAGTTCGGGGAAGGCGAGCCGCGGCGTGCTGACGATCGTGCTGGCCACCTGCGGCACCGGCCGGCCGTAGACCTCCTTGCGCACCTCCTCGGCCGCGGCACCGCCCGCGTCCGAGTCCAACACGAAGATCAGTTCGTCGACCACGTCGTCCAGCGACGCGCCGAACCGGCGCAGGAGCTCCGACGCGTTCGCGTAGCACTGCCGCATCTGCGCGGCCGTGTTGGCGAAGTCGGTGACCGCTCCGGCATCATCGAGCGGGGCGGGTGCCACCAGATCCGGCCCGTCGTGCGAGACCTGTCCGGAGAGGTAGATGGTGTTGCCGCGCCGGACCGCCTGCACGTACCCGTAGCTGTCCTCCCACGGAACCCCGTGGCTTGCCGTCCTGATGTCGTTCATGCCGGCAACGGTATGGAGCGGCCCTTTCGCCGGCCCACACCCGGCGGTGCCAACAAACGCAAGGATCGTGACACGACGTGCGGAGCAGGAACGTAGCGATCATCGCGCTGCCGCGGTACTTCCCGCTGGACGTCACGCTGCCGCAGTACGTGCTGGGCTCCCATCCCGGCTATCGGGTGACCGTGCACGAGACCGACGTCGCGGCCGCCGAGTTCGCCGACGTCGTGGTGGTGCCCGGCTTCGCGGACCCGCACCTCCCGGTCCCCGGCGACCACCTCGCGGTGGTGCGCGCCGCCCACGACCGCGGCGCCCGCATCCTGGCCGTCTGTACCGGCACGTTCGCCCTCGCCGCGGCCGGCGTCCTGGACGGCCGCCGCGCCACCACCCACTGGCGATACCTCTCGGCGCTGCGCACGCTGCACCCCGCGGTCACCGTCCTGGACGGGGACACGTTCGTCGAGGACGGCACGATCGTCACGTCCGCCGGCGCGGCCGCCGAGACCGACGTCTGCCTGCACCTGATCCGCACCGACTTCGGCGCGTCCGCGGCCGACCGGGTGGCCCGCGAGGTCGTCCCCGCCCACGCGCCCGCACCCGCGTCCCGGGACGGCCTGTCCGACACCCGCGAATGGCTGATCGAACACCTGGCGTCGCCGATCACCGTGCAGCGGATGGCCGATCACGCGCACCTTTCCCGTCGTACCTTCATCCGCCGTTTCGAGCGCGAGACCGGCACGTCCCCGATGCGCTGGCTGATCGACCGGCGCCTGACCGCGGCCCGCCGTCTCCTGGAGACCACCGACTGGTCCGTCGAGCGCGTCGCCCGGTCCACCGGCTTCGGCACCGCCGCGAACCTCCGCACCGTCTTCGCCCGCGAACTCGACACCACGCCGACCGCGTACCGCAGGTCACGGACGGCCTAGACCCGACGGCACCGGTCACTCCGGGCGAACCGCCGTGACCGTGGTGCGGTCCTTGGAGACCGAGGTGATCCAGCCGCCGGCGCGGCCCAGGTCGAGCAGCGCGGTGACGGACGGGCGCATCGGCAGCGGCTCACCCGGGGTGGCGGGCCAGGCCGAACGGACCCGGTGGCCGGGGACCAGCCACGGGCGGAGCGCGGAGATCGGGTCGCGGGCGTCCAGGGCGGCGCGGGCGGCGGTGAGGGACTCGATCACCGCGTCCAGGACCGGGCGGACCGAGTCGGCGTTGCCGCCGCACATGGCGGCGACCAGGTCGGAGCGGGTGGCGGCGACGCGGGTGCCGTCGCGGAACGAGCCGGCGCCGAGCGCGGCCGCGAGCGGGTCGGCGGCCTGTTCGGCGACGGCGGACGCGACCAGGTGCGGCACGTGGCTGATCATGGCGACGGCCCGGTCGTGCTCCGCGGCGGTGGCCGGGACCGCCCGCGCGCCCAGGCCGGTGACCAGGTCGGCGAGGTCGAGCCAGTCGCCGAGCATGGTGCGGCCGGGTTCCAGGCCCAGGACCCAGGCGCAGTCGTCGAACAGGCGGGGGTCGGCGGCGGTGAAGCCGGACGTCTCCCGGCCGGCCATCGGGTGCCCGCCGACGAAGCCGGCCAGCCGCTGCGAGCCGCCCTCGAGGTAGCGCTCGACCAGGTCCAGCACCGGCATCTTGACCGAGGTCACGTCCGTGATCAGGCCTCGGTAGCCGCGCCCGGTGATCTCGTCGAGCACGGTCTCCAGCGCGGGCAGCGGGACCGCGATCATGCACAGTTCCGCGTCCGCGACCGCGGCGGAGACGGACGGCGCGATCCGCCACCGGGCGCTCGGCGGGGCCTCGGCCGCGGCGGTCCGGGCGGTGCCACGGGTGGCCGGATCGGCGTCGAAGCCGACCATGTCGTGTCCGGCGGCGGCGAGGGCCCGCAGCACGGAACCCCCGATGAGACCCATTCCGATCACGGCGACGCGCACGCGGTGACTTTTTCACAGCACGGTCCGAGCCGGACGAGCGGCTCCGGGTCACCGGTTCGGCCCGCCCCGGCCTCCACCGAAGCTCCGCGGCTTTTCACCCTTTTCGCTCGCCGGCGCCGGACGCCGCCGCCCGTACCGTTATGAAATGATTTTTAGGGTATTAATGCGACGTTTCGCCGTGATGATCGTCGCCGTCGGGGTGCTGGGGACCGGTTCGCCCGCGCACGCGATCGGGTCCGTGCCGCAGCACACGCCCGGTTTCAACGGCACGGTGTGGGCCACCGCATACGCCGGCGACACGATCTACGTCGGCGGTGACTTCACCGCCGCGGTCGTCGACGGCGTGCAGGTCCGGCGCAGCCGTCTCGCCGCGATCAACGCGCGCACCGGCAAGCTGCTCGACTGGGCACCCGCGGCGGACGGCACGGTCCGCGCGATCGCGACCGGCGGCGGCGCGGTCTACGTCGGCGGCACGTTCGGCACGATCGGCGCGACCAAGCGGGACGGCCTGGCCAAACTGGACGGCACCACCGGCACGGTCAGCGCGATGCTCAACCACACCATGACCGGCGCGCCGTACGCGCTGCTGATCGCCGGCAACCGCCTCTACGCCGGCGGCAACCTCACCGAGGTCAACGGCGAGAGCCGCGGCCGGCTCGCCGCGTTCAGCCTGGGCAGCGGCAAACTCGACCCCGCCTGGCAGCCCAAGGCCGACGACCAGGTGCAGGCGCTCGCGTCCGGCGGCGGTCGCATCTACGTGGGCGGCCGGTTCAAGAAGATCAACGGCATCGGCGGTTCCCCGCGCATCGCGGCCCTCAGCCCGTCCGGCGGCACGCTCGACACCGGCTTCAAGACCAAGGCCACGGTCATCGTGTACGGCATCGCGGTCGGCCCGACCGGCGTCTACGCCGCACACGGCGGCCGGGGCGGCACGGTCGCCGGTTACGCGCTGGACGGCACCACGCGCTGGACCATGACCATGGACGGCAACCCGCAGGCGCTCGCGCTGCTGACCGGCACGCTCTACATCGGCGGCCACTTCGACAACATCTGCGCCAGCACCGCCACCGGCAGCCAGGGCAGCTGCAAGGACGGCCAGACCAAGCGCGTCAAGCTCGCGGCCGCCGACCCGTCCGACGGCTCGCTCGAACCGTGGACCGCCCACGGCAACGGCGTGCTCGGCGTCCTCGCCATGGCCGCCAGCCCCGCCCTCGGCACGGTCGCCGCCGGCGGCGCCTTCACCATGATCAACGACACCGCCCGCAAACGCTTCGCCCAGTGGAGCGCGTGAACCGGTCCTCCCGCCTCCGCGCGCCGGCCGCTGCCCACGGGTTCCGGGCGCGAACGCCCCGCAGCTTTGGGCGCGAACGCGCCGCGGGTTCCGGACGCGGACGGCCCCGCAGCTTTTGGGCGCGAACGCGCCGCGGGTTCCGGACGCGAACGGCCCGCAGGTTTTGGGCGTGAGCGCCCGGCGGTTGTCGTGCGGGGGCGCGTGGGGCGGTGGGTGGCCGCGCGGCCGGCGTGGGTTTGTCCGGGGCACGGCGGGACCGGCTCCGCCGCGGCGTCCGGAGCGGAGCGCCAGCGGAGTCGGAGGACACCGCGCGGTTGGCCCGCGGGAGCATGCGGGCCGCACCACCCCGGAAGCGGGCAGATCCAGATCTTGGTCTTCGGGTTCGGGCAGCGGGCCCGCGGGTCAGTACGGGGCCTTGGGGCAGCCGTTGGCCTGCATGTACTCGGCGGAGGCGGCGGCCGGGGACTTGCTGCCCTGTTCGCGCCAGGAGTCGAGGTAGGGGGCAGGCCAGATGGCGCCGCGGCGGATCCACCAGTCGCCGGTCTCGGCGCACGGCGGGGAGATGCCGAAGTGGAGGTGGCAGACGTTGTTGGCGTTGCCGGTCTTGCCGACGTTGCCGAGGCGCTGGCCGGCGCGGACCCGGACGCCGGGCTCGATGCCGGCGTCGACCACGGACAGGTGCGAGCCGTAGTAGCGGACACCGTCGTCGCCGACCAGTGAGACGAAGAAGCCGCCGTTGAGCGGGCCGTCCGGCCGGCCCTTGACGAACGCGTCCTTGCGGCTGATCTCGACGATCGTGCCGGAGGTGACGGCCAGCACCGGGTTTCCGCAGTTCGCGAAGATGTCGGTGGCCGGGTTCGTGGCGTGCGTCGGATGGTAGGACACCGGGCTGCCGGGAACCGGGAAGACGTAGGTGTAGTTCGCGGCCTTCGTCTTCGACGGCGTGGGCGACGGCGCGGCGCTCCGCGACGGGGACGCGGACGGCGACGCCGACGGGGACGCGGACGGTGCGGCCGGCGCCGACCGGGACGGCGGTGCCGGGATCGCGGACGAAGCGGGCGAACCGGCCTGCCAGATCGGTGTGGCCGGCTCCGGGCCGGTGGCGCACCCGCCGGCCACGAGCGTCACCGCCAGCGTCATCGCGACCCCGGCCATCGATGAGATCCGGTTCTGTCCCCGTTGCATGGGGGCCATCTTGGCAGATGGGCACCATGACGCGCGGCCCCAGTAGGCTGTCAAGGGAGGTTCCCGCGAGCATCCAGGAGCGTGGCGACGTGGCGCAACAGCCCGGTTACGGCGATCCGGCCTTCACGGCACCGCCGCCGTTCGAGCCGGGCAACGATCGTTTCGCCGGTCCGCCCGCGATAGTGGCGGCGCGCGAGGCCCACCGGTTCGGGCAGATGGGTGACTACCCGCCGCCGGCGCCGTCCCGGCCGACCTACCGCGAGCCGCACCCGGTGCGCGTGTCGTGGTTCCTGACCGGGCTGGGCGGCGGCGTGTTCTGGATGGTGATCCTGCCACTGCTCGGCACGAGCATCACCGGGTACGGGTGGTGGACGCTGATCGCGGGCGGCGTGGCCTGGGCGGCCGCGGCCGTGCTCGCCCGTGCGGGCGACCGGGGGGCCGCGGCCGGCATCGCGATCAGCGTGGGTCTGGCCTGGGCGACGGCGGCGTACGTGCTGGCCGGCCGCTGGGCCGAGACGGCCGACTGGCCGCTCTGGTGACCATGCCCGGGTGATCAGGCCCGGGTGATCTCCTTGGCGGCCACGCGGGCCTCGTCGGACCACGGCGTCGGGCGCATGGTGGCCGGGTCGAGGCAGACGTTGACCCGGCGGCCCTCCGCGTGCACGACCGAGCCGTCCGCGGAGAGGAAGCGGAACCGGTACTCCGCGCTGGTCGTGCCGAGCTTCTCCAGCCAGAAGTGCACGGCGGCGGGGCCGGCGCCGGCGATCGGCACGTGGAACGTCACGGAGTACTCCCGGATGACGTTGAACGCGTCCGGCTTGGTCGGGCGGTTGCCGGCGAACGTCCAGCCGCGAGCGGCCCACCACTCCAGGATCGCGCGCTCGGCCAGCACGGCGTACCGCGCGTTGTGCAGGATGCCGAGCGCGTCCAGGTCGTCGAAGTGGATCGTGACGGGCGCGGTGACGCCGTACTCGGTGGTCATTCGCTGTGCTCCTCGATTGTTCCGGGGTCGGTGCTCAGTGATCGCAGACGGGCGTGCATGGACCGCAGCGCGAGGTCGTAGGCCGCGTCCGTGCCGGCCAGCCGGGACTGCATGACCGCGGCCAGCCCGAGCGCCTCCGACTCGTACGCCAGCAGCGCCGGGTCGGTCCCCGGGACCAGCTCGCCGGCCTCGATCGCCTCCCGGGCCAGACGTTCGAGCAGGCCGAGCCAGTCCGCCAGGATCTCGGCCAGCCGCTCCTTGACCGGTCCCTCGCGCGCGTTGAACTCGAACTCCGCGTTGGCGAAGAAACACCCACCGGGGAGTACGGAGTCCGCGTAGAACGCGATCCGGCGGCGGTGCAGGGCCCACAGCCGGCGTACGCCACGCGGCTCGCGCAACGCCGGGCCGATCACCCGCTCCAGCCACTGCTCGCGGGCGCGCTCGATGGTGGCGAGCTGCAGGTCCTCCTTGCGGCGCCAGTGCGCGAACAGTGCGGACTTGCTGAGCCGCAGCTCGTCCGCGACCTGCGCGAGGGACAGGCCGTCGAGCCCGTCGCGGGTCGCCAGCGCCACGGCCGTGTCCAGCACCGCGGCCCGGGTGCGGTCACCGCGGGCGAGTCGTCCGTCGCGTGTCACGGCTCCGACGATACAAAAAGACCGACCGGTCGTAAATAATTTCCCGCCCATCTCAGCAGGCTTCCGGAATGCCCTATAAGCGGCCCTTGCAGCGACTAGCGTCACGCGTATCGACGGCTGGTATTCGGGGGGACCCAATGTCGTACTTCGCTGCCGCCCTGGTCCGGGGCCCGAGTGGTTGGTCCGCTTCAGACCTCGCGCTCACCGGGGCCGCGGACACCGAGGACATCGCCGACCGCCTGCGCGACGTCGACCATGACGCCGACCTCAGCCTGCTCTTCGTCGAGTCCGACGACTCCTACCTGGTGATCATGCGACTCGACGAGGGCGAGGACCCGCGCGTCTTCGGCTCCGACTCGATCTTCGCGGAGGAGTCCCGGCTGGGCGCGCTGCTGCTCAGCGACATCGAGATGCCCGCGATCGAGATCCACAGCGAGATCGAGTCGGTGACCGAGGGGGTCGAGGAGGGATCGGCCGCCCCGTCCCACGCGCTGGACGAGCCGGAGATCGACCCGATCGGCGACCCGGACCTGCTCGCCGACCTCGGGATCTCGTCACACGACCTGCTGGTGCTGTGCGGGCGGGAGGGCGTACACCCGTCGGACGTCACCCACGAACTGTGCGAGCAGATCATCGGCAGCGCGGAGGTCGTGGACGAGCTGCGGGAGCACGCGGTCCGGCACTGACCTCGGCCGCGCGCGGGCCTGGATCGGTGCGGATCTTTCCGCCGGGGTTGATCGTCCGGGCGGCCGGGGCGGCCGGCCGGGTGCCGGGAAGAATGCCGATGTGGAGACGCGGCGGGAACGGCACGAGCGGTGGATGCGGCGGGCACTGTCGGTGGCCGCGGATGCGGCCGACGACGTACCCGTGGGGGCGGTGATCCTCGGTCCGGACGGCACCGAACTGGCGTCGGCCCGCAACGAACGCGAACTGACCGGCGACCCGACCGCGCACGCCGAGATCCTGGCGCTGCGCCGCGCGGCCGAGGTCGTCGGCGAGTGGCGACTGACCGGCTGCTCGCTGGTGGTCACGCTGGAACCGTGCACGATGTGCGCCGGCGCGCTGGTCCTGGCCCGGGTGGAGACGGTCGTCTTCGGCGCGTGGGAACCGAAGACCGGCGCGGTCGGCTCCCTCTGGGACGTCGTCCGCGACCGCCGGCTCAACCACCGCCCGGAGGTCTACGCCGGCGTCCTCGAACCGGAGTGCGCCGCGCTCCTGCGCACCTTCTTCGACGACCGGCCCGGCGCTCTCGCCTGATCCGGCACGCTCGCTCTATCCGGCACGCTCGCTCTATCCGGCGCCCTTGCCTGGCCCGGCACCCTTGCCGGGTGCCGGGTCGGGGCCGTCAGGCCGTGACGGCCGTGTCGAGGGCGATCTCGACCATCGCGGAGAACGTCTGCTCCCGCTCCTGCGACGTGGTCTTCTCACCGCGTTTGATGTGGTCGCTGACGGTCAGCAGGGTCAGCGCCTTCGCGCGGTAGCGGGCCGCCGTGGTGAACAGCGCCGCCGACTCCATCTCGACCGCGAGCACGCCGTAGTCGGCGAGCCGGTCGTACAGGTCCATCCGGTCCGTGTAGAACAGGTCCGCCGCGAGCACCGGCCCCACCCGCACCGCGACGTCCCGCTGCTCGGCCGTGGCGACCGCGGTCCGGAGCAGCCCGAAGTCCGCAACCGGCGCATAGTCGATCAGCCCGTCGAACCGCTGCCGGTTCATGTTGGAGTCCGTCGACGCACCGTTGACCGCGATCACGTCCCGCAGGTTCAGGTCGTCGACCAGCGCACCGCACGTACCGACCCGGATCAGCGTCCGCACGCCGTACTCGTTGATCAGCTCGTGGGCGTAGATCGTCGCGGACGGCATACCCATGCCGGACCCCTGCACCGACACCTCGACCCCACGGTACGTGCCGGTGAACCCCAGCATCCCCCGCACGGACGTGTAGCACGTCGCATCCGTCAGGAACGTCTCCGCGATCCACTTCGCCCGCAGCGGATCCCCCGGCATGAGAACCCGCGGGGCGATCTGACCTGGCTCAGCACCGATGTGCACACTCATGCCGCTGATCATGCCAGGCCACCTCCGCCCCCGGTCACCGAAGCGGCTCCCCCGCGCGCAGACCCATGAAGGCGTCCGGTAACGTACCTACCGGTGGTGTGTCCGAGTGGCCTAAGGAGCACGCCTCGAAAGCGTGTGAGGGTTTACGCCCTCCGCGGGTTCAAATCCCGCCGCCACCGCCATCTAGCAGGGCAAACGCCCGGCAGCTGCGCAAGCAGCGGCCGGGCGTTTTCTCGTTTGAAGATCGCTAGGCCCAACTGTCGTCTCAGTTGTCATCCCAGCACCGCTGGCGAAGCATCCGGTGCGAACTGACTTCCGATGCGCCAGAGCGCAAGCCAAGGTCGGAAGCTCGGTGCGGGAGCTGGCATGGCTGCAGTCAGTTCGCGGGGGGTTGCCCTTCCTCAACCTCACCTGACGTGTCGGGAAGCTGAGTGAGGCGCGGAACCGCCGGACCTGTGATTTGCCGGCTGAGAGCGGTCGCTACGCGTGATCGGCGTTTGCGGCTACTGCCATCCCGAGACCCGTCTCTAGGCCTTGCCGGCTGCTTGGCGTCCCAGAATCCTCGAAGGTTTTTCGGCGTGCCACGGTTCGGCCCTGGACGCCGGGGGATGCGGCGTCCAGTTGCCCTAAAGTTTCGGCTTCTCAGGGTTGTCTCATCAGCGTCCCAGTTGGCATCTCATCGCTTCTCAAGATGGCACCTGGGAGCGCATGAGTCGATCCCTCATGTGCTCCCAGTCGGCGACGGATCCGGGTACTGTTTCGACCCATGAGCGACCCGTTCGAAGGCATCCAGGATGAAGATCCACTTAGTGGTGACGGCATGCGCGCCCGTTTCCTGGCAAGCGCGAAGCGCGGCTATGCCCCGCTGCGAAAGGCGTTCGTGCAGAAGCCCGACCCCAAGAAGGCTCGTGCGTCTGTGCTCGCCGCGATGGTGACCGCACGACAGGAACGCGCACTCGACGCCTTCCTCCTCCTTCACGCGCTAGAGCCCGCGCTCGATAAGGATAAACCGCTGCCTCTCGCTACGTGGGCGAAGATGCTGAGCTCCAAGAACAACCGGTGGAGCGCGCAGAATGTCGGCCGCGCCTTCGAGGCGCTAGAGACGCGGCATCTCGTGATCCGCCAGCCGAAGGGGCGGGGCCTTCTGGTCCAGCCCCAGATGGAGGACGGTACCGGTAAGGCGTGGACCAGGCCAGGCTCCGATGCCACAACCGTCGGCAAGGGCTACCTAGTCATCCCGTATGACTACTGGACGAGCGGGCTTGTGGATCAGCTCTCGATGCCAGGCAAGGCCATGTTCTTGATCATGCTGTCAGAGACGACGTTGAACCCAACCTTCTCGATGGCGATCGAGCGGGCGCAGTCCTGGTATGGCATTTCCGAGCGAACGGCGGAGCGCGGCTACGGCGAACTCCGTAAGTATGAGATCGCCGAGGGCCAGACGCTGTTGATGGAGCGACGTCAGCTTGTCGCGGATCACCGCTCTCCGACTGGCAACCGGGCGGTTTGGCATCGAGCGTTGGCCGAGCCGTATAGCCAAGCCGCTCGCGCGGAACTCCAACGCCTGACCCGAGCGGCAGCGCGAAGGAAGGCTAAGACCGAGGCCGCAAAGCCCAGACTGAAGCGGCTCAAGAAGCGCACAAGCAACAAGGCTGGTGCCGTGGAGTCTGCCTCCACTTAAAGAAAAGGAGGTACCGCCGTGTGTGATCACGAGGTGCCTGAGAGAGAAGAGCCTGCACCGGTCAACCGCTGCCAGCGGTCAGCGGTGCAGGCTGCGATCACCGGCGGATGGTCGACGACCGTCCGCCTCATCGCGGTCACGACGGTTCCCGCCGTTGTGACCGCTGCACTGGGAACTGGGATTGAGGCCCTGCTCACAGCTGTACTGCAGTCCTACTTCTAATCACAGTACGACGGCGGGTTGCTGGCAGTCCAGCCAACTGCCAGCAACCCGCTGGTCAGACCACCAGGCCTAACCAGGGCGCCTTCTATCGCTGTTGCTTCTTTGACTTTTTTGACTTCTGACGCTGCTTCGGCTCCCAGATCAATCCGCCAACGCGTTTTGCGATGTCCCGATCAATCTCTGCAGTGATGTGTTGATACCGGGCGGCCATCGATGAGTTTGACCATCCCATGATGCCCATGACAGCACGCTCAGGTACACCGAGAAGGAGCAGAACCGTCGCGGCGGTGTGCCGAGCGTCGTGAAGTCGGCCGTCGCGCAGCCCTGCGAGTTTCAGCAGGCGCTTCCACTCGTCGTAGTCGGTGCGCGGGTTGAGTGGGCCTCCGGCTGGTGTGGCAAACAGCCAACCACCGTCTTGCCACAGTTGAGCTGCCTGCTCTCGCTCGCGATCTTGTTCCTCGCGGTGCTTCTTCAGCAGCGCGATCAATTCATCGGGGAGACCCATGCTGCGACGGCCAGCCCGGGACTTCGTCTCCTTGGTTTCCGCGCGTGCGGGCCGCCGCTCCGGGCAGTGCCCGCCGAACGGCTCTGATGCACCGATAGGTGACATCTGAGATGGCTTGCCATGACGGCGGGCTGGAAGGATGTTGCTGTGCCCAAGCCCTACCCCCGTGAGTTCCGCGATGACGTCGTGCGGGTCGCCCGTGACAGGGACCCCGGCGTGACGGTCGAGCAGATCGCGAAGGACTTCGGGGTCCACCCGATGACGTTGTTCAAGTGGCTGCGCCAGGCCGGCATCGAGGAAGGCGCCCAGCCCGGTGCGAGCCGCAGCGACTCGGTCGAGCTGCGTGAGGCCCGTAAGCGGATCAAGCTTCTCGAACAGGAGAACGAGGTCCTGCGCCGAGCCGCAGCATATTTGTCGCAGGCGAACCTGCCGGGAAAAGGCTCTACCCGCTCGTGAACGAGCTCGCCGACGACGGGATCCCCATCGCGGTCACGTGCCGGGTGCTGAACATCGCTCGACAGCCCTACTACCGGTGGCGTGCCCGCCCGGTCACCGACGCCGAACTGGCCGAGGCCTACCGGGCGGACGCGTTGTTCGACGCTCACCGTGACGACCCGGAGTTCGGCTACCGGTTCCTGGCCGACGAAGCCCGTGCCGCAGGCCAGGCGATGACCGAGCGTACTGCCTGGAAGATCTGTTCCGGCATGGGCTGGTTCAGCACGTGCAGCCGCAAGCGGCGGCGAGGAAAGGGCGGGAGGCCGGGCCCGCCGGTCCACGACGACCTGGTCAAACGCGATTTCACCGCGAGCGGCCCGAACCGGTTGTGGCTGGCCGACATCACCGAACACCGCACCGGTGAGGGCAAGCTCTACCTGTGCGCGATCAAGGACGTATGGTCCAACCGGATCGTCGGCTACTCCATCGACTCACGGATGAAGTCGAGGCTGGCGGTCAACGCCTTGCGCAATGCGGTCACCCGGCGCGGTGACGTGGCCGGTTGCGTGCTGCACACCGACCGTGGGTCGCAGTTTCGTAGCCGGAAGCTTGTCGGTGAACTGCACCGTCACGACATGATCGGATCGATGGGCAGAGTCGGTGCCGCCGGCGACAACGCCGCCATGGAATCGTTCTTCGGCCTGCTGCAGAACAACGTCCTCGACCGCCGGACCTGGCCCACCCGGCAGGCGTTGAGGACCGCGATCGTGACCTGGATCGAACGCACCTACCACCGCCGCCGACGCCAACGAAGCCTGTCCCGGTTGACCCCCATCGAGTACGAGACCATCATGACCCCACCGGCCAGTCAGGCCGCGTGACTTGACCTGTCACCTATTGGTGCAGCAGACCCAACTTCCGACCGCATGTGTTGCCGCAACCGTGCTGCCACCGCGGGCGTTGCCGTGCCCGTCGCACCGTGAGGCGGCCCTTGTTCAGGTCGATATCCGACCAGCGCAACCCGAGCGCCTCGCTCTGCCGTAGTCCGAGTGCAAGGGCGATGGCCCACCGCATGCTGTTTCGCCGCTCGCTGGCAACGGCGAGCAACTTCTGGATCTCCGCGACGGCGTACGGCTCGATCTCCTCGTCGGTAAGCCTCGGCGGCTTCGCGAGCGTCGCCGGATTCCGGATGAGATGACCTCGCCGCACCGCCTCGTTGAGGGCCGTCCGGATCGTTCGGTGAGCCTGGTGCGCTGTGCCAGCCGCGCTGCCAGCCCGCATCATCTGCCGGTACAGCGTCTCCAGGTTCTCCGGCTCCAGCTTTTCGATCCGGTGAGCACCCACCCCCGGAATCAGGTGCTTGCCGACCGCGACCCGGTAGCCGGACAGCGTGTTGTCTGAGACCGACTCGGCCGCGATGTTCTCGACCCAGTGCGTCAGCCACTTCTCCACCGTCCAGCGCTGCCCCACCTTGCGTACGGTGCCGTTCTCGCGCTGCTGCTCCAGCTTCCGTACCTTGTCGTACACCTCGCCCTCGGTCTTGGCCTGAACGTGACGACGATCCGGCTTGCCGTTGTTCTTGACGCCGATCACGACCCTGCCGTGCCAGTAGCCGTCCGCGCCTTTGTAGACAGTCGATGTGCCGTTCGGCTTGCGCGTTCTCATGCCCGCTTCCCCTCAGACCGCGGTGTCAGGTGAGGCGGGGTCGAGCAGGTGGTCGACGTACTCGGTGAGGCACCTGACAGGAACGCGACGGAGCCGGCCGATCGTGACGGAGCGGATCTCGCCGTTCATGACAAGGGCGTACATGGTGGTGCGGCCGATCCCGAGCCGTTGGGCCGCCTCTTCCATGGTCAGCACCATGCGGTCATCGGTGACCTGCATGCGCTCCTCCTGGTGGTCGACCGCGGAGACGAGGTCTGGCAGATCGGTAATGCGAATCGTTATCGGTTGATCCTGCTTGGCGCCGACGCGAGTCGTGCGCACAGTCTTTGCCTTCACTGCGAAGTCCTTTCCACGCTTGTGATCAGGGCCGCGGTCCGGGCCGCCGCCGCGCGGCCACGTCAGCGGCGAGTTCTCGAAGTCGGAGAAGAAGCGCGATCAGTTGCCGTCGTGCTGCGGCTTCGCTGTCGCCGAGCGGGATCTGCATTCGGATCTCCGCCCAGGTCCGGCCGTTCTCGTCGGCGTGCCGGCGCAGCTCGACGAGCCCGAGCCCGTCGCCGAGTTCGATCCGGAGCGCGCGTTGCTGTCTCGCCATGACCGGCCCGCCGCTCAGTTCGTGCCGTCGCGGTAGAGGCGCGCGGCTCGGTTGACCGCGCGGGTGCCGGCCCGCACGCGGAGCCCGGTGCCGTCGCACCTTCGGCAGGCTCGGCTGACCCGTCCGAACTGGCGTCGCGCCCGGCCGGTCCCGCGGCAGACGCGGCACCGTGCGAACGGCCTGATCTGGCAGAGCCCGCAGTAACTGATAGCGACGAGGACGGGTGTGAGGCAGAGCAGGATCCCTAGCAGGTGTGAGGGGTGCACGAGCGCCTCCGTTGCCGGTTTCAGGGCGTGCGAGGGGTAGGCCGCTAGGTTGCTAGCGTCCTGTTCAGTGGGGTTTTGGCCTGCTAGCGGAGGTGCTAGGTCTAGCGGCCCGTGGGTGCTAGACCTAGCACCGGCCGTGGCCTATCCGGCGTCCCGTCGCCGGTTACGTTCCGCGATGGCCGCGAGGAGCTGTACTCTCTCGAAGCCGCGCCGATTGGCACCGAGCCCACTACTCCGGTCGGTGCCCCACACTTGGCGGACCTTGACCCGGTAGGGCTTGAGCGCCACCGTCACCTGTTCGCCGTCCCACCCCGCGTAGGTCTCCGGCCGTAGCTCCGCGAGCCGTGCCGCGACAGTTTCGCACCAGACTTTCGTCTCGTCGCTGAGCACCACGGCCGCGATGTCGTCGAGCACCGACACAGCGGCGACGGCGTGTGGCGCGAACTCCTCCCCGAGCGCATGCCCGGTGATCCGCCCCGCCTCCTCTCGCAGTACACGCGCCCGCCGCACCACACCCTCGGCCGCCGGCCCGTCAACGTTGTAGGTCCGGGTGATCTGCGGCTCGTCGCCCTCCCCCGCGAGATAGCCGATCCCGAGGTCGCGCCGGCTGAACATGGTCGCCCGCACCCCGTTGCGATATGCGCTGGTCCCGAGGACCATGTCGTTTTCCATCTGTCCCATGACCTTGAGGCAGAACCGCAGCACCGCGTTGCCGGAAATCCCTGTCGGCAGCGACTTCGCATCCGGCCGCTGTGTGGCGAACACCGCGATGATCCCCGCTGCCGGGCCGCGCCGGACGAGATCCTCCGCGATCTCCCGCAGTTCCTCACCGTGCTCGGAGTGCTCGAACCAGCGTTGGCACTCGTCGACCACGATCAAGATCGGATGCAGCCGGTACGCCGCACGCGCGGCCAGCTCCGGTGTGATCTTCGATTCCGGGCACAGTTCCCGCGGCAACTCCCGCAGCACGCGCGCTCGCCGGGTCAGCTCCGCCGCCACCTCGCGCATGTCCGCCAGCCCGTACGCGACGTCGTCATCGTCGGACCCGGCCCGGTACCGGTGGCAGACCGGCTCGACCGGCGCGAGATCCCCCATGCCTTTCAGGTCGTATGCGTGGATCTCCGCCAGCACATCCAGCGCCCCGGCGAGCAACAGCAGCCGCGCCGCGACCGTCTTGCCTACCCGCGGAATCGACCCGATCACCATCGAGGCGAACATGAGCGTGACCATGACCGGCCGCCCGCGCTGGTCGGTCCCGAACGGCACCGGCCGGAACAGGCTCGCCGTCCCGCTCTTCAGCAGCGGCCATCCCGGCTGTTCGGCCTTCGACAGATCGTCGTCGCCGACCCACAGCACCAGCCGTCCCGGGTGCACCTCGACGTTGCCCTCCGGCCACACGCATCCGAGCGGCCGGCTGAGCGCGGACGCCAGTTCCTTGCGCTTCTCCACTACCTGATCGACCGTGACCCCGGGCGGCAGATCGAGGACGGCCCGCCATCCCGGCCCGTCCCTGCTGATCGGCTCCGCGAACCGGATCGCGTCCTGCAACCCGCGCCGGGAGATCGCCTGGTTGATCCCGGCGACCCCGAGCGCGCCGAGCGCGGTCAGCACCACGTCGGAGGTCAGCTTCGGCGTCCGCGTCGCCGACACCGCTGCATCGACCAACGGCCGGTCCGCCGGCGTCCCGGCCACCCCGAGCACCGCCACGACCGCGATCAGCACCGCATACCAGGCCGCTTCCGACCCGGCGATCACCAGCAGCCCCGCCGCCGCGATCCCGCCGACCAGGAACGAGACCAGCAGCGCGGTACGTAGCCGTACCCGCGCGTCTCGCTGCCGGGACAGCTTCAGGTACTCCTCCGCGCTCTCCCGGCGCACCGCCGCCGCCCGCACTGGCGCGCCCTCCGCGTCGACCACCCACCGGACCGCACCGCCGACCAGCCGGGCCGCACCGCGCGGCGCCCGGATGACCAGCTTCGCTGCGTACTTCGGGCTGCGCGTCAGGTGGTAGAGGCTCACGTGCGTGTAGTAGGCGACCACCCACCGCACCTGGATCATCAGCTCGGTCCGGGACCGCGCCCACGCCGGGATGATCGGCCGCCGCTTCGTGGCCCGTAGTCCGGCCGCGCTCCACCGGTGCGGTGTGAGCGCGTCCGGTGTGTCGACCGGCGGGGGTCCGCCGGTCAGCTCGGCTTCGTGCCGTACCCAATCGAAGTCGTCAGGGCTTGTCATGATGGTTCCCTCCGCAGAGGTCTGGAAAGGCTGACGAGGAGGCCGGGGCGCGGCCGGAGGTTTGCGAGGCCGGATGGCCGCGCCCCGGGCGGAGCTACCGTTCGATGTCGTCGGTGACCTCACCGAACTCGTCCGTGATCACGGCCGCGAGATCGTCGTACGCGCCGTCGTCGAACGCCGAGACGAAGTCCGACGGCCCGACCGGCAACCCCGTGTCGATCTCCTCGCCGTCCCCGGTGACGACGACCAGTTCGTACGGCGTCACGTACACGTCGCTGAGGTTCGGCACGACGCTGCTGAGGTAGATCGCGATCGGGCACGCCCGGCCGTCGCTGCGCAGCCCGGTCCAGCCGCCCGCGGTCAGGAACTCCGCGACGTCGTTCGTGGTCTCGCCGAGCGCTTCGAGCGCGGAGGCGAGGTGTCGTGCGGTCGCACTCATTCCGGAGATCTCCTTCATGCGGCTTCGATCACGGGGGTACGCAGGTGCCGGCGCACGGTCCGGTCGGTGACCCCGACCCGCCGCGCGATCTCGACCGCGCTCATGTCGGGATGCCGCTCCCGCAACCGCGCGACCGCAGACCCGGTGTCCCGCTTACGTTTCGGCCGCGGAACCACGACCGGCTCGGGTTGTGGCTCGCTGTCCGGACTTTCGCCGGCGCCGTCGTTCGCGGTTTCGGATTGCGGCTCCTCGGCCGTATCCAGCGCGAACGCCGTACCCGTGTCCGGGTCTGTGTCCGTGGTCTTGTCCTGGATTTCCGGCGCCAGCGCCGGACGCTCCGCGCTCTCGGGAGTCGCTGCCGTGGCCGCGTGGATGCGGCCGGAGAGTTCGACCAGGCAGACGGACGCGACCACGACCAGACCATCAACCGAGATCGGGATCAGGTACGGGGCCGCGCCTTCCTCGCCGTAGCGGGCCGCGACGCCCGCCATGTGCCAGTACGACACCCACGCCGCGATTCCCGCGATGATCGCCGTCGCGGCCATCCGCACCGCCGCGAGGCCGCGACGGTGGACCGGCACCCGGGAGATCAGCTCGACGGTGAGCAGCAGCGCGAACGGCGGCCACGCCGCGATGGCCTGGGAGATCGGGTTCGGCTCGGCGTGCAGGACGTTCGCCGCGACCGAGGTCGCGACGCCGAGCAGGACCGCACCCCGCACGCCCCACCGCACCCTGATCAGGTGTGTGTCCGTCACTGGCCACCGCCGAGCGAGTTCCCGATCGCGGTCATCCCCGACCGGACGCCGTCGACCAGCGCGTGTGCCGGGCCGGTCAGGACCCCGTCGGCGCCGGCGACGACCAGGCCGAGCATGAACGCGCACAGCGCCGTGCACACGATCCGGCCGCGGGTCTTGCGGTCGGTGACCAGCACCGCGAGTAGCCCGAGCAGGATCAGGGAGAAGATTCCGAGACTCATCGGAGCCTCCAATCCGTGGCGAGGGACGTCATCGGGTCCGCACTGACCCGCAGGGATCTCATGCCGCGCGGTCGGTCGACTCGGTCAGCCGGGCGACCAGGATCGCGGCCTCGTGCAGCACGCGACGCTCCGCGAGCCGCAGCCGGCGCCAGTCGATCGCCGTGGGCCGGGGCTCGGTCGTCAGGACCTGAATTTCGGCCCTGACCAGCTCCATCTCCGCCTCGATCAGCGGCCACTCCCGCTCGATCGCCGTCAGATGCTCTGGCGTCGGACCCGGCTCGCCGTCGGCGAAGCGCTGGTTGTTGGTGCTCATGAACGTGGTTCCTCTCAAGACGAAGTCGATGGAACGGCACGGCACCGCGATTACAACGTGACGTTGTATTCGACGCTGCGGATGCTACAGCTTGACGTTGTATTCGTCAATCGACGATTACCTACCCGCTCACGCGGCGCAGACCGTGATGATGCGAGCGCGCGGCTCGCGGCGAGACTCGCGTAGGCTCGCCCGTGATGGCCGAGACGACTGACGACAGCCTGCCCGCCGACTGGTGGACGACCGAGGACGTACTCGCGTACCTGCGATCAGCTGGCGCGCCGATCAGCCGCGCCACCTGGGCCGCCTACGTTTCCCGCGGCCAGGCCCCCGCCGCCGACCGCATGTTCGGCCGCTCCCCGGCCTGGCGCCCCACGGCCGTCCGTGACTGGCAGGCGTCCCGGCCGCGGCGCGGCTCGGTCGTCTCCGACTGAAGCATGATGCTCAACCTCCCTCCGAAGCGTTCCTCCGTTGACAACCAGTCAACCGGAGACGCCGCGCGCCGCCGATGAAGGCAGCGCACATCATCGATGCGTTATCGGTGCAGCGATGGTGCGGCTTGCTTCGGGGCAGGGAGCGATCAGACGTGATCTCGTGCACGTCGTTCGACCCGGCGCATAAGGCCGGGAACATGGCGAGTGCCTGGCCGCAGCGCCGGCCAGGCGAACATCACGAGTAGCCGAGCTGCTCAGGCGCCCGCGATTGCCATCTTCCGATCTCAGCCAGGGCTCGGCGAATCAGCGGGAGTTGGTGGAGTTCGAAGATCCAGCAAGTGTGCTCGTTTCCGTTCAAGGTGTTGAGCAGGACGCGGTTTGGCTTGTCAGGATCTCCGAAGCGCCCGATGGTCCGGATGAGTTGTAGGTCGATGGCCTCCGCGTCGACCTCGTCCCTAGAGCCACCGGCAGCGATGATCTGCCTGTCGGATCGATGCCTCCAGCCCCGCACTTCGCCGCCGGAGCCGACGCACCACATAGGGTGCGATAAGTCATCGGTTCCCATATACGTCTCACTATGTGCTGAGAGGCGTTCGAGTTCCTCGGTCGCCGTGATCAAGCGAGCGATGCGCTGCTCGGTCAGCACCAGCCGCTTGCGGTTGCCGTCCGCTTCTTCGAAGCTCATCATCACGGTCTCGGCGTCAGCTTCGGATGGCTGCACAATCCAGACCCGAATTTCGGTGAGGTCATCGGAACGGTGCGCGAGGAGAACGCTGGACCGATGCCGGCGGCCCGGCAGCTCGATCCCCGTGCACCAGACCGGATGCTCGTCGGAGTAGCGCCCGAGCACGGCATCGAGCGTCCCCGTCCGTCCCGCCTCGATGAAGTCGCGAATCGCGGAACGGGAGACCAGTAGGGCCGGCCCTGCCGGATCGGCCGAGCTACGTAGGGCGACATCACCTTTCGGCGCGTGCGTGACTTGCAGGTGTGCAGCGCCAACGGTGATGTCGCCACCGGCGGGAAGCCAACCGTCGACCGCGTCGGCATGGTCAAGGTGCGTCATTCGGCGCCACTTCCAGCTCAGGAACGAAGGAGGTGTGCCGCCGCACGTGGTGCCCTCAGCCGGGCGGCGGCACACCGGTGTCGGGCGCGCCGCTGTGCCCTTCCGGGTGTGCGAGCCAGGAAGAGCGGCGCGCCTCCGCTCGATCGCGCCTACGGCGATCGAGCGAGGGCCTACGCGGATCGGCGCAGTGCGGGCGCTTCCGCGTCGGCCGAGTGAAGCTGCTCCAGCAGGTGGGCAAGCTTGCGCAGCAGGACGGCGTGCTGAACCAGTGTCAGCGGCGGCCATTCCAGCACCACGCCATCGGTGCGCATCTCGACCAGCGTCCGCGGCCGCGCATCCCCCTGACTCGCGCCCAGCGCGAGCCAGACCCGGATGACGTCCCCGTTGTGCTCCTCGGCCGCCTCCACCTCCCGCGACCGGTGCGGCTCACCCGCACTCTCCATCCGGGTGCACCACGAGGGATGCCCATCGACCACGGCGCGGCGCTCGCCGGCTCGGCGCAACCGCCGCAGCTCCGCCAACGCGGCGATGAACGCCCTCGTCAGCCCGACGGTCAGTGTCCGCCGGGCACGCATCTCCACGTCCTCGACCTCGACCGTGACGACCGCCGATGCCGCATCACTGCCGTACAGCGACGTCAACCAGGCCTGTACGGACGCGTCGTCGAAAGCGTCCGGCCGCACCACGACCGGGAGTGACCGATGCTCGCCCGGGTCGGCGGCGCACCAGCCGGGGTGTTCGCGTTCTGCCTCTTCCACTCTCCTCGTCCCCTCTGACGAAGTGATCGTCTGTTCACCGGCGCTCACCGGACCGGCTCCGGTAGCCACCCGGTAGGCCGTACGGCATCGGCCAGCGCCGCAGTGCGGACCCAAGCGCTCGTCTCGCCACCCGGCACACCATCGGACCGGACCACCACGCCCTTGACCCGCAGCCATTCGAGCGTGGGCACCCTCCGGTACTCCTCGCCGATTTCCGTCACGCGCAGAGACAGCCGTCCGCCGTCCCCGCGATGATCGAGCGGAGCAAGGTCGAGCACCGTGCCCGGCACGATCTCCGGGCGACGCTGCGGCGCCACCGCCCCGGCGCTCACGACGGCCACCGTCCGCCGTGACCACGCGCCCGCTGCCCCGGGGTCAGCCGGAACGGCTCATAGCGGGTCGTCGGCCCATTCCAGGCAGGCTCGCTGTGACCGCGGTACGGCACCGGAACCGCACGCGAGACGACCCGGATCGGCTCGTCAGAATCGTGCGGGTTGAAGAACCACTTGATGCGCTTCCATGGACGCATCGCGACCTCCAAAGGTCCGGACGGACATGCATGAGCGGCTGTGCATTTCGCTGTTGAGGCACCACTCAGCCGGTCCGTCCCGGTCGCGGCTTTCGTAGAGCTGGCGCCCTTGCGCAGACCCGGCGGCACGACGGCACCCGTTGCGGGACGAAGCGCCGCCGCACCGGTCTGCGGGCAGCCAGCACCGGCGCGTCTAGCCCTAGAAACACCGAAAGGTGCTGGCTGCGCGACCGAAGGTACACCTGTCTAGACGACACGTCTAGACGTGTGGTTCGCTAACCTCGTCTATACGAGTTCAGGAGCGGCGTAGGGTGACCGACGTGTCTAGCCCGCACCCCGACCGTCCGCGCTACCGCACGGTCGCCGACGAACTACGCCGTCGCATGCTCGCCGGCACCATCCCCGCCGGCTCACTGCTCCCCAGCGAAACCGCCCTGATGAACGAGTTCGGCGTATCTCGCGGCACCGTCCGCGAGGCGATCGGCCTCCTCCGCGCCGAAGGCCTCGCCGTCACCGAACAGGGCCGCGGCACCTACGCCCGCCCCGTCATGCCGGTCCGCCGGCTCGGCTCCGACCGCTACCGCCGCGAACTCGACCAAATCCGCGGCGCCACCCAGCCCGAGACCTCGTTCACCGCGGACCAGGCGGTCCGCTGGTCGGAGTACACACTCGACAAGGAGTTCGCCGAAGTCCCCGCTTCCGCCGCACGCGCGGAACTCTTCGGGGTCGAGAACGGCACGATGCTGTTGGAGCGCCGCTTCGTCTTCCGCGCCCACGGCGTGCCCCAGCAAATGTCTGTGTCCTGTCTGCTCTTGGCTGACGTCGCCGGGACGCCGGTCGCCGACCCGGAGAACGAACCGTGGCCCGGCGGCAACACCGCCCAGCTCCACAGCCTCGGGATCGTGATCACCGGAATCCGCGAACGGGTGCGCGCCCGCATGCCGGTCCGCGAAGAAACCGACACCCTGCGAATCCCATCGGGTACGCCAGTCGTGACGATCACCAGGCAGACCTACGCCGGCGAGCGCGTCGTCGAGGTCGCGACCGACATCGTCATCCCCTCCGACCGCGTCGAGCTGGACTACTGGATCGACCTCGGCTGAGAGCGGTGGCTTCGCTCGCCCATGGGTCGCCTTGCTGATGTCGAACACGCCGATGTGAGGCTGTGGCGTCCACACAACGACAATTCAGGGGTTGGTCTTATAGTGAGTCCATGAGATGCACAGCACCCAGCCAGGGCCACCGCACCTCCAGCGGTGCCGCCGCATGCCCCGTCCATGGCCGATCGTCGTACTCGCCCTACTCACACCCGTCCAGCTACGCCTCGCCAGCCTCATCCCGCAGCGGTGGCGGAAGCGGGTCCTCCGGCGGGGGCGGCGGTCGATCGGCACGACCTCGATGGTCGCCAGTCAACTCACCCGTTGCCTATACCTCAGAGGAAGTTGCGGCGCTGGATCGCTACCGCAGCAAGGTCGAAGCCGTAGGACCTCGGGCTAAGTCCTACGATCTGTTCCTCTGTCACGCCTGGGACGATCGGCGTGGGGCCGCGACTGAACTGCACAACTTCCTCGAAGGTGAGGGTGTGTCGGTCTGGTTCAGCGAGAGGGACATCATCCTTGGTCAGCCCTTCATGCGGGAGATCGATAAGGGCCTTGCCAAGACGCGCATCGGCCTCGTCCTGATCACGCCCGCGCTTCTTAGGCGCATCGAGAACGGCGGGGTATCCGAGAAGGAACTCTCGGAACTGCTGTCACGTGACCTGCTGATTCCCGTAGCGCACGGGGTCACTTACGAGGAGATTCGATCGGTCAGCCCGCTCCTCGGCTCCCGTAACGGGCTGAGCACAGGAGAGGACTCCATGGAGGACATCGCCAAGAAGATCGCCGAGCTGATCGCCTTGTAGGCTTCCCGGCGTCACTGAGGTGATCTCAACGAGGACTTGCGGCGCGGTTCTGCTGTAGACACGGGCATATCGGGTCGAAGCGGATGGTGCTGGATATGGGCGTGGAGCCATCGATAGACAGGTTCTTGCGACGGAACAGGTCTACGAGAGGGCTCCACGTGATCGCTTATCCTGCCATGCTCGACGTGCCCAGGGAACTGGTGCGCTACCTTGCCCAGCTGCTGTCCGCCGAACGGCGGGCGAGGGGCACCCGTCGCGGGACACGGTCGTTGACCTGCTTCTACCAGGCGCTGCTGGTCATAGTGTGGTTCCGCAAAGCCGAAGACGCCACGGTGCTGGGCGCCGGGTTCGGGATCTCCCGGGCCACCGTTTACCGGTATCTCGCCGAAGGCATCACCGTGCTGTCCGCCCAGGCACCTGATCTGCATGAGGCGTTA
This sequence comes from Catenuloplanes niger, assembly GCF_031458255.1. Taxonomy (NCBI): domain Bacteria; kingdom Bacillati; phylum Actinomycetota; class Actinomycetes; order Micromonosporales; family Micromonosporaceae; genus Catenuloplanes; species Catenuloplanes niger. The sequence goes on from NZ_JAVDYC010000001.1 coordinate 4,055,941, forward strand.
CAACGGGCCGCCGACGAGGGCTGGGCGTTCGTCATTCTGGACGGCAAGCTGTTCGACTGTGACCGCCTCGCGGAGACCGCCACCAGCGTGAAGGGCGAGACGATCGACGCCTGGTACTCGGGAAAGCACCGGGACTTCGGCGCGAACGTCCAGGCCGTCATGCGCCCTGACGGGCTGATCATCTGGACCTCACCGTCACTGCCCGGGCATATGCATGATCTCAGCTGCGCTCAGCAGCTGGGCGTCACCGCCGCGTTGAACTGGGCCGCCGCCGAACTGCAGCTGCCGGCCCTCGCCGACGCCGGCTACGAAGGAGCAGGTCACGGCATCAAAACCCCCACCAAACAACCGGCCGGCGGCCGGCAACTCGCGGTGGCGAACCGGACGGTGAACCGGCTGCTACGCGGCCTGCGCTGGCAAGGCGAACGCGGCTTCGCCATCCTCGTCGGCCGCTGGAAAACGCTACGCCATACCACCGCCAGCCCACGACGAATCGGTGACATCGTCGCCGCCGCACTTCACCTCACCCACTTCGAATACCGAATCCTGCCCGAAACTCACTGAGATCACCTCACTAGACGGCTCTCCAGCGATACAAGGTATGGCGACGGCGGCCCCTAAGCCGCCGTCCCACCATGAGCGACGGCCACATCTCCCGAAGGTGAGGGCTTGCTGTCGTCGAGTATCAGTGAAATCTGATGCCGACCCTTCGAGCGCAATCAGCCGACACGGAACACGGGGCAGCCAGATGCATCGATCTTATGCGAGGCTATAGATCTACGTAGCTGATAGCGGAGGTACGGCATGGCGGCTCTGGAGCGGACCCTCGTTCTTCTCAAGCCCGATGCGGTCGCGCGCGGTCTGGCCGGCCGGATCTTGCAGCGGTTCGAGGACGCGGGCCTGAAGGTCGTCGGCACCAAGATGGTGCAGATCGACGCGGATCTCGCCAAGAAGCACTACTTCGACCTGGAGGAGCGCTTCGGCAAGTCCGTCTTCGATGTGACCGCGAACTTCATGCAGACCGGCCCGGTCATCGCGCTCGTCCTCGAAGGCGTCGAGGTCGTCGCCACCGTCCGCCGCATGGTCGGCGCCACGTTCCCGAACCAGGCCCCGCCCGGCACGATCCGCGGCGACTTCGCGCACACGTCAAAGGCGTACACCGAGGCCAAGGGCATCGTGGCTGCAAATCTCATCCACGCCTCCGGCAACGTCGAGGAGGCCAAGTACGAGGTCGAGCTGTGGTTCTCCGAGACGGAGCTGTTCGACTACCAGACCGTCGCCGAGCGCTACCTCTTCTGATGCTCCCCGAGGAGCCGCCGCCGATCAGTGCGCTCCGCAAGCGGTACGAGGAGGAGCGCTTCTACCAGGACGACCGCGCCGCCGCGGAATACGCGTTCGCGCTCGCCGTCCGGCTCCGTGCAGAAGGGCAAATTCCAGAGGCTCGCGGGTACGCGTGGGAGTGCCTCAAGCTGATCGAGGCACTCCCACCGCGTTCGCTGAACGAAGCCGTCTCCGACCGGCAGGTCATCGCCGGCGTGCCGATGCCGGACTTCTTCCACGCCGGCGTGGTCCGCTCCCGGCTCGCCGACCTGCTCGGCACCGACTAACGCAGGACCGCGTCGAGGTGCTCCTGCACCGGCCCGAAGAACGGATACGGCACATACTCGGCCAGGGTGGCGCGGTCACACCACGCCACCTCCGCCAGCTCCTCTTCGTCCGCGACTCGCGCCGTGCCACTGACCAGGTCGCACGCGACGTAGACCATGGTCCGCCCGGTGTTCGGATGCACGCGCTCGCCGAGCGTCTTCACCGCGCGGACAGTCACGTCCGTCTCCTCGTTCGCCTCGCGAACGGCGGCATCCTCGCTGGTCTCGCCCGGCTCGACCTCGCCGGCCGGGAACTGCCAGGAGAGCGCCCCCTCCTTGACGTTGCGACGGACCATCAGGACCCGCCCGTCCTCGACGATGATGGCGGCGGCGATTGCTGGCTTCTCAGGCTGACTCATGACTCCGCTTCCAGGTTTTCCAGGACTTGCCGAACAGGGGGAAAGACCCGGTCAGCGGGCACGAAGTCACCGATGCGCTGCCGCGGTATCCACACCGCGTCCACGTTCTCGGCCCGATCGAGGTTGTCGACCTCACCCGTGAGATAGGTGCACAGGAAGTACTCGGCGAACACACCCGTAATCGGATGCACCCGGCTTCCCAGCGCCCGCGTAACCGTGCAGTGAATTCCGGTCTCCGCCAACGTCTCCCGCACCGCGACCGTGCGAGGCTTCGCACCCGGCTTGACGATCCCGGCGGGGAACTGCCAGGTAATCCCGTCCGGGTCGTCCTCGCGCCGGCAGACGAGGAGCACGCGCGCACCGTTGACCACGACAGCTATCGCGACTGTGAGCGGTGCTGCGCTTCCGGCCGCCTCAACATCGGCGCGGTCCTCGGCGTTGAGCTGCCGCGCGAACCGGATCTTCACGGAGTCGTCAGATCGCTCGTAAGCGGTGTCGAGCGCTCGCTGTAGCTCCGGCCGGATGCGGACCTCGGGCCGCTCATGCCATGCCGCGATCGTCCGCTTCGCAACGCCGATCAGCGCCGCCATCTCATCTTGCGACATCCGAAGAGCCGCTTGCAGCGCGCATGCGTGGCGCCCGGTCCACTCATCTATGACGGTATGCCGCGCTGATTGGCTCATGGGAACCTTCTGAGATCGCTAGCAGCGCGACTTGTCGACATCGGCTTAGTCGACGACCGTGAGTTTCGTGCCGACCGGATACGTCTCAACCTGACCAGTTGCGCGGGTTACGGTGATGGCAGCGCTCGATGTGATGCTGTCGCCTGACTTCAGGCTTACCGACGGAGGCGTCTCGACGACGAACGTGCCGTGGCCGTGACGGACCTCAATAAGGCCCTCCTGGCGCAAGATCGACAGCGCGCGGCGGATCGTTTCCCGTGCCAACCCGAATTCGTGCTGCAGGTCCTTCTCGGAGGGGATGCGCTGACCTGGAGGCAGCACTCCGCTGTGCATGCGCTCGCGGAGTGCGGCAGCAAGCTGCCGATACGCGGCACCCTCTCGATCGGGCGTGATCACAGACTCACATTAGGTGCATCTATGGGAAGCCCATGAGGTATATTTGTCTAGACGTATATGCTCCTGCAGGAGAACGATGAGAATAGTCTTATCAATTCATACACCAGTTGTATTCTCATGATCTTCAAATCAAAAGATCTTGAATGTCTCTCGCAATGCCGCCTTGATACTCGGCGCAGGTTCGATATGCTGAGTGGCTCTCATGGGGAGAGTGTGGCCAAGGGCTGAGCCCGCCGCTGAGACTCATTTGGAGTGAAGATGGTCGACCCGGCCGTCGAGTTGGACGCAACTAAGGCTGCCTTGGAGTTGGATGCAACCAAGGCAGCCCTGGAGGCACTGCAGGCTCTAGATCAAGAACAGGTCGCGAGAGCGCTCCGCTGGTTGTCTGAAATCCTGAAGGTGTCCCCGCCTCCTCTGATTTCTATGCCACCTTCGGATCCTACGTCTGCAGTTCCTTATGCGCCCATGCTTTCGCCTGGTGTGGTGCCACCGATGATGTCGGCAGTTCCGTACAACGTCACTGGCGCACCGTATCCGTCGTATCCTCAGGGCGGGATTGGCGATCTCTCATCACCCAAAGCTTTCCTTGCCTCGAAGCGTCCGAAAAGTCTTAGCGAGAAGATCGCCTGTCTGGCATATTACCTTACCCATTGTCGAAATGTGCATCATTTCAAAACTGCTGACATCATTTCACTCAATACGGAAGCCGCTCAGCCAAAAATGCAGAATCCTAGTCGCGATGTGGCTAAAGCGGAAACTAGGAATGGATATCTGGTCTCGGCGGGTGCGGGAAACAGGCAGATCTCCACGTTGGGGGAGGCCATTGTTGCGGCCCTTCCCGATCGTGATGCGGTTGAGGCTGCGGCGAAAGACCATAATCCAGTTCGTAGGCGCAAGCCGGTAGCGAAAAGGTCGACAACCTCTCACGGTGGATCGAGTGGCGCTGCTGCAAAGTCGGCCGTCGGAAGCGAAGCGGCGAAGTCCTCTGCGAGCGGACTCGCTAAGCCGTGATCGAGGAAATGCGGCAAGCTCTCGCCCTGCGCCGAGACCCCAAGTTGGTCGATGAGCTTTTGTTGGCATACCAGGAGGCGAAGTCTGAATTCTATCGAGGCGGACTTCGCCTGCAGGCCGTCGAGGGCGGACGATTCTGCGAGGCAGCCTTTCGCCTTCTACAGGAAGAGGCCACTGGCAGCTTTGTGCCACTGGGTGGCTCCCTGAAAACCGACGAGCTGATTAAATTGCTGGCATCGTTGCCAAAGAATGGCGGTCCACCTGCCTCGATTCGTTTGCATATTCCGCGATCCCTGCGGGTGGTTTACGATATTCGCAACAATCGCGATACTGCGCATTTGGCGGATGGAATTGATCCTAACTTACAGGATGCCACGCTGGTTGTTGGAGTTCTGGACTGGGTATTGGCTGAATTCATTCGCTTGTGGCATATGCCTACGATATCAGCGGATGAAGCGCAGCGTATCGTTCGGGACCTTGTCACTCGGCGTGCGCCAGTTGTCGAGGACTTTCATGGATTTTTGAAGGTACTCGATCCGACCCTGAGTCACGGTCAGCACATGCTGGTGCTGCTTTATCACTGCGGAAGTATGGGAGCGACGCGAGACCAGTTGCGGGAGTGGAGCACGCCTGCAATGCGTAAGAATATGAGTCGGATATATTTCCGGCTTGAACGTGAGTTGAACTACATCCATCGCGGCCCCGATTGTGTGTGGATCACCCAGCGAGGGATCGAGTACGTGGATGAGTCCGGCATCATGCTCAGGTAGCGTCCCTGTCTTCGTCTCAGTTGTCGTCTCATTCGGGTCTGTTCGCCAACGAACTTTACTGTCCACCACATCGCCAATGAGCAGCTCAGGGACCTTCTGGGTCGCCGCTGTCCAGTGGTGGGCAGACCTCGAAAGCGTGTGAGGGTTTACGCCCTCCGCGGGTTCAAATCCCGCCGCCACCGCCATCCAGCAGGGCAAACGCCCGGCAGCTGCGACAGCAGCTGCCGGGCGTTTTCTCGTTCGACGCGTCCGCTGTCCGCCGCACGATAGTGCGGGCGCGCCGGGCCCTCGCGCGTCGCGGTCAGTCGAGTACGCGGTCGAGGTGTTCCTGGACCGGGCCGAAGAGGGGGTACGGCACCCGGTCGGCGAGGGCGGCGCGGTCGCACCACGCGGTTTCCGCCACCTCGTCCGGGTCGGCGGGGTGGGCGGAGCCGCCGATCAGGTCGCACAGCACGTAGTGCATCGACCGGCCGGTGGTGGGGTGGACGCGCCGGCCGAGCGGGCGCACCGGCCGGACGAGCACGCCGGTCTCCTCTCGCGCTTCCCGGGCCGCGGCCTGGGTGGCGACCTCGCCGGGCTCGATCTCGCCGGCCGGGAACTGCCAGGAGAGCGGGCCTTCGGGAACGCTGCGCCGGATCAGGAGTACGTGTCCGGCGTCGACGACGACGGCAGCGGCGACGGCCGGACGATCGAGCCGCGGCCGGGGACCGACCGTGAGCCGGGTTCCGGCCGGGTACGTCTCCACCCGGCCGGAGGCGCGGGTGACGGTGATGGCGGCGGTGGCGGTCAGGCTGTCGCCGGGCGTGAGTTCCGCGGTCGGTGGCGCGTCGACGACGAAGGTGCCGTGCCCGTGGCGGACCTCGATGAGGCCCTCCTGCCGCAGGATCGCGAGCGCGCGCCGCACGGTTTCCCGGGCCAGACCGAACTCGTCGTGCAGATCCTTCTCGGACGGTACGCGGCGGCCGGGCGGCAGGCTTCCGCAGGCGATGCGATCGCGCAGGATGCCGGCGAGCCGCTGGTAGGCGGCGCCTCGACGATCCGGGGTGATCATTCGGACACGCTAGGCGCGGCGGGCTAGGCGTCAAGAGGTGTATTCGTCTAGACGTGCGCCGCGCGGGGCGTGGCCGTCGCGGAACACACGGCCACGCCACCGCGCCGGGCCTATCCCTGGTGGCAGACCGCTTCGAGGTTGATGCCGTGCGGGTCGAGCACGAACGCGCCGTAGTAGTCGTCGTGGTATTCGGGGTGGACGGCGGGCGCCAGGAGTGAGGTGGCGCCGGCCTCGAGCGCGGCGCGGTGGAACGTGTCCACGTCGTCGCGGGTGTCGACGGTGAAGGCGAGGTGCATGTTGGTGCCGACCGTGCCGCCGTCGATGAGCCAGAAGTACGGCTTGACCTGGGCGAGGCCGAAACCGGTCATGGCCGTCGGCTGGTTCGGCCGGGCGTTCGGCGGGAACTCCAGCATCTTCGTGATCCCGATCGCGGCCAGCACGGGTTCGTAGAAGGCGACGGCGGCGGCGAGGTCGGGCACGGCGACGTTGAGGTGGTCGATCCGGGATCCGGCGCGGTTGGGCTTCATGACCTCAGCCTGCCCGGGGTAGCGGACAGCTGGTGTCCGCTACGCGGAGCGGGACGCGAGGGTGGCGTCGGCCAGGGTGGACCAGCCCGGGCCGAGTTCCTCGGTGTCGGTACCGGCGCGGATCTTGAGGGTGGTGTCGTCGTACAGCGTGATGTCGTAGGTCTTCGGAACGCGGCGGGTGAGGCGGGCCGTGGCGAAGTCGGCGTAGGCGACGAAACGGTGGCCGGGCTCGGCGGCGAGCCGGTCCGGCGGGATCGAGGTCAGCATCGCGTGCATGCGGGGCCGCACCTCGCGCTGCCGCAGCCGCGGGACGCCCGGCACCACTATCAGCCCCGTGTTGAGCAGCACCAGGTCGGAGCGTTCGCCGTTGACGATCACGTTCATCAGGCCGGCGACCGCGCCCGCGCCGGCCGCGCCGGACCGTGGGGTCAGCGGCGGCGTGGAGCCGGCGTCGATGCCGAGTTCGGCCAGGTGCTTGCGGGCCTCGTCCACGGTGGACCGGCTCAGCGCCAGCGTGGCGATCTCGCCGAGCCGCAGCGGGCTGCCGTCCCGGCCGAGCAGGCGGGGCGGCGCGGACCAGCTGTGCCGCCAGCCGGCCGCACCGGCGTGGATCGCGGCGAGCAGCAGCAGCGACTCGACCTGGGCCCGGGTGAACCGGCCGGTGGCGGCGACGTCCAGCGTCTCGGACAGGCCCGCGTCGTCCCGGCCGAGCGTGCGGGCGGCCTCCCGGAGCACCTGGTCGGCCTCGCGGCGCAGCGTGGCGGTGCCGGCGGCCGCGATGAACTCGGGCCAGGCCAGCGGGCGCCGTCCCGCCGCGATCGTGGCGTCCTGCAGCGCACGCGCCGCACCGGCCGGGTCGGTGAGCAGCGCGGTCGCGGGCAGCGGAGCCTCCCCCACTTCCGGCCGGACAGCGGAGTCGGGCGCGGAGCCGGCATCGAATGCGGAGCCGGCATCGAGGGCGGGGCCGGCATCGAGGGCGGGGCCGGCATCGAGGGCGGGGCCGGCGGCGAGGGCGGGGCCGGCGGCGAGCGCGGCGACCCGCTCCGCGACCGGTGGGTGCGTGTCCCAGCGGTCCGCGGCCGGGGCCTGGCTGCGCAGGTCGTCGAGCTCGTCCGCGCGCGCGTGGACGAAGTCGGCGAAGCCGCCGAACAGGTCGTCGGGCACGTAGCCGTGTTCCCATCCGGGCCGCACGTACCGCCGGAAGAAGAACGACCAGGCGGCCTCCAGCACCGGCCGGTCGTGCAGCGCGGCCACGGCGGCACCGGGCCCGGCGACCGTGGCCGCGAGCCGGTCGGCCGCGGCCTCCTGGGCACGCGTGGCGCCGGCGTCCAACGCCAGGTAGAGGTGCGCGTACCAGCGGAGGGTGAGCGGCATGCGGGGCAGCGCGGCGGTGACCGCGAGCCGCCCGCGGTAGGCGGCGCCGCCCGGCGGGGAGAAGTGGCCCAGCTCGTGCGCGAGCATCGCCCGCGCCCGGTCCACGGTCATGATCTGCAGCAGCGGCAGGCCGACGTAGAGCGTGCGTACGCCGCCGCGCAGGCCGAGCAGCCGGACGTCCTCGGTGACGCGGACGGTCGCGTCCGGCAGCAGCCGGATCCGGTCCGGCGCCCGCGTGCCGGCCCGGTCCGCGATCTCCCGCACCACGGCCCACAGCGCGGGTGCCCGCTCCGGCGCGACCGGGATGCCGTGCGGCCGGGAGCGCCGGGACGCGAGGCCGCGGCCGAGCGCGAGCCCGGCGACGCCGACGCCCAGGGTGATCAGGGGCAACGCGAGCTTGACCGCGTCGTGGCCGGCGACCAGCACGCTCGCCCCGAAGAGCAGGACCGCGACGAGCGCGAGCTGAACCAGCGCGACCAGGTAGAACCCGGCGAGCAGCACCACCGAGACGGCGGCCCGTAGCGTGGCGGTCATCGTCGATCCTCCCCGTACGCCGGGCGTACGTGAGCCGGACAGTACCCATGTCGCGCGGAGGGCGACAACCCCGCGTTAGGTTGACGACATGGCATCCCGTGATCCGGTCGCCGATCTGCGGCGCATCGCGTTCCTGCTGGAGGCGGCGCACGAGGCGACGTTCCGGGTGAAGGCGTTCCGGTCGGCCGCGAACGCGCTGGGCGCGCTCGACCCCGCGGAGGTCGAGGAGCGTGCGGCCGACGGCACGCTGAGTGACCTGAAGGGCGTCGGCGACGTGACCGCGCGCTGCGTGGCGGAGTCGCTGGCCGGTGAGGAGCCGGTCTACCTGCGCCGGCTGCTCGCCACCGAGCAGGACGACCTGCCCGTGACCGCGATCCGGTTGCGGGAGGCGTTACGCGGCGACTGTCACAGCCATTCGGACTGGTCGGACGGTGGCTCGCCGATCGAGGAGATGGCGCTCGGCGCGGCCGAGGTCGGCCACGAGTACCTGGTGCTGACCGATCACTCGCCGCGGCTGAAGGTGGCCCGCGGGCTGAGCCCGGCACGGCTGAGGCAGCAGCTCACGCACGTGGCGAAGCTGAACGCGCAGCTGCCCGAGGGGTTCCGGATCCTGACCGGGATCGAGGTGGACATCAACCCGGACGGCAGCCTGGACCAGGAGGACGACCTGCTGGCCCGGCTGGACGTGGTGGTCGGCTCGGTGCACAGCGACCTGCGGGCGGACGAGGCCGCGATGACCCGGCGGATGCTGAGGGCGGTCGCCAACCCGCACCTGGACATCCTCGGTCACTGCACCGGCCGGCGGCTGCCCACGAAGAACAACGACCGGGCGCACGCGCGGACCAGCAGCCGCCCGCCGAGCGACTTCGACGCGAAGCGGGTGTTCGCCGCGGCCGCGGAGCACGGCAAGGCCGTCGAGATCAACTGTCGGCCGGACCGGTTGGACCCGCCGAAGCGCTTGCTGCGGCTCGCGGTCGAGGCCGGCTGCCTCTTCGCGATCGACACGGACGCGCACGCGCCCGGTCAGCTGGACTGGCAGCGGTACGGCTGTGAGCGCGCCGCGCTGTGCGGCGTGCCCGCGGACCGGGTGGTGAACACCTGGTCCGCGGACCGGCTCATCGAGTGGACGCACGCACGCTGAGCGTGCTGATCGCCACGCCGGCCAGCACGATGAGCGCGCCGGCCGGCTGATGCCAGGAGATGTGCTCGTCCAGCACCAGCACGCCGAGCAGCACCGCGAAGACCGGGATCAGGTATGTCACGGACGCGGCCGTGCTCGCGCCCATCAGCCGGATGTTGCGCATGTTGACCAGGAACGCCAGCCCGGTGCCGAACACGCCGAGCGCCAGCACGCTGCCGATCACCTCCGGCGACAGGCCGAGTGGCGACGGCGGCGCGCCGGCCAGCAGTGGCGCCGCCACCAGCAGCTGCACGGTGGCCATCAGCAGCTGACCGGCGGCCAGCGAGGCGGAGGAGTCGGGCCGGTGCCCGAGGAACCGCTTCTGGTACGGGATCGCGAAGCCGTAGCAGGCCGCCGCGCCCAGGCACATGAGCTGCCCGGACAGCTGCGCACCGCCGACACCGTCCCAGACGCCGAGGACCACGAGCACGCCGAGGAACCCGACGCTGACGCCCGCGACGCGGCGCGCGGTGAGCGTCTCGGTGCGCAGCACCAGCGCCGCGATCGGCAGCGTGAGCAGCGGAGTGGTCGCGTTCCAGATGCCGGCCAGGCCGGACGAGACGCGCTGCTCACCGTACCCGAACAGGGTGAACGGGATCGTCACGCCGAACACGCCGATCACGAACAGGTGCACCCAGGCGGCCGGGTCGCGGGGCAGCCGGTCGCGGGTGAGCAGCAGCACCAGGCCCAGCGTCAGCGCGCCGGCCACCACCCGGAAGAGCGTCACGTAGACCGGGTGCAGCTCGCGCACGCCGATGCCGATGAACAGGAAGCTCGCACCCCAGACGGCGGCGAGCGCGAGATATCCGGGCAGCCAGGAACGGGTCGTCACGTCCGGACACTCTGCCTCAGGGGTGTGACAACATCACCCGGTGGGACACATCGACGACCTCGCGGAACGGTACGTCGAGGAGTGGGCACCGCTGAACCCGATCGGCGCCACGCACCTCGGTATCGACGGCTACGACGACCAATTCGACGACCTCACGCCGGACGGCTACGCCGCACAGGCCGACCTGGACCGCCGTACCGTGGCCGCCCTGCACGCCACCCCGGCCGGTTCGCCGGACGAGGAGGTCGGCCGGGAGGCCATGATCGAACGGCTGGAGCTGAACCTCGCGCGGTACGACGCCGGCGAGACCACCAGCCAGCTCAACGTGATCACCAGCGCGCTGCACGACGTGCGCGGCGCGTTCGACCTGATGCCGCACGACGGCGAGCAGGCGGTGGCGAACATCGCAGCCCGGCTCAACCGGATCCCGCACGCGCTCGACCAGATCAGGACGACGCTGCTGCACGAGGTCTCGCGGGGGCACGTGAGCCCGCGCGAGCAGATCGTCGAGGTCGCGAAGCAGTGCGACATCTGGACCGACCCGGCCCAGGACGACGTCTACCACGCGCTGGTCCGGTCGCTCGGGACGACGACCGCGGGCCTGACCGGTGACCTGGAGCGGGGCGCGGCCGCGGCGACCCGCGCGACCGCCGAGTTCGGCGAGTTCCTGCGCCGGGAGCTGGCACCGCACGGCCGGGAGAAGCAGGCCGCCGGGCTGGAGCGCTACTCGCTGGCCTCCCGGTACTTCGTCGGCGCGGACCTGGACCTGCTGGAGACGTACGCCTGGGGCTTCGACGAGCTGGCCCGGCTCGAGGACGAGATGCGCCTGGTCGCGAGCCGGATCGTCGGCCCGGGCGCGAGCATCGACGAGGCGGTCGCGGCGCTGGACGCGGACCCGGCGCGCACGATCCACGGCAAGGAGGCGTTCCGCGACTGGATGCAGGCGCTCGCGGACAAGGCCGTGGCGGAGCTGAACGGCACCCACTTCGACATCCCGGACCAGGTGCTGCGTCTGGAGTGCTGCATCGCGCCGACCAGCGACGGCGGCATCTACTACACCGGGCCGAGCGAGGACTTCAGCCGGCCGGGCCGGATGTGGTGGGCGGTGCCCGGCACCATCTCGGACTTCTCCACCTGGCGCGAGGTCACCACGGTCTACCACGAGGGCGTGCCCGGCCATCACCTCCAGGTCGGGCAGACCACGGTCCGCGCGGACCTGCTCAACCGCTGGCGCCGCCTGATGGGCTGGACCTCCGGGTACGGCGAGGGCTGGGCGCTCTACGCGGAGCGGCTGATGGACGAGCTCGGCTACCTCGACGACCCGGGTGACAAGCTCGGCATGCTGGACGGCCAGGCGCTCCGGGCCGCCCGGGTGATCGTCGACATCGGCATGCACCTGGAGCTGGAGATCCCGGCGGACAACCCGTTCGGGTTCGCGCCCGGGGAGCGGTGGACGCCGGAGCACGGCTGGGCGTTCCTGCGCGCGCACTGCCGGATGCCGGACGAGATCCTGCGCTTCGAGCTGAACCGGTACCTGGGCTGGCCGGGGCAGGCGCCGTCGTACAAGGTCGGCGAGCGGTTCTGGTTGCAGGCGCGGGAGGACGCCCGGGCCCGCAAGGGCACGGACTTCGACCTCCGCGCGTTCCACCAGGCCGGCCTGAACCTGGGCTCGATCGGCCTGGACCCGTTCCGCCGCGCGATGGCCCGCTACTGACCCACCGCCGCTCCCGGCCTCGTCACACCACGTCGACGAGGTCGGGACCGGTCAGCGTCCGGCAGGTGGCCAGCAGCAGTTCCATGGACGGGTCCTGGAACGCGATGTAGGGCAACGCGATCGGGATACCGTCCGGCGGGATCGGCGACTCCGGCGTCAGCGTGATCGTGATGCCGAGCAGCGTGCCGGTGAACCTCGTGGCGTAGAACCGGACGTCCCCCGCCACGCCCAGCGTCGAGCTGGTGATCGGGGAGAGTTCCCGGTGGCGCGGCGTCTCCAGCCGGAAGTCGTGCGTGTCCGCCCGGGTCATCGAGAACTGCAGCGCCTTGATCGTGCTGCCGTCCACGCGGGGCATGTCCACGATGCCGTCCATGCCGAGGTTCCACATCTCGACCTTGGTGCCGGTCAGCAGCGACGGCCGCGTCGCCACCGGCGGCACTCCCGGCGGCACCCCGAGCTGTTTCACCCGCTCCTCGGGATCCTCCGCGGGCTTCCCACCACCGGGCTGGCCCGGGTCACCGGGCTGGCCCGGGTCACCGGGCTGGCCCGGGTCACCGGGCTGGCCCGGATCACCGGGCGAGGCGGGCGGGCCCGGCGGACCGGGCGGGTTGGTCGTCCCGCAGTCCTCCCCGGCGTCCCCGGACGGCGACCGGGACGGTGACGGCGCGGACGGCGGGCGGGCCTTGCCGCCGAGGCCGAGCAGGTCACCGATCCCGTCCGTGACGTCGCCGATCCACTCCTCGATCGGTCCCGGTGAGCGGCTGGCCGACGGCGCCGGCGACGCGCTCGGCCGCGGCGGGCACGGTGCCGCGTGTGCCGCCTCCGCGCCCGGCAGCAGCCCCGCGGCCACGGCCGAGACCACGATCAGGATCCAGACCGACATCCCGGGGGTACGCCGGTCAGGCGGATCGTCCGGCATCGCCGCCGGACGGAGCACCGCGCTCCGGTCGTACCCCGGCGACGGATTCTGGTCTTGTCCTGGCTCCGGGTCCTGATCCGCGACCGGCTCCGGCGGCCCCCAGCCGAACGCCAGGGCCGACCCGACCGCGCCCAGCACCAGCCCCACGAAGAAGCCGCCGAGGTTGATCGCCATCAGCGAGAACACCGAGGTGAGCGCGCCGACGACCGCGTAGAACACGCGCTGCGCGGGCGTGCACCAGACCAGCACCCCGCAGGTGACCAGCACCGCCGGGATCAGCCAGCTCAGGTACCCGCTCGGTCCCACGTGGACGGACAACCCGTTGACGCCGCCGCCCTGGGTGGTGCCGAACATCTCCAGGCCGGCCAGGATCAGCAGCAGGCCGCCCCAGAACGGCCGGTTCCCACGCCAGCGGCCGAAGGCGCGCCAGCCTCGGGCGATCGCCCCGCCGACGTCTCGCATGCTCCGCTCCCCGCCTGCCGGCCCACCGGCCCGCCCGGAACGCGCGGGCCGGCGGGCGCCGATCAGAAGCACTCCTTGGCGTCGTCACCGACGTTGACCTTGAGTTGCAGGCCGGTCAGCGCGAACGTGCCGGCCGTCGTGGTCCACGCGACCTGCCGAAGGTTGTTGATCGTGACGTGGTCCGCCTGCTGGCCGAAGAGACCGGGCTGCCCCTTCGCGCCCTCACCGCCCTTGGTCAGCGTGGACGCGTCCCGGCCGATCTCGATGTTCGTGAACGTCGCGTCACCGGAGAGTTCGTCCACGTCCAGCACCAGGTTGCTGGCCGTGGCCGGCCGGTCGCCGCCGCCCGCGTTGATCGTCAGGATCACGCGCCCGACCAGCGGGTTCGAGGCGTTGACGGACTGGCACAGGTCGTAGAGCTCGGCCTCGCGGATCGCGGAGACCGCGGTCGGGTGCCGCTCGCCGCCCTCCTCGGTCGCGATGCCGCCGTACTGGGCGAAGCCGTCGCCCTCCAGCCGGTCCGCGGCGACCTTGAACGTGCTGCCGGAGACCGAGAACGACGCCGCGATCGCGCCGTTCGACATGCCGAAGATCATGAATCCGGTGGCGATCACCGTGGGTACGGCCAGGACGGCCGCGCGACGCCAGCGCACGCGTCCCTTCGCCGGTTTCTCCTGCACGGGTTCCTCCTCACGACGGGAGTCCGCACCGTCGATGCCCGAGCGGTGCGTGGTGAGGCGTTTCGGCCGCCCGCGGGCCCTTACCGGCCGGTAACGAAGCGCGGAGCCAATGATTGTGCGAAGAGACACGGCTCACAACCCTCGGTTTACCCACGGGTAACCGTCGCGCGGCATTGACGATCACCGTTGCTTACGCCGCGTGTAGAGGTTTCCGGCCGGTTAACCGGGCAAAGTGGGGCAACCGCTCACCATTGGTGATCGATCTTCCGCCTGAATCACGATTTGATAACGGCCAGCCGAGAGGTCCCTGTGGATCTCTACCGTGCCTCGACCGGCTGTTCCTCGCCCTCCGCGGGCGCGCCCTCCGGCAGCCGGCGCAGGCTCACACCGGTGATCGCGTGGTGCTCCACCGACGTCACGGCCGCCTCCCAGCCGTCGATCGTGACCGTCTCACCGGCCACCGTCGGAATGTGCCCGAGCAGCGTCAGCATCATCCCGGCGATGGTCGTGTAGTCACCGGGCGGCCGCTCGTCCAGCTCCACCCCGATGTCCGGCAGGTCGTGCACCGGGAACGTGCCGGGCAGCGCCATCGTGCCGTCCGGGTCCGTGCGCACCGCCTGCACGTCCCGGTCCGTCTCGTCGTAGATCTCGCCGACGATCTCCTCCAGCACGTCCTCCAGCGTGACGATCCCGTCGATCGCGCCACGCTCGTCCACCACCAGCGCTATGTGCTGCCGCTCCGCCTTGAACTGGCGCAGCGCGTCGGAGACCGGCAGCGAGTCGGGCAGCAGCATCGGCGGGCGCGCGCACTCGTCGACCGGCCGGTCGTCCGGCACGCCGATCAGCTCGCGCAGGTGCACCACGCCGACCACGTCGTCGAGCATGCTGTGCCGGACCACCGGCGCCCGCGAGTGCCCGGACGCGGCCAGCACCAGGCGCGCGGCCTCCGCGGTCGTGCCCGAGTCCAGCGTGAACACGCGCAGTCGCGGCACCAGAACCGCGCGCAGCTGCCGCTCGGCGATCTCCACCGCACCGTTGATGATCGTCTGCTGCTCGACCGTGAAGCCCCGGTGACCGGAGACGATGTCGCGCAGCTCGTCCGGGCTGATCTCCTCGCGCTCCTCGGCCGGGTCGATGCCGAACGCGCGCACCACCACGTCCGCGGTCGCGCCGAGCGCCCACACGGCCGGGCGGGAGATCGTGGCCAGCAGGTCCAGCGGCCGGGCCACCGCGAGCGCCCAGCCCTCGGCGCGCTGCATCGCGATCCGCTTCGGGGCCAGCTCGCCGAAGACCAGCGTGACGAACGTCAGCGCCAGCGTGACCAGCACGATCGACATCGGCTCGGCCGCGTCACCGAGCGCGCTCAGCACCGGCACCAGCGGCTTGGCCAACGACACGGCGGCGGACGCGGACGCCAGGAAGCCGGCCAGCGTGATACCGATCTGGATGGTGGCGAGGAACCGGTTCGGGTCCTTCGCCAGCCGGGCCAGCACCCGGCCGCCCGCGCCACCCTCCCGCTCCAGCCGGTGGATCTGGCTCTCCCGTAGCGAGACCAGTGCCATCTCGCTGCCCGCGAATGCCGCGTTGAGCACGACCAGCACGGCCACCAGCGCGAGCTGGGTCCATAGCTCCTGCACCGCAGGCTCCTCACCGTTCAGTTGGTGGACCTTTTCCCACCCGGCGGGGCTACCTAACGCGTCGTCGCGCGCTCCGCGAAAGCCCGCAGGTCCCGGCGCTCGATCGCGGCCGCCATCAGCTCCGGGAACAGGTCCGGTGTGCAGGCGAACGCGGGCACGCCGAGCGCTGCCAGCGCGGCCGCGTTCTCGTGGTCGTAGGCGGGCGCGCCCTCGTCGGAGAGCGCGAGCAGCACGATCACCTGCACGCCCGAGCCGACCATCGCGGCCACCCGGCGCAGCATCTCGTCCCGTACGCCGCCCTCGTACAGGTCGCTGATCAGCACGAAGATGCTGTCCCGCGGCCGGGTGATCAACGTCTGGCCGTACCCGATCGCGCGGTTGATGTCCGTGCCGCCGCCCAGCTGCGTGCCGAACAGCACCTCCACCGGGTCGCTGAGCTGGTCGGTCAGGTCCACGACGGCGGTGTCGAAGACCACCAGCGACGTGCGCAGCGACCGCATCGACGCGAGCACGGCCGAGAACACGCCGGAGTAGACCACGGACGCGGCCATCGAACCGGACTGGTCCACGCACAGCACCACGTCCCGCTGCACCGCGCTGGTCCGCCGGCCGAACCCGATCAGCCGCTCCGGCACGACGGTCCGGTACTCCGGCTGGTAGTGCTTCAGATTCGCCCGGATCGTCCGGTCCCAGTCGATGTCCGCGTGCCGGGGACGGTTGACCCGGGTGGCCCGGTTCAGCGCGCCGGTCACCGCCGCCCGCGTCTTCTGCGCGACCCGGCGTTCCAGCTCGTCCACCACCTGGCGGACCACCTGCCGGGCCAGCTCCTTCGTCCGGTCCGGCATCACCCGGTTGAGCGAGAGCAGCGTGCCGACCAGGTGCACGTCCGGCTCGACCGCGGCCAACATCTCCGGTTCCAGCAGCAGCGAGGTCAGGTTCAGCCGGTCGATCGCGTCCTGCTGCATCACCTGCACAACCGTGCTCGGGAAGTACTCCCGGATGTCGCCCAGCCAGCGCGCGACCCGCGGCGCGGACGCGCCCAGCCCGGCCGACCGGTTCCGCGACTCGCCCTCGCCGGCACCGTCGTAGAGCGCGCCGAGCGCCGCGTCCATCGCCGCCTCGGCGCCGCCGAGCTGCTGAAAACTCTCGCCGGCGGCGGCGCCCAGCACCATCCGCCAGCGCCGCAGCCGCTCCACCTCCTCGCTCACGCCGCCTCCCGGCGATGCACGCCCCGATAAGATCCAAACCTTCCGCCGGTACGTGGCCGCCCGTGATCGCCGGGAAGGACACCCGCACCGAGCCCGTCACGACGCTCGTCCACCGCTCCGACCGCCTCCGGCGCGCACCCACCCGTCGCCGTCGCGGCACCGCGCCGCACGCCGTCCGCCTTCCCACCACCCGCGTTCCCACCGCCTGCGTTCCCACCGCCCGCGTTCCCACCGCCTGCCGTCACGCCGCTGCCCGCGTTCGCGGTGCCCGGCATTACGCCACCGCCCGCGGTGCCCGGCGTTACGCCGCCGCCCGCGCCCGCGGTGCCCGGCATTACGCCGGCGTCCGGCGTCGCGGTGTCTGCCGGCCCGGTGCCGGCAGGGCGGTCGCCGGCCGGGCGGTCGCCGGCCGGGCGGTCGCCGGCCGGGCGGTCGCCGGCCGGGCGGTCGCCGGCCGGGTGCGGTGTGCTGTCCGGTGTGGACGGCCGGGCCGCCGGGCGGTGCACCCGGGTGACGCCGGTGGCGGGCAGGGTGCCGCCGAGAAGGCGGCGGATCCGCCGGAGTTTGTGCCCCCGCTGTGTCATGTCGTGCTCCCCACGCTCTCGATCTCTCGTCTGCCGATCTCGCGGCCCAGCAGCGCGCCCAGCGTGGGCAGCACCGACCCGGCCACGTCGTGATCCACCCGGGTGTCGTCGCCGCCGCCGTGGTCCGCCGCGCCCGCGACCCGCTCGCCGATCGCCCGTCGCTCCGGCGCCGCGAACGTGCCGAACGTGCGCCGCAGCAGCGGCAGCGCCTCGGTGAACGCGTCCGGGCCGAGCGCGGCCAGCCACTCGTCGACCAGCGCCAGCAGCGCCGCGTCGTGCACCAGCAGCAGCCCGCCGCCGGCCAGGAATCCCTCGATCCAGCGCGCCGCCACGGCCGGTGGCACGCCCGCGGTCAGCACCAGACCCATCCGCCGCCGGGTCTCCGCCCGGTCCAGCCGGTCCGCCTCGTAGAGCACCCGGGTGAACCGGCCGGCCAGCAGGCCGTGCAGGTCGTCGCGGCCGGACAGCGACGCCAGCGTGTCCAGCCAGCGCTCCCGGAGGCCGGCGTCGTCGAGCAGCCCGACCGCCGCGTGCACCGCGTCCGCGTACCCGCGAAGGTGTTGCGCCGCCTCGTCGGAGAGCGACAGCACGGCCGACGGCAGCCCGGCGTAGACGCGGCCGAGCAGCGCGGCGGTGACCGTGCCGAGTGCGCCCAGGTCGGTGCCGCGCACGTCGCCGTACCGCAGCGTGCGGGCCAGCGCCGGGATCGCGGCCATCAGGTGCGTCACGTCCGCGTCCAGCGCGGCCCGGGTGTCCAGCGCGCGCAGCACCGGCGGGTACGCGTCCGGCAGGTCGGCCAGCATCGCGACCTCGACCAGCGCGGTCACCTCGGCCAGCACCTCGCTGCGCCGGGCCCGTTCCACCAGCCGCGCGGTGGCCGCGTCGAGCACGGTCGTGCCGTACCCGCTCGCCTCGACCAGCGCGACCGCGTACTCCGGCTGCCAGCGCAGCTGCCAGGTCTCGCGGAACGTGCCCTTGCCGCCGCCGCGGTCGGCCGGCTCGCCCCACGGCACGCCGAGCAGGCGCAACCGGTGCAGCAGCCGGCTGCGCCCGAGGTCGATCTCCTTGCGCAGGTCCAGTCTGAGCTCGGCCTCGAGCGGCGACGGTTTCAGCCGCAGCGCGCGTTGCCGTTCGGCGAGGTCGCGGGCGAGCGGTACGGCCGGCATGTCGTCCGGCACCTCACCGAGCCGCTCGCTGACCACCAGCCGCCGGCCGATCAGGTCGAGCCGCAGTTCGTCGCCCTCGCAGAGCACCGCGCGGGCCGCCTCGGTCACCTCGTCCAGCCCGGCCAGCGGCCGTCCGCGCAGCACCGCGAGCGCCTCGGCCAGCCGCACCGACTCGATCACGTGCGCGGAGGAGACCGGCACGCCGTCGTCGCGCAGCACACCGGCCGCCTTCACCAGCCACCTCGTGATCACCTCGTCCTCGGTGGTGAACAGGTGGTGGTACCAGCCCGGCGAGCGCACCCCGGCGCCGTAGCCCTGCCAGGACGCCAGCCGCCCGTACGTCCAGGGCACCCAGGTGAACGTGACCTTGGCCTTCTTCCGGCCCTTGAGCAGCGCGGCGTCGGCCCCGGCCGGGACCTTCGCGGTCAGCGCGGGCACGTGCCAGGCCCCGCAGACGACCGCGATGTTCTCGTGGGTACGCCGGGCCGCGCGCAGCACCGTGCGCATGTGCGCCTCACGGACCAGGTCGTCCGGGTCGTCCGGCGACTCGGCCCGGATCGCGGCCATCGCCTCCGCGATCGCCTCGAACGCCGGCATCCCGCGGTGCTCGATCACGTCCTCCCACCAGCGCTCCGGATCGTCATACCCGGCCGCCGCGGCCAGTTCCCCGATCGGATCGACCGGCCGCACCGGCTCACCGTCGCCGTCCGGATCGGGCACCGGCCCCGATCCGGAATCCGGCTCCGGCACGGAACCCGGCGCCGGACCACGCCCGTGTGCCGGGCCAGGAACCGGCCCCGATCCGGCATCCGCGTCCGATCCGGCACCAGGCGCGGAGCCGTCACCAGGCGCGGGATCGGCACCCGGCGCGGGATCGGTGCCCGGTCCCGCGGCCGCTGCCGGGCCGGAGTCGACCGGCGATGCCGGCTCCGTCGTGCGGGCCGGCTCCGTGGCCGCCCGGTAGGCCCAGGGCAGGTCGAAGAACCGGACCGGCACGTCGTGGGCGACCGCCCAGCGGATCGCCTGCCACTCCGGTGAGAAGACCGCGAACGGCCAGTACGCGGCCGTACCCGGCGCGTCGGTGACGTAGCCGAGCAGCGCGACCGGCGGCACGAGCCCGTCGTCCGCCGCCCACCGGACCAGGTCGTCCGCCTCCGGTGGGCCCTCGATCAGTACCAGGTCCGGCCGCTGCTCGTCGAGCGCGCGCAGCAGTGCCCGGGCCGAGCCGGGCCCGTGGTGCCGGACCCCGTAGTGCCGCTCCACCTCAGACCGCCTCGCGCGCGGCCCGGTAGAAGCCCGTCCAGCCGTCCCGCTCGCGGACCACGGTCTCCAGGTACTCCCGCCAGACCACCGCGTCCGACACCGGATCCTTGATCACCGCGCCGACGATCCCGGCTGCGACGTCGCCGGGGCGCAGCGTGCCGTCGCCGAAGTGCCCGGCCAGCGCCATCCCGTTGGTGATCACCGAGATCGCCTCCGCGGTGGAGAGCGTGCCGGTCGGCGACTTGAGCTTGGTGCGCCCGTCCTCGGTCAGCCCGCCGCGCAGCTCACGGAAGACCGTCACCACCCGGCGGATCTCCTCGATCGCGGCCGGCACCTCGGGCAGCTCCAGCGCGCGGCCGAGCTGCGCGACCCGCCGCGCGACGATGTCGACCTCCTCCTCGGCCGTGGCCGGGACCGGCAGCACGACCGTGTTGAAGCGGCGGCGCAGCGCGCTGGACAGCTCGTTCACGCCGCGATCCCGGTCGTTCGCGGTCGCGATGATGTTGAAGCCGCGCTGTGCCTGCACCTCGGTGCTCAGCTCCGGCACCGGCAGCGTCTTCTCGGACAGGATCGTGATCAGCGTGTCCTGCACGTCGGACGGCACCCGGGTCAGCTCCTCGAACCGGGCGATCGTGCCGGTCCGCATCGCGCGCATGACCGGGCTCGGCACCAGCGCGTCCGTGGACGGGCCCTCGGCGAGCAGGCGCGCGTAGTTCCAGCCGTACCGGATCGACTCCTCGGCCGTGCCGGCGGTGCCCTGGACCAGCAGCGTGGAGTCGCCGGAGATCGCGGCGGCCAGGTGCTCGGACACCCAGGTCTTGGCGGTGCCGGGCACGCCGAGCAGCAGCAGGGCCCGGTCGGTGGCGAGCGTGGCGACCGCGACCTCCATCAGCCGGCGCGGCCCGACGTACTTCGGCGTGATCGTGTCCCCGTCGCCGAGCACGTAGGTCACGACCGCCTGCGGGGAGAGCCGCCAGCCGGGCGGGCGCGACCGGTCGTCGGCGGCCGCGAGCCGGTCCAGTTCGTCGGCGAACAGCTGCTCGGCGTGCGGGCGCAGGGCCGTCATCGAAGCTCCTCGGTCATCTCGTGTCGGTAGGTGAGCGCGGCGGACAGCGCCGCGACGGTGTCGGCGGGCCGGATCGCGGCCGGGTCGCCGGAGAGCCGGATGCGCTCGGCGAGCGCGGCGACCCGCGGCGCGTACGCCACCGGCATGGCCGCGGACGCGAGCCGGCACAGGTCACCGATGTTCCACGCGTACCGCCCGGAGGTGGCGAGGCTCGCGATCGCCTCCAGCGCGGCGTCGGCCAGATCGTCCGGCCAGGGCCCGGGGTGCAGCTCGGCCAGCCGGTGCGCACGCGCCGGGTCGGCCCGCAGCACACGCGCGGCGTAGCGGCCCAGCTCCGCCGCGGGGAGCGCCTCGTAGAGCGCCATCGTGAGCAGTTCGTCGGCGACGTCCATGTCCCGGTTGACCGGCTGGGACATCAGGTCGGCCAGCGGCACCACCCAGTCCGGGTCCCGCGCGAGCACCGCGGCCCGGGACAGTCCTTTGCGGAGGGTCAGCGCCCAGTCGCCCGAGCCCGTGTGCGCGGTGGCCGCGTCCGCGGGACTCGCGGCGAGGACGGCCACGACCGGCAGCGCCGTGAACGCGGCCGGGTCCAGCCCGGTCGTCTCGGTCCAGGCGGTCAGCGGCGTGCGGGCGACGACCTCCTCCAGCAGCCAGGCGCGCTCGCCGACGCCGCGCGGCGGTTTCGGCGCGATGCCGTCCCGCCGCATGGCCGCGTCGCACTCCGTGGGCGGGGTGACGATCAGCCGGCGGCCGTCGAAGCGAACCGCGGACCGCGCACGCCCGGTCATCCGGCGGCGCAGCGCGGACCCGGGCAGCACGGTCAGCTGCTCGGCCGCGGCCTGCCGGACCTCGCGGCGGCGGTCGTCCAGCGCCCGCTCCAGCAGCGGCTCGTCCGCGGCGGAGAGCCCGGTGGCGAGCGCGGCGAGGAAGCGGGCGCGCTGCTCCGGCTCCTCCGCGTCGAACCCGGCCGCCAGCAGTTCGCGGCCCGCGTCCGGGTCACGCTCGCGCAGCGCGGTCAGGAAGGCCAGGCGCTCGCCGGGCGTGCCGGTCGCCCAGTCCGCGTCGTCGCCCGGCTCCGCGGCCTCGGCCAGCAGGTATCGCCAGTCGGCACGGCGCTCGGCCAGCCAGCCGCCGCGGCGCCCGGCGACCAGCGCCAGCGCGGGCCGCAGCGCCGTGCTGCGGCGGCCCGCCTCCAGCAGCGCGGGCAGCGTGAACGCGGGGGCGCGCAGCCCTTGCTCGGCCGCGATCCGCAGCCACTCCGCCAGCAGCCGCTGCGCCACGTCACCACCGCCGGGCACGCCCGCACCGGTCAGCAGCTGCACCAGTCGTTGCCCGGCCCGCGCGGAGACCACCGGCCGGGTCTCGGCACCGGCCGGCTCGTCCGCCGCGACGCCGCCGATCGCCGCCGGCCCGGACCGCCGATAGGCGACCGCGACCGCCACCGCGTCCAGCAGTGCCCCGGCCGGCCCGCCGCGACCGTCCGCCGGTGTGCCGTGGACGCGCAGCTCACGACCGTCGACGAGGACCGAGTCGCCGCGCCACGGGCGGCGGTCCACGCCGACCAGGGCCGCCGACACCAGTTCCTCCGGCAGCCGCGTGACGTGGCGGTCGGCGGTGGCCGGGCCGTGCGGGGCGGCCGTGAAGCCGCCGTCCGCGGACCACACCGCGAGCGGCCGTACGCCGCCGGCAGCGGTCAGCTCGCCCGCGACCGTCACCGGGTGGCCACCGGACGCGGCCAGCAGCCACCACGGCACGTCGCCGACCAGCTGCACCGCGTCGCCGGCCGGGTCGGTCAGCCGGTCCACGCCGGCCGGG
Organism: Catenuloplanes niger; assembly: GCF_031458255.1. Classification (NCBI taxonomy): domain Bacteria; kingdom Bacillati; phylum Actinomycetota; class Actinomycetes; order Micromonosporales; family Micromonosporaceae; genus Catenuloplanes; species Catenuloplanes niger. The sequence continues at coordinate 4,078,818 of NZ_JAVDYC010000001.1, forward strand.
CACACGTCGGCGAGCAGCACCGGCGCCTCGTCCAGCCACGGGTCCGCCGCGCGCAGCCGGCCGGCCGCGGTCAGCGCGTCCCGCACCGGGACCGCGCCGGACACCGAGGACAGCGCGGACGTCCGGTACGACTCCGCGATCAACGCCCGCAGCGGCGCCGCGCCGGGGTAGAAGGCCAGCTCGGCGTCGAGCACCGTGCCCGGCACCGCGTCACCCGGCAGCGACTGGCCCGGTGCCGCGTAGGCCAGCAGCAGCGCGAACCGCCCGGTGCCGAGCCCGCGCAGCCACGTGCGGCGGCCGGTCAGCCGCTCCTCCACGGTGTCGGCCTGGCCGAGCACCTGCCACGAGTCGCGCACCCGGGCACCGGCCCGCACGTCGTCGGCCGAGGTCGCGAAGCCGACCCGGGTCCGTACCGTCGCGGCCAGCTCTTCCGGCAGCGCGTCGAGGCGCGCGTAGCCGCCGGTCAGCAGCCGCAGCAGCGCGAGCTCGCCGAGCAGCCGGTCGGCCCAGCCGGCACCGACACCGGCTGTCGCGCCGAGCCGCCGGACCGCGCCCGCGGCCGTGCCGGCCTGCGCGTCGACCAACCGGGCCGCCATCGTCTCGAACGGCGCGTAGCCCGCGCGCTGCACGCCGGCCAACCCGGACGTCACCTGGTCGAGCAGCCACCGGTCCAGCTCGGCGAGCCCGCCCGCGACCCGGTCCGCCCGCTGCCCGGCGCGCTTGCGGGCGGCGGCCTCGTCGACCACGCCCGGTTCGGTGCGCCGGGTCTCGGCCCGGGCCGCCCGGGCCGCGCGCCCGGCCTGCCACTCCGCCACCCACTCCGGCAGGTCGCCGCCCGGATCGACGCCGCCACCGGACCAGAGCAACAGCAGACCCAGCGCGTGCTTGCACGGAAATTTCCGGCTCGGGCAGGAGCATTTGTAGGCGGGTCCGGAGAGATCCACACAGGCTTGGTACGGCTTCTTACCGCTGCCTTTGCAGAGTCCCCACAACACGTCATCGCTGAGGCCGGCGGCCTCCCATTTGGCCGCGCCGCTGACGCTCTGTGCACCCTTTGCCGAGGAGGCGTCGGGAGCGAGCGCGAGCACGTGCGCGGCCGTCCACGGTTCGACGGGCACCCACCAACCCTATGGAGGGGGTACGACAATTCAGAGTGAACGCAGCCCGTCCGCCACCCGATTCATGATCTCCACGCTCGGCCCTTCCGGCTGCGTCGTCTCGTGCACGACCAGGTGCCCGGCCGCGGCCAGGTCGCCGACCAGCACCATGGTCACGCCGACGTGCAGCCCGATCCGTGCGCTGATCTCGACCACGGACAGCGACTCCACGCAGAGCCGCACGATCTCCCGCTGCTCCGGCGAGAGCGCGTCGGTGGACTCGCCCCAGCGCGCCACCACGTGCGTGTCCAGCCCGATGTCCGGGGTGTCGCCGCCGTCCGCGTGCACCCGCCCCGCGGTCAGCACGAACGGCCGGAACCCGGTGGAGGTGTTCCAGGAGGGCTCGTCCGCGGGCTCCGACGCCAGGTACGGGCGCACCCGCGAGAAGTGGTCGTCGCTCACGTCCGGACGTGGCTCTTCAGCTCGTCGATCAGCTTCGGGGTGAGCGCGTCGCCCGCCTTGTTGACGAAGAGCGTCATCTCGTAGGCGAGCGTGCCCAGGTTCGCCGAGCGCTCGGCGATGACGCCGAGCACCGAACCCGCGCTGATCGACGTGACCAGCAGATATCCCTCGTCCATGTCCAGCACCACCCGGTTCAGCCCGCCGAGCGGATAGCAGCTGGCCGCGCCCACGGCCAGGCTGGTCAGCCCGGACACGACGGCCGCGAGCCGCTCCGAGTTGGCCCGTTCCTGGGCGGTGGTCATCGCCATCAGCAGGCCGTCGGACGACACGGCGATCGCCTGGACGACCCCGGCCGTGCCGGACGCGAACGTATCCAGCAGCCAGTTGAACGTCTTGGCCTCGGTGCTCAGGGTGCTCATCGAGTGGTTCCCTCGTCGGTGTGCTGGTCGGATCGGGTGGCACGCAGACCTCGGGCGACACCCGACTCGAACTGCCGCATCAGCTCGCGTACCTTCTCCGGGTCCTGGCGGACCGGTGCGGTTCCCGGACGGACGATCCTGGGTGGGACGAGCGGAACGTCCTGCCTGCCGAGCGTGGCGCCCGGCACCCGCTTCAGCAGACCGTTACCCGTCTCGGCGGCGCCGGGAACCCTGGGTTCGGCCGCCGGGTCGACGACCGTGATCTCGGTGGTCGGCGACGTGTCCTGGTCGGCCTGCCGGACGTGCGGCGCGGGATCGACGACCAGTTCGCCCCGTGACGCGACCTCCGGCACGATCAGCGGCTGCGGCACGATCAGCGGTTGCGGCACCTCGGTGGCCTCCGCCGTGCGCCCGCTCGCGTCCGCGACGATCAACGGACCACCGGCCGTCACACCACCGGCCGTCACACCACCGATCGACGCGCCGCCGGCCGACGCGCCGGTGACCAGGGGACCGGTGACCAGCGGGCCGGTGACCAACGGGCCGGGGGCCGGCGGACCGGTGGGGACGCGCGGCGCGGGAAGCGCCAGCGGTGCCGCGCGGTACTCGACGACGGGCCGCACCCGCAGCGGCCGCGCGGGCGGCTCCTCCTCGGCGGCCGGCAGCTCCGCCGCCGTGGCCGAGATCGCGAACGCGTTCCACGACGGCCCGGCCTCCAGGCTCCGGCTCGCCCGATCCAGCAGCGCCACCTCGACGGCCGGCTCGCTCTCGGCCGGCGTCACCGGTTCCGGCAGGATCAGCTGGCGGCGCCCGAGCAGGACCGTGGCCGTGACCCCGCCGCCGGGCGTCTCGGCGAGCGTGACCGGCATGCCCTGCCGGCGGGACAGCCGCCCCACCACGACCAGGCCGAGCACCTCGGTCGGTGCCAGGTCGAGTCGTTCCCGGCGGGCCAGCCGGGCGTTCTCCCGGGCCAGGCGTTCCGGCGACAGGCCGAGTCCGCGGTCGATGATGATCAGGCGAACGCCGTTGTCGGCCGGTGCGGCCGTGACCGTGACCCGCGTGTCCGGCGGCGAGAACGTGCAGGCGTTCTCCATCAGCTCCGCGACGACCAGCGTGAGGTCCGCGATGGCCGGCGGCAGTACGTCGATGGTGTCCGGCACGTCCACGTCGACGCGCGGGTAGCCCTCGATCTCGCCGAGCGCGAGCCGGACCACGTGCAGCAGCGGCAGCGGTTCGCGGTGCTGGCCGGCGTCGGTGCCGCCGCCGGAGAGCGCGACCAGGCTGCTGGCGTTGCGGCGCAGCCGGCTGGCCATGTGGTCGAGCCGGTAGAGGCTCTCCAGCCGCGCCGGGTCGGTCTCGTCGCGCTCCAGCGCGTCGATGATCGAGAGCTGGCGGTCGATCAGGTTCTCCGCGCGGCGCCCGATGTGGCCGAACATCTGCGCCACGTTCCGGCGGCCGGCGACCTGCCGTTCGACCAGCCGGACCGCGGTGTTCTGCACCCGGTTGATCGCGTGCCCGAGGTCGCTGACCTCGTCGTCGCCGCGCACCCGCAGCGGATCGAGCCGGATCGGCGTGCTGGACTCGGCCTCGTCGTCCGCGACCCGGGTCAGCTCCTCCTCGGTGAGCCGGGCGACCCGGTCCGCGGACTCGGTCAGTCGCAGCAACGGCCGGGTGACGCGGCGCGCGGTGACCAGCGCACCGGCCATCACGACCGCGGTGAGCAGCACGGTCAGCGCCAGCACCAGGTACGCCGTGGTGTTCGCGGCCCGCCGGTCGGCGACCACCAGGTCGGCGACGTCGCGGGCGATCTGGTCCTCGATGAACCGGCCGTTGACCAGGATCGACTCGATGAACGGCAGCATCCGCGCGGCGTTCAGCCCGTTCGCGGTGCCGACCGGGTCGGCGGCGAACCGGGTGAAGAAGTTGTCCCCGGCCGCCAGCCGCATCTGGGCCAGCACCGATTCGTACGCCGCGGCCTGCCCCTGATCGGCGTAACCGCGGAACCGCGCGGTCTGCCGGTCCAGCGCCGTGAACTGCCCGGCCGCCCGGGCCACCGAGGCGAGGTCCTTGCTGACCGCGAGGTCGAGCAGCACGTACGCCCCGGCGCTGGCCTCCTCGTCGACGCGCAGCGCGGCGTCCAGCGCGAGCACGCGCCGCCCGGTGGCCGTGCCGCCGTCCGCCACCTCGGTCAGCCGCAGCCCATCGATGAACCGCACGATGACCTGCCCGAACCCGGCGCCGATCAGATCCGTCCCGGCGGTCCGGTCGAGCACCTCCTTACGGGTCTCGGCGAGCGTGCCCACCGAGTCCGCGGCCGCGGCCAGCTCGGGCGTGAGCACCTGCTCGCGACGCAGGTCCGCGACCCAGTCGGTGACGCGCGCGGTCTGCAGTTCGAGCCGGGACCGGTCGGTGAGGCCGCGGACGTACGCGACGGAGAGCAGCCGTTCCTGTTGCAGCGCCTGCACCACCGCACCGACCCGGCCGGCCCGCACCACCCGGTCCGCGGTGTCGGAGGCACGCCCGGCGTCCTGCATGCGGTCGACCACCACCGGTACGGCCAGCGTGATCAGTCCGAGCAGCGGCACCACCATGACCAGCGCCAGCTTGCCCTGGACGCGGAGCGCGGGAATCTCAACGCGTCGCACCGGCCCGCCTCCGTCTCGGCGACCAGACGTCCTCCCCGGCCGGTGTCTCCTCCGCGTGCCGGGGCATCGGCTCCAGCCGGGCCGGTTCCGGCGTGCGGCGCCGGAGCAACGCGATCAGGGCGAACGGCGCGGCCGCGATCAGCACGGCCATGATCAGCATGAGCACCGCGATGATCCGCCGTGCGCCCAGCTCGCCGCCGCGGTCGCGCAGCAGCGTGTCCAGCTCGGTGAGCACGGTCGACATCAGGTCCGCCTGGGCCCGTTGCGCCTCGGTGCGCACGGGCGAGATCTGGGCGGCCACGGCGGACTCCGTCGCGGACAGGTCCACCACCGCGTACAGCTTGTCGACGCCCTGCCGGAACCGGTTGAGGCCGATCAGCAGCTTGGTGCTGAGCGTGTCGCTCTCCGTCTCGTCCAGCGACGCCTGCAGGTTGTCGGTGAGGCCGGCGACGTCGTCGTCGACCAGCGTGCGGGTGGCCAGCACCCGGCCGAGCAGCGCGGTCCGGTCCGCGGCGGAGGCGCCGACGGCCATGCCGGCCAGGTCGGCGAGGCGCCCGGTGCCGACGATCAGCGCGGGCAGTTCGGCCGCGCCGGCCTCCTGCAGGTGGAACGTGTCGCCGGCCGGGTCGCGGCTGAGGCGGGCGTTGTCGCGGACCTCCGCGTGCAGCGCGAGCAACAGGTCGGTGACCGCGGCGTACGCGTCGTAGACCTCGGACATGGTGCCGGAGACGCCGCCCAGCGCCTGGATCTTCACGCGCGCGTCGGTCCACCGGGCGGTGGTGCCGAGGTCCGCGCCGAGGCGGGCGTCGACGCCGTCCACGGCCGCGACCGCGCCGTCGACCGGGTCCAGCGACGGCGTCCGGTGCAGCGCCGCGGACTGTGCCTCGGCCATGACGCGGGTGAGTTCGCCGAGCGCGATCGCGTATTCGACGCCCTTTCGCTCGCGATCGACGGTGTCCATTCGTTCGGCGGTACCGTTCCAGCTCTGTCCGAAGAGGATCGCGACCGGCACGAGGATCAGCACGACCGCGATGAGACCCGGCACGGACCGCGACCGTAGCCGCGTACGCCGCACTGGCATGATCACAATGCACCCCTAGCCCACTGCCGCCCGTCGTGCCGCCCCACGGCATGGCCGCGGTCATCGCCCCGTGCGAAACGGACGTCGCCAACGGGTAGGAAAGTAGCGGAAAGTCGGCGCCTAATGGGATTTTCGATTAGAGAGAAATTCTCCGGATTCTCTGCTGACACATAGCTGATCACCGAACGCCTACCGTTCGACCACGCACCGCGATCACGGCGGTTCCCGTACCGATCGGCATGGATTTGGGCATTCAGGTCAAACCCCCTGGGGCAAAACAGAATAATGAGGGTGATTCAGCCCGTTGGAGGCTCGATGTCCTCGACCAAAGCCCGGTTCCGGCTTCACCTCTTCCTCCGCGCCTCCGGCGTCGATCCCGGCGAGGCGATCTTCTGGGGTGAGGCCGGCCGCTACCGCGTCTTCGGTGCGCTGGTGCTGTTCACCACGCTGATGGCGACCGCCACGATGTTCTGGGCGGTCACCATCGCCACCGAGGCCCCGCCGCAGGTCGCCGTCGCGGTCTCGCTGATCTGGGGCTTCGGCATCTTCCAGATCGACCGCTGGCTGGTCTCCGCGCACGTCGAGCGGGACGGCGTGCTGCACCGGCTCTGGCTGCTGGTGCCGCGGCTCGCGATCGCGGTGCCGATGGGCCTGCTGATCGCCTGGTTCGCGATGCTCGGCGTCGGCGCCAAGGAGATCCAGCAGCAGCTGGATGTGGACCGGCTGCGCGACGCGTCCGCCATTTCGGCGCAGGTCCGCGACTCCTCCGAGCTGGCCAACCAGCGCACCACGCTGCTCGCCGAGAAGACCGGGCTGCAGGCCGAGTACGACCGGGCCGCCGCCGCGATCCCCGCACTGCAGCGCGCGTTCGACGAGGAGTGCAACGGCACCGGCGGCACGCGGACGCCCGGCTGCGGCCCGATCGCACAGGTCAAGCTCGGCGACCTGAACGCGGGCAAGGCGGCCCGGGACACCGCGCTGCGCCGCCTCACCACGCGCGGCGCGGAGATCGACGCGGCCGTGCAACAGCTCGACCGGCGCATCGCGGCCAGCGCGGACGCCGCCAGCGTCTCCACCGCGCACAACGACGGCATCTTCGCCCGGCGCGCCGCGCTGGCCCGGGTGCTGGACAACGATCCCGAGGCGCGCCAGCTCTACCACCTGCTGGAGATCGTCTTCGTGGTGGTCGACCTGGTCCCGGCCGTGGCGAAGGTCTTCTCGCCGGTCAGCCTGGTGGACATCGCGAAGCGGCACCGACGCGGGCGGGCGCAGGAGGAGCTGGCGGCGGCGACCACGGCCGAGCGGGACTCGCCGGACGTGCATGCGGCACTGATCTACGCGGCGTCGCAGCGCGCGGAGAGCCTGCGGGCACAGGCGGACGCGCGCCGGGCGCTGGACGACGCATACCTGACGCACCGGGAGTTCGTGCGCCGCGAGGCCGAGCACCGCGCCGCCGAACACGCGGCGATGTTGCAGGCCGAGCGCGGTCTGCACCGGAGTCTGCCGCACGGGCGCCCGGTCGGTCGCGCGCTCGCCGGCCGCGTCCGCCGGCGGCGCCGTGCCGCCCGCACGCCATAGCCCTTACCGCATTCACCCGTTAGATCGAGTAAAGAGCACGACTGGATTCCGACCGAAGTGGGACGGTTGACCCCACGGTGCCGCAAACTTGGCCCAGTTGTGACCCCGATGCGGCGAACCTGCGCACGTCAGCGCGCCGAAAATCCGGAAAACTAACGATCGGTACTCCCGACAGTCACGCGTGAACCACGGGGAACGCCCGATGTGTCCGTTTGTGCGGTAAATGACTCACTGCTTAGAGTCTGCATATGCACGTGCATTTGCACTTGCTATTGCCTCGTGCAAGCGCGCATCATAGCCGGAGCGCCTCGCGCCACCCCCCGCACCGCACCCCCGAGCGAGTCGAGCGAGGACCCCCGCCATGCCCGAACCGCCCCCGCTGCCGCCCAATCGTCGCTGGATCGTCGACCGTCTGCTGCCCCGGTTCCTCGAACCGGAGTTCACCGACGACGGCGACCTGGCCCCGGCCGAGCAGCCGATCATGCTGTTCTGGACGGCCCGCGGCGACCGCGGCAGCGACCTGCTCTCCCACGTCTGGACGGAGGAGCGAGGCATCCGGCCGTGCGTGCGGATCGACCTCGGAGCCTGCGGCTGGCTGGAACCGCACGAGTTGCTCGGGCGGATGATGTTCGGCCTCGCCACCCAGGTCAAGGGCTACGGCCGGCTCACGCTTCCCCGATTCGCGCTCGGCCTGGTCGCGTTGCGCGTCTCCTTCGAGGACGACAACAGCCGGCACGTCACCGAGCAGGTGCTCCGTGACCTGCTGGCCAACCGGCACCGCCTCAAGACCACCACCCGCGAGGTGATGCTGAAACTCGGCCGGGACCTCGCCGCCGCCGGTCTCAAGCCCGGGCCGGCCGAGGTCAGCTACCTCGCCGCGATCGACGCCACCGCCGCCGCGCTCGGCCGCCGCGCCCACGAGAGCCTGTTGTGGTATCGGCAGCGGCACAGCTCCTCCGGCGACCCGGTCGACGCGCTGATCGACCTGCGGCACACCATGGAGGTCGACCACGAGGCCGTGGAGGCGATGCTCTGCGAGGCGTTCCTGACCGACCTCGCCGCGGCGTACGACGGCGGGCGCTTCGCCGGCCCACGCACCGACCATCCCGTGGTGCTGCTCGACCACGCGGACAGCGGCTCGGGCCTGAGCCTGCTCTCCACCCTCACGTCCGTCCGGCACAAGCGCCTGGTCGAGCGCGGTGGCACCGGTCGCTCCGACCCGATGCTGCTGCTCGCGTCCGGCCATACCCGGTTCCCGGCCGGCGCCACCGCGTCACCGCCGTCGGCCGCGCCGGACGGCGGCGCCGGTGCCTGGCGCGAGCGGCTCGCCGCCGCGTGGGCCGACCCGGCCCACCTGATGTTCGTGACCCAGCTGCCCGATCTCGACGACGAGTCCGCCGAGGCGATGTGCCGTCATCTGGAATCCGCCGTCACCTCCGACGACGTGACCGTGGCGGAGCGTCTCACCGGCGGCCATCCCTGGGGGTTCGCCCATGTGCTACGGACGCTGGCGACGGCTCGACAGGCGGACTCCGCCTCCGGCCCGCCCCTCGATCCCCGGACAGTGCTGCGTCTGGCCGACGCCGTTGACCCGGGTGCGACGCTCGCGACGGTGAGCGCCGGCCGGCTGCTCGGCCGCGTCGGCGGCGAGCTGCACGAGGAGCTGGTCACCTGCAGCGCGGTGCCGGCGCTCGACCCGGTCTCCACCGCGGTCGCACTCGCCGCACCACCGCCGCCCGCCCTGGCCGAGTTCGTCCGCACCGATCTGCTGGTCACGCCGAGGACCCGGGTCCTGCACCCGTTCCTGCGCCGCGTCCTGCTCGACCAGCTCGCCGAGCGGCCGATCAACCACCCCGACTCGTGGCGCGCCGTCCACGAGCGGCTCCGCGAGCACCACGAGCAGCTCGGCGACCGGGTCGGCGCGCTGCGCCACGGCCTCGCGCTCGGCGAGATCGAACCGGTCGTCAACCACCTCGACCTGCGCCTGGCCGCGCTTCCCGCGGACGAGTGGCTGGCCGAGCTGCGCGCGATCACCGCCGCCCCGCGCATGACCGGCCTGCATCCCGGCCCCCGCGGCGAGCTGCGCGAACTGGCCGAACCGATCAACGGCGACCCGCACCTGGTCCGCCTCGTCATCGCGCACTGGATCCGCACCGATCCGCTCGGCGACCCCACCGGCGCGCTCGACGTCCAGATCGCCGCCGCGCTCGACCACCTCGCCGACCGCGCGATCTTCCAGATCGACCGCTTCTACGACGAGGCCCAGGCCTTCCGCACCCGCCAGGACGCGCGCGGCGCCGGTTTCTGGATGGTCGACCTCAGCAACTGACGATCAAAGGCCAGGACCGGGCGGTCCCGGTCACGCCGTGGTCGCGTTCCGCCGCTCCCGCCGGAGACCGGTCGGCCGTGGCCGGCCTCCCTGCCAGTCCCGCGGCGCACAAACCCCCGGGCACCGGGCACGCCACCGGCCCACCGCGGCGCGGGCCTGAGCGCTGACCGGCGCGGGCCTGAGCGCTGACCGGCGCGGGCCTGAGCGCGGGGGCCGGGGCGCTACGGCGTCACGCCGGCCAGCCGTCCAGGACCAGCGGCGTGCCGGTGAGCCAGCCGGCCAGGCCGGCGGCGTTGTAGGGCTCGGTGTCCGGCGGAAGCGCCGCCGCCGGATACCAGGCGATGCCGCCGCACTTGTGCGGCTCCGCGTTGACCGGGGAGCCGTGGCGCACCGGGTCGTGCGTCGCGTGGAAGAACAGGCCGATCCGCGCGTGCCCGCCCGGCCTGCTCAGATGCACGGTCGTGACCAGCCGCACGTCCGCGGCGGCGAGCGACAGGCCCACCTCCTCGCGGGCCTCACGGAGCACCGCCACCACCGCGCTCTCGCCCGGCTCGACCTTGCCGGACGGCACGTTCCACCGGCCGTCCGCGAAGCCGGTGTTCCGCCGCAGCGCGAGCAGCACCTCGTCGCCGCGGGACAGGACCAGGAAGACGTCGAGCGGGATCGTGTACGGCATCAGCGCAGCTCCAGAGCGGTGTCGACATACAGCGCCGCGTCCACCCAGGACTCCACCGCGGCGTCGGACGGGTCCGGGCCGAGCGAGTCCGCGAAGCCACGCACCGCGTCCGCGACGCGACGCAGGCCGAGACCGGTCAGTGCGGTCGCCTCGGCCCGCAGCCGGTCCCGGAACGACGCCGGCAGATGGGCGAGCCCCCGGTGCGCCGCCTCCGCCAGCAGCCCGTGCGCCTGGGTCAGCGCCTCGGCCAGCGGGTCCGTCGGGATCGTGCCGTGCGGCATCGCGTCCGCCTGCCCGCCGGGCGGCGCCAGGTCCGGCACCACGATCGTGCCGTCCGCCGCGACCGCCAGCGGGTCCACCACCAGGCCCCCGGCCGAGCGCCGCACGCTGCCGCTGACCGCCCGGACCGGCCCGTGGTCACCGGTCAGCGCGGCAGCCAGCGCGTCCAGCCGGCCCGGTGCCGCGGACGTGTGGTGCGCGCTGATCCGGGCGACCGCACCGGACGCGTCCGCGACCAGCGCGTCCAGCCGCTGCTGACCGGGCGAGTAGACGACGTGCCGCACCTCCGCGACCGCCAGCGCGCGCACCAGCTCCGCCTCCACGCGCGGCCGGACCGGACGCGGCGGCAGTGCCTCCAGCCGGCGGCGCAGGTCCTCGTAGGAGTTCACGAACAACCCGCTCGGCAGCTGCTCCCAGGTGCCGAGCGAGGGGGACGCGGACGTCTTCGCCAGGCGCCCGGTGGCCAGCCGCACCACCCGGCTCGCGCTGCGCACCGCGGACTCGGAGATGACGTTGCCGCCGGCCAGCGCGCCGATCGTGACACCGCCGGCGCGGCGGCGGGCCAGCGCGGGGCCGTCGTCGTCCGTGGTCCACGAGCGGCGCAGGACCAGCACGGTGGTGCTGTCCGCGTGCGCGAAGAAGATCTCGGCGGTCCGGTCGTCGCCCAGCTCGGTCACCCGGCAGCCCAGGCTCTCCAGCCGCGTTCGCCGCAGCGGCGTCTCGGCCGCCTCCTCCGTGCCGAGCACCCGGCTGCGCAGGCCGGACCCGCCGTTGCGCACGGTCCGCTCGCGCGCGTGCAGCTCCACCAGCAGCTCGGCGAGCAACTCCGGCCGGTAGCCGGCGCCCCGGTCGCGGTACGCCACCAGCAGCTCCGCCAGGTCCGTGACCGCCAGCAGCGGCCAGCGCAGCCCGGCGCCGTCCAGCCCGCGGCGCGCCTCGGCCAGCGCGGACGCGAGGCCCGGCCCGGCGTGCACCATGCCGTCGCGCAGCAGCTCGGACGCGACCGCCACGGCCGGGACGAGCCCACCGCCGTCCTTGGCCGCGGCCGCGTCCGTACCCCCGACCTCGATCTGGATCTCGAAGGTGCCCGGCGCGCGCTCGTCCGCGGCCCGGAACGCCCAGACCGCGAGCGCGAGCACGTCGTCGCGCGCGCCCGCGACCGCGTCCGTGTGCACGAATCCGAGGTCGTGCGGGACCAGGAACCGGACCGTGGCGGAGCCGAGATCGACCTGCGGCGCCGGGTCGTCCTCGGTCGGGCGCCGGACGCGGGCGACGTACCCGGAGCGCAGCGCCTTGCGGGCCGCGGTCATCAGCCGGCTGCCGACCCGCGCCTGCAGTTGCTCGTCGGTGAACGTGCCCGGTGACCAGTGCACCACCGCGGGCGGCGGCGTCGAGTCCGGGTCCGGCTCGGCCGGGGCATCCGTGCCGCCGGGGACGGCGGCGACCCGCTGGTACGCCAGGACCAGCGCGAGCAGGTGCCGGCAGGCACCGATCGCGCCGCACGTGCACGAGCCCGCGTCCAGCCCGCCGGACGGCAGCCGGGTGACCGGACCGTCCGCGAACGTGGCCACCACCGTGCCGTCCGCCTCCTCGGTCACCGCCGGCGGCGCCGCGTCGACCTCCTTGGTCGCGCGCTTGACCAGGCCACGGTTGGTCAGCGCGGCCAGCGCGTCCGGCGTCAGCGCGAGCAGTTCGGCCCTCATCGGTTCACGTGTTCCGCGACGAAGGCGGCCAGCTCGCCCGGTGTCATCGCGCCCACGGCCGCGCCCACGTTCGCGAAGCGCTGGGCGGTGTGCGCGTCGTAGTCCGGGTTCGCGTCCATGTCCAGCGCGGCCAGGCAGAACACCTTCGTACCCTGATCGACCAGGTTGCCGACCAGCCGGACCAGGTGGTGCGGGTCGCCGCCCTCGTAGAAGTCGCTGATCAGCACGAAGATCGACCGGCGCGGGTTCTCGATCAGGCCGCTGCCGTACTGCACCGCGCGGGTGATGTTCGTGCCGCCGCCGAGCTGCACCTTCATCAGCAGCTCGACCGGGTCGTCCACCTCGGACGTCAGGTCGACGACCTCGGTGTCGAACGCGACCAGGTGCGTCTTGATGCCCGGCAACCCCCACAGGCAGCCCGCGGTCACCGCCGAGTGGATCACCGAGTCCGTCATCGACCCGGACTGGTCGACCAGCAGGATCACCTGCCACTGCTCCAGATGCCGCCGGGTACGCGAGAAGAAGTACGGCGTCTCGATCAGCACCCGCCGCTCGCCGGGCTGGTAGTGCCCCAGGTTGTCGCGGATCGTGCGCTTCACGTCGAAGTTCCGGGCCTGCCGGAACCGGCTCGGCCGCCGGCTGCGGCTGCCGCTGAACGACGTGCGGATGTCCGCCCGCAGCTTCTCCATCAGCTCGCGGACCACCGCCTCCACGATCCGCCGGGCCAGCCGCAGCACCTCCGGGTTCATCAGGTGTTTGGTGCGCAGCACGGCCTTGAGCAGCGTCTGGTTCGGCGTGATCGTCTCGAGCACGGCCGGGTTCGTGACCACGTCGTGGATCTCGTACTTCTCGACCGCGTCCCTCTGCAGCCGCTCGATCGTCTCCTTCGGGAACAGCCTGGCGATGTCGTTCAGCCAGTCCACCGTGTTCAGCACGGACGGGCCGGCACCACCCCGGATGCCCCGCTTGCGCAGTCCCTCGTCCCGGCCGTAGAGCCAGTCGAGCGCCGCGTCCCGGGCCGCGCCCGCACCGCTCAGCTTCTCGCCGTTCAGCACGGACTCACCCGGCTCGCCGAGCACCAGCCGCCAGCGTTCCAGCGTCGGATCCGTCGTCACGTCGTGACCAACCCCTCCCGGTGCAGCAGCTCCGCGACCCGGCCGTCCAGCTCGGCGCCGGCCGCGACCAGTTCCGGCGCCGCGTGCAGGCGCAGCAGCGCGCGGCTGTCACCGGCGATCCCGCGCCGGGACAGCAGGTGCTGCGCGATCGTGTCCCGCTCGCGCGGCGGGAAGAACTCGAACGCCTGCCGCAGCGCGGGCAGCGCGATCAGGAAGTCGTCGTCGCCCATCGCGTCCATCGCCTCGTCCAGCACGTCCAGGACGCCGCCGGCCTGCAGCACCTCCTCGCGGGCCAGCGCGAACAGCCCGGCCAGCCAGTCACCGGCGGACGACGGCGTGAACGCGCCACGCACCGCCCGCACCGGGTCGCCGGCCTGGTCCGCGCCCAGCGACCAGCCGAACCCGAACCCGGCGCCGCGCAGGTCCGGCGGCGCCTCCGTGCTCAGCGCCAGCCGCGCGGCCACGCCCAGCGCCGCGTCCCGGTCCAGGCCGAGCGCGGTTCCGGCGTGCACCAGCGCGTCCCGCACCGACGCCAGCGCCGCGATCCGGGGCAGGTCCGCGGGGGCGGCACCGCCGCGGACGCCCTCGGCCAGCCAGAGGATCCGGTTCACCGACGCGGTGATCACCGTGCCCAGCGGTGCGCTGCCGGCCGTGCCGAGCAACCGGTCGTGCCGCCACAGCGCGAGCACCACCTCCAGCACCCGGCCGAGCGGGCCCATCTCCGGCGTGGCACCGACCGCGCCGTCGATCGCGTCGAGCACCTGCGCGGACAGCTCCGGGATGCCGGCCAGCGCGGCGTCGAAGAGCACGCCGGCCAGCTGTTCCACGTCGCCGCCGACCAGCGTGACGCGCTCGGCCAGCGTCGCGGCGGCCGCCTCGCCGATCGTCGCGCCGTACCCACCGGCCTCGATGAGCGCGGGCAGCCGCCGGTCGTCGCGGGTGATCGACCACTGCTCGACCGGCTCCGGGTCGATGCCGGTCCGCGGGCCGGAGTGCCGGGTGAAGCCGGGCACCGCCAGCAGCCGCAGCCGGTGCAGCACCCGGCTGACCTCCCGGTCACCGTCCCGGGCCAGGTCGAGACGGCGGCTGCCGTCGGAGTCCAGACCGTGCCGCTCCAGCTCCGCGGTGGCGTGGTGGACCAGCGGCGGCGCCGGCGTGTCCGGGTGCAGCCGGCCGACCCGGTCGCCGCTGAGCGCCGCGACCATCTCCACCACCACCGGGTGCGTGCCGGGCGCCGGCGTGCCCCGCGTCGACCACGGCAGCGCCACGTCCAGGGCCTCGTCGAGCAGCGCGGACGCGAGCCCGTCCAGCACGTCGGTCCGGGACCGGTGCCGGTGCCCGCGCACCAGCGCCAGCCCTTCCGCGGACGCGGACGCGGCGATCAGGTCCGCGGTGGAGAGCCGCTGCTTGCGCTCCCGCAGCCGGCCGACCACGGCCTCGATCAGGTGGTCGGCCGCCGCCTCCGCGCCCTCCTCGAAGAGCCGCTGATAGTACGCCGGGGACGGCATGCCGGACTGGTAGCCGTCGAACGAGTCGAGGCGCCGGAACGAGTACGGCACCAGGTAACTGCCGCCGGCCGCGTCCGCCGGGAGCGCGTGCTCGACCGGTTCGTCGTCACCGGGCAGCGCGGCCAGCCGGACCAGCGCGGGCCGGTGGAAGCCGCCGGTCACCACCACGATCGGGCGGTCGCCGGCCTCCTTCCGGGTCCGGCGGATCCAGGACGCCATGTACGCCTCGCGCGCCACGTCGTCCTCGCCCGCGCCGTCCTCGGTCTCGCCGCGGATCAGGTCGAAGTAGGCGGCCAGCCGCTCGGCCAGCCCGTCCGGGTCCGGGATCTCGAACAGGTGGTCCCAGAGCGTGTCCACGTTGTCCACCGCGAACTCGCGGCAGAGCCGGTCGATCACGTCCGCGTACCGCTGGTCCGCGTCCGCGTACCGGTTCCGCCGGTCCGCGAACGCCGGGTGCCAGGCGGGCAGGTCGATGAAGCGCAGCTCGGCACCGGCCGCCCGGCCCGCGGTCAGCGCGGCCCACTCCGGCGAGTAGTCGCAGAACGGCGCCCACGACGCGTGGTGCCGTTCGCCGTCCCGGTAGCTGCTGAACACCGCGACCGGCAGCTGATGGCCGAGCAGCAGCTCACCGATCCGTGCGTTCATCTCCGCCGGGCCCTCGACCAGCACGTACGCCGGGCGCAGGTCCTCGATCGTCTCCCGGACCAACCGCGCGCAGGCGGGACTGTGGTGCCGGACGCCGATGAACGTGATCATCCGGGTAGCACGTGCCGGGCGTCGTAGAGCGCCCTCCACGCCGCGCCCTTGCGACCGCGGGCCTGCTGCTCGAGATAACGGCGCAGCTTGGCCAGGTCCTCCGCGCTGTCCTTGGCCGCGGTGCCGGCCAGGCAGGAGACCACGTCCTCCGCGGTGCCGGCCTCGCCGCGCAGGAACCAGCCGCGCAGCCCGACCGCGTGCGCCACCGAGACCGCCTCCGCCGTGCTCATCACGGACGTCAGCCTGTCCATCGAGTCGCCGCGCGCGGTCTGCCCGATGCGCAGCTCCCGGAACGTGGTGACCAGCACCTCCAGGACGTCCCGGTTCGGCGCCGCGGTCACCCCGGAGCGCCGCAGCAGCGCGGACGCCTCCGCCTCGACCAGCGACAGTTCGGTGGCCAGGTCCGCGATCGGGAAGACCGTCTCGAAGTTGAAACGGCGCTTCAGCGCGGAGCTCATCTCGTTGACGCCGCGGTCACGCGTGTTCGCGGTCGCGATGATGTTGAAGCCCTCGGTCGCGAACACCATCGCGTCCGGCCCGGTCAGCTCCGGCACCGCCAGCACCCGGTCGGACAGCGGTGACAGCAGACAGTCCTGCACCTCCAGCGGACACCGGGTGATCTCCTCGAACCGGACCACCTTGCCCTCGGACATGCCGCGCAGCAGCGGCGCCGGCACCAGCGACCGGGTCGACGGGCCGTCCGCGACCAGCATCGCGTAGTTCCACGAGTACTTGATCTGATCTTCCGTGGTGGCGGCACCGCCCTGGATGGTCAGCGTCGAGTCGCCGGAGACCGCGGCCGCGAGCAGCTCGGAGAGCAGCGACTTCGCGGTGCCGGGCTCGCCGACCAGCATCAGCCCGCGGCTGGTGGCCAGGCTGACCAGCGCCCGGTCGATCAGCGACGGGTCGCCGACGAACTTGCGCGAGATGCCCTGCCGGTCGTCGCCGATGATGAACCGGCGCGCCGCGCGCAGGCTCAGTGCCCAGCCCGGCGGTCGCGGATCGGAGTCCGTCTCCCGCAGCCGCCGCAGCTCGTCCGCGTACCGGACCTCGGCCGGCGGACGCTGCATCGTCTGGACATCGGTCACGCGGTCACCTCGTTCAGATCGCGGATGACCTCGGAGATCACGATCTCGTCGAGGTCACCCAGGTTCGTGTACCTCTTACGGTTCCAGTAGTCGCCGGCGGTCCGTGGAGCGACCTCGTCCAAGCGCTGCTCCGGAAAGTAGCCGACCGCGCCGACCGCCACACCCGGGTCCATGTGGACCACCATGGCCAGGCCGTCTGCGAGGTCGCGCTCGAACCATCCCTGGTGCCCGCCGTCGCCCACGTCGCCGCGCCGCCAGCCGCGCCGCTCCAGCCCGAGCAGCTTCGTGGTCGGCACCTTCACGTTCTTGAAGCGCAGCAACTCGGTCTGCTCCCGCTCGGCCGGCTCCAGGCGGAACACCTCCCGGCCGAGCTGCGGGAACGGCTGCAACAGCTCATAGTCGGCGAAGACCTCGGCCCAGCCCGGCAGCGCGTCGCCGAGCGTGAGCGGATGCACGACACCGATCACGGCGTCCTCGGCCACGGTCACCGGCTCATCATCCACACCCGCGAGCGTCCGGTCCTCCGCCACCCGCAGCGTGGCGGTCAGTGCACCGCGCTCGTCGTAGACGCCCCACACCAGCCGCCGCACGATGTGCACCAGCAGCGGATGCCCGACCAGGTACTGCGCGAACTCCGCACCGGTCCACCGCCGGCCGTCCACCATCGCCGCTTCCAGGCGCCGGATCTGGTCACCGCCGACCGTGCGCACGTCCTTTTTCAGACCCGAGAAACGGCGGTACGCCTCCGGCGCCAGCTCGGCGTCGTCCTTGACACCCGGCTTCGGCAGCGCCTTGAGTCTCTTGCCGGTCTCGTCCGCGACGAACGGCTTGAGCTGCTCGTCGAACCCGACCACGAAGCGGCGTGGCCCGTAGTCGAGCGTCAGGCTGCCGGACCCGTCCAGGCCGAAGTCGGGCAGCAACCGGTCGGCGAGTTGCTCCGGACGCAGCTCGAGCGCGGCCGCGACCTCGGCCATCTTCTCGTTCGCCCGATCCTTCAGGCCCTTGAACTTCACCTTCTGCGCGATGCCGTGCAGGTGCATCAGCGCCACGTCCGTACCGATCGCGGAGAGGATCTCCAGGCCGGTGACCGCGCGCGTGTGCCCGCCCTCGCCCGGCCAGGCCCGGATCAGCGGCGTCAGGCCGCGCACCGCGTCGTCGTCGCCGAGGTGCGCCAGCGCCTCGAACGCCCACACCTCCTTCGCCGGCATGCCGGCCGCCTGCCAGCGCCGGAACAGCCCCCAGACGAACTCGGCCAGGCTGCGCCGGTCGATCGTCGCCGTCGCCACCTCCAGGCCGGGGTACGGCTCGGCGAGGCGCGACAGCGCCAACATGGTCAGCACGTGCCGCGTGGAGTCCAGCGGCAGCACACCGGCGGGCGTCCGCAGCCGCGGCAGCAGTGCCGGGTCGGCCCACTCCGGCACCACCGGCATGCGGGCCGGGAGCCGGTCCAGCGGATCCGTGGTGATCAGCGGCTCGATCTCGGCGGCGACCTCCTCGCCGTACGACCGGGCGGCCATCCGCACCTCTCTGGCATAACCGGAGGCGACGATCGCCAGCAGCGCCTGCTCCGCGTTGTGCCGCTCCTGGCCGGCCTTACCGA
Source organism: Catenuloplanes niger (assembly GCF_031458255.1). Lineage (NCBI taxonomy): Bacteria > Bacillati > Actinomycetota > Actinomycetes > Micromonosporales > Micromonosporaceae > Catenuloplanes > Catenuloplanes niger. Next base: position 4,097,154 of record NZ_JAVDYC010000001.1, read on the forward strand.
CCGCGGCCGGGATCAACGCGCGCGCGCCGGAGACCGGGTGGCGCTGCAGCCAGGCGAGCGCGGTCGGGCGCGCCGACTTCAGCCGCACATACCGATCCGCCATCAGCGTGGCCACCTCGGGCGCGGTGAACGGGAGCAGCGCGGCCGCGGCCGGCGGCATCTGCCGAGCGGCGGCGAGCGCGGCCGTGAACGCCACGATGCCGTGCCGGGCCACCACGACCCGCATGGTCTCGCCCGGCTCCCACAGGTGGCGCGGCTGCCACTCCCCGATCCGCGGCAGCGTCAGCGACAACGGTGCGAACGCGAAGAACGGGCCCTTCCCGTACCAGGGGCTGGTGCGCCCGCGCTTGCTCTCGGCCACGACCTTGGCCCAGTCCTGCTGGACGGCCCAGGACGCGTCACCGAGCCGGATGCGGGACCAGGCCTCCGCCTCGCCGGGCGCCCAGTCGAGCGTCACCGGGTCGTCGCAGACCAGGCCGGTGATCACCTTGGGCTTGCGGACCGTCCGCTTGACCGCCCAGGGCGGGTTGACCAGCAGTGCCGGCAACGAGTCGGCCGGTGCCTCGGTCACGTCGGCGGCGGCCGCGAGCAGATCGCGCACCCGCCTCGACGACGCTTCGGGCAGCTCGTCCAGCATCGTGGCGGCCAGCTCCGGATGCGCCAGGACAACCGCGTTGAGCAGTTCGGCGAGCGTGCGCTTGGCCGTGGAACGCGCAGCCAGCAACCGGATCGCCCGTGCGGGGAAACGGCCGGCCGCCGCCTGCAGCTCCGGCAGCACGAAGCGGTCGTCCACCCGGTCGGCCAGCGCCTCGAACGCCTCGTCCGTGGGCACCATCCCGATCGGCGGAAGGAAGCGCTTCGCGTACTCCGTGGAGTCCGTGTTGACCGTCGCCCAGACGCGCAGCGCGGGCAGCGCGTCCGAGCGAGTGCCGATCAAGAAGGTGTAGAGCAACGCCGGGTTCTGCATGACGAACCACGGCTGGACGAGCGGCGTGATCCGGTCGACCTGGGCCCGGGTGGTGATCGTCGTCAGGGCGATCAGCGCCAGTTCCTCCGAGCCGGACGCGGCGATCTCCGTGGCGTCCGCCTCGACCCAGGCCGCCTCCGTCGGCACCAGGAACGACGTGGCGACGCGCCGCAGCGCCGTGGTGTCCCGCTCGCCGGCCAGCTCCGCGACGACCTCCCGGTATTCCTCCTCGGACGCGGTCGCGAGGGCGTGCCGCACGCGGCCGGCGAGGTCGAGCAGCGTCCGCCGGTGCACCTGGAAGCTGCGGCCGGCCTCGTCGGCGAAGACGATCGGGCTGACCGCCTCGTACGGCTTGCTGATCACCACCGAGAACAGCTCGACCACCGCCCGCACCGCGAACCGCAGCCCGTGCTCGGCCAGCCACAGGTCGGCGAAGAGCGGAATCTTGTCCTCGTGGGGATAGTGCACCGCCCGGTTGGAGATCAGTGCGGTCGCGGCGGCACCGAGCGGGGTCGGGCCCGGTTGTCCCCGGTGGAACGCCAGGCCGGCCTCGGCGATCACCGGATCCGTGTCAGGGTGCTCCAGCACCCCGCGGACCCGGTCGGCCGCCACGCCGGTGATCTGCGCGACCGCGGCGCGGGCCTTCTCCACCTCGGGCAGGCGCGGCTTCAGGCCCGGCTCGCCGCGACGGGGATAGCGATAGCGAAGCCAGGCCGGCTGCACGACGAACCTGTCCTCATCCGGCAACACGTCTGCTGTCATGTCCAACCTCCCGTGGCTCGCTCGCTTTCGGCGTCACCGTATCCAGAGGGTGCGACACTTTTCCGGGTCCTGGAAAACAAATCAGGGCCACCCCATAAGGGGTGGCCCTGATTAAAAGAAGTCCGGCGGCGTCCTACTCTCCCACACCCTCCCGAGTGCAGTACCATCGGCGCTGAAAGGCTTAGCTTCCGGGTTCGGAATGTAACCGGGCGTTTCCCTCTCGCTATAACCGCCGTAACACTATGAACTTAACCGGGTCCTTCACGGTTGTTTGTTCAGATATCACACAGTGGACGCGAGCATACTTTCAAAGTTTGTGTAGTCAAGTCCTCGGCCTATTAGTACCGGTCAACTCAACACGTTACCGTGCTTACATCTCCGGCCTATCAACCCAGTCATCTACTGGGAGCCTTACCCCACCAAGGTGGGTGGGATACCTCATCTTGAAGCGAGCTTCCCGCTTAGATGCTTTCAGCGGTTATCCCTTCCGAACGTAGCCAACCAGCCATGCCCATGGCAGGACAACTGGCACACCAGAGGTTCGTCCGTCCCGGTCCTCTCGTACTAGGGACAGCCCTTCTCAAGTATCCTACGCGCGCGGCGGATAGGGACCGAACTGTCTCACGACGTTCTAAACCCAGCTCGCGTACCGCTTTAATGGGCGAACAGCCCAACCCTTGGGACCTGCTACAGCCCCAGGATGCGACGAGCCGACATCGAGGTGCCAAACCATCCCGTCGATATGGACTCTTGGGGAAGATCAGCCTGTTATCCCCGGGGTACCTTTTATCCGTTGAGCGACACCGCTTCCACACGCAAGTGCCGGATCACTAGTCCCGACTTTCGTCCCTGCTCGACCCGTCAGTCTCACAGTCAAGCTCCCTTGTGCACTTACACTCAACACCTGATTGCCAACCAGGCTGAGGGAACCTTTGGGCGCCTCCGTTACCCTTTAGGAGGCAACCGCCCCAGTTAAACTACCCACCAGACACTGTCCCTGAACCCGATAAGGGCCCGAAGTTAGATACCCAGATCAACCAGAGTGGTATTTCAAGATTGCCTCCACCCGAACTGGCGTCCGAGCTTCACCGGCTCCCACCTATCCTACACAAGCCAACCCAAATACCAATGTCAAGCTATAGTAAAGGTCCCGGGGTCTTTCCGTCCTGCCGCGCGTAACGAGCATCTTTACTCGTACTGCAATTTCGCCGGGCCTGTGGTTGAGACAGTGGGGAAGTCGTTACGCCATTCGTGCAGGTCGGAACTTACCCGACAAGGAATTTCGCTACCTTAGGATGGTTATAGTTACCACCGCCGTTTACTGGCGCTTAAGTTCTCAGCCTCGCCCCGAAGAGCTAACCGGTCCCCTTAACGTTCCAGCACCGGGCAGGCGTCAGTCCATATACATCGTCTTACGACTTCGCATGGACCTGTGTTTTTAGTAAACAGTCGCTTCCCCCTGCTCTCTGCGGCCATACCACGCTCCACCAGCAAGTGGCTTCACGCGTCCGGCCCCCCTTCTCCCTAAGTTACGGGGGCAATTTGCCGAGTTCCTTAACCACAGTTCACCCGTCGCCTCGGTATTCTCTACCTGACCACCTGTGTCGGTTTAGGGTACGGGCCGCTCGGAACTCGCTAGAGGCTTTTCTCGGCAGCATAGGATCACTGACTTCACCTGAATCGGCTCGGCATCACGTCTCAGCCTATATGTGCCACGGATTTGCCTATGACACGGCCTACACGCTTACCCCGGCACAACCACTCACCGGGCTCAGCTACCTTCCTGCGTCACCCCATCGCTTGCCTACTACCCACCAGGATCCCAGGCTCGTTACCTTCAGACCGAAGTCATCCGGTAACTCACGTGGTTAGCACAGTGAGGTTCGGCAGGGACGCTCCTTCGCGGGTACGGGAATATCAACCCGTTGTCCATCGACTACGCCTCTCGGCCTCGCCTTAGGTCCCGACTCACCCAGGGCGGATTAGCCTGGCCCTGGAACCCTTGGTCATCCGGCGGAAGGGATTCTCACCCTTCATTCGCTACTCATGCCTGCATTCTCACTCGTCCAGCGTCCACCACTCGGTCACCCGGCAGCTTCACCCGCTGAACGACGCTCCCCTACCCATCCACGATCACTCGTGAATGCCACAGCTTCGGCGGTGTACTTGAGCCCCGCTACATTGTCGGCGCGGAACCACTTGACCAGTGAGCTATTACGCACTCTTTAAAGGGTGGCTGCTTCTAAGCCAACCTCCTGGTTGTCAATGCGATCCCACATCCTTTTCCACTTAGCACACGCTTAGGGGCCTTAGCTGGCGATCTGGGCTGTTTCCCTCTCGACTACGAAGCTTATCCCCCGCAGTCTCACTGCCACGCTCTCACTTACCGGCATTCGGAGTTTGGCTGACTTCAGTAACCTTGTAGGGCCCCTAGGCCATCCAGTGCTCTACCTCCGGCAAGAAACACGCAACGCTGCACCTAAATGCATTTCGGGGAGAACCAGCTATCACGGAGTTTGATTGGCCTTTCACCCCTAACCACAGGTCATCCCCCAACTTTTCAACGTTGGTGGGTTCGGCCCTCCACACGGTCTTACCCGCGCTTCAGCCTGCCCATGGCTAGATCACCCCGCTTCGGGTCTAGAACATGCGACTCAGACGCCCTATTCAGACTCGCTTTCGCTACGGCTACCCCACCCGGGTTAACCTCGCCACATGCCACTAACTCGCAGGCTCATTCTTCAAAAGGCACGCCGTCACCCCTAAAGGCTCCGACGGATTGTAGGCGAACGGTTTCAGGTACTATTTCACTCCCCTCCCGGGGTACTTTTCACCATTCCCTCACGGTACTCGTCCGCTATCGGTCACCAGGAAGTATTCAGCCTTACCAGGTGGTCCTGGCAGATTCACAGCAGATTTCAGGAGTCCGCTGCTACTCGGGTGCCATCACGAAAGGTCGACTATTTTCACGTACCGGACTTTCACCGTCTACGGCCAGACATTCCAGACTGTTCCGTTAACAATCGACTTTGTAACTTTCGTCCAACGTGTCAGCGTTGAAAAGATGGTCCCACGACCCCGATAACGCAACCCCTGACAGGTATCACGCGATATCGGTTTAGGCTAGATCCGCTTTCGCTCGCCACTACTCGCGGAATCACGTGTTGTTTTCTCTTCCTGCGGGTACTGAGATGTTTCACTTCCCCGCGTTCCCTCCACGTATCCTATGAATTCAGATACGGGTGACACCACATGACTGGTGCCGGGTTCCCCCATTCGGAAATCCTGGGATCACAGCTTGGTTGACAGCTCCCCCAGGCGTATCGTCGCCTCCCACGTCCTTCATCGGCTCCTGGTGCCAAGGCATCCACCGTTCGCCCTTGACAACTTGACCTACAGAAAACAAAGATGCTCGCGTCCACTGTGCAATTCTCAACAAACAACCAACCCACAACCACCACACACAACACCAGCCCGAACATCATTCGGCGGTATGTCACGCAAGGTCATGCTTGGCGTTCAGTTCCTCGAAGACCCAACCTCACGGTTGTTCCTTCAGGACTCAACAGGGTGCTTAACGCTCTCCACCAGCCGCACTGCACACTAAACCGTTCCTTCCCGCAAGCGGGTGTACTAGGCGTTGCAGCCGTTGCCGGCGTCGAACTGGCCAGTGTCTCCGCCTATGAGCACCCCCACTCTGCATTCGAGAGTGGCGGGCTCCATGCCCGCTTTCGCGGGATGGTGCTCCTTAGAAAGGAGGTGATCCAGCCGCACCTTCCGGTACGGCTACCTTGTTACGACTTCGTCCCAATCGCCAGCCCCACCTTCGACGGCTCCCTCCACAAGGGTTGGGCCACCGGCTTCGGGTGTTGCCGACTTTCGTGACGTGACGGGCGGTGTGTACAAGGCCCGGGAACGTATTCACCGCAGCGTTGCTGATCTGCGATTACTAGCGACTCCGACTTCACGGGGTCGAGTTGCAGACCCCGATCCGAACTGAGACCGGCTTTTTGGGATTCGCTCCACCTCACGGTATCGCAGCCCATTGTACCGGCCATTGTAGCATGCGTGAAGCCCTGGACATAAGGGGCATGATGACTTGACGTCATCCCCACCTTCCTCCGAGTTGACCCCGGCAGTCTCCCATGAGTCCCCACCATGACGTGCTGGCAACATGGAACGAGGGTTGCGCTCGTTGCGGGACTTAACCCAACATCTCACGACACGAGCTGACGACAGCCATGCACCACCTGTCACCGCCCCCGAAGGACCCCCCATCTCTGGAGGATTTGCGGTGATGTCAAACCCAGGTAAGGTTCTTCGCGTCGCATCGAATTAATCCGCATGCTCCGCCGCTTGTGCGGGCCCCCGTCAATTCCTTTGAGTTTTAGCCTTGCGGCCGTACTCCCCAGGCGGGGCGCTTAATGCGTTAGCTGCGGCACAGAGGACCGGAGAGGCCCCCCACACCTAGCGCCCAACGTTTACAGCGTGGACTACCAGGGTATCTAATCCTGTTCGCTCCCCACGCTTTCGCTCCTCAGCGTCAGTATCGGCCCAGAGACCCGCCTTCGCCACCGGTGTTCCTCCTGATATCTGCGCATTTCACCGCTACACCAGGAATTCCAGTCTCCCCTACCGAACTCTAGCCTGCCCGTATCGAATGCAGACCCGCAGTTGAGCCACGGGATTTCACATTCGACGCGACAAGCCGCCTACGAGCTCTTTACGCCCAATAAATCCGGACAACGCTCGCGCCCTACGTCTTACCGCGGCTGCTGGCACGTAGTTGGCCGGCGCTTCTTCTGCAGGTACCGTCACTTGCGCTTCGTCCCTGCTGAAAGAGGTTTACAACCCGAAGGCCGTCATCCCTCACGCGGCGTCGCTGCATCAGGCTTCCGCCCATTGTGCAATATTCCCCACTGCTGCCTCCCGTAGGAGTCTGGGCCGTGTCTCAGTCCCAGTGTGGCCGGTCGCCCTCTCAGGCCGGCTACCCGTCGTCGCCTTGGTAGGCCATTACCCCACCAACAAGCTGATAGGCCGCGAGTCCATCCCAGACCGAAAAACTTTCCCGAAACCACCATGCGATGATCAAGGAGTATCCGGTATTAGCCCCCGTTTCCGAGGGTTATCCCAAAGTCTAGGGCAGGTTACTCACGTGTTACTCACCCGTTCGCCGCTCGAGTACCCCGAAGGGCCTTTCCGCTCGACTTGCATGTGTTAAGCACGCCGCCAGCGTTCGTCCTGAGCCAGGATCAAACTCTCCAACGAAATCTAGAGAAAATCTGTCCCGACAGTAATCAAACTGCCAAAGGAATCCAACCAGACATCAAAATGCCCGGCCGGGGTATAAATCAATTGGCACTGGCTTTTAAAGCACCCTGTTGAGTTCTCAAAGAACAACCACACACCACGCTCGAACCGGGTCAACCCGCCCCAAGCGATGGGGTATTCCGTCCTATTTCATACCCTTTGTCTCCGCCGGGCACTTGGTCTATCTTACCGGGTCGTTTTCGCTGTGTCAACCCGGTGTTTTTCGGGCTGTAGCTCGAACTTCCTGGCTTCCCAGTTTCAGACCGCAGAAGGTTACCTCAGCGGTAGATCTTGGGATTCAGCGGACCGGCCCGTCTGCGTTTCCGCTTCGCTGGCCCGGTGCCCCGCTGAAGAGAACATTACAGGGAGTCCCCTTCGGCGCCAAATCGGGCCCCCCATCGTTCAAACGCGCCACTTTGGGTCACTGATTCAACACGTCTCGCAAACGTTTCGCCTCGCGTACGAGGCGGGACGAGCCGCCCCGCCCGGCAACCGCGTCCAGCTCGGCAAACGATCCCCGTGCGCCGGCGGCCGGTGCCACCTGCGCGGACAGTTCCAAAAGATCCGGCAGCGCACGCGGCGCCAGAGGAAGAAGTATTGGAAGTGCCACCGTGAGTAATTCCCACACTCCGCTGGAACCGCCGGACCGGTGGATGTCGCCCAATGGGCCGGCCACCCGGCTCAGCTTCACCATTCCGTCCGTGGCGAGGTCGGCCAGCGCCGCTCCCACCCCGCCGGCGATCGACGTCCCGCGTGCGAGCAGCAGCAGGAACGCGTCGACAGCGGCGATCCGGTCCGGTTCGTGCCGGGCACCCAGCGCGTACGCCAAGGCGTGGGTGAGCGCGGGTCCGACCGGGCCGTCGGCCTCGGCGAGCTGGGGCAGCAGCCCACCGCCTCCCTTCTGGTCGGAGTCGGCCAGGCCGGCGATCGCGGGCAGCGCCCAGGCCGCGATCGTGTCCCGGTGGTGCGGGAGCACGGCCACCCACACGTCACCGAGCTCGACGTCGGCGTAGGACGGATGTGTTCCCCGGTTCAGGCGCAGCAGCCGGCTCTCCAGGATCAGGCCGGTCGGGAGCGCGTGCGCGGGTTCCAGCGCGACGACCACCCGCCGGTCCACCTCGCCCCAGCCGTAGTAGTTCTTCTTCTCCCGGGCACGCTGCTCGATCACGGTGCTGACCGGGTCCGGCAGGCCGCCGTCCCGCAGCCAGTCCGCGAGCCGCTTCCCGGACTCGCTGGTCAACGCGGCAGCCCGCTCGGCGACGGCCGGATCGACCTGGCGGGGCAGCCGGACCAGCGCCTGCTCCAGGTCTATTCGCCACGGTTGCCAGCCCTCGGCCTCCGCGCGGGTCAGCCGGTCCAGCAGCACGGCGGCGTCGAGCGAGCCGGTCACGTGGGTGGGCGTGGCGACCAGCATCGGGACCGGCTCGCGGTGGATCCGGGCGGAGATCTCCGCGACCCGGAGCGCGAGGATGCCGTGCGGGCCGTGCTCGGCCCCGCCGGCGCCGGGTAGCGTCCCGTCCTGCCAGGCCTTCTGGATGGGCGAGGTCATCCGCTGCCAGATGCCGGTCTTCCGCTCCTGCGGTGCGATCACCGCACGGAGCGTCTCACCGAGGAAGACGAAACGCGGCCGGCGGATCCAGGTGTGCTCCACGAACGCCTCGGAGTGCCGGTCGAGCACCGGGCGCAGCGCCGTGGCGAGCGCGTCGCGCCGGCCGGCCGCGTGCAGCGCGACGACCGCGGCGAGCACCCGCTCCCAGCGGATCGCGGTCTCCGTGTGCACCAGACTGCTGATCTCCTCGGCCAGCTCGTCCGCGCTCGCGATCGGCGACGGCATCTCGGCGGCCGGCGGGGCCGGTGGCAGCGCGACGGCCGGGTCGACCGGGAGCGGCTCGTCGATCGTGGTGCCGAACAGCGCGGCCGCGCGGGCCGGCAGGTCGCCGCCGAGCTGAACCGCCTCGTCCGCGATCCGCGCGAGGTCGCCCGCGCTGAGCTTGCCGACGTGTTTGCCGACGACGGTCAGCGCCCGCTCCTGGATGTCGAGCGCGGTGTGGCCGAACGCGATCGCGACCGTGGTCATGATGTCGCCGAGCCGGGCGGGCTCGCGGCGGGCGACCTTTTCCAGCCAGGAGAGCTGTGCTTTGACCAGCGTCTTCTCCTTGCGGAGCAGCACACCGGCGGACGCGTCGAGCAGCGTCTCCAGCTCCAGCCGGCCGATCTCGTCGGCGGCGCGGAGCGCGCGCTGGCCGAGCGTGGCGACCGGGGCCGGCGCGACGGGCAGGAGCTGGGCGTAGTCGAGGGCACGGTCGGCCTGCTCCGCGGGGGTGGGGGCGAGCGCGTCGTGCAGCGCGGTGAACGGACGCAGCGCATTCGGCCGGTCGCCGCGGACGAGCCGGTCGAGCGTGCGGTCGAGCAGCGTCGTGCGGTCGAGGCGGCCTTCGGTGGCGAGCCGGGCGAGCGCGAACATGATGTGCGGCTTGTTGTCCCACTCCCGGGTCTCCGGATCCCACTGGCTGACGGTCAGCTCCGCGCCCAGTCCGTCGACCTCGAAGACCGTCGGCAGCAGCAGGTCGAGGTACGGGTCGTCGCGCAGCCGGTCGATGACCGGCTGCGGCTTCTCGTCGTGCCGGAAGGGGGTGAGCTGGCTCAGCCAGCCACGGGTGACGGCCTCGGTGACCGGCGGGGCGGTGCCGGACTCGGCCAGCAGCGTGGCGGCGAACTCCCACTCCCCGGACCAGGCGGCGTCGCGCGCGTTGAGCTTGCCGGCGATGCGGGTGGCAAGGTCACCGAGCCACGGCACCTGGCGGGCGCGCAGCACCTCGAGCAGGAACGGCCGGGGGATGCGGCCCCAGCCCTCGCGCATGTCGCTCCGGGTGAGCAGCGCGGCGGCGCGGGCCGCGGTCGGCGCGGTGCCGAGCACGATCAACCCGAGGCCGGCCTGGTCGGGGGTGAGCTGCCCGCGCCACCAGTCCTCCCCCTTGATCGACTTGATCTGCGCCTCGACGCGCGGTGCGAGCGCGAGCCGGTCCTCCTCGGAGATCCTGCGGAGCAGGCTGGCGACGCCGCGATAGTCCTTGTTGCGCTGGCGGCGGTCGAGCCACTCGAGGAGCGTGTCGGTGTCGGTGGGCAGCTCGGTCGTCATGACAGCGCCGCCGCGGGCTCGTCGAGGTCGGCGGTCTCACCGGTGCGGACCATGCGGGCCGCGAGCGCGTGCTTGCACGGGCCCCGGTCGCCGCGGTGCTTGGCCCACCAGGGGCAGGTGCAGGTGAACGTGTCGTCGGCGAGCATGCGCACCCGGTAGGCCTCGGTGCCGCTGCGTACCGTGGCGGACTCTCCCTCGATCGTCACCGCGCCGGCGGCGGCCAGCGCGCGGGCGCCGACGAGTCGCGGGTTCAGCTTGGCGGCGGCGGACGCGTCGTAGGGCAGGGTGCGGTGGAAGTAGCCGGCCTCGGCCACGTCGAAGCCGACCCGGCCGGCGGTGCCGAGCTGGGTGAGCGCGTCGCGGACCCGGGTGGCGGACAGCCCGGACGAGACCGCGAGCGCGTCCACGTCGATCGTCGGGTCCCAGGACAGCAGCGCGCTGATCAGGTCGGCGTCGTCGGCCGCGTCGTCCGCCGCGAGCGATTCCAGGACCGCGCCCTCGCCGGAGAAACCACGGTACGGCTCCGGGGAGAGCGTGAGCGACAGGCGCATCGCGGGCGAGCTGAGCTCCCAGGTGCTGGCGACCGGTCCGCTGCCCGCGGTGACCGCCGGACCGTACACCCGGAGTGTGGTGGCGAAGCGCAGGAACGGGCGGAGCGCGACCAGGCGGCCGGCGCCGGGCAGGCAGACCGCGCCGGGGACCGGGCGGGAAGTCAGGCGCAGCGATCGGCCGGACGGGATCGCCCAGAGCACGCCGCGCTCGGCGACCGGCAGGCGGTGCAGCAGCGCGCGGGCGTCGGCCACGCCGACCTCGGCGCGGGGGTCGAACCGGGACGTGATCACCTGGGCCTCGGCGAAGCCGCGCAGCCAGCGGGACGGCAGCGGCACCTTTCGCTCGACCAGCGGCCCGTCGAACGTGGTGACGGTCAGATCGTCCGGCCCGACCGAGAGGTGCATCGGGTCGGAGCGGCCGACCCGGGAGAGCGCGCGCTGGAGCGGCACGTTGACGTCCACGTTCGTCGTGCCGTGGTCGGTGATGGTGCCGTCGACGCCGGCCGGCAGCACGTCGAGGCGCGCGTAGACGCCGCAGCAGCCGGAGAACGACTCGAAGCGCAGCCGGTCGGAACCGGCGGTCACCACCGGGTCGAGGCTCGCGGGGCTGACCGGCCGGAAGTATCGGGTGCGGGCGACCTCGGCGACGGCGAGCAGCCCGACCGCGGCGGCGCCGGGCTCGGTGAGGAAGCCGTCGAAGAACCGCGGGTGGGCGGCCGGGCCGCCGGATGTCTGGAGCAGAAGACCGCTGTCCGGCGCGAACGCCGAATGATCGAGGTATGCGTATGCCGCCGCGCTGACCATGCCGACACGCTAATAGTGGGGTGCGACACTTTCGGACCACCTGAGCAACCACCGCACCGTCTACTGCTCGAGGCGACGTACCCCTGGACAGTTTTTGATCTGGCCTTGAGCACCCTGTGCGGGGATCGTCGGCATGGGATGGTGCCTGCTTCGGGGGTGGGCACCCGGTGGAGAGGGTCGGTCGTGCGCGTGCGTGCGGGTCGGATCATCGGTACGAGTGCGCTGGTCGTGGCGCTGACGGCATGCGGGACCGCGGCGGAGGCGGAACCGGAGTGGCGGGCCGGGGACGTCGAGACGACCGCGGTGTCCGAGGCGGCGCCGAGCCCCAGCCCGTCGCCCAGCCCGGAGCCGGTGGCCGACGAGCAGGTGCCGGAGGAGGGTGACGGCGCCTACGAGACGGCCCGGGGCTCGAACTACGTGATCGGTACGGGGCGGACGCTGATCACGTACCGGGTGGAGGTGGAGTCCGGGGTCGACTGGGGTGACCTGCCGAAGGTGATGACGGACGACTTCGCGGACGCGATCGAGACCGTGTTCGAGCACCCGCAGAGCTGGCCCGCCTCGGCCGAACACCCGGTGACCGAGCCGGAGCACGGCGTGCACAACGAGTCCTGGCGGTTCCAGCGAGTGAGCGGGCCTCAGTACAAGGTGCGGATCCGGCTGGCCTCGCCGGCCACGGTCGACCGGGTGTGCCGGCAGGTCGGGCTGGACACCGAGGGCAAGTACTCCTGCAAGACCGGCAACATAATCATGATCAACCTGCGGCGCTGGCTGCAGGGCTCCGGGGTCGCGTCGGTGGACGAGTACCCGGCCGCGGTCATCAACCACGAGGTGGGGCATTACCTGGGGTTCGACCACCAGGGGTGTTCCGGCCCGGGCGAACTCGCGCCCATCATGATGCAGCAGTCGATCGATCTCGGCGGCTGCAAGCCGAACCTCTATCCGTTCACGAAGGACGGCGAGTTCGTCTCCGGGCCGTACCTTCCGTCCTAGAGCGTCGCGGCGAGCCGGTCGGCGAGCAGCCTGGTGAAGCGGGACGGGTCCGCGAGCTCGCCGCCCTCGGCCAGCAGCGCCATGCCGTAGATCAGCTCCGCGGTGTCCTTCTGCTCGTCTTTTGAGCCCGACTCAACAGCGGTACGCAGGCCGGTGACCAGCGGGTGCGTCGGGTTCAGCTCCAGGATGCGCTTGACGTGCGGCACGTCCTGGCCCATCGCGCGGTACATCTTCTCCAGCGTCGGCGTCACGTCGTTCTCGTCGCCGACGATGCAGGCGGCCGACGTGGTCAGCCGGGAGGAGAGCCGGACCTCCTTGACGTTCTCCGACAGCGCGCCGGTCATCCAGCTGAGCAGCTCCGCGAAGTCCTTCTTCCGCTGCTCCTGCTCCGGCTTCGCGGCCTCCTTCTCCTCCTCCGACTCCAGGTCGACCTGGCCCTTCGCGATCGACTGCAGCGGCTTGCCGTCGAACTCGGTGACCCGCTCCACCCAGACCTCGTCGACCGGATCGGTGAGGATCAGCACCTCGAAGCCCTTGGCGCGGAACGCCTCCATGTGCGGCGAGTTCTCGATCATCGAGCGGGACTCGCCGGTCATGTAGTAGATGTGCTGCTGGCCGTCCTTCATCCGGCTGACGTAGTCGGCCAGCGTGGTCACGCCCTCCTCGGAGTGCGTGGAGGCGGCGGACAGGATCTCCAGGATCGCGCCCTGGTTGTCCGTGTCGTTGATCAGGCCTTCCTTGACCGCGCGGCCGAACTCGCGCCAGAACGTCTGGTACTTCTCGTTCTCGTTCTGCTGCAGGTCCCGTACCGTCGAAAGGATCTTCTTGACCAGGCGCCGGCGGACGGCCTGGATCTGCCGGTCCTGCTGCAGGATCTCCCGGGAGATGTTCAGCGACAGGTCGTGCGCGTCGACGACACCCTTGACGAAGCGCAGGTAGTCGGGGAGCAGCGCCTCCGCGTCCTCCATGATGAAGACGCGCTTCACGTACAGCTGCGGGCCGCGCTTGCCCTCGCGCAGGAACAGGTCGAACGGCGCGTGCGACGGGATGAAGAGCAGCGCCTCGTACTCGAACGTGCCCTCCGCCTTCATGTGGATCGTCTCGAGCGGGTCCGACCAGTCGTGGCTGACGTGCCGGTAGAAGTCGTTGTACTCGGACTGCTCCACCTCCTTGCGGGGGCGGGCCCAGAGCGCCTTCATCGAGTTGAGCGTCTGCGTCTCGTACTCGACGGTCTCGTCCTCGCCGGTCTTCTCCGTGGTCATCCGGATCGGCCAGGAGATGAAGTCCGAGTACCGCTTGACGATCTCCCGGATCTTCCACTCGGTGGTGTAGTCGTAGAGGTGGTCCTCGCTGTCCTCCGGCTTGAGGTGCAGCGTCACGCTCGTGCCCTGCGGCGCGTCCTCGGCCGCCTCGATCGTGTACGTGCCCTCGCCGGCGGACTCCCACCTCGTACCCTCGGACTCGCCCGCCTTGCGGGTGACCAGCGTGACCCGGTCGGCGACCATGAAGGTCGAGTAGAAGCCCACGCCGAACTGGCCGATCAGCTCCGCGTTCTCCTTCGCCTCGCGCAGCTTCGCCAGGACCTCCGCGGTGCCGGACTTCGCGATCGTGCCGATCAGCCGGACCACGTCCTCCCGGGACATGCCGATGCCGTTGTCGCGCACGGTCAGCGTGCGCGCCTCCCGGTCCGCCTCGATCGCGATGTGCAGGTCGGACGCGTCCACGTCGAGATCCTTGTCGACCAGCGACTCCAGGCGGAGCTTGTCGAGGGCGTCGGACGCGTTCGAGATGAGCTCCCGCAGGAAGATGTCCTTGTTCGAGTAGATCGAATGGACCATCAGCTGCAGCAGCTGGCGCGCCTCGGCCTGAAACTCCAGCGTCTCGGTGCTCATGTGACTCCGTGGCTCCTCACGTCGAAAACTCCGTGGAAATTGAAGAATAAAGCCGATTGTGCGCCGGGGCGGGGACCGGTAGCTTCCCGTGCCGACACGGGGAGGACTCCAATGACGACAGCGTTCCGAGCGCTGATCTCCATCATCATGCTGGCCGGCTTCTACCTGGTGGCGCTGCTGCTCTTCGTGGCCGGCACCGCGCTCGCCGTCTGGGTCGGCAGCCACAGCAACGGCGCCGGAGCCGCGAAGTTCGGGCTGTTCGTCTTCGGGGCCACCGTCTGGGCCGTCGGCTACGGCACCTGGAAGGCGGTGCGCGAGCAGAGCGGCGACCCGAACGGCATCCCGCTGCGCCGTGACCAGGCACCCCAGCTGTGGGCGACCGTGGACGAGCTGGCGCAGGCGGTCGGCACCCGCGCACCCGACGAGATCTTCCTGGTGCCGGACGTCAACGCGGCGGTCTCCGAGAAGAGCCGGCTGATGGGGCTGATCGGCGGGCGCCGGACCATGCTGATCGGCATGCCGCTGCTGCAGACGTTCACGGTCGCGCAACTGCGCTCGGTGCTCGCGCACGAACTGGGCCACTTCTCCGGCTCGCACACCCGGCTCGCGGCCGTGTCGTACCGGGGGCGGATGGCGATGGGCCGCACCATCGAGCACCTCGGCGCCGGCAACCTGGTCGGCTACGTCTACCGCGGGTACGGCCGGCTGTTCCTGCTGGTCGACAACGCGGTCAGCCGTCGCCAGGAGCTCGAGGCCGACCTGGCGTCCGTCCGGGTCGCCGGCCGGGCCGCGGCCGCCGGCGCACTGGAGGAGGTGCGGGTGCTCTCCGCGGCGTTCGACTTCTACCTCAACCGGTACGTCGGACCCGGGCTCGAAGCGGGCGCCGCGCCGGACGACCTGTTCGCCGGGTTCCGGGAGCTGCTCACCGCGCGCGCGGACGAGATCGCGGCACTGCGGTCGAGTGCGTCCTCGGTCCAGGAACAGCAGTCCCGCTGGGACAGCCACCCGCCGATCGGCGCCCGGGTCGCGGCGATCAACGCGGCTCCGGAGTCCCCGGCCACACCGGACGACCGGCCGGCCGCGGTGCTCGTCCCCGCGCTCGACCAGGCCGGGCTCGCGCTGCAGCAGCACATCTTCGGCGGGCGGAACCTGACCGTGCTGCCCTGGCAGCAGTTCGTCGGCACCGGCGCCAGCCGCCGGCTGCAGGAAAACATGGACGGCCTGCTGCGCGCGCTGACCCGGGCACTCGGCGTACCGGTCACCGACGTCGGCGCCGTGCTCGACCAGATCGAGGCCGGGCGGCTCCCCGCGATGGCCGCGGTGGTCTTCCCGTCCGCCTCACCCGAGGAGGCCGCCAAGCTCTTCGCGGACCCGCTCGACGCGCTGTTCTCACTGGCCGCGGTGCGATCCGGGGTGGCGCACTGGGACCACTCGTGGACCGGCGCGCCGCGCCTGCTGGCCGCGGACGGCTCGGAGCTGGACCTCGCGCCGGTGGCGCTGCTCGCGGTCGACCGGGAGACGCTCGGGTCCGCGCGGGCCCGGCTGGCCGAGCTCGGCATCGACGTCACAGCCGCGAAGCAGGTCGCGGCCACGGTGCCGCTGCGCCGCGCGTCCGTGCTGGGCGGCGTGATCGCCATGAAGGTGGCGGGCGCGCGGACCGACGTGGTGGTGCTGGACACCGGCGTGGCGCTGGTGCCGTCGATGGGGCAGTTCACGATGGCCCACAAGAAGCGCGGGCGGATCATGGACTGGGTGCAGAAGGGCGACGCCGAGGCCGTGGTGGCGACGCCGGGCACGCGGTACATCCCGATGGAGGAGATCGCCTCCGGCGGCCAGGTGCGGAAGGTCCCGAAGCGGTTCGAGATCGTGCTGCGCGGCGGCGAGAAGGTGACCATCGACGGAACCTTCCAGGCGGAGAGCCAGAACAACGGCTATGACCGCCTCCGCGACCTCCTGAAGGCCGCGTCCGCTTCCTGAGTTCAAGATCATCTTGCGGTACGAGGGTGATGTTTCATGTGAAACATGGCCCTCGTGCAGTTCCACACCGCGCCCGGAACGCTGGATCTCGGCTGGGGGCATCCACAAGCTTGCAGCTCATCGGCGCGAGGGGCACCTCCTGCTCACAGCCATCGACCCGACTTGTCGGTGATTCGATCGACACGGTTCCGTTCGAATGGAGGCCATTGTGAGGCGACCCCGAACCGGTCATACGTTCGAACACCGCACCGCGTCCGAAGAGTGCGGCTCAGGCGTACCTACGGCCGAGATCGGAACGAATGCTCGCGTCGTCGGCATGCGTATCGGTCGAGCCGTCGATGATGGCGAGCAGACAAGCGGAACAAGATCCCGGGACCGGAACCGGGACCGGGCACCGCGGACAGCCCGGCGGACAAGCTGCAGAATCCGACGATCAGGAGGGTCATGTCGATGCAAGATCCCCGCATGGAGAGTGCGTGGAACACTTACCGCAACTTCCTCGATAACGCACCTCCGCACCAGGTAACCCAGGATCTCCGTAACCTCTTCGTGCCAGAGGACCTGATCACCGAATTGATCAAGCGCCACGAAGCCGAGTCCACCGTATTCGTCACCCTGAAAGAACCGTTGGGTGTGGGCCGAGAGAACTCGGTCAAGTGGTATGCGGGCCCACGAAGCGACGACAAGAACTGGCCTGCGTTCAAAGCACATCTGAGCAGGAGCCTCGACGAAGAGGCAATCGAGAAGATCAATGATTCGTCCGACAAGGTCGTCGCCATGTTGGATCACCCAGCGACAACCCGGTTCAGCTCCAAGGGTTTGGTCGTCGGGCACGTCCAGTCGGGCAAGACCAGCAACTTCACAGCGGTGATCGCCAAGGCCGCGGACCGCGGATACCGCATGTTCATCGTGTTGTCCGGCATCCACAACGCATTGCGACGGCAGACTCAGGCGCGGCTGATCCGGGACGTCGTAAACCTCAACCCGACGTTGTGGCACCAGATCACCAAGCTGGAACACGACTTCATGCCGTTGCCGAATCCCGCGGCACTGCTCACCGCCAGGGACCAGCACCTCCTATTGGTGGTGAAGAAGAACGCCGTTGTTCTCCGCAAGCTGAAGAACTGGCTGTCGAGCGCCAAGGCTCACCTGCAGAACTGTCCGGTCCTGTTGATCGACGACGAGGCCGATCAGGCCACGATCGCCACCAAGAACATCAATCCACTCATTGCGGACGTCATCGCCAGCCTGCCGCGAGTGTGCTACCTCGGATACACGGCCACACCCTTCGCGAACCTGCTGGCCGATCCCGACGGGGGTGACTTCTACCCGCGAGATTTCATCCTCAGCCTTCCGCGCAGCAAGGCGTACCAGGGTCCGGAAACGCTCTTCGGACGAGCTCCGCTCGACGGCGAGAACCCCGAGACGGTCCCCGGTGGGCTCGACATGATCAGGGAGATCCCGGAGAACGAGGTCGGCAAACTCAGACCGGCGAAGAAGGCGGACGCAGCGAATTTCGCACCGGAGATCACTCCGTCGCTCCGTGACGCGGTGTTGTGGTTCTGGCTGGCCACGGCTGCACGTCGCGTACGCTCCGGCAAGGTCCAGCACTCGTCGATGTTGGTCCACGCCCACTCGGACACCAGGGTGCACGACTCGTACGGACCTCCTCTGGAGGCGTTCAGACTCAGCATCCTGAACGAAGTACTGGACGGAGACACGAATCTTTCTCACGAGTTACGGATGCTCTGGCAGACAGAGACCGATCGGGTACCGGCGGATCTCATGGCCGAGAAGCACGTTCCGGTCGAGGACCTCATCGAAACCCTGCCCGCCGTGATCGCCGACACCAAAGTCATCATGGACCACTACCGCAGTACCGATCGGTTGGACTACGAGTCCGGGCCTGCGACGGTTATCGCGGTCGGCGGCAACACGCTCTCCCGAGGACTGACGCTTGAGGGCCTGGTGGTCAGTGTCTTCGTCCGGTCCTCGGACGTCTACGACACGCTGCTCCAGATGGGTAGATGGTTCGGGTACCGACCCGGCTACAGCGACCTGCCTCGAATCTACATGCCTGCACAGATGCGCCGCTGGTTCGCGCACCTTGCGACGGTCGAAGCCGAGATGCGGACGGAGATCGATCGACTCCTGGAAGAGCACAAGACTCCGTTGGAGCTCGCCGTCCGGATTCGATGCCACCCGAAGATGCGAGTGACCGCTCCGAGTAAACAGAAGGCGGCGGTACGGGCGGCAGCGGCCTACGGAGGAGCACTCGTCGAGAGTCGCTACTTCCTGGTCGCCCCCGAAGCCCAAGCGGTTGAATGGCTGAACACCAATGAGCAGGCGGTTCACGCACTGCTACGGTCCGCGTCGGAGCAGGGCAAGTACGAGTCGATCGATTCTGGGAAGTCACTCTGGCGAGGAGTCTCCACCGATCACGTCGTCGAGTTCGTAGAGCGTTACAACTTTCATGCGATGAACACAGACGCCCCGAACGGGCTGATCACCGCCTACATCAAGAAACGACACAACCGTGGCGGTTTGTACTCGTGGAACGTCGCTGTCGTCGGCAACCGTCCACGCGACGACCGCGACACCGTGACGCTTCCTGACGGCAAGAAGGTCGCGCCGATCATCCGAACCCGTACCGCGGCCAGTCGTGACGACGACGTCGCGGACATCAGGACGCTCACCGGTCCGCGTGATGAAGGCATCGACCTCTCCATCGCCCCCGACTCGTCGGTCAATCGTACGGTTCTGAAGCAGACCCGAGCCGAGCAACAGCCCGAGCGGGGGTTGGTCCTGCTGTATCCGATCGACGCGAGTTCGGCGCCGGAGTCGAGCTTCGATGCGGGTGATGACAAGCGCAGGAGGGGCCGTGACCGAGCGCCCCTCGCCGCACCGGGTCGCGTCGTCTGGGGCGCCGCGCTGGTGTTTCCCGAGCCGAGCCGGGGCGACGACGTACTGGTCGAGTACGACTACCTGGCTGCCGATTTGTCGAAGGTGTTCCCCACTGCCACGGACGAGGAGCCGGAGGACCTGTCCGTTCTGGAGCTGGACCAGGACAGTACCGATGGAGCGCCGGCCTCGTGACGACCGTGGACGGCCTCCGGGCCCTGCAACTGCGTAACCTCCTCGAGGCGCTCTGGTCGGATGTAGCGGTCCAGGTTCCGTCGACGGAGGCCGGAGGATTGGCCAGTGCCGAACTTGCGCTCGAGGTGCCCGCGGGACCGCTCCGGCTGGCCGTGGATGATGCCGGACATCGCCACCTCCTCGTCCCCGTCTCTCCGGAGGAGAGGTTGATCGGCGAGTGGCGCAGCGCCGGGGTGCAGCTGAACGTCCTGGTGAAGGTCGTCGACGACCAAGTTGTCCGTTTCCTCGACCTCGAGTGTCGCCGCGACGACCTCACCGGCGTATTCACCGGGCTCGCGGCGGACATATGCGCTCTGATCGCGAAGGACCGTCACATCTCCGGCCGGCAGCTTTCGGCCGTACTGGAATCCTGGCGGAAGCTCCTGTCGGGTGGCCAGGTATGGACGGTTCCGCGTCTGGCCGGCTTGTACGGCGAACTCGTGGTGCTGGAGCGTCTGCTCGATGCCGATCCGACGGCGACCGAGACCTGGGTCGGCCCGACCGGCGCACCCCAGGATTTCCGTCGCCGTGTGCATGCGCTCGAGGTCAAGACGACCACCTCGGCAGTCGGCCGAACCATCCGTGTGCACGGGACGGACCAGCTGGAGAGATCCGAGAACGGATCCTTGACGCTGCTCTGGAGCCGCTTCGCCGTCCGGCCCCACGGCGCGGCGGATGACCTCCCGGCGATCGTCGAACGTTGTCTGCAGAAGGCAGCCTCCGCTCTGCTGCTGCACCGCCTCGACGAGATCGGTCTGCCGTCGCTGACCTCCGAGGGAGTGCGTGGCGTCAGTTTCGAACTGTCGGAGCGGCGGATCTACGACGTCGGGCCGAACTTTCCGCGAATCACACCGGACCGATTCGTCGCCGGCATCGTGCCGGCCGGCGTGCAGCTCGTCGAGTACGCAGTCGACCTCGATACCGTCCCGGCCTCGAATCTGGACCTGACCACCGTCGCCCGTACCTTCATGGAGATTGCATCATGATGCCCGCCTGGTACGCGCAGCCTTTTCGCCCTGACGGCGGAATCACCGCCGAAGGGCTGCGCAATCAGCTGGGACGCCCCGCGCTGTCCGTCCTGACCGTATTGGTACGTGAATCAGCCCAGAACAGCTGGGACGCGAAGCGGGATGGCGATGTCGACTATCGGCTTGATCTGGTGACCGTGTCAGCCGTACACCGACGCGCCTGGGTCGATATGTTGGCGCCGGGCGCACCCGAGGATCCGACCGCCTCACGCACGCTGCCAAACTTCCTTAGAAGCTCCACCATCAGGTACCTCGCCGTATCGGACCGAGGAACAAGCGGTCTCGGTGGCCCGACCCGCTCGGACGTGCGGGCCGAGCCCAACGAGCGCGCCTGGTTGTCCTTCGTTCTGAACAGCGGCGAGAAGCAGGACGTGGACGGCGGGGGCGGAACGTACGGGTACGGCAAGGGTGCGTTCTTTCTGGCTTCGCGCGTAGGAACCGTACTAATCCACACCCGATTCCGCCACGAGGACCGGATCAGATCTCGATTGATCGGTTCTTCGCTGCTCAGCTCGACAACGATCGAAGACGTGCCGTACACCGGCCGTCATTGGTGGGGCATTCCGGACAGCAGTCACTGTGAACCGCTGACGGATGCAGCAGCAGATGCTGCCGCGCGAGCGCTCGGCCTGCCGGGCTTCAAGGACGACGAGACCGGCACCACGGTCGTGGTGCTGGATCCGGACCTCTCGGACCCGGCGGTGGAGGACGGCAGCGAGATGCCCGTCGAGCAAGCAGGCCGCTTCCTTGCCGACGCGGTCGCCTGGAATCTCTGGCCGCTCACTATCGACGGCCGGCCGAGCAAGCTGCGTACGACCGTTACCGCACACGGAACCAGGGTCGATGTCCCTTCGGAGAAGAACGACGCGGTCCTGGCCAGTTTCGCCATGGCCTATCGGGCGATGCAGGCCGAGGTGGAACCGAACATCCGTTGCGGAAATCCCAGGAAGGCGCTCGGTCGGTTTGCATCCGTGGACACGTTCGGCGCGAAGGTGACCTCACAAGCCGCAGCCGAGCTGGGATTGAGCGGCTCTCCGCACCATGTGTGCTGCATGCGTCGCCCCGACCTGGTCGTGCAATATCTAGAACAGCCTTCGAAGGCACATCCGGATGTCGGCTATGCCGGTGTATTCAAAGTGGAGGACGAGCTCGACCGCATATTCGCGAAGGCGGAGCCACCTACCCACGACGCATGGATCGATGCACAACTCTCCGGACGAGAGGCCACGTTCGTCCGTGTGTACCGTCGGCGCCTCAACGAAGAGTGTGCGAGGCTCGTCGGTCCGAAAGCGCGGGACGCCAAGGTGTCTGAAGCACCGGTCGGACCGGTCGCTCAACGGTTGGGCTTTCTGCTCGCCGGTGTGGGAGGCACGGGCGCGTCCGAAACGACACCGTCTGCTTCCTCGAAGGGCGGCTCCGACGGGACCGGTGGTGAAACGGGCGGTGGCGTTCCTGGACGATCGGCCGGCCGGCAGAACCCGTCCGCCGGAGACCGGAAGCGGCATCGCGCCGTCATGGTCGGCAAGCCGTACTTCCGTTCTCGTGGTGGTCGCGTCCTGCTGGCGCAGAAGGTTCGGGTGTTCGCCGGTACGACCGTACGAGGCCTCGTGACGGTGATAACCGGCGAAGGTTCACCGGAATCGGCGAGTCCCGCCGGTAGTGATCTGCCGCAGGTACTCGGATGGCGGCACAACGGCGCCGTACTCCCCGGTGACAGCTTCGCGGCCGGCGACGACTCCGTCGAGGTCGACATGCTGATCGCGGCGGTTGAGGACGCCGCGATCGACGTCAGCATTGAAATGGTGGACTGATGGGGATTCGGGCCTACCCGTATCGAACGGCAGACGAGTACGTCACCGCAGCATCATGGAAATCTACCGACGACGGTGCTCCGGTCGGTGAGTTCCTGACGTCCTGGGACTACAGCACGGTATTGAGGTTGCAGCGTGAGGTCGAGGTCGACATCGCCACCGTGTTCAACGAGTGCGGTCTCCCATCGACAGCCCGATTGGCGCTCGACGTCCGGTACTGGCCGACCACTTCGCTCATCCGGCGGACCGCGGCTCACCGGTACCTCGGTAAGACGGACACGGCGGGCCGCGTACGAGAGATACTCGACGTGGAGATCTCCGGCGCGGATCTGGCCGCATCCCTGACCGTGGAGACGACTCTCGTCCTGGCAGAGGTGCCGAACGGCACGGAGCCGTTCGTGGCACGCCGGCCGGGGAGCATCCTCTGGCGGGACGAGGCAGCTATCCGGCTGGAGGGGTCCGCCGGCCTTCTTCCGGTCGCGCCGGTCAGCTTCGCGGCACAAGGCCTTCCTGAACAAGCCGCCTGGTACGTCAGCCTCGACTCCTCGGAGTGGAACAGCGCGGCGATGGGAAGCCTCCTGGTCCTGCTCAACGACGACAATGCCGCCGTGCGCCGCGCGACGGCAGCCCCCGACGACCCGAGTTCAGCAGTGATGCTGGATGCGTTGACGGTCGACGTCGTCTGCGATCTGGTCGGGCGCGCCCTGATGGACGAGGAATTCCCGACCGCAGGGGTTTCCGACGGCAACACGTCCGACATGTCGACCGCCGCCCTGGTACAAGGGCTCATCAGAGCATTCCTCAGCATGCCGGCCGAAACCCTGGAGGCGGCTACGGAACGGCTGCGGGACGAGTGGCAACGAGATCCGTCACGTGTACGGGCTCGAGCTCAGAGCAGTCTCCGCTTTCCTGGAAGTCAGGCGGCATGAGCACTCTTTACCCGCGTTTGCTCCCGAACGAGATGGAGAGGCTCTTCTCCGCCATGCACGGCCGCGATCCGCAAAGCCTTCGGAGTGATGCGTCGGTCAGCTCCGCGCATGCAGTCTTCGCGGCGACCGGAGGCACGAGGGTCAGCAAGGACGAGTTGCAGTTGCTCGCCGCAGAGTTGGAGAAGCTCGCGGCCGCGAGCCGATACCCGTCGGCGCCCACAGTGGTGGAGCGAAACGAGTTCGATCGATCGGTTGCCAAACTCCTGCATCAGCGGTCGGGGATGACCCCGGGCGAGGCCTCGCAAAGGCAGGTTTGGGCCTTCTTGGCGCTCGTGCTGGTCCCGCATCTATGCGCCTGGCGCTTCCCGATGAAGGAGGACGGAACCTACGTCACCGATCGATTCAAGGGCACCGATCTGACGCGGCACGCCCTCGCACGCCTCTGGAGCAGAGCGTACGTACTTCACGATCCGTCGGCGGCGGACCCGTACGCCCTGCTGTCCGGCATGGGTGAGGCAGACCTTGATCAGATCATGTCCCGACGTCGGTCACTGGCGGCCACACCCGCCCTGGTCCGCGCTGTCGTTCGCGCGCACGTCGAGGACGGCGAAACGGGAAGCGACGTCCCGGCCCGTGACGTCCTTCGGGACTCCTTGCAACGCCTGCTACGCCTGACGGCTTTCCTCAATCTGGACTGGTTCTCGGACGAGCAGCTTCTCGGCTTGGTCCGCGAGCAGCGCGAAGAGTCGAGAAAGCATCTGGCGGTACGGTGACCGACATGACGGCTGCACCACGCCCCGTACCGAGTTCGCCCGGTGTGTCGGGTCGCATGAGTCGGCAGAAGCGACGCGATACGGCCCCGGAGGTGGCTCTCCGTAAGCTGTTGCACGCCCGAGGTCTTCGATTTCGGGTGGCGTGGCCCATCCCCGGTATGAGCCGCAGGTCCGTGGACATCGCCTTCACCAGAGCCCGAGTAGCGGTATTCGTCGACGGCTGCTTCTGGCACATGTGTCCCGTCCATCAAACGAGCCCGGCCTCGAACTCGGAGTGGTGGTCCACCAAGCTGGCAACGAACCAGGCCAGGGACATCGCGACCAACAATCATTTGACGGAATCCGGCTGGACCGTCGTTCGAATTTGGGAGCACGAGGACCCCGAGAAGGCAGCCGAGCGCGTGATGAACTTGGTTCGCCCTCGACCGATCGAAGGCGAACCGAGCATCTAGCTGTCGCCGAGGCGCTCGTCGAGGCTCTCGGCGACGTATGAACCGAGAGCCTCGGCCAGCTCGACCGGGACGGCGTTACCGATCTGACGGGCGATCTGCACCTTCGATCCGCACCACCTGAAAGTGTCGTCGAACCCCTGCAAACGAGCGGCCTCCAGATGAGTGATCGCTCGGTGCTCGGTCGGATGAAGGTAACGGCCCTTCTCCGGCTTGAAGAACTCGGTGCGGATCGTCACGGACGGGCGATCCCAGCGCAGACGGCCCATTACGTCGCCGGACCCCGAGGTGTGCTTCAACCAACACGGACTCTTCAGGTCGTCGGGGAGATTGAACCGGTTCCCCCCCTCCGGGATGTGACGGAAACGCTCCTGCGAGATGGGCTGATAACTACGCGTCAGGTGAAGGGCGAGCCCTTCGAACGGACCCGCCACGGATACTCCGTGATGCGTCACGCTTCTCCCCGTCGGAAGAAGTTGGTCGTCCTCGTGCACCGTAGGGAGATCCTTGATCCGGTCCCCGACCGTCTGCCAGCTGTCGCGTGCGAACTTTCCGTTCGGGATCTCGATGGCCCGACCCAGATCCTTTCGAGTGCCGATCACGATGGCTCGTCGTCGGACCTGTGCCGCACCGAAGTCAGCCGCGTTGACCACACCGTCTTCGAGCTGGTAGTCCGCAAGACGGCCACCGGGCTCGGTCTCCTCGCGCAGCAGACGGAATTCCTCACTGCGCAGGAAACGATCGACGTTCTCGATGATGAAGACCGCTGGCTTGATCTTCACGAGGACCCGGACGTACTCACGCCAGAGCTGATTGCGCGGGTCGTCGAGGCGCTTCGCACCGAGGTTGGAGAATCCCTGGCACGGAGGCCCGCCTACGACGACCTGCGCCTGCAGCGCGGCCCCGGTAGGCTCCCAGTCCGCGATGCTGCCGTGATACACGACCTCTCGGCCGAAGTTCTCCGCATAGGTGGTTGCCGCGGCGAGGTCGACCTCTACGGCACCGACCGTACGGAATCGACCCGTGTGGTGAAACCCTGATGTGATGCCGCCGCACCCGGCAAAGAGGTCAACCACTCGGAACGTCTGTGCCATGCCAGTACCTTAGCCGGCCGGATCGCTCTCAGCGGATCCGTGCGACCGGATCCGACGATCGTTGTGTCAGAGATATCTGACACAACGATCGTCGAGCGCATCAGCTACCAGAACGGGTCCCAGGCATCTGGTGAACCGGTTCTGGTCGTCCGCCGACGGGACCCGAAATCCTAGCTATCCGATCCGCCGTCGGACGGTGCGGCTGTGCGGGAGCGGTGGCGGTAGTGGGCGATTGCGCGGGCGGTCAGGAGGTCGATGGCGGCGGCGTCGGTGAGGGCGGCGACCAGGATTGCGGCGCCGGGGAGGAGGCGGGCGGCGGTGCGGAGGGCGAGCCAGCCGCCGAAGCGGGCGGCGAGAGGGGTGGCGAGGCGCCAGATGCCCTCCAGGGGGTGGGCACGCAGCAGGCCGCCACCGTGTTCGCCGACCGCGTTGTCCAGGGCGGCGCGGGCGCTTTCCCGGCTGGCGTGCAGCCGCAGCAGGACCAGCAGGTCCACCGCGCGTTCCGGGTCGGTGGGGTCGGCGCCGTAGGCGGCTGCCACCCGCAGCACCACGGATGCCTGCACCCATGCCACGGAGGCGTACTCGACCACCGGCGCGTAACCGCCGGTGGTGGCGGCCAGCATGCCGGTCACGGCGGAGGTTCGGGCGGACCGCATCGTCGCGAGCCGGGCCAGGGCGTCGGCGTCCGCCGCCGGGTAGAGAGCGCGCATCTGGCGTGCCCACTCGCCGGCCCGCGGGCCGAGCGTTTCCACGGCGGACAGCGCCAGCAGTTCGCCCGCGTGGCCGGGCCGCTCGATGACCTTGGCGCGCAGGTTGGGTGCGGCGACGGCTGGTGACTCGCTTTCGGGGGCCTCGCCGGGGAGCTGGTCGGTGACGTTCCCGGCCGGAAGGTGCGCGCCTCGGGCTTTCTCCGGCTCGTCCGCGGTGCCGGCTGCGATCGGTGCTTCCGCCGCCGGCGGTGTCTCGACCCGTGCGGGAGCCGCAGCCTCAGCGACGGCGGTCGCCGGCTCAGCAGCCGGAACCTCGGCCACGACGTCTCCTGCCCCAGCGGCCGGACCCTCGACCGGTGCCGTCGTCTCGGCCACGCCGTTTTCCGGCCCAGCGGGCGCACGCTCGACCGGCGTCAGCACCTCGGCCACGCCGTTCTCCGGTCCAGCGGCCGGAGCAGAGGTCTCTGCCACGTGGCCCGGCTCAACGGCCGGAACCGGAGTCTCGGCGACGACGGGGGCTGGTCTGGCGGCCGGAACCTCGGCGACGGCAACGGTCTCGGCGACTACCGGGCCGGGCTCGACGGCCGGAACCTCAGCCGGAGGCGGAGTCTCGGCGACGACGGGGCCTGGCCCGGCGGCCGGAACCTCGGCGGAGGCAGCGGTCTCGGCGACTACCGGGCCCGGCTCGACGGCCGGAACCGGAGCCTCGGCGACGACGGGGGCTGGCATCTCGGCAGATGCGGGAGTCTCGGTGACGACGTGGTCCGGCTTGGTGAGCGGAGTTGCGGCCGGTGGAGTCACGACATCCGTCAGGCCGGTGGGCGAGGTCCCAGTCGGTGCCGAGGATGGGGCGCCGGTGACGACGTCCGCTGGGCCGGCGGACCGGGACTTCGCAGGCTTCTCCGCGTGGGCGTCGGTGTGCGGGGCGACGAAGATCTCCGGCGCCGAGGAGCTTTCCGCCGGAAGCGCGGCCGGAGCCGGGGTTTCCGTCGGCGTTCCCGTCTCTGCGGACGTCCGCGTTTCCGTGGGCACCGCGTCGGTGGGGAGGAGGAGCTGTGGTGCGGAGCGCTTGGCCGGAATTCGCCGGGGTGCCGCGGCCTTCTTCGTGGCCTTGGTCACCTTGGGGCGTGTGGCCGGCGCGGGATCGGCCGGTTCCGCGGTCACAGTGGACGGTGCCGAAACGTCCGGGTCCGGCGGCGCCGCGTCTTTCACTGCCTCCACGTCGGTAGTGGCGGCTGATTCCGGCGCCTCGATGTTCTGTGGCGTTTCGGCTGCTGACGACTTTGCGGACGATGCGGCGCGACGTGGGGACGGCGCCTTTCGGGGTGCCTGTGAAGCGGCCTTCCGGGGCGTCGCGGCCTTTCGGGCCGGTGCTTTTCGCGCCGACGGCGTGTCCACCGTCACATCGGGCGATTCCGGGTCCGGCGGCGCGGTGTCGCGTACCGCCGGCGGCTCCTGGTTTTTGGGTTGTTCACCCGCTCTGACCTGCGGCGGAACGGTTGGCGGTGGGGTCGGGGGCTGGAACGTCACCGCCGGTGGGGGCGTTTTGCGGCCCGCGCCCGGCTCGATCTTCGGCTCGGTGTGCTCCGGCTCGGCGGCTCGGAACGGTGCCTGCGACGGCCGCGCCCGATCGCCTGACCGTTTTCCCGCCCGGCCCGGTTCGCCACCGCGCCGCGTGCCCTCCGCATGGTCCTCCATGCCCAGGTAGCCTAGCTGTTGACCACGGTTTTGCAGCGCGGCGACCGTGCCAGGAAAACCCGTTCCGGCGTGGTCGAGAGGGTTGCTTTGCTCGCACCGGACCGGGCACGGTATCCTCGTTCCGCGGTGGCCTCCGGGCTGCCGAGGAGACTTCGCCTAGTCTGGTCTATGGCGCCGCACTGCTAATGCGGTTGGGGTTTAACGCCCCTCCCGGGTTCGAATCCCGGAGTCTCCGCGCGAAAGTCAGGTGTGTATGCTGACTGAGCAAGCAAGGAAGTAGCAAGGCAAGCGCCCGTAGCTCAATGGATAGAGCATCTGACTACGGATCAGAAGGTTAGGGGTTCGAGTCCCTTCGGGCGCACAATATGCCCCCTGAGCTGCGAAGCTCAGGGGGCTTTTTTGTGTCTCGCTCGCGCTACAGCGTTCGGTAAGCATCTGACTCGTCGGGTATTGCTGCCAACGCTGTAGCACGAGAAGGGTTACCTAGCGTGAACAGCAACGAACACACGTTCGCCTCGTACGACCGGTTCCTCCGGCTCCGGCGGCGCAGCCCGAAGACGATGGTCGGCTACTTCGACTCCCTCGGGCAACTCGCCCGATTCCACGAAGACGGCGACCTGCTGACGCTCGGACGCCAGGAGGTCGAGGACTTCTTGCTCGACATCACCCAGGAGCGCGGCCTCTCCCAGACGACCGCCCTGGTCCGCTTCCGCGACCTCCGCGCCTTCTACAACTGGGCGGTGGCCGAGGAGCTCATCGACGCGTCGCCGATGGCCCGGATTCCCACACCTCAGATCGTTGACGAGGCGCCGGCCATCGTCCCGGACGAGGACATCAGGAGTCTGCTCAAGGCGGCCTCGGGGCGCACCCACGACGATCGCCGCGACACCGCCATCATCCGGCTCTGGTGCGAAGCCGGCTCCCCTCGCGTGGCGGAGATGGCCGGCATTCAGGAACCCGACCTCGACATGCGGCGCGATCGGGTCACGCTGCACGGCAAGGGCGGCAAGACCCGCACGATCCCGTTCGGCGCGTCGACCGGCCAGGCCATCGACCGGTACCTGCGGGAGCGTCGCAAGCACCGGGACGCGCGTCGGTACAGCGAGCTGTGGCTCGGCGCCCGCGGGAAGCCGCTCGGCCCGAGCGGGCTCTACCAGATGCTCGTGCGGCGGTGCCGGCAGGCGGGGATCGGCCGGATCCACCCGCACCAGCTGCGCCACACGGCCGCGCACATCTGGAAGATGGAGGGCGGCTCGGACTCCGACGCGATGGAGCTGTTCGGCTGGTCCTCGGCGGAGATGCCGCGGGTCTACGGGCGGTCTGCGGCGAACGACCGTGCACAGGCCATCGCGCAGCGCAAGTCCATTGCGGACAGACTGTGATGCGCAGCTCTTGCGCGCCCGGCTACTATTCGTACGTATGTTCGATTGACCCGCAGTTGACTGTTCGGGCAGTCAGCCCGGCCCAGGCGGTTTGCAACTTTGCCGACGCGGTGGGGCAGCTTTTTCGAGCGTGAAACTACTGTGGGCAATCTGATGATCACCACGGCGGGGCCATACGTCGGTGAACACGCAAGGAGGCACCATGCACACCGTCCCCGTCCTCGCGCGCATCGTCCTTCCCGCAGCTGCTCTCGCAGGTCTCAGCCTGGTCGTGGCTCTCCGGAGCACGCGCCGACCTGCGACGCAGCCGATGGAGGAACTGCTTGACCGGGCGCGAGAGGAAGGACGGGCGGAGGGGCACCAGCGGGGGTTGCGAGAGGGCATTGCCCAGGGGTTCGTGCTGTTCCTGCGCGAGGAGGGCGTCGCCTTCACTGCCGACGAACTCGACGCGGTGAGGTACGCACCCCGGCGTCACCTGAAGGTGGTACCGGAAGCCAACTGAACCGACTCGCGGCAGGCCGGGGCCGCGACCGCCACACGAGACGAACCGCCGCCAGGGGCCATCCCGGCGGCGGTTCTCTATTTCCTCAACGACGCGAGGCCGCTTCGGGTTGCGCGACCTTACCAAGATCGACGATCTTGGTGTGCCCCGCCAGAAATATGGCGCTACATCGGATGTGCGTCGACATAGCCAGTTCAGGCGGTGGTGAAGATGGTTCTCTCGGCGGCATGCAGGCTTCGCGTCCTACCGCCGAGGCGCACCTCCGCCACCATCTCGCCCTCCTCCAGGTCCAGCGCTGCCTCTTCGTCTTCGTCGGCGGCCGGCCGGATGAGGACTTCGGCGCCGCGCGGGATCGCGACGCGGGTGCGCTCGGGTGGCATGCGCACCATCGTGCCCCGCCCGGCCTCGGTGACGACCAGGCGCTGACGACGGAGGACGTCGAGAGCGTTGCGGCAGGCGGTCTTGCCCACGCCGTACTCCTGCTGGATCGCCGCCTCGGACGGCAGATAGGTGCCGGGCCGCCACTCGCCGACGCGGATGCGCTCGCGCAGCGCGTCGGCCAGCTGCCGGTGCAGCGGCCGATCCGAGCGCGAATCGATCATCGGGCGACCGTACGGCCGCCGGTTCGCCTGGAGTCCTGGAGTCCTAGAGCCCTAGGGCTCCCGGACACGGCAGCTGGGCAGCGGAGATCGAGCGGCATCTGCCGCTTCGTCTTGCCGGGTCAGTTGCCGGTGCCGGTGTCAGCTTCCGGACTCTCCTGCCGGATGCGGGCGGCAACTGCCGACGCGCGCACCAGCCGGTAGCGGCCGCGGGTGCGGTGGACCTCGCCGAAGTCGCCATCGTCGATCATGCGGCGGATCGTCTGTTCGCCGCCCGGCAGGCCGGCAGCTGCCCAGGCGGCGGCGACCTCTTTGATCTTCAGCCACCGGTCTTGCTCCACCGCGGTCCCCTGCCTGCCGACTCTGCCAACTCTCACGAGATGGCTCATCGTCCCAGATCGCAGCGTCGTCGCGTACCCCAAGGTCGTCACGCCCCACAGTCTTACAACACTGTCAACCTTTACAACTCTTACAACTCTGTGCCACTCTCTCCGGCATGGACATCGAGACCTTCCTCGACGCGCTCGGGACCGCCTGGCGGTTCGCTCGAGCGCACGAGGACGCCGTAACGATCGCGGTTGGCGGTGCGCTGGTCCTCGCCGCGCTGGTCGCGATGAAGCGCGCGGACCGCAAGACGGGCCGGCCGGACCGGGTGCTGCGCCGCTGGCTCGGGCTGGCCATCCTGGGCTTCTCCGCTGAGGGCATGTGGGAGGTGGCGAGCGAGGATCTCAATCTCGCCCGCGGCCTGGCGCTGATCTTCTTCGCGATCGGGGACGTCGCGATCATCTGCGAGATGATCACCGCCGAGAAGTCCCGCCTCGGCAGCATCAAACAGCGCAAGCACCTGCGCGCGGTCTGGACGATCGCCACGATCCTCGGCGCGATCGTGGCCTGCTCGGCGGACACGCCGGTCGAGATCCCGCTGCGCTTCGTCCTGCCGCTGCTCGCGGTCTGGGTGTGGAAGCTGGGCCTGCAGGAGCTGGGCGAGAACGAAGTCGTCGAGCGCGACGAGAACGCGCTGACCTGGATGATCGGCCCCTGGCTGCGGCAGCGCGTGATCGCGCTCGGGCTGGCCAAGCCGGGTAAGGCCGACCTGGAGACCATCGACCGCGCACAGCTGATCGACCGACTGACCAGGCTGCGGTTCCGGCTCTGGAAGGCGGGGCGCGACGGCAAGACCGCGCTGGTCACCAAGCTGACGGCCCGCTGGCACCGGCTCACCCTCGACGCGGACGACGCGATGCTCGCCGAGGTCGCTGAGCGCGTGCAGCGCACCCTCGTCGCCGAGGCCCGCACCCGGCCGCTGACCGCAGAGCAGGTCGACCAGCTGGCCGCCACCGAGCGCGCCGCGGCCGAAGCGATTGCCGCCGCCGAGCAGGCAGCAGCGAACGCGGTTGCCGCCGCCGCCGATACCGAGCGGCAGCGGGACGCGGCTGTTGCCGATCTCGCCCGGCAGCTGGACGAGGCGATCGCCGCCATGGAGCGGCAGCAGCACGACGCGGAGGCGGCAGCGGCCGAGCAGCGGCGGCAAGCCGAGCGGCAGCAGCAGGCGATCGCGGCCGCGGTTGCCGCCGCCGAAGAGGCGGAGCGGCAGCGACAGGCGGACGTCCGGCAGGCGGCGGCGGAGGCTGCCGGTCTGCGGCGGCAGATCGAGCGGCAGCAGCAGGACGCGGCGGCGGCGGCCGAGCGGCAGCAGCGCGCGGTGGCGGCGGCCGAGGCGGCGCGGCGGGAGGATGCGGCGGCGGCACAGCGGCTTGTTGCCGAACTGCGGCAGGCGGCTGAGGCGGCAGCGGCCGACCGGCGTGAGGCGGTGGCCGAGGCCGGGCGGCAGGCGGAGCGGCAGGTGGCCGAGATGCGGCGGCTGTTGGACGACGCGCGCGGCGAGTCGGCGGCACGGGGCGCGCAGGTTGACCAGCTCCGCGCCGAGCTGGCGGAGGCGCGGACCCGGCCGGCGCGGCGGACCAGCGCGGAGGAGACTGCGGCCCGGGTCGCGGAGTACCGCGAGGAGCATCCGACCGCAACGCAGGAGGCGACCGCGAAGGCGCTGCGCCTGGGCGTGCGCACAGTGCGCACGTACTGGTCGGCCGCAGAGCTGGCGGAGGCGGCCCGATGAGCGCCCCCGAGCCGGTACAGATGAGTCCGGTGCAGCAGGGCGAGGCGCAGATCGCGCGGGCGGACGGGAAGGCCCAGGCAATCGGGGCGATCGCCGGGACGATGCTGTCGATCAGCGCTGCCGGTCTGTCGATCACGGCTCTGCCGAGCCCGGTACGCGCCGGCGGCTGGACGCTGGTGGCGGTGTGGCTGGTCTCCGTGGGCCTGCTGCTGCTGGCGCTGCGTCCCGATCTCGCCGGTGACCACGGGATCGTCCGCTGGGCGCGGCTATCGCTCAACGAGTTGCGAGCCGAGTTGAACACCGCCGACCCGATCCGCGACACCGAGGCCCGCACGGTCGCGTGGCTCTCGCGGGCCGCGGTCCGCAAGCACCGGCGGATCCGGCTCGCCATCGACCTGCTGATCGCGTCGCCCGCCACCGCGCTGGCCGCGGCCCTCATCGCCTGGCTGCTCTAACGGCTCCCGTCGTGCCCGGCTCATCACCCGGGCGCGCGCGGCGGCCGTCGGATCACCGGCCGAAATCCCCGACACCGACAAGGAGTCCCCGATGCATGAGCACACCGCGCGGCTCGTCCGCCGCCTGGAGGAGGGCGCGCGCGAGCTGACCCGCGCCGCCAGCAACCACGCCGGCCGCGAGGCCCAGCTTCGGCGCGACGCCGCGGCCGGCGCGGAGGCCGCCGCGAAGCGGCTGCGCGCCGACTACGCCCGCGATCTGCCGTACGAGGCGCACGAGCGGTACGACCTGCTCGCCACCGCCGCCGAGTGCGGCGGCTGGGTCGGCGACGGGCACCCCTCGCACCGAGACCAGATGACCAGGCCCGCGGTGCTCGCCCGGCTGGCCAGCGACGGTCTCCTGGTCAAGGTCGACGGCGCCGCCCTCAACCGCTACTTCCTCGCCCGTCCCCGCTGACCAGGAGAACCCCGTGCCCATCCCGCTCACGCTCCACCAGCAGGTCTGGATCGAGACCGCAGGCCGCGAGCGGCCGGCCACCGTCATCGGCATCGACGAGGACCTGCTGACCGTCCGCTACGCCGACGGCGGCCAGGCCGTCATCCGCGTCGCGCACGTCCACGACCGCCCGACCCCGTGACCACCGACCCGCCCCCGACACAGGAGAGCCGCGTGCGCCCCCGCCAGAACCCGTTCCGTCGCTACAACATCCGCGTCTTCGACGCAACGTTCCAGGTGCTGCGCAACCGCAACATCGAGATGACCCTCAACCTCGACCACCCCCGGATCGAGGGCCGCCTGGACCGGATCCTGGCCACCTACACCCAGACCGCGATCGACGCCGGCGAGCCGATGCGCGAGCCGCGCATCGAGCTGTGGGACGTCGAGAACGGCCGCAAAGCGCGCGACTGGGACGGTGCCTGATGGAGCACGTGATGACCCCGACCGGGGTGGCGGTCCTGCTCATCCTGGCCCTGGCGATCGACTACACCTCCGCCGGGCCCGCCAGCCTCCGCGACCGAGTCGCGTTCCTCATGGCCATCCCCGCGATCCGCGAGGGCTGGAACGGCTCGGACGCGGACCTGTGGCTGACCGACCGGCTCACCGGCGTCATCCAGTCCGCCCTGGACATGCAGGGCAACGCCTACATCGCCGGCGCGTCCGCGAGCCTGCTGCTGGGCGTGGCCGTGTTCGGCGTCTGGCTGTACGGGATGGCGTGCGTGGTCCCGGACATCAAGATCACACAGAAGTACGCGGGGCGGTTCGTCACGACGCAGTTCCCGACCACCGACATGTACCGGATCAATACCCGCCTGTGGCTGATCGCTATCGCGCTCGGCTTGTTCGCGGAGCTGCCGGGCGGTAACGCGGGCGCTATCACGGCGGGGTCCGTGGACTGGCTGGCGGGATTCTTCGCTCCGCTTCCCGGCTGGATCTTTGGAGTCTGAGATGACCATTCTTGCTGTCGCGTCCGCCACGCCAGAGGACCGGTGGGAGTTCGTTTTCCTCATCGCCGCCGTCGTTCTGTTCTTCGGCGCACGTGAGCTGTACGAGCGGCGTGCCGGCGTCGGCCGGCACGCCGCGGGGGAGAGCCCCTCCCCTACCCCACCGGCCCGGGCCAGCGGAGGGGGTTCACCCAGTTCGCAGCGTGTGAACCCCCGCGATGAACCTGAAGATGAACCCCGCGAGACCCCCTCGTTTGAACCCCCGCCGCTCCGCGGCCAGGTCGCCGAGGAGGCCCGGCACCGGCTGCGGATGCTCGGCCTCGCGCTGACCGGGCAAGCCCCCGAACCCGCCGAACCCGCCGAGGAAGAGCGGTTCGAAGAAGAGGAAGAGACCGTCGAAGAGTACGCGATGCGGATGGCCGAGAAAGGCTTGACGATCGCCCGAACCGCCCGCGGTATCCAGGACCACTGGGCCTATTCCGAAAGCCATGCCAAACGGATCGCCCGGGCCGCGAAACACGAATTCCTGAGTAAGGGAAGTGCCGATGGAGACCGCGATGACTGACGACCGGAGCCAGACCGAAGACCTCGGTGAGCTGACGACCGAGGAGATCGCGGCGATCCGCGCGGCACGCACCCGCCGGCGCCCGCCGAGCCGCGGCAGCCTGGCGGTGCCCTCCGCCCGCCGCCGCACCGCGTACCGAGCCGCCGGGATCGCGCTCGGCGCGCTGCTCGCCGTCGTGCTGCTGGTGCGCCTCGGCCAGCTCGTGATCGACAACCCGCTCGCGGCAACGCTCGTGGTCGGCATCGCCGTGCTGGTACTGCGCTCGCACGCAACGTCGGCCGCACGGCACGCCGGCCGGGCGTGGCGATGGCTGCGCACCCGCCGCTGACCGACCCGCCGTGCAGCACCTGGACTCACCCGGGTGCTGCGCGGGGACGGCCAGACCGGCTGCCCAGACAGGAGACCAGCATGAGCCGCTACGCCACCGACGCTCGCGTCAACTGGGACGGCACGACCGCAACCATCCCCGACCCCGGCAACGGCGCATGGCGCGTAGAGGAGGGACCGAACGGGTCGAAGGTCTACAACCAGGCGGGCGAGTTCATCACCGACCTGTCGTTCAAAACGGTCGACGCATCAATCGCTGACATCATCGGACCGCCCGCGTAATCCGCAGCACCAAGGGCCGTACCCCTCGCGGGTGCGGCCCTTGGTCGTGCCGGGCCTACGCCGGTCGCGTCTCGTTGTAACCTCCGAGGCAGCGGCTACGCTGCCGCACCCAGTCCTCAGCCTGGGGAGGCTGCCGTGGGGCGGACGGTCGAAGTCGACGAGGAATGGCGCGCCCGCCTGCGTGATCTACGTCAGGCGCGCGGACTCTCTCAGCGTGACCTCGGCCGGCGAGCGCTCAGCTCGAAGACGCAGATCAGCGACTTCGAGACGGGCAAGGCGTGCCCGACGGAGGAGACCGTGAAGCTGCTGGACGACGCGCTCGGCGCGGCGGGTGAGCTGGTGAGGCTGGCGCAGACCATCACCATCCCGCGCCGCCAGGCGGTACAGCTCGGCCTAGCCGCGATGGCCGGCGGCCTTGCCAGCAGCGCATCGCCGCACCGCACCGGCCGCGTGGGATCCGCCAGCGTCGACCGGCTGCAGCGGCGCGCGGCGAGGCTGCGGCGGCTGGACGACCTGGTGGGCGGTGCTGACACGTATCGGGTGTACCTCGGCGAGGTGGCCGCGACCGAGGCGCTGCTGGCCGACGGCAGTTACTCCGATGACGTCGGGCGGCAGCTGCTGTGCCTACTGGCTGAGCAGGCACAGCAGGCGGGCTGGGCCGCCTTCGATGCTGGCTGGCAGCCGGAGGCGGAGAGGCTCTACCGCCTCAGCCTCGCCGCCGCAGAGCAGGCACGGAACACCGCGCGCACGGCCGCCGAGAAGGTGCCCGCCGCCGCGCTCGCGGGCAACGCGCTGGCGCTGCTGGCCTACCAGCTGCTGGCGCTGCGGCGGCCGGCGAGCGAGCTGGCGATCGAGGCGTGCCGGACGGCGGGCGACGACGTTCCGGCCAGCGTCCGGGCGCTGCTGAACGAGCGGTGTGCATGGGCGCTGGCGATGGCCGGCCGTG
The DNA here is from genome assembly GCF_031458255.1 of Catenuloplanes niger. Classification (NCBI taxonomy): domain Bacteria; kingdom Bacillati; phylum Actinomycetota; class Actinomycetes; order Micromonosporales; family Micromonosporaceae; genus Catenuloplanes; species Catenuloplanes niger. The sequence goes on from NZ_JAVDYC010000001.1 coordinate 4,133,787, forward strand.
GCGATGCCGCCGCGGGACACATGGACATCGCCACCGCCGCGGCCGTGGCGCACGGTCCGGGTGAGCCGGATTGGTCGGCGTGGGTGGACGCGACCGAGGTGGAGATCATGCGCGGCCGCGTCTGGTCGGTGCTGCAGCGGCCGATCCGCGCGATCCGCGCATTGGAGGACGCGCTCGAAGGGATGCCGGAGACCCACGCCCGCGACAAGGCGCTCTACACCTCATGGCTGGCGGACGCCTACGTCGACGCCGGCGAGCCGGAGAAAGCGGTCGAGCTCGCCATAGACGCGCTCGACCTCGCGGATGGCGTCGCGTCCGTTCGCCCGTGGGAGCGAATCGAGGCGGTCTCAGACCGGCTCCCGGCAGAGCTACAGGCGGGACATGACCTGCGCGAGCGCCTCGCTGCAACTAGGCCTGCGGTGCCGTCGTTGCCCGCTGGAGCCACGCGAGATACGCCGGCGTTGCCCGGACCAGCGGAATGGCGATGACCTCGGGGTTGTCCCACGGGTGCGCCTCGACCAGGTGGGCCTCCAGGGCCGCGTAGCTGGCATCGGTGGTGCGCAGAAGCACCTGCCACTCCTCGCCCGTACCCACCTCGCCGAGGTGCCGGAACACCGACTCGACCGGTCCGACGATCTGTGCCGACCCGGCGAGGGACGCCTCGATCGCAGCTCGGGCGATCGCGACGGCGTCATCATGCGAGGGAACGGCAGTGGCCACGAGCAGCGCGTCGGTCATAGCCCTAGCTTACGAGCCTGATCAGCGCAAGACGGCCCGCTGTCCGCCTCGTGTCCGGAAACGGCCGGACAGTGTGGAGAGTGGACCGGACGCCGGGCGACCGCCGGACCCCTACTATTCGCCCCCGGTCATGGACAGGCTGTTGGTGGCGCGGCGATCGTCCATTACACAGGTCGCCCCACGGCCATCAGCAGGTCGCCGCGCCGTCGACGAGCGCAGTGGGAACGGGATGGCCCTCGAACTCGCTGCGCTCCCGGATCCGGGTGCGGCGGCAGCTGCGGTGACCTAGCGCTGCTGCCGCGCCCCGGCGCGAAGGGAGCAGCACTGTGACTCGCGGCTGGACAACGTACGCCACCGTGCTGGCGCCGCCGCACGACCCGCTGCGGCCGAGCTGGCTCTGCGCGCAGGACGGGCAGGCGTGGCCGTGCGACGTTGCCCGCGCGCAGCTTGCCGCTGAGCACGGGGATGCTCTTGCCGCGGTGCTCGCCGAGCAGCTGGTACTCGCGGCGCGGGAGATGCCGAATGCGCGCCCGGCCGACCTCCACAAGCGCTTCGTGGCGTGGACGTGAGCGGCCGCCCTGCGGCGCGCGAGGCCGGACCGTGGATGCCTGACGGAGCGTGGCTCGGGCGGGCTATGTCCGTCGGACAGCCCTCGGTCTCGCCCCTCGGCGGCGCCGGCGGCGGCCAGATCACCGCGAGGCTGCACCTCGGGACGGATGGAATCGTGCGCATCCGGCTGTCGGTACTGGCTGCGCCGGGAGTACACGCCACCGCGTGGCTGCTGATGGACGAGTGGGAGCGGCTGGCCAAGCGCGTGGCCGAGCGGCAGCAGGAACGCCCCGCGTGAGGGGCGCGACGGATGAGCCGGTCGACGCCGTGATCGAGCACCGCGCGGCGCGGCGAACCGTGGAGGCCCACGAGACCCGCGGGCACTGCGGGCTGATCTGCCGCAGCGACCCGGCTGCGTGTACCCAGATCATCTGGGCGCGCGAATACCTCGCCAGGCGAGGCGAGCTGGACCAGGTCGCCGCGGTGGCGGCCGGAGAAAAGGAGCGAGAGATGCTGCACACCCAGGACGCCAGCACGATCGTCGGCTGGCAGAAGGGCCGGCGCTGCGACAACAGCGGCCCGAACTGCGTCGAGGTCGCATCGGTGCCGACCGGGGTGGCGATGCGCAACAGCGCCGCGCCGACCGGCCCGGCGCTGCAGTTCACGCCGGAGGAGTGGAACACGTTCCTCGCCAGCGCGAAGGACGGCGACTTCGACCACCTCACGACCGCCTGACAGCCCGCGCGGGTGCGGCTCCCGAGCGGACAAGCACTCGCGCGGGCGGCGGCTCCGGCCCCCGGTACGGCTGGAGCCGCCATCTACTCCTCGTCCTGGGTTCCCACGGTGGCAGGACGGGTTGAGAGCGACCCCGGGTGACCCCCGCCAGGCACCCGGGGTCGCGTCATACTGCCTAATCGATTATGTTGGGGCAGTCGCGGGCCCGGACAGCCAGGGTTGAGAGCGGCGGGAGATCGCGCTGGGCTGGCTGGGCGCGAGGCCCCTCGGGGTCGCTCGGATGCCCGCCGCCGCCCGCGGACGCACAGAACGGCCCGCCCCGGGGATTCCCCGGGGCGGGCCGACTGGTGTGGTGGTCGGGAAGTGGTGGATCAGCTGGCGGTGGCCGGCGGCGTGGCGCCCGCGGGCTCGACCTGGGGGCGCACGCCGAAGAGGGCGAACGCGGCGATGACCGCGCCGGAGATCGCGCCGATCGTGCCGTCGGCGACCGCGAAGCCGTACTCGGCGAGCAGCGCGGCGCCGGCCGCCACGGCACCGGTGAAGAGTGCCGGAGCGATCGGGCGGGTGGTCACCGCCATGATGACCGCCGCGATCAGCGAAGTGATGGCCGCGGCCGCGCCGGCGTCGATGCCGGGCACGTTGAGCGCGGCGAGGACGGTGAGCAGGGAGCCGATCGCGCCGATGACGAGCGCGGGCTCCCGACCGAAAATCTTCATGATCACTCCTGGATTGATCGCACACGTGTGCTAGCGCGCGTAGCCTGCGGACGTGCAGGACGCGGAGAGGGTGGAGCACTGGTTCAACGGCCAATGGGGCATGGCCAGGAAAGACGTGCTGCTGGAGCGCGATCCGGACGGCACGTGGGCCGTCGTCGGCGTGAGCCGCTGGGGGCAGCGCCGGGAAGAGCGCGTGCAGTGGCGCGGGCTCACTGAGGACCGCGCGCGCCGCGGTGTCGACTACCTGATCGGCTGGGCGCCGGGACCGCGGTCGAAGTGGCGCCCGCTCAGCCGGTGAGGCTTCTGGATCGCAATTTGGCGATCAAATGAATTTCACATTGAGGCAAGTCGAGATATTGGTCTCAGCCTAACGCATCAGGAGAGTAACCCCGGTAGAGACCCAAAGTGCCATGAACCCGGCCTGAATGAGAGCCTTTATGAATCGAGGTGGTTCGCGATCTGGAAAGATTAACTCCCAGCCTCGTATGGCATATTCGACTGTTGGCAGCATCACCACAAAAAAGACCTGTAGCCAGAGGCAAATCCTAACGACGACCGCTGAGCCGTGAGTCATGGGGCGGTCGTTGATCACGCTTTGTAGGCAGAAGGCGAGCGCGAGCGTGGAGAGCGCCAAAGCCGGCAACGCGTAGAAGAGGAGCATTCGCGCCATACTGACCCGAAATTTCGAGAGCGCATCGTCAACCCTTCGCGCTGCACCTGCTCTTTCTAGCGCAATGGCCCGATCCCTGGAGTTAGAAAGTAGCTGTCTCAGCTCGATAAGCATTGCGATAAAAAGTCCGACCAGAACCTGCGCTACTAGCTCGGCAGCACCCACAGTCATGCAGGCATTGTCTCAATTCATTGCAACTCTCGCTCTGCCGAGGTTGCGCGCAGGCCGTTTAGCCAACGTCCACACGCCCGTTCGGCACCTCGACCGGCCGCGTCACCATCGCGCGTAGCTCGTCGCGGGTGACGTGAGGGCTCAGGATCGCGATCCGCCAGTCCCTGAGCGTGCCGGTCAGCGAGACCACCGCGTCGTTGAGTTCGCGCACGTTGCGGCTGGCCTCGCGGGTTTCCGCCTCCAGCTCGGTGACGCGCTCACGGAGAGGCTGGACCAGGGTGAGCGCGGTGTCGGTGAGAACGTCGGCCGTGTCCGCCTGGAGCTTGCGGCGCTGCGCCCATACCGTGAGGCCCCCGGCGGCGCCGAGCAGTCCGCCGAGCGCGGCGATCACGGTCAGGACCTGGCCGAGGATGCCGCCGCTCATCGGTCACCGTCCAGCAGTAGCGGGACGTCCATGGTCTCGCCGACGTCCGCGGCGCGGCCGAGCCGCCGCAGGTCGAGGATGATCTGCACCCAGCGCCACCAGGAAGCGATGGCCACCGCGCTGACGAAGCCACCGGCGGCGATTGCCTGGGCACCGCTGACGGCGTAGAGAGCGATCGAGTACATCGTCGCCGCGGCACCGAGAACCGCGACACCGGCCAGCTCCAAGGCGAGTCCGGCCAGCAGCGCGGTGCGCGGCCAGGCGAGACCGATGAGGCCGACGGCGCCGGCGACGATCAGGCCGATCGCCCATACGGTCTGGATGGTGGGCGGCATCGCCGTCGAGACGGACCGCGGGGTGACCGCGCCGCCCAGCTGCAGCGCCACGCCGACGATCAGCGCGGCGAGCAGCGTGCTGACCTCGAACGGGTGCCGGCCGGTCGCCAGGGTCAGCGGCCGGCCGCCCATCAGCCCTCCGCCTGCGCGGAGGCGTGTGCAGCCGCGGCGGCCGAGGTGGCAGCGTCGCCCTCGGGGTCCGCCCGGTTGCCGATCGCGTCGGCCAGCGCGTCCAGGAATGCGCGTGCCTGGTCGTGCGGCAGCGCCTGGGTGATCTTCTGGGCCAGCTCGTCCGGGTTGAGGCCGCCCTCGGCCAGCTCGGCGGCGAGCAGCTCGGCGAGCCGGCCGAGGGGGAACGCCGCGATGAAGCCGGCGATGACCTCCTCCGCGTCGACGTCGTCCTGCTGGGCCAGCAGCGCCGCGATCTTGGTGAGGCTGGCGTTCACCGCGGTGAGGCCGGTCTGGATCGCCTGGAATCGCTTGTAGATCTCCGCCCGGTCGATGCCGCCGTTGTGCGTGGCGGAGACGCCCGGCGGGTAGCCGCCGTTGAACAGCAGTCGCCACAGGTCTTCGGCCGCAGCCATGTCGCCCTCCTCAGAGCCGTGTGCGCGCCAGGTGGCGAGGGATTCGCCGGCGAGCACGGAGTAGAGCCGGTTCATCGCGTCCTGCGAGGTCACGAACCGGCGGATGAACGAGATGTGCAGGTGCCACAGGTGTGTGGTGTCGCGGCCCGGGTCCGGGCCGGCGTCCGCGCCGACGCCGAGCGGCCAGCCGCCGGTGAGGACGTAGCAGTAGACGGACCGGCTGTCCTTGGTGCCGATGAACTCGCGGATGATCGGCACGCCGCCGATGTAGAGCCGCTCGTCCCGGGTTCGTGCGGCCACGTCGAGCCGGGTCGTATACCGGCGCATCGCCTCGGCGGACATCGTGAGGTCGAGGGCCGCGGCTTTGTCGCCTGGGCCTTGCCGGTCGGCGGCGACCTCCGCGCGGGAGTAGTCGCCGCTCCAGAGGGCGTCTCGGTAGTTGTGGTAGCCCGGCTTGGCCGCGTAGATGCCACCGAGCAGGGCGGACGGTTCCAACGCGTCGAACCGCTCCCACAGCGACCAGATCTCGTCGGTGATCCTGGCCGGGTTCGGGTTGCGTGCCATCAGTGGAGCTGCCTTTCGATGGTGCCGGCGGCCACCTCGTAGACCGCGACGTCGCAGCCGGTGGCGATGAGCGAGTCGCGAAAGGCGCTCACCGCTGCGGGCAGCGCGTCCTCCCAGGCCGGGTCACCGAACGACTGGGTGCTGATCGTGACGGAGGCATTCATCGGGCCGGAGATCTGCACGTTGTAATCAACAGCGACAGGGGTGTAGCCCACGCTCGGGAATGGCATGCGCGCTCCTAGAGGACGGTGCCGGTGTAGGACGGGGCCGGGCCCATATCGAGCACGAGAATCTCGATCCCGGAGTTCGACGGCTGGACATAGACGGTGTTGCTGCCCGCGGTGCGGCTGATGCTCATGAGCAGTGAGAGGGTGACGGGCGTCGCCGGGGACCGGTATTTCGACGTCCAGGTGGCGGTCGGGTAGGCGGCCGAGATCTCGATGCGCACCGAGGTTCGGCCGATCTCGGTCGACGAGACGGTCGGCGTTGAGCCGTCTTCCGTGGCCGTCCACCGCACCAGCGCAGAGTTTTGGTTGTTGCTCGCCGTGACGCCGAAATCGGTCGCGACGATGTGGATATTGCGGTTCGGGCGGATCGGGATGTCGTCGAACCGGAAGACGGGCACCGAGGTGCCGGAGTTGCTGCCGGACGACTGGGCGGTGATCAGGCCCGCCGCGAGGATCTTCTGGCCGACCGCGACGAAGTCCCACGTGCCTGCGAGCCACCGGCGATACAGGTCCGTGTCCGTCTCGTAGATCAGCATCCCGGCCACCGGCGATGCTGGCCGTGTGCCCGAGGTGCAGCGGATGACAGTCTGCTGCATGAGATACGTGTTGAGGTCGTCGTCGGTCAGCACGGACCCGTTGGTGAAGGTCTTGATCGGCACGAGGCCTCCTGCTCAGTACGCGATGACGTTGGCCCCGATGACGCCCTGACTCGGGTGGCCGATGACGAAGAACCGGTAGCGGTCGGCGCCCTGAAGGCCCCAGGTGGTCTGCCATCGATCTGGTGGAGACCAGGTGTGGGAGATGCTGCGGATGAAGCAGTCGCGCTGGTCGACGATGCCTCCTGGTGGCCGGCGGACCACGGTGATCCGGTCGCCGATCTCGCGGCCGGCCGCGTGCGGCAGCACGGTGTCTGGATCGATCCGGGCGTCGATGGCCAGGCTGGTGAACCGGAACTCCGGCTCCGACTCCTGCCACAGAATCCAGCGGGCCCACCCGAGCGCGGCCTCGTCGGTGGTGACCGGGAGGGTCTCCTCGATGGCGTGCAAGCCGTGGCGGCCGATGGAGGCGGCGTCCTCGACGACCGGCAGCGCGGCGTCCTCGCCGTCGCGGGTGACCGTGACGCGGTTGACCATCTGCATCCGGTCGTAGCTGATGCCGGGCCGGCCGACGTACGGAATCTCGCCCGCGGCGGTGTTCGAGCCGAACGTCGCCCAGCTCGTCGACGAGCGTGGGTCCGTCAGGAGCGCGTGGCGTGAGCGGAAGACGATGTCGCCCTGGGCGTCGACGTACAGCTCGCCGATTTCCGCGGTGGCCACGTCCTGGGCCTCGTCGAGCGGGTTGCCCGCGAGGTCGGTGGCCCGCAGCGCGGTGTCGCCCGCCGCGATCTTTCGCGCCTCGGCCGGCCAGCCCGCGGTGTCGAGAATGCGGTGGATGCGCGCGCCGCTGAGGTCGCCCTCGCCGACCGGGACCGCGGCGGCGAGGCGAGGCACGCCCGCGAGCCGACCGAGGCCGTCGGTCCCGGTGATGGTGACCGTCGCGTGGTCCGGAGCGTCGTGCGACGGGATCCAGGTGTCGACGAAGCCGCGCCAGATCGGGTAGGTGACGCCGTCGTGCTCCAAGCGGATGCGCAGTACGACGCCCGGTGCGGTGAGGCCGGCCTGCTCGATCGTGAACGGGTCGAGCAGGCCGTCATCGTTGAGCAGCTGCACGGAGCACGTGCCGGCGTTGTACTCCACGATCGGCCCGGTCCGTCGGGTCGAGGTCCGTTCGACCGACAGTGACATGAGCCGGTTGGAGTAGTCCGCGAGGACGTCGACCGTGCCGATCCGGCCCGTGCCGATCCGGCCGTTGACCGGGTGGCCGATGAGCAGGTACGTCGGGTCGATCTCGGCGCCGTGCTGCAGACCGACGTCGACGAGCACCCTCACCGTTGCCTCCACCTCGATCCGGAGCTGGCCTCGTACGCCTTGATCGACTCCACGATCTGGCGCCCGACTTCTGCTGGGTGCGCGCCGGGCTGGACGTTGACCGTGATGCTGTACGCCCGGGTGCCGGCGAGGTCGTGCCCGACCGGCTCCGGGCGGCCGGTGCCGTTGTGGGCGATGGACAGCCCGGGCGGCAGGTGGCCACCCGCGTCGTAGGAGCCAAAGGGCAGGCCGGAACCCTTGCCGACCAGGCCGCCCAAGGCTGCAGCCCAGTGGATGTGCTCGTTGCCCTGGAAGCGGCCGGTGCCGGCGTGCTGGTCGTAGACGTCGCCGGTGTACCGGAAGGGTCGGCCCTGCCAAAGGTTCAGGTCGTGCCAGGGTGTGATCAGCTCCCTGGTGCGCGCGCCGAACGTGGATTTGATCCACGCCGCGAGCGCCCGGACCGCGGGGTAGTCGACCGCGCGGCCGCGAGAGTGCTCGTCCAGCTCCCCGCTCAGCGTCCGGGAGCCGGGCCGAAGCCCGGAGATCAGCCGAAGACTCGGGAAGCGGTTGCTGATCAGGCGCTGCATCCCCTGCCAGCCGCCGAGGACGGACTGACCGCCCAGGCCGCCGCCGTCACCGCCGAGCTTGTCGGTCAGCCACTTTCCGGCCCAGCCGACGAGCTTGCCGCCCATGCCGCGCACGAGCGCGCCGAGGCTGCCTGCGCCCGGGATCTTGGCGAGTAGCGGCCCGGCGAGACGCTGGAGCGCGCTCTTCGAGTCGGTGACCCACTCGCCGAGGCCCTTCGCGCCGTTGATGACCCGGCCGAAGAAGTCACCGATCCCGGAGCCGGTGCCGACCTGGCCGCCGTCTTCGCGGCCGTCGAGATACGGGTCGACGTCGTCTCGGGTCACGCGGCCGCGCTTGGCGTTGATCGCTTTGATGAGCCCGAGGTTGGCCAGCGTCGACCGGGTGTTGGTGATGAACTCACCGCTGGCGACCTTGAGCAGACCGTTCGGCCCGACGGCGAGTCGGTTGTCCCGCAGACTCGGCGCGCCCGGGATCTGGCCGCCGGACGCAAAGCCGCGGATCTCGGGGATGCGGTCCTTGACGCCGACGAACGACGCGGCGGAGTTGATGCCGCGGATCAGCGGGTTGATCACCGAGTTCGCCACGAACGTCACGGGGACCTTCGCGGCGTCCTTCACTCGCTCCCAGGCGCCCTTGATCGCGTCGACGCCGGTCCGGAAGGCGTTCGGCAGCGTCTTCGTGATCCACTCGCCGAGGGGGTTGAAAACGCGGTCGCGCATCCAGTTCCACGCGGACAGGATGGCGTTGAAGATGCCGCTCCAGACGCTGATGGTGATGGTCAGCAGCATCTTGAAGTACCAGATGATCCCGTCGATGGCCTTGCTCAGCCAGGGCCACACGTACTGCAGAAACCAGGTGACCGTGGCGCCGATGGCCGTTTTCACGCTGGCCCAGACCGCGTTGACGATGTTCCGGAACGTTTCGTTCTTCTGGTAGGCGATGATCACCGCGGCGACCAGGGCGCCGATGGCGACGACGACCAAGCCGATGGGGTTCGCGGTCAGCGCCGCGTTGACGAGCCACTGGCCGGCCGCCCATACCCGGCTGGCGATCGCGGCCGCGTTCTGCGCCACGGTGGAGGCGATCGTTGCGGCGGTCGCGGCGACCGTGACGGCGGTGGTGCGCACCCAGGCGGCGAGCTCGATGGCCTTGACGCCCACCCAGACGCCGAGCGTGGTGTTGCCGATGCCGAGGACGGCGTTGTACGCGGCCTGGGCGCCGCTGGCGATCGCGGTTACGACGCCCCACGCCTTCGTGGCCGCGCCCGCTACGGCGACGGCCGCGCCGTAGCCCTTGACGATGATGACCGTGCCGGCCAGCGTGCCGCCGAGGATCTTCGTGGTGGTCTCGTGGTCCTGGAACCAGCGGACGGTGTCGCCGATCGCGGGGATCAACGTGCCGGTGGTGTAGACCGCGATCTCGCGCAGAGCGGGGAGGACCACCTCGCGGCCGATCCGGGCTGCCGTGTCCATCGCGCCGTTGAGCTGGTCGCGGTGTGCTGCGGCGAAGTCCTTGACCGCGGGGATGGCCTGGCCGCCGATGACGCCGATGAAGCCCTGCTGGATGCTGCGGATGAAGCCCTGTACCCGTGCGCCGTCGGACTGGTCGGCGAGGCCGGACGTAGCGCCGTTGAGGTCGCGTAGTTCGGAGGTGAGCGAGCTGACGTTGAGGTTGCGGAACGCATCGCCCAGGTCCTCCCACTGGGTACCGAAGAGGCCGACGCCGATGGTGTTCCGCTTTACCGGATCCTGGATCGCGTTGATCTTGTCGACGATGGTGTCGAAGGCCTTGGTCGCCGCAGGGCCGCCGGAGGCCAGCGTCTTCGCGAAGGTGTCGGCGGAGAGGCCGAGGGCCTTGTAGGAGTCGAGCGTGGTCTTGGAGCCGTCGATCGCACGGATCGAGAACTCCTTGAAGGCGTCGGCCGCGATGTCCGCGTTGCGGGCGCCGCCGTCGAGCAGCTGGGTGATCGCGCCCAGCGCCTGTGGAGCGGTGAGGCCGAGCTTGGTGAACTGGACGCTGTACTCGGTGAACGTGTCGAGCAGGTCCTGGCCCTTGTCGGCGCCGTTCTGGAAGCCGACGGTCAGCACGTCGAGGGCCGCCTGTGCGCTGGGCGCGAGACCGCTGCGCAGCATCGAGGAGACCGCTGCGGTAACGCCGGCGACCTCCTCGTCGAAGACGCGGGCGATGTTGAGCGCGCCGGCCGCGATCTCGTCGAGGACCGGCACGCTGGCGTCGCGCAGCTCGGGGATGTTGCGGATCACGGAGGCGATCGCGTCGTTGACCTCGCCGAGGCTCTCGCCGTAGCCGCGGGCGTAGAGGGCGCCGGCGGCCTCTCCGATCCGGGCGGACTCCGCTTGGGTGAGGGCGAGCTGGGCGCGGAGCTTGTCCGTCGCCTTGCTCACGTCGAGGGCGCCGGCCACGCCGGAGGCGATCCCGGCACCGACGCCGGCGCCGATGCCCAGAGCGCCGAGTCCGGCGGTGACGCCGGTCTTGAGCTTGTCCTGGATTCCGGCCGCGATCTGCGCGCCGATGCGGTTGCCGTCCTTGGTGGCGTCGATGCGCTTGAGCCTCTTGGTCAGCTCGGCACCGAAGTTGTCCAGCTGGGGCATGACCGCGACGAACGCGGTCCGCATGACGCTCATCGGGCCCCGTTCTTGATCGCGGCCGGGACGAGGTGCGGCCGGGGTGGTTCGTTCTCGGTGCCGGTCTCTACGAGCAGCCCGTACCAGGCGCGGCCGCCCCAGCCGACGAGGAAGAACACGAGGCCCTCCTCGGGGTCGTAGACCCGCTCGACCTGGATGTTGCGGCGGAGGTTGCCGGTGTCCTTCGGTGCCAGCTGGCGAGCGTCGCGGCGGATCGCGTTGGCGACCTGGCGGACCGCCTTGGCCACCTCCGGCACCTGGGAGAAGGCGGCGAGGACCTCGGGACGGATCGGCTTGTTGTCGGTGCGCACCGAGGTCCTCCTGTCAGGTGGGAATCTCTCCGCGCCAGAGCGCCGCGAGGCGTTCTTCGCGGCGTTCGTGGGCGTGGATCTCAGACGGCAGCAGGGGTGCGTCGAGCCACTCGGCGAAGCGCCGGTGCCCGCAGTCCGCGGCGCACACGTCGCGGCCGCACTTCTCGGCGTGCTCCTGACGCTGGGCGAGGTGCACGTAGATGAGGTTGCAGAGCAGCCGGGGCGAGAGCCGGGTCAGCCACCCAGGACCGTGGCCACCGGGACCATGCCCGCGAGCTTCGGGTTCGCGTCCGCCGGCGAGGCCGGGGAGGCTGAGGATGAGGTGCTCGAACTCGGCGAAGTGGAGGACTGCCCAAGAGAGGAGCCGTGCGGCTCCTGCGTAGGGCGGCCGGCCTGCACCTCGAACAGGGCCATGGCGAGCCGCATCAGCTCGTCAATGTTGCAGTTATGGTTGACCGCGAGCTTGTAGAGCCGGTCGAAGGCCTTGCCGTCCGCGGGCTGATCGCCGGTGGCCGGAATGGTGAGGCTGCACCGCATGGCCTCCCACATCGCGCCGAGGCCTTCCTGCTCGTCGATCTTGCCGGTGGCCGCGGCGCCGATCTGGAGCATGAGCATCGGTGGGATGACGCCGTGCACGGTGAACGTCTCGCCGAAGAACTCGAAGCTGTCCTTCTCGGCTGTCGGGTTCGCCTCGCGGACCGCGGCGCCGAAGGTTCCGAGGTGTCCCATCGTCAGACCCCCTGTGCCAGCGAACCGGCCGTCCACCGCTTGTACGGCGTGGCCAGCACGGCGGCGTCGGGCAGCTCGGCGGCGAACTCGACCGGCAGGCCGGCCTTGGTCTCCACGGTGCCGCGCGCGGTCTCGACGGAGCCGCCGTTGAAGACCTGCGGCCACCAGATCAGCTCCTCGTCGTCGTACGACAGGAACGCGAGCTGGACCCGCACCTCGTTGCCGGTCAGCGGTGGCACGTACGAGCTGAGCTTGGTGCCGTTCGAGCCGGTGACGGTGATGGTGCCGCCGTTCATGGCGAGCTTCCAGTTGACGTCGGAGATGTGGTTCATCTCGAACGCCACCGTGCCGGACTTCTCGGTGGTCACGGTCTTCACCGCGTAGAGCGACTCCGCGACTCGGATCTGCTCGGTGCTGGTGGACTCGGTGTAGGTCAGGCCCGCGTCGGTGGCGCCGACCTGGAGCCACGCGGCGTCCCAGGTGACGGCGATCTTCCCGCCGACTGCGGTCGGCGCCGGGGCGGCGGTGCCGAGCGGCGCCCAGCGGATGACGCCCGGGCCGGTCTTGATCTGGCCGGGCTGGATGGTCACGTTCGCCATCTACTTCGCCTCCTTGCCGGCCGCGGCCGGAGTCTCCTGGCCGGCGGCGGCCGCCGCGGCGTGCTGGCCGGCCTTCGACGACGGGGAGGCGACGTAGTCCTCCCAGCCGTTGGCCTTGACGGCGTCCTCCGACACCTTGTCGCCGACCCGGTACGCGAACACGCCGCGGCCCGGGTCGCCGAAGGGGATGTCGGAGGTCACGATGCGGTCGGTCACGTCGACCCCTCCGGATTCACTGTGAGCTGGACTTGCGTGAGGTATCTGGCCCTGCCGCTGGTCTCGTCCGGGGACCAGAGCATCGACAGGGGGATGTCGAGGGCGGTGATCCAGCCGCCGGTGATCGGGCCGAGCAGCCCGTAGAGCGCGGCCTCGCCGGTGCGCGCGAGTCGGCTTGCGGCAGCCTGATCGCCGCCCCACCACTCGATCTGGAACTCGGGCGTCGACTCCCACGGCCAGGCGTATGCGCCGCCGAGCGAGGACGTCCGTACGGCCGGCGCGCTACCGGGCGCGAGCCGGGTGCCGACCCGGCCGGAATGCAGCGGGGCCAGCGCGGGGTGCGCGGTGAGGTAGACGACCAGGGCGGCGTCAACGTCGGGCTGGACGTACACGGTCACCCCTGAGTCACCTTGATCATCACCGCTTCGAGGTGGTGGAGCTGGCCGCGGTCCTTCCAGTGCTCGACGTCGCCCTCGACCTCGTAGGTCTGGCCGTCCCACTCGATCCGGTCGGTGGCGAGCAGGTCGGCGGTCCGCGGCAGCCAGACCCGCCACCGGGTGACGGTGCGCTGCTCGTCGACGACGTCCTCGGTCGACGACGCGGGCTGGACGCTCGCGCGGAGCACCGCGGTCACGGCGGCCGGCCAGTCCGGGCCCTGGTTGCCGTACCCGTCGGCGATCAGCGGAGCGCGGAGGCGGGTGATGCGGTCACGCAGCTGCACGGTCTCCTCCTATCGCCTGGTGACGATGCCGCCCTGCCACTGCCAGTCCGGCTCGGGGAAGGAGTGCAGCGGGCCGCCGCCAGCCGTGGCCGGGTCGAGGTAGGCCGCACGGGCCGCGTCGAGGATCGCGGCGAGGCGTCCGCGGTCGGCGGTGCGCGACGTGGCGCCGACCTGCTCGCTGGCGAGCATCGCCGGGTTGTCGTACGCCAGCGCGGCCAACTCGATCGCCCAGCCCCACAGGTCGTCGGGAACCGGGTCAGGCCAGGCGGTGAGCTTGGTAGCGGACCGCAGCCACCCGGACGCCTTACGCCGGGCGACCGTCGCGCTGGCCTCGTCGAGCGGCCCCTGCTGCAGGTAGTCCGCCAGCTCGGTCAGCTCGAACAGGTCCGCCACCGTCAGGCTCCGTACTTCTCGCGCAGCTGGTCGCGGGTGAGGCCGCCCTGCTCGGCGGTCTCTGCCTCCGGCGCCCCCTTGCTGGCCGCGTATGCCGCCCAGGCCGCGCGGGACGCGCTGGCGGCCGGCTTCTCGGGGGCGTCTGGGGTGACCGGCTCGACCAGCGCCGGGATACCGGCGTCGGTGGCGGCCTTCCGGTTCGCCGCCTGCGCGGTGTACCAGTCGCCGAACACGGAGCCGGGCTTCAGGTCCGCGTCGCTGGCGAAGGCGCCGAGGCGCTCGCCGCGGGCGACGTCGGCCTCGCCCAGCTCGACGGTCTCACCGCGCAGCGCGGTGCGCTCGATGCCGTCCTCGCCGAGGTACCAGAACGAGGCCAGCTTGATTGTCTTCTCAGCCATCGAGCCCGGTCACCTTCTTGATCGAGTAGGGATTGGTCACGTACATGACCGGGCGGACGTCGGACTGAACCCAGTTGCGCTGGGTCTCCCGCTCGCGCCAGGCCTCGGTGTCGAGCGCCTTCTCGACGCGCAGCTCGCCGACCTGGCCGCGGGCGACCGCGTAGCCGGTACCGTTGGCGATGCGGTTGCTGGCATACATTTCGACGCCGTAGGAGTCGAGGACCGCCTGCGCCGTCGACCCGTAGGTGTTGAAGAACTGCATCCGCTGCTTCGGGTTGACCAGCCACAGGTCGTAGGTGACGCCGAGCTCGTCGGTGTCGGCGAGGAACTGCGCCTGGCCGAGGTCGGCGGCAGGCCAGCCGCTGTTGTTGGTCTGGGAGCTGCCGCCGGTGACGACGGTGCCCCAGTTGTGGCCGACGAACGTACCGCCGCCGCCGAGCGCGGTGATGGCCGCCTCCAGCGTCTCCACCGCGCGGGTGTTGACCTTGCGGACGATGGTGTTCGCGAGCTGGGTGACCTGGTTGTTGAAGAACGTGACGTCGTTGCGGTCGCGGGCCTCGTCGGTGATGAAGAACTTGCCGCCCCACTTCTCGACCAGGGCGACCTTCGGCACCGTGCGCTGGGAGCCGACGATCGGGAACTCGTCGCCCGGGCCGACGCGCTCGACGTCGCGGTCGGTGTAGAGCTCGTTGGTGGTGGCCTGGTCGTAGACGACCGAGCCGCCCGAGACGCTGCCGGCGGTGGCGAAGATCCGGTCGACGATGAACCGGGCCAGGGTGAGGTCCATGATCCGGCGGGTGATGCGGGTCGGCTGCCGCAGCGCGGTGTCGACCGTGAGGACGTTGCCGCTGAGCGTCGGGGCGGCCAGCGGGTATGCGATCTGCTGGTTGGGCATCTGGCTGTGTCCCGTCTCAGAGGAGGTTGAGCGCGATACGCGCGTCGTTGCCGCTGGTCACGCCGTCGACGCACTGGCCGACGGCCACACCGGAGGCGAGGGTGACGGCCTGGCCGTTGGTGCCGACCTCGACCCGGGCGCCGGCGGCGATGGTGCCCCCGGCGGTGACCGGGACGATGCCGGACCGGATGACGCCGACCGGCTCGCCGGACGCGGCGTCGTAGGTGGCGACGCCGAACACCGCGCCCGCGGCGGTGGCGGGCGCGACCTGGTACTTGCCTCCGGCGGTGCGGTTGCCGGAGATGTTGACGAACCGCTTGCCGGTGACGGTGGCGCTCGCCTGCGCGGTGATGCGCTGGCCCGGCTCCTCGAACGGGATGAGCTCGTTCGCCATGGATCAGCCCTCCACCTTCGCCGGGGCGCCGACGCCCGCGAACCAGTAGTCGTCGCTCGCGGCCGGGTCGGTCTCGGCCACCTCGTTCTTGCTGGTGCCCGCGTAGCCGATCTCCTTGACCGGCACGAGGCCCGGCCGCAGGTCGGCCAGGGTGCTCTCGGCACCCGGGTCGGCGGCGAGCTGCGCGATCCAGTGGTCGCGGCGGGCCGGCGGGATGCGGCCGTCGTCGACCGCGGCCTGGACCAGGCGCTCGCGGCGCTCGGTCAGCTGCTGCGCGCGGGCCTCGCGGCCGTCACGCGCGTCGTTGAGCAGCTGGGCGTGCTGGGCCTCGTCGAGGGTGACGGTGCCCGGTGCGGTGCGCGGCGCGGGCGGCTCGGCCAGACGCTCGGCGAGCGCGGCCAGGATGGCGCCCTCGTCGGCGTCGCTGGCCAGGCCGAGCTGCTGCCGCATGGTGGTGAGCTGCTCGTCGCTGAACGCCACGGCGGGGCTCCTCTCCTGCGTGGTGGTGCCGGACGCGGACGCGGCCGGGGTCTGTCGGGCCGGGATACGTGGCGCGGGTGCGTGCTCGCGGCCGGCGTAGGTGTAGATGCTCAGGTCGTGGCGCGCCTGGTCGGCGAGGCTGTCCCAGAGGTCCCAGAAGGCGGACGAGCCGCCCGGCGTGACCTGCTCACCCTGTGCGGTGCCGGTCTCGTCGGCGGCCGCGATCCGGTCGGCAAGGCCCGCGGCGACCGCTTCCTCTGCGGTGTACCAGGACTCGGCCTGCATGATCGCGCGCCACTCCTCGGTGGATCCGCCGGTGCGCGCGGCGTACGTGGAGGCGATCGAGTCGCTGGTGGCGTGGAGGCGGCGCAGGTACCGCTCGACCTCGGCGGCGTTCCCGACCGCGTAGCCCCAGGCGTCGTGGACCATCATCTGGCTGCCGATGCCCATGACCACCTCGTCGCCGGCCATCGCGATGACGCTGGCGGCGGAGGCGGCCATGCCGTCGACGCGGACCACCACGCGGGCCCGGTGCGCACGGAGGACGTTGGCGATCGCCACGCCCTCGAACGCGTCGCCGCCCGGGCTGTTGAGGTGAAGGACGATCTGGTCGACGTCGAGGCTTGCGACGTCGCGGACGAAGTCGTCGGCGGTCATGCCGAACCAGCCACCGATCGTCTCGTAGACGTAGACGTCCGCGCTGGTCGACTCGGCCGCGGCCTCCTCGCCGTCCTCTTCCGTGGCGAGCGCCAGCACCGGGCCGACGTGGTACCAGGACGGCGGCTGCCGAGTCTGATCCGGGCCGGCCGCCGGCGTTGGGCCAGCAGGCGTGAAGTTTCTTGCGCGGGCAGCGCGCCGGGCTCGGGTAGTCACTGGTCCTCCGAGGTGATGGGCGCGGGCGCCGGGCGGTCCTTCGGTGGAAGGCCGTACTGCTGGCGCAGCGTCTCTTCGAGGGTGCGGTCGGGGAAGATCGCGCCCGCGTCGAAGAGCATCTTCAGCGCCTGCGCGGTGGCGGCCTGGCGCGAGCCGATCTCGTCGAAGGTGACCCGCGGGGCGGGCTCGTCCTCGCCGAAGTTGACGTCGACCAGGTCCTCGACGATGTGCGACGTGGCCACGTCGGCGACCTGCTGCGCGAGAGTCTGCAGCGACAGCGTGAAGAAGTCGGCGAAGGTCGTGCCGAGCGCCCACGAGCCGGTCTGCGTGCCGAGGTTGAGGAAGTGCGCGAGGACCGCGCGGGCGATCTGCTCGTCGTGGTACCGGATCGACGGCTGGGCGTTCGGCAGGCTGCCCTCGACGCCGGCGAGCCGGAGCTTCGCGCCGTGCGGGGTGGCCGCGCCGGAGGAGTCGCCGGCACGCCAGGCCTTCGCCATCTTCAGGCCCGCGCTCAGGTCGCTCTCGCCATCGGCGCCTTCGTAGACCGGGATGCCCATGCCGTTGCGCTCGATGGTCTGCGCGTCGACGCGCAGCAGCCGGTCCTTGATCAGCCAGTGCTTGTACGCCGGGCGCAGCAGCGACCGGCCGAACCAGTTCCCGCCCTCTCGGTCGTGGACATACGCCACGAGCTGGGAGACGGGGATCGGGCGCTGGAGCTGGCCGGCCTTCGCGCTGAACTGGGTGATGCTGATCAGCCCGCCGTCGTGGTCGACGTCGATCCGTTCGATCGTGCGCGGCATCCGCGGTGCGAGCTTCCGGAGGCGCGCGCGTCGGCCGTCGTCGGTGATGCGGTAGACCTGCTCGAAGAACGCGTGCCCGAACGGCAGCATGAGCAGCGCTTGGCGCAGGTGCTCCGGCCACGAGAACCGGTCGCGGACCCGCGCGGGCGGCGGCCGGGTGCCGTCGGCACCGACGATCGGCAGACCGAGGTCGTCGGCGACCAGCTGCACCACCTCGTCGCGAGCGCCGGCCGGGTCGATTCGCCATGGCGTGCGGCGCACCGGGAGGGTGACCGCGCGGAGTACCGAGGCGACCTGGGCGTCCTGGGAGCGCATCGCGTCGTAGACCTCGACCGAGCGCGGCCAGCGCAGCTCCGGCGTCGGCTCCTCGTCGAGGACGGTCCACCAGTCGCCGGCGTGCGGGTTCGCGTAGCCGATCTCGCTGACGGGGGCGGCCGGGATGGTCATGCGTGGTCACCTCCGACGCGGAGTTAGAAGCCGGCGGTGGCCAGCTCGTTGGTCTCGGAGCGGCCATCCGCCGGAGCGTTGACAGGAGCGGCGGGCGGCGGTTCCTCAGGCGGGGACACGGCGAGGGCCCACAGCGCTTCGGCGCCGCCGACCAGCGGGCAGATGTCCGTCTCGCTTCTCGTCCGTGACCACGCCCAGAGGCCGTCGCCGATCGAGCGGCGCCCGGCCGAGGCGATCGCGCGTCCCATCACCGGGTCGCCCAGGTGCCGCAGCTGCTGGGCCTCGGTCCGGGAGGAAAACTCTTCGCAGGCCTGGCCCAGGTCGCGGGTGGACATCTGCCGCGGCACAATGCCGACCTCGGCGAGCCTGTTGATCTGGGCACCGGCGGGACCGGTCGGGTCGAGGACCCAGTCGAGCGGGCGGTGCCTGAGCAGCTCGACTGCGCGACCCGGGATCCAGTCGACGCCAGGCGCGTGCGCCACGACTTCGAGGTGTGGCAGACCGTCGGGGCGCCACATCGCGGCGACGATCGCGGCCGACTTCGACCCGGGCGCCACGTCGATCGCGAGGACCGGACGCCCCGCGGGTGCGGAGTCCTCGTCCTTGCACTGTTCCCACGACGCGAGCAGCTCGGCGCCGCCGGTGATCGGGTCGTCCCACCAGCCGAGGCGCTCGCGCGCGAACTCCTCCGGCGTAAGCGCACGACGCTCAGCGGCGACGAACGTGACGGTGATCCGGCCGCGGGCGATGGCCGGGTTCGCGGCGCGCCAGCGCTCGACGTCGTCCAAGGCGCAGCCCTCGGCGCCGAGCCGGTGGTCGCAGTCGTCCTCGGTGCAGCCACCCTCCGGCGCGCACCACTCGACGTAGACGAGCGACGGGTCGCCGCCGGCGCGGCCGCGGTTGCGGATCGCGCGGAGGATCGCGGAGTTCCTGAGTCCGGCCGACGAGCCGTAGAGCACTTGCGCGTCCCGCCTCGTCGCCAGCGTCGGGATGAGCGATCCCATGTGCGAGGGCTCCAGCGCGAATGCCTCGTCGAGCACAATCTGGTTGCCGCTCAGTCCGCGGCCGCCGGTCTTCGAGCGGGCCAGGAACTTGATCCGAGGACCGGCCGAGGTGCGCGACTGTCCGTGGAACTCGATCTCTTCCTCGCCGTGCGACTCGGAAATCTTCTTCAGCCGCCGCGACAGCAGCGGGGAGCCGGTGATCGTCTCCTGCAGGCTGAGGAAGGACTCCTGTGCGGTGACGAAGCGGTGTGCGGTCCAGGCGATCAGCGTTGCGCCGAAGAGGATGACGTTGGCGATGACGACCGGCTTGATGACGCCCATGGTCTTCCCGTTCTGGCGCGCCTCGATGATCGCGGCCTCCAGCGCGGCCCACGGCTGCTCCAACGGCCCCTCTGAGAGGATCGCGTCGATGGCGAGCGCCTGCTCCGGGTCGATGCCGATGCCGACGTCGCGGGCCAGGTCGACCGCCTCGCTGCCTGCCGAGGACAGCCGCGGTGGAACCCAGAGGTGCGCTGGTCGGATCAGGTCAGGCGCCTCGACGTCGAGCACGGCGCTCCTTCAGCTCATCGACGAGGTCCGGCTCGACGGGTGCGCCCTCCAGCGCGGCCGCGAGCGTCGCCCGCAGCTCCTTCGCCAGCGCGGCCAGACCGGACGCCGTGTGTCCGCCCTCCGCGAGGGCCGCAGCGAGCGTCAGCGCGATCTCGCCCTCCGGCGTCGACTCGCGACCCGCGTTGGTCAGACGTTCGAGGGTGGCGCCGACCGGTCCGGCGCGGGCGACGGACTCAGCCGATGGCGCCGGGAGCCGGTGGACGTTTGTCGGGGCCGGCGGGCTCAGCGGAGGTGCGTCGGCGCGGCGCTTCTCAGGCGGTCGGCACTCCTCACAGCGCCTCCGCGGACGGCCCGGACCGGGCTTCGGCATGAACGGCTTCCCGCAGTTGCTGCACTCGCGCTCCACACCGGCCCACCTCCCGTCATTACGCCCCGTATTTACGGATCCGGAATTCGGCTCACGGGGAGAGAAAAGCTCGACTGGCGCGGGGGTCATTTGCCCTGGTCACCAGATTTTTCTAAACGTTTCGGTCACCAGCGACGCGAGTGCCGCAACGCGGCCCGCTGGCCGTTGGTGACGGCAGCCCCGTTGCGCCCGCCCGCGGACCGGTTGCAGCGCAGGTGCTCCGGGCCGGTCCACGCGGTGCGGTCGTCGTTGTGCCCGAGGTCCCACGCCGCGTCGGCCGCGATCGCCCGCTCGGGCTCGATGCACCGCCCGGCATGGCAGTCGACGAGCCCGGCCTCGACCCTGGGGCGCCACCGCTCGCGCTCGCGCTGGTGGGCGTGGCCGTACCCGCGCTCGGTCGTGGTCCTGCGCGGCACTGTCGCCTCCCTGACACTGAGCGGCGCCACGGTGACGGATCGTCCAATCTGCTCGGATGAGCAAAAACATGTGGACGGTCGCTGTGGCCGTCGCGAGCCTCATTGCGCTCGGCGGCTGTGGTGGCGGTGAGGACGGCGCGGCTCCGGCCGCGCCCGAGACCCCGCCGGTGGTAGCGACCTCGTCGGCCGCCGCGCCGGAGCCGGCCGTCGAGCCGTCGTTCTCGGAGCAGGACCGCGCGGCCTACCTGACTGCGCTGGCGGAGATCGACGAGGGCCTGGTCGCCAACGAGGATCGCGCGGTGCGCCGGGCCGAGGAGACGTGCGCGGACATCGCGGCGGGCGAGATCACCGGCACGGCGCTCGCGGACCGGGTGGTTGAGCGGCTGTCGGGCGGCAACGCCACCATCGACCGGGCGCAGGCCGAGCAGGCGATCGAGTTGATGAAGAAGCACATCTGCAAGTAGGGACATCGGGCGGCGCCCCGCAGCGCCGCCCGATTTCACCACCCCCCGCTCGTCCCGCAGTTGCGGTCCGAGGTCTCAATGCGTAGCGGAGCCCCGAGTCGAACGGGGGACCTCTGGGTTATGAGCCCAGCGCGCTGCCACTGCGCCACTCCGCTTCGGCGGCTTGAAGCCGCTCCCGGGCGACGGCGGCGTAGTGCGCCGACGCTTCGACTCCTACGAACGTCCGTCCGGTCTGCATGGCCGCGACGCCGGTGGAGCCGGAGCCGACCATCGGGTCGAGCACGCGGCCGCCGGGCACGCATACGCCGAGCAACTCAGCGATCAGGTCGACCGGCTTCTGCGTGATGTGGACCCGGTTGGCGCCGCGAGGCTGACTCGCGGAATACAGCCCCGGCAGGTACACCGGGTTCCGCGTCGCGTCGATGCCGCCCTTGGAGCCCCACAGCAGGTACTCGCACTCGGCCTTGAAGCCGCCCATCCGCGGCCGCGAGATCGGCTTGTGCCACGGGATGATCCCGCGCCACAGCCATCCGCCGGCCTGGAGCGCATCGCTCGTGGCCGGCAGCTGGCGCCAGTCGCAGAAGACCAGCGCCGAAGCACCCGGCCGGGCGACCGCGAGGCAGTGCGCGAGGATGAGTGCGAGCCAGGCGGTGTAGCTGCGCTGGTCGCGGTTGTCGCCGGTGAAGTCCGCAAGCTGGTGCTGGGCGTCGCTCCTGACGTACTTGCCGCGTGCGCTCTCGCGGGTGCGGTCGCTCTGCGTCCGGCCGCCGGAGTTGTACGGCGGGTCGGCGAGCACCAGGTCGACGCTCTCCGGCTCCAAGGTCGGCAACACGGCCAGCGCGTCGCCCTCGTGCAGTTCCCAAGCAGCCATCGTTGCCCCCGTTCGCATGGGGGTACGACGATGGATGAGGATTTGCCCGGTCGCCGCCTACCCCCATAGGTGGCGACCGGGCAGGTCGCCACGCTGTGGGGGCAGCGCAAAATCGAGGACCCTCGGCGCCGAGCGCCTGCAGGGTAAGCCGGGCTGTGCTCAGCGCCCGGAAGTTGATCAAATACTGCCGCGCTGGTGAAGAGGCGTCAAGCGCGAGGTGGTCAGGCGTGATGGCCCACACCTGGCCACTCCCCGCCCCGGATCCGGAACACCCTTCGGAACGCCGGCAGCCCGGGCGCTGAGCGCTCCGGGCTGCTGTGGGTCCTGATTCCGGGCAGCTTCTGCCAACCCGGGAAGTGATCAAATGGTGCCTCGCCAGTGCGTCGTCGTCAAGCGGCGCGGGGCCGGCCGCGGCCGCTGCTGTCCTTCTTGGCTTCGATCCGAGCCGCCTGGTTGAGCGAGTAGTGCGTCCGGCGTTTGCCGTCATCGCAGGTCAGCTCGACGTTACTGAGGCCGTCGCGTCGGGCCCAGTTGCGAATCATGGCGACCGTCACGTCTGCGCCCAGGCGTCCGGCGATCTCCTGCGCCGTGCCCCACTCGTCACCGTGTAGCGGAATCACGCGGCACCTCCTGAGCCGAATCGCCTCTGCCGACGAACACTGGGCGGGTGCCCATTTGGTGCGGAATGCACTTTCTAAAGCAACGTTACTGAAACTTTATAAATCAGCCCCTGAAGGAAAACGGAGCAGTTTCGATGTCGACGCCGGGTGATACACAGCGCTGGTCACCTACGGTTCAGAACGTAACTTGTGCGACTGTATGCGCAGGTCAGGACCCTCCTACACCACGATTCCCGGGTGTTGAACGGCATCGAGATTCCATTACGCTGGGCTAGCAACGAAGAGGCCCGGCCCAGGAGTGGGGCTCCAAAGCCGGGCGAAGCGTCCACATCCCATGCCGTCCAAGGCAAGAAAACAGGAGCGCCCAATGAGCGTACCTCCAATGCATGTGTCCGTGCAGGTCAAGGCCTGGGGAGTGGCGGCTGTGGCCAGTAGCTGCCTTCTGCTCCTCGGCCACCACGCCGAACGGGCCGTCAGCCCGGTTGCGTCCGCAGTGGGCATGATCATCGCGGCCTGCATCGCAGGCTCTTTCACGCTGCAGGCGGCACTCATAACGTCGGCACCGAGCCGGCGGTGCAGGTTGCTACGGCCTAACCGCAAGCGCTGAGAGCGGATGGGGCCGGGTGAGCCGGCCCCATCCCGCTGCGCCACTCACCTCACGCCAACCCCGCGTCGCCCATCGGCTGCCTCCCCGATAAGCGCGCTGAACGCCCAGATGTGTCCGACGCCCTGCGCCCGGTCCTTCGTCCCACACCTGCAGCCCGCGCCAGCGCACATGCAGTCGGCCGCGCACGCCACGGGCCGGTCGCTCGGCGCCGACGTCCGCACCACGAGCCGTCGGCTGCCGCACGCCGGGCACGGCACGCCGACGAGCGGCTCGTGGTCGTTGCCGAGCGCAAGCGCGTTCCGGATCTCGCAGTCCGCCTCGTCCACCCACTTCGCCACCTCCGCCGCGGCTGCGGGCGAGATCTGCGGCATCAGCTCCAGCAGCGTGGAGAGCACGGGCTGCCCGGGGCGGTACCGGTCGTCGAGGATCCGGCCGGCGAGCCAGGCCATCGTTTCGCGGGTGCTCGCGGCGAGCCGCTGCATGTCATCGCGGCCGGGGGAATCCCCGCGGCGCAGGAGCGCGTCGAGAATGCCGTTCGAGTGATGGGTCTTGCCGCCGCCGATGGCGCCATAGACCTGGGCGCGAAGGGTGCCGGCATCGTCGTCGACGAGCTGGCGGCGCTCGACGTTCGCGGCGTGTGCGAGGTGCGGCCAGGCCGCGCGGAGCGACCAAAGGGCGGCGGTGGCGTGCAGACGGTGCGGGTGCGTCACGGGGTGGTGCTCCTGTTCGGTGGGTCAGGCGGAGGGCTGCTCGGCGGCGCCCTCACGCTCACGGCGGATTCGCTGGCGCTCCGGAGTGGTCTTGCCACCCCAGACGCCGAACCGCTGGTCGGTCTCGATCGCCCAGTCCAGGCAGACCACCTCAGCCGGGCAGCGGGCGCAGATGGTGCGGGCCGGACCCACGCTGACGCCGCGGTCCGGGTAGAACCTGGGCTGGTCTTCGGGCTGGCACGCGATCTCGCCGGCCACCGCGAACGGCGGCGCGTCGCCGGTCACCGGCCACGCCCGATCGCGGTGATGGCGACCACCTCCGCGCGGCCCAGCGTGTGGCACCCGCACCCCGCGGGCTCCGGGGCCGGGCCGGGCTCGCCCAACTCGACCGGGCCGTCCTCGGTGACCAGCTCCGCCCACTTGAGCCCCGGCTGCTGCGGCGCGGTGCGCGAGAACCAGCGATCCCAGGCCGGCGGGATCTGCGGGCGCACGTGCGTGGCGTCCTCGCGCGTCCAGGTGTGGAGGCGGCCGTGCACCACGTTGATCGTGCGGTCAGGGCAGGCCGGCGCGTTCCAGGTAGCGGGCAGCACGGTCTTCTTCACGGACATGACGAGCTCCTTCGGGTCAGACGTCACGCGTCAGGGGTGCGGGGGTCGCGATGTAGCCGGCGGCGGCGAGCAGCTGGACGAGCGTCGCGCCGGTCATGACGACGTAGCCGTCGCCGGGCGAGGACTTGCCGCGGCGCTTCACCCAGGCGACGCCGAGGTCGGCGCCGTCGTTGATCCGCTCGGCCTCCGCCTCGGCGAGGTACGAGGCGAGCGCGATGGCGCGCTCGTTCTTGGCCTCGATGACGACGCCGGGGATGCCGGCGATGTCGCCGCGGTCCTTCATCCCGTTCTTGGCGCGGCGCTCGGCGTGCGGGACGCCGTTGTCGTTCAGGAAGCGCACGATCGCGGTCTCCCACGCCGTGCCCTTTCGCATTGAGGCGCTCATTCAGGCTCCGATGTCGAAGATGGTGGCCTGCATCGGCCGGGGTGGGCATTGGTGCTGCGCGTGGATCGGGCCATTCAGCACGGGGTCCTTCATGCGGTATGGGTATCGGTAGGCGAGTTCGTTGTTTCGGAGCCGGGAATAGGTGCGGCGCCCGTCGAGGAGGGCCTCGATTTCGGCGTTGCGATCCGGCAGCGGAATGAGGTCGGCGCGCACTCGGATTCCCTCGTCCAGCGCGGTGATCGTGATGCTCCGGCAGCGGGGGCACCTCGACAGCGCGGCGGGCGTGGAGAGCAGGTGCTCCACGCCCCCTCACCGGCCGATGCAGGGTTTGCAGGGTTTGCAGGGAGTTCTGGCGCCGATAGCTTTTCGCGTTCCCACGGCTCCAACACGCTCCGTGTTTGCTCCGTTGGGTCGCGCCCGCGTGTTGGCTGAAACAAACCCTGCAAACCCTGCAAACCCTGCACTCACGGCTTCACTCCGTCCGATTCAGTGGCATTGGAGTGGATTTGCCACAGCGCCGTCTTGGTGCGGTCAAACCCTGCATGCCGGGAGACGAGACCTCCGGCCCACCGGCCGTCCCGGTTGCGGAGCCACTTCCCGAGCGACTTCGACACGCCCGCCATCGACGCCCCAGGGCGGGACAGCTTGGCCTCCAGGTCGCCCGGGAGCGCCTCCGCGGGGATCGGCCCGGGCTCGATAAGACTGCCCGTGTTGACCTTCCCGAGAAGCTCCTTGGCGGTCCACGTGGCCGACCCGAATGCGCCATAGGCGGCGCGCAGGAAATCGCCCCACTCGTCGTCGTCGGTGCCGATCTCGGTCTGCGTGGAGGGGTCATCGAATCGGCCCGGAATTCCGGCGTGGGCGATGATGCCGTCCACCATTCGGACCCACCGCGAATAGGAGTCCGTGGTGCGTGCGTCCCGCATTGGCATTCCGGCGATGACCCAGGCGCGCACGATGGTGATCAGCGCGTGCAGGAGCTTCCCGCGGTGCGCCTTGACCCACCCCTCCAGGTCTCCGATCGCGAACCCCGTGCGCCGCTCTGGATTCGGCATGCCCGGGTCGATGACCGTCCTCAGCGTGCGGCGCGGGAGGTCGCCACCGATCGAGAGGTTGTTGCCGGTGATCGTCCAGAGCCGGTCGTTCTTCGCGGTGGCCCAGCTGGTGCTGCCGAGCACCCGGTCGTCCCACCGGTCCGAGGTGAGCAGGCCGGCCATGATGCTCGACTTCAGGTGTCCGCCGACGTTGTCGAAGATGGCGATGATCCCGGTGGTGACTGTGAGGATCGCGGTGATCTGCTTGCGCATCTCGGCGTCGTCATCGGGCAGCTCCGCGCGGAACACGCCGCCGTGGATCCACCGGCTGAGGTTCGCCAGCAGCGTCTTGCCGGAGCCGGGCTGGTGCGCCTCGATCGCGTGCAGCTTGTACGGCGGTGGCGCCATCGCGCGCAGCAGCGGCGTAATCAGCGCCCCGACGTAGTTGGCGCGGTAGTGGTCGGTCAGGAATGGGAAGCCGCTGAGCATCTCGTCGAGCATCTGCACGGCGCCGCGCACGTGGCCCTCGTCCGGCAGGTCCGGCACCGGCGGCACGTGCAGCCCTGGGTCGGGCAGGTGCAGCAGCCCAGTCGCCGGGTCATATCCGGGCACCTCGACGAGGCTGCCGTCCGGCCGGAAGACCGGCGCGTGGATGACGCCCTTCAGCACCCGCAGGTTCGGCAGCATGTCCGGCACGTCCAGCGCGGTCCGGGCCGCGGTCTTCGGGAACAGCGCGGGCTTCGGCTCCCAGTCCTCCTTGACCTTGACCAGCTTGTAGACGCCGTAGGTGTATGTGATGCGGCTGGCGAGCCGGGAGTCGTCGACCTCGCGAACCTGCGCCGGGCCGTCCTGGTCCTCGTCGCCGTCCGAGAGCGGCACGTAGCCCTCGTCGCCCTCCCGCGGTGTGTGGACGACGACGCCCCCGCGGCGAAAGAGGCCGGCCAGCTTCCCGCGCCCCGCCTCGTTGCGCAGCCACTCCGCGGCGACCGCGCTGTTGGAGACGTCCAGTTCGGTCGTCCACACCCGCGCCGGCGGCGGCACCGGGGCCGGGTCGGGCACGGGCGCACCGAGGATGTCGCCCAGGGCCTCGCGCTGCTCCCGCGCCGGCGACACCAGCGGCGTGCCGTATCCGGCCTCGGCCAGCGCCCGGGCGGCGGCGGAGTGGCTGCCGCCGTGGTGCAGCGCCGCGAACGCGCCGAGCTTGGAGTAGCTCTCGTTGCCCTCCAGCGGCGCGGCCGAGGTGGTGAAGACGTGAAGCCGGTCGGTGCCGAGCGCGTTGGTGCTCGCGGAGGTCCCGGTGCTCTTGCCCGGCCGCGTCCAGTACGTGACGCCGTCCTGCTGGTAGTGCTCGGTCCAGCCGACCGGCTCCAGGATCTCGTGCCACGAGACGCGCGCGGCGTAGTCGTCACCGGGGCTGATCGCGCCGGCCGGGCGGGCGACGGTGCCGAGCGAGACTGCGGGCACGGCGGCCAGAGCGACCGGTGCGGCCGGGGCGATGCGGGCGCGGGCGGCGGCGAGCGCCTCCTGCAGCTGCGCGACGGTGTACCGCTGCGGCGCGGCGGAGACGATCCGGCACGGCCGGGCGAGACCCTCCTTGCGGTTGACGGTGCCGGGGATCCGGAGCACGCGGGCGAGGTCGCCAACGCCGCGCCCGTACCGCCAGCCCTTGCCCGCGGCCGCATGCTCGATCACGGCCTGCCAGTCCTTCGCCAGCGACCGGGCGGCCTCCAGCGCGGCGCCGTCCTCAAGGAGCCAGGGCGCGTCGAGCAGCCAGATTGGGTAGAGGCCTCCGCCGCTGTGGATCCAGATAGTCGGCTCGGGCAGCCCGGACGCGGCGATGACCGCACGGCCGGCGTCCTCGTCCGGCGGCAGGTCCTGCTCGGCGTGACCCGGGCCCGCGAGGTCCAGGTCGGCCCACAGCGCGGGCAGCGCGGCGGAGTCGGCGGCACCACCGCGGCCGCGGATCCGGCTCGGGCACTGCTCGGCCGGCTGACCGCACGGACTCGTCGTGCCGCAGCCGTGCTTCCAAGGGCTGAAGTCCCCGTGGACCGAGGTCACCCGGGCGTAGATGCCCTCGCGCCCGGACGCGTCCAGCGCGGCCACGTAGGCGGCGGCGCGGTCCAGCTCGGCGGCGGGGAAGGTGCGCCCGGTCCAGTCGCCAGCGGAGCAGATGTGCACGTGCCCCGGGGAGTCGCCGTGCAGGATCGCGAGCCAGCGCGCGACGGCGGTCGGGTCGAGGGTGACCAAGATGTGCGCTCCCCATGATCATGTATGTCGATGAAACGTCTGAGGGGGTGACGGCCCCGTGCCCGGAACGCGAAGTCCCAGGCCACGGGGCCGTCGAAGAGGTGCTGCGGAGGATCAGTACGGCGGCTGGGTCTGCTGGCTGGCTGCGCCCGCAATCGGGGCGGAGAGCGCCAGGACCGCGGCTCGCTGCTGCTCGTTCAAGCTGGCCCACATCGCCGGGTCCACCCCGGGCGGCGCCGGCTGGGCGGCCGGGGCCGCGGCGACCGGCTGTTGCGGGACGGCCGGGGCCGCGTACTGCTGGACCGGCGCCGGGGCCGGGACCGCGGCTGGCTGGACGAACTGCGGCGGCACCGGCGAGGCCGGCGGCACGGCGGCCGGCTGGACGAACTGCTGCGGCGCGGCCTGCTGCGATGGCGGCTGGATGAAGCCACCGGACGCGGCCACGCCCGCGAACTGCGACGGCGGCTCGTAGCGTGCCGCGTACAGCTTCGGCCCGTCGTCGAGCCCGGGCGCGGGCTGGCCGTCCCCGACGTACTGCACGGTAAGGGTCCCGCCCCGGTGGATGCCCTTCGCGCCCGCGGTCCGCACGGCGTCGCGGATCGCGTTCGTCAGCTCCTTGCCCTTGATGAAGAGCGTCCGCTTGCCGTCGTCGTCCTGGACCTCCGGGTCGCGCTCGCTCGTCTGCAGGACTACGAGGACCTGCATCTTCGGCTGCCCGTCGGGCCAGAACTCCTTCGCCTTGGTGCGGAAGTTCGTCTGCTGCTGGGTGGTCGGCTCCTCGACCACCGTGCCGTGCAGCATGGTCCCGACGACCGGGAACTTGGCGGAGGGCGCACCGGCGCTGCCCATGAGGATCGAGTTGGCGTCGTTGGTCATCGCATCTCCTGCGTATCTGGGTCGATCAGCCCACGGGTGGCCCGCTCGACGATCTGCGCGAGCGGCTTGTTGCCCGGACAGCCCTGCCACGAGGCGGGACGGCCGGGAGTCCGGAACGGGCACCACTTGCACCCGTCGTTGCTGGGGGAAGCGGGGATGGCCGCGATCAGGTCGCCGATGTGCTCCGGGCCGCCGAGCGCGTTGATCGCGTCGTGCAGGCCGAAGTAGCGATAGATCGCCGCGTACGCGATGTCCGGGTCGTAGGCCTCGGTCCACTCCTCCGAGGCGTCGAACGAGTAGTCGCGCGCGAGCAGCACCAGCCGGACCCACCGCACCGGGCGCCCCTTGTTCGCGTGGCCCATGCCGTACAGGTGCGCCTGGACCCGGTACTCCGGGCTGACCTGCTCGGCTGGCGGCTTGCCCATCCGCTTGGCCCGGGCGAGCTTCTCGCGCGCGGTCTTCCCGGTGTGCTTCCAGTCGACGACCATGCCCCAGTCCTGGTCGAACGCGTCGCCGGAGCCCGCGATCGGGTCGACGCCGGGGACGCCCTCGTCGATCACGAGCCGGTCCTCGGCCAACCACCGCTCGCGCCCGAGCTGCCGATTCCAGAACGCGACGACGTCCTCCATGGACGCGTGGACCGCGGTCCCCTGGAACGGCGCCCAGGTCGGCTCGGTGACCGGCACCCGCGGCGCCCCGACGAGCTTGCGCGCAATCTGCTGGTCGCACGGCGTCCCCAGCTCGCTCGGGCCGAGCGCCTTCTGCATCGACCGCGGCCGCGCCGCCTCGTAGTCCATGAGGACCTGGCGCAGCTCGCGCAGCGTCGACTCCGGCGGCCCGGCCGGGATTCCAGTGGCCGGCGGGACCGCGGCGGCGGCCGGCGCGGCGAGGATGCCCTGGCCACCGGTCGACCGCACGGGCGCCATGTCGGCGAGCAGCGCGGCCAGCTGGTCCTTGGAGACGGTCACTGCTGGCCCCGGTACTTCACGACGGCGCGGTCCAGCTCGTGCAGGTCCTCGTTGCTGCCGGTGTCGAACTGTCGTAGAGCCGCCTCAACGACTGGCCTCGCGCGCTCGGCCGCGTGGCGGAGCTCCGTGACCTCAGCGCTGAGCCGCTCGACCTCCGCGAGCAGCGCGGGCACGTCCTTGCGTGCGTGGGCGATAAAGCGGGCGTCGGCCTTTCCGTTCCGGAGCGGATCCAGCTCGATCGGTGGCAAGTTGCCGGAGATCACGGCGACGGCCGGGCCGAGAGTGCGGGCGCCGAAGTAGCTGCCGGTCATCCAAGGCCCCGGGGTCGCCGTCTCGCAGCGGCGGCGGATGGCGTTGAGGTTGAGGTCGGTCATCGGGTCCTCCGGAGGTGCCGCGCGACGGCGGCGACGAGCAGGTAGATCGGGGAGGCGATCACCGCGCCGCCGAGGAGCGCGGCCGCGAGCGGCACGGTGATCAGGAGGGAGAGCAGCCCGGCCGCAGGCGCAGCCGCATCACGGTCGAGCTGCGCGGTCATGCGGCCTTCTTCGCCGCGTCGTACTGCTGGAGCCCCCAGGCGATGGCGTGGCAGTTCCAGAGGAACCGGTAGTCCCAGTCCCGCAGGTCCCACTCCCACGAGTCGGAGACGACCCCCTCTTCCTCCAGCTCGCGGAGCAGCTCGCGGACGCTCTCCTCGTAGGCGGCGTCGCCGTCGTCGATGGCCTCCTGCACGCGCTTTCGGGCCGTCTCGACGTCCTCGGCGCGCTCCGGCTCGTCGCGGGCGACGTCGTCGAGGTAGCTGAAGATCTGCGTCTTGAACACGTCCTCGGAGTAGGACATGACCGAATTCCGGTGGCCGGCGATCTTCTCCGACCAGTACGTCGGGTTGACCCGGTAGCCGTCCATCCGGAAGAACGCGAACATGTCGTCGATCCGGGAGAACATGAAGCCGTCCATGTCGCCCTTGATCGCGAGCGAGCCGGGCCACGTGATCAGGTCGAAGTAGTAGATGCTGGTGCCGGGCTGCTGGAACCGGACGTGCCGGTAGAGGCCGTCCTCGTGCAGCACGGTCATCTCGTGCTTCTCCACGTCGCGTGGGAAGCGGTCCGCGACGCGCTTCTCCTCGGCGGTCCGGTAGTCCGGAATCTCAGGGGTCGTCATCGCGCTACCGCCGCGGGCCCGTCGACCAGCACCGCGAAGACCGCGCGGGCGCCCCACTCGCCGATGCTCTCGGCTGGCTCGCCGTCGGTGTCGAAACGGCGCTTGACCACCGCGCCTGGGTCGTTGATCGCCCGGGTGATCTCGTCGATCGAGGGGGCGACGCGCTGGCCGCGCTGCTCGGCGAGCATCACCACGGCGATCGCAGCGATCATCTCGACCTGGGCCGCGGACCGCCGGGAGAACTGGTAGGCCAGCGCCGCGACCGTTCCGTCCGCGTCGAGGTCGGCCAGCTGCTCGCGGGCCAACCCGATCATCTGGTCGGTGATCTGCCGCGTCCGCGCGATGTCCCGCGCAACCTCCGGCGTGACCTCCAGGCCGAGCGCCTGCAGCAAGGTGGTGATCTGCTCAGACATCGAGGCACTCCGTCCGGGTGCAGAGGTTGTCCGCGCGGATATATGCGACGACGGCGTCGCCGGGCGTCTGCAGGCCGGCGTCGAGTTCGCGAGCCTCCCCGCGGTCCTGCTCGGTGTCGGCGTAGGTACGGATCCGGTGCCAGCACTCCTCGCCGGTGTTGAAGATCAGGACCAGTTCACGCACGAGCCCGCCGCCCGGGCTGAAGTGGTGGTGCCCGACCTCGATGACGAGGTCCCAGCCGCCATCGCCGTCTTCGCGGTACTCGATCTCGAAGCCCGACGAGTCCTCGTCGAAGTTGAGAAGGAAGCCCGCCTCCTGCAAGGCGGCGCTGTAGGTGTCGGTGGCCCGCGCGACGACGGTCTCCACCTCGTCCATCTCAGACATCGGCGCTCCACTCAGTCCGGCGGACCACGCGGCGGACGACCGATGCCGCCGCGACGCGCTCGATCAGCACAGCGGCGGCCTCGTCGGCGACCGTGACGACCGAACCGTCCGCGAGCCGGACGCCGTACTCGATTTCGGTGCCGCCCTCGGCGCCCTCCGCGGCCGGCGTGACGACGTCGCCCGGGCCGAGGATCTCCAGCCGGTCGCCGCGGCCGTAGAAGCGCAGCAGCGCGTCCATGCGCGGCACCGTCACGGCCCGCTGGGCACGCTCGTAGGAGCCGACGACGACGGCCTTCCAGTGGCCGAGGCTCTTCTCCTCGACCTGGGCGAGGCTGAGGCCGGCGGCCTGGCGGGCGGCGCGGAGCCGCTCGCCGATCTGGGCAGGGGTCAGGTGACTCATGCGGGGAGTCCTCTCGGGCCGGGGATGACGACGACGCGCTCGGCGGCGCGGGTGATCGCGGTGTAGAGCCAGCGCTGGCCGTTGATGTGACCGGCGGCGGCCGCGGCGTCCGGGGGATGACCGGCTCGCTCGGCCTCGGCCGCCGCGGCGCGGCTGAAGACGTAGGACTCGTCGACGACCAGGACGTGGTCGTACTGCGAGCCCTGCGACTTGTGGCAGGTGATGGCCTGGGCGAAGGTGGCCGCGGCGACCGAACCGCGCCCCTCTTTCTTCGCCTTCTTCTCGCCCTCGATGCTCTGGAAGCCGGACAGCCACACGGTCAGCGGACGCCGGTGGCCGGTGTCCTCCTCGACCAGCAGCCGCACACGGTCGGCCTCGGGGTGCAGCGGCAGCTGGTCGAGCACGCTCGCCACGCGCAGCTGCTGCCCGTTGAAGATGTCGGCCTCGGTGCTGTTCGCGAGACCGATGATCTTGTCGCCGGGCTGCGGCACCGGGCCGCAGAGACCGGCCAGCGAGCGCATCAGGTGAATCGCCTGCCACCGCGTCTTGTTGGTGCCGACGAGCACCTGGTCGAAGCCCGCCAGGTCCTCGCGGCTGACGCGCTGGCGCCGGCCGGAGTCTCCGTCGGCGAAGAGGCCGAGCGAGCGATCGCCCGGCGCCGACTTGCGGACCGAGGTGGCCAGCCGGGTCACCGGCGAGTCCAGCGCGGACCGGTGGATTTCGGTGAGCAGGTGGTCCGGCTCGGCGTCGATGAAGTAGCCGCCGCCGTCGACCGGGGGCAGCTGCGCCGGGTCGCCGAGCACCAGCAGCCGGACGCCGAACGAGAGCAGGTCCGCGGCCATCCGCGACCCGACCATCGACACCTCGTCAAGCACCAGCAGCGGCGCGGTCTCCAGCGGCGAGTCCTCGCGCAGGATGAAGTCCGGCGTCTCCAGCTTTTCCCGCTCCACCGCGATCTGGGTCTCCAGGACCGCGCGCTGCATCGGGTTGCTCTCGACGAGGAGCTTCCGCTCCAGCTCCTCCAGGTGCGCACGGACCTTGTCCTGCGGCGTGTAGATCAGCGAGTGCACGGTCGACGCGCCCTCGCAGCCCTTCGACCGCAGGACGTACGCGGCCTTGCCGGTGAAGGCCGCGTAGAGCGCGCGGACACCGAGCTGCTCGACGATCGAGCGCGCCAGCGTGGTCTTGCCGGTGCCGGCGTAGCCGAAGAGCCGGAAGACCTGCGGACCGTCCGGGTCGCGGTACCAGGCGACGATCTTCTCGATCGCCTCCTGCTGCTGCGGCGACCAGTCCATCGCGGACGTGGCCGGTGCGGTAACGCCGGTGAACGGGTCGTCGAGGTCGAGGTGGATGGTCACGGCGCCTCCCCGGTGGCCCGGTCCGTGTCGAGCACCAGCGCGCCGGTGACCTCAGCCGGAAGCCCTGCGGCGGCACCGAGGCGGCCCACGCGCGGCAGCGGCAGCGTCTCGGCGGTGCCGACGCGCGGGCGGATGACGAGCCGCTCGTCGGTCGGCACACGCACCGCGTCTGCGGCCCTGGCCACGGGGTCGAGCGCGCCGAGCAGTGGCGGCACCGGTGCGACGCCGGCACGCTCGCAGGCCTCCGCCTGGGCCCGGGCCGCCGCGTCGGCGAGCTGCTCGGCATACGCGACGCCCGCGGCGACCGACGGAGCCGGAGCCTCGTCGCGCCGGTGCCGGCCGGGCGAGGCGTAGCCCTGGATGGTGAGGGCCGCGGCCGCTCCGGCGCCCATGAGGATCAGGGCGCCGGAGGTGACCGCGATGGTCTCGGTCAGCACTGCTTGTCTCCCGAGGAGTCGAGGAGGCGGATGAGGTCGTCGGCCGTGGCGCACGCGTCCAGCGCGGCCAGGTCGGCGCGGATGAGGTCCTCGGCGAACACGTCGCCCTGGGCCGCCGCGCGCCGCGCCTTCCGCCGTCGGCCGGACTCGATGGCCAGGTCGACGAGGAAGGCGACGGCGAGCACCAGCAGCGAGGCGATGATCGCGATCAGGGTGAAGATGCCGAGGACGATGAGCAGCAGCTCCAGCAGGTCGGCCATCACGCGGCCTGCCCGAGCCGGAAGCCGACGACGCCCTCCGGCAACGCACCGCCGCACGGCTCGCGGAGGTCACGCTCAAGCGCACCGCTGACCGGCTCGTTCGATTCCAGGCCGCCGGCCATGGCCAACGCCTCCAGCACGCGGGTGAGGTCCTGCGGCGGCATGCCGGCCAGCGCGTCGCGCAGGTTCACCCGGGCGCCGCCGCCGATGGCACAGGCGATCCGGATCAGCGCCGCCTCCCGCCCGGTAACCCGCACCGCACCGTCCGTTATGGCGAGGGAGAGGTGTGACCACGCCACCACGGCGACCGTGCGGGTCATCCGGTGGATGTGCGTACGGACGTCGGGGCGGTCGATGACCTCGACCGTGCTGGTCGGCACGTGCAGCAGTAGGTGAACGGCGGCGCGCTCCTGGGCGTCCGTGGCCCCGAAGCGCAGGGCGTTGGCGAGGATGCTCACGCGGCACCGCCCTTGGCCGCGAGCTGCGCCTCCAGCTCGGCGACGCGGACCGCGAGCACGGCGGCGTCGCGGTCGACGATCGTCGTGACAGCCACGTCCAGCCCGCCCTGGTGCCTCGACCCGCCGTCGCTGGCGTGTGGCGTGCCGTAGTGCATCTTGGAATCCGCGCGACTCCGGTCCTCGGCGGCCGGAAGAGCCAGCCCCGCGATCAGCGCATCGACGGCCTGCATCTTCGTGGCCTTGACCGCAGCCCTGTCCGTACCGAAGTTCATGACGAGGACTTCGAGCGAGATGTCCGTGTGGCGCGGCAGCGTGAGGTCGAACGCGCGCAGGTTCGCGGCGAGCGCCTCCAGCGCATCGGCGAGCGCCTCCGTCGTCTTCGTGTGCGGCCAGGGCCTGCGCGGGACCGTCACGTAGTCCGGCATCTCGCCGTACATCGCGAAGTGGTCCAGCTCCGCGATGCCCTGCTCGGCCCACCGGATCGCGGTGGCGAGCGTGCCGGTGTGCTTGTGTAGCTGCACCACGTCCTCGCACAGCTCGATCAGCCAGGCGCCGGCGCCATCCTTGTGCGCGTCGATCTGGGCGAGGATCACGCCGTCGCGCCGGTCGAGCAGGTAGCAGCCGTCGGCCTTGGGCTGGACGTAGAGGCTTGTGATCTCGGGCGGCAGCAGCATCGCTGGGCTCGTTCTGATCGGCTGGGTCATGGGATACTCCTCGGGTCTGGGCGTCCCCGGTGCCGGCAAAGCGAGTGGGGCGCCTTTGGCGTTTCTGGATTCAGGCGGCCGACGAAGCGGCCTTGATCGGCGGCTTCTGCGCCGCCTTCCGCTTGCGGGCCGCGGCCGAGGCCTGGCCCATGCGGACGAAGTGCGCCTTGCGTCGGCTCTCCGCGAGACGGAGGACCAGGGCGTCATCGAGGTCGGGGAACTCGCTGCGAACTTCGCGCTCCCACCGCGCCTCGGCGGCCTTGCGAGCCGGCGCCGTGGCCGCGGCGCGGTCGGGCGTCTTGCCCCAGCGCTCAAGAGCGCCGAGCTGGCCAGCCTGCGCGGGGGTCATCGCGCGCCTGCCGTGACCGGCTCGTCGGGCATGAGGTCGGTGACCCCGCAACCCAGCGCCCTCGCGATGGCGGCGAGCAGCTCAGGGCTCGGATTGCGCGTGCCGCGCTCCAGCTCAGAGAGGTGCCCCTTGCTGGCCGACGTGACCTCGGCGAGCTGCGAAAGGCTCATGCCGTTCGCGATCCGCCTGCGACGCAGCCGGGCGGGGTGGTGATCAAGCGGCTCCCGTGCTGCCTGCCGCCGTCGCTCGGTATTGGTCATGCGAACGACCATAGGCAGGTTCGCAATAGTTCGCAAGCGTTCGCGCCTTCAAGTGCGAACGGTGGACGTTCGGACGATGGGAATCTCATCCGTTCGCGATTCATTCATGGGTGCCGTTGCGAACTGCTGCGAAATATCGCGTACGATCACGCGCATGAGCGCGCCCAGACAACTGACGCCTCACGGCCAGCTCATCGAGCAAGCCCGTGAGGCTGCCCGCCCGCGTCTGTCCGCCCGCGAGGCGGCACGCCGAGCCGGCATCAGTGAGGGGCGCTGGCGGCAGGTCGTGACCGGGCGTCAGTCAGTGGGCGGCGGCCAGACCATCGAGATCAGTACCAAGCCCGCGACCGTCGCCGCGATGGCGCGCGCGGTCGGCCTGGATCCGCGCCCCGTGGTGGAAGCGGCCGGCTTCGCGTACGACCCGGCGGAGGAAGTCGAACCGTCAGTGGCGGAAGGCGACACCGCGATGGAGAAGATCATGAGGGCGCCGGTCGACGAGGAGACGCGCGCGCTCATGGTGCGGTTCCTGCAGGAGCGCCGGGCGCGCAACGAGGAAGCCTTGGAGCTGGACCTCGCGCGCATGATCGAACTGGCGCTGGGGCTACACGGGAAGACTGGCTAGTCCGCTACTCAAAGTAAATATTGGGGCGTTGGTGGCAAGATCCAACGCTGTAGCAGTAACCATCTGATTCGCTGGACAGCGTTGCCCAACGCCATGGTGCAGAGCTGCGTTTCCCCAGGTCGCTACAGCGCTTGAGGCGTCCTGACTACGGATCAGAAGGTTAGGGGTTCGAGTCCCTTCGGGCGCACAGTTGAGGAACGGCCTCCCACGGATGTGGGAGGCCGTTCTGCTTTCCGGCGAATCGGCGTGTCGGCGTGTCGCGCACGGATCGCGGCGGGGTCAGAGTGAGGTGCCGCCGGAGGCGTTGATGACCTGGCCGGTCACCCAGCGGCCCTCGTCGGAGGCGAGGAAGGCGATGACGCTCACCACGTCGTCCGGCTCGCCGAGGCGGCCGAGAGCGACGCGGGCCGCCTGTTGCGCCGCGAGTTCCGCGTTGTCCCGCAGGTATTGGCTGTTTCTGGTCATGACGATGCCGGGTGCCACCGAGTTGACCGTGATCCCGCGTGGGCCGAGGTCGACGGCCAGGTCGAGGGTGAACGTGTTCAGTGCCGCCTTGCTGACGCCGTAGGCGAGCAGGTCCGGGCTTGCGACGGTGGCCGCGAGGCTGGAGATGTTGATGATCCGGCCGCCGTCGCGCAGCCGTGGCAGCGCCAGCTTCGTGATGAAGAACGGCGCCCGCACGTTCACCGCGATCACCTGGTCGAACTCTTCCTCGGAGAGGGCGGCCAGCCGGGCGAAGCTGCCCTTCGCGGCGTTGTGGACGAGGATGTCGAGCTGCCCGTCGGGCACGTGGTCGCGGCCCGCCTCGTCGAAGGCGTCCCAGAAGCGGGTCGCGTCGCCGGGCGTGCCCAGCTTCGTGTGGACGGCGAAGGCACGCCCGCCGTTCGTGTTGATGCGCTCCACGGTCTCGCGGGCGGCCGGCTCGTCGTGGCCGTAGCCGATCCCGACGGTGGCCCCGTCGCGGGCGAATCGCTCCGCGGTGGCCCGGCCGATGCCGTGGCTGCCGCCGGTGACGAGGGCGACCTTGCCCCGCAGTGCTCCTGACATGACGACTCCTTTGTTGAATGTTCGCTCAAGAAAGAGAGTACGTCTTTCTTGAGTGATCGGTCAAGAAGTCTCGCGGCCAGTCTTGAGTGATCGCTCTAGAATGGGCGCATGGACGCATCAGAAGTACGGCGTGGCCGGCCGCCGGCCTTCGACCGGGACGCGGCGCTGGCGGCCGCCACCCGCCTGTTCTGGGAGAACGGGTACGAGGCGACCTCGATCAACGACCTGACCCGGGAGATGGGCATCCGGCCCGGCAGCCTCTACGCGGCGTTCGGGGACAAGCGGTCGCTGTTCAACGAGGTGATCGAGGCGTACGGCCGGTCACCGGCCGGGGAGTTCGTCTGGGCCGCCATGGCCAGGGAGCCCACGGCCTTCGCCGCGTTCCACCGCATCCTGCTCGACGCGGCCGCGATGTACACCGACCCGGAGACGCCGGCCGGGAACCTGCTGTGCAGCGCGGCCGCGGCCGATGTCGACGTCGCCGTCTACATGCGGGATCTGCGCAACGCCAACGTCGACACGTTCGAGAAGCGCCTGACCACCGCGCGCGAGCAGGGCGAGATCCCGGCGACGGCCGACCCGCGGAAGCTGGCCGCGTACTTCACCGCCGTCATGCACGGCATGTCCCAGCGCGCACGGGACGGCGCCACCGCGGCGGAACTCACCGACACCGCGGAACTGGCCATGGCCGCCTGGCCGGCCGCCTGACAACACGCGGACTACGGCACGGGTACGCGGGCTACAGCCAGGACACGTGCGGGGCCAGCAGGGCGTAGCCGACGAAGGCGACGATGTCGAGGATCGTGTGGGCGACGATCAGCGGCATGACGCGCTTGAAGCGAAGGTGGAAGAGGCAGAAGACGACGCCCATCACGATGTTGCCGATGAAACCGCCGAAGCCCTGATACAGGTGGTACGAGCCGCGGAGCACCGAGCTGGTGAGGATGATCGCGGGGACGCGCCAGCGGAGGTGTTCGAGGCGGCGCATCAGGTAGCCGACGACCAGCACCTCCTCCAGGACGGCGTTCTTCGCGGCGGCCAGGACGAGGACGGGCACGGTCCACCAGACGTCGTTGAGCGCGGACGCGACCACCGTGGTGTTCAGGCCCAGTTCGCGGGCGACCAGGTAGAGGCCGAGGCCGGGCAGCCCGATGCCGGCGGCCAGGGCGCTGCCGGAACCGAGGTCGAAGAACGGGCGGCGGAAGTCCAGGCCCATGCCGGCGGCGCGGTCACGGGCCAGCAGGTGCAGCGCGAGCGCGACCGGCATCAGCGCGAAGAAGATCCGCAGCAGCTGGAGTGTCAGGTCGAGGTAGGGGCGGTCGGACGCGGCCGGGTTGAGCGTGGACGTCTGTGCGGACAGCGGCGTGGACGCGGTGAGCCGGCCGACGATGTTGACCAGCGAGAAGACCGCCGACTGGCCGAGCGACAGGCCGAACACGATCAGCAGCTCGAACCGGAGGGTACGGTCGCGGTGTGCGAGGCCGTCGGGGGCGTCCAGGAGCGCGGTCACCTGAATACTGTGCCCCATCAGGGTCCGGTCGCACAGTGCGTCCGCGCGGGGCGCCGGGCGGGGCCGAGGATCGCGGGTCATGGGCGATCTGTCGCACCTCCTGCGCGAGAGCTGGACCGTCGTCGAGGAGCAGCAGGAGAAGCTGGCCGGCTACTTCTACGCGCGAATCTTCCTGTCCAATCCGCACCTGCGTGACCTGTTCCCGGTGCAGATGGACGCGCAGCGATCGCGGTTGCTGGGCGCGATCGTGACGGCGGTGCAGACGCTGGACGATCCGGAGCGGCTCGACGCCTACCTGCGGGATCTGGGCCGGGACCACCGGAAGTTCGAGGTGACGCCGGAGCAGTACGCGGTGGTCGGCGACGCGCTGCTGGAGTCGCTGCGGATCTTCGGGGGCGAGCGGTGGACGCCGGACTTCGACCAGGCCTGGCGGGACGCGTACGGGCTGATCGCGCAGAAGATGATCGACGCGGCGAAGGCGGACGACGACCCGGCGTACTGGATCGCGGAGGTGCTCAGCCACGAGCGGCGCGGCCGGGACATCGCGGTGCTCACGGTGCTGCCGGGCCAGCCGCTGGAGTTCCGGGCCGGGCAGTACGTCAGCGTGGAGTGCCCGGCGTACCGGCCGCGGGTGTGGCGGGTCTACTCGATGGCGAACGCGCCGCGCCGGGACCGCACGCTGGAGTTCCATGTCCGCGCGCTGAGCAGCGGGTGGGTGTCCGGCGCGCTGGTCCGCCGGGTGCGCGCCGGTGATCTGCTGCGGCTGGCCGCGCCGATGGGGTCGATGACGCTGGACCGCCGCTCGACCCGGGACATCGTGTGCGTGGCCGGCAGCACCGGCCTGGCCCCGATCAAGGCGCTGCTGGAGGAACTCACCCGGTTCAACCGGACGCGCTGGGTGCACGTGTTCTTCGGTGCCGGGACCCGGGAGGACCTCTACGACCTGCCGGAGTTGCGGGCGATCGCGGCCCAGCACCCGTGGGTGTCGCTGGTGCCGGCGTGCAGCCGGGACGCGAGCTTCGACGGTGAGCACGGCAACGTGTCGGAGATCGTCGGACGGTACGGGCCGTGGAACGACCACGACTTCTACGTGGCCGGCTCGGCCGGAATGGTCCAGGCCACGCTGCGCACGCTGGCCGCGCTGGAGGTGCCACCGTCACGCATAAGGTATGACGCGTTCGGCCAGTAGAACCATTC
This sequence comes from Catenuloplanes niger, assembly GCF_031458255.1. Lineage (NCBI taxonomy): Bacteria > Bacillati > Actinomycetota > Actinomycetes > Micromonosporales > Micromonosporaceae > Catenuloplanes > Catenuloplanes niger. The sequence goes on from NZ_JAVDYC010000001.1 coordinate 4,174,216, forward strand.
GGTCAGTACCGCCAGGGCAGCCCGCCGTCCTGGTACTCCTCGAGCGAGACCAGCCGCGCGTCCGGCGGCATGCGGTCCAGGTAGAGCCGTCCGTCCAGGTGGTCGATCTCGTGCGCGACCAGCCGGGCCGTCGCCCGCTCGAACGTGGTGATCACCCGGGTGCCGTCCCAGCGCTCGTGTTCCACGTCGATGCGCAACGGCCGGCGCACCGCGCCGCGCTCGTCGAAGAACGACAGGCAGCCCTCGTACTGGACGTCGGTCTCCGCCGACTCGGTCACCACCCGCGGGTTGACCAGCGTCAGCGGTTCCCCGTCCGGGTCCGGCGGCCGGATCACCGCGACCGCGACCGGCAGCCCGATCTGCGGTGCGGCGAGCCCCATGCCCTTGCGGAAGTCGTGCAGCGTCTCGACCCGGCCGGCCGCGCGGTGCAGTGCCTCGGCCACGTCGCGCGCCTCACGGGCCTGTTCGGGCAGGACGAGCCGCCGGGCCGGTGTGCCGAGGCGGGTGTCGCCGCGCTGCAGGATGCCGGCCGCGCGCATGCGGTCGCTGGCCCGCTCCCCGCCGGTCGGCGCCGGGGTGCCGCGGAACCGCCAGGACAATTTGTACCGCGCGTTGAGCGGTGGCTCGTCCGTCGACCACTCGAAGACCGCGCGGTCGTGCTCCTCGTGCCGGGTGAACGGGGTGCGCAGCGGCGCCTCCTCGGCGGAGAGCGAGGTCTCCTCGCCCCAGACCGTCGGGTCGAGCGCGGCCGGGAAGTCGAGCCGGACCGTGAGCTGCCGGGTGGGCAACCGGACCGCGCGCTGGAACCACTGGCCCCACTTCTCCTCGGCCACGGAGTACGCGTACTCGATCGTGGTCCGCTGGCCGGGGTAGAGCGGGAAGCGGCCGTTGTCGTTCTCGAAGAGCAGCCACATCTCCTTGTCCGCGTCCCGGTCGCGCTTCTTCCGCCAGCGCATGGGCTCCCGCGCGTACGGCGCGCCCCAGAACGCGGTGAGCTTCAGCTCGTCGAAGGAGAGCGGGTGCTCACGGTGGTGCCGGTTGGAGCGCTCCGGGTCGCCGGGGTACCGGTCGACCGCGACCTTGACCATGTAGCGGGTGACCGGTTCGGTGCCGGCGTTGTAGAGCGCCCGGCGGATCACGCAGCGGTACTCGCCGTCGGAGTAGACCAGCTCCGCGATCTCCTGCTCGACGACCAGACCGGTGCCGGGCGGCAGCCACTGCTCGGGCACGGGCGGGTCGCGGTGGGTGAGGCCGCTGGAGCGCACGTGGCGGAGTTCGTCGTACTCCTGGAAGCGCTGCCAGATGCGGCCGCCGGCGTCGAGCACGGCCTCGGCCCGGCGGGCGAAGTCCTCGGTGGGACGGTGGCGGCGGCCCTCGACGTGGCTGACGTAGGACGGGTCGAAGCCCATCCGGGCGGCCAGCTGTTTCTTGGTCATTCCGCGGTCGGCACGCCACTGGGACAGTTCGGCGGCGAACGAGTCGGCCGCCCGCTCCAGCGGCGAGGTCGGCGATGTCGGCTGTGCTGTCATCACGCGTCCTTCTCGGCTCCCGGGTATTCAAGTGTCCGTTGCCCGACCGAACACCCGTGAGTGAGTAGCGCGTTACGGACAGAAGTATTGACAAACCGGTCAAGACCTTGCACGCATTGCGACTCGACCGGTACTGATGGTTACCGAGCGCGACGTCAGCCGGTGATTATGAGCTGATTTAGCGGGAATCATCGCCCTATTAGCGGAGACCGGGCCAAGCGCCGTCGGTATCGTCATCGTGAGTAACCACGCGGGCGAACGCCGCCAAGTCTGGTTAGGCTATCCTTAGCGAGCAATGGTGAGCCGTCCGTCCGGGCGGTGAACGATCTGACGAGGTGGCGGCGGCTATGCGGCGAGGCATCCGGCTCACCGGCTCCGATTCGGAGCCGTCGCGGCACGAGTCCGCGCCGATCACCCACCGTCATTCATTCATCACCCGAGTCGGCGACGCCGAGTGACCACCCTCGTCCACCGGCCGGCGCCCGTCGAACCGTTCGCACCGATCACCGCGACGCTCCGGGCCGCGTTCGGTCCCGCATATCCGTTGCCGAGCCTGCTGCCCGGCCTGCTGGCGCACCGGCGTCCGCACGACTGGATCTCCGGCGACGACCTGATCACCGGCGACGCGCTGCCCGCGCTGCTGGGCTCGGCCCGTCGCCTCTGGCACGCGCAGCCGCACGCGGCCGCAGCCCTGGCCTGGAAGCACTACACCTACTGGGTGGCGCTGCCGGCCGTGGTCGGCTGGGCCGGCGCGCGCCGCGTGCCGCTGCTGCGGCCGTCGGACACGCTGATCCGGGTGGACGACTCGGCGCCGCTGCTGCGCGTCGGGCTGTCCCCGACGACCGAGGTGGCGGTGCTGCCGAGCGACCCGCTGGCGGCCGGCGGCCACCCGGGCGTGCGGGTCGCGGCGGACGAGGCCGACCTGCTGGCCATGCTGCGCGGCTCACTGCTGGACGAGCACCTCGCGCCGCTGCTGGACCGGCTGCGCGGTCAGGCCCGGATCGGTGCGCGCACGCTGCTCGGCTCGCTCGCGTCCGGCGTGGCCCAGGGCGTGCTCCGCACGGCCGACGTGCTGCCCGGCCGCGCGGTGCACACCACCGAGACGCTGCTCGCCGCGCTCGGTGTCGCGGACCTGGTGGACGTGGTCCCGGACGCGGACGGCCGGCTCATGGTCCAGCGCCGCACCTGCTGCCTGGCCTTCACGCTGCCGGCGCCCAAGGTCTGCTCCGGCTGCTGCATAAAGCAGTGAGCCCGGCGGGGGTACGCCCCCGCCGGGCTTTGTGCACAGCTCTGTCCACAGCCTGTGGATAGAACATGTGTACGAGGTCAGTCGTCCGCGACCGTGCTGGTCAGGTGGCGGACGTCCCAGATCCACACGCCCTCGACCCACTTCGGCTGGAAGCCGAGGATGTCGCTCATCGCGCGCCGCATCTCGATGTCGTGCGCCTGCGGCGGCAGCATGACCAGGCCGGCCTCCCAGTAGCGCAGGTCGTCGAGCGTCTGCGCGCGGCGGGTGTCGTCGACCTTCGGCACCCAGTAGCCGGCCCACAGGTTGTAGAAGTACTGACTCGTCGCGCGCGGCGTCGCGGCGAACGCGCCGGTGCCGTCGATCTCGCTGCGGAAGAGTCCGTAGCCGCGCGGCAGGCGCATGTCGTTGCCGGTGATCGCGGACCAGCGCTGGGCCGCCGGGAACGACGCGTCCGGCAGCGGCAGCGTGACGACCGTGTGCCGCTCGTCGACGTACTCCCGCCAGGTGCCGTTCGTGATGAACGCGGGCGTCTCCGTCATCGGCTGGGTCAGCAGCGGCGTCGGGAACATCGGGATCAGCGTCAGCGAGAGCACCGCGGTGGTGGCCAGCCGGACCGGGAGCACCGCCTTGGGCCGGTCCAGGACCAGGCCGTTGACGCGCTGCACGCCGAGCGCCAGCAGGATCGCGATCACCGGCGCGACCGCGAGCGCCCAGCGGGTCGGCACCACCGAGTTGAGGATCGGCACGCCGTGCAGCAGCGACCACAGGCCGGGGACGCCGGTGTCGGCGCCGATGTAGTGGATCGCCGGGCCGAGCGACATGAACGCGAAGAGCAGCGCGACGGACGCGAGGCCGATCACCACGCGGCTCCGGCGCAGCCAGACGACCAGGCCGACGAAGACGATCGGGATGCCCCAGCCGAAGAACGCGTTCTCCTCGGAGGAGTTCTGCGTCATGTACATCGTGGTCTTCCAGTCGCCCGCGATCGAGCGACGGGAGTACGTCCAGAACGACCCGAGGTCGGCGCCGAAGTGCCTGATGTCCGACGCCAGCCCGTGGTAGGACTGCGGGCCGAAGAACTGGATGTACAGCGGGTACGCCAGCAGCGTCAGCGCGACACCGGCGGTCACGCCGAGACCGGCCACGAACGTCTTGAGGTGCCGGCGGTGCTCGGCCTTGCTCAGGCCCACGATGGTGACGAAGATGCCGACGCCGACCGCGGTCATGAACAGGATCTCGAGGTTGATGAAGGCCTGCCACACGATCAGCAGGCCGAGCAGCGCGCCGTTGCGCACCGAGCGTCCGGATTCCACCAGGCAGAGCGTCCGCCAGATGATCAGCGGGATCAGGAACTGCGAGATGATGTTGGGGTGGCCGTTGGCGTGCGCCACCATGCTCGGCGCGAACGCGGCGAACAGCGCGCCGACCCACGCCGCGACCTTCGAGGTGACGATGTGCCGGGACAGCACGTAGTACCAGGAGACGCCGGTCAGCAGCAGCGCGCCGGTGAGGAAGACGTTGAACGCGATGTGCGGCCCGAAGGCCAGCGTGATCGGCGTCATCGGGATGGAGACGGCCAGCACCGACGTGTTCGCCATCAGGTTGATGCCGTACGGCACGTTCACCTGGTACGACACGAAGGGGTAGGCGAAGTCGGTGACCACCCGCGCGCCGTGCGCCAGCATCCACTCGAAGAACGCCTGGTCCTGCGCGTTGACCAGCTCGTGGTCGAGGTTGAACCAGGCGGTGCGGGTGACCAGGAACGCCATCAGCGCGAAGCTCGCGACCGCGGCCAGATCCAGCAGGCGCGCGCGCCACCGGGGCGAGCGCAGGCCGGAAGACTGTTCCAGATCCTGTTCGAGAAGGATCCGCTCGGCTTCGATGTCGACCGAGGGCATGGCCACCCCGAGAGGCCGGTTCGAGGGGTCGATGTCCTGAATAGTCATAGCCACGCGAGCCTAACCGAGCTTGATAACGCGTATGTCTCTATGAGCTGGGGCAGAGGTGACGGTTACCCGTCCCGGTGACGACCATGGTCACGACAGGATCACAGTTCCGTTATCTGCGCGTAGCCTGTGCGATACATGTCTCAAATAGGTCATAAATTCACGCTTGCGGCGCCGCTCAACTTTCGATCATCGGCGTTGAGTGGTTAACTCTTGCGGTCTCGCTGAATCCGGATCACCACATGAGGGAACCGACACATGGCAGAGCTCACCGGCGACCAGCGCGTCCAATCCGAGGTGCTTGAGGGTCTTGCGACGGCGGTCAACCACCGTCGCTGGTTCGTCGAGCTGGCGATCCCGCACCTCGGGGACGACCCGATCGAGATCGGCAGCGGCATCGGGAACTACGCCGCCGAGTGGGCACCGCACGTGTCGAGGTTCACTGCCACCGAGGCGGAGCCGGACCGCCTCGTGGAGCTCAAGGAGCGCTTCGCCGACACCCCGAACGTCGAGGTGAAGGAGATGCTGCTGCCGACCTCCGAGACGGGGTCGCACAGCACTCTGGTCAGCTACAACGTGCTCGAGCACATCGAGGATCATGTCGCCGCGCTGCGCTGCATGAAGGGGCTCGTGCGCCCCGGCGGCAAGATCGTCCTGATCGTCCCGGCGTTCATGTTCGCGATGAGCCCGGTCGACTACGCCACCGGCCACGTGCGCCGCTACACCAAGAAGACGATGCGCGCCGCGATGGAGGAGGCGGGCCTCCAGATCGAGGTCCTGCACTACGCGAACGCGCTCGGTCTGATCGGCTACTACGGCGCGACCAGCATCTTCAAGCTGACGCCGAAGGAGGGGCCGATGGTGAAGTTCTACGACTCCCTGGTGCTCCCGGTCACCAAGGCCGCCGAGTCCCTGGTGCGCCCGCCGTTCGGCCAGTCGGTGTTCGTGGTCGCGCGAGTGCCGGAGTAAACGACTTATCCGGAAGCCGGGCCGCCCACTATCCGGGCGGCCCGGCTTTCTGTGTCCTAGCTCACGGTTTAACTCACCCGATAAGTGGAACGCAGGGTGGCCCGCGCCAATGTGTGGAACGCGAGATTGAAGCCCACCACTGCCGGGGAAACGTCCCAAGTAACGTCGAGTGCCTCGACGTCTACTGCGTGTACCGCAAAGACGTATCGGTGTTCGCGATCGCCGGCCGGTGGCGCGGAACCACCATATGAGAGCGTGCCGTAATCGTTACGGACGTGGAATGCCCCGTCCGGGAGCCCGCCCTCGGTCGATCCGGCACCCTGCGCCAGCTCCGTCACGGTCACCGGCAGGTTCACCGCGACCCAGTGCCAGAAGCCGGAACCGGTCGGCGCGTCCGGGTCGAAGCAGGTCACCACGAAGCTCCTCGTCCCGGCCGGGAAGCCGGACCAGCTCAGCTGCGGGGACACGTTCCGCCCGCCCACGCTGTCGTGCGCGAACGTGTCGTCCAGTGCCGTGCCGTCCGCGATGTCCGTGCTGGTCAGCGCGAACGACGGGACGGGCGGCAGCAGGTCGTAGGGATCCGGGGCGACCGGGCGCTCCAAGCTCATGATCTGACTCCAATCGTTGTCGGGATTCTCAGGGTCACGTCCCGGCCGGCCACGGCACCGGCCGCCGCCATCGGCACCAGCAGGGCACCGAGCAGCAGCAGCGGCCAGGACCATCCGCCGGTCGCGTCGTGCAGCACGCCGGCCAGCACCGGGCCGGCCGCGGCGAGCAGATAACCGATTCCCTGCGCCATGCCGGACATCCGCGCGGCGTGGGCCGCGTCCGGCATGCGCAGCAGGATCAACGCCAGCGCGAGGCTGATCGTGGTGCCCTGGGCCAGGCCGAGCAGCGCGGCCCAGAGGAAGTCGAGCGGGCCGGCCGCGACCAGCAGCCCGGCGAACCCGGCCGCGTACAGACCGGCGCTGACCAGTGCGTACCCGATCTGGTTCCGGGTCCGGCCGACCGTGGCCGTGAAGATCAGCGAGCCGGCGATGCCCACCAGGTTGAAGACCGAGAGCACGTAGCCGGCGCGCTCCTGACCGCTGCCGGACGCGATCAGGATCTCCGGCAGCCAGGCGACGGTGGCGTAGTAGACCAGCGACTGCAGGCCCATGAAGCCGGTCACGGCCCAGGCCAGCGGCGCACGCCGGAGCGCGATCCGGGGGACGGCGGTCGCGGCCGGCGCCGCGGCGGCGCGGTTCCGCAGCAGCGGGAGCCAGGCGAGAAGCGCGAGCGCGGGCGGGATCGCCCACACCGCGAGCGCGGGACGCCAGGCGTGGCCGAAGATCAGCAGCACCGGCACCGCGGTCCCCGCCGCGATCGCGGCGCCGGTGGACAGCGCGACCGAGTAGACGCCCGTCATCGTGCCGGACCGGTCCGGGAACTCGCGCTTGACCAGCACCGGCAGCAGCACGTTGCCGGCCGCGATCGCGGCGCCGAACACCGCGGTGCCGGCGAACAGCAGCACCACCGAGTCCGGCAGCCGCAGCAGACCGCCGACCGTCATCGCGCACAGGACCGCGACCAGCGCCGGCACCAGGCCGATCCGGCGGGCCAGCGGCGGCGCGAGCGGTGCCAGCAGGCCGAAGCAGAGCACCGGGACGGTGGTCAGCAGCGCGGCCGCCGGGCTGGACAGCCCGGTGTCCGCGCGGATGTCGGTGAGCATCGGCGACACCGCGACCACGGCGGGCCGCAGGTTGGCGGCGAGCAGCACCACGGCGATCACCGTGCCGGTGCGGGCGCCTCTGCTCATCTCCCGCATTCTGCCCGCAGGTCCGCCTTGGCGCGATTCCAGCCGCATCAACCCAAGAGCCGGAAATGCTGATTTTCCCGCTTCCGGCCCGCTCGCGTCCCGGTGCTCCCGCGGGCACCGGTCGTCGCCGGGGCTCCTCCCTGCCGGTTCCGCCGCTGGTCACCACGAGCCGGCCGGCTCACCCGACCTCGGCCGGGTTCCGCCCTGCCGGGTTCCGCCGCTGGTCACCAGGGGCATGCGAGCCGCCGGGCGCGGGAGTTCCGGGGTTGTCCGGGCCACCGCGGGACCGGCAGGGAGGCCGCCCGCGGCCGACCGGTGCCCGCGGGAGCACCGGAACTCGCCACGCCGGAAGCGGGACGACGAATGTGATCCTGGGTCTCTCCGGCGCCTGGAGACGCGGGGCTTAGAGGTGCAGGGACTCGGGGGCGTGCAGCCGGAGCATGGTGGTGCCGATCGTGGACGGGATCTGCCGGCGGGTGGCGAGCGAGACCGCGACCATGGTGGCGAAGGCGAGCGGGACGGTCCAGGCCGCGGGCTGGGCGACGGCCTCGGCGGTCCAGCCGGTGAGCGGCGGGCCGAGCACCGTGACCAGGACGGCGGCCACGGCGGCGCCACCACCGACGACGATGCCGGCGGCGGCGCCGGGCGCGGTGAGGCCACGCCACCAGATGCCGAGCACCAGCAGCGGGCAGAAGCTGGACGCGGCGACCGCGAACGCGAGGCCGACCACCTGCGAGACGTCCAGTGACGCCACGTTGAGCGCGAGCAGCAGCGGGACCGCGCCACCGATCAGCGAGGCCAGGCGGAACGTGTGCACCGAGCCGCCGCGGCCGAGCACGTCGGTGGCGAGCACGCCGGCCACGCTGGTGAGCAGCCCGGAACTGGTGGACAGGAACGCGGCGAACGCTCCGGCGGCGACCAGCGCGGAGAGCAGCTGACCGAGCAGGCCGGTGCCGATCGCGGCGCCGGGCAGCAGCAGCACCACGGCGTCGGTGTCGCCGGTGAGCAGCAGCTGCGGCGTGTAGATCCGGCCGAGCGCGCCGTAGACCGTGGGCAGCAGGTAGAAGAGGCCGACCAGGCCGAGCACGACCAGGGTGGTCCGGCGCGCGGCGGCGCCGTCCCGGTTGGTGTAGAAGCGGACCAGCACGTGCGGCAGGCCCATGGTGCCGAGGAACGTGGCGAGGATCAGCGAGTACGTGCCGAACAGGCTGCCGCCGCGGCCGGGGAGCAGCCAGTCGAGGCCGGCCGAGACGCCCTCGACGGCCGGCACCGGCGCACCGGCCGGGAATGACAGCTCGTCGCCGGCCCGCACCTCGCGGGTGCTGCCGTCGGTGAACGTGAGCGTCGCCGGCGCCTCCACGGTCAGCACCGTGGCCTGCCGGAACGTGAGGCCGTCCGCGGGCGTGACCGGCGGTCGCGCGTCCGACTGCCAGACCAGGAGCAGGAAGATCGCGGGGACGGCCAGCGCGGTGAGCTTCAGCCAGTACTGGAACGCCTGCACGAACGTGATCGCCCGCATGCCGCCGAGCGCCACGTTCGCGGTGACGACCGCGAAGACCAGCACCGCGCCGAGCGTGTACGGCGCGCCGGTCACGGTGGCCAGCGTGAGACCGGCGCCCTGCAGCTGCGGCACCAGGTAGAGCCAGCCGATGAAGACGACGAACACCGTGGCCAGCACCCGCAGCCGGCGGGAGCCGAGCCGCAGCTCGCAGAAGTCCGGGAGGGTGAACGCGCCGGAGCGGCGCAGCGGCGCGGCCACGAAGAGCAGCAGCGCGAGGTATCCGGCCGCGAAGCCGACCGGGTACCAGAGCACGTCCACGCCGAACTTCAGAATCAGCCCGGCCACGCCGAGGAACGACGCGGCCGAGAGGTACTCACCGCCGATCGCGGCCGCGTTCCACGTCGGGCTGACCATCCGGGACGCGACCAGGAAGTCGGACGTGGTCCGCGCCAGCCGCAGGCCGTAGAAGCCGATCGCCACGGTGACCACGGTCATCACGACCACGGTCGGGATCAGGTACGGGTTAGGGGTCATGCCGCTGCACCAGCGCGGTGAAGTCCTGATCGTTGCGTTCGGCCAGGTGCACGTAGGTCCAGCCGACCGCGAGCAGGAACGGGAACGACACGCCGCCGAGCAGCAGCCACGGCAGGTTCACGCCGAGCACCTTGACGGTGGTGACGGACGGCGCGATCGCGAAGAGCAGCGGCAGCCCGCCGAGCCCGATCAGGACCACCACCGCCAGCCGTACGGCCAGCGCGAACTGCGCCCGGATCAGCCCGCGCAGCAGCGCCTCGCCGACCTGGTTCTGCTCGGCCAGGTCGATCCGGGTCCGGTCGGCGGCACGCGGCCGGCCCACCTCGGCGAGCACCACCCGGACACGGGCCGGCCGGTCGGGCATGTCAGCGGTTCCAGTCCTGCTTGGCCGCGCGGACCAGGCGGTCCTTGAGCTCACGGGTGTGCCGGCGGGAGACCGGCAGCTCGGTGCCGTCGACCACCACGACGTAGCCGGAGTTGGCCAGCCGCAGCTCCGCGATCAGCCGCAGCTGCACCAGGTACGACCGGTGGATCCGGACGAACCCGGCGTCGGCCCAGCGTTCGGCCAGCGTGGCCAGCGGCACCCGGACCAGGTGCGAGCCGTCCGCGGTGTGCAGGCGGGCGTAGTCGCCCTGCGCCTCCACCCAGCGGACCGCGGACCGGGGCAGCATGCGGGTGGTGCCGGCCAGCTCGACCGGGATCGTCGGGTCGTCCTCGCTCCGGGCCAGCGCGCCGCGCTGGGCCGGGATCACCCGGGCCTCGGCCACCCGGCGCAGCGACTCGGCCAGCCGCTCGGTCCGGACCGGCTTGCGCACGTAGTCGGTGACGCCGAGGTCGAACGCGTCCACCGCACCGTCGTCGTAGGCGGTGACGAACACGATCGCGGGCGGGCGGGCGAACCGGCGCAGCACCCGGGCCAGCTCCATGCCGTCCAGGCCGGGCATGCGGATGTCCAGGAAGACCGCGTCCACGTCGGTGTCCCGCAGCAGGCGCAGTGCCTCGGTGGCGTCGCCGGCCGTGTGCACCCGGGCCACCCGCGGGTCGGTGCGCAGCAGGTAGGCCAGCTCGTCCAGCGCGGGCGGCTCGTCGTCCACGGCCAGGACACGCAGGAAGGCGGTCATGCCGCCACCCCCGTACGGCGCGGGCGACCGTGGACACCGTTCACGCGCGCACCCCCGGGTGGAACTTCGGCACTCGCATGCTCACCTTCATCCCGGCGCCGAGGGCGGTCTCGACGACCAGTCCGAACTGGTCACCGAAGGCCGACCGCAGCCGCTCATCCACGTTCGACAGGCCGACGTGCTGGCCGGAGTCGTCGGACTCCCCGGCCGCTTGTGCCATCCCGGCGACGAGTACCGCGGGGTCCATCCCGACCCCGTCGTCCTCCACCGTGATGTGGCACTCCGCCCCGGCGTCGCTGGCCTCGATGCTGACCATGCCGGTGCCGGGCTTGCGCGAGAGGCCGTGGCGGATCGCATTTTCCACCAGCGGTTGCAGGCAGAGAAAAGGGAGGCTCACCGGAAGGACCTCCGGAGCGATCTGCAGGCGGACCTGCAGACGGTCCCCGAACCGCGCACGCTCGATGGTCAGGTACCGATCGATCGAGCGCAACTCCTCGGCGAGCGTAGTGAACTCGCCGTGCGCCCGGAAGGAGTAGCGGGTGAATTCCGCGAACTCCAGGATCAGTTCGCGGGCGCGTTCCGGGTCGGTGCGCACGAACGAGGCGATCGCGGTCAGCGCGTTGTAGATGAAGTGCGGGCTGATCTGCGCGCGCAACGCCCGGATCTCGGCGCGGGCCAGCCGCTCGCGTGACGAGTCCAGCTCGGCCAGCGCGAGCTGCGCGGCGGCCCAGCGCGCGGTCTCCAGCGTGGCCTGCACCAGGCCGGGCGCGGGCTGGCCGTCCGCGATCGCGACCAGCGCGGCACCGGAACGGCCGTCCGGGCCGGTCAGCGGCGCCACCACGGCACCGCGCACCACGCAGTCCATCCGGTCGCAGGGCAGGTCGTCCTGGCCGAGGACGGTGGAGCGGTTCTGTGCGATCGCGCGGGCACCGGCCGCGGCCAGCTGCGCCGTGTGGTGCGCGCCCCGGCCGTCCAGCCCGAGCAGGCCGTCCGCGCCGGTCAGCGCGAGGCCGGGCGCGCCGACCAGCGTGCGCAGGTGCCGGACCGCCTTCGCCGCGTTCACCCGGTCGAGCCCGGCGCGCAACGGTTCCGCGGCGAGGCCCGCGGTGTGCAGCACCTGGTACGTGGCGCGCTGCGCCTCGGTGGCGATGCCGCGCCGCTGCCGGAGCCGGATGACGGCGGCGACCGCCGCGGCCAGCGCGCTGATGAGCGCGAGCACGGCCGCGACCGTAGACAAATTTGCCCCCACCGCCGAATCCTGACGGTGAGGGCTGCGTTTGTCGAGTCCGGCCCCCACCGACGATCCGGGCGCCGTCCATGTCGCCGGAACGACCTGGACGACGCCCGGATCACTGAGGAGCGGGGGCGGACCCGGCGGTCAGTAGGCGCCCTTCCGGGCGACGACCACGCCGACGGTGCGCCAGAGGATGCTCAGGTCGTACGCCAGCGACCAGTTGTCCACGTAGTAGAGGTCCAGCCGGACCGCCTCGTCCCAGGAGAGGTCGGAGCGGCCGGAGACCTGCCACAGGCCGGTGATGCCGGGGCGGACCAGCAGCCGTCGCCGCACGTCGCCGAGGAAGTCACCGTCGTCGGCCGGCAGCGGTCGCGGGCCGACCAGCGACATCTCGCCGAACAACACGTTGATCAGCTGGGGCAGCTCGTCCAGCGAGCTGGCCCGCAGGAACCGGCCGGCCGGGAAGATCCGCGGGTCGTTCTTGACCTTGAAGAGCAGGCCGTCCGTCTCGTTCATGTCCTGCATCGAGGCGAGCCGTTCCTCGGCGTCGACGTACATGGTCCGGAACTTCCAGACCCGGAACGTCTTGCCCTCGTGGCCCACCCGCGACTGCCGGAAGAACGCCGGACCCGGGTCGGAGATCTTGATCGCGATGCCGATCGCCAGCAGCAGCGGCGACAGCAGGATCAGGCCGAGCCCGGCCGCGACCCGATCCATCACGTTCTTGGCCAGCCAGCCGAGACCGGAGATGGTCGGCTCCTCCACGTGCAGCAGCGGCAGACCCTCGATCGGCCGGATGTGCACGCGCGGGCCGGCGATGTCGGTCAGCTGCGGCGCCACCACCAGGTCGATACCGGTGCCCTCCAGCTGCCAGGCCAGGCGGCGCAGCTCGCCCGGCTCGGCGCTGGCCGAGCCGCAGAACGCGATCGTGTCCGCACCCACCTCGCGGACCAGCGCCAGCACGTCCTTGCCGGCGTGCACCGGCACCGGCGTCTCCAGCCCCTTCGCGGCGGCGTAGCCGTCGGTCAGGTGTATCGCGACCGGCACCAGGCCGGCGGCCGGGCTGCGGGTGACCGCGGTGTAGACCTCGAGCGTCTCCGGCAGCGTGCCGAGCAGCACCATGCGCTGCGCGGCCGCACCGAACCGGCGGCGGGACACGTGCAGGATCAGCCGCGCGACGTATCGCGCGAACAGGATCAGCACGGTGGCGCCGACCAGCGCGAAGCCGACCGAGAGCCGGGACAGGTCGGTCTTGGTGGCGAACGCGATGAAGGACACGCTGGCCGCGACCGTCACCGAAGCCCTGGTCACCCGTTTGAACTCATCGGTGCCGAGGCCGAGGTAGCGGCGGTCGTAGGCGCCGTTGGCCCACAGCACGACCAGCCAGCCGAGCGGCAACAACACGTACGCCACGGCCTGGAACCACGGCTCGCCGTTGTCCGGATCCTGGAAGCCCGAGGCCGCCTGCTCGAAGAGCGAGACGGCGACCAGGCTGGCGATCGCCGCGGCGCCGAAGTCGAGGAGGAGCAGCATGACCGTGTACGGCCGGTGCCATCGTGAGACGGTGCGTTTCGCCCTCGTCCAGGCCGAGCGGGGCACACCGTTCGTGGGCCGCTCGGGCGGAGCCGGTTGAATCTCGAACTCGTCGTACTGGGGCACGCTGTTGCTCCGGCCTGTTTTGACGACCGGGCGTTGGAGGCTCGTCGTCACCTCACCTACGTCCTCCCGCGTGACAGGTGCTACCCACCCGCCCATCGGGCCATGGGAAGCCCACCGCATCAGTTTCCCATGACTCCCGGGACGTGGCGGTGACCCGGCAGACATTACGCTCCGTCGCTCGGTCCGGGAAACCGGCACCGGCCTGACGGCCGATGGTTCCGCGCTTCAGTGCGTGAGACCGGGACACTATACCGACGGAACCTGTCTGCGGAAGGTCGCCGAAGCGCCTGCTTCACGGGTTGAGACCGCATTGTTCTTCTCCTGGGCATTGGGGAGTCCTCGCAGGTCACGCTGAGGGTGCGAGCGATTACTGTGGAGATTTATCGCACGATTCGAGAAAGGCGGCGATCGGCGAGCGGCTTGCCCCCGGTCTGGCACGTGGGGCAGTACTGAAGACTCGTATCCGCGAACGAGACCTCACGCACAGTGTCGCCGCAAACCGGGCACGGTAGTCCGGTGCGCGCATGCACCCGGAAACCGGAGCGCTTCTCGCTCTTCAGCTCCGCGGCCCGCTGGCCCACCGAACGGGTGACCGCGTCCGTCTCCACCGACCGCATCGCCTCGAACAGCCGCGCGATCTGCTCGGCGGACAGCTTGTTCGTCAGCGCGAACGGCGACAGCTTCGCCACGTGCAGGATCTCGTCGGAGTACGCGTTGCCGATCCCGGCCAGGATCTCCTGGTCGGTGAGCACGCCCTTGACCTGCCCGCGCCGGCTGGTGATCCGCGCGGTGAACGTCTCCAGGTCGACCGCGAGCGCGTCCGGGCCGAGCCGGGACACGCCCGGCACCTCCGCCGGGTCCCGCACCAGGTAGGCGGCGAGGCTCTTCTTCGTACCGGCCTCGGTCAGGTCGAAACCGGAGCCGTCGTCCAGCCGCACCCGGACCGCGATCGGGCCCTTGCCCGGCTTCAGCGGCGTGGCGGCCGGGAACGACTCGCGGTAGTGCAGCCAGCCGGCCCGGGCCAGGTGCACCACCAGGTGAACCGGGCCGGTGTCAGCGGCGCCGAACGTGACGTCCAGGAACTTGCCGTGCCGGCCCGCGGCCGTTATCTCCAGGCCCGCGACCGCCGACGGCGGCGGATCGTACGTCTTCAGGGCGCTGATCGCGACGACCTCCAGGCGGTCGGCCGTACGACCCACCGCGCGCTCGCGAAGGTACGCGGCGAGCGCTTCCACCTCCGGTAACTCTGGCACGTCTCAAACGGTAGCGTCTTGGACCTATGAAGGTCCTGGTCGCGCACAATCGTTACCGCGACGCCATGCCGTCCGGTGAGAACACGATCGTCGATCAGGAGATGGCGCAGCTGTCCGATGCGGGCGTCGAGGTGGTGCCGTTCCTGCGCAGCTCGGACGCCATTCCCGGGATGTCCGTGGCGAGCAAGGCGCTGCTGCCGGTCTCACCGATCTACGCGCCGGCCGCGCAGCGGGACCTGGCCGGTGTGCTCCGTGCACATCGCCCGGACGTGGTGCACCTGCACAATCCGTACCCGCTGATCTCGCCCTGGATCGTCCGCACCGCGCACCGGCACGGCGTCCCGGTGGTGCAGACCGTGCACAACTACCGGCAGGTCTGCGCGCCCGGCCTGTTCTTCCGCGACGGCCGGATCTGCACGGACTGCCGTGATCGGACGTTCCCGCTGCCCGCGATCGTGCACGGCTGCTACCGGGGCTCGCGGGCGCAGAGCGCGGTGATGGCCACCGCGCTCGCCGTGCACCGCCCCACCTGGCGCGCGGTCGACCGCTTCATCGCGCTCACCACCGCGATCCAGGACCATCTGCTGGGGTACGGGGTGCCACCCGCGAACATCGTGGTGAAGCCGAACGCGGTGCCCGACCCGGGTCCGCCCGCACCGCCCGGCGACGGCTTCCTCTACCTCGCCCGGCTCTCCCCGGAGAAGGGCCTCCGGCTGCTGCTCGACGCCTGGCGGCGGCACCCGGACGGCGCGCTCGGCACGCTGCGGATCGCCGGCGACGGTGAGCTGCGCCCGGAGGTCGAGGCCGCGGCGGCCGCCCGCGCGGACGTGCGGTACCTCGGCGTGCTGGACCGGGACGGCGTGCGCGCGGCCCTGCGGCGTACCGCGGTGGTCCTGGTGGTGTCGACCTGGCACGATGTGCTTCCGACGGTGACGATCGAGGCGCTGGCCGCCGGCCGGCCGGTGCTCGGCACCGCGCTCGGCGGCATTCCCTACCTGGTCGGTGACGCCGGCTGGGTGGTACGGGCGGACCCGGCCGAGCTGGCCGCGGCGCTGCCGGCCGCCCGGGACGGCGCCGCCGCGCTGACGCACGCGGCGCGGGCACGGTACGAGTCGACGTTCCACCCGCGGGTGGTCACCCGCCGGCTGCTCGACGTGTATGACGGTCTTCTCAGCAATGTGTGAGCGTAATCCGCGGCTTCTCCGGGAAAGGTGCGACTCGTGACGGGAAGCGGCATGGTTCCTCCATCTCCGATCAGCGCGATGCCGGACACGCTGCCCGAACCGCCCCGCCGCTGGTCCCGGCGGCAGCTGCTGATCGCCGGCGCCGGACTCGCGGCGGTCGGACTCACCGGTTGCGGCGCCGGCTTCGTGATCGGCGCGGACTCCGCGCGCGAGGCGAACCGCGGCGCGGAGGCCGGCGGCGCGGACAACCTCCTCAACTTCATCTCCCGGCCCGACCTGCACGTGCAGCGGGTCGTGGTGTCCACCCCGGCGCCGGACCCGGACTCCGGCCTGGTGTTCCTCACACCCGCCCAGGGCCGCGGGCAGTTCGGCACGCTCATCGTGGACACGAACGGCGTGCCGGTGTGGTTCCGGCCGGTGCCCGCGCCGGCCACCGTCGCCATCGACCTCAAAGTGCAGAAATATCAGGACAAACCGGTATTGACCTGGTGGGAGGGGTTGATCGGCGGGACCGGCGGGCTCGGCATAGGACAGGGCGAGTTCGTCATCTACGACAACCGCTACCGCGAGGTGACCCGGATCCGCGCGGACGGCGTCACCCAGGCCGACCAGCACGACCTGAAGATCACCTCACGCGGGACCGCGCTGTTCTGGGTGTACCGCCCGATCTCCGCGGACCTCACCTCGGTCGGCGGCCCGGCCGCGGGCGCGCTGCACGACGGCGTGCTCCAGGAGGTCGACATCGCCACCGGCAAGCTGCTCATGGAGTGGCGGGCCAGCGACCACGTGCCGTTCGACGAGTCCTACGCGCCGCTGCCGGCCGGCGACTCCGCGCTGCTGCCGTACGACTACTTCCACGCGAACTCGGTGGCCGAGGACAGCGACGGCAACCTGCTCGTCTCCGCCCGGCACACCTGGACCGTCTACAAGATCGACCGCTCCACCGGGGACGTGATCTGGCGGCTCGGCGGCAAGAGGAGCGACTTCCGGCTGCCCCCGGAGGCGACGTTCTCCTGGCAGCACGACGCGCGGCGGCGCAGCGACGGCACGATCGGCCTGTTCGACAACGCGGCCGGGATCACCAGGGAACACGACCGCTCCCGCGGCCTGATCCTCGCGCTGGACGAGGACGCCGGCGCGGCCACGCTGGTCCGGGAGTACGTGCACCCGCGCCGCCTGTCCGCACCCACCCAGGGCAGCATGGAGGAACGGCCGGACGGCCGCTCGTTCATCGGCTGGGGCGAACTGCCGTACTTCACCGAGTTCGCCGAGGACGGCACCGTGCTCTTCGACGGCCGGCTCCCGTCGGACAGCCAGTCGTACCGCGCGACCCGCGCCACGTGGACCGCCGAGCCCGCCGACCAGCCCGCCGTGGGGTTGCGCCGGGAGGCCGGCAAACTCGTCGCCTACGCCAGCTGGAACGGCGCCACCGAGGTCGAGACCTGGCAGATCCGCGCCGGCAGCCAGCCCGGCAGCCTCGGCGTCGTCGCCGAGGGCGACCGCACCGGCTTCGAAACCGCGCTGACCGTCCCCACCGACCCGGAATACCTCCGCGCCGACGCCTTCGCCGCCAACGGCCGCCTCCTCGGCTCCTCCGCCATCATCCCGGTCCGCGGCTGACCTGCCGCGTGCCCGGCCGGGCCGTCAGGACCGCGGCAGGTCGTGGGCGCGGAGGGCGTTGCGGGCGCTGAAGGCGATGCTGGTGAGGAGGAAGGCGCCGTTGACCAGGGTGAAGATGCCGATGAACCAGACCATGGCGATCGGGGCGACGGTGAGGACGACGGCGGCCACGGCGATGATGGCGCCGTAGTCGCGGGCCAGTTTCACCACGCGGATCGGCCACGTGTTGGACTTCAGCATGCTGACCGCCTGCGGGCCGGTGGCCAGGACCGAGGTGATCAGGTTGACCATCCAGCCGCCGGCGAACAGCGCGATCAGCCAGGCGGGGGTCTCCGGTTCCTGGGCGACCGCGACCGCGGAGAGCGCGCCGACCAGCGCGATCTGGCCGGCCACGTCGCAGAGGATGTCGACGCGGGCGCCGTCCGTGCTGGTCTGGCCGGTGACGCGGGCGAGCTGGCCGTCGGCGCAGTCGAACGCGTAGGCGAGCTGCCAGCCGGCCAGCGCGATCAGGCCGATCACGACGCCGGGCACCTCGCCGGCCGCGACCGGGCCGGCGGTCACGATGACCAGTGCGGAGACGACCGCGCTGATGCCGAGGTTGAAGATGGTGAGCGTGGTCGGTGCGAGCTTCTTGCGGTAGCCGAAGAGTGCGAGCTTGGCGCCGAGTCGCTGGCTGACCGCCTCGCTGTAGAGGCCGCCGCCGCGGTTGACGCGGTAGAAGTCGGACTCGGCCGGCTGGTGCTCAGGAGCGCTGGACTGCATCAACGTAGTCTGCCAGCCGCGCGCGAATCTCCTTCGCACCCATCGCCAGGTGCTCGATGATCGTGTACCGGTCGGGCCGGGTGCGCGGCGCGAAGCCGACCACGTCCACGAACTGTTCGTCGCTCAGGCCGAACTCCCGGTGCGTACGGTGCAGGCCGTGCCGGCGCAGGCAGCGGGAGATCTGCCGGAAGCGTGCCTCGTCGCCGCGCAGGAACGTGCAGAACAGCGCGCCCATGCCGGCCAGTTCGCCGTGCGAGCCGGTGCCTGGGTTGAGCACGTCGACCGCGTGCATGATCTCGTGGCAGCCGCCGCTGCACGGGCGGCTGGAACCGGACACGGCCATCGCCAGCCCGCTCGCGATCAGGCTCTCGGCGAGCACCGTGACGAAGCCGTCGTCGGTCATGTCGCCGGGGTGGCTGAGCAGCGCCTCCGCGCCCATCCGGGCCAGTGACGCGGACAGCCCGTCGACCGGTTCGCCGCGGATGTCGCGGGCCAGTTCCCAGTCCGCGAGCGCGCTGAGGTTGCTGAGCACGTCACCGATCCCGCCACGGTTGTAGCGGGACGGGCCGGCCTCGACGAAGTCCAGGTCGACGATGACCGCGATCGGGATGTGCACGCCGTACGAACCCTTGATCCCGTCGTTGACCAGGCTGGCGACCGGCGAGCCGATGCCGTCGTTGGCGAGGCTGGTGGCGACGGACACCATCGGGATGCCGTAGCGGGTGGCCGCGTACTTCGCGGTGTCCAGCGTGGTGCCGCCGCCGATCCCGACCACCGCGTCGTACGAGCGGGCGCGCAGCTTCGCGGCCAGCTCGTTCGCGCTGTCCAGGGTGCCGCCGGCGACCGTGAAGATGTCGGCGGCGCCGAGGTTCGGCCGGATCAGGTCGGCGACGCGCGCGCCGACGCCGTGCCCGACCACGACGGCCACGTCACCGCCGGCGGATATCCGGCCGTCGGCGAGGATCCGGCCGAGGTCGGCCACGGCGCCGCGGCGCACGTCGACGTGCAGCGGCGTGAGGATCGTGCGGGCTAGTAGCGGCATGCGATGGCCCGGGCGCGCGCCAGGTCGTCGTGGTTGTCCACCTCGACCCAGGGGACGTCGCCGATGTCCGCGTACCGGATGGCGCCGCCGCGGTCCGCGTACTCCTGGAAGCCGTCCTCGTAGTAGAGGTTCGGGTCGCGGCGCCAGACCGTCTCCAGCGCGTCCGCGAGCCCGCCGGCCGCGGCCGGTGAGATGAGCGAGACGCCGATGTACTCGCCGGTCGCGGCGGCCGGGTCCATCAGCTTGGTGATCCGGCTGAGCCGCCCGTCGGGTGAGAAATCGGCTTTCATCTCCTCGTCGGCGAGGTGCTTCGCGGTGTCCAGCGCCAGCACGATCGACGGGCCGCGCGCGGCGAGCAGCGTCTTCTGCACGCTCACCGGGTGCACGGTGTCGCCGTTGACCAGCAGCGCGCCGTTCGTGAAGTGGTCACGGGCGAGCCACAGCGAGTACGCGTTGTTCCACTCCTCGGCCCGGTCGTTGTGCACCAGCGTCAGCCGTACCCCGTATCGGTCCTGGAGTTCCGGCACCCGGGACAGCACCGCCGGGGCCCGGTAGCCGACCACGATCGTGACGTCGGCCAGGCCCACGGACGCGAGGTTGCGCAGCGCGATGTCCAGGATCGTGGTGTCCCCGTCCACCGGGACGAGTGCCTTCGGCAGTTCGTCGGTGTACGGGCGCAGACGTCGTCCGGCACCGGCGGCGAGCACGAGCCCGATCATTCCCATACCGGGAACAACGACCGACCGTCAGAAACCGAACACCCGGAGCATGGCGAACCCGTCCGCGACGATCCGCCGGATGGTGTCGTCGTCCGGCCGGTTCTCGTCCAGCAGGTCCAGCTCGGCCTCGGTGACCCAGGCGAAGTCGGTGTGTTTTCCGGCCTCCAGCCGCGGCCGGGTCAGGTCGCCGTCCACCCGGCAGAGGTAGTCGGTCTCCAGCCGGTAGAGCCCGTCGTCGCCCTTCCAGGTGTGCTCGCCGACCGTGCCGAGCACGTGCGACAGGATCCAGCCGGTCTCCTCGCGGACCTCGCGGTGCAGCGCCTCGTCGACGCTCTCCCCCGCCTCCACGTGCCCGCCGACGATGTCCCAGGTGTCCGGGAACAACCGCCGGTCCGCCGACCGCCGCTGCACGAAGATCCGGCCGTCGTCGTCGACGATCAGCGCACCGGCGCAGAGCAGCGGGTCCGCGGGCGTCCGACCGGAGGGCTCAGGTGGTGCAGTCACGGACGAGAGATTAGCGGAACCCGGCGCTCTTGCCGCTCCGCCTGCGGATTCGCCACCATGAGTGGCAGCACGAACAGCAGCCGTATCAAGGGAGATGCGCCATGCACGTTCGCGATGCCATGTCCGCCCTGGTGCTCACGCTGGGGCCCGATCACACACTCCGCCAGGCGGCCACGATGATGGCCGACCGCGGCATCGGATCCGCCGTGATCCTCGACCCGGACGGCGAGGGCGTCGGGATCATGACCGAACGGGACCTGCTCAAGGCGATCGGCGCCGGGCTGGACCCGGACACCGAACGCATCGGCGCCCACCTGACCTGGGACGTCGTCTACGCGAGTCCGCGCTGGACGCTGGAGGAGGCCGCGCTCGCGATGGCCCGCGGCGGGTTCCGGCACCTGGTCGTGCTGGAGGGCGACGAGGTCCTCGGCGTGATCTCGGTCCGCGACGTCATGCGCGTCTGGGCGCGGGAAAGAGCCTTGAAAACCTCCTGACGGTACGGGTGGAGCCGGTCGCTTTCTGCGGCCGGCGCACCCGTCGCCGCCGCTTTTTCCGAGGGCTTTCACCAGGCGGGAACGGGCATGGGGAAGATCATGCCCGGCTCGTAAGCTGTAGCGCATGACCGCTGAGCAGCTGATCTCCTTCGCCCGTGGCGCCCCCTCCCTCGACATCGTGGACATCGAGGGCCTGAAGGCCGCGGCGGTGCGTGCGTTCGACGCCGACCCGGCGGGCATCACCGCCTACGGCACCTCGGTGGGTTACGTCCCGCTCCGCGCGTGGATCGCGGAGAAGCACGGCGTCACGCCGGAGCAGGTGCTGATCACGAACGGCTCGCTGCAGGCCGACGCGTTCCTCTTCGACCACCTGGTCAAGGCCGGCGACGCGGTCGTGGTGGAGAGGCCGACGTACGACCGGACGCTGCTCAACCTGCAGAACCTGGGCGGCAAGGTGCACCAGGTGACGCTGGACGCGGACGGCATCGACACCGCGGAGCTGCGCACCCTGCTGGAGTCCGGCGTGCGCCCGACGCTCGCCCACATCATCCCGAACTACCAGAACCCGGCCGGGGTGACGCTGTCCCTGGAGCGCCGCCGTGAGCTGCTGGCGCTGGCGAAGGAGTTCGGTTTCACCATCTTCGAGGACGACCCGTACGCGGACATCCGATTCCGTGGCGAGGCGCTGCCGTCGATGCTGTCGATGGACACCGAGGGCGTGGTGGTGCACGCGTCCAGCTTCACCAAGACGGTCTGCCCCGGCGTGCGCGTCGGTTACCTGGTCGGCCCCGCGAAGCTGATCGGCGACATCGCGAAGCGCGCGACCAACCTCTACATCTCGCCCGGCATGGTGTCCGAGGCGATCGTGCACCAGTTCTGCGTGTCCGGTGACATCGACCGGTCGATCGCGACGGTCAGCGCGGCGCTGGGCGAGCGGGCCCGGGTGCTGGCCGAGTCGCTGCGGGCGCACATCCCGGGGGTGCGGTTCACGGAGCCGGACGGCGGCTACTTCCTCTGGATCGACCTGCCCGACGACGTGTACGTGGACAAGCTGCTCCCGGCCGCGGCCGAGCGCGGCGTGGCGGTCGTGAAGGGCACGGACTTCCTGCTGGAGGGCGGCGAGCACTCGCTGCGGCTGGCGTTCTCCGCGGTGACCGTGGACCAGATCGACGAGGGCGTGCGCCGGCTGGCCGCCGCCATCGACGCGGTGCGCGGCTGAAAATAGAGCCCACTAACGCCTGACAGCACCAAAAGGTGCCCTTTTGATCTGTCGGGTTTACGACATTGAGCGGTCAGACCCGGTCCGGGGTTTCCTTCCGGCCGGGCCTGCCGCCACAATGCGGGAGGCCAATCGCCGTGCGATGGCGCTCATAGACCTAACCCCGCCCCCTTGGCGCCGGGTGGACCGATCCGCACCCCCCACCCCCCAAAGCGGCCGGTCCACCCGGCGCCACCCCCCTCACCCGCGTCACGCCCACCGGCGCCGCCCGCGCGTAATGTCCATGCGGGATACGACGAGGGGGTGAAGCGGATGGTTGAGCGGAACAATCCGACGGCCGGCGGCAACGGACACTCGGGGGGACGCTCCCGAACGTGGACGGCGCCGGTCCGGGCGATGACCCGGATCATCGGGGCCGACGGCTCGCCTCCTCCCCCACCGGCGAACGACGTGGTCCGCAGCGCGGTCGTCGACTGCGCGCTCTACGTCGACGGCGTGCGTCAGGAGGGCCCGCAGGACTACGCGTCCGCGCTGGCCGCGGCCCGGGAGCAGCCGACCGCGTTCGTCTGGCTCGGCCTGCACGAGCCGAGCGAGGCCGAGATGGCACCGATCGCGGAGGCGTACGGTCTGCACGAGCTCGCGGTCGAGGACGCGGTCAAGGCGGAGCAGCGGCCGAAGCTGGAGCGCTTCAACGACGTGGTGTTCCTGGTCTGCCGCACCGCCCGGTATCTGGAGCACGGCCGGCTGACCGAGCACTCCGAGGTGGTGGAGACGGGCCAGGTGCTGATGTTCATCGGCCCGGCCTTCGTGATCACGGTCCGGCACGGCAACGCCTCGCGGCTCGCCCCGGTCCGCGCGGACCTGGAGGCGCGTCAGGAGCTGCTGGCCCAGGGCCCGTGGGCGGTCGCGTACGCGGTCTCGGACCGGATCGTCGACCACTACATCGAGGTCGCGGACGGCATCGAGGACGACCTGGACGCGCTGGAGGAGGACGTCTTCTCGCGCGCCGGCAACAGCAGCATCCAGTCGATCTACCAGCTCAAGCGCGAGCTGGTGGAGTTCCGCCGCGCGGTGGTGCCGTTCCAGCGGCCGCTGCTCACGCTCACCTCGGACGCCAGCCGCGGCACGGTGCCGAAGGAGATCCGCCGGTACTTCCGGGACGTGCAGGACCACCTCAGCCGCACGATCGAGCAGGTCACCGCGAACGACGACCTGCTCAACTCGATCCTGCAGGCGCGGCTGGCGCAGGTCACGGTCGACCAGAACAACGACATGCGGAAGATCGCCGCCTGGGCCGCGATCGCCACGGTCTGGACCGCGGCCGCCGGCATCTACGGCATGAACTTCAAGTTCATGCCGGAGCTGGAGTGGCGCTTCTCGTACCCGGTGCTGATCACCCTGCTGGTGATCACGTCAGCCACGCTCTACCGCCTGTTCCGGCGCAACGGCTGGCTGTAGGACCGAAACACGAGCAGGAACGGCCGGGGGTACGGCGTACCCCCGGCCGTTTCGTCGCGTGTCCTCAGCCGTTGGCCCAGCGGTCCGGGCCGGTGACCGGGTCACCGTGCATCTTGTTGCCGGCGCCGGCCATGCCGGTCGCGCCCGCCATCCCGGCCGGCCGGATCGACGAGGCGGACGACGTGCCGGGCGACTGCGTGTCCGGGTTCAGCCGGTCGGACGCGGCCATCCGGTCCGCGGCCGGCTGCTTGTCCTGGTCCTTCTTGTCCTGGTCCTTGTCGCCGGGGGCGGCGTGCATCGCGGTCTTCGCGGTGTCCGCCGCGCTCTTCACGGTCTCCTTCGCCGACTCGGCCGCCGTCGCGATCTTGTCCTTCGCGTTCTCGGACATCTGCTTCGCGTTCTCGGTCATCTGCCGGGCCGCGTCGGTGGCGCTGCGCGCGGTGCTGGACTCGTGGGTGGTCCACTGATCCTCTTCGCGCTGCCGCCGCTTCTTCATGATCATCGACCCGGCCACACCGGCGGCGACGCCGATCATGAGCAGACCGGTCAGCTTGCGGTTCCGCGACATGCCTCGCTCCTCCCGGCCGACGGCGCGTCGCAGCGCCTTGGCGTTCTTCCGCTTCATCCGCCGGGTCTGCTTCCCGGCCTGCTTACCGGCCTGTCGCGCGTTCTCCGCGGCCGACATGGCCAGCGGGGTGAACGCCGCGATGCCACCGGCGGCCGCGGTGCGCGCACGGCTGGCGGCCGGTGTCACGACCTCGCGCGCGGCGTGCACCCGCGGGCCGACCGTCGCACCGACGCCCTCCGCCGCGTGCGTGGCCGCCTGCCTCAGGTGACCCAGGCCCTCTTCGAGCTCTTCCCGGACCATCTGGCTGCGGGTCTTGCTTCGCCCGATACCGAACACCAGCCCCACCTCCGTAAGGGTGTCTGTCCCTGTGGTGATCCTGCCCCTTCGGGTGCCGCCGTGTAGGCGGAACTCGTACATGGGAGGATCCGCTTGGAAACTGAACTGTCCAACCGACGAAGGAGTACCCGTGGCCCAGGCTGTATATGCCACCCTGCACACCAACCACGGTGCGATCCGGCTCGAGCTGTTTCCGCTGCACGCCCCGAAGACGGTTGCCAACTTCGTAGAGCTGGCCGAGGGCACCAAGGAGTACACCGACCCGCGCACCGGCCAGGCCGGCAAGGGCCCGTACTACGACGGCACCATCTCGCACCGGGTGATCAGCGGCTTCATGGTCCAGATGGGCGACCCGACCGGCACCGGCACCGGCGGCCCCGGCTACAAGTTCGCCGACGAGTTCCACCCGGACCTGGTCTTCAACCGGCCGTACCTGCTCGCGATGGCGAACGCGGGGCCCGGCACGAACGGCTCGCAGTTCTTCATCACGGTGTCGCCGACGCCGCACCTGAACCACCGGCACACCATCTTCGGCCAGGTGGCCGACGACGAGTCCGCGCGCGTGGTCGACTCGATCGCCACCACGCCGACCGGCCCGATGGACCGTCCGAAGCAGGACGTGATCATCGAGAAGGTCGAGATCGAACGCGTCGGCTGATCTGACGTACTTTTGATCGTATGAGTGACGTTCCGGCGACCGTCCCGGTCTGCTACCGGCATCCCGGCCGGGAAACGCATGTCCGGTGCACGAGGTGCGACCGATCGATATGCCCCGACTGCATGAACGAGGCGTCGGTCGGCCACCAGTGCCCGGAGTGCGTGGCCGAGGGGAGACGTACGCAACGGCCGGTCCGCACCGCCTTCGGCGGGAGCGCGGCCGGCCGTGCCGGAGTCGTCACGACCACGCTGATCGGGCTGAACGTGCTGGCCGCCGTGCTCGGCGTGGTCTTCTCCGGCATGAACGCGCTGGTCGGCAGCGGGCTGTTCAGCGGCGCGTCGATCATCCATTACGCCGGCGCGGTGGTCGGGCCGTCGATCACCGTGCTCGCCGACGGCAACGCGACGTTCGGGGCGCTGCCGCAGTACGGCACGGTCTTCCCCGGCGTCTGGGACGGCGGCTACTACCGGCTGTTCACCGCCATGTTCATCCACTTCGGAATCCTGCACCTGCTGATGAACATGTGGGCGCTGTGGATTCTCGGCCGGCAGCTGGAGACCGCGCTCGGCCCGCTGCGGTTCCTCGCGCTCTACCTGGTCGCCGGCTTCGGCGGCAACGTGGCCGCGCTGCTGATCGACGCGGAGTCGGTGTCGGCCGGCGCCTCCACCGCGATCTTCGGGCTCTTCGCCGCGCTCTTCGTGCTGCTGCGCCGCCTCGGCCGGGACACGTCGTCCGTGCTGCCGATCCTGATCGTCAACCTGGTCATCACGTTCGTGGTGCCGAGCATCTCGATCGCCGGGCACATCGGCGGGCTGGCCGTCGGCGGGCTGGCCGCGGCCGCGCTCGCCTACGCCCCGGCGCGCAACCGGGGGCTGATCCAGGGCGGCGCGCTCGGGCTGATCTTCGTGATCCTGGCGGTGCTCGCGCTCACCGCGTCGTCCTAGACGACAGGTGCGGCAACACCTCCTCCGGCGGTACGCCGAGGTCGGCCTTGGTGAACACGTGCAGCGTGTCGCCGGTGTCGACCTCGAGCGTCTCGGTGCGCACGCCGAGGCGCGGGCGGGTGTCCAGCCGCACCGCCTCGACCCGCTCCCAGGTCAGCCGGGTCCGGCGGGCGAAGCCGGTCACCACGGTCAGCCCGTCCTCGTCGACCGCGAGCCGCACCGGAGCCAGCAGGTCCCGTGCGGCCCACCCCGCCAGCCCGGCGCAGACCACGGCGCCGGCACCGAGCTGGGCGCGGTCCCCGTCGGCCAGCGCGAGCGCGAGCAGCAGCAGCGCGACGCCGCCGGCCAGCTTGACCACCGGTAACCAGATGGGCACTCTCCAGGACATCGGGTCGGTCATGCCCGCCAGCATGTCAAACCGTGTCCGGAAACCGCAGCGGACACTGTCCGGTCCGCGCAGCCGGCGCGTCATATCCGGTTCACGCGTCGTTGAACCGGCATGGACGTCTTCTCGCGAACGTTCCTGCCAGCCGCCGCCGAAGCCGGAGTGGCCGTCCCGACCGTCAGCCGGCACATGCCGGTCTTCCGCCGGTGCGTCGAAGCCGACGACACCGCCGTGCTGGTGGCCCGATGCCTCCGTCCCGACCGGCCGCTGCAGGGAGAGTTCCTGCTCCTACTGACCCAACGCCGGCTGGTGGTGACCCAGGAGACCCGGGTGCTGCGCCGGCTGCGACTGCACCTCAACGCAGAGCTACGACACCTGGGGAACGTCAACTGGAACCCGGACGTGCAACTCTCCGCGGTCGAGCTCGCGGCCACCGCGATCGACGGCGTGCGGGAGCGGTTCTGGATCCGGGTCGGTCACCCCAAGCAGCTGTGGCACCTGGACGCACTGCTCAGCCGGGTCTTCCGGCCGAAGCTCCTGCCCCGCCCGACCCCGGCGGCCGCCGCCGGCTGACCCGCCGCGCCGTGCCGGTGCGGGGCCGCTCCTCGCACCAACGGTGACGACGAAAGCGCAATTAGTAAGAGAAAGTAGATCAGGGATCTAATACGCTGTAGTGACGCAAAGTTGATCACGCCATACCCCAAACCCGGGATACACCTGAAGCGATCCTGCGGCTAGGCTATGGCCGATCTCGTCGTCCCGCAGTGTGGAGAAAACCCGGTGAAGCTTTCGATCCTCATGCCGGTCTACAACGAGGAAGCCCGTCTGGCTAACGCGTTGAAGCAGGCACTGGCGGTGGACTACCCATGCGAGATCGAGCTCGTCGTCGTCGACGACGGCAGCTCTGACCGTACCGGAGAGATCCTGGCTGCCGTTGACGACACGCGGGTGCGTGTCATCACCCACGCGAAGAACGCGGGCAAGGGCGCCGCGATCAAGACCGCGGTGGACAACGCCGAGGGTGAGTTCATGGTCATCCTCGACGCCGACCTGGAGTACGACCCGCAGGACATCCCGCGCCTGCTCCAGCCGGTGCTGGACGGTCACGCCCAGGTCGTCTACGGCAATCGGACCTTCGGCAGCCACAGCGCGTACAGCTTCTGGTACGTGATGGGCAACAAGGGCGTCACCACCGCCGCGAACGTGCTCTACAACTCGTACATCGGCGACCTGGAGACCTGCTTCAAGCTGATGCCGGTCTCGCTCTACCGGTCGCTCGCGATCAAGTCGCGCGGCTTCGGCATGGAGGCCGAGGTCACCGGCAAGCTGCTCCGCCAGCGCATCCGGCCGTACGAGGTGCCGATCTCCTACCGTGCCCGTGGGCGCGAGGAGGGCAAGAAGATCACGTGGAAGGACGGCGTGGAGGCGATCTGGATCCTCGCCCGCGAGCGCGTCCGGAAGCCGAAGGCCACGCGCTGATCTGAGAACGTCCACAACGCTCGGGTGCACCGCACCCGAGCGTTGTTGCGTATACCTCGCGCGAAACGCGATGCACGGGCCTTCCCGTACCGTTGAATTGCTTTTGTCGTGTTTGCTTTTGACGGGCTGGGCGAAAACTCAAGCATGATTTAACTTTGGGTCCGTGACGACCATGCAGGATCTCCTCACGATCGGCGACATGGCGGCCCGGAGCGGCGTCGCACCGTCCGCGTTGCGGTACTACGAGCGCCTCGGCCTGATCCACGCGGTCCGCACCGGCGGCAACCAGCGGCGATATCAGCGCGCGGAGCTGCGCCGGATCGCGTTCATCCGGGTGTCGCAGCAGGTCGGCGTGTCGCTGGAGGAGATCCGGGAGGCGCTCGCCTCGCTGCCGGACGGGCGCGTGCCCACGAAGGCCGACTGGGCGCGGCTCTCCGCCGGCTGGCACGACAAGCTGGCGGAGCGGATCGCGCTGCTCGAACGGCTCCGCGACAACCTCACCGGCTGCATCGGCTGCGGCTGCCTGTCGCTGCAGAAGTGCACGCTCTACAACCCCGGCGACGAACTGGCCGCGTTCGGACCCGGCCCGCGGATACTGCTGTCAGGCAACTAGCAGGACCTTGCCGAGGTGGCCGCCGGACTCGACCACGCGATGCGCCTCCGCGGCGTCGCGCATCGGGATCCGGCGGTCCACGACCGGCCGGACCGCGCCGGACTCGATCAGCGGCCAGACGTGCTCGCGCACCTGCCGGACGATCTCCGCCTTCTGCGCCGCCGGCCGGAACCGCAGCGCCGTCGCGATCAGTGTGCCGCGCTTGGCCAGCAGCTTCGAGATGTGCAGCTCGGCCGTGCGACCGCCCTGCGTACCGATGATCACGAGGCGCCCGTCGGGCCGGAGCGCCTCCACGTTCCGCGCGAGGTAGGAGCCGCCCATGATGTCCAGGATGACGTCCGGCGCGACCCGCTTCTCGAACTCCTCGGTCGCGTAGTCGATCGTCTCGTCCGCGCCCAGCTCCCGCAGCGCCGCGTGCTTGCCCCGGCTCGCCGTGGTGGCCACCGTCGCCCCGAGCGCCCGGCCCAGCTGGATCGCGAACGTGCCGATGCCGCTGCCGCCACCGTGCACCAGCAGCGTCTCACCCTTCGCCAGGTGCGCGGCCATCACCACGTTCGACCAGACCGTGCACGCCACCTCCGGGAGCGCGGCCGCGTCCACCAGGTCCGTGCCCGCCGGCACCGGGAGCACCTGCGCGGCCGGCACCACGACGCGCTCCGCGTAACCGCCGCCGGCCAGCAGCGCACAGACGCGCTCGCCGACCTCGAACCCGGTCACGCCCTCGCCGAGCGCGGCGACGGCCCCGGAGCACTCCAGCCCCGGGTACGGTGACGCGCCCTTGGGCGGCGGGTAGTCCCCCTGGCGCTGCATCAGGTCCGCCCGGTTCACCGCGCTCGCCGCCGTCTCGATCAGCAGCTCGCCCGGACCCGGCACCGGATCCGGCACCTCCGACCAGACGAGCGCCTCCGGCCCGCCGGGCTCCGGGATCGTGATCGCATGCATACGATCCTTATACCCACCCGCGCGGACGATCCGACACCCGGCGTACCCGCCCACATCGGCGCTGGTAGAAAACTTGCGAACCGCGGGTGATCCGCGACCTGCCACCGGGGTTGAAAATCCACCCGACCGGTCTGGCAAACTGGTGGTCGGGTAGTCGCATGGCCGGAACTTTTTTGCGACTCCCAGGCGGCGGAGCGTGCCCGAGCACCCTCCGACGAAGCCGGGAGGGCTCGCCTAGTGGCCGATGGCGGTGGTCTTGAAAACCACTAAGGGTGGTGACACTCTTCCAGGGTTCGAATCCCTGGCCCTCCGCATCCACGTGCGGAAAGCGGGTCGTCAGCAGCGGAAACGCTGCGGCGGCCCGCTTCTTGCTTCTCCGGCTGCGGTCCCACTGTGTCTCGCTTGATCTTGCTGTCGCTCGGCGTTCGGGGGCGTATCGGGGGGAAGGTCTCGACGGGCTCCCGCCACGCTTCCGGGGGCTTGTGCGCCGTCGGACCGCTTGTGGTCCGGGCGGCGCGTGTTCGGTACGTCACAGGTGCGGTCGACGGTCCGGGCGTCCGGCTTGCGCCGCGCGGTGGGTAACCCGAGGGGACCGGAGGCAAGCCGCGCAGCGGCGCGGCAGCCGATCGCCGGGAGCAACAGCGGCGGCCGGCCACCCACGCGATCGTCACGGTCTGGACCACCACGGGTCGTCGTCAGTTGGGCGACTGTGGCCGCAACCAGAGGTAGAGCAGGAAGTCCAACTCCGTGATCTCCTCAGCGTCGTGCGGCGGCAGAAACGCCTCGTCCTCCCCCGGCTCGCGCTGCTTCGGGATCGTCAGCTCTCGGTACCGGCCAGGTCGGTTGAGCGCGAGCAGCATGACCGCGGGGCTCCTTATCGCTGCGGCGCGGGCTCGGGCGTTCCTGGTGAATCCGGAGATCGAGTAGAGGATGCCGCAGTCCGCCGCGATGTCCAGGAGCTTGCCCGCGAAGTGCTCGACCGCTCCGACGCCTACTGCCTGCTGCCGCTGCCTGCATTCGATCGCGACGGCGACATCCTCTCCCATGACCGGTCCCCACATCAGGATCTCGACCGGCCGCGGGCTGCCGCTGAGCCGGCCGATCAGAGTCCGGTTGTACAGAGTGGTGGGCCGCCCGTCGAAGCAGAAGGTGAGCCGGCTGATCGAGCGCTGGTACCGCTCCAACGCGAGAGCCGCGTTCTGGTCCAGCGCGGGCGCGACTTGGGCATCGTCGGGAGAAACCATGCCGCGACGTTAAAAGCACTCACCTGCTCAAGGTCGCCCACCGTGTGCGTCGCCGGCGGCCGATGCCGGCCGGAGGCCGCCAGCAGGCCGCTGGCGACGCGGCACCGCTTGCGGTGCCCTTGATCCAGGAGAGACCAATTCGGCAGCTAGCTACTAGCTACCGAATTCTGAAGTTTCATACAGGTTGCAGAAGCAGCACAAAGCCAGCCAATTTGCTATGCCTTGATACGGCTTGGCCAGGTTCAAGACTGACCCACCTCTGCATGATCAACCATGTCGGGCATGATGTCTTAGTGGATACAGGAAAACCGGACTTGCTCAAGCTGACACGAGTTTCGCTCTTGAGTGGAGAGCAGATTGCTGTAGCTGAAGGTCTAACCGTGGTGGTTGGACCTAACAATGCCGGCAAGAGTAGATTGCTCCAGGAAATTGCTGAGCGCCTAACGCTTGTACAACTAGAGCCGCACATCCGGCCAAAGGTGACTGCTGGGATTGAGGTTGAAAGAAGGTGCGAGGAGGAGGCACTGATTGACTGGATGCGTGGGCGGTATAAGTTCTACGCCCCTGGATCGTATCCGCATGGGATCTACGAAGAAGAGAGCTTCACTTCACTCGGTGGGCCAGGGGTCGCGGTACGCGAGATCAAAAGAAGTTGGACCTCCGGGCAATCCAGTTTTGGCAAGCTCGCAAACTTCTTGCTGCGTCACATTCCCGCCGGGCAGGCTCAGAGCGCGGTGGCTACTTCCTCGTCTTTCAACGCCCTGCAAGAGGCTCCGACGCAACCGCTTCAATTCCTC
Organism: Catenuloplanes niger; assembly: GCF_031458255.1. Taxonomy (NCBI): domain Bacteria; kingdom Bacillati; phylum Actinomycetota; class Actinomycetes; order Micromonosporales; family Micromonosporaceae; genus Catenuloplanes; species Catenuloplanes niger. The sequence goes on from NZ_JAVDYC010000001.1 coordinate 4,205,977, forward strand.
TACGCTAATCGAGACCTAGAACGCCTTGCAAGCGAGGAGATGAGGTCGGCATTCGGCGAGCACCTTACCGTCAATCGATATGGCGGTAGTCAGATTACTCTGCACGTTGGAACTGTGGCCGCAGAGGAAGGCCCCGCCCCAGCCTCACCCGAGTATCTTGAAGAAATCAAATCACTTCCTCTTCTTCAAGATCAAGGTGACGGCGTTAAGTCATTCATGGGAATGGTTCTAACTGTCATAACTGCAGGATACCCACTTCTTTTAATTGACGAGCCAGAAGCGTTTCTCCACCCACCTCAGGCCTACATGCTTGGTCGGTTCCTTGCGAGGCAGCACGATCGTGGCGTCCAAGTAATAGTTGCCACACACAGTGACGACATCCTTCGCGGAATTATGTCTGAAAAGTCGTCAGCAAGTGCGGTTACCGTTGTGCGACTGACGCGTTCAAGCAAGGGCAATCACGCTGCGCAAGTGCATGTCGATAGGGTCCAACAGGTATACGAGGACCCACTGATCAAGTATTTCGGCATCCTGGACGGGCTTTTCTCTCATGGTGTAATGCTTTGCGAGGCAGGATCTGACTGCACGTATTATCGTGCGGTTCTTGAGTCTACCGTTAAGGTATTGGACGGCGGCTTTGAGGTTTCAGCCCTAAGCGTGCACTTCGCACACTGCGGAGGCAAAACGGGCATCCCAAAAGCGGTGAGGGCACTAAGGGCCGCCCGGGTTCCTGTGGGATGCGCCGTGGACATCGACTTCCTGCAGGACGATGGAGACTTCACCGCATTAGTGGAAGCATGTGGTGGCAATTCAAAGAGTATGCAAAAAAATCGCAGTGTCGTACTGGCGGCAATCAAGTCCCGCATGAAGTACGCCGACAAAGATTTTGCCCGTTTTAAAATCACTGAAATCCTTAATAATGTTGATGGAGATCGGATCATGCCGGCCCAGGCAGCAGAAATTCGGTCTCTTATCACGCCGTCCAGTGGATGGAAGCTGTTCAAAAGCCAAGGTAAGGCACTCTTGATGGGCGAGGCGGCCGCCGCGTATGCATCACTAGACTCGGCACTGAAGAGTATAGGAATCTTCCTCGTCCCCGTGGGTGAACTTGAGTGTTTCCATAGGGATGTTCCTTCAAAGGACAAGGCAGCTTGGCTGCGTCAAGTTCTTGAATCCCGCGCTTACGAGGAGTCAGCGGAGGCTACAGCATACGTGAAGAATATCGCTGAATTTATCTGGCAACACCAAGATCAGGCGGCAACCACGGAAGGTAAAATCATCGGGGCCGCCGATTAGTTTACGTGCATCCCTCTCACCGTCTGCCACGCCGAACCGCCGCGTCGTGGAGTTTCATGCAATCCGATTATCTGTGATCTAATCGCGATCAGCATTAAGCGGGATTTTTGGGCGGGCTTCCGTTTATTGCGTACTTACGTCCAATATCTTGAATCAAGGCAATCCATGAGGGTGGGCTGAACTGGAGGGTCGGCCCAGATCGAAATTTGCTATCCCGAACCCAAACCTGGCGGGAAGCTGTAAAGGCTACCTCAACGCAGTGGCCGCCGTTGGGACTGCTGCGGGTGGACTTTTTCCATGTCAGGTTGTCCATGACTCTGTGGCCTCCTGGATCAGCTTGAGGGACTGACGTTGGGGAAGGGCTTCTCCTAGGAGACCTTCCCAGATGTGGTGGATGGCATCAACGTCTGTCGTGGCCTCGATGACCAGGCCGCGGAGTTGGGTGTCGATGTAGGCGATCTCGGGATGGCCTGGGATAGTGGCGAGTGCGAAGGCGCCGGCTAGGCCTCTGTGTGTGCCGACCTCGGTGCGGAGGATGTGGATCTCGATGGTGCCGCCGCGGCTGGCCGTGGCTAGGTGGTCGAGTTGGTTGCGCATCACCTCGGGTGTTGGGCCGATGGGGCGGTGGAGGACTGACTCTTCGAGGATCGTGATGAGCCGTGGGGGGTTTGGGCGGTTGAAGATCTGCTGCCGGTCGATGCGGGCCGCTACTGCGCGTTGGAGAGTGTCCTCATCGGCTGCTGGGTCGCCGGCTTGGAACATGGCGTGGGCGTAGGCGGGGGTCTGTAGCAAGCCGTCCAGGACGAGTGGTTGGTATGAGCGGAGCTTGGTGGCGGCCTGCTCGATGTCTGCCCAGGGGCGGAACCACTCGGGCAAGGTCTCCCGGGTTGCGGTTGCCTGTGCGGTTTCCAAGAGTCGAACGAGCAGACCCGCGGTACCGAGTATCTCGTCGGCGCGACGAATGAGGGCGTCGCTCGGCAGGCGCCGGCCGGTCTCGACAGCGGAGATCTGGCTGTCGGAGAAGTGGATCTCTGCGCCGAGTTCTTGTTGAGTTATGCCGCGAGATTCGCGTGCGATCCGGAGTTCTCTGCCTAGAGAGATCAGCGTCGGGTGAGGTGTGCGTGTTGGATTGTTGATCACGGCGCACCACAGCTATTCCACATGAAAGGTCTCAGATTCCCTTGCTGGCTCGCTGCTTCTGACTGCTGGGCATGGGGAGTCGGATCGGTTCCGTCGAGCGGTGCTGTCGGAAATAGTGTTCTCAGGTTCGATTGGTTACGAGGCGGGCGAGGCGGCCGCCTTGGTCGACATCCCTGTGCGAGGAGAATCGATGTCTGCGGAAGCTTCTGAGGACAAGACGGAAAGAGCGAACGATGATCACCCGCTCTGGTGCGATTCGGCTGAGTGTCGGGTGAACACGCCGGGCGCATGGCATCGGTCGCGTATGGAGTTCATGCAATTGAGTGATGCGCTGGGTACTCGGGTTGGAATGCGCCTGCTCAGGTGCACGTCGTCGCCGGACGTGACCTGCGTCGAGTTCGAGGCATACGCCGTCGGTATCGAGGAGCCGGTGATGGAGCTGATCCTCGTGGAGGAAGACCTTGAGAGGTTCTCCAGCCTGCTCACCTCCACGGCGCACGCCTTGGGCGTGGAGACGGCGCAGTCGGTGCGCCTTGCGATTGTGTGAGCGCACGGGGCAAGCCGGGGGAGGTGGGCTTCGAGCTTGAGCCCTCAGACCAGGCGGCTTGTGTAGCCGGCTGCCACGAGGCGCCCGTATGCCGCGCGGACTGAGTCGGGCATCGGCTGGGGGATCGCCCAGCCGGCCTCGGCCCACGTATCGATGCGTTGGGTATCGCCGACCATGGTGTCGATGACCTTCTTCGCGTTGCCGATGAAGGCGAAGTAGTCGTCGATGGGCAGAGGGTGTGAGGCGCAAATGACGTCGACCTCGGGCCAGTGCTTCTTGCAGATGGAGTAGCCACGTCGCTGCTGGTAGGGGCGGGACATGAGGGTGACGGTCTTGATGTCCTTGTAGCCACGCTCCTCCAGCAGCTCGCGGGAAAGGACGATGTTCTCCGCGGTGTGCCGGGCCTTCGTCTCGATGAGGATTGCCTCGTCAGGGACGCCGTGCTCAAGGGCGTACTCGCGGTAGTGCACGGCCTCGCCGCGCGGGAAGACCTCAACCGTGGGCGGCGCGTTGGCGCCTGTGAACAGCAGGATCGGGTACATGCCGCGGTGGTAGAGGTCGGTGCCGATCATGGCTACACCGATGTCATGGCTGCCCAGTCCGATGCCGATGTCGGTGGGACGGAGTTCGTGGCCCATCTGGTGGTAGTTCCACAGGGTCTCGACATCCTCGCGGATCTCGGCGGGGATGACGGCCGGGCTGTTCGTCATGGCGTGGCCTCCGGGTGAAGGTCAGTCGGGGATCTGGAAGTGGTAGGTCCAGGCGAAGCGGGAAGCGGCATGGACGCCGCGGGCGAACTCGACCGGGCGTCCCTCGGCCGTGTACGTGATGCGGTGCAGGATCATCACCGGCTCGCCGCCGGGGAGTTGGAGTAGCTCGATCTCGTCGGGCGTCGGCATCCGGGCGCGAACGGTTTCGGTGATGTTGTCCGGCTCCAAGCCCTGGCTTGTCAGGACGGCGAAGCCACCACCGCGGCCGGCCGGGCCGGCCTTCGCGTCGACGAGCGGTGTGCCCTCGACGTCCTCCGGCCGGTAGTAGCTGTTCAGGGTGTGCGTCGGCGCGCCGGCTTCCTTGACCAGACGCGCTCGCTCGTAGACCTGATCACCGACCTCGAGACCGAGCGCTTCCGCGATGTCGGCGTCCGCGGTCGTCATCCGTACCGTCTGGGTCTGGTCTCCGGGTTTCCATGGCCGGCCGGTGGCCTCGCGGTCGGCGGCGAACGCGACCAGGCCGGCGGCCTTCCACTTGCTCTTCGCGTAGCGGTCGGCGCCGAGGCGCTTCATCGGCAGGCGTGGGCGGACCACGGTGCCGCGACGGCGGACCGGAGTGACGAGACCTTCGGCTTCGAGGATGCGTACCGCCTGGCGAACGGTCTTGATGTTGACGCCGTGCAGCGTCGCGATCTCCTCCTGTTTGGGCAGCGTGGTGCCCTCGGCGTACTCGCCGCGTGAGATCGCCGCTCGCAGGATGGCCGCCAGTTCTCGGTAGCCGGTGGTCATGGTCCCCCCTCGGTTGAGCGCCCTGAAGCTAGCACCTCAGAGGTCGATCTTTTTGCTTAGGAGTAGCTCTATTGACAGCGCTGACCCGCAGTGTCTCTAATAGAGCTAGCTCTAATGGTGATGGCGGGGAGGCCGGATGTCGGCGAGCGAGATCGAGACGGGTTCCTCCGAGCGGTTCCCGGATCGGGGCGAGCGGGCCGGTGATCCGCTCCCGGCCTTCGCCGTGGAGTTTCTGGTCTGCACCTCGTGCCGGGGTGCCGGCTGGAAGTACGTGGTCAGGCGGTCGGCTATGCGAGTTATGGCCTGCACCTGCGAACGGGTTGACGCGTCGTTTCGTCGGCCCTGCCTTGACTGCGGTGGCTCTGGGAAGTTGCCACGGTTCGATGTGGCGTCGGTGCAGGTCATGCGAGCCAAGCTGGCGCCGTTCCTTAATCCCGGCCCGCACCAGGAGTAGGAATGGGCTGCATCGGCGCCCTGCACCGTTGATTTCGACGGGGGCGTGATGGATCCCAAGGTCGGGGACGTGCTGATCGTCGATCGGCGGGCATCGGTGCAGTTCAGCGGCGTGAATTCGCTGATCCTGCGGGTGATCTCGGTGTCCGACGGGGCGACCTACGACGGATGGGCCTGGGTTGCCGGCTATGTCATCGACCCGGCGACGGGTGAGGCAACCGTGCGTCGAGAGATCTTCGTGCTTCGTGGCGGCTTGCGACTCGCCGCACCCGGCCCGGTATTGATGAGGGGGTTGAGCGATGACGGTCTACCTGAGCGCTGAGGCTCGTTCCGAGTTGCGGGAGGCGCAGCGACAGTTGGACCGGCATACCGACCTCTCCAACGACGGCCGTTGTCCGGTCTGTGGTTTGGAAGGGCCGTGTCCTCTGCGGCGCGCGGCCTTGCGAGTGTTCGGCCGCTATTCCTGGTTGCCGGCGCGGCGGCCCGGCGCGACTCGTCCGCAGTTGATCGGGCTTCGCAGGGTGGGCGTCCGGTCGGAGTGGTTCGGCGATCAGGCGGTTGAGCAGTCCTCCGACGCATGACCGGTCTTGCCTGCTCATGTGCATCAGGTTTAGTGTCTTGTGTTGTCAAGTGGGTTGTGTGATGGGGCGGAGTGTGTGTGAGCGCGTACGAGGTGCCGACGCCGAAGTACCTGCGGGTGCTCAACACGATCCGTGAGCGCATCGAGAGCGACAAGTACCCGCCGGGAACTTCGCTGCCGTCGGAGAACACGCTCGCCAAGGAGTTCGGGGTCGCGCGGCCGACCGTGTTGAAGGCGCTGGGCATCCTGCGGCAGGACGGGTGGATCGAGTCGCAGCAGGGCAAGGGGCACTTCGTGCGTGGTCGGCCGTCCGCTGCCGGTGTCTCGCCGCAGTACGCGCGGGAAGCGCTGTACCTGGACGAGACCGTTTCCACGAGCGTGTTGCACGTGGGGCCGGTGCTGGCTCCGCCGCGCATCGCGGCCTCGCTGCACATCCCGGATGACACGCCGGTCTACGTGCGTCACCGGATCACGGTGTCGGAGTTCGGGCCGGTCGACATGGTGTCGACGTACGTTCCGGTGGATGTGGCGGTCGGCACCGACATCATCAAGCCGGCGCCGATCGCTGGCAGCCTTCTCGACCACATCAATCGGGTACGCGGCATCCGCGGGGACTATGTGATTGAGCGGCTGACTGCTCGCCGCATCACCGAGCACGAGGCCGGCATGCTTGAGGTGCCTTACGACGAGTCCGTGATCAGCACCGTGATCACGGTGTACCAGTCGTCGGGTGAGGCCGTGCTGTCGTCCCAGCTGGTGATGCCCGGTTCGCGACACGAGATCGACGACGCCTACCCGCTGCCGTAGCGCAGTTGCATCAAGCCTTGCCGTCCGGCTGGGGGGCACTCTGTGCATGCGTGCGTTCCCGCGTCGAGTTCGGTCAGATAGTAGCCGGTGCTACGGGCTGTGCCCGTGATGTGCGCTTGGCCTGTCGCGCGCTCGACCACGATCGGCGCGTTTCCTACGGTGGCGTCCATGAAGTTGCCGGTTCGGACGTACTTCGCGGAGTCGTAGTAGAACACCCAACCGATCGGGTGCTCCTGGACGTGGACGATGGCCAGGGTCGGTGTGCCCGGCCGGGTTGCATCCTGGGCCAGGATCTTTTCCGCGATGTGCCTCGCCCGTGCCTCGTCGATCATTCGGGCACCGTACGTGGGCGTGTACGCAGACGGAAGCCACTCGTCAAGCCGGGATCGAAGCGTCCGGATGTGCGTGATCTGAAAACCAAGTCTCGGTCCTTGCTTGTGTGTATAAGTCGGCCTAACTTGTCTGCATAAGAGGTCATTACTTAGATGGCTGTGCGGCTAGGAGGTTGGTTCGTGGTTCCGCTGACGTTGAAGGTGCCGGTGCCGTCCGAGTACGTGTTTCCGCGTGGAGCGCTCTGCCTGGGGGTGGACGCGCAGGTCGACTTCGACCGGCGTGGGGAGGCGGACAACCAGGCGCGGGACAAGGAGACGGGGGAGCGGGTCTGGGTGGTCAAGGTGATGGACCTGGACCCGGAGGCCGGGAAGTTCGGGCGGACGACCGAGGTGAAAGTGAAGGTCGTCGCGCCGCATCAGCCGGTGCCGCCCGCGTCGAGCGTGCCCGGTTACCCGCCGGCGGTGGAGTTCGACGGTCTGACGATCACGCCGTATGTGGACGGCAACCGCTGTGGCGGGTCGTCGAGCAAGTGCCGGGCGCGGATGGCGTATTCGCTGCGCGCCACCGGGATGCGTGCCGCGGGGGCTGTGCCCGGCGCGGCTGCTGCTTGAGCAGAGAGTTTGACGCGGGGCGGGCCGTCCTCCGACCAAAGACTTCGGCCCTGCCCCGCGCTGCCAACCCGTACCCCTTGGAAGGAGTGGGGCTGTGAAGCCCACGGTAGATGAGGCTGCCCGCGTGCAGTCGTTCGGCGCGCAACTGTCGGCGTTGCTGGGTGCGATGCCGGACCGGAATTCGAGTGATCTGGAGCGGGCGGACTGGTGCGACGCGAAGGCTGACCTGCTGGAGCGCGTCGGATCCGCGGAAGCCGTCGAGCTGGCGGGGACGGCGCGGGCAACCGCGGTCCGGCTGCGCGGGCCGGGGGTGGCGTGATGACCACGGCCACGCTGTCCACGATCGTCCGGCTGCACTGCGGTGCGCCGTCGACGGTCTCCGCGATGTGGTGCATGTACTGCGAGAAGTGGGTCAAGCCGCGCCGGTTCGACCCGAAGCGGATGTGCTGCCGTCGCTGCCGGGCGCGGCTTGGCCGGCCGGTGTGGCGGTGGTCGCTGTGACCGCGCGTCGCGTTGTCGTGAAGAAGCTGGCCGAGCTGGGGATCGCGGCGGTCCGGCACGTCTACGTCTCGTGCCCGGTCGACGTGCTGCGGGTGGCGGCCCTGGTGGAGATCTCCGCTGCCGCCGCATCCCTGGCCCGGACGATCGTGAAGCTCAATCACCTGGACCCGGCCGGTATCGCGCCGTATGTCTCCGATCCGGCGGACATGCGCGCGGTGCTCGGCCGGGGCCGCTGGCTGCCCACCATGATCCGGCACGTCCCGGAGGTCAACACCAAGCTGGGCCAGCACAGCCGGCGCCCGGAGCCTGCACAGCTCCCGGATCAGATCCCGCTCTTTCCCGCGACGGAGACGGAAGCGGGGGCCGCAGAGTGCCGCTGATCAACGTGATTCCGGGAGACAAGATCCCAACCGCGCCGATGAACGTCCGGGTGCCGGTATGGCGGGTGCCCGGCTGGCTCCTCGTCCTGTGGTGGACGCTCCGCGGCGTGTTCCGGGCGACGGTGCTCGCGGTCCGCTACTGGTGGCTGACCGGCCCGGCCGCGCTGATCGTCTGGATCTGGGCCGACTTCGGCTGGGAGATCCTTCTCGCGGTGCTCGCGACGCTGACGGCGGGTGGCGCGGGGTGGTGGCGGTGGCATCGCACGACCTGGCACCGGTTCGTATGGTGGCCGCTGCTGGGCCGGTGGCGTCGGCTGTTCGTCTACCGGCGCGGCTGGGCGCCGGCCATGGCCACGTGCGGGCTGGCCACGGTGTTCGGCGGTGACAAGTACGTCCCGCAGCTCCTCGGCGTCCGCGCCACCGAGTTCGGCGACGAAGTGACCGTGCGGATGCTGCCCGGCCAGCACCCGGACGACTGGGGCAAAGCCGCACCGCGCCTGGCCTACACGTTCCGCGTCCGGGAGGGCCGTGCCCGCACGCACCGCCGTCCCGACCGAATCGTCCTGGTGTTCCTGCGCCGCGATCCGCTGGCGGCAACGATCGCGCCGATCCCGACTCCCACGAGCCTCGACCTCGCCCGGCTGCCGCTCGGCGTCCAGGAGAACGGCGACGCGTACGCGCTGCGGCTCGCCGGATCGCACGTGCTGATCGGCGGGGCCACGAACGCGGGCAAGGGATCGGTCATCTGGGCGCTGATCGCCGCGCTCGCGGGCGGTATCCAACAACGTCTCGTCGAGCTGTGGGTCTTCGACCCGAAGGGCGGCATGGAACTGGCCGGCGGCCTGCCGCTGTACACCCGCTTCGTCTACGACACCGCCGAGACCATGGCCGGCGTCCTGGAAGACGCGGTGGTGCGCATGCGGGCTCGCGCCAACCGGCTCCGCGGCGTCACCCGCCAGCACACCCCGACGCCGGGCGACTCGCTGATCATCATCGTGATCGACGAGCTGGCCGCGCTCACCTCATACATCTCGGACCGGAAGGTCCGCGATCGCATCCGGGAGTCGCTGTCGCTGCTGCTGTCCCAGGGCCGCGCGGTCGGCGTCCACGTGATCGCCGCGCTTCAGGACCCGCGCAAGGAGGTGTTGCCGTTCCGGGACCTGTTCCCGACCCGGATCGCACTCCGGCTGACCGAGGCCGAGCAGGTGGATCTCATCCTCGGCGACGGTGCCCGCAACCGGGGTGCGCTCGCGGACGAGATCCCGGAGACCTCGCCGGGCGTCGCGTTCGTCTCGCTTGACGGCGTGCGTGAGCCGGTGAAAGTGCGGTTCGCCTATCACTCCGACAGCGACATCCAAGACCTTTGCCACCGGTACGGATACGAGCAGGTCGTCGAGGGCGAGATCGTGGGGGAGACCCGATGACCCGCGCGGAGCGTTTCGAGGGCGTGGTCCTGGTCGCGATCCTGCTGACCGTGGGCACGCTGGCCGGGGCGGCGTCGTTCACGCACGTGCACGACTGGACCATGCACAACAGCCCGGCCGGTACGCCGGATTGGTTCGGCTGGGCGAATGCCGCGATCTCCGAACTCCTCCCGATCGCCGCGCTGCTGACCATCCGCGCCCGGCGGCGGGCCGACAGGCCGATCGGCTACCCGATGTTCCTGCTCGTCTGCGGGGTCGCGTTGTCGCTGTCGGCTCAGCTCGCGGTCGCCAAGCCGGGCATCTCCGGCTGGCTGCTGTCGGCCGTACCGGCGCTGGCCTTCATGGGTCTGTCCAAGCTCGTCCTGTCCGGGAAGCCGGCCATGCCCGCGGCGCCGATCAAGGCTCCGGTCATGGAACCGGCGCACTGGGTGCCGACCGAGCCCACGCCGGCCACCGAAGCGCATCCGTCACCGGGCGGCGATGAGCCGCAACCGCGCCCGGCGAACGACCGGTCCGGTCTCGTTCCGGTGCCCGCGCTGGCCTTCACCCGCCCGAACGCGGAGGTGGCGCGATGACTCAGCCGGCGCTGATCCCGGCCGCGGGTGACGAGCCCCGGCCGGGGTCGCGGGCCGCGCGGATGCGGCAGCCGCTCGCCAAGGACGCGCTCAAGCAGCTCGCGGAGAACAACGGCGTCTGCGTCCGTCCGGTCGTCCTGCGCCGCACCGACACGTTCACCGGCGTCACGGAGATCGTCGAGGTGCCGTGCGGGGCGACCCTGGCGGCGAAGTGCAAGCCGTGCGCCGAGCGTGGCCGGCGGCTGCGCATCCAGCAGATCCGGGAGGGCTGGCACCTCGCCGACGAGCCCGCGATCGACCTGGACCCACCAACCGCGGACGTGTTCGACCTCGTGGCCCAGCGAGCGCACCTGGAGTTCGACCGGGAAGCGCTCAACTACCAACCGATGACCCCGGACGAGCGGGCCGCGCAGATCACCGCCCTGGACGAGGAGATCGCACAGGCTGACGAGCTGCTGGCCGAGACGAATCTCCGCGGCCACCTGACCCCACGCGACCGAGACGAGCGCCCACGGCGGAAGCGGTCGACGAAGCGCCGGCAGGACTCCCCGGACCTGCCCCGGCTGCCGGTCGACGGGCGCACGGTCGGCCGGGCCTTCGCCGGCCGGGCGGGCAAGACCTACCGGCCGTCGATGCTCGTCACCCTGACCCTCGACTCACACGGCCCGGTCCACTCGCACATCCGGCGCGGCGCCTACGTCGTCCCGTGTGAGTGCGGCGCCCGGCACGGCCGGTACGACCCGGAACTCGGCACACCGGTCGACCCGGACACCTACGACTACCGGCGGGCCGCACTCGACGCGATCCACTTCGCGCGGGTGATGGATCGCTGGTGGCAGAACCTCCGCCGGGCGACGGGTTGGAACGTGCAGTACGCGGGCGCGGTGGAACTGCAACGTCGGCTCGCTCCGCACGCGCACTTTGCGATCCGGGGCACGATCCCGCGGCGGCTGCTCAAGCAGGTAGCGGCGGCCACCTACCACCAGGTGTGGTGGCCGCCGTTCGATCGGGCGTCCTACTCGGTGGACAAGCCGCCGGTCTGGGATACGGACGAGGGCGGCTACGTCGACCCGAAAACCCGCGTGCCGCTGCCGACGTGGGATGAGGCGCTGGATGCGATCGACGAAGACCCGGCCTACGTCGCCCGGCTCGGCCGGATCGACGCGCGCGGGATCGAGTCCGGCACCAAAGACGCGGAGCGCGCGATTCGGTACGTGACCAAGTACGTCACCAAGGACCTGACCGAACACGCGACCCCCAAGACGGACCCGCAGCGGGCGCACTTCGACCGGCTCCACGCGGAGCTGTCCACGCTCCCGTGCTCACCGACCTGCGCGAACTGGCTGCTCTACAACGTCCAGCCGGACGGCGCGAAACCCGGCCTCACACCGGGCCGCTGCACCGGCAAGGTGCACCAGCGCTCGACGCTCGGCTTCACCGGCCGCCGCGTCCTGGTGTCTCGGCAGTGGTCCGGCAAGACCCTGGCCGACCACCGCGCGGACAACCGCGCCTGGGTCCGCGCCGTCCTGGCCGGCGGTCTCGCTGACACCGAGGACAGCCAACCGGCGACCGAGGAAGACCCGAAGCGCTTCCGCTTCGAGCTGGCCCGACCGGACGACCCGGACGTCCTCCCGCTCGAACATCGCGTTCTACGTGCTGTTTCAGCCCGCATCCGATGGCGCGGTCAACTTGCCGCCGCTCAACAGCGCCCCCTTTCAGCAGTCCCCACTCAGCAGGCTGCATGAAGACGAAGGAGATGACCGGAGGCTTGGATCGCAAGCTGCTGTCCGTTCCTGAGGTGCTCACCGAACTCGTCGTCCCCCGTTCGACCTTCTACAAGTGGCGTCGCCTCGGCATCGCCCCACGCTGCATCAAGCTGCCCAACGGTGAGGTCCGCATCCGACGTGCCGACCTCGACGCGTGGCTGTGCCAGCGGGAGGACAACGCCGCATGAGCAGCTACGACGTGAAGATCCACGACATGGGCAAGCGCGATGACCGCGGTAAGAGCAAGAGTCATCGCGTCCGCTGGGTCGTGGCCGGCAAGCGGTTCGAGCGCTCGTTCACCACGAAGGCGCTCGCTGACCGCTTCCGCTCCGACCTGGTGAAGGCCGCCGCGGCGGGTGAGCCTTTCGACGAACTCACCGGCCTCCCCGAGTCCAAGCTGCGCGAGCAGGACCGCACCACCTGGTACGACCACGCCCGCGCCTACATCGAGATGAAGTGGCCGCACGCTGCGGCGAAGTCCCGCAAGTCCATGGTCGATGCGCTGCTCACGGTCACCCCCGTGCTGATCGTCGCTGACCGTGGGGCGCCGGACGCGGAGACTTTGCGCCGGGCGCTCTACCGCTGGGCGTTCAACCCGAACACCAGGTCCGAGTCCGTTCCGGCAGCTGAGGAGGCAGCCCTCGCCTGGCTGAGTCGGCAGTCTCTCCCGGTCGGCCGGTTGCGCGACACCGACCACATCCGTACCGCGCTGAACGCCTGCTCCCGGCGACTCGACGGAAAGCCGGCGGCGGCCACCACGGTTCAGCGCAAACGCGCCGTCTTCTACAACGCGCTCGGCTACGCCGTCGAGCGGAACCTCCTCGACTTCAACCCGATCGACCGCACCCAGTGGAAGGCACCCGCGGTCGCGGAGGCGGTCGACCGGCGGGTGGTCGCCAACACCGCCCAGGTGGAATCGCTTCTCGACGCTGTTCCGGCAGTGCACCCGCAGGGCGCCCACCTGGTCGCCTTCTTCGCCTGCCTCTACTTCGCCGGTCTCCGTCCGTCCGAGGCCGCGTCGCTGCGCCGGGCCGACTGTCACCTTCCGGAAAGTGGCTGGGGGCGGATCGATCTCGCTGAGACCGCGCCACCGACCGGGGCCGACTGGACGGACGACGGAGAGGTCCGCCAGGTACGCGGTTTGAAGCACCGGGCCGAGACGGAGATGCGCAGCGTCCCGATCCCGCCCGACCTGGTGCGCATCCTCCGCGCTCACCTGGCCGAGTTCGGGACCGCCGATGACGGCCGGCTGTTCCGCGCGGCTCGTGGCGGCTACCTGGTCGAGTCGACCTACGGCGAGATCTGGCGCGACGCGCGGAAGGCTGCGCTGACTCCCGAGCAGGCCGTCTCCCCGCTCGCCGGCCGACCCTACGATCTGCGGCACGCCGCGGTGACGCTCTGGTTGAACGGCGGTGTTCCGGCAACCGAGGTCGCCAGCCGGGCCGGCCACGGTGTCGCCGTGCTCCTGAAGGTCTACGCCGGTTGCATCGATGGGGACGAGGAGCACATCAACCAGCAGATCGAGCGGGCGATCAAGGCAAGTCGGGGGCGGGGGCGTATCCGGGGGAACCGCCCGGTGAATCCGGCGCGTTCCAAGTCGAAACCGCAGGTCGCGTCGGGTAAGGGTTCACCGAAACGCAGTTCTCTTGAAAACCACTAGGGGTGGTGACACTCCTCCAGGGTTCGAATCCCTGGCCCTCCGCATCTGCGTGCGGAAAAGCCGGGTTGACCAGCGGAGACGCTGATCGGCCCGGCTTTCGTGTTTCGGTGGGCGGTCCGCCTGACCGTCCTGGTGGACGGCGGCCGTCCGGTGAAGGTGCTGTGACACGGCGAGGGGCCGCCGAGATCTTGTCGATCTCGGCGGCCCCGGCCGTGTGGGCTGCGGCGATCTAGTTGTTGGTCAGCGGGCGCACGTCCCAGAGCCAGACGTCGGAGACGCGCTGGCCGGGGCCGAGGAGCGACTCCAGGGCGAGGAGGAGCTTGACGTCGGTGCCCCGGTCGCGGGGGAGGACGACGGCGTCGGCCTTCCAGTAGCGGAGGTCCTCGACGGCGGCGGTACGGTCGGCGTCCGTGATGACGACGGGCTCGTCCTTGCTGCCCTGGATCTTCTCGAAGAGCTGCCAGGTCGGGCGCGGCGGGGCGCCCCAGCGGCCGGTGTTGTCGTCCGGCGAGGACGGGCCGAGGAAGTAGCCGCTCGGCACCGCGAAGCCGACCTCGGCGGCCGAGCCGTAGCGGATGCTGGTCAGGCCGTTGACCGGGACCGGGACCAGCGTGCGGCCCTCGGCGACGTAGTCGCGCCAGGTGCCGGCCGTGACGAAGTCGGGGACCGGCGGGCGGTCGTGGCCGGCCAGCGGCGTCGGCATGATCGGGATGAGCGCGCCGGCGAGCACCGTGAGGCCGAGCAGCCGGATCGGCAGGCCGGAGGTCTCGGCCGGGCGGGCGCGCTCGGCGACCCGGGCGACGATCACCGCGAGCAGCACGCCCATCGCGACCGTGGTGATCAGGTTGAAGCGGGCCACCACCATCGCGTTGACCACCGGCAGGTGCTCGAGCAGCGCGAACGGGCCGGGGATCCGGAGGTTGCGCTGGTTGTTCAGGTGGATGACCGGGCCGAGCGAGAGGATCGCGGCGCCGGCGCCGGTGACGGCCAGCACCCGGACGATGTTCTCCCGGCGCAGCCAGACGATGCCGGCCAGCGCGATCAGCATCAGCGGCCAGCCGAAGAACGTGACCTCTTCGGTGAAGTTCGGCGCGAGGCCGGCGGCGCTGTTCTTCCCGCCGCCGATCGACTCGGTCGCGAACGCGAAGTACGACTCGATCGTCGCCGGCTTCGGGTCGCCGGGGTGGCCGCTGTAGTGCTGCGGGCCGGCGAACTGGTGGTAGAGCGGGTACGCGGCGAACAGCAGCACCAGGCCGCCGCCGATCGCGAGACTGCCCGCGGCGCGGGCGAACCGGGCGCGGACGTCGGCCCAGTTGAAGATCGCGTAGCCGATCACCATGAACGCGCACGCGATCGCGGTGAGGAACAGGTTCTCCTCGCCGACGAACAGCTGCGCGAGCACCAGCGCGCCGAGCGTCAGGCCGTTGCGGACCGTACGGCCGGGCTCGCCGAGCCGGATGACCGACCAGATGATGAACGGGATCAGCCACTGCGACGTGATGTGCGGGTGCCCGTTGCTGTGCGAGATGATCGCCGGCCCGAAGCCGATCACGAGCGCGCCGGCGAACGCGCCCACGCGGGACTTGACCAGGCGGCGGGAGAGCAGCCAGTACCAGGTGAGCGCCGTGAAGAACAGGTTGGCGGTCATCAGGGACAGGTAGGTCACCTCGGGCCCGGCGACCATGGTCAGCGGCGACAGCAGGATGCCGGGCAGCTGCATGGCGACGTTGCCCATGAGGTTGACGCCGTCCGGCGCGTTCTGCAGCGTCGTGAAGAACGGATTGTCCAGGTTCCGCACGACGTGCGCGTCGTAGGCGAACATCCACTCGTTGAACGCCTGGTCCTTGGCCTGCTCGCCGAGGACGCGGCCCCACGGGTCGATCCAGGTGCGGATGGTCACCCAGAAGGCGCCCAGCAGGTAGACGAGCGTGACCAGGACGTCCGCCCGACGTCCGGTCCAGCGCGGGGGCCGGCCCGCGGGATTGCTGCTGCTCTCGGTCGCCGGAGGCGCCTCGGCGGCGGCCTTTTCCGGCTCGCCGGCCTCAGCGGCCTGCGACACGGTGCTCGAAGTGGTCACGGCGAAAGAGGGTAACCCGTGCGTGTGACGCGCGTCGCCGAGCTATCGCATGCATAACACCCAACTACCGCCAAGCAACCGATAAGGGTTCCCCCGATCGGACGGTGCCGGTGCGCCGGAACCGGATACCGTCGAGCCCATGACGTTCGCCCTGGCGCTGCACGGACTGGTGAAGCGGTTCGCGGACAGGGTCGCGGTGGCCGGGGTCGATCTCGAGGTGCCGTCCGGATCGTTCTACGGCCTGCTCGGGCCGAACGGCGCCGGCAAGACCACCACGCTCTCGATGGCCGTGGGCCTGCTCCGGCCGGACGCCGGCACCGCGACCGTGCTCGGCCACGACGTCTGGTCCGACCCGCTGACCGCGAAGCGGATGATGGGCGTGATGCCGGACGGCGCGCGGCTGTTCGACCGGCTCACCGGCGCGGAGCTGCTGGCCTGCCACGGGCTGCTGCGCGGCATGCCGGCCGACGTGGTCGACCAGCGGGCCCGCGAGCTGCTCGACGTGCTGGCGCTCACCGACGCGGACCGGACGCTGGTGGTCGACTACTCGGCCGGCATGAAGAAGAAGATCGGGCTCGCCTGCGCGTTGCTGCACGGCCCGCGCATGCTGGTGCTGGACGAGCCGTTCGAGGCGGTCGACCCGGTGTCCGCCGCGCTGATCCGGGACATCCTCCAGCGGTACGTGGCGAGCGGCAACACCGTGATCTTCTCCAGCCACGTGATGGAGGTGGTGGAGCGGCTCTGCACGCACGTGGCGATCCTGGCGCAGGGCCGGATCCTGACCGCGGGCACGATCGCGGACGTCCGGGCCGGGCAGTCGCTGGAGGAGGTCTTCGTGCGGGTGGTCGGTGGGCGCACCGCCACCGGCCAGGAACTCGCATGGCTGTGACGCCCTGGCACTTCGTGCTGCTGAAGCTGCGGGTGATGCGCAACGGGCTGCGCGGGCAGCGATGGCGGATCGCGCTGTTCGTGATCGGGCTGTTCTTCGGCGCCTGGTTCGCCGTGGTCGGCTTCACGCTCTTCGCCGTGACCGGGTTCAGCCGCGACCACACCGGCATGGCGCTCGGCGGCGGGCTGGGCGGTGCCGCCGTGGTGCTGGGCTGGCTGCTGATGCCACTGGTCTTCTTCGGCGTGGACGAGACGCTGGACCCGGCCCGGTTCGCGTTGCTGCCGCTGCGCCGCCGGACGCTGGTCGCCGGCATGTTCGCGGCCGCGCTGGCCGGCGTGCCCGCGATCACCACGCTCGCGGCCACGTCCGGCCTGGCCGTGGCCGCGGGGTTGCTCGGTGGTGCGCCGGCCGGGCTGGTGCAGCTGGCCGGCGCGGTGGCCGGGCTGCTGCTGTGCGTGTCGCTGAGCCGCGCCACGACCAGCGCGTTCTCCGCGATGCTGCGGTCGCGGCGGGTCCGGGACCTGGCCGCGATCCTGCTGGCCGTGCTGGCCGCGCTGCTCGGGCCGCTGCAGATCGGGCTGCTGGCCGCGGCCCGCACCGCGGACTGGGTCGCGCTGGCCGGCGTGGCCCGGGTGCTGGGCTGGACGCCGCTGGCCGCGGCGTACACCGTGGGGCTGGACGCGGTGGAGGGCCGCTGGTTCGCCGTACCCGCGAAGTTCCTGATCGTGGGTGGGTCCGTCGCGGTGCTGCTCCGGTGGTGGTCGTCGACGCTGGAGAGCGCGATGGCCGGCACCGCGACCACCACGTCGGGCCGGGGCACCCGGGAGGCGCCGGGCGCGTCGCCGACCACCCGGCTGTTCCCGCGGCTGCTGCGCGGGCTGCCGCGGAACCGGTTCGGCGCGCTGGTCGCGCTGCAGGTGCGGTACTGGTGGCGGGACACCCGGCGGCGGGCGAACCTGATCACGTTCGCGGTGGTCGGCGTGTTCGTGCCGCTGATGGTGAACATCGGCAGCCGGGGCCTGATCGAGGGGACCGCGGCGGCACCGCCGTCGCTGGCCACGGTGACCGCGTCGATGGTGTTCCTGGGCGTGCTCGGCGGCGTCGGGCTGGCGAACCAGTTCGGTTACGACGGGACCGCGTACGCCGCGAACGTGGTGGCCGGCGTGCCGGGCACGGCCGAGCTGCGTGCCCGGGTGGCCGGCTTCTCGTGCTACCTGGTGCCGCTGATCACGGTGATCCCGGTGGCGCTGGCGCTGGTGCTGGGCCGGCCGGGCTGGGTGCCGTCGATGTGGGGCGCGACCGCGGCCGCGTACGGCTGCGGGGTGGCGATCAACCTGTTCGTCTCCGTGCTGGGCGCGTTCTCGCTGCCGGAGACCACGAACCCGTTCGCGGTGAACACCGGTGCGGGCGTGACGAAGAGCCTGTTCAGCTTCGCCGCGATGCTCTGCACGCTGGTGCTGATGGTGCCGGTCTTCGTGGTGTCCGCGCTGGCCGGTGACGTGTGGGTGTGGGCCGGGCTGCCGGCCGGGCTGCTCTACGGCGGCGTCGCGCTGTGGTTCGGCTCCGGTCTCGCCGGGCGTCTGCTCGACCGTCGCATGCCCGAGCTGCTCTCGGCGATCTCCCCGCGGCGATGACGACGAGCGGGCTCGCGGGCGACTCCCTAGGCTCGACCGCATGAACGTCGAGGAGCCGGGTGCCCGCATTCACGCCACCGATCCGTTCGCGACGCCGGACGCGGACCGGTCGCCGGTCCGGCGGCTGCGCGGCCGGCTGGCCTCGCCGGTCACGCTCTGGACCACGCCCGGCCCGGCCGGCCTGACCGTCTCCTCCACGCTGGTCGCGGACGGTGACCCGGCGCGGGTGCTGGGCCTGATCGACCCGGAGTCGGAGCTGTGGGAGACGGCCGAGGAGACCGGCCGGATCGCGGTCACGCCGCTGGACCCGTCGCACCGGCAGCTGGCGGACCGGTTCGCCGGGCTGATGCCGGCGCCCGGCGGCCTGTTCCGCGCGGACGCGTGGACCGAGACCGCGTGGGGTCCGGTGCCGGCCGGCAGCGGGACGTGGGCGGGCGCGCGCATCGACGGTGCTCGCGAGTTCGGCTGGGGTCTGCTGGTCGAGGCGACGGTCGAACACGTCGAGGCAGGTCGGGACGCAGTGCCGCTGCTGCACTACCGAGGGCGATACCGCGAGCTGAGCGAGCGGTAGACGGCGTGACCGGGGTCACTGGGCGCATCGGTACGTCCGTTCGGCGCACCGCCGCGCCGGGATGACGATCAATGCTTTCACCGCCGGTCCCCGCTTTCTACGGTGCGGTGCGAATCGGACCACACACCCGCGAAGGTGGTGCACCGGAACCATGAGTACGGACACTTCCCCGGACCAGAGCAGATATGTCGCCGTGCAGGAGTCGGAGGAGTTCGCGGGGCTGCGCAAGGCGTTGCGCGGCTTCGTCTTCCCGATGACGGTCGCGTTCTTCCTCTGGTACTCGCTCTACGTCATCCTGTCCGCCTACGCGCGTGACTTCATGGCCATCAAGGTCATCGGCCACATCAACGTCGCGCTGATCTTCGGCCTGCTGCAGTTCGTGACCACGTTCCTGATCGCGTGGCTCTACTCGCGGTACGCGAACAAGCGTCTCGACCCGATCGCGGACAAGATCCGCGCGGAGCTGGAGGGCGACAAGTGAGAGACCTGATCTTCGCGGCGGAGGCGACGAACACCACCGCCCGCACGTTGACCATCGTCCTCTTCCTGGTCTTCGTGCTCTTCACGCTCGGGATCACGATCTGGGCCAGCCGGCAGACCAAGAGCGCTGCGGACTTCTACGCCGGCGGCCGCTCGTTCTCCGGCTTCCAGAACGGCATGGCGATCGGTGGCGACTACATGTCGGCCGCGTCGTTCCTCGGCATCGCCGGCATCATCGCACTCTCCGGCTACGACGGCTTCCTCTACTCGATCGGCTTCCTGGTCGCCTGGCTGGTGGCGCTGCTGCTGGTCGCGGAGCTGCTGCGGAACTCCGGCAAGTACACGATGGCGGACGTGCTGGCGTTCCGGATGCGGCAGAAGCCGGTCCGGACCGCGGCCGCGGTCTCCACCATCACGGTGTCGATCTTCTACCTGCTGGCCCAGATGGTCGGCGCGGGCGCGCTGGTGGCGCTGCTGCTCGGCATCCGGCCGGGCACCACGTTCCTCGGCATGGACGCGGACGCGGCGAAGCTGCTCACCATCGTGCTGGTCGGCGTGCTCATGATCGTCTACGTGACGATCGGCGGCATGAAGGGCACCACGTACGTCCAGATCGTCAAGGCGTTCCTGCTGATGACCGGCGCGGCCGTGATGACGATCCTGGTCTTCGCGTACTTCTCGTTCAACCTGTCGTCGCTGCTCGGCGCCGCCGCGGACGCGTCCGGCAAGGGCGACGCGTTCCTCCAGCCCGGCCTGCGGTACGGCGTGGAGTCCGACGACGCGCTGAAGACGCTGTGGAGCAAGCTGGACCTGCTCTCGCTCGGCATCGCGCTGGTGCTCGGCACGGCCGGGCTGCCGCACATCCTGATCCGCTTCTACACGGTGCCGACCGCGAAGGCGGCCCGGCAGAGCGTGCTCTGGGCGATCGGCATCATCGGCGTCTTCTACCTGATGACGCTCGCGCTCGGCTTCGGCGCGGCCGCGCTGGTCGGCAGCGAGGCGATCATCGCGCAGGACAAGGCCGGCAACACGGCCGCGCCACAGCTGGCGCAGGTCCTCGGCGAGGAGTACCTGGGCGGCGGCACCGGCGGCTCGGTGCTGCTGGCCGTGATCGCCGCGGTGGCGTTCGCGACCATCCTCGCGGTGGTGGCCGGCCTGACGCTCGCCTCGTCCAGCTCGCTGGCGCACGACTTCTACGCCAACGTGATCAAGGGTGGGCAGGCGTCGGAGCGGCAGGAGGTGACTGTGGCGAGGATCTCCGCGTTCGTCATCGGCGCGGTCTCCATCGTGCTGGCGATCTTCGCGCAGAGCCTGAACGTGGCGTTCCTGGTGGCGCTCGCGTTCGCGGTGGCCGCGTCCGGCAACCTGCCGGCGATCCTCTACTCGCTGTTCTGGAAGCGGTTCAACACCAACGGCGCGGTCTGGGCCATCTACGGCGGCCTGATCACCGCGGTCGGGCTCGTGTTCTTCTCGCCGGTGGTGTCCGGTTCGGCGACCGCGATGTTCCCGAACGCCGACTGGCAC
This sequence comes from Catenuloplanes niger, assembly GCF_031458255.1. Taxonomy (NCBI): domain Bacteria; kingdom Bacillati; phylum Actinomycetota; class Actinomycetes; order Micromonosporales; family Micromonosporaceae; genus Catenuloplanes; species Catenuloplanes niger. Next base: position 4,226,724 of record NZ_JAVDYC010000001.1, read on the forward strand.
TTCTTCCCGCTGTCCAACCCGGGCCTGGTGTCGATCCCGGTCGGCTTCCTGTGCGGCTGGCTCGGGACGATCATCTCGAAGGAGCCCGCGGACGCCGGTAAGTTCGCCGAACTCGAGGTCCGGTCGATCACCGGAGCGGGAGCTCACTGACACACACCGTTCGCACGATCCCCGGAGGGGCGGTCCGAGATGGGACCGCCCCTTCGCTGCGTCCGGCGACGACCTATAGTCTGGCGCCATGGTCATTGCCCAGCGTTTCGGAGAGGGCCACCGGGTTCTCGTCACCGGCGGAGCCGGCTTCGTCCCGTCGCACCTTGTCGATGCGCTGATCGGCCGTGGTTGCACGGTCGTGGCGGTGGACAACTTCATCACCGGCGCCAAGGACAACCTCGGTCACCTCGCCGACAATCCGCGGTTCACGCTGATCGAGGCGGACATCACCGAGGGCCTGCCGGCGCACCACCCGGCGATCGCCGAGCGGTTCGACGCGATCATGCACATGGCGTCGCCGGCCAGCCCGACCGACTTCGGCACGATCCCGGTCGAGATCCTCCGGGTCGGCTCGATCGGCACGCTGAACCTGCTCGAGCGCGCCACCGCGGACGGCGCCCGGTTCCTGATGGCCTCCACCTCCGAGGCGTACGGTGACCCGCTGGTGCACCCGCAGCCGGAGTCGTACTGGGGCAACGTGAACCCGGTCGGCATCCGCAGCGTCTACGACGAGGCCAAGCGCTTCTCCGAGGCCGCGACGATGGGTTACCACCGCAGCCGGGGCACGGACGTGGCGATCGTCCGCATCTTCAACACGTACGGTCCTCGCATGCGCCCGGACGACGGCCGCGCGATCCCGACGTTCATCAGCCAGGCGCTGCGCGGTGAGCCGATCACCGTGCACGGCGACGGCTCGCAGACCCGCTCGATCACCTACGTGGACGACCTGGTCCGCGGCATCCTGATGCTGCTCGACTCGACCGAGACCGGGCCGATCAACTGCGGCACCGAGCACGAGTTCACGATGCGGCAGCTGGCCGAGAAGATCATCGAGCTGGCCGGCAGCTCGTCCACCGTGAAGTTCATCGAGCGCACCTCCGACGACCCGGAGAAGCGCCGCCCGGACCTGACGCTGGCCCGCACCAAGCTCGGTTACGAGCCGTCCGTCGGGCCGGACGAGGGTCTGCGCAGGACGATCAACTACTTCCAGTCCCGGGTCTGACCTGGGGGTTCGACTCCCCTAATTGTGCCGGTTCACTGTGCGTCGCCGAGCGAAATAGCTTCGGCTACGTACTCTGGACTCATGTCACCCACGGCACAATCTGGATCTTTCGGCGGCGGCGAGTTCCGGCGTGACGCGGTCGGTCCGCGCGCCCGTGCCTCGGCACCGGGCGGCGGGCCGGTGCGCGGCGGCTCCGTCCGGCCCGGGCGCGGCACGGGTCAGTCCGGCACGTACGGCGGGCCCCGCACCCAGCGGAACGGCTCCACCCGATCCGGTGGCGGCGGCGGTGGCGAGCCGCCGCTCGGTGGTGGCCGCGGCGTCTACAGCGGCGGCGGGCGACGGCCGCTCCGGCCCAACTGGAAGCGCATCGCCCTGGTCGGCGGCATCGCGGTGCTGGTCCTGCTGCTCCTGATCGGCGGCGGCCTCTGGACGTACGCGTCGAATCTCGACGGCGACCTGAAGCGCACCGACGCGTTCGCCGACCTGCGCGACGGCCGCCCGGAGAAGCCGGTCGACGGCACCATGAACATCCTGCTGGTCGGCAGCGACTCCCGGGACCCGGACGCGCAGAGCGGCGAGGCCAGTGAGTGGCGCAGCGACACGATCATCCTGATGCACGTCCCGGCCGACCACTCCAAGGCCTACCTGGTGTCGATACCGCGAGACCTGTACGTGTCGATCCCGACCAGTGCCGGTGCGGACTGCGCGGACAGCGCGCCCAACAAGATCAATTCCGCGTTCGCGTTCGGCGGGCTGCCGCTCGCGGTCAAGACCGTGGAGTGCTTCTCGGACGTGCGCATCGACCACGTGGCCGCGATCGACTTCGCCGGCTTCGTCGAGGTGACGGACGCGCTCGGCGGCGTGGACCTGACGGTCGAGCAGGACACCAAGTCGATCCACAAGCCGTTCCGCGTCTTCGAGAAGGGCGTGAACCACATGAACGGCGAGGAGGCGCTCGACTGGATCCGGCAGCGCTACCAGTTCCCGGACGGTGACTTCGCCCGGATGCGCCACCAGCAGGAGTTCCTGAAGGCGCTGATGGACAAGGCCGCGAGTTCCGGCACGCTGACCAACGCCGGCAAGCTGGACGCGTTCCTCAAGGCGACCACGAACGCGATGACCGTGGACGAGAACTTCTCGCTGGTCGACATGGCGCTGGAGTTCCGCAGCCTGCGCAGCGACGACCTGATGTTCATCACCAGCCCGAACCAGGGCAGCGCGGAGCGCGACGGGCAGTCCGTGGTGGTCTCCGACCGGGAGCCGGCGCTGGCGCTGTACGAGGCGATCGCGAACGACACGATGGACGACTGGGCCAAGGCAAACACAGAGCCACCAGCCAAAACCAACCCGTAACGCCCATGGTTCTCCCAGAGGTTGTTAACCGTTTGGCAACCTCTGGGACACCACTTGTTCGGCAACCGCGCTTAGCTTGGCGCGGAAACCGGTGGCAGGTGAGGGGATTTCACGAGTGGCGGCCAAGCGACGCAAAGACCCGCTGTGGGCGCGCCTGATCCTCAGCTTCGGTGCGGTGCTGGTGGTGGCGAGCGGCGGCACTCTGGTCGCCGCGCAAGTCGTGATCAACAAGGCGGAGAGCTCGATCACCGCCGGCACGCTCATCGAGGGTGACGCCGCCGCGGCCAGCGGCGAGTCGGGCAACAACATCGACGGCGCGGTCAACCTGCTGCTGGTCGGCATCGACGCCCGCGAGGAGGGCTCCTCCGTCACGTCGGTCCTCTCCGACACGATCATCATCCTGCACATCCCGGAGACGCACGACCAGGCGTACCTGATCTCGATCCCGCGCGACTGGCGGGTGGAGATGCCGGCCTACGACAAGGTCGGCTTCGTCGGCGCCACCGGGAAGATCAATTCCGCGTTCTCGTACGGCTACGAGGGCGAGGGCACGGAGCTGGAGAAGCGCAGCCGCGGCATGGCGGTGCTCTCCAACACGCTCAACAAGATCACCGGCATCAAGTTCAACGGCGCCGCGATCATCGACTTCAACGGTTTCGCCAGCGTGATCCACGCGATGGGCGGCGTCGACATGTGCGTCGACGAGGAAGCCGAGTCCGCCCACCTCGGCGTGGACGCGAACGGCAAGCTCGTCCAGGGCTGGTACTCGGAGACGTACGGCATCCAGCTCCCCGAGGGCGTCACGCCGCTGGTCCACAAGAAGGGCTGCCGGCTGATGAACTCGACCGAGGCCCTCGACTACGCGCGCATCCGCAAGAGCCTCAGCGACGGCGACTACGGCCGCCAGCGCCACCAGCAGCAGCTGATCAAGGCGATCGCGAAGAAGGCCACCTCCAGCGGCGTACTGACCGACCTCGGCAAGCTCAACGCGCTGACCGAGGCCGCGGGCGAGGCGTTCGTGCTGGACACCGGCGGCATCCAGCTGGCCGACTTCATCTACACGCTCAAGGGCGTCGCCGCCAACGACCTGATGCTGATCAAGACCAACGCCGGCAACCTCAACTCGGTCACCATCGACGGCCAGTCCTTCGAGCAGCTCGACGGCGAATCGATGGACATGCTGGCCGCCGCGAAGACCGGCACGCTCGGCACCTTCCTGATCGAGCACCCCCAGTTCATCGCCAAGTCCAGCTAGCCACCGCGCACCGACAATCACAGGCGACGGACGCTTTTCCCGCTTCCGGCGTGCCCACTTCCCGCACGCTCCCGCGGGCAACGGTCGTCGCCAGGGCTCCTCCCTGCACGTCCCGCACCCGGTCACCGACCCCCGGCCGCTCCTCGCCGCACGCCACGCCCGCGACGCCACACGCCGACCCGGCCCCGGCCCGGCACCGGCACCGCCCACGCCGCGATCCACGCCGCCGGGCAGGTTGCGGCTCGTCCTGCGTTCAGCGGTCACGTCTCCTTCGACGAGAACCGATCAGAGAGCGGCACAGCCCGGGCAGGAACGACGCGCTGCCGCAGTCAGCCCCAGGATGGCGCGGCACCGCAGCCATCGCGAATGCGACGCGCGAACGTCAGCCCTGGTGACCGAAGAAGGGTTTGCGGCACTGCCGATGATCTGGTCGGTTCCCGTTCGGTAAACGGCACCGGGGTCTATAAGCCGAAATATCGGACGCGGAGCGCCCTGTCAGTTCACCGTCAACGCGAGACGCATAGGCCGTGGGCCGGGGGCCGTGGCAGCGGCAGCGGGCAGCGGCAGCGGGCAGCGGGCAGCGGCAGCGGGCAGCGGGCAGCGGCAGCGGGCAGCGGGCGTGGAGTGAGGTGATGGCGGGAGGAAGGCGGGAGGGGTGTGGTGGGTGCGGAACGTGCAGGGAGGAGCCCTGGCGACGACCGTTGCCCGCGGGAGCATGCGGCACGGGACCACGCCGGAAGTGGGCAGATTCGGGCCCTGGGGTTGGGTTTTCTGGGTGGGGAGCGCAAATCCGGCAGCGCTCGTTACATCAGGTGATGTCCGTATCGTCACCACCTGGGAGAGTCTGGCATGCATGTCCGGTACCGCGCTGACTCTCCGGCCGCCGCGCCTCGCTGGAACGCGCCCACCCAGGTGCAGACGATCATTCGGCCGGTCGTGGTGCCGGAGCGGGCCGTGGTGGTGGCGTCGGAGCCGGCGCCGGCCGGGGGGCACCGGCGGCGTGCCCGGCGGCGTCGGCGCAGTCCGCTGTGGGCGCGGCTGGCCGTGGCGTTCGGTGTGGTGCTGCTGGTGCTGAGCGGTGGGGCGCTGGCCGGGGCGCAGGTGCTGATCGGGCGGGCGACGCAGAACATCGCGCAGGACAACCTGCTGGGGGACGGCAGCAAGAGCACGGCCGAGGGTGGGGCGAGCTTGGACGGCGCGATCGACATGCTGCTGCTCGGCGTGGACGTGCGGGAGAGCTGGGAGGAGAACAACACGCGGGCGGACACCATCGTCATCCTGCACATCCCGGCCACGCATGATCGCGCGTTCCTCATCTCGGTGCCGAGGGACACGCTGGCGGAAATCCCGCCGTACGAGAAGAGCGGCTTCGGTGGTGCGACCGCGAAGATCAACGACGCGTTCTACTACGGGGCGCAGAACGGTGGCGACTGGGCCGGCGGCGCGCAGCTGATGGCGGAGACGCTGAAGAACGCGACCGGCATCGGGTTCGACGGTGCGGCGATCATCGACTTCGGCGGCTTCAAGAACGTGATCGACGAGCTCGGCGGCGTGCGGATGTGCGTGGCCGAGCGGGTCGTCTCGCACCACATGGTCATGGTCGACGGCGAGCAGATGTACAAGGCCGACGCGCGCCGGGCCGGGAAGCGCCGGGCGGCCGAACCGGTCGTCTACGGCAAGGGGTGCCAGCAGATGAACGGCACCCAGGCGCTCGACTTCTCCCGGCAGCGCTACGGGCTCAGCGACGGCGACTACGGCCGGCAGCGGCACCAGCAGCAGATGATCAAGGCGATCGTGCGGAAGGCCGCGAGCAGCGGCATCACGGCCAACCCGCTGCGGGTCGACCAGCTGATCCGGGCCGCCGGCACCGCGTTCACGCTGGACACCGGCGGGATCCCGGTCGCGGACTTCATCTTCGCGCTCAAGGGCGTGGCGGTCGGCGACCTGATGACGCTGAACACCAACGGGGGCCGGTTCAACCCGGTCACCGTCGGCGGTACGGAGTACGAGCAGCTCTCCGAGCTGAGCGAGCGGATGTTCGAGGCGGTTCGGGAGGACCGGCTGACCGAGTTCGTGATCGAGAACCCCGAGGTTATTTCCCGAAGCTGACCCGCCGTACGCTGGAGGCGTGTTCGGATCTCAGGTTCCCAGCGTGACCGCCGCCGACGTGCCGGACGGCGCCTACCTGCTCGACGTGCGCGAGCAGGACGAATGGGAGGCCGGCCACGCGCCCGGCGCCCACCACCTGCCGATGCAGGAGATCCCGGTGCGGATCGAGGAGGTCCCGGCGGACGGCGACGTGGTCGTGGTCTGCCGGATGGGTGGCCGCAGCGCGCAGGTGGTGAACTACCTGCTGCAGAACGGCTGGGACAACGTCCGCAACCTGACCGGTGGCATGAAGGCGTGGGAGGCGGCCTCCCGCGACATGGTCACCGACGACGGGAATCCTGCCCGCGTCATCTGACGGCCCGCGTCTCCTGACGCCCGGCGCGCCGAGTGTGACGCTCGGCGCCCTCGGGTGACCGGCCACTGCGGCACACCCCCACAGCGAGGCAGACTCAAAGCATGCCGGACCGTCCCGACTATGCCGCGTTCATCGCCGGGCACACCGCGGTCATCAACATGATCAACGCGGGCGCTTCCGGGGTCACCGCCCTGAACCGCCTGCTGGAGGTCGTGCAGACCGGGCTCGGTGCGCACGGCGTCTCGTTCGCGGAGTACGGTCCGAGCCGCGGCCGCATCGTGGCCACCAGCGGCGCGTCCAGCTGGGCGCTCGGCCGGGTGGTCGACCACGCGGACCCGTCCGTCGCCCGGTTGCTGTCCGGCCCGGCGACCACCGAGGTGCCGGTCACCGCGCTGCCCGCGGAGGTGGCGGAGCAGTTCACCACGCGCGGCATCCGGCGCATGCTCGGCGCCCGGGTGGAGGCCGGCGGTCTCGCGCTCGGCTCGCTGCACGCGTTCTTCACGGACGACGAGCCCAGCTCGCCGGAGGCGCACGGGTTGCTCGGCTACGTCGCGGTCTCCGTCGCGCATCTCTACGGTGACCAGTCCGGCCTGCCGGTGCACGGCGACGGCCCGGTCGTGGCCGCGCTGGCGGACGGGCTGGCGATCGTCGACTCGCAGGGCTACGTCCGGCTGTGGAACCCGGCGGCCGAGCGGGTCACCGGCCGGACCGCGGCGCAGGCGCTGAACCGGCCGCTGCCGTTCCCGGCGCCGCCGACCGGCCGGGTGATCGACCACCGGCTGCCGGACGGCCGCTGGATGAAGATCGCGGCCGGTGACCTGCCGGGCCGGTCCTACTCGCGCGTGGTCACGTTCCGCGACATCAGCGACCAGAACCAGCTCAACCACGACTGGGACCTGTTCCTGGCGGTGACCAGCCACGAGCTGCGCACGCCGGTCACCGTGATCAAGGGGTACGCGGACACTCTCACCGGCCACTGGGACGCGCTGGCGGACGGGGACCGTCGCGAGGCCACGCGCGCGATCGGCCAGCGCGCCACGGACCTGGCCCGGCTGGTCGACCGCCTGCTGGCCACGACCGGCGGCCTCGGCCCGGTCGGCGGTTCCGCACCGGTGCCGTTCGACGTGGTGGACGCGCTGCGCGCGGCGGTCACCGAGCTCCCCACCGACCTGCGCCGCCGGCTCACGCTGGAGCTGCCGGAGGACCTGCCGAAGGCGTTCGGCGACCGGGCCGCGATCGCCACCGTGGTCACCGAGCTGGCGACGAACGCGGGAAAGTACGCGGAGGGCGACTCGCCGATCGAGCTGACCGCGGAGGCGGACGAGCAGACGGTGGCGTTCCGGGTTAGCGACCGCGGCATCGGGGTACGTCCTGAGCATGTGGAACGCGCATTCGACCGCTTCTGGCAGGGCGAATCGGGCGACCACCGCCGCTACCCCGGTGCGGGCCTCGGACTGTTCCTGGTCCGCCGGATCGTGGAGCGGCAGAACGGATGGGCCTCCATCCGGCCTCGGCCGGGCGGGGGCACGATCGTAGAGGTGCGCCTCCCCCGCGGCTGACGCGGCCGGGGCCACGGTCGAGACCTGCGAGGGGGCGGCGCATGACGGCCGTACAACAGGAGAACGGGAGCATGCAGTCCCGCAGCCTGGTAGTGCCGCATCACGCCCAAGGCGTCCGGGCCGCCCGGCGCCAACTCACCCAGGAGCTGACCGGCTCGATCACCGCGAGCCTGCTGTGTGACGTGGTCACCGTGGTCGCGGAGCTGCTCAGCAACGCGATACGGCATGCGCGTCCGCTGCCCGGCGGCGTGATCCGGTTGAGCTGGCGGCTGCGCCGTGCCACCGGTGACGCACGTGTGCTGGAGGTCCGGGTGACCGACGGCGGGGCCGCGACCGAACCGTGCATGCGCGCCGCCGGACCCCGCTCGATCGACGGCCGCGGCCTGGGCATCGTGGCCGCGATGGCGCGCTGCTGGGGCACCGACCGGAACGGCGCCGAGCACTCGGTCTGGGCCGAGTTCGCCGTCGCCTGACCGGCTCGTCGCGGAAATTCCCGCTCCCGGGATCCGCGCCGGACGAGACGCCCCGTGGGGCGACCGCCTAGGCTGGGTCGCCGTGAGCAAGCGCCGTAGGAACAATGAGTCCGCCGCCGACGCGGCACCCAAGCGCCAGAAGGTCCGGGACATCTTCGTGCACCGGCCGTTCGAGGGGCTGGCCGACGAACCGGAGTGGGTCGCGCTGCGCGAACTGGTCCCGGCCGCGTCCGCCCCGCTGCGCCTGGCCCCCGATCTGGTGGAGAAGTACGGCGAGCGCACCGTCACGCTCGCGACCGTGCTCCCGATGGCCTGGCCCGCGATGACCCGGCCGGACGGCAGCGTCTTCATCGGCCTGCAGCGGCACATCCAGTCCGGCGACGTCTCCCGGGACCTGGCCGCCGCGCTGCTCTCGGCGCTGGAGACCACGCCGGGCAGCACCGTCGCCGTGCCCGCGCTGCCCGGCCCCGGGCCGCGGCTGCAGGACGTGCTGGCGGACGGTCCGCTGGAGATCGCCATGCACGACGGCTTCGAGTTCTGGCTGGAGGAGGGCGCGGCCGACGACCCGACCGTGAAGGCGTCGCTGGAGCGGGCGAACGCGTCCGTCTACCCGACGGTCCGGCTCGCCGCGGCGCCTGCGGCGTACTGGTGTCGCGTGCCGGAGAAGTCCCACGTGCGGTGGGTGCTGCCGGACGGCGAGGACGCGGCGCTGAACGCGCTGGCCCGGCTGAGCGCGGCCGGCGAGCTGAAGCTCGGCGAGGACACCAAGTTCGCCGGCATGTTCCGCGCGCACGGTCTGCTGGTGCCGGTGTGGGACCTGCCGGTCGAGCCGGCGGGCTCGGAGTGGGAATCCCCACTCGCGGACTTCGCGAAGCGGTACGCGGCGGCGCTCACGGACGACACTCTGGACAGTGCCGCGCGGCGCGCCAAGCAGGGCCTCCTCGGCCGTCAGCTCACCCTTCGCTGATCTTTACCGAGCTTTTCGGACAGTCGGCTCGCGGCGGTGTGCGCCATGTGGGAAAAAGGTGAATAGCACGGATTCATGTCTCACTCCGCAGAATTCAGGGGTCTGGGTCTTGCATCCGTGCCGGGTCAACCACGTACCGTAGTGTCACGACAACCAATGGGACCTTTTGCCGGAGGTACCGATGTCTGTCTTTTCCGCTCGTACAACCGTCCCCACTCAACGTGCGCTCACCGCCGGCGAGACCCGTCCCCGCCAGGACGACGGACTCCCGGTGCCGCTGGACGCGGTGCGTCCGGGCCCGATGGAATGGGCCCGTCGCCGCCGTGCCGAGCGGGACGCCCGCCGGATCGAGGCCGCCGGCCACCGTGCTCTGTCGCGGCTGGACCGTCTCGGCCCCGCCTGGCACATCGTCGACTGGCCGCGTGCCGACATGCCGAGCCAGCTGCTCGACCTGGACACCGCTCCGGACGAGCGCGCCGGATTCCTGGCGATCGGTCCGGGCGGCATCTTCGCCGTCGCGGTCGCGGATCACGGCCGGGCCCGCGTGCTCATCGCGGGCGACGTCGTCCAGATCAACGGGAAGCGCCCGAACTACGTGGCCGAGGCCAAGCGCGACGCCAAGCGCGCCGCCAAGGCCCTCTCCGCCGCGGTCGGCCACACGATCCCGGTCACGCCCGTGCTCACGTTCGTGGGGACCGGTGTGATCAGCGTCTACGGCCTGCCGAAGGACTGTCTCGTGGCCACCGACCGTGAGCTGGACCGGCTCCTGGTCGCCGGTGGCGCGCGGATCAGCGCGGAGACCGCCACCAAGCTCACCGCGGTCGCCGAGCACCCGTCGACCTGGCTGAACGCGCCCTACCGGGCCGCCGCCGACAACTACCGGTGGTACGCCGAAGGCCGGACCGCGGCTGACAAGCGCACGCCTCGCCGGTAACGTTTCAACGACGCCGCCGCGAACGACGCCCGGCGGGCAGGACGGCAGAGCCGATCACCGCACCCGGTTGGTCGGCGCCGCCGTCCGGCCCGCCACCGGCCGTTCGGGTCCGGGTCTGTTCGGCTTCGAGTCCGTGTGGATCCGGGTCCGTTCAAGCCCGGGTCTGTCGGCATCCCGCCACGGCCGAAGCGATCTTTCGGGCTAGAGTTGTCGGGTCCGGCCCGCCACGGTCCGTCGACACAGGGTTGGGAGGCGTGTGTTGGCACACCAGATCGAGCTGTCGCTCTCCGGGCACCAGTTCGCGTCGCCGGTCACCGCGCACCCGTCCGGCATGGCAGGCTGGGCCGCGGTCGCGGCGTCCGCCACCGAGCAGTGCCTGGTGATCGACACCGACCTGGCGATCGTCGCGGCGTCGCCGTCCTGCTGCACGCTGCTCGGCATGGGTGACCCGCTCGAGGTCGTCGGCCGTCCGCTGCTCGACGTGCTGCGCCTGATCGACTTCACGGCCAACCGCAACGCGCTCACCGAGTCGGACATCGACAAGATCCCGCCGCTGCTCGCGGTCACGTCCGGCCGGCTGGCCCGCGGCCTGATGCGCGTCGACGGCGCGGCCCAGCCCGGCACCGACGAGACGGTCGACGGCATCGCCACTCCCCTGTTCCAGGACGCGGCGGTCAGCGGCTCCCTCACGTTCTTCGCGCAGATCACCTAGGCCCCGGATCCGGTCGTCGCCGGCGATCCACCGCGCGCGGGCGCCACGCGCAGATGACGCCAGTTTTGGGTCCTGGCTTTCCGCCGGAACGGGCTTAACATCTGTCTTCGTGCCGGTCTCGCGTACCCTCGTGGCTCTTGGGGTCTCTGTTCTGGGCGTGGTGGTGCTCGCCGCGTGCGGCGCGCCGCCCGGGTTCGAGGAGCAGACCTGGACCCGTCCCGCGGTGTCCGCGCCCGCGTCCGTGCCGGTGCTGGACGTTCCCTCGATGCCGGTGCCGTGGCTGACGCCGACGGTCGAGCCGAGCGGCGCATACGCGGAGACCGTGCTGGTGCCGTGCCAGGGCGAGCCGGCCGCGTCCGACGTGATCGCGGTGCTGCGACGGACCGGCGACCTGGTGCCGGCCGCCGGGGGCGCGCGGGTGACCAGCGGCCCGTTCTGCGCCGGCACGTGGCACCTCAGCCTGGTCTCGGTCCCGGCGGCGGAACCGCTGTTCGTGGTGACCAGCGGCCCGCCGGAGAGCCTGAAGCTCGTCACCGCGGGCACGAACGTGTGCTCGGCCCGGGTGCGCGGCGCCGCGCCGTCCGCGATCCGCGCCGCCGCCTGCGGCGAGGCCCCGCTTCCCACCGCCACACCGACCTCGTCCCCGACACCGACGAGCGCCTTCCGGATCTGAAGCCCTCGAACGAGCGCTTCTCAGAGCCGAAGCGGGGTGCGGCCGTCGCGGCGGGGCAGGGCCTAAGGTGGCGGTATGCGCTTCGTCTATCTGGGCCCGGAGGCCACGTTCACCGAGCAGGCGTTGCTCACGGTGGCGGAGGCGGCGGCCGGTGAACGGGTGCCGGCGCGCAGCGTGCCGGAGGCGCTGGACGCGGTGCGTGGCGGTGACGCGGACGCCGCGCTGGTCCCGCTGGAGAACTCGATCGGCGGCGCGGTCCCGATCACGCTGGACGAGTTGATCGCCGGCGCGCCCCTGATGATCACCCGTGAGGTGGTGATCCCGGTCGAGTTCGTGCTCGGTGCGCGCGCCGGCACGCCGCTCGACGCGATCCGCACCGTGGCCGCGCACCCGCAGGCGTCCACCCAGTGCCGCAACTGGCTGCGCACCCACCTGCCGGACGCCGAGGTCACCGACGTGCTCTCCAACTCGGCCGCGGCGATCGCGGCCGCGGCCGGTGAGTTCGACGCCGCGATCTGCGCCCCGCTCGGCGCCGCGCGCTACGAGCTGGCCGTGCTCGCCGACAAGATCGCCGACCACTCGCATGCGGTCACCCGGTTCGCGCTGGTCACCCGCCCGGCGACGCCGCCGGCACCGACCGGCGACGATCTCACGTCGCTGGCGCTGGTGATCCGGCACGACCAGGTCGGCGCGCTGCTGACCGTGCTGACCGAGCTCTCCGTCCGCGGCATCAACCTGACCCGCATCGAGTCGCGCCCGACCGGCGAGGCCCTCGGCCGCTACGTCTTCTTCCTCGACTGCGCCGGGCACGTCGCGGAGACCCGGTTCGGCGAGGCCCTCCAGGGGCTGCGGCGGGTGTGCGCGGACGTCCGGTTCCTCGGCTCCTATCCGCGCCACCGCTGGGCGCCGGACCTCGACCACCCGGTGCCGGCCCCGGCGGGCCTGTCCGACGAGTCCTTCGCCGCGTCCGCCGCCTGGGTCGACCGCCTCCGCCACGGCGACTACTGACCGTACGCCGGGCGGAGAGCGGTGCTGGTTCTTCGCCGGCCACGACGGGACCGGCAGGGAGGAGCGCCAGCGACGACCGGTGCCCGCGGGAGCGTGCGGGCCGGATGACGCCGGAAGCGGGAAAATCCGCTTCTGGACGGGTCAGTCGAGCAGGCCGCCGAGGAGGCCGCCGCCGCTGTTGCTCTGGCCGCCGGCGACCGCGTGGCCGCCCGGGGGCTCCTCGGAGGGCTGCACGACGACGAAGCCCTGACCGGCGAAGCTCATCGTGAAGGCCTCACCGGTGGAGCGGCCGAGGAGCGTGCCGATGCCGAGCTGGTCGGCGCGGTGGTAGCCGGTCTGCAGGTTGGCGGACCAGGCGATGGCGGCCTGCGGGTCGACGTACGTCGGGGCGTCGATGTTGAGCACGACGGGGCTGCCGTTGGACGTGACCGCGATCCGGCCGTAGCCGGTGAAGACGCAGTTGAAGAGGCCGGCGGAGGACATCATGCCCATGCCCTGGACCATCTTGATGTCGTAGTTGAGCGTCGGGTCGAAGGCCAGCACGTTCGCCCCGTTGATCGACAGGGCGTCGCCGTGCTCCAGGTCGATGATGTGGATGTCGGCGGCGCGGTCCGCGAGGAAGAGGTCGCCGTGGCCGGTGACCTTCATCAGCGGGACGCCCTCGCCGGTGAGCTGCTTCTTGATGAACTTGCCGAGACCGCCGGAGCCCAGCGCCTGGAACTGCATCTGGCCCTGGTAGGCGACCATCGTGCCGGTGCGGGCCATCATCTCGCCGTTGAGCTGGTATTTCAGCATCTTCGAGTTCTGCAGCCGCATGCCGGGGTGCTGATCCTGGTTGTTCTCCAGGTTCTCCGCGGAGAAGAGGGCGCTGCGCATGATGGTTCCTCCAGCCAGACCGAATCGTTCCGCTTCGAGCCTAGATCGGCCGTTCAACCCCAGCCGAGATCGTGCAGCCGCGCGTCGTCGATGCCGAAGTGGTGGGCGATCTCGTGGACCACGGTCACCGCGACCTCGTCGACCACGTCGTCCTCGCTGTCGCAGACGCGCAGGATCGGGTGGCGGTAGATGGTGATCCGGTCGGGCAGCACGCCGGCGTAGTCCCAGCCACGCTCGGTCAGCGCGTGCCCCTCGTAGAGGCCGAGCAGCTCGGGCTCGCCGGGCGGGGAGTCGTCCTCGACCAGGATGACGACGTTGTCCATCAGCCGGAGCAGCTCCTCCGGCACCTCGTCGAGCGCCTCGCCGACGAGTTCCTCGAAGCGGTCGCGGTCCATCTCCACGGGCACGCGCCCCACTATGCCAGCGCCGGGCCGGCTGACCGCCGGCCCGGAACCGGTGATCAGGCGAGTTTCGCGGAGAGCGTGATTTCCTGGACGCCCGGCGCGAGCAGGCGGGAGATCGGGCAGTTGGCCTTGGCCTCCTCCGCGATCTTGAGGAACGTCGACTCGTCGATCCCGGGCACGTCGCCCGTGGTCTCCAGATCGATCTTGGTGATGGAGAAGCCCGCGTCCGTCTGGCCCATGTGGACCTTGGCGGTGGAGTCCACGGACGTCGGCGTGAAACCCGCGTCCGAGAGGGCCTTGGAGAACGCCATCGAGAAGCAGCCGGCGTGCGCGGCGCCGATCAGCTCCTCCGGGTTCGTCCCCTCACCCTCCTCGAAGCGGGACTTGAACGAGTAGTTGCCCTGGAGGCCGCCCTTGCCGGTGCGGACCGTCCCGGAACCCTCGGTGAGATTGCCCTGCCAGCGGGCAGAGCCGGAGCGAATTGGCATACCTGCGACGCTAGCCCAATCCGTGCGCCGGTGCGCCCGTGCCACGAAAGACACCGGGGAACCCGCAACCGGTCTCGGGACTGTGACGTCATGTCCATGAGAGCTGAAATCCCAGGCCGGCGTGGAACAATCCTTCGGAGGGAGGCGGATCCCATGGAGCAGCAGACGCCCCGAGAGCCCGGCGCCGCGATCAACGGTCATTCGGTGCCGGACCTGCTCGACACCCGTGGCGACGAGCAGACCCCGGACCCGTCCGGCGGTACGCCGCCCGCCCGCTCCGCACGCTGGCGCCGCCGGCTGCGGCCGGACCTCACGGTGCTGCGGGGCGTCGCGTTGCTCGGTGCGGCCGGCGTGTTCGGCTCGCTGGTCACCGAGTGGCAGCGGTACGACGTGCCGCTCGACGACGGCGGGGAGGACATCGGCCCGGCGGTCGTCGAGCCGATCCGGGTGTACCTGGACCAGCTGGGCGTGCTCGCCTACGGCTACCTCGGCGCCGCGATCGCGCTGGCCGGCTGCGTCGCGCTGGCGCTGTTCGGCCGCCCGTCAGGCCGGGCACAGAGCCGCGTGCTGGCGCTGGCCATGACCGGTGCCGCGCTCGCCTGTGTCGCCGCGGTGATCTTCTCCGGCGACTCCGAGACGATCCGCCTCGGCGGGCTGGTCTACTCCTCCGGCGAGACCGACTTCACGCTGCACACCGAGATGGGCACCTGGTACGCGCTGGCCGGCGTCGCGCTGCTCGGGCTCGCCGCCTACCTCACGCCCCGCCCGCGTACCGTCCCGGCCGCCGCGAGCGACCCGGACGGCGACCCGGACGGCGACGAGTGGCGGCAGCCGGTGGTGCCGCGGCACGCGGACGAGACGCCGGGCGCGCCGCTGGACCTCAGCGTGGAGCCGGTCGAGCCGTTCCACCGCTCCTTCGACGACCGGCGGGAACCCTGGCGCTGACCGCGGCCGGGATATCGGCGTGAGCGTTCCGACGCGTCCCGGTAGGCTCAACAACCGTGATTGATCTGCGCCTGCTTCGTGACAACCCGGACGCGCTCCGAGCGAGCCAGCGCCAGCGGGGTGAGTCGGACTCCGTCGTCGACGAGCTGCTGTCGGCGGACGAGTCCCGGCGGTCGGCGGTGCAGCGCTTCGAGTCACTGCGCGCGGAGCAGAAGACGCTCGGCAAGCAGATCCCGAAGGCCGCGCCGGACGAGAAGGCGACGCTGCTCGCCCGCACCAAGGAGCTGGCCGCCGAGGTGAAGGCCGCGGAGGCCGCGGTCGGCGAGGCCGAGGCGGAGCTGAAGCGCGCGCAGTTCGCGATCCCGAACCTGGTCGAGGACGGCGCGCCGGCCGGCGGCGAGGACGACTACGTGGTGCTGCGCGAGGTGACGCCGGACGGCCGGCTCGGCGCGGACCGCGACCCGGGCTTCAAGATCAAGGATCACCTGGAGCTGGGCGAGTCGCTCGGCGCGATCGACATGGAGCGCGGGGCGAAGGTCTCGGGCAGCCGGTTCTACTACCTGACCGGCGTCGGCGCGCTGCTGGAGCTGGCACTGCTGCAGATGGCGATCTCGCAGTCGGTGGAGTACGGCTTCACCCCGATGATCCCGCCGGTGCTGGTCAAGCCGGAGTCGATGGAGGGCACCGGCTTCCTCGGCGCGCACGCCAGCGAGATCTACCGCCTGGAGGCGGACGACCTATTCCTGGTCGGCACGTCGGAGGTGCCGCTCGCGGCGTACCACAGCGACGAGATCCTGGACCTCTCCGAACCGCGACGGTACGCGGGCTGGTCGACCTGCTTCCGGCGCGAGGCCGGCTCCTACGGGCGGGACACCCGCGGCATCATCCGGGTGCACCAGTTCGACAAGGTCGAGATGTTCAGCTACTGCCGGCCGGAGGAGGCGCAGGAGGAGCACCTGCGGCTGCTGGCCTGGGAGGAGCAGATGCTGGCCAAGTGCGAGCTGCCGTACCGGGTGATCGACACCGCGGCCGGCGACCTCGGCACCAGCGCGGCCCGCAAGTACGACTGCGAGGCGTGGGTGCCGTCGCAGGGCGCGTACCGGGAGCTGACCTCGACGTCGAACTGCACCACGTTCCAGGCCCGCCGGCTCAACGTGCGGTACCGGGACGCGGACGGCAAGACGCAGATCGCGGCCACGCTGAACGGCACGCTCGCCACCACCCGGTGGATCGTCGCGATCCTGGAGAACCACCAGCAGCCGGACGGCTCGGTCCGGGTGCCGAAGATGCTGCAGCCATTCCTGGGTGGCCGTGAGCGGCTGGAGCCGGTCACCAAGCGCTGAGATCCTGTTGATTGCTACGTCACGGAGAAGTCGTGGTGGCGTAGCAATCAGTGAGCTATGGTTGCTCTCCCCCGCCGCCGGGAGCGGATCAGCCGTCCCGGTGCGGGGCAGGCGAGGGAGAGTGCCAGATGGGTATGCAGTCTTCAGTCGCGTCAGGGGTGGGCGGTCGGGCACTGGTCGCCCCGGAGGCGCGGGCGCGGGTCGGTCTGCCGAAGCTGATCGCCACCGACCTCGACGGGACGCTCGTCCGGAGCGACGACACGGTCTCCGATTTCACCCACTCCGTGCTGGACCGGGTGCGCGCGGCCGGCATACCCGTGGTCGGCGCGACCGGCCGCGGCCCGCGGCTGACGGAGCTGACCCGCAACGACATCCGGGACGCGGACTTCCTGGTGATGGCCGGCGGTGGTCGCGTCGTCGACCAGCGCGACGTGCGCGACCCGATCGTGCTGCGCGACGCCCGGCTCCCCTCCGCGGACCTGACCCGCGCGCTCACCCTGCTGGAGGCCGCGGCGGAGGGCCCGCTCCTGGTCATGGTCGAGGCCTCGGACGAGCACGACGCCCCGCTCTGGGGCGACCTGGACCCGCACTGGCGGTACGACCGGATAGAGCAGCGCTCCCGCGTCGAGTGCCTGGACCGCGACGTCATCAAGGCGTTCGCCCGGGCACCGCACCTGGACGTGGACGACCTGCTGGCCCGCGCGCAGGCGGTGATCCCGCCGTCGCTGGCCTCGGTCACCCAGGCCGGGCTCGGCTACGTGGAGATCGCGCCACCCGGCGTGGACAAGGCGAGCGGCCTGGCCGTGGTCGCGGCGCACCTCGGCATCGACCCGGCGGACGTGCTGGTCTTCGGCGACATGCCCAACGACCTGCCGATGTTCCGCTGGGCCGGGTGGGGCCGGGTCGCGGTGACGAACGCGCATCCGTCCGTGCGCGCGGCCGCCGACGAGGTCACGCTGCGCAACGACGACGACGGCGTGGCGGTCTTCCTGGATCGGCTACTCTCGCTCTGATGGACAGCCCGCCGCGCCTGGTCGCCACGGACATCGACGGCACGCTGGTGCGCAGCGACCGCACGATCAGCCCCCGGACGATCGCCGTGCTGGAACGGCTGGCCGCCTCCGGGGTGCCGGTCGTGCTGGTCACCGGGCGGCCGATCCGCTGGCTGAACCAGGTCTACGACCAGCTCAGCACGCCACTGCCGGCGGTCTGCGCGAACGGTGCGGTGATCTACGACCCGGACACGGACACGCCGCTGCACACCGCGCCGATGGACCCGGAGATGCTGTCCCGGGTCGCGGAGCGGCTGCGCGCGGAGATCCCGGGCATCGTGCTGGCGGTCGAGATCGAGGACAGCCGGCACATGCTGCACGAGCAGGAGTGGCCGGTCCGGTACGAGTCCGGCCTGCCCACGATCCGGGTGGTCGGCTCGCCGGAGGAGATCACCTCCGCGCCCGCGGTGAAGCTGCTGGCCCGGTCCGGCAGCCGGGACGCGGACGAGTTCGCCGCGCTGGTCAACGGGTGCCTCACCGGGCTGGCCGAGGCGACCCACTCGTCGTACTCCGGGCTGGTGGAGATCTCCGCGGTCGGCGTGACCAAGGCGGCCGGGCTGGAGTGGTACTGCCGGCGGCACGGTGTGGACGCGGCGGACGTGATCGCGTTCGGCGACATGCCGAACGACCTGCCGATGCTCACCTGGGTGGGCCGGCCGATCGCGATGGCGAACGGGCACCCGGCCGTCCTCGAGATCGCCGCGGACACCACCCTGTCCAACGACGAGGACGGCGTCGCGGCGTACCTGGAGAAGGTCTTCGGCTTCTAGGCGTGTTGGCGGATCTGCGCCGGCCTGCGGCGAGATCCGCCAACCGTGTCCTAGAGGTACTGGCCGGTGCGGCCGTGGCCGGTGGCGTCCGCGTTCGGCGCCATGCCGGGCGGCAGACCGCCGGGGCCGGCCGGCAGCGCCGGGCGGCCGCCGCGCATCTGCTCCAGCTGCAGGCGGGCCGCCATCTGCTGGGCGACCAGCGCGGCCTGGATGCCGTGGAACAGGCCCTCCAGCCAGCCGACCAGCTGGGCCTGGGCGATGCGCAGCTCCGCGTCGCTCGGCGGGGTGTCGCCCTCGAACGGCAGGGACAGCCGCTCCAGTTCCTCGCGCAGCTCCGGCGCGAGACCGTCCTCCAGCTCGGCGATCGAGCGCTGGTGGATCTCGCGCAGCCGGCCCCGGCTCGCCTCGTCCAGCGGTGCGGCCTTGACCTCCTCCAGCAGCTGCTTGATCATGCTGCCGATCCGCATGACCTTCGCCGGCTGCTCGATCAGGCGGGACGGGTCCTCGGCCTCGGCCGCGTCGCCGGTCGCGACGGTGCCCAGCGGGCTGCCGTCCGGCCCGACCACGAGCACGGTGCCGTCCTTCTCTTCGTTCGTGCTGGGGGATGCCTCGCTCATGGCTCCCATCTTCGCTCACCGGTCGAGGTGCCCGCCAAGGGTGGCGGTACCGCCGGGGTCGGGTCACGTCGCCCACCGGAGTGAGGAGCACCCGGACCCACAACACGGCTCAATGTCCCAGGATTGGGGCATTGACGAAGTCCCCTCGAGCAGGTAGACACCGCAGTGACCCGGAGATCGGAAACTGTTTCAGGTGGGAGCGAACGCGTGTCGCACATGGACCGACGGCGGGCACTGCGCATTTTCACGGGGCTTGGCGCAGGGATCGGAATGGCGGGAATGTCCGGTGTGGTTGCCGGTTGCGGCGGCGGCGACTCCGAGGCCGAGGCCACCGGCAAGATCACCGACAAGGTGCTCAAGGTCGGCGTGATCGCGCCACTCAGTGGCGACCGGCAGCCGGCCGGCGACGAGATCATCAACGGCCTGAAGCTCTATCTCGACTTCAACAACGGCCTGCTCGGCGGGCATGCGATCGAGCTGGTCACCGCCGAGGAGGGCGACAGCGAGCAGACCGCGACCGCCGCGGCGGACCAGTTGATCAATAGCGGCGTCTCGGCGATCGTCGGCGTCAGCAATTCGATGCTGGTGAGCGCGGTCAGCGGCAAGATCGAAAGCGCCAAGATCCCGATGCTGGGCACCGGTGGCGGACCGGCGAGTGTGAGCAGCGCGGTTTTCACGTGGTCCACGTCGTACGTGGACGACGAACCGGGCGAAGCGCTCGGAACGTATATGAAAACCACTGTGAAAAGCGGCAAGATCGCAATGATCGCGCCGGCCGCCAGCGGGCGGGACGCGGTCGACGGTTTCCGCAGCGCGTTCGGTAACAGCGCGCCGCAGATCTCCGACGGCCCGATCTGGATGCCGGACACGTACAACCCGTCCGCCGGTGAGCTGATCGAGGCCATCGAGGCGATCGAGCAGTTGAACGCGGACGTGCTGTTCTGCCACGCGTTCGGGCCGGCCGCGGTCACGCTGGTCAAGCAGATGCGCGCGTCCGGGCTGGACCAGCCGATCTACGCGCCCGGGCTGTTCACCGAGGGCACGAACCTGGCACAGATGGACACGCTGGCCGAGGGCATCTTCACCGCCCACAACTACGCGGCGGACCTGGCCAACACGTTCAACCAGCGGTTCGCGGACAACTACCGGCGCCGCTTCTCCGCGATCCCGACCGCGGCGTCGGTCGCCGCGTACGACGCCGGCCAGGTGCTGGACCGCGCGATCGGGATCACCAAGGCCGAGGGCCCGAGCGCGCAGGACATCAACCGGGCGATCGGGCAGGTCGGCACGATCGACAGCCCGCGCGGGTCGTGGCAGTTCAACCAGCCGCGGACGCCGCAGCAGAAGTGGTACCTGCGCGAGGTCCGCCGCGACGGCACCCAGCTGGCCAACGTCCTGATCTCCGAGTTGTCGACCCTGGGCTGAACCGTCCGGCGCCGAGGTCCGCGCGCCGGCTCGGCGTCACTCCCGGCGCCGGCGGGTGACCCTCCGCGGGTCACCCGGCGGCCCTGGTCACCCGGCGGCCCTGGTCACCCGGCGGCCCTGGTCACCCGCGCAGCTCGGCGACGCAGCACTTGACGCTGCCGCCACCCTTCTTCAGCTCGGAGAGCTCGACCGGGACCGGCGTGAAGCCGGCCGCGGCCAGCCTCGCGGCGAGGGCGGCGGCGTCACTGTTGAGCACCACGTGGCGGCCGTCGCTGACCAGGTTCAGGCCGAAGTCGAGCGCGTCCGCCTCGTCGGCGAGCACGGCGTCCGGGAAGAGCCGCCGCAGCACGCGCTGGGAGCCCGCGGAGAACGCGCCGGGGTAGTAGGCGATCGTCCGGTCGTCCAGCGCGGCGAGCGCGGTGTCCAGGTGGTAGAAGCGCGGGTCGGTCAGGTGCAGCGGGACGATCGGGCGGCCGAGCACCTCCACCGCCTCGGCGTGCGCGGGCGGTGCGGTGCGGAAGCCGTACCCGGCGAGGATCAGCCCACCCGCGACGCCCGGCAGGTAGGCGAAGTCGCCCTCACCCTCGTTGATCTCGGCCGACTCGGTGTGCGGCCAGCCGTGCGTGGTGTAGAACGCGCGGTGCGCCGCCGCCTCGGCACCGCGCTGCGGGAACCGGAAGCGGGCACCGTAGGCGACGCCGTCGACCGTGAACGCGCCGTTCGCCGCGAAGACCATGTCGGGCAGGCCCGGGTCGGGGTCCAGGGTGTGCACGGTGTGGCCCAGCTCGATCAGAATCTCGCGGAGCCGTTCCCACTGCTTGACCGCGAGGTCCGCGTCGACCGGCACGCCGGTGTCCATCCACGGGTTGATCTCGTACTCGACGCGGAAGAAGCGCGGCGAGCACATCAGATAAGTCCGACAAATGGGCTTACGTTCCCCGACCATCATGCCTCTAGACAGTAGGTACGCTCGAGCGCGGGAAACAGATCGGAACGCTGCGTGAAAGGAGCGGATCGTTGCAGATAGACGCCGTGGATCAGCAGATCATTGCGTCACTGGTGGCGGACGCCCGCTCGTCCTACTCCGAGATCGGCGCGCGCGTCTCGCTCTCCGCCCCCGCGGTCAAACGCCGCGTCGACCGGTTACGCGCGGCCGGCGTCATCAAGGGATTCACCACGGTCGTCGACCCGGCCGCGGTCGGCTGGCACACCGAAGCCTTCGTCGAGCTGTTCTGCACCGGCCGCACCACGCCCGCACAGATCACGGTCGCGGCCCGCCGCCACCCCGAGGTGCTCGCCGCCTACACCGTCTCCGGCGAGGCCGACGCGATCGTCCACCTGCGCGCCGCCGACATGGCCCACCTCGAACAGGCCCTGGAACGCCTCCGCGCCGAACAGTTCGTCACCTCCACCCGCAGCATGATCGTCCTGTCCCGCCTGGTCTCCAGCATCTAGCGCCCGACGGCGGGACGGTCCGACGGCGAGGCCGGCTGACGGCGAAGCTGGCTGACGGGCGGGGCGGTCCGGCGGAGGGGCGGTTCACGACCGGCACAGGGTTTTTCCCACTTCCGGCGTGGTTGCGTTCCGAGTGCTCCCGCGGGCACCGGTCGTCGCTGGCGCTCCTCCCTGCCGGTTCCGCCGCGGCCGGGCCAAAGCCACGCGACTCCCGTCCCGGTCGCGGCATCCGCCGCGCCCTACGTCCTCGCCGGAAGCGATCACAGGCGGCGGACCAGGTCGAAGCCGCCGGTGGCGCGGATCATCGGGTCGCCCGTAACCGGTTCAGCGGCGGCCGGATCAGCGTCGTCAGAAACGAATCGTCGATGTCGACTCCGCCCGGGGGCAGGCGACACGGCACTCACCCGAAGTGCGGCGTCCACCGCGCCCTACGTCCGGGCGGACGCCCGAAAACGCAGGGACGATAAATCGCACCACCCAGCGAGCGCACAAACCCAGCGAGCGCACCGCACCGCACGGCACAACGCACCGCGCGGTGCGCGGCACGGCGCGGTGCGCGGCACGACGCGCTGCGCGGCACGGCGCGGTGCGCGGCACGACGCGCTGCGCGGCACGACGCGCTGCGCGGCACGGCACGGCACGGCGCGCGGCACGGCGCGGTGTGTGTTGCGTGGCGCCGGGGACGTTGTGTGCGGCGGGGTGTTCGTCGTCAGGCGGCCGGGACCGGGGACGGGTGGGTGATGCGGTCGGCGCCGGTGTAGACGTTCATGCTGGTGCCGCGCAGGAAGCCGACCAGCGTCATGCCGGCCTCCTCGGCCAGGTCGACCGCGAGCGTGCTCGGGGCGGAGACCGCGGCGAGCAGCGGCAGGCCGGCCATCCACGCCTTCTGGGTCAGCTCGAAGCTGGCCCGGCCGGAGACCATCAGCAGGTGGCCGGCGAGCGGCACCCGGCCGGCGCGCAACGCCCAGCCGATCACCTTGTCGACCGCGTTGTGCCGGCCGACGTCCTCACGGATCGCCAGCAGCTCGCCGTCCGCGTCGAAGATCGCGGCGGCGTGCAGGCCGCCGGTGCGCTCGAACGCGCGCTGGCGCTCGCGCAGCCGGTCCGGCAGGCCGGCCAGGACCCGTGGCGAGACGCGCATCGGGTCGTCCGCGACCGGGTGCACCGAACGGGTCCGGATCGCGTCGATGCTGGCCTTGCCGCAGACGCCGCACGACGACGTGGTGTAGAAGTTGCGGCTCGGGTCGGTGACCGGCGGCGGCACGTCCGCGGCCAGCACGACGTCCACCACGTTGTACGTGTTCGGCTGGTCGGTGCCGGCGCAGAGCTGCGCGGTCAGCACGTCGTCCGCGGACCGGATCACACCCTCGGTGAACAGGAACCCGAGCGCGAGGTCCAGGTCGTCACCGGGGGTCCGCATGGTGACCGCCAGCGGCGCCCGCCGCCCGGGACCGGCCGGCCCGACCCGGATCTCGAACGGCTCCTCAGCACTCAACGTGTCCGGCCGCCGCCGCACCGATCCGTCGCCGTCCACGTCGATCCGCACGACCGTGCGCCGATCCGTCGCTCTGCCCACGCCCCCACCGTATCCCCGCGCCCCCGCCCCGGCGACCTCCCGACGTCCCCGGCACCATCAGCGGCACGCCGGCCACGCCCCACGGCCCAGGCACGCCCACCCGCACCCGCGGCCCAAGCACTCCGCCCGAGCCCCGCGGCACAAACACTCCACCCGAGCCCTGTGGCACAAGCACGCCGACCCGTGCCCGTGGGCCGGCCACGCCGGACACCGCGACGGTCACGCCCGGCGGCGGGCCGAGGACGTGCGACACCCTGCCGGCCAGGTCGAGTAACGCGTCGCGCGCGCCGCACACGCGCGCAACGTGCCGGCCGCGCCGGACGGCGGGCCGCCACCCGGAACGGTGGGCCGGTTACGTTCGGCGGATGGATGTGCGCGATCGCGGTGTGGTGGTGCTGGCCGGTGGGCGGGGGAGCCGGCTCGGCGGCGTGGTGAAGCCCGGTCTTCCGGTGGGTGGGCGCACGATGCTGTCCCGGGTGCTGGACGCGACGGCCGCGCTGTCGCCGCGCGTGGTGGTCGGGCCGGCCGCGCTCACGATGCCCGCCGGCGTGCTGCGCACCGTGGAGTCGCCGCCCGGCGGCGGGCCGGTCGCCGGTGCCGCCGCCGGCCTGTCCGCGCTGGTTCGCGCGGCCCCCGGCACCCGGCTGGTGGCGCTGCTGGCCGGGGACCTGCCGATGCTCACCCCGGCCGCCCTCGACACACTGGCCGCCGCGCTCGACGCGACCGCCGATGTGGACGGTGCGTGTTTCGTGGACGGGGACGGGCGACGGCAGCTGTTGTGCGGCGTGTGGCGGATGCCGGTGTTGCTGGCGGCGCTGGACGGGCTGGCGGCCGAGCGCGGTGAGCTGGCCGGCGCGTCGATGCGCGCGTTGTTCGCCCGGCTGCGGGTACGGGAGGAGACCTGGGCCGGATCGGGTGTGCCGCCGTGGTTCGACTGCGACACGGAGGAGGATCTACGGCAGGCGGAGACCTGGGCCGCCGACAACCCCTGAGCTGTGGAGGCGACTGTGGCGGGACCCGAGGGTTTGGACGAGTGGGTGGTGGCCGCGGCCGTGGAGCTGGGTCTGGAGCCGGCCGACGTGCCGGTCGGCCTGGTGCTCGACCTGGCCAAGGACGTGGCGCACAACGTGGTGCGGCCGGGGGCACCGGTGACCGCGTTCCTGCTGGGACTGGCGGTGGGCCGGGGCGCGGACCCGACCGACGCGGCGGCCCGGCTCTCCGAGCTCGCGCTGCAGTGGCCGACCCCGTCCTGAGCTGATCGAACAAAAGACGCACGCACTCCCGGACGGCGACGGCCCCTCGGTAGGGTGACCCTGAGGGACGGAGGCGGAGAACATGGCAGCGGCGAATGACCAACCGGCCAAGCAGGCCGACCAGATGAGCGAGCACATCCTGCTCGACGAGCCCACTACGTCCGACCTGCGCGGCAAGGTCACCGACGCGTGGAACGAGTTCGCTCGTGCGCTCGCCGGCGTGCTCCCGTCGCTGCCCGAGGGCGCCTACGTCGAGCTGACGCTGGACCCGACCGCGGCCGGCGTGGGCGAGGCCGTCTACTCCGTGACCATCTCGGTCAAGGAGGACGGGCACGTGCTGGCGTTCGCGGTCAGCAACGCGCAGCTGCCCGAGGGCTACCGGATGGACCGGGCCGCGGTCGCGGAGATGGTCGCGCTCGGCTGGTCGCCACCCGGCGTGGTGGAGGGCTCGGGCGGCCAGTTCGGGTTGCGGACGAACACGCCCGGCGCGTCCCGGCTGGCCACCACGGTGGCGCGCACGCTGCGGGACATCTACGGCGCGCCGCACCCGGCGTTCGTGGTCTACCTGGTGCACGACAGCGAGGACGAGCCGATCGACGCGCCGCCGCTGGGCACCGCGCGGCACGAGCCGTCGATCGGTGACATCGAGCGTGCGGAGCTCGACCTGGAGGAGGCGCTGATCTCCGGCAAGGACGGGGATCCGCTGGCCGGCTTCGAGCTGGAGGACCAGGTCAAGATGGTCATCAGCTCGATGACGAAGATCTCGGTCGAGCAGCTCCAGGTGGACGCGGACGGTGACATCGGCATCCGGGCCGGCTCCGCGATGGTCTTCGTCCGGGTGCGCGACAACCCGCCGCTGGTGGACGTGTTCTCGCCGATCCTGACCGAGATCGAGCCGTCCGAGCAGCTGTACGTGAAGCTGTCCGAGCTGACCAACCGCATGCCGATCGGCCGCCTCTACTGCGCGAACGACACGGTGTGGGCGTCGATCCCGGTTTTCGGCCGCAACTTCCAGGCCACCCACCTGATGCTGGCGGTGCAGGTGATGACCGGCCTGGCGGACGAGCTGGACGACCGGCTGCACGGCGAGTTCGGCGGCAAGCGGTTCTTCGGCGAGGGCGACAAGCCGCCGGTGAAGGAGCCGGAGGACCACCGCACCGGCATGTACCTCTGAGCTGACGGAACGGCCGGGCGCGCTCCGTCGTCCAACCGGGCATGACTGTGCCCCGGCGGAGCCCGGCCGTTCTCGCGTTTCTGCTCGCGCTGACGGCTTGCACGTCGTCCTCGGACGACACTCCCGACGCTCCGCCGGTGACGCCGGCGGAGGGCCTGCGACTCGTCTCATACGACTCCTGCCCCGGTCTCTACGACACGCTCCGGGCGTCCGCGGCGGCGAAGGTCGGCCCGTTCGGATTCGCGGGCGACGAGGTGCCGGTGCCGGCCGCCGGTGCGGAGCGGGACGGCGCCGAGCTGGCGCCGAACGCGTCCGATCTGTCCGCCGGTGCCGCCGGCGACGCGTTCTCCGGGACGAACACGCACGAGCGTGGCGTGGACGAGCCCGACCTGATCAAGACGGACGGCCGCCGGATCGTCACGATCGCGGTGCGCGACGGCGTCCCGGTGCTCCGGGTGGTCGACGCGGCGTCCCGCGCGCAGACCGGCGAGCTGACGTTGACCGGCGCGTACGGCGCCGCGGACCTGCTGCTCTCCGGTGATCGCGCGCTGGTGCTGACCGCCCCGGACGCGCCGGTCAGCGTCCCGAACGGGTTCGCCGAGGACACCCGCGGCTGGCCGGTGCCGCGGCAGTCCCGGCTGGACCTGCGCCTGATCGACCTGACCGCCGCACCGCGCCAGATCGGCCGCTACGCGATGGACGGCGCGCTGGTCGACGCGCGGCAGACCGGCGGCACGGCCCGGGTCGTGGTCCGTTCGTCGCCGCGCATCGAATTTCCGCTGGACCGGGCAAACGAGGACGTCAACCGCCGGATCGTGGCGGAGGCCGGGGACGACGTGTGGCTGCCCCGCTTCGAGGTGACCGCGCCGGACGGCACGGTCACCACCGGCACGGTCCCGTGCGACCGGGTGAGCCGGCCCGCCTCGTACGACGGGGTGCGCATGCTGACCATGCTGAGCCTCGACCTGGCCGGGACCGCGCTGGCCGACGGCACACCGGTGACCGTGGTCGCGGACGGCGACACCGTCTACGGCACGGCCGCGAGCCTCTACGTCGCGGACGGCGGCGTTGACCGGACCGAGATCTACCGGTTCGACACCGGTGGTGCCACGCCCCGCTACGCCGCGTCGGGCGTGGTGCCCGGCCGGCTGCTCAACCAGTACGCACTGTCCGAGTGGAACGGCAGCCTGCGCGCGGCCACCACGGTCGAGGCGCGGAACGCCGGCTCGGTCACGGTGCTGACGCAGCACGGCACGGCCCTGGCGGTCACCGGCACGGTCGGCGACCTGGGCCGGGGCGAGACCATCCACTCGGTCCGGTTCCTGGAGGACCGCGGGTACGTCGTCACGTTCCGCCGGACCGACCCGCTCTACGCGATCGACCTGCGCGACCCGGCCCGGCCCGTGGTGACCGGGGAGTTGAAGATCCCGGGTTACTCCGCCTACCTCCACCCGGCCGCGCCGGGCCGGCTGATCGGGGTGGGGCAGGACGCCACCGCGGAGGGCGCGGTCACCGGGTTGCAGGTGTCGCTCTTCGACGTGTCGGACCCGAGGGCGCCGGCCCGCCTGGCGCAGCACCGCCTGCCGGCGCACAGCTCGGCCGCCGAGTTCGACCCGCACGCGTTCCTGTTCTGGCCGGCCACCGGGCATCTGGTGGTGCCGGTCGCCGACCGCACCGGCGCGGCACCGGCCGCGCTGGTGCTCACGCTGACCGGCGACGCGATCCGGGAGACCGGCACGCTCGCCCAGCCGGACGGCAGCCCGATCACCCGCTCGCTGGTCATCGGCGGCACGCTGTGGACCGCCGGCCCGGGCGGCCTGCGCGCGGTCTCGCTCGCCACGCTCGACGGCCTGGCCTGGCTCCCGGTGTGACCGGCGGCGCCGCATCCGGCCCGTCATGCGGCACCGGCGCGATCCAGCTCGGACGGTGGGATGCCGTCGGTGAGCACGGTGTCGAGCAGGCGGGCGATGCCGAGTGACGGGTCGGCCTCCAGCGCACGGTCGACCGCGACCGCGGCGAGTGCGCCCTGGCCGGTGCGCCACGCGGTGAACGCGAGCAGCACGGCCGGCATCGCGGCCAGCTCGGGGCGGGCGCGGCGCAGCAGGTCGGCCCAGAGCTCGACCTGCCAGCCGGCGGCGTCCGCGCGGTCCAGCGCGTACTCCCCGACGGGTGTGTGCGCGAGCAGCACGCTCAGCCACGCCGCCTCGTCGTCGTCGAGCGTGCCGCCGTCCCGATGCCGCGCCATGGCGACGCCGACCGCGCGGGCACCGGCCCGCCGGATCGCGCCGAACAGCGGGCCGGCACCGGGCCCGGTGCGGGCGGCCAGCTCCTCCAGCCGGCGGTCGG
Organism: Catenuloplanes niger; assembly: GCF_031458255.1. NCBI lineage: Bacteria > Bacillati > Actinomycetota > Actinomycetes > Micromonosporales > Micromonosporaceae > Catenuloplanes > Catenuloplanes niger. The sequence goes on from NZ_JAVDYC010000001.1 coordinate 4,255,059, forward strand.
CCGCCACGGTGGCCACCCGCATCCCCTCGTCGTCGGCCGGTGCCACGGACGCGACCAGCGCCTCGCGGGAGGCGAACACGTCGAAGCCCGCGCTCCGGCGGATCTCGGCGGCCTCCGCGTCGAACGGCCGGCCCGCGGGCGGGCAGCAGCCCTCGTCCGTGCACAGGTAGCACCAGAAGCGCCCGCCGGCGACGCGCAGCTGGTCGCTCACCGGGATGCCGAGCTCCAGCAGCGCGTCCGCGACCTCGGCGACCAGTGCGGCGCCGCTGCTGCGCTCGTCGGTCCAGCCGAACAGGACCACCGAGTCGATCGTCTGCCGCGCCACCACGGCCGCGATGTGCTGCGCGAACGTGGCGACCTCGGCCAACGGTGTGTCGGCCGGCGGCAGGTCCCGGCGGGCCGCGAACAGCAGCGTATGTTCGCGACGGCCGACCACCACCAGGCTGTCGCGCGGGTGGAACCCGAGCAGGTAGGGCACGACCGCGACCAGGTGAGCGGGGGAGGCCACGCGGAGATCGGAGAGGCTCATGCAGCGAGCGTCGTGACCGGCCGGCGGCGAGTCGAACGGCTGTGGACGACACCGGCGCTGTCCACAGTCAGATGGTGCGAATAAAGGAGAACCCCAGCTCAGGAGCGGAAGTCGAGTGAGTGGAGTTGCGGGCCGTCGCGCCAGACCCCGGGTCGCCGGTCCAGGTCCAATGTCAGCTGGACCGAGGAGAGCACGGTGAAGCCCGCCGCGTGCAGACACGTGATCGCCTCGACGTTGCGGGACTCCGGCGAGACGGTGAGCGAGGTCAAACCGCGGCGGCGCGCCTCCTCCGCCAGGAAGCCGAGCATCGTGGTGGCGACGCCCTCTCCGCGGTGCCCGTCCGCGACCACGATCGGCTCCACGGCGCCGCGCCGGCCGTCCACGATCAGCCCGACCAGGCCGATCACGCCGTCCACCGGGTGGTCGGCGACCCAGACGCCGGACAGGTCGAGCCGCGTCAGGTACTCCTCGAACGCGGCGGTCGGGTCGGCGCCGCCGTACCCCGGGTCGTCGTACAGCTCCCGGTGCCGTTTTGTCAGCTCGCCCCAGAGCTGCCGGCCCGCGCCGTGATCCACCGGACGATATGGACGGACAGTCACCGCACCCATACGGACATAATGACTGGATCGGCACCCGGTGGGGAGAACAAGCGGATGGACATGTCCTACCTTCGTGCGCACCCGCAGCACCTCCCGACATTTCTCACCCATCAGCGGATCCGGCAGACCCCGGTGGGCGGCGGCAGCGTCTCGGACGCGTTCCGGCTGACGCTGGACGACGGCACCTCGCTCTTCGCCAAGAACCGGCCGGCCCCGATGCCGGACACGTTCTTCGAGGTGGAGGCGGCCGGGCTGGCCTGGCTCGGTGCGGCCGGCGGCGTACCGGTGCCGGAGGTGCTCGTGGTTCTTCCGGACCTGCTCGCGATGGAGTGGATCGAGCCGGGTGCGGCCACGCCACGGGCGGCCCGGCGGTTCGGCGCGGAGCTGGCCGTGACGCACGCGGCCGGGGCACCCGCGTTCGGTGCGCTGCCCGGCCACCCCGACGGCTTCATCGGCGCGTTGCCGCAGGACGACACGCCCTCGCCGGGCCCGTGGGCGACCTGGTTCGCGGAGCGGCGGCTGCTGCCCCACCTGCGGAGGTCGGTGGACAACGGCGCGCTCGACGCGGCGACGCAGGCGGCGGTCGCGCGGGTGCTGGACCGGATCGAGAGCTTCGGCGGTGACGAGCCACCGTCCCGGATCCACGGCGACCTGTGGCCGGGCAACGTGTTGTGGGGTGCGGACGGGCGGGTCCGGCTGATCGACCCGGCCGCGCACGGCGGCCACCGGGAGACCGACCTGGCCGCGCTGCTGCTCTTCGGCGGCGTACCGGAGCAGGACCAGATCATCAGTGGGTACGCCGAGGCGGCGGCCGCGCTCGGCCGGCCGCTGGACGACCGGTGGCGGGACCGGATCCCGCTGCACCAGCTGCACCTCCTGCTGGTGCACACCGCGCTGTTCGGGTCGGCCTACCGGGCCGAGGTTCGTCAGGCCGCCGAACTGATGCTTCGCCGGTGATCGAAGCACGCGCTAAGTTCGACGCGTGGACGAAGTCGCCCCCCGCCCCGCCGACCCGGGTCTCATCGACCGGTTCGGCCGGCGTGCCGTCGATCTGCGGGTCTCGCTGACCGACCGGTGCAACCTGCGCTGTGTGTACTGCATGCCCGCGGAGGGCCTGGCCTGGCTTCCGAACTCGGACGTGCTCACCGACGACGAGGTGATCCGGCTGATCCGGATCGCGGTCGTGCACCTGGGCGTCGAGGACGTGCGGTTCACCGGCGGCGAGCCGCTGATCCGGCCCGGCCTCACCAGGATCATCACCGAGGTGGCGGCGCTGGAGCGGCGCCCGCAGATGAGCCTGACCACGAACGGCATCGGTCTGGAGCGGACCGCGGTCGCGCTGCGCGACGCCGGGCTGGACCGGATCAACGTGTCGCTCGACACACTCGACGACGAGCGGTTCGCCACGCTGACCCGGCGCCGGCGGCTGCACGACGTGCTGGCCGGGCTGCGCGCCGCGGCCGAGGCCGGGCTGACCCCCGTCAAGATCAATACGGTGCTGATGCGCGGCATCAACGACGACGAGGCACCGGCACTGCTCGCGTTCGCGCTGGAGCACGGCTACGAGCTGCGGTTCATCGAGCAGATGCCGCTGGACGCGCAGCACGGGTGGGACCGGGCCTCGATGGTCACGGCCGAGGAGATCCTGCGCGACCTGCGCGCCGCGTTCACGCTGCTGCCCGACCCGGTCGCCCGGGGCGGCGCACCCGCGGAGACGTGGCTGGTCGACGGGCACGACGCGCTCGGCGGTGGGCCGGCCCGGGTGGGCGTGATCGGGACCGTGACGCGCCCGTTCTGCGGCGACTGCGACCGGACCCGGCTGACCGCGGACGGTCAGGTCCGCGCGTGCCTCTTCGCCACCGAGGAGTCCGACCTGCGTGCCGCGCTCCGCTCCGGCGCCTCCGACGAGGAGGTGGCCGACCGGTGGCGGATCGCGATGTGGGGCAAACGCGCCGGGCACGGCATCGACGACCCGTCGTTCCTGCAGCCGGCCCGCCCGATGTCGGCGATCGGGGGCTGACCTCATGAAGATCACCGTGCGGTACTTCGCGGCGGCCCGTGCCGCGGCCGGCACCCCGGAGGAGACGCTGGACTCGTCGGCGGCGACGCTGGACGCGCTGCTGGCCGAGCTGGCCGACCGGCACGGCGAGCGGCTGACCTCGGTCTTCGCCCGCGCCAGTTACCTGGTCGACGGCACCGCCTGGCGGGACCCGGCCACCGAGCTGCCCACGAACCCGACGGTGGACGTGCTGCCGCCCTTCGCCGGAGGCTAAGGAGTTCGTGAGTACGTCACATCCCGGGCGTGGCGACGCGCGGCCGGGCGGCGCGGCGTGGCAGGATGCAGCGTGCCCCCGTTGAGCGCGAGACCCGTCGACGGCGCCGCGGCCGCGCCTCCGTTCGTGGCCGACCTGCACATTCACTCCAAGTACTCGCGCGCATGCAGTCGTGACCTGAACATGCCGAACCTGGCGTGGTGGGCCCGGCGCAAGGGCGTGGCGTTGCTCGGTACCGGCGACTTCACCCATCCCGCCTGGTTCGACCACCTGCGCGAGACGCTGCAGCCCGCGGAGCCCGGCCTCTACCGGCTCGCCCCGGACGTTGAGGCGGACATCGCCCGGCGCCTGCCGCCGCGCCTGTCCAGCGCGGCCGAGGCGGACCCGATGCGCTACATGCTCTCGGTGGAGATCTCGACGATCTACAAGCGCGGCGACCGTACGCGCAAGGTCCACCACCTGATCTACATGCCGGACCTGGACGCGGCCGCCCGGTTCAACACCGCGCTCGGCCGGATCGGCAACCTCGGCTCGGACGGCCGGCCGATCCTGGGGCTGGACTCGCGCGACCTGCTGGAGATCGTGCTGGAGTCGAGCCCGGACGGGTTCCTGGTGCCGGCCCACATCTGGACGCCGTGGTTCTCCGCGCTGGGGTCGAAGTCCGGTTTCGACGCGATCGCGGACTGCTACGCCGACCTCGCCGAACACATCTTCGCGGTGGAGACCGGGCTCTCCTCGGATCCGGCGATGAACGGCCGGGTGAGCAGCCTGGACGCGTACCAGCTGGTCTCGAACTCGGACGCGCACTCGCCGCCGGCGCTGGCCCGGGAGGCGACCGTGCTGTCGTCGGCCCTGGACTACTTCTCGGTCCGCGAGGCGCTGCGCACCGGCGTCGGGCTGGACGGCACGATCGAGTTCTTCCCCGAGGAGGGCAAGTACCACGCGGACGGACACCGCAACTGCGGGGTCAACTGGGAGCCGGCCCGCTCGCGCGCGAACAACGGCATATGCCCCGAATGCGGCAAGGGCCTCACGATCGGCGTGTTGAGCCGGGTCGAGGACCTGGCCGACCGGTCGCCGGACGTTCCGCGGCCGAACGCGAAGAAGGTCACCCACCTGGTGCCGCTGGCCGAGATCCTCGGTGAGATCAACGCGGTGGGCGCCCGGTCGAAGACCGTGGAGGGGCAGCTCAACTCGCTGATCGCGGCGCTCGGCTCGGAGCTGTCCATCCTGACGACCGTGCCGGTGGCGGACGTGACCGCGGCCGGCGGCGAGCTGATCGGCGAGGCGATCTCGCGGCTGCGCCGCGGACAGGTGCGGAGAATCCCCGGGTACGACGGGGAGTACGGCGTCATCAAGCTGTTCGAGCCGGGGGAGCTGGACTCGTCCGGTGGCGCCGCCCAGGCGGACACGCTGTTCGATCTCCCGGTGCCGCAGCAGCGGGTGCCGGCGAAGCGGAAGGCCACGGCCGCGGCGTCCAGCAAGCCGGCGAAGCGGACCGCGGCCGTGTCGGTGCCGGCCACCACCACGAACTCCCCCACCCCGCCGCTGGTCACCTCGCCGCTGGTCACCGCGTCCGGCGCCGGGACGGCGGGCGGGCCGGGCCGCGGCGCGGACTCACCCGGTGCCGTGACCTCCGGCGCGGGCTCGCGGGGTGCCGGGAGCGCCGGCGCGGGCTCGCCGGGTGGGGACGCGGCGCGGCCGAGGCCGGCACGCGGGGTCGCCTCGGTCCCGCAGAAGACGCCGGCGAAGGCGCAGCCGCCGCTCGCCCCGCCGCCGTCCCCGCACGAGCCGTTCGAGCCGATGCTCTCCGGCATGGAGGAGGTCGGCACCGGCCTGCTGGACCGGCTGGACGCGATGCAGCGGGTGGCCGCGTCCGCGCCGTCCGGGCCGCTGCTGATCGTGGCCGGCCCGGGCACCGGCAAGACCCGCACGCTGACCCACCGGATCGCGTACCTCTGCGCGGAGCTGAACGTCTTCCCGGAGCAGTGCCTGGCGATCACGTTCACCCGGCGCGCGGCCGAGGAGATGCGCGAGCGGCTGGACGGGCTGCTCGGCCCGGTCGCCGAGGACGTCACGGTCTCCACGTTCCACTCGCTGGGCCTGCAGATCCTCCGGGAGAACGCGGCCGCGGCCGGGCTGCCGGCCGACTTCCGGATCGCGGACGACGCGGAGCGCGCGGCCGCGCGAGCCGAGGCCGGTGAGGACGACGCCGCGTACGCGAAACTGCTCCGCGCGGACAGCCTGGTCGACCTGGACGAGCTGGTCACGCTGCCGGTGGCGCTGCTGACCGAGTCGAAGGCGCTGGTCGAGGAGTACCGGGCGCGCTGGCGGTGGATCTTCGTCGACGAGTACCAGGACGTGGACGCGGTCCAGTACGACCTGCTGCGCCTGCTCAGCCCGCCGGACGGCAACCTGTGCGCGATCGGCGACCCGGACCAGGCGATCTACTCGTTCCGTGGCGCGGACGTGGGCTACTTCCTGCGCTTCGCACAGGACTTCACGGACGCCCGGACGGTACGGCTGACCCGCAACTACCGCTCGTCCGCGCCGATCCTGGCCGCGGCCGTGCAGGCGATCGCGCCGGCGTCGCTGGTCCGCGGCCGCCGGCTGGACCCGGCCCGGCTCGACCCCGAGGCGCCGCTGGTCGGCCGGCTCGCGGCCGGATCCGCCGGGGACGAGGCCGAGTTCGTCGCGCGGACCGTGGACGAGCTGGTCGGTGGCGTGTCGCACCGGTCGATGGACGCGGGCCGGGCGGACGGACGCACCTCCAACATCTCGTTCTCCGACATCGCGGTGCTCTACCGCACCGACGCGCAGTCCGGGCCGATCCTGGACGCGCTGAACCGGGCCGGCATCCCGGTGCAGAAGCGCTCGCACAACCGGCTGCGGGACCGCGTCGGCGTCTCCGCGATCGCACGTGAGCTCCGCCATCAGGACGGGCTCGGCGGTTCGGTCGCGGCCCGGGTGCGGCTGACCGGCCAGGTGCTGGCCGAGCGGTACGCGACACCGACGCTGGACTCCCCGGCCGCGGTCGAGCCGGCCGACATCTGGTCCGCGGTGGACGTGCTCAAGCCGCTCGCGCTGCGCTGCGGCGACGACCTGCAGCGCTTCCTCGGCGAGATCGCGATGGGCGCGGAGGTCGACACGCTGGACCCGCGCGCGGAGGCCGTCACGCTGCTCACGCTGCACGCGGCGAAGGGCCTGGAGTTCCCGGTGGTGTTCCTGGTCGGCTGCGAGGACGGGCTGCTGCCGATGCGGTTCCCCGGCGAGAAGCCGTCGTCCGACGACGTCGACGAGGAGCGGCGGCTGTTCTTCGTGGGACTCACCCGCGCGCAGGACCGGCTCTACGTCAGCCACGCGGCGCGACGCTTCCGGTACGGCGCGGAGCGAGACAGCACGCCGACGCCGTTCCTGGCCGACATCGACTCCGGTCTTTTCGAACGGCTCGGCGCCACCGAACCCCGCAAGCCCAAGGACCGGCAGCTACGGCTGATCTGACCCGCCCGGCCGATCTCGGGTGACCGAACGGCAGGGCTGTCAGGTAGCCGACCGCTATTCCGCCGCGGAACGACCAGACTCCGCGCATGACCGTCACCGTTGTCTCCGCGTCCGGCGCCACGCTGACCCGGGTGGGGATCGCGGCGGCGTTCGAGGGCGAGCCGGATCTGCGACTGGTCGGCGCGGCCGCGTCCGGCGCGGAGGCGCTGGCGCTGCTCGCCGCGCAGCAGCCGGACGTGGTGCTGCTGGACCTGGACCTGGCCGACGGCGACGGCCTCACCTGGGGTGCCGAGGTCCGGCGCGGTCACCCGGCGCTGGGCATAGTGCTGCTGGCCGCGCGCGACGACGACCTGCTGCTGCGCGCGCTCGAGGCCGGGATCTCCGCGTTCCTGCCGCGGACCGAGGAGCTGGGCGCGATCCTGGCCGCGGTCCGGCACGCGGCGGCCGCGCCGGGCTCGTTCACCGCGCCGGACCTGGCCGGGGCGCTGACCCGGCGCCGGCACTCGGCCACCGTGGTCAGCCCGCGCGAGCGGGAGGTGCTCAACCTGCTGCGGGACGGGCTGACCGTGCCGCAGATCGCGGCCACGCTCGGCCTGAGCGAGTCGACGGTGAAGACCTACCTGGCCCGGATCTACGACAAGCTCGGCGTGACCGGCCGCAACCAGGCCGTGGCCACCGCGACCGACCGCGGCCTGCTGACCGCCTAGGAACCGCCGCCACCACCACCGCCGTCGCCACCACCGAAGCCACCACCGAAGCCGCCGCCGTCGCCACCGGAGCCACCGCCGTCGCCGCTGCCACCGGAGTCACCGGTCATGCTGCTGCCGAAGATCGAGGTGGAGTATCGCGAGCGGTTGCGCGCATCGGTCAGGACGACACCGGTCTGTTGCCGCCGATGACGAAGGGCCAGGAAGAACAGGACTGCGAGCAGTACGACCGCGGCCGCACCGGCGAGAGTTTCGGTCATGGGATCAAGTCTGGTGCGCCGCACCCCGCACCCGCATCTCACGAAAGACATACACCCACCGCAACCGGCCCGGCCCCAGCCCACACCCCGCAGCGCCCCGCCCCGGCCCGGCCCACACGCTCCGCGCCGACCATCAGCGCGCCCGAAAAATCATGACAAGCCTCCCGCGTCGAAGCTCGCCGATCAATGACCGATGCGAAAACGAGGTCATCAAGCGCTGCGGGCCGCCTTTTCGCATCGGTCATTGATCGACCTGACGACCAGCGTCGCCTACGGAGTTTCCGAGGCGCGGAGATCACGGTCAGGCACGTCGCGGCGGCGTCGATAAATGGTGAAATTTCGGGCGCAGGGCGCCCGAAAGCACATGCTTACCGACGCGACAACCGGCCGAGGGCAGGCTGGTTATATGTCAGTGAGGTCGAGCGCCCCCGGCGAGTTACGGCCCCTCTTTCACTACGCTGAGTTAGCGCGCGGCCGAATTCCGGCCGCGCAGTGTCCGAAGCCGCCAAGAACGGCACGACTGGTGAGGCCCTCATCTTGTTACGTTCGGGCCGTGGATCGACTTGCGGAAATTGTGTTCTGCCTTCCGGCTTCACCCGCGTACAGGCAGTTCCTCGATGAGTTGCGGAGTCTGCTCGCCGAGGTCGCTTACGCCTCGAGCGATGCCGCGGACAGCCTGGTCTTGACTCCACCGATGCCACCGTCCGCCCGCCCGGTAACCCGGGTCGGGCTGGCTGACGTGCCTGAACCGGAAATCGTCCTGAACATCGGCCGGCGCATCCCGCTTGCGGGCCGGAATGCGATTCCGGACCGCGAGCGGATGGAACTGGCCGACCTCGCACGGCGCCTCACCGGGCATGTCGGGCGTGTCGACCACACCGGCGTCAACCTGCCCACCCGGTCCGTGCCTGCAGATGAGTGGCACGACCTGGTACGCGACCTGGCCGCCGTGGCTGCGATGTATCACTATCCGACCGGTGAACCGTGGCCGTTCATCCTTCCGGCGACTCCCGGTGAGTTGACGACCGATATTCGCGATTTCGTCGTCGGGCGGGAGCCACGCTTCGAACTCGTGCATGACGAGTGGAGCTCGCACACGACATGGCAGTTCGCCCTCTGGACGACCCTGACCCGCGCCGAGCTGGAGGAGTTGATCCCGGCCCCGTGGGGGACCGGATTACCCGGCCTTGAGGACATTTTCCGCACCGTCTACGTCCGGCACGCATGTCCGAATCTCGAGATCCGGTTCGACCTCTGCTTCCGCGTCGACGAAGGTCCATCGGATTGGGAAACCGGCGAATGGCTCGTCACAGAAGGCGGCCGGATCCGCTGACGCCCTCTCTGCCGCGTGACGAGGCGTGGGTGGTGGTGGGATCTTTTGCCGGGACCGGCGGCACCGGCTCCGGCGCCGCGGGTGGAGCGGAGCGCCAGCGGAGTCGGAGCCCGCGGCGAGGTTGGCCCGCGGGAGCATGCGGGCCGCACCACGCCGGAAGCGGGAAGATCAAGAATTTGGTCTGGGTCTTACCCGTTGCCGAGGGTGTCGATCAGTCGTAGTACGCCGGGGCCGAGGATGACCACGAAGAGTGCCGGGAACAGGCAGAAGACCAGCGGGAAGAGGATTTTGATCGGGACCTTGCGGGCGCGTTCCTCCGCGCGCTGGCGGCGTTTGACCCGCATCTCGCGGGACTGCTCGCGGAGCACCGACGCCACCGGGATGCCCAGCTCGGTGGCCTGGACGATGGACATCATGGCGTTGCGCAGTTCCGGGATCGTGGTGCGGGCGGCGAGCGAACGCAGTGCCTCCGCGCGTCGCTTGCCCATCTGCATCTCCTGCAGCGCGCGGGCCAGTTCGCCGCCGAGCGGGCCGTCGATGCCGGCCGCGACCTGCATCAGCGCGGCGTCGAAGCCGAGACCAGCCTCGACGCAGAGCGTGAGCATGTCGAGGGTGTCCGGCAGCGTGTCCAGCAACCGTTCCTGGCGGCGCTGTGCCGCGTTGAGCACCAGCAGGTAGGGGCCCCACCAGCCGATCAGCCCGCCGGCCAGCGCGCCCAGGATCAGCGTGCTGGCCGGCGACGAGCCGCGGGCGACGAGGCCGAGACCCAGCAGAGCGCCCACGGGTACGCCGATGACGATGCTCCACCCCTGCGCCTCGAGGATTCGGGCGGGCGGCCACGACGGTGGGTTGCCGGCGTGGTCGAGCGTGCGCTGCAGCCAGGCCGCGGCCCGGTCCGGGGTGAGCCGGCTGGCCAGCAACGTGACCGCGCGGCCGAGCGCGGGCCGGCCGGCCGGGCCGGCGGAGAGCGCGGTGCGGCGGCCCTGTGCGGCGCCGGGCGCGTAGACCGTGTTGATGTCGGCGAGCGCGCGGGCCAGGCCGCGGCGGTCGGCGCCGCCCAGGACCAGCGTCAGGAGCAGGATGAGCAGCGCCGCGAAGATGACGGTGAGTCCGGCGCCGAGCACGATCACGTCCACGTCAGACCTCGACCTTGACGACCCGGGTGAGCCAGAAACCGCCGAGCGCGACCAGCGCGACACCGGCGACGAGCATGAGGACGCCGCGCGGGTCGGTGAAGAGCGGCGCGACGTACTCCCGGCGGCTGAGGAACATGAACCCGCCGAGCACGATCGGCAGCGCGAGCAGCACCCAGGCGGAGAGCCGGCCCTCGGCGGAGAGCGCGCGCACGTGGCCGCGCAGCAGCTCGCGCTCGCGGATGGTGTTGATCGTGTTGCTGAGCGCCTCGGCCAGGTTGCCGCCGACCTCGCGCTGCACCCGCATCGCGATGACGGTCCAGGCCAGGTCCTTGTTGTTCATGCGTTTCGCGACCCGGTCCAGCGCCTCCTCCAGCTCCATGCCGAGCCGGGCCTCCGCGAGCGCGCGGCTGAACTCGCCGGCCAGCGGGTCGACGGACTCGCGGACCATCGCGTCGAGCGCCTGCTGGAGCGAGAAGCCGGACCGCAGCGAGCCGATCACCATCTGGATCGCGTCCGGGAACGCGGCCGCGAACCGTTCCTCGCGGCGGTTCGCCATGTGCCGCTGGAACAGCTCGGTCGCGATCACGCCGAGGAACGCGCCGAGCGGGAAGCCGAGCGGGCCGATCAGCAGCGTTAGCACCACCGCGAGGCCGAGCGCGACGCCGATCCGGGCCAGCAGCCACTCGCTGGGGCGCAGTTTCAGGCCGGCCCGGTCGAGCTGGCGGCCGATCCGCTCCTCCCAGCCCCGGGTGCGGACTACCTGTTCGGCGGCGGAGACCGCGACCCGGGCGAACGGGGACGCGGGCCGGGACGTCCGGGTCCGGTCGGCGTGCACCGCGGCCGCGAACTCCTCCACCTGGGCCATCCGGCGACGGCGCTCCACCAGGCCGAACATGGGGGAGAAGATCAGCAGGAAGATCGACAGCAGCGCCAGGAAGACCAGCGCCGCCATCACGATCCGGAACGTCGGGGTGCCCGTCTCAAGCATCGCGGCGGCCACCTTCGGCCCCGGCCGGGCGGTGTGCGGCGGCGGCGCCGGCCGGTGTGGTCACGGCAGCACGTCCTGCAGGCCGACGTTGTGCGGGGACGCGTCGACGCCGGAGTCGGCGAGCTTGTCCAGGAACTGCGGCCGGGTGCCGGTGGGACGCAGCTCGCCCTGGTAGCGGCCGTACGCGTCGGTGCCGGACCGGAAGTCGAACAGGAAGATGTCCTGCGTCAGGATCACGTCGCCGTCCAGGCCGAGCACCTCGGTGACGTGGGTGACCCGCCGGGTGCCGTCGCGCAGCCGGCTCAGGTGCACGATCACGTCCACGGCGGACGCGATCTGCTCGCGGATCGCGCGCACCGGCAGGTCCATGCCGGCCATCAGCACCATGGTCTCCAGGCGGGACAGCGAGTCGCGCGGCGAGTTCGCGTGCACGGTGGTGAGCGAGCCGTCGTGGCCGGTGTTCATCGCCTGGAGCATGTCGAGCGCGGCACCGTCCCGGACCTCACCGACCACGATCCGGTCCGGCCGCATGCGCAGCGCGTTCCGGACCAGGTCGCGGATGGTGACCTCGCCGCGGCCCTCGATGTTCGGCGGGCGGTACTCCATCCGGACCACGTGGTCCTGGGCCAGTCGCAGTTCGGCCGCGTCCTCGATGGTGATGATGCGCTCGTGCGGCGGCAGCATCTGGGAGAGCACGTTGAGCAGCGTGGTCTTGCCGGTGCCGGTGCCGCCGGTGATCAGCACGTCGAGCCGGCCCTGGATGCAGGCGGACAGCAGCGACGCCACCGACGGGTTGAGCGTGCCGAACGCGATCAGGTCCTCCACGCCGTACGGGTTGGCGGCGAACTTCCGGATCGTCATCGCGGCGCCGTCCAGCGTGACCGGCGGGATGACCGCGTTGACCCGGCTGCCGTCCGGGAGGCGGGCGTCGACCATCGGGCTGGACTCGTCCACCCGGCGGCCGACCCGCGAGACGATCTTGTCGATCACGCGGCGCAGGTGCCACTCGTCCAGGAACGCGGTCTCCACCGACTGGATGCGGCCGAACCGCTCCACGTAGATCCGGTCCCACGAGTTGACCATGATCTCGGTGATGTCCGGGTCGCGCAGCAGCGGCTCGATCGGCCCGTGCCCGACGATCTCGTCGATCACCTGCCGGAACGCCACCCCTCGGTCGCCCGCGGTGAGCTGGTCCTCCTTGGCGAGCAGGCCGGGCAGCGCCTCACGGACGCGGCGCTCCAGTTCCTCCTCGTCCGCGCCGGCCTCGTACATCTGCGGGCCGAGCTGTTCCAGCAGCGCACCGTGGGCGCGGCGGCGGACCTCGGCCAGCGGGTCGTACGCGCGGCGGGCGTTGCGGCGCCCGAACGCGCCGGTGGCGGACGTCGACACTGACGCGCCGCTGAACGGGAAGTTCGTGCTCGGCACCGCGGTCACCGGGATCGCGGTCGCCGGGTACGGCGAGTCCTCGTTCAGCGCCAGCACCTCGGCCGCGGAGAAGCCGCTGCCGGTGCGCGGGATCTCGTCGGGTCGGCGGCCGGGACTGCGATTCTGCTGGTCGGTCACCAGTTCACCTCTTCCCACGGCGGGACAGCATGGACCTCAGGCCCTTGGGGGTGGGGACACCGGCCCCGATCCGGTGCCCGGCCAGGTCGCGGATCGCCTCGCTGACCGGGTGCGCCGGGGAGTCGAGCACGATCGGCACCCCCCGGTTGATGGAGATCGAGACGTCACGGCTGGCCGGGATCTGCGCGGTGAGCGGAATCCGCAGCACGCGTTCGATGTCGGCCGGCGTCACGCCCAGCCGCGCGTCGGCCCGGTTGAGGATCACGAGCCGGTTCTCCTTGCGGTAGTCGAGGACGTCGAACGTGTCGAGCAGGATGCGCAGGTTCTTGATCGCGGTAACCGCGGGCGTGGCGACCAGCAGGTACTGGTGGGACGAGTCGAGCGCGGCCAGCACGTGGTCGTTGAAGACCGGCGGGCTGTCCACCACCACGTAGTCGTACATGCCGCGGGTCAGGTAGAGGATCTCCGTGACGAGATCCCGACTGATCTGCTCCGCGATGGTCGGGACGACCGGCGCGAGCAGCACGTCGACGCCCGGGCAGTAGTTGGTGACCATGGTGCGCAGGCCGGTCTCGTCGATCCGGTCCGCGACCGGCACCGCGTCCGCGATGGTCCGCTCCGGCGACAGCTGCAGCATCAGCGCCACGTCACCGAGAGTCAGGTCCAGGTCGATCAGGCAGACCCGTTTGTCGCCGCCTCCGGCCAGTGCCACCGCCAGGTTCACGGCCAGCATGGTCTTGCCGCAGCCGCCCTTGGCCGCGTAGACCGTGATCACCTTGCCGTCCACCGCGTCGCCGCGCTCCGACGTCTTCGCGTGCAGGCCGCCGTGCATGCGGCGGGACAGGTCCTGCGACCGCGCGCAGGCGGCCAGGATGTTCGTCGGGTCGTTGACGTCCGTGACCTCGCGCACGCCGGAGCGGATCGCCTCGGCCAGCACGCTCACCTCGAGCTGGTGGCGCAGCAGCACCACGCCGAGCGACGGGCGGGCCAGCCGCTGCCGGGCCGCCAGGCTGACCGCCTCGGGCAGCGGTGTGTTCGGCCCCATCAGCACCAGTTGCTCGTCCGGGTCCTCGTTGAGCAGCGCGTACACGTCGTCGAGACTGAGCGCGGTGCGCACGTCGCCGCCGACCAGCATGCCGAAATGCTGGGCGGCCTGCCGGGACGGCTCGTACAGGATGGTCATCGCGACCTCACCCGAACACGTTGTTGTCGTCGACGCCGACGCCGGCCTGGACGTCGGACTCGTCGGTGAGCAGCGCGAGGTAGATCGCCCCCGCGTTCGCCGCCGTGATGATCTTCGCGGCCTCCACCGTGGAGGCCGCCACCGTGACCAGCGTCGTCGGCTCCGCGTCCGGTGCGCCGTCCTGCGGCGTGATCGTGGTCTCGCCGGTGCCGTACTCGCCGATCGCGATCACCTCGATCCGGGGCAGCAGCACCGCGGTGCCGCGGACGCCCTCGCCGCCGATCGCCTTGCTGCCGTTCGCGGTCGCGGTGTACGACGCGAACAGCGCCACGTGCGCGCCGGGCCGCACGTACCCGGCCACCTGCTGCGCCATCGACGCCTCGAAGCTGACCGCCACCTTGTCGCTCGGGATGGCCAGGCCGCTGGACGTCTCCGTCGCGTTCGCGAACATGCTGCGCAGCAGCAGCTGGCCCGGCAGCAGCGTGGACGTGACCAGCTGTTTCTCCAGTTCGGGCGTGATCGAGGTGACCGCGCCCTCGGGCAGGCTGGACGCGGGCATGCGGGTGGTGACCGCGAGCTGCCGGTCCCTGATCACGGTGCCGGTGGTGCCGGTCGCGATGCGCTGCTGAGCGACCAGCACCTCGACGGCGCTGACGTCGTCGACCGCCCGGTCGTCGGCCCGGTTCACGTAGTACAGCACCGCCGCGGTGCCGAGCACGGCCAGGACGATCGCCAGGAAGACGGCGAGGATGCGACGAGACATGAAGAACCGGTCCGTTTCTTGATCGTCAGCCGGTGATCCGGATCGAGGCGGGTCCGGCCGCGCCACCGCCGGCCGGGTCGGCGGTGAAGTAGCCGAAGAGACAGGAGTCGGTGAAGCGTGGACTGACCGCGCAGCGGGTCGCGCCGGTCAGCGTGGAGCGCATGTTCCACCGGTCGTCCCGTCCGGGCACGCGCGGTTTCCGGTCCGGCCAGCCCCGGCGGTACCAGCCGGTGACCACGAAACTGCGGATGCTCTCCACCGAGGCACCGGTGGAGGTGGGCCGGTAGACCGCGACGGGGATCGGCTCCTTGCTGGTCACCAGCTCGTTGAGCAGCGCGAAGCAACCGGGCGGCTTCCGGCCCCGGCGGCTCTCTCCCCAGAACGCGTTCGCGTCGCCGTCGCCGTCCCGGAGCGCGCGGACGGTGCCGATGGTGAAGGTCGTCCGGGCGCACCGCGTGGGGTCGTCACCGAGCACGTCGCCGCCGAAGCCGTCGGTCGCGTCGCTGCGGCGCGGCCAGCCGGGAGCCCGGCAGTAGCCGAACATGGGCGACCCCGCGTCGATCTCCCGGAACGGCAGCCGGATCTCGCCGGCTCGGCCCGCCCGGTGCCGGCCGTCCTCCGGTGCGAGCTCCGGGCCGCGGGTGTCGAACACCTGCCGCACCCGGCAGTCGGACAGCACGATCGGCAGCGCGCCGGGCACCGTGCTGACCACCTGCCAGGAGGCGCGCGCGCATGCACCGACCGTGACGCCGTCGGTGCCGGTGACCGCGCCCGCGAACACCGGCGGCAGCGCGGTGCTGCCGCCCGACCGCCGGGTCTCCACCCACACCTCGACGAACTCGCCGGTGCCGGGCCGGTCGCCCAGGCAGCGGGTCAGGTTGTCCGGCGGGGCCGGGCAGGCCGTGATCGGGCCGGGCCTGGCCAGTGGGACGTCGACCCGGACGCTGCCGCAGATCCTGCTGACCCCGGCCCCGGCGCTCTTCACGTTGGCCCTGGCGTACCGGAGGCCTTCCGCCAGCATGTCGCTCGTGTTGCACTGCGCCCGGCGCAGCGCGCACACCTTGGCCACCGCGATGGCGGCCGCGTCCGCGGCGGTCTGCAGCTGCGTGCGCTCCGCGTAGAGCAGGCCGACGTCCACGGTCAGCGCGCCGAAGCCGGCGACCATACCGCTGCCGAACATCATCGCTACGAGGACGGCGACCGCGCCGCGGTCCCTCCGGCGCGATCGCCGTCCGGTCAGGCGCGGCATGGCATGACCGCCGTGGCATTCAGCCGGACGGCGCCGCCGCCGATGTCGGCGAACACGGTGAGCGGGGTGACGAACACGAAGCCGTACACCACCTCGTACGTCGCGTTGTCCTCGATGGGGCCGGCGCAGTCCTCGATCGAGGTGCCGGTCCAGTCACCGGGCCCGGGGAACGAGGCGGGCGGCGTGCCCAACACGGTGCCGGCGACCGCACCGGCCTCGTCGTCACCGACGAGTGCGAGCGCGCGGGCGCCCTCGCGGGCCGCCTCGGTGACCTTGATCTGGGTGTTCAGCATCCGGCCGAAGTCGATCATCGCGAACACGACCATGAGCAGCAACGGCAGAACGAGTGCGGTCTCCACCGCCGCGGCACCCCGATCGGCGTGCCGTCGCCTCCCCCTGAGCCGCATGACTGCCTTTCCGTCTCGTTCGGCCGGCAGCGTCACCACGACCCGCCCCCGTACGGGCCGTGGCGACGCTGTGATCAGGTGTTACGGGGCCACGCAGTCGGGCGGCACCGGCGCACCCGTGCCGGCGGCGATGTCCGTGCAGGTCTCCTGGAACATGTCCCGCAGTACGTCCTGGAGTGCGAACACGACGACCGCCAGCACCGCGGCGACACCTGCGATGATCAGTGCGTACTCGACCGCGGTCGCGCCACGGTCCCGGTGACGGGCTCCGGCGACGTACACCGCCGCTCGGGCGTAGAGGTTCAGCATCCTTCTCCCCTTGGTCTTCGGGTCGGGCCTGTCGTGACGCGGCCGGCAGGGCGGTGCCGGGACGCGCCGCGGGAGCGAGCCGTGATCGGCTCATGAGCTGTACGGCCGTGGACCAGCCGAGGTACGACTCTGCCCGCCACAGCAACCAGGACTAGTCGGGTGACCGGCCCGATGGAATAGACACCGTGGAGGCTCGATGTCGACGGAATGACAGCCTGACCCGACGGGCGATCGTCCGTTCGGCCTAGGTCAAACCGAACGAATAAGACATATCAGCGTCGATCGATGGGTGTAATTCCCGTTTTGCGATGCGCGACGCCACCCGCACCGGCGATGTCGGATAACCGATAGCCGAGAGCCGATTTTTCCCTCCTCGGACTATCGACACCAGCCGATCATCCGAGGGCACTGAACAGTAGATCTTCCATCTCAGCCGAACAGCGGCAACCCGTGCCGCGCGATCACGACCGCGACCAGCGTGCCCGCCAGCAGCGCCGGCCCGAGCGGCAGATCCGTGCCGCGACCGGCCCGGCCGGTGACCAGCAGCACCAGCGCGACCGGGCCGTTCAGCAGGTGCGGCACGACCAGGCCGAGCAGCACGGCCGGCCAGCCGAGCCAGCCGAGCATCAGGCCGAGCACCGCGGAGAGCTTCACGTCGCCGAAGCCCAGGTTCGCGCCCGGGATCAGCGCGATCACCAGGTAGACCGCGAACAGGACGAGCCCGCCGAGCAGCGCGCGCAGCAGCGGGGCGAAGGACCAGTCGAGCAGCGAGATCAGCAGCAGCACGCCGCCGCCGAGCACGGCCGCGGCACCGACCAGCGGGTCCGGCAGGCGCAGCACGGCCAGGTCGACGAACGCGAGAAGCACACCGATCGCGGCCACCGCCAGGTAGCCGGGCAGCACCGGGTCGGGGCCGAACGCCCAGCCGAGCGCGCCGAGCGAGACCGCACCGACCAGGGTGGTCAGCCACGGACGTGGACCGAGCCGGCGGCCGCAACCCGGGCAGGCCACCCGGACCCGTACCCACGCATCGGTGGTGTGTCCGCAGTTGTCGCAGGCCGACCGCGGCGGCTCGCCGAACTCGACGGACAGCCGCCAGGCCACCCGCGGAGTCAGAATCCCGACGACCGCGCCGAGCGCGGCCGTGATGACGACGAGTGAGACGGACACCGCGCTGATCGTAGCCCGCCTGATCACGACACGGGTTGCCGACACTGGCACACTTCCGGGAGGTGGGGGAGGGGCATGCCCCGGCTACGGTGGCTGAGGTCGCCGGGCTGGCGGCCCGACCCGCAGGCAGCTGACGCAGAAGCTCGGTAGGAGGCAGTGCCATGTCGAACTACGGACCGCCCGGCGGGCCGTATCCCGGACGCGGCCGGGACCCCCAGGAGGAGCCGTACACCGAGCCGTCCGACCCCTGGGGCGACTGGGGCCGGGACAACAACGACGGTGGCGGCTACGACCAGGGCGCCGGCTACGGCCAGGGCGGTTACGACCAGCAGGGGTACGGGCAGCAGCAGGGGTACGGCCAGCAGCAGGGGTACGGCAACGGCGGCTACGACGTCACCGGCACCGGTTACGCCCAGCGGGCCACCGAGGCCGCGCCCGGCGGCTGGGCCCCGACACCACCCGGACCTCCCGGCCCGCCCGGGCCGCCGGTCGCGCAGCCCGGTCCGCCGGCGCGCAAGGGTGGCAGCGGCATGGTCATCCTGATCGCGGTCCTGGTGCTGCTCGTGCTGGCCGGTGGTGGCACCGCGTTCTACCTGCTGAACCGGACGAGCGACGACACCAACAACACGGCCACCGAGGACCCGACGCCGCAGCCGGCCGACTCCGGCTCCCCGGCGCCGTCCGCCGGTGGCTCGGCACCGGCCCCCTCGGCGTCGGCGCCCCTGGTCAGCGACGCGCGCGACGCGAAGAAGGGCGAGTGCGTCCAGAACGTCGGCGACACCGCCAAGCCGGTGATGAAGATCGCTGACTGTGACGAGAAGAGCGTGTACGAGGTGCTCGCCCGCTTCGACGCACCGGCGACCGGTGAGGACGACGCGAAAAAGAAGTGCGAGGCCGTCGAGGGGTACACAAACTGGTACTTCTTCAACAGTCAGCTTGATTCCCTTGACTTCGTTCTTTGCCTGAAGCAGCGGTAGGGTCCCGAGCAGCGGGGGGACCTTGGTGAGGCTTCCTCGGTGCGCGACAGAAAAACCTAGGAGAGCCGATGTCTAGCTACGGACCACCCCCCGGTCCCGGCCAGCACCCGGAGTACGACCCGAACAATCCCGCGGGGCAGTACCCGCCGCCACCGTCGTACGGGCAGCCGTCCTACGGCACGCCGCCGCAGGGCGCGCAGGGCGACATACCCCCGCCCCCGCCGTACCCGACCTCCGGCGGGCCGAACTACGCCGCCCCGCCGCCGGTCTCCAGCCAGCCGAACTACGGCGCGCCGGTCTCCAGCCAGCCCAACTACGGCGCGCCCGTGTCCGGCCAGCCCGGCTACGGCACCCCCGGCTACGGCACCCCCGGCTACGGCACTCCCGGTTACGGTGAGGCCCCGCCGCCGTCGTACGGCGACCCGAACATGCAGCAGCCCCCGGTGCAGGGTTACGGCGCGCCGCTGCCGCCGCCCGGCCCGCCGATGCAGGGTGGCTGGGGTGCTCCGCCGCCGCCGCAGAAGAGCGGCGCCGGCAAGGTCGTCGGCATCATCGTCGGTGCGGTCGCGGTCTTCGCGGTGCTGATCTGCGCCGGCGTCTACTTCGCCGCGGTGCGCACCACCGAGGCGATCGACGACGTGATCGCCACCGTGCCGACCACGGTCCCGACGCTCCCGACCGGCGACCCGTTCCCGACGCCCACCGCCGAGGACAACACGGACGAGGAGGCGGAGAACGTCCAGGTCGGCGACTGCATCGTCAACGACGGCACGGACGAGAACGCCTCGATCCGCAAGGTGCCCTGCGCCAAGGACACCCTGGAAGTCCTGATCCGGATCCCGTTCACGGACAACGGCGAGGAGGCGTGCAAGGACATCGAGGGCGCCGACTCCTGGTACATGTACACGTCGGCCACGGTCGGTGGCGTCGGTGACTACGTGCTCTGCCTGAAGACGCTGACCGAGACGCCGCGTACCTCCTGATAGCTCCTTCTAAGGCCGTCTAGCGATATCGCTAGACGGCCTTAGTCTTTTCCAGACGCCGTATCGAGACATCTATCGCGGTCTAGCCCCAGACCTAGAGACCTCGATACGGTGCGATACGTGGATCCGATCCGGAACCCCTACGCCCCCGGCGCCGGTCAGCGCCCACCCGAGCTCGCCGGCCGGGACCGCGAGGTCGAGGCGTTCGAGGTGGTCCTGGAACGGATCGCGCGCGGCCGCCCCGAACGCAGCCTGGTCCTCACCGGTCTGCGCGGCGTCGGCAAGACCGTGCTGCTCAACAGCCTGCGCTCGCAGGCGATCGGCCGCCTCTGGGGCACCGGCAAGATCGAAGCCCGGCCGGACACGTCGCTGCGCCGCCCGATCTCCGCCGCGCTGCACATGGCCGTCCGCGAGCTGGCCGGCCGGCACCGGGCACCGGACCGCATCGACGAGTTCCTCGGCGTGCTCAAGGCGTTCGCGCTGCGCTCCAACGACGACGGCGCCAAGCTCCGCGACCGCTGGCAGCCCGGCATCGACGTGCCCGCCACCCGCGGCCGCGCCGACTCCGGCGACATCGAGATCGACCTGGTCGAGCTGTTCACGGACGCGGCCGCGATCGCCACCGACGTGGGCACCGGCATCGCGATCTTCATCGACGAGATGCAGGACCTGGGCGCGCCGGACATCTCCGCGCTCTGCGCCGCCTGCCACGAACTCTCCCAGCTGGGCGGCCCGCTGATCGTGGTCGGCGCCGGCCTGCCACACCTGCCCGCGGTCCTCTCCGCCGCGAAGTCCTACTCCGAGCGACTGTTCCGCTACCAGCGCATCGACCGCCTCGACCGGGCCGCGGCCGACCGGGCACTCACCGCACCGGCGCTGCGGGAAGACGTCGACTACGAACCGAAGGCACTCGACCTGCTCTACGAGAAGTCCGGCGGATACCCGTACTTCGTACAGGCCTACGGCAAGGCCACCTGGGACCACGCGCCACGCTCCCCGATCACCGCGGAGGACGTCCGGGTCGCCGCCCCCGAGGCCGAAACCGAACTGGCCGTCGGCTTCTTCGGCTCCCGCTTCGAACGCGCCACCCCCGCCGAACGCGACTACATGCGCGCCATGGCCACGCTCGCCTCCGACGACGACGGCCTCGACGGCGCCGTACCCACCTCGGACATCGCCCGCTCCCTCGGCCGCCGCCCGGCCAGCCTCTCCCCGGCCCGCGACGCCCTGATCAAGAAGGGCCTGATCTACTCCGGCGAGCGCGGCACGGTCGCGTTCACCGTCCCACACTTCGGTCGATACCTACGAACCCAACCCCTCTAACCGATTTTCCCACTTCCGGCGTGGCCACTCCACGGTGCTCCCGCGGGCACCGCTCGGCCGTGGCCGGCCTCCCTGCCGGTCCCGCCGCGGCAACAACCGCAGCCCCGACCGGCAACGCGGGGGTTTCGGAGCGCGGGTCAACGCGGGTGCGCGGGTCAACGCGGGTGCGCGGGTCAACGCGGGTGCGCGGGTCAACGCGGGGGTGCGGGTCAACGCGGGGGTGCGGGCAATGCCGATGACTGGGTGCGCGGGCGACGGGTGGCGCGGCTAGCACGGCAACGCGGTCGGCCCGCTAACGCGGGTGACTCGGGTGCGCGCGATGCGGGCGACGCGGCGACACCGCTGATCTCGAGTGACGCCCGGTAGCGCGGCAACGCGGGGACGCGGACGACGCGGACGACGCGGACGACGCCGGGTAGCGCGGCAGCGCTGGTGACGAGGGCAACTCGGCAGCGCGGGCAGCGCGGGCAGCGCGGGCAGCGCGGGCAGCGCGGGCAGCGCGGGCAGCGCGGGCAGCGCGGGCAGCGCGGGCAGCGCGGGCAGCGCGGGCAGCGCGGGCAGCGCGGGCAGCGCGGGCAGCGCGGGCAGCGGAAAGACGAGAATCGGCCGACCGGGAGATCTGCCAGGCTCGCGGTGGCGAACCGCGGCACCGCCGGATCACGGACCTGCGAACACACGGATGCCCGAAATTTCGGCATAGAGGTGCCGGTTGACGGGCTTGTGTGTCAGGCGCAGTTGACCCATTCGTCGGTGCCGTCCGTGAAGACCTGGCGTTTCCAGACCGGGATGCGGGCCTTGACCTCGTCGACGAGGCGGGCGCAGGCAGTGAAGGCGGCGGCGCGGTGGGCGGTGCTGACGGCGGCGACCAGGGCGACGTCGCCGATCTTGAGGGGGCCGTAGCGGTGGGAGACGGCGACGGCGTAGACGTCGGGGTCGGCGAGGAGTTCGGCGGCGACCTCGCGCAGGACGGATTCGGCGCTGGGGTGGGCCTCGTACTCGAGCAGTTCGACGGAGCGGCCGTGGTCGCGGTCGCGGACGACGCCGGCGAACGAGACGACGGCGCCGGCACGCGCGTCCGAGACCGCGGCCTCGTGGGCGGCGATGTCCAAGGGCTGGTCGGTAACGGTGATCATCGGCGTTCGCCGTTCAGGAGGGGGAGCGGGACGAGGTCGACCTGGCCGCCGGGCTCGCCGGAGGTGCCGGGCGGGATGACGGCGAAGCCGGACGCGCCGGCCAGGCCGCGCAGCATGGACGAGCCGACGTGGGCCATCGGCCGGGCCACGTTCTCCCGGTCGACGTGGACCAGCGCGAGGTGGGTGTCGGTGCCGCGGCCGCGGATCGGGGCGCCGAGCGTGACGCGGGGCAGTCGCGGCGCGTCGCGGCCGGCCAGCCCGGCCAGGAGCGGGGCGACCAGCGACATCAGGGCCACGATGGCGGACTGCGGGTTGCCCGGGAGGCCGGCCAGGAAGCGGTCGCGGCCGTCGGGGCCGGGAACGCGGGCGACCAGCATCGGGAAGCCGGGGCGGACCGCGACCGTGTTGATCAGGTAGTCGCCGCCGAGCTCACGCAGCGCGGGGTGGAGGTGGTCGACCGGACCGCGCATGGTGCCGCCGGTCGTGCAGATCAGGTCGGCGGAGTCGAGGACGGCGCGGATCGCGTCGACGTGCGCCTCCAGCGTGTCCTTGACCGGGCCGGCCACGACGCCGGTGCCCACGGTCGCGCCGAGCCGGCGCAGCCAGGACGGGAGTGCGGGACCCAGCGCGTCGCGGACCAGGCCGTTGCCGGGCAGGCCACCGGTGAGCAGCTCGTCGCCGAAGACCAGGACCGCGGCGCGCGGCCGGCGCAGCACCGGCAGCGTGTCGTAGCCGCAGTGGGCGGCGAGGCCGATCACCGCCGGGTCGACCGCGGTGCCGGCCGGGAAGAGTTCCTCGCCGCGGGCGGCCTCGTCGCCGGGGACGCGCCACTCCGGTTCGGCGCGCGGCGTGCCCTCGATCCGGCCGTCCGCGGTGGTGGCCGACTCCTCGGTCCGCAGGATCGCCTGGGTGCCGTCCGGCACCATCGCGCCGGTGGCCACCTCCATCGCCACGCCGTCCTCGGCCGGCAGCGGCGGCGCGACGGAACCGGCGAGGACGCGGCCGAGCACCCGCCACGGCGGGGCACCCCGCACCGCGTAACCGTCGATGCTGGACGTCGGGAACGGCGGCAGGTCGGTGAGGGTGACCAGCGGTTCGGCCAGCGTGCGGCCGTCCGCCTCGCCCAGCGCGACCCGCTCGGCGCCGGGCGCCGCGGCCCGGCCCGCCTCGAAAGCGACTCGTTGCGCGTCGGCCCACGCGATCGGCGTCGCGGACGCGGTCTCGGAACTCACGCTCCGAGCCTAGCCGCTGCGCCACCGCGCGCCCGCCGCGCCGCGTCCTCCGTGCCTCGCCCCACCGAACCGAGGCACGCAGACCCCGCGCCCCTTCCGTGCCTCAGGATCGCCGCCCGCGGGCCCGGGACGTGAGAAGCGGCAACCGCGGACCCGCGGCACGACGGTCCCGCGACACCCCGCCGGCAGCGACACCGGGACCGGCGCCGAACCGCGGCACGACGGTCCCGCGACACTCCGCCGGCAGCGACACCGGCAACCGGCGCCGAACCGGGGCACGGCGGTCCCCGGACGCCCCGCCGGCGGCGAACCAGGTGCGGATTTCGCGGGACACCGGGTTTCGCGGGGAGCGGCGCGGACGGTGACCGGTGTTCGGGGGTGCCGGGCGTGGGCACCCTTGCGGCCGGGTGGTCGCAAGGGTGGACGGGTGTGGGGTCTTGCGGCCACGGATCGTGCAGGGAGGAGCGCCAGCGACGACCGGTGCCCGCGGGAGCACTCGGAACGTGCTCCGCCGGAAGCGGGTAAATCGGTTGTCCGCTTCGGTTTGTCAGTGGTCGCCGCCGTGGAGCTGATCGATGGCGTGCGGGAGGAGTGGGCCGAGGACGGCGAGGCCGTCGCGGGCGCCGCCGGTGGAGCCGGGCAGGTTGACGACGAGGGTGCGGCCGGCGACGCCGGCCAGGCCGCGGGAGAGGGCGGCGGCGGGGACCTTGTCGCGGCTGTGGGCGCGGATGGCCTCGGCGATGCCGGGGATCTCGTAGTCGAGGAGTTCGCGGGTGACGTCCGGCGTGCGGTCGGTGGGGGTGATGCCGGTGCCGCCGCTGGTCAGGACGAGTGAGACGCGGTCGGCGACGGCGGCGCGAAGGGCCTCGGCGACCGGTTCCCCGTCCGGGACGACGACCGGGTCGCCGACGTCGCAGCCGAGGTCGCGCAGGCCGGCGACGAGGATCGGGCCGCTGGTGTCGGCGTAGACGCCGGCGGCGGCGCGGTTCGAGGCGACGATGACGCGTGCGGTGATCACGGGCGGTCCTCCGGGCGGGCCCAGTCGCCGGTCTTTCCGCCGGTCTTGGTGAGTACGCGGACGTCGGAGATGACGGCGGCCGGGTCGACGGCCTTGACCATGTCGACCAGCGTGAGGCCGGCGACCGTGACCGCGGTCAGCGCCTCCATCTCGACGCCGGTGCGGTCGTTGGTGCGGACCGTGGCGGTGATCTCCACGGTGGACTCGCCGGGTGTCAGGTCGAGCACGACGCCGGTGAGCGCGATCGGGTGGCAGAGCGGCACCAGGTCGGGCGTGCGCTTGGCGCCCATGATGCCGGCGATGCGCGCGGTCGCCAGCGCGTCGCCCTTCGGCAGTCCGTCGCGGCGGAGCAGCGCGACCACCTCGGCGGTGGTCCGTAGCACTCCGGCGGCCACGGCGGTACGAGTGGTTACCGACTTCGCGGACACGTCGACCATCCGGGCGGCGCCGCTGGAATCGACATGCGTCAGGTTTCGGGGATCGCTCACTCGGGCAGTTTATGAGCACGGCAGGTGGTGCCGCCCGCGTGCGCGCCGTGACCGCCTTTCGACGCGCCCGGACGCGTTCACACGACTCGAATTTGCGACACTGTCACTCGTTCGTGATCTGCCGTCAATTGTCGTGGACACCTACCCTGATCAGGGAAATCACGGTCTGCATGACTCCGGGTGAGACGAGCGCGAAATGAATGCATTCTGTTGTCAAACGGTTTCTCTAAGTAATCAATAGCGTCTACTTTAGCATTTACCGAAACGAGCGACATTTCAATCTTTCGCAGTTTTCGCGCCGAATCTAGAGTCGTTCCCAGTCAAGCACTCGAGAAGCGCTTGACGAAGGCGCCGAAAGACTTTTGGAAATAGGAATTGCACCGTCGAGACGAAGGGAAGACCACAATGCGCGGCACCGAGTGGCTCTGATCCCCCATCCGATCCAGAACTAGGCCGGCGGACACGTGCCCAGTAGGCTGACCACTACGGTCCCCTGGAGCGAGGCGTCACATGGTCGAGGCGACTACCAGCCATCGGGCTGACCAGCTGCTACGGCAGCTGGTCAGCCTTTTCACGCTGGCGGCCGTTCCGATATTGATCTGGGCGGGCTGGACCGCGGCCCGGAATTCCGATCTTCCGGAATGGTGGCTGCCGATCGTGGCCGCCGCGATGATCGCTTTTACGGTCGATGTCGGCACCTCGATGATCCGCATCCGGAGCGCGATCGTCTCGTACAACTGGTCCGAGACCGGCATTCTTTTGACCATCGCGTTTCTGCCGCCGCATTGGGCGCTGCTGTGCCTGGCGGCCGGCACCGCGCTGCCGAAGGTGCGGCGCCGGATCCGGCCCGACAAGATCGCATTCAACACCGCCAAGGCCGTGCTCACCGCCGGCCTCGCGCTGGCCGTCACCACCCTGATCTTCGGGCCGCTGCACGGCGACCACCTGCCGATACCGCAGCAGCTGGCCGCGCTGGTCGTCGCGGGCGCGGTCCTGATCGTCACGGACGATCTGCTGGCCATGCCGGTGCTCGCGCTGGCCACCGGCGGCACGCTCCGCCAGCTGGTGCTCGGCGACTGGCCGATCCGTCTGCTCACGCTGATGGTCAAGATCGCGGCGGCGCTCGCGGCCGCGGCCACCTGGCGCGTCGACCCGCCGTGGACGCTCATCGTCGCGGCCGTCGCCGTGGTCGTCCAGCTGCTCTACCAGAACCGCATGCGCACCCGTGAGGAACGAAAGGCCTGGCAGCGGCTCGCCACCGTCACCGAGGCGCTCAACGACACCGACCTGACCCGGGTGCTGCACACCGCCGTGGTCCGCGCGGAGCCACTCTTCTCCGCGAACGAGATCGAGGTCACGATCGGCGGGCGGCTCGTGCGCGGCCGCGGCGAGAGCGTCGTCTTCGACGGCCCGCCGGACGACGCCCCCCAGCCGGAGCGGCAGGTGTTCGCGATGCCGCTGCTCGGGTCCGGTGCCGGGGGCGAGATCGGCGTGCTCCGCCTGCGCTTCCACTCCGAGGTGCGGCTCTCCGAGCGGGAGCAGTACACGTTGCGCACGTTCGCGTCCGCGCTCTCCACCGCGATCCGCAACGCCACCGCGTACCAGGAGCTGATGAGCGTCGCGGCCTCGCACGCCCAGGAGGCCACCCACGACCAGCTCACCGGCCTGCTCAACCGGCGGGCCCTGCTCGACCGCGGCGCACACCACCTGCACGAGCCGCACCACGACGGCCTCACCGCCATGCTGCTGATCGACCTCAACCACTTCAAGGAGGTCAACGACACGCTCGGGCACACCGCGGGCGACGCGGTGCTGACCGAGGTGGCGCGGCGGCTGGCGGAGGCGGCACACCCCGGCGACATCGTGGCCCGGCTCGGCGGCGACGAGTTCGCGGTGCTGCTCCGCGGCCTGTCCGCGCCCGCGGTCGCGATGCACCGGGCGGAGGTCCTGCTGGACACCCTGCACCACCCGTTCACGGCCGAGGGCATGCAGCTGCGCGTGGAGGCCAGCGGTGGCATCGCGGTCGCGCCCGGCCGGGGCGGCATGACCGAGCTGCTGCGCCGCGCGGACGTCGCCATGTACCAGGCGAAACGCGGCGGCGAGCGGATCGCGACGTACAGCCGGGTGAAGGACACCGCGGACATCGCGCGGCTGGCGCTCGGCGGCGACCTGACCCGCGCGGTCGAGGAGGAGGAGTTCGCGGTCAACTTCCAGCCGATCCTCGACCTGGGCACCGGCGAGGTCGTCGCGGCCGAGGCGCTGTCCCGCTGGCACCACCCGGTCCGCGGGCACCTCGACCCGCTGCGGTTCCTGGAGACCGTGGAACGCTCCGGGCTGCTCCCCGCGTTCACCGACACGGTGCTGGAGAAGTCACTCGGTGCGGTCACCACGCTGCGCGACGCCGGCTACGACCTGCCGGTGGCGGTCAACGTGTCACCGCGCAGCCTGCTCGACCCGGGCTTCCCGGCGCTGGTCGCGGCGCGGCTCGCCACCCACGACGTGCCCGCGGACCGGCTCGTGCTGGAGCTGACCGAGACGCTCGCGCTCAGCCAGCTCGCCGTGGTCGACCGGGTCCTGCACGAGCTGCGCGACGCCGGCGTACGGCTCGCGCTCGACGACTTCGGCACCGGGTACAGCTCGCTCGCCGCCGTGCCGCGGATACCGGTCCAGGAAATCAAGATCGACCGGCGGTTCGTGGCCGCGATGGACGGCTCTCCCGAGGCCGCCGCGGTCGTGCGTGCCACCGTCGAGCTCGGGCGCAGCCTGGACCTGCTGGTCGTGGCCGAGGGCGTGGAGAGCCCGGCGCAGCGCAAGGCGCTCTGGGAGCTCGGCTGCGGCGCCGGCCAGGGCCACCTGTTCGCCCGCGCGATGCCGGTCGACACGCTGCTCGGCGCGCTGCGGCTCGGGTCCGGCGACCGGCCCGGCCACCTGGCACCGTCGCTGCACGACACCGGCGCGGTGGTGCGGCTCTCCGCCACCCGGCGAGCGTCCGGCCGCTCCGGGAGCCGTCTGCCACACTTGCCGGCGTGACCAACCCCGGGTGGCCCGTGATCGGCGCGGTGGCCGCGGGTGGCGCGCTCGGTGCCGCCGCCCGGTACGCCGTGTCCGCCGCCGCACCCGGCCCGTGGACCACCGTGGCGATCAACATGGCCGGGTGCCTGGCGATCGGCGCGTTCCTGGCCCGGATCGAGGACCGGCCCGGCACGCACCCGCTGCTGCGGCCGTTCGTGGCGACCGGTGTGCTCGGCGGGTTCACCACGTTCTCCGCGTTCGCGGTGCAGACGCTTCAGCTCGGCGACCGGCCGCCGGCCGCCGCGGCCTATACGGTCGCCGCGGCCTATACGGTCGCCGCGGCCTATACGGTCGCCACGGTCGCCGGATCGCTCGGTGCGGCCCGGCTCGGCCGGTGGCTCGCCGGTCGACGGCTCACCGGCCGGTGGCCCGGCGCGAGGCGTGCGTGACGGCGTACCGGCCGGCATGAGCGGCCGGTCAGCACGGCGGGCGCGCGGCGTCAAGGAGAACTCGTCATGATCACATTTGGGCTGGTGCTGATCGGCGGCGCGGCCGGGGCGGTGGTGCGCCTGCTGCTCGACACGGCCGCGGCGGCCCGGTTCGGGCGGCGCCTGCCGTGGGGCATCCTGGCCGCGAACGTGCTCGGCTCGCTGCTGCTCGGCCTGCTGCACAGCACCGCGCCGACCTGGGTGGTCGCGCTGGCCGGAACCGGTTTCTGCGGCGCGCTGACCACCTGGTCCACGCTGGCGGCGGACACCGTACGGCTGCCGCGTGCGCTCGGCGTACTGAATCTGGCGTTGAATCTGCTTCTGGGTCTTTCGGCCGCCGGGCTGGGCTGGTGGCTGGCGCCGTAGGTGCACGATGCGTGACCGGTCGGGGTACCGTCGACGCATGCAGATGACCTGTCCAAAGTGCCACGGCCAGATGCGGCAGTACGAACGCAGCGGCGTCACCATCGACCAGTGCGGCGAGTGCCGGGGGATCTTCCTGGACCGCGGCGAGCTGGAGAAGCTGTTCGAAGCCGAGCAGAGCTGGAACCGGAGCAACCCGCAGGGCGCCCGCCCTGGGGCTGTCCCGCCGCCTCCGCCGCCTCCCGGTTACCCGCCGGCCGCGCCGGTGCACGGTGGCGGTTACGCGCCTCCGCCTCCGCCTCCGGTTCAGCACGGCTACCCGGCGGCGACCCCGGCGTACGGGCACGGGGCACCCGCCTACGGCCACGGCGGCGGGTACCACGGGCACTACCGCCACCACGGTCACCGACGTGGCAAGAAGCACCGCGGTTTCCTGGGCGAGCTCTTCGACTAGAACGTCCCGCGGGTAGGGCCGCCCCGCTCCTGCAGGCGGCCCTACATCGCCATGTCCACGAACCGCGACAGGTGCAGCTGCGCCGCGACCGTGACCGTGTCCGTCGGGCCGTTACGGTGCTTCGCCACGATGAAGTCCGCCTCGCCCGCGCGCGGTGACTCCTTGTCGTAGTAGTCGTCGCGGTGGAGCAGGATCACGACGTCGGCGTCCTGCTCGATCGATCCACTCTCACGCAGGTCGGACAGCTGCGGGCGCTTGTCGGTGCGCTGCTCGGGACCACGGTTCAGCTGGGACACCGCGATGACCGGCGCCTCGACCTCCTTGGCCAGCAGCTTCAGGCCACGGGACAGCTCCGCGACCTCCTGCTGACGGCTCTCGGTGCGGCCCG
The DNA here is from genome assembly GCF_031458255.1 of Catenuloplanes niger. NCBI lineage: Bacteria > Bacillati > Actinomycetota > Actinomycetes > Micromonosporales > Micromonosporaceae > Catenuloplanes > Catenuloplanes niger. The sequence goes on from NZ_JAVDYC010000001.1 coordinate 4,284,888, forward strand.
GCGAGGACATCAGCTGCAGATAGTCGACGACGATCAGCTTGAGGTCGTGCCGCTGCTTGAGGCGCCGCGCCTTCGCCCGGATCTCCATCAGGTTCATGCTCGGCGTGTCGTCCACGAACAGCGGGGCCTCGCTGATCTCGCCCATGCACCGCGCCAGCTTCGTCCAGTCGTCGTCGGAGAGCTGCCCGGACCGCAGCACGTGCAGCGGCACCCGCGCCTCCGCCGACAGCAGACGCATCACGATCTCGATCTTGCTCATTTCGAGCGAGAAGATGGCGCTCGCCTGGTTCGCCCGGATGGCGGCGTTCCGGGCGAAGTCCATGCTCGCCGTGGACTTCCCGAGACCCGGGCGCCCGGCCACGATGATCAGCTGCCCGGCGTGCAGGCCGTTGAGGAGACGGTCCAGGTCGGCGAAGCCGGTGGGCACGCCGGTCATCATGCCGGCCTGGGCGCCGATCGCCTCGATCTCGTCGAGCGTGGGCTGGAGCATCTCGCCGAGGCTGGCGAAGTCCTCGTTGACGCGCTTCTCGGTGATCTCGTAGACGGCCTGCTGGGCCAGGTCGACGATGTCGTCGACGTCGCGGCCGGTGCCGGCGGCGGCACCGTAGCCGAGCTGGACGATGCGGGTGCCGGCCTCCACCAGGCGGCGCAGGACCGCGCGCTCGGCCACGATGCGGGCGTAGTACGACGAGTTGGCGGCGGTGGGGACGCTGGCGATCAGCGTGTGCAGGTAGGGGGCGCCGCCGATGCGGGCGAGATCGCCGGCGTCGTTGAGCAGCGCGGCGACCGTGATGGCGTCGGCCGGCTCGCCGCGACCGTACAGGTCGGTGATGGCGTCGAAGATCGTCGCGTGGATCGGGCGGTAGAAGTCGCCGTGCTTGAGGATCTCCACCACGTCGGCGACCGCGTCCTTGGAGAGCAGCATGCCGCCGAGCACGCACTGCTCGGCGGCCATGTCCTGCGGCGGGGTGCGATCGAGGCCGCCACCGCCGCCCTCACCGTCGCGTGGCGGGCCGTCGAACTTTCGGTCCTTCTGGCGGCGCGGGCGGTCGTCCCCGGAGTCGTCGGGGGAAAACGAGCCGGGCCGCACGTCGTCGGTAATCGACATCGCGCCCCCTCAGTCGAACATACGTACTATCCCGCATCGAACGGTCGCCGACAACCGGAACGGCCGGCGACCGCGGCGGCCGACTGGCACATCGGCAGACACTCCCACGGGTAGCGCGATCACACTACGAACACCCAGCCCTCAGCCCCAAACGGGTCGGTGGATGAGCCTGGGTATTACCTGTGGACAGCGGGCCGCACACTGTGCGCAGCCCTGTGGATAACCTGTGCACAACTAAGTGGATCGCGTCACACAAACGTCTCTGAGCAGGTAAAACTTTGTCCCCAGCATGTGGAGGAAAGAAAGGTTGTCCGGTTCTGGGGGTAGATTCGGGCGAAGGTAGGCTCATCGCCGCAAGTTGATGCCGCCGGAACACGTATTGCGATCTGGTCTCGGAACGGTCACGCTCCATTGGTGGACTACGACGATCAGGATCTCAGCGGGCGGGCGCCGCGACAGCGCCGTCGTGCTGGCTCCTGGTCGGAAGACGCCGACTACGGCGACGAGCTGCCCCGGCCCCGGGCGGCGGAGGAGTCGCAGGTCGAGCGCTACACGAGCTATCCCGACCCGGCCACCACCGACTTCTACCGGCGCACCGGCGACACCGGCGTCGGCGACATCCCGCCGATCCGGTCCAGCCGCGCGCGCAACCGCTGGCAGGCCAGCCGCGAGACGGAGGGCTGGCGTCAGGAGCCGGACGGCGGCGCCAGCTACGACCGGACCAGCGAGAGCCTCAGCTACGAGGACGCGGCCCCGGAGCGGCCGAGCTGGGCCGACCGGCGGTACGACACCGGAAGCTGGCGCAACGTCAGCGACACGGCCAGCTGGCGGCGTGGCTCACGGGTCGACCCGGACGAGGGCACCGGCTACCGCGCCTACCAGCCCGGCGGCCGGTACGGCTCGCGCACCGACGCGGGCGACACCGAGCCCGCCGCCCGGCGCCGGCCACCCGACGAGGGCGGCGGCTCATGGGGCCGCGACGCGGAGGAGGACACCTGGAACCGGCGCTCGGGCGCCGGTTCGTGGCGTCGGGTGACGGAAACGCGCACCTGGGTCTCCGAGACCGGCAGCTGGAGCTCCGCGGACGCGATCGAGCACCGGGCCACGGACGTGCCCGCGCAGCGGCCCGCGCCGGCCGAGGACACCTGGGGCGGCCGGGCCGTCCGCGAGGAGACCGGCTCCTGGGACGCGCCGCGCCGGACCCGGTCCGAGCGGCGCCGCGCCGAGCGCGCCGGCGAGCTGCCGGAACACGCCCCGGAACGGACCGACGACCAGAGCTGGGAGCAGCCCGAGCGGGTCGAGCGCGGGCCCGAGCGGGTCGAGCGGGTCGAGCGCGGGCCCGAGTGGGTGGAGCGCGGGCGTGAGCGGCCCGCACCCGGCGCGGAGAAGCCGCGGCACTATCAGCAGAGCGGCTGGCCGGACTGGAGCGACCCGACGATGGGTCCGGCCCGCACCCGCGGGACGCGCGCCGACGCCGGCCCACCGGTGCCGCGGTCCGGCAACGCGCCGCAGCTGCCGCCGGAGGCGATCCAGGACCGGCCGGAACGGGCACAGACGTCGTCCCAGTGGCCGGCCGGGGCCCCGGGCACCACCGACACGGGCACGTGGCGGCGGCGCCCGGAGAACGCGGATGACGGCGACTGGCGGGGCCCGCAGGCGGTCTCGGACACCGGCACGTGGCGGCGCGGTGCCCAGATGGACGGCCCGCGCGCCCGCCGCGAGCGGTCCGCGACCGAGGACACCGGCACCCGGGCCGGCGGCTACGGCTTCACCCGGGCGGAACCGGACGCGCCGCGGCCCCGCTACGCCGGGGAGACCGGCGAGGTCTCCCGCTATCCGCGCCGGACGGAGACGGACACCAGCAGCTGGCAGCGCACGCCGGACGGGGTGATGTGGACCGGCGCGCCCACGACCGGCACCGCGCCGGCCGCGGGCGTCTACCGGGCGTCACGTCCGGTGCGCTCGTGGCAGGACGACACGTCGGCCGCGGAGCGGGACTGGGCGGCCGGCCAGGCGAACACCGGCACCTACCCGGACGGGCTGACCCGCCCGTCGTACGCGGACGCGACCCCGGAGGAACGCACGCCGCGCCGCGAGATGTCCGCGGCGATGCGCCGCCGGGTCGCGGTCGAGGAACTGGACGAGCTGGAGGACGCGCCGCCCGGCGGCCCGCTCGCGGCGATCGGCTTCACCGTCTTCTGGTACTCGGTGCCGGTCCTGCTGTTCACGATCTTCACCCTCACCCAGGGCACGGCGGAACGGGCCCGCGCCGGCGCGACGCTGCTCGGCGCGGCACCCCAGTTCGGCATCTCGCTGGCCGTGAGCATCGTCATCGCGTACCTGTTGCGCCTGGTCAGCGGCACCTGGAAGACCGCGAGCGTGGGCCTGGCCGCGGCCGTGATGGGCGGCGGCCTGGCCACCGTGCTGGTCTCCGCGATCAGCGGCCAGCCGATCGGCTGAGAAGCCGAGGGCCGGACCAGGACCTGGATCATTTTCCCGCTCCCGGCGGGGTACAGCCCGTTCGCTCCCGCGGGCAAACCCGCCGGGCGCTCCGACTCCGCCGGCGCTCCGCTCCGCACCCGGCGCCGGAGCCGGTCACGCGGCGCCCGGGAAACCCACGCCACGTTCACCGCCACTCGCGCCACGTCACGCGCGTTCCGGTGCCCGGGAAACCCCCGCCATGTCCACCGCCACTCGCGCCGCGTCAGGCGGGTTCACGTCCCACGACACCACGGCACCCGTCACGCGCGGCACGGTCATCCCCGCTTCCGGCGCCGATCGCGGCGCACGGGATTCCGGACGCCCACGACACACGCCTTCACTCGCGGCGCGCGGCCGGCCGCTGCCGCTCGTGACGCATCGGATCCGAGGCTGTGGCACACACCGCTGCCGCTGACGACGCGTCGCGCGGTTCGCGCCGCCGTTCATGGTCGCGTCTGACGATGCGGCGGTCAGATGCGGTGGTCACCGGTGCCCGTGGCCGCGCCGGGACCGGCAGGGAGGAGCGCCAGCGACGACCGGTGCCCGCGGGAGCACTGGGAACGCGACCACGCCGGAAGCGGGAAGAAGGCCCTCGTGGTCTTGGGTATGTGTTCTTGCCCGGGGACACAAAAACCCCGGGACGGCGAGCGTCCCGGGGCTCCTGCGGTAGAGCGGGCCTTACTTGGCCGGCGTCACGTTCAGCGTGAACTTGGCCGTGACCTCGGGGTGCAGCTTGACCCCCACCGAGTAGGCACCGACCGACTTGATGTGGGCCGGGAGGTCGAGGCGGCGCCGGTCGATCGACGGGCCGCCGGCGGCCTTGATCGCGCTGACGACGTCGGCCGGGGTGACCGAGCCGAAGAGGCGGCCGCCGGCGCCGGAACGGGCGCCGAGGCTGACCGTCTTCAGGCCCTCGATGGCGGTCTTGACCTCGTTCGCGTGCTCGAGACCACGGATCTCGCGCGCCTGGCGGGCCCGGCGGATGACCGTGACCTGCTTCTCGGCGCCCTTGGTCCAGCTGATCGCGAAGCCCTGCGGCAGAAGGTAGTTACGGCCGTAGCCGTCCTTGACCTCCACGATGTCACCGGGAGCGCCGAGGCCGGACACCTCCTGGGTAAGGATGATCTTCATGTCCGTCCCCCCTCTCAGCGGGCCGTCGTCGTGTACGGCAGGAGCGCCATCTCGCGGGCGTTCTTGACCGCCTTGGCGATCTGACGCTGCTGCTGCGAGGTCACACCGGTGACGCGGCGGGCACGAATCTTGCCGCGGTCGGAGATGAACTTGCGCAGGAGCGCGGTGTCCTTGTAGTCGATGTAGGTGATCCCCTCCTTGTCGAGCGGATTCACCTTCTTCTTCGGCTTGCGCAGTGCCGCAGCCTTAGCCATTGCTTGCTCCGTAACCTGTTAGAACGGGGGCTCGTCGTCGAAGTTGCCGCCACCCGAACCGGAAGAGGCCGGACTCGCGGTCGCCCACGGGTCGGAGTAATCGCCGCCACCGCCGCCGGAGTTGCTGTTGCCTCCGCCGAAGTTGCCGCCGCCACCGGAGTTCCCTCCGCCGAAGCCGCCGCCGCCCTGGCCGCCGCCGTTGGAGGAGCCGAAGCCCCCACCACCGCCGCCGCCACCGGAACGGGACATCTTCTGGACCTTCGCGGTCGCGTAGCGGAGCGAGGGGCCGACCTCGTCGACCTCCATCTCGATGACGGTGCGCTTCTCTCCCTCACGCGTCTCGTACGACCGCTGGCGCAGACGCCCCTGGACGATCACGCGAGAACCGCGCGTCAGCGACTCGGCGACGTTCTCCGCCGCCTGACGCCAGACGCTGCACTGGAGGAAGAGTGGCTCGCCGTCCTTCCACTCCCCGGACTGCCGATCGAGAGTCCGAGGGGTCGACGCGACCGTGAACCTGGCGACTGCCGCACCCGAGGCGGTGAAGCGCAACTCTGGGTCATTGGTCAGATTGCCAACGACGGTGATGACTGTCTCTCCTGCCATGACCTTCTCCTACCACCGGGGTGATTTGGTGTGTCAGATTGCCACACGGGTGTGACAAAACCCCGGCGACGTTCGGTTCGGGTGGAGCCGGAAGATCAGCGAACTTCCGGCCGGATGACCTTGGTGCGCAGCACGGACTCGTTGAGCCGCAGCTGGCGGTCCAGCTCGGCCACGGCCTCGGTCGTCGCCTGCAGGTCGATGACGGCGTAGATGCCTTCGGCCTTCTTGTCGATCTCGTACGACAGGCGCCGGCGGCCCCAGACGTCGAGCTTCTCCACCGAGCCGCCCGCGGTCCGGATCACGTTCAGGTACGTGTCGAGCGACGGTGCAACGGTGCGCTCCTCGAGACTGGCATCGAGGATCACCATGATTTCGTAGTGACGCAAGACGTACTCACCTCCTATGGGCTAGCGGTCACGGTCCTTCCGTGACAGGAGGTCTGCGTCGTTGCCGCGGGCGCGATGGGATTACCGGCCGCGGGCAACCTGACAAGGATAGCGGGGCTCTCGCGGCACGGATCAGCGGACCCCGATGAAGATCCACCAAAGCGGGATGAAAAGAACCGCGGGGCGCGGGTCCGCTTTCCTGGGGTGGGACCTGGGGAGGAACGACCACACCGACGAGGTTGGACCGGCGCCCCGCGGGGCCTCGGACGCGGGCCCGCCGTCACGCTGTTCGAGCGGCCCGCTGAGCGATAATAGCCCGAATTGCCCCAGCTGACACGCCAATCACGCAAATTGTCGCGATTAATGCCAGCAGGCCGACCGGGCCGGTCTCCTCGACCGGTACCACCGCGGCGACCGGTTCCGCGGCGACACCGTCCACGGCGTCACCGGGCGTGCCGCCGCCGAGCGGGGCGGCGAGCGGATCGGGGAGCGGGGACTGGTCGGACGGGACGACCGACGGCGTGGCGCCGGGCACCCGGGCGCTCTCGGTCGTACCCGCGGGAACGTCCGGCACCGGCGACGACACCGCGGTGGCCGGCGTGGACCGCGCGCCGCCCGGCGTGGGCCGGCTCGTGGTGGCGTCCGGCGAGCGCGGCTCCGGGGCGGCCGGCGGCGCCACGGCCGGCGCCGGCTCCTCCGCCGGTTTCGATGCCGCCGGGGGCGGTGCGACACGCACCGGCGGGCGCACCGTGACGCGCACGGACGCGGACTCCTCGGTGAGCACGCAGTTCGGCTTCAGCGCGACCGTGACCGGGCCGCGGTGGAAGAGGACCTTGGCCGCGTCCCCCTTGCCGACCTCGCCCTGCGTGACGCCGTCCAGGATCAGCTTGGCCCGGTAGCCGGTCTGGTTGACCACCCGCAGCGTGGACTCGGCGGGCAGCGAGACCGCGCCCACGTTCGGCTTCGCGCCGCAGGCCAGGCCGATCAGCCCGCCGCCGCTGAAGACGACCTCCTCGCCGCTCTCCTCGGTGGCCGACGCGGCGCCGGTGAGCAGCGGCAACGCCGCCACCAACACGGTCAGCGACATGCGCGCGATCCGGCTCCGCATCGACAGACTCCCCGGGCTGGTGTGACGGCGAACGACAAAGTGGTGTAAAACACCCCCGGTCGATTTCATTCGCCCAACGAGACGCGGTGGCGCTCGGTGACGGCGCGGCCGATCGTGACGCCGGCGTGACCGTTCGGACAGCCGGGGGCGATTTTCGTCGGGGGAGAGACGTAGGCTGCCCGTCATGCGAATCGGAGCCCACGTCGATCCGGCCGACCCGCTGGCCGCCGCCGCCGCCCGCGGTGCCGACGCCGTGCAGTTCTTCCTCACCGACCCGCAGAAGTTCGACACGCCCGCGCCCCGGGCCGACGCGGACGCGCTGCGCGCCTCGGACGTGCAGCTCTTCGTGCACGCGCCGTACCGGATCAACGTGGCCACCACGAACAACCGGGTGCGCATCCCGAGCCGCAAGCTGCTGCTCGCGCACGCCCGCGCGGCCGCGGAGATCGGCGCGGCCGGGCTGATCGTGCACGGCGGCCACGTCGGCGACGGCGACGACATCGCGATCGGCTTCGACAACTGGCGCAAGACGTTCGCCTACGCGGCGAAGGAGGGCGGCTTCCCGCTGCCCGTCCTGATCGAGAACACGGCCGGCGGGGAGAACGCGTGCGCCCGCACGTTCGACGCGATCGCCCGGCTGTGGGACGCGGTCGGGCCGCTCGGCGCCGGGTTCTGCCTGGACACCTGCCACGCGCACGCCGGCGGTGAGGCGCTGATCGACGCGGTCGACCGGGTCAAGGCGATCACCGGGCGGATCGACCTGGTGCACTGCAACGACTCGCGGGACGAGTTCGACTCCCGGCGCGACCGGCACGACAACATCGGGAACGGCATGATCGACCCGGCGTTGCTGGTCGGCGTGATCCGCGCGGCCAACGCGCCGGTGATCGTGGAGACCCCCGGTGGCGTCGAGGGGCAGAGCGCCGACATCACGTTCCTTCGCAACCAAATCGGCGACTAGACCGTCTCCACCGGCGTGCATACGAGACCACAAGGGGCAGTCGAGCGATGAGTACGGACAAACCGCAGCTCACCGGCGATGGGCAGGGCAACGCGAAGGCGGCGGGGGCGCGCCCGGCTCCGGTGCCCGATCAGGCGGTCGGCGCGACCGGTGACAAGCCGGCCGCGACCACGAAGAATCCAGCTACCGCGGACAAGCCAGCCGCCGTGGACAAGCCCGTTGCCGCGGACAAGCCAGGCGGCGCTGACAAGGCCGCCGGCGCGGTGAAGGCCGGCAGCGAGCCGGAGCGGGGCGCGGCGGCGCTGCGGTCCGCGGCTCCCGGCGACGCCACCGCGTCGGCGGCGGCCTCGAAGCCGGCCGCTCGGCCCGGCGAGATGACCGTCGTCAAGGACCCGAACCGGGACCCGTTCGAGTCGTTCGGGCCGCCACCGCCCGTGCAGCTCACCCCGGTCGGACGGGTGGTGGCCGCGGTCCGGCGCGGACTGACCCACGAGTGGACGTTCGCGATCCTCGGCGGCCTGCTCTTCGCCGTCGTGATGACCTGGCCCACGCTGAGGTACCCGCTGCACACGATCCCGCAGGACATCTGGGACCCGACGCTGCAGGCCTGGCAGATGGCCTGGTCCGGGCACATCCTGCTGACCGACCCGGCGCGGCTGTGGGAGTCGAACACGTTCTATCCGAACGAGTTGAGCTTCGCGTTCTCCGACGCGCTGCTCGGGTACGCGCCGGCCGGCATGATCGGCGAGGGCCCGGTCGCCGCGGTGCTGCGCTACAACATCATCTTCGTGCTGGCGTACGCGATGGTCTTCGTCGGCGGCTACGCGCTGGCCCGGCAGCTCGGCACCGGCCGGATCGCGGGCGCGGTCGCCGGCGCGGCGCTCGCGCTCGCCCCGTGGCGGCTGGCCCAGGCCGGGCACCTGCACGTCATGTCCAGCGGCGGCATCATGCTGGCGCTGGCGATGCTGGCCCGCGGCCACGGCTACTCGCTGCGCCACGGCTACCGTCCGGAGAAGCGGCACGCGGGGTGGGCGCTGGCCGGCTGGCTGGTCGCGGCCTGGCAGCTCAGCCTCGGCTTCGGCATCGGACTGCCGTTCGCGTACGCGCTGCTGCTGATCGTGCTGGTCTCGCTCGTCACGTACCTGGTGAAGCGGTTCTGGGTGTGGACGGAGCCGAAACCGTTCGGCTGGCGGCTGCTCGCGGCGGACGCCGGCGGTGGCCTGATCTTCGGCGCGGCCGGTGCGCTGCTCGCCATCCCGTACTTCCGGGTCTCCGAGCTGTACCCGTACGCGAAGCGCAGCATCGAAGAGATCCAGCTCTACTCGCCGCCGCTGCAGGGTTTCTTCACCGCGTCCGGCGAGTCCGCGGTCTGGGGCACGCTGCACGCGCAGGCGCGGGACGCGTTGCCGTGGGCGCCGGAGATGACGCTGCTGCCCGGGTTCGCGCTGATCGGGCTCGCGACGGCCGGGCTGTTCTTCTCGATCTGGACGGTCCGGCAGCGACTCCTGATGCTGGCCGGCGTGCTGGTCAGCGGCGCGCTGGCGATGGGCACCGAGTTCTTCGGCGGCACGTTCACCTACGTGCCGCTCTTCGAGTACCTGCCCGGCTGGCAGGGCATCCGCACGCCGGGCCGGCTGGTGCTGTGGACCACGATCTTCCTGGCGCTCCTGGCGGCGGGCGCGGTCGCGGCGTACTCGCGCCGGGCCGCCGACTTCTCCCGCGACCAGGTGCCGGCCCGGCCCGGCCTGCTGCTGCGCGTCGTCACGCTGCTGCCGCTGGTGGCGATCCTGCTGGAGGGCACGAACGTCACGCCGCACCCGCTCGTACCGCAGCAGCCGCTGGCGATGCGCACGGTGGACGGGCCGATGCTGGTGCTGCCCAGCGAGGGCGGCTGGGACCAGCACGTGATGCTCTGGTCGACCACCCGGTTCCAGCAGGTGACGAACGGCGGCAGCGGATTCACGCCGCAGCTCACCGACCAGATCCGGCAGTCCGCGGCGTCGTTCCCGGACCAGCCGAGCGTCGACTACCTGCGCAGCGTCGGCGTGCGGACCGTGGTGGTGCTGCGCGACCGGATCGGCGGTACGGACCTGGCGGCCCGCATCGACCTGCCGGTCGACTACCTCGGCATCACCCGCGAGGACATCGAGAACGCGGTGGTCTACCGCCTCTGACGAGCGTCGAACGGCGAACGGCCCGGACCGCGGTGACTGCCGGTCCGGGCCGTTCGCCGTTCAGGTCACCCGGCGGACGTCGAAGGCCGCGGGTTCCGGGGAGCCCAGGCACTCCTGGGACTTCATCCGGCACCAGGCCGGGATGTCGTTCGCGGCGGCCGGGTCGTCGGCCAGCACCCGGACCACCGCGCCGACCGGCAGCGCGGGCAGCCGCTTGGCCAGTGCGATCACCGGCAGCGGGCACCGCTGGCCGAGGCAGTCGAGCACCTCGGCCGGCCGTCCGTCACCGGGCGTCGTCATCGCCCGCCGTCCGGCCACCACGACCCGCGGCCGGGCCCTCGCCCGGGGCCGCACCGTCGGTCGAGGTGGTCCCGGCCGGGTCGGCGCTGACGGCACCGATTCCCGCGGAGGCGTCATCATCGGACGCCGCCACCGGCCCGGCAGCGGGCGCGGGAGCCGAAGTAGGCGCGGGGCCGGAGGTGGGCTCGGAGGTGGATGCCGCCGCCGGGCCGGTGGACCGGGCCGGTGCCGCGTCCTGGGGGCCGTCGTGCGGACCGCCGGCACGGTCGTCGGCCGGGTGGGCGGCGGGCTGGCTCGGCGGGGCGTCGGCGGCCACGCCGGCCGTGGTGGCGCCGAGGCCGGCACCCGCCAGCGCCGGGACCGGCAGCGGGGCCGGGCGGCCCCGGCCGAACCGGCTGATCACCCACGGCGCGTCCGGCGCCCCGTCGAGAACGCCGCCGTCCGGGTCGTCGTCGTAGGTGCTGCGTACCGGGTCCTCCGCCGGGTGGCGGATCTCGCGGATCACGAACCAGCAGAGCGCGGCGACCGTGACCAGTCGCAGCGTGGACGCGAGCACGAAGACGCCCTCCGGGAAGACCTGCTTGCCGGACGCGCCGAGCAGCTCACCGTAGAACGCGACGAAGTAGAGCACCTCGGCCGCCTGCCAGGCCAGGAACGCGCCCCAGCGCGGGCGGGCCAGCACCGCGAGCGGCAGCAGCCAGAGCACGAACTGCTGCGACCAGACCTTGTTGAAGATCAGGAATGCGGCCACCACCAGGAACAGCACCTGGGCCAGGCGCGGCCGGCGCGGCGCGGTCAGGATCAGGTAGGCGACGCCGAGGCAGGCGAGGCCGAAGAGCGCGTAGCTGGTCCAGTTCAGCGCGGGGTCGACGTTGTCGCTGAACCACTGGAAGAGGCCCTGTTCCCCGGGGATCAGCGGGGCGAGCTTGCCGTCCAGGTACCGCCCGATGTACCAGAACGTGCCCCAGTCGATCGGCCGTTCCGTGTTGAGCTCGAAGAACCGGTTCCACGACTCGCGCCAGAGCAGGAACACGGGCGCGTTGACCGCGACCCAGGTGACCGCGCCGGTGCCGAACGCGACGAGCACCGGCCGGAGCTTCGCGGCCCGCAACCCGAGGATGAGCAGCGGCCCGAAGATGAACAACGGCCAGAGTTTGGCCGCCGCGCCGAGCCCGAGCAGCACGCCGGCCAGCACCGGTTTGCTCTTCGCCCAGGCGTAGAGCCCGGCGGCGGCGAGGCCGATGACCAGGAAGTCCCAGTTCACCGTCGCGGTGACGAACAGCGCGGGCGCGAGCGCGAACAACGCGGCGTCCCACGGGCGGCGGCGGCGCAGCGCCAGGATGACGGCCGCGGTGGCGACCGCGAGCGCGGAGAGCACCAGCGCGTTCACGTCGTAGAAGAGCGTGCCCTGGTTGACCGCCGGGTTGTTCTCACCGTACGCGTGGACCGGCAGGCCGAGCGCGCCCATGAAGTAGCCGGTGACGACCGGGTACTCCACCGGGTGGTCGCGGTAGGGGACCTTGCCCTCGTTGAGGCCCTCGGCGTAGTAGAGCGCGAGCACGTCGGTGTAGCAGAACCGGGTGTACTGCACGTGGTTGTCCCAGGCGCCGTCGCGGCAGGGCGACTTCTGCACCCAGTGCAGCGCGAGCGTGAGACAGACCAGGGCCAGCACGATCCGGGTGGCGGTCCAGAACGGTGTCGTCCCGCCCCGGCCGGGCGCGGCGTGGTCGCCGAGCGGCCCGCCGATCGCCTCGGAGAGGCCACGGACGAACGGCTCGGACTGTCCGGGGTTGTCGACCCGCGGCGGCTGCTCGACGTTCATACGAGGCATCTTGCCGCATGGCCCTGGAGAACCGGACACGGCCGTCACAAGAACACCGCATCGACGACAAAGAATGAGGCCGGTACGCACCTGGTGCGCACCGGCCTCATCCGGGTCAGACGGATCGACCGCTAGTCGTCGTCATCGTTGCCCGGCCCGCCTCCGCCGGGTACGCCCGGTAGAACGGGCAGCCCGTCGGTCGGCGTGGGTGACGGCGTCTGGTTGTTGCCGCCGCCGTTGTTGTTGCCGCCGCCGTTGTTACCGCCGTTGTTGCCGAAGAGGCAGTTGAAGTCGAACGGCTCACAGCTCGGCGACCCGTTCGGGTTCGGGTTCTGGTTGTCCGGCGTCTCCGGGGCCTTCGGCGACGGCGAGACACCGTTGGCGAGCACGCTCGGGTCGCCGACGGAGCTGCCCTCCGGGAAGCTCTCCACCTTGTACTTCGCCGCCTTGTTCGCGGCGTTCATGAAGTCTTCCCAGATCTGGCCCGGCGTGTCACCGCCGTACATGTCGGATCCGTCCGGGTCCTTGATCGCCGCTCGGGCGCCGGAGGTACCGACCCAGACACCGGCCGCTATCTGCGTGGTGGCGCCGAGGTACCAGGCGTCACCGTTGGTGCCGCCCTCCTTGCCGAGCTCCCAGGTGCCGGACTTGGCGAACGCGGGCCGGTCACCGGCGAGCGAGTGGTCGTTGCCGTCACTCGCACCGGGGATCTTCTGCAGCACCTTGAGCATGCTGTCTATCTGCTCGGTGTCGAACTTCTTCTCCGGCTTGATCTGCTCGCCGTTGACCTTGACCCACTCGCCGGTCGCGCTGTTCTTCTTCTCGACGCTGACCACGAAGTGGGCCTTGTTGTAGTCGCCGCGGTTGGCCAGCGTGGCCAGGCCGTTGACGTGCTCGATGACCTTCACCTTGTACTGACCGAAACCGACCTCGACGTCGAACTTGCTCGGCGCGACCGCGGTCGGCTCGACCTCGGCGAGGTTGATCTCCTCGTCGTCGTTGGTCCACATGGTGCGCACACCCGCGTCCCGGGCGACGGCGACGACCTTGTCCGGCCCCATGTCCTTGGTCATCCAGTAGAACGGGACGTTGAAGGAGTCGATCGTCATCTTCTCCAGCGAGCAGTACTTGCCGCAGGCCGGGTCCTCACGGCCGGCGTTGGAGATCTCGCGGCCGCCGCGCTCCTCGTCGACGTTCTTGGTGGAGTCCCAGTACGACTCCATCGACATGCCCTCGCGCAGGCCCGCCGCGAGCGTGTACATCTTGAACGTCGAGCCCGGCGGGTGACCGCCGTTGCGCCCGGCGAAGTCGAAGCCCGCGCCGTCGTCACCGCCGTAGTAGGCGAGCACCTGGCCGTTGGTCGGGTTGATCGCGACCAGCGCGGCCTGGTGGTTCTCCGCGGTCTTGCTCATCGGCGAGGACTTGCTCTTGCGCGAGGCCGCGTCCTCGGCGGCCTTCTGCATGGCCGGGTTGATCGAAACCTTGATCTTGTACGGCCGCTGCTGCCAGTCGGTTATGCCCATCTCGGCCAGCTCGTCCTTGACGTAGTTCAGGACGTGACCGACCGGCTTGTTGTTGACGCACTCCGCCTGGCAGGCGTTCGGGTCGTACTTGGCAAGGCTCTTCTCCGGGAACTCCGCCTTGGCCCGCTCCTCCGCGGTGATCCAGCCCTTCTCGGCCATGTTGTTGAGCGTGTACGCCCAGCGCTCCTTGGCCGCTTCCGGGTTGCGCGCGGGGTCGTAGCCCTGGTGGCCGCCCTGCACCGGTTCCGGCTGCTTGATGACGGAGGCGAGCACGGCGGCCTCGGACGCGGTCAGCGCGCCCTCCTCGCCGGGCATCTTGGTGACCGTCTTGTTGAAGTAGGCCTTCGCGGCTGCCTCGATGCCCTCGGCACCCCGGCCGAACCAGATCGCGTTGAGGTACAACGAGATGATCTGGTCCTTGTCGTAGTTGTCCTCGATCTTGCGAGCCAGCAGCGCTTCGCGGATCTTGCGGTTGTAGTTGATGCCGGTCAGCTCCGCGGCGTGCCGCGCGTACTGCTGGGTGATCGTGGACGCGCCCTGCGTGTCACCGCCGGAGATGTTGTTCCAGGCGGCGCGGGCGATGCCCTTCATGTCGATGCCGGAGTGGTCGTAGAAGCCCTTGTCCTCGGCCGCCGCGACCGCGTGCTTGACCAGCGGCGTGATCTTCTCGTCCGGCACCACGGTCCGGTTGTGCTCACCGAGCTTCGTCATCTCGGAGCCGTCCGCGTACGCGATCGTGGAGATCTCCGGCTCGAACGTGTTGATGTCCGGGACGTCGTCGAAGGCGTAGGTGAGGCCGACGATGCCGATGCCGGCCGTCATGATGACGACCGCGAACGCCGCTATCGACCAGTTAGCGATCTTGCGGCGCTTGGCGCGCTTCGCGGCTTCCGGGTCCATCGAGCCGGCGCTGCGGCTGCGGCGGCCGGGACCGGCACCGCCCGGCCCGGAGTCGCCGGGTCCGGCCGGAGAGACCGGTCGGACACTGGCCCGGCCCGGCACGGCCCGGCCGACGGGCGCACCACCGACCGCGGCGCCACCGACGGCGGCACCACCCACCGCGGCACCACCCACGGCGGCACCACCGACCGCCGCGCGGCCCGGCACGCCGGGTCGTGCGGAGCCGACCGACGCGGAGCCGGAGCTGCCCGGCACGCGGGCGCCACCGACGGCGGCACTGCCGCCGACCGAGGCACGCCCGGGGACACCGCCGACGGACGCGGAGCCGGAGCTGCCCGGCACGCGGGCACCGCCGACGGCACCGCTGCCGCCCACGGAGGCGCGTGCGCTCGGAGGCCCACCGGGGCGAGCGCTGCCGGAGGCACGTGGGGGCACGCCTCCACCCGGCCGGGCACCGTTACCCGGCCAGCCGCCGGAGGCGCCGGACCCGCCGTAGCGGTCGTCGTCCGGCTCACCGGAGCCCGGCATCCGGCCTCCGCCCGGACCGGATGCCCGGCCATGCGGAGGACTGGGTTCGCCGTACGCGTTCATTCGTCACACCCTGCCGGTCGCGGTGGCGCGAGTCGACGACCCTGGGGGCGGCCGTGAGCTTCGCCACGAACGGACACAAGGGGCGCGGCAGCACATACCGCTGCCCCTTCACTTGACTTTGTAGCCGTTACATCCGGAATAAACGGACTTATCGGGCTAACGATCTGACTTACCTCTCCGACCCACGAGCGCGTCACCGTTCCGCCCCTCGTCTACGGCCGGAGTTGCCACCGGGTTCATCCGCCTCCAGGCCCTCGCGGCCCAGCAGGAACTGCTCCACCAGGTGGTTCCAGGAGCAGCCCTGGCACACCTCCACTACGTACACCTGAAACTCACTCAGCGTCATCGCCAACACCGGAAGCTCCGCCAGTTTGCGCGCCTGCCCGGCGGACTGCTTGAGCTCATCACCATAGATGTAGTGCACGAGCGTGAGGTTCTCGCGGCGGCACATCGGGCACCGCTCCTCGGTCGGCTCACCGTGGAAGCGTGCCGCGTTCTTGAGGTAGGGGGAGGCATCGCAGACCTCGTGGACGCCCACCCTGCCCGAATGCACCTCACGCAGCACCGCTCGCCTCTGAAGCGAGTAGTCCACCACCTGCCGCTGCGTGCGCACGGACTGAAGAGTAACGGCTCCCGGCCCAAGAGGCGACAACGCTCACTTTCCGTGACAGTCAGTGCCCGACACGAACGTCTGACGGCACATCGTTTGCGCATCAGCCACCTTCCGTTCTACGGTTCGATGTATCGGGCCGATACATCGGATGAGAGGAGACGGCCGTGTTGGAGTTCGCCATCCTCGGTCTGCTCTCCGAGTCGGCCATGCACGGCTACGAGCTGCGCAAGGAGCTGGGCACCAAGCTCGGCCCGATCCGCGCGGCGATCAGCTACGGCACGCTCTACCCGACGCTCAAGCGGCTGCAGCTGGCCGGCTGGATCACACAGGCCGGCGAGACGCCCGCGACCGCGGACGAGGTGCCGGCCCTGACCAGCCGGCGCGGCCGGATCGTCTACAAGATCACCGCCGAGGGCAAGGAACGGTTCGCGGAGCTGCTCGCGCACGCCGGGCCGGAAACCTTCGACGACGCGGGCTTCAACGTGCACTTCGCGTTCTTCGCGCGCACCGACCGCGCCACCCGGCTGCGCATCCTGGAGGGCCGCCGCCGGAAGGTCGAGGAGCGACGCGAGGGCCTGCGCAACCTGCTGGCCCGGGCGACCGAACGGCTCGACGCCTACACGTTGGAGCTGCAACGCCACGGCCTCGACGCGTGTGAGCGCGAGGTCCGCTGGCTGGAGGAGCTCATCGCGAGCGAGCGCTCCGGCCGCGGCCCCGGCCGCGACATTCTCCCGCCCTCGACCGGCACCGCCGCCGGGGAGGAGCCGGGCCCGTCATGACAGGCGACCTGTCGTGCTGACCAAGAAGAAGGAGGCAACCGGGATGGGTTCCGTCCGCGTGGCCATCGTCGGTGTGGGTAACTGCGCCTCGTCCCTGGTCCAGGGTGTGGAGTACTACCGTGACGCCGACCCCAGCGACCGGGTTCCCGGTCTCATGCACGTCACGTTCGGCGACTATCACGTCTCGGACGTGACGTTCGTCGCGGCGTTCGACGTGGACGCCAAGAAGGTCGGCCGCGACCTGGCCGAGGCGATCGTGGCGAGCGAGAACAACACGATCAAGCTCGCCGACGTGCCGCCGACCGGCGTGCAGGTGCAGCGCGGCCCGACGTTCGACGGTCTCGGCCAGTACTACCGCGAGATCATCGAGGAGTCGGACGAGGAGCCGGTGGACGTGGTGCAGGCGCTGCGCGACGCCCAGGCCGACGTCGTCGTCGCGTACCTGCCGGTCGGCTCCGAGGAGGCGGCGAAGTTCTACGCGCAGGCCGCGATCGACGCCGGCTGCGCGTTCGTCAACGCGCTGCCGGTCTTCATCGCCTCCGACCCGGCGTGGGCGCAGAAGTTCACCGACGCGGGGCTGCCGATCGTCGGCGACGACATCAAGAGCCAGGTCGGCGCGACCATCGTGCACCGCGCGCTGGCGAAGCTGTTCGAGGACCGCGGCGTCGAGCTGCTGCGCACGTACCAGCTGAACTTCGGCGGCAACATGGACTTCATGAACATGCTGGAGCGCAACCGGCTGATCTCGAAGAAGATCTCCAAGACCCAGTCGGTGACGTCCCAGATCCCGCACGAGATGGTCAAGAGCGACGTGCACATCGGCCCGTCCGACCACGTGCCGTGGCTGGACGACCGCAAGTGGGCGTACATCCGGCTGGAGGGCAAGGCGTTCGGCGACGTGCCGCTGAACGCGGAGCTCAAGCTCGAGGTGTGGGACTCGCCGAACTCGGCCGGCGTCATCATCGACGCGGTCCGCGCCGCGAAGATCGCGCTGGACCGCAAGGTCGGCGGCCCGATCCTCTCCGCCTCGTCCTACTTCATGAAGTCCCCGCCGGTGCAGTACTCCGACCACGACGCGCACGCGTCCGTCGACAAGTTCATCGCCGGCGAGATCGAGCGCTGACCGAGGAAGCCGGAGCATGATGCCGAAATCGGGCATCCTGCTCCGGCCGTCCGGCTTCCGGCCGGAAGCGCAACTCTCTACGGAGACCAGTCGCGCTGGAGCGTGACGCGGGCCTCCAGCTCCAGCAGCACCCGCTTGCGCGGCAGGCCGCCGCCGAAGCCGACCATCTTGCCGCCCGCACCCACCACCCGGTGGCAGGGGACCAGGACCGGGATCGGGTTGCGGTTGCAGGCGGTGCCGACCGCGCGGGCCGCACCGGCGTCGCCGAGCCCGGTCGCGATCTCGCCATAAGTGATCATCTCGCCGTACGGCACGCGGGCGATCCGGTCCCACACCGCGCGCTCGAAGTCGGAGCCGCCGGGCGCCCGCATCGGCACGGTGAACGCGGTCAGCTCGCCCGCGAAGTAGGCCCGCAGCTGCGCCACCGCCTCGTCCAGCGGCGCCGGCCCACCCCCGGCGTACGGCGTCGCGGCCGGGTGCCGCCCGAAGTGCACGCCACCGACCGCGGCCGGGCCCGCGACGTCCGCGCTCCCGGCCGCCACGGAGAGCTCACCGATCGGTGAATCGATCACCACCCAGCGCATGCGCTCCATTGTGCCGCGTCAGCCCCGGGTGTACTCGATCGTGTAGGCGTTGCCCTCCTGCGTCAGCCGGGTGCTGCTGCAGGTGTAGTCCGCCGTGTCCGAGGTCGCCAGGAACTCCTGCTCCTCCGCGGTCTCCTCGCCGTTGACGAAGATGACGAACGTGGCCTCGGTGTCGACGCCGGTCAGCGCGAGCCGGCTGTTGCGCGACGTGTAGTCGTACGTCACCTCGCCCTGGATCCGCAGCCGCACGTTCTGCCCGCTGAGCGTGCCGGTGTACTCGGTGCCGTCGCCGTAGTCGAAGATCGCCGTACCGTCCTGGGCCAGGGTGAACGTCGCGCCCTTGCCACCGCTCAGCTTGATCGTGCCCACGTTCGGGACCTCCAGGTCCTCGGTGTGGGTGGAGACGTTCCAGGTGCCGACCGTGCACGCGTCGATGTCCGGGTTCACCGAGACGGTCGGCGTGGGCGTGCCGCCGGCGTTCGGGTCCTTGTCGTTCTCGGTGTTGCCCCAGACCGCGATGCCGATGCAGCAGAGCAGCACCAGCACGACCGAGACCAGCGCGCCGATCAGGAAGTTGAGGCCGCGCCGGCCCTTGTTCTGCGGCGGTGGCGGCGTGTAGACCGGCGGGTACGCCTGCGGCTGCGCCGTGTACTGCGGGGCCGCCTGGTACGGCGGCGGGGGCGGCGGGCTGCTCGGGTAGCCGGCACCGCTGGTCGGGTAGCCGGCACCGCCGCTGGTGGGGTAGCCGGCACCGCCGCTGGTCGGGTACGACGGGGCGCCGCTGGTGTGCGGGTTCGGGTACGGGTCGTAGCCGGAACCGCTGGTCGGCGCCGGGTACGGAGGCTGCGGCTGCTGGGGATAGGCGGGCGGTGGGTAGTTGGCCGGAGGCGCGGAGGTCACCTCGCCGGTGCCCCGGTAGTTGCCGCACTGCGTGCAGTTGCCCGCCGCGTCGATGGTGCCGCCCCCACAGACCGCGCAGGGCCCCATGTCGCCTCCCGGCTCGCTATCTCCCGCTTCAGACCCGACGCTAGCGGGTGCGATCCACTCGCCCCAATGGCCTCAACGGTCAGCGGATCTTACTCAATGAGTAATTCTCGGCCGGGCACAGTGAACGCTCACCACGCACCGCGACGACATGATCACCCGATTCTGACCAGGCGTTCCGTCTGCGCGTCGGGTGCGGTCAGCGTCAGCTCCCCCGGCCCGCACTCGACGGACCACTCGGTCAGCGAGGCGGGCCACTCCGCCGGCGCGCCCGGCTCGCCGCCGTCCGGCGTGACCGTGAACGTGGCCGCGGACCGGGCCTGGGTGGCGGCCGTCCTGCCGTCCGCGGACACGAACTCGAACGTGACCGTGCCGGCGACCGTGATCAGCGTGTCCCGCCCGTCGACGGTGGCGGCGTACCCGGTCGCGGCGCCGTAGTCGACCACGCCGGTGCCGGCCGCCGCGTAGGTGACCTCCGGGCCGTCGCTGGTCAGCGTCACCTCGACGGTGCCGATCCCGGGCAGCGCGACGAGTTCCCGCTGCTCGGCGACGCGCCACACCCCGGCCAGGCACTCGTCCGCGGCCCCCGACGCGCCGACCGGGCCGACCGGCGCACTCGACGGCGGGGACAGCGACGGAACGGACGACGGCGAGGGCGAAGGCGACGACGGCGAAGGCGAGGGTGAGGGCGAGGGGGCGGAGGGCACGGCCGCGGCCTGGGCCGCCGGCGGGCCGGTGAGGCGGTCGGCGGCCCGGGAGTCCGCGCCCGCGAACCGCACCACCACCGTGCCGAACACACCGGCCGCGACGACACCCGCGATCGCGACCAACGCGACCGCGACCGGATGCGCGCGCTCGTTTCCGGCCAGCGCGGGGGAGCGGGAGTCGTAGCTCATCACCGGTTCCGCCGGGACCGGTGACGGCGGGGGAGCGGGAGAGACCGGTGCGGGCGCCGCGGGGGTACGCCACGACGGCGGCCTGGGCACGCGCGGCGACACCGGCGGCCCGGACATCGGACGCCCCGACACCGGCACCCCGGACACCGGCGGCCCGGACACCGGCGGCCCCGGCATGGGGGGACCCGACACCGGCGGCAGCGGCGTGGTCTCGGCGCCGTCCCGCAGCGGTGCGGTCTCGGCCGCGTCGCGCGGCGGCCCGGACACCGGCCGGTATGCCGGATTGGTCGGGTAGGTGGGTGACTGCAGGCGCTGCCGCGACACCCCGCACCCGGCACACGTCCCGTCGGCCGTGACCGTCACCTCGCCGCAGATGGCGCACGGTCGCACTGCCCGGCCCTCCTTAGCCACCGATCGGCCCTCCACGAAGGACCGAGCAGTGAACCTAGCCGACCGTACGCGCGCCGCGTAAGCGGTTGATCCGATCGAAATCAGTGAACGGATCGTCAGGTGAGAACTGTCCTAAAGGCCCTGTGCGCGAGCCCACGCACGCAGCTCGTCCTCCGCCTCGTCGCGGGTCAGCGGGCCACGCTCCAGCCGCAGTTCCTTCAGGTGCCGCCAGGCCTGACCGACCAGCGGCCCCGGCGGCAGCCCGAGCAGCTCCATGATCGCGTTGCCGTCCAGGTCCGGCCGGACCCGCGCCAGGTCCTCCTCGGCCGCGATCCGGGCGATCCGCTCCTCCAGCGCGTCGTAGTCCGCGGCCAGCGCCGCGGCCTTGCGCCGGTTGCGCGTGGTGCAGTCGGAGCGGGTCAGCTTGTGCAGGCGGTCGAGCAGCGGGCCGCCGTCCGTCACGTACCGGCGCACCGCGGAGTCGGTCCACTCGCCCCGGCCGTATCCGTAGAAGCGCAGGTGCAGCTCGACCAGGCGGGTGACGTCCGCGGTGACGTCCTTCGGGTAGCGCAGCGCCTTCATCCGCTGCCGCGTCAGCCGCGCGCCGACCACCTCGTGGTGGTGGAAGCTGACCCGGCCGTCCGATCCGACCGCCTTGGTGGCCGGCTTGCCGATGTCGTGCAGCAGCGCGGCCAGCCGCAACGTGAAGTCCGGCTCGCCGCCGCCCTCCAGCCGGATCGCGTTGCTGACCACGGTGAGCGTGTGCTCGTAGACGTCCTTGTGCTGCGCGTGCTCGTCGATCGCGAGCTTGAGGCCGGGCAGCTCCGGCAGGAACCGGTCGGCCAGGCCGGTGTCGACCAGCAGCCGCAGCGCCGCGATCGGGTCCGCGCCGACCATCAGCTTGGTGAACTCGTCCCGGATCCGCTCCGGCGTGATCCGGTCCAGCGACGGCGCCAGCTCGGTCATCGCGGCGACCACGGCCGGGTCCGGCGTGAACCGCAGCTTCGCCACGAACCGGGCCGCGCGCAGCATGCGCAGCGGGTCGTCGCCGAACGACTGCTGCGGCGTGCCCGGCGTCCGGATCACGCGCGCGGCCAGGTCACCCAGGCCGCCGTGCGGGTCGGTGAACACGTGCCCGGGCAGGCTGACCGCCATCGCGTTGATCGTGAAGTCGCGCCGGACCAGGTCGTCCGCGAGGCTGGTGCCGTACCGGACGACGGGGTTGCGGCTGACGCCGTCGTAGGCCTCCGCGCGGAACGTGGTGATCTCCAGCCGCAGGCCGCCGCGCATCGCGCCGATCGTGCCGAACTCGCGCCCGGTCTCCCAGATCGCCTCGGCCCAGCCCTTGAGCACGGCGAGTGTCTGGTCCGGCTGCGCGTCCGTGCAGAAGTCCAGGTCGTCGCCGAGCCGGCCGAGGAGCGCGTCCCGCACCGAGCCACCGACCAGGTGCAATTCGTGCCCGGCCGCGGTGAAGCGGCGGCCGAGCTCGTCGGCCACGGGGGAGACGCGCAGCAGCTCCGCGACGGCGTTGCGCTGCGCCGCGGACAGCTGCGCCGCGGACGGTTGTGCCGCGGCCGGCTGGTCGGCGGTGGCCTGGCGCTGATCGACCCCGACGGGGCCCTGGGACGTTTCAGACATGGGACCGCCAGCGTATCGCCCTCGTGCAGGGGGCAGGATGGTTACCCATGCCAGTCCCCGAGGCGCTGCGCGCGCTCGCCGGTCGTTCCTCCTTCTGGTCCGAGTGGTTCTTCACCGGTGACGAGCCCACGGACCGTCCCGCGCTGCTGGTCACGTTGCCGGTCGCGGGTGGTTACCGGCTGCTGCTGGATCTGGACTTCGCGCAGCCGTACCACCTGCTGGAGCTGGCCGCGCCCGGGTTCGGCGCGCACGAGGGCACGATGCTCGGCTGGGACGCGCCGGACGACGGCCGCCCGCACGTGCTGCGCTGGTCCGAGCTCGACCTGATCGGCCGCGTGATCGCGATGGACGACCCGTCGCTGCCCCACCCCGGGCTGGTGGTCGCGCTGCTCAGCCGGTTCGCGCCGGTCACGCTCGCGGACGACGTGCCGGTGGTGCGGGCGCTGTTCACCGCCGCGTTCCGCGCGCTGCGCCCGGCACCGCTGGAGGCCGGCCCGGAGCAGGAGCCGATCCCGTTCTTCGCGGAGCCGCGCTGGTGGCCGATGCCGGTGGACCCGGAGGCGCTCACCGACCGCGAGATCGAGCGGCTGCTGGTCGGGCGGGACGGCCGCCGGGCGGGCCTGGACTGGCACCACCACGAGGGTGCCGGCTGGGTGGCCACCCAGCGCGCCGAGCGCAACGAGCTGGGCTTCCCGATCAGGAGCATGCGCGACGGTACGGAACACGCGTTCCCGTTCGCCGGCCTCGCTGAGCTGCTGAAGTCCGCCCGGTCGCGACTGACCACGGAGATCTACGGCGCGCCCTGGTGCACCACGACCGCGGTGGTGCCGCTGGCCCGGCGCATGGTGCACGCCGGGGACCTCTCGGCCGTACCGTCGCTGCTCGAGGCTCTGGAAACGGCCGGGTGCGATCACCCGGCCGTGCTGGACGCGCTGACCGAGCCGCTGGTCCCGGCGGAGGCGGCCTGGGTGATCGAGGAGATCGCCGGTGCCACGCCCGGCACGCTGTTGCGCGAGGTCTGCGCCGGCACGCCCGCGGATGTGGAGAGTGCTCGGGTTGACTAGGGTTCGTTCAACGCCGGCGGCACGCGGGTACGCCGGGCGGTTCCGAGGGGAAACGACATGACCGGCGGTCTGTACCGGAGCTCCAACGCAGGCCATCGTGACGGTCCCTACGACGACAGGCACGCGCCGCCGCTGATCGACGCGGACGAGGCGCGACTGACCGTGCCGGACACGGACACGGTCAGTGGTGGCGGCGAGGTGCCGGGGGCGGAGCCGCCGACCAGTACCGCGGGCAACAGCCTGATCATGGCGGCCGGCAGCCTGGTCAGTCGCGGCACCGGCTTCCTGCGTACCGTCGTGCTGTCGGCCGCGCTGGGCACGGTGATCGGTAACGCGTACACGACCGCGCAGATCTTCCCGGGTCTGATCTACGACTTCCTGCTCGGCGGCATCCTCTCCAGCGTGCTGCTGCCGCTGCTGGTCCGGCGGCGCAAGGCGGACGCGGACGGTGGCCAGGCGTTCACCCAGACGCTGCTCAGCCTCGCCGTGCTCATGCTGGCCGGCGCCACCGTGATCGCGGTGGTCTGCGCGCCGCTGCTGACCATGACCTATGCCGGCGGGCAGTCCGGCGAGTACCAGACGCTGGTCACCCGGCTGTCGTACCTGATGCTGCCGATGATCTTCTTCACCGGCGTGTCCGCGCTGTTCAGTTCCGTGCTCAACACCCGGGGCCACTTCGCGGCGCCGATGTGGACGCCGATCCTGAACAACATCATCGTGATCGTCACCGGCGGCGCCTACCTGGTGCTCTACGGCGCCTCGAAGCTCGACCCGGAGCAGATGACGCCCGGCCGGATCGCGCTGATCGGCGGCGGCACGCTGATCGGCGTGGCGGTCCAGGCGGCCGGCCTGATCCCGGCGCTGCGGAAGGTCGGCTTCCGGTGGAAGTGGCGGTTCAACTTCCGCGACCTCGGGCTGCGCGAGCTGGCGCGGCTCGGCGCGTGGATGTTCTTCTACGTGGTGGCCAACCAGATCGGCCTGGCCGTCGTGTTCAGCCTGCTCAACCGCGCGGCCGCGGACTCGGGACAGGCCGACGACCCGACCGGCCCGCTGATGTACAACAACGTCTACCTGCTGTTGATGATGGCGCACGGCATCATCGCGGTCTCGATCATCACGGCGCTCATGCCGCGGATGAGCGCGGCGGCCGCGGACGGGCGCCTGTCCGAGATCGCGGCGGACCTGAGCCGCGGTCTGCGGACCGCCACGGCGGCGCTGGCCCCGGTCGCGGTCGTCTACGGCGTGCTGGCCGCCCCGATCACGGTGGCGCTGTTCCGGCACGGCGCGATCACCGACGAGGACGCGCTGGCCACCTCGTTCGTGCTGATCAGCGCCGGCATCGCGCTGATCCCGTTCTCGGTCAGCCAGCTCTTCACGTTCGCCAACTACGCGATGTCGGAGAACAAGACCGCGGCGCTGGTCAACGCGCCGGTGGTGGTGGTCCGGATCGCGATCCACATCGCCTGCTTCATGCTGCTCGACGCCGAGTGGGTCGCGGTGGGACTGATGGCCGGAAACGGTGCTTCTTACCTCCTTTCGGCTGTTATCTCCGCCACGGTTCTGCGCGGCCGGATCGGTGCGCTCGGCATGCGCGACGTGGTCACCACGCTGCTGAAGGTGCTGGCCGCCACCGCGGGCGCGACCCTGGTCGGTGTCGTGGTGACGACGCTGCTGCCGGGCGACGGCACGCCGTCCCTGATGGAGGCGCTCCTCAACCTGGCCGTCGGCGGTGCCGCGATCGGCGGCACGTACCTGGCGCTCGCGCTGGCGCTGCGCATTCGCGAGATCACCCAGCTGCTGGACATGGTGAAGCGCAAAATCAGCCGGTAGTTTCGGGCCCTCCCGCCGGGGATATAGCTGTCGTCACCCGATGGTTGTGGACAGAGGCTTTGAGTAACCCCAGGTAGGGCGCACAATCTCTACAGGGCTCGCTCCCGCACCGCTGATCACGGCGGCGCGGGAGGAGGACGCACCGGGAGTGGCCGCGATCCAGGTAAGGTCGCTCTCGGCGGAAGCGGCGCGACGCCTACCCTTCATGGGAGGATTGTCCGCGCAACGGGTCTATCGATCGCAAATCTTTGGTCGCAGGCCGATTGAGGACGCGTGATCACCGAGGGAGGACGGGTGACCCAGGTCGGCGAAGGTCGAGAGGCCGCCGAGGCGGTTCCGTCCGTGATGACCTTCGGTGAGCCCGCCGTCGGTGACGTCATGGCCGACCGTTACCAGCTGGAAGAGCACGTCAACGACGACTCGGCCGGCCGGCAGATCTGGCGCGGCACGGACGTGATCCTCCGCCGCCCGGTCGCCGTGGTGCTGCGCTACCCCGGCGGCGACGAGGCGGCCGAGATGCTGCAGTCCGCCGTCGCGGCCAGCCGGGTGATCCACCCCAACCTGGCCGGGGTCTACGACGCGATCGACGAGGGCGAGCGGGCCTACGTCGTGCGCGAGTGGATCGACGGCGTGGCGCTGCGCGACCTGGTCACCGACTCCGGCCCGATGGACGCGGCCCGCGCCATCGGCATCGCGCACGGCGTGGCGGACGCGGTCGCGGCCGTGCACGCCACCGGCATGGTCCACGGCAACGTGCACGCCGGCACCACCATGATCGGCACCGACGGGCGGGTCGTGCTCGCGGACGCGCGGACCGACGGCGGCGTCAAGCCGGACGCGGACGTGCGCGCGGTCGGCGGCGTCCTCTACTACGCGCTCACCGGGCACTGGCCGCACGCGGAGGCCGGCGCCTCCCGGCTGCCGGACGCGGTGCGCGACGGCTCCGGCACGATCGTGGCGCCGCGCCAGGCGCGCGCCGGCGTGCCCGCCTACCTCGACGACCTCACGATGGACCTGTTGGACCCGAAGCTCGCGGTCCCCGCGTCCGACGTGCTGGCCGCGGAGCTGACCCGGCTCGACTCGGCCGCCGAGGAGCAGTACCTGGAGGAGGTCGGCCCGCTCCGGTTCACCCAGGGTGACGAGGCCGGCCCGGAGCAGCCGCAGAACGCCGGTCGCAAGATCGCCGTCGGTGTGGCCGCGCTGCTGGCCATCGCGGTCATCGGCCTGATGCTCGGCATCTCCGCGCTCGGCGGTGGTGAGGACGACGGCCGCCAGCCGGTGCAGGCCAACGCCAGCCAGGGCACCGACGGTGGTGGCGGCGCCGCGCCGGGCGCGATCCCGAACCCGCAGCCGATCAAGCTGAACGGCAACCAGATCCGCGTGGTCGACCCGGGGCCGAACAGCACCGGCGACGACCGGCCGGACGCGAACCTCGCGATCGACGGCGACGACGGCACGTCCTGGGACACGTCGACGTACA
Organism: Catenuloplanes niger; assembly: GCF_031458255.1. Taxonomy (NCBI): domain Bacteria; kingdom Bacillati; phylum Actinomycetota; class Actinomycetes; order Micromonosporales; family Micromonosporaceae; genus Catenuloplanes; species Catenuloplanes niger. Next base: position 4,311,614 of record NZ_JAVDYC010000001.1, read on the forward strand.
ACACGCGCAAGTTCGGCAACCTCAAGCCCGGCATCGGGCTGCTGATCGACCTGGGCAGCCCGCGGCAGGTCTCCTCGGTCAAGGTGCAGCTCGGCGAGAAGGGCATCTCCGCGCAGCTGCTGACCGGTGCGAGCGACCCGGCCGGCGGCAACACCGGCGCGCCGAACGACACGCTGATGGGTTTCGACGAGCAGATCCGCACGACGTACACCCAGATCGGCAAGGGCTTCGAGAACCACGACGCGCCCACGCTGGCCTTCATCGACGGCTTCGACCCGGACGCCAAGTACCAGTACCTGCTGGTGTGGTTCACGGAGTTGCCGGACTCGCGGAAGATCGTGGTTGATGAGATCACCGTCGAGGGAACCTGACACACCCGACGACGAGCTGCTCGCGGCTCACGTCGCCGGCGATCGCGATGCCTTCGCCGAGCTGATCCACCGGCACCGGGACCGGCTCTGGGCGGTCGCGGTGCGCACCGTCGGCGACCGCGAGGAGGCGGCGGACGCGCTGCAGGAGGCGCTGCTCTCCGCGCACCGGGCGGCCGCGCGCTTCCGGGGCGACGCCGCGGTCACCACCTGGCTGCACCGGATCGTCGTCAACGCCTGCCTGGACCGGATCCGGCGGCTGCGGAGCCACCGCACGGTCCCGCTCTCCGGCCCGGCCGACGACGACCGCCCGGAGCGGGAGCCGGCCGCGCCGATCGTCGACCACGACACCGCGCTGGTGGTGCGGGCCGCGATCGACGAGCTGCCGTTCGAGCAGCGGGCCGCGCTGATCCTGGTCGACGTGCAGGGCTACTCGGTGGCCGAGGCGGCGGCCGCGCTCGGCGTGGCCGAGGGAACCGTGAAGAGCCGGTGTGCCCGCGGTCGCGCCAAGCTGGCGATCAGCCTCGGGCACCTGCGGCCGCAGCGGTCTCGGCCCAATAACGCTCCGGTCACGGGAACGTTGAGCGACGCAGCTCACGCCGGGAACCCGGCGGACGCGGGAGACGTCTCATCGCGGAAGGCCCTGCGAGTGCAGACGGAGGAACAGTGAGCAGCTCGGACGCGTCACTGACCGAGGCTCAGTGGGACCTCCTCGCCGACTACCTGGGCGGCGCGTTGGCCGGCGACCCACGATTCGACGAGGTCACCGCGCTGATCGCCGCGGATCCGCACTGGCGGGACGCGCACGACGCGCTCGCCGAGGCCACCGGCGCGGTCCGGACCGACCTGCGTGCGCTGGCCGAGGCACCGGTCGGCCCGATGCCCGCGGACCTGGCCGCCCGGCTCGACGACGCGCTCCGGGCGGAGTTCGTCGCCCCCGTCGTCCCGCTGCGGAAGCGCCACGTGCCGCGCTGGGCCGTGCCCACCGCGATCGCCGCCGGTGTGCTGGCGTTCGCCTCGATCGGCCTGACCGGTCTGCTCGACAACTCGGCGGACAACAGCGAGGTCGCCACGTCGGCCGGGGCGCCGGGTGCCGTGTCCGCGCCGATGCTCGCGCAACGGGTCCTGGTCAGCGGCCGGGACTACACGCCGGAGTCCGCGGCGCTGGCCGCGCAGACGGCGGAGCGCGGCGCCGCCGCGGCCGAGACGTTCAGCAGTCCGATGGCCGACACCGGCGGCGGGGCACCGGCCCCGATGCGGGAGGACACCGCCGGCGCCGTGCCACCGGCGCTGGCCCGGCTCACCGACCCGGCCGCGCTGCGCGCCTGTCTACAGGCGATCGCGGTCGAGCACGGTGTCGCGGCCGTCACGGCCCGGCTGATCGACTACGCGTCGTTCGAGGGCAGCCCCGGCATGCTGGTGCTCTTCACCGATCCGGCCGGCCGCGACATGGTGTGGATCAGCGGCCCGGAGTGCGGTGCCGAGGGCATGGGAGCGGACACTCTCCATCGCGCGCCGGTAGGGTGAGCAGGCAGCACCCTTCGGGCCCCGACGTGAGCCGGCCCACCGGTGTGCCGGACCGGGAATCCCGGTTCATGCGATGACGTTTCTGCTGGGGCGATCGCCGCCATGCCCTGCCACCGGCCGGACGGGCAGCGCCGCACACGAGGACTGAGGAGTGGGGCAGTGGACGAGGTCCGCAACCTGATCATCATCGGCTCGGGGCCGTCCGGTTACACCGCCGCGGTCTACGCCGCACGCGCCAACCTGAAGCCGCTGGTCATCGAGGGTGTGCAGTCGGGCGGCGCGCTGATGACCACCACCGAGGTGGAGAACTACCCCGGCTTCCCGGACGGTGTCATGGGCCCGGAGCTGATGGACTCCATGCGCAAGCAGGCGGAGCGGTTCGGCGCCGAGTTCATCACGGACGACGTCACCCGCGTCGAGCTCACCGGCACCACGGTCACCGAGCCGGGTGCGGAGGGCCTCAAGACGGTCTGGGTCGGCGACACCAGCTACTTCGCGCGCGCCGTGATCCTCGCCACCGGTTCGGCCTGGCGCCGGCTCGGCGTCCCCGGCGAGGAGGAGCTGCTCGGTCACGGCGTCTCGTCCTGCGCCACGTGTGACGGCTTCTTCTTCCGCAACCAGCACATCGTGGTGGTCGGCGGTGGCGACTCCGCCATGGAGGAGGCCACGTTCCTGACCCGGTTCGCGGAGACGGTCACCATCGTGCACCGCCGCGACTCGTTCCGGGCCAGCAAGATCATGGCGCAGCGCGCGCTGGACAACCCGAAGATCAAGGTCGAGTGGAACAGCGCGGTCGAGGAGATCCTCGGCGAGGACGGCAAGGTCAGCGGCGTCCGCCTGAAGAACACGGTGTCCGGCGAGACCAAGACGATGGACGTCACCGGCGTGTTCGTCGCGATCGGCCACATCCCGCGCAGCGACCTCTTCAAGGGCCAGGTCGCGATGGACGAGGACGGCTACGTGGTCGTCGACTCGCCCAGCACGCGGACCAACGTCCAGGGTGTGTTCGCGGCCGGTGACCTGGTCGACCACACGTACCGGCAGGCGATCACCGCGTCCGGCACCGGCTGTGCCGCCGCGCTCGACGCCGAGCGCTTCATCGCGTCGTTCGAAGAGATCTAGTAAGTCACCCCCCAGCCCCAGGAGGATCCATGGAGTCGGTCACCGACAAGACCTTTGTCAGCCAGGTTCTGCAGTCCGACAAGCCGGTGCTCGTCGACTTCTGGGCCGAGTGGTGCGCGCCGTGCCGCAAGGTCACCCCGCTGCTCGAGGAGATCTCGCAGGAGATGGGCGACAAGGTCACCATCGTCAAGATGAACATCGACGAGAACCCGGAGACCGCCATGGCGTACCGGGTGATGTCCGTGCCGACGCTCACGGTCTTCAAGGGCGGCCAGCCGGTGAAGTCGGTGGCCGGCGCCAAGCCCAAGGGCGCGCTGATCAACCTCATCGAAGACGCGCTGTAATACACTTTTTGCGCAGAGAGCCCCGGTTTATGCGTTTCGCGAAGCCGGGGCTCTTTACTGTAAGTAGCCCGTCTTCTACCCGCACGTCGTGAACCCGGCGGCGGCGGTGGACCCGCGATACGCTCCGGGTCGAGTTCCGAGGAGGTCGTTCCCTGTGCGCCCGATCCGACGTGGAGACCGTGGCCCCGCGGTGGCGGAGATCCGCTCGGTCCTGGCGCGCCTCGACGCGTCCTTCGACCAGGACTCCGATGTCTTCGACGACCGCACCGACACCGCGGTCCGCGCGTTCCAGCAGCAGCGCGGCCTGACCGTCGACGGCGAGGTCGACGAGGAGACCTGGCTGGCGCTCGACGCGTCCCGCTGGCGGCTCGGCTCGCGCGCGCTGTTCCACGCGATCCCGCACCCGCTGATCGGTGAGGACGTCCGCACGCTGCAGGAACGCCTGCTGGAGATGGGCTACGACGTGGGCCGGCCGGACGGCGTCTACCAGGGCCGCACCGCCAAGGCCGTCGGCCAGTTCCAGCGCGAGGTCGGCCTCTCCCCGGACGGCTCGTTCGGGCCGCAGACCATGCACGCGCTGCGCCGGCTCGGCCGCAAGGTGGTCGGCGGCCGGCCGCAGTGGCTGCGCGAGGCCGAGGCGTTCCGCCAGTCCGGCCCGCACCTGCTCGGCAAGACCGTGGTCATCGACCCCGGCCACGGCGGTCCCGACCCGGGCATCATCGTCCCGGACGGCCCGCTGCGCTGGACCGAGTCGGAGCTCGCGTTCGACCTCGCGTCGCGCCTGGAGGGCCGCCTGGCCGGCGCCGGCATGCGCGTCCACCTCACCCGGGGGCCGTCGCCGGCCGCCCGCATCCCGGATCGGGACCGTGCCCAGCTCGCCAACGACCTGCACGCCGACCTGCTGATCTCGCTGCACATCGACGGCTACAAGACGCCCGAGGCGGACGGCGTCTCCACGTACCACTACGGCGACGGCACCTCCGACGGCGTCACCTCCACGGTCGCCGAGCGGCTGGCCGGGCTGGTCCAGCGCGAGATCGTCGCCCGCACCGGCATGCGCAACTGCCAGACCCACGCGAAGACCTGGGACCTGCTGCGTCTCAGCCGCATGCCCGCGGTCCGCGTCGAGTTCGGCTACCTGACCTCGCCGCTCGACCGGAACCGGCTCGTCGACCCGCTCTTCCGCGAGCAGGCGATAGAGTCGATCGTCGCCGCGGTCCAGCGGATGTACTACCCGGTCGAGAACGACGTGCCGACCGGTTCGATCGACGTCCGCCAGCTGCGCATGGCGCTTTCCGGCGGTCTCCCGGTCAAGGCCTGAACCCCGGATCAACAACCGGATCTTCCCGCTTCCGGCGGCCCGGGTCCCGCATGCTCCCGCGGGCACCGGTCGTCGCTGGCGCTCCTCCCTGCACGATCCGAGGCCGCCCGAGCACACCCAAGTGAGCTTCGCTCACTAGGCTCCTGGCCTGCTCACGACATCTCCGTGCGGCATCCCGATCGGCGCCCAACGCAACGTCTCGGCGCGGCGCGGCTCAGCGCTGCGCGGCGTTCCGGCACGGTGGGACGGCGCCTCGTCGAGGGGCTATCGCTACTGAGTCGAGCTCACTTACGGGGTGCCGGAGTGGGCCGGGACGTGCAGGGAGGCCGGCCAACGGCCGACCGGTGCCCGCGGGAGCATGCGGACGGTGACCACGCCGGAAGCGGGAAATCCGCTTCTCAGGTCGTCAGACCGTGGATCGGGTGGCGGGCCGAACCGGGCGCAGCAGCGTCTCCGGCGTCATCGAACCGAGAAGTTTCTCCAGCGCGTACTCGACGTCGGACTTCCAGGAGAGCGCGGTGCGCAGTTCCAGGCGGAGGCGCGGGTAGCGGGGGTGCTGGCGGACGGTCTTGAAGCCCACGGAGAGGAAGAAGTCGACCGGGGCGACGCAGGCCTTGGCGTCGTCGTCGACGTCACCGAACTTGGCGTCCCCGAACGCCTCGATGGCCTTGATGCCACGCTTGGTGAGGTCGCGTGCGACGCCCTGGACCAGCATGCGGCCGAGCCCGCCGCCGGCGAACGCGGGGACGACGTGAGACGTCATCAGTAGCGCGGCGTCGGCGGAGACGGGCGAGGTGGGGAACGCCATCGAACGCGGGACGTAGGCGGGCGGCGCGAACATCACGAAGCCGGCCGGCATGCCGTCGACGTAGACCAGCTTGCCGCAGGAGCCCCACTCCAGCAGCGTCTGCGAGACCCAGGCCTCTTTCTCCAGCTCAGGTGCGCCGTCGGTGCAGGCGCGTTCGGCGCTGACCGGATCGAGCTCCCAGAAGACACACCTGCGGCACCCTCGCGGAAGGTCCTCGAGCGTGTCCAGGGTCAGGCTGACCAGGCGACGAGACATGGTGGCGATCCCCCACGGTGCTGACGAACTCCCCGGAGAATCGTACGCCGGATTTTCAGCTGAGCGCGAAAGACGCGGGGTTGGTCCGCCATGTGGACCGCCCGGTCGTCCGAGGGTGGCCCGGATGTGAAGGGCATAACATCGATCACACCGGCGCCCGCGCTGGGCGCACTGCCAAGAGTGAGGTGATCATGTCCGGCACGACGCTCGATGATTACACCGATAGGTATGCCGCCCGTGTCGGGGGCATGACCGCCTCGGAGATCCGAGCTCTCTTCGCCGTCGCCAGTCGCCCCGAGGTGGTGTCGCTGGCCGGTGGGGCGCCGTACATCGCCGCACTTCCGCTGGATGCCGTGGGGGAGATGCTGGGCCGGCTCGGCAGCGAACAGGGCAGCACCACCCTGCAGTACGGGATCGGCCAGGGCACGATCGAGCTGCGCGAGAAGATCTGCGAGGTGATGGCGCTCTCCGGCATCGACGTCGGATGCGGCGCCTCCCCGGACGACGTGGTGGTGACGGTCGGCGGCCAGCAGGCGATCGACCTGGTCGCACGCCTGTTCCTGGACCCGGGCGACGTGGTGCTGGCCGAGGGGCCGACCTACGTGGGCGCGCTCGGCGTGTTCCAGGCCGCGCAGGCCTCCGTCGAACACGTGGCGATGGACTCCGACGGCCTGATCCCGGCCGCGCTGGAGGCGTCCATCGCGGCGGTCCGGGCGTCCGGCCGGCGGATCAAGTTCCTCTACACCATCCCGACCTACCAGAACCCGGCCGGCGTGACCATGTCGGAGGAGCGGCGGGAGCAGGTGCTGGACATCTGCGAGCGGGAAGGGCTGCTGGTCGTCGAGGACGACCCGTACGGTCAGCTCGGCTTCGACGGCGACGCGCCCCGGCCGCTGCGGGCCCGCCGGCGCGACGGCGTGTTCTACCTGAGCACGTTCTCCAAGACGTTCGCGCCCGGGCTGCGGATCGGGTGGATCCTGGCGCCGCACGCGGTGCGCGACAAGCTGGTCATCGCGACCGAGGCGACGATCCTCTGCCCGAGCGCGTTCGCCCAGGCCGCGGTCACCCAGTACCTGACCACGATGCCGTGGCGGGAGCAGCTGAAGGTCTACCGCGAGGTGTACCGGGAGCGGCGCGACGCGCTGCTCGACTCCCTCGACGACCTCATGCCGGCGGGTACGACGTGGACCCGGCCGTCCGGCGGGCTGTTCGTCTGGGCGACGTTGCCGGACGGGCTCGACTCGAAGGCGATGGTCCCGCGTGCGATCGCGGCCCGGGTGGCGTACGTGCCCGGCACCGGGTTCTACTCGGACGGCACCGGCCAGCGGTACATGCGGCTCAACTTCTCGTTCCCGTCACCGGAGCGGATCCGGGAGGGCGTGCGCCGGCTCTCCGGCGTGATGGAACAGGAGATGGCGATGCGCTCCGTCTTCGGCTCCGGTTCGGTCGGTCTCCGTCCGGGCCAGGGCGGGGCGGATGTGCCCGGTTCGCAATTGGCATGATCGACGGCATGTCTCGCGATCTTCGTGTCCTGGTTCTCGCCGGCGGCCTCTCCTACGAGCGGGACGTCTCGCTCCGGTCGGGCCGCCGGGTCGTCGACGCGCTGCACGCAGCCGGCGTGCAGACCGAGCTCCGGGACGCGGACGTCGCGCTCCTGCCCGGCCTGCGCGCCGACCCGCCGGACGCGGTCGTCATCGCACTGCACGGCGCCACCGGTGAGGACGGCTCACTACGCGGCGTGCTCGACCTGTTCGACATGCCCTACGTCGGGTGCGACGCCCGGGCCGCGCGCCTCGCCTGGGACAAGCCGTCCGCGAAGGCGGTGCTGCGCGAGGCCGGGATCAGAACGCCGGACTGGGTGGCGCTGCCGCACGACCGGTTCTCCGAGCTGGGCGCGGTCGCGGTGCTGGACCGGATCGTGGAGCGCCTCGGCGTACCGCTGATGGTCAAGCCCGCGCAGGGCGGGTCCGGTCTCGGCGCGTCCGTCGTCCGGTCGGGCACGGAGTTGCCCGCCGCGATGGTGGGCTGCTTCGCATACGACTCGACCGCGCTCGTCGAGCGGTACGTGACCGGCGCGGACATCGCGGTGTCGGTCGTCGACCTGGGGGAGGGGCCGACCGCGCTGCCGGCCGTGGAGATCGTGCCGCGGGACGGGGTGTACGACTACGCGGCGCGGTACACGGCCGGCCTGACGACATGGCACGCACCGGCCCGGCTGTCCCCGGCCGTCGCGGCGGATGTGGCGGCGGTCGCGGTGGCGGCGCACGAAGCGCTCGGCTTGCGGGACCTGTCGCGGGTCGACCTCATCGTCGACCCGGACGGGGTGCCGCACGTGCTCGAGGTGAACGTGTCACCGGGGATGACCGAGACGTCACTGCTACCGCTGGCGGTAGCGGCAGCGGGACTGGATCTGGGGACTGTGCTGAGCGGGCTGGTGGAACGGGCGGTTCGGCGGGGCATTTGACCGATTCGCGAAGCGGCGTGGGGGAAAGTCGGTCGGTCCGAAATCGCGAGAGAATGGCTCTGACAGAAGCGGTTGCCTGGGCCGCGCTTCCCTATGCAGGGTCTCCGGGCCCGGGTCTCCGGGCCGGGGTGTCCGAGCCGCGTGTCCTCGGCGGCGTGCCGTCGGCTGTCCGGGGTTTGGCGTTCAGGGTTGCGCGTTCGGAATTGCGCATTCGGGGTTCGTGCTTGGCCGGGCCGTCGCGGTCGCGCCGGCGATCGTGGGCTGCCGCCCGGCCTTTCGGGTCCTGCTGGATTTCACGCTGTGCGCGGTTCTGTGTTGGTGGTCCGAGTTCAGCGATGGTCGGTTCCGTGTGGTGCAAGGTTTCGCGTGGTGCCGGGTACCCCATGGTGCGAGATCACGCTTGGTGTGAAGATCCCGCGTAGTACGGATCGCGCGTTGGCTCGGTTTCGCATTGGCTCGGTTTCGCGTCGGCTCGGTTTCGCGTTGCGAGCGTTGAGCACGATTCCGGGTTGTGCCGGATTCCGGGTTGTGCTGACCTGGCTTCAGGCCCGGGACCGTTGCAGAGTTGCTTTCGGCTGAGCCGGGAGGCGCAGAACAGGTCCTCGGCCGGCCACCGTGCAACCCGAGACCCGTCCCGGGTTCCCTCGGGGCTGGGCCGCCGAGGTCGTCCAACAGGCGCACCGGCCTGATTCACACGGCACCGGCAACGTTGGGCCGGAACCATGTGGATCAGGCCTTGGTCGGCGCGGAGTCGGTGTCGGTAGCGACGGGGTTCCCGCCGGCCGCGGCCTCGTCGTCCGGTTCCTCCAGCGCGGCGACCGAACTGATCGGCTCCGCCGGCGCGGCGATCGACGTGCCGCTGGCCTCGCTGCCTCCCGGTGCCGACCCGCCGGTGTCGCCGTCAGCTGGACGGGTACCGCGGGTGGTGTCGTCGCCGGCGCTGTCACCGGCCGCGGCGAAACTGGACGGCGCCTGCCACTGAATGTGCGGCGGCTCGGCGAGCGGACGGCCACCGAACTCGGCCAACCACGCGGCGACAAGCGCGAGGTTCTCCCGCCACTGCATCTCCGGGATCGGCGGAAGAATCGCGTCCCAGAGCGACAGGAACGTGCCGCGCAACTGCAGCCGCCCGTAGGGACGCGCGAGGAACCACATGTGCAGGTGCGCGGAACCGTCACCCCAGCGGTTGACGTGCACCCGAGCGACGCCGTCCAGCGAGCGGATGGCGCGTTCCAACCGGACGGTCATCACGCCCAGCTCGGCGGCGAGCAGATTAGGCAGGTCACCCAGGTCGAGGTGCGACCGCGACTCCAGGATCAGAACCATGGGCAGCCCCGACGGCTGGTCCATCGCGCGCACCCGCCAGCGGTCACTGACCCAGATATACGCCTCGTCGGGCGCGGCACACGCGACACAGTCCGCCGAGCCCTCACCCTTGCGTGACGGCTCGACCTCGACCGGGTCTTCGATCTGCTTCACGCGGATGTCGCCCTCGAACGGGAACGACGGCCACTTCGTGAACTCCGGAACGGAGGAGGGGGTGTGGGGCACGAGGCTGACCCTAACGGGTTTCCCGCCCGATGTCCTTACCTCATTTCGGCACCGCCGAAGCCAGTCCAGAGCATGCCGGGCGGTACGTCCACAGGCCACGTTATCCACCGAGTTATCCACAGGCACGCTTCGCACCCTGTGGATTACCGATCGGCATGCCCACCTCAGCGGAGGCGATCAAACACCCTGCGTGGACGCGTAAAAAGCGGTTATCCACCACCGTCATCCACAGGGCAACAGGCCATCTGACGCGCTGTTTCACGTGAAACGCAGCGCCCTGTGGATAACTTCTGTGGATAACTTTGCCCACCGCGAAGCGGCCGCCCCGTCTCGCCGAGTGGACGGAGTTTTCCACAGGCCCGGTGCGCCGGGATGGGCCGCGGACCGAGCCGAGTCGATCTCGGGGTTTCACGTGAAACGGGGCGGTCGAGGACTCACGACGCCGGCCCGAGAAATCCTCGCGAGAGCCGGAACTCCTCGAATCGCACGGTCCACCTGTGCCGTGGACCGGAAGGACCGCTCGGCGATGAAGCCTGTGTCTCCACCGGCGCCTATGGCCAAGGCCGACCGATCTGATGCCAATGGCGGTCTGGCTCTCGTCCGGAGGTGTGGTCTGTCCGAGTGAAGGGTTGTCGTCTTCCGGCCTTGAGACAAGGTCAGATGATGACGCGCGATCCCCGACGGATTGCCGAACCCATGTCATCCCCTTCGTGGCAGCCACCTCCTACGGCGCTCGCTCTGCAGGGTTGGATGGCCAGCGCTTCCCGGCGACGAATGATCCGAGATTGGGGTGCGCCGCTTCCACAGGTCGCCCTGAGGACTCGCGGACGGGTGCTTCCATCGCCTCCCACATACGAGCCGAGCGTTGACCCGCGTCGGTTGGTTCGGACCGGCGCCGTCAACGGTGCGGGTCCCACGCGACAGCCGTACGAACGGCCGACGCGACGAGATCGTGACGGAAGAGAGGGGTACCGAGGAAGCCGGCCTGATCATCTCCAGCCCTGACACGCGTTGGTGGACCGGGGAAGCCTGCTTCGAATGCTGCTGTCAGCACACGCGGTTCAAACCGTCGTAGCGGACTGCGGACCGGCACATGCCCGCCTTCGTTGCCTGCGGCAGAACTCACGCGTGATTCTCCGCCGGTCCTGCCGGCTCGACCTGACTCGGGCGAATGCCCGGAATAGAGATCCGCCGTCAGCGACGCATCCGTGGTCGCGCCTGGTACGCAACCACGAGCGACCCCACCGCCAACCCGGTGATCACCGCCTGTGCCACTCTCGACGCCGGGGCACCCATCGGCAGGTAGTAACTGGCGTACCCGTTGGCGAGCGCGTCGGTCACCAAAATGAACGCGGCGAGATAGAGGCCCACCCGCCGCCGTTCAAGCAAGAGCCATGCCGCCACCGGATCAAGCACGGTGAGGGAAACGAAGTACGCCGCGAGCCACCCGGGCACCCACGGGTACGGCGGCCACCCGCCGGCCAATTGGACCGCATGAACGACACCGCCGTACGCCAGAACAAGCGCCTGACCAACCTCACCGCGACGACCCACCGAGGCACCCCTCGCCATCGCCGCTCCCACATCGCCCCATGGTGCCACCGCCACACACCCACTAGCTGAAGAAGCCAGCATCGCCCCGTACAGAAAAGTTGGATGGTTTGTGCTTACTGCCACCATGTCACGATGCACCCCGGCCGAAGCAGCGGCGCAACCGGCGAGTGCTCGACACAGCACCGGACGAACAGCACAGGGGAGTGCGGCGCGACGTGCCTTACTTCCGTTAGTCGCCGAGTGCCCGCGTTCGCCGGACCCGGACTCATGGCTCTACGGTGGCACGGCCCGTTCAACGCAGACTCCGTCTGAACCGTGGCCGTCGAGCCCCGGACACGGTCGGATGCCAGCCCTGTCCACCAATGCCTCGACAGCGACACCCCTCTGCCGTCGACGCCGAAGATCACCCGCGGCCTAACGCCACCTGACGCATATAGTCCGCTCCTGCCTCAAGCCCGGCGCTGCTAGCGCAAGTTGAGATCACGCAACTCGGCTGGCCGCGCCTGAGATTCCTCGGCGTCGGTCCTGCCGACTCTGACGACCACCCACCGGATAGCTTGCGGCCGACTCATCGCGACAATCAAGCTCGCACTCCTCCGTCCACCCGGATCCGCCTCCTAACCCAGCAACGGAGTCACCGCCCCGCGCCCCGCGCCCCGCGCCCCGCGCCCCGCGCCCCGCGCCCCGCGCCCCGCGCCCCGCGCCCCGCGCCCCGCGCCCCGCGCCCCGCGCCCCGCGCCCCGCGCCCCGCGCCCCGCGCCCCGCGCCCCGCGCCCCGCGCCCCGCGCCCCGCGCCCCGCGCCCCGCGCCCCGCGCCCCGCGCCCCGCGCCCCGCGCCCCGCGCGTTTCACGTGAAACCGTCGTGATCAACGTGCGTTGTGCGGCTGGTCTACGGCAGACGCTCGCCCTTGGCTAGGTCACATCGAAAGGCCATATGGGGAGGCCCGCGTAGGTCAGGGATCAGCTTGTCCGCATGGTGATGTGGGCGCATTTCTTCGGAGCGCGAGCAGCTGGACGGTGCGAACCAACCGCTCAGTCAGGAGCAGTGAAGGCTTCGAGTGCCCGTTGCGGTGTAGCGGATTAGCGTAAAGACGCATTGCCCGTAACGAGCAGAACGAACTGGCGGCTCGCGCTAAGGACGTTTTCAACGCCGGCATGGAGCCCCGTCGAGCAATGCGAGCTGCCTGGCAGCCCGGGGACCATCTCATGCTGAGAATCCACAGGCCGCCGCTGTCAACGGAGGAGGGAGTCATCCAGCCCTGTGCGGGTCAAGTCGCCGACGTGAGGCGTGCGGCGGATCCCGTGAATACGCACTTTGGTTCGGCTCCGTCCTGACATCCATGCGACCGACCCGATGGCCCAGAGGAGGGGTACTGCCTCCAGCGGTGCACTGCGCACGGCACCCCGTTTCACGTGAAACCCAGCAATCCGATGGCAGCGCACCTCGGAGCTTCACCAGGCGAGGCAGAGCCAGACGACGCCGGTGGGCACCGAGGGTGCTGCAGGGTTCCGCTCTTCACGGGCCTCACAACTGGATCGCTGTCTTGGCTAACGATGCGAAGACACCGGAGTTGAGCGCCGCTCGGCGTCTTCGAAAGCAGTCGCCGCGAGCAACTACACGGTCGACGGACACGGGCCAGGATGCCAGGCCTATAGGCTCGGGACGCTCCCGCCCACAGGTGAATCCAGGGACATACACCGACTGGCGGCGGTCGACGGAGTGCGATCACTGCGGAAAGCCTCCCGCACTCTAGATCGACCAACTGCTTGGAGAGCGGCCAGCAGACACGGATACCGCCACACTCTCTTCGCTGAACCTATGACCGGATTGCTTCAACGTTGGTCGCGTGATCCACCTGCGGGTCCATCCTGGCCCTAGCGGCTCCGTGCAGCACGCTTGGGGGGCAAGTATGGCTTCGCACGGCGGCTCGGCTCGCGTCAGTCAAGGTAGGTGAGGTGGCACGTCTGCCTGCGCTACGGCACCACCGCACTGTGCGGCATGAACAGCGTTGTCCGATGGGCCCACGGCACCATGCGGCGGGCTGTTTCACAGCACCATCCGGTGTGCGGCGTCACCCCGCTCAGTGCGGCACGCCGCCATGCCGCATGGTGGGCGCTATTCGGCTCAGCTGACTCAACCAGCTAGGCCGCTTAACTCAGCTGGCTCGGCTCGGTTTACCGGGCTCGGCTCGACCGGCTCGGTTTACCCGGTTCGGCTTGGCCGGTTCGGCTCGGCCGGCCCAGCCGACTCGGCCCAGCCGGGTAGACCGGCTCGACCTCACCCGGCGTAGTCCGGCACGACGCGACTTGGCAGGCGGGCCGATTCGCTGTACTACCTCGTGTGGCACGGCACAGCGCAATTGCTCGCCAGCGGCCCAATCCTTGCCGCGCGACGGAACCCGCCGCGCACCCCGCGTCCTTCAGGTTGGCGGAAGCCAACCGGGCCGATGCCGGTATGCGGGAGCCGTAACGGACTCGCTAGTGACGAGCGGGTGTACTTGGTCGCGGCTGGACACGAGTACGGCGGAGCTGCGTTCGTTGAGACGACTCGGCGCGGAGTGCCGCCGGAGATGGCGCCATCCAGATCCACTCCGAACCGCCCAGGTCTTACCAAGCCCGACTGCCCACCGATGGAGTCAGTTGACCGGACACGTCGCGGTAAGGCCCAGGCTAATCCGGTCCACCTGATGCAACGGCGCGCCGCGGTGAACGGACCGACGCCCACGCCATGCGGTGGGTATCCCCGAACTGACCGACGTTATGGAGTGCAGTTGTAGAAACACCTACGCCAGAACCCGCACTCCCGGACGTCGCCCTCCGGGATGCGATCCGGCGACCAAACATCTCCGGCCGCGACCTCCGCCCTGCGGCACGAAGTCCCGGGTTCGCAGACCCAGCTCTAGAGCGCTGGCTAGGGACCCACGCCTTGGTCGGCGAACTCGCTCGGAACCTCCGTTGGCTCAGCTTCGCCGGAGCGGCAGACAGCGCTGGCTATGGACGGCCAGCACGGCCAGACGACGGCGCACTCGATCCCGCGTACTCCCGGATGAGGCCACATCTCGGTCGCGACCGCGTCCGTCATCAGTCCCGTGAGCACCGCTCCAGCACCACGAACTCGAGCGCCCTCGCCATCCGACCGGCAGTTCGCCGAATGGGAGAAGCCCCGCTTCAGAGTGACGGACCGGCCCTCATGGCCGGCCACCTGATCCGCCCGCCCACTCGCGCAACGCGGCGAACCCCAGTTTCACGTGAAACACCGAACCAACCCGCTCAGATGATCTACAGCAGCACCGCGTGACCGACCCCTGGCACGGACACCCGCCCACACCGATCCGAAGCCCAGCGAGCCGCACAGACCGCCGCACGCACGCCTCACGTTCCACGTGAAACCGGCACCGCCGCTCTCCACGTACCCCCGGAAAAGCAAATCGGCCCGAAGGGCTGTTAGCCCTCCGAGCCGATCGGGGGTGTACGCCAATCAGGCCTCTTCGTCGCCGCGACGCTCGACGCCGATTATTCCGACGATGCGCTCCAGGTCATCCACGGTCGCGAACTCGATCGTGATCTTGCCCTTGCTGCGGCCGATGTCGACCTTGACGCGTGTGTCGAAGCGGTCCGAGAGCCGGTCCGCCAGGTCGGTCAGGGCCGGCGCGTGTGGCTTGGCGCGGCGCTGCGCGGCCTTCTTGGCGACCGGCCCATCGCTCAGCGCGAGCTGCACCAGTTCTTCGGTGCCGCGTACCGAGATGCCCTCGTTGACGATCCGCTTGGCCATCTCGTCCTGGGCGTCTGCGTCCTCCAGCGCCAGCAGTGCCCGCGCGTGCCCGGCGGAGAGGACCCCGGCGGCGACGCGGCGCTGGACCTGTGGCGGGAGGTTGAGGAGCCGGATGGTGTTGGAGATCTGGGGGCGGCTGCGGCCGATGCGGCGGGCCAGCTCGTCGTGGGTGGCGCCGAACTCCTCGAGCAGCTGCTGGTACGCGGCCGCCTCTTCGAGCGGGTTCAGGTTGGCGCGGTGGATGTTCTCCAGGAGGGCGTCGCGGAGCATCGCGTCGTCCTTGGTATCCCGGACGATCGCGGGGATGGTCTCCCGGCCGATCGCCTGGGCGGCACGCCACCGCCGCTCACCCATGACGAGTTCGTAGCTGCCGGGCTCGAGCTCGCGGACGACGATCGGCTGGAGGAACCCGACTTCCTGGATGGAGATCTTGAGTTCCTCCAGCGCCTCCTCGTCGAAGACGTGCCGGGGCTGCTTCGGGTTGGCGATGATGTCGTTGACCGAGATTTCGGCGAAGCGCGCGCCGGGGACGGGTGCGAGCACCGGCTCGTCGGGAACGGACTCAGCAGCCGGAGCCGGCGGTACGGGCGGCTCCGCGGCGGCCGGTTCCGACTCCACCGCGGGCGAGTCCGGTGCGGCCGGTGCCGAAGTGGCCGGTGCCGAAGCGGCGACCGCCGGCGCTGCCGGGGCTGGAGCCGGAGCCGGCGGTGCGGCCGGAGCGGGCACGGACACCGTCTCGGCCACAGGCGCGGTCGGGATCAGGGCTCCGAGTCCACGCCCGAGCCCGCCTTTAGGACCCTTCCTCATCTGCCCGCTTCTCCTTGCTCCGATGCCGCCACCGCCGCGCCACCCGCGACGGCCACCAAGTCGCCCGAATCAACCACACAGTGCCACACACCACGGGTCGGCGATGTAGCCGTCCCGGAACCGACCATGCTAAAGCGCGCCGCGGCGCCTACCCGTTGCGGCCCAGGTTTTCCGTGGCGCCCCGCTCGGCGATCTCGCGGGCGGCCTCGAAGTAGCTGGTGGCTCCGCGCGAGCCCGGGTCGTACGTGACGACGGACTGCCCGTAGCTGGGCGCCTCGGAGACGCGGACGTTGCGGGGGATGACGGCCTGCAGCACCTTGTCGCCGAAGTGGTTCCGCACGTCCTGCTCGACTGCGTCGGCCAGGCGGGTCCGCCGGTCGTACATGGTCAGCAGGATGGTGGAGACGTCGAGCGTCGGGTTCAGGTGCTGACGTACCAGGTTGATGTTGTTGATCAGCTGGTTGAGCCCTTCCAGCGCGTAGTACTCACACTGGATGGGGATCAGCACCTCCTGCGCGGCCACGAGCGCGTTGACCGTGAGCAGGCCGAGCGACGGCGGGCAGTCGATGAAGACGTAGTCGAACTGCTCGGGGTGGCTCTTGATCGCACGGGACAACCGCGACTCACGGGCGACCACGGAGACCAGCTCGATCTCGGCGCCGGCCAGGTCGATGGTCGCGGGCACGCACCAGAGGTTCGGAATGCCCTCGACGCCCTGGGCCACGTCGGCCAGCGGCACGTTGTCGATGAGGCAGTCGTAGACGTCCGGCACGCCCGCGTGGTGCGGCACGTTCAGACCCGTCGAGGCGTTGCCCTGCGGGTCGAGGTCGACCACGAGGACGCGGTTGCCGTGCAGCGCCAACGCGACCGCCAGGTTGACGGTCGTGGTGGTCTTGCCGACACCACCCTTTTGGTTGGCGACGCACATGATCCGGGGATGCGCCGGACGAGGCATGGTCACCTCGCCGCTGGGATTCAGGATCTGCACGGCGCGCAACGCCTCCATGGCCAAAGGAAGATCGACGTCGGCGGGAGCCGGCGTTTCACGTGAAACGTAGGGGTCGCTGTCTGTCTCAGTCGGCAGTTCGGGTCCGCCGTAGCCGTTTCCCACCCGCGGTTGCGGCACCGGATACTCCTCGCCCTCATATCCACCCGGTCCTACCGGGGCGGGATCAATCCTGCCGTACGAGGGCTCGCCCGGCGAGCCGTCATAGCGCGTTTCACGTGAAACAGGGTAAGAGGAGGAGCCTGGGTAGCTTCCGTAGTCCTGCACCGTGTCATCCCTGCCAAATTCGGATGAGTCCACACTATCGACGCGCGGCCAGCCTACGGCGGTGGGGCGCCCATGGCCACGCCCATCCGGACCATGTTTCACGGGAAACGAGAGACCTTCGGAACTGAAGACCATGAACCCGGGCGTCAGCCGCAGTACGCCGGAGCAGTGCGCCTCGCAGTCCGGCCACCCGGTGCCGTCCGGCGCCTCCAGCAGCGGGTCGATCTCGGGCGGCGGCCGGAGGCCGGAGGCCAGCCGGGACGCGAGCGACGCGGACAGCGGCGCGGTGAAGGTCGCCGGAAGGAGCGGAACCGCCGCCACCGGTACGGCGACCGGTGCCGGAAACCCCGGGACACGCGCGGCCGGCGCCGGAGCGGAGGCCTCGGTGTCCACGGGAACGGCATCCAGCGGGCTGGAGGAGAGCAGACCGGGCGCCGACCGTCTCGCGGCCGGCGCGCCCACGACGCCTCCCACCGTCCCACCCGCGCCGCGGACGGAACCGGACGCCGCACCACGGAGTCCCACCGACCGCACGGATGCGTCCGGACCACCCGGCAGCCCGGACGGATCCGCGGTCTGCCCGCGTCCCCGCTTCTTCCGGGACGGGCGGCCGGCCGCGGCCACCTCACCGGGCGCGGCCCGGGAAGCCTCACCCGCACCGCTGCCGGAAACGGCCGGCATGCCGGGAGCCGGCGAGGGTGGCACCGCCGAACGCCCGCCGCTGGCCTTCCGCTTACCGCGCCGCCGACCCCGCATCTAGCCCCTCCGTCTCCTCCCGTTCCCGGAGGCACCGCCGGCCCTGGACGCGGACCGGCGCTCCGGACGGGACGCCTTCCCCGACCGTGCCGGCACGACCGCCCGCTCCCGGACGATCTCCACCACGGTCGTCGGCGCGTCGAGGAGGGACTCCCCGCACAGCCGGACGACCGGCGTGGAACCACCCAGCCGGCTCACCGCGCTCTGATGCTCCGCGATCTCCTCCGCGGCTGACGACCCCTTGAGGGCCAGCAGCCGCCCGCCGACGGCGGTGAGGGGCAGGCACCAGCCCGCGAGCCGGTCAAGCGGCGCGACCGCCCGTGCGGTGACGACGTCGGCGGGGGAGAGGGGACTCCCGACGACCTCCTCGGCGCGGCCCCGGATCACCGTGGTGGTGTCGTCCAGGCCCAGCGCCGTCACCGCTTCCGCCAGGAAGGCGGTCCGTCGTGCCAGTGGCTCGACCAGCGCGATCGTGAGATCAGGACGGGCCACCGCTAGCACGATACCGGGCAAACCGGCCCCAGAGCCGACGTCGACGACGGAAGCGCCGGAAGGGATTAGCTCGGCGAGCGCGGCACAGTTCAGCAGGTGCCGTTCCCAGATGCGCGGCGCCTCGCGCGGGCCGATCAGCCCGCGCACCACGCCATCGGTGCCCAGCAGGTGCGCGAAGCGCGCGGCCAGCTCCAGTCGCGGCCCGAACAACGCCTCGGCCGCCGGCCGCAACGCGTCCGGAAGCGACAGATCAAGGTCCTCCGCCGGTACGGCCGACGCCGCGGAGGACGGAGAGTCAGACGACAGCGGCTCGGAAGGCACGACGCCCTCCGAGCCGCTGGAAGCGGATTCGCGCACGGATCAGTCGACCGGCCGCACGACGATGCGACGGCTGGGCTCCACGCCCTCCGACTCGCTCTCCACGCCGGACGCCGCGTTGATCACGTCGTGCACGCACTTGCGCTCGAACGCGGACATCGGCTCGAGCCGGACCGGCTCGCCGTGCTCGCGCACCTTCTCGATCGCGTTGCGCGCGACCGCGGCGAGCTCCTTGCGCCGCGCGTTGCGGTAGCCGCCGACGTCGAGCAGCAGCCGGCTCGGCGTCCCGGTGGCCCGGAAGATCGCCAGCCGGGTCAGCTCCTGGAGCGCCTCCAGGGTCGCGCCGCGCTGTCCGACGAGCGGCTGCAGCCGTCCGCCGACGACCTCGACCATCGGGCGACCCGCGGAGACCAGCTCGTCGATGTCGCCGTCGTAGTCGAGGATGTCCAGCAGACCCTCGACGTAGTCCGCGGCGATCTCGCTCTGCCGGAACAGGTCACTGTCGGACGGGCCTTCCGATTCCTTGGTCTCCTCGCTGTCCTCGTCCGCGCGCTCGGCGACGGCCTCCTCGGTCTCGAGGTCCTGGTCAGCGTGGGGAGTGCTGGTATCGGTCACGGTGTCATCTCCGTACTCGCTGGGCCGGACCGTCACCGGTCCGCTGGTTCCCCGGCGCCCCGGCCGCGCGGGCCGGGACGTCGGGCACGTTTATGGGGGTCGTCAGCCCTTGGGCTTCGCCGACGGGTTGCTCTTCTTCGCCCGGACTCCACCCGTACGCCCGACCGCGTTCTTGCCGGGCGTGCCGCCCGACTTGGCCGGCGTGGCGGTGGCGCCGTTCGCCTGGGTCTTGGTGGCCTGGGCCGCCTTGCCCGGACGGACCGGCTTGGCGCCCGGCTTGGGGGCGAGCGCCTTGGTGTCGACGGACGGCTTGACGGGCTCGACCGGCGCGCTCTTGCGCCCGAAGAGACCGGTCTTGGCGGGCTCGCTCTGGCGGGACGCGGCGGAGCCACCGGTCCGGCCGGCCGTGGCGGTGACCGGCGGCGGGAACTTCCGGAGGACCCACTGCTGCTGAGCGAGGGTGACGAGGTTGTTCGACACCCAGTAGATGATCACACCAATCGGGAACAAATAGCCCGAAACAAGCAGAGAAAGCGGAATTCCGTACAGCATCAGGCGCTGGATCATCTTCTGCTGCGGGTCTTCCGCCCAGCCGGTCTTCAGGATCATCTGGCGGCTGGTGAGGTACGTGGTCGCCATCATGATCAGGACCAGGAGGCCGGCGACGATCATCACGGTGACGCGGTTGGCGCCCAGCCGGACCAGCTCGTCCGTGGTCGAGCCGAACTTGCCGGCGATCGGCACGGTGAAGAGCTTCGCGTTGGCCGCGCCGTCGAACTGCTCCGCGGTCCATCCGTACAGCGTCTTGTTCATCTTGGCCGGGTCCAGGCGCCGGAGCACGTGGAAGAGGCCGAAGAAGACCGGGATCTGGATGAACATCGGAAGGCAACCCATCAGCGGGTTCGCCTTCTCCTTGCGGTAGAGCTCGACCATCTCCTTCTGGAGGGTCTCGCGGTCACCCTTGTGCTTGTCCTGCAGCGCCTTGAGCTGCGGCTGGAGGGCCTGCACCGCGCGCTGGGACTTGATCTGCTTGACGAAGACCGGAAAGAGCACCACGCGAACCGTGACGACCAGGAAGATGATCGCGAGGATCCAGGACCAGTTGGTGCCGAGGATGGTGGTCTCGGGGACGCCGATGAAGTCCCAGGCGGCGTGCCACTTCAGCAGGATCCATGAGATCGCCCAGTAGATCGGGTCCAGGCTAAAGTCAAACAATTCCGGCTCCAGTCACATTCGCGCGACGGCGGTCCGGGTCGGGCACCGGGTCGAATCCGCCAGGATGGAAGGGGTGGCAGCGCAGCAGCCGCCAGATCGCGAGCCGGCTCCCCCGCAGTGCTCCGTGCCGCGTGACCGCCTCCAGGGCGTATGCGCTGCACGACGGATAGAAACGACAGCGTGCCGGCAGCGCCGGGCTTATCCACTGACGGTACGCGATGACGCAGCGCGCCAGCACACGGGCCGCGAGCGTGGGCGGACGCTCGGTATCGCTCATCCGGCACCATCCCTGCGTCGCTTCGCACCGTCTGACTGGCGGCCGGCACGCGGGGCGACAGCGGCCCGCAACGCCGCATCAAGATCAAGACCAAGTTGTGGGTACGTCGCCCGCGCGGCCCCCGGCTGCGCGCGTACGACCAGCGTGGCACCGGCCGGCAGCGCGTCGAGCCGCTCCCGCACGAGGTGGCGGAGGCGACGGCGGACCCGGTTGCGGACGACCGCGTTGCCGACCGCTTTGGAAACGACGAAGCCGGCGCGCGCCGCCACGGCGGCGTGCACCGGCTCGATCGCCTCGTGCTGCTGCACTGAACCCTCGGTCCCCTCGACGCCCACGGTTTCCGTGGACGCGAGGTGGAGGTGGACGACGACGGATCCGCGCGCGGCCCGACGGCCAGCGCGGATCGCTACGGCGAAGTCGCTGCTACGCCGCAGTCGCTGCGCTGCGGCCAACACGACTGACCTGCCCCCTCCTGACCGGCGGGCCGGACGTCAGGCAGACAGCTTGGCGCGGCCCTTGCCGCGGCGCGCGGAAACGATCGCGCGACCGGCACGGGTGCGCATCCGCAGCCGGAAACCATGGGTCTTGGCGCGGCGGCGGTTGTTCGGCTGGAAGGTGCGCTTGCTCACGTCAAACTCCGTCTTCGTACGGCCCGAGCACGCTCTGCGAGCCGGAGGTCGTCTGTCCCTGCGTTCCCCGAGGCCGGAGGTGATCTTGCAAACGGCCCGAAGTCTCTGGTCAATGCTAACCGGCCGCACCAGGAGTCGTCCGGCGGGCCGTCACGGCCAGCCGATTAGCCTGCCCAGAGTACGCGGGTGCACCACCGGGCGTCAAAACGCGCCGGCCGGGCACACCGCCGGTGAACTGCGGGTACTCCCTACCCGGGCCGCCCGGCACGGTCCGGCGGTTGATGCTGCGGGGCCATCGCTGTTAGCGTGCCCGTTTGCCGGTGACGACATCGGCGGCCCGGCCGCCGGCGCGCCGGGCGGCCAGAACCGGACGAGGGGGAAAGTCGTTCGGCACGGTGGACCCTTCATCCGCGCCACCGCAGCTCGGCCGGTCTCACCAGCAACGGACGGTAAGCCACAATCGGTCGGTACACAGGGTGTGGATAACCTGTGGACGACGGTCGTGAAGAACGTGGGTAGCAGCAGTGTCGGCGGGGGGCCGACAGCAGACCCGCGGTCCCGCGACCACAGGACGACAGCGGCAACCGGCCGGCAGGCGACCGGTGATGTCGGGAGCGATGGGGGTGGCGGGACGGTGGCCGACACGGTCGACCTGGCCTCGGTGTGGAGCGCCGCAACCGACGATCTCGCCGATGAGATCGTGTCGGCGCAGCAGCGCGCCTACCTCCGCCTGACCCGGCTGCGCGCGATCGTCGAGGACACCGCGCTGCTCTCCGTGCCGGACGCGTTCACCCGGGACGTGATCGAGTCGCGGCTGCGCCCGGCGATCACCGACGCGCTCTCCCGCCGGCTCGGCCGCCCGATACAGGTGGCGGTCACGGTCCGGCCGCCCGAGGACGGCGCCGGGCGTCCGGCCGGGACGATCTACGGTTCGCCGTCACCTCCGCCGGAGCCCGCACCGTCCTATCCGGAGCGGGACGCGCTGTTCGACCCGCCGGTCGCGGACCAGGCGCACGACTACTCCCGCCCGGAGAACACCTACTCCCGTCCGGAGCACGACTACTCCCGCTCGGAACGTGACTACTCCCGTTCCGAGCGGGACTACTCCCGCGCGGAGTACGCGGACGAGCGCGGCACCGAGCCGGAGACCGCGCCGATCTCGCCGAACGGCGCCCGCCGGGAGAGCACGCCGGAGCCGCCGGCCGCCCGGGACGAGCCGCAGGCCGCGCTGTTCGCCGCGCCGCCACGGGCGGAGTCCCCGGCACCGGCCGCGGAGCCGCGCATGCCGCAGCCCGACGCCCACCCGCCGTACCAGCCCGCGCAGGTGCACGAGCGGCCCGAGCCGCCGCGCCGCGACGAGGGCCGCCAGCGGGCGAACGCGTTCAACGACGACACCCCGCCGCCGTTCGGCCGTGAACCACGGGCGGCCGCGCCGCCGATGGCCGACGACCCCGCGGACACCGGGCCCGGCGACAGCGGTCCGGGCCGTACCGTGCGGGAACTCCGCCCCGGTGTGACCGGCGGCCCCGGTGGCCTCGACCGGGCGCGTCCCGGCGGTGAGTCCGGCGGCAACCGGCTGAACCCGAAGTACATGTTCGAGACGTTCGTCATCGGTTCCTCGAACCGGTTCGCGCACGCCGCGTCCGTGGCGGTGGCCGAGTCCCCGGCGAAGGCGTACAACCCGCTGTTCATCTACGGCAGCTCGGGGCTGGGCAAGACGCACCTGCTGCACGCGATCGGCCACTACGCCACCACGCTCGGCCACGCGCGCTCGGTGCGGTACGTGTCGACCGAGGAGTTCACGAACGAGTTCATCAACTCGCTCCGGGACGACAAGACCAGTGCGTTCCAGCGCCGTTACCGGGACACCGACATCCTCCTGATCGACGACATCCAGTTCCTGGTGAGCCGGGAGCGGACGCAGGAGGAGTTCTTCCACACGTTCAACACGCTGCACAACGCGAACAAGCAGATCGTCATCTCCTCGGACCGGTCGCCGAAGCAGCTGACCACGCTGGAGGACCGGCTGCGGACCCGCTTCGAGTGGGGTCTGCTGGCCGACATCCAGCCGCCGGACCTGGAGACGCGGATCGCGATCCTGCAGAAGAAGGCCGCGCAGGAGCGCCTGCTCGCGCCACCGGACGTGCTGGAGTTCATCGCGTCCCGGATCTCGTCCTCGATCCGGGAGCTGGAGGGCGCGCTGATCCGGGTGACCGCGTTCGCGAGCCTCACCCGGTCGCCGGTGGCGCTGTCGCTGGCCGAGGAGGTGCTGCGGGACTTCATCCCGGACGGCGCCGGCCCGGAGATCAACGCCGACCAGATCATGGTGTCGACCTCGGAGTACTTCGGGGTGAGCCTGGAGGACCTGCGCGGCCACTCGCGCTCCCGGGTGCTGGTCAACGCGCGCCAGGTGGCCATGTACCTGTGCCGGGAGCTGACCGACCTGTCGCTGCCCCGGATCGGCCAGGCGTTCGGCGGCCGCGACCACACCACGGTGATGCACGCGGACCGGAAGATCCGGCAGCAGATGGCGGAGCGGCGGTCGCTCTACAACCAGATCGCCGAGCTGACCAACCGGATCAAGCAGAACTCGTAGCCCCGGGATCGTCCGGACGGCGCCCGATGGCGCCTCGTCCGGGTCCGCGGTAGGCCGTTACTCAACTGTTACCAGGGCGTTCGCCCCACCCCGAGTCGCGCGGGTGCGGTGGGCGCCCTTTGTCGTGTCCGAAGTTATCCCCAGAAGTTATCCACCGCTTGTCCACTGCGTGTCGGCTCCGTCCACAGGCATCCACAGATCTTGACGGTTTTCCACAGGTATCTATCCACAATCTGTGGACACGCAGGTCGCAAGTGCGCATGCCGGAATTCCCATATCCACAGGTGGGCACCTCTATCCACATCCTCCGATCGGTTGGTTGTCCACACTGTCCACACACTGTCCACAAGCCATCCACCGGAGTTATGCACAGTCGGTGGATAACTCCGTCGAGGGTTGTCCACAGCTGGGGATAACTTCTGTGGAAACGACTGTGGATGTGCACACGCAGTAATCGGTTGTCCCCAGGTGTTGATCTCGTGTGCATATCCTGTTGAAGGTTCTGGGGATAACTCTTATGCACAGGGGGCCGCGCGCCCGAGCCGTAATCCACACCTGTGGGGAAACCCGGTGGACAACCGGTGGATAACCGGGGTTACGCAGTGGATAACCCGGAGGCCCTCAGACGGCCTGTGGA
This sequence comes from Catenuloplanes niger, assembly GCF_031458255.1. Taxonomy (NCBI): domain Bacteria; kingdom Bacillati; phylum Actinomycetota; class Actinomycetes; order Micromonosporales; family Micromonosporaceae; genus Catenuloplanes; species Catenuloplanes niger. Next base: position 4,336,315 of record NZ_JAVDYC010000001.1, read on the forward strand.
GAACTTGCCGAGTTATACCCCGGTTCTCCACAGCATAATCACCGGTGGATAACTTCCTGACCTGCAAAAACTCGGGTTATCCCCAGAATCCACAGCACCGATGACTACGACTCTCTTTATTTCTAGAAATAAGAAAGATCAATCATCGGCTTGTGGAGGATCTTGAACTCGCGCTTCGCCTCGCAAGATCCAGGACGCACCGAGGAGGAGCTGGCGGATGGCGCGAACGGCCGGGGGCGGGGGAGCGGAGGTCATCGGGGCGACCTAAGGTTCGGTAGGTCAGGGCCGGGCACCCGGTCCGCACAGGGTCTGGCCCGCGTACCCACCTCTTGGCGCTGGACCGGCAGAATAGGGATGCCCAACCAGTCGACCCGGAGGCACGTGGCCATGAAGTTCCGAGTGGAGCGCGACGCGCTCGCCGACGCCGTGGCGTGGACCGCCAAGAGCCTGCCCAGCCGGCCGTCCGTGCCGGTGCTCGCCGGCGTGATGCTGCGGGTCACCGACGGCGTGCTGCAGGTCTCGGGTTTCGACTACGAGGTCTCCAGCCAGGTGAGCGTCGACGTGCAGGGCGACTCCGACGGCGCCGCGCTCGTCTCCGGCCGCCTGCTCGCCGAGATCACCAAGGCGCTCCCGGCCAAGCCGGTGGACATCGCCGCGGTCGGCCCGCACCTGGAGCTGGTCTGCGGCAGCGCGCGGTTCACGCTCCCGACCATGCCGGTCGAGGACTACCCGAGCCTGCCGGACATGCCGGCCAGCGCCGGCACCGTCGACGCGGCCGCGTTCGCCGCCGCGGTCAGCCAGGTGGCCATCGCCGCCGGTCGGGACGAGACGCTGCCGATGATGACCGGCGTGCGCCTGGAGCTGACCGGCACGACGCTGGCCATGCTCGCCACCGACCGCTACCGGCTCGCCATGCGCGAGATCGAGTGGTCGCCCGAGGACCCTGAGATCAACATCAACGCGCTCGTGCCGGCGAAGACCCTCAACGACACGGCGAAGACGCTCGGCCCGCTGGGCGGTCAGGTCACCCTGGCCCTCGCCCAGGGCGGCGCGGGCGAGGGCATGATCGGTTTCGCCGGCGGGACCCGCCGGACGACGAGCCGGTTGCTGGACGGCGCCAACTACCCGCCGGTCCGGTCGCTGTTCCCCGCGACGCACAACGCGCAGGCGCGGGTGTCGGTCTCCGCACTCCAGGAGGTCACCCGCCGCGTGGCGCTCGTCGCCGAGCGCACCACCCCCATCCTGCTCAGCTTCAGCGAGGACGGTCTCGTCGTCGAGGCCGGCGGCACCGAGGAGGCGCGGGCCAGCGAGGCCATGGACGCCACCTTCACCGGCGAGGCGCTGACCATCGGCTTCAACCCGCAGTACCTGTTGGACGGGTTGAACCAGCTGAACGCGCCGACCGCCGTGCTGTCGTTCGTCGACGCGTTCAAACCGGCCGTGTTGTCCCCCGCGAGCGAAGACGGCGAGATCATTACTGGGTATCGCTACCTGATCATGCCGATCCGGGTAACCCGCTGATACGCGGAAGCTGAACAACTGCAAGGGGGACGAAATGCAACTCGGCCTGGTTGGTTTAGGCCGGATGGGCGGCAACATGCGGGAACGCATCCGTGCCGCCGGTCACGACGTGGTCGGTTACGACCCGCGGCCCGAGATCAGCGACGCAGCGAGCCTGGCGGAGCTGGTCGAGAAGCTCGCGGCGCCACGGGTCGTCTGGGTGATGGTCCCGTCCGGCGTCACCGAGGACATCATCGAGCAGCTCGGTGGCCTGCTGTCCGCCGGTGACATCGTCATCGACGGCGGGAACTCCAAGTTCAGCGACGACGGCCCGCGGGCGGAGAAGCTCGGCGCGCTCGGCATCGGTTACATGGACGTCGGCGTCTCCGGCGGCGTCTGGGGCGTCAGCAACGGCTACGCGCTGATGGTCGGCGGCGACAAGAAGCACGTCGACCACTGCATGCCGATCTTCGAGGCGCTCAAGCCGGAGGGCGAGTTCGGGTTCGCGCACGCGGGTCCGGTCGGCGCCGGTCACTACTCGAAGATGGTCCACAACGGCATCGAGTACGGGCTGATGCACGCGTACGCCGAGGGCTACGAGCTGCTCAAGGCGTCCGAGCTGGTGCACAACGTGCCCGAGGTGTTCAAGAGCTGGCGTGAGGGCTCGGTGGTCAAGTCCTGGCTGCTCGACCTGCTCGACCGCGCGCTCGACGAGGACCCCGAGCTGGCCAACATCAAGGGCTACGCGGAGGACACCGGCGAGGGCCGCTGGACCGTCGAGGAGGGCATCCGCCTCGCGGTCCCGATGAACGTCATCGCCGCGTCGCTGTTCGCCCGGTTCACGTCCCGCCAGGACGACTCGCCGGCCATCAAGGCCGTCGCCGCCCTGCGCAACCAGTTCGGCGGTCACGCCGTCAAGAGGTAGGTCCGGGCCGGGCGGGGGTGTGCGCGACAATCGAGACGCGACACACCCCCGTCGGCTTTTCAACGGCAAAGGATCTCCCTGGATGTACGTCCGCCGGCTCGAACTCGTCGACTTCCGCTCGTACGAGCGCGTCGCCGTCGACCTCGAACCCGGCGGCACCGTCCTGGTCGGCTCGAACGGCGTCGGCAAGACGAACCTGATCGAGGCGCTCGGCTACGTCGCCACGCTCGGCAGTCACCGGGTCGCGATGGACGCGCCGCTGGTCCGGTTCGGCGCCTCCGCCGCGGTCGTCCGCTGCGCGATCGTGCACGACGGCCGTGAGCTGCTGGTCGAGCTGGAGATCGTGCCCGGCCGGGCGAACCGGGCCCGCCTCGGCCGCTCACCGGTCCGCCGGTCCCGCGACATCCTCGGCGCGCTGCGGCTCGTGCTGTTCGCGCCGGAGGACCTGGAGCTGGTCCGCGGTGATCCCGGCGAGCGCCGGAAGTACCTCGACGACCTGCTGGTCGCGCGCCAGCCACGGTTCGCCGGCGTGCGCGCCGACTACGAACGGGTGGTCAAACAGCGCAACGCCCTGCTGCGCACGTCCTACCAGCGCCGCAAGTGGGCCGGCGGCGACCGGGACGGCGCCGACCTGGCCACGCTCGAGGTGTGGAACGCGCAGCTCGCCCGGCACGGCGCGGAGCTGCTCGCCGGCCGCCTGGAGCTGTGCGCCGCGCTCGGCCCGCACATCGCGAAGGCGTACGACGCGGTCGCGGCCGGCAAGGGAGCGGCCGCCATCGCGTACAAGATCGGTTCCTCCGGCCGCGGCACCGAACGGCTCAGCGACCCGCCCAGCCCGCTGCCGGACCGGGCCGGACTGGAGACGCTGCTGGCCGGCATGCTCGCGGACGCGCGCCCCGCCGAGATCGACCGCGGCACCACGCTGGTCGGCCCGCACCGCGACGACATCCTGCTCACGCTCGGCGACCTCCCGGCCAAGGGCTACGCGAGCCACGGCGAGTCCTGGTCGTTCGCGCTCGCGCTCCGCCTCGCCGCCTACGACCTGCTGCGGGACGACGGCATCGAGCCCGTGCTGGTCCTCGACGACGTCTTCGCCGAGCTCGACGCGGGCCGCCGCACCCGCCTCGCCGACCTCGTCGCCGGCGCGGCCCAGCTGCTGGTCACCTGCGCGGTCGCCGAGGATGTCCCGGAGGCGCTGCGCGGCGCCCGATACGCCGTGACCGAGGGGGAGGTGCACCGTGTCGCATGATCAACCGCTACCGGACCCGCTGGAACCACCGGACGGCCTGCAGGGCCCCGAGCTCGCCCGTGCCGTACTGGACGCCGCCAAGGCCCGCCGCGAGAACGCCCGCACGCAGCGGCGCGGCCAGCCCCGCCCCGGCGCCGAATCCGGCCGCCGGCTGCGCGGCTACTCCGGCCCCGGCCCCGACCCGCGCGACCCGCAGCTGCTCGGCAGCATGCTCAACCGCCTGGTCCAGACCCGCGGCTGGCAGCGCCCCACCGCCGAGGCCTCGATCTTCGGCTCCTGGGAGAAGATCGTCGGCGCGGACGTCGCCGCACACAGCCGCCCGGTCAAACTCGAGAACGGCGAACTCACCGTCGAAGCCGAGTCGACCGCCTGGGCCACCCAACTCCGCCTGCTCGCCGCCGGCCTGATCAAGCGCATCGCCGGCGAGGTCGGCCACGGCGTGGTCAAGAAACTCCACATCCACGGCCCCGCCGCCCCGAGCTGGAGCAAGGGCCCCCGCCGCGTCCGGGGCCGCGGCCCCCGCGACACCTACGGCTGAACCACCCCAACTTCGCAAACCCCGACCCCGATATTCCCGCTTCCGGCGTGGTCACGCCGGGCGTGCTCCCGCGGGCCAACCGCGCGGCGTCCTCCGACTCCGCTGGCGCTCCGCTCCGGACGCCACGGCGGAGCCGGTCCCAGCCCACTCCACCAAACCGCAACCCCACCCCCTCCCCTTCCCAGCCACGCCCCACTCCACCCCCAATTCCCCGGCGTCCCGCACCCGGCCCGGCGTCCGTTGCCCCGCGCTCCCGCGGCGCTTCGCGCCTCGCGCCTCGCGCCTCGCGCCTCGCGCCCGCGCCTCGCGCCCGCGCCTCGCGCCCGCGCCTCGCGCCTCGCGCCCGCGCCTCGCGCGCTCGGCGTCGGGCGTCGGAGGCCCCACGTCGGGCGCCTCTTGCCCCGCGTCTCGCGTTCTTCCGTGTCCGAAATTTCGGATAAGAGCCGCTGGGTGCTTCGTTCGCCGTGTAGAGATTGGCGGTCACCCCGCAGCCTGGCGCCCTGAGTGATCAATCAGGTGAGCGAAAAAGAGGTCATCGGGCGAAGTGGATCGTCTTTTTGCTCACCTGATTGATCACTCAGGGCAGTCGGGCGGAGCTCTGTGGGGGACGGAGTCTTCGTCGGGGCGAGATAATGCGATATTTCGGGCGCAAGGGTCTGGCCGTGGCAGCGGTTCGGCGCGTGGCAGCAGCCCTGGGCGTGGCGGCGGTGCCGAGCGTGGCGGGCGTCGCGCCGGGCCTGGCTTGGCAGCGGTGCTCAGCGTGGCAACCGTCCCGGGCCTGGTAGCGGCCCGGGGTCTGGCAGCGGTGCCGAGCGTGGCAACCGTCCCGGGCCTGGTAGCGGCCCGGGGTCTGGCAGCGGTGCCGAGCGTGGCAACCGTCCCGGGCCTGGTAGCGGCCCGGGGTCTGGCAGCGGTGCCGAGCGTGGCAACCGTCCCGGGCCTGGTAGCGGCCCGGGGTCTGGCAGCGGTGCCGAGCGTGGCAACCGTTCCGGGCGTGGCAGCGGCGATGAGCCGCTGGGTGAGCGAGCGGGGCGAGGTTTTGGTCTTCGCGGACGCTGCTGGAGTTGGCCCTCGTGAGAGGTGGCGGTGAGCGGGGCGGAGGCGGGTGGGGGGTTGGCGGCTTGCCGCCGGGGATTGGTGACCGCCCACTCGGCGTGCAGGGAGGAGCGCCAGCGACGACCGGTGCCCGCGGGAGCATGCGGGCGGCACCACGCCGGAAGCGGGAAGATCCGCTTTGGGATTCGCGGGGTGGGTGTTTTTCAGTAGTCCGCGTAGACGGCGAACGCGCGGTCGGCGCAGCGGCGGTAGAAGCGGGCCAGGACGGCCAGTTCGGAGAGCGGGAAGGACCACTGCGGTGCGCCGCCGGACTCGTCGCGGAGGCTGTCCATGCGGGTGGCGAGCCAGCGCAGTTGCTGGTCGGCGAGGCGGCTGTCGGCGATCGTGGTGCGCAGGACCTCGCCGACCGTGTCGAAGGTGACCAGGTCGCCGAGCTTTTCGTGGCCGAGGACGAACTTCTCCAGGCCGCCGGCGATCCAGGCGCAGCCGTCCGGGTCGATGACCGGGTCCTCGTCCTCGTTTGCGGCCTCTGTGGCGTAGAGCACACCGTTGAGGCCGAGGAGCAGGTCGACCAGCTCGGTGTACGCGGTCGCGCGCACGCTGCCGGTCTCCGCGATGTGGCCGGCCAGCGCGGCCGTGGGGGACTCCACCTCCGGCGCGTCGGCGACCTGGGCGAAGTCCACGAACGCGGCGGGAGCCACCGGGTCGTAGAACCGGCCCGTGCGTGGCCACTGCACGGCGACGTTGTCAAGCCCCATCGAGGGTCACCTTCCCTTACCGCCTCGGACAGCATCGAACGCCTAGCGCCCCGCGCCGGGGCAGGTTACGCGACCGGACGGCCGAGCGCGACCCCGGCGCACCCGGATCGGTCATGCGTGCTTCGTCACTCATTTTTGCTTTCCCAGCGTGACCGACCGACACGCATTTTCACGCTCACCGGGGCTTTCCACACCATATGTGCCGCTCGACTGGCCGTATCCCGGAGACCGGGGTCCGTGGGGGGAGTCGAGATCGGGCGGTTCTCGCCGCTACGGACGTCTCAGGTGCCCGGAAGGGGATGCCGTACCCGAAGAATGTCGTCGGCGCACAGTAGGATTGGAAGCGATCGGGACGTCGTGAGCGAGCTGGTCGCGGAGACACACTCCGTAACCGGGTTCGACCGCTGCGTTCCGCAGATCGCGATCCGCGGGCTTCCCGCGGTGGTCCGCACGGCCTGAGGGTCGTGCGTGTCGCCGTGCGCCCGCCGAACCCGCAACGTCCGTCCCCCCCGGGGCGTCCGGTGCGAGAAAGTGGCCGAGGGTGGCAGCGGAAGAAAAGCAGGAGTACAACTCCGATTCACTCACCGTGCTCGAGGGCCTCGAGGCGGTGCGGAAGCGGCCCGGTATGTACATCGGGTCCACCGGTGAGCGAGGCCTGCACCACCTGGTGTGGGAGATCGTGGACAACGCGGTGGACGAGGCACTGGCCGGTTACTGCGACACGATCGACGTGACGCTGCTGGCGGACGGTGGCGTGCGCGTCGCCGACAACGGCCGCGGCATCCCCGTCGACATCCACCCGAAGTTGAAGAAGCCGGGCGTCGAGGTGGCGTACACGGTGCTGCACGCCGGTGGAAAGTTCGACGGCAAGGCGTACGCGGTCTCCGGTGGTCTGCACGGTGTGGGCGCGGCCGTGGTGAACGCGCTGTCCACCAAGGTGACCGTGGAGATCCACAAGGCCGGCACGCACTGGCGGCAGCACTTCGACGCGTCCAAGCCGACGCCGATCGAGCAGCTCGGCCCCACCGACCGCAAGGGCACCACGGTCTCGTTCTGGCCGGACCCGACGATCTTCGAGGTCGTCGAGTTCGACTTCCAGACGATCTACCGCCGGCTCCAGGAGATGGCCTTCCTCAACAAGGGCCTGACCATCCACATCCTGGACGAGCGCCAGGCGGACGAGGAGGGCAAGAAGCGCGAGGTGACCTTCTGCTACCGGGAGGGCATCGCCGACTTCGTCCGCCACCTCAACGCGACCAAGACGCCGATCCACAAGTCGGTGATCCAGTTCGAGGCCGAGGGCGACGGCATCGCGGTCGAGATCGCCATGCAGTGGAACGAGTCGTACGGCGAGTCGGTCTACACGTTCGCCAACACGATCAACACGCACGAGGGCGGTACGCACGAGGAGGGCTTCCGTGCGGCGCTGACCACGCTGATCAACAAGTACGGCGCGGAGAAGAAGATCCTCAAGGGCGACGAGAAGCTCTCCGGCGAGGACATCCGCGAGGGCCTGGCCGCGATCATCTCGGTCAAGCTGGCCAACCCGCAGTTCGAGGGCCAGACCAAGACCAAGCTGGGTAACACCGAGGCGAAGAGCTTCGTGCAGAAGATCTGCAACGAGTGGCTGGTCGACTGGCTGGACCGCAACCCGGCCGAGGCCCGGACGATCATCACGAAGGCGTCGCAGGCGGCCCGAGCCCGGATCGCCGCCGCCCAGGCGCGCAAGCTGGCCCGTCGCAAGTCGCTGCTGGAGTCCGGCTCGATGCCGGGCAAGCTGGCCGACTGCCAGTCCACGGACCCGCGCGAGTCCGAGGTGTTCATCGTCGAGGGCGACTCGGCCGGCGGCTCCGCCAAGCAGGGTCGGGACCCGCGCGTGCAGGCGATCCTGCCGATCCGCGGAAAGATCCTCAACGTGGAGAAGGCGCGCATCGACCGCGTGCTGAAGAACAACGAGGTCCAGGCGCTGATCACGGCGCTGGGCACCGGCATTCACGACGACTTCGACATCGAGAAGCTGCGCTACCACAAGGTCGTGCTGATGGCCGACGCGGACGTCGACGGCCAGCACATCCAGACGCTGCTGCTGACGCTGCTGTTCCGCTTCATGCGGCCGCTGGTCGAGCTGGGCCACGTCTACCTGGCCGCGCCGCCGCTCTACAAGATCAAATGGAACCGCAAGGGCGACGACGCGCAGTACGCGTACTCCGACCGCGAGCGGGACGGCCTGATCCGGCTGCGCCAGGAGAAGAAGCCGAACGCGAAGCCGGACGACATCCAGCGGTTCAAGGGTCTCGGCGAGATGAACTACCCCGAGCTGTGGGAGACCACGATGGACCCGGCGACGAGGACGCTACGCCAGGTGAGCCTCGACGACGCCGCAACCGCGGACAACCTTTTCAGCGTCTTGATGGGGGAGGACGTGGAAGCACGCCGTTCGTTCATCCAGCGCAACGCAAAGGACGTGCGCTTCCTGGACATCTAGCGGAGAGCGGCCCGGCCGCTCTCGCAGAGTTATCCACAGCTTCCACGCTTTCCACAGCGGTTATCCACAGGGAAATGCCGCTTTTGACAGTAGTTAGGGTTAACTGTGACGGATACTCCCGAGTCCACGGGTAGCGAGCAGCCGGAGGAGTCCGCGGTGCCCGCCGCGGTGGACGCCGGCGGCCGGATCGAACCGGTCGGCCTCGAAGTAGAGATGCAGCGGTCGTACCTCGATTACGCGATGAGCGTCATCGTCGGCCGCGCGCTCCCGGACGTCCGCGACGGCCTCAAGCCGGTGCACCGCAAGATCCTCTACGCGATGTACGACTCCGGCTACCGGCCGGACCGTGGCTACGTGAAGTGCTCCCGCGTCGTCGGTGACGTGATGGGTCAGTTCCACCCGCACGGCGACTCGTCGATCTACGACGCGCTGGTCCGCATGGCGCAGAACTGGTCGCTGCGCTACCCGCTGGTCGACGGCAACGGCAACTTCGGCTCGCCGGGCAACGACCCCGCGGCCGCCATGCGGTACACCGAGTGCAAGCTCGACCCGCTGGCCATGGAGATGCTGCGGGACATCGACGAAGACACCGTCGACATGCAGGACAACTACGACGGCCGGGCCAAGGAGCCCACGATCCTGCCGTCGCGGATTCCGAACCTGCTGGTCAACGGCTCCGAGGGCATCGCGGTCGGCATGGCCACCAAGATCCCGCCGCACAACCTGCGGGAGATCGCCGCGGCCGTGCAGTGGTGCCTGGAGAACCCGGACGTCGACGAGGCCGAGACGCTCGAAGCGCTGATCGGCATCGTCAAGGGCCCGGACTTCCCGACCAACGGCATGATCGTCGGCACTCAGGCGATCCAGGACGCGTACCGGACCGGCCGTGGCTCGATCCGCATGCGCGCGGTGGTCGAGGTCGAGGAGGACGCGAAGGGCCGCACCTCGCTGGTGGTCTCCGAGCTGCCCTACCAGGTCAACCCGGACAACCTGGCCGAGCGGATGGCCGACCTGATCAAGGAGGGCAAGCTCACCGGGATCGCCGACATCCGGGACGAGTCCTCCGGCCGTACCGGCATGCGCCTGGTGGTCGTGCTCAAGCGCGACGCGATCGCCAAGGTCGTGCTGAACAACCTGTACAAGCACACGCAGCTGCAGGAGACGTTCGGCGCGAACATGCTGGCGCTGGTCGACGGCGTGCCGCGCACGCTGAACCTGGCGCAGTTCATCCGCTACTACGTCGACCACCAGATGGAGGTCATCCGCCGGCGGACCGCGTACCGCCTGCGCAAGGCCGAGGAGCGCGCGCACATCCTGCGCGGCCTGGTCAAGGCGCTGGACATGCTCGATGAGGTGATCGCCCTGATCCGGCGCTCGCCCACCGTCGAGGACTCCCGCCAGGGCCTGATGTCGCTGCTGGACGTCGACGAGATCCAGGCCACCGCGATCCTCGACATGCAGCTGCGACGCCTCGCCGCGCTGGAGCGTCAGAAGATCATCGACGAGCTCGCGAAGATCGAGATCGAGATCGCGGACCTCAAGGACATCCTGGCCAAGCCGGAGCGGCAGCGCACGATCATCTCCGACGAGCTCGGCGAGACCGTGGCGAAGTGGGGCGACGAGCGCCGCACCCAGATCATCCCGTTCGACGGCGAGGTCTCGATGGAGGACCTCATCGCCCGCGAGGACGTGGTGGTCACGATCACACGGACCGGGTACGCGAAGCGCACCAAGGTCGACCTCTACCGCTCGCAGAAGCGCGGCGGCAAGGGTGTGAGTGGTGCCACACTGCGCCAGGACGACATCGTCTCGCACTTCTTCGTGACCTCGACGCACTCGTGGATGCTCTTCTTCACGAACAAGGGCCGGGTCTACCGCGCCAAGGCGTACGAGCTGCCGGAAGCGAGCCGGACCGCGCGCGGCCAGCACGTGGCCAACCTGCTGGCGTTCCAGCCGGAGGAGCACATCGCGCAGGTGATCGTGATCCCCGGGTACGACATCGCGCCGTACCTGGTGCTCGCGACCAAGGAAGGCCTGGTCAAGAAGACCCGGCTGGGCGAGTTCGACTCCAACCGCAGCGGTGGCATCATCGCCATCAACCTGCGCGAGGAGGACGAGCTGGTCGGTGCGGCGCTGGCCGGACCGGGTGACCATCTCCTCCTCGTCTCGAAGAAGGCTCAGGCGATCCGCTTCGAGGCGACAGACGATACGCTGCGCCCGATGGGACGGGCGACCTCCGGTGTCATCGGCATGCGCTTCAGCGAGGACGACGAGCTGCTCGCGATGGAGGTCGTGCGGGAAGGGATGGACGTTTTGGTAGCCACCAACGGTGGGTACGCGAAGCGGACGCCCATCGAGGAATATCCGGTGCAGGGACGTGGGGGCAAGGGCGTGCTGACCGCCAAGATCACGGAACGGCGTGGTGGTCTGGTCGGTGCCGTTGTCATCAACCCGGATGATGAACTGTTCGCGATCACGAGCAACGGTGGCGTGATCCGGACTCCGGTGAAGCCTGTACGTCGTACGCGGGACCGGAACACAATGGGGGTCAAGCTCATGGATCTCCCAGAAGGCGTGACCATCGTGGCGATTGCTCGCAATGCCGACGAGCCTGACGAACAGGACTGATGAATGACGGAGACACAGGCGACGTCGGGGGCGGGGACCTCGGCGACTCCGGCCGGCAAGGACTCCGCCGACGGTGACGCCAAGGCCAAGGGCCGCGCGGTCGTGGGCCGCGCGGTGGTCGGACCCTCCGCGGACGCACCGTCGCCGAAGTTCACCCGGGCGCCGGGGATGAAGCCGCCGCCGGACGAGGCACCGGCCGGTTCATCCTCGACCGGCGCCGCCAAGCCGGCGACTTCGGGCGCCGCCAAGCCGGCGGCCCCGAGCGCCGCAGGAGACAAGGACACCGTGAAGCCGGTCATCGTGCCGGCCGGCAAGCCCGCCACGGCGAGCTCGTCGGCCCCGTCGTCGGCGGCCAAGGCCACGCCGGCCAAGCCCGCCACCCCGCCGAAGGCCTCCCCGGCCACCGGTAGCAGCAGCCCGTCCAGCCCGCCCGGCGAGCGGACCGAACGGATCCCGGCCGGTGCCGGCGCCGCCGCCGCGGCGAGCGGCACCTCCACCAGCGGACTCAGCGGCCTCGGCAGCAAGGTCAGCGGCGCCGTGCGCGGCGTCGGCGCGGCCCGCGTCACGGACACGATCCGGGCCGCCCGCAACGCGGTCGGCGGAGCCGCCGCCCGCGGCCCCCGCCGGGCCCGGCTGAACGTCAAGCGGATCGACCCCTGGTCCGTGATGAAGTTCTCGTTCGCGGTGTCGCTGGTGCTGTTCATCGTGGTGATCGTGGCCACGTCCGTGCTCTACCTGGCGCTCGACGCGATGGGTGTCTTCCAGAGCGTCAACGAGACGCTGGCCGAGCTGGTCACCGCGTCCGGCGGCGACACCGGCGGTGCCGTCTTCAAGATCACCGCTAAGGGCGTGATCGGCACCTCGGCGCTGATCGGCCTGGTCAACGTGGTGCTGTTCACCGCGCTGGCCACGCTCGGTGCGTTCATCTACAACGTCTGCGCCGACCTCGTCGGCGGCGTCGAGCTGACGCTCGCCGAGCGGGACTGATCCACCGGACCCGGCGGTCAGGAGAAAATCGCGTGCCTCGCCACGGCGGCCGCGCGACACTGAACCTGACCGCCGGACCCCCGATTTGGGCGGTCCGGAGCAAGTGCGGTAATCTTTCCCGGTCGCACGGGGCTATAGCTCAGTCGGTTAGAGCGCAGAGCTGATAACTCTGAGGTCGCTGGTTCGATTCCAGCTAGCCCCACTCCCGATTCCTCCGAATCGCCGCGACACCCGGGTCGGCCGGCTCAAACAGCGAGGGGACAACCCCAATGTTTAAGAAGCTCCTGATCGCAGCGGGTGTCGTCGGCGCGGCCGTCCTGATCGTGCGAAAGATCAAGCAGTCGAGTGACGAGCGCGCCCTCTGGCACGAGGCCACCACCGCTCCCGACCTGCGGTAAGTAACACCCCGGGGCCCTAGCTCAATTGGCAGAGCACCGCCTTTGCAAGGCGGGGGTTAGGAGTTCGATTCTCCTGGGCTCCACGAGCTCGGGGGCGCCCCCTGTCCACGGAGTGCGTGGACAGGGGGCGCTCGTCATTCTGCTCCGGGGGCCGAGCCCCCGGAAGCCCCCACGTGCCTGGCGTGCGGTTGGGCGGGTTGGCTGCGGGGATGTTGTGGTTGATTCGGCTCGCTTCGCTCGCTCTACGGGCTGTGGGGTGCGTTACGCGGGTTGGCTGCGGGGATGTTGTGGTTGATTCGGCTCGCTTCGCTCGCCCTATGGGCTGTGGGGTGCGTTACGCGGGTTGGCCGCGGGGATGTTCGGGAGAACCGGCGCCGGGCGCGGATCTCGACTGCTCGGGGGCGCCGACGGTCCCTCGGGAGGGCGTTTGCGCTGCGTGCAAGCGATCGTCAAGCTGTTCCGAACGTGGGGGCGGGGATCTGCAGATGTTCGCGTACCCGGTCTCGGCGCCTTCTACAGCCTCTCCGCGATCCTTTCGGCACACACGATCGACTCGGTGTGTGTGGTGTCGACCTCCACGTCATACACCACGCCCTGGTGCACCATGTCGGCCTGTGCGGCGGCCATCCCTCGGACTCGGTCTCCACGGGCGATCTCTCGACCAGCGGCGACCTGCGCATCGCAGCGGACGCCGGCCCACACCACGTCCAAGCCGTTGAGCACGGCCCGCCATCGCTGCTGAGATCGAGCTCCGCTGAGGAAGACATCGTCAATGATGATCTTGGCGCCGGCTGCGGCGGTCCCGGCGACTCCGGCCATCCAGGCGTTCTGCAGCCGGTCGAATTCCGGCCCGATGACGACCGTGCCGTCTGCCGCGAAATCGATGCTTTCCGGCGAGCGCATGGTTGCGGGCATCGCCTCGATCAGCCGGTCGACCCCGGTCGCAAGCCACGGATCCGGAAGGATCGCCTGCAGGCACCGAACGATTCCCGACTTTCCTGCGCTTGACCCACCGTTGAGCACGATCACTTGCGTTCGCATGCGGTTACCGTACGGTCGCTGTTCTGCAACCGCTCCCTGGTATCTGCGTTGCCGAGCAACGCTGAGGCTTCGGTTTGACGGTGCGTGCGGGTGCTTGGCGACCGTGCGCTGTAGTGGCTGTTTTCGAAGAACGTCACTTCGGCACCATGGCGGAAGGTGGGCCGTGGGTGGGTTGTATGGGTGTGGGGGTGCGAAAAAGCGGGGAAAGGCGGGTAGCCTGAGCACATATCCCATTAAGGAGATGGGATTAACGGAGTAGGAGGGGCGCCATGGCGTTGCCCGACTTCCTGATCGCGGGCGTGCCCAAGGCCGGCACGACCGCGCTGCATGCGGCACTGGCCGGGCATCCGGGGCTGTATCTGTCGCCGGTGAAGGAGCCGAAGTTCTTCCTGTCGGACGGGCCGCCGCCGAAGCACGGGGGGCCGGGAGACATCCAGACGTACCAGGAGCACGTGTGGCGGCGCGCGGACTACGAGCGGCTGTTCGCGGGAGCGCCGGCCGGGACGCTGACCGGCGAGGCGACACCGTTCTACCTGCACGATCTGGAGGCACAGCGGCGGATCCGCGCGCTGGTGCCGGACGTACGGATCATCCTGTTGCTGCGCGACCCGGTGGACCGGGCGCATTCGAACTGGCAGCACCTGTGGACCGCGGGTCTGGAGCCGGAGGCGGACTTCGTGACCGCGATGCGGCGGGAACCGGAACGCGTCGCCGCCGGCTGGGCCGCGTTCTGGCACTACGCGGGCCTCGGGCGGTACGGGAGCCAGGTGCGGCACCTGTTCGAGCTGTTCGATCGGGAGCAGGTGCTGATCCTGCGCTACCGGGACCTGCGGGAGACGCCGGCGGCGGCGCTGGACCGGGTGTGCGCGTTCCTCGGCGTGGCGACCGGCGTGATCGACGTGGTGCCGCCGGCGAACGTGAACTTCTCGGTGGCGGACACGCCGGTCAACGGCGCGCTGCGCTACCTGCTGCGCACCGGCGGCCGGATCGGTCACCGCTATCCGGTGTGGCTGCGGAAGGCGTTCCGTGGACCGCTGTTGACCGCACTGCATCGGGAGCGTGGATGCCGGCCGCGGCTGACCGTCGAGCAGCGGGCGGCGGTGCTGCCGGGCTTCATCGAGGAGATCCGGCTGCTGGAGGAGGTCACCGGCGTGTCGTACGACGACTGGACGCAGTTGACCACCCATACCGCACAAGTTGTGAACTAGAGGAGACAACGTGACCACGCCGACGATGACGTTCCCGCTGCCGCGGTGGCACGAGGGCACGACCGTGATCGCGCCTCCGGAGGGTCGGGCCGGTGCCTGGGCCGGCGCGCCGAGCGCGGTACGCGACGGTGACTCGATCTACCTGGCCTACCGGCTGCGCAAGCCGATCGGGGAGGGGCGCGGCTTCGTCAACGTGATCGCCCGTTCCGCGGACGGCGTCGACTTCACCACGATCGCGGAGCTGCACCGGGACGCGTTCGGCGGCGAGTCGCTGGAGCGTCCCGCGCTGGTCCGCACGCCGGCCGGCCGGTGGCGCGTCTACGTCAGCGTGGCCACGCCCGGCACCAAGCACTGGCGCGTCGACCTGCTGGAGGCGGACACGCCGGAGGGCCTGGCCACCGCACCGGCGATCACGGTGCTGCCCGGCGACGACACGGTCGGCGTGAAGGACCCGGTCGTGCTGTTCCACGACGGCGGCTGGCACCTCTGGGCGTCCTGCCATCCGCTGGAGACGGACGAGCGCGCCGACCGGATGACGACCCGGTACGCGACCAGTCCGGACGGCGTGACCTGGACCTGGCGCGGCACCGCGCTGGCCGGCCGCCCCGGCGAGTGGGACGCGCGCGGTGTCCGGGTGGCCGCGGTGCTGGCGAACGGCGACGAGCTGACCGTCGCGTACGACGGGCGGGCGACCGCGGAGGAGAACTGGGAGGAGCGCACCGGCCTCGCGCGCGGCACGTTCGGCCGGCTGACCGCGGACGACGGGGACCCGATCGAGTCGCCGTACGCGCCGCACGGGCTGCGCTACCTGAGCGTGGTCGCGCTGGGCGACGGCCGCCACCGGATCTACTACGAGGGGACCCGGCCGGACGGTGCGCACGAGTTGCGTACCGAGCTGGTCTGACACGATGGGCCGGTGATGGGGAGCCTGAAGACCGAGCCGGCGCTCGACCGGCCGGACCTGCTGGCCGCGCCGGTCGAGGCGGCACTCCGTGACTGGCCCGGCCGGTCCGGCACGGTGGTGGCCGCGATCGACGCCGGGCTGGCCGACACGGCCGCGTTCTGCGCGGAGTACGGCGTGCGCCTCGACGAGTCCGCGAACTGCGTGATCGTGGCCGGCAAGCGCGACGGCGTCACCCGGTACGCGGCCTGCCTGCTGCTGGCCACCACGCGCGCGGACGTGAACGGTGTGGTCCGCAAGCACCTGAACGTGCGCAAGCTGAGCTTCGCGCCGATGGACGAGGCCGTGGCACTGACCGGGATGGAGTACGGCGGCATCACGCCGATCGGGCTGCCGCCGGAGTGGCCGGTCCTGGTGGACCCGCGCGTGTGTGAGGCGGCCTCAGTAGTGATCGGTTCCGGTGTCCGGCACAGCAAGCTGCAGCTCCCGGGCGCGCTCGCGGCCGAGCTCCCGCGGGCCGAGGTCGTGGCGGGGCTGGCGCGGTAGTGAGGCGGGCTCAGTGAACGTGAGCCCGCCACGTTTCACGTGAAACATCAGGAGATCTGGCGCTTGAGCCGGGCCAGGATCGCGTGCCCGCCACGCACCCGCAGCGGGCTGATCACCTCGGCCAGCCCCATCCGCACGTAGAGGTCGTCCGGCACGGCGAGCACCTCGGACACGGTCGCGCCGGCCAGGCCCTCCGCGAGGATGCCGGCGAACGCGCGCGTGGTCGGCGCCTCCGGCGGCGCGTCGAAGTACGTGGTCACCACGCCGTCCGCGTCCACCTCCGCGTGCAGGAAGAACGCGGTCTGGCACTCCGGGACCTGCTCCATGCCCTCGTGGGCCAGGGTGGGCGGCAGCGGCGGGACGGCGTCGGAGAACTCCAGCAGCATCTCCAGCACCACGTCCCGCGGCGCGGAGGCCAGTTCGTCGACGATCTCGGCCAGCTTCGGCGGCATCTCAGGCATGATCACAAACTACTCACCAGATCGCCGCGTGCCACGATGCCCATCGGCTGCCGGTCCGGGTCGCGGATCAGCAGCCGCCGCACGGCCGCCTGCGCGGCGTCGTCGAGCGTGGTGTCCGCGGGCAGGTAGACGACATCGCGAGTCATGAGCGCACCGACTCTCACCATGTCCGTCCACCTACCCGGCGGACAGGAGCCTCAATCGCTGGTCAGGAGCCCGACCACGTCGGAGAGCGGGACCTCGGAGCGCTCGCTCGTGGCGCGCACGCGCAGCTCCACGACGCCGTCCGTGGCACCGCGGCCGACCACGATCGAGTGCGGCGCACCGATCAGATCCGCGTCCGCGAACCGCACGCCGGTGGACACCTTCGCCGGCCGGTCGTCCAGCAGCACCCGGAGGCCCGCGGCGACCAGCGTCGAGGCGAGCTCAGTGGCGATCTCCAGCTGGGCACCCTTGCCGGCCGGGATCACCTGCACGTCGAACGGGGCCACCGACTTCGGCCACACCAGGCCGCGCTCGTCGCAGTGCTGCTCCGCGATGGCCGCGACCGCGCGGGAGACGCCCACGCCGTACGACCCCATGGTGATCCGGACCGGCTTGCCGTCCTGGCCCAGCGCGTCCAGCCCGAACGCGTCCGCGAACCGGCGGCCGAGCTGGAAGATGTGCCCGATCTCGATGCCGCGGCGGATCTCCAGCGTGCCGTCCGCGCAGTTCGGGCACGGGTCGCCGGCGCGGACCTCGACCGCCTCGATGGTGCCGTCCGGCGTGAAGTCACGCCCGGAGACCACGTTCGTGGCGTGCTTGCCGGCCTCGTTCGCACCGGTCAACCACGCGCTGCCGGCCGCGACGCGCGGGTCGACCAGGTAGCGGGCGTCGAGCTTCTGCGGGCCGATGTAGCCGCGGACCAGGTCGGGCCGGGACGCGAAGTCCTCGAACATGGTGACCGCGGCCGGGTGCACCTGCGCCTCGACTCGCTTCAGGTCCACCTCGCGGTCGCCGGGCACGCCGATGACCAGCAACTCCTTCTCCGCGACACCGGGCCGGCTCAACTCCACGACCACGTTCTTCAGCGTGTCGGCGGCGGTCCAGTCGGTGCGGCCGGCCAGCCCGCGCGCGTTGGCCAGGTCGACGAGCGACGCGATCGTCGGCGTCTCCGGGGTGTCGTGCACCTCCAGCCCCGGGTGCTCCCTGTCGATCGGAGCGGGAACGGGCGTCGTCACCGCCTCGGTGTTGGCCGCGTAGGAGCAGACCGCGCAGCCCACGAACGTGTCCTCGCCGACCTCGGCCGCCGCGAGGAACTCCTCGGAACCGGAGCCACCCATCGCGCCCGACTGCGCCGACACGATCGTGAAGTCCAGCCCGAGACGTTCGAAGATCCGCTGGTACGCGACGCGGTGCTTCGCGTAGGACTCGCGCAGGCCGTCGTCCGTGAGGTCGAACGAGTACGCGTCCTTCATCAGGAACTCGCGCCCGCGGAGCAGCCCGGCCCGTGGCCGCGCCTCGTCCCGGAACTTGGTCTGGATCTGGTAGAGGATCACCGGGAAGTCGCGGTACGACCCGAACAGGTCCTGCACCAGCAGCGTGAACAGCTCCTCGTGCGTCGGCGCCAGCAGGTACTCCGCGCCGCGCCGGTCCTTGAGCCGGAAGATGTCGTCACCGTACGCGGTCCACCGGCCGCTCTTCTCGTACGCGTCGCGGGGGAGCAGTGCCGGGAAGTGCACCTCCTGCCCGCCGATCGCGCGCATCTCCTCGTGCACGATCGCGGCGACCCGGTCCAGCACCATCTTGCCCAGCGGCAGCCAGGTGTAGCCACCCGGCGCGGCACGCCGGACGTAACCGGCGCGGACCAGCAACCGGTGGCTCGGAACCTCGGCCTCGGCGGGGTCCTCGCGGAGTGTGCGGAGGAACAGGGTCGACATGCGAAGCAGCATGCGAAAAGGGTACGGCGCACAGCGCGGGCAACCATTGCCGGGCAGACTCGCGTCTGGGCTGACATGACCCCCTCAGCTGCCGTCAGGAGGACACCGGTGGCCGACCCGCCGTCACCGGACTTCGACGACTTCGTCCGCGGCCGCACGCCCGCGCTGCTGCGCGCGGCCTACCTGCTCACCGGCGACCAGCACCTTGCCGAGGACCTCGTGCAGTCCGCGCTGGCCGGGACGCACCGCGCGTGGCGGCGGCTGGAACGGGTGGACAACGCCGAGGCGTACACCCGGAAGATCATGTATCACCTGCAGGTCTCCTGGTGGCGGCGCCGCCGGGTGGCCGAGGTGCTGCCGGGTGACCTGCCGGAGCGCGCGGGCCGGGCCGGCACCGACCCCACGCTGCGGTTGACGTTGCGCGCCGCGTTGCTGACGCTGCCGCCCCGGCAGCGCGCGGTGATCGTGCTGCGGTTCTTCGAGGACCGCACGGAGGCGGAGACCGCGTACCTGCTCGGGGTCACGGTCGGCACCGTGAAGAGCCAGACCGCGAAGGCGCTGGCCAAGCTCCGCGCCGTGACCGACCTCGACGGGAGCCGGGCATGAACCTCGACGACCTCCGTGCCGGCCTGGCCGACCTCGCCGAGGAGGCCCGGCCGGTCGACCTGCGCGACCGCGCGGTGCGCACCTCGCACCGCATCGCGCGGATCCGGCTCGCGCTGGCCGCGGCCGCCACCGTGGCGGTCGTCGGCGTCACGTCCGCCGGCTTCGCGCTGCGCGGCGGCAACGACCGCGCGCTCCCGGAGATCGCCACGCCACCGGCCGGCGCGACCTCCGCGGTCTACATCGACAACCTCGCGGGCTTCGGGAACATGGCGGTCTGGGACGGCGGCGGCGTGCGGACCCTGTACTTCCGCGACTTTCCGGTCGGCCGGTACGGCGGCGACGAACTGCGGGACTCGCTGGCCGTCTCGCCGGACGGCACCCACCTGTCCTGGATCTCGAACGCCGGCCTGCACCTGAGCCGGCTCGGCGACAACGACATGGTCGTGCTGAACCGGCAGGACGAGGACTTCCGGTTCAGCGGTGGTTGTTCCGCGCCGGCCTGGTCCTCCGACTCGACCCGGTTGCTGGCGGTGATGTGGCAGCCCGAGACGAACAGCGCGCAGACCGGCTGGTTCGCGGTCGACGGCGGAGCCTTCACGCCGCGCGACGACGAGAAGCTCCGGTACGCCTGCGACGTGCACATCAACGGCGACTGGGTGGCCTACACCGTGCATCCCCGGCTCGGGGTCTCCGAGACGTACGTGCGGAACCTGCGCACCGGCGCGAGCAGAACGATTCCCAACCTGTCCGGGAACCGGCTGGACCTCGAGATCAGCAGCGTCTCGCCGGACGGGGAACGGATCACCGCGCGTCTGATCGACAACGACGCGGAGCGGCAGACCGCACCGCCGCGCACGTTGGAGGCCAACCACGTGATCGACACCAGGACCGGTGAGTCGCTGCCACTCGACGACGACACCGACGGTCTGGGTCCGCACCAGCTCTTCTTCACGCCGGCCGGTGACCTGGTGGCCCGCTACGTCGAGGCGGACCGGTCGTGGCTGTCGATCCTCAGCCGGGACGGGCGGCTGCTCGGCCGGGCCGACGAGCCCGCGGAGGTGCGCGAGTCGGTTCTGCTCCGCCTGGTCGTCCCCTGATCAGGCAACACAACAACACACAAACCCGCCGCCGGTACGTACCGGCGGCGGGTCTCGTTGTTTTGAAGCTCACCTATCGAGGGCCTACCGGCGGGTAATGGGAGTCGGCAAAATGCCTGTGGTGTGCAACTACCTAGTGGGGGACAGGTATGCGCTGGCGTAACTTCGTGGCCGTCGGGGACAGCTTCTCCGAGGGGATGGACGACCCGTACCCGGACGGCACGTTCCGCGGCTGGGCCGATCTGGTCGCCACCCGGCTCGCCGCCGAGGCCGGGCCGGACTTCCGCTACGCGAACCTGGCGGTCCGTGGCCGGCTGCTCCCGTCCGTGACCGCCGACCAGCTGCCGGTCGCGTTGGAGATGCGGCCCGACCTGGTCAGCTTCGCGGCCGGCGGCAACGACATCCTGCGCCCGAAGTGCGAGCCGGCCGCGGTGTGCGACAGCTTCCACGACTCGATCACCCGGATCCGCGCGACCGGCGCCGACGCGATCGTGTTCCGGTTCGCGGACGTGACGCTGCGGCTGCCCGGCCAGCGCGTGATGGGCCCGCGCGTCGCCTACATGAACGCGCGGGTCGGCGAGACCGCGGCGGAGACCGGCGCCTACCTGATCGACCTGTTCGCCGACGACGAGTTCCGCAACCCGCTGCTGTGGAGCATCGACCGGCTGCACCTGTCCGACATCGGCCACCGCCGGACCGCCGCGCACGTGCTGAACGCACTCGGCGTCGCGGTGGACGAGGACTGGATGCTGGTCCCGCCGCACCCGGCGCCGTCGCCGTGGCTGCTGGCCCGCGGCGCGGACCTGCGCTGGGCCGGCCGCTACCTGGCGCCGTGGGTGAAGCGCCGGCTGACCGGCCGCTCCTCCGGCGATCTGATCGCCCCGAAACGACCGTCGCTCGCGCCGATCGTCCGCGAGGACGCGTAACTTAGGAACCATGCCCGCATCCACGGATCCCGCACCGCACCTGCAGGACTACGCGCATCCCGAGCGCCTGGTGACCACCGACTGGCTGGCGGAACACCTGCGCGATCCAGGCCTCGTCGTGGTCGAGTCGGACGAGGACGTGCTGCTCTACGACACCGGCCACATCCCGGGCGCGGTGAAGGTCGACTGGCACACCGAGCTGAACGACCCGGTGACCCGCGACTACCTGACCGCGGAGCGGTTCGCGGAACTGTGCGCGGCCAAGGGCATCGGCCGCGACGACACGATCGTGTTCTACGGCGACAACTTCAACTGGTGGGCGGCGTACGCACTCTGGGTGTTCACGCTCTTCGGCCACACCGACGTGCGGTTGCTCGACGGCGGCCGGCAGAAGTGGGCCGCGGAGGGTCGTGAGCTGACCCGCGACCGCACCACCCGCCCGCGCGCCGACTACCCGGTGCCGGTCCGTGAGGACGCGCCGATCCGCGCGTTCCGCGAGGAGGTCGAGTCGCACGCCGGCGCGGGCCGGCCGCTGGTCGACGTGCGGTCGCCGGGGGAGTACAGCGGCGAGCTGACACACATGCCGGACTACCCGCAGGAGGGCGCGCTGCGCGGCGGTCACATCCCGGGCGCGGTGAACCGGCCGTGGAAGCAGGCGGCCCGCGAGGACGGCACGTTCAAGCCGGCCGCCGAGCTGCGGGAGCTCTACGCGGACCTGACCGGGGCGGCCGACGTGATCGCCTACTGCCGGATCGGGGAGCGGTCCAGCCACACCTGGTTCGTGCTGCAGCACCTGCTCGGGTTGCCGGCGGTGCGCAACTACGACGGCTCGTGGACCGAGTGGGGCAACCTGGTCCGCGCGCCGATCGTGAAGGGCCCGAATCCGCGTTGAGCGTCTGGCGTGCCTGGGGTCACGTCGTCCTGATCGCGTTCGCACTGGTGCCGGTGGCGGCCCTGGTCGCCACCGGGCTGGCCGGGCTGCGCGCGCGGCGTGGCGTGCCGCGGGAGGTCGCGTGGCGGCACAGCGCGGCCGAGATCGGCATGCTGGCGACCACCGCTCCCTGGGTGTGGATGATTCTCACCCCGCTGGACGCGCCGGGCCAGGTCTTCCTGATCCCGTTCACCGACCTGCCGAACCAGGCCGCGGAGGGGCTCGGGTTCCTCGGCTACCAGGTGGCCGGCAACCTGCTGGTCTTCGCGGGGCTGGGCGCGCTCGCACCGATCCGCTGGCCGGCGCTGCGCGGCATCGGCCGGGTGCTGCTGCTCGGCGCGGCCGCGTCCGTCACCGTGGAGACGCTGCAGTACGCACTGGACCTGGGCCGCGTCGCCTCGATCGACGACGTCCTGGTGAACGCGGCCGGCGCCGGCGTGGCCGCGTTGCTGTCGCGCCCGTGGTGGGAACCCAGAACGGCGCGTGATTACGCTCCCATCCCTTGAACGATCGTTCAGCTTTTGCTTGACAGGGGGATAGGCTGAGCGGGTGACGGTGGACCAGCAGACCCCGAGCGTTCCGGGACAGAGCACGAAGAAGCGCTCGCGCAAGGACGAGATCCTCGGCATCGCGGTCCGGCTCTTCGCGTCCCGTGGTTATCACGGCGTCTCGATGGACGACATCGGCTCGGCCGCCGGTGTCACCGGCCCCGCGCTCTACCACCACTTCAAGGGCAAGGAAGCGATGCTGGTCGCGGCGCTGATACCGGTCAGCGAGCGCCTGCTGGCCGGCGGCCGGGAGCGGGTCGCCGAGCATGAGCACGACCCGCGCGCCGCGATCGAGTCCCTGATCGCCTTCCACGTCGACTTCGCGCTGGCCAACCCGGCCGTGATCGCGCTGCACCTGCACGAGCTGGACCGCCTGCCGGAGGAGCCGCGCCGGCAGATCCGCCGGTTGCAGCGTCTCTACGTGGAGGAGTGGGTGCAGGTGCTGACCGTGCTGCGCCCCGAGCTGAGCGCGGCCGAGGCCCGGGTGATGGCGCACGCCGCGTTCGGCCTGATGAACTCCACCCCGTTCCTCGGCGGCGAGGTCGAGCGCGAACGCCGGGCCACGCTGCTGCGCGCCGCCACGCTCTCCGCACTGGTGCACGCCGGATAACTCCAGAAGGGCGCTCCCGCATGATCGAGTCGTTGCTCATCGCGAACCGGGGCGAGATCGCCCGCCGGATCCTTCGCACCGCGCGCCGTCTCGGCGTGCGCACCGTCGCGGTGCACTCCGACGTGGACGCGGACCTGCCGTTCGTGCGCGAGGCGGACGAGGCCGTCTGCGTCGGCCCGGCCGATCCGGCGCTGAGCTACCGCAACGCCGAGGCGATCCTCGCGGCGGCGAAGTCGACCGGCGCGCAGGCGATCCACCCGGGCTACGGCTTCCTCTCGGAGAACGCGGACTTCGCCCGTACCGTCGCGGGCCAGGGGTTGATCTGGGTCGGCCCGGGTGCCGACGCGATCGCCGCGATGGGCGACAAGATCCGCGCGCGGAACCTGATGGAGGCGGCCGGCGTGCCGGTCGCGCCCGGCACCCGCGAGCCGGTCGCGGACGTCGAGGCGGCGCTCGCCGCGGGCATCGGCTACCCAGTGATGATCAAGGCGGCCGCGGGCGGCGGCGGCATGGGCATGGCGGTCGCGGCGGACGAGACCGCGCTGCGCGCCGAGTTCGACAAGGTTCGCGCCTTCGCGGAGCGCATGTTCGGCGACGGCTCCGTGCTGCTGGAACGCTACTTCCCCCGGGTACGGCACGTGGAGGTGCAGATCCTCGGCCTGGCGGACGGCCGGGTGGTCGCGCTGGGCGAGCGTGAGTGCTCGGTGCAGCGCCGCAACCAGAAGGTCGCGGAGGAGGCGCCGTCCCCCGCGGTCACACCGGAGCTGCGGGAGCGCCTGCTGGCCGCCGCGGTCCGGGCCGGTGAGGCCGTCGGCTATCGCAACGCCGGCACGGTGGAGTGCCTGCTCGACCCGGCCACCGGTGAGTTCTTCTTCCTGGAGATGAACACCCGGCTGCAGGTCGAGCATCCGGTCACGGAGCTGGTCTGGGGCGTGGACCTGGTCGAGGAGCAGCTGCGGGTGGCGTCGGGACTGCCGCCCACGTTCGGCACGCTCCGTCTGACCGGCCACGCGATCGAACTTCGCGTCAACGCGGAGGACCCGAAGCGCTTCCTGCCGGGCCCCGGCACGGTCACCACCTGGGTCGAGCCGGCCGGGCACGGCGTCCGGGTCGACTCCGGGTACGCCGCCGGCACCACGGTGCCGCGCTTCTACGACTCGCTGATGGCCAAGCTGATCGTCTTCGGCGAGGACCGTGAGCAGGCGCTGGCCCGCGCGCGCGACGCGGTCGCCGGGTTCGAGATCGCCGGGCCGAAGTCGAACCTGCCGTTCTTCGCCGAGCTGCTGGAGAACGACGAGTTCCGCTCGGGCGACTACGACACCGGCATCGTGGGCCGGATGAGGGGACGCTAGCCATGGTCTCGATCCGCGAGGTCGGCCCGCGCGACGGGCTGCAGAACGAGGCGCCGGTGCCCACCGACGCCAAGGTCCGGCTGCTGGACGCGCTCTCCGCCACCGGCGTGCGGCGCATCGAGGCGGTGTCCTTCGTGCACCCGAAGGCGATCCCGCAGATGGCCGACGCGGACGAGGTGTGGGCACGGGCACGCAAGGCCGACGGCGTGCGCTACTCCGCGCTGGTGCCGAATCCGCGTGGCGCCGCACGCGCGCTGGCCGCCGGCTTCACCGAGCTCGAGGTGGTCGTCTCGGCCAGCGACACGCACAACCGGCGCAACCTGAACCGGTCCACGGAGGAGTCGCTCGCCGGCCTGACCGAGCTGATCACGACGGTGCACGCGGCCGGCGCCACGGTGGAGGTGATCGTGGCGACCAGCTTCGGCTGCCCGTACGAGGGGGACATCGCGCCCGCCCGGGTGGCCGGCATCGTGGAGCGGGTGCTGGGTGACGGCGCGGACCGGGTCGCGTTCGGCGACACCACCGGCATGGCGACCCCCCGGCGGGTACGCGAGCTGCTGACCGCGGTCGGCCGGATCCCGCTGCTCCTGCACTTCCACAACACGCGCGGCACCGGCCTGGCGAACATCCTGACCGCGCTGGAGCTGGGCGTGACCGAGTTCGACGCGAGCGTGGGTGGTCTCGGCGGCTGCCCGTACGCACCCGGCGCCTCCGGCAACGTGGCCACCGAGGAAGTCGTCCACATGCTGCACGACATGGGCATCGACACCGGCATCGACCTGGAGAAACTTCTGGAGGCCGCGGCACTGGCCGAACAGATCACCGGCCGGGAGCTGCCGTCCGGCGTTCTGCGCGCCGGCCCGCGCTCCCGATTGGTGTCACAGTAATTCCGATTCGTCGCGTATCCCGCCCTTATCCGCTTCGTTACCTAATTCGGTGAGAGCGTTTCGTCCAATTTGCGTGGATGAAGCGCCCGCCGAACGACGTGCCGACGGACGAGGGGCGAACCAATGGCGGAGCAACGGGCGGGACGTGCGTCAAGCACGACCGTGCCCGAGACCGCCGTCCCGCCCTTCGGCGTGTCCGCGGTCCTGCGATCAGTCAACCAGGTGGTGGCGGATCGTCGGGGACGCCGGCCGGTCCTGCGCACGCTCGTCATCGGTGGCATCGCGGGAGCGGCCTGGCTGCTCACCGCCGGTGCCGCCCACGCCGCAGAGCCTGAGACGCCTACCGAGGCCGCACACCGCGGTCCGGGCGTGCTCGCCCTCGTCAACGACCTCGGCATCGGGGTGGTCGAGGAACGCGCACCCTCGCTGGTCGGTGAGCTTCTGACGCCTGCGGCCGAGGTCACCGCCGCACCGCCGACGGACCACCTCCGCGGCATCGGCGCCTTCGCCCGGACCGACACGGCGATGCCGGCGCGCCAGCCGGCGGAGTCCGACGCTCCGGCGCACACGCTACGCACGCTCGTCACCGGAGACGGTGCCGAGCGGGAGCCCGTCGCACCCATCCGCCTCACCGGCGGACCGGCCGGCTCCACGAACCCCGCAGTCCGGGACACGGCCACCGCACCGGCCGGTCCGGCGGGCCTGGGCGGACCGGATCCGAGGCCCGTCGCGATCCCGTCGCACGACACACCGGCCGAGCCCGACGGTCTCCGGACCGACTCCGCCACCGCGTCGCCGGACGTGGTGGTTCCGACCCCGGTCACCCCGAGCACGGGTGTCACCGCCGCGAGCACCGCGCCCGCCCGGGTGCCGGCGGCGGCGGTCGTGACCGGCATGCGGCTCGACTCGGAGCCCGAGCGGGCCGCGCGCTCGGCACCCACCGAGCCGCTCCCGCTCCGAGACGCCCGGACGGGTGTCCCGGAGCAACTCCCCGGTGCACCGCTGCCGTTCGGGCCCGCCAAGGGCACCTCGGGCGGTACGACGGGAGCGCCGACCGGCGGGTCGGTGGTGAACACCGACGGTGGTTCGTTCGCCGTCAGCCCCGCCGCGGTCGAGGGCACGATGGGGGCCGCGTCCCGGCCCACCGCCCCGGCCGATCTCGTGGTGCCCCGGCGCGATGCCGAGGCCCCCACCATTTCTCCGGATTGAGGATGGTTCCGCCGGCGTACCGGTGCCGGTTGGCTCTCCCGACCATTACCAGGGGAAACAGCACAAAGGCCCAGGGCACCGCCGCGCCCGGCAAGGCGTTCGTTCGCCCGCCGGACTACGGATTCGGCACCACAACCTAATAGCGAAATTCCGTAAGAGACATTCTCTTTTCTTATTTCGAAAGGTTATTGCCTTCCCATGAAGACTTGGGTTCGCAAGACTCTGAGCGTTGGCGTGCTGACCGCGGGCGCGCTGCTGCTCGCGCCGACCGCCGCTCAGGCGGCCGACATCCAGCAGGCCTCGTCGTCCGACGGTGACACCGACGGCATCCTGAACGACGCGTCCATCGCCGCGCCGATCGACATCCCGATCAACCTCTGCAGCGTCGCGGTCGGCGTGCTCGGTGACGGCTACGCCGCCTCCGAGTGCACCAACGAGCTGCCGGAGCACTCCATCACCCAGGGTTCGGGTGGCGGCGATGTCGATGGCATCGCCAACAACCTGAAGGTCGCCGCGCCGATCCAGGTGCCGGTCAACGTCATCGGCGTTGCCGCGGGCATCCTGGGCGACGCGTCCGCCGAGGGCGTGGGCAAGAACGGCGGCAGCGCCGAGACCGAGTCCGCGATCACCGAGGCCAAGCGGCACGGCGGCCAGGCGCAGGGTGCGGGCGGCCACGACGTCGACGGCATCGGCAACAACCTGTCGGTCGTCGCGCCGATCCACGTGCCGGTGAACGTCGGCGGCATCGCGGTCGGCGACGCCAAGTCGGCCGCCAAGCTGAGCAACGGTGGCCACGGCCACGGCGGTGCCGAGGGCACCGCGATCATGCAGAACACCGCCGGCGGCGACGTCGACGGGATCCTGAACAACGCCAGCGTCGCGGTTCCGGTCGACGTGCCGATCAACCTGTGCGGCGTCGCGGTCGGCCTGCTCGGCGACGGCGAGGCGGCCGCCGACTGCAAGAACGAGGGCTCCAACTGGGGCGAGGCCGGCATCCACCAGGGTGGCGGCTCGGGCGACGTCGACGGCGTGCTCAACAACCTGCAGGTCGCGGTGCCGGTCAACGTGCCGATCAACATCTGCGGCATCGCGGCGGGCGTGCTGGGCGACGGCGAGGCCGCCGCGCAGTGCTCCAACGGTGGCGACGAGGGCAACGGCGTCTCCCCGGAGCAGCCGGACTCGCACTACCCGGGTGACGACGAGGAGCCCACCGACGAGGAGCCGGTGGACGAGGAGCCCGTGGACGAGGAGCCGGTCGACGAGGAGCCGACCGACGAGGAGCCCGTCGACGAGGAGCCGGTGGACGAGGAGCCGGTCGACGACGGCAGCGGCGACCCGTCCGGCGACTACGACGGTGTCAGCCCGGACGCCTACGGCGACGGTGCGGACGCGGCCGCGGGTCGTCACTCGGCCGAGTCGCTGGAGCTCCCGGTCGTCAGCGGCCTGACCAAGGGCGGCAACAACAGCCTGGGCAACGGCCTGCCGGTGCAGAACCTGCTGTCCGGCCTGCTGGGCTGAAGCACCACGTAACACCGGAAAGCCCCCGTGCGGTCTCCGCGCGGGGGCTTTTCCCTGGCGCGGGCACCGGAGCTGGGTTACCCTAACGATCGTTAAGCGACGGTGCGGGGAGGTCCGGTGACGCTCGACGAGGCGACCCTGGCGGAGATGCGCAAGCGCGCCGAGGCGGGTGGCGCCGAGAAGTACCACGCCGCCAACGCGGCGAAGGGCAAACTGTTCGCCCGTGAGCGCATCGCGCACCTGGTCGACGAGGGCTCGTTCACCGAGGACGGCCGCTACGCGAACGTGCTGGCCGACGGCCTCCCGGCGGACGGTGTGATCACCGGGACCGCCACGATCGCCGGCCGCCCCATCTGCCTGATGGCGAACGACTCCACGGTCAAGGCCGGCTCCTGGGGCGCCCGCACGGTCGAGAAGATCATCAGAATCATCGAGCGGGCGTACGAGCGGGGCCACCCGATGATTTACCTGGTCGACTCCGCCGGCGCGCGGATCACCGACCAGGTCGACCTGTTCCCCGGCCGGCGCGGTGCCGGCAAGATCTTCCACACCCAGGTCCGCGCGTCCGGCGCGATCCCACAGGTCTGCGCGCTGTTCGGCCCGTCCGCGGCCGGCGGTGCCTACATCCCGGCGTTCTGCGACGTGGTCGCGATGGTCGACGGCAACGCCAGCATGTACCTCGGCTCCGACCGGATGGTGCGCATGGTCACCGGCGAGCAGACCACGCTGGAGGCGATGGGCGGCGCCCGGGTCCACTGTGCCGAGTCCGGCGTCGGCCACTTCCTGTGCAAGTCCGAGGTCGAGGCGCTGGACGTGGTGCGCCGCTACCTCTCCTACCTGCCGGACAACTGGACCCAGGCGCCGCCCGCGGTGGACGGCACCGAGTCGCCCGCGGTGGACCTCGGCGGGCTGGTCCCGGCCAGCGAACGGCAGGCGTTCGACATGCGGCGCTTCGTGAAGGGCCTGCTCGACCGCGACTCGTTCCTGGAGATCCAGGCGCTGTGGGCCCGCGAGCTGACCATCGGGTTCGGCCGGCTGAACGGCCGTACCGTCGGGGTGCTCGGCAACAACTCGATGTTCAAGGGCGGCGTGCTGTTCGTCGACTCCGCGGACAAGGCGGCGCGGTTCGTGCAGCTCTGCGACGCGTTCAACGTGCCGCTGCTGTTCCTCGCGGACGTTCCCGGCTTCATGGTCGGCACCGCGGTCGAGAAGCAGGGCATCATCCGGCACGGTGCCAAGATGATCAGCGCGGTCTCCGAGGCCACGGTGCCGAAGATCTGCGTGGTGGTCCGCAAGGCGTACGGCGCCGGCCTCTACGCGATGGCCGGCCCCGGCTTCGACCCGGACGCCACGATCGCGCTGCCCACCGCCAAGATCGCGGTGATGGGCGCGGAGGCGGCGGTGAACGCGGTCTACGCCAACAAGATCGCGGCAATCGAGGACGAGGCGGAGCGGGACGCGTTCGTCGCCGCCCGCCGTGCCGAGTACGAGCAGGACATCGACATCGCGCGTCTCGCCGGTGAGCTGGTGGTGGACACCGTCGTGCCGCCGGCCGAGCTGCGCGCCGAGCTGATCGCGCGATACGCGGCCGCGGACGGCAAGGACCGCTCGTTCGCCCGCCGCCGGCACGGTGTGACACCCGTCTAGAGGGGAGATCCGGCATGCTCAGCGAGGAACACGAGGCGCTGCGCGCGAGCGTGCGCGACTTCGCCCGCGAGGTGGTCGCGCCGGTCATCGGCGAGTTCTACGAGAAGCACGCGTTCCCGTACGAGATCGTCCGGCGGATGGGCGCGATGGGCCTGTTCGGCCTGCCGTTCCCGGAGGACGTGGGCGGCATGGGCGGCGACTACCTGGCGCTCTGCCTGGCGCTGGAGGAGCTGGCCCGGGTCGACTCCAGCGTGGCGATCACGCTGGAGGCCGCGATCTCACTCGGCGCCATGCCGATCTACCGGTTCGGCACCGACGCGCAGCGGGCACGCTGGCTGCCGGACCTGATCAGCGGCGAGCGGCTGGCCGCGTTCGGGCTGACCGAGCCGGGCGCGGGATCGGACGCGGGCGGCACCGTCACGCGCGCGGTGCTGGACGGCGACGAGTGGGTGATCAACGGCGCGAAGTGCTTCATCACCAACTCCGGCACGGACATCACGTCGCTGGTCACGGTCACCGCGGTCACCGGCACGACCGCGGACGGGGCCAAGGAGATCTCCACGATCATCGTGCCGAGCGGCACACCCGGCCTCACGGTGCTGCCCGGGTACTCCAAGGTCGGCTGGTGCGCCTCGGACACCCACGAGCTGATCCTGGAGGACGTGCGCGTCCCCGCGGAGAACCTGCTCGGCCCGCGCGGCCGCGGCTTCGCGCAGTTCCTGCGCATTCTCGACGAGGGCCGGATCGCGATCGCGGCGCTGGCGACCGGCCTGTCCCAGGGGTGCGTGGACGAGTCGCTGACCTACGCGCGCGGGCGGCACGCGTTCGGTCACCCGATCGGTGACTTCCAGGCGATCAAGTTCAAGATCTCCGACATGGAGGTACGTACGCACACCTCCCGCCTCGCCTACCACGACGCGGCCGCGCGGCTGATCTCCGGCGCGGACTTCAAGCGCGCGGCCGCGATCGCGAAGCTGCACGCCAGCGAGGCCGCGGTGACCAACGCGCGGGAGGCCACCCAGATCCACGGTGGATACGGCTTCATCAACGAGACGCCGGTGGCCCGCTTCTGGCGCGATTCCAAGATCCTGGAGATCGGCGAGGGTACGTCCGAGGTCCAGCGCATGATCATCGCCCGTGACCTCGGCATCTGACCGGAGGCCGCGGAGCTGTCGGCTATCGGCAGTAGGCCGGTCGGTCCGCCGACGATCGTCTTCCGGCGTGTGATACGCGCCCGTAGTCTTCCGCCATGACCGTGGATCATGGCTCTGACCAGCGTGGAGCCGGCTTTGCCGACCTGCTGCGGGCACGGCGGGCCACCGCGGGCATGACCCAGGCCGACCTGGCCGCCGCGGCCGGCATCGGCGTGCGCACGGTCCGTGATCTCGAACGTGGCCGGGCGTCCCGGCCACAGCGCACCACGGTGGAGCTGATCGCCACCGCGCTCTCGCTCGCCGGCCGGGAACGCGCCGACTTCCTCGCGGCCGCCCGCGGCCGGCCCGCGGTGCCCGAACCGCCGGTGCCGCCGCGCAACGGGCTGCCGCCGCCGGTCGAACTGATCGGCCGGGACACCGAGGTCGCGGACGTGGCGGAGCTGATCACCGCGTCCGGCCCACCCGGCGTGGTGACGCTGGTCGGCCTGGCCGGGGTGGGCAAGACCAGCCTCGGCCTCGCGGTCGCCGAACGCGTCGCCGCCGCGCACCCCGGCGGCACGGCCGGCATCGTGATCACCGAGCTGTCCAGCGGCAGCGACGTCCTGGCCCAGCTGGCCGCGGTGCTCGGCGTGGCCCGCGCGGCCGACCTGCGCACCCGGCTGCGCGGCGAGCGCACGTTCGTGATGATCGACGGCGTCGAGCGCTCACCGGACGCGGTCGCGGACGCGCTGCACTGGCTGATCGAGTCCGCGCCGAACCTGCGCGTGCTGGCCACCGGCCGGCACCCGATCGGGCTGCCCGGCGAGCACGTCCGCCCGGTCGGCCCGCTGGAGACGCCGCCCCCGGACGCGCCGGCCCGCCCGGACGAGATCGCCGCCTACCCCGCGGCCGCGCTGTTCCTGGCCCGGCTCCGGCAGGTGCGCCGCGACCCGATCACGGACGAGGAGGCGGTCGCGCTCGGTGCGTTGCTGCGCCGGCTCGGCGGACTACCGCTCGCGCTGGAACTGGCCGCCGCCCGGGGCCGGCTGCTCGACATCGACGAGATCCTGCAGCGGTACGGCGACCGGGTGCTCGACCTGTCCGGCCGGCCCGGCAGCCGCCCGTCCACCGACGTCACGCTGCGCGACGCGGCCGCCGCCAGCTACCGGCTGCTGGAACCGGACGAGCGCGCGGGCCTGCGCCGGCTCGCCGCGTTCCGCCACCGCTGGTCGGTGCGCCTGGCCGCGGCGATCCTGTCCGACGACGACGCCGAGCCGGCCGACCCGCTGCCGCTGCTCGACCGGCTGCTGGAGCTGGGTCTGCTCGGCGTGCGCGGTGCCGGCCCGTACCGGTTCCGGCTCGTCGACGTGGTCCGCGAGCTCGCGGAGGAACGCGCCGTCGCGCGCGGCGAGGCGTCCGCGATCCGCACCCGGCACGCGGCCGTGTTCGCCCGGCTGGCCGAACGCACCGCGCCGCAACTGGCCGGGCACGACCTGACCGACGGCATCAACCGGCTGGACGAGATCTCCGGTGACCTGTGGGCCGCGCTGGCCCACGCCGCCGGCGACGATCCGCACACCGCGCTGCGGATCGCGGCCGCACTGCCCCGGTGGTGGCGGTTCCGCGGCCGCGACGTGGTGGGCCGGCACTGGCTGCGCCGCCTGCTCGCGGACCCGCGCACCGAGGACGCGGACCCCCGGGTCCGGGCGTGGGCGCAGGTCGGGCTGGGCCGGCTCGCGCTGGAACACGGCGCCGGCGCGGAGGAACTGCCGGCCGTGACCGGCGCGCTCACCGAATTCCAGCGCCACGGCGAGGTGGCCGGCGAGCTCGCGGCCCGCAACGTGCTCTGCGCCCTGTGGATGACCGTCGGCGGGTACGACGAGGCCCGCCGGCACGGCGAGGCCGCGCTCACGCTCGCCACCCGGCTGGACCGGCCACGCGACATGACGGTCGCGCAGAACAACCTGACCTGGCACGAGATCCGGGCCGGCGACCTGCGCGCGGCCCGGCGCCGGCTCGCCGCGGTCGACCGACTGGCCGCGCAACAGGGCGACGACCGGCTGCGCGCGCTCGCGATGGCGAACCTGGCCGAGGTGAGCCGGCTCGGCGGCCGGTACACGGAGGCGCAGTCACTCGGCCGCCGCGCGATCGAGGTGCTGGAACGGCACGGCGACCCCGGCCACCGGCGGCGGCTGCTCGGCACGATCGGGATCGCGGCCGCGCAGGCCGGCGACGCGGAGACGGCCGGCCGGATCCTGGCCGAGCTGCGCGAGCCGGCCGGTGTGCCGGACGACCCGGACGCGCGGCGGCCCGCCGTCACCGAGGGACAGATCGCGATGATCGAGGCCTACCTGGCGGCCGGGCGCGGCGAACGCGAACTGGCCGCGGAGTGGTTCACGGCCGCGGCGGACTCGCACAGCGGCGGCCACGACCTGCGCGATGTGGCGGAGGCGCTGGTCGGGCTGGCGGCGAGCACGGACGACGGACAACAGCGCACATCCGTGCTGGCCCGGCTGGCCGAGGTGTGCAAGCTCGGCGGCATCACGCTGCTGCCCACCGAACGCGAGCGCAGCGGAGTGACCTGAGGAAGAGCCTGCGCCAACACCGTCTGGCTCTGGAAGAACCGGCGCCGGCCGCTGGTGAGCGGCCGGCGCCGGAAGGCGCGCACCCCCGTGCACGCGCGACGCGACGGAAACCCCGCAGAGGCCCCCCGACCTCCGTGCGTGAAACACCCCCCGGTGTGCGTCCCCGTGCGCGGGAAATCTAACCGATCACCCGGCGGCATTTGCCGTTTTCGGGAGCAATGTCGCTTCTGGTGGGCTCTTCTGCCTCTTGTTCTGCCGGTTACCGACCCGGATCATGCGCGAACGGTTACTCTCCGGAGTGAGAAGTGTCCGTAGTGCCCACCATCGCCCCGGGATTGGCGGCGTCCCGGATCACGCGCAGTGTGCCGAGCAGATCCTTCAGCCGATCGGCGTCGAGCAGGCCGGTGAAGAACTCCTCGATCAGTGCGAGATGGCCGGGGAGCGTCTCCTCGATCCGGGCCAGCCCGGCTTCGGTGATCACCGCGTAGGAGCTGCGCCGGTCGGTGGGGCAGGCGCGACGGCAGAGCAGTCCGGCGCGCTCCATCCGGTCCACGACGCGGGTGACGCCACTGGTGGAGAGCGACGTCTGCGACGCCAGGTCGGTCATCCGCAGCTCGCGGCCGGGGGACCGGGCCAGGCGCATGAGCACCTCGAACTCGACGGTGGAGACGTTGTGCTGGTCGAACTGGGCAGCGAACCGGTTGGTCAGACCCGAGTGGACCTCGGAGAGCAAGCCGATCGCGGTGATGCGCGGGTCGTCGAACAGGTTCGGAGTCACGGCTCAACTTTAGCAAAGCTTGACACGCGGAATACTGCGCAGCATATAGTTGCTTCGTCAGACGTCCTGATAGCAGACCTTGTTTCTGGGAGAACCTCCAATGAGTGACCTCAACGTTCGTGACTACAACGGCGTCTCCATCCCGGCCGCCGGTGTGTACGACATCGACCCCGCCCACTCGCGTGTCGGCTTCGTGGCCCGGCACCTCGTGGTGAGCAAGGTCCGTGGTCAGTTCAAGACCGTGACCGGCGTGGTCACGATCGCGGAGGACCCGCTGGAGTCCTCCGTCACCGCCGACATCGACGCCTCGAGCATCGACACCAACCAGGCCGACCGTGACGGTCACCTGAAGAGCGGCGACTTCCTGGACGTCGAGAAGCACCCGCAGCTGACGTTCCGCAGCGCCGGCCTGGCCGAGATCAGCGGCAACGAGTTCAAGCTGCACGGCGACCTGACGGTCAAGGACGTCACCCGCCGGGTCGAGCTGGACGTCGAGTTCGAGGGCGTCAACAAGTCCCCGTGGGGCCAGGAGGTCATCGGCTTCTCCGCGACGACCGAGATCGACCGCGAGGAGTTCGGCATCACCTGGAACCAGAACCTGGAGACCGGCGGCGTGCTCGTCGGCAAGAAGGTCAAGATCGAGATCGAGGCCGAGGCCATCCGCCGCGCCTGATCTTCCGCGAACACCCCCGGCCGCCCGCACGGCCGGGGGTTTTGCTGTCTCTGGGAATCCCATCGGCGTGGGAAGTGATCTATCCGGCACTAGAGGTTACGCGTTCCCGTGTGGCATGGTGGACGGAGCGTTCCGGAGTGCTTACCGGGCGTTGTGAAGCATTGTGTCTTCCTGAGCTGCGTCGCTCACCCACATAGATCCGTCACTGCCGTGCGCCGGGAGGACAGATGGGCAAGGACGTCACCTCAGCCGCTTTCACCAGGGAGGACCGGGTCCAGTACCGGCGGAAGGTGCGCCGGTGCCTCGATGTCTTCGCCCTGATGCTCGACGACTTCGCGTTCGACGCCGACCGCCCGACCACCGGTCTCGAGATCGAGCTCAATCTGATCGACGCCGATGCCGAGCCCGCGATGCGCAACGCCGAAGTGCTCGCCACCATGGACGATCCGCTGTTCCAGACCGAGCTGGCCCGATTCAACCTGGAGCTGAACGCGTCGCCCCGGCTCATCGCCGGTACCGGCTTCGCCGACTACGAGCGGGCGTTGCGCACCAGCCTGGACCGCGCGGAGGACCGGGCCGGCAAGTCCGACTCGCGGATAATGATGGTCGGCGTGCTGCCCACGCTCACCGAGCGGCACACGGTCGTCGAGAACCTCTCCGCCAACCCGCGCTACCACGCGCTCAACGACCAGATCATGGCCGCCCGTGGGGAGGCGCTGGACCTGGACATCCGCGGTGCGGAGCGGGTCCGCTCGTACGTCGACTCGATCGCGGCCGAGGGCGCCTGCACCAGCGTCCAGTTCCACCTCCAGGTCGCGCCGGACACGTTCGCCGCGTACTGGAACGCGGCCCAGGCCGTTGCCGCGGCCCAGGTCGCGGTCGGTGCGAACTCGCCGTTCCTCTACGGCCGCCGGCTGTGGGCGGAGACCCGGATCGCGCTCTTCGAACAGTCCACGGACACCCGCCCGGACGAACTACGAGCCCAGGGGGTACGCCCGCGGGTGTGGTTCGGCGAGCGCTGGATCACGTCGATCTTCGACCTGTTCGAGGAGAACGTGCGGTACTTCCCGCCGCTGCTGCCGATCCTGGACGACGAGGACCCGGTCGTGGTGCTGCACGACGGCGGCGTGCCGAACCTCGGCGAGCTGCGGCTGCACAACGGCACGGTCTACCGGTGGAACCGGCCGGTCTACGACATCATGAACGGCCGGCCGCACCTGCGGGTGGAGAACCGCGTGCTCCCGGCCGGGCCCACCGTGGTCGACATCCTGGCCAACGCCGCGTTCTACTTCGGGCTGGTCCGCGCGCTGGCCGAGGCGGACCGGCCGATCTGGTCCCAGCTGACATTCGGCTCGGCCGAGGAGAACTTCCACCGGGCCGCGCGGCACGGGCTGGACGCGTACATCAACTGGCCCGGCATGGGCGAGACGCAGGCGGACAAGCTGATCCTGGAGACGCTGCTGCCGATGGCGTACGAGGGACTGGACCGCTTCGGTGTCGACCCGGCCGAGCGGGACCGGCTCCTCGGCGTGATCGAGGGCCGGTGCCGCACCGGGCAGACCGGGGCCGGGTGGCAGACCGCCCGGGTCGCGGACGCCGAGCGCCGGGGCCGGAGCCGCGACCAGGCACTGCACGAGATGGTTCTCGCGTACGCCGAGCTGCAGCGCACCAACGAGCCGGTCCACCTCTGGCCCTGCTGATCCGGTGGTCAGTTCTTCGGGTCGGGCCTGGGCTTGACCACGGGACGGGCACGACCGGTCGGTTTGGGCGGTTGCTCGGCGTCCGACGGCTTGTCCGCCGCGGCCGGGCGCTTCGGCCGGGACTTCGGCACCGGCTCCGGGTCCGGCTCCTCGACCAGGCCGAGCTGCGGCCGCTCCGACTTCGGCTTCAGCCGCAACTTCGGCGGCCCGGCCTGCGGTTCCGCCGGCGGTGGCGCCTTCTCGGGCTGCGGCTTGTCCGGCTGGGGCGGCCGGTCCGGCTGAGCCTTGCCCGGTTGCGCCTTGCCCGGCTGCGGAACGCTCTGCTGTTGGCGGGCGGGCTGCGCCGGCACGGCCGACGGCGGGCGGAGCGGTTCCGGGGCCGCGGTGAGCGCCGGGCGTACCGGTGGAATCGGGTCCTCGTCGTCGATCTCGACCGGGAGCAGCGCGCGTTCGTAGGAGGGGCGGGGCGTGGCGGCCGCGATGATGACGGAGCCGAGCAGGCCGGCGATCACCGCGTACGGCGCTATCAGGTAGGCCGACACCTGCCAGGACTCCATGCCGCCCGGGCGCGGTGCGGCCATGAAGTACGCGGCCGCGACCAGGATCGGGCCGATCGCGCCGGAGACCGACACGCCGACCTTCGAGTCGGTGCGGCGGCCGCCCCACCATGCCGAGATCAGGCCCGCGACCAGCGCGGCGGAGAGCGAGATGGCGGCACCCGGCCAGTACAGGCTGCGGATCCAGTAGCCCTCGCCGTCGTCCGTGATGCGCCAGACGCCGAGCTGCGCGCCGGTGAAACCGCGGCCGGACATCGCGCCGTCCACCGTCGCCGCGATCGCGAGCAGCCAGAGCCAGGCCGTCGTGATGATCACGTTGGCCGCTGTCGCGGCGGACGAGATCGCGGCGAAGGACACCCCGAGGCCGACGAGCACGCCGATCACCGTGTAGCCGGCCGCGATCGTCTCCGGCGCGAACGTGTAGTCCTGCGCGGCCTCCCGGGCCGGCACCGCGACCAGCGCCACGGTCAGCGCCGCACCGAGCGCGGCGGCCAGGCACAGCGCGATGCGCCAGAGCACCAGCTCCAGCATTCCGCTGACCTTGCGCGCGGTGGGATCGGCGGCCAGCGCGCTGGGGCCGCTGCGCCGGTCCGCGTAGACGGCGCCGGCTATCACGGACGTCGCCGCGATCCAGGTGGCCCATGTGAGGCTCGCCACCCAGACCGGCTCGGCGGAGCCGTCCGGTGACGGCACCCACGCGATGATCCCGAGCCCGTAACCGAGCCCCAACTGTGCTGCGCCGGTGCCCGCCGCCACGCCGACTGCCGACGCGATCGATCCACCCCAGCCTCGTACGGCCATGCCGGGGAGAGTAGCGGGCCAGGGCCACCGGGGCGAGGAGGCGAACTGGGAGCGGGTCGTTACCGCAACGTGCCGGAACGGCCGATAGGTTTAGACCGACCGCCAAGAGTACTGGCGACCGTCTCCGCGGAGAGGACAGCGATGGCTGACGGCAGGCGTCCCGGTGACGACCAGGGTTCGCCCGACGAGACGCGGCAGTGGCGTGGTGATGACGCGCGGTACTGGGGCGGTGACGACCAGACAGCCGCCGGCCGACCGCCGGCCGACCCGTGGGCCGCGAACGAGGAGACCCGGCTGCAGCGCCCGATGAGCGGTCCGGGTGGCCCGCCGCCGGGTGGCCCGCCGCGTGGCGGCGACCAGACCGCGCCCTACCGTCCGGTCCCCGGTGGCCCCGGTGGCCACGACCAGACCGCGCCCTACCGTCCGGTCTCCGGCGGTCCCGGCGGCCACGACCAGACCGCGCCGTACCGTCCGGTCTCCGGCGACCAGACCGCGCCCTATCGTCCGGTGCCCGGTGGCGACCAGACCCGGCGGATGGATCCGGTCCAGGGCGGACCGGCCGGGCCGGGTGGCCCCGGCGGGCAGGACCCGTGGACCGCGCGCGCGTCCGTGCGCCCCGCCGAGCCGGCCGGGGCGTTCACGCAGGCCGACCCGTTCTCCCGCAACGATCCCGGCTGGGGTGCGCCGGAGGAGCCGAACCGCAAGTGGCTGATGCCGGTCATGTGGGGCGTGATCGTGCTGCTCGTGATCCTGCTGGTCGGCACCGGCATCTACTTCGGCATGCAGAGCGGCGGCGACGGCGACCCGGAGCCGACCCCGACCGCGACCGCCGCCGCGACGCCGACTGCGCAGCGGACGAGTGCGGAGCCGACCGAGGAGGCGTCGGACGAGCCGTCCGCGCCGGAGACCACCACGGCGCCGAGCCCGACCCGGGCCGCCGAGGTGGAGGTGCCGCGGATGACCGGCTACACGATGCAGGAGGCACAGCAGGCGCTGGCCGGGCTCGGCCTGCCGTTCGCGCTGGTCTACCAGGCCACGGACGACTTCGACCCGAACACCGTGATCGACTCGGACCCGCCGGGCGGTGCCGTGGTGCCGAAGGGCACGAAGATCACGCTGACCGTGGCGCGGGCGCCGGAGCCCACCGCGCCCGAGGAGCCCACCGGCGCGCCCACCACCGAGCCGGGGCCGAACGGCTGACCCGATCAGCGACTGCGTACCGCGACGGCCGAGGCGGAGAGGCCCGGTCGTCGCGGTGCGGCACCGGCCCTCGTCTCCGGTGAGGCGTTGATCTGCCGCAATCCGTCCACCTGGACGAAGATCGAACGGCGCTCTACGGCGTCACCACCCGCGTTGAGCTCGTATCCGTCGAGCCAGACCCAGCCGTCATAGGTCGGCCAGTCATGCACCCGGATCACCCGGAAGTAGAGCGGCTCGGTGAACTGCACGCTCGCCGAGCGGGTCACGCAAAGGATATCGCCGGACCGGGGCAACACATCGACTCCTTGATCCGCGGTTTTCGCTGCGTCGGGGTCTTGTCCCGTGGCACGCGTGATGCGCCCACGAATGGCGTTTCTGATCACCTGTTTTCGCTGGCTGCGAATTGTTATCGAACCGGCGTGAGGGTAGGCCGGTCCGTTGTGGCGTGCCGTGTCGGGTCCGCCTCGGCGTCCGTCATGTCGGACTTCGTCCTACTTGAACGGACAGCCTGGGAACGTTGAGTGACCCATGCCATACAGACAGATTGCATCAGGAGCCTAGTCAATGCAAGTTGCACGTTGGCGCCCACCTTCCGGCTACCGGTCCGGTTGATGGGCTTCCGACATACCCGTCAGACTGAATGCCCTGCCGATAGCGAGCGCGAATTCGATCTTTCTGGTCGGGTTGATCCGGCCGTCCACCCCATAGCCGGAGGTAGCGGTGACCCAGCGCCGAAGCCCCACGGTCCGGCGCCGCCGTCTCGGCGCCGAGCTGCGCAAACACCGTGAAGAAGCCGGTGTGACGATCGAGGCGGTGGCCGACCGTCTGCACTGTTCCACCTCCAAGGTCTCACGTATCGAGACGGGGCACACCAGTGCGACACCACGGGACGTCCGGGCGATGCTGGACATCTACGGCATTGACGGCGACGAGTCCGCCGAACTGGTCCAGATTTCCCGCGAGGCGCGGCAGAAGGGCTGGTGGCACCCCTACAGCACCGTCCTGACCGGCGCATACGTCGGTCTGGAGGCAGAGGCGAACTCCGTCCGGGCGTACGAGCAGCAGGTCGTTCCCGGTCTCCTCCAGACGGAGGAGTACGCACGGGCGATGATTCGCTCCGCCCGGCCGGACATCTCCGCCGATGAGGTGGAGCGCCGGGTGCGTGTCCGAATGGAACGTCAATCGTTGCTGATGCAGGACGACCCGATCGACCTGTGGATGGTGCTCGATGAAGCGGTAGTCAGCCGGCCGGTAGGCGGCGATGCGGTCATGCGAGCCCAGATCCACCACTTGGTCGTGACCGCCGAGCTGCCGAACGTGACGTTGCAGGTCCTGCCGTTCTCGGCGGGCGCGCACGCCGGCATGGACGGAACGTTCACAATTCTCGACTTCCCCGAGCCCACGGACACCGACGTCGTCTACGCGGAGAACGCGACCGGTGGGCTGTTCCTGGAGAAGGCGGACGAGTTGCGGAAGTACGTCTTCATCTTCGATCACATCCGCGCCGCGGCCCTCCGACCGGAGGAGTCCGTATCCCTCTTAGCGGACCTGGCGAAGGAGCCATTGTGGGAGTGGAGACAGCGGGACCTGACCTGAGCAGCGCGATGTGGCGCAAGAGTTCTCGCAGCGGCCCCAACTGCGACAACTGTGTGGAGATCGCTTTCGTCACGCCGGCGATCGCGATTCGTGACTCCAAGGACCCGGACGGGCCGGCGCTGATCCTCGCGCCGGACGGCTGGTCCGCCTTCCTCGCCGGCACCAAGAACGGCGAGTTCGACCTCTGAGGCATAGACGTTCGGTGGGCCGTACGCTGCCGTCCGGCCCACCGGATGCCCGCAAAACCGACATTCCGCCGTGGCCGGATCGCCAGGACCTTCGTTGCACTCATGAACCCGGTGTTGCGCCGGGCCGAGTTGAAGCGAGCAAGGCAGGCGAGAGCAGTGAGCATTGGCCCCGACAACCTCGGCAACGGATCGGCGACGCAGGACCGGTTCGCCGGTCACCTGAACGGGTACCGCCCGATCCAGCGCGACCGGGTCCTCTCCGGCGAGGTCGGCCCCGACGTGGAACTGAGCCCGCGCTCCGGCGCGCTCGACGAGCCGTCCATCGACCACAACCCGCGGCTGCCGTCCCTGGCGCTGGCCGGTCTGGAGGAGCCGGTGTTCCCGACGACCGGATGGCCGGACACCTCCGACCCGGGCCCGCTCGCGGACCACCCGCTGCTCCGCGGCCTGCTCCTCGAGCTGCCGCCGCGCGGTTCCCTTCCCGAGCCCGGCTGGCTGGACCGCTGGTTCGAGGCCACCCGCGCCATCCTGGAGCTGATCTACACCCAGGGCGCCCTCGACCGTCGCTGACCCGCCGGACCTTTCCCGCGCACCGCGGAACCGGCAGGAAGGCCGGCCTACGGCCGACCGGTGCCCGCGGGAGCATGCGGGCCGCACCACGCCGGAAGTGGGCAGATCACGGTTTTGGGTGTGGTCCTCGGTCAGCGGGAGAGGGCGGCGGCGGACGCGCGGCGGACCGTTATCGCGCCCTCGGCGAGGCGGCTGTGGCGCAGCGCGTGACGG
Organism: Catenuloplanes niger; assembly: GCF_031458255.1. NCBI lineage: Bacteria > Bacillati > Actinomycetota > Actinomycetes > Micromonosporales > Micromonosporaceae > Catenuloplanes > Catenuloplanes niger. Next base: position 4,378,240 of record NZ_JAVDYC010000001.1, read on the forward strand.
ATGGCGAGGACGACCGTCGCGAGGGCCAGGCCGGTCACGATGATGCCGATCGCGCCGGAGCCCGCCGGGTCGAGCCAGCCGGTCGCCAGCGTGCCGGCGACGGCGGAGGCCAGGGCGGTGGCCTGCAGCGGGATCGCGAGCAGCGGGTGCGCGGCGCCGGCGCGCAGTGCGGGCGGCAGCGGTACGCCCGGGGCCGAGGTGAACGCGGACGTGGCGGTCCGGATCCGGGCCACGCGGCGCAGCGTGAAGCCGGCCGCGAAGACGGCTGGGACCAGCGGGAGCAGCAACGAGAGCAGGCGCGGGTCGACCGTGCGGGGCGTGGCCGGCGACCACTCGGGTGCCGGGATCAGCGCCAGCGCGACCAGGACGGCGAGGCCGCCGGTCGCGAGCACGAGCACCGAGCCGGACCGCTGCCGCAGCGCGCGGGCGGACGGCGCGTCGGGCAGCCCGTCGGCCAGGACGCCGGCGGTGAGCCAGACGGCGGCGAGGGCGAGCATGGCTCCGAGGTGCACGGCTTCGGTCATGCCGGTCAGCGTTACCCACATCGACGGACGGCGAATCCGGGACCTGCCCTGGTCGGGCCCGGGTTCACCACCCGTAGGGGGTCGGCGCGAAATATCCGACTATTCCGGATCTGGCGGATGAGGGGTGCGGCGCCATACCCTGCCGGGACAGGTTTCGCGCCCGCGCGGCGCGGCATGGACCGGCCTGGGGAGGGTCGGCCGGGGTCCCGTGCACCTCGTTGTGCCCGGGACCCCGTCTTCCTCCGCCGCCAATGCAACACCCAGAAAACTGGGAGTTGCATTTCCGGGTGCGGCGGAGGCAGTCTTGTGGACGTGGAGCCAGGAGCCGTGGTGAAACGCGGCGACGTGCTGGCCCTCGCCGAGGCGGACTACAAATTCGGCGCGGGCGGCCTCACGCTGCTGGTCGACGACGTGATGCACGTCCAGCGCCTGCCGGACGGCCTGTGGGTCTTCGTGCGCGGCGTCCGCCTCGACGACGTCGGCAACCCGCGTGACCCGCGTCAGGTGCTGGTGCGGATGGCCGCGATCCCCGCCGCCGTCCGCCACCCCAGCGGCTGTCCCTAGGTCTCGTACCGTCGTGGTCAGAGCGTCTTCAGGTGGAAGCCGCCGTCCACGTTGATCACCTCGCCGGTGCTGTGCGGCAGCAGGTCGGTGGCGACCGCGACGACCGCGCGGCCCACGTCGTCCGGCTTGCCCCAGCGGCGAATCGGCTGGATTCCCCCGTTGAGGATCAGTTCGTCGTACTTGGCCGTGACCGCGCCGGTCATGTCCGTGGCGATGATGCCAGGGCGGATCTCGTAGACGTTGATCCCGTGCTCGGCCAGCCGCGCCGCGAACAGCTGCGTGACCATCCCCAGGCCGGCCTTGGACACGCAGTAGTCGCCGCGGTTCACACTCGCGGTGTACGCGCTGTTCGACGAGATGATCACGATCTTCGGACGGGTCTCGCCCGCCGGCTGGGCGATCATGCGGTTGGCGGTGGACTGGATCAGGAAGTACGGGCCCTTGAGGTTGATGCCGAGCACCCGGTCGAAGGACTCCTCGTCCGCCTCCAGGATGTCCGCCCGCACCTTCGGCGCCACGCCCGCGTTGCTGACCAACAGGTCCAGCCGGCCGAACGCGGCGTAGGACTCGGCCAGCAGTCGCTCGCGGTCCGCGGCCACGGACACGTCGGCCTGCACGGTCAGCGCGCGCCGGCCGAGCGACTCGGCCTCCGCGGCGACCTCCTTCGCGGCGTCCACGTTGCCGGCGTAGTTGACGACCACGTCGTACCCGGCCCGGGCCAGGCAGACCACGATGCCACGGCCGATGCCGCGGGAGCCGCCGGTGACGAGCGCGATCATCGCGTACCCCCGAAGAAGGTGTAGTAGGGCTCGTCGCGGGCGACGCGCTGGAGGTAGAGCGCCAGCTCACGGGCGTGGTAGTCGCCCCACATGCTGGACTCGCCGTTCGGTACGCGCTGCCCGTCCGCCACGTGGTCCCAGCCGTTCGGCCGGTGGTAGACCGAGTGCAGGATCAGACCCTGGTGCGCCGGGTCGGTGGACAGGTACGGCTCGGCGAACAGCGTGTTGGCCACGGTGAGCCCGGCCTGCCAGTACCTGCGGCCGTCCTCGGCCCGGCCGTGCGCGGTCAGGTAGCGGCCCAGCCGGAGCAGGCCCTGCGCGCCGATCGCGGCCGCGGACGAGTCGACCGGCTCGTGCGCGTTGTACGGGTCGGCCGGCCGGCCCAGGTAGTCGCCGAGGTGGGCCAGGCCGGGCGCGCCGGTGTCCCAGTACGGAATGCCGTCGACCGGCGTGTGCTCCAGGTAGAAGTCACAGGTCGCGGTGGCCGCGTCGAGCATCATCGCGGTGATCTCGGTGCGCCCGCCGAACGGCTCCAGCTCCTCGTCCGCGATCGTGTCCAGGAACTCCAGCTGCTCCGGGTAGCCGACCATCGCCCAGGCCAGGCCGCGCGTCCAGGTGCTGAACGGCGAGTAGCCCTGCTGCGAGCTCGGCGCGCGGTAGTGGCCGTCGTTCACGTTGAACAGCGACTCGTGCGCGGTCCGCCCCCGGACGTCGTAGAAGTCGCGGCCGGTGCCGTACCAGATGTTGAACCGCGCGGTGTTGCGCGCGTGCTCGACGATCCGGCCGAGCAGCGAGATCTTCTCGTCGTGCTCGCCCATCAGCGCGTGCCCGAGCAGATGCGACACGGCCAGCGCGCGGCACGAGCGAATGGTGTCCACGAACAGCGACTGCGGCCCGTTGAACGAGTAGATGTAGCCGGTGCCGTCCTGCGTGCGCTGCCAGCGGGCCGCCTGCACCGCTCCGGTGATCTTCAGGGCGAGTTCGAGGAAGTTCCGGTCACCGGCGTCGATCCGGCCCTCGCCGGCCAGCCGCCAGAGGTTGCCGTACGTGCTGACGTTGTTGAAGCCGTGATCGTGCACGCCGATGTGGCTGACGTGCCCGGCCATCACGTTCACGGTGGCGTCCCGGCCGATGGTCAGGAACCGTTCGTCCCCGGTCGCGTCGAACTGCAGGATCGCGGAGCCGTACTGGAAGCCCTGGGTCCACTCGGTCCAGCCGCGGGCCGTGTACCGCCCGGCCATGGTGAAGACCGGCGAGGGGGAACCGGGTGGGCAGGTCTGCTCGATCGACTCGATCTTCGCGGCCGAGGCCTCCCACAGCTGCGTGATCCTCGGCAGCAGGTCCGCCGGGCCGAGCCCGTCGTCGATCTTCATGGCGGTGCCCTTCCGTTGATGTCGGCGTGCCGCCACAGCATAGGAAAGCGCTTGCCTGAAGAAAACCCCCAGCTTCAGATGGAGAACGTCGGCGGGCGCTCGTTCGCCGGCTCCGGTGGCTGCGCGTTCCACAGCCGGGTCTTCTGCGCGCCGAGCCGGGCCAGGTACGCGGGGTTCAGCACGATGTACCGCCGCCACAGCCGGCGGGGCTCCAGCCCGAGCCGCCAGAACCACTCGAGGCCGACGCGCTGCATCCATGCGGGCGGGTTCCGCAGCAGGCCGGCGTGGTAGTCGAACGCGGCGCCGACGGCGAGCAGCGGCATGTCCAGCAGCGGCCGCATCGCGTACGTGAACACCTCCTGCCGGGGGCAACCGAGCCCGACCAGCACGAGCCGCGCGCCGGAGGCCTTGATCCGGGCCGCGATCTCCTCGTCCTCGCCCGCCTCGACCGGCCGGAACTTCGACGACTCCACGCCCGCGATCCGGATGCCGGGAAACATCCGGTGCAGCGCCGGTACGAGCAGCGCCAGCGTGTCCTCGGTGGAGCCGTAGAGGTAGACCGGCAGGTTCTCGGCCGCGCACCGGGCCAGCACGCGCAGCGTCAGCTCCGGCCCGTAGACGCGGTCCGCCAGCCCGGCCTGGTGCAGCAGGTTGAGCGCCCACCGCACCGGCTGTCCGTCCGGCGTGACCAGGTCGAAGCCGTTGAGCCGCGCGTTGTGCACCGGGTCCAGCACGCCGGTCATCACGCCGTGCACGGCCAGCGCGGTGAGCGCGAACGGCCGCCTGCGGTGCGCCGCCTCGACGATCTGGTCGACCGCGGACTCGTAGTCGACCACGTCCACCATGACGCCGAGGACGTTGCGCTTGCCCTGCGCGATCATGAGACGAACCCCGGGACCCACTTGTCCGCGTTCGCCTCGTAGATCTCCCGCAGGATCATCGGGACGTCGTAAAGCTGCCGCCACCCGGGATAGTCACGCTCGAACGCCGCGTTGGACCCGATCCACCAGCGGTGGTCACCGACCCGGTTCTCCGGCACGTACTCCGTGCGCATCGGCAGCCCGGTGATCGACTCGGCCAGTGCGAACGCCTCGAGATGCGAGCTGTTCGACCGCCGGCCGCCGCCCAAGTTGTACACGGCGCCGCATCGAGGGGCGCGAAAGAACGCCTCGAAGGCCGTCAGTACGTCGTGACTGTGAATAGAGTCACGAACCATTTTTCCCTTGTACCCGAAGATCTTGTAGACGCGCTGCTCCATGTTGCACCGCATCAAGTAAGCCAGATATCCGTGCAGCTCAGTGGCCGAATGCGCAGGTCCGGTCAACGTTCCCCCGCGGAACACCACCGTCCGCATGCCGAAGTAGCGCCCGTACTCCTGCACCATCACGTCCGCGGCCACCTTCGACGCCCCGAACACCGAGTGCAGCACCTGGTCCATGGACATCGACTCGGTCACGCCGGCCCAGTAGGGGTGCTCTTCCCCCAGCTCGAACCGCGTTTCCAGCTCCACGAACGGCAGCCGGTTGACCCCGTCCCCGTAGACCTTGTTCGTCGAGCAGTGAATGAACGCGGCCTCGTCGCAGTGCTCGCGCACATTCTGAAGAACATTCAGCGTCCCGACCGCATTGACGTCGAAATCCGTGAGCGGGTCGCGGACCGCCCAGTCGTGCGACGGCTGTGCTGCGGTATGGATCACAACCGAAACGTCGGACCCGAATTTCTTGAAGACCGACGACAGTCCTTCACGGTCGCGAATATCCAGGTCAAAGTGCATATAGTGCGAACCGAGCTCACGTACCAGCCGCCGGGTGTTCCACGCGGTGGACGCCTCCCGCCCGAAGAACTGCCCCCGCATGTCGTTGTCCACCCCGACGACATCCAGCCCCAGCCCCGCGAAGTGCCGCACCGCCTCCGACCCGATGAGCCCTCCCGCCCCGGTCACCAGCGCAACACTCACCAGACACCCCACGATCGCGAGCCGAGGCCGTAGCTTTCACGGACTCCAACGACTCGCAAACCACAACGCAACCCCAGAAATCACACCTTTAAGGGCACCCCCCACCCCAGGCTTCCTTCAGGAGTTCCCAACCCCCCCGCCACGCCGGACCCCACACACATTTCCGAAAGGCCGCCAGCAACCTCTTGGAGGGCACACCCATCGACCCGCCGCCATCCAGCACGCAATCTCAGGGGCCACGCCGCACCCGAACCATCCGACACGCGGCATCCGCACCCATTCGGCACGCGGTCTCAAAGCGGCCACGCCGCTTCGGCACCATCCGGCACGCGGTCTCAAAGCGGCCACGCCGCTTCGGCACCATCCGGCACGCGGTCTCAAAGCGGCCACGCCGCATCCGCAACCATCCGGCACGCGGGGCACCCGGGGCTCGGCCCCGGGGCAGAATGACGAGAGGCCCCCGGTTCGCGCTCTCCGCGAACACAGGGGCCCCAGGCCTCTCGTGGGGATGGGGGGAGTTGAACCCCCACGTCCTTTCGGACACACGGACCTGAACCGTGCGCGTCTGCCATTCCGCCACATCCCCGTGGCTGAGAACTACCCTAGGGCATAGGCTTGGGGGCCTTAGCTTCGGGGGGTTCCCGGCCTCTCAAGATCAGCTGCAGCATCGATAACAACTCCGCTGCGTTGTTCTTGTGAGGTGCCCGAACAGACTACGCTGTCCAAGGCTCGCATCACGAAACTGTTGCTGTGAGCAGCTTTCCGCCCGTGATGCCTCGGAAGAGTAGCACGGCACCCACCAGTCCCTGTATGAAGACTGGCAACCAGCGGTCGTTTGCCACGCGAGCTGCGTGAGCGGCGGCCGGATACCATCATGTCCTCGGAACCCGAGGAGGAGCCGGTGAGCGTGCTGCAACGCTTCGAGAAGCGATTGGAAGGCCTGGTCGAAGGGGCCTTCGCCAAGGTCTTCAAGGGGGTCGTCCACCCCGTGGAGATCCTCAACGCCATGCAACGAGAGGCCGAGGCGCACAAGGCTATCCTGGCCGGCGGGCGCACTCTGGTCCCGAACCGGTACGTGATCGACCTCTCGCCGTACGACCACAGTCGCCTTGCGCCGTACGCTGCTGCGCTCGCGCAGGAGCTGGCGCAGTCCCAGGCCGAGTTCATCGGTGAGCAGGCCTGGACCGTCTACGGCGACGTGATCGTCGAGATCGAGCGCGGTGACGGTCTGGACACCGGCATGTTCCGGGTCACGGCCGAGGTCTACACCGGTGGCGAGGTCGCCCCGATGCAGGGCGGCTACGACCAGGGCGGCGGTTACGACCAGGGTGGCTACGGCCAGCCGAGCGGTTACGACCAGGGTGGCTACGACCAGGGCGGCTACCCGCCGCACGGCGGTGCCCCGGGCGGGCGCAACATCCGCCTGGTCTCCGGCGACGGCCGCACCTATCCGCTGCAGATCGGTTCGACCGTCATCGGTCGTGGCGACCAGGCGAATCTGCGTCTGCCGGACGTCGGGATCTCCCGCCGGCACGCGCGGCTGGACTTCGACGGCAGCCAGGTGGTGCTGACCGATCTCGGATCGACGAACGGGACGATGGTCAACGGGCAGCGGGTCTCCGCGGTCGCGTTGAATCCCGGCGACATGATCCAGCTCGGGACGACCACGTTGACGTTCCGCGTGGACGGCTAGGCGCCTTGCCAGAGCTCGTCCTCACTGTCGCCCGGATAGGCCTGATCGTCCTTCTGTGGATCTTCGTGTTCACGGTGGTCGGCGTGATCCGGCGAGACCTCTTCGCCGGCGCGCGGTCCAGTCGTCTGGTGGCCGCGCCACGGGGGGTGGGCGCGGCCCTCAATCAGGCGCGTCCCGCGGCGAAGGTCAAGCGTGGCCGCGCGGCGCGGCAGATGGTGGTCACCGCCGGTCAGCTGGCCGGCACGCGCATCACTCTGGGTGAGGCGCCGATCACCATCGGTCGTGCCGAGGACTCCACGCTGGTGATCACGGACGATTACGCGTCCGCACGGCACGCGCGCCTGATGCCCCGTGACGGCCAATGGTTCCTTGAGGACATGGGCTCGACGAACGGGACATACCTGGACCGCGCTAAGGTCACTGGACCTACCCCCGTCCCCCTGGGCGTTCCGATCAAGATCGGGCGCACTTCTCTCGAGTTGCGGCCATGACTCTGACCCTGCGCTACGCGGCACGCAGTGACCGCGGTCTGATTCGAGACGGCAACCAGGATTCCGTCTATGCCGGGCCGCGGCTTCTCGCCGTGGCCGACGGCATGGGCGGCATGGCCGCCGGAGACGTCGCCAGCAACATCGTGATCGGTGCGATGGCCCCGCTGGACGAGGACGTTCCCGGCAGCGCCCTGGTCGACGCTCTGCGGAACGCCGTCGAAACAGCGAACCAGCAGCTTCGTGACACCGTCGACGCGAACCCGCAGATGGAGGGCATGGGCACCACGCTCACCGCCGCCCTCTTCTCGGGCACGAAGTTCGGCATGGTGCACATCGGTGACTCCCGCGCCTACCTGTTGCGCGACGGCGAGTTCTCCCAGATCACCAAGGACGACACGTACGTCCAGATGCTCGTCGACGAGGGGCGGATCAGCCCCGAGGAGGCCGGCAGCCACCCGCAGCGCTCGCTGCTCACCCGTGCGCTCGACGGGCGGGACATCGACCCGGAGTACAGCGTTCGCCAGGTCCTGCCCGGCGACCGCTACCTGATCTGCTCGGACGGGCTCTCCGCCGTGGTCAGCGCGGAGACGATCGCCGACACGCTCCGGGAGTACGTCGACCCGCAGCAGTGCGTCGAGCGGCTGGTGCAGCTCGCGTTGCGCGGCGGCGGCCCGGACAACATCACGGTCGTGGTCGCGGACGCCACCGACGGCGACATCGTGGAGCTCGCTCCGATGGTCGGCGGCGCGGCCGCCGGCGACCGGGGTCTCGGCGCGGTCACCGACACGTCCACGCCCGCCGCGCGCGCCTCCGCGCTGAACCCGCCGCGGTCCGCCTCGCCGGACTCGGAGAACGGGGCGGACGCGGTGCCCGCCGAGGAGACCACGGAGGGACCGCGCCGGCACCCGGTGCGTACCGCCGTGCTCTCGGTCGCGCTGCTCGGGGTGCTGGCCGGTGGCGTCTGGGGCGGCTGGCAGTACACGCAGTCGCAGTACTACGTGGGTGCCACCGACGACGGGCGGCTCGCGGTCTTCCAGGGCGTGCCCGGGGAGATAGCCGGCTTCGCGCTCTCCAGCGTGCAGCAGACCAGTGACGCCGCGACGCTCGACGACCTCACCGTCGTCGCGCAGGACCGGGTCAAGAAGGGCATCGTCGCCAACGACCGGACGGACGCGGAGCGGCGGCTCGACGAGCTGACCACCGACTCGCCGTCGAATCCGAACCTGAAGCCGGCCTGCGAGACCGCGCCTCCGGTGGCGGCCACCCCGACCCCGGCGCCGTCGTCCACGGCTCCGTCCTCGCCGGCGGCGACCCCGTCCGGCAGTGCCTCCGCGACCGCCGCGCCGTCCACCAGCGCGACCGGGTCACCGACGCCGAGTGCACCGCAGACCACGTCCGCCGCCGAGACTCCCGCGCCTGACGTTCCGCCGGTCGCCGACCCGGCGAGCTGTCGGCCGGCCGGCTGAGCCGGCACCATCGACCGCAGGGAAGAACTGTGACAGCGCCAGCAGCATCGGCACCCACGCCCGCCTCAACGGGCGAGATGCCGCGACTCAAGATCGACAGCACCAAGCGCCGCAACAGCGAGCTTGCGCTGCTGGCGCTGGCGCTGCTACTGGTGCTGGCGTACTCGGCGACCGTCGAGGCGACCATGCTCGACACGATCACCCCGGACTTCTGGGTGCCGACCGCGGCGCTCGCCGCGGTGTTCCTGGCGCTGCACGTGGTGATCCGGTTCCTCGCGCCGTTCGCGGACCCGGCCATCATCCCGGCGGCCGCGCTGCTCAACGGACTGGGCGTCGGTTTCCTGCGGCGCCTCGACCTGGACGACGTGAGTGGCGTGGCCGAGGCGGCGGACCGGGGCGCGTTCGCCGGCGGCGGCGGCCGTCAGCTGGCCTGGACGCTGATCTCGGTGATCCTGGCAGCGGCGCTGCTGGTGCTCATCCGCGACCACCGGAACGTGTCGCGCTACTCGTACACGCTGGGTTTCGGCGCCATCATCCTGATCATGATCCCGGCCGTGCTCCCGGCGCGGTTCTCCGAGGTCAACGGCGCCAAGCTGTGGATCCGGTTCGGTGACGCGTTCGCGATCCAGCCCGGTGAGTTCGGCAAGCTCGCGCTGGTCGTCTTCTTCGCGTTCTACCTGGTGCGCAAGCGCGAGGTGCTGTCGCTGGCCAGCAAGCGGTTCCTGGGCATCGACTTCCCGCGCGGCCGCGACCTCGGCCCGGTCCTCGTGGTCTGGATGATGTCGCTGCTGCTCCTGGTCTTCGTCAAGGACCTGGGCACCGCGCTGCTCTACTTCGGCATGTTCGTCGTGACGCTCTACGTCGCGACCGAGCGGTCCAGCTGGCTGATCATCGGTCTGCTGCTCTTCTTCGGGGGCGTGTTCCTCGCGTACTACCTGGGTGAGCTGGTCGGCGGCCCGTTCGCGAACTTCTACGACCGCGCCACGATCTGGCTCGACCCGTTCAGTGACATCGACGGCGACGGCTACCAGTTGGTGCAGGCGCTGTTCGCGTTCGGCACCGGAGGCCTCTTCGGCGCCGGACCGGGCGGTGGGAGCCCCGGCATCATCCCCGAGGTGCAGAACGACTTCATCTTCGCCGGCATGGGCGAGGAGATCGGCCTCTTCGGCCTCGTCGCGCTGCTGATGCTCTACCTGATCATCGTCGAGCGCGGGCTCCGGGCCGCGCTCGACGTCCGGGACTCGTTCGGCAAGCTGGTCGCCGGTGGCCTCGCGTTCACCCTGGGTTTGCAGGTCTTCGTCATCATCGGGGGCATCACCGGCCTGATCCCGCTGACCGGCCAGACGACACCGTTCCTCTCCTCTGGGGGCTCCTCCTTGATGGCCAACTGGATGCTGGTCGCGATGTTGCTCCGGATCTCGGACGCGGCCCGCCGTCCACTCGCCTCGGGCGGCGGTCTCGCGACGGCACCCGGTGGCAAGCCCGCGCCGCAGCAGCTGCACGGCGCCCCGACGGAGGTGATCCGCCCGTGAACGCGCCCCTGCGCAAGGCCAGCATCGTCATCCTGGTGCTCTTCGGTCTGCTCTTCGCGAACCTCAACTGGGTCCAGGCCGCCAAGGGCGAGGAGTACCGGACCCACGAGCGGAACTCGTTCCGGCTCCGCGACGTGGAGTACGACAAGCAGCGCGGCAACATCGAGGTCCACGCGGGCGGCACCAGCACGGAGGCGGTGGCGCTGAGCAAGTCCACCGACGGCCGGCTGCGCTACCAGCGGGAGTACCCGTTCGGTGACGTCTACGCGCACGTGGCCGGTTACAAGCCGGTCTACGGGACCGCGAGCTCCGTCGAGCGCTTCGAGAACGACTACCTCTCCGGGCAGAGCGACGAGCTCTTCACGGACCGGGTGCGCGCGATGTTCACCGGCGAGGAGGCGGCCGGCGGGAACGTGCTGCTCTCCATCTCCAAGGCGGCGCAGGAGGCGGCGTACAAGGAGCTGAAGGAGAACAAGCTGGGGGTCAAGGTCGGCGCCGCGGTGGCGCTCGACCCGTCCACCGGCGGCATCCAGGCGATGGTCTCGATGCCGAGCTTCGACCCGTCGCCGCTGGCCAGCCACACCCAGGCGGACACCGACGCCGCGTTCGCCGCCTACGACGGCGACAAGGCGAAGCCGCTGCTGAACCGCGCGGTGGCCGAGACCTGGCCGCCCGGCTCGGTCTTCAAGGTGATCGACTCGGCGGCTGCGCTGGAGGCCGGCTCCACGCCGGAGACCATGATGCAGGCCGGCCCGTCGTACGTGGCGCCCGGCACCACGCACGAGATCACGAACGCGTCGGCGAACGTGTGCCCGCAGCAGCAGATCTCGTTGATCGACGCGCTGACCGTCTCCTGCAACACCAGCTTCTCCCGGCTCGGCGTGGAGCTCGGCCGGGACGTGATCAAGAAAAAGGCGCAGGACTTCGGCTTCGAGGACGAGGCGCTGACCTGCGGAAACCTGAAGGAGAACAGCGGCCTGACGGTCGCCACCAGCCACGTCGGTGACGTCGCCAACGCGGACGGCACCGAGGACAAGGCCGCGATGGCGCAGACCGCGATCGGCCAGAAGGACGTGCGGATCACGCCGCTGCAGGGCGCGATGATCGCCGCCGCGGTGGCGAACGACGGCGTGCAGATGCGGCCGTACCTGGTGGAGCGGCTGCTCGGCCCGGACCGGACCTCCACGCACTACACGGTGAACCCGGAGGAGCTGCGCCGCTCCGTCTCCAGCGATGTCGCGCGCGACCTGCAGACCATGATGGAGAGCGTGGTCAACAACGGCACCGCCACCTCCGCGCAGGTCGAGGGCTACGACGTCGGCGGCAAGACCGGCACCTCGCAGAACGGCGTCACGGACAACCACGGCTGGTTCGTCGGCTACGCGATGAAGGACGGCAAGGCGGTCTCCGCGGTCGCGGTCTTCCTGGAGGCGGCCGGCAACGGCGGCTCCGCGGAGGCGACCCGGATCGCCGGCCAGATCCTCAAGGCCGTCACGTCGGAGCGGGGCGGGAACTGATGATCGCGCCCGGAGCCATGCTCGGCGGTCGCTACCGCCTGGAGGAGCGGATCGCCAGCGGCGGCATGGGTGACGTCTGGAAGGGCACCGACGAGGTGCTCGGCCGGACCGTCGCGGTGAAGATCCTGCTCCCGGCGCTGCTGGACGAGCACGGCTTCGCGGAGCGGTTCCGGGGCGAGGCGCGCACGATGGCCACGGTCAACCACCCCGGCGTGGTCGACATCTACGACTACGGCAGCGACACCCAGGTCGCGTTCCTGGTCATGGAGTACGTGGAGGGCGACGCGCTCTCCCGCACGCTCGGCAAGGTCGGCCGGCTCACCCCGGCCCGGACCATGGCGCTGGTCGCCCAGGCCGCCGACGCGCTGCACGCGGCCCACCAGAAGGGCATCGTGCACCGCGACGTCAAGCCCGGAAACCTGCTGGTCCGGCCGAACGGCACGCTGGTGCTCACCGACTTCGGCATCGCCCGGTCGGACATGGTCGGCTCGCTGACCGTGGCCGGTTCCGTGCTCGGCACCGCGGCGTACATCTCGCCGGAGCAGGCCTCGGGCGAGACCGCCACGCCGGCCTCGGACGTCTACGCGCTCGGTGTGGTCGCCTACCAGTGCCTTTCCGGCCGTCGCCCGTTCGAGGGCGACAACCCGCTGGACATCGCGATGCGGCACGTGCGGGACACACCGCGCCCACTCCCGGCCGACATCCCGCCGGCCGCCCGCGCGATCGTCGAGCGGGCCATGTCGAAGGCACCGGCCGGTCGCTTCCCGAGCGCCGCCGCGATGGCCGTCGCCGCGCGTCAGGCCGCGGCCGCGCTGGCCAACACGCCCCGCCCGGCCAACCGGCCGAGCTCCGGTGCGCCGATCACCGGCCGCGTCTCCGCGCCGCCGGCCACCGGCCCGGCGTCACCGACCTCACCGGCCGCCGTCGGCGTGCCCGGTCCTCAGCATGGTGTGCCCGGTCCCCAGCACGGCATGGCACCGCCGATCAGCGGACAGCCCGTGTCCAGTGGGCCGGCGGCGCCGTTCCGGGCCGCGGCGACCGTGCCGCCCCCGGTCGGGGCGCCGCAGCAGGTTCCGCACTACGCGCCGATGTACCCGCCGCCGGCCGGCGGCTCGACCAGCCGGCAGGTGCTGATCGTGCTCGCGATCGTGCTCGGCCTGCTGGTGCTGCTCTGCGCGGGGGTCATCGCCTGGTTGGCCGGCCGTAACAATCCCGTCGCTCTCGGTGCTCCGCCGGGTGTGACGAGGGTCGTCACCGCGACTGGAACTGACATTCTTCCGGCCGCGTCGTACCGTCGGGATGAGCGAATTGACCCGGACCGGGCGATCGAGAATGATCGACCGGTCCCGCATGTGTTCAACGACCAGGCCGGCGGCGAGCCGGCGCCGGGGACGAACGAGCTCCCCATGACCGAAGGACGACAGACGAGATGACTGCGCAGGCCCGCCTGCTGAACGGCAGGTACCAGGTCGGCGAGCTGCTCGGCTATGGCGGTATGGCCGAGGTGCACCAAGGCCGCGACCTCCGGCTCGGCCGGGACGTCGCGATCAAGATGCTCCGGACGGATCTCGCCCGCGACAACACCTTCCAGATGCGTTTCAGCCGGGAGGCGCAGAACGCCGCCGCCCTGAACCACCCCGCGATCGTCGCGGTCTACGACACCGGCGAGGAGATCGCCCCCACCGGTGAGAAGCTCCCGTTCATCGTCATGGAGTACGTCAACGGGCGGACTCTGAAGGAGGTGCTGACGGCCGAGGGCCGTCTGCAGCCGCGCCGCGCCTTCGAGATCATGGCGGACATCTGCGCGGCGCTGGAGTTCAGCCACCGGCACGGCATCATCCACCGGGACATCAAGCCCGGCAACGTCATGGTGACCCAGACCGGCCAGGTCAAGGTCATGGACTTCGGTATCGCGCGGGCCCTGGCCAGCGGTGCCACCACGATGACGCAGACCAGCGCGGTGATCGGCACCGCACAGTACCTCTCCCCGGAGCAGGCGCGCGGCGAGCCGGTCGACGCCCGGTCGGACGTCTACGCGGCCGGCTGCGTGCTGTTCGAGCTGGTCGTGGGCCACCCGCCGTTCGTCGGTGACAGCCCGGTCAGCGTCGCCTACCAGCACGTCCGGGAGGAGCCGCCGACCCCGAGCGACCTCAACCCGGAGGCCGGCCCGGACCTGGACGCGATAGCGCTCAAGGCGCTGTCGAAGAACCCGGCGAACCGCTACCAGAGCGCCGGCGAGATGCGCGCGGACCTGCTGCGCGCCGCCACCGGACGCCCGGTGATGGCCACGCCGGTGATGCGCGAGGACGAGACGCAGTACCTCGGCGCCACCTCCGGCATGACCGGCGCGACCCGGGCGATCCCGCAGGGTGGTGGCGTGCCGCCGCGCCCGGCGCAGAAGGAGTCGTCCGCCTGGGTCATCGCCGGCCTGAGCGCGGTGGCGGTGCTGGTGGTGATCGGCCTGGTCGCCTGGATCGCGTTCCGGCCGGACCAGACCGAGGAACCGACGACGCTGCAGGTCAGCAGCGTCGTGGGGATGTCGAAGGACGACGCGGAGAAGGCGCTGCGGGACGACGGGTTCGTGCCCGCTTACGACCCGAAGCCGCAGACCGACAACTGCACCGTCGGCCAGGTGGTCAAGCAGAACCCGGAGGCCGACGCCACGGCGGCGCGCGGCGACACGGTCACGCTGACCATGTGCGCGGAGAAGGACACCGTCCAGGTGCCGAACCTGGTCGGCACCCAGTGGGACGCCGCCCAGAAGGAGCTCACCGACGCGGGCCTGGAGCCGGAGCGCCGGGACGTGAACGGCACGGCCCCGGAGGGCCAGGTCGTCAAGGTCGACAAGGTCGGTGACTCGGTCCCGAAGGGCACCACCATCGTGGTCGAGGTGTCCCGCGGCAACATGGCCGAGGTGCCGAACGTGGCCGGCCAGTCCCCGGCCGCGGCGCGGGCGCTGCTCGAGCAGGCCGGCTTCACCTGGGAAGAGGTGGAGGGCCAGTCGGTCCCGGCCGGCACGGCGCCGGTCGTGTCCGACCAGAGCCCGAACGCCAACAGCCAGGCGGAGAGGGGCAGTCGCGTGCGGATCACGATCACCGTGCCGCAGGCGCCGCAGCCGAACCCGACCACGGCGGGCCCGGACGAGTCCGAGGAACCGGGCGGGGGCAACAACACCCCGACGACTCCGCCGCCGGCATCGCCGACCAACGAGGCTCCCTGACGCACTGTACGAACGAATGAGGGCCGTGACCGCAGGGGTCACGGCCCTCGGCCGTTTCAGCTGGGCGATCGAGCCGGGTGCGGTGCGGGTCAGACGAACGCGCCGAGGCGGCGGGTCTCCGCCTCCGCGGCCAGCTCCGGCGCGCGGTCCCGGGCCGAGGGCAGGCCGCAGGCGGCGAGCCAGTTGGCCAGCATGGTGTGGCCGCCCTCGGTGAGCACCGACTCGGGGTGGAACTGCACGCCCTCGACCGGCAGCGTGCGGTGCCGCATCGCCATCACCACGCCGGACTCGGTCGTGCCGGTCACCTCGATCTCGTCCGGCAGCGTCTCCGGCACCACGGCGAGCGAGTGGTACCGCGTCGCGGTGAACGGGTCGGGCAGGCCGGCCAGCACGCCGTCACCCTTGTGCGAGACCAGGGACGTCTTGCCGTGCAGCAGCTCCGGCGCGTGCGTCACGGTGGCGCCGAACGCGGCGCCGATCGCCTGGTGGCCGAGGCAGACGCCGAAGAGCGGGATCTCCCCGGCGTACGCCCGGATCACGTCCATCATGATCCCGGCGCGCTCGGGCGTACCCGGGCCGGGGGAGAGCAGGACCCCGGCGGCGCCGGCGCGGCCGACGTCGGCGACCTCGATCTCGTCGTTGCGCCGCACCTCGCACTCGGCGCCCAGCTGGCCGAGGTACTGCACGAGGTTGAAGACGAACGAGTCGTAGTTGTCGATCACGAGAATGCGCATCGTCAGCTCGCCGTCGGCTCGGGGTTGTTGGTCGTGGTGTCGTAGGGCACGTCGTGGCCGTCACCGGGGCCGGGCGTGCCGTCGCCGGTCCCGTCACCGCCCGGCGCATGCGTCGTGGTGCCGAAGTCGTCGCCGACCTGCACGTCGTCGAACGGCAGGATCGGTTCCGCCCAGGGGAAGACCACGAACCAGAGCAGCGCCACCAGCCCACCGGTGATCAGCAGTGAGCCCGCTATCCTGCCGGGCGTGCCGAACGGCAGCTTGCGCCAGATCCACGCGTACATGTGATTACTCCAGGACCGAGGGCTTCTCGCCGGGCACGCGGGGTTCCTGACTGCTCAGCTCCGCGTGGATGATCAGCCGCTCGTAGTTGTCCAGCTTCGGGTTGCAGGTGGTCAGCGTGAGCATGCTCTTGGTCGGCTCGGCGCCCGGCTGGTTCGGCACCGGCGCGACCACCTCGACCTGGTTCGGCTTCACGATGTGCTCCATCGTGACCTGGTAGATGTACCAGGAGTCCTTCGTCTCGACCACGATCGGATCGCCCTCGACCAGCTCGTCGAGCGCCCAGAACGTGGCCCGGTTCCGGTGGCCGGCGATGGAGAAGTTGCCGACCTCGCCGGGCATCGCGCTGTTCGGGTAGTGACCGGGCGCGTACCGGATGTCCTCCGGCGTGACGCCCTGGTTGACCACCCACCGCTTGTCGAGCCGGGGGATGTAGAGCCGGCCGACCGGGCCGTCCGGCGCCGCCTCGGCGGAGACGGTCGGGGTCGGGCCGACCGTGGGCGCGTTGTCCCAGGCCTGGTTGAGCTGCTCGTCCAGGTCGCTCTGGTGCGCGTCGACGACCGCGCCGGAACCCCAGACCTCGTACGCCGCGAAGAGCAGCACGATCAGGCCGAAGGTGATCATGACTTCGCCGGCGCCGCGCACGACCGCCATGGTGCGGGTGAACCAGGTGGGCCGGGTCAGCTCGGAGTAGACGCTCTTGTACCCGTCCTCGACCCGCTCCGCGCGCAGCCGCACGACCTTGGCGCCGCGCGGGACCTTCTGCTCCGCGTGCTTGCCACCGCCACCGCCGCCGTCCGGCGCGGCCGTCTCGTCCTTGCGCGGTCGGGTGCCGTCGCCGAGTATCGCGCCCATCATCATCGTGGGCTCCGCGATCGGCGACGCCGGCGCGGCGGGGGCGGACCGGTGCGGTCGTGCCGGGGCCGTGGCGGGCAGCTGCGTCGTCTGGTCGGTGAGCGGTGTGCCGCGCGCCGGGGACGCGGCCGGCCGGGCCGTGGTCGTGTCCAGTGGCGGCGTGGCCTGGCGCGGGGACATCGTCGGCGGCCGCGGGCCGGCCGGGCGGGCCGGCAGCGGCGCCGTGGTCTGCGTGTCGGCGGACGCACCGAACGAGCCGTCCGGCGGCGTCTTGGGGAAGGGCGACGGCCGGCGGGTGTGCGGCGACGGCGGGTTCGGCGCGGTGCCCCCGTAGACCCGCGGGATTATCGCGGTGCTCTCCGCGCCCGGCGGACTCACCGGCGCGGGCGGCTGCGGCACCGCGGACGGCTGCGGCACCGCGGACGGCCGTGGCGGCACCGACGGCGCGGGCGGCTGCGGCGGCGGGGGCGGGGGCGGGGGCGGCGGCGCGGGCGGGTCCGGCTCGGCGGGCGCGGGTGAGTACGTACTCGCGGCGTACGTCGCGGGCTGGCCGCGGCGACCGGACGGCGGCTTGTCGCTGTTCATCGGGGTCACCCGGGGACATCCGCCGAGCGCAGGGCGGTGGATCCGTCATACGCCGGCACGGTGGTGTTCCCTTCCACGGTTTCTCGATAACCCAGCCCGTAATCGGCCACCGCCTGGCGGAAGGCCTGGACCCCGGACGACGACGCGAGGGACGCCCGCATCGACTCCGGATCGCCGATCGCGATGATCTCGAAGGGCGGGGAGTAGTTCCGCCCGTGGAGAAGCAGCGTGTTGCCGACACAGCGTACCGCGCTGGTCGAGATGACCCGAACTCCCATAATCGACATCGCCTCGGCCCCACCGGCCCACATCGCGTTGACCACGGCTTGCACGTCGCCCTGGTGCACGACGAGGTCGTCGTTGGTGGCGCCGTCCGTGGCGTCGGTGTGCGGCGCGTCGTCCAGCACCACGCGCATGCCGGGACCGCCCAGCGCGGTGAAGCCGGCCCGCTGCTCGTAGGTGCCGGCCCGGTCGTTCTGCGCCTGCACCGAGCTGTTCGACGAGCCCTGCGCGTCGGTCTGCGCCCGGACGTCGTCGCGCAGCGCGTCGGCCCGCTCCTCCGCGGCCTCCACCCGGTCGCGCTCGTCCTCGATCAGCTGGGCCAGCTGCGGGCGGCGGTCCTCGCGCAGCGCGGTGCCGGCCGCCGTGGTCGCGCTGGTGGTGAACAGCAACCCCGCGGCCAGTGCGATCACGGGCGTGCCGATCGACCAGACGGTGGGCTTGCGGCCTCGCCGCCCGGGTGGCAGCGCGCCGGTGGCGCGCCGCAGCACCTGCCGCCAGGACCGGACGTCGTCGGTGTACTCCACGCCTGTTCGTCCTCCCCGTACCCGCCGACCGCGACCTGTGACAGTTTCTTTGCGGCCCGTCGATGCTTTAGCGCGCCGCCTTGACTACGCTAACGAACGAACAGTAGTTCGCCACGGACCACCGCCGCTCTCGCCGGTCGCCTGGTCAGCGGGCGACCCGGATCCAAGACGGCAACCACCAGGAGAACGCAGTGCCTAAGTCGCAGGTCCGCAAGAAGAAGGTCTACACCCCGCCCGCCGAGCTCGGGCCGGCGAAGACCGGTGCGGCGGCTGGCAAGCCCAGCCCGGTCTGGGTGCCGGCGCTCGCCTGCTTTCTGCTGATCGCCGGCATCGCCTGGCTGGTGCTCTACTACCTGTCGAGCCAGCAGTACCCGGTGGGCACCTGGGGTTACTGGAACCTCGGTGTCGGCTTCGGCTCGATGGTCGCCTCCCTGATCGTCTTCACCAGGTGGCGTTGACGCGTGCTCGGGTGCTCCCGGTCCGCGGAGAGCGCGGACCGGGAGCGCACGTGTCAGCGCACCCCCGGGCGTGGTCGGGCGGTTTCCGGCTCGCGGGGCGCTTAGGGTGATCCCGCTGGGGCCGTGGGTTATGGGCTGCGAGATGCTTCACGTTACGGCGCGCCTGTAGTTACTCGCGGGTAATCGGGCGCGTAGGCTGCTGAGAGACTGCAGCCGTTCGCAGCAGCCCCGGGAGGCCTTCGCATGGGCAGCGTCCAGATCGCGACGACGATCGTCGCCTTCGCCATCACGGCCGTCGCCGTCGTCCTGGCGGTCCGCGCGGTCCGCCAGATCGTTCAGGTGATCCGGCTCGGGCAGCCGGCGCCGGAGCGGTTCTCCGACCCGCTGTCCCGCACCGTGGTCATGCTCAAGGAGACCGCGGGCCACACCCGGATGTTCAAGTGGAGCCTGATCGGCGCCGCGCACTGGTTCGTGATGGTCGGCTTCCTGGTGCTGTTCCTCCTGGTGGTGGAGGCGTACTTCGAGGTCGTCACGCCGACCGGCGAGCTGCCGATCATCGGGCACTGGCTGGTCTTCGGCTTCGCGACCGAGTGGATCGGCATTCTCGGCATCGCCGGCATCGTCTACCTGATGGCCGTGCGCCTGGCGAACCGGCCGAACCGTCCCGGCAGCCGCTCCCGCTTCACCGGCTCGACGATGTGGCAGGGCTACTTCGTCGAGTGGGTCGTGCTGCTGGTCCTGATCTTCGGTTTCCTGATCCGCGGCTTCAAGGTCGCGACCGACCACTTCGCCTACCCGGTCTGGGCCGCGCCGCTCAGCCACGCGGTCGGCTCGGTGCTGCCGGCCTGGGAGGCCGGCCCGAGCGTCGCCGCGATGTTCAAAATCATGATCTCGATGACCTGGCTCATCGTGATCTCGCTGAACGTCACGATGGGCGTCGCCTGGCACCGGTTCCTGGCGTTCCCGAACATCTGGTTCAAGCGTGAGCCGGCCAAGGCGGCCGGGTCCGGCCTCGGCCCGCTCAAGCCGATGACCAGCGAGGGCAAGCCGCTCGACTTCGAGGAGGCCGACCCGGAGAAGGACCAGTTCGGCGTCTCCCAGGTCGAGCAGTTCACCTGGAAGGGCCTGCTGGACTTCTCCACCTGCACCGAGTGCGGCCGCTGCCAGTCGCAGTGCCCGGCGTGGAACACCGGCAAGCCGCTGTCGCCGAAGCTGCTCGTCCTGTCGCTGCGCGATCACGCCTACGCCAAGGCGCCCTACCTGCTGGCCGGTGGCGGCAAGGATCTGATGGGCGAGGAGAAGGCCACCGAGGCCCAGCTCGCGCACATGGACGTGCTGGCCGTCGCGGAGGGCAACCGGCCGCTGATCGGCACCGAGGCCGAGATGGGCGTGATCGACCCGGACGTGCTCTGGTCCTGCACCACCTGCGGCGCCTGCGTGGAGCAGTGCCCGGTCGACATCGAGCACGTGGACCACATCGTCGACATGCGCCGCTACCAGGTGCTGATCGAGTCGAACTTCCCGTCCGAGGCCGGCGTCATGCTGCGCAACCTGGAGAACAAGGGCAACCCCTGGGGCTCGCCGCAGAACACCCGCGAGGACTGGACCAAGGGCCTGGACTTCGAGATCAAGCGGGCCGGTGGCGGCGAGGACTTCGAGTACCTGTTCTGGGTCGGCTGCGCCGGCGCGTTCGAGGACAAGGCGAAGAAGACCACCCGCGCGGTCGCGACGCTGCTGCACGAGGCCGGCGTCGACTTCGCCATCCTGGGCGAGGGGGAGACCTGCTCCGGCGACCCGGCCCGGCGGATCGGCAACGAGTTCATCTACCAGATGCTCGCCCAGCAGAACGTGGAGACGCTGAAGGAGGCGAACGTCAAGAAGATCGTCGCCACCTGCCCGCACTGCTTCAACACGCTCGGCAACGAGTACCGGGACCTCGGCCTGGAGGTCGAGGTCGTGCACCACACGGAGCTGCTCAGCCACCTGGTCGCGACCGGGAAGCTGACGCCGGTCAACCAGCTCGACGGCGGCGTCACCTACCACGACCCGTGCTACCTGGGCCGGCACAACCGGGTGTTCGCGCCGCCGCGCGAGGTGCTCGGCTCGGCCGTCAAGGACGGCCTGACGGAGATGCCGCGCAACCAGGAGCGTTCGTTCTGCTGCGGCGCCGGTGGCGCGCGCATGTGGATGGAAGAGAAGATCGGCAAGCGCATCAACATCGAGCGCACCGAAGAGGCATTGGCCACGAACGCGCAGACCATCGCGGTCGGCTGCCCGTTCTGCTACACGATGCTCGGCGACGGCGTGAACGCCAAGGGCAAGCACGAGGACGTCGAGGTCGTCGACGTGGCCACGGTGCTGCTGCGCTCTCTCGACGTGAAGGCCAAGCCGGAGGACGTACCGTCTGCGTAAGATTTTGAGCTTTTGATGCTTTACCGCGGCACCCGGGGAAGACAAGGATCTACCCCAGGTGCCGCGGTGATGTGCGGCAGGATAAGGCCGAGGTGAATCGATCATCGACGGGCTCCTAGTCACCACACTGCTGCCGCTGGTCATCTTCGCTCTGCTCACTGCCGGCAACGCGTTCTTCGTGGCCGCGGAGTTCGGCCTGGTCACGGTGGACCGGGTGGAGATCGAGCGGCGGGCCGAGGCCGGTGACCGCGGGGCCCGAGGCGTGCGCGCGGCACTGCACGAGCTCTCGTTCCAGCTCTCCGGCGCGCAGCTGGGCATCACGATCACGGCGTTGCTCACCGGCTATCTGGCCGAGCCCGCGCTGGCGAACCTGATCGACCCGGCGCTGCGCCCGCTGCTCGGCCCGCGGGTGGAGGTGGTCGCGCCGCTGCTCGCGCTCGTGGTCGCCACGCTCTTCTCGATGCTCTTCGGCGAGCTGGTGCCGAAGAACGCGGCGCTGGCCCGGCCGATGCGCGCCGCGCTGCTCACCGCCGCGCCGATGCGCGTCTTCACCGCGCTCTTCGGCTGGCTGATCCGCGCGCTCAACGGCGCCGCGAACCGGGTGGTCCGCGGCTTCGGCATCGAGCCGCAGGAGGAGCTGGCCAGCGCACGCTCCCCGGACGAGCTCGGCCTGCTGGCCACCATCTCGGCGAACGCGGGCGAGATGTCGGCCGAGACCGCGGCGCTGCTGCGGCGCACGATCCGGTTCGCCGACAAGCGCGCGGCCGAGGCGATGACGCCGCGGGTGGACGTGGTGGCGCTGCGGGCCACGGACACGGTCGCGAAGCTCATCACGCTGGCCCGGCAGACCGGGCGCACCCGCTTCCCGGTGTACGAGCGGACGCTCGATCAGATCACCGGCGTGGCCGGCGTGCCGGACGCGCTCGGCGTGCCGCTGCACCGGCGCGCCACCACCACGGTCGCCACGGTCGCGCGCGAGCCGGTGCTGGTCCCGGAGAGCCTGGACCTGGACGGCGTGCTGGCGGCGCTGCGGGCCGGCAACGCGGACCTGGCGATCGTGGTCGACGAGTACGGCGGCACCGACGGCGTGGTCACGGTCGAGGACCTGGTCGAGGAGCTGGTCGGCGAGATCGCGGACGAGCACGACGTCGCCGAGCTGACCCCGGACCCGCCCGGTGACGAGCGGAAGCTGCTGGTCGACGGCGTGCTGCGGGAGGACGAGCTGCTGGAGCAGACCGGCTTCCGATTACCGGAGGGGCCGTACGAGACGCTCGGTGGCTTCCTGATGGCCCGGCTCGGCCACATCCCGGTGCCGGGCGAGACGGTTCGCGCCGACGGCTGGGAGTTCACCGTCGTCTCGGTGGAACGGCACCGGATCGAGCAGGTCAGGATCGTGACGCCGGATGCTTGAGATCGGCCTGACCGTGCTGCTCCTGCTCGGCAACGCGTTCTTCGTCGGCGGCGAGTTCGCGCTGATCGCGTCCCGGCCCACCGTGCTGGAACCGCTGGCCGAGACGTCCGCCCAGGCCCGGCTCGCGCTGGCCGCGATGAACCAGATCCCGCTCATGATCGCCGGAGCCCAGCTCGGCGTCACGATCTGCTCGCTCGGCCTGGGTGCGATCGCGGAGCCGGCCATCGCGCACCACCTCGAGGCGCCGTTCCACGCGCTGCACGTGCCGGAGCCGGCCGTGCACCCGATCGCGTTCACGCTCGCGCTCGGCCTGGTCGTCGGCCTGCACACGGTGCTCGGCGAGATGGTCCCGAAGAACATCACGCTGGCCGGCCCGGAACCGGCCGCGCTCTGGCTCGGCCCCGCGATGCTGGCGTTCTGCACCGCCACGAAGCCGCTGCTGCTGGCGATGAAGTGGGCGTCCCGGCGGCTGCTGCGGCTCGGCGGGATCGAGACCTCGGACACCGCGAAGACGGTGTTCACCGCGGACGAGCTGGCCGGGCTGGCCAGCCAGGCACAGGCGGAGGGGCTGCTCGGCGACGAGGAGCACGCGCGGATCACCGGCGCGCTCGCGCTGAGCCGGCAGACCGCGGCCGACGCGCTGCGCGACTGGCTGAGCGTGGTGACGGTCTCGGAGGACGTGTCACCGGCGTCGCTGGAGGTGCTCTCCACCCGCACCGGGCGGTCGCGGTTCCCGGTGGTGCAGCGCTCCACCCGCCGGGTGCTCGGATTCATCCACGTCAAGGACATCCTGGGGTACGAGGCGGAGGTGCGCCGCCGTGCCGTGCCGGCCGAGGTGATCAGGCCGCTGGCGGTGGTGCCACCGGACCGTACGCTGGCGGATCTGCTCATCGGGATGCGGCGCGAACGAAAACACATGGTGCTGGTCAGCGACGGCCGCGCCCCACTCGGAATTCTGACGCTGGCCGATGTGCTTACTGCGGTGGTTGGTGGCGATTTAGTGTAACGATTAGTGTTGGCGCGAGTGCGGTACGAATTGGTATTCGCCATTGGGTTGATAACGGACGGGTAAACGTCCTAAGGTGAGGCTCCGTTACTCCGCCGGCACTATCCATTCCGGTCCGGCAGACCTCTCACCCCCCTCGGAGGCGAGCCCCGGTGACGCCAAGGCTCTCGTTGCGTCCCCATCGCGTGGTCACCCGCGCATTCCTCTCGGCCGGCGCGGCTGTCCTGTTCAGCCTGACGCTGTTGTCCGCCCCCGCTCACGCTGAGCCCACCCTCGCGCAGATCGAGGCTCAGATGGACGAGAAGTGGGCCGAGCTCGAGCCGATGATCGAGGAGCACAACAAGGTCCGCAGCGACCTCAAGGGCAACCAGAAGAAGCGGTCCGAGCTCGAAGCGAAGATGAAGCCGCTCAACGACCAGATGCAGGTCGCGATCGACAAGGTCGGTGTGATCGCCAACCGGTCGTACCGGGAGGGCCCCGCCTCCGGCCTCAACTCGATCCTGCGGACCAGCTCGCCGACCGCGCTGACGGACCAGCTCGTCTACCTGGACCGGCTGGCCGCGGGCGAGCGCGCGGACATCCAGGCCGTGGCCGAGGCCCGCACCGAGATGGACAAGCAGAAGGCCGAGCTGGACAAGATCGTCTCCGAGCAGGAGAAGCGGGAGAAGGAACTCGCGACCAAGAAGACCGCGGTCGAGAAGGAGATCAAGGAGCTCGAGAAGCTGCAGGAGGAGGCGTACGGTTCGGTGGCCAACGTCCCGAGCAGCGGCAGCACCTCCGGTGGCGGCTCCTGTTCGGCCAGCGGCGCGAGCGGTGCGGCCGCGGTCGTCGTGGCGACCGCCTGCGCGCAGCTCGGCAAGCCGTACGTCTTCGGTGCGGCCGGCCCCGGCTCGTTCGACTGCTCCGGCCTGGTCGCCTTCGCCCACAGCGCGGCCGGCGTCGGCCTCCCGCACAGCACCGTCTCCCAGTGGAACATGGGTACGGCGGTGAGCGGGTCCGAGGCGCGCGCGGGTGACGTGGTGTTCTTCAACAGCAGCCTCAGCCACGACGGCATCTACCTGGGTGGCGGCATGATGGTGCACGCGCCGCAGCCGGGCATGTCGGTCGAGGTGCTCAGCATCAACGTGATGCCGGTGGTCGGCTTCCGCCGCTACGTCTGACGTCGCACTTCACGGGCAGGAGCCCGCACCGGACGTACCGGTGCGGGCTCCTGCTTTTGCATGATTTTGCCGTGGGCTCCGGTGGGTGGGCCGGGTGCCGCAACCCGCAATACCCACAATGGGGGAATGTCCGAAAAAAGCCGTATGCCGGGAAAGCTGACGGGCCGGGTGGCTGCGGTCGCCGTGGGGGGTGCGGTGCTCGCACTGCTCACCGGCGCGATAGTGGTCTCCGGTGGAGAACCCACCCCGTCCGTCCCCACTCCCGCCCCGTCCTCCGCTTCCCCCTCCGCCGCCCCCACGCTGTCCGCCTACGCCGCCCCCACGCTGTCCGCCTACGCCGCGGAACCGTTTGTCGACGACGGCGGGATCGAGGTGGTCCCGCCGGCCGACGAGCCGGCCCCGACCGAGGTGGCCCGGGTCGCGCCGCGGCCGGTCACGGTGCGGTACACATTCGACGGCGGGGCCGGCCGGCAGTTCCTGGACGTCACCGGCCGGTACGGCATGCGGGCGCGCACCGCGGCCGGCGGCGCGCTCCGCCTCACCCGGCACGGCGGTGGCTGGGCCGCCACGTTCCCGGCCCGCTGCACCGCGCTGCCGCAGAACTGCCCGCGCGCGATCCTGGAGGGCGGCGACCCGGTCACGCTCAACCCCGGAACCCGCCGCCTGCGGTACGGCGCGTCCGTGCTGATGCGGCCCACGGACACCGCCGACGGCGCGAACGTGGTGCAGAAGGGCTTCTCGGTCGGCGGCGGCACCCAGTACAAGCTGCAGGTCGACGGGCTGGACGGTCGGCCCAGCTGCGTGGTGGCCAGCCCGGCCCGCATCTACCGGGTGGTCGCGCCGGTCCGGGTGGCCGACGGGCGCTGGCATGCGGTCGGATGCGTGCGCAACGGCGGCGCGCTGTCGATCAACGTGGACGGTGTGGCGCGCGGGACGACGAAGCTGCCGGCCCGGCTGTCCATCGCGAATACCGAGCCGCTGCGAATCGGCGGCAAGAGCGTGACCGCCAACAACGATCAATATGCCGGCCAGGTCGACGATGTATATGTGACGATCAATTGACGGACAGTTGCATAACGTACGGCTACCACCCTTTTACGCACCGATTTTTGGGGTAGATCCGCTTGCGGTGTCCGTTTTGCCTCTCTAATCTTGGGGTTCGCCGGGCTCGATGACGCGCGACCATCAGCGGTCGCCGCGAGCCTGACACCGCCGAATCATCCACGCGATGAACCGGGGACCCAAGCAGCACTCGGGGTGAATCCGCCGGCCACGGCCGGCGGTAGGGCGATGACCCTGTGGTGGGCGCTACTGCACCGGCCCTCACCCGCCCGAACCCGTCAGCTAACCCGGTAGGCGGTCAGGGACACAAGGGAGCACACACTTCGGTGGCAGGCATTGCCGCACTCCGAAACCGGTCCGTCGTCGTCGGCGCGATGTGTGCGCTGACCACCGCCCTGGTGGTCACGCTCGGCGGCACCGCCGCCCACGCGGAGCCGAGCGTGGCCGAGGTGGAGAAGCAGATCGACGAGGCGTGGACCCAGCTCGAGCCCACGGTCGAGAAGCACAACTCCACCCGCCAGGAGCTGCAGAAGAAAAAGAAGCAGGCCGAGGTGCTCGGCGCCAAGATCCAGCCGTTGCAGGCCGAGGTCGACCTGGTCATGGGCCGGGTCGGCCTGCTCGCGGCCGAGGAGTACAAGACCGGCCCGGTCAGCACGCTCGGCTCGATCCTGGTGACCGGCTCGCCGACCACGCTCACCAACCAGCTCGAGATCCTCGATCACTTCGCCCGCACGCAGGGCCGGGAGATCGCCGAGGTCGTCGCGCTGAAGGAGCAGCTGGAGGCCGAGAAGGCGCCGCTCGACGCGCTCGTCGCCGACCTCACCAAGCAGGAGGCGGAACTCGCCACGAAGACCAAGGAGATCAACTCCGAGGTCGAGGAGCTGCAGAAGCTCCGGCTCCAGATCTACGGCAACGGTGGCGGCGGCGAACTGGCCCCGGCACCCTGCCCCTACGAGTACCCCGGCGGCAAGCGCGGTGTCGTGATCAAGTTTGCCTGCGCGCAGATCGGCTCGCCGTACGTCTGGGGCGCGGCCGGCCCGGACGCCTACGACTGCTCCGGCCTGATGCTGGCGGCGTACAACCAGGTCGGCATCTCGTTCCCGCACAACGCGGCCGCGCAGCGCGGACTGATGCGATCGGTGAGCCGCACCGAGCTGCAGCCGGGCGACTTCGTCTTCTACCGTGCCGACCTCAGCCACGTCGGCATGTACGCCGGTGACGGGTGGGTGGTGCACGCACCGAACCCCGCGGAGCCGGTGCGGATGATGAAGATCGACGCGATGCCGGTGCACAGCTTCGGCAGCCCGCTCTAGGTTCCCTTCGTTGAAAGGCCGCCCCTCGGGGCGGCCTTTCTCATGCCGTGGGCCAGGTGCGCCAGTTACGCCACGCGCGGCTCGGCGTCGGGCCGCGCTGGCCCTGGTAGCGGGAGCCGTAGACCTCCGAGCCGTACGGGTGCTCGGCCGGCGACGACAGCCGGAAGATGCAGAGCTGCCCGATCTTCATGCCCGGCCAGAGCGTGATCGGCAGGTTCGCCACGTTCGACAGCTCCAGCGTCACGTGCCCGGTGAACCCCGGGTCGATGAACCCGGCCGTGGAGTGCGTCAGCAGACCCAGCCGGCCCAGGCTGCTCTTGCCCTCCAGCCGGCCCGCCAGCTGATCGCCCAGCGAGATCACCTCCAGCGTGGAGGCGAGCACGAACTCGCCCGGGTGAAGCACGAACGGCTGACCCGCCGGCACCTCGACCTCGGACGTCAGGTCGTCCTGCTGCACCGCGGGGTCGATGTGCGTGTACAGGTGGTTGTTGAAGACACGAAACAGCCGATCGAGCCGCACGTCGATGCTGGACGGCTGGACCAGCGCGGCCTCGAACGGATCGAGGGCGAGCGTGCCGGCCTTGATCTCGGCGACAAGGTCCCGGTCGGAGAGCAGCATCCGGACACACTATCGTTCACGCTGGCCGTTCGAACGTGTGTTCGAGTAGGATCGTCACATGGCTACCTGGACCGTTTTCGCCACCTCACAGCCCGGTTTGGCCGCCGCCATCCGCACCCTCATGCAGCAATACGGTCCGGGCCTCGGCTACCTCGCCACCGTCCGCTCCGACGGCGGCCCCCGCGTCCACCCCGTCTCCCCGGTCATCACCGACGAAGGCCTCTTCTGCTTCATCGTCGACTCCCCCAAACGCCGCGACCTCGACCGCGACGGCCGCTACGCGCTGCACAGCTTCCCGCCCGAGGACAGCGACGACGAGGCCTACCTCGCCGGCCACGCCCACCCGGTCACCGACCTCGCCCGCATCACCCGCCTCGCCGGCGACCTCCGCGCCGAACCCCACGTCGACTGGCGCCTCTACGAATTCACCATCGACGTCGCCATGCTCGCCCGCCACGGCCGCGGCGGCGCCACCCCCCTCGCCACCGACACCACCACCGCCCGCCCCGCCGTCCAGGTCTGGCGCGACCACGCCCCCAGCGTCGAAATCGTCATCGCCGCCTCCGGCGACTCACAGGCATAGGCGCTCGCGCTGCGATCGCCCCACCAGGTAGAGTGAGGCCGCACCACGCGGGTGTAGTTCAATGGCAGAACATCAGCTTCCCAAGCTGACAGTGCGGGTTCGATTCCCGTCACCCGCTCCACGGCAAAAGCCCTGGTCAGGACAGATGTCCCAACCAGGGCTTCCGTGTTTCTAGGACTAGAAATCCGTCGCGTGCCTTCTACGTGCCATTAGACCGGCTCAGCCTCGTCCTGAGCGGCCCTCGGCGCCCGCTTGCTCGGCTTCCGCCGAGCCGCCTGCACCGCCTTGTTGATCGCTTCGGCGATCGCCCGATCGGCCTCCGAGTTGGCGTGCTGGTAGATCAGCGCCGCGCGCGGGCTGTCGTGGCCCATCCGGGTCATCAGGTCCCGCAGGCTCGCACCCGGCGCGCGGGACGCGAGCGTGTTCCCGGTGTGCCGGAGGTCGTGGAAGTGCAGCTTCGGCGCCCCGATCGCCGCGACGGCATCCGACCACTTCACGAGCTGGTTGAAGTTGCCGCGCCAGATCGTCCGGCCTTCCGCGCCGGTGAACACGAACGCGTCCGGGTCATCACCTGCAAACTCGGTGAGATGCGCCTTGACCTGTGGCAGGACGACGGCCGGCAGGGTCACCGTGCGAAGTCCGGCCCGCGACTTCGGCGGGCCGAGGACCAGGCCCGTGCCGCGCTGCTCCACGTACGCCTGACGGACGCGCACCGTACCCGCCTCAAGGTCGATGTCTCGCCGCTGCAACGCGATCACCTCACCCCACCGGAGACACCCGAAAGTGGTGACCAGGATCAGCGCGCGGTAGCGCTCCGGCACCTTTTCCGCCAGGTCGAAGACCTGGGCGACGGTGAGCACCGGCCGTTCCGCTGGCCGCTCCTGGTCTGCTCCCTTGATCCGGCACGGGTTCACCCGGATCAACTCGTCCTCCTTGACCGCCGTCATCAGGACCGCGCGCAGCAGCCGGTACGCCTTCGCGGCCATGGTGGCGGAGACGCCGTTGTCGAGCAGCTTCGTACGCCACTCCCGAACCATCGGCGTACTCAGCCGGTTCAGCGGCACCTTCCCGAGGTACGGCGTGACGTGCTTGCCGAGCAGCCACGTGTAGAGGTGCACCGTCCGGGGCCGCAGGTTCGGCCGTTCGGCGATCCAGCGCTCGGCGTAGTCCTGCAACCAGATCTTGCCTCGGTTCGGGTCGATCCACTCACTGGTGATCAGCTTCGACTCGACGATAGACAGGTACTGCTCGGCTTCCTGTTTCCGTTCGAACGTCTGCTCTCCCGGCCGCACCACACCGTCCGGGCCGGGGTAGCGCACCTGGTAGCGGCCGGACGGCAGCTTCCGGATCGCGCCGAACCGGCGGTGGCCTCCCTTGCCCGGCATCAGGCCACACCCCGCAGCCCGCGCCACACGCTCTCCGGCGTCATCGGCTCAACCCTGCCGGCCGTGACGAACTCGGCCAGGTCGGTGGGATCGAAGCGCACCGAGCGACCGAGCCGGTAGAACGGGATGCGACGTTCGGCGACCAGCCGACGGACGTACCGCACGCTCATCTTGATCCGGAGCGCCGCTTCCTCGATCGTGAGCAGTTCCTCGGGCAGCACCGGGGCAACGGTGCGGATGTCGGTGACCTTGGGCATCAGCGGCACTCCTTCCGAACGGCGGGGGATCGAGCGAGAAGCGGACTGTGAGGGATGGCCGGTTGGCCTCGGTCGCACGCTGGTTCCTCTCGGGGTGAGGCGGCTCGGCTCGGGCGTGACAGAACTGCCAGAACTGACAGAATCTCTGCGGTACGGGGGTTGTGGCAGTTCTGTCGGTTGTGTCAGTGGCTTCATGCGGTCCGCCGGGCGTCGCGGATCGGATGGACGGTGGCGGCCGGCCGGTGCACGTCCGGGTTCACGAGGAAGGTTGGCGACGGCGGCCGGCCGCCGGTCC
Source organism: Catenuloplanes niger (assembly GCF_031458255.1). Classification (NCBI taxonomy): domain Bacteria; kingdom Bacillati; phylum Actinomycetota; class Actinomycetes; order Micromonosporales; family Micromonosporaceae; genus Catenuloplanes; species Catenuloplanes niger. The sequence goes on from NZ_JAVDYC010000001.1 coordinate 4,408,579, forward strand.
GGGGTCGTGCCGGCGGGTCGATCTGGCGGAGGTAGCCGTGCGCGTCGAGCACCGCGAGCGCGGGTTCCAGGTCGGCAACGGCCCGGATCGTGGCGGACTTGGTGGCGCGGTACAGGTCGCGTTTGGTGAATGTCGTCGATCCTGTGCGCTCGATCCACGCAAGCACGTGCCGGGCGTTGCGGGTGGCCTGGTCGGCGCCCATGTCGTCGAATGCGGCCAGCGCGTGAGCGGCGTAGTAGTCACCGAGCTGTGCAGCCCGGTCGATCGTCTCCGCCTCCACCGGCTTGCCCCATCCGTCGCGCAGGTGCTCGGCAAGGTGGATCAGCCCGGCCATGCGGACGACGGCGCCGGTGTACTTGCTGCCCCAGTCCACGACGTGTCCCCACGCACCACCGGGCGCAAGCCGTGGCTCTACCGCGCGCTCGATGTCGAGCACCCTGGCGTTGGCATCCTCGGTGAGCGGCAGGACCGCCGGATCGGTCCAGCCCGCGAGCGTGAGGACCAGGGCGCCCAGGTTGTCCCTGTACGCCTCGGCAACGTCGGCCGGCACCGGGTCAGCACCGATCCGGCGGAAGCCGACCGTGTTCTCCGGCAGCGCGAACAGGATGCGTGCCAGCAGTCCGAGCCCGCGAAAGCCCGGCATGGAAGCGATGTCGCGCAGCACGTCCGGTTGCACGGCCAAGCCGAGCGTCAGCGCAGGCTTGGCGACGTGCTGACTCTCGCGGGACAGCCGGCCGACGCGCATCATGTCCCCGGCGTGCCCTTTGAGGAATACCTCCAGGTTCGGGGTGCCGGAGTAACGGCCAGCGATGGTGGCGAAGATGCCACCTTCCGGCGAGAGCACCGCCAGCCGGCCGCCCTGGTCCGCGAGCAGCTGCGCGGCAGCCTCGCTGGTCACGTCATCGGCAACAAGCTGAGGCAGGCTCGGCACCGTGACGGCTTCGGCCTGCATCGCGGCGGCCGACGCCTCGGCCAGCAACGTATCCCGCGCGGACGCATCCGCGTTCGCCGCAGCGTGCGCCGCCTTGTCAGCGGCCTTCCCCGCCACCCGCGCCGCCAACTCGGCCTCGACGATCGCGGGTTTGGTCCGCTCCACCAGCGCCGATTCAGCCGCCAGCAACGGCCCGGTGATCGCCGCGAACACCGCCGACTTCCGCGACCCCGGCGGCAACACCACGACCGTGAACAGATTCGTCGGCTCCCGCCACGATCCCCGCACCTCCACCTCGGCCCGCCCGCCGGCGGCCGTCGACAGCGCCGCGAGCGCGATGCTCCCGGCCAGGTCGACCGGCGTCTGCGTGAACTCCGCGACTGCCCGCACCATGTCCGCCACCCACCCCGGCAGCACGTGCGCGGGAAAGGCCGGCAGATGCCGCCCGGTGCCCAGCGGGATCGGTGGCGCCCACTCCGCACCGGTGCCGGTGTCGTCGAGCAGCGCGCGGCTGGTCGCCAGCAGATCGGCCGTGTCGGTGCCGGAGTCCGCGAGCTGGGTAAGCCGCAATCCCAGCTCGGAGACGTCCCGTCGCCGGGCGTGCCCTGCCACGATGTCCGCGTAGTAGCCGGCACTGGCGACGCTTGGCACCTCGGAGATCAGCGTGTGCAGGTACGGCGCCCCACCCACTCGCGCCAGATCCCCGGTCTCGGCCAGATGCGCCGCGAGCGTGATCGGATCGGCCGGTGTGCCGGCCGCGTCGAGCCGGCAGATCGCGTCCCACAGCGCTCCGTGGTTCGGACGGTAGAAGTCGCCGGGGTTGAGCTTGGCCGCAAGCTCGGTGACCAGCGACGGACTGAGCAGCGCGGCGCCGATGACGGCACGTTCCGCGCCTTCATCGTGTGCGGGTCGATTCATGATGCGGCCTCCTTTCCAGGTTGAGCAGCGGATCAGCGGTGGGGCGACGGTCGGGCAGCGACCGCGACACGGCCGAGCAGGACGCGCAGGCCGGAGAGCATGGCGAGCAACTGCCGCCGCGCCGCCACCTCACGGCGAGCGAGCGGCACCCAAAGCCGGACCTCGGCGTACTCGCGCCCGTTCTCCGTCCGCGTCCGCGTGACGACCGCGCGACCGTGCCGCGCCAGGTCGACGACGATCTCCGCGCTCCGGTGCTCGTTGAGCCCGCAGCGATGGTCAGCGGCGCACCAGTCCGGGTGCGGAGTGCGGTTCATCGGGTGCCGTCCCGGTGCACGCGCCGGTACTCGTTCCACACGTGCCGCCCGACCCGGATGCGCCGTCCGGTGCCGTCGCAGCGCCGGCACAGCCGGAACACGCGTCCGAACGGGCTCTTGATCCGCCCGGTTCCGTGACAGGTTGAGCACGCTTTCCACGGCCAGATCGCGCAGCTAGCGGCGTAACAGATCGTGACGGGCGGTAGGACGAAGCAGAGGAAGCTAGCGATCAGGGAAGGGGTGTCCACGAACGCCTCCAGGGCCGGTTTTCGGGCATGGGGGACCAGGGCCGCTAGCGTGCTAGCGTCCTGGCAGGGCTTCATTTCGTGTGCTAGCGGAGGTGCTAGCGCTAGCAGGCTCGGGCGCTAGCGCCAGCACCCTCCGGCGGTACTAGGCCGCAGCCTTCGATCGGTTACGCTCGGCAACTTTCTCCGCGACATGCGCGCGGGTGATGCCGCGCCGGTTGACGGTCTTCCCGCCCACCCGCCGACCGATCTGGTCAACCTCGATCCCGTACGGCTTCAGCGCCGCCGTCAGCTGCTCCGGCGCCCACCCGTCGTAGACATCCGGCCGCAACTCCGCCAACCGCGCCACCACGGTCTCGTTCCACACCCGCAGCTCCGCCACCGGCACCACGGACAGGATGTCGTCGAGCAGGTGATGACCGGCCGCCCGCTCAACCTCCGGCGTCTCACCGAGCGCGTGCCCGGTCAGCCGCCCCGCCCGCTCCCGCAGCGCCCGCGCCTTCTCAGCGAGGACGTTCGCGGCCGGCCCGTCGATGAACACGGTTGACACGATCCGCGCGTCCGCGCCTTCACCGGCGAAGTAGCCGATCCCCTTGTCCTCCCACGCGAACATCGTGGCCCGGACGCCGTTGCGGTATTTGCTGGTCCCGAGCACCATGTCGTTCTCCATCTGCCCCATGACCTTCAGGCAGAACCGCGTCGACGCGTTGGCGGAGATCGCGGTCGGCAGGCTCTTCGCGTCCGGCCGCTGGGTCGCCAGGATCAGCACGATCCCGGTAGCCGGCCCCCGCTTCACCAGGTCCGTGCAGATCTCCTCCAGCTCGGCCCCGTACTCCGGGTGCTCGAACCAGACCTGACACTCATCGACCCCGACCACGATCGGATGCAGGCCCAGCGAGCGCCGCGTGGCCAGCTCCGGCGTGACCTTGTTCTCCGGGCACAGATCCGGCGGCAGATCCCGGATCACCCGCGCCCGGCGGCGCAGCTCCGCCCGCAGCTCCCGCATCGCGGCCACCGCGTAGAGGATGTCCTCGTCGTCCTCGCCAGCCCGGTACCGGTGCGCCACCTTCCCCAGCGCGGACAGGTCACCGGTGCCCTTCAGGTCGTACGCATGGATCTCCGCCCGAGGATCGAGCGCCGCGATCAGCAGCGCTTCCCGCAGCGCGAATGTCTTGCCCATCCGCGGAATCGACCCGATCACCATCGCGATGAACATCAGCGTCAGGTTCACCCAGCGTCCGCGCTGATCCGTCCCGTACGGCTGAGGCTTGAACAGGTCCACCGGCCCGCCCTTGAGCAGCGGCCACACGGGCTTGCGCGCCTTCGACATGTCCTGATCCCCGACCCAGAGCACCAGCCGGCCGGGATGCACCTCGGCGTTGCCCTCCGGCCACACGCACCCCAGCGGCCGGGTCAGCGCGCCGGCCAGCTTCTCCCGCCGCTCGATCACCTCGGTCGCGGTCACACCGGGCGGCAGATCGACATCGGCACGCCATCCGGGTCCGTCGCGGGTGATCGGCGCCGGGAACCCGATCGCCTTGTCGCCCAGCTTCGACACCGCCTGGTTGATCCCCGCGAGCCCGAGCACGGACAGCGCGAGCGTGACCTGATTCGAGGTCAGCTCTTGCACATGCGTCGGAACGACAGCGCGGGACACCAGCGGCCGATCCGGTCGCGCCCCGCCGAGCCCGAACGCGGCGACCAGCCCCGCGAGCGTCGCCCAGTGCGCCCAGCTCGGCGCCAGCACCGCGAGCACGAACGTGCCGGCCGCACCGAGCACCGCGACCGACGCCGCGATCAGCGTCCGCAGACGCACCCGGCCGTCACGCTGCCGGGACAGCCGGAGGTACTGCTCCGCGTCCTCCCGCCGGACCGCCGCAAGCCGGACGGGCAGGCCTTCCAGGTCGAGCACCCACCGCGTACCGCCGGAAATGAATCGCCAGACCCCGCGCGGCGCCCGCAGCGCGAGCTTCCCGCCGTAGACCGGCATGCGGACCGCGTGATAGACGGAGACGTGCAGGTAGTGCGCCGCGATCCAGCGGCACGTGTGCCGGAAGTCCGAGCCCGACAGCATCCACGCGGGCAGGATCGGCTTGCGCTGCGCGGCCTGCCGCGCCAGTTCCTTCAACCACTCATCATCGGTACGGGCATGCGGCTGGTCGACCATGACCACCTCACCCACCAGCACCTCAGGGGTGAGGGTGGCCGTGCGGCCGGTGTGTTCCGGGTTGGTCTCTGCGAGCATGAGGGTTCTTCCTCCTGAAGCCTCACGAGGTGAACGGAGCGAGTGACCGGCGGCGCGGCACAGGTTTCCAGGCCGAAGGGCCGCGCCGCCGGGCGAAGCTAGGAACGTCCGTCGTGATTGAGGTGCGCCAGCGCCGCGCCCATCCCGAGCACCGCCACCGGCAGGCACGCGACCACCGTCGTGATCTGCCACGGCGCCTCAGTCACGCCCGCCGCCTCCATGTGGTGATAGGCGACCTGCCCGAGCGCACCGAGCACGAGCGACCCGATCGCGGACCACTTGGCGAACCGCCGCGCCCGCACGCTCACCTGAGCCGACAACCACACCCGCAGCGCGTACGCCGCATAGGTCTCGACACCGATCGGAAGCGTGATCGCGGTGTTCAGGCTGAACCCGTCCGCGATCCCCGGAAGCGGGTGCACCACCCCGAACCCGGTCATCTCGCCGAGCCCGACCCACCCCGACCACACCGCCGCGAACGCCGGCAGCGCCAGGATCAGCACAGGCCACGACGGCACCGCCCGCCGTGTGATGGGCTCAGCAGCCGGAACCGGGTCCACGACCGCCTCACGCTGGCCGATTTCCTCCACCGTCACCGGCGCCACCTCGGCCACCGGCACCGGCACGGTCTCCGGCTCGTCCACCGCCGGAACCGGGTCCGGCACCACGTCCTCCGGCGCCTGCTCCGGATCGGGATCGGCCGGTGCGGTCTCCTGCTCCAGCGCCGCCCGGATGGCCTTGGCCTTCGGCCGGCCCACCTTCAGCTCGGTCTTGATCCGGTTCTCGGACGGCACCACACCCAGCGCCGCCACCAGTTCCTGAGCGCGGGGAAGAAGATCCGCCACCTGAGGCGGGTACGCGGAGACGGTCATCGCAGGACTCCTTCAGCGTCGGCGTGCTCGGGCTTGGCATAGAGGAAGTTGAAGAGGTTCTGCTGAAGCCGAACCAGATCCGCGGTGGCCTCGACCGGCGGAAAACCGTGCCGTTCCAGCACCCGCGCCACGTCCACCAGCAAGCGGTACCTGAAGCGCGAATCCCCATCCGTCGGGATCGGGAAGGCGGAGTTCGTCACGCCACCCACCCCAGCTCCGCGCTGTCCAGGTGCCGCCGGTGCAGCGCCAGCGCCTCCCGAGCCACCCGCTTCTCCGCGATCCGCAGCCGGTGCCAATCCAGCTCGGTCGGACCGCCGTCCGCACAGAAGACGCGGATCTGCGCGTCCAGCAACGCAACCTCCGCGCTGATCAGCGGCTCTTCCGCCTCGATCGCCGCGAGTTCGCCCGACGTAGGGCCGTCGATGTCGTTGAGCCAGTCGTTCGGTGCCAAGACGCACTCCTCTTGTGGCTTCCGTGACCACCGTCGTTGTGACGGCGATCTCTGTGCCACGAAGCTAACAGTTGATATGCATACAGGTCAACTGTTAGATCGAAAGTTCGTGTTGGAGGGCATCTGAGCTGCGTAAACGTGAGCTAACAACGTCGGCAACCAGCAAATCACCTGGTATTTTGGGATACCAGTTGCACGATGCCGCTGATAAGAGGAGACGCCATGTCGACCCCCCGCCCGCCACTGACCCGTGGGGAATCGCTGCATCAGCAGGTCGCACGCAACATCCGCAACGACATCGAGGCCGGAGTGCTCCGCGACGGAGACGTCCTCCCGTCCACGCGCGAGCTGGCCGAACGCTGGGACGTCAGCGTCTTCACCATCTCCGAAGCGATGCGTCTTCTGGCCGAAGAGGGGTTGGTGATCAGCAAGTCCCGCTCCAAGCGCTACGTCCACGCCCCCGGCCAGGACCGCAAAGCCGACATCCGCCCCCGGCAACCGAAGGTCGTCATCGTGGGCGGCTACGCCGGCAGCGGCAAAACCGAGCTGGGCCGCATCCTCGCCCGCGAAACCGGCTGGTCCATGCTCGACAAGGACACCCTCACCCGCCCGGTCGTCGAGGCCGCGTTGGAGACCATCGGCCACTCACCCCACGACCGCGAGTCCGCCGAATACTTCAACCTGATCCGCCCCCGCGAGTACGAGGCCCTGATCGCGGCCGCCACGGAGAACGTCGCGTGCGGCAACAGCGTCATCCTGACCGCCCCGTTCATCCGCGAACTCAACGACCCCGCGTGGATCGAGCGCACCCAGGCCACCTTCACAGAGCTGAACGCCACCACGACCTACGTCTGGGTCTACTGCGACGAAGCCACCATGCACACCTACGTCCGCCACCGCGGCGCCGCCCGCGACGCCGCGAAACTCGCGGACTGGGCCGGCTACCTCTCCAAGGTCGAAACCAGCTTCCGCCCACCGGTCCCACACAAGGTCATCGACAACTCGGCATCCAGCCGCCCACTCCAGGCCCAGGCAAAAGACCTGATCAAAACCATCACCGGCGGTACGCCATGAGCAGCGGCATCATCCTCTACGGCCCACCCGCCAGCGGCAAAGACACCGTCACCCATGCGCTGGCCGAGCTGGACCCCACGGTCACTCTCTTCCGCCGGCTCAAGGCCGGCCCCGGCCGCACCGGCACCTACCGCATGACCACCGAGCCCGACATCGACCGTCTCCGCGCCACCGGCGACATCATCTGGGAGAACCGCCGGTACGACTCCCTCTACGTCATCGACCGCCCCGGCCTGACCGACGCACTCACCACCGGCATCCCCGTCGTCCACCTCGGCCAAGTCCCCGCGATTGAGGCGCTGGTGAACGCCACGCCGCAGACTCGCTGGACAGTGGTCTACCTCTGGTGCCCCCGCGACGTAGCCGAGTCCCGCATCATCTCCCGCGCCACCGGCGACACCAACGCCCGCCTGCGCGCGTGGGAAGAGACCGAGCCCGTTCCCGAGCCCGATCTCTTCCTCGACACGGCGCAGATCCGGCCGGCTGACGCCGCGCACGCTGTTCTCGACGTCATGAAGCGCAGCTCGGCCTAAACCTCTGCCTCTTTGCGTATCAGGGCTTCCTTGTGCACGACGAAAAGGCTCTGCGGCCCCTTCTCCTCGGCGCCCTCCATCTCGACACCGAGGATTCGGACCCACTGCACATCCGGCACCGACAAGAGCAGATGCGAGACATGCAGAATCCGAATATCCACGTCTCGCTCACCGTCTTTGACATTGAATTTGTTGAGGTGAACGATGTCTCCCACGGCGTGGAACTCATCGGGTACGCACCGACGCTCGGAGACCATGGATTACGCCGCCTTAGCGACTGTTTTCCGGTCGGGCCTCTTCGCCTTCACGGCGTTCTCGATGATGATGAAGAAGAACCTGAACATGGCGAACACGTCCGGCCGCGTGAACATCAGCGTGTCGGTCGCCTCGTCCGGATCGTCCGTGAAGACGTCCACCTCCACGAACCAGTCACCCGGCGTGGAGACGGGCTCCACCAGCCGCACCTCGATCCGGTCGATGAACATGTCACCCGACAGCCCCATCTTCCACGGCTTCGATCGGTGCTGCGGCACCCCTCGGGGCGACTCGACGCCGGCCGTGCATACCTCCGGGTCGCAGAAGTCCGGGTGCTCGGCATCGGTTATCTCTGGACTTGCGCCGATGGTTACCGACGGCATGGGAATCTCCTCCTTGATTCTCGGCGGAAAAGCGGACGACCTAGCACCACCTGGCGACGCGCCCTCCTTGACTACAAGGACTATTTCCGAGAATCGAGTTACCAGGAACCCGTTCGACGTTGCATCCATTCGTCGGCGAAATCGACCAACGCTCTGCGGAACGGCGACACTCGCACGGGGAACCGATGGGGAATCTCATGCCCACTGACCAAACCGGCACCGCACACCCGATGCTGCGAGCGCTCGGGCATGAACTGAGACTGGCCCGCGAACGGAAGGGCATCACCCAGGAGGCCCTAGCAGCGGAGATCCACTTCTCCAACACCCACGTCTCCGCCGTCGAGACCGGCAAGCGCCCACCCAGCGCCGAACTGATCCACCGCGCCGACGACGCACTCACCACCGGAGGTCTACTCGGCCGCCTCCTGGACGCGGCACACGAGGCCGCATCGCGCGAGATCATGCCCGAGTGGTTCCGCCCATGGGCAGACATCGAGCAGACCGCCACCGCGCTCCGCACCTACCAGCAGTTCGTCATCAGCGGCCTACTCCAGACCCCGGACTACGCCCGCGCCGTCCTCCGCGCCGGGATGCTCACCGCCGACGAGACCGCCCTACAACGCGCCACCGACGCCAGAATCCAGCGTCAACAGATCCTCACCAGCAAGACCCCGCCGGAACTAATCATGATCCTCGAAGAGTCCGTGCTGCACCGCCCGATCGGCTCACCCGAGATCATGCGCGCCCAACTGGACTCCCTCATCACCGCCAGCACCGCCGGCCGAGTCGAACTCCACATCCTCCCCACCGACATCGGCGCCCACCGCGGCATGTCCGGCTCCTTCGTCCTAGCCAGCGTCCCCCACGCCCCCGACCTCGCCCTACTCGACACCCAACTCCGCGACCTCATGATCGAGTCCCCCGAAGCCGTTGATGCCCTCCGCCGCACCTGGGAAGGTCTCTTGGGAGAAGCCCTTCCCCAACGTCTCTCCATCGCCCTGATCAAGAAGGTAGTTGAAAAATGGATCACCTAACCTGGAAGAAGTCCACCCGCAGCGGCCCCAACGGCGGCGACTGCGTAGAGGTTGCAAAGACCCGTACACATGTCTACGTGCGTGACAGTAAAGACGCTGTTGGTCCAATACTGGCCGTGACGACGCGATCATGGACGCGCTTTGTGCGTGAAATTTGCCGGGCTATATGACTTCAACGAGTGGCCGGTCATTTCGATCCCTCATTGGCGTTTAGTTCGGTCGAGACCTTGCGAAAGTATTATTCTCAGTGGCATTCGCGAATGGAAATCAGAATATCTCTGCGCCGGTGCGTCACTCTCGATGCCGTTATTGGCGATGGCTAAACGCACACATGCTCGATATGAAGTACATCGGATTTGCGCTTGCAGGGCGACTCCTTGATAGAACTCACTTGCCGAATGTGATGTTCGCATAGCGGCCAACTTGCTTTTAGTATGCTCGGCAAAATGAATTCGTGATTACGATAGCTGCGACGCAGCGCGAGCAAGAACCTTAGGGCAAGACCATACCTCTAGACCGCGATCGTCGGCCCAGCTGCGAACCTTTGCGTATAGAGAGGTGGAAACGAGTTCCGGGCATCCGAAAGAAACGCGGAATGTTTTAATTACGGTGTCGGCCTTGGTGGTGCATCCCCAGCGTTTGCGCATAATGGTAGCAATGGTCATCCCTAAATCGTGCCCAGAGCAGAAGCGCCTCGGGTTGGCCAAGTTGTCAATCCGTGCACGAACTAGAGAAGCGATATTCTCAACGTCCACAACGGTAGAGCGACTTGCGGCGCGTGCTGCCGCGATAACGATCATCTTTTCAATGTCGGGAGCCCCGTTATCTAGGTTTAGGATTTCCTGCACCGGAAAGTCGCGCAGGCGGAGCGGAAGTCTCTGCTCTTTGGTGACGAGGCGCAGCACTCCGATCGCTGCACTTGTCGGAACGCCGATGTCGGCGATGTGTGCAAGTTGGAGTGAATCGGTGTGGAGTTTCACCCTGTTTGGATCGCACAAGCCCGCTACAGTCCGTTTGGTCGCATCTCCAGCGAAGATTGCTGTTGCGTCTAGGTCGTAAAGGTCCGTGTAAATTACATTCGGTGTACTTACCTCAGCTTCCGCGATCCCTACCCAGTCGCGGTCGAGAATGGCGAGCACATTATTTATGCCGCGCGCGTCGCACAAATCTATTGCATACTGCACGGAAGTCTTTCCGTATCCAGGAACTACGAATGTGTGTTCCTCGGCGACGTGACTATCTAGCGTCGCCACATCGTCAGGCCCTTCAACCAACAGAATATTCTTTCTGTGATCGCTTAGTAGAAGAATCTCGGCGAAGAGATCATCGCCCGTCAGTTGCTCCCTCATGCATCGTCCATGTCGTCCGCCGGGACAAGGGGAACGGTCCTCTCCCACCATTTGTGAATAATTTGCGGAGAGTGAGTTGCGATAACAAACCGCAGGTTGGTAATTTGCGAAATCTCAAAAAGGTCGGACAGGAACTGGCGTTGCCATCCAACATGCAGTGAGATTTCTGGTTCGTCAATTAGAACGAGAGTATTCTCCTCGACCTCGAAAAGAAGCCCATATACAAGAACAAGCTCGTGCTGCTCCCCAGAGGATAGGCGTTCCGGAGGGATTTCCTCACCGCTGTCAGTTACTACTACGAAGCCTTCCTCGCGGCTAATCTTCAGACTCTTATATTTGAACCGACTATTCACAATTTCTTGAAGCAGGCGAACGCGTGTAAGAACATCCTTGAAAGTGTCGAGCTTTCGCTCCGTATCTTCTAGATACGTCCACAAAACGTGTCGTTCCCAATCCTTGAGTGTCCGATCAGGAAGCGGCAAATACTCTGAAGATGCTCCTAGTACATCAATCTGAGATAACCGTGCGCGGTAATCTGCTTGCAGGCGGTACCTTTCTCGGATCTGATCGTCTGTAAGATTGGTGACCGGCTGCTCCTCAAGTAGTCTCTCCGGGAAGGTCCTATCAAGCTCCTGCGACCGCCGAGAGTTCTGCGCAAGGGCTTCCTTCAGTCGTCGCGCAAGATCTTCGGAATAGATTGAAACTCTCGATTTCGGCTGCTCGGGCTGTGTGCGATATCGAGCGTTAGAGGGTAATTCCGCGGGAATGTTGAGTAGGCGTTGTGTCTCAATAAGGTAGACCTTAATTCCACTTAAGAAGTCGCGGATCACGCGCGGTTGTTCGGCTTCAGGGTAAATGTCGGATGGAAGCGCAGAGCCATAGAATTCAAGGACCTCAGCCAAGCTCATTACTACGTCAGTGGGGTGATCGTGATAAGCATCTGGCCCTACACGAGAAACTGGAAGTAGGCGTTGGACGACTTCACGAAGTTGGGCGGTCTCCCTCATAGTGCTGGGGGAGGAGGTGTAGGAGATCATATGACTACCGGGTCGGCGAAGCTCGAAATGAACGGCGAAGCCGAGTCGTACGGCAGAGTTGGAGTGCCGTGTCCTGTGTGTCTTTTTAGGATCTGCCTCAACCCGAGTTACCTTAAGGCGAGTTCCATCGTCGAAGTCGAACCGGGCGGAGCCGAACGGCAAATTCGCCAGCTTTATTGTCTGCCAGCCAAATGTCCACGATACTAGCTCGAGAAGCTTTGTTTTTCCTACACCGTTCGGGCCATGAAGAATGACAAATTCCCAGTCGGCGGGAAATTCAAATACGTGATCGAACCTGCCAAGCATTCCGGTAACTTCGGTTCTGATTAGTTGGGGCACCAATTCCTCCGTGAATCCTTTTGCTGGCTCATTGATTGCGCGAAAACGGTTGGTCATGACGATGATTCACATTCTTTTATTTGGAATTGCCGTGAACATAATTTCATGAGGATGTCCGTCAGTTCAAGACGTTCTCGGCGCTGACTTGGCTCATATGAGCGTGGTGCCCAGATCATCCGTGTTCTGGTTCCAACGGGTCAGGCCGAGACTAGGCACCGGCTGCAGGCCTGACTCCCAAGAGCAAGCGACGTAGATCATGTCCGGCGCCGTTGCCCGGTATTCGCAGCAGGGTTGGCTGGTTACTGAGGCACGGGCCGCCGTGCCATCTGCGTGCCATCACGCGGGGTGCTGCTAGGCCACTCCAGGCCACTTATGACAAGCGTGACCTGTACGTGCGCCCGTAGCAGAGCGATCTTGTGCGGTTCCCAAGCTGACAGTGCGGGTTCGATTCCCGTCACCCGCTCTCGTCGGCGGAGGCCCTTGCTCGCGGAAAGCGCGAGCTGGGGCCTTCTCGCATTTCTGCTCCGGGGCCGAGCCCCGGAAACCCCACGTGCCGGTGGTTGCCTTCCGGCGTTGCTGCGGATTCGTGCCCCTTCGAGGGCTGGCTCGTCTCGAGCCGTCCATGGGCGGTTGCGATGGCTCATCGTTGTCGTGGGTGCTGAGGGTGCGCGAGCGCCGGCTGGCTCGCGGTATGCGGATCAGCGGCCGTCGTGGCGGTGGCGGACCTGGCTGATCCTGCTGGGCCGACGGGTGGTGAGGTGCAGCTCGACCGGAGGTTGAACTGGTCGGGCAAGGCGGTGTACGACCTGGGCAATCCGCGCAGGCTGGCGAGCATGTACGAGACCGTTGCGTGAGTGCGGGGCTGGGCAGGTCGAAGGTGCTGCCGGGGGTACGGACGACTGCCCTCATTCTGGTTTGCACGGAGCCCGTCGCGGCCTGTGCTGTGCGATGGGCTGCCGCGCTGGTTTCGCTGACTTGCCGCTGACCCTCTGTCGCCGGGAGCTGTGCGTAGACGGCATTGCCGGTCTTGTGTTGCCGGCCGCGGCTCGCGTTGTTGAAGGCTCGGTGCGCACCACTGTCGGCGGTTCCGGTAGGCGGTGCATGCTGAGTGGTCGGTCGGCCGCCGTGCCCCCTGCGTGCCGGTAGGGCCGGGAACGAGAGGGAATCGTGGGGAGTCGCAGGGGCCCTGAGCTGCGGGTTCGATTTCCGCCACCCGGGCTAGTGCGAGCTGGGCCTTCTCGCATTCCGCTCCAAAGGGCTGGAAGGACCGCGTTTCGGAGTTGCTGGGCGTGCCGCTGTTGGGGATGTTTGCGGTGTGGCTTCGCCGCCCGCGGTTGGGCCGGAGTGGGGGCGGCGTTCACCGTCTCCGAGGAGGGCTTGGTGAGCAGCAGGTTCTGTTCGAACGCTGTGTACCTGCCGACGGCCAGGGGCGTGACGCCGGCATCCGTTCCCGGGCCGACGCGGCCCGGGCTGTCCTCGGCGCGGCGAGACGCGGTTCTGGCTGAGCCTCCGCCGCGGCGCGCCGGAGTGCATGGAGATTTGGACGTGGGGAGCCCTCGTCCTGGGTGGACGAGGGCTTTGCGGGGTCAGCGCAGGTGGGAGCGCAGCGTGGTCCAGACGGTGGTGGGGGAGGGGCGGGTGGCGAGGCGGGACCGGGCGGTGGTGGCGGCCTCGCGCAGGGAAGGGGTGGTGAGCAGGGACGGGATGGCGGTGGGGAGGGAGGCGGGGGAGTCGACGGTGAGGCCGGCGCCGAGCGCGGTGACGAGGGAGGCGACCAGGGGCTGGTTGGCGATCTTCGGGATGAGGGCGAGGGGGAGGCCGCGGGACAGGGCGGCGAGGGTGGTGCCGGAGCCGACGGCGGCCAGGACGGCGTGGGCGTGGTCGAGGAGTTGGGCGATGGGGGCGAAGGAGACGGCGCGGACGCGGTCGGGGGTGGCGACGGCGCCCAGGTCGGCGGGGGTGGCGGTGAAGCCGGTGGTGACGAGGGCGTCCGCGCCGGCGTCGAGGACGGCCTGGACGGCGGAGCGGAGCAGGGGGAGGTCGTCGACGACGGTGCCGAGCGTGACCAGGACGACCGGGCGGTCGCCGGTGAAGGCGGGGATGTCGGCGCGGGCGGGGGCGTCGTACGGCTGGCTGCTGATCGGGAGTGCGGTTGTGGTCGGGGGTGTGGTCTCCAGCCATTCCGGCCAGAGCCGGACGGTGGCCAGCGGGGTGGGGAAGGTCAGGCCGCGGTGGGCGCCGGCCTTGGCGGCGCCGGCGGTCAGCACGGCGTCGATGTCGGTGGCGGGGCTGTGGACGAAGACGACCCAGGGGATGCCGAGCCTGGCCGCGACCAGCGGGCCGAGGTAGTCCCACTGCTCGCCGACGATGACGTCGGGGCGTTCGGTCTCGGCGAGGGACAGCAGTTCGTCGAAGGCCAGGTCGGCGTACGTGGTGGTGAAGAGCGCGACGTTGGCGTCCAGCAGGCGTGCGCTGTCGGTGCGGTAGGCCAGCACGTCGGCGCCGGACCGGGACTCGTTCTCCGCGAGCAGCGCGGGTAGCGGCGGGCCGAACGCGCGCGTGGCGGCGTGCAGCGTCTCGTGGGTGGCGACGAGCACGGTGTCGCCGGCCGCGACGGCGGCCTCGGCCAGCGGGAGCATCGGCAGCAGGTGTCCGTACGCGGGGAACGTGGTGAAGAGCGCTTTCATGGGGGCAGGCAGCCTTCCTGGAGTTCATTACACTGATCAGAGCCGACTCTGACGAAAGGCTGGCAAGTACGATCTCGGCGTGCCCAACCCGAACGACACGACCAGCAGGAGGGCGGAGTACGCCCAGCGCACCCGACAGGCGATCCTGGACGCGGCCCGGGAGTTGTTCGTCGAGAAGGGCTACTTCGGCACGAAGGTCGAGGAGATCGCCCGGCACGCGCGGGTCGCGCCGGCCACCGTGTACGCGGTCGGTGGCGGCAAGCACGGGCTGCTGCGGACGTTGATCGAGTCCGGCACCAACACCGACGAGGTCGCGCTCGTGATGACCCGGCTCCGTCAGATCACCGATCCGGCCGAGCTGGTCCGGTTCATCGTGCGCGCGACGCGCGAGCAGTTCGAGCTGTGGGCCGGGCTGATGCGGCAGGTGGTCGCCGCGGCGCCGCAGGAGCCGACGGTGCGGGAGATCCAGGAGATCGCGCACGCCAGCATGCGGCACGGGCTGGCGGTGACCGCGCGGCGGTTGGGGCAGCTGGGCGCGCTGCGCGACGGCGTCGACGACGACCGCGCCACCGACCTGCTCTGGCTGTACCTGTGCAACGCGGCCTACTTCGTCCGTACCGATGATCTGGGTTGGTCGCTCGACGAGTCCGAGGCGTGGCTGAACGAGACCCTGCCGCAGGCGCTGCTCAGAGATGGATTCGGTGGTCCAGGCCCGAGCCGGTGACGATCGTGGTGGCGATCCGCGCGGCCATCCGGCGGAACAGCAGGCGGCGGGGGTGCCGCAGGTTGGCCGGGGAGAGGCGGGCCTGGGCGCGCAGCGTGGCAGCGTTGCGGGCGATGGCGGGGCCGAACTCGCGGAAGTCGCCGTAGAGCGCGCGGTTCTCGGCGGAGCCGAGATAGCAGAAGGGCGAGGAGCCCAGCATCGGTACGAACGGGGTGCCGATCCGCCGGAGATTGCGGTACGCGGGTTCGTCGATCATGGCGACCACGTGCGTGATCCCGTCCCGGTGGAAGACGCGGTAGAGCGTGCGGTAGAGCAGTGTGCTGACCAGCACCGACCGGGTGCCGCGGTACTCCGGGAGGACCGCGAGCGTGGCGACGTCGACGGCGCGCCGGCCGTCGGTCATCCGGTGATGCTCGCGGATGTCGTCGACGGTGCCGCCGATGTGGGCCGGCGCGTCGTTGAGCGTCTTCAGGCCGGCCGGGGACTCGTCGATCAGCCGGATGACGCCGGCGGCCCGGTGCCGGGCCTGGTCGAGCACGACGATGAAGCGGCTGGCGGCGTCGTACCCGCTGTATTCGGCCTTCATGGTGTCGGAGTCCAGGCCGAACTCGGTCTCGAAGACGGTCTGCTCGACGGCGCGCGCCGCGTCGGCCAGTGGATCATCAGGTCCGGTGAGGAGCGCGGCGAAGCGGCCGGGGTGGCCGGCGAGCGGGCGGGGCGTGGCATAGCGCATGGGCGGCCGATTCGTGGAGATCGATAGCGACCTGAAGATCATCGTCCACATCGGCCGGACACGCAGCGTCTTCTGCAGATGACCCAACGAATGAGATAACGTGCAAAAAGCCTAAAGCTGCTCGGCGCGGAGGATGCTGCGAACGCGCAACTCGGCCGCGACCTCGGGCGTGCACTCCGCGACGATCGCGGCCGTGCCGACCGGGACCGCGCCGCACGCGGTCACGATCTCGCCGAGCGCGCGGGACTGGGCGCCCGTGGTGATCCAGTCGTCGACGATCAGCGCGCGGTCACCGGGGCGCAGCTGGCGGGTGCGCACGCCGAGCGACAGTCGCCGGCCCTTGTGGTCCGGTGCGGCCTGGGCCCAGGTCATCGGCTCGGCGACCGGCGCGTGCCCGCCCTTGTACGCCTCGACGAAGCCCACCTCCAGCGCGATCGCGACCAGCGGGCCGACGACGAAGCCGGTGACCTCCGGCGCGACCACCACGGTCGGCTGTTCCGCGACGAACAGGCCGGCCAGGGCCGGGCCCAGCGCGTGCAGGATCGAGGGCGAGCGCCACCAGCCGGAGAGGTCACTGACCAGGTGCGGGAAGTCGTGCCCCGGGTCATTCCAGCGAAATGCGCCGATCAGTTCGGTGGTAAGGTCCGACGACACCAGATCATCTTGCTCCTGCGGCGCAACGCGGCAACCCACCGGGCCCGCGAAAGCGTGGGAGAGACGGACGCGCCCCACAAGGGCGACCCGATCGGGCGACAACCAGGTGACGCCACCACCCCACCGGACGGCCAAATCGGCATCAGACTAGGGGGCAAGTCGGTGCAGTCCCGTCGGTCGATCAGGCATGCTGGGTCCGGACCAATGCACAACCTCTTCGCGGGCCGCGGCCCGATCAGCCCAGGATCCCGCGCCGGCCTCGGCGCGGCTGTCGCGCTGCTCGCACTCGTCTCCGTGATCGAGCTGGCCGACGGCCCCAACGCGAGCTACGTCGGCCTGGTCGCGGCCGCGCCGTTCCTGGCCGCGGCGTTCGCGTCGTGGCGGGTGGTGCTGACCGTCGGCGCACTGGCCACCGTGGTCGGTGCCGGGTTCGTGATCTCCGATCCGTCGTTCCCGGCGGCGATCAATGTGGTCGGTGTCGGGCTGTCCACCGGCATCGCGGCCGCGGTGGCGACGATCCGCGACCGGCAGGCCCGCCGCATCGACGAGCTGTTCAAGCTGGCCCAGGTCGCGCAGCAGGCGGTGCTGCGCCCGATCGGCCCGCACGTGGGCACGCTCGCGGTGGCCGGTCGTTACATCTCCGCGACCGCGGCCGCGGACATCGGCGGCGACCTCTACGAGGCGCTCGACACGCCCTACGGGGTACGGATGATCATCGGCGACGTGCGCGGCAAGGGGCTGGACGCGGTGCGCCTCGCCAGCATCGTGCTCGGGTCGTACCGGCACGTGGCGTTCGAGCGCGGCGATCTCCGTACCGTGGTGGCCGATCTGGATCGTGCGGTCGCCCGCAGCGTCGGCGACGAGGACTTCGTGACCGCGGTGCTGGTCGAGGAGCGCGGCGGCACGCTCACCATCGTGAACTGCGGGCATCCGGCGCCGCTGCTGCTGCGGCGGGGCAAGGTGATCCCGCTGGATCCGCCGGCACCCGTACCGCCGCTGGGTTTCCGGCCGGAGGCCCAGCCGCGGGTGGAGCGGCTGGAGCCCGGCGACCGGTTGCTGCTCTTCACGGACGGTCTCGGCGAGGCTCGCCGGGAGGGGAAGTTCTTCCCGACCGCCGACCGCGCCTGGCAGTTGGTCGGGCACGGCACGGTCGGTGACGGTCTGGCGTCGCTGGAGGCCGCGCTGCACGAGTGGGTGCACGGACGCTTGGACGACGACATCGCGCTGGTGCTGATGGAGTACACCGGGCCCAGGCCCGTCGCGAGCGCGGCCATGCCGAGCTGGGAGGTCGGCGCCGCCGGGGCATGACCCGCGACCTCTACGTCGCGGGCGCGGTGCGCGGTGACGGCACCGGCAGCGGACCGGGGATGATCGGGGTGCTGATCGTGATCGGCGGGAGCATGGTGGTCGGCGCCTCGTCCGGCTCCTCCGGTGCCCGGTGCCGGCCGATGTAGCCGCGCTCGTACCCGTCCGGCTCCGGGCGTATCTGGCGCAGTGCGTCTCTGAGGTTGCTGAGCAGCATGGACATCCTCCCCAACGATGGCCCGGCCCCCACGCCGAGCGGCGCTTCGAACGTGCCAACGAGATGGACTCGGCCCAGGTTGCGGTCCGTTCGGCGCGGCGGCTTGACCTGACGGTGGAGGTCACTCGAGAAACACCGCAAAAAGGGTGAATCGCGGTCGATAGTGCGGCGCGTGTGGCCGTGGTCACTTCGACGGCGGCCTTGTCCGTACTTACCCGTCGGTAATACTCTTCTATTACTGACCGGTAACGAGCGTGAAGCGGGGGCTGCCGCCCATGAGTCACTACAAGAGCAACCTGCGAGACCTCGAGTTCAACCTGTTCGAGGTGTTCGGCGCCGATCGCTCGTTCGGCGTCGCTCCGTACGCCGAGTTCGACGTCGACACGGTCCGGGACATCCTCTCGGAGATGCGGCGGCTGGCCGAGGAGGACCTCGGCGCCAGCTACGCCGACGCCGACCGGAACCCGCCGGTCTTCGACCCGGCCACGCACACCGCTCCGCTGCCCGAGTCGTTCAAGAAGTCCTACGCCGCGTGGATGGGTGCCGAGTTCTGGCGGCTGGACCTGCCCGAGGCGCTCGGCGGCACGCCCGCACCGCGCGCGGTCTGGTGGGCGATCGCCGAGATGGTGCTCGGCTCGAACGCGCCGCTCTGGATGTACTCCTCGGGTCCCTCGTTCGCGCACATAGCGCACGTCGAGGGCACCGAGGAGCAGCGGAAGTGGGCCGAGCTGTTCATCGAGAAGCAGTGGGGCTCGACCATGGTGCTGACCGAGCCGGACGCCGGCTCGGACGTCGGCGCCGGCCGTGCCCGGGCGATCCCGCAGCCGGACGGCTCCTGGCACATCGAGGGCGTCAAGCGGTTCATCACGTCCGGCGAGCACGACCTCACCGACAACATCATCCACTACGTGCTGGCGCGCCCGGTCGGCGTCGAGGGCGTGGGCGGACCGGGCACGAAGGGCCTGTCGCTGTTCATCGTGCCGAAGTTCCACTTCGACGCGGAGACCGGTGAGCTGGGCGAGCGCAACGGCGTCTACGCCACGAACATCGAGCACAAGATGGGGATCAAGGTCTCCAACACCTGCGAGCTGACGTTCGGCGAGCACGGCACGCCGGCCAAGGGCTGGCTGCTCGGCGAGGTGCACGAGGGCATCCGCCAGATGTTCCTGATCATCGAGTACGCGCGGATGATGGTCGGCACGAAGGCGATCGCCACGCTCTCCAGCGGCTACCTCAACGCGCTGGAGTACGCGAAGAGCCGCCAGCAGGGCGCCGACCTGCTCCGCCAGGCCGACAAGACGGCGCCGCGCGTCGAGATCATCAAGCACCCGGACGTACGCCGGTCGCTGATGCTCCAGAAGGCGTACGCGGAGGGCCTGCGCGCGCTCGTGCTCTACACCGCGACCTGGCAGGACACGGTCGCGAAGGCGGAGGCGGCCGGCGACGCCGAGACCGCCGGGGTCGGCAAGAAGGTCAACGACCTGCTGCTCCCGCTGGTCAAGGGCGTCGGCTCGGAGCGCGCCTACGAGCTGCTCGGCCACGAGTCGCTGCAGACGTTCGGCGGCTCCGGCTTCCTCCAGGACTACCCGCTCGAGCAGTACGTTCGCGACTCGAAGATCGACACGCTCTACGAGGGCACCACCGCGATCCAGAGCCTCGACCTGATCTTCCGCAAGATCGTCCGGGACAACGGCGCGGCGCTGATGCGGGTGGCCGGCGAGATCCAGCAGTTCATCGAGGCCGAGGGCGGCAACGGCCGGCTCAAGGAGGAGCGGCTGCTGCTCGGCAAGTCGCTCGGCGAGCTCCAGGCGATGCTCGGCGCGATCACCGGCTGGCTCGGCGCGGCCCAGGGCGGCAAGCCCGACGAGCTGTACAAGGTCGGTCTGCACTCCCGCCGGGTGCTGCTCGCGCTCGGTGACGTGGTGGTCGGCTGGCTGCTGCAGAAGCAGGCGGACGTCGCGCTCGGTGCGCTGGCCGGTGAGGTCTCCGCCGCGGACAAGGCGTTCTACGAGGGCAAGGTCGCGGCCGCGCGGTTCTTCGCCCACGAGGTGCTGCCCCGGGTCGGCGCGGACCGTCGCGTCGTGCAGGGCGCCACGCTCGACGTCATGGAGGTCCCGGAGGACCAGTTCTAGAACCCGGACAAAGAAGCAGCGGGGGTACGCGTACCCCCGCTGCTTCTTTGCGGTAGCGCCGTGCGGTGGCCCTTAGCCGATATAGCCTGAAATCTCCTGGCACGGGGGAGTGCACATGGGTATTGGCGGAGGAATCTTCCTCATCGCAATCGGCGCCATCCTGGCCTTCGCGGTCCACGTGGAGCCGGCGTGGCTGGACCTGAACGTGGTCGGCTGGGTGCTGATGCTGGCCGGCACGTCCGCACTGCTGATCACCATTTGGTACTGGAACGATCGGCGGACCCGCGCGCTCGGCGGGGCGATCGACGTGGTCGACGAGACGCGTCTGGCCCACCCGGCCGCACCGCTCGGCGCGGACTCCGAGATCGAGATCCGGCACCCGCCGGCGCCGCCGGGCTGAGCCAGGCCGGCCCGGGTCAGCCGCGCGCGGTGTGCGTGTCGGTCGCCGGAGCGCCGCCGGCACCGAGCGACGCCCAGTCGCCGTCGAAGCGGTGCACGGCCAGGCCGCTGGTGCGCATGCCGTCGGAGTCGTTCGCGCCGTCCGGGTCGAGCATCGCGGACAGCAGCGAGATGTCCGGGTTGTGGCCGACGAGCAGCACGGTCGAGGTGTCCGCCGGCACCGCCTTGACGGTGGCGAGCAGCGCGTGGTGACCCTCCGCGTAGAGGGCCGCCTCGTACCGGACCGTGGGGGAACTCGCGTCGGTCGAGGCCTCCGCCATCGCGACCGCCACGCCGTGCCAGGTCTGCCGGGTACGCCGCGCGGGCGAGCAGATCACCAGATCGGGGGCGTAGCCGTGATGGGCGAGCCAGGCTCCGGCGGCGGCCGCGTCCGCGTGACCGCGCTCGGTCAGCGGGCGTTCGAGGTCACCGATACCGTCCGGGCGGTCGGCTTTGGCGTGGCGGAGCAGGACCAGGGTTCGAGACGTCACGCGGTACAGCTTGCCTGATTGATACGTGTGACGGGTGGGTAAGCCATCACTCAAGCGTGGGTCGGCATCCAGGCCACGGTCCACGACTCGGCAATGTGCCGGCCACCCCGGCCCGGCCGTCAGCCAAGGAGGGCGAGGAAAGTGGGTTTCGGAGCAAGTATCTTCCTCATCGCGCTAGGGGCGATCTTCGCGTTCGCCATCGAGTTCGACCTGGGGTGGATCGACATCGCTGTGGTCGGCTGGGTGTTGATCCTCGCCGGCCTCGCCGGACTCGCGACGACCGTGTGGTTCTGGCAGAGCCGCCGTCGCCCGGTCGCGACCACCACCGACGGTCACATCCCCGCGCCGCCGCACCCGGCGACCGCGCCGCCGCACACGCACGTGGCCCCGCCCGTCGCCGCCCCGGCCGAGGACCGGGTGGTCGAGGAGCAGTACCGGGTTCGTCGTCAGCAGCTGTAACTCCGGTCGTCCGGTTCGGGCACCGCGCCCTCTCGCGGGGACGAGTTACGTAGCAGGGCTCCGCAGCTGTGGCTGCGGAGCCCTTGCCATGCGCACAGTGCCTGTGCGAACAGTGCCTATGCGAACAGGGCGAAGTAGATGGCGATGTGGTGGCAGATCGCGGCGACGAGGGTGCAGGCGTGGAAGAACTCGTGGTGGCCGAAGACGGTGGGCCACGGGTTCGGCCGGCGGAGTGCGTAGAGCACGGCACCGACGCTGTACATCACGCCACCGACGATCAGCAGCACCAGCGCGGCGACGCCGCCCCTGTGCAGGATGTCCGGCAGGACCGCGACCGCGACCCAGCCGAGCGCGATGTAGAGCGGTGCGCCGACCCAGCGCGGCAGGTGCGGCCAGACCAGTTTCAGGGCCACGCCGAGGAGCGCACCGCCCCAGACGACGCCGAGCATGATCTCCGACTTCGGCGACGGCAGGAGCAACAGGCAGAACGGCGTGTACGTGCCGGCGATGAACACGAAGATCATCGAGTGGTCCATCCGGCGCATGATCTGGTAGCCGCGTGGGCTCCACACCCGCCGATGGTAGAGCGCGCTGGTGCCGAACAGGCCACAGACCGTGAGGCTGTAGACGGCGCAGCTGAGCAGCGGCGTCCAGCCTGGCCGGGACAGCGCGAGCGAACAGAGGACGATGCCGCAGACCAACGCGACGAAGAACGCGTAGAAGTGCAACCAGCCGCGCAGGCGAGGTTTGCCGAGGTCCAGCGGCTTGAGGCGAGCGGGGGCTTCGGTGGTCACGCCACCAGGTTACGCCACCGTAAGTTACCTCGCAGTAGTGAAGAGCCTCACCCGCTTGGAGTGTCGCGCGCGGCCGACTACCGTGCGGAGCCATGGACCTCAATGCTGATCTCGGTGAGGGTTTCGGAGTCTGGAAGCTCGGCGACGACGAGGCGCTGCTCGACCTGGTGACCTCGGCGAACGTCGCCTGCGGCTTCCACGGTGGCGATCCGTCCATCATGCGTGCGGTCTGCGCCGCCGCGGCCGACCGGGGCGTGGCGATCGGCGCTCAGGTGGGCTACCGCGATCTGGCCGGTTTCGGACGTCGCAGGATCGAGTACCGCCGCGCCGAACTGCGCGATGAGATCATCTACCAGGTCGCGGCGCTCGACGGCTTCGCCCGGGTGGCCGGCGACCGGGTCCGCTACGTCAAGCCGC
The DNA here is from genome assembly GCF_031458255.1 of Catenuloplanes niger. Classification (NCBI taxonomy): domain Bacteria; kingdom Bacillati; phylum Actinomycetota; class Actinomycetes; order Micromonosporales; family Micromonosporaceae; genus Catenuloplanes; species Catenuloplanes niger. The sequence goes on from NZ_JAVDYC010000001.1 coordinate 4,431,610, forward strand.
ACGGCGCGCTCTACAACACGGCCGCGGTCGACGAGGTGCAGGCCGGCGCGGTGGTGGACGCGATCACCGACTACGACGCCGGGCTGCCGGTGCTGTGCCAGCCGGGCTCGGTGCTCGCCCGGCTCGCCGCGGACGCCGGGCTCCGGGTCGTCGGCGAGGGCTTCGCGGACCGCGCCTACCTGCCGGACGGCCGCCTCGTCCCGCGCACGGACCCGGACGCGGTCATCCACAACTCCGCCGCGGTCGCCGACCGGGTGGTCCGGATGGCCGTCGAACACACGGTCGTCGCGGCCGACGGCACCGTGGTCCCGTGCCCGGTCGAGTCCATCTGCCTGCACGGCGACACCGCCGGCGCCGTCGACCTCGCCCGCCGCGTCCGCGCCTCCCTCCTCGACGCGAACCAGACCCTCGCGTCCTTCGCCTGAGGCATCGGGGACGACGTCGGATTCGCGTTGCACGGGAGCTGATGCGGATCACTACACTGACCACAGTGTCCAGTAAGCATGACTTGTTTCACTTCAGCGTTACGGTGTGGTCCGAGAACGTTTCGGTTCTGAGTGCTCTTCGTGGTTTGTCATTTCACTACGAGGAGCACGCGAATCCCCAGATCGCCTCGGGCGGGACCGGTGCGGGCGAGTGGTTCAGGGACGAGAAGCTGTCGACGTTCCATTTCACGTCTCCCAAGTGCCGCGAGGATTTTCTGACAGCAGCCGGCAACATTCTCAAGCCGGGCCTCTGGCACGTGAAAGCGTTGAATGACAACGATCCCGCGCGGCCGCGCAAACGTCAGCGTTAGCTCACGAGTCTGGGCGGTGTGACTGTCGTAGGCCGAGCCGGCGCTGACGGACGTGCGTAGCGGCCCGAACCGCGCATCGATCGAGTTGTTGCCGCCGGCGGCCCATGTCCTGGGTCAACTGCCGCGTCTGCACCGGCTCGATCCCACACCACCCAGTCTCGTGACCGAACAAGGCTGACGAGACTGCTCTCGACCTGACGCTGCGCTGCGCAAGCCGCGCGGAGTGTCTCAAGCGCGGCGAACGTTCATGGACAGCCCACTAGCCGTCCAGGCCGCGCAGGATGAGTGGTAGGCGGGACGGGGCGCCCGGGGTGATGGTGATCGGGACGCCCCAGTCCTGGCGGGTGAGGTGGCAGGCCGCGTGTTCGGCGTCGATGTCGCAGGTGGCGGCCTGGGCGACGACCTGAAGGACGCCGCCGGGGACGTCGGGGTTGAGGCGCAGCGTGCGGGAGAGGTCCGTGGTGGTGCCGGCGCCGTCGAGCAGCAGCTCCGGTGGGGAGGCGCTGACGACGAGGCGGGTGGACGGGCCGAACGTCTCGTCGAGTTTCTGGCCCGGCGCGGGGGTGAAGATGATGTCGAGCGTGGCGTCGCCGGGCGCGAGCGGGGTCGCCGGGCGTTCGGTGCGGTGCCGGGTGCCGTCCGCGGAGACGCCGGCGGCCTCCAGCGTGCCGGGTGCCAGGCGGGTCAGGCGGTGCGCGGCGGACTCGACCACCAGGACCGCGCCGTCCGCGGTGAGCACCAGGTCGCTGGGCTCGGCGAGCCCGCGGTCGACCGTGGTGACCTCGTCCGTGTCGGGGGAGTAGCGGCGGACCGCGCCGTTGTAGGTGTCGGCGATCAGCACCGAGCCGTCCGGCAGCGCGCAGACGCCGAGCGGGTGCTGCAGCAGCGCCTGCGCGGCCGGGCCGTCCATGTGGCCGAAGTCGAAGAGGCCCTGGCCGACGGCGGTGTGCAGTTCACCGTCCGCGATCCAGCGCAGCGCGGACGTCTCGCTGTCGGCGATCCACAGGCGGCTGCCGTCGGCGGACGTGGCGAGGCCGGACGGCTGTGCCATCCAGACGTCAGGGATCGGGCCGTCGCGCAGCGCCTCGACCGTGGTGCCGGCGTAGACCCCGGCGGTGCGCTTGATCGGGTCGAACCACCAGAGCTGGTGGATGCCGGCCATCGCGACGACGACCTTCTCGTCGTACCAGGCCACGTCCCAGGGGGAGGAGAGGTCGACGGCCAGCGCGTCGTGGGCGTGGCCGTCCGGCGCGGACCGCCACTGACGGCCGCTGCCGGCGATCGTGGTGACCGTGCCGTCCGACAGCTTCACGCCGCGGAGCAGGTGGTTGACCGTGTCCGCGACGACCACGTCGTAGCCGGCGATCTCGGCGGTGTGCGGCGGGAGCAGGCAGAGTCCCTGCGGCTCGGAGAACGACGGGGCGTCGTCGGCGCGGCCGCGGACGCCGGTGCCGATCCGCCGCACGACGTCACCGTCCAGCGTGACCTCGGCCAGCGAGTGCCGGGCCGAGTCGCTGACCAGCAGGTTCCCGTTCGGCAGCGGGACGGCCTTGCCGGGGAAACGCAGCGGGGTCTCGGCCTCGGCGGGCGGCACGTACGGGCTGTCGCCGCGGCGCAGCGTGCCCTTCGCGTCGTGCCGGACGATCAGCTCGTCGACCAGCCTGGCCAGGCCCTCCGCGTGGCCCTCGCCGGCCATCGACGCGACCAGGTAGCCCTCCGGGTCGACGACCGCGAGCGTCGGCCAGGCCTTCGCCGCGTACTGCTGCCACATCAGCAGATCAGGATCATCAAGGACCGGGTGCGGTACGCCGTAGCGCTCCACGGCCGCGGCCAGCGCGTCCGGGTCGCGCTCGTGCTCGAACTTCGGCGAGTGCACGCCGATGATGACCAGGACGTCGCCGTACTTCTCCTCCAGCGGCCGGAGCTCGTCCAGCACGTGCAGGCAGTTGATGCAGCAGAACGTCCAGAAGTCCAGGATGATGATCTTCCCGCGGAGCCCCGCCAGCGTCAGGTCGGTGCCGCCGGTGTTAAGCCAGCCCCGGCCTCGGAGCTCGGGCGCGCGGACCCGGCCCTGCGGTGTGTCGCTCATCGTTCCTCGTTCGTGGTGCCAGGCGGCGCGGTGCCGGTTGTGCGGTGGTTCAGCCGGTGGTGACGGGCGCGGACGCGCCGCCGGCGGCCGGGACGGCCGGGGCCAGGCAGAGCACCTCGCCACCGGTCCGGATCTCGATGAACGGCTGGCTCTGGTCCGCGCACTGGTCCTTGCTCGGCGCGCGGGACACCACGGTGAACGCGCCCGGCTCCGCGCACTCGGCGACGACCGGCTGGCCGCTGCTCTCCTGCACGCAGCCGCCGACCGGCACGTCGAACGAGGCCGCGGAGTCGTCCTGGGAGGACGACATCAGCCAGACCAGCAGCAGCGGCACCAGGACGAGCAGCGCGGCCACGATGACCACCGCGATGAGCACGCCACCGTTGCCGCCCTTCTTCGGCGGGGGCAGCGGGTCCTTCGCCGGCTCCGGTTCCGCGGCCTTGAACTTGTCGAACGCGTCCTGGTCGGCGTCACCGGGGTCGTCGAAGCCGCCCTGGCCGCCGCCGAAGCCGCCGGGAGCGTTGTTGCCGGGGAAGCCGCCGGGCGGGCTGCCGAACACGGCCGTGTTGCTGCCGAACGACGGGCCGCCCGCGCCCGGCCCGGGGCCGAACGGCGAGTCGTCCTGCGGCGCGCCGAAGCCGCCGTGCTGCTGCGGGGGCGTGCCGAAGCCGTCCTGCTGCTGCGGCGGTGCGCCGAACCCGTCGTGCTGGGACGGCGCGAGCGGCGGTGCGCCGAACCCGTCGTCGAAGCCGTCGTTGCGCGGGCCGAAGCCGTCGTTGCGCTGCGGACCGCCGAAGCCGGCTCCGGCTCCGGGACCGCCGGGGAAGCCGTCACCCTGGTCGTCGAAGCCACGGTCGTCGAAACCGCGGTTGTCGTGACCCCGGTCGCCCATCGGGCCACGCGGGTCGATCGACCGGCCGTCGACGACCTGGCCGGGGTACGGCAGACCGCCGCCGACCGCGAAGTGCGGCGGCGCGGCCTCGGCCGGCGGCTCCTCGCGCTGCTGACCGTGCGCGAAGCCGTTGACCGGGCCGTGCTCCTGGTGCGGCGACGCGAACGCGCCGGGGGCACCGGGCACGGATGGTGCGTCGTAACCGCTCCAGGCCGGGGAACCGCCGGAGACCGGGGAACCGGAGACCGGGGAGCCCGACACCGGGGAACCGGAGGTGGGGGAGCCCGACACCGGTGTGCCGCTGACCGGCGCGCCCGAGATCGGGGACGACTCGTCCGGCTCGGGTGCGGCGGCCTTGCCGTACACCCGGGCCTGGCCCTTGCTCACCGGCGGCGGCATCGGCGCGTCCGGCGGCGGGGTGATCTTGCTGGCCATCGGCACCGAGGCGCTACCAGCGACCGCGCGACCGGTGGCCGGCGCGTCGGCGGGCGACTCACCGGCCGGCGGCGCGGACACGGACGGCGCCGCGGCGGAGGCGGACGGCGGCACCACGGCGGCGCGGGCCACACCGGCGGAACCGGCGGCGGGCGGCGCGTACGGCGAGGCGGCCGGGAGGTCGGAGGGCGTGCGCGGCTGCGGCACCTGCGCCGGGTCGTGCTGCTGGTCGCCGCCGTAGGAGCCGCCGAAGTCGGGCTGGACCGCGAAGCGGCCGGCCTCGCTGGCCGGGCTCTCCTCGGACGCGGCCGGACCGAACCCGCCGGCCTGCGGCTGGCCGAAGCCACCGGACTCGGGCTGGCCGAAGCCACCGGCCTGCGGCTGGCCGAAGCCACCGGACTCGGGCTGGCCGAAGCCACCGGCCGGCGGCTGGTTGAAACCGCTCGACTCCGGCTGGCCGAACCCGCCGGACTGCGGCTGGTTGAAGCCACCAGGCTGCGCCGGACCGAAGCCGCTCGACTCCGGCTGACCGAACCCGCCGGCCTGCGGCTGGTCGAACCCGCCCGGCTGGGCCGGACCGAAGCCGCCCGGCTGGGCCTGGCCGAAGCCGCCGGACTCCGCCTGACCGGAGCCACCGGCCGGCGGCTGGTTGAAGCCACCAGGCTGCGCCTGGCCGAAACCGCCGGAGGTGCCGAAGGCGCCGGACTCCGCGGGCGGCGACGCGGGCGCGTCGTAACCGGCCGGGCCGGACTCACGGTAGCCGCCGTCGGCCTCGCCGAACGTGCCCCGGGCGGCCGGAGCCGCCCCGAAGCCCTCGCCCGGTGCGGCCGGTCCGAAGCCTTCACCCGGTGCGGCCGGCCCGAAGCCGGCCGACGGGGACGGCGCCTCGCCGAACGTACCGGCGGAATTCGGGTTGTTCGGGCCGAAGCCGTTGAACGAGCCGCCGAACGAGGTCGGCATGGAGGTGCGCGAGCTCTCCGGGTCGTCCGGCGGCGGCGTGGACGCGAAGCTCGCGCCCGGCACCCGGACCGGCGGGTTCCACGGCTCGGGCTGCGGCTCCTCGGGGCCGGTGTCGCCCTGGTGGCCGGCCGCGGCACCGCGCGTGAACGCGCCCGCGCCGAAGCCGGCGGACGCGTCGGGGGCCGACGGCACCTGCGCCCGCCCGCCACCGGCGGCGCCGCGCTTGGTGAGGTCGAAGCCGCTGTACGTGCTCTCCGACGGCGGCTCGAACTGGCCGGGCGCACGCTGCGGCAGCCCGTGCCGGCCGGACGCGTTCGGGTCGGTGGAGCCGCTGCCGGAGACGGGCGCGTCGGCGGCCGGTGCGGCCGGGGCCCAGGCCTCCGGCGGCAGGCCGCTGCGCTCGTAGGCCGGCTGCTCGGGTGCGGGCTGCGCCGCGCCCCAGGCGGACTGCGCCGGCTCGGCCGGGGCGGCCCAGGACGACGCGCCGGGCTGCTGACGAGCGGCCTGCTCCGCGCCGGGGTAGGCGTTGCCCTTCCAGTGCTGGGTGGCCTCCGCGTACGACTCGCCCTGATCGTTCGCGTCGGGCTGGCCGTAGGGGTTGTACGGCGCGGGCTCCGCGCCGAACGTGGACGGCGGCGTGGCCGGTGCGGGCGGCGGCGGCACCGAGGCCGCGCCGGAGACGCTGGCCCGGCCGCCGAAGCCGGGGGTGGAGCCGCCACCGAACGCGCGCGGCTGCTCGGCCGACGGGTCCGGCGCGGCCGGCGCCCAGCGCGACTGCGCGGGGGCGGACGACTCGGGCGAGGGTCCCCAGTTCGGCGGGGACGGTGGTTCGGGCGTCACGTTCGGTGACCACGAGGTCTGGCTCGGCCACTCGTTCGCGCCGCTGTCGGCGCCGTCCTCCGGGCGTGGGGCGGGCGCGGACGGCCACCGGGGGACCCCGGCGGACGCGATGCCGCGCTGGGGCATGCCGGGCGCCGGCGCGGCACCGGCCGCGGGCTGCTGCGGCGGCACGTGGCCCCCGGAACGGTAGGGGTTGAAGCTCTCGGCGCCCTCCGGCGGCGGCGTGCCACCGGTGCCCGGCGCCGCCTCAGCCGGCTCGTCGCCGGCCTTGTGCAGGCCCTCGGACGTCATCTGCGCCTCCTCCATCGCGTGTCGGCCGGGTCGCCTGGCCAGGGCCTCGGCTCTGCCGGGCCGCAGCCGCGCGACCTCGTCGCCGGCAGCCCAGTGGTCGACCGCCGGGCTCCGGCGCCCGGCCGGCGACCACGTGGTTCGTGGTCGTTCCGGTCGGGTCACGTCTCCCGGTCCCGATCCTTCCCGCCGGTGGGTGCCGGTGGGAAGACACACGGGTGGCCTTGGTGTGGCGACCGAGCCCAACCGTACCGGGCGCCATAGCAGGTCGGAAATACGGACCCGGATACGCGACGGCCCGCCGGGGCGGTCCGCGTCGACATTTCAGACGCGGTCACCCGGCGGGCCGAGGGGTTCCGTGGTGCCCGGGCCACAGGTGCGGCCGCACGGGTCAACGGAGTGAGGTTGGTGAGTTACCCGTAGTGACGCTGAGCGATGGCGAGGATCTCATCGCGCAGCGCAGGGGTGTTGGCGGAGCGCAGCGCGCGCTCGATCGCGCGGTTCCGACGGGCGGTCTCGCGCGCGGCCCGGATCCGGCTGATCATGCTCATGACTTTCATCACTCCTGATGTTCCGACCGGTTGCTTCCGATCTGGTAACGCAATTGAAACACACGACCGTGCCCAACTGCCAACGATTCGGAGGTGATCACGGCCACTCGCCTAAGGATCGTCGGGAGAAGATGAGATGGCCAGAAGAAAAACCGTGCCCCCGTCGAGTGATCGACGGGGGCACGGCGGATGAACTCTGAGCTGCTGCAGATCAACTCCAGGCGAGCAGCGCGGTCTCCGGGTCGGCGAGGAACCGCCCGACATCGGACAGGAACCGGGAGCCCAGCTCGCCGTCGATGATCCGGTGGTCGAACGACAGGCTGAGCGTGGTCACCTGACGCGCCTTGACCTTGCCCTTGTGCACCCAGGGCGCCTCGCGCACCGCGCCGAAGGCCAGGATCGCGGCCTCGCCGGGCGGCAGGATCGGCGTGCCGGCGTCCACCCCGAACACGCCGACGTTCGTGATCGTGAACGTGCCGCCGGACATGTCCGCGGGTGTGGTCCGGCCCGCGCGGGCCGTCCTGACCAGCTCGTTCAGCGCGTCCGCCAGCTCGCGCAGCGGCAGCTGGCCGGCGTCCTTGATGGTCGGCACGATCAGCCCGCGGTCGGTGGCGGCCGCGATGCCCAGGTTCACGTAGTCCTTGACCACGATCTCGTCGCCGGCCCAGGAAGAGTTGATCATCGGATGCCGGCGGATCGCGAGCAGCACGGCCTTCGCCACCAGCAGAAGCGGAGAAACGCGGACATCCCGCCACTCGCGCTGCTCCCGGAGCCGGTCCAGCGCGCGCATGCCCCGGGTCACGTCGACGGTCAGGAACTCCGTGACGTGGGGTGCGGTGAACGCGGACGCGACCATGTTCGCCGCGGTCAGCTTTCGGACACCCTTCACCGGGACGCGCTGTTCGCGTGATGCGTCAAATCGGACATCGGGCCGGGCCGGCGCCTCGACCGGTGCCTCGACCGCGCTCTGCACGTCCGCCCGGGTGATCGAGCCGAGCGGCCCGGTGCCGGTCAGCAGGCGCAGATCCACGCCGAGGTCGCGGGCGAGCTTGCGCACCGGCGGCTTGGCCAGCACCGGGCCGGCGCTCGCGGTCACCGGCTCCGGACGCGCGGGAACCGCCGCCGGCACCACCGCCGCGGGTGCGATCGCCGGCGCGGGGGCGGACGTCCGTACCGGCGCGGGGGTGGAAGTGGTCTGCGCCGGGGCGCCGGGCGCCGGATTGCGCCGGGGGCGCCGCTTGGCCGCGGTCGTCCGAGGGCCATAACCCACCAGCACGGGGGTACGGCCGGCAGCGCCACCCTGCGCGGGCTCCTCCGCGGCGGGCTGGTCCGGCAGGTCGCCGGCGCCCGGGTCGGTGTCGATCGCGATGATCGCGGTGCCGACCTCGACGACCGCACCCTCCTCGCAGAACAGCGCGCTCACCCGGCCGGCCCACTTCGCCGGGATCTCCACCGCCGCCTTCGCGGTCTCCACCTCGACGATCGGCTGGTTCAGCTCGACGTCGTCGCCGACCGAGACCAGCCACTTCAGGATCTCACCCTCGGTGAGGCCCTCGCCGAGGTCCGGCAGGTCGAACCGCTTGATCCGAGTCATCGTCCGCTCACCAGCCGTAGGTGCGGTCGACGGCGTCGAGCACCCGGTCCAGGTCCGGCAGGTACTCCTCCTCGACGCGGGCCGCGGGGTACGGGGTGTCGAAGCCGGTGACCCGCAGTACCGGTGACTCCAGGGAGTAGAAGCACTCCTCGGTGACCCGGGCCGCGATCTCCGCGCCGAGCCCGACGTTGGACGGCGCCTCGTGCACCACCACGCACCGGCCGGTACGCCGGACCGACTCGTACACCGGCGCGAGGTCCAGCGGCGACAGGCTGCGCAGGTCGATCACCTCCAGCTCGCGCCCGTCCTCGGCGGCCGCGGTGGCGGCGTCGAGCGCGGTGCGGACCATCGGGCCGTACGCCACCACGGTCACGTCCGTGCCCGGCCGGGTCACCCGTGCGGAGTGCAGCGGGTAGGCCTCCGCCTCCGGATCGACCTCGCCCTTCTCCCAGTAGCGGCGCTTCGGCTCCAGGAACACGATCGGGTCGTCGGACGCGATCGCCTGCTGGATCATCGTGTAGCCGTCGGACGGGTTCGAGCAGGTCACCACCTTGAGGCCGGGGGTGTGCGCGAAGTACGCCTCGGGGGACTCGGAGTGGTGCTCCACCGCGCCGATGCCGCCGCCGAACGGGATCCGGATCACGATCGGCAGCCGGACCATGCCGCGCGAGCGGTAGTGCATCTTCGCGACCTGGCTGACGATCTGGTCGTACGCCGGGTAGACGAAGCCGTCGAACTGGATCTCGCAGACCGGGCGGTAGCCGCGCAGTGCCAGGCCGACCGCGGTGCCGATGATGCCGGACTCGGCCAGCGGGGTGTCGATCACCCGGTTCTCGCCGAAGTCCTTCTGCAGCCCGTCGGTGATCCGGAAGACGCCGCCGAGCTTGCCGACGTCCTCACCCATGATGACGACCTTTGGATCTCGGTCGAGTGCGCGTCGCAGGCCGGCGTTCAGTGCCTTGCCGAGGGTCAGGGCCTCAGTCGCCATCAGTGTGCGCTCCCCTCGAAGGACTTCCGGTACGCGTTGAACCGCTCACGCTCGCCGTCGAGTAGTGGTGATCCATGAGGGTAGACGTTGTCGAAGATCGAATCGGGAGCCGGATCCGGCATCGTGAGGACGCGCTCACGAAGCCGTACCGCCTCGGTCCTGGCCTGCTCGTCCACCTCGGCGAAGAAGGACTCGTCCGCGATCTGCTGCTTGCCGAGGAACGCGGCGAGCCGGGCGATCGGGTCGCGTGAGCGCCACGCCTCGGCCTCCGCGGGCGGCCGGTACCGGCTGGGGTCGTCCGACGTGGTGTGCGCGCCCATCCGGTACGTGTACGCCTCGATCAGCGTGGGGCCCTGGCCGCCGCGCGCGTGGTCCAGCGCGTGCCGGGTGACCGCGTAGGAGGCGAGCACGTCGTTGCCGTCCACCCGCACGCCGGGGAAGCCGAAGCCGGCCGCGCGCTGGTAGAGCGGCACCCGGGTCTGCCGCTCGATCGGCTCGGAGATCGCGTACTGGTTGTTCTGGCAGAAGAAGACGACCGGCGCGGTGTAGACCGCGGACCAGATGAACGCCTCGTTCACGTCGCCCTGCGAGGTCGCGCCGTCCCCGAAGTAGGCGATCGCCGCCTCGCCGTCGTCGTTGCCGACCTTGCCGTCCATCGTGATGCCCATGGCGTAGCCGGTGGCGTGCAGCGTCTGCGCGCCGATGACGATCGTGTACATCCCGCAGCGGGTCTCGATCGGATCCCAGGCGCCCTGGTCGACGCCGCGGAACAGGCTGAGCGGCATGATCGGGTCGATCCCGCGGCAGTAGAGCACGCCGTGCTCACGGTAGGTCGGGAAGACCATGTCCTGCGGGCGCAGCGCGCGGCCGGACCCGACCTGCGCCGCCTCCTGGCCGAGCAGGCTGGCCCAGATGCCCAGCTCGCCCTGGCGCTGCAACGCGGTCGCCTCCGCGTCCAGCCGGCGGACCGTGACCAGGTCACGGTAGAACCCGCGGTACTCCGCGTCGGTGAGGTCGACGGAGTATTCGACGCCGTCCGGCCCGACGGCCCGGTCGACGCGTTCGCCGTCGGGGGTCAGAAGCTGGACGAGGGTGTCGTCGTCTCGCGCCATGAGCGTCTCCCTGTGAGCCGGGGCGCGTCCGGGGGTGTCCTGCGGCGCGCCGCTCGATCCGTTCTGCCCGGTGGGCAGCGGGTTCCCCGGATCGCGCCTAGCCCAGGTGAGGGCTTGCCGCGCGGGCCGGGAAGGGGTGCTGCGTCCATCCTTGCAAGAAGGTGAGCTGGATTACAGATCTCCGGGTGCGCGAATATGTCGCCGCGGTTTCGACGAACACATTAAACAATGATATTTCGTACAAATCGTGCCCATATGTCGAACGGGCCGTTACTACTGCGGAACTGAGAGTGAGGCAGAAGGGGTCGGGAAATGGTGCGCGCGGCCGGGTTGACCGGGTCGCCACGGCGCTTCGCGGCCACGGTGGCGATGCTGGTCGCGCTCGCCTCGCTGCCGATGCTGGCCGTGTTCACCGCGGGCGCGACCGCGCTGGCCCGCACGTCCGCGGTGCCGGGCGGACCGGTCGTGCCGTTCCTGGCCCCGCCGTCCCCGGCCCCGGTCGTGCTGGTCGACCGGCACCCGTGACCGGCGAGTCGGTGCTCAGTCCTCGGCCGGGGGCTGGCGGCGGGCCTCGAGCCAGGCCTCCAGCGCGTCCGGATCCTGCGGGTCGACGCCCTCGGCCAGCAGCTGCGCCACCGCGGCCGTGGCCGGGCTGCGCTGCTCACCGGTCGTGTAGAGCCGCACGAACTCCGGGATCAGATCCTCGAGCTGCGCGATCGACGCGGTGACCGCGGCGTCCGGCAGCTCGCGGCGCCGATGCGCGTACGCCGTCCAGGCGCGCACCACCCGGGGCAGCATCGCGGCGTCGTCCACGTCCAGCACCGCGCGCCGGTGCACCCAGTCCAGCAGGAAGAAGCCGGCCACGGCCGGGCTCCAGCGCAGCGGGTCCGCGTCCGGCAGCGTGGCCGCGTGGTCCACCACCAGGCTGACGCCGAACTGCAGGGACGAGCGCTCCGTCTCCGTCTCCACCAGGTCCAGCTGCTGCGACTCCGCCTCCGGCGAGCGCAGGAAGTCGGCGATCAGCGCGGACCGGGCACCGTCGGACATCGGCGTGGCGCCGGGCACCTCGACCGAGTCGCCGGGCAGCACCGCCAGCCGGGCACCGGCCAGCGCGCGGTCGGTGGCCAGCGACGACGCGGCCGGCAGGCTGGACAGCTCGTCGGTGATCGCGAGATGGCGGACCACCTGCTCGCGCAGCCGCTCCGGCGCCTCGTCGCGGAACCAGGTCATCTCGTCCGTGGCGCACAGCGCGCGGACCTGCGCGACGATCTTCTCGGCCGAGCCGGTGACGAAGACGTCCTTCGCGATGCCGATGTTGTGGTCGACCAGCGCGACCACCGCGTGCTCCGGCCCGCCGAGCACCTCGTCGTCGTAGGCGAACGCCGCGATGTAGGTGGTCTGGTCGCCGTAGACGTCACCGTACGCCCAGGTGCCGGTGCACCGGACGCGGCCGAGCAGCGGCACCCAGGCGGGTGCGTCCGGTCCGGGCCGCACGGCGGACGCGCCGGTCGCGTCCGGGACCAGCGCCGCGAAGATCTGCCGGATCGCGTCCGCGGCCGGTGCGGTGCGGTCCGCGGTCGCGGCCAGGAAGTCGCCGGTGAAACCGCGCACCGCCTCCGCCCGGGCCTCCTCGGCGAGCTCGTAGAAGCTGCCCAGCAACGCGGTGCCGAGCAGCTCCGCGTCGTAGGCACAGTCGAGCTTGACGACGTCGCGGGCGGCCTCGAGCACGGCGTCGTGCGGCGTCCGGGGTGCGGGCATGGTCCGAGCCTACGCGTGATCGGACCGGGCGAAGGCCATGGCCTCGCGTGCCCGCGCGTACGACTGCAGAACCTCTCGCACCGGCGACACCACGGTTCGCCGCGCCACGGCCGTGACCTCGGTGCGCAGCTTCCGGTCCACGCGCCGCCGGGCCCGCCGGGCCGCGAACGCGATCACCGGTCGGGCGATCAGCGCGAGCAGCGCACCGGCCAGCAGACCGCCGAGGAACAGCACGGTCGGCAGCGGGGTGGCGCCCACGTCCGGGTAGTCCAGCGCGGGCAGGCCGAGCGCGCGGATCGCGTACCCGGTGATCAGCCAGCCCAGGCCGATGGCCGCGGCCAGCGTGACCAGCCACTGGGTGAAGCCGGCCACGCGCCACCAGATCGGCGTGCCGATGCCCAGGTCGGTGCCGGCCACCGCGGAGTCCAGCGCGTCCGGCACGTCGTCGAGGTGCGAGCGGGCCGCGTCCAGCAGGCCGGGGCGCCACGGTTCCGGCAGCGCGACGGCGGCCCGGTCCGCGACCTGCCGGACCGCGAGCTTGACCGCGGCCCGCTGCGCCGCGTCCGGGTCCGGCACCGACGTGGCCGGCAGCGGGCGGGGCGCCGGGTCCTCCTCGGTCAGACCGTCCAGCAAGCCGTCCGAGGGTCCGGCGGACGGCAGGTCCAGGTGTAGCCGGCGGAGCGGGTCCGGGCGCAGCCGGCGCAGGCCGCGCACCAGCGGCCAGCCGGTCATGCCGATCGCCCGGTGCCGGTAGGCGCGCTCGGTCGCCTCCACCACCGCGGGCACGCCGGCCATCACCGCGAACGCGTCGGCCAGCGCGGCCACCGCGGCCCGGTCCACCACGTCCTCGGCCACGGCCGGGCCGACCAGCTCGCCGAGCCGGTCCGCGGTCGCGTCCACGTCCGCGGAGAGCCGCAGCAGCGCGGCCTCGCGCTTGGTGACCGCCTGTTCCAGCTGACCGCGCAGCGGTCCCAGACCCGGCGGGTGCGGCAGCGCGGACGTGGCCAGCACCGGCGCCTCGGGCAGGCCGTCCTCGACCAGCAGCCGGCGCAGGTCGGTCACGACGGCCTGCTGGTCCTCCGGAGTCAGCCGGTCGGCCTGGTTGAGCACGACCACGGTCACGCCGGCGTGCGTCCGCAGCTTCTGCAGGTACGCCTCGTGCACCGTGCGGTCCGCGTACTTCTGCGGGTCGACCACCCAGACGATCAGGTCGACCAGGCCGAGCAGCCGGTCCACCTCGGTGGCGTGCGCGCGCTGCACGGAGTCGAAGTCGGGCAGGTCCAGCAGCACCAGGCCGCGCAACGCGCTCTGGTCGTCGCCGTCCAGCGCGCTCTCCCGGACGAACCGGTGCCTCGGCAGCACGCCCACCCAGTCGAGCAGCGCGTTCGCGCCCTCCAGCGAGCCCCAGACGCAGGCGTGCGCGGCGCCGGTGGTCGGCCGGCGCATGCCGACCTGGGAGAGCGGAAGCCCGGCGAGCGCGTTGAACAGGCTGGACTTGCCGCTGCCGGTGCTGCCGGCCAGCGCCACCACGGTGTGCTCGCGGGACAGCGCGAGCCGGGCGTCGGCCCGCTCCACCACGGTGTGCGCGCCGGTCAGCCGCTCCGGCGGCAGCAGCCCGTCGACCGCGCGAAGGAACCGGCGCAGCGACTCGACCCGGCGCAGCAGGCTGTCCGCGTCCAGCGTGCGGGACGGCGCCAGCGCGTCCCGCATCCGGGAGACCAGACCGCCGCTCACCGGGTCACCAGCCCGGCCTCGGCCCGGGCCGCCTCGACGTCGAGGGCCGCACCGCGAAGGCGTCCGGCGGAGTCGGGGACCGTCGCCACCAGCGCGGTGAAGCGCTCGGCCTCCTCGGCCAGCAGCGCGGCGACGCGGTCCAGCAGGTCCGCGCGGGCCTTGGCGGCGAGGCTGCGGATCGCCTGGTCGCCGAAGATCGCCTCCAGCACCTTCTGCGCCGCGACCGTGGTGCCGCCGGCGACCGCGACCTCCGCACCGGTCGGGATGAACGCGGTGGACGCGAAGACCACGACCATCACCAGCAGGCCGCTGGCGTTGACCGCGTAGGCGGTGCCGCGCGCGATCGCCCGCTTGTCGCCGGCCTCCTCCCGGACCATCTCCAGCACGTGCCGCTGCCAGTCCCGGATCAGTCGCTCCGCGCGGTCCGGCAGGTCGGGCGCGGCCCGGCCGAGCGGCGGGGACAGCAGCGCGGCCCCGGCCGGGTGCGCCTGCCAGCCGGTGTACGCCGCCTCCGCGGCCTCGTCCGCCGCGCCGCGGATCAGCGTGACCAGGTTGCCCTCGATCGCCGACCGCAGCGCGTGCCCGGGCGCGGGCCGGCCGGTGAGCGTGGACACGATCCGGTCCCGCAGCCGGCCGATCTGCGCCTCCAGCGTGCGCATCAGCTCGCCGGTGCCGACGAACTCCTGCCAGCGGGCCAGCACCTCGCCGCGGAGCAGCCGGCCGTCCTCCACGCCGTGCGCGACCGCGCGGTTCGCGTTCCGGTACGCGTTGTCCACCCGGTCGGTGAGCGTCTCCGCGGCCGCGTTCTGCTCCTCGGCCGCGTCGGCCAGCGACCCGGTGGTGGGTGCGAGCGCGGCCAGCGCGCCGGCCAGCGTGCGGCGGACCACGTCGGCCCGGGTCTCCGCGTCCGCGGCCAGGTAACCGATCCAGGCGCTGAGGTCGCCGAGCGCGGCCGGCGGCAGCAGCCCGTCCGCGGTCAGCCGGGTCTCCGGCACGATGAACAGCGGTGCGGCGCCGAGCCCGTTGTCCCGGAGCATCTCGGCGAGGTGCGCCGCGACCTCCTCGGCGGCCTCCGGCGGAACCCGGTCCAGCACCATCGCGATCACGGTGCCGCGCTGCCGGGCGGTGCGCAGCAGCGCCCAGGGCACCGCGTCCGCGTACCGCGCGGCGGTGGTCACGAAGATCCACAGGTCCGCGGCCGCGAGCAGCTGCCCGGCGAGCGCGCGGTTGGCGTCCACCACGGAGTCGATGTCCGGCGCGTCCAGCAGCGCCAGCCCGGGCGTGAGCGCGGGCACGCCGACCAGCTGCAACGAGCGTGGGTCGGTGCTCGGCTCGTCGGTCCGGGTGAGCCCGGGCAGCAGCTCGCCGCGCCGGAACCACTCGAGGTCGGCCGGGCTCGCGGCCAGCATCGGCGCCCGGGTGGTGGGCCGGAGCACGCCGGACGCGCTCACCTTCGCCCCGACCAGGCTGTTGACCAGTGTGGACTTGCCCGCGCCGGTGGAACCGCCGACCACCGCGAGCAGTGGCGCGTCCAGCCGGGCGAGCCGTGGGATCAGATAGTCGTCGAGTTGGGTGACGAGCGCCGCACCGGCCTCCGTGGCGTCCGCCGCGGACGGCATGACCAACGGGTACGACGTGGCGGCGACCACCGAGCGCAGGTGGTCGAGCGCCTCGGCCAGCGAGGCGGGGGTGAGCTCACCGCGAGTCTGCACAGTTCTCCCCGGAGACACGGTCACGCTCCCCGCGAGCGCCCGGCCAGAGTAGTAAGCCTGCCCGATCGGTGAGTTTCGAGGTACCCCTCACGTACAACGGATAAACTTGCGCGTGACGCGCTCAACTCTCCACTTGACGGTTTTTGTGATCGTGGCAGTATTGAGTCCGGTCCACTCAACTTAGGTGAGGCGCTCGGGCCGGGCGCGGATCGGAAGAAGCCCGCGGTGCCGGCAGGCGCCGTGGTTCGAGAAGTGAAGTGAGGAAGAACATGGCACGTGCGGTCGGCATCGACCTGGGCACGACGAACTCCTGCGTGAGCGTTCTCGAAGGCGGCGAGCCGACCGTGATCGCCAACGCGGAGGGGTCGCGCACCACTCCCTCGATCGTGGCCTTCGCCCGTAACGGCGAGGTGCTGGTCGGCGAGGTCGCCAAGCGGCAGGCCGTGACCAACCCGGACCGGACGATCCGCTCGGTCAAGCGCGAGATCGGCTCGACCTGGTCGATCGACATCGACGGGAAGAAGTACAGCCCGCAGGAGATCTCCGCGCGGGTGCTCATGAAGATCAAGCGCGACGCCGAGGCGTACCTCGGCGAGCAGGTCACCGACGCGGTGATCACGGTCCCGGCGTACTTCAACGACGCCCAGCGGACCGCCACCAAGGAGGCCGGCGAGATCGCGGGCTTCAACGTCCTGCGGATCGTGAACGAGCCGACCGCGGCCGCGCTCGCCTACGGCCTGGACAAGGGCACCAAGGAGCAGACCGTCCTGGTCTTCGACCTCGGCGGCGGCACGTTCGACGTCTCGCTGCTGGAGCTCGGCGAGGGCGTCATCGAGGTCAAGTCGACCTCCGGCGACAACCACCTGGGCGGCGACGACTGGGACCAGCGGGTCATCGACCACCTGGTCAAGACGTTCCGCGGTGAGCACGGCATCGACCTCGGCCAGGACAAGATGGCCCTCCAGCGCCTCAAGGAGGCCGCGGAGAAGGCGAAGATCGAGCTGTCCGCCGCCACCACCACCAGCATCAACCTGCCGTACATCACGGCCGGCCCGTCGGGTCCGCTGCACATGGACATGACGCTCAGCCGCGCCGAGTTCCAGCGCATGACGCAGGACCTGCTGGACCGCTGCAAGGGCCCGTTCGAGCAGGCGATCAAGGACGCCGGCGTCCGGGTCTCCGACGTGGACCACGTCATCCTGGTCGGTGGCTCGACGCGTATGCCGGCCGTGACCGACCTGGTCAAGCAGCTCACCGGCCGTGACCCGAACAAGGGCGTCAACCCGGACGAGGTCGTGGCCGTCGGCGCCGCGCTGCAGGCCGGTGTGCTCAAGGGTGAGGTCAAGGACGTCCTGCTGCTCGACGTGACCCCGCTGTCGCTGGGCATCGAGACCAAGGGCGGCATCTTCACCAAGCTGATCGAGCGCAACACCACCATCCCGACCAAGCGCTCCGAGGTCTTCACCACGGCCGACGACAACCAGCCGTCCGTGCTGATCCAGGTCTTCCAGGGCGAGCGGGACATCGCGGCGTACAACAAGAAGCTCGGCACGTTCGAGCTGACCGGTCTTCCGCCGGCGCCGCGCAACGTGCCGCAGATCGAGGTCACCTTCGACATCGACGCGAACGGCATCGTCCACGTCAACGCGAAGGACCTGGGCACCGGCAAGGAGCAGTCGATGACGATCACCGGTGGCTCCGCGCTGCCGAAGGACGACATCGAGCGGATGATGCGCGAGGCGCAGGACCACGCGGACGAGGACAAGCGCCGCCGGGACGACGCCGAGGCCCGCAACGTGGCCGAGCAGCTCCAGTGGCAGACCGAGAAGTTCCTGGCGGAGAGCGGCGACAAGCTGCCGGCCGAGTCCCGGGACCAGATCGGTGAGGCGCTGGGCGAGCTGCGCGGCGCGCTGGGCGGCACCGACATCGAGGCGATCAAGACGGCGCACGAGAAGCTGGCGACCGTCTCGCAGCAGGCCGGTTCGCTGCTCTACCAGCAGCAGTCCGAGCAGGCCGGCGCCGAGGACGCCGCGGGTGCGGCCGGTGCCGGCGCGGGTGCGGCCGGTGGCGCGCCGGGCGGTGCGCGGAACGCGGCGGACGACGTCGTGGACGCCGAGATCGTCGACGAGGACAACAAGAAGTGACCCGACGGTACGCCGTGGGACGGGTGCGGGGTGAGGTGAAGGCATGACCGACGAGCAGCAGAAGCCGGGCGACACGGCCGGATCCTCGGCGGAGCGCGAGCGTTCCGGAGAGGGCACCGAGCGGGTCGTCATAAGGGACCGGCGGAAGATCGACCCTTCCGTCGCCAAGCACGGTGCGAAGAAGCCCGAGAAGGCCGAGGCGCCCGAGGTCCTGGAGCCGGACGAGGTGCTCGACGCCGAGCCGGCCACGGACGCGAAGGACGCCGAGGAGGCTCCGGCCGCCGAGGAGAAGTCCGAGTCGAAAGAGGAGAAGGAGGAGCGGGTGGGTAAGCACGCCGCACCGACGCCTCCCCTCTCCGCCGAGCTGGAAGCGCTGCGGACCGAGGTGGAGGACCGCACGCGCGACCTCCAGCGGGTCACTGCGGAGTACGCCAACTACCGCAAGCGCGTCGAGCGCGACCGTGCCGCGGCGAGCGAGCAGGCCACCGGTTCGGTGCTGTCCGCGCTGCTGCCGGTGCTCGACGACCTGGACCGGGCGCGCGAGCACGGCGACCTGGTCGGACCGTTCGCCAGCGTCGCGGAGCAGCTCCAGGCCGCGCTCGGCAAGTTCGGGCTGACCGCGTTCGGCGAGAAGGGCGACCCGTTCGACCCGAACCGGCACGAGGCGGTGGCGCACCTGACCTCCGCCGAGGTGACGGAGACGACCTGCATCGACGTGATGCGGCGCGGCTACTCGCTCGGCGACCGGCTGCTGCGGCCCGCGATGGTGGCGGTCGCGGACCCGGAGTGAGCTCCCGACCGGCGAGGTGGCCCGTGCACCGGGCCACCTCGCCGGTCATCCAGGCGAATGAGCCAGCGAAGGAGGTGGATTGGTGAGTTCCAAGGACTGGCTGGAAAAGGACTTCTACTCCGTTCTCGGCGTGCCGAAGTCCGCCTCCCAGGACGACGTCAAGAAGTCGTACCGCAAACTCGCGCGTGAGCTGCACCCGGACCACAACCCCGGCAACAGCGAGGCAGAGGAGCGCTTCAAGTCGGTCTCCGAGGCCTACGACGTGCTGTCCGACGAGCGGAAGCGCAAGGAGTACGACGAGATGCGCGCGCTCTTCGGCTCGGGCGCGTTCCGGCGCAACGCCCGCGCCGGTGGCCCCCCGGGCGGTGGAGCGTTCCCGTTCGACGTCTCCGACCTGTTCGGCGGCGTGAACACCGGCGGTGCCGGCGCGGGCGACCGCCGGTTCGGCGGTGCCGGCTTCTCCGACCTCTTCGGATCGATATTCTCCGGCGGGGGTGGCGGCCGGCAGGGCCCGTCCCGCGGCCGGGACGTCGAGACCGAGGTGACCATCGACTTCGGTGCCGCGGTGCGCGGCACCACCCTGCCGATCACGCTGCGCGCGCCGGGCGTCTGCGACGTCTGCCACGGCAACGGCGCGAAGCCCGGCACGCAGCCACGGACCTGCCCGACCTGCCGAGGCTCCGGCCTGGTGCAGCGCAACCAGGGCTCGTTCAGCTTCTCCGAGCCCTGCAAGGACTGCCAGGGTGTCGGCACGATCGTGGACGAGAAGTGCCCGGAGTGCCACGGCACCGGCGGCGTGACCAAGACCCGCACGATGAACGTCCGGCTCCCGGCCGGCGTCGCGGACGGGCAGCGGATACGGCTGTCCGGCCGCGGTGAGCCGGGTGAGCGCGGCGGGTCGCCCGGCGACCTCTACGTGCTGGTCAAGGTGCGTCGCGACGAGCTGTTCGCGCGCAGCGGCGACAATCTGACGATGACCGTGCCGATCACGTTCGCGGAGGCGGTGCTCGGCACCGACCTGCGCGTGCCCACGATGGACGGCGCGGTGACGCTCAGGGTCCCGCCGGGCACGCCGAGCGGCCGGGTGCTGCGCGCCCGGGGCAAGGGCGTGCCGAAGCGGGACGGCGAGGCCGGCGACCTGCTCGTCACGCTCGAGGTGCAGGTGCCGAAGGACGTCTCGCCAGAGGCCCGGGAGGCGCTGCGGACGTTCGCCGAGCGCACGCCGGCGGCGTCCCGGGAGCATCTCGAGGCACGGGTACGCAGAGCTGGATAGGACGAGGTGACACCGTGGACGCGCGCATCCGCATCGCGATCGAGGGAGTCTCGGACGCCAAGGTCTTGATCATCTCCGTGGCGGCCCAGATGGCCGGCATGCACCCGCAGACCCTCCGGCAGTACGACCGGCTGGGTCTCGTGCAGGCCGGCCGGGCCGCCGGCGGCGGACGGCGGTACAGCGCCCGTGACGTGGCGCTGCTCCGCGAGGTGCAGCGCCTCAGCCAGGAGGAAGGCGTCAACCTGGCCGGCATCAAGCACATCATCGGGCTGGAACACCTCGCCGGCGACCTCCAGGAGCAGGTGCTGGAGCTGCGGGAGGAACTGGCCGCGGCGTACCGGCGGATCGCGGAACTGGAGGCGATGGCGGCGTACCCGCGCCGCGACCTCGTGCCGACCAGCCAGCGGTCGACCGCGCTGGTGGTCTGGCGGCCGCGGGAACGGCCGCAGTAGCGTTCTGCCGTGCCTCACGAAGATCAAATACTTGGTCTTCCCGCTTCCGGCGGGGTTCGGCCCGCATGCTCCCGCGGGCCAACCTCGCCGCACGGCAAGACTCCGCTGGCGCTCCGCTTCCCGCACGACACCGGAGCCGGTCCCGCCCGGCGCCGGAAACCCCACGCGATCCGCCGCGCTGCGGCTCTCCTCGCGCGGCAGGTTTCCCGCTGCGCCGCGCGGCGGTGGGCGGATCGTCATGATCTGCATTCGAGAGCGGCCGGCGGAAGGCCGTCCGACGGCGGCGGTCCCGCGGCGCCGGGCGTGCCGGAAGACCCGAGGCCGGGCGCGTATCCGGTATCCGAGACGTGATCATCCGTAAGCTGAGATTCAAGATCCTTCAGCCTGTATCGCTGTTGCCGCCCACGCGAAACAGCGATACAGGCTGAAGGATCTCCGCTCTACCGCGACGCCGAACGCGCAGTGGTTCAGCACGCGGCCGCCAGACCGGTGGCGCGAGGTCCGGGGCGGGCACCGGCGGCGTGGGACCGGCGGTGCGAGGTCCGCAGCGGGACCGGCGGCGTGGACCCGCGGTGCAAGGTCCGCGGCGGGGACCGGCGGCACGGGGCCAGCGGCGCAAGGCCTACGGCGTAAAGGCGGTGGCGCTAGGTCGGCGGTGCGGGATCAGCGGCGAGGTCGGCGGCGCGAGGCCGATGGCGCATGGTCGGCGGCGCGAGGCCGGTGGCGCATGGTCGGTGGCGTGCAGAGTGTCGGCGCGGTGTGGGTCGACGGTGGGGTTGGGTTTTGGGGTGGGCCGGCCACGGCGGGACCGGTGCCCGCGGGAGCATGCGGGCAGCACCACGCCGGAAGCGGGAAAATCGCTTCTCGGGTTTGGATCGTCGCTGGTGTCCGGCCGCGTCGCGAATGACCGAGGCGCCCCCGCCTCAGAGGCGAGATGCAGCCCCAAAGGCGAAATGTCGGATTCCCGCCCGAGCCGGGCGGTGAGCCGGTTATGGTCACCCAGGGTGCGCGACGACGGGTCGCGAGGCCGATCGGCCTGCCATGACGGCTCGCGGCGCCGGTTCGGGCGGGGATCCACGGGGGCTCCCCGCCCGGACCACGACCGTCACCGGCTGGGGTTGTCAGCCGAGCCGGCGTGACTGCCGGACCAGGCCGCCCTCGCACCAGTCGTGGTAGTCGAACAGCTCCGGCCGGGCCAGCAGCACCCGGACGTTGTGCGCCCAGATCGCCATCGGCTCGTCGCCCTCGTCCTCCGCGGTCTCGACCAGCTTCCGCAGCCGCCGTTTCGGGTGTGCCCGGAACTTCGTCCGGATCCCGTCGGCCGCATAGATGTAGAGACAGTGCAGCGCGAAGCGGCGTGCCGGGCAGGTCCGGTCCATGGCCAGCTCGAAGAGGGTGCCGACCAGCCGGTCGCCGGACACGAGAAGGTCCCAGTCCGCCGGCATCGACTCCAGCGGCACCGAGTCGGGTTGGTAGGCCCACGCGCGGATCTCGGCGGCACTCGGATCGACCGGATTCGCGAAACCGTGGAAGCTCGACTGTTGCACGCTCGCCATGCGACTCCAGTCCCTGGTTCACACCCAAAGCTGATTGCGGCGACACGGTAACGCGCCGCTACGGTCGACCGGAACCCGAGCGGCGTGCCATTTCCGGGAATTGCGTCAAAGGCTGGTGTCGGTCTGCGGCATCGGGTGCGCGGGCACCGTGGCGGTCCGCCTGCGCAGCATGGCCTTGAACCACTCGGTGTCCGGGATCCGGGCCAGCATCGGCCCGGTGATGACCGTGATCAGCACGTACGCGGTGGCCAGCGACGCCAGCTGCGGCTCCACGCCGGCCGCCACCGCCAGCCCGGCGATGACGATGGAGAACTCGCCGCGCGGCATCAGCGCGAGCCCGGCCCGGAACCGGCCGGGCAGCGCGATCCCGGCCCGCTTCGCGCCGAGATAGCCGGTCAGCACCTTCGTCGCCATGGTCAGCACGGCCAGCGCCAGCGCGGGCAGCAGCACGTGCGGGATCTCGGCCGGGTGCGTGGACAGCCCGAAGAACACGAAGAACACCGCGGCGAACAGGTCGCGCAGCGGCGTCAGCAGTTGCACCGCGTGGTGCGCGACCGGGCCGGACAGCGCGATGCCGACCAGGAACGCGCCGACCGCGGCCGACACCTGCAGCTTGTCCGCCATGCCGGAGACCAGCAGCGTCACGCCGAGCACGCCGAGCAGCAGCGCCTCCGCGTCGTCCGCGGCGATGAACGCGGAGATCGCGTTGCCGAACCGGATCGCCACCAGCAGCACGATCACCACGGTGGCGACCGCGATCACCAGCGACGTGGCGCCCGCGGCCAGCGACACGCCGGCCAGCACCGCGGTGAGGACCGGCAGGTAGAGCGCCATCGCCAGGTCCTCGATGACCAGCACGGAGAGGACGACCGGGGTCTCGCGGTTACCGAGCCGGCCCAGGTCGCTCAGCACCTTCGCGATCACGCCGGACGAGGAGACCCAGGTGATGCCGGCCAGCACCAGCGCGGCCACCCAGTCCCAGCCCATCAGCAACGCGAACGCGGCGCCGGGCACCGCGTTGAGCACCGCGTCGATCAGCCCGGCCGGCGCGGACGAGCGCAGGTTGCCGACCAGCTCACCGGCCGAGTACTCCAGGCCGAGCATGACCAGCAGCAGGATGACACCCATCTCGGCGCCGACCTCGATGAACTCCTCGCTGGCGGAGAGCGGCAGCAGGCCGCCCTCGCCGAACGCCAGGCCGGCGATCAGGTAGAGCGGGATCGGGGACAGCCCGACCCGCCGTCCGATCCGGCCGAGCAGGCTGAGACCGAGGAGGACCGTGCCGAGTTCTATGAGGAGTATGGAGAGGTCGTGCATACGCGCCTCAGCCGTCCGGCTCCGTCTCGGCCAGGATGGCCGCGACACCGTCGAGCCCTTCCCGGGTGCCGACGACGACCACGACGTCACCGGTCTGGAAGGCGAACGACGGCGCGGGGGAGGCGATCACCTCTCGGTCGCGGAGGACGGCGACGATCGACGCGCCGGTGCGGGTGCGGGCCCGGGTGTCGCCGAGCCGGCGGTGTGCCCAGGGGGAACCGGCCGGGATGGAGATCTGCTCAGTGAGCAGCCCGGCGGCCTGCGAGCGGAGACCGGCGAGCTGACCCAGCATGAGCGAGGCGCCCAGCAGGTCGGCCAGCGCCTCGGCCTCGTCGTCGGTGAGCGGCAGCGAGGCGATGCAGGCGTCCGGATCGTCCTGGTCGTAGAGCACCAGGTCGCGACGGCCGCTGCGGTGGGAGACCACGCCGATCCGGCGGCCGGATGCCATGACCAGGTCATGGCGCACGCCTATGCCGGGGAGAGCTGTCTGTTCGACCCTTACTCGCACGGGATACACGCTACCCAACCGTTTCCCGCCGTCCGCGGACTGATCACCTGTGTGGGAACCTCGTCGCCACCTCGACACTTGTCATCTGAGACAGAGCGTTCCATGATGCTCGCCCTCCGGAGGCGGATCGTGCCGAATAGTCGCAGATTGTTCGCGTCGTTGCTCTCGGCTGCGCTGCTGCTGACGACCGTGGTGCTGGTCGACCGCCCGCCTTCGGCGGCCGAGAGGCAAGACCGTTCGACGGTACGCCGGGCGACCGTCGACCTGCCGCCCGGAACCCCGCCGCCGTACCTCGAGTTCGCCAGCCGCGAGGTCGGCTACGCCGTCTTCTCCGGGTGCCCCGGCGGGCAGTGCCCGACGCCGGTCTTCGCCACCGAGGACGGCGGGCGGAGCTGGCGCCGGATCACGCACCCGGCGGACGGCACGGTGCTGCTCTACGCCGTACCCGGCGTGCTGGTCCTGCACTGGTTCTCGCGCGACGTCTGGTTGCTCTCCACCGACAACGGCCGGTCCTTCGTCGAGGTGGACCGCACGGAGGGGATGTACCGCGCCCGGCGGGGGCACTTCGTGCGGGACGACTCGTCCTGGCTGATGGTGTGGCGGGGCGGGGTGATGCGGCCGGTGCCGAGGCGCCCGCCGGTGCCGGTCATTCTCTCGGTCGCCACCGGGGCGGACGGCCGGATCTGGGCCGCCGGGCTGGGCGACCGGACGCCGAGCGCGGCGTACTCCACGGACGGGGGCACGGTCTGGACCCGGACCCCGGTGCCGCCGCAGGGTGACCAGGCCCGGGGCCCGAGTCTGGTCATCTCCGCGGACGGCCGGGACGTGTGGCTGCTGGCCCAGACGGACGACGTCATGCGGCTGTGGACCTTCCGGTCCGGCCGGTGGCTCCCGGTGACCGCGCCCGGGCTCCCACCGGGATACGGCGTGCTCGCGATCGCGGCCGGCGGCGGCGCGCTGATCGTGGGCGGGCAGTGGGGCGGCCAGGGCGTGATCTGGCAGGGGCGGTACTGGCCGCGACCGGACTGGGGGTGGCTGGACGACGGGTCCCGGCTGCTGCCGGACGGCACGATCCTCGCGCGGGAGGGCGGGCGGGCCCGGCTCGGCGTCGGGTTCGGCGCGGAGCGCTGGTGGACCGTGATCGAGGTGCGGCCGGCCGGATAAACCCGCGGCGTGATAAACCCGCGGCGTGACGTGGGCAACCCAGAGTTGAGTGGAATAGACTCAACTCCGGTGGTGTCATAGAACGCGGACACCACGCTTGAAGGTAACCACCATGGGGAGCCGATGAACGCCGAACGCCTTACCACCAAGAGCCGCGAAGTCATCACCGCCGCGGTGGCCGACGCCGGCCAGCGGGGCCACGCGACGGTCGAGTCCTGGCACCTGCTCCTCGCGCTGCTCGACACCGGCGGGTCCACCGCCACCGGTCTGTTGCGCGCCGTCGGTGCGAACCCCGCGGACGTCCGCCGCGCCGCCGCCCGCGCCCTGGAGAACCTGCCCTCCGCGCGCGGCTCCAGCGTCGCCGAGCCCAGCCTGGCCCGTGAGTTCGCGAACGCGGTGGGTGCCGCCGAGCAGATCGCCCGCCCGCTGGGCGACGAGTACACGTCGACCGAGCACCTGCTGGCCGGCCTCGCGCGGGTCGGCGGCGCGGTCTCCGAGCTGCTGCGCAAGGCCGGCGCGACGGAGGACGCACTGGTCGCGGCGTTCCCCGCGGTGCGTGGCGGTGACCGCCGGATCACCTCGGCCGATCCGGAGCAGACCTACCAGGCCCTGGAGAAGTACGGCATCGACCTGACCCAGTCGGCCCGGGACGGCAAGATCGACCCGGTCATCGGGCGCGACTCGGAGATCCGCCGGGTGATCCAGGTGCTCTCCCGGCGTACCAAGAACAACCCGGTTCTGATCGGCGAGCCGGGCGTGGGCAAGACCGCGATCGTGGAGGGGCTCGCCCAGCGCATCGTCGCGGGCGACGTGCCCGAGTCGCTGCGCGACAAGAAGCTGGTCTCGCTGGACCTCGGCGCCATGGTCGCCGGCGCGCAGTACCGCGGCCAGTTCGAGGAGCGGCTCAAGTCCGTGCTGGAGGAGATCAAGAACTCCAACGGCCAGGTGATCACGTTCCTCGACGAGCTGCACACCGTGGTCGGCGCCGGCAAGGGCGAGGGCTCGATGGACGCGGGCAACATGCTCAAGCCGATGCTCGCCCGCGGTGAGCTGCGGATGGTCGGCGCGACCACGCTGGACGAGTACCGCGAGCACATCGAGAAGGACCCGGCGCTGGAGCGGCGCTTCCAGCCGGTGTTCGTGGGCGAGCCGACCGTGGAGGACACGATCGGCATCCTGCGCGGTTTGAAGGGCCGCTACGAGGCGCACCACGGCGTGGAGATCACGGACGGTGCGCTGGTCGCCGCCGCCAGCCTCTCCGATCGGTACATCGCGGACCGGTTCCTGCCGGACAAGGCGATCGACCTGATCGACGAGGCCGCGTCCCGGCTGCGCATGGAGATCGACTCGCGCCCGGTCGCGATCGACCAGCTGCAGCGCACCGTCGACCGGATGAAGATGGACGAGCTCGCGCTGGCCAAGGAGACCGACGCGGCCTCCCGCGACCGGCTGGAGCGGCTGCGCCGCGACCTCGCGGACCGGCAGGAGGAGCTGACCGTGCTCACCACCCGGTGGGAGCGCGAGCGCGGCGGCCTCAACCGGGTCGGCGAGCTGAAGAAGAAGATCGACGAGATGCGCGTCGACCTCGAGCGCGCCCAGCGCGAGACGAACTGGGAGCTCGCGTCCCGCCTGCAGTACGAGGAGATCCCCGCGCTGGAGCGGGAGATGGAGACGCTGGCCAACGAGCCGGTGCCGGACGAGCCGCCGATGGTCAAGGAGAAGGTCGGCGAGGACGAGATCGCCGAGGTGGTCGGGGCCTGGACCGGCATCCCGTCCGGCCGCCTGATGGAGGGCGAGACCGCGAAGCTGCTGCGGATGGAGGAGTCGCTGCAGTCCCGGGTGATCGGCCAGGCCGAGGCGGTCGGCGCGGTCTCCGACGCGGTCCGGCGGGCCCGCGCGGGCATCGCCGACCCGGACCGGCCGACCGGATCGTTCCTGTTCCTCGGTCCGACCGGCGTCGGCAAGACCGAGCTGGCGAAGGCGCTGGCCGGGTTCCTCTTCGACGACGACCGCGCGATGGTGCGCATCGACATGAGCGAGTACGGCGAGAAGCACTCCGTCGCGCGCCTGGTCGGTGCCCCGCCCGGTTACGTCGGCTACGAGGAGGGCGGGCAGCTGACCGAGGCGGTGCGCCGCCGGCCGTACTCGGTGATCCTGCTGGACGAGGTGGAGAAGGCCCACCCGGACGTCTTCGACCTGCTGCTCCAGGTGCTGGACGACGGCCGCCTCACCGACGGCCAGGGCCGTACCGTCGATTTCCGGAACGCGATCCTGATCCTGACGTCGAACCTCGGCTCGAGCATCATCTCCGACATCACGCTGCCGGAGGACGCGCGCCGCGAGGCCGTGCTGTCCGTGGTGCGCGGGCACTTCAAGCCCGAGTTCCTCAACCGGCTGGACGACATCGTGGTGTTCCACGCGCTCACCGGCGTGGAGCTGGCCTCGATCGTCGACATCCAGCTCGACGCGCTGCGCCGCCGGCTGGCCGACCGCCGGCTGGGCCTGGAGGTCACCGGCACCGCGCGGACCTGGCTGGCCGAGCGGGGCTACGACCCGCTCTACGGTGCCCGCCCGTTGCGCCGGCTGGTCCAGTCCGCGATCGGCGACCGCCTGGCGAAGGCGCTGCTCGCCGGCGAGGTCCTGGACGGCGACACCGTCAAGGTCGACGCCAGCCCGACCGGCGACGGCTTGATCGTCGGCGTGGCCTGAGTCACACCGCGGGAAACCGATGTCTGAAGGGCCGGGAAAGTCCCGGCCCTTTGGATTGCAAATCTGACAAGGCGCTTCTTGCCAGGTCGCGGAGGGTGACAGGGCTTGCTACCGTCGGCGGCCAGCAGGACTTGATCGACCTGGGAAGGGATCGCCGGCGTGAACGGTGGCAGTGCGTATTTCGTGGTCGGTGTCGGCTGCGTGCTCGTGGTCGTCGGCATCGTGGCGCTCGTCATCGCCTGGAACAAGTCCCAGCAGCGGAAGCCGGCCCCGCCGCCCGCCGCGAAGGGCACCGACCCCTTCCACACCAAGGACGAGGACGCGCTGCGCGGCGACCCGCGCACGCTCGCGCCCGGTGACATCGTGGAGATCCGCGGCACCAGCTGGGCGGTGCGCGGCAGCCTCCGGCTGACCGAGGCCTCCTGGGGCTGGACCGAGCACCTGCTCGACGACGCGAACGGCGACCAGGCGTGGCTCTCCGTCGAGGAGGACCCGGACCTGGAGGTCGTGCTCTGGCGCGAGGTGCCGGACGTGACCGCGAAGCCGGGCGCGGCCACCGTCGACCTGGACGGCCGCCGCTACACCAAGGACGAGTCCGGTCGCGCGCAGTTCACCTCGACCGGCACCACCGGACTGAACGAGACCGGCACCGTGAAGTACCACGACTACGAGGCGAAGGACGGCGCGCTGCTCTCCTTCGAGTCGTACGGCGACTCCGGCAAGTGGGAGGCCGCGCGCGGCGAGTCGCTGGTCCGCGCCGAGTTCCGGATCTACCCCCAGGCGCGGTGACATGCTCGTCGACCTGACGCTGCCCTACGCGGACACCACGGCAGCCGACCTGAGCTTCGCGCTGGGCCTGCCGCCCGCGCCCGCGCTGCACGTGCTCGAGATCCCCGAGCTGGGTCTGCAACTCCGCCTGCTCGGCGCCTCGCACCAGGTGATGATGGGTGAGCTGAGCGAGACCGTGGCCTGCCTGCCCGGCCGCCGGCCCGACCTGCCCGACGCGGTCACCGACGAGCGCTACCGCTTCGCGGCCGAGATCCGCAGGCTGACCCCGGCCGGGATGTCCGCCGAGGTGGGCCGGTTGCGCGCGGAGCTGTCCGGGCACCCGCACGGGCTGGTCGGCCAGTTCCCGGGCGACCCGGACGCGATCACCGCGCTGCTGGCCTACCCCGACGGCGCGGACGCGGTCGGGTGGCGCACCTGGCACGCGTACCCGCAGACCGGTGAGCTGGTCGAGACCACCACATCCGTACGACT
Organism: Catenuloplanes niger; assembly: GCF_031458255.1. Taxonomy (NCBI): domain Bacteria; kingdom Bacillati; phylum Actinomycetota; class Actinomycetes; order Micromonosporales; family Micromonosporaceae; genus Catenuloplanes; species Catenuloplanes niger. The sequence goes on from NZ_JAVDYC010000001.1 coordinate 4,460,532, forward strand.
GGGAGCGGCCGCATGACGAAGCATCGCCCGTGGTTCATCGTGGGCATCGCGTTGGCGCTCGTCGGTGTGCTGGTCGCCGGCTGGGCGATCCTCTACGGCAACTTCTCGGTGCGCGGTTACGTCGACGACAAGTTCCAGCGCTCCGTCTCCAACGACATCGGCGACGACGCGAAGGCGTACGCGTCGAACAACACGCCGACCGCGGTGGCCGCGCAGATCACCAAGGCCTGGGAGCCGGCCGACGAGGTGGTCGACGCGAGCGGCGTCTACCTGCGGTACGCGGACGACGCGGTGGTCATCCTGCCCGCGGCCGTCGGTTCCCTGATCCTGATCGAGGACATCGACTCGGCGCGGCGCCGGTACAGCGGCCACACCGGCGGCTACTGGGGCTGGGGCAGCGGCAACACCATCCGCGGCGGCGGACCCGGATCCGGCAAATGACCACAAAAATTCTCGAAAGGCGCTGAGTCGATGGATCTGCTTACCGACCTGCTGATCACGCTCTCGTACGGTGTGATCGGTGTGGCCCTGATGGCCGTCGGCTACCTGCTGGTGGACATCGCGACGCCGGGCAAGCTGCACGTGCTGATCTGGGCGAACCGGAACAGCAACGCGTCCGTGCTGCTCGCGTCGAACCTGCTCGGCGTCGGCATCATCGTGGTCTCCGCGATCGCGGCCAGCCACAACGACTTCGCCCAGGGCATCGTCAGCACGCTCGCCTACGGAGCGCTCGGCCTGCTGCTGATGGCCGGCGCGTTCCTGCTGCTGGACGCGGTCACGCCGGGCCGGCTCGGTGAGATCCTGGTCGACCCGGAGCCGCACCCGGCCGTCTGGGTCTCCGCCGTCATCCACGTCGCCACCGGTGCGATCATCGCGGCGGCGATCATCTGATGAACACCGTCGCGCGGCTCGCGGGCACGTTCGCGGTGCTGGCCGTTGCGCTGGCCGGCTGCTCGACCGACAACAGCACCACGGTGCCGCCGCCCACCACCGACCAGGCGACCGAGACCGCGCGCGTGCTCGCCGCGGCCACCGCCGTGCAGGGCATGTGTTACGGCTGGGACCTGCGGGCGAACTCGTCGTCCGAGGGCGCGTCCGTCAGCCGCGGCTCCAGCCTCGGCGCACAGGTGCCGGTCGACTCCGACCCGACCCGGTGCCCGGAGTACATCGAGGTGATCGCGCGGGTCACGTACACGTCGGCCAGCAGCGAGGCCGAGGACTCCGCGTCGATGACCGTGGAGACCAACAGCTCGCGGGTGACCGGCGCGGACCTGGCCCGGCGCCTGGCCTCGATGGGCTTCACCACGAGCACGTTCATCGACGAGCCCGGCTTCACGACCATGCACGCCGCGCTGTCGCTGCCGCTGGTCACCGCGGAGGCCGGGGCCGCGACACCGGTGCCGGCCACCGGCGGGTCCGCCGCCTCGGGCGAGCCGCTCACGGCGCTGCCCCCGGCCGGTAACGACTTCCTGCGCGACCGGTGGGGTTTCCTGGCGTTCGCCGGTGGCTCCGTTCTGGTCGGTCTCGCCGCGGTCGCCATCGGTGTGTGGCAGCGTGGCAGGGTGAGGAAGCCGGAGGAGCCCACGGGACGGTCGACGCCACGTCCGGGGACGAGGCCGCCGACCCGCCCGGCGAAGAACTGATGGATTTCGCGGGACGACCGAGGATCGCCCGGGCCGCGGTGCTCGCGGCGGTCTTCGTCTGCGCGGCCTGCGGCCTGGTCTACGAGCTGGCACTGGTCGCGCTGGGCAGCTACCTGATCGGTGACACGGTCGGCCAGGCCTCGATCGTGCTCGGCGTGATGGTCTTCGCGATGGGCGTCGGCGCGCTCGCGGCCAAGCCGTTCCAGCACCGGGCCGCGTCCGCGTTCGCCGCGATCGAGCTGCTGCTGGCGCTGCTCGGCGGCCTCTCCGTACTCGGCCTCTACGCCGCGTTCGCCTGGCTGGACCTCTACGCGCCCGCGCTGATCGGCACCGCGTTCGTGCTCGGCGCGCTGATCGGCGCGGAGATCCCGCTGCTCATGGTGCTGCTGCAGCGCATCCGCGAGCAGGCGGCGGGCAGCGCGGTGGCCGACCTGTTCGCGGCCGACTACGTGGGCGCGCTGCTCGGCGGGCTCGCGTTCCCGTTCCTGCTGCTACCGGTCTTCGGCCAGCTGCGCGGCGCGCTGGTGGTCGGTGCGGTCAACGCGGCGGCCGGCGTGATCCTGGTCTTCACGGTGTTCCGCCGGGCGCTGAGCCGCCGGGCGAAGATCGGGCTCGGCGCCGGATCCGTGGTGGTCGCGCTCAGCCTGGGGTACGCGTACGCGCTCGCGCACGACTTCGAGGTGAACGCGCGCCAGGAGCTCTACCGGGACCCGATCGTGCACGCGGAACGCAGCCGGTACCAGGAGATCGTGCTGACCGAGTCGGTGCCGCTCGTCTCCGGCGGCGTCGCGGACACCCGCCTCTTCCTCAACGGTGACCTGCAGTTCAGCTCCGTCGACGAGTACCGCTACCACGAGGCGCTGGTGCACCCGGTGATGGCCGGCGTGCGGGGCGACGTGCTGGTGCTCGGCGGCGGCGACGGGCTCGCGCTGCGCGAGGTGCTGGCGTACCCGTCCGTCACGACGGCCACGCTGGTCGAGCTGGACCCGGCCGTGGTGGCGCTCGCCCGGACCCGCCCGGAGATCCGCGCGCTCAACCGCGATGCCTTCGAGGACCCACGGGTACGGGTGGTGGAGGCGGACGCGTTCGCCTGGCTGCGCGGCGCGACCACCCGGTACGACGCCGTCGTGGTGGACATGCCGGACCCGGACGAGACCGCGACCGCGAAGCTCTACTCCGTCGAGTTCTACACGCTGGTGCGCAACGTGCTCGACGAGGGCGCGAACATGGTGGTGCAGGCCGGCTCGCCGTACTTCGCGCCGAGGTCGTACTGGTGCATCGAGGCCACGATCCGCGCGGCCGGCTTCGGCACCACGCCGTACCACGTGGACGTCCCGTCGTTCGGCGACTGGGGTTTCGTGCTGGCCACGCCGGACGCACCGGGCCCGTCACTGCGCAGCGAGCCGCCGGCCACGCCGCGTTTCCTCTCCCCGTCCGTGCTGGCGGCCGGCGCGATCTTCCCGCCCGACCGGGGCCCGGTCGACGTGAAGGTCTCGACGCTTCTGTCGCCACACGTGCTGGAGTATGTACGCAGTGAATGGCGAAGTTATTGATGAGCGGGTTTCATCAGTGGTGAAACCGATCGCATAAGAGGGGAGCGTCGTGTCGAATCCCTACAGTCAGGGCGGCCAGCCGGTGCCACATCGGCCGGGCGTCGTGACGGTGGCCGGATATCTGCTGTTCGCCACGGCCGCGCTGACGGTGCTGGGCAGTCTGGCGTCCATCGTGTCCATCAAACCGACCATGGACGTGTACGCGGACGCCTACGCCGGGACCGCGGCCGAGGGCACCGAGTCCGTCCTGGTCGGCAGCCTGGTGTTCGGCGTGGTGGTCAATCTGCTGCTGGCGGCCGGCTTCGTGGCTTTGGCGATCTTCAACAACAAGGGCAAGAACCCGTCCCGGGTGACCACCTGGGTGATCGGCGGCCTCAGCATCTGCTGCACCGGTTTCGGGCTGGCGGGCAACGCGATCAGCGGCGCGATGAGCGGCCTCGCCACCGACATGCCCTCGCAGAGCGGCATGCCCGACCCGGAGGAGGTCAACCGGCAGCTGACCGACGCGATCCCGGCGTGGGTGAGCCCGGTGACGGTGGTCACCAGCGTGCTCACGCTGCTGTTCCTGCTGGCCGTGGTGGTCCTGCTGGCGCTGCCGCCGGCGAACGACTTCTTCCGTAAGCCGGCCGCGGTCTGGCAGCCGCCGGGCGCCGGCTACCCGGGCACGGGCTATCCGGGCACGGGTTACCCGGGCGCGCCGGGTGGCGCCTACCCGGGCGCGCCGGGCGCCGGTTACCCGGGCGCGCCGGACGGCGGTTACCCGGGTGCGCCGGGCGCCGGTTACCCGGGCGGGGCGGCCTACCCGCCGCCGAGTCAGGCTCCCTACCCGCCGCAGCCGGCTCAGCCGGGCACGTACCCGCCGGGCTATCCGCCGGCGCAGCCGGGGTCCACGCCGCCGGATTACCCGCCGCCGGCGTCCTCGCCGCCGGTGTCCGGGCCGGAGTCGCAGGGCCCGCCGCCGTCGCCGTTCGACAACCCGGTTCCGCCGTCGTCCGGGCCGTCGAGCCCGCCACCGTCGGATCCGCCCGCCTCCCCGCCGTCGTCCTCGCACTCCTGAGGCGTCGCACCGGCCCCGCCGCGCTCCGCGCGGCGGGGCTCACTTTTTGCCCCCTCGGCGAGTAGGTTCATGCCCGGGGGACGTGACGTCGAGGGGAACGCGTGGTTGTTTCGGGACCGGCGGTGCCAGCACCCGCCACGCGACCGCCGGGCACGGTCTCGCTCGCCGCGGCGCTGCTGATCGTGATGGGCGTCGTCGGCATACTGGCGGCCGCGCTGCACCTGTTGCTGACGATCAACGGACTGGCCGACTTCGCGTCCGACGCCCGGCGGTTCGGTGGTGACCCCACGCTGATCGACCGGGTCGAGGGCGGCATCCGTGGTGCCGCGATCGCGGGTGTGGTGCTCTCCGGTGTGGTCGGCGTGCTGCTGGTGTCGCTGGCCGTGGGCGTGCGCAGCGGCCTGACGGCGGCCCGCGTGGCCACCTGGGTGGTCTGCGCGCTCGGGCTCTGCGGCGGCGCGGCGAGCCTGGCGGCCGGGCTGTTGCAACGGGATCTCGGCTCCGACGACCCGCGGGTGGCCGCGGTGTTCGCCGCGTCCGCGGACGTCTACCCGGGCTGGTGGGTCGCCGCCGGAATCGGGCTTGCCGTAGCGCAAGTCGTTGGTTACTTTCTGGTAGCCGTGTTCCTGGCGGCCGGCACGCGCACGAGGACGGCGCCGACCGCGCCGGTGCCGACCGTGCCGCCGTTCCAGGCTCCGCCCATGCCCACCGTGGCGCCGCATCCCGACCCGTCGCGGTCGCCGTGGGCGCCGCCGCCCCCATCGAGGTGACCGTGCCCGAGCAGCCGCCGCGCCGCGTCGCGCTGATCACCGGCGCGACCGCCGGTCTGGGCGCGGCGTTCGCGGCTCGGCTGGCCGCGGAGCGGTGGGATCTGGAGTTGGTCGCTCGCGACGCGGCTCGGCTGTCCGCCTGCGCGGCGGACCTCAGCGCCCGGTACGGCGTGCGGGTGGGCGTCATCCCGGTGGATCTGGCGACCGGGTCCGGCACCGCCACGGTCGAGGAACGCCTGCGGGAGACGCCGGTCGAACTTCTGGTGAACAACGCCGGGATCGGACTGGGCAAGGGATTTCTGGACTCCACGCTGGATGACGAGTTGCGCATTCTGCGGCTGAACGTGGAGGCCGTCATGCGCCTGACTTTTGCTGTTTTGCCGCAAATGACGGAAAGACACTCAGGCGGTGTGATCAACGTCTCCTCGCTGTCCGGCTACGGTGTCACGGCGCCCGGATCGACGTACACCGCAACGAAGGCGTACGTGATCAATTTCAGCGAGTCCGTGGCGCAGTCCGTCCGGCGGTACGGTGTGCACGTGCTCGCGCTCTGTCCCGGGTTCATCCGCACGGAGTTTCATCAGCGGGCCGGCATCCCGACCGCCGGTTCGCCCGGCTGGATCTGGCTGGATGCCGACACCGTCGCCGCCAAGGCCTTGTCTGACCTGCGTAAAGGTCACTACGTTAGCGTTCCGACCGTGCGCTACAAGCTCGCCGCGACCGCCTTGCGCCACACGCCGCACGGGCTCGTCCGGCGCTTCAGCGAGGCGGGGAACCGCTTCGTCGGGCGGGGTGCGCGCTGAGCCGGTGGTGCGGCGGGCCGGCCGCGCGGGTGTACCGATCGAGGAATCGCGCTCTATCAAATTTGCGCGTGGCGCGGTAGCGCCGACACGGTCTGTCCCGTTCGACGGTTGAAGCAAATATCTACCGTCATGGTTTCTTTGGGTGTCCGGTGAGTCACCCTCGGGCGACGATCGGCCTCGATGGGCTGGTCGGAGCGTTCGGTGAGGACCTCTCCGTCACGTCATTCACTCCCCCGTCCAACCGATTTTTTCGCGTCGAGCCGGGTCGACCGTTCGCTTCTCAGCATTGAGCAGTACCCTCAACGCCATGGGCGACCGTGACGACCTGCGTAAATTCATCACTGACTTAGCCGTGGTGCACGGCAGGGTCGTGCTGTCGTCTGGTCAGGAAGCGGATTGGTATGTCGACCTTCGTCGCGTCACACTGCACCACGCGGCGGCTCCCCTCGTTGGGCGGGTGATGCGAGACCTCACGGCTGACTGGGATTTCGACGTGGTGGGTGGCTTGACCCTGGGTGCCGATCCGGTGTCCGTGGCCATGCTGCATGCCGCGGCGGATTCGGATCGACCGCTGGATGCGTGCGTGGTTCGGAAGGCCGGTAAGGCTCACGGACTGCAACGGCGCATCGAGGGTCCGGACGTGGCCGGTCGGCGCGTCCTGGCGGTCGAGGACACGTCGACGACCGGCGGCAGTGTGCTGCAGGCCGTCGAGGCGTTGCAGCAGGCCGGAGCCGAGGTAGTGGGTGTAGCGGTTATTGTTGATCGAGGTGCAGGCGATGCGGTGCGGGCCGCGGGACTGCCCTATCGAGCGGCCTATACATTGGCCGACCTCGGCCTAACGGCCTAAAAGTTTACCGATTCGGACCTGCTGATATGCAGGCGAATCGATGCTGTAGGTGGAAGGATGGATTTCGTGGGAACTGCGTTGGCCGAACTGACCATGCCTCAGATCTCGCCGCTCGCCGGCGAGCCGATTGAACGTGCCGACGCCGAGCGTCTGGCGGGTGTCCTCAAGGCGCTCGCTGACCCGGCCCGGCTGCGGCTTCTCAGCCTCATCCAGTCCGCCCCGGAGGGCGAGGCCTGCGTGTGCGACCTGACCGCGCCGCTCGGGCTCTCCCAGCCGACGGTGAGCCACCACCTGCGCATCCTCACCGAGGCCGGCTTGCTGGAGCGGGAGAAGCGCGGTGTGTGGGCCTACTACCGGCTGGTGCCGTCGGCGATCGCCACGATCGCTGACCTGCTCACCCCGCCGCGGAAGCGGGCGACGAAGAAGACTCGCTGAGTCTGACGGTCTTACCGCCGGGCACGGCGGGCCGGGTCACCGGCTCGTCGTGCCCGGCGTCTTGGCCACCGAGATCCGGGTGCGCGCCGTGGGGACGGCGCTCCGGGCTCGGTGACCGTGAGTAGCACGATGGCGCGGCCCCCTCGGGGACCGCGCCATTCTCATGTGTGCGGACAACCTCGTGGTGATCCAGGCGTCGGGGCGCCCGGATCACCGGGAGAGCGGAACTACCGCCGGTTGTCGGTGCTGCCGTACGTGCCGCCGCCGTAGACCTGACCGCCGCCCTGACCGGGCCGGTGCTGGTCGGAGACGGCCGGGATCTGCTGCGTCGCGGCCTCGACCACGTGCTCGACGGCCTCGACGATGTTCGCCTCGGCCTCCACGATGCGGGCCTCGGCCTCGGCCGCGCGGGCGTGCGCCTCGGCCTCCTTGGCCTTCGCGCGGCGCTCGCGGAAGAACTCGAAGAAGACCGGCAGCACCGAGATCAGGACGATCAGGACGACCACCGGCAGCAGGTAGTGGTCGATGTCCTCCGGGTCGATGACCTTGATGATCTGCGCGGCCAGCAGGTAGCCGGCCAGGATGATGCCGTCGGTCCAGAGGATGGCGCCGACCACGTTCCACAGGAAGAACGTCTTCGCGGGCATGCCGAGCATGCCGGCGACCGGGTTGAGGAACGTGCGCACGATCGGGATGAAGCGGGCCAGCACCACGGCCTTGGCCGGGCCGTACTTGTTGAAGTAGAACTCCGCCTTGTCGACGTACTCCTTCTTGAAGAGCTTCGACTCCGGGCGCTCGAACATCCGCCGGCCGTACTTCGCGCCGAGCCAGTGGCCCAGCTGGGCGCCGACGATCGCGGCGATCGGCGCGCCGATCAGCAGGCCGGGCAGGGAGAGCGAGACGCCCTCACCGAAGATCTGCTCCGCCACCGTGGACGCTGCCACGCCCGCGAGGAAGAGCAGCGAGTCACCGGGGAAGAAGAAGCCGACCAGAAGTCCGGTTTCGGCGAAAAGAATGCCCCAGATGCCCACCAGCCCGACGGCCGTGATGAGCTCTTTCGGATCGAGAGGGTTGAGCGCCAGATTGTCGACGATCAAGCGTGCGTTGTCGGCGTTGTCCACGGGGAGACAGGTTACCGCTTACGGGTAAGCAGTCCAGACGCGAATCTGCTACGGAGCTGAGTGTGCACTGGGAATTGGCGGACAGTGCGCGGCCGGGGAATGCCCGGCCGCGCCATTCTCACCGTTCCGTGCCTTTCCCGTCACAGACGGGGGTCGACCGGCTCCGATTCGCACGCCAGAACCGCGAACACCAATTCGTGGATCCGCCACAGCGGCGCGCCCTCCGCGAGCCGGTCCAGCGCGCCCAGGCCGAGCCCGTGCTCGCGCAGCGCCAGCCCGCGCTTGCGGCCCAGTGAGCGGTTCCGCAGCCGCTCCAGCGTCTCCGGTTCGGTGTACTCCGGGCCGTAGATGATCCGCAGGTACTCCCGGCCGCGGCACTTGATGCCGGGCTGCTGCAGGCGGCCCTTGGCACCCTTCACGGCCAGCCCGTCGAACGGCTTCACCACCATGCCCTCGCCGCCGGCGCCGGTCAGCTCCAGCCACCAGGTCGTGGCCTCCGCGACCGCGGCCTCGTCGCCGAGATCCACGATCCGGCGCCCGGTCGGCGTGAACAGCTCCGGGTCGGCCGCGCAGAGCCGGTCCGCCAGCATCAGGTGCCAGCCGTGGTTGCGCGCGGCGAACGAGACCCCGTCCGCGGCCAGCACCGCGAACGGCGCCAGCGTCACGCCGGTCAGGCCGTCGGTCGGGCGCACGTACCGCCGGTAGGCATCGCGGTAACGCGCCACGTCGCCGGCGCGGCGGGACATCCGGTCGCGCAGCGCGGACACGTCCAGGCCGCGCCCGGCCGCGGACGCCAGCATCGCGCGTACGGCCGGGAGCGCCGCGTTCGCGGCCGCGCCGACGCCCGCGTACTGCTCGCGAATCAGCGCGCCGGCCTTGGCGGACCAGGGCAGCAGCTCACAGTCGAGCAGCACCCAGCCGGTGGACAGCTCGTCCCACAGCCCGGCCGCCTCCGCGGCCGCACCGGCACGGCGCAGCAGCTCGTCGGTGAGCGCGGGATCGTCGAAGAACGGCCGGCCGGTACGCGTCCACACCGCGCCCAGCGACACGCCGAACCGCTTGCCCGCCTCCGCGTCCCGGCACAGCAGCACCACCGCGCGGGAGCCCATGTGCTTCTCCTCGCACACCACCGTCGTCACGCCCGCGGACCGGTAGTCCGCGAACGCCTGCGCCGGATGCTCCAGGAAGTCGCCGGACGGCGCGGTCGAGCACGGTGCCATCGTCGGCGGCAGCCAGAGCAGCGCGCGCGGGTCCATCGCGAACCGGCTCATCACCTCCAGCGCGGCGGCCGAGTTCTCCGCGGCGACGGTCACCGAGCCGTACCCGGTCTCCAGGTGCCGCCGGCCGGTCACGTCGGACAGCTCCAGCGCGTCCGCCGGGCGCTGCGCACCCGGCAGCGTGTGCAGCGGGCGGACCGGCGCGTAGTGCACCGCCTCCGCGGGCACGCTGACCAGTTCCCGCTCCGGATAGCGGAGCGCGGTCAGCGAGCCGCCGAACACCGCGGCGGTGTCCAGGCAGATGGTGTTGTTGACCCACTCCGCCGCCAGCACCGGCGTGTGGCCGTAGACCACCATGGCCTTGCCCCGGTAGTCCTGCGCCCACGGGTAACGGACCGGCAGGCCGTACTCGTCGGACTCGCCGGTGGTCTCGCCGTAGAGCGCGAACGACCGGACCCGGCCGGACGCACGACCGTGGTACGCCTCCTTCAGGCCCGCGTGCGCGACCACCAGCCGGCCGCCGTCCAGCACGTAGTGACTGATCAGCGAGTCGAGGAAACGCGGCAGCCGGTCGGTGAGCTCGCGCGGCGCCGCCTCCAGCTGCGCGACCGACTCGGCGAGGCCGTGGGTCAGCTTCACGTCCCGGCCGCGCAGCTTGCGCAGCAGCTTCGCCTCGTGGTTGCCGGCCACGCTGAGCGCGGTGCCGGCGTCGATCATGCCCATCACGAGGCGCAGCACGCCGGGCGTGTCCGGCCCGCGGTCGACCAGGTCACCGACGAAGACGGCGGTGCGGCCCCGCGGATGGCTCGCGGACACCGCGTACCCGGCCGCGTCCCGGTGGATCTCCCAGCCCAGCTCCGCCAGCAGCGTCTCCAGCTCCGAGCGGCAGCCGTGCACGTCGCCGATGATGTCGAACGGGCCGGTCAGCTCGCGCCGGTCGTTGAAGAGCTTCTCGTACCGGATCGTCGCGGCGTCGATCTCGTCCGGGCCGTGCAGCACGTGGATCCTCCGGAAACCCTCGCGCTGCAGCCGGCCGAGTGACCGGCGCAGGTCGCGCCGCATCCGCGCGAGCACCTCGCGGCCGAACGTGCGGTCCGCCCGCGCCTCGGTGCGCTCCCAGGCCAGCGACTCCGGCACGTCCAGCACGATCGCGACCGGCAGCACGTCGTGCTCCCGCGCGACCTTCAGCAGGCCCGCCCGGGCGTGCTCCTGCAGGTTGGTGGCGTCGACCACGGTCAGCCGGCCGCCGGCCAGACGCTTGCCGGCCACGTAGTGCAGCGCGTCGAACGCGTCGCCGGACGCGGACTGGTCGTTCTCGTCGTCGGCGATCATGGCGCGGAACGTGTCCGAGGAGAGCACCTGGGTCGGGGCGAAGTGCCGCCGGGCGAACGTCGACTTGCCGGATCCGGAGATGCCGACCAGCGCGACCAGGGACAGCTCGGGGACGGTCAGCTCGGTCATGCCTCGGTGCTCCTGGTGAAGATCGCGATCTGGGTGGGTGATCCGGCCGCCGGGTCGTCCTCGCCGATGCCGGCCAGCCGCACGGCGTACCCGTACAGCTCGGCGACCCGGGCCGACCACGCGGCGAACTGCTCGCGGGTCCACTCGAACCGGTGGTCGTGGTGACGCATGCCGTCGAGCTCGTAGTGCACGTTGTACTCCGCGTTCGGCGTGGTCACCAGCACCGCCTGCGGTGCCGCGTGCCCGAACACCGCGTCCTCCAGCGCGGCCAGCCGCGGCGGGTCGACGTGCTCGATCACCTCCATCAGCACGGCCGCGTCGAAGCCGCGCAGCCGGTCGTCGCGGTAGGTGAGCGCGGTCTGCCACAGCTTGATCCGCTCGCGCTGCCGCTCCGGCAGCCGGTCCAGCCGCAGCCGCCGCTCCGCGATCTCCAGGGAGCGGGTGGAGACGTCCGCGCCGACGATCTCGGTGAACCGGCGGTCGCGGACCAGGTCGGCCAGCAGCGCACCGGGGCCGCAGCCGAGGTCCAGCACGCGCGCGGCGCCCAGCTCCCGCAGCGCGGCCAGCACGGCCGCGCGGCGCTGCACGGCCAGCGGCTGACGCCTCTCCGCCGCCGGCTCCTCGATGGTGTCCGGGTCCGCGATGTCGTCCAGCTCGGCCAGCCGGCTGTGCTCCTCGGCCAGCCGGGCCAGCGCGGCGCCGGCCAGCGCGCGGCGGTGCGCCAGGAAACGCCGGGTGATCAGCGCACGGTCGGGGTGGCCGGCCAGCCAGCCCTCGCCGGCCCGGATCAGCTTGTCGATCTCGTCCGGCGCGACCCAGTAGTGCTTGGCGTCGTCCAGCACGGGAAGCAGCACGTACAGGTGGTTGAGCGCGTCGGCGAGCCGGAACGTGCCGGTCAGCCGCAGCTGCACGTACCGGCTGTCGCCCCAGTCGTCGTCCAGCGGGATCGGCGTCACGGACGCCTCCCAGCCGAGCGGGCCGAACAGTCGCGGCGCGAGCTCCGCACCGCCGCGGCAGCGCAGCACCGGCACCGCGACCTCCAGCGGGATCGCGGTGCCGGCCAGCTCCGGCCGGTCCTTCGACGCACCGCGCAGCGCGCTGCGGAACACCTTCCCGAGCGCGGACGCGAGCATGCTGGACGCGGCGTACGGCCGGTCGTTCACGTATTGCCCGAGCTCGGCCGAGTCCGGTGCCTCGGCCCCCCGCTTCCGGCCCGAGTGCAGCAGGTGCGGATCGATGTCCAGCAGCAGCGCCGCCGTGCAGCGTTCCGCCGTCGCCTCGGGATACATCACGTACGCCTGCCCGGCCGGCACGTCGAACCGATGCACCCGGTCCGGATGCTTGACGAGGAGATAGCCGAGATCGGTGGCGGGCGTATGCGTGGTCGAGACGGTCATCAGCACCCGCACATGATCCCAGGCAGCGACGCGAGTCTCGCTCGAATTACGGGGTCCCTGCCGGCCCGGCAGGGACCCCGGCCTCAGAGGAACCGGATCTCGGCCACGTCGTCGGCTGCGTCGCCGTCGGCGACCTTGAGGCTGAGCATCGTGACCGTGCCGGGAACATCGGTCGTCGGCACGTCGATCACCAGCTCGAACCCGAAGAGCTGCTGCGCGCCTGCCGGGAATCGACTCTCCGGGTGTACGCACCGGTACTCGCCGGGAGCGACGGGTTCGCAGTTCTCGTCCGCGGCGGTGACGGTGACGCCACTCGGGAAGCGCACGTCCGCGTAGAGGCCCAGTTCCCCGTCCGCACTGTCGTACCGGACCGAACCCGCGTTGCGCAGACCGACCTGGATCTCGTGCGGCACACCGATGGTTCCCGGTACGGACGCGCCGACCGCGGCGAAGTTCACCGGATTGCTTCCGGTCACTCTGATGACGAGGTTGTGGGTGGTGTCGGCCCACACGGTGTCGGTCTGGGCCCGCTCGACCGTGGACGCTGGCGCCCCGGCCAGGCTCAGCACGGCACCGGTGCCGGGGACGAACGTGGCGTCCGCGCCTCCCCACCGGCTCCGGGTGACCGTCCAGTCGACCGGCGTGTACCAGTTCAGGGAGCTGTAGATCGTGCTCGGTGCCCGGACGGAGGAGTCGACCCCGAGCGGCACCCAGGTCCGGTGGACCGCACCGGGCAGCACGTCCTGGTCGAACTCGCAGTAGGCGTACGGGAAGCTGTCGTCCGCCGGAACGTGGCAGTTGCTGTGGTTGCCGGCCAGCCGCAGGCCCGCGCTCAGGTCGAGGACGAGCACCGTGCCGTGCACCGTTCGCGTTCCCGGGTTGCTCACGCCCACCGCCGCCTGGAACGTGCCGCCCCTGGGTACGGTGCCGGTCACGTCGCCGGTGTCCGGGATTGCCAGGTCGACGCCCTCGCTGACGGAGATGCGGCTGGTGCCGCCGGCGGTGCTGCCATCAGCCGTGACCGTGTAGGCGAGCGTGCCACCGGCGCCCGGTGCGGCGTCCGCGGCCGGGGTCACGATGAGATCGAAGAGCGGGTCGCTGTAGCCGTTGAACGAGTAGGGTCCCGTCCGTGTCCACGCGCACGTGATCAGTGTCCCGGCGTCGTCACATCCCCACCAGCCGCCCAGGACCACGTCCGGGACGATCGTGGCGACCCCGTCAAGATCAGCTGTGTTGAAGGTGAGAACGACGTTCCGGGCGGAGGCCCCCTGGTCACCCCGGAGTCGTACCTCCTGCGCCACCGGCGTCGAGCCGGTCGTGAGCGTGAGTTGGTCGAACGTGAGGTCGAGGCCGGGCACGGCAGCGGACGCGGGTGACCCGGGCAGGCAGAGCACGGCGGTGGCCAGGGTCGTGGCCAGGCCGGCGAGGACGGTGCGGACTGTCAGGTGACGCATGTGCGGCGAGGCCCTCCCGTAATCGGAAAATTACGATCCGTAGATTTCCGATGTGGATCTTAGGGGGCGATACCGGACCCGGCGACCCCGTGCCGCGTGACCCACGGCACGGCGCCCCGCCGGCCGCGAAGGCCGGTGCGCCGTGTGGGTCGATGCTCGGAGTTCTGTCCGAACGGTTGATCCGGCCCTGTGGAAAACTGGCCTGTGGATAAACCGGACCGCCTGTGGATAACTCTGGGGATAACCGCAAAACCGCAGGTCAACCCCGGTGGATAACTTTCCTGCGATCGTTCGCAATGATTTGGGTGTCGCGGGACGTCATCTCTGGGAGAGCACTCGGAGGTGCCCCTTGGACTATGCGGAGTTCGCCGACTCCCGGCTGCCCGCGCTGTCGCGGTACGCGGTCATGCTGACGCAGGATCCGCATCTGGCGCAGGACCTGGTGCAGGAGACGATGGTCCGGGTCCAGCTCAACTGGCGCCGCGTGGCCCGTGCCGACTCGCCCGACCGGTACGTCCGCCGCATGCTCACCAACCAGTACCTGGACTGGCGGCGCGGGTCCTGGCTGCGGCGCGTGCTGCTGCGCGCGGAGCCGGACGAGGCGCTCGCCGTACCGGGGGATCATGCCGAGGCGGCCGCGGAACGGGACCAGATCTGGGCGTGGCTCTCCCGCCTGCCGAAGCGGCAGCGGGCCGCGTTGGTCCTGCGCTTCTACGAGGACCTGCCGGACGCGGAGATCGCCGAGATCCTCGGGCGCGCGGTCGGCACGGTCCGGGCGTCGATCTCGCGCGCCCTCGCCACGCTCCGGGCGCAGTTGGTGGAGGTCTAGGAGAGATGATCGAGAACGACCTGCGGGAGACGTTCGCCCGCCACGAGCACCTCGCGCCGGACCCGGGACCGCTGCGCCGGGCCATCGACGAGACCACCGGCCGCCGCCGTCGTATCCGGCTGGTCAGCCGGTCCGTGGGCGCGGCGCTCGCGGTCACCGCGGTGCTGGCCGTACCCACGCTGATCAGCCGGGAGACCGGCCGGGCCGCACCCGTCGAGGTGGCGTCGTCGGTGTCGCCGCCGGTGGCCGCCGCGGACCGCCCGCTCAACGTGCTGTTGATCGGCGCGGACGGGGACGGTGCCGACGCGCGCGCGGACACCGTGCTGGTCGCGCACGTGCCGGCCGGGCAGGACGCGGTCTACCTGGTGTCGCTGCCGCGCGACCGGGCCGTGACGGTGCCCGGACGGGGGCAGGACACGTTGAGCCGGACGTTCACGCTCGGTGGGCCGGACCTGACCGAGGCCGCGATGCGTGAGCTGACCGGCATGACGTTCGACGGCACCGTGACGGTTCGCTACTCCGCGGTCGAGGCGATCACGGACGCGGTCGGCGGCGTCGAGCTGTGCCTCGACCAGGAGGTGGTCTCCTGGCACACCCACCGGCAGTACGCCGCGGGCTGCTCCGACTTCGACGGTGCCGCCGCGATCGACCTGCTGCGCCAGCGGTACGGCCTGGATCAGGGCTCCGACGACCGGGACCGCAACGGTCAGCGCTACCTGCGGGCGATCGCCGCGAAGGCGGCCGGTGCCAGTCTGCTGGAGCTGGTCCGGGCCGCCGGCGACGGGCTCAGCCTGGACCAGGGCGGGCTGGACCTGGTGACCGCGCTCGCCGGCATGAACCTGGACGGCAAGCCGGTCGTCGGGATCACCACGGCCCGGCCCGGCGCCGAGCCGGGCGACGAGCTGCCGGACTCGCTCTTCGAGGCGCTCCGTGACGGCGGGATGAGCGGGTGGGCGCGGGCCCACCCGGACTACGTGACCCGGTGAGTCAGCGGTAGTCGTCGTCGGACAGCTGCACCTCGCGGGCCTGTTCGACGGCGTCCGCCTCGTCGACCCCGTCACCCGGCGCGAAGTCACCCGGCACGAAAGCCTCGGCGGGGTTGTCCTCGTGGACCGGGCGCGCCTGCTCGGCCGCGTCCGCCTCCGGCGCCTCACGATCGCGCAGCACCAGATCATCGGGGTAGCTCATGAGCGCCTCCTTGCGTCACCTCACGGTACGACCTGAACGGCTTCCCTGGATCCACCCCCGAAAACCCGTGGCCGTAACTCCAGGGCGATGTTCCCGACACATGAGGCGTGCGGGATACTTCCGGCGAAGGACAACGCGGTCCCGCCGGGGGTTCCGGACCCAGCGCACCACATCAAGGAGTTGCTCCGATGCCTATCGCCTCCCCTGAGGTCTACGCCGAGATGCTCGACCGCGCCAAGGCCGGCGCGTTCGCGTACCCCGCGATCAACGTGACGTCCTCGCAGACCCTGAACGCGGCCCTGCAGGGCTTCGCGGAGGCGGGCAGCGACGGCATCATCCAGATCTCCACCGGCGGTGCCGAGTACGCGTCCGGCCCGACCGTGAAGAACATGATCACCGGTGCGGTCGCGCTGGCCGAGTACGCGACCGAGGTCGCGAAGAACTACCCGATCAACATCGCGCTGCACACCGACCACTGCCCGAAGAACAAGCTCGACGGGTACGTCCGGCCGCTGCTCGCGCTCTCCAAGGAGCGCGTCGCGAACGGCAAGGCGCCGCTGTTCCAGTCGCACATGTGGGACGGTTCGGCCGTGCCGGTCGAGGAGAACCTGCAGATCGCCGAGGAGCTGCTGGCCCTGTCCGCGGCCGCGCACATCATCCTCGAGATCGAGGTCGGCGTGGTCGGCGGTGAGGAGGACGGCGTCTCCGCCGCCATCGACGACAAGCTGTACTCCACCGTCGAGGACGGCCTGGCCACCGCGGCCGCGCTCGGCCTGGGCGAGAAGGGCCGCTACATGACGGCCCTGACCTTCGGCAACGTGCACGGCGTCTACAAGCCGGGCAACGTCAAGCTGCGCCCGGAGATCCTCAAGGAGATCCAGGAGGCGGTCGGCGCCAAGTACGGCAAGGAGAAGCCGTTCGACCTGGTCTTCCACGGCGGTTCCGGCTCGCTGCTCTCCGAGATCCACGGCGCGCTGGACTACGGCGTGATCAAGATGAACATCGACACCGACACGCAGTACGCGTTCACCCGCCCGGTCGTCGACCACATCATGAAGAACTACGACGGCGTCCTCAAGATCGACGGCGAGGTCGGCAACAAGAAGGCGTACGACCCGCGGGCCTGGGGCAAGCTGGCCGAGAACGGCCTGGCCAAGCGCGTCGTCGAGGCCTGCGAGCACCTCCGCTCGACCGGCACCACGCTGAGCAAGTAATCCCTTTAGTTCCGTTTTCGACGCGGCCGGTCCCACGACGGGACCGGCCGTTCGTCGTGTGGTTACGATCCAACGACGTGGAACGGAGGTCGCGGGCATGCTCGGCATCGACGGATACGAGCCGGAGTGGCAGTTCAGCTCCCGCGCCCTGGCGGCCGCGCACCGCGCCCGCTTCGCCCGCGTCCTGGACCGCCCACTGGTCGACGCCTGGCTGATGTGGGACCTGGACACCGACGTCTGGTTCGCCGGCGGCCCGGTCATCCTCGGCTTCGGCGACCTCAACGTCGAGATCACCCACCGCAAGTTCGACGAGTGCGCCATCACCTGGGGTCAGATCGACATGACCACCCCGCTCGACTGGCCCGGCATCCACCTCGACTGGCGCTCCGGCACGCTCCCCGAGCTGGCCGCGCTCCGCGGCCGCGCGCTGCGCCAGGTCAACGTGATCGAGCGGATCATGCCGTCCCAGTGGCGCCCCCGCGTGCTGCACGCCGTCGAGCTCATCTTCGACGGTGCCCGCCTGGCGATCCACAACGCACTCGACGAGAACGGCATCTCCACCGCCGACGAGGTCAACCTCCCGATCGGCTTCTGGCACCGCGTCCCGATCGTCTGACCGGCTCAGTCGCCACCGCCGCCGCCCCCACCGTCACCACCGCCGTCCCCGCCACCCCAGCCGTCGCCACCGCCACCGCTGCCGCCGCTGTCCGTGCCGGAGTAGTGGCCGTCTCCTCCGTCGCGCTTCCGCTTCTTCTTCTGGCCCCGGTTCGCCAGCAGCACGACGATCAACAGGCCCACCGCGCCGATCACCAAGATCTCCATGTGCCCGAGTGTTCGGCACGAGCGCAATACCCGTGGCGTGCCGGCAACCCCGACCCCGAAGGACCGGATTCCCGCATCCGGCGTGGCCCCGCCCGCATGCTCCCGCGGGCACCGGTCGGCCGCGGGCGGCCTCCCTGCCGGTTCCGCGGCCGGTCACCATCGGCCCCGTGCGGGCGTGCCACGAAAATGTCGTACCGGCCGGGCATCATGCCGTCCATGCTCGACGGACTGGACCGGATCGACTGGGCCGCGATGAAGCACGCCTACGGCTCGGCCGCAGACGTTCCCGCGATGCTGCTGGCGATGCGCTCGCCGGACGCGGCGGAGCGAAGCGGCGCGTTCGACTCGTTCTACGGCAGCGTCCACCACCAGGGCGACGTCTACCGCAGCACGACCGCGGCCCTGCCGTTCCTGTTCGCGCTGGCCACCGACCCCGGCACGCCGGACCGGGCCGCGGTCGTCACGCTGCTGACCAGCATCGCCGGCGAGGTCGCCGACATCCCCTGCGACGACGACGTCGAGCCCGACCACGACTACGCGGTGCACGACTATCGCGGAGCGGGCGTCGTGCTGCGCGACCGTGGGGAGACCTTCGTCGCGCTCGCCGCCGACCCGGACCCGTGCGTGCGCGTGGCCGCGATCCCGGCGATCGGCCTGATCCACAGCGACGGCGTCCGCGCCGCCACGGTGCTGCGCCGGCGGCTCCCGGCCGAGTCCGACCTGGTCATCCGGCTCGCGATCGTGCGGTCCATGGGCGAGATCGCGCTGCGCCACCCGGCGTGCGCGGCCGATGTGATCGCCTGGCTGGACGCGCTCGCCGCCGACCCCGGCGCGGACGCCGGCACCCGCCTCGCCGCCGTGGTGCACCGCGCGCGGTCCGCCCCGGACCGGATCGGCGACGACGCCGTGCCGGCCGCGATCCGGCTGCTGCGCGCGCTGACCCCGACCTGGCCGTGGCGGGGCTCGCCACCACCCAGGCCGCCGGAGCCGGGAGCGCCGCCGGAGGTGACCGCCGTCTTCGACGAGCTGGACCGGGCCAACCGCGTGTTCGCGCCGACCACCGGCCTGCTGCACACGTTCCACCGGACGCTGGCCGGCCGGGTCGCGGACCGTGCCGCGCTGCTCGCGGAGCAGCTGCGCAGCGCCGATCCGGGCACCCGGCTGGACGCGCTCCGGATGAGCCGCGATCTCGTGGGCGACTGGCGTGGTGACCACACCGCGCTGATCACCCGAGTCGCCGGCCACCTGGACGAGGCGAACCACGAGGTCGCCGCGGAGGCCGCGGTGACGCTGCAGCACTGCGCGCCGCTCTCCGCCCCGGTCGCGGACGCGCTGGCCGCGGTCGTCAGCGCGGCCGGCCCCGGCGCGTGGTCCGCGCCCGACCCGCAGGCGCGCCGCGCGCACCAGGAGGCGGTGCAGGCGCTGGCCCTGCTCGGCGACGCACGCGCGGTGCCCAGCCTGCTGGCCGCGCTCGACGGTGACGTGGACAGCTGGCGGGCGGTCCGGGTCGCCGGCCGGCTCCCGGGTGCGGCCGGCCGGCTGGTGCCCCGGTTGCTCGCGCGGCTGCGCCGCATCGACCCGGCCGACCCGCGGGCGAGCAGGCCGGGCAGCGCGCTGGTCTCCGCGCTGTCCGCGCTCGGTGACCCGGCCGCCGTGCCCGCGATCGCCGGCTTCCTCTCCGCGACGGGGAGCGCCGAGGACTCGTCGTCCGTTCGCGCGGCGCTGTCCGCGCTACGGGCGTTCGGCCCGGCCGCCGCGCCCGCGCTCGACGCGGTCCGCACGGTCGCCGCGACCCGCGACCGGTATCTCGGGCAGGAGGCGCTGGCGGCGCTGTGGGCGATCGGCCGCGATCGGCACGAGCTACTGCCGCTGCTGCTCGACGCGCTCGCGGACGACGCCGCCTACGCGGTCCGGACCGTCGGCGAGGCGCTCGGCGAGATCGGCCCGCCCGCCGCGGCCGCGCTGCCGCGCCTGCGCGAGCTGCTGAACCACGACTACGACTGGGTCCGGCTGCACAGCGCGGACGCGATCCGGGGCATCGCCGGCGAACCGGAGGCCCCGGCGGTGGTCGACACGCTGCTGGCGGCGTGGGCGCGGAACGGTTTCGCCGGACCCTTCGTCGTGGCGTGCCTGAGCCGGATGGGCCGCGCCGCCGCACCGGCCCTGCCGCACCTGCGCGCCCAGCTCGCGATGCCCCAGCGGTACGTCACGTTCTCGTCGAACTCCGTCGCTCCGGACGAGGAGCTGCAGCTCGCGCTCCGCGCGCTGGTGACGCGGCTCGGCTGAGCGGTCAGGCCAGGCTGGCGCGCTGGTTGCGGAGCTCGCGCTGGACTGTCTCGACGGAGAGGTCGCGCGGCGGTTTGCCGTCGCGGGAGGCGAGCGCGGCGGTGACGCCGGCGGCCTGGCCGGTGGCCATCGAGATGGGCATGACGCGGTACGACGAGTGGGCCACGTGGTCGCCGGAGATGGCGCGGCCGGCGACCAGCAGACGGTCGGTGCCGCGGGGAAGCAGGCAGCGCAGCGGGATGTCGTACGACGCGCCCTGCGGCAGGCGCTTCAGCACGGTGCCGCGGCCGGTCGGGTTGTGGATGTCGACCGGGTACGCACCGCGCGCGATCACGTCGTCGAACTTCCGGGCGGTCAGCACGTCGTCGCCGGTCAGCGTGTACTCGCCCTGGATGCGCCGGGTCTCCCGGACGCCGACCTGCACGCCGCTCTGGATCGCGTAGGACTGCTCGAAGCCGGGGACGCGGCGGCGCAGGAAACGGGCGATCTGCGCCATCTGCTCGTGCGCCACCAGCTCGGCCCGGGTCAGGTCGAAGACGCTGGTGCCGAGCACGCCGGTGACGCGGGTGGAGTTGACCGCGACCTCGTCGTCGTACGGCGTGGCGAAGAAGAGCAGGTCCTCGCGGGTGAGGTCGAGCTCACCGGCCTCGGTGGCCTCGCGGATGAGGTCCCACAGACCGTAGACGCCGCGCCACTGGTCGGGGTGCTCCCGCACGTACCCGTTGAAGCCTTCGTGGTTGAACCTGCCCATCCGGAACATGAGCGTCATCGGCTGGGTCAGGCCGTCCTCGGGGCGGCCGATCTCGTATGGTGCGCCGGCCGCGGCCGCGAGATCGCCGTCGCCGGTGCAGTCGACGACCACGTCCGCGTCGATGACGATCGGGCCGGACTTGCCCTCGAAGACCACCCGCGCGCCGTCCGGCAGGTCGATCACGTCGGACGCGAACGAGTGCAGCAGCATGTGCACGCCGGCCTCGGCCAGCAGCTCGTACGCGGTGAGCTTGAACAGCTCCGGGTCGAACGGCACGGTGTAGCCGGTGTCCGGGCTCGGCTTGATCACGCCGCCCATCTGGTGCAGCCGGTCGAGCATGGTCCAGAGCACGCCGCCGACGACCGGCTCGCCCTCGCCGTGGTCGGTCGGGAGCAGCCGGGTGTCGTCGCCGCCGACCGCCTGTTTGATCTCGTTGTGGAAGCTGGTCAGCGGCATCACCAGCGCGGCGGTCGCGTTGCCGCCGAGGAAGCCGTAGCGCTCGACCAGCGTCACCCGGACGCCGGTCGCGGCGGCACCGAGCGCCGCCCCGATCCCGGCCGGCCCACCGCCGACGACCAGCACGTTCGTGCGGCCGGCGCGACGGGCCCGGCGGGGAGGCAGCTCGACGAGTTCGTCCTGCGGGGGAGGGGAGAGGTATGCGGTCGACACGTACGGCGACAACGTCATGACTGATCCCCTACCCCGGTCGCGATCTCCTATCCCTTTCTACGCGGCGATCAGTGTCCGCGGGCGGATGTTCTCCAGGACCGCGCCGAGCCGTTCGCCGGTCTCCCGGGAGCGGACGCGCAGCCCGGACATGCGCTCACTGGTGTCCGCGACCCGTTCGGGCCGTTCGTCCCAGAGCCGGTCGACCTGCGCGAGCAGCGGGCCGGCCGACTCGCGCATCACGCCGCGGAGAGCCGGTGCGCCGGCCTGCTGGGCGAAGTCGAAGACCTTCCCGGCGTACGGCAGCGGCAGGAACGGCACGCCGCTGAGCGCGCTGAAGATCAGGAAGTGCAGGCGCATGCCGACCGCCAGGTCCAGGTGCCGCATCAGGCCGAGCACCTGGCGTGGGCGGTAGTCGCCGTAGAGCACGCGGCAGTCCTGCACCGCGGTCATGTGCGAGAGCACCGCGTGCGAGTGCCGGATGTCGTCGCGCTCCATCGGCACGAAGAGCAGCCGCGCGTCCAGCCGGTGCACCAGGAAGTCGCCCATCTGCGCGAGCAGCTGGTGGTAGGACTCCTCGTCCAGGTGCTCCGCGGCCTTGCCGGGCTCGCGGACGCTCATGCCGACCAGGCGCCGCCCGGCCGGGATGCCCTCCGTCCGCAGCATGTCGTCGCTGAAGTCCTCCGGGTCCAGCAGCAGCGCCGGGTCCGCGGTCACGTGGATGGTGCGGGTGACGCCGGCCTCCTCGAGGACCAGCCGGGACTCCTCGTCCCGGACCGTGACCTCGACCGCCTCGGAGAGCACCTCCCGCACGATGGCGCAGTCCGTCTCCTCGGTGAGCGGGCCGGCGCCGAGCGCGTACGTGAAGACCGGCACGCCACGCTCCTGGGCCGCCTTGGCCACTCGCAGGTAGCGCCGCGCCTCGGTGTTGTACAGGATTCCGCCGCCGCCGAGGATCAGCAGGTCGAGTTCGCCGAGCGAGGTCGCCGTCGCCTGCCGGCTGATCCCCTCCCAGCCGACCACCTCGACGTTCGGGTGCTTCGCCTTCGTGTTCTCCGGATGCCGGGAGAAGACCAGGATCCGGGCGTCCGGGCGCCGGTTGCGCAGATCGTCGAGCAGGCTGGTGAGGATCGCCTCGTCCCCGAGGTTGAGTCCGCCGTACGAGCCGAGCACGCCTACGGTAGGTCCCGTTCTGTCGAGCACCGCGCACCTCCCTACGTCGTGTGCGAGTTCGACGGCCGCCGAACTCGCACGCTCCCTACCCCTCTTTTCTCAGAGTGACACACGTGACGAATCGGACTACGTATTTGCGGAGGTCAGACCGTTACGCGCCTTTCCGCAGCAGCCAATGCGATGTCGGTCCGGTGGTGCGAACCGGCCAGCTCGATGCCCTCCACCAGCGCGTATGCGGCGGTCCGGGCGGCGGTGAGGTCCGCGCCGGTGGCGGTCGCGCAGACCACCCGGCCGCCGGACGAGACCAGCGCGCCGTCGTCGCGCCGCTTCGTGCCCGCGTGGATCACGCCGGGCCGTTCCGCGCCGGTCAGCACGCCACCGGTCCGCGGCGCCTCCGGGTAGCCCTCGGACGCCACCACCACGGTCACCGCGGCGCCGTCCCGCCAGGTCAGCGGCGGGTGTGCGGCCAGCTCGCCGGTCGCGGCCGCGTGCAGCAGACCGGCCAGCGGCGTGGTCAGCATGGCCAGCACGACCTGGGTCTCCGGGTCGCCGAAGCGCGCGTTGAACTCGATCACCCGCGGGCCGGCCTCGGTGATCGCCAGCCCGACGTAGAGCAGGCCGGAGAACGGCGTGCCGCGCTTGCGCATCTCGGCCAGCGTCGGGGTGACCACCTCGGCCATGACCCGGTCGACCAGCCCGTCGGGCGCCCACGGCAGCGGCGTGTAGGCGCCCATGCCGCCGGTGTTCGGCCCGGCGTCGCCGTCGCCGACGCGCTTGAAGTCCTGGGCCGGCATCAGCGGCAGCGCCGCCTCGCCGTCGGTCACCACGAACAGCGAGACCTCGGGACCGGCGAGGTACTCCTCGATGACGACCCGGCCGCACTCGGCCGCGTGGGCGAGCGCCGCGTCCCGGTCGTCCGTGACCACGACGCCCTTGCCCGCGGCGAGGCCGTCGTCCTTCACCACGTACGGCGCGCCGAACTCGTCCAGCGCGGCCGCGGCCTCGGCCGGCGTGGTGCAGGTGAACGCGCGCGCGGTCGGCACGCCGGCCGCGGACATCACGTCCTTGGCGAACGTCTTCGAGCCCTCCAGTTGCGCGGCCGCGGCGGACGGGCCGAAGGCGGCGATGCCCTTGGCCCGCACCGCGTCCGCCACGCCGGCCACCAGCGGCGCCTCCGGGCCGATCACGACCAGGTCGGCGCCCACCTCGACGGCGAGCGCCGCGACCGCGGCCGGGTCGGTCGCGGCCACCTCGCGCAGCTCGGCGTGCTGGGCGATGCCGGGGTTGCCCGGCGCCGCGACCAGCCGCTCGACCGAGGGGTCGGCCGCGAGGCCGATGGCGAGGGCGTGTTCACGCCCTCCGGAACCGATGAGAAGTACGCGCACGCCGAGTGATGCTACCGACGGCCGGTGATCTAGCTCAGATCAGCTGGTGCCGGACCACGTTCTCGTCGCGGCCCGGACCGACGCCGACCACACTGACCCGGGTGTTGCACAGCTCCTCGATCCGCGCGATGTACCGGCGCGCGTTCTTCGGCAGCTCCGCCTCGGTGCGGGCCTGGGAGATGTCCTCCCACCAGCCGTCCAGCTCCTCGTAGACCGGCTTGGCGTGGTGGAAGTCGGTCTGCGTCATCGGCATGTCGTCGACGCGCTCGCCGTCGATCTCGTAGCCGACGCAGATCGGCACCTTCTCCAGTCCGGAGAGGACGTCCAGTTTCGTCACCACCAGATCGGTGACGCCGTTCAGCCGGGAGGCGTACCGCGCGACGACCGCGTCGAACCAGCCGCAGCGGCGCTCGCGGCCGGTGGTCGTGCCGTACTCGTGGCCGATCTTGCGCAGGTGCTGGCCGAACTCGTCGAACAGCTCGGTCGGGAACGGGCCGGAACCGACGCGCGTGGTGTACGCCTTGCTCACCGCGATGACCTTGGTGATCGCGGTCGGCGGGATGCCCGCGCCCACGCACGCGCCACCCGCGGTCGGGTTCGACGACGTCACGAACGGATACGTGCCGTGGTCCATGTCCAGCATGGTCGCCTGGGCGCCCTCGAGCAGCACGTTCTCGCCGCGGTCCAGCGCGTCCCAGAGGATCGTCCGGGTCTCCGCGATGTACTGCTTCAGCCGCTCCGCGTAGCCGAGGTACTCCTCGACCACCGCGTCCACGTCCATCGCCTTGCGGTTGTAGACCTTGAACAGGATCTGGTTCTTCTCGCGCAGCGCCAGCTCGAGCTTCTTGCGCAGGATGCCCGGGTCGAGCAGGTCCTGCACGCGGATGCCCATCCGCGCGACCTTGTCGCCGTAGGCCGGGCCGATGCCGCGCCCGGTGGTGCCGATCCGGGACGAGCCGAGGTAGCGCTCCACCACCCGGTCCAGCGCCCGGTGGTGCGGCATGATCAGGTGCGCGTCACCGGAGATCCGCAGCCGGGACACGTCGACGCCGCGCTCGTTGAGGCCGTCGATCTCCTGAAGGAGGATCTTGGGGTCGACCACGACGCCGTTGCCGATCACGATGATCGCGTTCGGCGACAGCGCGCCGGACGGCATGAGGTGAAGGGCATACTTCTGGCCGTCGGGAGTGATCACGGTGTGGCCGGCGTTGTTGCCGCCGGAGTACCGCACCACGTAGTCGACCCGCTCGCCCAGCAGGTCGGTAACCTTGCCCTTGCCCTCGTCGCCCCATTGCGCGCCGAGAAGCACTATCGCTGGCATCTGCAAACCCGCCTTCGAGGGGCTCGGGTGCCAAGGTGGCGACCACACGGCAAGCCCGAGGTGTCAGGCTAACAAGAAGTTACGGCCACGTTGGAGATGGCCGAGAAGATCACGGGAGGCCACCGGCCGTGTACGACGTGGTGCTGCTCAGCCTCGCTTCCGGCGCGCCCGCCGGATCCAGCGCCTGCGGGCTCGGCGGATCCTGCTGCGGCGGTGACGAGCACGCCGGCGAGGCGCCGGACGTGGACCGCTCCTGCGCCGAGCCGGGCACCCGCGTGCCCGTGCTGGCCTGCGGCGACGCGCTGACCGCGGCCGGAGCGCGGGTGGAGTACGTGACCGCCCGCTCGGACGCCGAGATCGACGCGGTGCTCGCCCGCCTGGACGCCCCGCCCCGTGCCGACGGTCTGACCTGGCCGGACACGGAGAGCAAGACCCGGGTCGTGGTCGCGGCCGCGTCCGACGCGCAGATCCGGGCCGTGGTCCGCCGCCTGGTCCGCCGGTTCGCGCCGCCGCCCAGCAAGCGCCCCGCCGATCTGCCCGAGTCGCGTACCGTGCCGGATCTGCCCGCGCTCGGCGTGCTGCCGCTCGACCCGGTCCGCGCCGGCACCCCGGACGACCTGGCCGCACAGCTCGGCCTGCCCCGGGAGCCCGCCGCGGTCGCGGCCGCGGTGCTCGGCGACCGCACCCGGCGCATCGACCTGCTGCGCACCGATGCGGGATCCGTCACGCTGGACGGAACGCTACTCGGCGGTAAGAGTGAGGACGGCAAGCCCTTGCCCTGGCGAGGCAGAGTGCAGGTGGACGACACGGTGTTGAGTGACGGGGAAGAGGGAATCCTGGCGTGCGCGGTCGGCAACGCGGCCGGCTACGCGAGCCTGGACGGCCTCCCGCTGCTCAGCGGCGCCGACCCGGGCGACGGCACGGTCGAGGTGGCCGTGGCGGTGCCGGTGCGGACCAAGAGCCGTTTCCGCAGGTCCCGTCTCCGGATCGAGGTCCGGCGGGCCCGTGGCCGCGCGGCGTCCGTGCTGCCGCGGGACGGGGAAGTGCAGTTCATCGACGACGGGGTGGCCGGCACGCTGAACCGCAAGAGGTCCTGGTGGACCGAGGCGGGCGCGTGGGCGGCGTACGTCAACTAGGGGAGGCAGTGCGCGGTGGTCAATAGTTTCTCGTCGGACACGGAAGACGACGAGCCGTTCTGGTCTCCGGACGACCAGGAGCCGTCGCCGGCGGATTCGCAGCAGAACAAGCCGGTGGCACCGCCGCCGGCTCCACCCACCACGCCTCGCGCCAGCGTGCCCGTGCCGGCACCCCAGGACCAGAATCAAGAGCAGGATGCGACGGTACGGCCGGCGCCCGACCCGGGCCCGACCGCACTCGCACCGCCCGTTCCACCGCTGCCCGTTCCACCGGTGCCCGGCCCACCGCCGCCGGCCCCGCCCGGGCCCGACGCGCGGGCGCATGGTCGTGTCGCCGTGCCCGGACCGGTCCCGCCGGCGCCGAACCCGGTGTACCCGGCACCCGGCCCGGTGCCACCCGGCCCGGCCTACCAGAACCCGGTGCCGCCGGGTCCCGGTCCGGTGCCGCCGGGTCCGGGTCCGGTGCCCGGCCCCGGCCCGCAGTTCCCGAACCAGCAGCCGCCGGGTCCGCCGTATCCCCACCAGCAGCAGCCGGGTCCGGCCTATCCGCACCAGCAGTACCCGAACCAGCCGTACCCGGGTCCGCAGTACCCCGGCCCGCAGCAGCCGCCGTACCCGGCGCCGCCCGGTCCGCAGTACCCGGGGCCGCACCAGTCGGGCGCGCACGCGCAGTACCCGGGGCCGCAGCCGCAGTACCCGACGCACCAGCCGCCGGTGCACCAGCCGCCGGTGCACCAGCAGGGGCCGGTGCATCACCAGCAGCCGCCGATGGTCCACCAGCAGCACCACGCGCAGTACCCGCCGGTGCACCAGCAGGGCCCGGTCCCGCCGGTTCACCAGCAGGGTGTGGTCCCGCCGGTGCCGCCGGGCCCCGGTCCGGTGCCCGGTCCCTTCCCGGGGCCGCACGCGCTGCCCGTACCCCCGGTGCCCGGTCCTGATCTTCCGGTGTCCGAGGTGACGAGCGCGCCGCCGGCCGACGGGGCCGACAGCGGTCCGCCGGACGACGGGCAGCCGGCGAACGAGGGTGCCGCACCGCGGCCCGACTTCCCGCGCCCGCCCACGCTGGAGCGGCCGCCCTACCCGGACCCGAACACGCCGGCGTTCCCGGACCCGAACCAGGGGCAGGCCGCGGTGCCGCCGTGGCAGCAGCAGGTCGTGCACCACCAGCAGGGGACCGCGTACCCGCCGGTGCCGTTCCCGCCGCAGGAGGGCCAGCCGCCGGTGCCGGACACCGGCTGGGAGCCGGACGCGCACGAGCCGACGCCGACCGCGGACGACTTCGCGCGGCGCCGGACCATGAAGCCGGCCGACCCGGTGGCCCAGATGGGCGTCCGCGCCGGTCTGCGGCACGCCACGTTCGGCCTGGTGTCGCTGGCTCCCGGGCGCCGTGAGCAGGAGATCAAGAAGGACATCGACATGGTCCGCCGGAACTTCGGCGGGCTGCGGCAGGTCACGATCGTCAACCCGAAGGGCGGTGCCGGCAAGACCATCGCGGTGCTGCTGCTCGCGATGACGTTCGGTCAGCGGCGCGGCGGCTACGTGCTGGCCTGGGACAACAACGAGACCCAGGGCACCCTCGGCATGCGCGCGCAGCAGGACTTCCACGCGCGTACCGTCCGGGACATGCTGCGCGACCTGGTCAGCTTCCAGGGCGCGAACGGCCGGGTCGGCGACCTGTCGCAGTACGTGCGGGCGCAGGGCGAGGGCATGTTCGACGTGCTCGCGTCCGACGAGTCCGCGACCGCGGGCGAGATCCTGACCGCGGAGGCGTTCGCCGAGATCCGCGACGTGGTCAGCCGGTTCTACAAGCTGATCTTCGTGGACACCGGTAACAACGTGCGCGCGCAGAACTGGCAGGCGGCGATCGACGCCACCGACCAGCTCGTGGTCACCATGTCGGCCCGTAACGACTCGGCGGAGACCGCGGCCCGGATGCTCGACCACCTGGAGCAGACCGGGCGGCAGCGGCTGGTCCGGCAGGCGGTCACGATCGTGTCCTCGCCGTCGACCAAGCGCGACCTGGACACCGACGCGATCTTCCGGCACTTCGCGGCCCGGACCCGGATCGTGCTCTCCGCGCCGTACGAGCGGAGCGTCGACACCGGTGAGCCGATCCGCTACGGCACGCTCTCGTCCGCCACCCGCGACGCCTGGCTCAAGATCGCCGCGGCGGTCGCGGAAGGCCTGTAATTCGGTGAGCGGGGCGTTCCCACGGCGTGCGGGACGCCCCGGTCACGAACAACCGGCGTGATCACGGCCCGGTTCCCGGGCGGTGATCACGGCCCGGTTCCCGGGCGCCAGGTGGTGCCGCTGAGGAGGCGGTCGGCGCCGAGCCAGGCGACGTTCATCATCTGGGTGGCGGTCTTGGCGGGGTCGGCGCCGGGGTGGTCGGTCATCCAGTCGGCGAGGGACTCGCCGGCGCCGACCAGCGCGTGCGCCATGACCTCGAGCTCGGTGTCGGTGGCCTGACCGCCGGAGGTGGACATCGCCTGGGTGAGCAGCTCGGTCACCACCCGCACCATGCGGGAGCGCATGCCGGCCAGCTCGGCCGCGAACGGCTCCAGGCCGCGGGCCTGCCGGTAGAGCACGGTCCAGCCCTCCCGGTTGCCGGCGACGAAGTCGAAGAACGCGCGCAGGCCGCTCCAGAGCTGGCGGTCGGCCGGGGTGCCGGCGTCGACCGCGCCGGCGACGACGTCCATCAGGCGGGCGGCCTCGCGGTGCAGCGCGGCGAGGAACACCTCTTCCTTCGTGCCGAGGTACGCGTACACCATCGGCTTGGAGATGCCGGCGTCCTCGGCGATCTCGTCCATGGACGCGGCGTGGTAGCCGCGGCGGGAGAAGACCCGGACGGCCGAGTCCAGCATCTGCCGCTCACGGACGGCGCGGGGGAGACGCTTGAAGGCCGGCACGCTTGTCAGCATATCTACCCGGGCGTAACCTTACGCGCGGGTAGATTAGGGAGAGGAAAAGCCGGACATGACCGATTTCGACCCCGCCACCTTCGCCACCATGGAACCGCGCGAGTTCGCGAAGATCGTCAAGGCGACGCCGGACTCGACGATCACCGAGGTGCTCGGCGGACCGCAGCGCCAGTTCATCCTGGACGAGGTGTTCGCGCGCATGCCGAAGCAGTTCCGGCCGGAGCGCGCGGGCCAGACCAGCGCGGTGATCCACTGGACCGTCACCGGCCGGCCGGACGGCGGCGCGGACACCTACGAGATCGTGATCGACGGTGGCGCCTGCACGCTCTCGCCGAGCACCGACCGCAAGCCCGACCTGACGCTCACGGTCGCGCCGGTCCCGTTCGTCAAGCTGATCTCCGGCCTCGGCAACCCGGTGATGATGTTCATGGGCGGCAAGCTCAAGGCGGACGGCAACCTCGGCCTCGCCGCGCAGATCCAGACGCTGTTCGACATCCCGAAGGCGTGACCGGCGTGGAGTTCTCCCTGGAGCTCAACGAGGACCAGACCGCGCTGCGCGACTGGGTGCACGGGTTCGCGGCGGGCGTGCTGCGTCCGGCCGCCGCGGAGTGGGACGCGCGCGAGGAGACGCCCTGGCCGGTGATCCAGGAGGCGGCGAAGGTCGGGCTGTACGGGTTCGAGTTCCTGGCCAACGCGTGGTCCGACCCGAGCGGCCTGTCCATGCCGGTCGCCAACGAGGAGCTGTTCTGGGGCGACGCCGGGCTCGCGATGTCGATCGCCGGCACGTCGCTGGCGGTCGCCGCGATCTTCGGTTCCGGCACGCCCGAGCAGCTGGCCGAGTGGGTGCCGCCGTGCTTCGGCGACGAGGCGCACCCGGCGGTCGGCGCGTTCTGCTCCACCGAGCCGGAGGCCGGCTCCGACGTCGGCGCGATCCGCACCCGCGCGGTCTACGACGAGGCGAGCGACGAGTGGGTGCTGAACGGGCAGAAGGCGTACGCCACGAACGGCGGCATCGCGGCGGTGCACGTGGTCACCGCGTCCGTCGACCCCACGCTCGGCTCGCGCGGTCAGGCCGCCTTCGTCGTACCGCCGGGAACGAAGGGTCTGTCGTCGCCGCGGAAGCTGGCCAAGCTCGGCCTGCGCGCCTCGCACACCGCGGACGTCTTCCTCGACGACGTGCGCGTGCCGGGCCGCTGCCTGCTCGGCGGCCGGGGCCGGCTGGAGGCGCGGCTGGCGAAGGCGCGCAACAACGAGCGGGCGGCGGGCCAGGCCTCGATGCGCACGTTCGAGCTGTCCCGGCCCACGGTCGGCGCGCAGGCGATCGGCGTGGCGCGCGCGGCCTACGAGTACTCGCTCGACTACGCGCGCGACCGGGTGCAGTTCGGCCGGCCGATCGTGGAGAACCAGGCGATCGCGTTCGCGCTGGCCGACATGCGGATGGAGATCGACGCCGCGCGCCTGCTGGTCTGGCGGGCCGCGTGGATGGGCCGCAACAACCGCCCGTTCGCGGCCGGCGAGGGCTCGATGTCCAAGCTCAAGGCCGGCGAGGTCGCGGTGGCGGTCACCGAGAAGGCCGTGCAGATCCTCGGCGGCGCCGGATATCTGCGCGAGCACCCGGTCGAACGCTGGTACCGGGACGCCAAGATCTACACCATCTTCGAGGGTACGTCCGAGATCCAGCGCCTGGTCATCGCGCGCGCCATCACCGGCCACCAGATCCGGTAGCTCACTTCACATCACCTCAGCAGGGTGCCCGGCACTGCCGATGGAGCTGTGTTCCAGACCGAGCCGGGGGAGGTGACGCACATGGTCACGGTGGTGCTGTGCGTGCTCTTCCTGGCCGCGTCCGTCGTCTCCACCGGCATCGCCGTGGTCGCGTGGCGCCGGCGCCGGCACGCGGCCGGGTTCGGCGCGACCGCGTTCCTGAACGTCGGGCTGGCCGGCTGGTCCGCGACCGACGCGGCCGAGATGCTGGTCCGGGACGCCGGCCTGCTCCAGCTGACCAACACGGTGTCGTTCGTCTTCGTCTGCACCGTCGTCGCCGGCTGGCTGGTGCTCTCCCACGCGCTCGCGGACCGGGCCTGGCACCCGAGCCGCCGGTTCGTCGTCCTCTTCGCGATCGAGCCCGTGCTCTGCGTGACCGCGATGGCCACCACGCCGTGGCACCAGCTCTTCTTCGCCGGGTTCCGGGACACCGGGTTCGACGGCGGGTTCGTGCCGGTCTACGGCCCGCTGTTCTGGGTGCACTCCGCCTACAGCTACGCCGTGCTCGGCTTCGCGTTCGTCCGGGTGGTGCGGCTCCGGTCGGTCACCTCCAGCCGCTATCGGGCGGCCGCGTTCGCGGTGCTGATCTCGCTGCCGTCCGCGTTGCTCAACATGGTCGTGCTGGCGCTGCACGGCCGGCTCACCGACCTGACCGCGCTCGGTTTCGTGCTGACCGCACCGCTGATGTACTGGATGGTGGTCCGCGAGTCGATGCCGGCCCAGGCCCCGGTCGCCCACCGCCGCGTCTTCGAGAAGATCAGCGACGCGGTCGCGGTGGTCGGCCGTGACGGCCGCATCCTGGACCTCAACCCGGCCGGCGACGCACTGCTCCGCCGGCTGTGTCCCGGCGCGGCCGGCACGCTCGTCGGGCACACGCTGGCGGACCTGCTCGGCGCCGCCACGCCGCTGATGCCCGGCCGCGACCTGACCGTCGACGACGACCGCGAGCTCACCGTGGAGAACGCCCAGCAGTCCGGCCTCGACCTCGACGTCCGGGTGAGCCGCCTCTACGCCCGCGGCGACCGCTGCATCGGCTGGGCCGTCGTCACCCGCGACGTCACCGACCTCAACCGGCAGCGCCGCGAACTGGAACGCCAGCTCCAGACCATCGAACTGCTCCGCGCCGACCTCGCCGAGCAGGCCCTCCGCGACCACCTCACCGGCCTGCACAACCGCCGGCACCTGATGTCCGGGCTGACCCGCGCGGTCGCGGCCGACGCACCGCTGTCCGTCGCCCTGATCGACATCGACCACTTCAAGAGCATCAACGACCGGTACGGCCACGCCGCCGGCGACACCGTCCTGATCCGCGTCGCCACGCTGCTCTCCGGCGCGACCCGCGCGGGCGAGCTGTGCGCCCGGTACGGCGGCGAGGAGTTCGTGCTGGTCCTGACCGGCACCGACGCGCCCGCCCGGATCGACGCACTCCGCGCCCGCGTCGCCACCACCCCGATCGAGGTCGGCGACGGCCGTACGGTCACCGTCACGTTCAGCGCCGGCATCGCGGCCCGCACCGGCCCCGAGACGCCCGAGATGCTGCTGGAGAGCGCGGACACCGCGCTCTACGCCGCCAAGAACGCCGGCCGTGACCGCGTCGCGCTCGCCCCGGACCCGATGGTGCTGCCGAAGAGCTGACCGGGATGCCGGTGGCCGGGTGCCGAGACCGGGCGGGTCAGGCGGTGAGGATGCGGACGGCCTCGTCGACGTCGTCGGTGAGGTGGACGGTGTGGCTCAGGTCGCCGTGCGGTGACTGGGCGAACAGCGGCTCGAGCAGCGTCCGGACCGGGAGGGTCTCGGTCCAGAAGGCCCGGTCGAGGAACACGTAGGCGCCGCTGGGGCCGTCGGTGCCGTAGAAGGTCTTGGTGGCGGCCTGGAAGACCTCCTGGACCGTGCCGGCGCGGCCGGGGGCGAAGACCAGCCCGCCGCGGCAGAGGCGCAGGATCTGGTCCTCCCGGATGGCGTTACTGAAGTACTTCGCCACCCGGCCGGCGAACAGGTTGGCCGGCTCGTGGCCGTAGAGCCAGGTCGGGACGGAGAGGCCACCGCGCAGCGCCCAGTGCGCCGCGGGGTCGGGCGCGAACTTCTCCCGGACCGCGAGCGCGGCCTCGGTGAACGGGCCGTGATCCATGAAGTCCGGCGCGGTGGCCAGCGTGTCGATCGCCTCGGTCAGGTCCGCCTCGGGGCGGGTGGCGAGGTAGGCGCCGAGGTTCGCGGCCTCCATCACGCCGGGACCGCCGCCGGTGACGACCAGCCGGTCGCGCCGGGCCAGTTCCCGGCCGAGCGTGGCGGCCAGGCGGTAGGGGGCCGAGCCGCGCGCGACCGCGTGACCGCCCATCACGCCGACCACCGAGGCCGGGCCGTTCGCGGCGAGCCAGTCGTGCATGGCGTACGCGAGCGCGTTGTCGATGCCGTGGTCGTGCAGGCGCTGGGCGAGCGCCTCCCGGACCTCGGGCACCGCGCCACCGTTCGCCCGGAAGTGCCGGTAGACCACGGTGTCGTACATGCCGTCGAAGCCGTGCTCCGGGAACCCGGCGCAGATCTCCTCGGCCGTGTAGAGCCGGGCCGGATGCGTCGGGTAGGGCAGCTCGCGCAGCGCCGGCACCACGGACGCGCCGCGCCGGATCAGGTCCGCGGCCACGTCGGCGGACGCGAACCGGCAGCCCAGGAACAGCGTGCGGGTCAGCTCCACGCCGGAGAGATCCGGTGGGTCCTCGTCCAGCGCGAGCCCGAGCACCGCAAGGTGGGCGAGCGTTCCGGTGGCGAGGTGGCGGTCGAGCTCGGCGCGCGTCTCCACCTCCGACTCGGTGTGGTCGTGGAAATCGAGGACGTCACGCGGCGGAGGAGTCGGCACGTGCTCAAGTTTGTCGCATCCGCGCAACGAAGAGAGCCCGGCGGACGGCCGCCGGGCTCTCGACTTCCGGGTCCTGGGGAGGCTCCGGACCTCTGTTTGTAGTCGACCGGACGTTCCGCGGACACCGGCCGAGCGCGTGGAGGTTCGCGCCGCTCGCGTGACGAAACACTCAGCCGTTCAGCCAGGCCCGGTGCGCCGGGCCGCCGTGCCGGTCGGGGTTAGATGGACGCATGCAGAATCTGATGCCACAGCCGCCGGCCACGCTGCTGCCCGGCGACGACGAGGCGGCGGCCGCGCTGGCCGCGGCCGACAACGACGAGGCCTACGCGCAGGTGGCGGCCCGCTTCCCGACGAACAGCGCGGCCTGGGCCGCGCTCGCCAAGCGGGCGATCGACAACGGCCAGACCGTCGCCGGGTACGCGTACGCGCGCACCGGGTACCACCGGGGCCTGGACGCGCTGCGCCGCAACGGCTGGAAGGGCCACGGCCCGGTGCCGTGGTCGCACGAGCCGAACCGTGGCTTCCTCGGCTGCCTGCACGAGCTCGCCCGGGCCGCCGACGCGATCGGCGAGTCGGACGAGGCGGCGCGCTGCGCCCAGTTCCTCCGTGACTGCGACCCGGTCGCGGCGGACGCGCTCGCCGGAGCCTGAGCCGTCACCTCCGCCGTCCCCCGTGCCGTCCCGCGGCGCGGGGGACGCCCCGATCAGCTGGATCGGGCGGCGACGGTGCCGGTCAGGAAGGGTTTGCCGGACCGGGGCGCGGTCACGGCGAAGGCGCGCAGGTCGGTGCCGAACGCGACGGTCGCGGAGAGCGGCACCGGACGGCGGAACTCGGTCGTGACCACGCCGGTCGCCGGCAGCCGGCCCGCCACGGCGGACAGGCACCGGGCGAGGGTCCACATGCCGTGCGCGATCGGGCCCGGGAAGCCGAACGCACGCGCGCCGAGCCACGACGTGTGGATCGGGTTGTGGTCGCCGGAGACGGCCGCGTACTCCGGGCCGATCGACGGCGTCAGCCGCCACCGGGCGGACGGGGCCGGCAGTTCCGGGCCGCCCGCGGGATGCTCGCCCCGGCCCGGGCCGCGGCGCAGGTAGGCGGCGCGGGAACGCCAGGCGGTCTCGCCGTCGACCGTCACCGTGGTCTCGACGTCGAACTGCCGGCCGCGCGGATGATCACGCAGGTCGACCGCGCGAACCGAGAGGTCGAGGCGGTCGTCCGCGGTCAGCGGCCGCAGCACCTCGATCCGGTTCGTCACGTGCAGCAGCCCGACCGCCGGGAACGGGAACGCGCGATCCGTCATCAGCTCCATGGCCAGGTCGAAGGCCAGCACATGGGGGTACGTCAGGGGAAGCGCGTCGTCCAGCCGGAAGCCGCAGACCCGGTCGTACCGTGCGAGGTGCGCGCGGTCCACGGCGACGCCGGAGCGCGTCAGCGTCCGGGACGGCAGCCGGTCCGGGCGGGAACCGAGCGGCAGCAGGCCGAGGGCGGCGCGCAGGTAGACCGACATCAGGCGCCGATCAGGCTCTGACCGCAGACCCGCACCACGTTGCCGGTCACGCCGGACGACCCGGGCGACGCGAACCAGGCGATCGTCTCGGCCACGTCGACCGGCAGGCCGCCCTGGCTGAGACTGTTCAGCCGGCGGCTCGCCTCGCGCAACGGGACCGGCATCCTCGCGGTCATCGGCGTCTCGATGAAGCCGGGCGCGACCGCGTTGACCGTCACGCCGCGCGCGGCCAGCGTCGGCGCCAGCACCTGCACCAGCCCGATCACGCCGGCCTTGGACGCGGCGTAGTTCGCCTGGCCGCGGTTGCCGGCGATGCCGTTCATCGAGGAGACCTGGATCAGCCGGCCGCCGGCCGGGAGCAGCTCCAGGATCGCGTCGTTGATCCGTTCCTGGCTGGACAGGTTCACGTCGATCACGGAGTCCCACTGCTCCGCGGTCATCCGGCCGAGCGTGCGGTCCCGGGTGATGCCCGCGTTGTGCACCACCACGTCGACCCGGCCGTGCCGGTCACGGAGGTAGCCGGCCAGCCGATCCGGCGCGTCCGCGGCCGTCACGTCGAGCTGCAGCGCCTCGCCGCGGATCTCGTTGGCCAGCGCGGCCAGCGGCTCACCGGCGGCCGGCACGTCCAGCGCGATCACCCGGGCGCCGTCCCGGGCCAGCACCCGGGCGATGGCCGCGCCGATGCCCCGCGCCGCGCCGGTGACCAGCGCGACCCGGCCGGCCAGCGGCCGCTCCCAGTCCACCGGCGACCCGTCCTGAGCGGCGGGCGCGTCCTGAGCGGCGGGCCTGTCTTGAGCAGCGGGCTCGGCTGGAGCGGCGGGCTCGGTCGGTGCGGCGGTCACCGCCGGTCCGATGCGGATGACCTGGCCGGAGACGTACGCGGAGCGGCCGGAGAGCAGGAAGCGCAGGGTGGACTCCAGCGGCGCGTCCGGTGCGGCGTAGACCAGCTGGGCGGTGCTGCCCCGGCCGAACTCCTTGCCGATGCTGCGCACCAGGCCCTCCAGCGCGCGCTGCGCGATCGCCTCGCGCGGGGCGGCGCAGTCCTCCGGCGCGGTGCCGAGCACGATCACCCGGCCGGACGGCAGCAGCGTGCGGGCGTGGGCGTGGAAGAAGTCGTAGAGCGTGCGCAGCCGGTCCGAGGAGGTGACGCCGGTGGCGTCGAAGATCAGTGCGGCGAGCCGGCCGGGCGTCTCGGACGCGCCGGCCTCCACCGCGGCCGCGACCGGGTCGCGCAGCACGACGCCGGCCTCGTCGAGGATCTTGCGGATCGCCGGGGCGAGCCGGCCGCCGGGTGCCGCGTCGACCAGCACCGGGCCGGTGACCAGCGGATCTCCGGGGGAGTAGCGGCGCAGCGTGGTCGGCGCCGGCAGGCCGAGGCGCTTGACGAGCGCCTTGCCCGCGGCGGAGTTGGCGAAGGTCGCGTACCGGTCCACCATAGGCGTAGCCTACCCATCAGTAAGTCGGGAGGGAGAGTCGTGCAGCAGAGCATCCGCCGGGTCGCGATCCTGGGTGGCAACCGCATTCCGTTCGCCCGGTCGAACGGGCGGTACGCGCAGGCATCCAACCAGGACATGCTGACCGCCGCGCTGGACGGGCTGGTCGCCCGGTTCGGCCTGGCCGGCGAGGTGCTCGGCGAGGTCGTCGCCGGTGCCGTGCTCAAGCACTCCCGCGACTTCAACCTGACCCGCGAGGTGGTGCTCGGCTCCCAGCTGGACCCGCGCACCCCGGCGTACGACGTGCAGCAGGCCTGCGGCACCGGGCTGGAGGCGGCGATCCTGGTCGCCAACAAGATCGCGCTCGGGCAGATCGAGGTCGGGGTGGCCGGTGGCGTGGACACCACGTCGGACGCGCCGCTCGCGCTGAACGAGGACTTCCGTCGCGCGCTGCTGGAGCTGAACACCGCGCGCACGCTCGGCGCCCGGCTCCGGGCCGCCACGAAGCTGCGCCCGGTGCAGCCGTTCAAGCCGGAGATGCCGCGCAACGCGGAACCGCGGACCGGACTGTCCATGGGCGAGCACGCGGCGCGCACCGCGGAGACCTGGGAGATCAGCCGGGAGGATCAGGACGAGCTCGCGCTGCGCTCGCATCAGAACCTGGCCGCGGCGTACGAGCGAGGGTTCTTCGACGATCTGGTCACGCCCTATCTGGGGCTGCACCGCGACCAGAACCTGCGGGCGGACACGTCGGCGGAGAAGCTGGCCCGGCTCAAGCCGGTCTTCGGCACCGCGGGCGCGCACCCGACGATGACCGCGGGCAACTCGTCGCCGCTGACCGACGGCGCGTCGACGGTGCTGCTCGCATCCGAGGAGTGGGCGGCAGCGCACAATCTTCCCGTTCTGGCCTATCTTGGCGACAGCCAGACCGCGGGCGTGGACTTCGTGCACGGCGACGAGGGACTGCTGATGGCGCCGGCCTACGCGGTGCCGCGGCTGCTCGCCCGCAACGGGCTCACGCTGCGGGACTTCGACTACTACGAGATCCACGAGGCGTTCGCGTCCCAGGTGCTCGCCACGCTGAAGGCCTGGGAGTCGCCGGAGTTCTGCAAGGAGCGGCTCGGCCTGGAGGCGCCGCTCGGCGCGATCGACCGGAGCCGGCTGAACGTGAACGGTTCGTCGCTGGCGGCCGGGCATCCGTTCGCGGCGACCGGTGGCCGGATCGTCGCCACGCTCGCCAAGCTGCTGAGCGCGCGCCCGGCGGGCCGCGGGCTGATCTCCATCTGCGCGGCCGGTGGGCTCGGCGTGGTCGCGATCGTCGAACGGTGAATTAGTTCACGGCCACGCGCGCCAACCGTTTCGGAACGAGTGCGCTCAGCACCGTACCGGCGAGGGATTTTGATCTTGAAATAGCGACCCATGGATCTTGTCGGACGGGCGGCCGGGCGGAGACGCAGGGCGAACGTGAGACACTTCGGCCGTGACTTCCCTCCCCGACACCCCCGAGCGCCCGCGCATCCCGAACGTTCTCGCCGGGCGGTACGCCTCGACCGAGCTGCTCGCGATCTGGTCACCGGAAGAGAAGATCCGCATGGAGCGGCGGCTCTGGGTCGCCGTGCTCCGCGCGCAGCGTGACCTCGGGATCGCGCTGCCCGAAGGCGTGATCGAGTCCTACGAGGCCGTGCTCGACCGGGTCAACCTGGAGTCGATCGCGGCCCGGGAGCGGATCACCCGGCACGACGTCAAGGCCCGGATCGAGGAGTTCAGCGCGCTCGCCGGGCACGAGCACGTGCACAAGGGCATGACCTCGCGCGACCTCACGGAGAACGTCGAGCAGCTGCAGATCCGCGCGTCGCTGGTGCTGATCCGCGATCGCGTGGTCGCGACGCTGGCCCGCCTGTCCCGGCTCGCGATCGAGCACTCCGACCTGGTGATGACCGGCCGGTCGCACAACGTGGCGGCGCAGGCCACCACGCTCGGCAAGCGGTTCGCGTCCGCGGCCGAGGAGCTGCTGATCGCGTACGAGCGGATCGACGACCTGATCCGCCGCTACCCGCTGCGCGGCATCAAGGGCCCGGTCGGCACCGCCGCGGACCAGCTCGACCTGTTCGACGGCGACGCGGACAAGGTGGCCGAGCTGGAGCGGCGGGTCGCCCGGCACCTCGGCTTCGAGCGCGTGCTGGACAGCGTCGGCCAGGTCTACCCGCGCTCGCTCGACTTCGACGTGGTCGCCGCGCTCGCCCAGGTCGCGGCCGCGCCGTCGTCGCTGGCCACCACGATCCGCCTGATGGTCGGCCAGGAGCTGGCCACCGAGGGCTTCAAGCCCGGTCAGGTCGGCTCGTCCGCGATGCCGCACAAGATGAACACCCGGTCCAGCGAGCGGGTCAACGGCTTCGCCGTGATCATCCGGGGTTACCTGTCGATGGTCGGCGAGCTGGCCGGTGACCAGTGGAACGAGGGCGACGTGTCCTGCTCCGTGGTGCGCCGCGTCGCGCTGCCGGACGCGTTCTTCGCGGCGGACGGGCTCTTCCAGACGTTCCTGACCGTGCTCGACGAGTTCGGCGCCTACCCCGCGGTGATCGGCCGGGAACTGGACCGGTTCCTGCCGTTCCTGGCGACGACCAAGGTCCTGGTCGCGGCGGTACGGCGTGGCGTCGGCCGGGAGACCGCGCACGAGGTGATCAAGGAGCACGCGGTCGCGGTCGCGCTGGCCATGCGCGAGAAGGGCGCGGCGGAGAACGACCTCTTCGACCGGCTCGCCACGGACGGCCGGCTGAACCTGTCGCGCGCC
Organism: Catenuloplanes niger; assembly: GCF_031458255.1. Lineage (NCBI taxonomy): Bacteria > Bacillati > Actinomycetota > Actinomycetes > Micromonosporales > Micromonosporaceae > Catenuloplanes > Catenuloplanes niger. Next base: position 4,500,328 of record NZ_JAVDYC010000001.1, read on the forward strand.
GAGATCGACGCGCTCGTGGCGGACCGGGCCGCGTTCGTCGGCGCCGCGCCGGCACAGGTGCACTCGGTCGCGGACCGGGTCGCGGACGTGGTCGCGGCACACCCGATCGCGGCCGGTTATTCGCCCGCGCCGATCCTGTGACCGCGGTCGCCGTACTCTGGTGATTTAACCGCTTATAAGTGTCTTTGACCGATTTAACGATTACCCGGGGAGTGACCTTCGTCGCTCCCCGGATAAGTGCTGGTGGCCGGGTCGGCCGGTGCTGGTTGCGCACCGGCCACCAGGTACTCTGAGGGCGCTCGCCCCTCCAGGCCGGTGCTGGTGGGCCGGATGGTCACCACCGGCCGCAGACAGCTAGGACAGCGCAAACAGTCAGGAGTGCCTCGTGGCTCGCGTCGTCGTCGACGTCATGCTCAAGCCGGAGATCCTCGATCCGCAAGGCCAGGCCGTCGCCAACGCACTGCCCCGGCTCGATGTCACCGACGTGACGTCGGTTCGCATCGGGCGGCGCATCGAGCTGGAGTTCTCCGGCGACGCCGATCTGGACCGGGTCCGGGAGATCGCCGACAAGCTGTTGGCCAACCCGGTCATCGAAGACTTCACCATCCACGCCGACGAGCAGGTGAAGGCCTGACCATGCGGATCGGTGTGGTCACCTTCCCGGGTTCGCTGGACGACGGCGACGCCGCGCGCGCCGTCCGGCTGGCCGGTGCCGAGGCCGTGCGCCTCTGGCACGCCGACCCGGACCTGCACGGCGTCGACGCGGTCGTTCTCCCCGGCGGCTTCTCCTACGGCGACTACCTGCGCTGCGGCGCGATCGCCCGGTTCTCTCCCGCGATGGAGTCGATCATCGACGCGGCCAACGGTGGCCTGCCGGTGCTCGGCATCTGCAACGGGTTCCAGATCCTCTGCGAGGCGCACCTGCTGCCCGGCGCGCTGACCCGCAACCAGCACCTGCACTTCCGCAACCGCGACCAGTGGCTGAAGGTCGAGTCGACCAGCACCGCCTGGACCGGCACGTTCACCGACGGCCAGGAGATCCTGATCCCGGTGAAGAACGGTGAGGGCTGCTACGTCGCCGACCAGCGCACGCTGGACGCGCTGGAGGCGGAGGGCCGGGTCGTCGCCCGATACATCCGCGGCAACCCCAACGGGTCGCAGCGCGACATCGCCGCCATCACCAACGAGCGCGGCAACGTCGTCGGCATCATGCCGCACCCGGAGCACGCCGTCGAGGCGCTGACCGGACCGTCCCTCGACGGTCTCGGCCTGTTCGCCTCCGTCCTCGCGCACCTCGCCGGCAAGTCCGCGGCGGTGCCGGCGTGACCCAGGAACTGATCTCACCGAAGGAGACCGCGGTGTCTGCGCCCGACACGGTCGACCGCGCCGGCTCCACCCCCGAGGAGCTGCAGCCGTTCGCGGAGCTCGGCCTGCTCGAGGACGAGTACCAGCGGATCCGTGACATCCTCGGCCGCCGGCCGACCCAGTCCGAGCTGGCGATGTACTCGATCATGTGGAGCGAGCACTGCTCCTACAAGTCGAGCAAGGTCCACCTGAAGCAGTTCAGCGAGAAGGCGCCGAAGAACGAGCGGCTGCTGGCCGGCATCGGTGAGAACGCCGGCGTCATCCAGATCTCCGACGAGCTCGCGGTGACCTTCAAGGTCGAGTCGCACAACCACCCGAGCTTCGTCGAGCCCTACCAGGGCGCCGCGACCGGAGTCGGCGGCATCGTCCGCGACATTCTCGCGATGGGCGCCCGCCCGATCGCGGTGATGGACCCGCTGCGCTTCGGCGACGCCGAGCACCCGGACACCCAGCGCGTCCTGCCGGGCGTCGTCGCGGGCGTCGGCGGTTACGGCAACTGCCTGGGCCTGCCCAACATCGGCGGCGAGGTCGTCTTCGACCCCTGCTACCAGGGCAACCCGCTGGTCAACGCGCTCAGCATCGGCGTGCTGCCGGTCGACCGCCTCCAGAAGAAGGAGGCGACCGGCGCCGGCAACATCGTCGTGCTGCTCGGCGCGAAGACCGGCCGGGACGGCATCGGCGGCGTCTCCGTGCTGGCCAGCGCGACCTTCGACGACGGCAGCGAGCAGCGCCGCCCGTCCGTCCAGGTCGGCGACCCGTTCATGGAGAAGCTCCTGATCGAGTCCTGCCTGGAGCTGTACGACGCCGGCCTGGTCGTCGGCATCCAGGACCTCGGCGGCGCGGGCCTCACCTGCGCGCTCACCGAGACCGCCGCCGCGGCCGAGGCCGGCATGCGGGTCTGGCTGGAGCGGGTGCCGCTGCGCGAGCCGTCCATGTCGCCGCACGAGATCCTGGCCAGCGAGTCCCAGGAGCGCATGCTCCTGATCGTGGCGCCGGAGAAGCTCGACGACGTGCTGAAGATCGCCGACAAGTGGGGCGTGCTCGCCACCGCGATCGGCGAGGTCACCGACGGCGGCCGCCTGGTCGTCACGTGGAACGACCACATGGTCGTCGACGTGCCGCCGGGTTCGCTGGTCGACGACGGACCGGTCTACCACCGCCCGATGCGTGAACCGTCCGACCTGATCCTGCTGCGCGCGGACCGGGCCGAGACGCTGCCCCGCCCGGTCGGCGGCGACGCGCTCCGGGAGACCGTGCTGCGCATGATCGCCTCGCCGAACCTGTGCGACAAGACCTGGGTCACCGAGCAGTACGACCGGTACGTGCTCGGCAACACGGTCCTCGCCCAGCCGGAGGACGCGGGCGTGCTCCGCATCGACGAGCAGACCGGCCTCGGCGTCGCGCTCTCCGTCGACGGCAACGGCCGCTACGCGCGCCTCGACCCGTACAACGGGGCGAAGCTGGCGCTGGCCGAGGCGTACCGGAACGTGGCCGTGGCCGGCGGCAAGCCGATCTCGGTCACCAACTGCCTCAACTTCGGCTCGCCCGAGGACCCGACCGTCATGTGGCAGTTCGCCGAGGCCGTGCGCGGCCTCGCGGACGGCTGCCAGGAGCTGGGCATCGCGGTCAGCGGCGGCAACGTCAGCTTCTACAACCAGACCGGTGCGGCCGCGATCCACCCGACGCCGGTGGTCGGCGTGCTCGGCCTCATCGACGACGTGGCCACCCGGGTGCCGATCGGCTTCACGCCGTCCGCGCACCCGGAGGGCGACCTGGTCTTCCTGCTCGGCGAGACGCGCAACGAGCTGTCCGGCTCCGAGTGGGCGTGGGTCACCCACGGCCACCTCGGTGGCGAGCCGCCGCGCGTCGACCTGGCCCGGGAGAAGGCGCTGGCCGAGGTGCTGGCCGAGGCCGCGCGCGTCGGTCACCTGACCGCGGCGCACGACCTCTCGGACGGCGGCCTGATCCAGACGCTGGTCGAGTCGTCGCTGCGACGTGGCGTGGGCGTCACGGTCGAGCTGCCGGACGAGTTCACCACCGGCTCGGCGCCGTTCGTCTACCTGTTCAGCGAGTCCGCCGGCCGCGCCGTGGTGGCCGTGCCGCGCGGGCACGAGACCGCGTTCACCGCGCTCTGCGACGAGCACGGGCTGCCCTGGACCGCGATCGGCACCACCGACGCCGCCAGCGACGCGGTCGAGGTGACCGGCCAGTTCCGCATCCCGCTGACCGAGCTGCGCGAGGCACACACCGGCACGCTCCCGCGCCTCTTCGGCCACGTCGAGATCCCCTCGGCCGACACCGCCTTCGCCGCTTCGGCTGCCGGTGCTTCCGTTGCCGGTGCTCCCGTTGCCGGTGCTTCGGTTGCCGGTTCTTCGGCTGCCGGTGCGGTGGCTCCGGGTTCCGCGGTTCCGGCCGCCGGCTCGGCGGTCCCGGCCTCGGCGTCCGAGGCGGTCTCCTCCGCCGCGTCGGAGGGTGCCGCCGCGGTGGCCGCCGCCGCTGCCGTGGTCGCCGCCGTGACCGAGGCGCAGGCCGCGCCGATCGGCACCGACCCGGCGCCCGACTCGGCCGCCGGCGCGGAGGAGGGCCTCCCGGCCGCCGCCGCGGACAGCACCCAGGCCGACCCGAGCGGCGCCGACGGCGTCGTCTCACCGGCCGACACCGCACAGACCGAGACGAACGCCGCCGACCAGCCCACCGCTGACGGCAGCACCGAGTAACGGTCACCCGAACGCACCACGGCAGAGCCCGCGCTGACCCGATCAGCGCGGGCTCTGCCCTTTCCGGCACACCACCGCTCCACCACCGGCCGATCTGCCACCTTCCGCATCGCGACCACCCACCGCCCGGCGGCCCGTCGTCTGTCGCCTGTCGCCCACGGGTCCGTCCCGCGGTCCGTCGCCTGTCACCCGCGGCCTGTTTGTGGCCCGCCGACCGTCGCCCGCGGCTCGCGGCTTGCGGCTCGCTGCCCGCTGCACGCCAGCTGCTGGCCGCTGCCCGCTGCCCGCCGGCTGCCAGCTGCCAGCTGCGGTTCGCCGCCTGCAGCTCGCCGCACGCCGGCTGCCGCACGCTGCTCGTTACCCGCTGCTCGCCGGTCGCTGCTCGCCGGTCGCTGCTCGCTGCTCGCCGGTCGTTGCTCGTTGCTCGTTGCTCGTTGCTCGCTGGTCGTTGCTCGTTGCTCGCTGGTCGTTGCTCGCTGGTCGCTGGTCGCTGGTCGCTGGTCGCTGGTCGCTGCTCGCTGGTCGCAGGCTGCCATCTGCGGCTCGCCGCACGCCGCACGCCAGCTGCCGTCTGCGGCTCGCCGCCTGCGGTTCGCCGCACGCCAGCTGCTGCCCGCGGCCCCGCCGCACGCCGTCAGTGGCTCGCCAACCGTGGCTCGCCGGCCCCCGCCCGATGTTCGTGGCCTGCCGTACGCAGCCTGCGGTCCGTGGCTCGCCGCCCGATGTTCGTGACCGGTCGCCCCGGCCCTGCCGGTTGCCGGTTGCCGCCTGGGGGCCTGCCGCCTGCCGGTTGTCGCCCACCGTCCGTGGCCCGCCGACAAGGGCATTCAGATCGGTGCGAATTCCACCCCAGCGTGCCGGCTCCCCCACTCCACCGCGGCGCGCGTGTCCGAGGCGCTCGGGTGCACCGGACCGGCCTCGGATCGCGCAAGAACCCCCGCTGCCGCCCTGACCACCCCACGCGGGGTGAAGTTACCGCGCTGCCCTGCGACGACCGGTGCCTGCGAAAGCGTGTGGGCGGCGACCACGCCGGAAGCGGGCGAGCGGAACAGCCGCCATACCGTCGACCCGCGTACCGGCAGAGGCGTCCGCGCGCGCGAAATAATCGACTTACCGGCCATCTCACCTCCGTGGCACGCGAGCGGCGAGCGGCGTCGGACACCTGTCGTTCCGGTGTGGGACGGCGGGCGGCATCATGGGTGCGTTCGAGAAGCGGCACCGCGGTGCCCACGACGGCGGCGAAGGCGAGCGGCACGGTGAGCGGCGAGGCGGATCCGGTGGACGCGGTCTACGCGCAGCCGGGCGCGGGTGTGCGGTTCGACTGGGGGCTGGCCGGCGCCAGCGAGCTGGGCCGTGTCTGCGCCGCGCTGGTCGTGGTCGACGTGCTGTCGTTCACCACCGCCGTGGACGTCGCGGTCGGGCGTGGCACGCGGGTGCACCCGTTCCCGTGGAGCGCGCAGGCCGAGGCGTACGCGTCCCGCGTCGGCGCGGTCGCGGCGGTCGGCCGGGCTGAGGTGAGCGTCGAGCGGCCGTGGTCGCTCTCCCCGGCCGCGCTGCGCCGGGCACCGGGCACGCCTGATCTGGTCCTGCCGTCGCCGAACGGTTCCGCGATCTGCGCCGCGGCCAGCGCCACCGGGCTGCCGGTCGTGGCCGGGTGTCTGCGCAACGCCCGCGCGGTCGCCCGCTGGCTGCTGCATCAGGGGTACGGCACGGCCCGCGCGCCGATCGGCGTGATCGCGGCCGGTGAGCGGTGGCCGGACGACACGCTGCGCCCGGGCGTCGAGGACCTGCTCGGCGCCGCCGCGATCCTGGACGGGCTGGCCGGCGCGCGCGGCGGTCTCTCGGTGGAGGCCGCGGTGGCGCTGGCCGCGTTGAACAGCGTGCCGGACGTGGCGGCCGCGATCCGGGGCAGCGTCTCCGGCCGGGAGTTGACCGCCCGCGGGTTCGCCGACGACGTGGCGATCGCACTGGAACGGGACGCCTCCACGGTCGTCCCGCTGTTGCGCGGTGGAATCTTCGGCCGGGCCTGAAACGGCGCCCGGACCCGAAACAGCGCCCGGACCAGACCAACAGCGCCCGGACCAAACAAACAGCGCCCGGCCCCGAAACGGTGACGGGGCCCGTGCCGTGTGGCACGAGCCCCGTCACCTGAGCCGGTCGGCTCAGTCGTCCATCCAGTCGATGCGCCGATCGCCGCGCGGCGGGTTGCCGCGGTTGTCCCGGTAGCCGCCCTGGTCGTAACCGCTGCGGTCGCCGCCCTGCTGGTCGTAACCGGCGCCCGGCTGCTGGTCGTAACCGCCGCCCGGCTGGGCCGGGTAGCCACCCTGACCGGCGCCGTAGCCGCCCTGCTGGTCGTAACCGGCCTGGTCGTAACCGCCGCGGTCGCCGTAGCCACCGGCGTAGTTGCCACCGGCGGCCCCGCCGGCACCGCCCTGGCCGCCGTAGCCGCCCTGACCGGTCCCGTCGGCGTAGCCGCCCTGGCCGCCGCCGTAGCCGCCACCCGCGGCCCCGTCGGCGTATCCACCGCCGCCGGCCCCGTCGGCGTACCCACCGCCGCCGTAGCCGCCCTGGCCGGTGCCGTAGCCGCCGCCCTGGGCCTGGCTGTTCTGCGTGCCGTAGTCGATCTCCTGGGCGCCGTAGCCGCCCTGGTCGGCACGCTGCCCGTACGGGCCCGCCGGGGTGGCGCCGTAGCCGCCGCCCTGACCGCCGTAGCCGTCCGCACCGCCGTTGTACCGGCCGGTGGGCTCGTCGTACTGGTCGTTGCCGTAGCCACCGCGGTCGGTGCCGTAACCGGCGCCGTCGTAACCGTCCCGGCCACCGGCGCCGTAGCCGCCGCCCGAGACCGAGGCGGAACCGGCACCGTAGCCGCTGCCGGAGACGGAGGCAGCCCCGGCGCCGTAGCCGCCGCCGGAGACCGAGGCGGAACCCGCGCCGCCGTAGCCGGCACCGCGGTCGTTGCCGTAGCCGCCGTCGTCGTAGCCGCCGGACTGCGCCGCACCGCCGTAGCCACCACCGGCGCCGCCGTAACCGGCACCCCGGTCGTCGCCGAAGCCGATGCGGGTGGCGTCGTTGCTGCCGCCGAAGTTGTCGTCGCTACCGGCCCACTTCGGGGCACCGGGCGCGCCGGGGGGCGGCGCACCGTACGGGTCGGGGAACTCCTCCATCGCCGCCCGCGGTGTGATCATGGTCGGCGCGTCGGAGATCGGCGTGGTGATCCGGGTGGCGTCGTCCATGCCACCCGCGCCCAGACCGGCGCCGCCGACGCGGGTCGCGTCGTCGCCGCGGAAGCCGCCCGCCGCCGCCCCGACGGGGGTGCGGCTCTTGGCCTCCTCCTCGGCCTCGGCCGCTTCCCGGTCCTGCTTGCGCCGGATCATCAGCAGCACGATGGTGCCGACACCGACCGCGACCAGCAGCGCGCCGATCAGCACCACGAACCACGGGATGCCCCCGTCGTCGTCGGACTGGTTCGCCGCGTTGTTCGTGTCCGGAACGTCCGTGACGTCGGTCACCGGCTCCTCGGATGCCTCCGACTCCTCCGCGGACGGGGTGGCGGAGGGCGTCGCGCTGGGGGTGGCGCTCGCCGAGGGCGTCGGGCTGGGGGAGGCGGTCGTGGAGACCATCTGCAGCGTCACGCCGTCGACCGTGGCGCCGTTGCCGCCGTTGATCGTCTGGACGCCGTTGCCCTTCCAGTCGCGCGCGCTCGCGACGATCTGGATCGCGCCGGGCGTGATCGGCCGGTCCGCCGAGCCGTTGAACGTGAACGTCCCCCGGCCGTTGGTGGCCGCGTCGTACCGGTGACCGCCGCTGTCCTGAATGACGACCGCGGCGCCGGAGACGCCCTCGCCGGTGGCGGCGTCGACCACGCGACCACTGATCTTACGGACGGTCTGGACCGCGTCCGGGCCCTTGACCGTCAGCGAGACCGTCTTCTCCTCGGTCTCCGGGTCGCCGATCACCGGGGTCCCGACCGCGGTGACCTTGACGCTGCCGGAGCGCGTCTGGCCGGCGGCGAGGTTGTCGCCGGTGAGCGTCACCTCGAAGGAGCCGGTGCCGGAGCACGGGCTGCACTTGACGCCGTCGAACACCCCGACCGTCACGGCGAGCGTGTCGGTCGGGTTGTCGGGCTTGACCGTCACGGAGAGTTTCGTGCTCTGTCCCGCGGCCAGGGCGCCCGATTGCAGGTTGATGGTCAGCTCGGGCGGATCGGCCTGAGCTGAGCTCGGAGTAACGAAGAGCACGGCACCGGTGACTGCCAGGACCGCCGCGCCGGCGCGGAGTACGCTGACGGCACGCGTGTGTAGTCCACGGCCCACCCGATAGGTCAAGCCGTGCTGACCAGCCAAATCGCGCCAGGGCTTTCGGTGTGCTGTCACGTCCACCGCCTTCCGGGATATCTGCTCCCGGCCTCGGACGTGCCGGGTTCACCCCGTGATTGAGTACACCGTGCGCCACTATGCCTTGTCCGGCACCCCCCGCGCGACCCAGGGGAGCCATCAAGTGATGAGGCTGCGAAGACGTATCGTCCCGACGTGTCTTCTCCGCACGATAAGTCCGCAGTAGTGGCGACAGTGCTGGCCTCGTTCGATGCCGGTGAGACCCCCGAGCGGGTAGCTCTCCGTGACGCCGTCCGTGCGCTCCTCGCCGGTCTCGCGGCCAAAGTTCCCGGCCGTTCGGTGGAGGTGCGGGTTCCTCCGTACGGCGCGATTCAGTGCGTCGAGGGGCCCCGGCACACCCGCGGCACACCGCCCAATGTGGTCGAGATGGACCCGGAGACATGGGTACGACTGGCCACCGGAAGCCTGTCCTGGGACGAGGCGATTACTCAGGGACGTCTGCGAATCAGCGGCAACCGTGCTGATATATCTAACTACATCCCTATCTAGTTGTCCGGTCAACCTGTTGTTGATCACGCCCTGGCAGCGAAAAGGTGGCTCTCCGTCATTCGCTTGACCTCGCGTACACTGTTCCGGGCGGACGGAACTTCCGCGCGAAGCACACGGATGGAGCGGCAGGTGCCCCGAGGCGACGGGCTGTTGAGCCACGAACTCGACCCCCAAAGGCCCGGCCCGCAAGATGCTTGCGGCGTGTTCGGAGTGTGGGCTCCGGGCGAAGAGGTGGCAAAGCTCACCTATTTCGGGATCTACGCACTTCAGCACCGAGGCCAGGAGGCCGCCGGCATCGCCGTGAGTGACGGCTCCGGTGTCGTGGTCTACAAGGACGTCGGCCTGGTCTCCCAGGTCTTCGACGAGCCCACGCTGGCGAGTCTGCGCGGCCACCTCGCGGTCGGCCACGCGCGCTACTCGACCACCGGCGGCAACAACTGGGAGAACGCGCAGCCCACGATCAAGGCGACCACGTCGGGCACCACGATCGCGCTGGCGCACAACGGCAACCTGGTCAACACGGCCGAGTTGGCCCGCGAGGTCGCCGAGCGCGGCCTCGACGGCGGCTCGGACGGCTCGACCACGGACACGTCGCTGGTCACCACGCTGCTCGCGTCGTACCCCGATCTGTCGGTGGAGCAGGCCGCGCTGCAGGTGCTGCCGCGGGTGCGCGGCGCGTTCAGCTTCGTCTTCATGGACGAGAACACGCTGTACGCGGCTCGCGACGCCGCCGGGGTGCGCCCGCTCGTGCTCGGCCGCCTGGAGCGCGGCTGGGTGGTCGCGAGCGAGACCGCGGCGCTGGACATCTGCGGTGCCAGCGTGGTCCGCGAGGTCGAGCCCGGCGAGCTGATCGCGATCGACGAGGACGGCCTGCGCTCGGTGCGCTTCGCCACGCCGGACCCGAAGGGCTGCCTCTTCGAGTACGTGTACCTCGCCCGCCCGGACACCACGATCAACGGGCGGAACATCTACTCGGCCCGCGTCCAGATCGGCCGTGAGCTGGCCAAGGAGGCCCCGGTCGAGGCCGACCTGGTCATTCCGGTGCCGGAGTCCGGCACCCCGGCCGCGATCGGCTACGCAGAGGCCTCCGGCATCACCTACGGTCAGGGCCTGCTCAAGAACGCCTACGTCGGCCGGACCTTCATCCAGCCCTCGCAGACCATCCGGCAGCTGGGCATCCGGCTCAAGCTGAACCCGCTCCGGGAGAACGTGCGCGGCAAGCGGATCGTCGTGGTCGACGACTCGATCGTCCGCGGCAACACCCAGCGGGCCATCGTGCGCATGCTGCGCGAGTCCGGCGCGCTCGAGGTCCACGTGCGGATCTCGTCGCCGCCGGTGCGCTGGCCCTGCTTCTACGGCATCGACTTCGCCACCCGCGCGGAGCTGATCGCCAACGGACTGGACACGGAGGGCATCCGGCGCGCGATCGGCGCGGATTCCCTGGGCTACATCTCGCTGGCGGGCCTGATCTCCGCCACCGAGCAGCCGAAGACCCGGCTCTGCCGGGCCTGCTTCGACGGGGAGTACCCGATTGCGCTGCCGGCCGATGACATGATCGGCAAGCACGTGCTGGAGGGCGTCGGCCGCCGGGTGTCCGTCGGCATGCCGTCCGTGCCCGCACAGGTCGCGGAGGGTGGGGCCCCCGGCCCGAGCCCCGACCACGAGCTGGAGAACGACGAGGCGGACCTGGTCGCCTCGCCCGGTGGCGGGGACAAGCCGCATCATTCTTAGGCCCGTGTACGCCGCGATCCACGAGAACCGTGGCGTCGCGGCCGTACGGCCAGACAAGCGCGCAGAGCGGCACGCCCGGGCTGACGCGAGAGCACAAGGGGAGAAACGTGACGCACGTGACCGAGCGAGCCAACGACGCGGCGGACGGTGACCGGCAGCCGTGGCAGGCCGGGGCCGGCCGGAACAGGGGAAAGCGCACGGTCACGTACGCGGACGCCGGCGTCTCCATCCACGCCGGTGAACGCGCCGTCGAGCTGCTGAAGAACAAGGTGCGCCGCGCGTCCCGTCCCGAGGTCATGGGCGACCTGGGCGGCTTCGCGGGCCTGTTCCGGCTGGACGCCAAGAAGTACAAGAACCCGATCCTCGCCTCGTCCACCGACGGCGTGGGCACCAAGCTGGTCATCGCCCAGCAGCTGAACATCCACGACACGGTCGGCATCGACCTGGTCGCCATGGTCGTCGACGACCTGGTGGCCTGCGGCGCCGAGCCGCTGTTCCTGCTCGACTACATCGCCTGCGGCGAGGTCGAGCCGGAGAAGGTCGCGGAGATCGGCGCCGGCATCGCGGACGGCTGCCGTTACGCGGGCTGTGCGCTGCTCGGCGGCGAGACGGCCGAGCACCCCGGCGTGCTCCGCCCCGACGAGTACGACCTGTCCGCCACCGGCGTCGGCGTGGTCGACGAGGAGGACATCCTCGGCCGCGACCGCGTCGAGGTCGGCGACGTCGTGATCGCGATGCGCTCCTCCGGCCTGCACTCCAACGGCTACTCGCTGGTCCGTCACGTGCTGCTCGGCGCCGGCCGGATGCGCCTGGAGACGGTCGTCGAGGAGTTCGGCCGCCAGCGCACGCTCGGCGAGGAGCTGCTCACCCCCACCAAGATCTACGCCAAGGACTGCCTGGGCATGATCGCCGAGTGCGAGGTGCGCGCGCTCGCGCACGTCACCGGCGGTGGCATCCCCGGCAACCTGGTTCGCGTGCTGCCGGACCACGTGGACGCGGTGGTCAACCGCTCCACCTGGAAGCCGCAGTCCATCTTCGAGCTGGTCCAGGCCAAGGGCCGGATCGAGGACCCGGAGATGGAGTCGACGTTCAACATGGGCGTCGGCATGTTCGCCATCGTCTCCGCCGCCGACGCCGACCGCGCCCTGGCCTTCCTGGCCGGCCGTGGCGTCGACGCCTGGCACGCCGGCGAGATCATCGAGGGCACCGGTACGGTCCAGATGATCGGCCAGCACACCCGCGGCTGATCGGTTCCGACGGCTTCGTCCCAGGCCGGAAGCAGAAGATCAAAATCTTGATCTTCCCGCTTCCGGCCTGGTGTCGTTGGGCGAGCTCCCGCGGGCACCGGTCGGCCGCGGGCGGCCTCCCTGCACGATGGGTGATTGGTCACCAAAGATCCGCTGGCGCAACCGCACCGGACGACGGCGCGTCATATCCGGGAAAGGGCTGGCACGGCGTGCTTCGGCGGTCCCCCGGGTACATGATGGGTCTTCACCCGGCTGGACGTCGCCGCCTAGCCTGAAAAGGCAGAACCCGCAGTTCACCTGAGCGCGCGGGCCGGCGGAGGAGGTGCGGTGGCCGATTCGGGGATGCGCGGGATCGCCACCGTCCCGGCATATGTGGTGATGCAGCCGACGACCCTCTGCAACCTCGACTGCACCTACTGCTACCTGCCGTTCCGCGCGGTCGACAAGCGCATGCCGGTCGCGGTCGCGGAGGCGGTGGCCGAGCCGGTCAACCGCTGGGCCCGCGACACCCGGTTCTCCGTCGTGTGGCACGGCGGTGAGCCGCTCGCGGCCGGGCGGGACGCGCTGGCCGCGCTGATGGCGCCGTTCGGTCCCGAGGTCGAGCACCATGTGCAGACGAACGCGACGTTGATCGACGACGCCTGGTGCGAGTTCTTCACGGCGCACGACATGCGGGTCAGCGTGAGCGTGGACGGCCCGCGCGAGCGTAACGGCGAGCGGGTCACCCGGGGCGGCCGTCCCGCGTACGACCGGATCGCCCGTGGTGTCGAGACGCTGCGCCGGCACGGCATCGGTTTCTCCGCGCTGTGCGTGGTCGGCGAGCCGCACGCCGGGCTCGCCACCGAGCTGTACGACTACTTCCTCACGCTCGGCTGCGACGTGCTCGGCATCAACATCGAGGAGCAGGAGGGCGTGAACGAGCGGGGCAACGCCTTCTCCGCCGAGGCCGTCACCGCGTTCTGGGCGGAGCTGGTCGCGGCCTGGCGCCGGGACCCGCGCATCCACCTGCGGGAGGTCGAGCTGTCGTTGCGGTACGCGGCCGCGGTGCTGGACGGCACCACCGGTGCGCTGCTGCCGCGCCGGCTGGACCCGATCCCTACCATCGCGCACGACGGCTCGGTCGTGCTGCTCTCGCCGGAGCTGGCGGGTTTCTCCGATCCGCGGTACGGCGACTTCGCCAGCGGCAACGTGCTCGAGCGCGGGCTCGACCACATCCTGGCGGACGCGACGTCGACGCCCTGGATCGGCGAGTTTCTCGCGGGCGTGGAGGCGTGCCGGAACCGTTGCCCGTACTTCGAGTTCTGCGGTGGCGCGCACGCGGCCAACCGATACTTCGAGCACGGGCGTTTCGACGGTACGGAGACGAACCACTGCCGCAACAGCAAGATCCGCTTACTGGAGGGAGTGCTGCACCATGCCCGAGATCACCAACGCTCGGCAGCCGGATGACGCCGCCGAGTCGGGGAACGACTCGGTGGCCGAGCGGGTGCGGAACGCAGGTGCCGGACTGACCGCATTGCTCGAAGAGGCCGCGGAGGCGCGCTCACGCCGCGCGGAGACAGCCGGCGGCGACGGGTCCAGCGCGGTCTGCGCCTGGAACCACTTCGAGAACATCCCGACCTTCTACAACTGGAACAATCGCCCTCCCCGTTGACCGAGCACGCGAGACCGGCGGATCGTCGCAGTGACACTGCGACGATCCGCCGGTCTTCGGCGTATGCACACCTTGATAATGACGTCGAATGCTGCTGGCCATGCGCAGGCAGCACCGCGGCGAGGGGGTGTGGTCACATCCTCAGGCGATGCGGACATGCGTGAGCACGCGGGGGGCCGCGTGCTCAGATTGCCCAGCAGTCAGGAGCGACGCCGCGGCGACGACCACGAATCCGTGTCGTCGTCTACGGTGTCGTCCTCGTCGTCATCGTCGAGGCGTTCATTGTGCTCGTCGTCGAAGTCGTGTTCCGACCTCGAACCGCCGGTAAGCTCCCGCTGCAAGGCGGCGAGGTCGGTGTTCGGGGAGTGATACTTCAACTCCCGCGCCACCTTCGTCTGCTTGGCCTTGGCTCGGCCGCGCCCCATGGCTCGACCCCCTCGCACAGAATTCGGGGCAGCCCGAAGGCGGGCCCCGATGACGTCAGGCATCTCTCGTGGCTCTTACGGTACATGGGCGAGGCGACGTTCGGCACCTCGGGTAGCGCACGTTGCCCCTCGCGCGTCGCTAAAAGGCCCGGCGCGGCAGCAGAATCCCCCGAAGCCGCCCGACTTCGGCCATTCTGCGCTCGGCCAGCCGGTCCGCGGCTACCGCCGGCGGCACGCCGTCCGACTCCGCGAGCTGGAGGATCTTCTTCGTGGTGTCGTAGATCTTGCTCGCCCGGAGCTTCGCGCGCTCGAAGTTGAAGCCCTCGATCTCGTCGGCGACCTGGATCACGCCGCCTGCGTTCACCAGGTAGTCGGGCGCGTACAGGATGCCGCGCTCCGCCAGCAGCTTCTCCACGCCCGGGTGGGCCAGCTGGTTGTTCGCGGCGCCGACCACCACCTTCGCGCGCAGCCGCGGCACCGAGTCGTCGTTCAGCGCGCCGCCCAGCGCACACGGCGCGTAGACGTCGATGTCGGAGGTGATCAGCGCCTCCGTGTCGTCGACCAGGTCGATCTGCGGGTACGTGGACCGCGCCCAGGCCAGGGAGGCCTCGCTGACGTCCGTGGCGACCACCGACGCGCCGTCCTCGATCAGGTGCCCCACCAGGTACTTGCCGACCTTGCCCAGCCCGGCCACGCCGATCCGCCGCCCGGACAGCGACGGGCTGCCCCAGAGGTGCTCGGCCGCGGCCCGCATGCCCTGGAAGACGCCCCACGCGGTGAGGATCGACGAGTCACCGGCACCGCCGTGCTCGACGCTGCGTCCGGTCACGTACCGCGTCTCGCGCGCGATCACGTCCATGTCCGGCACGTAGGTGCCGACGTCGCACGCCGTGTAGTAGCGGCCGCCCAGCGACTCGATGAACCGGCCGTACGCGCGCAGCAACGCCTCGCTCTTCAGCTGCTCCGGGTCGCCCCAGATGACGGCCTTGCCACCGCCGAGGTCCAGGCCCGCGAGCGCGTTCTTGTAGGCCATCGCCCGTGAGAGGTTGAGCACATCCTCGACCGCGGACTCCTCGTCCGGATAGGGGAAGAAGCGGGTGCCGCCGAGCGCGGGACCCAGTGCGGTCGAGTAGATGCCGATGACGGCCTTGAGCCCGGACTGCCTGTCCTGGCAGAAGACGACCTGCTCGTGACCGGTCAGCCCCTGGTCGTCGTCATTGGCGAAGAAGGACATGTCTGCTCCTCTGGCGTTGTGCGGACCCTTGTGGGGCGTGTGTGCGGGCGGATTGTCGTCGCCCACACAGAACCCTAGGACTTCGGCGTTGGACTGGGCGATAAGTACCGTGATCGGAGATGCTGTGGGCGAGCCCTTCACCGCGGCGTGGAAGGATCGGGCCGTGTCGTCACTGTTCGCGTCGTACCTGCGGGTCTACGAGCCCTTGACCGCCTTCGACCGGGAACGCCAGCTGTTCTGGCGGCGGTACGCGCGGGAGGGCCGGGCGATCGCGACCGGCGACGGCCCCGGGCGGCAGCGCACCGCGGTGCTCTCCGCGCTCGGTGCCGGCTGGACCCGGCTGCCCGACCTGCCGGACGAGGCGTACGTGCTGGAGGACGACGACACCATCCTGGTCTGCCCGTGGAACCTCAAGCTGCGGGTCGCCGAGGCCGCGCTCTCCGCCCGGGACGGCGTGCCGTCCGTGCTCGCCGACGCGTTCGTGCCGCCGATCCTGGCCGGTCAGGCGAAGGCCGTGGTGGACGACGCGCGCACCGGCGCCCGGGTGCTGGAGGAGGGCGTGCCGCGCGTGCACGAGCAGGCCTCCACCTGGGGCGTACCGCTGCGCTGGTTCGTGTTCGTGGACCAGTCCGAGCGGGAGCTGGTGACCGGGCCGGGCAACCGCCGGAGCCTGCGCTTCCGCACCGAGATCTCGAAGGCCCGCCGCCGTGCCCACCGGGGCGTCTCGGTGCTGCGCAAGAGTGTCGGGGACGCGCCGATCACCGAGGCGGTCGAGGAGGGCGCGCGCTGGCTGGAGGAGTTCCACCCGCGTTCGGTGGTGGAGCTCGACTACGCCGGCCTGGTGGATCTGCTGCCGGACGACGAGCTGGAGGCCGACGACTCGCCGGCGCTCGTCGCGAAGGGCCTCGCCGGGCTCGCGAACGGCGACGCGGAGGGTGCGACCGAGGCGTACGAGAAGCTCGTCGCCCGGTGGCGCGCGGTCCAGTTGCTGGAGCGATGTAACTGAGCGCGATCGACCCGACGGCCGCGGGGCGTGACGACTCGTCTACCCGCGGTCGTTGTCACGTAGTGGCAGTCCTCTATCGGTCACCGGCTGCGCGATTTGTCATGCAAATGGCGCACATTGCGGGTCGAATCGGACCGTGGACGCGCTCCCATGATGGGCTAGGCTCGTACTTGGCTGGATACGAAGCGTGACTAAGCGTCCAAATAAGTAGGTTTCTGGCGTAGAAAATCGCAATAAATCGGTCATGGCTCATCCGTCCATCCAGGGACGTTAGTCCGTTCGGCCCATGTCGGACATCGGGGACTAGCCGGACCATGAAAGACGCGTCGGCCGGCGGGACCCCGGCCGATGTCTTTAGGTACCTGTGGAGGAGTGACCGATGGCATCGCGTACGCACGAACCAGAGCCGCTACTCACGCCGGCCGAGGTCGCGTCGATGTTCCGTGTCGACCCGAAGACCGTGACCCGGTGGGCGAAGGCGGGCAAGCTCAGCGCAATACGCACGCTGGGCGGCCACCGTCGCTACCGTGAGTCTGAGGTTCGCGCCCTGCTGCAGGGGCAGATCCCCACGCAGCGCCAGGGTGACTGACGGACCGCTCTTCATGACCCGCCGGTAGTGCCAGGGCGGAGGGAATCGCGGTCATTCCGTGTGCTCCTCCGCCTTCGCTCTGTCTGTGGGCCGTGTTCGACCTTATATACGCGGCCGGGTGACGGACGGCTCAACGCGCGGCGGACGGAAACGGTGTCCGCCATCTGACAGGCTGCCGGATGTGGACAACGAACACATCGTGCCCCGGCCACGCGTCGGTGACGTCTTCGGCGAGATGCTCCGGGACGCCTACGCGATCCGTACCGGCGTCGGCCGCCGTCCGTTGGCCGGCGGCCGGGTGCCGCGCCCGGTCATCGAGATCATCGAACGCGAGGACGGCCTGATCAACGGCGCGCCCGCGGACCAGTACCTGGCCGAACCGGCCGAGTGGCAGCCGCACGACCACCGCGCGATCGCCCTTGCCCGGGGCCGGGTGCTGGACATCGGCACCGGCGGCGGCCGGATCGCGCTGGCGCTGCAGGAGTCCGGCGTGGACGTGACCGGGCTGGACGTCTCACCCGGCGCGATCGCGGTGTGCCGCCGGCGGGGCGTGCGCGACACCGTCCTGGCCACGGTCGACGAGCACGCGCGGGACGGGCGCCGCTACGACACGTTCCTCATGCTCGGCAACAACCTCGGGCTGCTGGAGGGACACCACCGCGCCGCCGGCTTCCTGGCCGCGCTGGCCGAGATGGCCGCACCCGGCGCCCGGCTGATCGCGCACGGCACCGACCCGTACGGCACCACGGACCCGGTGCACGTCGGCTATCACGAGCTCAACCGGTCGCGGGGGCGGCTCGGCGGGCAGCTGCGGTTGCGGCTGCGCTACCGGGAGATCACCACGGACTGGTTCGACTACCTGGTCTGTTCCGTGGAGGAGCTGCGTGGACTCGTCGAGGGGACACGGTGGCGGCTCACCGATGTGGACGATGCCGACCGGCCCTATTACCTCGCCACGCTGACCCTGGACGGCTGAACGCCGGTCGGTCACTCGGACGATCCGTGAGAAGAAGGCCACGAATCGTCACAGCAACAGTTAGCGTCTATGTGTGGGGATGTGGCGTCGGCTGCTGCGGAACGGGCTCGGCAGCGGCGTCATCGTGCTCGTGCTCGGGTTGCTCGCCGTCGGCCTACCCGCGCTGGACCGGTCACTGGACTCCACACAGGCGCTTCCGGACGGCGTGCCGTACGAGGTGGGCGGCGGCGTCACCGTGATCCCGCCGCCCGGCGCGCTGCTGGACGTGACGAAGACCCGCCCGTCCGACGACCGCGGCACCGTGCTCTTCCTGGTCGGCCCGATCCGGTACGCGGTGGTGGTGCAGCCGTTCGAGGGTGGTCTGCCGGACGCGGCCGACAAGCTGCGCCGCAAGATCGCTGCCAACCGGGGCTATCAGGTGGTCGGACGCGAGGCCAGCATCGCCACCGCGGACGGGCAGTTGCTCGGCCTGTCCGGCGGCTACAGCGCACCGGGCCGCGGCGGCCGGTACGCGGTCTTCCTGGCCGGCGATCGCTCCATCGAGGTCACGGTCAGCGGCACCGACCCGCAACTGTCCGCCGCGCGCGCCGCCATCGACGCCTCCACCAGATCCATCACCGTCCGGGGTACGGAGTGAGCGAGCCCAACGAGGTCCTGCCGGCCCGCGAGGGTGCGCTGAGCCGGGGTGCGCTGCTGCTGCCCGCGTTCTGGGTGCTCGCGGTGCTGCTGGCGGTCGGTGCGGTGCGGATGACCGTGTTCCTCCGCGAGTCGGTCACGAGCTACCCGGTCGCCACCGTGGTCGCGGTCGTGCTGTTCGCGCTCTACGCCGTACCCTTCTGGATCTTCGTCGGGGGTCTGGACTTCCTGGAACGGGAGCCGCGCACGCTGCTGGCCACCGCGTTCGCCTGGGGTGCGCTGGTGGCCACCGCGGTGGCGATCCCCGGCGCCGGCGCGCTGCACAACGTGCTGGCCAAGCTGGTCTCGCCGGAGTTCGCCGCGAGCTGGGGCGCCGCGATCGCCGGGCCGACCATCGAGGAGACCGTCAAGGTGCTCGGTGTCTTCGCGATCGTGCTGGTCGCGGCCGGGCAGGTGAACAGCCCGCTGGACGGCGCGGTCTACGGCGCGATGGTCGGGCTCGGCTTCCAGGTCGCGGAGGACGTGGTCTTCGCGGTGAACGCGGTCGCGGTGGAGGGGCAGGGCGACCGGGTGTCGCCGGTCGTCATCACGTTCTTCCTGCGCGGCTTCCTGGCCGGGCTGTGGAGTCACACGCTGTTCGGCGCGCTCGCCGGCCTCGGCGTCGGCTACCTGGTGGTGCGCACGGACCGGCCGCTGTTCCGCCGGGCCGGGATCGCGCTGCTCGCGTTCGCCGGCTCCTGGGCCTGCCACTTCCTGTGGAACACGCCGATATTGCTGGACGGGCCGGTCGAGGGCGCGCTCGGCGTGCTGCTGATCCTGGTGATCAAGGGCATTCCGCCGCTGCTGCTGATCGCGTACGTGGTGCGCGCCGCCCACGGCCGGGAGGCGGAGTACTACGTGTCGCTGCTGGCGGACCTCAACGATCCGGAGATCGCCACCGAGGCGGAGCTGCGCGCGCTCGGCTCCGGCACCCGGCGTGCGGCCGCGCGCGGGTACGCCCACGGCCAGGCCGGCATCCGGGGCCGGCGCGCGGTGCGCCGGCTGCAGCAGGCCCAGGCGCGCCTGGCGGTGTCACTGAGCCGGGCGAACGGCGACGGCACCGGTCTCCGCGGTGCGGACGGCAGCGAGCTCCGCGGGGCGGACGGCGACGGCGCCGGGTTCCGAGAGGCGGACGGCGACGGCGCCGGGCTCCGTGCGAACGGCGGTGGCACGACCGCGGAGGTGGCGCGCTGGAAACGTGAGGTGCGCGCGCAGCGGGTTCGGCTGAGGCGGCTGCGCCATCCGGAGGCGAGGGCACCGGAGGAGCGCGGCGGCACCGTGCGCGGCATCTTCACCGCGACCGGCGCGGTCGGCCTGCTGATGATGGTCGTCTGGGCCGCCATCGCCGCGCTCGGCGGCCGATGACGACGAAGATCCAGGCGTTCGCCCGGTCGCGCGGAGCGACGTGGCGGACACCTGGATCTCGTAGTGGTCCTGGGCCGCACCGGGCCCGGAGGCGCGGAGCGGCACGTGGTCACACCGTGGGCGGGTGACCACCGTCGCCGTCGACGACGGTATCCGGCGTGCCGTCCTCGTCCAGGTCGACCATGGTGATGTCGACCTTGCCGTCGTGGTCGGTGTCGAACTGGAAGAGGTCGGCCTTGCCGTCCCCGTCGGTGTCGGCCACCCAGACGTCGGGCCGGCCGTCGCCGTCGGTGTCGGCGGCGAGCAGGTCGACCCGGTCGTCGCCGCGCGTCTCGACGATCTCTTGCGGCTCGGTCATGGCGGGCATCCTTCCCGAAGGCGTTCGAGGGGCGCTGAAATCGTGGTGCAGCGCTGGTTCACCGTAGGGCCGATCGCGCATCTCGCGCGACCCGCGTGCGGAGAAACCCACGCGGGCCGTCTACTACCCACCGTCGGCGCCCGCCAGTCTTCCGGCAGCGGCCGGATCAGCCGGCCGCGTACGGGTTGACCGGGGTGTTCGGCGCGATCGGGACCGCGACCTCGTCGGCGTTGCCGTCGAAGTCGGTGTCGCGCACCGTGTAGTCCACGGAACCGTCGTAGTTCTCGTCGACCTCGACCACGTCCGGCGAGCCGTCGGCGTTGGTGTCGCTCATGAAGACGTCCGCAATGCCGTCGGAGTTGGTGTCCTGGATGCCGGCGTCGATCACGCCGTCGCCGTCGACGTCGTACAGCGCGGTGTCGATCCGGCCGTCGCCGTCGCTGTCCGCGGAGATGATGTCCGCGACGCCGTCGCTGTCGAGGTCCGACACGACCAGGTCGGCGAAGCCGTCACCGTTGCCGTCCAGGTAGACGTTGGTCGCGCCGTCCAGCGTCTGCTCGACCATCAGGACGCTCTCGTCCTCCGCGAGGTCGGTGTCGATCGGAGCGGCGGCGGCCGGGTCGTCGAGACCGGTCTCGTTGAGGCCGGAGTCGTTCAGGCCGAGACCCTCGTCGGTCGTGTCGGCCGGGATGGTGGTGTCGTCGGCGGTGAAATCGCTGCTCATGTGCGTGATGTCCCTTCGCGGCTACTCAAGTTCGCTGCACCTCGCGGTTGCTGAGATGAAACTTACGAGGTGGAGCCGCGAAGGGACATCCCGGAAATGTGCCAGGCCCGCCTTGGCCGAACGGCTCAGTGCTTGAACTCGACGCCGGCGGACTGTAGTGCCTTGATCACGTCAGCGGACTCGGCGAACCCGATCAGTACCAGCGCGTCCGGTTTGAACTTCTTGACCTCTTCGGCGCCGCCGGTGAAGTCGATCGTCTCGGACGTGTGGTCGTACGTCAGGGCCAGCATGTTCTCCGCCGCGACACCCGAGCGGTCCAGCGCGGCCCGCAGGTTCTCCTCGAGGCCGCTGCCGTACTCGTCGTCGCGCGCCACGATCGCGATCCGCTTCGGCCCGTCCCGCAGGATCACGTCGCCGAGCGCGGCGCCCTGCATGACGTCCGGCGGTGCGGTGCGGAAGTAGAGACCGCCGTCGTCCGCGCCGGTCAGGCTCGCGGCCGTGTTGCTCGGCGAGAAGAGGATCAGCCCGGCCGCCTTGACCTGCGGCAGCACGGCGGTGGAGACGCCGGACGCGCCCGCGCCCAGGATCACGTGCACGCCGGCAGCGATGTGCGAGGCGACGGTCGCCTTGGCCACCTCCGGGTCGGTGCCGTCGTCACCCTCGACGAAGGCCACGTCCTCACCGAGCACGCCGCCGGCCGCGTTGACCTCGCGGATCGCCAGCGCCGCACCGGCCGCCATCGGCGGGTAGGCGAGCTTCAGGTCGCCGGTCTTCGGCAACAGGCCACCGATCTTCAGCGGTGCTCCGGACGCGGCCGCACCGGAGGGACGCGCGCCGGGCGGGGCGGACCTGGTGGAGGCCTGCGTCTCGTCGCCGGCGTTGACGAACTCCATCTTTCCGTCGTCCAGCTGGTCCTGGTCGTCGAAGTGGAGCGTGGCGAAGCTGGCCACGGACGGCTCGCCGACGTCGGTGAAGCCGCCGGTGCGCATCGAGACGCCGCGGTACACCAGGTCGGTGCCGGCCGCGGCGAGCGCCAGGCAGGTCTTCGCGGTGTCGCACGGCGTACCGCCGCTGGTGACGCCGATCAGCTGGGCGGCGATCGCGGCCGGCGCGGTCGACCCGGCGAGCTCCGCCGCGAGCGCGCTCATCACCACCGCGTCGTAGGTCTCTCCGGAGTAGACGTAGTCGCCGAGTTCCGGATTGACCCCCTTGAGCCGGTTCTTGAAGTCGTCGGTCAGCGGTGCCAGCGGCGTGGTGCCCTTCATGCCGCGCAGTGCGCCGGGCTGATCGAACTCGTCACCGAAGGAACTGATCATGTTACCGTCTGTGCCGTACAGCTGGATTGGCCCGCCGGTCTCGTCGCCCCCCGAGGATCCCTCGGTCGAACCGCACGCCGTCACTCCCGCTAACAGAGCCGCGCAGGCAGCGGCGATGACCGTGCCACGTCGGATGCGCATATGGAGTTCCTCCTCCCAGAGTCGCCGCTGGGCACATTAGCGCGCTTTGAACACTTTGCCGATGACGGTGAGGGCACAATCCAACCCGGCGGTAACGTCACCGAAGGTGAGGGGTCCGAAATGGTTGATCTTGTCGATGGATTCGGCGAGCCGGGTGATCTTGTTCGCCTGATGGGCATCACAATCGCAGAGGTGTCCGCCGATCGGGTGTCCGGCACCATGCGGGTCGAGGGAAACACCCAGCCATATGGCCTGCTCCATGGTGGGGCGTCCTGTGTGCTGGCCGAGACGCTGGGTTCGCTGGGCGCCCAGGCGCACGGGCTGACGGTCGGACGGCCGGCCGCCGTAGGGGTGGATATCAATGCCACCCATCACAAAGCGGTACGCGCGGGCGTGGTCACCGGCGTTGCTACCCCAGTTTTCCGGGGCGTGTCCATAGCGACTTATGAGATCATTATCACCGACGAGCCGGGTGATCGCGTGTGTACTGCCCGTATCACCTGTCAGCTGCGTCGTCCCTGATCGACGCAGTTGCGCGTCTTTGAGGGCTACTTAAGCAAATGTGCCTTCCTGGGGTATCCCGTCCCGCACCCTTGACGGTCCGGCATAGGCTTCCGGACGTGACGGACCTTCCATCGGAGTCGCTCGACGACGCGGCGCAGGTGCTTCACCTCGCGCTCGCGGGTGACAGCGATGCGGTCGTCGGCACGTTCGATGCCGTGGTCGACCGGGACGGGGTGGAGGGGGCCTACAACCTGGCCTGGTGCCTCGCCGCCGCGATGGTCGGTGTCGATGTCCCCGCTGGAGCGTGGACATTGGACTTCCCCGGCATCGACCAGGCGGACTACGACGCGCGCTGGGTGGCCCGGTTCGTCAGTGCGTACGCGAACTCGGACATGCCCACCGGTGAGGCGCTCTTCGGTGCCGCGCTCGCCGACGGGCAGCTGCCGGACTGCCTGCTGACGCTGGCCGGGTCCGCCGTCGCCACGTTGAAGCGGCGCGCAGCCTGACCCATGTCCGACCAGATCCTGGCGAAGGTCCGCAAGCTGCTGGCGAAGGCCGAGGACCCGGCGTGCACGCCGGCCGAGGCGGAGGCGTTCACCGCCAAGGCCGCCGACCTGATCGCGAAGTACGGCGTCGACCGCGCGCTGCTGGCCGCGCGTGAGCCCGGCACCGACCTGGTCGGCGACCGCGTGGTCGTGCTGCACCCGCCGTACGCGCTGGACAAGGCCGGTCTGCTCGCGGGCGTGGCCGGTGCGCTGCGCTGCCGCTCGGTGCGCCGCCGGGACGGCGACGCCTGGGCCATGCACCTCTTCGGCTTCGACAGCGACCTGGAACGCGCCGAACTGCTCTACACCTCGCTGCTGGTGCAGGCCGCGCACGGGATGGCGGCCGCGCCGGTCCCGCCGTGGGAGAACGCGGCCGCGTTCCGCCGTTCCTGGCTGGCCGGGTTCAGCGCCGCGATCGCCGGCCGGCTGCATCAGGCGGAGGCGTCCGCCGCGGCCGCGGCCGGGACGTCCACCGACCTGGTGCTGGTCGACCGGTCGCACCGGGTCGAGGCGCGGGTGTCCGAGATCTACCCGCGGCTGCGCACCGCCGGCCGCCGGCGGCTGGCCGGCGGCGGCATGCGCCAGGGCTACGTGGCCGGCACCCGCGCCGACCTCGGCGGCGTCTCGTCGATCGCGGAGTAGCCGAAAGCGCGCCGACGAGCGATCCCGGGCGGACCTAGGCCCTGCATCGAAGTGGATGGCCGGGCTG
This sequence comes from Catenuloplanes niger, assembly GCF_031458255.1. Taxonomy (NCBI): domain Bacteria; kingdom Bacillati; phylum Actinomycetota; class Actinomycetes; order Micromonosporales; family Micromonosporaceae; genus Catenuloplanes; species Catenuloplanes niger. The sequence continues at coordinate 4,524,492 of NZ_JAVDYC010000001.1, forward strand.
CGGCGAGGCCCCCCACTTCGATACAGGGCCTAGCGCAGTTCCTGCCGACTTTCCTGGGATTCGCGGGATTTACCCCGTTCAGGGTCGGTCGAACGCTCACGCCTGCGGGCCGTCCGGTGCGTAGGGAAAGACATTGATTGTCCGGTTGGGCTGGGTTCCTTAGGGTTCTCGTTATGTCCGTCAAGAGAGAATTGTGGGCATAGGAAGTCCGGACGTGATCTTTCGACGGGGGAGCGGAGACGTGCCTGCCAACGTGTACCGCCGCATGGTGGACAGCCGGCTCTGGCAGGAACAACGCCTGCCGGCCGTGGTCCTCGCGGCAACCGGCCTGATGGCGATGATCGGCATGGGCAGCGTCGCGGTCGCCGCGGCCGGCTGGTCCACCACCACCGAGGTCAGCGTGGACGGCGTGACCGTGACGCCGAGCGCGGACGCACCCCGGATCGGCGTGGCCGTGCACACCAGCGGCTCGCCCGGCGCCACCCCGATCGCGACGGTGGCGGTCTCGGTCGCCCCCGGGACGACGGAGACGCCCGCGCCGGCCGTGTCCGTCACGGCCACGCCGCTGGTCGAGGCCACGCCCACCGCCGTGCCGGTCACCGCGCCCGCGCCCGACGGCTCGCCGGACCCGGCGCCCGCGCCGCCCGGCCCCGCGCCGGCCGACGGGTCCGCCCCGGTCGTCACGGAGGTGACCACCGCGCCGCCCGCGCCCGTGCCCGCCGCGCCGCAGGCCGGTCCGTCGTTGGAGAGCACGGGTGCCCCGTCCGGCGCGCCGTCGGCCATGCCGGCCGGCACTCCATAGGAGAACGTCATGGGTAAGACCGACAAGCGGGTCGCGCTGGTGGCGGTCGGCCTGGCCGTCGCGGCCGTGCTGACCGCCGGCATCGCCTACGCCGCGTTCAACACCACCGTCTCCAGCGGGTCGATCACCGGATCCGCGCAGAGCCTTCGCCCGCTGGAGGTCGGCACGCCCGCGACCGACTACGCGGGCGAGGAGACCGGGCTCTGGCCCGGCGACAAGCACGCGGCCGACATCGTCATCCCGGTACGCAACGACAACGAGATCGCGGTCCAGGTCTCGAACACCAGCATCAGCAACGCGGAGCTGCGCTTCACCGACGACGACGTGCAGGAGGCGTGCGGCCGGTTCCTGAGCGCGGACGCGCCGGTCTCCATCACGGACGGCACCGAGTACGACACCGTCGTCATCCCGGCCGGCGCGGACCGCACCATCCGCCTCCTCGGCGCCGTGGCACTGCGCGGCGACGCCGGCGACCGGTGCCAGGGCGCCCCGTTCACCAGCAGCTGGAAGGTCAAGGCGACGTCGCTCTGACCGGCCGGCCGAGCTAGGTGGGGAGTCGAGCTCGAGGGCCGGTCGAGCTCGGATGCCTGGCGAGGTCGGGCTCGTGGGTCGGCCGAGCCCGACCGGTCAGTCCAGGAGGCTGCCGAGTCTGCTCGGGACCGAGAGGACCCACTTCGCGCCGCGGTCGGCGTAGGTGCCGAGCGGGCCCGGAGTGTTGCTGGCCAGCGCCCCGAGCACGGCGACCAGGATGACGGCCAGCCACAGGCGGCCCTTCAGATTGGCGATCACCGCGAGCAGGGCTACGACGACGATCACCGCGATTGCAGAGGCCATGCCCCTTTTCTACCCTTTTTTCGGCATTTAGGGGGAGGCCTCGCGATCGCTTCGGTTCATCCGGTGACGGCAAACGCCGGGTGCGGTACCGACACCGCCGGACCGGCCGGCCCCACACCGGGCGCGGCCGGAACCTGTACCGGCGTGGCCGGGACCGCGGCGGCCGGAACCGGCGTGGCCGGAACCGGCGTGGCCGGGACTGAGGCGGCCGGAACTGAGGCGGCCGGGACTGAGGCGGCCGGGGTCTGTGCCGGTGTGGGCGGGAGTGGCGCGGCCGGGGCCGGGAGCGCGTGGGACGGGGCGGTGCCCGGTGCGGGATCGCGCGTGGCGTCGGCGTGCGGCGGGACGGCTGAGACGGCGGCGTGGATCTCGGGGGTGACGAAGTCCGGCGGGATGGGCTGGGTCATGGCGAGCTCCCTGGATGCGGTCCGAGCGGCGATCCGTGCCACCAGTGTCCACTGCGAACTGTGATCAAGGGAGGGTTTTCCGGATGAACCGCCTGATCAGGCGGGGGTCAGGTGGGCCAGCAGGGTGACGGCGGTGCCCGACTCGCCGGAGTGGACGAGCAGCGAGTCGGTGCCGTTCCGGGCCAGCCACATGCCCCGGCCGGAGGCGGCGTCCGGCGGCGGGCAGTGGATCGTGCTGTTCAGGCCGCCGCTGCCGTCGTCGGTGATCCGGCAGTAGAGCGCGGACCCGGACCGCCACAGCTCCAGCCGTCCGCTGCCGCCGCCGTGCCGGACCGCGTTCACGGCGACCTCGTGCACGGCCACCACGAACCGGTAGAGCACCACGCCGGTCAGCCCGGACCGCGCGGCGTGCCGGTGCACCGCGCGGCGCAGCGCGGGCAGCGTGGTGATCGTGAAGCCGGTCCGCAGGGGCTCAGCCATCGACGGTCACCTCCCGGGTCAGCAGCCGGACCGCGAGGATGCAGGTGTCGTCCTCCGGGTTGGCCGGTGGCAGCTGGGCCAGCAGGTCGTCGAGCGGGGCCGGGCCGCGCGCCGCGGAGATCCGGTTCAGCGTCCCGATCACCGGTGCCAGGCCCTCGGCGAGGCTGTGCCGGCGGTGTTCGACCAGGCCGTCCGTGTAGAAGACCAGCAGGTCGTGTGCGTCGAGTGCGGTGACGGCGGTGCCGTAGCGGGGGTCGCGGACCACGCCCAGCAGCGGGCCGGCCGGCCGGTCCAGCTCGACCGTGCGGCCGTCCCGGGCGTGCAGCGGCGCGGGGTGACCGGCCTGGGCCCAGGTGAGTGTGCCGGCCGCGGCGTCGTACCGGGCGACGACCGCGGTGACGGTACGGGCGTCCGCGCCGGCCGCGAGCAGCACGTGGTTGAGGTGGGTGAGCAGTTCGGCGGGCGCGGTGGTGGTGGTGATCAGCAGGGTGGCCAGCGCGTGCCGGACCTGTGCCATGGTGGCGGCCGCGCAGAGCCCGTGCCCGGCGACGTCGCCGACCGCCAGCACCACCGAACCGTCCGGTGCCTCGGTCGCGTGGAACCAGTCGCCGCCGACCCGGTTCGCGCGCTCGGCCGGCAGGTACCGGACCGCCACCCGCAGCCCGCCCAGGTCGACCGGCGTGGCCGGGATCGGGAGCAGGATGTGCTGCAGCCCGGCGGCGAGGCGATGCTCCGCGGCCAGCTGCGACTCGACCTGCGCGAGCCGGTCGTGCCAGCCCGGCGGCGGAAGACTCATGCCGGCTCCCGCGCTGCGGCGCCCCGACGACCCGCGTCGGGCCCGGAGCCGGCGGATTCGCTCACGTGTCCAGGCCGAACGCGGTGAGCAGGCCGGTTATCCGCAGCTGGTCGCGCACCTTCGGGTTGGGGTGCTCGACCCGGAACGCCGCGTGCCGGGCCTGCGCCAGCTTCATCACGTTGACCAGCACGCCGATGCCGGAGCTGTCCAGGAACGTGACCGCGGCCAGGTCCACGCGGACCGCGGGCGGGCGGCGCGCGTCGACCTCGACGCGGATCCGGTCCAGGACGCCGGCCGCGTTACTGAAGTCGATCTCCCCGGCGAGCGTGACGCCGAGCGTCCGTCCCGGGTCCGCCGACATCGATACCGGCTCCATCCCGACCTCCCCACCTGACCTGCACATTCTCCTCCGGGTACGGCGATGTGGCGGTCACACGAAAGACGGATCGTCGAATCCCTCAGCCACCCGGACGGGCTACCGATACACAGGGCACGGCAAGACGGGAGCGCGACGGACGGGCAGGGCTGGTGCCCGTGACCGTCGATCCACCGCCCCGCCGGCGCCGCGTGCGGACCCCCCTTGTCCGCGGGCGGCGCTTTCCGGGCGCCGGTCCCGACGGGGACCGGCGCCCTTTTCGCGTGCTATCTGAGCCAGACCGCTTCGTCCCCATGGGACTCCAGCGGTGGCGGGTAGCCGAGCTTCGCGAAGTCGCCGAGACGCCAGGGCTGGTGCACGTCCGCACCCGGCACACCGGCCAGCTCGGTGACGTAGCGGCGGACGTAGTCGCCCTCCGGGTCGTACCGCTGGGCCTGTCTGATCGGGTTGAAGCGGCGGTGCGGGCGGGTGTCGTTGCCGGTCCCGGCCACCCACTGCCAGTTGCCGGAGTTGTTCGGCACGTCGCCGTCGATCAGCCACCGGAAGAACCAGTCCTGCCCCGCCCGCCAGTCGAGGCGCAGGTGTTTGGTGAGCAGCGCGGCCGTGATCAGCCGGGCGCGGTTGTGCATCCAGCCCTCGGCCATGAGCTGCCGCATGCCGGCGTCGACGATCGGCACGCCGGTGTGCCCGGTCTGCCAGGCCTCCAGCGCGTGCGCGTCGTCGTACCGCCAGTTCCGGTCGCCGGCCGGTCGCATCGGCTGCCGGGCGATGCGCGGGAAACCGGCCGTGACCTGGTAGTAGAAGTCACGCCAGCAGAGTTGGCGGACGAACGCGGCGGCGCCCGGACCACCGACCTTCCGGGCCGCGTTCGCGACCGCGAGCGGGGACAGGCAACCGAATCGGAGGTACGCGGAGAGCCGCGACGTGTCGTCGTCGGCCATCGCGTCGTGCTGGTCGTCGTACGCGTCGATGTGGCGCAGCCAGTTCTTCAGCCGCCGGCGCCCCTCGGTCTCGCCGCCCTCGGCCGCGTCCGGCGACTCGCCCGCCGGCGGGTCCGGCAGTGCGCCGCCGAGCCGCTCCGCGCCGGGCGGCAGGCGGATGGTCCGCGGCGAGGCCACCTCGTCCCGCCACGTCGCCGCCTCCCATGCCCGGAAGTACGGCGAGAAGACCCGGTAGTGACCGCTGCCGCCACCGGGCCGGACCTCGCCGGGCGGCAGCACGGTCACGCCGGGGAAGAGGCGCAGCGACATCCGGTGCCGCTCCGCCTCCGCGCGCAGCCGGTCCTGCCGCCGGGTGGCGAAGCCGGTCACGTCGTGGGAGAGCGCGATGCCGTCCGCTTCGGCCTGCCGGGCCACCGTGATCGTCTCAGCCACCGTGTCGCCGCGCCGCACGACCAGGTCCGCGCCGCGCTCCCGCAGCCCGTCGCGCAGGTCGGCGAGGGCCTGGTGGAGGAAGCGGTCGCGGTTGGCGGAGCGGCCGAGCAGCGCCGGGTCCAGCACGAACAGCGGCACCACGTGCTCCGCGTTCGCGCAGGCGGCCGCGAGTGCGGGCTGGTCGTGCAGCCGCAGATCACGGGTGAAGAGGACGACGGCGGTCTTCATGCCAGGATCGCCTCGCGGTCCAGTCGGGGGCCGGGCAGCGGCACGGCGGTGCCGGTGGCGGTCAGCAGCGCGCGGCCGGCGACCGCGGCCCGGCGCCGGTTCGGCACGGTGGCGCGGCGCTCGAAGACGTCGTAGCGGGCCGCCGCGACCTCGTCCAGGATGCCGCCGTAGAGCAGGTAAGCGGTGCGGATGCAGGCCTGCGACGCCGGCGCGAGCATGGTGACGCCGGCGGCCGCGGCCGCGTAGTGCTCCTGCGCGCGGGCCGTCTCGAACTCGATCAACGCGGCCACCTCGGGCGTGGTGGAACCGCGGTCCTTGCACGCCTGGAGGTCGTCCACGCCGAGCCCGAACCGGGCCAGGTCGGCCTCCGGCAGGTAGACACGGCCGCGGTCCAGGTCCTCGGAGACGTCGCGGATGAAGTTGGTCAGCTGGAACGCGAAGCCGAGCTGGCGGGCCGGTTCGCGCGCGGCGGCCACGTCGTCCGTGCCGAGGATCGGCAACATCATCGTGCCGATCACGGCCGCCGAGCCCTCCATGTACTCCAGCAGGTCGTCGTAGGTCGGGTAGCGGGTGACCGTCAGGTCCATCGCCATGCTGCGCAGGAACGAGTCGAAGTCCGCCAGGTCCAGGCCGAAGACCGCGATCGTGTGCAGCACCGCGGGCAGCAGTGGGTCGTCGACCGGCTCACCGCGCAGCCCGGCCAGGAACCGTTCGGACCATTCGTTCAGCAGTTCGGCGCGGCGCTGCGGCGGCAGGCTCTCGGTGCGGTCGACTATCTCGTCCGCGTGCCGGGTGAAGCCGTAGAGCGCGTGCACATGACGGCGCTTCCAGGCGGGTAGGAGCCGGGTGGCCAGGTAGTAGGTGCGGCCGTGCTCCCGGTGCAGATCGCGGCAGCGTGCGTAACTGTCCGCCAGGTCCATGCCCGCTCCTCGGGTTCGAACAACTCAATGTCAACCGACTGCATGCCAACCGACTCGGTGTCGACCGACTCAGTGTCACAACCGACTCAACTTCAAACGGCTTGTGCGCAAATCGACTCAGCAATCGACGCAACACCGATCGTAGAGTACCGTCCGTGGGGTGGCCAACGACACGCTCGCTCCATACGCGCTGGGTAAGCCGCCCGTTCACCCTCAGGATCAACCACATGAACACCCGGTACACACCATGCCGCTGAATTTGATCGAGGCGGTCGAGGGCACCCTCGCCGACTTCCTCGCCCGGGAGATCGCCGCGCTGGACGAGATCGACCCGGCGCTCGGCGGTTTCGCCCGGGCCGCGCGCGACAGCGTGCTGGCCGGCGGCAAGCGGCTGCGCCCGGTCTTCGCCTACTGGGGCTGGCGCGGCGTGACCGGCATGGAGCCGCGCGCCGACGCGGTGCTGCCCGCGCTCGCCGCGCTGGAGTTGCTGCACACGTTCGCGCTGGTGCACGACGACGTGATGGACGCCTCGGACACCCGGCGCGGCCGCCCGACGGTGCACCGGGTCTTCGAGGCGCAGCACGTCGCGGCCGGCCGGCGCGGCCAGGCCGCCCGGTTCGGTGAGGCCGCGGCCGTGCTGATCGGCGACCTCTGCCTGATCTGGGCGGACCGGCTGCTCGGCACGGCGGACGTGGACGCGGATGTGCTGCTCGCCACCCGCCGCTGCTACGACCAGATGCGAATAGAGGCCGTCGCCGGGCAGTACCTGGACGTTCTCGGCGAGTCCGAGCCGGGCAGCTGGTCGGTGGCGCGGGCGCTGAAGGTGGCCCGGCACAAGACCGCCGGTTACACCGTCCTCCGGCCGCTCCACTTCGGACTTACACTGGCCGGGAAGCCCTTCGCCGGGCGGACCCGGGCCGTGACGGACGCCTACAGCGGCTACGGTCTGGCCGTCGGTGAGGCGTTCCAGCTGCGTGACGACCTGCTCGGTGTCTACGGGGAGCCCTCGGTCACCGGCAAGCCGGCCGGTGACGACCTGGTCGCCGGCAAGCCGACCGCGCTGCTGATGCTGGCGCGCGAGATGGCATCCACGGCGCAGCTCGCCGAGCTGGACGGCGCCGTGGACGTGACACGCAAGGCCCAGGTCGTGGCGGAGACCGGTGCACCCGAACGAGTGGAAAAAATGATCGAGGAGCGGGTGGCGGCGGCGCTGCATGCGTTGCGCCGCGCGCCGATCGACGACGCGGCCCGCGAGATCCTGACCGGGTTGGCGGTCACCGCCACCCAGCGCCAGGCATGATAGCCAAACAGCAGAACGGAAGGTCACGAATGCGTACGGTGAGCGGGGCCACTGATCACGTGGTGGTCGTCGGCGCGGGCCTGGCCGGTCTCGCGGCCGCGCTGCACCTCGCGGGCGCGGGCCGGCGGGTGACCATCGTGGAGCGCGAGCCGGTCCCGGGTGGCCGGGCCGGGCGGCTGGACGCCGACGGTTACACGTTCGACACCGGGCCGACCGTGCTCACCATGCCGGAGCTGATCGCCGAGCCGCTGGCCGCGGTCGGTGAGGAGCTGTCCGACTGGATGGAGCTCACGCCGCTCGACCCGGCGTACCGCGCGTTCTACCCGGACGGCTCGCAGCTGGACGTGATCGCGGACACGGTACGGATGGCCGCCGAGATCTCCCGGGTCTGCGGCCCGCGCGAGGCGGACGGCTACCTCCGCTTCGTCGACTTCGCCCGCAACCTGTGGGAGCTGGAGCGGAACGACTTCATCGACCGCAACCTCGACTCCCCGCGCGACCTGGTCAACCTCGGCATGCTCAAGCTGCTCGGCAGCGGTGCGATGCGGCGGCTGCAGCCCAAGGTCAACCAGTTCCTCAAGGACCCGCGCACCCAGCGCGTCTTCTCGTTCCAGGCGATGTACGCCGGGATGTCGCCGCACGACGCGCTGGCCATCTACGCGGTCATCGCGTACCTGGACTCGGTGGCCGGCGTCTACTTCCCCAAGGGCGGCATCCACGCGGTCCCGCGCGGCATGGCGGCGGCGGCCGAGAAGCACGGCGTGGAGATCCGGTACAACACCACGGTCTCGCGGGTGGAGACGGTGAACGGCCGGGCCACCGCGGTGATCACCGCGGACGGCGAGCGGATCGCGGCGGACGCGTTCGTTCTCAACCCGGACCTGCCGGTGGCCTACCGGGACCTGCTGCCCTCGGGCACCTACCGGCGGCGGCTGCGCTACTCGCCGTCCTGCGTGGTGCTGCACGTCGGGTCGGACCGGTCCTACTCCAAGATCGCTCACCACAACATCCACTTCGGCCGGAGCTGGCGCGGCACGTTCGACGAGGTGATCCGCCGCGGCGAGCTGATGACCGACCCGTCGCTGCTGGTCTGCAACCCGAGCATGGACGACCCGTCGGCGGCCCCGGAGGGCAAGCAGAGCTATTACATCCTGGCCCCGGTGCCGAACCTGGAGCGCGGCCGGCTGGACTGGCGGGGCGGGCTGGGCGACCGATACGCCGACCAGCTGCTCGGCACGCTGGAGGAGCGCGGCTACATCGGCTTCCGGGACGGCGTGGAGGTGCTGCGTACGATCACGCCCGCGGACTGGGCGGATCAGGGAATGGCGGCCGGCACCCCGTTCGCGGCCGCGCACAACCTGCTGCAGACCGGCCCGTTCCGGCCGCACAACCTGCACCCCTCGATAGACAACGTGGTCTTCGCCGGTTCGGGCACCCAGCCCGGGGTCGGCGTACCGATGGTGTTGATCTCTGGAAAGCTGGCCGCCGCGCGCATCACCGGGAGCACTGCATGACCGCACGTGAGGAACACCTCGTCGAGCTCTGCGACGAGGACGGAACCCCCAAGGGCAGCACCACGGTCGCGGCCGCCCACGTCGCACCGGGACGTTTGCATCGCGCGTTCTCGGTGCTGCTCGTGGACGACGACGGGCGGGTCCTGCTGCAACAGCGGGCCGCCGTGAAGACCCGCTTCCCGCTGCGCTGGGCGAACGCGTGCTGCGGTCACCCGGAGCCGGGCGAGGAACTGTCCGTGTCGGCGAACCGGCGGCTCGGCGAGGAGCTTGGTGTGGCGCCGCTGCCGCTGACCGAGATCGGCGTGCACCTGTACTACGCGGAGGACCCCGCGACCGGACGGGTCGAGCACGAGTACGACCACGTGCTGCTCGGTCGTCTCCCGGCCGGTGCGGCCATCGCGCCGGACCCGGCCGAGGTCGCGGAGCTGCGCTGGGTCGCGCCCGACGACCTGCGCGCCGAGCTGGTCGACGGGCGTCCCTTCGCGCCCTGGTTCGACGGAGTGATCAAGCACCTGTTCGCGCTCGTCGACGCCGGTGACCCGGCCGGGGCGCCGATATCAGCCGCGGAGCGGTCGGGTGGGCGATGACGGCCTGACGGCGGGGGCGGTCGCGCGACGACTCGGCATCGCGGTCACCACGCTGCGCACCTGGCACCAGCGGTACGGGCTCGGGCCGAGCCGGCACGAGAGCGGACGGCACCGGCGGTACACCGACGAGGACCTGGCGCGGCTGGAGGTCATGCGACGGCTGACCGCCGAGGGCGTGCCGGCCGCGGAGGCGGCCCGGTTCGCGTCGCGCGCGCCGGTGTCCGACGGCGCCGTCGGTGGCACCCCGAGCTCGCCGTCAGAGGTGGCGCACGTATCGCCGGAGGACCTTGATATTGATCTTGATGTTCGGCACGGTGGCGGGCACTCGATCGCTCTCGGTTACGCCGCTCCCGCCGCACGCGGGCTGGCGACCGCGGCGATGCGGCTCGACGCGCCCGCCATGCGCGAACTGATCACTCAGGCCATCGCCGAGGTGGGAGTGATCCAGGCCTGGACCGACCTGCTGGTCCCGGTGCTCGTCGGCGTGGGCGAGCGGTATGCCGCGACCGGCCGGTACGTCGAGGTCGAGCATCTGCTGTCCCGGTCCGTCTCCGAGGCGCTCGGCGCGGTCACCCGGCCGGTCGCCTACGGAGTGTCACCACAGGTGTTGCTCGCGTGCGCCGACGAGGAGCAGCACAGCCTGCCGCTGGAGGCGCTCGCCGCCGCGCTCGCCGAACGTGGCGCCGCCTGCCGCCTGCTCGGCGCGCGCGTGCCGGCCGCCGCGCTCGCGGACGCGGTCGCCCGCACCGGGCCGCTGGCCGTGGTGCTCTGGTCGCAGCTGCCGTCCACCGGCGACCCGGCCCAGCTGCACGCGCTGATGGCGGGGGTACGGCACGCGATGCTGCTGATCGCGGCCGGGCCCGGGTGGAAACGGGACGCGCTGCCGGCCGGCACCGCCGCACCGACCTCGCTCGACGACGCGGTCGCGCTGGTGCTGCCGCTACTCGCGCGGAGCGGAACCGGCGTAGAGCGCGTTGATCGCGTTGGTTGACCAGCCCGCCGCCGCCAGGAACGTGGTGGTCAGCCGGCTCGGGTCGATGCCGGTCGCCCGGATCGAGTCCAGGTCGCCGCTCTCGTAGGCGCGCACGGCCTGGAGCACCCGGCCCAGGCCGCCGGTGTGGTCCGCCAGCGCCGCCGACACCTCGGTGGAGAGCGGCAGCTGCCCCGCCAGTTCATCCGACGGTACGTCGATGAGGTCCGCCACCCGGTCCAGCAACCCCACCGTGAACGCCGCGTCCATCGGCTCGTCCAGCTCCGCGGCCACCAGCTGGCACATGCGGGCCCGGGAGAGCGCGGCGTCCACCGGCCCCTCGGTCGAGTCGAAGACGTCGCTGAGCGCCATCAGGGCCACCCACTGGCGCACCTGGGCGATCCCGAGCATCACCACCGCCTCGTGCACCGAGGAGACCCGGTTCGTGACGCCGGCCGCCACCGAGTTGCTGGCCCGCAGCAGCCGGAACGACAGCGCCGGGTCCTGGGTGACCAGCGACACGATCTCGTTGATCTCCACGTCCTGCTTGAGCAGCGCGGCCATCAGTTGGATCCGGCTGAACTTCGACGGCGACAGCGCCTGCGCGGACAGCACCTGCGGCCGGCCCAGCAGATAACCCTGGAGCAGCTCGCAGCCCAGCTCCTCGGCGAGCGCGAGGTGCTCCTCGGTCTCCACCTTCTCGGCCAGCAGCGTGACGTCCGGGTACGCCCGGCAGGCCGCCGCGATCCGGCGGCACTCGTCCGGCTCGGTGTTCAGGATGTCGATCTTGACGTAGTCGGCCAGCCCCATCAGGCGCTCATGCCCGGTGTCCAACAGGAAGTCGTCGAGCGCGATCGCGTACCCCTGCTCGGACCGCCGCTGCACGCCCGCGATCAGCTCCTCGTCGACCACGATCGTCTCCAGCACCTCCAGGACCGCCTGTCCGGGCCCGAACGGCAGCGGCAGCTCGTCCGTGAGGAACTCCCGGGTCATGTTGATGAAGCACAGCCGGTCCCCGGCGATCTCCGTCAGCCCGAACTCGGTGAACGCGTTCACGATGACCTGGCTGGTCGCGAAGCTCCCGGAGACACCCGTCCCGCCCCGGAACAGAAGTTCGTAGCCCACCAGACGCCGCTCCACCGACCAGATCGGCTGGCGCCCGACGTGCACGGACTGGGCGATATCGCCGTCCGCGCCGGGCTGATCACTCATGGTGAGCATTCTGCCCGTTTCTCGATACTTTTTTCGGGCTATTACGGGCGCGGGCGCCGCGCGGGGATACTGATTTGGAGGCGGTGCGGGGGATGACATATGCTTCTCATGCCTCCGGCGGGGCCGGTGAGAGCAAGACACCGCAGTCGACGCAAACGTTCTGCAGAGCGTGTGCGAAGATAGCGGAGCCGCCCTCATCGTCTAGTGGCCCAGGACGCCGCCCTTTCAAGGCGGTAGCACGGGTTCGAATCCCGTTGGGGGCACAGCACCGGCCGAGCCGGGGCACTGTAAGGTAAGACCAGCAAGGCAAGCAAGGCGCAAGACAAGCAAGGTCCTGTGGAGCAGTCGGAGTGCTCGCCGCCCTGTCAAGGCGGAGGTCGCGGGTTCAAGTCCCGTCAGGACCGCCACGCAGCAATCGCCGTGCGAAAGCGCGGCGTTCTGCGTTACGGCCAGGTAGCTCAGTTGGTACGAGCGTCCGACTGAAAATCGGAAGGTCGGCGGTTCGACCCCGCCCCTGGCCACATAGCCTTTCGCCGGGCTATCGAAGCGCTGATCTGCGGAAACGCGGTCGGCGCTTTTTACTTTTCCGGCCGGTTGAGGCCGCCCGCATCCTGACCGCTGTTGCCCGGTGATCGTGGCCGTTCACCGGTGCTGGGTACACGCGACGATCTTGCTGTCTGGACCGTGAGTCCTGCCGGACCGGTGCGGTCTCTGACACACGCTTCCGGCCGGGTGCTGGGCGGGCTCGGACCGTGCCGCTGACCGGCCGCGTTCGCGTTCCGCGGGCGGGCGCGGCCACCAGGCACCATTGCCAAGTCGGCGGGACGCGCGGCTGAGCGGTCGCGGTGCTGCCGGGCCGTCCGAGGGTGGCCCGGCAGCACGGACATGCGGTGCCCGAACCGGATCAGTGCACGTCCGTCTCCATCTGGAGCATGAACGTGTAGACCACGGCGTACCCGTAGCGGTTGGGGTGGAAGATCTCGCTGATCCGGGTTGCGTCGACCCCGTTGATCCACGGCTCGGCGCTGCAGGCCTGGTGTCCGAGGAACGGCAGGCGCATCTCGACGAACTTCACGCCCGCCCGCTCCGTGGCGGACCTGATGCCCTCGGCCATGTGATCGGCGTTGTTGTTCATCTGCGTGCGCTTGAACGCGTTCGGAGTGATCGCACCGCAGCTGCCGGTGCCCTCGTCGATCACCCGGGGGTAGCTCATCACGAAGACCCGGGCATTCGGAGCGAGCGCCCGGACCTCGCTGTAGAGGGCCGCGAGCCGGTCGACCAGCGTATTGCGCGCGTACCAGGAACCCAGGTCGGTGGAGTACTTGCAGAGCGCGTCGCTGCCGGTGAGGCAGTTCTCGACGGTCGAGGTGAAGCCGTCGTCGTTGCCGCCGACGGTGATCGTGACCAGCGTGGTCCGCGTGCTGAGCGCGCCGAGCTGCCGGGCGCGCACGTCGTCGATCTTGGCACCGCTGCAGGTCATGTCCTTGAACGCGACACCAGGGTGGTTCCGTGCCCAGGTCCGCGGGTAGCTGTCCGGGCTCTGCTTGCAGTCCCCGCTCGCCGGGTCGTACGGCCCCGCGCCCACCCCGGAGGCGTAGGAGTCCCCGAGCGCGACGTACTCCCCGGTGACCGGCGCGGTGCGCGTCGGCGTCGGCGCGGCGCTCGCCGGCGTCGACACGGCCAGTGCCGCGGCGAGGACCGACAGGATGCTCAGGATTCTTTTCATATCTCTCCGTTCGGTCTGCTGTCGAGGGCGCGGTCGCCCCCAGCAGGCAGGCTCGTCGAGATCCGGGGTCATGCCGGCCACCGCGAGCAGACCGGCCGCGGCGCGGCCGGGCACGCCACGGGCGGTCCGCCCGCCGGAGGTCTCCACGCCGGCGCCAGGGCCACCATCACCGGACACGACGTCGGATGGTCGTGAATGAACACCTCGTGGGAGGCCCCGGCGTCATCGCCCCGGGTCACGGCCACGACGATCCTGCGTCCCGGCTCGGACCGGGGTCAACGGATTCCCCCGTTATTGCGCTGCCGAGGGCCCCGTGAACGGGGAGTCCTCTGCCCGTTGTCCCGGCCTGAGCACCGTGCTCAGATCGGCTCGGTGGTTTCGGCGGCGCGTTCCAGGCACTCGGCCTCGGTGAGGCACTGGAAGACGAACTCGTCCACGCCCGGAAGCGCCTCCGCCTGCGCCCTGGCCGTGCCGTCACGCAGCGCTGTGTAGGCGTCCACGTCGGTGGTGCGAACCTCGAACACTTGCGGCATGTTCTCGGGGTCGATGTACTCGGGCATCGGGCGGCCCTTCAGGCCCTCCTTCAGCTGGTCGTACGTCTGCTGGCTGGTGAGGAACGTCACCTCGGTGACACCGGGAAGCGCCCGCAACGCCTCCTCGATCTCGTCGCGTTCGAAGTCGTCGGCAGAGTGCGTCAGGTAGACCCTCAGCACGGGATTCTCGACGAGGATCGGATCGCTCTCCGGGAGCAGCGAGCACGCGCTCAACAGCGCGACGACGACGGACATGGCGAGCAAGCGAATGATCCGCACAACTGCCGACGCTAGCGGAGGCGCGCCACCCCACAGTGGACCGTCAGTTCCTCCGGCCGGGCAACCTGGATCGATGCCCATCGCGTTCCTGCGTCAGGCACTCGATGGAGGTAACCCATGCGCCGGTTGGTCAGCACAGCCCTGGTGTGCGCCCTGATCACCCTCACGGTCACCGCGCCCGCACAAGCCGCGCCCGCACAAGCCGCGCCCGCACAAGCCGCGCCCGCACAAGCCGCCGAGCCGGGTGGTTCCGGCTGGGTCCGGGTCCCCAGCCCACCGTACGACTACCCGGCCGGTCTGACCTGTGACTTCGCGCTTCACGGCGAGCCGGTCGTGGACGAGGTGTACTACAAGACCCTGACCACCAAGCCGGACGGTACGCCCCGGACCGAGGCCGCGTTCGGCCCGCTCGTCTTCCTGGTGACCAATCTTTCCACCGGTGTGACCACCCGGGGCGACGCGAGCGCCAGCGGGCTGATCACGCACCATGACGACGGCGCCCTGACGTACCGGGTCAGCGGCCCTTTGATGGTCGGATTCCGCGAAGGGCGGGGCACGTTGCCGCGCGGCTTCTACGTCATCGACGGCGTGGCCTGGACGCTGCACATCTCCGCCGACAACCACCGCAGCCTGTCCGGCGGCTGGCGGATCCGGAAGGACCTCTGCGCCGCCCTCAGCTGACCCTCGGGGTCGGCCGGTGCTCGTACCGCTGTTCGATGGCCGCCACGATCCGGTCCATGCCGGGCACGACGACGGCGGCGTCGGCGAGGCGTTCCGCCTTGCCGGGCTTGTTCGCGAAGGCGATCGCCGCGACCCCCGCCCGGCGCGCGGCCGTCAGGTCGCTGATGGAGTCGCCGATCAGGACACACTCGCCGGGCTCCGCGTTCAGCTCGCGCATCGCGGCGAGAACCGGGGCCGGGTCGGGCTTCATGCGCGCGGGATCGGCGTACGCCCGGCCGACGACCGGATGCACGAGACGCTCCAACTCCTGACCGGTGAGATAGGCACGGCAGGCGGCGGCGGAGTTGTTGGAGACGACCGCCGCCCGGTCCGGTGCGCCGCCACCAACAACTCCCGGGCGTACGGCGTCGGCTCCGCGCTGCGCGCCGCCACCAGCTCGGCGGCACACAGGGCATCCTCGACCTCGCGGGTCAGCGCGGGCCGGCCGAGCGTCGCCGCGTAGCGGAGCACCTCCATCGGATCCGACTCGTCCGGCACGACGGGCACACCCCGCTCGACGAGCAGGCGGCGTAACGCGGTCGCGATCCCGGCCGCCGGATGCCCGGCGAACAGGCCGCACACCGGACCGTCGAAGTCGAGCAGCAGCACACGCGACGCGGCGATCAGAGCAGTGAGGTCGATGCCCGCCACGCTATCGGACGCGGATCGCCCCGCCGTGGGCCCGCGCACCTTCCTCGGCGGAGATGCGCGGGCCGGTGGGACCGCGACGCTACTTCTTCTGGCCCGGGACCGCGTTGCCGGCCGGGGCGGAGTCGTCGCCGGCCGGGGCCAGGGCGCTGCCGTTGGGCGCGGCGGTGAGCTTGACGCCGTCGGCCGAGACCTTCGAGGCATCGTCGTTGGTGGCCTCCACCTGGACGTCCCACGTCGTCGTGAACGAGATGCCCTGGCACGCCTCGGTCATCGTCTTCCGGAAGGTGACCGCGTCGGCGAGGATCAGCTTCGCGTCCGCTCCCTTCGCGATGACCAGGTTGGCCGGCAGGTACTGGGCGAGGTCGATCTGGCCGGCGCAGTCGGCCTGCGCCGCCGGCGTCACGGTCTTGCCGCCGACGGTCGGCGTCACGGACTTGATGAGGGCGTTCGCGGTGTTGTTGGAGGGCAGGTTCACGTTGATCACGATGTCGGCCTTGTCGCCGGGAAGCATGTTCGCGCCCTGGCCCGTGGCGAAGTTGCCGGTCGCGGTGAAGACGCCGAACTTGGCGCTGGAGCCGGCCACGTTCTGTGCGGTCGCGGACTGGGCGAAGGCCGCCCAGGCGACGCCACCGCCGATGGCGACCGCGGCGACGGCGCCGGCCACTGCGATGGTGGTGCCGCGCTTCTTGGTCTTGGACATGGTGAGGCTCCCTTGTGCACAGTGAAAGGTTGGGTCGGGTGGCAGGGATCTCCGCCGGGAGGTCCGCTAGGGGATGGGGGTCTCCGCGTCGGACACGGCGGGTTCCGGGCTCGGGATGACGGCTGCCTCCGCCGGTGACGTCCGCACCGACTCGGGCGCCGGTCTGGCGTCGTCCTCGTCGGCCGGCAGAGGAGCGTCCGGCAGAGCGACGTCCGGCGGGGGATCGCCCGCCGGCCGCACGGCCGGATCTTCCGAGGTCATCGCCGATGCGGTGCGCGGCACCGCGACCGTGCCGGGCATCGCAGCGGGGTTCGGTGCGGCATTCTTCGCCGCGGCGCTCGGGCTGGAGCTCGGCGATGGCGGAACGCCGACGGTCGCTCCGATCTCCACCGTCACCTTCTGCCGGTAGCCGACGCCCGCCGCGGCGGTGCCGACCACGGCGCCGACGGAGACGACCGCGGAAAGCGCGACGAGCGCCAGGCCGGCAAGACCGGCCCAGTGCCGGTGCCGGCTGGTGTTGCTGCGCATCGTGTGCCTCCCGTGATCGGTGTGCCGGGAAGCAACTCTGCCGTTTGATCACGCTGAGTGGGATCGGGTGCACCGGTAGCGATCAACGCGGTCCGGCGCCCGAGGGCCGCGCGTCGGTGGGCATTTGCGGCAGGGGGGCGAGATGCGTATGCCGTGTCGGTTTAGCCTGTTCGTGGCTTTATCGCCCACACGACAGTCCGGAACGGCGTGTCGTGCCAGCGGGGCTGGATATCGCTGTACGGGGATTTCCGTGTCAGGCAAGCGGCGTTGGCTACGAGGTCCAGTGCCATGAAAGAGTTGGTGCCATGGTTCTGACTTCCCCACCGACTCGACCGACCGGCCTCGTCGGAGTGGGCTACGAGGGTCGCGCGATCGACGAGTTCGTCGAGGACCTCGTGGATCGAGGGGTGGCGCACCTGGTGGATGTGCGTCTGACGCCGATCTCGCGGAAGCGGGGCTTCAGCAAGACCGCCTTGGGAAATGCGCTGACCGCGGCTGGCATTCGTTACGACCATCGCCGTGAGCTCGGCAATCCCAAGGCGAATCGGGCCGGGTTCGGTGGCGCCGACGAGGAGCTGTTCGAGGCGCGCGCCGTCTACGCCGGCTTGCTGCAGGACGGCGCCGCCGAGCATACGCTCGACGAGCTGGCGCGGGCGGCCACCCGGGAGCTGGTCGCTCTGTTGTGCTTCGAGTCGGACGAGTCCCGCTGCCACCGCCACGTCGTGCTGCGAGAGTTGGCGCGGAGAATCAGCGCCGCCGAGGCCAGTACGTTCCCAGCACACTGAACACGTGTAGTCGCTTGGCCTGATTGCCGACGTAGAACGCTACGTCACGGTCGGCGGCGCACATCTCGTCGAGAAACTTCTCGCGCAGGATGCGCTCGACCGTCTCGTCCGGCTCGGTGCGATATCGCCGCTGCAGTGCGACCAGCTCCCAGTCGATGATTCCCTGGCGATGGCCCTTGCAGGTGGGTGCCCAGCATCGGTACTCGTACGTGGCGCGGAAACGGGGTGCCTCAAGCGGTGTCCGGTCACGCGACGACAGAAGATCGAGCTGGCCTACGTACGCATCGATCTTTCGCTGTTCGTCCGCGCTCCATCCGTCCCGCCGGGTCACTCGGAGCGCGCCGACGTCGCGCGGGCGGACCAGTGCGAGTGACGGGGCGTCGCTGCGTTCCTTGACCGCTCGATTGAGCTTGCACATGGAGTCCTCGACCCATTCGTCGAGCCACGGTCGCCGTGACTGCCAACCGTCGAGGTGCCGTATGCGGACGATGCGCTCCATGTTCGGCCGCCAACTCTCCCGGCGAGGGTCCTGATGAGCGGGTCGTGCCGGGATCGAGATCACGTCGTACTTCTTGAAGGTCGCCTCGGACGCCAGGTATCGAAAGTTTGATCGGGTAGAGGCGAACCCAGCCTCGTCGAGCGGTGTCGATTCGTAAGCCGGCGACGCACACGGTCTCGCCGTACTTCTCCGATGGATTCGGCGCGGCCTTCACCGTGACTATCAGTTCGAGCGTGCGAACTCGGTCGTCGGCCGGTTTCGGCTCCGGGCCGGTGTCATCCGGACCGAAGAATGACAGCTGTGTCATGGGTTCCCCTGTTCATGGCGCGGACGGTGCTGCTGAACAGGTCGCTGTGCTCGACGAGGGGCGCGTCAGAGACCGACGCTCTACATAGCCTAGAGCGGATGCCGTAGAACATGGTCGATTATGTGCACGGCGCAACGAGCGGGGGAGTGCGCCTGGGCGGCGCCAAAAGGCGGCTCAGAGAATCGTGTTGAGGGTGTCGACCAGGTGGTCGACGCGGGTGAAGTCGGCGAGGTGGTGGGTGACGTAGGCGAAGGAGTAGTCGCGTGCCGGGTCGGTGAAGGCGCAGCTGCCGCCGATGCCGCCCATGCCCCAGCTGCCGTCCGGTTCCAGTTGCATGCCGAGCGTCCAGGTGACGTCGCGGTTCAGGACCACGTCGTGGCCGCGGTAGGAGGCGGACGTCAGCTCGGTCATCAGGTTCGCCGGCAGGATGGCCGGGAGCAGGGAGTAGAGGCGGGCCAGTGCGGTCGCGGTGCTGTGCAGGTTGACGGCGGGGATCTCCGTCGTGCGCCACAGCGGGCCGTTGATGACGGACGCGGAGGTCGCGCCGGCGGGGGAGGAGAGGGCCCGGTGCTTCCAGCTGCCGGGCTCGCCCAGCGGGTCGGCGGGCCACGCCGGGACCAGGTCGGCGCACCGCGCGATCTGGGCCGGTGACAGGCCGAAGGCGAGATCCAGGTCCCACGGTACGGCGATCTCGTCCCGCAGGAAGGCGCCGAGCGTGCGGCCGTCGACGCGGCGGACCAGTTCGCCGAGCGGGTGGCCGTAGGTGAGCGCGAACTCGCCGGCCACCGTTCCCGGCTCCCAGGCGGGCGGTGCGGTCGCCAGCGATGAGGTGAGCAGGTCCCAGTCGGCGAACGCGGTGGCGGGCAGGCCGGGCGGGAACGCGACCAGACCGGCCGTGTGGTCGAGCAGTTGGCGGACGGTGACCGCGGGCGTGCGGCACTCGGGCCAGTGCCGGGTGACCGGGTCGTCCAGGCCGAGCCGGCCGCGCGCGACCAGCAGCAGCACGCACAGCGCGGCCACCGGCTTGCCGACCGAGTAGACCCCGGTGAGGGTGTCCGGCGTCCACGGCACCGTCAAGGAACGGTCCCGCCAGCCGCCGTGCAGCTCGGCCACGACGGAACCGTCGTGGATGACGGTCAGCGCGGCGCCGGTTTCCGCGCCGGAGGCGAGCAGTGCGGAGAAGGCGCTGCGCAGCGGCTCGAAGCCGGGCGACACCTGGCCGTGCAACGGGATCACGGTGGGAGACGCTACAAGACGGCGGACGATCACGGGTGGCATGCTGGCGGGCATGGGTCAGCCGGAGCAGGTCGATGTGGTCGTTGTCGGGCTCGGTGTGGGCGGTGAGGAGGCGGGCGGCCGGCTGGCCGCGGCCGGTCTCAGCGTGGTGGGTATCGAGAGCCGGCTGGTGGGCGGCGAGTGCCCGTACTACGGGTGCATCCCGACGAAGATGATGATCCGGGCGGGCAACGCGCTGGTGGAGGCGCGCCGGGTGGCGCAGCTGGCGGGGCGGTCGACGGTGACGGCGGACTGGGCGCCGGTGGCGAAGCGGATCCGCGAGGAGGCGACCGACACCTGGAACGACAAGGTGGCGGTGGACCGGTTCACCGCTAAGGGCGGTCGGTTCGAGCGCGGCACGGCGCAGATCGTCGGGCCGAACCGGGTGCGGGTCGGCACCACCGAGTTCGTGGCGCAGCGTGGCATCGTGGTCGCGACCGGGACGGTGCCGGTGGTGCCGCCGATCGACGGGCTGGCCGGCACCCCGTTCTGGACGAACCGGGACGCGGTCGAGGTGGAGCAGCTGCCGTCGTCGCTGGTGATCCTGGGTGGCGGTGCGATCGGGGTCGAGTTCGCCCAGGTGTTCGCGCGCTTCGGCGTGCAGGTGACCCTGGTGGAGGGCGCGGACCGGGTGCTGGCCGCCGAGGAGCCGGAGGCCTCGGAGGTGGTGGCGACGGCCCTGCGGGCCGACAACGTCCAGATCCACACGGGGGTACGGGCCGAGCGTGTCCGGCACGACGGGGCGCGTTTCGTGGTGGGCCTGTCCGACGGTTCCGAGGTGTCCGCGGTGAAGTTGCTGGTGGCGCTGGGCCGCCGGGCGGAGCTGGGCGACCTGGGCCTGGACGAGGCGGGCGTGGACGCGTCCGGCCGGTTCATCGAGGTCGACGACCGGCTGCGCGCGGGGGAGAACGTGTGGGCGATCGGCGACGTGACCGGCAAGGGCGGGTTCACGCACATGGCGATGTACCAGGCGGACATCGTGGTGCGGGACATCCTGGGCCAGGGCGGGCCGGGCGCGGACTACCGGGCGCTGCCGCGGGTGACGTTCACGGACCCGGAGGTCGGCGCGGTCGGGTTGACCGAGCACCAGGCGCGGGAGCGGGGGCTGACCGTGCGGGTCGGCGTGACGGACGTGTCCGCGTCGTCGCGCGGCTTCATCCACGGGCCGGGCAACGCCGGCGTGATCAAGGTGGTCGAGGACGTGGACCGGGGTGTGCTGGTCGGTGCGACGTCCGCGGGCGTGACCGGCGGTGAGGTGCTGAGCGGCCTGGCGGTGGCGGTGCACGGTGAGGTGCCGGTCGCGACGCTGCGCAGCATGATCTACGCGTACCCGACGTTCCACCGGGCGATCCACGAGGCCGTCAAAGCGCTTGACTGATTTTGCGGTGTGCTGACGCCGGCTTTCCGATAGACGTCACATCTCGGTTCAGTTCTTGCAACGCGCGGACGTACGATGACGCGCGTGACGAGACGACTGACCGAGGTGGCGAAGAAGGCCGGCGTCAGCGAGGCCACCGTCAGCCGGGTGCTGAACGGGCGGGAGGGCGTGTCCGAGGCGACCCGCACCGCGGTGCTGACCGCGCTGGACGTGCTCGGCTACGAGCGGCCGACGAAGCTGCGCGGCGAGCGCGCCCGGCTGGTCGGCCTGGTCCTGCCGGAGCTGCAGAACCCGATATTCCCGGCGCTGGCCGAGGCGGTGACCGGCGCGCTGGTGCAGCGCGGCTTCTCGCCGGTGCTCTGCGCGCGCACGATCGGTGGCGTCTCCGAGGTCGAGTTCCTGGACATGCTGCTGGAGCACCAGGTCTCCGGCATCATCTTCGCTGGCGGCAACTACGCGATGGCGGACGCGTCGCACGAGCACTACAAGAAGCTGACCGACCGTGGGCTGCCGGCGGTGCTGGTCAACGCGGGGGTGGACGGGCTGGGCTTCCCGCTGGTCTCCACGGACGACGCGGAGGCGGTCGAGCAGGGGTTCGCGCATCTGGTCTCGCTCGGGCACACCCGGATCGGCGCGCTGCTCGGGCCGGCCGACCACGTGCCGTCGCGGCGGAAGCTGGCCGCGGCCGAGTCCGCGATCGAGGCGCACCGGGGCCGGATCCGGCTGGACGTGGAGCGGTCCGGGTTCTCCACCGAGGGCGGGCGGGCCGCCGCGGCGAAGCTGGTCAAGCGGGGTGTCACCGGCATCCTGTGCGCCAGCGACGTGCTGGCGCTGGGCGCGGTCCGGGCGGTGCGCCGGCTGGGGCTGCGGGTGCCGCAGGACGTGTCCGTGGTCGGGTTCGACGACTCCGCGCTGATGAACAGCGTGGATCCGCCGCTGACCACGGTCCGCCAGCCGATCGAGGCGATGGGACAGTCCGCGGTGGAGCTGCTGGTGCAGCAGATCGACGGCGTGGAGATCCCGGCGGACGAGCTGCTCTTCGAGCCGGAGCTGGTGGTACGGAGCTCGACCGCGCCGGCACCCAGGGACTGACCACAGAGCACCCGAACGGCCCACGGTCCGCGGACCGTGGGCCGTTTTGCGCGTCCCGAACCCGTACCGTCGGAAATTTTCTTGATGTTGTGCAGTTCTTGCGGTCACCGGTTGGTGTTTGTATCGTCATCGACACGAAACACGGCGTGACTACGACCGAATTTCACCCCAGAAAGGGGTCCGTTCCCATGGGCACACATCGGATGCGGACGACTCTCGGGCTCCTGCTGGCCGTCGGACTCGGATTCGGGACCGCCGCGTGCGGTGCCGGCGACGACGACACCGAGGAGGGCGGCAAGGTCACCCTGGTGATCAACGGCCTGCCGCCGGCCACCGAGGCCGCCACCCACCAGCGCTTCCTCGACAACGTGGCCGAGTTCGAGAGGCTCAACCCGGACATCGACCTCGATCCCCGCGAGGGGAAGATGGACCCGCAGACGTTCGCCGCGAAGCTCGCCGGCGGCCAGCTCGAGGACGTCTTCTACGTCTACTTCACCGACCCGGCCAACCTGATCGCCAAGCGGCAGGTGGCGGACATCAGCGAGTACCTGGGCGACTTCCCGGTCACCTCGCAGATCAAGCCGGAGGTGCTGCGCGTCTTCCAGGACGACAAGGGCGGCACGTTCGGCCTGCCGTACAAGAACTACTCGATGGGCCTGCTCTACAACCGCGAGCTGTTCGGCAAGGCCGGGCTCGACCCGGAGAACCCGCCGCGGACCTGGGCCGAGGTGCGCGAGGCGGCGAAGAGGATCGCCGCGCTCGGGGACGGGCACGTGGGCTACGGCGACTACTCGAAGAGCAACACCGGCGGCTGGCACTTCACCACCGAGATCTACTCGCTCGGCGGCGAGGTCGCGGTCGACGACGGCGGCACGTGGAAGGCCGCGTTCAACGGGCCGCAGGGCAAGCAGGTCCTCCAGCAGCTGAAGGACATGCGCTGGACGGACAACTCGATGGGCGAGCGGCAGCTGCTGGAGTGGGCGGACCTGCTGCAGATGATGGGCTCCGGCAAGCTCGGCATGTACGTGGCGACCGCGGACAACATCCCGACGATCGTCAACCAGTACAAGGGCAGGTACGAGACGTACGGGCTCGGCCCGATCCCGGGTGGCGCCGGCACGCTCGGCGGCGGCGAGGGCTACATGTTCAACGCGAAGGCCTCGCCCGCGAAGATCCGGGCCGGGCTGAAGTGGCTGACGTTCTGGTTCACCAGCGCGGAACGGTTCGAGGCGGAGAACAAGTGGGCCGCCGAGAACAAGAACCCGGTCGGGCTGCCCGAGCCGGCGATCTTCACCGGTGCGGCCGCGCAGCTCCAGGAGACCGCGGACGCGAAGTACGCGAACGTGCCGCAGCAGAACTACGCGCCGTTCAAGGCCGCGATGCCGAGCATCCCGGTGAAGCTGGAGCCACCGAACGCGCAGCAGATCTACGCGGTGCTGGACGTGGCGATGCAGAAGGTGCTCACCGACCGCAACGCGAACGTCGACCAGCTCCTCGCGGACGCGGAGACGCAGGTCAACCAGATCCTGGCGTCGGTCGGGTAGCGACGGTGGGGCCGCTGACCACCGGCGGCCCCACCCGCCGTCGCACCCGTCAGGAACGCCGTCCCGCCTCCTTCGGCGTACCGCTGAACGGCTTATGAGAGAAGGGTGAGCACGATGGCGGTCCTGTCGGCCGCGGCACCGGGGGAGACGCGGACGCCGCCCGAAGTTCCGAAACGACCGCGAAGCGGGCGGTTGCGCCGGGTCGTCGGCGACAATCTGCTGGCCTACGCGTTCATGGCCGGCGGACTCGCGTGCTTCGCGCTGTTCTCCTGGTACCCCCTGGTCCGCGGCATCGTCCTGAGTTTCCAGCAGGACAACTTCGTTACCGATCCCTACTGGGTCGGCACCGAGAACTACGCCGCGCTGTTCGAGGACCCGCTGTTCTGGACCGCGTGGCGGAACACGCTCGTCTTCACCGGGTTCGCGCTCGTGTTCGGCTACCTGGTGCCGCTGTTCCTGGCGATCCTGCTGAACGAGCTGCGCCACCTGAAAGGCTTCTTCCGGGTCGCGGTCTACCTGCCGGTGATGCTGCCGCCGATCGTGGTCGTGCTGCTCTGGCGCTACTTCTACGACCCGGGGAACGGGCTCTTCAACACCGTGCTCGACGCGGTCGGGCTACCCACGTCGCAGTGGACGCAGTCACCGAGTACGGCACTGTTCTCCCTGGTCCTGGTGTCGACGTGGGCGAACCTGGGCGGCGCCACGCTGATGTATCTCGCGGGCCTGCAGAGCATTCCGGGCGAGCTGTACGAGGCGGCGGAACTGGACGGCGCGTCGGTCTGGCAACGGCTCCGGCACGTCACGATCCCGCAGTTGCGGTTCCTGATGCTGGTGCTCTTGCTGTTGCAGGTCATCGCGACCGTGCAGGTATTCATCGAGCCCTATCAGCTGACCGGCACCACGAATCCGGACACCATCACGGTGATGGTGCTGATCTACCGGTACGCGTTCACGGTGAACAACGACTTCGGCCTGGCCGCCGCGATGAGCGTGACGCTCTTCGTGGTGCTGGCCGTGTTCTCCGCCGTCTATCTGCGGCTCACCCGCGGCCAGGAGTCCTGATGCGCACGCTCGTCTCGGAGACGGAGATCCGCCGGCACCGCGCGCTCTATGTCACGGTGCTCGGCACGGTGACGATCGCGTTCACGCTCGCATTTCTCTTCCCGGTCTACTGGATGGTGACCGGCGCGCTGAAATCGCCGGTCGAGCTGGCCCAGCCGATTCCCACGCTGATTCCGGAGAGCTTCCACCCGTCGGCCTACGCGGACGCGTGGAACCGGATGGACATCGCCCGCTACTTCGGCAACACCGTGTTCTACGCGTTCGGCGGCTGGCTGTTCATCCTGGTCCTGGACGTGGCGGTGGCCTACGCGCTGTCCAAGCTGCGGCCGATCCTCGGTGGGCTGATCCTCGGCGGCATGCTGGCCAGCCTGATGCTGCCCGCGTCCGCGCTGCTCATCCCGGCCTACCTGACCGTCACGGACGTGCCGCTGCTCGGCGTGAACCTGCTGAACACGCCGTGGGCGCTGTGGCTGCCCGCGGTGGCGAACGCGTTCAACATCTACGTGCTGAAGCGGTTCTTCGACCAGATCCCGGACGATCTGCTGGACGCGGCCGCGATCGACGGCGCGGGCCGGCTACGGGTGCTGTGGTCGGTGGTGCTGCCGCTGTCCCGGCCGGTGCTCGGCGTGGTCTCGATCTTCGCGATCATCGGCATCTGGAAGGACTTCCTCTGGCCGTTGCTGGTGCTGTCGGAGCCGGCCGCGCAGACGCTCAGCGTGGCGCTGTCCCGGCTGTCGCTGACCAGCCAGGTGCCGCTGAACATGATGCTCGCGGGCCTGGTGATCGCCAGCATCCCGATGATCGTCATCTTCCTGATCTTCCAGCGCAGCATCATCGGGGGCCTCTCGGCCGGCGCAATGAAGGGTTGAAACGTGAGTGCATGGTGGCGTGACGCGGTGATCTACCAGGTCTACCCGCGGAGCTTCGCGGACGGCAACGGGGACGGGATCGGTGATCTGGCGGGCGTGCGCGCGCACCTGGACCACCTGGTCGACCTGGGGGTGGACGCGATCTGGTTCAGCCCCTGGTACCCGTCGCCGCAGGCGGACGCCGGGTACGACGTGGCCGACTACCGCGACATCGAGCCGATCTTCGGCACGCTGGCGGAGGCGGAGTCGCTGATCCGTGCGGCGCACTCCGTCGGATTGAAGATCATCATCGACATCGTGCCGAACCACGTGTCGGCCGCGCATCCGTGGTTCCAGGCCGCGCTGGCCTCCCCGGACGCGCCGGAGCGGGAGCTGTTCTGGTTCCGGCCGGGGCCCGAGCGCCCGACCGACTGGGAGGGCGAGTTCGGCGGCCCGGCCTGGACGCGGACCCCGGACGGCGCCTGGTACCTGCACCTCTTCGACAAGGCACAGCCGGACCTCAACTGGAACCATCCGCGGGTACGGGAGGAGCACCTCGACATCCTGCGCTTCTGGCTGGACCGCGGGGTGGACGGCTTCCGGGTCGACTCGGCCGCGTTGCTGGTCAAGGACCCGGCGCTGCCACCGGTCGTCGACGGCCGGCCGCATCCCTTCCACGACCTCGACGACGTGCACGAGATCTACCGTTCGTGGCGGCGGCTGATCGACTCGTACGGCGGGGACCGGACGCTGATCGGCGAGGTGTGGCTGCCAGACCCGGAGCGGTTCGCCCGCTACCTGCGGCCGGACGAGATGCACTCCGCGTTCAACCTCGAGTTCCTCTGCAGCCCGTGGGACGCCGGCCGGCTGCGGGAGGTCATCGACGAGACGATCCGCGTGCACGAGCCGCTCGGCGCGGTCGCCACCTGGGTGCTCTCCAACCACGACGTGACCCGGCCGGTGACCCGCTACGGGCGCGCCGAGACCGGGTTCAGCTTCGCGGCCAAGCGCGAGGGCATCCCCACCGACCTGCGCCTCGGCACGGTCCGGGCACGCGCGGCCGCGCTGCTCAGCCTGGCGCTGCCCGGCGCCGCCTACGTCTACCAGGGCGAGGAACTCGGGCTGGAGGAGGTCGAGGACATCCCGCCGGCGCTGCGACAGGACCCGATGTGGCACCGGTCCGGCCATCGCGACCCCGGCCGGGACGGGTGCCGGGTGCCGCTGCCCTGGTCGGGGGAGGAGCCGCCGTTCGGGTTCGGCACCGGGACACCGTGGCTGCCGCAGCCGCGCGCGTGGAAGGACCGGACCGTGGCGGTGCAGCGCGCGGACCCGGCATCGATGCTGTCGCTCTACCGAGCCGCGCTGCGGCTGCGCCGTACCGTTCCTGCGGTCGCTCTCACGTGGCTGGACTCCGTACCCGGGGTGCTGGCCTTCCGTCGCGGAGCGTTCGCCTGCGTGGCGAACCTGTCGACGGCGCCGGTGCCGTTCGACGGGGACGTGCTGCTGGCCAGCGGGCCGCTGGAGGACGGGCTGCTGCCGCCGGACACCACGGTCTGGCTCGCTCTTTAGGGGTGCGGGCCGCGTCGCTACCCGGCGCGCGGCCCGTTTTGGATCTAGGCTCGGCCGACATGACGACCGACGTTGTGCTGGACGAGCCCACCGAGATCTACACCGCCTACTTCCACACCGTGCAGGAGCTCACCGAGGCGCTGACCGCCGCGGACACGCTCGGGCTCGGCGTGCGGGTGGAGTCGTACACGGTGACGCCCGAGGACGACCCCGACGCACAGACGACCGAGTTCAAGTTCACCCTGCTGGCGGAACAGCCGGTGCACTCCGAAGAGGCCTGATCCTCCCTACGATCCTGGGTATGGCTTACGACTTCCAGGTGGCGATCGACAGCGCGGACCCGCACGCCCAGGCGGACTGGTGGGCGGAAACGCTCGGCTGGACCGTCGAGCCGCAGGACGCCGCGTTCATCAAATCCATGATCGATCAGGGGTTCGCGACCGAGGCCGAGACCACCACGCACCACGGCGCGCTGGTCTGGGCCTCGGGCGCGGCCATCCGGCACCCGTCGAACGACCGGCGCGTGCTGTTCCAGACCGCGCCCGAGTCGAAGACCGGGAAGAACCGGGTCCACCTCGACGTGCGCGTCGGCGACGAGAAGCGCGAGGCCGAGGTCGAGCGGCTCACCGCACGCGGCGCCACGTTCCTGTGGCGCGGGCAGCAGGGACCGCACTCCTGGGTCACCATGGCCGACCCGGAGGGCAACGAGTTCTGCGTGGCTTGACCCTCCACCCGGTCGAGGGATCAGGGTCTTCGCCATGGAGAGCGACGACGAGCTGCGCACGATCGGCGAGATGGCGCGGGCCAGCGGGCTGACCATCAGCGCACTGCGCTTCTACGACGGCGCCGGCGTGCTCAGCCCCGCGTTCGTCGACCCGCACAACGGCTACCGGCGGTACGCGGCCGGCCAGGTCCCGGCCGCCCGGCTGGTCGCCGGGCTGCGCCGGGTCGGCATGCCGCTGCCGCAGATCACCGCGATGCTGGACCGGCGCGACGACCGGCCCGGCATGCACGCGCTCCTCGACGCGCACCTGCGGCGCCTCGAGGACGGTCTGACGGACGCCCGGCGGGAGCTCTCCCGGATCCACCGAATGATCGACGGTGACCTGGATCTCGTGGAGGACCTCATGACCGACCTGACCGTCCCGGCCGGCGGGCTGCGCGCCGCGCTCGCCGCCGTCCGCTACGCCGCCGGCAACGATCCGGAGCTGCCCACGCTCGGCGGCGTCTTCGTCGAGCTGCTGGACGGCGCGCTGCGGCTCGTCACCACCGACCGGTACCGGATGGCGATCGCGGACGTGCCGCTCACCGACCTCACCGGCCCGGACGTCGGCGTGGTCGCGCCGCTGCCGCTGGTCGACGCGCTGGTGCCGCTGCTCGCCGCGGGCGACCCGGTCCGGATGTCGCTGTCCGCGTCCGAGATCCGCTTCGCGGTCGGTGGGCACGGGCTCAGCGGATTGCCGCTGCCCGGCGAGTTCCCGGACTACCGGCGGGCGCTCGCGGCCCGGGCCGGGGAACCGCTGCGGGTGAGCGTGGACGCGGCGGCGCTGCGGCGGGACGTCGCGGCCGCGCCGACCGTGCTGCACGAGAACGCGCCCGTGCTGGTGCTGACCGTCGGCGCGGACGGCGCGATCGAGGCCGGCTCGCCGGACCGGCCGCACCGGATCGCGGTCAACCGGGAGTTCCTGCTCGCGGCGCTCGACGCGGGCGGGCCGGGACAGCTCGTCCTGGAGCTGGACGGGCCGATCATGCCGTTGGCGCTGCGCGGCCCGGACTCGTTCGCGGTCGTGATGCCGGTGCGCCTCTGAACCTCCGCGTTGCGCGCCATCTCCGCGTTGCGCGCCATCTCCGGGTTGCGCGCCATCTCCGGGTTGCGCGCCATCTCCGGGTTGCGTGCCGGTAGTGCTAAGGGTGGCGGCCGGGGTGCCGAAATGCCGGGTGCCCGCCGTCCCCCCAGACGATTGTGACCAGGCGTATGACGACCGAGCAGCCGCCGGGCGCTCCCGTGAACCCGTACGAAGAGTTGACCAACGCCTACTACGCCCCCGGCCGGGTGCCGCAGGCGATGTGGGCTCCCCCGCCCACCCGCTCGTGGAAGGGCCCGGTCGCGGTGACCGCGCTGGCCGTGGTGATGCTCGGCTTCGGCGCGGCGTTCGGCGTGAACGAGTTCGCCAAGCACCAGGTGTGCGGCGAGGTGGCGGCGTCCACCCCGGCGCAGGCCACCGCCGGGACGCCCGCGGTCGCGGCCACCAGGGCCACGCCGGCCGCCAGCACCGCCACCACCGGCGCGCAGAGCGCGGAACAGCTGCGGGAGGACATCGACGCCACCCGGCGGCACGCGGCGCTGCTCGTCATCGACAGCGACCTGCGGGCCGCGGTCAACGGACTGACCGACGACGCGGAGAACGCGCTGAAGCTCGGTGAGGAGATCAAGACCATCTCCGCCGGCCAGCGTACGGAATACGCGAAGCGCCTGGTCGGGATCGTGCAGGACATGGACGGCCACTGGCGGGCGGCGCAGCGCGCGTGCGGCCAGGCGGAGACCGGGCTGCTCAGGTCATAGCCCGCCGCGGGACATCGGCTGCGGCGCCACGACCGGGTAGTTCGGCAGGTCCGCCTCCGTCATGCCGGGCGGCCGCAACAGGAAGATCTTGGTGGCGAGGCGTTCCATCTCGCCACCCCGCCCGACGATGAGGCCCGCCGCGAAGTCGACCAGCGGCGTGGCCTCCTCGTCCGTCAGGCTGGTCAGGTCCATCACGACCGCGATCCCCTCGCGGAAGTAGTGCCCGACGTAGAACACCTCGTTGTAGCTCTGTGGACGCAGGGTCTTGACCATTTGTCCAGTCTCGCGGAGAGAATGGCCTCGTCAAGGCACCTTCACCCGTTTTGCCTCCCCGACCTCTAAGATCAGCGGCCGACACGGGAGGAACATTCGCATGTGGCCGTTCGGCAGACGCGCGGCTGCCATGGGGTCGGCTGGGCGGGGGAGGCACGCGGCGGCCAGCGGGCCGACCAGACCCGCGAGGAGCAGTTCCGCGAGTTCCACCGCCGGCTGTGCCTCGCCGAGCACCTCCTCGCCGACGTCGCGGCCCGCGACGCCGACGACGTCACCGCCCGGACGTTCCTGGTCACGTCGTCCCGCGGCACGCAGGTCAGCCCGGACGTCGCCCAGGCCCGGTTCGACGCGGTGATCGAGCGCCACCCGGGTCACGTGGTCGCGCACGAGCAGCGCCTGCAGTACCTGTGCGCGAAGTGGTTCGGCAGCCACGAGCAGATGTTCGACTTCGCGCGTACGGCCGTGGCGTCCGCACCGGCCGGCAGCCTGTTGTGGGAGCTGCTGCCGGTCGCGCACCTCGAGCAGTGGATCGACATCGCGGACGGCACCCGGACCGACCACAGCTACGTCACGTCACCGGAGGTCCGCGCCGACCTGGTCCGGGCGGCCGACAGCAGCGTCCTGCACCCGTCCTGCCGCTTCCGCCCCACCGCGACCCCGCGCGTCGCCACGTTCGCGATGACGCTGGAGACGGCCGGCGAGTTCGACCGCGCCGCGGCCACGCACGCGCTCCTCGGCGACCGGGTGAGCCACTGGCCCTGGCAGTACCGCGGCAACCCGGTCAGGGTCTTCGAGGCCTCCCGCCACCACGTCCACACCAACGTCTCCTGACGCGCACGCCCTCCACCTGCATTCCTCAGCTCACGGTGATGACTGTGGCGATTCCGGCGGCGAGAGTGAGGATCGCGGCCGCCGCCAGGAGTACGCGCGGGTTGCCGACGTTGAGGGTCCAGCTGGTCCAGGTCCTGCTGGGTACGACTACGGCGGGGTCGCCGGTATTGAGGTAGATCGTGCCGGCGGCGCGCCAGAAGCGATCGTCGTCGCGGCGGACGAGGCCGGTGGGCGTCTCGTCGTCGACCGTGCCGGGCAGGCGGTCGCCGGCCGGTCCGACACGCACGAGGAGGTGGGCGAACACGGCCAGCGAGGCGAGCACGGGCGGCACCGTGACCAGGGCGGGCGGCCAGGCGGAGCGGTTGCCGGTCCAGACGATGACGGCGAGGCCGAGCAGCATGATGTTGATCAGGGCGGTGCTCACCATGACGGCCCGCGCGGTTCTGACGAGGTGCCGCCGGTAGCGGGTGGCACCGTCGCGCGGGAGTGTGACGTCGATGTCGGCACGAGCGCGCAGGATCAGCATGACCGTGCCGGCCGCGATCGTGGTGGCGAGCAGTTGGGCGACCGGTGGGCCGAACACGGTCCGGAGCGCGGCGTGCTCGTGGTGGCCGATGACGGCCGCGCCGGTGGTGCCGGCGATGATCACGAGTGAGGGGATCGTCCACGGCCACGGGAAGCGGACCGGGTCGGTGCGCAGCGAGGTGTCGGTGGCGACGCCTTGGCGGACCCGTTCGTACCATCCGTCGCGTCGTTTGGTGTGGCCGATGCGGCGATGGGCGTGGGTCCACAGGACCGCCGCCGTGGCGGCGAGGGCGATCGCGCCGACGGCGCCGGGTGCGGCGGAGCGCAGGACCGCACCCGAGATCACCGCGAGCGGGGTGACCACCGCGGTGGCGGCGATCAGGTGGCGGGCGTACCGCCCGCGCTGGGCGCTGATCTCCGGGGCGTTCGAGCGGTCGGGTGGCACCCGGACTCCGAACGGGACGGTGGCCGCGTTCAGCAGTGCACGGGGCAAGAGGTACAGCACGGCGCCGACGACCGCGGTGCCGGCCAGGTTGACGAATGCGATGATCAGCATGAGTGGCGCCCGTCTCGGTCGGTGGTAGATCGTCACGCGGTGGTGGCGGTGCCCGGGTGGGGCGCCGTCGGGGGTCGTCCCGTGCCCGTGTCGTCCCGGCCGGGAAATCGGTCCAGGGTCGTACGGACGAAGTTCTGCACGTCCTGCCTGGGTAGTCCGCGAACGTCCGCCTCGGCGAGGAGCGTGCGGGCACGTCGCCGCCAGTCCGCGGCGGCGGCCTCGGCCTCGGCCGTGGGCTGTTTGACGTCCGGGTGCACGACGGCGCCGCTCTTGCGGTTGATGCGGATGATTCCTTCTCGGCGCAGCAGGTCGTACGCCTTGTTGACGGTGTGGAAGTTGATCGCGAGGTCGACCGCCAGCTGTCTGGTCGACGGCAGCGCGGCACCCGCCGCCAGCTGCCCGTCCGCGATGGCTTCCACCATGCGGTCGCGGATCTGCTGGTAGATCGGCGTCTCGCTGTCCAGGTCAATGAGCAGGTGCACACCACATATGGTATCTGTTATACATTTTATAGAACAGCTACTCGGCCACGGCGCTTCGCGGGCGAGGCGTGCCGGTCCTGGCGCCATCGATCAAGGAGACGAGACCATGAGCCCCACCAGCCCGACCGCCCCACCGAGAAGGCGCCGCGGGAACCGGCGCACCGTTGTCGTCGCCATAGCCGCGGCTGTGCTGCCGGCCGCCCCGGGACACGCCGTCGCCGCTTCCGCTGCCACCACCCACCATGCGGCCCCGCCGGCCACCGCCACGTCCGCGCCGGCCGACGGCTCGATGCGGGACGTCGCACAGCGGATGCTGGCCGTCGGCAACCCTGGTTACCTGGCCCGGATCGACGACGGCCGGCGCGTCTCCACCACTGCCGCCGGCGTCGCCGACCTGGCCACCGGCCGCGCGCTGCGGGCGGACGACCAGTTCGAGATCGGCAGCAACACCAAGACGTTCACCGCGACCCTGATCCTGCAACTGGTCGACAGGAAGGCGGTCGAACTCGACTCGCCGGTCTCGGCGTACCTGCCCGGCGTCGTCCCCGACGGCGACGACATCACCGTGCGCATGCTGCTCAACCACACGAGCGGCCTGTTCAGCTACACCGGCGACCCCACGGTGTTGTCCATCATGCAGAACGACCCGCGGCACAACTGGACCGAGCGAGAGCTGCTCACCGCTGCCTTCGCCCATCCGCCGACATCCGCCCCCGGCGAGAGCTGGTCGTACTCGAACACGAACTACACCCTGCTCGGAATGATCGCGCAGAAGCTGACCCGCTCGAGTCTCGCCGAGCTCGTTCACCAGCGCATCGCCCGGCCGCTCGGCCTCCGGCACACCTATTACGCCGACCCGCGGGTCACCGACACCGGCCCGGGATACGCGCACGGGTACGCCATCCACTTCGCCGACGGCACCCCGAGGTACACCGACTACACCGGTGCGAACATCGGCGGCTGGGCCGGCGCCGCCGGGGCGGTCATCTCCACCGCCGGCGACCTGTCACGCTTCTATGCCGCCCTTCTCGACGCCGAGCTGTTCTCCCGTGCGCAGCTCCGGCAGATGAAGACCACCGTCCCCCTGCCGAGCGGGTTTCCCATCGAGGGCGGCTACGGCCTCGGACTCATCAAGTTTGCGACGCCGTGCGGGACGGCGTGGGGCCACGGCGGTGACACCCAGGGCCACCACAGCACGACCGCGGTCTCCGACGACGGTCGCCGCACCGCCATCAGCGACAGCACCGGCAAGGCCGGCGACCTCGCACCCAACGACGGGATCACGCGCTGGACCACCGCGGAGTTCGCCGCCCAGAAGGTGGCCGTCTGCCACATGCTCGACACGCCGGTGCCGGCCTCCCTCGTCCGAGAACTGCACGGCACCGCACCGTAGCGGGACCGGCCCCGCACTGCCGGGCGAGGTCGCTTCGACGGGTGCCGCTCCAGATCTCTCCGGACATGGCCGTACGAAATGAGTCAGGCCCGGCCTCCGTTAGGAGGCCGGGCCTGACCCGCACTTACCGGTCGGGGTAGCCGGATTTGAACCGACGACCTCCTCGTCCCGAACGAGGCGCGCTACCAAGCTGCGCCATACCCCGGGGTGCGGCTCAAATACTATCCGACCGCACCGCCCACGCGAAATCGGTATACCCCTCCGCGTGTTTTCGCAGGTCAGCGGGGGATGAGGGTGAGCAGGGTGGCCTCCGGGGGGCAGGAGAAGCGGATCGGGGCGGTGGGGTGGGTGCCGAGGCCGGCGGAGACGTGGAGCCAGGAGTCGGAGCCGGGCCAGCGGTGCAGGCCCTTGACCATGCTGCGGGGGATGCCGCAGTTGGTCACCAGCGCGCCGTAGAACGGGACGCAGACCTGGCCGCCGTGGGTGTGGCCGGCCAGCAGCAGGTCGAAGCCGTCTGCGGCCATCAGGTCCAGCAGCGGCGGCTCGGGGCTGTGGGTGAGGGCCACGTGCAGGTCGGCGGCCGCGGACGCGGGGCCGGCCACCAGGGGGTAGTCGTCGCGGTCGACGTGCGGGTCGTCGACGCCGACCAGCTCGATGACGCGGCCGCCGGCCTTGATCGTGGTGCGGGCGTTGTTCATGTCCTGCCAGCCGGCGTCGACCAGGACCTGGCGGAGCTCGTCGGCGGGGAGTTCGACGCCCTGGACGTACTCCCGGTCGGGGTTGAAGTAGGAGAACGGGTTCTTGAAGACCGGGCCGCGGTAGTCGTTGGAGCCGAAGACGAACGCGCCGGGCAGGTCCAGCAGCGGCTGGAGCGCGCGCAGCACGCCGGGGACCGCGCCGGGGTCGGCCATGTTGTCGCCGGTGACCACGACGAGGTCGGGGTCGGTGGCGGCGAGCGCGGCGACCCAGCGCTGCTTGCGGCGCTGCTCCGGCATCATGTGCATGTCCGAGATGTGCAGGATGCGCAGTGGCTCGGCGTCGGGATCCAGCACCGGCACGTCGAATCGGCGCAGCGTGAACATGTTGCGCTCGACGAGCGAGGCGTAGGCGAGGGTGGCGGCTCCGGCGGCGACCGTACCGGCGGCCAGGCTGAAAAGGGTGCGCTTCCGCATTCCACCAAGGGTAGTTTCACTGCCCATGGGTACGCTCAAGGACCGCCTCAACGAAGACCTGCACACCGCCATGAAGGCCCGCGACGAGCTGACCACGTCGACGCTGCGGATGGCGCTGACCGCCGTCGGCAACGCCGAGGTCGCCGGGGCGGCCAAGCGGGACCTGTCCGACGACGAGGTGCTCGCGGTGCTGACCAAGGAGGCCAAGAAGCGCCGGGAGTCGGCTACCGCGTTCGCGGACGCGGGCCGCGCCGAGTCCGCGGCGAAGGAGCTGGCCGAGCACGAGATCCTGGACCGCTACCTGCCGAAGCAGCTGACCGACGAGGAACTGGCTGAGATCGTCTCCGGCGCGCTGGCCGGGCTGAGTGGTAAGTCAGCCATGGGCCCGGCGATGAAGGCGGCCCAGGCGGCCGTCGCGGGGCGCGCGGAGGGTGGCCGGGTCGCGGCCGAGGTCCGCCGCCAGCTGGCCGCCTGAGAGAACCACCCACAAGCGCCGGGGGTACGTACCCCCGGCGCTTTTTGATCATGAAGGTGGATCACCCGGGGCGGGCCGAAGCCGATGCCGAGGGTGACGGTGCGGCCTGCCGGGGCGACCGGCCGGTGCTGAGCCGCAGGACGACCACGCCGCCCTCGATGGTGCTGCCGCCCGGTTCCGTGCTCGCGACCGTGCCGGCCGGGCAGTGCGAGTCCCAGCGCCCGGCCGCGACCTGGACCTCGAAGCCGCGCGCGACCAGGCGGGTGCGGGCGTCCGGCTCGGAGTCGCAGCGCACGTTCGGGATGTTCACCTGCTTGCCGTTGATCATCCGCTGGCTGGGCGGCGTGAAGTCCTCGACGTCCAGGCCCTCCATCGCGTCCGCGAGCGTCAGGTAGACGGCCGGGTTCACCGCCTCGGTGTGCGGGTTGCCCCAGCCGTCGCCGCCGCCGCGCATGGTGGTGTTGGCGTTGTCCGTGTCCGCGACGATGCCGGCCACCGTGAGCTGCTTCGTGGTCGCGACGAACGCGGCGGTGCGTTCCCCGTCGGTGGTGCCGGACTTGCCGGCGACCGGGTGGCCGACCGCGCGCCGCACGTACGCGGCCGTGGCGCCCCGGCATCGGGACGTCTCGGAGCGGTCGCCGACCGGGCAGCGCGCCGCGTCGATCGCGGCGCGGGCGACGTCCTTGGCGACGGCCTGGTTGCAGCGTGGCGCGGCGGCCGGCAGCGGCTTGCCCTCCTGGCGGATCTCGATGACCGGGATCGGCTCGCAGTGCCGGCCGTCCGCGGCGAGCGTGGCGTACGCGTTGGCCAGGTCCAGCGGCGTGGTGGAGGAGACGCCGAGCGCGAACGCGCCCCACTGCGAGGCCGCGTCCTCGTCGTCGGCGAACCGGGCGTCGTTCGCCGCGCGGAACTTGATGCCGAGCCGCTTCGCCACGTCCACCGCGTTCTCCGCACCGGCGCGTTCCTGGAGCGGGATGAAGTACGTGTTCACCGACGCACCGAACGCGCTCCACATGTTGTGCACGCCGGCCATGCTCTTGACCGCGTTCTTCGGGCAGTAGAGCGCGCGGCCTGGGCAGGCGGCCGGGCTGGACGCGGCGACGACGTACCGGGAGTGGTAGGTCTCCGGTGCGTAGATCGAGTAGCTGAGCGGGTAGCCCTTCTCCAGCGCCGCGACCAGCGCGAACATTTTGAAGACCGAGCCGCCCTGATATCCGTGCACGTCCGCGCTGCCGGTGATGACCGGGTTCGTGGTGTTCGGGTACGTGCCCTTCAGCCCGTTCCGGCGCTTGACCGGGTCGCTGTTCGGCTCGTTGTGCGCGTCGTCGTTCTTGTAGACCCGGTTCACGGCCAGCGCCCGCACCCGTCCGGTCCCGGGCTCCACGGCCGCGACCATGATGGCGTTGCGGTTGCCGTCCGACGCGCGCTTGTGCACGTGTTTGCGCGCCGCGTCCTGCGTCTTCACGCTCATCGAGGTGACGATGCGGTAGCCGCCGCTCTTCAGCCGCCGCTCCCGGTCGTACGGGGTGTCGCCGAACTCGTCCTGCTCCATCCACCACCGGTAGACGTAGTCGCAGAAGTAGCCCCACTCGTTGTGGGACGAGTTGACGCAGCCGTTCGGCGTGCGCGTGCCGTTGACGGTCAGCGCCGCGGCCTTGGCCCGGGCCGCCTCGGCCGTGGTGACCGCGCCGATCTCGGTCATGTTGTCGATCACGTAGTTGCGCCGGTTGAGCGCGAGCGGCCGGCCGGTCTCCGTGGTCGGGTCGAACGCGGAGGGCGCCTTCACCATGCCGGCCAGCATCGCGGCCTCCTCGGTGTTCAGGTCCTTCGGCTGCTTGCTGAAGTAGACCTGGCTGGCGGCCGAGACACCGTAGGCGCCGTTGCCGAACGGCGCGATGTTCAGGTACCGCTCGAGGATCTGATCCTTGGTCATCTCCTTCTCGACCTGCATCGCGTACCGCATCTCGCGCAGTTTCCGGGCACTGGTGTCCTCGGTGGCGCGGACCACGTCGGCCGGGCGGGTGGCGGAGTAGGAGATCGCCATCCGGACGTACTGCATGGTGAGCGTGGAGGCGCCCTGCTGCGTCGCGCCGGACTTGTTGTTCACGAACGCGCGGGCGACGCCCTTCATGTCGACGCCGTTGTGCCGGTAGAAGTTGTGGTCCTCGGCCGCGATGATCGCGTTCCGCATGACGGGCGGAATGTCGTTGATCTCGACGTCTTTCCGGTTCTCGTCGTAGATCATCGCGACCAGCGTGCGGTTGTCGGACGCGTAGAGATAGGTGTTCTGCGGCGCGCGCCGCACGGTCAGTTCGGTCGGCAGCCGGTCGAACGTCTCGGCGCCGGCCTTCGCGGCCAGCCCGGACATGGCCACCGCCGGGAACGCGGCCGCGGACACCACGATGCCCGCGAGCAGGCCGCAGATGCCCAGTGACGCCGCGCCGGAAAAGACGGTGTGGTCACGTTTCCTGATCCAGCTCACGAGCCCAGGCTACGGCGAAAAAGGGCAATTGCGCATTCTGTCCGGTATGGCACGCGAGGCCGAAAAATGACCGGACGAGCGCGCGTCTCGCCGGCACTTGCATTCGTTGTGCAAGACGCGCGACCCATGGCGTGCGGCTCCGGATCCCGGACCAGTGTGCCGCCTCCCGGCCGCCGGTGACGCCGTTTTCGCGAATCCCGCCCGGCCGCACCTCCAGCCGGATAAGCAGCTCATCGATAAATATCGAGATAATGAGTGAAGAGGGCGAAGTGTCCGACCTGGTCGATTTAACAGACAACGTTGCGTAATCGCCTAACTACGGAGCATGATGTTCCGGAGATCGAATGTCACCCTCCGTGCCGCAAGGATAGCGGGGAGTGACCGGGGGATCTGTGGCCGGTCGGGACGTACCGGCAGGGACATGTACCGCGACCGGGGGAAACGGGTCGGCGGTGGTACAGCTTGGGGGGACGTGCACAGATGGGGATGATCAGCGACTGGCCGACCATGGCGGCGTGTCAGAACGGCGATCCCGACGCGCTCTTCGTGCAGGGGGCGGAGCAGAACGTGGCGAAGAGGATCTGCCGCGGCTGCCCGGTCCGTAACGAATGCCTGGCGGACGCGCTCGACAACCGCATCGAGTTCGGAGTGTGGGGAGGAATGACCGAGCGGGAACGGCGAGCGCTGCTGCGCCGGCACCCGCACGTGGCGAGCTGGCGGAAGATGTTCGAGGCCGCCCTTCGCGAACAGGACAAGAGCCGCACCAACGTACTGGTGCACGCCGGATAACGGAACCTAGGCGAGTGCCTCGCCGATACTTCGCAGCCCGTCGACGTCGTGCACGTCGGCGGGCTGCGCCATCACCGCGACCGTGGGCACCGTGGGGAACGCGTCGGTGAACCGGGCCGCCACCCGCTGCTCCCGCGCTGACTGCTCGGTCAGCGCCGCGTGGATGCGCAACGCGTCCGCGGTGGCCGGGCTCTCCCCGGACGTGTCCAGCGCCGCCGCGGCGGCCAGGCTGTCCGCCGCGGAGAGACCGGCCGCGACCGGCTGGTGCACGCGGTTGAGCACCAGGCCGGCGAGCGGCATCCGGTCGTCGCGCAGCCGCTGCGCGAAGTAGGCCGCCTCCCGGATCGCGTCCGGCTCCGGCGCCGCGACCAGCAGGAACGACGTCTCCTTGGCCTGCAGGATCCGGTACGTCTGCTCGGCGCGCTGCCGGAACCCGCCGAACATCGAGTCCAGCGCGGCCACGAACCCGGACAGCTCACTGAGCAGCTGCGTG
The DNA here is from genome assembly GCF_031458255.1 of Catenuloplanes niger. Lineage (NCBI taxonomy): Bacteria > Bacillati > Actinomycetota > Actinomycetes > Micromonosporales > Micromonosporaceae > Catenuloplanes > Catenuloplanes niger. The sequence continues at coordinate 4,563,821 of NZ_JAVDYC010000001.1, forward strand.
CCGATCACCTTCTGCACCACCCGGGAGAAGATCCCGAACGACGCGGTGACCAGGCTGAACACGCTCTTGCCGCCGGTCTTCGCCGGGGCCAGCAGCAGCCGGAGCATCTTGCCGTCCAGGAACCGGGCCAGCCGGGCCGGCGCGTCCAGGAAGTCCAGCGCGGACCGGGACGGCGGCGTGTCCACCACGATCAGGTCCCACTCGTCGCGGGCCCGCAGCTGGCCCAGCTTCTCCATCGCCATGTACTCCTGCGTGCCGGAGAACGTGGAGCTCATCGCCGCGTAGAACGGGTTCGCGAAGATCTCCTGCGCGCGCTGCGGGTCGGTGTGGGCGAGCACCACGTCGTCGAACGTGCGCTTCATGTCCAGCATCATGGCGTGCAGCTCGCCGCCGGTCGCCTCCGTGTCGATGCCCTTGACCTGGCGCGGCGTGTTGTCCAGCTCGGAGAGGCCGAGCGACTGCGCCAGTCGCTTCGCCGGGTCGATGGTCAGCACCACGGTCCGGCGGCCGTGCCGCTCCGCCGCGCGCAGCGCCACCGCGGCCGCGGTCGTGGTCTTGCCCACGCCACCGGCACCGCAGCACACGATGATGCGGGAGTCCGGGTCGGCGAGAATCGCGTCCACGTCCAGGGCCTCGCCGTAGCCCGGCTCCCACGTCGACACAGGCCCTCGATCTGCTGACACGAAACGAGCCTATCGGCCGGACGTCAGCGGAGCAGAGTGTCGGCGAGCACGTCGAGTCCCTCGCGCGTCACCCCGCCCGGCAGCTGCGGCAGCTCGATCGTCGGACGGTCCAGCTCGACCAGCTCCGCGCGCAGCGAGTCCTCCAGCTCGCGCCGCGCCAGGTAGGCCTTCGCCTCCGCGTGCAGCCCGGCCACGGTCGCCCGGTCGGCCGGCAGCCCGGCCGCGGCCAGCCCGCGCCGCAACTCGGCCTGGGTGGGCTTCCCGTCCGCCAGCAGCGGCGGGCGCGCGTTGTTGACGATCACCTTGCCGACCGGGATGCCGAGCTGGTCCAGCTCCACGATCGCGTCCAGCGTCTCCTGGACCGGCATCTCCTCCAGCAGCGTCACCACGTGCACCGCGGTCATCGGCGAGCGCAGCAGCGCGGCCACGCCGTCCGACTGCGTCTTGATCGGGCCCATCTTGGCCAGCCGCGCGGTCTCCGCGGTCACGTTCAGGAAGCGGCCGATCCGGCCGGTGGGCGGCGCGTCCAGAACCACCGCGTGGTACGCCCGGCGCCCGTTCACCGACCGGGTGGTGGCCTCCTTGGCCTTGCCGGTGAGCAGCACGTCACGCAGGCCGGGTGCGATGGTGGTGGCGAAGTCGATCGCGCCCACCTTGCGCAGCGCCCGGCCCGCGGCACCGAGCTTGTAGAACATGTCGAGGTATTCGAGCAGCGCGGCCTCCGCGTCCACGGCCAGCGCGCGGACCTCGCCGCCGCCCGGCACGACGGCGATCCGCCGTTCCTCGTACGGCAGCGGATCCAGGCCGAACAGCTGCGCGATGCCCTGCCGGCCCTCCACCTCGACCAGCAGCGTGCGGTTGCCGTCCCGGGCGAGCGCCAGCGCCAGCGCGGCGGCCACGCTGGTCTTGCCGGTGCCGCCCTTGCCGGTGACCACGTGGAGGCGTGCGGACCAGGACCCCGTCACATGCTCACCCCTTGACCTCGCAGACCCACCACCCATTGTTCTCCACGACCGTGAAGGTCAACGCCTGGTCAGCGGTCTTCTCGTCCGCGGTGACCAGGGTCACCGTGGTGGTCACGGTGGCGGTCTCCTCGGTGGAGTCGGACACCTGCGGCACGGTCCAGTCGAACTTGGGGTCCTGGTACGCCGACGCGTACCCCTTGACCTCCTGGATCTTGGCGTCGATGTCCTCGCTGTCCCGGCTGTCCGCGCAGACGTACTGCGCGACCTCACGGGTGTCCTGGTCGGCGTAGACCGCGGTGAGGAAGCTGTCCACCGCCTGCGCGGGCTCCGGCGCGCCGGTCCCGGACTCCACGGACCGCAGCAGCAGGAACGCGGCCAGGCCACCGCCGCCGCAGAGCAGCACCACGACGGCCAGCACGATCGACGCGATCAGCACCGGGCGTCGCTTCTTCGCCGGCTTCTCCGGCGCCGGGCCGAAACCCTCCTGCGGAGGGGCAGGAGCAGGACCGAAACCCTCCTGAGGGTACGAACCGTCTGGCGGGGTCGTCATCTCACTTCCTCCGGGTCGGGTGCAGCGGGGGCGCTCTTCACCGGGCGTCAGTGACGCCGTCGGCCAGCGTAACCGGAGCGGTCATGCGGGGCTCGGCGACGCAGCCTCTAGGCTGTCGACCATGCAGAAGTGGGAGTACTCCACCGTGCCGCTCCTGACCCACGCCACCAAGCAGATCCTCGACAACTGGGGTGACGACGGCTGGGAGCTCGTGGCGGTCGTGCCGGGCCCGAACCCGGAGCAGCTCGTGGCCTATATGAAGCGCCCGAAGGGGTAATGATGACCGAGCCGATCCTGGGTCCGGTCGACCCGTACGCCAATCTCGCGCAGCTCGGTCTGGTGCTGCCCGAGGTCGTGCCGCCGGTCGCCGCATACGTGCCGGCCGTGCAGTCCGGCAACCACGTCTACGTCTCCGGCCAGCTGCCGTTCGTCGACGGCACGCTCGCCGCGACCGGCAAGGTCGGGGCGGAGGTCACCGCGGAGGACGCGGCGCCGCTGGCCCGGCAGTGCGCGCTGAACGCGCTCGGCGCGATCGAGGCGCTGGTCGGCCTCGGCCGGGTCGCCAAGGTCGTCAAGCTGACCGGGTTCGTCGCGTCCGCACCGGGCTTCACCGGCCAGCCCGGCGTGATCAACGGTGCGTCCGAGCTGTTCGGCGCCGTGTTCGGCGAGTCCGGCCGGCACGCCCGCAGCGCGGTCGGCGTCGCGGAGCTGCCGCTCGGCGCGCCGGTCGAGGTCGAGGTCATCGTCGAGCTGACGGACTGACCTCTTCCGCGCCGTAGGATCGGTGTCATGAGTGGGCCGGGTCACGTGACCGCCTCCGCGGGGGAACTCGCGGAGGCGTTGCCTCGTTGGGTGACGCTGCTGCGCGCGCCCAACCCCGGCCCCATGACCCTCGACGGTACGAATACCTGGCTGCTGCGGGTGCCCGGCGCGGAGCGCGGTCTGGTCGTGGATCCCGGGCCGGAGATCGCCGAGCACCTGGCCGCGATCGCGGAGCGCCGGCCCTTCACCGCCATCCTGATCACGCATGGGCACGCGGACCACGTCGAGGGGGCGCAGGCGCTCTCGACCCGGCTGGGCGGGACACCCGTGCTGGCCGCCGACCCGCGGCACGGTTCGCCGTTCGACGGGCTCACGCCGGACGGCATCGCGGTCGAGGTGCTGGGCACGCCGGGCCACACGCACGACTCGGTCAGCTTCGTGGTGAGCCACGGCGACGAGCGCGTGGTACTGACCGGGGACACCGTCCTGGGCCGCGGCACGACCGTGGTCGCCTGGCCGGACGGGCACCTCGGCGACTATCTGGCCAGTCTCGAGCGGCTCTCCGCGTACCGTGGCGTCGTCGCTCTTCCGGGCCATGGCCCGGCGCTGACCGACACCGGCGCGGCGGCCGCGTTCTATCACGCGCACCGGCTCGCCCGCCTCGACCAGGTGCGGGACGCGGTGCGCGCCGGCGCGACCACGGCGCCGGAGGTGGTGGCGCGCGTCTATGCCGACGTCGACCGCTCGCTGTGGTGGGCGGCCGAGTGGTCGGTCCGCGCTCAGCTCGATTACCTGCACGGACTCGACGGGGAATTCCCCAGCGGATCCGCCGGGTTGGACCCACCGTGACGTGTCCGGTGTGTGGGACGGTGGCGGTCCCGAACGCGCGGTTCTGCCACAACTGTGGCGCGGCGCTGCCCGCCGTCGCCGATACCGCCGCCGCGCTCCCGGCGGCCGAGCGCCGCGTCGTGACCGTGCTCTTCGGTGACCTCTCCGACTTCACCTCCTGGTCGGAGGAGGTCGATCCGGAGCGCGTCGGCGCGGTGACCGACCGGGTGATGGCCGCGCTGGCCGGCGCCGTGAAGACGTTCGGCGGGCACGTCGACAAGCTCACCGGCGACGGCATCATGGCGGTCTTCGGCGCACCGGTGGCCCACGAGGACGACGCGGAGCGCGCGGTCCGGGCCGCGCTCTCCATGCAGCGCGCGGTCCGCCGGGTGCTGGACGACGAACGCGGCGGCGGCGCCCCGCTCGGCCTGCGCGTCGGGCTGAACACCGGCGAGGTGGTCGCCGGCATCCAGGCGTCCCTCGAGTACACGGTCATCGGCGACACCGTGAACACCGCGGCCCGGCTCGCGGACGCGTCCGCGATCGGCGCGGTCTACGCGGGCGAGACGACCATGAACGCGACCCGGCACCTGGCGTCCTGGCGGCAGCTGCGCCCGCTCAAGCTGAAGGGCAAACGGCAGCCGGTTCCCGCGTTCGAGCTGCTCGGCCTGCGGGACGCGCCCGGCACCCGGTCCGGTCTCGGCGACGAGGCACCGTTCGTGGGCCGCGAGGCGGAGCTTGGCCGGGTCGCCAGCCGGCTCGCCGAGGTGATCGACCGCAACGAGCCCGGCGTGCTGATCATGACGGCCGAGGCCGGGCTCGGGAAGACCCGGTTCGGCGCGGAGGCGGAACGGCTGGCCGCCGCGTTCGAGGGCACCGGCGGCGCGACCGTGCTCGCGGTCAAGTGCGCCGCGTTCGGCGAACGCCGCCGGCTGGCCCCGCTGGCCGACCTGGTCCGGTCCGCGATCGGCCTGCCGCACGAGCCGTTCACGGCCGCCACCCGGGCCGCGGTCGAGGAACGGGTCCGCCGGGTCGCCGCCCGCCTGGCGAGGACGTCGCCGGACACGCCGGTGTCGGTGGACGCGCTGATGACGCTGCTCGGCTACGGCGACACACAGTCCGCGACCGGCGCACCGGACTGGTCGTCGCAGGACATCCCGGCGCCGCCGGACGCGGAGGTGCTCCCGGCCGCCGTGTCCGTGCTGCTCAGCGCGCTCGCCGCGGAGGCGCCGCTGTTCGTGGTGGTGGACGACCTGCACGACGCCACGCCGGAGACGATAGAGGCGCTCGGCGTCACGCTCGGCCGGCTCGCCGGTCCGGTGCTGGTGCTGCTGCTCGGCCGGCCGGAGCTGGTCCGGACCGCCGGCATCATGACCCGGATGTCCGAGGCCGAGGTCTACTCGCTGCCGCCGCTGCGCGGTGCCGACGCGTCCCGGCTGCTGACCTCCTATCTGGAGGGCGGGAAGCTGCCGCCGGAGGACACCGACCGGCTGCTCGCCACCGCACAGGGCAACCCGTTCTACCTGGCCGAGCTGGTCACGCTGCTGATGGAACGCGGCGCGCTGAAGGCGGCGGGCGGTGCGAACCCGGCCGGCAGGTGGCGGCTCTCGGCCGGCTCGCTCGACCGGCAGCTGCTCTCCCGCGACCTCGCGGCCGTGCTGGCCGCGCGCATCGACGCGCTGCCCGCGGACGCGCGCGCGGTGCTGCGCGACGCCGCGGTGATCGGCGACCAGGTCGCCACGGCCACGCTGCACGCGCTGTGCGGGCGGCACCCGGGCGACTTCGAACGGGCCGTGGAGGAGCTGCTGCAGCGGCGCATGCTCACCCGTACCCGCGGCGGTTTCGCGTTCAGCACGCCGCTGATGCGGGAGGCGGCGTACGCCGGGATCGGCAAGGCCGACCTGGCCGAGCGGCACTCGTTCCTGGCCCGCTGGGCCGCGTCCGAGGAGGACGAGGTGGAACCGCTGCTGTCCAGCGGGTTCGCCGGCCCGAGCGGCATGACCGAGGACGCGCGGGACCTGTTCGTCGCGCACCACGTGGAGTCCGCGCTGCGCCTGGCGGACGCGGTCGGCCTGCGCACCGACTCGGACGTGCGCGACGTGGTGCCGCTCGGGGTGGCCGCGCTCAGCCGGGCCACCCGCCGCGCGCACGCGATGGGCGAGCCCGGCCTCGCGGTCGACTACGCGGAGCGGGCCACCGCGCTCGCCGACGACGCGCTCTCCGAGATCGACCAGCTCGTGCACGCGAACGCGCTGATGCAGAACGGCCGGATCACCGAGGCGCTGGACCTGGCCGAGAAGCTCAGCGCGAACGCGGGCGACGACGGGGCCTGCCGGTCCGGCGCGCTGCTGATCGCCGGCCAGGCGCACCGGCTGCTCGGCGACGGTCAGCGCGCGGCCGAAGCCTGGCAGGAGGCGCTGGCCGTGGCCACGGACGCGGGCCTGCCGGCCGAGCGCGCGGAGGCGATGCGCCGGCTCGGCATGAACGACTTCTTCACCGGCCGGCTCAGCCAGGCCAGCAGCCGGTTCGCGGCCGCGTTCCAGGTCACCAAGACCGCGGGTGACCGGCACGGGCAGGCCTGGTCGCTGCAGGACCTCGCCTGGGTGACCACCGCGCGCGGCGACTTCGCCGGCAGCGAGGCGGTGCTGGACCGGGCCACGAAGCTGTTCGCGGAGCTCGGCGACCCGGTCGGGCACGCCTGGGTGCGCGGCACCACCGCGTTCTCCCGGCTGCTCGCCGGCCAGCTCGGCGAGGCACGGCGGCTGGCCGGCTCGTTCCTGCCGTTCGGCGAGCGGCTCGGCGAGGCCTGGGCGGTCGGCACGCTGCGCGCCGTGGACGCGTTCGCGGCGGCGGAACTGGGCGACCTGGTCGACGCGGACCACCAGGCGCGGGTGGCGTACCGGGACTTCAGTGAGATCTCCGACGACTGGGGGCGCGGGCTCGCGCTCTCCGTGCGCGGCGCGGTCGCGCGCGGCCTCGGGCAGTGGGAGCACGCGCACGACCTGCTCACCGACGCGCTCGGCTACAGCCAGCGCACCACGCACCCGCTGCTGCTCGGCATCGCGGGCACCATGCGCGGGTTCGTCCGGCTGCGGCTCGGCGACGTGCCGGGCGCGGAGGCGGACGCGCGGTCCGTGCTGACCGCGGTCGAGCCGCACAACCCGCTGGCACCGGCGCAGGTCGGCCCGCGGGTGCTGCTGGCCGCGGTGCGGCTCACCGCCGGCGACGCGCTGACCGCGGTGGGGCTGCTGGCGCCGATCGCGGCGAGCCGGGCGCCGTCGCTGCTCTTCTCCCGCCGGGACGCGGTCGCGACGTACGCGCAGGCGCTGCTGGCCGAGCGGCAGTCGATGCAGGCGCTGGACTGGGCGCGGCGGGCGGTGGCGATGCCGGCCGAGGACGTGCGCAGTGGCGTGCGCGCGCACCGGGTGCTGGCGGCCGCGCTGCTGGCCAACGACGCGCCGGAGGAGGCGTGCGAGGCCGCGGCCGAGGCGGTGCGGCTGGCGTACGCGAGCGAGCAGGTCAGTGAGCGGGCCGAGGCGGACGCGATGTTCGATCGACTCAGGCCTTTGGAGGATGACCTCACTCTGGAGCAGCCGCTAGCATGATCCGGCCATAGACCTTTGTGGAGGATCAGATGAGGCTGCCCAGGTCCATAGCCGGATGGACGATGGCCGTCTTCGGCCTCCTGGCGATCGTGATGGGCGCGACCGGGCTGATCCGGCCGGAGGCGATGCTGAGCAGCCTCGGATTCGAGGTCGTCCCGGCCGCGGACCGGGCCGCCGGCGACTACACGCGCGTGTTCATCATCGCGTCGTCGATGGCCAGCTTCAACATGGGCGTCTACTACCTCGTCTCGGTCTGGACCGAGTGGCGGGCGTTCTACCTCTTCACCGTCGTGTTCCGGTTGGTGACCTGCACGGTGTTCACGACGCTGGTGCTCACCGGCGAGGCACCCGACCGGTTCCTCGGCGTCGCGGCCTGGGAGGGCGTCGGCGCGCTCGCGACCGGCATCGGCCTGTGGGCCGACCGGCGGCATCGCGTATTTTCTAATCCGTGACCGGCGACTCGGATCGGCCACCGCCGCCCGCGACCGGGTCCGGCGGCAATGAACACGTGCCTGTTGTGCCCGGAATGACGGATCTGCGGAAGTTTGCCCGTGGTGGGTACGCCACGATCTACCGGGCCACCCAGATCTCCGTCGACCGCGAGGTCGCGATCAAGGTGGAGAACCGCGCGCTCGGCGACGACCGCGACCGCGCCCGCTTCCTCCGCGAGGCCCGCGCCGCCAGCCGCATGTCCTCCCACCCGCACGTCGTCGACCTGTTCGACGTCGGGGTGACGGCGGACGGCCACCCATACCTGATCATGGAGCTGTGCGACGGGTCGTACGCCAACCGCGGGCCGCTGCCGGCCGGTCAGGTGCGGTCGGTCGGCATCAAGATCGCTGACGCGCTCGCCGACGCCCACGCCGAGCAGGTGCTGCACCGCGACGTGAAACCGGCCAACATCCTGTACTCCAAGTTCAACGAGGCCGTCCTGGCCGACTTCGGCCTGGCCGTGCTGGCCGAGATGCGCGACCCGAACGTGACGCTCGAGGTGCTCACGCCGGCGTACGCGCCGCCGGAGATGTTCCGGGCGTCCCGGCCGTCGGCCGCGGTGGACGTGTACGCGCTGTGCGCCACGCTCTACGCGATGCTGCGGGGGAAGCCGCCGCGCTGGGACAACGACCGCAACCCCAGCCTGCTCACCATCATGGACATGTTCAACCAGCCCATCCCGGACCTGCCGAACGTGCCGGGCGAGCTGACCGCGGTGCTGCGGCGGGGCATGGCGAACGAGCCCGGGTCGCGGCCGAGCGCGGAGCAGCTGCGCGACATGCTCTACGAGGTGCGGCTGCCGTCCGGCGGCGCCAACCCGTACCCGAACCCACGCCCGGAGACCCACCACGCCCCCCAGAACCGGCCACCGCGCCAACCGGGCCGGGTCTACCACGGCGACACGTACACCCCACCCCGCCCGCCACACGGCGACCCGCACCCCACGGTCCCCAACCCGGGCTTCCGCAGCTGGTTCCGCCGCCTGATGGGTTCCTGAACCCCTTCCGCGGGCGACCCGCGCGAGCGACCCCGGCCGCGTCCCGGACGCCGGAGCGGACCGGCCCGGTCGTCCCGATGCCTCGACACATCAGGTCGGTGCGGGCCGGACGGTGATCATCTCGGCCGGTCACGACCCGGGCGGGTTCATCGACGGCACAGGCAGACCGTGACGGTCAGGCCGGCCAACCCACCGGGCCCGGCGAGCGACAACAGAAGGCCGAGCTGGGTAGGCAGTTGAACGGCCAGGTGGTTGATCAGGACGGCCACCAGGAGTACGGCAGCCACGAAGAGCGCAAGCAGTACTCCTACGGAGGCCAGGAAGCCCAGCAGGATCACGATCGACCGGTGAGCGTGTGAGGCGCTCTGCTCGGCGAAGCTCCACCGTCGTTCCAGAAAGGCGACCACGTCGGCGCTGACGTGGCGCTGGTTCCATGCGTGCGGTTCGAGGGCCTCGATGGTTGCCGAGGCCGCTGCCTCCGTCCCCGCCGCGGCCTCGTCGTGCGGCTCTCCGACATCGTCGTCCCGGCCCGGCCGGGCCGGGTGATCGCCAGCGTTCATGGTCCCCCCAAGTCCTGCGAGTCGCCCTGACCACCGGACCGCATCGATCTTCGGGCCGTTATCGTGGCTTGCCTCGCGAGCGACACCTCACGTGTAAAACCCACGGTCGCAAGTGAAACTCGCACGTGCAACTATGTGCATCCGCCGATCTATGCGGTAATTTCGCAGGCGAGGTGGTGTTCTGGTGGCAGCCAGAGAGCGGGGTCGCATTCTGCGAGGCGGCAATCCGCTGGCGCAGCGGCGGGTGCTCGGCGAGGAGTTGCGCCGGCTGCGGCAGCGGTCGAATCTCACGGCCGATCAAGCGGGTTCCATGATCGACCGATCCGGCTCGTGGATAAGTCGCCTTGAACTGGGTTTGATCGGCCTCCGGCCTCGCGATCTAAAAGACCTTCTCGAAATTTACGGAGTTCGTGAGGCGAGCGTAAGAAATGAACTCGAGGCGCTGGCGGTGGCGGGTCGCAGACGGGCTTGGTGGAGTTCTTACCGGGACGTGCTCAGCGAGTTCTACACCACGCTGATCGGCCTGGAGGACGAGGCGGCGGAGATATACGAGTTCCAGGACCGAGTCATTCCGGGCCTTGTGCAGACCGAAAGTTACATGCGCACTCTGTACAGCCACTATGCCAATCTTGCGCCGCATGTGTACCCGTCGGTGGATCGACTCATCGAGGTGCGTCTCGAGCGACAGAAGGTGTTGCATCGAGCTTCTTCGTCTCCCGCATTCGAGGTCGTGCTCGACCAGGCGGTCCTCCATCGGGTGTTCGGCGACCGTGCGGTGCACCGTGAGCAACTCGAGGCACTTCTCGCCGCAGGTAATTCCGGTGTGGTCAGTATTCGCCTATTGGCGTTCGGTGACATTCGCGCTCCGGCATTCTACGAACCGTTTGTTCTGATAAGGTCCTCGAGCGGCCGTTTGACCGCCGTCGTCGAGTCAGGCTCCGGTCGAGGCTCCATCGTCGCAGGCGGTAGCGCGGGCATCTACGAGGATGCTTTTAAATCTCTATCGCGTGACGCGCGCGATGCGGAATCGTCGCTGCAGCTGCTCGAGGCGATTCTTCATTCGAACGGAGATTTCCATGAACAAGTCCGGCCTCACTGAGAATTGGCGCAAGAGTACGCACAGTCAGCACTCCGGTTGTGTGGAGGCGCGGACCGAGAGTGGATTTGTGCAGGTACGGGACAGCAAAATCCCGGACAGTCGGTTGCTGTCTTTCCACGACCGTTGCTGGACGGCATTCGTGGGTGCCGTGTGCGCCGGAACGATCTCTCATCTGCCGGTAATCGGATTGTTCGTCGCGGCATCTTTCGTCGCGCAACTCGGTTGGCCCGGTGCGGTCGTGGCCGGGACAACAGACATGATGCGCTAGATCGCTGAAACGTCCGGCCCACTCGCTCGGCTGCGCATATGCGTGCCGCCGAGTGAGTGGACCGGATATGCGCCCGGCGAGACGCGTCACGCCGCAAGCGGCGCGAGCCGGTGCGGGGTCCTCAGTCCGGGTTGAGGACGGCCAGCAGGGTGCCGGCGGCGACGTGGATGCCGGGCTGGACCGGGACCGAGGCGACCACGCCGGCGGACGGGGCGTGGACCGGGTGTTCGACCATCGAGGACTCGAGCGTCAGCAGCAGGTCGCCGGCGCGGACGCGCTGGCCGGGGACGACCATGACGCGGGCGATGGCGCCCGGCAGCGGCGCCGTCAGCGAACCGTCGGTCAGCTCGGACGGTCGCGGGAAGCGGGGGAGTTCGGTGAGGGCGACCGAGCCCTCCGGGCTGTCGACGTAGGAGACGTCCTGGACCCGGTGGACGCCGAAGGCGAGGCGGATGCCGTTGACGTCGAGGACGACCCGGTCGGGGGCGGCGGAGACGACGGCGACCGGCGGGTGGTCGTCGGTCAGCGGTGGGGCGCCGAGGCCGGCCAGGTCGAGTTCCTCCGGGTCGACCGCGCGGACCCACCAGCCGGCCAGTTCGCCGGTGCGTTCCAGGCGGTAGCCGACCTCGACCGGGCCGGCCGGGCCGTCGTAGACGGTGATCTGGGCGCCGCTGGGGACGTTGCGCCAGCCGGACGGGATGGTGGCCAGCACGGGACTGGCCGCGCGGCGGGTGGCGGCACCGGCCAGGGCGGCGGCGAGGCAGGAGACGCGGACGGCGTCGACCGAGGAGAGCAGCGGCGCGAAGACCTCGGGGTGCCGGTCGAGGAAGTTGATGTCGACGTTGCCGGAGCGGAACGCGGGGTGCCGCAGGACCCGTACCAGCAGGTCCCGGTTCGTCACGACGCCGTGGACGTGTGAACGCGTCAGGGCGGCGGCGAGCATGCGGGCGGCCTCGTGCCGGGTCGGGGCCCAGGCGACCAGCTTGGCCAGCATCGAGTCGTAGTAGACGCCGACCATCGAACCGTCGGCGACGCCGGTGTCGAGGCGCAGGCCGGGCTGCAGCAGCGGTTTGAACGAGCCGGCCACGTCCGGGATGTGGAAGCGGTGCAGCCGGCCGGTGGACGGCAGCCAGGCGTACGCGGGGTCCTCGGCGCAGAGCCGGACCTCGATCGCGTGGCCGCGGACCGGCGGCGGCGCGTTCATCGGCAGCGGGGAGCCCTCGGCGACCAGCAGCTGCAGGCGCACCAGGTCGAAGCCGCCGACGCACTCGCTGGTGGCGTGCTCGACCTGCAGCGCGGTGTTCATCTCCAGGAAGAAAAAGTCGCCGGACGGCGCGAGCAGGAACTCGACGGCACCGGCACCGACGAAGCCGGACGCGCGGACCACGGCGGTCGCGACCGTGCACAGCTGGGCGCGGAGGGTGGGCGCGACCGCGGGGGACGGCGTCTCCTCGATCAGCTTCTGGTTGCGGCGCTGGATCGAGCACTCGCGCTCGCCGAACGTGATCACGCCACCGGTGGAGTCCGCGACCACCGGGATCTCGATGTGCCGGGCCCGCTCCACGTACGGTTCGGCCAGCGCGGTGCCGTTGCCGAACAGGCCGGCGGCCTCCCGCCGGACCGCGGCGAACGCGTCCGCGAGCGTGTCCGGGTCGCGGACGAGGCGCATCGCCCGTCCGCCGCTGCCGACGTCCGCCTTGACCAGCACCGGGAAGCCGGGCACGTGCTCCGGTTCGCCGAACGCGGGCAGCATCGGCACGCCCGCGTCGGCCAGCAGCGCACGCGACTCCAGCCGGGAGGTGAGCAGCGCGATCGCCTTGGGCGGGGCACCGACCCAGGTCAGGCCCGCGTCGATGACCGCGGCCGCGAAGTCGGCGCTGTCGGCGAGCAGGCCGTAGCCGGGGTGCACCGCGTCCGCGCCGGTCTTCCGCGCGGCACCGAGGATCAGGTCACCCCGGAGGTACGTGGCGGTCGGCGCGTTCCCCGGCAGGTGCACCGCGTAGTCGGCCTCGGCCACGTGCGGCGCCTGGGCGTCCGCGTCGGAGTAGACCGCGACCGTCTCGATGCCGATCAACCGGCAGGTCGCGAAGATCCGCCGGGCGATCTCTCCGCGATTGGCGACCAGGAGTCGTCGGATCATCAAGTCCTCACATCCGGAAAACGCCGAACCGGTCGGCGCCACCGACCGGGCCACTGTGGATCGCGGACAGACACAGCCCGAGTACGGTCCGGGTGTCCCGCGGGTCGATCACGCCGTCGTCGTGCAGCCGGCCGGAGACGAACAGCGCGGCGGTCTGCGCCTCGACCTGCCGTTCGACGTTCATCCGTAGGTTCCGGTCGAAGTCCTCCTCGTACCGCTGGCCCTTGACCTCGGCGGCCTGCCGGGCCAGCGCGGTGAGCACGCCGGTGAGCCGTTCCGGCGCGAGCGCGGCCGACCGGGCGTTGGGCCAGCTGAACAGGAAACGTGGGGCCATGGCACGGCCGGACATCGCGTACGCGGCCGGGCCGTGCGCGGCGCCCAGGTTCACGGCCAGGTGTGGCACGCCGGACGCGGCGACCGCGCCCATCAGCGCGGCCGCGTGCTTGACGATCCCGGCCTGCTCGAACTCGGCGCCGGTGACCAGGCCGGACGCGTTCTGCAGGAACAGCAGCGGCGTGCCGGACGCGTTCGCCAGCTGGATGAACTGCGTGGCCTTCTGCGCCTCCGCGGAGGCCAGCAGGCCACGCGCGCTGGCCAGCACGCCGACCGGGTAGCCGTGCACCTCGCCCCAGCCGGTGACGAGCGCGGTGCCGTAGCCGGGCTTGATCTCGTCGAAGTCGCTGGCGTCCAGGATCCGGGCCAGCACCTCACGCGGGTCGAACGGGGTGCGCTCGTCCGCGGACGGGATCGCCAGCAGGTCCTCGGCGTCGTACTTGGGTGGCGCGGGGAGCGCGGTGCGCGGCGACGGGCCGAGCTTGCGCCAGTTCAGCCGGCGCATGCACTGGCGGGCCAGGCGTACCGCGTCGCGCTCGTCCTCGGCCAGGAAGTCGGCCAGGCCGGAGCGGGTGGCGTGCATGGCGGCACCGCCGAGTGCCTCGCCGTCCGGGATCTCGCCGGTCGCCTCCTGCACCAGCCGCGGCCCGGCCACCGAGACCTTGGCCTGCCCACGGACCAGCACCGTGTAGTCGGAGAGGCCGGGCAGCCAGGCGGCCACGTCCACCGCGTCGCCGAAGACCACGCAGACCGTGGGAATCCGGCCGGCGGAGAGCCGGGCCAGGTCGCGCAGCACGACACCGCCGGGCACGAACGCCTCGGTCTGGGCGGGCAGGTCCGCGCCGGCGGACTCGACCAGGCTGATCAACGGCAGCCGGTTGGCCAGCGCGATCTCGCCGGCCCGTTCGATCTTGCGGAGTGCGATCGGGTTCAGCACGCCGGCGCGCACGGTCGGGTCGTGCGCCACGATCACGCACTCGACGCCCTCGACCACGCCCAGACCGGTGACCACGCCGGCGCCGACCGGGTGGTCGGTGTGCCAGCCCGCGACCGGGGACAGCTCCAGGAACGGCGCGTCCTGGTCGAGCAGCAGGTCGATGCGTTCGCGGGGCATCAGCCGGCCGCGCGCGTGGTGCCGGGTGACGTGCCGTTCGCCGCCGCCGGCGCGTGCCAGGTCCAGCGCGTTCGCCAGCACGCCGAGGCGCTCCAGCATCGCGTCCCGGTTCTCCTGGTACGTCGGGTTGCGCGGATCGATGGCGGTGTCGAGGACAGCCATGTGCAACCCCTCTACGTCTGTGCGGCCCGGCCCTGTTGCCACACGTCGTAACGAGCGACCCGCAGGGGCGAAACGCGCCGAGCCCCGGCGGGTGATCCCGCCGGGGCTCGAAACGCTGAAGGGTCAGTCGCTAGACACGGGCCCGGCGGGCCAGGCGCTCCGGGTCCAGGATGATCACGCTCTTGCCGTCCAGGCGCAGCCAGCCGCGCGACGCGAAGTCGGCGAGCGCCTTGTTGACGGTCTCCCGGGACGCGCCGACCAGCTGGGCCAGCTCCTCCTGGGTGAGGTCGTGCGTGACGCGGAGGACGCCCCCGTCGCGGGTGCCGAACCGGCCTGCCATCTGCAGGAGGTTCTTGGCGACCCGGCCGGGGACGTCGGTGAATATGAGGTCGGCCAGGTTGTCGTTCGTCCGTCGCAGTCTGCGGGCGAGCACCCGGAGCAACTGCTCCGAGATCTCCGGGCGGTTGTGCAGCCACGGCCGCAGCGCCTGCTTGCGCAGCCGCGCCAGCCGGGTGTCGGTCACCGCGGTCGCCGTCGCGGTACGCGGGCCCGGGTCGAACAGCGAGAGCTCGCCGAGCATGTCCGACGGACCCATGATCGAGACGAGATTCTGCCGGCCGTCAGCCGCGCGCCGCCCGAGTTTGATCTTGCCGGACAGTACGATGTACAGGCTGTCCCCGGGCTCGCCCTCGTTGAAGACGACCTCGCCCTTCCGGATCTCGAGGGTCTCCATCTCCTTGGCGAGCGCCTCGGCCGCCTCAGGATCAACCCCCTGGAAGATCCCGCTGCGGGCCAACACCTCGTCCATGCGCACCTCCGCCAAGCGCCGAGCTGTTTCTGCTACCGGTCAGAACCTGGATGGCCGGTGAAGCCTTCGCGCGCAGTCAGTCTAGGCGCACGCGGGCCGGAATCGGGCGTGCACCCCAGGAATCTTGATCCGGAAGCGTAACCAACCAGACCTCAACGGACGGTAACATCCGGCGCCCGTCAGCTCTAGAGCGAAGATCACGCTCCGCAGTTCGACTTCCGATCTCGGCCCCGTGCGTTTGATCAGTATGGCGCGCAAACCGGTCTTTGTTGTGCTTTTCGCCCTGGTCATCCTGCTTGCCGGCGGACTGTCCGGCGTCCATGCCATCTCCGTCGCGACCGCCGCCGGCACCCGGCCGCTCTGGCTCGGGGTGCCGCCGCTCGTGCCGCGTGCGTCCGTACCGCCGGCGCCGCCCCGCCCGGCCGGGCTGATCTCCATCGCCGCGACCGGCTCGATCGCCGAGACCGGTCGGCTCGACGGCGTCCGGGCGCTGCTCGGCGCGGACGTGCTGACGGCCGATCTCACCGGGACCATGCCGCGAAAGACCGACATCAGGATCATCGGCGGGTACGGCGCGGAGGCGGCGGAGATCCGCGGGATCCGGGTCGCGGTGCTCGGCTTCCCGGGCGGCGCCGGATCGGACCTGACCGCGGCGAAACGCGCCGTGACCGCGGCCGCGCGGCGCGCCGACCTGGTCGTGGTGCACGCCCGGCTGGGCGCGCCCGGCCGCTACCGGGTGGCCGGCGGCGTCGAGCGGCACCGCCGGCAGAGCCACGGCGACCCGGTCCGGTTCGCGCACGGCGTGGTGGACGCGGGCGCGGACCTGGTGCTCGGCCACGGCCCGGGGGTGCTGCGCGGGATGGAGTTCCACCGGGGCCGGCTGATCGCGTACAGCCTCGGCACGTTCGCCGGGCCCGGCGGCCGGACCGGGCGGTACGCGGCCGCCGGCGTGCTGCGCGTCACGCTTCGCGCGGACGGCCGCTGGGCGGGCGGCACGTTCACCGCGACCCGGCCGGACCGGGCCGGCCATCCGGTGCCGGACCGCACCGCCGCCGGGCTGCGGCACGTGCGGGAGCTGTCCGCGGCGGACTTCCCCGGCACCGGGCCGGTGATCAGCGAGAACGGCGGGCTGACGGCCGGATAGACGACCGCCGGAGGCGGCGGGCCCGGGCTCCGACGTACGCTGGCCGATGTGACCCGCACGTCCGCCCCGGCCGAGTCCTCGCTCGCGTTGACCCGCCGCGCCCGCCGGATCGGCCGGTTGCTCACCGAGACCCACCCGGACGCTCACTGTGAGCTGGACCACGACGGCCCACTGCAACTCGCCGTCGCCACCATCCTGTCCGCCCAGTGCACGGACAAACGGGTCAACGAGGTCACGCCGAAGCTGTTCACCCGCTACCCCACGGCCGCCGACTACGCGGGCGCGAACCGGGCCGAGCTGGAGGAGCTGATCCGGCCGACCGGCTTCTTCCGCAACAAGACCAACTCGCTGATCGGCCTCGGCCAGGCGCTGGTCGAGCGGCACGGCGGCGAGGTGCCCGGCCGGCTCGACGACCTGGTCACACTGCCCGGCATCGGCCGCAAGACGGCGAACGTGATCCTCGGCAACGCGTTCGACGTGCCCGGCATCACGGTCGACACCCACTTCCAACGGCTGGTCGGCCGCTGGAAGCTGACCGCGGAGAACGACCCGGTCAAGATCGAGCACGCGATCGGCGCGCTGTACCCCAAGCGCGACTGGACCATGCTGTCGCACCGGATCATCTTCCACGGCCGCCGCGTCTGCCACGCCCGGAAACCGGCCTGTGGCGCCTGCACGCTCGCGAAGGTCTGCCCCTCGTTCGGTGCCGGCCCGACCGAGCCCGAGGTCGCGGTGAAGCTGCTCAAGGGCCCCCGGGCCGGTGCGCTGGCCGAGGCGGTCGGGCTCGACCCGGCGCTGGTCCCCGCGGCCGCGACCGCAACCACCGTGGACGTGCCGTGAGGCGTGCGGTCCGGGCCGCCGCGGCCGCGCTCGCGCTGACGCTGGCCGGATGCGCCGGCACCCCCCGGACCACCGCGACCGCGGGCGACGTGGTGATCGCGTCCCCGTTCGCCGACTGCGCCGGGCTCACCACGCCGATCGCCGGAGCCCCCGAGCCGCCCGGTGACGTGCTGCTCGACCGGTTGCCCGAGCTGGAACTGTCCTGCCTCAACGGCGGCGACATCGTCGCGCTCACCGAGCTGCGCGGGCCCGCCGTGATCAACCTCTGGGGCTCCTGGTGCGGGCCGTGCCGTGCCGAGCTGCCGGTTGTCCAGGCCTACGCGGACCGCGCCGGCGACCGGCTGCGCGTCCTCGGTGTGGACACCGGCGACCGGCAGTCCACCGCCGAGGACCTCGGGCGCGAACTGGGCTTCCGCTTCCCGTCCCTGTTCGACCCGAACAAGGAGCTGCTGACCGCGCTCAGCGTGGCGAAGCTCGGCGCGCCCGGCCTGCCGACCACCGTGCTGATCGACGCGGAGGGCCGGGTGCGCGGCGTGCACCAGACCACCGCGCTGGACGAGGCCGGCCTGGACCGGTTCGTCCGGGACACCCTCGGCGTGACGGTCGCCGGATGATTGAGCGGTTCCGGCCCGGCAGCCGTAGACCCTCCGGAGGTGAGGCGTGAGCGACGAGATCCCGGAGTGGTTGGCGCCGCTGGCGAAACGGGCCGCCTCCGCGACCGCGCGGGACTTCACCCGCATGCCCACGCCCACCGGCGAGGGCCGGGCCAGCGCCGTGCTGGTGCTGTTCGGCGAGGGACCGGACGGTCCGGACGTGCTGATGCTGGAGCGCGCCGCGGACATGCGCAACCACGCCGGCCAGCCCGCGTTCCCCGGCGGCGCCGCCGATCCGGGCGACGCGGACGCGGTCGCCACCGCGCTGCGCGAGGCGAACGAGGAGGTCGGGCTGGACCCGGCCAGCGTCACCGTCCTCACCGAGCTGCCGAAGCTGTGGATCCCGATCAGCCGGTTCGTGGTCACGCCGGTGCTGGCCTGGTGGCACGCGCCGCACCCGGTGCACCCGCGGCAGCCCGCCGAGGTCGCGCACGTGGCCCGGCTGCCGATCGCGGAACTGTGTGATCCCGAGCACCGGCTCCAGGTGCGGCACAGCAGCGGCTGGATCGGGCCCGCGTTCGACTCGCAGGGCATGGTGGTGTGGGGCTTCACCGCCGGTGTGCTCGCCGCGCTGCTCGACATGGGCGGCTGGAGCCGGCCCTGGCCGCGCACCCGCGTCGCCGAGCTGGACGACCGGTTGCGGCCGGTGCTCGTACCCCCGGAACGTTCCTCGCACGGCCCGGCGGCGCCGCCGCCGGCCGACGACGTCAGCGGTCCCCTCGCATGAGGCGTCGTCGCAGCCCCCGGCGGCCCTTGGCCGGCATACCTACCCTAGGCGGGTGTCCGTGACCGACATCGTGCTCTTTCTGCTGGTGCTGCTGTTCGCCGCGAGCGGCTACCGGCAGGGATTCGTGGTGGGGACGCTGTCCTTCGCCGGATTCTTCAGCGGAGCCCTGCTCGGCCTGCAGCTCGGGCCGCTGATCGCGGCCCAGTTCGCCGACCCCGGCCTGCGGGTCGTCGCCTCCCTGGTCGCGATCTTCCTGCTCGCGGTGATCGCCCAGACCCTGGCCGGCTGGTTCGGCGCCCGGCTGCGGCACGGCATCGTCAACCCGACCGGCCAGCGGATCGACGAGGTCGGCGGCGCGCTGGTCTCGGTCTGCGCGGTGCTGCTCGTCGCCTGGCTGGTCGCGGTGCCGCTGGCCTCCTCGTCCGTGCCGTGGCTGGCCCGGTCGATCAAGAGCAGCTACGTGCTCGGCGCGGTCGACTCGGTGATGCCGGCCCAGGCCGAGGCGCTGTCCCAGGGCCTGCGGCAGACGCTCAACACCCGCGGCTTCCCGGAGGTCTTCAGCGGCCTCGGCACCACACGCGCGCCGCAGGTCGAGGCGCCGGACCCGGCGCTGGCGAGGTCGCCGGTGGTCCAGGACGCGCGGCAGTCGGTCGTCAAGATCCGCGGCATAGCCAACGACTGCAGCCGGCGGCTCGAGGGCTCCGGCTTCGTCTACGCGGACGACCGGGTGATGACGAACGCGCACGTGGTCGCGGGCACCGACTCGGTCAGCGTGGAGGTCGGCGAGGAGCGGCTCGAGGGCCGGGTCACGGTCTACGACCCCGAGCGCGACCTCGCGGTCATCTACGTGCCGGGGATGGACGCGCCGGTGATGGAGTGGTCACAGGAGGCCGGCAGCCGGTCGGAGAGCGCGATCGTGCTCGGCTACCCGCTGGACGGCCCGTACAACGCGCAGGCCGCCCGCCTCCGCGACGTCGGCGACATCACCGGCCCCAACATCTACAACGCCCGCCAGGTGACCCGCGAGATCTACACGATCAACGCCCTGGTCCGGAACGGCAACTCCGGCGGCCCACTGGTCGACGCGCAGGGCGACGTACTCGGCGTGATCTTCGCGGCCGCCGCGGACGACCCGAACATCGGCTTCGCGGTCACCGCGGAGGAGGCGGCACCGATCGCCCAGCAGGGCCTCGACCGCACGCGCGCCACCGGCACCGGCGAGTGCACGGAGAGCTGACCGAAGACCCAGACCCGCATCTGCCCGCTCCCGGCGGGGTGCGGCCCGCATGCTCCCGCGGGCCCCGGTCGTCGCTGGCGCTCCTCCCTTCCGGTTCCGCGTCGGGTCACCGAAAACCCACCGGCCGGCTCCGCCGTCTTGGGCGCCGGCCTACGGCGCTGCCGGGTGGGCGCTGGTTGGCGGCGCTGCCGTCGGGCATCGGTCTGCGGCGCTGTCGCAGGCTCAATGCCGCCGCTGCGGGTTGCCGGGTTGCGTTGTCGGTCTGCGCCGCTGTGGGTCGCCGGTCGCCGCTTGCGTCGTTTCCGCAGGTCGCCGACATGCGCCAGGCGCCGTTGGTCGACGCTCCCGCTATTGCCCCGGCTGTCGATCCACCCGCGCCGCGGGCGCCCGTCGCCGCTGACCGGTTACCTGCGGCCGCTCGGCACCGCTGAGGCCACCGCCCGCGAGTGGCGCCGCCGCTTCCGGGGAAGCCATCCCTGCCCGACATTTCGGCTCATCGCACGATACGGCCCGGCGGGAGCCGCCGGACGTCACGGGTTCTGGCGGTCCGGGCCGCGGAAGCGGGGGAGGCGGTGCAGCGTGACGTAGTAGAGAAGGGCGATCGCCAGCAGCCCGGCTGAGCCGCCGATCAGGCCGCCGAGCAGGCCGCGACCGCGGTGGCCGGCGGTGGGCGGCGTGGCCTCCGTGGCGGCCGCGGGCTGGGCGGCGCCGCCGGGCGCGCCCTCGATCCCGCGGCCCGGGAGCGCGGCCGCGTCGCCCGACTCGACGCGGGGGTCGTCGCCGGTGCCGGGGGCGGAGCCGAAGCCGACATCGCCGGGCGGCTGCGCGTTGTCGAGGGGATTGCGGGCGCTCTCGGGGAGATTGTCGGCGAGCGCGGCGACCGGGTTGACCATGCCGAAGCCGTAGCGGGCGTCGCGGCCGGGCGAGCCCAGGTCGGTCGCGGTGGTGATCAGGCGGTTGACCACGGTGGCGGCGGACATCTCGGGCCAGCGCGCGCGGATCAGCGCGGCGGTCGCGGCGACCATCGGCGCGGCGAAGCTGGTGCCCTGCACGCGCCAGTAGCCGCCGGGCCGCGCGCCGATCAGGTCGGTGGCGGGGGCGGACAGCACGGTCTCGGCGCCGGTGATGGAGCCGGACCAGAGGCTGGTGCCGTTCTCCTCCAGGCCGGTCACCGCGATCACACCGGGCTCGCGTGCCGGGTACCACACGTCGGACGGCGCGGACGCGCTGGCGTTGCCGGTGCAGGCGATCACCACGACGTCCTTGACGAACGCGTAGTCGATCGCGGTGGCGAGCGCGGGGCTGCTGCCCAGGCCGCCGAGCGACAGGTTGATCACCTTGGCGCCGTTGTCGACGGCCAGGCGCACCGCCTTCGCCACGACCTGTGCGTCGTCGTACCGATTCTGCTTGTCCAGCACCCGGATCGGGAGGATCCGGGCATCCGGCGCCATGCCCACGATGCCGGCGTCGTCCGGCACCCCGGCGATCAGCGAGGCCACCGTGGTGCCGTGCCCGACCGGGTCGTCGGTGCCGTCGCCGGCGGTGCTGACCAGGTCGAACCCGGAGAGCACGCGGCCGGTCAGGTCGACGTGCGTGTCGTCGACGCCCGAGTCGATCACCGCGACCGTGACGCCGGCGCCGGTCGAGCGCTGCCACGCCTCGGCCATGCCCAGCTCGGTCAGCGACCACTGCTCGTCGCGCACCTCGTCACCGGTGACCGCGAGCGGGGCGACCGCGGCGAGGCCGGGCCCGGCGAGCGCCGGTGCACCGGCCGGTAGCGCGGTGGCGGCGCCGACGAGCACGGTGGCGGCCAGGCGGGCCACGGCGGCCCCCGGTCTCCAACGCCTGCTCAACTGGTCACCTCACTGCGGTCTCGGCTGGGTGAAGGTTACTCCCCGCCGGGGCGCCGGCGGGCCGGACAACAGGTCCGAAGGCTATGCGGGATCGGACGGTGGCAGATAGGCGATCTGTACCAGCCGTATACCCTCCCGCCGGGTCTTCAACTGTCCCCGGCCGGGCGGCATCGCGGCGGGCCGGACGTCGCCGAGCAGCGGACCGTCCTCGCGGCTGCCGGACATCACCAGACCGGGCGCGGCCAGCTCCCGCAGCTGGGTCAGCACCGGGTCGAACGCGCGGCCGGCGCCACCGGAGCGCCGGGCCAGCACCAGGTGCAGGCCGATGTCGCGGGCCTGCGGCAGCAGCTCGGCCAGCGGGGCCAGCGGGCCGGCCGGGCCGCCGGCCAGCTCGTAGTCGTCGACCAGCACGAACAGCTCCGGACCGGTCCACCAGGAGCGGTCGCGCAGCTGCCGGGCGGTCACGTCGGGGCCGGGCAGCCGCCGGCGCAGCGCGTCGACGGCCGACTCGACCATCGTGCGCGCGGTCGCGGCGGTGGAACCGTGCCCGAGCAGGTGGCCGGTCTCCACCGCGCCGAGCAGCGTACGGCGGAAGTCCACGATCACGAGCCGGGCCGCCTCCGGCGCGTACCGGGTGGTGATCGTGGTGGCCAGCGCGCGCAGGAACGACGTCTTTCCGCACTCGCCGTCGCCGAACAGCAGGAAGTGCGGGTCGGCCGCGAAGTCGAGCACGGCCGGGGACAGGTCGGTCTCCACCACGCCGACCGGCATACGCAGGCCGGTCTCGCGGGTGTCCCGGATCGCCGCGTAGGGCAGCTCGGCCGGCAGCCGGCGCACCGGTGGCGCCGGCGGCCCGGTCCACGCCTTCGCGATGTCGTCCGGCGCGACGCCGGGCAGCGCGACCAGCATGTGCATCGACTCCGCGGTGATGCCCCGGCCGGGCGCGCCGGCCGGCACGTTCGCGGCGGAGCGGCGGGAGACCGTCGAGTCGGCCGGGTCGCCGAGGCGCAGCTCCAGGCGCGCGCCGAGCTGGTCGCGCAGGGCCGGGCGAAGATCCATCCAGCGGCCGGTGGAGACGACCACGTGCACGCCGTACGCCAGGCCGCGCGATGCCACCTCGGTGACCAGCGACTCCAGGTCGTCGAAGTCGGCGCGCAGCGTGGCCCAGCCGTCCACCACCAGGAACACGTCGCCGTACGGGTCGTCCTCCACCGCACCGGACGCGCGCCGGGCCCGGTAGTCGGCCATCCCGTCCACGCCCAGCGCCGCGAACCGCGCCTCCCGCTCCGCGAGCAGTGCCCGTACCTCGCCGACCGTGCGCCGCACGCCCACCGGGTCCAGCCGCCCGGCCACGCCGCCGACGTGCGGGAGCCGGGTCAGCTGGGCCAGCGCGCCGCCGCCGAAGTCCAGGCAGTAGACCTGCGCCTCCGCCGGTGTGTGGGTCAGCGCCAGCGCGGTGATCAGCGTGCGCAGCGCGGTGGACTTGCCGCTGCGCGGGCCGCCGGCCACCGCCACGTGCCCGGACGCGCCGGCCAGGTCCAGCCACAGCGTCTCCCGGCGCTGGTCCAGCGGCCGGTCCACCACGCCGGCCGGCACCCGCAGCGTGCCGCGCAGCGCCGGGTCGGCCACGGTCAGGCCGCGGCGCGGATCCACCCGCACCGGCCCGAGCAGCTCGCCGAGCGGCGGCGCGTCGCCGAGCGGCGGCAGCCAGACCCGGTGCGCGGCCGGCCCGGCGCCCTCCAGCGCGTCGACCATCAGGTCCAGCAGGCTCGTGGTGGCGGGCTCGCGGGTGATCTCGGCGCGCGGGCGTGGCGTGCGGGGGACCGTCACCACACCCGACGTGTACGGCACCACCCGGGCCGTGGTCGCCGGTTCCGCGATCGCCGGGCCGGTGGCCGGGCGGTACGGACCGGAGGCGTACGCGGCCCGGAACCGCACCAGCGGCTCCGTGCCGAACCGCAGGTAACCGTGGCCGGGTGAGCGCGGCAGCTCGAACGCGTCCGGCACGCCCAGCACCGCCCGCGACTCCAGCGACGAGAACGTGCGCAGCCCGATCCGGTACGACAGGTGCGTGTCCAGCCCGCGCAGCCGCCCCTCCTCCAGCCGCTGACTGGCCAGCAGCAGGTGCACGCCGAGCGACCGACCGACCCGCCCGATCTGCACGAACAGGTCGATGAAGTCCGGCTTGGCGGAGAGCAGCTCGGAGAACTCGTCGCAGACGATCAGCAGCGACGGCAGCGGCGGGAGCGGGGCGCCGGTGGCGCGGGCCCGGTCGTACTCGCGCAGGCTCGGGATGTTCCCGCTGCGGCGCAGCAGCTCCTGGCGGCGCAGCAGCTCACCGTTGATCGCGTCGACCATCCGGTCCACCAGTGGCAGTTCGTCGGCCAGGTTCGTGATCACCGCGGCGGTGTGCGGCAGCCGGTCCAGCGACGCGAACGTGGCACCGCCCTTGAAGTCGACCAGCACGAAGTTGAGCGTCTCCGACGAGTGCTCCGCGGCCAGCCCCAGCACCAGCGTGCGCAGCAGCTCGGACTTGCCGGACCCGGTCGCGCCGATCAGCAGGCCGTGCGGGCCCATGCCGTCCTGCGCGGACTCCTTCAGGTCCAGCTCGACCGGGCTGCCGTCCGTGCCGACGCCGATCGGCACGCGCAGCCGGTCGCGCGCCGGCCGCGGGCGGGACCAGCGCCGCGCCGGGTTCATCCGCGCCGGGTCGTCGATGCCGAGCAGCTCCGCGAGCCCGGCCTCGGTGTCGCGGGCGGCCGTGCGCGGCGTCTCCACGGCCGCGAGCCGCAGCGGCGCCAGCCGGCGCGCGACCGCCTCCGCCTCCGCCACGGTCAGCGAGTCCGGCACGCCGACCTCGGTCTCCGACTCGGTGGTGCGGCTGGTCAGGCGCCGCCCGGCGGTCAGCACCAGCGCCCGGTGACCGGGGCTGCGGGGCGGCGCCGAGTCCAGGTCCAGCACGGTCGTCCCGGCCCGGTCGGTGAACGTGCCGCCGGCACCGTCGAGCACCACGACCAGGTGTGCCCGGCCGGGCTCGGCGAGCAGCGGTTCCAACTCCGCCACGGTGCCGGTGACCAGGCGGAGCGGGCCGGCCGCGTCCGTACGGGTGCGGTGCAGCGCGTGCGGCAGCCACTTCACCCAGTCCCAGTCCGTACGCCGGTGCGGGCCGGCGCAGACCGCGACGACCAGGTCGTCCGGCGCGTGGAAGACCGCGAGCTGGGTCAGCATCGCGCGGGCGAGGCCGTGTCCGCCGGGCAGGTGGATCCGGCCGAACGCGCGCAGCGACACCGCCACCGGCAGCTCGGGGACCACGGAGTAGGCGTCCAGGAACCGGCGCAGCGCGCCCGCGCACATCGGCTCCAGCTCGGCCAGCGGCCGGGTGACCGGCGGCACCAGCGGCGTGGCCAACGTCTGCGGTCCGAGCCCGGCCCGGACGACGGCGAAGTCCGGGTCGCCCGCGCGCCGCTCCCACAGCCGGTGGCTGTCCACGGTGGACCAGAGCCGGGCCGGGTCCGGGTGCCGGTAGCGCAGGCCGTCCCGCTGCGCCAGCGCGGTCCGCCGGGCGCGGCGGCGCAGCGCGGCCAGCCGGCGCAGGTACTCCCGGCGGGCGGCCGCGACCTCCGCGCGTTGCGGCCCGCCGGCACCGCCCGCACCGGTGATCAGCATGGCCAGCGACGACACCCCGAAGAGCGCACCCACCACGTACGAGTAGGTGCCGCCGCCGCGGCCGAACATCATCGCCATCGCGACCGAGCCACCCAGCATCGGCAGTGCGGTCATCAGCGTCCGCCACCGTCCACCGGTCGGCTCCGGCAGCTCCGGCGGCGCGTCCACGGCCAGCTCACCGGCGGGTATCTCGGGCGCCGCGCGGCGCGGCGGACGTCGCACGATCACGGTCGCCATCAGCGTCTCCCGGCGGTACGGACTGCAACAGAGCGCTCATCCTAGGTAAGGTGCGTGGCGTTCCGCAGCCCGCCGGAGGAAGGGGTTCGTCGATGGGTGCCGGCCTCGCGCGCGTCACGATCGCCGCACCGCGCCGCCGCGTCGACCTGGCGCTACCGGACCAGATCCCGCTCGCCGAGCTGCTGCCCGACCTGCTCCGGCACGCCGGCGAGTCACTGGCGGACGAAGGCGAGCGGCACGGCGGCTGGCTGCTGCGCCGGCCGGACGGTGCCGCGCTGCTCGGCGCCCGACCGCTGCGCGCGCAGGGCATCCGGGACGGCGAGATCCTGCACCTGACGCCGGCCCGGGTGCACTGGCCGGTGCCGGAGTACGACGACGTGGTCGACGTGATCGCGGGCGCGCCGCGGCGTACCGGCCCGTGGTCCCCGGCCGCGACCCGGATCGCGACCCGCGCCGCGGCCGTCGCGCTGCTCCCGGCCGCGCTCGCGCCGCTGCTGCTCCCGCCGCCGTCACCGGCGGGTGCCTACGCCGCGGCCGGGCTGACGGTCGCGCTGCTGCTGGCCGCGGTCACCGCGGCCCGCGCCTACGGCGACGCCGGCACGGCCGCGGTGCTCGGCGCGCTGGCGCTTCCGTTCGCGGGTGTCACCGGCGCGCTGCTGGTCGCGACGGGCCGGGCCGCACCGGGGTTCCCGTCCTGGTGGGGTGCGCCGGAAACGCTGGTCGCCGCGGTCGCGGTGCTGCTCGCCGCGCTGCTGGCCGCCGTGGGCACGGCCGTGCACCCGTGGATCCCGGTGGCCTTCGCGTCCGCGGCGCTACAGGCCGTCCCGGCCGCCGCGCTGGCGCTGGTGATCCCCGCGGTGCACGCGTCCGCGGTGCTGGTCACGGCCGCGGTCTGCACGCTCGGCCTGCTCCCGCTGCTGGCGATCCGGCTCGGCCGTCTGCCGGTACCGGCGATCGCGCTGCCCGCGGGCCCGGCGGACCCGGACGATCCCGGGCTCGACGGCCTGCGGGAGGCGCGCCGGCGGCCGCCCCGGGAGGCGGTGCTGGCCGCGTTGGGCCGCACGGACGAGTTCCTGACCGGGCTGCTCGCCGGCCACGCCGTGGTCATCACGGTGGCCGCGCTGGTCCTGGCGCTGCGCGGCGGCGTGGCGGCGCGCGTGCTGGCGGGTGCGGTCGCGGTCAGCGTGCTGCTGCGCGCCCGGGCGCTGGTCACCACGCACCATCGCGCGCCACTGCTCGCGGCCGGCGCCGGCGTGCTGGTGTCGCTCGCCTGCACGACGGCGATCGAGGCGGCGTCACCGCCGGCCGCCGGGCTGCCGGTGGCGGTGGCGCTGTCCGTGCTGGCGGCCGGCGCGGTGTGGTCCCGGCGACCGCCGTCGCTCTATCTGGCGCGGGCCGCCGAGCTGCTGGACACGGCCGCGCTGGTCTCGCTCGTCCCGCTGGCCTGCGTGGTGCTCGGGCTCTACGCGAGCCTGCGGAACGTCAACGGATGACGGAGAAGCGCGCCGGGGCGGGATGCCCGGCGCGCTTCGCGTCGATCGTCGGTGCGGGTCGTCAGGCGTGGGACGCGGTGCTCAGTGTCCTTCGCCCAGTTCCAGCGCACGCTGGTGCCGCAGGATCGAGTTGCGGACCTCCTGCTCGGCCTCGACACGGCCGGTCCAGGTGGCGCCCTCGACGGACTTGCCCGGCTCCAGGTCCTTGTAGACCGTGAAGAAGTGCTGGATCTCCATCCGGTCGAACTCACCGAGGTGGTGGATGTCCCGGAGGTGCTCCTGACGCGGGTCCTCGAACGGCACGCAGAGGACCTTGTCGTCGCCGCCCATCTCGTCCTTCATCCGGTACATGCCGATCGCGCGGCACCGGATGAGACAACCCGGGAACGTCGGCTCCTGCACCAGCACGAGCGCGTCCAGCGGGTCGCCGTCCTCGCCCAGGGTGCCCTCGATGAAGCCGTAGTCGGCCGGGTACTGGGTCGCCGTGAAGAGCGTGCGGTCCAACCGGATGCGCCCGGTCTTGTGGTCCACCTCGTACTTGTTGCGGTGACCCTTGGGGATCTCAACCGTAACGTCGAAATCCATATTCACGCTCCCTCGTTCGCCCACGTTGGCTAACGGAACTCGCACAGCTCACGCCACACCCCGGGCACGGCCAATGCGGTCTCGGACCCCGTTAGTCTCCTCTAAAGCGGCGGGACAGGACGAGGAGGGGCTGGGGTGGGGAGGCAAGATTCACACAACGGCAACGAAAACGGTGATCAGCGTCGGGTCGGAGCAACCTCGGACTCGGTCGCCGCATCGGACAAAAGCGACATAAGCCCGGGTGCTGCCTCCGTCGAGAATACACAGGTGTCCGCCATGAACGCCCCGGACCAGCCCGAACGCGCCGCCGAGCCGTCATCCACGCCGTCTGAGTCGCCGTCCTCGCCCGTCACCCCCGCCGAACCCGCGCCGTCCACGCCGCCCATCCCATCATCCGGACCGGTGTTCCCGCAGAACAAAAACCAAACCCCACAGACGCCACCGGGGTACGCCGAGAAGCCGCGACCCGCGACGCTCCGACCCCCGGCGAGCATCCGCCCCACGCTCTCTCACCCGGGCCGCCCTTCCCCCACCACGCCACCCACCACGCAGCCGACGCCGCCCGCGGGCGCGCCTACCGGGCGGCCGGTTTCACCCACTGGTTCGCCCGCCGGGCAGTCGGCATCGCCCACCGGGCAGCTGACGTCGCCTACCGGGCAGCCGGTCCTACCCGCTGGCTCGTCCGCCGCGCAGTCGATGTCGCCCGGGGGCGCGTCTACCGGGCAGCCGGTTTCGCCCACCGGGCCGCTGACCGTGCAGCCGGGTCCGGCCGCCGGGTCGCCTACCACGCAGCCGGTCGCGCGAACTGAGTCGCCTACCACGCAGCCGGTCCCGGTCGCGAAGCCGCCTGCGCCTCCGGCGGTTCCGGCCGGGGAGGAACCGGCCCAGATCGCCAAGGAGGAACCGGCTCAGGTCGCCAAGGATTCGGCCGCGGCCGTCAAGCCGTCCGTGCCCGGGCCGGATCCCGCGGCTGAACAGCCGGTTCCGGCCGGTGAGCCGCCCGTGCGGCAGTCGGTCCCGGTGGCCGCGCCGAGCGTGTCCCCACCGGTGTCGGCTGCGAAGAAGCCGGCTCCGGCCGCCGAGCGGCAAGCGGCTCCGGCCGCCGAGCGGCAAGCGGCTCCGGCCGTCGAGCGGCAAGCGGGGCCGGCCGTCGAGCGGCAAGCGGGGCCGGCCGTCGAGCGGCAGCCTGCGGCTGAGCGCGGTCCGGCCGCTGAGCGGCGCCCGCCGCGGTCCGGCGCGGAGGACGCACAGACGATTCGCATTCCGGTGCGCACGCCGGACGACGAGCAGACGATCCGCATCCCGGAACGGGCGTCGCAGGACGAGCAGCCGACCGCGGCGATTCCGACGGGAAGCGGTGGCCCGGCTTCCGGGACAACCGCTGGGAGCGGCGGTGCCGCGCCGACCGCGGCCGGTGGCTCGGCCTCCGGTTCGGCCGCGGTGCGTGGAGGTGCTGCTGCGGCGCCGACGCCGGCCGGTGGTCGCGCTTCCGGTGCGGCCGCGGGGAGTGGTGGCCCGGCTTCCGGGGCGGCCGCGGCGAGCGGGGGTGCGGTGGCGCCGGTGGATCCGCAGTCGACGGCGGTGATTCCGCGGGTCGTCGAGACGCCGACGGCGGCCGGTGGTCCGGCCTCCGGTGCGGCCGCGGTGCGAGGAGGTGCTGCGCCGACGGCCGCCGGTGGTCCGGCCTCCGGTGCGGCTGCGGTGCGAGGAGGTGCTGCGCCGACGGCGGCCGGTGGTCCGGCCTCCGGTGCGGCCGCGGTGCGTGGTGGCTCGGCCTCCGGGGCGGCCGCGGGACGCGGGGGCTCGGCCTCCGGTTCGGCTGCGATGAGTGGGGGTGCCGCGGCCGGGGGACGTGGTGGTCCGGCTTCCGGGGCGGCCGCGGTGCGCGGGTCTGCGGCGGCGCCGGTGGATCCGCAGTCGACGGCGGTGATTCCGCGGGTCGTCGAGGCGCCGGCGGTGGGCCGGGGGAGTGCGGCGGTGCCGTTGCCGGTGGCGGCGGCGGGGCGGGCGACGGTGGGATCGGGCGGGAGTGCGGGCACGGCGTCGGGGGTGTCCGTCGTACCGGCTGATGGGGTTGCTGGTGGCGGCGGCACGGAAGCGGCCGGCGGTGCCGGTGGGGTAGCGGTGCCGGCGCCGTGGCGGTCGCGGAAGGTGCTGGCCGGCGCCGGTGCGGCGGCGCTGGCGCTGGTGTTGGTGCTCGTGGTGGTGCTGGTCGTGCGGCCGGGTGCGGTGGACGAGCCGGTGGCGGCCCCGACCACGGCGGGACCGTCCGCGGAGCCGCCGCCGCAACCGGTGCTGGCGGCGAACACGGACGCGGCGCCGATGCCGTCGGCGGCGGCGGTGAAGGCCGCGATCGAGCCGCTGGTGACCAGCGGTGAGCTGGGCCCGGGCCTGCACGTGTCGGTGCTGGACGTGGCGACCGGTACCGAGCTGTACGGCTACCAGCAGGCCGAGCCGGCCACCCCGGCGTCGACGACGAAGCTGGTCACGGCCGCGGCGTCGCTGGCGGCGCGGGGCACCGGCCACCGGATCCCGACGCGCGTGGTGGCCGGGTCCGCGCCCGGCGAGGTGGTGCTGATCGGCGGCGGTGATCCGACGCTGGCGATCGGCGAGTCCGCGGCGTACGAGGACGCGGCGCGGCTGGACACGCTGGCCGAGCAGGTCAAGAAGGCGCTCGGCAACGCCGAGGTGTCCCGCGTGCTGGTGGACTCGTCGCTGTTCACCGGCGCGCTGACCGGGCCGGGCTGGGACCCCGACGCGGTGTCCGCAGGCTACGGCGCGCCGATCACCGCGCTGATGACGGACGGCGCCCGGGTCAACCCGAAGGCGACCGGCGGCGCGCAGCGTCACACGGCACCGGACCTGGCCGCGGGGCGTGCGTTCGCGGCGCTGCTGGGCAAGAACGTGACGGTGGCGCGGGGCACGGTCCAGGCCGCGGGGACGCCGGCCGCGACGCCCTCGGGCGCGGCGGTGACCGGGCCGGCGCCCGGCACCGAGCTGGGCCGGGTGGAGTCGCCGACCATGCTGCGGCTGGTCGAGGTGATGCTGACCGAGAGCGACAACGTGGTGGCGGAGGCGCTGGCCCGGCAGGTGGCGATCGCCGGTGGCCAGCCGGCCTCGTTCCAGGGCGCGGCGGCGGCGACCCGGGACCTGATCGCCGGCCTCGGGCTGCCGGTCGACGGGTTCGGGCTGACCGACGGCAGCGGGCTGTCCCGGGACAACGAGATCAGTCCGGCTCTGCTGACCTCGCTGGTCCGGCTGGCCGCGGACGGATCGCGTCCGGAGCTGGGCGCGATGTTCGCCGGGCTGCCGGTGGGCGGCTGGTCGGGCACGCTGGACACCCGGTTCCGGGACCCGGCGCCGCCGGAGTCGCGTGGCGGGGCCGGGTCGGTGCGGGCCAAGACCGGGTCGCTGGACGGCGTCAACGCGCTGGCCGGCGTGCTCACCACGGCGGACGGGCGGTTGCTCGCGTTCGCGCTGCTGGCCGACGAGGTGCCGTACAAGACGGTGAGCAAGTGGCAGGCGGAGTGGAAGCTCGACCGGATCGCGTCCGTGCTCGCCGCCTGCGGGTGCTGACTCCGGGCGGGTCACGTTCCGGGCGGGTCACGGTGGTGGCGCGCGGGTACGTTGGGTTTCATGACGCAGTTCGTGGACTGGGATCTGGCCGCCGCCACCGCGGGTGCCCTGGGCAAGTCCGGGCCACGGGTGACCTATGACGAGGCCGCCGCGGTCGTCGCGGACCTGCGGCGGCTCACCGACGAGGCCGCGGGGCACGTCGCGGCGTACACCGGGCTGACGTCCCGGGTGGACCACCCGCCGGTGCGCGTGGTCGACCGGCGGGACTGGGCCCAGGTCAACATCGAGGGCCTGCGCTCGGTGGTCGCGCCGCTGATCGGCAAGCTCACCGGCGACCGGGCACCGAGCGCGATCGCGGACGCGATCGGCTCGCGGGTGACCGCGGTGCAGGCCGGCGGCGTGCTGGCCTACCTGTCCGGGCGGGTGCTCGGGCAGTACGAGGTGTTCTCCGGCGAGCACGGCCGGCTGCTGCTGGTCGCGCCGAACATCGTCGACGTGGAGCGCAAGCTCGGCGCGGACCCGCGGGACTTCCGGCTCTGGGTCGCGCTGCACGAGGTGACCCACCGCACCCAGTTCACCGCCGTGCCGTGGATGCGGGGTTACTTCCTCGAGCAGGTGCAGGCGTTCGTGGACGCGTCGCAGTCCGGCGAGGACCCGCTGGTGGAGCGGCTGCGCCGGGCGGTCGGCACGCTTTCCGACGCGGTCCGCGACCCGGAGAGCCGGTCGTCCGTGCTGGACCTGGTGCAGACGCCCGCGCAGAAGGAGGTGCTGGACCGGCTGACCGCGCTGATGACGCTGCTGGAGGGCCACGCCGAGTTCGTGATGGACGGCGTCGGCCCCGAGGTGATCCCGAGCGTGGAGACGATCCGCGCCCGGTTCAACCGTCGGCGCGAGGCCGGCAACCCGCTGGAGAAGGCGGTTCGCCGGCTGCTCGGCGTGGACGTGAAGATGCGGCAGTACGCGGAGGGCCGCAAGTTCGTGCACGGCGCGGTGGAGCGGGTCGGCATGGCCGGCTTCAACAAGATCTTCGAGTCGCCGGCGACGCTGCCGCGGGTGGACGAGCTGGGCGACCCGGACGCCTGGGTGGCCCGGGTCGTCGGCCAGTCCGGTGCCGGGCAGTCGGGTGCCGGCCAGTCCGGTGCCGGGCCGGACGGGGCGTTCGGCGGCGGGGGCGTGGACGGTTCGGCGACGGATGCGACCAGCGCGTCCGGCCCGGCCTCCCGGCCGGACGGCGACTGACCGGTTAGCGTTTTTCCATGGCTCGGATAGCACCGCCGGTCGCGGAGTTGCGGGTGGCGGTGCGTCGCGCCCTGACCGGCTTTCCCCCTGACGGTCCGGTGCTCGTCGCCTGCTCCGGCGGCGCCGACTCGCTCGCGCTGGCCGCGGCCGTCGCGTTCGTCGCACCGCGGCTCGGTCTGCGGGCCGGCCTGGTCACGGTTGACCACCGGCTGCAGGACGGCTCCGCGGACCGGGCGGCCGCGGTGGCCCGCTGGGCGCGCGAGGCAGGACTGGACCCGGTCGAGGTCGCGGCCGTGACGGTCGCCGGCCGGCCGGGTGGCCCGGAGGCGGCCGCGCGCGAGGCCCGGTACGCCGCGCTGGCCGAGGCCGCGCGCCGGCACGGAGCCGCCGCGGTGCTGGTCGGGCACACCCGGGACGACCAGGCCGAGACCGTGCTGCTGGCGCTCGCGCGTGGCGCGGGGATAAAGGGCCTGGCCGGCATGCGGGAGCGCCGGCCACTGCCCGGCGCGGACGACGTGCTGCTGGTGCGGCCGTTGCTGGAGATCACCCGGGAGCAGACGCACAAGGCCTGCGTGGCGCTCGGCCTGCACCCGTGGACCGACCCGCACAACGCGGATCCGGCGTACGCGCGCAGCCGGGTCCGGGCCGACGCGCTGCCCGCACTGGTCGCGGCGCTCGGCCCGCGCGTGGTCGGCAACCTGGCGCGCACGGCCGGGCTGCTGGCGGCGGACGCGGCCGCGCTGGACGGGCTGGCGCGGACCGCGCTGGCCGAGGCGCGCGGCTCCGGCGGTGGCGGGCTGCGGGTGCGGAGCCTGTCCGGGCTGGACCCCGCGATACGCAGCCGGGTGCTGCACCTGTGGGCCCGTGAGCTGGGCGCGCCGGGCACCGCGCTGTCCCAGCGGCACGTGTCCGCGTTGGACGCGCTGGTGGTGGACTGGCACGGGCAGGGTTCGGCCTACCTCCCCGGTGGGATCGCGGTACGCCGTTCCGGTGACGCGCTGGCGGTCGTGACCACCGACACAGAAGTCGATCAAATCGGGTGATCTTGGGCGGGCGTGCGGCGTACCGTCGGCGGGTATTGGCTTTTTAGTGCCGTTTGGCCCTTTTGCGGGTGGGCGTGTGGCCCGCCCCGAGGTCCGGAATCTCCCGGGGTGCGCGACGGCGCGTAACCTTCATGGGGCAGGCTAGGACCATGGCTGACGGGTCCTGGTACGACGCGGACATCGAACGCGTGATCATCTCTGAGCAGCAGATCCGTGACAAGATCGCGGAGCTGGCCAAGCAGGTTTCCGCCGACCACGCCGACGCGGCGGACGGCGTGTTGCTGGTGTGCGTGCTGAAGGGCGCCGTGATGTTCATGGCCGACTTCGCGCGCGAGCTGGGCCGCCTCGGCCCGGCCAGCGAGATGGAGTTCATGGCGGTCTCCTCCTACGGGCAGGGCACCACCTCCTCCGGCGTGGTCCGCATCCTCAAGGACCTGGACCGGGACATCGCCGGCCGGCGCGTGATCGTGGTCGAGGACATCGTCGACTCCGGCCTCACGCTCTCCTGGCTGCTGAAGTACCTGGAGTCGCGCGGTGCCGCCTCCATCGAGGTGGTCGCGCTGTTCCGCAAGCCGGACGCGATCAAGGTCCCGGTCGAGGTGCGCTACGTCGGCTTCGACATCCCCAGCGAGTTCGTGGTCGGCTACGGGCTGGACTTCGCGGAGCGCTACCGCGAGATGCCGTACGTCGGCGTGCTCAAGCCCGAGGTCTACGCGCGCAGCTGACGCTGATTACGCCCTGAGCTGAGTCGTGTCGGTTGGGTGAAGCTTCAGCGCACTCTCAGAAAACCGGACTACCGTGCTGAACGGCGCGCGAGAGCGCGCTGCGGGGTCCGGGTATTCACGGGGCTCGCAACCTCACCCGTCGCACCTACGGTGTACCGTCGAATGACCGATGGCGCCGCCCGCCGGCGTCCGCGGTTGTCACGGCGCCTCCCTGGGTAGGGAGGTCGCGGGGGCAGCGTTGGTGGTAGACAAGCCGGACGATCAGGAGGGTGCGGGCGCCAGGCGCTCGACAACAGTATGGAACGCACGCGTTTCTTCCGCCGCCCGGTGATCTGGATCATTCTGGTGATCGCCGCCGCGATCGCCGCCAGCTCCTTCTTCACGGGCGGCCCCAGTTATCACCGGGTCGAGACGTCGGTCGCACTCGACAGGCTCAACACGGGCGGCATCAAGAATGCCGTCTACGAGGACAAGGAGCAGACGCTCCAGCTCGAGCTGAGCGAGAAGGCCGCCTTCGACGACACCACGACCGACCGGATCGAGACCCAGGTCCCGTACGAGGTCAGTGACGACATCTGGGCCGCCGTGGTCCAGGCCAAGGCCGCCGGCAAGATCACCGGCACGATCGACGCCAAGGTCACCCGGGACAGCGTCCTGCTGACCCTGCTGCTGAACCTGCTGCCGATCCTGATCCTCGTCGTCCTCCTGCTGCTGTTCATGTCGCAGATGCAGGGCGGCGGCTCGCGGGTGCTCAACTTCGGCAAGTCCAAGGCCAAGATGATCACCAAGGACACGCCGAAGACGACGTTCGCGGACGTCGCCGGCGCGGACGAGGCCGTCGAGGAACTGCACGAGATCAAGGACTTCCTGCAGAACCCGTCGAAGTACCAGGCCCTGGGCGCCAAGATCCCGAAGGGTGTGCTGCTCTTCGGCCCGCCCGGAACCGGTAAGACGCTGCTGGCCCGCGCGGTCGCCGGCGAGGCCGGTGTCCCGTTCTACTCGATCTCCGGTTCGGACTTCGTCGAGATGTTCGTCGGTGTCGGTGCCTCCCGCGTCCGTGACCTGTTCGAGCAGGCCAAGGCGAACGCGCCGGCCATCGTCTTCGTCGACGAGATCGACGCGGTCGGCCGGCACCGCGGCGCCGGCATGGGCGGCGGTCACGACGAGCGCGAGCAGACGCTCAACCAGCTGCTCGTCGAGATGGACGGCTTCGACACCAAGGGCGGCGTCATCCTGATCGCCGCCACCAACCGCCCCGACATCCTCGACCCGGCGCTGCTGCGTCCCGGCCGCTTCGACCGGCAGATCGCGGTCGACGCGCCGGACATGGAGGGCCGCAAGGCGATCCTCCGGGTGCACGCCAAGGGCAAGCCGTTCACGCCGGACGTCGACCTCGACTCCGTCGCGCGGCGCACGCCCGGCTTCTCCGGCGCGGACCTGGCCAACGTGATCAACGAGGCGGCGCTGCTGACCGCACGGCACGAGAAGCGTGCGATCTCGAACGAGTACCTGGAAGAGTCGATCGACCGGGTCATCGCCGGACCGGAGCGCAAGACCCGCGCGATGAGCGACGGCGAAAAGAAGATCACCGCGTACCACGAGGGTGGGCACGCGCTGGTCGCCTGGGCGCTGCCGCACTCCGCGCCGGTGCACAAGGTGACGATCCTGCCGCGCGGCCGTTCGCTCGGCCACACGCTGGTGCTGCCCACCGAGGACAAGTACACGCAGACCCGCGCCGAGATGATCGACACCCTGGCGTACGCGCTGGGTGGCCGCGCCGCGGAGGAGCTCGTCTTCCACGAGCCCACCACCGGTGCCGGCAACGACATCGAGAAGGCGTCCGGCCTGGCCCGCGCCATGATCACGCAGTACGGCATGAGCTCGAAGCTGGGCGCGGTCAAGTACGGCACCAGCGGCGACGAGCCGTTCCTGGGCCGCACGATGGGCCACGAGCGGGACTACTCCGACTCGGTCGCCGCGGAGATCGACGGCGAGGTGCGGGCGCTCATCGAGCTCGCGCACGACGAGGCGTGGGAGATCCTGGTGGAGTACCGGGACGTGCTGGACAACATGGTGCTGGAGCTGATGGAGAAGGAGACCATCTCCCAGCAGGACATGGCCCGCATCTGCGCCCGCGTGCAGAAGCGCCCGCCGATGGCGCCGTACAACGGCTTCGGCAAGCGGCGCCCGTCCACCGACCCGCCGGTCCTCACCCCGGCGGAGAAGGACAAGCTCAAGGCGCAGGCCGCCGCGGACGGCGCCGAGGCGACCGTCGGCTCCGGCCCGGCGTCCCCGGAGTCGAACAACTCGGACGGCACCCACTGAGCTCCAACGGTTCACAGCCCAACCCCGTCGACGAGGAGACCTCGTCGGCGGGGTTGGACTATCTCGCGGCACGGCTCATCGACGGCAAGCTCACCGGCACGCCGGTCGAGGACGCCGTCGACCTTCCCCGGATCGAGGCCGCGGTCCGGGAGATCCTCATCGCGCTCGGCGAGGACCCGGAGCGGGACGGGCTGAAGAAGACCCCCGCCCGCGTCGCCCGTGCCTACGCCGAACTGTTCGCCGGCCTGCGCGTCGACCCCGGCGCGGTGCTCGCCACCACGTTCGAGGCCAACCACGACGAGCTGGTGCTGGTCCGCGACATCGACGTGATGTCGCTCTGCGAGCACCACCTGCTGCCGTTCCGCGGCGTGGCGCACATCGGCTACATTCCCGGCACGCACGGCCGGATCACCGGGCTGTCCAAGCTGGCCCGGCTGGTCGAGGTCTTCGCCCGGCGCCCGCAGGTGCAGGAGCGGCTCACCTCGCAGATCGCCGACCTGCTCACCGAGAAGCTCGCGCCGCGCGGCGTCATCGTGGTGCTGGAGTGCGAGCACATGTGCATGGCGATGCGCGGCATCCAGAAATCCGGATCCAAGACCATCACCTCGGCGGTACGGGGCGGCCTCCAGACGGACGCGAAGTCCCGCGCCGAGGCGATGAGCCTGATCCTGGGCCGCTCCTGACCGGTCCCGCCACGGGATCGGTCCGGCGACGGGACCGGCCGCGGGTCCGCGAGTGCAGCCGCGGTGCTCGTGGCGTCCGCGCATCCGGCGGCGATGAGCGGGCTCGCCGCGGGGTGCGGCGGTAGCCGCGGTGTTCCCGCCGCCCGCGGGACCGGCAGGGAGGAGCGCCAGCGACGACCGGTGCCCGCGGGAGCACTCGGAACGCGACCACGCCGGAAGCGGGAAGACGTCCTCCGGATTCTGCCTCTCGCCCGTGCTTCTCGGTCCCGCGTCCGGCTCTACGTCGCCAGCGCGATGATGCCGACGCCCACGCAGGTCAGCACGCTCGGGGCGGCGCAGACCAACAGGCCCAGCGCGGGGGTGCGGTCGGCGCGGCCGTCGTCGCCGCGTGGGAAGGCCACGCCGATCGCGAACCAGCCCAGCGCGAACGCCAGCGCCGGCAGCGTCACGCCGAAGAGCAGCGCGAACGTGAGCAGCACCTCCGACCGCGCGGTCAGGTAGAGCGCCAGCTGGATGACCAGCACGGCCGCGGCCAGCGCGCCGTAGACGACCAGGTTGCGGACCCACACCGGCGTCCGCGGCGCGGCCGGCCGGTGCGGGGGCAGTCGCGACTCCGCCGCCTCCACCGTGGCCCGGGCCCGTTGCAGCGCGGAGCGGATCGCGGCCGGCCCGTCGCCCATGCCCACCGAGACCGCGGTGACCTCGTCCAGCGTCGGGATCAGCGCGGACTCCTCGGCACCCAGCTCGCGCAGGCGGGTGCGCTGCGTGACCAGGCGGGCGCGGATCACCGCGAGGTCGTCGTGGGCGGCCCGGACCGGCCGGTCCAGACCCGCCGCGACGGTGGCGTCCCGGCGGGCCACGTCCAGCTCACGGGCGGCCTCCAGGTAGGCGGCCCAGGCGTCGTCGGTCACGTCTCCCTCGCCTCCGCCGGCCGGGCCGTGCTCCTCGGCGCCGGAAGAACGTGCTGCTTGGGCTCGGTGCGGAACGGGATGAACGGCGTGCTGATCCCGGACCGGCGGTCGTGCAACAGCGCGCCGGCGGGTTCCGAACCGCCGCCGATGAGGTGGTCGATCTCGTCGGCGGGCAGATCCAGCAGCGCCAGCCCGGAGATCTCGGCCGCCGCCGCGCTCAGGTCACCGGTGAGCCGGTGCGCGCCGCGCCACCAGGAGAGCAGGTGCACGCCGTTCGCCGGGCCGGTGCGCAGCAGACGCGTGAGCCGGTCCGGCGGAAGCGTCACCCGGTCACCGGCGTCCAGGCCGAACACCACCAGGTAGGCGGGCTCCTCCAGCTCCAGCGCCTTGGTCAGGCCGGCCGCGTCCAGGTGCTCCACCTCGTGCCGGCGGACCAGGGCGGCGGTCAGCGCGGCCGCGTGCCGGTCCGCGTCCGGGACCAGCGTGCAGACCAGGAAACGGGCGGTGCCGGGTGCGAGGTGGGCGGAGACGCTGCGGGTGGCGGCGTGCAGCAGATCCGGTGCCTGCGGCGCGGCGCCGATGATCGCCAGGTGCCGGCCGGGCGCGGCGTCCAGCGGGAAGGCCACGGGCGGGGGCGGCGTGCCGGTGCTCCGGGCCGACACCGGGCGGCCGAGCAGAACCTCCACCGATGGTGTCGCCGGCCGATCCCGCTGCTCCGGTCTCTCTTGTTGCTCCGGCGGGTTCGGCTGCTCCGGCCGGTTCGGCTGGGTGGTGCGTGGGCGTGGCAGGGCGGCGTTGAGGCGGCTGTGGAGCTCGCTGAGCGCCTTGTGATCGGCGTCCGGATTCGGGAAGCGGACGAGGCGTTCGTGGCCTCTGGTGGCGTTTCTGGGGCCACCGAGTCCACCCGCGGTGTTGACCACGGCCGTGCCGGCGGGGAGGCTCTGCGCCGACTCGTTCGTGGGCTCCAGCACGTCACCGCCGCCGGGCAGCGCGATGCGCACCGTCCACTGGGCGAACAGGCCGTCACGTTCGTGCAGCGCCGGGATCGCGCGCGGGGACCGGCTGGTCAGGACGAGGTGGATGCCGCACGACCGGGCGCCCCGGGAGATCGCGGTCAGCGGCTCGAGCAGCTCGGGACGGGCCTGGAGCAACGGTACGAACTCGTCGATGACGCAGACGATGCGAGGGTTCGTCTCCTGTGGTCCGCTGTCCCGGCGTGCCGTGTCCTTCGGGCGTGCGTGGGCCCTCTGGCGTGCCTCGGTGGCCAGCGCGGTGCGCAGGTCGGCGAAGCGGGTGGTGCCGTGCCGGGCGGCGAGTGCGGCGCGGCGGTTCAGTTCCTGGGTGAGGCGGTGCAGGATGCGTTCGGCGTCGCCGTCGACGTGTCTCAGGTGAGGTGCGCTGTCGCCGCCGGCGGTCCGGGCCGCGCTCCCGCTGGTGTGGGTGCCGCCGCCGGCGTTGGTGTGGTTGCTGCTCGTATGGGTGCCGCTGGTCTGGGTGCCGCTGGGGCCGTCGATGACGAAGAGGGTCAGGTCGTCCGGGGAGTAGCGGGCGGTCAGGCCGGCCAGCGCCGCGGTCAGGAACGCGGACTTGCCCGACGACCTGCGCCCGCCGATCAGCCAGTGCGGCGCCAGGTCGGTCAGCTGCACGGTCACCGTGCGCTCGCCGTCCCGGCCCACCACCGTCACCAGACCCTCGGTGCCGTCCTCCGCCCACAGCTCCGCCGGGAGCACCTCACGCAGCGAGGGCCGCTCGAACGCGAGAAAACCGGACGCCAGGCGACGGCAGACCGCGGCCAGCATCTCCGCCGGCGGGTCACCGTCCAGCAGGACCGGTGAGTTCAGACCCACGTCGTTCGGCTGGGCCGCGAACGACGCACCGGGAGGGTCGCCGACTATGGCGTACGCCTCGCGGAGCGTGATCGGGGTACTCAGCGGCAGCGGCTGCGCCGGCAGACCGGTCGCGAGCGCGGGCGGAGGCCAGCCGGCCACCAGCAGGTGCAGGCCGGCCTCGGGACCGCGCGCCGCCAGCTCCCGGAAGCGCAGCAGGTCGACCGGTTCCGCACCGGCCGGGAACGAGGAGACGACGAGCAGGAAAAGGCGCTTGTCGTCCCGTCGTTGCTCCCGTTTCCGCTGCTCCGGCCGCCGGGCGTCGGTGTGGCGCGACTCCAGGCCCCGGGGCGCCAGGACGCGGTGCTCGGGGAGGTGCGTGTCCTGGGTGGGTGTGTCGTGGGTGGGTGCGTTCTGGACGTGCGTGCTGTGGGTGTGTGTGCTGTGGGTGTGCGTGTCTTGTGGATGTGGGGCGGGCGCGCTCTGGGTGCGGGGGTGCGTGCCGGGCGTGTCGGGCTTGCGGGAGTCCGGTAGGCGAGGAGCGCGCAGGCGGAGCCACTGCTCGGCCTCGGCCAGCACCGCGCGCAGCCCCTCGGGATCCGTTACCGGCGGCGGCATCAGACCCGCCTCGGCCAGCGCGGCGAACGGGGCGAAGACCGCGTCGTCCGCGCCGTCGACCGCCCGGACCAGCAGCGACCCCGGCTCGGTCGACGCCAGCAGGCGCAGCAGGACAGCCCGCAGCAACGCCGCCGTGCGCGGGTCCCGACCGTCCGCGTCCACCGTCAGATGACCTGTCCCGGCCAGCGGCACCACGGCCGGAAAACCCGCCTCCGGCAACGGCCGCGCCGTACCCACCCGGACGAACGCCGGCCGTCCGGCCGGCGACTCCGGCGGCACCTGACCGGTCGCCAGATTCGCCCCCAGCCACCCCGGCACCAGCATCGCCGCCGCCGCGGC
This sequence comes from Catenuloplanes niger, assembly GCF_031458255.1. NCBI lineage: Bacteria > Bacillati > Actinomycetota > Actinomycetes > Micromonosporales > Micromonosporaceae > Catenuloplanes > Catenuloplanes niger. Next base: position 4,604,907 of record NZ_JAVDYC010000001.1, read on the forward strand.
CAAGCGCTCCGCCAGCCCTCGCTGCGCCTGCAGATCAGCCGGAGCCGGCGTCAACGCGTGCAACCCCGCGTCCGCCGCCGCCAACACCGCCGCCGCCTGCCGGTGCAGGGCGGCGGCCCGGCTGACGTCCGTCTCGTCGTCGGCCACGCGCTCACCTCCCTACGGACACAGACCGTATCCCAGAAGCGGAGAAAATCCTGCATGTCACGGTCGGCCGGGTGACGAACCAGCCCTCTCCCACCCCACATCACCCGATCGGCACCCCAGCTGTCCTGGTTGGAGCGTCATGAGTGGGGCGTTGCGCAGGTGGATAGGCTCAGGAGGTGGAGCAGAGCCAGCCGGACGAGCCGAACCCGCCGCCTCGGCAGGAACCAGGCGCCCCAGAAACGCCCCCGAGCGCGAAGCCGGTCAAACGGCGGCGCTCGTGGAAGACGGTGGTGCTGGTCATCGCATCGGTTCTAGGCGTTCTCTGTTCCGGCACGGTGGGCTATGGCCTGTGGTGGTACAACCAGGAAACCAAGCCCGACCGCAGCGCGCCAGACGTAGTTGTCGACAATTATCTCCGAGCTCTTCTTGTCGAAAATAATCCCGTACAAAGATCATTTTATGAGTGTTCTGACAGGCGAGGACTTGCTGCGATCGAGGCACTGCGAAGCGACATAGTAGAGCGCGAGGAGAAATTCGGAACTGATTTTCAAGTAACCTGGGGAAGCATTAAGGAGTCGGGGACAGGATCGGATCGGCAGGCAACGGTCGATATACGCCTTTCTGCGATAGTGGATGGTTTTCCTCAAAGCGACATCCAGTCCTGGCAACTGGATGTTCGTGATCAAGACGAATGGCGTGTATGCGGCGCACGCCGACTGGACTGATTCATTCGAGCCAAGCGAGATGGACCGGGACTTCCATGGTTTTGGGCAGTTGGCCGGTCCAGGTCCAGCGATACCAGTCAAGTTCGGCGGCGACGCGAAGGCAGATGTCGCCCTCGGCATTGCTGTAGAGATCGGTGACGGCCCGCAGGTCTCGCCGTTCCACCCCGTCGACCATCTGCACCACCCGCCGTCCCAGCAGGTTCGGCGAGTCGATCACCGGCACCGGATCCCGGCGCGCCGGAGCGTCCAGCGAGATGAGCCGGGACAGCACGTCGCGGGGCCCGTCAGTCGCCGGGGTCGAGCCGATCGTCTCGATCCAGACCCGTTCCTGCGGCACCAACGGCGCGAAGACCTCGATCTGTTCCGCCTCGGCCCGGTACCACTCCTGCTCCTGCATGATCGGTACGTAGGTCCGGCTGCCCTGCACCACCCGCTCGTCCGCGCGCAGGTCGGTGCGCCAGCCCAGTCCGGGCAGGCCGGTCATCACCCGCCGCCCGCGCAGCTCGCCACCGGCGGTGGCGGGCACCGGCACGATCGCCCGCGGTGGCCGCGGCGCCCAGTCGGGTTGCCCGGCGAACGGATCCTCCGGCAGCGGCTCGCGGCTCACTGGCCACCGTCCAGCGACGCGCCCTGGTCCTTCATGAACGACACCGGATTGACCGCGCCGGACGACGAGCGGTCGTTGTTGACGTGCACCTCGAAGTGCAGGTGCGGGCCGGACGAGTTGCCGCTGGACCCGACCCGCCCGATGACCTGGCCGGCGTTGACCACGTCGCCCACCTTCGCGGACGGTCGTTCGACCATGTGGCAGTACCGGGTCATCAGGTTGCCGGCGTGCTGGACCTCGACGAACCAGCCGCAGCCGAGCTTGCCCGGGTACCCGTCCACGTTGCAACTGCGACCGGACGCGTCGTTGTCGCAGGCCGCGATCGTGACGATGCCGCTGGACGCGGCCCAGATCGGCGCGCCCCTGCCGACGATCAGGTCGACTCCGTCGTGGTCCGGTCGCTCCGGCGTGCGGAAGCCGGACCCGACCATCGCCTTGACCGGGATCGTCCAACCGGACGCCGCGACCTCGCCGGCGGCCGCGCACCGCAGGTCCGTGCCGCTCCCGATCGCCCGGGCCGCGCCGTTCGCCAGCAGGTTGACGATCTGCGTGGCGATCGGCTCGTGCTTCGCGTACGCGTCCGGGTAAGCGCTGCGTTGCACCGCCTGCGCCGCCGCGGTGAGCGACATGTCCTCCCAGCCCGCCACGGTGATCAGTTTCTCGTAGAACTTCGTGGCCGCGTACTCCGGGTCCTGCAGTTGTTCCGGCGTGCCCCAGCCCATGCTGGGCCGCTGCTGGAAGAGGCCGAGCGAGTCGTGGTCGTTCCGGTCACCCAGGAACCCCAGGTTGGAGAGCCGGGACTCCTGCATGGCGGTGGCCACCGCGACCACCCACCCGCGGGGTGGCACGTTCATCTTCGAACCCACGTTGATGATGACCGCCGCGTTCCGCACCTGGACCTTGCCGTACGGTCCGATCGCCGGAAGGTTGCCGTCGGCGCTCACCGGGCCGCCCTCGCCGCAGCCGTACGCGCTGAGGGTCATCGTGTTGTCGTCGAGCCCGCCGAGCCCGCCGAGGAAGAACGCGCTCACCGTGCCGCCGCAGCACAGCAGCGTCAGCGTGGCCGTGAGCGCGACCGCCAGCGCGATACGCCGTATTCGCAGCCCGGGGCGGCGAGGCGCTCCTTCGTAGTCACTCACGCCCGTCTTCCCTCCGCGCCGCGTGTCCGCGCGTGGGCGCCGCACCCGCTCCGGTCGGTCATGCCCGTTCCCAGTCGACGCTGTCCACGAGCCAGCGGCCCTCCGGCGCGACCAGCGTGAGCCGAAGCGTGCCGGAGTCGACGGGCAGCGTCACGTCGACCACGCTTTCCGCGTACGACGCGACGACCGGCTCGCCGGTGATCCGGTCGGCCGGGACGCCGGCCGGGTCGACGCCGCTCAGCTTCGCGGCCAGCGACTCCGTCGCATGCGGCAGCATCCGGTCCAGCCACGCCTCCGCGGACACGTTCTGATGGTCTGTCCAGGCCGCCGCGAACGCGTACCCGACCGCTTCCGGCTTGGCACCGCCCGGGCTGGTCGACGGCGTCGGCGGCGCCAGCGAGGACACGGGACCGTCGTAGTTGTAACTCGGGTCGACCGACGGCCCGGCGGTCGTCGCCGTGCCGCCGGACACCACGGTCGGCCCGCGGTCCGTCGCGTTCCCGGAGAAGCCACGGGCGACGCCCACTATGAGCAGCACGATCGCGAACAACACGATCGCCACCCCGGCCCGGGATCGCAGCAGGCGCTTGACGATCAGGTCGAGGAACCGGCGCACCCGCGTCTCACCTCGCCTCGGCACGCACCCGCGGCGTCTGCGGCGCGGTGGTGGTCTGGCCGGTGTCCGGACGATAGATCGCGTACGACGAGGGCGCGTCGGCCACGTCCGGTTCCGTCCACTGCGCCGGCTGGCGGGTCCGCCGCGGTGTGGAGCTTCCGCCGCCCGCACCGCCGCTGCCACCACCGGCGCCCACGGCCGGCTCGGCATCGGTCACGTGCTCGGCACCGTCCGGACGGGAACGTACCTGCGGCGCGTCCGTCGTCTCCGCGCGCGGAGACGCGTGCACCGGATCCTCCAACCGCGCTTCCGGCCGTACGTTGATCTGCTCCACCGTCACGTCACGCTGCTTGATGCTCCGGCTGCCCCGATCGTCGTTCTCGTCGGCACCGATCCGCGACGCCTCACGCAGATCACGGAAGATCCGCCGCGACCACGAGTCGGCCGCCGCATTGTTCTTCCCACCCAACTGCGTGATCCGGCGGTACGGGCGCAACAGCATCCATCCCACCACGCCACAGAGAAAGACCAGCACGACCTGCAGCCAGCCGGGCAACGTGGCGGTGCTCATGATGAGGTCAACCGCAAACAGATAGATCGCAGCGCCCGTGCCGAAGATGGCAATGTTGAACACAGCCGCCACCACCGCGTTCGCAAGTCGCCGCAATCCCTCACCGGCGGGCCGCAAGAGTCCAACAGTGCCCAAGATGGGCGCCGCGATGACAGCCCAGCGGAAGATGAGGAAGCCGAGCAGAACCAGGATCGCCGCCGTGATGTCGAATAGTGCAAACAGGGTGGCCGCTAGCATTGCAATGAAGCCGGCCCCGATGCGCTCCATTCCCTTCTTTCCCTGAAGATATTCGTATGCCTCAGGGTTTTCGGTTTTGATCTGTTCGGCGATTTTCATCCACTGGCGCTTTTTGGCTTCAATCGTCGCGTCGCGTGTGGCTGGATTTTCGCGAATCTTCTCCGACTCTTCCCACCGGAGGGCTCGAGCGTCGTATAGTGCCTCACCATACTTCTTGGCTGTCTCGGATTCCGCTGATCCAAGAACTCCTCGGAGCCAATTCCGATAGAGCATCGCCTCGGTGACTGTATCGCTCGACCGGACTGCCGGTGGCCGCTTGTCTACGCAAGCATCGGGGTTGGGCATGGCGCACTTGTCTGGTGGAATGTCATCTTTCGCGGGGCCGATAGCGTTGTGAACAACGCCAAGAGATGTGATGAGTGTTGAGTCGGCGATATTCGCCGACTTGACCGGCCAGGCGGCTAGCGCTGTAACTCCGACCATGACGAGCAGTGCCCATCCGGCTGTTGTCATTGCGTTGCTCATGTCGGACTGCTGTGACCGCCAAAGAAGGTAGATTCCGACGATACACAGCGTCACGATCCCGAAGACGCTGAAGACCTTTTCATAAACAGCACGAGTTGCCTGGTCGACTAGCGGGTCTGCCCATCCCCACATCGTGTCCGGATCCCAGGCCCGCTCGCGAAGTGCATTCGAAGCTCCAATGATCGCGGTCGCAACCATGAACTCGCCGTTGGCGACGGTGGTCTCAAACTTGAACTCTGGCGCAACTAAGGTGGACATGCATCCACCGTCTAGGTCATATGTTGTGTAGTTGTAGCCGGCATAGCCATAATGGCTATATAGTCCGCCAGGGCCAACCTGTTTCGATGATTCTGGTCGGCTGGCAAACCACCCGGCTAAGCCGGAATCCGGTGCGTCAGAATTGGGCGCATTTAGGCATTGTGCTCTTTGTTGGCCGACATCGGCCAGGCCGTCGACGCAAGACCTGAAATCCAGCTGCCATTCTTCGGTAGTGCAGAGATCGGCTGCAGCTAGCGCCGTTGCGGGTCTAGGCGAAGCTTCCGCTGGGGAGGTGAAGGGCCAGCTGATTGTTCCCATGGCCAGCACCAGCAGTGCGAGCAGCACTGAGCTGATTCGGCCGGCGGTCTGCCTCATCTCAGGCCTCCACGTCGCCTGCGAGATCCAGGGCTTCGATGCCCGCCGGCGGCGCCGGGGCCGCGGTGGGGGTGGTGTCGAGGTAGTCGAGGAGGCCCTCGACGTAACCGACGTCGACGCGGACCTTCTGGACCCGGCCGTCGACGTCGCGCATGATGAACTCGCGGAAGCCGAGCCGCGTCGACGATGAGCTGTCCACGTTCGACAGGGAGGCCAGCGTCGCCTCGTAGCCGTCGTTGACCGGGACCCGGAGGAGCCGGAGCGCTTCCGACGCGATTTCCTGGTCCTCGGCGATGCGGCCGACGAAGACGGTGGAGACCAAGTTCTGCACGTCGAGGCCGAGGATGTCGCGTGGGTTCTGCGAGGCCACCAGCGCGGCCAGGTTCCACTTGCGCGAGTCCCGAGCCAAGCGGACCAGGAACGAGCGGCCGGACCGCCACCCCTCCATGAAGTGCGCCTCGTCGAGGCCGACCAGTTTCCGGGTGGTCATCGACCCGCCGTAGCTGCGCCGGACCGCGAGCCGGTGTGCGGTGTGCAGCATCGGCAGCGCCAGCGACTCCTCCGCCGACCAGTACTCGCGTTCGATCTTCAGGTCCGGCAGCCGCAGCCCGGCCATGGTGATCACGGTGAGCGCGGCGTCGGCGCCGAGGGCGTCCGGTGGCGGTGAGCCGAAGAAGAGCAGCGCCAGCGGCATCTCGGCGGTGTCGAGGAGCAGGTTGGCCAGCTCCTTGCCGTCGTCGTTGTCCAGCTGGGCGAGCGTCTGCACCACGTCGTCGAGCGTGGAGGTCTCCTCGGCGGGGACCTGGCGGACCGCGTGCCGCAGCAGCGTGGCGGTGGAGGCCTGGCGTGCGACCTGCGGCGGGACCAGCATCGAGCAGATGTCCTGGACCAGCATGCGGCGCTCGGCCCGGGCGTTGGAGACCGCGATCTCGAATTCCCGGTCGCCGGCGGCACCGGGCGCGAACTCGGTCCGTTTCGGCGTCGGGATCAGCGCGTACGGCGCGAGCGTGCCCTGCTCCGAACCGGTCAGGTTCAGCACCCGGGAGTAGGGCCGCAGTTCCGGCATCGCGCAGAGCCGGGCCAGCGGGCCGGACGGGTCGAGCAGCGTGACCTGCACGCCGCGCCGGGCGGCGAGGTAGCCGAGCGAGCCCATCAGCGTGGACTTGCCACCGCCGGGCTCGGCGACGAAGACCGCGAGACCGGAGCGTTCCCGGATCTCCATCGGGAAGTGCAGGTCGAGGAAGACCGGCCGGCGGCAGGTGCCGGCGGTGCGCCCGATCAGGTCGCCGCGCCGGTCACCGACCGTGGACGCGGCCTGCGGCAGCGCGGCGGCGAGCAGCCGGACCGGCATGCGCCGGACGTATCCGGTGTTCGCGATCGGCTCGCCGGGGATGAACTCGCGGGCCAGCCAGTCCTGGTTCTTCGGGTGTTGCAGCGAGATCCGCAGCTCCCGGGAGTACATCTGGATCAGGCGCCGGGCCCGCTCCAGGCACTCCTCCCGGGTGCGGCCGCTGACCGCGATGCGGTGCCAGCCGTGCGCCCGGGCGGACTCGACCGGCAGGCCGGTGGTCATCTCGTCGCCGATGTGCAGCGCCCGCTTGGCGAGGCGCTCCAGCTCCGGCGGCGCGTCGATGCCGTGCTCGGCGTAGTCGAGCTGCTGGGACCGGATCATCCGCAGCCGGTGCTCGAGGTTGCGGAACGAGTCGTTCGGGCCGAGGATGTCGATCCGCGAGGAGAGCTCCATCGGCCAGGGCAGCCGCTCGTGGAAGTGCATCCACGGCTCGTGCCGCTCCGGGATCTCCAGCGGCTCCATCCGGCCGACGGAGAGCACGGCGACGTGCCGCTCCTCGCCGGTCATCCGGTTGACCAGCTTCACGGTCGAGCCGTACGGCGTGCGGTAACGCTCGATCTGCTCGGTGAGCGCGAGCATGTCGCCGCGCTCCCACTTCCCGTTGGTGATCGGGGAGAGCGGGCCGGGCGGCGACATGCCGAGCGCGATCGACCGGTAGAGCAGCCATTCCAGCTCGCCGGGCGTGACCTGCCGGCCGCGCATGCCGAACGCGTTGAGCACCTCGTCGAACTGCTCGACGGTGCGGCCGAGCTTCTTGCGCTCGCCCTCGGCGACGCCGCGGCCGAACATCCGCAGGATCCGCTCGCTGAGCGAGTCGCCGAGCGAGCGCCGGGCGAACGTGACGCCCAGGTAGGTCTGGCCCTCGGAGTGGTTGACCGACATCAGGTGCCGTTGCGCCGCGACCAGGTGGTCGGACCAGGAGGTGCCGCCGGGCACGTCCGGGAGCGGGCGCAGCGTGTTCGTGTCGACCGTGCGCGCCCACTCGTCGGCCGGGAACGGCCGGTTGGTCCGCCGCAGGTGCAGCCGGAAGCCGGCCAGACCCGCGTACTGCTCGGAGATCGCGGAGAGCAACGCCTCGCGTTCCGCGTCCGGCCGGAACGCCCACCGCACCTCGGGCAGCCAGTACCACGCGGTCACCGTGTTCGGCGTGAACGTGAGGTGCCCGGCGATCTCGGTGATCGCCAGCTCGACGGCGGGGTCGCGGTCGTTGAACTTCTTCGGCGCGCGCGGCGGGATGACCAGCTGCTGCTGCTTCTTCTCCTTGGCCGGCTTGCGCGCGGGCCGCCGGTCGCCCTGCCGGACGGCCGGCAGGTTGCGCGCTTCGCGCGGCGCCGGGTCCAGTTCCACGGCCGGCTTCAGTTCCGTGCCGGGCGGCGAAGCCGCCTCAAGACCGTTCTCTGCCGGTACGGATAGCCGTTGCCCGGCCTCGGCGGAGGTGCCCGGCCCGGACGTTTCGAGGTGGGTGCCGGGGGCCGGCGGCGCGGGCCGCGACGGTCGCCCGAAGGCGCCCCCACGGCCGGCGGGTGGCCGCCCGCCGCCACCGGTCTGCCGCTCGCGCGCGGGCGGCGGAGCGGACGTGGTCGCGGCGGCCCGGCGGTCGCGGGTCTGCCACCGGCCGGCCGGGTGCTCCGGCGCGGCGGCCGGCCTGCCGTTTCCCGGCCGTGCGGACGCGCTGGGCGACGCCACCCCGGCCGTCTCCGGCTGCGTGCCCGGCGCCGGCGGTGCGATCGACGCCGGCTGCCCGGCCGCGGGCTGCTGCCCGATCGAGGGCGCCGGCGCGGCGAGCGGTGGCGGCGCGGCGGCCGACGGCTGCGCGGTGGGCGGCGGCTGGGTGGTACGGGGCGGCTGCGAAGTGCGCGGCGGCTGCGCGGCGATCGGCGGCTGCGCGCCCTGCGCGACCGGGGCCGGCGGCTGCGGGACCGGCGACGCGGCTCCCGGTGCGGGCCGGGCCGGCGAGCCCGGTGCCGGCCGGGCCGGCTGCGCGGCCGGTACGTGCGTGGTGGCGTCGTTCGGCGTACCCCCGAAGAGGTCGAGGAACGGTGAGTCGATGTCTGCGTTGTCGCCGCCGCGGGCCATGGTGGGCCGGCCTCTCACGGGCTGGGGCGCTTGGAAGCGCGCAACGGACCCGTGCCCGGGGTTCGTGACGAAGTCGGGCTCGGCGGCAAGATCGGGCGCATCGTAGCCGTGCTGATGCGTACCGTTACCGATATTGCCGTTCTGATCTGCGGCCGGGCGCGCGGAGCCCGGCTGAGACGACCGCGTCATGCGCTCGCCCCGCCCGAGGGCGTGCGTCGCAGGCCGGGGACCGGACTGAGGGTGAACGTCATACCAGCTCCTCCCGAACGCGGATGCGAGCGGCGACCAGACGGGGATCCCGCTGTTCGACGGCCGGCTCGCGGGTGCGGCGCCAGTCGGTCAGCGCGGTGCGGATGACGGCCCGGGCGGGCCGGTCCGGGTCGACGTACCGGAAGATGAACGACGTGGAGACCATGGCGAGCGCGATCTCCCAGGCGGGGAACGCCTCGACCTCGAACGTCACCAGCCAGTGCAGGAACATGAAGAACGGCACCAGGAGTATGAAGACGCCGTACTGCGCATAGGGCAGGTGGATCGGGAGCGTGTAGCCCGGCGGGCCGAGGTAGACAAGCCTCGCCCGGTAGATGTCGTCGTCTGTCCGCAGTCTCATGCTCTGCCCCGCGGCCTACTGGAACATCAGGTCGATCAGGGACTCGCCCACGAAGAACAGCGTCGCCGCACCCGCGATGAACCCCAGGCCGACGAGGGCGATGGCGGAGCTGGTGAGCACCTTCGAGATCTCGCCCTTGCTGGCCCGGCTGATGAAGACGATGCCGAGCCCGGCGAGCAGGATCGGCGCGATCTTGCTGGCGATGAAGCCGACGATGCCGTCCGTGTTGATGCCGGGTTCGGCCGGCTCGGCGGCGATGGACGAGGCGCTGGCGAGCGCGTCGAGCGTATGCGTGACGAGCTCTATGGTGATCATTGGAGAACCTCCCCGGTCCGCGGCCGGCGTGGTGTGCCGCGGCACAGCAGTTGTCAATCCTTGCGAGAACGCGGGGCGGTCAGCGAGGGCCGTCCGCTCAACGTTTCATGTCGCCCCTGCGGGTGACCTGGGCGTTTTAAGTATCTTGCCCCGACTCCTCAAGATTCGACGTCTGAATGCTGCGCAATTGCAAAGCGTACGGCTCGTCCCTGTCCCGAACAAGCTTCCCGGTCCGTTACCCGTGGTGCGCACGTGATTGAACGTGAGTCACGGCTACCGTACACGTGTTCGAAGAAAATCCGGACAAGATCCAACTTTCCGCCCGGTACGGCGCGGCCCGATGGTATGACGGAACCGGGCCCGCCGGAGGCCTGTTCACCCGCTCGCTACCGTCTACCTGTGACTGATCTGCGCACCCTCCCGGGCCCGGTCGTGATGGGGATCCTCAACGTCACGCCGGACTCGTTCTCCGACGGCGGGCGGTACGCGAACCGGGACGCCGCGGTCGCGCACGGCGTCGCGATGCGCGCGGACGGCGCGGCCCTGGTCGACGTGGGCGGCGAGTCGACCCGTCCGGGCGCGGGCCGGGTGGACGCGGACGAGGAGTCCCGCCGCGTGCTGCCGGTGATCCGCGACCTCGCCGCGGCCGGCGTGCGCGTCACCATCGACACCACCCGCGCGTCCGTGGCCGCGGCCGCGATCGAGGCCGGCGCGGTCGCGGTCAACGACGTCTCCGGCGGGCTCGCGGATCCGCAGATGGCCAAGGTGGTCGCGGCTGCGGGCGTACCGTGGATCCTGATGCACTGGCGTGGGCACTCGCAGCGGATGCAGCAGCTCGCCGTCTACGAGGACGTGGTCGCGGAGGTGCGCGACGAGCTGTCCCGCCGGGTGGACGAGGCGCTGGCCGCGGGCGTCGCGGCGGAGAACGTGATCGTCGACCCCGGGCTCGGCTTCGCGAAGGGCGCGGCGCACAACTGGGAGCTGACCCGTCACCTCGGCACACTGCTCTCCCTGGGTTTCCCGCTGCTCTTCGGCGCCAGCCGCAAGTCCTACCTGGGCAGCCTGCTGGCCGATGCGGACGGCACGCCGCGCCCGGCCGGCGAGCAGCGCGACGCGGCCACGGTGGCGACCAGCGTGCTCGCGGTCGCGGCCGGTGCCTGGGGCGTCCGCGTCCACCAGGTCCGGGACACCGCCGACGCGCTCGCGGTCTGGCGGGCCGCCGGCGCTCCACGAGCGGTCTGGCCGGCCACCGACACGTCCGAGGCGGCCCGGCCACCCGCCGGCGGGCCGGGAGCGGTTCGGCCGGACGACGGCGGGCCGGGAGCGGTCCGGCCGGACGACGGCGCGCCGGGAACGGAGGAGGCATGACCGACCGGATCACGCTGCGCGGGCTGCGGGTACGCGGCCACCACGGCGTCTACGACTTCGAGCGGGCCGAGGGCCAGGACTTCCTGATCGACGTGGAGCTGGAGCTGGACCTGGCCCGCGCGGCCGCCTCCGACGACGTGACGGACACCGTGCACTACGGCGAACTGGCCGAGCGGCTCGTCGCGATCACGGCGGGCGAGCCGGTGAACCTGATCGAGACGCTCGCCGACCGGCTGGCCGCCGCGTGCCTGGCGGACGACCGGGTAGCGGCCGCGACGGTCACCGTGCACAAGCCGCAGGCCCCGATCCCGCACGAGTTCGCGGACGTCGCGGTGACGCTGCGCCGGAGCCGTCCATGACCCGCGCGCTGCTGTCGATCGGTGGCAACCTCGGCGACCGCGAGCGGCACCTGCGGGACGCCGTGGCCGGGCTGGGTGACACGGTGCTGGTGGTGTCCGGCGTGTACGAGACGCCGCCGTGGGGCGACCCGGACCAGCCGTCCTACCTGAACGCGGCCGTGATGGTCGCGGCGGCGGACCACGGCCCGCGCGACTGGCTGGAGACCGCGTGGCGGCTGGAGGCCGAGGCCGGCCGGGCCCGCGACCCGGAGCGCCGGTTCGGCCCGCGCACGCTGGACGTGGACGTGATCGCGGTCTGGGGCGACGACGGCACGCCGGTCCTGCGCGACGACGCGGAGTTGACGCTGCCGCATCCGCGCGCGCACCTGCGCGCGTTCGTGCTGCGCCCATGGATCGACATCGACCCGTTCGGGGTCCTGCCCGGTCACGGCACGTTGGACGTGCTGCTGCGGGAGGGCCCGGCGGCCGCCGATGCCGGAGGAATCGAGCCGCGGCCGAACATCAAGCTAGAGTTCTAAAGGTGAGCGAGCGCAGCGAGCAGGCCCCCAACCCGGCGCCCCCGCCGCCGACGATGGGCCCGACTCGGGCCTCCACCCTCCTGGTCGCCGCGCTGGCGGCGGCCGCGGTCGGGTGGTTGCTGATCAGTGGTCTCTACTACGGCGAGCACGGCGTCTCTGTTCCGTGGCTGCCGACCGTCACGATCGCCGCGCTGGCCGTCCTCGAGGCGTACCTGGCGTACAACACGCGCTCCCGGATCGAGCGCCGGCCCGGGCAGGAACCGGTCGAGCCGCTGGCCGTGGCGCGGTTCGCGGTGCTGGCCAAGGCGTCCTCGGCGGCCGGTGCGATCTACGCGGGCTTCTCCGGCGCGATGCTGGTCTGGCTGCTGATCGAGACGACCCGCGCGGCGGAGGAGGACCGGCCGTCCGCGGCCGGTGGCCTGATCGCCTCGATCGCGCTGATCGCGGCCGCGCTCTGGCTGGAGCGGGCCTGCCGGGTGCCGGACCGGGACGACGACGCATCCGGATCCGGTCGAAAGCCGTGACATCAAAGCCGTGAAATTCCGTGTTGCGGCCGGTTGAACAGTCGCAGGGGTGACGGCCGCGCCGCCGCGCGGGTACGGTGCGTCCGAACGGCTCCGCCGCGGCGTGGCCGACGCGACAACGCAGGCACGGGCGCGGTGCCGCGTCACCACAGGAGGCGCGCGAGATGGCGTACGACGAGCCGGCCTACCGGCGGCGTGACGGCGAGACCGACTCCACGGCGAGGGTGACGGGCGGCTACGGGCAGCCGGAGACCGGTTACCGGCCCGAGGGCAGTCACCGCCGCGACGAGCAGTACCCGCCGCAGTACGCCGCCACGGCCGAGACGCGCGTCCCGGAGCACGCGGAGGCGCCGCGCGTCTCGCTCGGCGACGCGTTCGACGACCCGAGCCACGGCGAGGTCGGCCGCGACCGGATGGCCGTCCATTTCCTCTGGGAGTTCGTGCTGCTGGTGGCCGGCGCCGGCCTCGCCTACCTGCTCTACGCCGGCCAGCCGGACGCGGTGACCGGTGCCGGGCTGGACACGCTGCTGGTGCAGGGCGCCACGCTCGGTCTGCTCGCGCTCGGCGCCGGCGCCACGCTGCGCACCGCCGCGCCGAACCTGGCGATCGGCCCGGTCGCGGTCGCGTCCGCGCTGCACTTCGCGGAGAACGGCGACGGCGGCGTGCTCCAGGCGGCCGGCGTGGCGCTGGTCATCGGTCTGGTCGGCGGCCTGATCCTGGCGCTGGTGGTGGTCGGCTTCCACGTGCCGGGCTGGGCCGCGAGCCTGGCCGCCGCGCTCGGCGTGATCGTCTACATCCAGCTGCGGCCCGGCCCGGTGGCCGTGCAGGGCGACTACGACCCGACCAGGCACGCGGTCTACCTGTTCGGTGGCTTCGCGGCGCTGGCGGTCATCGGCGGGCTGCTCGGCCTGATCAAGAACGTGCGGCGGACCGTGGGCCGGTTCCGGCCGGTCGGCGACCCGGCGGACCGGCGCGGCGTGGGTGGCGCGGTGGTGACCACCCTCGCGATCGTGTTCTCCACCGTCCTCGCGGTGGGGGCGGGCGTGCTGCTGGCCGCGGGCAGCCCCGATCCGGTCGTACCGTCGGTGGGTCTGGAATGGACCGGCCTGGCGCTCGGCGCGGCGCTGGTCGGCGGCACCTCGGCGTTCGGCCGGCGCGGTGGCGTCCTCGGCACGCTGCTCGCGGTCGTCGTGCTCACCCTGTTCCTGCGCTACCAGGACCTGGAGAGCTGGGACATCTCCACCTACGCCACGGCCGCGGTGGCGGTCGGCGGCGGTCTGGTGGTGACGCGCCTGGTGGAGACGTTCGGCCGGCCCGCGCCGGCGCCGGACACCCAGTGGACCGAGCCACCGGCCGCGACGACCTGGCAGGCCCCGCCGGCGGAGCCGAACCCGGCTCCGCGCACCGACCCGTGGGACAGTTCCCGCTGGGGATCCTGAGCCGCGCCTCCCCGATCCGGTTAGGCTCGCTGGCATGACCGGAGCATCTGCCGAGACCGGGGCGGGCGTCAGCGCGAACCACACCAGGTTCGCCGAACTCGACGCACTGCCGACCGAGGAACTGCGCCAGCGAGCGTTCGCGCTCGCCCGCGAGAAGCACGATCTGAAGTTCTTCTGGTCGATCGTCGAGCACCTGCCGCACGCGGACGACGCCGCGGAGCGGGACGACGGTCTCAGCTCGATCGGCCCGACCGTGGATCACGCGGTGGCGCTCTGGCGCGAGTTCACCGGCCACACCTCGTACGGGGAGAACGAGCCGATCCTACGGGCCGCGTTCATCGACTACCTGCTCAAGAGCGACTAGCCGGGGCGCGGGCACCTCCGGCGGCACGGCCGGGCCCGGACATCCCGGAGCCCGGCCGCACGCCGTCGCGCCACGAGAGCAGCGCGCCACGAGAGCAGCGCGCCACGAGAACAGCGCGCCACGAGAACAGCGCGCCACGAGAACAGCGCGCCACGAGAACAGCGCGCTACGAGAACAGCCTGTCGCGGGTCAGCACGCCGACCTCGCGCCCGTCCGAGACGATCCGGACCCGGTCGGTGCCGGCGCCGAGCATCCGGGCCAGCGCGTCGTAGAGCGTGCCGCCCAGATCCGCGTCCGGCAGCCCGGTCGCCGCACCGGCCGGCTCCAGCATCTCCGCGCTGACCTTCGTGACGGACAGCCGGCGGATCGCCCGGTCGGTGCCGACGAACTCGCGGACGAAGTCCGACGCCGGCTCGCCGAGCAGCGCGGCCGGCGCCGCGAACTGCTCCAGGTGGCCGCCCTGGGAGAGCACCGCGATCCGGTCGCCGAGCCGCACCGCCTCGTCCAGGTCGTGGGTGACCAGCACGATCGTCTTGCGCACCTCGGCCTGCAGGCGCAGGAACTCCTCCTGCAGCCGGGCCCGGACGATCGGGTCGACCGCGGAGAACGGCTCGTCCATCAGCAGCACCACCGGGTCGGCCGCGAGCGCGCGGGCCACGCCGACGCGCTGCCGCTGGCCACCGGAGAGCTCCTTGGGATAGCGGCCGCCGTAGACCGAGGGGTCCAGGCCGACCAGTTCCAGCAGCTCGTCCGACCGCGCCCGCACCCGTGCCTTCGGCCAGCCGAGCAGCGTGGGTACGGTGCCGACGTTGGTCCGGATGGTCTGGTGCGGGAACAGGCCGACGTTCTGGATGACGTAGCCGATCCGGCGCCGCAGTTGCACCGGGTCGAGCTTCGTGACGTCCTCGCCGTCGATCAGCAGCCGCCCGCCGGTCGGCTCGATCAACCGGTTGATCATCCGCAGTACGGTCGACTTGCCGCACCCCGACGGGCCGATCAGCACCGCCAGCTCGCCGGCCCCGATCTCCAGGTCGAGCGAGCGCACCGCCTTCGTACCGTCGTCGAAGGTCTTGCTGACCTGGTCGAGCGTGATGGTGGCGGCCTTCTGCCCGCCGTCCACGGTAGGTTCCACGTATGTCCTCTCGGCAATGGGCGGTTTCGAGCGTGCAATACGCCGACGCACCCGGCAACCCGTGGTTTTCTTGGCAGTATCTGCGGGACAACGCCGATACGGTGCTGTCCGCGCTGGTCGAGCACGTGACGCTGACCACCCAGGCGGTGGCGTTCGCGGCGGTGGTCGGACTCCCGCTGGCCGTGCTCGCCTACTGGTTCCGGCCGCTCACCGGCCCGATTCTCGCACTCTCCGGCGTGCTCTACACCATCCCGTCGCTGGCCCTGCTCGCGTTCGTGGCGCCGCTGGTCGGCACCACCCGCCCGGCCTCGGTGCTGATCGCGCTGGTGCTCTACGCGCTGCTGCTGATCGTGCGTAACACGCTGGCCGGGCTCAACCAGCTGCCCGCGGAGGTTCTCGACGCGGCGCAGGGCATGGGGTACGGCCGGTTCGCGCGCCTGTTCCGGGTGGACCTGCCGCTGGCGATCCCGGCGATCCTGACCGGCTTGCGGCTGGCCACGGTCTCCACGGTCGCGCTGGTCACGGTGGGCTCGCTGATCGGCTACGGCGGGCTCGGCGACCTCATCCTGGGCGGTTTCCGGAACAACTTCTACAAGGCGGAGATCCTGGTCGGCACCGTGCTCTGCGTGGCGCTCGGCCTGCTGCTGGACCTGCTGCTGGCCGGTGCCGGGCGACTGCTCACGCCGTGGACGAGAGGTGCCCGCGGATGAACGCGATCAACCAGGCGATTCTCTGGCTCAACGACCCGCTGAACTGGTCCAACCCCGGCGGGATCCTGGACCGGCTGGGCGAGCACCTGTGGATCTCGTTCGCCGCGGTGCTGATCGGCTGCCTGGTCGCCTGGCCGGTCGGGCTCTGGCTCGGGCACACCGGGCGCGGCGGCGGCGTGGTCGTGTTGATCTCCAACGTGACGCTGGCGATCCCCACGGTCGCGCTGCTGACCATCCTGCCGCTGACGCCGCTCGGCTTCGGCCAGCGACCGGTGATCCTGGCGCTGGCCGTGTTCGCGGTGCCGCCGCTGCTGGCCAACGCGTACACCGGCGTGCGGCAGGTCGACCCGGAGGCCCGGGACGCCGCACGCGGCATGGGTCTGTCCGGTCGTCAGCTGCTCACCCGGGTGGAGCTGCCGCTGGCCGTGCCGTACCTGGCGACCGGCTTCCGGACCGCGTCCGTGCAGGTGGTGGCCACCGCGGCGCTGGCGTCGTTCGTGAACGGCGGCGGGCTCGGCCAGATCATCAGCGCCGGGTTCGGGCTCGGCATGTCGGTCGGTGGCGGTCAGATCCTGGCCGGCGCGCTGCTGGTGGGGTTGCTCGCGCTCGGCATCGAAGGACTGCTGGCGCTGGTGGAGCGGGCCCTGACGCCCCGGCCGCTGCGCCGTCCCGGACGGTTCCGTCGTCGACCGGCGACCGCCTGAAAAAGCAGCGTGCGACACCGAGAATGAAGGAATAGAAACGGCCTCGGCGTAAGTGTGATCGCGTACGGGATATGGATCATGACGATCCGGTGACAACTGCTGGTGAAAGTTGTCGTACCCGGCGCGAAAGATGTTGGGTGAGACAGCGCGGGCGGTCCCGACCCTGGTGAGGCACCAGGTGCATCCGCCCGTCGGACACGCGGCCGCCCCGACCGGGGCGCGCCGGGACACGGAAGGCGGGCACGTGAGATTTTCGCGTCTGACCGTCGGCGCGCTCGGCGCGCTGGCGGCGGCAACCATACTGAGCGGCTGCGGCGAGGCCGGCTCGTCCGGCACCGAGGCGCCGGCCAGCGCGGCGGCGGGCGCCGGCTGCGCGGGCGTCGCGGGCACGTCGCTGGTGGTCCTCACCGACGACAAGGGCCTGCAGAACACGGACAACGTGCTGCCCGCGATCAACAAGAAGGCGGCCACGCCGGAGCTGATCGCGGCGCTGGACAAGGTCTCCGAGTCGCTGGACACCACGAAGCTGATCGCGCTGAACAAGGCGGTCGACGTGGACCGCAAGACGCCCAAGGTGGCGGCGGACGAGTTCGCGGCGACCGCGGGCCTGACCACCGGCATCGCGAAGGGCCCGGGCGGCGACATCAAGATCGGCGCGGCGAACTTCAGCGAGAACCAGACGCTCGCGGAGCTCTACAACATCGCGCTCACCGCGGCCGGCTACAAGGTCACGGTGCAGCAGATCGGCAACCGTGAGCTGTACGAGCCGGCGCTGGAGAAGGGCGAGATCCAGGTCGTCCCGGAGTACGCGGCGACGCTGGCCGACTTCCTGAACGGCAAGGTCAACGGCAAGGACGCGGCGCCGGTCTCGTCGCCGGACCTGACCGCGACCACCACCGCGCTCGCGGCGCTGGGTGACAAGGTCGGCCTGGCGTTCGGCAAGCCGTCCGCCGCGCAGGACCAGAACGCGTTCGCGGTCACCAAGGAGTTCGCGGCGAAGTACGAGCTGACCACGCTCAGCGACCTGGCCGAGAAGTGCTCGGGCGCCGCGACCGTGCTCGGCGGTCCGCCGGAGTGCCCGCAGCGGCCGAAGTGCCAGGCCGGGCTGGTCACCACGTACAGCTTCCAGGCCGGTCAGTTCAGCTCGCTGGACGCGGGCGGCGCCCAGACGAAGAACGCGCTGAAGACCGGCACCATCTCCGTCGGCCTGGTCTTCTCCTCCGACGGCGAACTCGCCACAAGTTGATCTAATCGGAAAAAATCGGTCCGGCGCCATCCGCCCTGCTCGGGGACGGGATGGCGCCGGATTGTGCTATCCGAGCCCGTTTCGCTATCCGGCAACTCTGGGTAGGCTTCACCACCATGCCAGCCCCTGATCCGGTGGAGGAGCGGGCGAATCCACGCCTGACACAAGGCCTGCTCTGGGCCGGTGTCGGACTCGCGCCATTCGCGGCACTGCTCCTGCTCCTCGGCGGCAGCACCGGCATGCTCCGGTTCGCCGTCTTCGTCGTGCTCGTGTCGATCGCGCTGATCGGCACCTCGGTCGCTCTCCGTGGCGGATCGGGTGCGTCGCGCGTCGATCTCGAAGAGGCGATGGTCGAGGAGATGGTGCGGCTCCGCGCCGAGGTGCGCAGCGAGATCGCCAACGCCACCCGGGTCGGTCAGGCCGCGTCCAACCAGCGACTGCAGGCGCTCGGCGCCGCGCTCGACGGCCTGCAGGCGCAGCTCGCCGCGGTGCAGAGCGCCGCCGAGCCGGGCCAGCCGGCGATCGCCGCCCCCGCGGGCCGGGCCGCCATCGGTGCGTCCGCCGCGGTTCCGGCACCGTCCCCGGTGGAGCCGGTGACCGGCCGGGCGACGGCGTCCGTGTCCGTGTCCGCCGGCTACGCACGCGCATCCGTGACGCCCACGCCACCCGCCGAGCAGGACGGCTACCGCGGGCGCGGCTACGGCCAGGACGCCGGCTACGGCCAGGACGCCGGCTACGGCCAGGACGCCGGCTACGGCCAGGACGCCGGCTACGGCCAGGACGCCGGCTACGACGGGGACGGCGGCTTCGACCGGACCGCCGACTACGACCGGGACGGCGGCTACGACCAGCCCGGCACCGACGACCGGGACGACTCCTACGCCCGGGGCGACGGTTACGGGCAGGCCGGTGGATACCCGCCGGCTGAGGAGAGCACCTACGGCGGCGACCAGGGTGGCTACACGCCACGCCGGGCCCAGCCGGACGACGGCGGCTACACCGCCCGGCGCTCCGCGGCCGTGGAGCCGGACGAGATCTACGGCAGGAACTCGTACCGGGACGACCGCGGCGATCGTGGCGACCGCGGTGAGTGGCGCGGCGACCGCGACTACGACGCCGACGACCGCCCGGGTCACGACCGTTCCGGTTACGACCGCGACGGCTACGGCCGCAGCCGCGCGGACGAGGACCGCTACGACCGGCCGGCCTGCTACGACGCCGACGACGACCGCCGCGACCGGCGTGCGGACCGGGGCGGGGACGAGTCCGGCCGGGGCCGGGCCGGCGGGTCCGCCGGTGTGGGCCGGCGCGGCCAGATCTCCGGCGGTCTCGTCCGGCACACCGAGACCGTGCACGTCACCACCCGCTCGACGATCGTGGATCCGCGCGGCGACAGCGGCTCGCTCTACGGCACCGGCGAGTTCAACGGCCCGCGTGGCGGCTACGGTGACGACTACGGCCGGGACAACCTCGACCGTGGCCGCCGTGCCCGCGCGTTCGACCCGGGCGCCCGCGACTTCGACCCCGGCTACCGGGACTTCCGCGGCGGCGGTTACGGCAATGACGACAACGGCTACGGCGACGAGCGCAAGAACTACGGCGACGACCGCAAGGGCTACGGCGACGAGCGCAAGGGCTACGGCGACGAGCGCGGGAGCTACGGCGACGACCGCCGGGGTTACGGGAGCGAGCGCGAGGAGAGCACCGACGACGTGGTCGGCCGCCGCGCCGCCCGGCCCGGGCAGCCGAGCTGGGGTGAGCGCGGTGAGCAGGTCAACCCGTACGAGCGCCCCGCGCTGGAGGCGACCTCCGCCGAGCCGAGCTGGTCGCAGATCCGCCAGGCCGGCGACCGCTACGCCGCGGTCCGCCAGGACGACCGCGGCCAGGAGCTGCGCGTCGGCGAGCGCCGGGCCAGCGTGCACACCGACGAGTCCGGCAGCGAGCTGCGCGTGGAGGACCGCTGGGAGTCGGTCCGCCGCGAGGATCGCCCGAACCCCTACGACCGGGACCGCCGCGGCCCGCAGACCGGCCAGATGCGCCGGGTGGCCGATGCCGGCCCGTCCACCGGGCAGATGCGCCGGGTGGCCGACGCCGGCCCGTCCACCGGCCAGATGCGCCGGGCGATCGATGCCGGCCCGTCCACCGGCCAGATGCGGCGCGTCGGTGGTGAGGACCCGCAGCCGTGGCGCACCCAGCAGCGCGGCGGCCGGCGCGAGGAACCGTGGCGGGTCGGCCCGGACGACGGCCTGCCCGGCGCCGACGAGCCACTGCGCGGCCGGTACGACGACAGCTGGCGCGCGGAGCGCGGTGCCCAGGACCACCGCGCGGACGACCGGGACGACCGGGGCCGGCAACCGCAGCAGCGCTTCGACCCCGCCAGCCTCTACGGCGAGGCCAGCCAGTTCACCGGTGACCAGCGCGCGATCTCGGCGATCCAGTGGGACCGCGAGGACTACCGCTGAGCCTCGGCCGGCGCCTACTTGTCGATGTCGCCCACCACGAAGAACATCGAGCCGAGGATCGCGATCAGGTCGGGCACCAGACAGCCCGGCAGCAGCGTCGACAGGGCCTGCACGTTCGCGTACGACGCGGTGCGCAGCTTGAGCCGCCACGGCGTCTTCTCGCCGCGTGACACCAGGTAGTACCCGTTGATCCCGAGCGGGTTCTCGGTCCACGCGTAGGTGTGCCCCTCCGGCGCCTTCACCACCTTGGGCAGCCGCACGTTGACCGGCCCGGTGATCCGGTCGACCCGGTCCAGGCAGGCCTGCGCCAGGTCGAGCGACGCGTACACCTGGTCGAGCAGCACCTCGAACCGCGCGTGGCAGTCCCCGGTCGTCCGTGTCACCACCGGCACGGAGAGTTCGCCGTAGGCCAGGTACGGTTCGTCCCGCCGCAGGTCCAGGTCCAGTCCGGACGCGCGCGCGACCGGCCCGGACGCGCCGAACCCGGCCGCCTCCTCGGCGGACAGCACACCCACGCCCACGGTCCGGGCCAGGAAGATCTCGTTGCGCCGGATCAGGTGGTCCAGGTCCGGCATGCGCCGCCGGACCGCGTCGATCGCCGCCCGGGCCCGGCCGGTCCAGCCGTACGGGACCTCCTCCTTCAGCCCACCGACCCGGTTGAACATGAAGTGCATGCGGCCGCCGGAGACCTCCTCCATCACGGTCTGCAGCGTCTCCCGCTCGCGGAACGCGTAGAACATCGGCGTGATCGCGCCGATCTCCAGCGGGTACGAGCCGAGGAACATCAGGTGGTTGAGCACCCGGTTCAGCTCGGCCAGCGCGGTGCGCAGCCAGACCGCGCGCTCCGGCACCTCCAGGCCCATCAGCCGCTCGACCGCGAGCACCACGCCCAGCTCGTTGGAGAACGCGGACAGCCAGTCGTGCCGGTTGGCCAGCACGATGATCTGCCGGTAGTCACGCACCTCGAACAGCTTCTCCGCGCCCCGGTGCATGTAGCCGACGATCGGTTCGCACTCGACGACCCGTTCACCGTCCAGCCGGAGCCTCAACCGGAGCACGCCGTGCGTGGACGGATGCTGCGGCCCGATGTTGAGCACCATGTCCGCGGTGTCCAGCCCGGCCTGCGTCCCGACCGTCACTTCCCGGAGGGTCATGGCTCCACAATGCCATCTTCGGGGCTGAATGGGTGCGCCACGCCGATCGCCTGCACCAGCCACCAGTGCCCGCCGAGCCCGGCCGGGTCCAGCAACTCGGCCACCTCCGAGGCGCGCGCCAGCGCGCGCACATAACCCACCGGATCCGAGGCGGCCAGGTTGAGCGGCGGTCGCTTCCCGCCGGCCCCGAGCGCTCTCAGCGCGTCCCGTTGTGACATCAGCCGGTACGGATACCCGCCGGGCGACCGCGCACCGAGGGCCACGGCGCCGGCGTCGGCCACGGAGTCCATCGCCACGTGCGCCGTGACGTCCGTGCTGCCGTCCGCCCGCGGCGGCACCTGCCGCCCGTCCCGGTACCCGGTGAGCGTGCCGTCGAGCGGCCGCCCGGCGCGCAGATGTCCGTAGTCGACCGCGAGCGCGACCCCGCGCTCGACGTGCGTGAGCGCGGCGGACCAGGCCTGGTCCCGGGTGATCCCAACCTCCGCCCGCGCGCCCGGTGGCAGCGGCGGATACCAGCGCGCCAGCCACGCCGCGTCCGCCGCGGACACCGGCTCGCCGAGCGTGTCGTCGGTCAGCACGTAGCGAGGCCCGTCCGGGCCCGCCTCGGCCACGTCCACCGGCACGTTGTCCAGCCACTCCGTGGCGAGCAGCAGGCCGACGACGCGGTCCGGGATCCGGTCGGTCCAGCCGATGCCGGACGGCAGCCCGGCCGGCCGCCCGGCCAGTTCGACGGCGAGCGGCCGAAGCCGGGCACCGAAGCCGGCCGGATCCGACCGGGCGATCTCCAGCAGCAGCTCACCGCGCCCGGCGCCGACGTCGACCAGCTGGAACGGGTCCGGATGGCCGAGCGCCGCGTCGACCCGCGCCAGGAGGGGGCGCAGCAGGCCGGCGAACACGGCGGTGGCGTGCGCGCTGGTCCGGAAGTGGCCGCCCGGCCCGGCCGCGCCCGGCCGGGTGAAGAAGCCGTCCGGTCCGTAGAGCGCGGTCTGCATCGCCGTGCGCCATCGAAGGCTGTTCACGCCGAGTTCAGGACGAGTCATCGTGGACACCCTACGGTCGCGTCACATGCGATCACCTTCCCTGCGGGTCCTCGGCGCGGCGCTCGCCGTACCCACGCTGCTCCTGACCACGACCGTGACGCCGGCGGCCGCGCACGGGCCGCAGCGCCTCGAGAAACTGCGCGCGACGGCGGAGACGCCGGCGCTGCACGACGACGCGGCCGGCGGCGACGCCGACGCGGACGACCCGGCGATCTGGGTCCACCCGACCGACCGCGCGCGGAGCCGCGTGATCGCCACCGCGAAGAACGGCGGCCTGCGCGTCTACGATCTGCGCGGCCGCGAGGTGCAGTCGATCGCCACGCCGCCCGCGCCCGGCCCGGACGACGAGGCCGGCCGGTTCAACAACGTGGACATCGTCGCGGGCTTCCGGCTCGGCGGCCGGACCGTGGACCTCGCCGCGGTCAGCGACCGGGGCCGCGACCAGCTGCGCTTCTACGCGATCGACGCGCGCACCGGCCGGCTCACGGACGTGACCGCGGACGACGTGCCGTTCGCGTTCAACGCCACCCAGGCCGAGGTGAACGAGCAGCGCACCGCCTACGGCCTGGATGCCGTCGACGGCGGCTACCTGCTGGTCAGCCGCCGCAGCACGCCCGAGGTCGGCACGTTCCGGCTCGTCGCGGACGGCGGCCGGGTCACCTACCGCCCGGTCGACCGCCTGACGCTGCCGGCCGAGTTCACGCTGCCGACCGGTGCGCGCTGGGCGCCCTGCACCGACCCGGGCGACGGCCCGCAGGTCGAGGGCGTGGTGGTGGACGCGGTGCACGGCGTCGCCTACCTCGCGCAGGAGGACGTGGCGCTCTGGCGGGTGCCGGTCCGGGACGGCCGTTTCACCGGCCGGCCCGGCACGGTGGAGAAGGTGCGCGAGTTCGGCATCCCGGCCGCGTACGACGAGGCGACCGAGGAGTGCGTCGTGGACTACGCCGCCGACCCCGGTTTCGGCGGCCGGATCGCGGCGGACGTGGAGGGCCTGACGATCGCCCGGAGCACGCTCATGGTCTCCAGCCAGGGCGACGACACGTTCTACACGTACGACCGGCGCTCGCTCCGCCCGACCGGGCACTTCGCCGTGGTCGACGGGCCGCGCACGGACGGTTCGCAGGAGTGCGACGGCGCGGCCGTGACCGCCACGCCGCTGCCCGGTTTTCCCGGCGGGCTGCTGGTGGTGCACGACGGGCAGGACACGCCGGCCGACGGCGACCGCCCGAGCACGAACTTCAAGTTCCTCGATGCGGGATTCCTGCGCTGACCGTCGCGCACGGCCGTCCGGGTACGTACCCGGACGGCCGTGGTGAACGTTTTCACACGTGCTTGTATCGGCTCTGAAACACTGGCGCATACTGGCCCCGACCGGTACCTACCCTTCGAGGACTGGATCGCTGACATGGCCGCATCGACGCGCCGTACCGCACCCGCGCACATATCGAGCGCGACCCTCACCGTCGGCGTCGTCGGCGCCGGCCGGGTGGGCGCCACGCTCGGCGCCGCGCTCACCGCGGCCGGGCACCGGGTGATCGCCGCCTCCGGCACCTCCGAGGCCACCGCCGAGCGGATCGACCGGCTGCTGCCGGACACCGCCCACCTGCCACCCACCCAGGTCGCCCGCGCGGCGACCGACCTGCTGCTGGTCTCGGTGCCGGACGACGCGCTCGCGGCCGTGGTGCGCGGGCTCGCGGACGACGGCGCGCTGCGGCCCGGCCAGGTCGTCGCGCACACGTCCGGCGCGCACGGGCTGGCGCCGCTGGCCCCGGCCGTCGCGCACGGCGCCCGTCCGCTGGCGCTGCACCCGGCGATGACGTTCACCGGCCGGCCGGAGGACATCGCCCGGCTGCACGGCATCTCCTACGGCGTGACCGCGCGCGCCGAGGACCGCCCGTTCGCGGCCCGGCTGGTCGAGCAGCTCGGCGGCGCGGTCGAGTGGATCCGGGACGGCGACCGCGCGCTGTACCACGCCGGGCTCGCGCACGGCGCGAACCACCTGGTCACGCTGGTCAACGACGCGCTGGACCGGTTGCGCGACGCGGGTGTGCGGCACCCGGAGCGGGTGCTGGCACCGCTGCTGCGCGCGTCGCTGGAGAACGCGCTGGCGTTCGGCGACGCGGCGCTGACCGGCCCGGTCTCCCGCGGCGACGCCGGCACGGTCGCCCGCCACCTGGCCGAGCTGACCGAGGTCGCACCGGACTCCGTGGCCACCTACCGGGCGCTGGCCCGGCGCACCGCCGACCGCGCGATCTCCGCCGGCCGGCTCCGCCCCGTCGACGCCGAGCCGCTGCTCGACGTCCTCGCCGACGCCCGGGAGGGCACCCCGCATGACGACCTCTGAGCTGGTCAACACGGTCGCCGAGCTGGACGGCGCGCGGTCCAAGATGACCGGCCGCGTCGCCGTGGTGATGACCATGGGCGCGCTGCACGAGGGCCACGAGTCGCTGATGCGCGCGGCCCGGGAGCGGGCCGACCACCTGATCGTCACCATCTTCGTGAACCCGTTGCAGTTCGGGCCGAACGAGGACCTCGACCGCTACCCGCGCACGCTCGAGTCCGACCTGGAGATCTGCGCGCGCGCCGGCGTCGACCTGGTCTTCGCGCCGTCCGCCCGGGAGATGTACCCGGACGGCCCGCCGCAGGTCCGGCTGAACCCGGGACCGCTCGGCGAGGAGCTGGAGGGTGCCAGCCGGCCCGGCTTCTTCCACGGCGTGCTCACCGTGGTGCTGAAGCTGCTCCAGCTCACCCGACCGGACCTCACGTTCTTCGGCGAGAAGGACTATCAGCAGCTCACGCTCGTGACCCGGATGACACGGGACCTGAACGTACCGGTCGAGGTGATCGGGGTGCCGACCGTGCGCGAGCCGGACGGACTGGCGCTGTCCAGCCGCAACCGGTACCTCTCCGCACCGGAGCGGGCGGCCGCGCTCGCGCTCTCCGCCGGCCTTCGCGCGGGCGCGGACACCGCGGCGGCCGGCGGCGCCGCGGACGAGGCGTTCGCCGCCGCGCACGCCCGGATCCGGTCGGAGCCGGGCGTGGACCTGGACTATCTGGTGCTGCTCGCGCCCGACCTCGGCCCGGCGCCGGAGCACGGCCCGGCCCGGCTGCTCGTCGCCGCGCGCGTCGGCACCACGAGGCTCATCGACAACATTCCGATAGAACTGACTTGAGCTGCGGAAACATGCCGCCGCGGGACGCTCGATCGGTGCACGCGGCGTGCCGGGTCACGTCGCGGCGGCTACGTTAGGTCTCGCGAGATTCGGCGACGGTCGCGAGATGCGGCGACAGGCAGGGAGGTCTCTCGGATGCGACGCTCGGTGGCGGCGCTGGCGCTCGGCGCCCTGATGACGGCGGGGCTGGCCGGTTGCGGCATGCCCGAGGGGGTCGACGGCGAGCTCACCGACGACTGGGCCGGGCTCCCGGAGCCGAAGTCGTTCGTGCCGGCCGCGGGCGTCTGCTACTCGACGGACTTCGCGCCGATCGCGTTGCGCGCGCTGTCCACCCCGGTGGACTGCGCCACGGATCACCGCGTCGAGACCACGTTCGTCGGCACGTTCACCGGTGATCCGGCGAACGCCGGGAAGCCGCCGGCCCGCGACTCGGACCCGGCCCGCGCCGCGTTCGCCGAGTGCGACAAGCAGTCGGCCACGTACCTCGGCGCGGACTGGCGGCTCGGGCGGCTCTCGCTCGGTCTCGCGTTCCCGTCCGACCAGGCGTGGACCGGTGGCGCCCGGTGGTACCGCTGCGACGTGACCGAGAAGACGAACGTCGAGGAGAACGGCACCACCGTGGCCCGCAAGGGCACGGTCAAGGACGGTCTCAAGGCGGTGGACGCGCCGCTGCGGCTCGGCTGCTACACGCTGGACGTGCAGAGCACGCTGGAGATCAGCAAGATGGTCGCGACCGACTGCGCCAAGGAGCACAACGGCGAGTTCGTCGGCGTCTGGCAGGCACCGGCCAACCAGAAGTACCCGCAGGTCACCGACGTCGCGGCGTGGCAGGCGTTCTACAACAACTGCCGGCAGAAGATCGCGGAGTACGTGCGGGTGCCGAAGGACGACGACCTCGCGGCCCGCAGCGGTGTCGCACCGGTGCTGGCGAACGAGGCCGACTGGAAGACCGGTGACCGTGGCGCCCGCTGCTACGTCTGGCTCCAGGACATCAAAATCAACAAGTCGCTGCGCGCGGCCGGCCCGAACGCACTCCCGATCACGGACTGAGCCGGTGCGGGTACGCGATTAGCCCCACTTTTCGCCGGCCGCGCTCCCCAAAGGGTGGGCAGGTCGAGTTGACTGGAGGGATGCGTCCACTCGATCTTCCGGCCCTGCCGACGCGTCTCGCCGCCCCGGCGCCGGGCTGGACCGAGACCACCGACGTCATCGTCGTGGGCTCCGGTATCGCCGGGCTTACCGCCGCGTTGCATCTTCGCGAAGGCGGACTGCACGTCACCGTGGTCACCAAGGTCAACATCGACGACGGGTCGACCCGGTGGGCGCAGGGCGGGATCGCCGCGGTGCTGGACCCGCTGGACTCGCCGGCCGCGCACGCCTACGACACCGAGGTCGCCGGCGTCGGCCTGTGCGACGCCGACGCGGTCCGGGTGCTGGTCGAGGAGGGCCCGGCCCGGGTCCGGGAGCTGATCCGCACCGGCGCCGAGTTCGACCGTCACGCGGACGGTTCGCTGATGCTGACCCGCGAGGGCGGCCACCGCGCGAACCGGATCGTGCACGCGGGCGGCGACGCCACCGGCGCGGAGGTGCAGCGCGCGCTGCACGCCGCGGTCGGCCGCGACCCGTGGATCCGGATGGTCGAGCACGCGCTGGTCCTGGACCTGCTCACCGACGAGACCGGCAGGGCCTGCGGCATCACGCTGCACGTGCTCGGCGAGGGCACGGAGGACGGCGTCGGCGCGATCCTCAGCCGCGCCGTGGTGCTGGCCACCGGCGGCATGGGCCAGATCTACGCGTCGACCACGAACCCGTCCGTCTCCACCGGTGACGGCGTGGCGCTCGCGCTGCGGGCCGGCGCCGCGGTCACGGACGTCGAGTTCGTCCAGTTCCACCCCACGTCGTTCGTCTCCGGCGCGGTCAGTTCGGTGCAGCGACCGCTGATCAGCGAGGCGCTGCGCGGCGAGGGCGCGCACCTGGTGGACGGCGACGGCAAGCGGTTCATGGTGGGCCAGCACGAGCTGGCCGAGCTGGCACCGCGGGACGTGGTGGCCAAGGGCATCCACCGGGTGCTGCTGTCCGAGGGCTCCGACCACGTCTACCTGGACGCGCGCCACCTCGGCAAGGACTTCCTGGAGCACCGCTTCCCGACCATCCTGGCGTCGTGCCGCGCGGCCGGGGTGGACCCGGTGACCGACCTGATCCCGGTCGCGCCGGCCGCGCACTACGCCTCCGGCGGCGTCCGCACCGACCTGCACGGCCGCACCAGCATCCCCGGCCTGTACGCGTGCGGCGAGGTCGCCTGCACCGGCGTGCACGGCGCGAACCGGCTGGCCAGCAACTCGCTGCTGGAGGGCCTGGTCTTCTCCCGCCGGATCGCCGACGACATCCGCCGGGACCTGCCGCCGCAGGCCGAGCCGGTGCTGCACGACGCCAGCGCGCAGTGGGTGGTCGACGAGGCCGCGCGCCCGGATCTCCAGCGTGCGATGAGCCGGGGCGCGGGCGTGCTGCGTTCGGCCGGTTCACTGGTCGGCACGGCCGCCGCGCTCACCGCCACGGCCGGCCGCCGGGGCACGCCGCGCACCGCGAGCTGGGAGGCGACCAACCTGCTGACCGTGGCGACCGCGCTGGCCGGCGCGGCTTACGCCCGTCAGGAGACCCGCGGCTGCCACTGGCGGGAGGATTTCGGCACGGCGGAGGACGAGTGGCGCGGCCACCTGGTCACCGCGCTGGCCGAGGACGGAACACCCACCCACAGCTGGGAGCCCATCGCATGACCCTGTCGGAGAAGACGCAGCAGGCGCTGGACGAGGCCGGGCTGCCGGTCGCGGAGATCGAGCGGATCGTCCGGACCGCGCTGGAGGAGGACCTCGGGCCGGAGCACCGCGACGTGACCAGCGAGTCCACCATCCCGGCCGACCAGACGGACACGGCCGACCTGGTCGCGCGCGCGGGCGGCGTGGTGGCCGGGCTCGCGGTGGCCGCGGCCGTCTTCGAGCTCTCCTCCGGCCGTACCGTCGAGGTGGTCCTGACCGGCCGGGACGGCACGCGGGTGCGGCGGGGCGACGTGCTGGCCACCGTCACCGGACCGACCCGGGCGCTGCTGACCGCGGAGCGGACCGCGCTGAACCTGCTGTGCCGGGCGTCCGGCGTGGCCACGCACACGCGCGCCTGGGCGGACGAGCTGGCCGGCACGAAGGCGACCGTGCTGGACACCCGGAAGACCACGCCGGGCCTGCGGGTGCTGGAGAAGTACGCGGTGCGGGCCGGCGGCGGCACGAACAAGCGGATGGGCCTGTACGACGTCGCGATGATCAAGGACAACCACAAGCTCGCGGCCGGCGGCCTGACCGCGGCCTACCGACGGGTCCGGGAGACGTTCCCGGACGTGCCGGTGCAGGTGGAGGTGACCACGGTCGCGGAGGCGGTCGAGTCGGTGGAGGCCGGCGCGGACTTCCTGCTCTGCGACAACATGGGCCCGGATCTGCTGCGCGAGGTGGTGGCCGCGGTCGGCGACCGGGCCGAGCTGGAGGCGACCGGCGGCCTGACGCTGGCCGTGGCGGCCGAGTACGGCGCGACCGGCGTGGACTACCTCTCGGTCGGCGGGCTGACCCACTCGTCGCCGATCCTGGACATCGCCATGGACCTGCGGCCGCGCTAGATCGCCTGGTCGATAGGCTGCCACCGTGCTGCTCTGCATCGACATCGGGAACACGAACACCGTCCTGGCCACGTTCGACGGTGACCAGCTCCGGCACTCCTGGCGGGTGAAGACCGACGCCCGCTCCACCGCGGACGAGCTCGGGCTGATGTTCCGCGGGCTGCTGGCCGGCGACGCCGTGGAGATCACCGGGGTGGCGGCCTGCTCGACCGTGCCGGCCGCCCTCCGGAACCTCCGGACGATGCTGGCCAAGTACTACGCGTCGGTCCCGAACGTGATCGTGGAGCCGGGCGTGCGGACCGGGGTGCAGCTGGCGATCGACAACCCCAAGGAGGTCGGCTCGGACCGCGTGGTCAACACGCTGGCCGCGCACAGCCTCTACGGCGGCCCGTCCATCGTGGTCGACTTCGGCACCACCACGAACTTCGACGTGATCAGCGCACGTGGTGAGTTCCTCGGTGGTGCGTTCGCGCCCGGCATCGAGATCTCGTTCGACGCGCTCGCGGCCCGTGCCGCGCAGCTGCGCAAGGTGGAGGCCACCAAGCCGCGCTCGGTGATCGGGAAGAACACCGTGGAGTGCCTGCAGTCCGGCCTCTACTTCGGCTTCGCCGGCCAGGTGGACCGCATCGTGGAGCGGATGATCGAGGAGATCGGCGAGGTCAAGGCCGTGATCGCGACCGGTGGGCTGGCATCGCTGGTGGTCGGCGAGTGCCGGACGATCACACACCATGAACCCATGATCACGTTGATCGGTCTGCGCATGGTGTACGAGCGCAACGTCTAATTCGAATTAGGGGTCGCGCGCCCGGCGGGGCGAGTTGATATTCGGTCGGCACCATTCCGTGACGGACAGCAATCCACCGGACACGCAACCGCCGCGAATCGGTGGCGGCCTTTATCCTTGCCCGGGCCGCCGAGTATGGTTCGGGGCGGGGTGTCCCTATCCGTGACCCGCCGGTGTGCTGGCCGGGCCGCAGAGCCGACTCTCGGTGGTACCGGCGCGGCCACTCAGTCCCGGAGTCCGAAATGCTCCCTTAGTGGCGGCCTGGTGTGACGCCGCGTGACTACGGCCACAACATCCACCTCGCAGTTCGCCAGGTAGCACTTGAGCGCTTCGCGGATTTCCGGTCACGATCCGGCGTCGTATCGAGGTGGAATGCCTTGCAAGCGCCCGGCGGAGAATGTTGGTTCGGTTCCCCGCACCTCGTTGACCAGGGAATCTCTTCGACAACGGCATTGTGGAAAGCTGCCCGTCCGGCGCGCCACAAGACCCTTGCCCATCCTATTGACGGGCGACGCATCTTTTGAGTTATTGTTCAGGTATTGCGGGAGAAACTTGCTCGGAAGGATAACGGCCCGTGGCCAAGCAGATCATTCACAAGCTGGTCGACGACATCGACGGCGGCGACGCGGACGAGACGGTCAAGTTCGCCCTCGACGGTGTGCAGTACGAGATCGACCTCTCGAAGAAGAACGCCGAGAAATTGCGGTCCCTTTTCGAGCCCTACCTCGGTGCCGGAACTAAGGTCGGCCGGGGCGGTGTCGTTGTCGGCGGTCGCGCCGCGCGGGGCCGTGGCGGCGCGGCGGCGGACCGGGAGCAGAACAAGGCGATCCGCCAGTGGGCGAAGAAAGAGGGCAAGGAGATCTCCGACCGCGGGCGCATCCCGCAGGAGATCGTTGACGAGTTTCACGCGAAGGGCCCCGGGCGCTGAACACCCCGTAATCCCATCGTTCTGCGGACAGAGGCCCGTGACGCACCGCGCGTCGCGGGCCTCTGTGCATATTTCCGCAGGTCAAAGAGTTATCCACAGCCACCTGTTGATAACCACAGGCCCTGTGGATAACGTGGCGAACCTGTGGACAACGCCGGTCCACCCGGTCCGGCGACGTCGGTCGGCCGTTCACGGTTCAGCTCTGCGCGTAGCGGCTCCGGCCAGGGAACAGCGGTTGTCCGTGGCAGGTTGGTGAATACGTCGCTGACAGCCGGTACTCGGACAACTTCGAGGAGCGGCGAAGTCGGCCGACGGCGATAGAGTGATGGCATGGACATCCTCCGTGGATGTTCAGGCGTGGTTCACAGGCAGAGACGTGGTTTCGCGGGCAGAGGCGCTGCCACGTTTGCTCGACTCACAAGATCGAGTGCGCACGGCACGTGAGGAGCACGAGGGATATGTTCGAGCGGTTCACCGACCGAGCGCGTCGGGTTGTCGTCCTGGCTCAGGAAGAAGCCCGGATGCTCAACCACAACTACATCGGCACCGAGCACATCCTGTTGGGTCTCATCCACGAGGGTGAGGGCGTCGCCGCCAAGGCCCTGGAGAGCCTGGGCATCTCGCTCGAAGGCGTGCGCCAGCAGGTTGAAGAGATCATCGGCCAGGGTCAGCAGGCCCCCAGCGGGCACATCCCCTTCACTCCTCGGGCCAAGAAGGTCCTGGAGCTGTCGCTGCGCGAGGCACTGCAACTCGGCCACAACTACATCGGCACGGAGCACATCCTGCTCGGCCTGATCCGCGAGGGCGAGGGCGTGGCCGCGCAGGTGCTGGTCAAGCTGGGTGCCGACCTCAACCGGGTCCGCCAGCAGGTGATCCAGCTCCTCTCCGGATACCAGGACAAGGGCACCACCGGCGCCGCCGCCGCGGCCGGTGGCGAGGCCGCGCCGTCGACCAGCCTGGTGCTGGACCAGTTCGGCCGGAACCTCACCCAGGCCGCCCGCGAGGGCAAGCTCGACCCGGTCATCGGGCGCGAGAAGGAGATCGAGCGGGTCATGCAGGTGCTGTCCCGCCGCACCAAGAACAACCCGGTGCTCATCGGCGAGCCGGGCGTCGGCAAGACCGCCGTGGTGGAGGGCCTGTCCCAGAAGATCGTCAAGGGCGAGGTGCCCGAGACGCTGAAGGACAAGCAGCTCTACACGCTGGACCTCGGCGCGCTGGTCGCCGGCTCGCGGTACCGCGGTGACTTCGAGGAGCGCCTGAAGAAGGTGCTCAAGGAGATCCGCACCCGCGGTGACATCATCCTGTTCATCGACGAGATCCACACGCTCGTCGGTGCGGGCGCGGCCGAGGGCGCGATCGACGCCGCCAGCATCCTGAAGCCGATGCTGGCCCGCGGTGAGCTGCAGACCATCGGCGCCACCACGCTGGACGAGTACCGCAAGCACCTGGAGAAGGACGCGGCGCTGGAGCGCCGGTTCCAGCCGATCCAGGTCGGTGAGCCGTCGCTGGCGCACACCATCGAGATCCTCAAGGGCCTCCGCGACCGGTACGAGGCACACCACCGCGTCTCGATCACGGACGCCGCGCTGGTCGCGGCCGCCACGCTGGCCGACCGCTACATCTCCGACCGTTACCTGCCGGACAAGGCGATCGACCTGATCGACGAGGCCGGCGCGCGCATGCGCATCCGCCGAATGACCGCGCCGCCGGACCTGCGCGAGTTCGACGAGCGGATCGCCGAGGTCCGGCGCGGCAAGGAGTCCGCGATCGACGCGCAGGACTTCGAGCGCGCTGCGCAGCTCCGGGACAAGGAGAAGCAGCTGCTCTCCCAGAAGGCGCAGCGGGAGAAGCAGTGGAAGGCCGGCGACCTCGACGTGGTCAGCGAGGTCGACGACGAGCAGATCGCGGAGGTGCTGGGCAACTGGACCGGCATCCCGGTCTACAAGCTCACCGAGGAGGAGACCTCGCGCCTGCTGCGCATGGAGGACGAGCTGCACAAGCGCGTCGTCGGCCAGTCGGACGCGGTGAAGGCGGTCTCCAAGGCGATCCGGCGTACGCGTGCGGGCCTGAAGGACCCGAAGCGCCCGAGCGGTTCGTTCATCTTCGCCGGCCCCTCGGGCGTCGGTAAGACCGAGCTGTCCAAGGCGCTGGCGGAGTTCCTGTTCGGCTCCGAGGACGCGCTGATCCAGCTGGACATGTCGGAGTTTCACGACCGTTACACGGTGTCGCGCCTGGTCGGTGCGCCTCCCGGTTACGTGGGTTACGACGAGGGCGGTCAGCTGACCGAGAAGGTCCGCCGCAAGCCGTTCAGTGTCGTCCTTTTCGACGAGATCGAGAAGGCGCACCCGGACGTGTTCAACACGTTGCTGCAGATCCTGGAGGACGGTCGCCTGACCGACGGTCAGGGCCGGATCGTGGACTTCAAGAACACGGTGATCATCCTGACGACGAACCTGGGTACGCGTGACGTCGCGAAGGCGGTGTCGCTCGGTTTCCAGGCGTCGGAGGACCAGGAGTCGAACTACGAGCGGATGAAGCAGAAGGTCAACGACGAGCTGAAGCAGCACTTCCGCCCGGAGTTCCTCAACCGCATCGACGACACGATCGTGTTCCACCAGCTGCAGCAGGACGAGATCCTGCACATCGTGGACATCTTCGTCTCGCGTATCGAGGGCCAGCTGAAGAACAAGGACATGGCGCTCGAGCTGACCGACAACGCGAAGAAGTACCTGGCGAAGAAGGGCTTCGACCCGGTGCTGGGTGCCCGGCCGCTGCGCCGGACGATCCAGCGTGACGTCGAGGACAACCTGTCCGAGCGCATCCTCTTCAACGAGCTGCGCCCCGGTCACATCGTGGTCATCGACTGCGAGGGCGACCCGGAGAACATCGACCAGGCCAAGCTCGTCTTCCGGGCTTCGGACCGGCCGGTGGAGGTGCCGGAGACGGTGCCGGCCGACCTGGGTGCGGCCACCGAGG
The DNA here is from genome assembly GCF_031458255.1 of Catenuloplanes niger. Taxonomy (NCBI): domain Bacteria; kingdom Bacillati; phylum Actinomycetota; class Actinomycetes; order Micromonosporales; family Micromonosporaceae; genus Catenuloplanes; species Catenuloplanes niger. Next base: position 4,638,998 of record NZ_JAVDYC010000001.1, read on the forward strand.
AGTGACCCGTCCGTGAAAAGGGCCCCCTGACCGGGGGCCCTTTTTCATGGCAGCACGTAGTGCTCGGGCAGGTCGGGCGCGGGACATGCCAGGCCGTCGGTCACCAGCCCGGCCAGCGCCCGGGTCCGCTGCACCTCGTCCGGCCAGACCAGGTCGATCCGGTGCCGGGACACCGGCACGTCGGACTGCCGCAGCACCGCCATGATCAGGCCACGGACGTGCCGGTCCGTGCCCGCGTACTTCTGCGGGCGCCGCGTCGGCCCCTCCGGCATCGGCCGGCCGGTCGCCTTCCACGCGCACGTGGACACCACCGGGCAGTCCGCGCAGCGCGGCGACCGGGCGGTGCAGATCACCGCTCCGATCTCCATGAACGCGGCGCTGGCCCGCGCCGCCCGGGCCGGCTCGTCCGGCAGCAGCGCCTCGCAGGCCACCAGGTCCGCCGGGGTGGTCGCCGGGCCCGCGTCCGGCTCGCCCGCCACCGCGCGGGAGACGAACCGGCGCACGTTCGTGTCCACCACCGGGTGCCGCTGCCCGTACGCGAACGCGGCCACCGCCCGGGACGTGTAGACGCCGATCCCGGGCAGCGCCAGCAGCTCCTCCAGGTCGTCCGGGACCTCGCCGCCGTGCCGCTCCACGATCGCGGTCGCGCACGCGTGCAGCCGCAGCGCCCGGCGCGGATAGCCCAGCCGGTCCCACATCCGGATCGCCTCGCCCGGCGGGTCCGCGGCCAGCGCGGCCGGCACCGGCCACCGCGCCATCCAGTTGCGCCAGGCCGGCAGCACCCGGACGACCGGCGTCTGTTGCAGCATCACCTCGCTGACCAGGATCGACCAGGGCGAGGCGTCCGGCTCCCGCCAAGGCAGGTCCCGGGCGTTGCGGTCGAACCAGTCGATTGCGGTCTCAGCAATAGTCATCGCGCGACCATCCTGCCCGATGCGTCGGGGCCGGTATCGACGTGGGGGCCGGAGCGAGGCGCCGCCCGGCCATCCACGTCGATACCGGGCCCATGTGTCCCGCACGCTGGACCCTCCGGCGGGGGAACACGCGCGGAAGCGCCCGCATCGGGGACACTGCACGGGTGCAGGAGCTTGCGATCACCGTCATCGGCCACGACCGGCCGGGCATCGTCGCCGATGTCGCCGGCGTGCTGGCCGGGCTCGGTGCCAACCTGACCGACTCCACCATGACCCGGCTGCGCGGCCACTTCGCGATGACGCTGGTCTGCAACGGGCCGCAGCCGGCCGCGGTCGAGGCCGCGCTCACGCCGCTCACCGCGGACGGGAAGCTGCTGGCGACGGTCCGGGCGGTGGAGCCGGACGCCGGCGGTGCGCCACGGGGTGAGCCGTACCTGGTGAGCGTGCACGGCGCGGACCGGCTCGGCATCGTCGCGGCCGTCACCCGGGTGGTCGAGGCGGAGGGCGGCAACGTCACGGACCTCACCACTCGCCTCACCGGACCGCTCTACCTGCTGATCGCGGAGGTGGACCTGCCGCCGGCCGCGGCCGACCGGCTCGCGGACCGGCTGCGCGAGGTCGCGAAGACGTTGGACGTCGAGGTGACACTGCGCCGCGCGGAATCGGACCTGTTATGACCACGCCGATCGACGCCCTGGCGGGGTGGACGCCGGAGAGCCTGGGGGAGCCGGGCACGGTCCGGGCCGTGGTCGCGGCCCCGGACCCGGTGCTCAGCCGCGCCGGCTCCGACGTGGACCCGTGCGACCCGGAGGTGATCCGGCTGGCCGCGGACCTGATCGCCACCATGCGCGTCTCGCCCGGTTGCGTCGGACTGGCCGCACCGCAGGTCGGCGTGAGCGCGCAGGTCTTCTGCGTGGACGTCACCGGCCATCCAAAGGCGGTGACCGTGCACGGCGCGTTCGCGCTCTGCAACGCCACCGTGGTGGAGGCGAGCCGGTGGCGGCCCGGCCGCGAGGGCTGCATGTCCGTGCCGGACCTGACCGGCGACGTGAAGCGGGCCAGCCGCCTGGTGGTCGAGGGACAACTGCCCGGCAGCGGCGTGACCGTGAAGTTCCCGGCGGACGGGTTCGAGGCGCGGGCGCTGCAGCATGAGATCGATCACTGTGCCGGACTGCTGTTCCTGGACCGGGTGGCCGGCGCGCACGCGATCTACCAACGCCGGACCTACCTGTGAGGGATACTCACGGCGCGTCGCGCCGTCGGAGCGCTCGTCGCTCGATACGGTGACCCCATCATGAGAATGACGGTTGGACCCCACCCACCCGCCGTCTACTGGCGGAGACGCGCCGTTGTCCTCGGCGCGCTACTCGTCGTCGTCATGGTGATCGTCTACTCGTGCACCAGAGGCGGCGGCACCGACACGCCGACCGGTCAGGGAACGGGTACGCCGTCGCCGAACGCCGACGCCACCCCCACGACCACGGTCAGCCCGCCGGTGCTGACGCCGCGCACCGACCCGCCCGGCCAGAACCAGTCGTTCAACCCGGCACCGGAGGGCGGCTCGGCCGGGCTGCCCCAGCCCGAGGACTCGCTCTTCCCGACCGCGGGCGCGGACGGGATCGTGGTCGGCGGCAACGGCGGCTGTGCGCAGGGCGCGATCACGATATCGGCGGCGACCGACCGGGCCAGCGCGGCACGCGGCGCGGGACTCCGGTTCGAGCTGCGGATCAAGAACTCGTCGGGCCAGGCCTGCACGCTCGATGTGGGCTCACGCGAGCAGGAGATGTACCTGAAGCGGGGCGCGGAGACGATCTGGTCGTCGGACACCTGCGCCGAACCGGGCGTGTCGGACATGCGGACGTTCGCGCCGGGCGAGGAGACCACGATCGGCACCGCGGGCTGGAACGGCAAGTCGTCCGCGAAGTGCGACGGCGGCTCCGCGGCCGGCGACGCCCCCACCGCCGGCACCTACCAGCTCTTCGGCCGGCTCTCCCAGCAGACCACGAACCCCATAACGATCACGTTGAACTGATCGCCGGACTCATGATCGAGGCGTCCCTCACGCCGGACCGGCATGCGGGACGCCTCGAGCGCGGTCAGACGTAGCGTTCGAGGATGCTGGCCTCGGCCAGGCGGGAGAGACCCTCGCGGACGCTGCGGGCGCGGGCGTCGCCGACACCGTCGACGGCCTGCAGGTCCTCGACCGTGGCCCCGAGCAGGCGCTGCAGGCTGCCGAAGTGGTCGACCAGCCGGTCCACCACGCTGCCGGGCAGACGCGGCACCTTCGCCAGCAGCCGGTAACCACGCGGGCTGACCGGCGCGTCCAGCGCGTCGGAGGCCGGTGGGTAACCGATCGACTTCGCGACCGCGACCAGGTCGATCAGCTCGGTGGCGGACAGCAGGTCCAGCTCGACCAGGGCCTCGTCCAGCGTGCGGGCCTTCCGGCCGGTCGGCAGGTAGTCGCGGATGACCAGCGTGCGGTCCGCGTCGACGCCGGCCATCAGCTCGTCCAGCTGCAACGCGAGCAGCCGGCCGTCCGTGCCCAGCTCGACCACGTAACCCGCGATCTCGTCCGCGATCCGGCGGACCATCTCCAGCCGCTGCACCACCGCCACCGCGTCCCGCACGGTGACCAGGTCCTCGATCTCCAGTGCGGAGAGCGTGCCGGAGACCTCGTCCAGCCGCAGCTTGTACCGCTCCAGCGTGGCGAGCGCCTGGTTGGCCCGGCTGAGGATCGCGGCGGAGTCGTCCAGCACGTGCCGCTGACCGTTCACGTACAGCCCGATGATGTGCATCGACTGGCTGACGGAGATGACCGGGTAGCCGGTCTGCTTGGCCACCCGCTCGGCCGTGCGGTGCCGGGTGCCGGACTCCTCGGTGTGGATGTCCGGGTTCGGCATCAGGTGCACGGCGGCGCGCACGATGCGGGTGCAGTCGCTGGACAGCACGACCGCGCCGTCCATCTTGCACAGCTCGCGCAGCCGGGTCGAGGAGAACTCCACGTCCAGCGGGAAGCCGCCGGTGCAGAGCGACTCGACGGCCGCGTCGTAGCCGAGCACGATCAGCGCGCCGGTGCGGCCGCGCAGGATGCGCTCCAGCCCGTCGCGGAGCGCGGTGCCCGGCGCCATCAGGGCGAGGTTTGCCCGGAGCGGGTCACCGACGGCGCTCGACCCGTTCAGCCCGGGGGATCCGTTCGTCACGGCGCGAGCGGGTGAGCCGACCACGCTGGCGCGGCCAGGAAGGCTGGCACCAGCGGGCTTGCTGGCATCTCGGTCGATCGGCACCCGCACAGTCTACGGACCGTCATCCACGAGCCGCCGTTGCGGTTCGGCCGCAACCCCACACAGTGATTATCTGTCACTCTGAGTAGCCTCACTCCGCCGAGAACCGGGCGGCCCACTGCAAAGCGCTTCGCAGGTCGCCGACCTCCTCTACCCGCATCCCGTCCGGCACAACCCCGGTGGAATCCGGTCCGCAACCGGGCGGCACGAGCGCGAACCTGAAGCCGAGCCGGGCCGCCTCGGCGAGCCGCCGGGGCACCGCGCCCACCCGGCGCACCTCACCGGTCAGCCCGACCTCGCCGATCGCGGCCAGCGTCGGGTGCAGCGCGAGGTTCAGCCCGCCGGACGCGACCGCCAGCGCGACCGCCAGGTCGGCCGCGGGCTCGACCACCCGGATGCCGCCGACCGTGGCCGCGAAGACCTCCTTGTCGTGCAACGTGAGCCGCTCGACCCGGCGCTGCAGCACGGCCAGCACCATGGCCAGCCGCGCGCTGTCCAGCCCGGAGACGGTGCGCCGCGGCGAGCCCGGGACCGTGCCGCCGATCAGCGCCTGCACCTCGGTGACCAGCGCGCGCCGGCCCTCCATGGCGACCGTCACACAGGTGCCCGGCACCGGCTCGGAGTAGCGCGTGAGGAACAGGCCGGACGGGTCGGAGAGGCTGCTGATGCCGCCCTCGTGCATCTCGAAGCAGCCCACCTCGTCGGCCGCGCCGAAGCGGTTCTTGATGCCGCGGACCAGGCGCAGCGACGAGTGCTTGTCACCCTCGAAGTGCAGCACCACGTCGACCAGGTGCTCCAGCACGCGCGGACCGGCCACGTTGCCGTCCTTGGTCACGTGGCCGACCAGCACGGTCGCGATGCCGCGCTCCTTGGCGATGCTGACCAGCGTGGCGGTGACCGCGCGCACCTGGGTGACGCCACCGGAGACGCCCTCGGCCGTGCCCGTGGAGATGGTCTGCACGGAGTCGACGATCAGCAGGCCCGGCTTGACCGCGTCCAGGTGGCCGATGACCGCGCCGAGGTCGCTCTCGGCCGCGAGGTAGAGCTTGTCGTGCAGCGCGCCCATCCGCTCCGCGCGCAACCGCACCTGACTGACCGACTCCTCACCGCTGACCACCAGCGACGACGTCTCGCCGGCCTCGGCCCAGCGCTGCGCCACGTCGAGCAGCAGCGTCGACTTGCCCACGCCCGGCTCACCGGCCAGCAGCACGACCGCGCCGGGCACCATGCCGCCGCCGAGCACCCGGTCGAGCTCGGGCACGTGCGTCGGGCGGGCCTTGGCCGGTGCGGCGCTGATCTGCGAGATCGGCCGGGCCGGCTCCGCCGGCATGCGCGAGCTGACCACCTTGCCGGAGACGACCGGGCCGGGCGCCGCCTCGATCACCGAGCCCCACTCGCCGCACTCCGGACAGCGGCCCAGCCACTTGGGCGGCTGGTGCCCGCAGGCGTCGCACTGGTAGCTCGGACGCGGCTCCTTGGAACCGCCGGAGCGGGGGCGGGTCGATGAGGCACCGCGGGGCACAGGTCGGGTCACGCCCGCAACGGTAGCCGCGCCCACCGACAAAAAAGCCCGCCCGGTGTCCCGGGCGGGCTCGAAGTCTCGGAAGGCCGCTGACTAGTGGCCCTCGCCCTCCTCCTCGTGCGGAGTCTCGCGCGGTGCCGGCGTCAGCGGGATGTCCACCGGCGTCGGCACGGTCAGCAGCGGGCTGGCCGCGCCGCCCTCGGTGGCCTGGAACGTGAGCGTGACCGACATGCCGCTGCGCAGCGCCGCGGCCAGGCCGATCAGCGACAGCCGCTCCGCGCTCTCCGACGTGAAGATCACCGCACCGTTGCCCGGGATCTCCACGGTGGCGGCACGCCCGGCCGGGGTGGCCGGAGCGGCGGCCGTGGCACTCGGCGACGGCGAGGACGCGCCCTCGGAGGTCTCGGGCGACGGCGAACCGGAGGTCTCGGTCTCCTCCTCGCCCGCACCGGCGGACGGCGAACCGGAGGCACCCGCGCTCACCGGGCCCGACGGGGACGCGGCGGCGGAACCGGACGGGGCCGCGGCGGCCGCACCGCCGAGGATCCGCACGTCCCGCGCCGTGGTCACGGTCGGGCCCGCACCCTCGGGCGGCGCGCCGATGCCGATCTCGACGGTCATCGGGTTGGCGGTCTGGTTGATCAGCGTCACGTGCACCGGCGCGTTGCCACCGGCGGGGTAGCCCTCGACACCCTCGTACGCCACGGCGAGCCCACGGACCGCGAGCTTCTGGTCGGCGGAGTCGGCGGAGACGCTCGCGACCGACGGCGCCTTCATCGCGGTCTCGGCGATCTGCCCGGCACTGCAGCCGGTCACCGCCAGAGCGACCGCCGCGGCTCCCACCGCGAGGCGCAGGGCCCGGCGGCCTACCGTCATCGAGCGCGTCACGTCGGTCCTCCTCGAACTACCAGAACGCGAGCTGGCCGGGCTTCAGCCTAGTTGGCCGTGATCCGGTTCGTGAGCCGACCCGCCAACTGGGCCGCGCTCAGCCCACCGCACCGCCCACGACCAGCAGAATCACGTCGATCAGCGCGACCGCGATGACGGATCGGAACGCGGCGTGCGACCGCTGACCACGCGCGGCGGCGGCCCGCCCGGCCAGCCATCCGGCGGTCAGCGTCACGGCCGCCGCGACCAGCGCGGCCGTGCCCACCCAGGACGGCGGGCCGGGCGGTCCGAACGCGAGCGTCACGGTCGCGGCGAGCAGCAGCCCGGCCGCGGCGATCCGGGACGCGGTCGCGCCGAGCCGGTGCGGCAGTCCCCGTACCCCCGTGGTCAGGTCGTCCTCGAGGTCCGGCAGCACGTTGGCGAAGTGCGCGCCGCCGCCGAGCAGCCCGCCGGCCGCGACCAGCCACAGCGGTGGCGCGGGCGCGCCGGGCAGCGCCAGCACCGCGAACGCGGGCAGTGCGCCGAACGAGACCACATAGGGCAGCACCGACAGCGGCGTCCGCTTCAGCGGCGCGTTGTAGAGCAGCGCGGAGACCAGCGCCAGCGTGATGCAGACCGCGGCCGGCGGCGTGGTGAGCAGACCCAGCACCGGTACGGCCGCCGCGGACAACAGCGCCGCGACGCCCACCGTGGTGCGGCTCACCGTGCCGGCCGCGACCGGCTTGTCCGCCCGGCCGACGGTCCGGTCCCGCGCCGCGTCGAGCCAGTCGTTGCTCCAGCCGACCGCGGCCTGACTGGCCAGCACGGTCGCGGTGACCAGCGCACCGCGCGCGAACGAGTGGCCGGCGCCGGCGGCCAGCAGCGCGCTGACCGTGGTCACGGCGAGGCCGGGCTCGGGATGGGACGCGCGGAACAAACCTCGGAGGGCCATGTGCCGCAGTCTGGCCCTTCCCGCCGACTCGTGCCAGGCTCGACGAATGGTGCCGCCCCGGATCGAGGCACGTAACGACGTTCGGCAGTACGACGTACTCGCCGCGGAGTGGTGGCGTCCCGGTGGCCTGTTCGAGCTGCTGCACTGGCTGGCCGCCGCGCGGGCCGCGCTGATCCCACCGGCGACCCGGGCCGGTGCGGTGCTGGTGGACGTGGGCTGCGGCGCCGGACTGCTGGCACCGCACGTGGCCGGGCACGGCTACCGGCACGTCGGCGTGGATCTCGGCGCCGCCGCGCTCGCCCAGGCCGCGTCGAGGGGCGTGCTGCCGGTCCGGGCGGACGCGGCCCGGCTGCCGCTGCCGGACGCGGTCGCGGACGTGGTGGTCGCCGGCGAGCTGCTCGAGCACGTGCCGGACCTGCCGGCCACGGTCGCGGAGCTGTGCCGGGTGCTGCGCCCGGGCGGCCTGCTGGTGCTGGACACGCTGAACGACACGCCGCTGAGCCGGCTGCTGACGATCACCGTCGCGGAGTTCCTGGTGCCCCGGTCGCGCGGCATCCACGACGCTCGCTTCTATGTGGACCCCGTCCGGTTGACTGCGCTCTGCGCCACACACGGTGTACGGCTGCGCATTCGGGGTATCCGACCGGGCCTGCCCGCGCTCGCCGGCTGGCTGCTGGGCCGGCGACCGCCGGAGCGTGCTCGCCGCATGCGTCCGATCAGGTCGACCGCCGTCGCGTACCAGGGAATGGGGCGAAAAGAGTGGTGATCATAGGTGGGATGGGTGTGGCATTACCCCCGTCGGCCGATCAGGACGAGCTGTGGTCCGGCTACTTCGCGGCGCACTACCAGGGGCGGACCGCCGCCGTCGCGGAACGGATCTTCGCGAACTCCGGCGTGCGTACCCGGCAGGCCGCGGTCAACCCGCTCACCGAGGACGTCTCCGGCTGGTCGACCGAGCAGCGCATGCGCCGCTACCAGGAGGAGGCGCTGCCGCTCGGCAAGGAGGCGGTGGAACGCGCGCTCACCTCGTCCGGCCTGGACGCGGCGGACGTCGGCCTGTTCGCGGTCTGTTCCTGCACCGGCTACGCCACCCCGGGCCTGGACATCCTGCTCGCCCGTGACCTCGGCATGTCGCCGCGCACCCAGCGGCTGTTCATCGGGCACATGGGCTGCTACGCCGCGCTGCCCGGGATCGGCGCCGTCTCCGACTACGTGACCGCGCGGGACCGCCCGGCGCTGTTGCTCTGCGCGGAACTGACCAGCCTGCACATCCAGCCGCCCGCGGCCCGGCTGGAGACGCAGCAGGTGGTCTGCCACGCGCTCTTCGGCGACGCCGCGGTGGCCGTCGTGCTGCGGCCCGAGGAGCAGAACCAGCGGGGGTACGCCGTGCGCGAGGTCGCCGCGGTCACCGACCCGACGACCGCGGACCACATGTCGTGGCAGGTCACCGATCTGGGTTTCCGGATGGGGCTGTCCAACCGGGTGCCGCAGGTGCTGGCCCGGCACGTCCGCCCGATGGTCGACGACCTGCTGGCCGGGCACGGGCTGACCGTCGCGGACGTGGACGGCTGGGCGGTGCACCCGGGCGGCCCGCGCATCCTCGACACGGTGCAGCGCCACCTGGAACTGCCGGACTCCGCGATGGCCGCGTCCCGGGACGTGCTGGCCACCTACGGCAACTGCTCGTCCCCGACCGTGCTGCTGATCCTGGACGCGCTCCGCCGCCGTCCGGAGCCGCCGCGCCGGGTGCTGGCGCTCGCCTTCGGCCCCGGCCTCACGCTCTACGCCGTGCTGCTCGAGCTCAGCTGAGCTGCTCGAGCGTCACGCGGTACTCGTCCGCGCCGGTGGCGGCCGGGATCGTGCGAAGAATCTCGTTCCGGTCGTCGACCAGCACCACGGCGCCGCCGCCGGTCGGCTCCGGCAGGTCGGTGACCGCGCGCAGCGAGCCGGCCTGGTCGGTCAGGTGCAGCAGGCCGGGCCGGGGCGTGGCGGGTGCGCCGGAGGCCGGGAGCCGGCTCACCGCCACCACCCGCACGCCGGGCGGCGCGGCCCGCAGCGTCTCCTGCAGCAGCCGGTCGCAGGCGCAGCCGTCGGTGATCACGAACACGGCCGGCAGCAGTGCCCGCAGCGGCGTGCTGCTGCCGTCCGCCGCGACCAGGTCGAGCGCGGGCAGCGTGCGCCCCGGACCGGGGGTGTGCCCGGTCGCGGTGCGCTGCGTCACCGGCGTGCGCGCCTGACCGAGCCAGCTCACCAGGAACAGACTGGTCAGCGTGGTGATGATGGCGATCCCCATGATCACCAGCGGAATTCGGAGTGCTGTCTCACTCGGCGGCCGGACGATCCGGGTCAGGAACGCGCGGCGGGTGACGATGGGAGCGGGTGGCTCGGGCCGCTGCCGGTCACGCAGCTCGCGCCGGACGGCCGCGGCCTCGTCGGCGAGCGCGGAGGCGTCGTCCGGAATGACTATCGATCGCCACTCGGGAGGGAGTTCCGGCAGGTCACTGTCGTCCGGAGGAGGTACGTCGCCGTTGCCGTCAAGCGTGCCCATCTGCGCCCCCTGACCGGCCCACCGGAAGTGACTCGGGGTCCGGCTTACAGCGTCTCGCACCCGGGCGTTCACCGCCAGTGGGGCACGGGGTGGCCATCGGCGATAGAATGGGGCCGCCGCATCGTTGAGCCACGACCTTCTGCAAGACCGTGCAAGTTTTTCTGGCCAGGATTTTTCGCCCCAGCCGGGCATCGCGGACCGCCGCCGGCGCTCCGTTTCGTCCCGGATGAGGCAGCTCGATCCAGACGTGCTGATCTGTCCGACCTTAGCGACTGTCGATCTCGACCGTCACCGCAGGTCGGTGATGTATTGGTTACGCTGCGTCAGCGAATCATCTGAATGGCGCGCTGTCAAGCCTGAGAAAGACCTTTCACAGGGTGTCTGAGCTGCGCAAATGGTCAGGGTCGGGGTGGGACATCGGTGTCCGACCGTGTTACGCTAGACACAGCGAAAGGGGTTTCGAACCTATGGTTTTCAGTGTCGGCGAGACCGTTGTTTACCCCCACCACGGGGCCGCACTCATCGAGGCTATCGAGACTCGGGTCGTCAAGGGCGAGGAAAAGCTCTACCTCGTCCTGAGGGTCGCTCAGGGTGACCTGACGGTGCGGGTTCCCGCTGAGAACGCCGAGATCGTCGGTGTACGTGAAGTGGTCGGCGAAGAGGGCCTTGGCAAGGTCTTCGACGTTCTCCGCGCACCGCACACCGAGGAGCCGACCAACTGGTCGCGGCGCTACAAGGCAAACCTGGAAAAGCTGGCCTCCGGCAACCCGCTGAAGGTCGCCGAGGTCGTCCGCGACCTGTGGCGTCGTGAGCGGGAGCGGGGCCTCTCCGCCGGCGAGAAGCGCATGCTGGCGAAGGCTCGGGACATTCTCGTCGGCGAGGTGGCACTCGCGGAGAAGAGCACCAAGGACGAGGCGGAGACGCTTCTCGACAAGGTCCTCACCGAGGCCTGAGATCACCAGCACCACCCCTGATAAACGACAGGACCGCGACGTGACCGCGCACCTTGACCCGCGCGGTGACGTCGCGGTCCTTGTTCCTGCCGCCGGCGCGGGTGTCCGGCTCGGCCCGGGCGGCCCCAAGGCGCTGCGACTGCTCGGCGGTGAACCGCTGCTGGTGCACGCGGTGCGCCGGGTCGCGGCCGCCCGTGGCGTCCGCCAGATCGTGATCGCGGCACCCCCGGCGGACGTCGCGTTCGTGGCCGAGCTGCTCGCGCCGATCGCCGAGGTGACGGTCGTCCCCGGCGGCGCCGACCGGCAGAGTTCCGTGTCGGCCGCGCTCTCCGCCGTACCGGTGGAGGTGGACGTCGTCCTGGTCCATGACGCGGCGCGGGCGCTGGCACCGGCCGCGCTGGTCGAGTCCGTGGCCGCGGCCGTGCGTGGCGGCGCCGGCGCGGTGATCCCGGTGCTGCCGGTGGTCGACACGATCAAGGAAGTCGACGCGACCGAGACCGTGCTCGGCACCGTCGACCGGTCCACGCTCCGCGCGGTGCAGACCCCCCAGGGCTTCCGGCGTGACCTGCTCGTCGCCGCGCACGCGGCCGCGGTCGCCGCGCACACCGACGACGCCGGCATGGTGGAGAAGCTGGGCGAGCCGGTCGTGTGCGTGCCCGGCTCCGACCTCGCCATGAAGATCACCCGCCCGATCGACCTGGTGCTCGCGGAACACCTGCTGACCCATGAGGCAGGATCCACCACGTGATCATTCCGATGGTGGGCGTGGGAACCGACGTGCACGCGTTCGAGGCGGGCCGCGACTGCTGGGTCGCCGGCCTGCACTGGCCCGGCGAGACCGGCCTGGCCGGCCACTCCGACGGCGACGTCGCCGCACACGCCGCCTGCGACGCCCTCTTCTCCGCGGCCGGCCTCGGCGACCTCGGCGGCAACTTCGGCACCGACCGCCCCGAGTGGTCCGGCGCGTCCGGCGTGGCACTGCTCACCGAGGCCGCGGCCCGGGTCCGCGCGGCCGGCTTCGAGATCGGCAACGTCTCCATCCAGGTGATCGGCGTCCGCCCGAAGATCGGCAAACGCCGCGACGAGGCCCAGAAGGCACTCAGCACCGCCGCCGCCACCACCATCACCGTCTCCGGCACCACCACGGACGGCCTCGGCCTCACCGGCCGCGCGGAGGGCCTGGCCGCCATCGCGGTCGCAATGATCTACCGCCGCTGACGCGCGCCCACCGGAAGACCGATCCACGACCGGATCAAGCCCCAACAGCAGTTCTTCTGCCCACTTCCGGCGTGGACGCTTTCCCAGTGCTCCCGCGGGCACCGGTCGGCCGCGGGCGGCCTCCCTGCAAGATCCGTCGCTGGCCAAGCCAAAGCCCGCGCTTGCGCGCTGGTTCGCGCTTGCGCGCTGGATTCCACTTCCGCGCTCCGCGCTCGCGTCGGGACCTGCGGTGCGGCCAGATCGACGGCTAGGCCTTCAACCGCAGAGTTTCGTCGAGCCGGCGATGGGACCGAACGCTTCGCACCTGGAATCGCGGGATTCAGCGGCGCCGACTCCAGCGTCAGCCTTTTCATCGTGGCCTGTTCGGTGAAGCGAACGGCATGTCGGCCGCCGAATGCCCGATCAAGCGCCATAGCGAAGAATGGTGATACTTCACGACCGCGCCCGTACTCCGAAATTTCGGGTAGGAACGTTCCGACAGAGATGCTTGCCACGCGAGCCCTTGCCGTCCGACTTGGATCGCGCCGTCAACTCCCAAATCGCTCGGCCTTTCGTCCCTGGGTGCTGCGGAAGTGTGGGACGTCGGCTGCGGCATCTGTGTGACCCGGCCACCGTGGCCGGAATCGCATACGATGCGCGGCCTGCGGCACGTGCGTGACGTCGGGCTCGTCGGCGTCGCGGATCACGTGGGTGACGTCGGCAGCGGGGATCGCGTGGGTGCCCTCGGGTCGTCGGCGTCGGAGATCGCGTGTGTCGTGGGGTGTCGGCAGCGCGGATTGCGTGGGGTATCGGCGGCGCGGATCGCGGGTGTCGTGGGGTTGCCGGCAGCGCGGACTGCGTGGGTCTCGGCGGCGGGGGATTCCGTGTGACGTGGGGCGCCGGGAGCGGGGTCACGTGGGGGTGCCGGGAGCGCGGTCAAGTGCCCGTGTCGCTGTGTTGGTCGCCCCGGCGCGAGAGACGCGTGCTCTGTGGGGCCGCGGCACGTCGGCGACATGAGGTCGGCCGAAGGCGGTAGGGCGGCCGGCGCGTGGCGTGACCTCCGGCGGGACCTGAGCCGCGTGTTCTTCCGGGCCACGGCGGTACCGGCTCCGTCGCCGCGGGCGCAGCGGAGCGCCGGCGGAGTCGGAGCCCTCGGCGCGGTTTGCCCGCGGGAGCATGCGGGCCGCACCACGCCGGAAGCGGGAACGGGATGTGGGTCTTGATTCGGCGCGTAGCGACGGCGAGGGCGGATCCGTCGGCCGCGGTCGGTGACGGATCGGGGCGTTATCAGCGAAGGCTCAGCTTCGTCGTAGAAACGCTCGCATAAGCTCGAGGCGTGCCGAGCGACGCCGCCCCCGACAGCACGCCCGACCGGACCCCGGACGAGGGTGCCGATTCGACGAGCGCGAACGAGCACGTGCAGCGTGCCGCGCTGCTCGCTGATCTGGAGGCTTATCCGGACGCGATCGTCGAGCTGGAGGCCGCGCTGGCGGTGGAGCCCGGCGATCCGTGGACGCTGGCGATGCTGGCCCGGGTCTATCTGGCCACCGACCGGCCGGCGGACGCGCTGGTGAGCGCGGATCAGGCGGTGCGGGCCGCGCCGGGGCAGGTGGCGCCGCTCGTGGTGCGCGGCATCGCGCTGGTCGAGCTGCAGCGCTTCGCGGAGGGGGCCGAGGTCGCGGAGCAGATCCTCCGGCTCGGCCCGCAGGAGGCGTACGCGCAGCGCACCGGGGCCGCGCTGCTCAGTGAGACGCGTAACGGCCAGGTGGCGCTGGACACGGCCTGGCACGCGGTGACGCTCGCGCCGACCGAGCCGGAGAGTCATCTGGTGCTCGCGCTGGTCGCGGCCCGGCTGCACCAGTTCGACCTGGCCGAGCGGGCCTACCGGGAGGCGATCCGGCTCAATCCGGACCTGGAGCAGGCCGGTGCCGACTCCGGGCTGCTGCGTCTGGAGCAGCGGCGGTACGCGCGGGCGCTGGCCGGGCTCGCCGCCGAGGCGTCGAAGGAGGAGCCGGTCGCGTTCGACCCGCGCGCGCGGGAGACCGCCACCCAGACGCTGGGCCGCACCACGGATGAGGCGCTGCACCGGGCGCTGCTGATCGCCGGCGGTGGCGCGCTGATCGTGGCGGTGCTGGTCGCGTTCAGTGCCTCGGTGGACGGTGCGCTGTCCCGGTTCGCGGCCGTCTCGCTGACCGTGCTCGGTGCGATCGCGATGGTGATCTACCTGGCGCAGATTCCGCGAATGGTGCGGGAGCGTTTCCCGCAGCTGCTGCGCACCGAGCGGCCGCTGCTGATCGCGCTGGTCTGTACGGCCGCGATGCCGCTGCTGTTCCTGGTCTACGCCATGATCGGCACGCCGTGGCCGCTGGTGCTGGCGATCGCGTCCGGCGCGGTCGCGGAGCTGATCGTCTTTCTCAGGTCCCGTCGCTTCTGACGCGTTGCTCTTGTCGGTCGATCGAGACTTCCATTAGGTTCAATAGCCGTGCCACCGGGGTTGATACCGCCGTTGCTCGCGGGGCTGGTGGATGACGCGGCCCTGGCCTCCGGCGGCACCACACCGCTCGACGCCGCCGCGATCATCGACGCCGCGGAGGTTCACCGTGAGCACGTCACGGGGTGGTACGCGCCGCTCGTCGGCCCGCTGCTGCTCCCCGCGTCCGCGGCCCCCGTGCTGCCGGCCGACGCGGTCAGCCCGGCCGGCGCCGGTAGCCCGGCCGGCGCCGGTAGCCCGGCCGGCGCCGGTAGCCCGGCCGGCGCCGGTAGCCCGGCCGGCGCCGGTAGCCCGGCCGGCGCGGGCCTACCGGCCGACCCGGGCCGTCCGGCAAGCGCGGGTATCCCGGCCGGCGCGGGCCGCCCGGCGAGTGAGGGCTCGGCGGCGACGGCGGGCACACCGAGCAGCGCGGGCGCGGCCGAGATCGCGGTGATCGCGGACACCGGGCTGGACGGTTTCCTCGCGGTCCGGGAGCGGCTGGCGCGGCACTTCACGATCCGCCAGGTCGAGGTCGCGGTGGCGAAACGCGGCGAGGACCCGCAGCCGGGCCTGCACCGCCTGATCCGCGCGCTGGCGTCCGGCGCGGCACCCAAGGGCTACGCGGAGATCCCGCTCAGCTGGGGTCTGCTCGGCGCGCTGGACACGGTGGCCTCGGCGCGTGCGGCCGGTGCACCGCTGAGCGCGAAGTTCCGCACCGGCGGGCTCGCTGCGGAGCTGTTCCCGACGCCGGTCGAGCTGGCCGCGGTGATCTGCGCCTGCCGGGAGCGGGAGCTGCCGTTCAAGCTGACCGCCGGTCCGCACCACGCGCTGCGCAGCGCGGATCCGGAGACCGGCTTCGTGCACCACGGCTTCCTGAACGTGCTGGTCGGCACGCTGCTGGCGGTGGAGGGCGGCGAGGTCACGGACGTGGCCGAGGCGCTGGCGGCGACCGATCCGATGCGTCTGATCGAGCCGGTCCGGGTGCGCCAGCACCAGCCGCGGCCGCTGTGGGACGGTTTCGGCGCCGCGTCCGTGGTGGACCCGTTGACCGATCTGATCCGCTTCGGCCTGGTAGATGGCGGTTTCGATTAGCCGGATCGTAGGAATGCCTGCCCATAGCCGTGACCGGACCGCTACTCTGCGGCAGTAAGAGCTGGGGCATGCGTGGGCCGCGCGCACCGACACCGATGTGAACGTCCGGCCCTCGCCTCGGTTCGACGGGATCCACTGCACACGCCCCATCGGGAGAGGCGGACCATGTCGACCATCGCGGTCACCCGGACGATCAAGGCGCCCGCCGCGCGGGTGTGGCAGGTCTTCACCGATCTGCAGGGCCGCGCCGGATGGCTCTCCACGGTCGACCACGTCGAGGTGCTCACCCCCGGTGACCTCCGGTCCGGCTCGGTCTGGCAGGAGACGCGGCACATGCCGGACGGCGCGCTGGTCACCGAGGAGTTCCGGGTGGAGGAGTGCGACGAGGGCGCGCGGTTCGTGGTCAGTTCGCCCGGCATCGGCGCGGACTACCGGATGACGTACACGTTCACGCCGATCGAGGACGGCCGGCACCGTGGCGAGACCGCGGTGACCGCGGTGCAGGAGGGTGCCGCGCTGGAGCCGCGTGGCCGGCTGCTCGCGCTGGTCCTCGGCGGGCTCGCGGCGATGGTCTCCGAGGGCGCGCTCCGGCAGGACCTGCACGATCTCGCGGTCGCGGCCCAGCCCGTCGCGACCCGGTGACCGGGCGGCCGGCGCGGTTCGACAGGCGGCCGGGAGCACGTCCACGGTAGGGTTCTCCGCGTGCGCGAGGAGGCGGGGAAGAAGAGCCGGGCCGGCTGGTGGCAGGCGTCGCTCGCGGCGTCCGTGCTGGTCGTCCTGGGTGTGATCGCGGTCGTCCGGGTGCTCCCGCCGGCCGAGGTGCTGACCGTGACGCCGGTGGCGAACGCCGCGCCGATCGAGCGGAAGACCGGCACGGCCGGCCTGCTCTACTCGGCGCCGCTGATCGTGGACGGCGACATCCGGGTCTACGCGAGCGCCCGGCAGGTGCGCGCGGACACGCCCGCCGCCGCACGGACCGAGCGGACCCCGGCCTGGACGTTCCGGCGCTGGCCGCAGAGCCTGCTCGGGGTGGCCGAGGCGGGCGGCGTCGTGGTCAGCCGCTGGACGGACGGCGAGCTGGTCGGCATCCGCGCGAGCGACGGCGAGCTCGCCTGGCGGGCGTCCGGCCCGGAGCCGGCACCGGACGCGGAGCCGGCCACGCCGCGGCGTACCGGTGAGGAACTGGTCTGGACGCCGGTGGATCTCTACACGGCCGGCGACGAGCTGGTCGTGGTGCGTGGCGCGGACACGGTCCGGGTCTTCGAGGCGGTCACCGGCCGGGAGCGCGCGCCGATCGGCGCGGCCTGCGGGCCGGCGAGCTTCACCACGGCGAGCGGCGGGTTCGCGTGCCGCACCACGACCGGCCTGACCGTGTACGACCTGGCCGGTGGCGCCGCCCGGGAGTGGGTGGCGGCCGGTGAGGTCACCGCGGACTCGTGCCGGCTCGGCGCGTCCTCGTGCGCGCTGGTCCGGGACGGCGGCACGGCCTACCGGTTCGCGGCCGACGGCGTGCGGGCCGCACCGGCGGCGAACGCACCGGGTGCGAAGGTGCTCGGCGAGACGGTCTACACCACGGACGGCGCACGCACCGCGTCCGCGCGGAACCTGGTCACCGGCGCGGAGGTCTGGACCTGGCCGGGCCGGACCTGGGACGAGGAGCTGCGGGTGCTGGCCGTGCAGCCGGGCCGGGTGCACCTGCTCAACGCGGCGGACCGGCTGATCACGCTGGACGCGGCGACCGGCACCCAGATCTCGCTCTTCGCGTTCGGCGTGCCGACCTCGAAGACCGAGCCGACGCGCGAGCGGCACTGGACGCCGGGCACCGCGTACGCCACGGACGGCCTGGTCGTCGCCGTGCGCCGCAAGCTGAACGCGCCGGACACGGCGGAGGACAGGGACTTCTACTTCGCGGGTGAGGGCGTGGCCGTCGCCGTCAGCTGAGCACCGCCGCACCGTGATCGAGGCGCCCCGCACGTCGTACCGGCGACATGCGGAGCGCCTCGATCACGTTCGCGGGGTGCGTCAGAGCGCGTCGGTGGCGGCCGCGAGGAACGCGTCGTTCTCGGTGGCGGTGCCGATCGTGACGCGCACGCCGTCGCCCTGGAACGGGCGGACGATCACGCCGCGGGCCTCGCAGGCCGCACCGAACGCGGCGGCCGAGTCACCGAGCGGCAGCCAGACGAAGTTGGCCTGGCTGTCGGGCACGTCCTGGCCGAGTTTGCGCAGCTCCGCGGTGACCCGGTCGCGTTCGCCGACCACCAGCGCGCACCGGCGGCGCACCTCGTCCTCCTGCTGGAGCGCGGCCAGCGCCGCCGCCTGGGCCAGCAGGTTCGTGGAGAACGGCGTGGTCACCTTGCGGACCGCGGCCGCCACCTCGGGCGCCGCGACCAGGAAGCCGATCCGCAGCCCGGCCAGGCCCCACGCCTTGGAGAGCGTGCGCAGCACGGCCACGTTCGGCCGGTCCGCGTAGGTGTCGATGCCGTCCGGCACGTCCGGGTCCGTGTTGAACTCCCGGTACGCCTCGTCCAGCACCACCAGCACGTTCTCCGGCACCGCGTCGAGGAACCGGTCGATCTCCGCGCGGCGCAGGCTGGTACCGGTCGGGTTGTTCGGGTTGCAGACGAACACCAGCCGGGTCCGGTCCGTGATCGCGGCGGCCATCGCGTCCAGGTCGTGGCCGTGGGCGGGCGTGTTCGGCACGCGGATCGCGGTGGCGCCGACCGAGGCGGCCACGATCGGGTACGCCTCGAACGACCGCCACGCGATGATGATCTCGTCGCCCGGCAGGCAGGTGGCGCGCGCCAGGTTCTCGCAGATCGCCACGGAACCGCAGCCGGTGACGAGCCGGTCGGCCGGCACGCCGTACCGCGCGGCGAGCCGCTCCCGCAGCTCGACCGCGGCCAGGTCCGGGTAGCGGTGCGTGCCCGTGGCGGCCGCGGTGATCGCCTCCACCACGCCGGGCAGCGGCCCGAACGGCACCTCGTTGCTGGCGAGCTTGATCGCCTCCGCCATGCCCAGGTCGCGGGCCAGGTCGGCCGGGCTGCGGCCGGGCACGTACGCCGGGATCGCGTCCAGGTCGGCGCGGGTCAGCCGGGTCATCGGTCACCTCCGGTGGTGTCGGTGCGGCTCTCGGGGTCGGCCGAGGGTCGCGCGGGCACCGGGGTGCCGGTCACGTTCCTCGGCAGCTGGACCACCACGGTCTGGGCGACCCGGTCGTGCCAGGCGCGCTGCGTGTGCCGGTCGAACAGCGGGGACAGCCCGTCGAGCAGCTGCCAGAGCAGTCCGATGCCGCAGCAGGACCAGAACAGCGTGGCGGTGCCGTAGAGGTTCCAGCGGCGGAACGCGCGGCCGAAGCCGGGCGTCGCGCCGTCCTGCAGACCGATGGTCTTGATGCCCATCAACCGCTTGCCCAGCGTCTGGCCGGTGTTCGCGATCTGCGGCACCTCGTAGGCGAACCACACCATCGCGGTGACCACCAGCATCGCCAGCTGCAGGTAGCTGAACCGGTCGGAGGCGGTCGGCATCGCCGGGTTCTCGCCGCGCTCGGTCGCGGCCACGTACTCGACGGCCTGCGGCAGGTACACCTGCAGCTCCTGGACGAACTGCACCAGGAACCACGAGTTCGCGATCAGGACCAGCACGGTGAGCAGGCCGAGGTCGATCAGCCGGGCCACGAATCGTGCGCCGTAACCGGCCAGCGGCATCCCGTGCGGCAGTACCGGCGCCGGCGGCCAGCCGGGCGGCGGGTAACCGGGCTGCCACCCGGGCGGCGGCCCACCCTGCGGCCAGCCGGGCGGCGGCGCGCCGGGTTGCCAGCCGGGCGGCGGCCCACCGGGTTGCCAGCCGGGCGGCGGTGCACCGTGCGGCCAGCCGGGCGGTGGCGGCGGCGTGCCCTGGGGCCAGCCGGGCGGCGCGGTCCGCGGGTGACCGGCGTGGTGCTGCGGTGGCGTGCCGGTCCGGTCGGCGGGCCAGCCCTGCGGACCGCCGTCGCGGGCCGGTGGCGTGCCGTCGACGCCGGTCGCGGCCGGGGCCGCGGCCGGTTCCGGTGGCGGCGGCCCGTCCGGCGGGGTCACGTCCGCCGGGAGCGGCGCGCCCAGCCAGCCCTCCCCGTCCCACCAGCGCTGGGTGGCCGGGTCCGCGGGATCCTTGTACCAGCCGGGGGCGATGTCGCTCACTGGAACACCCCGCCGGGCCTCGCTGTGCTGCTCACCGGAGAAACCTTAACCACCGTGGTGGACGCGGCCTTGTCGTGGAGGCACTGCTGCCACGGCTTGTCCCAGAGTTGCCACAGTCCGTCGAGGTAGTTGGCGAACGGCACCAGGCCCAGGCCGATCGTCGCGCCCCAGCGCTTGGCCGCGTCGGCGCGGCTGATGGCCTGGCCGGGCTGGGTGCCCAGGCGGATGATGTGCAGCTTCATGAACCGCTTGCCCGGTGTCTGGCCGCTCCGCAGCACGAACTCGACGTGGTACAGGTAGCTGATCACCAGGCCGAGGACGAACGTGGCGCCGACCGAGATGAAGATCGACGCGATGAAGCCGGGGGCCGCGTCCGGGTTCGCGGTGCCGTCCGGCCCGGACAGCGCGATCGCCTGCGCGGTGACGTAGATGATCAGCGGAATCGTATAGATCGCGGCGACCGCGCCGAGGATCGCGCCGTCGATCACATACGCGGCGAGCCGCTCGCCGAACGGGGCCAGCACGGGTGGCGGTGCGGAATATCCGGGATGACCGGTATATGCGGGAGGGGGACCCGAGTACTGCGGATTCACCGGCACAGTCTCCCAGGTCACGCTGAGGAATGCCTGCGAGCTACCGGACGAGCACGTCCATCAGCCGCTCCAGTTCCGCCGCCGGGTCCGCGGTCAGCCCGGTGTGCACCGGCCCGGTCTGGATGATCGTGCTGCGCGGCGCGGTCAGCCAGCGGAAACGTTCGCCGGGCCGCATGCGTGAGGCCGGGCCGCAGACCGCGTCGCCGGCCGTGGTGACCTCGAACGACCGCAGCGCGCCGAGCACCGCGTCCGCGTCGACGGTACGGTCCAGCGCGTGCAGCCGGCCGAGGTCGAGCTGGGTGCGCGCGGCCAGGAACCCGGTGCGCTGGCAGTAGAGGATCACGCCCACGTTGATCTGCTCGCCGCGCTCGACCCGGGGCAGCACGCGGACCACCGCGTACTCGAAGAGCTGCCGGTCGCTCACTGCGCCACCCCCGCCGGCAGCCACGCGTCCCGGCCGGCCGCGCGGGCGAGCAGGTGATCGCGATACGCCGCGCGCACCCCGTCCGGGCCGGCGAGCCGCGGGTCCTCGCTGTCCGGCGCGGCCAGCCAGCCGTCCGGCACCAGTGCCAGCACCTCGGTCAGCAGCTCGCCGGTGATCTGCGGCCCGAGCGAGGCGTCGGCCTCGGCGAGCTGGGTGGCGAACGGTGCGAGCACGTGGTCGTCCCCCTTGAACGGGCGGTGCACCACCGCCTGCGCCCGCGGCCAGTTGTGGTGGAAGTAGAGCGCGGCGCCGTGGTCGATCAGCCAGAGTCCGCCGTGCGCCCAGGTCAGCATGTTCGGGTTGCGCCAGCTGCGGTCCACGTTCTCCACGAACGCGTCGAACCAGACGATCCGCGAGGCCAACAGCGGGTCGACCGGGTGGGCGAGCGGGTCGAAGCCGAGCGCGCCGGGCAGGAAGTCCATCCCGAGGTTGTCGCCGCCGGAGTGCTTCAGCAGCTCCTGGACCTCCTGGTCCGGTTCGGCGCGGGCGATCACCGGGTCCAGCTCCAGCACCACCAGCTCGGGCACGGGCAGGCCGAGGCGGCGGGCCAGCTCACCCGCGATCACCTCGGCGACCAGGGCCTTCGGGCCCTGGCCGGCGCCACGGAACTTGACCACGTAGGTGCCGAGGTCGTCGGCCTCGATCACGCCGGGCAGTGACCCACCCTCACGGAGCGGTGTGACATACCGCGTCCCGACAACTCGGCGAAGCATGGTCAAGAGCTTACGGCGTACCCCGGTGGAGGGATTTGGGCTTTTTTGGGATGGACAGGCGGCATTTGTGCGAGTGCCGACCCAGATCATGACCGTGGTTAGCGTGGTCGCGTGGCGAACGGCCGGCGTCCCTGCATCAGGTGCTGGCTGATCCTTGCCGTCATCGCGCTGGTCACGCTGGCGCTGACCAACGTCTGGAACCCCTGGCCCGGCATGTGGGCGTGGGTGAACCAGAGCGGCACGCTCGCCGAGCCGGCGCCGCTCTGGCAGCAGCGGGTCGGCGCGCTGCCGCGCACGGTCACGATCGCCGGTGGTGCCGTGATCATCGACCGGGGTGACGCGGTCGAGGGGCGCGCGCTCGCCAGCGGCGGTGTGGCCTGGGAGAAGACCGGGATCAGCTGGAACGCGGTGGCCGGCGACGGGGACGGCGCGGTGGTGCTGACCGGCGAGCTGCTCACCAAGGGCTACCAGGTGCTCAACCCGTACGACGGGTCCGTGCTGCGGACCAGCACGGACGCGGTGGGCGTCTGGACGTACCGGAATCTGGTGATCGACGTCCGGTGTTTCGCGGCCAAGGACTGCGTGCTGTCCGCGTTCGACCCGCGCGGGACCGCACCGCGCTGGTCGACGGATCTGCCCGGCATCCAGGTCGGCCTGAACGCGGACAACCCGAGATCCTTCGGTACGGAGTTGCTGACCGCGCCCCGGGTGAGCGCGGACGCGGCCGGCCCGCAGCCCGCACCCGGCCTGCTCGGGCTGCCGATCGACGGCAAGGTGTTCGTGGTGGAGACCGGCACCGGCCGGGTCGCCCGGGTGGCCGACCCGGGCCGCGAGGAGCGGGTGACCACCGCGGGCGGCCGGGTGATCCGGGTGCTCGCCCAGTCCGCGGACGGCACCTGCTACTTCACGGTCACCGGTCACGAGGCCGGCACCGGCCGGGAGGTCTGGCGGCAGACCGCGCTGAACCTGCGCACCACGGAGAGCGCGGGCTGCGCGCAGCGCACGGACCCGCGCGGCGGCCGCAACGTGGTGCTCGGCGTGGCGCCGGACCGCCGCGAGGTGATCGTGGACATGTACGACGGCCGGCTGCTGTGGACCGGCGATCCGGGCGACCGGGTGCTGTCGGTGGACGACCAGTTCGTGACCGTGCACTCCGAGGACGGCCGGCTGCTGCGCGGGTACGTGCTGGGCGAGGACCGGGTGGCCTGGTCGCGCGACGCGGACGCGGACACCCGGGCCGCGATCGCCCGGTACGCGGTGGTCGTGGTCGAGCAGGACCCGGACCGGGTGATCGCGCTCGCGCCGTCGACCGGCGCCGTGCTGGCCGAGGTCCGGTCCGGCGCGGACGTGCTCGCGGCCGGCCCGGCCGGACTGATCATCGGGGACGGCCGGGACATCGGTTACGTGCCCTACGGGTCGCAACTTGCCGATGGTGGGACTTCCGACCAAACGGGCGCCGATGCGGCGTGCACGGACCCGGCACAGCCCAATTGCGGCCTCTCCGGCAAGTAGCCACGGACCGGTCACCGAACCCGCGCCCGGACTGGCCTAGGCTTGCGGCTCATGAGCAGTGCCGCCGCCTTCTCCCATGCCCCCCTGCTACCGCTCGGGGAAGACCTGACTGAATACCGCCTGGTGAGCGACGAGGGCATCGACGTCGTCAACGGGCCCGGCGGGCGCCGCTTCCTGACCATAGAGTCGTCCGTGCTGACCCAGCTGACCACGGAGGCGATGCACGACATCGCCCACTACCTGCGCCCGGCGCACCTCACCCAGCTGCGGTCCATCATCGACGACCCGGCCGCCTCGCCGAACGACCGTTTCGTCGCCACCGACCTGCTGCGCAACGCGAACATCGCGGCCGGTGGCGTGCTGCCGATGTGCCAGGACACCGGCACCGCGATCGTGGTCGGCAAGCGCGGCCGGCACGTCCTGACAGACGGGCTGGACGAGGAGGCGATCGCGCGCGGCGTCTACGACGCGTACACCCGGCTCAACCTGCGCTACTCCCAGCTCGCGCCGCTGACCATGTGGGACGAGAAGAACACCGGCACCAACCTGCCGGCGCAGATCGAGCTGTTCGCGGAGGACCCGGGCGGGCAGCCGGACGCGTACAAGTTCCTGTTCATGGCGAAGGGCGGCGGCTCGGCCAACAAGTCCTTCCTCTACCAGGAGACGAAGGCGCTGCTCAACCCGACGCGGATGATGCAGTTCCTGGAGGAGAAGCTGCGCTCGATCGGCACGTCGGCCTGCCCGCCGTACCACCTGGCGATCGTGATCGGCGGCACCTCCGCGGAGTACGCGCTGAAGACCGCGAAGCTCGCCAGCGCGAAGTACCTGGACGCACTGCCCACCTCCGGCTCGATGCTGGCGCACGGCTTCCGCGACGTGCAGCTGGAGGCCGAGGTACTGGAGCTGACCCGGCAGTTCGGCATCGGCGCGCAGTTCGGTGGCCGGTACTTCTGCCACGACGTGCGGGTGGTCCGGCTGCCCCGGCACGGCGCGTCCTGCCCGGTCGCGATCGCGGTGTCCTGCTCCGCGGACCGGCAGGCGGTTGCCAAGATCACTCCGTCCGGCGTGTGGCTGGAGCGGCTGGAGACCGACCCGGCCCGCTTCCTGCCGGACGTCACGGACGAGACGCTGGAGACGGACCAGGTCGTCAAGGTCGACCTGAACCGCCCGATGGACGAGATCCGCGCGGAGCTGTCCCGCTACCCGGTGAAGACCCGGCTCTCGCTGAGCGGTCCGCTGGTGGTGGCGCGCGACATCGCGCACGCGAAGATCGCCGAGCTGCTGGACGCCGGCGGTGCCATGCCGCAGTACCTGCGCGACCACGCGGTCTACTACGCCGGACCGGCGAAGACCCCCGAGGGGTACGCGTCCGGCTCGTTCGGCCCGACCACGGCCGGCCGGATGGACGCCTACGTGGAGAAGTTCCAGGCCGCGGGCGGCAGCATGGTGATGCTGGCGAAGGGCAACCGGTCGCGCGGCGTGACCGAGTCGTGCCACCGGTACGGCGGCTTCTACCTCGGTTCGATCGGTGGCCCGGCCGCGCGCCTGGCCCAGGACTGCATCCGCCACGTCGAGGTGCTCGAGTATCCCGAGCTGGGCATGGAGGCGGTCTGGAAGATCGAGGTGGAGGACTTCCCGGCGTTCATCGTGGTGGACGACAAGGGCAACGACTTCTTCGCCGAGGTCACCAAGCCGGTCCTGACCGTCGGTCGTCGGTAACTCGCCGTGACGTATTGGTCGCATGCCCGCCCGGTCGTGGTGACGCGCGGACGGGCAGGCGACCACCCCCGATGTGATCTTGCAAGACGTGTTCGCACATCCGCAGCCATAGCCTGCCGCACGGCGCTTCCGAAACGCTGCTGTTTTGCTCTCACGGTGAATGATCGGGTGGGCGGCGTATCGGCGGACCGAGGCCGGTTCGTCGCGCTCGGCGCCGAGGACGCCGCCGCGCGGGAAGAGCTACATTTCTGCTCGGCGAGGCACGTCCGGGAGTGGCGATGTGGTTTGGCATCCTAGGTCCGCTGCGGGCCGCGAACGGCGGCGTCGACGCGCCGGTCGCCGCCGGGCGGGACCGGGTGGTGCTGGCCATGCTGCTGCTCAACTCGCTGCACGTGGTCTCGATCGACCAGCTGGTCGACGCGCTCTGGGACTCCGCACCACCGGCCACCGCGCGCGGCCAGCTGCAGAGCAGCGTCTCCCGGATCCGCCGCGCGTTCGCCGAGGCCGGCCTGCCCGCCGAGCTGATCGTCACGGACCCGGCCGGTTACCGCCTGGTCGTCGACCCGGAGCAGGTCGACGTGAACGTCTTCGACCGCCGGCTCGCCCAGGCCCGGCTCGCGGTGGAGAAGGAGGAGTGGTCCGAGGCGCGGGAGCACTTCCGCGCCGCGCTCGCGCTCTGGAAGGGACCGGCGCTGGCCGGGATCACCAGCCCGGCCGTGCGCCGCGCCGCCGCCGCGCTGGACGAGCAGCGGCTGCTGGCCATCGAGGACACGTTCGACGTGGAGCTGCGGCTCGGCCTGGAACGGGACGCGATCGGCGGGCTGACCGGCCTGGTCGAGCGGCACCCGCTGCGGGAACGGCTGCGCGGGCAGCTGATGATCGCGCTCTACCGGGCCGGCCGGCAGGCGGACGCGCTCGCGGTCTACCGGGACGCGCGCGACGCGCTCGCCAACGAGCTGGGCATCGAACCCGGACCGGCGCTGCGCGAGGTGCACCGGGCGATCCTGACCGGCGAGGTGGAGACCGCGGCGGCACCGCGGGAGGTGACGCTGCCGGTGCGGGCGCTGCCGCGTACCGTCGCGGACTTCACCGGCCGGGCCGAGGCGGTCGACCGGCTGGTCCGCGCGGTCGAGGAGGCCGACTTCGACGGCCCGGTCATCCAGGTGATCGACGGCATGGCCGGCAGCGGCAAGACCACGCTGGCCGTGCACGTGGCGAACCTGGTCGCGCCGCACTACCCGGACGCGCAGCTCTTCATCGACCTGCACGGGCACAGCCTGCGCCGACCGCTGGACGCGTCCGCCGCGCTGGTCACGCTGCTGCGCCAGCTCGGCCTGCCGGGTGACCGGATACCGGTCGACATGGACGACCGGGTCGCGCTCTGGCGCAGCGAGCTGGCCGCCCGCCGCGCGCTGGTGGTGCTGGACAACGTGGCCAGCACCGCGCAGATCGCACCGCTGCTGCCGGCGTCCGCGGGCAGCCTCGCGCTGATCACCAGCCGGCGCCGGCTGCTCGGCCTGGACGCGGTCCGGCCCGAGTCGCTGCCGGTGCTCGCCGAGTCCGAGGCGATCGACCTGCTGGCCCGGATCGCCGGTGACCGGGTCCGCGCGGAGCCGGAGGCGGCGGCCGAGGTGGTGCGCTGCTGCGGTCATCTCCCGCTGGCGATCCGGCTGGCCGCGGCCCGGCTCGCGCACCGTCCACGGTGGCGGGTCGCGGACCTGGCCCGGCGGCTGGCCGGCCGCTCCGCGCTGCCCGAGCTGGCCGCCGAGGAACGCACCGTGGCCAGCGCCTTCGATCTGTCCTACGCACACCTGCCGGCGGTGGCGCAGCGCGTGTTCCGGCTGCTCGGCCTGCACCCGGGCGAGCGCTTCGACGCGTTCACCACGGCCGCGCTGGCCGGGCTGCCGCTGGACGACGCGCAGGACGTGCTGGACGACCTGGTGGACTGGCACCTGGTCGAGGAACCACAGGCCGGGCGCTACCGGCTGCACGACCTGATGCGCGAGTTCGCCGCCGGGCTGGCCGCGCGCGACCCGCTGCCGGAGCGGCACGCCGCGGTCGGCCGGCTGCTCGACTTCTACCTGCACGCGGCGGACGCGTCCACGGTCGGCATGGAGGCGCACAGCTCCGGCGACGTGCGTGGCTGGGGCCCGGCGCAGCGGCCCGACCTGGTCGAGGCGCTGCCCAGCAAGCTGCGCTGGCTGGAGGACGAGCGGGCCGGGCTGATCGCGCTGGCCGACCGCGCGATCGGCGCCGGGCACGCGCACTACGCCTGGTGGCTGGCGCGGGCGGCGTGGCGGTTCCTGTACGTCAACGCGTACCACGACGACCTGATCGCGCTGCACGAGCGCGGGCTGACCGCCGCGATGCTGGCCGGTGACGACGCGGCCGTGGCACAGGTGCTCAACTACCTGGCCTCGTCCTACTACCGCACCGGCCGCTACCAGGCCGCGGTCACGCACCTGACCGAGTCGCTGCGGCTGCGCGAGCGGCTCGGCGACGACCGGGCCGTGGCCACCACCCGCGGCAACCTCTCCGCGGTGCAGCTGATGATGGGTGAGCTGCCGGAGGCGCTGGCGAACGCGCGCGCGGCCTACGCGGTCTGGGAACGGCGCGGCGACGACCGGGGCCGGATGCTGCACCTGCCGAAGATGGGCTTCGTCGCCGCGATGATGGGCCGGTACGAGGAGGCGCTGCACTACCACCGCCGCCATCTGCTGCTCGCCTGCGAGCGCCGGGACCAGCACAACGTCTCGGTCGCGCTCGGCCACATCGGCGCGGTCCGGGTGCGGATGGGCGCGGCCGACGCGGCGGCCCGCTGCCTGGCCGCCGCGCTGCGCCGGCAGCGCGGCATCCCGTACAACGAGGCCGAGGTGCTCAACGACCTCGGCACCGCGCGCCGCCTCCAGGGCCGGCTGGCCGAGGCGGAGCAGCACCACCAGGAGGCGCTGCGGATCATGCGGACCGTCGGCGACCGGCACGGCGAGGCGATGGTCGGCAACGATCTCGCGGCCACGCTCGCGGCGGCCGGCGGCCCGGCGGCCGCGGTCGAGGCGTACCGGCGCTCGCTGGCCGTCTCCGTGCAGATCGGGCACCGGTACGAGCAGGCCCGCGCGCTCGCCGGGCTCGGCACCTGCCTGCGCGATCCGGAGGAGGCCCGCGCGCACCGCGACCGCGCCGCGTTGATCTTCGCGGAGATGGGCGTGGCTCAGATCAACGGCGAACCGGCGCCGGTCGAGGGAGGATGAACCGGTGACTGCCAACGAGAGTGGATACCGAATCGAGCGCGACACCATGGGCGAGGTCCGGGTGCCGGTGGACGCGCTGTGGCGGGCCCAGACCCAGCGGGCCGTGGAGAACTTCCCGATCTCCGGGCGTGGCCTGGAGCCGGCCCACATCCGGGCGCTCGCGCAGATCAAGGGCGCGGCCGCCGCGGTGAACGCGGAGCTCGGCGTGATCGACGCGGACGTGGCGAAGGCGATCGAGACCGCGGCCGCGCACGTGGCGGACGGCGGCTACGACGACCAGTTCCCGATCGACGTGTTCCAGACCGGGTCGGGCACCTCGTCCAACATGAACACCAACGAGGTCATCGCCACGCTGGCCGCCCGCGAGCTCGGCCGGGACGTGCACCCGAACGACCACGTGAACGCGTCCCAGTCCAGCAACGACGTGTTCCCGTCGTCGATCCACCTGGCCGCCACGCACGCGGTCACGCACGACCTGATCCCCGCGCTCGGCTACCTGGCCGACGCGCTCGCGGCCAAGTCGACCGAGTGGCGGGAGGTGGTCAAGTCCGGGCGTACGCACCTGATGGACGCCACGCCGGTCACGCTCGGCCAGGAGTTCTCCGGCTACACCGCGCAGGTGCGGTACGGCATCGAGCGCCTGGAGTCCGCGCTGCCCCGGCTCGCGGAACTGCCGCTCGGCGGCACGGCGGTCGGCACCGGCGTGAACACCCCGCCCGGCTTCGCGCCCGCCGTGATCGAGAAGCTCCGCGCGGCCACCGGGCTGCCGCTGAGCGAGGCCCGCGACCACTTCGAGGCGCAGGGCGCGCGGGACGCGCTGGTCGAGACGTCCGGCCAGGTCCGCACGATCGCGGCCGGCCTCTACAAGATCGCCAACGACATCCGCTGGATGGGCTCCGGTCCGCGCGCCGGCCTGCGCGAGCTGCGCCTGCCCGACCTGCAGCCCGGCTCGTCGATCATGCCGGGCAAGGTGAACCCGGTGGTGCCGGAGGCGGTCCGCCAGGTCGTCGCGCAGGTGATCGGCAACGACGCGGCCGTGGCGTTCGCCGGCACCCAGGGCGACTTCGAGCTCAACGTGATGCTCCCGGTGATGGGCCGCAACCTGCTCGAGTCGGTCAAGCTGGTGGCGAACGTGGCCCGGCTGCTGGCCGACCGCTGCGTCGCCGGCCTGGAGGCGGACGTCGAGGTCACCCGCGGCTACGCGGAGGGCTCGCCGTCGATCGTCACGCCGCTCAACCGCTACCTCGGGTACGACGAGGCCGCGTCGATCGCGAAGGCCGCGCTGAAGGAGAACAAGACGATCCGCGAGGTGGTCGTCGAGCGTGGGCACGTGGCGTCCGGAAAGCTCACCGAGGAGCAGTTGGACACGGCTCTGGACGTTCTGCGCATGACGCGGCCTTGACGACGTATCGACTGCTACGCCTGTGTAAAGAATTTGTGCTTGCCTCTATTCGAATCCATCGAGATCGGGTGGGATGCTTCCAGGCCGTCTTGGACGGCCGTCCACTCGACTCGAGAGGAAGCAGATGGTGAGCAGACGCTTCACCGCCGGCTCGGTCGCGACCGTGACCGGGCTGGCGTTGGTGCTGGCGGTCCCCGCCGGTGCGGCCACCGCCGCACCGGCCGCGGCCGGCGCGGCCGAATACACGGTGGTCGCGGAGGACGGTGTCTCCACCGCCGCGGCGACGGCGGCGATCGCGGCCGCCGGTGGCACGGTGGTCGAGAGCAACGACAGCGTCGGCACGTTCACGGTGACCGCCGGCGCGGCCGACTTCGCCGCGAAGGCCGCGGCCTCGACCGCGCTGATCGGCGCCGCCAGCAACGACCGCGCGATCGGCAAGGCCCCCAAGCTCGACCTGGTCGAGCAGGAGGCGTTGCTGGCACCCGCGTCCCGGGCCGCGGCCAAGCGCGGTGGCCACGGCGGCCCGAAGCTCGACCCGCTGGACGACAAGCTCTGGGGCCTGGAGCAGGTCCGCTCCGACGACGCCCGCCGGGTGGAGCCGGGCGACCGCGGGGTGACGGTCGGCATCCTGGACACCGGCGTGGACGCCAGCAACCCGGACATCGCGGCGAACTTCAGCTGGAAGCTGTCCCGCAACTTCGCGCGCGACATCCCGGACATCGACGGTGAGTGCGAGGTCACCGGCTGCCTCGACCCGGTCGGCACGGACGACGCGGGCCACGGCACGCACGTCGCCGGCACGATCGGCGCGGCGGCCAACGGCTCCGGCATCTCCGGCGTGGCACCGAACGTCACGCTGGTCGAGCTGAAGGGCGGCCAGGACTCCGGCTACTTCTTCCTGGAGTCGGTGGTCAACGCGCTGACCTACGCGGGCGACGCCGGCCTGGACGTGGTCAACATGTCCTTCTACATTGACCCGTGGCTCTACAACTGCCTCGGCAACCCGGCCGACTCGGCCGCGGAGCAGGCGGAGCAGCGGGCCACCATCACCGCGGTCCGGCGGGCGCTGACCTACGCGCACACCAAGGGCGTGACGCTGGTCGGCTCGCTCGGCAACAACCACGAGGACCTGGGCAACCCGCGGCCGGACGCGTCCAGCCCGAACTACCCGGGTGGCACCGAGCGGCCGCGCGAGATCGACAACGCGACCTGCTTCGACCTGCCGGTCGAGGGCCCGTTCGTGATCGGTGTGTCCGCGACCGGCCCGTCCGGCCGTAAGGCCGACTACTCGAACTGGGGCGCGGAGCAGATCTCCGTCGCCGCGCCGGGTGGCTGGGCCACGGACACCCAGGGCACCGGGGACACGTTCGCCAACCGGATCCTCTCGGCGTACCCGCTGAAGGTCCTGCAGGAGATCGGGCGGGTGGACGAGGACGGCAACATCGTCCCCGGCTTCGAGAACCGCGTGTTCAAGGACTGCACCACGGCCGGCAAGTGCGGCTACTACACCTACCTGCAGGGCACGTCGATGGCGTCGCCGCACGCGTCCGGCGTCGCCGGGCTGATCGTGTCGAAGTTCGGCACGCCGGACCGGCGCCGCGGCGGGCTGACGCTCCCGCCGAACTGGGTCGAGCAGCACCTCTACCGCACCGCGGCGGAGCGGGCCTGCCCGACGCCGGCGCTGATCAGCTACGCGGAGGTCGGCCAGCCGGCCGAGTACGACGCGCTGTGCACCGGCACGAAGAACTTCAACAGCATCTGGGGGTACGGGATCGTGGACGCCTACAAGGCCGTCACCACCCCGCTCCAGCCCTGGGTGAAGCCGTAGGCGCCTAGCCAAGATCATTCGCTGGTACGATGGCCGGTCCCCGCGACACGGGGACCGGCCGTTACCCTTGCAGGGTGACACTCCGCTTGTACGACACCGCGACCCGCTCGGTGCGGGACTTCGTCCCGCGGTCACCCGGCAAGGTCGGGATCTACCTGTGTGGTCTCACCGTCCAGTCCCCGCCGCACATCGGCCACCTTCGCTCCGGTGTGAACTACGACGTGCTCCGCCGCTGGCTGACCCGGTCCGGACTCGACGTGACGTTCGTCCGCAACGTGACGGACATCGACGACAAGATCCTCGCCAAGTCCACCGAGCAGGACCGGCCGTTCTGGTCGATCGCGTACGAGAACGAGGTCAAGCTCGCCGCGGCGTACCGGTCACTCAACGTGCTGCCGCCGACCTACGAGCCGCGGGCCACCGGTCACATCCCGGAGATCCAGCAGATCATCGCGCGGCTGATCGAGGCGGGGCACGCCTACCCGGCCGCGGACGGCTGCGGCGACGTCTACTTCTCGGTGCGCAGCTACCCGGCGTACGGCGCACTCTCCGGCCAGCACCCGGACGACATGCAGGAGGCGGCGGACAGCGAGGCGCGCGCCAAGCGCGACGCACGCGACTTCGCGCTGTGGAAGGGCGTGAAGGAGTCCGAGCCGCTCGCCGGCAGCTGGCCGTCGCCGTGGGGCCGCGGCCGTCCCGGCTGGCACATCGAGTGCTCCGCCATGTCCTGGCGCTACCTGGGCGAGGACTTCGACATCCACGGCGGCGGGCTCGACCTGCAGTTCCCGCACCACGAGAACGAGATCGCCCAGTCCCGGGCCGCCGGGTTCGGGTTCGCCGGCTACTGGGTGCACCACGGCCTGCTCAACCTCGGCGCGTCGAAGATGAGCAAGTCCGTCGGCAACGTGCTCGACCTCGACTACGTGGCCGGCCTCGGCGTGCGCCCGGTCGAGCTGCGCTACTACCAGGCGCAGCCGCACTACCGGTCGGCCATCGACTACTCGGACGACGCGCTGCGCGAGGCCGCGGTGGCGTACCGGCGGATCGAGGGCTTCGTCCAGCGGGCCGTCGAGCTGACCGGTCCGGGTGAGCTGGGCGACATCCCACCCGCGTTCGCGGGCGCGATGAACGATGATCTGAACACGTCCGCGGCGCTCGCGGTCGTGCACGAGTCGATGACCCGCGGCAACACCGCGCTCAGCGCCGGCGACCGGACCGTGGTCGCCGCCGCGCTGGCCGAGGTGCGCGCCATGCTGGACGTGTTCGGCGTCGATCCGCTCGACCCGGCCTGGCAGGCCGGGGGCGGCGGCGGCGACCTCCGCCAGGTGGTCGACTCACTGGTCGCGCTCGCACTCGAGCAGCGCACCGCCGCGCGGGCACGCAAGGACTGGCAGGCCGCCGACGCCGTGCGGGACCAGCTGAAGAACGCCGGCGTCGTGGTGGAGGACACCCCGGCCGGCCCACGATGGACCATTGGGGAGCAGCACTGATGCCGGGCAACTCGCAGCGCAGGAACAAGCGCGTCACGCCGAAGAGGGGCGCGCCGTCGGGTTCCGGCGGGAAGAACCGGGACAGTCTCGCCGGCCGCGGGCGCACGCTGCCGGCGGACGAGCGTCCCTGGCACAAGGGCTACTCCGGCACGGAGGACCTGCCGCAGAAGACCGCGCGCAAGCAGGACAAGGAGCGCCGGGCCGCGGCCGCCGAGGGCCGCGCGCCCAAGGTCGGCGTTCCCGGCAGCAAGGACACCACCTGGGGCAGGAACGGCTCCGGCCGTGGTGCTCCGGCGTCGACCCGTGGGGCGTTCGCCGCCGGCCGTGGTGGCGGCAAGACCGGCGCACGCGGTCCGCGCATCGCGCCCGGCCGCCGCTCCACGCCGCCGAAGGACTCGCCCGAGCTGCTGGTCGGCCGCAACCCGGTGGTCGAGGCGCTGCGCTCCGGCGTGCCCGCGACCGCGCTCTACGTGGCCCAGGGCATCGAGATGGACGAGCGGGTCCGCGAGGCCGTGCGCTTCTGCGCCGACAAGGGCATCGCGATCATGGAGGTGAGCCGGGCCGAGCTGGACCGACTCACCGGCGGCGTGCTGCACCAGGGCATCGGCGTGCAGGTGCCGCCGTTCGCCTACGAGGACTTCTCCGACATGGTCACGGCCGCGTTGGAGCAGACCGCGCCACTGCTCGTCGCGCTGGACGGCGTCACCGACCCGCGCAACCTCGGCGCCGTGATCCGGTCCGCGGCTGCGTTCGGCGCGCACGGCATCTTCGTGCCGGAGCGCCGCGCCGCCGGGATCACCGCGACCGCGTGGCGCACCAGCGCCGGTGCGGCCGCGCGGCTCCCGGTCGCCCAGGTGACCAACCTGACGCGGGCGATCAAGGCCTGCCAGCAGGAGGGATTCATGGCGATCGGACTGGACGCGGACGGCGCCACCGACGTCTACGACCTGGAGATCGCCACCGGCCCGACCATCGTGGTGGTCGGCTCCGAGGGCCGCGGGCTGTCCCGGCTGGTCGGCGAGACGTGCGACCTGCGCGTCTCGATCCCGATGGCCTCGGACGTGGAATCGCTCAACGCCTCGGTCGCCGCCGCGGTCGCGCTTTCGGAGATCACCCGGCGACGCAACGCCTGACCTGCGCGGAGTCGCTACCATGCGAGGCTGATCACGTGTGGTGGCGAAGGGGTACGGCGACAATGAGCGAGCTCGCGAGCGGACCATCGGCTCAGCGCCGGCCACGACGTGTCCGCGTCGTGCCCGGGAGCCGGGCATGAGTGACGGTCCGTACGGGCTGGGCGTCGATCTCGGCACGTCCAACACGGTCGCCGTGCTGCGCACCCCGGACGGGCGGACCCGTCCGCTGCTGTTCGACGGGCAGCCGATCATGCCCTCCGGTGTCTACCTGGACCCGGAGGGCCGGCTGCACGTCGGCCGGGACGCGCAGCGCCTCGCCCAGGCCGACCCGGTGCGGTACGAGCCGAACCCGAAACGCCGCATCGACGAGACGTCGGTGCTGCTCGGCGACCGCGAGGTCCCGGTCGTCGACCTGCTGGCGGCCGTGCTCGGCGCGGTCGCCCGGGCCGCCGTGGAGGCGGTCGGCTTCCTGCCGCCGGCGATGCTCACCCACCCGGCCGCGTGGGGTCCGGTCCGCCGGGCGACGCTGGCCGAGGCGGTCGCCCGCGCGGGCTGGCCGGCGGTCGCGACCGCGCCCGGGCAACCCGGCACCCGCGTCACGCCCGAGCCGGTCGCGGCCGCCCGGTACTTCGCGGAGGTGCTGCACCGCCCGGTGCCGGCCGGGTCTGCGCTCGCGGTGTTCGACTTCGGCGGCGGCACGCTGGACGTCGCGGTCGTCCGCAACGACGGTCTCGGCCCGGCCGGCCGGCCGGTCTTCTCCGTCGTCAGCTCCGGCGGCGTCGCCGACCTCGGCGGCCTGGACCTGGACGCCGCACTCGTCGACCACGTCGGCCGCCTCCTGACCGGCCCGGGCCCGCAGGCCACGCCGGGCGGCCCGCAGGCCACGCCGGGGGGCTGGGAGGTGGCGCCGGACGGCCCCACCGAGCGGCTCGACCTCGCCGCCGGGCAGGCGTGGCAGGCGCTGACCCAGCCGGTCACCGTGACCCAGTGGCGTAACCGCCGCCAGCTCTGGGACGACGTGCGCGGCGCCAAGGAGATGCTGTCCCGCGCCACGGTCGCACCGATCGCGGTGCCGGGCGTCGAGCGCGCCGTGCACCTGACCCGCGAGGAACTCGAACACGTCGTCACGCCGCTGCTGCGTCGCGGCGTGCACGAGACCGCCGGTGTGATCCGGGCCGCCGGCGTCACCCCGGACCGGCTGGCCGGCCTCTTCCTGGTCGGCGGCTCGTCCCGGGTGCCGATGGTCGGCCGGCTCCTGCACTCCGACCTGCACGTCCCGCCGACCGTGCTGGAGCAGCCGGAACTGCCGGTCGCCGAGGGTGCCCTGGCCGAACTGATGGCCACGATGCCCACGCCGTCCACCCCGCAGCGCTCCGCGCCGCCACCGGTTTCGGCGCCACCGGTCTCCGGGCCACCGGTCTCCGCGCCGCCGGTCTCCCCGGCCGGGGCCGGGCCGGGTAAGGCTCCGCTGCCCGCCGGGGCGCTGCCGCCGCGGAGGTCGGTGCGCCGGCCGGTGCTGCTGGCCGCCGTGGCCACCGCGGTCGTGCTGATCGTGCTGGTCACCGCGGGCACCCTGATCTACCTGAGCCCGTGGAACCGCGTGTCCCCGGTGGCGTTCGCCGACCTGACCGAGGGCACGCTCGTCCCCGCGATCGCCGACAAGCCGGACCAGTCGGTTTTCGAGGTCTTCACGGACGTGGTCGGCGACCGCGCGTACCTCGCCGCCCAGCGCGACGACCGGACACTGGAGATCCAGGCCGTCGACCTGGCCGGCGACGAGCAGGTCTGGCAGGAGTCCACCGCGGAGGCGACCGCGTCCACCTGGGAGGGCATCTACGCGACGGACCGTTACGTGGTCGCGAACGGTGACGGGATCAGCGACCGGCCGCGGCCGATCCTGGTCTGGGACCGGGACGGCAAGCGGCTCTGGCAGAAGGACATCACCGGCGAGGACCGCATCTGGATCTTCAACGACGTCTTGATGCTGGCCCGGGCCGAGGACCGCATGCTGATCGGGTACCGGATGTCCGACGGCGAGCAGGCCTGGGAACTGCCGATCCCGCGCGGCGAGTCCTCCGAGGCGTACCGCGTGATCCGGCTCGGCGCGCCGGGTGACCGCACCGGCCCGGCCGCCGCCTCCGGCACGCCGTTCGGCTGGAACGCGGACGCCGAGCAACGCTTCGTGCTGCTCAGCGCGGATCAGCAGGCCCGGGTCGTCGACGTGAGCACCGGCTCGGTCACGTCGTCCGGCGCGATCGACGTGGAGCCGTTCAGCCTGACCTCGAGCTCCGGCACGCAGATCGTGGCGGACCCGGAACGGCTCTACGTCGGCACCACCGGGGAGCGGTACCGCATCGAGGCCTACGACCTGACCTCGTTCGGCCCGGCGACGGTCGTCTACAACGACACCTCGGGCCGCACGCTGAAGTCGCTGACGCCGTGCGCCGACGACCGCCTCTGCCTCGCGGACGTCGCGGACGAGGGCACCGACGAGGTGGCGGTCTACGACATCTCCGCGGGCAGCGAGCAGGTGCTGCGCGCGGCCGCGCCGGGTCTGACCGCGCTGACCGACACCGGGGCGATCGTCCCGGCGGCCGACGGCGGACTGCTGTTCTGGCACAAGCCGAAGGGCGGGACCTACCGGACCGCGCTCTACGACGCGTCCGGTGAGAAGGTCTTCGAGTGGAACGGCGTCGCGGCCCGCGTCAACGCGCGCAGCTTCCTCATCTTCGACCGCGAGCCGATCGGTGATTCGCTGGGCAGCGAGGGCGTGCCGCTCTCCGCGACGGTCGACAACGGCGATTCGCCGCGGCAGATCGGCACGCTGCCGGAGGCCCGGCTCGGCAGTTGCTCGTGGAACGAGACCACGATCGTTTGCGGCAGCGGCTCCAACGGCTTCCGCATCCAGCGCTTCGTGCGGAACTGACCGGGTCGTGGCGAGGGGCCGGCCGGTGCGTCAGGCAGCGTCGGCGGGCGGCGCGAGCCGGCGCCGGATGACGTGCAGGGCGAGCAGCGTGTAACCGGCCAGGATCGGCACCACGACGGCCTGCACGAGGAAGCCGATCGCCGTGGTGAGGCCCAGCACGCCCGCGCTGGCGGCCAGCGTCGCCGGCCGGGCGGCCACGAGCCGGGCCGCGCCGCGGGTCGCGGCGCGCCAGCCGGGACCGGCACGCCGCTGCCGGTCCTCGTCTCCGGGCAGGGGCCCGGCCGGCGGTGCGGCCCCGCCGGAGCCGGCCGGACCGAGGTCGGTGGCGCGGCCGAACTCGACCACGACCAGGCCGGCGAAGCCGGCGGCGGCGAGCGCGAGCAGCAGCGTCGCCCAGATCAGCGGCCGGCCGCCGGGGACCAGGCCGACGCTGAGCGCGTGGATGTTGAGCCGGATCAGCACGCCGGCCGCGATCGCGACCAGCAGCGGTGGGATGCCGGGCAGGATGCCGCGGGCGAAGGTGCGCGCGACCTCGCGTACGCCGGGGAATCGTTCGTGATCCGTGTATCGGGCGACGGCGGTGGAGGCCGCGCCGACGGCGGCACCGGCGGTGACGACCGGGAGGGCCGCGATCGTCAGCACGATGCCGGTCAGGGCCAGGTCGGAGGCGGCGCGGAGGGTGTCCCGCCAGTCGCGCTGGACCGGCGGCCCGGGGGCGTTGTCGGTCGGCCAGCGCAACTGGCGGTCACCCATGGTGGATCACTAACCCTTCAGTCCGCTGGTGTTGATGCCCTCGACCAGCATCCGCTGGAACGCGACGAAGAACAGGAACACCGGCAGCAGCGACAGGACGGACATGGCGAACATCGCGCCGAGCGAGCTCTGCCCGGTCGAGTCGATGAACAGCCGGAGCGCGATCGGGACCGTGTAGTCCTCCAGCTCGTTCAGGTAGACCAGCTGGGTGAAGAAGTCGTTCCAGGTCCAGATGAACGAGAAGATCGCGGTGGTGACCAGCGCGGGCCGGCTCAGCGGCAGGATCACGTGCCAGAACACGCCGTACGGCGAGCAGCCGTCGATCGTCGCGGCCTCGTCCAGGTCCCGTGGGATGCCCCGCATGAACTGGACCATGAGGAACACGAAGAACGCCTCGGTGGCCAGCGCCTTCGGCACGATCAGCGGCAGCAGCGGGGTGTCGATCCAGCCCAGCGTGTTGAACACGATGTACTGCGGGATGATCAGCACGTCGCCGGGGAGCAGCAGCGTGCCGATCATGATGGCGAACCAGAACCCGCGCATCGGGAACCGCAGCCGGGCGAACGCGTACGCCGCGACCAGGCAGGAGATCGCGTTCGCGGCCACGGTGAGCAGCGCGATCACGGTGCTGTTGATGAAGAACCGGGTGAAGCTGACGTCGAAGCTGTTCCAGCCGGCCGTGTAGTGCGACGCGGTGAACTCGGTCGGCAGCACGGAGATGTTGCTGGCGATCTCCGCGTCCGACTTGAACGACGAGCCGATCACCCAGGCCAGCGGGTAGAGCACCAGGACCAGGCCGACGATCAGCACGGCGAGCCGGACCGCCTGCCCGATCGTGAACCGGTTCTTGCGGACGGCGGCGTGCCGTGCCACAGCGGGAGCGGTCATCGGTCTTCCCCATCCGCGTAGTGCACCCAGAACCGGCCGGTGCTGAACAGGACCACGGTCAGGACGCCGATGGCCAGCAGGAACACCCAGGCCAGCGCGGACGCGTACCCCATCTCGAACTCGGCGAAGCCGCGCTTGTAGAGGTAGAGCGTGTAGAGCAGCGTCGAGTCGACCGGACCGCCGGTGCCGTTGCTGATCACGAACGCGGACGTGAAGCCCTGGAATCCGCGGATCGTCTCCAGCACCAGGTTGAAGAAGATCACCGGCGAGAGCATCGGCATGGTGACGTGCCAGAACTGGCGCCATGGGCTGGCCCCGTCGACGGACGCGGCCTCGTAGAGCTCGACCGGCACCTGCTTGAGCCCGGCCAGGAAGATCACCATGGGCGCGCCGAACTGCCAGATCCCCAGGATGATCAGCGTGCCGAGCGCGTAGTCCGGGTCGTTGACCCAGGCCTGCCCGGTGATGCCGAAGAACGCCAGGAACTCGTTGACCGCGCCGTCGCCGGCGAACAACGCGCTCCACACCAGTGCCAGTGCCACGCTGCCGCCGAGCAGCGACGGCAGGTAGAACAGGCCGCGGAACAGCCCGACACCGCGCCAGGCACGGTTGAGCAGCAACGCCACCGCGAGCGCGGCCGCGAGCTTGAGCGGCACCATGACCAGCGCGTAGACGAGCGTGACCGTGACCGCGCGGTAGAACTGCGGGTCACCGGTGAACATCTCCTGGTAGTTCTCCAGCCCGATCCATTGGACGTCCTCCCAGGTGGAGAAGACCGAGTAGTCGGTGAAGCTGAGGTAGAGCGACAGCAGCATCGGGATGGCGGTGATGCCCATCAGCCCGAGCAGCCAGGGGGACAGGAATACGTAACCGGCCACACCCTGTCGACCGCGCCCGCCACCGGACCCCCGCCGCTTGTGTGCGGCGGGGGACCGTCGACCGGGCTGCTCGGGTACGACCGGGGCGGATGCCGTGGTCAGTGCCACGAGCGTGCCTCCTTCTCCACGTGCGCGAGCGGTGCGTCAGCCGAGCTTGCCCGCGGCCTGGGTGAGGAAGTCCTGTGCGGCCTGGGCCGGGGTGGCCTTGCCGTACTGGACGCTCTCCGCGATGGACACGAGCAGCGTGCGCACCGCGGCGTGGCCCTTCGGCGGCGGCGTCGGCGCGGCGCCGAACTTCGGCGTGATCTCGGTCTCGAACGCGAGCGAGGTCTTCTGGTTCGCGTCGGTCAGCGTGGCCTCGACCTCCTTGCGAAGGTCCAGGTTCGGCGTGATGCCGCGCTCGATGCCGAGCGTCTTCGCGGCGGTGGCGTCGTTGACGAAGTAGTTGATCACGTCGGCGACGACGTCCGGGTACTTCGTCTTGGACGAACCGGACCAGTACATCGAGGCGCGCGCCCACTGGCCGCTCGGGTCACCGGGGTACGCCATCAGCCCGAGCTCGTCCTTGGTGTTCTTGGACAGCGCGGCCAGCTGGTTCGACCAGACCCAGCTGGTGGCGGCCTTGCCGGTGACCACGAGCTGCTTGCTGGCGTCCGAGCTGTTGCCCTCGTGGATCACGTCCGCGGTCGGGGTGGCGCCGGAGTCGCGCGCGCCCTTCCACAGCTCGAACCAGCGGGTCAGGTCCTCGGCGGTGAAGCCCAGCTCCTTGCCGTTGTAGAACTCCTTGCCCTGCTGGCGCAGCCAGACCCAGAGCGCCTTGTAGTCCGCGCTCGGGTCCATCGTGCCGGGCATCTTGCCGCCGGACTTGGTGCTGACCTCCTTGGCCCAGGTGATGAAGGCCTCCCAGGTCATGCCGGTGGTCGGCTCGGCGACGCCGAACTCCTTGAGCTTCGACTTGTTGTAGATCAGGCCGGGCGTGTTCTCCGCCAGCGCGACGCCGGCCTGCTCGCCGTCGACCACGCCGTACTTCGCGAGGCTCTCCGGGAACTTGGACAGGTCGAGCGTCTTGTCCTCGACGTACGGCGTGAGGTCCAGCGTGACCTTGCGCTCGGCCAGCTCGGACAGCATGTTGTCGTCGAGCTGGAAGATGTCCGGCGCGTTCCCGCCGGCCGCCTGCGTGGAGAGCTTGTCCAGGTAGCCCTGGTTGCCCTGGAACGTGGTGACGAACGTGACGTTCGGGTGCGCGGCGGTGTAGGCGTCGAGCACCTTCTTGGTGGTCTCGGCGCGCGAGTCGTCGCCCCACCAGAAGACGCTGAGCTCGACCTTCTCGTTCGGGTCGGTGCCCGCGTCGTCGTTGCTGTCACCGCACGCGGCGGCACCGAATATCAGGGGAAGCGCGACCGCGGTGGCGGCCAAGCCGCGAAGAACACGACCAACTTTGAGGGTACGGTGAGGGCGCGCGGGCAGCGCGCTCTCCGGATGTGTGGCGGGGTGCATTTCTGCGCTCACTCCTTGGGCTTAGGAGGCGACAACTTCCGGGAAAGGCGCGACCGCGCCGCCCGGGTCCGCAGTGCCATGCGGGCCCGGGCCCGTTGAGTCGCGTATGACCAACTGGGTCTGGAGCGTTACCTGTGCGGTGGTGCGGCGGTCGTCGACGGGAACGGTCCCGGTGGCGCCGCGTCCGACGCGACCCGGCCAGGAGCCGTCCTGTTGCAGGAGCATGTCGACGGCCGCCCGTCCGGCGGCCGCCGTGGGGTTGGCCACCGTCGTCAATTTGGGCCGGGTCAGCCGGCTGAGCGTGATGTCGTCGATGCCGACCACGCTCACCTCGGCCGGGACCGCGATGCCGAGCGAGTCGAGCCCTTCCATGAGGCCGATCGCCATCAGGTCGTTGTAGGCGAGCACGGCGGTCACCTCGGCGCGGCGCACCTGCTCCGCCATCGTCTGGCCGCCGCGCTCGGTGGGCGGGTTCGGGCCGAGCACGGTCAGTTCGGCGCCGCCGGCGCGGGCCGCCGCGGTGGCGGCCCGGCGGATCTCCCGGCTGGTCCACGAGCCACGGGGGCCGGAGAGCAGCGCCAGGTCGCGGTGGCCGAGCGAGACCAGGTGCTCGATCGCGAGCCGGGCGCCCTGGCCGACGTCCATCACCACCGACGGCAGGCCGGCCACCTGCCGGTTGACCACGACCAGCGGCACCTCGCGGGACAGCTGCTCGATGAGGCTGTTGCTCATCCGCGGGCTGCACAGCAGGATGCCGTCCACCTGCTTGGCGAGCGCGTGGACCAGCTCCTCCTCGACGGCCGGGTCCTCGTTCGTGTCGGTGACGAAGATGTGGTAGTCCCGCTGGCGGGCCTGGGTCTCCGCCGCCTTGATCAGCAGCGGGAAGAACGGGTTCGAGATGTCCGGCACGATCAGGCCCATGTTGTGCGTGCGGCCGGTGATCAGTGCCCGGGCCGCGCGGTTGGGCCGGTAACCCAGCGACTCCGCACACGCCAGCACGCGACTGCGGGTGTCCGGGTTGACCAGGTGGGGTGCCGAGAAGGTGCGCGAGACGGTGGAGATGTGCACCCCCGAGGCCCGGGCAACGTCTCGGATCGTGGCTGGCACGCGAACCCCTTCGTGGTCATCAATGCTGTGGCCGTCGTCACGTGGATGGCCAATTAATGCAAACGGTTGTGCCTATGTCAATGGATGTTTGTTGCGGAACTATTGCGGAAGCGCTCCCAAGGCGATCATGCACCAGGCTAAATTAGGACAAAATAGCCCTCTTTGTGTTCGGCCGTTGACGGACAGCTATCCCTCATGGTTTCTTCGCTGCAAACCTTTGCAGTTATGGAAAGCGATGTAACCCCGGCTGCCGCCCCGATCGCCCGTCCCTGACCCGAGTGAACCAACCCTCCTAGGAGCCTCGTGTCCGACCTCCTCCTACCCGCCGAGCCCACGCAGCGCGGCATCGCCCGTGAGCTGTACGCGCTGGCGGCCGAACAGCCGATCATCTCGCCGCACGGCCACGTGGACCCCGGTCTGATCGCGGACGACGCGCCGTTCCCGGACCCGGCGCGGCTGATCATCGTGCCCGACCACTACGTCACCCGGATGCTGCTCAGCCAGGGCATTCCCCCGGCGGAGCTGGGCGTCCCCACGCGCGACGGCACACCCTCCGAGCAGGACGGCCGGACGATCTGGCGGCGCTTCGCCGAGCACTGGCACCTGTTCCGCGGCACGCCGTCGCGGCTGTGGCTGGAGCGGACGTTCGAGACCGTGTTCGGCGTGACCGAGCGGCTGAGCCCGGCGACCGCGGACGCGATCTACGACGAGATCTCCGCGAGACTGGCCACGCCCGAGTTCCGGCCGCGGGCGCTGTTCGAGCGGTTCAACATCGAGGTGCTGGCCACCACGGAGTCGCCGCTGGACGACCTGGCCCGGCACGCGCGGCTGGCCGACGACGGCTGGGGCGGTCCCGGCGGCCGGGTGATCACCACGTTCCGGCCGGACAACGTGGTGGACATGGAGTTCGAGGACTGGGCGGGCAACGTCGCGCGGCTCGGCGAGATCACCGGCGAGGACACCGGCACGTACCGCGGCTATCTGAACGCGCTTCGCGCGCGGCGCCTGGACTTCGTCGCGGCCGGGGCGACCAGCACCGACCACGGGCACCTGACCGCGCGCACGCTGCTGCTCACGCCGGCCGAGGCCGAGGCGCTCTACACGCGCGGGCTGTCCGGCACGGCGACGGCCGAGGACGCGGAGGCGTTCCGCGCGCACATGCTGATCGAGATGGCCCGGATGTCCATCGAGGACGGCCTGGTGATGCAGCTGCACCCGGGCGCGTTCCGCAACCACAACCGGTGGCTCTACGACCGGCACGGCCGGGACGTGGGCGGCGACGTCCCGCACGCGGTCGAGTTCGTGCACGGCCTGAAGCCGCTGCTGGACGCGCACGGCAACGACCCACGGCTGCGGCTGGTGCTGTTCACGCTGGACGAGGACACGTTCACCCGGGAGCTGGCGCCGCTGGCCGGTGGCTACGCCGCGCTGTTCCTCGGCGCGCCCTGGTGGTTCCTGGACTCGCCGGAGGTGATGCGCCGGTTCCGCGAGGCGGTCACCGAGACCGCGGGCTTCTACAACACGGCCGGGTTCGTGGACGACACCCGCGCGTTCTGCTCGATCCCGGTGCGGCACGACGTGGCCCGCCGGATCGACGCCGGGTTCCTGGCCCGGCTGGTCGCCGAGCACCGGCTGCCGCTCGACGAGGCGGCCGAGACGATCGTCGACCTCGCGTACCGGCTGCCCAAGAAGATCTTCAAAATCGGAGAGAAGCTGTGACCACCATTCTCGCGGTCGAGGTGCACGACGTGCGGTTCCCGACGTCGGACTCGGCGGACGGTTCCGACGCGATCAACCGGGGTGACTACTCGGCGACCTACGTCGAGCTGCGCACGGACGGCCCGCACGTCGGCGCCGGCTTCACGTTCACCAACGGCCGGGGCAACGAGATCACGGTCGCGGCCGTGAAGGCGCTCTCCCGGCACGTCGACGGCAAGACGCTGGAGGAGATCGTCGCGGCGCCGGTGGCGTTCTGGCGGTCGCTGTCCGCGGACGCGCAGCTGCGCTGGCTCGGCCCGGAGAAGGGCGTCATCCACATGGCGACCGGCGCGCTGGTCAACGCGGTGTGGGACCTGCGGGCCAAGGTCGAGGGCAAGCCGCTGTGGCGCCTGCTGGCCGAG
Source organism: Catenuloplanes niger (assembly GCF_031458255.1). Lineage (NCBI taxonomy): Bacteria > Bacillati > Actinomycetota > Actinomycetes > Micromonosporales > Micromonosporaceae > Catenuloplanes > Catenuloplanes niger. Next base: position 4,683,260 of record NZ_JAVDYC010000001.1, read on the forward strand.
ATGCCGACCGCGGAGTTGGTCGCGTCGATCGACTTCCACCACATCACGGACGCGATCACGCCGGACGAGGCGGCCGCGATCCTGGACAAGGGCCGGACCGGGCTGGACGAGCGACTGGCCGAGATCGCCCGGGACGGCTTCCCGTCGTACACCACGTCGGTCGGCTGGCTCGGTTACCCGGACGAGAAGGTGCGGGCGCTGAGCCGGGCCGCGTTCGCCGAGGGCTGGCGCGCCGTGAAGATGAAGGTCGGCGGCCCGATCGAGGACGACGTGCGCCGGGCCCGGATCATCCGCGAGGAGGTCGGGCCGGACACGCGGCTGATGATGGACGCGAACCAGGTCTGGGACGTCGACGAGGCGATCGAGAACATGGCGCGGCTGGCCGAGTTCGACCCGTACTGGATCGAGGAGCCGACGCACGCGGACGACGTGCTCGGGCACGCCCGGATCCAGCGCGCGGTGGCGCCGATCAGAGTGGCCACCGGCGAGGTCGCGGCGAACCGGGTCATCTTCAAGCAGCTGCTGCAGGCCGAGGCGATCGGCGTGATGCAGATCGACGCGTGCCGGGTCGGCGGCGTCAACGAGGTGCTCGCCGAGATCGTGATGGCCGCCAAGTTCGGTGTCCCGATCTGCCCGCACGCGGGCGGCGTCGGCCTCTGCGAGTACGTGCAGCACCTGGCGATCTTCGACTACCTGCGGGTCAGCACGTCGCTCACCGGCCGGATGGTGGAGTACGTCGACCACCTGCACGAGCACTTCGTCGACCCGGTCAGCACCCGCGAAGGGCGATACCTGGTGCCGGAGCGGCCCGGGTACAGCGCGGAGATGAAGCCGGAGTCGGTCGCGGACTACAGCTTCCCGGACGGGCCGATCTGGAGCGCCCGGCTCGCGGACGGGGTGGACGCATGACCAGCGTGGTGAGCGTCAAGCGGCTCGGTCTGGGCGCGATCGCCTCGCTGCCGATCGAGAGCCGGCCGTTGGTCCGTCCGGACGAGATCGGCAGCGGCATCGTCCACCTCGGGCTCGGCGCGTTCCACCGGGCGCACCAGGCGGTCTTCACCGAGGAGGCGATCTCCGCCGGCGGTGGCGACTGGGGCATCGTCGGCGTGGCACCGCGCAGCACCGGCGTGTTCGACCGGATGCGGGCGCAGGACAACCTGTTCAGCGTGACCACGCTCGGCGCGCACACGTCCCGGACCCGCGTGATCGGGTCGTTGTCCGAGGTACGGCACGCGGCCAGCGACCCGGCCGCGATCGTGGCGCTGCTGGCCGACCCACGGATCCGGGTGGTGACGCTGACCGTCACGGAGAAGGCGTACCAGCTGGATCCGGTGACCGGCGAGCTGCTCGCGGACGAGGCGGTCGCCGCGGACCTGACCACGGACCGGCCACCGCAGACCGTGCCCGGCCTGCTGATCCGCGGGCTGCTGGCGCGCGCGGCCGCGGACGCCGGCCCACTCGCGCTGCTGAGCTGTGACAACCTGCCGTCGAACGGGCGCCGCACGCACGGGTTGGTCGGCGCCGGACTGGCGTTCGGCGGCTTCACCGGTGCGCCGGCCGACTGGATCCACCACAACGTGACGTTCCCGAACTCGATGGTGGACCGGATCGTGCCGGCCGCCACGCCGGAGACGTTGGCCACCGCGGCGCGCGTGCTCGGGGTGGAGGACCAGGCGGCGATCGCGGCCGAGCCGTACACCCAGTGGGTCATCGAGGACCGGTTCCCGGGCGGCCGGCCGTCCTGGGAGCAGGCCGGCGCGATCATGACGGACGACGCCGGGCAGTGGGAGCGGCTGAAGCTGCGCACGCTCAACGGCGTCCACTCCGCGCTCGCCTACCTCGGCGCGCTGGCCGGAAAGGAGACCATCGCGGAGGCGCTGGCGCTGCCGGGCATGGAGGGCACGCTGCGGAAACTCATCGCGGAGGACATCGCGGAGAGCTTCCGGCCGCCGGAGGGCGTCTCGATCGTCGGGTACGGCGACGACGTGCTGGCTCGCTTCGCCAACCCGGTGATCCTCTACCGGACGCACCAGGTGGCGATGGACGGTACGCAGAAGCTGCCGCAACGGCTCCTGCACACGATCCTGGACCGGCGGGCCGCGCACGGTGACGCGCGGTGGGCGACGCTGGCGGTGGCCGCGTGGATGCGGTTCGTGCAGGGCACGGCGGACGACGGGACCGCGCTGCCGCTGAACGACCCGCTGGCCGACCGGATCCGGACCGCGCTCGCGGACACGTCGTCGGAGCCGGCCGCGGTGGTGGACGCGCTGCTGCACATCGACTCGGTGTTCCCGGCCGCGCTGGCCGGGGACGACGAGGTGCGCGCGTCCATCACGTCCTGGCTCACCGACCTGACCCGGCACGGCGCGGCTGCCACGGTCGAGGCGGCCGGGAGGTGAGCCGCCCGCGACTCGTTCCGGCCCGGCACCGGCCGCCGGGGAGCCGTCGCGTCGTGGGGACTCCGGTATGAGTGAGCCCGTGCGGGAATCATCTGCTCGGTGGGACGGTGGCGCGGCGAGGAGGCCGGCATGAGACGCGTGGCGCTGATCGGGGCGAGCGGGCACGGGCTCTCGCATCGCCGGAACCTCGCTCGGCTGGCCGCGGCCGGCCGGGTCGAGGTGGCCGCGTTCGCGGACCCGCGCCCGCCCGCACCGGCGGAGGACGCGCCGATCGACCCGGCCACCCGGATCTTCACGGACCACGCGGAGATGCTGCGCGAGGTGCGGCCGGACGTGGTGGTGATCTGCACGCCGCCGCACACGCACCTGGCGATCGCCACCGACGCGCTGCGCGCCGGCGCGGACGTGCTGCTGGAGAAGCCGCCGGTGATGTCCCTGGCCGAGCATCGCGCGCTGGCCGCGGTGGCCGCGCGCACCGGCCGGGCCCTGCAGATCGGCTTCCAGGCGCTCGGTTCGGCAGCGCTGGCCCGGCTGCGCGCCGCGATCGCGGACGGGCGGCTCGGCGAGGTCACCGGCATCGCCGCGGTCGCGTCCTGGCAGCGGCCGGACGCGTACTACGCGCGGACGCCGTGGGCCGGGCGCCGCACGGTGAACGGCCGCCCGTCACTGGACGGCGCGATCGCGAACCCGCTGGCCCACGCGCTGATGCAGGCGCTGGCCCTGGCGCCCGACCCGCGGCCGGTCGCGCTGGAGCTGGAGCGGTACCGGACCCGGCCGATCGAGGTGGACGACACCGCGAGCCTGCGGGTGTCGTTCGCGGCCGGCCCGCCGGTGCTGATGGCGGTGACGCTCTGCGGTGAGGACTTCATCCGGGGCGAGATCGTCGTGCACGGTACGCACGGCCGGGCCGTGCTGGAATATCCGACCGACCGGCTGCTGCTGCCCGGCGACGACGCGCCGCAGCACGTGCCCGGCCGTCGTGACCTGCTGGAGAACCTGCTGGACGACCCGGCGCAGCTGATCGCGCCGCTGGACCGGACCGCGCCGTTCACGGCCGTGCTGGAGGCGGTGCAGGCGGCGCCGCCACCGCACGCGATCGACGCGGCGCTGGTCGACTCCGTGGGCACGCCGCCGGACCGGGTGCACGTGATCCGGGGCGTGAACGCGGCGCTGCGTGCCGCGGCGGACCGGCCCGCACTGCTCTCCGAGCTGGGCGTCGGCTGGGCACGGGAGCCGTGGCGCACCCCGATCGACGGACTGCCGGCACGAGACCTGCAAACGGGAGGCAAAACCGCCCGGTAACCAAACGGACAGAGTGGTCCACAATCCGGCGTTTGTGCGTCGGTTAATGGGTCATGCCGCTTTTACGTGCAACTAACCTGCATATTCGTTTTATTGACTCTCATCCACGTAAATATCTACGTTGAGCCCAGATGTTTCGCGTTCGTAAACGCATTCAGTGTGGCGCTCACGTGGAGAGATCAATGACGAAACCCACCATCGCGGCGGCGATCGCCGGATTGCTGTTGGTCACGCTGCCCTCGTCGGCGCAGGCGGCCCCGCCGGACCTGGGACGGCAGACGCTTCCGGCGAACGACGGCTGGGCCGCCGCCGGACCCGGCACCACCGGCGGCAGCGCGGCCGACGACGCGCACGTGTTCACGGTGCGCACCCGGGCCGAGCTGGTCGCCGCGATCGGCGGCCGGGCCGACGCGAGCCCGAAAATCATCTACGTCGAGGGGCGCATCGACGGCTTCGAGGCCGCGGACGGGACGCTGCTCGACTGCGCCGACCTGGCCGACCCGGCGTACTCGCTGGACGCCTACCTGGCCGCCTACGACCCGGCCACCTGGGGATACGTCGCACCCACCGGCGAGCTGGAGGCGGCCCGCGCCCGGTCGGTGACCCGGCAGACCGCGCAGACCCAGATCAACCTCAGCCCGAACACCACGATCGTCGGCCGGCCCGGCGCCACGCTGACCGGTCTGACGCTGATGGTCGACGGCGCCAGCAACACGATCATCCGCAACCTCGCGATCGAGGACGCGCGGGACTGCTTCCCGGCCTGGTCGCCGACCGACGGCGAGCTCGGCAACTGGAACTCGAACTACGACCTGATCTCCGTGCGGCGCAGCCAGAACGTGTGGGTCGACCACGTCACGTTCTCCGACGGCGACAACCCCGACACGGACCAGCCGATCCACTTCGGACGGCCGTACCAGGTGCACGACGGGGCGCTGGACATCACGCACACCGCGACCTACGTGACCGCGTCGTGGAACGTGTTCACCAACCACGACAAGACCATGCTGATCGGCTCGTCGAACACGGTAGGCCCGGACGTCGGCCGGCTCAAGGTGACCATCCACCACAACCTCTTCGACGGCAGCATCCAGCGTCTGCCGCGCGTGCGGTTCGGTCAGGTGGACATCTACAACAACTACTACCGCAGCTCCGGCGAGACGTTCGACTACGCGTGGGGCGTCGGCGTGCAATCCGCGATCTACGCGGAGAACAACTACTTCCGGCTCTACGACGACCTGCGGCCGGACGCGATCATCCGCGACTGGGGCGGCACCGCGATCACCGAGCGCGGCACCGTCGTCCGCACCGGCAACCGCGCCGAGGCCGCCATCAGCGCGCTCGACGCCTACAACGCCACCCACGACCCCGATCTGAGCGGTGACGCCGGCTGGACCCCCGTACTGCGGGCCGGACCGGTGCACGCCACCACGGATGTCCCGAGCGTCGTCGGCTCGTTCGCCGGCGCCGGGCGGATCTAGCGCCCAGTTCGCCCGGCCGTCCCGCCATCGGCTCCACGAGGCGGCCGGGCACGACCCGAAAGGAACCCACCATGCGACGTGTCGCCCACACGATCGCCCTGGCCGCGGTCGCCGCGGTCGCCGCGGTCTACGCGGCACCGGCCGCCAGCGCGGCCTCGCTGCTGACCGACACCTTCGAGGACGGCAACTCCAACGGCTGGTCCAAGTCGGGAGGCTCCTGGTCGGTCGTCTCCGACGGCTCGTTCGCCTACCGCCAGACCGGGACCAGCGCGGACGCCCGCACCTACACCGGGACCGCGTCCTGGACCGACTACTCCGTCCGGGCCCGGGTGAAGCCGACCGGCTTCAACGGCAGCGGGCGTACGGCCGGCATCACCGCCCGGGTGCAGAGCGGCAGCGCCTACTACGGGCTGGCGCTGTCGAACGCGGGCCGGATCGAGCTGTTCGAACGGGCCGGTGGTGCGCCGATCGTGCTGGCGTCCGCGGCCGCGACGGTCAGCACCGGCACCTGGTACACGCTGACGCTCGAGGTCACCGGCAGCACACTGCGCGGCTACCTGAACGGCGCGCCGGTCGTCACGGCCACCGACGGCACGCTCACGTCGGGGCGGGCCGGGCTCGCCACGTCGTACGCGTCGGCCAGTTTCGACGATTTCGAGGTCTCCACCGGCCCGGTGGTGGAACCGACCGGCACCGTCACGCCCACGCTGCCGCCGACCGAGCCGCCGATCGACCCGGGTGCGCCACCGATCGGCTTCGCCTCGGTGAACGCGCTCGGCCAGAACGGCACCACCGGCGGCGCGGGCGGGCCCACGGTCACGGTGGACACCGCGGCCGAGTTCCTCACCGCGATCGCAACGGCCGGACCGCTGAACATCCGGGTCAGCGGCGTGCTCACGCTGCCCGGCCCGATGCACGACGTGACCAGCGACAAGACCATCGTGGGCGTCGGCGCGGCGTCCGGGCTCACCGGCGGCGGCCTCAACATCGGCCTGCCGGTCTCCGCCGTGACCTCGCCGCCGGCGGACGCGGTGCACAACGTGATCATCCGGAACCTGAACTTCACCGGTACGCCGGACGACGCGATCAACGTGCAGATGTTCACGCACCACGTGTGGATCGACCACAACGACCTGTCCGACGGGTACGACGGGCTGATCGACATCAAGCGCGGCTCGTCCTACATCACGGTCTCCTGGAACCACACGCACGACCACTCGAAGAACATGCTGCTCGGGCACGACGACAGCAACGGCGCGCAGGACACCGGGTACCTCAAGGTGACCTACCACAACAACTGGTTCGACCGGACGCCGCAGCGCAACCCGCGCATCCGGTTCGGCGAGCCGGTGCACGTGTTCAACAACTACTTCGTCTACAACACCGACGTCGGCGTGGCCTGTCAGGCGAACGCGGGCTGCGTGATCGAGGGCAACTACTTCGAGGACGTCGAGGAGCCGGTCAGCAACAACTACGCCGGCCCGGGCGGGCGCTGCGTGGCCCGCAACAACGTGTTCGTCGGCGAGTCCGGTGCCCCGGACTGCAGCGGCACCGTGCAGGAGCCGAGCACCTACTACAGCTACACCGTCGCCGACCCGAACGGCGTCAAGGCCGCGGTCATGGCCGGCGCGGGCACCGGAAATCTCGCTTTCTGATGGTGTGACGTGACCGCGGGCGGCCGGCAGAACCGCCCGCGGCCACCGGCCCCCGGCGGTGGGCAGACACCCCGGGGGCCGCAGACCTCAACATATCGACAGACGTCGAGGTGTTGACGCAATCCGGGTGGGGGCGGTGCCGCCACACCACCGCCCCCACCCCCGCTCTCTCGCAGCAGGGAGAAAACCGTGACCCGTACCCGTACCGCCGCCGCTGTCTGTGGGTCCTTGCTCGTCGCCACCGTGCTGGTGGCGATCGGCACCGGCAGCGCCGCCGCGGCCACGCTCTTCACCGACGACTTCGGCGACGGGAACGCCGCCGGCTGGACCTCCTCCGGCGGCAGCTGGGGCGTCGCGTCCGGCGCCTACCGGCAGACCGGCACCAGCAGTGACGCCCGATCGCTGACCGGCACCGCGAGCTGGACCGACTACACGGTCCAGGCCACGGTCCGGCCCACCGCGTTCAACGGCGGCAACCGGTTCGTGGCGCTGCTCGCCCGCGCGCAGAACGCGACGAACTACTACTACCTGGCACTGCGCAGCAACGGCACGGTCGAGCTGAAACGGCTGGTCGGCGGCTCGTCGGCCACGCTGGCGTCGGCGCCGCTGCCGGTCGCCGCCGGCTCGTCCTACGCGGTCCGGCTGGAGGTGGCCGGCTCCACGCTGCGCGGCTACGTCGACGGGGCGCTGCTCGCGTCCGCGACCGACACCCGGTTCACGTCCGGGCGGGTCGGCGTGGCCACGTTCAACGCGTCCGCGGAGTTCGACGACGTGACCGTCTCCACCGGGGCCGGCCCCGCACCCACCTCGGCGTCGCCGACCACCCCCGGGCCGACCACGCCGCCACCCACGTCACCGCCGCCGGCGCCCGGCGGGCTGGTCGGCTGGGCCACCCAGAACGGCGGCACCACCGGTGGGGCGGGTGGCCCCACCGTGACCGTGACCGACGGGCAGGCGCTGGCCGACGCGCTGGAGCAGGACGGGCCGCTGACCATCCGGGTGCAGGGCGCACTGTCCATGCCGGACAAGATGAACGACGTCGAGTCGGACAAGACCGTGCTCGGCGCGCCCGGCGCCACGCTGGACAACGGCCTCAACATCAGCGACGCGCACAACGTCATCATCCGCAACCTGACGTTCCGCGGCTGGGACGACGACGCGATCAACGTGCAGCGGTCGACGAACGTGTGGATCGACCACAACCTGCTGGACGGCGGGTACGACGGCGCCGTCGACGTCAAGCGCGGGTCCGACTTCGTCACCGTCTCCTGGAACCGGGTGCGCAACCACACCAAGTCGATGCTGCTCGGGCACGACGACGGCAACGCGTCCGAGGACACCGGGCACCTGCGCGTGACCTACCACCACAACTGGTTCGACGGGTCCAAGGAGCGGCACCCGCGGGTGCGCTTCGGCGACCCGGTGCACGTGTACAACAACTACTACTTCGGCGCCGACTACGGCGTGGCGTCCACGATGGGCGCGGGCGTGCTGGTCGAGAGCAACTACTTCGAGAACGTCACCCGGCCGACCGCGGTCGGGTACGCCGATTCCGGGCCGGGCGACCTGGTCCAGCGCGACAACGTGTTCGTCAACTCCGGCACCCCGGAGAGCGCGGGCACGGTGAACGCCATCCCGTACGCCTACACGCCGGACGCCGCCGCCTCGGTGAAGTCCGTCGTCACGGCCGGCGCCGGGGCCACGCTGACCCTCTGAGGCCCTCCCCACCGGGCGGGATCCGCGGCAGCGGGTCCCGCCCGTTCTTCGGTCCTGCGGCCTCGGATCGTGCAGGGCGGAGCCCCGGCGACGACCGGTGCCCGCTCCGAGCGTGCGGGACCCGGCCCGCCGGAAGCGGGTGAAGAAGGCCCCGGACATGCCGCAGGGGCGGCCCCTCCGTCCGGAGGAACCGCCCCTGGTGAGTGCGTCCGAGATCAGATGCGCTCGGTGGTCTTGGCGTTGAAGAGGTGGATCTTGTCGGCGCGCGGCTTGACGTAGATCGTCTCGCCCATGTTGGGCATGTGACGACGGTCGGTGCGGACGACGAAGCGCTCGGAGGCGCCACCGATCTCGGCGTGGCCGTAGACGTTCGCGTCGGAGCCGAGGTCCTCGACCAGCTCGACCACGATCGGCAGGCCGCCCTCGCTGGCGCTGACGATGTCGGTGTCCTCCGGGCGGAAGCCGACGGTGACCTTGTCGCCACCGGTGCGCGCGGACTCGATGTTCTCCCGGGTGATCGGGAGGACGATGCCGGCGAAGTCGGCGCCGCCGTCGACCAGCGAGACGGTCTTGATGTTCATGGCGGGGGAGCCCATGAAGCCGGCGACGAACACGTTCTTCGGGGTGTCGTAGAGCGCGCGGGGCGTGTCGACCTGCTGCAGGTTGCCGTCCAGCATGACCGCGACCCGGTGGCCCATGGTCATGGCCTCGACCTGGTCGTGCGTGACGTAGACCGTGGTGATGCCGAGCTTGGCCTGCAGGCTGGCGATCTGCGAACGGGTCTGGACACGGAGCTTGGCGTCGAGGTTCGACAGCGGCTCGTCCATGAGGAAGACCTGCGGCTCACGCACGATGGCCCGGCCCATGGCGACGCGCTGGCGCTGACCGCCGGAGAGTGCCTTCGGCTTGCGGGAGAGGTAGTCCTCCAGCTGCAGCAGGCCGGCGGCCTCCTTCACGCGACGGTCGATCTCCGCCTTGGAGGTCTTGCGCAGCTTGAGCGCGAAGGCCATGTTCTCGTACACCGACATGTGCGGGTAGAGCGCGTAGTTCTGGAAGACCATCGCGATGTCGCGGGCCTTCGGCGGCAGGTGCGTGACGTCGCGGCCGTCGATCAGGATCTGACCGCCGTCGACGTCCTCCAGGCCGGCGAGCATGCGCAGCGAGGTGGACTTTCCGCAACCCGACGGGCCGACGAGGACCAGGAACTCGCCGTCGGCGATGTCCAGCTGGAGCTCGTTGACCGCGGGGCGCTCGGTGCCCGGGTAGACGCGGGACGCCTTCGCGTAGGTGACCGTAGCCATGGTGTGGCTGCTTCCTTTCACCGGCAGGAACGTGCCGGACGATCCGAGTGAAGAGGAGCGAGCCGGTGCTTCCACCGACCCTCGAGTGATCTCCGTCGTGCCTGACAGCGCGGCGGATGTCACCCGTGTGACGCCACCGTAAACGCGTTTGTGACCCCTGCCAAGGTCTGGCCGGCATTCTCCAACGGCATAACCGGACAATTGGTACGGCGAGCGGGTAAAGGTCTGCACGCGTGCGAGGAGTGGCTATGCTGGCGGGGCGTCACGCGCGCCTCCTTAGCTCAGATGGCCAGAGCACCCGCCTTGTAAGCGGGCGGTCGTCGGTTCGAATCCGACAGGGGGCTCATCTCTCCGAGGATTTTCCGGGGTGCGAAGTGGTTACTCTGCGCACCTGTTCGCCGAACTGAGGGTGTGCACGTTCCCTCGCTCTCGGACGGAAGGCCGGAATCATGATCGAGCCGCAGGCTGACTCCCGGAAGGCCTCCCGCCACCGTCTCTTCGGTGCCGCCAGTGGTGCGGCGCTGCTCGGCAGCCTCGGCCTCGCGTCCGTGGCCCGCGTGGCACGCCCGTCCCGTCCGGCGCCGGAATCGCCCGCACCGCAGGGGGACTAGGCCGGGCCGGCCGGGGCCGGGCGCGGCCGGCGAGGGGTCAGGCCGGGACCGGCCAGACGTAGGGCAGGTCGGCCGGGATGCCGCCGAAGAGCGGGCCGTAGTGGTCCGGGTCCTTGCGCAGCAGCGCGGACCGGTGGCTGAGGTGGAACGCGTCGTCGCCGAGCCACGGCGGCACCGCGCAGACCCGTTCCAGCTGCCGCTGCGAGCGGATCGTCACGTCGGCCGGTGACTGCCCGCGCGCGGCCGCGTAGTCCGCGATCAGCGCGACCGCCACCGTGTCCGCGTGCCCGCGCTCCTGCCAGGCCACGCAGACGTCCAGGCCGTAGCGGACCAGCGCCTCCTGGAAGCCGTGCCACATCTTCACGGCCGGGTGGTTGCGCCAGCCGTAGCCCGGGCGGGTCAGGCCGCGCAGCACCTGAAGCGTCTCCGCGCGCTGTTTGCCCAGGCGCTTCGCGTCGAGCACGCGGGCGCTCTCCAGGAAATCGGGATACGGCAGGAATGTCTGCATCGTTGCCGGAGTACCCACTGGGTGAGCGCGCATTCCCCGGACCGGTAAGAATGGGCGCTTGCCGGAGAAGGTGGGGATGATGGTCGCGCGGTGGTTGCCGGTCGCGGTGGCGCTGTCGCTCACGCTCGTGCTGGTGATCGTCCGTTCCGGCTGGTGGCAGGGCGTGCTGATCGTGGTGCTCGGCACCGCGGTCGCGTGGTTGGCGCCACGGGCCGCCGAGGGCCGGCACGCCGCGCGGGAGTTCCGGCGGGTCACCACGGATCTTCGTCGCCAGCGGCTGGCCGCGGAGGAGGCCCGGGCGCTCGCCGAGGAGCGCCGCGACGGCGCGGAGGAGGCCCGCGAGCTGGCCGAGGCCGCCCGGGACCGTGCGGAGGCGGACCGGGCCGAGGCGGACGCGGCCCGCGAGGCGGCGGACGAGCGCGCGCTGATCGGCCCGGAGATGCACGACCTGGTCAGCAACGCGATCGGCGTGATGGTGGTGCTGGCCGAGGGTGGGCCGGCCGCGGTGGAGAGCCGGCCGCAGGCGGCGGAGCGGGCGTTCGACACGATCGCCGGCACCGGGCGGCGCACGCTCGCGGAGCTCGGTGACATGCTCAGCGTGCTCCGCCGGGACATCGAGCCGGGGCAGCGCGCGGTGCCCGGCCTGGCCGACCTGCCGGAGCTGGTGCGGATCATGCGGGCCGCCGGGATGGCGCTGACCATGGTGGCGCCGGAGGACGTCCGGCTCGGCCGCAGTGAAGGGCTGGCGGTCTACCGCGTGGTGCAGGAGGCGTTGACGAACGCGCTGAACCACGCGCCGGGGCAACCGGTCGAGGTGCGGCTGGAGGTCGCGGACGCGCGCCTGGTCGCGACCGTGAGCAACCCGGTGCCGTCGCGGCGTGGCCCGGAGCCGGTGGCCGGGCACGGCATCCGGGGCATGCGGGAGCGGGCCGAGAGTGTGCGCGGTGAGCTGTCCGCGGCCGAGGACGACGGCCGGTGGCGGGTCCGGTTGACGGTGCCGGTGGAGAAGCCGGCCAAGCCGGCGCCGGCCGGTAAGAACCGGCGGGCCGACAAGAACGGCAAGGGCGCGGGCCGGAAGCGTTAAGTCTTCGCGACAATCGGACATATGCGGATAAAGGCCTATAGCCTGCCGGTGTGCTGCGATATTTCCTCATCACGCTGCTGGTCGGCGGCCTGACCGGGCCCGGGCTTCCCGGCCCGGCCGCCGCGGCCGGCACGCCGAAGACCTCACCCGCCGGCGACACGCTCGGCGCCGACGACGCCCGGCGGCTCGCCGAGGCCCGGGCCGGCGGCAGGTCCACCGTCACCGTGCTGGTCGCGACCGGCCGCGGCGGCGCGACCGCGGTCGCCGGCCGGCTCACCCGGCTCGGCGGCTCCGTCTCCCGCAGCGTCGACCGGCTCGGCTACGTGCTCGCCAAACTCCCGACCGGCGCCGTGCTCGACGCGGCCCGGCTCGACGGGGTGGAGGCGCTCGACCTGGACTCGGTCGTGCCGCGCCCGGACCCGGCCGACGGGCTGGGCGGCGGTTCCGCCCCCGCGCGCGAGGCCCGCAGCGGGCCGGGGAAGGACACGCCCGCGGACAACCCGTTCCTGCCGGCCGGCGAGACCGGCGCGGTCGAGTTCATCAGGACCCATCCGGCGTACGACGGGCGCGGCGTCACCATCGGGATCATGGACTCCGGCGTGGACGTCGACCACCCGGCACTGCAGCGGACCACCACCGGCGAACGCAAGATCGTCGACGTGTTCACCGTCACCGATCCGCTCGAGGACCGCACCTGGCTGCGGATGAACCTGCCGGTCACCGGCCCGTCGTTCCAGGTCGGCGGCGCGCGGTTCACGGCGCCGGCCGGGTCGTACGCGTTCAACTGGTTCTACGAGTCGATCACCAAGGCCAGTGATCCGGGCGGCGACGTCAACCGGGACGGCGACACCACGGACGCGTTCGGCGTGCTCTACGACCCGGTGTCGCACGACGTGCGGGTCGACGCGAACCGGAACAAGAGCTTCACGGACGAGCCGGTCATGCGGCCGTACCGGGAGCGGTACGACATCGGGCACTTCGGGACCGACGACCCGAAGACCGGGGCGATCGACCGGATGGCGTTCACCGTGGAGTACCGGGAGGACGTCGACGTCTCCGGCACCCGCTCCGACTTCGTCAACATCGGCATCCTGGAGAGCGAGCACGGCACGCACGTGGCCGGCATCGCGGCCGGCAACGACCTGCTGGGCAACGCCGCGTTCGACGGTGCCGCACCGGGCGCGAAGATCGTGTCCGGACGGGCCTGCACGTGGGGCGGCGGATGCACGTACGCCGCGCTCACCGACGGCATGGTGGACATGGTGATCAACCGGCACGTCGACGTGATCAACATGTCGATCGGCGGCCTGACCGCGCTGAACGACGGGCGCAACGCCTGGGTGCTGCTCTACGACCGGCTGATCACGGACTACGGCGTGCAGATGTTCATCTCGGCCGGCAACGACGGGCCCGGCCTGAACACGGTCGGCGACCCGTCCACCGCCGGCGCCGTGGTCTCGGTCGGCTCCACGATCAGCCGCGAGACGTGGGCCGCGAACTACGGCTCGGTGGTCTCCGCCGACTATGCGATGCACCCGTTCTCGTCCCGCGGCCCGCGCGAGGACGGCGGGCTCAAGCCGGACCTGGTCGCGCCGGGCGCCGCGATCTCCAGCACCCCGACCTGGCTGCCCGGCACGCCGGTGGCCCAGGCCGGATACACGCTGCCGACCGGGTACGCGATGCTGCAGGGCACCTCGATGGCGTCCCCGCAGGCGGCCGGCGCGGCCACGCTGCTGCTCTCCGCGGCGCGCGCGCAGGACCGCGGGCTCACGCCGGCCCAGCTGCGGCGGGCGCTCTACACCTCCGCGTCACACCTGCCAGGCGTGCCGGCGTTCGCCCAGGGGTACGGGCTGATCGACGTGCCGGCCGCGTGGAAGCTGCTCTGGCAGGACTTGGAGACGCGCACGTACACCGCGGTCGCCCCGGTCTGCACGGCGCTGTCCGACCTGATCGGCGCGGGCGACGAGCCGCTGCCCGGCCGGGGCAGCGGCATCCACAACCGGTGCCCGGCCGGGGAGGGCGGGCACAAGCCGTGGGAGTGGAAGCCGTACCCGGTGACGCTCACCCGGACCAGTGGCCCGGCCGGCCCGGTCGAGCACCGGCTCCGCTGGATCGGCAACGACGGCACGTTCACCGCGGCGCGCACCGTGACCCTGCCGCTGGACAGGCCGGTCACGGTCACGGTCGGGGCGCGGCCGTCACCCGGCGCGCACAGCGCGATCATGACGGTGGACGACCCGGCGACGCCGGTGGTGGACTTCGAGGTGTTCGCGACCGTGGTCGCGGCGACGCCGATCTCCGCGCCGGGGCACGCGTTCGAGGCGGACGGCAAGATCGAGCGGAACGCCACCCGGTCGTACTTCGTGGAGGTGCCGGACGGGGCGGAGGCGCTGCAGGTGAACCTGTCCGGGCTGGCCGCGGGTTCGCAGACGCGGTTCGTGGCGATCGACCCGTACGGCGTGCCGGCGGATCCGACCGCGACCACCGGCTGTTACCCGAACTTCGAGCCGGTGTCGCCCTGCGCCGGCATCGAGCGCGACTACCGCAAGCCGCTCTCCGGCATCTGGGAGATCGAGGTGGAGTCCCGGCGGACGTCGCCGATGCTGGTGAACCCGTACCGGATCGCCGCGGCCGTGCAGGGCGTCGAGGTGACACCGGCCGAGTCCACGCCGGGCACCGTGCGGGTGGGCGAGGTCAAGACGCTGAACTGGGACCTGCGCAACCGGTTCGGGCCGGTCCGGGTGGTCGCGCGCGGTGGGCCGCTGGGCAGCGTGGCGACCCGGCGGCCGACCGTCGCCGCCGACGCGCGGGTGGAGTCCACGCTGACCGTGCCGGCCGGGACCACGCGGCTGGACGTGTCGATCGGCGGGACCAGCGACGTCACGGCCGACCTGGACCTCTTCGTCTACCGCGGTGACTCGGACACACCGGTGGCGTCGTCCGCGGACGGCGACTCGGCGGAGTCGGTGTCGCTGACCGACCCGGAGGCGGGGGAGTACCGCGTGGTGGTGCAGGGCTACTCGGTGCCGTCCGGGGAGACGTCGTTCGACTACCGGGACGCGTACTTCACGCCGACGTTCGGCGCGCTGGCGGTGCCCGGTGACGTCGTACGCCTCGAACCCGGCGGTACGGCGAAGGTCAGCGGCTCGCTGACGGTGGCGTCGGCGGCGGCCGACGGGCGGTCGCTGGCCGGCGAGATGTCGGTGGTCACCGACCAGGGCGCCGTGGTCGGCGGCGCGACCGTCACGCTCGGGTCCTGACCAGCGGCGACAGGGCCCGTCCCCACCGTGGGGACGGGCCCTGTCGCCGTGGCCGGTGCGTGGATCACGAGTAGTCGGGGTCCAGGCCGGCCACCGGGCGCTCCCCGGCACGCGTGGACGGGCGGGCGCGGGCCGGGGACTCGGCGGGCTTCGGCGTCTCGGCCTGCTGCCGCGGCGTCTCCGCCAGGCGCGCGGGCGCCCGGCCGAAACCCTGGTGGTCCTGGTCCGGGGTGACGGTGATGGCGCTGTCGTCCACCGGCGAGCCGGGGACCCCGGCCCAGGCGTCGGCCGGGTGGCCGGCGAGCGTGCCGCCGCCACGGCCGGGGTCGGGCGCGGGCGCGGTGTGCCGGCCGGGTGCGGCGGGCGCGGTGCGGCGGCCGGGAGCAGGAGCGGGCGCGGCGGTGGTGCGCCGGTCGTTGCCGGGGCGGGTGACCGCGCGCCGGTCGTCGTCGGTCGCGGGCACGTGCGCGGCGGTGCGGTTCGGACCGTCGGCAGGCGTGCGCGTCGCGGTGCGATTCGGGCCGTCGGCGGGCGTGCGCGTCGTGGTGCGGCGCGGGCCGTCGGCGGGTGCGGATGCCGCGGCGTGCCCGGGGCCGCCGTCGGCGCGGCGAGGGCCGTTGTCGGTGTGCCCGGGGCCGCCGTCGGCGCGGCGAGGGCCGTTGTCGGTGTGCCCGGGGCCGCCGTCGGCGCGGCGGGGGCCGTTGTCGGTGTGCCCGGGGCCGTCGTCGGCGCGGTGGGCGCCGGCCGTGCGTGGGGTGCTCTGCGCCGGGAGCGCGCGCGTCCGCGTCGGGCTCGGCTTGGCGCGATGCCGGCCGGGCCGGGACGCGACCGGGCGCTCGTCCGCGCGGTCCGCCACCGCGTCCTGGCCGGTCAGCGCGGAGAGCATGGTGAGCCCGGGCAGTCCGGAGAGGCCCGGTCGCGGCGACTCGGCCGGTCGGCTGAGACCGGTGAGCGCCCCCAGCAGCCCGCCGTCACCGCCGAGTTCGGACCGCCGGCCGGCACTCGGGCCGGCATCCGGGCCGGCCTCCGAGTCGATGCCGAGGAACTGCGCGGCCGGGTGGGTGAACCCCGTTCGCCCGTGCGTCTCCTCGCCGCCGAGCAGCCCGCCCAGCAGGGTGTCCGATCCGCCCGCCGGCGCCGGTGCCGCTGCCGCGTTGCCGAGCAGGTCGGACAGCAGCGGCAGGCCGCCGTCCTGCAGACCGGAGAGCGGGAGCAGTTCCGGGTCGGCCGGTGCGGCCTGCGCCTGGGCGCCGGTCAGGAGGAGGAAGCCACCGGCGAGGCCGGCGGTGCCCACGGCGCGGGTCAGCCACTTGTTCATGGAGGGTGCTCCTTTCGGGGCGGAAGGGCTCTCCCGCCGATGCGGCGCGACGAAAGGGTCGGTGGTCCGCAAAGAGCAACGAAACACGCGTAGTGTACGTTTCGCCCTAAACGGACCAGTTTGGCCGCCGTGCATATGATCGCGGAATGGCGAATGTGGATCTTTCGCCGAGCGGGCGGGGGCGGGCGCTCGCCCGGTGGTGGAACGGGCGGGGCACCGGCGCCGACCGGGCGCCGCACTACGTGGTGTGCGGGCGTGACCAGCTCGCGCTCCGCCTGATCAACGAGCTGCTGGCCGCGCGCCCGGACGTCCGGGTCACCGCGCTGGTGCCGGAGATCTCCGCGCTGCCCGAACTGCTCACCATGCGGCGGGTCCGTACGCTGATCGCCGGCCGGCTGGACGAGGCCGCGTTCGAGAACGTGGGCCTGTCCGACGCGGCCGCGCTCGCGCTGGTGCACCCGGACGACGTGACGAACATCCACGCCGCGCTCTGCGCCCGGGAGGCCGCCCCCGGCATCCGGCTGGTGCTGCGCGTCTTCAACGGCAAGCTGGCCGCGCGCGCCCGCGAGGTGCTCGACGACAGCGCCGTGCTCTCCGACGCCTCGATGGCCGCGCCCGCGTTCGTGGCGGCCGCGCTGGGCGAGCCGGACCCGACGCACTTCCGGCTCGCCGGCCGGACCATGTTCGTGGCGCGGCGCGGCGACGTGCCACCGGCCACCGTGGTGGCCGGGCTGGCGGCCACGTCCGCGGGTGGCGAGCGGGACGCGGCCGACGGTGCCGGGACGGACGCGGCGGCCGGTGGCGAGCGGGACGTGGCCGTCGGCGGCGAGCCGGAGATCCTGCCGGAGGACCAGAGCCGCGCGGAGATCGTGCTGGCCGAGGCGACCGGCAGGCCGGCCGGGACCGAGGTCGCGGCACGGCGGCTGCGGCGTCGCCGGCGGCGTCGCCGGCCGGTGGCGGTGCTGCTGCGGGCCGGGCGCGCGCTGGTCGACCGGAAGCTCGGCGTCGGCGTCCTCACCGTGCTGGGCATAATCCTGATCAGTGGCGGCCTGCAGGCCCGGGAGTACGCGCGGGCCGAGCCGATCGGCATCTGGCGCGCCGTCTACCAGACCGTGCTCACCACGGTCACCGGCGCGGAGCCGAACCATGCGGAGAACGGCGTCCTGCAGATCACCGACCTGGTGCTGACGCTGGCCGGGCTGGCGCTGATCCCGCTGATCACGGCCGCGGTGGTCGGCGCGGTGGTGAACGCGCGGCTGGCCCTGGCCGCCGGACGGCTGGCGATCCCGCACTCCGACCACGTGGTGGTGGTCGGGCTGGGCACCGTCGGCATGCGGGTGATGGCCCAGCTGCACGACCTGGGCGTGGACGTGGTCGCGGTGGACAAGGACCCGCACGCGCGCGGGATGTCGCTCGCGCAGCGGCTCGGCGTACCCGTGATCACCGGCGACGCGGCGCGCGAGGAGACGCTGCTGGCCGCGCAGACCGGCAGCGCACAGGCCCTGGTCGTGGTGTCCACCGACGACGTGACGAACCTGCAGGCCGCACTGAACGCGCGCGGCATCAAGCCGGACCTGCGCGTGGTGCTGCGGCTCTACGACGGCGACTTCGCGCGGCGGATCCAGCGCGCGTTCCAGATCGCGATCTCGCGCAGCGTCTCCTATCTGGCCGCGCCCGCGTTCGCCGAGGCCATGATGGACCGCGAGGTCAAGGCCACCATCCCGGTCGCCCGGCACGTGCTGCTGGTCGCGGAGGTGGCGGTCGCGCCGGGCGGCGCGCTGGTCGGCACGACGCTGGACGCGGCGGAACGTCCCGGCGGCGCGCGGGTGATCGGCCTGGCCACGACCGGCTCGGCCCGGGTCGACTGGGCGCCACCGCGCGACCACCGGGTCGCGGCCGGCGACCGTCTGGTCGTGGTCGCCCGCCGCCAGGGCCTGCGCGACCTGATCGCGGCCGCGAACCCGCCCGCGCCGCCCACGACGCCGGCGCCGTGATCAGGCGAGGAGCGCGTCCGGCTCGACGCCGAGCACGGCCTGCTCGTCCGGGCGGTGCACCAGCACGTCGTTGAGGAACGACTGGACGGCCGGGGCCAGGCCGACGTCCCGGCCCGCCTGCTCGGAGAGCCGGTAGCGGTGGTTGAGCACCTGAGAGAAGAGCTCGGTCGGCTCCAGCTTGCCGCGCAGGTGCGCCGGGACCGCGCGGACCACCGGCTCGAACACCTCGGTCAGCCAGCGGTGCGCGGCCTGCTGCTCGTCCGACAGGTCGCTCTCCGCCCGGTACGTGTCCAGGTCGTTGAGCAGCTGGCGGGCCTGGTTCTCCTCCGCGTCCAGGCCGGTCAGCCGGAACAGCCGGCGCACGTGGTAACCGGCGTCCACCACCTTCGGCCGGACCAGGAACGAGCTGCCGTTGTCCGAGACCGACATGGCCACCTCGGCCACGTCGAAGCCGAGCTCGTTGAGGCGGCGGATCCGGCCCTCCATGTGGTGCCGGGAGTCCTGCCGCACCTCCTGCTCATAGGTGATCTCGTGCCAGAGCCTCTCGTACCGCTTGATCACCTCGTCGGACATCTGCTCCGGGTCGATCGACTCGTGCAGCAGCCCGGCGGCCTGCAGGTCGAGCGCCTCGCCGAAGATGTTGGTCCGGGCGATGTCCAGGTCCTCGTCGCGCTGGCCGTTGGAGAGCTTCGGCCGCAGCGCACCGGTCTCCGCGTCCACCAGGTACGCCGCGAACGCGCCCGCGTCGCGCCGGAACAGCGTGTTCGACAGCGAGCAGTCGCCCCAGAAGAACCCGGTCAGGTGCATCCGGACCAGCAGCGCGGCCTGCGCGTCAAGCAACCGGATCATCGTGTTCTCGCGGAGCGTGTGCGAGAAGAGCGCCCGGTACGGCAGGGAGAACTGCAGGTGGCGGGTGACCAGCACGGTGTCCAGCGGCTCGCCGTCCGGTGACTGCCGGTCCGCGACCACGGCGACCGCCTCCACGGACGGGAAGCCGATCCGCTCCAGCGCGCGGAGCAGGTCGTACTCCTTCTCGGCCACCCGCTCGCCGGTCTCCTTGACCGCGTAGACGGTGCCGGCCAGCTTCACGAACCGGACGATGTGCCGCGAGATGCCCTGCGGCAGCGCGACCAGGTGGTCGGCGGGCCACTGCTCCAGCGGTGTCGACCAGGGAAGGTCGAGCAGCGCCGGGTCTACGAGGGCGGAGGTGATGCGCACGTACTAAGCATGCCGTTTTCCGCGGCGCGTCGCGGCTCATCGTGGCTCGTTACACAGTGACGAGATCTACTCAAATGTCCGGTCTATCCAATTGGGCGTCCGGCATGCGACAGGTATCAAACGTCCGGACAGCGACATAACGGAAGCGGGAGCGGAATGCGGCGAAGGTGGAGTCTGGTCGTCGGGGCGTGTGCGGCGGTCACGCTCGCCGGCGTCGGAGCGATCGGCTACCTCGGTGACGGCGACCCGGGCACGCCCGGCGTGGCGGTGTGGAACGCGGCGGGGGTGACCTCGGCCCGTACCCCCGGCGCCCCCATCGCATCGGCCACGCCGGACGCCACGACCGCGCCGCGGCCGGTGCCCACGACGGAGGCCGCGCCGCCCCCGAAGGCCGCGGAGCCGACACCGACCGGTGCGGCGCGGGAGGGCGAGACCGCGGACGCCGGCCAGCCGATCGGCACGGTCGAACGGGTGAACCGCACGCTCGGCTACGCCGGCGCGGCCCGGCGCACCACGCTCCGGTTCCCCGGCGCCGAGTACGTGAAGGTCCACTTCAGCCGCATCGCGCTGCTGCCCGGCGACTACCTCACGGTCTCCGACCCGCACGGCCGCGAATCGCACCGGTACGAGGGCGTCACCCGCGACGCGGTCACCGGGCTGACCCGGGCCGTGCTCGACCCGGGCGCGCCGGACCGGGACGGCGAGCGCTGGGCGATGTCCGTCTCCGGCGACACCGCCGTGGTCGAGCTGCACACCGGCGGCACGGACCCGCTCGGCCTGAAGAGCGCGCTCGCCGACCTCGGCGTCGGCATCGACCGGGTCGCCCGCGGATACACCCGGCCGGAACGCGTCGAGGCCGCGCGCGAGCCGGCACCCGGCCCGGCCGGGCCGGGGCGCGAGGAGAGCGTCTGCGGTGGCGACGAGAAGTCGGACGCGGTCTGCTACCGCGCGACCAACCCGATGGCCTACACCCGCTCGAAGGCGGTGGCCCGGCTGCTGATCAACGGCACCGAGCTGTGCACCGCGTGGCGGGTCGGCGCGCAGAACCGCCTGGTCACGAACAACCACTGCTTCTCCACCTCGAAGGACGCCTACAACACGGAGGTGTGGTTCAACTACCAGTGCGCGCGGTGCGGCGGGTACGACGTCTACCAGTCGACCAAGGTCTGGGGTGACAAGGTGCTCGCCACGGACCGGACGCTGGACTTCACGCTGTTCACGGTGGAGAGCTTCGCGTCCGTGCAGAAGTTCGGCTTCCTCACGCTGGACACCGCCCGGCCGGCCGCGGGCACGCAGCTCTACATCCCGCAGCACCCGGCCGGCGACCCGACCGCGATCGCGATGAGCTCGGGCGAGCGCGGCAGCAACTGCGCGGTCGACAACCCCGCCTACACCGGGTACGCGTCCGCCAGCGACGTCTCGTACTACTGCGACACCGAGGGCGGCTCGTCCGGCTCGCCGGTGCTGTCCCGCACCACCAACAAGGTGGTCGCGCTGCACCACTTCGGCGGCTGCCCGAACTCCGGCGTACGCGCCGATCTGTTGTACGAGCGGATCAAGTCGCTGGTCTGACCCGGTAGCGTGTCCGGCGTGCGACGACTTGGCTGGTGGTTCGACGTCCTGATGCTGGCGGCGTTCGTGGGGCTGACCGCGCTGCTCGCCGCCGGCCACCTGTACGGCCTGGACTCCGCGATCGCGAACTGGGCCGACGCGCACCGCCCGCCCGTCATGTACTGGATCGCGCTGATCGGCAACCAGCTCGGCCAGAGCGGCCACTTCGTGATCGCCTTCGGGGTGATCGCGCTGTGGCTGCTCTACCGCGACCGGGACGTCCGCCCGCTCATCCTGCTGGCGTTCACGTGGGTCCTGGCCGCTGTCGTGGTCGTCCCGCTCAAGGAGTTCGGCGGGCGGGACGCGCCCTCCTCGGAGCTGCCGAACAAGGTCGAGCTGTTCAACGAGGCGGCCGTCTACGACTGGTCGTACCCGTCCGGCCACATGGTCAACACGTTCGTCTGGTTCTTCACCATGGTGCTGCTGCTGACCTGGCTCTTCGGCGAGCGCGCCCGCCGGTTCGAGCCGGTGATCCGGATCGCCCCGCCGGTCATCGTCTTCGTCACCACGATCTACCTGAGCTTCCACTGGCTGACCGACTCGATCGCCGGCCTGCTCATCGGCGTGGTGCTGGGCCGGGTGATGGCCCGCATCCCGTGGCGGACGCTGCCGCTGCCGTCCTGGCTGCCGTTCACGGCCGCGCCGGTCGAGCCCGCGCCGCAGACCCTGTCGTTCTGGCGGCCGAGGTCAGCGGGCGCGGGAGGCGCGCAGCCGGCGCAGCCGGCCGACCAGGACCGGGTCGTGCGCTAGCGCCAGCGGATTGTCCAGCAGCCCGTTGAGCAACTGGTAGTAGCGCGTCGAGGACAGCCCGAACTCGTCGCGGATCGCCTGCTCCTTGGCGCCCGCGTGCCGCCACCACCGCTTCTCGAACTCGAGGATGCGCACCTCGCGCTCGACCAGGGCCGGCTCCTCCGGTGCGGCCCGCGGCGCCGGGAGCTCGGTCAGATCGGAATCGTCGTCCTCGATGTCCCCCACGCTCATGCTGCCCACCCTAACGAGCATCGCCCCAGCTCGCACCGTTTCGGACAGTGATCACCGCGGCAGGGCCCGGCGCCGCACCTGTGGCCATCCGATCCGGAAATTTCCGACTCCGCCGCCGCCTTCCCACCCGCCTCTGCTCTGCTCACCCGCGCTGCCGTCGGCCTGCTTTGCTCTGCTTACCTGCGCTGCCGCCGGCCCGCTTTGCTCTGCTTACCTGCGCTGCCGCCGGCCCGCTTCGCGCTACCCACCGCGCCGCCGCGCCACCGGTCCCGCTCTGCTGACGTGAGTCGCACGGCGTCGGCTTGGCCGAATTTGTCCGTGCGATGTGGTCGATATGTCCAGGTAAGCAGAGCAAACGCGGGTGGCGTGGAGAGGGTGACCGGCGGGCGCGCTCAGTGATCGATGGCGAGGCGGAGGCCGAGCGCGAGCAGCGCCGAGCCCATCAGCGTGTCCAGGCCGCGGCGGACCGCGCGGCGGTCGAGGAGGCGTTTCATGGCGCCGACCACCAGCGTGACCGTGGTGAACCAGCCGGCGGTGACGGCGAAGGAGACGGCGGCGAGGACCAGGGTGTCGCCGGGGGTGGGGTGCTCCGGCAGGAACTGCGGCAGCAGCGCCAGGAAGAAGACCGCGACCTTGGGGTTGAAGACGTTGGTGAGCAGGCCGGCGCGGAACGCGGACCAGTGGCGGCGTTCCCAGGCGAGCAGCGACAGCCACGGCAGGCG
The DNA here is from genome assembly GCF_031458255.1 of Catenuloplanes niger. Classification (NCBI taxonomy): domain Bacteria; kingdom Bacillati; phylum Actinomycetota; class Actinomycetes; order Micromonosporales; family Micromonosporaceae; genus Catenuloplanes; species Catenuloplanes niger. The sequence continues at coordinate 4,706,421 of NZ_JAVDYC010000001.1, forward strand.
GCGTCGGCGGTGGCGCGGGACGTCGAACGCGGCGGCGAGCCGGGCCAGGTCGTCGCGGGTGTCGGGCGGCAGGTCGCGGCGGGCGGAGATCGCGGTCCAGAGCGTGCGGAGGCCGACCAGGACCAGGTAGGCGGCGCCGGTCAGCTTCATCGACAGGTATGCGACGGGGGACGCGGCGACCAGCGCGGCCACGCCGACGGCGGCGAGGAGCACCCAGCCGAGGATGCCGGTGGCGATGCCGACCGCGGTGGCGAAGCCGGCCCGGCGGCCGGAGGCGACGGCGTGGCGCAGGACGATCGCGAAGTCCGGGCCGGGGGACATCGTGCCGAGCGCCATCACTCCCGCGAAGGCGGCAAGGTGCGTAACGGTCAGATGCATGACCCGAGAGGTTAGACCCTCATAGACCGATTTATCGCTAAAAATCGCGACGAATTTCAGTATTCGGGAACGGCTATGTGCACGCTCACATCGCCGCACCGTACCGAAGAGAAATGGATTACTGGAAGACTCCGGCGCGAACAACGCCGGTGACCTGCAGGTCCTCGGAGAGCAGCACGAGGTCCGCGCGCAGGCCCGGCGTGATCGCGCCGAGCGTGCCGGAGAGGCCGACCGCGCGGGCCGGTGTCCACGATGCGGCCCGGGAAGCGTCCGCCACGGGAATTCCGGCGCCGACCGCCTGCCGGAGCGCGGCGTCCATGGTCAGCGTGCTGCCGGCAATCGACCCGTTCGCCGCGAGCCGCGCGACCCGGTCCGCCACCACCACGGAGAGGCCGCCCAGCTCGTAGGCGCCGTCCGGCATCCCGGCCGCCGCCATCGCGTCGGTGACCAGCGCGTATCCGCCACGCGCCGCACCGGCCACGAACGACAGCGTGCCGTCGTGCAGGTGCACGCCGTCCGCGACCACCTCGCAGATCACGCCGGGCGAGTCGAGCAGCGCGAGCACCGGGCCGGGTTCCCGGTGGTGCACCGGCCGCATGCCGTTGAACAGGTGCGTCGCGACCGTGGCACCGGCCGCGGCCGCGGCGCGGGTCACGTCGTACGGTGCGTCCGTGTGCCCGACCGCGGCCGCGACGCCGTGCGAGGCGAGCAGCGCGATCGCGTCGAGCGCGCCGGGCAGCTCGGGTGCGATCGTCATCATCCGGACCGCGCCGTCGCCGAGCGCGATCAGCGCGGCGAGCTCGTCGGTGTCCGGGTCGCGCAGGAAGTCCGGGTTCTGTGCGCCGCACCGCGCTCCGGACAGGTACGGCCCCTCGTAGTGCACGCCGCCCAGTACCCCCTCGCGGACCAGCGGCACGAACGCGGCGGTGGCGTCCCGCATCAGCGCGAACGGCGAACTGACCAGGCTCGCCAGCACCGTGGTGCTGCCGTGCCGCAGGTGGAACGCGGCCGCGGCGCGGGCGGCGTCCGGGTCACCGGTGGTGAACGTGTGCCCGCCGCCGCCGTGGTTGTGGATGTCCACGAAGCCGGGCAGCACCCAGGCGGCCCGCTCGGCACCGTCGGCACGACCCTCACCGACCGACGCGATCAGCGGTCCGTCGATCGTGACGTGGCCGTCCTCGACGACTCCGTCGGGCGTGACGATCCGGCCGGCGATCTGCATGGTCACTCGTTCTCCACTGACGAATCGGAAGCGGCCAGCGCGTCGAGGCCGAGCAGGGCCGCGCCGCGCAGCCCGGCGGTGTCGCCGAGGCTGGCCTTCACCAGCCGGGGCATGCGGTGGAACGTGACGCGCGCGGCCAGCGCCTCGCGGAGCGGGCCGAGCAGCGCCTCGCCGGCCTCGCCGAGCCCGCCGCCGATCACGAAGACCTCCGTGTCGAGCAGCGCCTGCGCGGTGAGCAGCCCGTCCGCGAGCGCGTCCACGGTCTCCCGCCAGATCTCCCCGGCGGCGTCCTCGCCCGCGACCGCGCGCGTCACCACCTCGGCGGCGGTGATCTCGGCACCGGTGAGCGCGGCGTAGCGCCGGCCCACGGACGCGGCGCTGGCGATCGTCTCCAGGCAGCCGCGCTGGCCGCAGGCGCAGGCCGGGCCGCCGGGCCGGACCACGATGTGGCCCAGTTCGCCGGCGGCGCCGTGTGCGCCGCTGTTGGTGTGGCCGCCGCGCACGTGCGCGGCCGCGATGCCGGTGCCGATGCCCACGAAGATCACGTCGTCCGAGCCGTGGCCGGCGCCGAGCCGGGCCTCGGCCAGGCCGGCCGCGCGCATGTCGTGACCGAGCGCGGCCGGGATGCCCAGCCGGGCGGCGACCAGATCCCGCAGCGGTACGTCCCGGAAGCCCAGGTTCGCCGCGAAGACCGCGACGCCGCGGCCCTCGTCCACCACGCCCGGGATCGCCACCCCGGCCGCGACCGGCACCTGCCCCAGCCCGCGTGCCCGGTCGGCGAGCCCCGCCGCGACGTCGCAGATCGCGGCCGCGACCGCCGCGGGCCCGCGGGACGCGAGCGTGTCGTGTCGTTCGGTGTGCAGCACCGGGCCGTCGACCGCGACGACGCCGCACTTCATCCCGGTGCCGCCGATGTCCATCGCGACGACGACCGGGCCGGGACCGTTCGCTGAGCTCACGTCAGGACGACCGAGCGGGTCAGGTTGCGCGGCGCGTCCGGGTCGAGACCGCGGGCGGCGGCGAGCGACACCGCGAAGCGCTGGGCCAGGATCAGGTCGGCCATCGGGTCGAGCGGCACCCGGCCGCCGTTCCAGCTGCCGAGCGCGGTGTGCCCGCAGTGGCCGCTGCTGTGCACGAACGTGGCGCCGGCCGCCGCGACCGACTCGTCCAGCCCGGCCGGGACCTCGCCGAACGCCCATACCACGCGGTGCGGCGCGGCGATCGCGATCGGGCCGTGCCGGTAGTCCATCGCCGGGTACGCCTCGGCCCAGAAGTTCGCGGCCTCGCGGCACTTGAGCGCGGCCTCCTGCGCCAGCCCGACGGTCCAGCCACGGCCGAGGAAGGTGATCTGCTCGGCCCGCGCCGGGTCGACCGGCAGCGGCGTGCGCACCGCGACCTCGGCGTCGGTGATCGCGTCGGCCAGGTCCTCGCCGAGGTGCGCGCGGAGCAGCGCGAGCGCGCTGGTGGCGAACCGGGTCTGCACGACCGAGCGCTCGTCCGCGAACGGCATCGCGACCATGTCCGTGGCGAGCCGCGCGGCGGGCGTGCCGGCGTCACCCACGATCACCGTGGTGGGGGTGCCGGTCAGCGCGGCGAGCAGGTCGACGACCTCGGTGGTGGTACCGGACCGGGTGATCGCGACCACCCGGTCGTACCGTCGGGAGATCGGGAACTCGGAGGACTGGAACGCGTCCGTCTCGCCCAGGCCGGCCTGTTCCCGCAGCGTCGCGTAGGCCATGGCCATGAACCATGAGGTGCCGCAGCCGGTCACGGCCACCCGCTCGCCGGGCCGGCCGAGCACGTCGGCGTGCTCCGGGGCGAGGGCGGCGGCGGTGCGCCAGCAGTCGGGCTGACTGGCGAGTTCTTCGTCGACGAAGGCCATTCCAACACCCCTCCATGGAACCGGGACGGGCACGGGCCGTGCTGCGCAGAACGGCTCGTTTCATCGCTGTTTCGCGCGCCATTGTGCTCAGATTCCGGGGTTGGCGGCAAGCATGAACAACTTCGCGCAGCACGGCGGTTTGCTTAGCGGTCCTTTCGAGCATTACTGTGCACCAAATCACTCAGCGTGTGCACGGTTGCGCGGGAGGAGGCCGGCGGTGGATCGGTATGTGCGCTGGAACGCGCTGCTGGAACTCCTCACGGACAGCGGCCGGGTCAGCGTGGAGGACGCCGCGGCGCACCTCAACGTGTCGCAGGCGACCATCCGGCGCGACTTCGACCAGCTCGCCCAGCAGCAGATGATCATCCGTACCCGGGGCGGTGCGGTGGCCAACGGCGTCTCCTACGACCTCCCGCTGCGCTACAAGACCGCGAAGCACTCGGCGGAGAAACAGCGCATCGGTGCCGCGGCCGCCGCGCTGGTCGCGCCCGGCCAGGTCGTCGGCCTCAACGGCGGCACCACCACGACCGAGGTCGCCCGGGCGCTGGCCGTCCGCCCCGACCTGAACACGAACGCCGAGGGCACCCAGCTCACCGTGGTGACGAACGCGCTCAACATCGCGAACGAGTTGCTGGTCCGCTCGCAGATGAAGATCGTCGTGGCCGGCGGCGTGGTCCGCCCGCAGTCGTTCGAACTGGTCGGCCCGCTCGGCGGCGCGCTGCTGCGCGAGGTCACGCTGGACCTCGTCCTGCTCGGCGTGAACGCGATCGACGTGAAGCTCGGCGCCGCCGCCCACCACGAGGGCGAGGCCGCGATGAACTCCCTGATGGTCGGCCGCGCCAAACGCGTCGTGATCATCGCCGACTCGTCCAAGCTCGGCGGCCACGCCTTCGCCCGCATCTGCCCGATCGACCGCGTCGAGACGCTGGTCACCGACTCCGGCGCGACCCCGTCCGTGATCGACGAGTTCGAGACCGCCGGCGTCCGCGTCATCACCGCCTGAGACCCGCAAAAACCCTCAGAAGCGGATTTCCCGCTCCCGGCGTGGCCGCTGCCCGCATGCTCCCGCGGGCACCGGTCGTCGCCGGCGCTCCTCCCTGCCGGTGCCGGCGCGGTCCCCGAAACCGGGCCACCGGCCCGCACCGGAGAGCCGGCCGCGGTGGGTCAGCGGGAGCGGGACTCGGCGTAGGCGGCGAGGTGGGCGACCTGGGCCGGGTCGAGGGAGGGGCGGATCCGGTCGCGGGCCGACGCCACGTGGGCGGCGGTGACCGAGGTGGCGTCCAGGGACTCGCGCATGGCGGCGAGCGCGGCCTCCCGGATCAGCGCGGCACAGTCGGCGGCGGAGAAGTTCTCCAGCGCGGTGCCGAGCGCGGCCAGGTCGACGTCGTCGGCGAGCGGGACCGGCTTGGCGGCGGCGCGCAGGATCGCGGTGCGGGCCTCGGCGTCCGGCGGCGGGACGTAGACGATGCGCTCCAGCCGGCCGGGGCGCAGCAGCGCGGGATCGATCAGGTCGGGCCGGTTGGTGGCACCGATGACCACGACGTTGCGCAGCGACTCGACGCCGTCCAGCTCGGTGAGCAGCGCGGCGACCACCCGGTCGGTGGTGCCGCCGTCGCTTCCCTGGCCGCGGACCGGCGCGAGCGCGTCCACCTCGTCCAGGAACACCAGCGTGGGCGCGGCTTCCCGGGCCCGGCGGAACAGCTCACGGACCGCGCGCTCGCTCTCGCCGACCCACTTGCTGAGCAGCTCCGCGCCCTTCACCGACAGCACGTTCGCCTTGCCGGAGCCGGCGACCGCCTTCACCAGGTACGTCTTCCCGCAGCCGGGCGGGCCGTAGAGCAGCACACCGCGCGGCGCCTGCACGCCGAGCCGGGCGAACGTGTCCGGGTAGGTCAGCGGCCACAGCACCGACTCGGTGAGCAGCTCCTTGACCTCGGCCATGTCGCCCACGTCGTCCAGCGTGACCCGGGCCAGCTCCAGCGTGGACTCGGCCATCGACGTCGGCCGGACCACCTCCAGCGCGGCCGAGAAGTCCGCCATCGCGATCGTCGGCGTCTCCGGTGCGTCCGCCTTCTGCCGCAGCGCCGCGCGGACCGCGGCCTCCCGGGTCAGCGCCGCCAGGTCGGCGGCGACGAAGCCGGGCGTCCGGCCGGCCACGTCGTCCAGCAGGACGTCCTCGGCCAGCGGCATGCCCCGGGTGAGCACGTCAAGCTGTTCGCGGCGCAGCGCGGCGTCCGGCAGCGACACGCTGATCTGCACGGACAGCAGGTCGGGTGCGCGCAGCCCCGGGTCCAGCTCCTCGGGCCGGCTGCTGGTGCAGACCACGGCCGTACCCGCCTTGATCAGGCCCGTGACGACCTGCCGGAACACGGTCGCCAGCGGTCCGGCGTCGGCCCGCGGGACCAGAGCGTCCACGTCCGCGACCAGCAGCACGCCGGGCCGGTCCGAGCCGGTGAGTGCCTCGGCCGCGGCACGCAGCCGGCGGGCCGCGGCCTCGTTGCTGAGCGCGGCCAGCTCCGGTGCCCAGATCGCGGCCACGCGCGCGCCGACCGCGGCCGCGACGGACCGGACCAGCACGCCCTTGCCGGACCCGGCCGGGCCGGTGATCAGCACACCGAGCGAGACGGTCGCGCCCAGCCGGCCCAGCACCTCCCGGTGGTGGAAGCCGAGGTCGAGCAGCTCGCGCAGCTCGTGGGCCTGGGCCCGGAGACCCGGCAGGTCCTCGACCGGCGGCACCGACTCGCCGTTCGCCGCGTCCTCGACGATCTCCCCCTCGACCGGGTCCGCGGCCGGTGTCGCGTCCGCGCCGGCGGTCCGCCACGCGGCGGTGGCGGCGGTGCCGCCGGCGGCCGGCGCGACCGGGGACGCGGGCGAGGTGGCGGGCGACGGCGGGGCGGGCGCACGGCGTACCGCCGATGGTCTTGCGTGGAAGGTCTGGCCGTGGGTGGTGTGGCCGCCGGCCCAGGTGACCACGGTGTCCATGGTGACCAGCGCGCCGTCCGAGTCCGTCACGGACTCCACGCGCAGCAGCGTGGTCGTCCAGCCGAAGCCGACCGTGTTGGCCAGGCTGCGCCGCGCGGTCTGCACCAGGCTCTGCGTGGCGGCGTCCGGCAGCACGTCCTGCGGCAGCAGCGACACGTCGTCCCCGGCCGTGACCACCTTGCCGAGCAGCGCGAGCCTCAGCATGTCGGCCGAGACCGCGACCACGATCTCCGGCGCGCCGGAGAGCACCACGCGGCGCGCGCCGGTCGTCGGGATCGGCGTGACCGTGATCTGCCCGCCCTCGCGCAGCCCGAGGTTGCCGAGCACCAGGTCGTCCGCGTAGAGGATCGCGCGGCTCGACGTCGGCTCGGCGAGCGCGACGATGCCCGCGGTGGTGCGCTGCCCGGACAGCCGGACCGGGTCGCCCGGGTGCAGGCCGAGCGCGGCCAGCACCTCCGGGTGCAGTCGCACGATCCCCCGGCGCGCGTCCAGCGCGGCCGGTCGAAGCATCACGGTCAGCGTCAGCTCAGCATCGCCCACCCCAGCGACACTAGCGTGATCACGCTTCACCGGGTCGGTTCAGCCGTTCCGCCGTAGGCTCGGCGCCATGCTCCGTGCTCTGACCGGCCGGTTCCGCCGTGCCCTACCGCGCCTGACGCCCCGCCGCGCGATCGCCGGCTCGGCCGCGCTGGCACTGGTCGCGGGCCTGACCGGCTGGGCGGTGTGGCCGGCGGACCCGGGTTTCACGTTCCAGGACCGCATGCTGACGGTACGGTCCGGGCCGACCGGCGACGAACCGGTCATGCTGGACACCCGCTACTTCCTGCCGGACGGCGCGTCCGAGACGCGGAAGGTGCCCGCGCTGCTGCTGGCGCACGGGTTCGGCGGCGACATGCACAGCGTGCACGCGCAGGCGGAACGACTGGCGGCCGAGGGCTACGCGGTGCTCACCTGGACCGCGCGTGGGTTCGGGCGCAGCGGCGGGCAGATCCACCTGGACAGCGCGGACCACGAGGTGAAGGACGCGCAGCGGCTGCTGGACTGGCTGGCCGCGCGGCCCGAGGTGCGGCTGGACGCGCCCGGCGATCCGCGGGTCGGCGCGCTCGGCGGTTCCTACGGCGGCGCGCTCGCGCTGCTGCTGGCCGCGCAGGACTCCCGGGTGGACGCGATCGTGCCGATGATCACATGGAACGACCTGGCCCGCGCGTTCCTGCCGAACGCGGCCGGCGGCCCGGTCGCGGACGGCGTCTTCAAGAAGGCCTGGGCCGGCACGTTCTTCTCGTCCGGCGCGAGCGGCGGTGCGAGCGGTGGTGGTGCCAGCGGCGGCGCGAGCGGCAGTCCCGGCGGCGGGCCGTCCGGTGGCGTTCCCGGTGCCGTACCCGCCGGCCTCGACCCGGCCTGTGGCCGGTTCGCCCCGGACGTGTGCGCGGCGTTCCAGACGATCGCGACCACCGGCCGTGCCACCCCGGACGCGGTGGCCGTGCTGGACCGCTCCAGCCCGGCCCGCGTCCTCGACCGGATCAAGGCACCCACGCTGCTGGTCCAGGGCCTCGCCGACACGCTCTTCCCGCTGTCCGAGGCGGACGCGAACGCGCGTGGCATCGCCGCGAACGGCACCCCGGTCCGGGTCGCCTGGTACGCGGGCGGCCACGACGGCGGCGCCGGCCCGCGCACCGACCGGGACCGGGTGGACGCGCTGACCCGCGAGTGGCTGGACCACTACGTGGCGGGTACCGCGGGCACCCCGGCGACCTCGTTCGTCTACTCCCGGGTGGCCGGCTTCGACGCGATGGACCGCGGCCTGGTCACGAACGCGTACACGATCGCCGACTACCCGGGCCTGACCGGTGAACCGGCCGTGGCGGTCGGGGTGGCCGGCCCGCCGCAGCGGATCGCGAACCCGCCCGGCGGCAACCCGGCCGCGATCTCCTCGCTGCCCGGCGCCGGGAGTGCGCTCTCCTTCGTGCTCGGCGCCGCGGTCTCCGACCTGCCCGGTCAGCACGCGTCGTTCGTCTCCGAGCCGTTGGCGGACGCGCTCGACGTGGGCGGCTCGCCGCGGCTCCGGCTGCGCGCCGCGTCACCGACCGGCGAGGCCGTGCTGTTCGTGAAGCTCTACGACGTCGACCCGGACGGCGGCGGCACGCTCTCCGAGGGCCTGGTCGCACCGGTGCGGCTGACCGGCCTGCCGGCCACGATCGACGACGCGCAGCCGGTCACCGTCACTCTGCCCGGGATCGTCCGCCGCATCGACGAGGGGCACCGGCTGCGGATCGTGGTGGCCACGTCGGACCAGGCGTTCGCCGGGCCGGCCGCGCCCGCGGTCTACACGGTCGCGGTCGAGCCGGCGGTGAGCCTGCCCGTGCCGGGCGGCACCCCGATCGCGAGCCCGGACGCGGTGTGGCGCTGGGTGCTGGCCGGTCTGCTGGCCGTGATCGCGCTCGGCCTGGCCGCGGTGTTGCTGATCGCGCGGGCCCGGCACCGCCGGATCGACCGCTCGGTCTCGGCCGAGCACGCGGACACGCCGCTGGTCGTCGAGGGGCTGCGTAAGGAGTACGCGGACGGCTTCGTCGCCGTGTCCAGGGTGGACTTCACGGTCCGGCGCGGCCAGGTGGTCGGCCTGCTCGGCCCGAACGGGGCCGGCAAAACCACGACGCTGCGCGTGCTGATGGGCCTCACCCAGCCGACCCGCGGCGAGATCCGGATCTTCGGGCATCGGCTGACGCCCGGTTCGCCGGTGCTGTCCCGGGTCGGCGCGCTGGTCGAGGGGCCGGGCTTCCTGCCGCACCTGACCGGCGAGCAGAACCTGCGCGCCTACTGGAAGGCGACCGGCCGGCCGTGGGCGGACGCGCGCTTCGAGGAGGCGCTGGAGATCGCCGGACTCGGCGACTCGGTGCACCGGCGGACCCGCAAGTACAGCCACGGCATGCGGCAGCGGCTGGCGATCGCGCAGGCCATGCTCGGGTTGCCGGAGCTGCTGGTGCTGGACGAGCCGACGGACGGCCTGGACCCGCCGCAGATCGCGGAGATGCGCCGGGTGCTGCAGCGGTACGCCACGGACGGCCGGGCCGTGCTGGTCTCCAGCCACCTGCTCGCCGAGGTGGAGCAGACCTGCACGCACGCGGTGGTGGTGAACAAGGGCACGATCGTCGCGTCCGGCCCGGTCGAGGAGATCGTCGGTGACTCGCCGACCGTGCAGCTGGACGTGGACGACCCGGCCGCGGCGCGGGCCGTGCTGGACGGCCTGGACGGCGCGCGGTTCCTGGCCGAGGCGGACAACGGCGGCCTGGTGGTGGACCTGACCGGCACGCCGCGCCGGGAGCTGGTGGCGGCGCTGGTCCGGGCCGGGGTGGGGGTCGACCGGGTGGTGCCGCGCCGGCGCCTGGAGGACGCGTTCCTGGCGCTGGTCGGGGACAACTCGCGGGGGAGTGGGGACCGATGAGCGGTGCGGGTGCGGTGGGTTACCGGCCGGGGCGGACGCTGTCGTTCGGGGCGGAGTTCCGGCGGCAGGCCACCCGGATGCGTACCCGGCTGGCGCTGGGTTTCATGGTCCTGCTGCCGTTGATCATCTTGATCGCGTTCCAGTTCGAGACGAACGAGGAGGACGACGGCACCGGCGGCGGCGAGTTCGGCAGCCTGATCGATCTGGCCACGTCCGGCGGTCTCAACTTCACGCTGTTCACGCTGCTGGTCTCCGCCGGTTTCATGCTCGGCGTGGTGGTGGCGCTGTTCCACGGCGACGCCGTGGCCAGCGAGGCGAGCTGGGGGAGCCTGCGGTACCTGCTGGCGATCCCGGTGCCGCGGGCGCGGCTGCTGGCCGTGAAGCTGGCGGTGGCGCTCACCTACTCCGGGCTGGCGCTGCTCACGCTGGCCGGCACCGCGCTGCTGCTCGGCACGGCGCGTTACGGCTGGTCGCCGCTGCGGAGCACGGTCGCGGCCCAGATCCCGGCGGGCGAGGGCCTGCTGCGCCTGCTCGGCGTGGTCGGCTACCTCGCGGTGACGCTGCTGGTCACCGCGGGCCTGGCGTTCCTGCTGTCGGTGCTGACCGACGCGCCGCTCGGCGCGGTCGGCGGCGCGGTGCTACTGGTGATCCTCTCCAACATCCTGGACCAGATCACCGCGCTCGGCGACCTGCGGAACCTGCTGCCCACCCACTTCTCCGACGCCTGGCTGGGCCTGCTCTCCACGCCGGTCCAGACGGACGACATGGTCAAGGGCACCATCTCCGCGGTCTGTTACGCCACGCTGTTCTGGTCGATCGCGTTCTGGCGCTTCACGCGCAAGGACGTCACTTCGTAGGCGTCACCCGTTGGTGGCAGGTTCGCACATCGCGTGCGACGGCCGCCCGGCTCCGTGAACGACCGTCTGTCGCGCGACGGTCACGCACGGATCACCGGGAAGGCGTCACATGTGGAACTCGCGACGCTCCATAGTGGAGCGCACCTCGGCGGTGCCGGGGCACCGGCGGCCGATCGTCCCCGAGTGGAGGACCGAGCCGCCCGGTCCGAGACCGCCGGGCCGGGCCACGATCCGCGGCCGGGTCGCGCGCCTGCTGGTGGTGCCGCTCGCCGCGATCCTGCTGCTGCTCGGCGACCTGGTGATCAAGGAGGTCGACGAGTACTCGGCCGCGGACGGCGCGACCGCCACCACCGAGCTCGGCATGGCCGCCCAGGGCCTGGTGCACCAGCTGCAGCTGGAGCGTGACCTGACCGCGCTGGTGCTGGCCGGTGGCGCGCGGTGGCGCGCCGACCTGGCCGGGCAGCGGCTCCGGGTGGACTCGGCCCGGACCGCGCTCAGCGGCCTCCGGGACGCCGAGGGCCCCGGGCCGGAGGCGGTGCGCACGACCGTCGCGCAGCTGGAGGAGCTGGGCCGGCTGCGCGTGGAGGTGGACGCCGGCCGGATCGGGCGGCAGCCGGCCGTCCAGTCGTACACCGACCGGATCGCGGCGCTGAACCGGATGGACATCGGGCTGGACGCGCCGTTCCCGGACCCCGACCCGGAGCTGCGCCGGGGCCTCGCCGCGATGCAGGCGCTCTCCGACGCGAAGGAGGCCACGTCCGCCGCGCGCGGTCTGCTCGGTGCCGCCCACGTGCGTGGCGTGTTCGAGGACGGCGAGCAGGCCGGGCTGGCCGCGCTGTTCGCCGTGCGGCGGGTGGCGCTGGCCGACGCCGACCGGTACGTCTCCGCATCGGTGCAGGACCGGCTGGAGCGCGCCGCCACCGGCCCGGACGCCACCGCGGTCACGGCCGCGGAACAGGCCGTCGCCTCCGGCTCGCCCAAGGGCGACCCGGAGGGCTGGCTGCGCGTGACCACCGTGCTGCTCGACGAGCTGGCCGCCACGCAGTCGCTGGTCGCGGACGACATCCGGGCCCGCACCGACGACCTGCGCGAGGAGGCGACGGTCGACCTGCTCGGGCTGGGCGCGGTGATCCTGCTGGCGCTGATCGGTGCGCTGCTGCTCGGCCGGTCCGCCACCACCGGCATCACCCGCCCGCTGGCCCGCCTGGTGAGCGAGGCGGACGCCGCCGCGGTCCGGCGCCTGCCCGCGGCCGTGGCCCGGCTGCAGGACGGCACCGGCGCGGAGCCGCCGCCACCGGTGGTGGTCTCGGGCAATGCCGGTGCGGAGATCCGGTCCGTGGCGGACGCGCTGAACCGGCTGCAGTCCTCCGCGTACGGGTTGGCCGCCGAACAGGCCGTGCTGCGCCGCAACACCGTCGACTCGATGGCGAACCTGGGCCGCCGCAACCAGAACCTGCTGCGCCGCCAGCTGAGCTTCATCACCCAGCTGGAACGGGAGGAGACCGACCCGGCCGGCCTGGCGAACCTGTTCGAGCTGGACCACCTGGCCACCCGCATGCGCCGCAACGCGGAGAGCCTGCTGGTGCTGGTCGGCGAGGCGACGCCGCGCAGCTGGTCCCGGCCGCTGCCGATGTCGGACGTGCTGCGCGCCGCGATCGCGGAGGTTGAGGACTACCGGCGGGTGTCGCTGCGCCGGATCGACGACGCGTTCACGGCCGGTGCGTACGTGGCCGACCTGGCCCACATGGTCGCGGAGCTGGTGGAGAACGGGCTGACGTTCTCACCACCGGACTTCGACGTGGAGGTGCACGGCCGGTGGGTGGACGACGGGTCGTACCTGATCGCGGTCGTCGACCAGGGGGTGGGCATGAGCCCGGAGGAGCTGGCCCGGGCGAACGCGCGCCTGTCCGGCGCGGAGTCGTTCACGGTCGCGCCGACGAAGTTCCTCGGCCACTACGTGGTGGGTCACCTGGCCGCGAAGCTCGGCGTGCGGGTGGAGATCTGCCAGTCGCCGGTGACCGGCACGACCGCGCGGGTGCGGCTCCCGGCCCGGCTGCTCGCGCCCGCCCCGGAGCCTACGACCGTGACCACGGCCACGACCACCACGTTCTCCATCGACGCGGTGCAGGTGCCGCCACCACCGGGGCTGGTCCCGCCGGTCACGCCGGTCCCGCCGGCGGCCGACGTCACGGAGAACGGCCTGGTGAAGCGGGTGCGCCGCGCGCAACGTGCCGCGGTGCCGCGTCAGACGCCGGCCACCCGCGCCACGGCGGAACGGCCCGTGCCGGCCGACATCGGCGCCACCATGACGGCACTGCGGCGCGGCCTGCGTCTCGGCGCCTCCGACACCCGATCCGACGAGAATGGGAACCCGCGATGAGCATCGGTGCCGGGCCGGACACGGCGCAGCGCTTCAACTGGCTGATCACCAACTTCGTCCGGGGTACGGCCGGGGTCCGCGACGCGGTCGCCGTCTCCTCCGACGGCATGCTGATCGCCACCTCGGCCGGCCTGGTCCGGGCCGAGGCCGACCACCTCGCGGCGATCGTGTCCGGGCTGACCAGCCTGGCCCGCAGCGCGTCCCGCCGGTACGACTTCGCCGGTCTCAAACTGATCATGATCGAGATGACGTCCGGCTTCCTGATCGTCTCCGCGCTCGGCGGTGGCACCTGCCTCGGCGTGGTGGCGGACGGCGACGCGGACGTGGCGCTCATCGGGTACGAGATCGCGCTGCTCGGCGAACGCGTCGGCGACCTGCTCACGCCGGCCCTGATCGCGGAGTCCCGGCGGGTGCTGCCGGCATGAACGACGACGCGCTGCCGCGGGTGCCGGACCCGCGGATGGTCCCACCGTGGGAGCGCCCGGCCGAGCCGTTGCCCCGCCGGATCGCGGGCGCGGACGGCACCGCGGACGACCGTCCCGCCGAGGACGACGTGATCCGGCCGTTCCTGCTGACCGGGGGCCGGACCCGGCCGCTGCGCGACGGGCTGCGGCTGGAGACCCAGGTCCGGGCGTCACCGGCCGCGCTCTCCGCGCCGCTGCGGTTCGAGCTGCGCCGGATCGTCCGGCTCTGCCAGGACCCGTGCGCGCTCGCGGACGTCGCCACGCACCTGCGGGTCCCGGTCGGGGTGGCCCGGGTGCTGGTCGCGGACCTCGCGTCGGACGGCTACCTGACCGTGCTGGAACCGGCGGAGCACCCGTCCGAACTGCCCATCGAAATGATCGAGAGGATCGTCGACCGTGTCCGTGCCCTCTAGCGCGGCGACCGCCCCGGTGGTCGTGAAGATCGTGATCAGCGGTGGCTTCGGGGTGGGCAAGACCACCTTCGTGAGCGCCATATCCGAGATCGAGCCGCTGCTCACCGAGGCCGACATGACCGAGGTCTCGCGCGGCGTGGACGACGTGCACGCGGTGGCCGGCAAGACCACCACCACGGTCGCGCTCGACTTCGGCCGCATCCACCTGGACACGTCGCTGATGCTGTACCTGTTCGGCACGCCGGGCCAGGACCGGTTCTCCTTCCTCTGGGACGACCTGGTCGACGGCGCGCTCGGCGCGGTGGTGCTGGTCGACACGCGCCGGATCGAGGACAGCTACCCGGCGGTCGACTACTTCGAGGACCTGGGCATGCCGTTCCTGCTCGCGGTCAACCCGTTCGACGGCGCGCCCCGGTTCGCGATCCCCGAGGTGCGGGAGGCGCTCGGCGTCGGGCCGGAGGTGCCGATAGCGGAGTGCGACGCCCGCTCGCGCGGCGCGGTCAAGGGCACGCTGGTGACGCTGATGGAACAGGTGCTGAGCCGGCGCCTGCGGGCGATGGCGGAGCATGCCGGTGCGTGAGTGAACGGCGACGACTAGCTCACACCTCGGGATCGGCTGGTGGAGATCCGGAAATCTGCCCGTAAACTCGACCGCATCACAACTGAATACCTCATCCAGAGGGGCTGAGGGATACGGCCCGACGACGCCCCGGCAACCACCCCCGCATGCTCGACGACGAGCCGCGAGGGCAGGTGCCAATTCCGTCCCCGTCACACGGTGTGGCGATGGGAAAGATGAGAGGACACCTCCTCATGACGTCTGCCGTCAGCCCTGCCCGCGCCCTCGTCTGTCGCGGTTGCGGCGCCGAGTTCCCGCTGGCCGCCCAGCACGCCTGTTACGAGTGTTTCGGCCCGCTCGAGGTCGCCTACGACACCGACGCGCTGAAGAAGGTCACCCGCGAGCAGATCGAGGCCGGCCCGGACAACATCTGGCGGTACGCGGCGCTCCTCCCGGCCGGCCAGGACCCGGCCGACCGGATCACGCTGAACCCGGGCATGACGCCGCTGGTCTCCGCGCCCGCGCTCGCCGCGGAGCTGGGCATGACCGGCGCGCTCTGGGTGAAGGACGACTCCGCGAACCCGACGCACTCGTTCAAGGACCGGGTCGTCTCGGTGGCGCTGTCCGCCGCCAAGGGCCTGGGTTTCACCCGGTTCGCCTGCGCCTCCACCGGCAACCTGGCCAACTCGGTCGCCGCCCACGCGGCCCGTGCCGGCGTGCCGTCGATCGTCTTCATTCCCTCCGACCTGGAGCAGGGCAAGATCATCACCACCGCGGTGTACGGCGGGCAGCTGGTGGCGATCGAGGGTTCGTACGACGACGTCAACCGCCTGTGCAGCGAGCTGGTCGAGACGGACGAGTTCGAGGACACCGCGTTCGTGAACGTCAACGTCCGGCCGTACTACGCGGAGGGCTCGAAGACGCTCGGCTACGAGGTGGCGGAGCAGCTCGGCTGGCGCATCCCGGAGCAGGTCGTGATCCCGATGGCCAGCGGCGAGCTGCTGACCAAGGTGGACAAGGCGTTCTCCGAGCTGGTCGAGATCGGCCTGGTGGACGCGCCGGCGAACGGCTGGACCGTGTTCGGCGCCCAGTCCGCCGGCTGCAACCCGATCGCGGTCGCGCTGCACGAGGAGACGGACGAGATCCGCCCGGTGCGCCCGACCGGCATCGCGAAGTCGCTGAACATCGGCGACCCGGCCGCGGGACTCTACGCGCTGGAGGCGGTGCGCCGTACCGGCGGCTGGATGGACTACGCGGAGGACGACGAGATCCGCGACGCGATCCGGCTGCTGGCCCGCACCACCGGCGTCTTCGCCGAGACCGCGGGCGGCGTGACCACGGCGGTGCTGGCCAAGCTGGTCAAGTCCGGCAAGCTCGACCCGTCCAAGGAGACGGTCGTCTACAACACCGGCGAGGGCTTGAAGACGCTGGACGCCGTGGCTAGCCTCGTGGGACCGACACACACCGTCAAGCCGTCGCTGCGCTCCGCCCGCGAAGCGGGCCTGTTGGGGTAGTTCCGCGAAGCGGGCCTGTTGGGATAGTTCCGCGAAGCGGGCCTGTTGGGATAGTTCCGCGAAGCGGGCCTGTTGGGATAGTTCCGCGAAGCGGGCCTGTTGGGGTAGCTCCGCGAAGCGGGACTGTTCGGATAGCACGCGGCGGTCCCGCCGAGCCGATTGATCACCCTCCGGGGTGGCGGTCGAGGCTGTCGGTAGCGGAATGTCTTGACGTGATCCTTGCAACAACGCAAAATGCTCCGTGCGGGGAGACGCAACGCCGTAAGAGTTGCGGATCCTGAGCTTGGCGACAATCTCTTCCGCCGACTCGACGACCCAGTGCCGATCGTTCATCGAGGTGCTGTGCGCGCGTCTCCCCGACCAAATTTCGCTCGCCCGATCGCGATCCCGCGGGGCACCCTGCACGGCATGAGTCTGCGCATCGCCGCCTTCGACCCGGCCGACGACACCACGTGCGGGGAGGCGGCGGCGATCATGCGGCTCGCCTCCCTGGCCGAGACGCCGGACATGCCGGCCCTCAGCCCCCGGCGGTACGTGGCCCGGTTCCGCAATCCACAACTCGGCGAGCGCCGGCTCGGCTTCCTCGCCCGGTTGGACGGCGTCGCGGTCGGCGCCGGCCTGCTCATCCTCCCGGACGAGCAGAACCGGGAGGCCGCGATGATCGAGCTGCACGTGCTGCCCACCCACCGCCGCCGGGGCGTCGGCCGCGCGCTGCACGACCGGCTGACCGGGATCATCCGCGCGGAGAACCGCAGCACGGTGCTGGCGAACACGTCGGAGTCGCTGCCCGGCGGGCCGGCCCGCCCCGGCGACGGCTCCGCGTTCGCGGCGGCGCTCGGCTACCAGCGGGCCTCGACCGCGCACGGGCAGCTCCTCGACCTGCGGGACGTCCCGGCCGAACGGCTGCTCGCCCGGGTCACGCCGCACACCGGTGGTTATTCGCCGGTGGTCTGGTCCGGTGACGTGCCGGAGGCGGACGTGGCCGACATCGCCTACCTGAACGCACGGCTGATCGAGGACGCGCCGACCGGCGACCTCGAGTGGGAGGCGGAGAAGCCGGACCCGTCGGTGATCCGCAACTACGAGCGCACGTACCGCGACAAGGGTTCCACGCTGTTCCACGCGGCCATGCGCGACGACCGCACCGGCCGCCTGGTCGCGTGGACCATGATCGAGCAACTGGACGACCCGTCCTCGTGGGGCTGGCAGCAGATCACGCTGGTCGATCCGGCCCACCGCGGCCACCGCCTCGGCCTCGCCGTCAAACTCCACAACCATCTGCAGGTACGGGCGAGGGCTCCGGAGCTGCACCACGTGCACACGTGGAACTCGGACGCGAACCACCACATGATCGCGATCAACGCGGAGCTGGGGTTCCGTCCCTCCGGCGCCACCGTCGACTGGCAGATCCACCTCCGGTAGGCCGGGGTTTCTCCCGGCCACCCGCCGCACCGGCAGGGAGGAGCCCCGGCGACGACCGGTGCCCGCGGGAGCATGCGGGCCGCACCACGCCGGAAGCGGGAAAACCGCTCTCCGCTTTTCGGTTCCGCGCTCCTCAGGTCCGGCGCGGCCGCGCCGATGTGACCCCTATTGCCGTCGTCGGGAGGGGTGTCACGTGCGGAGTGGGTTGGGCGCGGTACTGGCGGTTCTGCTCTCCATGGTCTTCCTGCCGGTGCCGGCGGCGGCCGCGCCGCCCGCCGAGGCCGCCGCGGCGGGGAAGCCGCTCTCCTACCGGGTCTTCGCCACCCGTGAGGGCCTGGTCGGCGGCGTCACCGCGAACGGGCACGTGATCGTGGAGCGGGACCACTTCGTGGCACTGCCGTCCCGGCTCGGGCTCTCCTCGTTCGGCGGCGGTGAGCGTTCGGTGCGGGTCTGTGCCGGGAACGGGCGCTGTGCGTACGCGCCGGTCTGGGACGTCGGCCCGTGGAACACCACCGACGACTACTGGAACTCGCCCCGCCAGACGTGGTCCGGGCTGCAGCGCGGGCGCCCGCAGGCGCAGGCCGCCTACGAGGCCGACTACAACGGCGGCCGCGACCAGTTCCGCCGCGACGTGCTCAACCCGGCCGGCATCGACCTCGCCGACGGCACGTTCTGGGACGCGCTCCGGCTGACCGACAACTCCTGGGTGAGCGTGGACTTCCTGTGGACCGGCGGCGCCACGAAGGGCACGGTGGTCACCGGCGGCGGCCCGGTCCGGCTGCGCGCGGCCGCGAGCGGCACCTCGGCGGAGATCGGCATGGCCGGCGAGCGCGCCCAGCTGCCGATCCAGTGCCAGAAGCGCGGGCAGAAGGTCGTCGGCACGGTCCGGACCACGAGCCTGTGGAATCGGGTGGCGCCCGGGACGTACGTGTCGCACGCCTACGTCTCGGTGCCGTCCGGCTTCTCGGTCCGCCGCTGTTGACGGGTGATCCGCGCGGCCCACGGGCGTAGTGGTCGTTCCGGGTACCGTCCGGCGGCCAGCCCGGCGCGCCGTTCGAACCAGTTGCCCGAGCCGTACGACCTGGTCAGCGCGTACGACCAGCCGCAGGCCAGCCAGTAGGCGGGAAAGAAGAGCGGGCCGAGCCCGGCGTACTGCGCGACGTGCCGGGTCTCGTGCCCGAGCAGCTCGGCCTGGTCGGGGTGCAGCAGCCACTCCGCCGGGCGCCGGGTCAGGATCACGCTGCCGACCGTGAACGTGCGGCCCAGCGCCGGGCGGCGGCAGTTCCCGGCGATCAGTACGCCGCCCGGTGCCCGGCGGATCCGGGCACGGGCGGCCACCGCGATCAGCAGGCCCAGCAGAGTGGTGCCGTTGATCGCGGTCAGCGCCGTCCGGCCCGCCTGTCGCGGCCGCATGCGACCGCCCTACCGCTCACTCTTGGTAATGGACACGTTTCTGTCCGCAGTTCTGCGTCGTTCTCGTCATTTCCGTCAGGCCGACCGTCGCATTTGGAGTTCGGTCAGTCCGGCAATCGTGGGATGCGGCACGCGCACGCCGGTGTCCCGGAAGCCGAGCCGTTCGTACGCCCGGACCGCGCGCTCGTTGCCGTTCACCACCTCCAGCATCAGCTCCGGCCGCCGCTCGTCGCGCGACCACCGTGCCACCGCCTCGACCAGCTCTCCGACCAGGCCCGTTCCGCGCAGGCGCGGGGTCACGTAGACCGCGAATATGACGGTCACCCGGCGGTCCGCGGCCAGCACGATGCCGCCCGCGTGCCCCACGAACCGTCCATCCTCGACGGCCACGAACTGCGCGGCCAGGCCGGATCGAATGTTGTGTGCGATCTGCGCCCGGAAATCCTCGTGCGGGCGCGCCGCCGCATCCGCCACCGTTTCCAGAAATGCGAGCGGAGAATCGGCAAGCATTTCCAGTCTCAGCGCGCGCATTCGCGCGGCATCGGGGACCCGCACGCGCGCGATCGTGCGGGGCTCGGGGTGGCGTACCGGGGCAATGGTGCTGGTCATGTAGCTCTGCCTACCCGGAACCGGGTGATCGGGCAACCGGTATCGACGAGAACGGGCCGTCCGGGTTCGTTCCTTCGGGGGCCGGGCAACGATCACCATCAGTAGCGACGGACCGAAGCATCGCGTCCACGGTGTCCGTTTTAGGGTAGTGCACGGTCGGTGTTGCTCGTGTAGCGTGCGGTTCGGCCGCAGTGTTTCGAGGACCAGACGGACCCGGATCAGGCGGCCCCGGATGAGCAGTTGCTTAAGCCGGGGGGTTGGCGCAACCAGCACCATAGAAGTGAGGAAGTGCACCGTGGCACAGGGCACCGTCAAGTGGTTCAACAGCGAAAAGGGCTACGGTTTCATCGCGGTTGACGGGGGGCAGGACGTCTTCGTCCACTTCTCCGCGATCGAGATGGACGGCTACAAGGCGTTGGACGACGGGCAGCGCGTGGAGTTCGAGATCGCGCAGGGTCAGAAGGGACCGCAGGCGGAGAAGGTCCGGGTCATCGCCTGATTCGCCGGTGTCGGTCCGAGGCCGGACCGATCCCTACATCTCCCATTCGGGGCGTCGCTCCTCACGTCGGTGAGGCGGCGCCCTGCTCACGTGTTGGGCACGGTTATCGTGTCGTCAACAAGTAGACGGATGTCGAAGTACTATTCGGCTTCGCTAATGTGCCGGCCGAACTGATGTCTGCGCGGAGCAGCCATTCCGTTGGCAGTGCGGTTCGGTGGGTCGCCGGTCAATCGGTTCCCCCTTTCGGTGTGCCTCCCGCATCGCGCCGAACGGCCACGGTGGGTGGCTTTCACGATCGTCACTACAACTTTGAACGTCGTTGGCCATCCGCCGATCGGGTGGCCGCTCATGATGGACGCCGTCGGTCGGGCGGGGTCGTCCGTCGCGTATTCCCCTGAACGGGATTCCACCCTTTGTGGGAGTCGCGGCGGCTGTCGCGGAACGGGTCGCGTCCGGGGCTCGGAGGCCGCGCGGGCGTGGTGAGGGGCGGTCCGGGCGGCGCCCGTCCGGTCCGCGAGGGCACGCATCACGTCCATGGGGCTACCGACCGTGCTTGCACTCGCATGGGGAGAGTGCTAAAAAAGGTTCTGGCACTCGCTGATGGCGAGTGCCAACAGGTCGGGACGGTGGGGTCTCGTCCGAGTGGGTGCCGAGAGGTCAGCCACGAGGGCAGGACCGGTCGTCGCGGGCTTATCCGGCCCGGCCGACGGCGACGTGCGTGATCGCGTGACGTCGTTCGAAGGTGCGTCAGCAGGCGGCAGCCGGCGAGAACAGTCCGGGTGCCGTGAGCGTCCAGGAGGACAACGCCGTATGGCCAAGATTATCGCTTTCGACGAGGAGGCGCGCCGCGGTCTTGAGCGGGGCATGAACACCCTCGCCGACGCCGTCAAGGTGACGCTGGGCCCCAAGGGCCGCAACGTGGTGCTCGAGAAGAAGTGGGGCGCCCCCACCATCACCAACGATGGTGTGAGCATCGCCAAGGAGATCGAGCTCGAGGACCCCTACGAGAAGATCGGCGCTGAGCTGGTCAAGGAGGTCGCGAAGAAGACGGACGACGTGGCCGGTGACGGCACGACGACCGCGACCGTCCTGGCGCAGGCGCTGGTCCGCGAGGGCCTCCGCAACGTCGCCGCCGGCGCCAACCCGATGGCCCTGAAGCGGGGCATCGAGGCTGCCGTCGCGAGTGTCTCCGAGGGCCTGAGCCAGCTGGCGAAGGACGTCGAGACCAAGGAGCAGATCGCCTCCACCGCCTCCATCTCCGCCGGTGACAACACCGTCGGCGAGATCATCGCCGAGGCGATGGACAAGGTCGGCAAGGA
This sequence comes from Catenuloplanes niger, assembly GCF_031458255.1. Taxonomy (NCBI): domain Bacteria; kingdom Bacillati; phylum Actinomycetota; class Actinomycetes; order Micromonosporales; family Micromonosporaceae; genus Catenuloplanes; species Catenuloplanes niger. The sequence goes on from NZ_JAVDYC010000001.1 coordinate 4,727,773, forward strand.
AGGCGTCATCACCGTCGAGGAGAGCAACACCTTCGGCCTCGAGCTCGAGCTCACCGAGGGCATGCGCTTCGACAAGGGCTACATCTCGCCCTACTTCTGGACCGACGCGGAGCGGATGGAGGCCGTCCTCGACGACCCGTACATCCTCATCGCGAACAGCAAGATCTCTTCGGTCAAGGACCTGCTCCCGATCCTGGAGAAGGTCATGCAGTCGGGCAAGCCGCTGCTGATCATCGCCGAGGACGTCGAGGGCGAGGCCCTGGCCACCCTGATCGTCAACAAGGTGCGCGGCACCTTCAAGTCCGTCGCCGTCAAGGCGCCGGGCTTCGGCGACCGCCGCAAGGCCATGCTGACCGACATCGCGATCCTCACCGGCGGCCAGACCGTCTCCGAGGAGCTGGGCCTCAAGCTGGAGGGTGTCGGCCTCGACATGCTCGGCCGCGCCCGCAAGGTGCAGGTCACCAAGGACGAGACCACCATCGTCGACGGTGCCGGTGACGCCGACCAGATCAACGGCCGGGTCGCCCAGATCCGCGCCGAGATCGAGAAGTCGGACTCCGACTACGACCGCGAGAAGCTGCAGGAGCGCCTGGCCAAGCTGGCCGGCGGTGTTGCGGTCATCAAGGTCGGCGCGGCCACCGAGGTCGAGCTCAAGGAGCGCAAGCACCGCATCGAGGACGCCGTTCGCAACGCGAAGGCGGCCGTCGAGGAGGGCATCGTGCCCGGTGGTGGCGTCGCGCTGGTGCAGGCCGGCAAGACCGCGTTCGACAAGCTGGACCTCGTCGGCGACGAGGCGACCGGTGCGAACATCGTGAAGGTCGCGCTGGACGCCCCGCTGCGCCAGATCGCCGTCAACGCCGGCCTCGAGGGCGGCGTCGTGGTGGAGAAGGTGCGCAACCTGGAGGCCGGTCACGGCCTCAACGCCGCCTCCGGTGAGTACGTCGACCTGCTCAAGGCCGGCATCATCGACCCGGCGAAGGTGACCCGTTCGGCGCTGCAGAACGCGGCCTCGATCGCGGCCCTGTTCCTCACCACCGAGGCTGTGGTGGCGGACAAGCCGGAGAAGACCCCGGCCCCGGCCGGTGCCCCCGACGCGGGTGGCATGGACTTCTGAGTCCCGGTTTCACCGGAGCGGGCGGGTCGCGACAGCGGCCCGCCCGCTCTGCTGCGTGGGGCCGCCGAACAACATCTATCTCGCGAAAAATGTCCGTTTCGCGTGAAAGTCTGGGGATTCGGGGCCGGCATCCGCGACCTCCGCGGGCCGGCCCGAGCCGAAACCCGCAAAGGACCGACATGCGCAACGAAGGACCGGAACCCACCGCCGACGGCCCGGAGCCCGAGGACGGCAGTGCCTACACCTCCGCCGCGGCCCGCCGTCCGCGCCGGCGAAAGCAGATCATCGCGGGCGCCGCCGGCGTGTTCGCCGTGCTGGGCGTCGCCGGCGCCGTCGTCGCCGTCCAGGCGAACAACCAGCCCGATCCCGCGCCGCCCGCGAACGTGGGCGCGCTGCCGCCGCTCGACGACGCCGTGCCGGTGCCGTCCGCGCAGCCGGGAGCCACCGTGCGGACCGGTTCGGCGCCGGCCACCGCGTCCCCCTCGCCCGGCGCCCCGAGGAGCACCGGTGCCGCACGGGCCGTCGAGACCCCACCGGACCCCCCGGAGCGGTCCCGGACGGCGGAGCGGAAGGACGAGGACGCCGGCGCGGCCGCGCTGCCGCAGCCGACCAAGACGCTGCGGGCGCTGCCCGACTCCCGGAGCACGGTCAAGGGATCCGAGGTGACGGTCGACGAGACGCGGTCCGCGGACAAGCGGCGGCGGCTGCGGGTCGCCTCGGCACGCACCGACCTGACCGGCTACCAGGAACTGGCCTGGGTCACCGACGACACCACCAAGGTCGGCGACGTCGAGTGCACCAACAAGATCCGGCTCAGCCCGGACGTGCCGGCGACCGAACGGCCGACGCTGCTGATCTGCTGGCGGCTCAGCGGCACGAAGAGCGTCTACACGGTCGCGGTCGACATGGACGGCCGCCCGGCACCGGAGGAGAGCGTGGCGGCGCTGAGCAAGCGCTGGCAGGAACTCGGCTGACCGGGCCCATGAAAAAACCGCCCGGGGCGTACGCCCCGGGCGGTTCTGCTGTCGGTCAGGCCGATCAGTACGGAGCCACCGTGAAGGTGGAACCGCTGGTGATCAGCGACTTGGCGATGGTCGCGGTCGGCGCGATCGCGCCGCTGTCGACGACCGTGACCGTGTACGTGCCCTCCGGCACCGGCGCACCGGCGGAGGCCGGCGTAGCCGCGTTGGTCAGCGTGTCGGTCAGGTCCAGCGTGCACAGCAGCTCGAGGTCGCTGATCACGAGGACGTTGGTGCACTCCGCGATCTGCGGCACCGTCTTGGCACCGGCGTTGTCGGTCGGGTTGTAGGCCGTCGCCGTGCCCGCGCCACCACGCACCAGGTAGACGTGGGCGTCGGTGTCGTTCGAGCCGGTCGTGCCGAACGGCGCCAGACTCTCGAAGCCGGCACCCAGGACGTCCAGCGTGATGATCGAGCCGGCCGGCGCGGTGTTCGGAGTGACCGTGATGCCGAACGTGTAGCTGTAGGCGGACGACAGGCTCTTCGAACCGGCTTCGGTCTTGACGGTCAGCGCCAGGTTGGCACCGGCACCGCGCGGCGTGGTGACACCGGTGAAGCTGTTGCCGTTCGCCGCGACCACGATGTTCGTGATCTCGGCGCCGCCGATGGTGGCGGTCAGGCCGGCGGTGAAGCCGCCACCCTGCACGGTGACGGTGCTGCCGCCCTGCGCCGGACCGCTGGTCGGGCTGATCGAGGTCACGGTGAGCGTGGCGCCGACCCGGTAGAGCGCGGTGGCGACGAGCGTGTCGGTGTTGGTGGTGCCGGTGTAGATGCACACGTTCCACGGGCTGGTGTTGCCGTCCGACGAGGTGTAGACGACCGTGTTCGGCACGGTCAGCGCCATCTTGTTGTTCGAGATCCGGATGTCGCTGGTCGCCGCGATGTTGGTGCTGTTCAGCGTCGGGTAGACGGACGGGCAGGCCGTGCCCTTGACCAGCACGGTCTTCGGCGTGGTCACGCCGAGCAGGAAGCTGTCGTTCGTGGACGAGGTCGCCGTGATGGTGGTGACGGTCGCGTCCGAGCCGGAGTCCGGGCTCAGCGTGACCGGCGGCAGCGACGGACCGTAGGTCGCGCTGCCGACGGCGATCTGCGTGCTGGTGCCGCTGGTGGTGCCGTTGTAGAGGCAGACGTTGTAGTTGCTCGGCGCCAGGACGCCGGTCGGCACCGTGACGGTGGCGATGTCGTTCGTCGCGGTGGCCGTGCCGGCCAGGTTGCCGGGACTGTTCGGGTAGGTCACCGGGCACGCGGTGGTGGTGAAGTACACGCCCGGCGTCGCGACGTTGGTGAACGCGCCGGCCAGGGTGGCCGTGATCGTGTTGCCGCCGCCGTTCTTACCGGCGGTGGCGCTCAGGATGGCCTGCGGGTAGGACGGCGCGTAGTTCGCGCCCGCACCGTTGCCGACGCCGCTGGCGCTCAGCAGCAGGCTGGTGGCGGTGGCCCCGTTGTAGACGCAGACCTTGTACGGCCCGGCGGCCGCGGTCGCGGTCGCGGGCACCGTGATGGTGGCCTCGTTGGCCGACGTCTTCGTGGTGGTCGTCGCCGCGAAGCTGGTCGAGCCGGTGATGTAGGTGCCGGGGCAGCCGGTGCCCTTGGTGAACGTCGCGGCGACGGTGGTGGCGGTGCCGATGACGCCGGTCCCGGAGAGCGTGACCTGGTTGCCGCCACCGGCGGGGCCGGTGGTGGGGGCGAGCGTGCCCGGGATGTACGTGCGGAAGGCCGACGTCGCGGTCGCGGCGCTACCGATGAGTGCGGCGCCGTTGGCGATGGTGCCGCTGGCGACGCCGTAGATGCAGACGCGGTAGGTGGTCGGCACCGCGGCGAGCGTGGCCGGGGTCACGAACGTCATGCTGTCGTCATTGATCTTGGTCGGCGAGGTAGCCGCGATGTTCGAGCCGGCGACCGCGGAGACCAGCGTGGTCGGGCAGCTCGTCGCGGTGACGAAGCGCACCTCCGCCTGCAGGCTGGGGGCGGTCACCACGTCCGTGAGCAGGTTGGTGGCGTTGGCGGTGACGGTGGTGCCGCCGCTGACCGGGCCGCTGGGCGGGCTCAGGGTGACCGCGACGTTGACGGACAGGGCCGCCAGGGCCGGTGGAGCCGCGGCGAGAACGACGGCCGCCACCGCCGTGGTGGCGAGGCCGGCTCGGAAGAGCCGGCGGCCGCTGGTGGGCTGGGACTTGCGCATGCGTGGGTCCTCCTACGGTCATGACGAACCGCATGGTTTTTCGGCTGGGTGGGGACGTGACCCGCGCTGATCTATGTGTCGGGCCGTCCGTTTGTGCGCTGCTCTGCAGCACAGCCGTGTACTTTGGGTGATCAGAAGATAACCGAAAGCGACCCAGCCTGGCCTGAAGTCACCAACTTTGGAGCCATATATCGCCATGAAGCGGGCGGGTCGCTCGGGTGAGCGTCGCCGCGAGTAACGATCGTGGTAAGTGGATTCCCGCCCGGCGGCGCTAGTCTCGATCGAGTGGAGACCGGCGTCGAGCGTGAGGACCAGGGGATCGCCCCGCCCGGCATCGATCCGCGTGATCTCGATCCGGTGACCGAGCCGCCCCTCGACGACCTGACCGACGCCTACGTGACGGACGTGGACTGGGCCGGTCTGGAGCTGGCTGGCATCCGGCTGACCCGTTGCTACCTGACCGACGTGGAGCTGTCCGAGGCGGACTGGCGCAACGTCCGGCTGACCGAGTGCGTGCTCGAACGGGTCGACCTCTCCAGCGCGTACCTCCGCGGCCTGACCATGGACCGCTGCGAGCTGATCGGCTGTCGGCTGACCGGCGCGCAACTCTTCGACGGCGTGCTGCGCGACGTGACGTTCGAGGCGTGCCGGCTCGACTTCGCGGTCTGGGAGTCGGTGATCGCGAAGGGCCCGGTCAGCTGGATCGGCTCCAACCTGAGCAAGGCGTCGCTGACCCGGTGCCAACTCACCACGGCCGCGTTCAGCGACTGCCGGCTGTCCGATCTTGAGCTGATCGACTGCGACCTGGAGGGCGCGGACCTGCGCGGCAACGATCTGGCCGGGATCAACGGCGTCCCCAGCCTGTACGGCGCCCGGATCGGGCGCGACCAGCTGGCCGACATCGCCGCACTGGCCGTGCGCGACCTCAACCTCGACGTGACGGCCGACCCGATCAGCTTCCGCGCGGCCCAATAGCGGCGGTCGGGGCGGCGGTCATGAAGACCGGGTGCCGGGCGTAGTCGACCGCCCGGTCGATGCAGTCGGTCAGGTCGTCGATCTGCACGAACCAGGGCGGCTGCACCGTGTGCACCTCCCACGGCGTGCCCTGCACCGCGCACAGCAGCATCCAGCCGGGCGGGCGCAGGCAGTGCCCGACCGCGTGCTCGTAGTGCACCTCGGTCAGGTGCCGGTCCAGCTCCGCGTGGTGTTCCGGCCAGAACGAGGTGGCGAAGACCGCACCCCAGTCACTGCCGGTGTACGCGGACGCGCCCTCCCGCCCGAAGATCCGGATCTCGCGCTCGCCCGCGTCGGCGATCGTCCGGATCGCCTCGGCCGAGAAGTAGACGTCGCCGAGCAGCAGCACCGTCCGGTCGTCGGCGGCCCACAGGTCACGGGTGGACGCGTACTCGCTCGGGTAGTCACCGGCGCGCACGTGCCGGGTGATGCCGGGCAGCGCGGAGAGCACGTCGTAGCGCGGATCGTCGGGCAACGTGACGTGCACGTCGTCGCTGATCGAGCGCGCCTGGCCGATGGTGTGGGCGAGCAGCGGCGCACCGTCCAGCGGCGCGAGCTGCTTGGGCACACCGAGATGGTTCGCCCACTTCGGGTCGTCCCCGTCGGACGCCGCGATGATCACCCGCACCGCACACCCCCAGTCTCTTCACGAACGGACAGACCGGGGGTACGCCCAGATTATCCCCAAAAGGTCAGAGACGTTTGCGGTACAGGAAGAAGACCCGCTCGATTCGCGCACCGGCCGCGCCGGAGTAGAACGGCACCGGGCCGACCCAGCCGATCTCCACCCGCCGGTGCCCGTGCGCGTACTGGTCCGCCAGGCAGCGCCGGAGCAGCACGCCGCCGATGCCGAGCCCCTCCGCGGCCGGGGCGGTGCCCATCGGGCCGAACCAGCCGGGGCGCGACGAACCGTACGACGCGAAGCCCAGGATCTCGCCGTCGTGCTCCGCGAGGTGGCAGCCGGCCCGGTCCCGGCCGATCGAGTCGGTGACCTCGCCCGGCCAGTCACCACCGAAGTGCCGCTCCGCGAAGGCGCTCAGCCGCGGCACGTCGTCGCGGGTGGCCGGCCGTACCGTGATGCCCCGCCCGGCCAGTCGCCGCTCCGCGGTGGCCGTCCCGCGCAGCGCGGCCGACCCCGGCACCAGGCTCGCGGTCATGTTCCACGCGGTCTGGTCGTGCGTGTAGCCGAGCGCGGTCGCGGCGCAGACCGCGGCCGTGTAGCGCACGTCGACGCCGGGCCACGCGTAGTACGGCGCGTTGCCGGCGATGCGCACCTCGGTCGCGCCCAGCCCGGCGAGCCCGGCCTCCGCGCGCGTCAGCAGCGCCCGCGCGATGCCGCGCCGCCGTGCGTCCGGATGCACCGCGAACAGGTCGACGTGCCCCACCCCCGGGCCCCGCTGCCCGATCGAGCCGAGCACCACGCCCCGCACCGCGCCGTCCGGATCACCGGCGACCAGGCCGACGGTACGGTGCCGGGCCGCGCGCTCACGCAGCCGCAGCACGATCTCGGCCGCCTCCGCCGCGTCCTCCGGCAGGTCCAGCGCGCTCGCGCAGAGCCGCACCACCGCCGGCACGTCGTCGTCGGTCAGCTCCCGGACGGCGAGTCCCTCCGGCTCAGCCACGGTTCTGCGCGTCCTGCACGGCGCCGAACACGGAGATGACGCCGGACCCGGACGTGTTGCCCACCGGCCCGCACACCGTGCTCTGCCCGGACAGCTGGGTGGCGTTCACGGTGACCAGTTGCCGGGTCAGCGGCAGGTCGCCGATCAGCGCCGGGTTCGCCGACCAGATCAGCGCGACCTCGCCGGCCACGTGCGGCGTCGCCATCGAGGTGCCGCTGTTGCGGGCGTAGGTGCCGCCGGGCATCGCGGACAGCACGTTGTCGCCCGGCGCCATCACGTCCGGCTTGACCGCGCCGCCCTCGGCGGGCCCCCGGCTGGAGAAGTCGGCCACCGCGCCCTGATCGTCGACCGCGCCCACGGTCAGCACGTCCGGGTAGAGCGCGGGCGGGTCGTCGACCGAGTCGCAGGACGGCCCGGTGTTGCCGGCCGCGGCCACGAACATGATCCCGGCCGCCGCGAACGCGGCCGTCGCCCCGGCCAGCGTGCCGCTGGCGCATCCCTCGATGTCCGGGCAGCCCCACGAGTTGGTCAGCACGTGCGGTGCGCGCTGCGGCCGCCCGTCGGTGAACGGGTCGCCGCCGGCCGGGAACGGCGCCAGCATGAACTGCAGGCAGTCCAGGTAGCGGGCCGGGCTGCCGAGGTTGCGGTCCAGGTTGACGCAGCCGACCCACTGCGCGTCCGGTGCCACGCCGATCCCGTTCGCACCGACCGCGGAGCCGATCGTGTGCGTACCGTGCCCGCCGTGGTCCTGCGGCGTTCCGGTGTGGTTCCACGGGTCGAACCAGGAGTCGTCGCCGCCCCGGAAGCCGTCGCGCAGCGCCGGGTGCGCGCCGTCCACACCGGAGTCCGACGTGCCGACCACGATCCCGGCGCCGCGCACGCCGATCTCCCACGCCGCCGGCGCCCGGATCATCTCGATCGCCGGGGTCGGGCCGGTCGGTGCCGGTACCGAGCCGGTGCTGGTCTCGACCGGCGCGGGCAGCGGGCGCAGCAGCGGGCTGGGTCGCACCTCGGCCACGTCGTCGCGCGACTCCAGCCAGGTGCGGATCCCGGCGCCGGCGTCCACCTCGATCGCGTTGACCAGGTAGTACGGCGTGTAGTCCAGGCCCAGCCGGTCCAGCGCCGCGCGCAGCTCACGCTGGCTGTCCTCCGCGTGCGCGACCAGCGTGCGGTAGACGTCGGCGGCGCGTGCGTCCCGGCCGGCCTGGCCGGTGCGGGTGCGGTCGATGCCGGACAGGTCCGGCTGGTCCGCCAGCACCACGAAGAGCCGGTCACCGAACAGGCCGGGCGTGCCCGGGACCGCGTAGACCACGCCGGCCGCGGCCAGCAGCAGCACCGCGACCGCGGCCGCGACCGGGGTGCGGGCCCGGCGCACGCCACCGCCCAGGATCAGGCCGTACGCGAGGCCGGCGACCAGCGCGACCAGCCACATGCAGAGCGCGGCCACGCCGGTCCAGTACGGCACGTCCCGCCCGGTGAGCAGCAGCGTGATCTCTTCCGGGTCCACGAACGCCAGCGGGCCGAACACGGCCGGCGCGACCAGCAGCAGGACGGGGCCGCTGATCCGTCGCCGGCGTCCCGGGCGGACCGGCCGGAGCGTGCGCGCGTGCGGCTGCAGCGCGGCGGCCGTGAACGCGACGACCGGGATCATCAGCATCGCCAGGTCGGTCCCGGCCTGTCCGGCGCCGCCCGCGATCGCGGCCAGCGCCACGCCCGCGACCAGGCCGCCGACCAGCACCATCCGTGGGCCGCCGTGCCCGCCGTACGCGCGCCAGAACGGCTCGTCCAGCACGGCCGCGGCGAGCCAGCCGATCGCGGTCGCCGCGGCCGCGGCCAGCAGCGTCTCGGTCAGGCCGCCGAGTGCGCCGGCCCACAACCACGGCGCCAGGATCGCCGCCCCGGCGCCGAGCGCCAGCAGCCGGACCGGCCACCGGCTGTCCGTACGTGCTTCATCTGGTGAAGACGACTCTTCCGGAATTTCGGTTTTATTGCGACTGGTCAGTCTGAGCGCGAGCGCGCCGAGCGCGGCGACCGCGGCCAGCGCCAGCAGGTAGATCTCGTGCTCCAGCATCGGCACCAGCCGCAGCAGACTGAACACGCCGAGCGCGCCCGCACCCAGCAGCCACGCGCGCCCGGCCGCGCGCACGCCCGGCGATCTCGGCAGCACCGCCAGGAGCACGCTCGGGATCGCGGCCAGCACGGCCGCCACCACACCGCAGACCGCGGCCACGCCGGCCGGCGCGTCACCGGTCGTGGCCAGCCCGAGCTGCTCGACGAACCAGCCGATCCACTGTGCGGCCACGGTGACCGCGGCGATCCAGACCCCGGCGAACGCGGCGCCGACCACCGGCCACGGGTTGCCGCGCGGCGGCCCCGGATCCCACGGCGGCGGCGGTGCCCAGTACGGCCCCGGCGGGCCGGGGTACGGCATCGGCTGTCCTGAGGGCGGGGGTGGGCCAGGCACAGTCATGATCCGCACAGTACGGCTACGGCCTCCCGTGAGGGGAGTTACGGTGGGACACGTGCGTGACCCAGCCGTGTCTCGATACACCGCCGGCCAGCTCTCCCCGCTGCGCCGTGCCGCCGACCTCCGCCGCCTGCGCAGCGAGCGCTTCGACGTGCTCGTGATCGGGGCCGGCGTCACCGGCGCCGGCGCCGCGCTGGACGCCGCCTCCCGGGGCCTCAAGGTGGCCCTGGTCGAGGCGCGCGACCTGGCCGCCGGCACGTCCAGCCGCTCCTCCAAGCTGATCCACGGTGGCCTGCGCTACCTGGAGCAGCTGGAACTGCACCTGGTGCACGAGGCACTGACCGAGCGCGGCCTGCTCGCCACCCGGATCGCGCCGCACCTGGTGCGCCCGGTGCCGATCCTGGTGCCGCTGGAGGGCCGCGAGGGCCCGCGCGAGTGGCCGATGCGCGCGTTCCGCCGGGCCTACTACGGCGCCGGCGTCGCGGCGTACGACGTGTTCGCCGGCATCTTCGGCGGCGGTCGCGGCATGCCGCTGCACCGGCACCTGACCCGCACCGGCGCCCGGGAGATCTTCCCCAGCCTCCGGCCGGACGTGCTGACCGGCGCGATCCGCTACTACGACGGCCAGGTCGACGACGCGCGCCTGGTGGTCAACACCGCCCGCACCGCGGCCAGCCTCGGCGCGGCCGTGGTCACCAGCGCCCGCGTCACCGGCCTGCTCCGGCAGGCCCGCGAGGTGACCGGCGTGCGCATCCGCGACATGGAGGCGCCGGCCGGCTCACCGGACGCGGAGTTCGAGGTCAAGGCGCGCACGGTGATCGCGGCCACCGGCGTGTGGAGCGACGACATCACGCGCATGCTGCGCGAGGTCGGCGTCCGGCCGGGTCTGCGGGTGCGCGCGTCCAAGGGCGTGCACCTGGTCGTGCCGCGTTCCGCGATCACCGGCGAGGCCGGGCTCATCCTGCGTACCGCCAAGTCGGTGTTGTTCGTCATCCCGTGGGGCGGTCACTGGATCATCGGCACCACGGACACGGACTGGCAGCTCGACCGGTCGCACCCGGCCGCGTCCGCGAGCGACATCCAGTACCTGCTCGACGAGGTCAACAAGGTGCTCGACCGGCCGCTGAGCACGGACGACATCCAGGGGGTGTACGCCGGGCTGCGCCCGCTGCTGGCCGGCGAGGCCGACTCGACGTCCCGGCTGTCCCGCGAGCACGCGGTCGTCGAGCCGATGCTCGGGCTGCTGCTGGTCGCCGGCGGGAAGTACACGACGTACCGGGTGATGGCCGCGGACGTGGTCGACAAGGCCGCGCGCCGGCTCGGGTCCTCGGTGCGGCGCTCCCGAACCGACCAGCTGCCGCTGCTCGGCGCGGACGGCTACGCGGCTGCCTGGCGCGACCGGGCCGACCTGGCCCGCCGGCACGCGATGCCGGTCGGCGTGGTCGAGCACCTGCTGGAGCGCTACGGCACGCTCGCCATGCACCTGATCGCCATGATCGACGCCGATCCGCTGCTGGCCACCCCGCTGGCCGGCGCGCCGGAGTACCTGGCGGTCGAGGTCGCCTACGCCGCACACGCCGAGGGCGCGCTGCACCTCGACGACGTGCTCACCCGCCGCACCCGGATCTCGTTCGAGACACCCGACCGCGGCACGGAGAGCGCGGAGCAGGCCGCCGAGATCATGGGTTCCGTCCTGGGCTGGGACGAGGCCGTGCGCGCCCGCGAGGTCGAGCACTACCTGGCCCGGGTCGCCGCGGAGCGCCAATCCCAGCTGATGCCCGACGACCTCACCGCGGACGCGGCCCGCCTCGGCGCCGCCGACGTCCGCGGCTTCGCCGCCGACCGCAACGAGGCCGACCTCCCGCAGCTCTAGGGGCCGCATCGAAGATCAGGACAACATTCTTGATCTTCCCGCTTCCGGCGTGGCGCGGCCCGCATGCTCCCGCGGGCCAACCTCGCCGTCCCGGAAAGACTCCGCTGACGCTCCGCTTCCCGGGCCGCGTCGGAGCCGGTTCCCCGCGGTGCCGGTGAGAACCCACGCGATCCTCGTCGTGGGCGAGTTCCGCGGCGCGGCGTGCGCGGAACCCCGCGATGGTCGTGCCGGGAGTTCCGCGCGCGGCGTGCGAACCGCGCGATGGTCGTGCCGGGAGTTTTGCGGCGTGTGCGGGCCGCGCGGTTGGCGTCGTGGCGCGAGATCCGCGGCGCGGCGTGAGCCGCGCGGGTTTGCTCTTGCCACGGCGGGACCGGCAGGGAGGAGCGCCGGCGACGACCGGTGCCCGCGGGAGCACCGGGTGGTGCCCACGCCGGAAGCGGGAAGATCGGCTTCTAGAGGATCTTTCCGGGGTTGAGCAGGCCGGCCGGGTCGAGTGCGTCCTTGATCGCGCGTTGCACGCGCATGCCGACCGGGCCGGCCTCGCGGGCCAGCCAGTCGCGTTTGAGCAGGCCGACGCCGTGTTCGCCGGTGCAGGTGCCGCCGAGGGCGAGGCCCAGTTCCATGATCTCGTCGAAGACGGCGCGGCCGCGCGCGAGGACGGCCGGGTCGGTGCGGTCGACGACGATGTTCGGGTGCATGTTGCCGTCGCCGGCGTGGCCGACCGTGCCGACCGGGATGCCGTGCCGTTCCGCTATCCGCTCGACGCCGTCCAGCAGCTCGGCCAGCCGGGCGCGCGGCACCGCCACGTCGTCGATGATCAGGGCGCCGATGCCGTGCGGGTACGTCTCGGCGGCCAGCCTCTCCATCGCGGCGTGCGCCAGACGGCGGGCCTCCAGCAGCGCGGCGGCCTCGGCGGCGTCGGTGGCCGCGAAGACCTCCTCGGCCCCGGCGGCGATGCAGGCGTCCGAGACGAGTTCCAGGTCGGCGGCGGCGCGGGTGCCGGTGTCCGTGGCGGCCAGCAGCAGCGCGCGGGCATCGGTGCGCAGGCCCATCGGCCGGTACGCCTCGATCGCCCGCAGATGCGTCCGGTCGAGCAGTTCGAGCAGGCTGGGGGAGAGGCCCCGGGCGGCGATCGCGGCCACGGCCTCCCCGGCCGCGGCGGTCGAGCCGAACACCGCGACCAGCGTGAGCGCCTCCTCGGCGGGCGGGCGCAGCGCGAGGGTCACCTCGGTGATCACGCCGAGCGTGCCCTCCGAGCCGGTGAACAGGCGGGTCAGATCGTACCCGGCGACGCCCTTCGCGGTGCGGCGGCCGGTGCGCAGCACCTCGCCGGAGGCCAGCACCACCTCCAGGCCGAGCACGTACTCCGCGGTCACGCCGTACTTGACGCAGCACATGCCGCCCGCGTTGGTGGCCACGTTGCCGCCGATCGTGCTGGTCTGCCAGGAGCCCGGGTCCGGCGGGTAGCGCAGCCCGGCCCCGGCCACCTCGGCGGCCAGCACGGCGTTGACCACGCCCGGCTGCACCACGGCGGTCCGGTTGACCGGGTCGATCTCCAGGATCGAGGTCATCGCGGTGGTGGACAGCACGATCGCGCCGTCCACCGCGTTCGCCGCGCCGGCCAGCCCGGTCCGCGCGCCCTGCGGCACCACCGGCACGCGCAGCTCCGACGCGATCCGCAGCACGTCGGAGACCTGGCCGGTGGTGCGCGGCCGGACCACCACGGCAGGCGTGCCCGAGTCGCAGAGGTCTGCCTCGTCGTGCCGGTGCGCGTCGAGCAGGTCGGGATCGGTCAGCACCGCCTCGGCCGGCAGCACCTCCGCCAATCGCGTGAGCAGATCCGACATCCTTCGACGGTACGGTGAGAGAGTGATCTTCGTTGACCCGCCCGCCTGGCCCGCGCACGGCCGGTTGTGGTCGCATCTGGTCAGTGACCGGTCCCTGGACGAGCTGCACGCGTTCGCGGCGCGGATCGGCGCACCGCGCCGCGCGTTCGACCGCGATCACTACGACGTGCCGGCCGAGCGCGTGGCGACCGCGGTCCGGCTCGGCGCGCGACTCGTCTCCAGCCGGGAGATCGTGGCGGTGCTGCGCGCCTCCGGGCTGCGCAAGCCGAAGCACACGGTCAGGCGGTCAGCTCCGCCAGCTCCCGACTGAGGTTGGCGCGGGCCGGCGCCTCCCAGCGCGCGGCCAGCTCCGGGGTGCGGAACAGCGCGGGCAGGTCGAGCAGGCCGCGCAGCACGGCCGCGCGCCCGAGGCGGAACAGCTCGTCCGGCACGTGCGCGTACTCCCGGCGTACCCCCTGGGTGTAGGCGCGGTACGCGGCGGTGGGACGGGCCAGCACCTCCAGGTCGGCGTCGCAGAGCAGCGCGCCGTCGAGGTCGCCGTCGTCGACCGCGTGCCCGGCCGTGATCCGCACCAGCCGTGCCACCTCGGCGGCCGCCTCGGGGGTGACGCCCAGCCCGGGCAGGTCCGACGCGGCCAGCTGTGCGCTGGCCTCCTCGTTGCCGGCGGCGGCCGGGTCGTAGACCGCGTCGTGGTACCAGACCGCGAGCCGGACCAGGTCGGGGTCGCGGGCGCGGTCGGCGAAGCGGTCCACGACGGACAGCATCGAGGCCAGGTGCGCCTGGTCGTGGTACGCCCGATGCGGCTCGCGCCAGCGGGTCAGCAGCGCCGTGCCCACGCGGTCACCCGGATCGGTGCCGCCCGCTCCGGCCAGCGCGCCGCGCCAGCCCGCCAGGAGATCGTCCACCCGCAGATCGCTCACCGGCTCATCCTGGCAGGAGAACGGCCATGATCGACGGTAGGGTCGTCCCATGGGCAGCGCGCCGTTCGGTCAGCGGGTGGCCGACCTGGGCCGCCGGTCCGGCGGCACGATCCGCGAGCGGCTGACCCGGGTGCGCGGCAACGCGGGCCTCGCGCTGCAGACCGGGGTGGCGGCCGGCATCGCCTGGCTGATCGCGAACGACCTGCTGCACCACCAGACGCCGTTCTTCGCGCCGATCGCCGCGGTGATCACGCTCGCGGTCTCCGTCGGGCAACGGCTGCGCCGCGCGTTCGAGCTGGTGATAGGCGTGGCACTGGGCATCGCGGTCGGCGACGCGCTGATCCTGCTGATCGGCACCGGGCCGTGGCAGATCGGCCTGTCCGTGGGCCTGGCCGTGGTCGCCGCGATCTTCCTCGGCGGCGGCTCCTCGCTGGTCGTGCAGGCCAGTTCGTCCGCGGTGCTGGTCGCCACGCTCACGCCGCCGACCGAGGGCATCTACCTGGGCAGGTTCTGGGACGCGCTGATCGGCGGCGCGGTCGGCCTGGCCGTCATGGCGCTGCTGCTGCCGATCAACCCGCTCACCGTGGTCGTCCGCGCGGCCGGCCCGGCGCTGGACGTGCTCGCGCACGGCCTGCGGGACGCGGCCGCGGCGCTGTCCGCCGGTGAGCCGGACCGCGCGGCCGAGGTGCTGGACCGGCTGCGCGCGGCCGAGACCGACCTGAGCACGATGGACGAGGCGATCAAGGCCGGCCGGGAGAACGCCACGCTGGCGCCGGTGCGCTGGCGGGCCCGCGCGCCGCTCGCCCAGTACCTGGACAGCGCGCAGTACGTCGCGCACGCGCTGCGCAACAGCCGCGTGCTGGTCCGCCGGATCATCACGATGCTGAACGACGGCGAGCCGGTGCCGCGCACGCTCGCGGCCGGCGTGGCCGCGCTCGGCGAGGCGGTCGAGCTGCTCCGCACCGAACTGGAGCTGGGCGTGGAGGCGGAGGCCGCCCGGGGGCGCGCGCTCAGCGCCGCGTCCGCGGCCGGCCTGGCCTACGCGGAGGGCGTCGGCTTCTCCGGCTCGGTGGTGGTGGCGCAGCTGCGGTCCACCGCGACGGACCTGGTCCGGGCCTCGGGTGTGGAGCACGAGGAGTCGATCCGGCTGGTCCGCCGCGCGTTCGGCCGGCACGCTCCGGACCTGCCCAGCGATCAGTGATCCAGGCGCCGTCCCGCGACACGGAGGACGCCTGGGGATCACCGGCGGTGGGTCAGCGCAGCGCGTCGATCAGCGCAGCGCGTCGATCAGCGCGTCCACGTCCGCGTCGGTGCTGCCGAGTCCGACGCTGACCCGCAGCGCGGTCGGCGGGAGCGTCAGGCCGGACCGCGCGGACGCCTCGGAGAGCAGCCGCTTGGCCAGCGGGTGCGCGCAGAACAGCCCGTCCCGTACGCCGATGTTGTGCTCCCGGCCCAGCTCCGCCGCGACGTCGGACGAGTCCCGGCCGGCCACCGCGAACGACACGATCCCGACCCGCTCCGCGTCCGGGCCGAACGTGCGCAGCTCGACCACGCCCGGGATCGACGCCAGGCCCGCGCGCAGCCGTGCGACCAGCCGCTCCTCGTCCCGGCGCAGCGCGTCCCGGTCCGCGACCTGCAGGGCCGCGCAGACCGCGGCCAGCGCCACCGCACCCAGCAGGTTCGGCGTGCCGGCCTCGTGCCGGGCCGGCCCGGTGTTCCAGACCACGTCGTGCGTGCCGGCGCCGACCCGGGCGGTGGCGCCGCCGCCGCGCAGGTACGGCTCGGCCGCGTCCAGCCAGTCGCCGCGGCCGGCCAGCACGCCGGCACCGAACGGCGCGTACAGCTTGTGGCCGGAGATCGCCACGTAGTCCACGTCCAGCGCGCCGACGTCCACCGGCAGGTGCGGGGCCAGCTGCGCGGCGTCCAGCGCGATCCGGGCGCCGTGCCGGTGCGCGATCCGGGCCAGCTCCGCGACCGGCCAGACCTCGCCGGTGACGTTGCTGGCGCCGGTCACGGCGACCAGGATGTGCTCCGGCGCGTCCGCGCCCCGGCGCAGCTCGGCCAGCGCGGCGCTGAGCGTGCGGACCGCCTCGGCCGGGGAGGCCGGCACCGGCAGCCGCAGCGGGTGACCGGGCCAGGGCAGCAGGTTCGCGTGGTGCTCGCCGCCGAACGTGACCACGGTGGTGCCCGCGGGCAGCGTCGAGGCCAGCAGGTTCAGCGCGTCCGTGGTGTTCCGCGTGAAGATCACGTGGTCCTCGGCGCGCGCACCGAGGAAGTCCGCGACGGTCTGCCGGGCCCGCTCGTAGGCGAGCGTGCAGCGCTGGGAGAGCGCGCCGGCGCCCCGGTGGACGCTGGCGTACCAGGGCAGGATCGCGTTCACGGCCTCGGCGGCCGCGGTGGCACACGGCGCGGTGGCCGCGTAGTCGAGGTTGATCTGGCCGGGCACGCCGAGCACGGTCGGCACGTGCGGCTCGACGGCGGCGGTGGTGGCGGTGACGGGCAGCGTGATCGTGGACATGCGACGACCTCCGGGGTCTCGAGGGACCCCGAGCACACCGTCGGGAACGGGGTCCGCGCTTGCCCGTGCGGACCGCCGCACAGGCCTGGTCATCACCCGGGGCACCCCACCGCGAACTGACGAGGGTTGCCGGCCAGCAAGCCGGGGCTTATCTGCTGGCGCTCGTGACCTGACGGCAATGATAGCCATGAACGAGGTGATCGTGGCAAGCCCTTCGACGGATACGCTGATCCCCATGTCGGAGATGTCACCGCAGCCGCAGTCCGCGCCACCGTCGGCCGTCCCGGCCGCTGGGATGCCGGCCGGCCCGGCCACCGGGCTGCCGGGCGCACCGGCCGGTTCGCCGCCGGCCGCCGGGCTGCCGGCCGTCCCGGCCGCTGGGATGCCGGCCGCTGGGATGCCGACCGCTGGGATGCCGACCGCTGGGATGCCGGGCGGGATGCCGCCGGGTGCGATGCCCGACCCCGGGCGGCGGAAGCGGCGGTGGCGGCTCGTCGGCCTGGCCGCGATGATCGTGTTCATCGCCGGCTGCGCGATCGCGATGACCGTCTTCCTCGGCTTCAACATCGGCGTGGACGGGCTGCTGCTCGGCACGGCCGCGGCGCTGCTGCCGGTGCCGGTGCTGATCGGCTGCTTCATGTGGCTCGACCGGTACGAGCCGGAGCCGGTCGGCTATCTCGCGTTCTGCTTCGCCTGGGGCGCGTTCGTGGCGACCGGCACCGCGCTGCTGGTGAACTCGTGGTCGGCGTACCTCTTCGAGGGCTGGGGCCTGTCCGAGTCGCTGGTGGCGGTGCTGGTGGCGCCGTTCATCGAGGAGACGATGAAGACGCTCGGCCCGGTGCTGCTGCTCTGGCGGCGGCGGCGTGAGTGGTCCGGCATCACCGACGGCATCGTCTACTGCGGACTGTCCGCGATCGGCTTCGCGATGGTGGAGAACATCCTCTACCTCGGCGGCCACGGCTACGCGGCCAGCAACGAGCAGTACGGACCGGCCAGCGGCGCCCAGCAGCTCCTGCTGATCTTCATCGTGCGCATCCTGTTCACCGGCTTCGCGCACCCGCTGTTCACCGCGATGGCCGGCATCGGGCTCGGCGTCGCCGCCCGCACCGCCGCGCGCCCGGTCCGCTGGCTCGCGCCGATCGCCGGCCTGCTGGTCGCCATGATGATCCACGGCACCTGGAACCTGCTGCCGTCGCTGGTCGCCGCGACCGGTGAGACGGTCGTGCTGCTCTACGGATACCTGGGCGTGATGATCCCGGCCTTCTTCGGCACGGTCGGCTTCGCGATCTGGCTGCGCGGCTGGGAGGGGCGGCTCACCGAGCGCGCGCTCCCGGCGTACGTCCGGGCCGGCTGGCTCTCCCCGCCCGAGGTCGCGACGCTGAGCAGCCTCGGCCGCCGGCACGCCGCCCGTCGCTGGGCGAAGCGGGTGGCCGGCGACGCCGGGCTGCGCGCGATGCGCAACTTCCAGTTCACCGCGACCAAGCTCGCGCTGCTCCGCGACGGCATGGACCGCGGGCTGTTCAAGCACGTGGCCACGGCCGAGGCGGAGGAGCGGGCGCTGCTCGACAAGGTGACGGCGGAACGGGCGGTCTTCGTCGGCCGCGACCCGCAGACGCCGCCGGCGCGCTGGGACGGTGAGCGATACCACATCACGTTCCCGGACGGGGTGAGCCGGCCGATCGAGGCACCCACCTCGCCGGTGGTACCGATCCCGATCACCACGTACTACAGGTAGAGGCCGGTCCCGTCGGACTCGACGCGCTCGGCCGCGACCGCGTGCACGTCCCGCTCGCGGAGCAGCACGTACTCCCGGCCGTGCAGCTCCACCTCGGACCGGTCGTCCGGGTCGAACAGCACCCGGTCGCCGGCCGCGACGGACCGCACGTTCGGCCCCACGCCGACCGCGGTTGCCCAGGACAACCGCCGGCCCATCGACGCGGTGGCCGGGATCACGATCCCGGCGGAGGAACGGCGCTCGCCCTCGGCGCCGTCGAGGCGGACCAGGACGCGGTCGTGCAGCAGCCGAATCGGCAGCTTGGCGTCGTCGTTCACGACAGTTGACGCTACCCGCACCCCGCCGGGCCTGGCGCGCGGGTGCGAGAGTGATCAAGGGCTACCGTCGGGAGGTGCGTGTGGGACGACTGAGCAAGCTCCGGCGTAACCTCCGCCGGGCGTACGAGTCGCAGATGCCGGAGCCGCCGGCCGTCGTCGAGGCGCCCCCGCCCGAGGAACCACCCGAGATCACCCACACGTCGACGATAAGCCGCGACGACGCCGAGGTCCCGCACGCGCTGCGGCTGGCCGCGGCCTGGTCCTGGCGCCTGATCGTGGTCGGCGTGATCGGCTACGTGCTGCTCAGCTTCTTCGCCACGATCCGGATCGTGGTGATCCCGCTGTCCATCGCGCTGCTGCTCTCCGCGCTGCTCACCCCCGCGGTCGGCTGGCTGCTCCGGCTGCGGTTCCCACGTTCGCTGGCGACCGCGCTGGTCCTGGTCGCCGGCCTGGGCGCGGTCGCGGCCACGCTCACCATGGTCGTCACCCAGTTCGTCGACGGCCTGCCGCAGCTCAGCCGGAACGCCACGGTGGGCATCCGGCAGATCCAGCACTGGCTGCGCGAGGGGCCGCTCCGCCTCGACGACGAGCAGCTCGACACCGCGATCACCACCGGCCAGCAGTGGCTGGACCAGAACACCCAGGCGCTCACCACCGGCGCGGTCTCCACCGCGGCCACCGTCTTCGAGCTCTTCACCGGCGCGCTGCTGGTGCTGTTCTCGACGTTCTTCTTCCTCCGCGACGGCCGCAAGATCTGGCGCTTCGTGGTCCGGCTCTTCCCGGTCAACGCGCGCTGGCGGATGGCCGACGCCGGTGAGGCGTCCTGGCAGACGCTCGTCTCCTACGTGCGCGCGACGGTCCTGGTCGCGTTCATCGACGCGGTCGGCATCGGATGCTTCCTGGTCGTCTTCGACGTCCCGTTCCCGTTCCCGCTGGCCGCGCTGGTCTTCCTCGGCGCGTTCGTGCCGATCGTCGGTGCGACCGTCTCCGGCGCGGTCGCGATCCTGGTCGCACTGGTCGACAGCGGCTGGGTCACCGCCCTGATCATCCTGGGCGTGGTGATCGGC
This sequence comes from Catenuloplanes niger, assembly GCF_031458255.1. Classification (NCBI taxonomy): domain Bacteria; kingdom Bacillati; phylum Actinomycetota; class Actinomycetes; order Micromonosporales; family Micromonosporaceae; genus Catenuloplanes; species Catenuloplanes niger. Next base: position 4,747,468 of record NZ_JAVDYC010000001.1, read on the forward strand.
GTCCAGCAGGTCGAGGGCCACATCCTGCAGCCGCTGATCATGGGCCGCGCGGTCGCCATCCACCCGCTCGCCGTCATCGTCGGCATCGCCGCCGGCGTGGTCCTGGCCGGCATCACCGGCGCACTGGTGGCCGTCCCGCTGATCGCGGTCCTCAACACCGGCGTCCGCCGCCTCACCGCCGGCACCCGCCCCGAGGTCCCACCGGACGCGATCGTGGCCAACCCCAAAACCCTCTAAGCAGATCTTCCCGCTTCCGGCGCGCCCACGTCCCTAGTGCTCCCGCGGGCACCGGTCGGCCGCGGGCGGCCTCCCTGCACGTTCCGTGGTCCCCCGGCAGATCAACCCCGAGTCCCGCGCGCCCCCGCCGCACCCACCCACCCGCCCGCCGCACCCGCTCCGACGACCCGAGCGACACCACCCCGACCAGCGTCAACAGCCAGACCGGCCGCCGCCACCAGCACCCACACGCCGCGAACCCGGCCGGCCACACCGCGCCGCTGGTCACCGCACCACCTCACCGTCCCCACGGCGACTCATCTCCCGGCACGCCGCCCGCGTCGCGCGGGCGGAGCCCGGCGGGCGGTCCCGGACCCGGCGGGCGGTCCCGGACCCGGCGGGCGGTCCCGGACCCGGCGGGCGGTCCCGGAACCCGGCGGGCCGCCGGGCCGCGGGGCTGCGGGGTCAGCCGGGCCCGGGCCGATAACGGGAGGCCGGACCGGTCGATTTCCGGTTATCGCACGATTTCGCCGTCGCGTGGCTAGAAAGTCGGCCGGACAGGCGAATCCCCCATGGCTGACCGCCCGCCGTTACCGTGCGTGGGCTACCGGTGCCCCGAGGAAAACCGGTAGCCCGCGGGTGAGCGGGGACGGCCGGGTGGCGGGCTCAGGACTTGGCGAGGCGCTGGAGGGCGCCGAGCGCGACGTCGGGGCGCGTGGTGTACCACAGCGGGGGGAGCGTCTTGCGCAGGAAGGGGCCGTAGCCGCGGGCGTTCTCCAGGCGGGAGTCGAGGACCGCGACCATGCCCTTGTCGCCGACGGCGCGGATCAGGCGGCCGGCGCCCTGGGCGAGGCGGACCGCGGCGATCGGCACGCTGACCGAGGAGAAGCCGGTGCCGGAGCCGGTGGCGGCGTCGACGGCGGCGGACCGGGCGGCGGCCAGCGGCTCGTCGGGCCGGGGGAACGGCAACCGGTCGATGATCACCAGCTGGCACGCGTCGCCGGGCACGTCCACGCCCTGCCACAGCGACATCACGCCGAAGAGGCAGGTGTCGCGCTCCGCGCGGAAGCGGCGGACCAGCACCGGCAGCGCGTCCTCGCCCTGGAGCAGCACCGGGATCGTGGTCCGCGCGCGGACCAGCTCCGCCGCCTGCTGCGCGGCCTTGCGGGAGGAGAAGAGCCCGAGCGTGCGCCCGCCCAGCGCGGTGATCAGCTTGAGCAGCTCCTCGCCGGTCGCCTCCGGCAGGCCGGACGCGGCGGGGCGCGGCAGGTGCGCGGCAACGTACAGAATGCCCTGCTTGGCGTAGTCGAACGGGGAGCCGACGTCGAGCGAGCGCCAGCCGGGACCCTCGGTGGGCGGCGGTGGCTTGGTGGCCGCGTTCGCCGGGCGGGCGGCCTCCGCGGCGGCGGCCGCGATCGGGGTCGGCTTGACCGGGCCGAGCGGCAGCCCGAGCGAGCGGGCGACCAGGTCGAAGCGGCCGCCGAGCGCGAGCGTGGCGCTGGTCGCGACCACGGTGCGCTCGTCGTAGAGCGTCTCGGAGAGCAGCCCGGCGACCGAGAGCGGCGCCACGACGAGCGCGCGCCGGGTGCCGGTCTCCTGCTTCTCCACCCAGGCGACGTCGTGGTCGCTGCCCTCGAGCAGACGCTGCGCGGTGTTGCCGATCTCGTCGAGCACGGCCTTGGCCTGCTGCTTGCGCACCGGGTCGGGATCGTCGGACTTGACGTCGCCGATCGACTCGAGCGCACGCCGGGTGGCCGCGTCGATCAGCGTGCACGCCTCGGCCAGCGCCTGCGGCAGCTCGCCGGTGATCAGGCCGTTGGGTGCCTCGGCGAGCCCGACCGTGAGCGCGTCACCGGCCTCGACCAGCGAGGTGAGCACGTCGGGCTGGACGACCGGGCGGGCGCGCCGGGCCGCCGCGGTGATCGACTCCGGCGTCAGCTCGGCCTGGGACGCGGACGAGACGCGGTCGGCCAGCTCGTGTGCCTCGTCGATGATCAGCAGCTTGTGCGGCGGCACGATGTGCCGGCCGGCGAGCATGTCGACCGCGAGCAGGCTGTGGTTGGTGACCACCACGTCCGCCTCGCGGGCCCGGGCGCGGGAGGCCTCGGCGAAGCACTCCTCCCCGTACGGGCAGCGGGCGGCGCCGACGCACTCGCGCGCGGGCATCGACACCTGCCGCCAGACCCGGTCGTCGACGCCGGGGTCCAGCTCGTCCCGGTCGCCGGTCTCGGTCTCCATCGCCCAGTCGTGCACCCGCTCGACCTGCTTGCCGAGCTTGCCGGACTCGCCGAGCCAGCCGCCGCCACCACCGTTGCCGGGCGCCGGGCGGGAGTGGGCGTCGACCTCGAAGAGACCCTCGTCCTCGGGCTCGTCCTCCTGCGAGTTCTCCAGCTTGGCCAGGCAGAGGTAGTGGTGCCGGCCCTTGAGCACGGCGAACGTGGGCTCCCGGCCGAGCACCGGCTTGACCGCCTTGGCGAGCCGGGGCAGGTCGTGCTCGACGAGCTGGGACTGCAGCGCGAGCGTGGCGGTGGAGACGACGACCGGGCCCTCGACCATCAGCGCGGGTGTGAGGTAGCCCAGCGACTTGCCGGTGCCGGTGCCGGCCTGGACCAGCAGGTGCTCCTTGTCGGTGATCGCGTCCGCGATCGCCTCGACCATCTGCACCTGGCCCGCGCGGGAGGAGCCGCCGGGGACCGCGCCGACCGCGGCGGCCAGCAGCTCGCCGGCTCGCTCGCGGCTCTTGCGCCGGCGCGGGGACGGCGGCTGGGTCGGCGTCGGGGTGGTCTCGTCAGTCACCCGGGGAAAGATACCGGGACCCACCGACGTTTCCGGCCCCCCGGTCTCCGCGAAACGCGCCACGGCTACGACTTGCCGTCAATTAGCGCAACTTTCTGCAACGCCCTGCCGGGACGGGTCATGATCGCGCAGCCGGGTCGATCGAATCGGTTAAAGTTCGCTCATGTCAGACGTGGTCCGGGTGGTCTACCAGAAGTACGACGGCACCGCACACCGGGACTACCCCGCGCGCCGGCTGACCGAGGACGACCTCGGGGTCTGGCTGGGTGTGACGGCGGGCACGCCGAGCGTCTATCACGGGCGGGCCTCTGTGGAGCGCATCCCGTTCATCCTGCTGGTGCCGCACAGTGCGCATTGGACCGGCATGTTCAACCCGCCGCCGCGGACCAGCGAGGTCTACTGCGACATCACCACGCGGGCGCGGTGGGAGGGCGAGACCGTACACCTCATAGATCTTGATCTGGATGTGGTACGGCGGCGCGCGACCGGCCTGGTGGAGCTGCGCGACGAGGACGAGTTCGCGGAGCACCGCGAGCGGTTCGGCTACCCCGACGAGCTGGTCCGGGAGGCGCACCTGGCCGCGGACTGGCTGCTCGGCGCGCTGGGCGACGGGACCGAGCCGTTCGCCTCCGCCTACCGCAAGTGGCTCGCGCTGGTTACCTGATCTTGGACGGCTGGCCGTGGTCGTGGACACTGAGCGCGTGACGACGACGGCGGGGGATCAGACGTGGCGGCGGCCGGGACCGACCGCCGACCAGCGGCGCAACGACATGCTCATCGGCATCGCCGCGATGGTGGGCAGCACGTTCAGCCTGGTGCTCTCCACCAGCGCGGGAATGTTCCTGTTCGAGGATCCGCCGTCCCGGACCGAGCAGGCGGCCTGGGCGGTCGCGACCACGCTGCCGCTGCTCTGGCGCCGTCGCTTCCCGGAGCCGGTGATGCTGATCATCGCGGTCGCGTACATCGGCAGCCAGGTCCGGCACGCGCAGGAGGCGCAGATCTCGCAGATCGTGCTCTTCACCGCGATCTACACGGCCGGCGCCTGGAGCCGGAACCGGCGCTGGTCGGTGATCTCGCGCGTGATCGTCATCGTCGCGATGTTCATCTGGCTGTTCACCTCGATAGCGATCTCCGTCGCGGACATGCCGCCGGACGCGTTCTCGACCGCGGCCGGGCCGCTCCCGCCGCTGATCTCCGCGATCCTGGTGCAGACCCTGGTCAACGCGCTCTACTTCGGATTCGCCTACTACTTCGGTGACCAGGGCTGGACCGCCGCCCACGACCGCCACCTGCTGGTCGAGCGCGCCGAGGAGCTGCGCCGCTCGCAGGAGAAGGAGGCGGAGCGCGCGGTGCTCGGCGAGCGGGTCCGGATAGCCCGCGAGCTGCACGACGTGGTCGCGCACCACGTGGCCGTGATGGGCGTGCAGGCCGCCGCGGCCCGCCGGGTGCTGGAGAAGGACGCGGGCAAGGCACGCACCGCGCTGGCCGCGGTCGAGCAGGAGGCCCGGACCGCGGTCGACGAGCTGCGCCGCATGCTGGGCGTGCTGCGCGCGACGGACGGCGACGCGACGCTGCCGCCGGTGCAGAGCATCGACGACCTGCCGGAGCTGCTGGAGAGCTCGCGTCAGGCCGGACTGCGGATCGAGCACGGCGTCTACGGGGAACCGGCCGTGGAGGTGCCGGAGTCGGTCTCGGTCGCGGCGTACCGGATCGTCCAGGAGGCGCTGACGAACACGCTCAAGCACGCCGGCCCGGTCGACGTGGACGTGCGGATCCGCTATCTGAGCCGCGAGCTGGAGATCGACGTGGCGGACTCCGGTCGGGCGATCGGCACGCCGAACACGCGCGGCATGGGCCTGATCGGCATGCGCGAACGGGTGGCCGCACACGAGGGCGTGCTGGAGACCGGTCCGCGCGAGGGCGGCGGTTTCCGGGTCCGCGCCCGCTTCCCCCTGACGAAGAAGGAGGTCGCGGCATGATCCGCGTTCTGCTGGCCGATGATCAGCACCTGGTGCGCAGCGGCTTCCGGGTCATCCTCGAGACGGAGGACGACATCGAGGTGGTCGGCGAGGCGTCGGACGGCCTGGCCGCGGTCGAGCGCGCCGCGCAGCTGCGCCCGGACGTGATCCTGATGGACGTGGAGATGCCCGGTGTGGACGGTCTGGAGGCCACCCGCCGGATCACCGCGAGCACCGGCGAGGACGGTCCGGCCGTGCTGATCCTGACCACGTTCGACCGGGACGACTACCTGTTCGCGGCGTTGCGCGCGGGCGCCAGCGGGTTCCTGCTGAAGACCGGCACGCCGGAGGCGCTGATCGACGCGGTGCGCATCCTGTCCCGCGGCGAGGCGCTGCTGGACCCGCAGCTCACCCGCCGGGTGATCGCCACGTTCGCGCGCCCGGGCGAGGTCACGCCGCAGCGGACGGCCGACCTCGGCGAGCTGACGCCGCGGGAGAACGAGGTGCTGGTGCTGCTGGCCGGCGGTTGCACGAACGCGGAGATAGCGGAGAAGCTGTTCCTCGGCGAGGCGACCGTGAAGACGCACGTCAGCCGGGTGCTGGCCAAGCTGGGCCTGCGGGACCGGGTGCAGGCCGTGGTCTTCGCCTACGAGAACGGCGTGGTGGGTCCGTCCCGAGGTTGACCCGCATGATCCGTCGTGTGCCGGACGCCGGGACGATCTCCGGCCAATAGCGTTGTGGGCATGACGAAGGTGCTCAGCGTGAGCGCGGTCGACCGGGGGTTCGCCGGCCGGCAGGTGCTGAAGGACGTCACGTTCGACGTGACCGCGGGACGCATGACGGGTTTCGTCGGTGCCAACGGCGCCGGCAAGACCACCACGATGCGGATCATTCTCGGCGTGCTCGCCGCGGACTCCGGCGAGGTGACCTGGGGCGGCACGCCGCTGACCCGGGCGGACCGCCAGGCGTTCGGGTACATGCCGGAGGAGCGGGGCCTCTACCCGAAGATGTCCGTCCGGGAGCAGGTCGTCTACCTCGGCCGGCTGCACGGGCTGACCGCGGCCGCGGCGAAGCGCAGCGCGGACGAGCTGCTGGAGCGGGTCGGGCTCGGCGAGCGCGCGGACAGCACGCTGGAGACGCTGTCGCTCGGCAACCAGCAGCGCGCCCAGGTGGTCGCCGCGCTGGTGCACGACCCGGAGGTGCTGGTCCTCGACGAGCCGTTCTCCGGCCTCGACCCGATGGCGGTGGACAACGTCGTCTCCGTGCTGCGGGAGCGGGCCCGGGCCGGCACGGCCGTGCTCTTCTCCAGCCACCAGCTCGACGTGGTCGAGCGGCTCTGCGACGACCTGGTGATCATCGCGGACGGCACGATCCGCGCGGCCGGTGAGCGCGAGGCGCTGCGCACCCGGTACGCCCGCCGCCAGTTCGAGCTGGCCGTCGACTCCGACCTGGGCTGGCTGCGGGACCGCCCGGAGACCACGCTGGTCGACCTGGACGGCCGCCGCGCGGTCGTCGAGCTGGACCCGGGCGCCGACGACCAGGGGCTGCTGCGCGACGCGCTCGCCCGCGGCCCGGTCCGCACGTTCCGCCCGGTCGTACCCACGCTGGCTGAGATCTTCCGAGAGGTGACCCGATGACCGGCCGTCAGCTGTCCAACTGGGAGGCGACGCGGCTCGTCACCGCGCGCGAGCTCAAGGTCAAGATCAGGGACAAGGCCTTCCTGATCAGTACGGCCTTCCTGTTGGTCTTCGCGATCGCCGGTACGGTCGTGCCGTCGCTGATCGGTGGCAGCGCGTCGAGCGTGGCGGTCGTCGCCGGTACGCCGACCGACCGGCTCGCCGCCGTCGGCCTGGAGGTGCGCGAGGTCCCGGACGCGGCCGAGGCGGAGCGCCTGGTCCGCGCCGGCGAGGTCGACTCGGCCGTGGTCGACGGCGTGGTGCTGGCCATGCAGGAGGCGCCGGACGAGGTGGTGTCCGCGCTGAGCACCGCGCCGGAGGTCCGCCTGCTCGAGGCGGACGCGGTGTCCGGGGCGCTGGCCTTCCTGGTGCCGTACCTGTTCGCGATGGTCTTCTTCTTCACCTCGCTGATGTTCGGCCTGCAGATCGCGCAGAGCATCACCGAGGAGAAGCAGACCCGGATCGTCGAGATCCTGGTGTCCAGCGTGCCGCCGCGGGTGATGCTGGCCGGCAAGGTCCTGGCCGGCACGATCCTGGCGTTCGGTCAGATCGCGCTGCTCGCGCTGGTGTCGATCGGCGGCATGCGGCTCTCCGGCGGCGAGGCCTCCAACGGCGTGAGCCTGCTGAACCTGCTGGCGCCGGCGATCGGCTGGTTCCTGCCGTTCTTCGTGGTCGGGTTCGTGCTGCTGGCCGCGATGTGGGCGGTGACGGGTGCGCTGGTCAGCCGGCAGGAGGACATCAACAGCGTGTCCACACCGGTGCAGCTGGCGGTCATGCTGCCGTTCTTCGGGGTGATCTTCCTCAGCGGCAACCCGCTGGCGATGACGATCATGTCGTACGTCCCGTTCTCCGCGCCGATCGCGATGCCGGTCCGGCTGTTCACGGAGGACGCCGCGGTGTGGGAGCCGTTCGTCGCGCTGGCGCTGCTGGTGCTGGCCGCGGCCGCGATGCTGGTCGCCGCGGCCCGGCTCTACGAGGGCTCGCTGCTGCGCACGAACGGCAAGACCTCGCTCGGTACGGCCTGGCGGTCCCGCGAGGCGCTGCCCCGCTGAGCACGACCCGTGACGCCACCGGCCCGCCTCGGTTCGAGGCGGGCCGGTGTGTGCTCGTGGCCGGCGCGTCCGCCATCCGGTGAGCGCGTGCCGACCGAAATGTGACCCAGCGTTTAACACCTTTCGTACTATTTGTCGTTATGACGGGAAGCGTGTCGACGGTGGCCAGCGGGCTGGTCGGGCTGGCCGGAACCGGTGGCGCCGCCGCGATCGGGCTGGCCATGCTCCGCCGCCCGCGTCCCTACCTGCCGGGCAGCCACGCGCTGCTCGACCCGGGCCGGCGCGACCCGCTCGGCGACGCGCTGCGCCGGGGGTACGGCAGCGCGTCCGTCGCGATCCAGGCCGGTCCGGACGGCCGCCCGCTGGTGCACGGGCGCCCGGTCGGCCGGCTGCTGCTCCGCCCGCTGCTGGAGCGGGCCCGGCGGCGCGGCGGACGTGTGCACCACGGCCCCACGCCACCGTTCGGGCTGGTGCTGGAGCTGTCCCCGGCCGTACCGGTGCGGGATCTTCTGGGGTGTCTGCGCGAGGAGGTGGCCCCGCACGCCGGGCTGGTCACCCACGCGGTCGACGGCCGGGTCGTGCCGGGCGCGGTCACCGTGCTGGTCTCCGGCACGCCGGAGGTGCGTGAGGTGCTGGCCGCGGACCCGGGCCGGCTCCTCTTCGCGGACGGCACGTTCGACGACCTCGGCGCGGCGGAGGCGCCGGCCGCGCTGGTGCCGATGGTGAGCGAGCACTGGTCCTGGCGGTTCGGCTGGGACGGTGAGGAGCCGATCCCGGCCGAGGAGCGGTACCTGCTGCACGAGCTGGTCCGGCAGGCGCACGAGGACGGCCGGCGGGTGCGGCTGTTCGGCGTGCCGCACCGGACGCGGCGGATCCGGGCGGCGTGCTGGGCGGAACTGGCCGCGGCCGGAGTGGATCTGATCGGTGACGCGAATCTCCCCGCGCTCGCTCGATACCTGCGCACGGCACGGAGACCGAAACGGCCGGTGGTCGCGCCGCGGCCGACGTAGTCTACGAAATGTGCTCGTAACCTCGCTTTAGGTCACCACAAGGTTAATGGGCGGTGAACGCGACTTGAATGACGTGATACAGGCGGTATCCGGGGGTTTACGCACGCGCGCCGTTCCTTAGCATCACCTGCGCAGGATCGATGTCGACCTGCCGCGAACAGCCCCGGCCGCGGGAACGCCGGCCAGACGCAGCGAGGTCCACTCCGTGAGGTTTTCCTTCCGTCCCGTCGAGGGCGCCTTCTACGAGCTCTTCACCAGAGCCGCGCACAACCTGGTTCGCGGCACCGAGCTGCTGAACGAACTGTCGCTGCCGGGCGTCGACGTGCAGTCGGTCAGCGAGCGGCTGACCGAGGTCGAGCACGACAGCGACGCGATCACCCATGAGCTGTACAAGAAGATCAACTCCACGTTCGTCACGCCGTTCGACCGGGAGGACATCTACTCCCTCGGGTCGCAGCTCGACGACGTGATGGACCACCTCGAGGCGGTCGGCAACCTGCTCTACCTCTACGGTCTGACCAAGCTGCCGGCGCTGCCGCGCGAGCTGCACGAGCTGGTCAACGTGCTCGACCAGCAGGCGAAGCTGACCGCGGCCGCGATGCCGAAGCTGCGCGCGCTGAAGGACCTCGAGGCGTACTGGATCGAGTGCAACCGGCTGGAGAACGACGGCGACCGGGCGTACCGGATGCTGCTGGTCCGGCTCTTCTCCGGCGAGTACGACGCGCTCACCGTGCTCAAGCTCAAGGAGGTCGCGGACGAGCTGGAGGCGGCCTGCGACGCGTTCGAGCACGTGGCCAACACCGTCGAGACGATCGCGGTCAAAGAGTCGTGAGTCCCGAGCTCATCGCTGTTATCGCGGTGATCGTGGTGGCGATGGTGTTCGACTACACCAACGGCTTCCACGACGCGGCGAACGCGATCGCGACCAGCGTCTCCACCCGGGCGCTGACGCCGCGGGTGGCGCTGGCGATGGCCGCGGTCGGCAACTTCGTCGGCGCGCACTTCGGCGCCGGCGTGGCCAAGACGGTCGGCGACGGCCTGGTCCACCTGCCCACCGGCGTGGAGAGCCTCGGCGTGCTCTTCGCCGGTGTGATCGGCGCGATCACCTGGAACCTGATCACCTGGTACTTCGGGTTGCCCTCGTCGTCCTCGCACGCGCTCTTCGGCGGCCTGGTCGGCGCCACGCTCTTCGCGGCCGGTGGCTCCGTGCAGTGGGGCAACATCGTGGAGAAGGTGCTGATCCCGATGGTGGTGTCGCCGCTGGTCGGCGCCGCGCTCGGCTTCGTCGTGATGATCGCGTTGCTGTGGATCTTCCGGAACGGGCAGCCGGGCAAGCTGAACCGTGGCTTCCGCTGGGCGCAGACCGCGTCCGCGGCCGCGATGTCGGTCGGCCACGGCATGCAGGACGCGGCGAAGACCATGGGCATCGTGGTGCTGGCGCTCTACACCGGTGGGTTCGCGGACGACAAGACGCACATCCCGGAGTGGGTGTTCTGGACGTCCGCGGCCATGCTGGCGGCCGGCACCTACGCGGGTGGCTGGCGGATCATAAGGACGCTCGGCCGCAAGATCATCGACCTGCGCCCGCCGGAGGGCTTCGCGGCCGAGACCGTGGCCAGCGGCGTGCTCTACTTCAACGCGCTGGTCCTGCACGCGCCGATCTCCACCACGCACACCATCACCAGCGCGATCATGGGTGTCGGCGCGACCAAGCGGCTGTCCGCGGTCCGGTGGAACGTGGCCGGCAACATCGTGATCGCCTGGGTGACCACGTTCCCGGCCGCGGCGCTCATCGCCTGCCTGACCTACTTCGTGGTCGCGCCACTCTTCGGCTGACCGGCCCCGTGTCGAGGCGTCATTCCGCTCGTTCCGGCGAGCCGAATGACGCCTCGATCGCTGACCGGCCCGATCAGTCGTAGGAGAGGCCGATCTGGGCGCGCACGTCGTCCAGCAGGCCCATCACGTCGAGCGTGAGCGAGTGCGGGATCGCCGGGCTCTCGATCAGCCCGGCCCGCAGGCACCGGTTGATCTCCGCGGCCTCGAACTGGTAGCCCTTGCCCGGGAACTCCTCCGTGAACACCTCCGGCTCCGCGCCGTCCCGGTGCAGCGTCATCGCGCGCGGCACGAACGCCGGGTCGTGCAGCGTGATCCGGCCGGCGCTGCCGCTGATCACCGCGCTGTTCGGCGTGACACCGAGGATGCCGCAGGTCAGCGTGGCGACCGCGCCCCGGTCGTATCCGAAGATCATCGCGGTGTTCTCGTCCGTGCCCTCCGGGCCGAGCTTCGCCCAGGCGCGCACGTGATCGGGCATGCCGAGGAACAGCAGCGCGATCGCGATCGGGTAGACGCCCAGGTCCAGCAGCGCGCCGCCGCCGAGTGCCCGGGCGCGCATCCGGTGCTCCGGCGGGAACGGCCCGTACACGCCGAAGTCGGACGACACGGTGGTGACCTCGCCGATCGCGCCGTCCCGGACCAGCTGCACCGCGCGCAGCACCACCGGGTTGAGGCGCGTCCACATCGCCTCCATGAGCAGCACGTTCTTCTCCCGGGCACGCTCGACCATCTGCCGGGCCCGCGCCGAGTCCAGCGTGAACGGCTTCTCACAGAGCACCGCCTTGCCCGCGTCCAGGCAGGTCATGGTGGCCTCGAAGTGCGCGGAGTGCGGCGTCGCCACGTAGATCACGTCGACGTCCGGGTCCGCGGCCAGCTCGGCCCAGCTGCCGTGGGCGCGCGGGATGCCGTGCGTCGCGGCGAACGCCCGCGCGGACTCCGGCGACCGCGAACCGACGGCCACCAGTTCCGCGTCCGGCAGCAGCTTCAGGTCCTCCGCGAACGAGGCGGCGATACCGCCGGTGGCCAGGATGCCCCAGCGAACGGGTCGATCATTCATGTGACGCACGCTATCCGACGTCGCGCCGGGTTAGGGTCGCGGAATGGCTGAGCTGTGGCCCCTGCCCGCGCCCATGGTCGACCGCATGCGCCGCTTCGCCGACTCGGGGGAGAACCCGGTCGTGCCCCGCGTCGCCGCCACGGTCGTCATGATCAAACCCGACGGGCCCATGCGGGTGTACGTGATGCGCCGCGCGTCCGCGATGGTCTTCGGCGGCGTGTGGGCGTTCCCCGGCGGCAGCGCGGAACCCGGTGAGACGCCCCCGGAGGCGGCCGCGCGCGAGGTGGCGGAGGAGGCCGGTGTGCTGCTCGATCCGGCCGCGCTGACGCCGTGGAGCCGGTGGATCACGCCGGAGTTCGAACCGCGCCGCTTCGACACGTACTTCTACCTGGTCGCGCTGCCGCCCGGCGCCGACCCGCGCGCGCTGACCACGGAGTCGGACGACACGGCCTGGGTGACGCCCGGCGAGGCGCTGGACCGGCAGGCCGCGGGCGAGTGGGTGATGCTGCCGCCCACCGTGGTCACGCTGCGCCAGCTTGCCGCCGCCGGCGACCTGGCGGGTGCGCTGGCCGCCGCCGCGACCCGCGATCCGTCCGCGCCGGTCATCCCGCGCGCGGTCGACGGCCGCCTGGTCATCGACGTCTGACGCGAAACGCCCCGGTGGCGTACCACCGGGGCGTTGTCGGTCCTGCCGGGACGAGGCTCAGCCGAAGCGGCCGGTGATGTAGTCCTCGGTCCGCTTGACACTCGGGTTCGAGAAGATCTTCTGGGTGTCGTCGTACTCGATCAGGCGGCCCGGGTCACCGGTCTTGTCGATCGAGAAGAACGCGGTACGGTCCGAGACGCGCGCCGCCTGCTGCATGTTGTGCGTGACGATGATGATCGTGAACCGGTCCTTCAGCTTGAAGATCAGGTCCTCGATCGCCAGCGTCGAGATCGGGTCGAGCGCGGAACACGGCTCGTCCATCAGCACGACCTGCGGCTCGACCGCGATGGTGCGGGCGATGCAGAGCCGCTGCTGCTGGCCGCCGGAGAGGCCGGCGCCCGGCTTCTCCAGCCGGTCCTTGACCTCGTCCCACAGGTTCGCCGAGCGCAGCGACTTCTCCGCCGCCTCCTTCAGCACCGACTTCTTGGTGACGCCGTTGAGCTTCAGGCCGGCCACCACGTTGTCGAAGATCGACATGGTGGGGAACGGGTTCGGCCGCTGGAACACCATGCCGATCAGCCGGCGGACGGCGGTGACGTCCACGTGCTTGTCGTAGATGTTCTCCTGGTCGAGCGTCAGCGTGCCCTCGACCCGGGCGTTCGGCAGCACCTCGTGCATCCGGTTGATCGACCGGAGGAACGTGGACTTGCCGCAGCCGGACGGGCCGATGAGCGCGGTGACGGTCTTCGGTTCGACGACCATGCTGACGTTCTCGATGGCCTTGAACGAGCCGTAGAACGCGTTGACGTTCGTCGCCTCGACGCGCTTTGCCATGGTGGTTACTCCTCGGGGTGCTTCAGCGAGTCAGCCGGTTGCGGCGGGCGATCAGCTTCGCGCCGATGGTCAGGATCAGGACCAGCGCCACCAGGGTGAGCGCCGCCGTCCAGGCGCGGTCCGGGGAGAACCGCGTCGATTCGGTGGCCTGGCTGAACACGAACAGTGCGAGCGACGACTGGTTGTTCTCGAACGGGTTGAAGTTGATCGCGGCGGTGCCGCCGGCGACCAGCAGCACCGGCGCGGTCTCGCCGGCGGCGCGGGCGATCGCCAGCATGATGCCGGTGACGATGCCGGGCAGCGCGGTCGGGATGACGATCCGCAGGATGGTCTTCCACTTCGGCACGCCCAGCGCGTACGCGCCCTCGCGGAGCGGCGCCGGCACCAGCCGGAGCATCTCCTCGGTGGAGCGCACGATCGTCGGGAGCATCAGCACGCTGAGCGCCAGTGCGGCGGCGAAGCCGGAGTAGCCCGGCCTGCCGTCGTTGAAGATCGGCGTGACGATCAGCACCCAGAACGCGAGCACGAACAGACCGGCCACGATCGACGGGATGCCGGTCATCACGTCGACGAAGAAACGGATCGCCAGCGCCAGCCGGCCGCGGCCGTACTCGACCAGGTAGATCGCGCCGAGGACGCCGAGCGGGATGGTGAGCAGCGCGGCGATGCCGACCTGCTCCAGCGTGCCGACGATCGCGTGGTAGGCGCCACCGTTGGGGTCCCGGGCGCCGATGTTGTTCATCGACGTGAGGAAGAAGTCCGCGTCGAGCCGGTTGACGCCGTTGGAGACCAGCGTCCAGACCACGGAGGCCAGCGGCAGGATCGCCAGCACGCAGGCGGCGTGGATCAGCGCGCTCCAGGTGCGGTTGCGCGCGGACCGGACGCCCTCCACCGCGTTCGCCGCGACGAAGAAGCCGATCAGGTAGAAGACCGCGCTTAGCACGATGACCAGCACCCAGTTGCCGATGCCGGTGCCCAGCACCAGCACGGCGGAGAGGGCCAGCGCGGCGACCGCGGTGGCGATCGCGGCCCAGGCGGGCAGCCGCCTGGTGTGCAGGCTGCCGGCCTTGACGTCCTGTTCCGGGGCGAGAAGTGTCATGCGGCCACATCCGTGAACTCGCGGCGGCGGTAGATGATGATGCGGGCCGCCATGTTGACCACCAGGGTGATGGCGAAGAGGACCAGGCCGGAAGCGATCAGCGCGCCGCGGCCGATGTCGTTGGCCTCGCCGAAGCCGTTGGCGATGTTCGACGCGATCGTGGCACCGCCGTTGGTGATGATGTCGGCCGTGATGATGAACGACGAGCCGAGCGTCATGGCCAGCGCGATGGTCTCGCCGAGCGCGCGGCCGAGGCCGAGCATCACGGCGGCGATCACACCGGGGCGGCCGTAGGGCAGCACCGCGGTGCGGATCATCTCCCACTTGGTGGCGCCGAGCGCGAGCGCGGCCTCCTCGTTCTGCTTCGGCGTCTGCATGAACACCTCGCGGGAGAGCGAGGTGACGATCGGCAGGATCATGATCGCCAGGACCAGCGAGCCGAGCAGGATCGAGTTGCCGTACGGGCCCTCACCGCCGAACAACGGGATCCAGCCGAAGTACGTGTGCAGCCAGACCGAGAAGTCCCGGACCGGCTCGATGAAGACGGACCGGCCCCACAGACCGAAGACCACGGACGGGACGGCCGCGAGCAGGTCGATGACGAAGCCGAGGCCGGTGGCGATCCGCCGGTGCGCGTAGTGCGACAGGAAGAGCGCGATGCCCAGCGCGATCGGCACGGCGATGATCAGCGCGATGACCGCGGAGACCACGGTGCCGAAGACGATCGCGGCGATGCCGAACCGCGGCGGCGTGCCGGTGGCGGCCCAGTTGTTGTAGGTGAGGAAGTTCTCCTCGTTGGCCTGCAGCGCCGGGATCGCCTCGGTGATGAGGAAGACCGCGATGGCGACGATGATGACCAGCACGGTGGTGCCGGCGGCGAGAGTCAGGCCGCGGAAGGCCGGCTCGGTGCCGAAGGCCTTGGCGCGCGGCAGCGCGGTGCCGCCGCCGTTCCCCCCGAGCGGGGTGCGCCGGCCGTTACTGGAGTTGTTCTCGATGAGGCCATCGGCAGACGCCGCGAGGCCGGCGGCCCTGGTGTTTCCACCTGGGCCGCCGGCACCGGCGTCGACCGAGCGGGGAGGGGTGTCACCCATCAGCGCGCTCCGTCTTAGGCGTTCGTATCGGGGGGTTGTCGGACCGTCAGGCGATCGCCGCGACGGCGGTCTCGACCTTGGCGCGCACCGTCTCGGGCAGCGGGGCGTAGCCCAGCTCGAGCAGCGCGGCCTGGCCCTCGGTGCTGGCGGCGTAGCCGAGGAAGCCCTTGATCAGCGCGAGCTTGTCCGCGGCGTTGCCGGCCGAGCAGGCGATCTCGTAGGTCACCAGGACGATCGGGTAGGCACCCGCGGTCTTGGTGGCGTAGTCGACGGACATCTTGAGGTCGTTACCGGTGCCGGTGACCTCGGCGCCCTCGATGGTCTTGCCGGCCGCCTCGGCGGTCAGCTCGGTGAACTCACCCGCACCGTTCTGGATGGCGGCGGTGGCGAGGTCGGAGTTCTCCGCGAAGGACATCTCGACGTAGCCGATGGAACCGGCCGAGCTGGCGACGGCGGAGGCGATGCCGTCCGAGCCCTTCTGGCCGGTGCCACCCTTGATGTCGGACGGCCAGGACTTGGCGGCCTCGTAGGTCCAGTCGGCCTCGGCGACCTTCGCCAGGTACTTGGTGAAGTTCTCCGTGGTGCCCGACTCGTCCGAGCGGTGGACCGGGTTGATGGTGACGTCCGGCAGGGTGACGCCGGAGTTGTCGGCGGCGATCTCCGGCGCGTTCCACTTGGTGACCTTGCCGGCGAAGATCTTCGCGAGCGTGGCCGGCGTCAGGTTGAGCTTCTCGACGCCGTCGACGTTGAAGACGACCGCGATCGGGCCGATGACCGCCGGGAGGTGGATGGCCGGGTTGCCCGCGCAGCGCTGGTCGGCCTTCGGCTGCTGGTCTTCCTTGAGCGCCGAGTCCGAGCCCGCGAAGTCCGCGGTGCCGGCGATGAAGGCGTTGATGCCGGCGCCGGAGCCCGAGCCCTCGTAGTTGATGGTCGAGCCGGCGCACGCGGTCTGGTAGGCCTTGATCCACTCAGCGACCGCGTTCTTCTGCGCGGACGAACCCTGAGCGTTCAGCGTGCCGGTCGCGCAGTTGGCGGCGGCGGGGGCGGACGCGCCGGGAGCGGCCGCTTCGGTCTCCGTGTTGTCCGATCCGCAGGCGCTCAGGGCGAGCGTCGTGGTCAGGGCGAGGCACGCGAGAGCGCCGTGCCGGTGGAGCTTCACCGTGGGAATTCCCTTCAATGGACGGTTCGCCGGGTTGGGCGTCCCGGCCGCCGGAATCGCACCGGCTGGTTTGCAAGCTAGGAGCGTCAGGTAGCCGTAACGCCCGGTGTAAATGAACACGGACTTAACAGGTTTGAGCCCGGACGTGTCCTGCGTCTGAGGAAGAGTTGTCCGTTTCGTGAACCGAGTTACTGCTGCCCGATATATCGCTTATATCGTCCCAGTTGATATCGTCACGAGTTGTTGCCGTGACGTTCTCGTTATCAAAGTTGCAGGTCAGAGGCACACAGCAAACGGCCCGGCGGGCGCGATGTAGATCACCGCGCCCGCCGGGCCGTTGGAATTCTGTGGGGTTCGGTTACCCGACCGGGATGGGGGCCAGCTCCGACTCCGGCAGCGGCCGGCTCGGCGGCACCACGAACTTGTAGCCGACCTGGCGGACCGTGCCGATCATCGACTCGTACTCCGAGCCGAGCTTGGCGCGCAGCCGCCGCACGTGCACGTCGACCGTGCGCGTACCGCCGAAGTAGTCGTAGCCCCAGACCTCGCGCAGCAGCTGGTCGCGGGTGAAGACCCGGCCCGGGTGCTGCGCCAGGAACTTCAGCAGCTCGAACTCCTTGTACGTCAGGTCGAGCGGGCGGCCCTTGAGCTTCGCCGCGTACGTGTCCGGGTCGATCGACAGCTCGCCGGCCCGGATCAGCCCCCCGGCACCGGCGGTCGCGTTGGTGAGCCGGCCGACCGCGAGCCGCAGTCGCGCCTCCACCTCGGCGGGGCCCGCGCTGGCCAGGATGACGTCGTCGACGCCCCAGTCCGCGTTCAGCGCGATCAGGCCGGCCTCGGTCACCACCGCGACGAGCGGGACACCGAGCCCGGTGGCGTGCAGCATGCGGCAGGTCGCACGGGCCTCGGCGAGCTCCGAGCGGGCGTCCACGAGGACGGCGTCCGGGCTCGGGCCGGAGACGAGGGTGCGTACGTCGCGGGGAGCGGTCCGCACCGAGTGGGGGAGAAGATCGAGGGCGGGAAGCACGACGGACGGTTCACCCGCGCGTGCCGTCACCAGCAGCAGAATTTCCACACAGACCTCCGTCCTGGCGGCGGGGCCGCGCAGGTGACCGGTAGCGGCGCCGACCTCAGGCCGGCCACCCCGAACTGGCTGATCCCCAGACCGGCTGATCTCCAATTCGACGTTTGGTCCCGGCATCGCTGACGGGCGTCAAGGCATTACCTTAGCCGATCGTTAAACAAAAGCGCTCCTGCGAGTTCAAGGAGTGAGCAAGCGGACGCGGTATTGACACCGGATGAACACACGCGCGATCGGCGTGCTGCGCGTCGCTGTTCCGCGTCTGGCACCATCGCAGTCGTGTTCCCCTCCGCAGCGGATGACGACCGCCCCACGGGCCCGTCCAAGGACGCCGGTTTCTTCCCCAAGGCGCCGAGCCTGGTCGGCGACGCCCGACGCGCCGCGGAGGCGGAGGAGGACGACGAACCGATCGAGCCGGTCGAGGTACGCCGGCTGCTCTCCCTGGCCATCGCCGGGTTCGCGGCGCTGCTGGCGATCGGCCTGATCTTCGGCGCGCAGACCTCCGGACCGGGCAACGCGCGCCTGCCGTACGCGACCGTGGTCTTCGGCGTGCAGCTGCTGTTCATCCTGGCCTGGACGATGGCGACCCGGCCGCCCGCGCTGCCGCTGGTCGCGACGGTGGCGGTGGGCACCGCACTGGCCGCGGACGCCGCGGCCGTGCTGCCCACGGTGGCCGGCATCGGCCCGCTGGTCTGGGTCGCGTGCGGCGGTCTCGCGGCCGGCGTGTTCGGCCAGCTGTTCCGCGCGCAGGACCGGGCCCGGGTGCGTGAGTCGTTCTTCTCCACGCTGGTGATCGTGCTCGGCGTGGTGGTGCTGGCCATGCTGATCGTGCTGACCCGCAAGCCGGCCGGCACCCAGGCGATCGTGGTCTGCCTGACCGCGGCCGGGGTGGCGCTGGTCGTCGCGCGCGCGCTCGACTCCGTGTTCGCCTGGCCCCGGTTCGAGCCGCACGTGCCGCGCGGCGGCCTGGGCGTGGTGCTCGGCACCATGATCGGCACCGCGGTGGCCGCGGTGATCGGGCGGTACCAGGTCGGCTTCGACCCCGGCAGCGCCGCGCTGGTCGGGCTGGTCGCGGCCGGTGCCGCGAGCCTGGTGGACCTCGCCACCGACTACTCGGAGGCCGGCCGCCAGCTCGCCGGCGACGCGCCGACCATGTTCCTGGCCCGGCACATGCAGGGTCCGCTGGGCGGTTTCGCGCTTGCCGCGTCCATGGCGTACCTGATGTCTGTCATGTTCCTCACCTGAGCCCGATGGGTATCCGGTTCCGTAACAAGACTCGAGTGAACGAGTGCGCTGGGAGGCGACGGTGACGGTGTACGAGCAGCCGACCGAGCAGGTTGAGGTCGAGCGGCCGCGGCGCCGCCGGCGGGGACGGGCGTTGCTCATCACGCTCATCGTGTTCCTGATCGTGCTGGGCGTGCTGGTGGTGGTCGCGGACCGGGTGGCGCACGGCTACGCGGAGAACCGCATCGGCACCGAGATCGACGGTCAGCTCGCCGCGCAGGGCCTCAGCGCCGAGCCGGCCGAGGTGTCCGTGGGCGGCGTCCCGTTCCTGACCCAGGTGCTGGCCGGGCGGTACGACGAGATATCCGTGCTGCTGCGCGAGGTGCAGGGCCCGGTGCCCGGCGCGGCCGACGTGGTCCGCATCCCCACGCTCGACATCGACGCGACCGGCGTCTCCGCGCCGCTCGACACGCTGCGCACCGGCCAGGGCGACATCGTCGCGTCGAACGTCAACGGCGTCGGCACGATCGACTACACCAGCCTCGCCGGCATGATCGGCCAGGAGGGCGTCACGCTGACCGAGCGGGACGGCAAGCTGGGCGCGACGCTCCCGGTCGAGGTGCTCGGCCAGCGCGTCGAGCTGAACGGCACGGCGAACATCGCGGTCCAGGACAACACCGTGCAGGTCCGCTTCGACACGCTCTCCGCCGAGGGCCTGCCGGACAACGCGCTGGTCCAGAACCTGATCAGCGGGTACGCCGAGCAGCTGTCCCTCAACGTGGCACTCCCGGCGCTGCCGTTCGGCCTGCAGGTCACCGAGATCAAGCCGGCCGCCGAGGGGCTGCAGGTCACCGCGACCGCGAAGGACGTCCCGCTGAACCAGGGCGGCGCCTAGTGGGCTGTCCACGAACGTTCACCGGGTCTGAGACACGCCGGGCGGCTTGCGCCGCCCGGCGGTGGTTCGGGGGCAGTCTCGGCAGCGTTGTTCGCTGACGAGGGTGGGTGGTGTGGGGTGGCTGAGCCGGTACGGGCACGGCGGTTGACCCAGGACGAGGGCCGCAGGCTGCAACAACTCGTCCGGCGCGGGAAGCACGACTCGGTCCGGGTCCGCCGGGCGTTGATCATCATGGCGTCCGCGTCCGGGACCCCGGTCCCGGCGATCGCCCGGCTGGTCGCCGCGCATGAGGACACGGTCCGGGACGTGATCCACATGTTCAATCAGATGGGGCTGGCCTGCCTAAACCCTCAGTGGGCGGGCGGCCGTCCCCGCCGGATCAGTGAAGACGACGAAGCGTTCATCGTCACGACGGCCACGCAACACCCGCGCCGGCTCGGGCAGCCCTTCACCCGGTGGAGCCTGCGGAAACTCGCCGACTACCTCGCCGGCCGTGATGCCGCCCGGCGGGTGGTCGTCAGCCCGGAGCGGCTGCGGCAACTTTTGCATGACAACGACGTGTCCTGGCAGCGCACACGCACCTGGAAGGAATCGTCGGATCCGGACTTCGACGCGAAACTCGACCGGATAGAGCAGGTCACGAACGCGTTCCTGGACCGGTGTTTCGCCTTCGACCAGTTCGGGCCGCTATCGATCCGCCCGCACCACGGCAGCACGTGGGCACCGCGATCCGATCCGGGCCGGCTGCCCGCGACCTACACCCGCACGCACGGCATCCGCTACTTCCACGGCTGCTACAGCCTCGGCGACGACCAGCTCTGGGGAGTCGTCCGCCGCCGCAAAGGCGCAGATCACAGCCTCGCCGCGCTGCAATCGATCCGCGCGGCGCGGCCGGACGGGGCACCGATCTACGTCATCCTCGACAACCTGTCGGCGAACAAGACCGCGAAAATCCGCCGGTGGGCGGCCCTCAACAAGGTCGAGTTGTGCCTGACCCCGACCAGCGCGTCCTGGGCCAACCCGATCGAGGCCCAGTTCGGACCACTCCGCACGTTCGTCATGGCCGGCTCGGACCACCCGAACCACACCGTCCAGACCGGCGAGCTGCAGAAATACCTACGCTGGCGCAACGCCAACGCCCGCCACCCCGACGTCCTGGCCGCCCAACGACGCGAACGCGCCCGCATCCGCAGCGAACGCCAACACCGCTGGGGTCGACCACGCACCCAGACCGCCGCCTAACCCCGGACCCGGCAAACGTTCGTGGACAGCCCACTAGTCCCTCGGCCCGGCCGGGGCGGCGACCGAGCGTGGGAGTGGTCACTTCCCGCATGGTGGTCGCCCCTGTCCGTCACCTGGACCCGCTGGTAGGGTCCTTCGCATGGGCACGATGCTCACTAAAAGGCGCGCGGTCGACCTGTGCCGCGTGGCCGCCTGCCTCTGTCCCCGCGTCTACTGACGGCGGGGCTGCCTTCACGCCTGCGCGTCGGCTCGATCGAGTCGCGCGACCGCGTGGCACTCGATCTCTCTGAGCCCGGCACCGGCGCCGTCGCACAAACACGAGAACCCTCCACCTACAGGGTCCCGCGCGTGGTGCGACAAACTCTCACCGATAAATCCGCGCGCTGACTCGACCCACCAAATCCTCACAAGGAGTGATTCGATGAGTCGCGACACCGCACTCGTTTCGGCTGACTGGGCCGAGAAGAACATCGACGCGCCCGGCATCGTCTTCGTCGAGGTCGACGAGGACACCACCGCCTACGACGGCGGCCACATCGCCGGTGCGATCAAGCTGAACTGGAAGACCGACCTGCAGGACGAGGTCCGCCGCGACTTCGTCAACAAGGAGCAGTTCGAGGCGCTGCTGTCGTCCCGCGGCATCTCGAACGACGACACGGTCGTGCTCTACGGCGGCAACAACAACTGGTTCGCGGCGTACGCGTACTGGTACTTCAAGCTCTACGGCCACCGCGACGTCAAGCTGATCGACGGCGGCCGCAAGAAGTGGGAGCTCGACGGCCGCCCGCTGGTCAAGGGCGAGGTCTCCCGCCCGGCGACCACCTACGTGGCCCAGGAGCAGGACCTGTCGCTGCGCGCGTTCCGCGACGAGGTCGTGGCCGCGATCGGCACGCAGAACCTCGTCGACGTGCGTTCCCCCGACGAGTACGCGGGCCGGCTGCTCGCCCCCGCCCACCTGCCGCAGGAGTCGGCGCAGCGCGGCGGTCACATCCCGACCGCGGTCAGCGTGCCGTGGAGCAAGGCGGCGAACGAGGACGGCACGTTCAAGTCCGACGACGAGCTCCGCAAGATCTACGGCGACGCCGGGCTCGACGACGGCAAGGACACCATCGCGTACTGCCGGATCGGCGAGCGCTCCTCGCACACCTGGTTCGTGCTCAAGGAGCTCCTCGGCCACCAGAACGTGAAGAACTACGACGGTTCCTGGACCGAGTACGGCTCGCTCGTCGGCGTGCCCGTGGTCCTCGGCGACGAGCCCGGAAAGGCGTGATCACCATGACCACTGTCACCGACGCGACCTGCGCCGCGCCCGACCAGGCCGCCCCGCTGCCGGCCGGCATCGACCTGACGAAGGAAACCGTGATCACCGGCGTGGTGACCTCGGCCGAGGGCGAGGCCGTGCAGGGTGCGTACGTGCGCCTGCTCGACTCGACCGGCGAGTTCACCGCGGAGGTCGTCACGTCCGCCGCGGGCCAGTTCCGGTTCTTCGCCGCCCCGGGCTCGTGGACGCTGCGTGCCCTGTCCCGCCACGGCAACGGTGACCTGACGGTCTCCGCCGACCGCGGCCTCAACGAGTTCGCGGTCACCGTCGGCGACTGACGTCACCGCACCGACCACCGGCCGGTCCGTCCCGCACCCGGGGCGGACCGGCTTTCCTCGTTTTGACACCATGGCGAGGTGACGCAGGCCGAGGTCTCCCCGTGGTGGCGGCGCCGGGGCGTGATGCCGGCCGCGGTCACCGTGTGGGTGCTGGTGATCGCCGGCCTGGGCTACTACTCGTACCGCACCGACGCCCCGACCGTGCGGGACCACCGGCCGCTGGACCGGGCGGTGCCGGTGGCCGAGACCGCGTACGGCACCGTGCTGGCGAAGCTGGCCGAGGGGCCGGGCGACGGCGGCGTGCGACCGGTCATCGTGCTGGAGTCGCCGCGGATCGAGCCGGGCTGCCGGGTGACGACCGCGCGGGACGGCGCGGAGCTGACCCGCCGGGCCACCGTCCACATCACACCGGAGGACACCGCGCCGCTGATCGAGCGGGTCGCCGCGGCCGGCGCGCTGCCCGCCGGCTACCGCAGCTGGCTGGGCCGGGACGCCGGCGGCGTGACGAACTCGTTCCGGGTGGACGCCGGCGACTTCATCGGGCTGCGCGGCATCGTCGAGGAGCCGGGCGTGCTGCGGGTGTCGCTGGAGACCGGCTGCCGGCCGGTCGACGGCCCGCTGCCGGCCGTCGCGGAGCCGGCCCCGGACCCGATGTCGGCCGGCCGCGCCGAGGGCGTGCTCGCGGCGCTGGGCGCGCAGGGTTCGCGGCAGAGCGCGGCGTCCGTGCCGTGCCCGGCGGGCGGCGCACTCACCACCACGCTCGTGGCCGGCTTCCCGGAGCGGGCACCCGCGCTCGCCGACGTGCTGACGCCGCGGGCCGGGCTGGTGCTGACCAGTGGCGAGAAGCGGTTCGCCTACTCCGACGGCGCCCGGGAGGGCGTCGCGGTGGAGGTGGCCGACGGCGGCGAGATCGCGGTCGCCGCGACCACCTCCTGCTGACCGAACCGGTCCGCCGACGACCTAGCCCGCGACGCGCAGCAGCCGGGCGGACAGGTGCGGCGTGAGCGGCAACCCCTCGGCGGCCATGTCGTACGCGTAGAGCAGCGCGCCCTCGACGATGCCGAAGAGCCGGTGGCCCGCCGTCACCTCCTTGGACGTGGCGGTGCGCACGACGAGGTCCGTCACCAGCTCCATCTGGGTGGTGCCCTTGGTCTTGCCGACGTACATCTCCATGATGCCGGTGGGGCTGGTCATCAGCGCCTCGACGTCGTCGGTGACCCGGTCGTTCACCACCACCGGGCGCCACCAGCCGATCTCCCGCCCGGCCGGGCGGATCGGCTTCGCCTCCTCGTCGATGATCCACGCGCGCGACTCGTAGAACAGGAACGGCCGGCCGTCGTGGCTGATCCGCAGTTCCTGCGCGAAGTGGAAGTCCTCACCCTCGAGCGTCGGATAGCCGCCCTGGCCCCGGCCGCGCCACACGCCGACGTACGGCAACAGGCCCAGCAGGTGCGGGTGCAGATCCGGCCCGGAGCGCAGGTCGTGCGTCTCCTCGAACGGGTACGCGTACTCCACCGGGGCGAGCGAGGCCCACGGCGGCAGTAGTGGGTTGTCCGACGATGCGTCCGGCGAAGTCACCAGCGTCCCCTTGAAATCCTTACGGCGAGATACGCGAGACCACCCGCGAGCGCGCCGAAGCCCGCCACCAGCAGGCTGACAAACCCGATCTCGGTAACCATGACCGGCCCATCCTATGCTGACCGTCATGGCCCGATCTCTCGTCATCAAGGTGACCTCCGGCGCGGACGCACCGGAGCGCTGCGCCCAGGCCTTCACGGTCGCCGCCACCGCGGTCGCGGCCGGCGTCGACGTCTCGCTGTGGCTGACCGGCGAGTCCGCCTGGTTCGCGTTGCCGGGCCGGGCCGCCGAGTTCACGCTGCCGCACTCCGCGCCGCTGCCCGACCTGCTGGACGCGGTGCTGGCCGGCGGCCGGGTGACGCTGTGCACGCAGTGCGCGGCCCGCCGGGACATCGGCCCCGAGGACGTGCTCGACGGCGTCCGGATCGCCGGTGCCGCGGTCTTCGTGGAGGAGTCCCTGGCCGACGCCGCCCAAGCGCTCGTCTACTAGCCACCCGGAGCGGGGCGGGGGCCAGCGCGCCTCACGGCGTGGAGCGCCGAACGGCCGCGGCACCGTATGCTCGTTCGGTGTCCGAAACAACGCTGGCCGAGATGTTGCGGGAGCGTGGACTGCGGCTGACACCGCAGCGCCAGCTGGTGCTGCAGGCGGTGCACGAGCTGGGCCATGCCACCCCCGAGCAGGTGCACAACGCCGTGCGTGAGGTCGCCGCCGGCGTCAACATCACCACCGTCTACCGGACGCTCGAGCTGCTGGAGGAGCTGGGGCTGGTCCGGCACACCCACCTGTCGCACGGCTCGCCCACCTACCACCCGGGCGGGCACGACCAGCACATCCATCTGGTCTGCCGGCACTGCGGCACGGTGAGTGAGATGGACCCCATGCTGATGGCGCCGCTGGCCGATGAGCTCACCCGCGAGAAAGGATTCACCGTGGACGTCGGGCACGTGGCCCTGTTCGGCACGTGCGCCGAGTGCGGAGACATCAGCAGGGAGAAGTAGATGCTGGACGTGCCGGGCGCGGTCGGAATCCGGGAGCTGGACGAGTCGGTCCCCGACGCCAAGGGCTTCACGGACGTGGCCGCCCACTACGGCGACCCGGCCCGCGAGCAGCGCCTGCTCGACACCGAGGCGGGCATCGTGGACCGGTCGCACCGCGGCGTGCTGGCCGTGCCGGGCGTGGAGCGGGCCGGCTGGCTGCACTCGCTGACCACCCAGCACCTCGCCGACCTGCGCGACGGCCAGGGCACCGAGCTGCTGGTGCTGTCGCCGCACGGGCACGTCGAGCACCACGCGGGCGTCGCCGAGGTCGGCGAGACGGTCTGGCTGGACACCGAGCCGGCCGGCACCGCGGGCCTGCTCACGTTCCTGTCCAAGATGGTCTTCCTGACCCGGGTCGAGCCGCGCGACGCGACCGCGGAGTGGGCCGTGCTCACGCTGGACGGCCCCCGTGCCGCCGAGGCGCTGGCCCGGAT
The DNA here is from genome assembly GCF_031458255.1 of Catenuloplanes niger. Classification (NCBI taxonomy): domain Bacteria; kingdom Bacillati; phylum Actinomycetota; class Actinomycetes; order Micromonosporales; family Micromonosporaceae; genus Catenuloplanes; species Catenuloplanes niger. The sequence goes on from NZ_JAVDYC010000001.1 coordinate 4,772,986, forward strand.
CGGCGTGCCGGACCTGCCGCCGCCGTCGGTGCAGCCGGTGCCGGGCCCCAAGTTCCCCAGCGGCCTGCTCAAACCCCAACCCACCAGTGGGTACGCGGTGCGCGCGCTGCCGTCCGGCGGGTTCGTGCGGGCCGGGCGGCTGGGCTACGACCTGATCGTGCCGCGCGCGGGCGTCGCCGCGCTGGTGACGGCGCTCGGCGTACCCCCGGCGGGTCTGTGGGCCTATGAGGCGCTGCGGGTGGCGGCCGGCCTGCCGCGGGCCGGGTTCGAGACCGACCACCGGACGCTGCCGAGCGAGGTCGGCCTGATCGAGCCCGCGGTCCACCTGGACAAGGGTTGCTACCGCGGTCAGGAGACGATCGCGCGCGTGCACAACCTGGGCCGGCCGCCGCGCCGCATGGTGCTGCTGCACCTGGACGGGATCAGCTCGGACGAGTCACCGGCCGTGCACACGCCGGTGACGAACGAGACCGGTAAGGAGATCGGTTTCGTCGGCACGGCCGTGCGGCACCACGAGCTCGGTACGATCGCGCTGGCCGTGATCAAGCGGAACACGCCGGACGACGCGGCGCTGCGAGTGGGCGTGTCGGCCGCGGCCATCGACCCGACGATGACCCTGTAGCTCCCGGAAGGACGCCGGATGTCCCTCGGCACGTTGATCACGGTGGCGCCGACCGGGGCGGAGACGCGTAAGCAGGACGCGCCGGCGCTGCCCGTCACGCTCGACGAGCTGCTGCACACCGCGAAGGAGTGCGCCGCGCTCGGCGCCGCGATGATCCACGTCCACGTGCGGGACGACGCCGGCGAGCCCACGCTCGACCCGGGCCGGTTGCGCGAGACGGTGGCCGCGCTGCGCGCCGAGACCGACCTGATCGTGCAGCTCTCCACGGGTGGCGCGGTCGGCGACCCGGAGGAGGCGCGCCGCGCGGTGCTGGACGCCGGGCCGGACGCGGCGTCGCTCACCATGGGCTCGGTCAACTTCGGCGACGGCGTGTTCCTGAACCGCTGGCCGTTCGTCGTCGACCTGCACCGTCGCATGCGGGACCGCGGGATCGTGCCGGAGTACGAGATCTTCGACCTGGGCCAGTTGCACGCGCTGCGGCGGCTGCTGGCGGAGGACGGGCTGCCGGCCGGCGGTCACGTCCACCTCGACCTGGTGATGGGCGTGCCCGGCGGGATGGACGGCACCACCGAGACGGTCGCCGCGTGCCTGGCCGCGATGCGTGACCTGCCGGACGACCTGACGTTCTCCGCGACCGGCATCGGGCGGACCACGATCCCGGTGATGCTGGCCGCGCTGTCCGCCGGCGGGCACCTGCGGGTCGGTATGGAGGACACGCTGACCTACGCGAAGCACCGGCCGGTCGAGTCGAACATGCAGCTGGTGGCGCGGGCGGTGGGCCTCGCTCAGCTCGCCCAGCGCCCGCCGCTGACGCCCGCGCAGGCCCGCGAGCTGCTCGGCCTCACCGCCTGACCGGGGCGTCCCGCCGGCCCGCGGGACGCCTCGACCTGGTCAGCCGCGCAGAGCGCCCAGGAACGACAGCACGATGCGGTTGACCGCCTCCGGCCGCTCCAGCGGGGCCAGGTGTGCCGCGTCCGGGATGTCCGGCAGGCGGTGCGCGTTCGGGATCTCCGCGGCCATCCGGTCCGCCAGCCGGCGGATGTCCGGCACGTCCGCAGCACCGGCCGTGACCAGCGTCGGCGGGCGCACCTCCGCGAGCCGGTAGGTGGCCACCGGGTTCAGCTGGTGCACGTCCACCTGGCCCAGCGCGGCCTCGGCCGCGAGCGCGCGCCGGTCCATCCGCCAGGCGAGTTCGAGCAGGTCCGGGTCCATCGTCGCGATGTCCCGCCCGGGACCGACCACCCAGAAACGGACCTCGGCCTCGGCCATCGCGTCCACGTCGTCCGTGCCGACCTCGGCGGCGAGCGCCTCCCACAGCTCGTCCACCTCTTCGGACCACTCGTGGCCGGAGAGCGCGGAGCCGATCAGCGCGAGGCCGGCGACCCGGTCCGGGTACGCGATCGCGGTGTCGATCGCGACCGCGCCGCCGAACGAGGCCCCGACCAGCACGGCCCGCTGGATCTGCAGCGCGTCCAGCAACGCGATCACGTCGTCGTGGTGCGCGAACGGCGTGCGGGTCAACGTGGACTCCCCGTAGCCGCGCAGATCCAGCCGGATCACGCGGTGCATCACGGAGAGCGGACCGACCTGCTCGCGCCACATGCGTCGATCGGCGATGCCCGCGTGCAGCAGGAGCACGGCGGGGCCGGTGCCGTCGTCGTCGTAGGCGAGGCTCGCCCCTGGAAGATCAAGATAAGGCACCTAGCGACAGTAGGTCGCATCGATGCCCGCGGCAATGCGAGTTCTGTCTACGTTCCGTAACGCGCCCCGAGTGACGGTGCTAACTCGCGCTAGCACTTTGCTTGCAAGAGTTAGCACTCGGGACTACCGTCGAGGCATGGCACCGGCAGACCTACCGCGCGACATCGGCGGATTCATCCGCGACATGCGGCGCAACGCGAAGATCTCGCTCCGGCAGCTCGCCGAGCAGGCCGGGGTCAGCAATCCGTACCTCAGCCAGATCGAGCGCGGCCTGCGCAAGCCGAGCGCCGAGGTGCTGCAGCAGCTCGCGGGCGCACTGCGGGTCTCCACCCCGGCGATGTACCTGCGGGCCGGGCTGCTCGAGGGCGACGCGCCCGGCGTGCTGGAGGCCATCGCGGGCGACCCGGACCTCACGATGGCGCAGAAGCAGTCCCTCACCCAGATCTACGACACGTTCCGCCGGGAGAACGCACGCGAGGCCGCGGCCGCGGCCGCTGCGGCCGCCGAGACCGCCGCGGCGGAGGCTGCGACGGCTGCTGCCGCGGCTTCTGCCACGGCCGCCACAGCTTCCGACACGGCGGGGGCTGCGGCGGCCGGGGCCTCCGCCGCGGCGGCGGGCGTGCGGACGGACGGCACGGAGAAGGCCGCGACGGACGGTGACGCGGCCGAGCAGGCGCCCCCGGTGACGAAGGCGCCGACCACGACCACCCCCACGACGGAGGAGACGCCATGACGAACCAGACCGAGACCACGACCCCCGCGAACACCCGCATCCCCACGCCGCTCTACGCGGTGGCCGGCGCGGGCGACCTGGCGTACCAGCAGATCCGCAAGCTTCCCGAGGTGGTCGAGCAGCTGCGCGAGCGCGTGCCGGTCGCGGTGGCGGAGCTGCGCACCCGCGCCGAGGAGCTGAACGGGCGGCGCGACGAGATCCGTACCCGTGCGGTCGAGGGCCTGAAGGTCGCCCAGGCGCAGGCCGGCACGCTGCGGGAGCGCGCCGCCGGCCCGGAGAGCGAGGTGGCGAAGCTGACCGAGGCCGCCAAGCGCAACGCGGCCGCCGCGCTCGCGGTCGCCCAGGCCGGCGCGCAGGTCGCACAGCAGCGCGCGGTCAGCACGTACGCGGCGCTGGTCGCGCACGGCGAGCGCGTGGTCGGCACCGGCGTGGTGCAGGCCGCCGACACGGTGAACGCGGACATCGAGGCGACCGAGGCCCCGGCCGAGGTCACCGCGACCCCGGCGGATGTGGCCGCGGCGACCGCGACTCCGGCGGACGTGGCCGCGGCGACCGCGACCCCGGCGGATGTGGCCGCGGTGCCGGGCCCGCGGAAGCGGGTGGCGAAGAAGGCCGCGCCGGCCGCGGAGTGACCCGGCGAGCGCGAGGCCCGATGCGCGGGCCTCGCGCTCCGCTACCGCGCGGCGGGGAACGCTCTAAGCTTGGGGCATGGCAGCCGACGTCCCGATCTTCGCCTTCTACGTTCGCAACATCATCGACCTGGTGATCCTCTTTCTGGCGCTGGTCGTGCTCGGCGTCTCGTTCGTGCACTGCCTCACCCAGCGGGCGGACGGTTTCCCCGCCATCGGCACGCTGCCCAAGGGCGGCTGGCTGGCGATCCTCGGTCTCTGCATGGTCTTCTGCCTGCTGCTGAGCCGGCAGACCATCTTCCAGATGATCGGCATCGCGGCCGCGATGGTGTACCTGCTGGACGTCCGCGTCGGCCTGCGGGACCTCTCCGACGGCAAAGGCTTCTGGTGAGAGATTTCCGCTGGCCGCCCCGCCCCGACGGCGGCCCTCGGACCTACGGTCCCGGCCCCTCGGCCCCGCGCAGCGGCCGTCCCACGCTTCCCGAACCGCCGACCGACATCGTGCGGACCCCGCACGGGGTGCGGCTGGAGCGGCTGATCGGCGGCACCGGCGACCCGGGCACCGTGTTCGCGCACGGGCTGGCCGGCAGCATCGCCGCGACCCGGCCGCTGGCCAGCGCCGTGCTCGGCCGGCGCGTCTTCTTCCAGTTCCGCGGCCACGGGCGCTCCGAGGCGCCGCCCGGCCCGTGGGACTATGCCGACCTGGCCCGTGACCTGCGGGCCGTCGCCGACCTGTCGGACGCCACCCGCGCGCTCGGCGTCAGCATGGGCGCTGCCGCGCTGGCCCGCCTGCTCGCGGAGAGCCCGGGCCGGTTCTCCCGGGTGGTCTTCTTCCTGCCGATCCCGGTGGACGAGCCGCGCGGCGACGCGCTGCGCGACCGGATCGAGACGCTGCTCGCGACCGTCGAGGACGGCGACCTGGCCGCGGTCGCGGAGGCGGTCTCCGCGGAGCTCCCGCCGTCCGTGCGCAACACCCCGGCCGGCTGGGGCTACCTACGCCAACGCGTCGAGCAGCTGTCCCGGGACGGTCTCGGTGCGGACCTGGCCGGCCTGGCCGACGCGGTCCCGGTGCCGGACACCGCCGCGCTCGGCACGGTGACCGCGGAGGCCCTGGTGATCGGCGCGCGCGGCGACGACCTGCACCCGGTGGAGGCGGCCGAGCGGCTCGCCGGGATGCTGCCGCGCGCGACGCTGCACGTCTACGACCGGCCCGGCCCGGTCTTCACCCACCGCGCCGACCTCCGCGAGCGCATCTCCGGCTTCCTGAACTGACCCGTCCGGATTCCATGCCGATACCTGCGTAACCTTTACCTGCCGTTTTGCGGTGATTTGGGTGTGAAGGTGTCGCCGAGGATCGTGTTCGCGGCCATCGTGGTGTGCGGCCTCCCATCCGCCATCCACGTAGGCTGGCGCCTGGGCGGCCTCTCCTCGCCGCTCGGCCCGTCCGGAGTCGGCCTGTTCGGCGACGCGCCCGCCGGCGCCCCGCCGAGCGCGGTCGCGACCTGGGGCACCGCGCCACCGGGCAGCACGCCGCACGACCCACCCGGCACCGCCGCGGGCCGGCGCGTGGTGAGCCCGCTCCCCGGCGCGCCCGCACCGGCCGGCCCACCGACACCGGCCGGGACCGGTGGTCCCACGCCACCGGCCACCACCGGCGCGGCCACCTCGGCACCCCCGCCGGCCACCGGCGCCCCGTCCCCGCCGGCGACCTGCACCCCGGTGCCGCTGCTGCCGATCTGCGCACCGACCGGCCCCGCCGACCCGACCGGGCCGGTCGAGTCCGGCCCCGGCGGCGACCCGGAGGGCACGTCCTCACCGCTGCCGATGCCCACCGCCCCCGTACCCGAGTCCACCCCCTCCGGCGACTGGCCGGCCTGGCCCGAGTGGCTGGAATCGGCCACGGCCACACCCCCACCCCCGCCGGAACCGCCCGCCGACTGGCCGGCCCCACCGGACGCCTGGCCGGAGTCCACCTCCACCTCCACGTCCCTCCCGAGGCCGATCCCCACTCCACCACCGGCGTCGTCCGGCACCCGGCCCGTACCGGCGTGGTTCGGTGACCGGCCCGAGTCGGCGTCGTCCGACCGGCCGGAGCCGGCGCTGTCTGGCGGCCAGTCGGAACTGGCGCTCTCCGACAGGCAGGCGAAGCCGGTAGCGTCCGGTGATCGGCCGGTATCGGCGCTGTCCGAGGAACGGGCAGAATCGACGGCCTCCGACGATCGGCCCGAACCGACGCCGTCGGAGGAGCAGGCGGAACCGGTGGCCTCTGGTGAGCGGCCGGAATCGGCGCTGTCCGAGGAGGTGGAGCCGGTGGCTTCTGGTGATCGGCCGGAACCGACGCCGTCCGAGGAGCAGACGGGACCGGCGGTCTCCGGGGATCAGCTGGAATCGGCGCTGTCCGACGAGGAGGCGGAGCCGGCGGCGACCGGCGACCGGCCGGAAGCGACGCCGTCCCCGGATCAGGCGGAACCGGCGCTGTCGTAGGAGCGGCCCGAGCCGGCGCGGTCCCGGAGACGGCCGGGGCGCTCGCGCACTCCCGGTGCCGGGAGGCGGGGATGGCGCGCTGCCCTTAGGCTTCCAGGTCGTGACGCTTCCGCAGCAGCCCGGCCCGCACGCCCGGCCTCCGATCACCGCACACCCGGCCGCCGTCCGCGCCGGCAGCACCGCGCAGGAGTTCCTCGCCGGGATCCGGATGCTGCTGCGCGGCCTCGGCCTCTACGTCAGCAACCCGCGCCTGATGGCGTTCGGACTGATCCCCGCGTTCATCTCCGGCCTGCTCTACCTGGCCGCGTTCGGCACGCTGTTCTACTTCGTGTCCGACATCTCGGAGTGGCTCACGCCGTTCGCGAACGGCTGGGACGAGGGCTTTCAGGAGATCGTCCGGCTCGCCGTCGCCGCCGGGGTACTGGGCCTGTTCGTCCTGGTCGGCATGCTCACGTTCACCGCGATCACGCTGCTGATCGGCGACCCGTTCTACGAGAAGATCTCCGAGGCGGTGGAGAACCGCTACGGCGGCGTGCCTGACGAGGTCGACCTGCCCTGGCACAAGACCATGCGGCTGAGCCTGACCGATTCGATCCGCCTGATCGGCCTGACCATCCTCTGCGGCATCCCGCTGTTCGTGCTCGGCTTCATCCCGCTGATCGGCCAGACCGTCGTCCCCGTGGTCGCAGCGCTGGTCGGCGGCTGGTTCCTGGCCATCGAACTGACCGGCTTCCCGTTCTACCGCCGCGGCCTCCGCCTCGCCGACCGCCGCCGCGTCTTCCGCGCCCACCGCCCCGCCGCGCTCGGCTTCGGCGTCGGCGTCTTCGTCTGCTTCCTCATCCCGCTCGGCGCCATCCTCGTCACCCCCGCCGCCATCGCCGGCGCCGCCCTCCTCTCCCGCCGCTCCCTCGGCTTCCCCATCGACCACCCCTGACCCCACCCACCACCTAACCCACAAAGCCCGATATCCCCTCCCCATCGCGGCCCGCTCCCCACGCCCGGCCTCGGTCCGCACGCTTCGGACATGGCGCGGTTCGCGCGTTTCCCGCGCGGCGCGTTTCGCGCGTTCCCGCGTGGCGCGCGCTTCCCGCGCTTCCCGCGCTTCCCGCGTGGCGTGGTCCGCGCTTTCGCGCGCTGCGGGTCCGTGCGCTCTCCGCGCTGCTGGTCTGCGCTGCCGGGCGCTACGCGCCCGAAATTTCGGCATAAGGCGGCCGAAGCTCGGGAGGCGGATTTGCCACAGTGCACTCGCCCAGAGCCGAAGGATCATTGACCGATGCACAATGGCGGTCAAAAGCGCGAGTTGACCTCTCTTACGTATCGGTCAATGATCCTCGATCTTCGGTGCGCCTCCGCCCACGCTCCTTCCGCGAGGCTTTGCTCTGCTTACACCACTCACATGTGCGTGCATCGTGCGTCGCGCGCCGCCGGCACGAGCTGATCCCGAGTCCGTCCGATGGGGTCTGCGTCCGGGCGGTGGAGTGCGGCTTCGATGAGAAGAAGCACCCGCCTGACCTGCGTCGAGAGTGCAGCGCGGCGCAAATTTGACGCAGGTAAGCAGAGCAAAGATGGCTGCGGGTGACCGGCTGGCTGGGCAGGGTGGGGCGCGGCTGGGGGGTGTCCCTATGGTTTTCGTCAAGCCTCAGGGGCAGATTCCTTGGTTGTTTTGGGCTGGTACGGGGTTTTGGTGCGGAGCATGGCGTGGAGGACGTCGGCGCGGCGGCGGGCGAGGCAGATGATGGCGGCGTTGTGTTTCTTGCCCTCAGCGCGTTTGCGGTCGTAGTAGGCCCTGGATGGTGGGTGGGACAGCGACGCGAACGCGGCGAGGAAGAACGCGCGTTTGAGCTGCTTGTTCCCGGATTTCGGCGGGTGTTCGCCGCGGATCGAGCTGCCGGAACGCCGCGTCACGGGCGCGAGCCCGGCGTAGGCGGCGAGGTGCCCTGCGGTCTTGAACGCGGTGGCGTCGCCGACTTCGAGGAGTATCCGGGCGCCGGTCCTGACGCCGATGCCGGGCATCGAGGTCAGGACCTCGGCGAGAGGGTGGGCATCAAGCATCCGTTCGACCTCGTCCGCGACCTGGTCACGCTGCTGCATGGCCTGCCGGAGGCTGTCGGCGAGTCGGGGCAGGACGGTCTCGGCGGCGGTGGTGCCGGGGACGGTGACGGTCTGCTCGTCCAGCGCGGCCAGGACCTGCTCGATGAGCCGGGCTCCCATCCGTGGCGCCTTCGGGGCGACGATCGAGGTGAGGTCGCGCCGGCCGGTCGTGCGCAGCCCAGCGGGGCCGCCGCAACGGGACAGCAGTTCCAGCACCGCTGGGTGGGTGACTTTGGGGCCGAGGATGCGTTCCAGTGGCGGGTGGATCTGGGTGAGCAGGCCGCGGATGCGGTTGCTGATCCGGGTGGCCTCGCCGGCCAGGTCGTCGTCGTAGCCGATCAGGACCTCCAGCTCGGCGAGGGTCTCGTCGCCGGTGTCGACGCGGCGCAGGGTGTGGGGCAGGGTGCGGGCGGCGTCGGCGATGACGTAGGCGTCTCTGGCGTCGGTCTTGGCCGTGCCGGGGTGGAGGTCGGCGAGGCGGCGCATCGCGAGTCCGGGCAGGTAGGCGACCTGGCAGCCGGTGGCGCGGGCGACCGCGACGGGCAGGGCGCCGATCGAGGCGGGCTGATCGACGACGACCAGGACCCGGCCGTGCCGGGCGAGTTTGGTGAACAGGGTCTTCAGACGTTTCTCGGTGTTCGGCAGCGGCGCATCGTGCAGCCGCTTTCCGTCCCGGCCGAGGGCGACCGCGTGGTGGTCGCTCTTGCCGACGTCGAGCCCGAGGAACACGTCGTACTCGTTGTGCACCGCATGCCTTCCATCACCGCAGGTCAACCGGGGTCCAGTCGCGGTCGGGCGTCGAACTGCCGGCACCCACGTTACGAAGAGACCAACCCCAGCAAGCGGGGCGGCCGGGTCCCTATTCAGCGGTCCGTCGACGCCACCCGACCCGGCGGCAACACCCCCCGGATCATGCGTACGACAGGGGGAAAGAGCCATACCGAGCCGAGCGACCAAACAACCCCGAAGGGGTTGATCAAAAAGGTAACGGGTGAGGGGCGGCGGGCTCGCGGGGGTTTCGGGAGTGGGCCGGGACCGGCTCCGTCGCGGCGGCCGGAGCGGAGCGCCGGCGGAGTCGGAGGCCTCCGCGCGGTTGGCCCGCGGGAGCATGCCCGGCGCGACCACGCCGGGAGCGGGAAGATCGGTCGTCGAGGGAATGGTGGGCGCCGGGTCGGGAGTGGCCCGGCGCCCGGGGTGGGTCAGAGGCCGTTGTTGCGGATGACCTGGGAGTAGAAGCGGGCGCTGTCCTTGGGGATGCGGCGCTGGGTGTGGTAGTCGACGTAGACCACGCCGAAGCGCTTGCGGTAGCCCTCGGCCCACTCGTAGTTGTCCATCAGGGACCAGACGAAGTAGCCGCGCAGGTCGACGCCGCGGGCGATCGCGTCGTGGCAGGCGCGCAGGTGGCCGTCGAGGTAGGCGACGCGGTCGGTGTCGGGTACCCGGTCGCCGGTCTCGTCCGGGCCGGTGGGGTACGCGGCGCCGTTCTCGGTGATCATGAGCGGCGTGCCGGGGTAGTCGCGGTGGATGCGCTCCAGCAGGCGGGTCAGCGCGGCCGGCTCGATCGCCCAGCCCATGTCGGTGACCGGGCCGGCGGCCGGCAGGAACTCGATGCCCTCGGTGCCGGGCGCGGTCGGGTTGCCGTCGATGCCGGGCTTCGACCGGACGTAGGTCGGCGAGTAGAAGTTGATGCCCAGCACGTCGATCGGCTGGTTGATGATGGTTTCGTCGCCGGTGCGCAGCCAGCTCAGGTCCGAGAACCGGCGGATGTGCTGGAGTACGTCGTCCGGGTAGGACCCGCGCAGGATCGGGTCGAAGAAGATCCGGTTCTGCAGGCCGTCGACCAGGTGCGCGGCGGCCACGTCGGCCTCGCTGTCCGGGTCGGCGGGGGAGACCGCGGCCGGATTGAGCGTGATGCCGAGCTTCTGCACGCCCGCGTCCCGGAGCGCGCGCGTCGCCATGCCATGGCCGAGCAGCAGGTGGTGGACGGCCTTGAACGCGGCCTCCGGGTCCTGGACGCCGGGCGCGTGGATGCCGGCGGCGTAGCCCAGGTAGGCGGAGCACCACGGCTCGTTCAGCGTGGTCCAGGTCTCGACCCGGTCGCCGAGCCGCTTGTGGACCGCCTGCGCGTAGTCGGCGAAGGCGAAGGCCGTGTCCCGCGACGTCCAGCCGCCACGGTCCTCCAGCGACTGCGGCAGGTCCCAGTGGTACAGCGTGACGACCGGGGTGATCCCCTTGCCGCGCAGTTCGTCCACGAGCCGGTCGTAGAAGTCGAGGCCGGCCGGGTTGACCGGGCCGGCGCCGTCCGGCTGGATGCGCGGCCAGGCGATCGAGAACCGGTACGCCTGCAGGCCCAGGTCCGCCATCATGGCCACGTCGTCGCGGTACCGGTGGTAGTGGTCGCAGGCGACGTCGCCGGTGTGCCCGGCGTAGACCTTGCCGGGCGTGCGGCTGAACGTGTCCCAGATCGAGGGGCCGCGGCCGTCCTCACGGGCGGCGCCCTCGATCTGGTAGGAGGCCGTGGCGGACCCCCAGAGGAAGCCCTTGGGGAACGTCACGCTCGGTGTTGAGGGGTTAGTCACGTCGCCATTATCACTCTCGGATCATGACGGCGGGTGCGGTCAGCCGATGCGCAGGCCGTCCAGCAGAGAACGCTCTCCGGTGATTTCCAGCGTGTCGAACGGGATTCGGCCGTGCAGCGCCAGCAGCAGGTCGCTGGCGGAGCCGGCCGCGAGCACGCGCGCGCGGTGGTCGTCGGAGTCCAGGATCGTGTCCGTGTCGAGCAGTGCCAGGCCCTCGCCGCGCAGCCGGACGAACCACTCGTGCTGCAGGTCGGAGGCGACCAGGTGGATCATGCCGAACCGGTCGCGCGGGCCGGTGCCGCGGCCGGCCGGGAGCAGCGTGTCGAGCAGTTCGGCCAGCCCGTCCACGGCCAGCTTGGCCTCGACCGGCTCGGACAGCCCGATCGTCATCTGCGCGTCCCACCGGTGCAGCGTGGTCAGGTGCGCGGCGCGGCGCAGCCAGAACGCGGCCTTCTTCGGCGCGGGCATCGGGTTCCACGCGGGCAGGTCCTCCTCCACGCCCTCCAGCGTCGCCAGCGCGGCCGCGTACCGCTCGTCCCACCAGACCAGCGGGTCGACGCCGGCCGGGACGCCGCTCGCCGGCCGGGTCGCCTCGGGTGCGGTGGTCACCCCGCGCGTGACGTGCGTGACGACCCACTCGTAGAAGCCGCCGAGGTGGCCGATGAGGTCCGTCACGGTCCACTCCGGACGGGTGGGGACGGGCGCGCCCAGCGCCTGTTCCCCGAGGGCCGCGCGGAACGCGGGACCCTCGGCGCGCAGCGCGCCGATCCAGAAGTCTTTCGTGGCATGCAGCTTCGTCATGACCGTTCCTCCCACGCGGCCGCCCAGTCCGCTCGCCCCCAGCCTAGGGTTAAGGGCGTGCACGACGTTAGCGCTGATTCGCCCACCGTCGCAGGGTCGACAGTCCCCAGTTCACTCGCTCCGCACACCACGTTGCGGTTGGGCGGGCCCGCCAGACGGCTGGTTTCCGCCGAAAATGCGGACGAACTGGTTGATTTGACGAAGGCTGCGGGCCGAACGGGTGACCCTCTGCTGTTGCTGGCCGGCGGCAGCAACGTGGTCATCGGGGACGACGGATTCGCCGGCACCGCGATCCTGGTCCGCAGCCGTGGCGTGGAGGTGATCAGTCGCCGCCCGGACCAGTGGATCGTCCGGGTCCAGGCCGGGCATCCGTGGGACGAGTTCGTCGCCGAGACGGTCGCGGCCGGCTGGGCCGGTGTCGAGTGCCTCTCCGGCATCCCCGGCTCGACCGGGGCCACCCCGATCCAGAACGTCGGGGCGTACGGGCAGGACGTGGCGGAGACGATCTCGTCGGTGACGGTCTACGACCGGGCCGAGGGCGTCATCCGGGACATGCCCGCGGCCGACTGCGGCTTCGGCTACCGCGCGAGCATCTTCAAGCACAACGAGCGGTACGTCGTGCTCTCCGTCGACTTCCGGCTGCGGCCCGCCGCGGAGTCCGGTCCGGTGCGCTACGCGGAGCTGGCCCGCACGCTCGGCGTGGCGCAGGGCGATCGGGTGCCGCTGGCCGCCGCGCGCGAGACCGTGCTGGCGCTGCGCGCCGGCAAGGGCATGGTGCTGGACGCGGACGACCGGGACACCTGGTCCGTCGGGTCGTTCTTCACCAACCCGATCGTGGACGCGGGCGCGTGGGAGAAGCTGCGCGAGGCGTCCGCCGGCGAGCCGCCCGGCTGGCCCGGTGAGGGCGGCCGGGTCAAGGTCAGCGCGGCCTGGCTGATCGACAAGGCCGGGTTCGGCCGGGGATATCCGGGCGGTGACGTGCCGGTCAGCATCTCCACCAAGCACACGTTGGCGCTGACCAACCGGGGTTCGGGCAGCACCGCGCAGCTGCTCGGCCTGGCGCGGGAGATCCGCGACGGCGTGCGTGACCGCTTCGGCGTGCTCCTGCACCCCGAGCCGGTGCTGGTCGGCTGCGAGATCTGACGCCACCGTCCGGCACCACCGGGAAACAGATCAAGGGATCGGCGTCCGGGGACGCCGATCCCTTGATCAACGGGGGGTGAGGGGAGGTGTGTGGGTCAGCCGCCGAATTCCTGGGTCCAGTAGATGGTGCCGTTGGTGTCGCGGGCGACGCCGACGCCGATCTTGGTGGCTTTGCAGTTGAGGATGTTCTTGCGGTGGCCGGGGCTGTTCATCCAGCCGGTCATGACGCCGGTGGTGTCGGCGTAGCCCCAGGCGATGTTCTCGCCGACGGCGGGGGCGTAGCCGGCGGCCTTGACGCGGGCGGTGAAGGTGGAGCCGTTGCGGCCGGTGTGGGAGAAGTAGCGGTGCTTGGCCTGGTCGGAGGAGTGGCCGCGGGCGGCTTTGGTCAGTGCGGGGGAGGTGGTGAGTTTCTTGCAGCCGGCCTTGGTGCGTGCGGTGTTGGTGGCGGCGACGACCTGGGACTCCAGCGTGGTGGCCGGGGTCACGGCGGCGGTCGCGGTGGTGGCGGTGCCACCGATCACGAGGGCGGCGGTGACGGCGGTCAGGGCGGCGGAGCGGATCAGGTTGCGCAAGAATTCGGCCTCTCGGTCGGCGTTGCTTACGCCGGTCAAGTTCGGCCGGGTGCGTGGACCCTTGATGAATCGACGTGGTGCTATGCGGTGAGCGCTCGGTTCCCACCCGGGTGCCGGATTCCCTCACCGTCCGGCAACCCGACCGCTCAGGAACCGCTCCCGCGCGCCGATACGGCGGGTATCAGGCGGCCCGGGCCGGTGGTCCGTGCCGTACGACAGGAGGTTTCGCCGTTATGGACGCCCCGACCGGTGCCATCGACCGCAGCGCGTGGGAGGAGGAGCTGGAGCGGCGGGTCACCGCCGCGTACCGAGGCCGGTACCCGCTGGTGATCGTGCTGCTCGACCTGGACCACTTCGCGGCCTACCAGGCGCAGCACGGACGGGAGGCCGCCGAGCAGCTGCTCCTGGACGCCGGTGAGGCCTGGCGTGCCCACGTACGCCCCGACGATCTGCTCGTCCGGTACGGGGAGGGACAGTTCGGCGTGATCCTCAGCCGGGTGCAGCTGCGCGCGGCGGAACGGATCATCGCGCGACTGCAGCAGGCCACGCCGGTCGCGCAGACGTTCTCCGCGGGCGTGGCGCTGTGGAACGGCTCCGAGGACTGGCAGTCGCTCGTCGCGCGCGCGGTCGAGGCGCTGGAGGCGGCGAAGGACGGCGGCCGTAACCGGTGCGTGGTGCACGGCGCCTCCGCGCTGATCTGAGGGCCGGTTCCCGGAACGGCTCAGGCGGTCGGCAGCCGCACCGTGATCGCCGCGCCGGTCCGCGGGTCGAAGCCGATCGAGACCGCGCCGCCGTGGCGGTGCGCGATCGCCCGGGCGAGCAACATCCAGAGCGCCAGGCTGCGGGTACGGTCGCCGCCCGGCACCGGCAGCGAGGTCGCCAGGAAGTATTCGTCGGTGAGCGTCTCGGCCTGGGTGCTGCGGATCGTCACGGTCCAGTGGTCGCCGAAGCAGGCGCCGCGGATCTCGCCGCTGCCGTCCAGCGCCCGCTCGGTCATCGCGCCGGTGACCGCGTAGAACAGCTGGTGCAGCAGGCCGGCGTCGCCCGGGACGGCCGGCCCGGCCTCGACCGTGCCGCGCACCGCCGCGGTCGGCACCACACGCTCGACCTCCCGGCCGGCGTCGGCGACGACCGCCGCCAGCTCGACCGGTTCGGACTGCACCGGCAGGTCGCCGGACTCGAGGCGAGACAGCAGCATCAGGTCCTCGACCAGCACCAGCATGCGTTCGGTGTTGCGCTGCACGACGGAGAGCGCGGTGGGCCGCTCGCCCTCCGGCAGCTCGACGCCGGAGAGCATCTCCGTGAACGCGGCGATGGAGGTCAGCGGCGTGCGCAACTCGTGCGAGACGACGGCGAGGAACTGGGCCTTGAATGCATCCCGTGATTCGGGCTCCGGTGCGGTTTTCACGAGCGGTCCTGTTTCGGATGCGGGCGCAAGCAGTGACTTCCCACGATAAACTCTGACTGTTCGGTTTTTTGCTCCTAATATCACCTTATAGGCATCGTAACCGATTCATGCCATATGGGTATCCGGACGATGCTGCAGGGGGTGGGCTAATGCAGGGACCCATGTGTGCCCGGGCGGGGGCGATCCGGTGAGCAAGCTTCTGGTCGTCGAGGACGATCCGGACATCGCGCTGGCTCTGCGGATGCTTTTCGGTCGCGCCGGGTACGACATCTCACACGCCTCCGACGGCCGCAGCGGACTGCGCGAGGCCTACACGGAGAAGCCCGATCTGGTCGTCCTGGACGTGGGACTGCCGGAGATGGACGGCTGGCAGGTGCTGGAACGGCTGCGGGACGTCTCGGACGTACCGGTGCTGGTGCTGACCGCGCACGGCCAGGAGGCCGAGAAGGTGCGCGGCCTGCGCGGCGGCGCCGACGACTACCTCACCAAGCCGTTCGCGAACGCGGAACTGCTGGCCCGGGTCGAGGCGCTGCTGCGCCGCTCGTCGGCCGGCCAGAACAGCTGGGCCAGCCAGGTCTACGACGACGGCGTCGTGCACCTGGACCCCACCCGGCGCCGCGTCTACGTCAAGGGCGAGGAGGTCCGGCTCACGCCGACCGAGTTCCGGCTGCTGAACGCGCTCGTCCGGCACGCCGGGGCGGTCCTCAGCCCGAACCAGCTGCTGACCCAGGCGTGGGACGACCCGACCGGCATCGGCCAGGAGCGGGTGAAGTTCGCCGTGCTGCGACTGCGCCGCAAGCTGGGCTGGTCCGACCCCGAAGAGTCGCCCATCGAATCGGTACGAGGTTTCGGCTACCGGTACCGGAAGGCCAACCCCGATGCCTGATTCCTCAAGTACGTCCTTTTTCGGTCGATAGGGCTCCTGCACCGGAGCAGGAGGGAAGCCTGTGGAAGAGCTTGGCGAGATCGTCGGCGAGTTCCTGATGGAGAGCCACGAGAACCTGGACCAACTGGACCGGGACCTCGTGTCGCTGGAGCAGGACCCCGGATCGCGTGACCTGATCTCACGCATCTTTCGGACGATCCACACAATCAAGGGCACCAGCGGGTTCCTCGCGTTCTCCCGGCTGGAGACCCTGACCCACGCCGGTGAGTCGCTGCTGTCGCGGCTGCGCGACGGCGTGCAGCCGGTGACCGCGGAGACCATCACCGCGCTGCTCGCGATGCTGGACGGCGTCCGTGCGCTGCTGGCCACGATCGAGGAGACCGGCGCCGAGGGCGACGTCGACGTGGACGGCATCATCGCCACCGTCAACGCGCAGATGGCCGAGCCGGGCGCCGCTCCCGCCGCCGCGAAGCCGGCCGCGGAGAAGCCCGCCGCGGCCGAGGAGGCCCCGGCCGAGGCCGAGGACAAGGCGCCCAAGGCGCCGGCCGGCGTGCCGTCCGCGTTCGAGGACGAGGCCGCGGCCGACGACGCCGGTGAGCAGCGCCCCACGCCCGAGCCGATCGAGGAGCAGCGCAAGCCGATCGGCGAGCAGCTGGTCGAGTCCGGCGCCGCCTCCACGGCCGACGTCGCCTCCGCACTGCAGCAGCAGATCGAGGGCGACGAGCGCAAGCTCGGCACGATCCTGCTCGACGAGGGCAAGGCCGCCCCGGCCGCGGTGAGTGACGCGGTGCAGAACCAGGCGCCGAAGCGCAGCGTCGCGGACAGCGCGATCCGCGTCGACGTCGACCTGCTCGACGGCCTGATGAACCTGGTCGGTGAGCTGGTGCTCGCCCGCAACCAGCTGGTCCGCGGCGTGGCCGAGATGGGCGACCAGGCGATGGTGCGCAGCGCCCAGCGGCTCAACCTGATCACCAGTGAGCTGCAAGAGGGCATCATGAAGACCCGCATGCAGCCGATCGACCACATCTGGTCGAAGCTGCCGCGAGTCGTCCGGGACCTCTCCAAGGCGCTGGACAAGCAGATCAACCTGGTCATGGAGGGCAAGGAGACCGAGCTCGACCGCACGCTGCTGGAGGCGGTCAAGGACCCGCTGACCCACCTGGTGCGCAACGCGGTCGACCACGGCATCGAGGACGTGCCGACCCGCATCGCGTCCGGCAAGGGCCCGGAGGGCACGCTCACGCTGCGCGCGTTCCACGAGGGCGGGCACGTGACGGTCGAGGTCGCCGACGACGGCGCCGGCCTCAACGTGGAGCGGATCGCGAAGAAGGCCGTGGAGAACGGCCTCGCCAAGCCGGAGCAGATCGCGACCATGGACCGGCGCGAGATCATGTCGATGGTCTTCCAGCCCGGGTTCTCCACCGCCGCGAAGGTCACCAACGTCTCCGGCCGCGGCGTCGGCATGGACGTGGTGAAGACCAACATCGAGCGCGTCGGCGGCGCGGTCGGCGTCGACTCCGTGCCGGGCAAGGGCACCACCTGGCGCCTGACCATCCCGCTGACCCTGGCGATCATCCAGGCGCTGACCATCGACTGCGCCGACCAGCGGTACGTGGTGCCGCAGGCCTCGGTGCTGGAGCTGGTCTTCATCGACGGCAACTCGACGAAGATCGAGTACGCGTCCGGCGCCCCGGTCTACCGGCTGCGCGGCCGGCTGCTCCCGTTGGTCCGCCTGGACCGCACGCTCGGCCTGCCGGTCGGCGGCGACCAGGGCGTCTACATCGTGGTGCTGCAGGCCGACGGCCGCAGCTTCGGCCTGGTCGTGGACCGCGTCCTGAACACCGAGGAGGTCGTGGTCAAGGCGCTCAACTCGCGGTTCAAGGACGTCGGCCTCTACGCCGGCGCCACGATCCTCGGCCACGGCAAGGTCGGCCTGATCCTGGACGTCGCGTCGCTGGCCCGCCGGTCGAACCTGGCGACCAGCTCGGAGCGCGACTCCAGCATCAGCGCGCGGGACAGCCGCGGGCCGAGCGACAACGCGGAGCGCCTGCTGGTCACCGCGGTCGGCGAGCGCCGGGTGGCGATCCCGCTGGACACGGTCACCCGCCTGGAGGAGTTCCCGATCGCGAAGATCGAGCACGCCGGCAGCCGGGAGGTCGTGCAGTACCGCGGCCAGATCCTGCCGCTGGTCCGGCTGTCGTACCTGCTCGGTGCGATGCCGGAGGAGACCGGCGAGACGGTCTCCGTGGTGGTCTACAGCGAGGGCGAGCGCAGTGTCGCGCTGGTCGTCGACAAGATCGTGGACATCGTGGAGGACGCGATGACCGCCCGCCGGAACGTCGACGACGACGGCCTGGTCGGCACCGCGGTCATCCAGCAGCGGGTCACCGAGCTGCTCGACGTCCGCCGTGCGATCGTCGCGGCCGACCCGAACTTCTACAGCGACCTGCACGAGGACGAGATGCTGGTGGAGGCCTGAGATGGCGACCCGACAATTCGCCACGTTCGAGGTGGCGGGGCAGCTCTTCGGCGTCGAGGTGCACACGGTGCAGGAGGTGCTCTCCTACAACGAGTACACGATGGTGCCGCTGGCGCCGTCCGCGGTCGGCGGACTGTTCAACCTCCGCGGTCAGGTGATCGCGGCGGTGGACCTCCGGGTGCAGCTCGGCCTGCCCCGGCAGTCGCTGGACGGCCCGGTGATGAACGTGATCCTGCGCGGCGACGAGGAGCCGGTCAGCCTGCTGGTCGACAAGATCGGTGAGGTGGTCGACCTGGACGAGGCCACGTTCGAACCGCCGCCGGACACGCTGAACGGCCCGACCCGCGAGCTGGTCGTCGGCACGTTCAAGCTGGAAGGCCGCCTGATGCTGGCGCTCAACGTGGCTCAGGCAGTGGACACCTACCGCACCCCGGCCGTGAGCTAGGGCTTGTGATCACCTCCGGACCCTCGCACCCCCGTGCCGCCGATCCGTCGGCCCGGGGGTGCGAGGGTCCGCTGTCTAAGGCCGGGTGCTGATTTCTCGTGTACAGCCTTGTCAGTGCGCCCGTGCTCGGCTTCGACCTGACCCGGTTGGCGGGCGGGTCCGCCACCGCCGAGGTGCTGCTGCGGGCGTTGCGGCTGAGCCGGGAGGACCTGCCGGTGCTGGCCGGCACGCTGCCGAGCGAGGAGATCCGGGCGCCGCTCTGGCTCGAGGTGGAGAGCGCGGCGCGCCAGGTGCCGACGCTGCGCGGGCTGTCCGACATGGCCGACTCCGCGGCCGCGCTCACCATGGTCGAGCGCGCCCCGATCGGCAGCGTCGACTCGCTGCTCACCTGCGTGCGCTACGACGTGATGTCCTGGACGTGGGTCGGCAAGGGGCGCGGCGCCCGCCAGGACGAGGTCGCGGAGAAGGCGACCGCACTGCTCTGTGACGCGGTGGTCGCGTCGTACCTGCGCGAGGTCCTGGACGACTCCGTGCGCCGCCGGCTCGGCGCGGGCTGGGTGGCCGCGGTCCGCCGGTTACCCGGTGGCCCACCGGTGGACCTGGGCCCGCACCACTACGTGGTCTCCTCGCTGCTGGAACGGCTGCGCTCGCTGACCGGGGCGGACGTGGAACGGCTGATCCGCTCCGGCGAGGACGCGCGGGTGAACTCCGGCGGCTGGTCCCCGGCCGTGCACTCGGCGTCCTGGGCGGCGTACCTGTCCGACCGGATCCGCACGGCCGCGGCCGCCCAGCTGCTGCTCGTGCAGGCGATCGACACGTCCGCGGTGCCGATGTCCGCGCGGGCCGGCGGCGTCTGGAACATGCTCAGCGGCGCGGTCCAGGCACTGGTGGTCCGCGACCTGCTGGACACCGGCACCGCACACCGGCTGTTGAGCCCGGTCGTAGCCGCTTTGGGACCGGCATGGCTGTCCTGACCGTTATATCCCCGTTGCGAGAAAGCCTCAATTCGGTCGCGGTGGGGTCGATTCAAGGTTGCGGGCAGGGTGCGCAGAGCGCGCAGACCCGCCGGATGTGGCGCAGGGAGGCGAGGAAGTGACGATCGCAGTGATGGTGGTCGACGACTCAGTGGTCGTCCGCCGGCTGATCGTGGACGCGCTCGACGGCATGCCCGACATCAAGGTCGTCGGTACCGCCTCCAACGGCCGTCTGGCCCAGGCGAAGATCGACCAGCTGAAGCCGGACGTCATCACGATGGACATCGAGATGCCGGAGATGAACGGCATCGAAGCGGTCCGGGAGCTGCGCAAACGGCACAAGACGCCGGTCATCATGTTCAGCACGCTCAGTGCCGCGGGCGCCACCGCGACGCTGGACGCGCTGGCCGCCGGCGCCACCGACTACGTCACCAAGCCGGCGAACGTGGGCAGCGTGCAGGCCTCCATCCAGGCGGTACGCGACCAGCTGGTGCCGAAGATCCACGCGTTGGGCGGGCGCCGCGGCGGACCGCCGATGGCCGGCCGCCCACCGGCCCGCCCGATGGCCCCGACGGCCCCGGCCCGGCCCGGCGCGCCGATGATGGGCCGCCCGGGACTGCCGCCGCTGGCCGGTGGCCCCGCGCCGCACGGCGGACCGGGCGCGCCGACCGGGCGGATCGACCTGATCGCGGTGGGCTGCTCGACCGGTGGCCCGGACGCGCTCGCCCGGGTGGTGCAGTCCTTTCCCGGAGACCTGCCGGTGCCGGTGGTGGTCACCCAGCACATGCCGCCGGTCTTCACGAAGATGTTCGCCGAACGGCTGGACCGCACGAACGCGATCCAGGTCGTCGAGGCCACGGACGGTATGACACTCAAGCCGGGGGCGATGTACATCGCTCCCGGCGACCGCCACCTCGTCCTGGTCAAACGGGGGACCGGCGTGGTCACCCAGCTGTCCACCGCGCCGCCGGAGAACTCGTGCCGGCCCGCCGTGGACGTGATGTTCCGAGCGGTCGGCCGCGCCTACGGCGGCTCGACCCTCGCCGTGATCCTGACCGGCATGGGTCAGGACGGCCGCAATGGCTGCCAGGAACTCCGGGCGGCCGGCGCCGAGATCGTCGCGCAGGACGAGGCGACCTCGGTGGTGTGGGGAATGCCCGGCGCGGTCGTCACCGCGAACCTCGCCCACACCGTGCTGCCGCTGGACCAGATCGGCCCGTACCTGACCTCTCGTGTGAATGCCGGCCGCACGGCTCGGCCGAAGGTGGTGACTCGATGACACTGTCTCAACAAGACTTCTCATTCGTCGCTGGGCTCGTGCGACGCGAGGCGTCGATCGTGCTGGCTCCGGGCAAGGAGTACCTGGTCGAGGCGCGGCTGATCCCGGTCGCGCGCCAGGTCGGCGCGGCCAGCGTGACCGAGTTCCTGGCGAACATGCAGCGCCGTCCGGATCCCACGCACCAGCGGATGATCGTGGACGCGCTGACGACGAACGAGACGTCCTGGTTCCGGGACCGTGAGCCGTTCACCGCACTCACCGAACAGATCCTGCCGGAGCTGATCAGTGCCCGGGCGACCAGCCGCAAGCTGCGGTTCTGGTCGGCCGCGTGCTCCAGCGGGCAGGAGCCGTACAGCCTGGCGATCACGCTGCAGCAGGCGCTGCCGGCCGGCTGGAACTACGAGATCGTCGGCAGCGACATCTCCACCGAGATGATCAAGCGGGCCGAGGCCGGCGAGTTCAGCCAGGTGGAGATCAACCGGGGCCTGCCGGCCGCGCAGCTCGTGCACTACTTCGAGCGGGCCGGCGCGCACTGGCGGATCGCGCCCTCGCTGCGGCGCAACGTCTCCTTCACCCGGCTGAACCTGACCGCGCCGCTGCCGCCGATGCCGCCGTTCGACGTCGTGTTCCTGCGCAACGTGCTCATCTACTTCGACGTGGACACCAAGCGCACCGTGTTGCGCAATATCGGCCGGATGCTGCGGCCGGACGGGTGGCTCTTCCTGGGAGCCGCCGAGACAACAATCGGCATCGATGACAACTATGAGCGGGTCGTAGCCGGGCGCACGTCGGCGTACCGACTCAAGTCTGCGGTGCCGGCCGGCACCGCACGGAAGGGGTGAGCCACGTGCAGGCGATTTTGATCGACGACTCCCGGGCGATGCGTCTGATCCTGCGCCGCATCGTCGGGCAGATCGGCTTCGACGCGGTGGAAGCAGAGGACGGGCAGGCCGCCATCGACCTGCTCAACAGCATGGAGAAGGCGCCGGAACTGGCGCTCATTGACTGGAACATGCCCAACATGAACGGCCTCGAGTTCGTCACCGCGGTCCGCAAGGAGCCGAAGTACCGCGAGATGACGCTCGTCATGGTCACGACGGAGAGCGAACAGAGCCAGATCGTACGAGCGCTCGCCGCCGGCGCGCACGAGTACGTGATCAAGCCGTTCACCGCGGGCGCCATGATCGAAAAGCTGGCCCTGCTGGGCCTCGTCCCTCAGGGAGCGAGTTCATGAGTGATGTAGCTGCACTTCGGGTCGAAGACCTGTCGGAGATCGTCGAACAGGTGTGGTCGTCGTACCTCGATCCGGAGGGCGTCGAGCCGCTCCTCCCGGTCTACGACGACATCGACAGCATGAAGACGGACATGCACGCGTCCGTGTCGATCACCGGCACCTGGCACGGGCACGTGGTCGTCGCCTGCAACGAGTCGGCCGCGAAGAACACCTCCGCCGCGTTCCTGGCGATGGAGGTGGAGGAGGTCGGCGAGGCCGACATGATGGACGTGCTGGGCGAACTGGCCAACATCGTCGGCGGCAACGTGAAGAGCATGCTCCCGCCGGGCTGCTTCGTCTCGCTGCCGACCGTGGTCACCGGCGAGGCCCCGCACTACCCGTCCGCGGAGCCGGTCTGCCGGCTGGCCGGTACCTGGATGAGCGATCCGTTCGTCATCACCATGTGGCAGAGCCGCGGAGACGGAGGCGAGGCGGCATGAAGATTCTGATCGCTGATGACAGCCGGGTGATGCGCCAGATCGTCACCCGTACGCTGCGCCAGGCCGGCTTCGACGGGCACGACCTGGTCGAGGCGCAGGACGGCAAGCAGGCGTTCGACCTGGTGCAGTCGGAGAAGCCGGACCTGGTGATCTCCGACTGGAACATGCCCGAGATGACCGGCGTGGAGTGCCTCCGGCAGCTGCGCGCGAACGGGAACAACGTCAAATTCGGCTTCGTCACCTCGGAGTGCACGCCCGAGATGATGCAACAGGCCGAAGCCGCCGGTGCCGAGTTCTTCATCATCAAGCCGTTCACAGCTGAACGATTTGATGAGGTCTTTAGTCCAATTTTGGGATGATATGAGCCATGTCTGACACTCTCGCAGTTCCCGCCTCTCTCGCGGTGCGCAACATGCTCGGGGACACCCTGGGCCGTGAGGTCACCGTCAATATCGGAAATCCGCTGACGCAGAAGGATCTGCCCACCGCCACGGTGGCGATCTACGTCGACTCCAGCAACCGGGTGGCGGCCGTCCTCGGGATGGACCTGAAGCTCGCCGCGTTCGCCGGTGCCGCGCTGGGTCTGCTGCCGGTCGGCGGTGCGGAGGACGCCATCGACGACAAGGAGCTCTACCCGAACCTCGCGGAGAACGTCGGCGAGCTCTGCAACATCCTGACCGGCCTGCTCAACAAGGAGGGCGCGCCGCACGTCAAACTCGACCGCGTCGTCCTCCCGGGCGAGTCGATCCCGAACGACGCACAGGCCCACCTGCTCGCACTCGGCCGCCGCATCGACCTGACGGTCGACATCCAGCGGTACGGCAGCGGCACGTTCTCACTCTCGCTGGCCTGAACCACGTTCTCCCGCGTCGCCGGCCCCGCACGGGGCCGGCGGCGCGACGCGTTCCAGGGACGGTGGACCGCGGTACGGCGTGAGCCGTAGCGCTGCCGAAATTCCTGAGATCTCCCCGCAACCGGCCGATAACCGGATTACAGCGGACCGTCTACCCCCGGTCCGGAAGGAGATCGACATGGGTTCCATCAGCAGCGTCAGCGGTGGGGCGAACACCGCGTACGCGAACAGCGGCCGCATCGAGCGCCGCGACCCGATGGCCACCGTCGCGAAGACGCTCGGCCTGGACAACAACACCCTCCGGGAGAAGATGAAGGAGGGGAACTCGCTCGCCGACATCGCGGAGACCCAGGGCGTCGCGAACGATGACCTGATCGCCGCGATCAAGCAGGGCATGCCGGTCGACAAGGCCAACTCGCCGCAGGCCACCGAGCTGGCGGAGTCGCTGGCCAACGCGACGAACGCGGGTGCGCTGGCCGCGGCCGGCGGTGCGGGCGGCCCCGGTGGTCCCGGTGCCGGCGGTCCCGGCGGCGGGCACGGTGGCGGACCGGGCGGTGGCCACGGCGGCCAGCTCGGCGGGCCCGGGCTCAGCAGCCCACCGCGCGCGACCACGGAGTCGGAGTCGCTCAGCCGGATCAGCAACCTGCTGGAGATGTCCACCGACGAGGTCAGCCAGCAGGTGCACAGCGCCGCCGACCTGCTCAACCTGGCCAGCTCCAAGGGCGTCACCACCGAGCAGCTGACCTCGGTCCTGCAGCGCAGCGGCAGCCTGGTCGACGTCCGCGTCTGACCAGGCCGCACACGGGCGAGGCCCGGGACGTACCGTCCCGGGCCTCGAAGGTTCTGCGATCTACTGCCCCTCGGCCGAGGGCTCCGGGGTCTCCACCGGGCGCCACCACTGCCAGGCCAGGAAGAGCAGGCCCAGCGCGAGCATGCCGAGGCCCATCCACAGGTTGATCCGGACGCCCTCGGCCTTGGCGATCTCGTCGGGACCGTCGAACAGGCCGACGGCCGTGATGATGACGCCGTAGACCGTGAAGAGACCGCCGATCACGCGCCGGACGTCGAAGGTGCGTGCGGCCGAGGCCCGCTTCTGCTCGAGTTCGTTGTCGGTCATCGTGGGTTCCCCCGTCACCAGATCGGGATGTAGAGCAGCACGGACAGGACCAGGGCGATCACGCCCAGCAGCACCGGCGAGCGGTACCAGACGGCGTCGCCGGCGAGTGCGTCACTGACGCCGCCGGTGCCCTGCAGCCCGTAGACCAGGCCGCGGAGGTCGTCGTCGGACTTCGGCCGGGTCAGCGGCGTGATGACCAGCGCGACGATCACCACGGTGAAGAACGCGATGCCGGAACCCCAGAAGCTCTCCTCCAGGTCCGAGCCGAACGGCAGCGTGCCGGCCTTGTAGAGCAGGTAGACCGTCAGCGACGCGAGCGTGCCGAGCAGCAGCGACCAGAAACCGGCCTGCGCGGTCATTCGCTTCCAGAACATGCCTACAATGAATGTCGCGAACAATGGCGCATTGAACAAGCTAAATAGCGTTTGAATGTAATTCATAATATTGTTGAAATCGGCGGCGATGAACGCGGTGCCGATTCCGATCAGCACGCCGCACACCGTGGCGATCCGGCCCACCCGCAGGTAGTACCCGTCCGGCCGGTCCTTGCGGACGTAGGCCTGCCAGATGTCGTACGTGAAGACCGTGTTGAAACCGCTGACGTTCGCGGCCATGCCGGCCATGAAGGACGCGATCAGGCCGGTCACCGCGATGCCGAGCACGCCGTTCGGCAGCAGGTCGCGCATCAGCAGCGGGATCGCGTTGTTGTACTGCAGCGCGCCGGACTCCGCGCCCAGGCCGGACACGGTCACCAGCGCGATCAGGCCGGGCACCACGACGACGGCCGGGATCAGCAGCTTCGGGAACGCCGCGATGATCGGGGTACGCCGGGCCGCGCTCATGTTCCGGGCGCTCAGCGCGCGCTGGACCTCCGCGAAGTTCGTGGTCCAGTAGCCGAACGAGAGCACGAAGCCGAGGCCGAAGACGATGCCGATCCAGCTCGCGCCGAGCGGGTTGTCCGAGCCACCGGTGTCCGCCCAGGTGTGCAGTCCGGCCTCGCCGAGCGTGCTGTTCCGGACCGCGTCCGCCAGGCCGTTCACGCCGCCCACCTTGACCAGGCCGATCACGGTCAGCGGGATCAGGCCGGCCAGGATCACGAAGAACTGCAGCACCTCGTTGTAGATCGCCGAGGTGAGGCCGCCGACCGTGATGTACGCCAGCACGATCAGCGCACCGACCACGATGGACACCCACAGTGGCCAGCCGAGCAGCGCCTCCAGCACCAGGGCGAGTGCGAACAGGTTCACGCCCGCGATCAGCACCTGGGCGAGCGCGAAGCTCAGCGCGTTGAGCAGGTGGGTCGGCCGGTTGAAGCGGCGGAGCAGGAACTCCGGCACGCTCCGGACCTTGGAGCCGTAGTAGAACGGCATCATCACGATGCCCAGGAAGACCATCGCCGGTACGGCGCCGATCAGGTAGTAGTGCAGCGTCATCATGCCGTACTGGGCGCCGTTCGCGGCCATGCCGATGATCTCGAGCGCGCCGAGGTTGGCCGAGACGAACGCCAGACCGGTCACCCACGCCGGCAGCGACCGGCCGGACAGGAAGAAGTCGACGCTGGTCTTGATCGCGCGCCGGGCCGCGAAGCCCACGCCCAGCACGGTGCCGAAGTAGAGCACCAGAATCAGATAGTCGATTATGCCAAGATCAAGTCTTAGCTCCTCCACGGAACACCTCCCCAGGTGCCGGCGCGTGGGGTGCCGGTCGCCGGGGCGTGGACTACCCCTCGGTAACGGCGCTTACACGCGTGAGATCGTGTTGCGCACCACGTGTCAGTTGATCACCGGGTCGGTACGCTGCGGTGGTCGAAAAAGGGGGCGAAATGGGGCGTGGCCGTCGCCTGCTGATCCTGCTGATCTGTTGCATGAGCCTGCTGATCGTGGGCCTGGACAACACGATCGTCCAGGTGGCACTGCCGTCCATCCGCGCGGACCTGGGCGCCTCCGTGACTGGTCTGCAGTGGACCGTCGACGCGTACACGCTGGTCCTCGCGAGCCTGCTGATGCTGGCCGGCTCGACCGCGGACCGCATCGGACGGCGGCGGGTGTTCCAGACCGGGCTGCTCGTCTTCGCGCTCGGCAGCCTGGCGTGCAGCCTCGCCCCCACACTGGAGTGGCTGATCGCGGCGCGCGTACTGCAAGCGGTCGGCGGCTCGATGCTCAACCCGGTCGCCATGTCGATCATCACGAACACGTTCACCGACCCGCGCGAACGAGCCCGGGCGATCGGCGTCTGGGGCGCGGTCAGCGGCCTCGGCATGGCACTCGGCCCGGTCCTCGGCGGCATCCTGATCGGCAGCGTCGGCTGGGAGGCGATCTTCTGGATCAACATCCCGGTCGGGATCGCCGCGATCGCGCTGACCGCGCTCTACGTGCCGGAGTCCCGCGCCGAGCACCCGCGCCGCCCCGACCCGGCCGGGCAGCTGCTGGTGCTGGGGTTCCTGGCCACGCTCACGTTCGGCATCATCGAGGGCCCGAACCTCGGCTGGACCGCGCCGCTCATCCTCGGCGCGTTCGCCGCCGCCGCGCTGTCCCTGGCCGGCCTGCTGTACTACGAGCCGCGGCGCGACGAGCCCCTGCTCGACCTGCGGTTCTTCCGCAGCGCGCCGTTCTCCGGCGCGGTCGTCATCGCGATCAGCGGCTTCGCCGCGCTGGCCGGCATGCTCTTCCTCGGCACGCTCTACCTCCAGGAGGTGCGCGGCCTGTCCGCGCTGCACGCCGGCCTGTGGATGCTGCCGATCGCGGCCGCCACCGTCATCTTCTCGCCGATCGCCGGCCGGCTCGTCGGTGCGTGCGGGACCCGGCTCCCACTGATCATCGCGGGTGTCTCGATGACCGTGGCCGGCGCGATGCTCGCCGCGTTCACCGCCGCGACGCCGCTGCCGTGGATCCTCCTGCCGTACGCGCTGTTCGGCCTCGGCTTCGGCATGCTCAACACGCCGATCACCAACACCGCGGTCTCCGGCATGCCCCGCGCCCAGGCCGGCCTGGCCGCCTCGATCGCCTCCACCAGCCGTCAGGTCGGCCAGTCCCTCGGCGTGGCCGTGATCGGCGCCGTGGTCGTCACCGGTCTCGGTGACGCCACCGGCGCGACGCTCGCCGCCGACTTCCCGGCCGCCAGCCGCCCCGGCTTCCTCATCGTCGCCGCCGGTGGCCTCGTCGTCCTCCTCGTCGGCCTCGCCACCACCACCCCGCGCGCCACGGCCTCCGCCGCCCGCGTCGCCGCCGCCCTCGACCCGGCCCACGCCTGATCCCCACACCCAGATTCCCACGGGTTGCCCATCCCACCAATAGCCCGCCCGAGGACTCTCACACCGTCCTCCCGGCTGGCTTTGCTCTGCTTACATGACCAAACCAGCCCAATTCCCGCCGGTACGCGGACCGCGCGCGACGTACCGCCGGGTCTGCTTTGGTCGGTTTTGGCAATGTAAGCAGAGCAAAGGTGGGCGTGGCGGGATGGAGGGTGGGAATTGCGGCGCCGGCTAGGCGGCGGCGGTCGGGAAGCGGTGGATGTTCTGCTCGACCCAGGTGCGCAGCAGCGCGAGCGGGGCGCACGCGTCGCGGCCGAGCTCGGTCAGCGAGTACTCGACGTGCAGCGGCACGGCCGGGAAGACGGTGCGGTCGACCAAGCCGTGCGCCTCCAGGCCGCGCAGCGTGTGGGTGAGCACCTTCGGGCTGACGCCCTGCAGCCGGTCCCGGAGCGCGCCGAACCGCTGCGGGCCGTCCTCCAGCGCGCCGAGCGCGAGCGCGCTCCACTTGTTGGCCAGCAGGTCCAGCATGTTCCGGCAGGGGCAGGCGGCGGAGTAGACGTCGCGGGGACCGCAGGTCTCGGCATGGGGCTCGACACGCATCCGGCCAGGATAGTTCCCGAAGGGTAGTAGTTTCCCAGCGGTAACTACTGGTCATTGACGGTAACCACTACCCCGGGGATACCGTCGGCGACCATGAGCGAAACGATGCGCGCGGTCGCGTACCGCAGAAGTCTTCCGGCCGGTGATCCGGAGAGCCTGGTCGACGTGGAGCTGCCGGTGCCGGTGGCACACGGGCGCGACCTGCTGGTCCGGGTGCACGCGGTCTCGGTCAACCCGGTGGACACGAAGGTGCGGCGCGGCGGCGACCCCGCGGGCGGCCCGCGCGTGCTGGGGTTCGACGCGTCCGGCGTGGTCGAGGCGGTCGGGCCGGACGTCACCCGGTTCGCGGTCGGCGACGAGGTCTACTACGCGGGCTCGATCGGCCGGTCCGGCAGCGACGCGGAACTGCACCTGGTGGACGAGCGGGTGACCGGGCCCAAGCCGACGACGCTGAGCCACGCGGCGGCGGCCGCACTGCCACTGACCGCGATCACGGCGTGGGAGAGCCTGTTCGAGAAGCTGCGGGTGACCGCGGCGAGCACCGGCACGCTGCTGGTCGTGGGCGCGGCCGGTGGCGTCGGCTCGATGGTGATCCAGCTGGCCCGGCGGCTGACCGGGCTGACCGTGATCGCGACCGCGTCCCGGCCGGAGTCGCGCGAGTGGGCGCTGCGGATGGGCGCGCACCACGTGGTCGACCACCGCGACGGCCTGGCGGACGCGGTACTCGCGCTGGTGCCGGACGGCGTGGAGTACGTGTTCACCGCGTTCTCGGCGACCTCGCCGATCGGCGAGTACGAGCGGCTGACCGCGCCGTTCGGGCAGATCGTGGTGATCGACGACCCGGAGACGCTGGACGTGGTGCCGCTGAAGGGAAAGAGCATCAGCGTGCACTGGGAGCTGATGTTCACCAAGCCGCTGCACCTGCCCGCGGACGACACGCAGCACCGGCTGCTGAGCGAGGTGGCGCGCCTGGTCGACGAGGGACAGCTGCGCAGCACGATCACCGAGGAGCTGAGCCCGATCGGCGCGGCCGCGCTGCGGAAGGCGCACGCGCTGGTGGAGTCCGGTTCCGTGATCGGCAAGGTGGTCGTGTCCGGCGGGTTCTGACGGCAGGAGGGGCCGGCCGCGACCGGCCGGCCCCTCCCGCGCGCGTCACAACGTCGCGGCCGCCGCGGCGATCGCGGAGGCGAACGTGCTCACCTCGCTGTAGACACCCGGGTAGCCGGGCCGGGCGCAGCCGGTGCCCCAGCTGACGATGCCGACCTGCACCTTGGCGCCGGTGGAGGTGGTCTTGAACATCGGGCCACCGGAGTCGCCCTGGCAGGTGTCGGTGCCGCCCTGGGCGTACCCGGCGCAGATCATGTCGCTGGCGACGAACCGGCCGGTGTAGGAGGACGCACACGACGTGTCGCTGACGAACGGCACCGACGCCTTGAGCAGGTACCGCTGCTGCGCGCCACCCTCGGTCGCGGAGCCCCAGCCGGCGACCGTGAACGTGCCCGAGTTGTTGGCGGTGTTCGTGGCGATCGGCAGCGTGGCCAGGCCGGTGACCGGGGAGGCCAGCTTGATCAGCGCCCAGTCCTTGCCGGTGGTGACGCTGCGGTAGCCGGGCGCCCGGTAGACGTAGCTGGACCGGACCGTGATCCGGCTGGAGGACTGGAGGTCGACCACGCCCAGCGTCGCGGTGATGCTGGTGTTCGCGCCGGTGGCGCCGACGCAGTGGGCCGCCGTCAGCACGATCTGCGACGTGTAGAGCGCACCGCCGCAGCCCATCGAGAGCCGCACCATGAACGGGAACTCGCCCTGTGCGGCGCGGGTGCCGCCGACGACGTCGGGTCCCGCCTGCGCCACGCCGGGCACCGCGGTGCTGCCCAGCGCGGCGGCCGTGATGAGCGCGAGCAGGAGCCCGAGCGTTCTACCCAAACGAGCCATGTGTCCTCCCGAACGCGATCCGGACGCCTCGTGGGCGTCCGGATTTTCCTGGTTGCGGGGAGCCTATGGCTCGGTCACCCATCGATGGGCATATCGAAATAGATATACCGCCTACGAGGCCAGGCGCGGCGTCGCGTCCGAGATCGTGCCCTCCAGCGGCGCGGACTCCGTCCCGTCGGCGGCCGGCGCCTTCGCCGGGCCGGACTGGCCGTAGCCGAACGTCACGAACCGGAAACCGGCCAGCAGCAGCGCCGCAACGGGCACCGCGACCAGGAACCGGATCAGCGCGTCCGTGACGTCCAGCGTCTGCAGGATCAGCGACTGGAAGAACGCCGGCAGGGACAGGATCGCGGCGAACCACAGTGCAGACGGACGGATCAGCCCCATTAACGCCTCCGCTTTCGGGTGGACTTCTTCTCGGATTGGGTCAGACGCTGGCACAGCATGGCGGCCCACGCGTGCGGTGACGCGTCCTGGCCGTCGATCGTGAAGATCGGTACTTCCAGACCCAGCACGGTGGCCGGGTCCGCGGTCACGGCGGTGCCGTAGACCGCCACCGCGTCCACGTCACCCATGCCCTTCAGGTGGCGCAGCGTGTCCGCGGTCTTCCGGGTCGCGTCGACGGCCGCCCACACCTCGGTCGCGCCGATGGCGTCGCAGACGTCCCGGACCCACTCCTGGTTCGGCTCGTTCACCGGGGCGTCCAGCACCACCACGTACGGCGTGTCACCTCGGTGGATCTTGCGAGCCTTCTTCTCGGCCGCGCTCGGCCCGGAGATCTTCCGCGACGGGTGGATGCCGGTGCCGGCCGCGGACGGTCCGGCCAGCAGCAGCCGGGACGCGTCCAGCCGCAGCTGCTCGACCACCTTCCGGGCGACCGGCAGCGCGTGGCTCAGCTCGCCGGCCACCACCAGCACGTCACCGGCGCGCGCGGGCGGCTGCGGCCGGGGCGGCAGGTCGGCCAGCGCCTCCAGCACCCCGCCGTAGGCGTCCGGGCCGCTCGCCCGCTCCGCCATCGCGGCCGGCATGCCGAGCGCGATCAGCCGCTCGGCGATCGAGCTCCGCGTGACCTCGGCCACCGGCTCCGGCTCCGGCTGCGGCTGCGGCTGCGGCGCCAAGGCCGGTGCCGGGGCCGCTGCCGGGACCGGTGCCGCCTTCGGCACCGTGGGAGCCACGATCTCAGGAGCATGCACCGGTACGGCCGGGAGCGCCGGATGCACCGGGACCAGGGCCGATCGTTCCGGGGGCGCCGGAGCGGCCGGAATGATCGGCACCTCGGGCGCCATCGTCGCTGTTGCCATCGGTGTACTCATCGGCGGCGGCGCCGGTGCCGGCTGGGAAACGCCGGGTGCCAACGGGTTGGTTTCCGCGATCAGCTGTTCCAGCAGCGCCGGGCTGACCATCGGGCCGCCCGGTGCCGGCGGCCCGTCCGGCGACGTCGCGGCCGGCGGACGGTACGGCCGGACCGTGGGCGCGGCCGGCTTGAGCGGCACGTCGATCGCGGGCGGATCGCGCGGTACGTCGATCGCCGGCGCGGCGCCGCCGGACGGTGCGGACGGGGTGACTGCGGGATACCCGGCCGGTGCTCCGGCGGTGACCGCGCGCTCGGCCGGGGCGCGGGTCAGGTGCCCGCTCTCCAGCCCCGCCATGATCTCGGCGAACGCCGGGCTCGCGGTGGAGACCAGGCCGGCGCGTGCGGGCAGCTCACCGCCGCCGCCCTGGCCGTACGGGTTCCGGACCGGCGGCGGCTCCTTCGCGGGGGCCCGGGAGAAGCCGTCGTTGTCCGCGCGCTCCAGCAGCGCCGCCAGTGTGTCGGCTGGCTTCTCCCGGGGCGGCGCCTCCTGACCGCCACCGCCACCGCCCCCGCCAGTGCCACCGCCGCCACCGCCGTGCTTGCCGGCCATCACCTCGTCCGGGACCTCGACGGACAGCTCGTACTTCTGTTTCGCGAAGAAGCCGCCGAACCCGCCGGTGCGCACCTTGTCCGCCGAGATGATGCGCACCGAGGTGCCGTACTCCCTGCGCACCTGCTCCAGCAGCGGCTCGATGGCCGGACCCTCAAGCAGCACCCGCGTAGGCACCGTTCACCACCCCCATCGTCTCGATCTGCGCGGTCGAACCGGCGATCTCCGAGTAGGACATGACCGCGGTCTTGCGCCCACCGGCCCGCAACAGCCGGTGCAGCGGCGGCCGCAGCTGCGGCGAGCAGGCCAGCACCGGGTTGGCGCCCTGCTGCTCCGCGGTCTCGGCGTGCATCCCGATCTGGTTCACCACGTTCTCCGCGAGCGCGGCGTCCAGCGCCAGGAACAGCCCGTTCTCGCTCGGCCGCAGCGACTCCAGCATCGCGTGCTCCAGCTGCGGGTCGAGCGTGATCACGGTCAGCGTGCCCGCGGTGGTGAACTGCTGCGCGATCGCCGGGCCGAGCGCCGCGCGGGCCGCCTCCACCAGGCCGTCGTGGTCGGTGGAGACCTTCGCGCGCAGCGACAGCGACTCGAAGATGCGCACCAGGTCGCGGATGGCGACGCCCTCCTCCAGCAGCGACTGCAGCACCCGCTGGATCTGGCCGAGGCTGAGCAGCGACGGCGTCAGCTCCTCGACCACCACCGGGTGGGTGCGCTTGACCGTCTCGACCAGCGCGCGCACGTCCTCGCGGCCGAGCAGCCGGCTCGCGTTCGTGCGGACCACCTCGGCCAGATGCGTGATGATCACCGAGGCCCGGTCGACCACGGTCGCGCCGGCCAGCTCCGCCTGGTAGTGCAGCTCGGCCGGGACCCACTTGCCGGCCAGCCCGAACACCGGCTCGATGCCGGCCCGGCCGGGCAGCGCGGAGAGGCCGTCGCCGATCGCCAGCACGGTGCCCGGCGGTGCCTGGCCGCGGCCGGTCTCCACGCCGCTGATCCGGATCGCGTACCCGGAGAGCGGCAATTCGAGATCATCGCGGGTACGGACCGGGGGCATCACCACGCCGAGCTCCAGCGCGATCTTGCGGCGCAGCGCGCGGACCCGGTCCAGCAGGTCACCGCCGGTCGGGTCGACCAGGTCCACCAGGTCGGGGGAGAGCGCCAGCTCCAGCGGGTCGACCCGCATCTCACCCATGATCGACTCGGTGGTGTCCGGGTTGACCGACGCGGCCGCGGAGCCCTCGGCCGCCTCGCCCGGCGCGGGCTCCTCCACCGGCGGCTTGAGCCGGGTGGACGCGAACAGCACCAGCCCGCCGACCACCAGGAACGGCAGCTTCGGCAGGCCCGGGATGACGCAGAGCGCCAGCGCGGCACCGCCGCCGATCTGCAGCGCCAGCTTGTGCTGACCGAGTTGCTTGGTGACGCTGCTGCCCATGTCGCCCTCGGTGGCCGACCGGGTCACGATCAGACCGGTCGCCACGGACAGCAGCAGCGCCGGAATCTGCGAGACCAGGCCGTCACCCACGCTGAGCAGGCTGTACGTCTGGATCGCCTCGGCCGGCGCCATGCCCTTCTGCAGCATGCCGACGCCGAAGCCGCCGATCAGGTTGATCAACGTGATGATGATGGCCGCGATCGCGTCGCCCTTGACGAACTTCGAGGCGCCGTCCATCGCGCCGTAGAAGTCGGCCTCCGCGGAGACCTCCTGGCGCCGCTTCCGCGCCTCCGGCTCGTCGATCAGGCCCGCGTTCAGGTCCGCGTCGATCGCCATCTGCTTGCCGGGCATCGCGTCGAGCGTGAACCGGGCACCGACCTCGGCGACGCGTTCCGCACCCTTGGTCACCACGACCATCTGCACGATCACCAGGATGGTGAAGATGACCAGGCCGACGATGAGCGAGCCGCCGACCACGAAGTGACCGAACGCCTCGATCACCTTGCCGGCGAAGCCGTCCATCAGCACCAGCCGGGTCGCGCTGATGTTCAGTGCCAGCCGGAACAGCGTGAAGATCAGCAGGAGTGCCGGGAAGATCGAGAACTCCAGCGGCTTCTGGACGAACATGCTGACCAGGACGATCAGCAGCGCACCGGTGATGTTCAGCGCGATGAGCAGGTCGAGGAGCATCGTCGGCAGTGGCACCACCATCATCACGATGATCGCGATGACGCCGATCGGTACGGCCAGTTGGCCCATCAGCTTCGAGTTCACGGCACCTTCCACGGGTGTGGGGCTGTTCCCGGGCTGGTCCGTGCCCCTGCGTGAAGGTGCCGTCCTGGCGACGTTCCGATCGGCACCCCGGTGGGAGAGCTGAGGCTTACGCGGCCAGGCGGTGCGTGCCGGCCGCGGATCCGCGGGACTTCAGGCTCATCACGAACGCCAGCACCTTCGCCACCGCGCCGTAGAACTCGGCCGGGATCTCGGTGCCGATCTCGCAGCTGCCGTAGAGCGCGCGGGCCAGCGGCACGTCCTGGATCATCGGGATGCGGTTCTCGGTGGCCAGGTCGCGGATCTTCTGCGCCACGTTGCCCTGCCCCTTCGCGACCACCCGCGGCGCGCCCTTCTCCGGTTCGTAGCGCAGCGCGACCGCCACGTGCGTCGGGTTGACCAGCACCACGTCCGCCTTCGGCACGTCGGACATCATCCGGTTGCGGGCCATCGCGTGCTGCCGCGCCCGGATCTGGCCCTTGACGTGCGGGTCGCCCTCGGTCTTCTTGTACTCGTCCTTGACCTCCTGCTTCGACATCTTCAGCTGCTTCATGGTGCGCATCTTCACCACGAAGTAGTCGGCCGCGGCCATCACCAGGCCGGCCACCGCGGCGGTCCGGATGATCGCGATGGTGGCGTCCTTGACCATGTCCAGCAGCACCGCGAGCGGCAGGTTGCCGGCCGTCATCAGCGACGGGACCAGGTCCTTGATCTGCATGTACAGCACGCCGGCCAGGACCACCGTCTTGATCAGCGCCTTGACGCCCTCCCAGATCGCCTGCATGCCGAGGATCCGCTTGAAGCCCTGCAGCGGGTTGAGCCGGGAGAACTTCGGCATCAGCAGCTTGGTGGCGACGTGGATGCCGCCCTGCACGCCGGAGCCGATGATGCCGATCAGCATCATCGAGACCGCGAGCGGCGCCACCGCGTACGCCGAGCCCAGCAGCGCGTCGCGGAACATGTCCAGCGCGGAGCCGACGTCCGGGTTCTCCACCACGTCCGGCAGCCGCAGGATCACCTCCCGCGCCTTGATGACCGCCTGCTCCAGCGTCATCGGCACCAGCACGCTGGCCGCCGCGATGCCGGCCCACGCGCCCAGATCCGGCGTCTTGCCGATCTGGCCCTCTTCGCGGGCCTTCTTGAGTTTCTGCGGTGTGGGTTTCTCGGTCTTCTCGCCGCTCACGTCTCACCTCCCCGCGTCAGGCCCCGGACAGGGTGATGACCGCGGAGACCGCCTTCTCGATGATGGAGTCCAGCGCGCGCGGCAGCACCGCGATCGCGGTGCCGCCCAGCATCAGCACCAGGAAGATCTTGGCGGGGAAGCCGAGCGAGAACGCGTTGAGCGCCGGCGCGACGCGGTTGAGCAGGCCGAAGCCGACGTCCGTGAGGAACAGCACCGCGATCAGCGGGCCGGCGATCTGGATCGCGGCCAGGAACATGTCGACCACGCCCTCGGTGAGCAGCCTGGAGAGCGTCTCCAGGGAGAGCGTGTCGTTGAGCGGCAGCGAGGTGTACGACATCATGAAGCCGCGCAGCACCATCTGGTGCCCCTCGGTGGCGAACAGCAGCGTCACGGCCAGCAGGTTGTAGAACCGGCCGAAGATCGAGCTCTGCACCTGGGACAGCGGGTCGAACGCCATCGCGAGCGTGAAGCCGCCGAACAGGTCGATCATGTCGCCGGCCGCCTGGATCGCGGCGAACAGCAACGCGGTGATGAAGCCGAGCGCGGCGCCGACCACGACCTGTTCGACCACGCTGACGAGAAGAGCCGATGTCGCCAGCTCCGGTACCTGACCGGCGAGCTTGGGCGACATCGGCAGCGCGAGCGCGAGGGCGAGCAGGGCCTTGATCCGGGCCGGGATGAGCCGCGAGTTGAACGGCGGGCAGAGCGCCAGCCAGGCCGACGCGCGAACCATGGCGAGCAGCAGCGCAGTGAGGTTCGCGGTCTGCAGCTCCATCGACACCATCGCCCGGCCCGGCTCCCGCCTACCCGAGAAGGCTCGGGATCCGCTCGAACAGGTTGTGCGTGAAGGACGTCATCTCGTGCAGCATCCAGTTGCCGCTGACCAGCAGCGCGACGCCGCAGGCGATGGCCTTGGGCACGAAGCTGAGCGTAGCCTCCTGGATCTGGGTCACGGACTGGAACAGCGAAATCGCGAAGCCGATGGCCAGCGCGGTGAGCAGAACGGGCGCGCACAGCTTGGCCGCGATGGTCATAGCCTCAAGCCCGAGGTGCACAACCTGCGTGTCCGTCAACGTTTCGCCTTTCGCCGAGGTCCGCGGTGGCTCGTGCCCCGCTGAGAACTACTCTCCGCCCCGGCCGTGGCAGCCCGGTTACCCGCCCGGTCACCACTCGGTTGCGGCCCTCGACATGCCAACCCCGCAATTCCCACCCCACCCCCAGCGGGTACGCCTTCCGCCCGCCTTTGCTCTGCTTACCTGCGCGAACCGCGCGTATCGGGCACCGATGGTGGCCGCGGCGGGCGCCGTCGCGCGCCGCTGGGCGGCGGTGTGCGGTGTTTTGCGCAGGTAAGCAGAGCAAAGCCGGCGGCGGAGAGGGTGCGGGCCGCGGGCGGGGCGGGACCGCCGGCGCGGTGCGGGAAGTGAGCGGTGCGGGAATCGCGGGGGTTCGGTGAGTGGCCGGGACCGGCTCCGACGCGGCGGCCGGAGCGGAGCGCCGGCGGAGCCGGAGGCCTCCGCGCGGTTGGCCCGCGGGAGCGTGCGGGCCCGGACCACGCCGGGAGCGGGAAGATCGGTTTCCGGCTCTGAGGGGCTTGCCGGGTTTCCGCGACAAAAAAACAGGGCCCGGGTGGGGGAACCCGGGCCCTGCGGAGGAAGGACGTGTCAGCCGAGGAGGCTGGGGATGCGGTCGAAGAGCGCCCGCGTGAAGGACGTCATCTCGTGCAGCATCCAGTTGCCGCTGACCAGCAGCGCGACGCCGCAGGCGATGGCCTTGGGCACGAAGGAGAGCGTGGCCTCCTGGATCTGCGTGACGGACTGGAACAGCGAGATGGCGAAGCCGATGGCCAGCGCGGTGAGCAGAACGGGCGCGCACAGCTTGGCCGCGATGGTCATAGCTTCGAGCCCGAGGTGCACAACCTGCGTGTCGGTCAAGGTTTCGCCTTTCGCCTGGGAGCCGCGGGGCGACTGCCCCGCTGAGAAGTACTCTCCGGCACCGGCGTGGCGGAACGGTTACCGGTTCGGTCGCCGGTCGGTAGCAGGCTCAGCCGTAGCTGCCGACGAGCGCCGTGATGACCAGGCCCCAGCCGTCGACGAGGACGAACAGCAGCAGCTTGAACGGGAGTGCCACGGTCACCGGCGGCAGCATCATCATGCCCAGCGACATCAGGGACGCGGACACCACGATGTCGATGATGAGGAACGGGATGAAGATGACGAAGCCGATGATGAACGCGGCGCGCAGCTCGGACAGGATGAACGCGGGCACCAGCGTGGTCAGCGGCACCGCCTCCGGGTTGGCCGGTTTCTCCGCGTCCGCGACCTTGGTGAGCAGCGCGATCTCGTCGGCCCGGGTGTGCTCCAGCATGAACGCGCGCAGCGGCCGCACCCCGTCGTTGAACGCCGCGGTCTGGTCCTTGTCGCCCTTCAGGTAGGGCTGCACGCCGGTCGCGTTCACCTCGGACAGCACCGGACTCATGATGAAGAACGTGATGAACAGCGCCAGACCGGCGATTACCTGGTTCGGTGGCATCGAGGTGAGGCCGAGCGCGTTGCGGGTGATGCCGAGGACCATGAAGACCTTGGTGAAGCACGTGCAGAGCAGCAGCAGCGCGGGCGCCACGGAGAGCAGCGTCAGGCCGATCAGCAGCACGATCGACGTGCTGGGCTGGCCGGCGTCGCCGCCACCGTTGATGTTGATGTCGATCGTGCCGGCATCGGTCGGCTGCGGCGCGGGCGCGGCCGCGACCGACGCGGGGCTGATGATCAGCAGCGCGCCCAGCAGGAGCAGCAGTGCGGCCGTGCGCCTCGCGGTCATCGGCGGACCGTCCGCTCCCTCAGGAAGTTCACGGTCTGTGACCAGGTACGCCCGGTGGCCACGCCCCCGTCCGACGGGCGTTCCACGATCACGCTGTCCTCGGCGCCCTCGCCGCTGAGGTCCTCGCCGGGTTTCACGTGCTCGGGCAGCGTGATCCGGTTCCGCCGTTCGAGCGGCCCGGCCAGCTGCCGCTCGACCGCGGCCAGGTCGGTCTCGCCGAGCAGCGTCACCTGGCCCTCGGTCACGCCCACGATGAGCGCCTTGTCCACCACCCGGATCAGCGCGACCGACGAGCCGCGGCTGAGCTGCGCGCGGGACAGCACGTCCAGCGCGGCGCCGCTGTGCCGCCCGGTGAGCGGCTTCTTCAGCACGCGCGCCAGACCCCACATCAGGCCGAAGACGATGGCCAGCGAGAAGGTGATCCGGAGGACCAGCTCGAGCACGGGGTTTCACCTATTCGTTCGGTGTCATGATCTCGGTGATCCGGATGCCGAAGTTCTCGTCGATCACGACCACCTCGCCGCGTGCGATCAACCGGCCGTTGACCAGCAGATCGGCCGGGCTGCCCGCGGCCCGGTCCAGCTCGACGATGGTGCCGGGGGTGACCGAGAGCAGGTCGCGCACGCTCATCCGGGTGCGCCCGAGCTCGGCCGAGACCTCCATCTCGACGTCGTGCAGCATCTCCAGGCCGGCCCGGACCGCGGTGGCCGGCGCGGCGGCGCGGGGCGCGACGTCACCGCCCTCGGTCGGCCACGGCGAGAGCAGCACCGCGACCACAGCCCGGGTCTCGCCGCCCTCCAGCAGCGGCACGCTCACCGTCATGTCGCCCTTGACGGTCAGCGCGCTCATCGCGACCGCCGGCTCCATGACCTGGCCCGGGTCCAGCACGACCGGGCCGAACGCGCGGGCCGCGCCCTCCAGCGCGGGCCGGACCGCGGTGGCCAGGTCGAGCTCGCCGAGCGGGCTGGTGCGCAGCGCCTCCGCGAGGTCCGCGCCGACGATCACCACCACCTCGCCGGTGGCCGCGCCGCTGAACCGCGCGGTGATCGCCTGGCCGTCCGGAAGGTCGGTGAGCGCGCCCGCGACCGGCTGCCCGGCCTGCAGCGGCGTGCTGGTCGGCAGCACGGCGAGCGCGGCCTGCGCCGCGGAGCGCGCGAGCGTCAGCTGCGAGTCGGTGACGGTGGCCGCGGTCATGCGTGCACCCCCTGAGGCTGCGTCATTTGCGGGAGTCCTCCTTGGGCGAGGGCACGATCAGGCAGGCGAGGCGCGCTCCCTGGGTCCCGGGGACGGCGTGGGCGAAGACGGTGTCGTTGACCACGACGGAGAGGGGGACGGTGACCGGGTGCCCGAGCGGCACCACGTCGCCGGGGCGCAGGTCGACGATGTCGTCCGTGCGCATGCGGATCGGTGCGAAACGCACCGCCACGTCCAGCGGCGCGAGCGACAGGCCGGTGGTGAGGTTCGACTGCGCGCGCAGCAGGCTCATCCGCTCCTCCGGCGTCAGCTGCACGTCCTCGGTCGGCTTCTCCAGCACCGGCAGGATGCTCGCGAACGGGATGCAGATGCTGGCGATCGACTCCTCGGAGCCGACCCGGATCTCGAACGACGTGACCACCACGGCGTCACCGGGGGCGATCGTGCGGACGAACTGCGGGTTGTACTCGATCGCGCCGAGCTTCGGCTGGACCGTGACCATGGCCTCCAGGCCGTACGCGAGCTCGCCCAGCATCTTCTCGATCAGGCCGCGCAGCAGCGGCATCTCCAGATCGGTCAGCGGGCGTTCCGGCTGCGCGCCGCCGGGGCCGCCGAGCAGATGGTCGATGCTGGCCATCGCGGTGCTGAGCGGCACCTCGAACAGGATCGAGCCGGTGAGCGGCTCCAGCGTGACCACGGCCAGCACGGTCGGGTTGTTCAGCTGGGTCTGGTACTCCTCGTAGGTGAGCTGCTCGATGGCGAGCAGGCCGACCTGGGAGACCGCCCGGAGCCGGGTGGTGAGCAGGGTCCCGCAGCTGCGCGCATACGTCTCGAAGGACATCTGCAGGTTCCGCATGTGCTCGCGGGACAGCTTGATCGGGCGACGGAAGTCGTAGGGCTGCGGCCCCGTACCTCCGCCGCGACGCGACATGCGGCCCGATGCGACTTTGCCGGAGACCGCGGACGGCGACTTGGTCACGCGGTTCCCATCGGCATCTTGAGAGCTTCACTGAGAAAACCGCCCAAACTCGCCTCGGGCGGTGCCGGCGTGCCCGGCGGACCCCGGTGAACCGGAGCCCGCCTCGCACGTTACCGACATTTCGCTTATTGCGTGACGAAAGTCGTGTAGTAGATCGCCATGACCTCGTCCTCGTACGCTTCCTTGATCTTCTCGGTCAGCGCCTCCTTGAGCTTGGCGCGACCTTCGGCCGACTCCAGCTCGGCGACCTTCACGTTGGTGTACTGGTCGATCGCCAGGTTGAGCGCCTTGCTGCCGTCCGGCTCCGCGGCCGCGGTCGCGGTCGCCTGGAGCGCGATGCCGACCTTGAGGTAGTGCCCGGCGGCCAGGTTGATGGTGACCGGGTCCAGCGCCACGATCGCGCCCGGCTCCGGCTCCGGTGCGGCCTCCGCCTCGCTCGACCCGCCGGCCAGCATCATGTACGCGCCGCCGCCACCGCCACCGAGCAGCAGTACCGCCGCGATGATGATGATCATCAGGAGCTTCTTCTTGCCGCCCTTCTTGGGAGCGTCGCCCTCGGCGGCCTTCTCGTCCTTAGCCATGGAAATTCCCCTTCGAACGTGTGGAAGCTGGTGAGTTACTTGGTGCCGACGACCGTGGGCAGAAGGCTTGCCTGGGTGGCCGGAAGGGTGGTCAGGATGATGACGTCGACCCGGCGGTTCATGGTCACCGAGCGCGGGTCCTTCGGGTCGATCAGCGGGCGGGTGTCCGCGAAGCCGTTCGCCATCAGGCGCTTGTCCGAGATGCCGTCCGTGATCAGCCGCCGGACCACCGACGACGCGCGGGCCGAGGAGAGCTCCCAGCCGCTCGGGTAGTCGCCGGCCGACACGTTGAGCTGATTCGTGTGGCCGTCGACCTCGATGTTGTTCGGGATCTTCTTCAGCGCCGGGACCACCGAGTCAATGATCTTGTTGCCGCTGGGCCGCAGCTCCGCCTTGTTGCCGGCGAACACGACCTCGTTGGTGACCACGGTGACGATCAGGCCGCGCGCGTCGATCGAGTACTTGACCTGATCCTGCAGGCCGGCCTTCTTCAGCTCGGCGTCGATCTGCTGCTTGATCTTGTCGAGGTTCTCCGCCTCGGCCTTGGCGGCCGCCAGGTCCTGCGCGGCCTTCTGCCGGTCGGACGCGGCCACCGCCTGCTCGATCTGGTCCTCGGTGGCGGTCTTCGGGACGCCGGACACCTCCTCGGCCAGGCCGGGGTTGATATTCATGATGCTGGCGTCCGTGGCCGAGCCGTCGAGCAGCGAGATGTTCCCCTGCAGCGCGGCCGACTCGGCACCGAAACCCTGCTTGAGGCCGGCCGCGAGCTCGGCGTACTTCGCCTTGTCGACGTTGCTCATCGAGTAGAGCACCACGAACAGAACGAAGAGCAGGGTGAGCATGTCCGCGTACGAGACGAGCCAGCGTTCGTGGTTGACGTGCTCCTCGTGCTCCTCGTGGCCGCCCTTCTTCTTGGGCTTGGCTGCCTTGGCCATTACTCACCTCCCTCGGATTCGATGTGTCTGCTCATGGATCAGGCGGCCTTCTTGCCCTTGTCGTCCGCGGCCGGCTTGCCGCCCGGCGGGAGCAGGCTGCGCAGCTTCTGGGCGACCAGGCGCGGGTTGGAACCGGACTGGATGGCCAGCACGCCCTCGATGGTCAGTTCCATCTGGTCGACCTCCAGCGCGCTGAGCCGGGTGAGCCGGTTGCCGATCGGCAGCCAGAGGAGGTTCGCGCTGAGCACGCCCCACAGCGTCGCGACGAACGCCGCGGCGATCGCGTGGCCGAGGCCCTCGGGTTTGTCCAGGTTCTCCAGCACGTGCACCAGGCCCATGACCGTGCCGATGATGCCGATCGTCGGGGCGAAGCCGCCCATGTTCTCGAACATCTTGATCCCGGCCTTGTCCGCCTTCTTCTTGGCGGTGATCTCGGCGTGCAGGATGTCGTGCAGCTCCTCCGGGTCGGTGCCGTCGATCGCCAGCTGCAGGCCGCGCTTCAGGAACGGGTGCGGCACCTCCTTGACCGCGTCCTCCAGCGCCAGCAGGCCCTCGCGGCGAGCGCGCTCGGCCAGCTTGACGACGTCCTCGACCAGCTTGTCCGAGGCGACGACCTTGGCCAGGAACGCCTTCTGGAGCGAGGCGCCGAGCCCGGTCGTGTCCTTCAGGATGCCGCCGGCCATGGCCGCGCCGAGGCCGCCGCCGAACACCAGGAGCATCGACGGGAGCAGGATGATCGAGCTCGCGTGGCCGCCTTCGAGCGCCTGCACGACGAAGACGATGATGAGCGAGGCGACTACACCGACAATCGTCGCGATGTCCATCAACGGTCCTTTCGGTGGAGCGGAAGGACCTTCGCGGTCTTTTCCGGGTCAGGGTCAGAGTGGTCGGGCTCGTCGTCGAGCAGCTGGTGCGGAGTGGAGTCGAGGCGCTGCGCCTTGGCGATGAGGCCGGCGCGGTATCCCATGATCAGGTCGATGAACTCGGGCACCGATTCGGAGATGATGTACTTGGTGCCGTCGACCAGGGTGACGACGGTGTCGGGCGTGCAGTCCGCACGCTCGACGAGATCGGGGTTCAAGGCGAACACCGTGCCGTTCAGGCGGGTAACCAGGATCACGGAAAGGCCGTCCTCGGGCTCTGCTTGGCTGGGCTGGAAGGCCGTCCGTGGCCTGTACACAAGACTTTTCGACGCCGGCGCCGGTGAAGTGAGCCATCACCCGGTAGCAGGCCGGTCGCAAGCTGTTGCGGGAACTGAGCGAAAAAGGGCTCCGAAAAAGCAACCGGGGCGGGCCACTTTCGTGGCCCGCCCCGGCGGGTAAGACGCTTATGCGTGATTACCGCTTGATGTTGACCAGCTCCTCGAGGATCTGGTCGGAGGTGGTGATGATCCGGGAGTTCGCCTGGAAACCGCGCTGGGCGATGACCAGGTTGGTGAACTCGCTGGCGAGGTCGACGTTCGACATCTCGAGCATGCCGCTGGAGAGCGTGCCGAGTCCGCTGTCGGACGGCGTGCCCACCTGCGCCATGCCGGAGTTCACCGTGGTCCGGTACATCGAGTCTCCGACCTTCTCCAGGCCGCCGACGTTGTTGAAGTTCGCCAGCGCGACCTGACCCAGGGTCGACTTCATGCCGTTCGTGAAGACACCCACGATCTCACCGGTCTGCGAGATGTTGTACGAGGCCAGCGTGCCCGACGCGTTACCGTCCACCTGGTTCAGCTTCGGGTTGGTCTTGCCGCTGTACTCGGTCATCTTGCTGACGTCGACGGTGTAGTCGCCGAGCGTGATCGTGGGAGTGGTGGGGACACCGTCGGTGAAGTTGATCGTCGCGGTGCCTCCGCCGTTCGGCAGCTCGACGCTCCACGCGTCGTCGCCGGTCTTCGTGAAGCTGAGCGTCAGGCTCTCGGTCGCGCCGGTCTCCGTGAACACGCTGATCGGCAGCTCGATCGCGGGGTCGGTGGTGGCCGCCTCCGCGGAGAGGTTGCCGGTCAGCGTCACGGTGTCGGTTTCCTTCGGCGCGATGGTCTGGCCGAGCGGCAGCTTGATCGGCTCGATCGCGCCGTTGGCGTCGACCTGGCCGTCCGTCGCCTGCCAGCCCATCACCTTCTGGCCACCGACCGTGACCATGTTGCCCTGCGTGTCGAACGAGAACGAGCCAGCACGGGTGTACATGGTCTCGTTGCCGTTCTTCACCGCGAACATGCCGTCGCCCTGGATCATCAGGTCCGTGCTCCGACCGGTGGTCTGCGCGGAACCCTGCGAGAAGTTGGTGTTGATGCCGGCGAGCTTCACGCCGAGTCCGATCTGAGCGGGGTTTGTCCCGCCAGCCGTGTCCTGCGGTGAGCCGGCTGAGCGAACCATCTGGCTGAGCGTGTCCTGGAATACGGCGTTACTGGACTTGAATCCAGCCGTGTTCACGTTGGCAATGTTGTTGCCCGTGATGTCCATCATCTGCTGGTGGACACGGAGACCGCCGATTCCCGAGAACAGCGAACGCAGCATAGAGGTGGTTTCCTTTGTTCGGTGGAGTGTTGCTGGACCGGTTGTTCGCCGCGAAGCGTTTAGCTGGGCTTCGCGGCCTGACGAACATCCTTGACGTCTGACAGCGCT
The DNA here is from genome assembly GCF_031458255.1 of Catenuloplanes niger. Taxonomy (NCBI): domain Bacteria; kingdom Bacillati; phylum Actinomycetota; class Actinomycetes; order Micromonosporales; family Micromonosporaceae; genus Catenuloplanes; species Catenuloplanes niger. The sequence continues at coordinate 4,817,682 of NZ_JAVDYC010000001.1, forward strand.
ACATCCTTGTCCCCGATTTTCAGCGTCGGGGTGCTGCCACCAAATGTCGCCGACGTGACGACACCAGTAATGTCGGCACCCCCGGCGGGATCTTTAGCGGTCACGGTCTTCCCGATCAGATTGCTGGCGCCCAGCATCAGCTGGCTCTGCAGCATCGATGCCTGCCCGCTCGCCAGCGTGTCCAGTTTCGCCACGCTGTCGGCGATCGCGCCGAGTTTCTCCACCTGCGTGAACTGCGCGGTCTGGGTGAGGAACTGCGTGGCGTCCGCCGGATTGCTCGGATCCTGATACTTCATCTGCGCCACCAGCAGCTTCAGGAACGTGTCCTGGTCGAGCTTGTTGCTCGACTTCGCGGCCTCCTGGTTCGTCTTGCCCAGAACGTCGTTGATGTTGGTATATCCGGACCCGCCTACGGCGCCCGTGGTCATGTGTCCCCCTTAGGCCGTGGTGTCGACCCGGCGGGTGCCGCCGCGGTCGGTGAAGAAGCCGCGCGAGGCCCCGGCCGGCGCGGCGGCCGGCTCCGCGGCGGCGGACGCGTCGCCGCCGCCGTAGCCGCCCCGGTTCTGGTTGCGCAGCGCGAACTGCCGCTGGTACGCGTCCGCGTTCTGCTGCGGCGTCCCCGAGCTGAGGTCCAGGTTGGTGTTGCCGAACCCGGCGTCCTGCAGTTCCCGGCGCAGGTCGTTCATCGAGTTGCGCAGCGCCTCCCGGCCGGCCTCGGTGCCGCCGGACAGTTGCACGTTGATGTCGCCGTTCCGGATCTCCGCCACCACGCTCACCGGGCCGAGGTCGACCGGGTGCAGGTGCACGGTGAGCCGGTGGATGCCGTCCGCCTCCAGCTTCAGCGGTGCGATGTGCATCGCGACCTGCTGGGCCGGCGGCGTGTTCGGCGTGCCGGCGTAGGCCGGTGCCGGCGTGACCGCGGTGACCGGTGCGGCCGGTGCCGGCGCGGTGGGCTGCGCGATCGCACCCGCGGCCAGCGCCGGGTCCGGCGCGCCGGCCGGCCGCGCCGCGGTGCGCGCGGGGTCCGGACCCGGCGCGGGCGCGGCCTGCGGCCCGGCGGCGGTTCCGTCCGGTGCGGTCTCCAGGGGCGTCGCGGGTACGGCCGGAGCCGCGTTCCCGGACGCGTCGCCGCCCTGCCCGCCGTCGCCGGCCGCGGCGTCCTGGCCGGTGGCCGGCGTGGTGGTGGGGACGGTCGCGGCCGCCGGGTCGGCGGTGCCGGTGGCGTCCGCCGGCACGGTGCCGGGCGCCGCGTCGGCCGGGACCGCCGGTGCGGCCGTGGCCTGCGCCTCGGCCGGTGCGAGCGCACCGGGCAGCGCGACGGTCTCGCCGTCGGCCACCGGCGTGAAGCCGGCCGGCAGCGGCACGCCGGTCTCCGTACCCTCGGCGGGGTTGATCGTGGTGGGCGCGGTGCCGGCGGCCGGACCGGCCGCCTGGGCGAGCCCGGGGACGCCCGCGGCGATCGCCACGGCCTGCCCGGTCTGCGCGTTCTGTCCGGTCGCGGCCGCGGTGACCGAGGCGGTGGCGGCGCCGGCCGGTGCGGGCGAGGCCGGGATCACGGACGCGAGCAGCGCGGTGGCGGCGTCCATCGGCGCGGTGGCCGGCTTCTGCGCGTCACCCGCCGACGCGGCGGTGTCCTCGTCCGGCGTCGAAACCTCGGCGGTCTTCTCGGTGCCCTCGGCCGCCCCCGGCTCACCGGTCCGTCCGGTCTCGCCGGCCGCGCGCGCCTCCCGGGGGCCGTCGGTCTCCCGCGCCTCCCGGCTCTCGCGCGGGGCGCGTGCGTCCCGGGTTTCCCGCACGTCCCGGGTTTCCCGCACGTCCCGGGTTTCCCGCACGTCGCGGGTCTCCCGGGCGTCGCGGGTCTCCCGGGCGTCGCGGGTGTTCCGGGGGTTGCGGACCTCGCGTGTGTCGCGCGCCTCGCGGTCGAGGCGGCTGTCCCGCGGCGGCCGGGCCGCGTCGTGGTCACGGCGCTCGGTGGAGCGGTCGTTCTGTCGCTGGGTCTGCGGGCGCTGCGCCTCCGGCTGCTTCGAGTCCACCTCGGTGGCCAGCATCGAGGAGAACGCGTCGGCGTCGCCGCCGGGCCGCTTGGCGGCGTTGCCGGAGGCGTTGGTCTTCGACGTGGCGTTCGACGCGTTGATGGACATCGGGTTGGTCATCAGCTGGAACGTCTCCCTAAAAAAGGCGATATTTCGGGTTGAGGTCTCTGCTCAGCCGAGCGCGGCCAGCGCGGCCTTCACCTTCGGCACGTACGCCTGGGTCTCCGCGAACGGCGGGATCCCGTCGTACTTCTTCACCGCACCGCCGCCCGCGTTGTAGGCGGCCAGCGCCAGGTCGAGCGACTTGAACTCCCGGAGGTTCGACTTCAGCAGCTTGGCCGCCCCCTCGATGGCCTGCTTCGGGTCGAACGCGTTGTCGACGCCGAGACCGCGCGCGGTCGACGGCATCAGCTGCATCAGGCCCTGCGCACCGGCCGGGCTGACCGCCCTCGGGTTGTAGCCCGACTCCACCTTCGCGACCGCGGCCAGCAACTTCGCCGGCACGCCGTGCTTCGCCGCGGCCTGCGTGAACAGGTCCGCGTACGGCACACCGCTCAGCGACGCGCTGGTGCCGAGCGCGGCGGCCCGCAGCCCGGACACCGCGGCGGCCGGGACCGGCGTGGCGGCGGCCGGGTCGTCGATCACCCGGCGGATCGTGCTGGGCGTCTCGTACACCTTCTGGATCTTGACGTGGTCACCCGGCTTCGGCGCGGCGATCATCTTGTTGTCGCCGAGGTAGATGCCGACGTGGTCCACCGGCCGGTTGAACGCCAGGATGTCACCCGGCTCGGCCTGCGCGAGGTTCTGCACCGCGGTGCCGACCTTCGCCTGGTCGGCCGCGATGCGCGGAAGCTTGACGCCCATGTCGGAATAGGCGCGTTGCACGAGAGACGAGCAGTCCAGGCCCTTGTCCGGATTGGTGCTGCCGAACACGTACGGGACGCCGAGGTACTTCTTCGCTGCCTCGACGATGCCGGCGCCGGTGGCGCCGTTCGTGGCCGGCGAGGACCCGGTGGCCGCGGTGAGCGCGGACGCGAAGCCGGCGCCGCTCGCGGTGGTGGTGCGGGTGGTGCTGACCGTCACCGGGTTCGTGCTGGTCGGATTAAGGCCTAGCTGAGTCTGCAGTTGCGCGATGCGCTGCTGGACGTTAGCGATGCCTTGGATCACGCACTGGCTCCCCGGGCCGAAGCCCGCTGGCCGTTCGTCACGGCCAGTTCGTCGATCGCCTTCTGGTCGGTTGCCATCTCGTGGGCCTTGCGAGCCTCGGCATGCCGCTCGGCCAGCCGCTCCACCGCACGCCGCTTCTTGGCGGCGTCCGCGAGCAGCTGCTGCTGCAGTGCCGTGATCTCGCCGGCCTCGACGACCTTCGCCTCCGCGGCGGCCAGGTTGGCGGCGAGCGCCTGCCGGGCCACCAGGGCGGCGACGATCGCCCGGGCGGTGCCCTCGGTCGGCGCCTCCGCGCCGACCAGGTCGAGCGAGGCCCGCTTCGCCAGGTCCTGAGCATCGCGCTCGGCGGATCTGGCGCGGACGAGTCCGCCCTTCGCCGCGTCTTCCTGCGCCTGTCGAGCGCGGAGCACCGGTGCGAGTCGGAAGTGGCGGCGGTTCATCATGACCTTCCTTCAATCGGCAGGCTGTCGGCGTTCAGTAGGGAATTCAGCAAAGCCCAGGAGTGCTCGACCGGGGTGGGCTCGTCCAGGCTCTGCCGGAGGAACGCGAGGATCTGCGGCCACATGGCGTTGGCCAGGTCCGCGTCCGGGTTGGTGCCGGGGACGTACGCGCCGATCTCGACCAGCTCCCGCACGTCCCGGTGCGCGGCCAGCAGCCGGCGCAGCCGGGTGGCCAGCGCGCGCTGCTCCGGCGTGGTGACCACGTTCGCCACCCGGGAGATCGACTCCAGCGCCTCGATCGCCGGGAAGTGCCCGGACGTCGCGAGCTTGCGGTCCAGCACGATGTGGCCGTCCAGGATGCCGCGCGCCGCGTCCGCGATCGGCTCGTTGTGGTCGTCGCCCTCGACCAGCACCGTGTAGAGCGCGGTGATGCTGCCGATCGCGCCCGGGCCGGCGCGTTCCAGCAGCGACGCCATCATGCCGAAGACCGACGGCGGGTAACCGCGGGTGGCCGGCGGCTCGCCGACCGACAGGCCGACCTCGCGCTGCGCCATCGCGGTACGCGTGACGCTGTCCATCATCAGCAGCACGTCGCTGCCGGAGTCCCGGAACCACTCCGCCATCCGGGTCGCCACGAACGCGGCCCGCAGCCGCACCAGCGGCGGCTGGTCACCGGTCGCGATCACCACCACGGACCGCGCCAGGCCCTCCGGACCCAGGTCGCGCTCCAGGAACTCGCGCACCTCCCGGCCGCGCTCGCCGATCAGCCCGATCACCGCGATCTCGCAGTCGCAGCCGCGGGTGATCATGCTCATCAGTGAGGACTTGCCGACGCCGGAACCGGCGAAGATGCCCATCCGCTGGCCCCGGCCGAGCGGGATCAGCGTGTCCAGCACCCGCACGCCGAGCGGCATCGGGCGGTCCACGGTCTGCCGGGCCAGCGCGGACGGTGGCACCGCGTCGATGCTGACCCGCTCACCGCGCAGCGGCGGGCCGCCGTCCATCGGCCGGCCCAGCCCGTCCAGCACCCGGCCGCGCAGGTCGGGCCCGACCGGCACCTGCAGCGGGGCCCCGGTGTTCACCACCGGGGCGCCGGTGCCGATGCCGGTGATCGGGCCCAGCGGCAGGCAGCTGAGCCGCTCACCCTCCAGCGCGACCACCTCGGCCAGGATCGGCTCGTCGTCGCCGCCGATCTGCAGCAGGTCACCGACGCGGGCGCCGATGCCGCTGACCGTGACGCGCAGGCCGACCGCGCCGGTGACCTCGCCGACCGCCATCGGTTTCGCCGCGCGCACCGCCGAGCTGAGCCGGCTTCGCAGTGTCGACGTGCTCACAGGTCCAGCACCTCCCTCACCCGGGCCATCGCGGCCGCGATGGTGGCGTCGATCGTCGTGGGACCGCATTCGGCGACCGCGTCGCCCGGCTGCAGGCCCGGATCGGGTTGCATCCGGATCACCCGGCCCTCATAAGTGAACTCGCCACCGGTAGCGGTGGTCAGCAGGTTTTGGTAATCGTTCGGGTGCAGCCGGACCCGGACGTCGCCGGTCGGCGGCGCCATCGCGAGCGCGCGGTGGATCGCGTCCAGCCCGCCGTTCTGCGCCGTCGCCAGCTCCCGGCCGATCACCGCCTCGGCCAGTTCCAGCGCGCAGGCCAGCACGGTCTCCTGCAGGTCGGCGAGGGTCGGGACGATCCGCGCGTCCAGCCGGGCCACGGCCGCGCCGATCGCGGCCACCGCGGAGGCCAGCGCGGCCTCCCGCCTGGCCTCGTGCACGCGGTGCGCGGCCTCGGCCTGATCGCGCGCGGCGTGCGCGGCGACCGCGGCGGCCTGCTGGCCCTGCGCCCAGCCCTCGGCGTAGCCGGCGGTGCGGGCCGCGGTCCGGGCCCGTTCCACCGCCTCGGCCGGCACCGGCGCCTCGTGGCGCAGGTCGATGTCGAACCGCGCGGCCGCGACGTGACCGGCGTTCTCGGCCCGGATGACCGGGTCAGGCGATGAGCTCATCCTCCGCGTCACCGCCGCCCCGCTGGATCTCGATCTGTCCGGAGTCCTCCAGCGCCCGGATGACCTGGACGATCTTCGTCTGCGCCTCCTCGACCATCCGCAACCGGACCGGGCCGAGCAGGTCGATCTCCTCGAGCAGGTTCTCCCGGGCCCGCTCGGAGAGGTTGCGCACGACCTTGTCGCGTACCTCCGCCGCGACGCCCTTGAGCGCGGTGGCCAGGTCGTTCGACTCGACCTGCCGCAGGATCAGCTGAATCGCGCGGTCGTCCAGCGTCTTGATGTCCTCGAACATGAACATCCGGCGCCGGATCTCCTCGGCCAGCTCCGGGTCGCGGCCCTCCAGGCCCTCCAGGATGAGCCGCTCCGAGCCGCGGTCCGACCGGTTGATGATGTCCACCAGGGGTTGCAGGCCGCCGACCGTGGAGAGCTCGGACGGCTGCAGCACGGTGCTGAGCTTCCGCTCGAACGCGATCTCGACCTGCCGGATGACCTCGGGGGAGGTGCGGTCCATCTTCGCGATCCGGTGCGCGACGTCGGACTGCGCGTTCGCGTCCAGGCCGGAGAGGATCTGCGAGGCGAGCGTGGACGGCAGGTGCGCCAGGACCAGCGCGATCGTCTGCGGGTGCTCGTGCTGCAGGAAGGACAGGACCTGCCGGGGGTCGGCGTGGCTGAGGAAGTTGAACGGCATGTCCGTCATCGACGCGTTCAGCCGGTCCAGGATCATCGAGGCGCGCTCCGGACCGAGCGACGCCTCCAGCAGTTCCCGGGCGTACTCCAGACCGCCCTGGCCCGCGTGCCGCACCGTGATCTGCGCGTGGAACTCGTCCATCACGGTGTCGGCGGTCTCCGACTCCACCCGGCCCAGCCGGGCGATCTCCGCGGAGAGCTCCTCGACCTCGCTCTCCTTCAGCTGGGCGAGCAGTTTCGCGGAGCGCTCCTTGTCCATCTGGACCAGCATCACGGCGGCCTTGCGCAGGCCGGTCATCGTTCCGCTTGCCATCCGGCACCCCCATCTCGGCGAAAATGCGGCAGGCCCGGCCGGGGTCTCCCCGGCCGGGCCTGTGGTCCACTACCTGCGCTCCGACATCCAGCCGCGGAGCATCTGCGCGACCTCGTCGGGCTGGTCGTCGACCATGCGCTCGATCTCCTTCTGCCGCATCGCGCGGTCCTCGGCGTGCTGGTCGTTCGCGCGCTCGATCTCGACCTGCGTGCTCATCGAGGCGCGGCGGGCGCGCTCGGCCTCCTCCTCGGCGGCCAGACGGGCCAGCTCCTCCTCGGTCAGGCGCTGGCGGCGGGCCTTCCGGCCGGCGCGCCACGCCACGAACACCAGGATCAGCAGGATCAGCACGACCGCGCCGGTCTTGGCCAGCGACAGGTAGGTGGCCTGCTTCTCCGCGTTGGTCGCCTGGGTCAGCGACGCGGAGGCGGCGTCCGCGGCCGAGGTGTCGAACGGCACGGCCGACACCGCGAGCGTGTCACCGCGGGTGGTGTCGATGCCGGCCGCGGACGCGACCAGCTTCTCCACCTCGGCCGGGTCCATGCCGCCCGCGGCCGCGCTGTTGATGATGACGCCCATGTTGAGCTTCTTCAGCGCGCCACCGGCGGCCTTGCGGACCTCCTCGGTCTTGTTGACCGCGTTGTTCTTGGTGGACGTGGTCGACTCGTAGGAGCCGTTCGCGCCGTTCGCGTTGCCGTTCGGCACCTGGATGTTGTCCGGGCCGAGCACGCCGGCCGCGGTGTTGCCACCGTTCGCGTACGTCTCCCGGCTGTTCGACTCCGACAGCGCCGGCACGGTCGGGTCGAAGCTGTACTTCGTGGTCTTGGTCTCGGTGTTGTCGAAGTCCAGGTCCGCGGTGGTGGTGACGGTCGAGTTGCCCGGGCCGAGCACCTTGTCCAGCATCGCCTGGATCTTGTTGTTCATCTGGGTCTGGAACGCGGCGGTCTTCTGGTCGCCGTCGCCGCTGCCCGCGCCGACCGTGGTGCCGTCCCCGGCGGAGAGCACCTTGCCGGACGAGTCGGCCACGGTCACCGCGGTCGGGTCGAGCCCGTCGACGCTGGACGCCACCAGGTGGACGACGGACTGGACCTGCTGGTTGCTCAGCGGGGTGTTGCCCTGCGCGGCGATCAGGACCGAGGCGGTCGGCTTCTCCGCGTCGTCGGAGAACACGTCCTTCTGCGGGATCGCCAGGTGCACGGTCGCGGCCTGGACGCCGTCGATCGAGCCGATGGTCTTGTTGAGCTCGCCCTCCAGCGCCCGCTGGTAGCCGACGTGCTGCATGAACTCCGAGGTGGTGATGCCCTGCTTGTCCAGCAGCGCGTAACCGGAGTCGGAGTTGGCCGGCAGTCCTTGGCCGCTCATCTGGATCCGCAGGTCGTAGACCTGGTCCTTCGGAACCATGATGGTCGCGCCGCCGTCGGCGAGCTCGTACGTGACACCCTCAGCCGTGAGATTCTCGACGATCGCGCTCGCGTCCTCACCGGAGAGGTTGTTGAACAACATCGCGTACGAGGGCTTCGAGGCCCAGGTGGCGAAGAAGTAACCGCCGATGGCGAGCGCGAGGACCGCGAAGATCGTGACGGCCTTCTGGCCGGTGGTGAAGGAGGCGAACGAGTCGGTCAGGCGGCGGACGGGCGCCGGAAGCCGGTTCTTCATTAAGCCTGCATCCTCATAATCTCTGTGAAGGCCTCAACGGCCTTGTTCCGAACTGCCACGGTGAGCTGGGTCGCCAGCGCCGCTTCGGTGCTGGCCATCGTGTAGGCGGCTGGATCCGAGAGAGTGCCGTTAGCGGCTTGTACAGCCAGTTCATCGGCACGGCCCTGCACCTTCTGAAGGTTTTCCAGGCCGCTGGTGAGCATCGAGGCGAAGTCGCCGTTCGGGCCGGAGACGGCCGGGGTGGCGGACGGCGCGGTCGGTGCGACGGGTGCGATCGGCAGCGCGGCGCCGATGCCGGAGATGCCGGAGATCGGAGATGTCATCAGGAGCCCTTCCCGAGCTGGATGGCGGCGTTGTAGGAGTCCTTGGCGCGTTCGACGACGGACAGGTTGGCCTGGTAGCCGCGCTGCGCCATGACCAGCTGGCCCATCTGGGAGCCGAGGTCGATGTCGGGCATGCGCACGTATCCGTCGGCGTCGGCGAGCGGGTGGTTCGGGTCGTGGACCAGCCGGCCCTCGGCACTGCCGAACGCGGCGCCGCCGACCTGCACACCGTTGCCGTCGCCGGCCTCCTGCGCGATGACGTAGCGCTCGCGGAACGCGGACTCCGACGTCCGGGTGACCGTGTTCATGTTCGCGACGTTGTCCGAGACCGCGTCCAGCCACTTGCGGTAGACCGTGACGCCGGTGCTGGCGACGCCGATCGCGTTGAATGTGCTCACCGGTTATCCCCCTCAGCCCTTCAGAACCGTGCTGATCAGGCCGTACTTGCTGTCCAGCGCGCGCAGCGTCAGCTGGTACCGCATGGACGTGTCGACGTGCGAGAGCGTCTCCTCGTCGAGGTTGACGTTGCTGCCGTTGAGCCGGGTCGGCTCCAGCGAGCGGTCGACGGACGGTGCGACGCGGGTCGGCTGGCCGGTCTCGACCGCGTGCGAGAGCGCCTCCTCGAACTTGACCTTCTGGGCGTGGTAGCCCGGGGTCTCGATGTTGGCGATGTTGTTGGCGATCGCCTTCTGCCGGGCGGCGAGCCCGTTCACGGCGATACGCAGCGCTGACGACGTGACATCGTCGAACACGGCAGCGACTCCTTCCCCCTTGCGTGGCCGCCGGTCCGTGGCGAGTCGTTCCCCGAGCGCTCCGTGCTCGTGCCCTTCCCATCGGCCGGGGCGGCGCGGGCTTGAGGCCGCACGGGTTTCCGGTCGGTTGCGGATTTCGCTGTCGAGTTGTCAAGAGACGCGTCCCCACGGACCCGGAGCGGGTCCGTGGGGACAGGGGCGGTGCAAAAGCGTCGAGGGTACGGGTTCACATCGCGCAGTCCAGGTACGCCGGGCGGGACGGCACCGAGTCGCGGGTCTCCACCTTCGCCACGGCGGCCACCTGCCGGCGCGTGCCGACCAGGCGCTGGGCGAGCAGTTGCGCGGCCGCGGTCTGCCGTTTGAGGATGCCGTCCGCGCGCGGGCGCAGGTCCAGCGGCAGCGGGCCGAGCCCTTCCGGCGGCGACCACGGGTCGGGCACCGGCGTGTCGTCGAGCCGGTGCGTGTCGGCCAGCATCGTCTCCACGGCGGCGACGTCCAGTTCCAGGCGGTCGAGCGCCTTCGTCCAGGCCGACCGCCAGCCCTCTTCCGTACCGTGCGGGGTGTTCATGGTGGTTTCCCTCAGCCGGCCGCCGCGGGCTGCGCGGCCGCCTCCCGCCACGCGTCCCGGACCGGTTCGATCTGTTCGCGCACCGCGCGGGCCCGCGCCGCGTCGTTGCCCACGTTCGCGCCGATCAGCTCCGCCAGCCAGTACGCGTAGAGCGCGGCCAGCCCGGCCGCGCCGGACCAGACGGACATGTCCAGCGTCGACCGCAACTCGATGATGATCTCCTGGGCGTGCTGGAGCTTGTCGGCCGCGGTGATCCGGTCGCCGGCCAGCAGCGCCTCCTCGCCCTGCGCCACGTCCAGCACCAGGCGGTCGTAGAGCATTACCAGCAGCCGCCCGGGTGAGGCGGTGGCGATCGAGTCGTTGAGGTAACGGTTACGCAGGGCTGGGCTGGTCATCTGGGCTCCCCTTACAGGCCGGCGAGCTGACCGGCCAGCCAGTTGGACTGGTTCTTCATGCTGCTCAGCGAGGTCTCCAGGTTCGCAAACTGGCGGGTCAGCGCCGTTTTGCGAGTGGCGAGCCGGATGTCCCAGTTGCTGATCTGGTCGTTCATGTCGTCGATGAGCGACTTACGGCCGTTGATCACGTCCGTCACGCCGGTCTGCGACCTGTCCGCGAGTTCCTTGACCCCGGTCGCGTACGCCGTGGTGGCGGTCTTGATGGCGTCCGGGTCGGCCTCGTAGGTGTTCTTGAACTTCGCCTCGTCGAAGGAGACCGTGCCGTCCCGGGTGAGCGAGATGCCCAGTTTCGAGAGGCTGCCGAAGTTGTCCAGGCCGCCGCTGACCGTGCCGAGCAGCCGCTGACTGATCTGTCGCACCGCGAAGTCGCCGGTCAGCGCGGCGGAGCCCTTGTTCGACGAGTTGTACGCGGTCTGCTTGCCGATCTCGGAGAACGTGCCGTTCATGGCGTCGACCAGCGACTTCACCTTGGCGGTGATCGCCGAGGTGTCCGAGGCGACGTCGACCGTGACACCGGTCTCGCCCTCCTTGGTGACGGTGATCGAGGTGCCGGTGATCAGGTTGCCGAACGTGTTGCTGGAGCTGGTGACCGCGAAGCCGCCGTCCGCGTCCGCGCCGCCCACCTGGAGCTTCGCGTCGCTGGCCGCGGTCGGGGTCTTGATGTCGGTGTCGAAGCCGCCGTCGATGGTGAAGCCGTTCGCCAGGCCGGGCTTCGTGGAGCTCATCTGCAGGACGCTCTCGCCGCCCTCCAGGGCCACCACCGTCGCCTTGATACCGAGACCGGCGCCGTTGATCGCGCTGGCGATGCCGGCGAGCGAGCGGTCCGCGGAGACGTCGACGCTGGACTGCGTACCGTCGCCCTTGGTGATGGTGATGCTGCTCTGGCTGGTGGCGTCGCCGGTGCTGACGGCGCGCGTGGTGGAGACCTGTGACTTGGCCAGCGAGATCACGTCGAACGTGACCGCGCCGGTCTGGGTGGTGTTGCCGCTCGCGGTGGTCGCGGTGACCGAGCTGCTGCTCGAGGTCGCCTTCGCGGACCGCCAGGTGGCGAGCTTGCCGAGGTCGTCGGCCGCGGTCTTGATCGCGGCCAGCTTCGTGTTCACGGACTGGTAGGCGGTGACCGCCTTCTCCTCCGTGCTCACCTTGGACTTCAGGCGAGTCTGACCGGCCGCCTCGACCTGCATGAGCTGGGAGACGAGCGCGCTGGTGTCCATGCCGCTGACGAGGCCGCTGACGCTGGTGGTCACGGGCGATCCCTCCGAAGGTAGGGAGATGAGGCCTTATGGGATAGGGGCGGCCGGCGCCGTCTGCCAGCCACCCCTACCTATTCGATTGTGAAAAGCGATCTTCAGTTGATTAAGTTGTTGTGTGGCCTAGCGCAGCAGCGACAGAACACCCTGCGGGGCCTGGTTCGCCTGGGCCAGCATCGAGGTGCCAGCCTGCGACAGGATCTGGGCCCGCGTGAACGAGACCATCTCCTGGGCCATGTCGGTGTCACGGATACGCGACTCCGACGCCGACAGGTTCTCGACCGACACGTTCAGGTTGTTGATCGTGTGCTCGAGACGGTTCTGGTACGCACCGAGCGTCGCACGGGTGGTGGAGACGTTCGCGATGGCGGTGTCGATGGCCGCGAGGGCCGTGTCGGCACCACCGGCGGCGATCAGATCCTGGCCGCCGACGCCCAGACTCGTGGAGTCCATGGCCTGGGTGATCGCCACCTGGAACTTGCCACCCGTGGTGGTGACGTCCTTCCAGTCCACCTGGAAGTCGCCGGAGTAGTTGCCGTCGAGGAGCGCCTGGGACCCGAACTTGGTGGTGTTCGCAATCCGGTCGAGCTCCTTGCCCAGCTCCTGAAACTCGGTGTTGCTCGCGGTACGCGCGTCGACGTCGTTGGAACCCGACGACGACGCCTGCACCGACAGGTCACGCATACGCTGGAGAATGCTGTGCACCTCGGTGAGCGCACCTTCAGCGGTCTGCACGACGCTGATACCGTCCTGCGCGTTACGAACGGCGACCTTGAGGCCACCGGTCTGGGCGCGCAGGCCCTCGCTGATGCTCAGACCAGCCGCGTCGTCGGCCGCCCGGTTGATGCGGAAACCGCTGGACAGCTTCTCCAGCGACTTCGCCATCTGACCGTCCGTGACGGACAGGTTCCGGTAGGCGTTCTGTGCGGCGATGTTCTGGTTGATACGAAGACCCATTTGAAATTCCTCCTTGATATCGGGCCCCTGTGCGGCACATCCGTGCGCCGTACGCCATGACTATTCGGCGCGGGGGACTCGCTCTTGAGATTTCGCGAGACTTTTTCTGGCTTGCGGCCGGCGATTCCGTGCGGAGGCCGGCGGTGCCGCCGACCGACGAATCGGCGGCGCGGCGCGGCGCCTGAGGGTCAGGCCGCTATCGCGATCGGCACCCCGTGGTGATCGGTGAACGCGAGCCGGGTGTGCAGGTTCCCGAGCGAGCCCACCTCCTGGTAGTAGGAGGCCCGCCGGCGTGCCACGCACCCGTCCTTCCTGTCCTTGCGGTCGATCAGGTCCGGGTCCAGGTGCGTGTTGAGTCCTTCGCGCAGCAGCGTCAGTGCCTCCGCGCGCAGCTGCGAGACGCGGGACTCGGTCACGCCGAGCTCGGCCGCGATCGTGGCCATCGGCCGTTCCTGCATGAAGTAGCCGTTGACCACGGTGCGCAGCCGGTCCGGCAGGGCCTCGATCGCGTTGTGCAGGTAACCGATCTTCTCCCGGTGCAGCAGCAGGTCCTCCGGGCCGGCGGTGCGCTCGGTGACCATGTCCTCCGCGGCGCCGGTGGTGAAGCCCTGCAGGCTGAGCACGACCGCGCGCTGCACGTCGTCCTCCACCTCCTTGAGCTCGTCCACCGCGATGCCGAGGAACGCGGCCAGCTCCTGCTGGGTCGGTGTCCGCCCGAGCGTGGCGGTCAGTTCCTGCCGGGCGGTGTCGGTCTTGCGGGCCCGGGATCGTACGGACCGGGACGCCCAGTCCAGATGGCGCAGCTCGTCGAGGAGCGCGCCGCGCACGCGGGTGGCGGCGAACCGCGCGAACGGGATGCCCCGCGACGGGTCGAAGCCACGCGCGGCCGTGACCAGCGCGGCGAGGCCGGCCGAGGTCAGGTCGTCGCGATTGACGTGCGAGGGCACCCGGCTCAGCATGTCGCGGACCAGGTGGCCGACGAGCGGGATGTGTTCCCGGATCAGATGCTCGTGCTCGTGGGCGGTGGCGACGTTCGCGGCGGTGGCCGCGGCGACGGCAGTCATGAGATTCCCCCTCAGGCGTAGGCCCGCGCTCGCGCGAGCTGTTCACCGTGAACAAGAGAAACTCTCTGTTACTCAGGGTGCTGTGTACGTGACTTACGGTTGCCATTTGGTTGCATCCGAGCCGGAATCCTCAGGTCGAAACCCCTCATGGGCGGCCCTGTGCTGCCGACGGGCAAGGACGAACAGGGGACATCGTCCGGCAGGCGGAGGCACGCGTGAGCTTGATCGAACTGTCCAGCGTCCTGTGGCGAACCCGGGAGCTGATGGAGCTGCTGCTCTTCAAGCTCGAAGAGGAGCAGGTACTGCTCGCCTCCGGCCGCTCGCGGTGGCTCGCGCACGCGACCCGCGAGGTCGAGATGGTCCTCGAACAGATGCGGGAGACCGAGGTCATCCGCGCCGCCCACGCACAGGCGGCCGCGGTCGAGCTGGGGCTCTCGCCCGAAGCCAGCCTGGGGGAGATCGCCGACGCGGCGGCCGCGCCGTGGAGTGACCTCCTCCATGAACACCGTAAGTCATTTCTGACGCTGACCGCGGAGATCAGCGGTCTTGCCGCCACCAACCGTGACCTGCTCTCAGCCGGGCAGCGCGCCGCGCGCGAGACCATGATGATCATCGCCGGTTCCGTCGAGACCTACGGCCCGCAGGGGCAGTCCGTATCCGTCGGCCACCGTGCCCGCCTAGTGGATGAGGCGATTTGATGGCGAGTACCTTCTCCGGCATCACCACCGCGCTCAGCTCGCTCTACGCCCAGCGCCGCGCGCTGGACGTGGCGGGCCAGAACATCGCGAACGCGAACACCGAGGGATACACCCGGCAGCGCGTGCAGATGACGTCGGCCAGCGGCAACACCATGCCGACCATGTGGTCCACCTCGGACGGCATCGGCAACGGCGTCGCGATCTCCGACATCCGGCGCACCCGGGACGAGTTCCTGGAGGGGCGCGGGCGCGAGGAGCGCGCGAACATCTCGTACCTGTCGAACCAGAAGCAGCAGTTCGTCACGATCGAGAACACGTTCGCGGAGCCGAGCGACACCGCGCTGCAGCACCAGCTCGGCGAGCTGTGGGGCGCGTTCGGCGACGTCGCGAACAACCCGAACGACCGGGCCATCCGGACCGCGCTGATCCAGCAGGGCAACACCGTGGTCGACGGCGTCCACTCCGCCTACAACGCGCTCGGCGCGCAGTGGAAGGCGAACCGGGACCAGGCCGACGCGCTGGCCACCGAGGTCAACACGCTGGCCAAGAACATCGCGCAGTTGAACACCACGATCCAGCGCGCCACCGCGGCCGGCCTGCCGGTCAACGAGATGGCCGACCAGCGCGACGTGCAGCTGATGAAGCTCTCCGAACTGACCGGCGCGACCGCGTCGATCCAGGCCGACGGCACCGCCGCGGTCTACCTCGGCGGCTCCGGCCTGGTGCAGGGCGTCACCGCCCGGGAGATCCGGATGACCGGCGCGGACCGGCTGCAGAACCAGACCGGCGACCCGGCCAACAGCGTGGCCGTGCGGTGGGCCGACTCCGGCACGCCCGCGCAGGTCGGCGGCACGCTCGCGTCGATCCAGGACACGCTGGTCACCACGATCCCGAAGTACGCGAACCAGCTCGACGGCGTCGCCGCGAACCTGGCGAACACGGTCAACACGCTGCACGCCGGCGGGTACGGCCTGGACGGCGTGACCGGCCGCGCGTTCTTCACCGGCACGACCGCCGAGTCGATCAAGGTGGCGATCGACAACCCGGAGTTCGTGGCGGCGTCCTCGACGGCCGGCACGTTCGACGCCGCGAACGCGGACGCGCTGGCCGACCTGGCGACCACGCCGGGCGGGGCGGGCGAGACGTACGCCGTCATGATCGCGAACCTCGGTGTGGAGGCCCAGTCGGTCGACCGCCGGCAGGCGATCCAGGCCGTGGTCACCCAGGACACGGACGCGGCGCGGGAGTCCTTCGCCGGCGTCAACCTGGACGAGGAGATGACCCAGCTGATCACGTATCAGCGCGGGTACGAGGCGGCGTCCCGGGTGCTCAACGCGGTCGACGAGATGCTCGACGTGCTGATCAACCGCATGGCCGTCTAGGGGGTCTGAACGATGGCGATGCAGCTGAGGGTCACCGACGGGGCCATCACCAACCGGGTGCTGGCCAACCTGCAGGGCAACCTGACCCGGGTCGGCAACCTGCAGGAACAGCTCTCCAGCGGCAAGCAGATCAGCCGCCCGTCCGACTCACCGACCGGCACGGTCTCGGCCATGCAGCTGCGCGGCGAGTCGCGGGCCGTGCAGCAGTACACCCGCAACGCCTCGGACGGCCTGGGTTGGCTCGGTGTCATCGACACGGCGCTGACCAGCTCACTCTCCCAGACCGGCAAGGTTCGGGAGCTGGTGCTGCAGGGCATGTCGGCCGGCACCGCCAGCACCCCGGACGCGCGCGAGGCGCTCGCCGCCGAGGTGGAGAACCTGCGCAAGTCGCTGATCGGCGTCGCGAACACGAAGTACCTGGACCGGCCGGTCTTCGGCGGGACCACGACGGGCGAGCGCGCGTTCGACGGGAACGGCCAGTTCGTCGGCGACACCGGCACCGTGATGCGCACGGTCGGCGACAACTCGAAGGTGCAGGTCGACGCGAACGGCGCCACGGTCTTCGGCGCCAACGGCGCGGACTCGCAGCTGTTCACCGTGCTGGAGTCGATCACCAACAATCTGCGCGGTTCGAACACCGCCGGCCTTGACGCCGATCTTCAGAATCTCGACGTCGCGATTGGTACGATCAAGACAAATCTGGCCGACGTCGGTGCGCGGTACAACCGCATCGAGACCAGCCGCACCGCCGCCGACGACCGGCTGCTGAACGTCAAGAGCAAGCTCTCGGAGATCGAGGACATCGATCTTCCCAACACCATCATGCAGATGCAGTTGCAGCAGACGGCTTACCAGGCGGCGCTGCAGGCGACCGCCAAGGTGATCCAGCCCTCGCTGATGGATTTCCTGCGCTAGCAGAAAGCTCACCATCCACCGAACCGACCACCGAGAACGATCGAGGGAAGCCATGACCGCGCGCACGATCGAGCAAGAGATGGACGCAGACCTGCTGGATCTGCCGATCATCGACCTGGTCTCTCCGATGCCCGGTTTCCCGGACAACCGGCAGTTCGTCCTGGTCCGGCTGGACGAGAACGGACTCCTCTACTCGCTGCGGGCGGTGGACAACGCCGACCTGCGTTTCCTGGTAATGCCTCCGTCGCCGTTCTTCCCGGACTACGCTCCGGAGATCGACGACGAAGCCGCCGAGATGCTCGGCTCCCCGAAGCCCGAGGACCTGATGGTCCTGCTCGTGGTGACGGCCGGTGACACCGCCGCGCACGCCACGGCGAACCTGCTGGCCCCGATCGTCATCGACCGGGGTAACCGCCGGGGCATGCAGACCGTGCTCAGCGGGTCCGGGCTGCCGGTGCGCGCGGAGCTCGCCGTCGCGGGGTGAGTCCCGGGTCCCGCGTCGGTCCGGTGCGTCCAACCATGGAGGGGAAAGCCGCATGCTCGTATTGACCCGGCGCTCCGGAGAGAGCGTGATGGTCGGCGACGACATCGTCATCACCGTGCTGGAGGTGCGGGGCGAGGTGATCCGGCTGGGGATCCGCGCGCCCCGCACCGTACAGGTGCACCGCGAGGAGATCTACCGGGAGCTGCAGACCGCCAACCGGGAGGCCGCGTCCCCGGCGGACAGCGCCGTGGAAGCGCTGGCCGGAGCACTGCGCAAGCCCGACTGAACACTCTGCGTGAACCGTCCGGAAGGGCCGGCCGCCACTCGGCGTCGGCCCTTCCGCCGTGTCCGGGCCCGGTGGCCGGGGCGTCGTCGACACCCCGGCCACCCGGGCGTCACCGCACCGGGACGCCCTTCGCCTTCAGGAACAGGAACGGGTCGACCGCGTTCTCCACCGTCGCCGGGAAGGCGGTGTGCACCTCGAAGTGCAGGTGCGGGCCGGTGGAGTGACCGGACGAGCCGACCTGCCCGATCAGGTCGCCCGCGGTCACGGTCTGGCCGGGCACCACGGACGGACGCCGGAGCAGGTGGCAGTAGCGAGTGGTGACGCCGTCCGCGTCGCGGATCTCCGCGAACCAGCCGCAACCGCTCACGGTCAGGCCGCCGTCGGTGTCACAGGTGCCGATCGAGACCTGGCAGAGCACGCGCATCACCACGCCGGAGTGCGCGGCCCGGACCGGGGTCTCCTTCGCGGCGGCCAGGTCCATGCCGTTGTGCGTGGGACGCTGCGGCGTCCGGAAGGCACTGTTCATCGCGGCCGACACCGGCAGCACCCACGCGGGACCGGCCGCGCCCTCGGTGCTACGGCTCGGGCTCGGCTTCGGCGGGTCGCAGACCGGCAGCTTCGTGGCCGGCCGCTTGATGTACGCGTCGGAGACGTAACCGCCGTCGGAGAGCCGGTCCCACAGGTCGGTGGTGCGTACCGTACCGGTGACCCGGTTGCCCTTGGCCTGGCAGACGATGCTGACCTTGGCGCCCTCCTGAAGCGTCCCGACCCGCTTGGCCGCGGTCTTGGCCGCCTTGCGGACGTTGAGCACGAGCCCGCCGGTGCTGACCGTGCCGGACACCGAGGAGGCTGCCTCCGCGGGGCTCGCGGTCACCGTCGCGAGGCCGCCGACCAGCAGACCGAGTCCGGCGATGGCCGCGGCCGAGGCGCGGCGCCGGATGCGTTTCGTGGGCAAGGCTTCTCCTCCCGCCCCGCCGGGCGGCGGGCACGGGAAGAAGGTTGCCGGGCGTGCCTTGCCGTCCCGGTGCCCGAGAAGTGCGGCCGGGTTGCGGCCGGCACGCACCCGTCCGGCACCACGGAACGACCCCGGTAAATCGCCCTAACCCCCGTTTTCCCCGACGAAGGCGCTGGATTGGCTCATGACGGTTGCCACGCCGCCGATGTGGCCCATGTGCGGAGCCTTGCCTCGGTACCGCCCTCACCTAGGAGGTCGCTTTGGCTGGTCTGGCAGACGTGGGCGTGGGCAAACGCCTCTCCGTCATCGTGGTGTCCGGCGTCGTCGTGGCCGCCTGCGTCACCGGGATCGGCATGTGGTCCCAGGGCAGGCTCGCCGATCAGGCCGAGACGGTACGCGTCTTCGCGCTGACCAAGGCCGCGCTCAACCACCTGGACACCCGCGAGAGCGAGCTGAAGGTGGACGCCTACCGGGCCGCCAACGGCGAGGACACCACCGGCGACGTGACCGACGACGTGCAGTCCGCGCTGGACGCGCTCGCGGCCGCGGAGGGCTGGGACCTGCCCGGCGAGATCGACGACGACATCGACGCGCTGGCCGCCAGCGTCGCGGACTTCAATGCGTTCACCACCCAGTTCGTCACTGACGCGGTGGCGAACCCGGCGAGCGTAGGGGACCGCTACGACCAGATCGCCGAGCAGAACAACGTGGTCGACGACCAGATCGGGGCGATCCACGAGAAGCTCGACGCCGCGATCGAGCAGGAGCAGGCCGACATGGCCGCCACCACCGCCTCGACCCGGCTGTGGATGCTGCTGGTCGCCGGCCTCGGCATGGCCGCGCTGATCGGCTTCGCGATCCCGCTGGTCCGCTCGATCCTGAACCCGGTCCGCCGGGTCGGTGACGTCGTCGACGCGCTCGCCAACGGTGACCTGACGGTCCGTGCCGGGATCTCCTCGCACGACGAGCTGGGCCGGATGGCGCAGGGCCTGGACCGGGCCGTGGACCGGATGCGGCAGGCGATGGAGGCGATGGCCGCGAACGCGAACACGCTCGCCGGCGCGGCCACCGAGCTCTCCGCGACCAGCTCCGAGATCGCCCACGCGGCGCAGGAGACGAACGGGCAGACCTCCGCCGCGTCCGCCGAGGCCGAGGAGATCTCCCGCAACGTGCAGACCGTCGCGGCCGGCGGCGAGGAGATGGGCCTGTCCATCCGGGAGATCTCGCAGAACACCAACGAGGCCGCGCAGATCGCCGGCCAGGCGGTCAGCGAGGCCGCGCTGGCCACCCAGAGCATCGAGCGGCTGGGCGAGTCCAGCGCCGAGATCGGCAACGTGATCAAGCTGATCACCTCGATCGCGGAGCAGACCAACCTGCTGGCGCTGAACGCCACCATCGAGGCCGCGCGCGCCGGCGACGCGGGCAAGGGCTTCGCGGTGGTCGCGTCCGAGGTCAAGGATCTGGCGCAGGAGACCGCGCGGGCCACCGAGGACATCTCCTCCCGGGTCGCCGCGATCCAGTCCGACACCGGCGGCGCGGTCGAGGTGATCAACCGGATCAGCGAGGTCATCGCGAAGATCAACGACTACCAGACGACGATCGCCAGCGCGGTCGAGGAACAGACCGCCACCACCGCGGAGATGTCCCGCAGCATCGCGGAGGTCGCCGCGGGCGCCAGCCGGATCGCAGGCAGCATCTCCGAGGTCGCGCAGGCCGGCACGCACTCCATGGAGGGCGTCAACCAGACCAACCAGGCCAGCCAGGAGGTCGCCCGCACCGCCGAGGAGCTGCGCGCCCTGGTCGGCAGCTTCCGCATCAGTTAGGCGGCTCCGTCTCCGGTCGTCGCTGCGCTCGGGGAAGCCGCCGAAATTCCTGCAGTCTCATCGGGGGGTACGACGCGCGCGTCGTACCCCCCGACCGGTTTTCCACTACCGGACTGCACCTGCGCGATACCCACCGGCACTACACGCCGGGCCGATTGTCATCTCGGGCGGGAGTCGCCCCACCGAAGGCGCCGATCGGCGGCGCCCGGGCGAGACGCAGGGAGCACACCGTGAGCGCAGAGCGCACCGCCGCCGTCGAGGCGACGCCGATGCTTGACCTGTGCGCCGACGCGCACGTCCACACCGGCTTCTCCGCGGGGCGCGACAGCGTCGGCGTGGTGGTGATGGCCGCCGACCGTGCGGGCCTGACCTCGCTCACGTTCGCGGACCAGGCCGGTCCGGACAGCACGTGGCTGCCGGCCTACGGCGACTCGGTCCGGCGCGCCCAGCAGCGCACCGACATCCGGCTCTCGGTCGCGGCGGAGATCGAGATCATCCGGGCGGACGGCTGGCTGGCCTGGCCGCCGGACCTGGGTGGCCTGGACGCCATCTCGGTCTCGCTCAGCCGCCTCCCGCTGGCCGCCGGCCCGGCCACGCCGCAGCAGGTCCGCGGCCTGCTCGCGGCCGGCACGGTACGCCGCGCGGACGTGATCGAACGCGCGGTGGAGGCGACGGTCCGCGGCGTCGAGCGCGCCGCCCGGTACGCGCCGGCCCGCCTGTCCCGCCCGCTGAGCCTGCTCAACCAGATCGGCATCACCGAGGACGAGATCGACGCGCACCTGCTCACCCACCTGGTCGAGGGCTGCCGCGTCACGCACGCCACGGTCGAGGTCAGCGAGGCCTGGCGCACCCCGTCCGCGGCCCTGGTGCGCCGCATGCTCGAGGCCGGCGTGACCGTCTCCGCCGCCTCGGACGCCCGCTACGCCGCCCAGGTCGGCCGCTGGCAGTACATCGCCACGCTCTGACACGGGGTTCTTCGATTCGCGGCTTTTGCTCACTTTGCCTGGCTACGCTCAGGGGAACCGGTCCCCTGCCCGGACCGGGGTGATCTCCTAGTCGTTGGAGGATCCGATGAGCACCGTGAAGCAGGCCATCGAGGTGGGCGCGCCACTGCATGCGGTCTACGAGCAGCTGTCGCACTTCGAGAACTATCCGCAGTTCATGAGCGGGGTCCAGGAAGTCACGCAGCTGTCCAGCACCAAGACCCACTGGATCATGGATCTGGACGGTCAGCGACGGGAGTTCGACGCGCAGATCACCGAGTGCCGCCCGGACGAGCTGGTCGCCTGGCGCGCCACGAACGGGCCCGCGTTCTCGGAGGTCATCACGCTGCGGCCGATGACCGCGGAACGGACCCAGATCATCGCGCAGATGGACGCGGACGTGGCCGCGCTGATGCCCAGCGACCGGCACGCGCAGGACTCGCTGAGCCGCCGGCTGAAGGCGGACCTGACCAGCTTCAAGCGGCTGATGGAGAACGCCGGCTTCGGCCCGCACCAGGCGTCCGGCGTGCCGCTCGCCACCACGATGGGCCGAGCCGGCACGAACGCCGGGATGAACGTGGGGCTGAACAAGACCTACGGTACGAACGAGCCCGGCATCACCACCGCGGGCACGCTCTCCGAGAGTCTGACCAAGCCCACCATCGGCGCCGGATCCGGCATCGGGGCCGGCACGAAGCGCGGCAACCAGCGGTCGGTCGCGCCCAGCCCGGCCATGATGCGCAACCGCCGCCCCGAACCGATCACCCAGCCGGCCGGCCGGATCAGCGCCGCCAAGCCCGCGGAGACCGCCGGCACCACCGAGTCGACGACCACCATCGACACGACCGGCACCGGCAGCGGCACGACCACCACCGGCGCCACCGCCTCCGCGGTCGCGGCCACCGGCCCCTCCACCGCCACGGCCGCGGTCACCGGCGGCACCCGCCGCGCCGGCGAGGGCATCAGCGGCGGCATGGGCGCCGACTCCACCGTCGACCTGGCCGCCGCGGACGCCGCCACCGAGCGCGTCCCCAAGAACAGCCGGCGCACGACCAAGAAGTCCTGACGCCGACGCCACCCACGCGAAAGCCCCGGCCCGCTCCTCGGGCCGGGGCTTCGTGCGTTTCCGCCCGGCGCGCTCCGCCGCTCACCCGGACATCTCGGCTGGCCACCCGCCCGCCTTTGCTCTGCTTACCTACCGAAATCGGGCAGATTCGAGCCGGCCACGCCACGCGGCGTCACCGGCTCCGCTCTGCTTACCTCGCCGCCGCGCGGCTGCGCCGCCACGACCCGCGCGGCTGCGCCGCCACGACCGCGCGTGCGCGTCACGTCCGTTTTCGCCCGGGTAAGCAGAGCAAAAGCGGGCGGAAGGCTAGGCGGGCGGAAGACTAGGCGGGCGGGTCGTCGTGCAGGGCGGCGTTGACGGCGTCGATCAGGGCGCTGGTGGTGAACGGCTTCTGCAGCAGCCGGGCGTGCTCGTCGACCATGCCCTTGTCCACCGCGACCTCCTTGGGGAGGCCGGAGACGTAGATGACGCGGAGCCCGGGGCGCATCGCCGAGGCCTGCTCCGCGACCTCGCGCCCGGTGACACCGGGCATGCTGAGGTCCGTCACGAGCAGGTCGATCCCGCCGTCGTGGTCGCGGCAGGCGACGATCGCGCCGTCGGCGTCGCCGGCGGTGAGCGCGGTGAAGCCCTTGCGCTCCAGCATGCGGCGCATGATGTCGCGCAGGTCCTCCTCGTCGTCGACGACGAGCACCGTGGGCGGCGGCGACTGCAGGTCCTGCACCATCGCACCCTCCTCCGACCGTACCGAAAGATAAGGCTATATCCGTTTTCTGGGTTTTTCCCGGAAACGCGAAAGGCCCCGCCGTCCCGGACGGGACGGCGGGGCTCTCACCGGGGTGACGCGGGGTCAGACCGTGAGGGTCCAGGAGTCGAGCAGGCCGGTCCGGCCCTGCGCGTCCTTGACCGTCAGCGTCCAGGTGCCGTTCTTCAGCGCGCTCGAGGCGTCGAAGTTCCAGACGGCGTTCAGGTTGCCGGTGCCGGTGGACGGCTTCAGGTTCCAGATCTTCCCGTTCGGGGAGGTGAGCTGGACCCGCAGGTCGCCACGGACCGCCTGGCGGACGGACACCTGCACGCTGGTCCGCGCCGAGGCCGTGGTGGACGCCGGGCCGCAGTTCGCGACGGTCAGCGCCGAGGTCGCGGGCAGCGCCACGTCGGTGAGCGACTCGACCCGGTTGCAGTTCGCGGTCGCCGGGGTGACCGGCGTCTGCACGGCCAGCGGCGCGGTGGCCGTGCCGGTGTAGAGCAGCCGGTTCGGCGAGCCGTTCGCGCCGGACACCCGGCCGGTGGTGGCCGCGCCGGTCAGCGCGTCACGCACCTGCTGCGGGGTGGCCAGCGGGTTCGCGCCCAGCACCAGCGCGGCCGCGCCGGCCACGTGCGGCGCCGCCATCGAGGTGCCGCTCATCGTGGCGGTGGCGGTGTCGCCGGACCGGGCCGCCGACAGGATCCGCGCGCCGGGCGCGAAGAGGTCCAGGCAGCTGCCCCAGTTCGAGAACGACGCGCGGGCGTCGACGCTGTCCGAGGCGCCGACCGTGATGCCGGCCGGGAGCCGGGCCGGGGAGGAACCGCAGGCGTCCCGGTTGTCGTTGCCGGCGGCCAGCACGTACGTCACGCCCGAGTTGATCGAGCGCTGCACCGCGTCGTCCAGCGACGCCGAGGCCGAGCCGCCGAGGCTCATGTTCACCACGGCCGGCTTCGCCGCGTTGCGGGTGACCCAGTCGACGCCCGCGATGATCTGCGAGTAGCTGCCGCTGCCGTCGCAGCCGAGCACCCGCACGGACACCAGCTTGACGTCCTTGGCGACGCCGTACGCGGTGCCGCCGACCGTACCGGCGACGTGGGTGCCGTGGCCCTGGCAGTCGTCCGCGACCGCGTCGTTGTCGACGAAGTCCCAGCCGTGCCTGGCCCGGCCGCCGAAGTCCTGGTGGCTGATCCGCACGCCGGTGTCCAGCACGTACGCGGTCACGTTCGACGCGGACGGGGAGGTGTAGCTCCGGCTGAGCGGCAGGGTGCGCTGGTCGATGCGGTCCAGGCCCCAGGTCGGGTTGCTCTGCGTGCCGCTCATCGTGACGCGGCGGTCCTGCTCGACGAACTTGACGGCGGGGTCGGCCGCGAGGCGCCGCGCCGCGGTCCGGGACATCTCGGTGGTGAAGCCGCGCACGGCCGAGGTGAACGACGCGCGGACCTTGCCGCCGTACCGCTTCGCCAGGTCGCCCGCCACGTTCGCGGATCGGCCGGTCGCCGCGGTGTCCCGCAGGACCACGATGTAGCTGTCCTTGATCGCGCCCGGCGCCCCGTCCTGGAGGACGGCGCCGGTGGCCGGTGCGGCGGCCTGGGCCACGCCCACGCCGGTCAGCGCGACGAACGCGGCGGCGGTGGCGGAGGCGATGGCGAGACCGGTGGTACGCCGGCCGGTGCGGTGAAACGCGGTCATGAACTCCCTTTCCTCTGCCGGGGCCCTGCTGGCCGCCGACCTGAACCAGATTCGGCGGCCGGGGTCGCGGCCGGGGACCCACGGGGTTGCGCTCCGGTAGCGCGTCGACGAGCCGGTGACAAGACCCCGCGCGGGTACGTTGTGGCGCCGTTGAGCTGGGGGTATGAGGTTCAAGGTGTGGCGAGCGTCGCAAATGAGGCCCCCGGTAGCGGTAACCCGGGGTAGCGGCTTGGTTAGGAGCCGGGTGCCGCGCTAAAACGGGTGGAACGGAGACCGATGTTGACCTCGTCCGGGCCACAAGGCCGCGCCGACGCATCGTTCGACCGACCAAGGAGGCCAACGCCATGAACGCACTGCTGAACCCCACCCAGGTGGAGATCGTCAACACCGTCACCGAGCGCTGCGACAGCTGCGGGGCGGCTGCGAAGCTGGGCGTGCGCCTCTCCGGGGGCGGTGAGCTCTCGTTCTGCGGCCACCACGCGAACCGGCACGCCGGCGAGATCGCCAAGATGGCGAACCGGGTGCTCGTCGAGGCCGGGTTCGCCTGGACCGGCTCGTCCCGCACCGCCTGACCGCCGCACAGACCGCGTAGAAAGCGCACCGAGCCCACCCGGGCTCTGTGCGCTTTCTTGCATAAGGGCGAGCATTTGCCTGATAGGCTCCTTTAGGCCCTATATAGGCGTGGATGCCCGGGCTGCGGCATGGCCCAGGAGCCGCCTGGCCGCCGTCGCGAACACCCCAGATACGACGCCGGTATCCGGGCCCACGGCGCACAGCCAGACGACACCTGGACCTCGCCTTGCTCCGGGCCCCACACCGATACAGGGCCGGTCCGTTCATGAGGAGCTTTCGGCCGTGGACATCCCGCAGTACGGGCGCCGACTCCACGGCGCGTTCGCCATCGGTGCCGGCGTCGCCGTCGCCTCCCTCGGCATGGTCACGCTGCTGACCTGGGGAGACGGCTCCTCGGCCGGGGACCTCTTCGGTCCCGGTACGCCCGCGCCGCTGGTCGCGGTGGCGCTCGCCACGGCCGGCTGCGGCCTGATCGCGCTGGCCCCCGGCCGCCCGCAGCCGCAGGCCCGGCTGGCCGGGCGGTTCCTCGGGCTGATCACCGTGCTGGCCGGTGCCACCGGGCTGATCGCCCGCCTGTTCGGGCCGGGGCGCATCGGACCGGTCGCGCTCGACTTCCTGGGCATCCACGACGCGCCGCTCGGCCGCACGTCGACCACCACCGCGCTGACGCTGATGCTGGTCGGAGCCGCGCTGATCACGCTGGACCGCCGGGCCGCACCGCGCACGCCGCGGCCGGACCCGGCCGGCACCGAGACCACGATCATCAGCGGTACGGTCACCGCGGCGGACCCGGCCGTACCGGCGCTCTCCCCGGAGACCGCGGTCGCGGACCAGCGGCGCGGCGGGGGAGACCGGCGGGCCGTCGGCGGCGACCGGCGGGCGGGCGGCGACCGGCGCGCCGGCGACCGGCGTGGCCTCGGCGCGGAGACCGCGGGCGCGGCCGACCTGCTCGGGCTCGGCGCCGCCACGATTGCGGTGGTGGCGCTGGTGGTGCAGATCTTCGGCCAGGCGTACCGGGAGGGTGCCGGCACCGGCGCCGCCACGGTCATGTCGCCGATCACCGCGCTCGCCGTGCTCGCGCTCTGCCTCGGCCTGCTGGTTGCGCGCCCGCAGCGCGGCCCGCTCGCGGCACTGACCGGCACCAGCCGCGGTGCCTCGGTCGGCCGCCGGCTCGCGTTCGCGCTGGTGCTGCTGCCGGTGGTGGCCGGCCTGCTGGCGATCGCGGCGGTCTACGCGGGCGTGGACCGCCCGGCCACCGCGATCACCGGCGCCGCGATCCTGGCCACGCTCGCGCTGCTGGTGGTGCTGGCCCGGCTGGTGCGCGAGCTGAACGTCTCCGACCGCGTGCAGCAGCAGCTGGTCGACGCGCTGGAGGAGCGCCGCGAGTTCACCGAGACACTGCTGCAGTCGATCAACGAGGGCGTGGTGGTGCTCGACCGGGACCACCGCGTGCTGGACGTGAACCGGCACTGGTGCGAGCTGACCGGCCGGACCCCGCGCGAGGCGATCGGCCACCTCCCGCCGTACCCGTGGGATCCGCCCCTGGAGGTCGCGGAGCGACCCGGCGGCGACACCGTGCTGCGCCGCCCGAACGGGGAGGACGTGCCGGTCCTGGCGTCGATGGCGGCGCTGCCCGGCCCGGGCGGACCGCGCGCGTACGTGGTGACCTACGTCGACATCACCGGGCGGAAGCGCACCGAGGAGGCGGTTGCCGCGCACGCCGCGGAGACCGAGACCACCAACGCGGAGCTGGTCGAGGCGAACCAGCGGCTGGAGCGCGCGGTCGAGTTCAAGTCCGATCTGATGTCGATGGTGTCGCACGAGCTGGCCCAGCCGCTGAGCTCGATCGCCAGCCTCGCGGAGCTGCTCACGGTCGACTGGAACGACCTCGAGGACGACATCCGCCTGGAGCTCAGCACGAAGATCGACAAGAACACCCGGCGGCTGATCGGCATGATGAACGACCTGACGCTGCTGTTCCGCCTGGACGCCGGCAAGGTCACCGCGCGCCGCACCCCGGT
This sequence comes from Catenuloplanes niger, assembly GCF_031458255.1. Taxonomy (NCBI): domain Bacteria; kingdom Bacillati; phylum Actinomycetota; class Actinomycetes; order Micromonosporales; family Micromonosporaceae; genus Catenuloplanes; species Catenuloplanes niger. The sequence continues at coordinate 4,844,960 of NZ_JAVDYC010000001.1, forward strand.
GCCGGTGCGGGACGTGGCCGAGTCCGCGATCAGCAACCTGCCACCCACGGCGCCACCGGTGCGGGTCGAGGTGGAACCGGACCTGGCCGCGCTCGCCGACCGCGGTCACCTCTGGCAGATACTGCTCAACATACTCAGCAACGCGGTGAAGTACGGCCGGGCGCCGATCGCGCTGACCGGGCGCCGCGAGGGCGACCAGCTGGTCATCGAGATCAGCGACCACGGCCCCGGCGTCCCCGACCACCTCGTGCCGACACTCTTCGACCGCTTCATGCGCGGCGCCGGCCTCGGCCTGTTCATCGTCCGTCACCTGGCCGAGGCGAACGGCGGCACGGTCCGTTACCAGCCGGTCGAGCCGCACGGCGCGCTCTTCATCCTGACCATCGAGGCCGCCTGACAGACCTCCGGGCCGCCGTTTGCTCTGCTTACCATCGCAAAGCGCGCATACCGCGCACGCCGCGGCGCCCTTTTCTCCCGTTCTGCGAAGGTAAGCAGAGCAAAGGCGCGCGGGAGCGGGGTCAGTCGTCGAGGACGGAGCGGACGGACTGGAGGAGCCCGCGCTCGGAGAACGGCTTGGCGACCAGCGTGACGTCGTCACCCAGCGTGCCGTTCTCGGTGAGGACCGGGCGGGCGTAGCCGGACATGAACAGCACCCGGGTGTCCGGCCGCAGCGCGGTGACCCGCTCCGCGACCTCCTTGCCCAGCATCTTCGGCATGATGACGTCGCTGAGCAGCAGGTGGATCGGCCCGTCGTGGTGGCGCACCAGGTCCAGCGCGCGATCGCCGCCGGGCGCGGTGAGCACCCGGTACCCGTTCCGGGTGAGGATGCGGTGGGTGACGTCGCGCATCGCGTCCTCGTCCTCGACCACCAGCACGGTCTCGCCGCCGCCGGCCGCGACCTCGGGCAGCGTCGAGGTCTGCTGCTCCACGACCGGCAGCGCCTCCTCGCTGGCCGGGACGAGCGCGCTGATCGTGGTGCCGACGTCCGGCTCCGAGTAGATGCTGACCTGCCCGCCGGTCTGCGCGATCGTGCCGTACACCGTGGCCAGGCCGAGCCCGGTCGCCTCGCCCTTCGGCTTGGTGGTGAAGAACGGCTCGAACGCGCGGTCCGCGACCTCCTTCGGCATGCCCCCGCCGGTGTCGCTGACCTGCAACCGCACGTACGAGCCGGGGTGCAGCCCGGGCCGGCCGGCCAGGTAGCTCTCGTCCACCGTCACGTTGTCGGTGCCGATGGTCAGGCTGCCGCCGCCGGGCATCGCGTCCCGCGCGTTGACCGCGAGGTTGACCAGCACCTGGGTGAGCTGACCCGGATCCGCGCGGATCGGCCACAGGTCGGCGGCGAGCGCGGTCTCCAGCCGCACGTGTTCGCCGATCGTGCGCTGCAGCAGCGCCTCCACCTCACGTACCACCGTGTTGAGGTTGAGCACCCGCGGCTTGACCACCTCGCGCCGGCCGAACGCGAGCAGCTGGTGGGTGAGCGAGATGGCGCGTTCCGCGGCGCGCTGGATCTGGTTGATGTCCTTCAGCACCGGATCCCAGCGGTCCGGGTCGCCGGTCGCGGCGTCGCCGACCTCCTCCGCGATGAACGCGATGTAGTTGAGCACCACCGCGAGCAGGTTGTTGAAGTCGTGCGCGACGCCGCCGGCCAGCTGGCCGAGGCTCTCCAACCGCTGTGACTGCTGCAGCCGGGCCTCGAGCCGCTCCCGCTCCGCGATCGCGGTCAGGCGTTCCCGTTCGGCCTGCGCCTCCAGCCGGTCGCTGACGTCCCGGATCGCGGCGGCGATCAACAGCCCCTCGGGGGTACGGATCGCGGACAGCGAGATCTCGGCCGGGAACTCGGACCCGTCCCGCCGGCGTGCGGCCAGCGTGCCGGAGCCCATCGGCCGCGGCCGGGCGGCCTGCATGTACTCCTGCCGGTGCGAGGGGTGCGCGTCCCGTGCCGCCGCCGGGACCAGCATCTCCACGGTCCGGCCGACCAGCTCGTCCCGCCGGTAACCGAGGAGGCGCTCGGCCTGCGCGTTGATCAGCGTGATCCGGCCGTCCTCGGCCACTACGACGATCGCGTCCGGCGCCGCCTCGAGCAGCCCCTGCGCGTAATCGGTGGACCAGTCCTGCACAACGACTCCGGGCTTCCGACGAAAAACCCCCTTGATCCGTGAATTCTCCCATAAATCGGGCGGCTCGGATGCGCAACCGGCTCGCACCGTCACGGGTCCGGGACCTGCTACGGGCGCGGCCGAATCTAGTTCCTGTCAGGCGGTGAGCCGCAGGGGCGGCCGACGGAAGGGTGACACATTGCGCAGGACTCAGGGAGTCTTCGGGACGCTGCTGGCGGGCTCGCTGGCGGTCGGTGCAATCGCGGGCGCGCCCGCGCAGGCGGCCACGACCACCACGACGCAGCTGTCGGTCTCCGCCTCGGACGACGCCTACACGTCCTCCGCCCGCAAGAGCCTGACCACCGGCTCGGAGACGAAGCTGGTCGCCGGCACGGTCGCCGGTGACCGCAAGGTCTCCTACCTGAAGTTCACCACCGGCAAGGCCGCGACCGGCGCGAAGCTGGCGCTGGCGCTGGACGGCGCACCGGCCGGCAGCACGCTGACCGTCACCCGGGTGCTCACCAGCTCGTGGGCCGAGTCCACGCTGACCTCGACGAACGCCCCGGCGCTGGGCACCACCACGGTGTCCGCGAAGCTGGCCGCCGGCCAGCGGGAGGTCGTCCTCGACCTCGGCGCCCAGATCACGGCGGCCGGCACCTACTCGTTCGCGATCAGCTCCAGCTCCACCACCGCGGCCACCCGGATCCACTCCACCGAGCACGGCACCGCGGGCCTGCGCCCGGCGCTGCGGCTGACCGTGGCCGGCGCGGCCACCCCGGCCCCGGCGACCCCGGCCGCCCCGGTGTCCGGCTGCACCACCGGCGCGAAGCTGGTCCCGACCTGCGGCGTGCTGTGGGGTGCGGCGGCCGGCGGCTTCACCTCGACCCCGCGGGACACCGCGCTGAAGCAGTGGGAGGCCGCGACCGGCCGTACCGCCGCGATCTACCACACGTACCACAAGGGCAACGAGCTGTTCCCGACCAAGGCCGAGCTCGCCATGACGCAGGACGCCGCGAAGCCGCGCACGCTGCTGCTGAACTGGAAGGTCGCGTACGGCGACACCTGGGCCGGGGTGAAGGCGGGCAAGCAGGACAAGCGCATCGACCGCTGGGCCGCGTACGTCAAGGCGAACGTCAAGAAGCCGTTCTTCCTGGCGCTGCACCACGAGCCGGAGAACGACGTCAACACCAACCCGGAGTCGGGCATGACCGCCAAGGACTACGCCGGCATGTATCGGCACGTGATCCAGCGGCTGCGCGCGAACGGCGTCACCAACGCGATCAACGTGGTCGCCTACATGGGCAACGAGACCTACCTGGCCAAGTCCTGGTGGCCGGACCTGTACCCGGGCGACGACGTCGTGGACTGGATCGGCCTGGACTCGTACCTGAACGCGGAGAAGGGCTACCACCACGGCGACTTCAACAACCTGCTCGACCGCGGCCCGGTCGCCGGCACGAACAAGCTCGGCTTCTACGGCTGGGCGACCACGAAGCACGCCGGTAAGCCGATCATGGTCGCCGAGTGGGGCGTCTACCACAGCCTGAAGCGCACCGCGGACAAGGGCGCGGTCTTCGACACCGTGCTGAACCAGCTCAAGGCGCGCCCGGCGGTCAAGGCGATGGTCTACTTCGACTGCCCGGCCGACGACACCGGCGACCGGAACATCGCGGTCACCAGCAGCGCGTCCGCGCTGGCCGCGTTCAAGAAGATCGCGGCTGACCCGATCTTCAACGTCTCGCTCAAGTAGGACCCCCCGATGGAAGGGCCGCCCGGGAAACATCCCGGGCGGCCCTTTCTGTTGCTTAATCTGGTGTAATGCCGAGATTGCAGCGCAGCGTCGCCGCGCTCGCCGCCGGTGTCGCCGCGCTCGGCATCCTGGCCACCGTCTCGCTCTGCGGCGCGCTGAACGGCCTGGCCGACCGCAACCAGCGGCAGGCGCTCGACCGCCGGGTCGACCTGGTCCGGGCCGGTGTCTCCGCCGAGGCCGCCCGGTACGTCGACGCGCTCACCGACGTCGCCACCGCGCTCGGCGCCCAGACCGACCTGACCGCGGAGGACTTCACCCGGATCAGCGCCGCGCTGTCCACCCGCCGGCTGCCCGCGCTCACCGCGGTCTCCGTGCTGGTCGCCGTGGACACCGCGGCGGTGCCGGCCACCCAGGCGTACTGGCGGGCGCAGGGCGCGACCGGGCTGACGCTGCGCCCCGACCCGGCCGAGGACGAGCACGTGTTCGCGGTGCTCACCCGCGACTTCGACGGCCGCCCGCAGATGATCGGCCCGGACCTGGCCAAGCGCGCCGAACTGCGCGGTGCGCTGCGGCAGTCCGCGAACACCGGCGCGGCCGCGATCAGCCGGACGTACGTGCTGGCCCGCGACGAGAACCTGCCGGCCGCCCGGCGTCAGCTGTCGTTCGTGGTCGCGGTGCCGTTCTACCGGCCGACCGCGGACCGGGTCAGCGGCTGGGCGGTGCTGGGCCTGCGCGGTGGCACGTTCCTCGCCGCGGCCATGCGCAACAGCGCGCTGAGCATGATCGAGGTGGAGCTGCTGGACTCGTCCGCGGAGGGCATCCGCACGCCGGTCGCGACCTGGCCGGCCGGCGAGGAGCACGGCGACGGCGACCTCACCCGTACCGTCTCCGTCGGCGTCGCGCAGCGGACCTGGCAGTTGACCGTGAAACCGACCGGCACGCTGGCCGAGGGCGAAGCACCCTGGCTGGTGCCGGCGTCCGCGCTGACCGGGACCGTGATCACGGCGCTGGTGGTGGGCATCATCGGCATCCTCGGCACGTCCCGCGGGCGCGCGCTGGGCCGGGTCGCGGCCGCCACGGCGGCGCTGCAGGCGGACATCGCGCGCCGCGAGGAGACCGAACGGCAGCTCCGCCGCACCGAGGGCGAGCTGCGCGGCTTCCTGGCCATGGCCGGGCACGACCTGAAGGCGCCGCTGGCCTCGGTGGCCGGTCACGTGGACTTGCTCCGCGACGCACCGGACCGGGACACCGGCGACGCGGACTGGCGGGCCGTGGAACGCGGACTGGCCCGGATGAACCGGCTGATCGACGACCTGCTCGCGTACGCCACCGCGGACGCGGCGCCGCTCGACCCACGGCCGGTCGACCTGGGCGCGCTGGCCACCGACGTCGCGGCGGACCAGGACACGGCCGACCACGCCACGGTACGGATCGGCGCGCTGCCCACCGTGCTGGCCGACCCCGGCATGCTGCGGCACGTGCTGGAGAACCTGGTCGGGAACGCGGTCAAGTACACCCGGCCCGGCGAGACCCCGCAGATCGAGATCGTCTCCGTACCGGCCGGTGCCCGCACCCGGATCGAGGTCGCGGACCACGGGATCGGCGTGCCGGAGGTGGACCGGGCCCGGGTCTTCGACGCGTTCCACCGCTCGCCGAACGGCGCCGACCGGCCCGGGACCGGACTCGGCCTGGCCATCTGCCAGCGGATCGTGGAACGGCACGGCGGCGAGATCGGCGTGGAGTCGAACGCGGGTGGCGGCAGCCGGTTCTGGTTCACGCTGCCCGGCGGCGGCTAGCCGGCGCTCCCGGCGGCACGCACACGGCCGGCCGGACCGAGGTCAGCGCGGCCGGCCGGCCGGACCGAGGTCGGCGCCGCCAGCCGGTCAGACCGAGGTCAGCTTCGCCTGGAGCTCGGCGACCAGCACCTTCATCTCGGTGAGCGCGGCCGGGCCGTGCCGGCGCCCGGCCGTGTCCACCACCCGGCCGACGTTGCTCAGCAGGCGCGCGGCCTCGTCGACCTCGCCGAGCTGGGCCAGGGCCTGTGCGGCGAGCCAGTCGCAGTACGAGGACTCCGCGCCGGCCGCGCGCAGGTCCTCGACCAGCACCAGCGCGACCTCGTCCATCCCCTCGGCCAGCATCAGCTGCGCCAGCTGGTCGGTGCCCTGCAGCCGCTCCCGGGTGCGCGGGAACAGCTCGCGCAGCAACTCCAGCGTGTCCACCGCGTCCTGCCGGTGCCCGGCGACGATGCAGCTGCGCCCGAGGTCGAGCAGCGTGCGGGCGATCCGGTCCCGGTTGCCCGCCGGGTCCGCGGCCAGGTCGTCCAGCTGCACCCGGCCGAGCAGCACGTTGCGCAGCGCCTTGGCCTCACGGCGGTCCGCGGTCGCGTAGCCGGCGTGCACGATCCGGGCCACGTCGCGGGGGAGCGCGGCGAGCCGCAGCGTGCCGTCGCGCGCGGTGATCTGTTCGTGGATCCGCCTGGTCCACGTCGTGCGGTCCGGGCGGAACAGCCGCGCCGCCCGGAACGTGACGGCACTGTCCTGCCGGTCGCTGTCGATCTCCAGCGTGGCCGCGTCCGCGTCCGTGCCGGCGAGCAGCTCGCGCAGCCGGCCGGCGTTCGCCACGACGTGCTCGTCCGCGTCCACGGAGAGCACCCAGTCCGCGGTCCAGCCGTGCAGCGCCGCGTTGCGCGCGTCCGCGAAATGGTCGGTCCAGGGCCCGGTGGTGACGCACGCGCCGGCCCGCGTGGCGACCTCCGGGCTGCCGTCGGTGGAGCCGGTGTCGTGCACGTGGATCTCGTCGACCACGCCGTGCAGCGAGTCCAGGCAGCGGGACAGCAGCTCCGCCTCGTCGCGCACGATGATCGCGGCGGCCAGCTTGAGGTTCGCGCTCACCACCGGCCGATCGGCCGTACCGACGCGGTCCTGAGGTTTTTGCTACCTCGCGGCAACCGAATCCCAACCGATCGTCAACTCGCCCAGGCGCCAGCGGCGGGGGCCGTCCCGCACCGGCCAGCCCGCGTCCGCGACCGCCCGGACCGCCCGCACCCAGCGCTGGCGGGGGCCGAAGACCGCGAACGGCGCCGCGTCCCGCCAGCCGTCGTCCAGCGCGCGGATCAGCGCGTGCACGTTCTCGCCCGGCACGTTGCGGTGGATCAGCGCCTTCGGCAGCCGTTCCGCGAGCGTGGCCGGCGTGTCCAGGTTCGCCAGCCGGGCCGCGAGCGTGAGCGTGCGCGGGCCGGCCGCGTCCAGCGCGATCCAGGCGGCCAGCCGGCCCGGCTCGTCGCAGGTGCCCTCGACCAGCACACCGCCGGGTGCCAGCCGGGCGGTGATCAGCGCCCAGGCGGCCGCGACCTCGGACTCCGGGTACTGCCGGAGCACGTTGAACGCGCGGACCACGACCGGCCGCAACCCGGCCAGCTCGAACCCGCCGCGCCGGAACTCCAGCCACGGCGGGTCCGCGGCCGGCTGCGCGGCCGCCACCCGGGCCGGGTCGATCTCCAGGCCGGTCACCCGCACGTCCGGGCGCACCCGGCGGGCCAGCCGGGCGCGCAGCTCCACGGCGGTGACCGGGGTGGCGCCGTAACCGAGGTCGACGACGAGCGGGTCGGCCGCGTCCCGGAGCAGATCGCCGTACCGGTCCGCGATCCAGTTGTCCACCCGGCGCAGCCGGTTGGGATTCGTGGTCCCGCGGGTGACGACGCCCTGCACCCTCATCTAGCCGGTCCGGTGCACCTTGTGCTGTGCGGCCTGGGCGAGCGGGCGGACCACGAGCCGGTCCACGTTCACGTGGTGCGGGCGGGTGGCGACCCAGGAGACGCAGTCCGCGATGTCCTCGGCCAGCAGCGGCTCGGCCACGCCCCGGTAGACCGCCTCCGCGCGCGCGACGTCACCGTCGAACCGGGTCAGCGCGAACTCCTCCGTCTTCACCATGCCCGGGTCGATCTCGATCACCCGGATCGGGCGCCCGTTCAGCTCCAGGCGCAGCGTGCCGGTCAGCGCGGTCTGGGCGTGCTTGGCCGCGGCGTAACCGCCACCGCCCTCGTACGGCGTGAACGCGGCGGTGGAGCCGATCACGACGATCGTCCCGGCGCCGGACGCCTCCAACGCGGGCAGCAGCGCCTGCGTGACGCGCAGCGTGCCGAGCACGTTCGTGTCGAACATCCGCTGCCAGTCCGCGACCGGGCCGCTCTCCACCGGGTCCAGCCCGAGCGCGCCGCCGGCGTTGTTGACCAGCAGCGTCACCGGCCCGGGAACGGCGTCGGCCAGCGCACGCACGGACGCGTCGTCGGTGACGTCGGCGGCGACCGCGGTGGCCCGGTCACCGGCCGCCTCGATCTCCGCGACCAGCGCGGTGAGGCGCTCGGCGCGCCGCGCGGTGGCGATCACGTGGAAGCCGTCGGCCGCGAGCCGGCGGGCGCTGGCCGCGCCGATGCCGCTGGAGGCGCCGGTGACGACGGCGATGGGGGTATCAGTCACCCCTCGATCCTGCCGTACGCGCCGGAACCGCCCGTGACGCCGGGGGCACGCGGAGGAATGAGTTGGATCACGTGCGGCTGCGGGAGTGCATGTCCGGCGAAAATCTGCGGGGAAGATGGGTCGGCGCGGCGTGGTTGGAAACCACGGCGTAAAAATCGCAACAATTGATCCGCTGGAGGCGACCGTGTCAGTGGCTCGGCAGCGAACGGCCTGGCCAACACCCCGGCGGATTGCGACGCTCTCCGTGCACACCTCGCCGCTCGACCAACCGGGCAGCGGTGATGCCGGCGGCATGAACGTCTATATCGTCGAGGTCGCCCGCCGCCTGGCCGAGCTGGGCGTCGAGGTGGAGATCTTCACCCGGGCCACCCGCGGCGGGCTGCCGCCGGTGGTCGAGATGAGCCCCGGTGTGCTGGTCCGGCACGTGACCGCCGGCCCGTACGAGGGCCTGGCCAAGGAGGAACTGCCGGCTCAGCTGTGCGCGTTCACCAACGGCGTGCTGCGCGCGGAGGCGTCCCGGGCGCCCGGCCACTACGACGTGATCCACTCCCACTACTGGCTCTCCGGCCAGGTCGGCTGGCTCGCCAAGGACCGCTGGGGTGTGCCGCTGGTGCACACCGCGCACACGCTCGCCAAGGTCAAGAACGCGCAGCTCGCGGTCGGTGACCGCCCGGAGCCGAAGGCGCGGGTGATCGGCGAGGAGCAGGTGGTGGCCGAGTCCGACCGGCTGGTCGCGAACACGCTCGCCGAGGCCGAGGACCTGACCCGGCTGTACGGCGCGGACCCGTCCCGGGTGGCGATCGTCGAGCCGGGCGTGGACCTGGACCGGTTCCGTCCCGCGCCGGCCGGCCGCGCCGAGGCCGACCGGCTCGCCGCCCGCCGCCTGCTCGACCTGCCGGAACGCGGCCGGATCGTCACGTTCGTCGGCCGGATCCAGCCGCTCAAGGCGCCGGACGTGCTGGTCCGCGCGGCCGCGGAGCTGGAGTCCCGGGACGGCCTGACCGTGGTGATCTGCGGTGGCCCGAGCGGCAGTGGGCTGGACCGGCCGACCGCGCTGATCGAGCTGGCCCACCGGCTCGGCATCGCGGACTCGGTGCGGTTCATGCCACCGCAGGCCGGTCCCGGGCTGCCCGCGCTCTACCGGGCGTCGGACCTGGTCGCGGTGCCGTCGCACAACGAGTCGTTCGGGCTGGTCGCGCTGGAGGCCCAGGCGTGCGGCACGCCGGTGGTGGCCGCGAACGTGGGCGGGCTGAGCCGCGCGGTCGCGGACGGCGTGAGCGGCGTGCTGGTCGACGGGCACTCGTCCGCGGAGTGGGCCCGCGCGCTCGGCGGGCTGCTGGCCGAGCCGGGCCGGCTGCGCGAACTGTCCCTGGGCGCGGTGCAGCACGCCCGCCAGTTCTCCTGGCAGCGCACTGCGGCCGGGTTGCTGGACGTCTACCGTGGTGCGGTGACCGCGCACCGCCGGCGGATCACGGCGGAGCTGGCCGGGGCCTACGGAGGGGCATGATGACGGATGTCGCACGGCTGATCGAGGACGTCTGCGCGGAGCGGGAGCTGCCCTGCGAGCCGACCGGTGACCGGTCGTTCGCGGTGACGCTGCCCGGCACGCACAAGCTCAAGACCGTCTGCAACCTGATCGTCGGCGAGCACTCGCTGCGGATCGAGGCGTTCGTGATGCGCCGCCCGGACGAGAACGCGGAGGCGCTCTGGGCCTGGCTGCTGCGCCGCAACGCGCGCCTCTACGGCGTCGCGTTCTCCATCGACGCGGCCGGCGACGTCTACCTGACCGGCCGGGTCGCGCTGACCGGTCTGGACGCCGACGAGCTGGACCGGCTGCTCGGCTCCGTCCTGACGTACGCGGACGAGTCGTTCGACCAGATGCTGGAGATCGGGTTCGGCAGCTCGATCAAGCGCGAGTGGGAGTGGCGGGTGAAGCGCGGCGAGTCGCTGGCGAACCTGCAGGCGTTCGCGCACCTGTTCCCCGAGCAGCGTTGACGGACATCACGTCATGTGATCGTTCGAACAGGTGTTTGCCATTGTGTCAAGATCCGCTTCGCAACTACCGTCGGACGGGCGGTATGTGGGGGAATCGGTGCCCGGGGGGACACCGAGCCGGCGGCGGCCAACGGGCGGGCCTGTGGGGGCAGGCCCGCCCGTCGCCGCCGGTTCAGCCCACCGCGGGGAACGGCGCCACGTCCTGCGCGCACCGGGTCCCGGCCGGCGGCACCGCCCCCTCGACCAGGTAGCGGGCGTACCAGCCGGTCACGCACGCACTGTCGCCGCTGGCGTGGCCGAAACCGTCCAGCGTGAGCAGCCGGGCGTTGCCGAGCTGCCGGGTCATCCGGACCGCGAAGTCGTAGCGGGTGGCCGGGTCGAACGTCGGGTTGACCACCAGCACGGTCCGCGCGGTCCGGCGGTCCCACGGCCCGGCGTACCGCTCCTCGATCCGCGGCCAGTTCGCGCAGCCGACCTCGCTGAACGCCTCGGCCCGCCCGAACGTCCGGTGCGCGGCCTCGAACGCGGCCGCGAAGCCCGGGTAGCGCGCCGGGTCCCGGGGCAGTGGCGCGTCCGCGCAGTTCACCGCGAAGAACGCGTCGTTGCTGTTGAACGCGTAGGCGTCGGCGAGCCCACCGCGCGGCGGAAGAGCCTCCAGGGCCATCGGCGGTACGCCCGCGGCGCGCCCGGCCGTGCCGGAGAGCCCCTCGTGCAGCGCCTGCAGCGTGGCCGCCGCGTCCGGGAACGCGCGCACGTCGTAGAGCACGCTGCTGATGAACCCGGTCAGGTCGTCGATGGTCACGGTGCCGAACGGTGGCACGTCGGCCGGCCCCTGGCGCAGCCGCTCACGCATCGCGTCGAACTTCGCCCGCGCGCCACCGGCGAACGCGCACGCCGGCCCGGCCGCGTCGCAGGCCCGCAGGAAACCGTCCAGCGCGACCTCGAACCCGCCGGCCCGGTCGAACTTGTTGGCCAGCCGCCGGTTCGCCCGCTGGTCCGGGTCGACGTTGCCGTCCAGGATCACGGCGCGCACCCGCTGCGGGAACAGGTTCACGTACGTCGCGCCGATCATCGTGCCGTACGAGTAGCCGACGTAGGTCAGCCGCTCGTCGCCGACGGCGCGCCGCAGCAGATCGAGGTCCTTGGCCACGTTCAGCGTGCTCATGTGCGGCAGCAGCGCGCCCATGTTCCGCTTGCAGGCCTCGGTGTACTCGTGGTTCGCGCGCAGCGTCGAGGAGATCTGCTCCGCGGTCAGCGGCACCCCGCTCATCCGGGACAGCAGCGCGGCCGCCTCCTCGTCGGTGGCGAAGCACTGGACCGGGTCGCTGGCGCCGATGCCGCGCGGGTCGAAGCCGACCACGTCGAACCGGGCCAGCACCTCCGGCGGCAGGAGCAGGTCCGCGACCGCGGCCAGGAACCGGCCGGCGCCGCCGGGCCCGCCGGGATTGACGAACAGCGTGCCGATCCGCCGGTCCGGGTCGGTGGCCGGGCGCCGGGCGAGCGCGATCGTGGTGGTCCCGCCGCGCGGCCGGTCATGGTCGAGCGGCACCTCGTAACCGGTGCAGTCGAGCCCGAGCAGGTCCTCCTCGGTGCAGGGAGCCCAGGCGAGCGTGGGCGCGGCGACGGCCGCACCCGGGGTGAGAGCCACCGCGGCGAGCACGGCGGCCGCCACGACGGAGCGCAGTGAAGCGAGGCGAAGCGTCATGGTCGTCGATCATGGCATTGATCACAGTCGAACGGTGTCCGCTTCCGGACGCGCGCGCATGGCGGACAGGTGCCGCTCCCGGCGCGGGCCGGCCAGCAGGTGCAGCCCGGCCGCGGCCAGCCCGAGCACGCCGGCGATCAGCCAGTGCGCGTCGCCGAGGTGCTCCAGCGTGAACCCGCCCGCGGCCGGCGCGAGGAACGCGGCGGCCGGGAACGTCAGGTAGAAGACCGACTGGTAGCGGCCGCGCAACGCGGGCGGGGCCAGCTCCGCGTTGATCTGCGCGTTCGGCGGCGCGGCCAGCATCTGCCCGGCGGTCCAGCCGGCCGCGGCGAGCAGGTAGAGCCAGAGGTGGTCGGCGAACGTCAGCGCGCCGTAGCCGAGCGCGGCCAGCGCGGTGGCCAGCGCCAGCACGCGGTGCTTGAGCCGGCCGGCGATCAGCGGCGGCACGAACAGCTGGCCCACGATGATGAGCAGCGCGCCGAGCGCCATCACCCGGCCGTACGCGCTGGGCCCGAGCCCGTCCTGCGCCATCGCGATCGGCATGATCGTCGGTGCCTGTGTGACCACCATCGCGAAGAGCAGCGTCAGGCCGGTGAAGGCGAGGAAGTGCCGGTCGGCGAGCACGCGCCGGAACCCGCCGTGCGCGGCCCGCGGGGCCGGCCGGAACGTCTCCGACACCTTCCACACGACCAGGGCCAGCGCGACCGCGGTGGCGGCCGCGTCGACCACGAACAGCGCGGTGTAGCTGGCCTCCGCGAGCTGCCCGGCCAGGAACGACGCGATCGCGGTGCCGAGGTTCAGCGCCCAGTACTCCAGGTTGAACGCGCGGGGCCGGTCCGCCTCCGGGACCACGTCGACCATCGCGGCGATCAGTGCGGGCCCGGGCATCGACTGCACCAGCCCGAGCACCCCGATCAGCGCGCCGATCGCGGGCAGCGCCGTGGTGAACGCCAGCGCCAGCAGCGTGGCGACCATCGCCAGGTAGGCGGCGATCAGCGTGCGCCGCCGCCCCCACCGGTCGGTCAGCACGCCGCTGACCAGGCTGCCGGCCATGCCACCGACGCCGTACGCGCCGATCAGCAACCCGGCCAGGGAGGGCGCCGCGCCGCGCTCGGCGGTCAGGTACAGGCTGAGGAACAGCACCACGAAGCCGCCGGCCCGGGTGATCAGCATGCCGGTCCACAGGTACCAGAACGTGCCCGGCAGCCCGCCGACGTTGCTCGCGAGCCACCGCCGCATGACGCTCCTCCGCCTTCGGTAAAGGTTCTTTACCGTACCGCCGGCTCCTTGACCGGTGCCTCCGCGGCCGCCACCGCGGCGATCCGGCGGATCCGGGAGGGCCGGGCGAGCAGGTGGCCGACCGCGGCCACCACGCAGATCACGGCCGTGGCCAGCCAGAGCGCGGCATGGCCGGCGTGCTCCTGGACGTAGCCGCCGGCGATCGGCGCGATCGCGGACGCACCGGCCCAGGACAGCGAGGAGACGCCCTGGTAGCGGCCGCGCAGCTCGACCGGGGAGAGCTCGGCCATCAGCGCGGAGTTGGACGGCGCGTTCAGCATCTCGCCGAGCGTCCAGATGAGCACCGTGAGCGCGTACAGCGGCGCGGTGTGCGCGATCGCGGTCAGGCCGAAGCCGACCCCGACCACGACCGAGGCCGCGGCCATCACCCGCGAGTGGTCCCGGCCACGGAGCAGCCGCGGCACGAAGAGCTGGCCGACCACGATCAGCACGCCGTTCAGCGCGATCACCACGCCGTAGGTGGCCGGGGAGAGCCCGTCCGCGGTCATCGCGATCGGCAGCGTGGACAGGTGCTGCATGAAGACCAGCGCGACCAGCAGGTTCAGCGTCACGTAGACCAGGAACACGTGGTCGCGCAGCAGCGACAGCATCCCGGACGTGCGCGGCGCCAGCGCGCCCGCCTGGATGACGCGCACGGCCGGCCGGCTCTCCGGCACGCGCAGGAAGATGACGGTCGCGGTGACCAGGATCGTCGCGGCGTCGACCAGGAACAGCAGCATGTAGTTCGCCTGCGCGGCGAAGCCGGCCAGGATCGCGGACGACGCGAAACCGAGGTTGATCGCCCAGTAGTTCAGCGTGAACGCGCGCAGCCGGTCCTTCGGCTCGACCACGTCGACCAGCATCGCGGAGAACGCGGGCCGGGCCGCCTCGGCGAACAGGCCGAGCGCGGCCGCGCCGATCGTGATCACCACGAGGTCCCGGGCGAACGCCAGGTTGACCATCAACACGGACGCGCCGAGGTGCGCGACCAGCAGCGTGGGGCGACGGCCGAACCGGTCGGCGGCCATGCCACCGATCATCGTGCCGGCCGCGGCGCCGGCGCCGTAGAGGCCCAGGACCAGGCCGGCCTGGCTCTCCGAGAGACCACGCGCGCTGGTCAGGTAGATCGCCAGGAAGATGACGACGAACCCGCCCATCCGGTTGATCAGATTGCCGGCCCAGAGGTACCAGAAGGTCCTCGGTAAGCCTCCGGCCGTCTCGGACAACCACGCACGCACGCCGTACCCCCGCTGTAATGAATGAATTTGATTCGGGACCTTACAACCTAGTCCCCCGGGGCCGAGCCGGTCACGCGGAATATCCTGATCGCATGACTGTGGGGACCCTGGTGCTGTTGCGGCACGGCGAGAGCGAGTGGAACGCCAAGAACCTCTTCACCGGCTGGGTCGACGTCGACCTGAACGCCAAGGGTGAGGCGGAGGCGCGGCGCGGCGGCGAGCTGCTCAAGGAGCACGGCCTGCTGCCCGACGTGGTGCACACCAGCGTGCTGCGCCGCGCGATCCGGACGTCGGAGCTGGCGCTGCACGCGGCCGACCGGCACTGGATCGCGGTGCGCCGCTCGTGGCGGCTGAACGAGCGTCACTACGGCGCGCTGCAGGGCAAGAACAAGAAGGAGACGCTGGACGCGTACGGCGAGGAGCAGTTCATGCTCTGGCGCCGCTCCTACGACACGCCCCCGCCGCCGATCGACGACAACGACGAGTGGTCGCAGGTCGGCGACCCGCGGTACGCGACGCTCCCGCCCGAGCTGGCGCCGCGCACCGAGTGCCTCAAGGACGTCGTCCACCGCATGCTGCCGTACTGGTACGACGGCATCGTGCCGGACCTGCTGGCCGGCCGGACCGTGCTGGTCACGGCGCACGGCAACTCGCTGCGCGCGCTGGTCAAGCACCTCGACCAGATCTCCGACGACGCGATCGCGAAGCTGAACATCCCGACCGGCATCCCGCTGCGCTACGACCTGGGCGCGGACCTGCGGCCGACCGTGGCCGGCGGCAGCTACCTGGACCCGGAGGCGGCCAAGGAGGCGGCCGCCGCGGTCGCCAACCAGGGCAAGTGACACGGTGATGGGAGGGGCCGCCCGGCCCCTCCCATCCGGAAGCTCAGTCGCCGGCGACCGTCTCGTCGGTCACGGTCTCGCCGGTGAGCAGGTAGATAACCCGGCGGCCCGAGTTCACCGCGTGGTCGGCGAAACGCTCGTAGAAGCGGCCCAGCAGAGCACCGTCGATCGCGGTCTCCGCACCGTACGGCCAGTCGTCGCCGAGCAGCACCTTGAACAGCTCGCGGTGCAGGTTGTCCATCACGTCGTCGTCCGACTCGAGCTCGGCCGCGAGCTTCGCGTCCGGCTCGGCCAGCACGGTCGCCACCTTGCCGGCGATCGCGTCGGCCACGTTCGCCATCTCCTTGAAGACGCCGCGCAGCTCGGCCGGGACCGCGGGGGACGGGTGCCGGCGCAGCGCGGTCTTGGCCACGTGGTCGGCCAGGTCGCCCATCCGCTCCAGATCGGCCGCGATGTGCAGCGCGGTGATCAGCAGGCGCAGGTCGGAGGCGACCGGCGCCTGTCGGGCCAGGATGTCCGCGACCTTCTCCTCGACCTGCCGGTACAGGTCGTCGAGGTCGGCGTCCTGCTCGATGACCGCCTCGCCGGCGGCGCGGTCGGCGGCGAGCAGTGCCGTCGTGGCACGGCGCATGGCGACGCGCGCACCCTCGGCCAACTCGACCAGCAGCCGGCTGACCTCCCTCAGGTCTGCCTGGAATTCAACGCGCATGATCACGTCCTCGTTGTCTGTGTATGCGGGGTTACCGTAGGTCGCGGGGGCGGCCCAACGGTGAACTGCGATGAACGACGCCGAGCCGAGAGTTGAACATTACGAAACCCGGACCGCTTTTGCCGCTTTTGTCGAGGGCCCCAGGTAAACAATCCCCCTAACATCGCTGGCGTGAGGTGGGCGGTGGAGTCGGGCGTGGCCGGTGCGACAGTGATCGGGCTGGCCCTCGGCGTGCTCTTCGGGCTCCTCTACGGACGTGCGCGATGGGCTCGGCCCCGGCACCGGCTGACCGGGCTCGACCCGGACTCCGGCGTCGAGGTCCAGGTCGATGGGAGGCCGGCGATAGGCAACAAGGATCAGGCCCCGATGTCCGGCCTGGGGCGCAAGAGTCTCGACTCGCTGCGGGTCGGCGTGGTCGTGCTGGACGCCGGCGACACGCCGGTGCTGGTCAACCCGGCGGCGCGGGCGATGGGCCTGCTGCGCGCCGGCGCCGGGCCCGGGACGATCGCGGCACACCCGATTCTGCGTACCCTCGCCGGTCAGGTCCGCCGCACCGGCGTGCGCCGCGAGGTGGAGCTGGACCTGCGCCGGGGCCGCGAGGGCGGGCCGCAGGCGCCGCTCGGCGTGCACCTGCGCGCGGTCGCGCTCGGCGGTGAGTTCGTCGCCGTCGAGGCCGCGGACGTCACCGAGTCGCACCGGGTCGACCGGGTCCGGCGTGACTTCGTGGCCAACGTCAGCCACGAGCTGAAGACGCCGATCGGCGCGCTCCAGCTGCTCTCCGAGGCGCTGCTGGACGCGACCGACCCGATCACCGCCGGCAGCTCACCGGACCCGGCCGAGGACGTGGCCGCGGCCCGGCGCTTCGCCGAGCGCATCCACCACGAGTCGCTGCGGATGGGCCGGCTGGTCAGCGAGCTGCTCGAACTGAGCCGGCTGCAGGGCGCCGAACCGCTCCCCACGCCGGAACCGGTCTCCGTCGACTGGGTGGTGGCCGAGACCATCGACCGCACCCGCACCGCGGCCGCGGCCAAGTCGATCGAGGTGGCCGTGGAGGGCGGGCGTGGCCTGCTCGTCTACGGCAACGACAGCCAGGTCGCCACGGCCGTCACCAACCTGGTGGAGAACGCGATCGCGTACTCGCCGGAGGACACCAAGGTCACGGTCGCGATCAGCGCGGACGACGAGAACGTGCAGATCGCGGTCACCGATCAGGGCATCGGCATCGGCGGCGCGGACGTCGACCGGATCTTCGAGCGCTTCTACCGGGCCGACCAGGCACGGTCCCGGTCCACCGGCGGAACGGGGCTCGGCCTGGCCATCGTCAAGCACATCGCCACCAACCACGGTGGCCGGGTGGACGTGACGAGCACACTGGGGGAGGGGTCGACGTTCACTCTGCGGCTGCCTGCCCGACCGCTGGCGGACGGCATGCCGCTAACCACGTCGGTTGAGATCGAGTCCGGTCCGGCCGTGCTCGGGCAGTCCTGAGCTGCCGGACATAGGAAAGGAAGTTACTGGTGGCCCGTGTGCTGGTCGTCGAGGACGAGGAGTCGTTCTCCGACGCGCTCTCCTACATGCTCCGCAAGGAGGGGTTCGAGGTGTCGGTCGCGGAGACCGGCGTCTCGGCGCTGACCGAGTTCGACCGCACCGGCGCGGACATCGTGCTCCTCGACCTGATGCTGCCCGAGATGTCCGGCACCGAGGTCTGCCGCCAGCTGCGGCAGCGCTCGCACGTGCCGATCATCATGGTCACCGCCCGGGACAGCGAGATCGACAAGGTGGTCGGGCTGGAGATCGGCGCCGACGACTACGTCACCAAGCCGTACTCGCCGCGGGAACTGGTCGCGCGCATCCGCGCGGTGCTCCGCCGCAACCAGACCGAGGCGGTCGAGGACAGCACGCCCACGCTCGCCGCCGGCCCGGTCCGGATGGACGTGGAGCGGCACGTGGTCACCGTCGACGGCGCCGCCGTGCAGCTGCCGCTCAAGGAGTTCGAGCTGCTCGAACTGCTGCTCCGCAACGCCGGCCGGGTGCTCACCCGCGGCCAGCTGATCGACCGCGTCTGGGGCGCCGACTACGTCGGTGACACCAAGACGCTGGACGTGCACGTCAAGCGACTCCGCTCCAAGGTCGAGCCGGAGCCGTCCGCGCCGCGCTACATCGTCACGGTCCGCGGGCTCGGCTACAAGTTCGAGCCGTAGACCCGTCCGGCCCGGCCGGCGGCGTGCTGCCGGCCGGGTACGCCGGTCATGGCTCCCGCGGGGGCGTGGCCGGTCATGGCTCCCGCGGGGGCGTGGCCGGCTCGCGGCCGCCGGGAAGCTCGGCGGTGCCGGCGGCGACCGTGGCCGGGTGGACCGCGATCAGGCCGTGCCGGAGCCGGGCGGTGCACAGCTCGGCCAGCGTGGTGTAGGCGTCCTTGCCGATCAGCGCGACCAGCTCCGGCTCGTAGGAGCGGAACATCGCGTCCGTGCCGACGTGGGCGTCCGGCGACGAGGTGCACCACCAGTGCAGATCGTGGCCGCCCTCGCCCCACCCGCGCCGGTCGAACTCGGTGAGCGTCGAGACCAGCACCTTCGTACCGTCCGGGCGCTTGACCCAGTCCTGGGCGCGGCGGACCGGCAGCTGCCAGCAGACGTCCGGCTTGTACTCCAGCGGGTGGACGCCGTCGCGCAGCGCCTGGGCGTGCAGCGCGCAGCCGCCGCCGGCCGGGAAGTCCGGATCGTTGAGGAACACGCACGGGCCGCCCGCACGCTGGGTGGCGGTCCGGCGCGCCGGGGCGTCACCGTCGATCGAGTCGACCTCGGTGTAGTTCTTGAAACCGCGCCGGTAGTGCTGCCAGGTCTCCGGCGTCAGGTGCTTGACCGCCTTCTTCAGCCGGTCCTCGTCGTCGGAGTCGGTGAAGAACGCGCCGTGCGAGCAGCAGCCGTCCTGCGCGCGGCCCGGCACGATGCCGTGGCAGGCCTTGCCGAACACGCACGTCCAGCGGGACAGCAGCCAGGTGAGGTCCGCGCGGATCACGTGCTTCGGATCGGCCGGGTCGGTGAACTCGATCCACTCGCGCGGGAAGTCGAGGTCGACCTCGCGGGACCGGGGGTCGTCCGCGGAGTCGACGAGTACCTGAAGCTGCGTTCGGCTTGCCACCCGGCCACCCTACGCCCGGACCTGCGACTCAGCAGCGCGACAAGCGGTGGCCGGGTGACACTTCGCCGGGCGGTGCGCCCGTCGCGAGTTACGCTGAGGGGTGTGACCGAGCGAGTGCCAGTTCTTCTGTCCAGCTCCTCCGTCTTCCCGGAGCCGACCGCCGCGGCCTTTCAGATGGCCGCCCACCTCGGCTTCGACGGCGTCGAGGTGATGGTGTGGACGGACGTGGTGAGCCAGGACGCGGGCGCGCTGCAGGGCCTGTCGGCGCACTACGGCGTCCCGGTGATGTCCGTGCACGCGCCCTGCCTGCTGGTGACGCAGCGGGTGTGGAGCCCCGACCCGTGGGAGCGGCTGCGCCGGGCCGCGGTCCTGGCCGAGAAGCTGGGCGCCACGACCGTGGTCGTGCACCCGCCGTTCACCTGGCAGCGGGACTACGCGAAGCGCTTCCAGGAGGGTCTGCACAAGATGACCCTCAAGCACCCGGACCTCAAGTTCGCGGTGGAGAACATGTACCCGGTGAAGATGGCCGGCCGCGACTTCGTGCCCTACGTCCCGGGCTGGAACCCGGTCGACACCGGCTACGACGCGTACACGCTGGACATCTCGCACTGCTCCGCCGCCCGCACCGACCCGATCGCGATGGCCGAGTCGATGGGTGACAAGCTCGCCCACCTGCACCTGGGCGACGGCACCGGCGAGGGTCGCGACGAGCACCTGGTGCCGGGCCGCGGCACGATGCCGTGCGCCGAGGTCCTCGCCTCGCTGTCCCGGAACGGGTTCCGCGGGTCGGTCGCGCTGGAGGTCGCCACCCGCAAGTCGAGCAGCCGCGCCGAGCGCGAGGCCGACCTCGCCGAGTCGCTGCGCTTCGCCCGGGAACACCTCGGCGTGCTCGCCAGCCACTGACGAACCGAGGACGACTCAGACGCGGGTGAGCTGCGGCGCGTCGGCCGTGGCGGGATCGGCGGACGCGGCACGCTTGCGGGCGCGGTGAGCGGCCACGTGCGAGCGGGTGGCGCAGCGCTCGGAGCAGAAGCGGCGGCAGCAGTTCGACGACGTGTCCAGGTAGACGTTGCCGCAGCGCTCGTCGGCGCAGATGCCGAAACGCGAGCTGCCGTACTCGCACAGCCAGACGGCCAGCCCCCACACGGCTCCGGCCAGGTACTCCGCGCTGACCGACGCGCCGCGGCTGGTCACGTGCATGTGCCAGTCGGCCGCGTCGTGACCGGAGATGCGCGGCTGGACCGGGAACGCCTCCAGCAGCGAGTTCAGCTCGGAGACCGTCTCGGTGTCGCGGCCGGCGGCACCGGACTCGAAGACCTCGCGCAGGCGCTTCTGCGCGCGGCGGAGCGTGGCGAGGTCCCGGTCGGCGACCTCGTCGCGCATGTACGCGTTCTCGTCGGTGAAGAGACCCCTGAGGTCGTCGACGGTCGCGAGCTGCGTGTTGACGAGGTCGACCGCGGTGCGGGCGTACGCATCGAAGTTCACCCGACAACCGTAGACGATTCGTTCGACTACGTCGGTCGTCCGTAAGGGCGGGGCGTATACGCTCCCCGTATGCTCCGTTCGGCCATCCTCGCCGCCTCCCGCTCACCCCGGCTGGAGAACCTGGTCTCGAAGGCACCGTTCGGCCGGGACCTGGCACGGCGTTTCGTCGCCGGCGACGGCGTGGCGGACGCGATCCGGGTCGCCACCGAGCTGGCCGCGGACGGTCTCTCCACGACGGTCGAGCACCTCGGCCCGACAGCGGCCACCGAGGCGGGCGCGCACGCGGCCCGCGACGAGTACCGCCGGTTGCTGCGCGGCATCGCCGACGCCGGCCTGTCCGACTCCGCCGAGGTCAGCGTGAAACTGTCCGCGCTGGGCCGGTCCGTGGACGAGCACCTGGCCCGGGAACTGGCCCGGGACGTGTGCGCGGCCGCGGTCGAGGCCGGCACGACGGTCACCGTGGACATGGAGGAGAGCACGGCGACCGACTTCGTGCTCGACACGGTCGGGAAGCTGCGCGGTGACGTGCCGTCGACCGGCGTGGCGGTGCAGGCGTACCTGCGGCGCGCCGAGGCGGACTGCCGGGAGCTGTCGCACCCGGGATCCCGGGTGCGGCTGTGCAAGGGCGCCTACCCGGAGCCGGAGCCGGTCGCCTGGCAGGCCGCGCTGGAGGTGGACAAGTCGTTCGTCCGCTGCCTGAACGCGCTGCTCTCCGGCCCGGCGTACCCGATGGTCGCCACGCACGACGCGCGCCTGATCGCGATCGCGGAGGACCGGGCGCGGTGGTTCGACCGGCCGGCCGGCGAGTTCGAGTTCCAGATGCTCCACGGCGTGCGACCGGCCGAGCAGACGCGGCTGGCCGCGGAGGGATACACGGTCCGCGTCTATCTGCCCTACGGCACGCACTGGTACGGCTACCTGGCGCGCCGGCTCGCCGAGCGTCCCGGCAGCGCCGCGTTCCTGGGACGGGCGCTCACCAACCGACGGTGACCCCGGCCGAACCGCGCACCCGGCGGGAAACCGCGTGATTCCAGCCAAAAGGCCTATCCCCGCAGCGTGACACGCGGTTCTAGGCTGCGCTCGTGAACACGCCGGACGGTCACTCCGAGTCAACAGCCTCGCCGGCCCCGGATGCCGTACCACCGATTCCCGTCTTCGACGCGGTCGTGGTCTACAACCCGGCGGCGATCCCGGCGCAGCCCGGACCGCCGGCGGCGGAGAGCCCGGCACGGTCCGTCCCACCACCGGTGATTCCCGCGCAACCGGGTCCGGCGACGATTCCCGCTCCGCCGGGTGCGCCGGTGACTCCCGCGCGACCCGGGCCGCCGGTGATTCCCGCGCAGCCGGGCCCGCCGGCGGCGGAGACGCAGGCGCCGACCTACCCCGGCCCGGCGGCGATCCCGGTGCAGCCGGGTGCCGCTCCGGCGTGGGGCCGTTCACCGCTGGCGGACTCGGTCCCGGACGACTACCCGTTCCCGCGGCTGCCGGAGTTCGACTCGATCCCGGCGGACTGGTACGGGCCGCCGCCCCCACCCCCGCGGAAGCGGCGCGGCCGTACCGCCGTCGTGGTTCTGGCGGTCTTCGCGGCACTCGCCGCGGCCACCGCGGTCGCGGTCTACCCGGTCCTGAGCGGCCGGGACGCCGACGCCACCGCCGCGCCCGCGGTCACCGGCCCGCCGGCCAGCCCGGCGCCGAGCGCGCTCTCCTACGAGCGTGTCCCGTGGATCCGGTACCAGATCGACGCCGCGCTGCAGGCGCAGGCGGCCGCGCTGCTGGCCGGTGACGAGAACGGCTTCCTGGCACCGGTCGCGGAGGGCAGCACCGAGCTGACCCGCGACCTGCGCCGCCGGTTCGAGACGCTGCGCGCGATGCAGGTGACCGGCTGGTCGGAGGAGATGATCGGCGAGCCCACGCCGGTGACCGGCCGGGGCGGCCGGGACGAGTGGCGGGTCGTGGTCGACCTGCGGCACTGCTTCGTGGTCCCCGGATGCACCGTGGACGGGCTGCGCGCCGAGACGCGCTGGGTGGAGACGCCCGCGCAGGGCCTGCGGATGGTCGCGTTCGCACCGTCCGAGTCGGAGGAGAACGGCCCCCGCCCGTGGGAGGTCACGAACCTGACCGTCGCGGTCGGCCCGCGTACCGTCGTCGGCGTCACCCCCAAGTACGCCAAGCGCCTCCCCGAACTGCAGAAGCAGGCGGAGGCCGCGGCGCTGGTCGCGGACCGGTACGTGCGCGGCGACGCCGGCCCGGTGGACCGCTACCGGATCTTCATGGCCGACGGCAAGGAGTGGCAGCGTTGGTACGGCGGCGAGGACCTGGAGTGGGCCGCCGGCTTCGCGGTCCCGACCGGTGCGGCCCGGCTGGACGTGGTGCTGAACCTCAGCGAGATGGCCGAGGACTACATCGACGACACGCTGCGGCACGAGCTGGCGCACGTGGCGACGCTGCGCGCGGCCGACTACTCGGACGACGACGACTTCTGGTGGATGATCGAGGGCATCGCCGACTACGTGGACGAGATCGGCGTGCCGGTCGCCGATTACGAGGAGGCCGAGCTCGTCGCCCGGTACGCGGACGAGGTCGACATGAAGAGCGGCGTGGTGGTGCCGCCACCGGACGCGGACACCGAGGACTGGCAGGTCGCGGCGCGGTACGGCGTCGGCTACTACGCGGTCCGCCGGATCTCCGAGCGGTTCGGCGAGCCCGCGATGCTGGCCTTCTTCGACGCGGTGGTCCGCGACGGAAAATCACTGAAGGATGCGGCACCGGCTACTTTGGGCAAGGATTGGGACGACGTGAACCGCGACTGCCTCGCCTACCTGAAAGAGGTCACCTGACGCGATGACCCCGCGGAGCCGCCCGCTCGCCCTTCTGGCCGCCGTCGTCCTGGCTGCCGGGGCGACGGCGGCCTCATGCGAGGAGGAACCGTCCGGCGTGGACGTCGGCGAGGTGCGGCTCGGCGCGGTCGCCGAGGTCGTGGACGCGCCCGCGACCGTGACCGCCCGGTCCGCGGCCACGCTCACCGCCGCGTCCGCCGGCACGCTCAAGGAACTGCTGGTCCGCCCGGGTGACCAGGTCCGGCCCGGCCAGGTGCTCGCCGTGATCGACTCGCCGGAGGCGACCGCACGCCTGGACTCGGCCGCGCGCA
Organism: Catenuloplanes niger; assembly: GCF_031458255.1. NCBI lineage: Bacteria > Bacillati > Actinomycetota > Actinomycetes > Micromonosporales > Micromonosporaceae > Catenuloplanes > Catenuloplanes niger. The sequence continues at coordinate 4,868,822 of NZ_JAVDYC010000001.1, forward strand.
CGCGCGACGCGGCCGCGCAGACCGGTGTCCCCGGCTTCGCCACCGGCGGGCTGGACGGCGCGCAGCGGGAGACGGACGCGGCCGCCACGGACTCGTTCACCGCGGCCCGCGCCGCCGCGAAGCAGGTCGCCGACCAGCAGGTCCGCGACACCCTGCTGCGCCAGGTGGACGCAGCCCAGCAGCGGTACGACGCGGCGTCCGCGGCCGTGGCCGACGCGACCCGGGCCGTGCAGGCGGGCGTGGCCGGCCTCGGCACCGCGCTGGGTGCGCTCTCCACCGCGCAGCGGCTGCAGGCCGAGGCCGCCTACGACCTGGCCAAGGGCACGGTGGACGCGCTCACGCTGCGGGCGCCGATCGGCGGCGTGGTCCAGCTCGGTGGCGCCCCGGCCGCGGCGGGCGGCGTGGACCTCACCGAGATCCTGCGCGGCGGCGCGCCGCCCACCGGTGCCGGCGGGCCGCCCGCGGGCGTCGACCCGGCCGTGCCGGAGGGCGGGTACGTGGGCGCCGGCACCACCGTGCTGACCATCGTGGACGTCTCCGAGCTGAGCGTCACCGCCGAGGTCGACGAGACCGACGTGCTGCTGGTCTCCGAGGGCGCGGCCGCGGACGTGGAGCTGGACGCCGCGACCGGTGCCGGCTATCCCGGCGAGGTGACCTCCGTCGACCTGCTGCCCACCGCGTCCGCGCGCGGCGGCGTGTCGTACCGGGTGCGGATCTCGCTCGGCGCGGGCACGCTCGCGGACGGCGGGCCCGCGCCGGCACCCCGGCCCGGCATGAGCGCGGTCGCCCACCTGCGGGTTCGTCAGGCGGCGAACACGGTAACGGTGCCGGCCGCCGCGGTCTTCTCCACCGAGTCGGGCGGCGAGGCGGTCTGGGTCGTCGACGGTGGGCGTGCGGAACGGGTGGACGTGTCCGTCGGCGTGCAGGGCCAGGACGCGGTGCAGATCGTGCGGGGCCTGCGGGCCGGGCAGACGATCGTGGTGCGCGGGACGGACCGGGTGACCGCCGGGCAGCGGGTGCCATGACCGGGCCGGCGGTCGAGGCGGAGCGGGTGTCCCGGACGTACCGGCTGGAGGGCTTCTCGGTGACCGCGCTGCACGAGGTCAGCCTGACCGTGGCGCGCGGCGAGTACGCGGCGGTGGTCGGCCCGTCCGGCTCCGGCAAGAGCACGCTGATGCACCTGCTCGGCGGCCTGGACCGGCCGACCGGCGGACGGCTGCGGCTGGACGGGCGGGACGTGGCCGGCCTGTCCGCGTCGGAACTGGCCCGGCTGCGCAACGAGGTGATCGGCTTCGTCTTCCAGGCGTTCCACCTGCTGCCCCGGACCAGCGCGGTGGAGAACGTGGCGCTGCCGCTGGTCTACCGCGGGCTCGGCACCCGGAAACGGCACGCGGCCGCCGCGGAGATGCTGGACCGGGTCGGGCTCGGCCACCGCCTGACACACCGCCCGAACCAGATGTCCGGTGGCGAGCAGCAGCGGGTCGCGATCGCCCGCGCGCTGGTCACCGGCCCGTCCCTGCTGCTCGCGGACGAGCCGACCGGAAACCTGGACACCGCCACCGGCGCGGCCGTGCTGCACCTGCTGGAGGAGCTGAACGCGGAGTCCGGCGTCGCGGTCGTGCTGGTCACCCACGACCGGGAGGTGGCCGCCCGGGCCCGCCGCCGGATCGCCATGCGCGACGGCCACGTCGTCTCCGACGAGACCGCATGAGAGGCGGGACCGCATGAGAGGCGGGACCGCATGAGAGGCGAGACCGCATGAGAGGCGAGACCGCATGAGAGGCGAGACCGCATGAGAGGCGGGACCGGATGAGACTCGCCGAGGCCTGGCGGGTCGCGCTCGGCGCGCTCCGGGCCAACCGCCTGCGCAGCCTGCTGACCATGCTCGGCGTGATCATCGGCGTCGGTGCGGTGGTGGTCCTGGTGGCGATCGGCACCGGCGCGAAGAACGAGGTCGAGGCACAGGTCGAGGGCCTCGGCTCGAACCTGATGCTGGTGGTGCCGGGCCGGTTGGAGTTCGGGTCCGCGCCGTCCGCGTCCCGCCTGTCGCTGCGGGACGCGGAGGCGGTGGCCGAGGTGGTCGGTGACCCGTCCCGGGTGACGGCCACGGTCGCGTCCGGCGAGACGGTCCGGGCGGGCGCGCGCGAGCGGTTCACCACGGTCCAGGGCGTGCTGGAGACGACGCCGCAGGTCTTCGACCGCCCGGTCGGCCGCGGCCGCTACTTCACCTCCTCGGACGTGCAGACCGGCCGGCGCGTCGCGGTGCTCGGCGCGACCGTGGCGGCGTCGCTGTTCCCGGACCGCGACCCGATCGGGCAGCAGGTGTCGATCGCCGGCGTGCGGTTCCGGGTCAGCGGCGTGTTCGCGCCGCTCGGCCAGAGCCTCGGCGTGGACCGCGACGACGAGGTGCAGATCCCGGTCAGCGCGGCGCAGCGGCTGATCGGCGTGGACCGGATCGACGGCCTGGCGATCAAGGCACCGGACCGGGAGCGGATCGACGAGCTGAGCGCGCGGGTGGTGGCGGAGCTGACCCGGCGGCACCCCGACACCGAGTTCAGCGCCGTCACCCAGGAGCAGATCCTCGGGGTGCTGGGCGACATCCTGGGTGTGCTGACCGGTGTGCTGGCCGCGATCGCCGGCATCTCGCTGCTGGTCGGCGGCGTCGGCGTCTCCAACATCATGCTGGTCTCGGTCCGGGAACGGACGAAGGAGATCGGCCTGCGCAAGGCGGTCGGCGCCCGGCCGCGCGACATCGGCCTGCAGTTCCTGCTGGAGGCGGTGCTGCTCACCTCGGTCGGCGGCGTGCTCGGGATGGGCCTGGGCGTCGGCTCCGCGCTGCTGGTCGGCGCGCTGTCCCCGGTGCCGGCCGCGATCACCTGGTGGTCGCTGGCGCTCGCGTTCGGCGTGTCCGCCGCGGTCGGCATCGTCTTCGGCGTGGTGCCGGCGCAACGGGCCGGCCGGCTCGACCCGGTGGTGGCGCTCCGCAGCGAATAACGGACATCGGCGGGTAACCGGACATCAGCGGGTCACGGACGTCGGCGAGTAACGGACATCGAGCGATAAAAACGAAATTTCCGGCGTGTCGCCTTGACGGGATCACTCTGAGTTTCCTGAAGGTCTCGCGCCGTTAACAGCCGTCCCGTTACCGTACTAATTACACGCGCGTTGCCCGACAGGGGCGCGCGCTCGGGGTCGATGGGTTGTGAGCGCATGGCCGGAGCATCACACGCCGAGGGCCGGCTGCCGGAGGTCCGTTTCCTCACCGTTGCCGAGGTCGCCACGCTGATGCGGGTGTCCAAGATGACCGTCTACCGGCTCGTGCACAGCAACGAGCTGACCGCCGTTCGGGTGGGCCGATCGTTCCGGGTGCCGGAGCACGCGGTCCACGAATATCTGCGCGGCGCGTTCTCCGAGTCGGCCTGACCGGCAGGGTCGTGTTTGTCGCCGCGTCGCACACGGGTACCCTGGAGCGGACTCGGACCCGAACCCAGCTGGCTCGCGCCGGTGCCCGGCCGCTGAAGCCCGGCGCATGACGCGCTCGCTGAGGTTCCCGGTCCACCGTCTCGTCGGTGCCCGGCGTCACGCCCCGTGACCTGCCGAGCCCGGAGGATCGCATCAACAACGATTGAAGGGGCTGTCGTATGGGCTCGGTGGTCAAGAAGCGCCGCAAGCGTATGGCCAAGAAGAAGCACCGCAAGCTGCTGCGCAAGACCCGCGTCCAGCGTCGCCGTCTCGGCAAGTAATTCCCGTCGCGCCGGGCCGCTTCGGAAAGGCCCGGCGCGCGGTGTTGCTTGCCTGAGGTTCACTAGCTGGTCGCAGGTGTCGAGAAGGCCACGGAGGCGCGAGTGACCGAATCGCCGGGGACCGTCGTGGTCACCGGGGTCAGCCGGTTCCTGGGCGCGCACGTGGCCGCGCGCCTCGCCGCCGACCCGCGCATCGGGCAGGTCATCGGGCTCGACCCGGCCGATCCGCCCGCCGCGCTGGCCGACACGCTGCGCGGCGTCGAGCTGGTCCGTGTCGACCTCCGGTCCGCCGGCTCGGTCCTCGCCGACCTCGGCGCCGAAGCGGTCGTCCACCTCGCGATCACCAGCTCGCCGGACGCCATCCAGGGCGGCCGGGGCGCGATGAAGGAACACAACGTCATCGGCGCCATGCAGCTGCTCGCGGCCGCCCAGCAGGCACCGCGGCTGCGCAAGCTGGTCATGCGGTCGTCGACCGCCGCCTACGGTGCCTCGTTCCGCGACCCGGGTGTCTTCACCGAGGACACCGAGCCGCGGGAGGTCCCGCGCGGCGGCTTCGCCCGCGACATCCTGGACATCGAGGGCTACGTCCGCGGTTTCCGCCGCCGGCGCCCGGACGTGGTCGCCACCGTCCTGCGCTTCGCGCCGTTCATCGGCTCCCGCGCGGAGACGTCGCTCACCCGCTACTTCTCCCAGCCGTTCGTCCCGACCGTTTTCGGCCGCGACGCCCGGCTGCAGTTCGTGCACGTCGACGACGCGCTCGAGGTGATGCACCGCGCGGTCGCCGAGGACCACCCCGGCACGTTCAACGTGGCCGGCGAGGGTGTCCTCGCACTGTCCCAGGCGATCCGCCGGGCCGGCCGCGTCCCGGTGCCGGTCCCCGAGCCCGGCCTGGCCGGCGCCATGTCGATCGCGCGGGCCATGGGCCTCGGCCAGAACGGCCTCGACCAGGTCGACCTGTTCGTGCACGGCCGGGTCGTCGACACCACCCGCCTGATCCGCGAGTTCGGTTTCACGCCCCGGTCCACCGCGGCCGCGTTCGACGACTTCATCCAGGCCCACCTCGGCGGCGCACTGGTCTCGCCGGAGCGCCTCGCCACGACCGAGCAGTCGATCCTGGACACCATCCGTCGGGTGCGCGCGGCCCGTCAGGGAGCGGCGTGATGAGCGATTTCCTGCCCGGCGCGGAGTTCCGCCCGGCCGACCCGGCGCCGATGCCGCGCCGCAGCAACGGCCACCACCCGTCCGTACCGGCGCAGAACGGTTTTCCGCCCGGCGACCGCCCGACCGCGGGGACGACACCGGAGAAGGCTCCCGCCGAGGACGCCCCGGATGGCATCGTCGAGGACGTGTGGGATCAGCGGGTCGCCGGTGCGCTGTCGTTCCTGCGCCGCCGGCTCTCCGGCCAGTACGACGTCGACGAGTTCGGTTTCGACCCCGAGCTCACCGACCAGGTCTTCCACCCGCTGCTCAAGCCGCTCTACCGCGAGTGGTTCCGCACCGAGGTGCTCGACGTCGGCAACGTCCCCGCGTCCGGCGGCGCGCTGGTCGTCGGCAACCACTCCGGCACGATCGCGCTGGACGCGCTGATGCTCTCCGTCGCGCTGCGCGACACCCACCCGCAGGAGCGCCACCTGCGCCTGCTCGGCGCCGACCTGATCTTCCGCATGCCGGTCGTCTCCGAACTGGCCCGCAAGTCCGGCGTCACCGTCGCCTGCAATCCCGACGCCGAGCGCCTGCTGCGCACCGGCGAGGTCGTCGGCGTCTTCCCCGAGGGCTTCAAGGGCATCGGCAAGCACTACTCCCAGCGCTACAAGCTGCAGCGTTTCGGCCGCGGCGGTTTCGTCGCCGCCGCGCTGCGCACCGGCGCCCCGATCGTCCCGGCCGCCATCGTCGGCGCCGAGGAGTCCTACCCGATGCTCGCCGACGTGAAGCCGCTCGCCCGCCTCCTCGGCCTGCCGTACTTTCCGGTCACCCCGACCTTCCCGCTGCTCGGCCCGCTCGGCCTGGTGCCACTGCCCAGCAAGTGGCTCATCCAGTTCTGCCCGCCGATCCCCACCGCCCACCTGATGGACCAGGCCGACGACCCGCTGGTCGTCTACAACCTCGCCGACCAGGTCCGCGAGACCATCCAGCAGGCGCTGCACACGCTCCTCAAGTCCCGCCCCGACCCCTTCGGCCTCTGACCCGGAACCCCGAAGCGCATCTTCCCGCTCCCGGCGTCCCCGGTCCCGCGTGCTCCCGCGGGCACCGGTCGGCCGTGGCCGGCCTCCCTGCCGGTCCCGCACACACTGAAACCCCCACCCGCGCACCCCGTGCTCGTAACGGCGCGTAATCCCGCACGCCTCGAGCCCGGCCCCACCCCCACCCAAACGATCTCCCCACCCCCCTTTGCTCTGCTTACCTACGCCACTTTGCTCTGCTTACCTACCCGGCGTCGTAGTGATATGGGCGTCGATACCGAAACAAGCAGAAGGCCGGATTTGCGGCCTAAAGTGCGCGTTGCCCTGAAACCAGGCAACAGATTCAGGCGCTTTGTCCATGTAAGCAGAGCAAATATGGGTGGGAAGCGGGCCCGGGCGGCGGGGGCGTTACGAGGCGTGACGGGTGCCGTGGGAAGTGGCGCGGGTGGGAATCGCGGAGTTGTGGTGAGTCGGTGCGCGACGGGACGGGCGGCGCGCGGAGTTCTGGATCCTCCGGAGGTGGGGTTGATCGGGATCTTTGGATTGTCGATCGGGGGTGGGGAGGATGGGGGCATGACGAAGCTTGGGGCGGTGTTCGTGCCGCAGTGGGAGCCGGAACGGCTGCGGGGCGTGGCGCGGGCGGCGGACGAGGCGGGCCTGGAGGAGCTGTGGCTCTGGGAGGACTGCTTCTTCGAGAGCGGGGTGGCGAGCGCGGCGGCGGCGCTGGCGTGGACGGAGCGGTTGCGGGTGGTGGTGGGACTGCTGCCGGTGCCGTTGCGGAACGTGGCGCTGACCGCGATGGAGGCGGCGAACCTGGAGCGGATGTTCCCGGGCCGGTCGATGCTCGGGCTCGGGCACGGGGTGCAGGACTGGATGGGGCAGGCGGGGGCGCGGGCCGGGTCGCCGGTGACGCTGATGCGGGAGTACGCGACGGCGCTGCGGGCGCTGCTCGCCGGCGAGCAGGTCACCGTGTCCGGGCGGTACGTGAACCTGGACGGCGTCGAGCTGGTCTGGAAGCCGGCGAGCCCGCCGCCGCTGCTGGTGGGCGCGTCGGGGCCGCGGTCGCTGCGGTTGTGCGGCGAGGTCGGCGACGTGGTGATCCTGTCCGGCGGGACGACACCGGCGGAGACGGCCCGGGCCCGGGCGCTGATCGAGGAGGGGCGGGCGGCGGCGGGCCGGACCGACCCGGTCACGCTGGCGGTGTACCTGATCGCGGCGACCGGTGACGATCACCGGGAGCGGCTCCGGCGGGCGCACGCGACGTGGGGGATGACGGCACCGGTCGAGGACGTGACGGTCGGCGGCGACGCGGCGGCGATCGCGGCCGGCGTGCGGCGCTGGACCGACGCGGGCGCGGACACGATCGTGCTGCAGCCGACCGAGGACGAGCCGTCGCCGGAGGATTTCGTCCGGTTCGTCGCGACCGAGCTGCGGCCGCTCGTCGGCTGACCGCGGCCGGGTCAGCCGATCGCGGTCAGCGGCAGCGTGTGCCAGACGATGTCGGTGTCGGCGCCGGTCGACCACCAGAGCACGCCGTTGCGGGACTGGATCATGCCGACCGCGTCGGCGACCCGTACCGTCTGCTGCTTCTCGATGTCGTAGACGTAGAGGATCTGGCTGCTGGTCGGGATGGTGTCCGGTCCCGCCTCGGTGAGCACCTCGAACCGGTCGAGCAGCGCCACGTCGGTGACGGCGGACATCGCGGCACCGCCGGCCATCCGCCGGCGGTCGGAGCCGTCCGGGCGCATCAGGTCGGTGCGGGCCGGCCCGTCCGCGGAGATGACCAGCACCCGGCACCAGACGCTGCCGCAGGTGACCAGCTCGGTGCCGCCGGCGGCGACGGTCAGTTCCCGGTTGTTCCGCCAGTCGCGGAGCTTCGGCAGCGACGCCTGGCCGCTCTCCGCACTGACCAGCCACGGGAACTTCGTCATCGCCCAGGCGCCGTCCTCGGTGCCGGTGGTGACGTCGCCGCCGGCCAGCGGCACGGACCGGATCAGCGTGGCGGGCTCGTCGCCGGGCGCGACCTCGGCCCAGTAGAGCGAACGCTCGGCGATCAGCATGTCGTACTCGGAGTTGAAGAAGACCACGTCGCCGGTGTCGGCGGTGAGCCGGCGCGGCTCGCCGTCCGGCAGCCGCATCGCCCACATCTCGGTGCGTGTCACGTTGTCGTCCCCGGCCAGCGACTCGGCCCAGGCGAGCTCCGTGCCGTCGGTGGCGAACCCGCCGAACTGCGGCGCGCCGGAGTACGGCAGCCGGCGCAGCTCGCGCAGCGTGCCGTCACCGGCGCGGCGGACCAGCCGCATGAAGGCACCGTCCGGGCTGGGCGCGGTGCCGATCGCGGTCTGCGCGTCCAGGAAGTACGACGGGGAGAACGCGGGGCCGTCGGAGACGTTGCCCGGGAACTGGCCGATCGTCACGCCCGGCCAGGCCTCGGCGGGACCGAGCGGGCCGGTCTGTGCCGGGCTCTTCGCCCGGTCCGCGTTGCCCGGCAGCACGATCAGCGCGACCGCGGCGAGCACCGCGACCAGCAGTCCGATCTGAGCGAGCCCGATCCGGCGGCGGGGCAGGGCGGCGCTCGCGGTCATCGGGCCGCCCGGCGGCGCAGCGCGACGGTCAGCGCGGTGCCCGCGACCAGGCCGGTGGCGACCGCGACCGGCACCGCTATCCTGGCCGCCTTCCGCGCGGTCCGGAAGTCGCGGACCTGCCAGCCCCGCACCCGGGCGATGCGGCGCAGTGCCGCGTCCGGGTTCGTCGCGACCGCGTTGCCGACGGAGGTCAGCATCGGCATGTCGTTGGCCGAGTCGCTGTACGCCGTGCACCGCTTCAGGTTCAGGCCCTCGACGACGGCGAGCTGCCGCACCGCGTCCGCCTTGGCCGCGCCGTGCATCATGTCGCCGACCAGCCGTCCGGTGTAGGCGCCGTCGACGATCTCGGCGACGGTGCCGATCGCACCGGTCAGCCCCAGCCGTTGCGCGATCACCCGTCCTATCTCGATCGGCGCGGCGGTGACCAGCCAGACCCGCTCGCCGCCGTCCAGGTGGGTCTTGGCGAGCGCGTGCGTGCCGGGCCAGATGCGGGCCGCCATCGACTCCTCGAAGATCTCCTCGGCCAGGCGCTCGACGTCCTCGACCTTCCAGCCGTGGAAGAACGCCAGCGCGATGTCCTTGGCGCTGCTGATGTGCCCACGGTGCTCGCTGATCAGCCGGAACCGGGCCTGCTGCCAGGCGAACCGGGCGACGTCGCGGGCGGTGAAGTAGCGCCGGGAGGCGAGGCCGCGGGCGAACCAGTACAGCGACGCGCCCTGCATCATCGTGTTGTCCAGGTCGAAGAAGGCGGCGGCGCCCGGGTCCGGCCGCGGTACCAGCGCGGCCTCCAGATCGGTCGAGACCCAGCCCGCGGTGTGACCCCGTGCGTCCGTGCTCACGGTCACCTTGCGAATGCGCGGCACCGGGGCCCCCTTCTCGTAGCGATCGCTCAGGCGAGCCTAGCCGCCGCCCGAAGCGGACCGTGCGGATCCCGGGGCGGGAACGCGCCGAGGGCCGCCCGACCGGGTGGTCGGACGGCCCTCGTGCGAGTGGCGTTCGGATCGAGCCGCTGCGAGTGGCCTCGGATCAGCCGCCGAGCAGACCGCCGAGCAGGTCCTCCAGCACGTTCTTGCCGGCCGGCGTGGGGCTCGGCGCCGGGGCGCTCGGCTCCGGCTCCTCGATGACCGGCTCGTCGCCGGTGCCGGTGCCGGTGCCGGCCGCGGGCTCGTCGACGGCGGGCGCGGGTGCCGGCGTCGCGGTGGCGGCCGGGGCGGGCGTGCCGGTGGCGGCCGGCGCACCGGTCGCGGGCGTGCCGCCGTCCGTCTCCCGGGCGGCCGGGACCTGGTCCTGCGACCGCTGTCCGCCGCCGTGCACCGGCGAGCCGACCGGGTCGTCCTCGTCGCCGCACACGTTCGGCAGCGGGCCGAGCGCGTCGGTCTGCGGCAGCGTCTCCGCGGCCGGGCAGGCGAACCCGTCGGTCAGCGCGCGGGACCGCTTGTCGACGGAGTCGAGCAGGATCAGTGAGCCGAGCGCGCGGTCCCGGTTCGCGCCGGACAGCGTGTCCAGGAAGCCGCCGATCTGGCGGCGCTGCGCGGTGACGAACGGGTCCACCGGTTCCAGCGGTGTGCCGCTGTGCTCCCGGGTCGCGGCCCCGGCGAGCAGCTTCACGCCTTCGCGGGTGTCGGCGTCCATGTCGTTGAGGACGGTTTCGAAGCCGGCGGTGTCGTCCGTGACGGCCCGGGCCTCGCGCAGCCGGGTGGCCGCGAACTCCAGGTACAGCCGGCCCTTGTCCTCGTCGGACCCGGCGAGCGCCAGCTGCGCCTGCTCCGAGTGCCGTTTGACGCTGTAGAGCGCGTCGCCCGGGTTCGCGTCGGAGCTGGCCGCGGACATGCCGGAGACCACGACCGCGCCGGCGAGCACGCCGACCACGATCGCACCACGGGCACGCAGCCGGCGTCCGGCCGCGTCCGCGGCGGTACCGGCCTTGAGCAGGCGGGCCACCGGGCCGCCGGCGTCCTCCGGGTCGGTGGCGGTGACGCCGATGCCCTCGCGTTCCGCGGTCGCCATCAGCATGGCGCGCAGCCCGGTCCGGAAGTCCGAGTCGATCTCGGGGCCCGGCGATGCGCCGTTGAGCTCGTGTCCGAGCGCCACCAGCTCGGCCACCTGGTCATCCGCTCGGGACCGGCCGTGGTGGCGCGGTCCGCCGTCGGCCTCGTCCAGCAGCTGGGCGAAGCGTTCGGCACGACGACGGTCGAAGATGACGTTTCTCACCGAAGGCACCTCCCTTCAGTCGTCGCGGTTACCCGGACGGCGTCTGCACCGGCCAGGGCGACCGCGATGCGGGGAAATGCCGGAACCACCATGGGTCGCACCGGGACAAACGGGGGACGGGCACGCGTGGTTACGGGACGATCCGGGGGAACGGGTCACGGTTGGAAGCCGTCCGGGAGGAGCCGGGCGAGCGTACGGACCGCGCGGTACTGCAGTGCCTTGATCGCGCCCTCGTTCTTGCCCATCGCCTGTGCCGTCTCCGCGACCGAGAAGCCCTGGAGGAAGCGGAGCACGATGCACTCCTGCTGTTCCGGGTTGAGCTGCTTGACGGCGGTGAGCAGGGCGACGTTGGTGATGTGGTCGACGACCGCGGCTTCCGGGCTGCCCTCCGGCCCGCGGTCCTCGCGGTCGGCGTCGAGCACGTCGCCGGTGGTCACCTCGAGCCGGTAGCGGCCGGACTTGAAGTGGTCGGCGACCAGGTTCCGGGCGATCGTGACGAGCCAGGCGCCGAGGTCGCGGCCCTGCCAGGTGAAGCTGCCGATCCGCTTGAGCGCGCGCAGGAACGTGTCCGACGTCAGGTCCTCGGCGAGTTGCCGGTTGCCGACCCGGAAGTAGATGAAGCGGAAGACGGTGTCCACGTACCGGTCGTAGATCAGCCCGAACGCGGCGGACTCACCGGCCTGGGCGCGCTCGACGAGCGCCCACACCTCGGCGGCCGCGTCGGACGGGTCCGGACGGCTGGGGCGCTGCGGCGCGTCCGGCCCGGTGGCCGGCAGCGGCGCGGTGTCCGTGGTGCGCTGTCCGGGCGGCGCCGGTTTGGGTGGCGCACCGACCCGCCCGCCGTTGGTGGGCGTGCCGGTCCGGGGTGGTGCCTGGTTCGGTGGTGCGTTGGGTGGGCGGTTCCGGGTGCGTTCGCTGCCGCTGCTCTCCGCGCGCGCCATCCCGATGGTCACGCCCAGGTGGTGAAGGCCGTCGTTGAGCGCGAGCCGGGCCGAAAAGACGATCCCGTCCGCGGCGTATCGGTACGTCACTGGGCCTCCTCCGCGCAGCCCCGTACTGAGGGCATATCGGCGCATCCGGCGGGTAAGGGGGGTCGGCGAGCCAGGAGCGGACACGCACCCATGAGGTGCAGTTGCGGTGCAAGATCGGGCACAACGGCCTCCTCTGGGTGAGGGGTGTCAACTCATAACAAAAGGGGTGAGTCGACCCTTTGAGATGATAGGGCCTGCCTCACCCACACGTGTGGAGTCCGTTACATAGAGCAGGAGTATTTCGCGGAAACCGCACTTCCGTGTCGCACACGGTGTGCGTCAGGCGAAACCATACGTGTGGTGACCAGGCGCTTACCTCGGGCTATGCCGTGACACGCCCGCCCGCACTTGCACCGCGACACGCCGGGGCCGGTGTCCACCGGGGGTCATCGGCGTGCCGGTTCTGGCAGACTCGCCACCGTGCAGGAGCCCCGTCTGACCCTCATCACCCGGCCCGGCTGCCACCTGTGCGAGGTGGCCAAGGAGGCGGTCGACCGGGTGGTCGCCGCGACCGGTGACCGCTACCTGGAGATCGACGTCGAGAGCGACATCGAGCTGGAGCGGGAGTACGGCGAGCGCGTCCCCGTCGTGCTGCTGGACGGCCGGGAGCACGGCTACTGGCGGGTGGAGGAGGCCCGGCTGCTGGCCGATCTGGCGCTGCCCCGCGAGGGCTAACATCGCGCGATGGGCACTCGCACACACCTCGTCTGGGACTGGAACGGCACGCTCCTCAACGACCTGCACCTGGTCGTGGCGGCGACCAACGCGGCGTTCGCCAGCGTCGCCGGCCCCGCGGTCACGCCGGACGAGCACCGCCGCCACTTCCGCCGGCCGATCGCGGAGTACTACGCGCAGGTGCTCGGCCGGGCGGTCGACGCGGACGAGTTCGGCGTGCTCGACGGCATCTTCCACGACGCGTACCGGGACGGTCTGACCTCGGTCGCGCTGGCCGCGGACGCGGCGGACGCGATGCGCGAGTGGGGCCCGGACCAGTCGCTGCTGTCCATGTGGTTCCACAGCGAGCTGGTCCCGGCGATCGAGCGGTACGGCCTGGCCGCGCACTTCCGGCGCGTCGACGGCCTGCCCGGCGCGGTCGGCGGCGACCTCAAGGCCGGCTACCTCGCCCGCCACCTGGCCGAGCTGGGCGTGGCCGGCACCGACGTGGTGCTGATCGGCGACTCGCTCGACGACGCCGACGCGGCCCACTCGGTCGGCGGCGCGGTCGTGCTCTACACCGGCGGCTTCACCGACCCGGACCGGCTGCGCGCCTCCGGCCTGCCGGTGGCCGACTCACTCGCCGAGGCCGTGAAGATCGCGAAAGATCTCTAGGCCCTAGCCTCCGAGGTACGTCAGCACCGCCCGTACCCGGCGGTGCTGTTCCTCGTCCGGCGGCAGCTGCAGCTTGGTGAAGATGTTGCGCACGTGCTTCTCCACCGCGCCGTCGCTGACCACCAGCTTCCGGGCGATCGCGGTGTTCGACCGGCCCTCCGCCATCAGCCCGAGCACCTCCCGTTCGCGCGGCGTCAGCTCGCGCAGCGGGTCGTCCCGGCGGCGCCGCGCGAACAGCTGCGCCACCACCTCCGGGTCGAGCACGGTGCCACCGGCCGCGACCCGGCCGAGCCCGTCGAGGAAGTCCGCGACCGCGGCCACCCGGTCCTTGAGCAGGTAGCCGATCGCGCCGGCCCGGTCGGCGAGCAGGTCGTCGGCGTAGGAGACCTCGACGTACTGCGACAGCACCAGGATCGGCGTGCCCGGCACCAGCCCGCGTGCCTCGACCGCGGCGCGCAGCCCCTCGTCGGTGTGCGTCGGCGGCATCCGCACGTCCACGATCGACACGTCCGGCCGGTGCGCCGCGACCGCGTCGACCAGCGCCGGCCCGCTGTCCACGGCCGCGACCACCTCGTGGCCGTGCTCGGTCAGCAGCCGGATGAGACCTTCTCGCAACAACACCGCGTCCTCGGCGATCACGACCCGCATGACCCCGTGTCTAGCACGGCAGGTCGACCCGCAGCTCGGTCGGCCCGCCCATCGGGCTGTCGATGCGCAGCGTGCCGCCGGCCGCCTGCACCCGGTCGGCCAGGCCGGCCAGCCCGTGCCCCTTCGCCACGTGCGCGCCGCCGGCGCCGTTGTCCAGCACCGAGATGCCGAGCCGGCCGGCGGCGTGCGCCACGGTCAGCCAGGCCTCGGACGCGTTGCTGTGCTTGTTCACGTTGGCCAGCGCCTCGGCCGCCACGAAGTAGGCTGCGTTCTCCACGGCCGGGTCCAGCCGGCCCAGGTCACGATCGACGGCCAGCTCCACCGGTACGGTCGATCGCCCGGCCAGCGCGGCCAGTGCGCTCGGCAGCCCGCGGTCGGCCAGCACCGGCGGTGCGATCCCGCGGGAGAGCGCGCGCAGCTCGTTGAGCGTGTCCACGGTGTGCGTGAGCGCCTCGCCGAGCGTGGCCTTCGCGGCCGTCGGGTCCGTCTCCAGCTGCTGCTGCGCGCGGCCCAGGTCCATGGCGAGCCGGACCAGGCGCTGCTGCGGGCCGTCGTGGATGTCCCGCTCCAGCCGCCGCAGCGCGTGCGCCTCGGCGGAGACCGCGGCCCGGCGCTGCCCCTCGAGCGTGCTGATCCGGGTCTGGAACTGCGCCATGCCGGTCAGCAGCGCCCGGCCGGTGGCGGCGCTGAGCAGCGCGGCGCCGCGGACGACGAGCGGCAGCGTGGTGGCGAAGAAGATGCCGAGCACGGTGTAGGTCGCGATCCGGGAGCCGCTGGTGTCCGACAGGCCGAGCAGTTCGGGCAGATCGGTGCTGTCCGGCTCGTGCGGCAGCGCCCAGTCCCACATCCAGTACGTGACGCCGCCCGCCGCGCCGGCCCACCACACCACGGTGATCAGGAACGACACGGCGGAGATCGGCAGCTTGACCAGCGCGTGGGCGAAGTCCAGCCAGGACTGGACGTCCAGGATCGGCGCGAACACCCGGGACCACAGCCCACCGTTCTCCCGGCTCTTCCGGTACGCGGGCCGGAGCTGGGGCGTGCGCAGCACCGCGGGCAGGCGCCGCCGTTCCAGGTCCGCCAACCCGCGGGCGACCAGCAGGCCACCCGCCATGATCGGCAGCCCGATGACGGTGATCGCCATCCCGGCACCCAGCGTCACGGTGACGATCGTGAGGATGAACCCGATCAGTGCGAGCGGCAGACCGATCAGGACGTATCCGGAATCGATCAGCAATTGCCGCATCGGGGTCGGGGACGGGGTCCCCGATTCGGCGGTGAGCGTGGTCATGCCGAAAACGCTAAGCCCTCGACCGTACGTATCCGATCCCGCGCGCACGCCTCTTGGTAGTAGGGCTCTCCCTACCGTCGCCCGGCGCGGTTACCCGTTATTTGCAGCATAAAAGCCATTTGGCGCATACTGATTGGTGGACGTCTTCGAACGGCTCAGGGGTGAGCTGGTCGCGGCGGCGGCGGGGTGCGGCGCGGGGCTGGTCCCGGTGGAGACGGAGGGCTTCGGTGCACCGACGAAGCCCGGCGAATTCGCTAGCATGGACGACGGCCGGTTGTCCACTGCTTCGATCAAGATCGCGATTTGTGCACGCCTTCACAAGCGCCTACATTGTTAGCTCTACACGCCCCGTCAGGGCAGCCGGTAACGGCGGGTGTCGAGGGGCTTCCACAACGACCGATCCGCGGGATCGGCCGAGGATCGCTACGTCGGCACGGAGTCACATGAGCCAGCACCCCCCGCCGGGCGCGCCCGGGCACGGCGCGACCGATCAAGGCGAGCCCGGTAACCCCGCGGTCGTCGCCACGTCGCCGGACCTTCCCGAGGCCACGGTCGCCCGGCTGCCGGAGTACCTGCGCGCCCTGCACCACCTGGCCGAGTCGGGTCACGAGACGGTCTCCAGCGAGGAGCTCGCCGTGGCCGCCGGGGTCAACTCCGCCAAGCTGCGCAAGGACCTCTCCCACCTCGGGTCGTACGGGACACGCGGCGTCGGGTACGACGTCACCCTGCTCGTCGACCAGATCGAGAACGTGCTCGGCCTCACCCAGCGCCGCTCCGTCGTCCTCGTCGGCCTGGGCAACCTCGGCCACGCGCTCGCCGGCTACGCCGGGTTCGCCAGCCGCGGCTTCCGCATCGCCGCGCTCTTCGACGTCGACCCGGAGCTGGTCGGCCAGCGCATCCACGGCCTGACCGTGCGTCACCTGGACGAGCTGCCGCAGGTCGCGGCGGAGGACCCGATCGCGATCGGCGTCATCTCCACGCCCGCGGAAGGCGCCCAGAGCGTAGCCGACCAGTTGGTGGCCGCCGGCGTGACGGGCATCCTCAACTTCGCTCCCCGGGTGCTGAACGTGCCCGTCGGAGTGGACGTCCGGAAGGTGGATCTCGCGATCGAGCTCCAGATCCTCTCCTTCCACCAGCACCGCAAGTCGAGCGCGGCCGGGCCGGCCGCGCTCACCGCCCTGCCCGGCGGCCTGACCGGGTCGGGAGCACACCATTCCACCGACGCTGCGGAGGCGGTCGGATCGTGAAACTCCTCGTCGTCGGCGCGTCGTACCGCACCAGCCCGCTCTCGGTGCTGGAGCGGCTCGCGACGCCGCCCGCGGACCTGCCCGGCATCCTGGAACGGCTGGTCGCCCAGCCGTACGTCGGCGAGGCCGTGATGCTGTCCACCTGCAACCGGGTGGAGGTCTACGCGGCGGTCTCCGGCTTCCACGGCGGTCTCGGCGACATCTGCACCGTGCTGGCCGGGCACGCCGGCTTCGACGTCCCCGCCGAGCTGGCCAGCCACCTCTACGTGCACTTCGACGGCGATGCCGTGGAGCACACGTTCAAGGTCGCGGCCGGGCTCGACTCCATGGTCGTCGGCGAGCCGCAGATCCTCGGCCAGCTGCGCGACGCGTACCACTCGGCCACCGAGGCCGACTCGGCCGGCCGGCTGCTGCACGAGCTGATGCAGCAGGGCCTGCGGGTCGGCAAGCGGGCGCACGCGGAGACCGGCATCGACCGGGCCGGCCAGAGCGTGGTCACGGCCGCGCTCGAGGTCGCCGCGGAGCACCTGCCCGGCGGGCTGGACGGCCGCCCGACGCTGGTCATCGGCGCGGGCGCGATGGGCGCGCTCTCCGTCGCCACGCTCAGCCGGGCCGGGGTCGGCCCGCTGCACGTCACGAACCGCAACACCGAGCGGGCCGAGCGGCTCGCCGAGGCGTA
The DNA here is from genome assembly GCF_031458255.1 of Catenuloplanes niger. NCBI lineage: Bacteria > Bacillati > Actinomycetota > Actinomycetes > Micromonosporales > Micromonosporaceae > Catenuloplanes > Catenuloplanes niger. Next base: position 4,885,766 of record NZ_JAVDYC010000001.1, read on the forward strand.
CGGTGCGCACCCGGTCGGCTACGCGGACGTGGCCACCGCGCTGCGCGACGCCGACCTGGTCGTCTCCGCGACCGCGTCGCAGACGCCGGTGCTCACCCGCGAGCTGCTGGAGGCGGCCGTCGCCGGGCGCACCGGCCGGGACCCGCTGGTGGTGCTGGACCTCGCGCTGCCGCGGGACGTCGCGCCGGACGCCGTGGACGTGCCCGGCGTGGTCGTGCTCGACATCGACCGGCTCGCCGAGGCGCGCCGGGAGCACCCCGCGTCCGCGGACACGCTCGCGGTGGAGAACATCGTCGCCGGCGAGGTGGAGAACTTCCTCGCCTGGCTGCGCGGCAAGGACGTGGCCCCGACCGTCGCCGCGCTGCGCGGGCGCGCCGACGACGTGGTCACCGCCGAGCTGCGCCGGCTCAACCAGCGGCACCCCGAGTTCAGCGACGACCAGCGCGCGGACGTGGCGAAGACCCTGCACCGAGTCGTGCAGCAGCTGCTCCACCAGCCGACGGTCCGGGTCCGCCAGCTCGCCCAGTCACCCGGCGGCGACCAGTACGCGGCACTGCTGCGCGAGCTGTTCGACCTGGAGATCCCGCAGGCGACCCACGCGGACGCCGTACCCGAGATCGGAGGACGGGCGTGACCGGCTCACCGAACACCGGCGCACCGCTGCGCCTGGGCACCCGGGGCAGCGCACTCGCGCTCGCCCAGTCACAGCGCGTGGCCGGCGCGCTCACCGCGGCCACCGGCCGGCCGGTCGAGCTGGTCCGCATCGTGACCAGCGGCGACACCTCCGCCGCGCCGGTGCAGACGCTCGGCGTGGGCGTGTTCGTCTCCGCGCTGCGCGACGCGCTGACGGCCGGGAAGATCGACTTCGCGGTGCACAGCTACAAGGACCTGCCCACCGCGTCGGCCCCCGGGCTGCACATCGCGGCCGTGCCGGCTCGGGAGGACCCGCGCGACGCGCTGATCTCCCGCGACGGCCTGCGGCTGACCGAGCTTCCCCCCGGAGCCCGGATCGGGACCGGCGCGGTCCGCCGCATCGCCCAGCTCCAGGCGCTCGGCCTGCAGTTCGAGACCGTCCCGATCCGCGGCAACGTCGACACCCGGATCTCCCGGGTCGTCGGGCCGCACGCGGACCTGGACGCGGTCGTGCTGGCCCGGGCCGGCCTGACCCGGCTCGGCCGGGACGGCGAGATCACCGAGACGCTCGACCCGATGCTCATGCTGCCCGCCCCCGCGCAGGGCGCGCTCGCCGTGGAGTGCCGCGCCGACGACGCCGACCTGATCGACCTGCTCACCGTGCTCGACCACCCGGACACCCGGGCGGTCGTCGCCGCCGAGCGGTCGCTGCTGGCCACGCTCGAGGCCGGCTGCAGCGCACCGGTCGGCGCGTACGCGGAACTCGCCGAGGGCGACGACGGCGACGAGATCTACCTGCGCGGCGCCGTGATCGCCCCGGACGGCAGCCACGACGTGCGCCTGTCCCGCACCGGGCGCCCGGCCGACGCCGTCGAGATCGGCAAGGCGCTCGCGGCCGACCTGCTCGACTCCGGCGCCGCCGGACTCTGGACGGCCGGCCCCGTACAGCCCCCGAATGGCACGACCCCGAATGCCTCACCGCGGACCGCGGAAGCACATGTAACTGGGAGCACGCAATGACCCGCACCCGTAAAGCCGTAGGCCACATCGCGTTCGTCGGGGCCGGCCCCGGCGACCCCGGCCTGCTCACCCGCCGTGCGCACGACGCCGTCGTCGATGCGGACCAGGTGATCTACGACCGGGGTCTCCCCGAATCGCTGATCGAGGCATTGAAGTCGCAGGCCGCCGAGGACGCCCAGTTCACGCCCGCCGAGGGGGCCCCCGGCGACGTCGCCAAGGTGCTGCTCTCCGCCGCCCGCTCCGGGCTGCACGCGGCGTACCTGGTCGCCGGTGACCCGTTCGGTCACGACTCGGTGGTCGCGGCCGTGCAGGCGGTCGCGCGTACCGCCGCGCACTTCGAGGTCGTGCCCGGCATCGGCCAGGCCGCCGGCGTCGCGACCTACGCCGGTGTGCCGCTGCCCGGCGTGCGCACCGCCGGTGACGTGGACGACGTGACCACGCTCGACTTCGAGGCGCTCGCCGCCGCGCTCGGCCGCGGCTCGATCTCCCTGGCCGTCGACGCCGGTGACCTCGCCGCGGTCCGCGACGGCCTGCTCGCCGCGGGCGTCGACGGCACCACGCCGGTCGGCGTCACCGGCGACGGCACCGGCGACACGCAGCACACCACCACGTCCACCGTCGACTCGTTCGTCGCGGCCGCGCTCGGCTTCACCGGCCGCGTGGTGCTCACCCTCGGTGAGGGCGTCGCCGAGCGGGACAAGCTCAGCTGGTGGGAGAACCGCCCGCTGTACGGCTGGAAGGTCCTCGTCCCGCGCACCAAGGAGCAGGCCGGCGTGATGAGCGCCCGGCTGCGCGCGTACGGCGCGATCCCGTGCGAGGTGCCGACCATCGCGGTCGAGCCGCCGCGCACCCCGGCCCAGATGGAGCGGGCGATCAAGGGCCTGGTCGACGGCCGGTACGCCTGGGTCGTCTTCACCTCGGTCAACGCGGTCCGCGCGGTCTGGGAGAAGTTCGGCGAGCACGGCCTGGACGCGCGCCACTTCGGTGGCGTCAAGATCGCGTGTATCGGTGAGGCCACCGCCGAGGCGGTCCGCGCGTTCGGCATCCAGCCCGAGCTCATCCCGGCCGGCGAGCAGTCCTCCGAGGGCCTGCTGGCCGAGTTCTCCCCGCACGACGAGATCCTCGACCCGGTCGGCCGCGTGCTGCTGCCGCGCGCCGACATCGCCACCGAGACGCTCGCGGCCGGCCTGGTCGAGCGCGGCTGGGAGGTCGACGACGTCACCGCGTACCGGACCGTCCGCGCGGCCCCGCCGCCCGCCGACATCCGCGACGCGATCAAGTCCGGTGGCTTCGACGCGGTGCTGTTCACGTCGTCCTCCACCGTCCGGAATCTGGTCGGCATCGCCGGCAAGCCGCACCAGCGCACGGTGGTCGCGGTGATCGGACCGAAGACCGCGGAGACCGCGACGGAGTTCGGCCTGCGGGTCGACGTCCAGCCGCCGCACGCCTCGGTCCCGGACCTGGTCGAGGCGCTCGCCGGGTACGCCGTCGAACTGCGCGAGAAGCTGGCCGCGATGCCGGCCAAGCAGCGCCGCGGCTCGAAGGTGCAGGGCCCGACCGCGCTCCGTTTCCGGTAGACGCTCCGTAGCCAAGGAAGGCCCAGAGACGTGTCTTTCCCCGACATCCGCCCCCGGCGTCTCCGTCACACCCCGGCCATGCGCCGGCTGGTCGAGGAGACCCGGGTGGCGCCGGCGCAGCTGATCCTGCCGATGTTCGTGAAGGAGGGCCTCACCGTGCCCCGGCCGATCACGTCGATGCCCGGCGTCGTCCAGCACTCCCGCGACTCGCTGCGCAAGGCCGTGGTCGAGGCCGTGCAGGCCGGCGTCGGCGGCGTGATGCTCTTCGGCGTGCCGGAGACCCGGGACGAGACCGGCTCCGGCGGCCTCGACCCGAACGGCATCCTCAACGTGGCGCTGCGCGACGTCCGCGCCGAGGTCGGCGACGCCACGGTGATCATGAGCGACGTCTGCCTGGACGAGTTCACCTCGCACGGCCACTGCGGCCTGCTCGCCGCCGACGGCACCGTCGACAACGACGCCACGCTCGAGGCGTACGCACAGATGGCCGTGGCCCAGGCCGACGCCGGCGCGCACGTGCTCGGCCCGTCCGGGATGATGGACGGCCAGGTCGGCGTGATCCGCAAGGCCCTGGACGCCGCCGGTCACACCGACCGCTCGATCCTCGCCTACGCCGTGAAGTACGCGTCCTCGTTCTACGGCCCGTTCCGCGAGGCCGTCGAGTCCGCGCTCGAGGGCGACCGCCGCACCTACCAGCAGAACCCCGCGAACCTGCGCGAGTCGATGCGCGAGGTGGCGCTGGACGTCGCCGAGGGCGCCGACATGGTCATGGTCAAGCCCGCGCTGCCCTACCTCGACGTGATCACCCGGATCGCCGACACGGTCGACGTCCCGGTCGCCGCCTACCAGATCAGCGGCGAGTACGCGATGGTCGAGGCCGCCGCCGCGAACGGCTGGATCAACCGCGAGGCCGCAATCCTCGAGACGCTCACCTCGATCCACCGCGCCGGCGCCCAGCTCATCCTCACCTACTGGGCCGTCGAGGCCGCCACCCTGCTCCGCGCCCGTTACTAGGCACTGTATCGACGTCGACGGGGACAGGCCCGCAAGGCTTGTCCCCATACTCAGACAATCTTTATATTTGCTGGCATGGCGAAGGCAATGCGGGAACCCACGTTCTGGATCCTCACCGCGCTGACCGACCAGCCCCGGCACGGCTACGGCATCATCCGCGAGGCCGAAACCCTCTCCAGCGGTTCCGTCCACCTCCAGGCCGGCACCCTCTACGCCGCCCTCGACCGCCTCGCCGCCGAGGGTTTGGTCACCATTGACCGCGAGGAAACCGTCGACGGCCGCCCCCGCCGCTACTACCGCCTCACCGACGACGGCGCCACCGCCCTCGCCACCGAAACCACCCGCCTCACCACCAACGCCGCCACCGCCACCACCCGCCTCCGCTCGCGCCCCACCACCCCTCGCCCCACCCCCGCCTGACCACCACCGTGCTTCACGCCACCCGGCCATCCCCACCCGGCCCGGCCTATCCCCGTCGGCCACCCTCGCGCCCACTGCGGCCCCGCCCCCTCGCCGTCGCGAAGGGCCCGCCCGGCCTCCGGTGACGAGATCAACTCGACATGTGCCCCGCGCCTCACGGCCGCCCTCCGGACTGCCGCAGTTTGTCGCTCATCGGCACCACCGACACCCACCCCTGGCTGACCGCCCCCCGGCTCTTGCCGGCTCCCGATCCCCGGCCGCCGGCCCGATCGAGCACCCGCATCCGCTCCAGAGGCCATTCCGGCGCCTTTCGAATCCATCATTCCGCACTCGATCAATCGACACCAACCGATTGAATAGACCGTGATCGTGACCGATTGGACCCCAATTTAGCGTGACCGATCGGTCCGCGATTCATCACTTTAAGTAACGGCCGTCTCCGCCGCCCCGTCTGCCCTTCCGCATCCTTTGCTCTGCTTACCTTGGCGGCGCGCGGATCTGCGCTGGTCATTCCGTCAAGTGGCGCCGGATGTGCGCATGTAAGCAGAGCAAAGTTTTGGGGTGGGGGTGGGGGGAGGGGAGGTGGGGGGTTACGGAGGGTGAAGGGTGGGGGGAGGTGGCGGGGTGGCTGGGGAGTGCGGGTGTGGGGCAGAGTGCGCGGCATGACGAGGGCGAAGAGGCGGCGGAGAGGGCGGGCTGCAGGGTATGGGCGGCCGGTGCTGCGGGGTGGGGGTGGTGGGTTTCCGGTGTCGGGGTTGGTGCGGCGGGCGCGGCGGATGTCGGACATGAGTCAGCGGGATCTGGCGCGGTGGGCGGAGGTGTCGGCGGCGGCGGTGGCGCGGGTGGAGACGGGTGGGCTGGCGCCGAGCGTGGCGTTGCTGGAACGGATGCTGGGCGTGGCGGGACTGCATCTGGTGGTGGTGGATCCGGAAGGGCGGATCGTGCAGCCGATGCGGGTGTGGGACGAGACGTACGACGGGGCGGGGCGGCGGTACCCGGCGCACCTGTCGACGATTCTGGACCCGCGGGCGGGGGAGTGGTGGGGCGACCAGTACGGGCTGGCACGTCCGCCGGAGACCTTTCACCGGTCACCTGAGTTGCGGGAGCGGCAGCGGCGGCGGAGCCAGTGGGAGGTGCGGGTGGCGCAGTTCCGGAACGTACCGCCGCCGCCGATGTGCACGGTGTGGCTGGAGGACGGGAGGCCCGCCACCGGGTGGGGTGACGGGCCTCTGGGGATCGCGGACGGGTAGGGCGACGGTGGGTGGTCAGTCGTCGTTGCGGATGGTGCCGGTGGCGACCGGGTCGGCGTTGCGGACGCCGGGGACGCCGGCGACGAGCAGGCTCAGCCGCTCGTCCGCTTCCGGCTTGCGGTCGCCGGTGACAGAGACCGTGAACGTGGTGCCGGTCCGGCCGGCGGCGATGGTGGTGCAGCGGATCAGCGGGCTGTAGTCCGAGCCGGCCGAGGCGGTGATGCCCAGCGTGGTGGCGCAGACGACGACCGGCTTGGTGGTGGCGCGGGACAGCGAGACGTCGAACATCAACTGGGCGGTGCCCCGGTCCCCCTCGGTGACCTGCGCGTCGGTGACCGTCAGGGCCGGCCGGGTGTGGAAGCGGGCGACCTGCGGGTCGTGGTCGCTGCTGCCGCGGGAACCGTTCGTGGAGTCCTCGGCGGACCAGTCGGCGTTGATGTGCGCGGCGCGCATCTCGATCAGGTCGGCGTAGAGCGCGTCGTTGACGAAGAGGTGGTCCAGCGTCTGCGTCTGGCCCTCGTACGAGTACGAGTAGGCGGACGAGGGCGCGTCGGCCAGCAGGTCGTCGTACAGGTTGTGCAGCCCGGCGTCGTACAGCGGGCCGAGCTGGTCCGACGTGGCCGGGTTCGCCGCGGTGGCGATCGGGTCGTCGGGGCGCGGGAACACGTTCAGGTCACCGCCGTAGACGACCCTGGCCGTGGCGTCCGCGGCCTCGATCGCGTCGACGATCGCGGCACCGTACGCGGCCTGCTCCCGGCGCTGGCCGACGCGCGAGTCCGGACCGGACGAGTAGTGGTTCGCCACCGCCCAGAGCGGATACGTGTCGGACGAGCCCGGTGCGGCCCGCACGACGAACCTGCCGACCTGCGGGGCCCGGGTGAAGACGTTCGCGCCGTCGACGCCGGTGGACGTGTCCACGTCCGCCGGCAGGACCGCGTTCAGCGCCTTCGGGTTCTGCACGTCCGCGTTGCCGGCCAGGCCCGCGCCGCGGTACCGCACGGTGGGGGACGAGCCCAGCACCGGATCGGCCGCGGTCGCCGGGGCCAACGACAACCGGTCGGTGCGGTAGAGGAACGCGGTCGTGATGCCGCGCGCGTCCGCGCCGTTCCGATCGTAGGCGGCGGCGTAGGCGGGGCCGCCCGCGCGGGTGACGGTCAGCGCCAGCTCCTGCAGCGTGTCCGGTGCGCCGTCCGCGTCGTTCGTGGTGCCGCAGACCAGCTCGCCGCCGGTCACGGCGCAGATGTCCTGGTCCTCGGCCTCCTCGACCAGGATCAGGTCCGGGGCGTGCAGGTCCTTGATGATCTGGTCGGCGAGGTTGGCCAGCTGCGTGTCGTACTCGGCCTGGCTGCCCGGCACGTAGTCGAACGGCGGGGAGACGCCCGCGCAGCCGGCGTTGCCGGTGAAGTCGCAGCCGTCGAACGGGTCGTCGCGGTAGTCGTAGAGGTTCTCCACGTTGTACGACGAGATCGCCAGTTCGGAGGACCGGTCGGCCGGCTTCGGCGGGTTGTTCCGCGACGGGTCGGCACCGTTCGCGAACGAGATCGCCTCGGCCTGCACGGCGTACTTCTCGAACGTGTAGTAGAGACCGCCGACCGCGTCCGCGGTGAGCCGGTCGAACGTCTTCGCGCCCGGGATCAGCGCGGTGCTGTCGTTCGCCGCGGCCTTCACGCCCATGCTGGCGATCATGATGCGGCTGCCGTTGCCGTTGTCGAACAGCCGGCCGGGCACGTCGTCCAGCGGGTGCGCGTCCCGGAACACCCGGCGCGCGTACGGGTCCGTGCGCTTCAGGATCGGGTCGTCCCGGTCGAGCAGCCACACCTCGCCGTCCGCGGTGGCCGGGTACACGTTGCGGCCGCTGACCGTCTGCGCGCCGGACCGCACGCGCATGCGCTCACCCTCGTGCCGCTCCCAGAAACGGTCCGCGGCGGCCAGGTCGGCCGGCGGACGGGCGTCGGTCGTGGCCACCACCGCGTTCACGTCCAGGCCGGACGCGACCGTGCTGACCAGCGAGGCGCTGCTGAGCTGCGTGTAGTCGTAGTACTCGGAGACGCGGGCGCGCAGCACCACCTCGTCGCCGGCGACCGGCACGTAACCGCCGATCAGCGACGTGAACGTGCCCATGAACACGAAGATGCCGTCCGCGCTGGCCGGGTCGCCGTCGGTCGCGCCGAGACGGCTCTGCAGGAAGAAGCCGTACGTGGTGGCGCCGGCCGACGTGCGCGCCTGGGTCAGCTGCGTGATCACGCCCTGCACGAAGTGGTACTGCGCGCTGCCGGCGTTGCCGGACGCGGGCGCCAGCGGCGAGCGGTGGCCGCGGGCGTCACCGGTGTCCGGCGTCGCGCCCTGCACCTCGCCCACGGTCAGCAGCCCGGCGACGGTCACGGTGGCCGTGCAGGCCGCGGTGCCGCCGCCGGCGTCCGACGCGGTGACGGTGACCGGGTAGGTGCCGGCCGGCACGTCCGCGGCCACCCCGATCGTGGCGGTCGCGGTGCCGCCCGTCGCGGTCGCGGGCGTGAACGCGGTCCGGGTGATGCCGGCGACCGGGCTCGTCACGGCCAGCTCGATGATCACGTCGTCCGCGTCGGTCGCGGTCACGGTGCCGGTGCCGGCCGTGCCGGCCACGGTGGAGATCGCCGGGCAGGAGAACACCGCCGGCACGTCCACCGGGCCGCCGCCGTCGACCGTGTGGAAGCCGAGACCGTCCACGGTGTCGGTGGCGAAACCGGCCCACCGCTCCGCCGGGTCGAACGCGTCGTCGACCACCGTGTCGCCCGCGGTCACGGCAGGCAGCCGGCGCAGCGTGTTGTCCGCGGTGCCGGTCAGCCCGGTGCCCCACTCGGTGCCCGGGTCGACGCCCACCTGGCCGAGCGAGTCGACCACGCCGGTGCCCTTGACCAGCACGAGCGCGTCGTCGCCGTTGTAGAAGCTCGCGCTCGACGTCTGGTCCGCGACGGCCAGGATCGCCGCGTTCGCGGACGCGTGAGCGAGCACGAACACGTCGCCGTCCGCGACCGAACCGGTCAACGGCACACTGCTGAACGACGTGCCGCCGTTGAAGTACAACCGGAGCGCGTACGCGGACAGGTCCACCGTGGCACCCGTACCGTTGAAGATCTCGACGGCCTTGTTGTTGCCGCTGCCTTCGATGTATTCGGAGATGAACAAGTCGGGCGACGCTGCGGTCGCCACGCCGGGCACGAGACCGATCGCCGCAACGGCGGTGACCGTGCCGGCCAGCGTGGCGCGCCAGAGCCGAGGGCGCATGAATCCTCCAGAGAAGGACGACCAGAACCCACGCACGGTAAGGCGCCTCACCGGCCGCCGTCTATCTCCCGGTGGTCGTGGCTGTTAACTTTCGGCGCCGCGACCTCAGACGTTCTCCAGTCGATGCACCAGTTCGCCCACATCGGCCCCGTATTCGCACCACTCCCGGTCCGGCTGGAAACCGAGTTCGGCGTTGACCTTCAGCATGGGTACGTTCGACTGCGCGTTCCACGTCTGCACCTCGGTCAGGCGCGGCTCCGCGGACCGCAGCTCGAACAGCATGCGTGCCTTGATCGCCCGGTCGATGCCGTACCCGCGGTGGTCCTGCACGACGATCGTGTCGTACTGGTCCGCGCGCGTCGGGCGCTGCACCGGCACGACCACCTCGGTCAGGCCGGCCACCGCACCGGTCCGCTCGTGCACGGCCAGCACGATGTGCGGGGTCATGCCGCGGCGGTGCAGCACGTTCAGGCTCTCCCGCAGCCGGCGCGCGTCGTACGAACTGGGGCGCAGGTCGAGGTCGCCGTTGTCGCTGTCGCGCAGCTCGGCCTTGGCCATCGCGTACGCCTCCAGCATGTCGTCCGGCGGCCCGCCCGGGAAGTACTCCACCCGGTAGCCGGCCGCGATGCCGCGAGCCATCTCGCCCAGCGACAGCCAGTCCACCGTGGACAACCGGAGCACGCTGCGGGTCTCCACGTACTCCCGTTCGAAGCCGAGCGACTCGAAGAACGCCACGGCCGGGGTGCCGCCGACCACCTCCGCGCCGATCGACGAGAAGCCCTCGGCGAAGACCCGGCGCGCGGCCGTGGCGACCAGGCGGCGGGCCACCCCGGTGCGGCGCACCCGCGGATGGACCAGCACCTCCAGCACCCCGATGCCGCCCAGCAGGAGTACCGTCACCAGACCGGTCAGGACGCCGTCGTCGTCCACCGCGACCCAGCAGACCCGGCGCTCGCTCGGCATCGTCTCGGCCAGGTACTCCCGGAGGTGGTCGTCGCGCCACGGCGGATCATCCGGGAGATCAGCCGCCAGCGCCGCGTTCAGCGCCCCCAGCAGGTTCTGGAAATCGCTGTCCGGCGCCGTCCGGGGATCCCACTCGCGCACTGTCACGGATACAGCTTGCCGTGACAGTGCGCCGGAGGAAAGCGTGCGTCCACGCCGGGTCGTGGCGGCGGCCGGCCGCCGTCACGCTACGTCTGACTGCGCAGCCCGAAGTCGTTCGCCGCCTCGTACACCGACTGGGCGTAGGGCTCCACGTTGTTGTAGGTCAGGATCGCGTTCCACCAGTCCTCGGTGGTCGACAGGTCCTTGTCGTTCGCGCACAGGTAGTTACCGGCGGCCAGCGCCGCGTCGTCGATGTCGTTCGGGTCGGTGACGCCGTCGTTGTCCGCGTCGATCTTCCACAGCGCCCAGGTGGTCGGGATGAACTGCATCGACCCGATCGCCCGGTCGTACGTGGTGTCGCTGTCCAGCCGGCCCTGGTCGGTGTCCGGGATCAGCTTGCGGTCACCCTGCCCGTCCAGCGGCAGGCCGTAGATCGGCGGGTTCGACTCGCCGTCCGGGAGCAGCGCCGCGCCGTTCGCCCGGCCGTGGTTCGACTCGACCCGGCCGATCGCCGCGAGCGTGGTCCAGTTCAGGTGACAGTTCGGCTGCCGCTGGCCGACCACCCACTCCGCGTAGCCGTACGCCTGCAGCGCCACCGGCGGGATGTCGACCTTCGCGCCGACCTGCTGCGCCCAGGCGGCGAGCGCGTCCGCCGGCCGGGCACCCGGCACCGGCGCGGTCGGCGTGGCGCTCCCGGTCGGCGCCACCGGCAGATCCGTGACCAGCGGCGGCAGCGGTGCGTCCGTGGCCGGCACGGGCAGGCCGGTGTCGGCCGCACCGGGTGTGGGCGTCGCGGCGGGCGGCGGCTCCGTGGCCCGGTTGCCGGCGGCGGCCGGGACCAGGACGCCACCGGCCGTGCCGGCGGCACCGAGCAGCGCGAGGAACAGCAGACCGGGCAGCGTCAGGCGTCCCCACCGGCCGCGTCGCCAGGCGGCGGCGCCGTCGAGCGAGCGCTGCGCCATCCCGTGTACGGCGGGGAAGCGGCGCAGCAGCGGGTTCAGCGGGACGGCGGCGTGCCGCGGCGCCGTGGGCGGACGCAGCCGCCGCCGGGTGAGCCGGGCCAGGCCCAGCGCGGCACCGCCGGCCAGCGCGGGCTGCGCCACCGGCGGCAGGTCGGTCTTGGTCGCACCCGGGTCACCGGCCGCACCACCGGCGGCGGTGCTCGGCTTCGCGTCCGTGCCCCGCTCGGCGGCCTTGTCCGGGCTCGCGCCGTCGCCGGTTCGGGGAGTGACGGCCGCCGCGGACCCCGCCGTGGCGGCCGGCGTCGCGCCCCTCGCCGGGTCGGCGGACGCCGCCTCGGCCGACGCCGCGTCACCGGACGCCGCGGATGCAGCGGACGCGGCCGTCGTCCTCCGGTCCGGGGCCGGGGAACCGGACGGCCGTTCCTTCGCCGCGGGTGCGGCCGGCGCGGGCGGCTCCGCCGACGGGCGTGGGCGTGGGGAACCGGTGGTGGCGGGGGTCACCGCCGGGGTGGCGGTCGCTCCGCTATCGGGTGAATCCGCCTCGATCACGGACGAGCCGGAAGGACGGGCGGCGACGGGCTCGGAGATCGCCCGTTCCGCGCGCTCGGCCGTACCCTCGGCGGGTTTGTCGGTTTTCGCGCGTGTTTCGGCGGCGGGTTCCGGTTGCTCGATCGAGTCACTGGCGACTCCCCACGACCGCGGTACGGGAATGGGGGATTTATCCGAATCAACCGGTTTGCCGGGTGTGTTGCTCATTCCCGGCGATGATGGTTCTTTGGTCGGACTGTCCATATTCGGCATCCCTGACTCCGGCCGGCCGTCCCCGTCCATCACTCGTCGAACCTTACCCATGTCCGCGTGACTGCCGGAACCGGTGCGTGCCGCCGTACCCTCTTGTCATGCCACGCTACGACTTCCGCTGCCGGGCCTGCGGCGCGACGTTCGAGGTCAACCGCCCGATGACCGAAGCCGCCGACCCCGCCTCGTGCCCGGCCGGTCACGATGACACCGTGAAATTGCTCTCCACCGTCGCGGTCACCGGCCGGGGCGGAGCGGCCCCGGCACCCACCGGCGGGGGTGGTTGCTGCGGTGGCGGATGCGGCTGCGGCTAAGGTCATAAAAAGCACTTATCCCCGCAATTCGCTCGGGTTTAAACCGTGCGATTGGGCCTTTCGGATGATCATCCGGATGGTCGTCAGCTCTGACCTGTCGTGCCACAACCGGCCCCGGCCGGTCTCGTTGTCCCAGCCGTAGTCGCCCGGCTGACACCCGGTGCGGCGGAAACGGCGGCTCGATGACCCCGTGCTCGGCTACTACCTTGGGGGAGCCGGGGCCATCCGTTTCGAGGATGTACCTGGTCGAGCGGGTACGGCAGCATGATTCGCGACTTCCAGGGGGGCGGAGGTTCCACGCGTGTCGGCAATGGATCACCTGCCAAGCGGCCTGGTGACGTTCTTGTTCACCGACATCGAGGGTTCAACACGGTTGGCCCAGATGCTCGGTGCGGGATACCGGCCGGTGCTCGAAGAGCACCGGCGGCTGTTGCGCGAGATCATCGCGGCGCACCACGGCACCGAGCTGTTCACCGAGGGCGACTCGTTCTTCATCGCGTTCGCCGACGCCACGGACGCCGTCACCGCCTGCCTGGCCGCCCAGCGCGCGCTCGCCACCCACGCCTGGCCGGTGCCCGGCGCCGCCCCCAAGGTCCGGATGGGCCTGCACAGCGGCTACGCCACCCCCGTCGGCCGGGAGTACGCCAGCCCCGAGGTGCACCGCGCCGCCCGGGTCGCCGCCGCCGCGCACGGTGGCCAGGTGCTCTGCTCGGCCGCGACCGCCCGCCTCGCCGCGATACCGGCCGACGCCGGGCTGCTCGACCTCGGCCTGCACCGGCTGCGCGGATTCGACGGCCGCGAACGACTGTTCCAGCTGACCGCGCCCGGCCTGGAGACCGAGTTCCCGCGCCCGCGCACCGAGGCGGCCGCGCACAACCTGCCGCACCAGCCGACCACGTTCGTCGGCCGCGGCGCCGAGTGCATCGAACTGGCCACGCTCGTCGAGACGCACCGCCTGGTCACCGTGGTCGGCCCGGGCGGCGCGGGCAAGAGCCGGCTGGCGATCGAGACCGCCGGTGGCCTGGTCGAGCGCTTCCCGGACGGCGTCTGGTACGTCGACGTCGCCCCGGTCACCGACTCCGGGCTGGTCGCGTTCGCCGTCGCGGCCGTGCTCGGCCTGCGCCCCGAACCCGGCCGCCCGATCCTCGACACGCTGGTCGAATCCGCCGCGAACCGGCGCATGCTGCTCGTACTCGACACCGGCGACGCGCAACTCGCCGCGGCCGCCGAGGTCATCTCCTCGCTGCTGACCGGCGGGACCGGGGCGAAGGTCCTGGCCACCAGCCGCGAGCCGTTCCGGGTGGCCGGCGAGGTCGTCTGGCGCATACCGCCGCTCTCCGTCGCGCCCGGCCCCGGTGGCGCGCCGTCCGACGCGGTCGCGCTGCTGATGGACCGCACCTCGCTCGCCCGGGGCGGGCGCGCCCCCAGCCCGGCCGAGGTCACCCACCTGGCCCGGGTCGCCGGCCGGCTCAACGGGCTGCCGCTCGCGATCGAGCTGGCCGCGGCCCGCCTGCGCCTGCTCTCCGCCAGCCAGCTCGCCGAACGCCTCGACGACCTGCTCGGCGCGCTCGACGCCGGCTCCGGGGACACCGACGCCACGGTCGCGATCGGCCCGGCCGCCCGCGCCGCGTCCGCCGCCTCCCGCAACCAGACCATGCAGGCCACGGTCACCTGGTCGTACCGGACGCTCGGACCGCGCGCCGCCCGGCTGCTGCGCTGGCTGTCCGTCTTCGCCGGGCCGGTCGACCTGCCCACCGTCGAGTGGGTGCTCAAGGACGACCCGCTGGACCCGCTCGCCGTGCTGGTCGACAAGTCGATGGTGCAGGTCGAGCCGCACGCGTCCGGCACGCTCTACCGGATCCTCGACCCGATCAAGGCGTACGGTGCCCGCCGGCTCGCCGACGCGGGCGAGGAGCACTTCGCCCGCGACCAGCACGTCGACTGGTCCATGCAGGCCCTTCAGCGCGCCCACCTGGACCAGGGCGGGCAGCCGATCACGCTGTCGCTGTACGCGCTCGACCCGCTCGCCGACGAGGTCCGCGCCGCGCTGCGGTGGACCTCCACCGGCGGCAGCGCCCGCTCCGGCCTGCACCTCGCGCAGGGCCTGGACCAGTGGTGGCGGGAACGCGGCCTGGCCCGGGAGGGGCGGCTGTGGCTGTTCCGGATGTACGGGCGGATGGCCGAGACCGGCGAGCACATCCCGGACGCCGAGCTGGCCCTGGCGTACCACATGCACTCGCTGCACGCCGGCGCCGACGGTGAGTCCGCCGAGGAGCAGCGCTTCGCCCAGCGCGCCGAGCTGCACGCCCGCCGCTCCGGCGACCCCGGCCTGCTCGTCCGGGTGCTCTCCACCCGCGGCGGCCCGCTGATCTTCCAGGGACAGTACGCGGAGGCCGAGCGCCAGGTCTGCGAGATCATCGAGTGGGCCACCGCGAACGGCGTGCCCGGCGACGCGCTCTACGCCATCTACAGCCTCGCCGAGCTGCTCTGGCGCCGCGGCGCGCTGGACGAGGCCGCCGAGCTGCTCGGCGCGGCCCGCAACGTCGAGGCCGGCCGTCCGCTCGAGCGCGGCCGGCGCGGCGTCGACATGCTGCTCGGCATGATCGCGCTCGGCCGCAACGACCTGGTCGCCGCGCACGAGCACCTGGTCGTCGCGCTGCGCTCCCGGATGGGCCACGGCTTCCACCGCCGCGCCTGCGACACGATCAACGCGATGGCTGTCCGCTGCGCCATGGGCGGCGACCCGGTCACCGCCGCCCGCCTGTTCGGCGCCACCGCCGCGATGCGCTCGTCGCTGCGCAGCACGCCCGGCATCTTCGCCAACTACTGGACCGAGCACCAGCAGTTCGTCCGCGCGGTCATCGGCGACGACGCGTTCGACCGCGCCTACGCCGAGGGCAACGACCTCTCCCTGCCGGAGGCGGCCGCGGCCGCGCTTGCCGTCGAGCACCCCGACCTCAGCTCCGACAGCGGCCGTTTCCTCGACACCGGCCGCCTGCTCGACCTCGACACCCGGACGATCGAGCTGCCCCCGGGCCGCCGCCCCTGACCCACCGCGCTCGGGCGCCGTGACCGTGCCCCGGCGCACCATGTCCGGCATCTGCACCTATCACGCCATTCACGCCGCTTCGTCCGGCTTCCACCCCGTACTCCGGCAGGCTTTGCTCTGCTTACCTGGCACAAACCGGGCGGATCGGCGCCGTCGATGTGTCGGTCGCCGACAGGTAAGCAGAGCAAAAGCAGCGGGAAAGCGGGATCGATGGTTGTTCGCGACGGGTGGAGCGTGGCGCGGCGGAACCCGGGTGCGGGGGTCACTACGAGGCTGTGTCGATCTTCGGCTCGGCCGCTGCGGTGGGGCGGTCCGGCCTGACGAGGAGTGGAACCGGCCTGACGAGAGCGCGGAACGGTGGCCGGTTCCGGCAGCGGCGCCGGTCCGTTAGGGGGCGCCGGTCCGGCAGCGACAACCGGCAGCAGCGACAACCGGCAGCGGCGCCGGGGCGGCAGCGGCGGGCCGGAGCGGATGCACGTGGCTGCCGAAGGCGCGGTGGATCAAGGGTGAGGCCGGCGTGGCCTGGTGGGCGGGGCCGCGCGTGGCGGCCCCGTCCTCAGATCGTCCAGGTGTCGCCCGCGTGCAGCAGGCCGGTCAGCTGCTCCTCGGGCGTGCCGGTCGCGGCCTCGCGGGCGTCCGCGACCTGCTGCTGCAGCACCTCGTCGTAGGTGGGCCGGGACACCGCGCGCAGCACGCCGATCGGGGTGTTGCGCAGGTCGAGGGCGGGCAGGCGGGACAGCGCGAACGCGTACGCCGGATCCGTCACCGTCTCGTCGTGCACCACGATTTCTGCCGGGTCGACGGACGCGGTGGGCCGGACCGACAGGCCGAAGCCGCCGGGCGGGTGCACCACGCACGAGTCGCCGAACGTGATCGGCTGCCCGTGCTCCAGCCGGATCAGGTACTCGTCCCGCGTACCCACGTCCTTGAGGGTCTCGAACGCGCCGTCGTTGAAGATGTTGCAGTTCTGGTAGATCTCCACGAACGCCGAACCGCGGTGCGCGGCCGCGGCGCGCAACACCGACTGCAGGTGCTTGCGGTCCGAGTCGATGGTGCGGGCGACGAACCCGGCCTCCGCGCCGAGCGCCAGCGACAGCGGGTTGAACGGCGCGTCCGCGGACCCGACCGGCGTCGACTTGGTGACCTTGCCGAGCTCGGAGGTCGGCGAGTACTGCCCCTTGGTCAGCCCGTAGATCCGGTTGTTGAACAGCAGGATCTTCAGGTTGACGTTCCGGCGCAGCGCGTGGATCAGGTGGTTGCCGCCGATCGACAGCGCGTCGCCGTCCCCGGTGACCACCCAGATGGACAGGTCGGGCCGGGTGGCGGCCAGCCCGGTCGCGATCGCCGGCGCGCGGCCGTGGATCGAGTGCATGCCGTACGTGTTCATGTAGTACGGGAAACGCGACGAGCACCCGATGCCGGAGATGAAGACGATCCGTTCACGCGGGATGTTCAGCTCCGGCATGAAGCCCTGCACCGCGGCCAGGATCGCGTAGTCCCCGCAGCCGGGACACCAGCGCACCTCCTGGTCGGACTTGAAGTCCTTCGCGGTGAGTTTCAGCAGCTCAGCCATTCTTCACCACGTCCTCCAACGCGGACTCCAGCTCGCCCGCCGTGAACGGCAGACCGCTGACCTTGTTGAACGGCAGCGCGTCCACCAGGAACCGGCCCCGGATCACGTGCGCGAGCTGCCCCAGGTTCATCTCCGGGACGACCACCCGGTCGTACCGTTTCAGGATCTGTTCCAGGTTGGCCGGCATCGGGTGCAGGTGACGCAGGTGCGCCTGGGCGATGGTCAGCCCGCGCTGCCGCAGCGCCCGGCACGCCGCCCCGATCGGCCCGTACGTCGAGCCCCAGCCGAGCACCAGCACGCTCGCCGAACCGTCCGGGTCGTCCACGGTCACGTCCGGCACCGGGATCGTCTCGATGCGCTGCGCCCGGGTGCGCACCATCAGGTCGTGGTTCGCCGGGTCGTACGAGATGTCGCCGGTCTTGTCCGCCTTCTCCAAGCCGCCGATCCGGTGCTCCAGCCCGGGGGTGCCCGGGATCGCCCACGGCCGCGCCATCGTCGCCGGGTCCCGCAGGTACGGCAGGAACCGCCCGTCCGGTGAGTTGGCCGCGGACGCGAACTCGACGGTCAGGTCCGGCAGCGACGCCACGTCCGGCAGCAGCCACGGCTCCGACCCGTTCGCCACGTAGTTGTCGGACAGCAGGATCACCGGCGTGCGGTAGGTGAGCGCGATCCGGGCCGCCTCGATCGCGGCGTGGAAGCAGTCCGACGGCGACTGCGGCGCGATCACCGCGACCGGTGCCTCGCCGTGCCGGCCGAACAGCGCCATGTTCAGGTCGGCCTGCTCGGTCTTGGTCGGCATGCCGGTCGACGGGCCGGCCCGCTGCACGTCCACGATCACCAGTGGCAGCTCCAGCGCCACGGCCAGCGAGATCGTCTCGCCCTTCAGC
The DNA here is from genome assembly GCF_031458255.1 of Catenuloplanes niger. NCBI lineage: Bacteria > Bacillati > Actinomycetota > Actinomycetes > Micromonosporales > Micromonosporaceae > Catenuloplanes > Catenuloplanes niger. Next base: position 4,903,631 of record NZ_JAVDYC010000001.1, read on the forward strand.
GCGACACCGGGCCCGCTGGTGGTGGTGACGCCGAGCGCGCCGCCGTAGGACGCGCCGAGCGCGGCACCGATCGCCGCGATCTCGTCCTCCGCCTGCATGGTGGTGACGCCGAGCCGCTTGTGCTTGGACAGCTCGTGCAGGATGTCCGACGCCGGCGTGATCGGGTAGGCGCCGAGGAAGAGCGGCAGCCTCGCGCGCACCCCGGCGGCCACCAGGCCGAGCGCGAGCGCGGTGTTCCCGGTGATGTTGCGGTACGTCCCGGCGGCCATCGGCGCGGGCGCGATCTCGTACCGCACCGCGAACGCCTCGGTCGTCTCGCCGAAGTTCCACCCGGCGCGGAACGCGGCCTGGTTCGCCGCGACCAGCTCCGGCCGGGCCGCGAACTTCCGTTCCAGGAACCGCAGTGTGGACTCGAACGGGCGCGAGTACAGCCAGCTCAGCAGCCCGAGCGCGAACATGTTCTTGGCCCGCTCGGCGTCCTTCTTCGACACTCCGGCGTCCGCCAGCGCGGCCACGGTCATCGAGGTCAGCGCGACCGGGTGCACCGCGAACCGGGACAGCGAGCCGTCCTCCAGCGGATTCGCCGCGTACCCCACCTTGACGAGGCTGCGCTTGCTGAACTCGTCCGTGTTGACGATGATCACGGCGCCCGCGGGCAGCTCCGGCAGGTTCGCCTTGAGCGCGGCCGGGTTCATCGCGACCAGCACGTCCGGCGCGTCGCCCGGCGTCAGGATGTCGTAGTCGGCGAAGTGCACCTGGAAGCTGGAGACGCCGGGCAGCGTGCCGGCCGGCGCACGGATCTCGGCGGGGAAGTTGGGGAGCGTGGAGATGTCGTTGCCGAGCTGCGCCGTCTCCGACGTGAACCGGTCACCGGTGAGCTGCATGCCGTCACCGGAGTCGCCCGCGAAGCGGATGACCACCCGATCCAGCCGGCGCACCTGCTTGCTCATGCCGGACTCCCATCCGAGCCGCGGCCCCAGCGCGGTCGGCGCCGAGCCGATGGTTCGCTCCCGAGCTCGCTCATGCCTGCACCCTTCGATCGCCTCAGGGGTTGTGTGCCAGAACACACCATTCCAGAGCCTACGTCGATTCCGCGACTTACGGCTGTCGCGAGATCGACCCAGCGTGGCGGAGCCGGCCGACGGGCGTGTGCCGCGGCCGGCCGGCGACTAGGCTCGTCGAGCGTGGAGGGATACCTCGGGTCGTACGCCACGCTCGGCCTGTTGCTGCTGGCCAGCGTGCTGATCTTCGTGGCCGCGTTCGGGGCGAACCGGCTGCTCCGCCCGGCCGCGCCGGCCGACCCGTTCGGCAAGCGCGAGCCGTACGAGTGCGGGCTCGACCCGGTCGGCGGCGACTGGGCGCAGGCGCAGATCAGGTACTACGTCTACGCGTACCTCTACGTGCTCTTCGCCGTGGAGAGCGTCTTCCTGTTTCCCTGGGCGGTGGTCTTCGACCGGCCCGGCTTCGGGGTCACCACTGTGGTGGAAATGGCAGTATTCGTGGCCGTTCTGGCGCTCGGGATCCTCTACGCCTGGCGCAAGAACGTCCTCCGCTGGAGCTGACCCACGGGGTGGCGGTCTCGCCATGATCGGTCCGCCATGTCACGATCCCCGCTATGGGTCTGTTCATCACTCTCGTCACGGCGCTCGTCGTCGCGGCGATCATCTTCGGCGTCACGGTCCTGGTCAGCGGCAGCGACCCCGCACTGGTCCCGGCGGAGCCGGACGGCCGGGCCGTGCCGCTGCCGGGCAGCCGCCCGCTGCTGGAGGCCGACATCGCCGACGTCCGCTTCGACACCGCGCTGCGGGGTTACCGGATGGCCCAGGTGGACCAGGCACTGCGCCGCGCCGCCTACGACATCGGGTACAAGGAGGAGCTGATCGGCGTGCTCGAGGCCGAGGTCGCCGCGCTCCGGGACGGCCGTCTCGACGACGCGGACGCGCTGCGCAAGGCCCGGGAGGAGGCGCTCGCGCCGGCCGCACCGGCCACCACCGAGCCAGTTGCCGAAAACAACGACAATTCCGGCGGTACGTCGGAGAGCGCCACGGTTGCCGTAAAGACCGACGAGCCGGCCGCGACCGACTCTACGGTGAAGGCATGACCCAGCCCGACCCGGCCGAGAACCTCCGGGAGGCCGCCACCCCCGGCGCCGGCGAGGTGACCGCGACCGTGATCGTCAACGCGCCCGCCGCCACCGTCTTCGCCGCGTTCACCGCGTGGACCAAGCAGTCCGAATGGATTCCGTTCACCAAGGTCCGCGTGGTCGAGGGCGACGGCGGCGAGGGCAGCCTGGTCGAGGCCGTCACCGCGATCGGCCCGGCCGTGCTCCGCGACGAGATGCGCGTGGTCCGCGTCGACGCCCCCTACGAGGTGCGCGTCGTGCACTGCGGGAAGTTCCTGCGCGGCCCCGGCGTGCTCCGCTGCACCCCGATGGAGAACGACCGGACCCAGGTCGTCTGGCACGAGTGGTTCCACCTCCCCGCCGGTGCCCTCGGCAAGGTCACCTGGCCGTTCCTCTGGCCCGGCTCCAAGGTCAGCCTCAAGCAGGCGCTGAAGAGGTTCGCCACCATGGTCGAGAACGGGCGCCTCCCGTAGCGGAGCCTGTCGTACCCCGCGCCTATCGTGGGCCGCATGTCTGACCTGGTCGTGGGCGAGGACGGTCTCGCCCGCTGCACGTGGGGCGCCAGCACGCCCGATTACGCGCTCTACCACGACCGCGAGTGGGGCCGTCCGGTGCGCGACGACGACGGGCTCTACGAGCGGCTCACGCTGGAGGCGTTCCAGTCCGGCCTGTCCTGGCTGACCATCCTGCGCAAACGTCCGGCGTTCCGGGCCGCGTTCGCCGGCTTCTCGATCGCGGCCGTCGCCGAGTTCGGCCCGGACGACGAGGCCCGCCTGATGGCCGACGCCGGCATCGTCCGCAACCGACTCAAGATCGAAGCCGCACTGGCGAACGCGCGGGCCGCGCTGGACCTGCCGGAAGGCCTGGCCGCGCTGCTCTGGTCGTTCGCCCCGCCGCCCCGCCCGCGCCCGGCGACGAACGCCTCCGTTCCCGCGCTCACCCCCGAGTCCACCGCCATGGCCAAGGCACTGAAGAAGCGCGGCTTCCGCTTCGTCGGCCCCACCACGGCGTACGCGTTGATGCAGGCCACCGGCATGGTCGACGATCACCTCCAAGACTGTCACGTCCGGATCGTGTGACGCGCGCCCGGCGTGTCCGGGGTCTTGGCTCCGGCCCCGCGCGTCCGTGGTGAGATGGGCACATGGTGCAGCAGTGGGCGATTGTGCTTCCGGACGAGCGGCTGAAGCAGGAGCGGCTCTACCACCACGACTTCGTGGAACTCGCCGACGTGCTCGCCGAGATCCCGGCGTCCGCGCACCCGGAGCTCGGTGACGAGGTCGTGCTGGTCACGGACGAGCCGACGCCGCGCGCGGTCGCGACCGGCCACATCGGCGGCCTGCGCACCAACGACGAGGACCGCCGCCAGGTCGTCTACTCCCGCCGTGCCTTCGACCAGCCCCAGCCCGCCGGTTCGCTCCACCTCGACGGCCCCGTCACCCGCGTCACGCCGGCCGAGTTCGCCGCCGTGCTCGAGCGCTTCGGCCCCCCGCTCGAGCGCAGCACCTGGCTGGTCAGCCTCGACCTGCCGATCGAGGCCACCACGCGCGCCGAGGCCGTCCGCCTCTTCTGGTCGTACGTCCGCGAACTCGGCCCCGCCGAACTCCCCGCCTTCGTCTCCCCGTCCGGCGACGAACTCGCCATGCAGGCCTTCGTCCTAGGCGAGGAGACCAACCTCGACCCCGAGGAAGAAGACGAGGACTGAGTTTTTGGTCGTCGCTCCGCTCCTCCGGCTCGGGCGCTCTCGGGCGCCCTCACGTGGGCGGTCGCGATTCGCGCATGATTCAAACCCACCCGGCAGGGTCGGCTCTCCGCGGGTCTTTGCTCTGCTTACCTAGCTCAAAATTGCGGCACGTGACGTGCGCTAATGCCTGCTGAGCAGGCACAGCCGGGTCGGCGGGTCTGTTGCGGCGTCAGGCCGGTATGAGCGCCGGCCGAACGGCACGCGTGCGGTGGGCCCTCGCGAGAGAACCGGATCCCGGGCGGTGGATTCGTGGTGGTTCGTGCCGCTGCGGCGATAGGCGTGCGTCGGAGCTCCGCTGATCAGCCCGCGATGGGCGCCGAGATGGCAGCGACGGCCTGAGAAGGGCGTCAGCTGGGCATACGCGACCGCGCTGAGCAACGTTGAGCTAGGTAAGCAGAGCAAAGTGTGCGGGTGAGCGGGGGATCGGCGGTCGGAGGGAGCGAGCCGGGGGCCGGGTGGCGATCGGTGGGGCGGTGAGGGTGATGGGGGCGGCGAGGCGCCGCCGACGGGCGGGTGGGCCGGGCGGCGGCGGTGCCGGTGGTGGGTGGAGGTCAGCGGCCCTGGAAGGTGGGCTTCTCCTTGTTGACGAACGACGTGGTGGCGTTGCGGTGGTCGGTGGTGGCACCGGTGATCGCCTGGGCCTGGGCCTCCGCGGCCAGCGCGTCGGAGAGCGTGCCGGCGGTGCCGACGGAGAGCTCGCGCTTGATCGCGCCGTAGGCGACGGTGGGGCCGGCGGCGAGCCGGGCGGCGAGCTCCTGGGCGGTGGGCAGCACCTCGTCGTCGGAGCCGGTGAGCCGGGTGAGCAGGCCGAGGTCCAGCGCGGCCGGGGCGGGGACCGGTTCGGCCAGCATGAGCAGCTCCACGGCCTTGGCGTGGCCGACGATCCGGGGCAGCGACCAGGAGATGCCGGTGTCGCCGGCCAGGCCGACGTTCGCGAACGCCATCAGGAACGACGTGCCGGGGCCGCCGATCCGGAAGTCGGCCAGCATCGCCAGGGACGCGCCGGCACCGGCGGCCGTGCCGCGGACGGCGGCGACGACCGGCTTCGGCAGGTTCGCCAGGCGCTGCGCGATCGGGTTGTAGTGGGCGAGCACCGTGGACAGCGGGTCGACGGAGCCGGCCTCCAGGATCGCTACGTGCTCGCGCAGGTCCTGGCCGACGCAGAACGCGCGGCCGGCGCCGGTGAGCACGACGGCGCGGACGGACCGGTCCGCCTCGATCTCGGTGAGCGTGTCCCGCAGCGCCTCCTTCAACGCCACGTCCAGTGAGTTCATCGACTCGGGACGGTTGAGCACGAGCGTCAGGACGCCCTCGGAGCGTTCGATCAGCAACGGTTCGGTCACGATGCCGGGGCCTTTCTGTCGGGATGAAGCAAGCGTGCGGGCCGGCGTCAAGCCGGGCCGCGTCCGGACTGCGCAAGACAATGCTCGACGTACCGGTCCGCGGCGGGGCGCAGCCGGGACGCGTGTCGGTCGAAGAACGCGGCCGCGGCGGCTCCCGGCCACCCGTCCGGGAGCAGCGCGGGCGGCAGTTGCGGGTCGCGGAACAGGAATTGACGCCACGCGTGGACCAGCCGGAACCGGGCCGCGTACGCCTCCAGGTCCTCGCTGCGGGTGGTCACGCCGGACACCACCGGGGTCAGGTCGGCGACGAACCGCTCGTACGCCCGGCCGATCTCGCCCAGGTCCCAGGCCCGCCGGACCAGCGAGGTCGCGCCGGCCGGCCCGCCGGTGTGCGCGGAGCTGAACCGCTCGTAGCTGACGCCGGCCTCGGTGATCAGCCGGTCCACGTCCTCGCCGGGCCGGGGCGCCACCCAGGTCTGCTCGTCGAGCGCGCCGTACCCCAGGTAGGAGAGGGTGCCGGCGAGTCGTTGCCGGTCCCGGCGGTGCGGCGGAAGCCGTAAGATGATCAAGTCGAACTGCCCGTTCCAGGCGGGACGGCCGATGCGGTAGATCCGGGCGGCCGCGTCGTCCAGGCGGCGCACGGCCTTCGGGGTCAGCAGATATCCGGGGCCGGACGCGAGCCGGAGCGGGTGCAGCCAGCCCTGACGGACCATGCGGGACACCGCGGTCCGCACGGCGGGTGCCGCGATCTCGAGGGGGGCGAGCAGTCTGACCAGGGCGGCGATGGGTGCGCGTCCGCCCCGGGCGCGAAGGTGATCCCCATAGAGGTCAAAGAGGGCAGACCGTGCCTGCATGACCGCACATTGTGACAGCCGAAAAACGTATAAGCTAGAGACTGTCATAACTCTGCAGCCTCGGTTTGGGTCTTGAGGCGTTCATCAGGGAAAATCGTTGGTCGGCAGCGCGGGCTGAGCCGGTCATATGGGTAACCAGGCTTGTTTCGGCCCGCAGCCGGGGTCGCGCGGGGCGGGCAGCGCTTCGTTCGACACCCCGGGCCGTCGCCGGCGCGGGCTGTGCGTGCCGGCGGTGATGGGAAGTGGCTGTGGGGCAACCCATTGACCCTGGTGTAGGTCTGAGGGGAGACAACATGGCGGCGATGAAGCCGCGGACGGGCGACGGTCCGCTGGAGGTCACCAAGGAAGGCCGGGGGATCGTCATGCGGGTTCCACTGGAGGGTGGTGGGCGGCTCGTCGTCGAGATGACTCCTGACGAGGCGAATGCGCTCGGCGACGCGCTGAAGGCCGCCGCCGGCTGATTGTTTTCGAGGCCCGCCGGTACGGGACGTCCCGTACCGGCGGGCCTTTGTGCCATCGACGAACCGCCAAGAGGGTGAGAAGAGCATGCCGAACGTCCGCCTGGTCGCCGAGCCGGATCTGACGTCAGTGGTGGTCCTGCCGGTGCGGCCGGTGGCCGAACCGGCCGAGGACGGTCCGGAGGCCGAGCTGGTCGAGGCCGGCGGCGCGCTCCCGGCCGACGTGCTCGCGGAGGCGACCGCGTTCCTGGCCGAGTCGAAGGGGGCCGGCCGGGCGGGTGGCACGGCCACGTTGCCGCGCCCCACCCGTACCCCCGGGAAACTGATCTTCGTGGGGGTCGGCGACGCGGACGAGGCGGGCTGGCGTGCGGCGGGTGCGGCCGTGTCCCGCGCGGTGGACGCGGCGGCGACCGTGCTGCTGCCGTCCGGCGTGTCCGGTGCCGCGGTGCGTGGCCTGGCGGAAGGCCTGCACCTGGGCGCCTACCGGTTCACGGTCCCGGCCGGGTTCGACGAGGCGGGCCCGGAGCCGGCCGACATCGCGCTGGCGACCACGGGGGACTTCACGGCGGAGCTGGCCACCGCGTCCGTGGTGGCGGCCGCGACGAGCCTGGCCCGCGACTGGACCAACACGCCGTCGTCGATCAAGAGCCCGGCCTGGCTGGCCGGCGAGATGGCGTCCGCGGGCGGCCGGCCCGGTCTGGACGGTGTCGGCGGCCGCGCGGAGGTCGTGGTCCGGGACGCGGCCTGGCTGCGGGAACAGGGCTTCGGCGGCGTGCTCGCGGTCGGCGGCGGTTCCGTCAACGAGCCGCGCCTGGTCGAGGTGTCCTGGACGCCGGAGAACGCGGACGCGCGGCACGTGGTGCTGGTCGGCAAGGGCATCACGTTCGACACCGGCGGCATCTCGATCAAGCCGGTCGCCGCGATGAAGCTGATGCGCAAGGACATGGGCGGCGCCGCGGCCGTGGTCGCGGCCGTGCACGCGGCGGCGGCGTTGCGCCTGCCGGTGCGGGTGACCGCGCTCGCGCCGCTCGCGGAGAACATGGTCAGCGGCTCCGCGTTCCGGCCCGGCGACGTGATCCGGCACTACGGCGGTCTGACCAGCGAGACCACGAACAGCGACGCGGAGGGCCGGCTGGTGCTCGCGGACGCGATGGCGTACGCGGTGGAGCGGCACGCGCCCGACCTGCTGATCGACCTGGCCACGCTGACCGGTGCGAACGCGGTGGCGCTCGGCAAGACCATGGCCGCGCTGTACAGCCCGGACGACGCGCTCGCCACGGCGCTGGCGGACGCGGCCGAGGACGCCGGTGAGCGCGCCTGGCGGATGCCGCTGGCCGACGAGTACGCGGACGCGCTGCACAGCGACATCGCGGACCTCTACAGCGCGCCGACCCAGGTCAGCACGATCTCGGCCGCGCTGTTCCTGCGCGAGTTCACCGGCGACCTGCGGGACCGCTGGGCGCACTTCGACATGTCCGCACCGTCCTGGTCGGAGAGCGCGGACGGCGTGCTCGCCAAGGGCGCGACCGGCTGGGGCGTACGCACGCTGATCAGGTATCTCACGACGCTCGCTTGACCGCGGAGAGGAGGCCCGCGCCGACCGGCAGGAGCGCGGGCACCCACTCGTCCGCCTCCCGGATCGCCTTGACCAGCTCGCGGATCGTGATGGTGGCCAGGTCGCGCGCGGCCGGGTCGCCGATCCGCCCGCCGGCCAGCGCGTTGTTGATCGCCAGCACGCCGCCGGGCCGGAGCAGCCGCTGCGCCGCCTGCGTGCACGCCGCGTACTCCGCCACGTCCGCGTCCACGAAGACCATGTCGTAGACGCCGTCCGCGAGCCGGGGCAGCACGTCCAGCGCCCGGCCGGTGATGATCCGGGTGCGGCCGGACGGGAAGCCGCTCTCCACGAAGATCCGCCGGGCGATCCGCTGGTACTCGCTCTCCACGTCGATCGTGGTCAGCACGCCGTCGCGCCGCATGCCGCGCAGCAGCCACAGCCCGCTCACGCCGATCCCGGTGCCGATCTCCACCACCGCCTTGGCGTTGCCGGCGGCCGCGAGCAGGCGCAGCGCGGCCCCCGCGCCGGGCGTGACCGTGCCGAGCCCGACCTCGTGCGCCAGGCTGCGCGCGGTCTGCAGGATCAGGTCCTCCGCGACGTACCCCTCGCTGAACTGCATGGCCTGCCCACCGGGGGTGTCAGCCGATCTGGCGACCGTGGCGATGACGCACCTCCTAAGGCCCGCGTGGATATGAGCGTAAGGCGGACGTCCTCGCACGTCGTGACGAGGCCCGGTTGCGGCCGGCAAGGCATCCATCTACGCTGATGCCCGACACCCAGGGAGCCGGGTGGTCAGTCGCCTGGGCAGCGACCCTTAACCGTTTCAGCTCCCTTGAGGTGGGTCATGAGGAAAAGACTGAGTGTGGTCGGTGCGACGCTGTTCGCCCTGGTCGTCTCAATGGTGGTCTTCACGCTGCCGGCGCACGCGGCCGCCGGTTTCACGGTCGACGGCGGCCGGCTGCTCGACGCCAACGGCAACGCGTTCGTGATGCGCGGCGTCAACCACGCGCACACCTGGTACCCGACGCAGACCGGTTCGTTCGCCGACATCAAGGCGACCGGCGCCAACACGGTACGGGTGGTGCTCGCCAGCGGTCAGCGCTGGACCAAGAACGAGGCGGCCGACGTCGCCAACGTGATCGGCCTGTGCAAGGCGAACAAGCTGATCTGCGTGCTGGAGGTGCACGACACCACCGGGTACGGCGAGCAGGCCGGCGCGGCCACGCTGGCCCAGGCGGTCGACTACTGGATCAGCGTGCAGAGCGCGCTGACCGGCCAGGAGCGCTACGTCATCCTGAACATCGGCAACGAGCCGTACGGCAACCAGAACTACCAGACCTGGGCCGCCGACACCTCCACCGCGATCCAGCGGCTGCGCACGGCCGGCTTCGACCACACGATCATGGTGGACGCGCCGAACTGGGGCCAGGACTGGACGTTCACCATGCGGGACAACGCGGCCGCGGTGTTCAACGCGGACCCGGACCGGAACACGGTCTTCTCCATCCACATGTACGGCGTCTTCGACACGGCCGCCGAGATCACCGACTACCTGGGCCGGTTCGTCAGCGCCGGGCTGCCGATCGTGGTCGGCGAGTTCGGTGACATGCACTCGGACGGCAACCCGGACGAGGACGCGATCATGGCCACCGCGCAGGCGCAGCGAATCGGCTACCTGGGCTGGTCGTGGAGCGGCAACGGCGGCGGCGTCGAATACCTGGACATCGTGCGGAACTTCGACCCGGCCAGCCTGAGCCCCTGGGGCCAGCGGCTGATCAACGGGGCGAACGGGATCCGGGCCACGTCCGTCGAGGCGTCCGTCTACGGCGGCGGCACGGGCAGCCCGACGCCCACCCGGACGGCCGGCCCCACGCCGACCGGCAGCCCGACGCCGTCGCCGACCGGCGGCACCGGGGGCTGCACCGCGACGTACGCGGTCAGCGGCCAGTGGAGCGGCGGCTTCCAGGGCGACGTCAAGGTCACCGCCGGGCGCGCGATCAACGGCTGGACCGTGACCTGGACGTTCGGCTCCGGCCAGACCGTGTCGAACGCCTGGAACGCCACGGTCACGTCCAGTGGCGCCACGGTCACGGCGAAGAACGTCTCGTACAACGGGAAGCTGGCCGCCGGCGGCAGCACGAGCTTCGGCTTCCTCGGCTCCTGGACCGGCGGCAACCCGGTGCCGTCGGTGACCTGCACCGCCTCATAACGCCTGGTCACCCGGGTCGTGCGACGTCGGGGAGCCGCCGGAACGGCGGCTCCCCGTTTCGCGTGTGTGCGAGGGTGAGGAACGAGCTATGCGTGACCGCGCGGGATCCGTGTAATCCTGGACGGGTAGTTCCGGCGAGATACGGAGGCACCACGTGACCGACGGCGGGATCCCGCCCCAGCCGGGCGTTCGCGGCACTTCGGCCCCGCCCGGTTCCGCGTGGTGGTCCGACGCCATGTCCGATCCCTGGCGCAACCCGTACACGCAGGCGGCCGTCGTGCTCCCGGCGGAACCGGCCGGCGACGGCGACCCCGAGCCGGTCATCGACCCGGACGCCCCGCGCGCCCGGGTCTGGCGTCCCGTCGTCCTGCTCTGCCTGGTCAGCGCGGTGCTGGCGGGCACGCTCGGCGGCGCGGTCGGCTATGCGCTGGCGCTGCGCGGCGGTGTCGCGGCCGGTGCGTTCCCGGCCGGCGCGGGCGCGCTCGACCCGCCGGCCGCCGCGGTGCGCCCGCCGGAGTCGCTGGCCGGCGTGGCGGAGCGGGTCAGCCCGAGCGTGGTCACGATCCGGGTCAGCGGCCCGCAGGGCGGCGTCGGTTCCGGCTTCGTGGTCAGCCAGGACGGCTACGTGATCACCAACCACCACGTGGTCGAGGGTGCCGCGCGCACCTCGCTGGCCGTGGTCTTCTCGGACGGCACCGCGACGCCGGCCACGCTGGTCGGGCAGGACCCGGAGTCGGACCTCGCGGTGCTCAAGGTGGAGAAGGAGGGCCTGATCGCGGTCGACCTCGGCGACTCCGACGCGGTGGCGGTCGGCGACCCGCTGCTGGCGTTCGGCTCGCCGCTGGCGCTGTCGAACACGGTCACCCAGGGCATCGTCAGCGCGCTCGACCGGACCATCCAGTCCGACCAGAGCGGGCAGGTGCGCTACTACGCGGCGATCCAGACCGACGCCGCCATCAACCAGGGCAACTCCGGTGGCCCGCTGGTCGACGCGGCCGGCCGGGTGGTCGGCGTCAACGCGGTGATCAAGTCGGTGGCCGGCGACCAGGAGACGGCCGGGAACATCGGCATCGCCTTCGCCATCCCGATCAACCAGGCGAAACGGGTCAGCCAGGAGATCATCGCGACCGGCAAGGCGCGGCGCACCGTGATCGGCGCCGAGGTCGGCAACGCGGCCGCCGGGCTGACCGGCGGCGTGCGGCTGGAGACCGTCCAGTCGAACGGGCCGGCCTCCACCGCCGGGCTGCGCGCCGGTGACGTGGTCACCCGCCTGGACCACCACCCGCTCAACGACGCCATCGACCTGGTCGCGCTGGTCCGCAAGTACGCGCCCGGCTCCATCGTCACGGTGGAGTACCGGCGCGGCTCGACCACGCAGACCGCCTCGGTGACCTTGGCCGCGGACGCCCAATGATCCCCGCCCAGCCCCTGCCGTTGGGGCCGGAGCGTGCGTACAGTTGCCGGGGGATGGTCGTAGGAGGGGCATCCGGTTGTAGGAGGCACTGTGTTCGAGAACCTCAACTGGTGGGAGATCGTCGGGCTGATCCTGGTCGCTCTGCTGATCTTCGGTGATCGTCTGCCGCAGGTGATCCAGGACGGCCTGCGCATGATCCGTAATCTGCGGAACATGGCGCGCGACGCCACCGGCGACCTCAGCCGCGAGCTGGGCACCGACATCCAGCTCGAGGACCTGCACCCCAAGGCCTTCATCCGCAAGCACCTCCTCAGCGAGGAGGACGAGGCGGCGCTGCGCAACCCGATCCAGGGCCTGGTCGAGTCGGTGAAGAAGGACGTCACCGGCATCAACGACGAGCTGAAGGACGTCGCGGCTGCCGTCGACCCGCGCCGCCCCGACCCGGCACCCGCGGTCCCGGCCGCCACCCCGGCCAACAAGCCGGCCGCGTTCGACTTCGACGCCACCTAGGCCCTGTATCGACGTGGATGGCCGGGCTGCGTCGAGGCCCAGGCGCCGCGCACCCGGACGACACCTGGACCGCGCCTCGCGCCGACCCACACGTCGATACGGGCCCTGGACACCGCGACCGTCGAGGACCACAGCAGAAAGCGCCCGGGGGTACGTACCCCCGGGCGCTGCTCGTTCTCGTTCTGCCGGGCCGGTCAGCGGCTGCTCGGCGTGAGCCCCAGCGGCTTGCCGAGCAGCGACTCCCGGCGCACCGCGAGCTTCTCCGCGACCGCCCGCAGCGCGGTCGCCGCCGGTGCGTCCGGCGCGGAGATCACGATCGGGGAGCCGTTGTCCCCGGCCTCGCGGACGCGGGTGTCCAGCGGGATCTGGCCGAGCAGCGGCACCTGCGCGCCGACCGTCCTGGTCAGCGACTCGGCCACGGCCGCGCCGCCGCCGGAGCCGAAGATCTCCATCCGCTCGCCGGTCGGCAGCTCCAGCCAGGACATGTTCTCCACCACGCCGACCAGCCGCTGGTGGGTCTGCAGCGCGATCGCGCCGGCCCGCTCGGCCACCTCCGCGGCCGCGGTCTGCGGCGTGGTGACGACCAGGATCTCCGCGTTCGGCAGCAGCTGGGCGAGCGAGATCGCCACGTCGCCGGTGCCCGGCGGCAGGTCGAGCAGCAGCACGTCCAGGTCGCCCCAGTAGACGTCGGCGAGGAACTGCTCCAGCGCGCGGTGCAGCATCGGCCCGCGCCAGACCACGGCCGCGTTCCCGGCGGTGAACATGCCGATCGAGATGACCTTCACGCCGTGCGCCTGCGGCGGCATGATCATGTCTTCGACCCGGGTCGGCTTGCCGTCCGCGCCGAGCATGCGCGGGACCGAGTGGCCGTAGATGTCCGCGTCGATCACGCCGACGCTCAGGCCCTTGGCGGCGAGCGCGGCGGCCAGGTTGACCGTGACGCTGGACTTGCCGACGCCGCCCTTGCCGCTGGCCACCGCGTAGACGCGGGTGCGCGAGCCGGGCTGCGCGAACGGGATGACCGCCTGCTGCTGCTGACCGCCGGCGCCGCGCAGCTTCTGCTGCAGCTCCTGGCGCTGCTCGGTGCTCATCACACCGAAGTCGATCGAGACGGACGTCACGCCCGGCACCGCACCGACCGCGGTGGTGATGTCGCTGGTCAGCTTGTCCCGCAGCGGACAGCCGGACACGGTGAGCAGGATGCCCACCCGGACCCGGCCGGAGCCGTCGATCTCCAGCGCGCCGACCATGCCGAGGTCGGTGATCGGACGGCGGATCTCCGGGTCGTCGACCGTGGCCAGCGCTGCCCGGACGGCGTCTTCGACGGTGATGACTGCAGACATGTCGCCAATGCTACGTCCCGGTCACGCGCACCCGACCGGCCGCCGGGCCGAGACGTTGCTTACGCGACGAACCCGGCATTCTAGGCCGCCCGCACCATAAACGATGCTTCTTCCCAATTATCCGCATCCGGACTGGACGAGATCGTGGCCGGGGTGTCACGATCACATGGTCGGCCGCGCGCCCAGCCCCTTGGGGCGCGCGGCTCAACCCTGTCCTGACCTGCGTCAGAGCGGTTCCGCGTGCTCCGGGTCATATGCGCCGACGTCGATCGGTTCGTCGAGCTTGGCCGGCTTGCGCTGCTTCGCCGCCTTCTTCTCCGCCTTGTCGGAGGCCTTGTCGGTCGCCTTCTCCGCGGCCTTCTCCGCCCGCCGCTGCCGCCGGTTCGCCTGCTCGTCCAGCTCCTCGGCCAGCCGTGCCAGCTCGGACCGGACGAAGTCGCGGGTGGACACGTCGCCCAGCGCCACCCGCAGCGAGGCGAGCTCACGCGCCAGATACTCCGTGTCCGCCTTCTGCATCACGGCCCGGCGCCGGTCCTCCTCGGCCGCGATCCGGTCCCGGTCCGCCTGCCGGTTCTGCGCCAGCAGGATCAGCGGCGCCGCGTACGACGCCTGCAAGGACAGGATCAAGGTCAGGAAGGTGAACGTGTACGGGTCGAAGCGCAGCGACGCCGGTGCCAGCACGTTCCACCCGATCCAGATGAGGATCACCACGGTCATGTAGACCAGGAACTTCGCGGTCCCCATGTACCGGGCGATGCTTTCCGACCACTGCCCGAACGACTCCGGGTCGAACTTCGGCAGCCGGATCCGCCCTGGCTCCTGCGGCTGGTCGAGCCGGTCACGCCGTCTCTCGGCCACCGTCGCCTCCCGTCATGCCCCGGGCCGGCCCGGCCTCCCGCTCACGCCAGTCCCGCGGCAGCGAGTGGTCCAGCACGTCGTCGACCGTGACCGCGCCGACCAGTCGCTGCTGCTCGTCCACCACCGGCATCGCGACCAGGTCGTACGTCGCCATCCGCCGGGTCACCTCGGACAGCGCGCTCTCCGGGCTCAGCGGCGCGATGTCGTTGTCCACCACCCCGCCGAGGATCCGCGACGGCGGCTCGCGCAACAGCCGCTGGAAGTACGCCACGCCGAGGTACTTCCCGGTCGGGGTGGCCATCGGGCCGCGCGTGACGAACACCTGCGCGGCGACCGCGGGCGACAGCTCCGGCTCCCGGATCCGGGCCAGCGCCTCCGCGACCGTGGCGTCCGGCGGCATGATCACCGGCTCGGACGTCATCACCGCACCGGCCGTGCCCTCGCCGTACGCCATCAGCTGCCGGACCGGGTCGGCCTCGCCCGGCTCCATCAGGTCGAGCAGTTCCTCCTGCTCCGGCGGCGGCAGCTCGGCCAGCAGGTCGGCCGCGTCATCCGGATCCATCTCCTCCAGGATGTGCGCGGCCCGCTCCCGGTCCAGCGCGGAGACGATCTCCACCTGGTCGTGCTCGGGCAGCTCACCCAGCACGTCCGCCAGCCGCTCGTCGTCCAGCGCGGCCGCGACCTCGTTGCGCCGGGTGTCCGGCAGGTCCTGCAACGCGTTCGCCAGGTCGGCCGGGCGCATCTTCTCCAGCATCGCCAGCATGGTCGCGGTGGCGTGCGCGCCGCTCTGCGGGATCAGGCCGCGCACATCGTCCCAGTCGAGCTGCTCCAGGTGGATGCGGCGGGCCAGCCGGATCGTCTGGTCGCGCACCGCCACCCGGCTCAGCGTCCACTCGCCCAGCCGGTTCGCGTCCATCGCCACGTCCACCACGACCGCGTGCCGTCCCTCCGGCGCGATCGTCACCGGGCGGCCCAGCAGCTCACGCAGCACCAGCAGCTCGCTGGCCCGCTTCTCGAACCGGCGCAGGTTCAGCGTGCCGGTGCCGAGCAGCACGCTGTCGGGGTCGATGCCGGTGATCCGGCTGATCGGCAGGAAGATCCGGCGGCGCACCGGCACCTCGGCGACCAGGCCGACCACCTGTGGAGGCCGGATCGAGGTGCGCAGCCGCGCGACCACGTCCCGGACCCGGCCGACCGTGTCACCGTTCGGATCGAAGACGGGAAGGCCGCCGAGCCGGCCCAGATACACCCGCGTCGCCGTCGTCACGCCCACAGCCTAATGAAAGGCGGACCGGACGGCGCGCCGGTGATCGAAACGCCTTAGCGTCAGCCTATGACGACAGTGCCGTACGAGATCGTGGACGTCTTCACCGACCGCCCGTTTGCCGGCAACCCGCTCGCCGTGGTGTTCGGCGCCGACCTGCTCGGCACCGCGCAGATGGCGGCGCTGGCCCGCGAGTTCAACCTGTCCGAGACGGTCTTCGTGCTCCCGCCGTCCGCCGCGGCCCCGGACGCGACCTACCGTGCCCGGATCTTCACCCCCGCGTCCGAGCTGCCGTTCGCCGGTCACCCGAGCGTGGGCGCCGCGGTCACCGTGACCCGCCGGGGCCTCGCCGCGCCGGGCACGCTGCGCCAGGAGTGCGGCGCCGGCGTGCTGGAGATCGAGGTGTCCGCGCACGGCGAGGCCCGGCTGACCGGCGGCACCCCGACGCTCGGCCCCGAGCGCGACCCGGCCCCGCTGCTGGAGATCGCCGGGCTGACCGCGGCCGACCTGGCCGGCCACCCACCGCGGACCGCCGGCTGCGGACTGGAGCACCTCTTCCTCGCCGTCCGCCCGGACGCGGTGGCCCGGGCCCGGCTGGACGCCTCCGCCGCCGCCCGGCACGGCGTACCCAAGCTGACCGTGCTGGCCTGGGACGCCACCACGAACACCGCGCACCTGCGGATGTTCGGCCCGGGCGTCGCCGTGGCCGAGGACCCGGCCACCGGCTCGGCCGCGCTGGGCCTCGGCGTCTGGCTGACCGGCGCCGGCCTGCTCCCGGCGGACGGCACCACGCGCTACACCGTCCACCAGGGTGCCGAGATCCACCGGCCGTCCACGCTGGAGTGCACGGTCACCGCCGCCGGCGGCAGCGCCGTCTCCGCCACCGTCGCCGGCCACGTCGTCGAGATCGCCAAGGGCGAGATCGCCGTCCCGCCCTTCCTCGGCTGACCACCCCGCTTTGCTCTGCTTACCTACGCCGCGCGGCCCGATTCGGCGCGATTTATCCGGTCGGCGAATTGCCGCTTTCGCTCAGGCAAGCAGAGCAAAGACGTGACGGTACGGTGACCGGAGCGCTCCGATCATTGACGCGATCAGTCGTATTGGAGCGATTTGCCGTGGACGATGTGCGGCTTTTGTCAATGTAAGCAGAGCAAAGCGGGCCGGTTGGCGATCATGGCGGGCCGAGCGGTCGGGCGATCCGGGCACGGGCCGGCGAGCCGGGGTATGCCGGTACGCCGGGTGAGCCGGCGGGCCGGGTGGGCCGGTGAGTGGCCGGGGTGACGGGTCAGGGGCGGCGGCCGCGGACCCGGTGGAGGCGGAACGGCTTGCGGGCGGGGCGGGCCGCGGGGGACTCGCGGGGCGGCGCGGCCTGGGAGCCGGCGGGCAACGTGGTGCCGGTGGCCGGGTCCGTGCCGGCCGGGGTGAGGCGGCTGATCACGCACTCCGTGGACCAGCGGGCCACGAGGTCGGCGGTGGAGCCGGGCGCGTTCAGGCGCTTGCCGGCCAGCTGGGTGGCGATCTCCGTCCAGCGTTCGTCCGTGGGGGAGAGCCGGGAGACGGTGGCGTCCCAGGCGACCACGGCGCCGCCGTGGTCGCCGCGCAGCGTGACCCGGGCGGCGGACGCGTCCGCGAGGCCGGGCGCGGCCTGCTCGCCGGGGCCGCTGACCACGTGCAGCACGCCGTCGACGGCCAGGCACCAGAGCGCGGTCGCGGGTCGCCCGCCGACCGAGACCCACGCTACGGACGCCTTGCGGAGCGCCTCGTCGACCAGCGGGTGAGCAGCCATGAAGGACACTCTATGCGGGCTGCAGCACCCGGTCGACCAGCGCGATCGTGTCGGACAGCCGGGCGATGTCCGATCCGGACCAGGTGGTGTCCGGGTTGAACGTGAGGTGGCCGGCCAGGTCGGGCGCGCGCAGCCGTACCGCGGTCATGCCGACCGCCTCGGCGCCGCTCAGCTCGCGGCTGCCGCCGTCACCGACGTAGAGGCACTCCTCCGGGCGCGCGCCGACCAGTGCGGCCGCGGACAGGAACATGCCCGGGTCGGGCTTGCAGATGCCCATCTCGACGGAGAGCACCCGCGCGTCCAGCAGCCGGTACACCGGTAGCCGGGGCAGCACATCGGGCAGTTCGTGCGTGCAGTCGCTGACCACGGCCGTGCGCAGGCCGCGGCCGCGCAGCGCCCGCAGCGTGGACACCGCGTCCGGGCGCAGCGTGGTGTCCGCGTGGATGGCCTCGCGGCGGGCGTCGACGGCGACCCGCAGCGTACTGTCGCCGGGGTGCCCGCCGGCCTCGGCCGCGACCCGGCGCAGCGTGTCCTCGGCGCTGCCGAACAGGCCGCGGGCCCGCGCGTGGTAGGTGCGGTCGAGCACCTCGACCAGCGTCGCCGGGTCGCAGCCGAGCAGGCGCGCTATGCCCGCGTGGGCCGGGCCGCGGCGGACCGCCCTGGTCAGGGTTCCGAAGAAGTCGAACAGCACCGCACGGTATGCGGGCATAGTTGATCAATCCTCCCCAAACTATGTGAAAGGGCGAGCGCCCGGTGTCAGAGCGTAGCCGCTTTATGACATTCCGTCTGTGGAAGATTCACCACCCGTAGCCGGACGGGTGCAAGAAGCGACGTGTAAGGATGAAACACCGTGAGCTCAATCGATCAACCGAAACACCCCGGCTCACATCCCGGTGCGGGCACCGTTTCCGCACTTGCGGTCGCGGTCCTCGCGATCACCACGTCGTCGCCGCTGATCGCGTTCGCGGCCGCACCCGGGCTGGCGATCGCGTTTTGGCGCAACGCGCTCGCTGTGGGCGTTCTCACCCCGGTGGCGATCGTCCGGCGCCGTGCCGAGCTCCGCGCGCTCGCCGGACCGTACCGTCGTCAGCTGCTCTTCTGCGTGCTGTCCGGCGTCGCGCTGGCGGCGCACTTCGGCACCTGGGTGCCGAGCATCAAGCTCACCTCCGTCGCGGCCGCGACCGCGCTGGTCTGCACGCAGCCGGTGTGGCAGGGCCTGATCGCGCTCGGTCAGGGCCGGCGCCTGCCGTGGATGACGTGGGCCGGCATCGGCGTTGCGGTGGCCGGGGCGGCGGCCGCGACCGGCGCGGACCTCGGCGTCTCCGGCGAGGCGGTGCTCGGCGACCTGCTGGCGATCGCCGGCGGCGTCTTCGCGGCCGTCTACACCGCGCTCGGCGAGCGGGCCCGCAGCACGCTCAGCACCACCACGTACACCACGGTCTGCTACGGCGTCTGCGCGCTGGCCCTGCTGGCCGGGTGCCTGATCGCCGGGGTGGACCTCGGCGGCTATCCGGGCAGCACCTGGCTGGCGATCCTCGGCCTGACCGCGGGCGCGCAGCTGCTCGGGCACTCGATGTTCAACTTCGCGCTGCGCCGGGTCTCCGCGACCACGGTCAGCATCCTGATCCTGCTGGAGGTCCCGGGCGCCGCGCTGCTCGCCTGGGTGTGGCTCGGCCAGGCGCCGCCGGTGGCCACGCTGCCCGGCGTGCTGCTGGTGGTGATCGGCGTGGCCGTGGTCGTGCTGGGCGGCGCCCGGTCCGGACGACGTACCGTTGCGCTGACCACATCGACCGACGCCGAGGCCTGACCCGGC
Organism: Catenuloplanes niger; assembly: GCF_031458255.1. Lineage (NCBI taxonomy): Bacteria > Bacillati > Actinomycetota > Actinomycetes > Micromonosporales > Micromonosporaceae > Catenuloplanes > Catenuloplanes niger. The sequence continues at coordinate 4,922,901 of NZ_JAVDYC010000001.1, forward strand.
CGGTGGCGAAGCGAGCGGAGGCGTAGATGGCGCAGTGGCGGACCGAGGGATGCGGCGCGCGGCGGGCGCCGGAGCGGGTCGAGGCGGTGACCGGCGCGATGCTGGTGACCCCGGCCGACCTGGCGACCGTGCTGGCCCGGGTCGAGTCGGTGGGCCGGTCGCAGTTCCCGGAGAGCTTCGCCGGCCTGGAGGTGGACCAGGCCGCGGTGCTCGGCGTCGTCTACCGGGTGCCGTCCGCGGACTTCGACGCGTTCCTCCGGGCCGAGGGCACGACGGTCTGCCTGGAGGTGCGCGACGCCCGGCACGACCTGCGCACGCTCCTGACGCTGCAGGAGCGCGTCGTCGCCGACCTCGGTCACTGGCGGGCCGCCGGCATCGAGATCGGCGTGGTCGGCTGCCGGCACGACGGCACCGGCGTCGAGGTCAGCACCCAGCAGGTCGCCCAGGCAGAAGATCAGTTGCCGCGCCGGTACGGCCGGGAGGTGCCGATCTTCGTGCGTGACGAGGCACCGCCGCGCCCGTTGACCGGTCAGTGAACCCAGCCGTCCCGTCGTCGTCAAGGAGTGCCATGACCGTCCTCGGCCGCCCCCGCCGCTCGTGTCTCGCGGTCCCCGGATCGAGCACCAAGATGCTCGGCAAGGCCCAGGGACTCCCCGCCGACCAGGTCTTCCTGGACCTGGAGGACGCGGTGGCGCCGCTGGCCAAGGCGGACGCGCGGAAGAACGTGGTCGCCGCGCTGACCGAGGGTGACTGGGCCGGCAAGACGCGCGCGGTCCGGGTCAACGACCTGACCACCCAGTGGACGTACCGGGACGTGGTGGACGTGGTCGAGGGTGTCGGCCCGCACCTCGACTGCGTCATGCTGCCCAAGGTGCGCGACGCGAGCCACGTGCGGTGGCTGGACCTGACGCTCGGCCAGATCGAGCGCACGCTCGGCCTGGAGGCCGGCCGGATCGGCATCGAGGTCCAGATCGAGGACGCGGCCGGGCTGGCGCACGTGGACGAGATCGCGGCCGCGTCGTCCCGGGTGGAGACGATCATCTTCGGCCCGGCCGACTTCATGGCCAGCATCGGCATGCGGTCGCTGGCGGTCGGCGGCCTGATCCCGGGCTACCCCGGCGACCCGTACCACTACGTGCTGATGCGCCTGTTGGTCGCCGCGCGCACGCATGACCTGCAGGCGATCGACGGCCCGTACCTGCAGATCAGGGACGTGGCCGGGTTCCGCGAGGCGGCCACCCGGTCGGCCGCGCTGGGCTTCGACGGCAAGTGGGTGCTGCACCCCGACCAGATCGAGGCGGCGAACGAGGTCTACGCACCCACCCAGGCGGACTACGACCACGCCGAGCTGATCCTGGACGCGTACGCGTACGCGACCTCCGAGGCGGGCGGCCGGGTCGGCGCCGTGCTGCTCGGCGACGAGATGATCGACGAGGCGTCCCGCAAGATGGCGCTGGTCGTCTCCGCGAAGGGCCGGGCCGCCGGGATGACCCGGACCTCCGCGTTCACGCCGCCCGAGGGCTGATCACGAAGAGCTCGGTGCGTTGAGGATGAACACGCCGAAGATGGCGAAGTAGGCGACCAGGAACAGCACCGTGAGCACGACCAGCGCGAGCGACACCCAGCCGAGGATGATCCCGGCCAGCGCCATGCCGTCGCCCTCCTCACCGCTGCCGCGGATCTCGTTGCGCGCCCGGTTGCCGCAGATGATCGCGCTGATGCCGATCAGCTGACAGGTGAACAGCGACGCGATCCCGAGGATCAGCGCCGCGATCGCCATCGAGTTCGTCGGCCGGCGCGGCGGGGTCTGCGGCGGGTACGCGTACTTCGGATCCGTCACGGCGGGCCCTTCCTAGTAGTACGGGCCGCCGGTGCCGGTTCCACCGGGGTCCGTCGTGGATGCGGTGGTCCAGGCGAAGAGGACGACGACGACCACGAACGCGATGATCAGCAGGCCGAGCCCGGTCACGATCCAGCCGGTGATGATGCCGGCCAGGGCCAGACCGTCACCGTCGTCGCCGTTCGTCCGGATCTGCCGCCGGGCCACGTGCCCGAGGATCGCGCCGACCGCGGCCGGGATCGCCCCGGCGCCGTAGCAGGCCAGCGAGAACGCGCCGATGACGGAGACCACCAGCGAGGCGATCGCCATGCCGTTCGTCTTCCGGGGCGCGCCCCAGCCGCCGTACTCGTAGCCGGGAACCGGATATCCGGTCGCATACGGGTAGCCCGCGTCCTTGCCCGCCGGGTAGGCCACCGGCTGTGGATAGGCGCCCGCGGGGTCGGGGACCGGGGGATAGCCGGGCATGGCGGGCCCGGAGACCGGCGGCTGGCCGGCCGGAGGATGGGCCGGGTACGCCGGATCGCTCCAGGCCTCCGGCTGCTGCGGCGGATATGTCATTCGCGATCTCCGTAATGGCGCGGGTACGCCATGAGGGTAGACGGCCCACGCTCGCGGCGCCGCGCCCCCGGTCGTTGCCCCGTTCGCGGTGACCGGGCAGGATTTCGGCTATGACACCCGACTCCGATCCAGTGCCCGCCGACCTCCCCTCGCTCGAGTCGACCACGTTGCGACTGGACGGCCGCGTCGCGCTCGTCACCGGCGCGGGCAGCCCGGACGGCATCGGCTACGCCACCGCCCGCCGGCTGCGGGACCTGGGCGCCAAGGTCGCGATCGTCTCCACCACCCGCCGCATCCACGAGCGCGCGGACGAACTGTCGGTCACCGGATTCGTCGCGGACCTGACCGACGAGTCCGAGGTCGGCGCGCTCGCCGACGCGGTCGCGGACACGCTCGGCGACGTGGAGGTGCTGGTCAACAACGCGGGCCTGACCAGCCGGGCCTCGCCGGAGGTGCTGCGGCCGGTCGCCCAGCTCACCTACGAGGAGTGGCGCACCGAGATCGACCGCAACCTGACCACCGCGTTCCTGTGCAGTCGTGCGTTCGTCGGCGGCATGGCCGAGCGCGGCTGGGGCCGGATCGTGAACCTGGCCGCGACCACCGGCCCGGTCAACGCGCTGCCGACCGAGGCGGCGTACGCGGCCGCCAAGGCGGGTGTGGTCGGCCTGACCCGCGCGCTGGCGATGGAGGTCGTGGCGGACGGCGTGAACGTCAACGCGGTCGCGCCCGGCACGATCTACACGGCCGCGTCCACGGTCGCGGAGCTCAAGCAGGGCCTCGACACGCCGATGCGCCGCCCCGGCACGCCGGAGGAGGTGGCGGCCGCGATCACGTTCCTGTGCTCGCCCGCGGCGTCCTACATCACCGGCCAGATGCTGGTCGTGGACGGTGGCAACAGCGTCCGCGAGTCGCAGTACACCCGCTGAGCACGCACTCCCGGGGCGGGCCCGACGGCCCGCTCCGGGAGGTCAGAGCGTGATCGCGAACTTCGCCTCCCCTATCGCGGCCTCCGACTCCGGGCTGCCCGGCTCGTTCTCCACCAGCGCCTGGTTGAGCCGGACGAACGGGCGCATGCGGGTCTCGTACGCGGCCAGCGCCTCCGGGACGGCGGCGCGGCCCAGTTCCTCGGCCAGCACCCAGGCGCCGACCAGCGCCAGGCTGGTGCCCTGCCCGGACAGCGGTGACGGGCAGAACGCCGCGTCGCCGAGCAGCGTGACGCGGCCGCGCGACCAGCCGTCCATCCGCACCTGGGCCATCGCGTCGCAGTAGAAGTCCGGCGCCGTCCGCGCGCCCTCGATCAGCCGCGGGAACTCCCAGCCGAGCCCGGCGTACCGGGCGGCCAGCTCGGCCCGCTGCGCCGCCCGGTCGCGGTGCAGGCCGTCGATCGGACCGGACTCGAAGCCGAGGTTGACCCGGATCTCCGTGTTGTCCCGCGCCGGGTAGATGCCGCCGCCGACGCCCGGCGCCTGGATCCACACCTGCCAGTCCGCCAGCTTCAGGATGTTCTCCATCGTCCAGACCGCCACGTAGACGCCGAGGTGGTGCAGGAACGCGTCGTCCGGCCCGAAGGCCAGCCGGCGGACGGTCGAGCGCAGCCCGTCCGCGCCGGCCACCAGGTCGACCGTGCGCGGCGCGGCGTGCTGGAACTCCACCCGCACGCCCGCGTCCGTCTCGTGCAGCGCGGTGACCGTGTCGCCGAAGACGTACGTGACACCGGCCTCGACCGCGCGCCGGTGCAGCAGCCCGGTCAGGTCCTCGCGCAGCACCTCGACGTCCGGGCTGTCCAGCCGCCCGCTGCTGGGCGTGTACTCCTCGGAGCGCATCAGCTCGACGCCGTCCGCGTCCAGCATCGACATGCCGCGCATGCGGGTGCGCATGTCCCGCAGCTCGCCGAGCAGCCCCATCCGGTCCGCGACGTCGAGCGCGACGCCGCGGACGTCCAGCGCCTGGCCGCCGGGGCGCGGCGCGGGTGCGCGCTCGACGACCGTCACGTCGAAGCCGCGGGCGCGCAGGTTCAGGGCCAGCGCGGGCCCGGCGACGCTGGCACCGGAGATCAGCACGGTGGTCATGATGGGGCCCCTTCACGGTCGGAAATACTCCGTACGCATCTGACTGTACGGCGCACATACAGGTCTTGAACAGTGCAAATGTGCCCTAGGGCAGCTAGCATGTGCACTAGTACAGAAGGGAGTCGCCGTGGCCGAGGAGCCGCCGTTCCAGCGCATCGTCACCGAGCTGAGCCGCCGCATCCGGGACGGTGAGTTCGCCCCCGGCGACCGGGTGCCGTCCACCCGCCGGATCGCGCGGGAGTGGGGGGTGGCGACGGCCACGGCCACGAAGGCGCTCACCACGCTGCGCCACCTGGGCCTGGTCCGCACCGAGCCGCGGTCCGGCACGATCGTCGCCGACCTGGCCGGTGACGCACCGGCCCGCAGCGGGCCGCGCGACCTGACCCGCGACCGGCTGGTGCGCACCGCGATCGAGCTGGCCGACGCGGAGGGGCTGGACGCGCTGTCCATGCGCGCGATCGCGGCCCGGCTCGGCGCGGCCACCATGTCGACGTACCGGCACGTCGCCGACAAGCACGAGTTGACAGCGCTGATGGCGGACGCGGCCTACGGCGAGATCGGCTACCCGGAGACCGGGGAACCGCTGGCCTGGCGGCCCCGGATCGAGCGGGCCGCCCGCGCGCTCTGGACGCTCTACCGCCGGCACCCCTGGCTGCCGCACGTCGATTCGCTGTTCCGCCCGCTGCCGCTGCCGAACCTGCTGACCCACGACGAGCAGATCCTGCGCGCGCTGGACGGCCACGGCCTCACGCCGGCGGAGATGCTCAACCACTCGATCCTGATCTACACGCAGGTGCAGAGCCTCGCCATGCAGCTGGAGCGGGAGGCGCAGGCCCAGTCCGCCAGCGGCATCTCCGGCGAGGAGTGGGTCGCGCGCACCGCACCGGCGATGGCCGCGCTGATGACCGGCGACCGCCACCCGGTGTGGTCCAGGATGATGGCCGTGGTCACCGCGGACGGCTTCGACCTCGACCTGGACGCGCTGTTCGAGCTAGGCCTCCGGACCACCCTCGACGGTCTCGCGGCGCGGATGCCGGCCGAGCCGGGGGTCGGGCGGCCGGACGGACTCGCCGCGCGGGTCGACGGGTGAGTTCAGCTCGGCCCGGCGTTCCGGTGCCCGCAGGTAGGTCGCCACGGCCACCCGCAGCTCCGTCGGGTCGATCATCGAGCCGGGCGGCGTGAGCTCCAGCAGCCGGCCGCCGGTCCGCAGCTCCACGGCGCCCTCCTCGTCCGGGTCGCCGGGGCTGGTCAGCCGGACCGCCTCGACCTCCGCCCACGGGATCAGCCGGCCCTGCCGCAGTACGCCGGCCTCGACGATCGCGATCCGGTGCAGCATCGGCAGGTTCGCGTGGAGCCGGCGCAGCCCCCACAGCGCCGCGGCCGTGGCCAGTGCGGCGAAGGCCAGGCCGGGCAGGTCGCCGGGCCGGGCCAGCCAGCCGGCGACGCCACCCGCCCAGACCACGAACGCGGCGTTCATCACCAGGAACCAGACGGTCTCCGCCCGGGACCGCGGCGCGACCAGGCCGGGCGCGGTCGCGCCGCCGGGCAGCCGGATCGCGGGCCGCCAGCGCATCGGCCGGTTCCGGTCCCGCTGCCGCAGCAGCCAGGCGACGCCGAGGAACAGCAACGCACCGGCCGAGCCGACGCCGGACAGGTCCGCGCCGCTCCGGACGGCCCAGCCGGTCGACGCGCCGGCGCCGAGCACGGCGAGCACCACTGCGAGACGGAGCACCGTGGGCACGGCCGAAGTCTACGACCGGTGTGCCAGCGCCTCGCGGAACGTGTGCAGGACCGGCTGCCGGGCCGACGGGTCGAAGATCGAGAAGACCACCAGTGGGTACGCGCCGGCGAACGGCCCGTGCAGCGCCTCCGCGAACAGCCGTGCCACGGTCGCCGGATCGTTGCCGAAGACGCCGCATCCCCAGGCGCCCAGCACGATAGCGTCGTGCCGGTGCCGCAGCCCCGCGGTCAGCACCGCCGCGATCCGCCGCCGCATCGCCGCCGTGATCCGCGCCCGGGCCGTCGCCCGGCCGTCCGGCGGCGTCCGCTGCAGGAGCACGCTCGCGTTCACGGCCGCGCAGGTCAGGAACCCGCACGGGTACGGCCGGTCCAGCCACCCGCCGCGGTCGTCACGGAACACCGGCACGTCCGGCGAGTAGATCACCGCGTCCGTGTACATCGGGTCGCCGGACGCGCGGTTCGCCGCGTACATCGGGTTGCCGGCCAGACATGGATAGAGCGCGGACGAGCGGGCCAGCGTCTCCTCCTGGGCGATCGCGCCCCGCAGGAAGCCGCCGCCCGGCGTCCGGCCGGACGCGAAGTTGAGCGCCGCCACCCGGTGGCCGGCCGCGGCCAGCCGGCGCGTCGCGGCGAGCGTGGTCTCGCCGCGCACCTCCACGGTCCCGCCGGCCGGTGCGGTCACCGGGTCAGGACCGAGGGACTCCGGCGGGTACGTCACGGTCCCGGCGATCGAGCGCTGCACCGACTCGGCGAGCGCGACCCGGTGCCCGTCCAGCCCGTAGTGCCCGGCCTCGAGCGCTCGCAACGTGTCCGCCGCGATCTCGGCGGCCCACCGCCGGTCGCTCGGCACGCCCGGGCCTCAGCCGCTCACCCGGGACAGCCGGCCCAGTGCGCGCTCCACCGCGAGGCAGCGGTTCTCCACGTACGGGATGCCGGCCGCCTCGGCGAGCCGGCGCGCCTCCGCGTTGACGATGTCCAGCTGCAGCCAGATCGAGCGCGCGCCGATCTCGACCGCGGCCTTGACCACGTCCAGCGCGTCCGCGGACGGCCGGAACACGTTCACCATGTCCAGCGGCTCGGGCACGTCGGCGAGGGTCGGATAGGCCGGCACGCCGAAGATCTCAGCCCCGTACGGATTGACCGGGATGATCCGCCAGCCGTGTCGCATCATCTGCAGCGGGACGCTGTGCGCCGACTTGGCCGGGTCACGGGACGCGCCGACCACCACGATCGTGGACGTGCCGGCCAGGATCTCTCTCGGATCGCTCACCCCACCGACTCTACTCAGAGGAGGGTGAGTTGCTCCGGCTCCGGCTCGGCGGGCGGGGCCGGGACCGCGCGCGCCGCACCCGGTGCGGCACCGTCCAGCCCGTGCCGCCGCGCCGCCGCCCGGACCAGCGCCGCCACCTCGCGCTGGTACGCCTTCGGCGCGTACGACCCGGCCCGGTAGAGCTCGCGGTAGCGCGGCACCAGGTGCGGGTGATGGCGGCCGATCCACCGCGCGTACCACTCCCGGGCGCCGGGCCGCAGGTGCAGCGGCAGCGGCGTCACGCTCACCGCGCCGCTGGCCGCGATCGCGGCCACGGTCTCGTCGATCGACGCGGCCGTGTCGGTCAGGCCCGGCAGGATCGGCGCCATCAGCACGCCGACCGCGAAGCCCGCGTCGGTCAGCGCCGCGACCGCGTCCAGCCGGCGGCGCGGGCTGGGTGTGCCCGGCTCGGCCGACCGCCACACGCTCTCGTCGACGAACCCGACCGACATCGAGATGCCGACCCGGGTCACGGACGCGGCCTCGCGCAGCAGCGGGAGGTCGCGCAGGATCAGCGTGCCCTTGGTCAGGACGGAGAACGGGTTCGCGAAGTCGCGCAGCGCCGCGATGATCTCCGGCATCAGCCGGTAGCGGCCCTCGGCGCGCTGGTAGCAGTCGACGTTCGTGCCCATCGCGACGTGCTCGCCCCGCCAGCCGCGCGCGGCCAGCTCGCGCCGGACCAGCTCACCCGCGTTGACCTTGACCACGACCCGGGTGTCGAAGTCGTGCCCGGCGTCCAGGTCGAGGTAGGTGTGCGTGTTCCGGGCGAAGCAGTACGTGCACGCGTGGCCGCACCCGCGATAGGGGTTGATCGTCCACTCGAACGGCACCCGCGACGAACCCGGGACGCGGTTGATGATGGATTTCGCCCGCACCTCGTAGAACGTCATGCCGGCGAACCCGGGCGTGTCGAACGTCCGGACGACGGCGCTGGGCAGCGCCAGCGGCAGGGGTGGTGCCGCCGGCGCCGCCCCCAGGGATGGCTCCTGAGGGAAACCGTCGTCGGGGGGAGCCGACAGGTTCGCCCAGCGCATGACCAGTATTCGAACACACGTTCGATCACCTGTCCAGCCGCGACACGCCCGTGTCGTGAGCCGGGTGTCCGCCGGACCGCCGGGCCGGCGTGGCGGACGCGGCGATCACGGAAGGGCGGGGGCGGGGCCGGCGCTGTCCCGGCGGATCAGCTCCGCGCCGACCTCCTCGATCCGGTTGCCCGGCTCGCCGGCGCCGTCCAGGGCCAGCGTCATCGCCCGCGCGCCCATCTCGGCCAGCGGCAGCCGCACCGTGGTCAGCGCCGGCGTCACGTCGCGCGCGACCGGCATGTCGTCGAACCCGGCCACGCTGACCCGGCCCGGCACGTCCACTCCGCGGCTGCGCAGCAGCGCCAGCGCCCCGATCGCCATCGAGTCGTTGAGCGCCGCGATCGCGGTCAGTCCGGGCTCCGCGTCCAGCAGCGCGGCGGCCGCGGCGGCGCCGCTGTCCCGGTCGAAGTCCGCGTACGCGATCCGCGCGGCCGGCAGCTCGTGCCCCCGCTCCCGGGCGGCGCGCCGCAGTCCGGAGAGCCGGTCCGTGGTCGTGGTGAGCAGCTTCGGCCCGGCGATCACGCCGATCCGCTCGTGGCCCAGCGCGTAGAGCTCCGTGCCGAGCAGGTAGCCGCCCATCTCGTTGTCCGGCACCACGGCGTCGCCCGCGTGCTGGTGGCGACCGATCACCGCGACCCGGCCGCCGCCCTTCTCGTAGACCTGCAGCTTGCCGACGAGCGCCGCGGTGAAGTCCTCGTCGTGGTAGCCGGACCCGGCCAGCACCAGCGCCGCCACCTGGTGCGCGCGCAGCAGCTCGACGTACTCCAGCTCGCGGGCCGGGTCGCGGTAGCTGTTGCAGATGATCACGAGCCGGCCGTGCTCGGTCGCGACGCGCTGCAGGCCCCGGGTGATCTCCGCGAAGTACGGGTCGGAGACGTCGTGCACGATCACGCCGATCGCGCTGCGGTTCGCCCGGGCCAGCGACTGGGCGTGCGCGTTCGGCACGTACTGCAGTTCCTCGACCGCGGCCAGCACCCGCTCGCGCAGCGCCTCGGTGACCGGTTTGGGACTGCCGTTGATGATTCGTGAGGCCGTCGCGGGCGATACTCCGGCCCGTTTCGCGACCTCGGCCAACGTCGCCATGGACGCCCGTCCCTTCGTCGGAAGCTGCGGGGGCAGGATATCGACTCCGCGGGTGGCGAAGGTTCCGGGAAAGGCTTGCCCGCCTGCTGCGCACGCCGTTACTGTGCCCAGGAAAGCGCTTACCTGGGGAGCCTGGAGGGACCGCACCATGGCGCGAAGGACGATCGGCATCGTGCTCAACGGCGTGACCGGCCGGATGGGATATCGGCAGCATCTGGTCCGGTCACTGCTGGCGCTCCGCGAGCAGGGCGGCCTGCCGCTGAGCAACGGTGACCGCCTCTACCCGGAGCTGGTCCTGGTCGGCCGCAACGAGGCGAAACTGCGCGAGATCGCCGAGCGGCACGGGCTCACCGACTGGACCACCGACCTGGCCGCCGCGCTGGCCCGACCGGACGTGGAGATCTACTTCGACGCCCAGGTCACCGCGCAGCGGGAGAAGGCGCTGCGGCTGGCGATCGACGCCGGCAAGCACATCTACACCGAGAAACCGACCGCGGAGGACCTGGCCGGCGCGGTCGACCTGGCCCGGCTCGCGGACGCGGCCGGGATCAAGCACGGCGTGGTCCAGGACAAGTTGTTCCTGCCCGGCCTGCGCAAGCTGAAGCGGCTGGTCGACGGCGGCTTCTTCGGCCGGATCCTGTCCATCCGCGGCGAGTTCGGCTACTGGGTCTTCGAGGGTGACTGGCAGGCCGCGCAGCGTCCCTCGTGGAACTACCGGTCGCAGGACGGCGGTGGCATCGTGGTCGACATGTTCCCGCACTGGCACTACGTGCTGGAGCAGATCTTCGGCGAGGTCAAGTCCGTCACCGCGCAGATCTCCACGCACGTGCCGACCCGCTGGGACGAGTCCGGCACCGCCTACGACGCCACCGCGGACGACGCCGCCTACGGCATCTTCGAGCTGGCCGGCGGCGTGATCGCCCAGATCAACTCGTCCTGGGCGGTGCGTGTCTACCGCGACGAGCTGGTCGAGTTCCAGGTGGACGGCACCGAGGGCAGCGCGGTCGCCGGCCTGCGCAACTGCCGGATCCAGCACCGGGCCACCACGCCCAAGCCGGTGTGGAACCCGGACCTGCCGGTCACCGAGGACTTCCGCTCGCAGTGGCAGGTGGTGCCGGACAACGACGAGTTCGACAACGGCTTCAAGGCGCAGTGGGAGCTGTTCCTGCGGCACGTGGCCGAGGACGAGCCGTACACCTGGGACCTGTGGGCCGGCGCGCGCGGCGTGCAACTGGCCGAGCTGGGCCTGCAGTCGGCGCGTGAGGGCCGGCGGGTCGAGATCCCGGAGCTGTCATGAGCGTGGCCCGGTTCTCGCTGAACGCCGCGACCACGAAGCACTGGCCGGTCGACGAGCTGCTCCGGGGCGCCGCCGGGGCGGGCATCGGCGGCGTGGGCCTGTGGCGCGAGGAGACCCAGGCCTACGGCGTGGAGAAGGCCGCCGCGCTCGCCCGCGACCTGGGCCTGCCGATCACCACGCTCTGCCGTGGCGGCTTCTTCCAGGAGCCGGGCTGGTTCGACGAGAACCGGCGCGCGATCGACGAGGCGCACACGCTCGGCACGCCGATCCTGGTGCTGGTCTCCGGCGGCCTGCCGGACGGCTCCCGCGACGTGGACGCGGCCCGGCGGCACGTGGGTGACGCGATCGGCGAGCTGGTCCCGCACGCGCTGGCCGCGGGCGTGCAGCTGGCGATCGAACCGCTGCACCCGATGTACGCCTCCGACCGGTGCGTCGTGTCCACGCTCGGCCAGGCGCTGGACCTGGCCCGGCCGTACCCGGCCGAGGCGGTCGGCGTGTGCATCGACACGTACCACGTCTGGTGGGATCCGGAGGTCTGGGAGCAGATCGCGCGGGCCGGCGCGGAGGGCCGGATCGCCACGTTCCAGGCCGCGGACTGGGTCACACCGCTGCCCGAGGGCGTGCTGCTCGGCCGGGGCCTGCCCGGTCAGGGCGTGGTCGAGCTGCGCCGCTTCCGGGAGGCGGTGGACGCGGCCGGCTACACCGGGCCGGTGGAGGTCGAGGTCTTCCACGCGGACGTCTGGGCCCGGCCCGGCGCCGAGGTACTGGCCGAGACCCTGGACCGCTACCTCGCCCACGTCGACTGACCGCACGACGACATCGAGGGTACGGCCGGGGAGAACCTCCCCCGCCGTACCCTCGATCGGTCCGGGTGGTCGTTACTTGCTCTGCGCGGCGAGCTGGGACTTGACCTCGTCCATGTCCAGCGCGCGCACCTGCTCGATCACCGAGTCCAGCGACGAGGAGGGCAGCGCACCGGCCTGCGAGAACACGATCACGCCGTCGCGGATCGCCATGATGGTCGGGATCGAGCGGATACCGAACTTCGCGGCGATCTGCTGCTCGGCCTCGGTGTCCACCTTGCCGAACGTGATGTCCTGGTTCTTCTCGGAGGCCGCCTCGTAGGTGGGGGCGAACCTCACGCACGGGCCGCACCAGCTGGCCCAGAAGTCGACGAGCACGATGCCGTCCTTGCTCGTCACGTCGTCGAAGTTCGCGTCGGTCAGCGCAACGGTCGCCATGTGATGTCTCCGATCTGGCCGTGTCCGGCCTTGCCGTCTCCGGTCATCGAAACGAATCCCTGGGGCGGTGCATTCCCCGGCGGGCCGCCCGCGGGGAGTGGCGCCCGCCTCACCTGGGTGGATACCCCGCGGAGTCGGTGGCTAGCCGGGCGTGGCGGTGCAGATTTTCTGCATGCAATTCCCACCCGACTTCGCTCCGCAACGGTGCCAGTTGAGAACGAAGATCTTTCACGCGTTACGTACCGTAGTGGGAGCGTTTCCGAGCAACCGCTCTCGGACAGCCTGTCCGACCTGCGAATGCCGATTGAGGTAGGGATATCCCTTGCGGTGACACTGTGTCACGCCTCACGTAAAAATACGATAGGTAACGTCACGAATAGATAACTGTCGCCTAAACAACTAGCCGGAACCCTTCCCTTGAATACGGACGGTGAGGCAAAATCTTCTCCAACAGAGCGTGGGCGGCGGGTGCCGGGGAGGGCCCCGCCGCTCATTGCGTCCGGGGAAAGTTTGAGCGTGTGGACACCGCTCCATCCTCTGAACGCCGCCGTCGTAACCGACGTCACGCGGGGTCCGGCGACCCGGGCCGTACCGGCGGGCGATTTCTGATCTCGGGGTTTGCGCGGGCGGGCGACCGTGCGGTCATATGCTGACGCGCAGGAGGTCGTCGCCATGCCGAGCCCGTCCGCTTCCGAACGCCGCCGGTTCGCCGCGTGGGCGCCCGCGTCGCCGATCCCGGCCGCGCAGTGGACCCTCCTGGTCCGCCTGCCCGGCCGCGTCGTGATCGCGGCCACCTCCGCGGAGCACGACTCGCCCGGCCGCACCGTCGCCGAGGGGCTCGCCGGACTGGCCGCGATCGCGGCCGGCCGCGCCTCCGACAGCGACCTGGTCCGCGCCGTGGTGGCCGCGGTCTACGCGGAGACCGACGAGGACGGGCCGGACGCGGAGGAGTTCACCGACCCGGTCGCCGGGCTCGCCGCGGTGCTGGCCGCGAGCCGGGAGGCGGCCCGCGTGCTGGCCGAGCACGCCGACCCGGCCGACTCCGCCGCCTACCGGCAGTGGATCCAGGCGATCGCCGCGAAGGTCTGCGCCGCCGCGCGGTCCGGGCACGTCGCCGGGCCACGCGTCTCCGCGGACGAGCGACGGTTCCTGACCGACCTGGGGGCCGCGCTCGGGCTGGTCTAGTGTCTGGACCCCGTGGAAGCTTCTGAGGAGCCGGAACCGCGGCTGGAGGTGGGCGTCGGCCCGTGGCCGGGCCCCTGGCCGGACGACTCGCGCTACGACCCCGAGCTGCTGGCCGAGGGCGACCGGCGCAACGTCGTGGACCGCTACCGGTACTGGCGGCGCGAGGCGGTGGTGGCCGACCTGGACCGGCGCCGGCACGACTTCCACGTCGCGATCGAGAACTGGCAGCACGACCTGAACATCGGCACCGTGGTGCGCAACGCCAACGCGTTCCTGGCCGCCGAGGTCCACATCGTCGGCCGGCGGCGCTGGAACCGGCGCGGCGCCATGGTCACCGACCGCTACCAGCACGTGCGGCACCACCCCACGATCGAGGAGTTCGTGGCGTGGGCCCGATCGGGTGATCTTCCGGTGATCGGCATCGACAACCTGCCCGGCGCCCGGCCGATGGAGTCCGAGGTGCTGCCGCGCCGGTGCGTGCTGCTGTTCGGTCAGGAGGGTCCCGGGCTGTCCGATGTCGCCCGTGACGCGTGTGACCAGGTGTTCTCCATCGCCCAGTACGGCTCGACGCGTTCGATCAACGCGGGCGTGGCCAGCGGTATCGCGATGCACGCCTGGATCCGTGCCCATGCCGTCCCGGTCGGGGACGAAAAACCCGATTCGCTTGACGGCGGGGGCGGCGGGCACGCACCGTAGTCCTGTGGGCGTGACGGTGAGTTGTCCCCGATGCGGGGGCCCGGTCCGGCCGCCGGACCTGATGCACCCGGACTGGCGGTGTGACGGCTGCGGCCCGGTTGCCCCGCTGCACGTGGCCGAGCACATCGGTCCGGAGATAGTGGAGAGCGTGACCGCGCATACCGCGAACGGTCACTCACGCATTCCGCTGTGGTGTCCGTGGCCGCTGCTGCCCGGGTGGACCGTGACCGGCGTCGGCTGGGCCGGCGACGAGCGGACCGGGGTGCGGGCGACCGCGCTGGCGTACAGCGGGCCGGCCCCGCTCGCCGACGGCCCGGCCGACATCGTGCTGGTCGCGGAGGAGCCCGGCGTGGGCCTCGGCACCCGGCTGGCCGGGCTGCCCGGCCTGGACTGCGGGGAGCTGCTCGGTTCCGCCATCGCGGGCGCGAGCGGCGCGCACGCCAAGATCAAGGTGGGCGGACACCCGACTCCACTGTGGTCCGTCAAGTCACCGGCGGACCGCAGCGCGTATGCCGGAGAAGCACGTGGGATGTGGCTGTATGCGGTAGCCTGGCCCGCGAGCGCGGGGTACCTCTTTGCCGAACATGTCGTTCTTCACGATCTGTCGGAGTGGGTGCCACCCGAGCTTGTGTACGGTGCCCCGTCTCCGTACCTTCATGGACGGGCGTGAACGCCCTGAGTGAATGGTCCGGCGTTGGGTCATTCGTTCACAGTCGGAAGTGCAACTGATACTCTGAGTACGCGGCGCTAAACGGACTCTGACAGCCGCGAAGGGGGATGGCCCGCAATGTCGGTCAAGAAGATCCTCACCTGGCTCGGAATCGCCTTTTTGATCTTCTTCGTTGCGTTCCGGCCGAACTCGGCAGCCGACGTGTTCCAGTCTCTGGGCAGCACGATCGGCGACATCGCACAGGGCTTCAGCGAGTTCTTCACCAGCCTGGTCGCCTGAGCCGGTCATGACGACGGCATCGAGGCCTCCCGGCCCCGACGACGGGTTCGTTCCGCCGCAGTTCGAGGCGGAAGAGTTCGAAGGACTGCGCGTCGACTCCTCCGGCATGCCGCTGGGGCCGCGTCGCGTCCTTCCGCTGGAGGACGAGCCCACCACGCTGGTCGCGCGTTACCTCTTCCCCACCGAGCGATACCGGGGCGAGTGGAAACGGCACTGGGTTCACCTGTGGACACCGCTGCTGATCGGTGCCGCGGCCACGTTCCTGCTCGGCTACCTGTCCGGCTTCCTGGCCAGACAGGAGTCGGCGAGCGGGTTCACCACGGTCGCGGTGATCGTCTGGCTCGGCGTGATGGGCTGGGTGGCGTGGAACGTCGCGGACTGGTACTTCGACCGCTTCATCCTGACCAACAAGCGGGTGATGGTCGTCAACGGCATCATCACCCGCAAGGTGGCGATGATGCCGCTGGCCCGGGTCACGGACATGAAGTACGAGCAGTCCCCGGTCGGCCGCATGCTGAACTACGGCACGTTCGTGCTGGAGTCGGCCGGTCAGGACCAGGCGCTGCGCGAGGTCAAGCACCTGCCCAACCCGAACGAGCTCTACCTGCGCGTGGTCGAGGAGATGTACGAGCCGCAGGCCGTCGAGGCCCGGCTCGGCAAGAACGCGGACCCCGGCGACGACGCCTGACCCGTCCGCGAATCAGCCGTTCGCCCATAGATATCGCTCCCCGTGTCGTGTGAGTCTGTCTGGGACTGCTTGACGCGCGCGGGGAGGGTGACGATGGAGGGTGACTCGGAGGCGGCGCCGGTCAGCGCCGATCGAGACCTGCACGTCGTCGCCAACCGGGTGGACGACGAGTTCCGCGACTTCGTCTCGGCCCGGTCCGGCGCGCTGCTGCGCACCGCGTACCTGCTGGCCGGGGACTGGGCCACGGCGGAGGATCTGCTGCAGACCGCGCTCACCAAGACGTACCTGGCGTGGCGGCGGCTCGGGCGGATCGAGGCGGTCGAGCCGTACGCGCGCCGCGTCCTGGTCAACACCGCGACCAGCTGGTGGCGTCGCCGCTGGCACGGCGAGCGCCCGACCGAGGTGCTGCCGGAGCGCGCGGCGCCGGACGAGATCGAGGCGCAGCTGGAGCGGGACGCGCTCTGGCGGCACGTGCGGGCGCTGCCCACCCGGCAGCGGGCCGTGCTGGTGCTGCGCTTCTACGAGGACCTGTCCGAGGCGCAGACCGCGACGCTGCTGAACATCTCGCCCGGCACGGTGAAGAGCCAGACGTTCCGGGCGCTGAACGCGCTGCGCCAGCGCCTGGCGGCCGAGGGCATCGACCCGGACTCCGGCGTGCCGGTGCCGGACCCGTCCGCCACCGGGTCGCACCGCGAGCCGGTGCTCCCGACGCGGCCGCTGCCCACCCGCCCGCACCCGGCCCCCGCGCCGGCGCCCGCGCCCCGGCCGCAGTTCGCACGGGAGGGGCGGTGAGTCCGGTGCTCGAGGACCGGCTTCGCGACCTCTTCGCGGCCACCACGCAGAACGCGCCGTCCGCGGACGATCCCGCGACCCGTGCCATCGCCCGCGCGCGGGTGCTCCGCCGCCGCCGGCTGACGGTCGCCTCCACGGCCGCGGCGCTGCTGGTCGGCACGTCCGTCTACGGGCTCGGCGTGCTCCGCGGCGGCGACGGGGGCACACCCACCGGCATGCTTCCCAACGGCGCGGCGGTGGAGGCGCCCAGCGCGGTGCCGTCACCACCCGCGGTGGCCGAGGCCGAGCGCGGTGCGAACGGGTCCGCCACCGCCGACCGCCGCGACGTCGGCAGCCGGCTCACCGGCATCGACCTGGACATCCGCGTCGGTGACCGGCTGTGGACCACCGGCGGGTCGGTCGTGACACTGCCCGGTGTGGGGAGCGTCACCCGCGCCTACCGGGTGCCGATCGGCTGGGTGTACGGCGGCGAGCTCGGCGTCCGGCTGCTGCTGCTGGAGGACGGCACCACGAAGGCGCTCAGCGGCAACGGCGACGACTGGGCGCTCGACCCGGCCGGCGAGCGGATCGCGTTCGTCGCCGACGGCCGGCTGCACGTCGGCGCCCTGACCACGCGCGGGCTGGCGGTGACGGCCGGCGCGCCGATCGCGGCCGGATCGCGCCCGGTCGGGTTCGTCGGCGACGGCGTGCTGATCCGGGCGGACGACGGGGGACACGCGCTGTTCGACCCGGCCGCGCCGGCCGTGCCGGCCTTCGAGCCGCGGGTGCTGACCGTGCTCGGGCCGCGCGCGGACGGTGCCACCACCGCGCTGGTCCGCGAGGCCGACGGCGACCGGGTGTGCCTGGCCCGGCTGGCCACGAGCGACGCCACGCTGACCATCGGGACGACCGGGGGCTGCGCGCTCGGCCTGACCACGGACGGGGACCCGGGGGTGCGCCTGTCCACCGACGGCAGCCACGTCTACCAGGCCGGCGACGACGGCTTCCGGATGGCCGGCGTGGACCGGCTGCTCGGCGGCGAGCAGGGCACGGCGGTCTGCGCGGCACCGACCGGCACGGCCGCGGTGTGGATCTCCGCGGACACGCTGCTGGCCGGCGCGGACCGGACGGCGGTCACCTGCCGGGCGGACGGCACGCGCGGCACCGTGGCGCTGCCCGCGGACGTCGGCACCGGCTGGCAGTACGTGCCGAGGCTGGGCGCGGTGCCGGGCTCCCGTACCCGATAGGGCACTGAGGCAGACTCGACGGGTGACTCCGCGCATCGATCTGCACACGCACTCCACCGCCAGTGACGGCACGCTCCGCCCGGCCGAGCTGGTCCGGGCCGGCGCCGCGGCCGGACTGACCGTGATGGCGATCACCGACCACGACACCACGGCCGGCTGGGCCGAGGCGGCCGTGGCGCGCCCGGACGGGCTGACGCTGATCCGGGGCGCGGAGATCTCCTGCCGGTGGCACGGCGAGCCGGCGGGGATCGGGTTGCACCTGCTGGCGTACCTGATCGATCCCGCGGACGCGGCGCTGACCGGCGAGCTGACCCGGGTGCGGGCCGACCGGGAACGGCGCGGCGAGGCGATCGTCGAGCTGCTGCGCGCCGACGGCATCGGCGTGAGCTGGGCCGAGGTGATGGAGTACGCGGCCGGCGGCTCGGTCGGACGCCCGCACATCGCGGCCGCGCTGATCCGGGCCGGGCTGGTCACCACCACGTCCGAGGCGTTCGGCCCGCAGTGGCTCGGCCGCCGCTACCGGCTGCCGAAGGCGGACATCGACGTCTTCACCGCGGTGCGCCTGGTCCGCGCGGCCGGCGGCGTGCCGGTCCTCGCCCACCCGCGTGCCACCCGGCGCGGCCGGATCGTGCCGGACTCGATGATCACCGAACTGGCCGCGGCCGGGCTGTTCGGCCTGGAGGCCGACCACGAGGACCACTCGGTGGACGAACGCGAACACGTGCGCCGGCTCGCGGATCGGCTCGGCCTGGTGGTGACCGGTTCCTCCGACTTCCACGGTACGCACAAGACGGTCCGGCTGGGCGCGTTCACCACCGCGCCGGAGGTGCTCGACAAGATCGTGACGGCCGCGTCCGGAGTCCCGCCGCTCTGAGCCAAGTTGATCACGGGTAGCGTGACCGTGTGGATCTCAAGCTGTTCGGCGAGGTGTTCGTGACCTTGCTGGTCATCGTGGACCCGCCGGGCATGGTGCCGATCTTCCTGGCACTGACCGGCGCGCTGCCGAAGCGCGACCGGCGCAAGGCCGGGCGGCAGGCGGTCGCGCTGGCCTTCGGCGTCATCGTCGTGTTCGCGTTGCTCGGCCAGACGCTGCTCGACTACCTGCACGTGGACCTGCCCGCGCTGCAGGGCGCCGGCGGCCTGCTGCTGATCCTCATCGCGCTGGAACTGCTCACCGGCAAGACCGACGACGTGTCCGACCGGCAGGCCACCTCGAACGTGGCGCTGGTGCCGCTGGGCGTACCGCTGCTGGCCGGCCCGGGTGCGATCGTGGCCACCATGCTGTTCGTGCAGAACGGCGAGAACACCGCGGACTTTGTCGCGATCGGCGCCGGGATCGTGGCCGTGATGCTGGTGGTGCTGCTGGTCCTGCGCTTCTCCGACGTGATCGTCCGGGTGCTCCGGCCGGGTGGCATCGAGGTGCTGACCCGGATCGCCGGCCTGCTGCTCGCCGCGATCGCGGTGCAGCTCATCGCGGACTCGGTGGCCGCGTTCGTGACCCAGTACACCAGCCAGGCGATGTAACCGTCGTACCCGCCTGGCAGGATCGCAGGGGTGCGCAGGTCTTCGTCCACCGGCCGGTCCGCGGTGCCCGAGCAGCTCGGGTTCCCCGGCATGCCGCAGCGGCTCTTCGTCTGCACCCCCAGCAAGCTCGGGTCGTTCATCGACTGCCCGCGGCGCTACCGGTACGCGTACGTCGACCGCCCCACGCCGCCGAAGGGCCCGCCGTGGGGCCACAACTCGCTCGGCGCGAGCGTGCACACCGCGCTGAAGAACTGGTTCGACCTGCCCGCCGACCGCCGCCGTCCCGGCGTGCTGCCGACCCTGCTCAAGGCCACCTGGGTACGGGAGGGATACCGCGACGTCGAGCAGGAGCGTGCGGCGTGGCGGGCCGCGCTGGCGTGGCTCGACGGATACCTGGCCGGCCTGGACCCGGCGGTCGAGCCGGTCGGCGTCGAGCGGACCGTGGCCGCCCGCACCACCGTGCTCGCGCTGAGCGGCCGCGCCGACCGGATCGACGCCCGGCTCACCGCGGACGGCCGCCGTGAGCTGGTCATTGTCGACTACAAGACCGGCCGTTCCGGCACCGGACCGGACGACGCCCGCGGTTCCCAGGCGCTGGCGCTCTACGCGTTCGCCGCGGAGAAGGTCTTCCACGCGCCCTGCCACCGGGTCGAGCTGCACCACCTGCCGTCCGGCACGGTCACCGCGCACGAGCACACCGACGAGTCGCTGGCCCGCCAGGTCCGCCGCGCCGAGGACACCGCCCAGGACATCATGGCCGCGGAGGCCGCGCTCACCACCGGCACCGACCCGGACGAGGCCTTCCCGACCACGCCCGGCCGGCTCTGCTCCTGGTGCGACTTCCGCGCGGTTTGCCCGGCCGGCGCCACCGCCGAGCCGAAGGACCCGTGGTCCGCCGTCGAGTCCACGCTGCACCCCGACCCGGCACCCCGGCCGCGCGCCGCCGACGAGGACTGACCACGCGGGTCTCCGCCGGCGGCCGGCGACGCCGGACCGCCGGCGGCCGCCGTGCCGCCCTGGCACCGCGCGAGCGGCAGGGAGGCCGGCCGACGGCCGACCGGTCTCCGGCGGGAGCGGCGGACGGTGATGTGACGCTGACCGGGACCGCGGGGATCTTCGGGCATTATTTGCTCTGCTTACCTGGACGAAACGGCGCGAATTGGCGCCAGTCGGCGTGTTGTTCGGGGCGTTTTGTCCAGGTAAGCAGAGCTGAGAATGGCTGCGGGGCGGCCGGGCGGCGGCGTGGTTACCGCTCGGCGGAGCGGCGGGACTGGCAGGTGGGGCAGAGGCCCCAGAAGGTGACCTCGGCCTCGTCGACCTCGAAGCCGGAGGTGTTGTGCGGGTCCAGGCAGGGAGCCTCGCCCACCACGCAGTCGACGTCCGCGACCTGGCCGCAGCCGCGGCAGACCACGTGGTGGTGGTTGTCGCCGGTGCGGGCCTCGTAGCGGGCCGGGCTGCCGGCCGGCTCCAGGCGCCGGGCCAGGCCGGCCCGGGACAGCGCGCCCAGCACGTCGTAGATCGCCTGGGTGGAGACGGAGTCGAGGCGCAACCGGACCTGCCGGGCGATCTCCTCGACCTCCAGGTGGCCGCCGGTGGCGAGCACGTCGAGCACGGCGAGCCGAGGGCGGGTCACCCTCAGCCCGTGCGTGCGCAGCTGCTCGTCCGCGGTAGGCATCCAACCATGACAACACGTCACCGCGTACGGCTCAAGAGCGCTGCTCACAGGTGGTGGTCGCGAACACATCAGCGGAATGTCAGGCAAGATCGGGAACCGGACCGATCAGGTGGTGACTGTGATGACGTAGCAAACGCGGAACGGCCTGAGGAGTCATCGTGTTCGAGACCATCAACGGCATGCCGGCGCATGTGCTTCTGGTGCATGCGGCGGTTGTCTTCGTGCCCCTGCTCGCGCTGGGGGCGATCGTCTTCGCGGTGTGGCCGGCGGTCCGGGCGCGGATCGACTGGGCGGTCGCGCTGCTCGCGGTGGTGGCGCCGCTCTCCGCGCTGTTCTCGATGATCTCCGGTAACGCGTTCTACGAGATGCGCGAGGCGGACGGCACGCCGGAGCAGTTCCTGGACCAGATCGGTGAGCACGCCTCGTACGGCCAGCGGACGTTCTTCTTCTCGCTCGGTCTCGGTCTGGTCACCGGCGCGCTGCTGCTGCTCAGCCGGCGGGCCGGCACGCCGAGGGCGGTCACCGTGGGGCTGGGCGTGGTCGCGGTGGTGCTCGCGGTCATCACCGGCTACTTCGTGGTGATGACCGGTGACACCGGCGCCGCGATGAACTGGAAGATCTAGAACAGGAAGCGCCCGCAGACGGCGCAGAGCGCGATCACCATCACGACGAGCGCGCCGATCCCGACGCCGTAGCTCAGGCCGCGCGCGCGGGACTCGGCCGCGTCGAGCGCCTGCGTGTCCTGTGCGGGCAGCCGGCGTGGCGGCGGGGACGGCCGCAGCGTCGGCGGCCGCCAGTCCGGCGCCGGGTAGGCCTGCGGCGGCGGCCCGGTGTACCCGGTCTCGGCGGCGGACGGGGGCGAGCCGGAGACGTCCCGCCAGGGGCTGTCATCGTCGGGGGTGCGCACGCCGTCTGACGCTACCAACGCGCTACCCGGGGGACCCACCGGCGGGGCATGCCGGACATCTTCGGGTGGGTACGCTGTGCGCGTGAATCCGGAGCTTGAGCCGCGTGCCGGCATCGACGACGAGCGCACCGTCGACCTGGTCGACGACGACCTGCCCGTGCTCCCGGACCAGACGTCCGACGACACGGACCGGGGCTGGGGAGACTACACCGGCGGCGGTAACGACGACCGCCTGCTGGAGGACCGCCCACCGCACTGGTGAGGTGACAAAAAGTTATCCACAGGCTGGGGATGTCAGCCTGTGGATAACGTGGGGATCTGTGGATAACTCGCGCGTTCTGTGGACGGCGGGTTACGAACCGCTGGCTGCCGTGCTGCCGGACGTGGTCGTCGAGGAGCTGCCGGAGGCGGCCGCGGCGGGCTTCGCCGCGCTGTCGCTCTTCGTCTCCGAGGTGCTCTTCGTCTCCGTCGAGGACGCGGCCGGCTTGCCGGACTCGGCCGCGGTGCCGCCGCCGCGCGAGTCGGTGCGGTAGAACCCGGAGCCCTTGAACACGATGCCCACCGAGTTGAACAGCTTGCGCAGGCGCCCCTGGCAGGCCGGGCACTCGGTCAGCGGCTCGTCGCTGAACGACTGCACCGCCTCGAGCTGGTGGCCGCACTCGGTGCAGGCGTACTGGTAGGTGGGCACGTTCCCCTCCGCAGGATCTTCGCGTGATTGGCACTCCGGAATTCCGAGTGCCAATGATCCGTCATCGGGGTGGCCCGCGTCCAGCGAGGTGGCTCTCACCCCACCCGGACGAACCCGCCGGCCGGGGTGATCACGCCCTGGACGCGCCGGTCGTGCGGTTCGGCGGGCAGCTCGTCGACCAGCTCGTCGTCGTGCAGCAGCGCCACCACCAGCGCGGCGCCGCACCGGGCCAGCGCGCGGTCGTAGGATCCGCCGCCCCGGCCGAGACGCACGCCACGCCGGTCGACCGCGAGCGCGGGCACGATCACCAGCTCGGCGTCCGCGACCGCCCGCGGACCCCGCCTGCGGCCGGAGGGCTCGCGCAGCCCGCGCCCGGTCGGGGTGAGCGACGCGGGCCCCGCGTACTCGGCCCAGTCCAGGTCGAGGTCCGGCAGCAGGACCGGGAGCAGCAGCGTGCCGTCCGGATGCAGCATCCGGGTGAGCACGTCCGGCAGGCCCGCGCCGCCCGGTTCCGCGCCGACCGGCACGTAGCCGGCGACCACCGCGGGCCGCTCCGCCGCTATCAGGTCACCCAGCGCGCGGCGGACCCGCGCGGCCGCGGCACGGCGGCTCTCCTCCGGCAGCGCCCGCCGGGCGGCCAGCAGCCGGCCCCGTACCGAGGTCTTGCCGGCCTTCACCACAAAGTCGTCTTGATCCGAAAAATCCGGCACGCAACACTCCAGTCACAACCCTGGCAATCGGGTCGTCCTGTGCCAGCATCGCAGCTAACGGGCTCGGCGTCATGGGGGGAGAGGCGTGACCCTGCGCGGACGGTTGACCTCCGCCTTCCTCGCGGTGGTGCTCGGCCCGGTGCTGCTCGGCGCCGTCTTCGTCGGCGGCGCGGTGGACGCGCTCGGCCGGGACCGGGCGCACGAGCGGCTCGAGCTGGCCGCGGGCGCGGTCCGCACCGAGATCGGTGCGCTCTGCGAGCGGCTCGCCGCCAGCGCGTCCGCGCTCGCCGTGCTCCCCGACCCGGGCCAGCGCGCCGGCCTGGCCGAACTCGTCGTCTCCCGCGGCCTGGCCACCGCCGTGCAGGTGGTGGACGCGACCGGCGCGCCGCAGCTGACCACCGCGGGACTACCCGCGTCACCGTGGGCCGACTGCGCCGCGCCGGAGCCGTCCGGCGGCCCGCCGCGCGCGATCACCGCCCGGGTCGAGATCCGCGACGGGTTCGGGCTCCGGGTCGCCGTGGTCTACGTGGTGCAGGCGGTGGACGGCACGCTGGTGCGCCGGCTGGCGGCCGCGACCGGCGGCGGCGTCACGCTGCTGGACGACGCCGCGGGTGCGGCACCGCGGGACGGCGCCGCACCGGCCGGCCCCGCGTCGGTGCGCTGGCTGACCGGCGACCGGACCGCGGTCTCCGGCGACGGCCGGTACCTGCGCCGCCTCGGCCCGGTCCCCGGCCAGCCGCTGCCGCTGGCCGTCTCGGTGCCCGCTCCGGACCGCCGCGACCTCTTCGCCGTGCTGCTCGGCATCGTGCTGCTGGCCGGCGCGCTCGCCGTGCTCGTCGCCGCCGCGCTGGCCCGCTCCACCACCCGGCCGCTGGCCGAGCTGGTCCGGGCCGCGGACCGGGTGGCCGGCGGCGACCTGGACACCCGGGTGCCGGTGCGCGGGCACGACGAGGTGGCCCGGCTCGGCGGCGCGTTCAACCGGATGACCCGGGAGACCCAGGCGTACGTGCAGGCGCTCACCGCCGGCCGCGACCAGCTGCGTCGCAACCTGCGCACGCTCGGCGAGACGCTGTCCGGCACGCACGACCTGGACCGGATCCTGCGGGTGCTGCTGCGCACCGCGATGGTGGCCACCGGCGCGCGGGCCGGTCTGGTGCTGCTGCACGACCCGGAGACCGGCCACCTGGTCGGCCGGTGCGCGGACGGGCTCGGCGACCGGACGCCGCACGCGGAACCGGCCGCGCTGCGGATCGCGGTCGGACGGGGCCTGCTCGGCGCGGTCGCCGCGACCGCGGAGCCGCGCCGCGGGCGGGTCCACCCGGACGGCGAGCCGCTCTGCCCGGAGGAGCCGCGCTGCCGCACGTACGTGGCGGTGCCGTTCTGCCCGCCGCACGACGACGCGGCCGCGGACAGCGGGCCGGCCGCGACCGGCGTGCTGGCGCTCTACGACCGGCTCGGCGCGGACGACTTCGACGACGTGGACCTGGGCACGCTGCGCACGTTCGCCGGGCAGGCCGCGGTCGCGGTGGAGAACGTGCGGGTGCACGAGGAGGCGCAGCGGCTGTCGCTGACCGACCCGGTCACCGGGCTGTGGAACTACCGCTACCTGCAGGAGTCGATCCGGCGCGAGGTGGAACGGGCCAGCCGGTTCGGGCGCACCCTGGCCGTGCTGGTGCTGGACCTGGACCACTTCAAGGCCGTCAACGACACGCACGGGCACGCGGTCGGCGACGCGGTGCTGGTCGAGTTCGCCCGCCGGGTACGGGCCGGGCTGCGCGAGGTCGACCTGGCCTTCCGGCAGGGCGGCGAGGAGTTCGTGGTGCTGCTGCCGGAGACGGACGCGGACGGCGCGGCCACGGTCGCGGAGCGGCTCGGCGCGGCGGTGCGGGACAGCCCGGTGCCGGTCGGCGAGCGGCTGCGGGTGCCGGTCACGGTCTCGATCGGGATCGCGGTCTACCCGCGGCACGGCGCGTCCGCGCAGCGCGTGCTGGACGCGGCGGACGAGGCGGTCTACGCGGCGAAGCGGGCCGGGCGCGACACGTACCGGGTGTGTGCGCCGCCACCGCCGCGTGAACCCACGGTCGTGACGGTCCCGGCCGTACCGCTGCTGGCGCTGGATTCTGAGCTTGATGTCCGTCTTAATCCTGTTTCGGTGGCGGGTGAGGCCGATGGGGCAGATGATGAGGGGGCAGCCGCGACGTCCTCCGGCGTGCCGTCGGGACCGCAGACGCCGCGGCAGAGCCGTGGCCGATAGTCTCGCGGCATGTCGGACCCCACCCTCAGCGAAGGTGCCGTGACCCGAGCCATGACCACGACAGACACCCCGCAGGCCACCCCAGGCCGCCGAGCCGTCAAGGCGGTCATCCCCGCCGCCGGACTCGCGACCCGGTTCCTGCCCGCGACCAAGGCCGTACCCAAGGAACTCCTGCCCGTGGTCGACCGGCCGGTGCTGCAGTTCATCGTGGAGGAGGCCGCGGCCGCCGGCATCACCGACGTGCTGCTGGTGACCGGCCGTGGCAAGACCTCGATGGTCGACCACTTCGACCGCCGCCCGGACATCGAGGAGCGGCTGCGCACCAAGGGCGACGACAAGCGCCTCCACGAGGTGCGCCGGACCAGCGAGCTCGCGGACATCTACACGGTGCGCCAGGGCGAGCCGCTCGGCCTCGGCCACGCGGTCGGCACCGCCGCCTCGCACGTCGGCGAGGAGTCGTTCGCGGTGCTGCTCGGCGACGAGTTCGTCGAGGAGGACAAGCCGCTGCTGCCCGCCATGCTCGACCTGCAGGCCCGGACCGGCGGCATCGTGCTGGCGTTCATCGAGGTGCCGGACGACGAGGTCTCCCGGTACGGCATCGCCTCGGTCGCCCCGGCCGACGGCTTCGCCGAGCACGGCGAGGTGGTCCGGGTGACCGGCCTGGTGGAGAAGCCGTCGAAGGAGGAGTCGCCGAGCAACTACGCGGTCGTCGGCCGCTACGTGCTCCCCGGCAAGATCTTCGACGTCATCAAGGAGACGAAGCCCGGCAGCGGCGGCGAGATCCAGCTCACCGACGCGATGGCCACGCTGCTGGCCGAGGGTACCCCGGTGCACGGCATCGTCTACCGCGGCACCCGGTACGACACCGGCATGCCGCTCGGCTACCTGCAGACCGTGGTGCAGCTCGCGGCCGAGCGGGACGACATCGGCCCGGCGTTCCGCGCCTGGCTGGGCGACTACGTCGGAGGACAAACCGGATGACCGCGACGGCCGACGCCGAGGCGGCCGCTAACGAGCTGACGCCACTCGCCGACTACCTGGGCAGCGTGCTGCGCAGGTTACGGCCGTTGCCCCCGCTCGACCTCGACCTCACCCAGGCGTACGGGAACGTGCTCGCGGAGGACGTGACCAGCCCGCATCCGGTGCCCGCCTTCGACCAGGCGGCCATCGACGGGTACGCGGCGCGCTGGGAGGACATCGCTGCGGCCGGCCGCAGCGGTTCGCACCCCGCCTTCGGCATGCACGAGGGCCGGGTGCCGGACCCGCGGCCGGTCCGCCTCAACGTCGTCGGCGACCTCGGCGCCGCCAGCTGGCGCCCGGTCCGGCTCACGCCCGGCGCGTGCTTCTCGGTCGCGGCCGGTTCGCCGCTGCCGATGGGCGCGGACGTGGTGGTGCCGGTCCCGTGGACCGACCAGGGGATGGCCGCCGTCGAGATCTACCAGGCCCCCAAGCGGGGGTACGGGCTGCGCCGCGCCGGCGAGGAACTGCCGGCCGGCTCGGTCCTCGCCCGCGCGGGCTCCTACGTCAGCCCGGCCCTGGTCGCGGTGTTCGCCGCGTCCGGGATCGGGCACGTCGTGGTGCGGCCCAGCCCGCGCGTGGTCGTGGTCGCGACCGGCGACGAGCTGGTCGAGGTGGGCCGGGCCAGCCAGCCCGGCCAGGTCGTCGACGCGAACTCGCACGCGCTCACCGCGGCCGCGGTCGAGGCCGGCTCGCTCGCGTACCGGCTGGGCATCTGCGACGACGACCCGGAGGGCCTGCGCACGCTGCTGGAGGACCAGACGCTCCGCGCCGACCTGCTGATCACCACCGGAGGCACCGGAACCGGCCCCGGCGACATGGTCCGACGGATACTCTCCCGGCGTGACGTCGGGCGCACCGGACCGGTCACGTTCACCGATGTGGCGCTCTATCCCGGAACCGCGCTCGGATTCGGTACGGTCGGTGCCGAGGAGGTGCCGATCATATGTCTGCCCGGGGACCCAGGCGCCGCACTGGTCGGTTTCGAGGTGCTCGCCCGGCCGGCGATCCAGCTGCTCGCGGGCGCGGAGCCGGTGTTCCGGCCGAGCGTGCGGGCGCACCTGCTGGAGACCGTCTCGTCGCCGGGCGGCCTGCGCGAGTTCCGGCCCGCGCACGTGGCCGAGCGGCGCGGCGGCGGCTACACGGTGCAGCCGCTGGCCGGTGGGCCGTACACGTTGTCCGGCATGTCGGAGGCGAACGGCCTGCTCGTGCTGGGGGAGCGGGTGACCAGCGCCGCCGCGGGCTCCACCGTGGACGTGTTGCTGCTCGACCGGCGGCGGTGACCGAGTGATCTGGGGGGACACTCCCGGGTGGCCGGTCATGCTGGCCGACGGGCCGGTGCTGCTGCGGCCGTACCGGCGCTCCGACGCGGCCGCCTGGTCCGAGGTGCGCATCGCGAACCGGGCCTGGCTGTCGCCGTGGGAGTCGGCGCCGCCCGGCCCGTGGCACGAGCTCAACTCCACCGCCGCCTTCCGGTACGTCTACCAGGACATGCGCCGGTCCGCGCGGCGCGGCGAGAGCATGCCGTTCGCGGTCTGCCTGCGCGAGCCCGGCCGGCCGGAACGCCTGGTCGGGCACATCAACCTGGGCAACATCGTGCGGCGCGCGTTCTGCTCCGCGTACATCGGCTACTGGGTCGACTCGCGGGTGGCCGGCCGGGGCATCATCCCGACCGCGCTGGCGCTCACCGTGGACCATGCGTTCGGCCCGGCCGGGCTGCACCGCGTCGAGGTCAACATCCGCCCCGAGAACAAGCCCTCCCGGCGCGTCGTGGAGAAGCTCGGTTTTCGTGAGGAGGCTTACCACGCGCGCTACATGCACATCGACGGCGCGTGGCGCGATCACATCGGATACTCGCTGACCAGCGAAGATGTCCTCACCGAGGGCGGCCTGCTGCGCCGGTGGCACCGGCTGCGCCAGCACACCGCATGATCTTTTTACCGGGGTACGGTCGGCGCGCCGTACCGTTTTGCTCCTGAGGCCCCCGTAACCTCGAAGAACTGGGACTTGACGGCGATCATGCGGTCGTCGATGGGGTGACGGGAGGGTTGAGGGTGCCGACCTCGGTGCTCCTCGCCGTCCTCGCTGCCGCCGGGCTGCTCGCCCTCGCGCCGGCGCTGGTCCGCCGGTACGACGCAACCGAGCGCCAGGTGGCGGAGCGGGCGCAGTCGACGGCCAGGGTGCTTGAGCGCCGCCGCCGTCGCCGCACCGTGCCCGGACGACGCCCGATCAACCCGCCCCGGCATCTGATGCCGCCGGATTCCGGCAGTTCCGTGCCATCTTCGCCTGATCATGCGGGTTTGTCCAGCTCTGCGAGGATTGAGTCGTCCACTCCGGTGTCCGGCCCACCCGGATCCGGCCGCCCCGGCGGCCGGCGGGGCCGGCGCCGATCACTGCGGCTGGTCCCGGACGGCGCCCGGCGCGCACCGCGGCGTCCCGCGCGCCGCCGCCGGCAGGCCACCGCCGTCACCCGGCGCCGGCGCGTCCTCGCCGCGCTCGTCCTCCTCAACGGCGTACAACTGCTCGGCGTCGCGGTCGTCGGCCCCGGCTTCTGGATCAGCGTCTCGGTGACCGGCGCCCTGCTCGTCGTCTACGTCGTGCACCTGCGAAACCGCGCCATAACGGAACGCCGCCGGCGCCGCCAGGAGGCCCGTGAGGCCGCGTGGCTGGCCCGGCGCCAGGCCGAGGTCCGGCAGGAACAGCGACGCCGCGCCGAGGCCCGCCGGGCCGACCGGCTGCGCCTCGCCGCCCAGCGCGAGGCGATCCGCCGGGCCGCGATGGGCCTGGACCGCGGCCCGGACACCGACCTGCCCGCCGCGGCCGACGGCACGGCCGGCCCACCGCCACCCCCGGCCAAGCCCCGCGGCGGCTCCGTCTCCTACCGCTCACCGGGCCTGCGCGGCCGCCCCTACCAGGCCGGCGGCGGCCCCGGCCAGCTGCGGCGGCCGGACTCCGCGTGACACGCGGGGGGTGATTCGCGTGCGGGTCCGCGGGCCTGTTAATGTTGTCCACGTTCCGCCGGGGGAAACCCGAGGCGGGGTTGGGGCTGTGGCGCAGTCTGGTAGCGCACCTCGTTCGCATCGAGGGGGTCTGGGGTTCAAATCCCCACAGCTCCACCAACGTAAAATGCAGGTCAAGGGCGGTCGCCGGAACTTCGGCGACCGCCCTTGACCTTTTGGTGTCCGAATTTGGGAGCGAGATGGGAGTGGATCTCCCGGCGTGGTGCCCTTGGTGTCGTTGCCGACGCGGCAAGCGTGACCCGCTTACAGGACCATCGGGCCGAAGTCCCTCACGCCCGTAGCGACGGCCGAGACGGTGCCGATCACCCCGGACACGGTGGCAAGGCGGGCGGGGGTAGAAGCCCAAAGTCCTCTACTGAAGTCCGCCCAGCGCCGGTTGTAGAAGAGAAGCTTGAACTTCTGCCAGCGATGCTTACGCAGGTGGCAGCCGAACATGAGCCCGTACGAGTTGTTGCGGCAGTACCTCTCCTTGGAGTTCTTGCTGTTCTCGGCGCCGCACCAGGCGGGTGCCGTGAACAAGGACCAGAAGATCACCAGGCCGGACAGGGCGTAGAGGACGGGCGGCCCGACTTGCCATGTCCACCACATGGTCAGTAGCAACGCGAGCAGGATCAGGCCCCAGTACCTCTGCACGAACTTCATAACCTCTAAGTAGTCGCCTAGGTACCTCTTGTAAAGGATGGTGTCTTCAATGCGAACGGTCGTACGGACTTGGTAGCCGCAAGAAGCCGATCGAGGAGCGGTACTGCGGACCGTTGCGATAGCTGAGCACGTGCCCGAAGCGAGTCGGCCCACATCTGCTCCAGCGCGTTGACGAGCTTCGTGCGCATCGCGGGACTCACGTGGTTGTAAACGCCACGCATGCCGGGCACCTCATGTCCCATGCGCTCCGACTGGAGTACGTACGACACCCCGGCCTCATCCATCCACGTGTGGTGCCCGTGGCGTAGCCCGTGCGGCGTCAGATCAGGCAGGATCGGCAGCCACGAAGCCACTGGTATCTCGGCCGGGATCGGCACGATGCCCCGGCCCCGCGGCTCTTGGAACGGCTTGCCCGGCACCACCGCCGGCCACGGCGGCAACGGGCTGCCGGGCCACGGCTGACTCGCGTCGACGAGGACCGGCTTTCGGGCGCGAGGGCTGCTGCCCCTCCGTACTGGGTGCCAGCCGTCCGCCGCCGGCCGGAAGACGCGCTCGCTGTAGTTGGACCGGCGGAAGTGTCCGCGCTGCGAGCCAAGAAACACGTACGCGTCGCCGGAGCACCAGGTGATCTCATCCGTGTCGGTCGCCTTCAGCGTGCACGAGCAGGTGCGCGGCGGATTGAGGCGCATGTACTCGCTGAGCATCGAACTGAGGAACGGCGGGAGGTCCAGCGAGCGCATCGAGCCGTCCTTCGGCCGGCCCCGGTAGAAGCGCCCGTTCAGCTCGTACAGCTTCCAGTGCACGTCGATTTTGTTCTTCCCGACGCAGTCCGGCATCAGGCCGATCGCCTCGCCCCACCGCATGCCGGTGTAGGCGATCGTGATCGCCATGACGAAGTCGGTGTCCTGCCCGGAGAGCGATGCCGCGCGCTCAGCGATCAGGAGCGCGTCCAGCGGCGACGCCCACACCTTCTGCCGCTGCTGCATCTTCTCTATCCGGCGCGTCCCCTTTCGCCCAGTGCCCTTCTTCCGCGCCGCCGGGTTGATCTGGATGTATCGCG
This sequence comes from Catenuloplanes niger, assembly GCF_031458255.1. NCBI lineage: Bacteria > Bacillati > Actinomycetota > Actinomycetes > Micromonosporales > Micromonosporaceae > Catenuloplanes > Catenuloplanes niger. The sequence goes on from NZ_JAVDYC010000001.1 coordinate 4,954,153, forward strand.
GGACCGCGCTCGCGAGGATCGTCGCGAACGTCGACCGTGCGTCCCTGGCCGAGCGCCGGCTGAGGCCGCCGGTGACCAACTTCCGCTCCCAGATCGGCATCTCATGCTCGGTGAGCGAGCCCACGGCCCGCTCCCCGAACTCCGGCAGGATGTAGACCTCGGTCATGTACCGGTAGTTGCTCATCGTGGTCGGCTCCAGGTCCAGCCCCGAATACCAGGCGTTCGCGATCTCCGCGACGGTCACCTGACCGGCCCGGACATCCACGTACGTGTTCTTCCGGACCGAGGATTCCTGGTCGTTCGCGTAATCCTCCGCTGCCTTGCGCGTCTTGAAACCAGACTGCGATTCGAGCTTGCCGCTCGGGCTCACCCACCGGGCGCGCCAGAGATTCCCGCGCTTTTCCGCGTACGCCATCGTTCCTCCGGATCGTGGTGGGTCAGGCTGCGTTCTGCTGAGCTGAGGTCTTGCGCGGCCGCGCCCGCAGCGGCTCGTGAAGCGCCGGTTCGGACTGGCGGGTGCGCCGGCGCTGGATGATCGGCGTGACCTCGGCGGGAGCGGCCTCCTGAGCGGGTCCGCTCTCGAAGATGCGGATGATCGCCTGAAGGTGGCTGGCCGTGAACCGGTACGAGCCGCCCAGCAGCGTGAACGGAATCCGCCGCATCCCTGCCTGCCGCTCCAACCAGCTCTTCCGCACGCGCAGGATCGCGGCGGCCTCCTCGGCGGTGAAAATCCTGCTGACGATCTCTACTGATGGGGTCTCTGTGGTGTGCACTCGGAAGCCCTTCCGGCCGATGGGCGAGATCGAAGCGGGGGAGTGGAGATCGTCTGCGGGGGTCCCCGGAGCCACCGTCCGGCGTCCGTGCCCCGGACGTCCGGAACGGCTGTGACAGAACTGCCAGAACTGACAGAACCTCTGCGGTACGGGGGTTGTGGCAGTTCTGTCAGTTGTGTCAGCGGCTTCATGCCGTCCGCCGGGTGTCGCCGATCGGGTGGACGGTGGCGGCCGGCCGGTGCACCTCGGGGTTGACGAGGAACATTGGTGACGGTGGCCGGCCGCCGGTCCGTGGGCGTGCCGGTGGGTCAACCTGGCGGAGATATCCGTGGGCATCCAGCACGCTCAGCGCCGGCTCCAGGTCCGCGACCGCCCGGATCGTGGCGGACTTCGTGGCGCGGAACAGGTCGCGCTTGGTGAACGTGGTGGCGCCAGTGCGCTCGATCCACGCGAGCACGTGCCGCGCGTTGCGTGTGGCCTGATCGGCGCCCATGTCGTCGAACGCGGCCAGGGCGTGGGCGGCGTAGTAGTCGCCGAGCTGCGCCGCCCGGTCGATCGTGCCGGCCTCGACAGGCCTGCCCCATCCGTCGCGCAGGTGCTCCGCCAGATGGATCAGCCCGGCCATCCGGACGACGGCGCCGGTGTACTTGCTGCCCCAGTCCACGATGTGCCCCCACGCCCCACCGGGCGCAAGCCGCGGTTCTACCGCACGCTCGATGTCGAGCACCCGCGCGTTGGCGTCCTCGGTGAGCGGCAGGACTGCCGGATCGGTCCACTCCGCGAGCGTCAGAACAAGGGCACCAAGGCTTTCCTGGTACGCGTCCGCGATCTCGACCGGCACGGGGTCAGCGCCGATGCGCCGGAACCCGACCGTGTTCTCCGGCAGCGCGAACAGGATGCGCGCCAGCAGCCCGAGCCCGCGGAAACCCGGCATCGACGCGATATCCCGCAGCACATCCGGCTGCACGGCCAGGCCGAGCGTCAGCGCTGGCTTGGGGATGTGCAGGGCCTCTCGGGATAGCCGGCCGACGCGCATCATGTCCCCGGCGTGGCCCTTGAGGAACACCTCCAGGTTGGGCGTGCCGGAGTACCTGCCGGCGATCGTGGCGAAGATGCCGCCCTCCGGCGACAGCACCGCCAGCCGGCCGCCCTGGTCCGCGAGCAACTGCGCGGCCGTCTCGCTGGTCACGTCATCCGCCACCAGTTGAGGCACACCGGGGACCGTGACGGCTTCGGCCTGCATCGCGGCGGCCGTTGCTTCCGCGAGCAGCGTGTCTCGGCCGGAAGCGTCCGCGTTCGCCGCTGCCTGTGCGGCCTTCTCCGCGGTCTTACCGGCGACCCGCGCCGCCAACTCCGCCTCGATGATCGCGGGCTTGGTCCGCTCCACTAACGCGGACTCGGCAGCAAGCAGCGGCCCCGTGATCGCCGCGAACACCGCAGACTTCCGCGACCCCGGCGGCAGCACCACAACCGTGAACAGGTTCGTGGGCTCCCGCCACGATCCGCGCACCTCCACCTCGGCGCGTCCACCGGCGGCCGTCGATAGTGCCGCGAGCGCGATCCCGCCCGCCAGGTCGATCGGTGTCTGTGTGAACTCGGAGACCGCCCGCACCATGTCCGCCACCCACCCCGGCAGCACATGAGCCGGGAACACCGGCAGATGCCGCCCGGTGCCCAGCGGAATCAGCGGCGCCCACCCCGCGGCAGCCCCGGTGTCGTCGAGCAGCGCGCGGCCGGTCGCCAGGACATCGGCTGTGTCCGTGCCGGAGTCCGCGAGCTGGGTGAGCCGCAGCCCCAGCGTCGACACCTCCCGCCGCCGCGCGTGCCCCGCCACGATCTCCGCGTAGTAGCCGGCACTGGCGACGCTCGGCACCTCGGAGATCAGCGTGTGCAGGTACGGCGCCCCACCCACCCGCGCCAGATCCCCGACCTCGGCCAGATGCGCCGCGAGCGTGATCGGATCGGCCGGCGTACCGGCCGCATCCAGTCGGCAGATGGCCTCCCACAGCGCACCGTGGGCCGGTCGGTAGAAGTCGCCGGGGCTGAGCTTGGCCGCAAGCTCGGCAACAGTCGACGGCGCGAGCAGGGCAGCGCCGATGACGGCTTGTTCGGCGTGCTGGTCGTGCGCGGGGCTGTTCATGATGCGGCCTCCTTTCCAGTTGAGCTGTGGATCAGCGGTACGGGTGCGGTGCCGGCCGCGCGGCGAGCGCGACCCGGCCGAGCAGGACGCGGAGGCCGGAGAGCATGGCGAGCAACTGCCGACGCGCCGGCTTCTCACCGGGCGCGAGCGCAACCCAGAGCCGGACCTCGGCGTACTCCCGGCCGTTCTCCGTCCGCGTGCGCCAGACGACGGCACGGCCCCGATGCGGCAGGCTCACCACGATGTCTTCGGAGCGGTGTTCGCCCATGCCGCATCGGTGGTTGCCCGCGCACCAGGCGGTGTGAGCCGTGTCCATCAGCGGCCGTTCCGGTGCAGGTCGCGTAGCGCGTTGATCACGCGCCGGCCGATGCGAAGCCGCCGGCCGTCTCCGTCGCATCCCCGGCAGAGCCCGAACGCACGGCCGAACGGTGAGCGGCGCTTGCCGGTGCCGTGGCAGCGCGGGCAGACCCCGAACGGCCAGAGCCAGCACCCGAAGAGGTAACAGCCGGTGACAACGGCGAGGATCAGGAGGAGAAGCGCAGTGCCGGTTATCTGGTCGGTAGCGGTAGCGGCGTACGTGGGCATGAAGGTGCCTCCAGGGCCGGTTTTTGGGCGCAAGGGGTCGCTGGCGCTACCCGCTACCTCGACAGATAGCGGCTGGCCAGGGTGGTAGCGGGTTGAGGTAGCGGCGGCGCTACCGGTAGCAGCGCCGCCGCTACCGACTAGGCGCTCTTACGCCGCTCGATCGCGGCATCCAGGTCAGTCACGCGGGCACCTTTCAGCACCTCGCCGCGGATTTTGACGTTCACGCTCGGTACATGCTCGCGGAGCTGGGCTGAGATCGCGTCGGCCGTGATGTCCGCGTAGTGCTCCGGCATTCGCTCCGCCATCCGGCCGGCGATCGTCGGCCAGTGCAGCCCGTTCTCCCCCGGCAGGAACACCGACCGGACATCGGCCAGCACATCCCGCACCTCACGAGCGATGGACTCGCCGGCTGCGTCCCCGGTGAGCGTGCCGGCTGCCTCCCGGTGCCGCCGCGCGGCCGTGAGGATCTTCTCCGCGTCCTCGGCATCCGCGAGGTAGGAGCGGACCGTGGGCGTCTCGTCCGCCGCACCGTAAAGGATGCCGACGCCCCGGTACTGCGCACCGGACGGCAGCGCGGACGCGTCGAACCCTTCGCTGTAGGCGTCCGAGCCGAGCAGCGCCATGGACACATCCCGGTTGCCGCACTTGAGCGCGAACCGCACCGTGTGGTTGTCCCGGTACCGGTTGAACAGCCGCTGCACATCCCCGGCCCCGATCCCGGACGGCTTCTGCGTGCTGGACAGGATGACCACGCCCGCGGACGGCCCGACCGCCATGATGTACGACAGCAGCGCCGCGATCTCCTTGTTCACCGCCTGGTCGTCGGTCTCGTAGTAGACCTGGAACTCCTCCATGACCAGCACCCACACCCGAAGCTGCTTGTACTTCCGGGACAGCTCCCGCGTGAGCTTCCCGTCCGGGCACTCCGCCGTGGGCAGCTTCGACAGGAACTCGTTCACCGACTCGATGTGCTTCTTGATCTCCCGTAGCGCCTCAAGAAGGTGCGTGATCGGGTCGTTGTCCCGGTGGTTCGGCACGGTCCCGAACACCATCCGGTGCGCGACCAGCCGGAACTTGTCCCAGTCCGGCGACAGCTTCCCGTCCACCACCGTGAGGCGCACGTACGGATCGAGCGCCGCAAACAGCGCCAGAGCACGCGCGAAGTACGTCTTGCCCTTCCGCGGCTGCGCCCCGACCAGCACCGCGATCCACATCAGCAGCAGCCCCACTTTGCGCCCCCGCTCATCCAGCCCGATTGGTGCGTCGGTCCAGATGTCGCGCGGCTTGCCGTCCAGCAGCGGCGTCCGGCCGGCCGCGATGGCGAGCGGGTCACGATCGGCCACGAACAGCCGATGCCGCCGGTGCGACGTGGTGTCCCGGGTAAGAAAGACCTGGTTGATCGACACATCCAGCCCGGACGCGATCGACCCTTTCGCCTTCACCGCGTCGTCGAACGTCTTCCCGTACGGCAGATCGATGTCGACCTGAGATCCTGTCCCGGACGCGTCCCGCGCCATCGTCGACCCGAAGCTGATCTGCTGATTGGTCCGATCCGGATGCCCGAGACCCGCGGCGTAGTAGGCGCGCAGGATGATGTCCGGGTTGATCCGCCGGTACCGTCCGGTCACCGTCGCCGGCGTCACGATCGGCCGATCCTGTGGGCGCCCGAGGTGCGCCAGGAACACCACTCCTCCGGCGCCGACCGCGCCGAGTGCCCACCACGGCGCAGCAGCGTAGAACAGCGGCCCACCGATCGCGCCGGCCAGCAGTTCCGCGATCAGGACCGCACCCCGCCACGCGCGGGTGGCCTTGACCTCCCGATGCAGCTTCAACCACATCTGCGGATCGTTCGCGTCCGCGGCAGCCTGCCGAAGCCCGTACTGCTCCGACACCCACCACCACTTGATCTGACGGCCGACCAGCCGGAACACCCCGACCACCGCCCAGAACAGCGCTTTCACCAGATACAGCGGAGAGCGAAGGGCATGAAAGCCGACACGGTACGACGTGAGCGCGGCCGTCTGCTTGAGGCTGTGCTTGATGTTCGGCCAGGTCGACCAGTCCACCGGCACGATCGGCAGCCGCCCCGATCGCGCGGCCCGCGGCTCCACCGGCATGCCGCCAGGCTGCGGCGTCTCGTCGAGCGCCGCGTCGAAGTGGGTGTCTGCTGTTGAGCGGTTGCGGCGTACACGCGCCGCGTCCAGGTCGACCACCGGGGCATCCGCCATTTCGGCTTCCGCCGCACGCCAGTCGAAGTCGCCTGAGCTGTTGTCCTTGGGTCCTGAGACCATGAGGGTTCTTCCTCCAAGAAGCCTTCGGGCGAAACGGTGTGAAGGGACCGGCGGCGCGGCACTGGTTTCCAGGCCGAGGGGCCGCGCCGCCGGGCGACGTTAGGAACGTCCGTCGTGATTGAGGTGCGCCAGCGCCGCGCCCATCCCGAGGACCGCGACCGGCAGGCACGCGACCACGGTCGTGATCTGCCAGGGCGCCTCGGTGATGCCCGCGGCTTCCATGTGGTGGTAGGCGACCTGGCCGAGCGCACCGAGGACCAGCGAGCCGATCGCGGACCACTTGGCGAACCGCCGTGCCCGCACGCTGACCTGAGCCGAAAGCCAGATCCGCAGCGCGTACGCCGCATAGGTCTCGACACCGATCGGGAGCGTGATCGCGGTGTTCAGGCTGAACCCGTCCGCGATCCCCGGAAGCGGGTGCACCACCCCGAACCCGGTCATCTCCCCGAGCCCGACCCACCCCGACCAGACGGCCGCGAACGCGGGCAGCGCCAGGATCAGCACCGGCCACGAAGGCACCGACCGCACCTTGACCGCCGTGCCCGGGTCTGCGACCTCCCCACGCAGCTCCGACACCTCGGCCGTCGCCGGTGCGCTCTCGGTCGCCGGAACCGGCAAGGTCTCCGGCTCGGTCGCCTCCGGCACCGGGTCCGGCGTCGTCTCCTGAGTCGCCTGCTCCGGCACCTCGGGATCGGCCGGCGCCCCGTTCTCCAGCGCCGCGCGGATGGCCTTGGCCTTCGGCCGGCCCACCTTCAGCTCCGTCTTGATCCGGTTCTCAGACGGGATGACCCCCAGCGAGGCCACCAACTCCTGAGCACGGGGGAGAAGATCCATCACCTGAGGCGGGTACGCGGAAACGGTCATCGCGCGACTCCTTCAGCGCTGGTGGGCTTGGCGTAGAGGAAGCGGAAAATGCTCTGCTGAAGCCGCACCAGGTCCGAGCCGGCCGTGATCGGTGGGTAGCCGCGCCGCTCCAGCACCTCCGCCAGGTCGAACAGCAGCCCGTATGTGAACCGGCCGTCGTTCTCCGGAGCGGGCATCGGGTAGGTCTCCATCAGGCGGCCCTCCCCGCAAGCTGGATCGCCGCACGGTGTCGGCCGTAATAGGCCCGCGCCTCGCGGATCACCACGCGCTCGGCCTGCCGCACCTGGTGCCGCGTGATCTCGTCGCCTCCGGTGACCATGAGCCGGATCTCGGCGTCCAGCAGCTTGACCTCCGCCATGATCAGCGGCATTTCCTCCTCCACAGCGGCGAGATCCTCCGCCGTGGGTTCCTGTGAGAACGGGTAGATATGCACACGCACTCCCTGCCGTTAGCTCTCAACTGGCTTGAGCCAGTCAACTGGCTTGAGCCAGTTTGGGCGAGGGAGTGACGTCTGTCAAGAGCTGGCTTGAGCCAGTTGCGGTACGCTGCCGAGAGACGCATCGAGAACAGGCAGGCACCGACCATGAGCGACAAACCCGAGGCTGACACCCGTCTCCCGAGCCGCCGCATCGCCGATGACCTGCGCGCCAGCATCGAGCGCGGCGAGCTGCCGCCCGGCGGCAAGCTGCCCTCAGAACGCGACCTGGCCTCCCGCTATGGCACCGCCCGCAACACGGCACGCGAGGCCATCAGCATCCTTCAGAGCGAAGGCCTGGTCATCGCGCAGCACGGACGCGGCGTCTTCGTGCGCCCACAGACCCCGCTGATGCGCTTGGGCTCCAACCGGTACTCGCGCCGTCTGCGCAGCGAGACCGGCCTGTCCCCGTTCCGCATCGAGGTCACCAAGCAGGGCCGCGTCCCGAAAGCCGAGTGCCGCTCCGTCACGACCGAGCCGCCACCGGCCGACGTGGCAGACCGCCTCGGTATCGACCCGCAGACCCCCGTCATCCGCCGCGAGAACTGGTACTTCGCCGATGACGAACCGGTGCAGGTCGGCGTCACGTACATCCCGGTCGACATCGCCGGCGACTCGCCGCTTGCCTCGGAGAAGAAGCTGGGTAAGGGCAGCATCTACGCCCGCTTCGAAGACCTGGGCTACCCCATCGCGCGCATCCGTGAGGAGATCTCCGCGCGCATGCCGAACCCGGAAGAGATGACCGGCCTGGCGATGCCGCCGGGCGTACCCGTGATCGAGGTGCTGCACACCAGCCTCGACGAACAGCGCAAACCGTTCGAGGTCACCCGCTTCGTCATGCGCGGAGACCTCAACGGCCTCGACTACGAAATGCCGATAGAAGACTGACGGAGGCCGTACGTGAGCCGCAGCAGCCTGGCAAGACTCGCTCTCCTCGCCCTCCTCTGGGGCTCGGGATTCCTCTGGATCAAGCTCGCACTCCGCGGCTTCAGCCCGGTGCAGATCGTGCTCATCCGCCTAGCTCTCGGCGCCATGGTCCTCGCCCCCATCGCGCTGGCGCGCGGCATGCGCATCCCCACCGGCCTGGCGACCTGGACGCACCTCTTCGTGGCGGCGCTGGTCGCCAACGCCATCCCGTACACATTGTTCGGGATCGGCGAACAGACGGTCGGATCGAACGTCGCCGGCGTCATCAACGCCACCACCCCGCTGTGGACCATGCTGGTCGCGTTCCTGGCCGGCACCGACCGGAAAGTGACCCCGCAGCGCGGCGCGGGGCTGGCACTCGGCTTCGCCGGCACGATCCTCATCTTCACCCCATGGGAGTCCGCGTCCGAGATCGCGAGCTGGGGCGGTCTCGCCATCCTGGCCGCATCCGCGAGCTACGGAATTTCCTACGTCTACATGGGCAAGTTCCTGACCAACCGCGGCATCCCACCGCTGATGCTCTCCGCATCCCAACTCGCCGCGGGCACAGCGATCATGGTGGTCGCGCTGCCGTTCGGCGGACTCACCGCTCCAGATTGGCGGCTGGACGCGGTACTCAGCCTGCTCATCCTCGGCATCCTGGGCACCGGCGTCGCTTACGTCCTGAACTACCGGCTCATCGGCGACGAAGGCCCCACCGCAGCCTCCACCACGACGTATCTGCTCCCCGTGGTCGCCGTCATTCTGGGAGCGCTCGTGGTCAACGAGGCGATCACCGTACCCATGATCGGGGGAATGATTCTGGTCCTCGGTGGCGTCGCCCTGGTCCAGCGCCGCACGCGCCGGAACGCGTCGAAGCCGACCCCCGACCCAGTCAAGAATGAGGCCCGGTGAGCAACGCCGATCCACGCTTTCCGCACCTCATGCGGGAGCTGCGCGAGAACAGTGGCCTGTCACTCCGGCAACTGGCCCGGCTGGTCCACTACTCGCACGCCTACCTCTGGGACATCGAGACCGGCCGCAAGCCGCCCACACCCGAGATAGCCGCAGCCCTTGACTCGGCCTTCGACGCGGGAGACGCCCTTACCAGCCTGGCGGATGCGCGGACTGAAGCCGAGAGCAGCGCCCCGGACTCAATCGCCCGCGGCCCCATCCCGCCCTACGTCGATCACCACCAACTCGAAGACCTGGCACAGCGTGCGCGATCCGCGTCCAGCGACGCCGAAACGCGCAACACCGCAGGTCAGTGGGCGCGGTACGCGAGCTTCCTCTACGAGACGTTCGTTCGTAGCAGGCCTCGGCTCCTACGGTTCGGCGCCGCGAGGTACTCCCGGCGTTCCCGGACCGAGAGCGGGACATCGCCCTTCCGCATGGAGGTTCTGCAACAGGGACGAACACCGACCGTGGAATGCCGATCGGTAACCCGGCGGCCGGCACCACGGAAGGTGTCAGACCGCCTCCTGATCGAAGCGGGTGAGCCCGTCGTACGCCGCGAGAACTGGTATCACGCCGACGCAGAGCTGATCCAGATCGGCGTGACGTACGTGCCCACCGACATCGCCCAGACCTCACCGATCGCCCGGTCGAAGTTCCTCGGGCGCGGATCGCTCTACTCCCGCTTCGAGGACCTTGGCTACCGGATCGACCGCATCCGCGAAGAGGTCACCACCAGGCTCCCGGCCCCCGGCGAGGCCGCCGCCCTCAATATCCAAGCCGGCGTACCGGTGCTCGAAGTCATGCACACCAGCTACGACAAGTCCGGCCGGCCCTTCGAGGTCACCTGCTTCACCATGCGCGCAGACCTGGCAGCCCTTGAATACGAGCTACTGGTGAACGATTGACCTGTCTGCCGCCGCACGGCTGACAGCCGTAGCCCGGTCACCACCCTCATGATCCGGCAGGCTGGGTCCGAGACCAACGCTCTTCATCAGGCGTGATCTCTATGGCTAACTCCGGCCGGCGCACTCACCCTCGCGCCGCTGGAGCCGAGACGAGGGGACATCACTTGAGCGTGCCGTTAGGAAGGTCCGCACGCGCCTCCCCGGTGTGACGCGCGGAAGCTACCCGGCCCCATGCGGAGAAGGCCGACCTCGTGTTCAAGGCCGACCTCTCCCACGATGCGCAAGCAGACCGCTCGCTTGAGCCGTGACTACCCGATGAGCCGCTCTGTTTGCGCTTCCGCGATCTCGGGGTGCTGGAAGGCAGATTGCACAACAAATGCACCTACCGGACGGTCCTTGTTCCTTCCGATTATCGCGATACCAACAATTTTGATCCAATCCGCTTTCTGCATAGTCAACAGCTCAGGCGAGTGGAACTCAAGGCGGATTCTGATGGCACGGACGTCACCGGCCCGATCGAAATCCCCGAGGTAAATCGTGTCTCCGGCCAGACGGCAGCACTCATCCCGACCATGGCTTCCGCACTCACCCGCCATGGCCTATCCCGCATCCGATGCCGTGAACTCCCGTGGCTGGGCCTCCGCAGCCACGCCGTCCACCATGGCATTCAGGCAGAACTTGGACAGCTCCAGAAGATCCTTGAAGGCGATCCCCAGCTCGTGGTGCGCCTCGTCCGAGTCATCCGTGAACACATCTATCTCCAGACGCATTTCCCCCGGCGCACACACAGACTCGGCAACCCACGCCACGAGCCGCGTCCCGCACGCATCCTCCTCAAGCCGAATCTCACCCGGCCCCGACCGATGCCGCTGGTGCACATCCGGCGAATCCGCCAGGCACCACTCCGAAACACACCATCTCGGATGTTCGATACGAACCCCGGTCCCACCTGTCGTCTGCGACGGCATAAATCTCTCCTCCTCGACTCGGCGACAAAGCTGGAAACGCAAACCACCTGGCGACGCGTCCCTTTCTGTCGCTAGGACTATTTCCCGGAATCGAGACCGTGAGAAGGCCTTCAGCCTCCAGCCTTCCTCTGGTGAGGATCGGAGAAAGGCCGGTGGAATTGCGGAATGGCTTGGTAGAGGATCGGTGGCCGGTCCCGAGCGGCCCACACCCACTCCTCAGCTCCACCTATGCCTCTGCCGCTTCGCGTCTCAGCGCATCCTTGTGCACGACGAAGAGGCTCACCGGTCCGACTTCCTCATCGCCGTTCACTTCGACTGCGCGAATGCGGACCCACTGCACATTCAGCACAGACCAGAGCAGATGCGAGCCCTGCACGATCCGCACATCGAGGTCTCGCACACCGTCTTTCACATTGAATTTGTCGAGGTGAACGATGTCGCCAACAGTATGGAAATCGTCCGCACCCTCACGGCGCTTACTCTCGCCAGCCATGGCCTACGACTCCAGGCCGGTCGGGTCTCTGGGTACCGCCATCTCATCTATCGCGGATCGTGCTATGAGCGAGAGCGTCAGCCTGTTCATTCCCGCCAGACTCTTTCGGCTGAGGATTATCTCGCGTACCGCATCCTCGACATCGTCCGACCGCATGTCGATTTCAACCCCCTCGTCATGCGGGTCCGCCACCGGTTGCGTCACCCTGATGGTGAGCCAAAAACCCGTCAGATCGTTGCATAGCTCCAGCCTCATGGGGACGGACCTATGCCGAGCGGCATACGGCGCATCCGCCAGGCATTCCGCCGGGGAGCACCATCCCGGATGCCCCTCCGTGCCCACCACATATCCGCCATTCTCGGACTCAGACAAAGAGATCTCCTCCTCGTTTGCCGGCGCTGCGCCACACGGTGCATCCCGATTGATGGCGTGTGCGCACCCGCCCTTTGGGGAAACTATTCCTGAATGCCGAGGACGAGAAAAGGTGTTTCATGGCCAACGCACCTTAGGTCTAAGTTTGAGAATATGTGGTGGCACTCCACCATTGGCCGGTGGAACCCCGGTGGTGCCTCATGGCGAATGAGCAGCGCACGCCCGTGCATCCGCTACTGCGAGCACTCGGCAAAGAACTGAAACTCGCCCGACAAAGGCAGAACATCAGTCAGCAGGAACTCGCCAAGGAGATTCATTTCTCCGACAGCCTGATATCCGCCGTCGAAACCGGCCGCCGCCCTGCCAGCGGCGACCTCATCTACCGCGCCGACGACGTACTCCACACCAACGGACTTCTCGGCCGAATCCTGGACGCCGCACAGGAAGCCGCAACTCGCGAGATCATGCCCGACTGGTTCCGCCCCTGGGCCGAGATCGAGGAGACCGCCACAGCGCTGCGCGCCTACCAGCAACTCACCATCGACGGCCTACTCCAGACGCCGGCCTACGCCCGCGCCATCCTCCAGGCCGGCATGCCCACCGCCGACGACGAAACCCTCCAGCGCACCACCGACGCCAGATTCCACCGCCAACACGTCCTCGACAGCGACACCCCACCCCAGCTCATCATGATCCTGGAGGAGGCAGCTCTTCACCGCCCCGTCGGCAGCCCCACCATCATGCGCGACCAACTGGAAGCCCTGGCTCATGCCAACACCACCGGCCGCGCCGAAATCCACATCCTTCCTACCGACGTCGGAGCCCACCGAGGCATGTCCGGCTCCTTCGTCCTGGCAAGCCTCCCCGACGCCCCCGACGTCGTCTACATCGACACCCACCTCCGCGGCCTCCTCATCGAGGCTCCCGCAGACATTGATGCCACCCGCCGCATCTGGGAAGGTCTTCTGGGGGAGGCCCTCCCGCGACGTCTATCCACCCACCTGATCAAGGAAGTGGCGCAGAAATGGAAAACCTGATCTGGAAGAAGTCCGCTCGAAGTGGCCCCAATGGCGGTCAATGCGTCGAGGTGGCCGTCGCTGAACGCATGGCGTATGTCCGCGACAGCAAGGACCCTGATGGGCCTGTCCTCATTTTTGCTGCACCGGCATGGGCTCGCCTGATTGAATCAGGCTGTGCGTTGTCGGAAAGTGGTCGCCGGGGTTGCTGAGGGTTTGGCTCGATTGAAAAGGTATATCTATGTCTCTTTGGCGGAAGCGTGAAGCCCTCAAGGGGCCTGAGTCATCGAACCTGTCGACGGATGACGCGTGGAAGGCACTGGCGCTTGTTAATGATTGGATTAAGCACAGTGAGACGAAAGCTGCGGTGTCGCTCGCTGCTGCCGGGGTCGCTGGTGGGATAATCTTTAATGTCTTGAAGGCGGAGAGTAAGCACTCCGTTGTCACTGTCGTTCTGGCTTCGCTGTGTGCTGCGTGCGTTATGCTGGCGGGCGTCTTTGCTGGCGTAGCGCTCTGGCCTAGGCTTCGTGCTACAGAGGCTCCTACAAGTACGCTGTACTTTAATCACATTGCGCGTAAGTACGGCAAAAATTCTGCGGACTATTCGAAAGCCTTTCTGGGCCTCATTGAGGATAAAGAACGTCTGGTCGGAGAGATTTCGCAGCAGATTTCTTCAAACTCGCGGGTGGCAACTGCGAAATTTTTCTGGGGTGGACTAGCTGTAATTCTCTTGTTATCGGGCTTGTTTTTCCTTGGCTTGACGGCTGTATTTGTTCTAGCAACCTAGCTATCCGTAATACTGTTTCGTCCAGGCCTCCATCGTGCTGTTGACGACGTTTGCCTGAAAGCAGTTGTGGCGAAGATTTATTGATGTCATTGCCTTGTATGTGTCTTGAAGATTCGTGTGGAAATCGTCGGACATCATGATCGTTTGATCGCCATATGACTGGTTTCCTGCTGCGGCTAGCTTGGCCGCAGAATTTACGACATCTCCCATGTAGACCACGTCCGAGATGCCACTACCTGAGTACCCGGCTTTGATGACCAGGGCTCGACCCCATGACGCGCCAATTCCGACCGTTAAACCTGCGATCGCCTTTCGGGCGAGTTCTTTGTTCAGCATTTGGATGACAGAGTTCATGCTGGCTAGCAGTGAGAAAACTGCATTAATGTCTGGCTTTTTGGGTGTGTCGTAGATTCCCCAAGCCCCGTCGCCAACAATATTGACCTCATTGCAGGTTTCCAGGGAGTTCATCACGGCGATGATCTCGCTAATGTAAGATCGATAGATCCGGGCAAGAGTCGGCCTTCTGTGAACTTGCGGGAGCTTGGACGAGCCCCTAATGTCGATAAATACCGCGGTACAATTGGCGTAGAATCCATTGCCATAGGTAAGCTTGCTGCGATCAGGAAGGGACTGAACCTCGGTGTAATCCACGTCGCTTTGGTTGAGAATCGCGTTCATTCTGAGCGCACTTGCGATGTGATCGTAGGCTTGATAGTTGCTTCGCATCGTTCCTCGGAGTGAGATTTCTAGCGGTGCGGCTGCTTGGTAGGTTAAAATCCCATGCCGGAACGTCGGGCCCGTAGAGCGGTGCGCTTTTGCTCGGCGGTTAGTGAGATTGCGCTTCGAAGATTGTTTGCGACCTCCTTCATCTTGGCTGAATTGACTTCGACGCGCTTCTTGTTGCCGCGGAGAATGGCTGCGCAGAACTCCTCGCCGTGAGTTTCACACCACTGAGAAGAGAGCTTTCTTCCTTCGGCGTCCGGATCGCCGTCGGGCAGGCGGTCAATGGTGTGGTCTTCCCAAATGGTCGGGCTTGGGCCGTCGCCACACGGGCATGAGTACGTGAGGAATTCGTTTTTCGAGACTTCATCCCAGACAGTTCCCGTGACGGCCATGAAGTGCCGGTCCACTCCTTGTGCGGCTTTGGCGGCATAGTTCACGGCCTTGCCGGGCCAAATGGGCTCTTGCTGATTCGGGTTTCTTGGTGTGCCGACTCGCTTTACTAGGAGACGGCTTGCTGCAATCCCTACCTTGTAGCCCGTTTTGGGGATTTCCTCATCATTGGGCCAGCGATCCTCTAGTCGTTTCACCAGCTTGAGACTAAAGGTCTTGATTGTGATGCCAGCGCATAGGGCGCGTTCGTAACGCTTGTCACCCCAAAAGAGTGCGAATGCCCCATCGCCTTGAATAGAGAGAAAATCGGCGTCAAATTCATCGAAGATTCTTACGACTCCGCCTGTGCTGGCCTGATAGATGCTCGCAGTGCTCTTGGCGTGCTTTCCAGTACCCAGACGCGTGGAGTTCTTGAGGTCGGCAACGACTGCAACGGCGTCGGTTACTCTGTGCCACCTTCTTGCCTGAATGGGGAGGTCGTCGATGTCTAGATTGTGGCCTTTGTCGACCACCTCCGGACCTGAGGCGAATTCGTCTTTAGCTGTCTGATCGAGTTCCTTGATCAAATCAGCAAGATCGACTTCGGTCATGGTTTCTCCTTCTGGGTAGCGCTAGCCAGAAGGGTACGTGGGGGGTCCGACAAAATTGGAGCATGGAGACTCGCGGCGGTGCTGTGGGGCGTCTTGGGCGGTGCCGACGGACCCCGGCAGGGCAGGGGCGTGTGGTGGCTCGGTTCGGCGTGTGGGAGTGGGGTGGGAGCGGAGGGGGTGAGTCAAACGCGTGCCGGCGTACCCAATGCCTCCCGCGGAGCGGCCTCAGGCTGCATGGACGACGGAAGGGACGGTTTGGCTGTGATCCGAACTTTGTTCGCATCGAGGGGGTCTGGGGTTCAAATCCCCACAGCTCCACGAGACTCTGGACGCCTCGTGTTCGCGGAAAGCGCGAACGCGGGGCGTCTCGTCATTTCTGCTCCGGGGGCCGAGCCCCCGGACGCCCCGCGGGTCGGTGGGGGCGTTTCGCTGGCGTGTGCGGTGTGCGATCCGGTGGGGGCGTGGCGTCGGGCTGTTGCGTTCGTTGCCTTTCATCCCTGCTCCTGCGCCGTCGTGAGCCATTCGTTGCGGGCGGCCTCCAAGCCGGAGTGGGCCGCACGAGTGGCGATGACAGGGCGCCGACGAGGTCCGGGATCGCCAGGTTCCAGGTCCCGGCGCCTCCGGAGGTCAAGACGATCTGCCGGTACTTCGGGCTGATCTTGGATGCGAGCTGGTCGGTGATCTGGCGGCTGTACCAGTAGAAATCGTTGACTTCCATGGGTTCCATAGGTGCGGCGGCTAGGTCGGCCGCTTGGCCGGTGGGTTGGTGGTGACGCCCTCGCCGCTGAGGGGGTGGCCGCCGGAGATGCTGCCGTCCGGCGTGGGGCGGCGCGAGATCAGCCGGGTCCGGGAACCGTTCGGTGCCTTCGGCTGCGTTTGTGGGTGCTCGCCTGTGGTGTTGTGGGGGTGCGGTCGCCGCGGCGGGAAGGGGGTTGAGATGTGCGTCATAGTGGGGTGTTACGGCGTGCGGGAATGTTGCTTTTAATTGTTTTGTGTCCCGTTCTTTGTGGGTGTAAAGCGCGCTTCCGCATGAGCCTTTCTTGTTGCTTGTTCGACGGTTCGATGACAGGATTTGCGGCGAACGGCCCGATGGGGGCCGTGGGCGAGGTGTTGATCCGCCGGGCGAGTTGGTCGCCCATGTCCGGCGGGGAGCCAGAGGCGAAACCGACGTCCTTGGGATTACACCAAGGAGACGCTCTCATGTTCTGTCTGAACCAGGACTCCCTGAGTTCGCGCAGCTCCGGCACGCCGGCCCTCGCGGCCGTGCATCGCGCTTCGGCGTCCGTCCGCTAGGACCGCTGACTTTGTCGGCGGCAGCGTAGCCACCGGCCGGACTGTTTCCCGCTTCTCGGTCGTACCCACTGTTCCGTGTCTGTGTGAAAAGGCGCGGTGCTGGGTGCTGCCCGCGGGTGTGAGCTCTTTCGTTTGGCCGCGCACGGAATGCGCGGGGTGTCGACAGGGAGTCGAACGTGCCGGAGATATTCGACGTCGTCTGGTCGTGGGTCGTGGAGGCGGTGGGACAGACCTCGTGGCGTGATCTCATGCCGTTGGGGCTCGCCGGGATCTTCGTGTGGTGTCTGTGGCTGTACCGGGCCGTGCTGTCGCGGTTCGCGCGGCCGGTGGTGAACGACTTCCGGGCCTCCACGAGCGTGGTGGTGCCGGCCTACCGGGAGGACCCGGACATCCTGCTGGAGTGCCTGGACACCTGGCTGGAGCAGAACCCGGACGAGGTCATCATCGTGCCGGACCTGGCGGACACCGAGGTGATCCGGCGGCTGCGGGCGGTCGAGGACCCGCGGGTGCGGGTGATCCCGTTCCAGCACTCGGGCAAGCGGTCCGCGCTCGGCGTGGGCATCCGGGCGGCGACGAGCGAGATCGTGGTGCTGGTCGACTCGGACACGCGCTGGCTGCCGGGGCTGCTCGACGCGGTGCAGATGCCGTTCGTGGATCCGCAGGTCGGCGGCGTCGGCACGCAGCAGAACGTGTACCAGCGGACCACCAGCGTGTGGCGGCGGGTCGCGGACTGGCTGGTCAACCTGCGCTACTACGACTACGTGCCGGCGATGGGCCGGGCCGGGGCGGTGGCCTGCCTGTCCGGGCGGACGGCGGCGTACCGGCGGACGGCGATCCTGCCGGTGCTGTCCCACCTGGAGGACGAGTTCTTCCTGGGCCGGCGGTGCGTGGCCGGCGACGACGGCCGGCTGACCTGGCTGGTGCTGGCGTCCGGCTACCGGACCGTGCACCAGTCGTCGGCCCGGGCGCTGTCGATGTTCCCGGATTCGTTCCGGGCGTTCGTGAAGCAGCGGGTGCGGTGGAGCCGCAACTCGTACCGGACGTACCTGACCGCGCTGTGGAAGGGCTGGCTGTGGCGGGTGCCGATGGTCACCAAGATCACGGTGCTGCAGATCCTGCTGACGCCGGTGACGATGGGCATGGCGCTCGGCTACCTGATCTTCAGCCGGCTGGAGCTGACCGGGCACTCGATCGTGCTGGCGCTGATCTGGCTGCTGCTCGGCCGGGGCGTGCGCGGCTGGTCGCACCTGCGCCGCCACCCGCAGGAGATCCTGCTGCTGCCGGTGACCGCGCTGGTGGTCATCTTCATCGCGCTGCCGATCAAGCTGTACGCGTTCGTGACCATGAACAAGCAGGGCTGGCTCACCCGGAGCAGCGAGTCCGTCGGTGGTGAGGGGCAGAGCGCGGCCACGCTGCTCGCCGCACACCTCACCCCCGCGACGATCACGTCCGAGCCGGTCACGGAGGCGGCGGTATGAGACACCGGATCATCACGGCGGTGGCCGCGGCGCTGCTCGGCGCGACCGCGTGGCAGGTGCCGGCGGCCGCGGACGACACGACCACGGCCACCGAGGCGGCCGAACGGCAGGCGGCGCTGGTCGTCGGCGAGGACACCCGGCTCAACGCGGTGCGCGCGGTGACCGGCGTGGCCCGGATGAAGGGCGGTGACTGGACGAAGCCGTACCGGCTGGACACCGGCGACGGCTACACGCTGGTGCTGACCCAGCAGAAGGAGCCGTACACGGTCGCGGACCTGCTGAAGCTGGCGCCGCAGACGTTCGTCCGCCAGCCGGACGGCAGCTACCTGCTGACCGAGAACATCTACCTGAACCTGGGCGCGAAGCTGCGGCTGTCCAACCCGGGCGGTCTGACGCTGAAGCTGGCGAGCAGCGCGAACGGCTTCGTCTCGATCGTCTCGTTCGGCGGCGACCTGATGATCGACGGCTCGGTGCAGGCACCGACGAAGATCATGAGCTGGGATCCGCGCACCAGTACGACGGACACGCTGGTCGACGACGGCCGCGCGTACCTGCGGGCGATCGGCGGGCAGTTCTCCATGACGTACGCGTCGCTCGAGAACCTGGGGTTCTGGAGCGGGCGCACCGGCGGGCTGAGCCTGACCGGTACGGACCGGCCGAACACCGGCGGCGTGGAGCAGACCAAGGTCAGCGGCAACACCGCGCGGGACAAGGCCAAGCAGGAGCGGCGCAACGGTACGAACGTGGCGCCCGGTGCCGGGGACATCTTCGCGTCGCCGACCGGTGACCTGGTCGCGCCGGACACCCGGTTCGACGTGCCCGGCCTCTCCTACGTCTCCGGCTCGATCGACCACGCCACGATCAGCGGCAACGCGTTCGGGCTGTTCATCTCCGGCGCGACCGGCGTGAACATCACCGACTCCACGGTGGAGGGCAGCCTGGAGGACGGCGTGGTCATGCACCGCTTCGCGTCCAGCCTGGTGATCGAGAAGGTGACCTCG
The DNA here is from genome assembly GCF_031458255.1 of Catenuloplanes niger. Classification (NCBI taxonomy): domain Bacteria; kingdom Bacillati; phylum Actinomycetota; class Actinomycetes; order Micromonosporales; family Micromonosporaceae; genus Catenuloplanes; species Catenuloplanes niger. The sequence continues at coordinate 4,973,160 of NZ_JAVDYC010000001.1, forward strand.
CGGAACAACGGTGGCGACGGGTTCGTACTGTCCCGGGCCGCGCAGCAGGTGCGGATCAGCGACGCGATCGCGGACCGCAACGGCGGCAACGGCATCACGGTCAACGGGCTGCCGCTGGCCGAGGACGCGTCCGCCTCCGGGCAGTTCGTCGGCGCGTACGGCTCGAACACGGTGTCGAACAGCGAGGTCACCCACAACGGGCGGTACGGCATCGAGGTGATCGGCGGGATCAACGTGGACGTGCAGAACAACGAGGTGATCGGCAGCGAGGCCGGCATCGTGGCCCGCCAGGGCGCGAACCGGGTGACCATCACCGGCAACCGGGTGAGCGGCGCGGTCCGGCACGGCATCGCGGTCCGCGACGAGGTCACCGCCGCGACCGTGACCGGCAACATCGTCACGGACGTCGACAACGGGGTCTACGTGCGGGACTCGTCCGCGGAGATCCGCGGCAACACGGTCGAGGAGGCGACGAACCACGGGATCGCGCTGGTCGGCGCCGTCGAGGGCTCGGTCGTCTCGCACAACGTGATCTCCGGGGTCGGGCCGAGCGCGCTGGACCTGTCCCGGGCCGACGGTGACCTGACGGCCGCGGACAACCAGGCGGGCGCCTGGTACGACACCAGCTCGTTCTGGGTGAAGTTCCGGCACTACGCCAGCCCGATGACGATGCTGTGGACCACGATCGTGCTGGTCATCGCGTTCTCCGCGATCCAGGGCGTGCGCCGGCGGCGGACCGGGTTCTTCCACCCGTACGAGAACACGAAGTCGCTGCGGGCGGCGGCATGACGTCGCCGACGCCGTCCCCGGCCCGCCGGGCCGCGATGGCCGGCGGTGTCGCGGTGGGGATCTCGCTGCTCGCCGCGATGTCCGCGCTCGGCTCGTGCAGCGCCGGGGCCCCGGACGCCGCGCCGCCCACCGCCTCGGCCGTGCCCGGACCGGTCGGCACGGCCGCCCCGCTCGCCACCGGGCCGCTCCCGACCGGACCGGTCGGCGCCGGGACGTCCGCGCCGTCGCCGGTCGAGTGCCCGGCGGCCACGGTCCCGGTGTCGGACGCGGCCGGGCTCACCGCGGCGCTGGCCGCGGCGCGGCCCGGCGCGGTGATCGGGCTGGCCGACGGCGTCTATCAGGACGAGTTCGTCGCGTCGGCACCCGGCACGGCGGACGCGCCGATCACGCTCTGCGGCGGCGCCGGCGCGATCCTGGACGGCGGTGGCGTGACGAAGGGCTACGGCCTGCACCTGGACGGCGCGAGCCACTGGCGGGTGCTCGGCTTCACGGTCCGCAACGCGCAGAAGGGTGTGATGGCCGACGGCGTCCAGCACACCACGATCGCCGGCCTGACCGTGGAACGGATCGGCGACGAGGCCGTCCACCTGCGGCGGTTCAGCTCGGACAACGTGGTCGAGCGCAACACGATCCGGGACACCGGGCAGCGCAAGCCGCAGTTCGGCGAGGGCGTCTACATCGGCACGGCCGAGTCGAACTGGTGCGAGATCACCGGCTGCGCGCCGGACACCAGCGACCGCAACGTGGTCCGGAACAACACGATCACCGCGGTCACCGCGGAGAACGTTGACATCAAGGAGGGCACGACCGGCGGCACCGTCGCCGGGAACGCCTTCGACGGTGCGGCGCTCGCCGGTGGGCACGCCGACTCCTGGGTCGACGTGAAGGGCAACGGCTGGACCATCTCCGGTAACACGGGGACGAACTCGTCGCTGGACGGTTTCCAGACGCATTCCGTCGTGGACGGCTGGGGCAGGGGCAACGTCTTCTCCCGCAACGTCGCGACCGTCGACGGACCCGGTTACGGCTTCAACCTCACCCCGGTCGAGGACAACCGGGTCGCCTGCGACAACGAGGTCAGCGGCGCCGCCAAGGGCACCTCCAACACCCCCTGTTCCTGATGCATCAACACCTTTGGGAGACGACTGTGAACACCCCTCGCCTCACCGTGATCGGCACCGGCTACCTCGGCGCGACGCACGCGATCTGCATGGCCGTCCTCGGCTTCGAGGTGCTCGGCGTCGACGTGGACGAGCAGAAGATCGCCCGGCTCGCCTCCGGGGAGGTGCCGTTCTTCGAGCCCGGCCTGCCGGAGCTGCTCACCAAGGCGCTCGAGTCCGGCCGGCTGCGCTTCACCACGTCGTTCGAGGAGGCCGCGGCCTTCGGCGACGTGCACTTCATCTGCGTCGGCACGCCGCAGCAGAAGGGCTCGCACGCGGCGGACATGACCTACGTCGACGCGTCGGTCGGCGCGCTGGCCAAGCACCTCACCCGCAAGGCGCTGGTGGTCGGCAAGTCCACCGTCCCGGTCGGCACCGCCGCCCGGCTGACCGCGCTGGTCAAGGAGACCGCCCCGGCCGGTGACGAGGTCGAGCTGGCCTGGAACCCGGAGTTCCTGCGCGAGGGCTTCGCGGTCGAGGACACCATGAAGCCGGACCGCCTGGTCTTCGGCGTCGCGTCCGCGTGGGCGGAGGAGCGGCTGCGCGCCGCGTTCGAGCCGGTGCTGGCGCAGGGCGTACCGCTGAAGGTCACCGACCTGGCCACCGCGGAGCTGGTGAAGGTGGCGGCGAACTCGTTCCTGGCCACCAAGATCTCGTACATCAACGCGATGGCCGAGGTGTGCGAGGCGACCGGTGCGGACGTCTCCGACCTGGCCGAGGCGCTGGCGTTCGACACCCGGATCGGCGGCCGGTTCCTGCGGCCCGGCCTGGGCTTCGGCGGCGGTTGCCTGCCCAAGGACATCCGCGCGTTCATGGCCCGCGCCGAGGAGCTGGGCGTCGGCCAGGCGGTCGGCTTCCTGCGCGAGATCGACGGCATCAACCAGCGCCGCCGGGCCCGGACCGTCGACCTGGTCACCGAGCTGGCCGGCGGCGACGTCGCCGGGAAGAAGATCGCGGCGCTCGGCGCGGCGTTCAAGCCGGACTCCGACGACATCCGCGACGCACCCGCGCTGGACGTGGCGGGCACGCTGCACCGGATGGGCGCGGAGGTGACCGTCTTCGACCCGGCCGCGATGGACAACGCGAAGCGCGTGCACCCGGAGCTGGCCTACGGCAAGAGCGCGCTGGACGCGGCCCGCGACGCGGACGTGGTCGTGCTGCTCACCGAGTGGACCGAATTCCGCCGGATCGACCCGGCCGCGATGGCCGCGGTGGTCGCCGGCAAGTCCATCGTGGACGGCCGGCACGCGCTGGACCCGGCCGAGTGGCGCGCGGCCGGCTGGGAGTACCGGGCGCTCGGCCGCCCCTGACCGCGGATCTGGCGGGAATGTTGCGGCCCCTGGCCGGAAAAACGCTTCCGGCCGGGCCGCCCGCCTCTCCTAGACTCGGCGCCAACGGGCTACGGGGAGGAGAGTTTCGATGGATCTCGCACAGAACGCCGTCATCGGCACGCCGGAGGAGCTGCGTGAGCTGCTCGGCGTGCCGATGCCGCGCGCGGTCAACAAGGAACGGGTCACGCTGCACGCGCGGGACCGGGAGTGGCTGGCCGCGTCCCCGTTCTGCGTCATCTCGACGTCGGCCGCGGACGGCAGCTGCGACGCCTCGCCGAAGGGCGACCCGCCCGGCTTCACGCTGGTGCTGGACGACGCCACGATCGCGATCCCGGAGCGGCCCGGCAACCGCCGCGCCGACGGCTACCTGAACGTGCTGAGCAACCCGCACGTCGGCCTGCTCTACCTGATCCCCGGCCGCACCGAGACGCTGCGGATCAACGGCCGGGCGCGCCTGGTGCGGGACGCGCCGTACTTCGCGGACATGACGGTCAAGGGCCACCGGCCGATCCTGGCGCTGGAGGTGGAGATCGAGCAGATCTTCCTCCACTGCGCCAAGGCGTTCCTCCGCTCCGAGCTGTGGCAGCCGGAGACCTGGCACCCCGAGGTGCTGCCCCGGCATGCCCGGCTGGTCAAGGACGTCCAGCCGGACACGCCGGAGACGCTGGAGCAGCTGGAGGCCTACTACGGCCCGAGCTACGCGGAGGGGCTCTACCGCAGCAGGTAGCCCGCCAGCCGGCGCAGGCCGCGGATCCCCCGGTCGGTCAGCAGCAGCGCCACCAGCAGGCTCACCGCGATCACGGTCGCCCGCACCGGCGTGTTCCCGTCGAGCGCGTCGATCAGGCGGATGTTCACCAGGAACAGCGCGATGATCAGGGTCCACCGCACGCCGTCGGAGACCGCGGCGATCCGGTCCGCCGTCCGGTGCAGCGCCCGGTGCAGCGTCCGGCCGGCCCGGCGGCGTGCGAGGCGGACCCGGGACGGCGGCCGGGGGATGTCCTCCGGGTCCCGGGCCGGCATCGCCACGCGCAGCTCCGGCGGCACGGCCGCGTCGATCGCGGCCATCGCGGCCGGGGTCACGGTGAACAGCGCCGGCTCCAGGTGCGCGGAGATCGCGTCGAAACCGATCAGCCGGCGGGCCCCGTCCGGCCAGGCCAGCATCGCGGCGACCTCGGCGTACCGCACGGTCACCACGCCGCCGTCGCCCTGCAGGGACACGCCCTCCGGGCCGATGACCATCGACTGCCCGCGGTTCGCCCGGAACGGGTACCGGTCGCCGTAGACCGGCCGGGCCGAGTCCGTCGGCGCGGCCGTGAACCCGGCCCAGTCCGGACTGCGGCCCGCCGGCACCATCAGCAGCGACGACGCGTGCGCCTCGGCGGCGACCGCGGCGACGTCCTCCGGGGTGACCGCGCGCAACTGCGCGCGCAGCTCGGCCGGGGACAGGGTGGGGTAGCCGAGCAGTTCGTTCTGCACCAGGCCGGGCAGGCGGCGCGCCGCCGCGTCCGCGCCGTCCAGGGCCGACTCCGCCTTCGTGACGTACGCGTCGACGTCGGTCCGCTCGACCCGGCCGTACCGGAGCGCGGCCAGCACGTCCACGAACTCGCCGAGCAGCGGCCCGCGCTTCTCCGGCAGCATGTCCGCGAGCGCGTAGACCGAGGCGTGGGTGGCGTCCCGGGGCTGGTAGTCCGCGCCGACGTGGTACGAGTACCCGCCCTCCTGCCGCAGCGAACGGAACAGCGCGCGCTCCAGCACACCGGCGAACACCCCGGCCGCGGTGCTGCGCGCGACGATCCCCTCGTACACCACGGCCCGCTCGCTCGGCCCGTGGAAGTACGCGGGCGTCACCGGCAGCGCGGACGTGACCGCCGGCGCCGGCATGCGGGTGCCGGAGTCCGGCAGCGACAGCCGCAGCCCGGCCGGCACCCGGTCGCCGGCGATCCACAGCATCGCGTTCGCCCGGGTGAACCAGCGGGCGGCCCAGGCGCGCAGGTCGTCCGGGGTGAGCGCGGCGAGACCGAACTCGGGGTAGCCGATCACGCCGTGACCGCGGGCACCGTACCGCCAGACCGCCATCGGCTCGGCGGCCGAGCTGCCGCGGCCCGCCTCCTCGGTGCGCAGGATCTCCTTCTCCACGGCCAGCCGGTCCAGCGGCAGGTCGGTGAGCGCGCCGCAGACGCCGTTCAGGAACGCCACCACGTCGGACTCCGAGCCCTGCGACTGGAACGTGGTGGTGATCGGCGAGGTCGCGCCGTTGAAGTGGTAGTCGGTCATGCCGAGCCCGTGCAGCGCCAGGTGCTCGATCAGGTGGGTGATCCCGGACCGGGCCAGCGTCTCGTCGGCCCGCCCGACCCGGAAGACCAGCCCGGCCGTCATCGGGCCGTCCACCGGCGCGAGCACGGTGGGCACGCCGTCGACCTCGGTGTGCGCGATCGTCATGCCGCCGCCCTCGCTCCCGCGATCGCGTCCGCCCGGCGCCGGACGAACGTCTCACCCGGGTCCCTGCCCAGGTAGGTCCACGGCGACCGGGTGGCCAGCGGGCCGAGCGCCGCGAACAGGCCGGCGGCCGCGCGGTGGTCCTCCAGCATCGTGAAGATCCCGGCGAACATGTTCAGCACCCAGACCCAGCCGACGGTACGGCGGAACTCCGGGTGCCAGATCGACCGGTGCGCCGCCTCGTAGATCTCGTCGCGGACCGGCTGCGACGTCAGGTAGGCCGCGTCCTCGCCGCTCGGCAGGCTGAGCCAGTGCTCCAGGTGGGCGTCCACCACCAGCACCGCGTTGTGCGCGCCCGCCGGGGCGGCCAGCATGCGTTCCCGGGCGAACGTGTGCACCTGCTCCCACGAGCCGCTCCACTTGGGACAGAGCAGCTGGAGCAGGCCGGCCTGCGCGTTGAGCTGGTGCGGGTCGACGCGGGCCACCCGGTCGTACCGGCGGCGGGCCTCGTCCGCCCCCAGCTGCAGCCCCATGGCCACGGTGATCCGCCACTGCCAGGCGGCCACGTTGTCCGGGTTGCGGGCGGTCGCCTCGATCAGCACCCCCTCCGCCCGGCGCAGGTACCCGTGGAAGTCGGTGAACTGCCGCTCGGACACGGACCGCGCCCAGCCCGAGCCGCGGATCAGCCACCCGGCCGAGACCAGGTGGGCGCCGAGCATCGCACCGGCCGCCGGATCGCCGGGCTCCGCCGCCAGCGCGGCGTTCAGCACGGTCACCAGGTGCGCGGTCTCGGCCGGCCGCTCGATGTCGCCGATCGCGGCGACCAGCTGCGCCCGGCCGGCCCGGTCCGCCGCGTCCCAGAGGCGGCGGACGGCCGGCCAGTCACCGGCGCCGAGCGCCGTTCGAAGAGCCCCGATCTCGGGGTACGGGGTCGCGGCGTCGAAGTCCGGCGCCGGCAACGGGGGAAGCATGGCGCGGATCTTAAATGATCTTCAGTTGGCCGCGCAGCCCCGTTTTCACGAACGCGCCGCGGCCTCCCGCGCACGGGTCAGGCGGCGGTGCGCGACCGTGGTGTTCCGCACCCGGCGCAGCCGGAAGCCGCCCCAGGTCCAGGCGACCAGGAAGATCCCGGACAGCGTGACCGGCGCGGACGACGCGCCCGGCGTGATCGCCAGCATCAGCGCGGCCCAGGCCAGCACCCAGGCGACCAGCCCGAGGAAGAGCGCGCCGGCGCCGCCGTACCGGACCGGGTGCTTCCCGCGCGGCCGTGGGACCGGGATCGCGTCCGCGTCGCGCGGCGGCAGCGCCACGTGCCGGTCCGCCGGTACCGCCGCGTCGACGGCCGGGACCACGTCCGCCGGGGTCTCGTGCAGCGTCGGCTCGACGTCCACGTGCCGCGCGTCCACGCCGACCAGCCGCCGTCCGCCGTCCGGCCACTTGAGCAGCACCGCGGTGGACGCGAACGGCACGGTCACCGGCCGGGTGTCCGGCCAGGTGCGGGTGATCCCGGTCCGGTCCATGGTGAGCGCGGCCCGGCGGCTCTCCAGCGAGCGGAACCGTCGGCCGGTCACCGGTTCCGGGTCGGCCGGGGCCGACCCGATCAGCCCGCTCCACGACGTCAGCAGCAGCTCCGCACCGCGGGACGCGGCCACGAGCTCACCGACCTGGTCGGCCGTGACCGCGCGCAGCCGCGCGCGCAGCTCCTCGACGGGCGGCTCCGGTGCGCCGGTGAGCAGCCCGAACGCGCGACCGGGCAGCCGGGACACGGCGGCGTCCGGCGCGATCAGCGCCCGGTCCAGTTCCTGCCGCGCGGCCGCGACGTGCTCGGCCGGGACCGGCTGCGCGCGCAGCGCGGCCAGCGCGTCCAGGAACTCGCCGGCGATCGGTCCCGGGTCACCGGAGAAGATCTCGGCGAGCACGGTGACCGAGGCGAGGCCGTCGCCGCGCGGCCGGTGATGCGCCTTCACCCGGTACGCGCCCGCACCGGCCACCGAGCCGGTGGCCGCGAAGACGGCCCGCTCCAGCACGCCCGCGTAGACCTCGGTGACGACACCGGCCGGCTGCAGCTCGTCGCGGACGATCGCGGCGTACGGCGGCGGCCGGAACAGGCCGAACCGGTCCGGCAGCGCGGTCGCGTCCGGCACCGGCCGGCGGGCGCCGGACGGCAGGGCCAGCCGCAGCCCGGTGACCTCGCCGGTCGTCCACAGGACCGCGTTCTCCCGGGTGAAGTACGTGTCGATCCACCGGCGCACGTCCGCGGCGGTGAGCGCGGGCAGTCCCCACTCCGGCAGCCCGGCCAGGCCGTGGTGCCGCGCGCCGTAGCGGACCACCGCGAGCGAGTCGAAGATCGTCGGGGTCCGCTGCGACGCCTCCGCGGCCAGCTCCGCCTTCGCGGCGTCCAGCTGCGGCGCCGGGTCCGCGGCCAGCGCGGCGCAGACGTGCTGCAGGTGCGCGTGCACGTCGGCGACGGTGCCCGCCACGGCGAACGTGGTGACCACCGGCGAGACGCCCCCGCAGGTGCCGCCGGCCCGGCGCAGCACCAGGTGCTCGACCAGGTGGGTCACGCCGGCGAGGACCGGGGTCTCGTCCGCCTGACCGGCCCGGAAGACCAGCGCGGCGCGGACCGGCCCGGCCGCCGGCGCGTGCAGGACCGGGACGCCGTCGATCTCCGACTCGGTGACCATCATGCGAGTGCCCGCCTGCGGAACCGGGCGAACGTGCGGCCCGGGTGGCGGGAGAACCGTTCCAGGAACCGCTGCAGGTAGTTCCACGGATAGTCGGTCGCGTGCGGCCCGAGCTCGCGGAAGACCCGGGCGGCCGCCGCGTACTCACCGGCCGCGGCGAACGCGCCCGCGAAGTGGTTCAGGACCACGACCCAGCCGGGGGTACGCCGGAACGCCGGGTGCCAGACGGAACGCTCCGCCGCCTCGTGCAGCTCCGCGCGTACCGGGGCGGTGGTGAGGTGCCGCACGCCGTCGATGAACACGTGCTCCAGGTGCGCCTCCGCCACCAGCACCGCGTTGTGCGCGCCGTCCGGCGCGGCCAGCATCCGCTCGCGGGCGAAGCCGTGCATCGCCGCCCGGTCGCCGCCCCACTTCGGGGCGAGCTGCTGCAGGTAGAGGGACTGGGTGGCCCGGTGGTGCGGATCGATCGCGGCGACCCGCTCGTACCGGCGGCGCGCCTCGGCCTGACCCGCCTGCAGCCCGCGTGCGGCGGTGATCCGCTGCTGCCAGGCCGTCAGATTGCCCGGGTCGTGCGCGGTCGCGGCGGACAGCACCGCCTCGGCCTGCCGCAGGTGGTCGTGGAAGCCGGCCCACTGCTCCCGGCTGACGTACCGCGCCGGGGCGGCGGTGCGCACCCGCCACCCGGCCACGATCAGGTGGCCGCCGAGCATGGCCGCCGCGGCGCCGTCCGCCGGGTCCGCCGCCACCGCCCGCCGGAGCTGGTCACCCGCGTCCGGCAGGTCGGCCGCCTCCTGCACCAGCAGCGCCCGCCCGTCCCATCCCATCGGGTCGTAGAGCGCGCGTACCGCGGGCCAGTCGCCGTCGCGCAGCGCCGTTCGGAGCAGACCGACCTCCGGGTAGGCGTTCGCGGAATCGAAGTCGGGAGTGGACAGCGTCGCAGGCATGGCGCGGATCTTAGAACCAGCACCGCGCGCGGTCTGCGTGACCTGGCTCACCGCGGGCGCACCGAACCGCTGCTCGCGGCGGCCGTGGCTCCCGGCGCCCACCGGGGAGCCACGGCCGCCGGGTGACCGGACCGGGCGATGCCGTCAGCGGACCACGGCGTGCATGCCGGTTCCGTTGGTCAGCGCCGCGCGGTTGGCCGGGTGCACGATGAGGTCGGCGCTCTCGTGTTCCGCCTCGACGTGCGTCATGCCCTCGCTGTGCAGGTACCGCCCGTACGCGTGCATGCCCTCCACCAGCCGGAGTACGTCCTCCGGCGGGCGCACGACGAAGCGCAGGTACTGGCTGGTCATGCCGAGCTTGTTCCCGCACTCGCGGACGTAGATGCCGTACCGCGAGATCAGGAAGTCGCGCAGTTCCACGCCGTCCCAGCCGGGCCCCAGCTTGACCAGCAGGAAGTTGCCCTGGGACGGCCAGACCGTGAGACCCGGCACGCGGGTCAGCTCGTCCGCCATCCGCATCCGGTCGCGGGACAGCCGGCGCAGACTCTCCCGGTACTCGGCCTCGTGGTCCTTGATCATGTGGACCACGGTCTCGGCCAGCGAGTTCAGGTTCCACTTCGGCAGCGCCGAACCGATCCTCGTGGCCAGCGCCGGGTTCGCCACCATGTAGCCGAACCGGATGCCGTGCAGCCCGAAGTTCTTGCCCAGGCTCTTCAGCACCAGCATGTTCGACCGGATGCCGGCCTCGGCCGCGACGGACGGCTGCCGTTCCTGGTCCACGAAGTCGATGAACGACTCGTCGATCACCACCAGGTCCAGGTCGTGCAGCATGTCGACGAAGCGCAGGATCTCCCGCCGCGGGAGGTAACCGCCGTCCGGGTTGTTCGGGTTGCAGATCACCGCGACCCGGGACCCGCGCTGCCGGATGAAGCGCGCGTAGTCGTCCAGGTCGAGCTGGTAGTTGTCCGCCTCCTGCAGCGGGTACATGTCGACCCGCTTGCCGGTCTCCAGCGGCTGGTCGGTCCACCGCCCGAACGTCGGGATCGGGATCGCGACGCTCTCCTTGATCAGCAGGTGGTCGATCCAGGTGATCAGCTCGGTGGACCCGTTCGCCATCGCCACGGTCTGCGGGTGCAGGCCGAGCGCGCTGCACAGCTGCTTGGTGATGGTGTCCGCGCTGCTCGGGTAGTACTTCAGGATGCTCTCCAGGTTCGCGGACAGCTCCGCGAACATCTCCGGCGTCGGGAAGTACGGGTTGCAGGGGATGCAGAAGTCGACGATCCGCGCTCCCTCGCCCATGTTCCGCTGCAGCGTGGCGATGGACGCGCTGTGCGCCCCTTGCCGCAGGAGACTCAGGTCGATGCTGCTGCCATGTCGCAATGCATCCTCCAGCTTGTCGATCGCCAGGCCCTAACCCCGCGTGTCTCGCCGCCCCGTCCGGCAGCAAGTACGCACGCCAGCACGTCCCGGATCAAACGATCGGCAAAAAGGCCGCCCCGCGCCGGACCGGGCCGCCGGCCGGCCACCGGGAGACCTCCGTGACACGCCGAGAAAATCTAGGTCGCCGGTACTAGTTTTTCTCGGCGGATGCGGCTAATGTTCCTGGTGTTGACAGCAGGGACTGCGACACACGCAGACGGTAGGACCGGGCGAGACGAGCCCGGAGCAGTAAGGAAAGACAGTTGCAGGCGGGGCCGATGCAGTTCCGGGGCTCCGCGAGGCACGAGATCTGCCGCACGTGCGGGGGCCATGAGATTTGTCGTGGGGCTCCGGCACCGGCAGACGGCATGACGAAATTTTCAGAACGCAGAGGAAAGGGAGGGTAGAGCACCGTTGGATCGCCCGCTGCCGGAACGCTTGTTGGGTTCGGTGGCGGACACCGCAGTCTCCATCGAACGAGAGGTGGTCTCCGGTCACGCTTATGCGATCCTCGCACCCCATGTCGCCTGTGGCGGTGGGTGTGGATACGACAACCCGGCATCTCCGCCGGTAAATGGTGTTTACCCGTAAACCCTGGGCCCCGGCGCTACTGCGCCGGGGCCCTCGACATGGAGATGTATATGGCCCCACCCGATGACATGTTCGGAGACGACGACTACCCGGCCTACACGATGGGCCGCGCCGCGGAGATCATCGGCGCCTCACCGGACTTCCTGCGCCGGCTCGGCGAGGCGAAACTGATAACACCGCTCCGCTCACCCGGCGGGCACCGCCGGTACTCCCGGTATCAGCTGCGGCTCGCCGCACGGGCCCGGGAGATGGTCGACCAGGGCACGGCCCTGGAGGCCGCGTGCCGCATCATCATCCTCGAGGACCAGCTCGAAGAGGCCCTTCGCCTGAACGAGCACTACCGGCTCGGCCGGCGCGGGAACGACGCCGGCGCGGCCTGAGGTCCACCGCCTGACGGTCCTTCTCCAGCATCCGGAGAGGGGCCGTTGTCATGTCCCGGCCGGTCCGCACCGGTCGCCCCGCGAGGCCCGGCGCACCGCGCCCGTGCGGTCAGGCGCGCGGTGGGGCGGTGGAGCGGCGGACCACGAGCGTCGGCGGGACGACGGCGGGTGGCGGCTCCTCCTCGTCGTCGCCGGTGCCCTCCACGATCCGCAGCAGTGCCGCGATGCTGCGCCGGCCGACCTCGTCGAAGTCCTGCCGGACCGTGGTCAGCGGCGGCAGCATGAACTCCGCCTCCGGGATGTCGTCGAAGCCGACCACGCTGATGTCCTGGGGGACCCGGACGCCGCGCTCGTGCAGCGCGCGCAGCAGCCCGAGTGCCATCTGGTCGTTCGCCGTGAAGACCGCGGTGACCGAGTCGCGGCCGGTCAGCGCGGCGCCGGCGGTGAAGCCGGAGCGGGCGCCCCAGTCGCCGGAGATCACCGGCGGGACCGGGCAGCCGGCCTCCTCCAGCGCGGCGCGCCAGCCGTGCACGCGGTCGCGCGCCTCCAGCCAGTCGCCGGGGCCGGCCACGTGCCAGACGGTGCGGTGGCCCAGCTCGACCAGGTGCCGGACCGCGAGCCGAGCGCCCTCGGCCTGGTCGACCGAGACGGCCGGGAGCACGCCGTCCTGCCCGGTCTCGACCGCGACCGCGGGCAGGCCCGGCGGCAGGCTGTGCAGCGCGGCCTGCGCGGCCATCTGCGGCGCGATGATGATGATGCCGTCCACGCCCTGCGCGGCCAGGCCGTCGACCGCGGAGAGCACGCCGGCCCGGTCGACGCGTTCCAGCGCGACGATGCTCACGCCGTAACCCGCGCCGCGCGCGGCCCGCTCGATGCCGAGCAGGGTGGACGCGGGACCGAACAGTATGGTGTCGAAGCTCACCACGCCCAGCACCCGGGACCGGCGACTGGCCAGGCCGCGGGCCATCGCGTTGGGCCGGTAACTCAGCTCGGTGACCGCGCGCATGACCCGCTCGCGCGTGTCCGGCCGCACGCTGGGGTGGTTGTTGAGCACGCGGGAGACGGTCTGGTGCGAGACACCGGCGAGGCGGGCGACGTCGGTCATGACCGCCGGTCGCGTCGCGTCGGGAGTCGATGTCACCGCCTTAGGTTATCGCCCACCCGCACCATGGTGATCGGCCTGGTAGACCGATTTCTCGGCCCGACCTGTAGGTATTTGTGATCATCGTGGCCAAGTTGTGACCCGGGCCACCCCTTGACTCATCGATTGTTAGCGCTAACACTACTGCGCAACGTCCTTGTAACGAGGCCGTGACAGCCGCGCCGTAAAGCCCGATCGGGCAGATTGCGGGCGCGTCCGGCCGAGCCCTTGCACCACCTGCACATGGCACCACAGCACATGGCACCTGGTTCACGCAACGCGGCACAACGTTTGTCCCTTTCCCGGTCCCTGTTCGCGGGGCCGGCACACCGGCTCGCGCGGGCACCCGCGGGCCGGGGCAGCGACGTACACGGCGTTCTTCGGCAGAGGAGTCACAGCTATGCACGCAAGCAGGAGGAAGCTTTTCGCGGTCGTCGCGGCGGCCGGCCTGGTCGCCAGTGGCCTGTCGGCCTGTGGTGACGGCACGCGGGACGACGACGGCGGCGCGGCCGGTGGTGACGACAAGATCGTCCTCGGGTTCGCGCAGGTCGGCGCGGAGTCCGGCTGGCGCACGGCGAACACCAAGTCCATCCAGGACTCCGCCAAGGCGGAGGGGATCGAACTTCAGTTCACCGACGCGCAGCAGAAGCAGGAGAACCAGATCAAGTCGATCCGGGGGTTTATCCAGCAGAAGGTGGACGTCATCGCGTTCTCGCCGGTGGTCAACACGGGCTGGGACCCGGTGCTGAAGGAGGCGAAGGCGGCCGGCATCCCGGTGATCCTGACCGACCGCGCCGTCGACTCGCAGGACACCTCGCTCTACGTCACGTTCATCGGCTCGGACTTCATCGTGGAGGGTCAGCGCGCCGCCGACTGGCTGCTCAAGGAGTACGAGGGCAAGAACGAGCAGGTCAACATCGTGGAGCTGCAGGGTTCGCCCGGTGCCGCGCCGGCGATCGACCGGAAGAAGGGCTTCGGCGACGCGATCGCGGCGAACCCGAACTTCAAGATCATCGCTTCGCAGACCGGCGAGTTCACCCGGGCCAAGGGCAAGGAGGTCATGACGGCCTTCCTGCAGTCCAACCCGGACATCGACGTGCTCTACGCGCACAACGACGACATGGCGCTCGGCGCGATCCAGGCGATCGAGGAGGCCGGCAAGAAGCCCGGCACCGACATCAAGATCATCTCGATCGACGGCGTCAAGGACGCGTTCCAGGCGATGGTCGACGGAAAGATCAACGTGGTCGTCGAGTGCAACCCGCTGCTCGGCCCGCAGCTGATGGACCTGGTCAAGAAGGTCGTGGCCGGCGAGACCGTGGAGAAGCGCATCCTCACCGAGGAGGGCGTCTTCACCCAGGACCAGGCCGCCGCCGCGCTTCCCAACCGGCAGTACTGACCGCGCCGTCGCCGGCCCGTCCACCGGGCCGGCGGCGCCGCCGCACGACGGGAAGGCAGCAAGGAGAGGAGCACGGCGCGATGCCGGACCCACAGCCGATTCTGCAGATGAAGGGCATCACCAAGGAGTTCCCCGGCGTCACCGCGCTGGCCGGTGTCGACTTCCGGCTCCTCCCCGGCGAGGTGCACGCCCTGATGGGCGAGAACGGCGCCGGCAAGTCCACCCTGATCAAGGTGCTCACCGGCGTCTACCAGGCCGAGGCCGGCGAGGTCGTGCTGGCCGGCGAGCGGGTGCACTTCAGCAGCCCGCTCAAGGCGCAGCAGGCCGGCGTCAGCACGGTCTACCAGGAGGTGAACCTCTGCCCCAACCTCTCGGTGGCGGAGAACATCTTCATCGGCCGCGAGCCGCGGTTCCTCGGCCTGGTCAACAACTACCCGGAGATGCGGCGGCGGTCCCGCGAACTGCTCGCCCGGGTCGACCTGGACATCGACGTGACCGCGCCGCTGGCCAGCTACTCGCTGGCGATCCAGCAGCTGGTCGCGATCGTCCGGGCGGTGGCCATCTCCGCCAAGGTGGTGATCCTGGACGAGCCCACGTCCAGTCTGGACGCCGGCGAGGTGCAGCAGCTGTTCCGGGTGATGCGGCGGCTCAAGGAGGACGGCGTCGCGCTGCTCTTCGTCTCGCACTTCCTGGAGCAGATCTACGAGATCTCCGACCGGATGACGATCCTGCGCAACGGCCGTCTGGTCGGCGAGTGGCGGACCGACGAGCTGAGCCGGATCGAGCTGGTCTCCAAGATGATCGGCACCGAGCTCTCCGTGCTGGAGCAGCTGGAGGAGCAGCCACGGCGCGACCTGGCGGCGCTGGAGCGGCAGGAGCCGTTCCTGCGGGCCGACCAGGTGGGCAAGACCGGCCTGGTGGCGCCGTTCGACCTGTCCATCCACCGCGGTGAGGTGGTCGGCCTGGCCGGGCTGCTCGGCTCCGGGCGTACCGAGGTGGCGCGGTTGATCTTCGGTGCGGACCGGGCCGAGACCGGCACGATCACCATCGACGGTACGCCGCTGTCGGTGCGGACGCCGAGCACCGCGATCGGGCGGAACATCGCGTTCTGCCCGGAGAACCGCAAGACCGAGGGCCTGGTCGAGGACCTGACGGTACGGGAGAACATCATCCTGGCGATGCAGGCCGCGCGCGGGTGGCTGCGCCCGGTGCCGCCGCGCCGCCGGGACGAGCTGGTGGCGCGGTACATCGAGGCGCTGAGCATCCGGCCGGCCAACCCGGAGGCGCTGGTGCGCAACCTCAGCGGCGGCAACCAGCAGAAGGTGCTGCTCGCCCGGTGGCTGATCACCCAGCCCAAGCTGCTGATCCTGGACGAGCCCACGCGCGGCATCGACGTCGGCGCGAAGGCGGAGATCCAGCGGCTGGTGGTCTCGCTGGCCGAGGACGGCATGTCGGTGCTGTTCATCTCCGCGGAGCTGGAGGAGGTGCTGCGGCTCAGTCACAAGGTCGGCGTGCTGCGGGACCGGCGTCTGGTGGCACAGCTGGCCAACGACGAGTCGCTGACCGCCGACCGGATCATGCAGACCATCGCGAGCGGGGAGGACTCATGAGCAAGCGTGCGGTGGCCCGGCGCCGGTCACGGCGGGTCCGCGGCGTCGAGGGGAGCGCGGCATGACCGCGGTGACGAGGCACCGATTGTTCTGGCCGGTGCTGGTGCTGGTCGTGCTGTTGCTCGGCAACCTGATCGAGAAGCCGGACTTCTTCGTGATCCGGATGCAGGACGGGCACCTCTACGGCAGCCTGATCGACATCCTCCGGTTCGGCGCGCCGCTGATGCTGGTGGCGCTCGGCATGACGCTGGTGATCGCGACCGGCGGCATCGACCTCTCCGTCGGCTCCGTGGTCTCCATCGCCGGCGCGGTCGCCTGCCTGCACATCAGCCGGCAGTCCGACCAGAACGCGGTGAGCGGCGTGCTGCTCGCGGTCGCCATGGCGCTCGGCGTCGCGCTGCTGTTCGGCGCGTTCAACGGCGTGATGGTGTCCCGGATCGGCATCCAGCCGATCATCGCGACGCTGATCCTGATGGTGGCCGGCCGTGGCGTCGCGCAGCTGATCATGGATGGGCAGATCATCACGATCAACAGTGCGCCGTACAAGTGGATCGGCGCGGGCTGGCTCTTCACGCTGCCGGCCGCGGTGCTGATCGCGCTCACCATGGTCGCGGTCACCGCGCTGGTCATGCGCCGGTCCGCGCTCGGCCTGCTGCTGGAGTCGGTCGGCG
This sequence comes from Catenuloplanes niger, assembly GCF_031458255.1. Taxonomy (NCBI): domain Bacteria; kingdom Bacillati; phylum Actinomycetota; class Actinomycetes; order Micromonosporales; family Micromonosporaceae; genus Catenuloplanes; species Catenuloplanes niger. Next base: position 4,989,715 of record NZ_JAVDYC010000001.1, read on the forward strand.
GCAACGCGGAGGCCAGCCGGCTGGTCGGCATCCGGGCGCGCAGCCTGGTGCTGCTGGTCTACGCGATCAGCGGACTCTGCGCCGGCCTGGCCGGCCTGATGATCAGCTCGAACGTCTCGTCCGCGGACGGCAACAACGCCGGCCTGCTGATCGAGCTGGACGCGATCCTCGCGGTGGTGATCGGCGGCACCGCGCTGACCGGCGGCCGCTTCTCGATCGGCGGCACGGTGATCGGCGCGCTGGTGATCCAGACGCTGTCCACCACGGTCTACACGCTGGGCGTACCGCCGGAGACGACCTTGATCTTCAAGGCGGTCGTGGTGACCGTCGTCTGCCTGCTGCAGTCCCCGGCGTTCCGGAGCAAGGTCTTCGGCCGATGGGGACCGCGCCGCACGCCACCCGCGTCCGGCAGCCCGTCCGAGCCGACGACGAATGCGAAGGTGCCGGCATGAGGGAGTTGGGGTAGAACATGACCACGACTACGTCGCCGACCGGAGTGCGGCTGGCCAAGGTCTTCACCGGCCGGCAGCGGTACGTGCCGATCCTGGCCACCGCCGGCGTGCTGCTGCTCATGTGGATCGGCGGCGCGCTCACCTACGACAACTTCGCGGACCTCCAGGTCCTGCTCAACGTGTTCAAGGACAACGCGTTCCTGCTGGTCCTCGCGGTCGGCATGACGTTCGTGATCCTCAGCGGCGGCATCGACCTGTCGGTCGGGTCGATGCTCGCGCTGTCCACCATGCTCTGCGCCTGGCTGATCACCGAGGAGGGCTGGTCGCCGGGCACGGTGATCCCGCTGGTGCTGGTGGTCGGCGCGGTGTCCGGCAGCGCGATGGGCGCGATCATCCACTTCTTCGAGGTGCCGCCGTTCATCGCCACGCTGGCCGGGATGTTCCTGGCCCGCGGCCTCTGCTACGTGATCAGCACGGACTCGATCCGGATCAGCCACCCGTTCTTCACCGAGACGGCCAACACGATGGTCCCCCTCGGCGACTACCGGATCGACCCCAGCGTGGTCGTCTCGCTGATCGTGGTCGCGGTCGCGTTCGTGGCGCTGCACTACACGCGCTTCGGCCGCAACGTCTACGCGATCGGCGGCAACGAGCAGTCCGCGCTGCTGATGGGCCTGCCGGTCGGCCTGACGAAAGTCGGTGTCTACGCGGTGAGCGGCCTCTGCGCGACCGGCGCCGGTGTGCTCTACACGTTCTACACCGGCGCGGGGTACAGCAACACCGGCATCGGCATGGAACTGGACGCGATCGCGGCCGTGGTGATCGGCGGCACGCTGCTGACCGGCGGTTCCGGCTTCGTACTCGGCACCGTGCTGGGCGTGCTGGTGTTCGGCGTGATCCAGACGATCATCCAGTTCGAGGGCCTGCTCTCCTGGTGGACCCGGATCGCGGTCGGCGCGCTGCTGCTGCTCTTCATCGTGCTGCAGCGGGTGATCGGCGCACGGAAGACTTGAGCTTCTGGTCGTCGCTTCGCTCCTCCGGCTCGGCGCCACCTCCGGCGCTGGCACGGCCATCGGCAGACGAAAGGCGTGTCTGCCGGTGGCCGCGCCAGCTCTGGTCGCCCGCGCCTCGCGGGGCTCGGGAGCGGTGCTGACGCGCGGCGGTGGGGTTCCGGTACTGATTCGTAAATTGCGAGATCCCCGATTGTGGTGCGGCTGGGGCAAGATAGGCGGGACAGTCGTATGCGAAGAGGGAGGCGTCCGTGACCGTCGGCGAGGGACGCAGGGTCACCATCACCGCGATCGCCGCGGAGGCGGGCGTCTCGGTGCCGACCGTCTCGCGCGTGCTGAACGGCCGGTCGGACGTGTCGCCGCAGACCCGGGAGCGGGTCGAGGAGCTGCTGCGCCAGCACGGTTATCGGCGTCGCGCCGCCCGCAGCCGGGTCTCCGCCAGCCTGATCGACCTGGTCTTCAACGATCTGGACAGCCCGTGGGCCGTCGAGATCATCCGCGGGGTGGAGGACGTGGCGCACGCGGCCGGCGTCGGCACCGTGGTCTCCGCGATCCACCAGCGTTCCACGTCCGCCCGGCAGTGGCTGCAGAACCTGCGGGCCCGCGCCACCGACGGCGTCATCTTCGTCGTGTCCGACCTGTCGCCGCCGCTGCTGGCCGAGCTGCGGCGGCTGAACATCCCGATGGTGGTGGTCGACCCGGCCGGCGTGCCCGCGATGGACATCCCGACGATCGGCGCGACGAACTGGGCGGGCGGCCTGAGCGCGACCGAGCACCTGCTGTCACTGGGCCACCGGCGGATCGGGTTCATCGCCGGGCCGAAGCGGCTGCTCTGCTCGCGCGCCCGGCTCGACGGTTACCGCGCCGGCCTGGAGGCGGTCGGCATCGAGGTCGCGGACGAGCTGCTCTTCCAGGGCGACTTCTACCACGAGTCCGGGTTCGCCGGTGGCGCCGCGCTGCTGGAGCTGGACGATCCGCCGACCGCGATCTTCGCGGCCAGCGACCAGATGGCGTTCGGGGTGTACGAGGCGGTTCGCCGGCGAGGGCTCCGGGTGCCGGACGACATCAGCGTGGTGGGTTTCGACGACCTTCCGGAGGCGCGCTGGGCCTCGCCGCCGCTCACCACGGTGCGCCAGCCGCTGGCCGAGATGGGGCTGCTGGCTGCGCGAACAGTGCTGCGGCTGGCCCAGGGCGAGGACATCGAGACGCCGCGGATCGAGCTCGCGACCGATCTCGTGGTCCGGGACAGCACCGCGGCGCTCTGATCTCCTTCCGGGACATTTCCGGTAAGAGATTGACGCTGGCGAGCGCGTCGGCCAATACTTGGGATCGCTCCCATAGATGGAACTGGATCTCGCGGCGTCTCCACCGCCGCGTCCCGGGAGCCTTCCCCCGGAGAGGACCGACTCCCGATGACCGACGACTCGAAGCGCCCGCCGAGACGTCACCGCCGGCCGTTGCTCGCGGCCGCGGCCGTGCTGCTCGCGTCCGGCGCTGCGATCGCGATCCCGCAGCTCGCCGCCGCCGCCACCACGCTGCAGAGCCTGGCCGCGGCGAAGGGCAAGACGGTCGGCTTCGCGCTCACCTCGAGCTATCTGAGCGAGCCCGCGTACAAGAACATCGCCGACACCGAGTTCAACCTGGTGGTGGCCGAGAACGCGATGAAGTGGTCGGAGACCGAGCCGTCGCGCAACTCGTTCAGCTACGCCGCCGGTGACGCCGTCGCGGACTACGCGGCCTCGGGTGGCAAGGAGCTCTACGGGCACACGCTGGTCTGGCACCAGCAGTACCCCGGCTGGGTGGACGGCATCAGCAGCGGCACCGACCTGCTCGCCGCCATGCGGAACCACATCACCAACGTGGCCGGCCACTACGCCGGCCAGGTGGTCGCCTGGGACGTGGTGAACGAGGCGTTCGAGGACAACGGCTCCCGGCGGCAGTCCATCTTCCAGCAGCGGATCGGCAACTCGTACATCGAGGAGGCGTTCCGCGCCGCGCGGGCCGCGGACCCGGCCGCGAAGCTGTGCATCAACGACTACTCCACGGACGCGATCAACGCCAAGAGCACCGCGATCTACAACCTGGTGCAGGACTTCAAGGCCCGCGGGGTGCCGATCGACTGCGTCGGGTTCCAGGCGCACCTGATCCTCGGGCAGGTCCCGTCCGACCTGCAGGCGAACCTGCAGCGCTTCGCGAACCTGGGCGTGGACGTGCGGATCACCGAGCTGGACGTGCGCCTGCCGACGCCGGCCGACGCGTCCGAGCTGGCCACGCAGCGGAGCGACTACCAGAAGGTCTTCACGGCCTGTACGAACGTCGCCCGCTGCACCGGCGTGACGGTCTGGGGCATCACCGACCGGTACTCCTGGGTGCCGGACGTGTTCCCGGGGTACGGCGCGGCGCTGATCTGGGACGACAACTACGCGAGGAAGCCGGCCTACGACGGCGCGGCCGCGGGCTTCGGCGGCACGGTCGGCACGCCGACCCCGACCGCGACGACCGGCTCGCCGACGCCGGGCCCGACCACGCCCGGGCCGTCCGGTGGCTGCGCGGTGACGTACGGCGTGAACCAGTGGAACACCGGCTTCACCGCGAACGTGACCGTGCGGAACGCCGGCGGCAGCGCGATCAACGGCTGGACACTGCGCTGGGCCTACACCGGCGGCCAGACCGTGACGCAGTCGTGGAGTTCGTCGGTCACCCAGTCCGGTGCCGAGGTCACCGCGACCAACGCGGCCTGGAACGGATCGATCCCGGTCGGTGGCAGCACGTCGTTCGGCTTCAACGGCACGCACGGCGGCGCGAACCCGGCGCCCACCGCGTTCACGCTCAACGGGGCGGCCTGCGCGGTGTCCTGACGGCGAAGAAGATCAAGATCAAGATCGTGGATTAACCCGAGATCAAAGGGTACGGTCACGACCGTACCCTTTGATCTGAGCATTTTTCGGCCACATCCGTCACGGGTGCGCCCGAGCCACAAGGCCGGAAAATGCTCATACTTTGAGGTTTGTTGGGAGTTCGCCATCGGCGCTTTTCGGAACCCCGTCGTCTCCGGCTTCTTCCCCGACCCGAGCGTGTGCCGCGTCGGCCAGGACTACTACCTCGCGACCTCCAGCTTCGAGTACGTGCCCGGCGTGCCGATCCTGCACAGCCGCGATCTGGTGCACTGGCGGCAGATCGGCAACGCGCTCGGCGAGGAGCAGCTCGGGTTCGGCCCGCGGGTCCCGGCGTCCGGCGGCGTCTACGCGCCCACGCTGCGCCACCACGACGGGCTGTTCTGGCTGATCACCACGAACCTCTCCGGCGGCGGCACGGTGATCGTGACCGCCACCGACCCGGGCGGCCCGTGGTCCGACCCGGTCCGGGTGCCCGGCATCACCGGCATCGACCCGGATCTCGCCTGGGACGCCGAGGGCAACTGCTGGTGCACGTTCGCCGGGATCAAGCAGGCACGGATCGACCCGAAGACCGGCGAAACGCTGGAGACGCCGCGGCGGGTCTGGTCCGGCACGCCCGGCGCGCAGTACCCGGAGGCACCGCACCTCTACCGGATCGGCGAGTGGTGGTACCTGCTGATCGCGGAGGGCGGCACCGAGCGCGGGCACGGCGTCTCGATCGCCCGCGGCCCGCGCCCGGACGGCCCGTTCACGCCGTGCCCGGCGAACCCGATCCTCACCCACCGCAGCACCGACCGGCCGATCCAGAACACCGGCCACGGCGACCTGATCCAGGCGCACGACGGCACCTGGTGGCTGCTCTTCCTCGGCGTCCGCCCGCGGGGCGGCAGCCCCGGCTATCACGTGCTCGGCCGCGAGACGTTCCTGGCGCCGGTGACCTGGGTGGACGGCTGGCCGGTGATCGGTGACGTGGCGCCGGTGACCGAGGGGCCGACGCTGCCCGCCGCGCCCTGGCCCGACTCCGGCGGCGAGGAGCACGACGACTTCCGCGGGCCGCGGCTGCACCCCCGGTGGATCCAGCCGCGCGTCGCGACCGCCCGGCTGGACGTCCGGGAGGGCTGGCTGACCGTGCCGGAGGGCGGGTTCGCCGGCCGCCGCCAGACCCACCTCAGCTGCCGCGTGCAGACCCGGGCGGACGCGGAGCCGGGCGCGGCCGGCGGCCTGATGGTGCGCCTGGACGAACGACACTGGTACGGCGTGCACGTCGACGGCGACCAGGTGATCGCGGAGGCCCGGATCGGCCCGCTGCGCCAGGTGGTCGGCATCCACCGCCGCCCGCCGGGCCCGGTGCTGCTGACCGTGGCGATCGACGCGGCCGGCCCGGACCCGGACTCACCCACCGACTCGCCGGACCTGGTCCGGCTCGGGCTGGTCGCGGACGACGAGTTCGTCTCGCTGGCCGAGCTGGACGGCCGGTACCTGTCGACCGAGGTCGCGGGCGGCTTCACCGGCCGGGTGATCGGGCTGTCCGCGTTCCGCGGAACCGTGCACTTCGACTGGTTCAGCTACACCGGCTCGGACGCCTGAGGCCTCGTTCGGCGGGAAGCGGCCGTTTCTGCACCCTGCGGCTGATATCTCTGGCAGCGCAGCGTTCACAGCAGCGGAGGGTGGCCAGATGGAAGCGGCAAAGCCGGAGAACGAGGCCGGACGGCTCGCCACGCTCCACGACCTGGAGGTGCTGGACACCGATCCGGAACAGGAGTTCGACGACATCGTCAAGCTCGCGTCGCACGTCTGCGGCGTACCGATGTCGCTGGTCAGCCTGGTCGACACGGACCGGCAGTGGTTCAAGGCCAAGATCGGGCTGGAGATGGACGAGACCTCACGCGAGGTGTCGTTCTGCGCGCACGCGATCCTCGGCAAGGACCTGATGGTCGTGCCGGACGTGCAGGAGGACCGGCGGTTCGCCGACAACCCGCTGGCGGTCGGCGACCCGGGCGTGCGGTTCTACGCCGGAGCGCCGCTGGTCACCAGCGACGGCTTCGCGCTCGGCACGCTCTGCGTGATCGACTCCGAGCCGCGCCGGCTCAACCTCGACCAGCTGCAGGCGCTGCGGGCGCTGTCCCGCCAGGTCACGGCGCAGCTCGAACTCCGGCGGTACGCGAAGGCGCTGAACCGGACCGTGGCCCGGCTGCAGGACATCGAGCGCCGCCGGGACGACTTCGCGAACCTGCTCGCCGGCGACCTGCGCGCGCCGCTGCACGAGTTCGGCGCGTACCTGGAGAGCGTCAGCACCGACCGGGAGCCGGACCCGGTGCTGGCCGAGGCGCTGGTCCGGACCACCCGGCGGCACCTGGACCCGATGCGGCAACTGGTCGCGCACCTGCTGGCGATGGCCGACCCGGAGAACGAGGGCTACGAGGCGCTGCACCTGCGCGAGGTCGACCTGACCCGGATCACCGAGCGTGCGGTGCAGGCGGTCCGGCCGATCGCGGCGACCAAGGAGATCTGGATCCTGCACGGCCAGGGCCCGTCGCTGCCGATCTACGCGGACCCCGTACGGCTGGAGCAGGTCTTCATGCACCTGCTCTTCGCGACCGTCAAATACACGCCGCCCGGCGGCCGGGTGCGGGTGACCACCGAGGCCGCGAGCGGTCCGGCCGTGCGCCTGGACGACCTGGACCAGCCGGACACCGAGCGGCCCAGCCTCTTCACCCACCTCTACTACAGCGCGGTGGCGCAGATCGACGACGGGCCGGACCGCGGGCTGGCGGTGGCGAAGCGGATCCTCGACGTGCACCACGCCACGCTCGCGCTCTCCGACCGGCCCGGACAGGGCACCTCGCTGCGGGTGGTCTTCCCGCCGGTGCCGGCCGTGCTGGAGACGCTGGCCGCACCGGCGCGATGAGCCGCCGGCACGGTGGTCGAGGCGCCGGCCACGTCGACGGAACGACCTGACCGGCGCCTCGATCCCGGCGGTGGGTGCCTCAGCCGACCGGGGTGCGGTCCCGCGGCGCGGTGCCGACCAGGGCGTCGCCGGTCCGCTGCAGCTTGTGCCAGCGCAGCCGGGCGCCGGTCAACGCGGTCACCGCGGACTGGATCAACACCAGATACATCAGCTGCCGGTACGCGAACTGCTGCAACGGCAGCGTCCACAGCGGACGCATCGACTCCCGGTCCAGCCGGAACGCCACCATCGCGGTCACGATCTGCATGACCAGCATGGTGAACCAGGCGATCACGGTCTCGGTGCGGCCCAGGAACAGCAGGCCGTACAGCGTCAGCAGGTCGATCACCGGGGCCAGCAGCGGCAGCGTGACGCCGAACAGCGCCAGGATCGGCAGCCCGACCCGGCCGAACCGGCCCGACGGCCCGGACTCGACCAGCGCCTTCCGGTGCTTCCACATCGCCTGCATGGTGCCGTACGACCAGCGGTAGCGCTGCTTCCACAGTTGACTCAGCTTGGCCGGCGCCTCGGTCCAGGCGCGCGCGTTCTCCTCGTACACCACGTGCCAGCCGTTGCGCAGGAACGCCATGGTCACGTCGGTGTCCTCGGCCAGCGTCTCGTCGCTCATGCCGCCGGCCTGCCGCAGCGCCTGCCGCCGGAACGCGCCGATCGCACCCGGCACGGTCGGCATGCAGCGCAGCGTCTCGTAGAGCCGGCGGTCCAGGTTGAAACCGATCACGTACTCGATGTGCTGCCAGCGCGCGACCAGGCTGTTCCGGTTGCCGACCTTCACGTTGCCGGCCACCGCGCCCACGGTCGGGTCCGCGAACGGCTGCACCAGCCGACGGATCGAGTCCGGCTCGAAGATCGTGTCGCCGTCCACCATCACGATCAGGTCGTGCGAGGCGAACGCGACGCCGGTGTTCAGCGCGTTCGGCTTGCCGCCGTTCGGGATCCGGACCACCCGCACGTTCGGCAGGCCCAGCCCCTCGGCGAGCGCCGCGGTCTCGTCGCTGGAGCCGTCGTCGACCACCACCACCTCGATGTGCGGGTAGTCGCCACCGGCCAGTGACCGCACGGCCGCCTCGATGCCCTCCTTCTCGTTGTAGGCCGGGACGATCACCGAGACCGGCGCCGTCACCTCCGGCCCCCAGCGGAAACCCTTCGCCCGCCGCTTGCGTGCGTGCCGGCCGGCGAGCACCAGCATCAGCAGGGTACGGATCAGCGTCAGCGCGCCGGCGATCACGAACAGCACGCCGAGCGCGTCGACCGTGGTGTCCGCGATCCGGATCACCCACACCAGCGCGGAACCGCGCCAGATCTCGCCGTCCGAGGCCGCCTGCTCGGTCCGCGCGGTCGCGTTGCCGGCCGGCGCCGCGGACTTCATCGCCTGGGTCAGGCCCTGCGAGACGGTCACGAACCGGTAGCCGCGCTCCTTCATCATCGGGATGAAGCGGTCCAGTGCCGCCACGGTCTGCGCGCGGTCGCCACCGGCGTCGTGGAACAGGATGATCGCGCCCTGGGTGCCCTCCGGCGTGGAGTTCTTGATGATCTGCTCGACGCCCGGCCGCGCCCAGTCCTTGCTGTCCGTGTCGTTCAGCACCGGCAGGTAACCGAGGTCGCCGGCCTCCCGGTAGAGCGGCCAGTTCTCGTCGTCGATCGCGTACGCGTGCGACGAGTACGGGAAGCGGATCAGCGACGTCTTCACCCCGGTCGCGCTGGCGATCGCCATCTGCGTCTGCGAGTACTCGATCCGCCGCTGCCAGCCCGCCATCCGGGTCAGGTCCGGGTGGGTGAACGTGTGCACGCCCAGCTCGTGGCCCTCCGTCGCGACCTGCCGGACCAGGTCCGGGTGCCGCGCCGACCCGCTGCCGACCACGAAGAACGTGGCGTCCACGTCGTGCTCGGCCAGCGTGCGCAGCACCTTCGGCGTCCACCACGGGTCCGGCCCGTCGTCGAACGTCAGCGCGATGGTCTTCTCCGGCAGCCGGTACGACTGCGCGCCGCCCCGCGCGGTGTTGATGATCGGGCCGCCCCCGACGATCTCCGCCGGGACGGCGCCCTGCTTGCCGGAGCTGGTGTGCAACCCGTCCGGGGAGAGCGCCGCAGCGGCGTACGCGCGGACCATGAGCACGCTGGCCAGCAGCACCAGCAGCGTGGTGGCGACCAGCAGGCGGGGACGCGGGACGATGCGGCGGGCGGTCGTGGCGCGGGCGTGCCGCCGGGGCGGTGGGGCGGCGTCCGAGCGGGGCGGCGTCACTATCACGTGTCGATCTCCGGGCTCTCGTCGTCGGTCTCGTCGGCCCGGCCGGTGCCGTCGCCGTCGTCCTCGCCGTCGTCCTCGCTCTCGCTCTCGCTCTCCTCGAGGACGGTCCCGAGCGGCGCCGCCGGCCGGACCTCGTCGACGGGCGCGACCGGGACGGCCGGGAAGCTCTCCCGCGCGGGCGCGGCCGGCGCCTCGGGGGCGACGTAGGGCGGCTCGGGCGCGACGTAGGGCGGCTCGGGCGCGATGTAGGGCGGCTCGGGCTGCGGACCCGGCGCGGGGGCCTCGGTGCCGCCGCCGGTGCCGCCGGTCGTCGGCGGCTGCTCGACGGGCGTCTGGACGCCCGCGCCGGGTCCGCCGCTGCCGCTTCCACCGGTCCCGGTTCCGCCGCCCGTGCCACCGGTGCCGGTTCCGCCGCCCGTGCCACCGGTGCCGGCGTTTCCGCTGCCGTTCCCGTTCCCGGCGTTGCTGCTTCCGTTCCCGGCGCTGGTTCCGGTCCCGGTGCCGCTGCCGGAGGTGGTGCCCGTCCCGGTACCGGTGTTGCCTCCGGTGCCGGTGCCGGCGTTGGTGCCGCCGGCACCGCCACCGCCGTTGTCGTTGGCGCCGCTGCCACCGGTGGTGGTGCCGCCGGCCGTACCGCCGGTGGTGCCGTTGTTCGTGCCGCCGGACTCCGTGCGCGGGTCGGTGGTGCCGATCCCGATGCCGACGCCGGCACCGCCGCCGACGCCGCCCTGGTTCGGTGCGGACGGGCTCGGCGAGACCGGCGAGCCGCTCGGCGTCGGGGTGGTGGTCGCCTCCGGCACCCGGCTCGGCGTCGGCGTCACCTTGGCCGATTCCAGCGGCCGCGGCGACGTGGTCCGGGCCGGCGTGGGTGCCACGCCCAGCCCGGCGCCGCCGGTCCGCACCGGGGCGGGCGGCTGCTGCTGCGGCGGCAGCGCGTCCGGTGCCGGGAACGGGTACGCCTGGTACGGGTCCACCGCCTCGCGCTGCGGCTCGGCCGACCGGACCGGCTCCGGCTCGGACGGTGACGGCTCCGGCTTGACGATGCCGGGCACCACGTTCTCCAGCACCTCGGGGAACGGCAGCAGCGCGCGCGGGCTGACCGGGCCGCCGGCCAGGCTGACGCCGACCATGCCCGTGTAGACCAGCGAGAGCGCGCCGACCACGACCGCGAGGCTGCGCAGCCGCCGCCGGCGACGGCCGGTCGTGTCCACGAAGACCGGCCCGGCCGACGGCGCATTGACCGGCAGCACCGTGGTGGCGACCGTATCGTCGTCGTCGATGGAATCCGTAGGCAGATCCAGAGAATAGGCCTTCGTATATCCGAGTTCGATGTGCGCGGTTTCCGCATGCGCCATTCCGGCCAGCGGAAGATCATTCTCTTCGTGGTGGAGCGTGCGACGGGGCTCGTGGTCCGCCGGGGCCGCGTGGGTGTCGTCGAGGCCGCTGGGGGCGCTCGACCGGTCAGTGGGGGGATCGTGCTGAGTCACTCTCCGAGATTAGGAAAAGCGCAGATGAGAAAGCCTATCCAGTCACTCGCCCGGATGATGGCCGATCGCACGAGGGAACGATACGAAATACTGATGATCGCATTGGTGGTGTGCGTGATGCATTTGCCTGTGGTGATTTCTTAAGTGATTGACGTGGCATGTTGCGGCGGCTCGGAAAAGGTTACGGCGTGCCGCGCGGCCCTTCGCTGTCCGCAACGCGACTGAGGGATAAGTCAGCAGACATCCGGTTTGCCGGGCCGATCGGTGATCCACAGTGTCCCGGACCGGGTGCCCCCGTCCGAAATGTCCGGAAAGGGTGCTTTATTTGATTTGGGTGATTTATAGCGTGCGATCTGTTCACCCGCCACCCGTTGTGCGGGTGATCCCAAGGTGGTTAACATCTGTGGTGCGCGCTCCTATCGCCCGCTTCCCCCGTGGCAGGCGATCGGAGCGCGCCCTTTTTTGTGCCCGGGTCCACGCGGGTCCACTGTGGAACGGTGCCGCGACGCCACACTCTAAAGAACCTTTACGGTTCGTATTGTCGGTTGATCGGGGGTCAGCCGCCGAAGCGATCAACCGTTGTGTGGCGTTCTGTCGTTTCCTATTCACCATGGTTGACACCCCGGTGCCCCGAAAAGCACGCTGATCAGCGTCGGCGGCGGCAACGGGGGGCGCTCTGCCTCCGCGCGGCGGGGTCCCGGCCCGCGCATCGGCCGGTACGGGAGCGCAGGGCGCGCGGCACAGCCGGCACAAAGATCTGGGGCCCGTCCGGATCGGACGGGCCCCAGATCGAACGCGGTCGCGCCGCGGCTCAGATCCAGCGACTCCCCAGCCACATGCGGGCCGACCAGTCGGAGTAGGGGATCGACTCACCCACGAAGACCGGGTAGAAGTACCAGAAGCAGACCGCCACCAGGATCACGTAGACGCCGAGCACCACCGCGCCGACCTTGCGGCGCTCCAGCACCGCCTCCGGGTCGAGGCGCTGGGCCGGCGACGTGGGCGTCATGATCGCGCCGAGCACGTAGACCACGGCCAGCACGAAGAACGGCACCGCCGGCAGGATGTAGAACGAGAACATCGTCCGGCTCTCCGCCACCGCGTAGTAGAACCACGGCAGGAAGCTGCTCAGCACGCCCAGCAGGATGAACAGCGCCCGCCAGTCCCGCCGCGCGATGCCGAACCAGATCAGCGCGAACACGGCCGGGACGAACGACCACCACAGCACCGGCGTGCCGAGCAGCAGCACCTCGGCCGCGCACTGCGACGCGTCACACGGCAGGTCGCTGTTCCAGAAGAACGCGACCGGGCGCCCCAGCAGCAGCCACTGCCACGGCCACGACTGGTACGGATGCTTCGTCACCAGCTGGTTGTGGAAGCCGTACGCCTCGTCGTGGTAGTGCCACAGGTTGATCAGCGCGCCGATCACCGGCGGTTCCTCGCGGCCGCTGTCCGCCAGCCAGTGCCGGAAGTAGCCGTCGTCGGTGACCAGCCAGCCGGTCCAGGTGGTCAGGTAGACCACGAAGATGATCACGCCGGCGATCAGGCTCCAGCCCAGCGCGTACGGGATCGACTTCAGATAACCCCAGCGGATCCCGGCGGTACGCTGCGCGCCGCCCTCCCAGAGCCACACCAGCAGGAAGAACGCCGGCAGGACGGAGAGCGCGCTCCACTTCACGCCGAGCGCGCAGCCGAGCATCAGCGCCGCGACCAGCCGCCACCACGGCACACCGCCCGGGAACGCGAACACGATCCGGCCGGTCGGCTGCACCGTCCCGCGCTCGATCGCGTGCAGCCAGTGCCGCCGGCGGTGGTCGCGGTCCAGCACCAGCGCGGCGAACGCGGCCAGGACGAAGAACTGCAGGAAGATGTCGAGCAGCGCGGTCCGCGACATCACCACGTGGAACCCGTCCAGCGCGAGCAGCAGGCCGGCCGTGCAGCCCAGGATCACGGAGCCGAACAGGCGGGTCGCCAGCCGGGTCAGGATCAGCACGGACAGGATGCCGGCCACCGCGGCGGAGATCCGCCAGCCGAACTCGTTGTTGCCGAAGACCGCCTGGCCGAGCGCGATCAGCCACTTGCCCAGCGGCGGATGCACCACGTACGCCGGGCCGTTGGTCTCCTCGTTCCACTCGATGCCGCGGGACAGCATGTCGTAGGCGTCGGTCGCGTAGTAGACCTCGTCGAAGATCAGGCCCTTGGGTGTCGCCAGCCCGACCAGCCGGACCAGCGCCGCGATCGCCACCACGAAACCGGTGGCGGCCCACGAATAGCCGTCGAACCGCCGATCCCACGGGACCAGCCGCCGCCGCACGATCGCGGGGACGCCGCTGTCACCCGTTTGGGCAGGTGAGGTGGCCTTCGCGGGAGCGTCGGGGTCGATCGCCGGGTCCGCGAGGCCTTCTGTCTGCGCTGTTGCCGCCGAGGTCACCGGACGATCGTAGGCTGCATGGGCGGTGGAGGGGGCAACCCGCCCCCACTTCCGATCGATGGTCGACGGGATTTCGAGGTGAGCTTGTGGCAGACGGCGGACGGCTGATCCTGCTGGGTGCGCCGCTGGGCAACGTCGGGGACGCGTCCGCGCGGCTCCGCGAGGCGCTGGCGTCGGCCGACGTGGTGGCGGCGGAGGACACCCGGCGGCTGGCCCGGCTCGCCCGGGACCTGGACGTGACCGTGGCCGGCCGGGTGGTCTCCTACTTCGAGGGGAACGAGGAGCGGCGTACCCCGGAACTGGTCGAGGCGCTGCGCGGCGGCGCGGTGGTGGCGATCGTGACGGACGGCGGCATGCCGAGCGTGTCCGACCCCGGATACCGCCTGGTCCGGGCCGCGCTGGACGCGGAGATCCCGGTGACGGCCGCGCCCGGGCCGAGCGCGGTGACCACCGCGCTGGCGCTCTCCGGGCTGCCGAGCGACCGGTTCTGCTTCGAGGGCTTCCTGCCACGGTCCGGCTCCGCGCGCCGCTCCCGGCTCCGTGAACTCGCCGCCGAGCCGCGCACGCTGGTGTTCTTCGAGGCACCGCACCGGATCTCCGGCACGCTCACGGACCTGGCGGCGGTCTTCGGCGCGGACCGGTCCGCCGCGGTCTGCCGCGAGCTGACCAAGACCTATGAGGAGGTACGCCGCGGCGCGCTCGCCACGCTGGCCGGCTGGGCGGCGGAGTCCGGGCCGCGCGGGGAGATCACGGTGGTGGTGGCCGGCGCGGCGCCGTCGTCCGGTGACCGCCCCTCGGACGAGCAGCTGAAGGCGGAGGTGGCGGAGGAGGAGGCGACCGGCGTCTCGCGCCGCGACGCGGTGACGGCCGTGGCCGCGCTGCACGGCCTGCGCCGCCGCGAGGTGTACAACCTCGTCACCGGCGGCTGACCGCCCACCGCGGCCGCCCGCCGCACACGATCCGCCGATCCGGCGTCGTTCGCGCCGCTCCCGGCGACCCGAGCGACGTCTGGATCACGGGGGACGTGCGCGGACCGGTTGCGGCGACCGCCGTCAGTAGACGGCGGCGCCGTGACCGGGCAGCGCTGTGGTGACCGGGCGGTGGTGTCGTGACCGGGCGGCGCTGTGGTGACCGGGCGGTGGTGTCGTGACCGGGCGGCGCTGTGGTGACCGGGCGGTGCTGTCGTGACCGGCGGTGGTGCTGTCGCCGGGCGGTGCTGTCGTGACCGGGCGGTGGTGCTGGCACCGAGTGGCGCTGTCGTGACCGGGCGGCGTTGTGGTGATCGGGGTGCTGCCGTAGCGAGGTGGTGGTCGCCGTCACCAGGCGGCGATGAGGAAGCCGAGGAGGAGCGTCAGTGGCGCGCCGAGGCTGATCATGATCGCGCGGGTGCGGGACCGGCGTGTCTCCAGCCGGGTCGCGCCGGTCGCCCAGACGATGCCGAACCCGCAGAGGAAGATCAGCGCCAGGCCGAGTGACCAGCGCAGGTGCAGGCCGAGGCCGTGGAAGCTGGCGTGTGCCCGGCCGGCGCCCTCGTCCACCATCCGGGCGGGCAGCCGGGTGCCCGCGGCGCGGCTGCCGCTGGGCACGCCGAGCACGGCGACGTCCTCCGCGGTGAAGTGCGCGCTGACGAACGTGCCCTCGCAGCGTTGCGCCAGCGTGGGCCCGGAGCAGCGGGTGACGGTCGCGGTGCCGGGCGTGCCGTGGCCGACGGCCAGCCAGAGCGGTTCGGCGCTGACCCAGGCGAAGAACGCGGTGAGCAGCGCCAGCACCACCAGCAGCGGCAGGCCGGTGGCCGGGTTGCGCGGCAGCCGGGTCCCGGGGCGCCTCGGCGGCGGCTCCACGGCGGACGGCCTGCCCATGCGCATGCCGAGTGACGGCCACGCGGCGTCGGCGTCGGCCCGGTCGGCCGCCGGGGACAGCCAGGTGGCGCGCTCGCGCGGCGCGGCGACGGGGGCGCGATCCGGCGCGGGCGGAACCACCGGCCCGGGCCGCGCGCCCTCGAACGCCGCGCTCCGGAAACCCGCGCTCGCGAGCCCCGCGGACTCGACCGGCGCCGGTTCGATGCGCGCCGGTTCGATGCGCGCCGGTTCGATACGCGCCGGTTCGGGACGCGCGGGTTCGATGCGCACCGGTTCGATGCGCACCGGCTTGCCGCGGTGCCCGGTGGGCGCGGGAGAGATCGGGCGGTCGGCGGAGGGTTGTGCCGGTGCGGGCGGCACGGTGTCCGCACCGCCGGCCCCGGCCACGATCTCGAAACCGGCCTGGCTCTCGCTGCCCAGCGCCGCGTCCGCACTGGACAGCGGCCCGGAGCCGGCCACCACGTCGGCCTCGGCCTCGCCGGTCCCGCCCGCCCCGGCGGCCTCGCCGGACGTCACGAATCCGGCGGGCCCGCTGAGCGTCGCGGGCTCAGCAGCCGTCGCGGGCTCGGCGGGATCCGTGGTTCCAGCGGGGGCCGCGGTGCCACCGAGGGCCGCGGATTCGGCGGGGGCCACGGTTCCGGTGGAGGGCGCGGATTCGGCGGGGCTCTCGGGCGCAGCGGGCGTCGCGGGTTCGGCGGGCGTTGCGGTTCCGGCGGGCGTCGCAGGTTGGGTGGGAGTCGCGGTTCCGGCGGGCGTCCCGGGTTCGGCAGGCGCCGCGGGTTCGGCAGGTGCCGCGAGCCCATCAGGCGTCGCGGATCCGGCAGGCGCTGCGGGCCCAGCAGGCGTCGCGGAGCCCGTCGGCGTCACGGACCCGGCGGATTCGACCGACGCAGTTGGCGCGGCGGGCGTCACCGGACCGTCAGGCGTGACCGGGCCGGCGGACGCGAGCGTCCCCGGACCGGCAGGCGTGGCCGGGGACGCAGGCGTGGCCGGGCCGGCAGGCGTGGCCGGGTCGGCGTATGCGGCGGAGCGGGCGGACGGGGCGGGGCCGGGTGGGGGAGTGGCGTCGTCGTCGGGGTCCGGGCGGCCGTGCCGGGGGCGCCGGACGACGGTCAGCTCCTCGGTGGTCCGGGTGGCGGTGTCGCCGGTGGGCGGGCGGTGCAGCGGGAGCGGGACGGTGTGCCGGACCTCCGCGGGCGGTGCCTTCGGCGTGACGGGGACGGCCGCGTCGCGTACCGGCGAAGGGTCTGGGGGTTGATCGTGGTTCTGGCTACCCGTCACCATCACATTTGACTACGGATCGTGGCTGGTTGTGTGCATATCGTGTGGTGTGTTGCGCCCCGGAGTGGCGGGTCAATAGGTTCGCGGCGCTCGCGGGCGGGTCACTACAGTTGACTGTCATGAGTCACGTTCTCGCGGCGGTTGCCTGGCCATACGCCAACGGCCCGCGCCACATCGGTCACGTTTCCGGCTTTGGGGTGCCCTCCGACGTCTTCAGCCGGTACATGCGGATGGCCGGTCACGACGTGCTCATGGTGTCCGGCACGGACGAGCACGGCACGCCGATCCAGGTCCAGGCGGACAAGGAGGGCGTCACGCCGCGTGAGCTCGCCGACCGGTACAACCGGATCATCGTGGAGGACCTGCACGGGCTCGGCCTCTCCTACGACCTGTTCACCCGCACCACCACGCGCAACCACTACGCGGTGGTGCAGGAGCTCTTCGAGGGGCTGCACGCGAACGGGTACATCATCGCGAAGACCACGCTCGGCGCGATCTCCCCGTCCACCGGGCGCACGCTGCCCGACCGCTACATCGAGGGCACCTGCCCGATCTGCGGGTACGACAGCGCGCGCGGCGACCAGTGCGACAACTGCGGCAACCAGCTCGACCCGTCCGACCTGATCGACCCGAAGTCGAAGATCAACGGTGAGACGCCGAAGTTCGTCGAGACCGAGCACTTCTTCCTCGACCTGCCCGGCTTCGTGTCCGCGCTCAACTCGTGGCTGGACACCCGCGAGGGCTGGCGGCCGAACGTGCTGCGCTTCTCCAAGAACCTGGTCGACGATCTGCAGCCGCGCGCGATCACCCGGGACCTGGAGTGGGGCGTGCCGATCCCGCTCGCCGACTGGAAGGACCGCACCGACAAGCGGATCTACGTCTGGTTCGACGCGGTGATCGGCTACCTGTCCGCGTCCGTGGAGTGGGCGCGCCGC
Organism: Catenuloplanes niger; assembly: GCF_031458255.1. Lineage (NCBI taxonomy): Bacteria > Bacillati > Actinomycetota > Actinomycetes > Micromonosporales > Micromonosporaceae > Catenuloplanes > Catenuloplanes niger. The sequence goes on from NZ_JAVDYC010000001.1 coordinate 5,007,280, forward strand.
ACCGGCGACCCGGAGGCGTGGCGCCGCTGGTGGTCCGCGGACGGTGAGGGCAAGGACGCGAACGCGTACTACTTCATGGGCAAGGACAACATCGTCTTCCACTCGGTCATCTGGCCGGCGCTGCTGCTCGGCTACTCCGGCGAGGGCGACCGTGGCGGCGAGCCCGGCCCGCGCGGCCGGCTGAACCTGCCGACCGAGGTGGTCTCCAGCGAGTACCTGACGATGGAGGGGAAGAAGTTCTCCTCGTCCCGGTCCGTGGTGATCTACGTGCGGGACTTCCTGGAGCGGTACGACGCGGACGCGCTGCGCTACTTCATCGCGGCGGCCGGGCCGGAGAGCAACGACACCGACTTCACCTGGGCCGAGTTCCTCCGGCGCAACAACGACGAGCTGGTCGCGGGCTGGGGCAACCTGGTCAACCGGTCCATCTCGATGGCGGCGAAGAACTTCGGCGAGATCCCGGCGGCCGGCCCGCTGACGCCCGAGGACGAGGCGCTGCTGGCGACGGTCCGCGCCGGTTTCACGAGCGTCGGCGAGCTGATCGGCAAGCACCGGCAGAAGGCGGCGATCGGCGAGGCGATGCGGATCGTGGCGGAGGTCAACAAGTACCTCTCCGACCAGGCGCCGTGGAAGCTGAAGGCGGCGGAGGACAAGCCGCGGCAGGGCACCGTCCTGCACGTGGCGCTGCAGGCGGTGAGCGACTGCAACCGGCTGCTCACGCCGTTCCTCCCGCACTCCGCACAGAAGATCCACGAGCTGCTCGGCGGCACCGGTGTGCATGCGCCGCAGCCGCGGATCGAGGAGGTCGAGGACCTGGACGGCGGCCCGTCGTACCCGATCCTGACCGGCGACTACACGGCCGGCGCGAAGTGGGAGCCGGCCGACGTCGTCGCGGGCACCCCGCTGGCCGCGCCGAAGCCGGTGTTCCGCAAGCTCGACCCGTCCGTCGTCGAGGAGGAGCTGGCCCGCCTCGGCGGCTGACCCGCCGTGCCCGGGGCGTCGTCGCGATCATCGCCGGCGACGCCCCGGTCACCGGTACGGGGAGGTCACGGTCTCCTGGTCGGTCAGCTCGCCGGCCGGTGCCCACACCTCGTAGACGCCGCGCTCGTAGCACTGCGCGCCGAGCCGGGCGATCGCGTCCGCGTCCGGCCGGGCCAGGCGCAGCCGGGTCCACCCCGAGTCGGTGTGCAGCACCTGGCAGAGCGCGCCGCGCCAGCGGCCGAACGCGGCGCGGCGGCTGACGTTCTCCACCGGGTATCGCGCGGCCCGGGTCATGGCCAGCACCCGGAAGCCGCCGGGCAGGTCCGCGACCGCCTCGTACTCGCGCTCGCCGTACGTACCGACCAGGATCGTGGACCGCACGGCGTCGCCGACCGGGAGGTACTCCTGGTCCGGCGGGATCTCCGGGATGCCGGTGACCAGGTGCCGCCACTGCGGCCCGACCATCCGCAGCCAGCCGCGCTGCTCCGGCTGATACGTGTAGAGCACCACCTCGGTGCCGTCCGCCGTGTACGCGATCAGCGCCGCGTTCGCCGGCATCGGCAGGTCGGCCATGTCCCGGGTGACGAACTCCGGGATCAGGTGCCGGTCGCTGGGCGTGAACCCGGTGCCGAGGACCGGCGCGCCGATCCGGTCGTGCGGCGGCACCTCGCGCAGCCCGCTCTGCTCCGCGCCGGCCGGGACCTCGTAGTCGTCCGGCGAGCCGGCCCGCCAGCGCAGCGCGTAGACGACCTCCGGCACGCCCCGGCCGGCCTCGCCGTCCGTGCGCAGCAGCATCAGGTCGGCCGGCGTGCGCAGGTGGGCGACGTCGTACTCGCGGTAGCAGAAGCCGTAGGGCAGCCAGCCGCGCAGGTAGCCGGCGATCTGGGCGGCGGACAGCACCTTGATCATGCGGGTGCCGCGCCGGATCGACGCGGTGTGCCGGATGGCGGCCAGCATCGGGTCGTCCCGGTACGCCGGGTTCTGCGCCGCCCGGTGCACGTCCGTCCAGCGGATGCCGCGGGACAGCGGCACCATCAGCGGCGTGTCCAGCGGGTCGTCCGGCGTGCCGTCGCCGAGCACGCCGAGCCCCGGCTGGGCGTGGCCGCCGACGCTGACGCCCTCCACCTCGGAGGCGTGCACGAACCGATGGAACGGCCCGAGCGCGCCGTTGCGGGACACCCGGCGGAAGCCGTCGTCCTCGACGGTGCTGAACAGCTCGAACGCGGCGCCGCGGGCGATCTGGTCGGCCGGGTAGAGAGTGCCCTGGAAGGTGACGCGCAGGCCCGTCGGCGCGTCGTTGACGTTACGAGCCTCTGGAAACACGCTCACTCGCCGTAACCTACTTTTGCATGGTAGACGGCGAGTGAACGTAAGGTGACGCGAGCAAGGTTCCTCATTCCGCCTCCGAAGCGGCTCTGACCAGCGGATAGTGTCTTCATGGAGACCGCGGCGCGAATCACCCATGATGCGTTGACCGACCTCACGTCCGCGTTGACGGCCGCTTGCACGCGCGTGGAGTCGGTGATCGAGGTCGCCACCGAGGCCGCCGCCCGGATCGTCGGGGACGGTGGTGGCATCCGGCTGGTCCGGGAGGACGGCCGGTTCGGCCCGATGATCACCGCGCACCGGACGCACGACGGCCCGGAGATGCTCGGCGAGTTCCTCGGCGGCTTCAGCGACCGGGTCGACCAGGGGCATCTGAACCGGCTGCGGGCCGGCGCGACGATCGTCTTCAGCTCCATGGACCAGCAGGAGTTCCAGAAGCTCGCGCCGCCGCAGCACTGGACGAACGTGGCCGGCGCGCGGATCTCGGCCGTGCTGGCCTGCCCGCTGATCACCGACGGCGCGTTCCTCGGCTACCTGGCGCTGGCCCGGACCACGGAGGGCGCCACGTACGCGGACGCGGACGTGGAGACGGCCCGGCTGATCGCGGAGCACACCGCGGCCGCGCTGCACACCGCGCGGTCGGTCGAGGCGCTGCGGGCGTCCGAGGACCGGTACCGCAACATCGTCGAGACGACGCTGGACGGCGTCTGGCAGTTCGACCGGGACGGCGTGACCACGTTCGCGAACGCGCAGATGGCCCGCATGCTCGGGCTGACCCGGGAGGAACTGCTGGGGCTGTCGGTCCGCGGGTTCCTGGACAACAAGGGGCAGCAGCGGCTCGCCAAGCGGCTGGCCGACCGGCAGCAGGGGCGCTCCGAGGTGTACGAGTGCCGGCTGATCCGCGCGGACGGCAGCGCGCTGTGGGTGCAGATGTCGGCCGCGCCGCTGCTCGGCCCGGACGGCGAGATCACCGGCTCGCTCGCACTGGTCAGCGACATCACCGAGCGGATCGCCGCGCGTGACATGCAGCGCCAGCTCGACCAGCTGCGCCGGGTGGACAGCCTGGGGCAGCTGGCCGGCGGCATCGCGCACGACTTCAACAACCTGCTGACCGTGATCGCCGGCTCCGCGGAGGTGCTGGCCTCGGACGCGGAGCCCGGCTCGGACGTCGAGGCGATGGCCCAGTCGATCATGCGGGCCGCGGCCAGCGGCGCCGCGCTCACCCATCAGCTGCTCGCGTTCGGCCGGCGCAGCCCGACCGCGCACACGGTCTCCGTGCCGGAGCTGCTGGACGGCGCGCGTGACCTGCTGACCCGCGCGCTCGGCGAGCACATCGACCTACGGTTCAAGATCGACGACGACCTGTGGGTGGTGCAGGCCGACCGCGGTGAGCTGGAGCAGGCGCTGGCGAACCTGGCCGTCAACGCGCGGGACGCGATGGGCAGCGGCGGCCGGCTGACCATCGAGGCGCACAACACCATGATCGATCCGGGTGGGCTGGAGGACGAGGCGGCGTCCGGCCGGTTCGTGGTGCTGGCCGTCTCGGACACCGGCAGCGGCATGGACCCCGAGACCCGGTCGCACGCGTTCGAGCCGTTCTTCACCACCAAGAAGGCGCGCGGCGCCGCCGGCCTCGGCCTGGCCACGGTCTACGGCATCGTGCACAACAGCGGCGGGCACATCCGGCTGGTCTCCGACCCGGGCATCGGCACCACCGTGAAGATCTTCCTGCCGGCCAAGGAGGCGACCGAGGAGCCGCCGGTCCTGCCGGTGGAGAACCTGCGCGGCCAGGGACACGTGCTGGTCGTCGAGGACCAGCCGGAGCTGGCCCAGCTGGTGCGCTACCTGTTGCAGCCGGCCGGCTACACGGTCACGGTCGCCACCGACCCGGCCTCGGCCGTCTCCCACCTGCACGCGGGCGCGCGGCCGGATCTGCTGCTCACCGACGTGGTGATGCCCGGCATGACCGGGTCGGAGCTGGCCAAGGAGATGCGCGCGCACTACCCGGACCTGCGGGTGCTGTTCATGTCCGGCTACACGGCCGGCGTGCTCAACCCGCGCGGGCACCTGGACGAGAACAGCACGCTGATCCAGAAGCCGTTCAACCGGGAGAGCCTGCTCACCGCGGTCGCGAAGGCACTCGGTACGCGCCGGTGATCCGCGCGCGGGATAGCCTTGGCGGCCGTGAGTTCCCGTGAGAAGCACAGCCCTCGCCGGATGGGCGAGTTCCCGCCGGCGCCGGACGCGCTGCCGGTCCCGGTGATCGACAGCCACACCCACCTGGACATCACGGTGCACGAGGCCGGCGTGCCCGGTCCCGGCACCAGCGACCCGGTGCAGCGGCTGGTGGACGCGGCCGCGGCCGTGGGCGTGGACCGGCTGGTGCAGGTCGGCGTGGACGTGGCGTCGTCCCGATGGGGCGCGGAGCTGGCCGCGAAGCACCCGTCCGTGCTGGCCGCGGTCGCGCTGCACCCGAACGACGCGCCCCGGCTGGGCGACCGGCTGGACGAGGCGCTGCGGGAGATCGAGGCGCTGGCCGCGCAGGACCGGGTGCGGGCGATCGGCGAGACCGGGCTGGACACGTTCCGCACCGGCGAGGACGGGCGGACCGCGCAGGAGGAGAGCTTCCGCGCGCACATCGGCTTCGCCAAGCGTTACGGCAAGGCGCTGATGATCCATGACCGGGACGCGCACGCGGACGTGCTGCGCGTGCTGGACTCCGAGGGCGCGCCGGACACCGTGGTGCTGCACTGCTTCTCCGGCGACGCGGAGTTCGCGGCCGAGTGCGTGCGCCGCGGCTACCTGCTCAGCTTCGCCGGGACCGTGACGTTCAAGAGCGCGGAGCAGCTGCGCGCGGCGGCCCGGGTCACGTCGCCGGAACACCTGCTGGTGGAGACGGACGCGCCGTACCTGACGCCGTCGCCGTTCCGTGGCCGGCCGAACGCGTCCTACCTGGTGCCGCTGACGATGCGCGCGCTGGCCGAGACCACCGGCCGGGACCTGGCCGAGCTCTGCGCCGCGGTCTCCGCGAACGGGGAGCGCGCGTTCGGCGGCTGGTGACGCCCGGTCACCGGAACGCCACCGGATACCGGGCCTGGGGCACGGACCGGGCGCGCACGTAGAGCTCGCGCTGCGCGCCCGGATCGGACGGCGCCCGCCGGCACCAGGCCCGGATGTGCCACCACGGCTCGTTGTCGAAGGGCACCAGGCCCACCACGAACGACACGGTCGCGGTCAGCACGCCCACGCCGAACCGGTAGTCCTGCTCGCGCAGATGCAGTGTCTCGCCGACGACCGGCTCGGCCGGGGCCGGGCGGCGGGCCGGCGGGCTCACCATGCCGCCCGTCCCGGACGCCGGGTGCGGCACCAGCCCAGGAAGCGTGCGCCGGCCCGCGCGCACTCGGCGGCCGGCCGGTCCCGCGCGAACCGGTGCAGGTACGTCGCCATCAGCATGGCGAGCCCCACCCGGTTGCGGCGATAGTCGCGCAGGGCGGCCCTTTTGTACGATTCGCACGGCCATTCGGACCGGCAGCGTGCGCACTGCCAGCACGAATCCGGAATGTGCCGGACACCCGGAGGGCCGGCGTCGTGCGACATGGCCTGAAATTCATTCATCTTGTCTGCCCAGACGGGTGGCGGCGGGACGAGAATAGGGCCGGCTGCGGACCCCTGGAGAGTGAATCGCGGCATGTTCGCCCGTACGGCACCGTGTTACCTCCCGGACTGACTCGAACGGGGCGGCGTCGCCTCCCCGTCGGGTGCCGCCCGGCCGCGGCAGTGGACGTCGAGGGCCCGAGAACCGGGCCGCGCCGTCCAATCATTTGGGCAAAGCACCGCCGGTGCAATATTCCGTGACCGGAAATCGTCGCTCGCCATTGACTTTCGCCTTGATCGGTCGGTAGGCATTCCATGACGGAAGCCAGAGCATTCCCTGAGCGGAGGAAGCGCGTGGACGCCGAGCCGGGATCGACGGTGCCCCGCCGTCAGCTGGGCAGATACCTGCGCCGCCTGCGTGAGCAGGCCGGTGTCACGGTGAAGGCCGCCGCGGCGGAGCTGGAGTGCTCCATCCAGAAGCTGTGGCGGATCGAGAAGGGCGCGGTGCCGGTCCGGGGTGCCGACGTCAAGGTGCTCTGCCAGCGCTACGGCGCATCCGAGGAGATGACCCAGGCGCTGGTCGCGCTGGCCAAGGAGACGAAGGCCAAGGGCTGGTGGCACTCGTACGGCGACGTGGTCCCGCGCTGGTTCGAGGTCTACGTGGGCATGGAGGCGGCCGCGTCCCGGCTGCGGATGTACGAGCCGTCCCTGGTGCCCGGCCTGCTGCAGTCCCGGGACTACGCGGACGCGGCGATCCGGGCCGACCAGCCCGGGATGGGGGACGAGGAGCGCCGCCGCCGGGTCGACCTGCGCCGCGAGCGGCAGGAGCTGCTGGCCCGGTCGTTCCCGGAGCCGCCGGCGCTGGAGGCGATCGTCTGCGAGACCGTGCTGCGCCGCGACCCGGGCCCGCCCGGCGTGATGGCCCGGCAGCTGGCGTATCTGCAGAAGGCGGGCGAACAGCCACATATATCGATACGGGTTCTTCCGCTCGCGATCGGGCTGCATCGCGCCTCGGTGGCCGGTGCTTTCACGATTTTGGAATTTCCATCCGAGGGAAATGAGCGGAGAGAACCTCCAACGGTCTACAGCGAATCACTCACAGGGGCGATCTATCTCGACAAATCGCAAGAGATCGAGGCCTATGAAGAAGTTTGGGTTAGCCTTGCGGCGTCGGCGCTGAGCGAGGGTGATTCAGCGGCCATGATCACAAGCCTGATAAGGGAGTTGAATCGCAGTGATTGACTCGTCGGGCGCCCGCTGGCGCAAGTCAAGCCGAAGTGGTGCCAACCAATGCGTGGAGGTCGCGGACAATCTCGGCGCGATCGTCGCGGTCCGTGACTCCAAGGACCCGGCCGGCCCGGTGCTGGCCTTCTCACCCGGCTCGTGGCGCGCCTTCACCACCAACCTCCGGCACGCTCGCTAGGGCGGGTCGGTGGATCCGCGCCGCAGGCCGGCGAGGATCCGCCGAACACGCCCCGGCTGTGGGCCGCCCCGGACCCGGAGCGGCCCAGAGCCGGCATCGACGTGGGAGCCGGGTCGCACGTCGCGGGAGTCCGCACGTCGATACAGGCTCTAGGATCGCTCGTCATGGACGGATTACTCGGGCCCGCGGAGATTCGGGAGCTGGCGGCCAGCCTCGGTGTGGCGCCCACCAAGCGGCTCGGGCAGAACTTCGTCCACGACCCCAACACGGTGCGGCGCATCGTGGCCGCGGCCGGGCTGACGCCGGACGACGTGGCGCTGGAGGTCGGCCCCGGCCTCGGCTCGCTCACGCTGGGCCTGCTCGGCGCCGCCCGGCACGTGCACGCCGTGGAGATCGACCCGGTGCTCGCCGCCCGCCTGCCGCGCACGGCCGCGGAGCGGCTGCCGGACCGGGCGGACCGGCTCACCGTGCACCTCCTGGACGCGCTGAAGGTCACGGCGCTGCCCGAACCGGCGCCGACCGCGCTGGTCGCGAACCTGCCGTACAACGTGGCGGTCCCGGTCGTGCTGCACCTGCTGGCCACGCTGCCCAGCCTGCGCACCGGCCTGGTGATGGTGCAGAAGGAGGTCGCCGACCGGCTGGTGGCGGCGCCCGGCTCCAAGATCTACGGTGTCCCGTCCGTGAAGCTCGCCTGGTACGGCCCGGCCCGGCCGGCCGGCAAGGTGCCGCCGAACGTGTTCTGGCCGGTGCCGAACGTGGACTCCGGGCTGGTCGCGTTCACCCGGCGCGAGTCGCCCCGCGACGGCGTACCGCGGGAGAAGGTCTTCGCCGTGGTCGACGCGGCGTTCGCGCAGCGGCGCAAGACGCTGCGCGCCGCGCTGGCCGGCTGGGCCGGCGGGCCGGACCTGGCCGAGAAGGTGCTGCTCGCCGCCGGTGTCGACCCGCGTGCCCGGGGCGAGCAGCTGGACGTCGAGCAGTTCATCGCGATCGCGGCCGCGGCGGGTTCCTAACGCCGGATCGGCTTGGCGGTAGAGTTGCGCCGAGCCGAGCGACGAGGAGGTGGGCGGCGATGATCGACACGGCCGGTAGGAGCGCCGTCCCGGGCCGGGGCGTCGCGCGGTGACGGAGGCCTGGAGGCCGGAGGACGACCGTCCCCGCTCGGCGATGACGGGCCCGGTGCGGGTCCGCGTCCCCTCGAAGATCAACCTGCACCTGGGCGTCGGGCCGCTGCGCGACGACGGCTTCCACGAGCTGAACACGGTGTACCAGGCGATCTCGCTGTACGACGAGCTGACCGCGCGGCGCGGCGACACGCTGAGCCTGACCATGGAGGGCGAGGGCACCGGCTCGCTCGCGCTGGACGGCTCCAACCTGATCATCCGGGCGGTGCAGGCGCTGGCCGACTACGCCCGCGTCCCCGCGCACGCCCGGCTGCACCTGCGCAAGCAGATCCCGCTCGCGGCCGGCCTGGCCGGCGGCAGCGCGGACGCGGCCGCCGCACTGGTCGCCTGCGACGCGCTCTGGGGCATCGGGCTCTCCCGCGACCAGCTGGCCGAGGTCGCGGCCACGCTCGGCTCGGACGTGCCGTTCCTGATCTACGGCGGCACCGCGCTCGGCACCGGTCACGGCGAGACGATCAGCCCGGTCCTGGTCCGACCGCACTCCTGGCACTGGGTGGTCGCGGTCGCGGACGGCGGCCTGTCCACCCCGGAGGTCTACCGCGAGCTGGATCGGCTGCGCGCCGAGTCGGCCGGTCCCACGCCGCTGGGCAGCGCGGACGCGCTGCTGGCCGCGCTCCGGCAGAAGGACCCGGCGGTGCTGGCCGCCGCGCTCGGCAACGACCTGCAGGCCGCCGCGCTCTCGCTGCGGCCCGGCCTGGCCGGCCTGATGAAGGCGGGTCTCGCCGCGGGTGCCTGCGCCAGCCTGGTCTCCGGCTCCGGCCCGACCGTGCTGTTCCTCGCCCGCGACGCCGCGCACGCGGAAGCGCTCACCACGGAGATCGAGGCGTCCGGCCTCTGCCGTGCCGCCGGCACCGCGCACGGTCCCGTGCCCGGCGCCCGCATCCTGTAACAAGCATCTGGGGAGTCATGGCGAACCTGGTCAATCTCGACCGCGTCTCGAAGGGCTACGGCGCCGTCGGCGCGCTGCTCACGAACGTGTCGCTCGGCCTGGAGGACACCGACCGGGTCGGCGTGGTCGGCCTCAACGGGGCCGGCAAGAGCACGCTGCTGCGCATGCTGACCAAGCAGGAGGAGCCGGACGACGGCCGCGTCACGCACCGCCGTGACCTGCGCGTCGCCCAGCTGCCGCAGTCGCTGACGCTGCAGGGCGATGCCACCGTCCGGGACGTGGTGCTCGGCACCGCCTGGCTCGACGAGGGCTTCGGCGCGGAACACGAGTGGGCCGGCGACGCCGGCGTGCGCGCGGTGCTGGACGGGCTCGGCATGGGCCACCTCGGCCTGGACGCGCCGGTCGGCCCGATGTCCGGTGGCGAGCGCCGCCGGGTCGCGCTGGCCGCGCTGCTGATCCGCACCTCCGACCTGCTGATCCTGGACGAGCCGACCAACCACCTGGACGTGGCCGGCGTCAACTGGCTGGCCGCGCACCTGCTCAAGCGGCGCGGCGCGCTCGTCGTGGTCACCCACGACCGCTGGTTCCTGGACGAGGTCTGCACCGCCACCTGGGAGGTCGCGGACCAGACCGTGCGCGCCTACGAGGGCGGCTACGCGGCCTGGACGCTGGCCCGGGCCGAGCGCGAGCGGGTCGCGGCCGCGACCGAGGCCCGCCGGCAGAACCTGCTGCGCAAGGAGATCGCCTGGCTGCGCCGGGGACCGCCGGCGCGTACCTCCAAGCCGCAGTTCCGGATCGACGCGGCGAACGCGCTGATCGCGGACGTGCCGCCGGCCCGCGACTCGGTGTCGCTGACCCGGCTGGCCACGTCGCGGCTCGGCAAGCAGGTCTACGACCTGGAGGACGTGACGCTCTTCGCCGGGCCGAAGAAGATCCTGGACGACGTCACCTGGCGGATCGGGCCGGGCGACCGGATCGCGCTGCTCGGCGCGAACGGCGCCGGCAAGACCACGCTGCTGCGCCTGCTGGCCGGCATCACGTCCCCGGACTCCGGCGCGTTCCGGCGGGGCCAGACCGTCAAGGCCGCGTTCCTCTCCCAGGAACTGCACGAGCTGCCCGGCCACCTGCGGCTGCTGGAGGCGGTCGAGGAGGTGGCCCGCCGGGTCCAGCTCGGCGACCGGGAGCTGTCCGCGTCGCAGCTGGCCGAGGTGTTCGGCTTCACCGACCGGCGGCTCTGGACCCCGGTCTCCGACCTCTCCGGCGGCGAGCGGCGGCGGCTGCAGCTGCTGCGCCTGCTGGCCGGCGAGCCGAACCTGCTGCTGCTCGACGAGCCGACGAACGACCTGGACACGGACACGCTGGCCTCGCTGGAGGACCTGCTGGACACCTGGCCGGGCACGCTGATCGTGGCCAGTCACGACCGCTACCTGGTCGAGCGCGTCACCGACACGGTCTACGGGCTGCTCGGCGACGGTCAGATCACCCACCTGGTCGGCGGGATCGACGAGTACCTGTCGCGGATCGGCGGCGCGCCCACCACCCCGGCCGCGACGTCGAAGGCCGCCAAGCCCGACCGCTCGGACACGCTGTCGGCGGCCGACGTGCGCGCGGGCAAGAAGGAGCTCGGGAAGCTGGAGCGCGCGGTGTCGAAGCTGGAGCAGAAGGAGGCGAAGCTGCACGAGCAGCTCGCCGCCAACGCCACCGACTACGGCCGGGTCGCGGAGCTGGACGCACAGCTCAAGGCGGTGCAGGCGGAGCGGGCCGAGGCCGAGGAGGCGTGGCTCGACCTCGCCGACCGGCTCGGCGACGGGTAGTGAGGTGTGCCGCGTCGCGCCGGGCTGCGGAGGCACGGTGCACGCGCATACGTCACAATCTCCGTTCGGATGATCGCGGCGTGCGACCGGCGTGCGCCCCACTTGGAGGTTGAGGACCGATGGCGTCGCACATGCCCGTCAACCACCCGCTGCGGCCGATCTACCGCATCGTCGGTGGTCTGAGCGGGCTTTACATGATCGTGTTCGGTGTGCTGGGCGCGATCCGGACCGGCGGTGAGCCGCCGCTCGGCATCGGCGTCGGCGAGGTGCTCGGCCAGGGCACCAACCTGGCCAACTCGCTCCTCTCCATCGTGATCGGCGCGCTGGTCGTGCTCGGCACCGTGGTCGGCCGGAACGCGGACACGATCGCCTACACGTACCTCGGCTGGGCGACGCTGGTGATCGGCATGCTGTTCCTGGCGGTCATCCGGACCGACGCGAACGTGCTGAACCACAGCATCATCACCACGATCGTGTGGTTCGTGGTCGGCACTCTGATGATCACCGCCGGCCTCTACTCGCGCAGTGCCCCGGCGGACCGTTCGGTCGCCACCTCGCACTGACCCAAGCCTCTCCGCTCCGCCGCCGCCCAGGGTGCCCCGCACTCTGGGCGGTTTCGTGCATATGCGCAGGTGTCCTGGGGAAGGATGGAGTGCAGGTGCGGCCCGCGGACGCGGGACCACCGGTCCATGGCCGACGAGCGCGCTAGGAAGGTGGGCGACATGGCTCACATCCCGATCAATCACCCCCTGCGGCCGTTCTACCGGGCGGTCTCCGGCCTGTGCGGCGTCCTCATCCTGGCCTTCGGCGTCATGGGCGCAATCGCCTCCACCGGTGACGACTTCTTCTCCCGGGAGAGCATCTGGGCGCTCTGGATGCGGACCAACATGGCGTTCTCGCTGGTCTCCATCCTGATCGGCGCGGTCCTGGCGGCCGGCTACGTGATCGGTGGCGACCTCAGCCACTGGATCAACTACTACGGCAGCTGGGTGCTGCTGGCCGGCGGCCTGGCCGGGATCGCGGTGCTGCGGACCGACCTCAACATCTTCAACTGGTCCATGGTCAACGCGATCGTCTGGCTGGTCATCGGCACGCTGGTGCTGACCGCCGGCCTCTACGACAAGGCCGGCCCGCCGGAGCCCGCCCGGACCGAGGGGGCGCTCCGCCGCAACCAGGTCACGCCCGCGAAGGGCTGACCTACCTACCCGGGCGGGTGATCAGCGTCGGCTTGGCGGCGAGGTTGGAGAGGCCGTTCCAGGAGAGGTTGACCAGGTGCGAGGCGACGACCTCCTTGCGGGGCTTGCGCACCTCCAGCCACCAGCGGCCGACCAGCGCGACCATGCCGACCAGCGCCTGCGAGTAGAGCTCGGCGAGCTTGGGGTCGTAGCCGCGGGACTTGAACTCGTCGCCGAGGATGTGCTCGACCTGGTGGGCGACGTCGTTCAGCACGCTGGAGAAGTTGCCGGACGCGGAGAGCAGCGGGGACTCGCGGGTGAGCACGCGGAAGCCGTTCGTCTCCTCCTCGATGTACTCCAGCAGCGCGAGCGCGGCCTGCTCGAGCAGTTCGCGGGGGTGGCCGGCGGTGAGCGCGGTGGTGATCCGGTCGAGCAGCGAGCGGACCTCGCGGTCGACGACGACGGCGTAGAGGCCCTCCTTGCCGCCGAAGTGCTCGTAGACGACCGGCTTGGAGACCTTGGCGCGCGCGGCGACCTCCTCGATCGAGGTGGCGTCGAAGCCGCGCTCGGCGAAGAGCTGGCGGCCGATCACGATGAGCTGCTCGCGGCGCTGGGCGGCGGACATGCGCACGCGGGAACCGCTCTTGGCGGTGCGGGCGGACGCGCGGGACGCCTCCGGAGGATGCGCGGTGTCGTCGGCCATCCGCCCATCCTGCCAGGTTCGCCGATCACCACGGCTCCCGGCGGCGGGCGGCGGGCCGGGCTCCCGGCGGCGGTCCGGCTCCCGGCGGCGGGTCCGGTGGGGCAATGTCGGTTCCGTGCCGGTACGGCAAGGCGCTACGCTGACGGGGCGCTGCGATCGGCCGTGGTGTAATTGGCAACACTTCGGGTTTTGGTCCCGACATTCTAGGTTCGAGTCCTAGCGGCCGAGCTCTCCCACGATCGAGCCGGCGTCCGATTCGCGACTGGGGGGATCCCGGCCCGGTCACCCCTTCTGGCCTAGCATGGGGCCGCACCCCGCTACCGCCTGAATCGGAGCATCTCGTGAGCCAGGCCCGGCCCCGCACCGTCATCGTCCTCGCCGCCGGTGAGGGCAAGCGGATGAAGTCAAGCCTCCCCAAGGTCCTGCACCCCCTGCTCGGCCGCACGCTGGTCGGCCACGTGCTCAGCGCGGCCGCGTCCGCCGGGGCGGACACCACGCTGGTCGTCGTCGGTCACGGCGGCGACGCGGTGCCGCAGCACCTGGCCGAGATCGCGCCGGACGCGCTGACCGTCCGCCAGGAACAGCAGAACGGCACCGGCCACGCGGTCCGGATCGCGCTGGAGTCGCTGGACGCCGGGCTGACCGGCACCGTCGTGGTGCTGAACGGTGACGTCCCGCTGCTGCGCGGCGAGACCGTGCGCGCGCTGATCGAGGCGCACGAGACCGCGGGCGCCGCCGCCACCGTGCTGGCCGCCTCCGTGACCGACCCGGCCGGGCTGGGCCGCATCGTGCGGGCCGCGGACGGTGGGCTGGAGCGGATCGTCGAGGAGCGGGACGCGTCCGCGGCCGAGCGCCTGATCGCCGAGGTGAACGCGGGCATCTACGCGTTCGACGCCGCGACCCTGCGCACCACGCTGGGCAAGCTCTCCACCGACAACGACCAGGGCGAGGAGTACCTGACCGACGTGTTCGGCCTGCTCGCCGCGGCCGGTGAGCCGGTCGGCGTGCACGTGGCCGGTGACCCGGAGGAGACGCTGGGCTGCAACGACCGGGTGGAGCTGGCCGGGCTGCGCGCGCGGCTGCGCGACCGGGTCAACACCGCGCTGATGCGTTCCGGCGTCGCGATCCTGGACCCGGCCACCACCTGGATCGACGTCACCGTGACCGTCGAGCCGGACGCGACGATCGACCAGAACACCCAGATCCGCGGTACGTCGCGGGTGGCCGCCGGTGCCACGGTCGGCCCGGACACGACGCTGATCGACACCACCGTGGGCGCCGGCGCGACCGTGCTGCGCGCGCACGCGGTGGAGGCGGAGATCGGCGCGCGGGCCAGCGTCGGGCCGTACGCGTACCTGCGCCCGAAGTCGCGGCTGCACGAGAAGTCGAAGGTCGGCACGTTCGTCGAGACGAAGAACTCGGAGATCGGCGCGGGCAGCAAGGTGCCGCACCTGTCGTACGTGGGTGACGCCACCATCGGCGAGCAGAGCAACATCGGCGCGGCCACGGTCTTCGTCAACTACGACGGCGTCAACAAGTACCGCTCGGTGATCGGCGCGCACGCGCGGACCGGCGCGGACAACATGTTCGTGGCGCCGGTGACCGTGGGCGACGGGGCGTACACCGCGGCCGGCTCGACGATCACCGAGGACGTGCCGCCGGGCGCGCTCGGCGTCTCCCGCGCGCGTCAGCGCAACATCGAGGGCTGGGTGGAGCGGCGCCGGCCGGGCACCGCGGCAGCCGAAGCCGCAGGCAGGGCGCGCGCAAGCCAGGGTGAGGCTAATAACGACGTCGCGGACCCCGATGGATCGAGCAGCTGACGGGGAGATACTGCATCTGCTGGCGACGATGACGTCCGCCGGTGACACACAGACCCTCGACCCGGGGAGCGTTACGCCGATGGGCAGCATCGTCGCGGAGAACCGTAAGAGCCTGATGCTCTTCAGCGGCCGGGGTTTCCCGGAACTCGCGCAGGAGATCGGCAAGACCCTCGGGGTCGCGCCGACACCGTCGGACTCGTACGAGTTCGCCAACGGTGAGATCTTCGTCCGTTTCAATGAGTCGGTGCGCGGATCGGACGCGTTCGTCGTCCAGTCCGTCACCGAGGGCGTCAACCGCTGGGTCATGGAGACCCTGATCATGGTGGACGCGCTGAAGCGAGGTTCGGCCAAGCGGATCACCGTGGTCCTGCCGTTCTACCCGTACGCGCGGCAGGACAAGAAGCACCGCGGCCGCGAGCCGATCTCCGCGCGGCTGGTGGCCGACCTGCTGAAGACCGCGGGCGCGAACCGGATCCTGACCGTGGACCTGCACACCGCGCAGATCCAGGGCTTCTTCGACGGGCCGGTCGACCACCTGTTCGCGATGGACACGCTGGCGTCGTACGTCGAGCAGAAGTACAAGGGCCGGCCGATGACCGTGGTCGCGCCGGACTCCGGCCGGGTGCGCGTCGCGGAGCGCTGGACGGACCGGCTGGGCGGCTGCCCGCTGGCGTTCATCCACAAGACCCGCGACCCGCTGAAGCCGAACCAGGTGGTGGCGAACCGCGTGGTCGGTGACGTCGAGGGCCGGGTCTGCCTGATCGTCGACGACATGATCGACACGGGTGGCACGATCGCCAAGGCCGCGGACATCCTGCACGACCAGGGCGCGGCGGACATCGTGGTCGCGGCGACCCACGCGCTGCTGTCCGACCCGGCCACCGAGCGGCTGAAGAACGGCCCGATCAGCGAGATCGTCATCACGAACACGCTGCCGTTGCCGCCGGAGAAGACGCTCGACAAGATCACCGTGCTGTCCATCGCGCCGCTGCTGGCGCGCGCGATCCGCGAGGTCTTCGACGACGGCTCGGTGACGACGCTGTTCGGTGGCCTTTCCTAGGCTTTGGCCCTTTTTCCTGGCTAAAACCCTCCGCCGGTTGTGGCGGATGGTGTGAACTGACCTCCGGTAGGACTGTCGCCGGTCGGGCTCCCGACCGGCGACAGGGCGTTCGTGCGCACGGCGCTGAGCAGCCGGAGGGTGCGGAGCAGCGGGGGTCACGTCGGGGTGGCGAAACGCCGTGGGTAAACTGGTCAGGTTGCCACGGCGAGGGTGCCCTGCGGGCCGATGCTGACGAAGCACTGGCCGCATGGAGGCATCGTGATCGACGCGGTGTTCTGGGCCCTTTCTGAGCCCCGGGCCCGTGCCCAGCGCGCCTCTCGCCCGGCACCGCAGCCACTTCATCCGGTCATGATCGGGTGAGCATCGCACACGAGCCCGACGAAAGCATCAGGAGTTACTTCCGTGTCCGAGGTAAAGATCAGCGCCGAGCTTCGCACCGAGTTCGGCAAGGGCGGCGCCCGCCGTACCCGCCGCGCCGGCAAGGTCCCCGCCGTGCTGTACGGGCACGGCGAGAAGCCGCAGCACATCGCGCTCCCCGCCCGTGAGTTCGCCGCCGCCATCCGGCACGGTGGCGCCAACCAGATCTTCGCGATCGACATCTCGGGCGGCAGCCCGATCCTGGCGCTGGCCAAGGCGATCCAGCGCGACCCGATCAAGGACACGTTCGAGCACATCGACCTGCTCATCGTGAAGCGCGGCGAGAAGGTCACCGTCGACATCCCGGTCACGCTGACCGGTGAGGCCGCGAAGAACACGCTCATCGTGCACGAGAGCGACACGCTCTCCGTCTCCGCCGAGGCGCTGCACCTGCCGGACGCGCTGGAGGTCTCGATCGAGGGCCTCGAGGCCGGCTCGCAGATCACCGCCGGCGACATCCCGCTGCCGAAGGGCACCGAGCTCGTCGCGGACCCGGCGCAGGTCATCGCGCTGATCTCCGCCGCGCCGACCGCGGCCGACCTGGAGGGCGACTCCGCCGAGGCCGAGGCTGCGGCCGAGTCGGCCGAGGCCGCCGAGTAAGACCCTTCGCTTTCGTCGCGAGCCATGTGAGGCGCCCGCTCCCCGCGTTCCGCGGGAGCGGGCGTTTCCGCCTGAGAGGGAGTCATGTCGGACCAGGTCGCCATCGACGACGCGCCGTGGCTGATCGTGGGCCTCGGTAACCCCGGCAAGGAGTACGCGGGAAACCGGCACAACGTCGGTTTCATGGTCGCCGAGCTGCTGGCGAGGCGGGTGAGCGGGAAGTTCGGCCGGCACCGGCGCGCGGTGGCGGACGTCGCCGAGGGGCGCCTCGGCATCGGCGGCCCGCGGCTGGTGCTGGCGAAGCCGCTGACCTACATGAACCTCTCCGGCGGGCCGACGGCCGCGCTGGCGCAGTTCTACAAGATCCCGGTAGAGCACGTGATCGCGGTGCACGACGAGCTGGACATCCCGTTCGGCGAGCTGAGGGCGAAGCGCGGCGGCGGCGAGGGCGGCCACAACGGGCTGCGCTCGATCTCGAAGTCGCTGGCCACCAAGGAGTACGCGCGGGTGCGGTTCGGCGTGGGCCGCCCGCCCGGCCGGCAGGACCCGGCCGACTACGTGCTCTCCGACTTCTCCGGGGCCGAGCGCAAGGAGCTGGAGTTCCTGGTCGACCGCGCGGCCGACTTCACCGAGATGATCGTCGAAAAGGGCCTGGAACCCGCGCAGAACTACTACCACGGCCGCTGAACTCTGATATTTCGTCCCTTTTACCCCCTAACGTAGCCGTGACGCCGCCGGGTGATCAGGAGTTGGTCACCTGGGCGGGCCGGTAGCGCCGGCCCGTCATGCAGGCTGCGGGGGTGAGGCACGGTGGAGCAGGGGCGGGTGCGCGACGCGGACGCCACCTGGCCGGTGCTCTATCGGGTCACCCCGGACGGCATCCTGGTCGAGGAGGTCCATCCCCCGGACGCCCCGAGCCCGGTGCCGGCCGCGCCGCCCCGGCAGCCCGCGAGACCGCACCCCGGCGGGACCCGGCCCGCGGGTCCCCGTCCGGGCGGGCCCCGGCCGATCGACTGGCCGGACTGGGACGACCCGGCCGCCACCGTGTCGATGGAACGGATCCAGGCCGAGTTCGACCGCACGGTCGCGCCGGTCAGCCCGGTCTCGGACGCGCCGGCGGCCGCATCCGAACGGCAGCGGCGGCCGCTGCGCCGCACGCCCGGCCGGCACGCCGCGGCCTCCCGGCGGTACGGCTGGGAGGGCCGCTACGTACGGCGGCTGCTCGGCGCGGACCTGATCGTCGGCGTGCTGGCCGGCGCACTCGCGTTCGGGCTGCGCTTCGGCCAGGTGGTCACGGCCCGCAACTGGGTCTACGCGCTGCTCTCCGTGCTGCTGCCGATCGCGTTGATCGCGGTGCTGGCGCTCGGCCGCTGCTACGAGCGGCGCTTCCTCTACGTCGGCATCGACGAGTACCAACGGGTGATCCGGGCCGGGCTCGGGCTGACCGCGGCGGCCGCGATCGTCTCGTACGCGCTGGAGCTGCCGCTGGCCCGCTCGTACGTGCTGATGGCGCTGCCGGTCGCCACCGCGGCCACCGTCTCGGTCCGCTTCCTGCTGCGCCGGCGCCTGCACCTGGCGCGTACCCGCGGGCAGTGCCTGCGCCGGGTGATCCTGGTCGGCCACGAGCTCGCCGTGATCCACATGAGCCGTCAGCTGCGGCGCGAGCGCTACCACGGGTACGAGGTGGTCGGCGCGTGCCTGCCGCCGCGGCACGACGGCGCGGTCGGGCTGCCGGTCTACGGCACGTTCGACGACGTCGCCGAGGCGGTGGACGCGGCGTCCGCCGACACCGTGATCGTGCTCAGCTGCCCGGAGCTGGACGGGCAGGCGCTGCGCCGGCTGGCCTGGCGGCTGGAACGCAACGAGGCCGACCTGATCGTGGCCAGCGCGCTGATCGACGTGGCCGGTTCGCGGACCACGGTCCGGCCGGTGGACGGGCTGCCGATGCTGCACGTGGAGCACCCGCGGCTGGACGGCGCCACCCGGGTGGTGAAGGAGATCGTCGACCGGGCCGGCGCGGCCGTGCTGCTCCTGCTGAGCGCGCCGCTGCTGCTTGCGCTGGCCGCCGCGGTGCGCCTCGGTTCGGCCGGGCCGGTACTCTTCCGGCAGGTCCGGGTGGGGCGGGACGGGCGCGAGTTCGTCATGTACAAGTTCCGCAGCATGTACCCGGACGCGGAGGCCCGGCTCGCCGAGCTGCGCCACCTCAACGAGCACGACGGCGTGCTCTTCAAGATCCGTGACGATCCCCGGGTCACGCCGGCCGGCCGCTGGCTGCGCCGGCTCTCCCTGGACGAGCTCCCGCAGCTGCTGAACGTGCTGCGCGGGGAGATGTCGCTGGTGGGGCCGCGGCCACCGTTGCCGGCCGAGGTCGCCGCGTACCCGGACGACGCCCGCCGCCGGCTGGTCGTCAAGCCGGGGATGACCGGACTGTGGCAGGTCTCCGGCCGCTCGGACCTCACCTGGGACGAGGCCGTGCGACTGGACCTGAGTTACGTGGAGAATTGGTCACTGTCACTGGATCTGACGATCCTGCTGCGTACGGTGGCCGTGGTGGCCCGCTCCTCCGGCGCCTACTGAACGGCGCCCGGCAGGGGCATCGAGGCGATGGGACTGAGGCATGGGTGAGAGTCAGGGCGGCGAGAGCCCGCCGGTCATCGACGGGGCGTTCGCCCGGTGGCTGGCCGGTCGCGCCGGTCAGCTGCTGATGGAGGTGCGCGCGGAGGTCGGGCACGACGACCCGGCCGCGCTCAAGGCGGCCGGGGACAAGCGTGCCCACGACTTCCTGATGTCGGAGCTGGCCCGGCACCGGCCGGCCGACGCGGTGCTGTCCGAGGAGCAGCAGGACGCGCGCGGTGTGCTGGCCGGTGACGGCACCCGGCTGGACGCGAGCCGGGTGTGGATCATCGACCCGCTGGACGGTACGCGGGAGTTCTCCGAGGAGGGCCGTACGGACTGGGCCGTGCACGTGGCGCTGTGGGGTGCCGGGTGCGCGCACCCGAACCGGCTGGCCGCGGGCGCGGTGGCGCTGCCGGCCCAGCACCGGGTGATCGCCACGGACCACCCGCCGGCGTACCCGCCGATGCCGGTCGCGTCCGCCACCGGCGGGAAGCTGCGGCTGGCCGCGAGCCGGTCCCGCCCGCCCGCGTTCCTCAGCGCGCTGGCCGAGGAGATCGGCGCGGAGCTGGTCCCGATGGGGTCGGCCGGCGCCAAGATCGCGGCGGTGATCGGCGGCGAGGTGGACGCGTACGTGCACGCGGGCGGCCAGTACGAGTGGGACTCGGCCGCGCCGGTGGCTGTGGCCACGGCCACCGGCCTGCACGCTAGCCGGGTCGATGGTTCTGCGCTGGAATATAACGGCGCGAATCCCCGCCTTCCTGACCTGGTCGTCTGCCGCAAGGATCTCGCTCCTCGGTTGCTTTCTGCACTCCGCGGGCACTTGCAGGTACCGTGATGGACAGCTTTCAGCACTTGACCAACCGGCTTAGTCGGGAATTGGAGTTGGCTCGGGAATGACCTCACCTACTTACCGGGTGTCGCATCTTGACGCCCTCGAAGCGGAGAGCATCTTCGTGATGCGCGAGGTGGTCGCCGAGTTCGAGCGCCCGGCGCTGCTCTTCTCCGGGGGCAAGGACTCGATCGTGATGCTGCGCCTCGCGGAGAAGGCGTTCGCGCCCGCGCGCATCCCGTTCCCGGTGATGCACGTGGACACCGGCCACAACTTCCCCGAGGTCCTGGCGTACCGGGACCGCCGGGTCGCGCAGCTCGGGCTGAACCTGGTGGTCGCGTCCGTGCAGGAGGCGATCGACTCGGGCACGGTCCGCGAGCCGGCCGACGGCACCCGCAACCGCATCCAGACGCCGGTGCTGCTGGCCGCGCAGGAGAAGTACCGGTTCGACGCGCTGTTCGGCGGCGCCCGCCGGGACGAGGAGAAGGCGCGCGCCAAGGAGCGGGTCTTCTCGTTCCGCGACGACTTCGGCCAGTGGGACCCGAAGAACCAGCGCCCGGAGCTGTGGTCGCTCTACAACGGCCGGCACCAGCCCGGCGAGTCGATCCGGGTGTTCCCGCTGTCCAACTGGACCGAGCTGGACATCTGGCGGTACATCGAACGCGAGCGGATCGAGCTCCCGTCGATCTACTACGCGCACGACCGGGACGTGGTGGTCCGCGACGGCATGCTCTACGCGGTGAACGAGTACCTGCGGGCCCGGGAGGGCGAGGAGATCGTCACCAAGCGGGTGCGGTACCGGACCGTCGGCGACGCGTCGCTGACCGCGGCCGTGGAGTCGGACGCGGACACGGTGCAGAAGGTGATCGCGGAGGTCGCGGCCACCCGGCTGACCGAGCGCGGCGCGACCCGCGGCGACGACCGGGTCAGCGAGGCCTCGATGGAAGACCGCAAGCGGGAAGGCTACTTCTAGATCATGACTGCACCTGCTCCGGTGGCGGACGACTCGCGCACCGTGGACCTGCTCCGCTTCGCCACCGCCGGCTCGGTGGACGACGGAAAGTCCACGCTGATCGGCCGCCTGCTCTACGACACCAAGTCGCTCTTCACCGACCAGCTGGCGGCCGTCGAGGCGGTCTCCGCGGCACGCGGCGACGAGTACACCAACCTGGCGCTGCTCACCGACGGCCTGCGGGCCGAGCGGGAGCAGGGCATCACGATCGACGTCGCGTACCGGTACTTCTCCACGCCGCGGCGGAAGTTCATCATCGCGGACACCCCGGGGCACATCCAGTACACCCGCAACATGGTGACCGGCGCGTCCACGGCGGACCTCGCGCTGATCCTGGTGGACGCGCGCAAGGGCCTGGTCGAGCAGTCCCGGCGGCACGCGTTCCTCTGCTCGCTGCTGCGCGTGCCGCACCTGGTCCTGTGCGTGAACAAGATGGACCTGGTCGACTGGGACCAGGCGGTCTACGACCGGATCGCGGACGAGTTCACCTCGTTCGCGGCCAAGCTGGACGCGCCGGACCTCTCGGTCATCCCGATCTCCGCGCTGCACGGCGACAACATCGTCACCCGGTCCGAGAAGACGCCGTGGTACGACGGGCCGTCGCTGCTGCACCACCTGGAGCGGGTGCACATCGCGTCCGACCGGAACCTGGTCGACGTGCGGTTCCCGGTGCAGTACGTGATCCGCCCGCAGTCCACCACGGTCACCGACTACCGCGGCTACGCCGGTCAGGTCGCGTCCGGCGTGCTCAAGCCGGGCGACGACGTGATGGTGCTGCCGTCCGGGCTCACCTCGAAGATCGCCTCGATCGACACCGCGGACGGGCCGATCGCGCAGGCGTTCCCGCCGATGTCCGTGACGGTGCGGCTGGAGGACGAGATCGACATCTCGCGCGGCGACATGATCTGCCGGCCGCACAACCAGCCGAGCCCGGCCCAGGACATCGAGGCCATGATCTGCTGGATGGACGAGTCGCGGCCGCTGACCGTGGGCGGGAAGTACACGATCAAGCACACCACCCGGACCGCGCGGGCCGTGGTGCGCGGGCTGCAGTACCAGATCGACGTGAACACGCTGCACCGCAACGAGGGCGCGACCGAGCTGCGGCTGAACGAGATCGGCCGGGTCCGGCTGCGCACCACGGTGCCGCTGCTCGCGGACGAGTACCGCCGCAACCGCACCACCGGCGGCTTCATCCTGATCGACGAGACCACGAACCGCACGGTCGGCGCCGGCATCATCCGCGAGGCGAGCTGACGCTGCGGCGACAGAAGGGGCCGCCGTCCCCGGCGGCCCCTTTCTCGTACCGTCGAATGTTTGAATGTGTTGACTCTTGAGCGATTGTGGTGGAACTATGATCGGTGACAACACGACTTAGGAGGCCACGGACGTGAAATTGCTCGTCACCGGCGGTGCCGGATACATCGGCAGTGTGGTCAGCCGGCTGCTGCTGGACGCCGGGCACGAGGTGACCGTCCTCGACAGCCTGATCACCGGGCACGCGGAGTCGGTCGCGCCGGACGCGACGTTCGTCGAGGCCGACATCAAGGACGCGGCCACCGTGCTCACGCCGGGCGCCGGGTTCGACGGCGTGCTGCACTTCGCCGGGCTGATCGCGGCCGGTGAGTCGATGGCCAAGCCGGAGCTGTACTGGCAGCAGAACGTGGTGCACTCGCTGGCCCTGCTGGACGCGGTGCGCGCGGCCGGCGTGCCCCGGTTCGTCTTCTCCTCGACCGCGGCCTGCTACGGCAACCCGACCGAGATCCCGATCACCGAGAGCGCGGTGACGCTGCCGACCAGTACGTACGGTGCGACCAAGCTGGCGTTCGACATGGCGCTCACCTCGGAGGCGTTCGCGCACCGGCTGGGCGTCACGTCGCTGCGCTACTTCAACGTGGCCGGCGCCTACATCCGCGACGACCGGGCGATCGGCGAGCGGCACGACCCGGAGACGCACCTGATCCCGATCGCGCTGCAGGTCGCGGCCGGCAAGCGGGAGAAGCTGACGCTCTTCGGCGACGACTACCCGACGCCGGACGGCACCTGCGTGCGCGACTACATCCACGTCGAGGACCTGGCCCGCGCGCACCTGCTGGCGCTGGAGACGTCGAAGCCGGGCGAGCACCGGTTCTACAACCTCGGCAACGGCCAGGGCTTCTCCAACCGTGAGGTGGCCGAGGCGGTCCGCGAGGTCACCGGCGCCGAGCTGCCGGTCGAGGTCGCGCCGCGCCGCGACGGCGACCCGGCGACCCTGGTCGCGTCGTCCGCGAAGGCGCGCGCCGAACTGGGGTGGGTCCCGGCCAAGCCGACGCTGCAGGCGATGATCGGTGACGCTTGGACCTTCTACCGGGAGCACGTGGCGGCATGAGTGAGCTTGCGAACGAATCGGCCAGCTCAGGGCCCGACGAATGTCGTCGGGGGAGCGAAGCGGAGGAGACGGCATGAGTGAGCTTGCGAACGAATCGTCGGCTGCGCACTTCGCGTCGATCTTCTCCGGCGCGCCGGAGGGCACCTGGGTCGCGCCGGGCCGGGTGAACCTGATCGGCGAGCACACCGACTACAACGACGGCTTCGTGCTGCCCTTCGCCATCCCGCAGCGGACCGAGGTGTCCGCCGCCCGGCTCCCCGGGAAGTCCTGGGAGGCGTGGTCCGCGCTGAACGGCGAGACCATCCGCTTCACCGAGGACGACCTCACACCCGGCGGCGTCCCCGGCTGGGGCGCCTATGTGGCCTCGGTCGTCTGGGCGCTGCGCGAGCGGGGGTACGACGTGCCCGGTGCCCGCCTGGCGATCACCTCGAACGTGCCGCTCGGCGCCGGCCTGTCGTCCTCCGCGTCGCTGGAGTCCGCCGTGCTGGGCGCACTCGTCGACCTGGGCGGGCTGGACGTGCCGGTCGAGGAGCGGCCGGCGATCGCGCAGCTCGGTGAGAACGGATACGTCGGCATGCCCAGCGGCATCCTGGACCAGTCCGCGTCGATCCGCTGCCGGGAGGGCCACGCGCTGTTCCTGGACTGCCGCACGCTGGAGGTCGAGCACATCCCGTTCGACCTGGCCGCGGCCGGCCTGGCGATCCTCGTGATCAACAGCAACGCGCCGCACCAGCTGGTCGACGGGGAGTACGCGGAGCGCCGGGCCAGCTGTGAGGCGGCCGCGGCCGCGCTCGGCGTGCCCGCGCTGCGCGACGTGGAGCTGTCCGGGCTGGACGACGCGCTGGCCCGGCTGGACGACGACGTGCTGCGCCGCCGGACCCGGCACATCGTCACGGAGGACGACCGGGTGCTGCGCACGGTGGAGCTGCTGCGGGCCGGCGACGTGCGCGGCATCGGCCCGCTGATGACCGCGTCGCACGCGTCCATGCGCGACGACTTCGAGATCACGGTGGAGCAGGTGGACCTGGCGGTCTCCGCGGCGCTGGAAGCCGGCGCGTTCGGCGCCCGGATGACCGGCGGCGGCTTCGGCGGGTGCGTGCTCGCGCTGGTCGAGGTGTCCGCGGCGGACGAGGTCCGGGCCGCGGTGGAGAAGGCCTACGCGGCCCGCTCGTTCACGCCGCCGACCACGTTCGCCGCCACCGCGGCGCCGGGCGCGCACCGCCGCTGACCCCGGCCCGTGATCGAGGCGTCCCGCGGCACGGGGGCGCCCGGTCCCGGTCGTGCGAATGGCCCCGGGCGACGCCCGGGGCCATTCGCGTGTCGCGCCCAGAAGGGCGGGCGCGTCAGGTGATCCAGAGTTTCTGCCAGGTGAGTCCGTCGGTGGAGAACGCGACGTAGCCGGCGCCGTAGAGGTTCTCGGCGACCCAGCCGGCCGTGGTCCGGCGCAGCTCGCCGACGGTCGGCAGCGAGCCGGTCAGCTTCGTGAACGTGGCGCCGTGGTCGGCGCTGACCCACCAGGTGGCGCCGCCGTTGGCGACCAGCAGCCGGCCGTCCGGCAGCGGCACCGCCTCGCCGGACACCGAACCCGGCCGGTCGGCGCCGCCGGCCGTGCGCGTGGCGTGGAACGAGCCGCCGCCGTCGGTGGAGTGGTGGATCGCCAGCACCGCGTCGTCCTTGCCGGTGACGATCACGTAGACGTGCTCGTTGCGGACCGCGACCGAGATGCCCTCGACGCCGCCGGTGCCGAACGAGCGCAGGTCCCAGCTCTTGCCCGCGTCGTGGGTGACCGCGACCGCGGCCCGGCCGGCGTGGTCGACGCCCGCGACCCACCACGCGCGCGAGGCGGTGGCGGCCGGCGCGACCCAGCGCACGTCCAGCGCGGGCTGGGTGGCCAGTGCGACCGCGCGGCCGCCGGTGGACAGCGCCGCGGTCCGGAACGCGCCGCTCTCGGCCTGACGGCGGCACATCACGTCGCCGTCGGTCAGCGAGTTCGTGGACGCGGCGTCGTTCGGCACGCGGGTCCAGTCCCGGCCGGAGTTGCCGGAGACCAGCGACTCGGTCTTCGAGCCGAGGACCACGGTGCCGCCGGCGAACGCGTTCAGCTCGGTGATCTCCAGGTCGGTGTCGACCGGGCTGGTCTCCCACGTCCGGCCGCCGTCCGTGGTCCGGGCCAGCGTGCGGGCGCAGCGCGGGTCGCCGGTGCAGTCGTTCAGCACGTACCCGGTGGTCTTGTCGACGAACGCGACCTGGCCGATCCGGCCGGGCAGCTCGGTGATCTCGGCGCGGTCCTCCAGGCCGATCAGCGTGATGCCGTCGCTGCTGGTGACGGACGTGTCCGGCGTCGGGCCGGCGGCACCGGACGGGCTCGCGGTGACCGGGACGGCCGCGATCGGCGCGCCCCGGCCGGTGTCGCCGCCGAGCTGCGGGCGCAGCGCGACCACGCCGCCGGTCAGGACCGCGAGCGTGGCGACCGCGGCGGTGGCGACGCGCCGGCGACGGGCGCGGTGGGCGTGCGCCCGGGCCCGCAGCGCGCCGAGCGGTGGCTGCGAGATGCGGCCGAGCACGTCGTTGCGGGCGGCGTCGAGGCGCTCGTCCAGCGACGGGTCCTCAGCGGGCACGGACCACCTCCACCCCCGCGGCCGCGACCCCGGGCAGCGGGGCGGCCTTGCGTCGTACCGGTGCTGGCTTGGGCATTGTCTCGGTTTTCTCCGGTGCCGGTTCTGGTGCGTGCCCGGGGTAGTCCGCGAGCAGCTCGGACATCGCGGCCCGCCCCCGGTAGAGGCGGGACTTGACCGTGCCGGTGGGCAGGTCGAGGAGCGCGGCTATCTCCTCGACCGGCAGGTCGGCGAAGTAGTGCAGCGTGATCACCTGGCGGTAGCCGGCCGGGATCCGGGCCAGCGCCGCGTGCACGTCCGGCCGTTCCGGGCCGGGTGGCGGCGCGACGGCCTCGACCAGCGGACGGTCGCGCAGCAGGATCGTGTCGAGCAGCTTCCGCCGCCGCCAGCGCCGCCGGACCACGTTGATCGCGACGGTACGCAGCCAGGCCTCCGGATTGTCCAGCGAGGTGAGCGTGCCCGGCCGGGCCAGGGCGCGGGCGAACGCCTCCTGCACCACGTCCTGCGCCTCGGTCAGGTCCGTGGTGAACGCGTAGACCTGCGTCACGAGCCGCCGGTAGCAGGCGTGGTAGATCTCCGTGAGGGCGCGCTCGTCATCGTCGCCGATCTCCTCGTCGCGTTGTGCCAGCAACCGTGGCCTCCCGGCGTCGTCATCGCGATAGTTGAACCTTCAACCTACTCTCTCCATGCAGGGTACGACCCATACCTGTGTGACAAGGTTCCCGAGGCGCTGACAGAATGGTGTCCATGTCTGAAACGCCGCGTCCCCGGGTGCTCTCCGGCATTCAGCCGACCGCCGACTCGTTCCACCTCGGCAACTACCTGGGTGCGTTGCGTAACTGGGTGCCGCTGCAGGACACGCACGACGCGTTCTACTGCGTGGTCGACCTGCACGCGATCACGATCCCGCAGGACCCCGCGGTGCTGCGCCGGCGCACCCGCGTCTCCGCCGCGCAACTGCTCGCGATCGGCCTGGACCCGGAGCGGAGCACGCTCTTCGTGCAGTCGCACGTGCCCGAGCATGCGCAGCTGGCCTGGGTGATGAACTGCCTGACCGGGTTCGGTGAGGCCGGCCGGATGACCCAGTTCAAGGACAAGTCGGGCAAGCAGGGCGCGGACAGCACCTCCGTCGGCCTGTTCACGTACCCGATCCTGCAGGCCGCGGACATCCTGCTCTACCAGGCGGACGCGGTGCCGGTCGGCGAGGACCAGCGGCAGCACCTGGAGCTGACCCGCGACCTGGCGCAGCGCTTCAACCACCGGTACGGGCAGACGTTCACGGTGCCGGCGCCGCACATCATCAAGGACACCGCGAAGATCACCGACCTGCAGGAGCCGACCGCGAAGATGTCGAAGTCGGCCTCGTCGCCGAACGGCATCATCGAGCTGCTGGAGACGCCGTCCCGGTCCGGCAAGAAGATCAAGTCGGCGGTCACCGACACCGGCCGCGACATCGTCTTCGACCCGGAGAACAAGCCGGGCATCGCCAACCTGCTGACCATCTACTCCGCGCTCACCGGCCGGACGATCGAGGACCTGACCGGCGCGTACGACGGGAAGGGCTACGGCGACCTGAAGAAGGACCTGGCCGCCGTGGTGGTCGACTTCGTCACGCCGATCCAGGAGCGCACCAAGACCTACCTCGACGACCCGGCGCAGCTGGACAAGGTGCTGGCCGCGGGCGCGGAGAAGGCGCGCGAGGTCTCGGCCGCCACGCTGGCGACCGTCTACGACCGCATCGGCTTCCTCGCGGGGAAGGCGTAGGTGCCGCACACCACGAAGGTCGGCGTCGCGGTCGACATCCCCGAGCCGTGGGGCAGCGTGCTCACCGCGCGCCGCGCCGAGGCCGGTGACCCGCAGGCCGCGTTCGTGCCCGCGCACGTCACGCTGCTCGGCCCGACCGAGATCGACGCGGACGCGCTGCCCGCCATCGAGAAGCACCTGGCGGCGGTCGCGTCCGCGCACCCGTCGTTCGAGCTGCACCTGCGCGGCACCGGCACGTTCCGGCCGCTCACCCAGGTGGTGTTCGTGGCGGTCGCCACCGGCATCGGCGAGTGCGAGCGGCTGGCCTCGGCGATCGCGGCGGCCGAGGACATCGACCGGCAGCTCAAGTTCCCGTACCACCCGCACGTCACGATCGCCCAGGACGTGACGCCCGAGGCGCTGGACGCGGCGTACGAGGACCTGGCGGACTTCGAGGCGCGCTTCGAGGTTGACGCGTTCACGCTGTTCCTGCACAACGGCGAAGGCGCCTGGCAGCCCCGACGCGACTTTCCGCTGCGCTAGTGCTCGGCCGGGTGCTCCACGCGGTGGACGACACCGTCGTGCGCGCCCGCCGGGCCAGCCGCGTCTTCGATCACTTCTGGCTGGCCCAGGAACGGTACGGCGAGGTGCTGGCCGGCCGGTGCGCGGCCGCGATCGCGTACTACTCGTTCTTCGCGCTGTTCGCGATCGGCCTGCTGGCGTACTCCGTCTTCGGGTTCCTGCTCAGCTTCAACCTGGACCTGTTCGACGCGGTCCGGCACTATCTGTCGCAGAACATGCAGATCATCGACCCGAACGCGATCCTGGACAGCCGCGGCCGGGTCGGCCTGATCGGAGTGTTCGGGTTGCTCTTCTCCGGCATCGGCTGGGTCGAGGCGATCCGCTCGTCGCAGCGGCTGATCTGGCGGCTCGACCAGCAGCCCGGCAACCTGATCGTCCGGCGCCTGGTCGACCTGGGCGTGCTGCTCGGCATCCTGATCATGCTGGCCGCGTCGATCGCGGCGGTGGACGCGCTGGAGGGCCTGATCGGCTGGCTGGCCGGCGGACTCAACTTCCTCACCTCCGCGTTCGCCTGGCTGATGCAGCTGATGCTCAACATGCTGCTCGGCGCCGCGCTGCTGGTGGCCGTGCCGCGGCTGCGGATGACACTGCGCCGGGTGGCGCCGTCGGTGCTGCAGGTCGGCGTCGGCGTGACGCTGCTCAACACGGTCGGCCGGTACGTGATCGGGCTCGCCCAGCACAACCCGGCGTACACGGTGGTCACCGGCGCGGTCGGCCTGCTGGTCTACCTCTACCTGCTCAACCAGATGCTGCTGTTCGCGGCCGCGTGGGCGGCGACCAGTCCGCACGGCAAGGTCTGGGACTACTCCGGCGGCCCGGTCGAGAATCATGACGGCGACCGGCTCCACTTGGCATGATGAGGCCCATGGGGGCTTTGGTGACGCTTGACCTGCCGGACGATTCGCCGACGCTGGACCTGCCGTGGATCATCACGTTCGGGCCGCTGTCCGACGACGACGAGTGGGAACCGGTGGTCTGCGGGCCGTACGAGCGGCAGCACGCGCTGTCGTTGGCCGAGTCCGTGGTGGCGGACGAGCAGCTGATGGCCGTGGTGGAACCGCTGCTGCCGTCCACGGCCGCGGCCGAGATCCGCGACGAGATCGAGAAGGCGCGTCGGCTGGCCGAGGAGGAGCCGCCGCAGCTCGGCGACGAGAGCTTCGGCGACACGGGCCTGTCCGGCCTGCTCGACGAGGACGGTCACGACCACGATCACCTGGAGGCGGCTGAGCCGCCCACGTCCGCGGAGATCAAGGCGGGCATGCGGCGGATCGCGGCCAAGCTCTCCGCCTGACCGATCGGACCCGGCCCGGGCACGGACTCAGGCGGGGACCGCCAGCGTGGTGCGGGCGGCGGCGGTGGAGCCGCGGACGACCAGCTCGGGACGGAACACGTACTCCGAGCGCGGCGCCGCGTGGCCGTTGATCTCGTCGACCAGCGCGCGCACCGCGGCCACCGCCATCGGGTGCACGGGCTGGCGCAGCGTGGTCAGCGGCGGGTCGGTGAACGCGGTCAGCGGTGAGTCGTCGAAACCCACCACGGACAGGTCGCCGGGCACCGAGAGCCCGCGTCGCCGGCCGGCCCGCACCGCGCCCAGCGCCATCAGGTCCGAGCCGGAGATGATCGCGGTGACGCCCGCGTCCAGCAGCCGGGTGGTGGCCGCGTCGCCACCCTCCACACCGAACAGCAGGGACAGCGAGATCAGCGGGTCCAGCTCCGGGCCGGGCGTGCCGGTCAGCCGGGTCATGGCCGCGCGGAACCCCTCGATCTTGCGGCGCACCGGCGTGAACCGGTCCGGGCCGGAGATGAAGCCGATCCGCCGGTGGCCGAGCGCGACCAGGTGGGCGACGGCCAGTTCGGCGGCGTCCCGGTCGTCGCAGGAGATGAACGGCGCGTCCACGTCCGGCGTGTAGCCGTTGATCAGCACGATCGGCAGCGGGCGGGTGGTGAGCCGCCGGTATCGCTCCAGGTCGGCCGTGGTGTCCGCGTGCAGGCCGGAGACGAAGACGATGCCGGAGACCTGGCGGTCCAGCAGCATCTCCACGTACTCGTCCTCGGTGACGCCGCCGGGCGTCTGCGTGCACAGGACCGGCGTGTAACCGGTCTGGGACAGGCTCGACTCGATCTCCTGCGCGAACGCCGGAAAGATCGGATTGTTCAGCTCCGGCACGATCAGGCCGACCAGGCCGGCGCTGCGCTTGCGCAGGCGGGCCGGACGCTCGTAACCCAGCACGTCGAGCGCGGTGAGCACGGCCTGGCGCGTGTCGCCGGCGACGCCCGGCCGGTCGTTCAGGACGCGGGACACGGTCGCCTCGCTGACCTGCGCCTGCTGGGCGATGTCCGACAGACGTGCGCGCATTCGAGAACAGTAACCCATCGGCAGGTCGCCGCGGGGTCCTGCGCAACCTGGTTGACCGGCCGCTCAGTTATGACGGTCCTGTTGCGTAACGAACGCAGAGTGGTGGGAAGTTCACAACGGGCTGGTATTTGCGGAGTGCAAATGCTTCGATGTCCAGGTACGGCAGCCGCGCCGTCCTGATCGAAGGGCAGTGTGTATGACCAGCCACACCCCACGAGGGTTACGCAGGCTCAGTCTCGCCGGGTTCGCCGCGACCGCCGCCACGCTCGTGGCCGTGGCCTCGGCACCCACCGCCGCCTATGCTGCGGAGATCCCCGGCGTCGACGAGATCGTCCACAGTGACAACCTCACCCAGCTGGCGAACGTGCCGAAGTCGGCCGCGTTCGGCCAGCTGAACTCCGACCTGGCGTTCCAGGGGAAGTACGCGTTCTCCGGAAACTACAACGGTTTCGTCGTCTACGACATCAGCGTCCCGGCGGCGCCGGCGGTCGTCAGCGAGGTCGTCTGCGTGGGTGCGCAGAACGACATCTCGGTCCTCGGCAACCTGCTCTTCCTCTCCACCGACTCGTCCCGCAGCGACGACTCGTGCAACAGCACGGCTCTCCCGGCGTCGGACAAGAACGCGTGGGAGGGCATCAAGATCTTCGACATCACCGACAAGGCCGCGCCGAAGTACATAAAGTCGGTCGAGACCAACTGCGGGTCGCACACGCACACGCTGGTGCCGTCCAAGAAGGACGTGTACGTCTACGTCTCGTCGTACTCGCCGTCCGCGACGTACCCGGACTGCCTCCCGCCGCACGATTCCATCTCGATCATCAAGGTGCCGCTGGACAAGCCGACGGACGCGGCGGTGATCACCGCGCCGAACCTGTTCCCGGACGGCGGCAACCCGGGCGGCAACGGCAGCTCCGCGACGACCGGCTGCCACGACATCACGGCGTACCCGGCGAAGAAGATCGCGGCGGGTGCCTGCATGGGTGACGGCATCCTGCTGGACATCTCCGACCCGGCGGCGCCGGTCGTCACCGAGCGGGTGCGGGACCTGACGAACTTCGCGTTCTGGCACTCCGCCTCGTTCAACAACGCCGGCACCAAGGTGATCTTCACCGACGAGCTCGGCGGCGGTGGGCTCGCCACCTGCAACCCGGAGATCGGGCCGACCCGGGGCGCGGACGCGGTCTACGACCTGACCGGCGGCAAGCTCGAGTTCAAGAGCTACTTCAAGATCCCGCGTGAGAACGCGTGGAACGAGAACTGCGTCGCGCACAACGGCTCGATCATCCCCGCGTTCGGCCGGGACATCCTGGTCCAGGCGTGGTACCAGGGCGGCGTCTCGGTCTGGGACTTCACCGACTCGGCGAACCCGGTGGAGCTCGGCTACTGGGAGCGCGGCCCGCTCAGCACCACCGGCACGGCCACCGGTGGATCGTGGTCGGCGTACTACTACAACGGCCTGATCTACTCGAACGACATCGCGAAGGGCTTCGACGTGCTGAAGCTCGACGACCCGCGGACGAACAGCGCGGCGGCCGTCCGGTTCAGCGAGCTGAACGTCCAGACGCAGCCGCAGTACCCGGCCTGTGACACGGTCCTGCGCGACGCGTCCCGCAGCATCACCGTCAAGCGCGGTGTCACCTGCGTCGACGGCGGCACGATCCGCGGCAAGGTGGAGGTGTCGAAGGGCGCTACGCTGCTGGCCTACGGCGCGACCGTGGCCGGCGACGTGCGGGTCACCGGCGGCGGCACGTTCTCGCTGCTGGACAGCAGCGTCACGGGTGACGTCTGGGCGGACGAGCTGGCCCAGGTGTACGTGGCGGGCAACCGGATCTCCGGCGACCTGGACGTGCACGACACCAAGGGTGCGGTCGTCATCGCCGGCAACACGATCGGCGGCAGCCTGGAGTGTGAGTACAACAAGGTCGCCCCGGTCAACGACGGTGTGCGGAACACCGTGGACCACCGCGAGCCGGGCGCCTGCGCCGAGCTGTAACCCGGTCCCGCCGACGACGGGCCCGCTCCCTGCCGGGGGCGGGCCCGTTCCGTCGCCACCCTCGCGATCAGCGAGACGGGCGCGCCAGGCCGGTGGGCGGGCGGCGGGCCGCGGCGGCGATCCGGGCGATGGTGACCGTGCCGATGGCGACCCAGACGACGTTCAGCGCCGCGGACGGCCAGGCGCCGAAGAACGCGGAGTTGACGGCGAGCGCCAGGCCGCCGGCCAGGTTCAGCGCCTGGAACCGCCAGCCGTCGCCGGCCAGCCGTTTCGTGGAGACCAGCGCGTACGCCAGCAGCAGCACACCGGCACCGGCCCAGCCGAGGATCGCGATCAACGAGATGTCCATGCCGTCGATGCTGACGGACAGGACCGCTAACGTGGAAGCGAGACTTCCTTAAGCGAAACTGTAGGCGGACTTCAGTGGACCTCGATCCACGTCGATTGCGGGTGCTGGCGGCGATCGCCCGGCGCGGCAGCCTGGCCGGCGCCGCCGCGGCGCTGCACGTCACGCCGTCCGCGGTGTCCCAGCAGCTGGCCCAGCTGGAGCACAGCGTCGGCCGGCCGCTCGTCGACCGCACCGGCCGCCGGGCCGTGCTGACCGCGGCCGGCCGCCTGCTCGCCGCGCGGGCCGAGACGATCGAACGTGAGCTGACCGAGGCGCAGCGCGAGCTGGAAGGGCTGGGTGGGCAGGCCGCCGGGCGGGTCCGGGTGGCCGCGTTCTCCACGGTCATCCGGCACCTGCTGGTGCCGGCGCTCACGCTGCTGGCCGCCGAGCATCCGGCCGTGGCCTGCACGATCGTCGAGATCGAGGGCGCGCCCGCGCTGCGTGAACTGCGGCTCGGCGGGATCGACCTGATGCTCTTCGAACGGGACGAGAGCCTCGGGCTGGACACCCGGCGGCAGGTGACGGTGGTGCCGCTGCGCGCGGACCCGTACCGGATCGTCGTGCCGGCGCGGTGGCCGGCGCCGGACTCGTACGCGGACCTCGCGGACCGGCCGTGGGTCGGCTCGCCGGCGTCGTCCGCGGCCGGGCAGGCACTGGAGCGGATCGCCCGCGAACACGGCTTCGTGCCCCGGCGCGCGCACTCCTGCCTGGACTTCCCGGCCATGCTGTCGCTGGTCGCGGCCGGGCAGGGCGCCGCGGTCGTGCCGGACCTGGCGCTGCGCGGCGTGGACACCGCCGCGATCCGGGTCACCGCGCTACCCGGCGCCGGCGCCCGCCGCCTGGACGCCCTGGTCAGCTCCGGCCGGGCCGGCCGCCCCGCCGTCGAGACGCTCCTGGCCGCCCTGCACCGGGTCCCCTGACGACCCGGCGCCATGCCCGTCCGGGCGCCATGCCCGTCCGGGCGCCATGCCCGTCCGGGCGCCATGCCCGTCCGGGCGCCATGCCCGTCCGGGCGCCATGCCCGTCCGGGCGCCATGCCCGTCCGGGCGCCATGCCCGTCCGGGCGCCATGCCCGTGCTCAGCCGATGACGATGGCGCTCATCCGGTCGATCTCGACGCCCTGTTCGTGGGCGACGGAGGTGGCGGTCTGCTGGATCCAGGTGTTCGTGCCGCCGCGCAGTGCCTCGTTCGCCATCGCGATCGCGCCGGCGTGGTGGTCGGTCATCATCTCCACGAAGCGGCGGTCGAACTCGTCACCCTCGAGGGCGGCCAGCTCCGCCATGCGCTCGGCGCTCTGCATGCCGGGCATGGTGTCGTGGTCGTGGCCGGGCAGGTCCTCGCCGAGGTTGTGCTGACGCAGCCAGCCGCGGAACGAGCCGATCTCCAGCGTCTGGGTGTCCGAGATGCGCTCGGCCAGCGCGACGAGCTGCGGGTTGGCGGCCCGGCCGGGGGCCAGCGCGGAGATCTCCAGCGCCTGCTGGTGGTGCGGGATCATCTTGCGCAGGAAGTCGGCGTCGGCCTGGTTCCACGGGTCGGTGGCGCCGGGCGCCTCGGAGCCGGGCGGTGCCGGGGTGGGCAGGATGACCTGCGCGGACTCGCCGGGGCGGCCGGGCAGGATCGCGGAGCGGCGCGGCGCCGGGGTGGCCTCGGCCGCGGGCGGGGCGGCGGCGCCCGGACCGTCGTCGCCGGAGGTGGACGCGAACGCGATGCCGGTGACGGCGATCGCCAGCGCCACGATCGCGCCGGCGCCGATGAGGACCCGCCGGTCCGTCAGTCGCATGAGGACTCCCCGGGGATGGTCGGTGTGTCGTCACATCCACCCGATCCTATCCGTCGCCGCGTCCTGACCGATAGTGATCGATTCCGCATAAATGCAAGATCGAAACGGCGCGGGGCGGGGGAGTGCGGGCGGCCCGGTGGGAGGTGGCGTGCGTACCCTCGGGTGGCCTCGATCTTGATCTTGACGTTGGGTTACCGGTTCGTAAAATTTTTTCCGGGCGGCCGGGGTCGTTCGGTCACCGTTGGGTCACGGGTGGCCGGCGGGATCCGTGCGACATGTGGCGAATTCCCCCACGAAGCCCCGGATCGGCGGTGCAATGTTGATCAGGAGAGTTACGTGCGGGTAACGGTGCTCCAACAGGTAGTGCACGGTTGTCTAACCCGTGACCTGGGGCAGCGTACGCTCTCCGTCTCGTGGGATTCACCGCCCGTCGTGCGGTGTGCAGTGATTGGAAGGAGACCCTCTTGCGCGCTGCGCGTGGGATTCAGATTCTTGCGGTGCTGGCGGCCTCCGGGCTCGCCCTCTCCGCGTGTGGCGAGGCTCCGGAGGAGAACGCCGCCGGCGGTGGCGACGCCCCCGCCTACAGCACCTGCATGGTCACCGACACCGGTGGCATCGACGACAAGTCGTTCAACGCGTCCGCCTGGGCCGGCCTGGAGGCCGCCAAGGCCGAGGCCAGCAACATCAGCACGAAGTTCACCGCGTCCAACGCGATCGCGGACTACGAGCCGAACCTGACCGACTTCGCGGCCCAGAAGTGCAACCTGATCCTCGCGGTCGGCGGCCTGATGACCGACGCCACGAAGAAGATCGCGGCCGCGAACCCGAACTCGCAGTTCGCGATCGTCGACGCGGCGATCCCGGACGCGACGAACGTCTACCCGCTGCAGTTCGACACCGCGCAGGCGTCGTACCTGGCCGGTTACCTGGCCGCGGGCTACTCGAAGTCCGGCACGGTGGCCACCTACGGCGGCATGAACATCCCGCCGGTGACCATCTTCATGGACGGCTTCGTCGACGGCGTCGCGAAGTACAACGAGGTCAAGGGCAAGTCCGTCAAGGTGCTCGGCTGGGACAAGGCCACCCAGAAGGGCACGTTCGCGGAGGACTTCACCAGCCAGGCCAAGGGCAAGGCGATCTCCGACACGTTCGTCGGCCAGGGCGCGGACGTGATCCTGCCGGTCGCCGGCGGCACCGGCCTGGGCACCGCGGCCGCGGCCGCCGAGTCCGGCGGCAAGTACAGCGTGATCTGGGTCGACTCGGACGGCTGCGAGGTCGCGGCGCAGTACTGCTCGGCGTTCCTCAGCACGGTCGTCAAGAGCGTCTCCGGCGGCGTCAAGGACGCGGCGCTGAAGGGCTCGAAGGGCGAGAAGCTCGACGCGGCCGTCGGCTACAAGGGCACGCTGGAGAACGGCGGCGTCTCGCTCGGCGCCTACCACGAGTTCGACAGCAAGGTCCCGGCCGAGCTCAAGGCCGAGATCGACCAGCTCAAGAACGACATCATCGCCGGCACGATCAAGGTTGAGTCGGAAGCCGCGCCGAAGTGATGATCTGATAGCAGTGAGAATCGTTCGGTGCGGTGCCGGCCGGCTCGCTGACCCACGGTCACGGGCCGGCCGGCACCGGCGCTGAACGATCCTCGGCATCACCCGGCCGCCGCGCGGAGATCCGTGCGGCGGCCGGCCCGGATGTGGTCCCGGCGGGGCCGCCGGGCATCCGCGCGCGCGGGTGTCCCGCAGCATCGCCGGCCCCGAACACCGCCTCGCCCCCCAGCGGCCACCAGCCGCCGAGGCACCGGATCCAGGAGGTCCGCCCTGAAGCTTGAACTGCGTGGCATCACCAAGCGGTTCGGTGACCTGGTCGCCAACGACCACATCGACCTGACGGTGGAGCCGGGAGAGATTCACGCCCTGCTGGGCGAGAACGGCGCGGGCAAGTCGACCCTGATGAACGTGCTCTACGGGCTGTTGCAGCCGGACGAGGGCGAGATCGTGGTCGACGGCGAGCCCGTGCAGATCAAGGGACCGCGCGACGCGATCGCGGCCGGCATCGGCATGGTGCACCAGCACTTCATGCTGGTCCCGGTCTTCGACGTGGCGGAGAACGTGATGCTCGGCGCCGAGCACGTCCGCGGCGGCCGGCTCGGCTGGCTGGACCGCCGCCGGGCGCGCAAGGAGATCAAGGAGGTCTCCGAGCGGTACGGCCTGCGCGTCGACCCGGACGCGCTGGTCGAGGACCTGCCGGTCGGCGTCCAGCAGCGCGTCGAGATCATCAAGGCGCTCACCCGCAACGTGGACCTGCTGATCCTGGACGAGCCGACCGCCGTGCTCACGCCGCAGGAGACCGAGGAGCTCCTCGCGGTGATGCGCACGCTCAAGG
This sequence comes from Catenuloplanes niger, assembly GCF_031458255.1. Classification (NCBI taxonomy): domain Bacteria; kingdom Bacillati; phylum Actinomycetota; class Actinomycetes; order Micromonosporales; family Micromonosporaceae; genus Catenuloplanes; species Catenuloplanes niger. The sequence continues at coordinate 5,044,924 of NZ_JAVDYC010000001.1, forward strand.
CGTCCGGCAAGTCGATCGTCTTCATCACCCACAAGCTCCAGGAGGTGAAGGCGATCGCCGACCGGATCACCGTGATCCGGCGCGGCCGGACCGTGGGCACCGCGTCCCCGGAGTCGACCAAGGACGAGCTGGCCGCGCTGATGGTCGGCCGTGACGTGGTGCTCGAGGTGCAGAAGGCGCCGGCCACGCCGGGTGAGCCGGTGCTGGAGGTGTCCGGGCTGACCGTCCGGGACGACCGCGGCACCGTGCAGGTCGCCGGCGTGGACCTGACCGTGCGGGCCGGCGAGGTGCTGGGCATCGCGGGCGTGCAGGGCAACGGGCAGACCGAGCTGATCGAGGCCCTGATGGGCCTGCGCGAGATCGAGGCCGGCACGGTCACGCTGGCCGGCGCGCCGATGGCCGGTCGCTCCACCCGGCAGGTGCTGCGGGCCGGCGTCGGCTACGTGCCGGAGGACCGCAGCGTCGACGGCGTGGTCAAGGAGTTCTCCGTCGCGGAGAACCTGGTGCTGGACGTCTACGACCAGGCGCCGTACGCCCGGGGCATGGTGCTCAACCCGGAGCGGATCGCGGCGAACGCGGCCGAGCGGATCGAGAAGTTCGACGTGCGCACGCCGTCCGCGGACGCGCCGGTCGGCACGCTGTCCGGCGGCAACCAGCAGAAGGTGATCGTGGCGCGGGAGATGTCCCGCCCGCTGAAGCTGTTCATCGCCTGCCAGCCCACCCGCGGCGTGGACGTCGGCTCGATCGAGTTCATCCACGCGCAGATCGTGCACGAGCGGGACGTCGGCACCGGCGTGCTGCTGGTCTCCAGCGAGCTGGACGAGGTGATCGGGCTCGCGGACCGGATCGCGGTGATGTACCGGGGCCGGATCCTCGCGATCGTCGGCCCGGACACCCCGGTGGAGAAGATCGGCCTGCTGATGGCCGGCGTTACTGAGGACGCGGCATGAAGGTGGAAGAGTCCCGGCGTGAGCTCACGGCCGGGCGGATCGTCACGGCCATCTGGTCGGCGAACACGGTCACGGTGACGGTGCTGGCGATCATCGCGGCGCTGCTGATCGGCGCCGTGCTGATCATCCTGTCCGACCCGGACGTGCTGGCCACCTACGGCTACTTCACGGCCCGGCCGACGGACGCGCTGACCGCGAGCTGGGAGCTGGTCAGCGAGGCGTACGCGAACCTGTTCAAGGGCGCGATCTTCGACCCGGACGCGGCCTCGGCGAGCACCGCGCTGCGGCCGATCTCGGAGACGCTGACCTACGCGGCGCCGATCGTGTTCACCGGCCTCGCGGTCACGCTGGCGTTCCGCGGCGGCCTGTTCAACATCGGCGCCCAGGGCCAGGCGATCATGGGCTGCATCGCGGCCGCGCTGGCCGGCTTCCTGATCCCGCTGCCGATCGGCGTGCACCTGGTGGTCGCGCTGGTCGCGGGCGCGGCCGGCGGCGCGTTCTGGGGCTTCCTGCCCGGCATCCTGAAGGCCCGGTTCGGCGCGCACGAGGTGATCACCTCGATCATGCTGAACTACATCGCCGCCCTGTTCCTCGGCTGGATCATCATGCAGGCGGGCGTGCACGACCCGAACCGGCAGGACGCGATCAGCAAGCCGGTCGAGTCCTCCGCGCAGCTGCCCGCCCTGCTCGGCGGCGACCAGCGCGTGCACCTCGGCATCGTGCTGGCCGCGCTGGCCACCTGGGGCGTGTCCTGGTTGCTGAACCGGTCGACGTTCGGCTTCGAGCTGCGCGCCGTCGGTGCGAACCCGGACGCGGCGAAAACGGCCGGCATCAGCGTCACCGCGACGTACGCGCTGCTGATGACCGTCTCCGGCACGCTGGGCGGCCTCGGCGGTGCCACCCAGGTGCTCGGCACCGGTTACGCCCTGAACCCGCTGGTGGCCGCGAACATCGGCTTCGACGGCCTGCTGGTCGCGCTGCTCGGCCGCGGCAAGCCGTGGGGCGTGCTGTGGGCCGCGATCCTGTTCGGCGCGCTGCGCGCCGGCGGCAACCGCATGCAGTCGTACGCCAGTGTCTCGCTGGAACTGGTGACCGTGCTGCAGGCGCTCATCGTCATCTTCATCGCGGCACCCGCCCTGGTGAAGGCCATCTTCCGGCTGCGGGCCGCGCGCGCGGCCCGGCTGTCGACCAGCATCGCGAAGGGTTGGTGACCATGTCCACGACCCTTCTCACGGTGGACGACCTGGCGCCCGCTAAGTACTGGACGCGGGAGCGCCGGAGCGGCGCCGTGCTGGTCGTCATCGGCCTGCTCGCCGCGGTCGGCTTCGCGCTGCTGGCCGAGTCCGCGCCGGCCCGGTTCACGCTCGGCGAGGACGCCACCGGCGCCGCGCTCAGCATCGACGGCAAGCTCGGCGCGGCCGTGTTCGGCGCGCTCACCGTGGCCGCGGGCGTCGGCCTGCTGGTCGGCGTGGCCCGGCGGTGGTTCACCGTGCTGCTGGTCGCCGGCGTGCTCGGCTTCGTGCTGTCCTTCCTCTGCTGGCAGGTGGCCGGCAACTTCCTGCCGCTGGTCGGCACCGCGAGCAGCTCGCTCGGCCTGGCCGTGCCGCTGATCCTGGGCGCGCTCTGCGGCGTGCTCTGCGAGCGCACCGGCGTGGTCAACATCGGTATCGAGGGTCAGCTGCTGATGGGCGCGTTCGGCGCGGCGCTGATCGGCACGATGACCGCGAGCGTCTGGCTGGGCGTGCTCGGCGCGGTCACCGGCGGCGTACTGATCGCGGCACTGCTGGCCGTGCTGGCGATCCGGTTCCTGGTCGACCAGGTGGTGATCGGCACGGTGCTCAACCTGCTGGCGCTCGGCGTCACCGGGTTCCTCTACGAGCGGCTGATGCAGACCGACGCGGCCGCGTTCAACACGCCGCCGCGCATGCAGAACCTGCGCATCCCCGTGCTGGCCGACATCCCGGTTGTCGGGCCGGTGCTGTTCGACACCAGCCCGCTGGTCTACATCGCGCTGATCCTGGTCGCGGTCATCCACTTCGGGCTGGCCCGGACCCGGTGGGGTCTGCGGACCCGCGCGGTCGGCGAGCACCCGACCGCGGCCGACACGGTCGGCATCCGGGTGCGCGGCACGCGTTACCTGAACGTGCTGCTCGGCGGCGTGGTGGCGGGCCTCGGTGGCGCGTTCTTCACGCTCGTCTCGACCGGCGCGTTCGGCAAGAACATGACCGCCGGCGCCGGCTTCATCGCGCTCGCGGCGCTGATCTTCGGTGGGTTCCGGCCGGTGGGCGCGCTGCTCGCGGCGCTGTTCTTCGGCTTCGCGAACACGCTGGCGATCTACCTGAGCGCGATCGGCAGTCCGGTGCCGAGCCAGTTCCTGAACATGCTGCCGTACATCGCGACGATCGTGGCGGTGGCCGGACTGGTCGGCCGGGTGCGCGCGCCGGCCGCGGACGGCAAGCCCTACGTCAAGAGCTAGCGTTGCGGGTCCCGGGCGTCCATGCTTCGTTACGGACGCCCGGATCCGTGCGCATACGTCAGGATTGAGGGCGTGACTATGGAGATCGACTGGGCCGAACTGCGCGCCGCTGCCGTCGAGGTGATGCAGCGGGCGTACGCGCCCTACTCGCGATTCCCGGTCGGCGCGGCCGCGCTGGTCGACGACGGCCGGGTGATCGTCGGCTGCAACGTGGAGAACGCCGGGTACGGTGTGGCGCTCTGCGCCGAGTGCGGCGTGGTGTCCCAGCTGCACGCGAGCGGCGGCGGCCGGATCGTGGCGATCTCCTGCGTGGACGCCACCGGTCAGCCGATCATGCCGTGCGGCCGGTGCCGTCAGCTGCTGTGGGAGAACGGCGGGCCGAGCTGCCTGGTCGAGGCGTACCCGAGCCCGCTGCTGATGGACGAGCTGATGCCGCACGGCTTCGGCCCGGCGGACCTGGCCGTGGTGACCAGCTCGCCGGCGCCGAGCGTGCCGGTGCGGCTGTCCAGCTGGATCGGCCAGGGCACCGTCTTCATCCACCCGGAGCTGGACGGTGGCAAGCAGGTGTGGACCGGGTACTGGGACCGCTCCAGCGGTGCCGAGGAGTCCGAGCGCGCCGGGATCCTGGAGGAGGGCCCGATCTGGCCGGACACCGAGGAGGGTGTCCGGTGGGGCCGGGCGCGGACGCCACGCGTGGTCGTGGTGGACGCGGAGGGCGCGATGTCGTGGGCGGGCGAGGGCGACCCGCCGGCCGCGTTCAACGAGGGAATTCCGGCATGACAGAACGTGCTGGCGCAGGGTCCGACGACGGTCGTCGGGGAAGCGCGGCGGAGGAGACGGCATGAGTTTCGCGGCGGTCGACGTGATCCGGGCCAAGCGGGACGGTCAGGTGCTCAGCGACGCGCAGATCGACTGGGTGATCGACGCGTACACCCGCGGCGTGGTCGCGGACGAGCAGATGTCCGCGCTGGCCATGGCGATCCTGCTGCGCGGCATGACCGGGCCGGAGATCGCGCGCTGGACCGCGGCGATGATCGCCAGCGGCGAGCGGCTGGACCTGAGCGCGGCCGGCCGCCCCACCGCGGACAAGCACTCCACCGGCGGCGTCGGTGACAAGATCACGCTGCCGCTCACCCCGCTGGTGGCCGCGTGCGGCGTCGCGGTGCCGCAGCTGTCCGGCCGCGGCCTCGGCCACACCGGCGGCACGCTGGACAAGCTGGAGTCGATCCCCGGCTGGCGCGCCCGGCTGAGCAACGAGGAGTTCCGCACCCAGCTGCGCGACGTCGGCGCGGTCATCTGCGCGGCCGGCGACGGGCTCGCACCGGCCGACCGCAAGCTCTACGCGCTGCGCGACGTGACCGGCACGGTCGAGGCGATCCCACTGATCGCGAGTTCCATCATGAGCAAGAAGATCGCCGAGGGCACCGGTGCGCTGGTGCTGGACGTGAAGGTCGGCTCCGGCGCGTTCATGAAGAACCTGGACGACGCGCGCGAGCTGGCCCGCACCATGGTGGAGCTGGGCGGCGCGCACGGCGTGAACACGGTCGCGGTGCTGACCGACATGTCCACGCCGCTCGGCCTCGCGATCGGCAACGCGATCGAGGTCGAGGAGTCCGTCGAGGTGCTGGCCGGCGGCGGCCCGGCGGACGTGGTCGAGCTGACGCTGAGCCTGGCCCGGGAGATGCTGGCCGCGGCCGGCCGGACCGACGTGGACCCGGCGGACGTGCTGGCCGGGGGCGGTGCGATGGACCGCTGGCGGGACATGATCCGCGCACAGGGCGGCGACCCGGACGCGCCGCTGCCGGTCGCTCCGGAGACCGAGACGCTGTACGCGGCCGCGGACGGCTACGTGACCGCGATGGACGCGTACGACATCGGGGTGGCCGCGTGGCGGCTCGGCGCGGGCCGGGCGCGCAAGGAGGACGCGGTCAGCGCGGGCGCCGGGATCATGCTGAAGGTGAAGCCGGGCGACCCGGTGCGGCGCGGTCAGCCGCTGCTGGAACTGCGCGCGGACGACGCGGCGCGGATCGAGGGGGCGCGCGAACTCGCGCACGGTGCGATTACCATCGCGGACCAGCCGGCCGCGCGGACGCCACTCATCATTGAGCGGATCGGACTGCCCATGGTGCAGGCGTCGCTGACCAGCTAAGGTTTCCGGCCGAGAGCATTGGGGTGCTGTGTCGACAGTCCCGGCGTTCTGTGCCGCAGGTGGGGGAGCACCGGCGGTCCCGCCGGGCAGGACGCGATGGGGAAGGATGCTGTGGTCCTAGCCGTTCCCGACCCCCAGGCGGTACGTGCGGCCAGTCTCGAGGAGCTGCGCCGACTGCGTCTTCCGGTGCCGCCGGACGGGTTTCCGCTGGTGTGGGAGCCGGGCGACGAGGTGGAGCTGCGGCCCACCGATCAGGTGGAGGCGCGCGCGGCGATCCTGCACGTCGTGCTGGCCCGGTGTTTCGGGATGCCGCCCGACGCCGCGATGAGCTGGCTGCTCGGGTCGCATCTGGTGGAGAGCGTCACCGGCCCGGAGTGGCAGTTCGTGATGGGCGGCCGGGGTGACCACCGCTCGTTCGTGCTGCACCACGACGCGGTCTTCGCGCTGGCCTGGGTGCTCGGCCTGACCAAGCACCTGGACCCGATGGAGCCGCCGGACGGGCGCCTGATGGGCCTGCTGCCGAACCTCGCGGCCGGTGAGACCTACCGGCAGTGGCGGTCCCGCACGCTGGTCGCGCCGCGCGACGCGGTGGAGGCGGCCGCGCTGCTCGACCTCTACTACTGCCTGGACTACGCGTACCTGGAGGCGGAACGGCTCGGGCTGCCGTCACCCGGTGCGATAGACGCGAACGCGATCGGGCAGCGGCGCTGGGCGCTGGAGTGGGCGATCGTGTTCCGCGGGCCGTACCACGAGCCGCCGGTCGGCTGGGAGGAGATCGACCTGTCAGTCTGACGGCGCCCAGGTGCCGATCCGGACCGCGGCCGTGACCGTGGCGGCCGCCGCCGGGCCCGCGTGTGCGTGCCAGGCGCTCGGTCCCATGCCGACCACCGCGGCGACCTCGGCCGCGGTCAGGTGGAGCTCGCGCCGGTGGGTGGTGCCGGCCAGCTCGGTGAAGTGACCGCCGAGGCTGCGGGCGATCTTGTCGGGCTTGTCCGGGTCGACCCGGAGCAGGCCCAGCGCGTCGACCAGCTCGCCCAGGTGGTCCGGCTCCGGCGTGACCACCAGCAGCCGGCCGTCCGCGCGCAGCACCCGCCGGAACTCGGCGCCGTTGCGCGGCGCGAACACGTTCAGCACCAGGCCGGCCGCGTCGTCCGCCAGCGGCAGCCCCGCCCAGGTGTCGGCCAGCGCGGCCGGGACCCGCCGGGCCGCGCGCCGCAGCGCCGGCTTGGAGACGTCGAGCGCCAGGCCGTCGGCCCCGGGCAGCGTGGCCAGCACGCCGGCCAGGTGCCGGCCGGTGCCGGCACCGGCGTCCACGACCAGACCCACGCCGGGGTACGCCGTGCGCGCCGCCTCGCCGAGGGCGTCGATCACGAAGTCGTAGTGCCCGGCGCCGAGGAACTCCTCCCGGGCCGCGATCATCTCGGCGGTGTCGCCCACGTGCGGCGTCCGGCCGGTGCTGAGATTGACGTAACCCTGCCGGGCCACGTCGAAGCTGTGCCCGGCCGGGCAGCGCAGCGCGGCGCCGTCCCGGGGTTCGCTGGTCAGCGGGGCGCCGGCACCGCGGGCGGCGCAGACCGGGCAGCGGAGCCGGGCTAGCACGGAGGCGTTCAAACCGGCCTGATTTCCTTTCCGGGAGGCACTAATGTCTCTCCATGGTCGCAATTCCGTACGACGAGATCGTCAAAGCACCCAAGGCCCTGCTCCACGACCACCTGGACGGCGGTCTGCGGCCCGCAACGATAGTCGAACTGGCCGACGGCATCGGGCACCCGCTGCCGGAGACCGACCCGGCCGCGCTCGGCGAATGGTTCGTCACCGCGGCCAACTCCGGCTCGCTGGAGCGCTACCTGGAGACGTTCGCGCACACCGTGGCCGTGATGCAGACCGAGGAGGGCCTGCACCGGGTGGCCCGGGAGTGCGCGCTCGACCTCGCGGCCGACGGCGTGGTCTACGCCGAGGTCCGCTACGCGCCGGAGCAGCACCTGGAGCGCGGGCTCAGCCTGGACGCCGTGGTGGAGGCCGTGCTCGCCGGGTTCCGGGACGGCACGGCGGAGGCGGCCGCGGCCGGCCGGACGATCCGGGTCGGCACGCTGGTCACCGCGATGCGGCACGCGGCCCGCTCACAGGAGATCGCGGAGCTGGCGGTCCGGCACCGGGACTCGGGCGTGGTCGGCTTCGACATCGCCGGTGCGGAGGCCGGCTTCCCGCCCACCCGGCACCTGGACGCATTCGAGTACCTGCAGCGGGAGAACTTCCACTTCACCATCCACGCCGGCGAGGCGTTCGGCCTGCCGTCGATCTGGCAGGCGATCCAGTGGTGCGGCGCGGACCGGCTGGGCCACGGCGTGCGGATCGTCGACGACATCACCGGTGAGTCCGCGCCGGTGCTCGGCCGGCTCGCGTCGTACGTGCGGGACAAGCGCATCCCGCTCGAGCTGTGCCCGTCGTCGAACGTGCAGACCGGCGCCGCGCCGTCGATCGCGGAACACCCGATCGGGCTGCTGCGCGATCTGCGATTCCGGGTCACCGTCAACACGGACAATCGGCTGATGAGCGGAACGTCGATGTCGCGCGAGATGGCGCTGCTCTCCGAGGCGTTCGGCTACGGATGGGCCGAGATGCAGTGGTTCACCATTAATGCCATGAAGAGCGCGTTCGTCCCGTTCGACGAACGCCTCTCGATCATCAACGAAGTGATCAAGCCGGCCTACTCAAAGTTGATCACAGAGCGGCCGCTGTAAAAGATCTGTTACGACTTGCTTTGCGGTTCCTTAGCGGTCGTGCACCGTCAGTTGACCGCGGGCTCGCCGTGCGTCCCGGCCGGGTCCGGGGCGCCGGCCATCGCCCGCACCTCGCGCACGATCCGCCCGGCGCTCGCGGCCCGGCAGCCGAGCGCCACCTGACGGCGGAGCACCACCGGCTCGGCCCGCAGCAACTGCAGCCCGCGCCGGACCAGCAGGGCCGGGGGCTTGCGCCGTTCGGTCAGGTCGCGGCTCAGCCGGCGGGCGAACGTGACGGTCCGCGATCGCCGGAGTGCGTATGCCTCGGCCAGTAGCCCTCGGTCCCGAAGCTCGCGTACGATCTCGGCGGCAAATATCCCCTCGGCCATAAAAATTGGCGAACCGGCCAGGTCGAGCAGCCGAGTGGCTATCCGCCGATCTACCCCAATTGCGTAAACCGGCACTTCGGCCCGGCCACTCTCGGCCAGGCGGGCGATCGTCTCGACCGCCATGGCAGAATCCCAGGCTTGAGGCGACTCCCAATCCGTCCCTTCGGCCGTTCGAGGTAGCGTCGGGTCGTCGCCATCCTTGTAAAAGTCGTCAAGGCAAAGCACAGGAAAGCCGGCTCGCCGGGCTATGTAGGACTTGCCGGACCCCGAGGGTCCGGCCAGCAGAACGACGCGGGCAGGAGAATTGGTCACTATGGGTAGCTCCGGGAAGACACGTTGCAGTCAAACGTCATGAACATCCCACCACACTCCCAGTCCGACCCAACCTGGGCTTTCTCTTTGACACTCGTCGTGATGGAATCTCGAAGGTTCGGCCCACCCGGGTCGAACTATGTTCGGCGGCCACCCACTCGGGGTGGCGCGGATGCTGAGGGGCGGTGACGTGAGCGAGCAGCCAAGGAAGAGGGCGGCGGGAGCCGTCTCTTCACGTCTCCGTTGGCCTGGCAGCCGACTCCGCGACCTGCCGATCTGGTCCAAGCTCGGACTGATCATGATCGTGCCGACCATGGCGACGATCGTCGTGGGTACCAGCGGTCTGATCGACCACATCGAAGAGGCGCGCGACGCCGACCAGGCGCGCACGATCGCCCAGCTGGAGCAGTACTCCGGCGAGCTGATCGACAGCCTGCAGAACGAGCGGGCCGCGGCTGCCCGGTTCCTGAGCACGCCGAACTCGCAGCGCGACGCCAAGGCGGGCCTGCTGGAGACGTTCAACCAGACGCACGCCGTCGTGGACGCCGCGAAGAAGCCCTACTCGCAGCAGCGCACGCTGCTCACCGACCTGCCGGACAGCAACTTCGAGACGCTGCTCGACACGGCCGACGCGAGCCTGGAGGAGCTGCCCGCGACGCGCAGTCAGGTCAGCAACAACTCGCTGCAGCTGTCGTTCGCCAAGCAGAGCTACGACGGCATCATCAACGGTCTCCTGCAGATCCGTAACTCCGCCTCCCAGCTCGCCGGTGACCCGGGCCTGAGCGACCGCATGCGGGCCAGCGCCGCGCTGGCGCAGGAGAAGGAGTACCTCTCCACCCAGCGCGTCATCGTGCACAGCGCGTTTGCCCAGGGCGAGATCACCCCAAACCTCCGCAAGGACTACATCGCGACGCTGACCGGTCAGAACCAGGCGGCCGCCGCGTTCGAGACCGTCGCCACCCGGGAGGACCGGGACTACAAGCGACAGGTGATCGCCGGCCCGGACGAGCGTGAGGCGAAGTCCAACGCCGGTAAGATCGAGGCGAACCAGGACGGTGACATCACGTCGCTCGGCTTCTCCGCGGAGGAGTGGGACGAGGGGATGGCCGGCAAGAACAACCTGTTCCGCACGGTGGAGAAGCGACTGGACGAGCAGACCGTCACCGAGGCTACGACGCTGCGCAACGACGTGCAGCGGCGAGTCCTCGTGGAGACCGGTGTGCTGCTCGGCATGCTCCTCCTCGCGATCCTCTTCGCCTGGCTCGTGGCCCGGTCGATGGCCCGCTCGCTGCGCGAGCTCCGGCACGGCGCGCTCTCCGTCGCGCAGTACGGCCTGCCGCAGGCGGTCGCCCGGCTCCGTGACCCGGCGATCTCCGCGCAGCTGTCGCCGGTGCAGGTGGCCAACCAGATCGCCGAGCCGCTGCCGGTCCGCAGCCGGGACGAGTTCGGTCAGGTGACCGAGGCGTTCAACGCGGTCCACCTGGAGGCGGTGCGCACCGCGGCCGAGCAGGCCGTGCTCCGCGCGTCCGTCTCCACCATGTTCGTCAACCTCGCCCGCCGTTCGCAGATCCTGGTCGACCGGCTCATCGGTCACCTGGACCGGCTGGAGCGCGGCGAGGAGGACCCGGACCGGTTGGCCGAGCTCTTCCAGCTCGACCACCTGGCCACCCGAATGCGCCGCAACGACGAGAACCTCCTGGTGCTCGCGGGTGCGGACTCCACCCGCGTGCAGCGCGAGCCGGCCGCCCTGATCGACGTGCTGCGCGCCGCGCAGTCCGAGGTCGAGCACTACACCCGGATCGACTTCGGCAACATCGACAAGGACATCGAGATCTCGGCGCACGCCGTCAACGACCTCGTGCACCTCGTCGCCGAGCTGTTCGACAACGCGACCGCGTTCTCGCCGCCGGACTCGCAGGTCATCGTCGAGGCCCGGATCTACGGTGACCGCGCGACGCTGTCCGTCGAGGACCGTGGCATCGGCATCGCGCCGGACCAGATGCGCGACCTGAACGAGCGGCTGCAGCGTCCGCCGACCGTGGACGTCACGGTCTCCCGGATGATGGGCCTGGTCGTGGTCGCCCGCCTGGCGGCCCGGCACGGCGTCAAGGTCGAGCTGCGCTCCGCCAAGGAGCGCGGCACCGTCGCCGAGGTCACGCTGCCCACGGCGGTGCTGGCGTCGCACACGGCCGTCGGCGGTGGCCGGACCCCGGCCACGGTGGGCGGTGCCCGGCCCGAGCCGGCGGCGTTCGGCGGCGGTCCGGGCGGCTTCGGCTCGCCGCTGGCGCTGGAGGGTGGCTCCGGCCGCCCGCCGTCGCAGCGGGAGTCCGCGCCGTCGCTCGGCGGCTTCGCGAGCGAGCCGCTCCCGTCGTTCGGCGGGTTCGGCAACGACCCGGCGCCCACCTCGGGCGGCCCCACCCGGTCCATGCCGGCCTGGTCCGACCTGACCGGCGCCGCGCCGGGCGGTGGCACCAACGGGTCGAACGGCGGCCCCTCGAACGGCAACAACGGCAACAACGGCTTCGGCAGCTTCAACGGCTTCGGTGGCGGCCCGGCCGGTGGCGGCCCGCGCAACGGTCGTGCGACCGACGCGTTCGGCGCCAACGGCAGCCGTGCCGAGGGCCTGCCGCAGCGCCCGCGCCAGGACGGCCCGGCGCCGATGGACGACTTCGCCGGACCGGCGTCGCCGACCATCCCGCGGCAGAAGCCGGCCACGCCGGAGCAGCAGCGCGGCCCGGTGCCGCCGCTCTCCGTCCCGCCGGTCGCGTCGGCCCCGCCGGCGAGCGGCCCGACGTCGGCGCCCTCGGCACCGCCCGTGTGGCCGCCGATCGCACCCGCGGCGGAGAACCCGGCACCCCCGGTGCCGGAGAAGCTCGCCTCGTCGCTGGACCTGACCGCCGAGATCCCGCGGTACCGTCCGGAGAACGGCGCACCCACGGTGCCGCCGGTCGCCGCGGTCCCGTCGTCGGCGCAGCCGATCCCGTCCCCGGTGTCTCCGGCCACGCCCGCTCAGCCGGCCCCCCAGGCCGCGCCGAGGCAGCAGCCGGTGGTGGACGAGACCATGGAGCTGCCGATCTTCCGGGAGCTCGAGTCGGCCTGGTTCCGCACGCAGAAGGCGTCCGGTAAGCCGGCCACCGGTCCGACCGGTGCGGCGGCCACGCCCAGCCCGGCCGAGGCCGCGAGCGCCCCGACCCAGCAGTACGGGACGATCGAGGCGAGAAAGCGTAGTCTTCCCACGCCGGGTGGTGCAGCGCGCACGCCGGAGCCGGTCACCGCCGGGTCCGGGGCGCCGGTCACCACCGGCGACGGCGCCACGTCGCAGCGGATCTCCACCGAGCCTTCCGGGTGGCGGACCGCGGCCGACGAGGGCTGGCGGACGGCCGCCTCGGTCGCCGCGGCCGCGGGTGACACGGCGTCTGAGACCACCCAGGCGGGCCTGCCGAAGCGCAAGCCGATGGCACAGCTCGTTCCTGGTGGAATCGAGAAGGGGACCACGGTCGTCAACAAGCGGTCGCCCGAGGGGGTGCGCGGACTTCTGTCCGCCTACCACCGCGGCGTGCAGCGCGGGCGTACCACGGGTCCCAAGGACAACCCGACCGGTTCAGAGGGAACATTGGACGGGCAGCAATCCTCGCAGGCTGGCAAGGAGCATGAGGGATGACAACAACGCAGGACCTCGGTTGGTTGCTGGCGAACTTCGCCGACCGCGTTCCGGGTGTCGCGCATGCGGTCGCCGTATCCGCCGACGGTCTGCTTCTCGCCGGGTCCCGTGATCTTCCGCGGGACCGGGCCGACCAGCTGGCGGCCATCGCGTCCGGTCTGGTCAGCCTGACTCAGGGCGCGGCCCGCTGCTTCGAGGGCGGCGCCGTGCTCCAGACGGTCGTGGAGATGGACAACGGGTTTCTCTTCCTGATGTCGATCTCCGATGGCTCGTCCTTCGCCGTGCTGGCCGCGCGGAGCTGTGACGTCGGCCAGGTCGGTTACGAGATGGCCCTGCTGGTGGACCGGGTGGGCGACGCCCTGACCCCGGCTCCGCGTACCGCGGCGGGGATGGTTGGCTAACAAGCCGAGGCGATGGCCGGCGCGAGCCGGCCGGAGCACTATATAAATGCGACGACGGGTTTCCGCGATCTTGAAACCGCTACCTAGGAAACAGAGGGGGTGAACGGCGACGATGGCCGAACGCGAAGAGCCGACCGGCGCGCTGGTCAGGCCGTACGCCGTTACCCGAGGCCGGACCCGGCCACGGTTGGAGATCGCACTCGAAGCGCTGATTGAGACGACGGTACGGGGCCGGTCCTCCGGCTCCAACAACGGCGGACACGGTCGAGAGCATCAATACATAGCCGCGCTGTGTGACGGCCGGCTGCAGTCACTCGCGGAGATCGCCGCGCGGATGTCACTTCCGCTCGGGGTCGCTCGGGTCCTCATCGCCGACATGGCCGCCGACGGCCTTGTCGCGGTGTATGAGCCGACGTCCCTGGAGGATGCGAACGACGCGGTGGGCACGGAATTGCTGGAGAGGGTGCTGAGTGGACTTCGCAGGCTCTGACACGGCGCACCGCCCTATGGCCGGGCGCGTGACATCGGCGAAGATTGTCATCGCCGGTGGGTTCGGCGTCGGAAAGACGACGCTGGTCGGCTCGGTCTCGGAAATCACTCCGCTGACCACCGAGGCCATCATGACGTCGGCGGGCGTGGGCGTGGACGACACCCGGCAGGTGCCGGGCAAGACCACCACCACCACGGTCGCCATGGACTTCGGTCGAATCACGATCGATCGCGACCTGATCCTGTACCTGTTCGGTACGCCGGGTCAGACGCGTTTCTGGTTCATGTGGGATGAACTGGTGCGCGGCGCGATCGGTGCGGTGGTGCTGGTGGACACCCGCCGGCTCGCGGACTGTTTCGCGGCGATCGACTTCTTCGAGCACCGGCGGCTGCCGTACCTCGTGGCCATCAACTGCTTCGACGGGATGCAGTACCACAACGCTCAGGATGTGCGGGACGCGCTCGCCATCTCCAGCGAGGTGCCCGTGGTGAGCTGCGACGCGCGTAACCGCGAGTCGACGAAGCACGTGTTGATCTCCCTGGTGGAGTACGTGCTGTCGATGCGCCGTTCGCGCGCGGTCGCGCCGGCCTGACCACCGGGTCCAACGGCGAAAGACCCATCGGGGGTACGGGATCATTCCGTACCCCCGCAGGTTTTTCCGCGGTCACGAAAAAACGCCCCACCGGACGGCGGGGCGTTTCGTCGTGCGTCAGGACGTGCGCACCCAGCTGTTCAGGTTGACGCTGAAGACGCCCAGCGAGTCGGCCTCCATGCCGCCGTGCCGGATCGTGGTCAGCGCGTAGGCGCCGGCCATGCCCTCCAGCGACGACCGCTCCAGGTAGGCGCGCAGCCGGCCGCGGTCGACGCTCTTCGCCTGGAACGCGGCCTGGATCAGCAGGCTGATGCCGTCCCCGGCGTACGGCGCGAAGCCCTTGAACGAGCCGTACTGCGTCACGTACCGCTGGATCAGGTCGCGGCGGCGCTGACCCTCCGGGCCGGTCTCGGTCAGCGACGAGGCGCCGAGCGAGCCGGGGCTGATCGCGTACGAGCCCTCCACCGCGTCCGCGTTCTCCTCGGAGAGCGTCTCCTCGGTGACCGCCTCCGGCGTGAAGAAGAAGCGGCCCGTGTAACCGGCCGCACGAAGCGCACGAGCGGCCTTTCCGGCGTCGGGCGACATCGCCCATATGATGATGGCCCCCGGGCGCCCCAGGACCGCCTCAGCGGCCGCGGCGGCGAAGTCCTGATCACCGGCGGGCAGCCGGACCGTGCTGCCGAGCGTGATGTCCCGGCTGGCGAGCGCGGAACCCATGTGCCGCACGCCCGCGTCGCCGTGCCGGCCGGTGCCGGCCAGGATCGACGCCTTCGCGATCTCCTGCCGGTCGATCTCCTGCGCCAGCGCCTGCGCGACGTCCCGGGCGTCCGGCGTCACCTTGAACGTGTAGGTGCGCGCGGACAGCGGCGTCAGGATGTCGTCCGCGGACGCGAGCGACAGGAACGGCACCTGCAGCTCCTGCGCCACGTCGGAGATCGCGCTGGAGGTCTCCGGCACGGTGCCGCCGATGAGCGCGTTGACGCCGTCCCGGTTGGCCAGCTGCTGGGCCAGCTCGCCGGCCTTCTTCGGATCACCGCCGCTGTCCACGATCTTCAGCTGCAGCGTGCGGCGCTGCGTGCCGACCTGAAAGCCCTCCGCGTTCACCTGGACCTGGAACAGCTCCATCGCGCGGGCCTGGAGCTCGCCCATGGCGGTGCCGGTCCCGGTGCGTTCCAGGATGCCGCCGATCACGAGGTCGGTGCTGGAGGCGGTCCTGGGGCCGGTCGACTCGTCGTCGGTGCCGCAGGCGGCCACGGTGAGCGCGGACGCGGTCGCCACGAGCAGGCCCCGCCGCGTGATGGTGGGCCGGTTGAGCATGGTTCCAAGCCTTTCGCCACGGGGTGGCGACAAGGGATGTGGAGCCGCCACGCCCCCAGCAGAATCGTGCTTGTTATCACGCCCTGTAGTCAATAGCCCGACATGTGGGCAACGACACCGAGGTCAGTGGGCAGATGAGGAGAACTACTCAAAGTGACATTATGAGCGATATGTCGCCGAGCGGAACTCGTACTCGTCGTCGTTGGTGTCGTCCACCCGGCTGCCCTGATCGCGGGTGAAGTCCCAGCCGCCGGCCGACTCGCGGCCCGGGCGGCCACCGACCGCGAACCCGCCGATCTCCTGCCCGCGACGCCAGCCGCGGAAGTATCCGGTGGTGTTCGCCGCCAGCGACTGGGCGTCGCGGACGATGCGCAGCTGCCGGTCCTCGCGGAGCGCGGAGCCGGGCACCAGGTTGGCCTGCGGGACGCGCTTGGGCAGACCGGCGTTGGTCTCGGCGCCGACGGCCGGGCGGGCCGCCTGCTCCGCGGCCTGCCAGGCGGAGTCCATCCGCCCCCAGTTCGGCTCCGCCTCGGTCTCCACCACCGGGTCTTCCTTGCTGTGCCCGGTGAACCAGGCCGACGCGGTGGCGGAGAAGATCAGCAGGTCGCCGTCGCCCTCGTCGACCGGCAGCGGGGTCGAGCTGTCAAGCGCGTCCGCGACGCGCCGGGTCGGGTCGACGAGGCGCAGCGGCGGCGTGTACGACTCGGTGCCGAGCGACGGATCGTCGCCACGGCCGTTGACCGGCTCGACCAGTCGCAGCACCGGCGGCTCCGGCGGCAGGTCGTCCGACTGCCACGGCGGCCGGACGCGCAGCGTCTCCGCCATCGTCGGCGCCTCCGGGCCGGCCGGCCCGCGCAGCTGCGGCTGCTCGCCGGTGTGCGCGCGCTCGTCGGCGTCCTGGTGCGTCGGCCACGCGGCCCGGGAGCCCGGCTCCGGCGCCGGCGGCGGCGGCGTGGTCCGGGACGGCGGCATGCCGAGCCTTATGTCGGTCAGGCCACCACCGGCGGGCGGCGGCGTGTTGATGCCGTTCGCCGCGGGCAGGTCGGTGTCGCGCGAGGTCAGCTCCGCCATCCGCTGCCGGTGCTCGGCGCGGCTGCTGTTGATCGCGGCCGTGGTCAGCGGCGCGCGGAACGGCTCGCCGGAGTCGGCCGGGCTCGGCGTACGCGTCGGCGGCTTCGGCCCGGGACGGACACCGGGGTGTATCGGCGTGAGGCCCGGCGGCGGGGGCGGCGGCGCGGAGACCGGCCGGTTGGCCAGGCTGTCGGGGCGGCGGCCGGCCGGGCTGACCGGCACGTTCTCGCCGGTGCCCTCGCGCGCGGCGCGGCGGCCCGCGGTCAGGTCGACGCGCCGGAACGCGCCGGTCGTCGAGTCCAGCTGGATCGAGGACGTGTCGGGGCGGCTCAGCGGGCTGAGCGAGGTGTCCGGGCCGGTCATGTCGCTGGACGCGGCCACCGCGAACGGGGGCGGCCCGGTCGGCACCGGCGCGCCCGGCGTCTGACCCTCCGACGCCTGGATGCGGGCCCGGCGGCTGCCCATGGCGGCCGCGGCTCCACCGCCACGCACCGGGTGCAGCGGCGCCGCGGACGGGGCGGCCGCCGCCGGCTCCGCGGACGCGCCGAGCAGACGGCGGTCCGTGGCCGGTGCCGGCGCGACGATCCGGGAGGCCAGCGTGGCGACCAGCGTCTCGCAGGCGGCGTCGCAGGCCCGGACGGCCGCGACGGCCTGCCGGACGGTCTCGGCGACGGTGGGGGCGAGCGCGCGGTTGACGCCGCGGCGGGCGGCCTCGTTCACCGAGGCCTGCAACGCGGTGATCGCGGCGTGCACCTGCTCGGCCGGCGCGACGCCGTCGGCGACGATCTGCGAGGCGATCGCCTCGGTGGTGACGGTGATCTCGCGGTCCCGGCCGGGCGCGCCGCCACCGAGCCGGCTCGGCTCGGGGACGGCCGCCAGCACGGCCAGCACGAGCGGGTCGGCCGGGTCCGGGTAGGCCCGCAACGCGGCCGGGTAGAGCTCGCGCAGCACCTCGCGCAGCGCCACCGCGGCGGCGTGCCGCCCGATGGCGAGCGCGGCGTGCGCGTTGAGGACCGGCTGGTAGCCGACCAGGCCGGCCGGCGGCGCCACGTTTATCGCGGTGAGCGCGCCGGCCTGCAACGCCCGGGCCAGCCCGACCGCGCGGCGCGCCCCGGGGGAGGACGGGGCCTCGTCGCCGGCGAACCGGGAGGCGAAGTCGTCGGCGTCGTCGTCGTCCGCCACGGCCAGCGGGCGTCCCGCGGCCGTGAGCAGCGAGGTGACCAGCAGGTCGTCGCTGTCGGCGGCGACCGACACGCTGGGAGAACCACTGGCGCGCTCCGCGAGCAGCGAGCTGAGCCGGGCGAACCCGGACGCGTCGTCGCTTATCTCGGAGACGTGCAGCTGCCGGCCGGCGTCGTCCACCACGGCCACCATGAGGGACTGACCCTCGGTGGCCCGCCGCGCGGACGAATCCGCCGACGCCAGACCGCAGTACACCCGCACGAGCGCCACGGCGTCGTCCTCCTCCCAGGACACATGTCGTGTGCCAAAGACTGATGCTCCCCGTAAAGGGTCAGTCGCGCCAGTCCACGACAGCAGAGATCTTGCCGATGATGGTGCGCCAGCCGAGGCTCGCCTGTTGCGCACCGATGCGCTTGAGACGGCGCCGGCCCATGAAGCCACCGATGCCACCTCGCGACGCGGACCGCAGCGCCTCGTCCAGGTCGTCCAGCGGAGAGCCCGGGGAGAGCGCGGTCAGCACCGGCGCCAACCGAAGAGCGTAGCCGAGGTCGCGGGCGACCTCGCCGGCCTCGATCAGCAGACCGAGGTCCCACGCGTCCGCGCCACCCCGGAGGTTCTCCACCACCAGGTCCAGGCCGTAGTCGTCGTCCTCGAGCGGAACGACGTCCGCCGGCTGGAGACGCTCTGCCAGTGTGCCCCAAGTATCGAGCTGAGCGAGGTCGTGCGGGGCACCCGAACGGACGAAAGCGACGAGCGATTCGGGGCTCTTGAACAGCAGGAGCTTGCCCTTGTGGGTCAGGAAGGCCGGGACCTCCTCGGCCTCCTCCTCCTTTTCGGCCGCCGCGGTGTCCGAGTCGGCGTCCTTGTCGGCCGAGTCGGCGTCCTCGTCGTCCGAGTCGCCGGACTTCTCGTCCTTCTCGGCCTCCTCGAACAGCTCCTTGGCCTCCTCGTCGAGGATGACCACCTCGCCGTCCTCGTCGTCGTCGAGCTCGTCCTCGTCCTCGTCGCGCAGCCGGCGGGCGCGCGCGGCGAACGGGTCGTCGTCGTCCGCGGCCTCGATCTCGGTCGGCGTCAGCTCGGTGGCCGGCCGGTACGCCCGGAGCGTGTAACCGACGCCGGACGGCAACGCGATCGACACCGGGTCGATCCTCGTCTCCTCCCAGAGCGAGCGGTCGATCTCGGCGGTGGTGTCGTCGTCCTCCACCGCGGTCGTGTCGCCGGCCTCGACGGCGGTGGTGTCGTCGTCCTCGACCGCCGCACTCGTCACGGCGTCGTCAACGCCGGTCTCGGGCTCGTCGGCATCCTGCCGGTTGGGCGTCTGGGCGGCCACGGTGACCTCCGTATGGCTCTCGTGTTCGGCGCGCTGCGGCGGTGCAGGCATCCGGATCGGTGACGTCGCGCACAGGACACCCTAGTGTGCCGGGAATGAACGTGAACGCCTCACCCCGGTTCGGTGAGGCCACCGGGCTCTATTAGTAGCCTAGCTACTTGTGAAGGCGCACTCGTTGCACGGCCACCTCGACGCTCTCCTGCTCGCGGTCCTGGAGGGCGACACGATGCACGGCTACGCCATCATCGAGGCGCTGAAGGCCCGCAGCGGCGGCACCCTCGACCTGCCCACCGGCACCATCTACCCCGCGCTGCGCCGTCTTGAACGCGCCGGGCACGTGGAGAGCGAGTGGAGCACCGTCAACGGGCGGGACCGCCGGACGTACCGGCTGACCGACGCCGGCCGCCGCGCGCTCGCCGGTGAGCGGGCCGGCTGGGCGGAGCTGAGCAGCACGATCGGCCGTTTTCTGGGCGGACAGACCCGGCATACGTGACGGTCGTGACATCCGGTGTGGGATAGCTCTCCACCGGTCAGTTGCGATCACGTTGTACCGCCCGCCCCGCCCGAAGGACCCGCGGCACCCCGCCGAAGGAACACGCGTCACCGTCGTTCCGCACAGGGGGTACCGCCGCTTTGGCTCCGATGTTCTCGCCGCTCCGCGAGCGCAACTACCGGCTCTGGGCCGCTTCCGACATCGTCTCGATCGGCGGCACCTGGATGCAGGTACTGGGCCTGAACTGGCTGGTGCTCAGCGCCACCGGGTCCGCGACCGCGATGGGCCTCATCGTGATGCTGCAGTCGCTGCCGGTCCTGCTGCTCGGCAGCTGGGGCGGCGCGCTCGCCGACCGGCTGCCGTCCCGCCCGGTGCTGGTGATCAGCCAGGCGATCCGCGCGGCACTGTCGGTCGCGCTGGTCGCCGCCACCGTGGCCGGCTCCGACGCGCTCTGGCCGATCTACGGCGTCGCGCTGCTCTCCGGCGTGATCAGCTCGATCGAGGGCCCGGCGCTCGGCCGCTTCGGCTCCGCGCTGGTCCCGCGTGACTCGCTCGCCCCGGCGCTGGCGCTCGGCTCCGTCCTCAGCTCCGGCGGCCGCATCGTCGGCATGGCGCTCGGCGGCGTGCTGGTCGGCCTCTCCGGCCCCGGCGTGCTCTTCGCGATCAACGCGGCCAGCTTCGGCGTGGTGATCCTCGCGCTGGGCATGATGCGCCCCGCCGAGATGTACCCGCTGGCCCGCGCGGAGGCCGGCTCCGCCGACGCCGGCGTCCGGGCCGGCCTGCGCTACCTGTTCACCCAGCCGGTCGTGCTGGTGATCCTGGCGCTCGCGTTCGTGATCGGCTCGCTCGGCCGCAACTACCAGGTCACCATGGCCGCCATGGTCGCCGGTCCGCTGCACGGCGGCGCGGGCGGCTACGGCATCACCTCCACCGTCTTCGCGGTCGGCGCGGTCCTCGGCGGCCTGCTGCTGGCCAGCACCGGCAGGGCCACGCACCGGGTGCTGATCGTCGCCGGCGCGGTGATCAGCGTGCTCCAGCTGTTCTCCGCCGCCGCCCCGAACCTGATCACGTTCTCGCTGCTGATCCTGCCGATCGCGGCCGGCGCGGTCATCTTCGACACCGTCGTCTGCACCCGCATCCAGCTGGACACCCGCGAGGACATGCGCGGCCGCATCCTGGCCTCGCTCGGCCTGGTCTCCTCGCTGGCCGGCATCGTCGGCGCGCCCGTGCTCGGCTGGCTCTGCGACGCGCTCGGCGCCCGCGGCGCGCTCGGCCTGGCCGGCGCGGTCACCACCGTCGCCGCAGTCGTCGGCGCGCTGGTCCTGGCCCGGGTCAAGGGCGTCCCGGTGCCGGCGCTGCGCACGGTCCGCCGCGGTCTGCGCCGCGTCGTCCGGCGCCGCGTCCCGGTCGTGCCGCCCGTCACCACCGCGGTCGTCCCGACCGACGCCGTGGTCCCGGCCCGGTCGCTGCTCACCGCCGCGGCCGTGGTCGCGGCCCCGGCCGGCCCGTCCCGGCGTCCGCTGACCGGGGTCGCGGCGGTCCCGGCCCCGCCGGCCGCGCTGCCCCACCACGGCTCGACGCACCCCGGCCCGTCCCGACCGGTCGCGCCGTCCCGTCCGGCCGTGCTCGCCCACGCGGCCGAGCAGCCGGCCCGCCGCCGTCGCTCGCTGCTGTCCTTCGGCACCGGCCGGCGCGGCCGCACGGTCACCGACGCGGTCGACTACCTCGACCGTCCCGTCACGCTCCGCTGACCCGGCCGACCCCGTCCCGGCGCCCATCGCTCCCGCGGTGGGCGCCGGTTCCGTCTCCGCACGATCCACCACCCGCCACGGTACGGCCGACAGCTCCCGCCGGACCGCGCGAATCCAGCACCCCGCCCGGTCACGCCGGCACGTCCGGCCCGCGCCGGGCGGCCGTCCCGCGGCTCCCGCTCCGTCACGGCGAGTGACCCCGACGGCTCGCGGCACCCTCCGGTCCGCCCACTCCCGACGTGCGTGGGACCTTTGCTCTGCTTACCTGTCCATCTCCGCGCAAATCGCCCGGGGGCGCCGGGCGATACGTCCGGTAAGTCGGGCGTTCCCTCGCGGTAAGCAGAGCAAAGGGAGGCGGGTGCCGGCGGGTGGAGAACGGATCGCGGCGGTGGGCGGGTCGTCGACGGGCGTGACGGAGCGTGCGGACCGTCAGCCGGACGATCCGCTCCCGGTCAGGGTGCGACGGCGAGGTACCCGCGCTCCGCCGCCTCCTGGGCCAGCCAGGTGTCGGCGTACCAGCCGGGACGGGTGATCAGGTCGTCGTGGCGGCCGCACTGGATGATCCGGCCGCGGTCGAGCACCAGCACCTCGTCGAAGCCGGACAGGCCGCGCAGGCGGTGCGTCACCAGCAGCACCGCGGTCCGGGGCGGCAACGCGTCCAGCGCCTGCCGGAGCACCCGGTCGGCGGCCTGCGGGTCCAGTCCCTCGGTCGGCTCGTCGAGCAGCAGGTGACGGGGGGCGGCGAGCAGCGCGCGGGCCAGTGCCAGCCGCTGCCGCTGGCCGCCGGAGAGCTTGGCGCCGCCCTCGCCGACCAGCGTGTCCCAGCCGTCCGGCTGCTCCTCCACCCAGTCCAGCAGGTCCGCGGCGCGCATCGCGGCGGCCTGCTCCACCGGGTCCACCCCCTCCCGGCCGAGCAGCAGGTTCTCCCGGACGCCGGCGTGGAAGACGTGCGCCTCGGCCAGCAGGCCGCCGACCTGCCCGGGCAGGTCCCGCTCCGGGTACGCCGTGATCGGCACACCGTCCAGCGTCGCGGCACCGGACTCCGGCGTGACCGCGCCGATCAGCACGCCGAGCAGCGTGCTCTTGCCGGCGCCGCTCGGGCCCGCGATCGCGATCCGGGCACCGGCGGGGATGCGCAGGTCCACGCCGTCCAGCGCGGCCGCGTCACCGGCCCGGTAACGGACCACCACGTTCCGCAGCTCCAGCCCGGCACCGTCCGCGTTCCGCAGTTCCAGCCCGAGACCGTCGGCGTTCCGCAGCTCCGGTTCGGCACCGTCCGCGTTCCGCGGCTCAAGCCCCGCGCCGTCCGCGTTCCGCGGTTTCGGCCCGGTGCGGTCCGCGGACGCCGTGGCGGCCGTGGTTCCGGCGGGCGAACCGATGCCGGCGGGGGCGGTCGTGCCGGCCGGGGAGACGGTCCCGGCGCGGGTGTCCGGCTCCGCGGGTACGTCGGTGAGGGACGGCGCGGCCAGCAGCTCCGCGACGCGGGTCAGGCCGCCGCGCAACTGAGCCCACTGCCGGGCGGCCACGACCATCGCGAGCGTCGCCTCGACCGCGGCGAGCGTGCCGACCGCGAGCACGCCGACCTCGGCGCCGCTCGCGCCGGACCGCAGCGCGGTGACCAGCACGGCGGCCGAGGTCAGGCCGGAGACGAGCACACCGGCGCCGTCGACGGCCCAGCCGGTCAGCGCCAGCCGGCGCTCCAGCCGGGCCAGTTCACCGGCGCGGGCGGCGGCCGCGGCGAGCGCGTCACCGGTCGCGCCGAACGCGGCCAGGTCCGCCGCGCCGCGGGTCAGGTCGATCGCGTCCGCGGCCAGCTCGCCGCGCAGCGGTGCCATCCGGTCCGCGGTACGCCGGGTCAGCGCGACCGCGACCACCGGCAGCAGCAGGCCGGCGACCAACAGCCCGGCGGCCAGCGGCAGCGTCGCGGCCGGTGCGATGAACGCGGCCCCGGCCACCGCCAGCACCGCCACGCAGGCCGCGGCGGCCGCCGGGACCACCACGCGGATCAACAGATCCTGCACCGCGTCGACGTCGGAGACCAGCCGGCTGAGCGCGTCGCCGGAGTGCGCGTCCGGCGCGGGGGAGCGGCGGGCGGCGAGCGCGCCGAAGACCCGGGTGCGCACGTCGGTGAGCAGGCGCAGCACCGCGTCGTGGCCGGCCAGCCGCTCGGTGTAGCGCAGCACACCGCGCCCGACGGCGAGCGCCCGCACGCAGACGATCGCGATGGTCAGCACCGGCAGCGGCGGCATGTCGGCCGCGGTGATCAGCAGCCAGGTCGCGGTCGCCATCAGCGCGAGACCGGCCAGTTCGGTGGCCGCGGCCAGCAGCCCCGCGCCGATCAGCCGCGCCAGGTAGGGCCGCGCCATCGCCAGCACGATCGCCTCCGGCCACCGGGCCGCGCGGTCCCGGCCGGCCGGCGCCCCATCGACTTCATCAGCGCCGCCGGCAGCCTCCGGCGAGGTGCCCGCGACCACCGTGCCGCCGCCTCCGGCGATGCCGGCCCCCACGCCGGCGGTGGCGGCATCGGCCATGTCCACCCCGATCGAGCGGACACCACCGGCTCCGGTGCCCCGCCTGCCGATCATGCCGGCTGTCCCGGCCACACCACCGGCCGTGCCGGCTGTCCCGGCCACACCACCGGCCGTGCCGGCTGTTCGGGGTGCGCTACCGGCCGTGCCGGCTGTCCGGGGTGCGTCACCGGCCGTGCCGGCTGTTCGGGGTGCGCTACCGGCCGTGCCGGCTGCTCCGGGATCACCGTCGGCGCTGCCGAACGCGGTAGGTGCACCGCCACCGGAGTCGCCGCCGGTGCCGGTCGGCGGGTGGATGACGTCGGCCTCACCGGCTGTCGCCGGGACGCTGCCGGCTGCGCCGGCCGGGGCGGGGTCTCCGGCGGTGGCCGGGTTGTCGGGGTCGGGCCGCGTGGGGGTCATGTCGTCACCAGGGCGGGGAGTTCGGTCAGGTGGCCGTCCTCGATGCGGAGGATGCGGCCTGCCTCGGCGAGCAGTGCGGGGCGGTGGGCGACCAGCAGGGCGGTGCGGCCGGTCACCAGACGGCGGCTGGCGTCCAGGACCGCGGCCTCGGAGCCGCCGTCCAGGCGGGCGGTGGGCTCGTCCAGGAGCAGCAGCGGCGCGTCGGCGCGCAGGAACGCGCGGGCCAGCGCGACCCGCTGGCGCTGGCCGCTGGAGAGGCCGTGGCCGCGTTCGCCGAGGCGGGTGTCCAGTCCGTCGGGGAGGCCGGCGATCACGTCGTCGAGCAGCGCGGCGCTCGCGGCCGCGGCGACGTCGGCGTCGGGGGCGTCCGGTGCGCCGAGCCGGATGTTGCCGGCCATGGTGGTGGCGAACAGGTGGGCCTGCTGCGGCACCCAGGCGAGCCGGCGGCGCCACTGTTCCGGGTCGATCGTGGCCAGGTCGACGCCGTCGACCAGGACCCGGCCGGAAACCGGGGTGACGAAGCCGAGCAGCAGGCCGAGCAGCGTGCTCTTGCCGGCGCCGCTCGGGCCGACGATCGCGATCCGGTCGCCGGCGGTCACGGTCAGCGAGACGTCCCGCAGCGCGACCGTCCGGTCGTAGGCGACGGTGACGTCCTCGAAGACGATCTCGTCGAACGCCGTCGGTGCCGGCCGCGTCGCCGCGAACCGTCCGGTGCCGGTCCCACGGGCACCGCCGGCGGCCGAGCCGGACGTCCGGGCGCCACCGGAGAGCGCACCGACAGCACCGTCCTCGGCGACCGCCGCCCGATCGGCGGACGCGCCGCGGGAAATGCCTCCACCGATCGAGGCGCCACCGCCGCCGGAAGCACTCCCGCCGAGGGCGGCACCGCCGGAAGCAGCCCCGCCGACGGCAGCGCCGCGGGAAGCAGCGCCGCCGGAGGCGATCCCGCCGGTAACGGCACCGCCGAGGGTGACACCGCCGGCAACGGTGCCGTCGTCGGTGATCCCGCCGGCCGCGGTGTCGCGGGAAGTGACACCGCCACCGGAGGAAGGCCGGGAGCGAGCGGAGCTACCGGAAGCACCGGCGGAAGCGACACCGGCGGAAGCCAGGCCGGCGGGAACGGAACCGGCGGGGACCGGGTCGGTGGAAGCGGTGCCGGGGCCGTCCGTGGCCGGCGCGGTGGGCACGGTGGAGAGCGTGAACGCGGCGTCGAGCGCGGTCAGGCCCTCCATGCTGGCGTGGAATCGGGCGCCCGCGGCGCGCAGCGGCAGGTAGGCCTCCGGCGCCAGCAGCAGCAACAGCAGCGCGACCTGGAGCGTGAGCGCGCCGTCCAGCACGCGCAGGCCGACCGGCACCGCGACCAGCGCGACCGAGAGCGTGGAGACGAGTTCGAGTGCGAGCGCGGAGAGGAACGCGATGCGCAGCGTCTTCATGGTCGCGATCCGGTGGCCGTCGGCCATCCGCCGGACGACCTCGACCTGGGCCCGCGCGCGGCCGAAGACGCGCAGCGTGGGCAGGCCGGCGACCATGTCGAGGAAGTGGCCGCCGAGCATCGACAGCCGCCGCCACTGCCGCTCCGTCGCGGCCTGGGCCTGCCAGCCGAGCAGCGCGCCGAAGACCGGGATCAGCGGCAGCGTCGCGGCGATCGTGACGGCCGAGGTCAGGTCTGCGAAGACCAGCCGGGACAGCACCGCGACCGGCACGGTCACGCCCATGATGAGCTGCGGCAGGTAGCCGGTGAAGTAGTTGTCCAGCGCGTCCAGCCCGCGGCCGGCCAGTGTGGCGATCTCGCCGGCCCGCTGCCCGCTGAGCCAGCCGGGCCCGCGTGCGCCGACCGCGCCGAGCAGTTCCGCGCGCAGCGCCGCCTTCACGGTCGCGGCGCTGCGGGCCGCGACGACGCCCTGTGCCCAGGTCAGGCCCGCGCGCAGCACGATGATCGCGACGAACGCGGCGAGTGCGGTGGTGTCCAGCCGGCCCTGCCAGGCGGCGGTCAGCGCGGCCGCGAGCGCGGTCGCCTGCGAGATGATCAAAATCCCGGCGGCCACCCCGAACACACCCAGCAGGGCGAGGTGGCGCCGGGTCGCGGGCACTCGCCGCAGCAGGCGGGGATCGAACGGGCGCATCGCGGTCAAGTCAACCAGAGCCGGCCGAACTCCTGCGAGTGACCTTCTACCTGACTTCGCCGGGAACGTGTTCCCGCCAGGTGGGCCAGCAGCGCGAGCGGGAGCGCGGGCAGCGCGGCGAACGTCAGCAGCCGGAGCGTGGCCGGGTCCGCGAGCGTGTGCCGCCAGGTCTCGCCGCCGCTGCCGTCCGGCTCCGGGATCAACGCATAGGGCCAGGTCAGCAGCCCGACGACGAATACCGGCAGGGTGAGCGCGACCGCGATGCCGGCCCGCGTGAGCCGCCACCGGTGCCGTCGCGCGGCCGCTGCCGTCACCGCGAGCGCGCCCATCAGGACCACGAGCAGGAGCAGCCCGGCGTACGTGGTGGGAGTGTCCATCCGTACCGTGGCGATGGTCGCAACCACGACGGCACCGGCGGTGACGACACCCAGGGTGAGCAGAGCGATTCGGGTGGTGTTCGTGGTGTCGGCCCGCAGGGCCGCGCCCTGGGCCGCGGTCAGCGCGAGCACGGTCGTGGCCAGCACCGCGATGCCGGCCGGTTCGCCGGTGAGCAGCGCGCCGAGCAGCCCGCCCCAGCCGCCGGCCGCGACCGCGGAGCCGAGCGCGGCGAGCCGGCGGCGGCGCAGCGGGATCGCGACCGTGGCCAGCACGGTCCCGGCCAGCGCGGGGGTGACCACGGCGGCGTGCCGGGCCAGCAGTTCGCCCTCCAGCGCGGGGAACGCGCCGAGGAGCAGCCCGGCGGTGGCGACCAGCCAGACCTGACGGCCGAAGAAGTGCGGGTCGAACGGGCCGCGGTCGCCGAGCAGCGCCGGGCCGTAGTCACGGGCGGCGGCCGTCAGGTACGCGGTGAGGAGCGCGCCGAGCAGCAGGATCCAGAACATGGGTCAGACCAGCGCCTTCGGGGTGGGTTCGGCGGCGGTGTCGGCCGGCCGGCCGAGCGGTGGGTCGTCCAGGCCGCGGCCGGCGACGCGGAGCAGCAGCGTCCAGTTGAGGACGCCGAGCGCGCCCACCAGGACCGTGAAGAGCAGGCAGGACGCGGCGGCCAGCGCGGGCGTCCGCGGCGTCATCGCGTCCGCGGCCGGCGACAGGCCGTAGATCGCGAACGGCGCGCGGCCGACCTCGCGCAGCAGCCAGCCGCAGATCGCGGCCACGAACGGCAGCGGCGCGGCGCAGACGAGCAGCGTCAGGGACCAGCGCCGGCGCAGCAGCAGGTCGCGGAACAGCAGCGGCAGCAGGTAGACGAAGATGCCCAGGCCGAACGCGGTGAACTGCATGATCTCGTACGGGATGTCGATCCACCCGGGCGGCAGGTAGTCGGCGGGCTGCCCGCCGAACCGGGCCGCGAAGCCGGTGGCGGCCGCGAGCTTCTCGGCCTCGTCGCCGTACTTGGTGGGCTGCACCGCGCCGACCGGGCCGAGTTGTGCCCAGCCGGAGTTGAAGCTGAGGTAGAGCCCGCCGAGCCCGGTGAGCAGGCCGAGCCGGGCGGTGGCGCGGAACGCGGTGGCCCGGTGGCGGAGCAGGTGCCAGGCGGAGACGCCGGCCATCAGGAAGCCACCGCAGGCGAGCGCGGCGCCGGCCACGTGCACCAGCGCGAGGGTGAGCGCCGGGTTGGTCAGCAGCGCGCCCGGGTCGGTCAGCACGGCCGTGCCGTCCGGGCGGATTCGCTGACCGGCCGGGTTCTGCAGGTAGGCGTTGGCCACCATGATCCAGAAGACCGAGAGGTACGCGGTGAGCGCGACGCCGCAGATCAGCAGCAGGTGCGCCCACGGCCGGACCCGGTGCCAGCCGGCGATCCAGAGCCCGAGCAGCGTGGACTCCAGCACGAACGCGACCAGCGTCTCGATCGCGAGCGGCGCGCCGATCACGTTGCCGGCGACCCGGGAGATGCCGTTCCAGTTCAGCCCGAGCTGGAACTCCAGCACGATTCCGGAGGCGATGCCGACCACGTAGTTGATCACGTAGAGCGTGCCCCAGAAGCGCAGCGCGCGCCGCGCACCGGGGCGGCCGGTGATCACCCAGGCGGCCTCGATCGCCACCAGCAGCGTGACCAGGCCGAGCGTGACCAGGACGAACAGGAAGTGCACTCCCGCCGTCACGCCGAACTGCACCCGTGCCCACTCGACCGCGTCCATCCGCGCGTCCTCCCCCGTGGCTCCGTCGTGTCCACAGGCTACATGTAGGAACGCTACATATGGGATCGGGTTTCTCCCGGAGGGGGAGTACCGGATGTCCTACGAGAGGAACAGCGAGATCGGCAGCGCGACCAGCATGGTCGCGGCGGCCAGCGTCACCGCGCCGCGGACCCGGGCCGGCCGGCGGCGCACCAGCAGCCGCTGCACCCGCGCCTCCACGTCCCGGTCGGCCGCGCCCAGTGCGCCGCTCGGCGTCAGTCGCGGCCCGGCCCCGGCGAACCGGAGCAGCGCCGAGGCCAGCGGCCCCTCCGCGTGCTTGTCCAGCGCCCGGTCGTCCGCGCGCATCTCCACCAGCAGCGCGACCATCGCGGCCGCGGCGTGCAGCCAGCCCGCCCACGGCAGCGCCCGGCACAGCGCGGTGAACGGCAGCAGCACCAGGTCGTGCCGCTCGTCCGCGTGCGCGCGCTCGTGCTCCAGCACGGCGGCGAGCTGCGCGCGGTCGAGCAGACTCAGCGTGCCGGCGCTGACCACCACGCGCGGGTGCAGGCCGGGCAGGCAGTACGCGGCCGCGCTCGGGTGGTCGAGCACCAGCGCGCCGGGCGCGGCCGGATCGTCCCGGGCGACCAGGGTCAGCAGGTCGCGGTGGCGGCGCTGGGCCCGTACCGCCCGGACCAGGCTGTTGATCGTGGTCCCGATCAGGGTGGCGCCGATGCCGAGGCTGACCGCGATCGCGGCGAGATGCCCGACGCCCAGCCCGGCGGGCAGCCGCCCACCGGTCAGGTCCGCGGCCAGCATGCGCAGCGCGGTGCCGGGAGCCGCGTCATAGGGCACCAGACCGAGCGCCAGCGGTACGCCGATCGCGCTCAGCCCGAAGCCCAACCCGATCAGCTGCCAGGAGACGATCGCGACGCGCGGGATCCGCCAGGTCCACCGGGCCCGGGCCAGCACCCGCGCGGTCAGGTAGGCGAGCAGCGCCCCGCCCGCGAAGTGCAGCGCGTGGATCATCGTTGCCCGCCTCCGGCCTCGTCCGACAGCGCGCTGCGCAGCACCTCGGCCTCGGTCCCGCTCACCGACCGGGCGAACCGCACCAGCGCCGCGTCCCGGCTCCCGGCCAGGTCCAGCGCGTCCAGCATGAGCTGCGCGATGTACGCCTCGCGCGCCGCGGCCGCCCGGTAGCTCCAGGCCCGGCCCGCGCGCTCGCGCTCCACCATGCCCTTGCCGGCCAGCCGGTCCAGCACCGTCATCACGGTCGTGTACGCCAGCCCGCGGTCCTTCAGCGCATCCGCCACGTCCCGCACCGTGTGACCCCCGCCGGCCCCGTCCCACAGGACGTCCATCACCGCACGCTCAAGGTCACCCAGCCGTATCACACCGCAATCCTACCGCCCGTAGTACATCGGGCGGCGTCAGCCGAGACCGTTCTGTTCCAGATCGGTCAGCGTCGACTTCTGTCGCTCGGCATCGGGCAGGTGCAGCGTAGTCATCGGCGCCTCCGTTCGCTGCCCCGAGCGTGCGGGCTACATCCCCTTCGGGTGCCAGACGGTTTTGGTCTCGAGGTGGGCCTTGAGACGGCGGAGGCCGGGGTCGGCGAACCAGTCGGTGGGGGCCGGGCGCAGGACGCGGGTGAGCGTGTCGGCGGCGGCGGTCTCCAGGGTGGCGGCCAGGTCGGGGTCGGCGCCGGCCAGGTCCAGGGTGTTGACGTCGGCGTGCGCGGCGAGCCAGGGCGCGGTCTCGGCGGGCCGGCCGGTGAGGACGTTGACCACGCCGGCCGGGACGTCGGAGGTGGCCAGCGCCTCGGCGACGGTGATCGCGGTCAGCGGGTGGGCCTCGGCGGCGAGCAGCACGACCGTGTTGCCGGTGACGATCGCGGGCGCGACCGTGGACACCAGCCCGAGCAGCGCGGAGTCGACGGGCGCGAGCACGCCGGCCACGCCGGACGGCTCCGGGGCGGAGATGTTGAAGTACGGGCCGGCGACCGGGTTCGCACCGCCGAGCACCTGGGCGATCTTGTCGCTCCAGCCGGCGTACCAGACCAGGCGGTCGACCGCGGCGTCCACCTCGTGGGCCGGCACGCCGAGCGCCTTGAACTCCTTGCGCCGGGCCTCGACCATCTCGGCGATCCGGTAGACCACCTGGCCGCGGTTGTAGGCGGTGGCACCGGACCAGCCGGGGAAGGCCTTGCGCGCGGCGACGACCGCGTCCCGGAGGTCCTTGCGCGACGCGAGCGCGACGTTGCTGTCGTTCACGGGATAGGTCCGCCCTGACTCGCTGCGCGGGAACTTTCCACCGATGAAGAGCTTGTACGTCTTGCGCACGGCAAGACGCGAGCCGGACCGCACACCGGCCTCCGCGCTCTGGCTGGGGGTGTGGCTAGACATCGAGGTACGCCTCCAGGCCGTGGCGACCGCCCTCGCGGCCGTAACCGGACTCCTTGTAACCGCCGAACGGCGAGGCCGGGTCGAACTTGTTGAACGTGTTGGCCCAGACCACGCCGGCCCGGAGTCGGTCCGCGACCGCGAGGATCCGCGAGCCCTTCTCGGTCCAGATGCCGGCGGACAGTCCGTACGGCGTGTTGTTGGCCTTCTCGATCGCCTCGGCCGGGGTGCGGAACGTGAGCACGGACAGCACCGGGCCGAACACCTCGTCCTGCGCGATCCGGTGCGCCTGCGAGACGCCGGTGAACAGCGTCGGCCGGAACCAGTAGCCGCGGTCCGGCAGCTCGCACGCGGGCGACCAGCGCGTGGCGCCCTCCGACTCGCCCACGTCCGACATCTCCGCGATGCGGGACAGCTGCTCGGCGGAGTTGATCGCGCCGACGTCGGTGTTCTTGTCCAGCGGGTCGCCCACCCGCAGCTGGGACATGCGCCGCTTCAGGGACTCGATCAGCTCGTCCGCGATCGACTCCTGGACCAGCAGCCGCGACCCGGCGCAGCACACGTGCCCCTGGTTGAAGAAGATCCCGTCGACGATGCCCTCGACCGCCTGGGAGATCGGCGCGTCGTCGAACACGATGTTCGCCGCCTTGCCGCCCAGTTCCAGCGTGAGCCGCTTGGACGTGCCGGCCACCGCGCGGGCGATCTCCCGGCCGACCGCGGTCGAGCCGGTGAACGCGACCTTGTTCACCCCGGGGTGCGCCACCAGGTACCGCCCGGTCCGGCCGGCGCCGGTGACGATGTTGACCACGCCGGCCGGCAGTTCCGCCTGCTGGCAGATCTCCGCGAACAGCAGCGCGGTCAGCGGGGTGGTCTCGGCCGGCTTGAGCACCACCGTGTTGCCCGCGGCGAGCGCCGGCGCGATCTTCCAGGCCAGCATGAGCAGCGGGAAGTTCCACGGGATGACCTGGCCGGCCACGCCGAGCGGGGCCGGCGCGGGGCCGAACCCGGCGTAACCGAGCTTGTCCGCCCAGCCGGCGTAGTAGAAGAAGTGAGCGGCGGCCAGCGGCACGTCGACGTCGCGCGACTCGCGGATCGGCTTGCCGTTGTCCAGCGACTCCAGCACCGCGAACTCGCGGGCCCGCTCCTGCAGCAGCCGGGCGACGCGGAACAGGTACTTGGCCCGCTCGGCGCCCGGCATCGGCCCCCAGACGTGCGTGAACGCGGACCGGGCCGCGGCCACCGCACGGTCCACGTCCGCCTCGCCGGCCTCGGCGACCTCGGACAGGACCTCCTCGGTCGCCGGGTTCACCGTCTTGATCACTCCGCCGTCCTGCGGGCCGGTGAACGTACCGTCGATGAACAGGCCGTAGGACGGCTTGATCTCGACGACCGACCGGGACTCGG
This sequence comes from Catenuloplanes niger, assembly GCF_031458255.1. Taxonomy (NCBI): domain Bacteria; kingdom Bacillati; phylum Actinomycetota; class Actinomycetes; order Micromonosporales; family Micromonosporaceae; genus Catenuloplanes; species Catenuloplanes niger. Next base: position 5,077,172 of record NZ_JAVDYC010000001.1, read on the forward strand.
GTGCGGGCGCGTACTCGAAGGCTGCCATGGCTTCAGTCCAGGGTGACGTAGTCGGGGCCGGTGTAGTGGCCGGTGGCGAGCTTGCTGCGCTGCATGAGCAGGTCGTTGAGGAGCGTGGACGCGCCGAACCGGAACCGGTCCGGGTCCAGCCAGGCCTCGCCGGCCGTCTCGTTGACCAGCACCAGGTACTTGATCGCGTCCTTGGTGGTGCGGATGCCACCGGCCGGCTTCACGCCGACCGTGCGACCGGTCTGCGCCAGGAAGTCACGGACCGCCTCCAGCATGATCATCGTGACCGGCGGCGTGGCCGCGACCGGGACCTTGCCGGTCGAGGTCTTGATGAAGTCGCCACCGGCCAGCATCGCCAGCCAGGACGCGCGGCGCACGTTGTCGTACGTGACCAGCTCGCCGGTCTCCAGGATCACCTTCAGGTGCGCGTCGCCGCACGCCTCCTTGACCGCCACGATCTCCTCGAAGACCTCGGTGTAGCGGCCGGACAGGAACGCACCCCGGTTGATCACCATGTCGATCTCGTCCGCGCCGGCCTCGACCGCGGCCCGGGTGTCCGCGAGCTTCACGCTCAGCGGGGCCTGCCCGGACGGGAACGCGGTCGCCACGCTGGCCAGGTGCACGCCGCTGCCGCGCAGCACCTCGTGCGCGACCGGCACCATGGCCGGGTAGACGCAGACCGCGGCGACCCGGGGCGCGCCGTGCCCCGGGTGCAGTGCCTTCTGGCACAGGTTGCGTACCTTGCCGGGGGTGTCCGCACCCTCCAGCGTCGTGAGATCCACCATTCGGGTGGCGAGATCGATTGCCCACGCCTTGGCGGAGGTCTTGATCGAACGGGTGCCGAGCACGGCCGCGCGCTGGTCGGCACCGACCTTGTCCACGCCCGGCAGGCCGTGCAGGAACGCCCGCAGGCTGGCCTCCGAGCGGGCCACGTCCGCGAGGGCACTCGGTGAAACCGTCATGACCCGGAGTCTACGCAGGTCTCACGTTTCATGATCAATCACGGCCGGATAGGCAGTCTTCATCGTTCTGAGAGGTAATTGACACTTGACGTTGACCGACGGCTCCGATTGTCTCTCGCTGTGCGAGTAGTGCACTTCTCCGATACGTACCTGCCCCGCCGCGACGGCGTGATCACGTCCATCCGGACGCTCACCACCGCGCTCGCCGAGCAGGGTCACCCCGGCATGACCATCGTGCCCCGGCACCCCGACCAGGTGGCGGAGGACAATCTGCTGACGCTGCGTGCCCTGCCGTGCGGGGTGGCAAACCTGCGACTGTCGCCCTGGCTGCTCCGGGAGACCGGGGCCAGCGCCACCCTCGACCAGATCGAGGCGTTCCGGCCGGACATCGTGCACGTGCACACGCCGGGGACGATCGGACTGCTCGGCGTGGTCGCGGCGCGCAAGCTCGGGCTGCCGATGATCCACACGTATCACACCGACCTGCACGCGTACGCGGACGCCTACCGGGTCCCGGCCAGCGCGCTGAACGCGATCACCAAGCTCTACGCGCGCCGCCTCGGCGTGCCGGTGCGCGACCCGCACCTGCTCCCGGTCACCGGCCCGCGCGCGGTCCGCTACGCCCGCCGCGCCGCCGCGCGCACCCGCCTGGTGGCCGGGCGCGCCGCCAGCGGTGCGGCCAGCGTCGCCGGCCGGGCCGCCAGCGTGGCCCGCCGCGCCACCGGCCGGCGCCCGGCCCGGATCGCGCCGGAGCGGATCAGCAGCCGGCACGAGGCCGTCGACAACTACAACCGGCTGCTCCTCGGTGACGCGGACGCGGTGATCGTGCCGACCCGCGCCGCGCTCAACCGGATCACGCTGCCGGTGCCCGACGAGCGGATCTTCCTGGTCCCGACCGGGGTGGCCGCGCGGCCCACGACACCGGAGGCGGTCGCGGCGTTCCGCGCCGAGCACGGCATCGCGGAGTCCGACCGGGTGCTGCTCTTCGTCGGCCGGGTCAACCGGGAGAAGGGCGTCGACCTGCTGATCGAGAGCTTCGGCAGGATCGCCGCGCGTGACCCGCACGCCCGGCTGGTGCTGGTCGGCGCGGTCTTCGAGCGTCGCTGGCTGGCCGGGCTGATCGAGGCGGCCGGCCCGGCGGCCGCGGACCGGATCACGGTCGCCGGCGAGCAGCCGTCGCACGTGGTCGCGGCCGCGTACGGCACCGCGGACGCGTTCGTCTTCCCGTCGCTGTCCGACACCCAGGCGCTGGTGCTGCAGGAGGCCGCGCTGGCCGGCGTGCCCGCGGTGATGTGCGACGAGGTGCTGCACGGCCAGGGCCCGCTCGGCGGCGCCGCCGTGCTCGCCCGCCCGGAGCCGGGACACTTCGCCGACACGGTCCTGGACCTGCTGGCCGACCCGGATCGGGCGCGCACCATCGGCGCGGCCGCGGCCGTGCAGGCCGCGCGGCACACTCCGGCGGCGTACGCGGAGACGATGTGTGAGGTCTACTCGTTCGCGTCGGCCGCTGCCGGTAGGTTGAACGACCGTGGACGTACTCGTCGTTGATCATCCCCTTGCCCAATCCCGGCTGACCGCGATGCGCGACGCGCGCACCGACTCGGCCGCGTTCCGTGCGGCGCTCACCGAGCTCACCACCATGCTCGTCTACGAGGCCGCGCGCACGTTCGACGTCGAGCAGTTCCCGGTGCAGACGCCGGTCGCGCCCACGTCCGGCACCCGCCTGGCCAAGCCGCCGCTGATCGTGCCGGTGCTGCGCGCCGGGCTGGGCATGGCCGACTCCGCGCTCGCGCTGCTGCCCGAGTCGTCGATGGGCTTCGTCGGCCTGGCCCGCGACGAGGTGACGTTCGAGCCCCGGGCGTACATGGAGTCGCTCCCGGTCGACCTCACCGGTCACCCGGTGCTGGTCCTCGACCCGATGCTGGCCACCGGCGGCTCGCTGGAGCACTGCTGCCGCCTGCTGACCGACCGCGGCTGCACCGACATCATCGTGGTGTGCGTGCTGGCCGCGCCGCCCGGCATCGAGCGCCTGCGCGCCTCCGGTCTGCCGTTGCGCCTGGTCACCGCGTCGATCGACGAGAAGCTCAACGAGCACAAGTTCATCGTGCCGGGCCTCGGCGACGCCGGCGACCGCCAGTTCGGCGGCATGCCCCGCTTCTGAGCGCACCGCGGTCGAGGCGGGCTCCGGCGACCCCGGGCCCGCCCCGACCGGTGGTCAGTCGGAGTAGCTCCAGGACAGCGCCCGGCCCGCGGCGAACGGCATCACGCCGTGGAAGACCCGCGGCCGCTCCGCGAAGACCAGCGGCAGGAAGTGCCGGTCGCTCTCCCACATCGGCACCGCACCGGCCAGCACGTCCTCGACCGGCGTCCAGACCAGCGTGCCCTCCGGGTTCGACTCCAGCGGCGTGCCGGACCACTCGGTGATCCGGAAGACGAAGCCGAACCAGTTCTCCCCGTCGCGTCCGAAACCGGGCCACGAGATCGTCCCGGCCAGGTCCAGCGCGTCGCAGGCGATGCCGGCCTCCTCCCGGATCTCGCGTCGCATTCCGGACACCACGTCCTCGTCCGGCTCGAGCTTGCCGCCGAGGCCGTTGTAGTACCCGAAGTGCACGTCGTCCGGGCGCGCGTCCCGTCTGATCATGAGAACTTCCCGCCGGTCGGCGGAGAACACGTAGCCCAGCGTGGCGATGATGGCCTGCACCGGCATCACCCTAGCCAGCCCCTACCGCGCTCTTGGGGGCGGCCACTATGGTCATGGCCATGGCTCCCATTACGTTGCCCGAGGAATTGCTGGTCCTGGCGTACGACGACAAGTCGGGGCGCGCGGTCGGGTCGCGGATCGCGCTCGACCTCGGCATGGCCGCGGCGGTCCTGGTGGAGCTGGCGCTGGTGGGCCGTCTGACCATGTCGGGCGACTCGCTCGTGGTGAAGGACAACACCCCGGTCGGCGACTCGATCCTCGACGCGGTCCTCGCGAAGATCGACTCGGACACGCCGCACACGTCCTCGTCCTGGCTGCAGCGCCTCCGGCACGGCCTGCGCGACCGGGTGCTGGCCGACCTGGTCGAGCGCGGCGTGGTGCGCGACGTGGACGAGACCGCGATGGGCGGCGTGATCCACCTGCACCGCTACCCGACCGCCGACCACAGCCACGAGCAGGGCATCCGCGCCCGCCTCGCCGAGGCGCTGACCGGCCAGTCCCTCCCCGACGAGCGCACCGCCGCACTGGCCACGCTGCTCGCCGCGACGCGCATGGAGCCCACGCTCGGCCTGGACAACGAGGCCCTGGAGCAGGCACACAAGCGCCTGGAGGAGATCGCGTCCGGCGCCGGCTTCGGCGGCGGCGTGAGCATGGAGGAGTCCACCATCCGGCCGAGCGTCTCCCTGGTCATCGCCGCACTCGGCCGCGCGATCAACCAGGCCCTCGGCTCCCGCGCCTGAAGACCCAAACCCTTCCCACGGGGTACGAGCGGGTCGCACCCGGCCCGCTCCGAGCCCGTCGCGTTCGCGCGGCCGTTTGCTCTGCTTACCATCACCTCCGCGCCCGTTCCGGGGCAAATGTCCGACGGTTGATCCCCACCGCGGCGTCCCGGAGATCCACCCAACGCCCCGCGCGGTCCGGGTGGGTGGTGCGACGCCCGGCGCGGTCCGGGTGGGCGGTGCGACCTCGACCGCACCGGGACGACGCTGCGGCCCGGTGGCGGAGCGGTGCCTCGAAGCGTCCGGCGGGCCGCCCTTGAGGCGGCGACTCGGGGGTTCGGCAGCCCGGTCGCGGCGTGGTAAGCAGAGCAAATCGGCCCACTCGGCGTCCGGTTTGTGCCGGTAAGCAGGGTGGAGCGGCACCTGCGCCGCGCCTGCCGTCCGGTGCGGCTGGAACGCGTCTCGGGGCGGTCGAAGTGCCCGCTTTGCGCTGGTAAGCAGAGCAAATCGGCCCGGCGCCGCGCCTGATGCCCGACGGCGCCGGTAAGCAGAGCGAAGGGGCCCGTGCCGAGCGCGGCGCCCGCTGTGGGCCGGTGAGCAGAGCAAAGCCGGCCGGCGTCCGATGTGGGTGGGTATGTGACGGCAGGCGGGTTCAGCGTGGCGGGCGGGTGGCGACGGCCGTGAGGAGCGCGTCCGCGGCGCGGACCCGGCCGTCGCCGTCGACCTCGGCCCAGCCGCGTGCGGCCAGGGCGTGCCGCCGTTCCGGGGAGGTCAGCGCCGTGCGCAGCGTCCGCAGCGCGGCGGGGGAGGGCAGGTCCGCGACCGCGCCCAGGCCGAAGCCGAGGCCGCGGGCCAGTATCGCGTCGTAGCCGAGCCGCTGGTTGTCCGCGACCGTCACCAGGGCGGGGCAGACGCCCAGGCAGAGCAGTTCCCAGGTGGACGTGCCGGCCGCGGACACCACCAGGTCGGCGCGGTCCAGCAGCGCGGGCAGGTCCGGCGTGTTCGGCACGAACCGGAAGGTCTGCCCGGGCCCGGCCGGCACGCTCGGCGCTGTTGCCGGGGAGACCACGGTGGCGTCCAGCGGCACCCCGGTCTCGGCCAGCATCACGGCCAGCACCGGCGCCGCGCCGGCCGGGTCGGTCCCGCCGAGGAAGCAGACCACGGACGGCGGACCGGCGGTCGGCCGCGGCCGGGGCGCGGGCGGGCGGCGGGACCGGACCGAGTCGCGGAGCAGCACGTACGGCAGCCCGGCCAGCCGGACCGCACCCGGCGGGAGCGGCGGTGCGGACAGTTCGGCGTCCAGGTTCTGATCCAGGTAGAGGTCCGCTGACTGGCCGCGGAGGTCGCCGTCGACGATCGCCAGCACCGTGACCCCGTCGGCGCGCAGCGCGGCCGCGCAGTCCGGGTCCGTCACGTACGAGTCGATCACCACGGCGTCCAGGCCGAGCCGCCACGCGGTCAGCGCCAGCGCGGCCGGGTCCGCGGGTGCGGCGACGACCGGCAGGCCGAGCCGGTCGATCTCCCGGGCGGTCCACGGCACCGCGCCGACGTCGCCGAGCAGCACCACCCGACAGCCGCGGGCGAGCAGTTCCTCCGCGAGCGCCAGGCACCGGACCAGGTGGCCGACGCCCATCGTCACGCCCGCGTCGCAGCGCAGCCCGACCGCGGTCACCGGTCGGCCAGCGCCTTCTGCCGCACCTCACCGTTCAGCGCGCGGACGTCCGGGTTCGCGTCCAGCCAGGCGGACAGCTCGGCCACCCCGATGATCCGGTCGCCGAAGTGGGTGACCACGGCCTCGATCAGCCGCCAGTCCTCGATCGTGTCCAGCGTGACGCGCAGCCCGGATCGGTCCGGCGGCAGCGCGATGCCGGTGACCGTGAAGTCCTCCGGATGGGTGTACACGTACGAGGTGACGTGGGTGCGGTGGAACCCGGTCGCGAGCCGGTCCGCGCGGCGCAGCGCGTCCACCGAGACGATCTCCACGTCCGTGCCGAGCGGCAGCACCCGGTGCAGCGACGTGCTCAGGTAGTCGAGGCCGGGCGAGGCCGCGAAGTGCCGGACCGCGGTGCGGATCACGTCCGGGTCGAGCAGCGGGCAGTCCGCGTTGAACCGCATCACCGCGTCGACTCCGCGGCTCTGCGCGGGCAGCACGCCGGACAGCGCGCCCACGAAACGGGTCAGCACGTCCTCGGCCGGGCCGCGGAACACCCGTACGCCCAGCGTGGCGCACTCGGCGGCGACGGCCGCGTCCTCGGGGCGGTCGCTGGTCGCGACGATCAGGTCGTCGAGGCAGCCGGCGGCGCGCGCGGCGCGGATCACCCAGGCGAGCACGCTGCGCTCCCCGAGCGGCCGCAGCACCTTGCCGGGCAGCCGTTCGGAGCCCATCCGGGCCTGGACGATTCCGACGATCCGCATCCGTGTCGCTCCCGCTCTCGTTTCATCTCCTGGGGCAACAGCCCCGAGGGTCAACGAGCTTCAGAGACGGGGGTGACCGCGTGCCGACCGACACCCTGGGCGCGCCGGAGGTCTTCCGGCTGACACAGCCGGCCAAGGAGGAACGGCTGCTGCCGGAGATCGTCGAGCGGCTGACGGCGCACCGGGCCGGCTGCCCGCCGTACCGCCAGATCATGGACGCGATCGGGCACGACTCCGGCCGGCGCTATCAGCGGATCGAGGAGCTGCCCTGGCTGCCGGTCCGGATGTTCAAGACGCACGCGCTGAAGAGCATCCCGGACGCGGCCGTCTTCAAGACGCTGACCAGCAGCGGGACCACCGGGACGCCGAGCCGGATCTTCCTGGACCAGCACGCCGCGGCCGCGCAGAGCCGCATGCTGTCCCGGACCATGCAGACCGTGCTCGGCCCGCACCGGTTGCCGATGCTGCTGGTCGACACGCGCGCGATCCTGGCCGACCGGCGCACGTTCTCCGCGCGCGGCGCCGGGGTGCTCGGCATGATGGGTTTCGGCCGGGACCACGCGTGGGCGCTGGACGCGGACGGCGCCGTCGAGCCGGACACCGTCGAGGCGTTCCTCGGCAAGCACGGCGACCGGCCGTTCCTGATCTTCGGGTTCACCTTCATGGTCTGGTTGCATCTCTACGAGCTGGCCCGGGATCGCGGCTGGGACCTGAGCAACGGCGTGCTGGTCCACTCCGGTGGGTGGAAGAAGCTGCAGGACCAGGCGGTGTCGCCGGCCGAGTTCCGGTCCCGGTTCACCGCGGACACCGGGCTGCGGCGGATCCACAACTTCTACGGCATGGTCGAGCAGATCGGCACGGTCTTCCTGGAGGGGCCGGACGGCGGCGGCCTGTACTGCCCGGACTTCGCCGACGTGATCATCCGGGATCCGCGCACCTGGGCCGAGCAGCCGGCCGGCACGCCGGGCCTGATCGAGCTGGTCAGCACGCTGCCCACGTCGTACCCGGGCAACGTGCTGCTCACCGAGGACCTCGGCGTGGTGCACGGCGTCGACGACGGGGTCTGGCCGGGCAAGCGGTTCGAGGTGCTCGGCCGGCTGCCGCGGGCCGAGGCGCGCGGTTGCAGTGACGTCTACGCCGTACCGGCACAGGGGAGGGCCGCGCTGTGATCGTCCGTTTCCCGGCGACCGCCGAGGGGCTGCTGCCGGCCGAGGACGCGCTGACCGTGGGCGACCCGCGCGTGGTCGGCTTCCTCGGCGCGCTCTCCGCCCGGCTGCTCGCGCCGTCCGTCGCGCGCGCCCACCCGGAGCTGGGCTCGCTCGGCTTCTTCCTGCGCCGCGCCGAGCTGGCCCGGACCGCCGCCCACCTGCGAAGGGCCGACCCGCACACGGTACGCCGCCCGCGCGGCCTGGTGTTCCACGTGCCACCGGCCAACGTGGACACCGTGTTCGTCTACTCCTGGGCGCTGAGCGCGCTGGCCGGCAACCGTAACGTGGTGCGCCTGTCCAGCCGGTCCGCCGGTGCCGCGGACACCGTGCTGGCCGCGCTGAACGACGCGCTCGCGGACGCCGACCCGGTGATCGCGCGCACCCAGCGGATGGTCTCCTACGGCCGGGACGACGCGCTCACCGCGGAGCTGTCCGCCGCCTGTGACCTGCGCGTGCTCTGGGGCGGCGACGCCAGCGTGACGGAGTTGCGCCGGTACCCGCTGCACCCGCTGGCCCGCGACCTGACGTTCCCGGACCGGTCGTCGTTCGCGGTGCTGTCCGCGGCCGGCTGGCTGGCCGCGCCCGGTGACGCGCAGCGCGCCGCCGCGGACGGCTACGCGAACGACGTCTACTGGTTCGACCAGGCGGCTTGCTCGTCGCCGCGCACGCTCTACGTGACCGGCCCGGCCGCGGACGCGGAGAAGGCGCTGGACGGCTTCTGCCGGGAACTCACCGACGCCGTGCACCGTCGCGGCTGGACGGTCGACGCCGCGATGGCCGTGGAGAAGCGGATCCGCACGTACGGGCTGGCCGCGGACGGCCGGGCCGCCGGCGTGCGCTTCCCCAGCAACGAGCTGGCCTGGCTGCACCTGGCGGACGGCGCCGAGCCGCCCCGCGACTGGCTCGGCACCGGCGTGGTCGCGGTCGCCCGCCTCGACGCCCTGCGCGACCTGGCACCGCTGATCACCCCGCGCGACCAGACGCTGAGCCACTTCGGCTTCACCGGCGACGAGTTGCGGGAGCTGGTCACCGCGATCCCCGGCCGCGGCCTGGACCGGATCGTGCCGTTCGGCCAGGCGCTCTCCTTCGCCCCGGTCTGGGACGGCCACGACCTGCTGGAGGAGTTCACCACCCGGACCACGATCAGGTCCTGACCGGCCACCGCGGAACCGGTGCCCGCGGGAGCACTCGGAACCCGGCCACGCCGGAAGCGGGAAAAGCGGCTTCTGAAGGGTTTTCCGCCCGGGGCGGAGTTCGAGAACCGGACTCCGCCCCGGGCCCGGTCAGATCACGTCGCCGGGCTGCGGGAAGGCGAGGTCGCGCTTGGCGCGGCGGGCGGCGGCGCGGCGTTTGCTGATCTTCTTGGAGAGCTTGCGGGTGTCGCTGCGGACCAGCTTGTAGCCGCTGCGCGCGACCATCAGGAAGCGGCCCGGCCAGGACTTCCGGTAGAGCTGGATCTCCCAGTCCATCTTGGACAGGTGCAGGTCGCGGGAGCGGATGATCTGCTCGGTCCACTCCATCTGGGCCAGCAGGTGGCTGACCTGGTAGCGCTGCCGCCACAGCGCCTCGGCCAGTTCGCGGTAGCCGGGCACGTCGATGGTGGCGGCACCGGGCGCGAGTGCCAGCAGTTCCCGGCGGCGGCCGTCGCGCTCGGCGAGCGGCAGGCCGGACAGGTCGAGTTCGAGCTCGATCGCGGCGCGCAGCGAGTCCGCGCGGAGCGTGCGGTCGATCATGCCGAGCAGCAGCCCGGTCAGGTCCACGGCGCTGCTGGTGATCGGCCACGGGTGCGGCTGGCCGGACGTGATCAGCCGCGCGGCGAACCGCCACGCCACCCGGGTCAGCACCGTCTCCACCGGCACCGGCCGATCCGGCGACCAGCGCGGCGGGGCCAGGCCGAGCTGGGCGCCGTCGTCCAGCAGTTCACCGGCGTCGGCCAGCGCCATCGGGCCGCTCACCCAGCCGTCCCGGGACTGCCCGTCCAGCCAGGCCGCGAGCCGGCGCAGCTCGGTGCGCAGGCCGACCAGGTCGGCGCGCGCGCACAGTCCGAGCAGCCGCTCCTCCAGCACCACGCCGGCGGGCACCGGGAACGCGCCGTTCACCCGGCGCAGGCCACCCCGGCGCACCGACTCGTCCGCCGGGACCAGCGTGGTCGCGGTCGCACCCCAGTCCGCGGGCGTCAGCGTGTACGCGTGCGGCCCGTCCGCGTCGCCGGCCAGCAGCGCGTGCGACGGCACCTCGCCGGCCGCGCGGGACACGGTCACCCAGGCCGGGGCCAGCACCGCCTCCGCACCCGCGCGCAGCGCCCGCCCGGCGATCCGGCGCGGGTCGCTGAGCACCGGCCGGTCCCGGTAGGCGTCCGTGAACGCGCGGGCCAGCACGGCCTGCACCGGACCGCGCAGCGGCGCGCCGACCTCGCCCAGCAGGCCCGGTCCGATCAGGACGGTGGGATTGCCGGGCGTGGGGAACGCGGCGTAGCCGGCGGTGGAGTGCAGCCCGAAGATCGCCAGGCGGGTGGTCAGCTCGGCCAGCGACGCCGGCCGGTCGGCCGCCGAACCCGGCGGGTACCAGGCCGAGTCGGACCGCTCCCGGGCGCCCGGGTCGAGCTCCACGGCCGTGTGCACGCCGAGCGGGTTCTCGTGCCGGAGCACCAGCGTGCCGTCCGGCGCGACCGCCTTCGCGAGCGTGGCCAGCAGGTCGTCGTCGGTCAGCGGCGTGCCCTCGGCCGAGTTCAGCCGCTCCAAGCCGTCCAGGCAGACCACCAGGGCGTAACGGGTGATCGGGTCCAGCCGGGACGCGCCGCCGCAGAGCACGGTCACCGCGGGGAACCGCAGCGCCAGCGCCTCCGCGTCGCCCAGCGACCGGACCAGGCAGGTCACGGCCGCGCCCGCGTCGTGCAGCACGGTGATCAGCTCGTCGTGGTGCGGGCCGGCGACCAGCACCGGCGCGCCGGGTGCCGGCACCAGCGTGCGCAGCAGGTACCGGAGCGCGCCGCCGCAGCCGGCCGTGGGATCGGACCAGGCGAACATCTCACCGCCGATCCGGGTCAGGTTCGCCAGTGCGGCCGCGGCCGGGTTGATCTGGCCCGGAATCGGCGGCTCCGGGGCCGCGTGGGCCGGCTCGGGCAGCAGAGCGGCGGGGCGGTCGGACATCAGGCGCACCTCTCCAGGGGCGCCGACCAGCCGAGCATGCTCCGCAGCTCCGCCGGCCGGGCCAGATTGTCGGCGCCGAGCTCCCGGCGGGCCAGGGCTCGGCAGGTTTCACGGTCGGTGGCGTAGCCGTAGACCTCGGGCCACTGACGGCGCAGCCGGGGCTCGCCGCCGAACGTCATGTCGCCGTCCTCCAGCACCATCGGGTCGCCGTAGACGGCCGCGTCCGCGCCGGTGAGCAGCCCGTACCAGATCGCGCTGCACAGCCGGTTGGACACCACCCGGCGGTGCCGGCGCAGCTCGCCCAGCTGCCGGACCAGGAACTCACGGTCGTGGTCGCGCCACCAGAAGCCGCGGTAGCCGTGGCAGATCACCCGGAAGCCGGCCCGCTCGTAGAGCCGGCGGACGCCGCGGACCCGGTGCTCGTTCCAGTACAGACAGACGGTGACCGGACCGTCCTCGACGGACTTCACCTCGTCGATCAGCCGCTGGTGGTCGCCCAGCACCTGCTGACCCTCCCAGCCGTGGAACGGGTAGAAGATCGTGCCGTCCCGCTCCGTCCCGGCCGGGGGTTCGAGCTCGTGCAGGTACGCGAACGGCGACCCGATCGCGATCACGTTGCGGCGGCCCTGCGACACCGCGCGGCGGCGGGTCTCCTCGGACCAGACGAACAGCGGGCTGCCGTCCACGAACGGCACGCCCGGCGCCAGCCCGTCCCCGATGTTCCAACCGTGCTGCAGGTAGCCCAGCATCCGCGGCGGGTGCGCCGGGTCGGCGAGGCCGCAGTAGCGGGCGAGTACGTGCGCATGCCCGTAGTAGTAGTTCGCGTGATGCATGGGCAGGCCCAGCGCTCCCGGGACTCGACGGCGACGTTTCCGCAGTGCCCAACGCGTCGCGCACCCGTTCGGTGACTTCACCGTTGGTCAGTGCATGACGGACCTGCGCGCAGCGCTGCCCGTGCGAGACCGCGGCGGCTATCGGCAGTCGGCGCTCGTGCTCGGCGGCGCTCAGCTCGGCGGCGCCTACGGCATCGCGAACTCGACCGGTGGTCCCACCGACGCGTCGGCCGCGGCGTTGCTGCACGCGGCCGCCGACCTGGGGATCACGCACGTGGACACGGCCCGCGCGTACGGCGAGAGCGAGCGCCGGATCGGCGCGGCCGGTGCCGGACTACGCGCGGTCACCAAGGTCGCGCCGCTCGGCGCGGTGGCCAGCTGCGAGTCGTCGCTGGCGCAGGCGGTCACCACCAGCGTGGCGCGCAGTGCCGAGCATCTCGGCGAACCGCTGACCATCCTGCTGCACCGGGCCGCGGACGCGCTCGCGGTCGGCGGCGCCGCCTGGAAGACCCTTCGCCGGTACGCGGAGAGCGGGCTCGCCGAACGCGTCGGCGTGAGCGTGCAGTCACCGGCCGAGCTGCGTGCGGTGCTGCGCCTGCCCGGCCTCGGCTACGTGCAGCTGCCGTGCAACGTGCTGGACCGGCGGTGGCTCGCGCCCGACCTGGCGGACACGCTGGCCGAGCGGCCGGACCTGGTGGTCACCGTGCGCAGCGTCTACCTGCAGGGGCTGCTGGTGGCGGGCCGGATGGTGCGCTGGCCGCACCTGGACCCGGCCGCGCGGAACACGGTGGTGGAGACGCTGGACCGGGTCGCGCTGGAGCTGGGCCGCGCGGACCGGGCGGACCTGTGCATGGCGTACGTGCTGGGCCTGCCCTGGGTGACGTCCGTGGTGGTGGGCGCGGACACCGAGGCCCAGCTGCGGGCGAACGCGATGCTGGCGTCCCGGTCGCCGCTGTCCGGGGCGGAGCGCGCACACGTGCTGTCCGTGCTGCCGAACGTGCCGCTGGAGCTGCTCGACCCGAGCCGATGGACGCCGTGACCGATCTGTTCGACCTGAGCGGCCGCACCGCCGTGGTGACCGGCGCGACCGGGCGGCTCGGCCGCACGTTCGCGTCCGTGCTGGCCGCGGCCGGCGCGACGGTGTGGGCGGTGTCCCGCTCCGGCGACGCGGTGGCCGGCTGCCACCCGTTCGTCTGCGACGTGACCTCGGACGCGGCCGTGACCGCGCTCGGTGCGGCGCTGCGGGACCGTGCCGGACGACTGGACGTGCTGGTGCACGCGGCGCACGTGGGCCGCGCCGGTTCGCTGGTCACGGCCTCGTCCGCGGACTACGCGGAGGCGGCGGACCTGGCACTGACCGCGTTCCAGCGGCTGCTGTCCGCCACCCGCGACCTGCTGTGCAAGGCCGCGGTGGACGGGTCGCCGTCGGTGATCGCGGTGTCGTCCATGTACGGCCTGGTCAGCCCGCGTCCGGTCTACGACGACCCGGCCGCGGGCAACCCGCCCTACTACGGCGCGGTCAAGGCCGGCGTGGTGCAGCTGGCCCGGTACGCGGCCGCGGAGCTGGGCCCGCTGGGCGTGCGGGTGAACACGCTGACCCCGGGCGCGTTCCCCGGGCCGGGCGCGGACCCGGGCCTGGTCGGCCGGCTGGGCGCGCAGACGCCGCTGGGCCGGGTGGGCGAGCCGGCCGAGCTGGCGACCGCGCTGCTGTTCCTGGCCTCGCCGCGATCGACGTATGTGACCGGTGCGAACGTTGTCGTCGATGGTGGCCGGACCGCCTGGTAGAAGCGGGCCGGAACCGTCGTGATGTGACCAAATCGGGACTCGGCAGCGCAAGTCACGACCGATATGCGCGAAACGCCAACAATCACCCTCTGTGCTGGCTTACCTTACGGAGAGTCTCCGCCGGTCAACTCAGGTGCCGGCCGCACCCACACGGGGGTAGGAAGAATGTCGATAGTCCATGGCGGCGAGCGCGCAACGCGCTCACGCTGGGCACCACGGGAAGGTTTGAGCGCCCGTCTCGGCGCTGTGGCCTTCGCGGGTGCTCTCTCTACAACCCTGCTGGCGGCACCGGCCGCCGCGGCGCTGGCCGCCCCCACCGGGGTGACCGTCACGCCGAAGCAGGAATCGGTCTGGGTCACGTGGAACGCGATCCCGGGCGCGACCGTCCACCACTACATCGCCACCGCGACGGACACTGACGGTGACACGGCCACCTGTAACGTCACCACGACCAGCTGCCTGATCGGTGGCCTCGAGCCCCGTAAGACGGTCTCGGTGACGGTCGCCGGCTACGAGACCGCCGAGGAGACGTCGAAGGGCACCTCGGCGAACGCCTCGACCACCGCGACGCCCGGCCCGCCGGAGAAGCCGGTCTGGGCCATGGGTTACCCGACGGTCACCGGCTCCGGCAAGGTGGACCTGCAGTGGCTGCCCGCGGCCGGTGCGGCGTCCTACACGGTCACCACCACGCCGGCCAGCGGCGGCTGCGCCACCTCGGGCACGTCCTGCGTGGTCGAGGGGCTCGACCCGGCCAAGTCGTACAAGTTCTGGGTGAACGCCATCGGCGGCGGGGACACCGGCATCACGTCCTCGGCCGCGTCCCCGGCGCTCACGCCGGGCCGGCCGGGTGCGCCGCTCGACGTGATCGTGAACGCGACCACGGACAGCGCCGGTGTCGGCACCACGCACGACGGCGAGGTCTGGTGGACGCCCGCGACGTCCGGCGGCCCGGTGGTGGACTACACCGTCACCGTCGCCGAGACCACCGCGGACCCGCTGACGGCCGACCCGACCTACTCGTGCGGCAACGTCATCACCAACTGCCCGGTGACCGGCTTCGTGGACGGTAAGCAGTACACCGTGCGCGTCGTCGCGAACAACGCGGTCGGCGGCTCGGACGCGGCGGCCACCACCTACTACGGTGGCTCGCCGTCGATGCCGGTGATCTCGAACCCGGAGCTGATGACCGGCACCGCGATCCTGCTCAAGTGGGCCGCGCCGGTCAACAACCCGACCGCGCAGAAGGGTTACCCGTCGGGGCTGTACTCGGTGGAGGCGTCGCCGACCGTCAAGTCGGTCAGTGACACCTGCCAGAACATCACCACGCCGAGCTGTGGCATCACCGGTCTGGAGGCCGGCCGAAGCTACAAGTTCAAGGTGAAGGCGCAGGGCGGTGTGATCAGTGGTACCACCACGAACTACACCGACTCCTACGACGTGGTCGGCCGTCCGGCCGCCCCGACCGGCGTCAAGGTCGAGCCGGTCGACACCGACACGGTGAAGGTCACCTGGGCGCTGCCGACCGGCAACCAGGTGCCGGTGGACTCGCTCCGCGTGTACAACAGCGCGGACGGCGAGATCTCGGGCGCCTGCAACAAGCTGACCGGTGTGAGCGCCACGTCGACCGAGTGCGAGTACGACATCGTCGGCGCGCCGGGCACCCGCTCCTACTGGGTGCGGGCGCTCTCCTCCGACCCGAACTACTACTCGGACAGCGAGAAGGTCACCTCGGCCACCGGTGCGCCGGGCATCCCGTACCTCGCCGGTGCCACGCCGGCCGGTGCGGGCGCGGTCAAGGTCAGCTTCCGCCGGCCGGCCGACCTGGGCGCGGGTATCGCGTCCTACACGGTCACCTCGACGCCGGACGGCAAGACCTGCACCGCGGCCTACGTCTCCAGTGACGACGTGGTCAGCTGCACCGTCAACGGCCTGACCAGCGGCACCAGCTACACGTTCGCCATCAAGTCGCTGGGTGTCGCCGGTAACGACGACTCCAAGACGGTGACCAGCAGCGCCGTGGTCGCCGGTCCGCCCGGACCGGTCACCGAGGCCAAGGCCGAGGCCGTCGAGGGCGGCAAGGTCAAGGTTTCCTGGAAGCCGCCGACCAGCACCGCGCTCGCCATCACCAGCTACACGGTGAAGTCGAACCCGGCCGGTAACTCCTGCGAGATCCTGGCCTCGGCCACCCCGCTGGAGTGCACCTTCGACACCGCCACGGCGGGTACGAAGTACATGATCTGGGCGAACACCGCCGCCGCGGGCAGCTCCGAGGTGACCATCGACGGCCCGGGCACCGTGCCGGGCGGCAAGCCGGGCATCCCGGCCGACGTCAAGGTGACCAACGTGGCGCAGGGCCTGCGGGTCGAGTGGAACGGCGTCACCGGTGCCACCAAGTACCAGGCGATGGCCGTCGCCGCCGGCAAGTCGTTCTGGTGCGCCGCGGTCGGTGCCGAGAACAAGGTCTGCACCATCCGCGGCCTGATGGGCGGCACGCAGTACACGGTCACGGTCCGCGCGGTCAACGGTGCGGTCAACGGCGACTGGTCCACGGGTGTCACCGGTACGCCGGACGCCGCCCTGCCGACCATCGTGTGGCCGGCGATCTCGCCCGCCGGTGGCGGCCTGTCGAGCAGCGGTGGGTACGTCCTGTACCGCAACTCGCGGACCACCATCACCGGCTACGGCTTCAAGCCGGGCGAGTCGGTCTGGCTCTACCTGTACTCGGGCAGCATGAAGGTCCGGGTCGGCGGCGCGACCGCGAAGGCGGACGGCACGTTCGCCTCGGCCATCCAGATCCCGGCGAACGCCACCAAGGGCGGCAAGCGCGTCCTGGCCGGCGGCTGGGACAAGGACGGCAAGGTGCGCTGGCAGAACGCGTACCTGACGATCAAGTAAGCACGGAACCAGGGGAGCGCCCCGTCGGCCACACGGCCGGCGGGGCGTTCCGCGTCCCCGGCCGGGTCCCGGGCGCCGGAACGAGAATGAACAGCGGTTGGGCTTCCCCTGAGCTGTCGGGACATGTCAGCCTGCTCGACGGCGTACCCGCGTCCGGTCCTGAGGAGAGATGGTCTTGTCTTTGTCTGGTGTTCTTCGCGGTGGCGCGGCCGTCGCGGTCGCGCTCCTGGCCACGGCCGGGTTCGGCGCTCCGGCCCGGGCCGGAGCGGCGCTGCCCACGGTGGACTACGTGGCGCTCGGCGACTCGTACGCGGCCGGCGTCGGCGCCGGGACACCGCTCGACGCCTGCCGGAACACGGCCGGTGCCTACTCCCGGCTGTGGGCGGCCGCCGACGCGAAGCAGGTCCGGCTGACCGGTGCCGCCTGCAGTGGTGGCAAGGCGGCCGACGTGCTCACCGCGGCCGCCGCGATCAGCGACGAGACCGATCTGGTCAGCATCACGGCCGGCGCGAACGACCTGGGCGTGACCGGCGCGTTCGCGGCCTGCATGACGCCGGGCCGGGAGGCGGACTGCGCGGCGGCGCAGGCCGCGATCGAGACCGCGCTGCAGACCACGCTGCCGGCCGCGGTCGGCACCGTGCTGACCACGGTCAAGGAGAAGGCGCCGAAGGCGAAGGTCGTGCTCACCGGCTATCCGCAGCCGTTCTCGCCGGCCGGCACGTGTACCGGCCCGAACATCCCGGTGGAGATCCGGGCGCTGGGCAACCGCGTGATGGCCGGGCTGAACGCGGTGCTGGCCGCGCAGGCGAAGCTGGCCGGCGTGGCCTACGTGGACGTCGAGGACGCGTTCGCCGGTCACGAGATCTGCTCGGCGGCGCCGTGGGTGGTCGGCGTCGAGGGCCAGGCCGACGGCACGATCCTGCACCCGAACCTGGCCGGCCAGACCGAGGGTTACCTGCCGCCGTTCACGAGGGCGGTCGGCACGCCGCAGGACGTGGCGCAGTGGATCGCGGAGCGGGACGCGCCCGCCTCGCCGTCGCCCGCGCCGACCGGGAGCGCGTCGCCGGCGCCGTCGGTCACCACCTCCGCGGTCGCGGCGCCGCCGAGGGACGACACCCCGACGCTGCCGATCACCGGTCCGGACGTGGTGCTGACCGTGCTCGCGGGCGTGGCGCTGGTCGGCGTCGGCTCGGCGGTGTTCCTGCTGGCGCGCCGCGCGCGGTAACCGTTCCGGCGAAAAAGGGCCCCTGCCGGGGGCCCTTTTTCGTGGGCAAGGCATCGATGGTCACAACTTGACTTCGTTTGGAGTCAAAACTAACCTGGGGCGCGATTCGTCTTACTGGTCCGAAATACGGAGGTGTGATCGTGTTGCGTACCGCACGTCTCGCCGTCGGCGCGCTCGTCCTCGCGCTGACGCTCACCGTCGCCGCGCCCGCGCACGCCGCGGTCTGGTCGTCCAGCGACCGCTGGGGCACCTGGACCAACGGCGGCTACACCCTCTACAACAACATCTGGGGCAGCGGGTACGGCGCACAGACCATCTGGGCGAACTCGTACAGCAACTGGGGCGTCTGGGCCGACCACCCGAACACCGGCGGCATCAAGTCCTACCCGAACGCCACGAGGTGGGTCGGCAAGCGGGTCAGCGCGCTGGGCACCACCACGAGCAGCTTCAACGTCACGGTGCCGACCAGCGGCGTCGCGTTCACCACGGCGTACGACATCTGGTCCTCGGACAACGCCCACGAGATCATGCTGTGGATGAACAAGTACGGCCCGGTCGGGCCGCTCGGCACGTTTCAGGTCCGGGCGTCGGTCGGCGGCCACACCTGGGACATCTACCGCGGCTCGAACGGTGCGAACAACGTCTACTCGTTCATCCGCACCGGCAACACGAACTCCGGCACGGTCGACATCCGCGCGGTCGCCCAGTGGCTGCGCACGAACGGCTGGTGGGGTGACGTGACCGTGGGCAACGTCCAGTTCGGCTACGAGATCACCAGCGCGGCCGGCGGCAAGGACTTCGTCACCAACTCGTTCTCGGTCACCGCGAACTGACCGGCCGCCGCGCGTCCCACCCGCGCGGCGGCCGGCCCGATCAGACGATGTCCCAGGTCAGCGGCGTGCCCTTGGGGTACGAGGCACGGAACGTGCGGCCCAGGACCAGATCGATGTCGCCGGGCGGGAGACCACCGGCCGGGCGGATCGAGCGGACGTTGTCCCGGGTGACCAGGTCACCGGCGGCCACGTCCTCGACCACGTAGAGCGACCGCCGGAAGCGCAGACCCTCCTCCTCGGACTGGTCCGCGCCGATCCGCGGCGAGCCGAGCGCCGCGTGGGCGCGTCGCGCCTCGACCACCAGCGCGGCCAGCTCCGCGGGTTCCAGCGAGAACTCCGCGTCCACGCCGCCCTCCGCGCGGGACAGCGTGACGTGCTTCTCGATCACGGCGGCGCCCAGCGCCACGGACGCGACCGCCACGCCGATGCCGGGCGTGTGGTCGGAGAGCCCGGCGATCGTGCCGAACGCGTCCGCGAGCACCGGGATCCGCCGCAGGTTCGCGGCCTCGACCGGCGCCGGGTAGGTGGCGGTGCAGGAGAGCAGCACCGGGTTCGCGCAGCCGGCGCCGCGCGCGGCCTGGACCGCCGCGTCGATCTCCGCCACGCTCGCCATGCCGGTCGACATGATCAGCGGCTTGCCGGTGGACGCGGCCAGCCGGATCAGCGGCAGGTCCACCAGCTCCGACGAGGCGATCTTGTACGCCGGCGCGTTCAGCTTCTCCAGCAGGTCGATCGCGGTCGGGTCGAACGGGCTGGAGAACGCGGTCAGCCCGCGCTCCCGGGCCCGGTCGAAGATCGGCTCGTGCCACTCCCAGGGCGTGTGCGCCCGCTCGTACAGCCGGTAGAGGTTCTCGCCGCCCCACAGCTCGTGGCCGTCGCTGATCCGGAAGCGCGGGCCGTCCACGTCGATGGTCAGCGTGTCCGCGCGATACGTCTGGATCTTCAGCGCGCTGGCGCCGGCGTCCGCGATCGCGTCCACGATCCGCAGCGCGCGCGCCAGGTCGCCGTTGTGGTTGCCGGACATCTCGGCGATCACGAACGGCGGGTGCGCCGTACCCACGTGCTGGTGATCGATGCGGATCTGGCGGTCCGTCATGCGGGCTCTTCCTCTCGATAGGCGGCGGCCGTGAGCGCGTACCGCAGGACCGTCTCGGGTTCGCCGTCCACCTCGCGCTGGTACTCGCCGGTGACGGTGAAGCCGAAGCGTTCGTGCAGCTTGACCACGGCCGAGTTCTTCGCCAGCGCTTCACCGCGCAGCTCGGCGTACCCGGCGGGCCCGAACGCGTGGTCCAGCGTGGCGATCTCGGTGGCGATCCAGGTGGGCAGCAGCGCGCGGCGCGCCTCCAGCCCGTCCACGTCCAGGTAGAAGCTCCAGTCCGCGCCGTCGCCGGACTCGTCGAAGATGACCACGCCGACCGGCGTGTCGTCGGCGCAGGCGATCAGCACGTGCCGGGAGTCGTCCGCGGTCACGCGGGCCCACCAGGCCGCGTGCTCGTCCGGCGCGATCTCGTGGGTGGTGAAGCTGGCCTGGCGGACCACCCGGTGGTTGCGCCACGTCAGGATCAGGTCCCGGTCGTCGTCGCACGCCGGGCGCAGCTTCACCGTGGGTACGGGGCTCACATGTCACTCCTGGTCATCGGCCACCTCCGGCGACCTTGCGGACGGTCTGACGGGCGAGGCGCAGCGGCGCGGTGACCGCGCGGCCGACCAGGAAGCTGCGCGAGTTCTGGTAGCGGTGCAGGTGACGCTCGTGCTCGCGGTGCGAGGTGCGCACCCGCTCCTCCCACCAGGCGACCTCGTCCCGCGCCTCGGCGAGTTCCGCGGCCAGCCGGTCCATCGCGCCGGTCATCGCACGCCAGTCGCGCGCGGCCAGCGCGGTGTGCCGGGCCGTGATCGAGCCCAGCTCGCAGCGCAGTTCCTGCTCGGCCTGCTCGGGCAGCAGCCAGCGGGCGGCCTGGATCTCGCACTCCAGCGCCACGGCCGCCCGCGCGGCCTCCCGGGTCAGCGGGCGGCCGGCCGCCGCGCTCAGCGACACGGTCAGGCTCTCCACGTCCAGACTGGCCGGCCACGGGTGCGGCAGCCCGGCGGTGAGCAGCGTGACCGCGAGGCCGCGCAGCGCCCGGGCCAGCACCTCGTCCACCGGGATCGGCGCGGACAGGTGCCAGGACGGGTCCAGCAGCTCGTGCCGTACGCCGTCCGTGAGCACGTTGTCGCAGGTGGCGAACGCGAGGTGGCCGCCGGGCGGCGCCGCGGCCAGCCAGTCCGCGTAGCCGCGCAGCAGCCGGCGGACCGCGGGCAGGTCGTGCTCCGCGCACGCGGCCAGCAGCAGCTCCTCCAGCAGGCGGTCCGGCGCGACCCGGCCGGTGAGCAGCTCCGGCATGCGGGTGACCCGGCCGACCAGGCGCAGCGCGGCGCCGGAGTCGGAGAGCAGGCGGCGCGACCACTGGCCGTCGTCGGCCCGCTCGTAGGCGACCGCGGTGTCCCAGTGCGCGGCGTGCGCGCCGCCGGCGATGAACGCGGGCGGCAGCGGCTCGCGTGGGCACACCGGCTGCCGCCCGGCCGCGACCACCCAGGCCGGCGCGAGCTGTGCGCCCAGCCCGGCGCGCAGCGCGGCCCCGGCCAGCCGGCGCGGGTCGTCCAGCAGCGGCCGGCGGCGGGTGGCCGCACCGAACGCGGCCGCGGCCTCCGCGGCCAGCAGCGGCACCGTGCCGGAGGCGGCGTCCAGCTCCGGCGTGCGTGCCAGCACGGTCGGCCGAGCCGGATCCGCGAACGCCGCGTAGCTCGGCGCCACATGCAGCCCCGCCTCGCGCAGCCGCGCCACCAGCGCGCTGTGCCCGACCGGCTCGGCGGCGTCCGGCGCGGGCAGTCCGCCGGCCGCGGTCAGCCGGTGCACCCCGAGCGGGTTCTCCACGCCGAGCAGCAGCACGCCGGCGTCGGCCACCGCGCCGATCAGCCGGTCCAGCGCGGCCTGCCAGGTCAGCCGGGCACCGTCCGGGCCGTGCAGCCGGGCCAGCCCGCCGAGCGCCAGCACCAGGTCGTGGCCGGGGTCCGCCGGGAACGCGTCCAGGCTGCCGCAGAGCACCCGGACCCGCGGGTTGCGCTCGTGCCGGCGGGCCAGCGCCTGCGCGTCCGCGTGCGAGCGGACCAGGCAGGTCACGGCCGCGCACCGGTCGGCGAGCGCGTCGGTCAGTGCCGTGGTGTGCGGGCCGGCGAGCAGCACCCGGGTGTCCGCGCCCGCGTACGCGCCGGCCAGCAGCTCCAGCGCGGCGCCACCGGCCGCGTGCTCCGCGTCGGAGCAGGCCATCGCCTCGCCGCCGATGAGCTTCACGGTGGATTGGTCAAGATCTGCCACGGGTCGCCCTCGGATCCGGCGTCGGCTGTGCGGGGATGGGGACGTCCTGGGGCCAGCCGAGCAGATCGCGCAGCTCCTCGGGGCCGGCCAGGTGATCGAGTCCGAGCTCGGCGCGGGCCGCCTCGCGCGCGGTACGCGGGTCGATCTGCTCGCCGTGCAGCGCGGACCACTGACGGCGCACCCGGGCGTGGCCGCCGTACCGGAGGTCCTCGCCGGACAGCGTCATCGGGTCGCCGTAGACGGCCGGTTCGCAGCCGGCCGCGATGCCGTGGAAGATCGCGGTGGACAGCCGGTTGGACGCGACCCGGCGGTGCCCGCGCAGCTCGGCGAGCTGCCGGTCGAGGAACTGCGGGTCGGTGCCGCGCCACTTCAGCCCGCGGCGGCCGTGGCAGATCACCCGGAAGCCGGCCCGCTCGTACCGCGCGCGTACCCGCCGGTCGTCGTGGTCCTGCCAGTAGAGGCAGACGGTGACCGGCTCGGTCTCCACCGACCGGATCGTGTCGATCAGCGCGTCGTGGTCGCCGCGGACCTGCTGCTTCTCCCAGCCGTGGAACGGGTACCAGATGGTGCCGGTCCGCCGCATGTCGCCCGGTCCCGGCACGCTCAGCGCCGGCGGGGCCAGCCGGGGCCGTTCCGCGGCCAGCACCCGTTCCGCGTGCGCGATCAGGTACGCGAACGGCGCGCCGATCACCACGGCCGGCCGCCCGGCCAGCCGCGCCCGCCGGGCCGTGGCCTCCGACCAGGCGAACGTGGGCCGGCCGGCGACCAGCCGGGTGCCCTCGCCCAGGCCGTCGCCGATGTTCCACCCGTGCTGCAGGTAGCCGGCGATCCGGGGCGGGTTCGCGTCGTCCAGTCCGCAGTACCGGGCCAGCACGTGCGCGTGGCCGTAGAAGTGGTTCGCGTGGTGCATCAGCCCAGGACGGCCCGCAGCGCCTCGACGGCCCGCTCCTGGTCGGCGTCCGTGAGGTCGGTGAAGAGCGGCAGCGACAGCTGCTCGCCGTAGAACCGTTCCGCGGCCGGGCACATCCCGCGCCGGTAGCCGAGGTCGGCGAAGACCGGATGCAGGTGCACCGGCAGGTAGTTGACCTGCACGCCGATCCCGGCGGCCCGCATCCGGTCGTAGACCTCGCGGCGCCGGCCGTCCGCGATCCGCACCGGGTAGAGGTGCCACATCGGGTCGGTCCAGGCGCGCTGCACCGGCAGGCCCAGCCCGGGCACGTCCACCAGCATCTCGTTGTAGCGGGCGACCAGCCGGGCCCGCGCCGCCTTGAACTGGCCGAGGCGGCGCAGCTGGCTCAGGCCGAGCGCGCAGAGCACGTCCGGCAGCCGGTAGTTCAGGCCGAACGAGTGCACCTCCTGGTGCCAGCCGCCCTCGTCCGGCGTGCGCATGCGCTCCCGGTCGCGGACCAGGCCCTGGTTGGCGAACCGCCGGGCCCGGCCGAGCAGCACCGGGTCGGTGGCCGCGACCGCGCCGCCCTCGCCGGTGGTCAGGTTCTTCGTCGGGAAGAACGACAGCGTGGTGACGTCCGCCAGCGAGCCGACCGGCACGCCGCGGTAGACCGAGCCGATCGAGTGCGCCGCGTCGCCGACCAGCGTCGCGTCCGCGCGCCGGGCCACCTTGGTCAGCGCCTCGTACTCGGCCGGGTGGCCGGCGTAGTCGACCGCGGTGATCGCCCTGGTCCGGGTGGTGACCGCGGCGTCGACCGCGGCCGCGTCCAGGTTCGCGGTCCCCTCCTCGACGTCCGCGAAGACGATCGTGGCGCCGTGCAGCGCGGCCGTGGCCGCGGTGGCCGCGAACGTGATCGGCGTGGTGATCACCTCGTCGCCGGGCCGGACCCCGATCGCCGCGTACGCCGTGTGCAGCGCCGCCGTCCCGGACGTCACCGCCACGCAGCCGGCGCCGCCGAGGTTCGCGGTGAGCGCCGCCTCGAACGCGCCGACGGTCGGCCCGGTGGTGAGGAAGTCACCCCGGAGCGCGGCCGTGACCGCCGCGATGTCGTCGTCGTCGACGGACTGGCGTCCGTAGGGAAGCATCGTCAGGCACCTGTGCCGATCATGTCGCGCAGCTCGTCGATGGAGAGCCACAGGTCGTTGGTGTCGGAGCGGTAGACGAAGTCGTCCGCCACCGGCTCGGCGTCGGCCGGCGGGGTGTAGCCCCAGCTGGCGATGGTCGGCTGGACCACGTACCGGTCGGGCAGGCGCAGCGTCCGGGAGGCGTCGTCCAGCGAGATCATCTCTTCGTGCAGCTTCTCGCCCGGGCGGATGCCGATCTCGTACGTGGAGACGTCCGGCGCGACCGCGTTGGCCAGATCGAGGATGCGCATCGACGGGATCCGGGGCACGTACAGCTCGCCGCCGTTCATCATGTCGAACGACGTGGAGACGAACCGGACGGCCTGGTCCAGCGTGATCCAGAAGCGGGTCATCCGCTTGTCCGTGATCGGCAGGCTGCGGCCCTCGGCGTGCAGCCTGCGGAAGAACGGGACCACCGAGCCGCGGCTGCCGACCACGTTGCCGTAGCGGACCACCGCGAACCGGGTCGGGTGGTTCGCCGCGTAGTGGTTCGCCGAGATGAAGATCTTGTCGGCGGTCAGCTTCGTCGCGCCGTACAGGTTGATCGGGCTGGACGCCTTGTCCGTGGAGAGCGCGACGACCCGCCGCACGCCGCAGTCGATCGCGGCCTCGACCACGTTCTGCGAGCCGTAGACGTTGGTCCGGACGAACTCGAACGGGTTGTACTCCGCGGTGTCGACCTGCTTGAGCGCGGCCGCGTGCACCACGTGGTCGACGCCGTGCATCGCGCGGGTGAGCCGCTCCCGGTCGCGGACG
The DNA here is from genome assembly GCF_031458255.1 of Catenuloplanes niger. Lineage (NCBI taxonomy): Bacteria > Bacillati > Actinomycetota > Actinomycetes > Micromonosporales > Micromonosporaceae > Catenuloplanes > Catenuloplanes niger. The sequence continues at coordinate 5,102,087 of NZ_JAVDYC010000001.1, forward strand.
TCGCCGATGAACCAGCGCAGCCGCGGGTCGTCGCCCATCAGCTGACGCGTCTCGTACTGCTTGAGCTCGTCGCGGGAGAACACCACGAGCCGCTTCGGGTTCAGGTGGTCGAGGGCGTAGCGCAGGAACGCCTTGCCCAGCGAGCCCGTACCCCCGGTGATCAGGATTGCCGACCCGGCCAGCACGCTCACGGTGAAAACCCCCTGGTACCTCGACTTTGCGGCGCTTTGCCACCCGACCTAACGACCAAGCATCTTGATCGTTCGTTGGACAGGCGGAAGAAAAGCGCCAGAACGCTAAAAATCGCCGCAAAGGAGTCTTCTTTGCCACCCCTGGACCGCCTGCGTGAGGTCTTTCGCGCGTCGCTCGAGCTCCCGGCCGACGCCGCCGTCGACGACCTGGAGTACCGCGGCATCGAGAAGTGGGACTCGCTCGCGCACATGGCGCTGGTCGCCGCGCTGGAGCAGGCCTTCGACGTCATGATCGACACGGAGGACGTGCTGGCGATCAGCTCGTTCGCCGCGGCCCGCAAGGTGCTGGAGCGCCAGGGGGTCGACTTTGACTAGCCGGGTCGCGCTGGTCACCGGCGCGTCCCGCGGCATCGGCCGGGCCGTCGCCACCCGCCTCGCCGCGGACGGCCACACGCTCTGCCTGCACGCCAGCAGGGCGGAGAACGTGGCCGGCGTCCTCCCGGGCGCGCTCGCGGTCGGCGGCGACGTCGCGGACGCGGACGCGATGCGGGCGGTGGCCCGGGAGATCTTCACCGCGCACCGCCGCCTGGACGCGCTGGTGATCAACGCGGGTACGCACGACGCCGCCATGCTCGGCGCGATGCCGGCCGCGGCCGTGGACCGGCTCTTCGCGGTGAACGCGGCCGGTGCCGCGCACACGCTGCAGGCCTCGATCAGCCTGCTGCGCCGCGGCGACCGGCCGGCCGTCGTGCTGGTCTCCTCCGTCATGGGTACGACCGGAGCCGCCGGCCAGGCCGTCTACGGCGCGACCAAGGCCGCGGTCGCCGGGCTGGCCCGCGCCGCCGCCAAGGAGCTCGGGCCGCTCGGCATCCGGGTCAACGCGGTCGCGCCCGGCTACGTCGACACGGACATGCTCGCCTCGCTCTCCGAGACGGCGCGCAAGGAGCGGGTCGCCGCCACCGCGCTCGGCCGGCTCGGCACCCCGGACGACGTCGCCGCGGCCGTTGCGTTCCTGCTCGGCCCGGACGCCGCCTTCATCACCGGCCAGGTGCTGGGCGTGGACGGCGGGCTGACCGGATGAGGCACCTGGCGATCGCATCGCCGGCCGGGCGCCGGCCACGACCGCATCGCGGCATGCCGCCCGAGCCCGGCGCGCGTGGGCCGGGCCGGCGGGGCCGCGGCGCCGAGAGGGGCCGGGCATGAGGCTCACCGACGCGGACCGGCGGACCGTGCCGGCCCAGGCCGCCGGCTCGGCCGCGACCGGGCTGTCCGACGCGGACGCGGTCACGCTGCCGCACCCGGGCGCCGCGCTGATCGACCCGATCGGCGGGCGTGAGCTGAGCGGCTCCGCGCTGATCGCGGCCGTGGACGCGGCCGCCGACCGGTACGCGGACCTGCCCGCCGGCCCGGTCCTCGCGCTGACCCGCACGGACATCGACTCGGTCGTCCGCTACCTGGGCGCGGTGCAGGCCCGTCGGCCGGTCGCGCTGATCGACGCGGGACTGCCCGCGGAGACGCTCGGCGACCTGATCGACCGGTACCGGCCCGGCGTGATCACCGGCGTCGCGGACCGGACCCAGGATCGCCTCACCCCGTACGACGTGCGGGAATGTGCGGTTCTGGGCCCGCTGTGGGCGGGACCCGGCGGTGCCGAGACGCATCCGGACCTGGCGCTGCTGCTGGCCACGTCCGGCTCGACCGGCAACCCGCGCCTGGTGCGGCTGTCCCGGCACGCGCTGTTCCGGAACGTGGCCTCGGTGGTCGCGGCGCTCGGCATCGACGCGACCGAGACCACGGTCACCAGCCTGCCGCTGTTCTACACGTACGGGCTGATGGTCCTGAACACGCACCTGGCCGCCGGCGGGACCGTGCTGCTCGACCCGCGCGGGCTGCTCGACGCCGGGTTCTGGCGTACCGCGGCGGACCGGCGGATCACCTCGCTGGCCACGGTGCCGTACCAGTGCGAGATGCTGCGCCGGATCGGGTTCGACCCGCAGACCGTGCCCACGCTGCGCACGCTCACCCAGGCCGGCGGGCGGCTGCGCAGCGACCTGGTGGTCGACTTCAGCGCCCGCATGCGTACCGCCGGCGGCGAGCTGATCGTGATGTACGGCCAGACCGAGGCCGGCCGGATGGCCGTGCTCCCGCCGGGATTCCTGCCGGACGCAGCCGAGTCGGCCGGCGCCGCGATCCCCGGCGGCGCGTTCCTGGTCGACTCGCCGGACGTGGACGGCACCGGTGAGATCGTCTACACCGGGCCGAACGTGATGATGGGGTACGCGGACTCCGCCGCCGACCTGGTCCGCGGCGACGACCTGGCCGGCGTGCTGCCGACCGGCGACGTCGGCCGGGTGGACGAGCGCGGCCTGCTGTTCCTCAGCGGCCGGATCAAGCGGTTCAGCAAGGTCTTCGGCGTCCGGCTCAACCTGGACGACGTGGAGAGGATGCTGACCGGCCGCGGCCCGGTCGCGGCGGTCAGCGGTGACGACCGGATCGTCGTCTACGCCGAGGCGGCCGACGACGACCTGCGCACGGTCATCCGGCACGACCTGGTGAAGCGGACCGGCCTGCACTCCACCGGCTTCGACATCCGCGCGATCGACGCGCTCCCGCTGCTGCCCAACGGCAAGATCGACTATCAGGCGTTGAGCGGTCTGGAGCGGTAGGCCCGCTTCCGAAGAAGACCCCGTCGGCCCCTCGACCGGCGGGGTCTTCGCCTGTCCGGAGCCGGCAACCGGGTGGGAACCGAGCGCTCACCGCATAGCACCACGTCGATTCATCAAGGGTCCACGCACCCGGCCGAACTTGACCGGCGTAAGCAACGCCGACCGAGAGGCCGAATTCTTGCGCAACCTGATCCGCTCCGCCGCCCTGACCGCCGTCACCGCCGCCCTCGTGATCGGTGGCACCGCCACCACCGCGACCGCCGCCGTGACCCCGGCCACCACGCTGGAGTCCCAGGTCGTCGCCGCCACCAACACCGCACGCACCAAGGCCGGCTGCAAGAAACTCACCACCTCCCCCGCACTGACCAAAGCCGCCCGCGGCCACTCCTCCGACCAGGCCAAGCACCGCTACTTCTCCCACACCGGCCGCAACGGCTCCACCTTCACCGCCCGCGTCAAGGCCGCCGGCTACGCCCCCGCCGTCGGCGAGAACATCGCCTGGGGCTACGCCGACACCACCGGCGTCATGACCGGCTGGATGAACAGCCCCGGCCACCGCAAGAACATCCTCAACTGCAAAGCCACCAAGATCGGCGTCGGCGTCGCCCGCGACACCAACGGCACCATCTACTGGACCCAGGAATTCGGCGGCTGACCCACACACTTCCCCTCACCCCCCGTTGATCAAGGGATCGGCGTCCCCGGACGCCGATCCCTTGATCTGTTTCAGGCGCCCAGCAGGGCCGCCGGAATGACGGCGATCCCGTCCGCCCGCCGGTACGCGTCCGGGCCTGTCGTGATCACCGCGGCGTCGAGCAGGTCGGGGCCGAGCCGGTCTCGCAGCCAGCGCAGGTGCTTCACGTCCTCGTCCGACACGTCGGACGCGAGCTTCACCTCCAGCGCCACCACCCGTCGGGCTCGGATCCCGGTCGACGCTGCGCCGGACCAGGTCCCATGCCGCGGGCGCCCGCTGCCACTCGTCGATCAGGACCGGCGGTAACGCCCGCTCGAGTCTGCCGGGGTCCGCGGCTGTCAGCTGCCGCTGCGCCGGCTCGTCCAGCGCGAGGACAGTCTTCGCGCGACGCTGAGCGGTGGCCGTCTTGCCAACGCCTTCGGGCCCTTCCAAGCTGATCGCGGAAAGGCCCTCGAGCAGCTCGTCCAGCTCGCGATCGACGATGCGCGGATCGTAGCCCCTCACCAGCCCAAACTGCCGTCAGCAGGCTTCGAACGCTACCGTCAGCCGACACCGAGGGCCACCGCCACCTCGGTGCGCAGCGTGGCCAGGGCGGTGGCGGCGCGGTCGCGGGCGGCCGGGACCGGTGCGTCGCCGACCGGCTCGACGACCTCGAGGTAGGCCTTGAGTTTGGGCTCGGTGCCGGACGGGCGGACCACGACCCGGGCCGAGGCGGTGCGGAGGATCAGCACGTCGGCGTCGGGGAGGAGGTCCTCGGCGGCGGTGAGCGGCTCGCCGAGCAGCGTGGCCGGGGTGGCGGCGCGCAGCCTCGTCATCATCGTGGCGATCTCGGACAGGTCGCCGACGCGGACCGAGAGCTGGTCGGTGGCGTGCACGCCGAACTCCGCGGCCAGCTCGTCCAGGCGGTCGGCGAGCGTGCGGCCCTCCCGCTTCAGGGTGAGCGCCAGCGAGGCGGTCAGCAGCGCGGCCGTGATGCCGTCCTTGTCGCGGACCAGCGCGGGCGCCACGCAGTAGCCGAGCGCCTCCTCGTACCCGAAGACCAGATCGCCGCCGGAGGCGCGGACGATCCACTTGAAGCCGGTCAGCGTCTCGTCGTAGGCGCGGCCCCGGGCCGTGCACAGCGCGCGCAGCATCGACGACGAGACGATCGTGGTGGCGAACAGGCCGTCGGTGCCGCGCCGGATCAGCGCGTCCGCGAGCAGCACGCCCAGTTCGTCGCCGCGCAGCATGCGCCAGCCGGTGGCCGTGGGGATCGCGACCGCGCACCGGTCCGCGTCCGGGTCGTTCGCGATCGCCAGGTCCGCCCCGGACGACGAGGCCAGCGCCAGCAGCAGGTCGGTGGCGCCCGGTTCCTCCGGGTTCGGGAACGCCACGGTCGGGAAGTCCGGGTCCGGCGCGGCCTGCGCGGCGACCACCAGCGGCGTGGCGAAGCCGGCGGCCTCGAACGCGGCGGTCAGCACCGGGCCGCCGACGCCGTGCATCGGGGTGTACGCGACCGTCAGATCGGACGAGCCGGACACCAACGATGCCGCGGCGGTCACGTAGTCCGTCACGATCTCCTCGGGCAGCACCGTGCCGGGGGGACCCAGCGGCACGTCCACCAGCGGGCCGACGGCCCGGATCGCGGCCGAGATGCCCGCGTCCGCCGGTGGCACGATCTGGGCGCCGTCGCCGAGCGGACCGCCCAGCCCGTTGCCCAGGTAGACCTTGTAGCCGTTGTCCCGCGGCGGGTTGTGGCTGGCGGTGACCATCACGCCGGCGGCCGCGCCGAGCCGCCGGACCGCGAACGCGAGCACCGGCGTGGGCAGCGCGCGGGGCAGCAGCAGCGCCTCCCGGCCGGCGCCGGTGGCGACCCGCGCGGTGCGTTCCGCGAACGCCCGGGAGCCGTGGCGCGCGTCGTACCCGATGACGAGCGGGCCGGTCGCGTCCTGCTCGGCGAGCCAGCGGACCAGGCCGGCGGCGGCGCCGGTGACGACCGCGAGGTTCATGCCGTTCGGCCCCGCACGCAGCGGCCCGCGCAGCCCGGCGGTGCCGAACGTGAGCGGCCCGGCGAAGCGGTCGGCCAGCTCGGCCGGGTCGTCCAGAACCGATCGCAGCTCGTTCCGGGTGACCGGATCGGGGTCGTCCGCGATCCACGCCTCGGCCTGTGCGATCAACGAGTTGCTCATCGTGCCTTGATAGCACGACGCCGGGACCGGAAGATCCGGTCCCGGCGGGTGACGCCGCGCTACGACGCGGTGAGCGTGAAGGTCTGCACCGTCTGGTCGTAGATCGGCTTGCTCTCCTGGAACCGGGCCTCCGTGGTGGTCAGGAAGAACGAGTAGACCTTGCCGCCGGACGCGACGAAGCGCCGGATGCCGTGCCGGCCGGCGTCGCCCTGGCCGCAGGTGTACTCCAGCTCGATCGCCTCGACGCCGGACATCTCCGCCGGGTTGCGCTGCACCTGCGTGTACGGCTTCGGGCAGGACGTGGGGTTGTCCGCCAGGAAGTTCTCGGCCGCGGTGACGAACCTGTCCAGGTCGCCGCCGTTCTCCACCGTGATGCGCAGCCGCCGGCCCTTGTCCTCCGGGTCGGTGAAGTCGACGTAGACCCGCTGCTCCGCGTCGTCGACCCGCCACCCGGCCGGGACGTCGACCGAGATGCCGCGGTTCGCGTACTGCTCGACGGGGATCGTGGGGGTGGCCGGCTCGGACGTGGTGGTCTCGTTGCCCGCGATCGGGGTGGGCGTCGGCTCCTCGGTGCCGCCGCCCAGGTTGAACAGCACGACGACCAGGATCAGCGCGGCCGCGGTGCCGGCCGCGGCGATCGCCTGGGTGCGGCGGGGCCAGGACCTGACCGTGCCGACCGCCTGGGAGCCGAGCCGCTTCGCGGAGTCCAGCGCGCCGCCGCCGGTCCCGCGGGACGATCCGCCGCCACCGCCGCCGTACACGCCGCCGCTCTGCGACATCGACGGCATCGCGCCGGTGGGCGCCATGCCCGGGTGGCTGGGGTAGCTGACGTGCGGCGGGATCGGCGCGGTGGTGTCGTTGTGCGGCTGCCACGGCGCGCCCATCGGCGGCGGGCCGGCGGGCATGCCGCCGTACGCCGCCGGGGAGACCGGGGACGCGCCGCCGGACTGCTCGCCGGACTGGATCGCGCGGAGCCGGTCGGTCAGCGACTCACCCGGCGCCAGCATGGCCGGGCCGCCGATCGCACCGCTCGGCGGCGGCTTCGGCGGGGCCTGCGGCGGTGCGGGCGACATCGGCGCGTTCGGGTTCTGCCGGGGGCGCTGGGCGGGCACCACCGCGTACGGGTCGGTGGCCAGGTGCGGCGGCACGTTGCTGGCCAGCGGGCCGGACAGCAGCTCGCGCAGCAGCCGGCGGGCGGTGGTGACGTCCATCCGCCGGGCCGGGTCCTTCTCCAGCAGCCCGAGCAGCACGTTCGCCAGGGAGCCGGCGCGGACCGGCTGCAGCGGCGGGTCCTCGACCACCGAGTGCATGGTCTCGATCGGGTCGCCCTTGTCGAACGGCGGCCGGCCCTCGACGGCCGTGAAGAGCGTCACACCGAGCGAGAACAGGTCGCTGGGCGGGCCGAAGTCCTGACCCATCGCCCGCTCCGGCGAGATGAAGTGCGGCGAGCCGAGCACCATGCCGGGCGTGGTCAGCTGCACGTCGGTGGGCATGCGGGCGACGCCGAAGTCGGTGAGCACGCACCGGCCGTCCGCGGCGATCAACACGTTCGCCGGCTTGACGTCGCGGTGCAGCACGCCGGCCGCGTGCGCGACCTCGAGCGCGCCGAGCAGCGCGATGCCGATCTTGGCGACCGCGCGCGGCGCCAGCGGCCCGTCCTCGATGATCATGTCGGCCAGCGAGCGCGCGTCCAGCAGCTCCATCACGATCCACGGGCGGCCGCCCTCGTGCACGACGTCGTAGACCTGGACGACCGCGGGGTGCTGGAGCGCGGCGGCGGCGCGGGCCTCGCGCAGCGTCCGCTCGTACATCTGGTCCCGGTCGCTGGGGGCGAGCCCCGGGGGCAGGACGACCTCCTTGACCGCGACGTCGCGGCGCAGCAGCGTGTCGGACGCCCGCCACACGGTGCCCATGCCGCCGTGGCCCACCGCGGTGCGCAGGCTGTACCTGCCGCCGATCGTCGCGCCGGGGACGGCGCGGCCTCCGGTCGGGCCCACAGAAGGGCTGTTCCACGTCGGAATCTGTGTCACTGGAAATGCCGCCCGGGGGAGTCGAGGGCCGGAACCAACCCCCCTATCTTGCGGGGTCGCCCGCCGTGAGGAAAGGTGCGGGGTACCAACTCTCCGGGAACTCGACCCTGTGTGTCCGCCGAGTGGCACTCGGTCTATCTTTCATCGCGGCCGCGCAACGATGACGAAACATGTTGTGCGGAATACCTCACCCATCGACGGTGACGGCGGTCATAGGATCGCAAAATGAGGGATCGTTCAGCGGAGTCGGGTTTTCCGATCAAGCCGGTCTACGGCGAGTCCGATCTCCCGCCGGACCTGGCCGGCCGGCTCGGCGTCCCGGGCGAATATCCGTACACCCGGGGCGTGTACCCGACGATGTACACGGCGCGTCCCTGGACCATGCGGCAGTACGCCGGCTTCGGCACCGCGAGCGAGTCCAACGCCCGCTACCACGCACTTCTCGCGGCCGGGACGACCGGCCTGTCCGTGGCGTTCGACCTGCCCACGCAGATGGGGTACGACTCCGACGAGCCGATCGCGCACGGCGAGGTGGGCAAGGTCGGCGTGGCGATCGACTCGATCGACGACATGCGGCGCCTCTTCGACGGCATTCCGCTGGACAAGGTCTCCACGTCCATGACGATCAACGCGCCCGGCTCCGTGCTGCTGCTGCTCTATCAGCTGGTGGCGGAGGAGAACGGGATTCCCGGTTCAATGTTGAACGGCACGATCCAGAACGACATTCTGAAGGAGTACATCGCCCGCGGCACCTACATCTTCCCGCCGAAACCGTCGTTGCGGCTGGTCGCGGACACGTTCGCGTACTGCCGCACGGAGACGCCGAAATGGAACACGATCTCCATCTCCGGCTATCACATGGCGGAGGCCGGCGCGACGCCTGTGCAGGAGGTCGCGTTCACCCTGGCCAACGGCGTGGATTACGTGCGCGCCGCGATCGAGGCGGGCCTGGCCGTCGACGACTTCGCGCCCCGGCTGTCGTTCTTCTTCGTGGCCCGCACCACGCTGCTGGAGGAGGTCGCCAAGTTCCGCGCCGCGCGCCGGATCTGGGCCGGCCTGATGCGCGACGAGTTCGGCGCGACCGACCCGAAGTCGCTGATGCTGCGCTTCCACACCCAGACCGCGGGCGTCCAGCTGACCGCGCAGCAGCCGGAGGTGAACCTGGTGCGGGTCGCGGTGCAGGCGCTCGGCGCGGTGCTGGGCGGCACCCAGTCGCTGCACACCAACTCCTACGACGAGGCGATCGCGCTGCCCACCGAGAAGGCGGCCCGGCTCGCGCTGCGCACCCAGCAGGTGCTCGCGTACGAGACCGGCCTGACCGCGACCGTGGACCCGTTCGCCGGCTCGTACGTGGTGGAGGCGATGACCGACGAGATCGAGCGCGGTGCCCGCGAGCTGATCGACCGGGTCGCCGCGTTCGGCTCCTCGGTCGCCGCGATCGAGGCCGGGTTCCAGAAGCGGGAGATCGAGGCGTCCGCCTACCGGGTCGCGCAGGAGATCGACGCCGGCGAGCGCGTGGTGGTCGGCGTGAACCGGTTCGCCGCCGACGTCGAGGAGCCGTACGAGCCGCTGCGGGTGGACCCGTCGATCGAGGCCGCGCAGGCCGCCCGCCTGGCGCGGCTGCGCGCCGACCGGGACGGTGACGCCGTGGCTTCCGCGCTGTCGACGCTGCGTGACGCCGCGGCCGGCACCGCGAACGTCCTCTACCCGATGCGGGAGGCACTGCGCGCGCGGGCCACCGTCGGTGAGGTGTGCCATGCGCTGCGCGACGTCTGGGGTGTCCATCGCCCGTCCGAGACGTTCTGAGAACTTCTCGATCACTCGAACGAGTGGCCTTCGCGGAACCGCGTGCGCGGTGTGCGCTTGGCCCCATGGGGTACCAAGGACATGGCGGCCGACCATGCCGAATCGCCGATGACGCCCCCTTGACCAGGGGTAATTTTGATCAGTACAACCGCTGGCTGTCCGGTGTATACGGGACTCGCCCGAAGTGCACTCGTGTCCCGCGACGCCGTTACGCGTTGTAGAAAGGGAGGTGGCGAGTGCCTGCGCGGGACCACGGCGCAGACGGCGCCCCACCGACCCTCAAGCGTCCTTACCAGCGCTTTCGTGACGGACCGCGACCCGATCACTACCGTAACGAGGTTGCGCAGCGTCACCATGTGAGGTCTAGGCTGTCCGAGTCAACATCCATCCCCATCAACAGTGATCGAGAATCCGACGTGACGAGTGCGTTGACGCTGCCCAGCAGCGAGCTGACGTCGTCCTGGCCCGATACTCCACCCGGGGCCGACCCCCTGCCCGGTCAACTCGACCGATGGCTCGCGTCACGAGGGGCCGAGCTGGTAGCCGTTCGCCGGCACATCCACGCGCACCCGGAGCTGTCCTACCACGAGTTCGAGACCGCGGCGCTGGTCGCCCGCGAGCTCGCCGCGGCCGGTCTGCAACCGCGGTTCCTGCCCAAGGGCAACGGCGTGATCTGTGACATCGGCACCGGCGACCGGGTGATCGCGTTCCGGGCCGACCTCGACGCGCTGCCCATCCAGGACACCAAGGACGTGTCGTACCGATCCACGGTCGACGGCGTCATGCACGCCTGCGGTCACGACGTGCACACCACGATCCTGCTCGGGCTCGGGCTGGCGCTGGCCAAGCTGAACCAGGAGGGGCAGCTGCCCGGCCGGGTGCGGCTGCTGTTCCAGCCCGCGGAGGAGGCGATCCCGTCCGGTGCGCCGCACGTGATCGCGGCCGGCGGGCTCAAGGACGTGGCCGCGATCTTCGCGCTGCACTGCTACCCGCAGCTGCCGGCCGGCCTGGTCGGCGTGCGCTCCGGCCCGTTCACGGCCGCGGCGGACACCATCGAGGTGAAGCTGCGCGGCCCCGGTGGACACACCGCCCGGCCGCACCTGACCACCGACCTGGTGCACGCGCTGGGCCGGGTGATCGTGGACGTGCCCGCGCTGCTGGACCGCCGGATGGACGCCCGCGCCGGTGTCTCGATGGTCTGGGGCACGGTCAACGCCGGGCATGCCTACAACGCGATTCCCGCCGAGGGCTACGCCAAGGGCACCATCCGGATCCTCAGCCGGGAGGCCTGGCGGGAGGCGCCCGAGCTGGTCACCCGCCTGATCAAGGACGTGGTGTCGTCGACCGGCGCGGAGGCCGACGTGGTCTACACGCGCGGCGTGCCGCCGGTGATCAACGACCGGATGACGTCCGCGCTGATCTCCGCGGCCGCCGGTGCCGCGCTCGGCCCGGAGCGCGTCGTCGAGGCCGAGATCAGCATGGGCGGCGAGGACTTCGCGTTCTACCTGGAGCAGGTGCCGGGCACGATGATCCGGCTCGGCACCAGCACGCCCGGTTCCGAGGTCCGCCGCGACATCCACCAGGCCGGGTTCGACGTGGACGAGCGCGCGATCGGCTACGGCATCCGGGTGATGACGCACACGGCCCTGGCCGCGCTCGCCAGCGGCGCGTTCTAGAAGATCAAAATCAGTCGAGGGTGCGGGTGGCCCGCGCGCCGGCCGGGCGGACGCGCCACCCGTACCCGTCGATGATCAGGGGGCGGACGCCGGCGGGGCCGCGGGCGCGGCGTTCACCGCGACGACGGGACGGCGACGCCGCAGCCGGCGCCACAGCAGCACCAGCGCGAGCACCGGCACGCCGACGCCGATCGCCCACGGCAGCAGCACGCCGACCACGGTCAGCACCACCGCGCCGAACGTCAGGAACGAGTCCCACCCGTTGCGCAGCCCGACCAGGAAGCCGCGGTCGTCGGGCTCCTCGGCCGGCGGTGGCGGCGCGGTGTCCTGCACCAGCTCGACCGTGAGCGTGGAGAGCGCGGCCAGGTCCTTGAGCCGGTCCCGCTTCGCCTCCAGCGACGCCAGCTCGGCCTGCCGCCGGGCCAGCTCGTTCTCCAGCGAGACCAGGTCGTTCAGTGACTTCGCCTGGGCCAGCAGCTTGCGGGCGCTCTCCACCTGCGCGCGCTGGCTGGCGATCCGCGAGTCCAGGTCGACGACCTCCTCGGTCACGTCCTGCGCGTCGATCTTCCGGCTCTCCTGCTCGCCGAGCGCGGAGATCTTGCCGAGCACGTCGTAGAACGCGTCCCGCGGGATCCGCAGCGTGATCGTGGCCTTCTCGTACGGCGTGTTCGCGTAGTTCACGTCCGTGGACCGGGCGTCCGCGCCGACGAAGCCCCCCGCGACCTCGGTCAGCCGGATCGCGGCCTCGGCCTGCGCGTCGACGTCCGTGACCCGGACCGTCACCGAGCCGGTGTAGATCACGTCCCGGTTGATCACCGGGGCGCCGCCGCCGGAGCCGGGCGCCGCGCCGGTGCCGTCACCCTTGCCGGTCGTGCCGCCGCCGCTGCTGTCCTGGGCGCCACCCGCGTCCTGCGGCACCGCGGGCGCGGCGGCCGGTGCCTCGCCGGCGCTACTGGTGGAGGCGTTCTCGGCGCTGTCCGCGCCGCAGCCGGCGAGGGCCAGCGTGAGCGCCAGACCCGTCGCGCCGAACGCGGCGAGTGCGCGCTGTCGTCGTACCGTGGCCATGATTGTCGGATCCCCTCGTGAGTGCGCGCCGCGGCGGGGCGTGCGTGACCGGTCAGACGCACCCGGCGGATGAACGGGTTCCGTGCGGGAACCTTCGGTAGCGTCACGGTTCGGCCGCGGGACGGCCACGGCCAGGAGGAGGCGTCGATGCGGATCACCAAGTTCACCCATGCCTGCGTGCGGCTGGAGCGCGACGGCGCGGTGCTGGTCATCGACCCGGGCGCGTTCAGCGAACGGGCCGCCCTGGACGGTGCGGACGCCGTGCTGCTCACCCACGAGCACATCGACCACGCGGAGCCGGAGCGCATCGCGGACGTGGTCGAGGAGCGCGGCGTGCCGGTCTTCGCGCACCCGGGCGTGGCGGCCGCGATCCCGGAACTCACCAGTCTGATCACCACGGTGCAGCCGGGCGAGTCGATCGAGGTGGCCGGCTTCGCGGTGAGCGCGCACGGCGGCGCGCACCAGATCATCCACCCGGACATCCCCCGGGTGCCGAACCTGGCCTGGCTGGTCGAGGCGGACGGCACGAACGTCTACCACCCGGGCGACTCGTTCGCGATCCCGGACGCCGACGTGGACACGCTGTTCCTGCCGATCTCCGGGCCGTGGATGCGGATGGCCGAGGCCGTCGACTTCGGCCGGGAGGTCAACCCGCGGCGGGCGTTCGCGCTGCACGAGGCGCTGCTCAGCGACATCGGGCTGGCCGTGGTCAACCGGAACCTGAACCTGCTGCTGGACTTCGAGTACGCCCGGCTCGAGCCCGGGACGACCGTGTCGTGAGCCTCGGCGCGGACCTGCTCCGCCGGCTCTACGCCGAGCCGCCGGACCGCTTCACGGCCGCCCGGGACGCGGCCGTGGCCGAGGCGCGCGCCCGGGGTGACGTGGCCGGCGCGAAGGAGACGGCGGCGCTGCGCAAACCGGTGATCGCGGCGTGGCTGGTCAACCTGCTGGCGATCCGCCGGCCGGACCTGCTGGCCGACCTGGCGGCGCTGGCCGGCGAGATGCGCGCGGCCCAGCGCGAGCTGCGCGGCGCCGACCTGCGCGAGCTCTCCGGGCAACGGCGGCGGCTGGTGGCGTCGCTGGTCGCGGAGGCGCGCACGCTCGCCGGTGCGGCCGGCGTGTCGACCGCGAAGCTGCCGCTGACCGAGGTGGAGGACACGCTGACCGCGGCACTGTCCGATGAGGAGATCGCCGCGTCGGTCCGGTCCGGCCGGCTGCTGCGGCCGGTCTCCTACGCGGGCTTCGGCGAGGTACCCCGGCCCCGCCTGCGCCTGGTCGCGGCACCGGACGCCGAGTCCCCGGAGGTCGACGACCCCGGTGACGAGGGCGCCGGGGCGGGCCGGGACGGCGCCGGACGGGCGCGCCCCGCGGCCGGGCCGGTATCGGCGACGGGTCGCGCGGACGGGGGCGTGCGCGGCCGTCGCGGCGGATCCGGGCCGCGGACGCCGGGCGGCTCCGGTGACCCGGCCGTCCGTCCCGCCTCCGCGCCCGGCGTGGACGCGGAGGACGAGCCGGCCGGCCGTACCGTCATCGCCGGCCGGTCGTCGGCCCGGAAGGCGGAGGCGGCCCGGAAGGCGGAGGACGCCGCGCGGCGCGCGCTGGAGCGGGCCGAGCGGGCGGCGCTGCGCGACCGGGAGCGGGCCGAGGCCGACCTCGCGACCGCCGAGGGCGCCGAGCGGGCCGCCGTCGCCGCGGTCGCGGACCTCTCCGAGCGGATCGCCGCGCTGCAGGCCGAGCGGAACGAGGCCGACCACGAGGTCAGCCGGCGCAAGCTGGCGCGCAAGACCGCGGAGCGGGCGGCGAGCGCGGCCCGGCGCCGGCACGGGGACGCCGCGGCCGCGCTGGAGGCGTCCGGTGCCACCCCGGACCGCGGCGCCGCCGAACCGTTCGTCGAGCCTGCGGCGCCGTTCGCCGACGGTGGCCGGCGGAAAGGTGCGGCGCGCCGGGGCAGGACTGACCGGGGCGGGCCGGCCAAGGCAGAATCGGGCGCGTGACCCCCGACCAGGCGGCGGCTGCCGCGAAGGCGCACATACTGCGTCTCGGCGGGGCGTTCGCGGAGGACCCGCTGACGCTGCAGCGCGCGCGGCGGCTCGGTCTCTCCGGCTGGGCGTACTACGTGGCCGCGCGCGGCGGCGCGCTCGGCGACGTGCGGGCGGACACGGTGGCCGCCGCGCTGGGTTTCATAGCGCCGGACGCGGTCTCGGACGGCTGGGACGCGGCCGCGACCGTGCTGCCGCCGTCGAAGATAGCGGCCGAGCACCTGGCCGAGTGCGCGCGCTGGGGCGTGGAGCGGCTGTCCACGTTCCCACGGCTGGCCCGGCTGATCGAGCTGTGCCGGCGGGTGGTGCTGGCCGCGGACCCGGCCGGACTGCCGCTGTTCGCCGCGTGGCGGGCGATGCCGGTGCCGGACCAGCGGGCCGGCGGCCAGGCCGCGATCCTGCTGCACCTGCTGCGCGAGCACCGCACCGGGGCGCACCTGATCGCCGCCCGGGTGAGCGGTCTGAGCCCGCTGGAGGCGGTGATCTCCGGGCCCGAGGGCGAGGCGGGGGCGGTGGCGTACGGCTGGCAGCCGCCCTACCCGAAGGTGCCGCCGCTGATCCGGCGGCGGCTCTGGGCGGACGCGGTCACCGACCGGATAGCCGGCCAGGCCTACGAGGTGCTTTCCCTGACCGAGCGCGCGGAACTGCTCGGCCTGCTGGAGTCCGCGTCCGCCATCGTCTGGCCCGACGACTGACCGGCGGGGGAGCGGTCAGTCGGGTTTGGCGGTGCGGGTCGGGCGGGCGCGCAGCTCGGCCACGTAGTCGTCGGGCGCACCGGCCGCCTGGGCCGCGTTCGCGATCTCGGTCAGGTACCACGAGGTGGGCAGGCCGCCCTCGTACCCGTTGAGCACGTAGACCCACGCGGTGACCTCGCCCTCGAGGGTGGCGACCCGCACGGTCAGCTTCCGGTAGGTGCCGGAGTTCACCCCCTCGACCTCGTCGAGTTGGGCGGCGTCGAACTCGTCGACGTCGTAGAGGGCCACGAACACGCGGTCGCCCGGCGACTCCACCACCGTGGTGACGGCGCCCTCCCAACCGAGGACGTCCTCCCCGGCGAAGGTCAGCCGCCACCCCTCCAGCCACCCGACCCCGATCATGGGCGAGTGCGGAGCGTAAGCATGCATGCGGGCTGGGTCGAGGTTTGAGCCATACGCGGCGTAATGACGCACGGCGATGACGATAGCCCGGCGGACGGTTGGGGGAGAATATGACCGAGCGTGTCGTATCTGGTTTACGGGGAAAAACCAGATCGTGGTCGGGAGGAACTGGGCATGAGCAGTGCGGTGGCAGGTGGAATCGTCATCATCGGTGGCGGTCCGGCCGGATATGAGGCGGCGCTCGTCGCCGCGCAGCTGGGGGCCGAGGTGACGGTGGTCGAGCAGGACGGCGCGGGCGGTGCCTGCGTGCTGTTCGACTGCGTACCCTCGAAGACCTTCATCGCCAGTTCGGGCGTGGTGACGGCGTTCCGGGACACGGAGGAGTTCGGCATCGACTCCGACGGCCTGGAGGCGGTGACCGTGGACGCACCCGCCGTGCACGCCCGGGTGAAGCGGCTGGCGCTGGCGCAGTCGTCGGACATCCACGACAAGCTGATCAAGGCGGGTGTGACCATGGTGTCCGGCCGGGCGCGGCTGGGCGACGACACGCTGGGTCACACCCACCGGGTGCTGGTCACGCCGGACAATGGTGACGCTGAGTATTCAATCGATGCCCGCACGGTTCTGATCGCCACCGGAGCCACGCCGCGTCAGCTCCCGTCCGCGATGCCGGACGGCGAGCGCATCCTGACCTGGCGGGAGATCTACGACCTGCCGGAACTGCCGGACCACCTGATCGTGATCGGGTCCGGCGTGACCGGTGCGGAGTTCGCCAGCGCCTACCTGGCGATGGGAATTAACGTGACGTTGGTCTCCAGCCGGGACCGGGTCATGCCGCACGAGGACGCGGACGCCGCGATGGCGATCGAGCGCGTCTTCCGGTCCCGCGGCATGAACATCCTGAACAACTCGCGGGCCGAGTCGGTCATCCGCGGCGGCGAGGGCGTCAAGGTGACGCTGGCGGACGGCCGCGAGGTCTTCGGCTCGCACGCGCTGATGGCGGTCGGCTCGATCCCGAACACCCAGGACCTGGGCCTCGAGGAGTACGGCGTGGAGGTGGCCCGCGGTGGCTACGTCACGGTCGACCGCACCTCGCGCACGAACGTGCCCGGCATCTACGCGGCCGGCGACTGCACCGGCGTGCTGCCGCTGGCCAGCGTGGCCGCGATGCAGGGCCGGATCGCGATGTGGCACGCGCTCGGCGACGCGGTCCGCCCGCTGCGCCTGCGCACCGTGGCGGCGAACGTCTTCACCGACCCGGAACTGGCCACGGTCGGCGTCTCGCAGGACGAGGTGGACTCCGGCCGGGTCACCGCCCGCCAGGTGATGCTGCCGCTGAACGGCAACGCCCGGGCCAAGATGGACGACCTGCACGACGGCTTCGTGAAGATGTTCTGCCGGCCGAGCGGGCAGGTGATCGGCGGCGTGGTGGTGGCGCCGAAGGCCAGCGAGCTGATCCAGCAGATCGCGCTCGCGGTGGAGAACAACCTGACCGTGGACCAGCTGGCCCAGACCATCACGATCTACCCGTCGCTGTCCGGGTCGGTCGCGGAGGCGGCGCGCCAGCTCATGCTGCACGATCTCGAGTAGTCGATCTATGCCGTGACTCACCGGGGCGAAACGTCCCCATATGGCGCTCGGCGAGCCGCGCGGCGCGTACCGTAGAGGGGCCCACGACATCGGGTCCCCCGTTCTCGATGTCGGGCGTCGGCACCCGCCCAGCCGGTCGCTCGCGATGCCGGCCGGTGACGAGCGGTGCCGGGGCCGCCGGCAGGTCCCGTGCCGGCGGCCCGCTCAGCGGTCGGCCGCCGGAAAACGGCTACGGAAAACGACTCCCGTACGGGTACGGTGCACACATGCGATACGGCCAGCTGACGACGACGCCGGGTTCTCCCCGGCGGCGACTGTTGCTGCGCTGACGCAGATCGACACACGCAGGCCCCGGGGCGCTCACGCTCCGGGGCCTGCGTCGTTCTCTGCTCCGAGCGGGCGGCCTCGGCCGTACCCCGAAGGAGTCTTGTCATGATCGATCACCGCAGGCTGGGCCGGGAACTCGAACTGTTCGCGACCGACCCGCTGGCCGGCTCCGGCATGCCGCTGTGGCTGCCGGACGGCGCGGCCGCCCGGCACGCCGTGGAGGAGTACCTGCGCGAGGAGGAACGGCGCGCCGGGTACCAGCACGTCAACTCGCCGCCGCTCGGCAAGAAGGAGTTGTACCTGACCAGCGGGCACCTGCCGCACTACGCGGACGACATGTTCCCGGTGATGGCGCTCTCCGCCGACGACGAGTTCGTGCTGAGACCGTCCGCGTGCCCGCACCACGCGCTGATCTACCGGTCCCGCGGCCGCTCCTACCGGGACCTGCCGCTGCGGATCGCGGAACTGGGCGGCATGTACCGGGCGGAACGCTCGGGCGTGCTCGGCGGGCTCAGCCGGGTGCGCGGCATGTGGCTCAACGACGCGCACGTGTTCGCGCCGCTGTCACAGGTCGCCGACGAGGTCGACCTGGTGCTGCGCATGATCGACAAGGTGCACGCGGCGCTCGGCGTGAAACCGGCCGGCTTCCGCCTGTCGCTGCGCGGCGACGGCCCGAAATACGTCGGCGAGGGCGCGATGTGGGACCGCGCCGAGGCGATCCTGCGGGACGTACTGCGCGCGTCCGGGCGGGAGTTCGTGGCGGAGCCGGGCGAGGCCGCGTTCTACGGGCCGAAGATCGACATCCAGGTGGCGGACGCGGCCGGCCGGGAGATGACCCTCTCCACCGTCCAGCTCGACTTCCACCAGCCGGCCCGGTTCGACCTCTCCTACGTGGACGCGGCCGGTGCCCGCCAGGTACCGGTGATGATCCACCGCAGTCTGGCCGGCAGCATGGAGCGGCTGTTCGCGTACCTGATCGAGGTGCACGAGGGGGCGTTCCCACTGTGGTACGCCCCCCGCCAGCTCCAGGTGCTGCCGATCTCCGCCGCGCAGGACGACGCGGCACGCGAGTTCTGCCGCGCGGCGGTGTACGCCGGGCTCCGCGCGGAGGTGGTGGCGGACGGCTCCGTGTCGTCCCGGGTACGACGCTCCGCACAGCAGCGCGTGCCGTACGCGGCCATCATCGGCCCGGCCGAGGCGGCATCCGGCGAGGTCTCGCTGCGCCCACGCAACCGGCCCGGCCTCGCCCCGATGCCGGCCGACGCGGCACTGCGCCGCCTCGTCACCGAGGCGAACCCGCACCTGGCCTAGGGACGACACGACCGGCGAACCGAGAAAGCCCGAAACGACAGGGCCGTCTTCCCGCTTCCGGCGTGGTCACTTCGGGCGTGCTCCCGCGGGCACCGGTCGTCGCAGGGCTCCTCCCTGCACGACGCGTGGTCGGCCGGGAAACACCCCGGCGGCGGGCCGCGGCATCCGCCGCGACCCGCCGCCATCCGTGGGGTGCTGTGGTCCGGCGCCATCCGTGGGGTGCTGTGGTCCGGCGCCATCCGTGAGGTGCTGTGGTCCGCCGCCACCCGTCGGGCGCCGCGACCCGCCAGGCGCCCGGTGGCGGCGGATGCCGCTTTTCGCCGTTACCCGGTGAGTGCCCAGTGCCGCTTCCCGTCGTCACCCGGCGGGTGCGGTTCCGCAATGCCGTTTCTCGCTGGTGGGTGCGAGTTCCGTGGTGTTGCTTCCCGCCGTCGTCCGATGGGTGCCGGGTTCCGGCATTGCCGCTTTGCCGTCGTTCGGCGAGTGCGAGGTGCCGGTGGATGCCATTTCTCGTCGTCGCCCGGCGAGTGCCGTATCCCGGCGATTTCCACGGCCCACCGTCACCCGACGCGGCGCGGTTCGGCTTGCCACGCCTCGCGGCTCGGTTCGGTTCGTGGGTTGCCATGCCGCGTGGCCGGCCATGCGCCACGGCCCAGCTTGCTTCGCGGCGCGGGTTCCCTCGCGGCCCGGTTGCCATGCGGCGCCGGTTGCCTCCCGTTTCGTCTCGGGCCGCGTCTCGTCTTGCGCCGCGTTTCGCCTCGGGCCGCGTTTCGTCTCGGGCCGCGTCTCGCGCCGTGCCGTGTCTCGCGGCGCCGCGCCGCGCGGCCAGACGTGCGTCCTGGCGCGGCGATGCTTCGCGGCGCGGGTTGCCATGCGGTGCGGTTCGCTACCGCCGGGCGGATCCGGTCCCGCAACCGGCACAACCCACCCACGGCCGGCGCCACCGCGGCGCGGGTTGCTTCGCGGCGCGGCTTGCCATGCGGTCCGGCTCGCCTCGCGGCCCTGGTTGCCGTGCCGCGGGGCTTGCCATGGGTCACGGCGCGGCTTGCTTCGCGGGCGGGTCCGCGCCGCGCGGGTTGCCACGCGGCGCGGATTGCCACGCCGCGCGGGTTGCCACGCGGCGCGGATTGCCACGCCGCGCGGGTTGCCACGCGGCGCGGGTTATGTCACGGCGTTACGCCACGGCGCGGCGGCGGAAGCCGCGGAGGCCGGTGGCCGTGAAGGCGATGCCGAAGCCGGCCAGCGCGAGCAGGGAGATCCACGGGGCGATGTGCGGGATCTGTGGCATCGACGCGGCCCGGACCGCCTCGGACAGGTAGGTGAGCGGGTTGAACAGCGTGACCACCTGGAACCAGGGCAGCGACTCCAGTGACTTCCACGGGTACTGGGAGGCGCCGGTGAACATCAGCGGCGTCATGATCACTGCGAACACGATGCTGATCTTCGAGGGTGGCACCATCGTGCCGAGCGTGAGCCCGATCGCCGCGCCCACCCAGCCGCCCAGGAGCAGGGCCACGACCAGCAGCGGTACGCCGGCGGTGTGCCACGGCACGTCGCCGAGCACCAGGAAGCCGATCGGGTACATGATCACCACGGACGCGATCGAACGGATCATCGCGAGCACGATCTTCTCGGCCGCGACCGCCCAGGTGGGCAGCGGTGCCAGCAGCCGGTCCTCGATCTCCATCGTGAACGAGAACTCCATGATCAACGGGAACGACACGGTCTGCAGCGCGGTCAGGAACGCGGCCAGCGCCACGATGCCGGGCAGCAGCAGGAGCGAGTACTCCGTCGACACGTACCCGCCGGCGTTGAGCACCTTCGCGAAGACGAAGAGCATGAAGAGTGGCTGGAGCGCGGTCTGCGCGAGGAAGACCCACAGCTCCTTGCCGGTGACGAAGACGTCCCGCCAGAGGATCGCGGTGAACGCGCTCAACGCGGACGGCCGTGGCGCGGCCGCGGGTGCGGTCCCGGTCGGCGTGGTGTCGGTCAGCGTGGTCATCGCAGACCCCTTCCGGTCAGGTCGATGAAGACGTCCTCCAGGCTCGGTTCGCCGATCTGCACGTTCGCCAGCGTGGCCGCGCGCGCGTCGAGCACCGAGACGACCGGGCCCAGCAGGCCGGCCGGCGCACGGTCCAGGTAGAGCCGCAGGGTGACCGGGTCACCGTCCTGCGGCGCGGCCGGGCCGGGTGGCCGGCCACCACCGCCGCCGCGGGCCGAGGCCGCCGTGGCCATCGCGGCCATCGCGGCCCTCGCGGGCGGGGCCGGGGCCGCGCCCGCGCCGGGGACCTGCTCGCCCCGGGCCACGCCGTCGATCTCGGCGAGCGCGGCGATCAGCTTCTCCGGGTACTCCCCGGGCGCGGGCGTCACGCTCAGCTCCAGCACCGCCTGCCCGGTCAGCCGGCGGGTGAGCGCCGCCGGCGTGTCCAGCGCCAGCAGCCTGCCGTGGTCGACGATGCCGACCCGGTCCGACATCTCCGCGGCCTCGTCCATGTCGTGCGTGGTCAGCACCACGGTCACGCCGCGGTCGCGCATCTCGCGGACCCGCTCCCACAGGAAGATCCGCGACTGCGGGTCCAGCCCGGTGGTCGGCTCGTCCAGGAAGAGCACGGCCGGCTCGTGCATCATCGACCGCGCGATCATCAGGCGCTGTGCCATGCCGCCCGAGTAGGCGTCGAGCTTCTTGTTCGCCTGCTCGGCCAGCCCGAACTGCTCCAGCAGTTCGTCGGCGCGGGCGTTCCGGTACGCCCGGGAGAACCCGTGGTAGGCCGCGTGGAAGGTGAGGTTCTGCCGGGGGGTGAGCGACCGGTCCAGGTTGCTGCGCTGCGGCACCACCGCGAACGAGCTGCGCGCCCGGACCCCGTCGCGGATCACGTCCCGGCCGGCCACGCTCGCGCTGCCGCTGGTCGCCCGCACGCGCGTGGTCAGGATGCCGATGGTGGTCGACTTGCCGGCGCCGTTCGGCCCGAGCAGGCCGAAGATCTCGCCGGGCGTCACGTCGAAGGTGATCCCGTCGACCGCGTTGACCGGTGCCTTCGGATATCGCTTGACGAGGTCTTTCACCTCGACCGCGGTGGTGGTCATCAGGGTCCTCCATGGGTGGAGATGAGTTCGAGCAGGAACTCGCGGATGATCGCGGCCTTCGCCGGATCGGTGTCGACCGAGGTCATCGGCGCGTTGAACTCGCG
The DNA here is from genome assembly GCF_031458255.1 of Catenuloplanes niger. NCBI lineage: Bacteria > Bacillati > Actinomycetota > Actinomycetes > Micromonosporales > Micromonosporaceae > Catenuloplanes > Catenuloplanes niger. Next base: position 5,123,935 of record NZ_JAVDYC010000001.1, read on the forward strand.
GACCGCGCGGATCGCGGCCAGCGCCTGCCGCCCGGAATCGGTGAGGGCGAGGCGGATGGTGCGCCGGTCGTCCGGATCTGGTCGGCGGGCCACGTGCCCGGACTTCGCCAGCGTGTCGACGATGCCGGTGAGTGTGGCCGGCTTGAAGAAACAGGCCTGCGCCACCTGGCTGTGGGTCAGGTCGCCACCGTGCATGCCCAGTGTGGTCAGCACGGCGACGCCAGCCGGGGTCAGGTTGTGGTGCGTGGCCAGGTATCCACCCCACTGCTGCTGCGCGAGCCGCGCGGCGAGCGCCAGCAGGCTGCCCAGCGGCGCGTTGTGCAATCGGTCGGTGTCCACCCGGATACCTTAGCCCCCTGATAGTTAGGTGCCAAACTACTTAACCGGATTGACCGTACGTCGTCGCGCGGCGTGCAATTGGTCGCAGACCGTATGGGAGGTGCGATGCCGCTGCTACGGATCCAGCTCGACACGGACCGCAACACCGCCCGCCGCGTGGTCGACCTCCACCGGCGTGGCGGCACCCACCCCGAGTCCCGCGCCGCCGCCGAGGCGGAGGTCTGGCGCAAGGGCCACACCCCGGCCGCGGCGCCGATCTTCGTCGGCATCACCAACGGCGAGCCGGTCCGGCTGATCTACGACGTGGAGGTCTACCCGGCCGTGACGCGCTGACCGGCTCTCCGCACGCACGCCGGAACCGGCAGGGAGGCCGCCCGCGGCCGACCGGTGCCCGCGGGAGCACCGGGACGCGCGCACGCCGGAAGCGGGACGATGAATCAGTCCTTGATGGAACAGATCGGGGCGCCGGCGGTGACCGTGCCGCCGACCGTGGCCGTCAGCCCGGTGACCGTGCCGGCCCGGTGTGCGTTGAGCGGCTGTTCCATCTTCATCGCCTCGAGCACCACGATCAGGTCGCCCTCCGCGACCGTGTCGCCCTCCGCGACCGCGAGCTTGACGATGGTGCCCTGCATCGGTGAGGTGAGCGTGTCGCCGCCGGCCGTGGTGGTGGTGCCCCGGGTGCCGCCGCGGCGCGGGGCGGCCCGGCCGGTGCGTGCGGCGGTGGTGGTGCGGCCGGCCGGCAGGCTCACCTCCAGGCGCTTGCCGTCGACCTCGACGACCAGTGTCTCGCGCTCGGCGGTGTCCGTGCCGGCGCCGGTGCCGCCGGTGAAGGGCGGGACGCCGCCGGACCACTCGGTCTCGATCCAGCGGGTGTGCACGTCGAACGGCTCGCCGGTGAACGCCGGGTCGCGGACGATCAGGCGGTGGAACGGCAGCGCGGTGGCCATGCCCTCGACGGTCATCTCGTCGAGCGCGCGGCGGGCCCGCTCCAGCGCCTCGGTCCGGGTCTCGCCGACGATGATCACCTTGGCGAGCAGTGAGTCGAACGCGCCGCCGATCACGCTGCCGCTCTCGATGCCCGCGTCGACGCGGACGCCGGGACCGGCCGGCAGCACCAGCGACGTGACCGTGCCGGGTGCGGGCAGGAAGCCCCGGCCGGGATCCTCGCCGTTGACCCGGAACTCGATCGCGTGCCCGCGCGGCGCCGGGTCCGCGTCGAAGCGCAGTTTCTCGCCGGCCGCGATGCGGAACTGCTCGCGGACCAGGTCGATGCCGGAGGTCTCCTCGGTGACCGGGTGCTCGACCTGCAACCGCGTGTTGACCTCCAGGAACGAGACGGTGCCGTCCCGGCCGACCAGGTACTCGACGGTGCCGGCGCCGTGGTAGCCGGCCTCCCGGCAGATCGCCTTGGCCGACTCGTGGATCTGCGTGCGCTGCCGGTCGGTGAGGAACGGCGCCGGGGCCTCCTCGACCAGCTTCTGGTGGCGGCGCTGCAGCGAGCAGTCCCGGGTGCCGACCACGATCACGGAGCCGTGCGTGTCCGCGAGCACCTGCGCCTCGACGTGCCGCGGCTGGTCCAGGTATCGCTCCACGAAGCACTCGCCGCGGCCGAACGCGGCCACCGCCTCGCGGGTCGCGGACTCGAACAGCGCCGGGATCTCCGCACGGGTGCGCGCGACCTTGAGCCCGCGGCCGCCGCCGCCGAACGCCGCCTTGATCGCGACCGGCAGCCCGTGCTCGTCCGCGAACGCCAGCACCTCGTCCGGGCCGGCGACGGGTGCGGACGTGCCGGGCACCAGCGGCGCGCCGGCACGCCGCGCGATGTGCCGCGCGGTGACCTTGTCGCCGAGGTCGCGGATCGCGGCCGGTGCCGGGCCGATCCAGGTCAGGCCCGCGTCCAGCACCGCCTGCGCGAACTCCGCGTTCTCGGACAGAAAACCATAACCGGGGTGTACGGCGTCCGCGCCCGCCCGCGCGGCACGGTCCAGCAGCTTGCCGATGTGCAGGTAGGTCTCGGCGGGCGTGTCACCGCCCAGCGCGTAGGCCTCGTCCGCCAGCCGCGCGTGCGGCGCGTCCCGGTCGGAGTCCGCGTAGACGGCCACACTGGCCAGCCCCGCGTCCCGGCAGGCACGGACGACCCGGACGGCGATCTCGCCCCGGTTGGCGATGAGCACTCTGCGCACGGCACGCTCCTGGAGATCCCGGCGACAAGTTACTGATCGGAAGTTTAGTGGCCGGTCAACTAGTCAAGTTTGTTTATTACGCTTCATGGCGTGTCTACCACTCGCCTCATGATCCTCGGTCTCGTGCGCTGGACCCAGCCGGTGCACGGGTACGACGTCCGCCGCGAACTGCTCAGCTGGAGCGCCGACCGGTGGGCGAACGTGCAGCCCGGCTCGATCTACCACGCGCTCCGCAAGCTCACCGAGGACGGCATGCTGCGTGAGGTGGCGACGGAACAGGTCGGCGCGCGGCCGGCCCGCACCACGTACGAGCTGACGCCGAAGGGCGAGGACGAGTTCCAGAACCTGCTGCGCGGCGCGTGGTGGAACCTGGAGGGCGCGGTCGACCCGTTCTTCGCCGCGTTCTCGCTGCTCCCGGCGCTGCCACGGGAGGAGGCGGCGGCCGCGCTGCGCAACCGCGCCCGGCTGCTGCGGGCGAACAACGAGAGCCTCCGGGCCGCGATGGAGTCCGGCTGGATGAGCCCGACGTCCGGCAAGCCGCCGCACGTGGCCTGGATGTGGCAGCTGCACATGGCCCGGGCCGAGGGCGAGATCGCGTGGTGCGAGCGGATCGCGGGGCTGGTGGAGAGCGGCGAGCCGTACCTGCCGTCGGCCGCGCCCTGGCCGGAGGGCTGGCAGGGGTTCACCGACGATATTGAGTAATAATCAAGCTTGATTAACCACGTTATATCGCGTTAGCGTGGGCGCGCGTCCGTCGGACGTGCGCTCATGTCGATGTAACTGGGGGAGTTGAGCGGGGAAATGATCGAGACCAAAGGGCTGCGGAAGTCGTTCCGCACCCGCCGTGGATCGGTCGACGCCGTGCGCGGCGTCGACCTCTACGTCAAGGCCGGCGAGATCTACGGCTTCCTGGGGCCGAACGGGGCCGGCAAGACCACCACGCTGCGCATGCTCGCCACGCTGATCGAGCCGGACGGCGGCGCGGCCACGATCGCCGGCGCCGACCTGCTCCGCGCGCCGGGCGAGGTCCGCCGCCGGATCGGCTACGTGGCGCAGGGCGGCAGCACGAACGACGGCAGCATCGCCCGCCAGGAACTGGTGCTGCAGTCCCGGTTCTACGGCGTGAGCAAGGCCGAGTCCCGGCGCCGCGCGGACGCCGCGGTGGCCGCGTTCCAGCTCACCGAGTTCGCCGACCGGCCCTGCGCGACGTATTCCGGCGGTCAGCGCCGCCGCGTCGACATCGCGCTCGGCGTCATCCACCAGCCCCAGGTGGTGTTCCTGGACGAGCCGACCACCGGGCTCGACCCGCAGAGCCGGGTGCACATGTGGGACGAGATCCGCCGGCTCCGCGACCAGGGCATGACCGTCTTCGTCACCACGCACTACCTGGACGAGGCCGACGCGCTCTGCGACCGGATCTCCATCATGGACCACGGCACGCTGGTCGCCGAGGGCACGCCCGCCGAGCTCAAGCGCGAGATCGCCGGCGACGTGGTCACCGTCGGGGTGAACGGCTCCACCGCCGTGGCCGCGGCACTGCTGGACGGTGCGCCGTACGTGACGAGTCTCGAGCAGACCCCGGCCGGCCTGCGCCTCTACGTCGACGCGGGCGGCACCGCCATCCCGCAGATCATGCGCACGCTGGACGGCGCCGGCATCGCGCTCGGCACGATCGAGCTGCACCGGCCCAGCCTCGACGACGTGTTCCTGGAGAAGACCGGCCGATCGCTGCGGGAGAGCTGACCATGAAATTTTTCCGGGACATCTGGCTCGTCTTCCAGAACCAGCTGCGACTGCTGCTGCGCCAGCCGGTCTGGATCTTCATCAACCTGTTCCAGCCGCTCATGTTCCTGCTGCTGTTCGCGCCGCTGCTCAAGCCCGCCCTGTCGGCCGGCGGCGCGATCAGCGACGCCGAGGTCTACCGCACGTTCGTCCCCGGACTGCTGGTCATGCTGGCCATCTTCGGCGGGCTCTTCCAGGGCTTCGGCCTCATCTCCGAACTGCGCGCCGGCGTGATCGAGCGGTCCCGGGTCACCCCGGTCAGCCGCACCGCACTGCTGCTCGGCCGGTCCCTGCAGGACGTGGTCAGCCTGCTGGTCCAAGCCGTGATCATCACGCTGCTGGCGATGCCGTTCGGCCTCCGCGTGGCGATCGGCGACCTGCTCCTGGCATACCTGATGCTGGCGCTGATCGCGCTCATGACGTCCGCGCTCTCCTACGGCGTCGCACTGCTGCTCAAGAGCGAGGACGCGTTGGCCCCGGTGATGAACACGGTGTCCCAGCCGCTGCTGCTGCTCTCCGGCATCCTGCTGCCGCTCACGTTCGCGCCGGTCTGGCTGCAGCGCGTCGCGGACTGGAACCCGTTCTCCTGGGCCGTCGACGGCACCCGCGCGCTGTTCGCGGGCAACCCCGGCGCGCCCGAGGTCTGGCAGGGGCTCACCATCACGCTCGTGCTGGCCGTGCTCGCCACGGCCTGGGCCGCCCGGATGTTCGCGCGCAGCGTCCGCTGACCGATCTACGGTGGACCGGTGCGTTTCCACCGTGACCGGGCCACGTGGCTGATCTACGTCCAGCTCGGACTGTGGGGCTACTTCCTCTACGGCTTCGGGCCGGTCGTTCCGCTGCTCCGCGACGAACAGGGCACCACCGCCGCGGTCGCCGGCCTGCACAGCACCGCACTCGCGGTCGGTGGCCTGCTCAGCGGCGTGCTCTACCCACCGCTGTCCCGCCGTCTCGGCCGGGCGCGCACCATGTGGTGCGCGCTCGGCGGCGTCACGGCCGCCACGATCCTGCTGATCTCGTTCCGCCCGCTGCCGGTCACGCTCACCGCCGCGACGCTGGCCTCCATGTGCGGCTGGACGGTGGTGAGCTGCGCGGTCAGCGCCCTCACCGCACGCCACGGCCCGCTCGCCCCGACCGCGATCACCGAGGCCAACGCGGCGGCGGTCGGCTTCGGCATGATCTCCCCGCTGCTGACCGGGCTCGGCGTACGGCTCTGGGACACCTGGCGTCCCGGCATCGGCGCGCTCATCCTGCTGGTCGCCATCACCATCACCACATCCGCGGTACGACGCACCCGCCGCCCGCCCACGCCCGCCCCCTCCGGCATCCGCGGCCGGCCCGGTGGTCCCGCCGCCCAGGCCGGCCCCGGCGACCTCATCGTGCCTGCCGGTCCTGCCGGTCCTGCCGGGTTTGCGCGTTCTTCCGCGTCAGCCGGTCCTGCGGGCTCCGGCGGGGCCGACGGTGGGGCCGCGCCTGCCGGGTTCGAGGGCTCGGGTGGTCCGCCCGGTTCCGGCGGCTCGAGTGCCTCCGCCGGGGCCGGAGTCGGGGAAGAGGCCAGGGCCGGTGCCCGGGTTCCGTCCCAGCGGCTTCCCCGGTCGTACTGGCTGGCCTGGTCCATGCTCTGTGTCACCGGGTCGATCGAGGTCTGCCTGTCGCTCTGGGCCGCCGACGTCCTCCGCGGCCACGCCGGCATGTCACCCGGCGGCGCCTCCGCCACCGTCGCCGCGATCGTCGGCGGCATGTTCGCCGGTCGCCTCGCCGGCAGCCGGATCGCGCTGCGCGTCCCGCCGGTCCCGCTGCTGCTCGCCGCACTCGGCGTCTCCGCCATCGGCTTCGTCCTGTTCTGGACGCCGCCGGTCGGCTGGCTCGCCGCCACCGGCCTGATCGTGCTCGGGTTCGGCAACGCGATGCACTACCCGCTCACCATCTCCCTCGCCCTGGCCGCCGCTCCCGGCCAGGCCGACCTCGCGGCCGCCAGGGCCAACTACACCGCCGTGATCGGCTTCGGCGCGGCCCCGCTCCTGCTCGGCGCGCTCTCCGACCACATCGGCCCGCACCCGGCCTTCCTGCTGCTGCCCGCTCTCATCGTCACGGCCGCGCTGCTCACGCTCCGCCTCCGCCACTCCGTGCCCCCACGGCTCACCTGACCACCGTCGCCCGCCCACCCGGTACGCCGCTCACGGGCGCCGTCGCGCATCCCGTTCCACCCGGATCTGCTCTGCTCACCCACGTGGGACCCGGCGGTTCCGTGATCGTGTTCCGGCCGCGTTTGCTCTGCTTACCTCGGCGATGGCCGGCGCCGGCGTGCGGGCGGCGCTCAAAGTTGCGGCAGGTAAGCAGAGCAAACGCGGCGCGGCCGGTCAGCGGCGGCGGGCGAGGGTGATGCCGTCCGCCAGCGGCAGGATGATCGCGTCGACCCGGTCGTCGGCGGCCACGATGTCGTTGAAGCGTGCGATCGCCCGGTCCGCGTCGTTGCGCGGGGCCAGTACGTGACCGGCGCGGAGCACGTTGTCGATGATCAGCAGGCCACCCGGGTTCATCCGCGGCACCAGCTCCGCCCAGTAGGCCGGGTAGCCGACCTTGTCCGCGTCGATGAACACCAGGTCGATGTGCGGCTCCGCGGGCAGCTCCCGCAGCCCGTCCGCGGCCGCCCCGATCCGCAGCTCGATCTTCTTGTCCACGCCCGCGCGCGTCCAGTACCGGCGCGCCACCGCCGTGTACTCCGCCGAGATGTCGAAGCAGGTCAGCCGCCCGTCCTCGGGCAGTCCGCGAGCGATCGACAGCGCCGACAGCCCGGTGAACGTGCCCACCTCGACCGCCGTGCGCGCGCCCGTCAGCCTGGTCAGCAGCGTCAGCAGGCCGGCCTGCTCCGGCGAGACCTGCATGTCCGACTCCCGCGGGCTCAGCGCCGCGTGCGTCTCGGCGATCAGCTCCCGGGTGAGATCGTCCAACGGCATACCATGAGCCAGCGCGTACGCGTACAACTCCGGCGAATGCGGCAGCGTCTTGAAATCCATGACGCTCACGCTATTGCGTCAGGCGGTGGCCCAGAAGTCCGTGATGGAGTGACCGAGCTCCGCGACGAGCCGGCGCAGCAGCGGCAACGACAGCCCGACCACGGTCCCGTGGTCGCCCTCGATCCGCTCCACGAACGCGCCACCCAGCCCGTCGATCGTGAACGAACCAGCGACGTGCAGCGGCTCACCCGTACCCACGTAGGCCTTGATCTCGTCGTCGGACACGTCCGCGAAGTGCACGACCGTCGCGGCGACACCCTCGGCCACCCGCCCGCCACCCACGTCGACCAGGCTGTGACCGGTGTGCAGCGTCCCGCTCCGCCCGCGCATCGCCTGCCAGCGGCGCACCGCGTCGTCCGCGTCCGCCGGCTTGCCCAGGATCTCCCCGTCGAAGGCCAGCACCGAGTCACACCCCAGCACCAGCGTCGCCGGACCGGTCCCCGGCAGCGTCGCCGCCTCCGTCTGCCGCACCCGGTCGGCCACCGCGGCCGCCTTCAGCCGCGCCAGAACCTGGCACAACGTGTCCGCGCTGACCGCCTCCACCGCCGACTCGTCCACCCCGCTGACGATCACGTCCACATCGATCCCGGCGGACTTCAGGAGGGTACGGCGGGCCGGGCTCGCCGAGCCCAGGATCAGGCGCGGCCGGTTCGAGATCTGCACGGCTCCCCACGCTACCGGTAGCCGCGTTTCCCCACCCCAACCGGGCGCGTCACGGATAAATCGGGCAAAAGTTAAACCCGGCTGTAACGGCGAGGAATCAGGCCCGCAAGATTCCCTCCCTACAGTGCTGGACTCGGGAGGGGCTCAACCGCCACCACCCACGGCCACCCGTCGGGGCGCCTGGTTCAGGTCCGCGTCGGGCAACGCTGCCCGACCGCCCCGCTGCGGCCACGGTGCTCGTTCGGGGTCGCGTCGCCGCGGCCCCGAACGCAGCCGATCGCCGTCAGCCGCCGGGCCCACGTCTCCGAACTCGAAGCCGGACGACGAGCAGCGCCACCCCCAGCAAGCTCGCGGCCACCGCCACCACGATCACGGCAACCCGCCCCGGCGTGTTCCGCTCGGGCGCCGGAGCCGCCTGCCCGCTCGCACCCCCACGCGTCGGCTCCCCCGACGCCTCCAGCGGCGGCACGTCCGCGGTCAGCGCCGCCACCGGATCCACGATCCCGAACCCGTACTCCGGATCCCGCCCCGGCGCCCCTTTGTCCACCGCCGTCGCCGTCATCCGACGCACCACTTCAGCCGCCGACAACTCCGGATACCGACTCCACACCAACGCCGCCACCCCCGACACAATCGCCGCCGCCCCCGACGTTCCAGTGCCAGACTGGCCGTTGCTCCCGGACTCGCCCAATAATCCAACACCTGGGGCTGCAAGAGAGAGCTTGTCGCCTGTTGCTGATATGGCTGAGACGTTTCCCAATTGATCGGTGGCGCCTACAGCGACAACGCCGTCCACGTAAGCCGGGAAACCTATTATGTTCTGTTCTGGTCTATTTCCAGTGCTCGCAACAACTATGATGTCTTTGGATATTGCGTCTTCGACGGCTCGCCGTAGATCGCTGTCAGGGCCGCCGGTTGTTGACACGTTTATCACATCGGCGCCGTGGTCTGTAGCCCATCGAATTCCTTCTGTTGTTGCATCTGTCTGTCCATTCCCGCGCCCGTCCAACACCCTTACGGGGAGGATCTTGGACGCTGGAGATATTCCTTTGTCTCTATCATTTTCGGAGGCGGCAATTAGCTTCGATATTGCGGTACCATGTCCGTGCTCGTCGGTTGAGCCCTGCGAGTCGTCGCCTTCCACAAACGAGATTCCTGGTAATAGTGCGTGTTCAAGGCTAGGAATTGGCTCAACTCCCGAGTCAATAACAGCGACTACGACACCGCTTCCTCTCGATATCCGGTGCGCTTCGGTGATATTCAAGTATTCGAGGTGCCACGATGTCGCAACGCCTTGGCTTGGCTGTTGTGGAAGCATGAGTATTGCCAGTGTCAGGGAGATTCGCATGGCATGGTGATTCATTGGTCAAGCCCAATTGCTGGCCCAGGATCAACTGCTCTGGGGGTCGGGTCGGCCGTGATAATTTGATTGACGCCGACGTCGGACGCCCACGCGCTATCTGGCTCTCTTGAATCTATTGATAGGTCGATTAATTGTCGACTTGATCCAGCAAGCGGCGGCACGAATGGGAAGGTGCTGGCGGTCGAGTTGCTAACTGCGCTCTTGGTTGGTGGAGTGCCACTCGATTTAATGGGTCCGTGCGGGAGGGGTGTCGGAGCGCCTATGATCAAGCCGTTCTTTAGAGTCTCTGTTGGTCTATGCCTGCTGTTTGGGTTCGGTATCGGGCTGGGCGTGCCAATAATGTTAGAGGACGGGTTCGTGGAAATTTGCTGAATATTGTGTGTGTAGTCGGATCGTGGGTTGGTAGTAAATTGTCCTTGAGGTGACGTAGTGGCGTGACTAAGGATTGGCCCACCGACAGTCTCGTTCGACCCTTGTTGGCTTCCTGGCCCGGTGGCATCAGTCACGAGGCTTGATTGCGTTGCCTGCGGCAAGGGAATGACTGTCGGTATTGAGGGTGGCGCCATTCCATTGTCGAGTGGAGTGAATACGGGAGAGCGATTCTCATATTTCGGCGCAATCTGCAGTGCTGCGGTCGCTTCGATGAGTTCCTGGCTGGCGCGGTACATCACTGATCGGGCGATTGCGGTCAGCTCCGCTTGTCGTCGTTCGGTGTCCGGGGCGGCCATGAAGGCTGCGGCGCCCGCGCGGCCGTTGGAGGCGGAGGTCATTTCCTGTCGCGCGGCTTCGGCGGCGGTGTTGGTTGTGTATTCGTCGAAGATGGGGCGCAGCCTGGTTTGGGCCTCGGAGACGATGGTGAGGGCGGCGGTGTAGGCCGTGTAGTTGGCGACGCTTGCGTCGAGGGTGGCCTGGGCGTTGGCGATGTCGGTGTCGAAGCGGGCCAGGTAGATCGCGGCGGCGGGGCTTCGGGTGGGGTTCCAGGCGATGGCCAGGTTGTCGCGGTAGGTGCGCATGCGTGCCACGTGCTCGGACAGCAGTTCCGTGGTGCGGCGCCAGCCGGCCAGGTGTGGGGCGTACGCGTCGGGGGTGTGGTGGGCGACGGCGGCCCACATGAACGGTATGTCCCGATGGTGCCACGGGGTGCCGGTCCAGTCGGGGCGGCCGTTGTCGATCGCCATGGTCAGAGCACCGTCCCGGGGTTTCCGTCGGGGGTTGCGCCGGTGGCGTCCAGGGCCTCTCGGACGTCCTGTGCCCGGGCGGCGGAGAAGGCGTCGGCGTCGGCGTAGCGGGTGCTGATGTCGGCGGCGGCGTTCGCGAGGCTGGTGTAGCCCTGGATGTACCAGTAGACGTTGTCGGTGGCGGCGTGCGTGGCGGCGCGGTGGGCCTCCAGGAAGCGCAGGTGTTCCGCGAAGGCCTCGGCCGGCTGGGGGTGGTCCGACTCCATGTCGGCGATCACGCGGGAGGCGTGCGGGAGGTAGTTGTCCTGGATCTCGGCGGTCAGGCCGCGGGCGAACTGGGACATCGCCTCGATGTCGGCCTCGATCCGGCCGTAGTCGCGCAGCCACGCCGGGCCCAGGTCCTCGTCGGGGGCCGCCATCTGACTCCTCCCCACGCGCCAGGAATCGAGACGCGCCAGGAATCGAGATTAGCCAATCCCGGTCGCCGCTTGGGGGCACCTCGAGGGTGCGCGGCGAATTGTCCGGAGGATGCGATTTCTCACATGGGATGGTTACTCGTGTGTCACCGGGGCAGTGCGGAGCGTCGCCAAGGCGGTGTGTAGCCGGGGCGTGTGGAGCGTGCCCACCACGACGGCGAGCGGTCGGGATCCGCCGGCTCGGGCCGTGTCAGCGCACGCAGTGCGCCCACCAGTGCGGCGATCTCCTGGGGGTTGGGCGTACCGCGGAGGATCGTGAGATCTGGAGCACGGTTGCCGGAGTGCATTAGGCCAGACTAAGGCCAGAACGCTTGATAACAAACTGATGCGTGTCTCCCTCGACGTGGGTCAATTGGTGTGATGAGGGCGGGTGCGGGTACGTTCCTCTGGATGTCTGCCCCCGAACTGATCGCGAACCGATACCGGCTGCTCCGGCCGCTCGGCCAGGGGGGCATGGGCCGGGTCTGGCTGGCCCGCGACGAGGTGCTGCACCGGGACGTCGCGATCAAGGAACTGGTCCCGCCGCCCGGGCTGACCGTGGACGAGCGCCGTGAGATGCGGGAACGGTCGCTGCGCGAGGCGCGCGCGATCGCCCGCCTGAACAACATCAACGTGGTACGTGTCTTCGACGTGCTCCGCACGGACGGCGACCCGTGGATCGTCATGGAGTACGTCGCCTCACGCTCGCTGCAGGACATCCTGGCGGACGTGGGTCCGGTGCCGCCGGCGCGCGGCATCGAGATCGGGCTCGGGATGCTCAACGCGCTCCGGGCCGCGCACCGCGCCGGGGTCGTGCACCGCGACGTCAAGCCGGGCAACGTGCTGATCGGTGAGGACGGCCGGGTCGTGCTCACCGACTTCGGTCTGGCCACCGTGCCCGGCGACCCGAATGTGACCCGCACCGGCCTGGTGCTGGGTTCCCCGGCCTACATCGCGCCGGAGCGCGCCCGGGACGGCACGGCCGGTCCGCAGGCCGACCTGTGGTCGCTCGGCGCCACGCTCTACGCCGCGGTGGAGGGGCAGTCACCGTACGCGCGCCCGTCCGCGATCGGCACGCTCGCCGCGCTGGCCACCGAGCCGCCGCCGGTCGCGCGCAACGCGGGACCGCTGCGCCCGGTGCTGGCCGGGCTGCTGCGCAAGGACCCGACGGAGCGGCTCTCCGCGGAGGAGGCCGAGCGCATGCTGATGCGCGCGGCCGGCCGGAAGTCGCGTGCGCCGCTGAACCTGTGGCAGACGCCACGTCGCGGCCCCGGCGGCACCCGGGTCGGCGGGGACACGCAGTCCTCGCCCGCGGTACCCGCGCCGCGCCCGCCGATGACGACGGGTCAGCGGTCCTCGATCGCGCCGGTCACCGGCTCGCACCCGCCGATCTTCTCCAAGGGCCGCGCGGCCGCCGCGGAGAACAAGCCGCCGCTGGACGCCACCCGGCTCGACGGCACGCCGGTCGGCGACGCCACCACGCGCATCCCGGACCGGGACGCGACCACCCGGATCGATCCGCGCAAGCTGTCCCGGACCGAGTCCCCGCAGCAGGACGCGACCACCCGCATCGATCCGCGCAAGCCGTCCCGGACCGAGCCGCCGCAGCAGGACACCACCACCCGGATCACCGGCGGTCACCTGCTCGGCGGTCGCGACGCGACCACCCGCATCGACCCGCCCAAGCGGCCCGGAGCTGCCGGAACGTCGGTTTCGGTCACCCCGGGCGCCGGCGCGCCGGGCGGCGGTTCACAATCGAATGCATCCGGCGGTACGACCACGCCGGACGAGACCACCGTCGTGCCGCCCCTCTCGGGCGCCGACGCTTCGAGGCCGGGCTCCATCAAGCCGGGCTCCGCCGAGCCGGACGCGGCTGACCCGGGTGCAGCCGGAGTCGCCGCGTCCGGCTCGGCCACCGCCCCGGCTGTCCGGAACAACCCCCGGATCGACCCGCTGGGTACGGGTGCCAGCGGCGCGTTCCCGGTGATCAGCGGCTTCGGCGGCCGCACGGCCGGCCCGACGTTCGGCACCGGCCTGCCCGGCATCACCGCCGTCCCGGTGTCCGGCCCGTCGGCCACCGCCGAGAGCGCGGGTCGCACCGGAACCGGCACGGCCGCCGCGGACGAGCCGGCATCGACCGACGGCGCGGACGCCACCGAGCGGCCCGGAGCCGCCGGCCAGCCGCGCTCCGCGGACGAGCCGGACCGCACGGGCGAGCCCGGTGCCGGGGACCGGCCGGGGACGGCGGACCAGGCGGGATCCGGAACCGAGCCTGCCGACACGGCGAGTGCGGCGGCGGACGACGCCGGCGAGACCACGGCCGAGACCGACGGTGCGAAGGACGACACCGAGGGCGAGCCGGCCGCGACCGATGCCGCCGAGGCGGGGACGGCCGAGCGCGGCGGCGAGACGATCAGCGTCACCGGAGCCACGGTGACCGGGTCCGCCGACGCCGAGGACGCCGCCGCACCGGACGACACCGACGGCACCACGATCATCCGATCCGGCCCGGCGGACGCCACCAGCGTGATCAGCGCGCCGGCCGGGGCCGGTGCTCCCACCCGTACCCCCGGTGGGTCCGACGGGTCGTCCGGCGACAGCGACTGGGCGCGTGCCGCCTGGGCGCGCACCAACCCGGACGCCACCGCGGTGGTCCCGCAGAACCCGGTGCCGTCGCAGGCCGCGAAGACCGGCCGCCCGAACCGGGGCGACGCGAAGAAGACGCTGGGCGCGCCGCTGGCCCGGTTCGCCCGGTCCGCGCCGCGCGACGACTACGACGACCGCACCCAGGTGGTCGGCTCGCCGTCGGCCGGCTACGACGACTACGACGAGAAGCCGGCGCGGAGCGGTCCGGGCCGGCTGGCCGCCGATCCGCGCCTGTGGGTGGTGATCGCGCTGGTCATCGCCGTGATCGTCGCGGTGGCGCTGATCGTGCCGCGGCTGACCGGCGACGACGGCGGGGAGAACGCGGCGCCGACCCCGACCACGGCGGCGCCGTCGGCCGCGCCGAGCAGCGCGGCTCCGCGTCCGACCGGCAGCCCCGCGCCGGGCGTGCCGGCGTTGACCATGCCGGCCGGCTGGCGCACCTACGACAGCCCCAAGGGCTGGTCGGTGCCGATCCCGAACACGTGGGAGGTGCGGGACTACGGCACGCACATCGAGTTCCACGAGGGCAACGGCGGCGGCCGGGTCATGCTGATCACGCAGATCCAGAACCCGGCGCCGGACGCGAAGGCGGCGGTCATCGGGATCGAGCAGGAGCGCCGGTTCGAGTGGGAGCAGTACCAGCTCATCAAGATCGAGAGCGTGGACTACTTCGACAGCGCCGCCGACTGGGAGTTCGCGTACGGGCCGCCCGGTAACTACCGCAACCACGTGCTGATCCGGCACTTCGTGACCGCACCGGACCGGGCATACCAGATCTACTGGGGTACGCCGGACAACGTGTGGAACGACGAGGAGAACCAGCGCCAGTTCGAGCTGATCGTGGCGCTCTTCAAGCCGGACAAGGACTGACGTTCCTCGCTTTCCGCATGCGTAGATCTGCCACCCGGCGGGTATCCACCGTGCAACGGAGAGAGGAGGACGACGTGAGCTACTACAAGCGGCACTGCACCAGGACCGCCGTCGCGATGTGGACGATCGCCGCCACCGCGTTGACCGTGGCGAGTGCCAGCACAGCGTTGCTGATAGCGCTCTCGGCGATCGTCATTATTTCCGTGGCCGCGGTCGGGTCATGGTTTCTGCTGCACCGGGCGGTGCCGCAGCGGGTGCGGGATTCCGTGCCCGTGGGAACGCCGATGCGGGTTCCCGTCGGCGCACGCCGTCAGGCCTGAAACGCCACACGCCGAAACGGCGACAGCCGGACGATGAGGTCCGCTGTCGCCGTTCGTCGTTCCCGGCGCTGTCCGCCGGTCAGAGCAGGTCGAGGTCCAGGTCGACGTCCAGGTCGATCTCGACGTCCAGGTCCAGGTCGATGTCGACGTCGTTCAGGACGCCGTCGTCGTCCCAGTCCCGGTCGCCGTTGTCGCCACCGTTGCCGTCGTTGCCGCTGTCACTGTCGCTGTCGTCGCTGGTGTCGTCCAGCGCGTCCGCGACCGCGTCGACGTTGTCCTCGCTGCACTCGTAGTCGTGCGCGGCCAGCCACTTGAGGATCAGCCACTTGAGCTTGGCCTCCGCCGCGTCCTCGTCGCCGGAGGACTGCGAGTAGCCGCCGTGCGAGTTCCCGTGACCGTGCGAGCCGTGCGCGGACGCGGCACCGGCGGTACCGAGCGCCATCCCGGTGAAGAGCACCGAGCCGGCAGCGAGCACGGCCAGACGGCGAAGCTTGGTGTTACGCATGATTGTCGTTCCCCCGTGGGTGTCGATTCGTGTGAGCCTCAGCGCGGCCGGGTGCGGTCCGGTGATGCTCGCCCTGGCCGACTATGCCGCCTGCGCCCGGATCGTTGCGGGAAACGAAGGACATTCGGCCGGTACGCGAGAACTCCGCACTTCCTTCCCAGGAGTCTCCGGCTTCCCAGGAGTCTCCGGGCATCCTGAGCTAGGCTCGCGAGCTGTGTCGATCGACAGCCTGACTGATCTGCGGGACCAGCTCCTCGGTGCGCAACCGGACCCGCCGTTCCTGCTCGTCCTCATCACGGCGCTGATCGCGCTGGCCGTGGTGTTCGTGCGCGTCACCTGGCGGGTGGGCCGCAACGCGATCACGATCGCGCACGAGGGCGGGCACGCGCTCGCCGCCGTGCTCACCGGTCGCCGGCTGACCGGCATCAAGCTGCACTCGGACACGTCCGGGCTGACTCTCTCGGCCGGCCGGCCGACCGGACCGGGCATGACGTTCACGCTGCTGGCCGGCTATGTGGCGCCGTCACTGATCGGTCTGCTCGGCGCGTGGCTGCTCGGCGGCAACCGGATCACGCTGCTGCTGTGGGTCACGGTGGCCGCGCTGCTGGCGATGCTGATCATGATCAGGAACGTCTACGGGATCGTCTCGATCCTGGTCACCGGCGCGATCGTGCTGGGCGTCTCCTGGTACGCCGAGCCGGAGGTGCAGGCCGCGTTCGCGTACACCGGCGTGTGGTTCCTGCTGATCGGCGGCGTCCGCCCGGTCTTCGAGCTGCAGTCGATGCGCAGCTGGGGCCGGATGCCGCAGTCGGACGCGGACCAGCTGGCCGGCATCACCCGGGTGCCGGCGATCTTCTGGGTCGGCGTGTTCCTGGCCGTGAACCTGGCCGCGCTGGTCGGCGGCGTGCTGCTGCTCGCCGGCACCTACCTGCCGGAGCTGCCGGCCCTCGGCTAGGCCGTCCGGCGCACCGTCGCCGCAAGCCCCGGCCGGACGCGGGGCGCCGGGTGTTTCGGCCGGGACGCGGCGATGCCCGAAGGACCTTCTACAGCGGGATGTTGCCGTGCTTCTTCGGCGGCAGCGTCTCCCGCTTCGTGCGCAGCGCACGCAGGCCGCGGATCAGGTGGGCGCGGGTCTCCGACGGCTTGATCACCGCGTCCACGTAGCCCCGCTCCGCCGCCGTGTACGGGTTCGCCAGCGTGTCCTCGTAGTCCGCGACCAGCTCCGCGCGCAGCGCCGCCGGATCGCCGGCCTCGGCCAGCTCGGAGCGGTAGAGGATGTTCACCGCGCCCTGCGCGCCCATCACCGCGATCTGCGCGGTCGGCCAGGCCAGGTTCAGGTCCGCGCCCAGATGCTTCGAGCCCATCACGTCGTAGGCGCCGCCGTACGCCTTCCGCGTGATCACGGTCAGCTTCGGCACGGTGGCCTCCGCGTACGCGTACAGCAGCTTTGCGCCGCGCCGGATGATCCCGTCCCACTCCTGGCCGGTGCCGGGCAGGAAACCGGGCACGTCCACCAGCGTCAGCACCGGGATGTTGAACGCGTCGCAGGTCCGCACGAACCGGGCCGCCTTCTCCGACGCCGCGATGTCCAGGCAGCCGGCCAGGTGCGTCGGCTGGTTCGCCACCACGCCCACCGGGCGGCCCTCGACCCGGCCGAACCCGACCACGATGTTCGGCGCGTAGAGCGGCTGCACCTCCAGGAAGTCGTCGACCAGCCGCTCGATCACGGCATGCATGTCGTACGGCTGATTCGCCGAGTCCGGGACGAGCGTGTCCAGCACGTCGTCCGGGGCCAGGTCCGCGTCCGCGTCGAAGACCGGCGGATCGTCCAGGTTGTTCGACGGCAGGTAGGAGAGCAGCGCCTTCACGTACTCGATCGCGTCCTCCTCGTCGGACGCGAGATAGTGCGCGTTGCCGCTGGTCGTGTTGTGCGTGCGCGCCCCGCCCAGCTCCTCCATGCCGACGTCCTCGCCGGTCACCGTCTTGATCACGTCCGGCCCGGTGATGAACATGTGCGACGTCCGGTCGACCATCACGGTGAAGTCGGTGACCGCGGGGGAGTAGACCGCCCCGCCCGCGCACGGGCCCATCACCAGCGAGATCTGCGGGATCACGCCGGACGCGCGCACGTTCCGGAAGAAGATCTCGCCGTACAGGCCGAGGCTGACCACGCCCTCCTGGATCCGCGCGCCACCGGAGTCGTTGATGCCGATCACCGGGCAGCCGGTCTTCATCGCCAGGTCCATCACCTTGACGATCTTCTCGCCGAACACCTCGCCCAGCGAACCGCCGAAGACCGTGAAGTCCTGCGCGAACACGCACACCTGCCGGCCGTCGATCGTGCCGTAGCCGGTGACCACGCCGTCCCCGTACGGCCGGTTGCGCTCCTGCCCGAAGTTCGTCGAACGGTGCCGGGCCAGCGCGTCCAGCTCGACGAAGGACCCCTCGTCGAGCAGCAGCGCGATGCGCTCCCGAGCCGTCCTCTTGCCGCGCGCGTGCTGCTTCTCGACCGCGCGTGCCGAGCCCGCGTGCACGGCCTCCTCGACGCGGCGATCCAGGTCGGCCAGCCGGCCCGCGGTGGTGTGCGGATTGACGTCGGTGTCGGTCACACCTCGGATCGTATGACCAATCCGGGCGGCGCGGGTTACCCGGATTCGCGCGGCTTCGCTCAATCGTTCGGGGGCGTACCGCCGACATTGCCCGTTTCGTTACACGTGGCGTGACGACAGGGACCCCGCGGTGACGTACTACGGCGTCGCCCTCATCGCCGGCGGCCTGGCCGCTCTCATCGCGCTCAGCCTCGCGTTGCGCGCGGCGTCCCGTGCCGCGGCCCGTCGCCGCGAAGGGTTCGACGAGTCGCTCAGCGACGACGAGCAGCGCATCGAGTCGGCCCGCCGTGCCGCGCACATCCCGGCGCGCGAACTGCCGCACCTCGCCGCCGCCGAGGCCGCGCGCCGCGCCAACACCCCGGCCCGCCGGTCCCGCGGCAAGGTCGTCCACCCCCGCGCCGAGCAGCGACGCCGGATCACCGCGCCGACCATCCTGATCCCGGTCGTCTCCGAGCTCACCCAGCTCCTCCCGGCGATCGGGCGCCGCCCGCACGGACGGCACACGGCCTCCCGGCCGCGCACCACCACACCCAGAGACCCGCGACGGTACGACGAGACGCCGTCGCCCGCGACCCCGGAGCCCCCGCTGACGAACGCCTCGGACTTCGAGCCCGCCACCGGTTCCGTCGACGGCCGCTGGGGCACGCGCACGGCACGCTCCTACCCGGACGCCGAGACGTACGGCCCCGGCTCGTACGCGGCCGCCGGATACGGCGACGGCACGCCCGGCCTGCGGCCGAGTGCCCCCGGAAACGACGCCCGGCCGGCGGTGTCCCGTCCGTCGCCGGGGCCGGCGGTCCCGGCCGGTTCCGGCGGGACGGGTGCCACTGGTACGCCGGCGGTGCCCGGGCCGGCGACCGGGGTGCGGCCCGGTGCGCCGCAGGGACGCAACGGTGACGACACGGTCGCGCGGCCGGTGCGCCCGCGGCCCGCGCCACGCCCGGCGCCGGACGCGGCGACGCTGTCCTACTGGCCGGACGCCGCGGGGACCGCGGACGCCGGCGAGGACTCCGGCGCGTTCGCGGCCGTCCGCCCGGTCTCCGGCGCGCACGACGCCGGCGCGGCGCGGTACGACACGTCGCGCGGGTACGAGCCGCCGGCCGGCTCCCGGGTGGCGGACGGCTACCGGACGACGGACGGTTACCAGGCGGCAGGCGGCTACCGGGCCGCGGATGGTTACGACGTGCCGGGCGGCTACGACGCCTCCGGTGGACCCGGTTCTTCGGGTGGGCACGGCGCTTCCGGTGATCACCGGGCGCCGGGGAACCGGGACGCGTCCGGTGGTTACCCGGTGCCCGGTGGCCGGCCGGTGCCGGGAGCCGGGCGGCCGGGCTGGCCGGCGGGCACGCCGGACCCGGCCTACGACACCGACGGATACGGCGAGGCACCCGGTCAGCGGGGCGGCGCGGCCGGTGAGCGATACGACGCCGCGGCCGCGAACGGCTACGGCGACGGGCGGGCGACCCCGGCCGACGCCACCGCGGACGCCGGGCGGCGCGACGCCACGGACCGGTTCGACGACTACGGTGCCACCGGGCCGGCGGACGACCACTATGGACCGGGCTACGGCGACCCGTACGGCCCGGTGCGGGCCGAGCGCGGCACGCCGGTCCGGGGCGGGGCCCACGACGGTGCGCGCGACGAGCGGGGCGGGGCGGCCGCCTACCGCCCGGCCACCGGCGCGGACGCCGGTCGTGGTGGCTACCCGGAGGGCACGCCCACCGGCACCGGGTACCGCGACGCGGGCGCGACCGGGGCGGGATATCGGGACGCGGGTGGCGGCACCGGCGCGGGCGGGGCGGCGTACCGGGACGTCACCGGTCCGGCCGGCTACGGCAACGGCACCGGTGGCGCGATCCCGGGCGACGACTACGCGGCCGTCCCGCGCGGCGACCGTGGCGCGGCCCGCGGCGCCGGCCCGAACGGCTTCGGTGCGAGTGGTGCCGCCCCGCGCGGCGGATACGACGACGGTGCTTCGCGTGGCGATCGTGGCGATCGTGGTGCGGGCTCGGGTCGCGGACCCGAGCCCGGCTTCGGTACCCGCGGTGCCGCGGACGGCTTCGGCGCGGCCGGCGAGTACCCGGCCGGCGAGTACTCAGGCGGTGAGTACCCAGGCGGTGAGTACCCAGGCGGCGAGTATGCGGCCGGAGACTCTCCGGCGGGCGGCGACGGCCGGCGGCACGGCGGCTACGGTGCCGGGTTCACGGACGCGGCGACCGTGGTGCGGGCGCCGGCCCTGCCGGTCGCCTGGGACGCGCCGGACCACCGGCCCGGTGGCGAGGAACGGCGGTCCGTGGGCGGGTTCGACGCCGCCGTGGACCGCAACGACTTCGCGGACAACGCCCGTCGCCGGCGCGCGGCCGGCACCGGGCTCCCCGCTCCCGGCCTCGACGCCGTCCCGGCCTGGGAGGCGAGCACCCAGCGAAACGAGCGGGCGCCGCGTGCGGCCGCCGCCGTCATGGACCCGCTGACGAGCGGCGAGCTGGCCGCCGCCCGCGAGCAGGCCGGTGGCCGCTCCCGGCGGGCCGGCCGGGACCTCGCACCGGACCGGGGCTTCCCGGCGCCCGGTCAGTTCACCGCGGCCGGCGAGCCGGCCGCACGCCGCGACGCGACCACGGGATGGGACTTCACGAACGCACGGGAGGTCACGCCGCTCACGCCGGCCACCCGCACCGGCGGCCGCGACCTGACCGCCGAACGGAACCCGGCGGTACGGGACCCGGCCACCAACCACGACGTCACCACGGCCGCTGGCATGGCGACCCGCGCTGACGTGGCCACGGCCGCTGACATGACCTCGCGCGCTGACATGACCTCGCGCGCCGACATGGCCACGCGCGCCGGTATGGCAACGGGGGCCGATATGGCCTCGCGCGCTGACATGGCCATGCGAGCCGACATGGCTACGCGGGCCGACATGACGTCGCGGGCCGATATGGCCTCGCGCGCCGACATGACCACGCGCGCCGACATGACCACGCGCGCTGACATGGCCGCGCGCGGGGAGGTGAGCACACGCGAGGAGATGAGCGCCCGCGGTGACGTGACCACCGGTGGCGACGTGATCGTGGGGCGGGACGCCCCCGCGGGCCGGGAGCTCGCGGCGGGCCGGGAGCCCGCCGTGGACCGGACCACGGCGGTGTTCGGTGACCTGGCCGCGGGCCGGGATCTGCCGGCCGGGCGCGGCTACCCGGACACCCGTGATCGGGCGGCCGGTGCGCCTCTGTGGACCGGTGCCGGTGCGCCGGCCGGCGACCGTGACCTGACCGGGCACCGGCCCGCCACGACCGGCGGCGCGGACGCGGCGTGGGGCCACGGGTCCGCTACGGCCGGCGGTGCGGACGCGGCGTGGGGCCACGGGGCTGCCTCGACGGCGCACCGCGCCCCGAACACCGGCCGGACGCCGACCGGCACCGGTACGCCGTGGAACGGCCCCGCCGACTGGCCCGGCTCGAACGGCTGGCCCGCGTCGGAGAACCGGTCCGGGGCCGACGGCTGGACGGCCGCGGAGGGCCGGACCGGCTCGGACGGGTGGGCCGCCTACGAGGGCCGCACCGGTTCGACCACGCGTCCGGGCGCCGTGAACCGGGACCTCACCGGCCGTGGCGCGGCGGCGGGCGAGAACCACGACCTCCCCGGCCGGGACGCGGCACCGGGCAGGAACCACGACCTCACCGGCCGTGGTGCGGTGCCGGGCGAGAACTACGACTTCGCCGGCCGTGGCGCGGCGCCGGGCCGGAACGCCGGCGTCCGCGGTCCGGTGCCCGGACAGGCCGGTGCCCGCGACGGCGAGCCGTACGCGGCGCGGCCCGAGGGCCGGGCGGACCAGCCCGGCGCCGCCGCTGCCGCGCAGCCGGGCACCGCCGGCCGGCGTCCGGCCGACGCGCAGTCCCCGGTCCGGCGGGCCGGTGTGTCCGCGCAGCCGGCAGGTGCCGTGGAGAGCACACCGAGCCGGGCCGGCCGCAAGGGCTTCGCGAACCTCGGTGATCTCGCCGAGCTGGCGCGGATCGCCGCGCTCGCCGAGCGCTCCGGATCCCGGGACAGCCGACCGCGCGACCTGCCCACGCGGCAGAGCGTCTCGCTGAGCCTGCCCCGGCCGGCCGCGGCCGCCGTCGCGGCGCAGCTGCCGGAGTCCGCGCCGAGCGCGCCTAGCCCTCGGTCGACGATCTACTCCAGCCGGCACGCGGCCGGCTGATCGCACCGCCGTCCGGGCGGCCGGCTGATCGCACCACCCCGTCCGGGCGGCCGACTGGTTGCACCGCCGTCCGGGCGGCCGACTGACCACACCACCGTTCGGGCGGCCGCCCAGCACGTCTGCCGGCCCGGCCCGGCACGTCTGCCGGCCCGG
This sequence comes from Catenuloplanes niger, assembly GCF_031458255.1. Lineage (NCBI taxonomy): Bacteria > Bacillati > Actinomycetota > Actinomycetes > Micromonosporales > Micromonosporaceae > Catenuloplanes > Catenuloplanes niger. The sequence continues at coordinate 5,146,213 of NZ_JAVDYC010000001.1, forward strand.
CCCGGCGCTCGGCGCGAGGCCGGGCCCGCGCCCGCCGCCGGGCTCGCCTGCCCGACCCGCCCGCCCACGGCGGCCCGGCAGGCCGGTGCCTCAATATTGAGCCCGGTAAGCAGAGCCGGGCGGGCGACCGGGCCGGGGTGGGCCGGGGGCCGTAGGCTGGGCGGATGTCGTTCGCCGCGGGCGGGAGCCCGTACTCGGATCTGGGCCGGCCGCCGCTGAACGAGCGGGCGCTGCGCCGGGCGCTGCTGACCCCGGGTGCGCTGTGGCGCCGGCTGGAGGTGCGGGCCGAGACCGGCTCGACGAACGCGGACGTGGCCGCCGCGGCCCGGGACGACGAGCCGGAGGGCCTGATCGTGGTGGCCGAGCGGCAGATTGCCGGGCGTGGGCGGCTCGGCCGCACCTGGGAGTCGCCGGCCCGCGCCGGACTGTCGCTGAGCGTGTTGCTGCGGCCGAACGTGCCGGACGAGGCGCGCGGCTGGGCGGCGGTGCCCACGGCGGCGTACGGCTGGCTGCCGTTGCTCGCCGGGGTGGCGCTGTGCGCGAGCGTGCACCGGGTGACCGGCCTGGACGCCTCGCTCAAGTGGCCGAACGATCTGCTGGTCCCGGTCGGCGACGGTGAGGGGAAGACGGCCGGGATCCTGGCCGAGGGCGTGTCCGGCGCGGTGGTGCTGGGCGTCGGGCTGAACGTGAGCCTGCGCGCGGACGAGCTGCCCGACCGGCCCACCGGTCCGCCGGCCACGTCGCTGGTGCTGGCCGGCGCGCCGGACGCGGACCGGGAGCCGTTGCTCAAGGCGTTCCTGCGGAGCCTGGCGGACTGGTACGCGCGCTGGCGGGAGGCCGGCGGCGACGCGGAGGCGAGCGGGCTGCGGCAGGCCTACCGGGAGAGCTGCGGCACGATCGGCAAGCGGGTGCGGGTGCTGCTGCCGGACGGGGCGGAGGTGTCCGGCTTCGTGACCGGTGTCGACGACGACGCGCGGCTGCTGGTCCGCACGCCCGCCGGTGACCGCCCGCTGGCCGCCGGTGACGTCGTGCATCTGCGCTGACCGCGGGCTCAGGTCCGTACCGGCGAACGGCTGGTTTTCGGATGATCGTGACCCTGCGTCGGACGTTTGGTACGCACGCGCTACCGTGCTGCGCAAATCCCCTAGAGGAGGATGCCGTGGCCTTTCCGGAGGACGTGCTCACCAGTGACGAGCACGTCGTGTTGCACCTTCACCCGCACTGGAAGGCGCTGATCGGGCCGGTGGCCGTCACCGTGCTCGCGGTCGCGGCCGTCGGCGCGAGTTTCCTGCTGCCCGAGGGCTGGCTGATCGGCCAGCTGGCGATCGTCGTGGTGGCGGTCGTGCTCGTGGGCTGGCTGGCGCTCTGGCCGTTCCTGGTCCGGCGGACCACGCACTACGTCTTCACGAACGAGCGGGTGCTGCTGCAGAAGGGCGTGCTCAACCGCGACCGGCGGGACATCCCGCTGTCCCGGGTGAACGACCACTCGATGACGCAGCGCTTCGTCGAGCGGCTGCTCGGCTCCGGCACGCTGACCATCGAGTCGGCCGGGGAGCGCGGCCAGTCCGTGCTGACCGACATCCCGCGCATCGAGCAGGTGCAGACCACGCTGTACGAGCTGGTCGAGGCGGACCGGGACAAGCACACGCTCGGCGACGACGAGCTGCGGGACGCGCTGAGGACGCAGGGGAACCCGGCCTAGCGGGCCGGTCTGCGCACGAACCAGCCACGGAACCGGAGGCGGAGCACGTCCTCCTCCGGGTATCCGGCGGCGTCGAGGCGGCTCATCGTCCCCTCGAGCGTGACGGTGCCGAGGCCGGGCCGCGCGTCGGACGGCCGGCGGCCGAGCACCTCCAGGCGGGTGCCGAGCCGGTCCCCGCCGCGGACCGGGGCGAGCCAGCGCAGCTCCTCGATGCCCGGTGAGGCGTCCGCGGCGGCGCGCTGGAGCAGATGCTCGACGTACGCGCGCATGAACAGGCTCGCGGTGAACCAGCCGCTCGCGATCAGGCCCCGGTACGGGCTGCGGGCGGCCAGGTCGCCGTCGACGTGGTACCACTGCGGGTCGAACCGCTCCGCGAACGTGATCATCTCGATCTCGTCGACGGCCGTCACCCCGAGGTCGAACACCAGCCCCGGGGTGAGGTCCTCGAAGAACACGTCCGCCGGCTCACCCGTGCCGGACCGGATCACGGTCCCGGTCAGGACGTCGGGTTCGGGACGGGGGTGTTGCTATCCGCGGTCCGCTGCTGAGGGGCGACCGCGGTGACGCCGTTTGGGCGGGCGTCCGCGCCCTCGTCGTCGTCCTGGTGGGTCGAGTGCTCGGCCAGTTCCGCGGTGAGGTCGAGGTCGGCCATCGCCTGCGGGTCGATGTCGTCGATGTGCAGGTGGTCGACCTGGCCGGCCGGGACCTTGCGGAACACGAACGTGCGGTACGACCAGAACCGGAACAGCGTGCCGAGGATCTGGCCGCCGAACTTGGCGATGTTGAGCGCCAGCAGTGTCTCCAGGCCGAGCCCGTACTTGAACGCGGCGAGCACACCGGACTCGATGCCGAGCGCGACCGCGTTGAAGAAGAAGAAGAGCACGTACTCACGGCGCATGCTCGACTTCGGGCGGTCACGGTACGTCCAGTGCCGGTTCATCAGGTACGACGTGAGGGTCGCGATGCCGGTCGCGACGACGTTCGCCTTCAGCTGCCCACCCTGCATCACGGTCAGGATGAGGATGTTGAAGATGGCGAAGTTGATTCCGAAGTTGACGCCGCCGACGATGCCGAACTTGGCCGCCTCGCGGATCAGCTTCTGCCACCGTTCCGGCAGCAGACGGAGAAGACGCATTCGGCCACCTTACGACAGGTTGTCGGGTGCGAGCGGGGGACCGGTCGGTAGCAAATTCATTGCGGTGTCCTTAGTCACGTTCCGTACTTTCCGCAGGTACGGGCGGTGGCGTCGTCGCTACGAAGACGAACGTCCGGTACGACCAGAACCGGACGAGTGTGCCGAGCGCCGTGCCCAGGAACTGCGCAGAGATGTAGTCGGCGGCCTCGGTCTGAAAAACCGGCCAGACCGAACCGAGCCCGTAATGGGTCAGCGCGAGTGTGCCGAGCGCCACACCAATTCCGACCAGGTTGAAGAAGAAGTAGAGCCCGTACTCGCGGGCGAGGCCGGACCGCTCCCGGTGTCGCCAGGTCCAGAAGCGGTTGCCGAAGAACGCGAGCGTGGCGGCGATCGACGCGGCGATCGCCTTGGCCGTGAGCGTCTCCATCCCGAGGCCCTGCAGACAGAACGCGTAGATCGCGAAGTCGACCACGAACGCGATGCCGCCCACCACGCCGAACTTGCCGATCTCCTGGACGAGGTGGCCGAAGCGTGCCCACAGCTTGTGCATCCGGCCAGGGTACTCAGGCGCGCGCGTGCCGCACGCGGACCCGGCATCGACCGCCGTTGACCTCGCTCAGCTCGCCCACCCGCAGCGCGCACTGCCGGCAGCGGGCGAGGTGGTGGCCCACCTTGGTGCGCTCCCGCGCGGAGAGCCGGGCGCGCAGGTAGCCGCCGAGCCGGTCGCTGGTCCACCGGCAGTCCGCGGACGCCGCGCCGGCCAGGTGCTCGCGCAGGTAGCCCTGGCGCAGCCCCTCCCGCGCGCGGTGGGCGAGCACCGCGGCCGCGTTGGGCGTGAGGCCGAGCAACGGTGCGACCTGGCTGGGCGTGGCGCCCTCCACCTCGGTGCGCCACAGCACCTCGCGCCAGCGGGCCGGCAGCTTGCGGAACGCGCGGGCCGCGTACGCCTGCTCCAGCGCGGCCAGCGTGGGGTCGGGGAACGGCTCGCTCACGTCGTACCGCGTCAGGTCGTCGGTGAACTGCAGCCGCCGGTCCCGGCGGACGCGGTGGTAGCAGACGTGCCGCAGCGTGGTGCTCAGGTAGGCGCGGAACGCGAGCTGCGGCCCCTGGCCGGCGCGCAGCTTCGCCAGCACCTTGGCGAACGTCTCGGCGACCAGGTCCTCGACGTCGGCCGGGTCGCGGACCAGCGTGCGGGCCAGCGCGCGGGCCGCGTCCGAATGACGTTCCCAGAGCGTGCCGTAGGCGTCCGGGTCGCCGGCGCGGACCGCGTCGAGCAGGGCCGCGTCCTCGACCGCGGAGTCCAGGGACTCCAGGCCCAGCGAGGGCTCCGCGGGTTTGGACGGTGAGTCGGAAGAGTGATCAGTGCCCATTGCTTGCCTCCTGGTGACGGGGTTGGGGAGGTACGCCTGGGATGTCGGTTGACTCCGAGCTTATGGCAAAAAGTCCGGATTGTGCAGACCCGGCCTCTCCCCGAAAGTTCTTGCGCGCAACTGCGCGCCCGGCCATAGAAACCACCGTGAAAGTGCAGCAGTACCGCTGTTTGTGCACTTGTTCACGGAAAACACGCGCTGAACTGAAACGTCATTCGCCTTACGCTGTGGAGAACTCCCGTGACGGACCCAGGCGTGCGCGAACGTGCTTACGCCCGGTCTCCGTACACGCGAACGGTCAACGTCGACCTAAGGAGATCAGTGATGTCAGCCCCCACCACCGACCACCGTGATCTGTTGACCTGGGTCCGCCAGGTCGCCGACCTCACCCAGCCCGACCGCGTCGTCTGGTGCGACGGGTCCGACGACGAGTACCGCCGGCTCACCGACGAGCTGGTCGGAACGGGCACGCTGGTCCGGCTCAACCCGGATCACCGTCCCGCGTCGTTCTGGGCGCGCACCGACCCGTCCGACGTGGCCCGGGTCGAGGAGCGCACGTTCATCTGCTCGGCCGACGAGGCCGACGCCGGCCCCACCAACAACTGGGTCGCGCCGGACGAGATGAAGCGCACGATGACGGAGCTGTACCGCGGCGCTATGCGTGGTCGTGCCATGTACGTGATCCCTTTTTGTATGGGTCCCTTGGACGCCGAGGATCCCAAATTCGGGGTCGAAATCACGGACAGCGCGTACGTCGTGGCCTCCATGCGCATCATGACGCGCATGGGCAGCGCGGTGCTGGCGGCGATGGGGTCGGACGCGCGGTACGTCCGGGCGCTGCACTCCGTCGGCGCGCCGATCGAGCCCGGCGACGCGGACGTGCCGTGGCCGTGCAGCCGGACGAAGTACATCTCGCACTTCCCGGAGAGCCGGGAGATCTGGTCGTACGGCTCCGGCTACGGCGGCAACTCGCTGCTCGGCAAGAAGTGCTACGCGCTGCGGATCGCCGGCGTGCTCGCCCGCGACGAGGGCTGGCTGGCCGAACACATGCTGATCATCAAGGTGACCTCGCCGGAGGGGCGGGTGCGGCACATCGCCGGCGCGTTCCCGTCCGCCTGCGGCAAGACCAACCTGGCCATGCTCGACCCGGTGCTGCCCGGCTGGAAGGTCGAGACGATCGGCGACGACATCGCCTGGATGCGCTTCGGGCCGGACGGCCGCCTCTACGCGATCAACCCGGAGTTCGGGCTGTTCGGCGTGGCACCCGGCACGGACTGGACGACGAACGCGAACGCGATGCGCACGCTCGCCCGCGGCAACGCGATCTTCACGAACGTCGCGCGCACCGACGACGGCGACGTCTGGTGGGAGGGCATGGGCGACCCGCCGGCGCACCTCACGTCCTGGACGGGCGAGTCCTGGACGCCGTCGTCCGGGACACCCTCGTCGCATCCGAACAGCCGGTTCTGCGTGCCCATCGGCCAGTGCCCGACACTGGCCGCGGAGTACGACGATCCGCACGGCGTGCCGATCGACGCGATCCTGTTCGGCGGGCGGCGCAAGACCACGGTGCCGCTGGTCGCGGAGGCGCGCGACTGGACGCACGGCGTCTACCTCGGTGCCACGCTCTCGTCCGAGACCACCGCGGCCGCGGCCGGCGAGGTCGGCGTGGTGCGCCGCGACCCGATGGCGATGCTGCCGTTCATCGGCTACCACGCCGGTGACTACGTCAACCACTGGCTCTCGCTGGGGAAGTCCGCCCCGGACGCGGCACTGCCGAAGATCTTCTACGTCAACTGGTTCCGCCGCGACGACGACGGCGGTTTCCTCTGGCCCGGCTTCGGGGAGAACATCCGGGTGCTCAAGTGGATCACCGAGCGCCTGGACGGGCGGGGTGCCGCCGTGGAGAGCCCGATCGGCCTGCTGCCACCGCCGTCCGCGATCGACGTCACCGGCCTGTCCCTCCCGCCGGGTGCGCTGGAGGCCGCACTCGCGGTCGACCCGGACGAGTGGCGCGCGGAACTCCCGCTGATCACCGAGTGGTTCGAGCGGTTCGGCGACAAGCTGCCGGCCGCGCTCTGGGCGGAACTGGACGCGCTCCGGGCCCGCCTGGGCTGAGCCGGCCCGTCCCGCGCGCCCGGCCTGGGCCGCGCGCCCGGCCTGGGCCGCGTGCCCGGCCTGGGCCGCGTGCCCGGCCTGGGCCGCGTGCCCGGCCTGGGTCGCGTGCCCGGCCTGGGTCGCGTGCCCGGCCTGGGTCGCGTGCTCGGCCGGTCCGGGCGCGGCTCGGCTGATCCGCCGTGCGGCCGGGGGACGTCCGACCACTCGGGCGTCCCCCATGTGGCCGGATTGTGACGTTTTTAGAGCCGCGCAAAGGCGGACGAAAGCCGCTAATCTCAGGAACCGGTGCCCGTCCGGCCCTGGCGTCACTTGCCACGATGGCTAGGCTGCGTGGTGATGAATCTGCGGGACCTTGTCTACAGCGCCTACGAGCGGCGGCTGACCAGCAAACTGGTCGGCAAGCCGGTGCCCAGGCACGTGGGCGTCATCGTCGACGGCAACCGCCGGTGGGCCAAGGAAATGGGTTTCATCGACCCGAACGACGGCCACCGCGTCGGCGCCGAGCGCATCAAGCACCTGCTCGACTGGTGCGACCAGGCCGGCATCGAGCACGTCACGCTCTACCTGCTGGCCACCGACAACCTGCGGCGCCCCGCCAAGGAACTCGACCCGCTGCTGCGCATCATCGAGGTTCTCGGCACCGAGCTCGCCGAGGACGGCAACCCCTGGCGCCTGCGCATGGTCGGCGCACTCGACCTGCTCCCGGCCGAGACCGCCACCACGCTCAAGGCCGCCCAGGAGAAGACCCGCACCCGCTCCGGCGGCGTCGAGGTCAACTTCGCGGTCGGCTACGGCGGCCGCCGCGAGATCGCCGACGCGGTCCGGTCCCTGCTCTCCGAGCACGCCCGCGCCGGCGGCACCATCGAGGAACTGGTCGAGGTCCTCGACGTCGACCACATCGCCGAACACCTCTACACCAAGGGCCAGCCCGACCCCGACCTGATCATCCGGACCAGCGGGGAGCAGCGCCTCTCCGGCTTCCTGCTCTGGCAGTCGGCCCAGTCCGAGTTCTACTTCTGCGACGCCAACTGGCCGGAGTTCCGCCGCACCGACTTCCTCCGCGCCCTCCGCGCCTACGGCGACCGCCAGCGCCGCTTCGGCGCCTGACGACCGAAGACCTGCCGGACCCGATTGCTTTTCCCGCTTCCGGCGGCTCGTCTTCCGCATGCTCCCGCGGGCACCGGTCGTCGCTGGCGCTCCTCCCTGCCGGTCCCGCCCCACAAGCCCGAACCCCCGCGCCCGGCCCGCGCCCGCGTCCGGCCCGCGCCCGCGCCCGCGCCCGCGTCCGGCCCGCGCCCGAACGAGCGGATTGCGATTCGCGATTCGCCGGTGATCCGCGCGCGGGCCGCGGGTGTCCGAAATTTCGGTATATAGCGTTTTGCGGCGTGACAGTGTGCGGGCCGCTGAAGGGGTCTCGCACCGGTCCGGGAACGCGGCGCGCTGTCGGGCCCGAGTGGTCAGTCAGTGCGGTAAGAAAGGTTCATTCGGGAAGCCGGCCACGTTTCCGCTGGGCTGATAGATCGCTCAGCCGCGAACGGTGGCATGGCACGGCGACAGCGATCGCGAGCCGAGCCGGATATGACGATATTTCCGACGCGTGGCGCCCGAGCCTGAGCTTTCGGCCGGCATTCCGTGGTGTCGTCCTGCTTGATGGGGGATGACGTGTGGCAAGTCGTTGCCATCCGAGCCGGATGACGACGATCCGCCACACGGCATCCACGAAGTCGGGAGTTCCACAAAGCCGGTCGCAGGCGGGAGGGACGCCGGTGTGCCGAGGCGCGGCCGGCTACGCCGGGGTGCGGCCGGCAGAAAGGCCGGCATGGCCCGGCCGGCGGAAAGGCCGGTGTGGCCGGACCGGCGGAAAGCCGGTGTGGCCGGACCGGCGGAAAGGCCCGGTGTGCGGCCGGGTTGGGGCACCGGCCTCTCGGGAACGGGAGGCCGGGGCGGCGTGCGGGTCAGGCGGCGTTGGCCTGGAGGATCTTGACGGCGTCGGCGAGGAACGCGCCGACCGCCACCGGGGACTCGATGGTGAAGTCGGCGGCGTCGGAGACTTCCTGGCCGGTCTCGTCGGAGCTGGCCACGGCCACGCAGACGCCGAGGAAGCCGGGCTCGACGGCAGTGCGGGCGCGGAGTGCGTCGAAGGCCTTGATGTCGGAGACGTCGTCGCCGAAGTACCACGCGCAGCCGACGGAGAGCACGGCCTCGCTGATCACGAAGCCCTTGTCGCGGTCGACCGGGGGCTTGAGCTCGATGACCTTGCGGCCGAGCTGGACCTTGAGGCCGCGGCGCTCGGCCTCGGCGTGTGCCCAGGCCTCGATCTCGGCGGCGTGCTCGGGGGTCTTGCGCCAGTGCAGCGCGACGGAGAGGCGCTTGAACTCGACGTAGGCCTTGTCGCCGAGGGTGGTGCGCGCGTCGGACGCGACCTCCTCGACGACCGGGACCCAGGGGAGCGCGGCCGGCTCGGTGACCGTCTCGCCCTTGCCGTGGCTGCGCTCCAGCCCGTACAGCCCGAAGAGGTCGACCTCGGACAGGGTGCCGAAGCGGGCGCGCAGGAAGTCGACCGGGCGCGCGGAGACGATGGCGACGCGGCGGACGAGGCGGGAGAGTGCGTCGAGCGCCTCGAGCACCTCGGGCACCGGCTCGGACGCGCCGGGGTCGTCGGTGATCGGCGACAGGACGCCGTCGAAGTCGAAGAAGAGGGCGCAGTCAGCCGCTCGGCTCGCGGTGGCCTGCCAGGCCTCGGTGGGGGTTACTCGGTTCGACGACACGCCGGTCAGCGTACCCGCAGATATCCGTCACGACCGAGTGAACAGGGGCTCATTCACTGCGCCGAAAATCAGTCTTGACAGTACGTGAATGTCTTCACTCATCGCTGGCCAGCACCTACAGGGCGGGAAAACGTAACCTTGTGCATCTGGTCGTAGTCGCATTGTGCAGTTAGCGTCTTACTCACGGCACGGGGTTTTCCCGAGCCGGCCGGCCCGGCCCGGACCTGCGACGGAGTGCGCCACGGGGCCCGCATCCGACCCCGTGACATGCAAGGGCCACCGGTGGAGGCGGATTGCGGGTGGGGTTCGGGTGCACGCCCGTTCGGAGCAGGCCTGTGACGATTCGTCCAACCACTTCTCGGGCCGATCACGACCCGACCGCCCTCCCCGTGACCGAGTCCGCAACCGACGCCAGCGAGCACCACGAGGCGGCGGGAAGCACGGACGGGGAGCCTCCTCAAGCCCGGTCCGTCCAGGTTTTCGTCCTGGACACGTCGGTGCTGCTGTCCGATCCCGCGGCCTTCCACCGCTTCGCGGAGCACGAGGTGGTTCTGCCCCTCGTCGTGATCACGGAGCTGGAGGGCAAGCGCAGCCATCCGGAACTGGGCTGGTTCGCGCGGCAGTCGCTGCGGCTCCTCGACGATCTGCGGGTCAAGTACGGGCGGCTGGACCAGCCCGTGCTCGCCAATGACGCCGGGGGCACGCTGCGCGTCGAGCTGAACCACTCGGACGACTCGATCCTGCCGCACGGCTTCCGGAACGAGTCGAACGACGCCCGCATCCTCTCCGTGGCGCTCAACTTCGCGGCCGAGGGCCGCGAGGTGACGCTGGTCTCCAAGGACATGCCGCTGCGGGTCAAGGCGGCGTCCGTCGGTCTGGTGGCGGACGAGTACCGCCACGGTCAGGCGATGGACGCGACCTGGACCGGCATGTCCGACCTGGAGCTCTCCGAGGGTGAGGTGCAGCGGCTCTACTCCGGTGAGGCGCTCGAGCTGGACGAGGTGGCGGGAAAGCCGGTGCACACCGGTCTTGTCGTGCACTCGCCGCGCGGCTCCGCGCTGGCGCGCGTGATGCACGACCGGACCGTGAAGCTGGTGCGTGGTGATCGGGAGGCGTTCGGGCTGCGCGGCCGGTCGGCCGAGCAGCGGATCGCGCTGGACCTGCTGCTGGACGAGTCGATCGGCATCGTGTCGCTGGGCGGCCGGGCCGGCACCGGCAAGTCGGCACTGGCACTCTGCGCGGGCCTGGAGGCCACCATGGAGCGGAACCGGCACAAGAAGGTGGTGGTCTTCCGCCCGCTCTACGCGGTCGGCGGGCAGGAGCTGGGATATCTGCCCGGGTCCGAGTCGGAGAAGATGTCGCCCTGGGCGCAGGCCGTCTTCGACACGCTCGGCGCGGTGGTGCACGAGAACGTGATGGAGGAGGTCCTGGCGCGCGGCATGCTCGAGGTGCTGCCGCTGACCCACATCCGTGGGCGGAGCCTGCACGACGCGTTCGTCATCGTGGACGAGGCGCAGTCGCTGGAGCGGAACGTGCTGTTGACCGTGCTGTCCCGGATCGGTCAGGGCTCGCGGGTGGTGCTCACCCACGACGTCGCGCAGCGTGACAATCTGCGAGTGGGTCGTCACGATGGGGTCACGGCCGTGATCGAGGCGCTGAAGGGTCACCCGATCTTCGCCCATGTGACGCTGACCCGATCGGAGCGGTCACCGATTGCTGAGGTGGTCACAGACCTGCTGGAGGATATCCCACGTTAGAGGGTCTAGATCAACTGGGATATGTCCGCATCTGAAGGCTTTCCAGGTGTGGCACATATCACAAATGTGCCTGAGGATTTCACTTAAGCCTTGCGCTGGGTGAGGGTGTTCGACGGGCGTCCGTCGAGACCCTCGCTGCCGGAGATCGTCTTCCGGCCCACCCGGACCGTTCGGATCCGGGTGGCAGCGGGGCCGGCTCTGTCGAGTCGGGGACGCTTGCGGCGTGGATCTGTCACGCTCCGTGGTTGGCCGTCGATGGCCGATCCGGGGTGGATCTTCGCGTCGCGTCCTTGCCCCCGACGAAGGGACCCCTTCGTGAGTCCGCTGTGGAGCCGTTACGGTGTCCGCTCGGCGTCCGTCGCCCTCCTGGTTTCCGGGGTCATCGGCGGCGTGTACCTGAGCCAGGACCGTGAGATTCAACAGCAGAGCGTCTCCGCGCAGGCCGAGTTCGAAGCCACGCTCGCGGAAGAGCAGTACGTCAAGGATCGGCACGCCGAGTACACCAAGGTGCACGCCAAGGAGGCCGAGTCCGAGCGGCTCGCCGCCGAGAAGGCCGCCGAGACCGCGAAGGCCGCCGCCAAGCGCGCCGCCGCCGCCGAGGAGTCCGCCAGCCGCAAGGCCGAGCGGGAGAAGGCGGCGAAGGAGGCCGCGGAGCGGAAGAAGGCCGAGGAGGAGGCCGCGGCGAACGAGGACGCCTCGGAACCCGCGGCGTTCGCCGGCCCGATCCCCGCGTCGTGCGGCGAGTACAGCGGCAACCGCGCCACCGGCTGCGCGATCATGCTGGACTCCGGCTTCGGCATCGACCAGTTCCCCTGCCTGGACAAGCTGTGGACGAAGGAGTCCGGCTGGAACCACCAGGCGCAGAACCCGAGCTCCGGTGCCTACGGCATCCCGCAGTCCCTGCCGGGAAGCAAGATGGCCTCGGCGGGCAGCGACTGGGAGTCCAACCCGGCCACCCAGATCAGCTGGGGCCTCGGCTACATCAAGGGCCGCTACGGCACGCCCTGTGAGGCCTGGGCGCACTCGCAGAGCGTCGGCTGGTACTAGAAAGAACGCCGGAAGGGGCGCGCGGGCGGTTCGCCGGCGCGCCCCTTCGTCGTCCCGTCTTGGCCGGATATGCGGCAGAGGGTGCATTTGCCCACTTATGCTGCCTGAGATGCGGCACAGCACAGGCAAGACCCTTCGCCGGTACGGATGGGAGCGCGCGCTCCGCGTACCCCTGCTGCTCGTTGCCCTGGTCCTGGCCCTGGCCGCGGCCCTGCCGGCACCGGCCGCGGCGGGGCGCCACGACCTGGAGGTGGTCGGCGGCGACGCGGCCCGCACCGGTCAGTTCCCGTGGGTCGTCCGGGTCTCCGCCGGGTGCGCCGGCACGCTGGTCGCGGCGCGGGTGGTGCTGACCGCCGCGCACTGTGCCGCCGGCCTGCCGGTCGACGGGATCGCGGTCACGGCCGACACGGTCGACCTGGACGACCGGCGGTCCCGCGAGGCCCGGGTGGTCCGCATGATCGTGGCGGCCGGCTACCGGCAGGTGACCGAGGGGGACGACTGGGCGCTGCTGCAGCTCGACCGCCGGCTGCCGCTGCCGACGATCCCGGTCAACGACGCGTCCGGGTACGACACCGGCCGGTTCACCGTGATCGGATGGGGCGCCACCGGCGAGGACCAGGCACAGCAGCGCAAACTGCGGTACGCCGAGGTGCCGCTGGTCGCGGACCACACCTGCGTGAGTGCGTACCGCGAGGCCGGTTACACGTACCGGCCGGACGAGATGCTCTGCGCCGGGTACGTCGCCGACGGCCGGCGCGACGCCTGCTACGGCGACTCGGGCGGGCCGCTGGTCCGGCGCGACGCCTACGGCACCTGGCGACAGGTCGGCGTGGTGAGCTGGGGGATCGGCTGTGCGCGACCGGGCCTGCCCGGCGTCTACACGCAGCTGTCCGCGCACGCCCGTGAGCTGCGTGCCGCCCTGGCCCGGCTGCGCTGACCGGCGTGATCTGTGACCTCGGCCGCCCGGCTGGCGAACCGTGCGACCGCCTGTAACTCTGTGAGTTGTGAGCAACTACGCGGACCAGGATGCCGTCGGCCGGTTCGGCACCGACGCGTTCTACGCCTCGATCGGCCGGGCGTTCGTGGCGATGTGCGCGGTCGTCCCGCTGCTCTTCGTCATCGAGGCGCTCGACGTGTTCCTGCGGCTCGGCCTGGACTACTCGCTGGGCATCCTGCCGTACCACGTGGAGGGCCTGGACGGCATCGTCTTCGCCCACTTCCTGCACGCGGACTGGGATCATCTCTACGGCAACAGCATCCCGCTGATCCTGCTCGGCACGTTCGTGCTGGCCGCGGGCGGTAAGCGGTTCATCTGGTCGACCGCGTTCATCATGGCGGTCTCCGGCGTCGGCGTCTGGTTCACCGGCAGCCCGGACACCGTGGTGGTCGGCGCCAGCGGCATCATCTTCGGCTACCTCGGGCTGCTGTTCACCCGCGGCATCGTGGAGCGCAGCTGGTGGAACCTCGGCGTGGTGCTGCTGATCGGCCTGCTCTACGGCTGGTCGCTGCTCGGCATCCTGCCCACCACCAGCACGGTCTCCTGGCAGGGGCACCTGTTCGGGCTGCTCGGCGGCGCGATCGCGGCCATCCTGTTCCGCCGGCGCCGCACCGTGCCGGCCGCCTACGACCTGGACTGATCCGCGGTCCGCACCCGGCCGGTCGCACCACAGTTCTAGAACTCTCGGGAAAGATGTGACACACTCGCCCGAGAGTTCTATAACTATGGGGGTGTGCGATGGGTGTGATGAGCGAGCCCGCCGAGCGCGGGCGGTTCGGTGAGTTCGGCGGGCGGTTCGTGCCGGAGAGCCTGATCCCGGCCTGTCAGGAGGTCGAGGCCGCGTTCCGCGACGCGTGGGCCGACGACCGCTTCCGCGCGGAGCTCGACGAACTGCTCACCGTCTACGCGGGGCGGCCGACCCCGGTCACGCCGGCTCGCCGCCTCTCCGCGGAGCTGGGCCTGACGCTGCTGCTCAAGCGCGAGGACCTGGCGCACACCGGCAGCCACAAGATCAACAATGTGCTCGGTCAGGCACTGCTCGCCCGCCGGATGGGCAAGCGGCGCCTGCTCGCCGAGACCGGCGCCGGCCAGCACGGCGTGGCCGCCGCCACCGCGGCCGCGCTGCTCGGGCTGGAGTGCGTGGTCTTCATGGGCGAGCGCGACATCGAGCGCCAGGCGCCGAACGTACGCCGCATGCGCATGCTCGGCGCCACGGTCGTGCCGGTCGGCAGCGGCAGCCGCACGCTCAAGGACGCCACGAACGAGGCCATGCGCCGGTGGGTCGCGGACACCGCGGAGGCGTACTACTGCATCGGCTCCGTGATGGGCCCGCACCCGTACCCGTGGATGGTCCGCGAGTTCCAGCGGGTGATCGGCGAGGAGGCGCGCGGCCAGGTCGACCGGGTGCCGGACGTGGTGGTCGCGTGCGTCGGCGGCGGGTCGAACGCGGCCGGCACGTTCGCCGGCTTCGCGGACACCGGTGCCCGGCTGGTCGGCGTGGAGGCGGCCGGTGGCGCGGCGATGACCGGCGGCTCGCCCGGCGTGCTGCACGGACACCGGTCGATGGTGCTGCAGGACGCGCACGGGCAGATCGCCGAGGCGTCGTCGGTCGCGGCCGGCCTGGACTATCCGGGGATCGGGCCGGAGCACGCACACCTGGGCGCGACCGGCCGGGCGACCTACGCGACCGCCGGTGACGACGAGGTGATCGAGGCGGTGCACCGGCTGGCCCGGACCGAGGGGATCATCCCGGCGCTGGAGTCCGCGCACGCGCTCGCCTGGATCGTCCGCAACGCGAGTGACCTGGCCGGACTCACCGTCCTGATGACGCTCTCCGGCCGTGGCGACAAGGACATGGAGATGTTCCAGTGATTTTTGCCGACGACAACGCCAAGAAGCTCGTGCCGTACGTGACCGGGGGCGTCACCGAGGACTGGGCCGACTGCCTGCGCGCGTACCGGGACAACGGCGCGGACGCGATCGAGATCGGGCTGCCGTTCTCCGACCCGATGCTGGACGGGCCGACCATCCAGGAGGCGTCGGACCGCGCGCTGGCCCGCGGCACCACCGTAGACGGAATCCTCGCCGAGGTCCGCGCGCTGCGGGCCGAGGTGCCGCTGATCGTGATGACCTACGCCAACCTGGCGCTCCGGCCCGGGTTCGCCGGGCGGCTCGCCGAGGCCGGGATCTCCGGCCTGATCGTGCCGGACGCGCCGCTCGACGAGGTGGCGCCGATCCGGGACGCGGCGAACGCGGCCGGGCTCGACCTGATCCCGCTGGTCGCGCCGTCCACCCGGCCGGACCGGCTGCGCGACATCGCGGCCGGCGCGCAGGGGTTCGTCTACGCCGTGTCGGTGCTGGGCACGACCGGCGAGCGGGACCGGCTCGACGCCGCGGCCGGCCCGCTGGCCACGGCAGTGCGGACGCTGACCGCGCTGCCGGTCCTGATCGGCTTCGGCGTCTCCGCGCCGGAACACGCGGCCGCGGCGGTCCGGGACGCGGACGGCGTGGTGGTCGCGTCCGCGCTGATGCGCCGCCTGCTGGACGGCGCGTCCCCGGCCGAGCTGGGCACGCAGATCGCCCGCTTCCGGGAAGCGATCTAGGCCCCGCAACGACGTGGCCGGCCGGGCTGTGATGTGGCCCGGGTGCCGCCCGGCCACGCGTCGGAAAGCCGTGCGCTCGCGCGTCGCGAAGCCGTGCGCTCGCGCGTCGATGCAGGGCCTAATGTCTGGTGGGTGGAGACGCGAGAGCGGCGCGAGCCGAAGTACCTGACGATCGCGGCCGACCTGGCCGCGAAGATCCGGGCGGGGGAGTACCCGCCCGGCTCCGCGCTCCCGCCGCAGCGCGAGCTGAGCGCGGCGTACGGCGTCACGCTCGCCACGCTGCGCGCCGCGCTGGCCCGGCTGGAGTCGGACGGGCTGCTCAGCCAGCAGGCCGGGCGCGGCACGTTCGTGGCCGAGCCGGCCGCGGCGTACCAGCTGGACTCGCTGCGCAGCCTCGCGGACGACCTGCGCGAGCAGGGTCACGTGGTCGGCACCGACCTGATCGGCATCGGCATGCGCAAGGCACCGGCCTGGGCCACCGACGCGCTCGGCCGGCCGGCCGGTGAGCGGATCACCCGGCTGGAGCGGGTCCGGCTGATCGCCGGCCGGCCCGCGCTGCACCAGGTGTCCTGGGTCCGGGCGCCGTACGGTGCCGCGCTGCTCGACGTCGACTTCGCGCGGACCTCGCTCTACCACGCACTCGCCGAGCAGGGCGTGGTCGTGCACCGGGCCCGCGAGCGGCTGCGCCCGGCGCTGCTGGACGACCCGGTCGCCACGCTGCTGCGCCAGCCGGCCGGCACCCCGGTGTTCCGCAGCGACCGGGTCACGTTCGGCCTGGACGACGAGCCGGTGGTGATGGACCGGGCGACGATCCTGGGCACGGTCATGGAGATCCGCGCCGAACGCGCCGCCTCCGGTCTCTCGCTGCGCTGGCACGCCTGACCGGTGCGGCCCGGGGCGCGTGGTGGCGCCCCGGGCACCGGATCAGTCGGCCAGCGGGATCTCGCCGTTGAAGTCGATCGAGGAGTAGTGGGCCAGCTTCTCCAGCCGGTGGAACGAGTCGATGGTCCGGATCGTGCCGCTCTTCGACCGCATCACGATCGACTGGGTGTACGCGCCACCCGACCGGTAGCTCACGCCCTTGAGCAGGTCGCCGCTGGTCACGCCGGTCGCGACGAAGAAGCAGTTGTCGCCGGTGACCAGGTCGTCCGTGGTCAGCACCCGGTCCAGGTCGTGGCCGGCGGCCAGCGCCTTCTCCCGCTCGGCCTGGTCCTGCGGCCACAGCTTCGCCTGGATCTCCCCGCCCATGCACTTCAGCGCGCAGGCCGCGGTGATCCCCTCCGGCGTACCGCCGATGCCCATCAGCACGTCGACCTCGGCGTTCTCCCGGGCCGCGGAGATCGCACCGGCGATGTCGCCGTCCGAGATGAACTTGATCCGGGCGCCCGCGTGGCGGACCTCCTTGACCAGGTTCGCGTGCCGCGGCCGGTCCAGGATGCAGACCGTCACGTCCGAGACGCCGCCGCCCTTGACCTTGGCGATCCGGCGCAGGTTCTCCTGCACGCCCGCCTCGATGTCGATCACCGCGGCGTACTCCGGGCCGACCGCCAGCTTCTCCATGTAGAAGACCGCGCTCGGGTCGAACATCGCGCCGCGCTGCGCGGCGGCCAGCACCGCGATCGAGCCGGGCATGCCCTTCGCCATCAGCGTGGTGCCGTCGATCGGGTCGACCGCGACGTCCACCTCCGGGCCGGACTGGTCGCCCACGATCTCGCCGTTGTAGAGCATCGGGGCGTTGTCCTTCTCGCCCTCGCCGATCACCACCACCCCGCGCATCGAAATGGAGTTGATCAGCTTGCGCATGGCGTCGACGGCCGCGCCGTCCCCGCCCTCCTTGTCACCCTTGCCGACCCACCGGCCGGCGGCCATCGCGGCGGCCTCGGTCACCCGGACCAGTTCGAGCGCCAGGTTGCGGTCGAGATCCTGCGGAATGTTGGCGGTCATGCGGCCTCCTCGCTACGTTGCGGAGTCGGTCGATCGCCTTACGCTGTGCGTTGGGCGTCTTCACCCGATCCTGGCACGTTCCGTCCCCGCGGGGACAGGGTCGCCGGCAGTGGTGTCGGTCGCGCCCGGGTGTGCCGGATGACGGTCCACCGCCCGGATCCGTCAGGATGGTGACGTGGACGCGGACCAGAACAGCTCCTCCCCGGCGGCGGTACCGGCCCCGGCGGCCCGGCGCGAGCGCAACTGGAAGGACATGGTCCTGTCGCTGGCGGCCATCATGGTGCCGCTCGCGCTGATGGTCGCCTACTACCAGTTCTTCCTGGACGGCGCGGACCCGATCGCGCGTGACGTCACCCCGTCCGTGCAGTCCGCCCGCGCGTCCGGCGCGTTCCCGGTCCTGGTGCCGACCGGGCTGAGCGAGGAGTGGAGCGCGACCACGTCCAGCTTCGGCACGGTCGACGGCGGACAATCCCTGCGCATCGGGTACGTCAGCCCGTCCGGCGGCGCGGTCCTGCTGGTCGAGAGCTCGGTCCCGGCCGAGAGACTGCTCCCCGCGGAACTCACCACCGGCGCCCGCCCCGGAGCGCCGGTGACGATCGACGGACAGCAGTGGCAGTCCTACTCCGCCCGCGCGAACGAGACCGCGCTGGTCCTGCTCACCCCGGACCGCACCATTGTGATCGTCGGCACAGCCGACGCCGGCGAGCTGCGGGAACTGGCCGACAGCCTGGCCTGACGCCCCGGCAGCCCGCCGAAAAATCCCGAAAATCTGTCACACCCCATCGGTACGGTGCTCCCAGCTTTCTTCCAGCACTCTCTGATGGAGAAGTTCATAGTGAAGTCCTCACGGGGATTCCGGGCCGGCGTCGCCGGTCTCGCCGCGCTCGCGATCGCCCTCGGCGGCTGCGGGGCGGAGCAGTCAGCCGATCCGGCCGCCGCACCCGCGTCGGCCACGCCGCCGCCGATCCCGGCCGACCCGAAGGCCGCGCTCGCCGCGTCCGTCAACGCGATCAACGTCGACACCCACTACGCGTTCAGCGCCGAGTCCGCCGGGATGAAGACCACCGGCGTCGTGCACGGGCCCAGCCGGTCCATGGCGCTCACCTCGACGACGTCCGAGGAGCCCGCCTTCTCGCTGGAGCTCTATTACACCGAGCCCCGCGCCACCTACCTGCGGACCGACGTCTTCGCGGTCCTCGCCGAGGCGTTCGGCGCCGGGACCGGCGAGCTCACCCCGCTCGGCCTGGACGGCAAGAAGTGGCTGATGTTCGACCCGGACCGGGCCGAGGACTTCACCGGCATCTCCTTCGCGGACGCCGACCTGGCCGACGTCGCCGACCCGCTCGGCAAGGGCCTGGTCTCCGCCGAGCAGACCGGCCCGGGGCAGTACAAGGGCGTGGCCAACCTCTACGATCACACCCCCTCGGAGTACGTGCTGACCCAGGAGGGCACCGAGCCCGACGCGAAGCTCAAGACCGTGCCGTTCACCGCGACGCTCGACGACCGGGGCCGGCTCACCTCCGTCGTCTACGACCTCGGCGGCACGCCACTGACCATCACGATCTCCGAGTACGGTGCCGCCGCGGCGCCGGCCAAGCCGGCCGGCACCGACGTGGTCGAGGCCACCGACGAGACGTACGCGCAGCTCAACGGCAAGTCCTGAGGTGAATCCAGACATGCGTAAGTCAGTCACCGCGGTCACCGCGGCCGTCACGCTGTCGGCCCTGCTCGCCGGCTGCGCCAACCTCCCCGGCGGGAACGCCGCCGCCCCGGCACCCGCCACGTCCTCCGCGCCCGCGGTCGACCCGAAGGCCGCGCTGGCCTCCTCGTTCGCCGCGATGAGCGAGGGCCGGTTCGCCTACGACATCTCCTACGACCCCGGCATGGGCGGCACCGTCCTGGTCGACAACGAGACCGACTCGGTGCACGCCACGGTCACGATCGCCGGCGAGGCCGACGAGACGATGACGTTCGAGTACCACATCACGCCCGAGTTCCTGTTCATGAAGATGGACATGCGCCAGATCCTCGGCGACCTGGGTGGCGCCGGCCGGATCCCGGAGGGCCTCGACGGCCAGAAGTGGCTGCGCATCGACCCGGACCAGGCCGGCGGGCTCACCGAGGCGATGGACCAGATCGCGCTCGACCCGGCCTACGTGGAGCGCAGCATCCGGACGATCCAGCAGAACACCGCGCACACGTTCAGCGGCACGATGGACCTGACCGCGCTCAGCCCGACCAAGTTCGGCAGCCTGGACCAGGACCCGGAAACCAAGATCTTCGAGGACGCCGCGAAGAACGTGCCGTTCCGCGCCGAGACCGACATCGACAACCGCATCTCGGTCTTCACGGCAACCGTCAAGGTCGGGACCGAGCGGATGGCGATGACCATGACCTTCCGTGGCTGGAACGAGATCGGCTTCCCACCCGCCCCGCGCGCCGGCCAGTACGTCGACCCACCGGCCGGCTTCACCGGCACGGACATCACCACCTGATCCACCCCGGCGCGGACGGCCACCGGCCGTCCGCGCCGGTCGGCCTTACCGGGCGGCGGCTCCCCCTGCCGCCCGGCACGGCGCACGCCGAAGCCCGCACGCGTCAATGCGTGCGGGCTTCGGCGTGACGGCCCGGCGGGCCGAACGTGCTGTGTGTGCGAGCCTCGCGAGCCGGTTACTGCGTGCGGGCCTCGCGGGCGGCGTCGAGCTTGGCGCGGGCGCCGTCCAGCCAGCGCTGGCAGAGCGCGGCCAGTTCCTCGCCGCGCTCCCAGAGGGCCAGGGACTCCTCCAGGGAGGTGCCACCGGCCTCCAGCCGCTCGACGACGCGGCCCAGTTCCTCGCGCGCCTGCTCGTAGCTCATCTTCGGCGGCGTCTTCTGCTCCGTCGTCATGCACTGTCCTTCCGGGACTTCGCGGTCGTGGCCCGCTTCCGCTTCGCGGTCGTCTCCGGCGCCGCCGTGGCTTCTTGTGCCGTGGCCTCGCGCGCCGTGGGTCCTTGCGCCGCTGTCTCGCGCGCCGCTGTCTCGCGCGCCGCTGTCTCGGGCGCCGTGGGCTCGCCACTGCCGGTCGTGCCGCCGCCGGGGGCGGAGGCGTGGTCCGGGGTGGTGACGACGGCGGGGAGGGAGCCGGTGGTGAGGCGGATGGTGAGGGGGGTGCCGGGGGCGGCCTCGTCGGGGGTGCGGATGACGTGGCCGTCGGCGGTGCGCTGGACGATGGCGTAGCCGCGCTGGAGGGTGGCGGCGGGGGAGAGCGCGCGGAGCCGGGCCAGCGTGTGGGTGAGACCGGTGGTCGCGGTCGAGATGCGGTGGCCCAGGGTGCGCTCGGCCCGGTCGCGGAGGGCGGTGACGTCGGCGGCGCGCTGGTCGAGCATGACGTGTGGGCGGGCCAGGACCGGGCGGGAGCGCCAGGCGTCGATGCGCTGGGACTCGCGGTCGAGGCGGTGGGTGACGGCGCGGTCCAGGCGGTGGCGGGCCAGAGCGATCAGGCGCTGCTCCTCGGTGAGGTCGGGGACCAGGCGTTTCGCGGCGTCGGTGGGGGTGGAGGCGCGCACGTCGGCCACGTAGTCGAGCAGCGGCGTGTCCTCCTCGTGGCCGATCGCGCTGACCACGGGGGTGCGGGCGGCGAAGACGGCACGGCACAGCGCCTCGTCGGAGAACGGCAGCAGGTCCTCGACGCTGCCGCCGCCGCGGGCGATCACGATGACGTCGGTGCCGGGGTCCTCGTCGAGCACCTTGAGCGCGTCGAGGATCTGCGGGACGGCGGAGACGCCCTGGGTGGCGACGTTGATGACCCGGAAGTCGACGCCGGGCCAGCGGCGGCGCGCGTTGGTCAGCACGTCGCGCTCGGCGGCGGACGCGCGGCCGGTGATCAGGCCGATGCGCTGCGGCAGGAACGGCAGCCGGCGTTTCCGCTCGCGGGCGAACAGGCCCTCGGCGCCGAGCAGGCGCTTCAGCTTCTCCAGCCGGGCCAGCAGCTCGCCGAGCCCGACCTGACGGATCTCGTCGGCCCGGAAGCTGAGTGTGCCGCGAGCCGCGTAGAACTCCGGCTTGGCGCGGAGCACGACGCGGGCGCCCTCGGACAGTTCGGGCGCGCCGACGCTGAGCACCTCGTGGCTCGTGGTGACGGTCAGGCTGAGCTCCGCGGCGGGGTCGCGCAGCGTGATGAAGACGGTGCCGCTGCCCGGGCGCCGGTTGATCTGCGCGACCTGGCCGTCGACCCAGACCCAGCCGAGCTTGGCGATCCAGGCGCTGACCTTCTGACTGACCACCCGGACCGGCCACGGCTCCTCCGCCGTGCTGGCGCCGGGCGCACCGGCGGCACCGGTCGCACCGGCGCCGTTGCGTGGCGCGGTGCCCGTCGTCGGTTGCGGCCCGGTCTGTGTCACCCCCACACCCTAGAACCCACCCCTGACATTTCCGCCCGCCCGGGTTCGTGGTGACCACCCACGGTCCTGACAGGGAGGAGCGCCGGCGACGACCGGTGCCCGCGGGAGCGTGCGGAAGGTGACCCGCCGGAAGCGGGTACATCAGCGTCTGGAGAAGCGGACCACGAGTGTGACCAGGGCCGCGACCGCGAGGCTGCAGTAGGCCCAGAACAGCAGGTCGGCGGTCGCGTATCCCCAGTCGGGACGGACCGGCACGTCGGCCAGCGCGGCGCGTGCCTCCGCGACCGTCTCACCCGGCGCGGTCCAGTGCACCGCGTGCAGCGGGTAGCCGCGGCGCAGCGTGTAGGAGAACGCGGCCATCGAGCCCTGCTCGCGCACCAGCAGCGACAGGCCGGTGCCGGCCAGGCCGCCGAGGATCGCGGCGAGCAGCGTCCAGCGGTGCAACACCCGCCAGCGGGTTGCGTAGAGCAGCAGGGCGCCGCCGAGCAGGTAGCCGGCCGCGAGCACGACGAGCCGCGGGTTGGCGACCGAGGTGACGGACATGAAGATCAGCCAGCCGCCGGCGAGCATGCTGAGCAGGGCCAGGCTGCGGCGGAGCGCGATCGGGAGCGCCGTGCCCAGTGCGGCCAGTTTTCCCTGTTCGTCCGGCATGAGGCTATTTTGAGCCCCGGCGGAATCGGTGTGGGGCAGAACGCACGACCGCGGGACTCGGCGCCGAGGTGCGTACCATGGCGGATGTGAGCGAGACGAGCCGTAAGCGGGTCCTGCTGGCCAAGCCGCGTGGCTACTGCGCGGGTGTGGACCGGGCGGTGCAGACCGTCGAAGAGTCACTGAAGCTCTACGGTGCCCCGATCTACGTCCGGAAGCAGATCGTGCACAACAAGCACGTGGTCTCCTCGCTGGAGGCCAAGGGTGCGATCTTCGTGGAGGAGAACGAGGAGGTGCCGGAGGGCGCCACCGTCATCTTCTCCGCGCACGGCGTGGCCCCCACGGTGCACGAGTCCGCGAAGGCGCGGAACCTGCGCGCGATCGACGCGACCTGCCCGCTGGTGACGAAGGTGCACCACGAGGCCCGCCGGTTCGCGGCCGAGGACTACGACATCCTGCTGATCGGGCACGAGGGGCACGAGGAGGTCATCGGTACGGCCGGTGAGGCCCCCGCGCACGTGCAGCTGGTCGACGGGCCGGACGGCGTCGACAAGGTCACCGTGCGTGACCCCAGCAAGGTGGTCTGGCTGTCCCAGACCACGCTCTCCGTCGACGAGACGATGGAGACCGTGGCCCGGCTGAAGACGAAGCTGCCGCTGCTGGTCTCGCCGCCGAGCGACGACATCTGCTACGCCACCTCCAACCGGCAGCACGTGGTCAAGGAGATCGCGCCGGACTGCGACGTGATGATCGTGGTCGGCTCGACGAACTCGTCGAACTCGGTGCGCCTGGTCGAGGTCGCGCTGCAGTACGGCGCGAGGGCCGGCCACCTGGTCGACTTCGCGCACGAGATCCAGGACGAGTGGCTGGTGGGTGCCACCACGGTCGGCCTGACCTCCGGTGCCAGCGTGCCGGACGATCTGGTGATGGACGTGCTGAAGCACCTGGCGGCGCGCGGCTTCGGCGAGGTCGAGGAGATCCTCACGGCGGAGGAGCGGCTGACGTTCTCGCTGCCGCAGGAGCTCAAGCGGGATATGAGGAAGGCCGCTCTTCAGAGCTCGTGACCAACTCCGGCGCCTGCGGCTGACGCGGCGCCACCTCGATCTGCGCGGGCGTCTCCAGCGGAGTGCGGGAGACGCCCAGGTCGGCCAGCTTGCGCGCACTCACCAGCACGCGCGACTCCAGCGACCCGACCGCCCGGTTGTAGGCCGACACCGCGCCCTCGAGTGAGGACCCGAGCTTGGTCACGTGGTCGCCGAGCGTGGACAGCCGGCCGTAGAGCTCGCGCGCCACGCCGTGCACGATCGTCGCGTTCCGGGTCAGTTCGGAGTGCCGCCAGCCGTGCGCGATGGTCCGCAGCAGCGCCATCAGCGTGGCCGGCGTGGCCAGCACGACGTTGCGCGCGAACGCGTGCTCCAGCAGCATCGGGTCGCGCTGCAGCGCCGCGTCCAGGAACGTGTCGGCCGGCACGAACAGCACCACGAAGTCCGGCGTGTCGTCGAACGCGGCCCAGTACGACTTCGCGGCCAGCGCGTCCACGTGCCCGCGCAGGTGCCGGGCGTGCGCGTCCAGCGCGGTGTCCCGGCTGCGCTCGTCCCGGGCCTCCATCGCGGTCAGGTAACCCTCGAACGGCGCCTTCGCGTCCACCACCACGGTCCGGCCGCCGTGCAGCCGCACCACCAGGTCGGGCCGGACCGTCGCGGTGTCGGTCGCGGCGGTGACCTGCTCGGCGAAGTCGCAGTGCTCCAGCATGCCGGCCGCCTCGACCACCCGACGCAGCTGGTGCTCGCCCCACCGGCCGCGCACCTGCGGCGCCCGCAGCGCGGCGACCAGCTGCTTCGTCTCGGTCCGCAGCCCGCCGGCGACCGTGTTCATCGCCCGGACCTGTTCGCGCAGCTCCGCGTACGCGTCGACGCGGTCGTGCTCCAGCTCGGCGACGCGCTGTTCGTAGCGGCGCAGCGCGTCGTGCAGCGGCGCGACCGCGCGGGCCACCGCCTCCTGGGACTGCGCGGTCGACTCGAAGGACAGCGCGCGCAGCGACGCCTCCAGCCGTTGCTCGCCGTCGCGGGTGGCATCCAGCGTCGCCTCCAGCCGGGCCAGGTCGGCGGAGGCGCGTGAGCGGGCCAGCAGCCAGCCGAGCGCGCCGCCGGTACCGAGACAGACGATCACCACGACCACGGTCGAGAGCTCCATCCATCGAGGATGCCGCAGTGCGCGCCGCGCGCCGGTGACCGCCACGGCGGCGATCCGAGAAATGATCACCTTGGCGCCCCGGTCGTCCGCTCCGGGCCGGAGCGGACGCGTCGCACAGGAGATTCACAGCGCGGGTGACCTGAGCAGCGCTCGCATATCGGAGCTACCGTTCATTTCATGGAGTTCGTGCTGGTGCTGGTGCTGGTCGTGATGATCGGCGGTTTCGTTTTCTACTGGCAGCGATCGAGCGCGTCCCGGCGAGAGCGTGAGCTGGCCGACGCGCGCGCCGAGGCCCAGCGGTGGTACGAGCGGCTCGGCGGCCAGGTGATGAATCTGCACGGCGACGACCCCGCGTCCCGGCAGGCACTCGCGGACGCGTCCGAGCGCTACAACGCGGCCGGCGGCCAGCTCGACCAGGCCCGCACGGTCACGCAGTTCCAGCTGGCCCGGGAGACCGCGCTGGAGGGCCTGGCCTACATCCGGGCGGCCCGCGTCGCGATGGGCATCGACCCGGGGCCGGAGGTGCCGCAGCTCGCGGCCGCCCGCGGCGCCGGGACGCTGACCAAGGAGCGCGAGGTCAGCGTGCAGGGCCAGACGTTCAAGGCGGGCCCGCACTCCGGCCCGCAGACGCCGTACTACTACCCGGGCGGCCGGGTGAACGGCCGTCCCGTCCCGCAGGGGTGGTACTCGACGCCGGTCTGGAAGACCGCGCTCGGCACCGCGGCCGGCGTGGTCGGCGGCATGCTGATCTTCGACGCGCTGTTCTCGCCCGCGTTCGCGGACCCGGGCATGGCCGGTTTCGACGAGGGCTACTCCGACGGCTACCAGGAGGGCTTGGAGGACGGCGGCGGCGCCGAGGCCGACGGCGGCGGGTTCGACGGCGGTGGCGACTTCGGCGGCGGTGACTGGGGCGGCGGTGACTTCGGGGGTGACTTCTAGGCGCGCCGGTTGACAGCCTCACCCCGGCTCGACAGGGTGGGGCTGGTGACGCACGGGATCGAGGTCGGCAGGGTCGCCGCACTGTGGCGCTACCCGGTCAAGTCGATGGCCGCGGAGCCGCTGGACCGCGCGGACCTCGGGTGGTTCGGCCTGGCCGGCGACCGCCGCTGGGCGTTCGTCCGGGACCTGCCCGCGCGTAACGGTTTCCCGTGGCTGACCATCCGGCAGCGGCCGGACCTGCTGCACTACCGCCCGTGGCTGACCGAGCCGGACCGGCCGGACGCGTCGCCGGTGCAGGTCACCACGCCGTCCGGGGAGAAGCTCGACGTGGACGACCCGGTGCTCGCGGCCGAGCTGGGCGACGGCGTCCGGGTGATGAAGGTCGACCGCGGCCTGTTCGACTCCGCGCCGCTCAGCGTGCTCAGCACCCAGTCGGTCGACGCCCTGTCCCGGCTGCTCGACGACGCCGAGGTCGACCCGCTGCGGTTCCGGCCGAACCTGCTGATCGAGGCCGGGGACACCGCGCCCGCGTTCCCGGAGGAGGCGTGGATCGGCGCGACGCTCACCGTCGGCGGCGCCCGCCTGCACCTGGACCGCCGGGACAAACGCTGCATGATCGTGAACGTGGATCCGGTGACCGGGCGCCGCGACCCGGGCATCCTGCGCGCGATCGCCGGGCAGCGCGACGTGTGCTTCGGCGTCTACGCCTCGCCGGTCGAGCCCGGCCCGGTGGCGGTCGGCGACCCGGTGGTGCTGACCGTTCCGGAACGGTAGGGCCAGCAGGATGGCCCCGGCCGCCACGACTTGGCAGAGTCGGCGGCGTGACTCATCCCCGGTACATCGCCGCGCTCTCGCTCGGCGTCGCGTTGCTCGCGGTCATGGTGTCGAACCTGGTCTGGGACGACACCGGCCGCCCCTGGGCGAACGCGATCCTGATCCCGGCCGCGCTGATCGCCGCGTCCGGTGTGGTGTTGCTGACCCGGGGCCGCGGCGTCGCGTTCCTCGGCTACCTGGTGCTCTGCGCCGGCCTGATCATCGGTACGGTCGGCGTGCTGCTGATCGCGAAGCGGATGGGCTGGGGCTGGCCGCTGATGGTCACGCTGCCCTGCCTCGCGGTCGCCGGCACCTACCTCTGGGCGCCGGGCCACCCGGTCGCCCGCGCGCTGCACCGCACGGTCGCCGGCCTGGCGTTGCTCGGCGCCACCGTCGGCCCCGCGTTCTTCGCGTTCCGCGCGGACCTGCCCGGCTGGCCGGAGCGCTGGTGGGCGCTGTACATGATCGCGGCCGGCGCGGTGGTGCTGGGCAACGCGCTGGAGCTGACCCGGCACCGGATCGGCTACCGCCTGCAGGGTGCGACGCTGCTGGGCGGCCCCGCGCTGGTCACGGTGCTGCTCGGCGTCCGGTTCCTGACCGGGGCGCTGCCGCTGTAGGACAGCGCCCCGGCCGGGCCGGTCAGAAGGCGCAGGCGATGACCAGATCGGGGGTACGGTCCGGCAGCCGGTCCAGCTTCGCGATGTGCGCGGCGGCCCGCAGGTCGCCCTCGACCAGCGCGAGCCGGTCCAGCACGTCCGCCGGGCCGAGCGCCTCGGCCAGCGGGACCTCCGCCTTCATCGACAGCTTGCGCTCCGACTTCGCGCGCCGCACCTGGGACAGCGCGTCACCGGCCAGCCGGAGCAGCGCCGGGTCGCCGTCGGCCGGCAGTTCGTGCACGGTCGGCCACGGCGCGCGGTGCACCGAACCGTACCGCCACCAGGACCACGCCTCCTCGGTCGCGTACGGCAGGAACGGCGCGAACAGGCGCAGCTGCACCTCGAGCGCGATGGCGAGCGCGGCCCGGGCGGAGACCGCGGCCGGCCCGTCCCCGTACGCGCGCTCCTTGACCAGCTCGATGTAGTCGTCGCAGAACGTCCAGAAGAACGTCTCCGCCGCGGTCAGCGCACCCGTGTGGTCGTAGCCGTCCAGCGCGTCCGTGGCGGTCCGGACCACGGCCGACAGCGCGGTCAGCATCGCCCGGTCCAGCGGCTGGTCCGGCGTCTCCCGCGGCGCGCCGGCCGCGCCCAGCCCGAGCACGAACTTGGACGCGTTCAGGATCTTCGTCGCCAGCCGCCGGCCGACCTTGATCTGGCCGGGGTCGAACGCGAGGTCGGTGCCGGGCCGCCCGCTGGCCGCCCAGTACCGCACCGCGTCCGAGCCGTGCTGTTCGAGCAGCGCGATCGGGGTGACCACGTTCCCCTTCGACTTGGACATCTTCTTGCGGTCCGGGTCCAGGATCCAGCCGGAGAGGACGGTGTCCCGCCAGGGCAGCACGCCGTGCTCCAGGTGCGACCGGACGACCGAGGAGAACAGCCAGGTCCGGATGATCTCCTGACCCTGCGGCCGCAGGTCCATCGGGAAGACCCGGGCGAACAGGTCCTCGTCCCGCATCCAGCCGCCGACGATCTGCGGCGTCAGCGAGGACGTCGCCCAGGTGTCCATCACGTCCGGATCCGCCACGAAGCCACCCGCGCGTCCACGGTGAACTTCGACATAACCGGGCGGACACTCGGAAGAGGGATCAATCGGCAACGCGGACTCGTCCGGTGTGAGAGGGTTGTCGTAATCCGGCTCGCCAGCGTTGTCGAGCCGGTACCAGACCGGGACCGGCACGCCGAAGAACCGCTGCCGGCTGATCAGCCAGTCCCCGGTCAGGCCGCCCACCCAGTGCTCGTAGCGGTGGCGCATGTGGCCCGGCACCCAGTTCAGCTCGCGCCCGCGGGCCAGCAGCTCGTCGCGCAGCCGCGCGTCCCGGCCGCCGTTGCGGACGTACCACTGCCGGGTCGCGACGATCTCCAGCGGTGACTCGCCGTTCTCGTAGAACTTGACCGGGTGGGTGATCGGCCGCGGCTCGCCGACCATCTCGCCGGACTCCGTCAGCAGCCGGACGATCTCCTTGCGCGCCGCGTTGACGGTCAGGCCCGCCAGCTCGCCGTACGGCTCCCGGTCGAGGCCGTCGGGCAGCAGCCGGCCGTCACGGCCGATCACGACGCGCGTGTCCAGCCGCAGCTCACGCCACCAGGTGACGTCCGTCAGGTCGCCGAACGTGCAGACCATCGCGATGCCGGTGCCCTTGTCCGGCGCGGCCAGCGGGTGCGCGTGCACCGGGACCTCGACGCCGAACAGCGGCGTGGTGACCGTGCCGCCGACCAGGTCGCGGTACCGGTCGTCGTCCGGGTGGCAGACCAGCGCGACGCACGCGGGCAGCAACTCCGGGCGCGTCGTGTCGATCAGGACGTCGCGCGGACCGTGAAAGACCAGCCGATGGTACGCACCCGGCCGCTCCCGGTCCTCCAGCTCCGCCTGCGCGACCGCGGTGCGGAACCCGACGTCCCACAGCGTCGGCGCGTCCGCCGTGTAGGCCTCGCCCCGGCGCAGGTTGCGCAGGAACGCGCGCTGCGACGCGGCCCGCGCCGCCTCGCCGATCGTGGTGTATGTCAGCGACCAGTCGACGGACAGCCCGAGCCGCCGCCAGAGCGCCTCGAACTCCTGCTCGTCCTCCGCGGTCAGCGACGCGCACAGCTCCACGAAGTTGCGCCGCGAGATCGAGACCGGGTGCTTGCGGGCCTCCGCGGGGATCGGCCGGGCCGGCGGCGTCCACGCCGGGTCGTAGGGCAGCGCCGGGTCGCACCGGACCCCGAACACGTTCTGCACCCGGCGCTCGGTGGGCAGCCCGTTGTCGTCCCAGCCCATCGGGTAGAAGACGGTCTTGCCGCGCATGCGCTGGAACCGCGCGACCGTGTCGGTGTGCGTGTACGAGAAGACGTGGCCCATGTGCAGCTCGCCGGATACGGTCGGCGGAGGCGTGTCGATCGCGTACACGTCGGCGCGGTCCCTGGACCGGTCGAACGCGTACGTCCCCTCCTCCTGCCAGCGGCGCGACCAGGTGTCCTCGAGCCCGTCCAGCGACGGTCGCTCGGGGACGCCGGCGCGTGCGAAACGCTCCGTGTCCGTCATGCGCCAAGGGTACGGCCGGCCGCCGCCGGACCCCAGCGGATTTGGTGACGTGCCGGTCAGCTCGCGGCGGACAGGTCCCGCACCACCGGGTCACCCACCGGCGCCGCCGGGAACCAGAAGACCACGATGGACGGATCGCCGCTCCACGGCCACAGCCGGGCGTCGTGCAACTCGCCGTCGACCCGGCCGCTGATCCGGTCCGCGCGGCCCACGTGATAGCCGAAGACCGCGCCCGTCTCGCCCGGCACGGTGAACACGTGGAAGCCCGGCGCGCGATCCGACACCGCCTCGTCCTGCACGACGAACGACGC
This sequence comes from Catenuloplanes niger, assembly GCF_031458255.1. Classification (NCBI taxonomy): domain Bacteria; kingdom Bacillati; phylum Actinomycetota; class Actinomycetes; order Micromonosporales; family Micromonosporaceae; genus Catenuloplanes; species Catenuloplanes niger. The sequence continues at coordinate 5,176,114 of NZ_JAVDYC010000001.1, forward strand.
GCCCATCGCCCAGCCGGTCCGCAACCGCAACCGGCCGGCACCGGCCGGCTCCAGCGTGAAGGCCCGGCCGTCCGCGGCGCCGGTGCGGATCATGACGTCGGCGGCCGGGGTGGCGGCCACGACCGTCGGGGGCGGCGCCGGCGACCGGTACAGCACCGGCACCGCGGCGCCCACGGCCAGGACCGCCGCGACCGCGCCCGCCACCGTCAGGCGGCGGCGCCGGCGCAGTCGCCGTCCCTTCGCGACGATCACGCCGAGGTCCAGCGATCCCGCCGCCGCCCCGAGCGGCTCGCGCAACTCCCGGCGCAGGGCCTCCAGGTCCGTCACGACAGCCCTCCCTTCAGTGCGGGCTCGCCGATCCGCGAGCGCAGCTTCTGCAGCGCCCGCGCGTTCATGCTCTTCACGGCGCCGACCGTGATGCCCAGCTCCTCCGCGACCACGACCTCGGTCAGGTCGAAGTAGTGCCGGAGCACGATCACCGCCCGTTCCCGCGGCGTGAGCAGCGCCAACGCGTCGGCCAGCCAGCGGCGCCGGGTCACCTCGCCCGCCACGTCCGTGGCGTCCGGCCGGTCGGGCAACTCCGCGGTGGCGTACTCCCGGATCGGCCGCCGCCAGCCGTCCCGGACGTGATTGACCAGGACCGCCCGAGCGTACGCGTACGGGTCCTGGCGCCGGATCCGCCGCCACGCCGCATACGTGCGGACCAGCGCGGTCTGCGCCGCGTCCTCGGCCCGGTGCCGGTCGCCGGTGAGCAGGAAGGCCGCGTGCAGCAGCCGCCCCGACGCGCCCTGGGCGAACTCGGCGAACTCCCGGTCTCCCCGTCCCACCGTCACCCCCTTCGTCGCTGCCCATGACGGACGAGCCCGGCGAAAGGTTGCCGGTTCCGCCACTCAACTTTCGCGATCTGCCGACCGTCAACCGGGCAGCACAACAGGACGACGGGAGTATCGCTCGTGTGGAGAAAGACGCTGGTCACGGCGCTGTGCGCGATATCGGTGAGCGGCTGCGCGACCGCGGTGCCGGCGGCGCCCCCGTTCTCGCCGGCGCCCCCGTTCTCGCCGGCGCCGGTCGCGACCGTTCCGCTGCCGCTGCCGTCGGAGCTGGAGGAACCACCGGAGATCACCTTCCCCGGTGACGGGCCCGGCCGCTGGCGGACCGCCGACGGTCCCGGCGAGACCGCCGGCCGCGCCGGGACGCTGCTGCGCTACCGGATCTCGGTCGAGGAGGGCATCGAGGGCGTCACCCCGGAGCAGTTCGCGGACGAGGTCGCCGCCGTGCTCGCCGACGACCGCAGCTGGATCACCGGCGGCCGGTGGCGGCTGCGGCGGGCCGGGCCGGCGGACCGTCCGGACTTCACGGTCTTCCTGGCCACGCCCGGCACCCGCGACCGGCTCTGCGCGATGGGCGCCGACCGCTACACGTCCTGCCGCAACGGCGACAGCGTGGTGCTCAACATCGCCCGCTGGACCCACGGCGTCCCGCACTGGCGTGAGCCGCTCGCCGAGTACCGCGCCTACCTGATCAACCACGAGATCGGGCACCGGCTCTTCCAGGGGCACGAGCTCTGCCCGGAGCCCGGCGGGCCGGCGCCGGTCATGCAGCAGCAGACGCTCGGCCTGCACGGCTGCACCCCCAACGCCTGGCCCTACCCCAACGGCCGCGACCGCCTGGCCGGCCCCTCCGGCGCCTACGACGACCCGCTCCCGACCGACCGCTAGAGCGGGTCGACCGAGCCCTGCATCGACGTGGACGGCCGGGCTGCGGCTCCTGGGCCGCGCCCCGCTCCGACCCCCACGTCGATACCGGGCCTAGATGAGGGACTCGCGCCACTGCTGGTGGAGGGCGGCGTAGCGGCCGCCGGCGTGGATCAGGGCGGCGGGCGGGCCGTCCTCGATGACGCGGCCCTCGTGCAGGACCAGAACCCGGTCGGCGATCTCCACGGTGGAGAGCCGGTGCGCGATGACCAGCGCCGTGCGGTCGGCGAGGATGGTCCGCAGCGCGCGCTGGACCAGGCGTTCGCTCGGCACGTCCAGCGCGGACGTGGCCTCGTCGAGGATCAGCACCGCGGGATCGGCGAGGAACGCGCGGGCGAACGCGACCAGCTGCCGCTGACCGGCGGAGAGCCGGCCGCCGCGCTTGTGCACGTCGGTGTCGTACCCGTCGGGGAGCCGGCGGATGAACGCGTCGGCGCCGACGGTGGCGGCGGCGGCGCGGATCTCGTCGTCGGTGGCGTCCGGGCGGCCGAACCGGATGTTGTCCGCGATCGTGCCGGAGAAGATGTGGTTCTCCTGGGTGACCATCACGACCGCGCGGCGCAGCTGGGCGTCGGTGAGGTCGCGCAGGTCGACGCCGTCCAGCCGGACCGTGCCGCCGGTCGGGTCGTAGAACCGCCCGACCAGCTTCGCGATCGTGGACTTGCCGGCGCCGGTCGCGCCGACCAGCGCCACGGTCTCGCCGGGCGCGAGCCCGACGTCCAGCGCGGGAAGCACCACCTTGCCCGGCCGGTACGCGAACTCGACGCCGCGCAGTTCGACGCGGCCGGGCGGACGCCCGGGCGGCAGCGGGTGCGGGTGGTCCGGCTCCGGCACGGACGGCTTCTCGTCGAGCACCGCGGCCAGCTTCTCCAGCGCCGCGGTCGCGGACTGCAACGCGTTGTAGAACTGGCTCAGCTCCTGCATCGGCTCGAAGAACCGGCGCAGGTAGAGCAGGAACGCGGCCAGCACGCCGACGTCGGTCTGCCCGCGCATCACCTGCCAGCCGCCGTAGGTGAGCAGCACCGCGATCGTCACGTTCCCGATCAGCTTGATCACCGGTGAGTAGATCGCGATCAGCCGGTACGCGTGCAGCGTGGCCCGGCGGTTCTCGTCGTTGATCCCGGCGAAGATCTCCTGGTTGCGCGGCTCACGGCGGAACGCGTGCACGGCCCGGATGCCGCCGAGCGACTCGCCGAACCAGACGATCAGCAGCGTGACCGCCTCGCGGCTGCGCCGGTAGGCCAGCGACGACGCGCGCGCGAACCACCGCGAGATGAGCAGCAGGAACGGGAACGACAGCAGCGTGACCAGGGCCAGCGGCACGTCCAGCCAGAGCAGGATGCCGGCCACCGACAGCACCGAGAGACCGGCCAGCACCAGGTCGTTGATGCCGCCGTCGAAGAGCTCCGCGATCGAGTCCATGTCGCTGGTCAGCCGCGCCACCATCCGGCCGGACGTGTACCGCTCGTGGAAACCGACGCTGAGCCGCTGGAACGTGTCGTACACGCGTTGCCGCAGGTCGTACAGCACGGACTGGCCGATTCGCGCGGAGAGCAGCAGGAACGCGCGCTTCGTGGCGTACTCGATCAGCGCGGCGCACAGGAACGCGGTGCCGAGGACCATCAGCGGGCGGATGTCACGGTCGGTGGCCAGCGGCGGGATGCCCCAGTCGATGATCAGCATGACCAGGAACGGGCCGGCCATACCGGCCGCGTTCTGCAGCAACAGCAGCGCGACGGTGACGCCGAGCATGCCCCGGTGCGGGCGCAGCAGGTCACCGAGCAGGCGCCGGCTGCGGGACCGCAGCCGCAGCACCGCGCGTTCGTCCGGGGCCTCGGCCGCGGCCCGCTCCGCGTCCTCCTCGACGGCCCGGCCGCGCCAGGCCCGGCGGTCGGCGGGCCCGCCGACGCGGGCCCCGTCGGCGCCGACGCTGCCGCTCATGAGCCGTGCGCCGGGGTGGTCTCGGCGGCCAGCACCGCGCGGTACGTGGGCACGGTCGCCAGCAGCTCCGAGTGGGTGCCGACGGCCGCGATCCGGCCGTCCGCGAGCAGCGCGACCCGGTCGGCGAGCGCGATCGTGGACGGGCGGTGCACCACCAGCAGCGCGGTCGTGCCCTTGAGCACCCGGGCCAGCGCGTCGTCGACCAGCGCCTCGGTGTGCACGTCGAGCGCGGAGAGCGGGTCGTCGAGCACCAGCACGTGCGGCCGGGCGAGCACCGCGCGGGCCAGCGCCAGCCGCTGCCGCTGCCCGCCGGACAGCGACAGGCCCTGCTCGCCGATCCGGGTGTCCAGGCCCCAGGGCAGCTCGTACACGTAGCCGGCCTGGGCGACCGCGAGCGCGTCGGCGATCTGCGCGTCGGTGGCGCCGGGCGCGCCGAGCGTGATGTTCTCCCGGACCGACATGGAGAACAGCACCGGCTCCTCGAACGCCACACCGACCAGCCCGCGCAGGCAGTCGAGCCGGATGTCGCGCAGGTCGGTGCCGTCCAGCGTGATCCGGCCGGCGGTCGCGTCGTACAGCCGGGGGACCAGCGAGACCAGCGACGTCTTGCCGCTGCCGGTCACGCCGACGATCGCCATCGTCTCGCCGGGCCGCACCTCCAGGTCCACGCCGCGCAGCACCTGCTGGGTGGTGCCGGGATAGCTGAAGTGCACGTCGTCGAAGACGACCCGGCCCGGCCCCGGCTCGACGGTGCGGGCCCGCGGCGTGTCGGTGACCGCGGGCCGGGTGTCCATCACCTCGAAGACACGGTCGGCCGCGGTCATCGACTCCTGCCCGTTCGCGATGATCCAGCCGAGCGACTCGACCGGCCAGATCAGCAACAGCTGCAGCGACGCGAACGCGACCAGGCGGCCGATGGTCAGCTCGCCGCCCGCCACCGCGATCGAGCCGACCACCAGCACCACGGCCAGCGTCAGGTTCGGCACCAGGTCGAACTTGGCGGACGCGCGGGAGAGCAGCCCGGCCTTGTCGATCGCGATGTCCCGCAGCTCGCCGATCTCGTCCGCGAACCGCCCGGCCATGAACCGGCTGCGCCCGTAGGACCGGATCGTCCGCAGCCCGACCGCGGTCTCCTCGACCAGCGTGGCCACGTCGCCCTGCTGCTCCTGCAGCGCCCGCGACGCCCACAGGTAACCGCGCGCGAACTGCCGGGCGAAGACGAACAGCGGCACCGCGCTGGCGGCCACGACCAGCCCGAGCGGCCAGTAGAGCCGCAGCAGCATCGCTATCACCGTCACGTAGGTGATCGTGTTGACCACCAGGTAGATCAGCCCGAACGACAGGAACCGCCGGATCACGCCGAGGTCGCTGGTGGCCCGGGACAGCAACTGTCCGGACTGCCACCGGTCGTGGAACGAGACCGGGAGCCTCTGCAGGTGCGCGTAGAGGTCGTCGCGGATCGCCGCCTCCAGCCCCACCGCGGCGGCCGCGTGCGTCCACCGCCGGATGAAGATCAGCAGGGCCTCGACCACGCCGAACAGCAGGGCCAGCGCACCGAGCAGCAGCAGCCCGTACGCGTCACCACGCGCGACGGGACCGTCCACGACCCGCTGCACCACCAACGGGACGGCCAGGCTCGCAGCGGTTCCGCCCAGCCCGGTCAGGAGCAACCAGAGCATCTGCCACCGGTACGGGTGGAGGTAACGCCTAATTCGCCATAAATTCCGTGCCGGATGGCGGCGCGGGCCGCCACTCAGAGTCCAGTGGCGATCACGCTGCACACAGTGACGGTAGCAACTGCGTCGATGTCTGACCCGGTGGAGGGTTGCTCACTCCTGTCCGCATTCCGGCTCATTGATGTGCTTCGTGGTCAAGCAGCCACTGCTTGACCTCCAGCCCCCACCGGTATCCGCCGAGCGACGTGTCCACCCGCAGCACCCGGTGACAGGGCACGAAGAACGCCACCGCGTTCCGCGCGCAGGCCGCCGCGGCCGCCCGGATCGCCGCCGGCCGCCCCGCCATCTCCGCGAACCGCGTGTACGTCACCGGCTCGCCCGCCTTGATCCCGCGCATCACCTCCCACGCGTGCGTCATGAACGCTCCGCCGGAGTACTGCTGCACCGGCACGTCGTCGATCGCGGTCAGGTCGCCGTCCAGGTAGGACGCCACCCGCGCGGAGACACCGCCCAGCTCCGCGCGTTCGCGGAGCGCGACGCCGGCACGCAGGCTCGGGTGGATCAGCGCCACCAGCCCGGGCACGTCCGCGGTGAAGCCGGTCGCGCGCACCCGCCCGTCCGGCCCGGCCACGATCGTCAGCGGTCCGGCCGGCGTCACCGTCGTCGCATGGTCCAGTGTGGTCATGATGATCTCCTCGGATCTCAGGTCGGGGTGCCGGGGACAGCACCCGGATCAACGCTCTCGGCCGCCGCCGTCGGTCGCGCTCCCGCGCCGTCCCGCCGCCGCCCGGCCACGCGACCCCCGACAGCCACCGCGACGTTCCGGGAAGAGGCCACGCCCTCGCCGATCACCACCGCACCAGCTCCGGCGGACACCGCGGTGGTCCCGGCAGACGCCTCGGTGGTTCCGGCAGGGACTCCCGTGGTTCCGGCAGACACCGCTGTGGTTCCGGCGGTGACCGCTGTGGTTTCGGCGGTGACCGCCTCGGTGGCATCCGCGGGGATCGCGGTATCTGCGGGAATCGCGGTGGCATTCGGGTGGATTGCGGTGGTTTCGGACGACACCGCAGTGGTTTCGGCAGAGATCTCGGTGACACCGGAAGCCGTCGCAGCGACCGCGCACGCAACCGCGTCCGTGGCACTCGTGCCCGCCGGGCTTGCGTCTGTGCCCGCCGGAGTTCCACCTCCGCCGTTGTGGCGTGCGGCCGTGGTGGCCGGACGTGTCCTTGCTGCGGTGGCGGGGTTCGCGGCGGTGTCCGTCTTGGGTGGGCCCGAGCTCGCGGCCGGACCTGCCGCCGCCCGGGTCCGGGGCGGGGGTGGGGTGGCGGCGGTGGCCGGGTGGGGGGTCGCCGCGGCGGCGCGCCACAGGCGGATCAGGGCGTAGGAGCGCCACGGGCGCCACTGCTCGGCGCGCGTGGCCAGTGCGGCGGGGGTGTGTGGCAGGCCGAGGGCCTGGGCGCCCTTGTGGGCCGCGAGGTCGGTGGGGAGCAGCACGTCCGGGTCGCCGAGTGCGCGCAGCGCGACATAGCCGGCGGTCCACGCGCCGATGCCGGGCAGCGCGGTCAGCCGTGCCGTGATCTCCGCGCGGTCGCTGCCCGGGTCGAGCACCAGTCCGTCCGCGACGGCGCGGGCGAGCGCGCGCAGCGTCTCCCGTCGCGCGGCCGGCATGCCGAAGGCGTCGTCCGGGAGCTCCAGCAGCCGCTCCGCGCCGGGGAAGGGCACCAGTCCCGCCGAGCCGCCGATGACCGGACCATCGGACGCCACGCCCCCGTCGAGCACCGTGTCGTCGAGGACCATGCCGCCGAGGACCGTGCCGCCGTCCGGCATCGGGATGGCGGTGGATGCCGCGTCGGCGGCGGCGGGATCGGGCGGTGCGGGAACGGCGGCCGGACGGGTGCGGGCGGTCCGGGGGCCGGATGCGGGCAGGCCGGCCGCGGCGCGGATCAGGCGGGTGAGGACCGAGCGGGCGGAGGCGACCGAGACCTGCTGGCCGACCACCGCGCGCACGGCCATCTCGAAGCCGTCCACCGCGCGCGGGACGCGCACGCCCGGCTCGTCGGAGACGGAGGGTGACAGGTAAGCGTCGGCGTCGAGCGTGCCGTCGATCGCGTCCGGGTCGGCGTCGAGGTCGAGCAGCCGGCGGCAGCGGGCCACGGCCGGTGCCAGGTCGCGCATGTCGGCGACCCGCAGCGTGGCCGCCACGTAGCCGTCGCGCGGCGTCAGCTCCGCGATCGCCGGGCCGTGCGGCAGGGACAGCGCCCGCCGGTACGTCGTCGCGCTCGCCTCCTCCACGCCGGGGAGCGCGCGGGCGGCCAGGAAATCGAGCAGCGCGGGGGCGTGCAGCGGCGCGCGGTAGGACAGCCGGACGTGCACCACGCCGGGACCCGCGGGCTCGGCCGGGCCGGGCAGCGCCCACGCCGTGCGCTGCCGCCGCGACTCCCGCAGCTGGGACGGGCTGGCGTCGAACACCGCCTGAATCGTCTCGTTGAACTGCCGCACGCTGCCGAAACCGGCCGCGAACGCGATCTCGGTGAGGCTCAGCCCGGTGGTCTCGATCAGGATGCGCGCGGTCTGCGCGCGCTGTGCCCGGGCCAACGCCAGCGGACCGGCACCGACCTCGGCCACCAGCAGGCGCTGCAGGTGACGCTCGGTGTAACCCAGGCGGCGGGCCAGGCCGGGCACGCCCTCGCGGTCGACCACGCCGTCGCCGATCAGCCGCATCGCCCGGCCGACCGCGTCGGCCCGCGAGTCCCACTCCGGGGAGCCGGGCACCGCGTCGGGGCGGCACCGGCGGCAGGCGCGGAAGCCGTTGCCCTGGGCGGCCGCGGCGGACGGGTAGAACCGGACGTTCTCCCGGCGGGGCGTGACGGCCGGGCAGGACGGGCGGCAGTAGATGCCGGTCGACGTGACGGCCGTGAAGAACCACCCGTCGAACCGCTCGTCGCGGCTGTCCACGGCCCGGTAGCAGCGCTCGAAGTCCAACTCCACGCCCCCGATCCTGCCCCCGCCGCCGGTACCGTGGCTCGCGGGTTTCGGACATCACCGTGACCGATCGGCCGGTCGGTGCGGTGCGGCGGCGCGGGCCGGACCGGGCCTCGCCACGTCGACCGGGCGTCCTCGGCCGCGACGTCACCCGGGTGGTGGGCGGACACCGGGCGGTTCTGAGTATCGACACTCAGGGCCGTGACCGCGCGCGGCGGCATGATCGTCCACATGAATGGCAAGCAGGTGTTTCTCGGTGCGGTCGGCGGAGCCGCCGTCTTCGCGATGTCCTGGTTCGTCCCGGCCGGCGTGCTGTTGCTGCTGAACGTCACGCTGTGGGCGGACACGGTGGACGCGAACATCGGTGCCGGCCTGCTGCTGCTGGCGATCCCGGCCGCGGTGGTCCCGCTCGGGCTGTGGGCGCTGCTGCGCCGGCTGGGCGTACCGGGCGCCGCCGTGATCGGTGCCGGCGGCATCGCGGTCTACGTGGCGACCGTGACGGTCGGAAGCGACCAGGTCGTCCTGGACCCGCTCTACCTGACCGGCGCGATCGGCACCGGCGCCTTCCTGATCTACGCGGGCCTCGCGGCCGTGCTGGCCGGAACGATCGCAAACCGGCGTAACGCGTGACACCGGACCGCCGTAACGCGTGACACCGGACCGTCTCAAGACGTGACACCGGGGCGGGAAACGGGTCCGGGCGGTGGGGGCCGCTCGGACCCGCCACACCCGAAACCGTATCGACGAACAGTTGTTCCTAGAGCTCGAACAGGTCGCGCAACGCCTCGTTGAGCCGGACCAGGCTGGCCCCGGTGACCATCCCGACCTTCTCCGCGCCCGCGCTGGCCGGCAGCCGGCGCATCCGGTTCACCACCACCACGCCGGAGAGCGGGTCCGCCTCGGCCAGCGGCACCGCGAACGGCGGCAGCTCCGTGGTGCCGCGCTGACGCACGATCGGCGCGCAGAACGGCGCGGCACTGGGCCGCTCGTTGTGCGAGTCCCCGGACAGCACCACCACCCGGTACCGCAGGTCGCTGCGGCCCCCGATGGTCCAGATCTCGCCCCGGTTCACGCGGCGTCGGAGAGGTCGTTCCAGTTGGTCTCGAGCTTCTCCGCCAGACGGTCGAAGCCGTCCAGCTCGTCGCGGACGTCGGGGTTGGCGGTGAGCCACTCCTCGTGGCGCCGGGCGGCCTGTCGCAGCGCCTCACGCCGGGCCGCGCGGTCCAGCCAGGCCGCCAGCGTGAGACCCTCCTCGGCCGCGGCCTTCCGCGCCCGGGCCAGGGTGTCCGCCCTCAGGCCGAGGATCACCTTTTCCGCCATACGGCGATCGTACGCGCGCCCGGACCTCGGCGAGAACGGCAGACCCGGTCAGCCGGTACGAAGTCGGACGAGAAGGTCGTGCACGGCGTCCTCGGCGGCCGGGCGCTCCGGCAGCCGGGTGGCCGCGCGCGCCTCCTCCAGCGCCGCCTCGAGGGTGCCGAGGTCGCGGTCCACGGCCGGGGACACCAGCCCGGCCGCGGCCCGGTGCTCGCCGGCCGCCTTCGCCGCGACCAGCTCCGCCAGGTAGCCCGGCGCCTCCGGCACCAGCCCGGCCAGCGTCGGCAGGTGCGCGTTCAGCTCACCGGACCGCATCAGGTGCAGGCCGGTCAGGTACGCCCGGAACGTGTAGAGCAGCGGTTTCAGCTCGCCGGACTTCGCGTACAGGCGGTGCTGGGTCTGGGCGAAGCCGCGGTAGTGGTGCGCGTGGTGGCGGGTGACCGTGCCGGGCGCGAGCGCGCGGAGTTCCTCGTGTGCCGGTGAGCTGGACACCACGATCGGCGACAGCAGCTGCTCCAGCACGTACCCGTTGCGGCTCAGCAGCAGCCGGAAGAACTTGAACGCGTCGTGGGTGACCAGGTCGATCTCCGCACCGTCCTGTTCCCACGCGGTGTCGACGGTGGCCCGGCCGGTGCGCAGCCCGACGACCTCCTCGAGCGGCAGCAGGTGCGCGCCGCGCAGGTCGACGTCCGAGTCCCGGCTCGGGAACCCGTAGAGGTGCGCGCCGGAGACGGTCACGAACAGCAGCGGGTACGGCTGACCGGCGGTGATCGCGCGCAGCTCGGCCAGGTCGAGCGTCGTCATGTCCCGGGTCACCGCAGTGCCTCCGCCGCGCTGCGCGCCCGCACCGACCGCAGCCAGGCGTCCACCCGGTCCACGTCCGGCCCGGCGGGCAGCGGCGTGTGGTCCAGCGCGTCGTCGATCTGCGCGTGCAGCGACAGCCGCCAGGTCTCCACCTCCGGCCAGGGGCGCTCGCCGCGGCGTACCCGCAGCAGGCCTTCGCGGTGTTCGCCCGCGTCGGTCCGGAACTCACCGGTGGTCAGCACGTCCCGGGCGGCGAGCAGCAGCCGGAGCAGGTGCATCACGTGCTTCCAGCGGGGCTCCCCGTCCCGGCGCAGGTCCGCCTCGATCTTCTTGAACTGGCTCAGTACGTACCCGGAGTAGGTCTGGTACACGAGCTGGGACAGGAACGCGCCGCGCAGTTCCAGCAGTTCCGCGCCGAGCGGCGTGATCGTCTCCACCAGCGGTGAGTGCAGCACCTCGAGCAGGTTCGGGTTCGCCTTCAGGGCCAGCTCGCAGAACCGCTCGACCTCCCAGGAGAAGTGCTCCGGCGCCGGCCCGTCCACGTGCGGCGGCGGTTTGCGCAGCGACCAGAACGCGTCCGCCGGCGCCGCGTAGACACCGCGCACGTCGGTGTCCGACTCCTCGGTGTCCAGGCCGAACGCGCGCGAACCGACCACCGCGGCGTAGATCGTGTGATCCGTGACGAACCGGTGGTCGGCCGACGTCGACGCGCCGCCCCGCGGGCGGTCGCCGACGCCGATGTCCCGCTGGTGCGCCCGGCGGAGCGCCAGCTCGCCGCGGCCCGCGGCCAGCTGCCGGCCGTCGGACAGCCGGACCAGGTAGCCGCCGGACTCGGAGTCGCCGACGACGCGGCCGGTCGCGCCGCGCTGCACCCGCGCGCCGGCCAGGTCGACGGAGGCCTCGCGGAGCACGACCTGGGTGCCGCCGGGCAGGCGCGGAGAGTTCGTCATGGTCAGGCGATCGTACGTTCGCCCCGGGTGAACCCGGCGCCGGACCAGGTGAACCGGTCGGTGACGGTCAGCGTGCCACCGGACGCGTTGTCGTCCTTCTGCTGGAACGCGCGCGAGGTGACCACGACCGTACCGTCGTCGATCAGGATCTTCTTGACCCGCAGGCCGCGCTCGTCGACGCCGTCCGCCTGGCTGAGCAGCACGCCCAGCCGTCGCCACTGACCGGCCGGCGGCGCACCGTCGTAGGCGTGGACCACGGACGGCCAGCTCGACGTGGAGCCGGTGCAGGCCGCGGCGACCAGCACGTCCGGCACGCCGTCGCCGGTCAGGTCCCGGTTCACCAGCGGACCCTGCTCCACCGGCAGCGCGGCGGCGGGGCACTCGAGCGCGGCGGCCAGCGCGGACTTCCAGTCGCCGGAGCCGGTCTCACCCGGCGCGGGTGCGGGCGCGGCACCGGACGACGGCGCGGGCGCGGCGCCGGACGGCACGGGTGCGGCGCCGGACGGCGCGGCGGTCGCCGGTGCGGCCGGGCTCACCGCGCCGGTGGGCGACGGCGCCGGTCCCTTCGCGGTGTCGTCGCCGCTGTTCGTGCAGGCCGTGAGCGTCAGTACCGCCAGTGCGAGCGCGCCGAGCCGCTTCACCATGTGGATGCCTCTCCGTGTGTCGTCCGGTTCCGGTACCAGCTGCACGCCTCAGACCCACGGTCGGTTGCGGGCAGCTTTCCTACTCGCGGGGCAGCAGGACGGCGCCGAGCACGCCGCCGGCCGCGTGCACGCCCGCGGCCGCGAGGATCAGGCCGTCCGCGCCGGCCCCGGCCGCGTACCCGGCGAGCGCGGCGCCCAGCGCGGCCGCGGTCACCTTCAGCCCGGCGCCGAGCGTGAAGACCTGGGTGTGCACGGCCGGCGGCGCATGCCGGTCCCGGCTGGCGAACAGCGCGGCCGACTGCGGGCCGAAGAAGAACCCGGCCACGCCGAAGAGCAGCAGCGCCGGGAGCACGCCGGGCACGATCGGCACCAGCGCCATCGGCACGGCCGAGGCGAACAGACAGATCATGACGGTACGTTCGGGACGGCTCGCCCCGATCGGGTGGCGCGCGTAGAGCAGCGACCCGGCCAGCCCGCCGATCGCGGTCGCGGACAGCAGCGCACCGGCCGCGTACCCGGCGTGGAACTCGATCGCCAGCAGCGTCGTGATCAGCGGGAACGCGCCGTGCGCACCCGAGCCCAGCGCGGTCGCCAGCGTCACCGCGCGCAGCGGCCGGATCCGCCAGACCGCGCCGAACCCGCCGGTCAGCACGTTGCCGGCGGCCTCCGGCGCGGCGCGGGCCGGCAACGGCAGCGTGAGCACCATCAGCCCGGCCACGATCGCGCCCGCGCCGAGCGCCAGCGTGGCCGGCCGCGCCCCGGCCAGCTCCGCGATCCCGGCCACCACGGCCGGGCCGCAGATGCCGGCCAGGCTGTAGGTCATCACGTCCGTGCCGTACACCCGGTCGCGGCGTTCCGGTGGGAACAGCTCCTTGATCAGGCTGGACAGGCCGCCGGTGCCGAGCGGGGCGCAGCAGCCGCCGAGCACCGCGATGACCAGCACCACCGCGGCCGGGACCCGGCCGGTCAGCAGGCCGCACAGCGCGATCGCCACGCCGTTCCCGCCGATCAGCAGCAGGTAGACCGGCGCGCGGCGGCGCGCCCGGTCGGCGAGCGCGCCGACCGCGGGCCCGGCCAGCACGTGCGGCACCATGAACGCGGCCGCCAGCGCACCACCGAGCACCGTGCTCCCGGCCGTCTCCAGCGCCAGCAGGACCAGCGCCACCCGGGCGCCCTCGTCCGTGAACCGGGCCAGCACCGCGGCGGTCAGATACCGATAGATCATCACCAGGGACGATACGTGTTCGTCGCGGGCACTATCCTGGTGCGTTGTGAGTCTCAGCATCGGCATCGTCGGCCTGCCCAACGTCGGCAAGAGCACCCTGTTCAACGCCCTGACCAAGAACGACGTGCTCGCGGCGAACTATCCGTTCGCCACCATCGAGCCCAACGTCGGCGTGGTCGGGCTGCCGGACGGGCGGCTGGACAAGCTGGCCGAGATCTTCGAGTCACAGAAGATCATCCCGGCTCCGGTCTCCTTCGTCGACATCGCCGGCCTGGTCCGCGGCGCGTCCAAGGGTCAGGGCCGCGGCAACGCGTTCCTGGCGAACATCCGCGACGCCTCCGCGATCTGCCAGGTCGTCCGCGCGTTCTCCGACCCGAACGTGGTGCACGTCGACGGCAAGGTCTCGCCGAAGGACGACATCGAGACGATCAACACCGAGCTGATCCTCGCCGACCTGCAGACGCTGGAGAAGGCCGTCCCGCGCCTGGAGAAGGAGGCGAAGCTCAAGAAGGACCGGGCCGCCGTCGCCGCCGCCGCGAAGGCCGCCGCCGAGTTGCTGAACGAGGGCACCACGCTCTACGCGGGCGCGGCGAACGCCGGCATCGAGGTCGAGCTGCTGCACGAGCTGCACCTGCTCACGTCCAAGCCGTTCCTCTACGTCTTCAACGTCGACGAGGAGGAGCTGGCCAACGAGGAGTTCCTCGCCTCGCTGCGCGAGCTGGTCGCGCCGGCCGAGGCCGTCTTCATGGACGCCAAGATCGAGTCGGAGCTGATCGACCTCCCCGAGGAGGAGGCGCGTGAGCTGCTGGAGTCCATCGGCCAGACCGAGCCCGGCCTCAACCAGCTGATCCGTGTCGGCTTCCGCACGCTCGGCCTGCAGACCTACCTGACGGCCGGCCCGAAGGAGGCCCGCGCCTGGACCGTCCCGGTCGGCGCCACCGCACCCGAGGCCGCCGGCGTCATCCACTCCGACTTCCAGCGCGGCTTCATCAAGGCCGAGATCGTCTCCTTCGACGACCTCGTCGCCGCCGGTTCGATGTCCGCGGCCAAGTCCGCCGGCAAGGTCCGGATGGAGGGCAAGGACTACATCATGCAGGACGGCGACGTCGTCGAGTTCCGCTTCAACGTCTGACCGGTCCGCGGACCGGACGCCGGTGCCGGCACGCCGGTCTCCGGCGTGCCGCACTGCCTGTTCTCACGATCGATAGGGGGGGGCGTCGTGGCGGCGGACGAGCCGACGATTGTGGCGACCAGCATGGTGTTCCAGCGGGGCGGGGCGGGGCCGTACGACTGGGCGGCCGGTCCGGTCTACCGCTACGCGGCGGAGCTGGCCAGGACCGGTGGGCGGCGGCCGAGGCTGTGTTTCCTCGGGCAGGCGGGCGGGGACGACATCGGTTCCCGCGCGGCCTTCTACGCGGCGCTGAGCGCGGCGGGGTTCGAGGTCTCGCATCTCGCGCTGTTCCCGATGCCGAACCACCGCGACGTGCGCGCGCACCTGCTGGCGCAGGACGTCATCTGGGTGGGTGGCGGCAGCGTGGCGAACATGATGGCGGTCTGGCGGGTGCACGACCTGCCGCCGGTGCTGCACGAGGCGTGGCAGAGCGGCGTGGTGATGGGTGGCGTCTCCGCGGGCAGCATCTGCTGGACGCTCGGCGGCACCACCGACAGCTTCGGGCCGGACCTGCGCGGGTTCACGGACGGGCTGGGCTGGCTGCCGTACGCGAACGGCGTCCACTACGACGCGGAGGAGCGGCGGCGGCCGCTGATGCACCGGCTGATGCGCGAGGGGGTGCTGGCACCGCACGGCTACGCCACCGACAACGGCGCGGGCCTGGTCTTCCGCGGCACCACGCTCGCCGAGGCGATCGTCGACCGCGACGCGGCCGGCGCCTACGAACTGCGCCGCACCGACGACGGCGACGTCACCGAGACGCCGCTGCCGGTCACCCGGATCTGACGCCCGCCCCGTCCCGGTCCGCTACGAGATGTAGAAGAGGATGACGTTGTGCACGTGGTGGGCCTTGTGGTCGCCGCGGAACTCGACCTCGTAGGTGTGGGTGCCGACGTTGATCGCGATGGTGCTGGAGCCGAAGAAGGAGCCGGCCCAGGAGGCGTTGCTGACCACGCTGACGCTGGTCACCTTCGCGTACGGGATGCTGGTGATCGCGAACTTCTTGCCGACGAACGACTTGTCCTGGATGATCACGCGGCGGTTGGTCAGGCCGATGAACCCGGTGCCGACACCGACCGCGTCGTAGACGGCGATGATGTCCTCGCCCTCCAGGAGGCCGCTCTCGATCTGCTTCAGCTGTTCCTTGCGGTCATAGGTCGCCTGTGCCATGACATGAAGGCTAGTCGGGTCGCGCTGTGGTCTGGATCACCGAAGTCGTGCCGCCCCGGCGGCGGCCGGCGCCGCGGCGATGCCGGTTCAGGCGGCGGTGACGGTACGGTAGGCGTCTTCGATACGCGCCGCGAGCGCGACCTGACCCTCCGTTATGGTGTCCGCGCCGGCGACGGAGACGCGGATGCGCGTCTCGCCCTCCAGGCGCCGGATCTCCGGACGCAGGTGCAGCGCGTCGGCCGCAACCTGGATACGCTCGGTGAGGTCCGCGTGTTGCGCCTCGTTGAGGGCCAGGGTTCGGCTGAGCTGCTGGCCGTCGCGGGTCCACCCGGACAGCACGGTCAGGGCGTCACTCAGATAATCGCGGTTCGCAGTGCGACCGCTGTTGCTCCAGAGAGCACGCATCGCCACGCCTCCCCCAGGCTGGTAGCCCTGATGCAGAGCGTCGTTGCCGGCTTGTGGCCAAATCGTCGCCGTGTCGTCATGATGTCGCCCCTAGTCTTCCCGCTGACGGGCTGGCATGTCCATGGCTACTGGACCACCTCTTTCTCGTACTAAGAGGTGATGCCGTCCACCCGAAATACCGATTGATCTGGCACTCTGGTTGCCCGTGTACACGGAACGGGCCAGGTCCAAGGTCGTCGTCGGCGCTGCCATCCTCTCCGGCGGACGCGTTCTGGCCTGTGCGAGATCGGCGCCGCCCGAGGTCGCCGGCCGCTTCGAGTTCCCCGGTGGCAAGGTGGAGCCGGGCGAGTCCGAGACCGACGCGGTGGCGCGCGAATGCGCGGAGGAACTGGGCATCACGGTACGGCCGGGGGCGCGGCTCGGCGTCGACGTCCCGCTCGGCAACGGCTGGGCGGTGCTGCGCGTCTACCTCGCGGAGCTGGTCGGTGACGCGCAGCCACGCGCGCTGGAGCACCGCGAGCTGCGCTGGCTCGCCGTGGACGAGCTCGACTCGGTGCCCTGGCTGCCCGCGGACGTGCCGATCGTCGAGGCGCTCCGGGCCCACCTGACCGCCGCCGGGTAGCGACGGCATCAGTGGTGCGGCTCGTCCTCGACCGCCTCGGAGATCGCCTGCGACGGGGTGCGGTCGCTCCCACCGCGTACCGGATGGTGGTAGTTGATCTCCTCGGGCGGTAGCGGGAACCGGACGTCGTCGCCGAACGGGGAGCCGGCGCCCTGGTTCTCGAAGGTCAGCTCGGTGATCGCCAGGTGCCCGGCCGCGTCCGTCGCCGGCGCCTGCGGTCCGCGGTGCGCCGGGTGCGGCTCACGGGCCGGCATCGTGCCCAGCGCCGGATCGGGCGCCGCCTCCTCCAGCTGATCCCGCCGGAAGATCTTGCGGCCCAGCCAGACGAGCGGGTCGAAGCGCCGGTCGACCACGCGCTCCTTCATCGGGATGATCGCGTTGTCGGTGATCTTGATGTGCTCCGGGCAGACCTCGGTGCAGCACTTCGTGATGTTGCAGAAGCCGAGCCCCATCGACGCCTGCGCGAACTCCTTGCGATCGGAGCGCACGTCCAGCGGGTGCATGTCCAGCTCGGCCGCGCGGATGAAGAAGCGCGGCCCGGAGAACGGCGGCTTGTTCTCGTCGTGGTCGCGGATCACGTGGCAGGTGTTCTGGCAGAGGTAGCACTCGATGCACTTGCGGAACTCCTGCGAGCGCTCCACGTCCACCTGCTGCATGCGGTACTCACCCGGTGCCAGCTCGGCCGGCGGCGCGAACGCGGGCGTCTCACGCGCCTTCAGGTAGTTGTACGAGACGTCGGTGACCAGGTCGCGGATGACCGGGAACGTGCGCAGCGGCGTGATCGTGACGGTCTCGTCCGGGGTGAACGTGGACATCCGGGTCATGCAGCTCAGCCGCGGCATGCCGTTGATCTCCATCGAGCAGGAGCCGCACTTGCCGGCCTTGCAGTTCCACCGGCAGGCCAGATCGGGCGTCTGGGTGGCCTGCAGCCGGTGGATGATGTCCAGCACGACCTCGCCCTCGTTCACCTCGACCTGGAAGTCCCGCAGGTCGCCGCCGTCCGCGTCGCCCCGCCAGACCCTGAAGTTGCGCGTGGTGCCCATCTGCTCATGCCTCCGGGAGCGCGTCGAACTCGGCCAGTTCCTCGTCCGTCAGGTATTTCGACATTTCCCCCCGGTCGAACAGGCGCAGCAGCTCCGGCCGCATCCGGGGCAGCGGTTTCCGGGTCAGCGTCACGTCGTCGCCGTCCAGCGCGCAGACCAGGTTGACCTGGCGCCAGGCCGGATCCATCGCCGGGAAGTCCTCGCGGGTGTGCCCGCCGCGCGACTCGGCCCGTTCCAGCGCGGCGCGGGCCGTGCACTCCGAGACGACCAGCATGTTCCGCAGGTCCAGGGCCAGGTGCCAGCCCGGGTTGTAGCGGCGGCCGCCGGTGGCGCCGACGGTCGCGACCCGGGCGCGCAGCTCGTGCAGCCGCTTCAGCGCCTCGGACAGCTCCGCCTCGCGCCGGATGATGCCGACCAGGTCGCCCATGATCGCCTGAAGTTCCTGCTGCAGGTGGTACGGATTGTCGCCGCCGGTGCGCTCCAGCGGGCCGAGCGCGGTCGCCACCGCGGCCTCGAGCGCCTCGGCGGACACCCGCGGCCGCTCGCCGCCGGAGGCGTGGAAGGCCGCGTGCTCGCCCGCCCGCTTGCCGAAGACCAGCAGGTCGGAGAGGGAGTTGCCGCCGAGCCGGTTGGAGCCGTGCATGCCACCGGAGACCTCACCGGCCGCGAACAGCCCGCGCACGCCGCCGAGCGCGGCCGCGGTGTCCGGGTCGACCTCCACGCCACCCATCACGTAGTGGCAGGTCGGGCCGACCTCCATCGGCTGGGCCGTGATGTCGACGTCGGCCAGCTCCTTGAACTGGTGGTACATCGACGGCAGGCGCTTGCGGATGGTCTCGGCCGGCATGCGCGTGCTGACGTCCAGGTAGACGCCGCCGGCCGGGGTGCCGCGGCCCTCCTTGACCTCCGTGTTGATCGCGCGGGCCACCTCGTCGCGGGGCAGCAGCTCGGGCGGCCGGCGGTTGTTGTCCGGGTCGTCGTACCAGCGGTCGGCCTCCTCCTCTGTCTCCGCGTACTGCTTGCGGAAGACGTCGGGGACGTACTCGAACATGAAGCGCTTGCCGTCGGAGTTCTTCAGCACGCCGCCGTCGCCGCGCACCGACTCGGTGACCAGGATGCCCTTCACCGACGGCGGCCAGACCATGCCGGTCGGGTGGAACTGCAGGAACTCCATGTTGATCAGGTTCGCGCCGGCCCGGAGCGCGAGCGCGTGACCGTCGCCGGTGTACTCCCAGGAGTTCGACGTGACCTTGTAGGACTTGCCGACGCCGCCGGTCGCCAGCACCACGGCCGGCGCCTCGAACAGCACGAACTCGCCGGACTCGCGGTAGTAGCCGAACGCGCCGGCGATCCGGTCACCGTCCAGCATCAGCTCGGTGATCGTGGTCTCGGCGAAGACCCGCAGCCGCGCGTCGTAGTCGCCGAACTCCCGGAAGTCCTCCTGCTGCAACGAGACGATCTTCTGCTGCAGCGTGCGGATCATCTCGAGCCCGGTCCGGTCGCCGACGTGGGCCAGCCGGGGGTACTCGTGGCCGCCGAAGTTGCGCTGGGAGATCCGGCCGTCCCTGGTCCGGTCGAACAGCGCGCCGTACGTCTCCAACTCCCAGATCCGGTCCGGCGCCTCCTTCGCGTGCAGCTCGGCCATCCGGAAGTTGTTCAGGAACTTGCCGCCGCGCATGGTGTCCCGGAAGTGGACCATCCAGTTGTCGCGCGAGTTCACGTTCCCCAGCGCGGCCGCGGCGCCGCCCTCGGCCATCACGGTGTGTGCCTTGCCGAAGAGCGACTTGGAGATGATCGCGGTCTTCCGCCCGGCGAGGCGTGCCTCGATCGCGGCGCGCAGCCCGGCGCCGCCCGCGCCGATGACCACCACGTCGTACCGGTGCCGTTCTGTTCGCGTCATGATCGGCCCTCAGTTGATGATGCGCAGGTCGGAGAACCAGCCGGCGGCCAGCGCCATGATGTAGAAGTCGGTCAGCGCGAGCGTGCCGAGCGTGATCCAGGCGAGCTGCATGTGCCGGACGTTCAGCGCGGACACGAACGTCCAGAAGCGGTATCGGATCGGATGCTTCGAGAAGTGCTTGAGCCGCCCGCCCGCGATGTGCCGGCAGGAGTGGCAGGACAACGTGTACGCCCACAGCATGATCACGTTGACCCAGAGGATCACGTTGCCCAGACCGAGGCCGGTGGCC
Source organism: Catenuloplanes niger (assembly GCF_031458255.1). Lineage (NCBI taxonomy): Bacteria > Bacillati > Actinomycetota > Actinomycetes > Micromonosporales > Micromonosporaceae > Catenuloplanes > Catenuloplanes niger. The sequence goes on from NZ_JAVDYC010000001.1 coordinate 5,196,007, forward strand.
TGGGCCAGCGCGGCGTCGTACGTGTTGATCACGGAGATGATCGCGGCGGCGTAGAACGCGTACCGGTGCACGTTCTGGAAGATCAGCGGGAAGCGCGTCTCACCGGTGTACCGCCGGTGCCCGTCCGGGACCGCGCAGGCCGGCGGCGAGAGCCAGAACGCCCGGTAGTACGCCTTCCGGTAGTAGTAGCAGGTCAACCGGAAGAGCAGCAGGAACGGCAGGGTCATCGCGGCGTCCGGGATGACCCACCAGCCGGGCAGGAAGCGACCGAAGTGGGCCGCCTCCTCGACGCACCGCTCGGTCACGCACGGCGAGTAGAACGGCGTGAGGTACTGGTACGCCTCGACCCAGTAGTTGTCGTGCAGGAACACCCGAACCGTGGCGTAGGTGACCCAGGCGCCCAGGCCCACGAACGTGATCAGCGGTGGCAGCCACCACCGATCGGTGCGGAGCGTCCTGGCCGTGATCGCGGCCCGGCCCGGCCTCGTCGCCGTCGACGTCATTCAGGCTCCCCTGATGCGGTGAACGCGCGCTCGTCTGTGACACACGTTACGCCGTGTGTGACGCAGACCATCCGCAAGGGAGTCTGAGTGTTACGGGGCGGCTACGAAACCCCTGCCGGCCGGTTGCGGGACAATGTGTCCAAGGTCACTGATCAAGATGGACGGTTGATCTTGCATCGAGCTACAGCGATGGGTCGGTCAGCCGGCGCAGCGGACCGTCGCACCCGGCCGGGCCGTCCTCGATCAGCTGGTCCGCCACCGGGTCCGCGTCCTCGTCGCGCGGGGCCAGGTAGAACGCGGGATCGCCGCCGTCGGCCGCCCGGTCCAGCGCGTCCGCGTAACTCGCCCGCGCGTCGATCACCTGCCGCCAGCCGTCCGACCAGGACTGCTCCAGGTATTCCTCGTCGTGGCCGGGCCGGGCCTCGCGCAGCCGGTCCAGCTCGAGCAGGAACGGCCGGGCCGCCACGTTCTCGTCGCGGATCGCCTTCGCGCGGGCGGCCGGGCCGTTCGTGGCCCCCGGCGGCGTCAGGCGATTGAGCCGCTGCTCCAGGTCGAGGCAGGCGGCGTCCACGTCACCGCGCGCCTCCGCCGCCACGGCCCGGTCGTGCCGGGTCTCGCTGAGCGCGCCGCGCACGGCCGCGACGGCCGCGAGCAGGCCGCCGCAGATCAGCAGCAGGATCAGCGCCAGCGCGCCGGCCACGACCAGCGTCCAGCCACGCCGGTCGAGCCCGCGCCGCTTCGGCGCCGCCCCGGCACCCGCCGCCCCACCCGCCGACGGCGACCCGCCGGACGAAGACGGCGACGACCCGCCGGACGAAGACGACGGCGACCGACCGGACGAAGACCCGCCGGACGAAGACGGCGACCCGCCGGGTGACGACGGCGTGCCGGACGGGAAAGCCGCGCCCGACGGCGATTCGGCGGCCGACGGCTCCGGCGAGGCCGGCGAACCGGGCGCGGGCGTCGCTGAGGTCTCTGACCGAGATGAATCCGTCACGCGTCCCAGTACAGCACCGGTACGCCAGGAGCCCCAGCCCTCCGCGCGTCGCGCATGCGACGAGCGCCGGGTTCGTTCGCCGGGACCACCGCGGAACCGGCAGGGAGGAGCGCCGGCGACGACCGGTGCCCGCGGGAGCACTCGGAACGTCCCCACGCCGGAAGCGGGCAGCGGGATGTCATGGTCCTGATCCGCCGCCGGCGGGAACGGGCCGTCAGATGTGCCGGCGGACGAAGTCGAGCTCCAGCGGCAGCAGGCCCTCCACCACGCCGTCCGCCGCCAGCCGGGCCACCCCGGACAGCGGCAGCACCGCGTGCGGGCGGCCGGCCGCCACCATCGCCGCGGAGAGCCGCAGCGTGTGCGCCGCGATGATCGAGTCGTCCGCCATGCCGTGCACCAGCAGCAGCGGCCGCGCCTCCGACGGCCGCGCCGGCGGTTCGGCCGCGATCTCCACCAGGTTGTGCCGCGCGTACACCTCGTCGTCCGGCATCCCCAGGTACCGCTCGGTGAACGCGGTGTTGTGCAGCGACCAGTCGGTCAGCGGCGTGCGGGCGACGCCGCAGGTGAAGACGTCCGGGCGGCGCAGCACCGCGAGCGCGGCCAGCCAGCCGCCGAGCGCCCAGCCGCGGACCGCGACCCGGTGCAGGTCCAGGTCCGGGTGCTTCTCGCCGAGCGCCTGCAGCGCGTCGACCTGGTCGGCCAGCGCGATGTCGGCCAGCCGCCGGTGCACCACCTTCTCGAAGCTGGGCGCGATGCCGGGCGTGCCCCGGTTGTCCACCGTGACGACCGCGAAGCCGGCGTCCGCCCACCACTGCCGCTCCAGCCACCAGGCGCGGGCGGCCAGCACCTCCTGCCGGCCGGGCCCGCCGTAGACGTCCAGCAGCACCGGCAGCCGGCCGCCCGCGTGCTGCCGCGGGTAGAGCACCGCGGCCGGCAGCCGGCGGTCGGTGACCCGGGACAGCGCGGGGCGGGGCGCGAACGGCGGCGGCGACGCGAGCGAGGTCAGCCCGCCGACGCGGGTCTCGCCACGCCAGACCGTCCACTGCGTGCCGGCGTGGTCCAGCGACAGCCGGCCGATCACGACCAGCCCGCCGGCCGCGGCGGCGACGTGCCAGCCGGGCTCGGGGGTGAGCCGCTTCGCCTCCATGCCGCCGGCGCCGAGCGCGCCCCGGATCCGGTAGACGTGCTGCTCCGAGGGTTCGCCGTCGGTGCCCTCGACCAGCAGGTCCGGTGCGCCGCCGGCGACCGGGCCGACCACCCGGCGCACGTAGAGCGAGGGCGGCGTGAGCAGGCTGCCGTCCGCGAAGAGACAGCGGGCGTCGTACCCGTCGTGGGCCAGTTCGCCGCCGACCAGCACCCGGCCGTCCGGCAGGTGGCAGGGCGTGCCCTCGATCGGCTCGACCCAGCGCGGGTCGGTCAGCTCCGCGTGGACCTGCGTCTCGCCGGTGCGCGGGTCGACGGAGAGCACCAGGCCGTGCTGCTGCAGCCGGCGCAGCACCGCGATCAGTGGGCCGCCGTCCGCCCAGCGCACCGAGACCAGGTACGGGTACGTCTCCCGGTCCCAGTGCACGTCCACCCAGCCGCCGTCGAGGTCCAGCAGGTGCAGGCTGACCTGCGGGTTCGGCCCGCCGGCGCGCGGGTAGGCCAGGCTCGGCGCCGGCTCGCCCGGGTCCACCGGGTCGTGCAGGTAGAGCCGGGGCAGCCGGGACGTGTCCACCCGCGCGGCCAGCACGGTTCGCCCGTCCGGCGACCACCAGTAGCCGCGACCCCGGTCGAACGCCTCACCGGCCAGGTAGTCGATCGAACCCCAGGCGACCGTGCCGTTGCTGTCCCGCTCGCCGGCGAGCATCACGTCGGTGCCGTCCGGCTCCACGATGTGCAGCGCGGTCGTGGCGGTCGGCTCGCCGCGCGGGGTCAGCCCGGGGTGCGCGGTCAGGTACGCGATCCGCTCGCCGGCCGGGTCCGGGCGCGGGTCCACCGCCGGACCGGACGTGGCCACCTCGACCACGTCGCCGTTGATCAGGTCGGCGCGGAACAGCCGCCCGGCGATGGTGAACGCCGCGATGTGCCCGTTGCGGTCCAGCGCGTACGACGTGATGCCCTCGTGCCGGTCGCCGGTCAGCTCGACCGGCTCCGCGACCAGCCGTTCCGTGCCGGTCGACGCGTCCAGCATCCACAGGCAGCCGGCCGGGTCCTCGGGACCGCTCGAACGGATGAAGACCACCCGGCCGCCGTCGCCCGCGACGCTGACCGAGAGCGGGCTTCCGTTGGTGAACCGGCGGGTGCGAGCGGCTAGTCCTGGGTAGTCCACTGTCAGATCATCCTCCAGAAACCGCGCTTTTGGGCTGTTTCTCCGGTGGCCGGGGCCCCGCGTAAAGTGTCACGGGTGACGACGCACAGCGCGGCCCGCCGCCTCCTGCTGGTGCATGCCCATCCCGACGACGAGTCCATCGGGACCGGCGCCACGATGGCCCACTACGCGGCCGCCGGCGCCCAGGTGACGCTGGTGACCTGCACGCTCGGCGAGGAGGGCGAGATCCACCTGCCCGAGCTGATCGGGCTGGCGGCGGACGCGGCCGACCAGCTCGGCGGCTACCGCGTGGCGGAGCTGAACGCGGCCTGCGCCGCGCTGGGCGTGACCGACCGGCGGTTCCTCGGCGGCGCCGGGCGCTACCGCGACTCCGGGATGATGGGCCTGGCCACCAACTCCGCGCCGCGCGCGTTCTGGCAGGCAGACCTGGACACCGCGGCCGGCTACCTGGTCGAGATCATGCGCGAGACCCGGCCGCAGGTGGTGGTCACCTACGACGACAACGGCTTCTACGGCCACCCGGACCACATCCAGGCGCACCGGGTCACCATGCGCGCCTGCGAGCTGGCCCGCGCGGAGGGCTTCGGGCCCGACAAGATCTACTTCCAGGCCACGCCGCGTAGCGTGCTCGCGGCCGGCATCGAGCAGTTCGGCGCGACCACCGGCAACCCGTTCTCCGGCGTCGACGTGCCGGACGAGCTGCCGTTCGGCTCCTCCGACGAGGAGATCGCGGCCCGGATCGACGCGACCGACTCCGCGGACGCCAAGGTCGCGGCGATGAAGGCGCACGCCAGCCAGATCCCGCTGGACTCCTGGCTCTACTCGATCGCGGGCAACTTCGGCGGCGAGTTCATGGGCGTCGAGTTCTACACGCTGGCGTACGGCGAGCGCGGCCCCGGCGACGGGCCGCACGGCTGGGAGAGCGACCTGTTCGCCGGGATCGACGCCGAGCTGCCCGTCGGAGCGCTGTCGAGGTGAGTGCACCGCCCCCCTCGCCGTACCCGCACCGGGTCCCGGCGCTGGAGATCGACCCGGAGTGGCTGGAGCCGCTGCCGGAGGCGAAGGGCATCACCGTCACCGACCTCACGCTGCGGATAACCGGCGGGGTGCTGGTGGTGCTGGCCGCGGTGGTGACCGCGATACTGGAGGTCTTCTTCACGCCGCTGCGCGTCGGCGGCGTCCTGATCGGCGCGTCCGCGCTCGGCGCGGTGGTGGCGAACGTGGCGCTGGCCCGGTTCGCGCTGCGGACCATCGGCGCGAAGTGGGCGATGGCGCTGCCGGCCGTCGCCTGGTTCGCCGTGCTGATGGTCGCGGCCGGCAGCACCAGCGAAGGGGACATTCTGCTGGCCGGGAACAACTGGGTCGGACTCGCCACGATCTTCACCGGCTCGATGGCGTTCGCGGTCGTCGCATACCGCGCGATTCTTCCGCCGCACCGCTCCTGAGCAGGGGAAACGTTATCCGTTCGTCATAACTCGCGGGCAGGATGGCTCCGGCTGATCCACTGCTTCCGAGGTGCCGACCGTGACCGTTCCCCCTCCCTCCGAGGACGACGCCCCGACCGTGCGGTTCGCCCGCATCGCCGGGTTCGCCCCCACCGCGATGCCGGACGTCCCCCACCCGGCCGAGGAAACCGCGGCCCGCCGCCGCTGGCCGGTCGCGATGGCCGGTGTGCTGGTCGTCGCGGTGCTCGCCGGCGGCGCCGGCGTGGCCTGGGCCGGCCGGGGCGACGTGCCGCGCGGCACCCGCGTGCTCGGCGTCGAGCTCGGCGGCCTGACCAGCGCGGAGGCCGGTGAGCGGCTGCGCGCGGACCTCGGCGGCGCACGCCGGCTGACCGAGCCGTTCACGGTCTCGCTGGCCGGCACCGAGATCGTCAAGGTCGACCCGGCCGCGATCGGGCTGGCCGTCGACGTGCCGGCCACGATCGCGTCCGCGACCCGCAACGGGCGGCTGCTCGGCGTCGCGGACGTGCCGCCGGTGGTCACGGTCGACGAGGCGAGGCTGCACGACGTGCTGCACGCGGCCGCGGTCCGGGCGAGGCTCGCCACGCCCGGCACGCCCGGCGCGATCACCTACGACGGCACCACGCCGACCGCGGTCTACCCGGAGCCGGGGCGCGGCATCGACCCGCACGCCGCCGCGGTCGCGGTCACCGAGGCCTGGGCGCGCCGGGACGTGGCGCGCGTCGCGCTCACCGAGACCACGCCGGCCACCACCCGCGCGGACGTCGACCGGCTGCTCGACGGCCTCGCGGTACCCGCGACCGCGGCACCGGTCCACGCGGGCGCGTTCGACATAGCGCCCGAGGTGATCGCGCGGAGCCTGGTCTTCGACGGCGACCCGCTCACCCCGCGGATCGACGAGCGGCGGCTGCGGGACGGTCTCGCGCCGGTGCTGGCCGGGCTGGAGACGCCGGTCCGGGACGCGTCGGTCGACGTGGACGGCGGCTGGCCGCGGGTCACCGAGAGCGTCACCGGCCGCACCGTGGACGTCGCCGCACTCGCCCGCGACCTGCTCGCCGTGCTCCCGAAGACCGGCGAGCGCACGGTGACCGCGACGTTCACCGAGACCCGGCCCGCGATGACCACCGAGGAGGTGAAGCGGCTCGGCATCACGCAGCCGATCGCCACGTACACCTCGTACGGCCCGGAGCCGGTGCCGGACCGGCCGGTGACCGCACTGGTCAAGCCGGGCGACACGGTCTCGCTGCGCGCGCTCGCGGGCGACGGGGCGAGCCCGCAGCTGGCCGCGACCGTGTTCCAGGCCGCCTACCTGGCCGGGCTGGAGATCGTCGAGCACCACCCGCACGCGACCTACCGGGAGTATCTGCCGGCCGTGCTGGAGGCGACCGCGGGGCCCGGCCAGGACCTTCGCGTCCGCAACGACACCGGGCACGGCGTGCTGGCCGACGTGCGCGTGTCCAGCCGGACGATCACGGTCACGCTCTGGGGCACCCGGGTGTTCGACCGGATCGACACCGAGTACGGCCCGCGCACCGCCGTCACCGAACCGGCGGTCGAGTACCGCGACCCCGGACCGGACTGTGAATTCGAGCCGGGCTCCCGAGGGTTCTCCCAAGAAGCGTGGCGTATCTTCCGCAAGGACGGCGAGGAAGCCGGTCGCGAGAAGTTCAGCTGGACCTATGAGTCCCGCCCGCGCATCGTCTGCGGGCAGGGGAGGGGAGCGTCACGATGAGGAACCGCTGGCTGCCGGTTGGCGTGCTCGCCGGTGTGCTGTTTCTGGTCAACGTGGTGGCCCGGCTCGTCGGGCGGTTCGCGTTCGACGACGACCTGAGCGCGCAGGACACGGTCTCGACCGTCATGTTCGTCGTGATCGGCCTGATCACCGCGGTGCTCGCGTTCCGCTGGGGCCGCGCCCGCCCGCTCGACTCGTGGAGCGGCGACCTGGTCGCGTTGGTGACCGCCGCGATGCTGCTGACCGTCCTGGTGGGCCCGTTCATCAGCGGCGACTCGCCGTTCCGGAACGGGGCCGGCGCGTTCTTCGCCCAGATCTGGCTCTACCTCGGCTTCACCGTCGGCGGCGCGGTCCTCGGCTACCTCGTGCTGATGGTCCTCGGCTGGGACCACCGCTCCCAGTCCCTCAAGCGCTACGAGGAGAACCGGCTGGCGGCCGCCCGCCCGACGAAGACCCGGCGCAGCACGGTCCGGCGCTAGGGAACCACGTCGCAGGCCGGCGGAGATCCGCCGATCGCGTCCGGGGAGCATCCGGCGGCCGGGCACGTCCCGGCGTCGCGCGGTCACGTGCGAAAAGCGATCTTCCCGCTTCCGGCCCGGTGCGATCCGCGTGCTCCCGCGGGCCAACCGCGCGGTGTCCTCCGACTCCGCCGGCGCTCCGCTCCGGACGCCGCGGCGGAGCCGGTTCCGCCGCCGGTCACCACGATCCGCGATTCCCGGGTCGCCGCGCCCCTGCCGCGACCCGGGAACTCGCCGCCGCGCGGGGTCCCGCGTGCGTCCCGGGAGCCGGTCCCGCGTGCCCGAAATATCGTGACATAACGTCCGCGCGCGGACGCCGCCCTCCCTGAGTGATCAATCAGGTGTGCAAAAAATAGATCCACTTCGCCGGACGATCTACCTTTCGCACACCTGATTGATCACTCAGGCGCGGGGTCGCGGTGGGCGGGTTCCCGGGTGCCCCGGACGGGCGGGGTCGCGGTGGGCGGGTTCCCGGGTGCCCCGGACGCGCGGGATCGCGGCGGGCGGGTGTCCCGGGGTGTCCCCGGACGCGCGGATCGTGGCCGGGTGAGCCCGGGGGTGCCCCGGAGGCGAGCGAGGGTCAGGCGGGGGCGGTTCGGGTCAGGTAGGTGTGGTGAGTGCTGAAGCCGAGGCGGGCGTAGAGCGCGACCGCGCTCGCGTTGTGCTCCTCGACCTGGAGGAACGCCCGCCGCGCGCCGACCTCCCGGCCCCACAGCGCGGCCGCGCGCACCAGGTGCGAGCCGAGCCCGCGGCGCCGGTGCTCCGGCAGCACGTCGACCAGGGACACGCCGAGCCACTCGCCACCGCCGGTCACCGTGGCGCGGGTGATCCCGATCGGGGTGCCGTCGTCGCCGTACACCTCCAGGAACGCGATCTCCGGCACCGCGGTCAGCATGTGCCGGGCGACCTCGGGCGGCGTGCCCTTGCGGGCGGCCGCGACCGCGAGCCACTCCTCGGTCATCCGGTCCCGCACCCGTACCGCCGGAAGGTCGTGCCGGTCCGGCGTCGCCTCCAGGATCGCGGCGACCTGTGTGGTCTGGAACAGCGTGAGCGGCGCGGTCGCCCAGCCGCGCGCGTCCAGTTCCGCGTTCACCGGCGCGGCCAGCGGCAGCGGGACGTTCATCCGCGGCGGCAGCCCGTGCGCGTGGTACCAGGCCTCGACCGCGTCGACGGCCGCGGCCAGCGGCCGGTCCGGGTCGCCGATCGGGATCGCGCTGTTGGCCCGCCCGGTCCAGCCGCCGGCCGCGCGGAGCAGCCAGCCGCCCTGGTATTCCTGCACCGGCGCGGGCCAGGCCTCGTTCGCGGCGATCTCGGACGCGATCACGTCGGCGGCCGTCGGGCGCCGGGTCGGCGGCACCCGTTTCGCCCGGTGCACCTCGTCCAGCGGCACGCGGACGGTGCCGGCCGAGGTCGCGATCGTGAGATCGGTCTCGCTCAGCGCGACCAGTTCGCCGAGGGAGTCCGAAAAGAGCGTCCGTCCGCCGCGGGAACCGACAATTCGCCGCACTACGACCCGGTGTCCCACATCCTGCCTACGGAGCACGATCGACCCCCTCCCCGGCGAGATACTAGGCTCTTATGCGCCGTGGGTTGTGAAGCGAGCGGCGTTGCATCGGAGGAGAGACCCGTGACCTACATCATCGCCGAGCCCTGCGTCGATGTTCTGGACAAGGCGTGCATCGAGGAGTGCCCGGTCGACTGCATCTACGAGGGCAACCGCATGCTCTACATCCACCCGGACGAGTGCGTCGACTGCGGTGCGTGCGAGCCGGTCTGCCCGGTCGAGGCGATCTTCTACGAGGACGACGTGCCGGACCAGTGGAAGAACTACACCTCGGCGAACTACAGCTTCTTCGAGGACCTCGGCTCGCCCGGCGGCGCCTCGAAGGTCGGCAAGATCGACAAGGACGACCCGTTCGTCGCCGGCCAGGCGCCGCGCGGCGAGGGCCACTGACCGGCCTCGCGGCGCGACTGCCGGACTTTCCCTGGGACCAGCTCGTCCCGGCGAAGGCGACGGCGTCCGCCCATCCCGGTGGGCTCGTCGACCTGTCGATCGGCACGCCGGTCGACCCGGTCCCCGCGGTCGTGCGCGATGCGCTGGCCGCGGGGTCGAACGCGCCCGGCTACCCGCTGACCGCCGGCAACCCGCACCTGCGGGCCGCCATCACGGCGTGGTTCGCGGCCACCTGCGGCGCCGACCTGCCCGGCCTCGGCGTGCTGCCCACGATCGGCTCGAAGGAGCTGGTCGGGTGGCTGCCCACGCTGCTCGGCATCGGCCCCGGCGACACCGTGGTGATCCCGGAGATCGGCTACCCGACGTACGAGGTGGGCGTCACGCTCGCCGGTGCCCGGGCGGTCCGGTCCGACTCACTCACCGCGCTCGGCCCGGAACGGGTCCGGCTCGTCTGGATCAACTCGCCGTCCAACCCGACCGGCCGGGTGCTTCCGGCCGCGCACCTGCGCAAGGTGGTCGACTGGGCGCGCGAGCGCGGCGCGATCGTGGCCAGCGACGAGTGCTACCTGCCGCTGGGCTGGGAGGCGGAGCCGGTCTCCGTGCTCGCACCCGAGGTGCGCGGTGACAGTTACACGGGCATCCTGGCGGTGCACTCGCTGTCCAAGCGCTCCAACCTGGCCGGTTACCGGGGTGGCTTCCTGGGCGGCGACCCGGCGATCGTGTCCGAGATCCTGGCCGTGCGCAAACACGCCGGCATGATCGTGCCGGAGCCGGTGCAGGACGCGATGACCGCGGCACTCGGCGACGAGCAGCACGTGACCGAGCAGCGCGCCCGGTACGCGGACCGTCGGGAGCGGCTCCGCGCGGCCCTGACCGCGGCCGGCTTCCGGGTCGAGCACTCCGAGGCGGGCCTGTACCTGTGGTCGACGCGGGACGAGGACTGCTGGGAGACGGTCGGCTGGCTCGCGGAGCGCGGGATCCTGGTCGCGCCGGGGGCGTTCTACGGGCCGGCGGGCGTGAAGCACGTCCGGGTCGCGCTGACCGCGTCGGATGCGCGTGTCGACGAAGCGGTGCGGCGGCTGTCCTAGGCCCCGTATCGAAGCGGACGGCCGGGGCCGGGGGAGCGCCCCGACCCCGGCCGGCTCGCACTCCGGCGGCAGCCGGTCAGGCGCCCAGCTGATCCTGGATGCGCTGGACGTCCAGGAGGTACCACATGTCGTCGAAGCGGCCGTCCGTGAAGTGGTAGAAGGCGTATTCGGTGAACTCGACACTCCGGCCGGTGGGCTGGAGCCCGAGCCACTCGGTGACGGGCACGCCCGTGTCGGTGAGGCGCGCCGCGACGCGGTCGTCCTCGACGACGAGGTCGTCGAGACGCCACGTGAAGTCCCGCACCGCGGCCAGGTGGGCCTTCATCGTCGCGACGTACTCGTCCCGCGACACCGGCTCGCCGTTGAAGGTGAGCCGTTCGTGGGCGAACTCGTGCATGCGGTCGAACTCGCGGTTGTTGATGGCCTCGATGTAGTCGCGGTAGATCTCGTGCAGGTCGGTGGTGTCGCTCATCGCGTGTTCTCCGTGCTCGTCGGTCAGAGGGATGTGATCGCGTCGATGCGGAACCGCATCACGCGGGTGCGGATCGTGCTGCCGATCGCGTAGTGGTCCCAGCCGTGCACGAGGCCCGGCAGCACGTGCAGCTCGGCATCGATGCCCGCGGCGAGCAGCCCACACGCGTACGCGATGGTCTCGTCGCGGAAGATGTCGAGCGCGCCGACCTCCAGGTAGGCGGGCGCGATTCCGGTGAAGTCGGTGAGGCGGGCGGGCGCGGCGACGGCGGGGACGTCCGCGCCACCGCGCCGTTCGCCGAGGAGCGCGTCCCAGCCGAGGCGGTTGTCGCGGTAGGACCAGGTGGCGATGCCGTCGAGAAACGGGTCGGGGTCGACGTTCGAGTCGTCGAGCATCGGGTAGACGAGGATCTGCCGCGCCACCGCGACGCCGTTGTCCCGGGCGAGGATGGCCGCTCCGGCGGCCAGGCCGGCACCGGCGCTCTCACCCATCAGCGCGATCCGGGCGGGGTCGACACCCAGCTCGGCCGCGTGCTCGTGGAGCCACGTCAGGCCGGTGTAGACGTCCTCGGCGAGCGTGGTGCCGGTCGACTCGGGTGCGAGGCGGTACTCGACCGAGAGGAACGGGACGCCGCTGGCGCCGACGTACTCGCGCACGAAGGGCGCGAGCGTCTCGACGGATCCGGCGATCATGCCGCCGCCGTGGGCGTGCACGACCGCGGCCGACGGGTTCCCGGCACGGTCCGCCGGGGCGAACCAGCCGAGCCGCAGCTCGCCGCCGTCGGCGGTGGTGGCGGTGAACGTCCGCTCGGTCACGGGCTGGACCGGCAGCCGCGCGGTCAGGACCGGGTAGGTGGCGGCCACGGCGGCGCGGATCTCGTGCGGGGTCGTCGCCGGCTGCGGCACGGCGTCTCCCATCAGGTCCGCGAGCGCGGCGGCGACCTCAGGATTCTGGACAAAAGTCATCGTCGTCAGACCTCATGATGTGTTCTCCGCCGGTCTTTCCGGCGGGCACATCGGCAACGCTATGAACTAGAGTCGGCTCTAGATCAAGCAGTCGCACGCGGCGGCCGCTCACGACCGCGATCCAGGCGCTACTTGAACCGATTGGTGACGGAGCGCCGGTTCTTGCCCGGAGCCGAGTCCAGCAGTGCTCGCTGGATCAGCGCCTGCTCCTTGCGGTGCCGGCCGGCGGCGTCGCACAACGTCAGCACGTAGCCCCGCACCAGCCGGTCCGCGCGCAGATCCCGGCAGCTCACGTCCAGCACGATGCGGCTGCCGTCGTCGCGCAGGAGGCTCCACTCCTCGCGGACGCCCTCCGCGCTGCCCGAGCCCCGGGCCAGCTCGAACGTCCTGGTCACCTGCGGGCGGTCGTCCGGCTGGACCAGGTCGGCGAGCGTGCCGAAGGCGCGGGGCCGGACGCCGAGCACGGTGGCCAGGGACGGGGAGCAGTAGCGGATGCGGTCGGCCTCGTCGACGATCAGGACCACGTCGCTGGTGTTCTGGACGACGGCGGAGACGTACTGGTCGGACTCGCGCCGGGTCATCTCGTCGGTCAGGAAGATCCGCTCCAGGGCGAGGGTGGCCTGGACCGCGACCACCTCGATGCTGTCCTGGAGACCGCGCAGCACGTGTGTGTCGGCGGCGACGAAGAGCGCGCCGACCCGGGGCGGGCCGATCGTGGTGTCGTCCAGGACCAGCGGGCAGACCAGCGTGCCGGGGAGGTTGCCGAGCTGGTCGGCGAGCGCGGGGTGCAGCGTGTGGGTGCGCAGCAGGCGGGTGCGCCGGGCCGCGGCCGGCGTGGGCAGCGGGTACGGCGTGGGCATCCCGGGCCCCCAGACGCTGCTGGCGGCCGCGGGCTTGCCGTCGGCGCGGTGCACGGACAGCACGATCCGGTGGGTGGCGTCGTTGAGCAGCGCGCTGATCGCGCCCCGGATCGCGCCTTCGACCTCGTCGGGGCCGGCGGCGGCGACCAGCGCGCCGCAGATCTCCCGCAGGTGCCGTTCGCGGCCGAGGAGCCGCCGGTGCTTCTCCACCGCGTCGAACAGCCGGGCGAAGACCGCGCCGTAGATCACGGTGGCCAGCGCGGCGATCATCGCGCCGTCGACGACCTCGCCGCGCAGCGTCTCGGCCAGCAGCACGCCCGGCGGGATCAGCACGGAGACGCCGAGCAGGACCTTCCACACCAGCCGCAGCTCACCGGGGTCGGCCGAGGGCGGCGAGGTCAGCCTGGACATCGACGGATGCAGCGCGGCCTGGCCCCAGGCGGTGTAGAAGAGCAGGTAGGCCAGCTCGAACGGGCTGCCGTCCGGCCAGCCGCCGTAGCGCAGGTCGAGCACCAGCCAGGCCACGTCGCCGAAGAGCAGGCCGCCGGCGCCGACGGCGAGCAGCGTGACGGACGCGCTGAGCCGGGTGTCGATGGTGACGCCGACGGTGGCCAGCAGCAGGAACAGGCAGCCGAGCGAGTGGGTGGCCGCGCTGGTGACGTCGCCGCCGTCGGTGCGCAGCGCCGGGCCGAGCAGCAGCACCCAGGCGAGCAGCGCGACCGAGGCGCCGAACGTGAGCCAGTCGATCAGCCGGGACCGGTCCCGGAGCAGCCCGCTCGGCCGGGTGAGCTGGATCAGGCCGACCACGATCAGCGGGAACATCGCCAGGTAGGCCACCTCGGACACGATCAGCCGGGCGCCCTGCGCGTGCTGGCTGTAGAACGTGTCGCCGAGCGCCATCACGCCGGCGGCCGCGGCCAGCCACCACCACGGCGCGCGGCGCAGCGGCCCGTTCATCCGCACGCCGGCGACGATCGTGCCGATCGTGACGAGACCGATCAGCGCGAAGACCAGCGAGTCCGGCAGCGGGGTGAAGACGGCGCCGCCGAGCACGACCATCACCGCGGCGTGGGCGGCCATCATGCGACGGGCGGTCACGGGCCTGCCAACCTCCGGATCCGGTCTCGTGTCGGATTCTGGTCTATCAGCCGATAGGTGTGAGCGCATATCGTCCGCCCGGACCACGGATCAGTGCAATAGCGACGGTGTCATGTCAGGGGAACGATGAGATCGGCGCGGCCCTTGGTGGTGGCGATCAGTTCCGCGTTGGACTGGTCGCTGCCGAGCGCCCGCGCCCGCGCCTCCGCCTCGTCCCGGCCGAACGCCATGTGCCGGGCCACCAGCCGGCGCAGCCGTTCCGGCTCGTCCAGATCCAGGTACCAGGCCTCGTCCAGCAGTCCGCGCACGTCGGCCCAGACGCCGTCCGGCACCAGCAGGTAGTTGCCCTCCGTGATGACCAGCCGGGTCTCCGGCGGCACCGGGACGGCACCGGCGACCGGTTCCTCGATCTCGCGGCGGAACACCGGTGCGTAGACCACGCCGCCGGTCTCGGAGCGCAGCCGGTGCAGCAGCGCGACGAACCCGGCACCGTCGAACGTGTCCGGCGCACCCTTGCGCGCGTGCCGGCCGAGCCGGTGCAGTTCCGCGTCGGCGAGGTGGAAACCGTCCATCGGTACGACCGTGACGGCCGCGCCCGCGTCGGTGAGCGCGGCTGCGAGGCGCGCGGCGACGGTCGACTTCCCGGCGCCGGGCGGACCCGCGATGCCCAGGATGCGGCGCGTCCCGCCGCTCGCCAGCCGGGCGGCCCGGTCCAGAAGATCGTCCCAATTCATGGGCTCCAGCATAAAATCGGCTCCCCGCCGGGCGGGGAGCCGATTCGGCGTACCGCCGGAGCTGACCGGCACACCCGGGGTCGGGAGTGTCGGCGGTAACAGAGCGTGGGCACCGGTACGCGTCGCGGGAATTTTATCGCGGAAAAGCGCGATCGTCGAAAAATTCTCAAGCGGAGTCCGGGATCGGCAGGCGAACTCCCGTACCGATGATCAGGAACTGGTAGGTGGCGGTGCGGCAGGCGGCGGACACCGCGAGCGGCACGAACACCGGGATCGTCCCGGCGTCGGCGGTCTCGCCGGGACCGAGCGTGAACGGCAGCCGGGGCGGCCCGCCGTGCGGCCCGACGGTCAGGTCCGACGTGCCCGGGTGACAGTCCGGCCGGGACACCGTCAGCACGTGGCCGGTCAGCGCGTCGATCCGCACCCGGTCGTCGTGCGGGTTCGTCAGCCGGATGCGCAGCGGCGTGGTGGTGCCCGGCGCCGGCGCCTCGACCGGCTCGCTGCGCAGCCGGAACCGGAGTGTCTCCGCGTCGCCCGCGGGCGCCACCGGTTTCTCCGCCGTCGTCGCGTCCGCTCGCACGGACAGCCCGCCGATCAGGGCGGTCGTCGCCAACGCCGCCACCGACATCGCCACCCAGCGCCAGCGGTAGAGGGTCCGCATGCGCTCACCTTTCGGGTCCGTCACCGGTAGGGGCGGACGGGTGTCTCCCCAGCCCTTCGCCCGCCCCTACCGGTAGCTCACTGTGCCGGCGCGCCCGGTGGCCGCCGTGTGTCCCGCCGCGCCGCGCGGCCCCCCGGCCGGCACCGGTTGACGACGCGTCGGCGGTGCCTGCGGGCGGGCGGGAACTGGTGCATGGTGCCGGTCCTTCGTGTCCTCTTGGCGGCCCGCCGGGCGCCGCCGCTGGCCGACGGTGCCCGGCGGGCTCCGGGAGTCATGACTCGCGCGCCGCCGTGGCGCTGATGAAGAATCTGCCGGATCGCGGCGGCGCCGGAAATCCGTTGTCCGTGCCGGAACATTGAGCGCTCAAGCGTGCGGTCCGGCTGTCCGGGCTACCCCGATAGGGCTAACGGCCCGCGTCGATGTGCGCCGAACGGTGCCTCGACGTCGCCGGTCGGTGTGACCCGCCGGGCCGCGGGCAGAGGCGTCGGTACAACGCCTCCAACGACGTGCCGCCGGTGCGGTGGCGGGTGCGCGCCGGTTTCCGGCCGATCGGGGAGAACGACACCGGCCTTTGCGGATAAAAGCGGCATCTTGCGTACGCATGGACGTCGATCGTTGACGCCCCCGTAGCGTGTCTGCAACATTTAGCGCAGTCGACTGCAAAATCCGTACGACTGCCTGTCTCATGGCCGACTTCTGAGCGGAATATTGACGCAGGCTGCCCGGATGTCGCCCTTCTCCACCGAAGGACCGCCATGAGACAACGACTGGCCACGCTGCTGGCCGCCGCCGTCACGCTCACCTCGACCGTCCTCACCGTCCAGTCCGCCCCGGCCGGCGCGGCCCCCGCCGACCTGGCCCGCGCCAAGACGTTCACCGCGAGCAGCGGGAACGGCTCCTACACCGCCACCAACGCCGGCGACGGCGACCCGGCCACCTACTGGGAGAGCACGAACAACGCCTGGCCGCAGTGGATCCAGGTGGACCTGGGGGCGGCCTCGGCCGTCACCCGCGCGGTGCTGCGGCTGCCCGCCGGCTGGGCGGCCCGTACCCAGACGATCGCGGTGCAGGACGGCGCGACCGGCGCCACGCTCGCGGCCGCGGCCGGGCGCACGTTCGACCCGGGCGGCGGCAACACGGTCACCGTCCCGCTCTCCGCCACGGTCCGCCACCTGCGGCTGAGCATCACCGCGAACACCGGCTGGCCGGCCGCGCAACTGTCCACGCTGGAGGTGTGGGGCGAGCAGACCACGAACCCGGCGGAGCCGAACCTGGCGCTCGGCCGGCCCACGACCGGCTCGTCGACCGTCCACTCGTTCGTGGCGGCCAACGCGACGGACGGGAACACCGCGACCTACTGGGAGAGCGCGGCCGGTGCGTATCCGGCCACGCTGACCGTCGCGCTCGGCCGCACCGCGTCCGTCACGTCCGTGACCGTCCGGCTCAACCCGGACCCGGCGTGGTCCACCCGGGTGCAGAACATCCAGGTGCTCGGGCGCGCGCCGGACGCGACCGGGTTCACCGGCCTGGCCGGCGCGGCGAACCGCACGTTCGACCCGGCGACCGGCAACACCGTCACCATCGGCGTCGCGGCCACGGTGACGGAGGTGCAACTGCGGTTCACCTCCAATACCGGTGCCACCGGCGCGCAGGTCGCGGAGCTGCAGGTTGCCGGCACCGTCGTGCCGGACCCGGAACCGGAACCCAGCTCGGACCTGGTCGCGTCGCCGGTGAGCTGGTCGCCGTCGAACCCGTCGGCCGGCACCACGGCCACGTTCACGGTCGCGATCAGGAACCAGGGCACGATCGCGTCCGCGGCCGGCGCGCACGGGATCACGCTGACGCTGCTGAACGAGGCCGGTGCGGTCGTACGTACCCTCAGCGGCTCGTCGAACGGGGTGATCGCCGCCGGCGCCACCACGGCACCGGTGTCGCTCGGGACGTGGGCCGCGGCCAACGGCCGGTTCACGGTCCGCGTGGTGCTCGCGGACGACGCCAACGAGCTCGCGGCGAAGCGTGCGAACAACACCAGCGAGACGCCGCTGTTCGTCGGGCGGGGCGCGAACATGCCCTATGCCGTGTACGAGGCGGAGGACGGCCAGATCGGCGGCGGCGCGGTGCCGGTCGGCCCGAACCGCACGGTCGGCGACCTGGCCGGTGAGGCGTCCGGGCGGCGCGCGGTCACGCTGAACAGCACCGGCGCGTACGTCCAGTGGACCACCCGGGCCAGCACGAACACGCTGGTCACCCGGTTCTCCATCCCGGACGGCAGCAACTCCACGCTGAACATCTACGTCAACGGCGCGTTCCTCAAGGCGATCTCGCTGACCTCGCGGTTCGCCTGGCTCTACGGCGACGAGGCCGCGCCGAACAACAACCCGTCGTCCGGCCCGCCGCGGCACATCTACGACGAGGCGAACGTGCTGCTCGGCACGACCGTCCCGGCCGGCGCCACGATCCGGCTGCAGAAGGACGCGGCGAACAGCGGGCCGTTCGCGATCGACTTCGTGAACCTGGAGCAGGTCGCCGCCGCGCCGAACCCGGACCCGGCCCGGTACGCGGTGCCGGCCGGCTTCACCCACCAGGCCGTGCAGGACGCGCTCGACCGGGCCCGGCAGGACGCCGCTCTGGCCGGCGTCTACCTGCCGGCGGGCGACTACCAGACCGGCTCGAAGTTCCAGGTCTACGGCAAGGCGGTACGGGTGATCGGCGCCGGCCCGTGGTTCACCCGCTTCCAGGCGCCGGCCGGGCAGGAGAACACGGACATCGGGTTCCGGTCCGAGGCGAGCGCGAACGGGTCGGTCTTCTCCGGGTTCGCCTACTTCGGCAACTACACGTCGCGGATCGACGGGCCCGGCAAGGTGTTCGACTTCGCCAACCTGGCGAACCAGACGATCGACAACATCTGGGTCGAGCACATGGTGTGCCTCTACTGGGGCGCCAACACGGACAACATGGTCATCAGGAACTCGCGGATCCGGAACACGTTCGCGGACGGCGTGAACATGACCAACGGCAGCACCGGCAACCTGGTGTCCAACAACGACGCGCGGGCCACCGGCGACGACAGTTTCGCGCTGTTCTCCGCGATCGACGCGGGTGGCGCGGACGAGCGGGACAACGTCTACGAGAACCTGACCAGCACGCTGACCTGGCGGGCCGCGGGCGTCGCGGTCTACGGCGGCTACGCGAACACGTTCCGCAACATCTACATCGCGGACACGCTGGTCTATTCCGGCGTCACGATCAGCTCGCTGGACTTCGGGTATCCGATGAACGGGTTCGGCGCGGACCCGCCGACCCGGTTCGAGAACATCTCGATCGTCCGGTCCGGCGGCCACTTCTGGGGAGCGCAGACGTTCCCCGCGATGTGGCTCTTCTCCGCGTCGAAGGTGTTCCAGGGCATCCGGGTGAGCAACCTGGACATCGTCGACCCGACGTACAGCGGGATCATGTTCCAGACCCAGTACGACGCCGCGGGGCGGCCGGTGAACCCGATCACCGACACCGTGTTCACCAACGTCTCGATCACCGGTGCGCGGAAGTCCGGCGACGCGTTCGACGCCAAGTCCGGCTTCGGCGTCTGGGCGAACGAGCTGCCCGAGCCGAACCAGGGGCCGGCGGTCGGCGCGGTCACGTTCAACAACCTGCGGCTGGCCGGCAACGCGCAGGACATCCGGAACACGACGCCGCTCCGGATCACCATCAACCCGTGACGTCGGGGTGGGGGCGGCTCCCGGCCGCCCCCGCCTCGTCGCCGGGGCCAACCGTCGTCCCGCCGCCGCCCGCGGTGAGCGGGCCGGGTGATGGCGGTGGTCAGGGATCCGCTCGGTGGCGGCCCGGTGCCTCGAAGACGTCGGTGGCCTGGTCCTCCCACGCCGTGCCGGGCGCGACCTCGCGGACCAGTGGGGCGACGCCGGTCAGCGGCACGTAGACCTGCGCGTCGACCGCCTCGGCGAGCAGCAGCGCGACCGCGAAGCTGGTCGGGCGTTCCGCCGGGTCACGCGATATGCACTGCAGGCAGAGCGCGGCGACCTCGTCGGGGAGGCCGGGGACCGGCGGCAGCGGGGCCGCCTCGACGCCCGGTGGGATCGCGTTCGGCGGTACGCCGGGCAGGTCGGACGGGGTCCACGGGAGGCGGCGGGCCAGGCAGAGGTAGAGGAGCACGCCGAGCGCGTAGACGTCCGCGGCCGGGGTGGCCGGCGTGACCGTGTCGGCCTCCAGGCGCTCGGGGGCGACGAACGCGGGCGTGCCGACGATCGTGCCGTCCAGGCCGGAGTCCGGTTCACCGACGAGCGCCGCGATGCCGAAGTCGAGCACCTTCACGCCGGCCGGCGTGAGGATGATGTTGGCCGGCTTGATGTCCCGGTGCACGATGCCGTGCACGTGCGCGGCGGCCAGCGCGGCCGCCACCTCGGCGCAGACGCGCACCGCGATCTGCCAGTCGAGCGGGCCGGCGCGCAGGTGGTCGGCGAGCGTCTCGCCCTCGACCAGCTCCATCACGATGTACGGCGCGGGCTGCCCGGGCAGCACCGAGGACATGCCGAAGTCGTGCACGCTGGCCACGTTCGGGTGGGCGAGCCGTGCGGCCGAGCGCGCCTCGGTGCGCACCTGCTCGACCACGGCCTCCGCCTCGGCCAGGTGCGGCGCGATCAGCTTGACCGCGACCGGCCGGTCCAGCACGTTGTCGTGCCCACGCCACACTTCGGACATCCCGCCCACACCGATGCGTTGTTCGAGGCGGTAGCGCTCGCCCAGAACACGCATGGGGAACTCCTTAGACGAGAACGGCCGTTGATCATCTACCCGATTGCGGCGCGGGCAAACCCGCCGGGAGGGGTGGTTGTGCGCGTTCGACCACGCGCGACACGGACAGGACGACCAGGCCCGCGACGGAGAGAACCGCGCCGACCCAGGCGGTGGAAAGGTACCCGTACCCGGCCGCGATCACCATGCCGCCGAGCCACGCACCGGCCGCGTTCGCCAGGTTGAGCGCGGAGTGGTTGGAACTGGCGGCGAGCGCGGGCGCGTCCGGCGAGACCGCCATCAGCCGCATGGTGAGCGCGGTGCCGATCACCTGGCAGGCCACGCCGATCAGGAAGATCAGCGCGATCGCGGCCGGAACGTACTGCGCGGTGGTCGCGAACAGAACGAGCACCGCGAGCATGCCGATCATGCCGCCGAGCAGCGTTCCCATGATCGAGTGGTCGGCGAGCCGGCCGCCCAGCAGCGTGCCCACGGTCATGCCGACGCCGAAGACCGCCAGCACCCACGGCACCCCGCCGGCCGGCAGCCCGCTGACCTCGGTGAGCGTGGGCGCGACGTAGCTGTAGACCGCGAACATGCCGCCGAACCCGACGATGCCGGTGACCAGCGCGAACCACACCTGCGGACGGCGGAACGCGCCCAGCTCGGTGCGGATCGTGGCGTGCGCCGCGGCCGGGACCGCCGGCACCAGGAAGTGCACCGCCGCGATGGTGAGCAGGCCGATCGCGGCGATCATGCCGTACGCGGCCCGCCAGTGCACGTGCTGGCCGACCGCGGTGGCCACCGGCACGCCGATGATGTTGGAGACGGTCAGGCCCATCATCACGCCGGCCACCGCACGGCCGGCCCGGTCCGCCGGGACCAGGCGCGCGGCCACCACCGACGCGATCCCGAAGTACGCGCCGTGCGGCAGCCCGGCGATGAACCGGGCCAGGTAGACCAGCGGCGCGTTCGGTGCGATCGCGGAGAGGCCGTTGCCGACCAGGAACGCGACCATCAGGCCGAGCAGCAGCAGCTTGCGGTCCAGTCGCGCGGTGAGCGCGGTGATCAGCGGCGCGCCGACCACCACGCCGAGCGCGTACGCGCTGATGCCGTAGCCCATCGACGGGATGGAGACGTGCAGCGTGGCGGCCATCTCCGGGAGCAGCCCCATGGCCGCGAACTCGCTGGTGCCGATGCCGAAGCCGCCGAGCGCGACGGCGGTCAGCGCGATGCCGACCCGGCCGGACTTGATCTCCCCACCCATGCCCGGATCGTGACAGCTCCGCCGTTGCATTCATAGGACGACCGACACAGCGGACAGTCAGTTCATGTTACTTGCGGGTAAAGGAAAAATCACCGTCTATCTTTGCTGGTAACGCCCGCTTTACGCTCTTCGCACCCCCTAGGAGGTTCGGATGGGCAAGTGGGCACTCAGGCTCTCCGTCACGTTCACCACCGTGCTGGCCGCGATCACCGTCGGGCCGGCCGCGCACGCCGACGCACCCGTCGACTACGTCGCGCTCGGCGACTCCTACTCGTCCGGCACCGGTGCCACCGGCGCGACCGGTAGCTGCATGCGCAGCCCCAACGGCTACCCGCAGCTGTGGGCGAACCGGCACCAGACGTCCTCGTTCGCGTTCGTCGCCTGCGGCGGCGCCACCACCGACGACGTCCGCGCCACCCAGGTGGCCTCGCTCGGCGCCGGGACCGACCTGGTCACCATCACGATCGGTGGCAACGACGCCGGCTTCGCGACCGGCGCGATCTCCTGCGTGCTGGGCAGCGACGAGGTCTGCCTTGGCGTGGTGGAGGCGGCCCGGGCCTACATCCGGACCGTGCTGCCGGGCCGGCTCGACCGCACGTACGCGGACATCACGGCGCGGGCGCCGTCCGCCGAGGTGGTCGTGCTCGGCTATCCGCGGCTCTTCGAGACCGGCGCCTGCCCGGGCGGGCTCAGCCTGACCAAGCGCCAGGCGCTCAACGCCGCGGCCGACGACCTCGCCGCCGTCACCGCGGCGCGAGCCCGGGCGGCCGGGCTGACCTGGGCGGACACCCGTCCGATCTTCGCCGGGCACGGGGTCTGCTCCGGCGCTCCGTGGATCAACCGGGTCAACCTGCTCAATCTGGCCAGCACATTCCATCCGAACAACGCCGGATACGCCAGCGGCTACCTGCCCGCGCTGGAAAACGTCACGGGCTGATCAGCGGTACGCACGGGGAGCGCCCGCTCCCCGTGCGATCCTGGGCAAATGCGGCTTAGATCCGTATTCGCCCCATTGGCCGTGGCGGCCGGGCTCGCCTGGGCGGCCCGCGGCCTGCCGCCGGCGTTCGGCGCCCGGCCACCCGCGCACCCCTCGCGGCGCACCGTCCGCCGGCTGCCCGGCGCGCTCGACCGCGCCGACCGGATCGCCAAGTCCGGGCAGTTCCGCGACGGCGCGTTCCGCAACGTCGATCCGCCGCACCTGATGAAGCCCGGCACCACCCGCGAGGCGATGCTCGGCATGATCTTCAGCGCCCGGAAGCGCCGCCCGGTCCGGCCGGTCCCGGTGCTGCGGCCGGACTTCACCGCCCGGGACGGCCTGCACGTCACCTGGCTCGGCCACTCCACCTCGGTGGTCGAGATCGACGGCGCCCGGGTGCTGCTCGACCCGGTCTGGAGCGACCGCTGCTCGCCGTCCGCGCTGGCCGGGCCGCGCCGCCTGCACCCGATGCCGCTGCCGATCGAGGACCTGCCCCGGCTGGACGCGATCGTCGTCTCGCACGACCACTACGACCACCTCGACCTGCCCACCGTGCGTGCGCTCGCGGCCCGGCAGGACGCGCCGTTCCTGGTGCCGCTCGGCGTGGGTGCCCACCTCGAACGCTGGGGTGTGCCGGTGCGGCGGATCGTGGAGCTGGACTGGGACGAGCACGCGGAGGCCGGCGGCATCCGGTTCACCGCGACGGCCGCGCGGCACTTCTCCGGGCGCCTCTTCGCCCGGGACGCCACGCTGTGGTCGTCGTGGGTGCTGACCGGGCCCCGGCACCGGCTCTTCTACAGCGGCGACACCGGATACTTTCCCGGGTACGCCGCGATCGGTGAGGCGTACGGGCCGTTCGACGCCACGATCATGCAGGCCGGGGCGTACGCCGATCCCTGGCCGGACATCCACATGGAGCCGGAGGACGCGGTCACCGCGCACCGCGAGGCCGGCGGCGGCCTGCTCATCCCGGTGCACTGGGCCACCTTCGCGCTGGCCATGCACTCCTGGTCGGAGCCGCCGGACCGGGTGTGGGCGGCGGCGCGGGCGCGGGGCGTCGCGCTCGCGGTGCCCCGGCCGGGCGAGCGGGTGGACGTGGCGGACCCACCGCCGGTCGACGGGTGGTGGCAGGCGCTTGTTTAGCGCTCATGAGCGCGGGGGTATCGAAGTCGCCGCACAGCTAATCCGAACCCCCCGGAGGCTCTCATGTCGATCCCTGCCGTTCTTTACATCATTGCCGTGATCCTGCTGATCCTCGCCGCGCTGCCGATCGGCACCCGCGGCGTCTCGCTGGCGCTGCTCGGTGCCGCGTCCGCGCTGCTGGCCTACTCGTGGCCGACCATCACCGGCAGCGAGGCATAACGCGCCGGCCCCTCAGCCCGGCCAGTGGTGGGCGAGGAGCGCGTGGAAGCGTGGCTGGTCCCAGTAGGCGCCGTGCGCCGCCGGGAACGGCACACCCGCGTCGATCTCCTCGTCCACCGCGCCCGGGAAGACCCGCGCGGCGCAGAACGCCAGCAGGTCGGCCCGGTCGTAGACGTTCAGCCACGGTGTGAACGCGGCACCCGGCACACCCGGCCGCAGATGGTCCAGCGCGTCCATCAGGTACAGGTACGGCGCCTGTGAACCGGCCGTGACCAGCAGCCGCACCGATCCGGGCCGGTCCGGCCCGGAGAGCAGGTCGACGGCCGCGATCCCGCCCAGACTGTGCCCGAGCAGCACCACCGGTGGCTCCGCCCGCGCCGCCTCCGCTGCGATCAGCGTCCGGACCGCCGCGCCGCGCCGCAGGTAGAACGCGATGTCCCGGACGACGTCGGTGGCCGGCTCCATCAGCGGGGCGCGGCGGCGCTCCAGGCCCCGCGCCGCCAGCCGCGCGGCGAGCGGGTGCAGCACCCGCCGGACCAGCGTCTCACCCAGTCCACGGCTCAGGCCCTCGGCCGGTTCCGGGATCGGCTCCAGCGCGGTGACCAGGATCGCGGCCAGTTCGTCCCGCACCGCACCGGTCCGGGCGATCGGCGCGTCCGGCGCCGCCCGCAGCGCGGTGGCCGTGATCGCGCGCGCGACCGCGGCGCACAGCTCCGGATCGGCCGCGTCGCCGACCGCCAGCGCCGCGTCCGTGGTCTCCGGCGCGTCCCGTACCTCGGTGATCGCCCGCTCCAGCGTCGCCCGGTCCACGTGACCCAGCTCCGGCAGCGGCATCGCGTCCAGCCGCTTGTCCAGCGCGTCCGGGCCGGCCGGCCCGGGATCGAAGAGCTCCGCCAGCATGCGCAGTTCCAGCAGCGGGTCGGCGAGCAGCAGGTCCCACGCGGCCACGGTGATCTCCGCCGGGGTCACCTCCGCCGCCGACTCCGGTGCGGGTGGGCGCGGCGGCAGCACCGGCGTCACGTCCAGGTCGGCCGGACCGACCGCGCTGCCCCAGGCCACCCCGTGCACCCGGACGTCGCGTAGCCGGGGCTCGGCGGCGAGCCCGGCGCGTAGCCGGGAGAGCTCGTCGTCGATGCGATGTGCGCCGGTGCCGTGCACGAACAGCAGAGTTCCGGACATGAGTCGCCTCCCGGGATATAACGGACTCCACCGTCCATTTCAGGCGGTCATCGAGCCGGCGTCACTAGTGCTACCCGCGATGTCCCCCGTTGGGACGCGGCCGGGGCTCCGGAAATGGCCGATCGAGCGAGGACCCTCCGAAGATCGGTCAGACCCTGGCTTCACGGCGGACATGAAATGTCGCACGGGTGTGCCAGACTGCGGCCGACGAAATCCGGTGAGAGGAAACAACAGCGATGACCGACCTTCAGCGGCTCCAGGCGACCCAGCAGTTCCACGTCCGGCAGCGGGTCCGCCTCATGGTCAACCAGTACGAGGTCCGCGCGGTCAACGCGGACGGCTCCGAGGGCGAGATGATCGCGTTCGCGCAGCAGAAGCGGATGGCGTTCAAGGAGCAGGTCACGCTCTACACGGACGACAGCAAGCAGGTCCCGGTGCTCGGCTTCAAGGCCCGGCAGGTCATGGACCTCGGCGCCACCTACGACGTCACCGACCCGAACGGCGCGCCGATCGGCCTGTTCCGCAAGGACTTCAAGGCGTCGCTGCTGCGCTCCACCTGGATCGTCGAGCAGCCGCACGTGGGCGAGGTCCGCGGTCAGGAGCGCAGCCAGCTGGTGGCGATCCTGCGGCGCTTCGTCGACTCGCTCTCCTGGCTGCCGTACCACTTCGACTTCGTCACGCCGTCCGGCGAGACCGTCTTCTCCGTGGTCAAGCAGTGGGGCTTCCGCGACAAGTACGTGGTGTCCGTGCCGAACCCGCACATCGACCGCCGCCTGGTCATCGCGATGGCCGTGGCGCTCGACGCGCTGCAGTCCCGCTGACGCTCAGCCCGACGTGAGCCGGTGCAGGTCGGCGAAGACGCGGTTGTTCAGGTCGTACGCGACCAGCACCTCGTCGATCAGCCGGTCCTGCACCGCCCGGTCCCAGGGCGCGTCGTCCAGCAGCGCGCGGTATCGGTTCTTGAACTCGCCCGGGTCGCCGAGCGCGTCGAAGCGGTAGAACCGCACCCCGTCGACGTCGAGGCCGTAGGCGGAGCGGATCGCGTCACCGATGTAGAACCCGCCGGACAGGTCGCCCAGATAGCGTGTGTAGTGGTGCGCGACGAAACCGGCCGGGTCGCCGAAGCACACCTCGGTCATCCGCGCGCGGTAGTCCCGGGTGCCGGGCGTCGCCTCGATCCGGTCCCGCCACTCGGCGCCGAGGAGGAACTCCAGGTCGGCGGCGAGCTCGGGCAGCCGGGTCAGCTCCGGCGCGGCGAACGGCGCCGCCACCGGGTCGGCCCGCATCACCTCGGCCGCGGACTCCAGCACGTCGTAGATGAACCAGTGCTGCGCCACCAGCAGGGCGTAACCCGCCCGGTCCAGCTCGCCCGAGGTCAGCGCGGAGAGATAACCGGCCCCCTCGGCCGAGCGGTGCGCGCGGCCGGTCTCCTTGCGAAGCCGCAGGGAGAAGTCCTGGTCGGTGTGCGTCGCGGTCATCTGCTGGCGCTCCTGCCGGGCCGGGGTCGGGTGGGATCCATGGTGCTGGCTGCACGCCGCTCGCGCCAGACCCCGGTCCGGCAAAGATCAGATTCCGCCACCGGTACGCCGTGCGCCCGACCCGTGTGCCCGGTGTCCGTGCCGTGCGCCCGGTGTCCCCGGGCCGTCAGAACCCGGTCACGGCGCCGCGGTGAGGAACTCCGCGGCCACCTTCTCCAGGACGGCCTCGTCGCCGGCGTACCAGCCGTCCGCGCGGGGCCAGTGCGTGATGATGTCGGTGAAGCCCAGTTCGGCCGCCCGGCCGTGCGCCTCCGCGAACGCGTCCACGCTGCTCAGCGAGAAGACCGGGGCGGAGTCCAGGCTCAGGTAGCGGTCCAGCGTGCCGCGCTCCCGGCCGGCCCGGTCCAGCGTGTCGTCCAGCCGCTTCGACAGCTCCTCGACCGTCTTCCACCAGGCGTTCTGCTGCGCCCGGAGCTCCGCGCCGGACGGCGGGGTCAGCGCCGCGCCGGGCTCGCCGCCGGTCGTCACCCAGCCCTGTGCGTGCTTCGCCACCAGGCGCAGCCCCCGGGGGCCGTTCGCCGCCATGATCATCGGCACGCGGGGGCGCTGCACGCAGCCGGGCAGGTTCCGCGCGTCCACCGCGGCGTAGTGCTCGCCCCGCCAGGTCACGTGGTCCTCGCGGAGCAGCAGGTCGAGCAGTTCGGCGAACTCCGCGTACCGCTCGAACCGGGTCTTCGGGGTCAGTTCCGCCGCGCCGAGCACGGTGTTGTCGAAGCTGGTGCCGCCCGTGCCCGCGCCCACGCCGAGCAGCAGCCGGCCCGCGCTGATGTCGTCCAGCGCGGTCACCTCGCGGCCGAACGGCACCGGGTGCCGGAAGTTCGGTGACGCCACGAACGTGCCGAGCCGCATCGTGGACGTGACCGTCGCGGCCGCGGCCAGCGTCGGCACCGCGTCGAACCAGGGGCGGTCGACCAGTGTCCGCCAGCCGATGTGGTCGTAGACCCAGCCGTGGGCGAAGCCCCACGCCTCGGCCTGACGCCAGCGGGGCGCGTTCTCCCGCCACGGCCGGTCCTGCAGGATCGCGATTCCGATGCGCATGATCACCACGCTACCCACCGGCGTCCCCGCCCAGGGCGTGGGTGGGCCGGACATGCAGGAGACCCGGCACCGAACCGGTGACCGGGTCTCCTGACGAAGCGCGGGAGTGGAGCTCTCGATTCGTACCCCCGCACGCTTCTGGTCGTGTCTCAGTCGGCCGCGAGGTGGCCGCGCAGCTTGACCAGCGCCTTGGCCAGCAGGCGCGAGACGTGCATCTGGCTGACGCCGATCTGGTCCGCGATCTGCGACTGGGTGAGGTTCCCGTAGAAGCGCAGGGTCAGTATCTTCTGCTCGCGCTCGTCCAGCGCGGCCATCGCCGGGCCGAGCGCGACACGCAGCTCGGTCAGCTCGTACTCGTGGTCCTCGGAGCCGAGCGTGTCGCCCAGCTCCATGCCGCCTTCCTCGGTGACCGGCGTGGAGAGCGAGGTCGCGGTGTACGCCCGGGCGCCCTCCAGGCCCTCCAGCACCTCCTCCTCGGTCACGTTGAGGTGGACCGCGATGTCCGCGACCGTGGGGGAGCGGCCCAGGTCCTGGGAGAGCGTCGCGTTCGCCTCGGAGATGGCCAGGCGCATCTCCTGCAGGCGGCGCGGCACCCGGACGGACCAGGTGCGGTCGCGGAAGTGCCGCTTGATCTCGCCGATGATGGTGGGGATCGCGTAACCGGCGAAGTCCACGCCGAACGTGGGGTCGAACCGGTCGACCGCCTTGATCAGGCCGATCATCGCGGTCTGGACCAGGTCGTCCATCGCCTCGCCGCGGCCGGAGAAACGGAGCGCGAGGTGGCGTGCCAGCGGCAGCCAGGCCTCGATCGTCTGCTGGCGGAGAGCCGGTCGCGACGGGTGGGTTTCAGGAAGTGCCGCGAGGGCATTAATGAGTTCGGTGCCCTCGGCTGCGGCCGCGTCGTGGTCGAACCGAGTCGACCGGTCGAGCCGAGTCGACTGGTGCCCACGGGTCGCTGCAACGGTCATGGAGTCCTCCCTCGTTAGGATCTCGACACTAACCTAATGAGCTGGCCGGTGGTAGCCGAAAGTATGAGGTGTCCCAGCGTTTCGGCCCTTTCCCTTCGGCGGTGTGATACCCGACCGGGTTTCCAATACGGATATGTCGGGTTTGTTCGACGCGCAGAGTGATCATGTTGTATCGCCCGGGTGACGGCTGTGGTAGTGGTCTCTCAGCCGGTGCGCGCGTCGATCAGCTCGCGCAGGCGCAGCGCCGCGTCCTTGGCGAACCGGACGTACTGCTTGCCCCGGAAGTCCAGCTGCTCCGAGTAGCGGCGGTTCTGCAGCGGCTCCAGGAAGTCGAGCACCGTGCCGAGCGGCCCGCGCAGGTCGTGCACCGTGGCCTCGGCCGCCTCCGCCAGCTTGCGGTTGCTCTCCCGGAGATCGGCCAGCTCCTGCCCCAGCCCGTCGGCGCGCTCGGTGCCGGCCGCGACGTCCCGCTCCAGGCGGGCGACGTCGCGCTCCAGCCCGGCGATACGGTCCCGGAGCGCCTCGGCGGCGACCCGGTCGGCGCGCATCTCGGCGCGGAGCAGCGATATCCGGGCACGCATGAGGTACAGCGCGGCCAGAGCGGCCGCGAGCAGGATCAGCGTGACGACCAACGCGACGGTCACACCGAAGACGCTAGCGCCTGCGGGTGCGGCCCGCTGCGATCGGGCCGGGAGTGAACGGCCGTCCGAGGCGTCCTCATGCCGGTCCACGGCACCGGGACGCCTCGGACGGGACGTCAGTCGTTGCTGTGCAGCGCGGCGTTGAGCGCGATGCCGGTGCCCTTGCGCGGCCGTGCCTCCAGCGCGCCGGTCAGCGAGTTCCGCCAGAAGAGGACGTTGTCCGCCCCGGAGAGCCGGACCGCCTTGACCGCCTCGCCGGACGGCAGCAGCACCTTCGAGCCGGCCGTGATGTACGTCCCGGCCTCGACCACGCAGTCGTTGCCCAGCGAGATGCCGACACCCGCGTTCGCGCCGATCAGGCAGCGCTCGCCGATCCGGATCCGCTCCTTGCCGCCGCCGGACAGCGTGCCCATGATCGAGGCGCCGCCGCCGACGTCCGAGCCCTCGCCGACCACGACGCTCGCGGAGATCCGGCCCTCCACCATCGAGTTGCCGAGCGTGCCCGCGTTGAAGTTCACGAACCCCTCGTGCATGACCGTGGTGCCGGCGGCCAGGTGCGCGCCGAGCCGGACCCGGTCCGCGTCCGCGATCCGCACGCCGGACGGGACCACGTAGTCGATCATCCGGGGGAACTTGTCCACGCCGTAGACGGTCAGGTGCCGGCCGGCCGCCCGCTCCAGGATCTGCAGCTCGGAGATCCGGTCACCGGGGCACGGGCCGGCCGAGGTCCAGGCCACGTTCGCCAGCAGGCCGAAGATGCCGTCCAGATTCACCGAGTTCGGCGTGACCAGGCGGTGCGAGAGCAGATGCAGGCGCAGGTAGACGTCGAACGTGTCCTTCGGCGCCTCGGCCAGCGAGCCGATCACGGTGAGCACCGCCACGGTCCGCAGACCCGGCAGCGCCCGGTCGCCGAGCACCCCGGCCGGGAGGCCGAGAAGCGTGGCGCCGTCCGCGTCCGGCAGCGGCGTGTTCGCCGGCTGACCGGTGATCTCCGGCGCGCCCAGGCCGAGTCGGCCCGCCGGGTACCAGGTGTCGAGCACCTGCCCGTCGGCCGTGACCGTGGCGAGGCCGATGCCCCAAGCTGCACTAGTAGACACGTCACTCACAGGTGAGAAGGTACCGTGCCACCCATGGCGAACCCGCTGACCCCCGACGTGCTGGCCGACCCGGTCGCGCTGACCCGCGCCCTGGTCGACATCGAGTCCGTCTCCCGCAACGAGAAGGAGATCGCCGACTGCATCGAGCTGGTGCTGGCCGACGCGCCGCACCTGACCGTGCGGCGGCAGCAGAACACGCTGATGGCCCGCACCGACCTCGGCCGGGAGCAGCGGGTGGTGCTGGCCGGGCACCTCGACACCGTGCCGTTGAACGACAACTTCCCGTCCCGGCTGGTCGACGACCTGATCTACGGCTGCGGCACCGCGGACATGAAGGCCGGCACCGCGCTGGCGCTGCACGTCGCGATGACCGTGCCCGACCCGCGGTACGACGTGACGTACTTCTTCTACGAGGCCGAGGAGATCGACTCCGAGTTCAACGGGCTCAACCTGGTCTCCCGGGCACACCCGGAGTGGCTCACCGCGGACTTCGCCGTCCTGCTCGAACCGACCTACGGCGTGGTCGAGGCGGGCTGCCAGGGCACCATGCGCGCAATCGTCCGGACCACCGGCCGGCGGGCCCACTCGGCGCGGTCGTGGCGCGGCGTCAACGCGATCCACGCGGCCGGTGAGGTGCTGCGCCGCCTGCAGGACTACGCGCCGCGCTCCGTCACCATCGACGACTGCACGTACCGGGAGGGGCTCAACGCGGTCCGGATCCACGGCGGCGTGGCCGGCAACGTGGTCCCGGACCGCTGCGAGGTCGAGGTCAACTACCGCTTCGCACCGGACCGGTCGATCGCCGAGGCCGAGGCCCACGTACGCGAGGTCTTCGCGGGTTTCGACCTGGAGATCACCGACGCGGCGCCGGCGGCGCTGCCCGGCCTGGGCGCGGCGCCGGCCCGCGAGTTCCTGGCCGCGGTCGGCGAACGCCCGGCCGCGAAGCTGGGCTGGACCGACGTGGCCCGATTCGCCGCGCTCGGCATCCCGGCGCTCAACTTCGGCCCCGGCGACCCGAACCTCGCGCACACCCAGGACGAGCACGTCGAGATCGGCCGGATCCGGGACGGTGCGGCGACGCTGCACCGCTGGCTGGCCTCATGAGAAAGGGCCCCGCTCCCGCGGGGCCCGTCTCACGCTGCACAATCCTGTGTGGACTTCTCCTCGGACTTCTCGTCCTCGGACTCTGCCGTGGCCGCGCCGTCCAGCAGGGCCATTCGCCGTTCGGCGACGACGTCGCGGATGCGCCGTTGCATCTGACGTCGATGCCGGAGCATCTCGTTCCTGTTGAGCACGGTGGCTCCTCCCCCCGAGGTGACCCGGGCCGGTGCCCGGGCGCCGTGCTGCGCACTTTGTGAATTAAAGACGTTCGTTCCTTAAGTTTGGTTGCGGCCGTCCTTAGTTTCTGTCGAATTTTCTCCAGATCCGCCCGGCCGGGGTCGGCCGGACGGTCAGATACCCGTCCCCGTCGTGCATTACGGTGATCGCATGAGGGGTGTGTCATGAGCGAATCGCCGACTCGGCGCGGAGGCCCGTGCCGGCCAGGGGACGACGCGGGGGAGACGGCATGAGCGGCCGCGGGCGACTGACACCGGAACGGCACCGGGGGCCGGTCACGCTGCGGCGCGACTCGATCGAGCCGTCCACCGCGGACCAGAAGCTGCTCGACTCCCGGCAGCGCGCGGACTGGAAGACAAGGGACGCGTGGCGGGCACTGCGCATCCTTTCCGAATTCGTGGAGGGATTCGACAGCCTCGCCGATCTGCCGCCCGCGGTCAGCGTCTTCGGCTCCGCCCGCAGCAAGCCGGACAGCCCGGAGTGCGAGACGGCCGAGCGGGTCGGCGGCGCGCTCGCCCGCGCCGGATACGCGGTGATCACCGGCGGCGGGCCGGGCGTGATGGAGGCCGCGAACAAGGGCGCCAGCGAGGCCGGTGGGCTCTCCATCGGGCTCGGCATCGAGCTGCCGTTCGAGCAGGGCCTCAACGAGTGGGTCGACGTCGGCATCGACTTCCGCTACTTCTTCGCCCGCAAGACCATGTTCGTGAAGTACGCGCAGGGCTTCATCGTGCTGCCCGGCGGCTTCGGCACGCTGGACGAACTGTTCGAGGCGCTCACGCTCGTGCAGACCGGCAAGGTCACGCGGTTCCCGGTCGTGCTGATCGGCACGGCGTACTGGCGCGGCCTGCTCGACTGGCTCCGCGACACGATGGCGGTCGACGGCAAGATCGGCCCGGCCGACCTCGACCTGATCTGCGTCACCGACGACGTCGACGAGGCGGTCCGCTACATCGTGGAGGCGGACGCCGCGATCGCCGCCGAGCAGACCGCGGCCGGTGACCTTCGGCGTGACGTGGAGGACTCCTGATGGCCGCGATCTGCGTCTTCTGCGCCTCGGCGAACAACCTGGAGCAGCGCTGGCTCGACCTCGCCACCGAGACCGGCCGCCAGATCGGCGCCCGCGGCCACACGCTCGTCTCCGGCGGCGGCTGCGTCGGCATGATGGGCGCGGTCGCGGACGGCGCCCGCGCCGCCGGCGCCTACACGCTGGGCATCATCCCGCAGTCGCTGGTGGACATGGAGGTGGCCGACACCGCCTCCGACGAACTGGCGATCACCGACGGCATGATGTCCCGAAAATCCCTGATGATCGAGAAGTCCGACGCGTTCATCACGCTCCCCGGCGGCCTCGGCACGCTCGACGAACTCTTCGAGGTCTGGACCACCGGCTCGCTCGCGATCCACCGCAAGCCCATGGTGCTGGTCAACACGGACGGCTTCTACGACGGCCTGCTCACCTGGCTCCGCTCCCTCACCGACGCCAACTTCGTCCGCGAGCGCGCCCTGGCCGACCTGATCGTCGCCGACACGCTGGACGCCGCCTTCGACGCCCTCGAACCCCGGCTCACCACAACCCCATAACCCCGGGTCCCGGCCCGTCCGCATCACCTTCCGCCGCTCCCGCCGGAGACCGGTCGGCCGCAGGCCGGCCTCCCTGCCACTCCCGCCTCACAAGCCCCCAACCCCTCCTGCCCCGCCGGTCCCCGCGGTTCCGGCGCCGCTGGTCCCTGCGGTTCCGGCGCCGCTGGTCCCTGCGGTTTCCGGCGCCGCTGGTCCCGGCGGTTCCGGCGCCGCTGGTCCCGGCGGTTCCGGCGGTGCCGGCCCGGCGGTTCCGGCGGTGCTGTCTCTGCGGTTCCGGCGGTGCTGGTCTCTGCGGTTCCGGCGGTGCCGGAATGGTGCGAGCCACCCGTGACATCTGCCGGTGCCTGTGCCGGGTTGCTTGCGATTTCGGGCGCTCCGCGCCCGAAATTTCGCCCTATGTCGCTCGCGCTGCTTCCGGCCGGTGGAGTGAATCGGCCTTATGGATCATTGACCGATGCGAAAGGTAGGTCAACTTCGCTGAATGACCTCACTTTTGCATCGGTCAATGATCCTTTCCGTGATTGCGATATGTCCGGCAACCGGTCCCGCTTCATGTCCGGAGGTCGGCGTCCGCCACATGCGGACATATCGGATGCGCGTCGGGAGGCGGGCGCACCGCGCACCTGGCGGCGTGGTGTGGGAGACACGCGGCGGTGGTGGGCGTCACGCGTGGAGGCGCGGTAGGCGGAAGCGGTGCCACGCGGGGTGATGCGGAAACCGGTATCGCGCGGGGTGAGGTGAAGGGTGGCGTCGCGCGGGCTTTGTGCGGCGCGGGGCGGGGCGGATGGTGGCGTCGCGCGGGGGTGGGCGGTGGATGGTGGGTGGCGTCGCGCGGGATGGGCTGGAGAGCGGCGTCGTGCCGGGGCGGAGCGTGGGGCGGGGAGTGGGTGGGACCAGGCGATATGTGGGCTGTCGGTGGGCCGTGGTGAGATAGCGCGATGACTGTGGTGCCTCGGCGGACGTATCGGCTGGTGCGCCGGCCGCCGGTCGCCGCGCCGGCGTTGCTGCCGGATGCCGCGCACGACCGGATCGTCGCCCATACGGACGGTCCGCTGCTCGTGGTCGGCGGGCCGGGCACCGGCAAGACGACCACGCTGGTCGAGGCCGTGGCCGCGCGCGTCGAGGCCGGCGCCGACCCGGAGCGGATCCTGGTCCTGACGTTCGGCCGGCGCGCCGCGCAGTCGCTCCGGGAGCGGATCGAGGCCCGGATCGCCGGGCTCGACGACCACGACGTGGTCCACCAACCCATGATCAGAACCTTCCACGCGTACGCCTACAGCCTCCTTCGCCGTGCCGCCGCCGAGCGCGGCGAGCCGTCACCGCGCCTGCTCACCGGCCCGGAGCAGGACCTGGTCATCCGCGAGCTCCTGGAGATCGTCGGCGACCCGGACGCCGCCGCCCACCCGACGCCGGACACGGCCCGACTGCTCCACAGGCCACCCGCCGCGGAACACCCGTCCACCGCGAACCGGCCGGGTGCCGCACCCGGTCGCGCGGGCGGTTCGCCCGGTGACGTGGCCGAGGTCTCGGAGCCCACCGTGGGTGCGGATGCCGGGCCGTCGGGTGACGATCCGTACGGCTGGCCGACGGGGTTGCGGCCGGCGCTGCGGACCAGGGCGTTCGCGACGCAGCTGCGTGACCTCATGCTGCGGGCGGTCGAGCGGGGCGTCGGGCCGGCCGACCTGACCCGGCTGGGGGAGCGGCTGGGGCGGAGTGACTGGCCGGCGGCGGCACGGTTCCTGCGGGAGTACGCGGCGGTGCTCGCGCTGCGCGACAGCACCGGGCGCGCGGCGGCGGCCTATGACGCGGCCGAACTGGTGCGGGCCGCGATGAC
This sequence comes from Catenuloplanes niger, assembly GCF_031458255.1. Classification (NCBI taxonomy): domain Bacteria; kingdom Bacillati; phylum Actinomycetota; class Actinomycetes; order Micromonosporales; family Micromonosporaceae; genus Catenuloplanes; species Catenuloplanes niger. The sequence goes on from NZ_JAVDYC010000001.1 coordinate 5,230,928, forward strand.
GTTGCTCACAAACGATCCGGAGCTGCTGGAGTCGGAGCGCCGGCGGGTCGGCCACGTCTACGTCGACGAGCTGGCGGACACCGATCCGGCGCAGGTCGCACTGCTGCACCTGATCGCGGGTGGTGGCCGGCCGCTGGTCGCGTTCGCCGATCCGGACTCGTCGGTCTACGGCTTCCGGGGCGCGGATCCGTCGATCGTGACGGCGTTCCCGGCCCGGTTCCGCACGGCCTCCGGCGCGCCGGCGGCCACCGTCACCCGGACCGTCTCCTACCGGGCCACCCCGGACCTGGTCGACGCCGTTCGCCGCGTCGGTCGGCGCCTGCGCGGCCCGGTCGCCCACCGCAACCTGACGTCACCGCCGCCCCCACCCGCGTCCGACCCGGCACCCACCCCGGATCCCGAACCGGCTCCGTCGGCCGGCACCCCCGCGGCGGCCCGCGCCCTCGAAACCGACCCCGGCACTGCCGCTGACCCCGTTGGCACCAGCACCGCCGACGCCGAGCCGACGGAGGCCGACAGTCCCGCGGAGGAAGACAGCCCCGCAGAGGCCGACAGCGCCGCGGAAGAAGACAGTCCCGCAGAGGAAGACAGTCCCGCGGAAGAAGACGGCCCTGCTGAGGAAGACGGCGCCGGGAGTGGAGGGCTCGGGGAAGCGCTGCGGGTGCGGACGTTTCGGTCGGCCGTGGCCGAGTCGGCGTACGTGGCACATGCGCTGCGGGAAGCGCACCTGATCGGCGGCGTGCCGTGGGCGCGGATGGCGGTGATCGTCCGGTCGGCGCTGTTGCAGTTGCCGCCGTTGCAGCGGGCGCTGCACGCGGCGGGCGTGCCGACCGTGACCTACGCCGAGGATCTGCCGCTGCACCTGCAGCCCGCGGTGGCGCCGCTGCTGCTCGTGCTGCGGTGCGCGCTGGAGCCGGACGCGCTGGACGAGGAGGCCGCGGTCACGCTGCTGCACTCGCCGCTGGGTGGCGCCGACCCGCTGGCCGAGCGCCGCCTGCGGCAGGGGCTGCGGGCGCTGGCGCACCGGAACGACGACCGCCGCTCGTCCGGCGAGCTGATCGTGGCGGTGCTGCGCGACCCGGCGCCGTTGGACGGTGTGGACCGCCGCTGGGCCCGGCCGGTGCGGGCCGTCGCGCACCTGCTGGAGACGGTGCGCACGGCCGCGGCCGACCCGGCGAACTCGGTCGAGGACGTGCTGTGGGCGCTGTGGCAGGCGACCGGTCTGGCGGACCGCTGGTACGCGGCGAGTGTCCGGGGTGCGCCGCCGCGGGCCGGGGAGAGCGGTCACGTGGAGCGGGCCCGCGCGGACGCGGCCGACCGTGATCTCGACTCGGTGCTGGTGCTGTTCGACGCGGCCGCCCGGTTCGCGGACCGGCTGCCCGGCGCGCGTACCGAGGTGTTCCTGGATCACGTGCTGGGCCAGGATCTGCCGGCCGACTCGATCGCGCCGTCCGCGGACCGGGGCGACGCGGTGCGCCTGCTCACCGCGCACGCGGCGAAGGGCCTGGAGTGGGACGTGGTGGCGATCGCCGGTGTGCAGGAGGGCGTCTGGCCGGATCTGCGGCTGCGCGGCAGCCTGCTCGGCTCGGAGCGCCTGGTCGACCTGCTCTCCGGCCGGGCCGGTCCGGAGGCGGCCGCGCTGGCCGGGCAGACGTCCGCGCTGCTGGACGAGGAGCGGCGGCTGTTCTACGTGGCCGCGTCCCGGGCGAGGGCGAGCCTGCTGGTCACGGCCGTGGAGTCGGCGTCGGTCGGCACCGCGGACGGCGAGGAGCAGCCGAGCCGGTTCCTGCACGAGATCGGGCAGCTCGGCGACGTACCGGCGGAGGATCTTGATCTTCAGGCGAGGACGGTGCCGCGCGCGCTGACGCTGGCCGCGCTGGTGGCCGAGTTGCGGACCGCGCTGACCGATCCGCGGGCGAGCGAGCACCGGCGGCGGGCGGCGGCCGGGGAACTGGCCCGGCTGGCGCGGGCCGGGGTGCCGGGTGCGCACCCGGACGAGTGGTGGGGCCTGCGCCGGCTGTCCGACGACCGGCCGCTGGCCGACGACGGCGAGCCGGTCCGGGTCACGCCGTCCACCATGGAGGGTGCGCTCCGGTGCAGCCTGCGCTGGCTGCTGGAACGGCACGGCGGCAACCCGCCGGCCGGGCCCGCGCAGGGGATCGGCAACCTGGTGCACGCGGCCGCGATGCTGGCTGAGGACGCGAACGCGGACCGGGAGCGGCTGATCGAGTACGTGGCCGGCCGGTTCCCGATGATCGAGCTGGCCGCGCGCTGGCTGGCCGGCCCGGAGCAGTCCCGGGCCGAGGGCATGGTGGACAAGCTGCTGCGCTGGCTGGCCGCGAACCCGCGCCGGCTGCTGGCGATCGAGCACGAGTTCGCGGTGCGCCTGGACGACGGCACGAAACGCCCGATCGACCTGGTCGGCCGGGTCGACCGGCTGGAGGTCGACGACGCCGGCCGGCTGGTCGTGGTGGACCTGAAGACCGGCCGGTCGACCGCGGTGACCGCGGCGGACGTGGCCGAGCACCCGCAGCTGGCCGGCTATCAGGCCGCGGTCGAGGCGGGCGGGTTCGCGGACTTCGGCCTGGAGTCCGGCGGGGCCGCGCTGGTGCAGCTCGGCACGGACACGAAGGCGGCGCGCGAGCAGAGCCAGGGCGCGGTGGCGGACAGCCCCGATCCAGGCTGGGCGGAGGAGCTGGTCCGGCGTACCGCGGACACGATGGCGGCGTCCACGTTCTCCGCCGTGGTCAACAAGAAGTGCCGGACCTGCCCGGTGCAGACCGCCTGCCCGGTCTCCGGCCGCGGCCGGCAGGTCGTCGAACCACCCATCAGGAGACCGGGTACGTGACGGAACAGCCCGCCCTCTTCACCACTCCCGAGAGGCCCCGCCGGATCCGGGCCGACGCCGGTCCCCGGTTCACGCCGGGCGAGCTGGCCCGGCTGCTGCACCTGCACCCGCCCACGCCGGAGCAGGCCGCGATCATCGCCGCGCCGGTGGAGCCGCTGCTGGTGGTGGCCGGCGCCGGCTCGGGCAAGACCGAGACGATGGCCGCGCGGGTGGTCTGGCTGGTGGCGAACGGGTTCGTCCGCCCGGAGCAGATCCTCGGCCTGACGTTCACCCGGAAGGCCGCGGGCGAGCTAGCGCACCGGGTGCGGACCCGGCTCGGCCAGCTGGTCCGCCGGCTGGGCCGGGAGATCGCGGGCGAGCCGACCGTGGCGACGTACCACTCGTACGCGGCCCGGGTGGTCACCGAGCACGGCCTGCGCGGCGGGTTCGAGCCGTCCACGCGGTTGCTCACCGAGGCGTCCCGCTGGCAGCTGGTCGACATGATCGTCCGGAACTTCCCGGGTGACCTCGGCGTGGTCGGCCGGGCGCCGGGCACGATCACGGACGCGGTGCTGGCGCTCTCCGGCGAGCTGGCCGAGCACCTGGTCAGCACGGACGAGCTGGCGAGCTGGACCGGCCGGTTCATCGGCGAGGTCGGCGGTCTGCCGGGCAGTCCGGGCCGGCCGGTCCGGGACGTGCTCGGCCGGCAGCAGGCCCGGCTCGGCGTGCTGCCGCTGGTCCGCGCGTACGAGGCGCGCAAGCTGGAACTGGAGGCGATGGACTTCGGCGACCAGATGGCGCGCGCGGCCCGGGTCGCCCGCGACCATCCGGAGGTCGGCCGGGTCGAACGGGACCGGTACCGGGTGGTGCTGCTCGACGAGTACCAGGACACCAGCCACGCGCAGGTGGTGATGCTGCGCGCGCTGTTCGGCGACGGCCACCCGGTCACCGCGGTCGGCGACCCGTGCCAGTCGATCTACGGCTGGCGGGGCGCGAGCGCGGGCACGTTGGACCGGTTCCCCACTGATTTCAGGCACCGGAGCGGGCAGAGCGCGCCGATACGTGCGCTCACCCGGTCGTGGCGCAACCGCCCCGAGATCCTGGAGATCGCGAACGCGCTGTCGCTGCCGCTGCGCACCGCGGGCGCCCGGGTCGCGGCGCTGCGGCCGACGCCGGGCACGGCCGAGCCGCTCGGCGGGCACACGGTCCGGGCCGCGCTGCTGCTCACGCACGACGCGGAGGCGGACTGGATCGCCGACCAGATCGTCCGGGCGTGGCAGGCCGCGGGCGAGGACGACACCGCGCTGCCGGAGGAGATCCCGGTCGAGAGGCGGCCGACGACCGCGGTGCTGGTCCGGTTGCGCAGCCAGATCCCGGTGATCGAGGACGCGCTGCGCGCCCGTGGCGTACCCGTGGAGGTCGTGGGTCTGGGTGGTCTGCTGGACACGCCGGAGGTGCGTGACGTGGTCAGCACGCTGCGGGTGCTGGCCGACCCGGCCGACGGCGCGTCGCTGTTGCGGCTGCTCACCGGCCCGCGCTGGCGGATCGGCCCGCGCGACCTGGTGGCGCTGCACCGGCGCGCGCAGCGTCTGGCGCGCGACCGGGCGGTGGACGCCGATCCGGACGACGCGGTGATCCACGACCCGCTGGACGAGGCCACGCTGGTCGAGGCGCTCGCCGATCTGGGTGCGCCGCAGCAGTTCTCGGCCGAGGGCTACCACCGGTTGCACGCGTACGCGGCCGAACTGGATCTGCTCCGGGACCGCCTGGACGCGCCGCTGCCGGACCTGGTCGCGGACGTGGAACGGACGATCGGCCTGGACGTGGAGGTCGCGGTGCGCGCGTCCGCGGCCGGGGACGCCGGTCTGGCCCGCGCGCACCTGGACGCGCTCGGTGACGTGGCCGCGCGGTTCGCCGGCGAGGCGGACGGCGGCACGCTCTCCGGCTTCCTCGCGTTCCTGGCCGCGGCCGAGGAGGAGGAGCGCGGGCTGGCGCCCGGCCAGGTCGACGTGGTCGAGGGCGCGGTGCAGATCCTCACCGCGCACGCGGCCAAGGGCCTGGAGTGGGACGTGGTCGCGGTCGCCGGGCTGACCAGGGATGTCTGGCCGGGGCCGGTCCGCGGCTCCGACCACTACCTGGCCGGGATCGGCGTGCTGCCGTTCCCGCTGCGCGGTGACCGGGACGGGCTGCCCGCGCTGGACCTGTCCGGCGCGGAGACGCAGCGGGACGTGGCCGGCGCGCTGGAGCGGTTCGCGCAGGACTGGAAGGAGCACGACGAGCGGGAGGAGCGGCGGCTCGCCTACGTCGCGGTGACCCGGCCGCGGCGGCTGCTGCTCTGCTCCGGCTTCTGGTGGGGCGACCGGGTGGTGAAGCCGCGCGGTGCGTCCGTGTTCCTCGAGGAGATCCGCGCCTCCTGCCTGGCCGGGCACGGGGACGTCCCGGTCTGGGAGCCGCCCCCGGAGCCGGGCGCGAAGAACCCGGGAGCATCGGCGACGGTACGGGTGGAGTGGCCGGCCGATCCGCTCGGCTCCCGCCGGCCGGCGCTGGAGGAGGCGGCCGACCTGGTGCGTGAGCTGCTCGCGGCGGCCGGCTCGGCGCCCGCGGCGGAGACCGAGCCGGAGATCCACGTGAGCCCGCTGGAGGCGGCCCTCGGCGCGCCCCCGGCACCGTCCACCGCGGACGAGGAGCCGCCACCGGCGGACGCGCCCCGGTCGGCCGAACCGCCGTCCGAGGCCGGGTCCGAGGCCGGGTCCGAGGCCGGGTCCGAGGCCGGGGGGAACGGGGCCGCGGACGCGGGTGCGGCGGAGGCGCGCGATCCGGCGGAGGAGGCCGAGGTGGCCGGTTGGCGGCGGGAGGCGGATCTGCTGCTGGCCGAGCGGGCCGAGCACGCGCGCCGCGACGGCCCGCTGGAGGTGGCGCTGCCCGGTCACCTCTCCGTCTCGCAGCTGGTCACGTTGCGCCGCGACCCGCAGGCGCTGGCCCGTTCGCTGCGCCGCCCGATGCCTGCCGCGCCGGCGCCGTACGCGCGCCGGGGCACCGCGTTCCACACCTGGCTGGAGCAGCGCTTCGGTCCGGCGCGGCTGTTCGACCTGGACGAGCTGCCCGGCGCCGCGGATTCCGGCGCCGCGGACGACGCCGAGCTGGCCGAGCTGCAGGCGCGCTTCCTGGCCGGCGAGTGGGCGGACCGGACACCGATCGAGGTGGAGGTGCCGTTCGCGACCGTGATCGGCGGTGTGGTGGTGCGCGGCCGGATGGACGCGGTCTTCCCCGCGCTCGGCGGCCGGTTCGACGTGGTCGACTGGAAGACCGGCGCGCAGCCGTCCGGGGAGGCGGCGCAGGCGGCCGCGGTGCAGCTGGCGGCGTACCGGCTGGCCTGGGCCGCGCTGGCCGGGGTGCCGGTGGAGCACGTGCGGGCCGCGTTCTACTACGTGCGGGACGACGTGACGGTCCGTCCGGCGGACCTGCTCGACCGGGCGGCCCTGACCGAGCTGATCGGCTCCGTCCCGTACCCCGGTGGCAATTGATGTGGTCCGTTCCGCCGATGTGCGCGTAGTGCTGATGTAAGGAGCCGTACGGCCGAGGTGAAGCGTCCGATGGTCGACTGTGCATCGACCCTTGACCGGACATGCTAAGCGCTCGGGCGAGACGTTGAGACATGTCGACTCGTCGTCGGGTGAACGCAAACGGGGGTTCTGCGGTGAGCAACGGAAAGGGCGGGATGGGGGAGATGGCGCTGGTCTTCACGCTGGCGCTGCTGGGGGTGGGGCTGGCGTCGCTGGCCGCGTTCCTTCCCTGGTACGAGTCGTCCGCCGTGGAGAGCGTGATAGTCGAGTTCCGGATCCCGTTCTTCGACGCGCCGGACGCGTCGGCCCAGGGCTCGGAGCCGTGAGTGCGTGGGGCGGTCCGGTCCGGACCGCCCCACGCCGTGCTCAGACCGCCGCGGCCCGGTGCTTCTCCGCCTCGGCGTCGATCGCCTCGACGGTCTCCAGGTCGCGGTACGCCCGGTACTGCCGCCACGAGTACGCGATCGCGCCGGCCCAGACCAGGTAGATCACCGCGTAGACCGCGTACCGCGCGGTGTCCGGCGCGTCGATCCAGTCACTGCGCAGCAGCGACCGGGTGTTCGTCAGGACGATGATGCCGCCGACCGCCGCGCCCAGGATCCGCGGCGGGATGTGCCGGACCAGCCAGGCCGCGATCGGCGCCGCGATCACGCCGCCGAGCAGCAGCGCCACCACCCAGGTGAAGTCGATGTTCTCGCTGCCGATGCCGAGCAGGAAACCGATGCTGGCCGCGACCGCCACGATGAACTCGCTGGTGTCGATGGAGCCGATCACCTTGCGCGGCTCCAGGCGCCCGCTGGCCAGGATCGCCGGCGTGCCGACCGGGCCCCAGCCGCCACCGCCGGTGGAGTCGACGAAGCCGCCGAACAGGCCGAGCGGCGCCAGGAAGCGCTTGCGCAGCGGCTGGCCCAGTCGGTCCTTGGGCAGGCCCCAGGCGGTGAACCGGACCAGGATGTAGATGCCGAGGGCGAGCAGGATCAGCGCCATCACCGGCGCCGCGACCTCGGTGGAGAGGCTGGACAGGAAGGTCGCCCCGGCGAACGCGCCGATGCCGCCCGGGATGCCGATCTTCGCGACGACCCGCCAGTCGACGTTGCCGAACCGCCAGTGCGACGCGCCGGAGACCAGCGTGGTGCCGATCTCCGCCAGGTGCACGGTGGCGGAGGCCGCGGCCGGGTTGGTGCCGATCGCGAGCAGCAGGGTGGTGGAGGTGACGCCGTACGCCATGCCGAGGCTGCCGTCGACGAGTTGCGCGCCCAGCCCGACCAGGGCGAGCAGGATGAGTTTCCGCATGTGCCGCTCCTGTTTCTACCGTGTGGTGGCTTCATGCTCCAGGCGGGCCCGGGACAGCAGGTCCGCCAGCGTGGCCGTGTCGACGACCTCTTCGATCGCCTCGTGCACGGCCAGCCAGACGTCGGTCAGGCCGGCCGCGACGCCGTGGTAGCCGGCGGCGTCCGCGGGCAGGCCGCGGACCATGGTCAGCGAGCCGCTCACCGCCCGCAGGACGTCGCCGACCGTGATCGCGTCCGCGGGGCGGGCCAGCGCGTACCCGCCCTCGACGCCTCGGTGGCTGTGCAGCAGCCCGGCCCGGCGCAGGTCCAGCAGGATGCCCTGGAGGAAGCTGAGCGGGATCTCCTGCGAGGTGGCGAGCGTGGCGGCCTTCACCAGCTCACGCGTCTCCCGGTGGTCGGTGTCCGCGATGGCGAGCATCGCGCGGACCGCGTAGTCACTGCGCGCCGAGACGTACATGGGCGGTTCCTCCTCAGCTGTTGCGGTCCAGCAGTCCCCAGCGGCGCCGGATGGCCCGGTCGGCGGCGCCGAACGCGGCGTCCGCCAGCAGGCCGAAGACCAGGATCGCGATCATGATCGAGATGAGTCGCTCGGTGTCGCTGAGTTCGCGGGCGTACTGCAGCTGCGCGCCGATCGACGTCTTGGTCGCGATCACCACGAGCAGCTCGCCGGCCATCAGGCTGCGCCAGGCGAACGCCCAGCCCTGTTTGAGCCCGGCGACGATGGCCGGCAGCGCGGCCGGTGCGATGACGTACCGGTAGAGCGTCAGGCCGCGGGCGCCGATGTTGTGCCCGGCGCGGCGCAGCAGCGGTGGCACGTAGTCGACGCCGTGGATCACGCCGTTCGCGATCGACGGCGCGGCGCCGAGCACCACCACGAAGAAGATCGCCTGCTCGCTGAGCTGGTAGAGCATGATGGCGAGCGGGAACCAGGCGATCGACGGCATGGTCTGCAGCGCGGTGATCATCGAGCCGATCGCGGCGCGCAGGATCCGGCTGCTGGAGACCGCGAGCCCGAGCAGCAGCCCGACCCCGACCGCGGCCGCGAAGCCGACGCCGGCTCGCCGCGCGGTGGTGCCGAGACCGGACCAGAACGCCTCGGACCGCACGTACGCCCACAGGTCCGGGCCGACCACGTCCGGGCCGGGCAGCACGTAGGCCGGCTTCCAGCCCGACCAGACCACGACCTGCCAGGCCAGCACGGCCAGCGCGACCGCGGTGAGCTTTGGCCAGGTCTGGAACCAGAGCCGGCCGGCCCGTGACGGGCCCTTCTCCCGGCCGGCGATCTCCAGCGCGTCGAGGCCGGAGATCGCCTCCGGCTCCCGCGTGACGAGCGTGTCACTGGCCATGGCGGATGACCTCCCTGCGCAGGCGGTCCGTGACGTCGGCCGCGATCGCGGCGACCTCGGGCGCGTCGATGCGCCGGGGCCGGGGCGCGTCCACCACGGTCTCGTGGATGATCCGGCCGGGCCGGCTGGAGAGCAGCACGATGCGGTCGGCCAGCCGGGCCGCCTCGCGCACGTTGTGCGTCACGAACAGGACGGTCAGCTCGCGCTCCAGGTAGATGCGCTCCAGCTCGTCGTGCAGGATGTCCCGGGTCATCGCGTCCAGCGCGCCGAACGGCTCGTCCATCAGCAGCACCGGTGTGTCCAGCGCGAGCGTGCGGGCCAGCGCGACGCGCTGCCGCATGCCGCCGGAGAGCTGGTGCGGCCGGTGGGTGCCGAAGTCGCCCAGGTGCACGGTGCGCAGCAGGTCCGCGACCCGCTCCCGGCGTTCCGCCTTGCCGACCTTGCGCAGCTTGAGGGGCAGCTCCACGTTCGCGCCGACGCTCAGCCAGGGGAAGAGCGCGGACTCCTGGAACATCAGGCCGGGCCGGGCGCCGCCGGCCACCGTGATCTCGCCGCCGGACGGTGAGTCGAGGCCGGCGACCAGGTTGAGCAGCGTGCTCTTGCCGCAGCCGGACGCGCCGACCAGGCAGACGAACTCGCCGGGCCGGACCGTCAGGCTGAGGCCGTCCAGCGCGAGGACGGCCTCACCGCCGCGGCCGTAGACCTTGGTCACCCCGTCGAGGGAGACCGCGGCCTCGGCCGGCGCCTGGGTGGTGGTCATGGCTGCGGGACCTCGGCCTCGCCGGCGGCCTTCAGTGCCTCGTTGAGGTACGACAGGTCGTAGAGGCCCTTCAGGTCGACCGGCTGGGTGAGCTCCACCGCCACCGCGTGGTCCAGGCCGGTGGCCAGCGAGGACGCGATCGGGTCGTTGGTGAACTCGATCGTCTTCCAGGCCTGCGCGATCAGCTCCGGGTCGAGGGGCTTACCGGTGATCTTGCCGATGTGGTCGGAGATCGCCTTCTGCGAGTCCGCCTCGTTCTTGTGCAGGTGGTCGTTGGCCGCGACCTGGCCGGCCACCAGGGCCTTGACCACGTCCGGGTGCGCCTTGAGGAACTTCGTGCTGACGATCAGGTTGGTGATCACGAACTTGCCGTCCGGCCACAGGTCGCGCTCGTCCACGAGGACCTTGCCGCCCGCGTTGACCAGCCGGGACACGAACGGCTCCGGCACCCAGGCGCCCTGGATCGCGCCGCTGGTGAACGTCTCGACGGTCTGCGCGTTCTCCTGCGGCACGATCGAGACGTCACCGCCGCCCTCCTTGGTGGCGGTGAGGCCCTTCTCCTTCAGCCAGTAGCGGAACGCCACGTCCTGCGTGTTGCCCAGCTGCGGGGTGGCGATCTTCTTGCCCCGGAGGTCCTCGACGCCGTTGATCTCCGGCTTGACCACCAGCGCGACGCCGCCGGACGCGGACCCGGAGACCACCCGGACCGCCTCGCCGTTCGACTTCGAGTGCGCGTTGACGGTCGGGTTCGGGCCGATGTAGGTGGCGTCGATCGCGTCCGAGAAGAGCGCCTCGACCGCGGCCGGGCCGGCGTTGAAGGTCTTGGTCTCCAGCGTGACGTTGCTACCGAGCTTGTCCTGGAAGATGCCCTTTTCGACGCCCACGACGGCGGAGGCGTGCGTGATGTTCGGGAAGTATCCGAGCCGCAGCGTCACCGGACCGCCGTCCGCGCCGGCGGCCTCGCCGGTGTCACCGCAGGCGGTGAGCGCGCCCACGGTGGCCGTGGCGAGGGCCACGGCGGCGGCCAGGGTTCGCAGCCGAAGAGAGCTCATCGAGATCCAATCCAGATATTGCCTACTTGTTTGATAGGAACAATCGATTCGGTGGGGCTTCCCGGTCAAGATGATGTCCGCATGCTGGGAAGGTGGACCGGGTGCGTCGGGAGCCGATGGCGCGGGAAAGCGCTAATGTCGCAGGGTGGCCCGGAGATCCAACAAAATAGCCGCGACGCGGTACCCGATCGAGCGCGTGACGCTCGCCAACGGACTGCGCGTCGTCCTGGCCCCCGACCGCAGCGCACCCGTGGTCGGCGTGGCCGTCGTCTACGACGTGGGCATCCGCTCGGAACCGGAAGGGCGGACCGGCTTCGCGCACCTCTTCGAACACCTGATGTTCCAGGGCTCGGCGAACCTGGAGAAACTCGCGCACTTCCGGCACGTGCAGGGATCCGGTGGCACCTTCAACGGCTCCACCCACCTGGACTACACGGACTACTTCGAGGTGCTGCCGAGCAACGCGCTCGAGCGTGCGCTCTTCCTCGAGGCGGACCGGATGCGCGGCCCCCGGCTCACCGAGGAGAACCTGCGCAACCAGGTCGACGTGGTGAAGGAGGAGATCCGGGTCAACGTGCTCAACCAGCCGTACGGCGCGTTCCCCTGGCTGTCGCTGCCGCCGGTCATGTTCGACACGTTCCCGAACGCGCACGACGGCTACGGGTCGTTCACCGACCTGGAGAGCGCCACCGTCGCGGACGCGGCCGACTTCTTCGAGCGGTACTACGCGAACGGCAACGCGGTGCTCTCCGTGGCCGGGGACTTCGACGTGGCCGAGGCCACCGCGCTGATCGAGCGGCACTTCGGCAGCGTGCCCGCGCGGCCGGCCCCGGTGCGGCCGTCGTTCGACGAGCCGGACCTGACCGCGGAGCGCCGCCGGTCGTACACGGACCGGCTCGCGCCGCTGCCCGCGGTCGCGGCGGCCTGGCGGGTGCCGGACCCGATCACCGACTTCGCCGGCTACCTGCCGTACGTGGTGCTCGCCGAGGTGCTGACCGACGGCGACGCGTCCCGGCTGGTCGAGCGCCTGGTGCTGAAGGACCGGTCGGTCACCAGCGTCGGCGGCTACCTCGGCTTCATGGGCGAGCCGTTCGAGGTGCGCGACCCCACCGCGCTGCTGCTCCAGGCGCACCTGCCACCGGGCGGCGACACGGACAAGCTGCTCCGCAGCATCGACGAGGAGCTGGACCGGCTGGCCGAGGACGGCCTGGCCCCGGGCGAGCTGGCCCGCACCCAGGCGCGGATGGCGACGCACCTGCTCCGGGACACGGACGCGGTGCTCAGCCGTACCCTCCGGATGGCGGTTCTGGAACAGCAGCGCGGCGAGCCGGAGCTGCTCAACCAGCTGCCCGTGCTGCTCGGCGACGTCACCGAGGAGCAGATCCGGGCCGCCGCGGCCACCCTCCGGCCGCAGCGCCGGGCCACCGTCGAGGTCATCCCGGGAGCGGCACGATGAGCCCTGCGAAGATCAAGCCCGTCCAGGTCCCCGAGCTGGTCACCACGCTGCCCGCGCTGGGGCCGACGACCAAGCTGCAGCTGCCCAAGGAGGCCGAGGCCACGCTGCCGAACGGGCTCACCGTGATCGCGATCCGGCGGCCGTCCGTGCCGCTGGTCGAGGTCCGGCTGCGCATCCCGTTCGGCAAGGCGCACCCGGCCCGCGCCGCCATGCTCGCCCAGACGCTGCTGTCCGGCACCGACACGATGTCCTCCGTGGAGATCGCGGCGGAGCTGCAGACGGTCGGCGGCGGACTGAGCGCGGGCGTCGATCCGGACCGGCTGATCCTCTCCGGGAACGGCCTGGTCGGCGGCCTGGAGCGGATCCTGGAGCTGCTCGGCGAGGTGCTCACCGCGGCCCGTTACCCGGCCGAGGAGGTGGCCACCGAGCGCGCCCGCCTGGTCGACCACATCCAGGTCGCGCAGAGCCAGCCGCAGCACGTGGCCCGCACCGCGCTGCTCAAACGGATCTACGGCCGGCATCCGTACGCGAACCAGCTGCCCGAGCCGGAGCAGGTCAAGGCGATCCGCCCGGCCCAGCTGCGCGCGCTGCACTCGGAGCGGGTCCGGCCGGCCGGCGCCACGCTGGTGCTGGTCGGCGACATCACCCCGGCCAAGGCGATCGACACCGCGGAGCAGATCCTCGGCGGCTGGGCGATCGGCGGTGACGTGCCGGCCACCAAGTGGGCGGTCCCGGCCGTACCGTCGCTGGTCCCCGGTGCCCTGATGGTCGTCGACCGGCCGGAGTCGGTGCAGTCGTCGCTGCGGATGGCGCTGCCCGCGGTGCCCCGCACGCACCCGGACCACGCCGCGCTGATGATCGCCAACCTGATCTTCGGTGGGTACTTCTCGTCCCGCTGGGTGGAGAACATCCGCGAGGACAAGGGCTACACGTACGGGCCGCACTCCGCGATCGAGCACCTGGTCGCCGGCTCCTCGCTCACCGTCGCGGCGGACGTGGCCACCGAGGTCACCGGCCCGGCGATGCTGGAGACGCTCTACGAACTGGGCCGGATCGCCAGCCTGCCGCCGGCCGAGGACGAGCTGGAACAGGCCCGGCAGTACGCGCTGGGCAGCCTCCGGCTCGGCGTCGCCACCCAGGCCGGGCTGGCCGGGCTGGCCACCACGTACGCCGGCTCCGGCCTGCGCCTGAACCACCTCGCCGAGCACTCGGCCCGGCTCGCGGCCGTCACCAGGGACGAGGTGTTCGCCGCCGCGTCGACCTACCTCGCACCGGCCCGCGCGGTCACCGTCGTGCTCGGCGACGCCTCGCGGATCGAAGCGCCGCTCGCGGCCCTGACCCCGATCGAGAAAGCACAACCGTGACGCACGAACGCCCGGGCCCACCGCTGGCCCGGACCACACTGGACCGCTCCGCCCACCGGCGGCGCGACGCCGAATGGCTGGCCGCGGCCTGGGAACGGGCCCGGGTGCTCGTGCTGGACACCCGCTCCGGCGGGCGCACCCTGATCACCGACGACAACCGGCTGCTGCTCTTCACGCCGGAGAGCGCGCCGCGCGTACCGGTGGAGTCCCGGCTCTTCCTCGGCGAGGAGCCGGACGGCGGGCCGGTCTTCGCGGTCGACGCGCCGCTGCCCACGGTCGCCGGCGCCCGGCCGGTGAACCTGCGTGACGTGGGCCACCAGCTCGACGACCGTGACGCCGGGCTGATGACCACCGCGCTGGCGCTGGCGAACTGGCACGCGGCCTACGGCTTCTCCCCGGTCAGCGGCGGCGCCACCAGCGCGCACGAGGCCGGGTGGAGCCGGATCGACGCCGGTGGCAAGCAGGTCTGGCCGCGGACCGACCCCGCCATGATCGTGCTGGTGCACGACGGCGTGGCCGGGCCGGACGGCCGCTGCCTGCTGGGCAACAACGCGGCCTGGACCGGGGCGGCCGACATCCGGCGGTTCTCCTGCCTGGCCGGGTACGTCGAGCCGGGCGAGTCGGCCGAGGCCGCGGTGATCCGCGAGGTGGCGGAGGAGGTGGGGCTGCCGATCGGTGGCATCAGCTACGTCGCCAGCCAGCCGTGGCCGTTCCCGGGCTCGCTGATGCTCGGGTTCACCGCGACCGCCGATCCGTCGCTGCCGGTCACGGTGGACCCGGAGGAGATCGTCGAGGCCCGGTGGTTCACCCGGCGCGAGATCCGCACCGTCCTGGACGGTGGCACGGTGCTGACGCACGACGGACTGCGGGTCGGCCTGCCGATGGGGGCGTCCATCGCGCACTACCTGATCGCCAACTGGGTGGCGGAGTAGCGGCCGGGGCCCGGGCGCGGCCCGCGGTGCGCGTTCCGGCCGTCACCGGGCCTCGTCGGGCAGCGGCTCCAGGTCGCGGGCCTGCCAGCCACGGGGATCGCCGACTCTGATGATCTTCACGCGCTGGCGGCCGGAGCGCACCGAGCCCATCGCCGACAGCGCCCGCGCGAGGTCGAGCGCGGCGGACCGGTCCTGCGCCAGCACGGTCTGGCGCCGCGGCTCGGGCGTGGTCCGCTCATCACGCACCGATTTCCCGTCGGCCCACACGGACTCCATCGACCCCGTCTCCACCGGCCGGATATCGGTGCGGACGATCAGATAGCGCATGATCCACTCCCCAGCGACGCCGTGACCCTCGGTAGTGGCCGGCATGCAATTCCCACCTAAGTGGAAAGTGCAACCGTCCACCACGGACATGTTCCTGGCAGCTATTCGGACCCGGCAAGCACGGAGATTTCCGCACGGCTCAGCGCCACCCGATCGAGTGAAAGTCTCTCACTTTGCGTAACCCCACCACCGTACGTGAGTTGTCGCCGGGCCGGGGGGCGCGTCGAAGATCAAGATCGGGGCGCGCGGCGGGGGTCGGTCTCAGGAGGAGAGATGCTGGTCCGGAGCGCGACGCTGAGCCGGTGGGTGCACCGTGGCGTGCAGGGTCTCCGCGGCCTCGACGAGCCACCGCATGGAGTCCTCCGGGGAGAGTGCCGCGTCGCGGAGCCAGTCGTAGACGGTGGCGTAGTGGCGGACCTCGTCGGCCTCGTTGACGAACATGTCCCGTTCGAGGGTCTCCACCGCGACCGTCTCCGGGTCCTGCGGGTCGGCGAAGCGGTAGATCGAGAAACTGGTGTGCGCCAGGTACCAGTTGCCGACCGTGGCGGTGCGCGGCAGCACCCGGATCGTGACGTTGGGCAGCGCACCGATCCGGCGGAGGTGGGCGGCCTGGCCGCGGAGGATGTCGGGCGGGCCGCCGCGGCCGGTGAGCGCGGTCTCCTCCAGCACCACGTCGTAGCGCGGCGCGTCGTGGCGGCGGGTGAGCAGGGCCTGCCGCGCGATCCGCGCGTGGATCTGGTTCTCCAGGCCCTCCGGGCTGTGGCCGTCGGCGGGAGGGCTGGCCAGCGGGTGCGCGGAGATCAGGCGAAGGCGCGCGTACTCCGGGGTCTGGAGCAGGCCGGGAACGTAGGACGGCGCGTACTCCCGGATGTCGACGCAGCCGGCCTCCAACTCGGCCCAGTCGCGCTGCTGCGGCGTCATCACCGGGTAGGCGCGCAGCCAGGCCCGGGTGTTTCCGGCGTCCCGGGTGATCGCGATCAGCTCGTTGCGGGACTCGCCGTCGACGCCGTAGAGATCGAGCAGGTCGAGCACGTCGCCCAGGTCGGGGCGGCTGCGGCCGTTCTCCAGACGGGACAGTTTGGAGGCGGAGGCCCAGCCGATCCGCTCGATGACCTGGTCACCGGTGAGGCCGGCGGTCTCCCGCAGCCGGCGCAGCGCCTGTCCGAGCCGGCGTCGCCGCACTATCGGGCTCGGAGCAGGGGACACCGCAACCTCCACGTGTCAGCCGATCGTTTCGCCATCGCCCATTATGAACCGCTTCATTGATACGCGGGGGACGCGCATTGCGAATGTCCAAGGCGCAGATCAATAGAAATCAGGCATTCTGCCGAACAAATACGGCCGCCGATCGTAAATGATCAAGATCGGCGGCCGTATATATGGCACAGCGCTCAGGCGGCGAGCTCCGCGAGATGGGCCTTCACCTGGACGATGGACGGGTTGGTCAGCGCGGACCCGTCCTCGAAGCGCAGCGTGGGCACGGTCTGTAGAGTTGCCCCACTGGCTGAGGTGATCAGTCAGCATGGGGCGGAACCAGTGAACAAGCCCAGAGCCCTGGGTGTCGTCCGCCTCTCGGTCTCGAACGAGAACCAGACGGGCGAGGAGACGCAGCGTAGGCGCATCACGAAGAGGGCCGAGAGCGAGGAGATGGAGCTGGTCGGCTGGGCGGTCGACATCGACGTCTCCGGCTCCACGTCGCCGTGGATGCGTCCGTCCATCGGTGACTGGCTCACGAACCGCAAGGACGAGTTCGACCACATCATCGTCTTGAAGATCGACCGGATCGCTCGGTCGGTCCGCCACCTTACCGGGCTGATGGAGTGGTGCTCGAAGCACGGCAAGGGCCTCATCTCGTGCGAGGAGGGCTTCGATCTGTCCAAGCCGTGGGGGAAGGTGGTCGTTCAGATCCTCGCGGTTGTGGCGGAAGCTGAGCTGGACGCGATCACCGCACGGATCAGAGCTTCGCGCGAGGCCATGCGGCAGCACGGACGGTGGCCGGGCGGTCTGGTCCCGTTCGGCCGACGGTCCGTGAAGGGCTCAGACGGCTTCACGTTGGAGCTTGATCCCGAGTACGGTCCCGTCCTCAAGGAGATGATCCGGCGGTTCATCGACACGCCCAGCTTCTCGGGGGTGGCGCAATGGCTCAACGAGCAGGAGATCCCCACGGTCCAGGACATCGCTCGTCTCCGGTCGGCCAGAGGGGAGAGCACGACGCGTCTGATCGCTCCGGAGGCCAGGGGCAGGAAATGGCTGCCGAACGCGGTCCAGGCGATCCTCACCAACCGGTCACTCCTGGGCGAATACCAGACGGCCGATGGCTCCGTCCTGCGAGGTGACGACGGCGCACCCATCATGAGATCGCAGCCGGTCCTCGGCATGGAGGAGTGGGCCGTCCTCCAGGACGCCGTGAACTCCGTGAAGTACAGGAAGCCGCGAGGGTCGTCCTCTGCCCTGCTCGGTGTCGCGTTCTGCCTCACGTGCGGCAATCCCCTGTACTTCACGAAGGCGGAGCCGGCCCGTAGCAGGAAGGCGCGATACCGATGCCACGGCAACAAGAGCAAGGGGCAGCCAGCGTGCAAGGGTGCGGCGCTCACTGCGGAGCGCCTGTACGCGTGGGTGGAGGAGTTGCTTCTCATACAGATCGGCGACCTGGAGATCATGGAGTCGGTCACGAAAGCCGGTGACGACGAGCAGGCCCGCAAGCTCGCGATCATTGACGGCGAGATGAACCAGCTCACGAAGGAGTTCCGGGCTGGTCGCCTCGAAGCAGTGGCCTACGCCTCCCAGGTCGCCCAGCTTGCCAACGACCGGGAGCAGGCGTTGAAGGCCGGTAAGGCCAAGCCGGTGACCCAATGGGTCCCAACAGGGGAGACCTACGGCAACTGGTGGAAGAGGTCAACGGAGGAGGAACGGCGGGAGTTCCTGACCAGGCGTGGGTTCAAGGCGTATGCCGGTATGGGCTTGCTCGTCATCACTCCCGGGGATCTGCTTGGCTTCCTTGAGCAGCGTCAAGCAATCAGTTTCGGTGACGTGCCTGCCGAAGCCTTCGGTAAGCCGCATCTCTGGTGGGATAGAGGGGATTATGAGACCCTCGAAGAGGCGAAGGACAAGCTTTACGCCTCGGGCTTCTTTACCCGGTTCTTTCAGGACCTGCCAGCCGATGCGCCACGTGCGATCATTGATGTAAGCGATAACCTTTACCTGCCTCGGGATAGCGACTCCGACGCAATCGCAGATACCCGCTTATCGAGTTAGTTGAGGCGTTATGGGCTCTCTTCGGAGAGCCTATAACCGTCTATATGAGCTTCCTTAATGGCTCAGGCTTGGTGCGAGTGTTGCATCAATATTCCGGGCGGCGGTCTTTTTCTTCGCTGGATATCGGATATTGCCCAGAAGCCCCCGTAGGGGGCCATTGGCAGCTATGTGGCTAAACCGTAAAATGCTATAGCGGCTATGGAGCTGAAATTGTAAACGGTTGGCTGGGTTAACGGTAGGCGGCTAAACCAGCCTTGCAGTATAAGACCCCGTAGGGGTTTGTTGGGGTTTAACGGGGATATGCGGCTAACCGTAAGCTGGGCTAGCGGCTTACCGTAAGCTGGATATAGCGGTTATGAGGTGGAGCTGTAAACGGTTGGTGGTTGACCGTAAGCAGGTAACCAGCTTTGCAGTAGAAGACCCCGTAGGGGTCTATACAAAGGGTAGGCAGCATAACTGCGAAGCAGTTATTCCGGTTTCGCACGCGCGCGAGGCCGGAGCGTTTGGGCTGGTCGAGGGTGGGCTGGAGGGTCGGATTGCCGCTTTCGACATCCGCCACCGCCTCAGCGGCCTTCTGGCGTGCTGGGCGGGTCTACCCTAGACCCCGGGTACCGCCCAGGCTCGTTCGGGCCGCAGTGTAGATCTCAGGCCCCCTGGCGATCCCGTCATGATCTTCGGTGGGGGCGTGGGCTGCCAACTCTTGAGCACACCGCCGTCGTCCCTGCTGGGCAACCAGAGTGCTCCGCGCTGAGGGCCTTCTGTCGGCACATTTGCTTTGCCGCAGCCGTCGGGTTAGCAACGTAGCCGGAATGCCTCCCATTCGGCCGAGGCGTCAACCATGCGCTCGGTCCAGGGATCTGTGCTGCCCTTGCCGATATGAGACCATAGCCTCGCGTTTGCTGTTGCAAACTCGTTGAGTCCTTCGCCTGTCGTTATTTGCCATGTCGGCACTTTGCTTGCCCAGCGTTCGGCCGAGGGTGGCTGATGCCCGGATGCGATAAGCCAAATTACCCAGTAGGCGGCATCGAGCCATGGGGCACCTCGGGTGGCCCATCCCCAATCAACGATCCGAGCTTTCCCTTTGTATACGATGATGTTGGCGTTGTTAAGATCGGTGTGCAGTAGGGAGTCGCCGATGAAGTGGTGAACGCTACCGGGGCGAACGTAGGCTTGAAGTCGCTGGCCGGCATCCCGCAACTCAATGTCCGGGCGCGGGATTTCGCTCATCTGGGTTAAGAGGTCGACGACTACCGGGACATGAAATGAGCTAGGGCTGTAATCGGCCACGCTGCCTTGCAACATCTCGAAGACGAGTACGTCCCAGCCGTATTTCACGACTCGCCCATGAAGCTTCGGCGCAACTGCGTGCACGTGCGGCGCGACTTCGGCTTCTCTTGCCTGCGTCCATGACCATCGGTTGCCGGATCGGAGCGCCTTGACGAAGAAATGCCCCTTGGCGCTCGCCAGTTTCACCCCCACCGCGCTGTTGAAGCCTTCGGCTACCGGCTCAACGGTGATCGGGGTTCCTGTGATCTGCTCAATGGCGGCACGGGTCCCTACGGGCAGGGCGTCATACGAGACTCGATGAACTGACATGTGAACTTCCTGGTCGACCGGATGGCCCTGGGACGTCTGGCACGACAACGCCCCAGGGTCTTACCGGGTTGTGGCCGTGCCTAGCGGTAGGGGTTGTCGTCGCCGCAACCGCGCTGGTTGCCGCCGGTCAGGTCGTCGATCTGCGTGATGACGACCCCGGTGGGCTCCGGCGCGGGTGCCGAGCGGATCACGGTGCTGAGCGCCTGCTGCGGGCGGCTGATGATCTCGATCGGGACGGGGCTCATGAAGCCTCCTTCATGCCGTGCTGACAGTAGTGACTGAGTGGAGCCTTCGCCTCCTGGTACACCCGTGCCATGGGTCGGCATACCCGGCAGGTGGATGAGAGCTTGCAGCCCGTGCATCCACCTGTGCGAAGCATCTGGGCGTCTGCGATGCCGGGCAGACGCAAGAGCCCTTGCGGGCCTTCGGTGATCAAGCTGATGGGGTTGTCCCGGCCGACCTTGCACATCGTCGCGAAACCGTGCGGGTCGACGTGGAACGACGTGTGTCCCGCCGGGCAGCCCTGGAAGACATCGCTCTTGCCGATCAGGTCGGGAACCTGCGTAGCGAGCGTGGAGCCCTTGCCGGTGTAGGTCGGTGAGATGGAGGCGTACTCCTTGAACCGCAGGCCGAGATCTCGCACCATCGCTCGCATCTCGTCCAGCTCGGCGACGTTGTGCTTGGTGATGATCAGGGTGACCTCGACGGGAAGCCCGGCTGCAGCCGCCGCGACGAGCCCGCGATAGGCGTTCTTGAACGCCCCTCGTGTCTGCGTCAGGGCGTCGGCGGTCTCCGGGCTTGCCCCGTACATCGACACGGTGATCTTGTGCGGCTGACGCCTTCTGAACGCGTCCAGCAGGTCTTCCCGGTAGAGGCGGGAGCCGTTGGTCAAGATCTCCATCATCATCCCGGCCGCGTGGGCTCGATCGTACGAGGGCACGAAGTCCGGGTCGATGAGCGGTTCGCCGCCGGTGATCTCGAACCAGATGACGCCCATGTCGCGCAGCATGTCGATCAGACGCAGCTTGTCCGCGAGCGGTAGCCCGGCGAAGGGGCGTTGTTCGAGGTAGCAGTGCTCACAGGAGAAGTTGCATCCCTTGTTGATCTCCCATGAGGCGCGGCTGTACGTGACCGGCAGAACCGACGGTGGCCGGACCACAAGCGCCTCGTTGACCGGGCGCGCCGTCAGGTCCAACCCCCACGCCTGTCGCGCTACCTCGGCGAACCAGCCGGGCATGACCGCGTTCTGATCGGCCAGGTCGGCAAGCTCGGCGTAGTACCTGGAGGGAAGCTGCATGGCCGCGTTCTGACCCGCCCGGACAGCGATGAACTTGTCCTCCTGCGGACTGACGATTGCCTGGTACATCGGTCCTCCTGTCCTGGTCAGTCAGTGGTGGCGCGTGAGCGCGGGCGGGCGTGACGGGAGCGGGGGCATCCGCCACGCCCGCCCACTCCCGTCAGGAGGGCCGGCTCTGACGGGCTTCGAGAGGGCTCGGGTTTCAGCGGGAGGTCGCGTCGATCAGGCGGTTGGGCGTTCGGGGAATCCAGCCCATGAACCGTGGCCAGAAGTCGATGTCGGCGGGCTTGGGGTGCCGGACCGCATCCGCGATGGCTTCGTGCATGTGGGCTGCCATGTACATCCGGAGTAGGAGCCGTGAATGCCGGAAGGTCCTCAGCAGCGCAGCGCGTCTCTCCTCGCACGGCCACGCCTGACCACAGCTCGACACCTTGCACGTCCAGTCGGGTCGCGAGGGAGCGTGGAGAGTCGCTGTCTCAGCCATCGGTTCTCCCTCCTGACCGTTGCCGCCCGCCGCCCCTCGCTCGGTTGCTGAGAGCGGCGGGCGGGGCACTGGTGAGTCGATGAGGTGCATCGACGCGAAAACGATCGCATCTGCGCAGCCTCGGACACACCTCTGTGGTCGGTCGTGGACGATCGGATCTGTGTGTAGGGCTGAGCTGCGGATACACCCATGATCGACGTCGCTTGCCCATTCGAGTGGGCAACAGTAGCGTGGCCGTCACGACCGGTGATGACGGATGGCTCGGCATCGGTGACGGAGAGGCCGGAATGGGAGCAGCGGCACAACGCAGCCAGTCCCCGCAGGCGCGCGGACGAGAGCTGGCACGACAGGGCAAGGATCTCTACATGGAATGCGGGTCGGTCAGCGCCGCCGCTCGCGAGCTGATGAACCGGCACCAGGATCTGCCCAGCATCCAGGCGCATCGGTACGCGGCGGGGCTGTCACAGGATCAAGCCGCAGCCCGGTACAACACCGTTGCCGGTAATCAGACCACTCTTGGTGGAACCACCATCAACGCGTGGGAGAGCTGGGCACGAGCGCGGGGAAGCGCGGGAGCCGGATCACCACCGTCGTTCGCCAGTCTGCTGATCCTCGCTACCGCGTACGGGCGTGGCCCGCATGGCACCGCGGACGAGACCATCTCGCCGAGTGACCTTGTGCAAGAGGCGTACGAGAAGCTAGGTCCCGAGGACCAACTCGCGCTGAAGAGCGTGGCCGCTCGTCCCTCCATGACCGCCACCAGCGACGCGCTCCAGCCGCGTAACGCCGTCGTCGGCGGGTCGCCGGGCGTGGACAACATCATCGGGCCGGACTTCAACCTCCAGGTGCCTACGATCGACAACGGGAATCCAGCCATCTGTGCGTTCTCGTTGCCCAACCCGAATCCGGGCCAGCTACTCGATCTCACCTGGAATACGTTCGGCTTCGGCGTCCAACGCCTGATGAAGCAGATCAAGAGCCTCGGACGACGGCTCAACGCTGACATCTGCTTCGGGATCAACGAGGCGGGCCTGGTGATGGCGACCTTCCTCGCCTCAGCCCAGTTCAACCGGTCCGCTATCGGGTACCTCCGGTGCCACCGGGTGAAGAACGAGGTGACCTTCACCAAGGAGTCCCACTACCCGGAGACGGTCGAAGCGCCGGTCATCGTCATCTGCGACTTCGAGGTGAAGCACGCGGACGTGGTGGGCCTGGTGGCGCGTGAGCTGCGAGCCCGCTACCCGGGAGCGGAGCTGTACTTCGCTGTCTTCGGCGCGATGACGAAGGGCAACTCGTTGGAGGTAGAGAGCTTCGACGATCTGACCGGAGCGACGATTATGAAGGCCGCGAATTTCGAGGCCGTCTTCATCGCCGCGACCATGAGCCCACCCGGCATCGAACCACCGCTTGAGCTGCGTTGACCGTTGGAGAGGCACTGATGGATCAAGCCAGGAACGTTCCCTCGCAGGCTATGAAGATCGCCGAGATGGTCAGATCGGTGATGCTGGAACTGCGACCCCGCCTCGTAGAGGCTGCGCTGACCGGCCGGCGGGGCGAGAGCGAGAACCTGCGTCACGCGGACAACTTCCTGTCTGAGCACGACCTGTGGATGCATCGGCGTTACCGGGAACTCCTCACCCCTGTTCTCGGCGCGTTCGTCTATGCCTCCGAGGAAGCGGAGCCGGAGGTGATCGGCGACGACCCCGACCCCGACCTGTGCGTGCTGGTGGACCCGCTCGACACGAGCGAACTCGCCGTGCGGGGCGTGCTTGGCTACACGCACGTCATGGTCTACTCACGCGCTGCGGCTCAACCGGTGATCGCCGTCGTCGGCGACATCTTCCACCACCTTCAGCTCTACGTCGGCGCTCGCGATGAGCAGGGCGTCGACCGAGCCTTCGTCGTGACCGCAGACGGCGAGACCTACGAACTCGGTCCGCGTCCACCGAAGCGACTCGCCGAGTCGATGGTGACCAACTTCCTGATGAAGCCCGGTGAACGCTTCCTCCCGCTCTCGCAGAAGACCCAGCTCATGAACACGCTTGATGAGCCGTCAGAGGATGGCAAGAGCCGGGGCCGTATCGGCGTGGACTTCGGCTCCGTCAGCCTCTGCCATGTCGCCGCAGGCATGACCGAGGCCGTCATCGAGTTCGCCAAGGGCTTCGCCGTCTGGGACCTCGCGCCAGGCCACTACATCCTGCACGCCGCCGGAGGAACCGTGCTCGACCTGGACGGCGACCCCGTGCCGCTCGACTATCGCTTCGGCTCGTTCGACGAGATCACCAAGGCCATGGACCGGCGACAGCGGTTCGTCGCTGCGGGAAGTAGCGAACTGGCGGCGGAAATTGTCACTGCGCTTCGCTCCTGACGGAGGCATTTGACCAGCTCAAGGGTTGTGCGGGCTCGTTCTAACCCGTTCAGAAAGACTCTGAAACTGTGGCGGAATCTGAGCTGCTATTACCTGCCGGTCCTCGGATGAAGGCGTTAGGGGTCGTACCCCCACCCTCATGTGTATGCAAACGTCCTGCTCAGAGGGTGTTCAAAAACGAAGGATTATGAGACGGCTCAGCCGGAGGGCTCGGCGAGGCTGAAACCTTGTCCATAACTCGTCTCGAAACATGGCTTACGAGCTTGATGTTTTGAGACGAGTTATGAGACAGTCTCTGCATGGCGATACCCACTGGCGTCAGCCAGCTCATCGGATATGCCCGTGTCTCCACCAACGCACAGGACGCACAGCTACAGCGAGACGCACTCGCTGAGGTCGGGTGTGCCCGGGTCTTCGAGGACAAGGCGAGCGGCAAGAACACCGACCGTGTGGGCCTCGCTGCCGCGTTGGATTACGCGCGGCCCGGCGACACCCTGTGCGTCTGGAAGCTTGACCGTCTCGGTCGCTCGGTGAAGGACGTGCTCACCATCGCGGACGATCTCCATGGGCGAGACATCGGCCTGCGCATCCTGACCGGCAAGCTCTCCGGGGTCTACACGCCTACCGGGGAGGGGAAGTTCTTCTTCACCATGATGGCCGCCTTCGCGGAACTGGAGCGCGACATCATCCGCGAGCGGACGCGGGCCGGACTGGACGCCGCGAAGGCTCAGGGCCGGACCGGCGGGCGGCCAACGGTCGTCAACGAGGACATCCTGACTGTTGCGCGTGCCCGGCGGGCGAAGGGCGAGAGCGTCAACTCCATCGCCAAGGTGCTGGGAGTCTCGCGGGCGACGCTGCATCGACACCTCGCGGAGCCCGCAGAGGAGCACTGAGCCGCGAGCCTGCGACACGGGAAGGCCGGTTGCCGACCGTCCGCGTACCGCAGGCTCAGGCGATCTCAGGCTTGTGGAGCTGCGATCAAGCGACCGGAGCCGTACCCGCGATGGCTTCCTTGACTTGCTTGATCGTCGGGTTTGTCATTACGATTTCGCTCCCGCCAGTGGGGGGAACAATGCGAACCGTGGGTACGGTCTGGTTCCCGCCGTTGACGCTCATCACGAACGCCGCCGCCTCGTCGTCCGCCTCGATGTCCACCACCTCGTAGCCGATGCCCGCACGGTCGAGCTGCGACTTCAGGCGATGGCAGTAGCCGCACCAGCTCGTCGAGTACATGGTCAACATCGCAGGTTCTCTCCCCTATGACAGACAGTGATGACCCGATCATCATCCCCAACCAGGGCCGATGTGCGGATAATCCCGCGCCCGGCGTGAGGTTTCCCGCGGCGCGATGACCTAGGCTCGAACGCCGTGGGTGACAGCGTCATATCCGGGCTCGACCCGGACCAGCTCAGGGCGGTGACCGCGCCGGCCGGGCCGGTCTGCATCCTGGCCGGCGCGGGCACCGGCAAGACGCGGGCCGTCACCCACCGGATCGCGCACCGCGTCCGCTCCGCGGAGATCTCCGCCCGGCACGTGCTGGCGGTCACGTTCACGGCCCGGGCCGCCGCGGAGATGCGCGCCCGGCTGGCCGCGCTCGGCGTCCCCGGCGTGCAGGCCCGCACGTTCCACGCGGCCGCGCTGCGCCAGGTCCGCTACTTCGCGCCGCGGATCCTGGACGGCCGGGCGATGCCGCAGCTGCTGGAGAGCAAGGCGCGGCTGGTCACGCTGGCGGCCGGGCGGACCGGCGTGCGCGCGGACCGGATCGTCGCGCGCGACCTGGCCGGCGAGATCGAGTGGGCCAAGTCGTCGCTGGTCGAGCCGGGGGAGTACCCGGTCGCCGCGGTGAAGGCCACCCGGGAACCGCCGCTGGCCCCGGAGCGGGTCGCGGAGGTGTTCGCCGAGTACGAGCGGGTCAAACGCTCGCAGGGCGTGATCGACTTCGAGGACATGCTGCGCGCCGCGGTCTGGGGCATCGAGGAGCACGCGGACGTGGCCGAGGAGGTCCGGTCGCAGTACCGGCACTTCGTGGTCGACGAGTACCAGGACGTGAACCCGCTGCAGCAGCGCCTGCTGGACGCGTGGCTCGGCGGCCGGGACGACCTGACCGTGGTCGGCGACGCGAGCCAGACCATCTATTCGTTCACCGGCGCCACCTCGTCGTACCTGATCGACTTCGCCCGCCGGTTCCGCAACGCGACGGTGGTCCGGCTGACTCGCGACTACCGGTCCACGCCGCAGGTGGTCGCGCTGGCCAACACGGTGATCGCGGCGGCCCGGGGCGCGGAGGCACGGCTGCGGCTGGAACTGGTCGGCCAGCGCACCCCCGGGCCGGAGCCGGAGCTGCGGATCTTCGCGGACGAGCCGGACGAGGCGGCCGCGGTGGCCCGCCGCTGCGTCGAGCTGATCAGGTCCGGCACGCCGGCCCGCGAGATCGCGGTGCTGTTCCGGACGAACGCGCAGTCCGAGGCGTACGAGGCCGCGTTCACCGACGCGCGGGTGCCGTACGTGGTGCAGGGCGCGGAGCGGTTCTTCGAGCGCACCGAGATCCGCCAGGCCATGATCGCGTTGCGCGCCGCGACCCGCTCCACGCCGTCCGGGACGCCGCTGCGGACCGCCGTGGTGGACGCGCTCGCCGCGACCGGCTGGGCGCCGGACGCACCGCCGCCCGGCGGCGCGGCGCGTGAGCGGTGGGAGGCGCTGGCCGCGCTGGTGCAGCTGGCCGTGGATTTCGCGGCGGTACCGGAGATCCTGCCGATCGGCGAGGGCGGGGCCGTGCAGCGGGACGCCACGCTGGCCGGCTTCAACGAGGAGCTGGCCCGGCGCGCCGCGCAGCAGCACGCGCCCGCGCTGGAGGGCGTCACGCTCGCGTCGCTGCACTCGGCGAAGGGCCTGGAGTGGGACGCGGTGTTCCTGGTCGGGCTGGCCGACGGGACGCTGCCCACCTCGTACGCCCGGACGCCGGAGGCGCTGGAGGAGGAACGCCGGCTGCTCTACGTCGGCGTGACCCGGGCCCGGCACTGGCTGTGGCTCTCCTACGGGCAGAGCCGGTCGCCGGGCGGGCGGCCGCGGCGGCCGTGCCGGTTCATGCCGAGCTTCGAGAAGCCGGCCACCGCCACCGCCGGACCGCGGCCGGAGACGCCGAGTCGGAAACCCGACCGGCGGCGCGTCCCGATCGCGTCCTGCCGGGTCTGCGGCGCCACGCTGCTGGCCGGCGCGGACCGCAAGCTGGGCCGCTGCCCGGGCTGCCCGAGCGACCTCGACGAGGACCTCTACGACCGGCTGGTCGACTGGCGAGCCCGGGTCGCCGGAGGCCAGAAAGTACCTGCATACGTCGTGTTGACGGATGCCACGCTGGTGGCCCTCGCGGAGCGCCGTCCGAGCCGGCCGGAACAGCTGCTGGAGATCGCCGGGATCGGTCCGCGCAAGCAGCGGCTCTACGGCGCGTCCGTGATGGCGCTGATCGGCGGCGCGACCGTCGATGAAGTGACCGCCCAAAAAACTTCTGAAAACCCGCATTAATTCGTTTGCCCTCTCGCGTGGGAGGGGCTTAGCCTCAGATCACACCTCACGAGCGCGGGTCTTCTTGCTGCTCGGACGGGGTGCAACCCGTATTCGTCAACGGCTAGTCGGAGAGAGAAGGTGACCCCCGTGGAGATCTACACGATGCTGCAGATCCCATCGATGTCCCCTGCCCTCCTGCTGTCCGTTGCCGGTCCGGTCCGGTCCGGTTCCGTGGCGACGCACGTGTCGCCGTGGCCGGTCAGGTCGATCGTGTCCGACGTCCCGCAGGTGGATCAGGTCTGCACCCAGGCCGAACTCCGGGTGCAAGACGGCCTGCCGGTGGCGTCTGGCGAGATCGAGCTCCAGGGCACCGCTGTGTCCCTGGTGAGTGGTGGCAACGAGTCCCTCAAGGGCCGCAACGGCTCTACGGGACACAACGGGATCACGGGCAACAAGGGCATGGCGAAGCGAGCCTTCGGCGGTGCCCGCGGTGTTCCACCTCGAGGAAGGCCGGTCTGACTTCATCAGACCAACCGGCTCACCTCGAGGCCGCGGAACCCGCTACCGGGATCCGCGGCCTTCGTCATTTTCGAAGCCCGCACACCGGGTTCGGAAACGACTCCGACCCCGTACGAAGTCGGAAAGCGATCTACGAGATCGAAGCGAGAGAGAGGTGACCGGGCGATGAGTCTGGCCCTTGCCGTGCTCGACACGAACGTCGAGCTGGAGGCAAACCTGCCCTGCCGGAAGTTCGACCCCGACCTGTGGTTCTCGGACGTCCCGGCCGAACTCGAGCTGGCGAAGTCGCTGTGCGGGGACTGCCCGCTGCGCACCGCCTGCCTGAGCGGCGCCGTGGACCGTGCCGAGCCGTGGGGCGTCTGGGGCGGCGAGATCTTCGAGCGTGGCGCGGTCGTCCCGCGCAAGCGGCCCCGTGGCCGTCCGCGCAAGGAGGACGCCGCGCGCGACGCCGAGCTGCGCACCGAGGTCGAGGCGCGGATGGCGGCCAACGAGCTGGCCGAGACCCGCAGCAACGTCCGTCTGGCGGCCTGACATGCACCCGATCAGCGTCGATGCCGGTCACCTGCCGGCACTGCAACTCGAGATGAATCCCGGAATCACTGCTTCCCTGAACGGAGCCGGCAAGATGCAACTACTTCACGAAGCGCTGTCGAGGGTACGAATGCGACAGCCTCAGGCCGCCACTCGGAGCGCTGAGGCACCTCGATCCGCACGCCGCGTCGCGATGGAGGCCCGTCAGCGGGCCGCTCGCGAACTGCGCGGATAACCCTTGTTCGATGCCCCCGGCCGTCCCGGCCGGGGGCTTTCCCATCAGGCGGAGAAACCGGGCAGCCACTCCTCGACGATGCCGCGGTAGCGGGCCCGCGCCTCCAGCTGGGAGAGCACGCCGATCGAACCCATCGTCACCCGGTGCAGCAGCAGGTACGACGGCGGCAGGTTGAGATGCCGGCTGAGCTGGTAGGCCGGGCTCTTCGGACTGCCCAGCCGGACCGCCTCCCCACGCAGCCAGGCGCGGGTGAACCGGAACTCCTCCTCGACCACCGGCGCCAGCATGGGCAGCAGGAACTCGAGCAGCCCGGGCGCGTCCAGGTGGTCGTCGTCCGGCTTGACGAAACCCTCCTCGACCAGCCCGGCCAGCACGGCGTCCGCGTCGCCGGCCAGCGCCAGCGCCAGCAGCCGGCCGACCGGCTCGGGCAGGCCGTCCGGCAGCCGGGCCACCGCGCCGAAGTCGATCACGCCGAGGCGGCCGTCCGGCAGGATCCGGAAGTTGCCCGGGTGCGGGTCGGCGTGCAGCAGGCCGCAGCGCCGTGGTGCGGAGAAGTGCAGCACGGCCATCAGGCGGCCGGCCTCGTCGCGCTCCTCCTGGGTGCCGTCGGCGATCACCGCGGCGAGCGGGGTGCCGTCGATCCACTCGGTGACCAGCAGGCGCGGCGTGGCCCGGACCACCTCGGGGACGTAGATGTCGGGATCCCCCGCGTACCCCGCGTGGAAGGCCCGCTGGGTCTCCGCCTCCAGCTCGTAGTCGAGCTCCTCGGTGATCCGCTCACGCAGCTCCGTGATCAGCGGTTTCACGTCCATGCCGGGCTGGATCGCGCGGAACATGCCGGCCAGCCGGGACAGCTGCTTCAGGTCGGAGAGCAGCGCGTCGCCGGCACCCGGATATTGGATCTTCACGGCCACCGTGCGGTCCGGCACCCGCTTGCGGCCCCGGCCCGGGGGTGGCGAGCGCCACACGGCGCGATGCACCTGCCCGATGCTGGCCGCGGCGGCCGGGACGTCGTCGAACTCGGCGAAGTTGGCCCGCCAGTCCTCGCCCAGCTCGGCCGCGAGCACCTTGTGCACGCTGGCGACGGGCAGCGGGGGAGCGGCCTCCTGCAGCTTGGTCAGCGCCTGCCGGTACGGTCCGGCGAGCTCGTCCGGCAGCGCCGCCTCGAACACCGACAGCGCCTGCCCGAACTTCATCGCACCGCCCTTGAGCTGCCCGAGCACGCTGAACAGCTGCTCGGCCGTGCGCTGCTGGATCTCGGCGGAGATGACGTCGGAGGCCATGCCGGTGACGCGCTTCCCCAGCCCCAGCACCGTCCGGCCGGCGAAGCCGAGCGGAAGGCTGGCGAGCTTGGCAGTGCGAGCGGCCGCCCGTCGGGGGATATCGGTCACCAGATCATTGTGCCTGGCTATCCGTGAAGGTGCCGGGCCGGAAGCGAGGAGATCGGCGGTGCCGGCGCCCACAGTCGCACGACGGGTGCTGCGCCCAGCGCCGCCGGCGCATCCGGGACGGCCCGTCGATCTCGGTCGCGCCGCCGATCGTCTCCGGCGTCCCGCCGTCCAGGTGGGCCAGCACCTGCTCGGCCGCGTAGGCCGCGGCGGCCAGCACGGTGGCGGCCCCGCCGGCCGGGGGCTCGTCACCCGGCCGGGGCACCAGCTGCGCGGCGAGCGCGGGCCAGACCGGGTCGCGGTCGCGCCGGTGCAGGTCCAGGCAGCGCAGGCAGGGGACGCCCGCGGCCGGCACCAGCGGGCCGACCACCATCGTGCCGTCCCGCGCGCCGACCAGCAGGTGCGCCTGCCGGCGCTGCGCGAACCCGGCCGCGAGCACCGGCGCGGGACGGTCCATGCCGAGTTGGACCACGAGCGCGGCCCTGCCGCGCGGCACCGGGCCGGTCCGCACGTCCGGCGCGACGCGGGCGATCGCGGCCCGCACCGCCCGGGCCCGGCCGGCGTCCCCGGTCACCGCGCCGCCGGCCCGGTCGCTGGCCAGCACCGGACCGGTCAGGTCGGCATGAATCCGGCCGACGCCGGCCTGGGCGAGCGCGACCGCGATCGGCCCGGCCGCCGGCCCGGGACCGGTGACGACGACGTCGGCCGCGTATCTGCGGCGCAGCACACGAGCCGGGTTGTCCACAGGGGCGGCGTCACCCAGCGCGATCGAGGCGGCTTCGCCGGACAGCCGCGCGCGGACCTCGCCGGCCAGCCCGGTGGGCAGGAAGTGGTGTGCGCCGAACAGCAGCCCGGCCTCGTGCAGCGCGGCGAGCAGCGCCCGCGCCTCCTCCTCGGCGAGCCCGAGCCGGTGCGCGTGGCGCAGCAGTGTGCCCTCCGAGCGGGTGCCGTCGACCAGGTCGAGCAGCTCACCGGCGCCGCTCGGGGCCGGTGCCAGCACGATGCCGCGGCGGGTGCCGGTGCCGAGCTGGAGCGAGCCCTCGTCCCGCCAGACCCGGCTCAGGCCGGGAATCAGCATCGGACGGTACGGCGGGGACGCGGCCATGGGTGACACAGTGTCACACCGCGCGGGTCGAGGCCCGAGTTATCCACAGGCTCGCACGGTTGTGCACCGCGTTATCCACAGAACGGGGCGGGTTATCCACAGCCCCTCGTTATTACTCAACGTGTTTACGCCGTCGCGGTAACGGCATTCCCTGGAAAAGCTGAGGGGCGGCCGGAGCCGCCCCTGCCAAAGCGTGCCGCGTCAGGCCTTGTTGGCCTTGCCGAGGATGCGGTTCATCGTCGTACCGCAGACCGGGCACTTGCCCTTGGCCATGTTCATCCCCGTCTTGGACACCTCCACGGAGCCCTCGAAGTCGCGCTTCTCCTTGCACTTCACGCAGTACCCGTTGTACGACTGGGTCTTGGTGGCCACGTGCCCCTCCTAGTTCGGTGACCGGCTTTGCCGCGCCCCGGTGTTCCGGCGCGGCGACCTATCGGCGCCGGCGGTTTCCTGCGACCGCCGCCGTGGGTCTTCGGTCCTCGCGGACCCGTACCCAGCTGCGGTCGATTCCATGTCCGGCGCGTACGCCGAGGTGGAGTCTGCCCGCCGAATTGCCCGGTTTTGGGCAGTTTCGTGCGGACACGCCGGAGAAGCTTTGCCCGTCGCCCACCTCGATGATCAAACGGGTCCACCCCCGATGCTCAACCGCGGAAACCGCCGGGTAGTCTCGCTGTCGCGACAAAT
Source organism: Catenuloplanes niger (assembly GCF_031458255.1). Lineage (NCBI taxonomy): Bacteria > Bacillati > Actinomycetota > Actinomycetes > Micromonosporales > Micromonosporaceae > Catenuloplanes > Catenuloplanes niger. The sequence continues at coordinate 5,262,810 of NZ_JAVDYC010000001.1, forward strand.
TTTTTTCGGACTTGTGGGCCGAAAGAGGACTTTTTGGTCGCGGCTCACCCGGATGGCTCTTGCGAACCCCTGGCCTCCAGGGATTAGCGTGCCGATGTGAACGGAACCCGGGGCTCCGCGGGCCGGTAATGGCTGCTACGCGGAAGCCGGTCGTCGAGGTGCGGCGCAGTCAGCGTCGGCGCCGGACGGTGTCCGCGTACCGGGACGGCGAGCGCGTGGTCGTGCTCATCCCCGACCAGTTCTCCCGCGCCGAGGAGACCGAGTGGGTCGACCGGATGCTCGCCCGCCTCGCCGCCCGTGAGGAACGCCTCCTCCGCACCGACGCCGAGCTGCTGGCCCGCGCCCGCCGCCTGATCGCGCGATACCTCGACGACCATCGCGACCACGTCCTGCCGGACAGCGTCCGCTGGGTCACCAACCAGAACGGGCGCTGGGGCTCCTGCACCCCCGCCGACCGCACCATCCGCATCTCCCACCGCATCCAGGAGATGCCCGAGTGGGTGATCGACTACGTCCTGCTCCACGAACTCGTCCACCTCGTCGTGCCGAGCCACAACGCCCGCTTCTGGGACCTGGTCGGGCGCTATCCGCGCACCGAGCGGGCGCGGGGATACCTCGAGGGCATCTCCGCCGCGACCGGCATGGTCATGGACGACTAGACATCCTTCCCGCTTCCGGCGGCTCGTCCCCCGCATGCTCCCGCGGGCACCGGTCGTCGCCGGCGCTCCTCCCTGCCGGTTCCGCGTCGCAAGCCCGGCCCCCGCGCGCCCGGCGTGGACGGTGAGCGGGCGGCGGCGACCGGGGACGGGAGGCCGGCGCGGCGCGGGATAGCGTGAGGGAATGACGCGGCGGGTGGCGGTGGCGGTGCTGGTGCCGGTGGAGTGGGCGCCGCCGGGGGTGCGGCTCGGGACGTGGCGGGCCGCGCTCGCGGAGGACGTGGTGGATCTGCTGCGCGGGCTGGCGCAGGTGGACGCGGCCATCGCGGTGACCGGGGCGGACCGGGAGCTGGCGGAGGGGATCCGGTGGCCCGGGATGCCGGTCTACCAGGTGGGCGAGCTCGACGCCGGGAGCATCTTCGCGGCCGCGGCGGCGGACGGCTACGAGCAGGCCGCGCTGGTGGCGGGCGACGCGCCGAACCTGCCGGGGCTGACCGTGGGGAAGCTGCTGCGGCCGCTGACCACCCGGCCGCTGGCGATCGCGCGTGCGGACGCGGGGCCCGGGCTGGTCGGCGTGGCGGCGAACCTGCCCGTACCGGCGTGGTTGCCGAACTTCGATCTCGACTCCGCGGACCCCGGGGCGCTGCGGCGGTCGGCGGACCGCCCGGAGCAGGTCGGGTCGGCGCCGGAGTGGCGACGGCTGCGCACGCCGGACGACCTGCACGCGCTGGACCCCGCCGTGGAGGGCTGGGACGTGACCCGGGCCCTCCTCGGCGGCTGACGACTCAGGACTTCTCGGTACCGGGACCCGGATCCGGATCTGCCGGCGGCTCGTCGACGCTCGGCAGATCGTCCAGCTCGGCGATGTCGAAGTCGAGCTGGGACCGGGCGAAGACCTCCGGGTGGGCGAAGTCGTCGTCCGTGGGGAGCAGGTCGGGGTGGCTCCAGACGGCGTCCCGGCCGGCGACGCCGCGGTGCTCGGTGAGCGCGGCCCAGAGCGTGCTGGCCTCGCGCAGCCGGCGCGGGCGCAGCTCCAGACCGACCAGCGCGGCGAACGTCTGCTCCGCGGGGCCACCGGCGGCGCGCCGGCGGCGGAACGCCTCGCCGAGCCGGACCACGTTGGGCAGGCGGTCGGCGACGGCCGAGTCGACCACGTGGCAGACCCAGCCCTCGACCAGCGCGAGCGCGGTCTCCAGCCGGTTCAGCGTGGCCTTCTGCTGCGGCGTGTCCTCCGGGCTGAAGATGCCCTCCAGCGCCATCGCCTGCATCGACTCCGGGTTCGCCGGGTCGATGCGGCCCATCGCCTCCTCGATCGCCTCGCGGTTGACGGTGATGCCCGCCGCGTACGACTCGACGGCGCCGAGCACGTGCGCGCGCAGCCACGGGACGTGCTCGAAGAGACGCTGGTGCGCGGCCTCGCGCAGCGCCACGTACAGCCGGACCTCGTCCTCGGGGAGCTCGAGGCCCTTGCCGTAGGCGGTGATGTTGGCCGGGACCAGCGCGGCCATGCCGGCCGGGCCGAGCGGGAGGCCGATGTCGCCGGCGGAGAGCACCTCGCCCGCGAGCGAGCCGAGCGCCTGGCCGAGCTGGCCGCCGAAGAGCGCGCCGCCGAGCGTGGCGACCATCGACTGCATCGGGCCGAGCTGGGCGCGGGCCTCCTCCGGCACCAGGTCGCCCATGGCCGAGACCATCCGGCCGGCAACCGGGTCGCAGAGCTTCTTCCAGACGTCGAGCGTCCGGTTGACCCACTCCGTCCGGTTCCAGGCGACGGAGGTGCGGATGCCGGAGGGCAGCGCGGAGGCCGGATTGAGCCACAGGTCGGCGAGTTGCAGCGCCTCGGTGACCGAGTTTCGCTCGAACGGTGTGAGCGACGAGTCCCCGCTGGCGGTGAGCTGGCTCAGCGCGACCTGCTTGGCCAGATCCCAGTTCACCGGGCCGTTGCCGGGCGACGCGAGGAGCTGTTGCAGCTGAGCCATGAACTGCTGCATCTGCTGCGGGTCGTTGGGGTCGGGCGGCTGTGCGCCCGGCAGGGCGAAACCGAACGGGATGTCAGGCACGCCCTCAACGGTACGCGCGCCGAGGGAGTTCCGGCCGCTCCCGGCCTTGCGCTCATAGCGAATCGGTACCGGATGCACAGGAAACGAACAGCCGCGCCGCGATGGGTACGCTCAGCGGCATGAAACGTCGCGGCTTCACGGTCCTTGCCGGTGCGCTCATCACCTTCGTGCTGACCATGGCAGCCGTGTACGCCCCGATTCCCTACGTGATCCTCAAGCCGGGCCCGACCGTCGACACGCTCGGCAAGGACAAGGACGCCGAGATCATCCAGATCTCCGGCACCGAGACGTCCACCTCGACCGGCCAGCTCCGCCTGACCACGGTCGGCGTGCAGCCCGAGCCGAACCTGGTGAGTGCGATCCTGGGCTGGTTCGACGGCACCGAGGCGGTCGTGCCGCGCGAGCTGATCTACCCGCCGGACGAGACCGAGGAGCAGGTCGACCAGCGCAACGCGGAGGAGTTCCAGGCCTCGCAGACCACGGCGGAGACGGCCGCGCTGCGCGAGCTCGGGCTGCCGATCCTGGTCACCGTGGCGAAGGTCGCCGCGGACGGCCCGTCGGCCGGCAAGCTGCAGGACGGCGACGTGATCACCGCGGTGGACGGCACCGCGGTCGAGTCCGCGCCGGGGCTGACCGAGCTGGTCCGGGCGAAGCCGGCCGGCACCGCGCGCACGCTGGACGTGACCCGGGCCGGGCAGAAGACCACCGTGCAGATCACCACGCAGGAGATGGACGGTCAGCCGCGGATCGGCGTGGAGATCCAGGAGAAGCCGCCGTTCACGCTGGAGATCAAGCTGGACGAGATCGGCGGGCCGAGCGCCGGCCTGATGTTCACGCTCGGCATCATCGACAAGCTCACGCCGGAGGATCTGACCGGCGGGAAGGTCGTCGCCGGCACCGGCACCATCGACGGCGACGGCAACGTCGGCGAGATCGGCGGCATCCCGCAGAAGCTGGTCGGCGCGAAGCGGGCCGGCGCGCAGGTGTTCCTCGTTCCCGAGGGCAACTGCGAGGAGGCGAAGCAGAACGCGGTGGACGGCCTGCCGATGTACCGAGTGGCCACGCTCGATGACGCGCTGTCCGCCCTGGAGGCGATGCGTGCCGGCCGTACCCCCGAGCTTTGCTGAGTTTTTCCTGTAAGGACGCCGTTTGTGAGATCAGAACGTGAGCGAGGCGCCTGACGACTCCGGCGACCACAGGCCGTAGTCTTGTGCGTGTAACAGAGACAACTCCGGCCGGAAGGCACCGGCTGGCGCAGGACCTATAGCGGGCGGAGAGCCAACCGTGGTAGTGCGTAACAGTCCCCTACCGAGGATGAGCCGGCGTGGCCGTGCGACCATCGGCGTCCTGATCGGGGTGTTCGTTCTGTTCACCCTGCTCGGCTGGGGCGTCGATGCCTGGACCGACTGGTTGTGGTTCGACGAGGTCGCGTTCACGCAGGTCTTCACCGGCAAGCTGATCACCCAGTTGCTGCTCTTCCTGACGGTCGGTGCGGCGATGGCCGTGATCGTCGGCGGCAACCTCTACCTGGCGTTCCGGCTGCGCCCGATGCTGCGGCCACCGTCGGCCGAACAGGCCACGCTGGAGCGGTACCGGATGGTGCTGACGCCGCGCGTCGGCACCTGGATCGCGGTGCTGTCCGTCATCGTCGGCCTGTTCGCCGGCCTCTCCGCGCAGAGCCGCTGGCAGGACTGGCTGCTGTTCCGCAACAAGCAGCCGTTCGGTGTCGCCGACCCCGAGTTCGGTGTGGACATCGGCTTCTACGTCTTCGAGTTCCCGTTCTGGCGCTATCTGCTCGGCGTCGGCTTCACCGCCGTGGTGCTGTCCGTGATCGGCGCGCTCGCCGTGCACTACATCTTCGGCGGCGTCCGGCTGCAGGGCATCGGCGACCGGATGACCACCGCGGCCCGCGCCCACCTGACCACGCTCGTCGCGATGTTCGTGCTGCTCAAGGCGGTCGCCTACGTGCTCGACCGGCGGGCGCTGCTGCTCAACTACAACAACGGCACCGACCTGTACGGCGCGGGCTACGCGGACATCAACGCGCTGCTGCCGGCCAAGGAGATCCTGGCGTACATCTCGATCGTGGTGGCCATCGCAATCATCGTGTTCTCCAACGCGGTCATGCGGAACCTCACCTGGCCCGGCGTCTCGCTGGCACTGCTCGGCATCTCCGCGGTCGCGATCGGCGGCATCTACCCGTGGGCGGTGCAGACCTTCGAGGTCAACCCGAGCATCCGGGACAAGGAAGCGGAGTACATCCAGCGCAGCATCAGCGCCACCCGGGACGCGTTCGGCGTCGCGGCCAGCGAGGTCCAGGCGTTCGGGGCGAGCAACCTGACCCCGCCGCCGGAGCTGACCAGCGACTCGTCCGTCGTGCCGAACATCCGGCTGCTCGACCCGCAGCTGGTCTCCGAGACGTACACGCAGCTCCAGCAGGTCCGCGGCTTCTACGACTTCGGCGCGAAGCTCGACATCGACCGCTACGAGGTGGACGGCAAGAGCCAGGACTACGTGGTCGGCGTCCGGGAGATCAACTACAGCGAGCTGACCGACCAGCAGAACAACTGGATCAACCGCCACACCGTCTACACCCACGGGTACGGGCTGGTGGCCGCGCCGGCGAACCGCGTGGTCTGCAACGGCCAGCCGTACTTCGTCTCCGGCTTCCTCAACGAGGCCGTGGAGGACCCGCAGCAGGCCGAGCAGCTGCAGGAGTGCAGCTCCAACGAAGAGCTGATCAAGGTCGACCAGCCGCGCGTCTACTACGGCGAGCAGACCCGCGAGGAGGCCAACGACTACGCGATCGTCGGTGCGGCCGCGGAGGGCGCGAACGCGGCGGAGTTCGACCGGCCGGGCGCCGGCAACACGAACACGTACTACACGTACACCGGCTCCGGCGGCATCCCGATCGGCTCGCTGACCCGGCGCCTGCTCTACGCGGTGAAGAACGCGGAGACGAACTTCCTGCTCTCCGACGCGGTCAACGACAACTCGCGGCTGATGTACGTGCGTGACCCGCGCTCCCGGGTGGAGAAGGTCGCGCCGTTCCTCACCATCGACGGCGACCCGTACCCGTCCGTCGTGGACGGCAAGATCGTCTGGATTCTGGACGGCTACACGACGTCCGCGACGTACCCGTACTCGCAGCGGATCAACCTGCAGACCGAGACCGAGGACGCCACCACCGGCGTCGGCGCGTTCGCGCTGGCCGGACAGGACGTCAACTACATCCGCAACTCGGTCAAGGCGACCGTCGACGCGTACGACGGCACCGTCACGCTCTACGAGTTCGACACGCAGGACCCGGTGCTCAAGGCGTGGAACAAGGCGTTCGGCGGCGACCTGGTCAAGCCGAAGTCGGAGATCCCGGCCGCGCTCGCCGAGCACCTGCGCTACCCGGTCGACCTGTTCAAGGTGCAGCGGAACCTGCTGTCCAAGTTCCACGTGACCGACCCGGGCGGCTACTTCACCGGTGACGACTTCTGGACCGTACCGAACACGCCCGGCCAGTCCGACTCGCAGACCAGGCAGCCGCCGTACTACCTGAACACCCAGCTCGGCACGCAGACCGAGACGACGTTCCAGCTCACCGCCGCGCTCAGCCCGGCGAAACGGCAGAACCTCGCCTCGATCATGTCCGGCTGGTACGACGAGGCCGGCAACCCGAAGCTGCAGGTCCTGGAACTACCCGACTCCACCCCGGTGCTCGGCCCGGAACAGGTCTTCCAACGGATGACCACGGAAGGCGACGCGCGAACCGCGATCAGCCAGCTCACCGCGGACGGAGCGGCCCGGATCGACTACGGCAACCTGCTCTCGCTCCCGTTCGGCAACGGCATACTCTACGTCGAGCCGATCTACGTGCAGAGCAACGACGAGAGCGCGTACCCGCTGCTGCAGAGGGTGCTGCTCTCCTACGGCGACGGCAAGTACGTGGTGCTCGCCAACAGCATCACCGAGGGCATCAACACGCTGGTCGACCGGGCCCGGCGCGGACAGACCTCGCCGCCGTCCACACCGCCGGACCAGAGCGGCGGCACACCGGCGACACCGGCACCGAGCGGCTCCGCGTCGCCCGCGGCACCGGCCACGCCCACGCCGAACACGCCACCGTCCGCACCGGCCGGCAACGTCAGCCTCGACCAGGCCGCGGACCGGGTCCAGGCCGCGATCACCGAGGTCCGGGAGGCACAGCGGTCCGGTGACTTCGAGCGGTACGGCAGGGCGCTGACCGCGCTCGACGCCGCGATGAGGGACTGGGACGCGGCACAGCGAGCCGTCACCTCACCCAGCCCACAGGGCTGATCCCACACCGAGAACGACCCCCGGCGGTACGCGCCGGGGGTCGTTTGCACCCCCGGTGACCACTGCGGTAATGTTCTACGAGCCGACGCGGGGTGGAGCAGCTCGGTAGCTCGCTGGGCTCATAACCCAGAGGTCGCAGGTTCAAATCCTGTCCCCGCTACGAGTGTCGAGGGGCGTCTGTCCGCGGAAAGCGCGGACGGGCGCCCCTCTTCGCATTCTGCTCCGGGGGCCGAGCCCCCGGAGGCCCCGCGGGGCGGGTGGGGCTGCGTGGTGTGGTGCGGCTTCGTTGGGTTGGGCTTGGTTGGGCTTTGTTGGGCTTGGTTGGGCTGGGCTGCTTTTTGTGGGGGTGGGGGCGTTGGTGTGGGGGGTTGAGGTGGGGTGGCGGGGTGCGGGGGTTGTGGTGGTGCGGGTGGTGGGGGAGATGGATCGGGATACGGCGCCGGAGGTGGAGGCGGCGGTCGATGAGGTGCTCGGTGGGGCGCGGGTCGAGAGTGTGGTGTTCGATCTGGGTGGGGTGACGTTTCTGGACTCGGCGGGGATTCGGGTGCTGCTCACCTGCCGGGAATTGGCCGAGCGGGCCGGTGCGGGGCTGGTGGTCGAGCGGGCGCACGAGGTGGTGCGCCAGGTGCTGACCATCACCGACCTGATGGGTGTGCTGCGGGTGGCGCCGGCCGCGGAGAGCTGATGGGTGTGCTGCGGGTGGCGTCGGGCGGGGGGGAGCTGAGCCGCGGGGCCGGTCAGGTGAGAGATGTCTCGGGGGTGGCGATCCGGAGCGCCTCGATCAGGCTGCGGTAGAGCGCGTCGGACGCCAGGAGCTCGGCATGGGTGCCCTGGGCACGGATCCGGCCGGAGTCGAGCACGACGATGTGGTCGGCGTCCAGGACCGTGGAGAGACGGTGCGCGATCGTGACGACGGCGCCGGTCCGGGACTGCTCCCGGATGCACTCCTGCAGCGCCCGCTCGGTGAGCGCGTCCAACTGGGCGGTGGCCTCGTCGAGCAGCAGCAGGTCGGGCGTGCGGATGATGGCGCGGGCCAGGGCGATGCGCTGACGTTCGCCGCCGGAGAGTTCGGTGGCGGAGACCGGGTTGTCCAGGCCCGCGGGGAGCGCGGCGACCCGGTCGGTGAGCCGGACCGCGGCGAGCGCGGTGGCCAGCTCCGCCTCGGTGGCGTCCGGGTGGGTGAAACGCAGATTGTCGCGGATCGTGCCGGGCAGCAGCGGGGTCTCCTGCTCGACGTAGGCGATCTGCGAACGGACCTGGTGGTTCGCGTACGGGACACCGTTCAGCAGCAGCATGCCGTTCGTCGGCTCGACGAAGCGCAGGATCAGGGAGAACAGCGTGGTCTTGCCGGCGCCGGACGGGCCGACGATCGCGGTGTGACCGTGCCGGGGAACCGCCAGGTCGATCTCGTGGACCGCGTCCGGGCCGTCCTCGGCGTAGCGCGCGGAGACCCGCCGCAGCTCCAGGACCGGGGCGGACGGCGACGACGTGGGCGGCAGCTCGGAAAGGTCCTCGACCGGGAGCTGCTCGACGGCGCGGAGCCGGGACGCGGCCGCGATGCCGGCCTGCAACGTCGTCAGGTTCTGGGTCATCTCGGCGAGCGGGCCGATCAGCTGGAACGTGTACAGCAGGAACGCGATCAGGCCGGAGACCTCCAGCAGGCCCGCGTCCACCCGCCAGGCGCCGATGCCGAGCACCACGATGACGGCGAGCTGGACGCCGGTCCACGAGACGGTCATCACCTCGGCGGCCCGGTGCGCCGCGCGCAGGCTGTGCCGGAACGCGTTCTCGGCCGCGGCCACCACCCGGTCGGACTGACGCTCCTCGGCGCGGCTGGCCTTCACCGTCCGGATCGCCCGCAGGCTGCCCTCCAGCGTGCCGCCGAGCTCGCCGATCGAACCCTGCGCGGCCTCCTGCGCACGGCCGATCGACGGCAGCAGCGTCACCATCACCGCGCCGACGGCCAGCACCGCCACGAGCGTGCTGGCCAGCAGCACCAGGTCGAGCACGGCCATCAGCACCAGCGTGGCGGCGGCCGCGACCGCACTGTTGATCAGGTTGACCGCGCTGGCGGACGCGTCGTGCAGCAACTGCGGGTCGGAGGTGGCGCGGGTGACCAGCTCGCCGGTCGGGCGGCCGGTGAGCGCGTCGATCCGGGCCGCGAAGTAGCGCCGGACCACGGAGACCCGCGCCTGGTAGACGACCTGCTCGGCGACCGTGGCCATCAGCTTCCACTGCCGGAACGAGATGATCGTGCCGACCACCACCAGCCCGAGCAGCGCCAGGACCGGGACAACCGGGAAGCCGTCGCCGAGCGAATCGATGATCTGCTTGGCGGCCAGCGGCGTGGCCAGGCTCGCCGTGCTCGCGAGCAGACCCAGGACGAGACCGAGCACGAGGGTACGGCGGTGCGGGCGCAGATAACCGAGCAGAACTCGCATGGGCCAGAGTGGAACATGATTGTTCCGTTATGGTCAAGGGAGTATCCTCGGACGGCATGACGACCGACGTTCCGGAGACCGGCAGTCGTGCGCGCACCCGCCGGGCGATCCTGGACGCCGCGATCACGACGCTCGGGCGGAACTCGGCCGCCTCGCTCGGCGAGATCGCCACCGCCGCCGGCGTCGGCCGGACCACGCTGCACCGGTACTTCCCGGACCGCTCCGACCTGCTCGCGGCGATCAAGGAAGAGAGCGTCGCGCGGATGGGCCGGGCCGTGGAACTGGCCCGGCTGCCGGAGGGCACCGGCCGCGCCGCGGTCGTGCGGCTGGCCCGCGAGTACTTCGATCTCGGCGACCTGCTGTCGCTGCTGTTCGCCGATCCGTCACCGGCCGGCGACGCCGTCTGGGACAGCGACTCGGACGGCTGCGACCCCCGGCTGGCGGAGACGGTCGCCCGCGGCCACCGGGACGGCACGATCGACCCGGAGCTGCCGCCCGGGTGGGTGGAGACCCTGATCTGGTCACAGCTCTACGCCGGCTGGGCCTACACCGCGGACGGCGCGTCCCGCCACGACACGCTGCGCCTGGTCCTGCGCACCCTGACCGGCGCCCTGACGCCGCCGGCCTGAACAAAACCGGATGCCGCCGCCGTGGCCCCCCGGTTAGCATCGGGCCCATGCCGTACGTGCTCTACCTGTGAGACGGCCGCCGGCCGCGCTGCCGGCCTCCTCGCCGTCCACGTAAGCCTCGTCGAGCGCCGCCCGCGATCATCCGGGCGCGCCGCTCCGTGCTGGGAGAGCAATGCCAACCTCAACGATTCTGCCCGCGCGCGCCCGTGCGCAGCTGACCGCCACCGACATCCATCTCGCGCGCGGCGGCGTCCCCGTGCTCCGCGGCGCCGCCCTGACCGTCACGCCCGGCTCGCGCTGGGGCATCGTCGGCGAGAACGGACGCGGCAAGTCCACGCTGCTGGCCGTGCTCGCCGGCACCCTCGAACCCGACTCCGGCACGGTCCGCCGGGCCGGCACGATCGGCCTCGCCGAGCAGGAACTGCACGCCGCCGGCGACGCCACGGTCGGTGACGTGATCGACGCCGCGCTGCACGACGCCAGGGCCGCGCTGCGCGCGCTCGACGCGGCCGCGGCGGCGCTGGCCCGGGAGGAGCGTGGCGCGGCCGACGGATACGCCGACGCGCTGCACGCGGCCGAGGCGCTGGAGGCCTGGGACGCCGACCACCGGGTCGACGCCGCGCTGGCCGCGCTGGGCGCGGAACGGGACCGGGCGCGACCGCTGGCCGAGCTGTCCGTCGGCGGCCGCTACCGGGTCCGGCTCGCCTGCCTGCTCGGCGCGGAGCACGACTTCCTGCTGCTGGACGAGCCGACCAACCACCTCGACGACGACGGGCTGGCCTACCTGACGTCGAAGCTGACCACCACCCGGGCCGGCGTGGTGCTGGTCAGCCACGACCGGGCGCTGCTGGCCGCGGTGGTCACCTCGGTCGTCGACCTGGACCCGTCCCGCGACGACCTGCCGCGCGTCTACGGCGACGGGTACGCCGGATACCTCGCCGGTCGCGCGGCCGAGCGGGAGCGCTGGGTGGAGGAGTACGACCGGCAGCGCGCGGAGCACGCGCGACTCACCGCGCACCTGGCCGACGCGCAGGACCGCCTGATCGACAACTGGCGGCCGGACAAGGGGACGAACAAGCACAAGCGCGCCACCCGGGCGTCGTCCCAGGTCCGCACGTTCCACCGGCGGCAGGACGAGCTGGCCGCGCACGCGGTCACGGTCCCGGAACCACCGCTGCGCCTGTGCCTGCCCGAGCTGCCGCGCAACGCCACCATCGCGCTGGACGGCGTGACCGTCGCCGGCCGGCTGGCGAGGCCGGTCTCGCTCACGGTCGGCCCGTCCGGGCGGCTGCACGTCGACGGCCGGAACGGCGCCGGCAAGTCCACACTGCTGGCGGTGCTGGCCGGCCGGCTGCAACCGACGACCGGCACCCGGCGCGTCGCGCGGAGCCAGCGCGTCGGGTACCTCGCGCAGGAGTCGCCGGAGCCGGGCACCGAGACCGCGCGCCGGCTGTTCGCGGCGGCCGGCGGCACGGTCGAACTGGCGAGCCTCGGCCTGCTCGACCCCGGAGAGCTGGACCGGCCGGTACGCGAGCTGTCCACCGGCCGCCGGCGCCGGCTCGACCTGGCGCTGGTGCTGGCCCGGCGCCCGCACGTGCTGCTGCTTGACGAGCCGACGAACCACCTGTCGATCGCGCTGGTCGACGAGCTGACCGCGGCGCTCGGCGACACCCGGGCGGCGGTCGTGCTCGCCACGCACGACCGGGCGCTGCGCGCCGACGTGGACGGGTGGCCGAGGCTCACCATGGAGTAGCGCAGTCCGCTACGTCAAGCGATTGTCCGGTGACGGATAGCATCCTTGTCGGGGATGGTGATCAATATTGAGCCGCGGATAGCTTGGCGGCATGCCCGGTCTACTGGAGATCGCCGCGGCCGTTCCTGATCCGGGGGTCAACAAGGTGGCCTGGGCCGGCGCGCTGCTGGCCTGGCTGCTGGCGGTGCCGGCGTACGTCATCTTCGGCCTGATCGACACGATCGCGCACGAGGGTGGGCACGCGCTGCTGGCCAGGCTGCTGTTCCAGCGGGTCCGGGCGATCCGGCTGTTCCGGGACGGCGGCGGTGCGACGTACTTCGACGAGGACATGCCATGGGCGGTCGACGTGGCGGTCAAGTTCATCGGGTACGTCGCGCCGTCGCTGTTCGGCCTGGCCGCCGCGTGGCTGCTCGCCCGGGACCTGGTCGACGCGACGCTCTGGGCCAGCCTCGGATTTCTGTTCGTCATGCTGTTCGCCGTGCGCGGGCTGCTCGGCTGGCTCGTCGTACCCGCGCTGATGGTGGTGATCTGTTATGTCGCCCTGGCGGTGGAACCACCGATGCGGGAACTCTTCGCCCACGTCTGGGCCTGGTTCCTGCTGATCGCCGCGGTCGAGACGATGCTGATCTTCCTGCGCGCCCGCGGCTACGACCACAACTCGTCGGACGCGGGCGCGCTGCACCGGCTGACCAGCCTGTCCGGCGCGTTCTGGGCGGTGCTGATGCTGTTCGGCACCACGGCCGCGCTGGTCTACGGCGGCGTGCTGATGCTCCGTGCCGCGGTCTAGCCGTGATCGAGACGCCCCGCGGACCGGGACGCCTCGATCACGAGTGGGGCTAGCGGACGGTGAGCGTGGCGGAGGACTCGCCGGCGGTCACCAGGTACCGGCCCGGCGCGACGCGCGGCGACTCCGTGGAGATCATGTCGCCGGGGGTGACCGCGAGCCGGGACGCCGGGAAGTTGAGCGTCACGGTCCGCGTCTCACCCGCGGCCAGCGGCACCTTGGTGAACGCCACCAGCCGGCGCGGCGGCGCCAGCGGGTTCGCCACCTCCTGGCCCACGTAGACCGGCACCACCAGGTCACCGGCGCGGCCACCGGTGTTCGACACGGTGACCGTGACCCGCACGTTGTCCTTGGCCCGGACCGTGCCGGACGCGAGCGCGACACCGCCCGTGCTGAACGTGGTGTAGGACAGGCCCGCGCCGAACGGGTACGCCGGCGTGTAGCCCGAGCCGACGCCGCCGTTCGTGCCCGGCAGCTGCTGGTAGTACAGCGGCTGGTTGCCGATCTGGCTCGGCCAGGACACCGGCAGCCGGCCGCTCGGGTTGGCCCGTCCGTAGAGCACGTCCGCGATCGCGTTGCCGCCCTCGCTGCCCGGGTTCCACGCCGCGAGCAGCGCGTCCGTCTCGTTGGCCGGCCCGAGCACCAGCGGCCGGTCGGACACCACCACCACGATCACCGGCGTGCCGGTCGCCTCCAGCCGCGCCACCAGGTCCTGCTGGTCCGGGGCGAGCACCGGGTTCGGCATGTCCGCCTCGCCCTCGGCCGCGGCGCGGTTACCGACCGCGACCACCACCGCGTCCGCGCTCTCGGCCTGGGCCACCGCGTCGTCCGGGCTGGACGTGCCGACCACGGTCGTGCCGGCCGGCGCGGTGTCACGCAGGCCGTCGAGGATCGTGGTGCCCGGGATGGTGACGCCGTCCGGGACGCGCTGCCAGCCGACCGTCCAGCCGCCGACCTGGTCGGTCAGGTTGTCCGCCTGCGGCCCGGCGACCACGATCTTCTTCGTGCTCGCGCCGAACGGGAGCGTGCCACCGGAATTGCGCAGCAGCACCAGCGACTCCGTGGCGGCCTGCCGGTTGAGCGGCCGGTCCGCCTGCAGCACGGTCGCGTCCGCCGCGGCCGGGTCCACGTACGGGTTGTCGAACAACCCGAGCTGGAACTTCAGCGTCAGGATCCGGCCGACCGCCTGGTCCAGCCGCTTCTTCGAGATCAGCCGCTGGTTCACCGCGTCGAGCGCGGCCTGGTGGAAGCCCCGGTCGTCCGGCGGGACCATCGCCATGTCCACGCCCGCGTTGACCGCGGCCGCGACCGCACCGGCGTAGGAGTCGGTGATGTGGTACGCGGTGTGCAGCAGCCGGACGTCGTTCCAGTCGCTGACCACGACGCCCTTGAAGTCCCACTCGTCGCGCAGCAGATCGGTGAGCAGCCAGCGTGAGCCGGTGGCCGGGATCCCGTTGACCGCGCCCGAGTTGACCATCACGGTCAGCGCGCCCGCGTCCACCGCGGCCTTGTACGGCGGCAGGATCGTGTCCTGCAGGTAGCGCGGGGACAGGTCGCCCGGCGCGCGGTCGTGCCCGTTGAACGGCTCGGAGTAACCGGCGAAGTGCTTGACGGTCGCGGCGACCGGGCGGCCGGACACCCGGTTCTGCAGGCCGGTGACCGCGCCGGCGGCCAGCGTGCCGGCCAGCACCGGGTCCTCCGCGTACGTCTCGTAGTAGCGGCCCCAGCGCTGGTCCCGGGCCAGGTCGGCGACCGGCGAGAAGTTCCACGTGGTGCCGGTGGCGGCGACCGCGCGCTGGGTCGACTCCGCGGTCCGCTGGTTCAGCGCGGTGTTCCAGGTGGCGCCGAGCCCGAGCTGGTGCGGGAAGATCGACGCGCCGATCACGTTGTTGTGCCCGTGCACCGCGTCCACGCCGTAGACGATCGGGATGCGCAGGCGGGAGTTCTCGATCGCGTACCGCTGGATGGCGTTGACCATCTCGGCCCAGGCCCGCGGCGTGTTCACGGCCGGGGCCGCGCCGCCGCCGGAGAGCACCGAACCGGCGTGCTGATCCGCGAGAACCTCCCGCATGCAGGTCTCGTTGAGCGCCCCGCCGCTCCAGGTGCAGTCGCCCTGCATCCGGTTGACCGCGATCTGCTGGAGCTGACCGACCTTCTCCTCCACGGTCATCCGGCGCAGCAGGTCCGCCACCCGGGCCGGGGTGGACGCCTTCGGGTCGAGGTAGCGCTCACCGGCCGCACCGGCGGGCGTGGCGGTGAGCGTGAGCATCAGGACGCCGGCGAGCGCCGGCGCCAGCAGCCGCCGCCGGGTCGTGGGGGGATTGAGCAGTCGCATGGATCCTCCCGAGCACAGGTTTGCGTTCACTCCGGCCAGGGTGATTCGGAAACGACGGCCGGGGATCGACCAGACGCTATGACTTAGATGCAAGGTCGTCAATGCGGTGGGTAAGGATGCGGGGAAAAGTCCGGTCGCGCGTTGAACCATCACGAGGCCCACATCCGAACAACACGACATGAGGTGGGTACGGCTGGTCGCCGCTGTGGTCCTCGGTGCGCTGGTCGTGCTGATCGGCCCGGTCTCGCCCGCGTCCGCGCACGCGGTCGTGGTCGACACCGTGCCGGCGCGCGGCTCGGTGGTGGGCGCCGCACCCACCGCGGTCACCATCACGTTCAGTGAGGCGGTTCGGCTGGTCCCGGGCCGGGTCAAGGTCGTCGCGCCGGACGGGACACCGGTCACCGGCGGCGAGCCCACGCTGGCCGGCGCGGTGATGACCATCCCGATCGCGGCGGCGGAGCGTCCGCTCGGCACGTACACGGTCAGTTACCGGGTGGTGTCCGCGGACAGTCACCCGGTCGGCGGCGGCTTCTCCTACTCGGTCGGCGCGCGCTCGACCTTCGACGGCGCGGTCACCGGCGACGCGGTCGACCCGGGCGTGACGGCCGGCATCTCGGTCGCGAAGTACCTCGGCTACCTCGGACTCACGCTGCTGGTCGGGCCGGCGCTGCTGATGCTGTCGCTGTGGCCGCGTCGGCTGCTGCGCACACCGGCCGGCCGGCGCGGGCCACGGATCATGATGTTCGCCGGGGCCGGACTGATCGCACTGGGCGCGGTCGCGGCGATCTGGCTGCAGGCGCCCTACGCGTACGGCGGCGGACCGCTGGACGCGACCGCCGCCGGGCTCGGTGAGGTGCTGCTCAGCCAGTTCGGGCTGGCACACCTGGGCCGGCTGGCCGTACTGGCGCTGGCCGTACCGTTGCTGGCCGGTCTTGCTCCCAGCCTCTCCCGCGCTCCTCGTCTCTCCCGTGCGCGTGGCATCGCGCTGGCGGGCGTCGCGGTCGCGGGGCTGGTGACCTGGCCGCTGTCCGGGCACCCGATCGCGTCCCGGATGCCGGTCGTCACGGTCTTCGCGGACTTCGCGCACCTCGCCGCGATGGCGGTCTGGCTCGGCGGGCTGATCGCGCTGGCCGTGTTCCTGCTGCGCCGCGCGGACACCCGCGAGCTGCGGGTGATCCTGCCAGTCTGGTCGCGCTGGGCCGCGCTCGCGGTCTACTGCCTGATCGCCGGCGGCGTGATCCAGGTGCTGGTCGAGGTCGGCACGGTCGGCCAGCTGGTCACCACGCGCTTCGGTCAGCTGGTCCTGGCGAAGACCGCGCTGCTCGGCGTGGTGCTCGCGGTCGCCGGCGCGGCCCGGCTGCTGGTCCGGCGGCTGGTGACCGGAACCGCGACCGGCTGGACCGCGCGGCTGGTGCCGGGCGGGCCGCCGGCGGTCTGGCTGCGGCGGTCGGTCGCGGTCGAGCTCGCGGTGACCGCGGTGGTGCTGGCCGCGAGCGCGGTGCTGGTGCAGACCACGCCGTCGCGGAACGTGGGCGAGGAGGCGCCGGTGGTGGTGCCGGAGACGTTCAGCCAGACGCTGACCAGCCCGATCTACACGTTGCAGTACGAGATCTACCCGGTGCAGCGGGGCGAGTACAACACGCTGCACGGGTTCGTCTACACGCCGGAGGGCAAGCCGATCCCGATCGAGGAGTTCCGGGTGACGATCGCGCTGCCGTCCGCCGGGCTGGAGCCGATCGACGCGCCGATGGCGATCCTGGACGAGAGCCACGGGCTGGGGCCGGTCAACTTCCCGCTGCCCGGCGAGTGGACCGTGAAGTTCACCATCCGGATCTCGGAGATCGACCAGGCCACGGTGTCCGGCGTGGTTAACGTTCCGTAATTCTCCGATACTGGCACCTTCTTCGTTTTTCGTCTGAAAAATGAGCCCGTAGGGTATTTGTCTCTTCGGGAAGGGGCGGCGTTCATGACCACCCTCGAAGCCCCGGCCGCCGTGATCGACGACGACATCGACCTCGCCCGGCCGCTGCGCGTCTTCCGGTCCCGCCCGGCGCTGGGCGTACCGTTCTGGCGCTGGGAGTGCCGGGCCTGCGGTGACTCCGGCGGTGGCGGCAGCCATCCGGACGCGGTCGGCCGCGCACTCACCCACTGCGTCGAACATCCGAGCCATCCGTCCTCGCTGGTCCCGCCGGTCAACTGCCGGCAGGAGAACCCGCGGGCGCCGCTGCGCACGATCTACGAATGGCTGGTCGCCCGCAGCGCGCTGGAATCACCGGACGCGGACCAATTTCCGCTGCTGGTCGACGAGCCGGTCGACGACCCGGCCGGCGATCCGGTCGGTGATTCGGTCGGCGGGCCTCTCGGCGGGCCGGCGGCACCCGGTGGCGCGGGCGGAGCCGGATCGGACGGCGAACCGGACGACGAACTGGCGTCGCTCGGCCCCGTGGACGTCGAGTGGATCTCGGCCGGCGACCCGGTCCCCGCGGCGGACCTGGCGGCCCTGGCCTGGCTGACCGGCGACCACGCGCTCACCGGCGGCGACCTGGCGCGGACCGACGGCGATCTCGCGTCGGCCAACGGCGTACCGGCGCCGATCCGCGGTGATCTCGCGTCGGCCAACGGCGCTCCGGCGCCGATCCGCGGTGATCTCGCGTCGGCCGGTGGCGGTCCGGCCTCGGTTCGCGGTGAGCTTGCGCCATCCGGCGGCGATTCGGCCTCGGTTCGCGGTGATCTCGCGTCGGCTGGCGGGGATCCGGCGCCGGTTCGCGGTGATCTCGCGTCGGGCACCGACGATCACGTGCTGAGCGACGTCGATCTCGTGCCGCGCGCCGGCCTCTCGACGCTGCCCCGCGGTGATCTCGCCGGCGGTGGTCGTGCGCCGGCCGTCGCCGAGCCGGCTGGCGAGGAGCACGAATCCTCCGCCGACGAGCCTGCCGAGTCCGGGCGATTCAGCGGTGCGCTGGTGCAGCGGCGACTGGCCGACGGATGGGCGCGGGCACTGCCCGCGGGCTGGCCGCCGCCCGACCTCGCCGACGCCGGAACGACGGCGGCTGCACCGGCGGACACCGGTACGGCCGTGACGGGGACGGCGGAAGCGGGGTCGGCCGGAGCCGGTGCAACCGAGACCGAGGCGACAGCTGCGTTGTGCGAGACGCAAGCGGTGGCCGCGTTCGGCGAGGCGGCGTCAGCTGCGTCGGGCGTGATCGAGACGGCAGCCGCATCGCGCGGGACCGCGGCGGCCGCTGGGATCGCCGAGGCCGGATCACCGGCGGCCGAAGGCGACGTGCGCTCTGATCCCGGTCCCGGCGGATCGGGTGATGACGGCGCATCGGACGGCGACGGCGAGGCTCCCGACGCCGGTGCCGCCGCCCCCGGGTTCCGTGCCGGCGACACGCTGTCCGCCAGCCGGCGGCTTCCGCCGACGGACGGTATCGACGGCGACACCGGGCCGCTCGAAGCGATCGAAGCCGGATCGGCGGGCGACCGAGTCGCGCCGCACGAACCGGTCAGCGGTCCCATGATGCCGAACCGCGGATTTCCGCTTCCAACCGCCGGTCTCCTGCCGACCGCTGGTCTGTCGACCGTGGCGCCGGACGGCGACGCGGCCGCGGGCACCGGGTGGGACGCAGGCCCCGCTGACCGGCTGGCCGGCGAACCGGCCGCGGGCACTGACCGGACCACGGTTCCCGCTGACCGGCCGGCCGGCGAGGCGTCCGCGGGCACCGGGTGGGACGTAGGTTTCGCTGACCGGCTGGCCGGCGGCGCGGCTGCGGGCGTCGGCCGGGACGCGGGCCCCGGTGACCGGCTGGCCGGTGACGCGGTCGTGCAACGTGAGTTGCCGGGTCTCGGCGGTCACGTGACCGGCTGATCGTCGGGCCCGGACAGCGGCCCCCGCACCGAACTCCGGTGCGGGGGCCGCCGTCCGTGGTCACCGGTGGGCCGGCTGCTCCGCGCGTGGCATGCGCGCCGTCGCATCGGCCGGCTGGAGTCGTCGATGCGCGCCGAAATCTCCACCCGGCACCTCATCCTGGCCACCACGGCCGTCGCCGCCCTCGTCCTCCGCCCCACCATCGCCCCTGCTCCAGAGCCCGCACCCGCGTGATCCCACGGCACCCCGCCCCCAGTTGGCCCGGCGGAGCGAGGACCCCGATCAACGAATTCGCAGTTTCCGCCGATCCACGCTAGGGTTAACGAGCCGACGCGGGGTGGAGCAGCTCGGTAGCTCGCTGGGCTCATAACCCAGAGGTCGTCAGTTCAAATCTGGCCCCCGCTACGAGGGTCGAGGGCGTCATGTTCGCGGAAAGCGCGAACGTGGCGCCCTCTTCGCATTCTGCTCCGGGGCCGAGCCCCGGAGGCCCCGCGTGCCGGGGGCGTGCTGCGTGGCCGGCTGCCGGATATCTGCTGGCGTGGCTGCCGGGGCGAGCCCTGGGCCCGCGTGCCGGGGGCGTGCTGCGTGGCTGGTTGCCGGATGTCCGGTGGCGTGGCTGCCGGGGCGAGCCCTGGGCCCGCGTGCCGGGGGCGTGCTGCGTGGCTGGTTGCCGGATGTCCGGTGGCGTGGCTGCCGGGGCGAGCCCTGGGCCCGCGTGCCGGGGGGCGTGCTGCGTGGCCGGCTGCCGGATGTCCGGTGGCGTGGGCTGCGGGGAAGCCTTGGTGGGCTCCGCGTGCCGAGGGTGGCTGCGTGGCGGGCTGCCGGATGTCTGGTGGCGTGGGTTGTCGGGGCCGAGCCCTGGGTGCCGCGCGTGTCGTGGGTGGCTGCCGGGTGGCTGGTGGCGGAAGTGTGGGGACTGGGGGAGTGGGTTGATGATTTTGTTGTCGGATCCGGTGGTGGCGGCGGTTGTGCTGGGGGAGAACGGCGAGGAGCTGGTTGACGCGCGGGAGGTGCTGCGGGTCGACGAGCGGGCCGCGGAGGAGAGCGGACGGTTCGCGCTGCTGCGCCGTGGGGTGATCGAGCGACTGCTGAAGGCCCAGGCGGAGCTTCCGGACGGGTTGCGGCTGCTGGTCATCGAGGGATACCGGCCGTACGACGCGCAGCTGGCGATCTTCAACGGCTACCGCGACCAGTTGCGGAGCCGCTACCCCCACTGGCCGGACGAACGCGTGCACGTCGAGACGACCAAGTTCGTCTCGCCGGTGGAGGTGGCCCCGCACAGCACCGGCGGCGCCGTCGACCTGACGCTCTGCGACGCCGACGGCAACGAACTCGACATGGGCACCGCCGTCGACGCCACCCCCGACGACAGCGACAACGCCTGCTTCACCGCCGCCCCGAACATCTCCGCCGAGGCCGCCGCGAACCGACGCCTCCTGTCCGACGCCCTCACCTCAGCCGGCCTGATCAACTACCCCACCGAGTGGTGGCACTGGTCCTACGGCGAACGCTACTGGTCCCTCCTGACCAGTTCCCCCACCACCCTCTACTCCCCCCTCCGCCTCTAACCCAGCCCCCCAGGACCGCAACACGCGGTTTCGCCAGCCGCCCCGCCACCCGGCCACGCAGCCACCCCCGACACGCGGAGTCACACCAGGACTCGCCCCGGCGGCCCCGCCACCGGACATCCGGCAGCCGGCCACGCAGCACGCCCCCGGCACGCGGGCCCAGGGCTCGCCCCGGCCAGCCACGCCAGCAGATATCCGGCAGCCGGCCACGCAGCGCGCCCCCGGCACGCGGGGCCTCCGGGGCTCGGCCCCGGAGCAGAATGCGAAGAGGGCGCCACGTTCGCGCTTTCCGCGAACATGACGCCCTCGACCCTCGTAGCGGGGGCCAGATTTGAACTGACGACCTCTGGGTTATGAGCCCAGCGAGCTACCGAGCTGCTCCACCCCGCGTCGGCTCGTTAACCCTAGCCCGGGGATGTGCGGATGTGCAAAACGATTGCGGCCCGATTGTGTTTTGGCTGGTGGTGAGGCGTGGCCGCGGGTGTGCTGGGCAGGGCGAATAATGGTCGGTGTTCGCTGTGCGGGGAATCGCTTGGTTCGGGGGCCGCGGCGGCGGAGTGTTGACCGAGACGTTTATCCGAGGGGTGGTTTGCGCATGGACAGGGACGAGCTCGTGATGCGTGCGGGCGGCGGCAGCTTCGATGACGAGGTGTTCCAGCGGCTGCTCCGTGAGCGGATCATCTTCCTGGGCAGCCAGGTGGACGATGCGGTGACGAACCGGATCACGGCGCAGATGCTGCTGTTGGCGTCGGAGGACAGTGAGAAGGACATCTCGCTGTACATCAACTCGCCGGGTGGTTCGATCAGCGCCGGCATGGCCGTCTACGACACGATGCAGTACATCAAGAACGATGTGGCCACGATCGCGATCGGCATGGCGGCCTCGATGGGCCAGTTCCTGCTGTGCGCGGGCACGCCGGGTAAGCGGTACGCGTTGCCGCACGCCCGGATCATGATGCACCAGCTGTCCGGCGGCATCGGCGGTACGGCGGCGGACATCGCGATCCAGGCGGAGAGCATGCTGCACATCAAGAAGGTCATGAACGAGCGGATCGCGTTCCACACCGGTCGCACGCCGGAGCAGATCGAGCGTGACTCGGACCGGGACCGCTGGTTCACCGCGGACGAGGCCAAGGAGTACGGCATCGTCGACCACGTGATCAGCCGGGCGAACGCCGGAGCGGGCGCGAACCTGCTCTGAGGGCGACAGGGGTGGGGGTGGAACCGGCGCCCCCACCCTTGGTTCGCCGGTTCCACACCCACCACACGTGAGCCTTCTCCGCCGGGACCGGTGGAGAAGCCTCGTCGGACGGGTCGGTGGCAGCCGGCCCGCCGGGGAAAGTCAGTGCAGCGCGCGGCTGCGGTGCACGGCCGCGAGTGCGGCGTCCGCGTACTCCCGTTCCTGTTGGAAGCCGAGGAGCAGCGCGCCGGGGAGCGGCACGGAGCCGACCTTGCGCTGGAAGTTGGGGCCGTTCATCAGCCCGCCCAGCGTCGCGATCTTGGTTTCGTTGAGGCCGAGCACGTCGGCGTGCTGGATCCGGAAGCCGGCGATCGCCCGCCGCAGGATGTTGGCGAGGAAGCCGCCGCCGACGTCGCCGCCGGAGAGCGCGAGCGTGGGCCGTCCGCCGGCCAGCGCGGCGCCGCAGACCAGCAGCACTTCCTGGGTGGAGTGCACGTAGAGGTGGTACGGCCACTGGTAGAGCAGCTGGCCGACCATGGCCCGGCTGTCCCGGCGGCGGATCCACGCGCGGTGGCTCCATGCCCGGCCACGCTCGGCGCCGTCCTCGAGCTCCATCGGGCCGGCGAACGTGAGGCGCCGGTCGGTGACCATGACGGTCGTCGACGACGGCAGCGTCCACCGGACGGCGGAGCGGGTCATGGTCTCGCTGTACAGGTGTTCCGCGACGCTCGCCCGACCGTGCCACAGCAGCTGTTCGCCCTCGTGGAGCCGGGGTCCCTCGGGCAGCCGCGCCCCTTCCGTCAGGCGGAAGTAGGAGGACGAGTGATCGGCCATGAAAGAAACCTCCTCAATGCCCCACTCTGGTGGTTGAAGGCTCCACAGTCATGACACCTGTGCGGGGGTCAACCCCCGTTCAGTACCGATTGGACGCGTTTGACCGATATTCCTGGACATCGTCTGGTTTTATCAGACCGTCCTCGATTGCCCTAGCGAGCAACGCGGCCTTGGACGCGGCCGGGCGACCCGCCTTCGCGTACTTGATCCGGGCGCGGTCCACGTACTGCTTCACGGTGTGCTCGCTGATCTGCATGCGGCGGGCCACCGACGCCTTCGACATGGACTGGAACCAGAGCAGCAGCGCCTCGCGCTCCTTCTCGGACAGTGCGGGGCGCTCCGGCCGCCGGTCGCCGACCATGGCGCCGGCCAGCGAGGGCGCCACGTACGGCTGGTCCATCGCGGCGGCGAGCACGGTGGCGACGCAGTGCTCCTTGCCCTCGTTCTTCGCCAGGAACGCGACCGCGCCGGCCTCGACCACGCGGAGCACCGTGTCCGGGTCGGTGTGCTCGGAGTAGACCACCACGCGCAGGCCGGCCTCGCACAGCTCGGAGACCCGGTCGATCACCATGCGGCCGTGCAGGCTGAGGTCGAGCAGCAGCACCTTCACGTCGCCGGCGGCGGACAGCACGTCGTCGATGGACGAACCGGTCGCGACCACACGC
This sequence comes from Catenuloplanes niger, assembly GCF_031458255.1. Classification (NCBI taxonomy): domain Bacteria; kingdom Bacillati; phylum Actinomycetota; class Actinomycetes; order Micromonosporales; family Micromonosporaceae; genus Catenuloplanes; species Catenuloplanes niger. Next base: position 5,285,888 of record NZ_JAVDYC010000001.1, read on the forward strand.
ATCCGCGGATCGTCGGCGAGCCAGGAACGCACGCCCTCGAGCACCACCGGATGGTCGTCGACAATCGCCACCGTGACGGGCGTGTCCACAGCGGTTCCTCCTACCGGTCGCAGCCGTCGGCCGAGAAGCCCTCGAAGTCCGCAATGATTGAACTCTGAATCAATTGGCGGACGCAAGGTCTGTATTGGAAATGCCTACTTCCGACACATCGAACATTGGCGACCGTCGCCGCGCCGGGCATTGGCCACCCGTCCGGGTTCATTAGCTGCCCATCCGGGGTTGTCGACCGCTGATCCGCCTTCGGAAGTGCCGCCAATATATCGAAAGACCTCAGATTTCGGGGCGCTCCGGCCGGAGCAGTTCCGGCGGCGGCGGGGAGGACTCCGCGTCCGCGTCGGTGACCACGCGGCCGCCGTCCGCGAAGCGGTCCAGTTCCGGGCCGGCCTCGACGCGGCTCGGGAACCAGTCGCCGGCCATCCGGCGGCGCAGCTCGGGCAGCGGCAGCGGGGTGCGGCCCGCGGCCACCACCAGGTTGCCGTACCGGCGGCCGCGCAGCACGGTCGCGTCCGCGATCAGGCACAGCTCGGGCAGCACCGCGCGCACGGTCGCCACCGCGTTGCGGCCGAACCGCAGCGGGGGACTGTCCGCCATGTTGAGGATGTAGCGGCCGTCCGGGCGCAGCACCCGGGCGACCTGGCCGACGAACTCCACCGAGGTCAGGTGCGCGGGCGTGCGGGCCTCGTCGAACACGTCGCCGATCACCACGTCGTACGCCGCGTCCGGGCTGCCGGTGACCACCTCGCGCGCGTCGCCCACGCGGACCCGGATCTTCGCGTCCTTGGGCAGCGGCAGCGTCTCGCGGATCAGCTCGACCAGCGCGCCGTCGATCTCCACCACCCGCTGGGTGGAGCCGGGCCGGGTCGCCGCCAGGTAGCGGGGGAGGCTCAGCGCGCCACCGCCCAGGTGCAGCACGCGGAGCGGGTCACCGGGGGGCGCGGTCAGATCGAGGACGGCCGCGATCCGGCGCATGTACTCGAACTCCAGCGCGGACGGATCGGCCAGGTCCACATGGGACTGCTGGGTGCCGTCCACCAGCAGCAGGAACGCGTTCTCCCGGTCCCGGTCCGGGACCACCTCGGCCACGCCGCCGCCGCGCACGATCCGGCGGACCGTGCCGTCCCGCTTCTCTCTGCCCACCCGTCAACCCTCTCGCGCCGCGTTGATCTCGCGCAAATATGAGAACCCGCGCCCATCTGAGAATCCGGTCGGGTGCGGTCCGGTTGCGGCCGGGGGCAGTCCGGTTGCGGCGGTTCAGATTACCGCCCGGCCCGGCGACATCTACCGGCATGACCGCACAGACCTCCCGGCGCACGCTGCTCGGCGCCGCCACCGCGGCCGGCGCGACCCTCGCGACCGGCGTGCCCGGCACGGCCGCGGCCGCGACCGGCACCGCCCGGGCCGCGGCGGCCGACCTGGTCGCCGTGGACCCGCTGCTGCACCTGCTGCGCCGTGCCACCTACGGCCCGACGCCGGCCTCGATCGCGGAGATCCGTTCGCTGGGCGCGGCTCGCTGGCTGGACCGGCAGCTGAACCCGGCCTCGATCGCGGACGACGCCTGCGCCGCGCTGGTCGCCCGGTTCCCGCTGGCCGGCCGGGACGTCACGGCGGTGCGCGCGGCCGCGAGCGCGGGCGTGTTCAAGACGTACGGCTGGGAGGCGATGTTCCAGCTCGGCACGGCCGCGGTCACCCGGGCGATCTGGAGCAACCGGCAGCTGTTCGAGGCCATGGTCGACTTCTGGTCCAACCACCTCAACGTCACCTGCCCGAACGGCGACGTCTGGGACAGCCGCCCGGACTACGACGTCACGGTGATCCGCCGGCACGCGCTCGGCCGGTTCGCGGACATGCTGAAGGCGAGCGCGCGGCACCCGGCGATGCTGACGTACCTGGACAACCGCTACTCGACGAAGGCCAAGCCGAACGAGAACTACGCCCGTGAGCTGCTGGAGCTGCACACGGTCGGGCTGGGCGCGCACGGCGAGCCGGACGTGCGCCAGGCCGCGCTGCTGCTCACCGGCGCGACCGTCAACACCAAGACCGGGCTCTACCGGTACGACCCGGCCGCGCACGCGACCGGCGCGATCACCGTGCTCGGCTTCAGCCACCCGAACGCGGACCCGGCCGGTGAGCCGGCCGTGACCGCGTTCCTCGACTACCTGGCCACCCACCCGGCCACGGCCGAGCGGATCGCCCGGAAGCTGTGCGTGCGGTTCGTCGCGGACGAGCCGCCGGCCTCGCTGGTCACCACGCTGGCCAAGGTCTACCTGGCGAACGGCACCGCGATCGCGCCGGTGCTGCGCGCGCTGTTCACGTCCGCGGAGTTCGCCGCGTCGGCCGGGCGCAAGCAGCGCACCCCGCTGGAGGACCTGGCCGCCACGGTACGGACGCTCGGGTTCGGCCCGGACGCGTCCGGCACGGCCGGGCTGACCTCGCTCTACTGGGCGCTGGAGCCGAGCGGGCACCAGCCGATGGCGTGGGCGCCGCCGAACGGTTACCCGGACGTCGCGGCCGCGTGGGCGTCGCCGTCCGGCCTGCTGACCCGGTGGAACCTGCACATGAACCTGGCCGCGAACTGGTGGTACAAGCAGCTGACCCGGCCGGCGTCGCTGCGGGCCGCGCTGGTGCCGACCGTGCCGGCCACCTACGGCGGGCTGGTGGACGCGCTCGCGCTGCGGCTGTTCGGGACGAAACTCGCGGCGGCCCATACCACCGCGCTCGCGGCCTATTTCGGAAAAAGCCCGGGAAGCGCGCTGAAATCGACCGACCCGGCGGTCAACGCCAATTTTCCGTACCTCGTCGCTCTACTCCTCGACTCGCCGTATTTCCTGGTGCGCTGACCGACGTACCCCCGATTGATTGGTGTGGAATTGATGACACTGCCGACCGAGTGCGGATGCGCGGAGAACAACGGGCTGACCCGGCGCGGGCTGCTGGGACGCGGGCTGGCGGCCGGGCTCGCCGGGCTGACCGGGGCCGGGCTCTCCAGCCAGCTGGCGTTCGCGGCCACGCCGCACACCGGTGACGTGCTGGTCGTGCTCTCGCTGCGCGGCGGCTTCGACGGCCTGTCCGCGGTGGTGCCGATCGGTGACCCGGACTACTACGCGGCCCGGCCCGGCATCGCGGTGCCGAAGTCGCGGATCGTGGCCGGCGACGCCATGTTCGGCCTGCACCCGGCGCTGGCCCCGCTGGCGCCGCTGTGGCAGTCGGGGAAGCTGGCCGCGGTGCACGCGGTCGGCCAGGCCGCGCCGAACCGGTCGCACTTCGCCGCGATGGAGGAGCTGGAGCGCGCCGCGGCCGGCACGTCCACGCGCACCGGCTGGCTGGACCGCATGCTGGGCGGCCTCGGCACGACCGGCGCGCTGGCCGGCGTCGCGGTGGGCTCGGCGCAGCCGCACCGGCTGCTGGCCGGCCCGTCGGCGGACCTGGGCCTGCGCGCCATCGACACGTTCACGCTGGGCGGCGAGTCGAAGAACAAGATGTCCACCGCGCTGTCCGCGCTGTACACGGGGGTGCCGGCCGAGCTGGCGGCACCGGCGCGGTCGGCCGTCGACGCGCTCGCCGCGGTCGGGGCGCTGCGCGGGATCACCAGCGACGTGACCTATCCGGACACCGAGCTGGGCCGGGCGCTGCGCGACGTGGCCCGCCTGATCAAGGGAGACGTCGGCCTGGTCGCGGCCGCGGTCGACTCCGGCGACTGGGACATGCACGAGGGGCTCGGCGCGCGCATGCACGACAACCTCGGGCAACTGGCCGCCGCGCTGGCCGCGTTCGCGGCGGACACCGCGGGCCGGAAGGTCACGCTGCTGACGATCAGCGAGTTCGGCCGGCGGGTGGCCGAGAACGGCTCCGGCGGGCTGGACCACGGGTACGGCAACGCGATGTTCGTGCTCGGCGACGCCGTGCGCGGCGGCCTCGTGCACGGCGCGTGGCCGGGCCTCGGCACCGGCCGGCTGGTCAACGGCGATCTCGCGGTGACGACCGACTACCGGACCGTGATCGGCGAGATCCTGCGGAAGCGCTGCGGCGTCTCGGCGACCGCGCTGGCCGAGGTCTTCCCCGGCGTCACGCGGCCGGAGCTCGGCCTGGTGCGGTCCACCTGATCACCGGTGCGGTCCACCTGATCACCGGCGCGGTCCACATGTTCATTGGTCGCCGGTTCACATGATCGTCAACTGCGGACCCTAGGATCACCCTCCAGCCATTCTTCCCGGAGGCCTCATCCGATGCGTCTGACCCCTTCCACCGCCGCGGTGGCGCTTGCCGGTGCCGTGGCACTGGTCGCCACCGCGGTGCCCGCCCAGGCGGCCCCGGCCACCGTGGACCTGCAACTGCTCGGCATCAACGACTTCCACGGCCGCCTGCAGTCGCCGGCGACCGTGAACGGCCAGGCGGTCGGCGGCGCGGCCCAGCTGATCGGCCTGGTGGACCAGCTGCGGGCCACGAACCCGAACACCGCGTTCATCTCCGCCGGTGACAACATCGGCGCGTCGACGTTCGTCTCCGCGATCAACGACGACAACCCCACGCTGGACGTGCTGAACGCCGGCGGGCTGGCCGTGTCGGCCGTCGGCAACCACGAGTTCGACAAGGGCATGACCGATCTGCTCGGCCGGGTCATCCCGCGCTCGCAGTTCGACTACCTGGGCGCGAACGTCTACTCCGGCGGCGTCCGGGCCCTGCCCGCGTACTCGGTGCAGGAGCTGGGCGGCGTCCGGGTCGGCTACATCGGCGTCGTCACCGTCCAGACCGCGGAACTGGTCAGCCCGGACGGCATCCGCGACGTCGAGTTCCGCGACCCGGTGGCGGAGGCGAACACGGTCGCGGCCGAGCTCTCCGACGGCGACGAGGGCAACGGCGAGGCGGACGTGGTCGTGCTCATCACCCACGAGGGTGCGGCCGCCGCGAACATCCGCTCCGCCGACGACCTGGCCGCCGACCCGGTGTTCGGCGGGTTCATGCGGGCCGGCGCGGACATCGACGCGATCTTCAGCGGGCACACGCACCAGCCGTACGCGTTCGTGGCGCCGATCCCCGGCACGAACCGGACCCGCCCGGTCATCCAGGGCGGCGACTACGGCAAGCTGATCAGCAAGGTCACGCTGACCGTCGACACCGCCACCGGCGACGTCACCGCCTCCACCGCGGCACTGGTCGACGTGGTCGGCGCGCCGTCCAACGGCACGGTGGCCGGCATCGTGGACGCGGCCGTGGCGAACGCGGCCGTGCTCGGCGCCCAGCCGCTCGGCAAGATCACCGCGGACGTCAAGCGGGCCTACACCGACGGCAACGAGAACCGCGGCCTGGAGTCGCCGCTCGGCAACTTCATCGCGGACGTGCAGCTGGAGGGCACCAAGGACGCCGGCCGGGGCGGTGCGCAGATCGCCTTCATGAACCCGGGCGGGCTGCGGACCGACCTGCTGTACGCGCCGGACGGCGTGGTCACCTACTCCGAGGCGTTCGCGGTACAGCCGTTCTCCAACGACGTGATCACCCAGACGCTTACCGGCGCGCAGATCAAGGCGGTGCTGGAGGAGCAGTGGCAGCCGGAGGGCGCGTCCCGGCCGAAGCTGCACCTGGGCGTGTCGAAGGGCTTCAGCTACCGGTACGTCGTGGACGCGCCCCGTGGCGCGCACATCACCTCGATCACGCTCGACGGCAAGCCGATCAACCCGGCCGGCACGTACCGGGTCACGTCGAACTCGTTCCTCGCGGCGGGCGGCGACAACTTCACCACGCTCAGCAAGGGCACGGACCGCGTCACCACCGGCGACAACGACCTGACCCTGCTCACCGCGTACCTGGCGAAGCACTCGCCGGTCACCGCGGACCCGGCGCCGCGCGCCACGACCGGCCCGGCCTGCACGGAGAGCGTGACCGGCACCCACCGCGGCGCGCTGACCGTCCGGTCCGGCCTGGTCTGCGTCACCGGCGCCACGGTCAAGGGCGCGATCACGGTCCTGCCCGGCGCGTCGCTGATCGTCGACGGCGGCACCGTGCAGGGCGCGATCACCGCGCTGCTCGGCGGCACCGTCGAGATCGACGACGCCACCGTGACCGGCGCGATCAGCCTGATCGGCAGCACCGGCGCGGTCACCGTCACCGACGGCACGATCAAGGGCGCGGTCAGCGTGCTCGCCGGCCGCGGCGGCGTCACGCTCGACACGAACACGGTGACCGGCGCCGCGCTGCTGAGCGGCAACACCGGCACCGCGGTCAACACGGTCGCGGCGAACACCGTGACCGGCGCGCTCGCCTGCACCGGCAACACGCCGGCGCCGGTGAACGACGGCCGCCCGAACACGGTCCGGGGCCTCGCCCTCGGCCAGTGCGCGGGCCGGTAGCGGCATCGCACGACGGGGGCCCGGCGCGATCGCGCCGGGCCCTCAGTGCGTGTTGAGGGTCTTGACGATGCGCTCGACGCGCGGGTCCGCGCGGAACTCCTCCAGCGTGACCGGCAGCGGGATCCGCCAGTTCGGGTACTGATCGACCGTGCCCGGCAGGTTCGGCTGCCGCAGCTCGCCCAGCACGTCGTACGGCGACGCCACCACCAGGCGGCACGGCGTCGCGGCCAGCGCCTCGTGCATCGCCGCGATGATCTCGGCGACGGACGGGTCCGGTGCGGTCAGGAAGCCGTCCGCGCGCAGCAGCGCGATCAGCTGCGCGCGGTCCCGCCGCGCCTCCGCCTCGGCCTCCGACACCGGGCCGGCCAGCTGCTCCAGCTCGGCCCGGACCCGGATGTGCTCCTCGGTCAGGAAGCCCGCGGCGGTCGGCAGGTCGTGCGTGGAGATCGAGGCCAGCGCGTTCGGCTGCCAGTCGGCCAGCGGGACGAAACCGTCCGCCCAGGCGTCCGGGTCGCGGGCGAACCACATCACCGCGGAGCCCAGCATGTTCCGCCGCTGCAGGCCGCGGGTCACGATCGGCAGCACGGTGCCCAGGTCCTCGCCGATCACCACGGCACCGGCCCGGTGCGCCTCCAGCGCCAGGATGCCGACCATCGCCTCCGGGTCGTACGTGACGTAGGTGCCGTCCGCCGCGCCCGCGCCGGGCAGCACCCACCAGAGCCGCCACAGCCCGGCGACGTGGTCCACGCGCAGGCCGCCCGCGTGCCGCAGGATGCCGCGCAGCATGTCCCGGTACGCCCGGTAGCCGGTCGCGACCAGCTGGTCCGGACGCCACGCGGCCAGGCCCCAGTCCTGCCCGAGCTGGTTGAACGCGTCCGGCGGCGCGCCCGCGTGCACCCCGGCCGCGAGCACGTCCTGCAGCATCCAGCCGTCCGCGCCGCCCGGGTCGATGCCGACCGCGAGGTCGTGCACGATGCCGACCGGCATGCCGGCCGCGGCGGCCGCCTCGTTCGCGGCCGCGAGCTGGGCCGCGCACAGCTCCTGCAGCCAGCAGTGGAACGCGACCCGGTCGGACAGCTCCGCGGCGAGCGCGGCCACCGCGTCACCGGCCGGGTGGCGCAGCTCGGCCGGCCACTGTCGCCAGTTCGCGCCGTGCACCTCGGCGATCGCGCAGTACGTGGCGTACCCGCGCAGGTCCTGATCGTCGGTGCCGGCGTAGCCGGAGAGTGGGAAGAGCAGTTCGAGCGCGGCCCGCTTGGCCCGCCAGACCTCGTCGTAGTCGATCAGGTCGCCGAGCGCGGGCCGCAGCGCGTCGATCTCCGCCTGCTTCGCCGGGTAGCCGGGCACGTCGGAGACGCGCAGGTAGAGCGGGTTCCAGAAGCGGCGGCTGGACGGCGAGTACGGCGAGGACGGCACCGGGTGCACCGGCGCCGGCGCGTGCAGCGGGTTGAGCAGCGTCAGCCCGGCACCCGACTCGCCGGACCAGGCCGCCAGCGTGCGCAGGTCGCCGAAGTCGCCCATGCCCCAGGAGTCCGCCGAGTGCACGGCGTAGAGCTGCAGCATCCAGCCCCACGCGCGCGGCGCCTCGGGCAGCGCGTCCGGCACCACGACCAGCGTGACCTCCTGACCGGCGCAGGCCAGCGTGTGCCAGCCGAGCGGCAGCCCGGCCGGCAGCCCTGTACCGACCTCGCGGGAGGTGCCGTCCTCGAACGTGATCACGCCGGGGGCCGGCAGCTCACGGGCGGCGGACTCGCGCAGCACCACGGTGCCGGGCAGCCGGCCCGGGTCGTGTGCGGCGCGGACCGAGGCCAGCGCGGCCGCGACCGCGTCCGGCGTGGACGCGTCCACGCCGAGCAGGCGCAGCGTGCCGGTGACGGCGGCGCGGCTGACGTCGGTCGGCTGTCGGCGCCAGTTCTCGTACCAGGTGGCGACGCCGTGTGCCTCGGCGAGTGCCACCAGATCGGGCTCCAGCTCCCGGTTGACGTACGTCTCCAACGCGATCCTCCACCCGTGCCGAAACCTGCGCCGTGCCTACCCTTTCACGGCGTCGGCTAACGCGGGTGGTTACGCACCGGCGGTCATCTGAGCGCGGCGTTCGCCTCCGTGACGAACTGTCGCGCGGCGAGGGCCGGCGTGAGCGTCTCGCTCTGCGCGGCCTCGGCGGCCTCGACCAGCGCGGCCCGGATCGCGCCGTGCCCCTTCGGCGGCGGCAGCGGCGCCTTGCCGTACCGGGTGCTCATCTCGTTGGTGTACGCGATCGACGCCTTCATGACCGGGTCGTTCAGCGAGATCTCCAGCGCGCGCCGGTTGCCCAGGTTGGGGGCGAGACCGCGCTCGGTGCCCAGGATCTCCGCCGCCTCCGGGTCGTTGACCAGGAAGTCGATCACGTCGGCCACCACGTCCGCGTGCGCGGTGTCGCGGTACCCGCTCCAGTACATCGAGGCGCGCGCCCAGGCCGCGTCCTCGCCGCCCGGGTAGGCCACGATGCCCAGCTCGCTCTTCGTCTTCTGCTGCATCTCGGGCAGCTGGTTTGACCACATGAACGAGGTGGCGGCCTTGCCGGTGACCACGAGCTGCTTGGTGGCGTCGCCGACGTTCGCCTCGTGCACGACCGGTGCGGCCGGCGTGATCCCCGCGGCGCGCGCCTCCTGCCACAGCGTGAACCAGGCGGTCACGTCCGCCTCGGTGAAACCGAGCGCGGAACCGGCGTAGAACTCCTTGCCCTGGGCGCGCAGCCAGAGCCAGAACGCCTTGTAGTCGGCGGACGGGTCCATCGTGCCGGCCACCGCGCCCGCGCTGCGCTCGCTGACCTGCGCGGCCCACGCCAGGTACTGCGGGTAGTCCATGCCGTTGGTCGGCGCGGCCACGCCCAGCCGGTCGAGCAGCGTCTTGTCGTAGACCAGCGCGGCCGTGTTCTCCGCCGCGGCGACGCCGACCTGCGCGCCGCCGACCCGGCCGTACCGCACCAGGCCGTTGGAGACCTGGGTCAGGTCGATCCGGTCGTCCGCCACGTACGGCCCGAGGTCGAGCAGGTAGTCACGCTGTGCGAACTCGGTGAGGTAGTTGTCGTCGATCTGGAACAGATCCGGCGCGTCACCGCCGTCGATGCGTTCCGCCAATTTGTCGAAATAACCGGAATTGGGCTGGGAAGCGACCGAGAAGGAGACCTCCGGATGCCGCCGGTGATAGAGATCCAGCACCTGCTGCGTCAGTGCGACACGCTTGTCGCCGCCCCAGAAGAAGAACGTGAGCCGCACCTCCGCCGCGTCGGCGGCGCCACCGGTGTCGCAGGCGGCGGCACCGAGCGCGAGCGTCACCGCGGCAATCGTCCGCAGCAGGGTTGATCTGGAAAGGCCCATGATGTCTCCAGCCCGACACGAGTGACGCCTCATTAAGTCCGCGCAGGGGCAACCTGTCAATATCCGTCCTGTCAGCGGCAGCCAGTCTCCGCCGTCCGGCGATTCCTGAAACGACGCCCGAACGGGGGTCAGGTCGCCATCCTTGCGAGAGAAGGTCAAGATGGAGGTATGGCTGACCTGAAGCGCTGGACCGCCCGACTGGGTGCGTTGTTCACCACCCTGACCCTGAGCATCCTCGTCCCGGCCGCGGCCTGGGCGAGCACCAACGGCGTCGCCGACGCGCTGATCGAGGAGCGGCGCCGCCGCGGCGGTGGCGGTGGCTTCTTCCTCTTCGGCGCGGTCTGCTGCGTCGGCGTCGTCGTCGTGATCGTCGTCGTCCTCCTCCTGGTGTCCCGCGGCCGCCGGCGCAAGTAGCGGTCGTGATGTACTACCGGGCGTGGAGCTGCTGCATTCGGGCAAGGTTCGGGACGTCTACGCGGACGGCGAGGATCTGATCCTCGTCGCGTCCGACCGCATCTCGGTCTACGACGTGGTGCTGCCCACGCCGATCCCGGACAAGGGCAAGATCCTTACCCAGCTCTCGCTCTGGTGGTTCGACCAGCTCGCCGATCTGATCCCGCACCACGTGATCAGCGCGACCGACGTGCCGGAGGAGTGGGCCGGTCGCGCGATCCGGTGCAAGCGCCTGCGGATGGCGAAGGTCGAGTGCGTCGCGCGCGGCTACCTGACCGGCTCCGGCATGAAGGACTACCTGGCGACCGGCGTGGTCTCCGGCGTGCGGCTGCCGGCCGGCCTGGTGGAGGCGTCGAAGCTGGCGGAGCCGATCTTCACGCCGAGCACCAAGGCGCCGATGGGCGAGCACGACGAGCCGATGACCTTCCCCGAGGTGGAGAAGGAGGTCGGCGCGGACGTCGCCGCTCAGCTGCGGGACATCACGCTGGACGTGTACCGCCGGGGCGCCGAGATCGCGGCCGAGCGCGGCCTGATCATCGCGGACACCAAGCTGGAGCTGGGCTGGGACGCCGACGGCGTGCTGACGCTCGGCGACGAGGTGCTGACGCCCGACTCGTCCCGGTTCTGGCCCGGCGCGGACTACCGGCCCGGCCGCGTGCAGTTCTCGTTCGACAAGCAGTACGTGCGCGACTGGTCGATGTCCACCGGCTGGGACAAGACGCCGCCCGCGCCGGAGGTCCCGGCCGACGTGGTCGAGGTCACCCGCGCCCGCTACGTCGACGTCTACGAGCGGATCACCGGCACCCGCTGGTGAGGTGCCTCGCGACCCGGTACCTCCGGTAATCTGCCGCCTTATGGCGCTCTTCGATCTCCCGCTGGACGAGTTGCGGAACTACCGGCCCGAGCCGCACGTTCCCGACGACCTGGACGCGTTCTGGGCCGAGACGCTGGCCGAGGCGCGGTCCGCCGCCGCGCCCGCGGTCGCCACGCCGGTGGAGACCCCGTTCGCGGGTCTGCGCACCTACGACGTGACGTTCACCGGCTTCGCCGGGCAGCCGGTCAAGGGTTGGCTGAACGTGCCGGCCGCCGCGGACGGCCCGCTGCCCGTGGTGGTCGAGTTCATCGGCTACGGCGGTGGCCGCGGCCTGCCGCACGAGTGGCTGCTCTGGGCGTCGGCGGGCTACGCGCACTTCGTGATGGACACCCGAGGGCAGGGTGCCGGCTGGCGCGGTGGTGACACGCCGGACCCGGGCCCGGACGGGGCCGGGCCGTCGCACCCCGGCTTCATGACCCGGGGCATCCTCGATCCGCGCACCTACTACTACCGGCGTTTGTTCGCGGACGCGGCGCGTGCGGTGGAGAGCGCGGCCGACCTGCCCGGCGTGGACGCGTCCCGGCTCGCGGTGACCGGCCACAGCCAGGGCGGCGCGCTGTCGCTGGCCGCGGCGTCGCTCGTACCGTCGCTGGTCAAGGCCGTGGTGTCGCAGGCGCCGTTCCTCTGCCACATCCGCCGGATGGTCGGGCTGACCGACAGCGACCCGTTCAACGAGGTGGTCCGCTTCTTCCGGGTCAACCCGGGGCGGATCGAGACCGCGCGGCGGACGCTGGACTACATCGACCTGCTGCACCTGACGCCGAAGGCGACCGCGCCGCTGCTGGCGTCCGCCGCGCTGATGGACGCCACCTGCCCGCCCTCGGGGATCTTCGCCGCGGTGAACGCGTACGGCGGGGCGGAGAAGGACATCGCGGTCTACGAGTGGGACGGTCACGAGGGCGGCCGCGCCGACTTCCACGGCCGGAGCGTCGCGTTCGTGAACGGCGTGCTCAAGGGATGACAGCAGGAGCGGGCCGCGGTGGAACACCGCGACCCGCTCCGCTTCCGAGCCGTGTCGTTACGCCCGGTTCCACTTCTGGTTCGGCGTGCCCGCGCAGTCCCACAGCTGCAGCTTCGCGCCACCGGCCGGGTTGCTGCCGCGCACGTCGACGCACTTGTTCGCGGCGATGTTGACCAGGTCGCCGGCGCCGCTCAGGGTGAACTGCTGCCAGCCCGAACCGTTGCAGTTGGCGAGCTGGATGTTCGTGCCGTTGGCGGGGTTGCCGCCGGCCACGTCCATGCACTTGCCGACCGCGGTCAGCGTGCCGTTGCCGTTGAACGTCCACTTCTGCGCCGCGGTGTTGTTGCAGTCCCAGATCTGCAGCGGCAGGCCGTCCTGCGACGCGCCGTTCGGCACGTCGATGCAGCGGCCGGACTGCACGCCCTTGAGCGAGACGCCGCCGGTGGCCGGCGGGGGCTGGGTGCCGCCGTCGTACGAGTAGACCCGCACGTAGTCCGCGACCAGGCTCTGCGGGAACTGGGTGCTGCCGTCCGGGTTGCCCGGCCAGTTGCCGCCGACCGCCAGGTTCATGATCATGAAGAACGGCTTGTCGAAGACCCACCGGTTGCCGTTCAGGTTGGCCGGGGTCTTCCGGGTGTACTCGACGCCGTCCAGGTACCAGACGATCAGGTTCGGCGACCAGTCCACGGTGTAGGTGTGGAACGCGTCGCCGAGCGGCGCGTTGTGCACCTTGGAGCCGGTCAGGCCGCCACCGCCGGAGTAGCCCGGGCCGTGGATGGTGCCGTAGACCGTGTTCGGCTCCTTGCCGACGTTCTCCATGATGTCGATCTCGCCGCTGTTCGGCCAGCCGACCGAGCCGATGTCCGCGCCGAGCATCCAGAACGCCGGCCAGATGCCCTGGCCCTTCGGCAGCTTCAGGCGCGCCTCGAACCGGCCATACGTCTGGGTGAACTTGCCGTTCGTCATCAGGCGGGCGGACGTGTACTGACACGAGCCGTAGTGGCACTGGTAGCCGGCCGGGTTCTCCCGGCGGGCGGTGATCACCATGTTGCCGTTGCCGTCCAGCGCGGAGTTGCTCGCGCTGTTCGTGTAGTACTGCAGCTCGTTGTTGCCCCAGCCGTGACCGCCGGTCTCCTGCACCCACTTGCTGCCGTCCGGCCGGGTGCCGGCCGCGCCGTTGAACTCGTCCGACCAGACCAGCGTGCTGGCCGCGGACGCTTCGGGTTCGCTGTTGGTCAGGTACAACGCGCCGCCGAGGCCGGTCGCGACGACGGACAGCGCGAGCAGCGCGCGGCCGATCTTGCTGCCGATGAACCAGCGGGCACGGCGGGGTCGGTGTGCCCCGGGTATCCGGTGCATGTGGGCGCACCTCCGGTCGAATCAGATGGTTTGTGGAACATCTGGATACGACCTCATCGATGCCGGTGTCGTCAAGAGAGCGCTCTCAAATTTAGGGCAGAGTTAGGCCGGGCCTGCTCAGTGGTGATCAGCGCGTGGCTAAGCTGCTCGCCGTGCGTGACATCGCAGTGTTCAGCGGAAGTGCCCACCCGGAGCTCGCCGAGGAGATCTGCAGCCACCTCGGCGTCCCCCTGCTCCCCACCCGCGTCTCCCGATTCGCCAACGACTGCCTGGAGGTCCAGCTACAGGCCAACTGCCGCGAGCGCGACGTCTTCCTGATCCAGCCGCTGGTGCCGCCGGTCCAGGAGAACCTGGTCGAGCTGCTGCTCATGCTGGACGCGGCGCGCGGCGCGTCCGCGGCCCGGACCACGGTCGTGCTGCCGCACTACGCCTACGCCCGATCGGACAAGAAGGACGCGCCACGCATCTCGATCGGCGGCCGGCTCGTCGCGGACCTGCTGAGCACCGCGGGCGCGAACCGGGTGCTCGCGATGACGCTGCACTCGCCGCAGGTGCACGGCTTCTTCAACATCCCGGTCGACCACCTGCACGCGCTGCGCGAACTGGCCGACCACTTCAAGCAGTACGACCTGACCGACACCGTGGTCGTCTCGCCCGACCTGGGCAACGCCAAGGAGGCGGCCGCGTTCGCCCGCATGCTCGGCACGCCGGTCGCGGCCGGAGCCAAGCAGCGCTTCAGCGACGACAAGGTCAAGATCTCCGCCGTGATCGGCGACGTGGTGGACCGCGACGTGATCGTCCTGGACGACGAGATCGCCAAGGGCAGCACCGTGATCGAACTGATGGACCACCTTCGCGAACTCAAGGTTCGCTCGATCCGCCTCGCCTGCACCCACGGCCTCTTCTCCAGCGGCGCGCTGCAGCGCCTCAGTGACCAGCCCGGCGTGGCGGAGATCGTCTGCACGAACACGGTCCCGATCCCCGCGGTCAAACGCGTCCCCAAGCTCCGCACGCTCTCCGTCGCCCCGGCCCTCGCCGAGGCCATGCGCCGCATCCACAACGGCGAGTCGGTCAGCGCGCTGTTCCACTGACAAGAACCGCAGAAGCGCATCTTCCCGCTTCCGGCGTGGCCGGGTCCCCAGTGCTCCCGCGGGCACCGGTCGTCGCTGGCGCTCCTCCCTGCCGGTCCCGCGGTGGTCCCGAAAACCCCGGTGGCGAGGCGGTCCGGGAAACCTCAGCGCCGTTGTGGTCCGGGATGCCGCGGTGCCGCTGTGGTCCGGGATGCCGCGGTGCCGCTGTGGTCCGGGATGCCGCGGTGCCGCTGTGGCGCCGGAAGCCGCAGTGTGGGGCGCCTCGGTGCCGTGATGGTCCTGGGCCCGGGTACCGCTGGCGGTCACGTGAATCTCGGTGCCGCGGTGGTCCCGGAAGCCCGGTCCCGCGGTGGTCGCGGAGGCCCGGGCGGTGTGCCGTCTGCCGGCACGCCGCCCGCATTGCTTGCGGCGTCGCGTTGCTGGCGGTGCACGCATTGCTTGCGGTGCACGCGTTACCTGCGGTGTCGCGTCGCTGGTGGTGCGGTGTTGCCTGCGGTGCCGTGTTGCTTGCGGTGCCGTGTTGCTTGTGGCGTCGCGTCGGGTTGCTCACGGCCCGTCCGTCGGTGCGCTATCCGGTCGGTGCGCCGCTCGTCGCCGGTGAGGGTGTCGAGGGTGCCGGGTCGGCGGCGGCCGTGGCCGTGATCCGGCCGGCGACCAGCAGCGTGGCCAGTGCGGCGACCGTGGTGAGGGCGAGCGCGCCGGTGAAGCCGGCGGTGCCGAGCGAGTGGAAGATCAGGCCGGTGACGGCGAGCGTGACGCTGCTGGCGGCCGCGTCCGCGATGGCCTTGGCGCTGAGGTTGAAGCCCTGGGTGTCCGGTGCGGAGAACGCCAGGACCGCGGTGCTGATCCGCGGGTACATCGCGCCCATCCCGCCGCCCGCGAGCAGCCAGCCGGCGCCGGCGACCAGCGGGTGCAGGCCCAGCGCGGCGGTGGCCAGGACGGTGAGCACGCCGAGCGCCAGCAGCGCGGCACCGAGGCGGATCACGGTCCGGTGCGGCACGGTTGCGGCGAACCGGCGGCCCTGCAGGTCCGAGGCAAGTGCCCAGGAGAGCGCGGCCGCGGTGAGGAACGCGCCGGAGAGCCAGGCGGGATAGCCGTACCGGTCCTGGAGCAGCAGCGGCAGGTAGGCCTCGGTGCCGAAGAACGCGGCACCGGCCGCACCGCACACGAGGACGGTGGACGGCAGGCCGCGGGCCGCGCGCAGCGTGCCGGGCGGCAGCAGCGGGCGGAGCGCGAGCGCGGCGGCGACCAGCACCGGCACCACCAGCGGCCAGGACGAGGCGAGGCTGAGCGCGACCACGGCGGCGGCGACCACCACGGCGGCGGCGATCCGGCGGAGGTCGGTGCCGGACAGCGGCGTGGGCTCGACCGGGGCGACCCGGCGCAACGCCGGCAGGATCAGCGTGGTGACCAGCGCGACCAGGATCAGCACGCCGAGGAAGACCCAGTGCCAGGAGAGCGCGTCGGTGACCAGGCCGGCCGCGAACGGGCCGATCAGCGACGGCACCACCCATGCGGCGGCGAACAGGCCGAACAGGCGCGGGTGCAGGGACGGCGGGTAGACGCGCGCGACGACCACGTTGAGCGCGACCGTGTAGGCGCCGTAGCCGAGGCCCTGCAGGAGCCGGCCGGCGATGAAGACGGTCATGTTCTCCGCCAGGCCGGCCAGCGCGAGACCGGCCGCGAACACGCCGATCGCGGCGAGCAGCGGGCGCGCCGGACCGCGGCGGTCGGCCAGCGTGCCGCCGGTGACCATGCCGACCGCGCCGGCCGCGAGTGTGGCGGCGAAGCCGAGCGTGTAGAGCGCCCGGCCGCCGAGATCCGCCGTGATGATCGGCATGACCGTGGTGACCGCGAGGGACTCGAACGCGGCCAGGAAGACCAGGCTGACCGCGCCGATCGTGGTGAGCAGATGGCGGCGGTCGAAGACGCTGTCGATCATCAGCCGACGGTAGGACCTCACGTGCGGTTCAGGTCAAGGCGGAGGTGACGCGCACCGTCGTGCCCCGCGGGCCGCTCGTCACCTCGATGTCGTCGGTGAGCTTGTCCGCCAGGAACAGTCCCCAGCCGCCGGGCGTGGCCGGGACCGGTGGCGGAGCGGGCCGCTCGGCCGTGACCGGGTCGAAGCCGCCGCCGGTGTCGACCACCTCGCAGGTGACCGACCCGGGGTCGTGCCAGAGCCGCAGCCGCCCCTGCCCGCCGCCGTGCCGGACCGCGTTCGTGAGCAGCTCGTAGACCGCGAGCACGAAGTCGTCGAGACGCTCGCCGCGCAGTCCCGCGGTCGCGGCGCAGGCGGCCACGTGATGGCGGAGCGCGGTCACGCCGGCCGCGTCGAACCGGCGCTCGAGCAGCGCGACGGCGCCCGCGGGCGGAACCGCGAGCGGTGAGACGGGGTGGTGGTCGGCCATGCCCAGTTCCCCTCGCCTGCTGGTCAAGGGCGTACGGCATCCCCACAGTACGCGTTCGGTCGCTCCGGGGCGCGACGAGTGTGGCACCGTGGCACCGTGCAGCAAGGTCTGGCGGCTCCCATGTGGCGGGCGATCGGTGCGTACCGGATCGCCTCGCTGCTGTACGTGATGGTCCTGATGGTCCGCAACGTGGATCAGTACGCGAACCCGGTCGCGGCCGGCCCGGTGCTCGCGCTGATGGTCGGCTGGACCGCGTTCGCGACCGCCGCGTTCGCCCGCCCGGCCTGGCGCGGCTGGCCGCTGCTGATCGCGGACCTCGCGGTCTCGCTGGCCGTGGTCGTGATCAGTCCTTATGTGGTGGGTCAGGACGCGCTGAGCGACGGCGTGCCCACGCTGGCCGTCGCCTGGCTGGGCGCACCGGTGCTGGCCTGGGCGGTCTCCGGCGGCCGGCGGCGCGGGCTGACCGCCGCGCTGCTGCTCGGCACCGCCGACGTCGTGGTCCGGGACCGGCTGCACCCGTCCACGCTCAACGGTTTCGCGCTGATGGTGCTGGCCGGTTTCGTGGTCGGGCTGGTGGCCCGGCTGGCCGTCGACGCGGAGGAGCGCATGCAACGCGCGATCGAGCTGGAGGCCGCGACCCGCGAGCGGGAACGGCTGGCCCGCGACATCCACGACTCGGTGCTGCAGGTGCTGGCGCTGGTCCAGCGGCGCGGCGCGCACCTGGACGGCGAGGCCGGCGAACTGGCCCGGCTGGCCGGTCAGCAGGAGGCGAAGCTGCGCATGCTGATCGCGGACGGCCCGGCCGGCCCGGCACCGGGCGAGGAGGGCGAGGCCGACCTGCGGGTGGTGCTCGGCCGGTTCGCCTCGGACACGGTGTCGATCGCGAGCCCGGCCACCCCGGTGCCGCTGCCGGTGCGCGCGGCCGAGACGGTCGCCGCCGCGGTCCGCGCCACGCTGGACAACGTGGACCGGCACGCCGGCCCGGCCGCCCGCGCCTGGGTCCTGCTGGAGGACGACGACGCCACGATCACGGTCTCGGTCCGCGACGACGGCCCGGGGTTCCCGGACGGCCGTCTCGAGGAGGCCGCCTCCCAGGGCCGCCTCGGCGTCGCCCAGTCCATCCGCGGCCGCATCGCCGACCTCGGCGGCACCGTCGAGATCTATTCGACACCCGCCGAGGGTACGGAGGTCGAACTCCACATCCCGCGCCGCTGACCCGCGGCCGCCGTGCCGCCGTGGGGTTCGTCCCGGCCGCCCGCGGAACTGGCAGGGAGGCCGCCCGCGGCCGACCGGTGCCCGCGGGAGCACTGGGAAGGCGACCACGCCGGAAGCGGGAAAGGCATCATGTTCCTGGGGCTGTGGTCCGGTTTCTCCGCGTCCGCCGGGGCTGTGCCGCGGCACCACTAGAGTGGCCTGGTGATCCGCGTGATGGTGGTGGACGACCACCCGATGTGGCGGGACGGCGTCGCCCGCGACCTGACCGAGGCCGGCCACGACGTGGTCGCGACCACGGGGGAGGGGCGGCAGGCGGTGCGCATCGCGGCCGCGGCCCGGCCCGACCTGGTGGTGCTGGACCTGCAGCTGCCGGACATCGACGGCGTCGAGGTGATCAGCGGGCTGCTGGCCGCGCTGCCCGGCGTGCGCATCCTGATGCTGTCGGCCAGCGGTGAGCAGCAGTCCGTGCTGGACGCGGTGAAGGCCGGCGCCACCGGCTACCTGCTGAAGTCCGCCGGTCAGGCCGAGTTCCTGGCCGCGGTGGAGTCGGCCGCGGCCGGTGAGGCGGTGTTCACGCCGGGGCTGGCCGGGCTGGTGCTGGGTGAGTTCCGCCGGCTGGCGACCGAGCCGCCGCGCGCGGCGGACGACGGCGCGCCGCGGCTGACCGACCGGGAGACCGAGGTGCTGCGGCTGGTCGCGAAGGGGTTGTCGTACAAGCAGATCGCGGAGCGGCTGGTGCTGTCCCACCGCACCGTGCAGAACCACGTGCAGAACACGCTCGGCAAGCTGCAGCTGCACAACCGGGTCGAACTGACCCGGTACGCCATCGAGAAGGGCCTCGATCAGTGAGCTTTCCGCCACCCGGCACTCCCGGTCCGTCGGCTGCCGCTCCGCCGTCCGGCCTCCCCGGCCCGGGCGGGACCGGCTCGGTGGGCGGCTTCTTCCAGCCGGAGTTCATCGCGCCGAAGCGGCGGCTCGGCGCCCGCGAGTTCGACTTCTCCCGGCAGGTCGCGGTGATGGCGATCGTCAACCGCACGCCGGACTCGTTCTTCGACCGGGGGCGCACGTTCGCGCTGCGCGCGGCCGTGGACGCGGTGCTGGCCGCGGCCGCGGACGGCGCGGACTGGATCGACATCGGCGGCGTGCCGTTCGGCCCCGGCCCGGAGGTCACCGAGGCCGAGGAGCTGGACCGGGTGATCCCGGTGGTCGAGGCGGTGCGCGCGGCCAGCGACGTGGTGATCTCGGTGGACACGTACCGGACCGGCGTGGCCCGGGCCGCGATCGACGCGGGCGCGGACGTCATCAACGACACCAGCGGGCTGCAGGACGACGCGCTCGCCTCGCTGGTCGCGGCGAGCGACGCCGCGCTGGTGATCACGCACAGCCTGGCGTCACCGCCGCGCACGCCGCACCCGCGGCCGGTCTACCAGGACGTGGCCGGTGAGATCGCGGTGTTCCTGGCCGCGCGGGCGGCGAAGGCGGTGTCGCTGGGCGTGCCGCCGGAGCGGATCATCATCGATCCCGGCCACGACCTGAACAAGAACACGCGCCACACGCTGGAGCTGTGCCGGCGGCTGCATGAGATCACCGCGATCGGCTACCCGACGCTGGCCGCGGTCTCGAACAAGGACTTCATCGGCGAGACGCTGGACCTGCCGGGCGGGCTGCGGCTGCCGGGCACGCTCGCGGCCGTGGTGCTGAGCATCGTGCAGGGTGCCCGGATCGTGCGGGTGCACGACGTACCGGCGGCGGTGTCGGCCGTGCGGCTGACCGAGGCGGTGCTCGGCTGGCGCGAACCGGTCTACACCCGGCACAACGTATGAGAACGCTCGACTACGCGGCGGCCGACCTGGTCGAGACGTACGCGATGGAGCGGCCGTCGCTGCGGGTCAACTTCGTCGCGAGCGCGGACGGCGCGGCCACGCTGGACGGGCGGTCCGGCGGGCTCGGCAACGCCAACGACCAGCACGTCCTGGGCCTGTTGCGGCAGCTGGCGGACGTGCTGGTGGTGGGCGCGGGGACGCTGCGGGCCGAGGGCTACGGCCCGCTGGTCCTGGGCGCCGACGCGATCGCGCACCGCCGCGCGCACGGGCTGCCGGACCATCCGCGGCTGGCCGTCGTCTCCGCGCGGCTGTACGAGCTCGGGCCGGAGCACCCGTCGTTCGCGGCCGCGCCGGTCCGGCCGCTGGTGATCACGGTCGGTGCCGCGCCGGCCGACCGCCGGCGCGCGCTGTCCGGCGTGGCGGACGTGCTGCTCTGCGGCGACGAGGAGCTGGACGCGGCCGCGCTGCCCGGGCTGCTGGCCGGGCGCGGGCTGCCCGGCGTGCTCTGCGAGGGCGGGCCCGCGCTGTTCGGCGCGCTCGTCGCGGCGGACGTGGTGGACGAGCTGTGCCTGACGCTGAGCCCGTGGCTGGCCGGAGCCGGCGCGAGCCGGATCGTCACGGGACCACCCGCCGCGCCGCGGGCGATGGAACTGCGACACGTGCTCACGGACGACGAGCTGCTGTTCCTCCGGTACGTGCGGCGCCGGTCCTGAGCGGACAGCCCGGACCGAGCGGTCGCGGACCGTGCGGTCGTGGGCCGGGTCGTCGCGGGCCGGGCGGTCGGGGGCCGGGTCGTCGTGGGCCGTGGCTGGGTCGGTCGCGGGCTGCGGCCGGGTCGAGCGTCCGGGTGGGCCGTGGCTAGGACGCGCGGCGGCGCCGGGCGGTCAGGATGGCCGCCGCGCCGACCGCCAGCCCGGTCGCCGCGCCGGTCCGGGCCAGCATGCGGCCCATCCCGTGCCACTCGCCGCGCGCCCGCCCGGTGGCCCGGCTGCCGGTGAGGTTGCCGGTCGTGTCCGGCGCGGGACGGTCGCTCAGCACGGTCCGCGCCCCGTACGCGCCGAGCACCCGCTCGGTGATCCCGGGCAGCAGCCGCCACTGGAAGCCGAGCAACGCCGCGGCCGCGCCCGCGTACGTCTCCCGGCGCGGCCGCTCCAGCATCCGGATGATCGCGCGCGCCACCACCTCCGGCGGGTACACCGGTGGCGGCGGCGCGGGCCGGCGCCCGGAATGATTCGCGGCATTCGCGAAGAACGGCGTGTCGATCGTCGCGGGCAGCACCGTGCAGACCGAGATCCGCCGCGCCCACGGCTCGTGGCGCAGCTCCTGCCGGACCGTGTCGGACAGCCCGCGCACGCCGTGCTTCGCCGCGTTGTACGACGACATGTACGGCATGGTGATCTCGGCCAGCACGGACGCGTTGTTGACCAGCACGCCGCCGCCGGCCGCGCGCAGGTGCGGCAGCGCGGCCCGCATGCCGTACGCGGTGCCGAGCAGGTTGACCTCCACCACCCGGCGGAACTCCTCCGGCGGCACGTCGGTGAGCAGCCCGTAGACGGCCTCGGTGGCGTTGTTGACCCACCCGTCGATCCGCCCGGTCGCGGCGGCCGCGCGGGTGGCCAGGTCGGTGACCGCGGCCGGGTCGGTCACGTCGGTCGGCACGACGAGCGCGCGCCCACCGGCCGCCCGGCAGTCCGCGGCGACCCGGCCGAGCGCCTCCACGCCGCGCGCGGCCAGCACCACGGACGCGCCCCGGGCGGCGAGCGCGCGGGCGGTCGCCGCGCCGATGCCGCCGGAGGCGCCGGTTATCACGATCGTCGACTCGGAGAGCGGTGCGGTGAGGGGCATGGACACGGCGTACCCACGGATCGTCCGCGTTATCCGGGACGGCGATGTTTTGCCGGACCGCCGTGGGGTTAACCAGTGACCGGCTCTCTCAGCTGTACGTCACCCTGCCGGCGGCTGGTTTCTTGGTGTCCGTATGTCGAAACAGCGGAGGTGAGCGATGCGCGTGGGCCTGATCAGGGCCAATGCCCGTCCCATGGAGGCGGGCACGTCCAGGGTGGCGGCCGAACTGGCCGCGCTCGGCCACGATGTGCGAATCTTCGAGTGCCGCGGCTCGGGGCCGGCCGACGGCGATGAGGTCTTCACCGAGAAGGGCTACGCCGTCCACCGGGTGTCGCCGCCGGCGCCGCAGGGCGCGGCCGGCCGCTTCGTGGCGCAACTGGCCGGCGTCGGCCGCCGGCTCGCGGACCGGTGGTCCAGCGGCTGGATCCCGGATGTGGTGCACGGCCACTACTGGCTCGGCGGGCTCGCGGCCGCGACCGCGGCGCGCACGTCCGGGCTGCCGATGGTGCAGACGTTCTACTCGGTCGGGTCCGCGCAGCGCTCGCTGGGCGAGCCGGACGCGTGTCTCGGTGAGCGCATCGCGATGGA
This sequence comes from Catenuloplanes niger, assembly GCF_031458255.1. NCBI lineage: Bacteria > Bacillati > Actinomycetota > Actinomycetes > Micromonosporales > Micromonosporaceae > Catenuloplanes > Catenuloplanes niger. The sequence continues at coordinate 5,308,265 of NZ_JAVDYC010000001.1, forward strand.
GCGGGTGCTGACCCGGGCCGCGGACGTGGCGGTCGCCCAGTCGCCGGACGAGGCGGACGAGCTGACCCGGCTCGGTGCGGCGCGTGCGTCCGTGGCGCTGATCCCGTCCGGGGTCGACACCACGATGTTCGCGCCGGACGGTGCGGCGGAGTCGCGTACCGGCGGGATGGAACGGATCCTCTCGGTCGGGCTCGGCCCCGGCCACGGCCAGGACCACCTGATCCGCGCGCTGCGGTACGTTCCGGGCGCGGAGCTGGTGATCATCGGAGGCGACGCGGACCGGGACGTGGTGCGCGCGCTCGGCGAGCTGGCCCGGCGCAGCCGGGTGGCGGACCGGGTGCGGATCGTCGGCGCGGTGCCGCACGAGCGGATGGCCGGCTGGTACCGCTCCGCGGACGTGGTGGCCTGCACGCCACGGACCCCGCCGAGCGGCACCGTGCCGGTCGAGGCGATGGCGTGCGGCGTCCCGGTGGTCGGCTACGCGCTCGGCGGCATCGCGGAGAGCGTGGTCGACGAGGTGACCGGACGGCTGGTGAAGCCGGGCGACGTCCGCGCGGCCGGCTACGCGCTGCGCGAGCTGATCGGCACGAAGGTGCAGCGGACCGCGTACGGTGACGCGGCCGTGGACCGGGTCCGGTGCCGCTACACCTGGGAGCGGACCGCGTCCGCGCTCGAGGCGGTCTACCAGGGCCTGCTGACGCCGCGTGCGGCGACGGCGTAGGGACGCGGACGCGGGTGACGCGCCGGACCGGGCCGGTCCGGCGCGGTCCGGTCACCCACTCAATTCTGAGATCGTTCCGAGCCTACGGTGAGGGGAACGTAGTTTCCTTTGGGAGCGGGCGGCGGCGTCACCCGTTTCCGGGCCGCCGCGACCTCATGGTGGTGCTGAGGCTCGGCGTACCGGGTCAGGCCGATCACCGCGAGCAGCGTGACCACGAACCCCAGCGTGGCCAGCCACTCGCGGCCCGGCCAGATCCGGTCGCCGAGCAGCAGCAGGCCGATGACCGCGGCGGGCACCGCGCCGGCCGCGTCCATCGCGGCCACCGCGGCCGTGGTCGAGCCGCGCTGCATGGCCAGGCCGAGCAGCAGTTGACCCACGATCGAGTGCACGATCAGCAGGTAGAGCAGCGGGTCGCTGAGCACCCCGCCGACCGAGTGGAGCGAGGCGAGCGGGCGGGCCGCCACCGCGGCGGCGGAGAACGCGATGCCGGCCAGCGAGCCGAGCGCGACCGAGCCGGGCGCACCGTGCAATCGGGCGGCGAACGCGCCGAGCACGCCGATCACGGGCACGGACAGCGCCAGCGCGAGCACGCCGGCCAGCGGCAACGGCCGGGCGGGCGCGGGCTCCGCGGCCACCACGAGCGCGGTGATGCCGCCGAACAGCACGACGATGAGGCCGACCTCGGCCAGCGGCAGGCGCCACTTGAGCAGCGCGACGCCGAGCACGGCCGTCACGCCGAGCCCCGCCGCGACGCTGGCCTGCACCAGGAACAGCGGCAGGTCGCTCCGGGCCAGGAACGCCAGGACGAAACCGAGGATCTGGAACACCAGACCGACGAGGTACGCCCGGTGGCCGGCCAACCGCAGCAGCAAGCCCGGGTCGAACGTGTGATGCACCGTCGTCCGGGTCGCCGCAATGGATTGAAGCAGGTTGGCGACGCCGTACGCGATGATCATCGCGCCGAGGAAGAGCCATCCAGCCGACATCACCTGGCGAGGATAGACCGCGCCGGGTCCGGCCCGCAGTTGCACCGGTGCAACTGAGGCCGATCGGTCGGGTGATCTTCCGACGGGCGGCCGGTCGTGAGCGTCAGAGCGCCCGGATCCCCGGCGACGACAGCCGCTCCAGCACCTCGGTGTGCAGCCGGCCGTTCGTGGCGACCGCGCTGCCGCCACCGGGGCCCGGCCGGCCGGTCAGGTCGGTGAACCGGCCGCCGGCCTCGGTCACGATCGGGACCAGCGCGGCCACGTCCCAGAGCGACAGCTCCGGCTCGACCATCGCCTCCAGCGCACCCTCGGCCAGCAGCATGTAGCCGTAGAAGTCGCCGTACGCCCGGTTCCGCCAGGTCTGGCGCATGATGTCCAGCACCGGGGCGAGCCGGCCGGACTCCTCCCAGCCCATCAGGTCGGAGTAGCAGAAGCTCGCGTCGCTCAGCCGGCTCACGCCGGAGACCCGGATCGGCGTGGCCGCGGCGGTGTGCTTGCCGGCGAACGCGCCGTGTCCGGTCGCGGCCCACCAGCGGCGGCCCAGCGCGGGCGCGGAGACCAGGCCGACCACGGGCGTGTCGCCCTCCATCAGCGCGATCAGCGTGGCCCAGACCGGGACGCCGCGGATGAAGTTCTTGGTACCGTCGATCGGGTCGATGACCCAGCGCCGGGTGCCTATGCCGACCGCGGCCTCGGTCTGGCCGTACTCCTCGCCGAGCACCGCGTCCCGCGAACGGGTGCGGGCCAGCGTGGCGCGGATCGCCTTCTCCACCGCCGTGTCGGCGTCGGAGACCGGTGTCAGGTCGGGTTTGGCCTCCACGTGCAGGTCCAACGCCCGGAACCGGGCCATCGAGATGGAGTCCGCGGTGTCGGCGAGCACGTGGGCGAGCGAGAGATCGTCGGCATAGCTGGCCATGGCGGAAAAACTAGCCGATCACGCCGAGCGGGCTAACCTCGGTCGGGTCCTTCCAGCCCGTCGCCGCCGGATCGGGACGCCAGCAGCCGGCGGTAGGACTCCAGCCGCCGCACGTCCGCGTGCCCGGCGGCCACCCACGCGGGCAGCGCGCACTCCGGGTCGGTCTCCGTGTGCTCGCAGTTCGGCGGGCAGTCGACGGTGCCCTCGACCAGGTCCGGGAAGCCGTGCAGCAGGCTCTCCGCGGAGACCAGCGCCAGGCCGAAGCTGCGGACGCCGGGCGTGTCGACGATCCAGCCCGGGTCCTCCCGCCGGCGCCGGGCGGGCAGCCGCAGCGCGACCGCGCTGGTGGACGTGTGCCGGCCCTTGCCGACCGCGCTGACCACGCCGACCGCCCGGTCCGCGTCCGGCACCAGGCGGTTGACCAGCGTCGACTTGCCCACGCCGGAGTGGCCGACCATCACCGAGACCCGGCCGGCCAGCGCCTCGCGCAGCGCGCCCAGGTCGCCGTCCGGCTCGGAGAGCACGTGCGGCAGGTCCAGCTCCGCGTAGTAGCCGAGCACCTCCGCGGGCCCGGCCAGGTCGGCCTTGGTCAGGCAGAGCAGCGGCGTGATGCCCGCGTCGTACGCCGCGACCAGGCACCGGTCGATGAAGCCGGTGCGCGGCGGCGGGTCGGCCAGCGCGCTCACGATCACCAGCTGGTCCGCGTTCGCCACCACGACGCGCTCCACCCGGCCCTCGGCCGTGGTGTCGTCGTCGTCCGCGGTGCGGCGCAGCACGGAGGTGCGCTCGCCGATCCGGACGATCCGGGCCAGCGATCCGGTGCTGCCGGAGACGTCACCGACCAGCGCCACCCGGTCGCCCACCACCACCGACTTGCGGCCCAGTTCGCGGGCGCGCATCGCGGTCAGCGGCGCGTCGTCCACCATGCACGTGTAGCGGCCGCGGTCGACCGCGATCACGAACCCCTCGATCGCGTCCTCGTGTTTCGGCCGGGTGCGGGTCCGCGGGCGTGAGGATTTGCTCGGTCGGATCCGGACGTCGTCCTCGTCGTACTCCCGCCGCTTGCCGGTCAGCGCAGCTCTCCCTCTGTCGATGGGGTCGTCCGGTGTCGCACCCGGGGCCGTTCGGTCACCGCGCCGGGGCGCCACCCGCCGGACAACCCTCAGGTGCCCGCCGTCATCGCCGACCATAGCGCCGGGAACTCGGGCAGCGTCTTCGAGGTACACGCTACGTCGCTCAGCTCCACGCCGGGCACCGCCAGGCCGATCACCGCGGCCGCGTGCGCCATCCGGTGGTCCCGGTCCGTGTCGACCACGCCGCCGCGCATCGGCCGCGGCGTGATCCGCAGGCCGTCCGCCTGCTCGGTGACGCCGGCGCCGAGCGCGCCGAGCGCCCGGGCCAGCACCGCGAGCCGGTCGGTCTCGTGGCCGCGGATGTGCCCGATGCCGTGCAGCGTGCTCGGCGAGTCGGCCAGCGCGGCGAGCGCGGCCAGCACCGGTGCCAGCTCGCTCAGCCCGGAGAGGTCCGCGTCCAGCCCGCGCACCCGGCCGGTGCCGCGCACGGTCAGCCCACCGGTGCCGAGCCGCACGTCCGCGCCCATCCGGCGGAGCAGGCCGCGCAGCTGCTCGACCGGCTGCATGCTGCTGCGCGGCCAGCCGGGCAGCACCACCTGCCCGCCGGTGACCAACGCGGCCGCGAAGAACGGCAGCGCGCTGGACAGGTCCGGTTCGATCTCCCAACCGCGCCCGGCGAGCCGGCCGGGTGTCACGCTCCACACGTCCGGCGTGGCGTCGTCCACGCCGGCCCCGGCCGAGCGCAGCATCTGCACCGTCATCCGCAGGTGCGGCGCGGCCGGGACCGGCGGACCGACGTGCCGCACCGTGATGCCCCGGGCGAACCGCGCGCCGGCCAGCAGCAGACCGGACACGAGCTGGCTGGACGCGGACGCGTCGATCACCACCTCGCCGCCGCGCACCTCGCCGGTGCCGTGCACGGCCAGCGGCAGCACGCCGCCGGGCCCGCCCTCGACCCGGACGCCGATCGCGCGCAGCGCCTCGATCAGCGGTCCGAGCGGCCGCCGCCGGGCGAGTGCGTCGCCGTCGAACGTGGCCAGCCCGGCCGCCAGGCCGGCCACCGGCGGCAGGAACCGCATGACGGTGCCGGCCAGGCCCACGTCGATCCGGCCGGCCGCGTGCAGCGGGCCGGGGCGGACCACCCAGCGGTCGTCCGCGGCGGTGGAGACGTGCGCGCCGAGCGCTCGCAGCCCGGCCACCATCAGCGCGCTGTCCCGTGCCAGCAGCGGCGAGGAGAGCGTGGAGGGGCCGGCCGCCAGCGCGCCGAGCACCAGCGCGCGGTTGGTGACGGACTTCGAGCCCGGCAGGTGAACGACCGCGTCCACCGGGCCGGCCGCGACGGGAGCACGCCACGGCATGACGGTGAGTTTTGCCACGGTTACAGTCTGACGTGTCCGTCCATTGCTCTCCGTCTCTCTCTCGCTGATCGGGAAACGCGTGGTCCGGGAGGAATGTCGTACCCGCGGCGTAGCGTGGACCGCATGTGCGGCAGGTATGCGACCACCCGGAGTTCCGTGGACCTCAGCGCGCTATTCGGTGCCGAGGACGAGACCGAAACGCCGATTACCGCGCGATTCAATGTTGCGCCGACCCAGCCGGTGCCGATCGTCCGTCTCTCCCAACGGCGTGAACAGCGGGTTCTGCAAACCGCGCGGTGGGGACTGCTGCCACCGTGGGCCACGGATGTGCGCGCCGGTGCCCGCATGATCAATGCGCGTGCCGAGACGGTCGCGACATCCCGCGCGTTCGCGCCGTCGTTCACGCGACGCCGGTGCCTGGTGCCGGCCGACGGCTGGTTCGAGTGGGTCAAGCCGGCGGGCAAGGGCGCGAAACAGGCGTACTACATGACCCCGGCGGACGGTGGCGAGCTGGCCTTCGCCGGCCTCTGGACGGTCTGGGGCGAGGGCGACGCCAAGGTCCTGACCTGCAGCATCATCACCACGGCCGCGCGGTCGACGCTGAGCGCGGTGCACGAGCGGATGCCGCTGCTGCTGCCGCCGGACCGGTGGGACGCCTGGCTCGGCCCGGCCGACGGCGAGGAGTCACTGCTCGCCCCGCCGCCCGACGACTATCTCGCCGGTCTGGAATTGCGGCCGGTCGGCCCGGCCGTCGGCAACGTCCGGAATGACGGTCCTGAACTCATTGCCCCAATTGCAGCGGATGCGCTTCGCCCGGCGCCGGAAGATCCGGCGACATTGACGCTCTTCTGATCCCCACTTCTTTGTAAAAAGATGTGAGCAATTCCCCGATATTGGATTGAAACCCTTGCCTGTCCTATGTGAAGTGCGGTAGAACACAGCGCCGGCGGTTGGCGCGATTGTGTTTCGGTGTGGTCGCGCCACACGATGAAAACGTTGCCAGCCCCACGGGGGAGGTGGGTGAATGACACGGGCGCGCATGCCACGCCCGCAAGAGGTCGCCGCAGCTCGCAAGGATCCGCGACTGCTCCGTGCCCTCGACGAGCGAAGCCTGGACGAGGCCTGGCGGACCCGGGGGGTCTGTCAGAGCGTCGATCCGGAGACCTTCTTCCCGGCTCCGAACGAGCCGGCGGACGGCGCCATCGCGTTGTGCGGTTCCTGTCCGGTCCAGGGCGCGTGCCTGGCCTGGGCGCTCGAGGTGGGTGACTGCCACGGGGTCTGGGGCGGCACGACCCCGCGCGAGCGCCGGGCCATGCTCCGCGTCTGGCAGGAACAGGTCCACGAGGACGCGGAGGTCGGCGATCCGGCGGCCCTGACCGGTCCACCGGTCCGCGACAAACTGCTGGCACTCGTGCCGGTCGGGCGGTAACCGGTTCCACCCGCCCTCCCGCGGAGCGCGACGGAGGGCGGGCACGGCGGCGCCGCCGTGGCGGCCGGCAGGCGCGGCCGGCGCGTGGCGCACGGCGGCCGGCGCGTGGCGCACGGCGGCCGGCGCGTGGCGCACGGCGGTCGACGCGTGGCGCACGGCGGTCGACGCGTGGCGCACGGCGGTCGGCGCGTGGCGCACGGCGGTCGGCGCGTGGGGCCGACCACGCGGGGCCGAATCGTGGCGAACGGCGGCCGGCGCGGCGCGCGACGGCCGACACGCGGGGTCGATGTGTGGCGCGCGATGACCCATGCGTGGCGCGCGACGACCGATGCGTGGCGGCCAACGTATGCGGCCGACACGAGAGGCCGACCGCGGCACGTCGTGCCGTCGTGCGTCGTCCGTCGTGCGTCGTCCGTCGTGCCGCGGGACGGTGGCGTCGCCGTGCGGTGACGCGTGGAGGGGCCGTTCCGCACCCGGCGGACCGGCGCCGTGGTGGGATGACCGGCATGGAGACGATCACGATCGACACGGCGCGCGGGCCGGCCCGGGTGGACGTCGACCGTCCCGCGGCCGCGTCCGTGAGCCTGCTGGTGCTGGGGCACGGCGCCGGGGGCGGCGTGGACGCGCCCGACCTGGTCGCGCTCCGCGACGCCGCGTGCGCGGCCGGCGTGACCGTGGCACGGGTCACCCAGCCGTACCGGGTGGCGGGCCGGCGCGCGCCCGCGCCCGCCGGGCACCTCGACGAGGCGTTCACCGGCGTGGTCCGGCGGCTGCGCGCGGACCATCCCGGCCCGCTGCTGCTCGGCGGCCGGTCCAGCGGCTCCCGGGTCGCCTGCCGCACCGCGCGGGAGCTCGGCGCGACCGCGATCGTGGCGCTGGCGTTCCCGCTGCACCCGCCGGGCAAGCCGGACCGGAGCCGCGCGCCGGAGCTGGAGACCGGCCTGCCCACGCTGGTCGTCAACGGCGACCGGGACGCGTTCGGCGTGCCGGAACCGTCCGGTGCGGTGACGGTCCGGATCCGGCCGGGCGAGACCCACGACCTTCGGCGCGACCCGGCCGGAATCGCTGCCGAGGTCGTCGCCTGGCTGCGCGCGAACGGCTGGGCGAACTGAGCCGCGGCTCACTCCGTACCCTCGATCGGTCGTGGAATGTGGAGACCCCGGTCGTGGTTGAAGCCCCCGGAGGCAACGAGCGGAAGGGGTTGATCTCGTGCGATCCGCAGTACGTGACCCGGGCCGGCGGACGACTGCCGGTTCAGGCGCCGAGCGCGTCAGGGTGCTGCTGAACGGTCCCGAGTGGCCCGCAGCGCCGACCGAAGCCGAAGATCGGGGCAAATTGTCTGTGTTGGCGACAACCGGCCGGGTGACACACCTGACACCCGACGTTTCCGAAACCATTGCCGGGGCACTCCACGTATCCTCTGCGGGACAGCGGAGGGGAGACGAACGGGTGACCCGAGCGGAGACAGCCGAGGACCGGCGCGCGCGCTTCGAGCGCGACGCGATGCCGTTCGTCGACCAGTTGTACGCGGCGGGCCTCCGCATGACGCGGAACCCGGCCGACGCAGAGGATCTGGTACAGGAGACCTTCCTGAAGGCGTTCGCGGCCTTCCACCAGTTCGAGGAGGGCACGAACCTCAAGGCCTGGCTGTACCGCATCCTCACGAACACGTACATCAACTCGTACCGTCGCCGGCAGCGTCAGCCGATCCAGGCGCCGACCGAGGAGATCACGGACTGGCAGCTCGCCGAGGCCGAGTCGCACACGTCCAGCGGGCTGAAGTCGGCCGAGACCGAGGCTCTGGACCGGCTGCCGGACAGCGACATCAAGAACGCGCTGCAGCAACTGCCCGAGGAGTTCCGGCTGGCCGTCTACCTGGCGGACGTGGAGGGCTTCTCCTACAAGGAGATCGCGGACATCATGAACACGCCGATCGGCACCGTGATGTCGCGGCTGCACCGAGGCCGGCGTAACCTCCGCAAGCTGCTGGAGCGCTACGCTGCGGACCGGGGTTTCAACCGGTCCCCCGAGTCGGCGGCAGCGCAGGAGGTGTGACGCGGTGAGTTGCGGCGAGCCACACGAGACGGACTGCGACGAAGTGCTCGGCGAGGTCTACCTGTACCTCGACCTGGAGTGCGCCGACGAGCGCCGCGAGGTGATCCGCGAGCACCTGGACGAGTGCTCGCCCTGCCTGCGCGAGTTCGGCATCGAGCAGGAGGTGAAGGCGCTGGTGTCCCGTTGCTGCGGCGACGAGACCGCGCCGGAGGAGCTTCGGGCGCGACTGCGGTCGAAGCTGAGCGAGCTGGTCGTGGAGGCCGGCACCCGGGAGTACCTTCCCGACTGAGCAGACGAGTGAAGCCGCCGTTCCCGCGAGGGGACGGCGGCTTCTTCGTGAGCAAGCTCAGCTGTTGGGGCGCTTGCCGTGGTTGGCGCCGCTCTTCTTACGGGCCTTCTTCTTACGGGCCTTCTTCGCCATGGCCGCGTCCTTCCGCTCGTCGGTGCGCCGCCGTCCCGGTCTCACGGCGGGCCGGCGGCTCTGGTCCACCTCTGATGCTAATCGCCCAGCGAGCTCGGCCTGCGGGCGCCCGCGTCATGATTGGATGCAGGGTAACGAGGCGCGACGACGGAGGGACCGGGAGCGATGTCCGAGGAGATCCACGCCGAGATGGTGGCCAACGTCTGGAAGGTCGTGGCGAACGAGGGCGACACCGTGGCCGAGGGCGACACCCTGGTCATCCTGGAGTCGATGAAGATGGAGATCCCGGTCGTTGCGGAGGCGGACGGGACGCTGACCAGGGTCGCGGTGCACGAGGGCGACGTCGTGCAGGAGGGCGACCTGATCGCCGTCATCGCCTGAACAGCCGCCGGAGGAAACCGGTCCTGCGCGGTGGCGGCGGGGCCGGTGTCTCCTCCGCCGGGCGTTCCGCCGCGATGATCGTCCGTGCCATCAGCTCGGTCTTCGCGTCCAGTTCCGGCGTGGCCAGCGCGAGCTGCGCCACCGACCAGGCGATCGTGACCGGGCGCTGCCGCACCACCACCGCTATGTCGGCCAGCCGGTCGCGGACCAGGCCGGCCACGTCCGCCCGCAGCTCCGGCGTCACCCACGCGGCCGTGACCAGGGCGAACAGCGCGGCCTCGGTGATCCAGTCCTCCACGCCCCAGGCCAGGTCGACCAGCACGCGACGCCGGGTGCTGCTCTCCCACGGCTCGTCCGTGCGGTGGTGCAGCAGCCCGAGACACGCCCACACCTGCACGCTGCGCACCCAGAGCGACGGGTCGTGGGCGGCCAGCGCGGCGCCGAGCTCGGTGGCCGGCGGCGCCGGCGGGTGCACCAGCAGCGCCAGCAGGTCGTCCATCTCCAGCAGCGCGAGCGAGACCGCGGCGTCGTAGGCGGCCTGCGGGTGCGGCCAGGCCGGCAGCGCGACCTGCCGGATCCGCTCGACCGCGGCCTCGGACGGTTCGCGCAACGCGGGCAGCGCGTCCGTCTCGAAGAACTCCCAGACCGACCGCCCACCGGTACGGCGGGGAAGTCGCAGGTCCGGCTCCGGGACCCGCTCCACGATCACCGCCATGTCCGGGAGCGCGGCACCGACCGTGCGCATCGCGGACGGCGGCTCCAGGTTGCTCAGCCGCAGCCGTCCGCCGGTGATCGGCCCCTCGGTCTCCAGCATCTGCCGCAGCACGTTGATCACCGCTTCGCCCGCGGCCGGCAGCCGGCCCAGCCACGGCCGGTCCTGGCAGCACTCCGCGAGGTCGGTGTGCTCGTGCGAGTCGTCCGGGTGGTGCCGCTGGAAGTCGGCGAGCGCGACCAGGTGCGACAGCCGGCCGTCCCGGCGGTAGCGCAGCCGGTGCGCGGTGTGCACCGCGCAGTCGAACTCCGCGTCCCGGGCCAGCGCGTCGTCTATCCAGCGGATCGCCTCGTCCAGCTGCCCGCTGTCGGCGAGCGTGCCGGCGATGTCGGCGTAGACGGAGAGGTCCGCGGGATCGTGCGCGACGGCGCGGCGGAGCGCGGCGATCGACTCCTTGGTCCGGCCGGCGCTGCGGAACGCGTACCCGAGCCACACCTCGCCCAGCTTGGTCGGCGCGACCCGCACGCCGCGCTGCGCCCACTCGATCGCGATCGCGGTCTCGCCCATCCGGCGGGCCAGCGCGGACGCGGCGCCGAGCAGCAGCGCGTGCCGGGGATGCGCGGCCGCGGCGTGCTTGGCGACCCGCAGGTACGGCTGCAGCGGCCCGCGTTGCTCGTCCGGCACCGGGTCGGGCACGCCCGCGCAGACCTGCATGATCGTGCGGGCCAGCTGGTCCGGCTCGATCCGGGACGCCAGCTCCGGGTCGGCCACCCACGGCACGCCGGCCCAGTCCGCGTTCGGCGCGTGCCCGGTCGCGGCGGCCAGCAGCTCCAGCGCCTCGCCGGGCTGCCCGGCCGCGGCGAGCAGGTGACCGCGGGCCACCACGGCGCCGATGAACACGTGGTCGGCCAGCGGATAGAGGTCGAGGGCGCCGCCGGTGCGCGCGGCCAGCTTCGCCAGCACCTCGTGCACCTCGGGCATGGTCGGGGCGTGCGCGAGCGCGCCGGCCACGTGGTCCGCGGCGTGCCCGAAGTCCGCCTCGTCGAGCGCCATCCGGGCCAGGGCCAGTTCGCCCTCCGCGGAGAGGCGTGGGTCGCCTATCCCCTCAGTCAAAGCCTTATGTCCCTTGTGAAGGCGTATGTCTGGCTGTCGAGCTGTCGTTGATCGTTACCCCGCAACCGCAGCCTATGGCACGACGGGCGCCATGCATCCATCCCGGCCGCTGTTGCTCGATACGTTGCGAAACAAGCTTCTTTCGTGCAGCATTGAGCACGGAACAGTCACGTAGTGCGCGAGGAGTCGTCATGCCTGAGGTGCAGCCCGGGGCCGGGATGGCCGCCGACATCGCGGAGCAGCCGGCCGGCATCGCCCGCCTGCTGGAGGCGCCGCACGCCACCGCGATCGCCACGGTCGCGGCCGCGGTCGTGGCCCGCCGCCCGAAGCACGTGGTCTTCGTCGCGCGCGGCACGTCCGACCACGCCGCGCTCTACGGCGCGTACCTGACCGAGATCCGGCTCGGGCTCCCGGCCAGCAGCTCCTCGCCGAGCGCGATCACGGTCTTCGGTGCCCGCCCCGACCTCTCCCAGGCGCTCGTCGTCGGCGTCAGCCAGAGCGGCGGCTCACCCGACCTCACCGAGGTCATGCGGGTGGCCCGCGCGTCCGGCGCGCTCACCGTCGCGGTCGTCAACGTGCCCGACTCGCCGCTGGCCGAGGCCGCGGAGCACGTGATCGACGTCGCGGCCGGGCACGAGCGCGCGGTCGCGGCCACCAAGTCGTACGTGGCGGAGCTGCAGGCGCTGCTCATGCTGATCGAGGGCATCCGGGCCGGCGACGGCGCGCTGCCGGCCGAGGAGCGCGCGGTCCTGGAGACGCTGCCGGCGCACGCGGAGCGGGTCCTCGCCGACCCGACCGCGACCGAGCTGGCCGCGCGCTACCGGTTCGCGGCGCGCATCCTCACCACCGGGCGGGGCTACGCGTACCCGACCGCGCGCGAGTCCGCGCTCAAGCTGATGGAGACCTGCTACCTGCCGTCGCTGTCGTTCTCCGGCGCCGACCTGATGCACGGCCCGCTCGCGCTCGCCGCGCCGGACGTACCGGTGCTCGCGGTCGTCGGCTCCGGCCCCGGCGGCGCCTCGATGAGCGAGGTGCTCGGCCGCCTCACCGAGCGCCGCGCCGACGTGGTGGCGATCGGCTCCGGCGAGGTGCCCGGCGCCTCCGCCCGGATCGTGATCCCCGCACTCGACGAGCGCTACGCCCCGCTCCTCGACATCCTCCCCGCCCAGCAGCTCGCGCTCGCGCTCGCGGTCGCCCGCGGCGAGGACCCGGACGCCCCCCGCGGCCTGAAGAAGGTCACCGCGACGCTGTAACCGAAGATCGAGGTCAAACCCTTGATCTCCCGCTCCCCGGGTGGTCGCTCCCCGAGTGCTCCCGCGGGCAAACCTGGCCGAGTGCTCCGGCTCCGCCGGCGCTCCGCTCCGCACGCGGCGCCGGAGCCGGCCGGGTGGGCGGCCGCTACGAACCGCGACCTCCGCCGCCGTCACGCCACGCCACGCGTCCCCGGCCCCCGGCTCACCAACCCGGGGGCCGCCGCGCGCCGCCGCCGTTCCGCCCCGGCCGGGACCGCAAGCTGCCGGCCGGTCCGTGGGTGTCGGCAGGGTTCGCGATCGTCGGCCCCGACCGAGGGTCGACGGCCCAGATCGCGGGTCGACAGCCCAGATCGCGGCTGCCGGCTGAGGTCAGGGGCTGCCAGCCAGGGGCTGCCAACCGGAAGCCGTCGGCCGGAAGCCGCTGGTCGCGGGGACGCCGGTCAGTGGCCGCCGGTCGCGGGGGACGCCGGTTGCCGGGGTGGCGGTGTGGGTTGTCGTGGGCCGACGCGGAACCGGCAGGGAGGAGCGCCAGCGACGACCGGGGCCCGCGGGAGCAGTGGGGAAGTGGCCACGCCGGAAGCGGGAAAACGGCTCTTCGCTCTTGAGCTCTCCGGCCGGGTGGCCGTGGGGACGTGACTGTGCCCTGGGCGGAAACGTGATTGTGAAAGGCTAGTGGCGTGTCCACGCTGCGCGACCTCGTCGAGGAGCACACCAAGCTCTCCTCCGCCGACATCGACCACCTGCACCGGCTCGCCGGCGACTGGCAACTGCTGTCCGATCTGTCCTTCGCCGACCTGTTGCTCTGGGTGCCCGTCGGTGACCGGAGCACGGCGCGGTCGTTCCTCTGCGTGGCGCAGGTGCGGCCGACCACCGGGCCGACGGCGTACCTGGACGACCAGGTCGGGCGGATCATCGGCGGGGCCGAGGTCGCGCACCTGGTGATAGCGCACCACCAGGGGCGCATCTGGCGGGAGGGCGATCCGGTCTGGTACGGGGAGACGCCCGCCCGGCACGAGGCGATCCCGGTGCGGACCCGGGACGACGACGGCGAGCCCGGCGACGTCATCGCGATCATCGGCCGGGACACCAACCTCTCCACCGCCCGCACGCCCAGTCAGCTGGAGCTGAACTACCTGACCACGGCGGACGACCTGGCGCAGATGGTGGCGGACGGCACGTTCCCGCCGGCCCGGCACCCGGGGGAGACCACGTCCGCGCCGCGCGTCGGAGACGGGCTGATCCGGCTCGCGGCCAGCGGCCGGGTCACCTACGCCAGCCCGAACGCGCAGTCCGCGTACCGGCGGCTGGGTTTCTCCTCGCACCTGGTCGGCGAGGACCTGCCGGCGCTGACCGGCCGCCTGGCCCGGGACCCGCTGGACGGCACGGACATCACCGCGAAGATGCTCTCCGCGCTGCGCGGCGAGTCGCCGGCCCGGCGTGAGATGGAGGCGCGCGGCGCGACCGTGCTGCTGCGCGCGCTGCCGCTGATGCCGGCCGGCGTGCCGATCGGCGCGCTGGTGCTGGTCCGCGACGTGACCGAGGTGCGCCGGCGGGACCGCGCGCTGGTCACCAAGGACGCCACGATCCGGGAGATCCACCACCGGGTCAAGAACAACCTGCAGACCGTGGCCGCGTTGCTGCGACTCCAGGCCCGCCGGGTGGACAGCGCGTCCGCGAAGTCCGCGCTGGAGGAGTCGGTGCGCCGGGTCGCGTCGATCGCGCTGGTGCACGAGACGCTGTCGATGACCGGCAACGGCAACGAGACCGTGGAGTTCGACGGCATCCTGGACCGGGTCGCGACCGCGGCCACCGAGGTCGCGGCCACCGACTTCACGGTCGCCATCCGGCGCGAGGGCAGCTTCGGCGTGCTCGCCGCGGAGACCGCGACCAGCCTGGTCATGGTGCTGAACGAACTGCTGATCAACGCGGTCGAGCACGGCTTCCCGGCGCGCGAGGAGGACGGGGCGGACCCGGGCGAGCTCACCGTCCCGGAGGGCAACGCGGAGCCGGTCGGCGAGGTGGTGGTCACGGTCGTGCGGCAGCGCAAGCAGCTGCTGATCACCGTGGCGGACAACGGCCAGGGCCTGCCGGACGGCTTCGTGGACGGGCGGGACGGCCGGCTCGGCCTGCAGATCGTGCGCTCGCTGGCCACCGGTGAGCTGCGCGGCACGATCGAGCTGCGCAACCGGGACGGCGGCGGCACCGAGGCGGCGTTGACCGTGCCGCTCGGCAAGCCGGGCACGGGGCAGTAGCGGTTACGCGGGCGAGGCGCCATCCGGACCGGATGACGCCTCGCTCACGCGTGGTCGGTCAGCGACCGCCGAGGACCGGCGGGGGAGCGGAGCCGTCCTGGCCCCACACCATGTCGTCCTCGGTCAGCCAGGTGGTGCGCTCGTCCGCGTCGTCGTCCTCGCCGGTCAGGCCACGGCCGCCGGCCGCGCTCTGGGCGCCCTTGGCACCGGCCGCGTTGCGGTTCTGCAGGCCGTGGTGGCCGTCCACGCCGCCGACGCCCTGCCGGGGCACGCCCAGCCGGTCCTTGCCGGCGCCGGCCGTGCCGGTGCCCTTGCCGCCCGCGCCCGCACCGGTGTTGCCACCCGGCTTCATGGCCGAGGAACCGGTGCCGCCGCCCGGACGTGCCGCGGACTGGCCGCCGTTGCCGAGACCCAGCGCGCCCGCGGCGAGACCGCCCGCACCCGCGGCGAGACCGCCGAGTGCGAGGCCGCCACCGCCGAAGTTGTCGCCGATCCCGCCACCGCCACCGCCGCCACCGCCACCGGTGCCGAGGCCCGGGGTGGCGGCGCTGAGGCCGGTGCCGTTCCCGCCGTTCCCGCTGCCGCCGGTGACGCCGGAGAGCGAGGTCGACGGACCGGTGCCGGTGGTGGTGCCGGGGTCGCCCGCCGTGCCGGTGTCCGAGACCCGCGACGGGCTGTCCGGCGCGTCGGCCCGGCCGGTGCCGGTCCCCGAACCGCTGCCGGTGCCGGTCAGTCCGCTGACGTGGGTCGCGCCCGGCCCGCGCGTGTTGCCGGGGCCGTCGTTGTCGACCGAGCCGGGCAGGTCC
This sequence comes from Catenuloplanes niger, assembly GCF_031458255.1. NCBI lineage: Bacteria > Bacillati > Actinomycetota > Actinomycetes > Micromonosporales > Micromonosporaceae > Catenuloplanes > Catenuloplanes niger. Next base: position 5,323,741 of record NZ_JAVDYC010000001.1, read on the forward strand.
GCCGGGGGCGGCGGCGGGGTGACCCCGCCGCCGGCCCAGGACAGCTGGTAGTCGCTGGCGAGGTTGGAGATCAGCTCGACGGTGCGCGCCTTGGCCTTCTCCCGCTGCTCCTCGTCGCGGTTGTGGCCCCAGACCGCGCCGACCACCGCACCGGGCACGCCGGCCACGGCGCCGCCGGTGAGCGCGCCGCCCCAGGTGCTGGTGTTGTCGTCGGTGTCCGCCGGGTCGTCCACCTTGGCCTGGGCGGTCTTCAGGTCGGCCGCGAACGAGGTGAGCGCGAGCTTGACCTCACCGGCCAGATTCGCGTTGTCCGAGGCGAACGTGGCGATCACGGTCACCCGGCGGCTGAACTCGTCGCCGGAGTCGCTGTTCCACTTCTCGTTCAGCGCGGCGAGGTCGCGGGTCAGCGCGGCCGAGATGTCGTCGAGCGTGCTGGACACCGTGCTCCAGTCCGCGCTCGCCGCCTCGACCGAGGCCGGGTCGCCGTTCTGCAGCTGGTTGTAGAGAGTCTCGTGGCTCTCGCCCTCGTAGTACGACCTCAGGTCAGACATTGCCCGTTCCTCGCAGCGGTGCGGCCAGGTCGCCAACGGTCGACGCGATCTCGTCGGCGCTCACCCGGTTGAGCTCCTCGGTCGTGGTGTAGTTACGCAGGATCTCGGCCGTCGCGGTCTGTGCCGCGACGATCGCGGTGCGCAGCCGGCGCGCGTTCGCGAGGTGCTGCGACTGCAGGCTCGCGTAGTTCGCGCTGATTCTCGCCGCGTGGTGGAACGTGCCGACCGCCAGCGGCGCGCTCAGCCGGTTGTTGAGCACGTTGATCACGTGATCGGCCTCGCTGAGCCGCTGTCTGAGCTGGTCCTGGAACTCTTGCAGTGAATCGACGTCTACAGTGGTGTTTCCACCGCGAGCAGCCGGACTCATGACCGTTCGCCTCCCCGTCCATAGCGAAATTCGATTCGGCTGGCCTGTGCGGGACGACGGTGGTTCGGACGTCGACGCATCACACGTCGACGCATCACACATCACGCATCGACGAACAGCCACATCGACGAACCACCGCGGCGACCCCGAAGTGCCAGCGTAACCAATGGATGCACGCCGTTGCAGGGGCCGCCCGTCCGGTGTCCGAACTATCCGGTTGTCGCCGTGCTCGTCACGCTTCGGCGCGCGAGTGCGATGTCCAGCGGCGGTCCGGCCGGGATCAGATCGATCAGAGCGGCCGGCACCGGCGAGGCGGACGCCCCTCCGTAGCCGAGCGCTGTCTTGGCGTCACCGTCGTTGGTGCCCAGCGCGAACATCTGGCCCAGGTCGGTGAGCAGGAACACCGTGGATCCCGGCGCGGCCGTGCCGTCCGGCAGCACCGGCTGGAGCAGCGCGCCGGTGCCGCCGGTCACCAGCACCCGGTCCACCGTGGCGGTCGCGCCGCGGGCCGCCGAGTCGGTGCCGTCCTCCAGGCCCACGGCCAGCTCGGCCGGACGCGTCGGGTACACCTCCACGGTGTTCCGGTTGGTGCCCACGTCGTAGAAGTCGCAGATCGCGCCGTTGCTGGTGGGGGTCACGGTCTGGCTCAGCCGCGGCATGTCGGACGGGAAGCCGTCCGGCTCCACCCGCGTCGTCGCCTGCCGCCGGTCCGCCTCCTGCGCGGTGGTGTCCCGCACCTCCGCGCCGCTGTCCTGGAACAGCCGCGCCATCAGGTTCCCGACCGGGGCCAGGCCGGACTCGGCCAGCACGTAGAACCGGTCGCCGACCTTGAACACGGTGCCGACCGTCGCGGTCCGGCCGTCCACCGGCTCGTCGGCCGGCGTGCCCTGGCCGGGCAGTTGCGCCGGCTTCAGGTCCGGGCCGGCCGGGATCGCGTTGACCAGTTCCTCGGCCACCTCGATCGAGTCGCCCTCGTCCAGGCCGACCAGCGTGGGACTCGGCACGGTCAGCCGGGTGTTGTTCCACACCAGGTAGAACACCGCGTCCTTGGTACGCGGGTCGCCGACGTGCACCAGCAGCCCCTCGTCACCGGGGAGCGTGGCCGCGCCGGTCAGCGACCGGTCCACCACCAGGCTGCTCACCGGCGCGTCGCCCTCGGACGCGGTCCGGTTCGAGCAGACCCGCCAGGTCGAGCCGGACAGGTTCTTCGGGTTCGGCAGCGCGTCCGGCGCGTTCATGATCCCGACGGTCCGGCCGCGCGGCAGTTCCCGCAGCGCGCCGGCCGACACACGGCGGATCTCCGGCGCCTCCTCGGCGAGGATCAGCCGGGCGGACGCGTAGTTCGTCACCGGGAACAGCTTGTCCCGGGTGTACACGTACGTCGCGCCGGACTCCTTGTCGATGACCAGCGTGTCGTTCGCCAGCGGCGCCTTGTTCTCGGTCAGCAGCCCGTACGCGCCGAACACGCCCAGCACGATCGCTCCCACCAGCACGCTGCCGACCAGGGCCAGCCCGAGTCGCCGCATCGGCAGATCATTGGTCTCGGGCTCACCGGAGACCATCGCCGATACGATGCGGCGGGTGACGAAGCGGTACGCCTGGACCTGATCTCGGCGGGTACGCATGCACAATCCTCCTGAAACGGTGCCGCGTCCGCCACGGGTTCCTGCGGTGTCGCGCGCGTCCCTACGATAAGGGTCCGCCGGTAGGGCCGGGGGACCTGCGGTGCGCCGCGGGACCGCGAGGCGAGAAGGGCACACGGGGATGACAGTTACCGACACGAGGCGACGAGGCGCGCCACCGCTGCCGGCCGAACGCCGGCGCGGCCACCTGGGCGGTCTGTCCGTCGCCCAGCTCGTCTGCGTCGAGGTGGCCGTCGTGGCCGTGCTCGCGTCGCTCGGCGGCCCGGTCTGGGCGCCGGCCGTGGCCGGAGTCCTCGCGGTCGTGCTGCTGGTCCTCGCGTTCGCCCGGCGGAAGAACCGCTGGTGGTTCGAGCACCGGGTGGTCAGCCGCCGGTTCCGGGACCGGGCCCGCGCCGCCGCCGCGAGCCCCGGCCGGGAGCTGGCCGCGCTCGCACCCGGCCTGGCCGTCACCGAGATCCGTGAGCGGGGCACGCCGATCGGCATCGGGCGCGACGACATGGGCTGGTTCGTGGCGCTGGCCGTGACCGCCGGCGACGACGCCGCCACCGCCGACGTCGGCCTCGGCGTCGACCGGATCGGGCGGATCCTCGCCGAGTCCGCGCTGCCGGTCTCCGCGTTGCAGGTGGTCACGCATCTCGTACCGGCGCCGACCTCGTTCCTCGACCACGCGGCGCCGGCCGTCCAGTCGTACCGGGAGCTGCTCGGCGGTCTCCCCGTCCCGGCCGACTCCCGGGTCTGGGTCGCGGCCCGGCTGCGCCCCGCCGACGCGCTCTCGGCCAGCGCCAGCCGCGGCGGCGGACCCGACGGTGTGCACCGCGCGCTCGCCGCGCTGCTCGGCCGGATCGGCAAGACGCTGGACAGTGCCGGCTTCGTCGCCGCGCCGCTCACCGCGACGGAGCTGACCGCGGCGGTCGCCACCGTGGCCGGTCTGACCGGCGCCGCCGTCACCGGCGACGGCACCGGTGCCGGGCCGGCCGTCCAGCGGGAGAACTGGGCGGGCTGGCAGGGCACGGAGGCGGTGCACGTGGGCTACCTCGCCACCCGGCTCTCACCGTCCGGTCTGTCCGTGGCCGCCCGCCGTCTCACCGAGGTCGGCGCGCTGGCCGCCACCGTCGCGGTCGTCCTCAACCGGCAGCCGGACGGCGACTTGCGCATGCAGGCCATAGTCGACGTCGCCGCGCGCGCCACCAACACGGCGGAGACGCTGTCCGCGGTCGTCGGGGTCTTCAACCAGTGCGGCATCCAGCTCCGCCGGCTCGACGGACAGCACGCCGCGGCGATCTACGCGACCGCGCCGACCGGAGGAGCGATCGGATGACCCAGTTGCACGCCGTCACCGGCCGGTTCACCACGGAACCGGACGGCCTCGCCGCGCTCACCACCCCGGTGCCCCGCGGCGGCCTGCTGCTCGGCCGGGACCGCAACGGCAAGCCGGTCCCGCTGGAGGTCTTCGGCCCGTCCGGTGTCGATGTGGCGCTCGTCGGCAACTGGTGGGCCGCGCGCCTGATCGTCTTCCGCGCGCTCGCGCTGGGCGCCCGCGTGGTGGTCAGCTCGCACACGCCGGACCAGTGGCAGAACCTCGGCCAGTGGGCCACCGGCCGGCCGGACCGGCTGATGCTGGTGCACGGCCTGGCGAACCCGGGTTCCATCCCGTCCGGCACCGCGATCCAGCCGATCCTGCACGTGGTCGACGTGCACCCGGAGGCCGCGGAGGTGGCGCTCCAGCAGCCGCTGCAGCCGTGGCAGGCCCGGCTGACCGTGGTCCAGCAGCTGGTCCCGGCCGCCGGGACCATCCTGCGCGCCGCGACGTTCGCCGTCGTGCAGCGACTCAACGCCACGGAGGCCACGGTGGGTGCGGCTCCGCTGCGGCTCACCGGCCGGGACGTCAAGCTGTTCCAGCGGTTGAACGTCGACATGGCGGTGCTGCTGGGGACCGGGCCGGAGGCGCAGTACTTCTGGTTCACGCCGACCAGCATCGAGAAGCAGAACCTCGGCGCGGCCCCGCGCCGGACCTGACCGGCACGCTGCCGGCTCCCGCCCGGCCCGGCCGGTAGGTCGGGCCCGGGCGGGGCCGGAACCGCGCGGACCTCGGCACCGGACAGCTCCGGCGCCGCGGACCAGACCGGCAGTTCCGGTGGGCCGGGACCAGCAGGGAGGAGCGCCGGCGACGACCGGTGCCCGCGGGAGCATGCGGGACGGGCGCCGCCGGAAGCGGGAAAATCGGGTTTCAGGCGGTAATCGTGGTGATCCAGGTGTAGAGCCCGCAGACCCACGCCGCCAGCGGGACGACCGCCAGGATCAGGAGGATCTCCGCGATGTCCAGGAGACGGCCCCAGATCGGCGCGATCCGCTTGCCCGCGACGGAGAGCCCGTAGATCAGGGAGATCGCCGCGACCAGGATCAGCCCGCCGAGGACCAGGCCGAGCCGGGCGGCCCAGCCACCCCAGCCGAAGACGGCGAACGCGGTGAGGATCAGGCCCGCGCCGCCGGCGAGCAGCGACGGGAGGCGCTCGCGGCGGCTCGGGTACGGACGGGCGCGCAGCAGCAGGAGCAGCGCGAGCACCAGGCAGAGAAGGACGGCGCCGAGCCGGCCGTCGACGGCGAGGATGATCTCGGCGCCGAACACGATGGCGGAGACGGTCCAGATCAGGGCGGTCAGGAACTCGTCGGCGCGCTCGCTGAGCTGCAGGACGCGGCGGCCGTCGACGGACTCGTCGTCGGCCTTGAGGTCGTCGGGGCCGGTCGGGATGGACGGGACCGGCACGCGGGCGAGACGGTACGACATCATCGGCAGCGCCGGGTGGAACGCGAAGACGACGGCGGCCACGATCGCGGCGGCGGAGGCGGCGGAGAGGCCGGCCAGGACGCAGACGGCCGCGCCGAGCGCGAGCGCGACACCGGCGGCGGCGGAGCCGAGGAACAGCGGTGTCGCATAGCCGACCGCGAGCGTGCCGATCACACCGAGGATCAGCAGCACGGCCGCGCCGAGCAGCATGTGCGGGGCGCCGAGCGCGGTGAGCGGGGTGTCGCCGGCGAGCAGCAGCGTGCCGCCGACGGTGCCGAAGACGAGGCTGACGCCGGCCACCACGGCGCCGCTGCGGCCGTCGCCGGCCGCGCGGGACAGCAGCGTCGCGGTGAGCATGAGCAGTGCGGCGACGGCGAGCGCGGCGGCACCGCCGGGCAGGTGCGGCGGGCCGCTGAAGAGCACGCCGAGCGCGCCGGCGAGCAGCGCGGCGGCCGCGAAGCCGACCGAGAAACGCCTGGTCATGGCCGCGTCCCAGCGGCCCTCGCGGTTCTGCGTGGCGGTGGCGACCGCGTCGACGATGTCGTCGAAGACCACCTCGGGGCGGGCGGCGGCGCGCGGCGTGAAGTAGAGCATCTCGCCGTCGCGGATCTCCAGCTCGACCGCGGTGCGCGAGCTGTCCAGCGGCTTGCCGCCGAGCCGGGCCAGCGCCCAGCCGCCCTGGGCGGCGCCCTGGTCGGCGACGTCCTCGCCGGCGTGCCGCAGCACGGTCGGCAGCAGGTCGGCCAACGGCACGTCCGAGGGCAGCGCGAGATCGAGCCGCGTCCTGGGCGCGACGATCGTCACCCTGCTGCTTCCGCTGGCTGTGGCTGCCAAGGTTGCCTCCCCGTGGATCCAAGGCACGCACGTTTCGTGAGGAGCGTACCTACGATGACGAACGCTAGGATGCCCACCCGACGCCAGCCTCGCTGAGGGCGGCGTCCGACGGGGGAACTTCGGGGAGGCGAGACGCGGATGAGTACGGTGCTGTTCCGGCGGCCACCGCGGCGGCAGGGACCACAGCTGCCCAGGGGTGAGGTGCTCCTGGAGTCGCCGCCCGAGCTGCCGGAGGAGCTGCCCAAGGGCCTCGGCCAGCTGATGATGATCCTGCCGATGCTCTGCGGCGTGGGCGCGATGGCGTTCCTCTACGCGGGGCGTCAGGGCGGGACCCTGATGTGGGTGGCGGGTGGCCTGTTCGGCGTCTCGATGCTCGGCATGGCGGTCGGCCAGCTCGGCGGCAACAACGACAAGGCCGAGCTGAACGCGGACCGCCGGGACTACATGCGGTACCTGGCGCAGGTGCGCAAGCGGACCCGGCGCGCGGCCGAGCAGCAGCGGGCCGCGACCACCTGGAAGCACCCGGAGTCGGACGCGCTCTTCTCGTTCGCGGCGTCCCGGCGGATGTGGGAACGGCGGGTCACCGAGGACGACTTCGGCGAGGTCCGGGTCGCGCTCGGCCCGCAGCAGCTGGCCGTGCAGATCGTCACGCCGGAGACGAAGCCGGTCGAGGACCTGGAGCCGATGTCCGCGATCGCGCTGCGCCGGTTCGTCAAGTCCCACTCGGTGGTGCCGGACCTGCCGATCGCGCTGTCCATCCGCGCGTTCAGCCGGATCGTGCTGCGCGGTGACCGGGAGCCGACGCTGGGCCTGACCCGCGCGATGATCGGTCAGCTGGCCACGTTCCAGGCACCGGACGACCTGATGATCGCCGTGGTGGCCGCGCCGGACCGGGCCGCGAGCTGGGACTGGACCAAGTGGCTGCCGCACGCGCAGCACCCGCGCCGCAACGACGCCGCCGGGTCCCGGCGGATGGTGTTCAGCACGCTGCTCGCGGCCGAGCAGATGCTGGCCGAGGAGCTGGCCAGCCGGCCCCGGTTCAGCCCGGACGCGAAGCCGTTGACCTCGCTGCCGCACGTGCTGATCGTGCTGGACGGCGGTGAGGTGTCGGCGAACTGCCAGCTGTACGGCCAGGCGCTGCTCGGCACCACCGTGGTCGACCTGTCCGGTGCGGTGCCCCGGGATGCCGGCCGCTGGCTGCTCTGCCTGGACGTGTCGGCCGACTCGGTCGAGGTGTTCCGCGGCAAGTCGAGCACGCACCTGGGCAAGCCGGACCGGCTGACCCTGGTGCAGGCGGAGGCGCTGGCCCGGCAGTTGTCGCCGTACCGGCTGTCCCAGCAGAGCGCGGCCACGTCGGAGGAGCCGCTGGCCCGCAGCATGGAACTGCCGGACCTGCTCGGCATCGGCGACGCCGCGGGCGTGGACGTGAACCAGACGTGGCGGGAGCGCCCGCACCGGGACCGGCTGCGGATCCCGGTGGGGCTCGGCCCGGACGGCAACGTGGTGGAGCTGGACTTCAAGGAGTCCGCGCACGAGGGCATGGGCCCGCACGGCCTGATCATCGGTGCGACCGGTTCCGGCAAGTCGGAGCTGCTGCGCACGATCGTGGGCGCGCTCGCGGTCACCCACTCGTCGGCGGAGCTGAACTTCGTGCTGGTCGACTTCAAGGGTGGCGCCACGTTCGCGTCGCTGGACGCGCTGCCGCACACCTCCGCGGTGATCACCAACCTGGAGGACGAGCTCCCGCTGGTCGACCGCATGAAGGACGCGCTGGCCGGTGAGATGACGCGCCGGCAGGAGGTGCTGCGCGCGGCGGGCAACTACGTGTCCCGGTTCGACTACGAGAAGGCGCGGGCGGCCGGCGAGGAGCTGGACCCGATGCCCAGCCTCCTGATCATCTGTGACGAGTTCAGCGAGCTGCTGCAGCAGAAGCCGGACTTCATCGACCTGTTCGTCATGATCGGCCGGCTGGGCCGGTCGCTCGGCGTGCACCTGCTGCTCGCGTCGCAGCGCCTGGAGGAGGGCAAGCTGCGCGGTCTGGACACGCACCTGTCGTACCGGATCGGTCTGCGCACGTTCTCCGCGGTCGAGTCCCGGATCGTGCTGGGCGTGCCGGACGCGTACGAGCTGCCGAACGCGCCCGGTCACGGCTACCTCAAGTCGGACACGTCCACCATGCTGCGGTTCCGCGCCGCGTACGTGTCCGGCCCGTACAAGCCGCCGGGCCGCGCGGTGCGCTCGCAGGCCGTGGTGCAGCGCCAGATCCTCGAGTACGGCACCGAGTTCGTCCCGGTGCCGGAGATCTCCGAACAGATGATCATGGTTGAGGAGGAGGAAGAGGGCATCGGCCGGCAGCAGAGCATGCTGGACGTGCTGATCGAGCAGCTGCAGGGCCGCGGCCCGGAGGCGCACAAGGTGTGGCTGGAGCCGCTCGGCGTGCCGCCGACGATCGACGCGATGCTGCCGCCGCTCACCCCGGACCCGGTGTACGGCCTGTCGCCGGCCGCCTGGCGGAACGCGGCGAAGCTGATGGTCCCGGTCGGCATCGTCGACCGGCCGTACGAGCAGCGCCGCGACCCGCTGGTGGCGGACCTGTCCGGCGCGGGCGGCAACGTGGTCATCGTGGGCGGCCCGCGGTCCGGCAAGAGCACGATCCTGCGGTCGCTGCTGATGTCGCTGGCGGTCACCCACTCGCCGCGCGAGGTGCAGTTCATGTGCCTGGACTTCGGCGGCGGCGCGCTGCGGGCGCTGGACGGCCTGCCGCACCTCTCCGGCGTGGCGGGCCGCCGCGACGGCGAGGCGGTGCGCCGGACCGTGGCCGAGGTGATGTCGCTGATCGACGAGCGCGAGGCGCGGTTCACCGCGATGGGCATCGACTCGATCAGCACGTACCGGCGGCGGCAGGCGAACGGCGAGGTGCCGGACGACCTGTTCGGCGACCTGTTCCTGGTGGTGGACGGCTGGGGCACGCTCCGCGAGGACTACGAGGAGCTGGAACAGACGATCATGATGCTGGCCCAGCGCGGTCTGGGCTACGGCGTGCACGTGGTGCTGACCGCGGCCCGCTGGTCCGAGGTCCGGATCAAGATGCGCGACCTGCTGGGTACGCGACTGGAGCTGCGCCTCGGCGACGCCAACGAGTCCGAGATCGACCGCAGGGCCGCGGCGAACGTGCCGGAGCGCTCGCCCGGCCGCGGTCTGACCCGGGACAAGCTGCACTTCCTGGCCGCGATCTCCCGGCTGGACGGCAAGTCGCAGCTGGACGACCTGGCCGAGGCGACCGCGTCCGCGGTGGAGCAGATCCGGGCGGCCTGGCCGCACGCACCGGCGCCGAAGGTGCGTCTGCTGCCGCGTCTGCTGCCGGTCGCCGAGCTGAACCGGATGGTCGACCCGTCGGCGCCCGGCCTGCCGCTCGGCGTCAACGAGGCCAGCCTGGCCCCGGTGCTGCTGGACACGGCCGGTGAGCCGCACCTGGTGATCTACGGCGACGCGGAGTGCGGCAAGACCAACCTGCTGCGGCTGATCGGCCGGCAGATCACCGAGCGGTTCACACCGGCCCAGGCGCGGATCGTGATCGGTGACTACCGGCGCGGCCTGCTCGGCGCGATCGAGGGCGACCACCTGCTCGACTACTCGCCGTCAGGCGAGGTGTTCGCGACGAACATGAAGCAGATCCGGGGCGCGCTGCAGGCCCGCATCCCCGGCCCGGACGTGACACCGCAGCAGCTGCGGGACCGGTCCTGGTGGCGCGGCCCGGACCTGTACGTACTGGTCGACGACTACGACCTGGTGGCCACCGGTGGCAGCAACCCGCTGAGCGCGATCACCGACCTGTTGCCGCAGGCACGGGACATCGGCCTGCACCTGATCCTGGCACGCCGGGTGGGCGGTGCCGCCCGGGCCGGCTACGAGCAGGTGCTGCAGCGGCTCCGCGAGCTGGACACCCCGACGTTGCTGATGTCCGGCAACAAGGAGGAGGGCCAGATCGTCGGCAATCTGCGACCAAGCCCACAGCCGCCGGGCCGGGGGACGCTGGTGCGCCGGCGCGACGGACAGAACTTGATCCAAACTGCCTGGACAGAGCCTTAGGAAGACATTTTGCCCCGACGGCGAAGTCCGATAAAAACGTCTAAATTGGACATATCGTCGTCGGGGCCCCGGCCATGGCTGTAAGCACTGGACCTGGTGCGTTACCGTCAAGGCCAAGTGTCCGTCGGTGGGGTTTCAGACGCCGCCGCGGGGGAGGCGCAGCGACTGGCTGCACTAACGATGACGAAGGGGTGAGTGACCATGGCGGGCCCGTTCGAGGTCGATCACGCGACACTGCATACCGCTGCGAATGACGTGCGGTCCACGCGGAGTGAGGTCGACGGCGAGCTGAAGAAGCTCTGGAATGTGGTGGACGACCTGGCCATCGCCTGGCAGGGTTCCGCGTCCACCGGCTTCCAGCAGCTGATGAATCGCTGGTCGGAGGACACCAACAAGCTCCAGGAGGCGCTGAACAACATCGCTGACCTGCTGGACAAGTCGGGCACCACGCACCAGGTGAACGATGAGGAGCAGCAGCAGATGCTGAACAAGTTCCAGTCGGCTCTCAACGGCTGAATCAGCGCGAAGGTAGGAGTGACGTCATGAGCGTTGTGAAAGTTGACTACGCGGTTCTCGAGAGCTCGACGCAGCAGATCAACTCGATCTCGAAGAGCATCGACGAGAAGCTGGACACGCTGCGGCAGATGCTGCAGAAGCTCCAGTGGGACGGTGAGGACCGGGTCGCCTACGAGCAGCACCAGGCCTCCTGGGACGCGGCCGTCCGCGACATCAACCAGATCCTGAACGACATCGGTGGCGCCGTCGGCGTCGCCAAGGAGAACTACGTCTCCACCGAGATGTCGAACGCCCGCGTCTGGAGCTGACCTCTACGGAGGAGGCCCGGTTCGGTGATCACCGGGCCGGGCCTTTCGGTTCGTGCGGAGGACGCGCCCTCTGGTCGACGGCGCGTGGAACGACGGGGAAAGGGCTCGATGAGGTTCGCGTCGGCACTGGCCACCGCGATGGTCCTGGGCGGCACCGTCCTGCTGCCACCGGGAGCGGCGCAGGCCGCGGCACCGCAGACCATCGGTGAGTACCAGAAGTGGTACTACGACGACTATCTGAAGATCCCGGAGGTGCAGCGGGCCGCCGGCAGCAAGGGCAAGGGCGTCACGATCGCGCTGATCGACAGCGGGGTGGACACCAGCCGGCCCGACCTGCGGGGCGCCGACCTCAAGGACGGCGGCGGCTACGGCAACTCGGGCGCGGGCAAGAGCGGGCTGACGGACGACGGCTTCCACGGCACCGCGATGGCCAGCATCATCGCCGGCCAGGGCACGGGCGACGACAGGATCAAGGGGATCGCGCCGGAGGCCACGGTGCTGTCCATCTCGGTCGGCAGCGAGAGCCAGGGCAAGACCACCTACTCGGAGGCGATCCGGGCCGCGGTGGACCAGGGCGCCGACGTGATCAACATGTCGATCACCCGGTACAACAACACCGGCGACCTCACGTACATCAACCCGCTCGACCGCGAGGCCGCGGCGTACGCGCTCGGCAAGGGCGTGATCATCGTGGCCGGTGCGGGGAACACCGAGCAGACCGGCCCGGTGATCAGCCCGCCGGCCAACATCCCGGGCGTGCTCGCGGTCACCGGCCTGGACCAGAACGGCGAGTTCTGGACCGGCAGCGCGACCGGCGCGGAGGCCGGCATCGCCGCACCCGCCACGGAGATCTTCGTGGCCCAGCCCGAGGAGTACGGCACCGACGGGTACGGCCGCAGCAGCGGCACCAGCGCGGCCACCGCGATCGTGTCCGGCGTCGCCGCGCTGGTCAAGGCGAAGCACCCGGACCTGGACGCGACGAACCTGATCAACAGGCTGACCGCGACCGCGCGGGACGAGGGCACGCCGGGCCGCGACGCGCAGTACGGCTTCGGCACCATCGACGCGCTCGCCGCGGTGAGCGCGGACGTGCCGGCGGTGACCGCGAACCCGGTCGGCAACCCGATGGACGGCACCACCGGTGACGCCGCCCCGGCCGCGGACGACAGCTCACCGCTCAGCGGCTACCTGTGGATCGCGGTGGCGGTCGCGGTCGCGGTGGTCCTGCTGATCGTGGTCGTCGCGGTGGCCGCGAGCCGTCGCGGACGCCCGGCCACTCCCGGCCCCGGCTACGCCGCACCCGGCTACCAGCCGCCACCCGGACACCAGCCGCCACCCGGGTACCAGCCGCCCGGTCCCGGCTATCCGCCGCCCGGTCAGCAGCCGCCGGGTTATCCGCAGCAGCCACCGCCGCCGGGCTATCGCTGAGAGTTCGAGGGGTACGGGTCCTCCCGTACCCCTCAGGCGTTGTTGTGGTCCGGGCGCCAGCCGTTGCGGCGGCCGCGCCGGACCAGCGGCGCACCGGCCAGCAGCGCGACCGCCAGCACCAGCACGATCGCGATCGCCCACAGCGCCACCAGCCGGGCCGTGGCCGCCGGATCCGCCGGCTCGCCGACCGGGGTGACGCCGGCCGCCGGGCGCGGCGACTTCTCGCTGAACACCGCCGTGATCGCCAGGTACGGGTTGACCACGCCGGTGCCGACCTCCTCGTCCCGGCCCAGCGGCGGCGCGTCCGTGGTGGCCAGCAGCCGCTCCCGGACCTCCTTCGCCGGCATGTCCGGGAAGTACGAGCGGATCAGCGCGACCGTGCCGGAGGCGTACGCGGCGGCGAAGCTGGTGCCGCCCTCGTTCTGGAAGAAGTACTTGTCACCGGTCGGCGCCGGGCCGAACAGGTTGAAACCGGGCGCCGCGACGTCCACGAACGAGCCCCGCACGGACGAGCCCACGTGCTTGCCGGCCTCGTCGACACCGGCCACGGCCACCACCGTCTCGTACGCCGCCGGGAAGACCGTGCTGCTCTGGCTCTGCCCCTCCTGGAGGTTGCCGGCGGCCGCGACCACCACCACGTCGCGCTGCTCCGCGTACGCGATGGCGGCCCGCATCGCCTCGGTGTCCTCGGTCTCCAGCGACAGGTTGATGACGTCGACGTCCTGGTCCACCGCGAACTCGATCGCCTGCGCGATGCGGCCCGGCGCGGACTCGTCGTCGGAGAACCCGATCTCGTCGAGCACCCGCAGCGGCAGGACCGTGGCGTCCGGCGCGATGCCGGAGAACGCCGCGTCCACGCCGTCGCGGCCGGCGATGATGCCGGCCACCACGGTGCCGTGCCCGGCCAGGTCGCACTGGCCGTCGAAGTCCTGGAAGCCGAAGTCCCGCCCGGCGACGACCTTGCCGTCCAGCACCGGGTGGTCACCGTTCACGCCGGAATCGATCACCGCGACCGTGATGCCGGCACCGCGGCTGAGCGGCCAGGCGGTCTCCGGTGCGAGCCGGTCCAGCGCCCAGCCGCGCTGCGCGGGCGGGTCGCTGCCCTCGCCGCCGCCGCAGGGCACGGCGGCGTGGGCGGTGCCGGGCAGCCCGAGCGGCACGGGCGCGACGAGCAGCGCGGCCAGCGTGAGCCGCGCGAGACGACGGGGGAACGTGAAACTCACGGCCCGAGACTATCGGCTGGTCGCCAGCGCGCACGGACGTGGATGAACACGGTGTTACGGCGTGACGGTAACCACAGCGTAACCGGCATCTGGGACGGCCGGCTCCGACCCTGGCCGGGGGCCGGACGATGTGGCAGCATGATGGGCGTGACTACCGCCGCGAACCGTGCCGTGACGCTGGGGCTGACGTCCCGCCGTCACGTCGACTACGGCCGCGTGCGCAGCGCCATCTGTCCGGCCTGCTGACCTCGCCCCGCACCTTTCTGCCTGGGCGTGCATACGGCGGTCCCTGACGATGACGTCGCTGTCCCTGGATGATCCGGGGTGGCCGCCGTGCCTGCGCGTCCTTCCACACGAGTTACACCGGAGGACGCCGCGATGGCGGTTAGCACCACACCCACGACCGGCGGCAACGCCCGCCCCGCCCGCCGCCCGCGCGGTGAGGGCCAATGGGCGCTGGGTCACCGTGAACCGCTGAACCCCAACGAGCGCACGAAGAAGGACGACAACCCGCTCAACGTCCGCGCCCGGATCGAGAACATCTACGCCCACCGCGGGTTCGACTCGATCGACCCGGCCGACCTGCGCGGCCGGTTCCGCTGGTGGGGGCTCTACACGCAGCGCAAGGCCGGCATCGACGGCGGGCGCACCGCCGTGCTGGAGCCGGAGGAGCTCGAGGACAAGTACTTCATGCTCCGCGTCCGGGTGGACGGCGGTCAGCTCAGCCTCGCCCAGCTGCGGGTGATCGCGGACATCTCCGAGCGGTACGGCCGCGGCAGCGCGGACATCACCGACCGGCAGAACATCCAGCTGCACTGGATCCGGGTCGAGGACGTGCCCGCGATCTGGAAGGCGCTGGAGGACGTCGGGCTCTCCACCACCGAGGCGTGCGGCGACTGCCCGCGCGTGGTGATGGGCAGCCCGGTCGCCGGGGTCTCCGCGGCCGAGGTGATCGACCCGACGCCGGCGATCGACGAGATCGTCGAGCGCTTCATCGGCGACCCGGCGTACTCGAACCTGCCGCGCAAGTTCAAGTCGTCGATCTCCTGGCTGGCCGACATGCCGTACGAGGTGAACGACATCTCGTTCCTCGGCGTGGTCCACCCGGAGCACGGCCCCGGCTTCGACCTCTGGGTCGGCGGCGGCCTCTCGACGAACCCGATGCTGGCCCGGCGCCTCGGCGTCTGGGTGCCGCTGGCCGAGCTGGCCGACGTCTGGGAGGGCGTGGTCGGCATCTTCCGCGACTACGGCTACCGCCGGCTCCGGCACCGCGCGCGGCTGAAGTTCCTGGTCAACGACTGGGGCGTGGAGAAGTTCCGCGAGGTGCTGGAGAAGGAGTACCTCGGCCGCGCACTGCTCGACGGCCCGGCGCCGGAGCTGCCGGAGAAGCCGATCGACCACATCGGCGTGCACGCGCAGGCGGACGGCAACCGGTACGTCGGCGCCGCGCCGGTCGTCGGGCGGACCTCCGGCGAGCAGCTGCGGAAGCTGGCCGACGTGGTCGAGGCGCACGGCAGCGGCCGGGTGCGGCTGACCGCGTACCAGAAGCTGCTGGTGTTGGACATCGCGCCGGAGAAGGTGGACTCGCTGGTCAGCGGGCTGCGCGAGATCGGCCTGGAGTCGTTCCCGTCGGTCTGGCGCCGCTCGACCATGGCGTGCACCGGCATCGAGTACTGCAAGCTCGCGATCGTCGAGACCAAGGCCCGCGGCCAGCAGCTGGTCGAGCGGCTGGAGCAGCGGCTCGGCGACCTCGCGGGCGAGGACATCTCCATCCACATCAACGGCTGCCCGAACGCCTGCGCCCGCACCCAGATCGCGGACATCGGGCTAAAGGGCCAGCTGGTGATGGGGCCGGAGGGCAAGCAGGTGGAGGGCTTCCAGGTCCACCTCGGCGGCGGACTGGGCATGGCCGAGGGGCAGAAGGCCGGCTTCGGCCGCAAGCTGCGCGGTCTGAAGACCACCGCGGACGAGCTTCCCGAGTACGTGGAGCGGCTGACCCGGCGCTACCTGGCCGGCCGCACGGACGGCGAGCGGTTCGCCGACTGGGTCGTGAGGGTCGAGGAGGACGAGCTTCGATGAGCGAACGTGCCGCACCCCTGTACTGCCCGTACTGCGGGGACGAGGACCTTCGCCCGCACGAGGAGTCGCACGGCGCCTGGGAGTGCCGTTCCTGCGTGCGCGTATTTTCCATCAAGTTCATCGGAATACTCCGAGAGGCGGTGGAGACCCGATGAGCCCGATATCCGCGGCCGGTCTCGGCCTGATCAAGGTCGACGCGGCACCGCAGCTGTCGGCCACCATGTCGGCGCTGGTCGCGCCGGTCGCTCCGGAACCCGCGCCGGCCGAGGAGGCACGGCGCACCCCGGAGGAGCTCAAGGCGATCGCGGCCGAGGGCAACAGGCTGCTGGAGGGCGCGCCGGCCGAGGAGATCGCGCGCTGGGCCGCCGAGACGTTCGGTGACCGGTTCTGCGTCACCAGCTCGATGGCGGACGCGGTCCTCGCGCACATCGTGTCCCGCGTGAACCCCGGCGTCGACGTCGTCTTCCTCGACACCGGCCTGCACTTCCCGGAGACGCTCAAGGTGCGCGACATCGTGGCCGCGACGCTGCCGGTGAACGTGCGCTCGGTCCGCCCCCGGCTCACGGTCGGCCAGCAGGACGGCGAGTACGGCCCGCGGCTGTTCAACCGCGCGCCGGACGAGTGCTGCTTCATCCGCAAGGTCGAACCGCTCAACCGCGCGCTCGCCGGCTACGACGCGTGGGCGGCCGGGCTGCGCCGCGACGAGTCGCCGACCCGGGCGAACACGCCGATCGTCGGCTTCGACCCGAAGAAGGGCAAGGTGAAGGTCAACCCGATCGCCACCTGGTCCCAGGCGGACGTCGACCGGTACATCGCGCGCTGGAACGTGCCGGTCAACGAGCTGTTCCGCAAGGGCTACACGTCGATCGGGTGCTGGCCGTGCACCCGGCGCACCAAGGCGGGCGAGGACCCGCGCGCCGGCCGCTGGGCGATGTTCGAGAAGACCGAATGCGGACTCCACCTCTGAGCACCGAGGCGGCGCCGCGCACCGACGACACCGCGCTGGTCCTGGTCGCACACGGCAGCCGGGACCCGCGCGCGGCCAACGCCACCCGCGCGCTGGTCCGCGCGGTCGCGGCGCTGCGCCCCGGCCTGGACGTGCGGGCGTCCTACCTGGACCACGCCGGCCCACGGCCGGGCGAGGTGCTGACCGCGCTGGAGGCCGCCGGGTACGCGCGGGCGATCCTGGTGCCGCTGCTGCTCACCGCGGCGTACCACGGCCGGGTCGACATGCCCGAGGTGCTGCGCACGGCACGGGCCGAAGGGCTACGGATGCCGGCCGCGATCAGCGAGGTGATCGGCCCGTTCGACGGCGTGGTCCCCGACCTGCTCCTCGCCGGCCTGCTGCACCGCCTCGGCGAGGTCACCGACCTCCCACCCCTCCACGGGTACGGTCGCGCGCACCCACCCGAGACGGCGGGTCACCGGGCGCCGGAAGCCGAGGGCCGGGAGCCGGCGAAGGCCGGCATCGGGGTGCCGGACCCCGGGTTCGACGCGGTCGTGCTGGCCGCCGCGGGCACGAACGACGCGACCGCGCGCGGCACGGTGGCGCAGGCCGCGGTCGCGCTCGGTGACCTGTTGGGCGTGCCGTGCACGGTCGCCTACGCGTCCGCGTCCGCACCGACCGGGGCCGAGGCCGTGGCCGCGCTGCGGACCGCGGGGGCGCGCCGGATCGCAATCGCCGGATACTTCCTGGCGCCGGGCCGGCTCTACGACACGGTGGTCGAGTCGGCGCGATCGGCCGGGGGAGTTGTGGCGGTCGCGCCGCCGCTCACGGACGCGCGGGACATCGCGCGGCTGGTGCTGTCCCGGGCGGACGCGGTCACCGTGCCCAGCACGGCACTGGCGGCGTGACTCCCACCGCGCGCCGTTCGCGGCGCGACGAATCTGCGTCGCGCCGCCTCGGCCGCCACTGCCGTTGAGGTAGTTGCCGCGCTCGGCCGCCGCTGGTGTCGGGGAGCCGTTGTGCTTCGGCCTCCGCTGTTTGTCGGGATAGCCGTTGTGCTTCGGCCGCCGCTGTTGTGGGGAAAGCCGTGGCGCTCGGCCGCCGCTGTTGCTGGGTTGACCCCGGGCTGCTTCGGCCGCAGCTGCCGTTGCGGTCGCCGTGGTGCTTCGCCCGCTGCCGCCGTTGGGATAGCCGTGGCTGCCCCGCCAGCCGTAACGGCAGAGCTCGGTCGGCGCTTGCCGTGGAGGTGGCGGCATCCGGAGCGTCGCTCGCTGCCGTGGAGGCAGGGGCGTTCAGCGGAGTCCGCCGACCGTCACCGTTGGGCGGCTGCGAACGGCGCGGCTACGCGGTGTCGCGAGCCCGCGACGCCTCATGAGGTGTCGGGTGCGGCAGCGGCGGCGACAGGTGCGCGGGTTTCTCGCGGCACGACATTTGCCGCTAAGGCGAAGCACGTAGTGCTGCTTCGACGGCATACCGTTCCGTTTGCTGTCACCCGCGAACGACATATCGGGTCCGCGGCCGCCAACAGCCCTACGGCCGCCATCGGGTCCGCAGCCGTCATCAGGTCCGCAGCCGCCATCGGGTCCGCGGCCCAACACCGGGTCCGCGGCTCAACATCAGGCCGCGACCGACAGGAAGCGTGCGTACCGAGGCCGGTTACCTGCCCCCGCGAGGGACGCCGCGCGGTGACGTCCGCACGGGAGAACCGGGGCGGGGAGTCGTCTCTGCCGGACCGGGTGCGCCGCATCCGTACCATAGGGCGATTTTCGGGTTTTTCGGGTTTAAAGCGGTCCTCGCCTGGGCATTCGGGCCGCGATGAACCGCGCCGCCGTCGACCTCGCACAGCAGAACGCCCCGGGAGGGGTGCTCCCGGGGCGTGCAGCGTGTGTGGGTGGTTCAGGCGGAGTGAGCGCGGACCCGCAGGCCGCCGCGACGCTTGACGGCGCGCCGCTCCTCTTCACTCATTCCGCCCCAGACGCCCGCGTCCTGACCCGACTCGAGCGCCCAGGCAAGGCACTCCTCGGTCACGGGGCAGCGCCGGCAAACCGACTTGGCCTGCTCGACCTGCAGGAGCGCCGGGCCGGACGTCCCGATCGGGAAGAACAGCTCAGGGTCCTCGTCGCGGCAGACAGAATCGTGGCGCCAGTCCATGGCGGCAACACTCCTTGTTCTTCGGATCGGCTTCAGTGAATGCGTATTACCTATTACTTATGCGCGCGCGGCGTTGATCGCGACGGTGTGCAGCCATCGGCCAACAGTGCGTGAGCAGGCGTTTGGGGAGCCCTCGGGTGTGGCGGAGTGGTCGCACTGCGTGCGCCTACCGGCAACATCCGCGTAACTCTTTTCGCTTGTGAATGCTTTCACGAACTCCGGCAAAGTCAAGAGGCGCGCTCCGAAAAAGTTGGGAGCGGTGAGCTAGCTCACGACCTCTTTGTCCGAATTTCGGTCTTCCTCCGACACCCGGCACGCGACAGTCAAAAGTCAATGTAGTACGGTCCCCGCCGCATTGCCGTCATTTCCGGCCCGGTTTCTTGTGCTGGCTGCCACGACCGCGATCTGTTGGATCTAGGTCTCTCAACCTGATATTGGGCGGGTACCCGCTTCCTAGCAGATTACACGCGTCGCGTCCGGGACTTCGCGAAACTGTACTTTCCGTTGCAGGCCAAGATACTCACCGTCAAGCTGGTACGGCCGCGGCCGGTCGTTGCCGGGCCGTGTTCGGGCAGGTCATGCAAGCTAAACGCCGGACGACCCCGGACGGTCGCGTGCTGCCGGAAAATCTGCCACCAAAGTGCATGAGTGGTCGGAGGCGCGTAACCGGCCGATCACCAGTCCCGCGCTATCCCCGAGATCAAATGGCGCATGTGGACTCACTGAAACCGGACGATCACCGTAATGGGCTTGCGTGCACGCGATCGACGCGATCCACGCCGCAATGCACCCGGTGGATCGTTCCCTCTCCGGCACGTCCCTAACCGTCGGAGAAGGCACCGATCATCGGCGCGCCGGAGTAGTCGCCCGACTACGGTGTGGCGCTTCTCCGGCCGGCTGTCCCGCCGCATGTCGGGTGACTCTCCGGTTAACTGCCGATTACGCGGCGCGGTTGCGGTCGCTCACGGTGCGTCAGCGCGTGTGGTCGAGAACGATCTTGCCGAACGCCTCGCCGGATGCCAGCCTCGCGAACGCGGCGCCGGCCTCGCCGAAGCCGAACACCGAGTCGACCACCGGCCGGACACCGGTCTCCGCGCAGAAGTCCAGCAGCGCGGCCAGCTCGTCCGGCGTGCCCATCGACGTACCCAGGATCTCCAGGCTCATCGCGAACACCCGGCGCAGGTTGACCCGGGGGAGATGGCCCGCGGTCGCGCCGGCGACCACGATCCGGGCGCCGAAGCCCGCGCACTTGAGCGAATGGTCGAACGTGGCCTCGCCGACCGTCTCGATGACCACGCCGACCCGCTCGGGCAGCCGCGCGCCGGGCTCCACCGCGGTCGCGCCGAGCGCG
Organism: Catenuloplanes niger; assembly: GCF_031458255.1. Taxonomy (NCBI): domain Bacteria; kingdom Bacillati; phylum Actinomycetota; class Actinomycetes; order Micromonosporales; family Micromonosporaceae; genus Catenuloplanes; species Catenuloplanes niger. The sequence continues at coordinate 5,344,012 of NZ_JAVDYC010000001.1, forward strand.
CCGATCCGCTCCCGCTTGCCCGGGTCGCGGCTGGTCGCGTAGACCCGCTTGCCCATCGCGGTCGCGAGCACCACGGCCGCGGTGGCCACGCCGCCGCCGGCGCCCTGCACCAGCACCGCGTCCGCCTCCGCGACCCGGCCGCGCGAGGTGAGCATCCGGTACGCCGTCAGCCACGCGGTCGGCATGCACGCCACGTCCTCGAACGTGAGCGCGGCCGGCTTCGGGACGAGGTTGGCCGCCGGCACCGCCACCCGGTCCGCGAGCGTGCCCTGATGGTGCTCGGAGAGGATGGAGAGGCCGCGCGGGTCGCCCGGCGTCGGGACGACCGGGTAGACGACCACCTCGCGGCCGTCCGGCGCGATCCCGGCCGCGTCACAGCCGAGGATCATCGGCAGCTGCCGCTCGGTCAGGCCGACGCCGCGCAGCGACCAGAGATCGTGGTGGTTGAGCGAGCTGGCCCGCACCTCCACGGTCACCCAGTCGTCGCCGGCGGGCGCCGGCTCGGGGCGCTCGCCGACCGTCAGGGCGGAGAGCGGGTCGGTCTCGTCGATCCTGGACGCGAACGCAGCACGCATGAAACGCACGTTAGCGCTTCCGTGGCCGGGCGGCCGGGCGTCGGCCACCGGCGTGGTCCCGGCGGCGGTGCGGATCGCCGCCGGGGCCGCGCCGGGCCGGTTCGCGGACCGGTCACCGGTCCGCGGCCGGTGTCAGACCGCCGCCGCCACGGCCGCCGCGACCGCCGGAGCCACCCGCGGGTCCAGAGCGGACGGCACGATCGCGTCCGCGGTCAGCGAGGAGGACACCACGCCCGCGATCGCGTCCGCGGCCGCCACCTTCATCGCGTCCGTGATCGTGCGGGCCCCCGCGTCCAGCGCGCCGCGGAACACGCCGGGGAACGCCAGCACGTTGTTGATCTGATTCGGATAGTCGGACCGGCCGGTCGCCACCACGGCCGCGTACCGCGCGGCGACGTCCGGATGCACCTCGGGCGTCGGGTTGGCGAGCGCGAAGACGATGCCGCCCGGCGCCATCCGGGCCACCGCGGACTCGTCGATCGTGCCGCCGGAGACGCCGATCAGCACGTCCGCGCCGTCCAGCGCGTTCTCGATCCCGCCGGTCAGCCGGACCCGGTTGGTCAGCGCCGCCAGCTCGTCCTTGGCGCCGCCCAGCCCGGCCCGCCCGCGGTGCAGGATGCCCTTGGAGTCGCAGACCACCACGCGGTCCGCGCGCACGCCGCCGGCGATCAGCATCTTGGTGACCGCGACACCGGCCGCGCCCGCACCGCTGATCACCACGCGCAGGTCGCCGAGGTCGCGGCCGAGCAGCGTGGCCGCGTTGCGCAGCGCCGCGAGCGTGACGATCGCGGTGCCGTGCTGGTCGTCGTGGAAGACGGGGATCGGCAGCGCCTCGTCCAGCCGGCGCTCGATCTCGAAGCAGCGCGGCGCGCTGATGTCCTCCAGGTTGATGCCGCCGAACGACGGGGCCAGCGCGGTCACCACGCGGACGATCTCGTCGACGTCCTGGGTGTCCAGGCAGATCGGCACCGCGTCCACGCCGCCGAACTGTTTGAAGAGGACCGCCTTGCCCTCCATCACCGGCATGGCGGCGCGCGGCCCGATGTTGCCGAGCCCGAGCACGGCGGAACCGTCGGTGACCACCGCGACCGCGTTACCGGTCCAGGTGTACTCGACGGCCAGCTCGGGCCGTTCCGCGATGGCCTCGCAGACGCGGGCCACGCCGGGGGTGTACGCGAGCGACAGATCCTCGCGGCTGCTCAGCGGCACCGTCGACGCGACGGCCATCTTGCCGCCGCGGTGCAGCTCGAAGACGGGATCAGCGGATGTCATTGGGGACTCCACTCCGTGACTGAGAACGCCCGGCGCGCAAAAGCGGCCGAGCAGGAGAAAGACATGCTCAGCCGGAAGCAGGCCGTGGTCAGCGCTGACCGGCGGAGTGCACGGGGGTCACCCGGTGTAGCGGCCGAGCATAGTGCCCGGCGTGCACCCCACGGGTGAGTGGGGTCGAACTCGACAGTAACGGTCAGCGGCCCAGAAACCCGGGCTTCGGCCAGTATCGAAATGTCACACGACCGCGCACATCGGCCACACCGTACGCCCGGGAGTCGTCTGTGATCAGGGCATTGTCGCCCTCCAACCACCAACCTCCGTCCTGTTCCCGCACGGCCCGCTTGACGACGAGCAGCCCGGGCCGGGACCGGAACTCGGCCACCACCACGTCACCGGGCCGGATCCGGGCCCGCTCCCACACCAGCACCGCGTCGCCGTGACGCAGCGTCGGCACCATCGACGGCCCGTGCACCAGTACCGGCAGGATCACGCGTTTCACCTCTCTCGGTCGGGGCACGAATGCCAGGAGTAGTGTTCCCGCTGAGGATCATCGCAACTGCTCATCGGAGGATTCCTGATGCGACTCCCGCGCATGTTTACTCCTCGTACCGTTGCCAGCGCCCACTGCGATCTGCCGTGCGGCATCTACGACCCGGCTCAGGCCCGCATCGAGGCGGAGTCGGTCAAGGCGATCTGCGAGAAGTACCAGGCCAACCAGGACCCGGAGTTCCGCACCCGGGCCCTGATCATCAAGGAGCAGCGCTCCGAGCTGGTCAAGCACCACCTGTGGGTGCTGTGGACCGACTACTTCAAGCCGCCGCACTTCGAGAAGTACCCGCAGCTGCACAGCCTCTTCAACGAGGCCACCAAGCTCGCGGGCGCCGCCGGCGCCAAGGGCTCGGCCGACCCGGCCAAGGCCGAGGAGCTGCTCGGCAAGATCGAGGAGATCTCCAAGATCTTCTGGGAGACCAAGCAGGCCTGACGGCCCGCCGTCCCGGCCGGTGCACCCGTCGCGGTGCGCCGGCCGGTTTGCCGCACCGGACCGCTGGAAATACCACACCGACACGTTGCACCTCACGGGCGGCGGAAGCGGTAGAGTCGCCGATCGGGGGGATGGCCCGGTGACTGATCTGACGATGGAGCCCACGACGGACGATGACGTCGTGCTGCTCACGGTGCCCGCCGACGGCGGCTACCTCAGCGTGCTGCGCACCGCGACGGCCGGCCTCGCGGCCCGCCTGCACTTCGCGCTCGACGAGATCGAGGACCTGCGCATCGCCGTCGACGAGGCCTGCGCCATGCTGCTCGCGATCGCCCCGCGCGGCGCCGACCTCGAGTGCCGCTTCTCGGTGACCGACGACGCGCTCACGGTCCAGGTCAGCGTCCCGACGGTCCGCGGCGCCACCCTCCCGTCGGAGTCCAGCTTCGCCTGGAAGGTCCTGACCGCCCTGACCACCGCCGCCTCCGCCGGCGCGGCCAACGGCAAGGCCACCATCACCCTGCTGACCCGCCGCACCGGCTTCTGAGCCGCGCCCGGTCGCTTCCGGCCGCCTGACCCGCTCCCGGCGTGACGCACGTGCACGGCCCCGAGACGTCTCTTCCCGCTTCCGGCGTGGTACGTCCCCTGCTCCTGAGGGCAGCCGCATCGGCCACGGGGACGAGACCAAAACCTTGATCTTCCCGCTTCCGGCGTGGTGCGGCCCGCATGCTCCCGCGGGCCAACCGCGCGGTGGCCTCCGGCTCCGCCGGCGCTCCGCTCCGGCCGCCGCGTCGGAGCCGGTTTCCCGGTGGGCACCGAGACCCGCGCGACCGCCGCGCCGGTCGCCTCGGGCCACGCGCGGCCGGATGACGCGGACGCGGATCAGGCCGCGTCGTCCTCCTGCGGCCCGTAGCCCAGTGCGCGGGTGGACGGTGGCGCCAGGATCAGGCCGATCACCGCGATCCCCAGCACGATCAGCGTGATCCCCAGCCACGCCAAACCGCCCTCGATCATGTAGTAGCCGATCGCCAGCAGCATCAGCTGCACCACGATCCCGGGCGCGCGCGCACCACCCCGGTGGTTCCCCAGCGCCCGCGCGACCGCGTAGATCGCCGCGGACGCCAGCACCGTGAACACCGTGAGGCTCAGCGCCACCCCGAGGTCGGTCGGCGTCGAGGTGATGTCCTTGAAGACCAGGAAGATCGCGATCGCCCCGACCACCACCGCCTGCGCCTTCAGCAGCAACACCGCCGCCTTCAGCGTCAGCGGCGAGACGACGGGCGGGGCCGCGGGGGAAGCGGACTCAGTGCTCACCACACGTACGATACCGGCCCCACGGCCCCACCCCTGCGTCCGCACATAATCGACTATGTTGGTATCGACGGTTCCTACTACCTCCGGAGTGATTCATGCCAGTGCCTGTCGATCCGCATCCGGCGAAGCGGTCGTCGCCGCCGGTGAGCCCCGCCGATCCGCCGGGGCGGGGTTACCCTGATCCCATGGCCACTCCCGCGGAGCCGGAGCCCGCCGCCGGCGACTTCGATCTGTTCGCCGCCGCGGGGATCACCGTGACCGAGGAGGGCAAGCGGCGTGCTCGGGAGCGTCGCCTGGCCGTCGAGCGGGAGTGGACCCGGGAGAAGCGGGATGCGCTGCGCCGGCGGCTCGGTCTGCCGCCACGGGGTGCCGAATGACCGACCGCCCGATACGGATCCTGCTGGACGCCTCCGCGATCGACGCGTTCTGTCGCGGCTCCGTGCACGTCGGTGAGCCCATGTCGGAGGTGTTCGGCGAGGGCGCCGTCGTGGGGCTGCCGCTGCTCTGTCTCGTCGAGTCCCATCGGCTCGTCGCCGATGCGGACCTGCTTCATCACCTGGTCACGCGCGAATCCACGGTGATCCTCGCCCCGGCCGTGGGGGAGTGGCGTGACCTGGCGGCCTACACCGACGTCATCGGCCGGCGGGATGCGGCCTCCGCCGCGCACGCGGCTGTCGACCTCGCCGCGAGTCTGCTCACCACCCGGCCCGATCTGTACAGCAACCTTCCCGGCGGCGGGCCGATCATCTCGGCGGCGTAACCGGAACGTCGCCTCGGGTGGCTCGGGGCGGCCGGTCGGGGTCCGCGGAGGCGGTGGTGGAGTCGTCGCCGGCCGGGCCACGCGTGGTCCCGGATGTCCGTACTCCACCCCCGGCACCACTTTTGATACCGCCGTTTCGTGGCCCGACATAATCGACTATGTTGTGCCGATGAGTAGCCGCCCGAGGTGACGGTGTCGTCGCCTCGGGGCGGTGCGGCCGCCGGCGGAACGACTGAAAGGGCTCATCGTGCCGGAACTGGACTTTCTGATGCTGTGCGACCACGTCCGCGCGGAGGGGGCCATCGTCCACCTGGTCGCCGCCGGCATCGACCGGATCTACGTCGAGCAGCTGCCCGGGGTCGTGCCGATCGGGATCGCCGCCCGGGTGACCTTCGCCGACGCGGCGGCGCCGGTGGGTGCCCTGCCCCGCGCCGACCTGGACTTCCAGGGGCCGGACGACCGCACGATCGTCAGCTTCCGCGGGGTGTCCTCGGTCCGCAGCGTCGGTGCCGACGCGTACCCGGATCTGCTGCGCGCCATCCTGGCCGCCAACATCGCGCTTCCCCTGCAGGACTTCGGCCGGCACCGACTGAGATTCCTCGTCGGTGGTGTCCTGCTCAAGACCGTCCCGTTCGTGGTCGTCGATCAGCCTCCGGAAAGGGCGTGACGCCGTGCCAGTCGAATTCACCGCACACGCGCTACGGCGGATGTGGCAGCGCGACGTCCTGGTCGAGGACGTGGAGAAGGCGCTCCGGAACCCGATCGATCGTGCGCCCGGCAGGCTGGGCACCGTCTGGATCCGGGGCTACGGGGGAATGGGGCAGGAACTCAGGGTGTGCGTCCGGGCGACGAACGAGGACTTCGTGATCACGGCCGCCTGGGTGAACCGGTGAGGGGCGTGGGCGCGATGGCGATCAGCACCGTGTACGACCAGGAAGCCGACGCGGTCTACGTGACCCTCGCGGGCGGCGCGTCGGTGCGCACCGTGGAGTTCGATCCGGGCACCCTCGTCGACGTGGACGCCGCGGGCAACCCGGTCGGCGTCGAGGTTCTCCACCCCCGTCGGGAGTGGCCGCTCGCGGCGATCGGCGAGCGGTTCGACCTCGACCCGCGCACCCTCCACGCGCTGGCCTCGGTCGCGGACGGCCTTCGTCGTCCCCTGCGCATCAGCCACAGCTTCTACGCACTCGACATGGCCCTCACCAGGCGCTGAAACGGGGCGACGCCCGGTCGCGGTCCTAGAGCCGGTCGTCGAACTCGGCGATGTCGCCGCCGGACGCGGCCGCCTCGGCGATGCGGTCCCGGGCGCCCTCGTCGCCGTAGAGCGACCAGCGGAGGAACTCGGTCGTGGTGGCGGCCAGCAGCTCGAAGGCGTCGCCCCGGGACAGCGCGCCGACATGGTCGCCCTCCGGCAGCGTGAGCAGCGCCTTCGGCCAGGGGACCGCGTCGTAGGCGGACCTGCCCGACGAGTACGGCACGACCTGGTCCAGCTCGCCGTGCACGAACAGCATCGGCGTCTCCTTGCCGGAGAAGCCGGTCCCGACGCCGAGCGTGCTGCCGGCCAGCACGATGCCGGCGTCCAGGCGGGTGTCCCGGCCGCGGGTGAACTCGCCGATCGTGGTGATCCCACCGGCGGAGTGCCCGGCGGCACCGACCCGGTCGGTGAGCAGCCGGCCGGCGAAGCGGTCGCCGTCCTCCTCGTTCAGCGCCAGCACCGCGGTCAGCACGTGCGCCGCGTCGGCCGGCTGGTTGAGCACGTCCAGCGCGTTCTGCTGGCTGCCGGCCGTCGTGTTCGGGTAGGCCGGCGCGGCCACCACGAACCCGGCCGCCGCCCAGCTCGTCAGCAGCTCGCGATAGTCGGCCGGCTTGCCGCCCAGCCCATGACTGAAGATCACGACCGGGAACTCGCCGGTCTCCGACTCCGGGTACCACACCGTGGTCGGCAGCTCCCGCTCACCGCGCGCCAGCCGGAGCGTGCGCTGCCCCACCTCGAACGACTCCGCCGGTGCCACGCCGGGCGGTGGCGGCCCCGCGTCCGCCGGCGTCGGCTCGGCCACGGCCGGCCGCGCCGGACCCGCCCCGCCACCGAGGTCGACGGCACAACCCGCGGGCAGCAGCATCAGCGGTACGACGAGAGCAAGCACATCACGACGGCGGCGCACCCGCCCGATTGTGCCCGCGCGACCCCCTGATCGACCACCGTGCCCCCGCCCGGGAAGTCCGCCGCTCGGCCCGAGGCGACCGGCGCGGCGGTCGCGCGGGTCTCGGTGCCCACCGGGAAACCGGCTCCGACGCGGCGGCCGGAGCGGAGCGCCGGCGGAGCCGGAGGCCACCGCGCGGTTGGCCCGCGGGAGCATGCGGGCCGCACCACGCCGGAAGCGGGAAGATCAAAGATTTTGGTCTCGTCTCCCGGCTCGGAAGCGGGTCTGGTTGTCAGATCTTGCCGGTGATGGTGGAGACGCCGGCCAGGGTGGCGTCGACGGGGAGGCGGGCGCGGGCGCCGCGGTCGCCGTAGAGCGTCCAGCGGAGGAAGTCGGTCATCGTGTTGTTGGCCTCCGCGAAGCCGCGGTTGCCGGGGGTCAGGTACTCGCCGTGGCCCTGGCCGGCGAGCGTGACGAACGCCTTGGGCCACGGCACGCGGTCGTAGGCGGCGCGCGCGACGTAAGGGGCGACGACCGGGTCGGCGCCGCCGTGCACGAAGAGCATGGCGGCCTCCGGGCCGGCGAACGTGCCGGGGAGCCCGCCGCCGGCGATCACGATGCCGGCCCGCAGGCGCGGGTCGTGGCCCTCGATGAACAGGCCCGCGGTGGTGAATCCGCCGGCGGAGTGGCCCGCGGCCGCGACGTGGCCGACGTCGAGGCGGCCCTTGAACATGTCGCCGCGCAGCGCGTTGCGCGCGACCAGGTCCTGGAGCACGAGTTCCGCGTCGCCGGGCTGGTTGCGGACGTCCCAGCGCTGGAAGTTCGTGGTGCGCGCGTGGGTGAACGGGTACGCCGGGGCGGCGACCACGAACCCGGCGGCGGCCCAGCGGGTGAGCAGCGCGGTGAAGTGCTGCGGCGAGCCCTTGAGGCCGTGGCTGAACAGCACGATCGGGAAGCGGCCGGCGGCCGGGCGGGCGTCCTTGCGGATGCGCTGCTCACCCTTGCGGCCGTCGGCCGGGTACCAGACCGTGGTGGGCAGCGGGCGGTCCGGGCCGCGTGTCAGGTCGAGCGTGCGGACACCGACCGGGTACGGTGTGACGGGCGCCACGCCCGCGGCCCGGCTCAGCGCCTCCGGCGCGGCGGCCTGCGCGGCCTGGCAGGCGGAGAGCGCGATCAGCAGGGCGGCGGCGAGCAGCACACGCGCGCTCCGCATCGTCATGTCTGGAACGGTAGGGGCGCCGCCGGTCATCGACCCTGGCCGAACGGTTGGTTCTGTTAAGGCCGCGCAGATACATTACCTTCGGTTTCTAGACCATCACTCTGCGTGTCAGACTTTGACGTACCTCGATGGAAATGTGCCCCATGGGGTGCTTTTTCGGGCCACGTGTCGGCTAGGCGTACGGCTATGCGTGAATGTCGTAGCGCTTCGCTATCGTCGGGGCATGGCAGATGAGTACGAGGACCCGAGCGGCAGCACCATGGCGTTCCGGGCCTACATGAACCGTCAGGAGCAGGAGCAGCAGGCCGCGGCGGCTCCCGCCAAGTCGAGCAACCTCCCGCTGATCATCGGCGGGGTGGTGGCGGCGGTCGCCGTCGTGGCGGTCGTGCTCTTCTTCGTTCTGTAGTTCCCGGTCAGCCGCCGAGAACGGCGCGGGCCTGCGTGGCGATCTCGAGTTCCTCGTCGGTCGGCACCACGCACACCACCACCCGCGACCCCTCGGTGGAGACGATCCGTTCGCCGCGCTCCGGCGCGGCGTTCCGGTCCGCGTCCACCTCGATGCCGAGCCCGGTCAGCCCGGCCAGCGCGGCCGCGCGCACCGTCGGCGAGTTCTCGCCGACGCCCGCGGTGAACGTGATCGCGTCCACCCGGCCCAGCACCGCGTAGTACGCGCCCACCAGCTCCTTGATCCGTCGCGTGTAGACGTCGAACGCGAGCGTGGCCGCCTCGTCGCCGCTCGCCCGGCGCGACTCGACCTCCCGCATGTCGCTGACGCCGGCCAGGCCGCGCATGCCGCTCCGCTTGTTCAGCAGCTCGTCGATCTCGTCCAGCGACATGCCGCCGACCCGGTGCAGGTGGAAGATGATCGCCGGGTCCAGGCTGCCGCTGCGCGTGCCCATCACCAGGCCCTCCAGCGGGGACAGGCCCATCGAGGTGGCGACGCTGCGGCCGCCCTCGACCGCGGCCGCGCTGGCGCCGTTGCCGAGGTGCAGCGTGATCACGTTGGTCTGCCCGGCGTCCCGGCCGAGCAGCGCGGCGGTGCGGCGTGCGACGTAGGCGTGCGAGGTGCCGTGGAAGCCGTACCGGCGGACCCGGTTCTTCCGCGCGGTCTCCGCGTCGATCGCGTAGGTGGCGGCCTCCGGCGGCAGCGTGCTGTGGAACGCGGTGTCGAAGACCGCGACCTGCGGCACGTCCGGCAGCAGTTTGCGCGCGGTCTCGATGCCGGCCAGGTTCGCCGGGTTGTGCAGCGGCGCCAGCGGGATCAACCGCTCGATCGTGCGCACCACGTCGTCGTCGATCAGCGTGGGTTCGGTGAAGTCCGGGCCGCCGTGCACGACGCGGTGCCCGACCGCGTCGAGGTTCCGCAGGTCGAGCTCCCGCAGGACGTCCCGCAGCGCGGCCTGGTGATCGTCGACCTCCTCCACCAGCCCCTTGGTGACCGTGTCCGTGCCGTCGAAGAGGCGGTACTTCAGCGAGGAGGATCCGGTGTTGAGCACCAGTACGCGGGTCACTTCGACTCTCCGGCGGCCTGGATCGCGGTGATCGCGACCGTGTTGACGATGTCCTTGACGGTGGCGCCCCGGGAGAGGTCGTTCACCGGGCGGCGCAGCGCCTGCATGACCGGGCCGACCGCGACCGCGTTCGCCGAGCGCTGGACCGCCTTGTACGTGTTGTTGCCGGTGTTCAGGTCCGGGAAGACGAACACCGTGGCCCGGCCCGCGACCGCGCTGTCCGGCAGCTTCGTGGCGGCCACGCCCGGGTCGATCGCGGCGTCGTACTGGATCGGGCCCTCCACCGGCAGGTCCGGGCGGCGCTCGCGGACGATCCGGGTGGCGGCCGCGACCTTCTCCACGTCCGCGCCCGCGCCGGACGTGCCGGTCGAGTAGGAGAGCATCGCCACCCGCGGCTCGATGCCGAACCGCGCCGCGGTCTCCGCGGAGGAGAGCGCGATGTCGGCGAGCTGCTCCGCGTTCGGGTCCGGGTTGACCGCGCAGTCGCCGTAGACCAGCACCCGGTCGGCGAGCAGCATGAAGAACACGCTGGACGCCACGGAGACGCCCGGCACGGTCTTGATGATCTCGAACGCCGGGCGGATCGTGGCCGCGGTGGTGTGCGTGGCACCGGAGACCATGCCGTCCGCACGGCCGGTGTGCACCATCATCGTGCCGAAGTAGCTGACGTCCCGGACCACGTCCCGGGCCAGCTCCAACGTCATCGCGCGGTGCTTGCGGATCTCCGCGTACGTCTCGGCGAACTCCTCGGCCCACTCGCTGGCGGCCGGGTCGACCAGCTCGGCGCCGCCGATCTCCAGGCCCAGCTCGCGCGCCTTGCGGGTGATCTCGTCCGGGTCGCCGAGCAGCGTCAGGTCGGCCACGCCGCGGCGCAGCAGGATCTCCGTCGCGCGCAGGATGCGCTCCTCGGTGCCCTCCGGGAGCACCAGCCTTCTCCGGTCGGCGCGGGCGCGGTCGATCAGGTCGTACTCGAACATCATCGGGGTGACCCGGGCGCTGCGCGTGACGTCCAGCCGGCGGACCAGCTCGTCCGTGTCCACAGCGGACTCGAACGCGCCGATCGCGGTCTGGACCTTGCGCGGGTTGCGGCCGTTCAGGCCCGCCTCGATCCGGCTGGCGGCCGCGATCGTGTGGTAGCTGTCGGTCTTCACGGACAGCACGGCCAGGCCGCTGTGCAGGTTCTCGATCAGCCGCGCGACCCGGGCGTCCGGGCGCTCGCCGAGCGTCAGCACCAGGCCGGCCACCGAGACCTCGCCGGCCGCGTGCGCCGCGGCCGCGGCCACCAGCAGGTCGGCCCGGTCCCCAGGAGTGATCATCAGGCAGCCGTCGGTCAAATGATCAAGCAGCACCGGTACGTGGGCCGCGCCGACCACCAGATCGAGCACGTCCCGGTCGAGCGCCCTCGCGTCGCCGCTGAGCACCTCCGCGCCGAGCGCCTCGGCCAGCTCCGCCACGGTCGGCGCGGAGATCGTCGGCACCTCGGGGATCACGTACGTGGGGACGGTCTGGTCCGCCGGCGCGGGCGTGCCCGGCGGCACCCGGTTCGCGATCACCGCGAGCACGGTGGCGCCCAGGTCCTGCACGCTGTGGTACGCGCCGCGCGCGGCGGAGGCGACCTCGTCCGCGTCCGCGTCCCGGCCGTCGACGACCGGGATCACCACGCTGCCGAACTCGGTCGCGAGCCGCACGTTGAACGCGAACTCGCGGGGCAGGCCCGGGCCCGGCTCGCCGTTGTCGTCGAAGTCGCTGCCGATCACCACGACCGCGTCGAAGTGCCGCTCCAGCGCGCGGTAGCGGTCGACCACGCGCGAGATCAGCTCCTCGCGGTGGCCGGCCGCCACCATCGCCGAGGCCTCCGCGAACGTGGTGCCGAACAGCTCCTCGTACGGCCGGTCTATCCGGTACCGCTCACGCAGCAGCGCGAGCATCGGGTCGGCCTCACCCCGGGTCGCCACCAGCGGCCGGAACACGCCGACCCGCGGCGTCTGCCGGGAGAGGAGCTCGGCCAGGCCGAGCGCGATCGTTGACTTTCCGCCGCCGGGTCCGAGCCCGGCAATGTAGACGCTTCGCCCCACGAGGCTCAACCTACCCGTGGTGACCGGGGGAACACCCAGGTCTTTGTACCTTGATCAACGTCACGCGGGACGTTGATCACCTCGGCGGATCATTCGTCGTCCGGATCATCCAGCCGGGCGAGCCAGGTGGCGAGGCGCTCGATCGGGGTCTCGAACTCCGGGTTGAGGTCGACGAAGTCGCGCAGCCGCTCGGCGACCCACTCGATCGTGACCTGCTCCTCGCCGCGGCGCTCGGTCAGCTCCTCGATGCCGCGATCGGTGAAGTACATGCTGTTTCTGCTCCTCAGACGGGTGCTCCCCGCCACCCGAGGTTCCGGGTGGCGGGGAGCGGTGCTCATGCGGTCCTACGGTTCCTACGGTCCTACGGGCGGGGCAGGGACGCCTCGATGAGCGCGGCCTGCTCGGCCTCGTGCAGCTTCGCCGAGCCGACCGCCGGCGCGGCCGCGGCCGGGCGGGAGATGCGGCGCAGACGCAGCCCGTCGAGGTGCTCCAGCAGGTTGAGCGCGATGAAGCTCCACGCGCCCTGGTTGGCCGGCTCCTCCTGGACCCAGGCGAAGTCCTCCGCGTTCGGGTACTTCGCCAGCTCGGCCTTCAGCTCCTCGACGGGCAGCGGGTAGAGCTGCTCCATCCGGACGATGGCCGTGTCGGTGATCTTCCGCTCCGCCCGCGCCTGGAACAGGTCGTAGTAGACCTTGCCGCTGCAGAACAGCACGCGCTTCACGGCCGACGCGTCCGGGATGCCGGCGTCGCCGATCACGGTCTGGAACGTGCCGTTGGTGAAGTCCGCGACGGACGACACGCACAGCTTGTGGCGCAGCAGCGACTTCGGCGTGAAGACGATCAGCGGCTTCCGCTTCGGCGACAGCGCCTGGCGGCGCAGCAGGTGGAAGTGGTTCGCCGGGGTGGTCGGGTTCGCCACCCGGATGTTGTCCTCCGCGGCGAGCTGCAGCCAGCGCTCCGGGCGGCCGGACGTGTGGTCCGGGCCCTGACCCTCGTGGCCGTGCGGCAGCAGCAGCGTCACCGCGGACTGCTGACCCCACTTGACCTCACCGGACGAGATGAACTCGTCCGCGATCGACTGGGCGCCGTTCGCGAAGTCACCGAACTGGGCCTCCCAGAGGACCAGCGCCTCGGTGTTCTCCACCGAGTAGCCGTACTCGAAGCCCATCGCCGCGTACTCCGACAGCAGCGAGTCGTGCGCGAAGAACCGCGCCTGACCGGCCGCGAGCTGGCTGATCGGCAGGAAGTCCGCGCCGGTGCGGCCGTCGACCACGGCCGCGTGCCGCTGCACGAACGTGCCGCGCCGCGAGTCCTGGCCGGAGAGACGCACCGTCACGCCCTGGTTGAGCAGCGAGCCGAACGCGATGATCTCGCCGAAGCCCCAGTCGATGTTGCCCTCGCGGGCCATCTTCGCGCGGCGGTCGAGCAGCTGCTGGACCCGCTTGTGCGGCGTGAAGCCCTCCGGCAGCTCGATGTGCGCCTGACCGATCCGGGCCACGGTCTCCGCGTCGATCGCGGTCTCCACCACCGGCTCCGGCTCCGGCACGGCGGCCCGGGCCCGCCGGCCGGACGACGACGTGTTCGCGTCGCGGGTGGCCTTGAAGACCTGCTCCAGCTGGCCCTGGTAGTCGCGCAGCTGCTCCTCCGCGTCCGCGACCGTGATGTCGCCGCGACCGATCAGCTCCTCGGTGTACGCCTTCCGGACGCTGCGCTTGTTGTCGATGATCGCGTACATCAGCGGGTTGGTCATCGACGGGTCGTCGCCCTCGTTGTGACCGCGGCGCCGGTAGCAGACCAGGTCGATCACCACGTCCTTGTTGAACGTCTGGCGGTACTCGAAGGCCAGCCGCGCGACCCGGACCACGGCCTCGGGGTCGTCGCCGTTCACGTGGAAGATCGGGGCCTGGATCATCCGGGCCACGTCCGTGCTGTAGAGCGAGGACCGGCTGTACTCCGGCGCGGTGGTGAAGCCGACCTGGTTGTTGACGACCACGTGCACGGTGCCACCGGTACGGTAACCGCGCAGCTGGGAGAGGTTCAGCGTCTCCGCGACCACGCCCTGGCCGGCGAACGCGGCGTCGCCGTGCACCATCAGCGGCAGGACCGTGTAGCCCTCCAGGCCGAGGTTGAGCCGGTCCTGCTTGGCGCGGACGATGCCCTCCAGGACCGGGTCGACGGCCTCCAGGTGCGACGGGTTCGCCGTGACGCTGACCGTGGTGCCGTACTCGCCGTCCGGCGTGGTGAACTTGCCGGTCATGCCCAGGTGGTACTTCACGTCGCCGGAGCCGTGCGCCGACTTCGGGTCGAGGTGGCCCTCGAACTCGGAGAAGATCTTCTCGTACGGCTTGCCGACGATGTTGGCCAGCACGTTCAGCCGGCCGCGGTGGGCCATGCCGATCACGACCTCGTCCAGCTGGCTCTCCGCGGAGGCCTGCAGGACCTCGTCGAGCAGCGGGATCAGCGACTCGCCGCCCTCCAGCGAGAACCGCTTCTGACCGACGAACTTCGTCTGCAGGAACGTCTCGAACGCCTCGGCCGCGTTCAGCCGGTTGAGGATGTGCTTCTGCTCCTCCGGCGACGGCTTCTCGTACTTGATCTCGATGCGGTCCTGGATCCAGCGGCGCTCCTCCGGGTCCATGATGTGCATGTACTCGATGCCGACGCGGCGGCAGTACGAGTCGCGCAGCACGCCCAGCACGTCGCGGAGCTTCATCTTCTGCTTGCCCGCGAAGCCGCCGACCGGGAACGTGCGGTCCAGGTCCCACAGCGTCAGGCCGTGCTCCAGCACGTCGAGGTCCGGGTGCCGGCGGATCTCGAACTCCAGCGGATCGGTGTCCGCCATCAGGTGACCGCGCACCCGGTACGCGTGGATCAGCTCGACGACGCGCGCGGCCTTGTCGATCTGGCCCTCGGACGTGCGGGCGACGTCGCGGACCCAGCGGACCGGCTCGTACGGCACGCGCAGTGCCGTGAAGATCTCGTCGTAGAAGCCGTGCTCACCGAGCAGCAGCTCGTGCATGACCTTGAGGAACTCGCCGGACTGCGCACCCTGGATGATCCGGTGGTCGTAGGTGCTGGTCAGCGTGATGACCTTGCTGACGCCCAGGTCGGTGAGGGTCTCATCGGACATTCCGGCGTACGGCGCGGGGTACTCCATCGCGCCGACGCCGATGATCGCGCCCTGGCCCACGGTCAGCCGCGGCATGGAGTGCACGGTGCCGATGCCGCCCGGGTTGGTCAGCGAGACGGTGGCGCCGGAGTGGTCCTCCATCGTCAGCTCGTTGCGGCGGGCGCGACGGACGATCTCCTCGTAGGCCTGCCAGAAGCCGCGGAAGTCCAGGTTCTCGCAGCCCTTGACGCTCGGCACCACCAGCGAACGGGAGCCGTCCGGCTTGGCCAGGTCGATCGCGATGCCGAGGTTGACGTGCTCCGGCGTGACGATCGTGGGCTTGCCGTTGGTCTCGACGTAGTGGTTGTTCATCTCCGGGTGCAGCGCCAGCGCCTTGACCAGCGCGTAGCCGATCAGGTGCGTGAAGCTGACCTTGCCGCCCCGGCCGCGCGCGAGGTGGTTGTTGATCACGATGCGGTTGTCCACCAGCAGCTTCGCCGGGACCGCGCGGACGCTGGTGGCGGTCGGGACCGCCAGCGACGCCTCCATGTTCTGCACGATCTTGGCGGCGATGCCGCGCAGCGGTGCGGTGCCGGGCGTGACCTTGACCGGCTCCTTCTTCGGCTTCGCCTTCGCCGCGGGTGCCGGTGCGGCGGCGGGCTTCGGCTGCGGCTTCGCGGCCGGCTTGGCCGGGGCGGCGGCCTTGGCCGCGTCCTTCCCGGCCGCGGGTGCGTCGGTGCCGGCGCGGGCGGCCGACGAGGCTCCGGCGGCCGCGGTGGCCTCCGTCGGCGTCGCGATCGAACCAGCATCCGCCGTCGGCTTGTAATCAGCGAAGAAGTCGTGCCACGCGGAATCCACGCTCGTCGGATCGGCGAGGTACCGCTGGTACATCTCTTCGACGATCCACTCATTGGGGCCGAAGCCCGCCAGAGGATTGTCCTGCGAAGTTTGCTGGGTCGACACGGCCGGTATCGCCTCTTTCAGAGCGGTTTGTCTGTGTCGCGGTAGGTGACAGGCATTCGTTGACTGCCGCGAGCTGACGTGGGGTCAGACTTCGGTTTCCAGGCTACGCCGTGTGATTCGACGTCTTGTCGCCGACATCCGTCCGTGTCGAGATTCACAGCATTAGGGTCTTTCGGCCCTCCATGCACGTTCGGTTGTGTCCGGGCGGTTCATGTGCCTGAGGGGCCTGCTCAGCACGCTTTTCCGGTCCGCGGACGGTTTGCCCGGCAGATTTCCGGCCCGCCTCCCGAGTCATGACGCAGAGTCACGCCCAGGGGTGATCGTGCTTGCGTGCATCGTTCATGTGCTTGACACCGGGAGCGGGGAAGACCGACACGCCGCTGAGGCATCACCCACTTACACAGTGAACATGGACACCGTTGACCCGTCGGGCGTCCTTCCCGGACCGGCCGTCGTGCCGCCCTGGCGCCCTTCGCTGCCCGCCCCGCTCGCTCAGCCCCGGTCCAACTGCGACAGCGGCTGTCTGCCCGTCCCGGGCTTCCACCGGCGCGTCTCCACCCTTCGTCAGGCCGTCCGCGCCGTGGCGCTGGTCGCCGCCCTGACCGGTGGTCTCGCACTCCTGCCACTCCTTCCGTTCCTGACCGGTTCCGGCCGGCACGCTGCCGGCCGCTGGTGGGCCCGCGCGGTGCTCGCCGCCGCCGGCGTCCGCCTCGTCGTGCGCGGTGCCGGCACCGTGCCCCGCCGCCGGGCACTCCTCGTCGCCAACCACAACTCCTGGCTGGACACGGTCGCGCTGCTGGCCGTCTCCCCGGCCCGGATGACCGCCAAGCACGACATCCGCCACTGGCCGGTGATCGGCGTGCTGGCCACGCTGGTCGGCACGATCTTCATCGACCGCCGGCACCCCAGGATGCTGCCCGCCACCGTCGGCCGGATCGCCGACGCACTGCGCGCGGACAACCTGGTCGCCGTCTTCCCGGCCGGCACCACCGGCTGCGGTGTCGCCGGCGGCCCCGGCCACCGCGCCGACAACTCACTCACCGGCCGCTGGCGCCCGGCGGTGTTCCAGGCCGCCGTCGACACCGGCGCCGTCGTCGTGCCGATCCGGCTCAGCTACCGCGAGGGCCCGAACGGCCCGGACAGCACCGTCGCCACCTTCCTCTCCGCCGAAAGCCTCTTCGCCTGCGCCTTCCGCGTCATCGCGATCCGCGACCTGACCGCCGTGGTCACGGTCGAGCCGGCGCTGCACCCCGACCTCGACGCGAACCGCCGGGTCCTGGCCCGCGCCGCGGAGGGCGTCGCCCGCCCCTACCGCCGCCCGGCCCCGGTCCCGGCTCCCATCACGGTCCCGACTCCCACCCGGTTCCCGGTTCCGGCCGCGGTTCCGGTTCCGGCCGCGGTTCCGGTTCCGGTTCCGGCTGCGGTTCCGATTTCGGCCGGGGCTGCGGCGTCAGCCGGCGTTTCTGCCGCGGTTCCGGTGTCAGTTCTGGCGTCGGATCCGGCTGCGGTTCCGGCGTCGGCCGCCGTTCCGGCGTCCGCCGTGGGTTCGGCGTCCGCCGGGGCCTCGGCTTCCGCGTCGGCTGCGGCTTCCGCGTCCGCACCGGTTCAGGAACGCCTGCCGCTGGCAGCCTGACCTTCACCCCACCAAGCCTCCGGCGCCGCACCGACGCGGCCCGGAGGCTTCTCGCTTCCAGCCGCTCCAGCCGCGTCAGCTGGAGCAGCGAGGAGGCCGTGGGTGCCGCATGGTCCGATGCGCGGGTTGCCCCGGGTGGACCGCGCATGCGCGAGGCCGGGCGCCCGCTCCGCGGCGAGCGCGATGTCGCGGCGCGGGGTCAAGGGTTCCAGGCCGGGTTGCGGCCCAGGTAGCGAAGCACGGAGGAGGCGTCGTCGTCGGGTAGCTCGCCGGTGTAGGCGCTGCCGAGCGCGCGGGCCTCCTCGATCGGGTCGAAGGGGGCGGCGAACGCGCCGTAGGGACGGACCTGCTCGACGAACTCGGTCGAGATCAGGAGCAGCGCATAGGCGATCTCCGGGGTGAGTGGTGACGGCTGCCGGGTGGCGACCGCGATGTCCCAGGCATGGATCGCGGCGTCGAGCGCACAGGCGCCGGCCGCGATCCACGGCGGGAGCGGGCCGGCCGGCAGCGGCGTCGGCACAGCGATCGCGGAGTCGGGCACGGTGGTGAACGCGGAGCGGGCCAGCGCGACGGACTCCGTGGTGATCCGCAGCGGGTCGGCCGGGGGCGAGTGGCCCGGCGCGTAGGGATCATCGGGCGGCCAGCGCCCTCCGGTGATGGCGGCGGCGAACCGCGCCTGATTGCCGGCCGTGTGCCGGAGAACCTGGCCGACGGTCCACTCGGTGCAGGGCGTCGGCAGGTCCCAGCCGCCCACGGGCACCCCCTTGACCACAACGCGGAGCGCGGCGTGAGCGTCCGCCAGCAGTTCCCGCCAGCGGACCGGGGTCTCCGCCGACGCGGCCTCGGGCGGTATCTCCTCGGGGGGCGGCTCGTCGGGCGGGCGGGGATTCGTGTCGGCTCGGTCCTTCACCGGCCCGGCGGTGTCCCGTACGGATGAGCGTCTTTGCGGGTCGTTCATCGTGTCTCCCTTTCTTGTACTGGTGCACCGGGGATTCGTTCTGGAGCGATCCCGCGACATCAGAACGGAATGCTTCGTTCCGTGTTAGCCTACCGGAGCGGAATGATCCGTTCCAGTGCTAGAGTAATGTGGTGACGGACGAATCCAGCCGCGGGCTCTCCGGCCGGCGCGGGCACGCCAGGCGCAACGACGAGGTGATCCTCACCGCGGCGCGGGACGTGTTCGTGCACGACCCGGGCGCGCCGATCTCCGCGGTCGCCGGCCGGGCGGGCGTGGGCATCAGCGCGCTCTACCGGCGCTACGCCGGTAAGGAGGACCTGCTGCGGCAGCTGTGCCTCAGCGGTCTGCACCGCTTCGTCCTGGAGGCGGAGCGGGCCGTGGCGGAGCCGGACGGCTGGGCGGCGCTGGCCGGATTCCTGGAGCGGGTGGTCGACGCCGACGTGCATTCGCTGACGGTGCGACTGGCCGGCTCCTTCACGCCGACGGCGGAGCTGGTGGAGGTTGCGACGAGGGCTGACGAGCTGGCCGCGTCGCTCGTGCAGCGCGCGCAGGCGAGCGGACGGCTCCGGGCCGACGTGACCTCGGAGGACCTGGCGCTGGTGCTGGAGGGTTGCGCCGCGATCCGCGTGGCCGACGCCGTCCGGACCATCCAGCTCCGGCGCCGGCACCTCGCGCTGCTGATCCAGGGCTTGGCCGGCCAGGACGGCCCGCCGCTGCCCGGCCCCGCCCCGCGGCCGGGAGAGCTGAACCGCTGGCGACCGGAGGGCTGAGGCGCATCGGGCGTCGCGCCGTCTGCGGCGTGTGCGGCGGACGCCCGGTCGGCTGAGGGCCCGCGCGCGGCGATGTGGGGCGGTCGAGGTGCGCGGCGCGGGTGACCGGGTGGCGCGGTGCGCGGCGCGGGTGACCGGGTGGCGCGATGCGCGGCGCGGGTGACCGGGTGATCGGGCGACGCGGTGCGCGGGGGTCGGTGGCAGCGAGAAGGATGTCGCGAGTGGTGGTTGTATCGCGATGTATCGCGTATGCTGACGGCGCGACGAGCAGCGCTTTGGGGGCGGCATGGCGACGTGGACGGTCGAGGAACCCGCGAAGATCACCTGTGATGAGGGTGTGCGCCGTCTGGAGGTGAGCCTGCTGGCCGGCCGATTGACGGTGATCGGTGCGGACGGGCCCGCGCGGATCGAGGTGTCGAAGGTCGGCGGCCGTGCACTCCGGGTCGATCTGGAGGGTGGCGTGCTGCGCGTGCGGCAGGAGGAGGTCGGCGCCTGGTTCGGGCTACTCTCGTGGATCATGCAGCTGGCCAAGCGGATCGCGGTCGACGTGTCGATTGCCGTGCCGCCCTCGTCCCACGTCGCCCTCGGGCTGATCTCCGGCCGGGTGATCGCCTCCGGCCTGTGCGAACGTACCGACGTGGACGTCACCGCTGGCAGCATCACGCTGATGGGCGTCGGCGGGCGGACCCGGGTGAACCTCGTCTCCGGTCCGGTCGAGGCGGTGGGCGTGGCCGGTGAACTGATCATGGATTCGGTCTCCGGCGAGCTGATCCTGGCGGACAGCCCGGCGACCCGGGTGCGCGGCACCACCGTGTCCGGCAGCATCACCTGTGACCTCGACGGTGCGGCCGGCAGTGACATCCGGCTGGACACCACGTCCGGCAGCATCACCGCGCGGGTGCCGGCAGACAGCGACCTCGCGATCGACCTGCACGCCACGGCCGGCCAGGTGACCAGCGCGTTCCCGGAGCTGGCGGCGGGGCACAGCGTGATCGGCGGCAGCACAATCAACGGGCGGCTCGGCCGCGGTGAGGGGCGGCTGAGCGCCTCCGCGATCGCCGGGAGCATCGCGTTGCTGTCCCGCCCCGCCGTGACGGACGAGGACGACCGCCCGGGTGACGAGCCCGCAGCCGCCGGGCCGACGCGCCGGGACCCGGCCGAGGGGTCGGCATGACGGCCGTCTTCAGTCACGGGCGCCTCCGCCTCTACCTGCTCAAACTGCTTGATGACGGCCCCAAGCACGGGTACGAGTTCATCCGCCTGCTGGAGAACCGCTTCCTCGGGCTCTACGCGCCGAGCGCCGGCACGATCTATCCGCGGCTGGCGCGGCTGGAGGCGGAAGGGCTGGTGACGCACGTCGCGGCGGGTGCCCGCAAGACATACGAGATCACCGAAGCCGGTCGGGAGGAGCTGCGCGAGCGGGTCGACGAGCTGCAGGCGCTGGAGGCCGAGATCTCCGCGTCGATCAGCGACCTGAGCAGCCTGGCCGGTCAGATCCAGTCGCAGGTGCAGGGCTCGGTCCGCGACCTCAAGCGCGAGCTGCGGGACGCGACCCGGCAGCCCCGCCGCACCCAGCAGCCCACCTCGCGCTGGACCCCGCCCGCGCCGCCGTTCCAGGGCTGGCCCGGCCGGGAGCAGCCGGTCCCCGGCACCACCGCCGGAGCCCCGGGCACACCCGGTGGTTCGGGTGTGCCCGGCGGTCCAGGTGCACCGGGTGACCCGACGGCACCCGCTGCCCCGACCGCACCCGGTGCGCCTGGTGCGCCCGGCGGCCCGACCGCGCCCGGCGGCCCAAGTGCCCCAGGCGGTTCGAGTGCCCCGGGCGGTTCGAGTGCCCCGGGCGGTTCGAGTGCCCCGGGCGGTTCGAGGGCCCCGGGCGGTTCGAGGGCGCCGGGCGGTTCGAGGGCACCGGACGGTTCGAGGGCACCGGGCGGGCCGAGTGCACCCGGCGGTCCGGGTGTGCGAGACGGCGCCAGCGCACCGGGCGGTCCGGGGGCGCCTAGCGGTCCTGGGATGCCCGGCGGCCGAAGGGTGCCCGGCGTGCCGGGTGGTGGGCGGTCCGGGTTGGGTATGCCCGGAGGCGGGGGAGCGGGGACACCGCCGCTGACCATGCCCAGCGGCATCCGGATCATCTTCGACAACGGTTATCCGGGCCATCCCGAGCCACCCGCACCGGAGACGGTGCCCGGCAGGTCGGCCGGGGCCGCCGGGCCGGCCCGCGCCCAGCACGCGGCCGACGCCGAAGGTGCGCCCGGCACGGAGCCCGGTGGCACGGGCCGGGCCGGGGCGAGGGAGCGTGGCGAGCTGGAGGAGGCGCTGGGCATCTTCGTCGACGAGGCGCAGGCCATGATCGAGGGCGTGCGGGCGACCGAGGACCAGGTCCGGGAGATCGGCGAGGTGCTGGACGCGACGTTGACCCGGATCCGCCGGCTGCTCCGCACCTGACGACGCCGGCCGACGACGAGTGCGCGGATGCGACGGTCGGGCTGTCGTCCGGAGCGCGGCGGGTGCCCGGGTGGCGGGGCGGCTCCCGCCGTACCATCGAAGGTTCTGGGGCCTGGTTTTTCACAGACTGTTCTCAGTGGGTCTCCAGAAACCCTCCAGAACAGCGCGTAATGATGGCGGCATGGCCGCAACACAGACTGAGGCACGACTGCTCGTCGTCGAGGACGACCCGAACATCCTGGAGCTGCTGTCGGCCAGCCTGCGTTTCGCGGGCTTCGACGTCGCGACCGCGGTGAGCGGCAGCGCGGCGGTGGCGGCGGCCCGGGACCGGCGTCCCGACCTGGTCGTGCTCGACGTGATGCTGCCGGACCTGGACGGTTTCGAGGTCATCAAGCTGATGCGGGAGGGCGGCACCCGCACGCCGGTTGTCTTCCTGACCGCGCGGGACGCGACGGACGACAAGATCCGCGGGCTCACGCTGGGTGGCGACGACTACGTGACGAAGCCGTTCAGTCTGGAGGAGCTGACCGCGCGCATCCGTGCGGTGCTGCGCCGGACCAGTGCGACGGCCGAGGAGAGTTCCCGGCTGACGTTCGCCGACCTGGAGCTGGACGAGGAGACGCACGAGGTCTACCGGGCCGGAAACCGGGTGCAGCTGTCGCCGACCGAGTTCAAGCTGCTGCGCTACCTGATGCTGAACGCGAACCGGGTGCTCTCCAAGGCGCAGATCCTCGATCACGTGTGGAACTACGATTTCCGCGGCGACGACAACATCGTCGAGTCGTACATCTCCTACCTGCGGCGCAAGGTCGACACCACGCAGCCCCGGCTGATCCACACGCTGCGCGGCGTCGGCTACGTGCTCCGCAAGCCCGCGCAGTAGGCGACGGTGAAGGCCCGCCTGCGCAGCACGCCGCTGCGGCTCAAGCTGGTCGCGAGTGTGCTGGTGCTGGTCGGCGTGGCACTCATCGTGATCAGCGTCAGCAGCGCGTACTTCCTGCGCTCCTATCTGGTCCGGCTGGTCGACGACCAGCTGCACCAGATCGCGAACGACGCGAACGCGGCCGCCATGTTCGTCAACGGCGGCGAGGTCACGGTCCCGACCGACTACTACGGCCGGGTCACCGCGATGAACGGCGTCGGCAAGGACCCGGTCTACGACAACCATCTCGGTGCCGGTGACCTGCCGCCGCAGGTCGAGGGCCGGGAGGAGATAACCGCGGTGGCCAACACCGCGTACACGGTGAAGTCGACGAACGGCAAGATCCGTTGGCGCATGCTGGTCACGGTGCTGCCGAACAACGAGGTTCTGCACATCGGGGAGAACCTGGAGCAGGTCGATCTCGCGGTCAAGCGGCTGATCTGGATCGACGGGCTGGTCGGCGGCGCGGTGCTGATCATGCTGGCGTCGATCGGCGCGGGCATGGTGCGGACCAGTCTGCGTCCGCTGGACCAGATCGAGCAGACCGCGGGCGCGATCGCGGCCGGTGACCTGACCCGCCGCGTGCCCGATCCGGAGCCCGGCATCGAGGAGCCGCAGAGCGAGCTGGGCCGGCTGTCCCGCGCGCTGAACGGCATGCTCACCCAGATCGAGGCCGGCTTCGCCGCGCGCGCCGCGTCCGAGGCGGCGGCCCGGTCCGCGGAGACCGTCGCGCGGGACGCGGCGCTGCGGGCGCAGGCGTCCGAGGCGCGGGCCCGCAACTCGGAGGCACGTATGCGGCAGTTCGTGGCGGACGCGTCGCACGAGCTGCGTACGCCGCTGACCACGATCCGCGGTTTCGCGGAGCTGTACCGGCAGGGCGCGGCCACGGATCCGCCGAAACTGGTGCGCCGGATCGAGGACGAGGCCGCGCGGATGGGCCTGCTCGTCGAGGACCTGTTGCTGCTGGCCCGGCTGGACCGGGAACGCCCGTTGGACCTGAGCCCGGTGGAGCTGCC
This sequence comes from Catenuloplanes niger, assembly GCF_031458255.1. Classification (NCBI taxonomy): domain Bacteria; kingdom Bacillati; phylum Actinomycetota; class Actinomycetes; order Micromonosporales; family Micromonosporaceae; genus Catenuloplanes; species Catenuloplanes niger. Next base: position 5,367,674 of record NZ_JAVDYC010000001.1, read on the forward strand.
GGTGCTGGCCGCGGACGCGGTGCAGGCCGCGCGCGCGATCGCGCCGGACCGGAAGATCACGCTGGACATCGCGCCCGGGTCCGGGCCACTGGTGGTGACCGGCGACGAGTCGCGGCTGCGGCAGGTCTTCGGCAACCTGATGACGAACGCGCTGACCCACACGCCGGCGGACGCGTCGGTCACGTTGCGGCTGCGCGCGGAGACGGACGCGGACGGGCGGCGGGTCGCCGGCGTGGTCGAGGTGATCGACACCGGCGGCGGGCTGACCCAGGAGCAGATCGACCGCGTGTTCGAGCGGTTCTACCGGGCGGACGCGGCCCGGACGCGGACCGCGGCCGGCACCATCAGCACCGGGCTCGGCCTGGCGATCGTGGCGGCGATCGTCTCCTCCCACGAGGGTGTCGTCGAGGTGGAGAGCCTGCCGGGTAACGGCGCCACGTTCCGGGTAAGACTGCCTCTGGTGCCGACCGAGCTCGACGCCGACTCGGACGACGCTGATGAGGAGCTGGAAGACTTCCCGGAGGATGAGGGGGCCGATGCGGTCGCGTCGGATATCCGCCCTGATAAGCCCTGATATATCCCCCGTTTTGGATTCACAGTTAACCTTCAGGGCGATTTCAGGGCCGTCGCAGATGTCGGCGGGAAGGTGGGAGACATGAACGAGCACGAGACCACCCCCGAGGGGCAGCAGGCCCCCGCCGGAGAGGCGCAGGGGACCCCCGCCGAGGGCTACCGGCACCCGGCCGAAGGGCTGCGGGGGCCGTCCGGCTCGAGTGACGAGGCGAACCGGCCGCTCACATCCGAGCCCGTCACCCAGCCGGTGCCGACCGCCGTCGCCCCGCCCACGGCCGGGCGTCCCGGCTACGGGCAGTACCCGCCGAGTCCGTGGGCCGCCCCCGCCGGCCAGACGTCGCACCTGCCGCCGGCCGCGGCGCCGACCAGCGCGCAGCCGACCTCCCAGTGGGCCCAGCCGGTCCCGGCCGGTGCGTATCAGCCCGCCGGCTATCCCGGCCAGGGGCACCCGGGTCTGCAGCCGGGCCAGCCCGGCCACCCCGGTGGCCCGGTGCCGCCGTGGGCCGGTGGCCCCGCCGGGCCGACGCCGCCGCCCGGTGACCGCCGGTTCGGCCGGTTCGCCGCGACCGCCGCCGCGGCCGTGGTGCTCGCGCTCGGCGCCGGCACGGTCGGCGCGGTCACGGCCAACGCGATGGACGACGACATCCCGGGCGTCAACACGACGAACACCGCCAACGGCGAGCCCGCCCCGGTCATCGACCGCTCCTCGCTCGCGTCGATCGCGGCCGCGGTGCAGGACAGCGTGGTCTCGATCACCACGGACTCCGGCGAGGGCTCCGGCGTCGTGCTCACCGAGGACGGCTACATCCTGTCCAACAACCACGTGGTCGGCGGCGCGCAGGGCGGCCGGGTCACCGTCGTCTTCGCGGACGGCACGAAGGCCGAGGCCCAGGTCGTGGGTACGGACGCGCGCACCGACCTCGGCGTGGTCAAGGCCGAGGGTGTCTCGAACCTGACCGCCGCGAAGTTCGGCGACAGCGCGGCCGTGAAGGTCGGCGACACCGTGCTCGCGCTGGGCAGCCCACTCGGCCTGCAGGGCTCGGTCACGGCCGGCATCATCTCGGCCAAGGACCGGACCATCCAGGTCGCCGGCGAGGAGGAGCAGAGCCCGTTCGGCGGCGGCCAGCAGCAGCAGGCCGGCCAGTCCATCGCGGGACTGCTGCAGACCGACGCGCCGATCAACCCGGGTAACTCCGGCGGCGCGCTGGTCAACACGAACGGTGAGGTGATCGGCATCAACACCGCGATCGCCACCTCCGGCCAGGGCAGCGGCTCGATCGGCCTCGGCTTCGCGATCCCGAGCAACAAGGCCAAGGAGGTCTCCGAGGCGCTCAAGACCGGGCAGAAGGTCAGCCACCCGTTCCTCGGCGTCAGCCTGACCGAGGCCGAGGGCGGCGGCGCGCTGGTCAGCAGCGTCAGCGACGACAGCCCGGCGCAGAAGGCCGGCATCCAGCGCGGCGACGTGATCACCCAGATCGACGGCAAGGCCGTGAACAGCTCGGACGATGTGATCACCGCGGTGCAGGCCGGCAAGGTCGGCCAGCAGATGACGGTCACCTACAAGCGCAGCGGCGCGGAGAAGACCGCGACCGCGACGCTCGCCGAGGCGTCCTGACGCACCACCGATAGCCGCACGAGGGCGGGGCTCGCCCCGCCTGCTCCCCACGTGGCGGGCGACATGACCAAGGGGGTTGGTCATGTCGCCCGCCACACCTGTGTGCACCCACCGGCACGCGCCACTATCGGTCATGGCGCCCGGTCGATACTCTTCCTGGCGGGGCGGCGAGCCCCAGGTGACAGGGGGTCACCAGGCGAAAACGGAGATCCTGCAGTGTCGATCGTTGAAACACGGCTGAGCGTCTGGGAGGCCCTCGCCGGACGCGCTCCCGGCCAGCCGATCGGGCCTGCCGACACCGACGTGTGGTCCGCGGTCATCGACCGGATCAACCCGGCCCGGGCCCGGCCCGAGCTGCGCACCGGCATCGAGACCGCGGAGCTGACCAGCGTCCGCGGCGTGCCGTACGTGATGCTCCGCTCGCCCGACGACGCCGGGCCGTCCAGCTACCTGCGGCTGAGCCCGGAGGAGTGGCAGCTCGCCGAGCTGATGGACGGGTCGCGTACCGTCGCCCGGCTGGTCGCGGAGTTCGCCCACATATCCGGCCGGCTCGCGCCCGACCAGGTCCGCCGTCTCGTCGCCGACCTGGCCGCGCACCGCATGCTCGGCGAGCTGCCGGTCGACGCGTTCCGGCCGCTGGAGCAGGCGCGCCGCCGCCCGCTCGCGCTGCGCGTCGGCGCCGGCCTGCTGGCCGCCGCGCGCGGCCGCCGGATGGCCGTGGCGAACGTGGACCCGATCGTCGACGTGCTCTACCGGTTCGGTGGCCGGTTCTTCTTCACGCCGGTCGCGGCCGTGCTGTTCGGCATCCTCGCGCTGGCCGGCTTCGGCCTCTTCACCTGGACCTGGTGGCGCGGCGACCAGTCCGTCTTCGTCTCGAACGGTTCGTTCCTGGTCGGCGCGATCGTGCTGCTCGCGCTCAACGTCGTGGCGCTCGCCGCGCACGAGCTCGGCCACGCGCTGGCCACCAAGCACATGGGCCGGCGCGTCCCGGCCGCCGGCTTCCTCGTCTACTTCGGCATCCCGTCCGTCTTCGTGGACACCAGCGACGTGTGGATGGCCGGCCGCCGCGCGCGGCTGCGGACCACGCTCGCCGGACCGGCCGCCGGCCTGGTGCTGGCCGGCTCCGCGCAGGTCGTCGGGCTGATCTTCCCGGCCGTCGCGCCGCTCGCGTTCAAGCTGGCCTTCGCGTGGTACCTGAACGCGCTGTTCAACCTGAACCCGCTGCTCGCGCTGGACGGCTACTACGTGCTGATGGACTGGCTGGAGATCCCGAACCTGCGCGCCCGCGGGCTCGCGTTCGTCACCGGCCGGCTGCGCCGCCGCCCGCCGCGCTGGAGCGAGCTGGACGCGGAGGGCCGCCTGGTCGCGCTCTACGGCACGCTCGCGGTGCTGTGGCTGGTGATCGCGGCGAACGTGTTCTACCGCGTCTGGGCCGACCGGGTGCAGGGGCTGATCTCCGGCCTCTGGCACGGCGGATTCGGCCCGCGGCTGCTGTTGCTGCTGGTCGTGGGCGGGTTGTGCGCGCCCCTGGGTTACCTGCTGGTGGGTTGGCTCGCCCGCCGGCTGCGGCGGTTGAGCGAGATGCGCCGGGAGCGGAAGCGGGCCGAGGACACGCCACGGCGGCTGCACGCGCTCAACCGCTCGATGCTCGGCCGGCTCCCCGCGGAGGTGCTGACCCGGCTCGCCCGGCAGGCACACTGGGAGCGTCCCGGCGACGGCCGGCAGCTGATCTCGGCCGGCGGCGCGCAACCCACGGTCTACGTGGTGATCGAGGGCGCGCTGCAGGGCCGGCGCCCCGGCGACCCGGGCGGCATCCTGCGCCAGCACGCCGGCCCCGGCTCCACGGTCGGGATGGACGCCGCGCTCGCCGGTGCCCCGGCCGCACTCGACTGGTACGTGGCCGGCGACGCCGTGCTGCTCGCGATCCCGTCCACCGCGGTGGCGAACGCGATCGGCCCGCTGCCCGGCCCGCCGCCCACCGACCGGGCGTACGCGGAGGCGCTCTTCGACGACACCCCCGCGCTGACCGGGCTCTCGCCCGAGGGCCGGATGGGCATGCTCGCGGCCGCGCGCTCCTCCGCGGTCAACCCCGGCGACGCGATCCGGCTCGACGGGCCGACCGACGCGGTGATCATCGAGTCCGGCGCGATCGTCCTGCCGGACGGCGGCGAGCTGCGGCGCGGCACCATGATCGGCCCGGTCGGCGAGGGCTACCCCGGCCCGGTCGCGGTCGCGCGGACGCCGGTCCGGCTGTGGACCATCCCGGCGATGGCGGGTGCGGCGGCCACGTTCGCCGGCAGCTCGTCGTTCGAGGGCGCGGACCGGCCGCCGCTGCGCCCGTCCACCGGCGTGCACTCCGGCGGCGACTACCCGCCGCTGGCCGCCCCGCCCGGCATGCCGCCCGGCGGCGTCGACTACGGGCTGGACGGCCGGTTCGAGCGCCGGCTCTGGTGGCTGGTGCTGCTGCTCCTGCTGCTCGCGCTGGCGCTCACCGCCGCACAGCTGCGGCCCGCGCCCGCGTGGGCCGAGATGCCCGCCGACCGGGTGCTGCTCACCGCCGAGACCGGCACCGTCGACGTCGGCGTGGCCGGCCGGGTGGTCCGGCTCGACGAGGGCAGCCGCTACCAGCTGCCGGTCGGCGCCGAGGTCTGGGTCGGCACGGAGGCACGGGCGTCGCTGACGTTCCGCGGCGGCGCGTTCTCCGTGCTCTGCGCGGGCAGCACCGCCGAGGTCCGTGACCTGCGCACCGACGGCGACCGGACCCGCACGCCGTACGGCAGCCTGGAACTCACGGACGGGCGGATCCTGACCGACACGGCGTCCACCAGCGGTGCGTTCCGGCCGCTGTCGCTGGAGATCTCCAGCGCGCGGATCGCGGTGAGCAGCACCCAGGCCGCGTGGTACGCGGTCGAGAACGGGCAGGTCCTGGTGTCCCGCGGCGAGGTGCTGGCGGACCGGGTGACGCAGCCGGAGACGCGCGACGACCTGGACTGCGGTGACGGCCTGCCGGACCCGATCCCGACCCCGTCCGGTTCGCCGACGCCCTCACCGTCGCCGTCGGACTCGCCGTCGCCGTCGCCGTCCACGTCGCCCTCGTCCTCGCCGTCCCCGACGACCTCGCCGACGCCGTCCGTGCCGGGCTTCGTGGTGCCGACCGAGGACGACGACAACGGTGGTGGAGCGGTGCCGCCGCCGCCCCCGGTGACGCGATCGCCGGTGCCGCCGCGGCCGACCACCCAGGCACCGCCACCGCCCCCGCCGCCCACGACGAACCCGCCGGTGGAGCCGACCGGGGAGCCGCAACCTTCCGCGACGACCGGCGAACCGACCATCTCCAGCGGTACGTTGCCCCCGTCCGTACCCGTGGAGCAGTCGTCCGTGCCGGCGGTCTCGTCCGTGCCGGCGGTCGACGAGACCGTGACCCTGTTCTGATGTCGGTGCCCTGAGGAGGCCACGTGCTCTGCTGGTTCTGCGCCAAGGCCGCGCGCGGCTCGTGCCGGTTCTGCGGCCGGGGCGTGTGCGAGGATCACGCGCGGTTCGGCCCGTACCTGTTGGAGGTGCACCGCTCCGACTCCCGCCGCCGCGCGGAGGGCCTGGTCGTCGACGACGCGCTGCAGTGCGGGGCCTGCCACCCCCGCCCGCAGCCCGTCCCGATGCCGGAGCTGGACTGATGCCCGGCTTCGACGACGCGCTGGAACGCCTGGTCACCGACCCGGCGTTCGCCGCCGCGCTGGCCACGGACCCGGACCGGGCGCTGGCCGGCTACACGCTCGCCCCCGACGAGGCGGCGCTGCTGCGCAGCCAGGCCACCACGGGTACGGGCGACAGCGGCCACCGCACGGTGGAGTCCCGCACCAGCCGGTCCAGCATGTTCGGCCTGTTCGGCGACCTCTTCCCGGCCGACGCCGGGCCATCCGCGGCCGGCTTCGGCGCGGCTGCGGACGGCGGCGTCCCGGGCCCGGCCGTCACCGGGTTCGGCCGGGCCGGCGTCAGCCCAGCCGGCGACGGTCCCGCCGGCCCCGCGATGTTCCTGCACGGCACCGGTCCCGGCGCCGCGGCCCCGACGACTGGCTTCGGCGCCGCGCCCGCCGCCGAGCAGGGTTTCGGTGGCGCCACCGAGCAGGGCTTCGGCGCCGCCGCCGGCCAGGGCTTCGGTGCCACGGCCGGCCAGGGCTTCGGCGTCGCCCCCGGCCAGGGCTCGGGTGGTGCCGTCACGCAGTCGGTCGGTGACACTCCGCCGCCGGTCCCGGAGGGCTACTCGATCCGCGTCGACGCGGACGGCGACGGCGCCTGGGACCCGCACCGCGTCCGCGGCCGCACCGGCGGTGGCGTCGAGATCCTGGTCGACCGGGACGGTGACGGCCGCACCGACTTCACCGGCCACGACATCGACGCCGACGGCCTCGTCGACCACGCCGACTACGACACCGACCACGACGGCCGCCCCGACACCCGCCTCATCGACACCGACCACGACGGCTGGCTCGACAGGGCGGACACCGAGTCATCCAATTGAGTATTGTCGATTATATGACGGCGTGGGCCCGGCCGGCGGGCGCTCGGGTGGCCCGCCGTCGCGGACGTCTCGTCGGCCGGCTCCCCGTCGCGCCGGTGAAGGCCCGCCGGTCCTCGCGTCCCGTTGCGGGTGAGTCGACGGGGTGACCGCTCGGCGCGGAGAGAGTGCCGTCTGTCGATGTGGGGTGGCGGGGGGCCGGGGGAGCACTTCACCATGTCGGCATGACGGCCGTGCGGCTCGACCACCTGGGGAAGGTGTTCGATGACGGGACCGTGGCCGTGGACGATCTGTCGCTGGAGGTCGCCGACGGCGAGCTGATGGTGTTGCTGGGGCCGTCCGGGTGTGGGAAGTCCACGGTGCTGCGACTGGTGGCGGGGCTGGAGACGCCGACCACGGGGCACGTGCGGTTCGGTGATCGGATCGTCGATGCGCTGCACACCCGGGACCGGAACGTGGCGATGGTCTTCCAGCACTATGCCCTCTACCCGCATCTCACGGTCGCGCAGAACATCGGGTTCCCGCTGCGGTCCGCGCCGGGCGTGGCCGAGCTGGTCGCGAGCGCGGCGGCGCGGCTCGGCCTGAGTGACGTGCTGGACCGGCGGCCCGCGCAGCTGTCCGGCGGGGAACGGCAGCTGGTGGCGATGGCCCGGGCGCTGGTCCGGCAGCCGCGCGTCTTCCTGCTCGACGAGCCGCTCGCCCACCTGGACGCCGGGTTGCGGGCCGAGCTGCGCGGCGAGGTGGCCGCGACCGCGCGCCGGGTCGGCGTGACCACGCTCTACGTGACGCACGACCAGGTGGAGGCGCTGGCCGTGGCGGACCGGGTGGCCGTGCTCCGGGACGGCGTGCTCCAGCAGGTCGGCACGCCCGGCGAGGTCTACGACGACCCGGCCACCGTGTTCGTCGCGGCGTTCCTCGGCGCGCCGCGGGCGAACCTGTTCGAGGGCGCGATCTATCCGGTCGACGGGCGGGTGGCGGTCGACCTGGGCAGTCAGGTGCTGATGCTGTCGGCCGGCGACGCGCGCACGGCGGCGCTGCTCCGGCACGAGCGGGTCACGGTCGGTCTGCGCCCGGACGCGCTGCGGGCCACGGCGCCGGCGCCGGCGGACGGCGCCAGCCTGCGCGGCCGGGTCCGGCACGTCGAGAACCACGGGTTCGAGGGCATCGTCCACCTGGACGCGGGCGGGCTGCCGACGCCGCCCGCCCACACCATGATCGAGACCGCGGATCCCGCGCACCTCGCCGGCCTGCTGGCCGACCCACCCGAGCCCGAGCCCCGCCGTGGCGTCATCGGCCGCCTGCTCCCGCGCACCGAGCCGCGCGTCCACTCCGGCTACGGCTTCTACCCGGCCTACGAACCACCGGCGGACGGGCGCGACACCGGCGACGGCGACCTGGTGCTCCGGTTTCCCGCCGCCGGTGGCCTCCCGCGGCCCGGCGAGACCCTGACCGTCGCCGTCGACCCGGACCGCCTGCTCCTCTTCGACTCGGCCGGCGCCCGCATCCGCTGACCACCGGCGACGGCGGTCGGCGTGACGCGGCCGGTGCCAGCGGGCAGCGTGACGCGGCCGGCGTCCGGCCGGTGCCGAGGGCCGGTCGCGACGGGAACGGGAAAGGCCCCGACCGGGTGGGAATCCCGATCAGGGCCGAGCCGGTGGCCGGGACCGCTGGGCAGCGGTCCCGGCCGGGCGCGTCAACGGAAGTCGAACGTCGCCACGTGCGTGCTGCCGTCCCGCAGCGGGAGGCTGAACGTGCGGCAGGTGCCCGCCCAGCGCGGATCCGTCACCCAGTAGTAGGTGTACGTGTCCCGTACCTTCTCGTAGAGCAGCACCACCAGTCCGGCGTTCGCCGGTGCCGAGCCGCCGATCGTGGCGCCGGTCCGGCAGTCGACCCGGACGCTGCTCGGCGCGCCCTTGATGATGTCCAGCCCCTGGTTGCCACCGAGGCTGAACCGCATCGGCACGATGCCGCCGGGCTTGAGCTTCGTCATGCCGGCCGGCTTGACCGGTGCCTGGAAGCCGCCGAACGCGTACCGCGTGATCGTGAACGTCCGGGTCGACGACGCGAACGACTCACCGCCGCCGCTGTCCTTGAGCGCGAGCGTGACCAGGTAGGTGCCGGGCTCCGCGTACGTGTGCGAGGCGGTGCTGCCGACCGCGGTGCTGCCGTCGCCGAAGTCCCACAGGTACTCGACGATCCGGCCGTCCGCGTCCCGGCTGCCGCGGGCGTCCACGGTGATGGTGCGCCCGGACTGCCGCGCGTCCAGTTGCGGCACCGGCAGCTTGTTCGCGATCTTCTCCTCGTCGATGACCAGCCGGGTCTCCTCGCCCTGCGGGTCCACGTCCGCGCCGTACAGCGTGACGGTCCAGGTGCCCTTCTCCGGCTTGTCGACCAGGTACGTCTCGTACGTCGGCCCGACCATGTGCCGGACGTCGGACGCGGTCGTGGTCCGGGTGATCACGCGGCCGGACGGCGACCGCAGGCTCATCACCACGTCGCTGCCGGGCCACCGGGTGGAGAAGCTGACCGAGGTGCCGTTGTTCACCCGGTAGCTGTGCCCGATCGTCTGTCCGGGGTGGACGGAGTACGCGGTGCCCAGCGGCACCTGGTTGACCACCCCGTTGATCGCGTCGGCGATCTTCCGGTGCCCGGACGCGGTCGGGTGGTAGGACTCGCTCTGCGCGGCCTCCCACTTCGGCGGCCAGTCGGGCGACAGGACGACGCCGTTGAGGAACGAGTCGCTGCTGCCGCTGCACAGTTCCGCACCGTTCGGCAGGTTGTAGGCGTCCACGAACTGGCTGCCCATGCTCACCGCGGCCCGGCTGATCGCGTCGTTGAGCCGGCGGATCTGCGCGTTGATCCAGCGCTGGTCGGTCATCCGGATACCGGCGCAGAAGTTGTCGCTGAGTGAGTTGCTGCGACCGCCCTCCACGTAGAACCGCGGGTATCCGACGACGACCACCCGCGCGTACGGTGCGCGGTCACGGACCTTGTCGTAGACCTCCTGGAGCCGGGTCAGCCCGTTCGCCTGCTTCGCGGTGAGCGCCGCGAGGTCGTCCTCGACCTGGCGGGCGAACTCGCCCTCGCAGCTGTGGTCGGACCAGTCCCAGACCATCTCGTCCTTGATGCTCTCCACGATGCACGTCTGCAGGATCGAGGAGAACCGCATGTCGTTGCCGCCGATCCCGACGGTGACCAGGTCGGTGTGCTCCGCGAGCCAGTCGAGCTGGCTCCAGCCGCTCCTCGGGTCGCTCCACGGCGCGCCGCTGGTGCTGACCGTGCGCGACTCCAGGTCGTCGATGACCGCACCGCTGCACGCGCGGAAGTAGAGGTGCATGTCCTTCGCGACGCCGTCCCGCTGCAGCAGCTTCGGGTAGGCGTTCTCCGACCGGTGGCACAGGTTGATGCCGGGCAGGTCGGTGCCGGGCGAGTAGTCGTACGCGCCCTCGCCGGACTGGAACGAGTCGCCGAGCGCCACGTACCCGTCGAGTTCCTGCTCCGGCTCCTCGATCGGCGTGGTCGGCTCCGGCGTCGTCGGTGACGGATCCGGGCCGGTGGGCGGCTTCGGCGGCGCGGGCATCCGGACGGCGCCGTGCACGGCCAGCAGCGCGGACGGCTGCGGGGAATCGCCCCAGGCCACGCCGTAGTCCGCGATGTAGAGGCTCTTGCCGTCGGTGCCCAGGCCGGACAGGTAGTGGAAGCTGCGGGAGTCGGGGTACCAGGAGCTCTCGCTGTCTCCCACCGGCGTGCCGTAGCCGCTGGCGAACGAGCCACGCTCACCGGTGGTCTTGTGCAACCAGCCGATCTCGTTCCAGTCGTAGAAGTTCGGTGCGACGAAGAAGAGGTAGTCGCCGACGGAGATGACCTGGCCGTCCCAGTACGGGCCGTTGCCCCGGTCGGTGATGTCGCCGTCCGCGGACCAGTTGAACGCGTACGGCATCGCGGTGCGCTCGCCGGTCACGCGGTCGATCCGGTGCATCCGGCTGCGGCCCAGCGCCCACACGTAGCTGTCGTCCGCGACCACCACGTCCAGGGCCTCCGGTACCGTGGCTAGCTGCCGGGTGGCGCCGGTGGCCAGGTCGCGGGCGAAGATCTCCTGCGAGGTGGTGAGCGGGTCGGAGCCGGTGTCCCAGTCCGCGGTGTAGAGCGTGCCGCCGGCGACGTGGACCGACCACGGGACGCCGTGGTCGTCGCTGCCGGCCACGTCGGTGAGCGTCCGGGTGGCGCCGGTCAGCGGGTCGACGCTGCGTACGCCGCACCCCTGGTCCCGCACGTAGAGCCGGCTGCCGTCGGTGCCGACCATGATCGGCTCGAAGATCGCGCCGGCGCTTCTCGGATAGGTCTCGCCGCCGAACCGCACCGCGGCGCCGGTGTCGCCGTCGGCGCAGCCCTCCTCGCCGGCCACGCCGGCGATCGTGGTGACCGCGCCCGTGGCCGGGTCGATCCGGACGACGCGCCGGTCGGCGACCGAGTAGGCCGACGCGCCGATGAACGTGAGACCGCCGAGCCTGATCAGCCCCTCGCTGGTGGCGACCGTGTCGACGACTCCGCGGACGTCCGCCGCCGGTGTCTTCCAGGACACCGGGACGGGCGCCGCGGCTGTCGTGGCTCCCGAGGCCGGGGGTGAGACGAACCCTGCCATGAGCACCACGACGCCCGCGGCGGAGACTCCGCCGATCAGCCGCCGGGCCATGGCAGGCCGGACCCTTCCGAACATGCACACCGCCTGTGACGTAAATGTGAACAGGCTGGCAAATCTATGAAATGTCGGAATTGTGGATAAGGTCCGTTCGGTGGAGCGGGCCTGCCCGCACGGATCATCAGGGCGGCGCGGATCGGCCATTTCCCGCGGCGATGATCGGGCGACAGACCACAGAACCAGACAAACCATCGTGGGTACGGCCGGAGCGCGCGGCCTGTGAGGATGCCCTCCGGCGGATCTCCTCAGGAACGCCGGAAGGGCTCCCCGGCGCAACCAACGGGGAGCCCTTCCAGCGTGTCGGCAGGGCTACCGGACGACGATGGCGGGCTGGGCCGGCGTGGCCATGCCCGCGCCGATGAAGAAGCTCGGGTGCGGCGGCTGGTTGTAGGCGGTGTTCTGCCAGGCGATCGCGGTGCGGTACTGCGCGTCGTGCATCAGCGTGTGGACGCGCGTGGTGGTCGGGTACGGGGTCGAGTAGATCCGCAGTGCGGTGCTGTCCGCCGTGCGCAGCACCAGCTCCTCGCGCCAGTCGCCGAGGATGTCGCCGGACAGCGACGGGTTGGCCTTGGTCGAGTTGTTGGCCACGCCGTCGCCGGTGAGCAGGCGGGTGTCGCCGGCCGTGCCGTACTTGGCGATCTTGTTGCCGTCCAGCAGCTCGCGGACCGGGTCGCCGTCCCACCAGATCAGCATGTTCGTCATCGACGGCTTGCGGCCGACGTCGGTGCCGGCGGTGTTGCGCAGGCCGGCGTCCGCGGACGACCAGGACTCGGCGCCGGGCGAGCCGGCGTAGACGTCGCCGGAGACGCCGCGGCCGTTGTCGCCGTTCGCGGCCGTCCTCCAGATGATCGCGCCGGTCCGGGCGTCGGCCATCCACATCGCCGGCTTCGTCCTGTCCTCGTCGACCTTGAAGACCTCCAGGCCGGTACGGGCCGGGATCAGGTCGCCGACGTGCAGCGCGTCGCCGTGGCCGTTGCCGGTGTTCCACAGCTTGGCGCCGTTGTCGTCGAGCGCCATCGCGCCGTAGACGATCTCGTCCCGGCCGTCCGCGTCCACGTCCGCGATCGACAGCTGGTGGTTGCCCTGGCCGGCGTACGCGCCGTTGCCGGACGTGTTCGTGTCGAACGTCCAGCGCTGCTTCAGCGTGCCGTCCCGGAAGTCCCAGGCGGTGATCACGGAGCGGGTGTAGTAGCCGCGCGCCATGATCAGCGACGGGCGGGAGCCGTCCAGGTACGCGGTCCCGGCCAGGAACCGGTCCACCCGGTTGCCGTACGAGTCGCCCCAGGCCGAGACCGTGCCGCGCGGCGGGACGAAGTTCACGGTGGACAGTGCGGCGCCGGTCTGCCCGTCGAAGACGGTCAGGAACTCCGGGCCGGCCAGCACGTAACCGGACGCGTTGCGGTGGTCGGCCGTGGCGGAGCCGATCACCCGGCCGGCGCCGTCGACCGTGCCGTCCGCGGTCTTCATCGCGACCTCGGACCGGCCGTCGCCGTCGTAGTCGTACACCTGGAACTGGGTGTAGTGCGCGCCGGCCCGGATGTTGCGGCCCAGGTCGATCCGCCACAGGCGCCGGCCCTGCAGCGTGTACGCGTCGACGTACACGTTGCCGGTCACGCCGGCCTGCGAGTTGTCCTTGGAGTTGGACGGGTCCCACTTGACCACGAACTCGTAGTCGCCGTCGCCGTCCAGGTCGCCGACGGAGGCGTCGTTCGCGGAGTAGGTGTAGCCGTTCCCGGCCGGCGGCACGGACAGCTTCACGTCCAGGTGGCCGCCGCCGAACGTCAGCGAGGCCGGCGACGCCGCCTGCGCCACGCCGTTCAGCACGGCCCGGACGGTGTACGACGCGGTGGCCGCCGCGCCCCGGTCCAGAACGTTCGTGGCGCTCGTGGTGGTGATCCGGGTGCCGTCGCGGTAGACGTCGAACGTCACCGCGGCCGGTTCGGTGCCGAGCAGACGCCAGCTGACCAGGTTGTCGGCGCCGGTCCGGACGCTGACCACGCCGCGGTCGAGGTCCTCCATCTGCCGGCCGGTGGCGGCCGCCGCCGTAGCCGTGGGCGCGGCTTCGGTGGCGGCCTGGGACGGCGCGACGAAGTAGGCGACCGCACCGGCGGCGATCACCCCGGCGGCGCCGAAGACCGCGATCTCGCGTACCCGGCGGGGCCCTGTGGTGGTGGTCATCGATCATCCCTATCCGTGGAGCGCGCGCGACTCCGGCCGGTCAGTCGCACGCGGTGGGCGGCGGAGCGACATAGTGGGTGAATCTGGGCGTACGTCGCTCGCCACGGCAGAACGTTAGCGGCCAACATCAACAACGGCGGGAAGTTAAAAGGTACTTAAGGGAAGGATCACGCTGGTCTAAACCGCGATCGCGAGCCGGTCCAGCGCGGCGCCCAGCTCGGTCGCGTACTCGGTGGAGATCGAGCCCTCGCGCAGCCGGTCGCCCACCTTCACGTGCAGGTTGCGCACCTGGGGCGCCAGGTCGGTCACGCCGCCCGCGGTCAGGTTCGCCTCCAGGTTCCGCACCAGGTTGCGCAGGTCCCGGCCGGCCTCCGCGGTGATCTCGCCGCGCGCCACGCCGTCGTCCAGGATGTGCCCGAGCGCGGCCATCGCCTCGCGCACGGTCGGCACCGGCGCGGTCGCGCTGGCCGGCGCCGGAACCGGGACGTGCCGCGGGGACGCCGGCGCCGGCGCCGGCGTGGTCGCCGCCGCGGTCGCCGGGGCCCGCGAGTCCGGCGCGGCCGGTGCGGACGGCGCGGCCAGGCCGGCGTCGTCCGGCGGGCGCAGCAGCGTGCCGGCGACCAGCGCGGCGGAGACGGCCGCGACCGCCATCAGCGCGCCGGCCGCGAGCAGCGCCACCCGGCGGCGTCCCCGCGGCGGGGCCGGCACCGGCAGCAGCGCGCGCAGCGACGCGGCCAGCTGGTGCGCGGTCGGCCGGGCCCGGGGGTCCCGGTCCAGGCAGCGCAGGCAGATCGCGGCCACGTCGTCCGGCAGCCCGTCGACCGGCGGCGCCGCCGTACCGGCCAGCGCCTCGGTCAGGTCGTCCCAGGTCTCCGCCGGGTACGGCACCCGGCCGGTGACGGTCTCGTAGAGCAGCACGCCCAGCGAGTACACGTCCGTGGCGGGCTGCGCCGGCGTCCCGTCCAGCCGTTCCGGCGCCACGTACGCCGGCGTGCCGAACGTGTCGCCCTCCTCGTCCTCGTCCGGCGCGCCCACGTGCGTGGCGATGCCGAAGTCGAGCACCTTCGCGCCGAGCGCGGTCAGCATGACGTTGGCCGGTGTCACGTCCCGGTGCACGATGCCGAGCCGGTGCGCGGCCGCGAGTGCCTCCGCCACCTCGGCGCAGACCCGCACCGCGTGGTCGCGGTCCAGCGGGCCCTGGACCAGCCGCGCCTCCAGCACCTCGCCGTGCAGCAGCTCCATCACCACGAACGCGGTGACCGTACCGTCCGGGTCGATCTCCTCGCCGTAGTCGTGCACCGCGGTGACGTGCGGGTGGACGAACGCGGCGGCGGCCCGCGCCTCCTGCCGGACCAGCGAGCGGAAGCGGGCGTCCGCGGCGAGCGAGGCGGCCAGCACCTTCAGTGCCACCGTGCGGTCGAGAACCTCGTCGTGCGCGCGCCAGATCACCGACATGCCGCCGGAGCCGATTCGATCGATGATGCGATACCTGCGGGCCAGCAGCCCGCCGGGGTGCAGCGAGGGCATCTCTCACACCTGATCACCTGGTCGGGACAAGCGGATACATCAGGCTGCGCGAATCCGAACGTGTTGTCAACGGGACGTTACGCGGGCGGACGTACCGTGCGAAACGGGCGGCCCCGGTCCGCGAGCGACGACATGTAAGGATGTTTCCCATGGTCAACGGCCCGGTCGCGTTCGTGCTAGGCGGTGGCGGCGTGCTCGGCGCCGTCGAGGTGGGCATGCTGCGTGCCCTGTTCCGCGCCGGGTTCACGCCCGACCTGGTGGTGGGCACGTCGATCGGCGCGGTCAACGGCGCGCTGGTCGCGGCCGACCCCACCGAGTCGGTCACCGACCGGCTGGTCCGGCTCTGGGCGTCGCCGGAGGCCGGCGAGGTCTACGGCGACTCGCTCGCCCGGCAGCTGCGCCGGTTCGCGGCCCGCACCCACCTGCACTCGCCGACGCCGCTGCGCCGGCTGCTGGAGCGCGAGCTCGGCGAGCAGACCACGTTCGAGGAGCTGCGGGTGCCGTTCCGGTGCTGCGCGGCCAGCATCGAACGGGCCGCGGAGCACTGGTTCACCACGGGGCCGCTGGTCCGCGCGGTGCTCGCGTCCGCGTCCGTGCCCGGCCTGCTGCCGCCGTCCGAGATCGACGGCGAGCACTACGTGGACGGCGGCATCGTCAACTCGATCCCGGTCGACGAGGCGGTGCGCTGCGGTGCAAAGCTCATCTTCGTGCTGCAGGTGGGCCGGATCGAGCGGGCGCTGGTCGCGCCGCGCCGCCCGTGGGAGGTGGCGCAGGTGGCGTTCGAGATCGCCCGGCGGCACCGGTTCGCGCGCGAGATGGCGTCGCTGCCCGACGACGTGGCGGTGCACGTGCTGCCCACCGGGGGCGGCGAGCCGCGGGACGACAGCCCCTGGGCATACCGCGACATGGCCGCGGCCGGCCGCCGGATCAGCCGTGCCTACACCGCGTCCCGCCGTTACCTGCAGGCCAACGTGAAGACGGAGTAGACCGCATGCCGTTACCCCCACGGTGGTTGCGCAGGCTCGTGCTCGGCCCGGCGATGGTGGCGCTCGCCGCCGTACTGCTGATGGGCCTGCCGATTCTGCTCCTGGTGCCGCTGCTGCTGGCACCGGTCCTGCCCGGCCGGCTGCGGCTGCTGCGCGTGGTCTGGGTCGGCGTCGTCTACGTGGTCTGGGACGCCGCCGCGCTGCTCGTGCTGCTCGCGCTGTGGCTCGCGTCCGGCTTCGGCTGGCGGAAGCGGTCGCCGGCGTTCCAGCGCGCCCACTACGTGGTCACCGGCGCGTTCCTCAACACGCTGTTCCGGCTCTGCCGCGCCGCGCTCAATGTGGACATCGAGATCGTCGGTACGAACCCGGACGTGGCACTGCCCGGCCGCCCGGAGATCGTGGTCTGCCGGCACGCCGGCCCCGGCGACTCGTTCATCCTGATCCACTCGCTGGTCAACCGGTTCGACCGCGAGCCGCGGATCGTCCTCAAGAACACGCTGCAGTGGGACCCGGCGATCGACGTGCTGCTCAACCGGCTGCCGACCCGGTTCATCGCACCCGGCCGCACGCCCGGCGAGGACATCGAGAAACAGATCTTCGACGTCACGGTCGGCCTCGACCCGAACGACGCACTGGTGATCTTCCCGGAGGGCGGCAACTTCACGCCGAAGCGCCGGGTCAAGGCGATCAACCGGCTCCGCTCACTCGGCCTGGAACGGATGGCCCGGCGCGCGGAGAACATGCGGCACGTGCTCGCACCCAAACCCGGCGGGCTGAACGCGGCGATCGACGCGGCACCGGACGCCGGCGTGATCTTCGTGGCGCACACCGGGCTGGACAAGATGCTCACGGTCGGCGACGTGTGGCGGGAGCTGCCGACGGACAAGACCATCATGATGAGCTTCTGGTCCGTACCGCCGGAGGAGATCCCCGCCGGCGAGCAGGAACGCATCGAGTGGCTCTTCGACTGGTGGAAGCGCATCGACGACTGGATCGAGGCACATCAGCCACAGCCCGCGCGGCCGATGCGGGCGAGGCGCCGCGAGCGGTAGCGTGCCCGGCGTGGAGCAGACTCATCTGGTGACCACCACGGTGGACGCCCGCCCGGCCGCCGACTCACTCGCCACCTCCGCCGTCCAGGCCCGCCTGGCCGCGTGCGCGCAGGTCGGCGGGCCGGTCACCAGCACCTACTGGTGGGAGGGTGCGGTCGAGACCGCCTCCGAGTGGGTGGTGCAGCTCAAGACCACCACGGACCGGCTCGACGACCTGATCGAGCACCTGCGCGCGGTCCATCCGTACCAGGTGCCGGAGATCGTCGCGGTCCCGGTCGGCGCCGGCAACCCCGACTATCTCTCCTGGGTGCACGCCTCGATCCACGACTAGTCCCGGGTTAGGTACGCGAACTCTGTCCGCGCGGTCCGCGAACGCGACAGGATGCCGGGGTGCAGCCTGACGTGAACGCCACCCTCGCGCCTGAGTACCCGTGCCCCTGGTGCGGCGTGACCGCCACGCTGGAGCGTGGCTGCCCCGGCTGCGGCCGCGCGCCGAACCCGGTCGCGGCCGAGGTGATCGGGCTGGACGGGCGGATCGCCGCGCTGGTGCCGCTGGTCGAGACCGCGCGCCAGGAGCTGGAGGCGGCCCGGCGGGTCTACGACGAGCGGGCGACCGGTCTGCGCGGGCTGCAACAGCGGCGCAACGGGTTGCTGGCCCAGATCCACGCCGAGCGGGTCGCCGTCCCACCGCCGGTCCCGGCACCCGGCCCACTGCCGGGCCCGGTGCCGGATCTGGTGCCCGCGGCCCGGCCGGAGGCCACCACCCGGACCGTCCAGAACGTGCTGTTCATCCTCGGCGGACTGCTGCTCGGCACCGCCGCGATCGTCTTCACCACGATCGCCTGGGCCACGTTCGGGCCGGCCGGCCGCGCCGCGATCCTGGCCACCGTCACCGCGCTCGCGCTGGCCGCGCCGCCGGTCGCGCTGCGCCGCAACCTGCGGGCGACCGCGGAGACGTTCGCCGCGCTCGGCATGCTGCTGATCCTGCTCGACGGCTACGCCGTCTGGTACGTGAACCTGCTCGGCGTCACCGCCATGGACCCCGCGCGGTACGCGGGCGTGGTCGCGCTGCTCGCCGCCGCGATCGCGGCCGGCTACGGCTGGGCCACCGGACTCACCGGCCCCCGGCTGGCCGCGCTGCTGCTCGTCCAGCCCGTGCTGTCGCTGCTGCTCAGCCGCTCCGGCCCGTACCTGACCGCGCTCGTACTGGCCGGCACGGCCGCGATCGACCTGGTCGCGGCCCGCTTCCCGCTCCCGGTCCGCGCCGCCGCGCGGTCCACCGATCCGGCGGTACGGACCGGACTGCGCGGCCTCGCCTGGCTGCTCTTCGGCGGCTGGCTGTTCGCCGCGTTCGCCGCCTCGCTGCTGGCGCTGATCGCGGACGAGCGGGTCCCCGGGTACGTCGCGCCGACCGCACTGCTGCTCACCGGCCTGCTGCTGGTCGCGGCCTCGGTCGTGGCCCGCCGCCCGCGGTTCCAGGCGGTGGCGTCCGGCGTCCTCGTGGTGCTGGTCGCGATCGCGTCGGTGCGGCCGGTGGTCGAGTACGGCGACCGGTTCTCGCTGGTCACGGCGACCGCGGTGCTGGTGGTGATCGCGCTGGCGGTGCGCGCGGTGCTGCCCCGGCTCCCGGCGGCGGTCCGGCCGGGCCCGCGCGCCGGCGCGCTGACCGTGCTGTGCGGCACGTACGCGGTGCTGGCGATCGCGGCCGCGAGCGGCCTGCTCGTCATGATCGCCCGGGCGGCGGAGCGGGACCGGCTGGACACGATCGCGGACTGGCAGTTCCCGTTCGCGCTGGCCGTCCTGCCGCTGGCGATCGCACCGCTGCTGCCGCTGTACACCCCGAAGGCGGTCGCCCCCGCACCGGTCGGCGCCGCGCCCGGCCCGGTGGCCGCGCCCGGCCCGGTGGCCGCGCCCGGTTCGGTGGCCGCTGGCCCGGTGGGCGTGGCCGGCCCGGTTGGCGCTGCTCCGCTCGCCGCGGGGTCTGCCGCGGAACCAGCCGCGGTGCCCGGCGGGATGCGGCACCGGGGTGGCGGATGGCGCGGCTGGCACGACCCGGTGATCGTCGCGGTGACGCTCGGGGTGCTGTCGCTGCCGCTCGGCTTCGGCATGCCGGTGGAGCTGACCGCCGCGCTCGACCTGGCCGCCGGCGCGGTCTTGCTGCTCACCGCCGCACCGGCCCGGTTCGCGCGGTCCGTGCTGGTCCGCGCGCTGGCCGGTGCGGGTTCCGTGGTGCTCGCGCTGACGTTCACGGCCGGGCGGCCGGACGCGTTCGCGGTGCTGCTGCCGCTGGCCGTGGTGCTCGGCGTGGCGGTCCCGTTGCTCGCGTACGGCCGGAACCCGCTCCTCGGCCGCCTGACGCTGGGCGTGGCGCTGACCGGCGTGCCGTTCGCCGCGATCGCGGTGCTGGCCGGCGCGCTTCCCCGGTCCGGCTGGGAGGGGCCCGGCGCGGCCCGGCTGTTCTTCGCCGCGGCCGCGGCGGTGCTGCTCGCGGTGGCCGCGGTCCGTCGCCGGTGGCCGGCCTACCTGGGCGCGGCCGGCGTGGCCACCGGCCTGGTGATGCTGCTCGCCGGCCTGCCGCTCGACCCCGGCGGCGACCCGCGCGTGCTCTACGCGGCCGGTGCGCTGCTGCTGACCGCCCTCGCGGCCCACGCCCGCCCGCTCCTCGCCGACTCCCCGGACCCCGCGTCACCGGACCCCGGACCCGATTCCTCCCCGCCGCCGGTGCCGTGGTCACCCCCGGCGGCGCCGGGGGCACCTGTGACGGCGCCGGGGGCAGCCGTGACGGCGCCGTGGTCGCCCGCGGCCCGGGGCCGGACGCTGCTGGCGCTGGCCGGCGCCCCGCTCGCCGTCGCCGTGCTGCTCGGCGTCGCGAACGCGATCTACACGGTCGTCCTCGCGCCCTACGCCTGGTTCGACCGCGGCTGGTCCACCGCGCCCACCGGCGTGGGCCTCTCGCCGGATCCGATCACGCTGCCGGTGTGGAGCGAGGCCGTCGCCGTCGCGCTGCTGATCCCGGTGGTGTGGCTGGCCGTGCGGGTCGCCGACCGCTCCCGCACCCGCCGGGCCACGCTCGGCGCCGCCGCGGTCACCGCGGCCGCGATCCTGGTCGGACTGGCCGCCGCCGGTGCCCCGTGGCCGGCGGTCCCGGCCGCCGGTCTCACGTTCGGGCTGGCCGCGCTGCTCGTCGCCGCGTGGGTGCCGCGGACCGCGGCGCTGCTCGTACCCGTCGGGCTGGTGTTGAAGGGCGCGGCGCTGGCGGGCGCGTCGCCCCGGCCGGCCACCACGCTGGCCGCGGTGGGCCTGTCGCTGATCGCCGGCGTGGTGATCGGCGCGACCGGTCGCGGGCTGCGCGCCCGGCTGAGCGGCTGGCTGGGTGCGGTGCTGGCCGCGATCGCGCTGGCCGGCACGACCGGCGCCGCGGCCGACCTGCCGCTGCGGACGACCGCGCTGATCATCCTCGGCGTCGCGGTGGCCGCACTGACGCTGGGCGCGCTGCTGCGCCGCGCCCGCCCGGGCGAGGCCGGCCCGGTCGAGGTGGCCGCGCACGCCACCGCCGTCGTCGCGTTCCTGCTGGTCATCGGCGTGGACCTGCGGTACGCCGCGGCCGTCGCGCTGCTCTGGAGCATCGCGGTCGGGGTGCGGGCGATCTTCGGTCCGTGGCGCTG
The DNA here is from genome assembly GCF_031458255.1 of Catenuloplanes niger. NCBI lineage: Bacteria > Bacillati > Actinomycetota > Actinomycetes > Micromonosporales > Micromonosporaceae > Catenuloplanes > Catenuloplanes niger. The sequence goes on from NZ_JAVDYC010000001.1 coordinate 5,388,482, forward strand.
GCCGCTCGGCCTGACCGCGGCCGGCTGGCTGCTGCTGGCCTGGTGGCTGCTGCTCGGCGCGGTGCGGATCGGCGTGTGGGAGGCGTACACGCTTCCCGCCGCGCTGGTCGCGGCCGTGGTCGGCGTGCTCGCCGCGCGCCGGTGGCCGGCGCTGAGCAGCTGGCGCGCGTACGCGGTCGGCGTCACCGCCGCGCTGCTGCCCAGCCTCGCCGCGGTCCTGCTCGGCGACGCGTCCTGGCAGCGCCGCCTGCTGCTCGGCGCCGGCGCGATCGTCCTGGTGGTGGCCGGCGCGATCCGCCGCCGTCAGTCACCGGTCGTCCTGGGTGGCGGCACGCTCCTGCTGCTGTCCGTGACCGAGGTGGCGCGCGTGTGGGATCTGCTGCCACGCTGGCTCCCGTTCGCCGTGGGCGGCGTCGTGCTGGTCACGCTGGCGATCACTTACGAGCGGCGCCGCCGGGACCTGGCCCGGCTGCGTGCCGCCGTCGGCCGGATGAACTGAGAGGGGTACACCCGGATGGTGCCGACCCGCCTGGTGCTGTGGGACATCGACGGTACGCTGCTGGACGCCGCGGGATACGGCTGGCGCCTGGCCGACCGCGCGTTCCGGAACCTCTACGGTGCGCCGCTGGTGCACCCGGTCCCGCTGGCCGGCCGTACCGATCGCGCCATCATGACCGACGTGCTGCACGCGCACGGCGTGCCGGCCGCGGCGGACGACCTGATCGCCGAGATGGAGTCGCTGGTGCCGGCGGCCGACGACTTCCACACCGGCGGCGGCACCGTCCTGGCCGGGGCGGCCGAGGCGATCAGCGCGCTCGCGGGCGAACCGTCCGTGGTGCAGTCGGTGCTCACCGGCAACCTGGGGCCGGTCGCGCGGGCCAAGCTCGCCGCCGTCGGCCTCGGCGACCACCTCGACCTGGCCGTCGCGGCCTACGGCCGGGACCATGCGGTCCGGGCGGACCTGGTGACGGTCGCCCGGAAGGCGTTCACCGCCCGCTACCCGGCGCCGGCCGGGTTCGGCACGATCCTGATCGGGGACACGCCGCTCGACGTGGCGGCGGCGCACGCGGCCGGGGCGGCGGCGATCGCGGTCGCGACCGGCCGCTACACCGCCGCCGAGCTGAGGGCCGCCGGGGCTGCCGTGGTCCTTCCGGACCTGACGGACACCGCGCGCCTGGTGGACGCGGTGCGCTCCGTCTGACGTCCCGGCGCGTTCCCGCCCCGCCGTGGCGGGAACGCGGCCGGGAGCGGGCGGTTACGACCGGGGTACGACCCGCAGGCTCATCGTCGGCGCGTCGGTGAGGACGGAGACCGGGTCGGAGACGCCGCCGGAGCTCCAGTTGCGGGCCCGGCCGACGTGCACGCCGGGGTAGAGCTCGACCAGGTCGTTCGGCTCCAGGACGCGGGTCTTGCGCTTGATGATCAGGCGGTCGTCCTCGTCCATGCTGCCGCCGGGGCGGATGCCGGTGCCGTTCGTGCTGACGTCGGTGACGGAGAGTTCACCGCCGCGCAGGTCGAAGCGGACGTGGGCGCGGCTGATCCACTTGCGGGCCTCGTCGGAGAGCCACTGGCCGAGCATGATGCCGCCGTCCGGGGCGCGGCCGACCTCGAGCGGCTCGTTCTCGACGACGACGAAGCGCTGGCGGACCACGCCGCCGACGCGGATCGCGAGTGCCTCGGCCGCGGGGCGCGGGCCGGCGTCGGAGAGCCGGGCGCCGTGCCGGGGGCAGGTGGGGGTGCCGTTGCGCAGCGTGGGCGGCGGCTGGGCGCCGGGGCGGGCCTCCTGCTCGGGCTGGCGGAGGTCGGCGAAGAAGCTGTCGCCGCCGTCGGCGCCGCCGAAGCTGGCGCACGGGCTCTCCGGGCAGCGCCAGATGCGGCTCATCAGGCGCACGCCGGCCTGGGACGGGGCGCCGGGCGCGGCCTGGCCGCCACCGACGCGGGCGACGAGCGCGGCGCCGCCGTGGCCGACGATCGGGGCGACGAGCCGGCCGGGGTCGCCGATCCACGGGTACGAACCGCGGAAGCCCTCGAATCGGTCGCGGCTGAGCACGGGCAGGCCGAGGATGTCCGCGATCTCCAGCACCCGGTCGTTCATCTGCGGCACGACCTCGACGAGCCCGTCGTCGGCCCAGCGGCGCGCGACCATCCGCTCGTTCGAGGTGAGGTCGGCGTCGGAGAGCAGCGCGCGGGGCAGCACCACGTAGACGGGCACGTCCTCCTCGGCGAGCTGGCGGCCGAGCGCGTCGACGACCATGCCGAGGCGCAGCATGCTGGCCGGCCGGCCCTGGTCCAGGTCCTGATATCGGACGATCTCCGACAGGTCGAGGACGGCACGCGCCATCGCCGGGTCGACGCACAATCGCCGCTCGATGGCGTCGAGCACCTTGCTGATCTCGAATCTCACGCTTCAACCTCCCGCCGGAGCAGCTACATCATGCCGGATCTACCCCTGCTCCAGCACGCGGGCCACGATCTCGTCGATGTGGGTCGCCAGCAGCACGTCGTGGTCGGTGACCCCGCCGTCCGAGTGGGTGGTCAGGCGGAACGTGACCGTGCGCCACCGGATGTCCATGTCGGGATGGTGGTCGAGCTCTTCAGCGATCTTGGCGACATCGACCACGGCCACGATCCCGGCCGGGAAGCTCGGGAACTCGACGGTCCGCACGATCACCTCCTGATCGCCGATCCAGCCCGTGAGCTGCGCGAGTGCCTTGCCTACCGCTGCGTCGTCCAGCAACTGCGCCATGGCCTGACCCTAACCCGGCCTGGGGTTCGTTTGCTGACCGACGCGGTCGGGGAAAGACATGGACAGCCGGACATGAAGGAGACGTTGATGGACCGCCGAATTCTGTGGGTGCCGAGCGTGGCCGTCGCGGGCGCGCTCGCGCTGGGTGGCTGCGCGGAGAACGGGGAGCCCACCATCTCCCTGCCGTCGGTCGGGGTGACGCCGACCGCGGCGACCACGACCGTGCCGCCGAGCGCGGCGGACACCGCGCTCGCCGCGTCGACGCAGGCGCTGGGCACGACCAGCTTCAAGACCACGATGACGGTCGGTGACGCGGTCTCGGTGACCGGGCAGATCGACCCGGTGAAGGAGACCGGCGACACCACGATGCGGCTGACCGGCGCGAACGGCGGCGACATCACGCTGCAGACGCTGCTGATCGGCAAGGACGCGTGGGCGAAGGTGACCGGTCTCGGCGAGGCGCTGCCGGCCGGCTGGATGCACCTGGACGCGCAGAAGGCGTCCGGCACCGGCAACTTCAGCATCGCGCCCGGCCAGACCGACCCGGCCAAGGCGTCGCAGTTCATCGCGGCCAGCGCGGACGTGCAGCAGAGCGGCACCAACACCTTCACCGGTACGGTGGACCTGGCCAAGGTCGCGGGCGTGACCGGGCTGGGCACCGTGACGATCGGGGACGGCGCGGCGCAGAAGGTGCCGTTCACCGCCACCACGGACGCGCAGGGCCGGCTGTCGAACCTGACCGTGGACATCCAGAAGGTGTCGCCGGAGGCCGCGGGTCCGCTGAAGATCGACTACACCGACTACGGCACGCCGGTCACGGTCACGCCGCCGAACCCGGCCGAGGTGACCGAGGCGCCGAACGAGCTGTACAACCCGTTCGGTACGAACTGACACGCGCTGCAGCACGGAAAAGGGCCGCCCACCGGGCGGCCCTTTTCGTGAGGCGGCCTCAGGGGGAGCTGAGGACCGCCGCCAGCCGGCCGAGTGCGACGTCGATGTCGTCCTCCGTCACGGTGAGCGGAGGAGCGAGCCGGATCGTGGAGCCGTGCGTGTCCTTGACCAGGACACCCCGCTCCAGCAGCAGTTCGCAGGCGCGGCGGCCGGTCATCAGCGCGGGGTCGATGTCCACGCCGGCCCAGAGCCCGCGCCCGCGTACCGCGATGACGCCCTTGCCGATCAGGTCGGTGAGCCCGGCGTGCAGGCGGGTGCCGAGCGCGGCGGACCGGCGCTGGAACTCGCCGGTGGCCAGCAGGTTCACCACCTCGGCGGCGACCGCGCAGGCCAGCGGGTTGCCGCCGAACGTGGAGCCGTGCTCGCCGGGGCGGAGCACGCCGAGCACGTCACGGCGGCCGGCGACCGCGGAGACCGGCACGATGCCGCCGCCGAGCGCCTTGCCGAGCAGGACCAGATCGGGGCGGACGCCCTCGTGGTCGCAGGCGAACGTGGTGCCGGTGCGGCCCAGGCCGGACTGGATCTCGTCCGCGACGAACAGCACGTTCCGCTCGGTGCAGAGCGCGCGCACGCCGGTGAGGTATCCGGGCGGCGGCACCAGCACACCGGCCTCGCCCTGGATCGGCTCGATCAGCACCGCCACCGTGTCCTCGGTGATCGCGGACGCCATCGCGGCCAGGTCGCCGTAGGGAACCACGGTGAAGCCCGGCGTGTACGGACCGAAGTCGTTCCGCGCGTCCGCGTCGGTGGAGAAGCTGACGATCGTGGTGGTCCGGCCGTGGAAGTTCCCGTCCGCCACGATGATGTTCGCGCGGCCGGTGCCCACGCCCTTGACCCGGTAACCCCAGGCCCGGGACACCTTGATCGCGGTCTCCACCGCCTCCGCGCCGGTGTTCATCGGCAGCACGAGATCCTGCCCGCACAGCTCGGCCAGCCCTCGGCAGAACGCCGCGAACCGGTCGTGCACGAACGCGCGGCTGGTCAGCGTGAGCCGGTCCAGTTGCGCGTGCGCGGCCGCGATCAGCGCCGGGTGCCGGTGCCCGAAGTTGAGCGCGGAGTATCCGGCCAGGCAGTCCAGGTAGCGACGGCCGTCGACGTCGGTCACCCAGGCGCCCTCGGCCTCCGCGATGACCACCGGCAGCGGGTGGTAGTTGTGCGCGGTCCACCGCTCCGCGTCCGCCAGCGCCTTCGGCGTCAGCGTGAGGTCATCGATGATCATGTCAGTCTCCCGCGCGGATCTCGAGGGTGCAGCACTTCGGGCCGCCGCCGGCCTTGCGCAGCTCGGACAGGTCCACCCCGATCGGCCGGAAGCCGCGGTCCGCGAGCTGCTGGGCGAAGTTCCCGGCCTGCACCGGCAGGACCACGTGGTGCCCGTCGCTGACCGCGTTCAGCCCGAGCACGGCGGCGTCGTCCGCGCCGGCCAGGATCGCGTCCGGGAACAGGCGGCGCAGCACCTCGCGGCTGCCGGGCGTGAACGCCTCCGGCAGGTACGCGATCGTGCGCTCGTCCAGCACGCAGAGCGCGGTGTCCAGGTGGTAGTAGTTCGGGTCGACCAGCTGCAGCGACACCACCGGGCGGCGCAGCACCTCCTGCGCCTGCAGGTGCGACTCGTGCGCGGTCCGGAAGCCGGTGCCGGCCAGCAGGATGTCGCCGGCCAGCAGGATGTCGCCCTCGCCCTCGTTGACCGCCTTCGCCTCGACCACGTCGAAGCCGGCCCGGCGGAACCAGTTCGCGTACGCCGGCCCCTCGTCGGCCCGCTCCGGGTCGCGGAACTGCACGGCGAGCACGGTGCCGTCGACCACGGTGGCGCCGTTCGCCGCGAACACCATGTCGGGCAGGCCGGGCAGCGGGTCTATCTCCTCGACCGTGTGCCCCAGATCCGCGTAGACGGCTCGCAGCGCGGTCCACTGCCGGACGGCCAGCTCGGTGTCGTACGGCGCGGCCGGGTCCATCCACGGGTTGATGGCGTACTCGACGGCGAAGTAGGTCGGGCGGCACATGAGGAAGCGCCGATGCGAGAACATGGGTGCGGCTCCACGGGTTCTTCAGCGAGGGATCTCACGAAGAACGCTATGGCCGACGCTGTTTTCCGATCCACCGTTAACGCTTGCGTCCGGCGGCGATTCGTTGCGTTGATCGGCGCCCGGGCGGCGAAACGTTGCCTGAACAGCATTTTGGGGGCGGTGAACCACCGCCCCCAAGCTCGGCATCGGGCGAACCGCCCCCTGCCCCGGCCCTCCCGAGCGAACCGCTCCGTCGTGCCTGAACTACATATGCCCGTCAGAACCAGTTCGGAAACTGTGCGTCAAGCCACTCCCGCGCCGGCCGGACCGTGTCGGTGTCCAGGCTCAGCCAGGACAGCTCGCCGGTCACCGAGAGGATGCCGACGACCAGCGCGGCGCCGCTGACCAGCATGCCGATCAGGCCGTCGAACTTGCCGGCCACGTGCCGCCGCCGGGTGGCGACGAAACCGCCGGCCGAGGCGAGGAACGCGATCGCGGCGACCGCGATGCCGTAGCCGCCGAGCGGACCGGACAGCACCAGCGCGGCCGCGCCGACGCTCAGCGCCAGGCCGATCGTGGCCATGATGCTGGTCCGCGCGCGCGGACCGTGGTCGACGACCACCGGCGGCGCCGGCGGCGTGGCCGGGCGCTCGATGACCTCGGTCGCCGGCTCCGTGTCGGTGGAGCTCTTCGCGTACGGGGTACGGTCGTCGACCTTCGCCCGCGGCGGCGTGTCGGCCTGCGCGCGGGGCGCGACCGGGGGACGGGCCGCGGTGGTCTCTTCCTCGGCGGTGGTCGTCGTGCCCGCCGACCGAGTGAACGTGGGGAGCCGCACGGTGCACCTCCTGGAGTGATGTGGGGGTTTCACTCCTGGTACCCGGGTGCGTCGATCGCCACACATCGCTCACGGTTCACCGGACGCCGGACCGGTTTCTCCCGCTTCCGGCGTGGTGCGGCCCGCATGCTCGGAGCGGGCCCCGGGTGTCCGTGTGGGCACCACGAAACACACGGCCGGCACCGCGGCCCACGGCCCGGCCCGCCCTCAGCCGGCGGCCAGCGCGGCGGCCAGGTCCTCCAGCGGTGCCGGGCGGCCGAGGTGCCAGCCCTGGGCGTGCTCGACGCCGAGCGCGGCCAGCGCCTCCAGCTGGGCGGCCGTCTCCACGCCCTCCGCGGTGACCCGCAGCTGGAGGCCGTGGCCGAGGTCGGTGAGCAGCTTGACCACGGTGTGGTCGCGCGGGTTCTCCAGCATGCCGGCCACGAACACCTGGTCGATCTTCATGCCGTGCACGGTCAGCGTGGACAGGTGGCGCAGCGTGGTCGAGCCGGCGCCCATGTCGTCCAGCGTGAGGTGCACGCCGGCCTCCCGCAGCCGCTCCAGCCGGGCGTGCGCGCCGCCGAGCAGCGTCAGGTCCGCGGTCTCCGGCAGCTCCAGCCGCAGCCGGTCCGGTGGCAGCCCGGTCTCGGCCAGCACGTCCAGCACGGTCTCGTCGAACGGCGTGGTCAGCGTCCGGGTGGAGACGTTCACGTTCACCGACGGCGGCGCCGCGTCACCGAGCCGTTCGGTCAGCGCGACCAGGTCGGCGCAGGCGGTCCGCAGCACCCAGCGGTCCAGCGCCGGCATCTGCCCGGTGCGCTCCGCGCCGGGCAGGAACCGGTCGGGGGAGAGCCGTCCGAGCCGCGGGTGCTCCCAGCGGACCAGCGCCTCCACGCTCACCACGGACCGGTCCTGGATCCGCACGATCGGCTGGTAGACCAGGCGCAACTCGTCGCCGGCGATCGCCTGCCGCACCGACCGGTCGACCTGTTCCACGTCACCCGGCAGGCCGGCGTCCACGCCGAGCACGGTCACCACGTCGTCGCCGCCGGCCTGTTTCGCCCGGTACATCGCCATGTCCGCGGCGCTGAGCACGGTCTCCGCGTCGGCCTGCGCGCCGGACGTCGCCACGCCCACGCTCGCCTTGGTCCGCGCGGCCGGCGGGACCGCCGGGTCCGTCTCCGCCGCGGCCGCCCGGTACCGGTCGCCGATCTCCTTGGCCTCGTGCTCGCCGGCCTCCTCCGGCAGCCGGGTCAGCACCGCGAACTCGTCGCCGCCGAGCCGGGCGACCAGCTCGTCCTCCTTCGCGACCGCGGCCAGCCGGGCGGCCAGCGAGGTCAGCACGACGTCGCCGACGTGGTGGCCGAACGAATCGTTGATCTTCTTCATGTGGTCCAGGTCGATGAACGCGACCACCACGCGCGGGCCCGGCTGGTCCGGGTCGGACGCGTCGATGCAGGCCGCCTCGAGCTGCTCCAGGAAGTGCGCGCGGTTCGCCAGCCCGGTCAGCTCGTCCCGGATGACCTTGGCGGACAGCCGCTCGGTCAGCGTGTCCAGCAGCAGCGCGGCCGAGACGGAGCTGAGCCGGGTGTCGCCGTCGGAGACGATCACGTCGTCGTAGCGGGCCTCGCGCGGCCGGGTGCGCAGCCGCTGCGCCGCGGTGAGGACGCTGGTGCCGGCCAGCAGCACCAGCGGGTGCCAGTCGGTGATCTCGGCCACGGTCTGCCGGCTGGACAGCGGCCGGCCGTAGCCGAACGCACCGGACATGACCAGCAGGAACCGCTCCCGCATGATCAGCCCGAGCCGTCCGTCCGGCCCCTCGACCGCGACCGAGGTCAGGCCGGGCCGGCCGCGGAACAGCTCGTCCAGCACCGGGCAGGGGGTGTCGGCGGGCACCAGCCGGAGCGTGGACGCGAGCGACGCGATGTCGTCACGTGCCTGCTCGGACAGCGTCTCCGCGGCCGGGAACCGCCGGCGGATGATGTGGGCCCAGCGGCCGATCACCCGGTCACCCGTGAGATTCAGCTCCACGGTGTCCCCTCGTGCGGCCCGCTCGATCAGGGTGGCCAGCATACCGGCCGGTACCGTCCCTTGAAGATGATCGAACCTGGTTTTTGCTCCTGTGGAAATTCCACTGTCGGCCGGGGCGGCGTGAGCTGGGACGCGGCCGGATGCAGTGACGTATCGCTCAGCCAAGCGGCTGGGCGGGCGCGCCGCAGCACCGCTTGAACTTGCGGCCGGAGCCGCACGGGCAGGGCGCGTTGCGCGGCGGGTCCTTCGGCGGGACCTGGCCTGCGGCGCCGTGGACGCCGAGCGCCGCGTCGATGTGCCGCATCCGCTCGTCCGGGTCGCGCGGGATCTCGGCGGGCGCGAGGTCGTCGAGCATGTCGGGGTCGCGGCCGAGCGCCCGCCGGACGCGGCGGCGCGAGTTCAGCAGCATGCCGGCCACGGTCGCGTCGGGGGCGCGGCTGGCCTCCATCTCGTCGAGCTGCTCCTCGGTGAGCATCGCGGCGCCGCGCCCGAGCCAGCGCTCGGCGCCGGCCAGGTCACCGCGGATCTCGAGCAGCTCCCCGGCGATCATGCAGTGGCCGTCGTCGAGGAGCGGATCGCGGCGCAACCGGCGCAGCAGGTCGTCGGCCCGGTCCGGCTCGCCGTGCGCCAAATGGTGCTCGACGAGCTCGATGATGGCGTACAGCCCGTGCTGGTCGCGCACCTCGGCCAGCTCGCGGTAGATCTCGGCCGCGCGCTCGGTCTCCCCGGCCGCGCGCCAGGCCGCGGCCGCGTCCAGCAGGATCTCGCTGCGGTCCGCGGGGTACAGCTCGGCGTCGGCCTCAAGCTCGAGCGCGTGTTCCCGCGAGGGCCGGCTGTCGGTCACCATTCGGCCAAACTACCGGAATTCGTTCATTGATCCGCGCCGTGGACCTCTTCCGCGGCCTTGCGCGCGGCGATCAGCACCGGATCCCAGACCGGGGCGAACGGCGGCGCGTAACCGAGGTCGAGCGCGGTCATCTCCTCCACCGTCATGCCGGACCAGAGCGCCACCGCGAGCGCGTCGATCCGCTTCGCGGCCTCGGACCGGCCGACGATCTGCGCGCCGAGCAGCCGGCCGGTCCGGCGCTCGGCCAGCAGCTTGACGTGCATCGGCGCGCTGCCCGGGAAGTAGCCGGCCCGGTTCGTCGTCTCGACGGTCGCGGTGACGAAGTCGAACCCGGCCGCGGTGGCCTCGCGCTCGCGCAGCCCGGTGCGGGCCACCTCCAGGTCGCACACCTTGGTGACCGCGGTGCCGATCGCGCCGGGGAACGTGGCGTAGCCGCCGCCGATGTTGATGCCGGCCACCCGGCCCTGCTTGTTCGCGTGCGTGCCGAGCGGCAGGTGCACGTTCCGTCCGGTGATCAGGTGCCGGGTCTCGACGCAGTCACCGGCGGCCCAGACGCCCTCGTGGCCGGGCACCCGCATGCGCAGGTCGGTCAGCAGCCCGCCGTGCTCGCCGACCGGGAGACCGGCGGAGCGGGCCAGCAACGTGTTCGGGCGGACGCCGAGACCGAGCACCACCACGTCCGCGGGGACCTCGCCGGCCGTGGTGACGACGCCGGTGACGCGGCCGGCCGCGCCGGCCAGGCCGGTCACCGTGACGCCGGTGCGCACGTCGATGCCGAGCCCGGCCATCGCGTCCCGGACCAGCGCGCCCATGTCCGGGTCCACGGTGGACATCGGCTGCTCGCCGCGTTCCAGCAGCGTGACGTCGAGGCCCCGGTTGATCAGCGCCTCGGCCATCTCGACGCCGATGTAGCCGCCGCCGATCACCACCGCTCGCCGCACCTCCGGCGTGAGCCACGAGGCCAGGCCGTCGCCGTCGTCCAGCGTCTGCACGCCGAAGACCCCACCGAAGTCCACGTCGGCCCACGGCGGGCTGACCGGCACCGCGCCGGTGGCCAGCACCAGGTGGTCGAACTCGAGATCGAAATCGCCCGAGTCGGACTTCACCGACACGGTACGGGCGTGCGGGTCGATCGAGACGACCTCGTGCCGTACCCGCAGGTCGATGTCCTGGTTCTCGCGGAACTCGGCCGGCGTGCGGACGATCAGCTCGTCGCGCGTCTTCACCGTGCCGCCGATCCAGTAGGGGATGCCGCAGGCCGAGTACGACCCGTGGTTCCCCCGCTCGAACGCGACGATCTCCAGCCGGTCGGCCGGGACGCGCTTGCGGGCCTGGGAGGCGGCGGACATGCCCGCCGCGTCGCCACCGACGACGATCAGCCGTTTCATCACCACACCGACGATGATTTACCCGCGAGTGGCCTCGGTCAACGCGGCCAGCACGCCGTCGAGTGAACCGTGCCGCGCGAACGAGGCCCGTTGCCGCGCCGCGCCGGAGCCGTGCGAGCGCAGCCGGCTCATCAGGACGGTGGCGATCTCCAGGTCGCCGTGCCGTTCCAGCTGCGGGCGGACCAGGTCGAACAGCCGGCGCAGCAGGTGCCAGGCCGGTCGCGGGCGCTGGTTGACCAGGTCGACCGCGAGGCCCTCCAGCCCGTCGTGCGCGGCCCGCCAGTGCGCGGCGGACAGCAGCTGCTGGTTGATCGCGGGGGCCGGCAGGCCGGCCTCGACGTCCGTGATCGCGGTGCCGACCAGCGCCCGGACCAGCGCGGCGACCAGCGCGGTGTCCGCCAGCGACGGGCAGACGTCCCCGATCCGGAGCTCGACCGCGCTTCCGTCCGGGGCGAGCCGGGCGTGCCAGTGCAGCATGCTCTCGTCCAGCACGACGCCGGACGCGATCAGGTCGTCGAGCAGGTGCCGGTAGTGCGCGTACGACTCCAGCAGCGGCGTCGGGCCGACCGACGGCCAGCGCTCCCACATGATCGATCGCCAGCTCGCGTACCCGGTGTCGATGCCCTGGTAGAACGGCGAGTTCGCGGTGACCGCGTGCAGCACCGGCAGCCACGGCCGGACGTGGTTGAGCACCTGCACGGCCAGCTCCGGGTCGTCCACGCCGACCCGTACGAGCGTGCCGTTGAGCCCGTGGCCGGGCGCGAGCGGGCCGAATCGCTCCGCCGTCCGGTGACACCGCGGCAGGTCCGCGACCGGCGCGTCCGGGCCGGTCAGCGGGCAGGCGCCGATCGCGGTCAGCCGGGCGCCGGCCGCCTCGGCCGCGTCCGCGACCCCCTCGCGGAGCAGGCTCATCGACCGCCACAGCGCGTCCAGGTCACCGGCCGGCGGCCCGGCCACACCGATCTGGGTGCGGAGGTAGGCGTGCCGCACGGAGGCGCGCAACGCCGGGGAGACGCGCTCCAGGACGTCGTCGACGACCGGTGCCGGTGCCGGCCGCCGCGCGTCGAGCAGCAGGAACTCCTCCTCGACGCCGAGCGTGAGGGCGCCTCGCGCGAGGCCGGCGGTCCGGTCCGTGGTGGTCGGCATCAGGCTCACAGGTCGGCCCTCCGGGTGCGCGGGAGACGGGAGTCGGCGGGCGGCGGGCGCTTCCCGGACCCGCCGCACGCCGTGCTTCCCTCCCGATCACGCTAGCGGCGGCCGGGAGCGGCCCGGGCGGGTTTGGCAGATCTTCACCGGCCGGCCGCCGGGCGGTAGAACCGCGAGATCACCGCTGGCAGGCCGGGCACCAGTAGGTGTTCCGGTTCGCCAGCGAGCCCTTCAGCACGGTCGTCCCGCACACCAGGCACGGCTGCCCGGCGCGGCGGTAGACGTAGACCTCGCCGCCGTGCCGGTCCACCCGGGGTGCGCGGCGCATCGCCTCCGGCGTGTGCCGCACGTGCACGGTGTCGATCCGGCCCTGTGCCACGCCGTCCTTCATCAGCGCGCGCAGGTCCTCCCAGATCTCCGCGAACGCGGTCGCGGACAGCGCCCGGCCCGGCGTGGTCGGCAGCAGCCCGGCCCGGAACAGCACCTCGGTCGCGTAGATCAGCCCCGGCCCGGCCAGCACCGACTGGTCCATGATCAGCTGGAGCAGCGCGGCGTTGCTGCGGGAGATCCGCGCGTACGCCGGGCCCGGGTCCGCGTCGTCGCGCAGCGGGTCCGGGCCGAGCCGCGCGTGGATCAGCGCCACCCCGTGCGGGTCCAGCACCTCGCACGCGGTCGGCCCGCGCAGCTCCAGCCAGCCGCGCTCGCCGGCCACCCGCATGCGGATCAGCCCGACCGGGTCCGGCACCGGCAGCGGCCCGGTCGCGAACTTGCCGTAGAGCCCCAGGTGGACGTGCACGATCCGGTCGCCGGCGTAGTGGTGGAACAGGTGCTTGCCGTACGCGGAGGTGTCCTCCAGCACGCGGCCGGTGACCAGCGCCGCGTCCGCCGCGAACCGGCCCTGCGGGCTGCTCACCTCCACGGTCTGGCCGGCGAGCAGCCGGCGGTGCGCGATCGCGAGGCGGTGGATGCTGTGTCCCTCGGGCATGGTGAGCAACCGTAGCGCCGTCGCTAGGCCTCGGTGCCCGCGGAGCCCAGCTCGACCAGCAGGCCGTCGCGGTCGGCGAGCACCGCGCGGAGGATCCGGCGGCCGGCCGCGAGCAGGTCGGCCACGTCCGGGGTGCTCAGCGCGTACATCACCAGCGGGCCGTCGCGGTAGGTGAGGACGATGCCGGCGCGGCGCAGGACGGCGAGCTGCTGGGAGAGGTTGGACGCCTCCACGTCGATCTCGGCGAGGAGCGAGCGAACCGGCTTGGGACCGTCCTGCAGCAGTTCCAGCACCCGGATCCGGACCGGGTGGCCCAGCGTGCGGAACATCTCGGCCTTCGCCTGATAGAGCGGCACCGACACGGTGCGACCTGCCTCGTGGTTGGCGGCTTCCGGGTTTGCGCAGTTGCAGAAGTTCGCAACTCGCCTGCCGCGGTCGTCCGAAGCGTGTGACACCGGGCGACGCGCCGGTCGCACAACCAGTGCGACCGATGCCGGGCGGACGACCGCATCCTCGGAACCCGTAAGCGGCTCACGTGCCGCCCTTCCACGCCGACCCCTCATCGGAGGCACGCAAATGCCAGACATGGACGTCGCACTCAAGGACGCGATGCAGATCGACGGGGCCATCGGCGTGGCGCTCGTCGACTACACCAGCGGGATGGCGCTGGGCATCGCGGGCGGGACCAAGGACTTCGACCTCACGGTCGCCGCGGCCGGCAACACCGACGTGGTACGCGCCAAGCTGCGCGCCATGGAGATGCTGCAGCTGCGCGACGAGATCGAGGACATCCTGGTCACGCTGGGGGAGCAGTACCACCTGATCCGGCCGCTCAAGTCGCGCTCGGGCAAGGGCCTGTTCCTCTACCTGGCGCTGAGCAAGTCACGGGCGAACCTGGCGCTGGCCCGGCACCAGCTGCGCCGCATCGAGGAGGCGATCGACGTCTGATCCCCTCCACCGGAGCCCGGTGGGCGTCCCCCGGCCGGGACGCCCACCGCCCGGCTCCACAGCACTCCCGCGCGGTCACGAAGAGTAGTGGCCGCGCGCGTTTGTCGATGGATCTGTCGGCATTCCGACGCAACCGCGGACGACGTTCCACAGGGGAGCGACTGCGGAGCGCGTCGGCGTCGTCACGCACAACGGAAACCGCCGCCCGCCTCGATCTCCTGTTGCGCAACGAGGGATGATGTCCTCGTCGCACGCGAGAACCAGGAAGGGCCGCCGGGATGTCTGCACCGAGAAACGCACCGCGCGCGGGCGCTGCCGCACGCTCGGTGATCGGCGTGCCCGGCGGGGACGGCATCGACCGGCACGACGGTCACGGAACGTTGTGGGAGACTGCGGCATGACGTTGTTCGGCCAACCGGGATGGCTCCTGGACGAGCTCATCGAGAAGGTGCCTCACACCCGTCAGGCGGTGCTGCTCTCCGCGGACGGGTTGTTGATCGGTGCCTCGCGTGGGCTGTCCCGGGAGGACGGCGAGCACCTGGCCGCCATGGCCTCCGGCTTCGCCAGCCTGGCGCGCAGTGCCAGCCGGCACTTCAACGCCGGGGCGGTCCGGCAGACGCTGCTGGAGATGGAGGACGCGTTCCTCTTCATCAGCACGGCCGGCCGGAGCTCCTGCCTCGCCGTGCTGGCCGGCTCCGAGGCGGACATCGGCCTGATCTCCTACGAGATGGCGCTGCTGGTCACGCGGGTCGGCGACAACTTCTCCGTCGCGCACCGGGCGGGCGTCGATGGCCGCTGAGGAACGGCGCGCCCCGGTCGCGCTCAAGGTGCTGGTGGCCGGCGGGTTCGGCGCGGGCAAGACGACGATGGTCGGCGCGGTCAGCGAGATCCGGGTGCTGCAGACCGAGGAGATGCTGACCGACGTCAGCGTCGGCACCGACGACCTCTCCGGCGTCGAGGGAAAGACGTCCACCACGGTGGCGATGGACTTCGGCCGGATCACCATCGATCAGGACCTGGTGCTCTACCTGTTCGGCACGCCCGGCCAGGACCGGTTCTGGTTCCTCTGGGACGAGCTGGCCCAGGGTGCGCTCGGCGCGGTGGTGCTGGCGGACACCCGGCGGCTGGCCGACTGCTTCCCGTCGATCGACTACTTCGAGACGCGGAACCTGCCGTTCCTGGTCGGCGTGAACTGCTTCGACGGCGAGCAGAAGTTCAGCCCGGCCGCCGTGCGGACCGCACTGGACCTGGACGACGAGGTGCCGGTCGTGCTCTGCGACGCCCGCGACCGCGCGTCCGGCAAGGAACTCCTGATCGAACTGGTGGAGTACGTGATCAAGCGGAACAGCGCTCGACGCGACTAGGTATGGTGGATCGATGGTGCTGACCGGGTTCCTGTGGTCGCTGTGGGCGTGGACCGCCGCACAGCTGACCCAGGCCGCCCCGGCCGGCTCCAGCCCCGCCGAGATGATCGCGCTCGCGGCCGCCGGTCTCGTCGCGGTCGTGCTGGCGATCCACCTCGCCACCGGCCGGCTGTGCGGCCCCGGCTACCCGGCGCCCCACCGCGGCGCCGCGATGCGCGTGCGCGCGCTCAACACCCGCACCCCTCGACTCCGTGATCCGGACGCGGCCGGCCGTTCCCGGCCACGAGCTCCGGCGACCCTCCCCTCGGTCGCCTAGCTCTTCCCGTCCGTACCACCGTGTTGAGGGGTTCTGTCATGCTCGCGTTCGGTCCCATCGACGGCGCCGCCGGCGTCGCGTCCACTGTCGTCACCTCGATCGCCTCGTTCGCCGAACCGTTCGCCGGCACCGCCGCGACCGCGATCGCGATCATCCTGTTCACCATGGGCGTCCGCCTGCTGATCTCGCCGCTGACCTGGGCGCAGATCCGCGGCCAGCGACGCACCGCCGCGCTCGCGCCGAAGCTGCGCGAACTGCAGGCCAGGCACAAGGACGATCCGGCCGCGCTGCAGGCCGAGATGCTGAAGCTGTACCGGGAGGAGGGCGCGAGCCCGCTCGGCGGCTGCCTGCCCGCGCTGCTGCAGATCCCGTTCTTCACGGTCATGTACCGGCTCTTCACCACGCCCACGCTGGCCGGGGAGCACAACGCGCTGCTGGACGAGCGGTTCTTCGGCACCGCGCTCGGCGCGCACGTCACCGAGGGCGGGCTGCCGCTCTTCGCGGTGCTGCTGGCGATGCTGACCGTGCTGGCCTGGTGGTCGTCCCGGCGGATGGCGCTGGTGCAGGCCGCGAACCCGACGCCGGCCGACGCGCCGCCCGGCCAGGCGCAGATCATGCGGGTGATGCGCTTCCTGCCGTACGGCACCGTGCTGTTCGCCCTGGTCGTGCCGCTCGCCGCGGTGCTCTACCTGGTCACCACCACGACCTGGACCGCGGTCGAGCGGCTGCTGCTCGGCGCGGACCGGCACCTGCTCAGTGCTGCCGCGCCCGCTTCCGCCGGCGAGCCCGGACGCGGTTGAACACCCACGACCCGATGATCCAGGCGAAGATCGCCCAGATGGCGTAGTCGAACCACCGGTTGTACTGCTCGATGTCCTGCCAGCGGGAGCCGAGCGCGTAGCCCGCGCCGATGAAGATCGTGTTCCAGACGCCGCTGCCCAGCGCGGTGAACGCGATGAAGATCGGCATCGGCATGTGGTTGGCGCCCGCCGGCACGGACACGAGACTGCGCACCACCGGCACGCAGCGGCCGAGAAGCACGGCCCATTTCCCGTGCTTCTCGAACCAGCGGTCGGCCTTCTCCAGATCGTCGCGTTCGACCAGCGGCACCTTGTCCAGCCAGCGCTTCAGGCGTTCCTCGCCGAGGCCGCGGCCGACCCAGTAGAGCGCGATCGCACCGGCCAGCGAGCCGATCGTGGCCGCGACCCAGACCAGCACCAGGTTGACGCCGCCCTGGTTGGCCAGGTAGCCGGCCAGCGCGAGCACGACCTCGCTGGGGATCGGCGGGACGATGTTCTCCAGCGCGACGAGCAGGCCGACGCCGATCTCACCGAGCGATTCGATGACACCGGCCACCCATCCGCTGAGTCCGGTCAGGTTCTGCGAGGGATTGTCGGCGCTCATGGTCACGATCGGTCGACTACCCGGCGACCCCCCGGCCGAAACGAACCGAGCTGTCCCTGATCTCCAGATGGGTGGCGAGCGTGATGGTCGACGGCGGCCGGGCCGGCTCGGCGATCCGCGCGGCCAGCAGCCGCGCGGCGGCCCGCCCCAGCTCATAGGTCGGCTGCGCCACCGTGGTCAGCGCGGGCCGGATCAGCGCGGCCCAGGGCAGGTCGTCGAAACCCGCCAGACCCACCTCACCGGGTACGGGCACGCCACGGTCCCGCAGGCAGCGCAGCGCGCCGAGGGCCAGCCGATTGCCCGCCGCGAAGACCGCGTCCGGCCGCTCCGCCAGCGCCAGCAGGGCCCGCATCGCCTCGTAACCAGACTCCTCCCGGAAGTCCGCGTGCCGGATCAGCGCGTCGTCGACCGGCCGGCCGTGCTCCTGCAGCGCGGCCCGGTAGCCGGCCGCGCGCTGGGTCGCGGTGGAGACCGTGGCCGGGCCGGTGATGCACGCGATGCGCGCGTAACCGGACTCGATCAGGTGCGCGGTCGCGGCCTGCGCGCCCAGCTCGTTGTCGACCAGCACGGTGTCCACCCGGAGCTCCGGTGGCTGCCGGTCGACGACCACCACGGGCACGCGCGCGTCCAGCAGCCGGCGCACGTGCGGCGCGCCCGGCCCGGCCGGCGCGACGATCACCCCGGCCATCTGCTCGGCCAGCGCGGCGTCGACGTACCCGCCCTCCTTGGCCTCGTCGTCGTCCGTGTTGCAGAGGACGACGGAGAACCCGGCCGGCCGGGCGGCGTCCTCCACGCCGCGCACCATCGCGGTGTAGAACGGATCACCGATGTCGGAGATGATCGCCGCCCAGAGCGTGGTGCGGCTCCGCCGCAGGTTCCGGGCGACCGCGTTGGGCCGGTAACCCAGGTCCGCCATGGCCTGCCGGACCCGTTCCACCAGGACGGGGTCCACATTGGCATGTCCGTTGACCACTCGGGAAACGGTCGCGGGGGAGACTTCCGCGCGCCGTGCGACGTCGTAGATGGTCGCCATCGCTCCTCGTTCGTTTCTGCATCTCCCTGCGCCGCGCCGGTCCCCGCGCACATGATCTCACCCGTCCATGTCGGTTTGGTGTCGGCACCGACTGGAAACGTCGTGCTCATGAATGAGCGGTGGTACTCCAAGGCCGTCGTCTACTGCCTCGACATCGACACGTTCCAGGACTCGAACGGCGACGGGGTCGGCGACATCCGGGGACTGATCGGCCGGCTGGACTATCTGGCCCGGCTCGGTATCACGTGTCTCTGGCTGCACCCGATCCACCCGTCACCGAACCGCGACGACGGCTACGACGCCACCGACTTCTACAACGTCGACCCGCGCTTCGGCACGCTCGGCGACTTCGCGGAACTGCTGCACGAGGCCCGTAACCGGGGCATTCGCGTGATCATCGACCTGGTGGTCAACCACGTGTCGAACGAGCACCCGTGGTTCCAGTCGGCGCGGTCGTCGCCGGACTCGCCGTACCGGGACTGGTTCGTCTGGTCGGACACCGAGCCGTCCGATCGTGGCCAGGGCATGGTGTTCCCGGGCGAGCAGAAGGAGACGTGGACCTACGACCGGACCGCGAAGGCCTGGTTCTACCACCGCTTCTACGACTTCCAGCCGGACCTCAACATCACCAATCCCGAGGTGCGCGAGGAAATAAAGAAGATCTGCGCTTTCTGGTTGCAGCTGGGCGTTTCCGGCTTTCGGATGGATGCGGTGCCGTTCATCATCGAGCGCACCGAACCGGGCAATCCGAACTCGCCGAAGGACTTCGAATTCCTCACCGAACTCCGGTCGCACATCCAGTGGCGCCAGGGCGACGCGATGCTGCTGGCCGAGGCGAACGTGGAACCGGCCGAGCTGACCAACTACTTCGGCGGCCGGCTGCACATGCTCTTCGACTTCATGCTGAACGCGCGGCTGATGCTGGCCCTCGCCCGGCAGGACCCGGAGGGCATCATCGACGCGCTGCGCGACACCCCGGCGCTGCCGGACGGCGGGCAGTGGGCCACGTTCCTGCGCAACCACGACGAGGTGGACCTGTCCCGGCTCACCGCGGACCAGCGCCAGGACGTCTTCGAGGCCTTCGGGCCGGACGAGGGCATGCGGCTCTACGACCGGGGCATCCGGCGGCGGCTGGCACCCATGCTGGGCAACGACCGGCGCCGGATCGAGCTGGCCTACGCGCTGCAGTTCAGCCTGCGGGGCACGCCCGTGCTGCGCTACGGCGAGGAGATCGGCATGGGTGAGGACCTGAGCCTGCCGGGGCGGATGGCGATCCGTACGCCCATGCAGTGGTCCTTCCAGCCGAACGGCGGTTTCACCACGTCGGACGAGCCGCTGCGCCCACCGGTCAGCGGCGGCGAGTACGGCTGGGAGACGCTGAACGTCACCGCGCAGCGCGGCGACCGGAACTCGCTGCTCTCCTGGTTCGAGCGCATGATCCGCACGCTGCGCGAGGCACCCGAGGTCGGCGGCGGCTCCTGCCAGCACGTGGACGTGCCGGTGCCGCACGGCGTGCTGGCCCACCGCGCGGTCGACACCACCGGGTGCATGCTGTTCCTGCACAACCTGGGCGGCGACGACTGCGAGGTGGACATGTCGTCGCTGGCCGAGGAGGCCGACCACCCGGTCGAGGTGCTCTCCGACGACGGCTACGACCCGATCACCGAGGACCTGTCCGCGGTGAAGCTCAACGGGTACGGCTACCGCTGGGTCCGGCTGCGCCGCGGCTGGTGAACCCCGCACCGCGCCGCGGCCGGTGACTGCCGGGCCGCGGCGCGCGGTCGGCGGCCGGCGTCATGGCGTGCGGCCGGCCGGCCTCAGGCCTCGGCCGGGGTGGTGGCGCGCGTGCGGTGCAGCCAGAAGAGCCCGACCAGCGGCAGCACCAGCGGGACGTAGCCGTAGCCCTGACCGAAGTTCGACCAGACCGTCGCGTCCGGGAACGCCGCCGGGTCGAACACGCTGAGCAGGCCGACCACGACCACACCGACCAGCTCGATCACGATCGCCACCAGCGCGACCCGGCGGCCGCCCGGCGAGTTGCGGGACAACGCGACCGCGGCCACCAGGTAGATCACGGCCGCGACCGCGGACAGCGCGTAGGCCAGCGGCGCCTCGCCGAACTTCGTGGCGATCTGCACCCCCGCCCGGGCGCCCGCGGCCAGCGCGAAGATGCAGTAGATGATCAGGACCACCCGGCCGGGCCCGCGCCCGGTCGGGCGCATCCCGTGCGCCTCGGTCGTCATCGACGTCCTATCCCCAGATCTGTTCCAGCCGGAGCACCAGCACCGGGATCACCAGGCAGCCCACCGCGACGGTGACCGAGCCCCACTTCGTCGGCTCCATCCGCGCCAGCACGAACGCGACCGCCGGCCAGCAGACCATGGTCACCAGGTAGCCGGCGAACGTCTCCGGCTCGGCC
Source organism: Catenuloplanes niger (assembly GCF_031458255.1). Taxonomy (NCBI): domain Bacteria; kingdom Bacillati; phylum Actinomycetota; class Actinomycetes; order Micromonosporales; family Micromonosporaceae; genus Catenuloplanes; species Catenuloplanes niger. Next base: position 5,408,877 of record NZ_JAVDYC010000001.1, read on the forward strand.
GGCCGCTCGCCGCCGAGGAGCGCCACCAGCGCGATCACGCCCATCGCCAGCACGCCCGCCTGCAGCAGCACGAGCCCGGCGAACTGCACCCGGTCGGGCGCGCGACCGCGGAAGCCGGCGAAACCGGCCCAGGCGGCGACGAGCAGCGAGGCGATAATGATCGCGAGGTTGAGTGCGCCGATCACCGGGCGTCTCCATGGTGCACGGGGCCACTCTACGCGCGGGTTCGGAAGGGGCCGGCATGACCGTTTTCCCGATCGGCACCGTCGCCGCGGTCTGCCACGCGGCCAACCGCGCGCTGCAGACCGCGATCGGTGATCCGCAGCCGTCGCCCGAGGTGCCCGAGCGGTGGGAGCGGGTGGCCACCGAGGCCAGCATCCGCGCGGTCCTCGCCGGCGCGACGCCCGAGGACCTGCACGACGCGTGGTGCGCCCTGAAGGTCGACGACGGCTGGCGGTACGGCCCGCGCAAGGACCCGGTCGCGAGGACCCATCCCTGCCTGGTGCCGTACGACGCGCTCCCGGAGACCGAACGGCGCAAGGACGCGCTGTTCCATGCCATTGTCCGGGCGCTCGCCGGGTCGTGACCGGCACGTGATTTCCGGCCCGGAAGATATGTGCCGACGTCCGGGATCGGGGAGGGTCGGGGACCGTGGGGTTTGACTGGGCCGAGCGCTATGACCTGTCGGTGGCCGTGTGGGGGCTGCTGATCGCCGGCGGCTCGGTGATCGTGGCGTTGATCTTCCTCGCGGTCGTCAGCGTCACCACCCGCGAGCCGCACCGCGGACCGGACCCGAAGCTGCTCCGCGCCGAGGCGGACGAGCTGGCCGCACACGCGTCCGCCGCCTACGCCAAGGCCGGGCGGGCCGCGGCCGCGGCCGAGCAGGCCCGCGCGGCGGCCGCCGCGGCCGAGCAGGCCCGCGACGAGGCCTGGGCGGCGCAGGAGGTGGCGGACGCGGCCTACGACGCGGCCCGCAAGGACGTGGAGGACGCGGCCGCCGAGATCGCCGCCGCGGCCGCGCTGCAGTCGCTCGACGCGGATGCCGACGCCGATCCCGATACCGACGCCGATCCCGAGTCGCGGCCGGAGTCCGGCGAGGACCGGGACCGGACCGTGTCGCGGGCCGCGCTGGGGGCGTACAAGCGCGGTGAGATCTCCGTCGAGGAGCTGCGTGACGTCTTCCGGGTGACCACCACCGACCAGTCGCCGCTGCAGAGCGAGCGCGAGCGGGTGGCGTACCGCTACCAGACCGAACAGCGCGCCGCCCACCGCATGTACGACCGGGCGGCCGCCGCGGCCCGCGCCGCCGACGAGGCCGCCCGGATAGCCGAGATCGCCGCGATCGCGCTCGCCGAGGAAGCCGCCGAGGCCGCGGCCGAGGCGCACGAGGCGATGCTGCTGGCCCGCGAGCACGCCGGCAAGCGCCGCCGCTGAGCAACGAGTCGCCTCCCGCCGCCGGGCAGCGGGCCGCCGGGCCGGCCGTCGACCGCCGCCGTGCCGTCCGGCCATCCGGGCGGTGTCACCGCGGCACGCTCCACATCGCCACGCTCCACATCGCATCGTGAACCCGCGCGGGTAACGGATTCGTATACCCCTAGGGTGGGGTGTCGACTGACCGGCACGGCGATGAGGAGCGACGATGAGATTCGGACTGCTCGGCACGGGCTATTGGGCCGCTGAGACGCAGGGCACGGCACTGGCCGCCCACCCGGAGGCCGACCTCGTCGGCGTCTGGGGCCGCGACTCCGCCCGCACGCGAGCCGTCGCCGACCGGTTCGGCATCACCGCCTACGACGACGTCGACGCGCTCATCGCGGACGTGGACGCGGTCTCCGTCGCGCTCCCGCCGGACGTCCAGGCCGACCTGGCCACCCGCGCCGCCACCGCCGGCCGCCACCTGCTGCTGGACAAGCCGCTGTCGCTCTCCGTCGCGGCCGCCGACCGCCTGGTCGCCGCGGTGGAGAAGCACGACGTGGCGTCCGTGGTCTTCTTCACCAGCCGCTTCCAGACCCCGGTGGAGGAGTTCATCCGCGAGGCGGTCACCACCGGCGGCTGGACCGGCGCCCGGGCCGACCGTTTCGCCTCCATCTACGGCGACGGCAGCCCCTACGCCGGGTCGTCGTGGCGCAAGGAGGCCGGTGGACTCTGGGACGTGGGCCCGCACGCGCTGGCGGTGCTGCTGGCCGTCCTCGGCATGCCGACCTCGGTGACCGCGCTGCCCGGCGCCAACAACACGACGCACGTGCTGGTCAAGCACATGCTCGGCGCGGTCAGCTCGCTGGCCCTGACGCTCGAGGCGCCGGCGGCGTTGAAGGGCAACACCACGGTCTTCCACGGTACGGCCGGTGCGGTGCCGGTCCCGGAACACTCGTCCTCCTCGGTGGAGGCGTTCGGTTCCGCCATCAGCCAGCTCGTCCAGGCCGCCCAGCACCGCGCGCCGCACCCGTGCGGTGTCCATTTCGGACGTCTGATCGTCGCGGTCCTGGAGGCGGCCGAGACGTCCATCAAGGAGTCCCGCACCGTCACGCTCTGAGGTGCGGCGCGCGGCGTCAGCCCGCCGTGTCCCGCTCACCCGGCGCCCCGGGCGCGGTGAGGCGGGCGAGACGGTCGGCGTCGTCGGTGCCCGGGGCCGGTGAGTACACGATCATCCGCAGGTCGCAGCCGGGGGCCTGGAAGATGTCGCCGTCCAGCACGAGCGGGCCGGCGACGGGATGGTCGACGTGTTTGCGCAGGCCCCGGTAGCGGGCGGGTCGGGCCGCGGTCCAGCGTTCGGCGAACTCGGGGCTGACCTCGTGCAGGGCGGTGACCAGATCGGCCAGTTCGGCGTCGTCGGGATGTTCGAGGTAGGCCACCCGCAGGTCGCCGACGATGGCGTCGCGGAACATGTCGTCCTCGCGCGGGTCGATCCACACGTCCGGGTCGGGCTGCGTCATCTCGAACCAGACGACGTTCCGGGCCCGGCCGTGGAGCGCGCCGGAGTCGCCGAGCAGCGCGGTCCAGGCGGGGTTCCAGCGCAGCAGCCACCAGTCGGCCGAGTACACCGCGACCGGCCACTGCCGCAGCCGGGTGACCATCCGCTCGATGCTGTCCGGCACCACCCGGGTCACCGACCCGGTCGCGGGGGCCAGCCCGGCCGCGCGGTGCAGGAGCGCGGACTCCTCGGCGCCGAGGCGCAGTGCCCGGGACAGCGCGGCGACCACCGGCGCGGACGGGCGGGCGGCGCGCCCCTGCTCGAGCTGCACGAGGTAGTCGACCGAGACACCGGCGAGCAGCGCCAGCTCCTCGCGGCGCAGCCCGGGGGCGCGCCGGGTGGTGGCGACCGTCCCCGGCGGCTGGAAGTCGCAGCGGTCCCGCAGCCCGCGTAGCAGCGTTCCGAAGCTCGGCGCGCGCACCTGCCCGGTCACCATGAGGGGATCGTATCCGGCCGTGGATGCGCCGGCCCGCCGCCGTGGGTGGTACCGGCAGTCCCACCGACACACGTCGCCTTCCGCGTTCCCGCTCCCGGCCGCAGGGTGGACGGCATGGAAACGATCACTGTCATCACCGGCGGCAACAAGGGCATCGGGCGGGAGACGGCGCGGCGGCTCGCGGCGGCCGGGCACACCGTGCTGATCGGCGCCCGGGACCCGGAGCGGGGCCGGGCGGCCGCCGCGGAGCTGGGCGTGGGGCTGCTGCGGCTGGACGTCACCGACCAGCGCAGCGTCGACGACGCGGCGGCCCGGGTGCGCGCCGAGTACGGGCGCTGCGACGTCCTGATCAACAACGCCGGCGCCAACACCGTGGTCGCACCGCTGGAGCACACCGCCGCCGAGGACGCCGCCGCGCTGCTGGACGTCAACCTGTGGGGCGCGCTGCGGGTGACCAACGCGTTCGTCCCGCTGCTGCGGGCCTCCCGGCATCCCCGGGTCGTCAACGTCTCCTCGTCGGTGGGCTCGTTCGCGGAGACCGTCGCGCACGACATGTTCGACTGGCAGATCGTGCCGCCGGTCTACGCCGTCTCCAAGACCGCGCTGACCATGCTCACCCTCAAGTACTCCCGCGCGCTGCCCGGCATGCTCGTCAACGCCGCGGACCCCGGATACACCGAGACGGACCTGAACGGTCACCGGGGCACCCAGACGGTCACCGAGGGCAGCGACGCGATCGTGCGGCTGGCCACGCTCAGCGCCGACGGGCCCACCGGGATCCTCGTCAACCGTGACGGGGTCGTGCCCTGGTGAGCGTCAGATCTCTTCCGCGCTCCACTCCAGCAGCAGCGACGTGATGGAGGACGCGGCCTGCGGCTTGCCGAAGTAGTAGCCCTGGACGTGGTCGCAGCCGATGGACTCGAGGTACTCCGCCTGTTGCAGCGTCTCGACGCCCTCGGCCAGTGCGGAGAGCCGCAGGTCGTGGGCGAGCTTGACCAGCGACGGGAGCAGCGACTTGGTCGACGACGGCTTCCAGTCGCGGACGAACTGCATGTCGATCTTGAGCTGGTTGACCGGCAGGTTCTGCAGGTAGCCGAGGTTGGAGTAGCCGGAGCCGAAGTCGTCCAGGGCGAGGCGGACGCCGAGGCCGGCGATGTCGTCCAGGGTGCGGCGGAGCTGCGGGTCGTCCGGGATCGAGGCGCTCTCGGTGATCTCCAGCTGGAGCAGCTCGGGGGCCAGGCCGACCTCCTGGAGCAGGTTGTCGACGGTGCGGAGCAGGCCGGCGCCGTCGCGGAGTTGCGGTACGGCGACGTTGACGCTGACGTACGGCGGGCTGTCGGTCAGCTTCGCCCACTCGCGGGCCTGGCGGCAGGCCTTGTCGAGGAGGCGGCCACCGAGCCGGACGATCTGGCCGGACTCCTCCGCGAGGTCGATGAAGCGACCGGGACTGAGCCGGCCGAGGCGCGGGTGATGCCAGCGGACCAGCGCCTCGACGCCGATGACGGCGCGGTCCTCGAGACGGACGAGCGGCTGGTACTCCAGAAAGAACTCGTCGCGGTCGATGCCGCCGGCCAGGTCGGCGGTGAGCGCGTGCTTGGCTATCTCGCGGTCGCTGCGGGCCTGGTCGAACAGCTGCCAGCGGTTCGTGCCCTCGGCCTTGGCCCACTGCAGCGTCATGCCGGCGGCGCGCATCACGTCGTTCGCGTCCATCCCGGCGACCGGGCGGTCGACCACCCCGATGCTGGCGGACATCGGCAGCAGGTGCCGGTCGGTGTGGACCGGTGTGGAGAGCGTCGCGATGATCTGGTCGGCCACACCGGCCAGGTGCGGCGTGCCGGCCGGGTCCTCGATCAGCATGACGAACTGGTCGCCGGCGAACCGGGCCAGCGGGTGGCCGAGCGAGCGGGCCAGCGTGCGCAGCCGGTCGGCGGTGACGGTGAGCGCCTTGTCGCCGAGGACGTGGCCGAACCGGTCCGTGATCGCCTGCAGGCTGGTGATGCCGATGAAGCAGATCGCGACGTGCCGGGCGCCGCCGGCCTCGATCAGGTCGGCGAGCTGCTTCTCGAAGAAGATCCGGTTGGGCAGGCCGGTGAGCTGGTCGTGCACGGCCGCGTGCCGGAACGCCTCCTGGCTCTCCCGGAGCGCGTGCTCGGTCTGCAGCTGGGCGAGCACGGTGGCCTGCCGGATGCTCTCCTGCTCGTCCAGCGTGCGTTCGCGCAGGCCCCGGGTGTAACCGACGGAGAGCGCGCTGAGCACGCGCATCACCCGGCGGCCGGACGAGTCGAGCGAGGTGCCGGCCAGCGGTGGCAGGCGGTCGGCGAGCACGTTGATGGTGTGGCCGAGCGTCTCCGGCGACGCGAAGTGCGCCTCGACCAGCTCGACGCCGATCTGGGTGGCCGGGCTCGGATCGAACGGCTGGCTGGTCAGCACGCGCAGCAGCCGGGTGGTGAAGCCGGCCAGCCGCAGCTCGATGTCGACGTGGGCCATCGGCACGTAGCTGGCGCCGGCGACCGCCCGCGCCCAGGCGCGTGCCACCCGGGTGATGTGCGAGCCGTCCGTGAAGCCCCGTGGGGCCGGTTCGACGATCACGGTTTGCGCCCCACCCCGGCGACCACCGCGGACTTCGCCGCCTTGATGCCGTCGATCTTGCTGGGCTGGTCGGGGCGCCACTGGGTGACCCAGACCAGGCCGGGGTCGACCAGCTCGAAGTCGCCGAAGAACGGGGCCACGTCGGCCCGGGTGCGGGACGCGGGCGGCGTGGTGGTGCGACTGTAGAGGTTCTTCACCATCTCCTTGTCGTGCCGCCAGCCGTCGACCACGCCGTGCGAGAGCGCGAGGTAGCTGCCGGACGGGAGCGCGCCGCGCAACTGGGCCATGATGCCGGCCGGGTCGTCCTCGTCGCGCACGAACTGCAGCAGCGCGATGACCAGCAGCGCGACCGGCTCCGTGAAGTCGATCAGGTTGCGGACCGTCTCGTGGTGCAGGATGTCGCCCGGTTTGCGCACGTCGCCCTGGATCGCGGCGACGCCCTCCTGCCCGCGGATCAGCACGGAGCTGTGCGCCACCGCGACCGGGTCGAGATCGACGTAGACCACTCGGGCGTCCGGCACGACCTCCCGCGCGACCTCGTGCACGTTGCCGAGCGTCGGAATGCCCGAGCCGATGTCAAGGAACTGTCTGATCCCCGACTCGGCCAGCATCTGCACGGCGCGCCGGAGGAACGCGCGGTTCGCCTGGGCGATCAGCGGAATGTCCGGTGCGGTGGCGAGCAGTTGCTGAGCCATCGCTCGGTCCGCCGCAAAGTTGTGTGAACCACCCAGAAAGTAGTCGTACAGCCGCGCTGCACTCGGTCGCTCGACGTCGATGCCCGGCGGGGCCCACTCCGGTCGGTCCATCCCAGCATTATTTCCCGAACCAATTGATCAGCTCCAACCAAAGATCAAGATCTTTTCGCCGGTACGGATCCCCCGCCGTTTCCGGGATGGAGAGTGGAATTCCCACGTCCGATAACCGCGCTCGCGAATTCCGCCACCGTGTCCACCAGCGAGGTGAACGGTTCACCGTCGCGGGTGTACGGGTCCGCGACGTGCAGCAGCAACTCGTTGATGCCGCCGACCAGCGCGATCGCCAGTGCCGGGGTGAGCGGCGGCAGTGCCGGGTCGGACTCCACCAGTTCCACGAAGAGCGCGGCGAAGCGGTCCTGCGTCTCGCTGCGCATGCGGAACGCGCGCGGCCCCGCGGCCTGCACCTCGACCAGTACCGTCCGGCTGGCCGGGCCCACCGCGTCCAGCGCCTCCAGGTATGCCGTGACCAGCGCGTGCACCCGCTCGCGCCACCCGTCGCCGGTCTGCCGCCCGGCCTCGCGCAGCATGCGCTCCAGCCGGTCCGCGCTCGCCCGGTAGGTGGCCAGCAGGCACGCCTCCTTGTCCGGGAAATGCTCGTAGAACGTGCGCTTGGAGACGCGCGCCGCCGCGACGATGTCCGCGATCGTGGTGGCCGCGTAGCCGCGCTCCGCGACCGCCGCCGTGAAGCCCTGCATAACCCGGATCCGGGCGTCGTCGGCCGCCGTCGTCATGCTCTTCCTCTCCTCGGTGCCCGAAGCTACCGTCAATGGGTCCGGGGGTCGTGGATCGCCGGACCGGCGGACGCTCGAACGGGGACACCATTCACTGTGGAATGACGGGATTCCCATGTTGCGCAACGCGATCAGGCCGGGTTCTCCGGACCTCGCGTGTGCCCCCGTGTGTTCATCCTATGTGGACGCTTCGCGGCCCGTGCAGGTGTCCGACCTGCATCGAGAGGGGTCACCGCGTTGATCGGCCGGGTGGAGGCGTTCGTGCTGCGGCGGCTGCTGGCGCTGCCGGCGCCGGTGCAGCGGTTCATCGGTGGTACGCCGGAGTCCGGCGACCCGATCGACCCGACGATCGCGATGCTGCTGCGGGTCCAGCGCTGGCGCGGGCAGGCCGGGCTCTCCGCCGGCACGCCGGAACGCACCCGCCGGCGGATCCGGCGGACCGCCGCGCTGATGGGCGGCCGGCCCACCCCGGTCGGCGCGGTGCACGACGTGACCGTGGCCGGGCGGCTGCGCGGCCGGCACTACGTACCGGCTGACGGGTCTGATCTGCTCGTGGTCTTCTTCCACGGCGGTGGGTTCGTGGCCGGCGACCTGGACACGCACGACGAGACGTGTCGGCTGCTGTGCGTGTCCGCCCGCGCGCGGGTGCTGTCGGTGGCGTACCGGCTGGCGCCGGAGGCGCCGTTCCCGGCCGCGGTGGAGGACGCATGCGCGGCCGTGAACTGGGCGTTCACCCGCGCGCCGGCGGTGGCGGTGTGCGGCGACAGCGCGGGCGCGAACCTCGCGGCCGTGGCCTGCCGGACACTGCGCGGCGGCGAGCGGACGCCGGTGGCGCAGGCGCTGCTCTACCCGCTGGCCGACCACGTCGGCGAGTGGCCGTCGCGGTCACGGTTCCGGTCCGGCCCGGTGCTCACCGCGCGCGACCTCGACTTCTTCCGCCGCCACTACCTGCCCGGACCGGTGACGGCCGACCCCCGGCACTCGCCGCTGCGCGCCCCGGATCTCACCGGCCTGCCGCCGGCGATCGTGGTCACCGCCGCGCTGGACCCGCTGCGCGACGAGGGCGAGGCCTACGCGGCGGCGCTGCGGGCCGCCGGCGTGCCGGTACGGGCGTGGCGGGTGCCCGGCATGGTGCACGCGTTCGCCAACCTGACGTCGGTCAGCGAGGCGGCCCGGCGGGCCGTGGTCGAGGTGGGGACCCTGCTACGGACGTGACAGGGCCAGCCACTGCTGACTGGCGACCGCGTCACCGGCCGGGACCAGCAGCCGCTCCACCGTGCCCGGCACCGACGAGGTGAGGTCCCAGACCGCGCCGGACGGCAGCCGGACCCGGGCCAGCGGCCAGCCCACCGGGTACGTGTCGCCGGGGGCGACGAACCAGCGCAGCAGCTGGCCGCCACCGCCGGGCAGCGTGAAGGACAGCGGCACGGTGCGGGACGAGTCCGCGCTGGACGTGATGACGCGCGGGCCGCTGCGGGTCAGCCAGCGCGCCGCGCCCTGCACCGTGGCCAGCTCCGGCTCGTCCACCCGGCGCAGCGGGCGGTTGAACGCCTTGGTCAGCGCCTCCGCCGCGGCCGGCATGCGGGAGCCGCCGCCCACCAGCAGGATCGCGCTGATCGTGTCCGGGTGGACCTTGTGCCGGGCCAGCAGGTCGGCGCAGCACCGCACCGTGCGCTCCAGCACCGCCTCGGCCAGCAGCGCCAGCTGGGACCGGTCCAGCTCGTACGCCGGGGTGGTCGGCATCAGGTAGTCCTCGACGCTCTCCACGTCGCTGAGCTGGTGCTTGATGCGCTGGGCGAAGTCGGCCAGCGCCATGCTCAGGCGCAGCGCGGCGGGCGTGCCGGGCGCGGTGACCACGGACGCGATCAGCGGCGCCAGCCACTCCTCGCCGTCGTTCTGGATCCGGTTGGCCAGCAGCGCGTCGATGTTGCGGCCGCCGCAGTCGTCGATCGCGTCGTGGCCGAGCACCTCCGGGCCCTCCGCGCCGACCCGCATCAGCGCGGTGTCGAACGTGCCGCCGCCCAGGTCGTAGATCAGGATCAGCTCGCCGGGCAGGAACGTCGGGCCGGGGATCGGCGCGTACGCGGCCGCGACCGGCTCCGGCAGCAGCTCCACGGTGCTGAACCCGGCCGCCTCGGCCGCGGCGATCATCTGCGGGCGGCGGATGTCGTCCGGCCCGTAGCTGGCCGGCACCGTGACCAGCGCGCGGGTGATCTGGCCGCCGTGCATGCGCTCGGCCTCCATCCGCAGCGCGGTCAGCACGGACGCGGCCTGCTCGATCGGCCGGAACGTGCGGTCGCCCTGCGGCATCGGCCGGTCGCCCTTGAGGCCGCGCTTGAACTCCACGGCGTACGAGTTGGGGTCGGCCCGCTTGCGGCGCTCGGCCAGCGTGCCGACCAGCATGCGCTCGCCGTCCCAGTAGACCGCGGACGGCCACGCGTACCCGCCGCTGACCGGCTCCGGGAGCAGACGGATCTGCTCACCGTCGATCAGCGCCGCGGAGGAGGTCGTGGTGCCGAAGTCGATGGCCAGCACCGGGCCCATGTCCGGGTTCACCCGCTCACATCTCCCAAGCGTCGACCAGGCTGCGGTCGGCGTAGTCCCAGTTCGCCAGCAGCAGTTTCCCGTCCGCGGTGAACGACGTCAGCAGCCGGGGCACGAAGCCCTCGGCCTCCGGCGCCGCCGGGGCGGGCACCCGGAACACCTCCAGGCTGCTCTCGATGTCCTGCAGGCTCAGCACGCCGGAACCGTCCAGATCGGAGGTCACCAGCGCGCGCAGCCTGCCGTCCGGGCTGATGCTCTCGGTGCTGAACGCGTCCGTGGGGCTGCGCATCCGGAAGCCGGGGTTGCGCTGCTCCCACGTCTCGTCACCGGTGCGTTCCAGCCGCTCGCCGGTCCGCAGGTCCCACAGCGTGGTGACGCCGCGCCGGTAGCGGCCGACCTGGACCTTGCCGTCCGCCTCCGCGGCCAGCCGCCAGCTCGGCTCGTCGACCAGCACGCGGACCGGGCCGACCGAGTCGCGGAACCGGGTGGAGAGCTTGCCGGTCTCGACGTCCCAGACCGAGAACGTGCCCTCGGTGTCCCAGGCGATCAGGCTGAGCCGGCCCTCCGGGTCGAAGAAGATCCGGGCGCCCTGCGCGGTGCCGGCGCCGTAGTCCGGCCGGAACTCGCCGATCAGCTCGCCCGTCGCGATCACGAACGACCGGATGTGCCGGCCGGTGGTGTCGCACTCGACCAGCACCTGCCGGTCCGGCGTGAGCAGCCAGGAGCCGCTGGTGCGCAGCTGCAGGCGCTGCGTCGGCGGGTCGGCGGCGAGCGCGGCCGCGTCCCGGGTGGCGGCCGTGACCAGCGTCGTGCCGACCTGGCCGCCGGGCGGCACGGTGTGGCGCAGCAGCGCGCCCGCGTGCGTGGCGGTCAGCTGGTAGACGCGCTCGTCCCCGGTGCGCACCTCCGCGACCACGGTGCCCTCGCGGAACGCCTCGCCCTCGCCGACGTTCCAGCGCAGCAGCTTGGCGTCGCCGCCGGGGATCTCCCAGGAGATCGGCTCGATCCGCCAGCTCGGGGCGTCCGCGGCGACGGCGCGGCTCTCCGCGTTCGCCGCCCACTGCGCGGCGCCGCGCACCACGGCCAGCTCCGGCTCGGGCGCGTGCCGCAGCGTGTGGCCGAGGCTGCCGGCCAGTGCCGGTTCGACCACCGGGAGCCGGGACGCGCCGCCGGTCAGCACCACGGTGGAGATGTCCGCCAGCGTGGCGCCGACCGCGCCGACCACCGCATGCGCGCTGGCGACCAGCGCCTGCACGGCCGGCTCGGCGAACGCCTCCAGCCAGGCGCGACTCAGCTTGTACGGCGGGGTCAGCGGCGTCAGGTGGTCCTCGACCTCGAGCGAGTCGCCGAGCTGGTGCTTCAGCCGGCGGACGAAGTCGATCGCCTCGTAGTAGGCCCGCAGGCCACCGTCGCCGGGCGCGGCGAGCAGCGGCTCCAGCCAGGCCCGGCCCTCGGTGCGCAGGTCCTTGATGAGCAGCGCCTCCAGGTCGTGCCCGGCGGTCGAGCTCTGCGTGGCCAGCAGCGCGGAGTCGTTGCCGGCGACCCGGACCAGCGAGGCCGTCCAGTTCGCGCCCAGGTCGCAGACCAGGACCAGCGAGCCGGGCCGCAGGTCCGCGCCGGTGTGCGGGTCGAGCGCGGCGGCGACCGCGTCCGGGATCAGCTCGACGTCGACGAAGCCCGCGGCCTCGCCGATCGCGACCATCGCGTCGCGCCGCGGGTCGCCGGGCAGGTAACCGGCCGGGACGGACAGCGTCAGCCGCCAGACCTGCCCGCCGTAGACGCGCTGCGCCTCCCGGCCGATCTCCGCCAGGTAGGCCGCGACCGCCTCGTTGCCGGTCACCTCGCGGTCGTCCAGGCGCATCGCGGCCTGCGCGTCGACCGCGCGGCGCGGACCGTCGATGTACCGCCGGGGCACGGACCGCTTGCGGCGCTCCGCGGCGGTGCCGACGACGAAACCGTTGTCGTCGACGCAGACGGCGGACGGCCAGACGAGGGCGCCGGTCAGCGGCTCCTTGAGCAATGTCGTCTGGTCACCGACAATCAGCGCCGCCGATGTGCCGGACGTCCCGACATCGACCGCCAGGATTGGTTCGGTCATCCCCACCCCTACGTCCTTGCCACAGCGCTCCCGAGCCACAGCACCGAGGAAGTCAGCACTACGGAAGTACCGGCACAGTTTCCTGGAGCACTACCGGTCCCGTCCAGCCGGGTTGCGTTGCGAATGCGAACCAGTAGCCCGGATTTCCGGCTCGTCAGTCGAGAAGTTCGAGGATTTCGACCAGATTTGTAACTGTTACGTCGCCGGTGATTCCCGCCACGCCGACCACCCGCATGCCGGCGGCGCGCCCCGCGGCCACCCCCGCGGGCGCGTCCTCCACGACCAGGCAACGCTCCGGCGGTACGCCGAGCCGGCGCGCCGCCAGCAGGTAGCCCTCCGGGTCCGGCTTCGGCGCGCTGATGTCGTCCGTGCTGACCAGCAGCGGCGGGTCGATGCCGACCGCACCGGTCCGGGCCCGGGCCAGCCGCTCGTCCGCGCTGGTCACCACGGCCCACGGCACGCCGCGGGCGGCGACGCCCTCGATCAGGTCGAGCGCGCCGTCGATCGCGACCACGTCGTCCAGGTCGTCGTACTCCCAGGCCAGTTGCCGCGCCGCCGCCTGCCGGATCCGCTCGGCGCCGAGCCACGGTGCCACCGACTCCAGCGTGCTCCACGCGGGCCGGCCCGCGTGCACGGCCAGGATGTCGTCGAGCGGCAGGTCGTACTCCTCGGCGATCCGGGTCCAGCTACGGATGATCGCCCCGTGCGAGTCGATCAGCGTCCCGTCCATGTCGAAGAGCACCGCACCGATCTTCATGCCGCACAGCCTCGCACCCATCCGCGCGGCGGGGCGCACCGAACGCCCTACTGTGATCGAGCGCGCAGAGAAGGCAAGCTGAGCCGTATGACCGACCATCTGTCCGCGGTGCCACCGGCGCCGCAGCACGCTGCCGGGCAGGCCGAGCCCGACCGGCTGCTGCGCGCGGTGGCGCGCGGCGACGAGTCCGCGTTCGCCCGCCTCTACGAGCTGGTGTCGCCGCGCGTCTACGGCCTGATCCGGCGCGTGCTGCGCGATCCGGCCCAGGCCGAGGAGGTCGCGCAGGAGGCGCTGGTCGAGGTGTGGCGCACGGCCGGCCGGTTCGACCCGGCCCGCGGCTCCGCCACCGCGTGGGTCTTCACGATCGCGCACCGGCGGGCGGTCGACCGGGTCCGCTCCGAGCAGGCCGGCACCGAACGCGTCCGCCGGGTCGCCGCCGCCGAGGCGGACGTCCCGTACGACGAGGTGGTCGAGGAGGTCACCAGCCGGCTGGAGCAGCAGCAGGTGCGCCGCTGCCTGGGCAGCCTCACCGACCTGCAGCGCGAGGCGGTCACGCTCGCGTACTACGGCGGGCACAGTTATCCGGAGGTGGCCCGGCTGCTCGACGCCGGGCTGCCCACCATCAAGAGCCGCATGCGCGACGGCCTGATCCGGCTGCGCGACTGCCTCGGTGTGGAGGTGGCGCGATGACCATGGACATTCACGCGTTGGTCGGCGCGTACGTGCTGGACGCGGTGGACGACATCGAGCGCGCCGCGTTCGACCGGCACCTCGGCACCTGCCGGGCGTGCGCGGCCGAGGTGGACGAGCTGCGCGAGGCCACGGCCCGGCTGGCGGACGCGACCTGGTCGGTGCCGCCGCCCCGGCTGCGCCACGAGGTGATGGCGCGGGTCGCGGTCACCCGGCAGGTGACGCCGGTGCGCCGGGCCGCCGCGCGTGCGCCGGGCCGGCCGGCCTGGGGACGGCGGGTGCTCGCGGCGGCCGCGGCGGTGGCGCTGGCGGCCGGGACCGGTGCGGCCGTCTTCGCCTACCAGGACCAGCGGGTCCGCGAGCAGGCCGGGATCGCGGCGGCGGCCCGGGCCCAGGCGGCGCGCATCGAGGCGGTGCTGGCCGCGCCGGACGCGCGGTTGCGGACCGCGGAGGTGACCGGTGGCGGCCAGGTGACGGTCGTGGTGTCGAGGTCCCGGGACGAGGGCGTGGTGCTGCTGGCCGACGGCGCGCCGCCGGCGCCCGGGCAGGCGTACCAGATGTGGCTGATCGACGGTGCGTACCCGGCACCGGCCGACGTGATGCCGGCGGGCTCCGGCTCGGGTACGGGATTCGTCTCCTCGGTGCGGGACACGGACGTGATCGCGCTGACGATCGAGCCGGCGGCCGGATCACAGGAGCCGACCTCGCCGGTCCGGGCGCGGGTGTCGCTGGACTTCTGAGGCTCAGTCCGCGGTCGGGTGGATCAGGCCGGTCTCGTACGCGTAGATCACCACCTGCACCCGGTCGCGGAGCCCGAGCTTGGTCAGGATCCGCCCGACGTGCGTCTTCACGGTCGCCTCGGAGACGTTGAAGTGCGCGGCGATCTCCGCGTTGGAGCCGCCGCGGGCGATCTCCGTCATCACCTCCCGCTCCCGGTCGGTCAGCCGGGCCAGCCGGGCGTCCGGCGTGGCCGGCCGCCCGGAACCGGGGTCGGGGAGGTGGGCGGCGAACGCGTCGATCAGCCGCCGGGTCACGCTGGGCGAGATGATCGCGTCGCCGGCCGCCACCGCCCGGATGCCGGTCAGCAGGTCGGCCGGCGGCACGTCCTTGAGCAGGAAACCGCTGGCCCCGGCGCGGAGCGCGGAGAACGCGTACTCGTCCAGGTTGAACGTGGTCAGCACCAGCACCCGGGTGGGCAGGCCGGACGCGGCGATCCGGCGGGTCGCCTCGATGCCGTCCAGGATCGGCATGCGCACGTCCATCAGCACCACGTCCGGCACGATCCGGTGGGCCAGGTCGACACCGGCCGCGCCGTCCCCGGCCTCGCCGACCACCTCCAGGTCGGGCTCGGACTCCAGCACCATCCGGTAGCCGAGGCGCAGCAGCGGCTGGTCGTCGACGAGCGCGACGCGGATCATGCGACCCCGCCGAACGTGAGCCGGGCGTGGACCCGCCAGCCGCCCTCCGGGAGCGGGCCGGACTCGACCGTGCCGTCGTAGGAACCGACCCGCTCGGCCATCCCGGCCAGGCCGTGCCCGCCGGTGCCGGGGGAGGTCCGGGCGGGTGCGCGTCCGTCGTCGGTCACCGATAGCTCCATCCCGTGCGGCTCGTAGTGCAGGTCGACCCGGGCGGTGGTGCCGGGTCCCGCGTGCTTGAGCGTATTCGTCAGTGCCTCCTGGACCAGCCGGTACGCCGTCAGTCCGGCACCGGGGCCCCAGGCCGCGACCGGCCGGCCGCGCTGCGCGACGGTCACGGTCAGGCCCGCGGCGCGCACCTGGGTGATCAGCCCGTCGATGTCCGCGAAACCGGGTTGCGGCGCTCTGACCCGCGGTGCCGGGGCCGGCGAGTCCTCGCGGAGCAGGCCGAGCAGCCGGCGCATCTCGCCGAGCGCCTGCCGGCCGGTCGCGGAGACCGTGTGCATGGTGTCCGCGGCCAGCTCCGGCGAGCGGGCGACGGTGAGCGCGGCGCCGTCGGCCAGCGCGACCATCACCGTGAGGTTGTGCGCCACGATGTCGTGCATCTCCCGGGCGATCCGGGCGCGCTCGGCCGCGACCGCGAGCTGGGCCTGCTGGTCGCTCTCCCGTTCCAGCCGGCGGGCGCGCTCCTCCAGCTCGGCCAGGTAGACGCGGCGGGTCTGCCGGACCACGCCGAGCGACGCGGCCGCGGCCAGCAGCGCGGACGCGGACAGCAGCGCGCCGGAGTACTCGGCCCAGCTCCGGCCGGACGCCAGCATGAGCGCGCAGGCCAGCTCGCCGCCCGCGACCGCGGCCCAGAGGTGCCGGCGGTCCGGTTCGTACACCGCGACCGCGTAGGTCGCCACCAGCAGCACGGCGAACACGAACGGCTGCCGCGGCTCGTACCGCAAGGCGTGCAGGTCGCAGACCACGGCGAGGGCGAGCGTGGCCCAGAACGCCGGCACCGGGCGGGCCCGCCGCCAGATCAGCGGCACGTGCAGCGCGACGACCAGCGCCAGGCCGGCCGGGCCGGGCGCGCGCTGGGAGAACTGCACGGTGAGCAGCAGCGCGGCCAGGCCGGCGTCGACCAGCGCGCGGTGCCGGGCGGCGAACCGCCGGCACCGGACCACCACGCCGAGCGTCCGGAGATCAGTCCGCATGGTGCGAGGTGCGCAGCTCGTGGATCGGCGCACCCCACTCGACGGCCAGGTCACCCACCTGCGCCGCGGTCAGCCCGGTGACCCGCAGCAGCCCGTGCCCGGCGACCGTGACGTGGCCGCCGCCGGCCGCGAGCGCGCCGCGCAGTTCGCCCGCGTGCGGCGAGCGCACCCAGACGACCTCCCTGGTCATGGTCATAGCAGGACGGTACGGAAACGGGCGGCGCGGCCGCGACAGCCCGCAGGCTGATTCCGTGGCCGACGGGCCGTCAACCGATGGTGGCGCGGCCCTCCTCCCGAGGGATGACGAGCTTGATGCGCAATTCGGACTGTTACTGCGCGGATCGGATCGACTGCGGGGCGCACTTGCGCATAGATTCGGCACCGGCCGTCCATCGCCCTCAGTGGAGCGGCCGGTGACGGAACGAGAAGAGACGAGCGGAAGCGGAGGCGTCCGGCGTGGCTCAGCCATCCGACATCGAAGGCGACGCCGCGCGGGCGCTCGAGGCGCTCCGCCGTGCCGCGCACTTCCTCGCCCACTACGAGGCCGCGCAGGCGGCGCTGTCACCGGGTGCCCCGCCGGCCCGGTCGCCGCTGACCGCGCTGGTCGAGGAGGGGGTGGACGCCGCCGACCGGGTGCTCACCCACCTGCGCGCGGGGTCCCGGGGCGAGTGGTCGGTGATCTCCGGCGGGACCGCGCCCTGGTCCGTGCTGACCGAACGCGGCCCCGCCGCCCCGGCGCGCGCCCCGGTCGTGCCCCGGCCGGCCGCCGGCCAGGGCGACCCAGGCGAATGACCCGGCCGGCGGTCACGGCTCGCGCAGCGTCTCCGAGGGCAGCAGGCCGAAACGGCGGCGGTACGCGGCCGCGAACCGCCCGAGGTGGACGAACCCCCAGCGGTGCGCCACCTCGGAGACCGTGATCGCCCCGGGTGCGCTGGTGGACAGCTCCACGTGCGCGCGCCCCAGCCGTACCTCCTGGAGGTAGACCATCGGGGTGACGCCCACGTGCCGGCGGAACCCGTCCTGCAGCGAGCGCGCGCTGATGCCGGCCACCCGGGCCAGTGAGGCCGTGGTGAACGGCCGGGCCGGGTCCGCCTCGATCGCGTCGATCGCCCGCTTGACCGAGCGCGGCCGGCTCGGCGCCGCCGGTTCGTTCAGCTCGTCGCTGTACTGGTGGTGCACCGCGAGCAGCAGGCCGCCGAGCATCGAGGCCCACAGCCGCTCCGCGATCATCGGGCGGTAGATCATGCCGTCCGCCGCGCACAGCTCCGCGTGCACCAGCCCGGCGAGCGCGCCCCAGCTGCGGCCCATGCCGCGGGTCAGGTCGAACCGGCGGGACAGCCGCAGCGGCCCGCGGACCGGGTGCCCGAGCAGCGCCTCCAGTTCCGCCTCCAGCGCGCCGGGCGCGAGCGCGACGGTGACCGGACGGGTGTCCGGACGCCACCACGCGCGCGCCGGTGAGCCGGGCCGGCAGACCGCACCCTCCAGCGTGGTCGCGGTGGTGACGATGCCGCGCTGCTCGGTGAACAGCCGTCCGGCCGGGGCCAGGCCGATGTTGTAGTCGTCCAGGTCCGGCGCGATCACCTGGATCGCCTCGTCCGCCTCCCAGTCGGACATGATCACCGGCCCGAAGCGCAGGACCCGCAGGCGGCACCGCGCCGGGGCGCCACCGATCCCGGTGACCCAGCGCGGCGCCGAGAAGACCTCGTCGGCGAGCTGCTGGACCTCCGCGGTGGTCCCGCTCCGGGTGGCGAACATCGGGCTGGGATCCCGGACGGCGGTGCCGGCCGTCGGGAGAAAATGATCTCCCAAGGTGTCGGCTCGCATACACCGAGTATTCGTACTGCGGCGTCTGACGTGCAACTTGCTCGTCCGATAGGTGACCCCGGAGGCGGGGGCGTGACGCGTGGTCTCCCACCTCCGGGGCCTGGCCGCGAGGATCAGAAGGAGTTCAGGACGGAGAGGATGCCCGGCCCGAGCACCACCACGAACATCGCCGGGAAGATGCAGAACAGCACCGGGAAGAGAATCTTCACGGGCACCTTCTGCGCCTGCTCCTCCGCGCGCTGCCGGCTCTTCGTGCGCATCTCGCCGGCCTGCTCGCGCAGCACCGACGCGATCGGCACGCCCAGCTCGCCGGAGTGGATGATCGCGGAGACGAAGCCCTTCAGCTCCGGCACCGTGGTCCGGGCGGCCATCGCGCGCAGCGCCTCGGTGCGGGACTTGCCGATCTGCATCTCCTGCAGCACCCGGAACAGCTCACGCACCATCGGACCCTTGCCGTGCCGGGCCACCTGGGCCAGCGCCGCGTCGAAGCCGAGACCGGCCTCGACGCTGATCACCAGCGTGTCCAGCACGTCCGGCAGGCTGCGGGTCAGCTCCTGCTGGCGGGCGGTGGCCCGGTTGCGGACGATCACGTCGCAGGCGTAGAACCCGGCGATCGCGCCGCCCAGCGCGCCGAGCAGCGCACCCTGCGCGCCGTCCAGCAGGGCACCCACGACCAGCCAGGTCAGCAGGCCGCTGACCAGGCCGATGCCCTTGCCGCGGAGCACCTGGTCGACGGTCATGTTCGCCGGGTTGCCGGCGAAGTCCAGCTGACGCTCCAGCCGCTGCACGCCGGTGCCGGGCGTCAGCACGCGGCCGAGGTGCTCCAGCCGGTCGCCGAGCGCGCGCAGCCAGGCCGGGACCGCGGAGCGGCGGGCGCCCGGCTCCACCCGGTGCGTGCCGGCCCGGGCACGCGCCCGGTCGAACGCGTGCAGCGAGCGGACCAGGTTGCCGCCCGCGGTCTCCCGGGCGGGCACCGCGACCAGCGCGAGGACGACCGCGCTCCCGGCGAGCGCGCACAGACCGGCGACGAGCAGCAACATCAGACCTTCACCTCGACGAGACGGCGCAGCCAGACCGCGCCGACGGTGAGCAGGACGGCCGCGACCGCGACCATGGCGAGCCCGGCCGGCTCGGTGTAGAGCGGGCGGACGTACTCCGGCCGCAGCACCAGCAGCACCGCGGCGATGACGAACGGCATCGCGAACAGGATGATCCCGGAGAGCCGGCCCTCGGCGGAGAGCGCGCGCACGTGCCGGTTGAGCTTGGCCCGCTCACGCATCGTGTGCACCGCGGTCTCCAGCACCTCGGAGAGGTTGCCACCGACCTCGCGCTGGATCCGGATCGCCATCACGATCCAGCCCACGTCCGGGTTGTTGTTGCGCTCGCCGACCCGGTCCAGCGCGTTCTCCAGGTCGTCGCCGAGCCGGGTCTCGGCCATCGCGCGGCCCAGCTCCGTGCTCACCGGCGCCTGCCCCTCGCGGACCACCGCGTCGATCGACTGGTTGAGCGTGAAGCCGGAGCGCAGCGCGCCGACCATCAGCCGCAGCGCGTCCGGCAGCTGGTCGGTGAACGCGCGGCTGCGCCGCCCGGCCCGGAACGACAGCCACTGGCCGGGGCAGACCCAGCCGGCCAGCGCGCCGAACAGCAGGCCGAACCACGAGCCGAACAGCGCGCCCATCGCCACCGCGGCGACCACCGTGATCGCGATCCGGACCAGCAGCCACTCGGCCGGGTCCAGCGAGACGCCGGCCCGCTGCACGGACAGCTCGATCGAGGCCCGCAGCTTCGGGCTCAGCCGGCCGTCCAGCCAGTGCAGGATGCCCAGCACCAGCCGGGTCTGCGCGGTGAACCGCTGCTCGTCCGGCGCGGTGCCGCGCGCGTCCGTGAACTGCCGCAGCGTGTCCAGCCGGCGCTGGAACTCGTTGCGCCCGCCGCCACCGGAGAACAGCAGCCAGAGCCCGATCGCGGCGGACGCGGCCAGGGCGACACCGGCCGCGGCCAGCAGCCCGCGACCGGACCCGCCGCCGCTACCGGCAGTTTCAAGATCAAGAGCCGCCGAGGGTACGGGAGCGGGCGAGACGGCCCGCTCCGGGACCGACGCGGCCGGAGCGGACGTGGTGGTCACCGCCGCGGGCATCCGCGACGCGCCCACCGGACCCGGACCCGGGACCGACCGGTCCGGCGCCGGACCGGTCGCGTCCGCCGCGGGGTCGCTCGCGTCCACCGCGAGGTCGTTCGGGCCGGTCGCCGGCGCGGTCGCGTCCGCTACGGGTCCGTTCGGGCCCACCGCCGGCTGACTCGCGTCCGACGCCGGGCCGCTCGGGCCGCTCGGGCCGGTCGCCGGGGACGCCGGTGCGCCGGCGAACGAGACGCGCTCGGTCGCCACCGCGAAGTCGCCGCCGCCCGGCACCGCCAGCACGACCCGCACGGTCGCGTCCACGCCGGCCAGCTCGGCCGGGACGGACGCGCGCAGCCGGCGCCCGTCCAGCTCCGCCGCGAGCGCGCGGTCGCCGACCAGCACGCGCAGCCGGGACGCGTCCAGCCCGTCCGCGAGTCCGTGCGCGGTGAGCCGGAACGAGACCTGGCCGGGGGTCACCCGGGTACCGCTGAGCGTCAGTTCGACCGGTTCCGCGTGCGCCGGGGCCGCACCGATGACCAGCGACAGCCCCAGCGCGGCGACGGACAGGGCAGCCGCGCGCCTCATCGGATCGGACCTCCGAACATCTCCGGGTGCAGGACCACGCCGTGTGCTTCGAACCTCTCCGTGAACGTCGGCCGCAGACCCGTCGAGTTGAGCGTGCCGCGGAACCGTCCCTCGGAGTCGACCCCGGCGTGGTAGTCGAAGAGGAACAGGTCCTGCAGCGAGACCACGTCCGACTCCATGCCGACCACCTCGGTGACGTGCGTGATCCGGCGGGAGCCGTCCTTCAGCCGGGCGACCTGGATGATCAGGTCGACCGCGGACGCGACCTGGTCCCGGATCGCGCGGATCGGCAGGTCCATGCCGGCCATCAGGACCAGCGTCTCCAGCCGGGCGAGCGCGTCCCGCGGCGTGTTCGCGTGCAGCGTGGTGAGCGAGCCGTCGTGGCCGGTGTTCATCGCCTGGAGCATGTCGAGCGCGGCGCCGTCCCGGACCTCGCCGACCACGATCCGGTCCGGGCGCATGCGCAGCGCGTTGCGGACCAGATCGCGGGTGGAGACCGCGCCGCGGCCCTCGGAGTTCGCCGGGCGCGACTCCAGGCGTACCACGTGGTCCTGGCGCAGTTGCAGTTCGGCCGCGTCCTCCACGGTGACGATCCGCTCGTCCGTCGGGATGAACCCGGACAGGATGTTCAGCGTGGTGGTCTTGCCGGAGCCGGTGCCGCCGCTGACCACGATGTTGAGCCGCGCCTCGACGCAGGCCTGGAGCACGTCCGCGGTCTGCCGGGTGAGCGTGCCGAACCGGATCAGGTCCTGCACGGTCAGCGTCTCGGCCGCGAACTTGCGGATGGTCAGCGAGGAGCCGTCCAGCGCCAGCGGTGCCACGATCGCGTTGACCCGGCTGCCGTCCGCGAGCCGGGCGTCCACCATCGGGCTGGCCTCGTCCACGTGCCGGCCGACCCGGGAGACGATCCGGTCGATGATCCGGCGCAGGTGCGTCTCGTCGGTGAACTGCGCGTCCGCGCTCTGCAGCCGGCCGTTGCGCTCGACGTAGACGCGGCGCGGCCCGTTGACCATGATCTCGGAGATGGACGGGTCGCGCAGCAGCGACTCCAGCGGGCCGTGCCCGAGGATCTCGTCCACCGCGTCCTGGGTGATCCGGAGCCGGTCCGCGCCGGTCAGCGGCGTCTCCTCGCGGGCCAGCAGCTCCGCGATGGTCTGCCGGACCTGCTGCTCCAGGTCCTCGGCCTCGTCGATCTCGGTGTAGAGCTTCGGGCCGAGGATCTCGCCCAGCTCGCGCTGGATCCGCGCCCGTACCTCGTTGACCGGGTCGGCCACCTGGCGGCCGACCGCGCGGGCGCGCTCGCCCACCGAGCGCTCCTGGGTGACCGGGCCCTCGGCGTGGCGGATGATCGCTCCGGTGCCGGACTGGCGCGCCTGGATGATGTCTGCGAGACCCAACGGATTCAGCCCTTACGCGAGAGGAGGCCGCGACGGCGGCGGGGGACGGGTGCCGCCTCCACCGGGGCGACGCCGGCGATGAGGTCGGCCAGGTTGCGGATGGCCACGCTCACCGGGTGGACGGGGTGGTCGATGACCAGCGGCATGCCCTTGTTCACGCTGACCGGCACGTCGCGCGACGAGGGCATGCGGATGTGGATCTCGGTGCCGATCGCCTGCTCGACGTCGCCGTGGCTCAGGCCGACCTGCGAGTCGGAGCGGTTCAACAGCGTCCGGACCTTCTCCCGCGGGTACTGGAGCATGTCGAACATGTCCAGGGTGAGCCGGACGCTCTTCAGCGTGGGCAGGTCGGGGACCACGATCGGGACGTACCAGTCGGTCACGTCCAGCGCGGAGAGCACCTGGTAGCTGAAGAACGACGGCGTGTCGACCACGATGTAGTCGAACATCGTCCGGGCCACGCCCAGCAGCTCCGTGATCACCTCGCGGGTGACCTGGTCGCCCTCGGCCGGCGTGGTCGGCGCCAGCAGCGTGTCGACGCCGGCCCGGTAGTGGGTGAGCAGCGACCGTACGCCGTCGGTGTCCAGCCGGCCGACCATCGGGATCGCGTCCGCGATGCTGCGCTCCGGCGCCATCTGCAGCATGATGCCGACGTCGCCGAACTGCAGGTCCAGGTCGATCAGGCAGACCCGGCGGGCGCCGTTCGCGGCCAGCGCCACGGCCAGGTTCGTGGCGACCACGCTCTTGCCGCAGCCGCCCTTGCCGGCGAACACCGTGACGATCTTGGCGTTCGACGGCTCGTTCGAGGTGATCACGGACGGGCTGATCGTGGTGATCGCGTTCGCCAGGTCGGCGGTGCGCTGGCAGGCCGCGACCAGCGCGGAATGGTCACCGGCCGGGACCACCTCGCGGACGCCGGCGCGCAGTGCCTCCTGCAGCGTCGCCAGGTCGATCACCTCGCGGACCAGCACCACGCCGACGGACGGCCGGTGCACCCGGTGGTAGGCCGCGAACTCCAGCACCGCGCCCAGATCGACCGTGCTGCCGAAGATCACCACCTTGATGTCCGCGCGCTTGCCCAGCTCCGCGCCGAGCTCCGGGAACGACTCGCACAGCTTGATGCCGCTGGTCAGGTAGTCGTCGCCCGGAACGGTCCGGAACGAGGGGTTCGCCTCGAGGTACAGCGTGTGCGTCAGGTTCATGGGTCTCGCCTCGTTCCTTTCCGGTGCGGCTAGTCGAAGAGGTCGCGGTCCGAGACGCCGTCGCCGACCGACACCGCCGTGGTCTCGTCGCGCAGCGCCAGGTAGAGCGAGCCGGTCTGGGACGCGTGCACCAGGCGCTCGGCCTGGCCCTGGTCGACCGCGACGGTGAGCATCGTGGTGGCCGGCGGGGCCTCGGCGCCGTTCTGCTGGACCGCGGTCACCGCCGCGCCCGCGCTGCCGCGCTCGCCCACGCCGATCACGTCCACCTCGGGCAGCAGCACCCGGGTGACCCGGCCGCTGCCGGACTCGTAGGTGTTGAAGATGGTCACCGTGGCGCCGGGCCGGACGTAGCCCGCGACCTGTGCCGCGGCGCCGACCTGCACGCTGACCGCCAGCTTCCCGGCCGGCACCGGCAGGCCGCCGGTGAGCGCGGTGGGCGTGCCGAACATGCCGGCCAGCAGCAGCTGGCTCGCGCCGACCTCGCCGGTCAGGGCCAGGCCGTCCAGGTCCGCGGCCAGCTCGCCGAGCGCGCCCTGCGGCACGGTCTCGGCCGGCATCGCGACGCGCTGGGTCAGGCCCCGCTCGCGGATCTGCGCGGCGGTCGTGCCCGCCGGGATCGTGCCGGTGCTGACGAGCACCCACACCGGGTCGGTCTGTGCCACCGCGCGCTCCTCGGCGCCGCGGACGTACGCGATCACCGCGAAGCCGCCGAAGGCCGCCAGCACCAGGGCGGCCATCACCGCCAGCATCCGTCTCTTCACGGAATGCTCTTCGGTGTCTAGCCCGCGCGCTTGAGGGTGGTAACCCCATAGCTACCGGGAACTGACCGAGGCAGCGGCTTGAAGTACCCGTAGACGCACTGCTCGGTGCCGGTGCACGCGCCGACGGCCGGCTCGTTCCGGGTCTGCGGCAGCAGGCCGAGCACCGCGGTGAGCCGCCAGCCGGTCACCACGAACGGCGCGTAGCCGATCAGGTGGGCGGTGCCGCCGCTGAGCGTGTCGTAGATCGGGAAGTTCACCGGCGTACCGCTGGTCACCGCGGCGTTCAGCACGGTCGTGCAGCTGGTGAACAGCAGCGCGCTGAGCAGCCCGGCGGTGCCGCCCGCGGTGTTCGACGGATAGGTCAGGTTGCGTGTGCAGTCGCTGGAGTCCAGCCAGCCGAAGCCGCTCCGGGCGCCGAGCAGCGTCGGCGCCGGGCAGCCGGTGTGCGCCGCGTTGTCCCCGAGGATGTGGATCGGCCGGACCGTGGCCGGATAGAGCGTCCCGTTCGTGGTCAGGCCGTTGTACACGCAGGCGGTCACGGCCGCCGCGAACGAGGCGACCGGCCCGACCACGGCCGGCGTGTTCCAGGTGACCCGGGAGCAGGCGCCGACCGGCGTGCCGTCGGTGTTCGAGCCGCCGGCCAGCGCCCGCGCGAACACCGGCGGCAGCAGCGTGCTGCCGTCCGGATTCCTGGTGCTGGTGTAGACCTCGACGTAGCCGACCGCGCCGGAACCGGCCGCGGCGATCGCGGCCGCGCGCGTGCCGATGCACCGGGAGAGGCTGGTGGAGCTGGTGTTCTCCGCGGGGCAGGTGGAGGTCGGCGAGATCTTCGGGTTCAGCCCGCAGACCAGCGAGACGGTGACCGCGCCGTCCGACGCGTTCAGGTTCGCGTAGCTCTGCGCGCTCGCGGTGTAGGCGGCGCACGGCGACAGGCCGGCCGCGCACTGGTTCGCCACCGCCCAGGCCGCGGCGTCCGCGCCGGTGAGCAGTTCCTCCCGCTCCGCGTAGATCCGGCCGACGTCCACCACGAGCGCGCCCATGCCGAGCAGCACGCCGCCGGTCAGCAGAATCGCCACGAGCGCGGTGACCGCACCACGGTCACCGCGCCGGTTCCTCCGGAAGATCGTGTTCAGCCTGCGCACTGCATGACACCCTTCGCGCGTTGCGTGAAACCGTTGGCGGCCGAGCTGTCATTGCTGATCAGCGTCAGGATCGGGCCGAGCGGCGTGATCGGGGACCAGGTCTGGAAGACCGTCACGGTCACGTTCAGCGACGGGTCCGCGCTCGCACAGGCGACGGGGGAGGGCGAGAACGACACGGTGATGCCCGGCGCGACCCGGTCGACCTGGGCCTGCACCGGCTGGTTGAACGCGGCGGCCCGGGCACCCTCGCGGGCGGCCTCGTTCAGGGTGATCTGGTTGGCCATCATCCGGCCGAAGTCGATGACGCCGAAGACGACGGCGAGCAGCAGGGGGAGGACGATCGCGAGTTCGACCGCCGCCGCGCCGCCGTCCGGCCTCCGGCCCCGCGCCGGCCCGGGGGAAGGCGCGGACGGGGACGGAGGCACGCACGGGCGGAGCGGCACGGTCGTACTCCTCTGCTCAGGATTCGATGGCGGTCGGACGGTGGCCGCCGCGTCGAGCTGAGCGGCCATGGGTCACGGCGAGGGCGATACCTTGGTGCTGACCTTGGTGAACGTGGCACTGAGGTTGCTGCCGACCAACGTCACCCCGCCGATGATCACGACGGCGATGAGGGCGGCCAGCAGGCCGTACTCGACGGCGCTGGCGCCGCGGTCCGACTTGATGCGCTCGCGGATCATGACTCGCACGTAATTGATCACTTTTGGCTCCCCTCTGAGGTGTCGCGGTTCGGCACTTCCGCCCCGCAGTGTTGCCATCGGCGGCGCACCGGCCGCCGCCAGGCTTTCTGCGTTGCAGGCGGGTCGCAAAACGGATCGCGCAGCGGCCGGGTGAACCATCGCGGGGACGCCGTCCGTACCTCGTGGTATCCACCGTTTCGACCGGCGAAGAGGGAGTCATGGACAACACCGAACCCCGCCACGTCGACCGCCGGGACCAGGGACTGCGCCGGCAGCGGCTGGTCACCCAGGCGGCCGCGGTCGGTGCGGCAGTGCTCTCCCTCGCGTTCGGCTGGATCTTCGCGCAGGGCAGCTCCTCGGCGGCCGCCGAGGAGAAGGGCACGACCACCACCGAACCGGCCACGGTCGCACCGTCCGGGAATCCGGCCGGGAAAGCCACCGGATCCCCCACGCCGGACGGCGAACCGTCGGACGAACCCGCTGCGGAGCCCTCGGACGCGCCGGAACCGGACGACGAGGACGAGGACGACGAGGGCGGTGCCGCACTGGCACCGCCGCCCGCCGCGCCCGAGCCGGCTCCGCAACAGGAGAGCGACGCCACGACGGGCGGATCATGAGCGAGCCCGCGCACGGACGCCGGCACCGCGACGCCGGCCGGAGCCCGGCATGAGCCCGCCGCGGGTGGCGCCGTCCCGGGTCACCTTCCCGGTCTGGGGCACCACCGCGCTGCTGCTGGTCACGGACGAGGCCGCGCTGCCCGAGGCGGAACGCATGCTGCGCACCGAGCTGGCCGGGATCGACGCCGTCTGCAGCCGCTTCCGGGCCGACTCCGAGCTGGTCCGGCTCACCGCGCACGCCGGCCGGGCCGTCTCGATCAGCCCGCTGCTCACCGAGATCCTGCAGGCCGCGCTGCGCGCCGCGTCCGCCACGAACGGCCTGGTCGACCCGACCGTGGGCCAGGCGGTGATCGATCTCGGGTACGACCGGGACTACGCCGCGCTGCGCGGCCGCGCGCTGCCGGAGGGCGAACCGCTGCGGCCGGCCCCCGGCTGGTGGCGCGTCCAGCTCGACCCGGACGCCGGGCGCGTGCTGGTCCCGCGCCGGATCCTGCTCGACGTGGGCGCGACCGGCAAGGCGTTCGCGGCCGACCGGGCCGCCGCACGGATCGCCACGCTCGGCTGCGGCGCACTGGTCTCGCTCGGCGGCGACCTGGCCACGGCCGGCCCGGCGCCGGAGGGTGGCTGGCTGATCAGCGTGGGCGACAGCCACCGCGCACCGGCCGGCGCCACCGACCCGGTCGTCTCGATCACCGCGGGCGCGCTGGCCACGTCCAGCGTCACCCAGCGCCGGTGGCGGCGCGGCGACCGGCAGGTGCACCACATCGTGGACCCGCGCACCGGCGACGTCCCCGCGCCGGTCTGGAGGACGGTCTCGGTCGCGGCCGGCAGCTGCGTGGACGCGAACGCGGCCGCCACCGCCTCGATCATCCGCGGCCGGGGCGCGCCGCGCTGGCTGGCCAACCGCCGGCTGCCGGCCCGCCTGGTCGCGCACGACGGCGCGGTCACCACCTCGGCCGGCTGGCCCAGCGACCCGGCGCGCGCGGAGGTGGCCTGATCATGTGGTTCGCCGCCCGGTCCAGTGGCATGGTCGCGATCCTGCTGATGACCGCCACGATCCTGCTCGGCATCCTCGGCCCGCTGCGCGTCGGCTCGGCGAGCTGGCCCCGGTTCGCGCTGGCCGGGCTGCACCGCAACATCTCGCTGCTCACGCTGGCGCTGCTGCTGGTGCACGTGGTGACGGTGGCGGCCGACGACTACGTGCCGATCACGTTCGCCGACGCGGTCATCCCGTTCCTGTCGCGGTATCAGCCGTTCTGGCTCGGGCTCGGCGCGATCTCGTTCGACGTCCTGCTCGCGCTGATCATCACCAGCCTGCTGCGCTCCCGGATCAACCTGCGGCTGTGGAAGGGCATCCACTGGCTGGCGTACCTGAGCTGGCCGATCGCGCTGGCCCACGGCATCGGCGCCGGCACCGACGCGGCCAGCCCGATCGGCCTGGTCACGGCCGTGGTCAGCATCGTCTCCGTGCTGGTCGCGGTGCCGATCCGGATCGCCGGGCGGGACCGGCCGCCGATCGACTCCGCACCGCCGAAGCCGGCCCCCGCGACGAAGCCGGTGGCCGCGGCCCGCCCGGCCCCGGAACCGGTGCGCCTGCCGGGGGACTTCTCCACCCGTACCCGCTGATGATCCAGGAGGTTTCGGTGACGCTCATGGCGGAGCGGCCGCGGCAGCGCCACGACACCCGGCCCGCGCCCCGGCTCCTGCGCGCGGCCGGAACGCTGGAGGAGCATCGCGCCGCCTACGGCGACCTGCCGCTGCGCGCGTACGCGGGCGAGACCGGACAGCGACGGCTGATCGACGCGGTACACCGCGCGGGCCTGCGCGGCCGGGGCGGCGGCGGTTACCCCACCGGGAGGAAGCTGGCCGCGGTGGCCGAGGCGGGCCGGACGCCGGTGGTGGTCGCGAACGGCTGCGAGTCGGAGCCGGCCAGCAGCAAGGACCGGGCACTGCTCAGCTACGCGCCGCACCTGGTGCTGGACGGCGCGGTGCTGGCCGCGCACGCGGTCGGCGCGGACCGGGTGGTGCTGTGCGTGGAGCGCGGCGCCGGGCTGGCCGACCGGCTGGAGCGCGAGATCGCCCGCCGCCGCACCGACCCGGTTCGCTGGGAGGTCGCCCGGCTGCCCCGGCGGTACGTGGCCAGCGAGTCGTCCGCGCTGGTCAAGTACATCAACACCGGCGACGCGCGGCCCACGTTCGCGCCGCCGCGGACGGCCGACCGCGGCGTGGCCGGCCGGCCGACGCTGGTCGACAACGTGGAGACGCTCGCCCACCTGGCGCTGATCGCGCTGCACGGCGCGGAGTGGTTCCGCGCGGTCGGCACCGACACCGACCCCGGCTCGACGCTGGTCACGATCGGCGGCGCGGTGCACCGGCCGGGCGTCTACGAGATCGCGCCGGGCACCCGGCTCGGCGCGGTGCTGGACCTGGCCGGCGGGCCGACCGAGACGCTGGGCGCGGCGCTGGTCGGCGGCTACTTCGGCACCTGGGTCCCGCTGCCCGGCAACGAGCTGCTGCCGCTGTCGCACGACCCGGCCGGCACGCTCGGCGTGACCGTCGGCGCGGGCGCGATCGTGGCGCTCCCGGCCACCGGCTGCGGGCTGGTGGAGACCGCGCGGGTGGCCCGCTACCTCGCGGAGGAGTCGGCCGGGCAGTGCGGCCCGTGCGTCTTCGGGCTGCCGGCCATCGCGGACGACATGGAGGCGGTCGGGTACGGCCGGTGCTCGCCCGCGGTCCGGCAGCGTCTCACCCGGCGGCTCGCGATGGTCAACGGCCGCGGCGCGTGCAGTCACCCGGACGGTGCGACCCGGCTGGTGAACAGCGCGCTCTCCGCGTTCGCCGCGGACCTGCAGACGCATCTGGGCGGCGCGACCTGCCGGGGTGCGGCCGCGGACCCGCTGCTGCCGCTGCCGGCCGCGCGCGACCGGGACGGATCCTGGAGGTAGGCATGGCGAAGCTCCCGCAGGCCGAGGCCGGACAGTTCCTGCGCGTCAACCCGATCACCTGCGTGGCCCGGGGGATGTGCGCGGAGCTGCTGCCCGAGCAGGTGAAGCTGGACGAGTGGGGCTACCCGATCCTCAAGGGCGACCCGCTCCCGCCGCAGCTGGTCACGCACGCCCGCCGCGCGATCGCGGAGTGCCCCACGCTGGCGCTCCGGGCTGACCCGACGCCGAGGGGCTGACCCGACGCCGAGGGGCTGACCCGACGCCGAGGGGCTGACCCGGCCGTCAGCCGGGCACGACCGCGGCCACGAGTCGCCGGACGTACCCCTTCGGCAGCGGGGTGCGGACCACCGCGAGGCGCCAGTAGAGCGGCCCGATCGTGAGGTCCACCAGCAGGTCCGGGTCCGCGTCCGCGGGCAGCTCGCCGCGTGCCACCGCGCGCGCGGTGAGCAGCGCGCCCGCCTCGCGCTGGTGGGTGCGCAGCGCGGCCTGCAGCGTCTGGGCGATCTCCGGCGTGCGCGCGGCCTCGGCCAGAAGGTCCGGCACGATCTGGTTGGCCAGCGGGTGCCGCAGCGCGCGGGCGGCAAGCCCGAGGAACGTCTCCAGGTCGCCGCGGAGCGAACCGGTGTCCGGCAGCGCGGACAGGTCGACCGCGACGGACCCGACCAGGTCGATCACCATCGCGAGCTTCGAACCCCACCGCCGGTAGACCGCCATCTTGCCGACGCCGGCCCGGCGCGCCACCGCCTCGATCGACAGCCGGCCGTAACCGGCGGACGCCAGCTCCGCGAAGACGGCGTCGCGGATCGCGTCCGTCACGTCCGGGCGAAGCACGGCCGCACCAGCGGGTGCGCGCTTCCTGGCCGGTTCCACACCCGTTTCCATACTCGGGAGTGTAACGCTGCGACGAGACGGTTGCGTCTCGTCGTGCGCGTCACCTAACCTTCGACGCGACGAGACGGTATCGTCCCGTCCATAGAGAGGTCAGGCATGATCGAAGCGCCATCGACGCAGCTCGCCCGGGAGTACGGGCTGATCGTCAGCGGGCAGCGGCCGGACGTGGCCGAGTACGTACGCCGGCTCTGGTCCCGGCGCGCGTTCATCGTCACGTTCGCGCACGCCAAGGTCACCGCGTCCTACGCGTCCGCCACGCTCGGCTCGTTCTGGACCGTGATCACCCCGCTGGTCAACGCGGGCGTCTACTACCTGATCTTCGGAGTGCTGCTCGGCACCGACCACGGCGTCGCGAACTTCATCGCGTACCTCTGCACCGGGGTCTTCGTCTTCCACTTCACCCAGCAGGTCGCGATGGCCGGCACGCGATCGATCGCGGACCACGTGAGCCTGGTCCGCGCCATGCACTTCCCGCGCGCCTCGCTGCCGCTGGCGCTCACCCTGGTGCAGGTGCAGCAGCTGCTCGCGGCGCTGGCCGTGCTCGCCGCGATCGTGCTGGTCACCGGCGAGCCGATCACCTGGTCGTGGTTGCTGGTGCTGCCGGTGATCGTGCTGCAGACCGTGTTCAGCGCCGGCCTCGCGATGATCCTGGCCCGGCTGGCCGCCCGCACCACCGACCTGAAGCAGCTGATGCCGTTCGTGCTGCGCACCTGGCTGTACGGCTCCGGCGTCTTCTACAGCCTGGACGACTTCATCGACGACGCGCCCGGGCCGCTCGCCGTGCTGCTGCACTGGAACCCGATGGTCGCGTTCATCGACCTGATCCGGTACGCGCTGATCGGCTCGCTGCCCGACGCGCGCATGCCCGACCACCTGTGGCTCTCCGCCGGCCTGTGGTCGCTGGCGATCGGTGTCGGCGGCTTCCTGTTCTTCTGGGCGGCGGAGGAGGAGTACGGCCGTGAGTGAGCCCACCGTGATCGTCGAGAACCTCGACGTCGTCTACCAGGTCCGCGGCCGCTCCGGCCCGGGCAGCCCGATCTCCGCGCTCCGCCGCATGGTCCTCCGCCGCGCCCGACCGTCCAAGCGCGAGGTGCACGCGGTCAAGAACGTCTCCTTCACCGCGTACCAGGGCCAGGCGATCGGGCTGATCGGCACGAACGGCTCCGGCAAGTCCACGCTGCTGCGCACGATCGCCGGCCTCCAGCCCGCCCGCCGCGGCCGCGTCCTGACCCGTGGCCAGCCGTCCTTCCTGGGCGTGAACGCCGCGCTGATGCGCGACCTGACCGGCGAACGCAACGTCGTGCTCGGCTGCCTCGCGATGGGCATGACCCCGGCCGAGACCCGGGCGAAATATCAGGAGATCGTGGATTTCTCCGGCATCAACGACAAGGGGGACTTCATCTCCCTGCCGATGCGTACCTATTCGTCCGGGATGGCCGCCCGCCTCCGCTTCGCCATCGCGGCCGCCAAGACCCACGACGTGCTGATCATCGACGAGGCCCTCACCACCGGCGACGCCCGCTTCCAGAAACGCTCCGAGGACCGGGTCCGCGAACTCCGCCGCCAGGCCGGCACCGTCTTCCTGGTCAGCCACGCCAACAAATCCATCCGCGACACCTGCGAACGCACCATCTGGCTCGAGTCCGGCGAGATCCGCCTGGACGGTCCCACCGACGAGGTCGTCGACGCCTACGAGGCGTACACCCGGAAGAGATAGGGCAGATGTTCCCACTCCCGGCGGGGCCGCCTCCCGGTGCTCCCGCGGGCCCCGGTCGGCCGCGGGCGGCCTCCCTTCCGGTGCCGTCGCCGGTCACCACGAGCCACCCCCGTCACCCGTCACGCCCGCGCCCGGGTCACGCGTCGTGGCCGTCGTGTCGTCGTGGTCGTCGCGGTCGTCGCGGTCGTCGTGCCAGGAAGTACACAGACAATTGTGATCTTCTATTGAGATAGATCTTGTGAGGTGCGGGGAACGCTCGCGACGTGAGCATCTCCAGGAGAAATCTTCTTGTCGGTGTGGGTGGCGCGCTGGTGGCCGGCGGCGCCGGAGGCGGGGTCGGCTACGCGCTCGGGCGTGGCCACGAACCGGACCCGCCGGCGCCGGCCGCGGCGCCGGAGCCGAAGTACCGGTCCCGGCCGGACCTGCGCACGCTGCCGGACGTGACGATCACGGTGCCGGCCGCCGGGACGGTGGCCGGCGCGATCTTCCTGACCCCCGCGTCCGGCACCGGGCTCTGGGGGCCGCTGATCGTGGACGAGACCGGGCAGCCGGTCTGGTTCCGCAAGGTGCCGGACCCGGCGACCGTGGCGATCGACCTCAAGGCCCAGGTCTACCGCGGGAAGCCGGTGCTGACCTGGTGGGAGGGCACGATCGGCGGGACCGGCGGGCAGGGCGTCGGGCAGGGCGAGTTCGTGATCGCGGACCAGGCGTACCGGGAGATCGCCCGGGTGCGCGCGGCCGGGACCGAGCAGGCGGATCAGCACGACATGGTGATCACCTCGCGGAACACGGCGCTGTTCTGGGTGTACGACCCGATCCCGTACGACCTGAGCCCGCTCGGCGGCCCGGCCGACGGCGTGCTGCACGACGGCGTGATCCAGGAGGTGGACATCGCAACCGGCAAGAAGGTCTTCGAGTGGCGGGCCAAGGACCACGTCGGACTGGACGAGTCGTACGCGCCGCTGCCGCAGGGCGACGCGGCGCACCTGCCGTACGACTACTTCCACGCGAACTCGGTCGGGCTGGCCGCGGACGGCAACCTCATCGTCTCCGCGCGGCACACCTGGGCCTGCTACAAGATCGACCGGGAGAGCGGCGCGGTCGTCTGGCGGGTCGGCGGCAAGAAGTCGGACTTCGAGGTGGACGAGCGGACCTCGTTCTCCTGGCAGCACGACTTCCGGCAGCGGCGGGACGGCTCGTGGGGCCTGTTCGACAACGGCGCCGGGATCACCAAGGAGCGGGAGTACTCGCGCGGCGTCGTGTTCACGCTGGACGAGACGGCACGGAGGACCACGTTCGTCGCGGAGTACGTGCACCCGGACCGCCTGTCCGCGCCCACCCAGGGCAGCTTCCGGGAACTGGCCGACGGCGGCTCGTTCGTCGGCTGGGGCCAGGTGCCGCACTTCACCGAGCACCACGCGGACGGCACCGTGCGGCTGGCCGGCCACCTGCCGCCGGACAACCAGTCCTACCGCGCCTACCGGTCCGAGTGGACCGGCACGCCGGCCGACCAGCCCGCGCTCGGCCTGCGCGTCGAGGACGGCGGCGTGGTTGTCTCGGCCAGCTGGAACGGCGCGACCCGGGTGGCGCGCTGGCGGGCCCGCTGGGGCACCCAGCCGGGCGCGCTGAACGGCGGCGCGGTGGAGGAGCCCCGCTCCGGCTTCGAGACCACGCTGCGGGTGCCGGGCACCCCGGAGTACATCGTGGCCGACGCGCTCGACGAGGCCGGCACGGTGCTCGGCACCTCCTCGGCGATCCCGGTGCGCGTCTGACCGGACGCGGCTCGGCATACTCGACGGTCCACGGCTCCGTTCGAGCGGATGGACAACGGCCTTGAGCAGAACCAGAACGCCCGGCGGCGACGCGACCACCACGCGCACGCCGGACGACGGCGCGGCACCCGGCGGCCCGGCGCCGGGTCGCCCGCGCACCGCGGACGCGAGCAGCGTGACCGCGGCCCAGCAGTCCACGCAGGAACTCGCCTGGGCCGGCCGGCCGGGCCGCAACGGCGGTCCCGGCCGCACCGGTGCCGGCGCGGACGGCGACGACATGGGCCGCCGGTCCGACTGGCGGGACCGCGACCCGGCCGACGACCCGCAGGAGCCGCAACGCCCGCCGGACTCGTACCTGGACGGCGGCGACCCGGTCTACCACCGGCCGGGCGGCACCGCGGTCGGCTACGACAGCAGCACGATGTGGAACTACGACCACGTCGCACCGGTGCCCGGCTATCACGACGTGGTCGTGCACGGCGAGCCGAACGGCCTGTTCCATCCCGGTCTGGTCGGTGCGGACGGCGACGACTACCCGTCGAACTGGACGCACCCGGGCCAGATCGCGGACGCGATCCGGAACAACCCCCACTACGACGGCGGGCCGGTCCGGCTGGTGTCGTGCCACACCGGCCGGGTCGACGCGGACGCGGGCGTCCCGGCGGCCGGGCAGCAGGTCGCGGACGCGCTCGGCGTGCCGGTGATGGCGCCGACCGACGCGGTCGGCACGCAGCGGCCGGGGCCGGCCGGCCAGACACCCACGATCCGCGACAATGGCGAGTGGGTAACCTTCCAACCGAGGGCGGGCGCTGGTGAGTGACGGTCGGCTGAAGACTGCGGGCATGTTCGTCGAGCTGGGGCCGATCCGGTCGGACGAGCCGCAGCCGAGCATCTTCGACAGCGTCCTCGACGAGGAGCTGCCGGACGCGGCCCGGGTGGTGGCGTACCTGCGCGCCGGCCACCTGCTGATCGGCGCGATGGACATCGCGGACGACCCGTTCGAGCCCGGCCGCCAGATCATGAACGGATCGTCGGTGCAGACCGACGGCGACTGGATGTGGCGCAAGGACCTGGCCCGGTTCGTGCAGCGCCGCCGCGTCGGCCTGCCGCCGGAGTTCCTGGCGCTGATCCGCGAGCGCGACTACCGCGTGCCCGAGCGGGACGAGCCCACGCTGATCGCCTACGCCAAGCAGGCGGAGGAGCTGATGTTCGGCGGCGGCCGCTGACCCGGCCGACCGCGCGGACGAGCCCACATCGACACCGGTGTGCGGACGTCCGCGCCGCACCCGGCCGTCGCCCGGACCTCGCCTCGGCGAGATCCGCTAATCGGCGGGTTCGCGCAGGACCGGGGACGGCTGGTCGGCGGATTCGCGCAGGACCGGGAGCGGCTGGTCGGCGGACCCGCGCCGGACCTCGGCCGCCTCGCGGCCGCGGGCGATGTCGGCGACCAGGCGCTCGCGCTCGGCCGCGTCCGCGCGGCTGGCCGCCTCGCGGGCCAGGCTGGCGGCGATCTTGGCCTGCCGGCGGGCCACCTCGCGGGCGCCGCTGTGTGCCGCGCTGCGGGCCGCCGCGGCCCGCTCCTGCCACTCCAGGTTGCGGGCGACCGCGCGGGCCCGCTGGCCGGCGCCGAGCTCGGCCATCGCGCGGGCGGTCGTCGAGTACGGGCCGTTCATCACGTCCTCGCCCTCCTCGCGGTCGGAGAAGCGCCAGCGCCGCAGCCGCTGCCGGAGCCGCCACAGCGTGCGGTCGCGGTCCTCGCCGCGGACCCAGGCGACGCCCTGCCCGGGGTGCGTGGTGCCGTCCGGCAGGTAGTTGACGGCGTGCAGCAGGTCCCGGACGCACCAGCCGGCCATGAAGTACGGCCGGACGATCTCGTAGATCAGTTCGTTCTCGATCGGCGCGATGATCGGGACGAAGATCTTCAGCGTGTCGATCGCGGCCCACGCGGTCTCCCGGCCGTCCGGCGCGAGGCGCGGGTCGAACGGGAGCGTGCGGCCGGTCTCCGCGTGGCAGCGGCGGCAGCGCCAGACCCATCCCGTAGGGGCCCGGACCAGCTGCTGGTCGTCCGGCGAGGCCTGGCACTGCTGGCAGGGGAACGACGACGGCCGGAATTCCGTACTCTCAGTAGTCATTGACCGCTCCCCGCGCGCTCGGACGCTTCGAGGCTAGCAGCGTGTGGAGCAGGACGAGCGGGACCACTCCGGCCGGGTACCAGAGCACGTCGATGGGATCGAAGTGCGCGCCCAGGGCCAGGCGGGCCAGTGCCGATCGCTCGGACAGTGCGGCGGGAACGCCGGTGAGCTGCGAGAACTCGACCGCCCAGCAGAGGCCGACGGCGATCGCGCCGGAGACCCGGGGCCGCGCGCGCGGCAGCAGGAACACGACGACGGCGTAGATCATGGATGCGTAGAGCACGGTGCCGGAGATTTGCACGATGGCACCGTCGGCGAGTGTGCGGATACTCAGCGCAATAATGATCAAGGTAATCGCGGTCAGCGCCGCGAGCGAGCGAACCAGCACCGCGCGATCGTAACGATCAGGGCGTTCCCCGATGGCCGCCGGACCGCCGGCCGGCGAGACTGGGGTGGTGCCGAGCGTCATCGACGAGTACGTGGCCGACGTCGCCGGGCGCCTGCGCGGCCCCGCCCGGCTGCGCCGCGACATGCTGGCCGAGATCCGTGACGCGCTGACCGACGCGGCCGAGGTGGACGGCGCGGAGGCCGCGGTCGCGGACTTCGGCCCGGCCCGCCAGATCGCCGCGGGCCTGCAGGACGTGCTCGCCGCCGCCCGGGCCGGCCGCACCACGGTCCTGCTGATCGTGGTGCTCGGCGCGTCCTGGGCGCAGGCCGAGCTGTCC
Source organism: Catenuloplanes niger (assembly GCF_031458255.1). Lineage (NCBI taxonomy): Bacteria > Bacillati > Actinomycetota > Actinomycetes > Micromonosporales > Micromonosporaceae > Catenuloplanes > Catenuloplanes niger. Next base: position 5,445,571 of record NZ_JAVDYC010000001.1, read on the forward strand.
GGCCTTGACGGTTGGGCGGAGTGGCGGGGCGCGATGCCCGGCCCGGGATATCTGTGGCTCGCCGAGGCCGTGGACGTGCTGAGCGGCGTCTCGCTGGCCGCGGCCGGGCTCGGCTGGGCGCTGCGGCGCCGGTGGCCACCGCGGGAGATGGCACGGCTCGTCGCGGGTGTCACCATGGGAGTGATGGCGCTGACCGCGGTCGGCGGCCTGCTGCTGGTCGGGCTGTCCCCGCACGGCCGGCTGGCCGGCGCGCTGTGGTGGATGGCGCCGTTCGCTCTGGTGCAGTTGTCCGCATATCGGACATGGCGGGCCGCGCGGATTGCGTGACCCGATCGGGTGAGGGCCGGCGATCAGGGATTTTTGTCCGGATGGCGGGCCTGGGAGGGAAGGGTACGGTGCCTACCGGTACGGTGTGCGCGCACGGACGACCGCGCGCCGCCATCACGTGCACCGATCTCTTGCGTCATCCGTTACGGTTTCGGGGTTGAAATGGCGGTCAACAAGGGCGTCGGCGTCGGCCCGTCGCCTGGATGTCGGATCTAGTAGCAGGGTAAGAGGGCACAGATATGGGAGACAGCTCCCCCAAGATCACGGTCGTTGTCCCCACCTATAACGAACGGGACAATCTTCCCAGGCTCGTCGAGATGCTGTCCGCCCTCGGACTGCCGAACCTCCACGTCCTGGTGGTGGACGACGATTCCCCCGACGGCACCGGTGAACTCGCCGACAAGCTCGCGCTCGAGTCGCCGCAGTCGCTCGGCGTGCTGCACCGCACCACCAAGGACGGCCTGGGCCGCGCCTACGTGGCCGGCATCGGGCGCGCGCTGGACGAGGGCGCGGACGTCGTGATCCAGATGGACGCGGACCTGTCCCACCCGGCGTCGGTCGTCCCGATCATGGTGGAGAAGCTGCTGTCCACGGACGCGGCCGTGGTGATCGGCTCGCGGTACGTGGCCGGCGGCTCGGTCGCCGGCGACTGGGGCCTGCACCGCAAGTTCCTGTCCGCCTGGGCGAACTTCTACGTCAACACGATCCTCCGCCTCGGCGTGAAGGACGTGACCGCGGGCTTCAAGGCGTGGAAGGCGGAGACGCTGCGCGCGATCGACGTCGCCTCGATCCACAGCAACGGTTACGCGTTCCAGGTCGAGATGAACTACCGCACGGTCCGGCACGGCGGGAAGATCTACGAGGTGCCGATCCGCTTCGAGCAGCGGGCCGACGGCGTCTCGAAGATGAGCCTCGGGGTGCAGATCGAGTCCGCGCTGATGCCGTGGCGCCTGCTCTTCGGCCGCAAGGTCTGACCACCCGATGACGGGGGTACGACCGAGTCGTACCCCCGCTGCGGTCAGGCCCTCGGTGGTCAGGCCTTCTTGAGCGGCTCCCACCACGCGCGGTTGTCCCGGTACCAGGCCACCGTCTCCGCCAGGCCGGCCGCGAAGTCCTTCCGCGGTTCGTACCCCAGCTCGGTCTTGATCTTGGTGATGTCCACCGAGTAGCGGCGGTCGTGGCCCTTGCGGTCCTCGACGTGGTCGACCGAGTCCCAGGTCGCCCCGCACGCGTCCAGCAACAGCCCGGTGAGCTCCCGGTTGGTCAGCTCGGTCCCGCCGCCGATGTTGTAGATCTCGCCCGCCCGGCCGCCGGCCAGGACCAGCGCGATGCCGCGGCAGTGGTCGTCGACGTGCAGCCAGTCGCGCACGTTGCCGCCGTCGCCGTAGAGCGGCACCGTGCGCCCGTCCAGCAGGTTCGTCACGAACAGCGGGATGACCTTCTCCGGGAACTGGTACGGCCCGTAGTTGTTCGAGCAGCGGGTGACCAGCACCGGCAGCCCGTGCGTGCGATGGTAGGCGAGCGCCAGCAGGTCCGACCCGGCCTTCGCGGCCGAGTACGGCGAGTTAGGCGCGACCGGGAAGTCCTCCCGCCACGAACCGGTCTCGATCGAGCCGTAGACCTCGTCCGTGGAGACGTGCACGAACCGCCGCACGCCGTGCCGGGTCGCGGCGTCCAGCAGCACCTGGGTGCCGAGCACGTTGGTGCGCACGAACGCGGCGCCGCCGTCGATCGACCGGTCCACGTGCGTCTCGGCCGCGAAGTGCACGACCGCGTCGGTCTCCGCCATCAGCCCGTCCACGACCGCCGCGTCGCAGATGTCCCCGTGCACGAACCGGATGTCCCGTACCGAATCGAGATTCTGCCGGTTCCCGGAGTAGGTGAGCGCGTCGAGCACGGTGATCCGCGCCTGCTCCAGACCCGGGTAGGAGGACGCTTCGCGGACGAAATGGGACCCGATGAAGCCGGCGCCGCCGGTGACCAGAAGTCTCATGAACATGAGCCTACGCACCTCCTCCGACCAGCCATTATGTGCCGCACCCCGGCTCGGTACAGTGAAAGAATCTTGCGACTGGACAGGTAGGTGAGCCGATGAAGATCCGCCCCCTCAGCATCGAAGGCGCCTACGAGGTCACGCCGGTGGTGCACGGCGACGCGCGCGGCAGCTTCACCGAGTGGCTCCGGTTCGACAAGCTCGCCGAGGTGCTGGGCCGCCCGGTGGCCATGACGCAGGGCAACATCTCCGTCTCCGCGGCCGGTGTGGTGCGCGGCATCCACTACGCGGACGTGCCGCCGGGCCAGGCCAAGTACGTCACCTGCGCGCGCGGGTCCGTGCTCGACGTGGTCGTCGACCTGCGGGTCGGCTCGCCGACGTTCGGCGCGTGGGAGGGCGTGGTGCTGGACGACACCGACCGCCGCGCCGTCTACCTGAGCGAGGGCCTGGGCCACGGGTTCTGCGCGCTGACCGACGACGCGACCATGACCTACCTGGTGTCCACCGCCTACAACCCGTCCGCGGAGCACGGCATCCACCCGATGGACCCGGATCTGGCGATCGACTGGCCGGCCTCCACGCCCGTTTTATCCGGGAAGGACACGAATGCTCCGTCGTTCGCCCAGGCCCGGTCCCGCGGCCTGCTCCCCACGTTCTCCGCGGCCCAGCCCTTCGCCGGGCCGGGCTGACCCGGCCGCTCGGGTGCGGGCCGGGTCAGCCAGGCCCGCACCGTTCGGGTGCGGGCCGGGTCAGCTCGGACCGAACCGCTCGGTCCGGACCCGGCGCGGATCGTGGCCGAGCGCGACCAGGATGTCCGCCACCGTCTCCACGAACCCGGTCGGCCCGCACACGAAACAGGCCGGTTCCAGCTCCGGCGGCCAGCCGTGCGTGTTCACGTCCGCGACCGAGATCCGGTGCGCGTCCTCGCCGAACCGGGTGTAGACGAACGTGACCTCCAGCCCGTGGTCGTCCCGCGCCCGCCGGCGCAACTCGTCCGCGTAGTACACGTCGTCCGGCGTCCGCACCGAGTAGATCAGCCGGAACACCGAGCGGTTGTGGTGCTTCCGCCGCGCCCGGATCATCGCCATCAGCGGCACCACACCCGACCCACCGGCCACCAGCAGCACCGGGTCCAGCTGCTCCGGCCGCCAGACGAACCAGCCGCCGATCGGCCCGCGCAGCTCCACCGCGTCGCCGACGGCCAGCACGTCCACCAGGTACGGCGAGACCTCACCGTCCGCCACGGTCTGCACGGTGATCTCCACGCGCGCGCCGTCGGCCGGCGCCGACATCGAATAGCTGCGCTGCGCGGTGTAGCCGTCGTCCGCGGTCAGCCGCACGTCCACGTGCTGGCCGGCCAGATGCCCCGGCCAGCCCGGCACGTCGAAGACCAGCGTGCGCGCGGACGCGTTCTCCGCCCGCGCCTCGACCAGCGTGGCCGTCCGCCAGCTCAGTCGCCCTGATACCGCTGCTCGCGCCACGGGTCCCCGTAATCGTGATAGCCGGCGGCCTCCCAGAAGCCCGGCTCGTCGTCCAGCAGCAGCGAGATGCCACGCACCCACTTCGCCGACTTCCAGAAGTAGAGGTGCGGCACCAGCAGCCGCACCGGCCCGCCGTGCTCCGGGTGCAGCGGCTCGCCGTCGAACTCGTAGACCAGCCACGCCTGCCCGTCCAGCAGGTCCTCCAGCGGCAGGTTCGTGGTGTAGCCACCGTACGAGTGGGCCATCGCGTAGTCGGCCGCGCTCTCCACGTCCTCGAAGAGCGTGTCCAGCGAGACACCCTTCCAGGACGTGCCCAGCTTCGACCACTTCGTCACACAGTGGATGTCCACCGTCGGCGTCTCCGCCGGCAGCTTCAGCAGCTCGTCCCAGGACCAGGAATGCTTCTCCCCGGTCTCGGTGCCGATCGTGAACTCGTACCGCTCGGTCGGCACCTTCGGCGTCGGGCCGGCGGAGAGAACCGGAAAGTCATGAGTCAGATACTGCCCGGGCGGAAGCTTCGGCTCCGCTTCGCGGGATCGTCCGCGAAAACCGGGCGAGAGGGTCGCCATCGGCCCAGTATGCCGCGCCTGATGTGCCCCGCCGCCGCCCGTCGCTATGGTTTTCATCATGAACGACCGGACCGTCGACGTCAGCATGGAAGCCGCGCTCTCCACCGACGCCACCGGCCACCGCCCCGCCCTCGTCAAGCTCGCCACCCGCGACTGGCAGCTCAACATCCGCGCCACCCTCGAAGACCTCACCCGCCTCATCGACATCCGCACCGCCGACCGCCTCAGCCACCGCTCCCTCGCCATCGGCACCGCCGCCGGCGCCCCCGTCTACTGGTCCACCACCGAAGGCCACGCCAGCATCCTGGTCGGCGCCGACGACGAGGCCTGGGACATCGCCCTGCTGATCCCCCTCAGCGCCGTCGAGGAACTCGCCCAACTCGCCTCCCAGGAAATCCTCGAACACGAGGAATAACCCCGGGATCACCAGTCAGCCGCCGGTCCGTCCTCGGCACGGCAGGCCCGCCCGGAACCATGCGGAGGTATGCCCCGTCCGGGTGGTGCGCGGCTCGCGCGGCGACCTCACGACACTCACCCGCCTCCGGTCCCCACCACGACGGCTTCTACCGCATCGCCGATGGCCGGCACGACCGGGACCGCGACGGTCTCCCGATTCGGCGGTTCCGGCCGGCGGCCATCGACAGTGCGGAGCAGTCGTGTAGCCGTACGCATGAAAGACCGACACATCTACGCCTGCAGATCTGTGTGTGTTCGTCGTCGGCGCCATCTACGCCGACAACGATCGGGTCGGCCACCGCGACGACCACTCGGTAACCGGCCCGCTCCGACGCACCCGCGACAACCACATCCGAAGGCCGGCAACGTAGCCCGCGCCACACCGTGGGGTCTCCGGGGATCGCTCCCCGGAGCAGGCAGGACAAGCTCTCGGTTCCGCGCATTCGGCGGACAGGGAGCTCCTCAGCTCCTGTGCCCCCGGCAGGATTCGAACCTGCGCTCTCGCCCCCGGAGGGCGACGCGGGGGTAACCGTTCCATGCTGGCGCTGAGCAGGGGCGAAAGGTGTCGGTGTCAACCATTGAGCCGAAATTTCGGTACACATCCGGTAGGACGCTCCCAGAGCCCTCACGGCCATGTGGTCGCCGGGCTTGAACGGTCGTGTTAGCTTTATCGAGTCGCGCCCTCATCGGCGGGAATGCGAAACACCGGGAGTTCAGTCCCGGTGGCGGACGGAACTTGTCCGCCGTGGACGCGTTCCGGGGACAGGGGTCCATACCCCTCACCCGAACGGCTGATACGTGACGCGGATCCGACCATGACGACGCGTCCCGCGGACGTTCGATCATCCCGTGGGGCGGCGCACATCGGCCTTGGCCGCGCGCTCGCTGCGGCCCTCCGGCACGAGGCTGGAGCAGGCCAAGTATGGTCCGAGGTGGACCATGACGTCTTTCGTCAATCCCGGTCAGCCGGCCAATCGGCCGCAGGTGACCATCGACGGTGAGCTCGTACCCGTCGCCAATTTCCGGTCGGTGCTGCCGGTCGCGCCGAGCTCTCGTGAGCGAGTTGCTCTCGTGAAGGCTGGTCTCAAGGCGAACCTTGCACTCACCGAGGATGGCCTCCACGCCGTTGCTCGCGCTCTCACCGATCCAGCTGCCATCGCCCGGGTCATCGAGAACAACACACTGACCGACGAGATCGTCGGTCCGTCGACACTCATGCTCGTGCAGGGGCATGCGCCTGTGACTGAGCTGATCCCCCTGCTTCAGCCCAGGGCCGGAGCAGCTCCTACCTCGGTCGAGGCGCCGCGCGTCACAGGGATCGTCGGGCCGGACGGCCGGCCGCAGGCGGTACTACTTATCCGCTTTCGCGACCACCAGCACCTCGTCGAACAGGTCGTCCAGACGATCCGGCAGACGCTCCTGCTCGGAGATGACTATTCGGCCAGCATCCTCACCAAGCGGGTGTCGCGGCCGGTACTGGCGCATCCCGTGCAGATCGAGTTCGATGACGGTTCCGACTCGTTCATGGTGGAGATGCTCCGGGACGGCATCACCCGATTCGTCTCCTCCTGGCGGGCGATGTACCCGGCACTGACGAACGACCAACTAGCCGACAAAATGGTCGAGGCGCTGCTCGCGTTCAAGCCGGGCCGCGGAGCCGGCGACACAGAGACGGCACGACGCGCCCGCGGCCGTGAGGCTGTCTTGGACGGCCTCCGCGCCCGCTTCGCGAAGGGGATCGTTGATCCCACTACACCGAACGACGAAGCCATCCGCATCTCACAGGCCGCGTTCATCCCGGTCCAGCACGTCGTCAGTGTGGGCGCGATCGCCGACCCTGGGGTTTCCGACGACGAACAGTTCGACGATGCGGTCCACGCCCTGGTCGCGAGCGTGCACGGCGAGTTCAAGCCGTGGGACAGCAGCGCCTCTCAGGCAACTGCGCTTCAAAGGGCGCTGCCACGGGCCGTGCACGACGGCTCCATCGACAAGGACGTCGCGGCGATGGCCGTCGGGTTGCTGCCCGTATCGGAGGTGCCGAACATCTTTCACGCCGCCGCGCCGGCTACCGCACTCTGGCGCGCCGTCTACCTGGTTTCCCATTTCTGCGCCCCGACTGCGTATGCCGGGCTGAAGCGCCACTACCGCAACGCGCTCGGCATGTCACGGATCAGCCGCGGCCAATACGCCAGGTACCTGATGACCCTGATCGATGTGCCCTGGCGCGCCGCGAAGGCCCCCCTTCAGGCACAGGCCACCCGCGCCTGGAACAACGGGGGCCCGATTCCGCACAACCTGTTCGACACCGCTTGGGAGCCGGTTCCGACGCAGGACTTCACCACCTTGGTTCCGAAGGCCTGGGCCGGGGATTCCGACGCTCGGGCGACGCTCCAGGTGGCGGGCGGTATCGCTCTTGTCGCCGACAAGCTCCTGATGTCGAACACCGGCAGCGCGTTCCTGGTCGGTGAGGTGCCGTTCCGGTCGAACGTCAACGATGTCGTCGCCGCGCTCGGTCAGAGTGAGGCCGGGCTGTGGCAGCTCGCTCGCGCCGCGAACGTCTTCGACGCGAGTCGCCGGGCGGTCAACTCGTACACCGACAACGAGGCGCTCAGGACGCCGCCGCCGCCGGGCAGCTACGTCGTCCCGCTCGTCGACCGGAACAACCCGTCGGCGCCGCCGGAGGACGACAACGGTGCGCCGAAGCCCGCGCGGGCCTGGGACATCGTCTTCACCTCCGACCCCAGCCGTGCGGTGCGTGAGACCGAGAGGAAGAAGGCCGCGCGGAGCGGCCCGGTCATCGAGACAAACTCGGCGAAGGTTGCCCGCCTGCGGGCCGGTGTCATTACGGCGCTCGCCGGCGCGAACGAGGACATCAAGACCCTCCAGCAGATGGCCGCCGGCGACATCACCCTCCACCCGGTTTTCGGCGATCTCACGACCTGGATGGTGGCCAACACCGCGGCGCAGGCGATCTTCAACGGCGTGTTCAACCTCAAGCCGGAGGAGAACCTCGTCGAGGACGAGGACATCGAGGACGAGGATGTCGTCTGATGCGTCTACGTCCGGAACACCCGTTGGCGCCGGCCTGGTCCCTGATGATCGCCGCATGCGGACCTGACCTGCACGCTCAGGCCGACCCGTGGAGGGTTCATCCGATTCACCGTGACTTTGATCGATTTCGATCATTGTCGCGACTGGTGGGGCCGATGATCTACGCCATCCCCGAAGGGTCTGGCTGGCTGTACGTGGGGCAGACGCGACAGCCACTCGGCAGTCGGCTCGCGCAGCACTTTCGGGAGTCCGGCAAGTCCAAGCGGTGGGCAAACGTGATGACTCTTCATCTCGGATCAGCCGCGACCGATGCGCAGCTCGACACGCTGGAAGGCACAGGTCGAATGGTTTTACGTCCTGCGACAGGCCGCCGGTGGCCCATCCGGTTCGAGATCAACGTTTCTACCTGAGGCGCCTCATTCGGTAGGTCCCGACGAGGCTGCGCGGAGAGAATCTACGCGTGCGGGAAGGCTTCAACTGCTTCCCGCACGCGCAGCCGTGTTTCTGCGGCCGCAGTATCGATGATTTCGCGCGACTGCCGAATGTGCCTCGGTGTTGGCTCGGCCACATCAATGGCTTTCAGCTCTGCTCGTTACTTGAGGTGTGGAGGCAAACCCCGGAAGGGCTTTGAGGTGGCAGGCTCCACTGTTGGGCATTTGGCAAGGCTGGCCGTAGGGGGCTGCTCAGGACCGTACGCAACCGGACACACGACCAAGCCCCGTCTCCTGGATTTCCAGGTGGCGGGGCTTGTTCTTGCAGCTCAGACTATGTGCCCCCGGCAGGATTCGAACCTGCGCTTTCGCCTCCGGAGGGCGACGCTCTATCCCCTGAGCTACGGGGGCTCAAGGACTCCTAGAGACTAGCAAACCCCTTGGGCGCACCGCGAATCGGTATCCGGGGTGGCGGCCGGAGACGGGAAGAGCGGCCCGGCTGGGAGGCCGGACCGCTCTGGGGAGCAGGGAGAGCTCAGTTGGCCGGGAGCTCGCTCTTGATGGTCTGGATGGCCTGGATCTCGCGCTGCTGGCTGGCGACCATCGTGCCGGCCAGCCAGTCGATGTCCTTGTCGTCGCTCAGGTCGACGACCTCCTCGGCCATGTGGATGCCGCCGAGGTGGTGGGTGAGCATCAGGTCGAGGAAGAGCTTCTCGGCCTCGACGCCGGTGGCCTCGCGCAGCTGGGTGAGCTGTTCGGGGGTGGCCATGCCGGGCATCAGGCCGTTGGTGAGGCTGCCCTGGGAGTTGGGCATCCAGGCCATCCGCGGCTGGCTGCCGGTGGGGTTGAGGTTCCAGTCGCGGAGCCAGGCGCTCATCGTGCCGATCTGGCCCTGCTGGGTGATGGCGATGTCGGCGGCCAGGGACGCGACCTGCTCGTCCTGGGCCTTGGTGTGCATGATCATGGCCATTTCCACGGCTTGGGCGTGGTGGGTGGACATGTCACGGACGAAGCCGGCCTCGACCGAGTCGTCGCCGGGTGCGGTGACGGCCGGGGTGAGGAGGCCGGCGGTGTAGCCCAGGGCGAGGCCGACCACGATCGCCAGCGCGATCCAGAGGGTGCCGAGGTGGCGTCGGGGGGCGACCTCCTCCGAGCCGTCCGTGGACGGCGCGGAGGAGGTGGTGGCGGCGCTCATGACCGGGGTCAGCTGCCCTGCTGCATGCCGTTGCCGATGTCACGCGGCGTGGTGCCGGTGGCGGTGACGCCGGAGGAGCAGCCGGCGTTCGGCTCCTGGGTGGCGTTGATGCGCAGCGCGCGGATGAACGAGTCGATCCGGTCGTCGTCGGCGCTGTCGAGCTTGAGCTGGTAGCCCCAGGCCTGCAACGAGATGTTGTTGGAGAGGCCGTCGACCGGGCTCATCAGCATGAACTCGTTGCCGCGCACCTTCTCGGCGAGCTTGTCGATCTGGTCCTGCGGCAGGCCGGTCTTGTACGTGACCCAGACCGCGCCGTGCTCCATGCTGTGCACCGCGTGCTCGTTCGCGATCGGCGCGTCGTAGACGTCGCCCATGCAGTTCTGCCAGGCGGTGTTGTGGTCGCCACCGACCGGCGGCGTGGTCTTGTAGGTCTGCGGGCCGCTCTTGTGGTTGGCGGTCAGCATGCCCGGGTCGGTCTCGCGGTAGTTGGTGATGCCGTCGATGCCCGCGGCGCGGTCCTCCCACGACTCGCTGCCCTTGATCACGGCGAACGCGCCGTACCCGATGATGCCGACCGCGAGGACACCGACCGCCACGAAGAGCAGGATCGGGCCCCAACTGCGCTGCTGGGCGACTTTGACCGGGGTGACCGGTTTGCGCGGGCCCTTGCCCTTGCCGCTACCGGGGCGGGAAGGCTTGCCGTCCCCGGGGGAGTTCGGCTTGGCGCCGGCAGCCGGCTTAACGACGGAGGGCCGGCGCTCGGGGCCACCCTGCGTGCTGATGCTCATCATGCCTCGTCAGGTCGATCGGTCTCGGGGGAGGGTGCTCGCCCCAGATATAGGAGTAACCGGGCCGCCACCAAGTTCCCGAGTCTACCCCCGATAGCATGGCTCGGTGACTCCCGCAGCGCTCTCCGAGGTCGTCCTCGCCGCAGCCCGGGCCGTGTTCGCGGCCAAGGGCCTGGACCCGTCCCTGCTACCCGCGTCGATTTCGGTGGAGCGTCCGCGCAATCCCGAGCACGGCGACTACGCATCGACGATCGCGATGCAGGTGGCCAAGAAGGCCGGCGTGCCGCCGCGCGAGCTGGCCCAGGCGCTCGTCGACCAGCTCCAGGCGCAGCCGGGCATCAAAGCGGTGGAGATCGCCGGCCCCGGCTTCCTGAACATCCGCCTGGACGCGGCCGCCGCCGGCGAGCTGGCGCGGCTGATCGTCGCCCAGGGCGAGAGCTACGGGACGAGCGACAAGCTGGCGAAGCAGAAGATCAACCTGGAGTTCGTCTCGGCGAACCCGACCGGCCCGGTGCACATCGGCGGTGTGCGGTGGGCCGCGGTCGGCGACGCGCTGGCCCGGCTGCTGCGCGCGGCCGGCGCCGAGGTCGGCACGGAGTACTACTTCAACGACGCCGGTTCGCAGATCGATCGCTTCGCGAACTCGCTGCTCGCGGCCGCGAAGGGCGAGCCCGCGCCGGAGGACGGCTACGGCGGCGCCTACATCTCCGAGATCGCGCAGACCGTGATCGAGGAGCACCAGGACATCCTGAAGCTGAACGAGGCCGAGGCCCGCGAGGAGTTCCGGCGGTACGGCGTCGATCTGATGTTCGCCGAGATCAAGAAGAGCCTGACCGACTTCGGCGTGCACTTCGACACGTACTTCAACGAGAAGGACCTGCACGACCGGGGGGCGCTGCAGCACGCGTTGGACCGGCTGACCGCGCAGGGCCACACGTTCGAGCGGGACGGCGCGGTCTGGCTGCGCACCACCGACTTCGGTGACGACAAGGACCGGGTGCTGCGCAAGTCGGACGGCGACTGGACCTACTTCGCCGCCGACTGCGCCTACTACCTGGACAAGCGCGAGCGCGGCTTCGACCGGGTCGTGATCATGCTGGGCGCCGACCACCACGGTTACATCGGCCGGATGAAGGCGATGTCCGCCTGCTTCGGCGACGACCCGAGGGTCAACCTGGAGATCCTGATCGGCCAGCTGGTCAACCTGGTCCGCGACGGCGCCCCGGTGCGGATGTCCAAGCGGGCCGGCACGGTCGTCACGCTGGAGGACCTGGTCGACGCGATCGGGGTGGACGCCGCGCGGTACGCGCTGGCCCGCTACTCCTCCGACTCGCCGATCGACATCGACGTGGACCTGTGGACCAGCGCCCGGAACGAGAACCCCGTCTACTACGTGCAGTACGCGCACTCCCGTACCGCCAGCATCGGGCGGAACGCGGCCGAGGCGGGCCACTCGCGCGGCGACAGCGCGGACTTCCGGCCGGAGCTGCTCGGCCTGGACAAGGAGCTGGAGCTGCTCAAGACGCTCGCGGAGTACCCGGCGATCATCGCCTCCGCCGCCGAGCTCCGTGAGCCGCACCGCATCGCGCGTTACCTGGAGGAGGTGACCGCCGCGTACCACCGGTTCTACGACACCAAGATCGACGGGGTACGTCAGCGCGTGCTGCCGCACGGTGACGAGGAGTTCACCGAGCTGCACCGGGCCCGCCTCTGGCTGAACGACGCCACCCGAACGGTGATCGCGAACGGATTGTCCCTGCTCGGCGTCTCCGCTCCGGAGAGGATGTAGGGCATGCGCGCGCACATCACCAGCCCCGAGTGGCTGCGCACGCCGGACGACGTCAACGCGCTGCTCCCGCAGCTCTGGCCGCGGCACGTCGTGCGCGGCACCGACGGCGTGGTCGAGATCGCCGGTAAGACGGTCGCGGAGCTCAAGGAGGAGTTCGGCACGCCCGCGTTCGTGCTGGACGAGGACGACATGCGGGCCCGCTGCCGCGAGTTCCGGGACGCGTTCCACGACGCCGACGTCTACTACGCCGGCAAGGCGTTCCTCTGCAAGGCGGTCGTCCGGATCATCGCGGAGGAGGGCCTCCACCTGGACGTCTGCTCCGGCGGCGAGCTGGCCACCGCGCTCGCGGCCGGCATGGACCCCGCGAGGATCGGTTTCCACGGCAACAACAAGTCGGTCGCCGAGCTGGAGAGGGCCGTCGACGCGGGCGTCGGCCGGATCATCGTGGACTCGATCCACGAGATCGACCGGCTCACCGAGATCGTCAGGGCCAGGGAAACGAGCCAGAAGGTCCTCATCCGCGTCACCCCCGGCGTGGAGGCGCACACGCACGAGTTCATCGCGACCGCTCACGAGGACCAGAAGTTCGGGTTCTCCATCGCGGGCGGCACCGCGTACCGTGCGGCCCTGAAGGTCCTGGACGAGGGAACGCTGGAGCTGCGCGGTTTCCACTCGCACATCGGCAGCCAGATCTTCGACACCAGCGGGTTCGAGCTGGCCGCGCGGCGCGTGCTGGAACTCGTCGGCGAGATCCGGACGGCCCGCGGCGTGGACCTCCCGGAGCTGGACCTGGGCGGCGGTTTCGGCATCGCCTACACCACCCAGGACGACCCGTCCGCCCCGAAGGACCTGGCCGACCGCATGCGCAAGATCGTCGAGGACGAGTGCGAGGCGCAGCAGCTGGTCAAGCCGCACGTCTCGATCGAGCCCGGCCGCGCGATCGTCGGCCCGGCGATGTTCACGCTCTACGAGGTCGGCACGGTCAAGGACCTCGAGATGCGTACGTACGTGAGCGTCGACGGCGGGATGAGCGACAACATCCGCACCGCGCTCTACGACGCCTCGTACAGCGCCACGGTGGCGTCCCGGAGAAGTGACTCACAGCCGATTCTGGCCCGGGTGGTGGGAAAGCACTGTGAGTCCGGGGACATCGTGGTGAAGGATGAATTCCTGCCCGCCGACGTGCAGCCCGGAGATCTTATTGCGGTTCCGGGCACGGGCGCGTATTGCCGCAGCATGGCCAGTAACTACAACCATGTGCCGCGCCCGCCGGTGATCGCCGTCCGGGGTGGTGCGGCGCGCGTCATCGTGCGGCGGGAGACGGAAGCGGATCTGCTCGCATTGGATGTGGGATGACGAAACCAGCTGTTCGCGTGGCCCTGCTCGGCTGTGGCACGGTCGGCGCCGAGGTCGTCCGGTTGCTGCACGACCAGGCCGAGGACCTCACGGCCAGGATCGGCGCGCCGCTCGAGATCGTCGGCATCGCCGTGCGGCGGATCGGCCGTGACCGCGGCGACCTGCCCGTCGACCCGTCGATCTTCACGACGGACGCGCTCGGCCTGATCAAGCGCGACGACGTCGACGTGGTGATCGAGGTCGTCGGCGGCATCGAGCCCGCGCGGACGTGGCTGGTCGAGGCGCTGCGCGCGGGCAAGAGCGTGGTCACGGCCAACAAGGCGCTGCTGGCCGAGGACGGTGGCGCGCTGCACGACGCCGCGGCCGAGGGCGGCGCCGACCTCTACTACGAGGCCGCGGTCGCCGGCGCGATCCCGCTGCTCCGCCCGCTGCGCGAGTCGCTGCACGGCGACCGGATCACCAAGGTCACCGGCATCGTCAACGGCACCACGAACTTCATCCTGAGCTCGATGGACTCGACCGGCGCCGGCTTCGGCGAGGCGCTGGAGGAGGCGACCGCGCTCGGCTACGCGGAGGCCGACCCGACCGCGGACGTCGAGGGCTTCGACGCCGGCGCGAAGGCCGCGATCCTGGCCTCGCTCGCGTTCCACACCCGGGTCACCGCGGCGGACGTCTACCGCGAGGGCATCACGGAGGTCACCGCGGCGGACGTGGCGAGCGCGCGGGAGATGGGCAGCACGATCAAGCTGCTCTGCATCGCGGCCCGCAACGTCGACGCGCAGGGCACCGAATCGGTCAGCGTCCGGGTGCACCCGGCGATGATTCCGCGCAGCCACCCGCTGGCCGGCGTCGGCGGCGCCTACAACGCGGTCTTCGTCGAGGCCGAGGCCGCCGGCCAGCTGATGTTCTACGGTGCCGGCGCGGGCGGCACGCCGACCGCGAGCGCGGTGCTCGGCGACGTGGTCGCGGTCTCCCGCAACCGGCTGGCCGGCACCTGGGCGCCGAGCGAGTCCGCCTACGCCAAGCTCGCGATCCGGCCGATGGGCGACGCGATCACGCGCTACCACGTCAGCCTCGACGTGGCCGACCGCGCGGGCGTGCTCTCCCAGGTCGCGGGCGTCTTCGCCAAGCACGACGTCTCGATCGCCACGGTCCGCCAGGCCGGTCACGGCGACGAGGCCAGCCTGGTGATCGTCACGCACACCGCCCGCGACGCCGCGCTGGCCGCCACCGTCGACGAACTCCGCAACCTGGACATCGTCCGCAGCATCGCCAGCGTGTTGCGCGTCGAGGGCGACAACTAGGGGCCTGTCTGCCCGCTTCCGGCGGGGGCACGTTCCGATTGCTCCCGCGGGCACCGGCCGGGTGGGTGGTCACCCTCGCGGTTCCCGCCGCCGGTCACGTGCGCGGCGCGGCTCACGCCCCGAACCTCACCGGCGCGGCCGAGACACCCCGAATGCCGCCGGCGCGGCCGACGGCACTGAACCAGCCGGCGCGGCCGACGCCACGAACGCCGCCGGGGCGGCGGATCCGAAGATCCGCCGCCCCGGTGTGCGATCGGGAGGGTCAGGCGGCCGCGAACGGGTCCGTCGTGGTGGACGGGACGCCGGTGGTGGAGCCGTCCTCCAGGTTGACCGTGGTGCCGTCCGAGGTGACCGACTCCAGCGTGCCGTTCAGGTCCGCGTCGGTGATCGTGTAGTCGGCGACGCCGTCACCGTCCTCGTCGATCTCCAGCACGTCGACGAGGCCGTCCGCGTTCGTGTCCGTGGCCAGGCCGTCGGTCACGCCGTCGCCGTCGATGTCGGCCTCCGCGTAGTCCAGCAGGCCGTCGCCATCGGTGTCGGTCGCCGCGGTGTCGTTGAGGCCGTCGCCGTCGGTGTCCGCCCAGACCGCCTCCGCGACCCCGTCGCCGTTCTCGTCCAGGCTGGAGTAGTCGGCCGCGCCGTCACCGTCGGTGTCGATGTAGGTGTACGTGTTACCGGCCGTGTCCGTGTCGGTGAGCACGTTCTCGTACTCGGCCGGCGCCGCCAGCTCGTCGTTCAGCGAGACGGACTCGAACTCCACCGGAGCCTCGTCCGTGGTGGTGGTGTCGATGCCGCTGAAGTCCTCGCTCATGTCCTTGCCCTTCGATGCCGATGTGTGCCGCGCCGGCCGGCGCGGAAGGAATGTGCCAGAGGTGAATGCTCACCGGTAAGACCATGCGGGCGCCATCACTGATCACCCACCGCACGTACGGGAGCCGGCCGCCGCGTGGTTCAGCGTGCCGCCGAGATTGTTCAGGCCGCCGCGTACGGGCCGGCCACGGCGGTGCCGTCGGCCGGGTCGACGGGGACCGCGGCGGTGAACGACTCCAGCGTGCCGTCGTAGTCGGTGTCCGTGAACGTGTAGTCCGGGACGCCGTCGCCGTCCTCGTCGATCTCCAGCACGTCGACCAGGCCGTCCTCGTCGGTGTCGGTGACCACGCCGTCCGGCACCCCGTCGCCGTCCACGTCGGACTCGGCCCGGTCGAGCCAGCCGTTGCCGTTGGTGTCGATGCCGACGGTCTCCTGCCGCCCGTCACCGTCGGAGTCCATGTAGATCATCTCCGAGCTGCCGTCGCCGTCCGCGTCGATGTTGGAGTAGTCGGCGACGCCGTCGGAGTCGGTGTCCACGTGCGTGGTGGTCACCCCGTACTGGTCGATCTCCACCATCTCGTACGCGCCCTCGGCCGGCTGGAGGAACGTGTCGTGCAGCGGTGCGGTCTCGTACGCGTCGGCCTCGGTGGTGATGTCCAGGTCGGTGCCGCTGGTGTCGGTGAAGTCGCCGCTCATGTCCCGCTCCTCGGTCTGACGGTGCTCGGTCGAAAGTCTGTGGCGCGCCCCCCGGCGCTGCGAAAAAATATGCCGGACCGGCGGCGCACGGCATATCCCGGAAAAGTGCCACCGATCGGCACGGCGCGGACGGCCGGGCACGAATCACCCGCACCGGCACGTCATGTCCCGCCAGGTGGGTACGGCCCGGTGTGTCCTCGACCCGGTGCACGCGGGTAGGGCAGGCTAGGGCGCCAGGGCTGAATGCCGACTGAGGAGAGCATCATGTGGCGTGGCTTGATCGAGGCGTATCGGGACCGGCTGCCGGTTACCGAGGCGACACCGGTGATCACCCTGCACGAGGGGAACACGCCCCTGGTGCCGGCGCCGGAGCTCTCCACGCGTACCGGCGCCGACGTCTACCTCAAGGTCGAGGGCGCGAACCCGACCGGGTCGTTCAAGGACCGCGGCATGACCATGGCGGTGTCCCGCGCGGTCGAGGACGGCGCCAAGGCGATCATCTGCGCGTCCACCGGGAACACCAGCGCGTCCGCGGCGGCGTACGCGGCGCGGGCCGGCATCACCTGCGCGGTGCTGGTGCCGCAGGGCAAGATCGCCCTGGGCAAGCTGGGGCAGGCGCTGGTGCACGGCGCCAAGCTGCTGCAGGTCTCCGGCAACTTCGACGACTGCCTGGCGCTCGCGTCGAAGCTGTCGCTGGACTACCCGGTCGCGCTGGTCAACTCCGTGAACCCGGACCGGCTGCAGGGGCAGAAGACCGCGGCGTTCGAGATCGTCGAGGCGCTCGGCGACGCGCCGGACATCCACTGCCTGCCGGTCGGCAACGCCGGCAACATCAGCGCGTACTGGATGGGCTACCAGGAGGACCGGGCCGCGGGCAACGCCACCCGGACGCCGCGGATGTTCGGTTTCCAGGCCTCCGGTGCCGCGCCGATCGTGAACGGTGAGGCCGTGCGTGAGCCGTCCACGATCGCCACCGCGATCCGGATCGGCAACCCGGCGAGCTGGACCAAGGCGGTCGACGCGCGGGACACGTCCGGCGGCCTGATCGCGGCCGTCACGGACCGGGAGATCCTCACGGCGTACCGGCTGCTCGCCCGTACCGTCGGCGTGTTCGTGGAACTGGGCAGCGCGGCCAGCGTGGCCGGCCTGCTCCAGCAGGCGGAGGCGGGCAAGGTCCCGGCCGGCTCGACCGTGGTTTGCACCGTCACCGGCCACGGCCTGAAGGACCCCGAGTGGGCGATCTCCACCGCCCCGTCCCCGACCACCATCCCGAACGACGTGCTCGCCGCGGCCCGCTCGCTCGACCTGGCGTGATCCGGGGTTCCCCGTGCCGTTCCGGAACGGCACGGGGACCGCGACGTTCAGCGCGGGGAGGGGCCGGCGAGCATGTCGCGGGCCAGGTGGCGCAGGCGCGCGACCACCTCCGGGCTCATGTCCGGGTGCCAGCCGTCCAGCAGGCGCGCCAGCGTCTCGGTGCGGGCCTCGGCCAGGCGCTGCCAGACCGCGTCGCCGTCCGCGGTGAGCGTCAGGTCGTGCTCGCCGGTGACCAGCCCGGCCTGCCGCAGCTCGGCCAGCCAGCCGGTCACCCGGTCCGGCGGCAGCAGCCGGTGGGCGGGCAACCCGTCGAGGCGCAGCGTCCCCTTCCGGCCGATCCGGCCGAGCAGCCAGGTCGCCCCGGGCCCGACGCCGGTCCGGGCGCGCGTGGCCAGCTCGCCGTAGAGGCGTTCCGCGTCCTCGCGCAGCGCCAGCGCGGCCAGCACCCGTTCCAGCTCGTCGACCGGGCGGGTGGCCGGCGCCATGCCGAACATCTCCGGTGCCAGCACCGGCGTGGTCACCCGCAGCGGCACCTCGGCCAGCAGCCAGGACAGCACCACGGCCACGCCCAGCAGCACCGCCAGCGTGTGGAACCCGGTGTGCACGCCGTCCGTGTAGACGCGCAGGTAGAGGGCCACTCCCTCGGGTGTCTGCGGGGTGCTCATCACGTTCGCGTCGGACAGCCGCGGCGGTAGCGAACCGGCGACGATCGCGGCGAACAGCACCGGGCCGACCGCGCCGCCGAACCAGCGGAAGTAGAGGCTGGCGAACGTGGCCACGCCCAGGTGCCGCGCGTCCGTGCCGTTCTGCACGGCGAGCTGCACGAGCGGGAAGACCAGCCCGAGGCCGAGCCCGATCAGCAGCGTGGCCAGCAGGATCACCGGGAGCGGCGTGGTCGTCTCCATCCGCCCGAGGATCAGCAGTCCGACCGCGACCAGCATGCTGCCGGCCAGCGTCAGCATCCGGTACCGGCCGGTCCGGACCACGGCCACCTGCCCGGCCACCACGGACAGGAGCATGCCGGTGGAGAGCGGCAGCAGTGCCAGCCCGGACCCGGCCGGGCTGCCGCCGCGGGCCAGCTGCAGGTACGGCGGCAGGCTCGCCACGGTCACGAACAGCGCGGCGCCGCCGAGCAGGCCGATCGCGGACGCGGTCGGGAACACCGTGCCGGTGAACAGCTCCGGCGGCAGCACCGGCACCGCGGCCCGGCGCTCCACCCGCACGAACGCGGCGATCAGCAGCGCGGTCACGCCGGCCGCACCGAGCGACCAGGGCAGGCCGCGGCCGGGTGCGCCGGCCCAGAACACCGCGATCAGCACGCCCGCGCCGATCAGCGCCATCAGCGTGATCCCGGCCAGATCCAGCGGTACGCGTTCGCGCTGGTGCGCGCCGGACACGGTCAGCGTGACGACGACCAGCAGCACGAACGCGGTGCCGGCCGTCACGTGGAACAGCCAGCGCCAGGAGAGCGCGTCGGCCAGCAGCCCGCCGGGGACCGGCCCGAGCACGCCGGCGACCGCGTAGGTGGCCCCGAACGCGTTCTGGAACGGCGCCCGCTGTTCGGCCCCGGCCATCCGGGTGGTGAGCACGTGGGTGAGGACGAGCGCGGTGCCGGCGCCGACGCCGTAGATCACCTGCGCCCAGATCAGGGTGCGGATCGACTCGGCCTGCCCGCCCAGCGCCGCACCCGCGGCCGTGGTCAGCAGTCCGGCCTGGAGCAGCCTCTTCGGCCCGTATCGGTCGCCGAGCCGCCCGGCCAGCGGCGCCGCGGTGATCGCGGCGAGCAGCGAGGCGGAGATGATCCAGGCCGCCCGGGTCGGGCCGCCGATCTCGGTGGCGAGGTCGCGCAGCGCCGGACCGTGCCAGGTCTGGTTCGTGCCGGCCAGCAGCGGCGCGCCGAGTAGCGCGCAGAGCGTGAGCGTGCGGCGGGCCATGCCTACAGGCTATGTGGACAAAACAGATAATTTTTCGTTACCGGAGGTTTTCGCCGGCGCGCTCCGCGGCCGCGTCCGCCTCCGCCGCGCCGACCAGCAACTCCGTGGCCCGCAGGACGACGCCCAGGTCCGCGGCGGACATCCGGCACAGCACGCGGGCCTGGCGTTCGGCGCCGGCCATGATGATGCGTTCCACGGTCTGCCGGCCGTGCGGCGTGAGCATCACCCGCCGTACCCGCCGGTCGTTCGGGTCCTCATGTCTTTCCACCAGATCGTGGGCGACGAGCCGGTCCACGATCCCGGTGACGGTGGCCAGGCTGACGCCCATGAAGCGCTGCAGTTCCTGCCCGGATGCCCCGCCGCCCGCGGCCAGCATGAGTAGGATCTTGAGCTGCGGCATGGTCAGATGCGCGTCGAAGAGCGGGTTGGACCGATCGTGCGCGAACAGGTACTGCAGGCGGCGCTGGGTTTCCATGATCTGCGCGATCAGCCGGTCCTTGTCCTCGTCGGCCACCGCGTCTCCTGCCGTCTCGCCGTCTGGGTCCTTCTGCACCGCAGGTCCTTGTGAACTACGGGATGTCCCCGATTGTGGGCAACTTGTTCGCGTAAGGCAAACTATTCGTGTCGAGCTAACTTACCCCAGCAGGAGAAGAGTCTGCTCATGTCCTTGCTCGCAAGACTGAGTCTCGCGAACCGGGGTCTCGTCGCCCTGATCGCGATCATCGTGACCGGCTTCGGGGCCTTCGCCATCCCGTCCCTCAAGCAGCAGCTCCTGCCCTCGCTGGAGTTCCCGGCTGCGTTCATCTTCGCCTCCTACCCCGGGGCGTCGCCGGAGATCGTCGAGCAGCGGGTCACCGAGCCGATCGAGAACAGCGTCCAGGGGATCGAGGGCCTCGACGAGGTCACGTCGACCACCAGCGAGGGCGTGGCGACGGTCCAGGTCCTGTTCGAGTTCGGCACCGACCTGACCCAGACCGTCTCCAAGATCGAGAGCAACCTGGGCCGGATCCGCGCCCAGCTGCCGGAGGACGTCGACCCCACCGTCTTCGCCGGCAGCACCGCCGACCTGCCGGCCATCGTGCTGGCCGCGTCCGGCGGCGCGGACGAGGCGGCGCTCGCGGCCACGCTCAACGAGAGCGTGCTGCCCGAGCTCCAGGGCATCGAAGGCGTGCGGACCGCGGAGGTCACCGGCGCGCGCACGTCGAGCATCACCATCACGCCCGACCTGGCCAAGTTCGGCGCGGCCGGCGTCAACCCGGCCGGCATCGCCACCGCGCTCCAGGCGAACGGCGTCTCCGTCCCGGCCGGCACGCTGACCGAGGGCGAGCGCACGCTGACCGTCCAGGTGGGCACGCCGATCACCACCCTCGAGGACCTGCAGAACATCTACCTCAGCGGTACGGGCGGGCGCGCGGTCCGGCTCGGCGACGTCGCCACCGTGGCCGAGGTGCAGGCGGCGCCGACGTCCTACACGCGCACGGACGGCGTGGACAGCCTTGGCATCTCCGTCACCGCCACGCCGGACGGCAACGCGGTGCGCATCTCCGAGGAGATCCGCGACCGGCTCCCGGAGCTGGCCGCGGCCAGCGGCGCCACGCTCACGGTCGTCTTCGACCAGGCGCCGTTCGTCGAGAAGTCGATCGAGAGCCTCGCCACCGAGGGCCTGCTCGGCCTGGTGATGGCCGTGATCGTCATCCTGGTCTTCCTGCTCTCCGTCCGGTCCACGATCGTCACCGCGGTCTCCATCCCGCTCTCCGTGCTGGTCGCGCTGATCGCGCTGTGGATCCAGGACTACTCGCTCAACCTGCTCACGCTCGGCGCGCTCACCATCGCGGTCGGCCGGGTGGTCGACGACTCCATCGTGGTGCTGGAGAACATCAAACGCCATCTCGGGTACGGCGAGGAGAAGCTGCGCGCGATCACCACCGGCGTGCAGGAGGTCGCCGGCGCGGTGCTGGCGTCCACGCTCACCACGGTCGCGGTGTTCGCGCCGATCGCGCTGGTCGGTGGCTTCGTCGGCCAGCTCTTCGCACCGTTCGCCATCACGGTCACGGTCGCGCTGATCGCCTCGCTCATCGTGTCGCTGACCATCGTCCCGGTGCTGGCCTACTGGTTCCTCCGCCCGCCGAAGGGCACCGCGGAGGAGACCGAGGTCGCCCGCAAGGCCGCGGAGGAGAAGGAGCTGCGCAGCCCGCTCCAGCGCTCCTACCTGCCGGTCATCCGGTTCGCCACCAGCTGGCGCTGGACCACGATCGGCATCGGCGTCGTGGTGCTGGCGATCACCGGTGGTCTCGCCACCCAGCTGAAGACGAACTTCATCGACCAGTCCGGCCAGGACACGCTGAGCATCTCCCAGACGATGCCGATCGGCACCAGCCTGGAGACGACGAACGCGCAGGCCAAGCGGGTCGAGGCGGTGCTGTCCGACGCCGATGAGGTGAAGTCGTACCAGGCGACCGTGGGCGGCGGCGGCCAGTCCGCGCTGTTCACCGGCGGCGGCAGCGGCGCGAACAGCGCCAGCTACTCCGTCACGCTCGAGGAGGACGTCGACACCGAGGCGTTCACCGAGCGGCTGCGCGGCGAGTTCGAGGACCTCGGCCCGTCGGCCGGCGAGATCACCGTCGGCGCGGACTCCAGCAGCGGATTCAGCGGCAACGAGCTCGCGGTCGTGGTCAAGGCCGCGGACGCGGAGTCGCTGGCCGCGGCCGCGAAGCAGGTCCAGGACGCGATGGCGGCCACGCCGGACGTCACGGACGTGACCAGCGACCTGGCCGAGAGCGTGCCGCGCATCGACATCACGGTCGACCGGGCCGCGGCCACCGCGCGCGGTCTCTCCGAGGCGCAGATCGGCCAGCTGGTCTCCGGCGCGTTCCGCGACGCACCGATCGGGCAGGTCACGCTGACCGGTGCCGGCGAGCGCAACGTCGTGCTGGACCTCGGCGGCACCGCCCCGGCGGACCTGGCCGCGCTCCGGGCGTACCCGCTGCAGACGCCGGGCGGCATCGTGCCGCTGGACGACGTGGCGGACGTCAACGAGGTGCAGGGCCCGGTCGAGATCACCCGGATCAACGGCGACCGCAGCGTCACCGTCACCGGTACGGTCAGCGGCTCCAACATCGGCGCGGCCACCACCACGCTGACCACCGAGCTGGACGAGCTGACCCCGCCGGCCGGCGCGAGCTGGGAGATCGGTGGCGTCAGCGCCGACCAGGCCGAGGCGTTCTCGCAGCTGGGCCTCGCGGTCCTGGCCGCGATCGCGATCGTCTTCATCATCATGGTGGCGACGTTCGGCTCGATCGTCCAGCCGCTGATCCTGCTGGTCTCCATCCCGTTCGCGGCGACCGGCGCGATCCTGCTGCTGCTGGCCACGGACACCGCGCTCGGCGTACCCGCGCTGATCGGTGTGCTGATGCTGGTCGGCATCGTGGTCACCAACGCCATCGTGCTGATGGACCTGATCAACCAGTACCGCAAGCAGGGGTACGGCGTGCAGGAGGCGGTGATCGAGGGCGGCCGGCACCGGCTGCGGCCCATCCTGATGACCGCGATCGCCACCATCTTCGCGCTCACCCCGATGGCGCTCGGCCTGACCGGCGAGGGCGGCTTCATCTCACAGCCGCTCGCGGTCGTGGTCATCGGCGGCCTGATCAGCTCCACGCTGCTCACGCTGCTGCTGGTGCCGGCGCTCTACACGCTGGTCGAGGGCCGGCGTGAGCGTCGCGCCGAGCGCCGGGCGCGCAAGGCGGACCAGGTACGGGGCGGCGTCCCGGCCCCCGCCCCGGTCGCGGCCCCGGCTCCGGCCGCCGCCCCGGTGGAGCGGGTCGACTCGGTGCCGGAGACGACGCCGGAGCCGCCCGCCGCACCCTCGGGCGCGCTGCGGGACGGCACCGACCAGTTCGAGGTGCTCCGCCTGCCACGCAGCAACAAGTCACCGCTGCCGCCGCAGGAGTAGCCGATCGGTTCGAGGCGCCTTCCGGATCCGTCCGGAAGGCGCCTTGATCATTTGGGTAAGGTCCCTCTGTGAGTTCACCCCTGTCGCTGCTGGCCCGGAACCCGGACTTCCGGCGGCTCTACCTCAGTGAACTCGTCGTCTTCGGCGCGGACTGGTTCATCATGGTCCCGCTGCTGGTGCTGCTGACCGACCTCACCGGCAGCGGCGTGCTCGGCGCGCTCGTGATGACCGTCGACACCGGCCTCAACGCGCTGCTCCTGCCGTACTCCGGCACGGTCGTCGACCGGGTCAACCGCCGCACCGTGATGATCGTCGCGAACCTGGCCGCGCTCGTCGCCTCGCTGCTGCTCTTCACGGTCCAGGACGCCGGCACCGCATGGCTCGCGCTGCTGGCGATGGCCGCGGTCGCGGTGGCCAAGGCCTTCTACACGCCCGCCGCCCAGGCCGCGCTGCCCAACGTGGTCGACCCCGAGGACCTGCCCGACGCGAACGCGCTGGCCGGCGGCGCCTGGGGCATCATGGTCGTGGTCGGCGCCTCGGTCGGCGGCGTGGTCAGCGGCTTCGCCGGCCCGTACGCGTGCTTCGCGATGGCCGGCGCCGGCCTGCTGATCGCCGCGTTCCTCACCTCCCGCATCCGCCGCCCCCTCCAGGCCGCCGCACCGGACGGCCCACCACCGCACCCGTTCGCCGCGATCCGCGAGGCGCTGCGCCACATCGGCGCCAGCCCCCGCCTCCGCGCCCTGATCACGGTCAAGTCCGCCGTCGGCCTCGGCAACGGCGTCATCGCCGCGTTCCCCCTGGTCGTCGCCGCCTACGGCGTGGGCCCGGCCGGCGTCGGCATCCTCTTCGCCGCCCGCGGCGCCGCCGTCCTGGCCGGCCCGCTGGCCACCCGCCGCCTCCTCGACCACCAGACCTGGCTGCTGCCCGGCCTCGCCATCTCGATGGCCGTCTACGGCCTCGCCTACGCCACCGCCGCGTTCGCCCCATGGTTCCCACTGCTGGTCGCCCTGGTCTTCGTCGCACACTTCGCCGGCGGCACCAACTGGATGCTCTCCAACTTCGCCCTCCAGAGCGCCGTCCCGGACACGCTGCGCGGCCGCGTCTTCGCCACCGACCTGATGCTCACCACCATCGCCATCTCGATCAGCCAACTGGCCGTCGCCGCCGTCATCGACCACGTCGACCCCCGCCACATCATGGTCGCCAGCGGCGCCGTCACCCTCCTCTACGCCTGCGGCTGGGCCATCGCCACCCGCAACCGCACCACCCCCTGACCCCTTCACCCGCGCGCCTCCCGCCCGCTCCCCACCCCATGCCCCGTCTCCCGGCCGATCCGACCGCGGCCAATTGCGGAATTCGCACCCCCGCGGCCGCCGACGTGACTTTCCCCCGACGCCGCATTCTGGGCGGACGTGCCATCGCGCCACAACCCGACTTCGGTAACCGTGACTCACCGGCCGCAGCCCGCCGGGCAATTCACGATGCGCAGTGCCCCTGATTTCACGCGAAAGTCGCCGCCGACTTCTCTCTGAGCAGGGCAGCACTATTCCTCACTGCTGGCGCCGCACTCCTCGCCTGCATCTTTTCGGAAACCTTCCGGCGGCAGCTCGCGCTTCTCGGCAGACAGCCGAGCCCACCGGCCCCGCAGGCATACCCGCCTTCGAATGCGTGATGCCGGCCATCTCGCCGTCCACCGAATCGCACTCGACGGCACCACCACTTTCCCGGCGCGCCCTGCCCCGCGGCGGTTGGTGCACGCGTTCGGTCCCGCCCCGGCCGGTTGAGTACACGCCCGGCGAGTCGTGCCCGCGGTGGTTGGGGCATCGTGTCCGGCCCGGCCTGCGGCGGTTGGGGCACGGGGCTGACGGGGGACTTGCCCGGCCGGTAGCGGCACGCGGTTGGCGGAGCCTCACTGCGGTGGTAGCGGCACATATCGGGCGTGACATGACCACCGCAGCAGCCGCGCACGCTTGGCGGAACCTACCTGTGGCAGTGGTGGCATACGCCTGGCGGCCGAGCCGGATCGCGGTGCCCGCGGGCCCACGTGGTCGACCAGGATCGGACTGCGGCGCCGCGGATCGGCCACCACCACGGAGTCTCTCGTGTCCCGCAGGCATGCGGTCGCGCGCGGACCCCCGCCGCCGGACAGCCGAGTGATCACACGAAGCTGCCCGCGGCACGGCCGGCACGCCGTCGCGCGACATCTGCGGCACCGCAGTCGCATCGTCACCCGAACCCGCGTGCCGCGTCGCGGCCGCACGGCCAGCCGAGGGCGTCCCCGACGCGGCGGGCGTGCCGCCGCGCATGGGGCGTCGGCGGCGTGGCCGCCGTGTGGTCGCGCACGGGCGCCTGTGGCGTGGCGGGCGTGCGGTCCCGCGAGGCTGTCGGCGGCATGAAGGGTGCATGGTCGCGCCGGGGTCTCTGCGGTGCAGCCAATACGTGGTCACGCGGATGCGCTTGCGGCGTCGCGCGGATGTGGCCGCGTGAGGTCCTCTGTGCTGTGGCAGGGGCGCAGTCGCGTGGACGTATCTGCGGCGTGGCGGATGCGTGGCCGCGTGGGGATGTCTGCGGCGAGGTAGGCGTGTGGTCGCGCGGAGGCGCTTGGGGAGCACCTTGCTGCGCGGTGACTGCATGGTCGCGCGGATGCGCCTGCGGCGTGGCGGCGGCGTGGTCGTGCGGAGGCGCTTGCGGCGCGGTGAGTGCGTAGTCGCGTGAAGGTAGCCGTGGTGCGGCGGTTGCGTGGTCGGGCGGGCGTGTTCGCGGAGCGGGGGCCGCGTGGCGAGCCGGGGATGAGCCACGGCGCACACCGTCGACGGCCGCCACGGCCTCGACGTAGGGGTAGCCGTACTCCCGGCGCAGTCGGTCTATGTGACCGCGGCGCTTTCCCCAATAGCGGCGCCGCTCATGTACCCGACGGAATTTGTCACGCGCGGCAGAGTAATTACGAGACGCAGTCCGATCTCGCATCTTCGCCATTCCCGCCGACGTGAACAACTGCAATTGCCGCATGGAGAAAGCCTTTCACAAAGCGTCGATCATCGCCGCCCCGATGTGGCCCCCTGGCCCACATGCGATCGTGCACCATTCGCGACACGTGACTTTCGAACCGGACCGTACTTTCGGCACCCCGCACACCGCGACCGCGATAGGCTCTATGCGGCGACGCCGAATAGCATCAGCACCCGAATGCCGGCATTCAAGCCTCCGCAACGCGCCCGATATGCGACTGGCGCGTTCGAGCGGGGTCGGCTGGTCGCGCGAATCCCGCGTACCGCAGCCGTGGTGGTTTTCGCGGACGTGCGCCAGCACCATCCCGGCCCACAGACGCAACCCACACCCGCCACGAAAAAACAGCCGGCCCCACGGACCCCCACACCCGGCAATCCCGCCATGCACCGGAGCTCGAGGCCCGCCGGAGGCAGCCCTGCACGCGACCCCACCGCTCAAGAAGCCGCGCCCGGAAGCCCTTGCTCCCCAGTGTTAGCATGGTGATATCACTTCGATATGGGGGAGATGTCATGGAGCGGCGAGTCTTCCGGGTGAACGGGTTCCTGGTGATCGGCCTGCTGGTGCTGCTCGCGGCCGTGGCCGCGGCGGTGGCGGTGCCGTTCGTGGAGGCGGACGGCGGTGAGGTGGTCGTCGGCGTCACGGTGGCGGTGTACGGCCTGATCCTGGCGATCGCGTCGACCGGGTTCGTGGTGGTGAACCCGAACGAGGCGCAGGTGGTGCAGTTCTTCGGGCGCTATCTGGGTGTGATCCGCAGCGAGGGTCTCCAGTGGACGCTGCCGCTGACGGTGCGGCGGCGGGTGACGTTGCGGGTGCGCAACTTCGAGACCGACCGGCTGAAGGTGTCGGATGCGGATGGCAACCCGGTGGAGATCGCGGCGGTCGTGGTGTGGCGGGTGGTGGATCCCGCGGCGGCGGTGTTCGCGGTGGACGACCACATCGAGTACGTGGCGGTGCAGGCCGAGACCGCGGTGCGGCACCTGGCCACCAGCTACCCGTACGAGGCGCACGACACCGGCCGCTCCAGCCTGCGGGACAGTTCGGTGGTCAGCGAGGAGCTGACCGCGGAACTGCGTGAGCGGTTCGAGCGGGCCGGGGTGGAGGTGCTGGAGTCGCGGACCACCCACCTGGCCTACGCTCCGGAGATCGCGCAGGCGATGCTGGCGCGGCAGCAGGCGAGCGCGATCGTCGGCGCCCGGTTCCAGATCGTGGAGGGTGCGGTCGGCATGGTGTCGAACGCGCTGGAGCGTCTGCGGGCCGAGCACGTGGTCGAGCTGGACGAGGAGCGCAAGGCTCAGATGGTGGCGAACCTGCTGGTGGTGCTGTGCGGCGACCGGGCCGCGCAGCCGGTGGTCAACGCGGGGTCGCTGTACTCCTGAGAGGCACTGTGCGATGCCGGAGCGCAAGAAGCTGTTGTTACGCCTGGACCCGCAGGTCTACGACGCGGTCGCGAAGTGGGCGGCGGACGACCTGCGCAGCGTGAACGCGCAGATCGAGTTCGCGCTGCGGCAGGCGTTGCGGGGCGCGGGCCGCAAGCCGAAGCCCGCGCCCGAGCCCGAACCCGGGGCGGACGACGCTACCGAATGAACGGAGGCCGCGGACCCGGGTCCGCGGCCTCCCACGGGTTGCGCGGCGTGGCGCGCGCCAGCACGGCCGCGATCAGCAGGGCGAGCCCGGCGACGGAGAGCCCGCCGGTGACGATCCACTGGCCGAACGAGTAGATCCCGAACAGCGACGTCCCGGCCGCCTGGATCACCATCGGCGTGACGATCTGCCAGATCGTGCCGAGCACCGTGGAGACCAGTGTCAGCGTGAGTCCGACGGTGGCGAAGCGCGTGGTACGCGGCGGCAGCGAGCCGGCGCGCGTGCGGACGAGGACCAGCCCCACCACGCCGGCGATCAGCGTCGGCAGCGAGGTCACGGTGGCGAAGAAGTACATGGTCGGGAGGCTAACCGCAGGCCACAAGCGGTACCCCACCCGCGCGGAGGGGACTGCGGCGACCTCCTAGGCTGATCGGGTGGCTCTCTCCTTCGTCAGTGACCCCGTCACCGTGCGGGCGCCCGCCACCAGCGCGAATCTCGGTCCGGGGTTCGACGCGCTCGGGCTCGCGCTCGCGCTCCACGACCACGTCACCGGCCGCGTCACGGACGACGGCTGCGTGGTGACGGTGACCGGCCAGGGCGCCGGTGAGCTGCCGTCCGGCCCGGAGCACCTGGTGGCCCGCGCCGCGTTCGCGGCGTTCGACGTGCTCGGTGCCCGCCCGCCCGGTCTCGCGCTGGACTGCGACAACCGCATCCCGCAGGCGCGCGGGCTCGGCTCCTCGTCCGCCGCGATCGTGGCCGGCATCGAGGTGGCCCGGTCGCTGGTGGTGGGCGGTCGCGAGCTGATGGACGACGCGGCCGCGCTGCGCCTGGCGAACGAGATCGAGGGTCATCCGGACAACGTGGCGCCGTGCCTGCTCGGTGGTTTCACCATCGCCTGGACCGGCGCGGACGGCGCGCACGCGGTGCGGCTGGCGCCGTCCGCAGCCGTGCATCCGACGGTTTTCGTGCCGGATGTCCGCGGCCTGACCGCGCATGCGCGGGCCGCGCTGCCGGCCGAGGTGCCGCACGCGGACGCGGCGCGCAACGCGGGACGGGCGGCGCTGCTGGTCCATGCGCTGACCACCGCGCCGGAGCTGCTGCTGCCGGCCACCGAGGACCGCCTGCACCAGGACTACCGGGCGCCCGGCATGCCGGAGAGCGCGGCGCTGGTCCGGCGGCTCCGGGCGGCCGGTGTGGCCGCCGTGATCAGCGGTGCCGGGCCCTCCGTGCTGGCATTGACACAGGTGCCCGGTGACTTCGACGCGGGTGACGGCTGGGCCGCCACGCCGATGTCGGTGGACGCGGACGGTGCGGGACTGTCCGGTAGTACACTGGGACACGCCAAGCGGTACACTATTGCCGCAGGTCGCAAGAGTTGATTACGCTCTAGACCTAGCAGCACGACCGCGAAGCAAGCGATGATCTCCTGCGGGTCGGTGCACCCCCGAAGCTTTCGGCGGTCAGCCCGTCTCACCTCCTGCCTAGGCATGACGCCGTTCCGCAGATGTCACGGCCGCTGTCGGCGGCGATCCTGATCTGTCGATCCAGACCGATTAGAAACCGCTCTCCGGCTGCCGTGCGCAAGACTCCCGTGACGCGATGTGCGAGGCGGGAAACCGAGGCCGCCCGGCCACCACTGACAACACCCGGGCAGCCCGGCCTTACGAGGGAAGGAATCCATTGAGCGACACCACCGACATCACGTCGGATGCTTCCAAGGTCGCTGATGACGCCGCGGCCGGCACCACCCGTCGCCGGCGCTCCGGGACCGGCCTGACGGCGATGCTCCTGCCCGAGCTGCAGAGCCTCGCCGCGTCGCTCGGCATTTCCGGCACGGCCCGGATGCGCAAGGGCGAGCTGGTCGCCGCCATCTCCGAGCGGCAGGGTGGTGGCGCCGGCGGAGGTGCCCCCCGCCAGCGTGCGGAGGTCGCCGCGGCGGCTGCACCGGTGCGCGAGGAGGTGCGGGCCGAGGTCCGCGAGACCGCCACCGCCACCGCGACCGCGCCCGCCGAGGCCCCGGCGGAGACGACGCGGGCACCGCGCCGGTCCTCCCGGGCGGCCGGCGCTCCGGAGCCGCGCACCACCGAGACCGAGGAAGCACCGGAGCCGCAGCGCGAGGGCCGCAGCCGTCGCGAGCGTGGCGACCGCACCGAGCGGGCGGAGCGCGGCGAGCGGGCGGAGCGCGCCGAGCGGACCGACCGCGCCGAGCGGACCGACCGCGCCGAGCGTGGCGAGCGCGTCGAGCGTGGCGACCGCGTCGAGCGGGGCGAGCGCGGCGAGCGGGGCGACCGTGCCGAGCGCAACGACCGTGGTGACCGCGCCGAGCGCGGCGACCGCACGGACCGCAACGACCGCGGTGACCGCGCCGAGCGGGGCGACCGTGCCGAGCGCAACGACCGTGGTGACCGCGCCGAGCGCGGCGACCGGGCGGAGCGCAACGACCGCGGCGAGCGGGGCGAGCGCGACCGGGACCGCAACGACCGTTCGGAGCGGGCGCCGCGCGGTGCCGACCGGGACCGCAACGACGACAGCGACTCGGACGACGAGGACGGCAGCGGCCGGCGCGGCCGGCGCTCCCGCTTCCGGGAGCGTCGCCGTGGCCGCGGTGAGCGTGAGGGCAGCGAGCGCACCGACCGGGGCGGCAACGAGCCGCAGTTCTCCGAGGACGACGTGCTCGTCCCGGTGGCCGGCATCATCGACGTGCTGGACAACTACGCGTTCGTCCGCACCACCGGCTACCTCTCCGGGCCGAACGACGTCTACGTCTCCATGTCGCAGGTCAAGAAGTACGGTCTGCGCCGCGGTGACGCGATCACCGGTGCGGTCCGGGCGGCCCGCGAGGGCGAGCAGCGGCGCGACAAGTACAACCCGCTGGTCCGGCTGGACACGATCAACGGGATGGACCCGGACGAGGCCAAGCGCCGCCCCGAGTTCTACAAGCTCACGCCGCTCTACCCGCAGGAGCGCCTGCGGCTGGAGACCGAGCCGCACATCCTGACCACCCGCGTCATCGACCTGGTGATGCCGATCGGCAAGGGCCAGCGCGCCCTGATCGTCTCGCCGCCGAAGGCCGGTAAGACGATGGTGCTCCAGGCGATCGCGAACGCGATCACCCACAACAACCCGGAGTGCCACCTGATGGTGGTGCTGGTGGACGAGCGTCCCGAAGAGGTCACCGACATGCAGCGGTCGGTGAAGGGCGAGGTCATCGCGGCCACGTTCGACCGGCCGCCGCAGGACCACACCACGGTCGCGGAGCTGGCGATCGAGCGGGCCAAGCGCCTGGTCGAGCTGGGCCACGACGTGGTCGTGCTGCTCGACTCGGTGACGCGTCTCGGCCGGTCGTACAACCTGGCCGCGCCGGCCTCCGGCCGCATCATGTCCGGTGGTATCGACTCGACCGCGCTCTACCCGCCGAAGCGTTTCCTCGGCGCCGCGCGCAACATCGAGAACGGTGGCTCGCTCACCATTCTCGCGACCGCGCTGGTGGAGACCGGGTCCATGATGGACACGGTCATCTTCGAGGAGTTCAAGGGCACCGGTAACGCGGAGCTGAAGCTGGACCGGAAGATCGCCGACAAGCGGACCTTCCCGGCCATCGACATCCACCCGTCCGGCACGCGCAAGGAAGAGATCCTGCTCGCGCCGGAGGAGCTGGCCATCACGCACAAGCTGCGCAAGGTGCTCCACTCGCTGGAGTCGCAGGCCGCGCTGGACCTGCTGCTCGGCCGCCTCAAGGAGACCCGGACCAACATCGAGTTCCTGATGCAGATCGCGAAGTCGACGCCGGGCGAGTAAAGACCCACGACCTCAGCGACGGTACGGACGCCCGTACCGTCGCTGAGGTTTTTTCGGGTTCGACCGCGAAGCGTGGCTTTTGTGGCTGATCATGGTGGTGTGTCGCACACGGCCGTTCCCGGTTATCGAGACATCCCGACCGAACCGTGGGACCCGAACGCGCCGGTCGACGCGCTCGAGGCGGAGGAGTTCCTGCGGCTCTGCTACGCCGAGGACAAGCGCCTCGGCCCGGTCGAGCAGCGGCTGTCCTCGGTGCGCGCGCAGATCGCCGCGACCGGTACCTACGCGCAGACGTTCGACGAGGTCGCCTACGGCGCGAAGGTGGCCTGGCGCAACGCCTCCCGCTGCATCGGCCGGCTCTACTGGCGCAGCCTGGTGGTGCTGGACCGGCGGGACGCGCACACCGCGGACCACATCTTCACGCTGCTGCTGCGGCACCTGCGGCAGGCCGGCAACATGTCCAACCCCGGCATGCTGCGGCCGGTCATCTCGATCTTCCCGCCGGCGACGCCCGGCCGGCCGTACCCCCGGATCTGGAACGAGCAGTTGATCCGGTACGCGGGTTACCGGCGCACCGACGGCAGCGTGCTCGGTGACCCGCGGATGGTGGAGTTCACCGCGGCGATGACCGCGCGGGGCTGGCGGGGCGCGGGCACCGGCCACGACGTGCTGCCGCTGGCGATCGAGACGCCGGCCGAGGGCGTACGGCTCTTCGAGCTCTCCGAGCGGTCCGTGCTGGAGGTGCGGATCTCGCACCCGGAGCTGCCCTGGTTCGAGGAGCTCGGCCTGCGCTGGCACGCGATCCCGGCGATCTCCAACATGCGGCTGACCATCGGCGGCGTGCACTACCCGCTGGCGCCGTTCAACGGCTGGTACATGGGCACCGAGATCGGCGCGCGCACGTTCGGCGACGCCGAACGCTACGACATGCTGCCCGAGGTGGCGAAGCGGATGGGCCTGGACATGTCGTCCGACGGCACGATGTGGCGGGACCGCGCGCTGATCGAGCTGAACCGCGCGGTGCTGCACTCGTTCGACCTGGCCGGCGTGAAGATCTCCGACCACCACACCGAGTCGGAGCGTTTCCTCACCCACCTGCGCAACGAGGAGCGGGCCGGCCGGCAGGTGCCCGCGGACTGGAGCTGGATCGTGCCGCCGATCTCCGGGTCGGCCACGCCGGTCTTCCACCGTTACTACCACGAGGCGGACCAGCGGCCCGCGTTCTACCTGGACCCGGACGCCCACGAGCGGGCGATGCACCCGAAATCCTCAGCTTCGGGCGAGTGAGGCCGAACGGGGACGTGGAATCGGAGTCGGCGCGCGAGGGGATGAACCGGATGTACCCACGGCCGCTGTTGCCGGTACTGGCCATCTGGGACCGCACCCGGATGACGGTGCGCCTCTCCATCATCATGGTGGTGCTGCTGGTCCCGTGCATGAGCGCGGTCTACGGCTTCGTGCACTTCTCGCAGGGCCAGATCTCCTTCTCCGAGCGGGAGAGCGACGGCAACGACGTGCTGCTGCCCGCGCTGGAGCTGTTCGGCGGCGCGCTGACCGGCCGGCGCCCGAACCTGGCCGCGCTGGACGCCGCGATGGCGGACAACCCGGAACTCTTCGCGGACGGCGGACTGGACGAGGCGCACGCCGCGGTCACGTCGGCGGCGGCCGGGGACCCGACCACCGGAGCCGGCCGGATCGCGTTCGGCGAGGCGCTGGCCGCGTTCATCACCGGCGTCGCCAACGAGTCCAACCTGATCCTCGACCCGGACCTCGACTCGTTCTACGTGATGGACATGGAGGTCGTGCAGCTGCCGCGGGTGCTGCTGGCCGCGGCCCGCGCGGCCGCGCCGGTCAGCCCGGCCGGCACCGCGCTGATCGCCGAGCAGGCCGTCTACGCCAGCGAGCTGACCACGGTCGCCGGGAACCTGCGGACCGGTGCGGAGACGTCGCTGGCGAACACGTCCGACGGCACGCTGACCGGGCGCCTGGCCGGGGTGGAGCGGGTCGCGGCCGCCGCGGAGACCATCGCGAGCGCGCTCGACGCCGGGCTCGGCACCGCGGTCGCGGTCGACCCGGCGCCGCTGGGCGAGGCGGTCACCGCGGTCTCCGGCGACCTCCACACCGCGCTCGGCGGGCTGATCGGCACCCGGATCGACGGCTTCGAGGCGGAGCAGGACACGATCCTGGCGATCACCGTGGTCGGCGTGCTGCTGGCCGTCTACGCGGGCGTCGGGCTCTGGTGGCACACCCGCTTCCACGTCGGGCACATGGTGGCCGGCGTGCAGGCGATCGCGGCCGGGGATCTCGCGCCGCGCCCGCTGCCGACCGGCCGGGACGAGTTCGGCGACATCGGCCGCGCGCTCGGCACCGCGCGCGCGAAGATCGCGGCCCAGGAGGAGGACCTGCGCGCCGGCCAGGACGCGCGCGAGCAGCAGATGAGCACCAGCATGGCCCAGCAGCAGCGCTCCGAGGCGCTGCTGCGGGAACGGGCGAAGGAGGCGATCGCGGACACCGCGTCCACCATCGCGATGGAGCTGGCCGAGGTGGTCGATCAGGTCGAGCAGGTGCGCGCGGCCACGAACCGGATCGACGGGCAGATGGCCGCGGCCGCGCAGATCACCGAATCCGTGGTGACGAAGGCGGCCGAGGCGGACCGGGTCACCGGCGCGCTCACCGCGAGCCTGCGCCGCGTCGCGGAGATGGCCCAGGTGATCGCGGGCGTGGCGGACCAGACCCGCATGCTGGCGCTGAACGCGACGATCGAGGCGGCCCGGGCCGGCGAGATGGGCAAGGGCTTCGCGGTGGTCGCCGGCGAGGTCAAGGACCTGGCCACCGCGTCCGCCCGGTCCACCGAGCAGATCTCCAGCACGATCTCCTCGCTGGAGACCGACGTGGCCGCGATGTTCGCCGCGATCGGCGGCGTCACCGACGGCATCGGCAGTGTGAACACCGCCACACTGGAGCTGCGCCAGATCGCGGCCGACCAGCACGACCTGGTGCAGAGCCTGGACCGCGGCGTCGCGGAGACGCTGGACCGGATCAACAACATGGTCGACCTGACCGACAAGCTGGAGCGGCGCGAGTTCCCCCGCTACGCCGACACCGGGCCGGTCACGCTGGTCGTGGACGGCGAGCGGCACGCCGGCCGGCTGCTCGACGTGAGCCTCGGCGGCCTGCACTGCACCGTGCCGACGCTCGACCGGCTCGGCCTCGGCGCGGACGTGACCGCCGAACTGCGCGTCTCCGGCACCACCGTCACGCTGGCCGGGAACGTGGCCCAGCGCACCGGGGACGACCTGCGGCTGCGCTTCCTGGACGTGTCACCGGAGGCCCGTGGGGCGCTCGCCCGGCACATCGCCACGCTCGGGAATGCGCTGCCGTGAGTTCCGGTTGCACCAGCCGGAACGGTCACCGTCTCCCGGTGCGGGCCCCGCACCCCGGACATGGCAGACTGGACCATCGGCCAGCGGTTCCGGTTCACGCTCCACGATCGGCGTCGAGCGACCCGGCGACCACCCACGAGAGGACCGAGGCACATGAAGAAGGACATTCACCCGCAGTACGCCGTGACCGAGGTGTCCTGCTCCTGCGGCAGCACGTTCACCACGCGCAGCACCGCGAAGGACGGGAAGATCTCCGTCGAGACCTGCAGCGCCTGCCACCCGTTCTACACCGGCAAGCAGCGCGTGCTCGACACCGCGGGTCGCGTGGCGAAGTTCCAGCAGAAGTACGCCAAGGTCCAGAAGACCGGCGCCAAGACCAAGTAGCTTTCCGTACGGCGCTCGTTCCTGTTCGTTCAGGGGCGGGCGCCGTTCGTCGTTCATGCCCGGTTGTGACGTAGCGCGCTTCGTGACGTAGAGAGCTGATGAGATGAGCAACGAACGGCTGATGTCACTCCTGGAGGAGTACGCCGACCTGGAGAAGCGGCTCGCCGACCCGGCCATCCACGCGGACCAGAACACGGCCCGGCGGGTGGGCCGGCGGTTCGCCGAGCTCTCCCCGATCCACAAGGCCAACGGCGAGCTGGAGCAGGCCCGCGAGGACCTGGAGGCCGCGCGCGAGCTGGCCGCCGAGGACCCGGCCTTCGCGGCCGAGGCCGACGAGCTGTCCGCGCGCCTGCCCGTGCTGGAGGAGCGCCTCGCCGAGCTGCTCATCCCGCGGGACCCCAACGACGCCAAGGACGTGATCCTGGAGATCAAGGCGGGCGAGGGCGGCGAGGAGTCCGCGCTGTTCGCCGGCGACCTGCTGCGGATGTACCAGCGGTACGCGGAGCGGCACGGCTGGGTCACCGAGGTCATCGAGGCGCAGAGCTCGGACATGGGCGGCGTCAAGGACGTCTCCGTCGCGATCAAGACGAAGGGCGTGCCCGAGGGCGGCAACGGCGTCTGGTCCCGGCTCAAGTGGGAGGGCGGCGTGCACCGGGTGCAGCGCGTCCCGGTCACCGAGTCGCAGGGCCGGATCCACACCTCCGCGGCCGGCGTGCTGGTGCTGCCCGAGGCCGAGGAGGTCGACGTGCAGATCGACGCGAACGACCTGCGCATCGACGTGTTCCGCTCATCCGGGCCGGGCGGGCAGTCGGTCAACACCACCGACTCCGCGGTCCGGATCACGCACCTGCCGACCGGCGTGGTCGTGTCCTGCCAGAACGAGAAGTCCCAGCTGCAGAACCGGGAGCAGGCCATGCGGATCCTGCGGTCCCGGCTGCTCGCGCACGCCCAGGAGGCGGCCGCGGCGGAGGCGTCCGACGCGCGCAAGTCGCAGGTGCGCACGGTCGACCGGTCCGAGCGGATCCGGACGTACAACTTCCCGCAGAACCGGATCACCGACCACCGGATCGGCTTCACCGCGTACAACCTGGACCTGGTGCTGGCCGGTGACGTGGACGGCGTGCTGGACGCGCTGACCGAGGCGGACCGGGCGGCGCGCCTGGCCGGCGACACCGAACTGTCCCGGAAGTAAGTGACCTGACCGGGGTTCCACCCTGTCCTTCTCCGTGACGGCGTTCGGAGCCGGCACCGAGACAGGGAGCACGATGAACGAGAACCTCAAGGATCTGTTCGGCCAGGCGGTCGCGGACGAGCCGGCGGCGCTGGGGGACGTCACCGACGGCGCGATCGCGGACGGCACCCGGATCCGCCGGCGGCGACGGCTGGTCGCCGGCCCGGTGGCCGCGGTCGCGCTGGTGGCGGCGCTCGGTGCCACCGGGGCCATGCTGCCATCGGCCGTGGAACCACCCGGCGGCCCCGTGTCGGTGTCGGAGTGCGGCATCCCCGACTTCGTCCTGACCGAGAAGCCGGTGCTGTTCCTCTCCGCGCGGGACGACGTCACGGCCGCGCAGCGCGCCGCGATCGAGACCCGGCTCGGCGGGGACGAGCTGGTCCGCGGCTTCACCTGGACCGACCCGCTGACCGTCGAGCAACTGGTGGACGCCGGGATGACCCGGAACGTCAGGGTGGGGGACGGGCCCGACCTGCCGGGCCGGTACCGCGTCGAGCTGGCCGAGCCGGACCGCGCGACGGAGTTCCTCGACGACTACGCCGACGTCCCCGGCGTCGACCCGCACGGGGTGCAGCTGGTGTGCCGCGGGGGAGTGTGGCCGTGACCGCGCTGGACGTCACCACCGTGGGAGTCACCGGCAAGGCCGCCCGGCACGCCGACTTCACCGAGTTCGCGACCGCGGCGACGCCCCGGCTGCGGCGCACCGCCTACCTGATGACCCGGGACTGGCACCTCGCGCAGGACCTCACCCAGACCACGCTGGCCAAGATGTTCGCGTCCTGGCGGCGGGTGCGCCGCGCGTCGAACCTGGACGCGTACAGCCGCAAGGTCCTGATGAACGTGGTCTTCGACCACCGTAGGCGGCGCCGGGACGTCGTCGTCGCGGAGACACCCGACCGCGGCGTCGACGGCGGCGGCCGGGCCGAGCTGCAGGTCACCCTGCTGCGCGCGCTCGCCACGCTGCCGGACCGCGACCAGGCCGTGGTCGTGCTCCGGCACTGGGAGGACCGCAGCGTCGAGGCGGTGGCGGAGATCCTCGGCATCTCCGCCTCCGCCGTCAAGATGCGCGACATGCGGGCGCTCGCCCGGCTGCGCGCCGAGCTGGGCGAGGACGTCCGGCTCAGCTGAGCCCGGTCCTCAGCTGAGCCCGGTCCTCAGTCAAGCCTTGTGTGCGGTGGTGTAGCGGGCGCGCTGCGCGAGGTCGTACCGGAGCCGGACGACGGCGAACCGGCCGTCCTCGCGCAGCAGCGCCGGCACCTCCGCGCCGTGCGTCTCGTCGTGCTCCACCGCGAACGAGCCGCCGGACGTCAGCAGCCGCGCGGCCGTGCCGATCACCGCGGGGATGAGGTCCAGGCCCTCCTCACCACCGAACACGGCCTGCGGCGGATCGTGGTCGACCTCGACCGCGACCTTCGTGCCGCGCGGCACGTACGGCGGGTTGCACAGCACCAGGTCGACGGTGCCGTTCAGGTCGGCCAGCACGGACTCGTCCGCGACGTCCCCCTCCACCACGGTGATGTGCGGGTCGCCGGCGTCCGCGCGTTCGGCCGCGTTGCGCCGCAGCCAGGTCAGCGCCTCCGGGGACCGCTCCACCGCGTAGACCGTCGCGTCCGGGCGCTCGTTCGCCACGGCCAGCGCGATCGCGCCGGAGCCGCTGCACAGGTCGACCACCACCGGCCGGGAGTGCCCGGCCAGCGCGGCCAGGCCCCAGTCCGCCAGCAGCTCGGTCTCCGGCCGGGGCACGAACACGCCCGGGCCGACGGAGAGCTCGATGTGCCGGAACGGCGCGCTGCCGGTGATGTGCTGCAGCGGTACGCCGGTCGCGCGCTTCTCGATCACCTTCACGTACTCGAGCAGCGCCTGCTCGGTGAAACCGTCGGAGAGCAGCAGTTGCGAGCGGGACTCGCCCAGCACGTGAGCGGCGAGGATCTCCGCGTCGACGCGCGGCGTCGGAACGCCGGCCTCGTCCAGGCGAGACGTCCCGCGGGCCACGACCGCGGAGGCTCGTGTCCGTTCCGTGCCCGCTGGGGGCTTTCCATGAGCGTGGGTCACGCCATAATCATTACGGTACGCACATCGCGGCGGGCCGAAGACGCACCGCTCGTCGTTTCGAGACCACAACTTTGCGGCGGACCGAGCGGGTACGCCGCCTCGACAGATCAGGGAGGCGCCGAGTGGGTTGGCTCGACCGGGTCGCGGACCAGGCCGACCGCCTGCGTGAGGCGCGCACGTTGCAGCAGGCCGACCGCTCGGCGGAGGCGTCCCGGCTGCTGGAGCAGGTCGCGGAGAGCACGCGCGACCCCTACGCCCGGACCGACGCGCTGGTCCAGCGGCTCGGCACGCTGATCAACCTCGGGCGCACCGCGGAGTACGGGCCGGCCATGGACCGCGCGTTCGAGGCCGTGCAGGAGCTGCCGGAGCCGTACGTGCGGGGACAACTGCACGCGTTCGCCGCGCTCGCCGCCCACCACCAGGGTGCGCTCGACCGCTGCGTGATGCACCTGGTGCAGAGCTCCCGCGCGCTCAACGCGGTGACCGACCCGGACTCGGACACCGCCTGGGGCTGGCACGACCTCGCGATGGCGTACTCGTACCTGGCGTTCCACGGCTACGCGCTCTCCGCGATCGAGCGCGCCCGGCAGATCGGCGCCGCGGCCGGCCTGGCCGAGGAGGTGCTGGCCGCGCCCGGCATCCGGCTGCGCAACGCGATCGCGCTGGACCACGCCGGCGACACGGACGGCTGCCTGCGCGTGCTCCGCGACGTCAGCGACGACCTGACCCGGATCGGCCGGGCCGGTCACCTGGACCGGATCCGGCCGAGCAGCCGCGCGGCGTACGGCTACACGGTCGCCCGCCGGGCCGCGCTCGGTGAACGCGGCCCGGTCGACGCGTGGCCGCTGCTCGCCTACGGCGGGGACAGCGCGCGCGCCCGGGACCTGCGCCGGCTCGGCGAGGTGTGCCTGTCCATCGCGGACGGCCGGACCACGGAGGCGCTCACCCAGCTCAGCTCCGTCACGGTCGCGCCGGAGACGCTCGGCGCGGCCGAGCCGGCCCGGTTGCGCAGCGTCTCGTACGCCCGGGCCGGCGACCACGAGGCGGCGCACCGCGCGGACCGGCTCGCGTTCCGGCTCGCCACCCAGCGCAACGACCGGCTGCGCGAGGTCTACGTGGACGGCATCGCGGCCCGGCTGGACCAGGAGGAGATGCGCCGCGCCGCCGCGCAGGCCGGCGGGGAGGCGCTGTCCGACCCGCTGACCGGCCTGCCGAACCGCCGTCGCCTGGAGCGGTACGTCGCGGAGCTGGCCGAGCACGGCGAGCGCGCCGCGCTGGGCGTCTGCGACCTGATGGGTTTCACCTCGGTCAACACCGTGCACGGTCATCACGCCGGCGACCTGGTGCTGCAGCGGGTCGCCGGCGTGATAAACCGGGTGATGCGCCGCGGCGACTTCGTGGCCCGTTACG
Source organism: Catenuloplanes niger (assembly GCF_031458255.1). Taxonomy (NCBI): domain Bacteria; kingdom Bacillati; phylum Actinomycetota; class Actinomycetes; order Micromonosporales; family Micromonosporaceae; genus Catenuloplanes; species Catenuloplanes niger. The sequence continues at coordinate 5,485,865 of NZ_JAVDYC010000001.1, forward strand.
GCGGCGACGAGTTCGTGGTGGTGCTGCCCGGCGCCGGCACGGCCCAGGCCACCGAGGTCGGCCGGCGCATCTCCACCGCGCTGGCCGCGGAGGACTGGGAGTCGCTGGTCCCCGGCACGCCGATCTCCGCCCGCCTGGGCTGGGCCGAGATCAACGGCGCCGTCCCGGAGGGGCGCGGCGGCCTGGCCGACGCGCTGGTCCGCGCGTTCCGCACGGTCACCGCGTGAGGCCGGTCTCCGGCTCGTCGTAGATCTGCTCGCCCAACGACACCCGGAAGTGGAACGTCGCGGTCCGCCCCTCGACCGCGACCAGGAACGAGCCCGGCGTGGCCAGCCGGTAGACCCGCCGCCGGCGCGGCGACCAGGGATGCTCCGGCTGGTACTCCCGCGCGGTCCGCAGCGCCAGCTCCTGCGCGCCCTCCTCGGTCTCGGCCGCGGGCGCCACGTTGGTCACCCGCCACTGCCGGCCCTCGCCGTTGCCGGTCTGCTCCTCCACGATCACGAACCACCCGCTCATGCCGCCGAGCGTAGGCACCCGGCGCCAATCTCCCGGACCGGCGAACCGGACCGGCAGAACCGTGCGAGAGCGGATTTCCCGCTTCCGGCGTGGCCGGTTGCCGCACGCTCCCGCGGGCACCGGTCGGCCGCGGGCGGCCTCCCTGCACGTTCCGCACGGGGCCGGGGCGAACCACGCCGTCCGCGCGGCGCGGCCGCGGGGTTTTCCGGTGCCCACCCTCGGATCCCGCAGGGAGGAGCGCCGGCGACGACCGGTGCCCGCGGGAGCGTGCGGCACGTGCGCGGCCGGGAGCGGGAAGATCGGGTTCGGCCGCTTTTTCGTCAGACGGCTCTGGCGACCGCGATCGTGGTGGAGTCGCGCTGGCCGGCCTCGTAGAACATGTACGAGACGCCGTTGTCGGTGCCGAACGCGGGTGCGGCCGCGCGGTTGCGGTCGGGCGCGCCGGTCAGCGGGGTGTGGAAGACGCCGAGGTGGTTCTCGCGGTCGAAGGCGGGGCCGACCTCGGTGAGGTACATCCGGCCGGACCCGCCGTGGTAGACGACGTAGGCGGTGCCGTTGCGGGTGAGCAGGTGCGGGCCGCTGAGGTCGGTCTCGCCGTCCGGAGTGGGCGAGACCAGCGGGACCGGGTCGTACTGCCAGGTCAGACCGTCGGGGGACCAGCCCCAGAAGATCTTGCGGACGCCGGGCGCGACGCGGTGGTAGCCCATGAACACCATGACGTAGCGGGCGCCGAGCGCGGGGATCGAGTGCGCGAAGACGCGCGCGTAGGAGGCCTCGGTGATGTTCGGGACCATCGCGGTGGTCAACACCTCGCCGTGGTACGTGTAGGTGATCCCGTCCGCGGAGACCGCCAGCCGGGTGGTGCTGTTCTCGCCGTGGAAGTACAGGTAGAAGCGCCGGCTCGGGGCGTGCCAGAGCACGTGCGGGGACGACACGTGACTGACCGAGTAGTGCGGTGCCCAGTCGGCCGGGACGATCGGGTTCGCCGGGTGCTCGGTGAACCGGCCGGCCAGCGAGTCGCCGTAGGCGAGGCAGATGCCGCCGGGCGCGTTGTGCGGCGCGTACCAGAGGTAGTAGCGGCCGCGGTACGAACTGATCTTGTCGTAGACGCCGCGCACGCACGGGAAGATCAGCTCGTTCGTCGGGTTGTAGGCCAGCGCGGACTTGGTGAACGGCGTGCCGAGGTAGCGGTAGCTCGGGAAGCCGGCCGGGCCGGCCGCGCGGGCGGGGGACGGGCTGCCGAGTGCGCCGGCCGTGCCGAGTGTGCCGGCCGTGCCGAGCAGGGCGGCGCCGCGCAGGACTGAGCGACGGTGCATGGGTCATGCCTCCGTTCAGTGACCAATGAGCGTGGTCGATGAGTCTCGGCTCGCCGGAGCCCGCGCGTCAAGAAGCTAATACGAATTATCAGCGGGAAAACCTTCCGGGCGACGGGGGTTGACGAACCGGCCGCGCGCCCTGCCTAATACGCATTAGCACCGATCTGGACCGACGAGGCGAGGCGACCCGGAGTGACGGCGGCACGGAAGCGGATCACGCAGCAGGACATCGCGCGGATGACCGGCGTCAGTCAGGCGACGGTGTCGCTGGTGCTCAACGGGCGCACCGACGCGGACGTGCGGATCGCGCCGGAGACGCGCGAGCGGGTGCTGGCCGCGATCCGCAGCACCGGTTACGTGGCCGACCCGATCGCGCGCCGGCTCGCCGACCGGCACAACCGGATTCTCGGCGTGTTCACCTACGAGCCGGTCTTCCCGGCCGTGACCGGCGACTTCTTCCACCCGTTCCTGCTCGGCATCGAGGAGAGCGCGGAACGGCTCGGCTGCGACCTGCTGCTGTTCACCAGCGCACCGGTGGTGGACGGTCGCCGCCGGATCTTCCACCAGGACAACCGGTTGCGTCTGGCGGACGGCTGCATCCTGCTCGGCCGGTCGCTCGACCGCGACGAGCTGGCCCGGATGGTCGCGGAGGGGCAGCCGTTCGTGTCGGTCGGCCGGCGGGACGACGCGGGTGGGCCGGTGCCGTACGTGGGCGCGGACTATTCCGCGGCGACCGCGGCCGTGGTGGACCGCGCGGTCGCGGCCGGCCACCGCGAGCTGTGCTACCTGGGCGAGGGCGGGCGGACCGAGTCGTCCGGCGGTGCGGCGGTGCGCGTGCCCGAGTCGTTCGCCGACCGGTTCGCGGGCTACCGGGACGCGGCGGTCCGCCACCGTCTCGTGCCGCGCCGGGCGCGCGCCGCCGGGCGTACCCCCGGTGCCGTTCTGGATCTGCTGATCGCGGACGGCGTGACGGCGGTGCTGGTCGAGGAGTTCGCGGACGGCGTGGCGCTGGCGGCCGTGGCGCGGGAGCGCGGGCTGGACCTCCCGGGCGACCTGTCCGTGCTGGTGCTCGGCGACCCGACCCGGCCGGCACCGACCGACGTGGACTTCTCCGGGTACCGGATCCCGCGCCGGGAGATGGGCCGGCAGGCGACCGAGGTGCTGACCGCGCTGATCGCGGGCGAGACGACCCGGGCGGACGCGCGCCGGCTGCTGCCGTGCGCGCCGGTCGAGGGCGTGACGCTGAGTGCACCGCGGACCTGAGTGCACCGCGGATCTGAGTGGGCCGCGGACCTGAGTGCACCGCGGATCTGAGTGGGCCGCGGACCTGAGTGCACCGCGGACGTGAGTGCACGGTCGAGCTTGGTGGAGGGAGACGCATGGAGGCCGAGGTTCTGGTCGTGGGTGGCGGGCTCGGGGGAGTGGCCGCCGCGCTGAGCGCGCTGCGGGCCGGCCGGTCGGTGATCCTGACCGAGGAGTACGCGTGGCTCGGCGGGCAGCTGACCAGCCAGGCGGTGCCGCCGGACGAGCACACCTGGGTCGAGCAGTTCGGCGTCACCGCGAGCTACCGGTCGTTGCGGGACAAGATCCGCGACTACTACCGCGTGCACTACCCGCTGACCGAGCGGTCCCGGGCGTGGCGGGAGCTGAACCCGGGCGCCGGCTGGGTGAGCCCGCTCTGTCACGAGCCCCGGGTGGCGGTCGCGGTGATCGAGGGGATGCTCGCGCCGTACCGGGGGTCCGGGCGGTTGCGGGTGCTCCAGCCGTACCGGCCGGTGTCGGCCACCTGCGACGGCGACCGGGTCACGTCGGTGACCGTGGACGGGCCGGACGGCGAGATCGTGCTGACCGCGCCGTACGTCCTGGACGCGACCGAGACCGGTGACCTGCTGCCGCTGACCGGCACCGAGTACGTCACCGGCTTCGAGTCCGCGGCCGAGACCGGCGAGCCGTCCGCGCCCGGCGTCGCGCAGCCGGACAACATGCAGGCGGTCTCGGTCTGCTTCGCGGTCGACCACGTGGACGGCGACCACACCGTGGACAAGCCGGAGGGGTACGACTTCTGGCGCGCGTACAAGCCGGACTTCTGGGTCGGCCCGTTGCTGTCCTGGACCATGGTCAACCCGCGCACGCTGGAGCCGGCCGAGCGGTCGTTCACGCCGAACCCGGACGACGACCCGCTGGAGGTGCGGGCCGACCAGCGGGCGAACCCGGGCGACAGCAACCTGTGGACGTTCCGGCGGATTGCGGCGCGGCGGCAGTTCGAGCCGGGCTTCTACCCGAGCGACATCACGGTGGTGAACTGGCCGATCATCGACTACTTCGAGTCGCCGATCATCGACGTGCCGGACCCGGCCGCGCACATCGCCCGCGCGCGGCAGCTGTCCCGGTCGGTCTTCTACTGGCTGCAGACCGAGGCGCCGCGCCCGGACGGCGGCACCGGCTGGCCGGGCCTGCGGCTGCGCGGCGACGTCACCGGCGGGCCGGACGGGCTGGCGCAGGCGCCCTACATCCGCGAGTCGCGGCGGATCCGGGCGGAGTACACCGTGGTCGAGCAGGATCTCGCGCTGACGGTGCGCGGGGACGCCGGCGCGGTGCGCTACCCGGACTCGGTCGGCGTCGGCATGTACCGGATCGACCTGCACCCGTCGACCGGCGGCGACACCTACATCGACGTGGCGGCGTGCCCGTTCGAGATCCCCCTCGGCGCGCTGCTGCCCCAGCGGGTGGAGAACCTCCTGCCCGCCGGGAAGAACATCGGCACCACGCACATCACCAACGGTGCGTACCGCCTGCACCCGGTCGAGTGGAACGTCGGCGAGGTCGCCGGCCTCCTCGCCGACTTCTGCCTGGCCCGCGGCGTGGCACCGCGGGCCGTGCGGGACAACCCCGGCCTGCTGGCCGACTTCCAGGCCCGGCTGATCGCGGCGGGCGTGGAGCTGCACTGGCCGGACATCTCCGGATATTGATCTTATGCTGATGGGAAGGGCACTCCCTGATGAGATTCCGTGCGACGGCGGCGGCGCTGACGCTGCTCTGTCTGACCGCCTGTGGCGGTGAGCCCGGCACCGGCGGGCCACCCGAACTCCGGATGACCGTGTGGACCGCGAACGCGGCCCACCTGAAACTGTTCGACGAGATCGGCGCCGCGTACGTGGCGGCGCACCCGGACCGCGCCTCGAAGATCACGTTCGACCCGCTGCCGTTCGAGCGCTACGTCACCACGCTCACCACCCAGCTGGCCGGCGGCAAGGGACCGGACCTGGCCTGGCTGCCGGAGAGCGCGGCGCCGGACTTCGTCGCGGCCGGCGCGCTGGTCCCGCTGGACGACGTGCTGGTCGAGCCGGACGACCTGAACCCGGCCACGCTGCGGCTGTGGCAGGCGGACGGGCAGACGTTCGGCTACCCGTTCTCCAACTCGCCGTTCGGGATCTTCGTCAATAAGGACCTGCTGGCCGCGGCCGGGCAGCCGGTCCCGTCCGCCGGCTGGACCTGGGACCAGGCGATCGCGTCGGCCGCGGCCGTGCACGCGGCCACCGGGCGGGCCGGCCTGGTGGTGCGCGACTTCGACTACCGGATCTGGGACAACCTGGCCACGATGTGGACCGGCTGGGGTGCGCGGGCCTGGAGCGAGGACGGCCGGACCTGCGGGTTCGACCAGGCGCCGATGGTCGACTTCATGACCTTCCTGCACCGGGCGATCTTCACGGATGCCGCGCTGCCCGGCCCCGGCACCACCGCGGACTTCTTCGCCGGGCAGGCGGCCATGACGGTCAGCCAGATCTCCCGGGCGTCGCTGCTGGACGGCTCGTTCGCCTGGGACCTGGTGCCGCTGCCGGCCGGGCCGGCCGGGACCTACTCGGTGATCGGCCAGGGCGGCGTCGGGGTGCTCCGGCGCGGCGCGCACGCGGACACGGCCGCGGACTTCCTGGCGTTCTTCACCGATGTGGAGAACTCGGTGCGGCTGGCCGCGTTCTTCCCGCCACCGCGTACCTCGCTGCTCACCGCGGAGACGCTGGCGAAGGCCAACCCCAAGCTGTCGCCCGCGCAGCTGCAGGCCGTGGTGATCGACGGGATCGCGAACGGCGTGGTCAAACCCAGCCACACCGGCAACGCGCAGCTGACCCAGGAGGTGCGGGCGTCGCTCGACCCGCTCTGGGAGCCGGACGCGGACGTGCGGGCGGTGCTGTCCGGCGTCTGCGACACCATCGACCCGTTGCTGGCGACATGAGCAGCGCCGAGGTGCCGAAGAGCGCGTTCTGGACGACGCGCCGGCGTGACCGTCTCGCCGGGTACCTCTTCGTCGCGCCACAGGTGGCCGGCATCGTGGTCTTCGTCCTCGTACCGCTCGTGCTGATCTTCTACTACAGCCTCTACGACTGGAACGTGCTGGCCGGGACGTTCACGTTCACCGGCATGTCGAACTACCGGGACCTGGTCGCGGACCCGCGGCTGCCGTCGGTGCTGCGGACCACCGCGTTCTTCTGCGGCGGGCTGGTGCTGCTCAACATGGCGCTGGCACTGTTCCTGGCCGTGCTGCTCAACCAGCGGCTGCACGGCACCGCGGTGTTCCGGACGATCTTCTTCTCGCCGGTCGTGGTGTCGCTGGTCGCCTGGACCATCGTCTGGCAGTTCCTGCTGCAGGACGACGGCGGCATCAACGGCGCGCTCTCCGCGGTCGGGGCGGACGGGCCGAACTGGCTGCGCGGCGACGTCACGGCGCTGGTCTCGGTGATCGTGCTCCAGGTGATCAAGAACGTCGGGCTCAACATGGTGCTGTTCCTGGCCGCGCTGCAGGGCGTGCCGGCGCAGCTCTACGAGGCGGCGAGACTCGATGGCGCGTCCGCGTGGACCCGGTTCCGGCGGATCACGGTGCCGATGATCAGCCCGACCATCCTGCTCGCCTCGATCATCACGGTGGTCGGGTCGCTGCAGATCTTCGCGCAGATCGCGGTGCTCACCCAGGGCGGGCCGGGCACGTCCACCACGGTGCTCGTCTACTACCTCTACCAGCAGGCCTTCCAGTTCCACGACTTCGGGTACGGCGCCACGCTCTCCGTGCTGCTGTTCCTGATCGTGCTGGTGCTGACCGTGATCCAGTGGCAGACGCGCCGGAGGTGGGTCGAATATGAGCGTTAGGGCCAAGACCGCGCTGTACGGACTGCTGTGCCTGATGGCGGTGCCGTTCGTCTTCCCGACCTGGTGGATGGTCACCTCGTCGGTCAAGCCGGTCAGCGAGATCCTCTCCTGGCCGCCGTCGCCGGTGCCGACCACGTTCTCGCTCGACGGGTACCGCGAGGTCTTCGAGATCCAGCCGTTCGCGCAGCAGTACTTCAACAGCGCCTACATCGCGCTGGTGGTGACGGTCGGGACCATGGCGGTGTCCGCGCTGGCCGGGTACGCGTTCGCCCGGATCCGCTTCCCCGGCGCGAACCCGCTGTTCCTGTTCGTGCTCACCGGGCTGCTCATCCCGAGCGAGGTGACGATCGTGCCGCTGTTCCAGATGTTCAACACCTGGGGCATGATCGACACGCACTGGCCGCTGATCCTGGTGCCGATCCTGGGCGCGCCGAGTGTGCTGGCCACGTTCATCATGCGGCAGTTCTTCCTGGCGCTGCCGGACGAGCTGGAGGAGGCCGGGCGGCTCGACGGGCTCGGCCGGTTCGCGATCTTCTGGCGGATCGCGCTGCCGCTGGCCCGGCCGGCGCTCGGTGCGGTCGCGATCTTCACGTTCCTGCACAGCTGGAACCTCTACCTGGAACCGATCGTCTTCCTCACCACGCCGGCCAACTTCACGCTGCCGCAGGCGCTGACCCAGTTCGTCGACGCGTACGGCGGGCCGATGTGGGACGTGCAGCTGTCCGCCGCGTCGATGACCGCGATCCCGGTGCTGATCGTGTTCGTGATCGCGCAGAGGCAGTTCATCGAAGGGCTGGCCCACACCGGCCTGAAGGGCTGATCGCCCCGGTCGTCTCCCCGGTTGTGCCGGCGGCCGGGGGGACGAACCGGATCACGAGCGCTTGAACAGGTGCACCGAGGTGTGCTCGTGTGCCAGGCGGCGCAGCGCGGCCTGCAGCGCGTCCCCGACGATCGTGCCGATCACCGCGCCGGTGACCACGTCGTCCGGCGAGGGCTTGGTGGCGATGCCGCGCAGGTCGGACTCCGCGATCATCTCGGCGGCCCGGGCGTACCGGTCGATCTCGGTCATCAGGTAGCCGACGCCCAGCTCGCGGAACGTCAGCATCACCTCGGCCAGCCGGCGGCGGCCCGGGCTCTCCGGATCGACCTGCCAGCCCCAGCGGGCGAGCAGCGCGTCCACGTCCGTCATCGCGGCGGCCAGCTCCGCGCTCGGCGCGTCCTCCCGCACGCCGGCCAGCGGGTAGAGCGTGCGGCCCAGGCGGTGGTGCATGTCCCAGTCGGCCTGGTCGTCGAGGTCGCGGAGCACCTCGCGGATGGTGGCCAGCGGCAGCCGTCCCACCTCCAGCAGCGCCCGCACCAGCCGCAGCCGGCGCACGTGCCGCTCGTCGTAACTGGCCTGGTTCGGGCTGGTCAGCTCGCCGGCCGGCAGCAGCCCCTCACGCAGGTAGTACTTGATCGTCGGCACCGACACCCCGGTCGTGCGACTCAGCTCCGCGACACGCATCCAGTCCCTGCCCCTTGCGCTCTTCCCCGGCTCCGGTGGATAGTCTACTTACCGATAGCGGCGAGTGCCGCTATCCATAACGAGTGGGGGTTCGTCGTGAGGGATCCGGTCAACGGGAGGCCGGCCGTGCATCGTCCGCTGGTCGCGGTCGCCGGCGCCATGGTGCTGCTGGCCGTGGCGTGTGCGATCGGGCTGTGGCTGGACCCGCGCGTGCTGGTCGGCGCGCCGATCTGGCTCAAGCCGCTCAAATTTGCGATCTCGATCGTCGTCTACACGCTCACGCTCGCCTGGATGATCTCGCTGCTCGACGACCACCGCCGCCGCGCCGGCCGGCGGCTCGGCACCGCCGTCGCGGCCGGCCTGAGCATCGAGATGGTCGCGATCGTCGGCCAGCTGCTGCGCGGCCGGCAGAGCCACTTCAACGTCGCCACCGCGTTCGACATCGCGGTCTGGTCCGTGATGGCCGCCAGCATCATGGTCGTCTTCGTCGCCACGCTCGGCCTCGGCGTGATCCTGCTGCGGCAGCGCCTCGCCGACCGCCCGGCCGCACTCGCGATCGGGCTCGGACTCGGCATCGCGCTGGCCGGCATGGCCGTCGGCTTCCTGATGACGTTCCCGACACCGTCGCAGCTGGACGCGCTGGCCGGCGGCGCCGCGCCGACGCTGGCCGGCGCGCACAGCGTCGGCGTCGAGGACGGCGGGCCCGGCCTGCCACTGGTCGGCTGGAGCACGGCCGGCGGCGACCTGCGCGTCGGCCACTTCGTGGGCCTGCACGGCCTGCAGGCGTTGCCACTGACCGCGTTCGCGCTGACGCTGCTGTCGCGGCGCCGGCCATCGCTCACCGATCCGGCGGTCCGGGCCCGCCTGCTCGTGGTGGCCGGCGCCGGCTACGCGTGGCTGACCGCGCTGCTCACCTGGCAGGCGCTGCGCGGCCAGCCGGTCGTCGCGCCGGACCCGCTCACGCTCGCCGCCGGCGCGGTCGGCCTGCTCTCGGTGCTGACCGCCGCGATCTGGGTCGTCCGCCACCACTCGTGCGCGCGATCGTCGTCGCTCGCGGCCGGTGCCCGGTGAACGCGGTCCTGTTCCCGCTCGCGTTCCTGCTGGCCGTGCCGTTCTGGGCGCTGATGATCCTGGCGCCCGGCCGGTCCGTGACCCGCCGGATCGCCGGCTCCCCGCTGATCGTGCTGGCCCCGCTGGCGGTCTGGCCGGTCGCGATCGCGCCGGACTTCACCGCGTTCGCCGCCGAGATGCTGTCGCCCGACCTCGCCGGCGTCCAGGCCCTGTTCCTGCGCCCCGGCGTGGTGACCGCGGTCTGGGCCCACCTGATCGCCTTCGACCTCTTCGTCGGCCGCTGGATCCACCTCGACGCCCGGGACCGCGGCCTGCATCCACTGCTGGTGGGGCCGATCCTGGTGCTGACGATCCTGCTGTCCCCGATCGGCCTCGCCCTCTACCTGGCGCTGCGCGCGCTCCGCCGCCCTCAGCCGACCAACTCGACGTCGCAGTAGCCGGAGGCCGTCGCCGCCATGCGGGCATCGGCGGTGACCAGTGTGGCCTCCCGGTCCTCCGCCAGCGCGACGTAGGCGGCGTCATAGGCGCTGATGTTGTTCCGCAACTCCCACATGCGTGGCACCAGCGGGCTGATCGGCGCGCTGCGAACCGTCAACCACGCTATTCGCCGGATGGCCTTGGCGCCGTGCGCCTCCTCTATCTTGCGGCCGAGCGTGAGCCCGCGAATGGCCGAGAACGTCTCCGCGCGCCAGTGCTCGGGAGCGACCCACTCGGTGTCCCGGCTCATCGCCTCCGACGCTCTGGTCCCGCGTTCGTCGGTGTAGACCGTCAGGTTGGTGAGAACCGACGCATCAATCACGATCATGCGTCGTATTCACCCCTGCGCTCGCGGCGGATGATGTCGGCGGCGTCCGGTGCGTCCGGTCCCGCGCCGCCGGTCAACTCAAGGTCTCGCCTGATGTCAGCGAGAAGTTGGCGATTGCGGCTGATCTTCGCCTCGCGGGTGAGCACGGACAGGAGAAGATCCTGGAGTGACCCGCCGCGTTCGCGGGCCTGTCGTAACAGTGCTTCGAGCACGTCGTCCGGCACGTCGTGAACAGTCACGGAGGTGGTCACGGTCCGATTCTGCTCGCGTTCGAGCGTCAATGTCATGCCGTCAACATAATCGACTATGTCGACCCGCGCGAGCCCGTATCGGCGTCACGCGGCGAATTCAGCCGGCGGTGATCGACGGGCTGGGGGTGCCCTCGTTCCAGGAGCGGTCGAGCGCGGTCACGCAGTAGGTGGTGGTCGGGCCGGCCGGGGCCGTGGGGTCGACCCACCGCTGGTCGGCCGCGTCGGTCGCCCGGGCGGTCGCCACCAGCGCGGCCCTGTCGCCGTCGACGCGGTAGAGCGCGTACGAGGCCGGCTTCGAGCCGTCGGCCGCGCGGCCGGTGACCGTCACGATGCCGGTCTTCGGGTCGCGAACCGCCGAGGTCACGGACGGCGCGGGCGGGGGCGCGGCAGGCAGCTGCGGCATCACCGCGGGGAGTGCGGGCGTCGCGTAGTGGTCCTTCGCGTACCGGCTGACAGATCCTAGTTTGTCGGCCTTGACCTGCTTGGCACTGAAGTGGACGCTGCCGGTCACCTCGGGATGCGTGCGGTTGAGCGCGAGTTGCTTGCTGAGCTGGTCCGGTTCCTTCCAGACACCGGCCTCACCGGCGCGGTAGTCGGCCTGGCCGATCCACAGCTGCACGCCGGTCCCGGCCACCGTCTTCGTCCACCAGGGCAGCAGCCGCGCGTAGTCCGCGCGGTCGAAGCCGATGTTCCAGTAGAGCTGCGGGACGATGTAGTCGAGCCAGCCCTCACGGACCCAGGTGCGGGTGTCCGCGTAGATCTCGTCGTACGCCTGCAGGCCCCGGCTGTCCGAGCCCTCCGGATCGGTGCCCTGGTTGCGCCAGATGCCGAACGGGCTGATCCCGAACTTCACCCACGGCTTGATCGCCTTGATCCGCTCGGACATCTCCTTGACCAGCAGGTTCACGTTGTCGCGCCGCCAGTCGCCCTTGTCGGGGATGCCACGGTTGTGCGCGGCGAACGCGGCGTCGTCCGGGAAGTCCTCGCCGTCCTCCGGGTACGGGTAGAAGAAGTCGTCGAAGTGCACGCCGTCGACGTCGTACTTCTCCACCGCCTCCAGCATCGAGTCCTCGACGAACGCCCGCGCCTCCGGCACGCCGGGATTGAAGTAGAACCGCCCGTTCTGGCTCGGGTAGGTCACCCGCCACTCCGGGTGCGCGCGCAGCGGATGGTTCGGCGCGAGCTGGTTCAGGTCGGCGCCGGCACCCTTGGCCGCGGCCGGCTGACTGCCCCGGTACGGGTTGAACCACGCGTGGAACTCCAGGTTGCGCGCGTGCGTCTCGGCGATCATCCACTCCATCGGGTCCCAGCCCGGGCTCTGCCCGTCGCGTTTGCCGGTCAGCCAGTCCGACCAGGGCGCGTACCTCGACGGCCAGAACGCGTCGCCGCTCGGCCGGACGTGCACGAAGACCGCGTTGTGGTGGAGCTTCTGCGCCAGGTCGAGCCAGCTCAGATACTCCGCCTTCACCTGCGCCTCGGGCAGGCCCTTCCGGCTCGGCCAGTCGATGTTGTTGACGCTCGTGATCCACATGGCGCGCAGCTCGCGCGGCGCGGACGTGGCCACGCCGCCGCAGGCACCGGCGGTGGACGCGTTGCTGGTGACCGCGCCGAACGGCTGGGCCTCGGCCGCACCGCCGGACCGGTTGTCGGCCCAGCGGATCAGCCCCAGCGTGGCGACCAGCACGATCACCGAGAGTCCGGCGGTCAGTCCGATGAGTAACTGGCGGCGGGTGGGCTTCATCTGGGCGGGCACCCGACCCAGTCTGCCGATCGCGGACGAAATCGCAAACGTTGCCACCGGTGCGGGTGCGGTCTCAGTCGACCATGGCAGACTCTCCCCGTGATGCTCTATGACTGCCGATCCGCAGCCGATCGTGATCGAGGCATCGCCGCCGCGATCGAGGCAGCGAAGAACGGCGAGCTGGTGGTCATGCCCACCGACACGCTGTACGGCATCGGGTGCGACGCGTTCTCGTCGCACGCCGTGAACTCGCTCTTCAACGCGAAAGGCCGTGGCCGTACGCCGCCGCCGGTCCTGGTCGGCTCCCGGCACACGCTCAACGGGCTGGTGCTGATCCTGCCCCGGGCGGCCCGCGACCTGGCCGACGCGTTCTGGCCCGGCCCGCTGACCATCATCGTCGACCACGCGCCCAGCCTGCAGTGGGACCTCGGCGAGACGAACGGCCAGATCGCGGTCCGGCAGCCGCTGCACCCGGTCGCGCTGGAGGTGCTGCGTGAGGTCGGCCCGATGGCGGTCTCCGCGGCCAACAAGACCGGCCGCCCGGCACCGCTGACCGCGGCCGACGCGCAGGAGCAGATGGGCTACTCCGTCCGGACGTACCTGGAGGCCGGCCCGGCGGTCGACCCGGTGCCGAGCACGATCGTGGACGTCACCGGCGACGTGCCCCGCATGCTGCGCGCCGGCGCGATCCCGCTGGAGAAGCTCCGCGACGTGGTGCCGGACATGCTGGGCCAGGAGGACTGAATGCCGCCGTTTTCCGTGCTGCACGTCTGCATGGGCAACATCTGCCGCAGCCCGATGGCCGAGCACCTGCTCACCATGGCGTTCACCCGCCGGCTGACCGGCGACCCCGGGGCCGCGGAGGAACTGATCTACTCGCACAGCGCCGGGACCGGTGGCTGGCACGCGGGGGAGAAGATGAACCCGCCGGCCGCGCGCGAGATCGAACGCCGCGGTGGGGACGCGTCCGCGTTCGAGGCCCGCAAGCTGCGCTCCGACCACATCGACGCGGCCGATCTGATCCTCACGGCAACGGCCGACCAGCACGAGTACGTGCTGGCGCTGCGGCCGGACGCGGCCGCGCGCTCGTTCGTGCTGGCCGAGTTCGGGCGGTTGCTGGCGACGATCCCGGACGACGACCTGCCGGAGCCGGGGGTGACGCCGGAGGCGGTCTACGCGCGCGGGGTCGCGCTGGTCGCGGCCGTGGACGCGGCGCGGGCGGGGGCGGAGTCGCTGCCGACCGACGATCTGGACGACCCGTGGGGGCGGGGGGACGCGGCGTTCGTCCGCATCGCGGACGAGATCGAGGCGACCGTCGACCCGCTCGCGGCCCGGCTGCTGCCGAGGCGCTGACCGGCACGGGCGGACGCCCGCGCCGCCCACGGGCGGATGCCCGCGCCGCCCACGGGCGGATGCCCGCGCCGCCCACGGGCGGATGCCCGCGCCGCCCACGGGCGGATGCCCGCGCCGCCCACGGGCGGATGCCCGCGCCGCCCACGGGCGGATGCCCGCGCCGCCCCGCCCGGGTGGGCCGCGCTCCGGCCGGCCCTGACCGGTTGCGTGCCGGCCGGTTCTGGACCGGTTGCGTGCCCGGCGCCTCCGGCGGGTGGTGAACCTCAGGGGCCGAGGGCGGGGCGTCACCGCGGCTTCGACAAGGTCTCCGCCCCGCCGGGCGAGAGGTTCTTCAGCTCGGATCGCTGTTTCAGGCCGCGCAAAACAGCGATCCGGCCGGAAAGGATCTTCGATCTTCCGGGTCGGATGCGGGTTCGACATGTCGGGCGTGCCGTGCCGGTCCGCCGTCCCGCCGATCTGCCGTCCCGCCGGTCCGGAAGCGTGCCGGTGGCTCGGCTGGTGCCGGGCGCGCCGTGACCTCGCCTCGCGGGGCGACGTCACGGCGCGGAGCGGCCGGGGCCGGCGGTGGCCGGACGGGACCACCGGGAAAGGTGAGCCCGCGGGAGCGTGCGCACGTGGGCACGCCGGCAGCGGGTATCCACGGTCCCCGGGTTCAGAAGCTCTCGATCGTGAGGGACGTCTGCGGCTGGACCGGGGTGTGGTTGTCGCTGGCCAGGTAGTCCCAGGCGGCCATGGCGATCATGGCGCCGTTGTCCGTGGACCACTTCAGCGGCGGCAGGCAGAGGCGGACGCCGGCCTCGTCGCAGAGCTGGGCGGCGGCGGCGCGCAGCGGCGGGGAGGCGGCCACGCCGCCCACGATGACCAGCGAGGACGACGGGTACGCCGCCAGCGCGCGGCGGCACTTGGCGATCAGCACGTCCATGCAGGCGGCGACGAAGGAGGCGGCGACGTCCTCGACCTTCCAGCCCTTCTCGGCCTCCAGGTAGCGCATCACGGCGCTCTTCAGGCCGGAGAACGAGAAGTCCAGGCCGTGGTTGATGACCGGGCGCGGGAACGGGATGTTGGGGATGCCGGCGCCGGCCATCCGGTCGACGACGGGGCCGCCGGGGTAGCCGAGGCCGAGCATGCGGGAGACCTTGTCGTAGGCCTCGCCGACGGAGTCGTCGAGCGTGTTGCCGATCAGCTTGATGTCGGACGGCCCGTTCATCCGGGCGAGCAGCGTGTGGCCGCCGGAGACCAACAGGATCATCGCGGGGAACTCGACGCGTTGCTCCTCCAGGTCGGCGCTGCGCAGGTGGCCGCGGAGGTGGTTGACGCCGACGATCGGGACGTTCCAGCCGGCGGCCAGGCCGGACGCGGTGTCCAGGCCGACCATCAGCGAGCCGATCAGGCCGGGACCGCGGGTGACGCCGATCGCCTCCAGCTCGCGCGGGTTGACGCCGGAGTCCTCCAGCACCATCCGTACCGTCGGAATGATCTTGTCGATGTGGGCGCGGCTGGCGACCTCGGGGTAGACGCCGCCGTAGCGGTTGTGGATGAGCACCTGCGACGCGACCGCGGACGCGACCACCTGGCCGCGCTCGTCGACCAGGCCGACGGCCGTGTCGTCGCAGGACGTCTCGATGCCGAGGATCAGGCCGTTGGACGTCATGACAGCACCTTCTCGATCTGGTCGGCGGGGATCTGGCCGACGCGCTCGATCCGCGGGGCCGGCAGGTTGCAGTTGACCAGCGTCGACGGGACGGACTGGCGCGGGCCGCCGTCGAGCACGACGTCGGGCTCGCCGTCCAGCATCGCGAGGATGTCCGGGACCGTCTCCGGCGTCTCCTGCGCGTGCGCGTTCGCGCTGGTGACGAGCAGCGGGCCGGTCTCGCGGAGGATGGCCAGCAGCGCCTCCTCCTTCGGGATGCGCACCGCGATCTCGTCCCGCCCGGCCAGCCACTCCGGCGCGGCGGCCGGGTCGACGCCGAACGCGATCGTGATCGGGCCGGGCGCGAACGCGTCGAGCAGCGTGCGCGCGTCCGCGGTGATCACCACGCCGAGCGTGGGCAGCTGGTCGACGCCGGCCACCATGATCGGCAGGTTCTTCGCGGCCGGCCGGTTCTTCAGCGCGAAGATGCGGGCGGCGGCCTCGGGACGGCCGGCCGCGACCGCGAGGCCGTAGACGGTGTCCGTCGGGACCAGCGCGACGCCGCCGGCCAGCAGGCTGTCCCGCGCGGCGGCGACGATCTCGGGCGTCACGTCGGTGACGTTCTGCAGGATCACGGAATCTCCCCGGTGAACGGTGGCGTCTGCTCGTTGATCGGGCTCACGAAGTCGGCGGGTGCCCAGTCGGCGTCGGCCGGCGGGGACACCGTGAGCGTCCAGGTGGCGAGCGAGGACGGGACCTCGACGCCGCTGTCGGTCACGTCGACGCCGGTCAGCAGCGCGCGGGCCTGGTCGCGGAACGCGCCGGCCAGGATCAGCGCGGAGTGCGACGCGCGGACCGTCTCGCAGATCGACGTCAGCTTGTCGTGCCGCATCAGCGTCGCCTTGCCGTGCTCGTAGACGGCCGCGTAGACGTTGCCGGCCCCCGCGTTGCGCAGGCAGAGCACCGGCCGGTCCGGCTCCGGCGCGGCGGTGAACGCGAGCACGCGCAGCCCGTGGATGCCCACCACCCGGCGGTCGAGGCTGAAGCCCAGGCCGTTCGCGTACGCCACACCGGCGCGCACCGAGCTGAGGTTGCCCGGGCCGAGGTCGACCGCGATCAGCTCGATGTCCGCCGGGGTCCGCCCGGCCGCGGCGAGCGCGGTCTCGACCAGGCCGCCGATGCTGGTGAAAGACGGGTCGTCGCGCCTGAGGACGGTCTCCGCACCGTCCAGCGTGACGCCGTAGTTAATCGACGATGTTTCGATCGCCAGCGTGAGACCCATGGGTGTCCTTCGAGATAGCGGCGTGCAGGTCGCCGAGCGCGGCGGTCCACCGGTCGCAGGTGGCGGAGAACGTCAGGGAACGGCCGTCGGCCTCGTCGGTGGCGACGAACGAGATCGCGAGGTGACAGGGGAACTCACCGGCGATCTTCTCGCCCCACTCGATCAGGCTGATCGCGTCGTCCTGGTACTCCGCCAGGCCGAGGTCGCGGTACTCCTCCACGTCCGCCAGCCGGTAGCTGTCCACGTGCAGGATCCGCGACTGCTTGGTCGCGTAGAACTGCGCGAGCGCGAACGTCGGGCTGGTGACCGGGTCGGTGGAGCCCAGTGCCTCGGCGACCGCCTTGACGAACGTGGTCTTGCCCGCGGCCAGGTTGCCGCTCAGCAGCACGATGTCGCCGGGCCTCAGCCGATCGGCGAGCGCGGCGGCGATCAGCGCTGTCCGGGCCGGCGAGCCGGAGACGACACTGAATGACTCCATATACAGATCCCCCAACTGCGAGATAGGCAGACAAGCCTAGTCCGGCCGAAGAGGATCTTCACACCCGCCATACCGGGGTCCACCAGGTGAGGTGGGGCGCCGCGGAAGCCCGGCCGTTCAGGACGGCCGGGAGGACCGGGCGATGTTGCGCGCCATGCCGCCGAAGACGATGGCGTGGAACGGGAAGACGGCCGCCCAGTAGGCGTGGCCGGCCAGGCCGTGCGGCAGGAAGACCGCGCGCTGCCGGTACGTGGACGTGCCGTCCGGGCCGGGGTCGGCGTACATCTCCAGCCAGGCGCGGCCGGGCAGGCGCATCTCGGCGCGCAGCCGCAGCATGCGGCCGGGCACGATCTCCTCGACCCGCCAGAAGTCCAGTGCCTCGCCGACGTAGAGGCGGTGCGGGTCGCGGCGGCCGCGGCGCAGGCCGACGCCGCCGGAGAGCGTGTCCAGCCAGCCGCGGGCGGACCAGGCGAGCGGGAACGAGTACCAGCCGTTCTCGCCGCCGATGCCCTCGATCACCCGCCAGAGCGCGTCCGACGGGGCGCCGACCGGCTGCTTGCGCACGTCGGTGTAGACGCTGCCGCCGGCCCAGGCCGGGTCGGTGGGCAGCGGTTCCGCGGCCGCGTCCCGGCCGGCCGCGCCGGTCCACCGGGTCTCCACCTGCACGTCGCGCAGCTTGGCCAGCGCGAGCCGGACCGCCTCGTCGAACGGGGTCGGCTCCCACCGGGAGAACTCCGAGATGTCGTTCTCGTGCGCGACGGCGTCGTGGATCAGGCTCTCCACCAGCGGCCGGGCGATCGCGTTCGGGACCGGGGTGATCAGGCCGACCCAGTGCGCGGACAGCCACGGCGTGAGCAGCCGCACCGGGAACAGCCGGCGGCGGGGGAGCCCGGCCACCGCGGCGTACCGCTGCATCATCTCCGCGTAGGTGAGCACGTCCGGGCCGGCGATGTCGAAGCCGCGGTTGACCTCCGGCGGCAGGCTCGCGGCCTCGATCAGGCGGCGCAGCACGTCCCGTACCGCGATGGGCTGGATCCGGTTGGTGACCCACCGCGGCGTGACCATGACCGGCAGCCGCTCGGTCAGGTAGCGCAGCATCTCGAACGACGCGGAGCCGGACCCGATGATCACCGGGGCGCGCAGCACGGCCGTGGGGACGCCGCTGTCCAGCAGGATCCGGCCGACCTCGGCGCGCGAGCGCAGGTGCGCGGAGTGCACGTCACCGGTGGGGTCCGGTCCGCCGAGGTAGACGATCCGCTTGACGCCGGCGCGCGTGGCCGCGTCCGCGAAGTTGCGGGCGGCGACCCGGTCCATCTCCTCGAAGCCGCGCCGGCCGAGCGAGTGGATCAGGTAGTAGGCGACGTCGACGCCGTCGAACGCCGCGGTGAGCGACTCGGGCCTGCTGACGTCGCCCTCGACGATCTCCACGTCGGATGCCCACGGCACGTCCCGGAGCCGGTTCGCGTGCCGGGCCAGGCAGCGCACCCGGAACCCGGCCGCGGCCAGGCGCGGGGCGAGGCGCCCACCGATGTATCCGGTGGCGCCGGTGACCAGGCAGAGCGCGTCCTGTGGCATGAGAACCATCATTGCCCCCGAACGGCGTGCTAAACGGACCTAGACTCGGGTTCTGGCCTGCCGGTGAGAGCGGGGTGCGGCATGAACGAGCTTGCGAGTGGATCATCGGCTCAGTGCCGACCACCGCGGAACCGCGGCGTGCGGAGAGGCCCGGCATGAGCGAGACCTTCTGGGGCCCGGACTTCGACGCCCTGCACGAGACCGATCCGGAGCTCGCCGAGGTGCTGCTCTCCGAGCTGCACCGGCTGCGCGACGGACTGCAGCTGATAGCGAGCGAGAACCTGACGTCGCCCGCCGTGCTGGCCGCGATGGGCTCCACGCTGAGCAACAAGTACGCGGAGGGCTACCCGGGGCACCGGTACTACGGCGGGTGCGGCCCGGCCGACCGGGCCGAGGAGCTGGCGGTGAGCCGGGCGAAGGATCTGTTCGGCGCGGACCACGTGAACGTGCAGCCGCACTCCGGCGCGTCCGCGATCATGGCGGCCTACGCGGCGCTGGTGCAGCCGGGCGACCCGGTGCTCGCGATGGACCTGCCGCTCGGCGGCCACCTCACGCACGGCAGCAAGGTCAACTTCTCCGGCAAGTGGTTCAACCCCATCGGCTACGGGCTGCACCGCGACACCGAGCTGATCGACTACGACGAGGTCCGCGACCTGGCCCGGGTGCATCGGCCCCGCATGATCATCTGTGGCGCCACGGCGTACCCGCGGAACATCGATTTTCGGGTCTTCCGCGAGATCGCGGACGAGGTCGGCGCCTATCTGATGGTCGACGCGGCGCACTTCATCGGGCTGGTGGCCGGCCGGGCGATCCCGTCCCCGGTCCCGCACGCGGACGTGGTCTGCGCGACCACCCACAAGGTGCTGCGCGGCCCGCGCGGCGGCATGATCCTCTGCCGGGAGGGGCTGGCCGCGCGGATCGACAAGGCGGTCTTCCCGTTCACCCAGGGCGGGCCGCTGATGCACGCGGTCGCGGCCAAGGCCGTCGCGTTCCGCGAGGCCCAGATGCCCGAGTTCCAGGGGTACGTCAGGCAGGTGGTCAGGAACGCCCAGGCGCTCGCGGCCGGCCTGGACACCGAGGGCGCCAGGTGCGTGACCGGCGGCACCGACACGCACCTCGCGGTCGCCGACCTCACCGCGCTCGGCGTCACCGGCCGGGACGCGGAGGAGCGCTGCGACCTGGCCCGGATCACGCTCAACAAGAACGCGATCCCGTACGACACGCAGAAGCCCACGGTCGCGTCCGGCATCCGGATCGGCACCGCCTGCATCACCACACAGGGGATGGAGGAGGGCACCTCACGGCAGATCGCGGGACTGATCGGCCGCGCCGTGCGGTCCGACCCGGGCACCGCGGCCGGGCTCGCCGCGCTGCACGAGGTTGCCGACGAGGTCACCGCGCTCGTCCAGCGGTTCCCCGCCTACGCCCGGCCGGCTCCGGCGCTCTGACCGCCGCTCCTGCCGGGTGGCGAGCAGGCTGGTCGCGGTCACCGCGGCCAGCACCACCACGATCACGCCGAGCGACAGCACGGTCGGGATCTCCGGCACCCACGACCAGATGCCGTGCGCCCAGTGCAGCACCAGCTTCACGCCGATGAACGCCAGGATGACGCCGAGGCCGTAGTTGAGGTGCCGCAGCCGGCCCAGCGCGTCGTGCAGCACGAAGTAGAGCGCGCGCAGGCCGAGCAGCGCGAACGCGTTCGTGGCGAGCACCAGGTAGGGATCCTCGGTGACGCCGTAGACGGCCGGCACCGAGTCGACCGCGAACACGATGTCGGTCATGAAGATCGCGGTGACCACCAGCGCGGCCGGGGTCAGCGCGCGCCGCCCGTCGACCCGGGTGACCAGCTTGAAGCCGTCGTACTCGGTGGTCACCGGGAGCCAGCGGCGCAGCATCCGGACCGTGCGCATGTTCTCGACGTCGATCGTCGCCTCCGGACCCTCGCCGGCCTCCCGCAGCACCCGGATCGCGGTCCACACCAGCACGGCGCCGAACAGCAGGAACACCCAGGTGCCGGTGGCCAGCGCACCGGCGCCGAGCGCGATGAAGACGGCGCGCAGGACGAGCGCGCCGACGATGCCGTAGAGCAGTACCCGCTGGGCGAGCGCGGGCGGCACCGCGAACGAGGCCAGCAGCAGCATGAAGACGAACAGGTTGTCCACCGACAGCGACTTCTCCACCACGAAGCCGGTCAGGAACTCGATCGCGGGCGTGCCGCCGTACACCCACCACAGGAAGCCGAAGAAGACGAACGGGAGCGCGAGGTAGAACGCGGTCCAGCGGAGCGCCTCGCCCATCGCCACCTCGTGCGGGCGGCGGGTGAGCCAGACGTCCACCGCGAGCAGGGCCAGCAGCCCGGCGATGGTGGCGGCCCAGAGGCCGGGGGACGCGATCGAGTCGAGAGGGTGCACGGCAACTCCTCGAACGTTCACCGTCCGAGGTCTCCCCCACCCGCCGCTTCGCGGGCGGCCCGCCGGGGACCCTGTCGGAGGATCCGTACTGACCGGCGTGCGCTTGTCGGGGTACTCCCCTCGCTGCGTCGATGGTAACCGTTTCGACCGGGCTGAATGGTAACCAGATCGCGCGATATTGGTTACGCTCGGTGGAGAGGTCGATCGGAGGTGGCGATGATGCTGCTCGACGTTCTGGTGGCCGTATTCCTGCTGCTCTGCCTCGGCATCAGCTGCGCGGCGGTGTCCTCCGGGCACGGGATGCACCGGCGGCACCGGTAGGGGCCGGTATTCTCGCTGGCCGAGGGCGGGTGCCGAGGGCTGGGGAGACGATGATCGTTCGGTTGGGTCACATCTGGTGGCCGCTGGCCGCGACCACGGTGCTGGCCGTGGTGCTCGCCGTGGTGGGCCGGGTGGTCGACGACGGCCCCGGCCTGCTCGGCGCGCTGCTCGGCGTGGGGCTGCTGACCGGTGGCTACCTGGTGTCGAACCTCGCGCTCGCCTGGGCCGACTCGATCATGCCGAAGCTGGTCCTCACCATCGGGCTGGCCACCTACATCTTCAAGATCACGATGCTCGGCGTGGTGCTGCTGGTCGTGATCGACCAGAACTGGGCCGGCGTGCGGATGACCGCGATCGGCATGATCTGCACCATGGTGATCTGGATATCCGCGCAGATCTGGTCGTCCGTGCGCGCCACCGCCGCCATACGACCCGGAGTCCTGTCCGACTAGGTCCTTCAGGTGACCGTTGTCGGAAATCAGCGAGTCCCCTCCCGGTTCGGTGTGACGGGGAGTACGGTGTCACACGATGAGCCGGACCCCCGCGAGGACCGCACAACTGAGTTGTGCGGGGGGTGAGTCCTAGCTTCCTGCCAGCGACTGATATCGTCGCCGCGTCATGGCCGATGACCCTTCACCCAAAGCTCCTGAGCCCAACTCCGGGGCCGATGCCGGTTGGTCGGCGGTCGGCTACCTGTTGGGCGGCATGATCGTCTGGGGTGGCGCGGGCTGGCTGCTGGATCGCTGGCTCGATCTGCCGAACGTGGGACTGCTGATCGGGCTGATCGGCGGCACCGTGGCAGGGGTTTATCTGATCGTGAAGAGGCTGGGCGCGTGAACGGCCCCGACCGACGGAGGATGCGTTGAGTAAGTCCCCGCACGTTCTCGCCGCGGAGTTTCCGCCCGGAGTGGAGAGCTTCGACTTCCCGACTCTCATCCCGGCGCTCGAAGGCACGATGTGGGCGCAGGCTTTCACGAAGGTCACGCTGCTGGTGTGGCTCTCGGTGGCCATCCTCGTCGTGTTCTTCCTGGTGGCCTACCGCAGCCCGAAGGTGGTACCGACCAAGGGACAGTGGATCGCCGAGTCGATCTACAGCTTCGTCCGGGACGGCATCGCCAAGGACATCATCGGTAACAAGCACGGCGTGCGTTTCGCGCCGTACCTGGCGACGCTGTTCGTCTTCATTCTTCTGAACAACTTCTGGGGCATCGTTCCGTTCGCCCAGATTTCACCTAACTCGCACATCGCGTTCCCGATCGTGCTCGCCGGTTTCACCTACGTCATCTACATTGCCGTCGGCATCAAGACGCAGGGGCTCGGGCAGTACGTCAAGAACAGCATCTGGGTGTCCGGCGCGCCGCTCTGGGTGCAGCCGATCCTGGTGCCGATCGAGCTGTTCCAGGTGCTGCTGCTGCGCCCGGCCACGCTCGCGATCCGACTCTTCGCCAACATGTTCGCCGGCCACATGATCCTGCTGGTGTTCACGCTCGGCGGTGTCGCACTGATGAACGCGGAAGCGGTGTTCCTCAAGCCGGTCGCGGTGTTCAGCTGGGCAATGGCGATCGTGATGACGCTCTTCGAGCTGTTCATCCTGGCGCTGCAGGCGTACGTGTTCACGCTGCTGACCGCCACGTACCTGCAGACCTCGGTGGACCCGGCGCACTGAGGCCGGCGCGTCACGCCACAGCTTTCGCAACACAGTAGTTTTCGCCTTAATCGTTCGCGTAACTCGTACGCGGCAACGCAGGAGGAATCGCAAAATGCCACTGGCAGAGATCGCCGGAAACATCAACGTCGTCGGCTACGGCATCGCGGCGCTGGGCCCGGGTATCGGCGTGGGCCTGGTCTTCGCGGCCTACATCCAGGCGACCGCTCGTCAGCCCGAGACCGCCGGCCTGACCCGCGTCTACATGTTCATGGGCTTCGCCGTCGTCGAGGCGCTCGCGCTCCTCGGCCTGGTGCTCGCGTTCGCGCTGGGCAACTGAGCGAATACGTCGACGGTCTCCGCGTCGCCGCGGAGCCGATTCGGTGATCGGCGGGAACGACGCATCACCGGCCAGATGGGAGTGTTATGAACCCTTACATCGCTGCTGAGGAGCACGGCGGCGGCGCCAGCATTCTGCTGCCGCCCGTCTCCGAAATCATCGTCGGTCTCGTCGCTTTCTCCGTGATCCTGTTCATCCTGGCCAAGTTCGTCTTCCCGCGTATGGAGAAGACGTTCGCGGCCCGGGTCGAGGCCATCGAGGGCGGCATCGCCAAGGCGGAGTCCGCACAGGCCGAGGCGAACGAGCTGCTCGAGCAGTACCGCGCGCAGCTCGCCGAGGCACGGACCGAGGCCGCTCGGATAAGGGACGAGGCGCGTGCCGACGCCGAGGCGATCCGTCAGGACGTCCTGGCCAAGGCCCGCGAGGAGTCCGACCGCATCATCGCCGCCGGGCAGGAGAACCTGCGCACGCAGCGCGAGCAGCTCGTCCGCGAGCTGCGCTCCGAGATCGGCACGCTCGCCGTGGACCTGGCCGGCCGCATCGTGGGCGAGTCGCTCGCCGACGAGGCGCGCAGCCGGGGCACCGTCGAGCGCTTCATCGCCGAGATCGACGCGCCCGCCGCGTCGGGGGGTCGGCGCTGATGTCGATCGGCAACCGCGAGTCCTATGCCGCGGCGACGGACGAACTGACCGCGTACGCCTCCTCGGCGTCCGCGGCGGACGTCGCCGCGCTGGGCGACGAACTGCTCGCGGTCGCGCGGCTGCTCACCGGTGAGCCCCGGCTGCGGCGTGCGCTGTCCGACTCGTCCACCCCGGCCGCGCAGCGTGCCGAGCTGGCCGGCGGGCTGCTGACCGGCAAGGTGTCCGCGCCGACGCTGAAGGTGGTGACCGCGCTCGTCTCCGCGCGCTGGTCGACGCCGAGCGAGTTCCTGACCGCCGTCGAGCGGACCGGGGTGAACGCGCTGCTGGTCAGCGCGTCCGCGGCCGGCGAGCTGAGCGAGGTCGAGGACGAGCTGTTCCGCTTCAGCAAGGTGGTCACGGCCGAGAAGGCGCTGGCCGCCGCGCTCGGCGACACGTCCGTGCCGGCCACCCGCCGGGCCGAGCTGGTCCGCGAGCTGCTGGGTGGCAAGGCGAAGCCGGTGACCGTCCGCCTCGTCGAGGTGGCGCTGTCCGGCTTCGGTGGACGCGGGTTCGTGGCGTCGCTGGACCGGCTGATCGAGCTGGCCGCGGACCGTCAGGACCGCGACCTGGCGTACGTGACCGTCGCGCGCCCGCTCGCCGAGGCCGACGAGGCGGCACTCGCCGCCAAGTTGTCCGAGCTGTACGGCCGGGGCGTGTCCCTCAAGGTCACGGTCGATCCGGCGATCGTCGGCGGGATCAGCGTCCGGGTCGGTTCCGACCTGTACGACGGCACGATCCTGCGGCGGCTCACCGAAGCCCGCAAGGCATTCGCCAAGTAGGTCCGTTCCCTCGGAAGCCCCTTCATTACGGTGGGGACGGCACCGAGACGACAGAAGAGAAGGCTGAGGATGGCCGAGCTGACCATCTCCTCGGATGAGATCCGGGGTGCGCTCGAGCGCTACGTTTCGTCCTACACGCCCGAGGTCTCCCGCGAGGAGGTCGGCATCGTCAGCGATGCGGGCGACGGAATCGCACACGTCGAGGGCCTGCCCTCGACCATGGCCAACGAGCTGCTGGAGTTCGAGGACGGCACCCTGGGTGTCTCCCTGAACCTGGAGGCCCGTGAGATCGGTGTCGTCGTCCTGGGCGGCTTCACCGGCATCGAGGAGGGCCAGCCGGTCAAGCGCACCGGCCGCGTGCTCTCCGTGCCGGTCGGTGACGCGTTCCTGGGCCGCGTCGTCAACGCGCTCGGCGCGCCGATCGACGACAAGGGCGACATCGAGGCCGAGGGCTTCCGCGAGCTGGAGCTGCAGGCTCCGAACGTGATGTCCCGGCAGCCCGTGAAGGAGCCGCTGCAGACCGGCATCAAGGCCATCGACGCGATGACCGCGATCGGCCGGGGCCAGCGGCAGCTGATCATCGGCGACCGCAAGACCGGCAAGACCACGGTCGCGCTCGACGCGATCCTGAACCAGCGGGACAACTGGCTCTCCGGCGACCCGAAGAAGCAGGTCCGCTGCATCTACGTCGCGGTCGGCCAGAAGGCCACCACGATCGCCACGGTCAAGGGCATCCTGGAGGAGAAGGGGGCGATGGAGTACACCACCATCGTCGCCGCTCCCGCGGACGCGCCGGCCGGCTTCAAGTACATCGCGCCGTACGCCGGTTCCTCGATCGGTCAGCACTGGATGTACAACGGCAAGCACGTTCTGATCGTCTTCGACGACCTGAGCAAGCAGGCCGAGGCGTACCGCGCCATCTCGCTGCTGCTGCGCCGCCCGCCGGGCCGCGAGGCGTACCCGGGTGACGTCTTCTACCTGCACTCCCGCCTGCTGGAGCGCTGCGCGAAGCTCTCCGACGAGCTGGGTGGCGGCTCGATGACCGGTCTGCCGATCATCGAGACCAAGGCGTCGGACATCTCGGCGTACATCCCGACCAACGTCATCTCGATCACCGACGGCCAGATCTTCCTCGAGGCCGACCTGTTCAACTCCGGTGTTCGCCCGGCCATCAACGTGGGCACCTCGGTGTCCCGGGTCGGCGGCGCGGCGCAGGTCAAGGGCCTCAAGGGGGTCGCCGGTCGCCTGCGTCTCGACCTGGCGCAGTACCGCGAGCTGGAGGCGTTCTCCGCCTTCGCCTCCGACCTGGACAAGGCCTCCCGCGCTCAGCTCGAGCGTGGTGCCCGCCTGGTCGAGCTGCTCAAGCAGCCGCAGTACTCGCCGTACCCGGTCGAGGAGGAGACGATCTCCATCTGGGCCGGCACCACCGGTGAGCTGGACGACGTCCCGGTCGCGGACGTCGGCCGCTTCGAGCGTGAGCTGCTGCAGTGGCTGCGCCAGCACCGGTCGGACGTCGTCACCGGCATCGCGACGACGAACAAGCTGTCGGACGAGGCGATCGAGTCGCTGAAGTCGGGCGTGGCCGAGTTCAAGCAGCTCTTCCAGAGCGGTTCCGCCGCGACCCGGGTGAACGACGCCCCGGCCGAGGCGCTCGGTGACGACCGGGTCAGCCGCGAGACCGTCACCCGGCACGTCGACTCGGACGAGAGCTAGTCATGGCCGGTCAGGTACAGGCGCTGCGCCGTAAGGTTCGCTCGGTCCGGTCGACCAAGAAGATCGCCAAGGCGCAGGAGCTGGTCGCCACCAGCAAGATCGCCAAGGCGCAGGAGCGGCAGGCAGCGGCCAAGCCGTACGCGGAGGCGATCACCGGCGTGCTCACCGAGCTCGCCTCGAACGCCACCATCGACCACCCGCTGCTGCAGGCCCGTCCCCGGGTGCTGCGGGCCGGCGTGCTGCTCATCACCAGTGACCGTGGCCTGGCCGGCGCTTACAACGCCAACGCGATCCGGACGGCCGAGGGTCTGATCTCGCGGCTTCGCGCGGACAACAAGGACGTGACGCTGTACGTGGTGGGCCGCAAGGCGCTCTCGTACTACACGTTCCGGAACCGTCCGGTCGAGGCCAGCTGGACCGGCTTCTCCGGCGAGCCCACGTTCGCGGACGCCCGCAAGATCGGTGAGAGCCTGCTGGCGGCGTTCGAGGCCGGCGCGGACGACACGGAGGAGACGTACGGCCCGGACGGCATCCGGGGCGTCGACGAGATCCACATCGTCAGCACCCAGTTCAAGTCGCTGATGACCCAGACCGCGCACTCGCGCTTCCTCGCGCCGATGCACGTCGAGGAGAAGAAGCGGGAGAGCGGTCCGAGCCCGGCGTACGAGTTCGAGCCGGAGCCGGAGGAGATGCTCGGCGCGCTCCTGCCGAAGTACATCAACACGCGGATCTACGCGGCGTTGCTGGACTCGGCCGCGAGCGAGTGGGCGGCCCGCCGGCGGGCGATGAAGAGCGCCTCGGACAACGCGGACGAGCTGCTCAAGACGTACACACGCGAGATGAACTCCGCGCGGCAGGCCGCGATCACCCAGGAGATCAGTGAGATCGTCGGCGGCGCCAACGCGCTGGCGGCGGCGGGAAGTGATGAGTGATGACAATTAGCGCTGCACCGGTGGACGGTGCGCCCCAGACCGCCGTGGGTCGCGTCGTCCGGGTCATCGGCCCGGTCGTCGACGCCGAGTTCCCGCGTGACGGGATGCCCGACATCTACCAGGCGCTGCACGTGGACGTGACCCTCTCCGAGGGCACCAAGACGCTGACGCTCGAGGTTGCCCAGCACCTGGGCAACAACATCGTCCGCGCCATCTCGATGCAGCCGACCGACGGCCTGGTCCGCGGCGCCGAGGTGCGGGACACCGGTTCGCCGCTGTCCGTGCCGGTCGGCGACGTGACCCGGGGCCACGTCTTCAACGCGCTCGGCGAGTTCCTCAACGCCGACGAGTCGAAGCTGGAGGTGACCGAGCGCTGGCCGATCCACCGGGCCGCCCCGGCGTTCGCCGACCTCGAGCCGAAGACCGAGATGCTGGAGACCGGCATCAAGGTGCTGGACCTGCTCACCCCGTACGTGCGTGGTGGCAAGATCGGCCTCTTCGGTGGCGCGGGCGTGGGCAAGACGGTGCTCATCCAGGAGATGATCATCCGTGTCGCCCGGAACTTCGGCGGTACGTCCGTCTTCGCCGGCGTCGGCGAGCGGACCCGTGAGGGCAACGACCTCATCCTGGAGATGGACGAGGGCGGCGTGCTGGACAAGACCGCGCTGGTCTTCGGCCAGATGGACGAGCCGCCGGGCACCCGCCTGCGGGTCGCCCTCGCGGCGCTGACCATGGCGGAGTACTTCCGCGACGTCCAGAACCAGGAGGTGCTGCTCTTCATCGACAACATCTTCCGGTTCACCCAGGCGGGTTCCGAGGTGTCCACGCTGCTCGGCCGCATGCCGTCCGCCGTGGGTTACCAGCCCAACCTGGCGGACGAGATGGGTCTGCTGCAGGAGCGCATCACCTCCGTCCGGGGCAAGGCCATCACCTCGCTCCAGGCGATCTACGTGCCCGCGGACGACTACACCGACCCGGCGCCGGCCACCACGTTCGCCCACCTGGACGCGACGACCAACCTCGAGCGGTCGATCTCGGACAAGGGCATCTACCCGGCCGTGGACCCGCTGGCCTCCAGCTCGCGGCTGCTCGCGCCGGAGTTCGTCGGCCAGGAGCACTACTCGGTCGCCCGTGAGGTGCAGCGAATCCTGCAGAAGTACAAGGACCTGCAGGACATCATCGCCATCCTCGGTATGGACGAGCTGTCCGAGGAGGACAAGGTCACGGTGGGCCGCGCCCGCCGGATCGAGCGCTTCCTCTCGCAGAACACCTACGCCGCCGAGCAGTTCACCGGCGTCGCGGGTTCGACGGTCCCGCTGAAGGAGACCATCGAGTCGTTCAAGAAGATCTCCGAGGGCGAGTACGACCACTTCCCCGAGCAGGCGTTCTTCATGTGCGGCGGTCTCGAGGACCTGGAGCGCAACGCGCACGAGCTGATGAAGTAACCAGCTTTCGTTCGATAAAGAGGGCCTCGCCGCGGCGGGGCCCTCTTTATCGGTCGTGTGATTACTTTTCGTAATTTATGGGTAACCTTCGGTAATGAGCGCCGGGGCGACAGCACAACCGCGATGGGTGCGGTTCTGCGTCTTCCTGGGCGTGGTGCTGCTGGTGCTGAGCGGGCTCGTGATCATCGGCGTGAGCGTGCTGGAGGAGCGTTACCAGGGCCGGGTCGTCACCGCGGACCTCTTCGGCGACACCGGTGACTTCGCGCCGCTGGCGGTCGCGACGCCGGGCGGCACCCGCGTGCTGAGCAGCGAGAGCGCGCCGGACGTGGACCTGGACGGCCCGCTCGACCTGCTGCTGGTCGGCATCGACCCGCGGCCGAACGAGGAGCCGCGACCGCCGCTGGCCGACGCGATCATGGTGTTGCACGTGGACGCGGCACACGAGCACGCGTACCTCTTCTCGCTGCCGCGTGACCTGATCGTGGACATCCCGGCGTTCGCCAAGGCCGGCTACCGCGGCGGGACCGGGAAGATCAACGGCGCGATGGCGTACGGCAGCCGGAACCGGGAGACCGGCGCGATCGACAACGCCCAGGGCTTCCAGCTGCTGGCCCGTACCGTGATCGACCGCACCGGCATCCCGCGCTTCGAGGCCGGCGCGATCCTCGACTTCAGCGGCTTCGAGGCGGTGGTGGACGCGCTCGGCGGCGTCGACATGTACGTCGACGAGCGCACGCTCTCCATCCATCGCGCCCCGAACGGCACGCTGCGTCCCGGCTGGGGCCCGCAGAAGGCCTACGAGGTCGGTGAGCAGCACATGAGCGGGTGGGAGGCGCTGGACTTCGTCCGGCAGCGCAAGAGCCTGGCCGAGGGCGACTACGCGCGGCAGCGGCACCAGCAGCAGTTCCTCAAGGCCGTGCTCACCCAGGCGACCGACTCCGGCCTGCTCACCGACCCGCTCCGGCTGGACCGGGTGCTGCGCGCGGCGGGGGAGTCGCTGACGTTCAGCGGACGCGGCCACGACCTGCTCGACTACGTGGTCGCGCTGCGCCACCTGCGGCCGGACGACCTCACCATGGTGCGGCTGCCCGGTGCGTCCGTCGGGCGCGGCGCCGGCTACCGCGGCGAGCACCTGCTGCCGGTCGCGGACGAGTTCTTCGCGGCGGTCGCGGCCGGTCGCGTTGCGGAGTACCTGTCGGAACACCCCGAACTGGTGTCGTGAACAGCGTGTAACGCGTACCACCCGGGTTGGGTCGTTGCCGGACGCCCGACTAGACTCGGGCAAATCCCCGGCGGTCCGTCCCCTGGATCACCCGCATCCACCGGTCGGCCGGTTGACGAGGAGTCAGGCGTGGCTAAGCAGCTGCATGTCGAGGTCGTTGCCGTCGAGCAGAAGGTGTGGTCCGGCGAGGCCGAGATGGTCGTCGCCCGCACCACCGAGGGAGAGCTCGGGGTGCTGCCCGGTCACGCTCCACTGCTCGGCCAGCTCAAGGAGCCGTCCCAGGTCCGGGTCAAGCTCGCCGGTGGTGAGCAGCTCACGTGGGACGTCACCGGTGGGTTCCTCTCGATCTCCAAGTCCGGCGTGACGGTCCTGGCCGAAGAGGCCTCCCGCGCTACGGCCCCCGCCGCCGCGGCTCACTGACCGGGCGGCACCGATGCTGATCGTGGAGTGGATCGGAATCGGTGTCCTCCTCCTGCTTCTGGCGATTGCCGCGCTGGTGCTGCGCCGTGCCCTGTTCGTCCGGGCCGGCGGCACCATCCGGCTGAGCGTGCGCACCTCGGTCAGCGTGCCGGAGCGTGGCTGGTCCAACGGGCTCGGCCGGTTCGTCGGCGACGACCTGCGGTGGTACCGGATCTTCAGCTTCGCGCTGCGGCCGAAGCGCACGCTCACGCGCACCGGCCTGGTGATCGTGTCCCGCCGGACGCCCGCCGGGCAGGAGGCCTACTCCCTGCCGGCGGACTGGGTGATCCTGCGCTGCTCCTGGCCCGGCCGGGAAACCGTGGAGATCGCCATGGCGGAGACCACGGTCACCGGCTTCCTGTCCTGGCTGGAGTCCGCGCCGCCCGGCGAGGTCTCCACCCGGCTGGCCGCGATGTGACGGTCCCCGCCGACGGCCGGTGCGCCGGTCATGCCGCTTCGCCGACCTGACCGGCGCCTCGATCACTGTGCGTCGCGGCCGGCGCCCGGCCTCCAGAGCACGTCGCCGTCCGGGTTCGCGACCCGGGACAGGATGAACAGCAGGTCGGACAGCCGGTTGAGATACTTCGCCGGCAGCGTGCCGGTCCGCTCGCCGTCCACCTCGATCAGTGCCCAGGCCGACCGCTCGGCCCGGCGCGCGACCGTGCGCGCCACGTGCAGCAGCGCGGCGCCGGGCGTGCCGCCGGGCAGCACGAACGAGTCGAGCGGCGCGCAGCGCTCGTTGAACTCGTCGCACCAGCCCTCCAGTCGCGTCACGTACTCCTCGGTGACCCGGAGCGGCTCCCACGCCGGATTCTCCGCGACGGGATTCCCGAGATCCGCGCCCACGTCGAACAGGTCGTTCTGGATCTGCCCGAGCACCGCCCGGATCTCCGCCGTCAGCCCGCCCATCGCGACCGCCACGCCGATCGCCGCGTTCGTCTCGTCCACGTCCGCGTAGGCGGCGATCCGCGGCGACGTCTTCGGCACCAGCTCGTTGTCGACCAGGCGGGTGCTGCCCCCGTCGCCGGCCTTGGTGTAGATGCGCGTCAGATGAACAGCCATGCCGACACCCTAGGCGGTGCCCCGCGGCCGGGCTAACCGCAGATCAAGAGCCGGACAGTCGCTCTTCCCGCTTCCGGCGTGGCGCGGCCCGTTCGCTCCCGCGGGCCAACCGCGCCGAGGGCTCCGGCTCCGCCAGGGCTCCGCTCCGCCCGCGGCGGCGGAGCCGGTGCCGCCGTGGCCAGGGCCGCGCCGGCTCCCGTCGGGGCGAGCGTCGCGTCGCGCGCCCGCGTTCCGCCGCGGGTTCCCGTCGTGGCGTGCGCCGCGTGCCCGCGTTCTTGCCGCGGGTTCGCGTCGTGGCGCGTGTTGCGTCGCCTGCTCGGCGTTCGGCCGGCGATTCCCGTCGTGGCGTGTGTCGCGTGCCCGCGTTCCGTTCCGCGGGTGGGCTCTCGTCGTGGGTCGCGTCGCGCGATTCGCGTCCGCGCCGGGCCCGGGGAGTGTCCGGGCGCCGGTGCCGCGTACTCGGGTGCGCGGGGTGCCGGGTCTTCTCGGTCTCATCGCGCGGGTGGTGGCGTGGGCCGCCCATACGATGGGTCCGTGGATCAGATCTCGGTGAACGGTGGGGCCCGGCTCGCGGGCGAGGTGCGGGTGGCCGGGGCGAAGAACTCGGCGCTGAAACTGATGGCCGCGGCGCTGCTGGCGCCGGGGCGGTCGGTGATCGCCAACGTCCCGCGGATCACCGATATCGCCATCATGGCGGAGGTGCTCGACCGGCTCGGCTGCACCGTCGACTTCATCGACCCGGACGTCAACTCGCCGGTCCGCGAGGTCGTCATCGACGTGCCGGAGAAGCTCGGCACCGACGCCGACTACGACCTGGTCCGGCGCCTGCGCGCGTCGATCGCGGTGCTCGGGCCGCTGCTGGCGCGCTGCGGCTACGTGCGGGTCGCCCACCCCGGCGGCGACGCGATCGGCTCGCGCGGGCTGGACATGCACGTGGCCGGGCTGGCCCGGATGGGCGCGGACATCACCGGGGAGCACGGCTTCGTGATCGCGTCCGCGGCCGGCGGGCTGCGCGGCGCCACGATATGGCTGGACTTCCCCAGCGTCGGCGCCACCGAGAACCTGCTGATGGCCGCGGTGCTGGCCAAGGGCGTCACCGAGATCGACAACGCGGCGCGCGAGCCGGAGATCGTGGACATCTGCGCGATGCTGACCGCGATGGGCGCGCGGATCGAGGGCGCCGGCACGTCCACGCTGCGGATCGAGGGCGTGTCCGAGCTGCGGCCGGTCGTGCACGCCGCGGTCGGCGACCGGATCGTGGCCGGCACCTGGGCCTACGGCGCCGCGATGACGCGCGGGGACGTGACCGTGCAGGGTATCGACCCGGGCTTCCTCGAGATCGCGCTGGACAAGCTGGTGACCGCCGGGTGCACGGTCACCATGGCGCCCGACTCGTTCCGGGTGCGGATGGACCGGCGCCCGCGGTCGGTCGACATCGTCACGCTGCCGTACCCCGGGTTCGCCACCGACCTGCTGCCGATGGCGATCGGCCTGGCCGCGGTCAGCGAGGGCGCGTCGCTGATCACGGAGAACATCTTCGACGGCCGGTTCATGTTCGTGAACGAGATGGCCCGCCTCGGCGCCGAGATCAAGACCGACGGGCACCACGCGGTGGTCCGCGGCCGGGAACGGCTCTCCGGCGCGCCGGTCCGCGCCACCGACATCCGCGCCGGTGCCGGGCTGGTCATCGCGGGCCTGTGCGCGGACGGCGTCACCGAGGTCGGCCACGTGCACCACATCGACCGCGGCTACCCGAACTTCGTCGCGGACCTGCGGGCGCTCGGCGTGGCGGTGCACCGCTCCGAGGCACCGGACGACCTCGACTACTGAACCGGCCCATGGCGCCGCTCTGCCGGGCCGCGCCGGTCTGCCGGGCCGCGCCGGTCTGCCGGGCCGCGCCGGTCTGCCGGGCCGCGCCGGTCTGCCGGGCCGCGCCGGTCTGCCGGGCCGCGCCGGTCTGTGCGGGCCGTGCCGGTCTGTGCGGGCCGTGCCGGTCTGTTGAGCCGGGCCGGTTCACGGCGTTGCCGGCCGGCCCGGTGGTCTCGCTACTGGGCGATCAGGCGGCGGGCCCGGGACAGTTCCTCCGGGAAGACCAGGATCAGCCGGCGGCCGTCCGGTGCGGACGCGACCGTGGCCCGGATCCCCGCGTTCTGCAGCAGCCGCCGGAACTCCTCCGCCGTGCCGCCGTCATCCGCGGTGACGGCCGGCGTCAGCAGGCCGAAGTCCTGGTCGCCGAGCAGGCCCAGGCCCTCGTCCAGTTCCCGGTCGAGCGCGTGCAGCACGGTGTCGCCCCGCGCGTCGGTGTCCCGGCGCAGAGCCCAGCGCAGCACCCCGCCGAGCAGCAGGCAGAGCGCGAACGCGATGAGAGGCCCGGCCAGGTACCAGCCGGTGCTATCGGGCATGCGCCCATCTTGCCCCGGAAGATCCGGGGCGCACCGGAGGTTCTCCAAAGTCCTCCTCACGTAAGGTCGCCTTAGTGATCGTTCAAGGGAGGGCAACGTGACGGGACGGCTCGCGGTGGTTGGCGCCGGACTGATGGGATCGGGCATTGCCCAGGAGGCCGCGCGGGCCGGATGGCAGGTGACGTTGCGCGACCTGGACACACCGGCCGTCGACCGGGGACTGGCCGCGATCCGCGGCTCGCTCGACCGGTTCGTCACCAAGGAGCGGATCACGGCCGCCGACGCCGCGGACGCGCTCGGCCGGATCACCACGACCACGGATCTCGCGGACGCGGTCGCGGACGCGGACGTGGTGGTCGAGGCCGTGTTCGAGCGGCTGGACGTCAAGCAGGACGTGTTCCGCACGCTCGACCGGGTGTGCAAACCGGCCGCGGTGCTGGCCACGAACACCAGCGCGATCCCGGTCACCCAGATCGCGGCCGTCACGTCCCGGCCGGAGTCGGTGATCGGCACGCACTTCTTCTCGCCGGTGCCGATGATGCCGCTCTGCGAACTGGTCCGCGGCCACCGGACCTCGGACGCGACGCTGGCCACCGCGCGCGCGTTCGCGGAGGCGCTCGGCAAGACCTGCATCGTGGTGGAGCGGGACATCGCCGGGTTCGTCACCACCCGGCTGATCACCGCGCTGGTCGTCGAGGCGGTCAAGCTGGTCGAGTCCGGCGTGGTCAGCGCGGCGGACCTGGACACGGCCTGCCGGCTCGGCTTCGGTCACGCGATGGGCCCGCTCGCCACCGCGGACCTGACCGGCGTCGACGTGCTGCTGCACGCGGCCCGCAACATCCACACCGACTCCGGCGACCCGAAGTTCTTCCCGCCGGAGCTGATGCAGCGGATGGTGGTCGCGGGCGAGCTGGGCCGGAAGAGCGGAAAGGGCTTCTACGACTACTGACGCGGCTCCAGGTGGGCGCGCTCGCCCTGCGCGCCGAACATGGTGAGCAGCTCCGCGGGCTGGTCGCCGGCGCTGCCGATCCAGTGCGGCACCCGGGTGTCGAACTCCGCGGCCTCGCCGGCGCCCAGCACGAACTCCCGCTCGCCGAGCACGAACCGGACACTGCCGTTGAGCACGTAGAACCACTCGTACCCGTCGTGGGTCTGCGGTGTGGTGGTGACCTCCCGGCCGGCGGGCGGGTAGACGACCTTGTACGCCTGCACGCCGCCGGGCCGCCGGGTGAGCGGCACGATCGTCAGCCCGAACCGCCGGATCGGCCGCAGGTGGACGCGCGGGTCACCGGTCGGCGGCGCATTCACCAGATCATCCAGCGGTACGCCGTGCGCGCGGGCCAGCGGCAGCAACTGCTCCAGCGTCGGCCGCAGCTTCCCGTTCTCCAGACGGGACAGCGTGCTCGCGGTCAGCCCGGTCTCGGCCGCGAGGCCGGCCAGGGTGGCGCCGCGCGCGCGGCGCAGCGCTCGCAACCGTGACCCGACGCCGGCCAGTACGTCCTCGGTGATGTCCATGCCCGCCATGATGCGGATCCGCAATTTTTCTTGCAAGCCTGAAACGTGCCCGGTGATGCTGGCGGCATGACCACCACAACCGACGACGCCGCGGCGTTCTGGGAGAAGCACTATCGAGGCCGGCAGCCCGGTGGGCGGGTCAACCCGCTGCTCGCCGAGGTCGCCGCGCCGCTGCGGCCGGGCGTCGCGCTCGACCTCGGGTGCGGCACCGGCGGCGACACGCTCTGGCTCGCCCGGCGCGGCTGGCAGGTCACCGCGGTCGACATCGCCCACGCGGCCGTCGACCGGCTGCGTGCCCACGCCGCCGCACCGGACCTGACCGGCCGGATCACCGCGGAACGGCACGACCTCGCGGTCACGTTCCCCGGCGGCACCTTCGACCTGGTGTCCGCGCAGTACTTCCACACGCGGTTCGCCCTGGACCGGGCGCGGGTGCTGCGGTCCGCGGCGGCCGCGCTGCGCCCCGGCGGACTGCTGCTGGTCGTCGACCACGGCTCCACCGCACCGTGGTCGTGGAACCAGGACCCGGACGCGTACTTCCCCACGCCCGCCGAGGTCGCGGCCTCGCTCGAACTGGACCCGGTGCGCTGGTCCGTCGTCCGCGCCGACATGCCCCGCCGCCGCGCCACCGGCCCCGGCGGCCGGACCGCCACCGTCACCGACAACGTCCTCCTCATCCGCCGGACCGCCGGATGACCGCCGCCGACCCCTCCGCCGCACCGCCCGGCGCGGTTCGCGGGAAGCAGGCACCGGCGGGCGCCACGATGCCGGATGCGGCGGTCCGCGAGCAGCGTGCACCGGCGGTGCCGTCTGACGTCGCGGCACCGGAGGCGGGCCGCGGGAACCGCCCGCCGACGGCAGCGGTCGATGCCGCGGCGCCGGTCGATGCTGCGCCGGTCGCGGGTCGCGGGAACCGGCGGCCGACGGCAGCGGTCGATGCCGTGGCGCCGGAGGCGGTGGCCGTTCCGCGGAAGCGGCGGCCGAGGACGAGGGACGCCGGGCCGGCGTGGACCGATCCGGGGGAGAAGGCGACGTTGCGCGGGTTCCTGGACTATCTGCGGAACGCGGTGGTGGAGAAGGTCGCGGACGTGCCGGAGCCGGCGGTGCGCGCGGCCGGCGTCCCGTCCGGGACCAACCTGCTCGGGCTGGTCAAGCATCTGGTGGCGGTGGAGCGGTTCTACTTCCTGGGCGAGCCGATCACGAACCTGCGCCGCACCCTGCGGCCGACGGGCGGCGAGACGGTCGAGGGGCTGGTCGCGGACTACCGGCGGGCGATCGCGGCGGCGAACGAGGTCATCGACGGCTGGGCCGACCTGGCCGATCCCGCGCCGCGCCCGCCGGGTCGCGGCCTGCCGCCGACGCGGCGATGGGTACTGGTGCACATGATCGAGGAGACCGGCCGCCACGCCGGCCACGCCGACATCATCCGCGAGCGCATCGACGGCTCCACCGGCCGCTGACCGGCCTTATACCGAAATTTCGGGCGCGGCGTGCCCGGGCGCCAAGAACCTCGACATCTTGCGTCGGCCGGCTCGCGCCACCGAAGTCGGGTGCCGGCCGGGCCGGGCCGGCAGCCGGAGGCGGGCGCCGGGTGGGTCGAGTCAGAGGCCCGGGTTGGGGGCCGGCTGGGTCGAATCAGAGACCCGGGTTGGGGGCCGGCTGGGTCGAATCAGAGACCCGGGCCGGGAGCCGGCTGGGTCGAATCAAAAGTCCGGGCCGGGAGCCGGCTGAGTTGAAACAGAAGTCCGGGCCGGGAGCCGGCCCGGGGGTGGGTCTGTCGTGGGCCACGGCGGGACTGACAGGGAGGCCGCCCGCGGCCGACCGGTGCCCGCGGGAGCATGCGGAACGGGACCGCGCCGGAAGTGGGAAAGCCGGTGTGGAACGGGTTTTCAGCCCTCGCGGGGGGCGGTCCAGCGGAACGTGGTGAGGCAGAGGGCCAGGCCGGCCACGCACCAGAGGGTGAGGACCAGGGCGACGCGGCCGAGTTCCCAGGTGCCGGCGGGTTCCTGGGCGGCGAAGGAGTCGGGGAGGAAGACGTAGCGGAGGCCCTGGCACATCCACTTGAGCGGGAAGACGGCGGAGACGGACTGCATCCAGCCGGGGAGCGCGGTGAAGACCAGGAAGACGCCGGAGGTGAACTGGAGGATCAGCGCGATCGGGGTGACCACGGCGGAGCCGCTGCGGGACGTGCGGGCCAGTGAGGAGATCGCGATGCCGAGCAGCGTGCAGGCGGTGATGCCGAGCAGCGAGACCCAGCCGAAGGCCAGCCAGCGTTCCGGGGTGGCGGGGAGGCGGAGGCCGAAGAAGAGCACCGAGATGAGGAGCAGGAGCGCGGTGGTGGCGACGCCGATGGCCAGGACCATCACGACCTTGCCGGCGAAGTAGGTCCACTTCGGCATCGGCGTGCCGCGGTAGCGCTTCAGGACGCCGCGGTCGCGCTCGATCGGGATCCAGATGCCGAGGTTCTGGAAGCTGACGGTCATCAGGCCGGTGGCGATCATGCCGGTCACGAAGTACTGGGTGAGCGTGACGCCGCCGTCGATCTCGGTGCCGCCGAAGATCGCCGCGAAGATCGCCAGCATGATGACCGGGAAGCCGATCGTGAAGACCACGGACTCGCGGCTGCGCAGGAACTGCATGATCTCCAGGCGGCCCTGGCGGAGGGCGAGCTTCACCGGGGGTCCTCCGTGGAGATCATGCGGAGGTAGATGTCCTCCAGCGTGGGGCGGTTGATCGTGAGACCGGGTACCTCGCCGCCGAACTCCGCGGCGAGGCGGGTGACCAGCGCGGTCGGTGTCGCGGTCCGTTCCTGGGCGAGCGTGCCGTCCGCGGCGCGCCAGCTCACCGTGGGCAGCGCGTTCTGCCGTCCGCCCAGGTCGGTGGGGGTGGAGACCTCGACCAGCCGGCCGCCGGCGAGCACGCCGACCCGGGCGGCCAGCGCCTCGGCCTCGTCCAGGTAGTGCGTGGTCAGCAGGATCGTGGTGCCGCTCGCGTTCAGGTCGCGGATCAGCTCCCAGAACTCGCGCCGCGCCTCCGGGTCGAAGCCGGTGGTCGGCTCGTCGAGGAAGAGCAGGTCGGGGCGGCCGACGATGCCGAGCGCCACGTCGAGGCGGCGTTTCTGACCACCGGAGAGCGCATGGGTACGGGCCCGGGCCTTCGCCGCCAGGCCGACGCGTGCGATCACGGCGTCCGGGTCGTCCGCGCCGCTGTAGAAGCCGGCGAAGTGGTGGACGATCTCGCGGACGGTCAGGTTGTCGAACTCGCCGGTGCCCTGCAGCACGATGCCGACCCGGCCGCGCCAGGCGGCGCTCGGTGCGGCCGGGTCCTCGCCGAGCACCTCGACGTCGCCGGAGCTGCGGGCCCGGAAACCCTCCAGGATCTCGACCGTGGTGGTCTTGCCGGCGCCGTTCGGGCCGAGCAGCGCGAAGATCTCACCGGTGCGCACCTCGAGGTCCAGGCCGTTCACGGCGTGCACGCCGCCGTAGGACTTGTGCAGGCCGCGCACGGAGATCGCGTTCATGCGGTCCACTATGCGCCGTGCCGTCCGGCCGCGTGCGGCGGGTCCGGCCGGTGTGAGGTTCCACGTGCGGTGTACTTAGCGGTAACTTAGACGCCTGAGGTCTTCGGAAGCCGGACAGAACCCACCTGCGCACTGTCCGGCGCCCGAGGATCTCAGTGGACCGCCCGGTCCGCTCAGTGGGCCAGGGCGATGGAGATGCCGGAGGCGGCGGCCATGCCGCCCAGCACCAGCAGGCCGATCGCGCCGATGTCCAGGCGGCTGCCGAAGAGGCGGTCGAGCAGCGCGGCGGCCAGCGGCAGGCCGGTGAACGGGGCGACGAAGAAGACGGACCAGCCCGCGGTCCGCAGCACCAGCTGCGTGGTCGTGTAACCGCCGCCGAGCGTGACCAGGCCGGCCGCGAACAGCGCGGTGAACGCGGCGGCGGCCGCGCCGACCACCGGCAGCAGCGGCAGCACCCGGCGCGGTGGTGCCGGGCGGGGCGCGCCACGCCCGGCCTGGCTGATCCGCCGGGACGCGCGGCCCAGCAGCGCGAGCGCCCGGGCCTCCGGGACGCTCTGGTCGGGATAGCCGAGATCCGCGCTCTGCGGCAGCAGCGGTTCCGGCGGATCGCCGACCCGGGCCGCCCAGCCCGGCCGCCGGCGGTGCATCGCGCGCAGCGCCGACCAGATCCGGGACGCCTCGCGGTCCACCTCGGCGACGGACGCGGTGAGCGCCGCGGCACGGCGCGCGGCGGCGCCGGCCATCGCCTCCGCGCGCACCAGCTCCGCGGTCGCGGTGGCGGCACCGTCGTGGTAGGCGCGCTCGGTGGCCAGCAGGTCCGCGTTCCGGCGGGCGGTGGCCTCGGCGAGCGCGGCCAGCTGCCGGCGGTACTCCTCGACGCTCATCACCCGCCCCCGGTTTCGGCCGCCGGTTCCGCGGACCCGGACGGTGCGTAGGGGATGATCACGCGCGGCGAGTGGTCGGTGGAGCGGTCGAAGCAGAGCGCCCGGCCGGGCCTCGGGAACCAGGCCGGGCCGCCCGGGGCCGGGCTCAGCGGTGCGAGGTCCGCGCCGTGCGCGTCCAGCGCGACCCAGGCGCCGATCGCGTCGAACCGGGCCGCGATCCCGCCCAGACCGTCCCGCAGCCGGGCCACCGATCGCCACCAGCCGAGCACGTGCACCTGTCGTTCCGGGCCCTGCTCAAGGATCGTCCGCAGCGCGTCCGGCGTGCGCGCCGGCACACCGGGGGCGTGCGCCGGCGGCGGGATCACACCGCGGCGCGCGCCGGTGGGGCCGGCCGAGCCGGGTGCCGGGGACGCGTCCAGGGCCAGGCCGAGCAGGTAGTGCGGGGCCGGCCGGTCCGGCGCGGTGCCGAGCAGGTCCGCCGCGACCGCCGCGAACAGGTCCGGCGCCGCGGACCCGAGGTGGAACGTCGCGGTCGGCAGCGCGGCGCGCAACGGTGCGATCAGCGATGCCAGGGCCGGGTCCGGGCAGGCCACGCTGAACCGGGCGCCGGGTGCCGACGCGGCCAGCGAACGCGCGGCCGAGGCCAGGATCGCGGCCGCGTCCTCACCGCGGGTGCCGAGGATCGCCAGGTTCCGGCCGGGGGCGCGCGGCATCGTCACGTACGCCGGGCGGGCTTCGACGTCGATCGCCTCGCCCAGCGCGGCGCGCGGCGCACCATCGGACGCCGGAAAATCCGGGCACGACGGTACGGCGTCGCCGTCGAACAGCCGCGGCGGTGTCGCGCCCGGCGGCCGCAGGCGCCACAGCCGCTCCTGGAGCGAGCGCCAGGCCCGGCGGTCCCCGGCGTCCGGCAGGCGCGCGATCCGGTTCGCGGACGGCGCGCCGGAGTCCGCGTTGACCACGGCGTGATGGCGCGGGATCACGTCCGCGGCCAGGTTCGTCTCGGCCAGGATGCGGCGCGCCTTGGGCAGCGCGATCCGCAGGGTGAACTGCGCGACCAGCCCCGGCCGGCCCCACAGCGCCTCGATGCCGGACACGTCCTGGCTGGCCAGCACCAGGTGGATGCCCTGCGAACGGCCGCGCCGGGCCAGGTCCTCCAGCAGCGTGGCCGCCTCCGCGGTCACCGCGTCCCGGCCGCCGAGCAGCACCTGGAACTCGTCGATCACCGCGACGATCCGCGGCCAGGCCCCGTCCGGGTCCTCCGCGCGCAACTCGGCGAGCTTGCCCGCCTCGACCCGCTTCGCGGCCCGGGCCCGGCTCTGCAGCTCGGCCGACAGGTGCCGCAGCAGCGCCAGGCCGAACTCGCGGTCGTCGTTGACGTTCACACCGGCCAGCCGTACGTGCGGCAGCCAGCTCGGGTCGCGCGGGCTCGGCGCGAACCGGGCGAACGACACGCCCTCCTTGAAGTCGAGCAGGTAGAGCGCCAGTTCGGCGGGGGAGTAGCGGGCGGCCAGCGCGCCCAGCCACGCGTAGATCAGGTTCGTCTTGCCGGAGCCGGACGGGCCGCCGATCAGCGCGTGCGGCGGGTCGTCGCCGAGCGTGACCTCGATCGGCTCGCCGTCCGGGCCGACGCCGACCGGCGCGGTCAGCGCGGCGGCCGCGCTCTCCTGCCAGAGCCGCGCCGGGAGCAGGTCGGCCAGCAGCGCGGGCGGCGGGCCAGCGCTCAGCGCCTCGGCCAGCTCGCGGCAGACGGCCGAGGTCTGCTCCGCCGGCGGCGGCGGATCCAGCCGGACCGGCAGCACCCCGGCCGTGTCGCAGTGCGCCGCCCGGCCGGTCAGGTGCACGCGTTCGACGTCCGGGTGCTCGGCGAGCGGCACGTCGCGCGCGATCAGGTGCACCCCGGCGGCGACGCCGGTGCGGACCAGCCGGTCCAGCTGCGCGCGCTGCGGTGCGGTCAGCTCCGCGCCGTCGCCGAGCAGCACGGCCACCCGCCACGGCTCCGGGCGGCGGCCGGGCCGGTCGGCCAGCGTGCGGTACCGGCCGGCCAGCACGGTCTCGTTGATCCGGCGGACGTGCTCGACCAGCTCGTCCAGCATCGTGGTGAGCCCGCCCGGCCCGACCGAGGTGAGCACGCCGGCCGCGGCCAGCGGCGCGAACCCGGCGAGGCTGCCGCCCAGCCGGTCCGGGTCGTAGGCCCAGATCCGCAGGTCGCCCGCGGGCGTGCCGCCGAGCGCGCGCAGCAGCAGGCCGGCGATCAGGCCGTCCGCCGTGGACGCGCGGTGGTGCCGCCCGTCGCCGTCGTCCGGCTCCCGGGTGATCTCCAGGTGGGCGCGGTCGAGCAGCGGGATCAGCGCGAGCACGGTCGGCACGTCCTCGTCCACCGCGATCGTGCCGATCCGCAGCAGCCCGGCCCGGCCCCCCGCGGCCGGCCGCCACGCGGGCCAGGGCGCGCCCGCCGGACCCGGGGCGCAGGCGGCCGCGAGCCGGCCGAGCACGCCGGCGCGCGCGACGGCCTCACCGTGGAAACGATCGAAGATCTCCTCGCGCGCGGTCTCCCGTGCCTCGGTCAGCGCCGCGAGGCAGGTGTCGTGCGCGCCGCGGATCACCTCGTACCGCCGGCGGGTCTCGGCTCTGGCCTCCTCGGCCCCGGCCTGGGCCGCGCGTGCCAGCCCACGGGCGGCGGCCACGTCCTGACGGGCCGCGCCCAGCATGGACACTCGGGAGGACACGCAGCGATATTACCGATTCGGGGCGATATGCCGGGTCTGCCGGCGCCGTGTCACACGTGGAATCCGGCCGCCCGCGCGGCCGCGCGCTCGGAGCGCCGCGCGGACCGGCGCCGGAAGATCCAGACCGCCGCGCCGATCAGCAGGACGGCGAAGACCAGCACGAGCGCGGGCAGCAGGATCGCCACGACGGACATGATCACGCTGGTCGCGTCCTCGGCGGTGCTCGCCACCGGCGCACCCACGCCCGCGGTGGCCGTGTTGATCACCGGCCGGGCCGCCGCCTTCAGCCCGTGCACGCCGAGCGCGATCACCACGCCGGCCGCGATCGGCACCCACTGGTTGGACTGGAAGAAGCCCGCCGGGTCCGTCACGGTCACCGTCTCCGACCCGGCGCCCGCGCCGAAGACAAGGCCGCCCGCGGTCGGCCGGACCACGGTCTGCACCATGTCGTTGATGTGGTCGACGACCGGCACCTTGTCCGCCACGACCTCGATCGCGAGCAGCACGGTGAGGATCGCGATCACCCACCCGTTCGAGAGCC
Source organism: Catenuloplanes niger (assembly GCF_031458255.1). Lineage (NCBI taxonomy): Bacteria > Bacillati > Actinomycetota > Actinomycetes > Micromonosporales > Micromonosporaceae > Catenuloplanes > Catenuloplanes niger. The sequence continues at coordinate 5,529,126 of NZ_JAVDYC010000001.1, forward strand.
ACTGCCAGCCGCTCGGCAGGTTGATGACCTCGGTGTATCGGGCGAGCAGGCCCATCGCCAGCATCGGTATGTACGCGTTGAGTCCGGCAGATGCGGCCAGACCGGTACCAGTCAGAACTTCCAGCACATAGAACAGCATGGCACCCATGCGCCACCTCTGCCGTGTTCCGCTACCCTGCTCGGGTGCGTTTGGTGATTGCGAGATGCTCGGTGGACTATGTCGGACGACTCTCGGCGCACCTGCCGCCGGCGACCCGCCTGCTCATGGTGAAGGCGGACGGCTCGGTGTCGATCCACGCGGACGACCGGGCGTACAAGCCGCTCAACTGGATGAGCCCGCCGTGCAAGCTCCAGGAGTCCGAGGGCGTCTGGCGCGTGGTCAACAAGGCCGGCGAGGAGCTGCGGATCACGCTGGAGGAGATCTTCCAGGACACGTCGTACGAGTTGGGCGTCGACCCCGGCCTGGTCAAGGACGGCGTCGAGGCGCACCTGCAGGAACTGCTGGCCGCCAACCCGACCACGTTCGGCGAGGGCTTCACGCTGGTCCGGCGCGAGTTCATGACCGCGATCGGCCCGGTCGACCTGCTCTGCAAGGACGCGAACGGCGGCTCCGTCGCGGTCGAGGTGAAGCGGCGCGGCGAGATCGACGGCGTCGAGCAGCTCACCCGCTACCTCGAACTGATGAACCGGGACCCGCTGCTGGCGCCGGTGGCCGGCATATTCGCGGCCCAGGAGATCAAGCCGCAGGCCCGGGTGCTCGCCGAGGACCGCGGCATCCGCTGCGTCGTCGTCGACTACGACAAGCTCCGCGGCATCGAGAAGAACGAACTGACTCTGTTCTGATCATCACGTTCCGCCGGGCGCCTCCGATGTCGAGGATGGTGCCATGAGCAGACTTCGATCCATCGGCGCGGCGGTGACGGCGGCGGCGTTGATGCTGACGGTCGCCGCGCAGCCGGCACACGCGACCTCCGCCACGGCCGCGGCGCCGGGCATCCGTCTGATGCCGCTGGGTGACTCGATCACCTACGGCTGGGGCGGAGCCGGCGGCAACGGCTACCGTTCCCACCTCTACCAGGCCGTCGCCGCCGCCGGCGGCACCGTCGACTTCGTCGGCACCCAGCGGGACGGGGACGGCGCGGACCCGGACCACGAAGGACACTCCGGCTGGGTGATCGACCAGATCGCCGCGATCGCGCCCGGCGTGGTGGCGCAGTACCAGCCGAACGTGGTGGCGCTGCACATCGGCACGAACGACATGAACAACAACGTCGACCCGGCCGGCGCGCCGCGGCGGCTGGACGCCCTGCTCGACCGGATCTACGCGGAGGCGCCCTCGGCGACGATCCTGCTCGCGCTCATCATCCCGGCCTCGAACCCGGTCGTGCAGCAGCGCATCGACACGTACAACGCCGCGGTGGCGTCGATCGCCGAGCGACGGCGGGCCGCGGGGCAGCGCATCGTCCCGGCCGACATGCGCGGGGTCACCACCGCGGACCTGCCGGACGGCCTGCACCCGAACGACGCCGGCTACCGCACGATGGCCACCGCGTTCCACGCGGCGCTGACCGTGGCCCGGAACGCCGGGATGCTCGTCGAGCCGGGCGGCGGCTCGTGCCACGACTCCGCCGGCTGGTGGATCGAGCGGCCCCGGTTCGCCGCGGGCGTGGGCGCGGCCCGGGCGAACATCCGGTTCGCCGACGTCACCGGCGACGGCCGCGCCGACTACCTGGTGCTGAACGCGCGCGGTGGCTTCGACGCCTGGATCAACGCCGGCGGTGACGCGTCCGGCAATCCCGGGTGGACACTGCACGCCGGCTTCGCCGCCGGCACCGGCGCCGCCCCCGCGACCGTCCACCTGGCCGACATCAGCGGCGACCGCCGGGCCGACTACCTGGTGGTGAACGCGACGACCGGCGCGGTCGACGCCTGGATCAACAACGGTGGTGACCGCCCCGGCCAGGCCGGCTGGACCGCGCGCGGCCGGATCGCCACCGGCGCGGGCGCACCCGGCGCGCACATCCGGTTCGCCGACCTGGACGGCGACCGCCGGGCCGACTACCTGGTGCTGAACCCGACGACCGGCGCGGTGGACGCCTGGCTCAACCGGGGCGGCGACGGCCAGGGCGGCTGGACCGCGCGTCCCACCATCGCCGGCGGCACCGGCACCGGAAACGTCCGCTTCGCCAACCTCGACTGCGACGTCCGCGCGGACTACCTGGTCGTCGACCCGGCCACCGGCGCGGTGGACGCGTGGCTCAACCGCGGCGGCGATCGCGACGGTGTGCCCGGCTGGGCCCACCGCGGCCGGATCGCCGGCGGCGCCGGCAGCGCCGACAGCGTGGTGCTGGCCGACGTCAGCGGCGACGGCCGGGACGACTACCTGGTGGTCGCGCCGAACGGTGCGGTGGACGCCTGGATCAACAACGGCGGCGACCCCGCCTGACGCCTCGGGCCCGGTCCGCGACGCGCACCGGGCCCGTTCGGGCTTTCACGTCCGCGCTACCGCACGGGCACCGGGCCGCACGCACGCGCCCGTACCCGGTGGATCACGCCCGAACGGCCGCCCCGCGAAGGAGTCAGGAGCGGTTGCGGCCGTAGAGGGTCTTGACCGCGCGGATCAGCAGGCGCTCGTGGGCCGGTTTGCGGAAGAAGGACAGGATCGGCAGCGGCGACGGCATGCGGCGGAACGTGATCGACTTCGCCACCGCGAACTCGCGCAGCCCGTCCTCGCCGTGGATGCGGCCGAAGCCGGACTCGCCCACGCCGCCGAACGGGAGCGTGGACATGCCGGCGAACGTGAAGACCGAGTTGATCGACGTCATGCCGGACCGCATGCCGCGGGCCAGCGCGATGGCGCGACGGTGGCCGAAGACCGCGCCGCCCAGGCCGTACGGCAACGCGTTCGCCTTGACCAGCGCCTCGTCGGCGTCCGCGACCCGGGTGACGGTGAGCGTCGGCCCGAACGTCTCCTCGCGGATCGCGGCCGCGTCGTCCGGCACGTCGACCAGCACGGTCGGGTACACGTACGGCGGCTGGACCGCGTCGGCGCCGCCGACCACCGCGCGGGCGCCGCGGGCCAGCGCGTCGTCGATGTGCCGGCGGATGACGTCGATCTGGCCGGGCATGGTGATCGGGCCGAGGTGCGCGTTCTCCGCGCCGACCGTGAGCTTCCGCGCGCCGGCGGCGAGCCGTGCCACGAACTCGTCGTGGATCGCCGACACCACGTAGACGCGTTCGATGCCGACGCAGGTCTGGCCCGCGTTGGACATGCCGCCCCAGAGCGCGGCGTCCACGGCCAGGTCGAGGTCCGCGTCCTCGTCGACGATCATGGCGTCCTTGCCGCCGGCCTCGATCAGCACCGGGGTCAGCGTCTCCGCGCACGCGGCCATGACCGTGCGCGCGGTGGCGGTGGAGCCGGTGAAGCCGAGTTTGCCCACGCCGGCCCGGCAGAGCGCGGCGCCGGTGTCGCCGAGGCCGTGGACCACCTGGAGGACCGGGTGTTCCGGTACGGCCTCGGCGAGCACGTCGGCCAGCCACTGGCCGACCGCGGGCGTGTACTCACTGGGTTTGAAGACGACCGCGTTGCCGGCCGCGAGTGCGTAACCGATCGAGCCGAGCGGGGTGAGGACCGGATAGTTCCACGGGCCGATCACGCCGACCACGCCGTACGGCCGGTACTCCAGGTGCGCGGAGTGCTCGGCCACCAGCAGGCGGGTGCGCACCCGGCGCGGGCCGAGCACCCGTTTCGCGTTGTTCGCCGCCCAGTCGATGTGCTCGAGCGCGCTCGCCGCCTCGACCGCCGCGTCGAAGAGCGGTTTGCCGGTCTCGCGGTGCACGAGCGCGGTCAGCTCCTCGAGCCGCTGGGCCAGCAGCGTGCGCCAGTGCCGCAACCGCTCGCGCCGGGCGGCGAAGCCCAGGCCGGCCCACCACGCGCCGGCCTGGCGGGCGCGGCGCACCGCGAGCGCCACGTCGTCGGCCGTCGCGACGGGGAAGGTGCCGACCGTCTCGCCGGTGGCGGGATTGGTGGACGTCAACTTCCCGTCGTCGATGACGGGCATCCCGGGAGTCATTCGCTGAGCTTAGAACCGAGGGCTACTCGGAAGTAAGATGTTCGCGGATGATCCTCTCGGCGACCGTCCCGGGGTCCGGCAGTTCGCCCCGCTCGTGCAGCCCGACATAGCGGTCCCGGGCCGGGAACTCCGCGTCCCGCAGCGCCGCCTGCATGTCCGTGTCCATCACGCCGGGGTTCACCGACGCGACGGTCAGCGGCGGTTCGCGGTGCGCGTTCTCGGCCGCGAGGATCTCCATGAAGAACTCGCCGCCGCGCTTGGCCGCGGAGTAGGCGGACCAGTTCTCGATCGTCCGCCCGGCCGCACCGGACGAGATGAACAGCACCCGGGCGGTACGCCCGGCCGCCGCGGCCAGGAACGCGTTGGTGAGCAGCATCGGCGCGGTCAGGTTGACCGTGATCGAGGTGGCCAGCTCGTCCGCCGGGAGCGCGCCGACCGGGCCGACCGGCGTGACCTGGCCGGCGTTGTGGATCAGCACCACCTCGCCGTCCGGAGCGCACGCCGCGCGCAGCTGCTCCGGCGTCGGCAACGTTGAGGGATCGCTCAGGTTTGCGGTCAATAGTGCGACGCGCGCCGGTTCCTGCAGGGCAAGATCGTCCTGCGCGCCGGTGAAGCTCCGGCCGATCCCGACCACCCGGTCCCCGGCCGCGACGACCTGCTCGAACAGCGCGGCACCCAGGCCGCGCGAAACACCAGTGACGAATACGGTCCGCATGCTGTCAGCCGTACCACAGATCATGGCTCTGTCGGCAACACGACCCGGCGAGGAACCGCGCGCCGCCACCAGGAACAATCGCGGTCGACGTGATGATGGAGGTGTCCGGTGAGCCGCATCGGCTTCGCCTGTCTGTGGGCTCCGAACCCGATCGCCACCTGGTCCCACATCCCGTGGCACCTGCGCGCGGCGATGCGCGGGCACGCCGAGGTGCCGGACGTCGGCGTGCAGATCCCGCACCGGGCGCAGACCGCACTGAAGCTGATGCACGTGCGCTGGCGCAACAGCCGCCCGGTCACCACGTGGAAGCAGTCCCGGCTGACCGACGCGTTCCTGCGGCAGGCGATCCAGCGTGGCGCGGACGCGGCGGACGTGGACGCGGTCGTCATGATCCAGGACCTGGCGATCGTGGACCGGCCGTACTTCACGTTCCAGGACATGAGCTTCGACGGGCTGCTGCACATCCAGGAGACGTCCGGCATCCCGCTGTTCCAGCACCTGACCACGGGCGAGCTGCGCCGCCGGCGGGAACGGCAGCTGGAGGTGTACGACCGGGCCGCCGGTGTGATCGCGATGAGCCACTGGCTGGCCCGGAACCTGATCGAGGTGACCGGCGTTCCCGCGGAGAAGGTGCACGTCGTGCACCCGGGCATCTCGGCCGGCGCGTCCGTCGAGGGGCCGCTGCCGGAGAAGACCGGCCCGCGCAACCGGCTGCTCTTCGTCGGCCGCGAGTTCCAGCGCAAGGGCGGCGACCTGGTGGTGGCCGCACTGGAGATCCTGCGCCGCGACTTCGACCCGGAGATCACGCTGACCGTGGCCGGGCCGCGCGAGTGGCCGATGGACGGCGAGATCCCGGACGGTGTCACGTTCCTCGGTGAGCGTTCGCTGGCCGAGGTGGCCGGCCTCTACGACACGCACGACCTGTTCGTGCTGCCGAGCCGGCTGGAGGCGTTCGGCATCGTGTTCGCCGAGGCGGCCGCGCGTGGACTGCCCGCGATCGGGCGGGACGCGTTCGCCATGCCGGAGATCATCCAGCCCGGCGTCTCCGGCGCGCTGGCGTCCGGTGACGACCCGTACGACCTGGCCAAGCTGATCGCGGAGACGCTGGCGGACGACAACCTCTTCGCGGAGTGCGCGGCCCGGGCCGGTGACGTCTCGTCCCGCTTCTCCTGGGACCGCGCCGGCGGAGACGTGGTCCGCGCCGTCGACGGCACGCTCGGCCTGCGCTGACCCGCGGCGACCGCGATGACCGCCCGCGGGCCGAGGGCGTGGGAGACTCGCGCTTGACGTCCGTCAACACAGGAGGCGTGCGCGTTGAACACCATCGGAGTGGTCGGCCTCGGCACGATGGGTGCCGGCATCGTCGAGGTCTTCGCCCGGAACGGCCTGGACGTCGTGGCGGTGGAGATCGGCGAGGCCGCGCTGGAGCGGGGCCGGGGCATCCTGACCGGCTCGACCGACCGGGCCGTGGCGCGCGGGAAGCTCGCGCCGGCCGACCGGGACGCGCTGCTCGGCCGGGTGCGCTTCGAGGTCGGGACGGACGCGCTGCGCGACGCCGACCTGGTGATCGAGGCGGTGCCGGAACGGCTGGACCTCAAGCGATCGGTCTTCGCGGAGCTGGACCGGGTCTGCAAGCCGTCCGCGGTCCTGGCCACCAACACGTCCTCGCTGCCGGTCACCGAGATCGCGGTCGGCACCGTCCGGCCGGACCGGGTGATCGGCATGCACTTCTTCAACCCGGCGCCGGTGATGAAGCTGGTCGAGGTGGTCCGGACCGTGGTCACCGCGGACGACGTGGTCGCGGACGTGGCGGCGCTCTGCACGCGGCTCGGCAAGCGCGGCGTGGTCATCGGCGACCGGGCCGGGTTCATCGCGAACGCGCTGCTCTTCGGCTACCTGAACCACGCGGTCACGCTGTACGGGAACGGGTACGTCTCGCGCGCGGACCTGGACACGGCGATGCGCGTGGGCTGCGGGTTGCCGATGGGCCCGCTGGCGCTGCTCGACCTGATCGGGCTGGACGTCGCCGCCGAGATCCTGGACACGATGTACCGCCGCGGTGGCCGGGACCGCCGCCACGCCCCGGCACCGCTGATCACGCAGCTGGTGACCGCCGGCTTCCTGGGCCGGAAGTCCGGGCGCGGCTTCTACACGTACGAGCAGCCGGGCTCCGCGAAGGTCCGCGCCGACGACGCCGGGCCGGACCCGGACGGCGACGCGGCGGCGGTGCGCACGATCGGCGTCGTCGGCGCGGGCGCACCGGCGGCCGGGCTCGTCGAGGCGTTCGCCACGGCGGGCTTCGCCGTCGTCGCGGTCGCCGGCCACGACGCGGGGGACGCGGACCGCGCGGAGCCGCCCACCTCGCTCCCGGCGGAGGGGCCAGTGGCGGACGGACCGGCGGCGGACGGGCGTGGCCGGGTCACCGTCGCGTCCGGTCTGGACCGGCTCGCCGAGGTGGACCTCGTGGTGGAGGCCGTCGACGGGGACCTCGCCGCGAAGAAGGCGCTCCTCGCGGAGCTGGACGCGGTCTGCGGACCCGGCACCGTCCTGGTCACCACCGTGTCCTCGCTGCCGGTGCTCGAGATCGCGATGGCCACCCGGCGCCCGGCGGACGTGGCCGGCCTGCACCTCACCGGCCCGGAGCTGGCCGAGCTCGTGCACACGATCCGCACCTCGCCGGGGACGCGGGCGACGGTTCGCGCCGTGCTGCGGCGGCTGGGCCGGACCGTGGTGTCCAGTCCGGACCGCGCCGGTCTCGTGGTGCGCGCGCTGCTCTTCCCGTATCTGAACGACGCGGTCCGCATGCTGGAGGCCGGTTACTCCACCGCGGCCGACATCGACGCGGCGATGACGCTCGGCTGCGGCTACCCGGCCGGTCCGTTCGAGATGCTCGACGCGATCGGGCCGGACACGGTGCTGGCGACGCTGCGCGCGCTCTACCGGGAGTCACGCGAACCGGGCCTCGCACCGGCGCCGCTGCTGGAGCGGATGGTGGTGGCGGGGCGGGGCTTCCGCACCGTCAACTAGGGGTTGACGCTCCGGCTAGCGTCAACCTATGGTTGACGAATGGCTACCGAACCCGTCATCCGGCTCGATGACCTCATCGAGCACGTCAAGAGTCAGCATCCGAACGGTGATCACCTGACCCGGGTCTCCGACGCGATCCTGGTCGGCGAGCACCTCGGCGACCTCTCCGACCACCTGGTCGGTCACTTCGTCGACCAGGCCCGGCGGTCCGGCGCGAGCTGGGCCGAGATCGGCCGCAGCCTGGGCGTCAGCAAGCAGGCCGTGCAGAAGCGCTTCGTCGGCGACCCGGCCGGGCTGGTCGACGAGAGCCGGTTCAGCCGGTTCACGCACCGGGCCAAGGTCGTCATGGAGCAGACGGTCAAGGCCGCGCGCGCGGCCGGCAACGACGTGGTGCGCACCGAGCACCTCGTCCTCGGCCTGCTCGACGAGCCGAACTCGCTCGCCGCGATGGCCATCCAGGACCAGGGCGTGTCGCTCGCGGACGTCCAGGTCGCGGTCGCCGGCGTGCTGCCGCCGCGGGTCGAGGGTGAGCTGCCGCCGCACCTGCCGTTCTCGGCCGGGGCGAAGAAGCTGCTCGACCTGATCGTCCGGGAGGCTCTGCGGCTCGGCCACAACTACGTCGGCACCGAGCACATGCTGCTGGCGCTGCTGGACGAGCACGAGGACGCGGGCGGCGCGGCACTGCGCGGCCTCGGCCTCACCAAGGAGCGCGCGGAGACCTGGATCGTCGCCACGCTCGACACCCTGAAGAAGTAGGCGAGCGGTCCGGGACGTGGTGGAAGACGCCCCGGACCCGCCGTCGCCTACTCGTCCGCCAGGGCCGCGACCGGCGCGACGCGAGCCGCGCGTCGTGCCGGGAGCGCGGCCGCGAGCAGCCCGATGACCGCGGCCACCAGCACCACCAGACCGATCCGGGGGTACGGCAGGGAGACCTCGGCCCAGGCGTGCGGGATCGACGCGTAGACGCCGGCCACCCCGAACCCGATGCCCAGCGCCACCCCGGCCACGGCCCCGATCAGCGCCAGCGTCATCCCCTCGGCCAGCAGGCTCGCGCGCAGCTGACGCCGGCTCAGTCCGAGCGCCCGGAGCAGCCCGAACTCGCGGGTCCGCTCCAGCACCGAGAGCGTGAGCGTGTTCGTGATCCCGGCGACCGAGATCAGCACCGAGAAGATCACCAGCACGCCGACCACGGCGAGCAGCGTGTCCACGGTCCGGTTGATCTGCTCGGCCCGGCTCCGCACGTCGGTGACCACGGCCAGCGGCACGGTGTCGGTCACGGACGCGACCGCGCGGCGCGCCGCCGCCGCGGTCACGTCGTCCTCGGTGAACACCCACAGCTCCGCGCGCCGCTCCACGCGCTGCACCTCGGGCAGCGCGACCAACCGCGCGGCCAGGTCCGCCGGGAGCCGCTGCCCGTCCGGCGCGGCCACCACGAAGTCGGTCGGGAACCGGCGCTGCAGTTCCGCCGCGGAGCTGGTGGCCAGCGACTGCGCGCCGACCAGGAACGTGGTCACCACCGTGATGCCGACGGTCAGCGCCAGCGCGGTCGCGGCCGCCCGGCGCGGCTGCCGCTCACCGGACCGCGCCGCCAGCCGCCCGCCGGAGCCGAAGACCAGCAGCGCCGGCCGGACCGCGAGCCGCCAGGCTGGCACGACCAGCACCGGGCCGAGCGCGACCAGCGCCAGCATGGCCGGGAGCGCGCCCGCGGCGGCCAGCACCACGGTGTTGCCGACCGCGCCGGCGCCCACCATCGCGGCCGAGACCAGCGCGAGCAGCGTGCCGGCCAGCACGCGGCGGCGCGACGCGGCGGCCTCGACCGGTGCGTCCGGGCGGCGCAGCGCCGCGATCGGGGCGAGCCGGGTCGCGCTCCGGGCCGGCCCGACCGCGGCCAGCACGGTCACGCCGACACCGGTCAGCGCGCCGAGCAGCACGGTCTGCGGCGTCACCTGCATGGGCGCGGTCATCCGGCCGTTGCCGAGCGACTCGAGCCCGGTGGCGCCGAACTGCCCGGCCAGCAGGCCGAGCCCGAAGCCGGCCACGGACGCGAACCCGCCGACGATCGCGGCCTCGGCCAGCACCAGCCGGAACAGCTGACCGCGCAGCGCACCGGCGAGCCGCAGCAGCGCCAGCTCGCGTTCCCGCTGGGCGACCAGGATGGCGAACGTGTTGTGGATGACCATCGCGGCGACCACCAGCGCCACCAGCGCGAAGCCGAGCAGGCCGGCGCGCATCATGGTCACGCTGCCGACCTGCGCGCCGGCCAGCCGGTCCGCGTACTCGGCACCGGTGCTCACCCGGGCACCGGGCAGCGCGGCCGCGACCGTGTCCGCGATCGTGCGCTGGTCCGCGCCGGCGACCCGGATCGCGCCCCAGCCGGACACCCCGGTCGCGGCGCGGAAGTCCGCGGGCGGCAGGAAGACGGTGAAGTAGGGGACGCCCTCGGCGAGCGCGCTGATCCGTACCGGATGCGGGTTCCGCCGGTTCGCGACGAGCGTCAGCGAGTCACCGGGCGACCAGCCACGCTCCGCCGCGGTGGCCGCGTCGACCACGGCCTCGCCCGGCCCGGGGAACGTGCCCGCGGTCAGGCGCAGCGCGGCCAGCTCCGGCCGCTCGGGCAGCGCCCGGATCATGGTGGCGGTCGCGCCGAGCACCGAGACCACGCGGCCGTCCGGGCCCAGCACCGGCGACTCCGCGGCGGCCTCGCCGGCCGCGTCCGTCACGCCGGGCAGCGCGGCCACCCGGGCCAGATCGGCGTCGGAGAACCGGCCGTCGGCGACCGCGCGGGCGGCCACCGGTTCGGCGTCCCGGGCGGCGTCCCGGTAGAGGCTCGCGGTCATGGTGTCGGTCAGGATCAGCGTGCCGGTCACGAACGCGACCCCCAGCGCGACGGCGAGGGCGGTCAGCAGCAGCCGGGTCCGGCGGGCCCGCAGCCCGGAGAGGAGAACGTTTCGCACGCCTTCCGACGCTATGGACGCGCGCCGCCGCGGTCGTCTGTCTCAGGTCGACCGCGCATCCTCCTCAGGTACACATTCAGCGGACCAAGCCGTTCCGGTAGGCGTAGACGACGATCTGCACGCGGTCGCGCAGGTCCAGCTTGGTCAGGATCCGGCTGATGTGCGACTTGACCGTGGTCTCCGCGACGAACAGCTCACCGGCGATCTCCGCGTTCGACCGGCCGCGCGCCACCAGCAGCAGCACCTCGTGCTCCCGGTCGGTGAGCGCGTCCGCCGGGCCGGGGCCGGCGGAGTCGTCCGGCAGGTACGGCGCGAATCGCTCCAGCAGCCGCCGGGTGGTCGACGGCGCCACCACGGAGTCGCCGGAGTGCACCACCCGGATCGCGGACAGCAGGTCCTCCGGCGGCGCGTCCTTGAGCAGGAACCCGGACGCGCCGGCCCGGATCGCGGCGAACGCGTACTCGTCCAGGTCGAACGTGGTCAGCACCAGCACCCGCGGCGGGTCCGGCAGCGCGCGGATCCGGCGGCACGCGGTCACGCCGTCCACGGTGGGCATGCGCACGTCCATCAGCACCACGTCCACCCGGTGCGCGCTGACCGCCTCGATCGCCTCGCCGCCGTCGCCGGCCTCGGCCACCACGGTCAGGTCCGGCTGCGTCTGCAACAGCATGCGGAACCCGGTGCGGACCAGTCGCTGGTCGTCCACCAGCAGGACCCGGATCATGCGCTCTCCTTGGTGAACGGCAGTTCCGCCCGGACCCGGAAGCCGCGCTCCGGCCCGGGCCCGGTCTCCAGACGGCCACCGGCCGCGCCGACCCGCTCCCGCATGCCGACGATCCCGTGGCCGCCGGCGCCGCCGGCCGGCCCCGCGCCGGTGTCCGTCACCTCGACGATCAGTGCGGTCCGGCGCCAGGCCAGCGTCACGGCCGCGGTCGTGCCGGGCCCGCCGTGCTTGAGCGCGTTGGTCAGCGCCTCCTGCACCACGCGGTACGCGGTCAGGCCCAGCCCCGCCGGGACCGGCCGTTCCCGCCCGGTGACCCGCAGCGTCGCCGGCAACGCCGCGCCGGCGACCAGCGCCGCGATCTCCGCCACGCCCGGCTGCGGCGCCGGGCCGTCCCCGGGACCACCGCGCCGCCCGCCGGCACCGCCCGGCCCGGCATCACCGCGGAGCCCGTCGTCGCCACGCGGCCCGGCGGTGCCGGGCGGTCCGGCGGTGCCGGGCAGCGCGTCGTCGCTGCGCAGGACGCCGAGCAGGCCGCGGAGCTCGGTCAGCGCCTCCCGGCCGGTCGCCGAGATCGTGCCCAGCGCCTCGCGGGCCAGGTCCGGCGCGGAGTCCAGCGCGTACCGGGCGCCGTCCGCCTGCACCACGATCACCGAGACGTGGTGCGCCACCACGTCGTGCAGCTCGCGGGCGATCCGGGCCCGCTCCTCCGCGACCGCGGCCCGGTCCAGCGCGCGGCGTTCCCGCTCCAGCCGGTCCGCGCGCTCGGCCAGCTGCTGGTACCAGCGGCGGCGGCTGCGGGTGGCGTCGCCCCAGATCCAGCCGACCGCGAGCGGCGCCGCGTAGACCGTCCAGAGCACCGCCACGCCGCCGGCCGTCAGCGCGACCGTGGCCTGGTCGCTGGTGGCCAGCCGGGCCACCACGAGCACCGGCGCGACCGCGATCCAGAACGGGCCGGACCAGCGGGCCCAGCCCGGCCCGTCGGCCGCGACCGAGTAGAGCGCCATCGGCATGGCCAGGTAGACGGGCAGGAACACGACCGTGTCCGAGACCGCGACCAGCGTCAGCCCGGCCGCCAGCACCAGCAGGTAGGCCGCGCCGGGCCGGCGGTGCCGCAGCACCATGCCGGCCACCAGCGCGAGCACCACCGGCCAGACCAGCACGCCGGCGAGACCGTCCGCGACCAGCGCGAACGGGATCGAGGCGACGCCGAGCGGCACGGCCACCAGCGCGGTCATGATCGAGGGGTGTCGCCGAAGCCACGCGTAGACCCGGTGCACCAGGCGAGCGTACGTGCCCGCCCGTACCCTTGATCCCGTGAGCCCGCGCCGTAACCACCGCCGTGCCGAGGGCGGTCCGGTCGACCGGGACCGCGCCCGTCAGGGTGTGCAGACCGTGCAGACGTGGAACGACGGCGAGTGGCTGGTCCGCGGCGTAGCGCCGACCAACGCGGTCAAGATCTATCGCTGCCCCGGCTGTCAGCAGACCATTCCGCCGGGCGTGGCACACATCGTGGCCTGGCCGGCGGACGGGCGCGGCGATCTCACCGACCGCCGGCACTGGCACAGCGGTTGCTGGAAGGCACGCGACCGGCGGCATCCGTCCGGTCGCTGAGAGGATTGCTGTCATGGCCCCGATCCGCGCGAACTCGATCCTGCCGGCCCACCGGGAGGACATCGAACTGCACACCGCCGACGGCCTCACGCTGGTCGGCGAGCTGGCCCGCCCGCTGGACCGCGAGCCGGTCGCCACGCTGGTCTGCCTGCACCCGCTGCCCACCCACGGCGGCATGATGGACAGTCACGTGTTCCGCAAGGCCGCGTGGCGGCTGCCCGCGCTGGCCGGCGTCGCGGTGCTGCGCTTCAACACGCGCGGCACCAGCAGCACGCGCGGCACCAGCGAGGGCACGTTCGACAACGCGCGCGGCGAGCGCTACGACGTCGCGGCCGCGATCGAGTACGCCGAGTTCGCGGAGCTGCCCAACGTGTGGCTGCTCGGCTGGTCGTTCGGCACCGACCTGACGCTCAAGTTCGGCTGCGACCCGTCCGTGGCCGGCGCGATCCTGCTCTCCCCGCCGCTGCGCTTCTCCCAGCCCGACGACCTGCGCATCTGGGCGGAGACCGGCAAGCCGCTGACCGCGCTGGTCCCCGAGTTCGACGACTACCTGCGCCCGGCCGAGGCGGTCTCCCGGTTCGCGGCCGTCCCCCAGGCCGAGGTGATCGGGGTCGACGGGGCCAAGCACCTCTGGGTCGGCGACGCCGAGACCGTCCTCAACGAGGTCGTCACCCGCGTCGCGCCCGGCGTGCCGGTCCCGCTCCCCACCGACTGGGACGGCCCGATGGAGTCCGGCGACTCCAGCGCGTACGCGGACCGTACGGTCGCCGCCTTCTCCGAGGTCCCGGTCACCGGCCCGGAGCAGCGCACCGCCTGAACCCGTTCGCCCCTGAGCGCACGCTCGGGGGCGAACGGTCAGAGCTCGCGGACCGGGGGCAGCTCCGCGGGGGCCGGCCAGCCCGGGAGCCAGGTGGCGCGCTGCGACCAGACCTCGCGCCAGTAACCGGCGCGGCCGGTGAGCCGCGCGCCGGCGGCCCGGAGCGCGATGCCGGTGACCAGCAGCGCCCGGCCGGCGCGCGCCCGGGCGGGGGACCAGCGCAGGCGCAGATACGTGGTCTTGCCGCGGAGGACCATGACGCGCTTGCCGACGCTGGTCGACGAGGCGCCGTTGACGTGCAGCACCTTGGCGTCCGGGACCAGCGTGGGCACCGCACCGGCGGCGGTGGCGCGCTGGGAGAGGTCGATGTCCTCGCTGTACATGAAGTAGTCGGGCGTGAAGCCGCCCAGCTCGGTGAAGAGCGCGCGGTCGATCAGCAGCAGGCAGCCGGAGCCGGCCGGGACCGGGCCGGCCAGGTCGCGCGGGCGGTCCGGCAGCTCCTCCGGGTTGAGCAGCGCGGACCGGCGGAAGACCGTGGAGAGGCCGGTGGCGAAGCAGAGGTAGCCCCACAGCGTGGGCAGCGCGTAGATCGACCGGCCGTCGTCGGCGCCGTGCACGTCGAGCGTGCGGCCGACGTAGACGCGGGACGCGGGGACGGCGCGGGCGAAGGTCAGGAACGCGCCGATCACGTCGCCGACCGGTTCCGCGTCCGGGTTGAGCAGCATCAGGTAGTCGCCGGTCGCGTGCGCGGCACCGGCGTTGACGGCCCGGCCGAAGCCGACGTTCACGGCCAGCCGGACCACGCGCACCTCGGGCAGCGCGGCCGCGATCGCGTCGGCGGAGCCGTCCGAGGACGCGTTGTCCACCACGATCACCTCGTACGACGCGAGGCTGGGCGTGCCGAGCAGCGTGCGCAGCCCGCGGATGGTCAGCTCGCTCGTGTTGTACGAGACCACCACGACACTCACGTCGGTCATGACGCCGGACTCCCCTCTACGCGGTGGTGACGCGGCGACCGGCACCGCACCGATGATCCGTGCGGGCGCGCGCTCACGCCGCTCCCGCCCGGCTCGACTCGTCCCGTTCCCAGGTGGTGCTCGGGGCGCGGCGGGCCTGGGCCGCGGCCAGCAGGGTGAGGCCGACGTAGATCACGCCGGCCGGGGCCAGCCAGGGCCGGCGCAGCACCACGTCGCGCAGCCAGGACCACCGGTCGGACCTCCGGGTGCCGGCCGAGGCCGCGCGCAGCGCCGTGTTGCCGGAGCGGACCCGGCGCAGGCGGGCCAGCAGGTCGGCGGTGCGGCGCGGGGTGGCGACCTCGGCGGCGGCCTCGTCGACGACCACGCGCTCGTCCGCGCCGAACAGCGAGTCGAGGAAGAGGTCGTCCGCCATCACGGCCGGGAACTCGCCGAACCGTGACCGGCCGGTGGCGGAGAGTGCGATCACGCCGCGCCCGAACAGGCCGGTGCGAACCGCGGGCAGCCGGTTGTGGATCGCGTAGTACGCGCGGACGGCCAGCGGGCGGCCGGTCAGGTCCGGTTCGCGGCGCGGGACCGCGACCAGCGCGCCGGTCCGGCGCAGCGCCTCGGCGAGCCGGTGCACCGAGCCCGGGGTCAGCACCACGTCACCGTCCACATAGATGCGTGGGAAGCCGGTGGCGGTGCGGTCGCCCGCGTTCAGCGCCGCGGTCTTGGAGCCCTCGGCCAGTTCGACCACGTGCACGTCGCCGCGGTCGCGGGCGATCGCGGCGGTGTCGTCGGTGCAGCCGTTCGGCACCACGACCACCTGCACCTCGGGGCCGGTGACGCGATCGAGGCACCGGCCGAGCATCGCCGCCTCGTTGTGGGCGGGAACCACCACGCTGATCACCAGGGCACGTTCCTTTCGGGGCAATCATTTGCCTCAGCGAGTCTTTCCGCGCACCCGTCGAAATGGCAAGAAGCTCAACGTTGTGAAACCTGTCGGTCCGGTGCGGCATGTCCGACTTTTCGCTCTCCAATGCGCCGCTTGTCGCTTAGCCGACACGCTCTTTGGCTTAGGTGACCTTGTAAACGTGCAGGCCAGGCGGCCAAAGTGGCGTGACGGCCGACAACTTTGAGAACCATCGAACAATGTTGTACGGCCTCGATTTCTACCGTTCGTGGGGAGTGGTTTACGTGGCCAGGGATCGGCGGCCGCACGTCGCGATCATCGTGGTGAATCTGCCCGTGGAACGGGATCGCCGGGTGATTCGTGAGTGCCTCGCGCTGGAGTCCGCCGGTTACCGGGTCACCGTCATCTGCCCGCGCGGATCGCAGGCCCTGACCCGGCTCCCCGGCACCCGGGACACCGCGATCCGGTCGTTCCGCCAGCCGTTCGCCGGCTCGGGCGTGCTCAGCTTCGCCGGCGAGTTCGCCTGGTCGTTCCTCTGCGTCACGCTGCACCTGCTCCGCCTGCTGGTCACCGACCGGGTCGACGCGGCCCAGGCGTGCAACCCGCCGGACGTGTTCTGGCCGCTGGCGCTGCTGATGCGCCTGATGGGCAAGCCGTTCGTCTTCGACCACCACGACCTCAGCCCGGAGCTCTACCGCGCCAAGACGGACACGCCGAACCCGGCGGTGCTGCGCGTCCTCACGGTCTTCGAGCGTCTCTCCATGGCGTGCGCGTCCTGGGTGCTGTCGACGAACGAGTCGTACCGGGAGATCGCGATCGGGCGCGGCCGGCAGGACCCGGCACGGGTCACCGTGGTGCGCAACGGCCCGGCCAGCAGCGAGATCACCCATGCGGCGGCGCCGGAGGCGGGCGGCCGGAAGCGGATCGTCTACCTCGGCGTGATCAACCCGCAGGACAACGTGCGCGCGGCGGTGCTCGCGGCGTCCCGGCTGGCCGAGATGCGCGGCCGGGACGACTGGGAGATGGTCATCGCCGGGGACGGCGACAGCCTGCCCGAGCTGCGCACGCTCGCCACCGACCTGGGCCTGGACGACGTCGTCTACTTCGCCGGCTGGCTCGGCGGCGACGAGGTGGACGCGCTGCTGGCGTCCGGCACGATCGGCATCCAGCCGGACCAGCCGGACCCGATGTCGAACGTCTCCACCATGGCGAAGACCGTGGAGTACGTGGCGCGCGGCCTGCCCGTGGTCGCGGTCGACCTGCTGGAGACGCGGCGCACCGCCGAGGGCGCCGCGGTCTACACGCCGTCCGCGCTGCCGGAGGAGTTCGCGAAGGCACTGGACGCGCTGCTGGACGACCCGGAGGGCCGGGAGCGGATGCGGGAGATCGGGTTGCAGCGCTTCCACAGCCGGCTGGCGTGGGAGCACCAGGCGGCCGCGTACCTCTCGGTCTGGTCCGAGCTGGTGCCGATGCCCGCGCCGGCCGCGGCGGAGATCCCCCGGCAGCGCGAGGCGGACTGGTTCCCGTTCGGTGACGACCACGGGGCCGACAACGACCGGGTCGCTCGGGGATGATCAAGAAAAGACCGGGACGACCGAGGAGACGTACGTGCACGTGAGCAAGAAGACGATCGTGGTGGCCGCGGTGGCCGTGCTGCTGCTGGTGGGGGCCGCCGTGCTCTACGCGGGCCGGTTGGGCTGGCTCCTCGGGGGCGTCGACGGATGACCGCCGGCCGACGACGCGCGCTGATCGTCGGGGTGCTGGCCGTGGCCCTGCTGGCGGTGGCCGGCGTCGCCTACGCCGGCCGGGCCGGGTGGATCCCCGGTAACGCCGCGGCCGGCGACCAGTACCGGCTGGCGAACCCGGTGCCGCCGTCCGGTGGTGCGGCCACACCGGGCGGTACCGGCGGGCTGGGTGCCTCGCCCGAGACCACCGGCTCGCCGGACGCCTCGTCCACGTCGACGTCCGCCCCGGCGCCGTCACCGGCGCCGCCGCCCGAGGTCACGCGGCCGGGGGAGGACAGCACCGGGGTGCCGGACGGCGTGACGCTGACGGCGTACACCGGGCCGCTGCGGATCACCCAGGCCGGCACCGTGATCGACGGCAAGCGGATCGACGGGTGCCTGGACGTGCGGGCCCGGGACGTGGTGATCAAGCGGTCGAAGCTGACCTGCGGCGGCATCATGCTCAAGATCGAGCAGCGGACCGCGAACCTGACGATCGAGGACAGCGACCTGGACGGCGCGCAGACCGGCTTCGTGGCCGGTTACTGGAACTACACGCTGAGCCGGGTCGACGTCTACAACATCGAGGAGGGGCCGCGGGTCGGCAGCAACGTCATCATCGCCGACAGCTGGTTCCACTCGATGCACCCGGCGCAGTCGGACGAGGCGCACCAGGACCTGATGCAGACCAACGGCGGGTCCAACTCCACGATCCGCGGCAACGTCTTCGACGCGACCAGCACGGTGGCGGGCGTGTCGTTCAACGCGGCGTTCCAGGTCGGCGCGGAGTTCGAGCCGCTGGAGAACGTGCTGGTCGAGGAGAACTGGTTCAACGGCGGCGGCTACACGGTGAACATCCGCAACGATCCGCAGATCAGCAACGTGCTGTTCCGGAACAACGTCTTCGGGCCCAGGCACGGGTACGGCGAGGTGTCCCGGGCGGACTCGCCGGGCATCATCTGGGAGGACAGCAACGTCTCGGAGGCCGACCGCAAACCGGTCTGGTGAGCGGCCGCGGCACCCCGGTGCGCGGTCGGCCTCAGGTCACCCGGTTCGCGGTCGGCCTCCGGCCACGTGGTGAAGGGCAGGCCGCCGGCCTGCCCTTCACCACGCCGCTCTGCCGGACCACCCGTCGACGTGCAGGGAGGCCGCCCGCGGCCGACCGGTGCCCGCGGGAGCACCGGTAGCCGGCCACGCCGGAAGCGGGAAAACGGTTCCGCGGTCCGGGGTCCGCGTTTCGGCGCTCAGAAACCCAGGCCGGACGGCAGCGCGGAGGCCAGCTCGAGCGTCGCCCAGCTCAGGCCCATGCCACCGCTGATCGCGGCGCCGCCACGGCGCACCGGCCGCAGGTCGCGGGCGCTCTCCAGCGCGCCGCGCACCGCGCTTCTCGCGAGCTTGCCCGGGTTCTGCACGGTCCAGCCGGCGAACGCGCGCTGAAGCCGGCGGCGCTGTGCCTCGTCGAGGTCCGCGGCCTGGATCGCCTTCCACAGCTGACTCGCGTAATACCAGGTCAGCGCGCGTGGCGCCGGCTCCGACGTGTAGTCGCGGATGTCGCGCCGCGCGGCCCGGGAGGTGAGCCGGCTGGTGTGCTGGCGGTTCCGGTAGAGCGGCGCCGGGTAGACCGCGACCGGTCCCTGCAGCGCCAGTTCCGCGAGCAGCACCCGGTCCGCGTTCCAGAACGGCAGCAGGCCGCGGGTGCGCGCGATCGCGGCGCGCCGGTAGACGCCGAACACACTGAAGCAGGAGTGCCGGAACGACGCCAGGTCGCCGAAGCGCACGGCCGGGTCCGGATCGTCCAGCCGGATCAGCTCGTCCGGGACGCCCAGCGGCGTACCGGCCTCGTCGATCAGGCGGACCTTGGTGAACGCGCCGATCGCGTCCGGCCGCTGGTCGAGCAGCTCGACGCAGCGCTGGAAGTAGGCCGGGTCGTACTCGTCGTCCGCGGCCACCCACGCGTACAGCTCCGCGTCGCTGAGCGCGAAGACGCGGTTGAAGTTGCCGGGCGCGCCGATGTTGGTCTCGTTGCGCACGTAGCGGAAGCGCGGGTCCTCGGCCGCCACGGCCCGGACGATCCGCGCGGTCGCGTCCGTCGACGCGTTGTCACAGACCGTGACCACGAAGTCGGTGAACGTCTGGCGGCGCAGGCAGTCCAGCACCGACGGCAGGTACCTCTCACCGTTGTGGACGGGCAGACCGATACCGAGCCGGGGCATCCGCGCGGCCTCCTCGCGTTGGGGTGGGTGCGATGGTTTCTACCAGGCAATTCCTAGTTACCGGAACCCCCGTACCGGCCGGTCTGTCGGGTTTCTGCGGTGGTCCTGGCCGTTCGGCCCCGGCGATTCGCGACCCGGGGCCGCAGTCCGCCCCCGAACCGCCAGCGGACCTGCGGTTTCCCCGATTTCCCTCTTAAGATCAACTGCTTGCCGTCGTACGTTTTCGCTGCTGGGAGCCGCTCGATGACTGAAGCTGGGCCGCACAGCAGCGGAACCGTCCGCCGAGCCGTGATCTGGTCCTACGTGCTCACCGGCGGTAACTTCGCGGTGACCGGCGTCGTGACGTTCGTGATGGCCGCGTTCGTGCCGCCCGCCGAGTTCGGCGTGATGGCGCTCGCGCTGGTCTGGGTGACGTTCGCGCAGATGCTCATGCAGCACGGACCGGCGCAGGCGGTGATCCAGCGCGAGGACGTCACCGACCGGCACTTCGACGCCGCGTTCTGGAGCACGCTCGGGCTGGCCACGGTGTTCGCCGGCCTGCTCGCCGCGATCGCGCCGCTGTGGGCGCTCTGGAACGGCACCCCCCGGCTCGCGTACGTGTGCTGGGCGCTCGCGCCGGTGATCGTGCTCAACGCGCTCGCCGTGCTCCCGGACGCGATCCTGCGCCGCCGGATGGACATGAAGCGCATCTCGCTGCGGGTGCTCACGGTCGCGTCGATCTCCGGCGTGCTGGGCGTCGGCGCGGCGGTCGCCGGGCTCGGCGTGTGGGCGTACGCGGTGCAGCAGATCACCATGTCCGCGCTGACCGTCGCGGTCGTCTGGACCGTCACCGAATGGCGCCCCCGGCGCGGCGGCATCGGCCCGGCCCTGCGCGACCTGCGGCGCTTCTCGCTGCACTCGCTGTCGGAGGTCACCGCGTTCTTCGTCTCCAGCCGCATCGACGCGCTGGTGATGGGCGCGTTCTTCGGCCCGGCCGCGATCGGGCTGTACCGCTTCGCGGTACGGATCGTCGAGATGGTCAACAGCGTCGCGGCCGGCGGCATCGGCCAGGTCTCACTGGCCGACCTCTCCCGGCTGACGGACGACCGGGCGGCGTTCGGGCGGCGGCTGGGCCAGTTCCTGCACGCCGCCGCGCTGATCATGTATCCGGCGCTGGGCGTGCTCGCCGCGACCGCGGGCCCGCTG
Organism: Catenuloplanes niger; assembly: GCF_031458255.1. Classification (NCBI taxonomy): domain Bacteria; kingdom Bacillati; phylum Actinomycetota; class Actinomycetes; order Micromonosporales; family Micromonosporaceae; genus Catenuloplanes; species Catenuloplanes niger. The sequence continues at coordinate 5,550,038 of NZ_JAVDYC010000001.1, forward strand.
CTGCGGCTGGTCGGCGAGGAATGGGAACCGGCCGCGGGCGCGCTGCGGGTGCTGTGCGCGACCGGCGCCATCACGATGATCGGCAGCATCCTGACCCCGGCCGTCCAGGCCGCCGGCCGCCCCGGCGTCGGCGCGGTCATCGGCTGGGTCGAGGCGGCGGCCGCCGCCACCTCGATCGTCGCCGTCGGCCTGTGGATGCGCGACGCCCCGGTCCCGACCCAGGTCCTGGCGATCGCCTGGACGGTGTTCGCGGTCCAGGGCACGATGACGCTGGTGTACGCGTGGGTGGCGCTCTACCGGGTGCTGCGCCTGAAGGCCCGCACGGTCCTGCTGCCGTCACTGCCGCCGTTCGCCGCCGGCCTGACCGCCCTCGGCACCGGCCTGCTGGTGGAGTCCCTGCTGCCGGGCGACACCCACGTCGTCCTCGGCCTCCTGCTGACCGGCTGCGCGGCCGTGGCCACGGTGGTGATCCTGCTGCTCGCCCTGGACCCCCGGCTACGCCGCCTCGCGACATCACTTCTGCGCCGCGCCTGACATGCCGGGACCGCCGACCTCGCCGCCGATGCCAACCGGCGTCAAAATCTGTCAGGTTGTGAGGTCACGGAACTGTCTGATCGCGGTACGCGTGAATAGCGGCGCTGAACCGCGTCATTTCGACGCAGCAAAAGCGCCGCTCCCCGGGTGGAGCGGCGCCGGCGTGGTCCTCGCGGGCGGCGTTACGGCGCGTTGCCGAAGGCGGCCAGGCTCTCTTGGGACGTGGACAGCTCGCTCAGCACGACGCCGAGGGCGCTGTCGAGTTCAGGGGTAGCAGACGCCAGGAGCTCGCCGATCGGCAGGTCACGGACATCACGGAGCGCTGTCTCGGTATCCCGGACAGGGTCGACGGTGTTCACGAAGGCCACTCCTGGTGTATTGCGCACTTTACGTCCCTATATTGCCATTCGGCGTGCCTGGCTCGTGACGGCACGCGTACGGCTCCTCCGAGAAGCGGCAAGACGAGTGCATACGCTACCGGTTCCGGGTGCCCGGCGGAGGTGCGGAGTCGCGCAATTGCCGGTTCGCGGGACGGTATGAACCGTCCGGCCGTCCGCTAGGGAATCGTCAGCGTGAGTTTTTGCGCATGGAACGCCTCAGCGTAACGCGTGCGGCACTCTACGCCGCGAATGCGCGCGAGTCCGAGAAACACCTCGTCGTCCCACCAGTCGCGGGGGGACTGGGAGGGGAAGTGTTCGTGGAGGAGCGCGACCTTGTGGTGGGCGACGGCGTCGGGCATGGGGACGTAGACGGTGGGGCGGCCGAGGTCGCCGTCCCACTTGGGGATCTCGTAGTTGAGGACGAGGGCGTCGCGGAACGCGGTGGGGGCGAGTTCGCCGAGCAGGCGATGGTCCTGGTGGGCGTCGCCGGACCAGGGGGCGACGACCAGGTCGGGGGTGGTGTCGCGGGCGGTGCGCTCGATCTGGGTCTTGACCGTGTCCCAGTGCGCGGGGAGGCGGCCGTCGGGGAGCGTGCCGAGGTCGAAGGTGAGGTCGGCGCCGGGGAGGAACGCGGCGGCGGCGGCGCGGGCCTCGGCCTGGCGGGCCGGGGTGCCGGTGGCCAGCACGTAGCGGACCGCGAGGCCGGGGTTCGCGGCGGCGACCTGCAGGAGCAGGCCGCCGGCGGCGATCTCGATGTCGTCGGGGTGGGCGCCGAGCGCGACCAGCGAGCGGATGCCGGTGAGCGCGAGCGGGCGCATCAGCCCGCCACGAGCGACGAGGCCCGGGTGGGCTGGCCCGGGATGATGAGCTTGCGCGCGACGCCGTTGCGGTTGTCGTCCCAGAGCATCCACGGGCAGTCGCCGCGGGCGAACATCTCCTCCAGTTCGGCGCGGTCCTTGAACGTGTCCGCGGCGCGCCAGAACCCGTCGTACCGCTGGGCCTGCAGTTTGCCCTGGGGGATCAGCCGGTCGAACGCGTGCGGGACCATGTCCTCGCCCTCGTGCAGGTACTCGAAGATGTCCGGCTTCATCACGAAGAATCCGCCGTTCTCGTACTGCATCAGGTCGCGGACCTCGCGGACGCGGGTGACCAGGCCGTTGTCGCCCATCTCGACCACGTGGTGGGTGGAGACCGGCGGGACCGCGAGCATGCTGACCACGGCGCCGCTGTCGCGGAACGACGCGACGGAGGTGTCCAGGTCCGAGGCGGTCAGCGTGTCCGCGTAGTTGGCCAGGAAGATCTCCTCGTCCTGGACGTGCTCGCGGACCTTCATCAGCCGCTCGCCGATGGTGGCGCGCAGGCCGGTGTCGATGAACGTGATGTTCCAGTCGCTGATGTCGGTGGAGAACATCCGGATGTCCCGGCCGCCACCGGTCAGCGTGAAGTCGTTGGAGATCGTCTCGTCGTACCGGAGGAAGTAGTCCTTGACCGCGGCCGCGCCGTAGCCCAGGCAGAGGATGAAGTCCTTGTGCCCGAAGTGGGCGTAGTACCGCATCACGTGCCAGAGCAGGGGGCGGTCGCCGATCAGCTGCATCGGCTTGGGGGCCGAGGCGGCGCCTTCCCGCATGCGCATGCCGAAACCACCGCAGAAGAGGACGACCTTCACGCTGTACTGCCTTTCGTTCCGAAGCTCACCGAGAAACCGTCAGACCACATCGAGGTGCGGGATCGGGAAGACCAGACGGCCACCCCATTCCCGGACGTACGCGAGCTGGTTGCTGATCTCCGTGCGCAGGTTCCACGGCAGTACCAGCACGTAGTCCGGCTTGTCCTGCGCGACGCGCTCCGGCGCGTGGATCGGGATGTGCGTGCCCGGCAGGAACATGCCCTGCTTGTGCGGGTTCCGGTCGACCGTGTACGCCAGCAGGTCGGACCGGATGCCGGCGTGGTTGAGCAGCGTGTTGCCCTTGCCCGGCGCGCCGTACCCGACCACGGTCTTGCCCTCGGCCCGCGCGGTCAGCAGGAACTCGACCAGCTCGCGCTTGACCTGGAAGACCGCCTTCGCGAAGCCCTTGTGGCCCTCGACCGTGTGCAGCCCGGCCTCCGCCTCCGCGTCGAGCACGGACTTGACGTTGGTGGACGGCTCGCCGGCGGCCGCGGCGTGCCGCGCGTGCACGCGCAGCGAGCCACCGTGGCTGGACAGTTCCTCCACGTCGACCACGGCCAGGCCGGCGGTGGCGAGCGCGCGCCGCGCGGTCAGCAGCGTCAGGTAGTGGTAGTGCTCGTGGTAGATCGTGTCGAACTGGTTGCGCTCGATCAGCCGCAGCAGGTGCGGGAACTCCAGCGTGACCAGGCCCTCCGGCTTGACCAGCGCGGCCAGCCCGGCGCTGAATCCGACCAGGTCCGGGATGTGCGCGTAGACGTTGTTGCCGGCGACCAGGTCGGCCCGGCCGTACCGCTCGGCCAGCGCGGCGCCGGTGTCGGCACCCAGGAACTCCGATTCGGTACGGATGCCCTTCTCGCGCGCGACCGCGGCGATGTTCGCGGCCGGCTCGACGCCGAGCACCGGGATGCCGGCCGCGACGAAGTGCTGGAGCAGGTAGCCGTCGTTGCTGGCGACCTCGGTGACCAGGCTGTCCGGGCCGAGGCCGAGCCGCTCGGTCATCGTCTCGGCGTAGCGGCGGGCGTGCTCGACCCAGGAGGTGGAGTAGGACGAGAAGTACGCGTAGTCGCTGAAGATGTCCTCGCCCGGCACGTACGCCGGCAGTTGCACCAGAAGGCACTCGGAACAGATCCGCACGTGCAACGGGTAGAAGGACTCCCGCGCGTCGATCTGGTCGGCACGGAGAAAGCTTTCGCAGAGCGGTGACATGCCCAGATCGACAAACGTCTCGGTGAGTGCGTTTCCACACAGCCGGCACGGGATAGCGTCCATAACTCCCACCTTGATCACGGCCAGGACCCGGCAACGGTAATTAGCGGTACCAGGGCATGCGAACCGGAAGTAAGAAATCCGTCACTCAGGCCTGTGACCTGCAGTGTTCGGTCGCAAGTGTGCCACGCGACGGTCGCGGGAAATGGAGAAGATCACCGAAACGTCACCGGATTGCCACAACGTCCTTTTCGGCGCAATTGTCGAGGGTTGCCAAAGACCCGGAATCGCGGTCAGACTCCTTTGACGAGCGCTCTGGCAGCAAGGCACCACAGCCCGTGCGCATATCGGGAGTCCGGGGAATTTAAATATTCATACGATTCTCCGGCCGATCGAATCCTCGCCCGCCTCGAGAGGACCCCATGGATTTCGCGGATGTCGCCAAGCTGCTGTGGCGACGCTGGTATCTGACCGCGCCGCTGTTGCTGCTGACAGTGATCGCCATGGTCTGGATGGCGCTCGTGGTGAAGCCGGACTACAAGGCGATCGGCAACGTGACGCTGATCCCGCCGACTGTCTCCACCCAGGCGGCGATCGGTACGACCCAGGAGGTCAACCCCTGGGAGCCGTCCGCGCTGGCCGAGGCGACGCTGATCCGGCTGCAGAGCAAGGCGCTGGCCGACTCGCTGGCCGCGCAGGGATTCCAGGGCGAGTGGACCGTCACCACGCTGGACACGAACGCGCCGATCATCTCGATCGAGGTGGTCTCGCCGACCGAGCGGCAGGCCCGGGACGCGCTGTCCGCGCTGATCACGGTGGTACGGGAGGAGGTCGCCACCAAGCAGGAGGCCTACCGGCTGCAGGACGGCGAGAAGATCACCACGCTGCCGCTGGAGAACTCGGACAGCGTCGAGAAGGTCACCACGAAGCTCAAGCGGGCGCTGGTGGTGGTGTTCGGCGTCGGCCTGATCCTGACCATCGGCGTGGCCGTCTCGGTCGACGCGGTGCTCCGCCGCCGGGCCCGCCGCCAGGTCGAGGGCGCGGCCGCGATCCCCGCACCGGTGCCGGTGCTCATCCCGCCGCGCCCGGTCGCGCCGGTCGCGCCGGTCACCCCGGTGATGCCGGCCTCCGCGGCGGACATCTCCAGCACGCAGCGGATCGCGCCGGTCGTGGTCGCCGGCCCGGCCACCCCGATCGTCAAGGTGACGTCCGCGGCGCCCGGGAAGAAGGGGAGCGGCGCGGTCTACGGCCAGCGCCGGCCGGCCGAGGCCGGACCCACGCCGACCGCACCGGCCACCCCGGGCCGGGGCGACGGCACCATGCCGGTTCGAAACGGCGCCACCGCACCGGGCAGCAGCACACCGGGCGGCACCGCACCAGGCGGCACGGCACGAACCGGCACCACGCCGTCCAGCGGCACGCCGTCCAGCGGCACGCCGTCCAGCGGCACGCCGAACAACGGCGCATCCAGCAACGGCACGCCGAGCAGCGGTGTTTCCAACAACGGCGCGTCGGCCACCGCCACGCCGGCCGCCGGCGCCACGCCGGCCTACAGCCCGCCGATGCGGAAGCCGGCGCTCCCCGCGATGCCCGCTGTGCAGATCAACCTGACGAAGAAGACCACCGAGAAGCCCGCCGGAACCGCGGGTGGAACCGCCGCCGGGAACCCCACCGCCGGGAACCCCGCCGCTGGAAGCGCCTCTGGCGGCACCACCGGCACCACCGGCACCACCGGTAGCACCGGTGGCACGGCCGCGCCGGACGCGAAGCCCGCGCACGAGGCCACCAGGCCCGCCGACAAGCCGCGCCCGATGCCCGAGGACGCCACGATCGTGCTGCCGCTCTCCAACGCCGCGTGGTCCCGTCCGGCGGCCGAGCCGACCGAGGCCACGAAGCCTTGAGCAGCCCTCCGGCCACGCTCCACCACCCGGTCGACCTCGAGCCGTCGCTGCTCGAGGACGTCGGCACGGTCGGCTCGACCTACACCACCCGCGGTCGCCGGCACCTGCTCGACGGCGCCGCCCTGCTCAGCCTGCTCGTGATGCTGAACCTGCTGCTCCCGCAGGACCTGGTCGTCCAGCAGCTCAGCTCGCTCGGCCGTCCCGCGCTGCTGCTCGGCATGGTGTTCTTCTTCGGCTGGCTGGTCTCCAAGCTGCACCCGCGGCTCGCGCTGCGCGGCCCGCAGCCGGTCCGGTGGGCCGCGATCTTCTACCTCGCCGCCGTGCTGTCCGCGTACGCGGCCGGCTACCTGCGCGGCCTGCCGTCGCTGGAGGCGAACGCGGCGGACCGGGCGATCATCGGCACCGCCGCGTTCCTCGGCGTGCTGCTGGTCTGCGCGGACGGCGTCTCGAACCGGGACCGGCTGGACAGCCTGCTGAAGATCTCGGTCTGGTGCGGCATGGTGATGGCGGCCATCGGGCTGCTGCAGGCCGGTCTCGCGGTCGACGTCACGAAGTACATCAAGGTCCCCGGCCTGGTCCTGCACCACGGCGAGGAGCTGGGCTTCATGTCCCGCGGCGACGGCTTCTTCCGGGTGGCGAGCACGGCGCAGCACTACATCGAGTTCAGCACCGTGATGGCGATCCTGCTGCCGTTCGCGGTGCACTACGCGATGTTCGGCATCCGGAAGGTCGTCCGGCAGTGGGCGGTCGTGGCCGGCGTGCTGATGGGCGCGGCGATCCCGATGACGCTGTCCCGGACCGGCATCGTCGCGCTGGTGGTCGGCGCGCTGGCGATGCTGCCGGCCTGGAGCTGGCGGGTGCGGATCAACCTGGCCGGGCTCGGCGTCCTGCTCGGCGGCGCGCTGATGGCGGTCAAACCGGGCCTGATCGGCACGATCGTGTCGATGTTCACCGGCGCGCCGGACGATCCGAGCATCACCGGCCGGACCGACGACTACGCGATCATCTTCCAGTACTTCGCGGAGCGCCCGTTCTTCGGCCGCGGGCCGGGCACGTTCATCCCGACGATCTACTTCTTCGTCGACAACGAGTGGCTTCAGCACCTGGTCACCATGGGGGTGCTGGGCGTGGCCGGGCTGGCGGGGCTGCACCTGACCGCGCTGACGCTGGGCGTCCTGGCCTACCGGCGGGCGACCCGGCCCGAGGACCGGCACCTGGCGGCGTGCCTGATCGCGGTGCAGCTGATCGCGGTGACCGTGGCGGCCACGTTCGATTCGCTGGGCTTCACCACGTACAGCACGATGCTGGCGCTGATGACCGGCGCGACCGGCGCGGTGTGGCGTCTCACACACCCGGCCCGAATGGTCCGAAGCTCCGCGCCCCGGCTGACGAACGACTGATATTCGCTCAACGTTGAGCCGATGAGAAATCCTCGTTTTCGCAGCTAGCGTGTCTGCGGAAGCTCTACGACGACACCTTGGAGTTCAGCATGCGCGTCCTCGTCACCGGACACGAGGGGTACCTGGGTAGCGTGCTCGTCCCTCGGCTGGTCGCGGCCGGCCACGAGGTCGTCGGCCTGGACGTCGGGCTCTTCGCGGACTGCCTGATCGGCCCGGCGCCGGTCGAGGTCCCGGCGATCCGCACCGACCTGCGCGACGTCACCGCGGACCAGCTGCGAGACGCGCGGATCGAGGCGGTCGTGCACCTGGCCGCGATCTGCAACGACCCGATCGGCAACCTGAACCCGGACCTCACCTACGAGGTGAACCACCGGTCCACGCTGCGCCTGGCGCGCGCGGCCAAGGAGGCCGGCGCGACGCGCTTCCTGTTCTCCTCCTCGTGCAGCCTCTACGGCAAGGGCGAGGACGACGCGCCGCTGGACGAGACCGCGGGCTTCAACCCGGTCACCCCGTACGGCGAGTCGAAGTACCTCTCCGAGCAGGGGCTGCTGGAGCTGGCCGACGACGACTTCTCCCCGACGTTCCTGCGCAACGCCACCGCGTACGGCTTCTCCCCGCGCCTGCGCGGCGACCTGGTCGTCAACGACCTGGTCGGGCACGCGCTGCACACCGGCCAGGTCCGGCTGCAGAGCGACGGCACCGCGTGGCGCCCGCTGGTGCACGCGGACGACATCGCGGCCGCGTTCGAGGCGCTGCTGTCCGTCGACCGCACCCGGATCCACGCCAAGGCCTACAACATCGGCCGTACGTCGGAGAACTACCTGATCCGGGACGTGGCGAACCTGGTGCGGGACCTGGTCGGCGGCACCGTCACGTTCGCCGAGGGCGCCGGCACCGACCTGCGCAACTACCGGGTCACCTGCGACCTGGTCGCGGCGGAGGTGCCGGAGTTCGCGCCGCAGTGGACGGTCGCGAAGGGCATCGAGCAGCTCGTCGAGGCGTACCGCCGGCACGGTCTGGCCCTCGAGGACCTGATGGGCGCGCGACACCAGCGGCTCAAGCACATCAACGCGCTGACCGCGGCCGGCCGGCTGGACGGCGAGCTGCGCTGGGTGGCCGCGTGAGAACCTGTGACGCCTGCGGCGCGGCGGAACTGGCCGTCTTCGGCGACCTCGGCGAGATCCCGGTGCTGTGCGGCGTGCACTGGGCCGACCCGGACGAGGCGGCGAACAGCCCGGTCGGGCAGATGACGCTCGCGGCCTGCCCGCGGTGCGGCTACGTCCGGAACGTGGCGTTCGACCCCGCGGCGCTGGTCTACGACACGACGATGGACACCAACCTGCACCACTCGCCGGCGTTCCAGAAGTTCTCCGCGGACCTGTGCGAACGCCTCACCCAGCGGTACGACCTGCGCGGCAAGCGGATCCTGGACGTGGGCTGCGGGCAGGGCGAGTTCCTCCGGGAGCTGTGCCACGTGAGCGGCGCGACCGGGCACGGGTACGACGCGATGTACGCCGGCGCCGAGGGCCCGGACCCGTCGGGCGCGGTGTTCCACAGCGGATACGCGCCGCGCGGTGCCGCGCTGCCGGAGTTCGACCTGTTCACCACGCGGCACTGGTTCGAGCACGTCGACGACCCGTACGAGTTCCTGCTCGACCTCCGTGAGCGCGCCGGGGACCGGGTCGTGCACGGGTACATCGAGGTGCCGGACGCGGGCTACGACCTGTCCACCGCCGGATGGGAGGTCATCTACCCGCACGTCTCCTACTTCGACGCGTACGCGCTGACCACGATCGCGGAACGGGCCGGCTGGACCGTCGAGGACTCCGGCACGTTCTTCCACGGCATGTTCCGCTACCTCGAACTCTCCGCCAACAGGACCCCGTCCGGGGGTACGGCGGCGAAGGTCGAGGACCGCGACCGTACCCTCGCCGCGGTGTCCGGTTTCGCCCGCCGGCACCACGACGAGCGGGACCGCTGGGAGCAGCGGATCGCCACGCTGGTGGCCGAGGGCGCGAACCCGGTGATGTGGGGTGCCGGCTCGCGCGGCGTGCAGTTCCTGACGCTCGCGGACCGCACCCGGCAGCTCGCGGCCGTGGTCGACGTGAACCCGCGCAAGTGGGGCCGCTACCTGCCGGTCACCGCGCACCGGGTCGAGACGCCGGACGTGCTCACGTCGCTCCGGCCGACAGCCGTGATCATCACGAACCCGGCCTACCGGACCGAGATCGCCGCCGCGCTGGCCGCGCTCGGCGTGGACGCGGAGCTGCTGATCGCATGAGGGTCACGCTGGGGGTCACCGCGTACAACGTGGAGCGCTACCTGCCGCTCGCGTTCGAGTCCGTGCTGGCCCAGGACTTCACCGACTTCGAGGTCGTCGTCTGCGACAACCGGTCGACGGACCGGACCTGGGAGATCTGCCAGGAGTACGCCGCGCGGGACCCCCGGTTCCGGATCTACCGCAACGACGAGAACCTGGGCGAGGCCGGCAACTTCGCCCGGGTCGTGTCGCTGGCCCGCGGCGAGTACTTCCGGCTCACCGCGCACGACGACCTGATGGCCCCGTCGCTGCTCCGCGAGTGCGTGGCCGTGCTCGACGCGGACCCCGGCGTGGTGTGCGCGTACCCGCAGACCGTGATCATCGACGCGGACGGCAACCGGGTCAGCGACTGGGACGACCGGCTCGACCTGACCGACCCGAACCCGGTGCGGCGGCTCGCCCACTTCGCGCAACGCTGGTCGCTGCTCAACGAGCTGTTCGGCGTGATCCGGACCGACGCGCTGCGGGACACCCGGCTGCTCGGCCAGTACCTGTCCAGCGACGCCCGGATCGTCGCGGAACTGGTCCTGCGGGGGCGCTTCCAGGCCGTACCGTCGCGGTTGTTCTATCGCCGGATGCATCCGGCCATGACGTTCGGTGGGGACCGCACCGACGTGCTGGCCCACCACGAGCCACGCCTGGCGATGAAGGCGCGCAAGGCCGCCCGGCGCGCCCGGCCCGGCGCCGACCACCAGGTGCTGATCGCGGACGTGATGCGCACGTTCCTGGCCACGGCCGACCAGCCGCTGGCCACCCGGCTGTCGAGCGCGGCCACGTTCGGCGCGGTCGCGCAGTCCCGGCGCGCCCGCATCCGGCTCGGCAAGCTCCGCCGCCGGGTCACCGGAGCCGCGCTGGAGAAGCCGCCGTGGGAGAACCCGGACGGGTCGCTGAAGAAGGAGTCGCAATGAGGTTCGACGTGTCCCGGGAGATGCGGGAACGCGCGCACGCCATGATCCCCGGCGGCGCGCACACCTACGCCAAGGGCGACGACCAGTACCCGGAGGACGCGCCCGGCTTCATCGCCCGCGGCGCCGGCTGCCACGTGTGGGACGTCGACGGCAACGAGTTCATCGAGTACGGCATGGGGCTGCGCGCGGTCACGCTCGGGCACGGCTACCAGCCGGTGGTCGACGCGGTCATGCGCGCGCTCCCGCACGGCAGCAACTTCACCCGCCCGGCCGCGATCGAGGTCGAGGCCGCCGAACGCCTGCTCGACCGGGTCGGCCGGCACGACGGTGCGATGGCCAAGTTCGCCAAGCACGGCTCGGACGCCACCACCGCCGCGGTCAAGCTGGCCCGCGCGCACACCGGCCGGGACATGGTCGCGATCTGCACCGACCACCCGTTCTTCTCCACCGACGACTGGTTCATCGGCGCGACCCCGATGCCCGGCGGCGTGCCGTCCTCGGTGCGCGCGCTCACCGCCGGCTTCCGCTACAACGACGTCGACAGCGTCGCCGCGGTCTTCGCGGCGCACCCGGGCCGGATCGCCGCGCTCGTGCTGGAGGCCGAGACCACCACCGCGCCCGCGCCCGGCTTCCTGGCCGCGGTCCGCCGGCTCTGCGACGAGCACGGCGCGCTGCTGGTCGTCGACGAGACGCTGACCGGGTTCCGCTGGCACGACCGCGGCGCCCAGCACGTCCACGACGTCACCGGCGACCTCGCGGTCTACGGCAAGGCGATGGGCAACGGCTTCGCGATCTCCGCGCTGGTCGGCCGCCCCGACGTGATGGAGCTCGGCGGCCTGCGCCACGACCGCGAACGCGTCTTCCTGCTCTCCACCACGCACGGCGCCGAGACCCACGCGCTGGCCGCCGCGATCGCGGTGCTGGACGCCTACGCCTCCGAGCCGGTCGTGGAGACCCTCTACCGCCAGGGCGCCCGCCTGGCCGCCGGCGTCACCGAGGCCGCGGCCCGGCACGGCGTCAGCGACCATTTCGGCGTCCTCGGCCGCGACTGCAACCTCATCTACTACACGAAGGACGCGTCCGGCGAGCGCTCACAGCCGTACCGCACGCTCTTCCTCCAGGAACTGATCGCCAACGGCGTCATCGCCCCTTCCTTCAGCATCTCCTACGCCCACACCGACACCGACGTGGACCGCACCGTCGACGCCGTCGACGCCGCCCTCGCCGTCTACGCCAAGGCGCTGGACGCGGGCAGCGTGGACGGCTTCCTCCGCGGCCGCCCGGTCGCACCGGTCTTCCGCCCGTACAACTGACATTCCCCCGTGAAAGGGCCGCGAGATGCGATTCGCGGCCCTTTTCCACGTGCGCGGTCGCCCGAAAGGACGAGCCCATTCCGGTTGTGCCGTGCCTTGTTCAGGACTACATATTTACTCGCACCGCATTTATGTAGTTCCATGTAAGTCACAACCTGACAGAACTTGACGCCGGTTGGCACCGACGGCGAGGTCGGCGGTCGCGAGACGTGGAGCGTGACGGGTGACCCCTGGAGACTCCGGCACAGGCGGTCCCGACATCTCGCGATCCGAGTTCGTGGCCGAGCTGCAACTGCTCTACCGCGCCGCCGGGCGCCCGGCGTACCGCAAGGTCAGCGACGCCATCCGCGACCGCCACGACATGCCCGACACGGTCAGCCACGAGACGGTCAGCGCGATCATCCGCGGTGCCGTGCTCCCCCGGTGGATCAAAGTGGAATGCGTGGTCCGGCAACTCGCCGCGATGGCGGTGACCAGACCGGACCCCGAGGCGGAGGTGCGCCGCTTCCACCTGCTGTGGTCCTCGGAGGACGACCGTCAGCGCGAACGGGATCTGACGCGTTCGGCCCGGCAGCCAACCGGCTCGCCGGCCGCCCATGGGCTCAGACGGCCGATCGGCGAAGGACTGCCGCCGCAGGGCCTGTTCATCGGACGTCATGAGTTGCTCGATCGCGTCGGGGCAGAGCTCGCGGTTCAGCTCCACATGCCGATCGTGTTGCACGGCCCGGCCGGCATGGGGAAGACGCATCTGGCGATCGAGTACGCACACCGGCACCGCGGAGACTACGACTACATCTGGTGGGTGCCGGCGGAACAGTTCGACGCGACCCCGGCGGAGATGACCCGGATCGCGGACCATCTGGGCGTGCCGCGCAGCCGGTCCGTCCAGCAGACCGTGCGCACCCTGCTCAACCGGCTCGAATCCGGCACGGCCGGACGGTGGTTGATCATCTTTGACAACGCGGGCCCGGCAGGCGAGATGGCACCCTTCATCCCCAGCTCCGGCGGCGATGTCATCGTCACCACCAGGGATACGGCAGCATGGCGTGGGCGCGGCAGGCTCATCGATGTCGACGTGTTCCAGCGCCCGGAGAGCATCGAGCTGCTTCGTACCCGCGGCCATCGCATCTCGCAGAGCGATGCCGAGCGGCTCGCCGAGGTGCTCGGGGACATGCCGCTGGCGCTCGAGCAGGTGGCGGCCATGCAGTCATACACGCGGACGCCGGCCGGCGAATACCTCGCACACCTGGAGAGCCGCGCCGCAGCGGTGCTGTCGCAGGAGACGGCCGGCTATCCGGAGACGGTGGCGAGCGCGTTCGGCTTGGCCTACGACCGGCTCCGCCAGGAGTCCCTCGGCGCCGCACGCCTGCTCGACATGCTCTCCTTCCTCGCCGCCGAACCCATTCCGCTGGCATTGCTCCGCCGGGCCGGAGGCACCCGGCTCCCCGATCCGCTCGGCCGGATCGTCGACGACCAGACCGAACTCGAAGCGGCGGTCGGCCGGCTCGGCCGGTTCGGGCTGGCCCGCGTGGGGGACGATGCGCAGCGACTGCAGATTCACCGGCTGGTGCAGCTCATCGTGCGTGACGCGCTGAGCGAGAGCGAGCTGCGGCTCGCCCGGGCGAGCGCACACCGCCTGATCAGTGTCGCCAATCCGGGGCGTCCCGACGACCAGGTCACCTGGGATCTGCACTCCCAGTTACGGCGCCACGTGCGTGTCTGCGGGCTGGTCAACAGTGCCGAGCATGCCGCTCGGGCGGCGGTGCTCGACCAGATCCGGTACCTCACACGCTCCGGCGATCCGCACGAAGCGGTGAATCTGGCCCAGGAGGTCCTGGCCATCTGGAGCAGGTCCGGCGCACCGGTCGAGCAGACCTACAAGGCACGCCGAGGATTGGTGGAAGCTCTGACCGAAGTGGGCCGCTATGACGAGGCGACCGTCGCCGCCGACCTGCTGTGGCAGGAGATCCGGGACAATCCTGACTTCGGCCCGGATCACGAACTGGCCATCGACATCGCGATCCGCAGGGGCCGGCTGTATCGGATCTTCGGTCGATACCGCGACGCACTCGCACTCGAGCAGGACCTCCGCTCGCGCGTGCGACAGTCGCCCGGCAACGAGGCACGGTTCCTGCACGGGCGGAACAACCTCGCGGCCAGCTATCGGCAGCTCGGCCAGTTCGCCGAGGCGCTGGAGCTCGACCGCGTCGTGGAACAGGAGCGCCGCCGGTCCTTCGGCTCCACCCACAACTGGACCCTGCTGTCCGGTTCCAACATCGCGCGTGACCTCTACGGCCTCGGCCGCTACGCGGAGGCCCTGGAGACCATGGAGCGGGTTCTGCCGCAGACCCGGCGGGAGTTGGGAGCCCGTCACGACTACGTGCTGCTGGGAAACAGAACGCTCGCCATGGCGGCCCGCAAGTGCGGTGACCTCGACAGAGCTCTGGCGGTGAGCAACGAGAACCAGAAGGACTGTCTGTCCACCTATCCCGACGATCATGAAGCCGCCTTGGCGTCGGTGATGACCTATGCGAACACCCTCTGCGCCTCCGGCCAGTTCACCAAGGCGTGGGACCTGTTCACGATGATCATCTATCGGTACCGGCGTAGCTTCGGCGTCCGGAATCCCCTGTCGCTCACGGCATGCATCAACCTCGGGATCGTTCTGCGCGCGCAGGGCGAGAGCAACAAGGCGTTCCAGATCGACCGCCAGACGCTGGCCGTCCTCCGGCAGACCGTGGGCCCGAGGCATCCGTACACGCTCGCCGCCTCGTTGGGGCTGGCGAACGATCTCGCGATGCTGCCCGGCGAGCGCGAGTCCGCCGCCGCGCTACTGGCCGACACCTGGCACGTGATGCGCCAGGTCCGCGGTGCCGAGCACCCCGAGACGCTGGCCTGCGCGGTCAACTACGGGCTGCTGGACGCCCGCGACGACCGGCGCATCCCCGCGCTGGGGGAGAGCCTCAGCCGGCTGGAGGAAGTGCTCGGCGCCGGCCATCCGCTGGTGTCGAGCCTTCGCCAGGGACAGTGCGGCGAATGCGACGTGGAACCACCGCCGACCTGACCCCCGCGCGATGAATCGCGCACCTGAATGTACGCATGTCGCCGGCGCGTCCGGGTGTAGCGTGCACATGCACGGTCGGACCTGGCCTCCCAAGCCCCCGGGCTCAAGACGGTACAAGATATTGTGGGATTTTTGTGTCGATCCGGGAGTGACTGTGAAGTTCAACGAAGCAGCGCGGGAAGAATCCGACGCTGGGCTTCGCGATGTCCGTGCGCTGCCGTTGGGTGATCTCCTCACGGCATCCGGCACCGAACTCGACGGACCACTCGAACGGGTTCTGCGAGATCTTCCCGTGACGAGTGAGAACCTGGCGGCATTTTCCAGCGCGATGCCGTCGGACGCGACGCAGAACCGACGTCGCGAGGCCGCGGGCCCGGCCGATCGGTAGCAGCGAGGTCACGGCGACGATCGAGGCGGCGGCCGCACCGGTACGCCCGATCGCGGTCGGCCGAAGAGCGCGCCCGTCACCAGCGCGTCGATCGAGCGCTCACAGCCCCACCGCACGCTCGTCCGCCGGGAACCGGTCGCCGGTGGCGTCACCGCTCGTTCCCGTCAGCATCTCCTGCGCCCACACCGACACGGACGGGGACCGCTGCTGACCGGACGGTCCTCCACGGCCGCCCGGTCGCGCCGGTACGACTGACAACCTCGTGTCGCGCCTCCTCCGAACGGACGAGCCATTCCGGCATCTGTTCGCGAATCCCGTATCGATCCTCCGAACGGCGGAATTCCCGTTTCTGCCGATACGGATTGTCGGATCGGAGCGCGCCGATGCCCTTATCGCCGCCAAATGTTTACTCCTGTCGGGCCGTGTAGTTCTATGGAATCCTGTCTCTGACAGAACCTGACGGTTGTTGGCATGTGGCAGCGGTGTGTTGGCGGTCGTGACCTGGAGCGTGACGGGTGGCCCATGGAGAATCCGGACCGGGCGGCTCGGACGGCCCGCGCTCCGAACTCGTCGCCGAGTTGCAGGTGCTCTACCGCGCCGCGGGTCGTCCGGCCTATCGGAGGGTCAGCGCCGCGATCAGCGAGCGTGATGACATGCCGGACACGGTGAGCCACGAGACGGTCGGCGCGATTCTGCGCGGCGAGTGGCTGTCCCGGTGGATCAAATTGGAGTGTGTGGTCCGGCAACTCGCCACCGTTGCGGTGCACCGACCCGATCCGGAGCTGGAGGTGCGTCGTTTCCACGCACTCTGGCTGGCCGCCGACGACGCTCAGCGGGGCCGGGACCCGGCCGCGCCGGCCGCGCCGGATCCGCCCCCGCAGGGTTCGGCACTGCCGGACGGCCCGATCAGTGACGGTCTTCCCCAGCGGAACCCGGCCTTCACCGGCCGCCAGGAACTGCTCGACGTCATCGCGAAGGGCCTGGTCAAGGAGCCGCCGCAACCGATCGTGCTGTACGGGCTCGGCGGCATGGGCAAGTCGCAGCTCGCGGCCGAGTACGCGCATCGCCGCCGGGCCGACTACGACCGCATCTGGTGGATCTCGGCCGAGCAGCCGTCGTCCGCGCTGGCCGAGATGACCCGGATCGCGGACCGCCTGGAGATCCAGCCCAGCCGATCCGCGTTGCAGACCGTACGGACCATGCTCAACAAGCTCGAGAACGGCGGGATCGGACGCTGGCTGCTGATCTTCGACAACGTCGGTGCGGTGGAGGAGGTCGAGACGTTCATGCCCCGGGCCGGTGGCGACGTCGTCATCACCACCCGGGACGTCGCCTCGTGGCGGGAGCGCGGCCGGCTGATCGAGGTGGACGTGTTCCAGCGACCGGAGAGCGTCGAGCTGCTGCGCGAGCGCGGCTACCGGATCTCGTTCGCGGACGCGGAGCGGCTCGCCGACTTCCTGGGCGACATGCCGCTCGCCCTGGAGCAGGTGGCGGCCATGCAGTCGTACACCCGAACCCCGGTCAGCGAGTACGTGGAGCAATTGCAGAGCCGGGCGGCGGTACTGCTGGCGCAGGGTCGTCCCACCGGCTATTCGGAGACGGTGGCCAGCGCGTTCGGGCTGGCCTACGAGCGTCTCCGGCGCGAGTCCTTCGGTGCCGCACAGTTGCTCGACATGCTGTCCTGCCTCAGCGCGGAGCCGGTACCGCTGGCGCTGCTCAGCCGGGCCGGCGGCGAGTCGATCCCGGATCCGCTCGGCCGGATCCTGGACGACTCGGAGGAGCTGACCGCGGCGGTCTGGCGTCTCGGCCGCTACGGACTGGTCCGGGTCGGCGAGGACGCGCAGCGGCTGGAGGTGCACCGACTGGTGCAGCTCATCGTGCGCGACGCGCTGACCGAGGAGGAACTGCGGCTCGCCCGGGCCAGTGCGCACCGCCTCCTCATCTCCGCCAACCCCGGCGACCCGGGCGAGTCGGTCTGGGACCTGCACTCCCAGCTGCGGCGGCACGTACGCGTCTCCGGCTTGATCAAGAACATGGATCCCGGCGCGCGCCGCCTGGTCACCGACCAGATCCGGTACCTGTCGCTGGCCGGGGACCCCACGGAATCCGTGCGGCTGGCCGAGGAGGCCCAGCGGGAGTGGGCCATCGGCGGCGTGGGCCGGGACGAGCTCACCTATCAGTGCCGACGGCACCTGCTGCACGCGTTGCTCATCATCGGTGCCTACGAGAAGGCCACCCGGGTCGCCGACGAGCTCTGGGACGAGATCCGGGGTGACAGCGCGTTCGGGCCTGAGCACGGCCTCACCATCAACGTGGTGGTCTCCGTGGCACAGCACAGACGGCTGTTCGGGCGGTACGACGAGGCGCTCACGATGGAGCGGAAGCGCCTGGAGGCCCTGCGTCGTACGTCGGACCAGGCGCGGATCCTGGGCGGTCAGAGCAACGAGGCGGTCACACTCCGGATGCTCGGCGACTTCGCCGCCGCGCTCGAGATCGACCGGCACGTCGCGGAACAGCGGGCGCGACTGTACGGCGACGTCAATTATTGGACGATGCTGTCAGACTCCAACGTGGCACGTGACCTCTACGGACTCGGCCGCTACCAGGAGGCCATGGAGATCATGGAGAGGGTCCTGCCACGGATCAAACGAGAGCTGGGACCGCGGCACGACCACGCGCTCATCGGGGCTCGCACGCTCGCCGTCGCGGCGCGCAAGGCCGGCGATCTCGACCGGGCGCTGGCCGAGAGCCGGGAGAACTACCTGAACTGCCAGGGCACCTATCAGGCCGACCACAGCAACAGGCTGGCCGCCGTCATGACGTACGCGAACACGCTGTGCGCGACCGGCCAGTTCACCTCCGCGTGGGACCTCGCGACCATGGCCATCCACCGGTACCGCCGGGGTCTGGGGGAACGCAACCCGCTGTCGCTGGCGGCGTCGGTGAACTTCGGCATCGTCCAGCGCGCGCAGGGGGAGGCGCGGAAGGCCCGGCAGATCGATCGGCTGGCGCTCGAGGCATTGCGGCAGACCGTCGGGCCGAGGCATCCGTTCACCCTCGCGGCGTCGATGGGCCTGGCCAACGACCTGGCGATGGTGCACGAGGAGGAGTCGGCGGCCGCGCTGCTGGCGGACACGTTCGAGTTGATGTGTGAGGTCCGGGGCGAGTCGCATCCGGAGACGCTCACCTGTGCGGTCGACTACGGGCTGCTGGGGGCGCGGTCGGAACGGGTGCCCGGGCTGGCGGAGAGTCTCGGTAGGCTGGAGGAGCTCCTCGGGGCGGATCACCCGCACGTGTCGGCCTTGCGTCAGGGTCAGCGCGGCGAGTGCGATGTGGAGCCGCCGCCCACCTAACATTCGGACCGCGTGCGCGGGTCGAGCCGAAGGGATGAGGCGATGAACGGTCCCATCCAGGTCGTGACGAGGCCACGCTGGCCGGACGTGGAGCTTGACGTCGCGGCGCTGCGTGCGGACGGGTGGCGGCCCACGCCGTTCCGGGACTTCGTGCTGAAGGTGCATCAGCGCTGCAACCTGGCCTGCGACTACTGCTACGTCTACACGATGGCGGACCAGAGCTGGCGGGACCGGCCGATGGCGATGGTGCCGGGGACGTGGCGGGCGGCGGCGGGGCGGATCGCGGACCATGCCCGCGACCATGAGCTGCCGCGCGTACGGGTGATCCTGCACGGTGGGGAGCCGCTGCTGCTGGGCGTGGCCGGGCTGGAGCCGCTGCTCGCGGACCTGACCGCGGCGATCGCGCCGGTCACCGCGCTGGAGCTGCAACTGCAGACGAACGCGCTGCTGCTCGACGAGCCGATACTGCACCTGCTGAAATACCACGGGGTACGGGTGGGCGTCAGCCTGGACGGGACGGCGGAGGCGAACGACCGGCACCGGCGGTACGCGGACGGGCGGGGCAGCAGCGCCGGGGTCGATCGGGCGTTGCGGCTGCTCACCGCGCCGGAGCACCGGGCGGCCTATGCGGGGCTGCTGGCCACCGTGGACATCACGCAGGACCCGGTCGAGTGTTATGACCATCTGCGCGGATATGCGCCACCGGTCCTCGACTTCCTGTTGCCACACGCCAATTGGGCGCATCCGCCGGAATCGCGAGCGGGTGCGCCGTACGGTGAATGGCTGATCAAAGTTTTTGATCTTTGGTATGCGGAGCGGCCGCAGCCGATCCGGATCCGGCTGTTCGAGGACGTCATCCGGCTGATCCTGGGCCGCGGCGGGCGGTCCGAGCAGGTCGGGCTGAGCCCGGTCGCGGTCGCGGTGGTGGAGTCGGACGGCGCGATCGAACAGGTCGACTCGCTGAAGTCGGCCTATCCGGGCGCGTGCGCGACCGGGCTGACCGTGTTCGACGACCCGTTCGACGCGGCGTTCGGGAATCCCGGCGTGGTGGCTCGTCAGATCGGGCTGCGGGCACTATGCAGTACGTGCCGATCCTGCCCGCTGCACACGGTCTGCGGCGCCGGGCACTACGCACATCGCTACCGGGCGGGAGCTGGCTTCCTGAACCCGACCGTGTACTGCGCCGACATGATCAAGCTGATCCGCCACGTGATCACGGTGGTGTCGGACGACGTGCACCAGAGATTGGCGGTCGCGCACCGTGACTGAATTCCACTCGCTCGACGACGACGACCTCGCCGGGCTCGCCACCGGGCTCGGCGGCGCGGACACGGTCCGCCGGCTCGCGGAAAGCCAGCTGAGCCGCACACTGCTGCTGCTGCGGTACGTCTGCACGCACTGGCCCGGACCGGTCGAGCACCGGGACGCGGCGGTCGCGGCGCTGGCCGCGGCGCAGAAACGCAAACCGGAGGTGTACGAGCGGCTGCTCGGCAGCCCGCTGACCGGCGCGTGGGCGGCCGGCACGGTGCGGCGGCTGCGGTCCGGCACGGTCACCTCCGCGGATCTCGGCTATCCGGGCGCGCTGGCCGCCGCGGCCGCGGCCGAGGCCGGCGTCGACGCGGAGACCTGGGGGTACGCGTCCGCGGGCGCGGTCACGCTGCCCGGGCTCGGCACGGCACGGCTGCCGGGCCGGCCGTCGGACGGCCCGGCGCGGATCACGGTGTCGGACGGGTCGGTGATGCTGGCCCGCGCCGGCCGGCTGCTGCGCGTGCCCGCGGAGGCGGCCGCCTCGTGGGAGCCGCGGCGTTCGCTGGGCGCCGGCGTGGTCCTGGAGGACGGCGATCCGTACCGCGACTCCTACCACGCGCCGCCGGCCGCCCGGCTCGGTGCGGACGAGGCCGCGCGGTGGGCCGACGTGTTCGCGGAGGCGTGGGAACTGCTCGGCCGGGTGCTGCCGGACCGCGCGCCGGAGCTGGCCGCCGGGCTGCGCGTGCTGGTGCCGCTGCACGACGACGGCACCGGCGCGGCGCGCAGCGGCACCGGGCGCGACTCGTTCGGGATGGTCGGGCTGACCCGGCCGCTCTCCGCCGTGGACCTGGTGGTGACGCTGGTGCACGAGTTCCAGCACTCGAAGCTGAGCGCGGTGCTGGCGCTGTGCCCGATGTACGAGCCGTCCGGCACGGAGCGGCACTTCGCCCCGTGGCGGACCGACCCGCGGCCGACCGGGGGGTTGTTGCAGGGGGTGTACGCGTTCCTGGGCGTGGCGGACACGTGGTCGCGACTGCGCGGCATCGATCCGGAGGCGGAGGCACAGTTCGCCGCGATGCGGACCGAGGTGCGGGCCGGGTGGGAGGCGCTGGACGGGTCCGCTGAACTGACCCCGGCCGGGCGCCGCTTCGTGACCGCGATGGGCGCGGCGATCGGCGCACTGGAGGCGAGGCCGTTGCCCGCAGTGATCACGCAACGCTCACGGGTGGACCTGGCGCGCAAACAGGAGGCCTGGTCAATCCGGAATGGACGGTCCTGACCGGAATCCCACGACACGCTATTCGTGGCGCAGGGTAGTGATGTTCATCTGTGAAAGGCGTCGTACGGAGCGTAAGATACTGTCAGAGCGCGTACGAGGCTGCTGAGCACGCGGGGTGTTCGCCGCTCGTGACGGCCTCTCGGCGACGATTGCGTCGCACCTGGATCGCGGCGCAGTCGCGGGCATCGTCCCTTGCCCCGGCCGCCAGCGTTGTCGACATCTGTGCCCGATCCCCGGCGTACGAGACAGAGGTGCGGAGGCCTGCATGCGTGAGAACGGGCTGGAACGGATACATGCCGGAGCGCTGTTGGAGGACGTGCGCAGCCTTCCGGTCGGCGACGTGGTGATCGAGGCGAATCCGGCGCTCGACGACGCGATGACCCGGGTGCTTCGCGACCTGCCGAAGGACGAGGAGAACCTGACCGCCTTCGGCAGTACCGCCTGAGCGTCCTCGCGGTGCCCTCGCACGCGGGTGTCAGGTCGGCGGCGGCTCGATGTCGCACTCGGCGCGTTTGCCGCGGCCGACATCGACGGTCTCCGGGTGATCGGGTCCCAGCGTCCGGCTCATCGCCAGCACCGTCTCGTCCAGCAGTTCCCGGCCCTGGACGCTGTCACCGCTCGCCACCAGGTCCAGCGCGCTGTTGACGGCACAGGCCAACGTGTACGGGTGCTCAACGCCGCGTACGGAGCGGGACAGCTCCAACGTCTTCCGGGACAGGTCGCGGGCGGCCTGCAGGTCGTGTGCCTGGGCAAGGTTGTTCGAGTGGTTCGAGGCGGCGCAGAGCGTGTAGCCGTGCTCCGCACCGAGGGCGTTGGTCAACGATCGCAGCGTCCGCTCGTCCAGATCGAAGGCGTCGCGGTGCTCGCCGAGGGCGCGCAGGATGATCGCCGTGTTGGTGCTCGCCGCGAGCGTGAGCGGGTGCTCGTCCCCGAATACACGCCGGTACTTCGTCAGCGTGCTCATCGCGATATTGCGTGCCTCGCCCGGCTGACCCATCACGCGGAGCGTGTTCGCGAGGGTCATGGCGGCGCTGAGGACGTGCTCGTGATCCGGGCCGAACCGGGCGGTCAGGTCCCGGAAGTTGGTGCGCGCGTATGGCAGCGCCTCGCGATACGAGCCCGTCTTCCGCAGCGCGATGGTCAGCGTGCGGATCGCCAGCAACACGTGCGGGTGTCGATCGCCCAACGTCGACGAATGGAGCGGCAGGACGCCGCGCTGCAGCTCCAGGGCCTCCGTGTAGCGGCCGAGCCCGTACAGGTCACGAGCCAGATTCGACTGGGCCAGCAGGGTCCGCCAGTTGTTCTCGCCGACGGTGTCCTGCAGTGTCGAGATCCGTTTGATGTCGACGTCGTAGGCCTCCTGGAACCGGCTCAGCATTCGCAGGCTGACCGCGCGGTTCCCGAGAGCGCTGATCGTCAGCGTGTCGTCCTCGCCGAAGGCCGCCTCGTGCCGCTCCACTGCATCGTTCTCGGAGGCCAGGGCCTCCTTGAAGTCGCCCGCGGCGCGGAGATCGGTGCCGATGGACAGCAACGTGGACAGCGTGTGCTCGTGGAGGCGGCCGAAAGCGGCATTCTCCTGGAAACGGCGGAACGCCTCGAGCTTGAGCGCTTTCGCGCGGCCGCTCAGCCCCAGGTCGCTCAGCGCAACCGCCAGGTGCCGGGTGGCGAGGAGGGTGTGCTCCCCGTCCGGGCCCAGGTTGGGCGCGGTGCGGTTCTTCTGCCAGACGTTGACGGTCAGCTCACCGAGCCGCCGCGCTCCCTCGCTGTCGCCGATGACCCCGAGGTAGCGGATCTGATCGATGACCACCTGGTGCGCGTCGCGTCGATCGGAGTAGATCAGCCCGGCCGGCTGCAGGTGTGGCTCGATGAGCGCGTAGATCGGCCAGGAGCGGGACTCGTCGGGTTCCTCGGGATTCGCCGCGGAGAGGATCGCCTGCGCGTTGCGCCGGCTCTGCTCCGCGAGATCCTCGCTGAGCCCGTCCCTGAGCACCAGCTGCACCAGGCGGTGCACCTGGATGGACTGGTCACCGCCGACCCGTGCCAAGCCGTACTGTCGAAGCGCTCGGATGGTGCGGTTCAGCTTGATGGTGTCCCGCAGCACCCCGGCGAGCGGCTGCGAGACGTTGCTGTTCTTCGCTGACCGCAGCAGGCTGACGGACAGCGGCTCCGCGCCCAGAAAGGCGAACAACTCCAGGAGCTGGGCCACCGCGGGCGCGTCGACGCGGAGACGCTCGAACGCGATGTTGACGAACGCGGCGACGGTGGTCGGGTAGGACGCCGGCCGCCCCTCGTCCAGAAGCTCCCGCACGTGGTGGTCGAACAGCTCGAGGTACTCGCCGACCGGCATCCCGGTCGCCTTCTGCCAGGAGGCGGCCTGGTCGAGCGCGAGCGGTAGGTCGCCCAGCTTCTCCGCCAGGGCCTCCGCGTCCTCCCGGGCGATGACGTTGCCGCGTTTGCGGATGAGCTCGACGCTTTCCGGCCGGTCGAAGACGTCGACCTCGATGGCGTCCCACACGCTTGCCCAGGTCTGGTTGCGCGAGGTCAGGATGACGTGGCCGCCGGCCGACGGGACGAGGCCGGTGATGTCGTCCGGGTTGAGCGCGTTGTCGTAGACCAGAAGCCAGCGGAGCGGGGTGGTGGCGAGCGCGTCCATCACCATGGTGGCGGTCTGCCGCATGTCCTCGGTGCGTGGCAGGCCGAGCCGGCGGCTCAGGTCGAGCAGCGACTGCAGCACCAGGGACTGTTGCTCCGCGGCGATCCACCACACCACGTCGTACTGGTCGGAGTACCGATAGACGAATTCGACGGCCAACTGGGTCTTGCCCACGCCGCCCATGCCGTGCAGGGTCTGTGGCAGGACCGACGCCGCCGAGCGGGTCTCCAGTGCCTTCCGCAGATTGGAGAGCAGCGTCTCACGGCCGGTGAAGTCCGGATTGCGAAGCGGGACACCGCCCCAGATGCGCACCGGCTCGCGCCCGCTCCCCGTCTCGGTGATCTCGGCCGTGGCGGATGGCGTGTGGGCCAGTACGGAACTGGACAAGGCTCCGGGATCTCCTCCATGGGGCGTTGACGGGTGCCCGTTTTGCCCGACTTTACCATCAGTATAAGACTCGTTACTCAAGGCGCGCAGTCGGACCGAGTGGCGCAGTGTCGTCACATGGATCTCGCGTTGTGTCGCCGGGTCCAGGCCGGACCTCGTCTCGATCCACTCGTGCAGCTCGCGGGAGACGGAAACCGTGGGATCGTGGGCCACACGCTCGACGAAGAGGATCAGCGGTGGATGCGAGCCCGGCACCGACGGGAGTTGCTCGAACCACGTTACGACGGCCGGCACGTCCGCCCAGTCCGGATTCTCGCTCGGTGAATCGAGGCCCAGATCGAGGGTGGCGGCCGCCAGCAGCGCGGGGGGCACCTGGCGAAGGAGTGTGACGAGCGGGAGCTGGCCGACCGCCACGGAGTCGTTCGGCGCGGGAGCGTCTGGCTTCACGGCGTCCGGCGGCTCCGGGGTGTCCGGCGGCTTTGCGGTGTCCGGCGGTTTCGGGGCGTCCGGCGGAACAGTCACGATTCCTCCCGTCGGTCCGCTGATGAACCCCCACTCGCATGAAGAGGCGACAAACGTGCCCTGTTTGCCGCCGACATCCTATCCGCATCGAGGATCTAAAGTGGATAGCCCTGGAGCGGTAAATGCGGTGGATCGCGGTGCCGATCGGCTAGCCCGTGGAGGCCGCATTGCTCTCGGACAGGCTTGCATATGAAGCCTTGCCAGGCGAGAGGCCGCGCCCGGACTGCGAATTCACGCAAAGCGCTGTGCGGCGGATTTCCGTTCGGTAACGGTGCTGCAATTTGCAATTTTGAGTTGGATCAACATGATCACTCTAACGGGGACCCCGACGTCAACGGGAGGCCTGTCGGGGGATGAGGACCTCTCGGATGATGATCTGGACTGCGGCGACGGCGGGGATGGCGACGAGGGCGCCGATGATGCCGAAGAGGGAGACGCCGAGGAGGGCGGCGACGATGGCGGCTACGTCGCTGACCTCGACGGAGCGGCGCATGACCTTGGGGTAGATGAGGTAGTTCTCGATCTGTTGGTAGAGCAGGAAGAAGACGATGCAGGCGATGCCGACGGGCAGGGACGTGGCCAGGCCGACCAGGCTGACCACGACGGCGCCGAGCGTCGCGCCGATCTGCGGGATCAGGTCGCAGATGGCTACCACGATGGCGAGCGCGAACGGGTAGGCGAGGCCGACGGCCAGCGCGAAGACGAAGGTGGACAGGCCGCACAGCAACGCGATGGCGAGCGCGCCGACCAGGTAGGCGCCGACCTTGGCGAGGATCTCGTCGCCGATCAGCTGGACGCGGGCCCGCCGGGACGCGGGGACGAGCAGGTAACCGGCCCGCTTCATCCGCTCGAACGAGGCCAGGAAGTAGATGGTCAGGATGAGCACGGTCAGCACGTTGAAGACCGTGCCGAAGAACAGGCGCGCGCCGCCGAAGACGCCGCCGAAGACACGTGAGGCGTTCTCCGTGCTGACCAGCGCCTGGACCTTCTCCACCAGGTCGTAGTCCTGGATCAGGTCGCGCAGCGTGCGGCTGCGCTGCAGAGCCTCCACATAGGAGGGCAGCTGCTCGACGAAGCCGCCGACCTGGGTGACGATCGGCGGGACCAGCGCGGTGATGCCACCGACGATCAGGCCGATCACGAACAGCACGACCAGGGCCACGGCCAGGGCACGGGGAACGCGCCAGCGCTGCAGCCGGACCACGGCGGGGTGCAGGCCGACCGCGAGAAAGAGCGCGATGAAGACCAGCACCAGTACGGACGACGCGTTGCTGAGACCGACGAACAGCGCGTACGCCAGGGCCAGCCCGAGGCCGCCGAGGAAACCGGTCAGGAACGGGTTGCGGCGCAGCGGCCGGCCGGGCTCGCCGAACTTGGCCTCGCCGAACGCGCGGTCCGCGTCGGCCCGGCCCATCACGTGCAGCCCGGCGGCGGTGGCGTGGTCGGCGGGCGCGCCACCGGGCGGGACCGGATCGCCGGGCGGGACCGGATCGCCGGGCGGGACCGGATCGCCGGGCGGCGGGACGAGGTCCGGGCCGGCGCTCGCCGGGAGCGACGACGAATCCTCGTCCGCTGTCACGGGCCTTTGGCTCACCTGCACACCTCCAGCGCGCAAGCGTATCGGGCGCGGGGTGGCGGTGCCATGAACGACGCGAGGGGCGGCCGGTAACGGCCGCCCCTCGCTCGGTGAACCGATCAGACCGTGGTGGAGTTCGCCTTCAGCTCCTCGGCGGCCTTGCCGTCGCGGGCGTCCGGCGCGGTGGCCCGGGGCGTGGCCGGCACGGTCGGCATGACCGCGGTCGGCGCGGCGGTCGCGTTGCTCAGCGACACCGGCGGGCCGTCCGTCTGCTTCGGCGCGACCGCGGCGGCCTGCGCCTGCCGGACCGCATCCGCCGGGATCACCTGCGTGGCGTCCGCCTCGTTCGCGATCACCTGCGTGGTGTCGCCCTTGTCGGTGATGACTTGCGTGGTGTCGCCCTTGTCCGCGATCACCTGGGTGGTGTCCGCCTTGTCCGCGATCACCTGCGTGGTGTCGCCCTTGTCGGTGATCACCTGCGTGGTGTCGGCCGAGCCGGTCGTGGCCGCCGGCCGCTTCGGCTCCGCTTCCCGCTGTGCCGCGGCGGCGGCCTTCGCCAGATCCTGCTGCGTGAGCACCTGAGTCGCGTCGTTGCCCGACGAGGCGCCGCCCGAAGACGAACCGCCCGAAGAGGAGCCGCCCGAAGACGAACCGCCCGAAGACGAACCGGCCGCAGCAGCACCCGCTGCGGAAGCACCGGCCGGAGACACCGTGGACGAGGACGACTCCGTCGCAGACGTCTCGGGCGTCGAGGACGCCTCGGGCGCGGACGACGCCTCAGGCGCGGACGAATCCGACGCCGAGGAACCACCGGCCGCCGAGGAACCACCGGCCGCCGAGGAACCGCCGGCTGCCGAGGAGCCCTCGGACGGCACCGATCCCGTGGACGACGTGGTGCCCGTCGAAGCCGCCGGCGCCACCCGCGTCCCGTTCGCACCGGAACCGTCGGACGAGCCGGAAGCACCAGCATCGGCCGAAGCGCCGGCGGGGTCGGACGCGTCGTCGTCGGACTGGTCCGCCGGGCCGGCCGCCGCCGCGAGCACCGCCGCGGCCGCCAGCTCCGCCACCCGCTTCGCCTCGCGCTGCACCTGGCGGCGCACGTCGGACGCGTGCCGCTCGGCCGCCTCCGCGGAGCGCTGCGCGTCGGTGAGCCGCTTGAGCTCCGTGGCCAGCTGCTTCTGCACGCCGCTGAGCTTCTCCGCGACCTTGGACGACTCCTGCTGCGCGGTGATCGTCTGCTCGCGCAGGTCGGCCAGCGCGGACTCGGTCGTGGAGATCTCCTCGCGCAGCGCGGTGAGCTGCTTCTGCGTGGTGCTGACCTCCTGCTGGACGGCGGTGAGCCGCGCGTGCGCCTCGGCCGCCTCCTTGTCCGCCGCGCGCCGGGCCTCGTTGAGCTGCCGCTCGGCGTCGGCGCGCTGGTCGGCGATCTGCTTCTCGGCCTCGGCGCGGAGCTGGCTGATCTCCTGCGTGGCCGCGGTGCGGCGCTGCGCGACCTCGTGCTCGGCCGCGGTGCGCAGCTCGGCCAGCTCCCGCTCGGCCGCGGCGTTGCGCTGGTTGATCTCCTGCTCGACGCTGCTGCGCCAGTGGCTCAGTTCCTGCTGCACCTGGGTCCGCGAGGACTGCACGTACGCCTCGGTCTCGGCGCGGGTGCGCTGCACGTACTGCTTGGTCTGCTCGGTGAGCTGGCGCGCCTCCTGCTGGGCGCGGGCCAGCGCGGCCTGCCCCTCGCTGCGGGCCTTGTCGGCCTCCTCGCGCGCCGCCGCGATCTCCGCCTCGGCCGTGGACCGGCGCTGCGCGTCGACCTTGTCCTCCTCGGCGCGGCGGGAGGCGAGCGCGATCTCGAAGTCGCGGGCCGCCTCGTGCGCGCGGGTCCGGGCGTCCGCGACCATCCGGTCCGCATCCTCCCGGGCCTCGTTCAGCACCCGGTCGGCCTCGTTGCGCCGGTCCGCGATGTCCTGCGTCGCCTCGGTGCGGATCGCCTCGGCCTGGTCCTCGGCGAGCGCGAGGATCTGCTCCACGCGCGGCCCGAGGTGCCGGAACGAGACCCGCTCCGGGGTGGCTGCCCGCCGACGCTGCGCGGCCACCTCGGCCTTCAGCTGCTCGACCTCGCGGGCCATGCGCTGGATCTCGCCGTAGGCCTGCTCTCGCTCGGTGGCGAGCGTGGCGATCTCGGCCTCGGCGCGGGCGACGTACCGATCGACCTGCTTGCGGTCGTAGCCCTTGAACTGTGACTCGAAGGTGGGCTCCGGAGCCATGTTGTCGCCGAGATCGAAGATTTCCCCGCCGTGTGACATGGTTCCATCCTCACACACACGCCGTCCCGTCCGGCCCGGATACACACCGGCCTGACGGGACGTATGCGCTTCTCATTGTTGTCGCTTTTTCGGGTGAACTGTCGGGTTCTGCCAAACCCGGCGGACCTACCGTACCAACGAGCCGCCGTAGTCGCAGTTGTTGGAAGCGACGGTCAAAACCTGGTCGTCACACATATGCATCGTCCCGTCACGCGCGGACATTCAGCCGGCCTGACGGGACGTATGCGGTGTCGTCCGGGTTCTGCCAAACCCGGATCGCGGTGGTGCTCAGTTGCCGGCCTTGGCCGGCACCTTGTCGTCGGTGGCGTCGCCGGAGTCCGTGGCCTCGGCCTCGGGCTTGGCGGCGGCGGCCGGAGCGGCCGGGGCGGCGGCGGGCGCGGCGGCGGCCGGCGTGGGGACGATGCCGGCCAGACCGGAGAGCATCTGACCGAGCTGGGACGTGACGGCGTCCTTCTGACGGGTCAGGTCCTCGACCTCGCGGCGGGCGGCCTGCGTGGTGTGGTCGGCCTCGGTGCGAGCCTCGGTGACCAGGCGGTGCGCCTCGGCGCGGGCCTCGTTGATGGTCTTGTCGGAGAGCGCCTTGGCCTTCTCGACCGTCTCGTTCGCGTTGCGCTCGGACTCGACGCGGCGGGCCTCGGCGCGCTGCTCGATCTCCTTGGCGCGGTCCTCGGCGGCGCGGGCGCGCTCCTCGGCCTCGGCGACCATCTTCTGCGTGGCGGCGACCTGGGCGGCGTGGCGCTGCGACTCCTCGCGCTCCGCCTTCTCCCGGCGCTCGGCGAGCTCCAGCGCGAGGGCCTGCAGGTCCTTGTCGCGCTTGTCGCGGGCGTCGGTGAGCATCTTGGTCGCCTCGGCGCGCTTCTCCTCGGCCTCGCGGGCCGCCTTCGCCCGGAGCTGGGTGATCTCCCGCTCGGCGGTGGCGCGCAGCGTGGAGACCTCGCGCTCGACAGTGGACTTGAGCTCCGCGACCTCGTGGGCGGTGACGGTGCGCAGCTGCTTGGTCTCGCGGTCGGCGTCGGCGCGCAGCGTGTCCGCCTCGCGGCGGGCCTGCACCCGGACCTCGGCGGCCTCGCGCTCCGCGTGCGTGCGGACCTGGCCGGCCTCGCGCTCCGCGGTCGCCTTCATGGCGGCGGCCTCGGCACGGGCCTTGTCGGTGATCTCCCGCGCCTCGAGGCGGGCGGCGGAGAGGATGCCCTCCGACTCGCGCTTGGCCTCGCTGCGGTGATCGTTCGCCTGCTCCTCGGCGAGGCGGAGGATCTGCTCGACGCGGGTCCCGAGACCGGAGAGCGTCGGGCGGTTGTTCTCCTCGAGCTGCTTGTTGGTGTCGGTCAGCTTCTGCTCGACCGAGCTGAGTCGCTGCTCAGCCTGGCGCAGCCGGCGCTGCGCGTCGTTCATCCGCTGCTCGGCCTCGGCCCGCGCCTGCTCCGACTGGTTCAGGGCGGCGACCAGCCGGCCCAGGTGCGCGTCCACCTGGCCGCGGTCGTAACCGCGGAGAACGACCGTGAAGTCGTGCTCGGATTTCGCGCTCTCGAAGAACGCGAGGGAAGAGTCCTGCTGCTGGGGCATTGGGACATACTGGCAGACGTACCCTGGTGCTTCGCAAGAGCGTGCGGGGCATGTCCCGGACCGCTTTCATGGTCAACTCCGCTGGTCACCGGCCTGATCGCCGATTCGGTCCAACAGGGATCGACCACTCGGCCGACGGGGCCGAGCAGGCGCTTCGCTGACGTCGGATATCGGGCCTAATGCGGCACTAACCCCCGTAAGCCCCGACTCGTTGAACTTTCTCCCACAAACGGGAAAATCGCCGATCGGGTGCGAGGCGTTGCGCACGTTAGCACGTTGTGAGGCCGCCGGTACACGTCGTGGCGCCCCTTCCGTCGCGCCGGCGGGAGACTGGTTTATCTACGCACC
Source organism: Catenuloplanes niger (assembly GCF_031458255.1). Classification (NCBI taxonomy): domain Bacteria; kingdom Bacillati; phylum Actinomycetota; class Actinomycetes; order Micromonosporales; family Micromonosporaceae; genus Catenuloplanes; species Catenuloplanes niger. Next base: position 5,580,362 of record NZ_JAVDYC010000001.1, read on the forward strand.
GCTTATCCATGCACCGCGGGCCCGGCCGCACGCCCCGGAACACGGACCCGCCGCACCACATGTTCCCGCTCCCGGCGCACCGCGGCCCGCATGCTCCCGCGGGCCAACCTCGCCGCCCGGCAAGACTCCGCCAGGGCTCCGCTTGCCGGCCGGCCTCGGAGCCGGTCCCGCACGCCGCGGGAGAAACCCGCGACCACCGCCGCGCCGCGAGCCCCACGCCGCGCGTGCGAGCCGCACCGGGCCGCGAGACCCGCGTCGCGAGACCCGCGTCGCGAGACCCGGGACGCCGGGTCGGCGGTGTGCGACCGGCGGCGCGTAGTGCGGGGCCTGTGTAGCGGCGGGGGATGTGCGGGACGGGACCCGCGGCGCGGCTTGCGATCTGTGCCGCGGAGCCAGCGGCGCGGCGGAACCGCGATACGAGGCTCGCCGTGCAGTGCGGGGGATCCGGGCGCGGCGCGGGGTGCTTGCGGCGCGCGGTGTGTCCGTCGGCCCGTGGTGCGCAACGTCCGGTGCGGGGTGGCGGGGCGTACGGGGTGGTGGGTGAGCTGGTCGGGGGAGGGGTGCCGGGGGTCTGGGGCGGCGGGACCGGCAGGGAGGAGCGCCAGCGACGACCGGTGCCCGCGGGAGCATGCGGGCCGTGCCGCGCCGGAAGCGGGAAGAGCTGCGGTGAAGGGCTTTTGGGTCTTGGTTCGGTCAGGGGTGTCGGGGGTGGGGGTGTGCGGGTTCGACCAGTTCGACCAGGACGCCGCCGGCGTCCTTGGGGTGGACGAAGTTGATGCGGGAGCCGGCGGTGCCGCGTCTGGGTTCGGGGTAGAGGAGGCGGACGCCGCGGGTGCGGAGGGCGGCGCAGGCGGCGTCGACGTCGGTGACGGTGTAGGCGACCTGTTGGACGCCGGGGCCGTTGCGGTCCAGGAATCTGGCGATCGTGGAGTCCGGGGTGAGCGGGGCCAGGAGTTGGAGGCAGCCGCCGGCGGTGGTCGGGCCGACGGAGAGCATGGCCTCGCGGACGCCCTGTTCGGCGTTGGTCTCCCGGTGGACGCAGCGCATGCCGAAGACGCGGGCGTAGAACTCGATGGCGGCGTCGAGGTCGGGTACGGCGATGCCGACGTGATCGATGCGAAGGATGCCGATGTATCCGTCTGTGACGAATCCGGCATCGGGCGGTGAGGTCATGGACGATAGTCTTACCCGAACAAGCGTTAAGGTCAGCGTCGACCCACCCACAGGGACGGTAGCGATGGGATCGGTAATCGTCGGCGGAGCGCGGACCCCGATGGGGCGGCTGCTCGGCAACCTCAAGGACTTCCCGGCCACGAAGCTCGGCGGCGTGGCGATCCGGGCGGCGCTGGAGCGGGGCGGTGTCGATCCGGCGGCGGTCCAGTACGTGATCATGGGGCAGGTGCTGCAGGCCGGGGCGGGGCAGATCCCGGCGCGGCAGGCCGCGGTCGAGGCCGGCATCCCGATGTCGGTGCCGGCGCTGACCATCAACAAGGTGTGCCTCTCCGGGCTCGACGCGATCGCGCTCGCGGACCAGCTGATCCGGGCCGGTGAGTACGACGTGGTGGTGGCCGGCGGCATGGAGTCGATGACCAACGCGCCGCACCTGCTGACCGGCCAGCGGCAGGGATACAAGTACGGCGACGTGGTGATCAAGGACCACATGGCGCTGGACGGGCTGACCGACGCGTGGGACTGCTGCTCGATGGGCGAGTCCACGGAACGGCACGGCGCCCGGCACGGGATCACCCGCGAGGAGCAGGACGCGTTCGCCGCGGCCAGTCACCAGCGGGCCGCGGCCGCGCAGAAGAACGGGCACTTCGCGGAGGAGATCACCCCGGTCTCGATCCCGCAGCGCAAGGGCGACCCGATCGTGATCAGCGAGGACGAGGGGATCCGGCCGGACACCACGGTCGAGTCGCTGGCCCGGCTGCGGCCCGCGTTCACGCCGGACGGCACGATCACGGCCGGCAGCGCGTCGCCGATCTCGGACGGCGCGGCCGCGGTCGTGGTGATGTCCAAGGCGAAGGCGGTGGAGCTGGGCCTGAGCTGGATCGCGGAGATCGGCGCGCACGGGAACGTGGCCGGCCCGGACAACTCGCTGCACTCGCAGCCGTCGAACGCGATCAACGCGGCGCTCGCCAAGGAGGGGCTGACCGCGGCCGACCTCGACCTGGTGGAGATCAACGAGGCGTTCGCGCAGGTCGGCATCCAGTCCATCCGGGACCTCGGGATCAGCCCGGAGCGGGTGAACGTGAACGGCGGCGCGATCGCGCTCGGCCACCCGATCGGCATGTCCGGTGCCCGGCTCGCGCTCACCCTGGCGCTGGAGCTGCGCCGGCGCGGCGGCGGCGTGGGCGTGGCCGCGCTCTGCGGTGGCGGCGGACAGGGCGACGCTCTGATCATCAAGGTGGCAGGCTCGGCGGGGTGACGTCATTGCGCCGCAGCCGCGACATCCCGCTGCTGGTCGAACACGCCCGGGACGGTGACCCGCGCGCGGTCGCCCGGCTGATCACGCTGGTCGAGTCCGGCGACGGATCGCTGCCCGAGATGGCCGCGGCGCTGGCTGCGGACTCGGGGCGGGCCCGGGTCGTCGGCATCACCGGCTCGCCCGGCGTGGGGAAGTCCACCACCACGAACGAGCTGGTCCGCGCGCTGCGCAAGCGGGGCCACCGGGTCGGCGTGCTGGCCGTCGACCCGTCCAGCCCGTTCAGCGGCGGTGCGATCCTCGGCGACCGGGTCCGGATGCAGGACCACGCGACCGATCCCGGGGTCTACATCCGGTCCATGTCCAACCGCGGCCACCTCGGCGGGCTCTCCGCCGCGACGCCGCAGGCCGTGCGCGTGCTGGAGGGTGCGGGCTGCGACGTGGTCCTGGTCGAGACGGTCGGCGTCGGTCAGGCCGAGGTCGAGGTGGCGTCGCTGGCGGACAGCACGATGGTGCTGCTGGCGCCCGGCATGGGTGACGCGATCCAGGCGGTGAAGGCCGGCATCCTGGAGATCGCGGACGTGTTCGTGGTGAACAAGGCCGACCGGGACGGCGCGGACGCCACGTACCGCGACATCCAGGGCATGATCGGCCTCGGTGAGCGCGGGCCCGGCGAGTGGCGTCCGCAGGTGGTGCGCGCGGTCGCGTCCCGCGCCGAGGGCATCGACGAGACACTGGCCGCGCTGGACAAGCACCACGACTGGCTGGTCGCCCACGGCGAGCTGGACCGCCGCCGCGCGGCCCGGGCCGCCGCCGAGGTGGAGGCGATCGCGCTGGGCACGGTGCGCGCCCGGCTGGCCGCGCTGCGCGGCGGCACCGCGCTGACCGAGCTGGCGGCCGAGGTCGTGGCCGGGCGGCGCGACCCGTACTCGGCGGCGGCGTCGCTACTGGAGGCGTTCTGACGCATGCGGCGGGTCGCTGCTGGACGCGCGCTCTGACGCGTGTGACGGCGTCGCTGCTGGACGCGTTCTGACCCTTTGCGGTGAACCGGCGCGCGGGCCGGACGCCGCGCGGGCCGGACGGTGCGTGGGCCGGACGGTGCGCGAGCCGGGATCGTCCGCCGGGCAGCGCTCCGGGGGTGGGGCCGGGGCGGGTCGTAGGGTGAGGGCGTGCCGAGGCTGGTCGATCATGGGGAGCGGCGGGCGGAACTGCTGGCCGCGGCCTGGCGGGTGGTCCGGGCGCGCGGCGTGGAGGGCACCACGACCCGGGCGATCGCGGACGAGGCCGGCTGCTCGCTGAGCGTGCTGGCGCACTTCCTCGGCGGCAAGGACGACATCCTGGTGGCGGCGCAGGCCGCGATGTACGAGCGGATCGTGGCGCGCGCGTTCCGGCTGGGCGGCGACCTGGCCGGGCTGGCCGCGCTGCGGGCGGCGCTGGAGGCGGCGCTGCCGTTCGACGACGAGCGGGCGGCGGACGCGCACGTGAACGTGGCGTTCGCCGGGGCGGCGCTGTCCCATCCGCGGCTGGCGGCGTCGCGGCGCGAGTCGCACCTGGGGATCCGGGAGCTGCTGCGGGTCTGCATGCGCGAGGCGCGGGAGCGGGGCGAGCTGCGGGCCGGCGTGGACGACGACGCGGTGATCGACGACTTCATCATCCTGGTCGAGGGCAGCGCGCTGCTGAGCCTGGTGGACGGGTGGGCGGAGGAGGGGCGGTCCGAGCGACTGACCCGGATCGCGGCCACGTTCGTCGACCGGTTGCGCCGGACCACGGGCCCGGCCGCACCGGGTATTGAGTGATCGAACAGTCGGTATCGAGAGTCAGCACAGGGCCTTTGAACTGCCGAAACAGCGGTCGTTTGAGTTGCCGCACAGTGCAGGCTGATCTACCCCACAGCGCAGGTTGATCTATCCCACAGCGCTGGCTGATCTATCCCACAGGGCAGGCCGATCTATCCCACAGGGCAGGCTGATCTACCGCGCAGTGCGGGCCGATCTACCGCGCAGTGCGGCTGGCTTTCCGCGCGGCGCAGGCGTTGCGCCGTGCGGGACGGACCGATCCCTCGCAGAGGCCGGGTCAGGACCGGGGCTGGGCGGCGATCAGGTCACGGAACCAGTGCCAGGAGTCCTTCCGCGTCCGGGCCAGCGTGGCCGGGTCGACGTGGATCAGGCCGAACCGTTCCTCGAATCCGGCCGCCCACTCGAAGTTGTCCAGCGCGGACCACACGTAGTAGCCGCGCACGTCGGCCCCGGCCGCCATCGCGTCGCGCACGGCGCGCAGGTGCGCGTCGAGGAACGCCACCCGCCGGCCGTCCGCGACCGGCTCGCGGAACGACGCGCCGTTCTCCGTCACCACCAGCGGCGGCAGCGACGGATAGCGGTCCCGCAGCGTGGTCAGGATCGTGGTCAGCCCGGACGGCACGATCGCCCAGCCGAAGTCGGTCCGTTCCGCGGCCGGCACCGGCACCGGCGCGAACGGCATCCCCGCCGGGACGTCCACCTCCAGCACGCCGCGGTAGTCCCGGTCCGGGCGCGGCGCCTCGATCCGGGTCGGCTCGTAGTAGTTGACGCCGTAGAAGTCCAGCGGCGCCGCGATGGTCTCCAGGTCGCCGTCCCGCACCGGCAGCCGATCGCCGAGCCCGGGCGGATAGCCGCCGCGCAGGACCGGGTCGGCGAACAGCCAGTTCGTCAGCGTGGCGAACAGCTCCGCGGCCGCGACGTCGTCCGCGGCGGCCGAGGCGGGCTCGACCGGGAAGTGCTGCGCGGCCACGCCGACCGTGGCCGCGCCGGCCGCGCGCAGCGCCCGCACCGCCAGCCCGTGCGCGAGCAGCTGGTGGTGCGCCACCGGCAGCGCGTCGAAGCCGAGGCCCCGGCCGGGCGCGTGCGAGGTCAGCGCGTACCCGTAGAGCGTCTGCACGCTCATCTCGTTCAGCGTGATCCAGTCGTGCACCCGGTCGCCGAGCCGGTCGGCCAGGACCGCGGCGAAGTCGGCGAGCGCGTACGCGGTGTCCCGGGACAGCCAGCCGCCCGCGTCCTCCAGCGCCTGCGGCAGGTCCCAGTGGTAGATCGTCGGGACCGGGCGGACGCCGTGCGACAGCAGCTCGTCCACGAGCCGGTCGTAGAAGTCCAGGCCGGGCTTGTTGACCGGGCCGGTCCCGGTGGGCAGCACGCGCGGCCAGGAGAACGAGAACCGGTAGTCGTGCGTGCCGGCCGCGGCGATGTGCGCGACGTCCTCCGCGTACCGGTGGTAGTGGTCGATCGCGACCCGCCCGTCGTCGCCGTTGCGGACCGTGCCGGGCCGCGCCGTGAACGTGTCCCAGATGCCCGGGCCCTTGCCGTCCCGGTCGAAGGCGCCCTCCACCTGGTACGCGGAGGTGGCCATGCCGAACCGGAACCCGGGCGGGAACAGCGGGAACGTCATGCACGGGCCTCTTCCCACATCGACACGTACGCCTCGGCGCCGTTCATCAGCTGGCTCCGCAGCAGCGCGCCGTCCGGTCCGGCCTGGCGGATCAGGTCGGTGACCCAGTCCGCGTACAGCCCGTACTGCGGGACGCCGTCGGTGTTCAGGTCGAACGTGCGGGTGCCGAAGACCTGCCGGTCGACGGTGGTGCCGTTGACCGCGGTGAACGGGTACGGCTGCGGGCCGGCCGGCGGTGCCAGCTGCGGCGGCGGCAGCGGGCCGAGGCCGTTGACGTCGCTGCCCATCCCGTACCCGCTGATGGTGTCGCCGTTGGGCAGTGCCCGGTTGGCCCGCCACTCGTCCAGGAACGGGAGCTCGCCGTCGCCCGCGTCCGTGGCCGCGTGCGCGTAGCCGGCCACGAAGCCGCCGAGGCCGAGCAGCCGGTCCACCAGCGTGCGGTCGGACCAGGAGTGCACCGAGACCACGCCCGGGTAGCCGGCCGCCTCCGCGATGTCCAGCACGGCGGACGCCGTCCGTACCCCCATGTGGTCGAGGTGGATGATCATCCCGCGCTCGATCATGCGCTCGATCAGGTATTCGCCCATCGGGGTCAGGCCACGGGTGTTGCAGATCGGGCCGCTCGGGTAGACCGGCAGGATCGTGCCCGGCGGCAGGCCCAGCTTCCCGAGCCGGAGCAGCTCCGCCAGCTCGTCGCTGACCAGCGGTTGCTCGTTGTCGGACGGGCCGGTGCAGGAGTCCGCGGTCCACCAGTGGCCGGTGCTGATCAGGTTGCCGATGTTGACCGCGACGCCGGTCGCGCCGGAGTCGAAGCGGGTGCCGCCGAACGCGTTGTCGAACTTGTGCACCGGGTAGAGGCCGCTGACGCCCATCGACGCCAGCTCGTCCAGCCCGGCGTCGACCGCGGCGGTGGTGCAGGTGACGTTGCAGCCGAACAGTTCCGAGCTCTCCACGCCCACGGTGACCGCGAGCTTGCCCTGCGCCGCGATCGCGCGGACCTCCTCGGGCGTGGCCGCGAGCCGGAACCAGCCGCGGCCCGGCCCACCGCTCTGCGCGTCGACGTAGTCCTGCATCGAGCGCAGGTACCGGTACTGCGCGCGGATCTGCTCGGTCTCGTCGCAGGACGTGTCCCGGGTCGGGTAGAGGCCGCAGATGATCCGGTTCGCCACCAGCAGCGTGTTGAGCACGCGCTGGCCGGAGCGCCAGGAGCGCTCGATGCCACGGAAGTACGACTGCTCGTGCAGCAGGCTGTTGGGCTGCGGCCAGTCGCCGAACGTGGGCCAGCCGTCCTCGCGCGAGTCGATCGGGTCGGTGCCCGCGATGATCGCCTCCAGCAGCGCGCCGATGCCGAGCGTGGCGTGCGACGCGCAGCCCTTGAGCGCGACCGCGGGGCCGCCGGGCGCGAACGCGTCGCCGCAGTGCAGGTCGCCGCCGAACGCCTCGGCCGCGGTGACGTGCGCGTGGCCGTCGATCCAGCCGTTGAGCGTGCCGTCCGGGTTCACGCCGGGCGCGGCGGTGCCGGTCACGCCGGTCGCGATGTCCTCGACCGGGACGCAGCCGGTGGCCGGCGTGGCGACGAGCGTGGTGGGCGCGGACCCGCCGCCGAGCCGGCCGAGGAACGTGCCGAGTTGCTGGCCGGTCGCGGTCGCGGTGAGCTGGTAGCGGCCGTCGCCGGTGGTGACGGCCGTCCAGTCGGCCCGGTCGCCATAGGCCTGGCCGGGAAGGACGAAACCGATGACGCTCTGGTACGGGTACGCGCCCGCGGAGTCCCGGATGGTGTAGCGGCCGAGCGCGGTGGCGTCGAACCGGAACCGCTCGGCGGCCGCGGCCGAGCCGGTGAACCCGTACCCTCCGGAGTTCTTGGTGATGTGCCCGGCCGGTGCGGCGAGCGTGACGCAGTCGTCGTCGAGGTCGTAGGCGGGCGTCGCGTCGGCCGCGCGGGCGGGCGCGGGGAGCGCGACCACGAGCAGCAGGGCGGCGAGCGCGGCCGCCGGCGCGAGCGTCGGCGCGGCTTTCGGCGCGGACGTCGGCGCCGGCATCGGAGCGGGTTCTGACGCGAGGTTCGGTGCGAGCGAGGACATGCGGCACCCCTGTCGGTTGGGAGATCATCTGATCCACCAAGGATCACCCAGCATAGGGGGCGACGGTGGGCGTACGGAAGGGATAGGGTCCGGTCCATGTCACTGTTGATCGTGGACGGCGTCACCCTCGGCTACGGCGGCGAGCCGGTGCTGCGGGACGTGACCGTGAGCGCGGAGCCGGGGCGGATCCTGGCGGTGACCGGCCCGTCCGGCGCCGGCAAGAGCACGCTGCTGCACGCGATGGCCGGGCTGCTGCGCCCGCTGGCCGGCGAGGTGCGCGCCAGCGGCGAGGTGATCCGCGACCGGGACCATGCGGTGTCCCGGCGGATCGTGCTGGTGCCGCAGGACAACGGGCTGGCCGCGATCCTGACCGCGGGCGAGAACCTGCAGGTCGCGCTGATGGCGAACGGGGCCGGCCCGTCCGAGGCCCGCGCGTCCGCCGCGACCGCGCTGGCCGCGCTCGGGCTCGCGGAGCAGTCCGGGCAGCTGGTCGAGGAGCTCTCCGGCGGTCAGCAGCAGCGGACCGCACTGGCCCGCGGGCTGGCGCTCGCCGGTGACGTGCTGCTGGCCGACGAGGTGACCAGCGAGCTCGACGCGGTGAACCGGGCGCGGGTGCTGGAGCTGCTGCGCGCGGAGGCGGACCGGGGCGCGGCGGTCGTGTTCGCCACGCACGACGCGGAGGCGGCCGCGTTCTGCGACGCGGAGCTGCACCTCCGGGACGGCAGCGCGGAACCCTTAGCGATCGTTAAGGTTGCGCCCTAGACTGTGCGGCATGGATGCCGAGCAGATCGCCGCCGGACGTGCCCGCTGGCAGGCGCGGTACGACGCGGCCCACAAACGGGACGCCGACTTCACCACGCTCTCCGGCGAGACGGTCGCGCCGCTCTACGGCCCGCCGGACGGCGCCGGGTACCCCGGCTTCGCGCGGATCGGCTGGCCCGGCGAGTTCCCGTACACGCGCGGGCTCCACCCGACCGGCTACCGCGGGCGGGCCTGGACGATTCGGCAGTTCTCCGGGTTCGGCAACGCGCGGCAGACCAACGAGCGGTACCGGATGCTGCTCGCGGCCGGCGGCGGTGGCCTGTCCGTGGCGTTCGACATGCCGACCCTGATGGGGTACGACTCGGACGATCCCCAGGCGCTCGGCGAGGTCGGGCACTGCGGCGTCGCGATCGACTCGGCCGCGGACATGGACGTGCTCTTCGACGGCATCGACCTGGGCGCGGTCACCACCAGCATGACCATCTCCGGTCCGGCCGTGCCGATCTTCTGCATGTACCTGGTGGCGGCCGAGCGGCAGGGCGCGGACCTGTCCGGTCTGGACGGCACGCTGCAGACCGACATCTTCAAGGAGTACATCGCGCAGAAGGAGTGGCTGTTCGCGCCGGAGCCGCACCTGCGCCTGATCGGTGACCTGATGGAGTACTGCGCGGCGGAGATCCCGCGCTACAAGCCGCTGTCCGTCTCCGGCTACCACATCCGGGAGGCCGGCTCGACCGCCGCGCAGGAACTGGCGTACACGCTGGCGGACGGTTTCGGGTACGTCGAACTCGGCCTGTCCCGCGGGCTGGACGTCAACCGGTTCGCGCCCGGCCTGAGCTTCTTCTTCGACGCGCACGTGGACTTCTTCGAGGAGATCGCGAAGTTCCGGGCCGCGCGGCGGATCTGGGCGCGCTGGCTGCGGGACGTCTACGGCGCGACCGACGAGCGGGCGCTGTGGCTGCGCTTCCACACCCAGACCGCGGGCGTCTCGCTGACCGCGCAGCAGCCGGTCAACAACGTGGTGCGGACCGCGGTGGAGGCGCTCGCGGCCGTGCTCGGCGGCACCAACTCGCTGCACACGAACGCGCTGGACGAGACGCTCGCGCTGCCCACCGAGGAGTCGGCGGAGATCGCGCTGCGCACCCAGCAGGTGCTGATGGAGGAGACCGGCGTCGCGAACGTGGCCGACCCGCTCGGCGGCTCCTGGTACGTGGAGGCGCTCACCGACCGGATCGAGGCGGCCGCGGAGGAGATCTTCACCCGGATCCGGAACCTCGGCGCGGACGGCACCATCACGTCCGGCATCCTGCGCGGCATCGAGGACGGCTGGTTCACCTCGGCGATCGCGGAGTCGGCGTTCGCGTACCAGGCGGCGCTGGAGAAGGGCGACAAGCGGATCGTCGGCGTGAACGTGCACACCGGGACGGTCGCGAAGGACCTGGAGATCCTGCGGATCTCGCACGAGGTGGAGCGCGAGCAGCGGCGGGTGCTGGCCGCGCGGCGGGCGGAACGGGACGACGCGGTGGTCCGGCGGGTGCTGGGCGAGCTGGCGGCGGCCTGCCGGACCGAGGCGAACCTGATCCCGCCGATGCTCGCGGCGGCCCGCGCGGAGGCCACGCTCGGCGAGATCTGCGGCGTGCTGCGCGAGGCGTGGGGCGTCTACCGGGAGCCCGCCCGGTTCTGAACGTTATCCACAGGGGACCTCGGACCTGCCCCGGATCGCCTATCGTCGCTACCACGATCAGCGATCCATGGGGGGTGGCACGTGCTGGGACTGCTGGCCGGCCTGATCCGGGGCCACCGCGCCCGGCTGCTGATCTTCGCGTTGCTCGCCGGCCTGACGGTCGCGGCCGCGGCCGCCATCCCGGCCTGGGCCGGTGCCGCCGTCGCCGGCACCACGGCCGCGGCGCTCGACGACACCGCGGCCGGGGCCCGCGCGGTGCGGCTCGGCGGCGTCATGCTCGGCGACGCCAACCGGATCGCGGCGTCCTGGACCGTGGCGGCCGACCTGCTGCCCGCCGCCCGGTTCAACCGGTACGGGTCGGTCGGCGCCACCGTCACCGGCGCCGGCCCGCGCGGGCCGGAGACGTTCCGGATGAACTGGGTGGACGGCGCCTGCGACCACCTGGAGGTGGACGGCGCCTGCGCGACCCGGGCGGACGAGATCGTGCTCGGGCCGCAGACCGCCGCGCGCTTCGGGGTGGCCGCCGGCGACACGATCGACCTGGCCGGCGTGCCGGGCGCGTCCGTGCCGCTCACCGTCACCGGCGTGTTCCGCTCGGCCGACCCGGACGACGAGTTCTGGACCGCGCGCACCGCGCCCGGCCTGGCGCTGGACCGTGGCGCGCTGCTCGGCGACCGCGGCGGGTTCGAGCTGCTCGGCACGCCGATCGTGGACGTCACGCACGACTACGTGCTGCGCACCGACGTGGCGCTGGACTTCGCGGCGACCCGCGCCGACCTGGCCGGGCTCACCCCGCAGCGGATCGGTGACCTGCGGCTGACCAGCCGCCTGCCGGACCTGCTCACCGCGCTGCGCGGCAACGAGGACGCGCTGTTCCGGGGCGCCGCGATCACCGCGGCCCAGCTCGGCCTGATCGGCGGGTTCGTGCTGCTGCTGGCCGCGGCGCAGCTCGCCGCGGAGCGCCGGGACGAGGCCGCGCTGGCCGCGCTGCGCGGCGCGCCGGCCGGCACCCGGGCGCTGATCGCGGTCACGCCCGGCCTGCTCGCGATCCCGGTCGCGGCCCCGGCCGGGTTCCTCGCCGGGTTCGGCGCGACCGCGCTCGCCGCCCGCGCCGAGTTCGGCTTCGGACCGCCGGTCGTTCCGTCGCTGATCTGGGCCGGCGCCGCCGCGCTCGGCTGCGTCGCCGTGGTGGTCGCGGCCGCGGTCGCGCACCGCCCGCGCGGCCCGGTGCTGGAAGGGCTGCGCCGCACGCCGTCCCGGCTGCGGATTCGGCCGCTGGACGCGGTCACGCTGGTGGTCGTCGCGCTCGCGGCCGCGGCCCGGTACGAGATCGGCAACGTCGGCGCGGCGAACGCGGAGGGCATCGCGCTGCTCGGTCCCGCGCTGGTCGCGCTGGCCGGCGGACTGCTCGCGGCCCGGCTGGTCCCGCCGCTGGCCGCGCGCGTCGCGACCTCCCGGCTGCGCACCGGGCGGCTCGGCCCCGGCCTGGCCGCGCTGCAACTGGCGCGGCGGCCCGGTGGGCACCGGGTGCTGGCGCTCTTCGCGATCGCGATCGCGCTGCTGGTCCAGGCCGTCACCGCGGTCGACCTCGGCGCCCGGGCCGCGGACGAGCGCGCGCGGTGGGAGGTCGGCGCGGACCGGGTGCTGGCGGTGCGCGCAGCCACGCCACAAGCGCTGCGCGACGCGGTGCACGCGGCGGACCCGGACGGCCGGTTCGCCATGCCGGTGCTGCGGACCCGGCAGGGCGGCACCGCGCTGGTCGCGGTGGAACCGGACCGGCTGGCGACGGTCGCGGCCCGGCCGCGCGGGCTCGACCAGGACAGGTTCCGTGCGCTGACCGGCCTGCTGCACGCGGACGCGCACCCGCCGGTGCGCGTCGACGGCACCGCGCTGGTGCTCGACGTGGAGGCGGACGACCTGGTCAGCGCCACCGACATCGCGGTGCACCTGGTGGACCCGGGCGGCCGGCCGATCACGGTGCGGCTGTCCCTGCCGGAGGGTCCGGGACCGGCCACGGTGCGCGCGCCGGTGGACGGCTGCGCGGGCGGCTGCCGGCTGTCCCACTTCGGCTTCCAGCCCCGGCCGAACGGGTTGCGCCTGTTCGAGATGCGCCAGGAGGGCCCGGCCCGGACCGTGCTCACCGGCGCGGACCTCGGCTCGCCCGGCCGCTGGCGGCCCGGCTTCAACCTCGGCGCCGCGCTGCTCACCATGCAGCAGGACGGGCCGTGGCTGGCCGCCTCGTTCACCGGCGTGAGCCCGCGGGACTCGGTGGTCGAGGTGCGGCTGCGGTCGTCGGACGTGCCGGTGCCGGTCCCGGTCGTGGTGGCCGCGCCCGAGGAGGGGGTGAACGCGGACGGCATCCGGGAGGCCGCCGGCTTCGACCTGAGCCCCTGGCCGGTCGCCATGGTGGGCGGGCTGCCCTCGCTGCCCGGCCTGGGGCACAACGGCATGCTGATCGACTACGAGTACGCGACCCGGCTGATCGAGGGCTCCGACCTGAACACGGCGTACGAGGTGTGGCTGTCCCCGGACGCGCCGGCCGGCCTGCCCGGCGAGCTGCACGCGGCCGGGTTGACCGTGGCGGCCGAGACCTCGGTCGCCGGGCGCGCCGCGCAGCTCGTCGCGGAGGGCCCCGGGCAGTCCACCCGGCTCTACCTGGCCGCGGCCGTGTTCGGGCTGGTGTTGGCGCTGGCCGGGGCACTGCTGATCGTGACCGTGGAACGGCCGCGGCGGTCCGCCGACCTGACCGCGCTGCGCGCGCAGGGCCTCTCCGCGGCCGTGGTCGGCGTCGCCTCCCGCTGGGACCGGGTGGTGCTCGTGCTGACCGGCGTCACGGCCGGTGTGCTGCTCGGCTGGCTCAGCTGGACCGTGCACCACGACCTGCTGCCGGTCTTCGCGGACGGGCGGCCACCGACGGTGCCACCGTTGCCGTACTGGGCCGCCGCGGCCGTGCTCGCCGCGACCGCCGCGCTGCTCGCGCTGGCGGCCCGGCGGGACGTGGGCGGTGCCGTGACCCGGGGCGTGGGCGGCTCCGTCACCCGGCGGGACACGGCTGGACCCGCGGCGCGCGGGGACGCGGGTGGTTCCGCGGTCCGTGGGGACGCGGGTGGTTCCGTGGCACGGCGGGACGGTCGGTCATGATCGGGCTGATCCGCGCCGCGTTGCGCGCCCGGTGGCGGTCCGCGCTGGTGATGATGGCGCTGGCCGCGGCCGCCGCGGCGGCCGCGGCCGCACCGCTGCTCTACGCCTCGGCGGCGGAACGCGCGGCCACCGCCGTCGAGGTCGCGGCCGCGACCCCGGCCGAGCGCCGGATCACGGCCGAGCGGCACCTCTCCCCGGTCGTGCCGGACCGCCAGCAGCCCAGCCGCGCCTTCCCGCCGGAGCTGTCCCCGGACCTGCCGGCCGTGCCCGGGTTCGACACGATCGGCGGACTCTGGATCACCGGTCGGATCGCCGATCCCGCGGACGTGCCGCCGCCACCGGGTGAGCTGCCGGACGGGCTGGACGGCTCGCTCGGCTGGCGCACCGGCGTCTGCGCCCACCTGACGATCACGGCCGGGCGCTGCGCCACCGGCTGGAACGAGGTCGTGGTCAGCGCGCGGGTGGCGGACCGGGCCGCGCTGTCGCTCGGCGGCACCGCGATCCTCTACACCGGCGAGAAGTACCCGATCAGCCGGTTCACGGTGGTCGGGCTGTACACGCCGGTCGACCCGTCCGGGGACTACTGGGCGGGGCGGACGTTCTTCGCCGGATGGCAGGCGCGGGAGCCGATCGCGGACCCGATGTTCACCACCCGGGAAACCGTGCACCGCACGCTCGCGGCGGACTACGTCGAGTCCGCCGACCTGATCGGCCGCCCGGAGGCGTTCCCGGACGCGGCGCGCACCGCGCCGCCGACCGTGGGCGCCTGGGCACCCGGGTACGACTGGGCGGTCCGCACCGACCTGCCGGCGCTCGACGCCCGGATCGTCGCCAGCGGTGCGCAGCTGCGCGACGGCCTGGAACTGGCCGGGCTGCCGCTGGTGCTGCTCGCCTGGCTGGTGCTCTGGTTCGCGGTCTCGTTCGGTGTCGCGCTCCGCCGCACCGAGGCCGGCCTGTTCGCGCTGCGCGGCACCCCGGCCGCGCTGCGCTGGGTGCTGGTCGTCGCGGAGGCGGTGCTGCCGGTGCTGGCCGGCACGCCCCTCGGATATCTCGCGGCCTGGGCGATCGTCGCCGTGCTGTCCGCGACCACGCTGGACGGCGCGCCCGCGGTGCTGCCCGACACCAACTCGATGATCTGGGCGGTCGCCGCGGTCACCGGCGCGCTGCTGGTCGGCCTGGCCGCGCAGTGGCGCGCCGTGGTGGCGCCGGTCGCGGTGCTGCTGCGCTCCACCCCGGCCCGGCACCGGCAGGCCCTGGCCGGCACGGCCGAGCTGGTCGCGGGCGCGCTCGCCGCGGCCGCGGCCTACCAGGTGACCACCGTGGACGAGCCGGCCGGCGGGCTGGAGCTGCTGGTACCGATGCTGGTCGCGCTCACCGCCGGGCTGCTCGGCGCGCGGATCGCCGGGCTGCTGGCCGGGCGCGCGGCCGGCCGGGCACTGCGCCGCGGCCGGCTGGTGCGCGGGCTCGCCGCGGCCGAGTTCGCCCGGCAGCCGGCCCAGCTGCGCGTGGTGGCGCTCGCCGTGATCGTGTTCGCGATGGTCGCGTTCTCCGGCACGGCGTCCGCGGTGGCGGCGGCTGGCCGGGCCGAGCGGGCCCGCATCGACGTCGGCGCGGCGCGCGTGCTCACCGTCGCGCCGCTCGGCGAGCAGGACCTGCTCCGCGCGGTCCGGGACGCCGACCCGGACGGGCGGTACGCGATGGCGGCCGCGCGGATCACCCGCGCCGAACTGAACGCGCTCGCGGTCGACAGCACCCGGCTGGCCACGGTCGCCGCCTGGAGCCCGCGCTACGGGCCGGACGCGGCCACGGTCGCGTCGCTGATCCGGCCGCGGCCGCCGGCGCCGCTGCGGGTCGCCGGTGACACGCTGACCGTGCGCGCCACCGCGGTCGCACCGCCGCCGAACAGCCGGCTCTGGGTCACGCTGCTGCCGGTCACCGGCCCGATGGTGCGCGTGCAGGCGGGGACGCTGGTGGCCGGCCCGCACACGTACAGCGCCCCGGTCGAGGCCTGCGCCGCCGGCTGCCGGCTCGGTGCGATGGAGGTGGAGACGCCGTACACGCTGGAGTACGCGATCGACGTGACCGTCACCGAGATCGCGGACGCGTCCGGGCCGATCGATGCCGGTCTGACCGACCCGGCTCGCTGGCGCACCGTCTCCGGGACCGTGCTGGAGACCCCGCAGCTGACCGTCGACGCGGCCGGCGCGCGCCTGTCGTACCGCTCCCGCGGGCGACCAGACCTGCGGCTGGTGTCGACCGCCACGCCGATGCCGCTGCCCGTGGTCACCGGTGGCGAACCGGCCGACGCGGTGCCGTCCGCCACCGGGCCGATGCCGATCGGGCGCGCCGGGCGGCTCACGGCCGGACCGGCCGGCGCGGTCACGCTCGTCGACCTGGAGTACGCGGACATCGCCGCCTACGACGCCGCGGCCGCGGTCGAACCGCAGGTGTGGCTGCGCGCGGACACGCCGGACGCGGTGGTCGCGGCGCTCACCCGGAACGGCCTGAGCATCACGGGCGAACGGTCGATCGCGGAACGGGCGACGGTGCTGGCCGGCCAGGGGCCCGCGCTGGCGCTGCGGTTCCACCTGCTCACCGCGGCCGGCGCGGTGCTGCTCGGCGTGGGCGCGCTGGTCGTGCTCGGCGCGGACCGGCCCCGGCGCGTGAGGCAGCTGCGGGCGCTGCGCGCGCAGGGACTGCGAGCCGGTCCGGCGTGGCACAGCCAGCTGGTCGCACAGCTCGCGGTGGTCGCCGCCGGCGCGGTGCTCGGACTGGCCGCGGGCGCGCTGTCCTGGTGGATGACCCGCGACGCGATCACCTACTACGTGGACGGCGTGGGCCCGCTGGCGCCGCCGGAGTGGCCGGGGGCCGGGGCGGCGCTCGGCCCGGTCGTCGCGCTCGTGGTGATGTCCGGTGTCGCGGCCGGTTCGGCGATGTCCCTGCGGCGAGCGGTGGAGGAGCGATGAGCGGCGGAGCCAGGCGGTACGGGACGGGACGCGACCACGGTGGCACGGTCCCGGCGGGCGGCGACGGCGCGGTTGCTCCCCGGCACGGTGCGGGTGCGCTCCGCGTACCCACCGATGGTTTTGATCTTCTGCGTTGTGGGGTGATCGGGTGAACGGCATCGCGGTGGTCTGCCGGCGGGTGGTGCACATCTACCGGGTCGAGGGCAACGACGTGGTCGCGCTGTCCGGCGTCGACCTGGACATCGCGCCCGGCAGCACGGTCGCGCTGGTCGGGCCGTCCGGCTCCGGCAAGTCCACGTTGATCGCGCTGCTCGGCGGCCTGATGCGGCCGTCCGCCGGGCGGGTCCAGGTCGGGCTGGTCGACCTGGGCAAGGCCGCCGACGCGGAACTGGCCCGCATGCGCGGCACCGACATCGGCGTGGTGCTCCAGGGCGCCGCGCGCAACCTGCTGCCGCACGCCACGCTGGCCGCGAACATGTGGCTGGCCCAGCGGCGCGCCGCCAAGGTCCGGCCGGCCGACGTGGAACCGTTCGAGCGGATCCTCGGGCTGGTCGGGCTGGGCGGTTTCGGCGAGGCCACGGTCGGCGAACTGCCGCCCGGCGCCCAGCAGCGCGCCGCGCTCGCGGTCGGCATGGCCGCCTCACCCGGGCTGCTGCTGGTCGACGAGCCCACGTCCCGGCTGGACCGGTCCGCGCGCGACGAGGTCCTGGACGCGCTGGACACCGTCAACCGCGAACGGGGCACCACGATCGTGGTGGTCACGCACGACCCCGAGGTCGGCGCGCGGCTCGGCCGGGCGATCACCATCCGGGACGGACGGGTCGGCGCGGAGGGCCGCGACGGGCAGGAGTTCGCGGTCGTCGCGGGCGACGGCACCGTGCAGCTGCCACCGGCGATGCTGGAGAACTACCCGCCCGGCACGCTGCTCGCGGTGGAGAGCGTGGACGGGCAGGTCGTCATGGTCAGCGCGACGCACGAACCTGTAGGGGACGGCACACCGTGATCGGCGTCCGGTCAGGGCGACGGCCCGGCTTCGCGTGCGAGACTAGACAACCATGAGCGACCCACGGATCACCTCGTCGATCTTCACCCGCGGCGCGGTCGACCTCGGTGCGCTGCGGAGCACCCCGCAGCCGACCGCCGCGTCCGCGCCCGCGGCGCGTCCAGCCGCCCCCACCGCGGCCCCCGCCTCGCCGTCCGGAGCCGTCACCGTCATCGACGTGACCGACGCCGACTTCCGGACCGAGGTGCTGGAGCGGTCCCTGACCACGCCGGTCATCCTCGACTTCTGGGCCGAGTGGTGCCAGCCCTGCAAGCAGCTGTCCCCGGTCCTCGAGCGGCTCGCCGAGGAGGGCGGCGGCTCCTGGATCCTCGGCAAGGTCGACGTGGACGCCAACCCGGGCCTGGCCCAGGCGTTCCAGATCCAGAGCATCCCGATGGTCGCGGCCGTGGTCGGTGGCCAGCCCGTGCAGGGCTTCCAGGGCGCGCTGCCCGAGGCCCAGGTCCGGCAGTACATCGAGGCCGTGCTCAAGGCCGCCGGCGTGCAGGCACCGCAGCACGAGGACCCGCGGCTGGCCGAGGCCGACGACGCGATGATGGACGGTGACCTGGACGCGGCCGAGGCGGCGTACAAGAAGATCCTCAACGAGTCACCGGCCGACGCGGCCGCCGAGTCCGGGCTCGCCCAGGTCTCGCTGTTCCGCCGGGTGCAGGGCGTCGACCCGGGCGCCACGCTCTCCGTCGCGGCCGGCGCGCCCGACGACGTCAAGGCCCAGCTGCTCGCGGCGGACGTCGAGGTGCTCAACGGCAACGCGGCCGAGGCGTACGACCGGCTGATCAAGCTCATCCGCCGCGTCTTCGGCGACGAGCGCGAGACGGTGCGCCGCCACCTGCTCTCGCTCTTCACCGTCGCCGGCCCGGACGACCCGGCCGTCGCGAGCGCCCGCCGCGCGCTGGCGAACGCGCTGTTCTAAGAGGCCGCCGCCATGCGCCGGATCGCCGTCCTCGACGCACCCTCCAACCTCGGTCTGCGCCCGCCGACCGAGACGTCGGTGCCGGGCTGCGCCAAGGCGCCGGGCGCGCTGCGGGACGCGGGGCTGCTCCACCGGCTCCGCGCCCGGGACGCCGGCTGCCTCACCCCGCCGCGGTACGACCCGGGCGACTGGCGGCCCGGCGACGGCGTCTGCCACGCGCCCGCGATCGGGGCGTACTCGGTGGCGCTCGCCGACCGGATCGGCGCGATCATCGACAACGGCGAGTTCCCGGTGATCCTGGGCGGCGACTGCTCGGTGTCGCTCGGCTCCGCGCTGGCCATGCGGCGCCTCGGCCAGTCCGTCGGCGGGCACGTCGGGCTGGTGTTCGTGGACGGCCACTCCGACTTCCGGCACCCCGGCAACGCGTCCTACGTGGGCGCGGCCGCGGGTGAGGGCCTCGCGCTGATCACCGGCCGCGGGCAGGCGGACCTGACCGCGCTGGAGGGGCGCCGGCCGTACTACCGGGACGTCGACGTGGTGGTGGTGGGCATCCGGGCCAACGACGAGTACCGGCTCGACCTGCAGGCCGCCGGGATCGTGACGCGCCCGGTCCCGGCGCTGCGCGCGGAGGGTGCGCCACGGTCCGCGCAGTGGGCACTGGACCAGATCGCCGACTGCGCCGGGTTCTGGGTGCACATCGACGTGGACGTGCTCGACCCGGCCGTGATGCCGGCCGTCGACGCGCCGGAACCGGGCGGGATCGCGTTCACCGAACTCGAAGCCCTCCTCGAACACCTCGTGGGTACGCCGCACTGCCTCGGCATGGAGATCACGGTCTTCGACCCGGACTACGACCCGGACGGCTCGTACGCGGCCGAGATCGTGGCCACGGTCAGCGCCGGCATCGAGGCGGCCGGCCGGCTGCTGGCGGCGCCACGACCGCGCGGCGAGAACACGACGGAGCCGTCCGGCCCGGTCGAGTCGGTGACGGCGCCGTCCGACGGCGACCGGGCGGAGATGTCGACGTACCAGGCGCTGGTGGCGCGGGGCACGGGCGGGTTCGCCGGCCTGAGCGCCCCCGCCGTTCAGGACCCGGCGGACTCGGCCGGCGGCGCCGGACCGCTGAGCGGTGCCGGTGATGCCGGGCCGTTCGGCGGTGTCGGCGGTGCTGGATCGTCGGGCGGTGCCGGCCGCGACGGGTCGTCCGGCGGTGCCGGCGGGTTCGGGCCGTTGGGTCGTGACGCAGCGGGCGGGCCGTCGGACTCCGCCGGCGGTGGCGGTCCGCTGGACGCCACCGGTGGCGGGGCGCCGCTGGACCCGGCCGGCGGTGACCGGTCACCGGGTGATGCCACCGACGACGGCGTGGGCCCGGCCGACGACGACGGGACGGCCTTCACGGCGGCCGGAGACGGCGTCCGCGGTCCGGTACCGGCGCAGCCGGGCCCCCGCTCGGCCGGCGACGCCGTCCGGTTCGGCCCGGGCACCGGAGAGGCGGGCCGGTTCCGATCGGGCGCCGGAGAGGCTGGCCGGTTCGGATCGGGCGCGGGAGAGGCCGGCCGGTTCGGATCGCGCGCCGGTGAGGCCGGCCCGTTCGGATCGGGCACCGGAGAGACCGGCCGGTTCCGATCGCGCGCCGGCGAGGCTGGCCCGTTCGGATCGCGCGCCGATGACGCCGGACGGTTCGAGGCACGTGACGATGACGCCGGACGGTTCGGGACGCGCGTCGACGAGTCCGTTCGGTTCGGGGCGCGTGACGATGACGCCGGACGGTTCGGGGCGGGCGACGGCGACGGCGATCCGGTGCCGGGTTCCGGCCCGGCGACCGCGTTCGGCGCGCGGAGCGGTGCGGACGCCGACGAGAGTGACGTCGATCCGGTGGCACGGCTGCGATCGCGTCTGATCGCCGACCGGGGACGTGCGGTGCGGTTCGGGGACGGTGCCGGCGACGACACGCTGTCGCCCGGCGGCCCGCACCCGGCCGACGACGCGGGCGGTCCCGCGGTGCCGAACACGGTGCGGGAGGCGCTGGCCCGCCGCGAGGCACAGGCCCGCAAGTCCAGCCCCACCTCCATAGCCGAGGCCGCGGCGCTGGCCAAGGCCCGGTTCGCGGCCGCGGCCGCCGCGGCCGCGAAACCCGAGCCGGACGACCCGGACCTGCCGCTCTCCGTCAGCGGACCGGCCGGCGGCGTCATCCCGGCCCCGCTCACCATCGCCGGGCAGCACGTGGACGCGTCCCGCCGGACCGGCGGCCAGCGCCCCGGAAAGCCGGCCAAGCGCGCCGACGCCCCCGCGCGCCGCACCGGCTGGGACCTCGACGACCTGACCAGCCGCTCCGGCCTGCTCGCACCACGCCGGCCGGCCGACCCCGGCGACGCCGACTCGGACTCCCCGCGCCCCGGCGGCCTGCGTCGCCGTCCGCCGGCCGACGACGTGCCCCCGAGCGAACCCATCACCAGCACCAGCGTCACCAACCCCGACGTGGTACGCCCGGGCGGCCTGCGCCGCCGCCCACCACACCAGGGCGGATCCCTGCGCCGCCCGTCCCCGGGCACCCCCGCCGGCGGCCCGGACGACGCGGGCCCCGATGCCGAGGAGCCCGCCCCGGCCGCGTCCCCCACCGTGGGCAGCACTGCGTCCCCGGCCGGCGACACCACATCCGCTGAGGACGTCTCCCCGTCAGCGGACGGCGGTGGCACGTCTGCGCAGGACGTCTCCGTGTCTGCGGAGGACGATGCCGGGTCCGTTTCCGAGCCGCAGCAGGAGGAGGGTGGCGGCGATCTCGTTCCCAACGCCGCCTCCTCGGCACCCATCGAATCCGAGGCGGCTACCGAGGCCCAGCAGACCGACGGCGCCGGTATCGAGTCACCGGGCGAGACCGAGTCGTCCGCTGAGATCGAGTCGTCCGGTCAGATCGAGTCGTCCGGTGAGGTCGAGTCGCCGGGCGATGTCGAGTCGCCGGGCGAGGCCGAGGCCGTCGATGGCGAGGCTGTTGGCGAGTTCGAGCCGGCCGACGAGGTGGAAGCTGCCGCGGTTGCCGAGGCGCCCGACGACCGCGAGGCGGCCGACGAAGCCGGCGCCACGGGTGCCGAGGCCTCCGATGAGGATGAGCCGGCCGACGCGGGCGACGCTGTCCCGGATGCCGAGGTGCTCGGCGAGGTCGGGTTGGCCGACGACGCTGAGGTCGATGCGGGCGCCGAGGCGTTCGGCGCGATTGAACCGATCGACGGAGCCGTGACTGCCGCTGATGCCGGGACGTCCGGCGAGCATGAGTCGCCCGCCGATGCCGAGGCGGTCGGCGATGCTGAGACGGTCGACGGGGCGGACACTATCGGCGGTACCGCAGCGGCCGAGGAGGTCTCGTCAAACGAGATCGTCGAGGTAGCGGAGGGGTCCGAGACGGACCACGGCGCGGCGGCCAACGAGGTTGTGCCGACTGGCGCCGCCGAGGCCGGCAATGCCGCTGAGGCTGCCGGCGCTGGTGAGGCTGAGGGCGCTGCCGGAACTGGTGCCGCTGAAGACATCGTTGAGCCCGCTGTCGCCGGTGGCGATGAGAACTTCACTGAGGCTGCTGGTGCTGCTAAGGCCCCTGGCCCCGACGCTGGCGAGGCTGAGCGCCTCGCTGGTGCTGCTGGTGCTGGTGACATCGGCGAGGCCGCTGGTGCTGAGGTCGCTGGTGCTGCTGAGGCTGCTAGTGCTGAGGCCGGCGTCGCCGAGGCCGCTGGTGTTGCTGAAGCCGGCACCGTCCCTGAGACGGGTGGCGATGCTGAAGCCAGCTTCGCCGAGCCCTCCGGCACTGCTGAGATCAGCGGTGCTGCTGAGCCGACGAGCGAGTCTGACGCGGACGACGAAGCTGCGCCAAAGGCAGAAATTACGCCGAAGACGGACGGGGACGCCGAGAGCGGCCCCGGCGACGAGGTCGACCTGGATGACGCCGATTCGGCAGCGGAAGCCGCTTCTGTCACGGAGGCCGAGCCCGCAGCGGAAGCAGCTGATTCCGTCAGGCAGGCCGAGCCTGCTGCGGAGGCCGAGCTCACTGCGGAGGCCGAGCCTGCTGCGAAGGTCGAGCTCACTGCGGAGGCCGAGCCTGCTGCGGAGGCCGAGCTCACTGCGGAGGTCGAGCTCACTGCGGAGGCCGAGCCTGCTGCGGAGGCCGACCTCACTGCGGAGATCGAGCCTGCTGCGGAGGCCGAGCCCGCCGCGGAAGCCCGTTCATCCGAGCAAGGCGACCCGGTCGCGGACCCCGCGGGGAAGCCGGACGACGAGCCCGAACCGACGACGGCGGCCGGCGAGTCCGTCGCCCCGGCGACGGCTGGTTCGCCGTCGGTGGCAGGCCAGCCCGACGACCGGCCATCGCCTACGGTTCTGGGCCGTCTCCGACGCCTCATCGGTGCGAATCCCACGCAGCCCGGCCAGCCGTCGGCCGCTCCGGGACGGCTTCGTCGCGCAACCCCCGCTCCCGGCGACGCCGACTGACGCGAACCTGCCCGGCTGAACGCTAGGAAACCCACGGACCCTGTCGGCTGGATTCAACCCAACCGGCCGAACCCGCCCGCCTGGATGCGTTCGGAACCGGTGAAGTCCGCAGGCACCGCCCCGGCTCAGCCGGTGGCTCTTGCCGCTCCGCCGTGCGCCGCTCCGCCACGCGCCGCACGCCACGCGCCGCACGCCACGCGCCGCACGCCACGCGCCGCACGCCACGCGCCGCACGCCACGCGCCGCACGCCACGCGCCGCACGCCACGCGCCGCACGCCACGCGCCGCACGCCACGCGCCGCACGCCACGCGCCGCACGCCACGCGCCGCACGCCACGCGCCGCACGCCACGCGCCGCACGCCACGCGCCGCACGCCACGCGCCGCACGCCACGCGCCGCACGCCACGCGCCGCACGCCACGCGCCGCACGCCACGCGCCGCACGCCACGCGCCGCACGCCACGCGCCGCACGCCACGCGCCGCACGCCACGCGCCGCACGCCACGCGCCGCACGCCACGCGCCGCACGCCACGCGCCGCACGCCACGCGCCGCACGCCACGCGCCGCACGCCACGCGCCGCACGCCACGCGCCACGCTGAATGTGATTCGAGGCGTCATCCGGTCGTCGGTATGACGTGGATGACGCCTCGAAGTGCAGGAGGAATGCCCGTTACAGGGCCGAGAAGAAGTTCTTGACCAGTGGTACCGCCGCGCCTCCGCCGGTGCCGCCCTCCTCGACGAAGACCGCCACCGCGATGTCGCCGCGCCAGCCCACGAACCAGCCGTGCGTCTTGTCCAGGTTCGCGTCGTCGAACTCGGCGGTGCCGGTCTTGCCGTACACCGGGTCGCCCTTGACCGACTTGAGGTCGGTGGCCGTGCCGGCCGTGACCACCTCGCGCATCATCTCCTTCAGCGGCGTCACCGACGTCTCCTTGAGCGGCGCCACCGGCGCGGGGGACCCGGCCGGGGCCGGGTCGAGGACGAGCTTCGGTGCGACGAACGCGCCGCGGGCGACCGCGGCCGTGGCCGTGGCCATCGCGAGCGGGCTGACCACGGTCTTGCCCTGGCCGAACGCGGCCGCGGCCAGTTCCGCGGCGGGGGTGCCGGTGGAGACCTTGCCGGTGTACGCCTCCGCGCCCACGTCCCAGGTTCCGCCGATGCCGAGCTGCGCGCTGGCCGCGGCGAGTCCGGGCGCGCCGAGCTTGGTCGACAGCGCGGCGAACGCGGTGTTGCAGGACCGGGCGAAGTCGGTGTGGAACGGCACGGTGCCGAGCTGCATGTCGTACGCGTTGTTGAAGGTCCGGCCCTCGACCGTGTACGTCTTCGGGCAGTCGACCGGGCTGTCCTTGCCGACGATGTTCGCGTCCAGCAGTCCGAGCGCGGTGACCATCTTGTACGTCGAGCCGGGCGGCACCTGCGCGGTGAACGCGAGGTTCTCCGCGCCGCCGTTCGGCCCGTTCGCCACCGCCACGATCGAGCCGTCCGAGATCTTGATGGCGACCAGCGCGGCCCGTTTCGTCTCCGTGGAGACCGCGTCGTCCGCGGCCGTCTGGATCTTCGGGTCGAGCGTGGTCCGGACCGGCTTCCCGGCGGCCGGTTCGGCGCGCCACAGCTCGGTGAACGTGGGTTCCCCGGCCGGCGCCGCCTGCGTGATCACCACGGCCT
Organism: Catenuloplanes niger; assembly: GCF_031458255.1. Taxonomy (NCBI): domain Bacteria; kingdom Bacillati; phylum Actinomycetota; class Actinomycetes; order Micromonosporales; family Micromonosporaceae; genus Catenuloplanes; species Catenuloplanes niger. The sequence goes on from NZ_JAVDYC010000001.1 coordinate 5,604,951, forward strand.
CGCCGGGCGTGCCGCGCAGCTGCTCGTCGTACCGTTCCTGGAGCCCGCCGTGCCCGGTCTGGTCGCCGATCTCGAACGTGCCCGGCGCCGCGTCCATGTCCTCCTTGGTCACGTCGCCGACCGTGCCGAGCAGTGCGCGGGCGAACACCCGGGTCGGCGCCAGGACCCGGTTCTCCTCCCGCGTCTGCACGCCCGGCAGCTTCTCGATCTTCGCCTTGACCTTGGCGTAGTCGGTGTCCCGGAGCGTGGCGACGACCACCTCGTCGTCCGGCTCGGCGGCCTCCACCTCGGCCTTGAGCCCGCCCAGGTCCACGCCGAACTGTTTCATCTCCGCGCTGAGCGTGGTGACGGTGCCGGCCAGGTCGGTGGCGAGCTTCGGGTGGATGCCGACCACGACCACCTTGCGGTCGCTGAAGATCGGTGCGCCGGCCGCGTCCAGGATGGGTGCGCGGGTGCCGGCGATCCGCTGGACGCGCAGCTCGTCGCCCTCCTTGAGCTGCGGGTGGACGACCGCGGGTTCCCACACCACGCGCCACGCGTCGTCGCCCTTGCTGAGCCGGACCGGTGCCTGGTACTCCCAGCGCCGCCCGCCCGGCAGCGTCCAGGAGACCTTCACGTCGCCGGTGGCCAGCGTCTTGTCCTCGGCTGGTTCGGGCGCGCTCAGCTCCGGCGGCGTGTCCGCCAGCTCGCCGGAGAGCGCCCGGATCGCGGCGTTCACGTCCGCCGGGCTCATCGTCTGCCCGGCCGCGGAGACGACGCCGACGCCGTCGAGGTTGCCGGAGCGCCAGCCGGCCAGGAACGCGTTCAGTGTGTCGCCGGGGCCGTCCGAGCCGGAGCACGCGGTGAGTGACGTGCTCGCGAGGACCAGTGCCGTCACTGCGGCCGTGCGGAGCCTGAGCATGATTACCTTCCGACAGGCCGGAATCGATGCCCGCAACGGTAGTGGAGATCGGTTTACAAGTGGTGGACGTTCCGAACCACCCAATCGGTGGGAAAGAGCGGTCCACCGTACCCGGGATCGGGTTTGAAGGTTTTGACCAGCGGAAATCCCGTTGTGGCAGAGGATGGGACGGTGCGGCCCGGCCCGACTGGCGGGACACCGGCACAGTCGCGCGGCGGATCTGCCGTGCCGAGGGCCTAGGCTCAGGGTCGAGGAACAGACCCACAGCGTGGTGGGGCGAGGGGAGCTGCACCGATGGACCGGCGCCAGGTGACCGGCGGGGACGACAACACCCAGGACGACGAGGGGGCCGTCCCGGCACCCGGGTCCGAGGCGATCGAGTCGGGGGTGAGCGCTCGCGAGGTGGAGGACACCGAGCTCGAGGAGCCCCTGCCGAACGCGGAACGGCTGGTCGCGCAGGCGGTCGCGCTGGCCGGCGACGATCACGACACCGCGAGCCTGGTGGACCGGTTCTGGCGGTTCGCGGCCGACGAGGAGCTGGTCGGCTACACGCCGAAGTCGCTGCTCGACGCCGCGCTCCAGCACCGTGAGCTGGCCGCTCAGCGCGTTCCGGGCGAGCTGAAGCTCTCCATCGACGAGCTGTCCGAGCAGGGCCGCACCGTCATCCAGGTGATCACGGACGACATGCCGTTCCTGGTCGACTCGGTGACCGCGCTGCTGGAGGGCTACCACCTCGACATACATCTGCTGGCCCACCCGCTGCTGGTGGTGCGCCGCGAGCCGCTGGGCGCGCTGACCGAGGTCGCGGCCGAGGTCGAGCCGGACGAGGGCATCGACGGTGACCTGGTCGAGAGCTGGATGCGGATCGACGTCGACCCGGTGCGTGACACGGTCACCCGCGACCAGCTCTACCGGGAGCTGCAGCGGGTGCTCACGGACGTGCGGGACGCGGTCGAGGACTGGCCGCGGATGCGGCAGCGCGCGCTCGACATCGCGGTGGAGCTTTCCGCGGTGCGGGACACGCCGGACCGTCCGCCGGTGCCGGAGAAGGACCTGACCGACTCGATCGAGTTGCTGAACTGGCTGGCCGAGGAGCACTTCACGTTCCTCGGCTACCGGGAGTACGAGCTGGTCGACGGCGACGGCGACGAGAAACTGCTGCGCGCCACGATGGGCTCCGGGCTGGGCATCCTGCGGGCCGACCAGCAGGCGCCGCGCGTGCTCTCCACGATGACGCCGGAGGCGTACGCGAAGGTGCTGGAGAAGCGCCTCCTGATCATCACGAAGGCGAACTCGCGCGCCACCGTGCACCGCTCCGCCTATCTCGACTACATCGGCATCAAGATGTTCGACGCGGCCGGTGAGGTGGTGGGGGAGCGGCGCTTCCTGGGCCTGCTCGCCACGGACGCGTACCGGACCAGCGTGACCGAGCTGCCGGTGGTCAAGCGCAAGGTCGCGGAGATCCTGGAGCGTTCCGGCCTGTCGCCGCGCAGCCACTCCGGCAAGGACCTGATGGCGATCCTGGAGACGTACCCGCGGGACGAGCTCTTCCAGATCAAGGTGGACGACCTCTACCACGCGGTGATCGGCGTGCTGCGCATGGCCGGGCGCCGGCAGCTGCGGCTGTTCCTGCGACGGGACGGGTACGGCCGGTTCATCTCCTGCCTGATCTATCTGCCGCGGGACCGGTTCACCACGGTCAACCGGCTGCGCATGCAGGAGATCCTGCTCCGCGAGCTGAACGGCGTCGGCGTCGACTACACCACCCGGGTCAGCGAGACGATGCTGGCCCGCGTGCACTTCATCGTGCGCACCGACCCGGCGAACCCGCCCGGCGCGGTGAACGCGGACGCGCTGGCCGAGGACCTGGCCTACGCCACCCGGCTGTGGGACGACGACTTCCGCCTGGTGCTGGACCGCAAGCTCGGCGACGGCCAGGCGAAACGCCTCTACAGCCGGTACGTGGAGGCGCTGCCGGAGAGCTACAAGGACGAGTACAACCCGTACGAGTCCGTGCAGGACCTGGCGAAGCTGGAGCTGCTCGAAGAGGCCGGCCAGCTGGAGATGCACCTGTTCCCGAAGGACGACGAGGTCCGGTTCAAGGTCTTCCGGTACGGCGAGCCGATGGTCCTCTCCGACGTGCTCCCGGTGCTGCACTCGCTCGGCGTCCGGGTGCTGGACGAGCGCCCGTTCGAGATCTCGCTCGATCCCGCCTCGGTCTTCCTCTACGACTTCGGCCTGCGGCTGCCCGACTCGCACCGCGCGCTGCAGGAGGTCCGGCCGCACGTGGAGAACGCGTTCGCGGCCGCCTGGCGCACCGAGGCCGAGGTCGACGGCCTGAACGAGCTGGTGCTCCGGGCCGGCCTCACCTGGCGGCAGGTAGTGGTGCTCCGGGCGTACGCGAAGTACCTGCGGCAGGCCGGCGCGGTCTACTCGCAGGAGTACATGGAGTCCACGTTCGTGCAGTACCCGGCGATCGCGGCACTGCTGGTCCGGCTGTTCGAGACCCGGTTCTCGCCGTGGCTGCAGCTGGGCGAGGCCGAGCGCACCACGCGCGCGGACGCGATCGTCGCCGAGATCACCGAGCGGCTGGACGAGGTGAGCAGCCTCGACCAGGACCGGATCATGCGGTCCTTCCTGACGCTGCTGCAGGCCACCCTGCGCACCAGCTTCTACCAGCGCGGCAAGGACAACCGGCCGAAGTCGTACGTGGCGTTCAAGCTCGACCCGCAGGCGATCCCGGACCTGCCCGCGCCGCGCCCGATGTACGAGATCTTCGTCTACTCGCCGCGCTTCGAGGGCGTGCACCTGCGCTTCGGCGCGGTCGCGCGCGGCGGCCTGCGCTGGTCCGACCGGCGCGAGGACTTCCGCACCGAGATCCTCGGCCTGGTCAAGGCGCAGATGGTGAAGAACGCGGTGATCGTGCCGGTCGGCGCGAAGGGTGGTTTCGTCCTCAAGCAGGCACCGCCCGCGTCCGACCGCGACGCGTTCCTGGCCGAGGGCGTGGCCTGCTACCGGCAGTTCATCGCCGCGCTGCTGGACGTCACGGACAACATCTCCGGTGGCAAGATCGTGCCGCCGCGCGAGGTGGTCCGGCACGACGGCGACGACCCGTACCTCGTGGTCGCGGCGGACAAGGGCACGGCCACGTTCTCCGACATCGCGAACGAGATCTCGGTCGCGGCGGACTTCTGGCTCGGTGACGCGTTCGCGTCCGGCGGCTCGGCCGGCTACGACCACAAGAAGATGGGCATCACCGCGCGCGGCGCCTGGGAGTCGGTCAAGAAGCACTTCCGCGACCTGGGGCTGAACACGCAGGCCGAGGACTTCACCGTGGTCGGCGTGGGCGACATGTCCGGCGACGTGTTCGGCAACGGCATGCTGCTCTCCGAGCACATCCGGCTGGTCGCGGCGTTCGACCACCGGCACATCTTCCTCGACCCGACGCCGGACGCGGCCACCTCGTTCGCGGAACGGCAGCGGATGTTCGCGTTGCCGCGCTCGTCGTGGGCCGACTACGACACCTCGCTGATCTCCGCGGGCGGCGGCGTCTTCCCGCGTACCGCGAAGTCCATCCCGGTCTCCGCGGAGGCGGCGCGGGCGCTCGGGCTGCCCGGCCCGGCGAGCCTGAGCCCGCAGGAGCTGATGCGGGCGATCCTGCTCGCCCCGGTCGACCTGCTGTTCAACGGCGGCATCGGCACCTACGTGAAGGCCGCGTCCGAGTCGCACGGCGACGTCGGCGACAAGGCCAACGACCCGATCCGGGTCAACGGCGGCCAGTTGCGCGTGCGGGTGGTCGGCGAGGGCGGCAACCTGGGCCTGACCCAGCGCGGCCGGATCGAGTTCGCGCTCAACGGCGGCAAGATCGGCACCGACTTCATCGACAACTCGGCCGGCGTCGACTGCTCCGACCACGAGGTCAACATCAAGATCCTGCTCGGTGGCGCGGTCGCGGACGGCGACCTGACCGTCGCCGACCGGGACGCGCTGCTGGCCGAGATGACGGACGAGGTCGCCGCGCTGGTGCTGCGCGACAACTACGAGCAGGCCGGGGCGCTCGGCACCGCGTGCGCGCAGTCCCGGTCGCTGCTGCCCGTGCACCGGCGGATGATCTCCGACCTGGTCGCGGCCGGGCACCTCGACCGCGAGCTGGAGGCGCTGCCGAGCGACGCGGAGCTGGACGCGCGCGAGCACGGACTCTCCGCGCCCGAGTTCGCGGTGCTGCTCGCGTACACCAAGATCGTTCTGGAGAAGGAGATCCTGGAGGACTCGATCGCGGACGAGCCGTGGACCGCGGACGTGCTCACCCACTACTTCCCGACCGCGCTGCGCGAACGCTACGCCGACCGCATGCCCGGCCACCGGCTGCGCCGCGAGATCGTCACGACCGTGCTGGTCAACGAGGTGGTCAACCGCGGCGGCACGTCGTTCGTCTACCGTGCGATGGACGAGTCCGGCGCGTCCGCCTCCGACGTCATCCGGGCGTACACGGTGGTCCGCGACGTCTTCGGCCTGCGCGACCTGTGGGCCGCCGTCGAGGCCCAGGACAACGTCATCCCGACGTCCGCGCAGATCCTGGTCTACCTGGAGGGCCGCCGGCTGCTCGACCGCGCGGTCCGCTGGATCGTCGGCAACCGGCGCTCCCCGCTGGACGTACCCGACGAGACCGCCCGCCTCCGGGCCGGTATCGCCGCGCTGCTCCCGCGCCTGGAACGTCAGCTCCAGGGCGCCGAACTGCAGGCCTTCGAGGCGCGCGTCGCCGAGATGACCGAACAGCACGTGCCGCGCGACCTCGCGGTCTGGGCCACCCGCCTGGTCTACAGCTTCGGCCTGCTCGACATCGTCGAGACCGCGTCCGTCACCGGCCGGGACGTCAACGAGGTCGCCGAGGTCTACTTCGTCCTCTCCGAACGCCTCCGCGTCGACTCGCTGCTCTCCAAGGTCTCCGCGCTCCCGCGCAACGACCGCTGGCAGACCCTCGCCCGGATGGCGCTCCGCTACGACCTCTACGCCGCGCTGGCCGCGCTCACCGCCGAGGTCCTCCAGTCCTCCGACGACACCATCGCCGCCGAGGACCGCGTCAACGCCTGGGAACGGGCCAACTCGTCCGCGCTCACCCGCGCCCGCAAGTCGATGACCGACTTCGGCGAGTCCGCCGGCGACCTGGCCGCGCTCTCGGTGCTCCTCCGCCAGATCCGCACCCTGGTCAAGACCTCAGCCGCAGGCTGACAACCACACCGCCCCGGGGGTACGCGCGCCCCGCGCGCATCCCCCCGGGGCGGCTTCGCCGGTCCGGGCGCCGCCCGGCCCAGCGGAACGCTACCCCTCGCCGCCCCCCATTCCCGGCCGCGCCGCCCGCACTCGCTACCGCACCCGGTCGCCCGTCCCGCCCGGTGCAGCGTCTTGCCCGATATTTCGTAATAGATGCGCTTTCGGGTGACCCCTCACCTTGCGAGGTGGGTTTGCATCGTGGGCGGCGATCATTGACCGATGCGTAAGTGAGGTCATCTGGCGACATCGACCTCACTTACGCATCGATCAATGATCCACGGCCTGCGGCGCGGCACGGGTGGGTCACGACGTTCGCACGCCGGGGCGGGGAATGCCGGAAGATCGTCGACACTAGCGTCGTCTTCTGTGGCGTTGGTCAGCGTCGCTTGCATCGCCCGCGCGGTGCCGGAAAGCTGATTGACTCCACTCACCCGAGCATCGGCAAGGAGCGCCACAATGCTGGACAAGCGCCTCTATCACCATCTGGTGGCGTGGCTCGGGCAGTGGCCCCCGCGGCAGACCGTGGCGGTCGTCGGCTCCGAGCGCCGCATACTCCCCGGCTGGGATGGCAAGATCCACCCGTTCCTCGGCGTCGGCTCCCCGGCCACCGGCACGGTGCTGTCCGCCGCGGTGCCGCGCGTGCCGGCCCTGCGCGCGCTGACCGACCTGCCGATCGACGACCTGCTCGCCAAGGTGCCGGACGCGGTCGGCGCACCGGACCGGCAGGCGTTCCACGGCCTGTTCCGCTGGACCACCGACCCGGCCCCGTTCCCCGACGCCGGCGAATGGACCCCGGTCACCGACCCGGTGGTCCCGGAGTGGCTGCGCGTCTTCGCCCCCGAGGTGCTCATCCACCGCGACCCGGAGACCGGCGCCTACCTGGCCGGCGTCGGCATCAAACGGCACGACCAGCACGGCAACGAGATCTCCGTCGGCACCGAACCGGCCGCCCGCGGCAAGGGCCTGGCCCGCATGCTGGTCGCCCAGGCCGCCCGCCGGATCCTGGACGAGGGCGCGATCCCCACCTACCTGCACGACGTCACCAACATCGCGTCGTCCCGGGTCGCCGAGAACGCCGGCTTCCCCGACCGCGGCTGGTCCTTCTACGGCCTGGAGGACTGACCCCGCACACCCAACTCCCCGGCGCGCCGGGCGCAGCCGTTAAAAGCCGATATTTCGGGCGCGGAGCGCCCGGCCGCACATCACCTGTCGCTCGCAGGCGCGACTGGCCCCACGGCGATGCATCGTGACAGCGATACGGCCGATACGGCCGCGCGGCGTGGGCCGCGCGGCGTGGGTTGCGCGGTGTGGGTTGCGCGGCGTGGGCCGCGCGGCGTGGGTTGCGCGGTGTGGGTTGCGCGGCGTGGGCCGCGCGGCGTGGGTTGCGGTGGTGCGACGGCGGTGAGTTCGCGCGGCGGAGGGCGGGCGGCGGAGCGTTTGTAAGCGGTGCGGTCGCAGTAGCGGTGCGGACGCCTGCACCGCAAAGCTGAGAACCGGAAGCGAAACCGCGGAGCGGGCCCCGAGGCCGGGAACCGCCCGTGCGCGGTACCGCCGGGCAGGAAACCGTCGGGCAGGAAACCGTCGGGCAGGAAACCGCCGGGCAGGAAACCGCCGGGCAGGAAACCGCCGGGCAGGAAACCGCCGGGCGGAGAACCGCCGGGGCCGGCGACGGGGTGGAACGCACCGCGCCCGCCGCCGGGCCGAGGGGCCGGTGGCGGGCGCGGTGCGCGGATGCGTACCCCCGTGGGCCGGGTGTCAGGGTTTGAGCAGTGCGGCTGCGGCCTTTGCGAGTGGCTGGGTGGCGCCGTGGGTGCGGATGACCGCGCACGCGCCGGCCGGGCGCCAGGAGGACGACGGCCAGCCGAGTTCGACGATCACGGTCGGGTGCGTGGCGGCGAGGGACTCGGCGAGTGCGCGGCTGGCCGGGAAGCGGTGGATGTGCCGGCCCACCAGGATGATCGGCCGGGTGCCGGCGCGGTCGCACAGCGATTGTGCCGTGACCTCGGCCGCGGCCACGTGGATCAGGTCGGCGTGCGGCAGGAAGCCGCCGAGCCCCCACGGTACGCGTCCCTCCGCCATGTTCGAGGTGGAGCCGAGCTGCACCATCAGCGGGCCGGTCAGGTCGAGTCCGGCGACGGAGCCGTCGATCCGGACGGCCCGGCGGGCGACGGTGTCCGGCAGTGACGGGTCGACCGGTCCGGCCGCGGCGGGCTGCGCGGTCCAGGCGGCGAGCGCGGCGTTGCGGCCGGCCGCGTCCGCGAGCCGGTCGGGGGCGAGGCGGCCGTCCGCGACCGCGGTCACGATCTCCGTGACGATCTCCTCGACCAGTTCCGCGTCGACGTCCGCGCCGATGCAGAGCAGGTCGGCGCCGGCGGCCAGCGCGCGGACCGCGGCGGGTGCGATGCCGCCGGCCGCGACGGCTGCGCCCTTCATCTCCAGCGCGTCGGTGATCACCGCGCCGGTGAAGCCGAACTCGGTGCGCAGCAGGTCGTGCAGCACGGCGGGGCTGAACGTGGCCGGGTCGTCGCCGGTCAGCACCGGCACCCGGATGTGCGCGGTCATCACGGTGCGCGCGCCCGCGCCGATCGCGGCCTCGAACGGCGGCAGTTCCCGTTCGCGGAGCACGGCGAGCGGCACGTCCACGGTCGGCAGTTCGGTGTGCGAGTCCGCCACCGTGTCGCCGTGTCCGGGGAAGTGCTTGGCGCAGGCGGCGACGCGTGCCTCCTGCAGTCCGGCGACCGCGGCCGCGGCGTGTGCCGCGACGAGCGTGGGGTCGGCCCCGAACGAGCGGGTGCCGATCACCGGGTTGTCGTCCGCGGAGTTCACGTCCACGGTCGGCGCGAGGTTGACGTTGATGCCGAGCGCGGCCAGGTCCAGGCCGATCGACCGGTAGATCGCGCGGGTCGCCTCGACGTCACCGGCGGCGCCGAGCGCGGCGTTCCCGGGGTACGGACTGCCGGTCGCGTGTGCGAGCCGGGTGACGTCGCCACCCTCCTCGTCGATCGCGAGCAGCACGGACGGGCGGATCTCGCGCAGCGACGCGGTCAGCGCGGCCAGCTGGTCCGGCGTCTCCACGTTGTAGCCGAACAGCGTGAACCCGGCGAGGCCCTCGGCGGTCAGGTCGCGGGCCCACTCCGGCGCGACCGGGCCCCGGAACGCCGCCAGCAGCGTTCCCAGTGCCAGGCGCCGCAGCCCGGGATCGATGGTGGTCATCAATTCCCCCCAGTGTCAGCCGGAGACAGCGGCGTCCTGACCGTACGTGGGACCAGGGTGTCAGGGTGTCACAGCTACGCTACGGCTTAGTCCAGTCAAGGCTTGCCACAGTAATTGGAAAGTTTCCTAAATACTAGGGGGATGGATGGCCGTCACGCCGAGACCCGGCACTCCACGCCTGCTCCGCGCCCTGAACGACCGCGCCGCCCTGGAGCTTCTGCTGGCCCGCGGACCGCTCACCCGCGCGCAGCTCGGCGAGATGACCGGGCTCAGCAAGGTCACCGCATCCCAGCTGGTGGAACGGTTGGAGGAGCGCGGGCTCGTCACCCGGGTGGGTGAGCAGGCCGGCGGGCGCGGGCCGAACGCGCAGCTCTACGCGGTCACGCCGGGCAGCGCGCACGTGGTCGGCGTGGACTTCGGCCCGGACCGGGTGGTGGCCGCGTGCGCGGACATCACCGGCGCGGTGATCGGCCGGGTCGAGCTGTCCACGAAGGACACCGACGACCCGGTCGGCGTGGTGCACACCGCGGTCGTCCAGGCCGCCACCAGCGCACACGCGGAGATGGCGACGGTCCGGCGGGTGGTGCTCGGCACCCCCGGCCTGGTCGAGCCGGACACCGGCGACATCCGGTTCGCCTGGGATCTGCCCCGCTGGCGGCACGGCCTCCGGGACGCGCTCGGCGAGGACCTGCACACGCCGATCGCGTTCGCCAACGACGTGAACCTGGCCGCGGTCGCCGAGGCGCACGTCGGCGCGGCGCGCGGCGTCGACGACTTCCTGCTGCTCTGGGCCGGCCGCGGCGTCGGTCTCGCGGTCGTGCTCGGCGGCCGCCTGCACCAGGGCTCGACCGGCGCGGCCGGCGAGATCGGCTACCTGCCGGTGCCCGGCGCGCCGATTCCGCGGGACACCGGCAAGCGCGGCGCCAAGGGCGCGTTCCAGCTGCTGGCGGGCGCGGAGGCGGTCCGCGTGGCCGGTCGTGAGCACGGTTTCCGGGGCGCGTCCGCGGCCGACGTGGTGCGCGCCGCCGTCGCGGCCGGGACCAGGGGCGGCCCGTTCCTCGACGACCTGGCGGCCCGGCTCGCGCTCGGCGTGGCCAGCGCGGCCGTGGTGCTGGACCCGCCGATGGTGGTGCTGGCCGGCGAGGTCGGCCGGGCCGGCGGCAGCGCGCTCGCGGAACGGGTGCAGCACGAGGTCGCGGCCACCACGCTGGTCGCGCCGAAGGTGGTGGTCACCGAGGTGACCGAGGAGCCGGTCCTGCAGGGCGCGCTCCGCACCGCGCTGGACGCCGTCCGCGACGAGGTCTTCGGCAGCACCGTGTAGCCGCTGTCCTCCGGCCCGGCCGGCCCACAGCCGCGAGCTGTGGGCCGGGCAGGTCCAGGTCAAGGACTCCAGTCAAGATCTTGATCTGCCCGCTTCCGGCGGGGCCGGATTCCGCATGCTCCCGCGGGCAACGGTCGTCGCCGGCGCTCCTCCCTGCCGGTGCCGTGGGGGCCGGGCCAGCCCTCTGACTACGCCAGGTTGCTGGACCTCGGGTAGGCGTCGGTGGGGTCGGTGAGCACGTTGACCAGGTAGGGGACGCCCGCGGCGAACGCGCGCTCCAGCGCCGGGCCCAGGTCGCCGGCCTTCGCCACGGTCTCGCCCGCGCCGCCGAGCGCGCGCACGATGTCGTCGTAGCGCAGCTCCGGCTGCAGGTCGGCGGCCACGTCGTACCCGTACATCGCGCGCATCGGGTGTTTCTCCAGGCCCCAGATGCCGTTGTTGCCGACCACGATGACCACCGGCAGGTTCTGCCGGACCAGGGACTCCGCGTCCATCAGCGAGAAGCCGGCCGCGCCGTCGCCCATCAGCACGCAGATCTGCCGGTCCGGGTACGTGACGCGGGCACCCATCGCGTAGCCCGTGCCGGTGCCGAGGCAGCCGTACGGTCCCGGGTCCAGCCAGGTGCCGGGGCGCGCCGGTTCCAGGTAGCGGCCCGCGTACGACACGAAGTCGCCGCCGTCACCGATCGTGATCGCGTCCGGCTCCAGCACCTTGCGCAGCTCGCCGTAGACCCGGCCCGGCTTGATCGGGTCGCTCTCCGCCGCCATCTCCGCCGCGTGCTTCGCGGCCGCCGCGTCCTCCGTCTCGCGCAGCCCGCGCACCCAGTCGTCGTGCGGCGTGCGCGCCCCGGCGTGGTCCGCGAACGCGGTCAGGATCGCCCGCAGGTCCCCGGCGGGCGAGGCGGCCGGGGTGACGTGCGTGGCCCGCTGCGCCGGCGCGTCCACCACGTGCACCACGGTGGCCGCGCCGAAGTCGCCGAAGCCGAGCCGGAAGTCCAGCGGCGTCCCGATCACCGCGACCACGTCCGCGCCCTTGAGCGCGGCCCGGCGGGACTTGGCGAACGTCAGCCGGTGGCCGGGCGGCAGCGCGCCGCGGCCCATCCCGTTCGTGAACACCGGCACGTCCAGTGCCTCGGCCGCGGCCCGCAGCGCGTCGACGGCGTCGCCGGCCCAGACGTCCGAGCCCGCGATGATCACCGGCCGCTCGGCGCCGGCCAGCAGTGCGGCGGCGCGGGATACCTCGTCGGGGTCGGCCTCGGCGAGCTCGACGGGTGCCGCGGAGATCTCGGCCGACGCCACCGAGAAGACCACCTCCAGCGGCAGGTCCAGGAACGCCGGCCCCCGGTGCGGCGCGAGCGCGGTGCGCAGCGCGAGCCCGATCGCGGCCGGGATGTCCGGCGCGGACGCGACCGTGGCCGCGTGCTTCGTCACCGGCGCCACGATCGGCACGTGATCGATCTCCTGCAGCGACCCGGAGCCCCACCGGAACGACGGCGCCCGGCCGCCCAGCACCAGCACCGGCGACCCGTTGAAGAACGCGCTGGTCAACCCGGACACGCCGTTTGTGACGCCCGGACCGGCGGTCAGCACGGCCAGCCCGGGCGTGCGCCGCAGCTTCGCCACCGCCTCGGCCGCGAACACCGCGGACTGCTCGTGCCGCACGTCGTAGATCGGGAACCCGGCCTTGTGCGCCGCGTCGTACAGCGGGAAGACGTGCCCACCGGAGAGCGTGAACATCTCCGTGACGCCGTACGCGCGGAGCGCCGCCAGTGCCAGGTCGCCGCCGTGCCCCTCGATCATCGTCATGTGACGCACGTTACCCTGAGGTAACCTCGCTCAGGAACCGGTGAACCGGGGTTTCTCCTTCGCCACGAACGCGTCCATCCCGATCTTCTGGTCCCGGGTGGCGAACAGCGACGCGAAGAGCTGACTCTCCCAGGCGAGCCCGGCCGCGAGGTCCATCCCCAGCCCGCCGTCGATCGCGGCCTTCGCCGCCCGCAGCGCCTGCGCCGGCCCGGTCCGGAACGCGGACACCAGCTCCACCGCGGTGGGGTAGACCTCGGCCGCCGGCACCACCCGGTCGGCCAGCCCGATCCGCAGCGCCTCGTCCGCGTCCACCATCCGCCCGGTGAAGATCAGGTCCTTGGCGCGGGCCGGGCCGATCAGCCGGGCGAGCCGCTGGGTGCCGCCCGCGCCCGGGATGACACCGAGCTTGATCTCCGGCTGGCCGAGCCGGGCATCGTCCGCGATCACCCGCCAGTCGCAGGCGAGCGCGAGTTCGCAGCCGCCGCCCAGCGCGTACCCGGTGATCGCGGCGACGACCGGCTTCGGGATCTTCGCGACCGCGTCGAACGCGCTGGACAGCGCGCCGGCCCGGGCGCTCATCCGCGCGTAGTCCAGGCCGGCCATCTCCTTGATGTCGGCGCCGGCCGCGAAGACCTTCTCGCCGCCGTGGACCACCACCGCGCGTACCGCGTCGTCGCCGGCCGCGGCCGTGGCCGCCGCCCGCAGTTCCTCCTGCACCTGGGTGTTCAACGCGTTCATCGGCGGCCGGTCCAGCCGGATCGTCCCGATGCCGTCCGCGATCTCCAGCCGCACGAACTCGCCCATCAGACAGTCCTCCCGTCGGGTACGGATCAGACTACGGACCGGAACTTCGGGTAAACAGGAAGCATGGCCACGTACTACCGGGACCCGGCGGTCGAGATAACGTCGGACCGGATAGCGCTCGGCGACCGCGCCTACCCGATCGCCGCACTGCACCGCGTCTGGCACCGGCGCGGCGCCCGCCGCTGGTCCGGCGTCGTCAACCGCGGCGCGCTCGGCCTGCTCATGCTCGGCCCGCTGGTCGCCGCCACGTTCGGCATCCTGCTCGCGCTGCTGCTCGAGACCTCGCTGGTGACCACCGCCGCGATCGTGGCCGGCTCCGTGGTCGTCGGGCTGGCCGCGGTCCCGCTCGCCGACCTCCTCCTCGATCAGGTCGACCGCTCCTACGACCGCGGCACCCGCGAGCTCGAGCTGTGGGCCCTGGTCGGCGGCGTCCCGGTCCGGCTGCTGCACAGCACGGACGCCCGCCGCTTCAACCAGATCTACCGGGCGCTGCAACGCGCCGTCGAGAGCAGCCCCGCGACCCCGGTGAACGCGGATCCGCGGCCGGTGCTCCGGCGGGCACCCGGGCGCGGTGCGGTCGCGGGTCAGCCGGTCTCCTCCACGGCGCGCTGGACCGCGCGGTAGATCTGGCCGAACTTCGTCGCGTCGTGCGTCCGCAGCAGCAGGACCTGCTCGCCGACGATCTGCGCCCATAGTTCGTGCTGCTCCACGCCACGGTCGTTGATCCGGTCCAGCATGGTGAGCGGGACCTCCAGCAGCGGTGCGAGCGCGAGCGCCAGCACCACGCACGCGGCCACGCCGAGCGCCAGCACGCCGACGTTCAGGTCGCCGTCGACCTGGATGAACGGCAGTCCGATCAGGAAGAGCGCGAGCAGCACGCCGGGAATCGTGAGCGCCGTGACGATCAGCCAGCGGACCAGGCGCCGGGCCGCGCCGCGCGAGGTGAAGCGGCTGCGGGTGTGCCAGACGTACTCCAGTTGCGAGATCGGGTAGGCGGCCGCCTCGACCCGGAGCCGGCTGGAGGTCACCTCGACGCTGTCGTCCCGGTAGTAGACGGTCACGCCTACAAGGGAACCTCATCCGCGTACCGGCCGGAAAGTCTCCCAAACCCCCGTCATGAAGTCGCCCGATCGCGCACCATTCTCATGAACGCTCTTTTCACGCGGGGGTGGTGAGGGCATGAGACGAACAGCCGTACAGCCGACCGGCATCGAGCGGACCTTCGCCGATCACGAGATCATCGTGACCAAGACGGACATGAAGGGCCTGCTCACGTACGCCAACGACGTTTTCCTGCGCCTCTCCGTCTTCGACGAGGAGGACGTGATCGGGAAGCCGCACAACATCATTCGGCATCCCGACATGCCCCGCGTCGTGTTCAAGCTGCTCTGGGACACGCTGCGCGAGGGCCGCGAGATCTTCGCCTATGTGGTGAACATGGCCTCGGACGGCGCGGAGTACTGGGTGCTCGCGCACGTCACGCCGTCCCGCGACGCGTCCGGCCGGATCATCGGCTACCACTCGTCGCGGCGGCGCCCGGACCGGGCCGCGGTCAACGCGGTCAAGGAGCTCTACGGCCGGCTGCGCGCGGAGGAGAACCGGCACCGCAGCCCGTCCGACGGGCTGGACGCGTCGTGGCGGATGCTCCAGGAGGAGCTGGCCGCGCGCGGCCGCACGTACGAGGAGTTCGTCTTCGACCTCACGCTCGGTGCGGCCGGGACGGCGACGACCACCTCGTCGCACGCGCCGGTCCCGGGCACGGCGGCCGGGGACGGCCGGCGCAACGCCGGCCCGGCTCCGTCGGCGGACCACACCGCGTCCCCGTCGCGGGCCAACGCGCCGCGGGCCGGCACCGGGAGGGTGCACGTGACCACGAACGCCGCCAGGCACCAGAAACCGATCAAGATCGTGCGGAACGTGACGTCCGGCAGGAACGCGTGAGGCGCCGCGCCAAGGGTTCGGCGCCCGCCGACGACGGCGAGGCGCTGACCGTCATCGCCCAGATCTGTGACCGGGCCGCGGCCGGTGACCTGGAGGCACGGATCCCGCAGCTCGGCGACGACCCGCGGGCCGAGGCCGCGCGCCAGGCCGTGAACCGGCTGCTCGACACCACGGACGCGTTCGTCCGGGAGTCCGGCGCCGCGCTCACCGCGTCCGCCGAGAACCGGTTCCACCGCCGCTTCCTGCCGCGCGGCATGCGCGGCTCGTTCGAGCAGGCCGCCACCACGATCAATCTGGCCAGCGACAACATGAAGGAGGGCGTGCACGCGGTCGACGCCGCCAAGTTGGGCCGGCTGGAGCTCGCCGACCAGCTGGAGTCCGCCGTGCTCACGGTCTCCGAGCAGGTCGCGACGGCGGCCACCGAGATGGGCGCGACCGCGAACAACCTCTCCACGTTCGCCCGGGACGCGGTCGCGGACGCGGAGCGCGGGCTCGGCTCGGTCAGCTCGCTGCGCGACGCGTCCGACCAGATCCGCCAGGCCGTCGACCTGATCACGCAGATCGCGTCGCAGACCCGCCTGCTGGCGCTGAACGCGACCATCGAGGCCGCCCGCGCCGGTGAGGCCGGGCGCGGCTTCAGCGTGGTCGCGAACGAGGTCAAGACGCTCGCCACCGAGACCGCGAACTCCAGCGAGAGCATCATCAACCAGGTCTCCACCGTCCAGGCGGCCGCGGTCGGCGCGATCTCCGTCCTGGAGCGGGTGACCGGCAACATCCGCGAGATGTCCGGCCTGGTCGAGGGCATCGCGGCCGCGGTCGACGGCAGTCACGACGTCAACCAGGCCGGCCTGTCGCAGCTGGCCGAGGTGCTGCGCTCCGAGGTGAGCCGCTTCGTCACCCTGGTCCGCGAGTCCTGAACCCCACCGGCAACACCCGTGCGGCGGTACGGCAGCCCGCACCACGTCCCGCTCGGAGCCCGACGACCCGCCCGTCCGCGTCCGGCCGCCGACGCGACGATCAGAGCGTGCGCGAAGCCCCGGTGCTCACGGGGTGGCGGCGGCGTAGAGCGCGTCGATGTCCGCGCGGGTCGGCAGCGAGTTGCTGGCACCGAGGCGGCGCACGCAGGCCGCACCGGCGGCGCAGGCCCAGCGGACCGCGTCCGGCAGGTCCCGCCCCTCGCCCCAGGCCACGGCCAGCGCGCCGGTGAACGCGTCGCCGGCGGCGGTGGAGTCCACGGTCTCGACCGCGAAGGGCGGCACGCGCAGCTCGGTGCCGTCCCGGTCGACGAAGCAGGCGCCCTCCGCGCCGAGCGTGAGCACGGCCCGGCTGACGTAGTCGAGCAGCGCGCGCGGCTCGTCCCGGCCCCTGCCGGTGATCATCGCGGCCTCGCCCTCGTTCACCACCAGCAGGTCCACCGCGTCCAGCAGCTCGGACGGCAGCCGCTGGGCGGGCGCCGCGTTGAGGATCACCCGGGTGCCGGCCGCGTGCGCCGTGACCGCGGCCTCGGTGACCGTCTCGACCGGGATCTCCAGCTGGCAGACGAGCACGTCCGCGTCCCGTACCGCGGTCAGCTCCTGATCGGTGAGCCGGGTGAACGCGGCGTTCGCGCCCGGCGTCGCGATGATCGAGTTCTCGCCCCTGGTGTCGACCATGATGACCGCGACGCCGGACGTGCCGTAGACGATCCGGACCCGGGACGCGTCCACGCCGGACGCGCCGAGCCGGGCCTTCAGCGTCACACCGAACGCGTCCGACCCGATCGCGCCCAGGAAGCAGGTCTGCGCACCGGCGCGCGCGGCCGCGATCGCCTGGTTCGCGCCCTTGCCGCCGGGCATCTGCAGGAACTCGGTGCCGAGCACGGTCTCGCCGGGCTGCGGCAGCCGCGGCGCGATCCCGACCAGGTCCATGTTCGCGCTGCCGGCGACGACCACCCGAGTCATCCGCGCCCCCTTCGGCGAGTCAGGCCGCGCGGGCGGTGTACCGCCCGGCGGAGCGCTCCACCACCAGCGGCAGGCCGAACGCCTTGGACAGATTGTCACCCGTGATCACGTCGGTGAGCAGGCCTTGCGCCACAACCGACCCCTCGCGCAGCAGCAGCGCGTGGGTGAAGCCCGGCGGTATCTCCTCGACGTGGTGGGTGACCAGCACGGTGGCCGGCGCGTCCGGGTCCATCGCGAGCGTGGACAGCCGGCCGACCAGGTCCTCGCGCGCGCCCAGGTCCAGCCCGGCGGCCGGCTCGTCGAGCAGCAGCAGCTCCGGGTCGGTCATCAGCGCCCGGGCGATCAGCACCCGCTTGCGCTCGCCCTCGGACAGCGTGCCGAACGTGCGGTCGGCCAGCTGGCCGACGCCGAACTGGTGCAGCAGCGCCCGGCCGCGCGACTCGTCCTGCTTCTCGTAGCTCTCCCGCCAGCGGCCGACCACCGACCAGGCCGCGGTGAGCACCGCGTCGACCACCCGCTCCTCGCCCGGGATCTGCTGGGCCAGGTGCGCGGTGGAGATGCCGATCCGGGTGCGCAGCTCGTTGACGTCGGTGCGGCCGAGCCGCTCGTTCAGCACGTGCACCGTGCCGGTGCTCGGGTGCAGCCGGCCGGCGGCCAGGTTGAGCAGCGTGGTCTTGCCCGCGCCGTTCGGCCCCAGCACGACCCACCGTTCGTCCAGCTCGACCTGCCAGCTCACGTCCCGCAGGAGATGCGTGCCGGAACGCACGACGCTGGCCGACTCCAGGGCGATCACGAGATCCTCAGACACGCTTCCCATCCAACCACGCAACCACGGCCGGGCCCCGGCTGGGGAAGCGCTCGTCACGTTCCGGTCGTGCCCGAACCTGCCGCGCGCGCCGGTCGCCGAGCCGTAGGCTGCCCGCGTGACGACGAGGGGAGACGGATGCCTCCGGTGATCGAGATCGCGGGGCTCCGGAAGGAGTACCGCAAGCTGCGCGGTGGGACGCATCGCGCGCTGGACGGGTTCGACATGCTGGTCGAGCCGGGCCAGGTGCACGGCTTTCTCGGGCCGAACGGATCGGGCAAGACCACCACGCTGCGCGCGCTGCTCGGCCTGGTGCGCGCGGACGCCGGGGAGATGCGGATTCTCGGGCACGCCTCGCCGGGCGCGCTGCCGCAGGTGATCGGCCGGGTCGGCGCGATCGTGGAGAGCCCGCAGTTCTTCGGCAACTTCAGCGGGCGCCGGATGCTGTCGCTGCTGGCCACCGCGGGTGGCGTGCCGCAGAGCCGGGTCGAGGAGGTGTTGGCCCAGGTCGGGCTGCGGGACCGCGGCAAGGACATCATCAAGACCTACTCGCTCGGCATGCGACAGCGGCTCGCCGTGGCGTCCGCGCTGCTCAAGGCGCCGGAGCTGCTGATCCTGGACGAACCGGCGAACGGACTGGACCCGGCCGGCATCCGGGAGATGCGCGACCTGGTCCGCGCGCTCGCGGGGCACGGCGTCACGGTGCTGATCTCCAGCCACATCCTGGCCGAGATCCAGCTGATCTGTGACTCGGTCACGATCATCTCGCGTGGCCGGCGGGTGCTGGCCGGGCCGGTCAGCGACGTGCTGGCCAGCTTCGACCACGGTGACTTCCGGGTCCGGACGGCCGACCTGCCGCGCGCCGCGCAGGTACTCGCCGCGGCCGGCGTGGCGGTGACGGCCGCGCCGGACCACCTGGTCGCGCACCGGGTCACCGAGCCGGCCCGGCTCACCGAGCTGCTCGGCGGCCAGGGCCTGTGGGTGGCCGAGCTGACGCCGCTCACGCCGGACCTGGAGAGCGTCTTCCTGCGGCTCACCGGCACCGCGCCGGCGCCGGACGGGGACCGGCAGGTGGACGACGCCGTGCTCCCGCCGGCGCCGTCCGCACCGCTCAACGAGTTCTCGTTCCAGCCCGGCCCGGCCCCGGAGGTGCCCCGGTGAACCTGCTCCACGCCGAGGCCCGCCGGCTGGTGGCGCGCCGGTTCGTACAGCTGATGGCGGTGCTCCTCATCGGCACCTGCCTGGTCGCGGTGGTCAGCACCGTGGCGAGTTCGCACACGCCGACCGACGTGGAGCTGCGCGAGGCCACCGAGCAGGCGGCCGTCAACTACGGGTACGCCCGCCAGGACTACGAGATGTGCCGGACCGAGCGGCCCGGCCCGACCTGCGTGCCGCCGGACCCGGCCGACTTCCGGCCGGAGGACCAGCTCTACGGCACGTTCGTGTTCGCCCGCGAGATCAGCGGCCTGGTCTACTTCGTGGCCGCGTTCCTGGCGCTGTTCGGCTTCCTGGTCGGCGCGTCGTTCATCGGCGCCGAGATGTCGTCCGGCGGTCTGACGAACCTGCTGCTCTGGCGGCCGCGACGGCCGGTCGTGCTGGGCGCGAAGTTGGCCGTGGTGACCGGTGCGGTGTTCGCGGTCTCGGTCGTGGTGACCACCGCCTACATCGCCGCGTTCTGGGGCGTGAGCACGATCAGCGGCTTCGCCGGTGACACCTCCGGCACGTTCTGGGCGGACCTGGTGCTGGTGGCCGTGCGCGCGCTGCTGCTCGTGCTCGGCACCACCGTGGTCGGCTTCTCGCTCGCGACGCTGGGCCGGCACACCGCGGCCGCGCTCGGCGTGGTCGCGGCGTACGTGGTGCTGTGGGAGATCGGTCTGCGGATCGTGCTGAGCACCGTGGAGGTGCCCGAGGCGGACCGGTGGATGCTGAGCAGCTATCTGGCCGCGTTCGTCAACGGCCGGGTGGTGCTCTGGAACTCCGCCTGCGCGACGCCGGACTGCACCGCCGAGTACGCGCTGACCTGGGTGGACGGCACGCTGGTCGGCGGCGCGGTGACGCTGCTGACCGCGGTGGCCGCGTTCGTGCTGACCCAGCGGCGCGACATGGCCTGACACCGGCCGTTCGTTCGAGGCGGGCGCGACCACGCGCCCGCCTCGCGTCATATATCCGTTTTGTGGGGTTTGACCATGTGTCCGGTCGGGCATCAACCGTTCAGCCATAACTGATGGTCATCATACGGTTTCGGTTAGTGAAGTCCGGAAAGTCCGACATGATCCTCTCAGTGCCTCATTGCGGGCACTCTGAAGGGAGATGTCTGAGATGCGAAGTGTGAAGCGTTCCGTTGCCCTGGCGCTGGTCGCCCTCGCCGCCGGCGGCGCGGTCAGCCTGAGCGCGGCCGGTGCCGCCCAGGCCGCGCCGTCGTTCGAGGCCACCAAGTCCGCCGCGGTCCACCAGGACCGGGACCGCGACCGGGACCGCTGGGACCGCGACCGGGACCGGGACCGCTGGGACCGCGACCGGCACAACGGCCACGGCTGGGGCCACAAGCGGGCGAACTGGCAGTACGCCGGCAGCTACCGCAGCAAGCGCGCCTGCGAGCGGGTCGCCTGGCTCGGCGAGCGCGCGGACCGCTGGGACGACTCGAAGTGCGTCGGCGGCGGCTGGGGCGTGAAGCTGTTCGTCAAGCAGTACCGCTGGGGCTGAGAAACCACGCGGCCGGGTGCGCCCATCGGGGTGCGCCCGGCCGTTCTCGCTGTCAGGCGTCGCCGTTGCGCAGCTCCGGGTTCTTCGGGTCCTCGTCGCGGCGCAGTTTCTCCTCGCGCCGTCGGAGGTCCTCCTCCCACCGCTCGAACTGCTCCCGGTCCCGGCGGGCCTTGTCCGAGTCCAGCGTGCGCAGGAAGTCCGGGTTGTCGTCCGGCGCGAGCGGCCGGCGCGGTGCCCCCGCCGCCCCCCGGCCCGGCCGGACCCGCCCGGCCAGGAACCACAGGATCGGGCCGGCCACCGGAATCAGCACGATCACCACCGCCCACACCAGCCGCGGCAGGCGGCGGATCTGCTCCGGCTCCGCGGAGAGGCAGCTGATCAGGGCCACGACCGCCATCGCGATCTGCAGCAGGAAGACGAACGCGAACAGTCGAGCCATGCCGCAATGATGCCGCGCGAAACGCCCGATCGGCAGGCGGAGGCATCAGAGGATCATCAGGACGGCACCGATCAGGGCGTAGCCGAGCGTCAGAACGGCGCAGAGTAACAGCGAGTGTCCGCTCGGTGAGGTGCGGCCGTGTCGGAGGTCGGCCACCCGGCGCCGCACCACGACCAGCGCGGTCCCGCACGCGGCGAGCGCGGCCAGCGCGCCGGCCACGGCCACCGGCACGCCGCCGTCCGAGGTGAGCGTGAGCCGCAGCGTCAGCAGCGTGACCGCGGCGAACGACAGCGCGGTCCGCCGCCAGGCCAGCCCGGTCCGGATGATCGGCACGCCCGGCCCGTGCACCGGCTGGGTCATCCGAGGACCTGCAGGACCAGGGCCGCCGCGAGCACCAGCGCGCCGAGCGTGACGCCGCCGGCCAGCAGCGCCGGGAAGTGCGACGGCGGCAGGTCCTCGTCCAGCCGCATGGCCCGCTCGGTGCGCGTCCAGTGCCGCACCGAGTGGAACGCGACCGCGCCGCCGAGCAGGAGCAGCACCACCGCGATCGTCTCGCGCAGGTACGTCGTCGGCATGCGGGGCAGGAACTGGAACGCGGCCAGCCCGCCCGCCACCAGCGCCAGCCCGGTGCGCACCCAGGCGAGGAACGTGCGCTCGTTGGCCAGCGAGAAGCGGTAGTCCGGGGTGGAGCCGACCCGCTGCACGTCCCGGGGATCGAACCAGCTCTTGAGCAGCGCGCGCACGAACCGACCCTAACCGGCTCGCGTGAACATCCGTGCTGTGATGGGCTGGACGGCGTGACCACACCGGATCTTGATGCCACGGCCCTGCTCGCCACGTACGACGCCCAGTTGCGGGCGCACCTGCCGAACCCGTTGCCGGCGGGCGCGACCGTCGAGCGGGACGGCCCGCTGGTGCGGCTGCGCGGGCTGGACGAGGGCGGGTTCATCACGTACACCGACCTCGGCGACCTGGACGGCGCGGAGCTGGACGCGCTGATCGCCCGGCAGACCGCGCTCTTCACCGAGCTGGGCGAGAGCGTGGAGTGGAAGCTGCACGGCCACGACCTGCCCCGCGATCTCGCCGACCGGCTCACCGCGGCCGGGTTCGCCGCCGAGGAGCGGGAGACCGTGGTGGTGGGCGCGGTCGCGCCGCTCGCGGCCGCGGTGCCGGTGGTGCCCGAGGGGGTACGGCTGCGCGAGGTCACGTCCCGCGAGGACCTGGACCGGATCGCCCGGCTCGGCGAGCTCATCTACCCCGGTACGTCCCGTCAGTGGTGGGCGGACGCGATGGAGCGGGAGATCGCGGCGGACCCGCAGTCGGTCACGATCGTGGTGGCGGAGACGGACGACGAGGCCCGCACGCTGGTCTGCGCGGCCTGGATCCGCTACGTCACCGGCACCGCGTTCGGCACGCTGTGGGGCGGCGGCACGCACCCGGAGCACCGGCGGCGCGGCATCTACAAGGCGCTGGTGGCATACCGGGCGCGGCTCGCCGAGCAGCGCGGGTTCACGTTGCTGCAGGTGGACGCGTCGGACGAGAGTCGGCCGATCCTGGAGCGGCTCGGCTTCACGGCGCTGACCACCACCACGCCGTACGTCTTCCGGCCGTAGCGGTCAGACGCTCCACAGCGCGCGGACGGCGACGCGTACGCACTCGTCGCGGAGCCGTCCGCAGACGCAGCGGTGGTCGTCCGGCCGTTTCCGCCGATGGTGGCCGAACGACACGAGGCTGCCGCCGGTCAACCAGAGATCCGGTGGAGCGATCCGCCGCACCGGGGCGATTTGCACTGACATATCGCGACTCCTCCCGCCGGCTCGACTCTAGCGGGTTTCGGGTGCCATGGGGTGAGGTGTGTCACTCTCCGTGCCCGCGATCAGGAACCTACTAGTAAGTAACATGGGTCGTGGTCAAGTCCACACGCATCGTGGTTGACCCTGGAGGCGCAGCCGAGCAAGCCTGAACCAGCCCCCGGCTCACCGCGGGCTCCGGTTCCGGACGAGAATTCGTAACGTCGGGCGAGAACCGTTTAACAGGAGGGTCGTCGAAGCGCGATGAACATTGTGGTACTGGTCAAGCAGGTACCGGACTCCGGTGCCGAACGGTCTCTGCGTGCCGACGACAACACCGTTGACCGCGGTGCGGCGAGCAACGTCATCAACGAGATGGACGAGTACGCGATCGAGGAGGCACTGCGCCTCACCGAGGCGCACGGCGGCGAGGTCACGGTGCTGACCATGGGCCCGTCCGGCGCCACCGAGTCGATCCGCAAGGCGCTCTCCATGGGCCCGGCCAAGGCCGTGCACATCGTCGACGACGCGCTGCGCGGCTCCTGCGCCGTCGCCACCTCCAAGGTGATCGCGACCGCGCTCGGCCGGCTGAACGCGGACGTGATCCTCTGCGGCTCGGAGTCCACCGACGGCCGCGTCCAGGTGCTCCCGCACATGCTCGCGGAGCGGCTCGGCGTCGCGGCGCTCACCGGCGCGCGCAAGCTCACCGTCGACGGCAGCACGCTGACCGTCGAGCGGCAGACCGACGAGGGGTACGAGGTGGTCACCGCCTCGACGCCGGCCGTCGTCTCGGTGTGGGACACGATCAACGAGCCGCGGTACCCGTCCTTCAAGGGCATCATGGCCGCGAAGAAGAAGCCGGTGGAGACGCTGTCCCTGGCCGACCTGGGCGTGGACCCGTCCGAGGTCGGCTTCGCGGGCGCCACCAGCACGGTGATCGAGCACGCGCAGCGCCCGCCGCGCTCCGCCGGTCAGCGGGTCGTCGACGAGGGCGAGGCCGGCGTGAAGCTGGTCGAGTTCCTCGCCACCGAGAAGTTCGTCTGAGAAGGGGGTACCGAGACATGGCAGAGGTTCTCGTCGTCGTCGAGGCCGCCGCCTCGGGCGTGAAGAAGGTCACCCTGGAGCTGCTCACGCTCGCGCGGGAGATCGGCTCGCCGTCCGCGGTCGTGCTGGGCGGGCCCGGCGCCGCGGAGGCGCTCACGCCCCGGCTCGCGGAGTACGGCGCGGAGAAGGTCTACGCGGCGGAGAGCGAGGAGATCGACGGCTACCTGGTCGCGCCCAAGGCGACCGTGCTGGCCGAGCTGGTCAGGCGCGTCTCCCCGGCCGCCGTGCTGCTCGCCTCCAGCCAGGAGGGCAAGGAGATCGCGGCCCGGCTGGCCATCAAGCTGGACAACGGCGTGCTCACCGACGCGGTCGGGCTGGACGCGGACGGCACGGCCACCCAGGTCGCGTTCGCCGGCGCCACCATCGTCAAGTCCAAGGTGACCCGCGGCCTGCCGATCGTGGCGCTCCGGCCCAACTCGCTGACCCCCACGCCGGCCCCGGCGTCCCCGTCGGTCGAGTCGCTCCCGGTCACCGCGACCGAGTCCGACAAGCTGGCCAAGGTCGTCGAGCGGGTCGCGGAGCAGAAGGGCGCGCGCCCGGAGCTCTCCGAGGCGTCCGTGGTCGTCTCCGGCGGCCGCGGCGTGGGCGGCGCGGACGGCTTCAAGCTGGTCGAGGAGCTGGCCGACCTGCTCGGCGGCGCGGTCGGCGCGTCCCGCGCGGCGGTCGACTCCGGCTTCTACCCGCACCAGTACCAGGTCGGGCAGACCGGCAAGACGGTGTCCCCGCAGCTCTACATCGCGCTCGGCATCTCCGGCGCGATCCAGCACCGGGCCGGCATGCAGACGTCGAAGACGATCGTCGCGGTGAACAAGGACGGCGAGGCGCCGATCTTCGAGCTGGCCGACTACGGCGTGGTGGGCGACCTCAACAAGGTGGTCCCGCAGGCCGCGGACGAGATCCGCAAGCGCAAGTAGGTGTTCCGCCCGGGTGGTCCGGGCGGCGTCCAGGTCGGGAGCCCGACACGGATGCCGCCCGGACCACCGGTACCGGGGCCGGGCGGATCCGCCCGGCCCTTACGTATGACCAGCTCCCGGCCGGGTTCCTCGGCCGGTGCCGGGCGCTCCCTCCCCGTATCGTGGCGGATTTCGGGTTTTGCCGGGGTTTGAACGGCGGCGCTCAGACTGTGGTCCGGGCCGATGGAGCACTCGGTAAGGACCGGTAGGCTGAGGGGCGATGGCCTACCTGGATCACGCCGCGACCACGCCGATGCTCAGCGAGGCGCTCGAGGCATACGTCGCCACGGCCCGCGAGGTCGGCAACGCGTCGTCGTTGCACGCCGCCGGCCGCCACGCACGTCAGCGCGTCGAGGAGTCCCGGGAACGGATCGGTGCGGCGCTCGGCGCCCGGCCCTCCGAGGTGATCTTCACGAGCGGCGGGACCGAGAGCGACAACCTCGCGGTCAAGGGCATGTTCTGGGCGCGGCGCGCGGTGGACGCGGCCCGCACCCGGGTGGTGGCCAGTGGCGTCGAACATCACGCGATCATGGACTCGGTCGACTGGCTGGTCGCGCACGAGGGCGCGAGCGCGGGCTGGCTCGACGCGGACGCGATCGGCCGGATCCGGCCCGCGACGCTCGAGGCCGAGCTCGACGCGTACGGCGACGCGATCGCGATGATCACCGTCATGTGGGCGAACAACGAGGTCGGCACCGTGCAGCCGATCGCGGAGCTGGCCGCGCTCGCGGCCGCGCGCGGTATCCCGTTCCACACCGACGCGGTGCAGGCCGTCGGTCAGATCCCGGTCGACTTCGGCGCCAGCGGCGCGTCCGCGCTCACCCTCACCGGGCACAAGGTGGGCGGCCCGGTCGGCGTCGGCGCGCTGCTGCTCGGCCGCGACGTGGCCGTGACGCCGCTGCTGCACGGCGGCGGCCAGGAGCGCGACGTCCGGTCCGGAACGCTGGACGCGGCCGGCATCGTCGCGTTCGCGGTCGCGGTCGAGACCGCGGTCAAGAACCAGCAGGAGTACGCGGCCCGCGTCGGCGGACTCCGCGACCGGCTGGTCGCGGGCGTGCACGGCGTGGTGCCGGACGCGATCCTGAACGGCGCGCCCGAGGACCGGCTGCCCGGCAACGCGCACTTCTCCTTCCCCGGCTGCGAGGGCGACGCGCTGCTGCTCCTGCTGGACGCGCAGGGCATCGACTGCTCCACCGGCTCGGCCTGCTCGGCCGGCGTCGCGCAGCCGTCGCACGTGCTGGTCGCGATGGGCGCGGACGACGACCGCGCGCGCTCGTCGCTGCGGTTCACGCTCGGCCACACCTCGACGGCCGCGGACGTGGACGCGCTGATCGCCGCGCTGCCCGCCGCGGTCGAGCGGGCCCGCCGGGCCGGGGTAATCAAATCGGTTCTCGGCTGAGCCGCTAGTACCGTTGATCTGAGGCTTTACCCGGGGAGGGTGTTTCACGTGCGTGTTCTCGCGGCGATGTCCGGCGGTGTCGACTCGGCGGTGGCGGCGGCCCGCGCCGTCGAAGCCGGTCATGACGTGACCGGCGTCCACCTGGCGCTCTCCCGCAACCCGCAGACGTTCCGGACCGGCGCGCGCGGCTGCTGCACGATCGAGGACTCCCGCGACGCGCGCCGCGCCGCCGACGTGCTCGGCATCCCGTTCTACGTGTGGGACATGGCCGAGCGCTTCCACGCGGACGTGGTCGACGACTTCGTCGCGGAGTACGCGGCCGGCCGCACGCCGAACCCGTGCCTGCGCTGCAACGAGAAGATCAAGTTCGCCGCGGTGCTGGACCGGGCGATCGCGCTCGGCTTCGACGCGGTGGTCACCGGCCACCACGCCCGGCTCGGCGCCGACGGCCTGCTGCGGCGCAGCGTCGACCTGCCCAAGGACCAGTCGTACGTGCTGGCCGTGCTCAACCGGGCACAGCTGGACCGGTCGCTCTTCCCGCTGGGCTCGTCGACCAAGGCGCAGGTGCGCGCCGAGGCGGCCGAGCGCGGGCTGGGCGTCGCGGAGAAGCCGGACTCGCACGACATCTGCTTCATCGCCGACGGTGACACGCGCGGCTTCCTGGAGTCGAAGCTGGGCTCCGCGCCGGGCGACATCGTGGACTCGACGACCGGCGAGGTGGTGGGCGCGCACAGCGGGGCGTACGCCTACACGGTCGGACAGCGCAAGGGGCTGGGCCTGACGGTCCCGGCCGCGGACGGCCGGCCGCGCTACGTGCTGTCGATCACCCCGAAGACGAACACGGTGACGGTCGGCCCGGCGGCCGCGCTGGCGGTGTCCACGGTGTACGCGGGCCGGCCGGTCTGGACCGGGCTGCCCGGCGCGCCGGCCGAGCCGCTGGACTGCGTGGTGCAGCTGCGGGCGCACGGCGAGACGTACCCGGCGCGGGTGTCCGTGGTGGACGGCGGGCTGGTGGCGGCGCTGTCCACGCCGGCCCGTGGGGTGGCGGCCGGGCAGGCCCTGGTGATGTACCGCCCGGACCCGGACGGGGACGTCGTGCTGGGCTCGGGCACGATCACCCACACCTGAGCGGGCCGGCGCGCCGGTCTTCCGTCGCTCCGGGCACGGGGCGGCCGGTCCGGCTCAGTAGAGTCGGCGGCATGAGTGACGCAGCGGTGTGGCCGTGGCCGGAAGGGGCGGCGACCGGGATCGGATCGCTGCCGGGGATCGATGTCGCCGAGGCCCAGCGGGTGGTCCTGGGGGATCTTCCCGACTTTCCGCATCTGCCGGAGCTGCCCGCGCGCGGACCCGGCGCCGACCTCGTCGGCCGCGGCGCCGGTTTCCTGGTCGAGCTGCCGGTCGAGCTCTACGCCGGCCGCTGGCGGGTCGCGGCCCGGCCCGGCAAGGACCTGCGGCGCACGCGTGACCTGCTGGACCGCGACGTCGATCAGCTGACCGAGCAGGCCGCCGAGTTCACCGGCCCGGTCAAGGTCCAGGCGGCCGGGCCGTGGACGCTCGCCGCGAGCATCGAGCTGCCGATCGGCGGCCGGCTGCTGCGCGATCCCGGCGCGGTCCGCGACCTGACCGCGTCGCTCGCCGAGGGCGTGGCCGCGCACGTCCGGGACGTCGCGGCCCGACTGCCCGGCGCCACCGTCGTGCTGCAGCTGGACGAGCCGTCGATGCCGGCCGTGCTGGCCGGCCGGGTGCGCACCGAGAGCGGGCTGGGCACGTACCGGGCGGTCGAGGCGACGCTCGCGTCGGAACTGCTCCGGCAGGTCGTGGACGCGGCCGGGGTGCCGGTCGTGGTGCACTGCTGCGCGCCGGACGTGCCGCTGGACGTGATCCGTTCGTCCGGTGCCGCCGGCGTCGCACTGGACCTGTCCCTGGTCGAGCGGCTCGATCCGCTCGGCGAGGCGCTCGACGCGGGCCTGGGCCTGCTGGCCGGCGCCGCACCCACCGGGCTGTCGTCCGGCCCGGCCGGGGTCGCGTCCGCCGTGGTCGCGGACCGGGTGCGGAAGCTGTGGCGGGAGCTGGGCTTCCCGGCGGCGCAACTGGCGAAACAGGTGGTGGTGACGCCCGCGTGCGGCCTGGCCGGTGCGACCCCGGCGTTCGCCCGCGCCGCGCTGGCCGCCTGCCGCGACGCCGCCCGGCGACTGCACGAGGACGCGCTGAGCTGATGACGGTCGCGCAGGTCGACGGCGCCGAGGCCACGGCGGAGCAGCTGCGGGCGCTGGCCGTGACGAACTACGGGCACTTCACCTCCCTCCAGGTGCGCGCGGGAGCCGTGCACGGCCTGACGCATCACCTGGAGCGGCTGGATCGGCAGTCGCACGCGTTGTTCGGCCGTGGCCTGGACGGTGCGCGAGTGCGCGGCCTGCTGCGCCACGCGCTGGCCGGGACGCCGGACGCGTCGGTCCGGGTGACGGTCTTCTCCGGCGAGGGCCGGCGGCCCAGCGCGGTCGCGCCCGCGGAGCCGCACGTGCTGGTCACCGTGGACCCGCCGGTCCCGGCGCTGACGTCGCCGCTGCGGGTGTGCACGGTGTCGTACGAGCGGGACCTGCCGGAGGTGAAGCACGTCGCCACGTTCGGCCTGACCTGGCACTGGCGCCGGGCCCGGGCACAGGGCGCCGACGACGCGCTGTTCGTCGACCGGAACGGCCTGGTCAGCGAGGGTACGGTGTGGAACGTCGGCTTCTCCGACGGCGACCGGGTGGTCTGGCCGGCGGCCGGCATGCTGCACGGCGTGTCGATGCGGCTGCTCAAGGACGGCCTCGACCGGCTCGGCGTGCCGTGGGAGGTGCGGCCGGTGCCGGTGGCGGAGGTGTCCCGGTTCCGGTTCGCGTTCGCCAGCAACTCGATCAGTCCGGTGCGCCCGCTGGCCGCGATCGACGGGACGCAGTTCGCACCGGACGACGCGCTGGTGACACTGTTGGGGTCCGCGTACCGGGCGATCCCGGCGGAGCCGGTCTGACCCGGCCGGCCCGCGTCGCGCGAGCCGGCCGGGACGGCGTGGCCCGGTGCCCTACCCGGTCACCGTCGGCAGCCCCGCGAGCGCGGCGTCGAGCCGGCCGGCCGGGAGCGTGTGGTCGGTCATCTCACCGGCCAGGTAGGCGCCGTACGCGGCCAGATCGAGGTGGCCGTGCCCGCACAGCGCGGTGAGGATCACCTTCGGCTCGCCCGACTCCTTGCAGCGCAGCGCCTCGTCGATGCAGGCGGCCAGCGCGTGCGTGGGCTCGGGGGCCGGGACGATGCCCTCGGTGCGGGCGAAGCGCACGCCGGCCGCGAAGCACTCGGACTGCGGGATCGCGACCGCCTCGATCAGGCCCAGCTCGTAGACGTGCGAGATGAGCGGGGACATGCCGTGGTAGCGCAGGCCGCCGGCGTGGATCGGGTCCGGGATGAAGTCGTGCCCGAGCGTGTGCATCTTCATCAGCGGCGTCAGCCCGGCGGTGTCGCCGAAGTCGTAGGCGTAGACGCCCCGGGTCAGCGACGGGCAGCCGGCGGGCTCGGCGGCCCGGATCGTCACGTCCAGCCGGCCGGCCAGCTTCTCGCGCAGGAACGGGAAGGTCAGGCCGCCGAAGTTCGACCCGCCGCCGGTGCAGCCGACGATCACGTCCGGGGTGACACCGATCTTCGCGAACTGGAGCAGCGCCTCCTCACCGATCACGGTCTGGTGCAGCAGCACATGGTTGAGGACGCTGCCGAGCGCGTAGTTCGTGTCCGGGTTCCGGGCCGCGATCTCGACCGCCTCGGAGATCGCGATGCCGAGTGAGCCGGGCGAGTCCGGATCCTTCTCCAGCACCGCGCGCCCGGCCGCGGTCAGCGTCGACGGCGACGGATGGATCACGCCGCCGAACGTCTCGATCATGATTTTCCGGTACGGCTTCTGGTCGTACGAGGACCGCACCTGCCACACCTCGCACTCCAGCCCGAACTGCGCCGCCGCGAAGCTGAGCGCGGTGCCCCACTGGCCGGCACCGGTCTCCGTGGTCAGCCGCCGGATTCCGGCCTCGGCGTTGTAGTAGGCCTGCGGGACCGCGGTGTTCGGCTTGTGCGAACCGGCCGGCGAGACACCCTCGTACTTGTAGTAGATCTTCGCCGGCGTGCCGAGCGCCTTCTCCAGCCGGTGCGCCCGGTAGAGCGGCGACGGCCGCCACAGCCGGTACACGTCGAGCACGTCCTCGGGGATGTCGACGTACCGCTCGGCCGTGACCTCCTGCTCGATCAGCGACATCGGGAACAGCGGCGCGAGATCGTCCGGGCCGACCGGCGCGTGCGTGCCCGGGTGCAGCACCGGTGGGGGCGGGGACGGCAGGTCGGCGACGAGGTTGTACCAGCGGCGCGGCATCTCCGACTCGTCGAGAAGTACCTTGGTGAGGTTGCGGTCCATCGCGTTCGTCGCCCCTGTCCCGGTTCGTGGCACCCGCCGTGCCGGGTGCACCTGACCGCGACGCTAACGCCGGGACCGCGTCCGCACCCGCAGGCGCGACGCCACCGGTGGGCGACCTGTGCTCAGCGGAGCGCGCCGGCTCAGTCCTCCGGCGGCTCCCCGGGCTTGTGGCGCACGTACATGGCGTCGCCCTGATAGCCGACGATCAGCTTCTCGAGCTTCAGCATGTTGATCACAAGATTGAGCGTGCCGTACGAGACGCCGTACTCCTCCTGGAGCAGCCGGATCGGCGGCAGCTTGTGCCCGGCCGGCAGGTCTCCGCTGAGGATCTTCGCCCGGATGGCGTCGTACACCCGATCCTTTTTCGACGTACCCATGAATTCGTCCAATCTCCTGGCTCGCAATGCCAAGTAGATCACCGAATTCGAATTCTGGTCAATCAAGTCGACATAGTTGACGTAGTCGATGACGTCACATCGCGGAGCAGGCGCCGGACAGCCGCCGGACGGCCGCCGGGCGGTCGCCGGGCAATGTCGACACAGATCGACCGGGGAACCTGGTCGACATAGTCGATTAAGTGCCCTAGGCTGATGAGCGTCTCTCCTGGCTCGCAACTACGGAGAGGCCCGAGCCCCGGCGTCGACTCCTCCGAGCGGTGTGACGCCGGGGCTCCCCGTGCGGCCGGGGTGACACGTAGGGGGCGGCATGCCGTCCAGGTGGCTTATGTGTCGCCCTGGCGACCCCGGTCCGCCGCGGCGCCGATCGCCCGTTCACGGCGGTTCCCGGCCGTCGACGTCGAAAACGTCGGACCTCCTCGTTACCGTGCTGGAGACGGCTGAGACGCCGGAGCGGGCGCGACGAGGCAGACGGGGGACGGGCCGATGGCGGGGAGCGCGGCGATGGCGCCGGACGGGGACATGACGGCCACCGGGGGCGTGCCGGAGGTCGACATGACCGCGGAGGATGGCATGACCGCGCAGGTCACGGCCGCGGGGATCGAGGCCGCCGGCCCACCGCCCACGGCCGAGGCGAGCCGGCGGCACGCCGAGTTGAGCGCCGAGCTGACCGACCATCAGTACCGGTACTACGTGCTGGACGCGCCGACGATCCCGGACGCGGAGTTCGACGCGCTGCTGCGCGAGCTGGAGGCGATCGAGCGGGAGTTCCCCGCGCTCCGCACGCCCGACTCGCCCACCCAGCGGGTCGGCGGCACGTTCTCGACGCTGTTCACGCCGGTGCGGCACGCCGAGCGGATGATGTCGCTCGACAACGTGTTCAGCAAGGAGCAGCTGGCGGCCTGGGTGGAGCGGGTGGTCCGGGACGCCGGTGGCCCGGTGCGCTTCATCTGCGAGCTCAAGGTCGACGGTCTCGCCATCAACCTCACCTACGAGAAGGGCCGGCTGGTCCGGGCGGCGACCCGCGGCGACGGATACACCGGTGAGGACGTCACGGCCAACGTGCGCACCATCCGCGAGATCCCGGAGCGGCTCGCCGGCGACGACGTGCCGGACCTGATCGAGGTGCGCGGGGAGATCTACTTCCCGGTCGAGGCGTTCGCCGGGCTCAACGCGAGCCTGGTCGAGCAGGGCCGGGCGCCGTTCGCCAATCCGCGCAACGCGGCCGCGGGCAGCCTGCGGCAGAAGGACCCGCGGATCACGGCGTCCCGGCCGCTGCGGATGGTCGTGCACGGGATCGGCGCGCGGTCCGGTTTCCAGCCGGCCGGCCAGTCCGCGGCGTACGCGGCACTGAGGTCGTGGGGGCTGCCGACCAGCGACCGGTGGCGCCTCGTCGACTCGGCCGCGGAGATAACCGCGTTCATCGACGAGTACGCGAAGAACCGGCACTCCGTCGAGCACGAGATCGACGGTGTGGTGATCAAGGCGGACGCGGTCTCGATCCAGGGACGGCTCGGGTCGACCAGCCGGGCGCCGCGGTGGGCGATCGCGTTCAAGTACCCGCCGGAGGAGGTCACCACGGTCCTGCGCGACATCCAGGTCAACGTGGGGCGCACCGGCCGGGTCACGCCGTTCGCGGTGATGGAGCCGGTCCGGGTCGCGGGGTCGACCGTGGAGCTGGCGACGCTGCACAACGCGCGCGAGGTCGAGCACAAGGGTGTGCTGATCGGCGACACGGTGGTGCTGCGCAAGGCCGGTGACGTGATCCCCGAGGTGCTCGGGCCGGTGCTGGAGAAGCGGCCGGCGGACGCGCGGGCGTTCGTGATGCCCGCGCGCTGTCCGTCCTGCGACGCGGAGCTGGCCCCCGCGAAGGAGTCGGACGTCGACATCCGGTGCCCCAACACGCGGTACTGCCCGGCGCAGCGCCGCGGCCGGCTGGAGTACCTGGCCAGCCGGGACGTGCTGGACATCGAGGCGCTCGGCAGCCGGTCCGCGGCCGCGCTGATCGACGACGGCGTGATCTTCGACGAGGGGGACCTCTTCGCGGTCGACGCGGACCGGCTGCGTACGTCGTCGTTCTTCGTGAACAAGGGCGGCACGCTCGGCGGCAACGCGCAGAAGCTGCTGGAGAACCTGGCCGAGGCGAAGCACCGGCAGCTGTGGCGGCTGCTGGTGGCGCTCTCGATCCGGCACGTCGGGCCGAGCGCGGCCAAGGATCTCGCGCGCGCGTTCGGGTCGGTCGACGCCATCGCGGCCGCGAGCGCGGAGCGGCTGGTCGTGGTCGACGGCGTCGGCGGGACCATCGCGGAGAGCGTGGCCGAGTGGTTCCGGGTCGACTGGCACCGGGAGATCGTCGACAAGTGGCGCGCGTCCGGCGTGGTGCTCGCCGAGGAGCGGGACCTGGACACGCCGCGGCCGCTGGAGTCGCTCACCGTCGTGGTCACCGGCACGCTGACCGGTTTCTCCCGGGATGCGGCGAAGGAGGCGATCGAGTCGCGCGGCGGCAAGGTGAGCGGCTCGGTGTCGAAGAAGACGCACTTCGTCGTGGTGGGGGAGAACCCCGGCAGCAAGGCGGACAAGGCGGCCGACCTGGGGGTGCCGATGCTGGACGAGGCCGGCTTCGAGGTGCTGCTCACCGACGGCCCGGACGCGGCCCGCGCGGTGGCGACGAACAGGGCGGAGTAGGGATCATCCCCCGCCCCGATGATTGCATCCGCAACTGAGCGTCATTGCCGTACGACGCAAGGTGATTGCGGTTGCATGTGACGTATATCAAGTTAGTCACGGCTACGCCCGTTTCATGCCTCGCTGGGTCCGTCGACCTATCGTGAATGCCGTCGACGCAGGCCTACGAGTCGACCGAGGCCTACAACACCCGGGGGAGGTCTCGTGGAGCCCGCATCGCTGCGCAACATGGTGCCGGCCGAGCGCGCGGTGCCGTTCCTCGGCTTCGTGTGGGCCGTGAGCCTGGCCGCCGCCGCCGCGTCGGTGCCGGCCCTGCTCGCGCTCCCCGGCCAGGTCGCCGATCTCCCGCTCGCCTTCTGGGTGCTGGCCGCGCTCGCCGTGCTGATCGACGCGCGGCCGTTCACGCCGATCGGGCGGCGCCGGCTCGGCGCGGCCATCCTCGCCTCGGTCTCGCTCACGTTCGCGATCCTGCTGGGCTGGGGTCTGGGCCCGGCGATCGTCGTGCAGGTGGTCGCGGTCGGGGTGTGCGGCGTTCGGATGCGCAGCAGCGTCTGGCGCACCGGCTTCAACACCGCCCAGCACGTGCTCGCGCTGGCCGCGGCCGCCGCGGTGCTCACGGCCGGGCCGGAGCTGGCGTTCCGGGCCGGCGGCAATCCGTCGTGGACGGACGTGCTGGCGGTCGTCGCGGCCTCGGCGGCCTGGTTCGCGGTCACCTACGGCACCGTCACGGTCGCGGTCTGGCTGCGCTTCGGCGGACGGTGGCCGGCGATGTTCGTCAGCGGTCTCGGCTTCGAGCTGCTGTCCGCGGGCGCGCTGCTGTTCCTCGGCCCGCTGCTGGTGGTCGCGGCGCACCTGAGCGCCGCGCTGATCCCGCTCATCCTGGTGCCGCTCTACGCGGTCTACCGGATGGCGCGGCTCACCACCGCGCACGAGAAGATCTCCCGGCTCGACCCGCTCACCGGCCTGGGCAACCGCAAGGCGCTGCTCACCGAGGTCGCGGACCAGATCGCCGGGCACGCGGAGCGCGCCGCCCGCGGCGAGGCGAACGGGCACATGGCGCTGCTCCTGCTGGACCTCGACCGGTTCAAGCGGGTCAACGACGCGCTCGGCCACGCGGTCGGCGACCGCCTGCTGACCGAGGTCGCCAAGCGGCTGGCCACCGTGGTCGGGCCGCCGGCCACGCTAGCTCGTCTCGGCGGCGACGAGTTCGCGGTGCTCGCGCCCCGGCTGGCGGACGCCACGGCCGCCCGGCGGCTGGCGGTCGAGATCGCCGGGGCGCTGGACGAGCCGGTCCCGCTCGACGGGCTGCCGCTCGACATCGGCGGGTCGATCGGCGTCGCGGTCTACCCGGAGCACGGCACCGACTTCGAGACGCTGATGCGGCACGCGGACGTCGCGATGTACGAGGCGAAGCACCGCGGCGACGCGGTCGCGGTCTACGCGCCGGAGGCCGACCACAACTCGCCGGAACGGCTCAGCCTGCTCGGCGACCTGCGCACCGCACTCGAGGTGACCGGCGGCGTGCGCGCCGAGCCCGGCGGGACCGGACTGCCGCAGCTGCCCGGCGCCGGCGAGATCCGGATGTACTACCAGCCGCAGGTCGCGATCGACACCGGCGAGGTGGTCGGCGTCGAGGCCCTGCTGCGCTGGCGGCACCCGGAGCGCGGCATGGTGCACCCGGAAGAGCTGATCAAGGCGGCCGAGCACACCGCCGTGATGCGGCTGCTCACCCGCCGCGTTGTCGACGACGTCATCGAGCAGCTCGCGGCGTGGCGGGACGCGGGCCTGCCGATGCGGGCCGCGCTCAACGTGAGCGTCCGGGACCTGCACACCGGCGACATCGTCGACCAGATCGAGGACCGCCTCGCCCGCTACCGGTTGCCCGCCGACCGCCTGCAGCTGGAGATCACCGAGAGCGCGCTGATGGCGGACCCGCGCCGGGTCCTGGTCACGCTCTCCCGGCTCTCCCGGCTCGGCATCGCGATCGCGCTCGACGACTTCGGCACCGGCTACTCGTCCATGCAGCACCTGCGCCGGCTGCCGCTGTCCGAGGTGAAGATCGATCGCTCGTTCGTGCTGGGCATGACCGCGGACGGCGACGACGCCGCGATCGTCCGGTCCATGATCGAGCTCGCCGGCGCGCTCGGCCTGCGCGTGGTCGCCGAGGGCGTCGAGGACGAGCGCACCTGGCGGATGCTGCACGCGGCCGGCTGCCACGTGGCGCAGGGCTGGTTCTACGGCCGGCCGATGCCGGCCGAGGAGTTCGGCGTCTGGCTGTCCCGCTACCGCCCGCCGGTCCTCCAGGACGCCCACCGCGCCGAGAGCCGCCCGGCCCCGGGGAGCCGGGCGCCGCGGGAGAGCCCGGCGGACACCCCGCCGCGGCGGACCGGCCGGCGCCCCACCAACCGGCGCGGGCACCAGTCCGACGGCGTGCCGGAGAGCCGGGCGGAGAGCGTGCTGGAAGGGCTCGGCGACACGCCGCCCGGCACCTCCGCGAGCACCGGCCGATCCATCCGGGGAGTCGCCCGGGCCGGTGCCGAGGGTGACAAATAGACTCGCACAGGTCACCGACCCGTGCGACGCTGCGCGCGAGCGTAAGTGCACGCCGGCCCTGCCCAGCGCTACGCCGGTCACAGGTCACCCGAAGAGCGAACTACCGAGGGGGCAATCCCATGGCCGCCATCTCCCGCGAGGAGGTCGCGCACCTGGCGCGCCTGTCGCGGCTAGCCGTGACGGAGCAGGAGCTGGACGTCTTCGCCGGCCAGCTCGACGTGATCCTGCAGTCGGTCGCCCGGATCGGCGAGGTCGCCGCGACGGACATCCCGCCGACCTCGCACTCGGTGCCGCTGACCAACGTGTTCCGCGACGACGTCGTGGTCCCCGGGCTGACGCAGGAGGCCGCGCTCTCCGGCGCCCCCGACGCCGAGGACGGGCGATTCCGCGTCCCGCGCATCCTGGATGAGGAGGCCTGAGCCATGTCGGATCTCACCCGGCTGACCGCGGCCGAGCTGGCCGCCACCATCGCGTCCGGTGACGTCTCCGCGGTCGAGGTGGCCCAGGCGCACCTGGACCGGATCGCCGCCGTGGACGAGCGCGTGCACGCGTTCCTGCACGTCGACACGGAGGGCGCGCTCGCCGCCGCCCGCGACGTGGACGCGCGGCGCGCCGCGGGCGAGGAGCTCGGCCCGCTGGCCGGCGTCCCGGTCGCGGTCAAGGACGTGCTCGCCACGAAGGGCGTCCCGACCACCGCGGCCTCCAAGATCCTGGAGGGCTGGCGCCCGCCGTACGACGCCACGATCGTCGAGCGGCTGCGCGCCGCCGGCACCGTGATGCTCGGCAAGACCAACATGGACGAGTTCGCGATGGGCTCGTCCACGGAATACTCGGCCTACGGCCCGACGAACAACCCATGGGACCTGGGCCGCATCCCCGGTGGTTCCGGCGGCGGCAGCGCGGCGGCCATCGCCGCGTACGAGGCACCGCTGGCCATCGGTACGGACACCGGTGGCTCGATCCGGCAGCCGGGCGCGGTGACCGGCACGGTCGGCGCCAAGCCGACCTACGGCGGTACGTCCCGGTACGGCCTGATCGCGTTCTCCTCCTCGCTGGACACGCCCGGCCCGTGCGCGCGCACCGTGCACGACGCGGCGCTGCTGCACTCGGTCATCGCCGGCCACGACCCGCGCGACTCCACCTCCATCCCGCAGCCGGTGCCGGACGTGGTCGCGGCCGCGCGGCTCGGCGCGACCGGCGACCTGACCGGCGTCAGGATCGGCCTGGTCACCGAGTTCGGCGGCGAGGGCGCGGAGCCCGGCGTGATGGCGGCGTACCGGGACTCGGTCGAGGCGCTGACCAAGCTCGGTGCCGAGATCGTCGAGATCTCCTGCCCGCACTTCCAGTACGCGCTGCCCGCCTACTACCTGATCGCGCCGAGCGAGGCCTCGTCGAACCTGGCCCGGTTCGACGGCGTCCGGTTCGGCCTGCGCACCGGCGACGACGGCAGCCACTCGCTGGAGGAGGTCATGTCGCTGACCCGCGAGGCCGGCTTCGGCCCCGAGGTCAAGCGCCGGATCATCCTGGGTACGTACGCGCTCTCGTCCGGCTACTACGACGCCTACTACGGCCAGGCGCAGAAGGTGCGCACGCTCATCACGCGCGACTTCACGTCCGCGTTCGAGCAGGTCGACGTGCTGGTCTCGCCGACCACGCCGTTCGTGGCGTTCCCGTTCGGCTCGCGCACCGGCGACCCGTACCAGATGTACCTCGCCGACCTGTTCACGATCCCGACGAACCTGTACGGCGGCCCGGCGATCTCCGTGCCGTGCGGTCTCTCCGAGGGCCTGCCGGTCGGGCTGCAGATCATGGCGCCGACGATGGCCGACGACCGGATGTACCGGGTCGCGGCCGCGCTGGAGTCCACGGTCGGCGTGCTCACACCGCCGGCGCTGTAAAGCCGTAGACACGGCGGGAGCCGGTCAGCGGCTCCCGCCGTACCCCCGCCGCCCGTTGCTCTTGATCGCCGCGGAAGCCTGAAGAATCCGGGAGAAAGTTCATGACCACGACCGTGCTGCCGCCGTACGACGACGTCGTCGCGCGCTACGAGCCGGTGATCGGCCTGGAGACGCACGTCGAGCTCGGGACGAACACGAAGATGTTCTGCGGGTGTCCGACCGAGTTCGGCGCGGAGCCCAACACCCAGGTCTGCCCGGTCTGCCTCGGCCTGCCCGGCGCGCTGCCGGCACCGAACCGCGCCGCGATCGAGGCGACCATCCGGATCGGTCTCGCGCTCAACTGCTCGATCGCCGAGTGGTGCCGCTTCGCCCGGAAGAACTACTTCTACCCGGACATGCCGAAGAACTTCCAGACCAGCCAGTACGACGAGCCGCTGTGCGTCGACGGCTACCTGGACGTCGAGGTGGACGGCGAGATGGTGCGCGTCGAGATCGAGCGCGTGCACCTGGAGGAGGACACCGGCAAGACGCTGCACGTCGGCGGCGCGACCGGGCGCATCCACGGCGCCACCGAGTCGCTGGTGGACTACAACCGGGCCGGCATCCCGCTGGTCGAGATCGTCACCAAGCCGATCCCGGGCACCGGGGCCAAGGCGCCGCTGGTCGCGCGCGCCTACGTGACCGAGCTGCGCGACATCATCCGCTCGCTGGACGTCTCCGACGTGCGGATGGAGCAGGGCTCGATGCGCTGCGACGTGAACACCTCGCTCAGCCCGGCCGGTTCCACCGAGTGGGGCACCCGCACCGAGACCAAGAACGTGAACTCGCTGCGCTCGGTCGAGCGCGCGGTCCGCGCCGAGATGATCCGGCAGGCGTCCGTGCTCGACTCCGGCGAGCGGATCTTCCAGGAGACCCGGCACTTCCAGGAGGACACCGGCGACACCCGTCCCGGCCGGTCCAAGGAGGAGGCGACCGACTACCGGTACTTCCCGGAGCCGGACCTGGTGCCGATGGCGCCGGACGCCGCCTGGGTGGCCGAGCTCAAGGCCGCGCTGCCGGAGCCGCCGCGGGTGCACCGCAAGCGGCTGCAGGAGGAGTGGGGCCTGACCGACCTGGACATGCAGTCCGTGGTCAACGCGGGCGCGGTCGAGCTGATCGAGGCGACCATCGCGGCCGGTGCGACCGCCGCGGGCGCGCGCAAGTGGTGGCTCGGCGAGCTGGCCCGGCGCGCGAACGAGGAGGGCATCGAGCTGTCCGCGGTCGGCGCCACCCCGGCGCAGGTCGCGGAGCTTCAGCAGCTGGTCGACGAGGGCAAGCTCAACGACAAGCTGGCCCGCGCGGTCCTGGAGGGCGTCGTCGCCGGCGAGGGCTCGCCGCGCGAGATCATGACCGCCCGCGGCCTGGGGGTCGTGTCCGACACCGGCGCGCTCACCGCCGCGGTCGACGAGGCGATCGCTGCGAACCCGGACATCGCCGCGAAGATCCGCGACGGCAAGGTCGCGGCCGCCGGCGCGCTGGTCGGCGCTGTCATGAAGACCACCCGCGGCCAGGCCGACGCCAAGACCGTCCGCGAACTGATCCTCTCCCGCCTCGGCGCCCAGGGCTGACCGGGACGGCCGGCACACGAGCCGGTGACGCAGACGCGGCCCGGCCGGAGGGCGCCCTCCGGCCGGGCCGCGCCGCACCGGGCGATCCCGCACGCCGGTTACCTGGACTCCCGTCCATGCCGGACACCCCGACCACGCGCCAGCGCGCCTACCTCTCCTTCTACGAGGCCACCGAGGCCGGGCCCGGCCTCGTGCCCGACGAGATCACCGAGATCGTCGGACTGCAGCCCACCGAGGCTCACCGGCGCGGCGACCCGGCGACCGGCCGGCCCTGGCCGCGCCATCGGTCCAGCGCCTGGCGGTACGAGCAGCCGGCGGCCGCCACCTACGACACCGAGGACGTCGTCCGCCGGCTCCTCGACGCGATCGAGCCCCACGCGGACGGCATCCGCGCCGCCTGCCG
The DNA here is from genome assembly GCF_031458255.1 of Catenuloplanes niger. Classification (NCBI taxonomy): domain Bacteria; kingdom Bacillati; phylum Actinomycetota; class Actinomycetes; order Micromonosporales; family Micromonosporaceae; genus Catenuloplanes; species Catenuloplanes niger. The sequence continues at coordinate 5,645,310 of NZ_JAVDYC010000001.1, forward strand.
CACGCTCGGGCTGGGGGCGCGCGCCGAGGTGGTCATCGAGATGCACGCCACCCGGAAGAACACCTACGACGACGCGCTGGTGGTCACCACCCCGGCGATCTCCTACTCCGCGGAGACCGTGGCCCGCCTGGCCGCCCTGGACCTGTCGATCGACCACGACCAGTACGTCTTCCTGGGCGACTGATCAGGACAGCGTCGTCGGTTCGGTCAGGAACGCCTCGACGCGTTCCGCCGGTGCCGGCCGGGACAACCGGAAGCCCTGGCCCCGGCCCAGCCCGGCCCGCACCGCCTCGCGGACCTGCTCGGTGGTCTCCAGCCGCTCCGCCACGATCTCCAGGCCGAGCCGCCGGCCCAGCCCCACGATCACGTCGATCAGCGGCTGGCCGCCGGACTCCGGATCGACCGGACGGGAGATCAGCTCGCCGTCCACCTTCAGCATGTCCACCGGCATCCGGCGCAGCTGCGCCAGCGACGCCTGACCCGCGCCGAAGTCGTCGATCGCGGTCCGCACGCCCAGCGCCCGCAGCTTCGCGAACTGGGTGACCACCGCCGGCATGTCGTCCGGGATCCGGTCCTCCGCGACCTCCATGCACAGCCGCTCCGGCGCGATCCCGTGCGCGTTCAGCATCGCCGCGACCCGGTGCACGAAGTCCGGCACGGCCAGCTCGCGCGGCGACACGTTCACGGTCAGCGTCAGCGCCGGGTACCCCGGCGTCCAGTCCGCCAGCTGGCGCAGCGCGGTGGACAGCACCCACGTCCCGATCTCCGGCAGCACGCCGAGATCCTCCGCGACCGGCAGCAGCTCGCCGGGGTGCACCGTGCCGAGCACCGGGTTCCGCCACCGCAGCAGCGCCTCGACGCCGGCCGTGGTGCGGTCCGGCAGCGACAGGATCGGCTGGTAGACCAGGTCCAGCTCGCGGCGCTCGACGACGCCGACGATCTCCCGCTCGACGTCCATCCGCCGGACGAGCTGTTCCTCCAGGTACGAGTCGTACCACTCGATCCGGTCCGGTCCCTGCTGGCGTGCCCGGCGGCGGGCCAGGTCGGCCCGGTTCAGCACCTCGTCGATGCTGCTGGAGGACGGGCCCACCTCGGCCAGGCCGATGCTCACGTGCAGATCGATGATCGTGCCGGGCAGCTGGTACGGCGCGGTCAGTACGGTCAGCAGCCGGGTGCCCAGCGCGTACGCCAGCACCGGCCCCTGCACGGTGAGCACCGCGAACTCGCCGCCGCCGAGCCGGCCGGGCAGGTCGTCCGGCGTGAGCAGCGTCCGCATCCGCCGCCCGGCCTCGACCAGCAGCGCGTCCGCGGTCTCCCGCCCGCGCTGGTCGCTGATGTCCGCGATGCCGAGCAGTTCGACGACGAGCAGCGCGCCGGTGTGCCCCGGCACCGCCCGCTGCGCGGTCAGCGTCCGCATGATCTCGCGCCGGTTCGGCAGGCCGGTGAGCTGGTCCGTGTACGCCACCTCGTGCAGCTGCCGCTGCAACGCCACCCGGTCGCCGACGTCGCGCACGTGCACGACCAGCGCGTTCACCGCGGGCACGTCGCGCTGGTCGCTGATCGTCGACTCGGTGTCGCGCCACGCGCCGTACCCGTCCCGCAGCCGCGCCGTGACCAGCGGCGGCCGCTCCCCGCGCGTGCCCTCGAGCACCTCGCGGAGCGCGCCGGCCACGTCGGACCGGTCGTCCGGGTGCAGCAGCGACGCGAACGAGTGCCCGACCACCTCCGCGTCGGAGAGCCCGAACAGCCGGGCCGCGGCCGGCGACTGCCAGCGGACCACCAGGTCGGTGTCGAGCATCAGCGTGAGGTCGTTCGCGCCGGAGACCAGCGACCGGAACTGCGCCTCCTGCGCGGCGAGCCGCCGGCTGTACCGCCGGATGTCGACCACGGCCAGGATCTCCCGGAGCACCACACACGGGATGATCGAGAGCCCGAGCAGGACGGCTCGGGTGTCGAACGTGTGGCCGGCGAGCAGGTGGTAGACCGCGCTGCCGAGAGCGATCAGCATCGGCACCGCGAGCACCGGATAGCCGCTGAGCACGGACTCGGGCGTACCGGCGGGCGCGGGCGTGGGACCCTGCGAGGTGCGCTCCGCGCCGGCCGCCGCGACCAGCGGCCCGACCGCCACGGCGATCGTGGCGCCGAGCAGCACGAACGGGTTCCCCTCGTACGCGTAGTGCACGATCCCGCCGAGCCCGAGGATGGCCGTGACCGCGCCGGTGCCGCACAGCCAGGCGGCCGGGCGATAGGTCGTGACCCGCAGCGCGGTGATCACTATGACCGAGAGCGCGGCCGCGGCCAGCAGCGTGGCGGCCAGCGCGGCCGCCGGCATCGGCTCGTCGCCGGGTATCAGGTACGCCGCGAACGCCAGACTGGTGCCGACGCCCGCGCCGTCGATCCCGCGCCGGAGCCGGGCCGGGATAGTGGTGACCGTGCCCGGCATCAGGATGATCCCGGACAGGTAGACCAGCGCGGACGCGACGAGCCCGCCCAGCGCCACGTGCTCCCGCACGCCCGGCGGGGTGAGCAGCACGCCGAGCACGGTGCACCCCGCGGTGACCGCGCCCATGCCGAGCAGCCCGGCGCCGCGGCACGGCCCGAACGTCCGGGTGGCCGCGTGGATCTGCAGCGCCCGGCGGATCAGCGCGCCGGCGGCCTGCGCGGTGACCAGCACGATCGCCCCGCCGGCCGCGCCCGGTGCGGGCAGGCCGGGTGCGCCGAGCAGCGCCGCGAGACCGGCGGCGAGCAGCAGCGCGCCGGCCGCGGGCAGAACAATGGACGTGGGCACCGGGTGGTCCTGTCGCCGAGGGAACGCGAAAGGGTGGATCCGCCGCACCACGGCACGGCCGCACCTATCCATCAGCAACGATTGTTGCCTCGGTGAGTTACGGCACAGTAGCCGGGCCGGTCCCCAACCTACCGGGTACGCGCGGGGCGGTGCGCGTCACCCGCCCGCGACGGACGGAATGATCTGAATTTCCGCGCCGTCCGGCACCGGCGTATCGAGACCGCTCATCCGCCGGCACTCCTCGCCGTCGACATAGAGATTGACGTACCGCCGGAGCTCGCCCCGCTCGTCGCGTAGCCGCCTGGCCAGCCGCGGCCACCGCGCCGTGACCTCGGCCAGCACGTCGCGGACCGTGCCGGGCGCGGCCACCTCCAGCCGGGACGCGCCGGCCGCCTCGGGGCGGAGCACGCCGGGCAGCAGGATCACCGCGCCCATCAGATCACCGCCGCCCGCACGCAGAGCACGGCCGGCAGGTGCGCGGCGACCCGCGTCCACGAGTCGCCCTCGTCCAGGCTGGCGAAGACCTCACCGGACTTGGCGCCGAAGTAGACGCCGGCCGGGTCGCCCGCGTCCACGCACATCGCGTCGCGCAGCACGGACGGGTAGAACGGCGCGCTGGGCAACCCGGCGGACAGCGGCTCCCAGGACGCGCCGGCGTCCCGCGACCGGTAGACCCGGCAGCGGTGGTCGGCCGGGAACCGGTCCATGTCGGCGATCATCGGGAAGTTGTAGATCGTGCCGGGCCTGGACGGGTGCGCCACGATCGGGAAGCCGAAGTCGCCCGGCAGCGGGTCGGCGATCGACGTCCAGCTCGCCGCGCCGTCGTCGGACCGGTAGACGCCGTGGTGGACCTGCGCGTAGAACCGGTCCGGGTCGGCGCCGTCCCGTGCCACCTTGTGGACACACTGCCCGTACTCCGGGAAGGGGTCGGGCACGTGCACCGCGCGGATGCCCGCGTTGCCGGGCGTCCAGGTCTCGCCGCGGTCCGCCGTGCGGTAGACGCCGCCGGTGGACATCGCCACCACCATGCGCCCGTCGTCGCGCGGGTCGGGCAGGATCGTGTGGATCGCCTGACCGCCGCCGCCCGGCTCCCAGGTCGGCCGGTGCGGGTGCTCCCACAGGCCGCGGACCAGGGAGAACGAGCGCCCACCGTCCTCCGAGCGGAACAGCGCGGACGGCTCCGTACCCGCGTAGACGATCTCCGGCCGGTCCGCCGGCCCCGGGGCCAGCTGCCACACCCGCTCCAGCGCGGCACCGGTGTCCTCCGGGAAGACGATGGCCGGGTCGTCCGGCTCCACCCAGGTCCTGCCGAGGTCGGAGCTGATCGCCACGCTCGGTCCCCAGTGCGCGCTCGACGCGCCGACCAGGATCCGTGGCGTGCCGCCGCGCGTGTCGATCGCGACCGCGTACACCGACTTCACCGCGAAGTGGAGCGCGCTCACCTCCCACTCCCCGCCGTCGTGGGTCGCGAGGAACAACCCCTTCTCCGTGCCGATCGCCACCAGTCGCGCCATGTCGATACCTCGATCCCCAAGGTCGGATAACCGCTGCTCATGACCGTTCCGCGGTCAGTATGCCGGGCACCTGCGACAATTCCGCGCACCCGCCGTCCACGGCCGGGTGACGCCGGTGGGAGGATGCGGGGGTGAGCAGCGGAAAGTCCACGGTGATCCGATACCGCCAGGCCGGCCCGATCGCGATCGCGGCCGCGTTCGCGACGGTCGGCGCGCTGCCGGTGGCCGCGGAGAACCCGTGGTTGCTCACCGTCTGCCTGATCCCGCTGGCCGTGCTCGTCTGGGCGGTCCGTTCCGGCACCGACGCCGGCCCGCAGGGCCTGCGGGTCCGCGCGCTGCTCGGCTCGCGGCGGATAGCGTGGCCGGAGGTCGCCGAGATCGCGCCGGGCGGCCGCAACCGGGTCTTCGCGCTGCTCACCGACGGCACCGTGATCCGCCTGACCGGCGTCCCGGCCCGCGCGGTCCCGCAGCTGCTGAAGGCCGGCGAGCAGACGCTGGCCACCGAGGACTGAAATTCCGAAATAAGCCCTGAATCGGGCGTGCTGGTCATATCGTCCGAGGCATGCGCCGCCCGCTCCTCGCCGCCCGCACGGCCGCCGCCGCCCGCGCCACTGCCGCCGCCCGCGCCCGCGCCACCGCCGCCGCCCGCGCCACTGCCGCCCTCGCGGCCGCGATCCTCACCGTAGCGGTCCCCGCCGCGCCCGCGCGGGCCGCGACGGCCGGCCCGGTGATCCTGATCCACGGGTACAACAGCTCCACCGCCACCTGGGACCTGCTGGTCACCCGGCTCCGCGCGGCCGGCTACGACAGCGGCGACATCCACACGTTCGGCTACCGGTACCGCCAGTCCAACGTCACCTCGGCCGAACGCCTCGCCGACTACGTACGGGACGTCCGCGAGGACCACGGCGGCGCGAAGGTCGACCTGGTCGGGCACTCGATGGGCGCGGTGGTCGCCCGCTACTACGTGCGCACCCTCGGCGGCACCGCCACCGTCGACGACCTGGTCTCGCTCGCCGGCCCGCACCATGGCACCCACATGCTGTCGGTCTGCCGCTTCCACGCCTCCTGCCGCGAGGTGCTCCCCGGCTCGGCCTTCCTGCGCGCGCTCAACGCCGGCGACGAGACCCCCGGCGCCGTCGACTACCGCACGTTCTACTCGAAGTGCGACCTGGTCGTCGTCCCGTACACCAGCGCGATGCTCGACGGCGCCCGGAACACCGACGCGGGCTGCGTCGGGCACACCGAGTTCCGGCTGGTGCCGTCCGTGGCCGAGCAGGTCATCGCGGAACTGCGGAACTGACGCCGCGCCGCCCGAACCCGCACGGTGCCGGGCTCGACGCAGCCACCGGTGCCCGGGCGCGGTGACGCCCGGGCCGGCGATGCTCAGTATCCGTCGGTGACCACGTTCTCCAGGGGCCGGCCGGCCGCGAACCGGCGGAGCTGGGCGCCGGCCAGCGCGTAGGCGCGGCGGTGGAGCCCGTGCACGGAACCGGCGACGTGCGGGGTGATCAGGACGTTCGGCAGGGTCCAGAGCGGATGGTCGGTGGGCAGCGGCTCCGGGTCGGTGACGTCGAGGGCGGCGCGAAGCCGGCCCGAGGACACCTCGGCGAGCAGGGCCTCCGTGTCGAGGACGGGGCCGCGGGCCGCGTTGACCAGCAGCGCGCCGTCGGGCATCGCGGCCAGGAAGCCGGCGTCGGCCAGGCCGCGGGTGGCGTCGGTGAGCGGGACGAGCAGCACCACGACGTCGGCGTGCGGGAGCAGCGCGGGCAGGTCCTCGACCGCGTGCACGTCGTCGGCGGGCCGGGCGCGGCGGGCGACCAGCGTGACCGTCGTCTCGAACGGGCGGAGGCGGGCGGCGAGCGCGGTGCCGATCGAGCCGGCGCCGACGATCAGCACGCGCTTGCCGGCCAGCTCGTCCGTGGGGGTGTGCGCGGCGTAGGCCCACTCCCGGCCGGCCTGCGCCCGGACGAAGGCCGGGAAGGCGCGCAGGTGGCTCAGGATCGCGGTCATCGCCCACTCGGCCGTGGAGGAGTCGTGCACGCCGCGGGCGTCGCAGAGCGTCACGTGCGCGGGGAGCTGGCCGGTCCAGACCTCGGCACCCGCGCTGAGCAGCTGCACGACCTCGAGGTCGGGGAAGCGCGCGGCCAGGGCGGCGGCGCCGTCGCGGGCCAGGAACGGCGGCACCCAGAACCGGACGCCGTCCGGCGCGGACGGCATCGGTGCGTCGGGGCCGGACAGCACCTCCACGGTCGTGTCCGGCGGCAGCGGACCCAGCAATCCGGCGCCGTGCTCGTGCGGAACCCAGATCTTCATGCTGACGACGTTATCCGGCGGTCCGGGAACGCTCAGGGAGCCTGGTTACTCTGGATCGCGTGATCCGAGCCCGCCGTCGACCGGCCACCCGCGCGCTGCTCGCCGGGGCGCTGGTGTTCCCGCTGCTCACCGCGTGCTCCTTCGGGCCGCCGAGCGAGGAACAGGCGGGTTCACCGCCGCGGTTCCCCACCCCGAGCGGCAGCGTCGCACCGCGCGGTGGCGGAGGCAGCGGTGAGGCGGCGGTGACCGTGCTGGCGCGCGGCCTGGACGTACCGTGGGGGATCGGTTTCCTGCCGGACGGCGGCGCCCTGGTCACCGAGCGCGACACGGGACGGCTGGTGAAGGTCGGGCCGGAGTCGGACCGGACCGGGCCGCGGGTGTCCGCGATCGCGGACCTCAGCGACGCGATCGAGCCGGGCGGCGAGGGTGGCCTGCTCGGCATCGCGGTGTCGCCGGATTTCAAGGCCGACCGTACGGTGTTCGTCTACTACACGACCGCGGAGGACAACCGCGTCGGCCGGTTCACGCTGGGCGCGGACCCGGCCGGCGAGGACCTTCCGATGGTGACGCCGGAGCCGATCCTGACCGGCATCCCGCGCAGCGGCGTGCACAACGGCGGGCGGCTCGCGTTCGGGCCGGACGGGTTCCTCTACGCGACCACCGGCGACGGCTCGGACGGCGACCTCGCGCAGGACCCGAAGAGCCTCGGCGGCAAGATCCTGCGGATCACCCGGGACGGGAAGCCGGCCGAGGGCAACCCGGACGCGGCGTCACCGGTCTGGTCGCTCGGCCACCGCAACGTGCAGGGGCTGGCCTGGGACGAGGGCAAGCGGATGTACGCGACCGAGTTCGGCCAGGACACGTTCGACGAGCTGAACGTGATCGAGCCGGGGAAGAACTACGGCTGGCCGGCCGTGGAGGGCGCACCGCCGTCGCCGGACCCGGCGTTCACCGCGCCGCTGGTCACCTGGCCGACCGACGAGGCGTCCTGTTCCGGCCTGGCGATGGTGGAACGCACGCTGGTCGCGGCCTGCCTGAAGGGCCAGCGGCTGTGGCTGGTCGAGACGACCGAGCAGGGCACCGTCTTCGGCAGCCCGTCCGAGGCGCTGGCCGGGCAGTTCGGCCGGCTCCGCACCGCGGTCGCGGCGCCGGACGGATCGGTCTGGATCAGCACGTCGAACACGGACGGGCGGGGCACCCCGGCCGCGGACGACGACCGGATCATCCGGCTCGTGTTCAGCGGCGGCGGCGCCGGCAAGATCTGACCCGGAAACACCGGAAAGAAGATCCACACCCAGGTTTCACACCCGCGTACGGCGGGCAGGCGAGAATTTGCACATGGACGGTCCGGAGAACCAGCCCGACACCGCCGCCGGAGAGGACCCCACGCCGGCGGCGCGGTCCCGCCTGCGCGCGGTGCCGCGCGTGCTGCGCCGTCCGCTCGCCCGCCGGGCCGGCTCCGCGCTCGCGATCCTGGCGGTCGCGGTCGCCGGCGTCGCGCTCGGGCTGCTGCTGGCCGGCCGGGTGGACGCGGACATCGGCCCGTTCCGCGCGGAGCTGTCCGTCGGCCCGTCGCTGACCGGCGACACGAAGGTCAACATCCCGCCGCTCGGCTCGCTGGCCCTGGACACCCACCAGGGACCGTCCCAGCTCACGGTCGAGCTCGGCGAGCTGGACCAGGGGCGCGTCGAGGCGCTGATCGACGACCCGACCGGGATCACGCGCGCGACCCAGTCCGTGGTCGGCGACATCCAGCGCGGCCTGATGCGGCTCGGGTTCCGCGCGGCCGCGGTCTCGATGCTGGCCGCGATGATCCTGGCCGCGCTGATCTACCGGCGGGCGCGCCCGGTCGCCGCGTCCGGGCTGACCGCGCTCGCGCTGGTGCTCGGCTCACTCGGCGTCGGCGCGCTCACCATCCGCCCGCAGTCGATCGAGGAGCCGCGGTACGAGGGCCTGCTGGTCAACGCGCCCGCGCTGATCGGTGACGTGCAGAAGATCGCCAGCGACTACAACAAGTACGCGGAGCAGCTGCAACGCCTGGTCGGCAACGTCAGCCGGATCTACGCCACGGTCTCCACGCTGCCGGTCTACGAGCCGCAGGAGGGCACCACCCGCATCCTGCACGTCTCCGACCTGCACCTGAACCCGGCCGCCTGGCCGGTGATCCGCACGATCGTGGAGCAGTACCGGATCGACGCGGTGATCGACACCGGCGACATCACGGACTGGGGCAGCGAGCCGGAGGCGTCCTACGTCGCCTCGATCGGCCTGCTCGACGTCCCGTACGTCTACATCCGCGGCAACCACGACTCCTCGCCGACCCAGGCCGCGGTCGCCGGCCAGCAGAACGCGGTGGTGCTGGACAACCAGATCGCGGACGTGGCCGGCCTGACCGTCGCCGGCATCGGCGACCCCCGGTTCACGCCGGACAAGGAGACCGCGGGCCGGGAGACCACCGAGGAGGAGCAGGCCAGGCTCGCCGCGACCGGCGCCCGGCTGGACGCGACCATCGAGGCCGGTGGCCGCCCGGTGCAGATCGCGCTGGTCCACGACCCGAAGATGGCCGGCCCGCTCGCCGGTGACGTGCCGGTCGTGCTGGCCGGGCACACCCACAACCGCGAGGTCCGCGAGCTCGAGCCGGGCGCGCCCACGCTGCTGATGACGCAGGGCTCCAGCGGCGGCGCCGGGCTGCGCGGCCTGGAGTCGGAGGAGCCGGTGCCGCTCGCGCTCTCCGTGCTGTACTTCGACGAGACCAAGTCGCTGCAGGCCTACGACGACATCCGGGTCGGCGGCACCGGCCAGTCCCAGGTCACGCTGGAGCGGCACCTGATCGGCGACACGATCGCGGCCCGCCCCACCCCGGCCGCCGAGCCGTCCGGGCCCACCCCGGCCGAGCCGTCCCAGCCGTCTCCGGCGGTCCCGCCGTCGCCCACCCGGGCCGAGCCGTCCCCGCCGGTCCCGGCCGGCCCGTCGCCCACCGGTTCCTGAGCGAACCCGCCGGTTCCGGAGCGGCCGGTTCCGGAGCGGCCGGTTCCGGAGCGGCCGGTTCCCGAGCGGCCGGTTCCCGAGCGGCCGCTCCCGGAGCGACCGGTTCCACAGCGACCGGTTCCACAGCGACAGGAGCGGGCAGACCGTCTTCCCGCTTCCGGCGTGGTGACGTTCCGAGTGCTCCCGCGGGCACCGGTCGGCCGCGGGCGGCCTCCCTGCCGGTGGGGTGGGTGGCCGGGAGAACCCCGGTGGCTCAGCCGGAGACCTGGTCGGCCGGGGGCGCCGTGATCACGACCTCGGCACCGGGGGAGTGCACGATCATGGAGAGCGTGGTGCCGGCCGCGGCGCCGATGCCGGTCAGCTCGACCCCGGCGAGCATCCCGTCCGCGGTGACCGTGATCGCGAGCGCGTACTCCGGCAGATCTATGCCGGTCGCCGTGGCCAGCGCGTGGATCGCGGCGGCGAGCCGGTCGCCCGGGGTGATGCCGTCGTCGAGCAGGTACCGGGTCGCGTCCGCCGGCAGCGACTCGGTGGTGACCGAGGCGGACTTCACGTCGAGGTACTCCACCGGGTCCGCCACCGGCAGCGGGATCGCGGTGACGCCGCCGTCCGCCCGCCGGAACGTGCCGGCCGGCCAGCAGTAGGTGCCCCGGTCCGGGCCGGTCGAGGCGGTCCACGGCCGGCCGCCGGCGTGCGACGCGGAGTCGAGGTAGCGCACGCCGCCGGTGTCGACGACCGCGAGGCTGTCCACCACGCCCAGTTCCACGCCGTCCGTGCCCTGCGCCGTCACCTGGCTCCGGGCGTCCCAGGACGGGTCGGCCCCGCCGGTGCTGCGCAGCTCGCCGCTCCAGGTGAGCGTGGCCACCCGGACCGGCGTGGGCTCGTCGGCCCGGATCAGCGACGTGGCCCGTTGGAACCGGAAGCTCACCTGGTAGGGCCGTTCCCGCAGCCGCTCGCCGGCCGCCGCGATGCCGTCCAGGCCCTCCCGGCCGATCAGCCCGCCCGCGCCGCCCTCGACCCGGCCGGCCTGCCCGTCCGCCGCGACGGGCTGATCGCCGCCGCCCTCGTCCAGCAGCACGCCGGCGGCGCAGACACCGAGCAGGATGACGGCGATGAGCGCGGCCAGCACGATGAAGACGCGCGGCACCCCGGCCGTGTGACTGTGCCCGTGACCGGGCGTGTGGCCGTGCCCGTGACCGGGCGTCCCGGCGCCGGACACCGGCGGGGGCGGCACGACGGGCGAGCCGGTCGGGGGCGAGCCGGTCGGTGGCGGCGGGGGCCCGCCGAACTTGGGCATGATCCGGGGCGGGAACGGGCCGCGCCGCCGCGGCCGGTCCTCCCGCGTGGCCTCGCCGTCCGGCCAGGAGCGGTCGCCGGCGGCCGGATCCCCGGGCCCATCCCAGTTGTGCGAACCCATCCGGTCATCGTAAGGACCGTGATCCACGTGCGGAACGCGCTCAGGGGGTCCGCGGCGGTGCCGTACTTCCGCGCGGCGTCAGGTGCCCGGTCGGCGTCCGTACCGCCGCGACCCGGACGCCGGCCACCGCGTCCAGCAGCAGCCGGGCCGCCTGCCCGCCGTACGCCGGGATGTCCCTGCTCAGCGCCGTGAGCGGCGGCCGGACCAGCCGGCAGAGCGGCGAGTCGTCCCAGGCCACGACGGACAGGTCGCCGGGCACGGTCAGGCCCATCTCCTGGGCGACGGACAGCCCGGCGATCGCCATCACGTCGTTGTCGTAGATCACCGCGGTCGGCCGCCGGGCCGCGCTGAGCAGCCGCCGGGTGGCGCGGGCGCCGTCCTCGCCGGTGTAGTCGGACGGCACCGTGACGGTGTCGCCGCGGTCCAGGCCGAGGCGCGCGCAGACCGCGCGGAACGCGTCCGTGCGCACCCGCGTGTGCTGCAGCTCGGGCAGCCCGCCGACCCGGGCGACGCGCCGGTGGCCGAGCGCGACCAGGTATTCGACGGTCTCCGCGAGCGCGGCGGCCTCGTCGGACCAGACGCCGGGCAGCGCGCCGGTCCCGTCCGGCCCGCCGACCACCACCGCGGGCAGCTGCAACTGCTCCAGCACCGGCACCCGGCGGTCGTCGGTGCGCAGGTCGCAGAGCAGCACGCCGTCCACCCGGCGCTCGCCCCACCAGCGGCGGTAGACCGCGATCTCCGCGTCCGGGTCCGCGACCACCTGGAGCGTGAGCGCGTACGACCGGGCGGACAGCTCGGCCTCGACGCCGCTGATCAGCCCCATGAAGAACGGTTCGATGCCGAGCGTGCGGGCCGGCCGGCAGAGCGCCAGCCCGACCGCGCGGGCCCTGGCCCCGGAGAGTGCCCGGGCCGCGCTGCTCGGGCTGAACCCGATCTCGTCCGCGATGGCGAGGATCCGCCGCCGGGTGGTGTCGGAGACGCCGGGCTGGCCGTTCAGCGCGTACGACACCGCGCCCTTGGAGACGCCGGCCCGGCGTGCGATGTCCGCGATGGTGGGTCGCTTCACGGGTGTTGAGCTTGCCCGGTTAAGTGCACGTTGGTCAATGCAAACAACTGCCAGTATTGACGAGCATCGCTGCATTCAATACGGTGGCTGCGCTTACTCGTTTCAGTCAACCCCCATCGATATCCGCCCGATCGATCGGAGGCACGATGATGCATAGAAGGACACTGGCCGCGGCCCTGGCGACGATGCTCCTCGCCGCCGGCTGCACCACCACCGGCACCGGCACGACACCGCGGCAGGACGCGGAAGGCCCGGCCGAGCTGCTGTTCTGGAACACCGGCAGCGACGAGCAGGCGGCCGCGATGCAGGTCGCCGCGGACCGCTACAAGGAGCTCCACCAGGACGTCACGATCAAGGTGCAGGCGATCGCCTGGGACGACGGCCACGCCAAGGTGCTGACCGCCGCCACCTCGCGCAGCGGGCCGGACATCGTCTCCGGCGGCCTCTCCTGGGGCATCGAGTTCGGCGAGCTCGGCGGCATGATCGACCTGAACGGGTACGACGTCTCGCAGGCGAAGCAGCAGACCCGCCCCGAGCTGTGGAACTCGATCACCTCGCCCGGCGGCGCCGTCTACGGCATCCCGATGGACATGACGCTGTACGTCTTCTACTACCGCCCCGACCTGCTGCAGAAGGCCGGCGTCGGCGCGCCGCCGGCGACCTGGGCCGAGCTGTTCACCGCGGTCGACAAGCTCAAGGCGTCCGGTGTGCCGACGCCGCTGGTCGAGGAGTGGGGCACGTTCGAGTGGCTGCCCTGGTTCAACTACCTGAAGCAGGCCGGCGGCTCGCTCTACTCGGACGACTGCACGCAGGTGACGATCAACTCGGAGCAGGCCGTGCTGGCCACCACCACCTGGGCCGACCAGTACCGGAAGTACGGCGTGCCGAAGGCGACCGTGGACGTCGGCGCCGGCCTGGCCAAGGGGGAGTACGCGATGGCGATCGGCGCGTCGTACCTGGCCGGTGGCTTCGACTCGGGCCAGCCGGAGCTGAAGGGCAAGTGGCAGACCGCGCCGCTGCCCACCGGACCGGCCGGGGCCGGCTCGTTCGTCGGCGGCAAGATCGTCGGGGCCATGTCGTACACGGAGCACCCGCAGGCCGCGGCCGACTTCGTGAAGTGGCTCTACACGGACGAGGCGGTGGAGATTCTGCAGCGCGAGGTGTTCACCCGCGGCGGCGAGCTCTACATCTCGCCGCGCCCGGAGCTGCTGGCCAAGGCGAACGCGAGCGACAACCTCCGGCAGACGCTGCAGACCACGCTCAACTCGGTGACCGGCCCGCCCAACTGCAAGGGCTGGGAGACCAGCGGCGCCGAGGTCAGCAAGCGCCTGCAGGCCGTGGTGAACGACAACGCCGACCCGCGGACCGCGCTGGCCGAGGCCGCCGCGGTCATGCAGGGCAACCTGGGCTGACGTCCCGGGCCGCCGGGCGTGCGACGCCCGGCGGCCCCGCATTCCGAGGAGGGACGTCATGACCACCGCGCTGATCGAGAAGCCGTCCACCGCGCAACCCGCCGGAGCCGGGAAACGGGCACGGTGGCGCCGCGCCGTACCCGGATATGTCATGCTTCTGCCCTTTGCCGGGCTCTTCGCCGGATTTCTCGTCTGGCCGCTGCTCAACGCGCTGTACTTCGCGTTCACCGACTTCAACGGCGTGCGGCCGCCGTCCTGGGTCGGCCTGGAGAACTTCCGCCGGCTCTGGTTCGAGGACCCGCGGTTCCGCACCGGCCTGGTCAACTCACTGATCTACGTGAGCTGCACGGTCACGCTCACCACGGCCGCGGCGCTGGCCCTGGCGCTGGCGTTCCGCGGCACGTCCTGGCGCGACCGGGTGCTGCGCACGATCTTCTTCCTGCCGTCCGTCACGTCGACCATCGCGGTCATGCTGATCTGGCGCTGGATCTTCTCCGGCGAGCGGTTCGGGTTGGCCAACACGGTGCTGTCCTGGTTCGGCGCGGACCCGGTCTCCTGGCTGTCCACGCCGCACTGGACCATCCCGCTGCTGGTCGTGATGGCGGTCTGGGGCGGCTGCGGGTACGGCATGGTGATCTTCGTGTCCGGGCTGAACGCGATCCCGGAGGAGCTCTACGAGGCCGGCCGGCTGGACGGCGCGAGCGCCTGGCAGCAGTTCTGCTACATCACGTTGCCGCAGCTCAAACCAGTCACCACGTACGTGGTGATCACCGGGCTGATCGGCGCGTTCCAGGTGTTCGAGGCGGTCTACATCGTGTTCCGCGCGGTGAGCAGCGTCGGCGGCGTGCAGGACAGCGGCCTGATGCTGGTGCCGTACCTCTACGACATGGGGTTCACGAAGTTCCAGCTCGGCTACGCGTCCGCGATCGCCTGGACGCTCTTCCTGATCATCTTCGTGATCAGCATGATCCAGCTGCGGGTCACCCGCGCGCTGAGGGAGCTGTGATGACCCGACTGAAGGGCGAGCTGATCCGGCTGCCGCTCTACCTGGCCGGACTGACCATGCTGGTGCCGTTCTACTGGATGGCGTCGGCCGCGTTCAAGCCGGTGCCGGAGCTGACGAGGAACCCGCCGAGCTTCGTACCGGGCGACCCGACGCTGGACGCGTTCCACGAGCCGGCCTGGGATCCGGGCGTGCGCGCGGATCAGGTCGTCGCCGGGCTGTTCCAGCGCTACCCGGACGTACCCGGGGGATTCCTGCGGTTCATGGGCAACAGCCTGTTCGTCGCCGCCGCGATCACGGTGCTGTCGCTGCTGGTCGCGGCGCTGGCCGCGTACGCGCTGACCAAGATGGACCTGCCCGGCCGCCGGGTGATCTTCGTGGTGGTGGTCGCGTCCATGATGATCCCCTGGCAGGTCACGCTGGTGCCGAACTACCTGATCGTGCGCAACCTGGAGTGGCTCAACAGCTACCCGGGCTACATCGTGCCGGCGCTGGCCAAGGCGTTCGTGGTGTTCTTCCTGGTGCAGTACATGCGCTCGATCCCGGACGACCTGGTGCACGCGGCCCGGGTGGACGGCGCCGGCGAGTTCCGGATCTGGTGGCGGGTGGTGATGCCGCTGATGCGCCCGGCGCTGGCCGCGATGGCGATCTTCGTGGTGCTCGCCGAGTGGAACAACTTCCTCTGGCCGCTGATCATCGTGCAGGACGACACGATGGCGAACGTGCCGGTCGCGCTCTCCCGGCTGAACGCGTCGAACGCGTTCAATCCCAACAACATGGCCGTGATCATGGCAGCATCGCTGTTGACGTCGCTGCCGACGGTGATCTTCTTTCTGGCGTTCCAGAAGCACTTCACCCGGGGCATCGCACTCTCCGGCATCAAGGGATGAGGCACATGGGTTCGTACCGCGCGCTGCACGACGGTTGGACGCTGACCGGGGCCGGACACTCCGTGGACGCGAGCGTCCCCGGTTGTGTGCACACCGACCTGCTGGCCGCCGGGGTGATCGACGATCCGTTCCTGGACGACAACGAGGTGCGCCAGGAGTGGATCGGCCGCACCGACTGGGTCTACGAGACCACGTTCGACTGGGCGCCGGACGAGCTGGCGCCGCGCACCGACCTGGTCTGCGACGGGCTGGACACGATCGCGGCGCTGACGCTGAACGGCACCGAGCTCGGCCGGACCGCGAACATGCACCGCGGCTACCGGTTCGACGCCCGGGAACACCTCACCCCCGGCCGGAACACGCTGCGCGTCGCGTTCACCTCCGCCAAGAACTACGCGGAGGCGGAGCGCGAGCGGCTCGGCGACCGGCCCAACGCGTACCCGGAGCCGTTCCACTTCATCCGCAAGATGGCCTGCAGCTTCGGCTGGGACTGGGGACCCACGCTGATCACCGCCGGCATCTGGCGCCCGATCGGCCTGCACACCTGGGCCGGCGGCCGGCTCGCGCGGGTCCGGCCGCTGGTCACCGTCACCGAGGCCGGCGACGGCCGGATCGAGCTGCACGTCGACGTGGAACGGGCGAGCGCGGACCCGCTGATCCTGACCGCGTCCGTGGGCGGCGTCCGCGTCGAACAGACCCTGGAACCCGACGAGGGTACGGCCGTGCTGGTCCTCGACGTGCCGCAGCCCGCGCTGTGGTGGCCGCACAGCCTCGGCGAGCAGCCGCTGCACCCGGTCGACGTGGCGCTGACCACGATCGGCGGCACCTCGCTGGACGAGTGGCACCGCCGGGTCGGCTTCCGCACGGTCGCGCTGGACACCACGGACGGCGCGTTCACGCTCGCGGTCAACGGCGTGCCGCTCTTCGCCCGCGGCGTCAACTGGATCCCGGACGACGCGCTGGTCACCCGGATCACCCGGGCGCGGCTCGCCGGCCGGCTGACCGAGGCGGTCGCGGCGAACGTGGACACGGTCCGGGTCTGGGGCGGCGGCCTCTACGAGTCGGACGAGTTCTACGAGGTCTGCGACGAGCTGGGGCTGCTGGTGCTCCAGGACTTCCCGTTCGCCTGCGCGGCGTACCCGGAGGAGGAGCCGCTGGCCGGCGAGGTGGCCGCGGAGGCCCGGGAGAACGTGGTCCGGCTCGCGAGCCACCCCAGCCTGGTCGCCTGGACCGGCAACAACGAGAACATCTGGGGCTGGCACGACTGGGACTGGCAGCCCGCGCTCGGTGACCGCACCTGGGGCGCCGGCTACTACTTCGACCTGCTCCCGGAGATCGTCGGTGCGCTGGACCCGACGCGTCCCTACTGGCCCGGCAGCCCGTGGTCCGGCAGCCACGACGTGCACCCGAACGAGCCGTCCCGCGGGACCATGCACATCTGGGACGTGTGGAACCGGGTCGACTACACGCACTACCGCGACTACCGGCCGCGGTTCGTGGCCGAGTTCGGCTTCCAGGCGCCGCCGGCGTTCGCCACGCTGCGCCGCGCGATCAGCGACGAGCCGCTCACGCCGTCGTCGCCGGGGATCGCCCACCACCAGAAGGCGGCCGACGGGAACCTCAAGCTGGAGCGGGGCCTGAACGACCATCTGCCCGCGCCCCGGGACTTCGACGACTGGCACTTCCTGACCCAGGTCAACCAGGCGCGGGCGATCACGCTCGGCGTCGAGCACTTCCGCTCGCTCCGGCCGTACTGCATGGGCTCGGTGGTCTGGCAGCTGAACGACTGCTGGCCGGTCACCTCGTGGTCCGCCATCGACGGCGACGGCCGGCGCAAGCCGCTGTGGTACGCGCTCCGGCGCGGCTACGCCGACCGCCTGCTGACCGTGCAGCCGCGCCCGCACGGCCCGGCGGTGATCGCGGTCAACGACGGCCGGGAACCGTGGACCGGCGAGGTCGAGGCGACCCGCCGCTCGCTGGACGGCGAGATCCTGGCCAAGTCCGTCTTCCCGCTCGACGTCCGGCCCCGGGCGTCCGTGACGATCCCGCTGCCGCCGGACGTCGTCACGCCCGGCGACCCGGCCGCCGAACTGGTCGTCGTCACGGCCGGTGCCGACCGCGCGCTCTGGTTCTTCGCCGAGGACCGGGACATCACCTACCCGGCGCCGGGGTACGCCACGGACGTGGCCGCGGTCGACGGCGGCTACGACGTGACCGTCACCGCGCGCACCGTGCTCCGGGACCTGACGCTGCAGGCCGATCGTCTCGATCCCGCCGCCGTCGTGGACACCGCGCTGGTTACGCTCCTCCCCGGAGAGACCACCACGTTCCGGGTGCACACGGACGCCACGCTGGACGCCGCCGGGCTGACCGCGAGGCCGGTCCTGCGCTGCGTGAACGACGTCCGTCCTTGAGAGGCACCGCACGATGAGCACATCCGTCCCGGGACCGGTACTCGCGATCGACGTCGGCGGCACCAAGCTCGCCGCCGCCGTGGTCACGCCCGACGGCACCATCCGCGACCGCGCGGTGGTGCCCACCCCGGCGACGGACGACCCGGACAAGGTCGGCGGCGCGCTGGTGGCCCTGGCGCACCAGGTCGCCGCCGCCGGCCCGGCGTCCGAGCTGCGGGGCATCGGCGTCGGCTCGGCCGGGCCGCTCGACCCGTACGCGGGCACGGTCAGCCCGGTCAACATCGTGGCCTGGCGCGGCTACCGGATCCTGGACGCGCTGCGCGACGTGCTGCCCGGCCGCCCGGCCTACCTGGGCGGCGACGGGCAGTGCATGGCGCTCGGCGAGTACCGCTGGGGCGGTTACACGTCGGCCGCGCTCCTCGGCATCGTGGTCTCCACCGGCGTCGGCGGCGGCCTGGTCCTGGACGGCCGGGTCTACCTCGGCCCGACCGGCAACGCCGGGCACATCGGCCACATCCCGGTGTCGCTGGACGGCCCGGACTGCCCGTGCGGCGGCCGCGGCTGCGTCGAGGTGCTCGGCAGCGGCACCTCGATCGTGCGCTGGGCCCGGGCGAACGGCTGGGTGACCACGCAGCCGACGGCCGACGCGATCGCGCTGGCCGCGGACGCGCGGGCCGGCCACCCGGTCGCGCTGGAGGCGTTCCGCCGGTCCGGCCAGGCGGTCGGCGCCGGCATCGTGGCCACGGCCGGCCTGTTCGACCTGGACGACGTGGTGATCGGCGGCGGCGTCGCGAACGTCGGCGACCTGCTCTTCGACCCGATCCGTGCCGCGATCTCCTCGCTGGCCGGCCTCGACTACATCAAACGGGTCCGGGTGCACCGCAGCACGCTCGGCGGCGACGCCGGACTGCTCGGGGCCGCCGCGTTGGTCATGTCACACCTGTAGCAGGGCTTTTGTTCCTCCCGGTGCCTTTGTTAGGTTAGCCATGCCTATCACCGGGAGGAACCGTGACCCTGACCGCCGAGCCCGACACGACGGTCCGACCCTGGCGCTTCTTCGTCACCGAGGTGCGCCGCGTCGAACGGATCAGTCCGAGCTTCCTGCGCGTCACGCTCACCGGCGACGACCTGGACCGCTTCGCGTCCACGGGCTACGACCAGCGGTTCAAGCTGATCCCGCCGCTGCCGGAGACCGGCTTCGACACCCTGCCCAAGGGCCCGGACTGGTACGGCGAGTGGCGCGCGCTCCCCGAGGCGCAGCGCAACCCGATCCGGACGTACACGATCCGCGAGGTCCGCCCCGACCTGCGCGAGGTGGACGTCGACATGGTGCTGCACGGCGACCACGGTCCCGCCTCCCGCTGGGCGCTGACCGCCCGCCCCGGCTCGCGGATCGCGCTGCTCGGGCCGAACGCGGACCACCCCGGCCCGCACGGCGGCTACGACTTCCGCCCGCCCGCGCACGCCGACTTCCTGCTGCTCGGCGGCGACGAGACCGCCGCGCCCGCGATCGCCGCCATCCTGGCCAAGCTGCCCGCGGACGCGCGCGGGGAGGCGTTCATCGAGGTGCCGGAGACCGGCGACCACTTCGCGGTGACCGCCCCGGCCGGCGTCACCGTCACCTGGCTCCCGCGCGACGGCGCCGCCCACGGCACCTACCTGATCCCGGCCGTCGAGGACGCCACCGCCCGCATCCTCGGCGACTCACAGGTCGCCACCGCCCCCGCCACCATCGAGGACGTCGACGTCGACCACGGCCTGCTGTGGGAGGTCCCGGTCGATGCCACCGGCGCCCCGCTCACGGACGCCAGCCGCCTCTACGCCTGGCTGGCCGGCGAGGCCGCCGTCATCAAGACGCTCCGGCGCCACCTGGTGACCGGCTGCGGCGTCGACCGCCGGGCCGTCGCCTTCATGGGCTACTGGCGCCTCGGCCGCGCCGAGGGCAGCTGACCGCGTTCACCCGATCGCAGCCGCCGGGCCGTCACCGGTCGCGGTGGTTGCGCTCGCGCACAGTGCCGTCACACCTTCAAGAGATCCACGTCGCCCACAGGCTCACCGGGGACGGGTAGATGTCCGGGTCATGCCTCAGCCGATCGAGAAACTCCGCGCTCAGCGTGGCGTCACCGGTGGCGGCCCGCAGGACGACATGTCGCGGGTGTCGCCTTCTCAGGGGCGCAGCGCGATCGCGCGCAGTGCCATGTCGACGGAGGCCTGGAGGTCGTCGCGGCTCGCGCCGGCGGCCGCGTGCACGGCGTGGCCCTCGCTGAGCGCCATCACGAACCGGGCCGTCGCGCGCGGGTCCATGCCGTCCGGCAGGTCGCCCTCCGCCGCGGCCCGGGTCAGGCGGTCCGCGATGGCCGCCTCGGTGGCGGCGCGGCCGGTGGCGAGGACGCCGGAGATGCGCGCGTTCTCCGGCGAGCAGGCCAGGCCGCCCTGGATGGAGAGGCAGCCCGCGGGGTGGTCGTCGGCGGTCAGCCCGTCCGCGCTGGCGCGCAGGAACGCCTCGATCGAGGCATAGGCGGTGGGCTGGTCGAGCGCGGCCCGGGCGCGGGTCACCTGCCGCTCGTGATACCGGGTGAAGACGCGGGTGAACAGCTCCTCCTTGCTCCCGAACGTGGCGTAGAGGCTCGGCCGGTTGATCCCCATCGCGCCGGTCAGCGCGGTCAGTGACGTTCCCTCGTAGCCGTGCCGCCAGAAGACCTCGGTGGCCCGGTCGAGAACCGTCTCCTCGTCGAAGGCCCGTGGCCGCCCCGCGGCCGGCGTCTGCGTGCTCATGCCCCCACTCTACCGCTTGGTACAAATTGTGGCCCAGGTTGCTAACTGATCGGTACAAAAATTGCTACGGTGGTGATGCAACCGAGCGGTACAAAATCGCGCCGATCCGAGGAGACCCATGTCCATCACGCTGATCACCGGTGCCAACAAGGGCATCGGCTTCGAGACCACCAAGCGGCTGATCGAGGCCGGCCACACCGTGTACGTCGGCGCCCGCGACCCGGAGCGCGGTGCGACGGCCGCGGCCGCGCTCGGCGCCCGGTTCGTCCAGCTCGACGTCACGGACGACGCCTCGGTCCAGGCTGCCCTCGCCGTGATCGACGCCGCGGAGGGCCGCCTGGACCTCCTGATCAACAACGCCGGCATCCTCGCGGACGGCCCGATCACCGGCCCGAAGGCGCTCCTGGCGTTCGACACCAACGCGGTCGGCGTCGTCCGCGTCACCGAGGCCGCCCTGCCGCTGCTGAGCCGGTCCGCGAACCCCGCCGTGCTCACGGTGTCGAGCAGCATGGGCTCGTTCTGGGCGGTCACCAACCCGGACCGTCCCGAGCACGGCATGCCGGCCGCGCTCTACGCCGCGTCCAAGGCCGCCGCCACCATGCTCACGGTGCAGTACGCCAAGGCCCACCCCGGCATCAGGTTCACCGCGCTGGAGCCCGGCACCACCGCCACCGACCTGCTCGCGGCGTACGGCATCGGCCGTCCCGTCGCCGAGACGGCCGGGGTCGTGGCACGCTTCGCCACGGCGGCACCGGGCGGCCCCAGTGGCACGCTGCAGGACGAGCACGGCGTGCTGGCCTGGTAGCCGGATCATGACCGAGAACGAACTGCGCGCCTGGTACGCCCGTTACATCGCGGATCTCAACGCCCACCGATTCGACCGGATGGAGGAGTTCATCGCCGACCGCGTCCTGCTGAACGGCGAGCCCGGCACCCGCGACGACGTCCTCGCGGTGCAACGCCACGATGTGGACGCGGTTCCCGATCTGCACTGGGAGATCCGGGAACTCCTGCTCGACCGCGACCGGATCGCGATCCGGGCGATCAACACCGGTACGCCGGCGAAGGAGTGGCTGGGCGTACCGCCGTCCGGTGCCTCGTTCGAGATCGTCGAGTACGCCATCTACCGGGTCGCCGACGGCCGCTTCATCCAGATGACCGCGCTGCACGACTCCGCGGACCTCCGCCGCCAACTGACCGCCTGACACGCCGAGGGCGGGTGGCCCAGCCACCCGCCCTCGGCGCGGACCACGACGGGTGCGCTACGGAACGCGCCGGTATGCGCCGTCGGACGCGGACGTGGCCATGGACGCGTAGGCGCGCAGCGCCGCCGAGACCGGACGGTCGCGATCGACCGGCGTGTACGGCCGGTCCCGCTTCTCCTGCGCGATCCGGCGCGCCTCCAGCACGTCCTCCGCGACGTTGAGGTTGATCGACCGGTTCGGGATGTCGATGACGATCTCGTCGCCCTCCTCGACCAGCGCGATCAGCCCGCCGGACGCCGCCTCCGGCGAGACGTGCCCGATGGACAGCCCGGACGTGCCGCCGGAGAACCGGCCGTCGGTGATCAGCGCGCAGGCGCGGCCGAGACCGCGGCCCTTCAGGAACGACGTCGGGTAGAGCATCTCCTGCATGCCCGGCCCGCCGCGCGGCCCCTCGTAGCGGATCACCACGACGTCACCGGCGACGACCTGCTTGCCGAGGATGCCGGTGACCGCGTCGTCCTGCGACTCGAAGACCTTCGCCGGCCCGGAGAACTTCCAGACCTCCTCCGGCACGCCGGCGGTCTTCACCACGCACCCGTCCGGCGCGATGTTGCCGAACAGGATGGCCAGGCCGCCGTCCGCGGTGTAGGCGTGCTCGAGGTCCCGGATGCACCCCTCGGCCGCGTCCGTGTCCAGCGTCGACCAGCGGTTCTCGGTGGAGAACGGCTCGGTCGTCCGGACGCCGCCCGGCGCCGCGTGGAACAGCTCGATCGCCTCCGGCCGCGCGCTGCCGGAGCGCACGTCCCAGTCGGCGAGCCAGCCGTCGAGCGTGGCCGAGTGCACCGAGTGCACGTCCTTGTGCAGCAGGCCCGCGCGGTTGAGCTCGCCCAGGATCGCCGGGATGCCGCCGGCCCGGTGCACGTCCTCCATGTGGAACTTCTGGCTGTTCGGCGCGACCTTGGACAGGCACGGCACCCGGCGGGACACCGCGTCGATGTCCGCGACCGTGAAGTCCAGCTCGGCCTCGCGCGCCGCGGCCAGCAGGTGCAGGATCGTGTTCGTCGAGCCGCCCATGGCGACGTCGAGCGCGACCGCGTTCTCGAACGCGGGCCGGCTGGCGATCGCGCGCGGCAGCAGCGACTCGTCGTCGCCGTCGTAGTAGCGCTTCGCGATGTCCACGATCAGCCGGCCGGCCTCGACGAACAGGTCCTTGCGGGCCGCGTGCGTGGCCAGTGTGGAACCGTTGCCGGGCAGTGCCAGGCCGATCGCCTCGGTCAGGCAGTTCATCGAGTTCGCGGTGAACATGCCGGAGCAGGAACCGCAGGTCGGGCACGCGGAGCGCTCGATCGTGTCGAGCTGCGCGTCGGAGACCCGGTCGTCGACGGACGCGACCATGGCGTCGATCAGGTCGAGCTTGGAGTGCACCACGCCCTCGACCGCGACGGTCTTGCCGGCCTCCATCGGGCCGCCGGAGACGAACACGGTCGGGATGTTCAGCCGCAGCGCGGCCATCAGCATGCCCGGCGTGATCTTGTCGCAGTTGGAGATGCAGACGAGCGCGTCGGCGCAGTGCGCGTTGACCATGTACTCCACGGCGTCGGCGATCAGCTCGCGGCTGGGCAGCGAGTAGAGCATGCCGGCGTGGCCCATGGCGATGCCGTCGTCGACGGCGATGGTGTTGAACTCGCGCCCCACGCCGCCGGCCTCGGCCACCGCGTCGGCGACCAGGCCGCCGAGGTCCTTGAGGTGGACGTGACCCGGTACGAACTGCGTGAAGCTGTTCGCGATGGCGACGATCGGCTTGCCGAAGTCGTCGTCGGTCATTCCGGTGGCCCGCCAGAGAGCGCGGGCGCCGGCCATCGTTCGGCCGTGCGTAGAGGTCCTTGACCGCAGCTGGGGCATGAACCCCAGTGTTGCACCGGGGTAAACGCGACGGCAGCATTAGGCGCCCCTTACGTCCACCACGCGGGACGACGTGTTAAACGCCACCTGATTGCGTGACCGGAATACCACGCTTCGCACACGCTGTCCCCACGGTCCGGCATTTATCCGGCAGAGTGAATACGTGCACCTACCTCCTGGTGTCTGGATCGCCGCACTCGCCGCCGCGCTCTCGGCCGTGCCGGCCTCGGTCATGCTCGTCTCGTCCGCGCGCCGCCGGGCCGGGCGCCGCCGGCACGCGCATCACCTGCTGGCCGCCGGCAGCGCGCTGATCGCGCTGGCCGCGGTGGCCGGGCTGGGCGTGGCGCTGACCGCGCACAGCCAGACCGCGGCCCGGCTGATCGCGTTCGGCATGGTGGCCGGGGCGGTGACGCTGCTGGCCGGGATGCTGATGTTGCCCGGCGCCGCGGACACCGGGGCCACGGCGCTGCAACACCTCCTCGACGGGCTGGCGATCGCCGGCTCGATCTGGTTTCTGGGCTGGTCGCTGGTCACCGCGCCGACCCGGCTGCTGGGCGAGCTCACCCCGGAGGAGTGCTGGCTGCTGCTCCTGCCGCTGGGCGTCGCCGTGCTCGCGTTCGGCCTGACCACGATGGTGTCGGTGCGCATGCCCCGGCCGCGCGGCGGTTCGGTGGGTGTCGGCGCCGGCATCACCGCGGCCGCGCTGGCCGGGGCCGGCATCTCCGGTGGGGTCTGCCAGCAGTGGGCCGGCGTGGTGCTGGCCAGCGCGCTGGTGCTGCCCGCGGGGCTGACCGTGATCGCGGTCGCGGCCCGGGCCACCGATCGCGAGCCGGAGCCGGCCGAGGTCGACACCACCCGGCGCGGTGCCGCGGTGGTGTTCCTGCCGATGGTCGTGCTGACCGGCGCGACCGCCTATCAGACCCTGCGGACCGGCGCCATCGGTACGGTCGGCGCGGTCGCCGGCTGCCTGGTGCTGGTCGCGCTGGTCGGCCGGCAGTACCTCGCGCTGCGCGACGTGCGGCGCGGCGCGCAGCGGCTGCGCGAGCGGGAGGCGCACTTCCGCGGCCTGGCCCACACCGACCCGCTCACCGGCCTGGCCAACCGGCGCGGCATGCTGCGCGTGCTGACGCAGGAGGCGTTCCACGGCGCGCCCTGCGTGCTGCTCGGCATCGACATGGACGGCTTCAAGAGCGTCAACGACCTCCGCGGTCACGACGTCGGCGACCGGGTGCTGATGGAGGTCGGCGGCCGGCTGCGGATGCACCTGCGGCCCGGTGACGCGGTGGCGCGGCTCGGCGGTGACGAGTTCGCGGTGCTGATGTGGGCCACCGAGGACGAGGCGGAGGCGGCCGCGCTCCGGTTGCTCGACGCGCTCGGCGCGCCGTACGAGCAGGATGGCGGCGTGGTCTTCCTGTCCGCCAGCATCGGGATGGCCGCGGCGGAGACCGCCGGTGACGTGGAGACCCTGATGCGCAACGCCGACCTCGCGCTGCGCTACGCGAAGCTGCGCGGCAAGAGCCGGGTCGAGCGTTACCGGCCGGCCTACGACCGCACGCTGCGCCGCCGCATCACGCTCGAGCACGAGCTGCGCGGCGCGATCGAGCGGGACGAGTTGCGCGTGGTGTTCCAGCCGGTGGTGGCGCTGCCGTCGGCGCGCCCGGTCGGCGCGGAGACGCTGCTCCGCTGGACCCACCCGGAGCTCGGCCCGGTCGGCCCGGACGAGTTCATCCCGGCCGCGGAGGAGTCCGAGCTGATCACCAAGCTCGGCCGGTGGGTGCTGGACCAGGCCTGCCGCCGGCTCGCCGAGTGGCTGCGGGACGGCTACGACGTGTGGGTCTCGGTGAACGTGTCGCCGCGCGAGCTGCACGCGCCGGACTATGTCGGCCACGTTGCCGAGGCGTTGCGCACGCACCGGGTGCCACCGCAGCGGCTGGTGCTGGAGGTGACCGAGCACGCGGTCGCGACGGACCTGGACGAGCTGTGCCGCCGGCTGCGCGCGCTGCGGGACACCGGCGTGCGGATCGCGCTGGACGACTTCGGCGCCGGCTACTCCTCGCTGGGGCAGCTGCGGGACCTGCCGGTGGACATCCTGAAGATCGACCGGAAGCTGGTGGTCGCGTCCGAGCCGCTGGTCGACGTGGTGGTCCGGCTCGGTCACCGGCTCGGCCTGGAGGTGCTGGCCGAGGGGATCAGTGCGCCCGCTCACCTGGCCGTCGTCGAGGCGTCCGGCTGCCGCTTCGGCCAGGGATTCCTGTTCGGCGGGGGCGTCCCGGCCGAGCATCTGGAGGCGCGGTTGAGGGCGGCGTCGCCCGAACACCGGGTGCCGGCCGCGGCCGGGCACGGCAGATCGGCCATATCCGCTGGTCAGATAGCTCCGGCGGTGGACGGTGAGGACGCGTCCGGGTGAAACATGGGCGTCCGTGAACCAATATATGGGATAGGTTGACTCAGCGCGTGAGATGAGTAAGGCTGTCAGCATGTCCCTGTGCCTGACCGCCACGTTCGCGATCACCCGCGACCCTCGGTCCTCTCGAGTACTTATCTGAGCGCACTCCCCTCGATTTGGGAGTGCGCTGGCCCCGTGTGATCTCCACACGAGGGCCGTTTTTATTGGCCGGGACTGGGCCGGCTGACATGGGAGCAGCCTCCAGCATGCGGCGGTTGAACACATTCGAGATGTAGCAGCACCGAAGGTCCGAAAGGTCCGAACAGCCATGAGCAGACCCACGCCCGAGACTCTCGCCCACCGAGCCCACGCGTTCGCGTCCTCTGCGGCCGCCGCCACGCCCGCCACGCCGGCCGCGCCGGCCGTCGCCCCGATCCAGGTCACCGGCGCCGGCTCGCTCGTCAAGTCGCTCGAGGCGCTCGGCGTGGACGTCGCGTTCGGCATCCCCGGCGGTGCGATCCTGCCCGCGTACGACCCGCTCTACGACTCCTCGGTCCGGCACATCCTGGTCCGGCACGAGCAGGGCGCCGGGCACGCCGCCACCGGTTACGCGCAGGCCACCGGCCGGGTCGGCGTCTGCATCGCCACCTCCGGCCCGGGCGCGACGAACCTGGTGACGCCGATCGCGGACGCGTACATGGACTCGGTGCCGATCGTCGCGATCACCGGCCAGGTCGCCCGGCCGTACATCGGGACGGACGCCTTCCAGGAGGCGGACATCCAGGGCATCACGCTGCCGATCACGAAGCACAACTACCTGATCCAGCGTGCCGAGGACATCCCGCGGATCCTGGCCGAGGCGTTCCACCTGGCGATCAGCGGCCGCCCCGGCCCGGTCCTGGTGGACATCCCGAAGGACATCCTGCAGGCGCAGACCACGTTCAGCTGGCCGCCCACGCTGGAGCTGCCCGGTTATCGGCCGACGCTGCACCCGCACGGCAAGCAGATCCGCGAGGCCGCCCGCCTGATGACCGGCGCGCGGCGCCCGGTGCTCTACGTCGGCGGCGGTGTGCTCAAGGCGCACGCCACCGAGAGCCTGCGCCGGCTGGCGGAGCTGACCGGCATCCCGGTCGTCACCACGCTGATGGCCCGCGGCGCGTTCCCCGACTCGCACCCGCAGCACATGGGCATGCCCGGCATGCACGGCTCGGTCACCGCGAACTACGCGATGCAGAAGTCGGACCTGCTGGTGGCGCTGGGCGCCCGGTTCGACGACCGGGTGACCGGCGACCTGGCCTCGTTCGCGGTCGGCGCGAAGATCGTCCACGCGGACATCGACCCGGCCGAGATCGGCAAGAACCGGGCCGCGGACGTGCCGATCGTCGGCGACGCGCGGCACGTGATCGACGAGCTGATCACCGCGATCGAGACCGAGCAGGCGGCGCACCGCACCGGTGACTACGCGGCCTGGCGCGACACGCTGAAGGAGCTGCAGACCAAGTACCCGCTGGGTTACGACGAGCCGGAGGACGGCACGCTCTCCCCGCACTACGTGATCGAGCGGATCGGCAAGATCGCCGGCCCGGACGCGATCTACGCCGCCGGCGTCGGCCAGCACCAGATGTGGGCGTCGCAGTTCATCTCCTACGAGAAGCCGTACACCTGGCTCAACTCCGGCGGCGCCGGCACCATGGGCTACGCGGTCCCGGCCGCGATGGGCGCGAAGACCGGCAAGCCGGACACCGTGGTGTGGGCGATCGACGGCGACGGCTGCTTCCAGATGACCAACCAGGAGCTGGCCACCTGCGCGCTGGAGGGCATCCCGATCAAGGTCGCCGTGATCAACAACGGCAACCTCGGCATGGTCCGGCAGTGGCAGACGCTCTTCTACGAGCAGCGCTACTCCAACACCGAGCTGGGCACGCACAAGCACCGCATCCCGGACTTCGTGAAGCTGGCCGACGCGCTCGGCTGCGTGGGCCTGCGCTGCGAGTCCGCCGACGACGTGGACCGGGTGATCCAGGAGGCCATGGCGATCAACGACCGGCCGGTCGTGATCGACTTCGTGGTCGGCAAGGACGCGATGGTCTGGCCGATGGTCCCGGCCGGCCTCAGCAACGACGAGATCCTGTTCGCCCGGGACATGCGCCCGGACTTCCCCGACGACGCGGTCTGAGAGGCACCACCGTCATGACCAAGCACACCCTCTCCGTGCTCGTGGAGAACAAGCCCGGCGTCCTCGCGCGCGTCTCCGGCCTCTTCTCCCGGCGCGGGTTCAACATCGACTCGCTGGCGGTCGGCGAGACCGAGCACCCCGAGGTCTCCCGGATCACCATCGTGGTCAACGCGGACGAGTCGCCGCTGGAGCAGGTCACCAAGCAGCTGAACAAGCTGGTCAACGTGCTGAAGATCGTGGAGCTGGACCCGGCCGCCGCGGTCCAGCGCGAGCTGCTCCTGGTCAAGGTGCGCGCCGACCGTACCGTCCGGTCGCAGGTGCTGGAGACGGCGAACCTGTTCCGGGCTCGCGTGGTGGACGTCGCACCGGACACCCTCACGATCGAGGCGACCGGCACGGCGGACAAGCTGGACGCGTTGCTGCGCGACCTGGAGCCGTTCGGCATCAAGGAAATGGTGCAGTCCGGGATGGTGGCGATCGGCCGCGGGTCGCGCTCCATCACCACCGGACCGGCGCTGCGCGCCGCATGAGAGCCACCACATCAAAGAACCGGCTTCGGCCGTACGAAAGGGAAGTCATGCCTGTCACGGTCTACTACGACGACGACGCCGACCTGTCGATCATCCAGGGCAAGAAGGTCGCGGTCCTCGGCTACGGCAGCCAGGGTCACGCCCACTCGCTGTCCCTGCGGGACTCGGGCGTCGAGGTCGTCATCGGTCTGCCGGAGGGCTCGAAGAGCCGCCCGAAGGTCGAGGAGCAGGGCCTGAAGGTGCTCACCCCGGCCGAGGCCTCCGCGTGGGCCGACGTGATCATGGTGCTCGCACCGGACACCGTGCAGCGCACGCTCTACACCGAGTCGATCGCGCCGAACCTGACCGCCGGCAAGGCGCTGTTCTTCGGCCACGGCCTGAACATCCGCTTCGAGCTGATCAAGCCGCCGGCCGACGTGGACGTGGCGATGGTCGCGCCGAAGGGCCCGGGCCACCTGGTCCGCCGCCAGTACGTGGACGGCAAGGGCGTCCCGGCGCTGGTCGCGGTCGAGCAGGACGCGTCCGGCGGCGCGCTCGCGCTGGCGCTCTCCTACGCGAAGGCGATCGGCGGCACCCGCGCCGGCGTCATCGAGACCACGTTCAAGGAGGAGACCGAGACCGACCTGTTCGGCGAGCAGGCGGTGCTCTGCGGTGGCGCCGCGGCGCTGGTGCAGACCGGGTTCGAGGTGCTCACCGAGGCGGGCTACGCGCCGGAGATCGCCTACTTCGAGTGCCTGCACGAGCTGAAGCTGATCGTCGACCTGATGTACGAGGGCGGCATCGCGCGCATGCGGTACAGCGTCTCCGACACCGCGGAGTTCGGTGACTACACCCGCGGCCCGCGCGTGATCAACGCGTCGGTCAAGGAGGAGATGAAGAAGATCCTCTCCGAGATCCAGTCCGGCCAGTTCACCCGCGAGCTGATCGAGGACGACGACGCCGGCCGCCCGGCGTTCACCAAGTACCGCGAGCAGGGTGCGGCGCACCCGATCGAGGTCACCGGCAAGAAGCTGCGCGACATGATGAGCTGGGTGGACCGGCCGATCACCGAGACCGCCTGATCGTCCGGGTGGAAAGCGCGCCGGGGTCGCCCGGCGCGCTTTTCAATGCCCGCCGCTCCGGGTAAGGACCCCGCCATGCGGCTGGAGCAGCACATTCGACACGAGCGTTTCGGCGCGGTCCGCATCCACGAACTGCAGCGCGTGGTGGAGCTGGACTCGGGACGGCACGCGCCCGGACCGTCCGGCGGCACCGAGGTGGTCGCGGACGAGGAGATCCGCGCGGTCATGCGCGAGATGGTGATCGTGGTGCCGTGCATGGACGAGCCGCGCCGGGTGATCGAGGGTGTGCTCGCCGGCATCCCGCACGACTGCCTGATCGTGCTGGTGTCGAACAGCGCACGCCACCGGTTCGCGGCCGAGGCGGACAGCGTCGAGGAGTTCTGCCGGCTCACCGGCCGCACGGCCGTCGTTGTCCACCAGCGCGACCCCGGTCTGGCCGCCGCCGTCAAGGCGGCGGGCATGCCGGAGCTGCTCGGCGACGACGCGCTGGTCCGCGCCGGCAAGGGCGAGGCGCTGCTGGTCGGCACCGCGATCGCGGCGATGACCGGCCGCGCGTACGTGGGCTTCGTGGACGCGGACAACCACGTGCCCGGCGCGGTGCACGAGTACGTCACCGCGTACGCGGCCGGTCTGCGCCTGGCCGGCGGCCCGTACGCGATGGTCCGGATCCCGCGGCACCCCCGCCCGGTGGTCCGCGAGGGCCGGCTCTTCCTCGACCGGCGCGGCGGCGGTGCCGAGGTCACCAACTACTTCCTGAACCGGGTGCTGGCCGCGCACACCGGGCTGGCCACCGAGGCGATCGCCACCGGTGACGCCGGCGAACGCGCGCTGACGCTGCCGCTCGCGCTGCGGCTGCGCGCGGCCGGTGGGCTGGCCGGCGAGGCACACGAGTTCGCCGACCTGTTCACCCAGTTCGGCCGCCCGGAGTCGGAGGCGGTCTCGGTGCTCCAGATCGAGATGCGCGACTCGCAGTCGCACGACGACGCCGGCGACGAGCGCGGGCCCGGCCGGTGGTCGGAGGCGCTCGGCGTGCTCTACCACGCGCCGGTCACCCCGCCCGCGATCCGCGCGGAGATAGCGGACTTCCTGGCGGGACGGGGCGCGCGGCCGTCGCCCGGCTGGATCTACCCACCGCTCGGGCAGCTCGCGTTCGACCTGTTCAAGGACGTCCTGACCCGGGAGGCGAGCACGTTTCGGGAGATCGACGGGCGGCCGGAGAAGGACGGCCCGATCCTGCCGAACCCGCTCGGCCTGGCGGTCGGCCGCGCCCCGGTGCCGGAGATCGACGACGAGCCTGTCCCGATTGACACGGTCCTCGACTAACGATTTTTCACCCGCCGGTACGGCGAAACCGCGGCGTAACCTCACGAGATCGGTTTATGTCGATCTTGTGAGGTGTCATGAGGCCAGTCGTGGTCGTCGCGGAGGAGCTCGCCCCCGCGGCCCTGACCCAGCTCCGCCAGGACTTCGACGTGCGGCAGGTGGACGGCACCGACCGCGCCGCGCTGCTCGCCGCGCTCGCCGTCGCGGAGGGGGTGGTGATCCGCAGCGCCACCCGGATCGACGCGGAGGCGATCGCGGCCGGCCCGGCGCTGCGCGTGGTCGCCCGCGCCGGCGTCGGACTGGACAACGTCGACATCCCGGCCGCCACCGCGCACGGCGTGCTCGTGGTGAACGCGCCCACGTCCACCGTCGTCTCCGCCGCCGAACAGGCCGTGGCGCTGCTGCTGGCCGTGGCCCGGCACACCGCGAGCGCCAGCGCCGCACTGAAGGCGGGGGAGTGGCGCCGGTCGCGGTACACCGGCGTCGAGGTGTCCGGCAAGACCGTCGGCGTGGTCGGGCTCGGCCGGATCGGCGTGCTGTTCGCGCAGCGGATGGCCGCGTTCGGCACCCGGCTGATTGCCTACGACCCGTACGTGCAGCCGGCCCGCGCGGCCCAGCTCGGCGTGCAGCTCGTCGCGCTGGAGGAACTGCTCGGCGAGGCCGACTTCATCTCCGTGCACCTGCCGCGTACGCCGGAGACCGTGGGCCTGATCGGCGCACGCGAACTGGCGCTGGTCAAACCGGGCGTGCGGATCATCAACGCGGCGCGCGGCGGCCTGATCGACGAGCAGGCGCTGGCGGACGCGCTGGCCGAGGGCCGGGTCGCCGGCGCCGGCGTGGACGTCTACGCGAAGGAGCCGTGCACGTCGTCGCCGCTGTTCGCGCACGAGACCGTGGTCGCCACCCCGCACCTCGGCGCGTCCACGGTGGAGGCCCAGGACAAGGCCGGGCTGGACGCGGCGCGCAGCGTGCGGCTGGCGCTGCACGGCGAGTTCGTCCCGGACGCGGTGAACGTGCAGGCCGGCGGCGTGGTCGACGAGGAGGTCCGCCCGCTGCTCCCACTGGCCGAGAAGCTCGGCACGGTCTTCACCGCGATCGCCGGGACGCTGGCGGCGAGCGTCACCGTCGAGGTGTGCGGTGCGGGCGCCGCGCCCGAGGTGCTGCGGCTGGCCGTGATCAAGGGACTGTTCGCGTCGATCACGGCGGAACGGGTCACCTACGTCAACGCGCCGATGCTGGCCGAGGCGCGCGGCCTCTTCATCGCGCTCGCGTCCGAGCCGGGCGGCACGCCGGAGGTGGCGGTGCGCGGCGTGCTGCCGGACGGCCGGGCGCTGAGCGTCTCCGGCACCGTGACCGGCGCCGCACGTGAGATTCGGAAGATCACCGAGGTGGACGGCTACGGCACCGAACTGACCGCCGACGGCATCCTGCTCTTCTTCACGTACGTGGACCGCCCCGGCGTGGTCGGCACGGTCGGCTCGATCCTCGGCCGCGCCGGCGTGAACATCGCGGGCATGCAGGTGGCGCGGCGCGCCGCCGGTGGCGAGGCGCTGATGACGCTGATGGTCGACTCGGCCGTGAGCGTGGACCTGCTCACCGCCGCCGCGGAGGCGATCGGCGCTGCCGCCGCGAGTGCGGCGGACCTGCGCGACGACGCCTGACCGATCGTTACTGCGGGGGACGGGCCGTGGCCTGCGGCGGATAGACGGATCCGCCCTGAACGTCCAGAAGCATGAGATTGTGCGCGCCGGCCAGCTGCTCGATCAGGAGCAGCACCTCGTCCGGGCAGGTCTCCACCAGCTTCATCTCCACATGGTCCCGTGCCACGTGCAGCGGCTTCGAGACGAACGGGGAGGCGTTGCTGGCCGCGCCACGATCGGGATATCGGGCCGTCAGGTCGGCGTAGAAGGCATTGATACGCCGGTCGGGTACGCCGGCGGCGTGAATGCCCGCGACGCACCTCTTATGACCGGCCGTCACGTCGGCAGGCTCACCGGTCCGGTCAAGCGCCCAGACCACCAGGTCGAAACTCACCGGGGAAGAATGCCATCCGTTCCACGTTCGGTCATCTCGGCCCCGACCGACACGCTGAGCCACAATGCTTCCACCCGCCGACGGGCCTTGTCACGCGTACCGGCATCGCTATAGCGTATTTGATTGGTCACACAGGGCGATCGTCTGGCCGGGGCGACCGCCCGTGGGGACCCGTCTTCGGGTGACGGTGTCCCCGGGTGCGGCCACCCGGGTGCGTTCTCCGCGACCTCACGGACCACCACCCGACAACCGGTCGGCCCTCACATTCTTTGCCGAGCTTGTGAGGGCCCGCTGGCACCCCTGGCGGCCGGTCCACAGCCGCGCGCGACGCGAAGAGCAGAAACACGAAGCGATCTTCCCGCTTCCGGCGTGACCCGGCCCGCATGCTCCCGCGGGCACCGGTCGTCGCCCAGGGGCTCCTCCCTGCACGTCCCCCGGCGCCAACCCCAAACCAGGCGCCGCCGCCCCGCACGTCCGCCGCGACAGGCATATTTCCCGGCCACCGTGGCCGGCTACCCCCGCGCGGCTGCCCCCGCGCCGGCTACCCCCGCGCCTGCTGTCCCGCACCCGCCGCCCCGCGGCTGGCGCCCCCGCCCGGCGCCCCGCTGCGCTCGGCACCGCGGTGCCGATCCCGCATAGGTTCACTGCGGCACGCGGAATCCACGGTCCACCTGGTTGGCGCACTCTCCGGTTGACCCGGTGGGGCAGGACTTCGCTATGGTCGGCCCGCCAGGCGGGGCCGGCCGCGGCTGACGCCGCGGTGCGGATCCCCCTGGGTTTACGGCGGTGGTCGGGATCGCAGGGCGGCCTGGTTGCCGGACTTTGCGGCTGACGCGGTGGGGCAGGGTTCCGCTGCGGCCGGCGCGGTGGGTCAAGGGCTTGGCCTGTGGCTGGCGCCGCCCGGCAGAGTCCGGCTGCGACTGGCGCCTCTGGTCGAAGGCGGAAGGTCGAGTGCGAAATCACCGCGGCGTGCGGAGCTCAGGGGCGACCGGATTATGGCCTTACGGCTAGTGGTACTGAGCCGTGCCTGGTGTGGGGGGCACGAGCGGATTCGGCGGCGGCTCAGTCCATGTTCAAGGCTGGCGCCGCCCAATGGCGCCAGCAGGCGGCTGGCGCGTGCGTCTCGCGGTCGGCTGCGATCCGGATGCTCCGCGCCCGAAATTTCGTCATATCTCGTCGCGCAAGTGGTTGTTGCTGTCGTGAATCGCCGCTACGCGCACTTGAGCGATCAATCAGGTGAGCGAAAGATAGGTCAACTTCGCTAGTTGACCTATCTTTCGCTCACCTGATTGGCGACTCAAGCTTTGTGACGCCAGCGGGCGCCCTTTCTATGCCTAGGCTTCGGGCGCGGACTGCCTGTTGTGCCGCGCGCAGGCCGCGTGGAAGCCGCGCTGGGCGCCGCGCGTTTGCGCGCGCCGTGCTGGGTGTCGTGCGTGCCGCGTCGGGCGTCGCGCCTGTCGTGTTGGATGTCGCGTCTGCCGCGCCGGGTGTCGTACGTGCCGCGCTGGGCACCGCGCGCGTGCCGCGCCGGGCGCAGCGCGTTCTGCCACGCGTGCCGCGCTGGGGACCGCGCGCGTGCCGCGAATGCCGCGCCGGGCGCCGCGCGCGTGCCGCGCTGAAGTGCCGCGCTGGGCGCTGCGCGAGTGCCGCGCTGCGCGCTGCGCGCGTTCTGCGCTGGGTGCCGCGTCGGGTGTCGCGTGTCGGCGGTTGCCGGCCCGTTGAAATGCGCCTGAGCGTTACCGGCGGCCCGTGCGGTCCAGGGCCCGGTATCCGTCCGCCGTCGGGAACCAGCTCAGCGCGGTCGGGCCGGCGGCGTAGAGGGCGATGGCGTAGCCGTTCGCGGCGGAGAGTTCCGGGCCGATGATCGTGGTGAGTGCGAAGCCGTCGGCCTGGCGGCCGGTGTGCGGGTCGATGATGTGGTCGTGGCGGCCGGCGGCGCCGGTGGTGGCGACCGCGCCGGAGGTCAGCTCCAGCGTCTCGATCACGCGGCGCCCGTCGTACGGGTCGCGGACCGCGATCTTCCAGGGGCGCCCGGCCGGTGAGTGGCCGCGCACGGTGACGTCCGCGCCCGCGTGGATCGCGTAGTTCTCGATGCCGGCGGCGCGGAGCCGGGCCGCGGCGCGCTCCACCGACCAGCCCTTGACCAGGCCGCTCGGGTCGAAGCCGCCGGGCACCGCCCATGCGTCGAACCAGCCGTCGGTGGCGGCGCGCATCAGGATGCAGCGGTCGACCAGGTCGGTGAGCGGTGCGTACAGGTCCGCGGAGATCTCACCGCGGCGGAACCGGGAGACCAGGCTCCGCTCGCGCAGCGGGCCGAACGTGGTGTCCAGCGCGCGGAGCTCCGCGACCGCGTCGGCGAGCGCCTCGCCCGCGCCGCGCCGGTCCATCGCCGGTGGCGCGACGAAGCAGAAGTTGAACTGGTTCGCCCCGATCTGCACCTGGTGCCGGACGACGATGCCCGTGGCGGTCCTGACCCGCTCCGGCAGTACGACCGTGGTGCTCATGGTGCTTCCCCCGTCGGTGAACAACTGTGTCCACGGCTCACCGTAGGCGCGGCGTCTGAACCGCAGATGGCCGCCGGCTATTAGTTTCCTGTGTGTTACCGAACCGAAATGTGGGACGGGCGTACCGAACATCGGGACGGCAGCGTAGGGTCGGCACAGTTCACGACGGCGTGGTGAGGGAGTTCAGGCGTGGCACGGATCGCGGTGGTGGGCGGCGACGGCATCGGCCCGGAGGTCACCGGTCAGGCCGTCAAGGTCATCCAGGCCGTGCTCCCCGGCGTCGAGACCGTCGACTACGACCTCGGTGCCGCACGCTATCACCGTACCGGCGAGGTCTTTCCGGATTCGGTCCGTGACGAGCTGGCCGGGTTCGACGCCGTGCTGCTCGGTGCCGTCGGCGACCCGAGCGTGCCGCCGGGTGTGCTGGAGCGCGGGCTGCTGCTCAAGATGCGCTTCGACTTCGACCAGTACGTGAACCTGCGCCCGTCCAAGCTCTGGCCCGGCACCGCCGGCCCGCTCGGCGCGGTCAAGCCCGGCGAGATCGACTTCGTGGTGGTCCGCGAGGGCACCGAGGGTCTCTACGCCGGCGCCGGCGGCGTCCTGCACCGGAACACGCCCGCCGAGATCGCCACCGAGGAGAGCCTGAACACCCGGTTCGGCGTCGAGCGGGTCATCCGCGACGCGTTCGCCCGTGCGCAGCGCCGCGAGCGCCGCAAGGTCACGCTCGTGCACAAGACCAACGTGCTCACCCACGCCGGTGGCCTCTGGGCGCGCACGTTCGAGGCCGTCAAGGCCGACTTCCCGGACGTCACCACGGAGTACCAGCACGTCGACGCGGCCGCCATGTTCATGGTCACCGCGCCGTCGCGCTACGACGTGGTGGTGACCGACAACCTCTTCGGTGACATCCTCACCGACATCGCGGCGGCCGTCACCGGCGGCATCGGGCTCGCGGCCAGCGGCTGCATCAACCCGGAGCGCCGCTTCCCGTCCATGTTCGAGCCGGTGCACGGCTCGGCGCCGGACATCGCGGGCAAGGGCGTCGCCGACCCGGTCGCCGCCGTGCTCTCCGCGTCGCTGCTGCTCGACCACCTCGGGCACGCCGACGAGGCCGCGCGAGTAACCCAGGCGGTCGCGAGTGAGCTGGCCGCCCGCACTCCGGGGGCCCCGCTGCGCACCGCCGACGTCGGTGACCGGCTGGCCGCCGCTGCTTCCTGAGCGCGCTTCGTCCCATCCGGTCGCACCCGTAAGGCAGGGTCGGTCCGGATCAGTCCACGGCCCTGCGTATCCCCGTGAACGACCGTTCGGGGTAAGTTTCAGCAAACCGTGGATATGGAGGTTCCAGCGCTATGAGCGGTGGTGACAAGCTCGACTTCGAGATTCGCCCGAATGCCACCCCGGTAGCCGCCGCCGATCGCACCGCGCTCCTGGCGAACCCGGGCTTCGGTCGCATCTTCACCGACCACATGGTCACCGTGCGGTACGCGGAGGGCAAGGGCTGGTACGACGCCCGTGTCGAGGCCCGCGCGCCGATCCCGATGGACCCGGCCTCGGCCGTGCTGCACTACGCCCAGGAGATCTTCGAGGGCCTGAAGGCGTACAACACGGCCGACGGCGGCGTCTCGATGTTCCGTCCGGACGCGAACGCCCGCCGGTTCAACCTGTCCGCCGACCGGATGTCGATGCCCGGCCTGCCCGAGGCGGCGTTCGTCGACTCGCTGCGTGAGCTGATCACGATCGACCGGGACTGGATCCCGACCGACGCGGACGGCAGCCTCTACCTGCGCCCGTTCATGTACGCCAGCGAGGTCTTCCTCGGCGTCCGCCCGGCCCGGGAGTACCTCTACGTGGTCATCGCGTCCCCGGTCGGCGCGTACTTCTCCGGTGGCATCAAGCCGGTCACGGTGTGGGTCTCACCCGACTACACGCGCGCGGCTCCCGGCGGCACCGGCGCGGCCAAGTGCGGCGGCAACTACGCCGCGTCGCTCGCCGCGCAGGCCGAGGCGATCGAGGCCGGCTGCGACCAGGTCGTCTTCCTGGACGCGGTCGAGCAGAAGTACATCGACGAGCTCGGCGGCATGAACATCTTCTTCGTGTTCGACGACGGCACGCTCGTCACGCCGCCGCTGACCGGCACCATCCTCCCCGGCATCACCCGCGAGTCGGTCATCACGCTCGCCCGCGACGCCGGCCACGAGGTGGTCGAGCGCCCGATCAGCTTCGACGAGTGGCGCGCGGGCGCGGAGTCCGGCCGGATCCGGGAGACGTTCGCCTGCGGCACCGCCGCGGTCATCACCCCGATCGGCGAGGCCCGCTTCCCGTCCGGCTCCTTCACCGTCGGCGGTGGCGGCTCCGGCGAGGTCACCATGTCCCTGCGCCAGCGGCTGGTCGACATCCAGCGCGGTTCCGCCCCCGACACCCACGGCTGGATCCACAAGATCCTCTGAGCCGGTCCGCTCACCGAAGGGCGCTTCCGCCACCGAAGAAGCGCCCTTCGGGCTTTTCCGACATCGATCTTCCCGCTTCCGGCGGCTCCGGTCCCGCACGCTCCCGCGGGCACCGGTCGTCGCTGGCGCTCCTCCCTGCACGATCCGTGGCCGCCCGGACGGCACCGCCTCCGCCGCCCGCACCGCCCCGCCGGCCCCACCACTCCCGGCGTGTCTCGCGCCGGGCCGTGTCTCGCGCCGGGCCGTGTCTCGCGCCGAGCCGCGTCTCGCGCCGAGCCGGGTCTCGCGCCGGGCCGCGTCATCGGGCCTGTGCCGCTTCCTGCATCCGCGTCGTCTCGGCCCCACTCCGCGTTACCGGGCCACCTCGCGTACCGATATGTCGTATATATCGGGCAGAAGAGTCCTGGTGAGCCGCAGCAAACGTCCGGCGGCCGGGGG
Source organism: Catenuloplanes niger (assembly GCF_031458255.1). Lineage (NCBI taxonomy): Bacteria > Bacillati > Actinomycetota > Actinomycetes > Micromonosporales > Micromonosporaceae > Catenuloplanes > Catenuloplanes niger. The sequence goes on from NZ_JAVDYC010000001.1 coordinate 5,683,899, forward strand.
AGCGCTCAGATGAGCATGCCGCCGGAGGCCTCGATGCGCTGGGCGGTGACCCAGCCGGTGTCGCCGGTGAGCATGGCGACGACGACGCCGGTGATGTCCGCCGGGCGACCGATCCGGCCGCGGGCGGTCTGCCCGCCGATGTGCGCGCCGACCTGCTCGTCGAGCAGCGCGCCGCCGCCGAACTCGGTGGCGGTGGCGCCGATCGCGATGACGTTGGCGGAGATGCCGCGCGGCGCGACCTCCTTCGCCAGGTAGCGGGTGAAGACCTCGACCGCGCCCTTCATCGCGCCGTACGCCGAGTAGATGCCGTCACCGGTGAAGCGGGACAGCCCGGTGGAGAAGTTGAGGATCCGGCCGTTGTCCGCGATCAGCGGCAGCAGCTTCTGGGTCAGGAAGAAGACGCCGCGGAAGTGCACCGCGTAGACCTCGTCCACCATCTCGACCGTGGTGTCCGCGATCGTGGCTCCCGGGCCGGTCCCGGCGTTGTTGAGCAGGAAGTCGAAGTCGTCGCGTCCCCAGGTGGCGCGCAGCGTGTCGCGGACCGCGTCCGCGAACGCGTCGAACGCCGGCACCTCGCGCGTGTCCAGCGGGATCGCGACCGCGGTCCGGCCGAGGCCGCGCGCGGACGCGACGACCTCGTCGATCGCGTCCTTGGCGGGCGTGCGGTAGGTGAGGATCAGGTCGATGCCGGCCTCGGCCAGGGCGAGCGCGTAGGCACGGCCGAGACCGCGGTTGGCGCCGGTGATCAGGGCGATTGTGGACATGGTGGTCCCCTCGAACGTGTGGGATGCGGAAAGGAGGGTCAGAAGCGCTGGTCGCCGAGGACCGACAGCAGTTCGAGCTTCTCGTAGCTCGCACTGCCCGGCACCGCGGTGAACACCAGCAGCGTCTGCGACTGGCCGGGGTCGACCAGGGTCTGACAGTGCACCTCGATCACGCCGAGTTCCGGATGCATGATCCGCTTGGCGTCGAGGTGCGTGGCCGTGACGTCGTGCGCGGCCCAGATCTCGCGGAATTCGTCGCTGACCGCCAGCAGCGCGTCGACGATCTCCGCGGCGCGGGACCCGCGGCCGTCCCGGACGTACGCGGTGCGCAGCTGCGCCGTGAACACCCGCCCGTGCAGCGGGTGGTCCTCGACCGGATAGACGCGCCGGTACTCCGGGTCGGTGAACCAGCGGTAGACGGTCACCCGCGATCGCCCGGTCCACCGCGAGTCGTCACCGAGCAGCGCGATCGCGGGCCGGGTCTGCAGCAGCGTCTCGCCCAGCTCGTTCAACACGATCGCCGGGGTGTCGGTCAGCCGGTCCAGGATCCGCATCAGGCCGGGCGCGACGTGGTCGGTGTGCGCGGTCCGGCGCGGTGTCGCGTGCCCGGCCAGCCGGAACAGGTGGTCGCGTTCGTCCAGCGAGAGCCGCATGCCGCGGGAGATCGCGGCCAGCATGTCCTCCGACGGCAGCGGCCCGCGCTGCTGCTCGATCCGCGCGTAGTAGTCCGCCGACATCCCGCAGAGCGCCGCCACCTCCTCCCGCCGGAGGCCGCCGGTCCGCCGCCGCGGCCCGCGCTGCAACCCGACGTCCTCCGGCTGCAGCGCGTCCCGCCGAGTCCGGAGGAAGTCGGCCAGTTGCGCGCGATCTGTCATGCCTCAAGCTTGGCCCCGTTCCACCCCCGGATGAAGGGCTCGGGTATCCGCGGACTACCTGTCTGTGGATATCCCTCTGCTACCGACGCCGACGGGCCGGGGCGGGCGGGGCGCGCGGGCCGGTCAGGCGCTGAGGAGGTGGGCGCGCATGGCGGCGATGCTGTCCGGGGTGACGCCGGCGTGCCGGGCGTACGCCTCGACGGAGCCGTACTTCTCGCGGAGCTCGGTGAGGAAGGTGGCGATCGTCTCGGGCTCGGAGCCGAAGAACGGCGTGGGGTACGCCCCGGTGCCGGCCCAGGTCGACTGCACGTAGGCGGAGAACCGGGCCGAGGCCTCGGTGCTGAGCGCGTAGTCGGCGATGATGTCGTCGTCGGAGACGCCGAGCAGGCCGAGCGTGAGCGCGACCGTGATGCCGGTCCGGTCCTTGCCGGCCACGCAGTGGACGACCACCGGCGCGGCCGACTCGGAGGCGATCAGCGTGAGCGCCTCGGCCCAGCCGGCCGCGCCGGTCTCGGCCATGTCCCGGTAGCGGTCGGCCATCCAGCGAGCGTTCGTCAGTCCGCTGCCCTCGAACGGCGTGTCGTCCCACTCCGCGTGCTCCGGGTGGATGTGGTGGTAGTCGAGGCCGAAGTGCTCGGGCACCCGGCCGTCCCGGGTGATCTCGTGCGGGCGGCGGAGGTCGATGACGGATCGCACGCCCAGCTCGCGGAACGCGGCCTCGTCCGCGGCGTCCAGCCGGTGCAGGGAATCGGACCGGAACAGCCGGCGCCAGCGGACCGTGCGGCCGTCCAGCCCGGGGTAGCCGCCGACGTCACGGAAGTTGAAGGTGGCCGAGAACGGGTAGCTGCGCGTCGTCTCCACCCGCGGAAGAATAACGGCCGGTGGAGCTGCAGCTCCACCGGCCGTTCGCTGATCGCGGACCGCCGTCAGGCGCGCGGCGGTGCGATCTGACTCGGCGTGGTGTACGAGTCGCCGTAGTAGCTACCGATCTTGTCGCGGTAGACCGGGTCGCCGTGCCGTTCCTCGTCGAACTCCGGAGCGGACTTGATCTGCTCCTTCGTGCGGTCCACGTAGACCTTGTGGTCGTCGTGGTCCACGTTGTTGACGACGCCGGCCGGCAGCAGGACCTTCTTACCGAAGATCCACGGCCCGGTGTCGACGACCAGGTAACCGGCGCCGACCTCGGTGGAGGCGGAGTCGACCTTGCCGATGTGACCGTCGGTGGCCTCGACCCGGTAACCGGCCAGGGCCGCGCCGGTCACGCCGGAGTCCTCCCGGTAGTCCCACGCGGACCAGCCCGTGGGCCGGCTCTGCGACAGGTCCGCCGGGTCCGGCGTCCGGAAGGTGTCCCGCGACTCGTACGGAGTCTGAGGCGTAGGGCCAGTCATGATGGCTTTCCTCCTCTGTGTAGACCCTCGTGCTCTGTCATCCATCGACATACCCGAGTTCGTGCGGAACTAACCGGCCGCGTCGAGCGTGACCGCGGCCGCGTGCACCACCGCGGCGATCCGCAGCGCCTCGTGCACCGCGCCGGCGTCCAGCCCCGCACGGCGTACCCCCTGGTCATGGTTCTGCAGGCAGACGGCGCAGCCGGCGATCGCGGACACCGCGAGGCACCACAACTCGAAGTCGGCCTTGGTGACGCCGGCCGCGGCCAGCACGGGCGAGGTGATCGCGCGCATGCGCAGGCCGGCCGGATGCCGCGGGCCGCCGATCATGTGCTGCGCCCGGTAGAACACGTTGTTCATCGCCATGATCGAGGCGGCCGCGCGCGCCTGCTCCACCGCCGGTGCGGGCAGCCGGAGGGACGCCTCCGCCGTGAACACCCGGATCACGTCCGGTTGCCGGGCGGCGATCGCGCACGCCAGCGCCGCGCCCCACGCCTGCGCGTCGGTCAGCGGCGTCTCCAGCAGCACGCGGCCGAGATTCACCCGCAGATCATCGGCGTACGGCGGAAGAGCTTCTCGCAGCTCAGAGAGATTCACCCTGAAGGTCCGTCCCGGATTGTGGGTTTCTGCCACCGAGGAGTGGACAACGGTGGCAAGCTTTGGCTCGTGACTTCCCTGATTATTGGCACCTAGCGCACCGGCATCCCCTCGCCGAGTGCGCAGACCTCCCGCGACCGCGGGGGGTCTTTTTGTTGGTGTTGACAAACCCAGAAGAAGGTATCGCCATGGACTACCAGGTGTTCGACACGACGCTCCGCGACGGCGCGCAGCGCGAGGGGATCAGCTTCTCGGTCGCGGACAAGCTCGCGGTCGCGCGGCTGCTCGACGAGTTCGGCGTCGGCTTCATCGAGGGCGGCTGGCCGGGTGCGATGCCCAAGGACACCGAGTTCTTCCGCCGCGCCCGCACCGAGCTCGACCTCAGGCACGCGCAGCTGGTCGCGTTCGGCGCGACCCGCAAGGCCGGCGTCGACGTCGCGGACGACCCGCAGATCGCGGCGCTGCTCGACTCCGAGGCGCCGGTCGTCTGCCTGGTCGCGAAGTCGGACATCCGGCACGTCGAGCGCGCGCTGCGCACCACCGGCGACGAGAACCTGGCGATGGTCCGGGACAGCGTCGCGCACGTCCGCGCGCACGGCCGCCGCGTCTTCATCGACTGCGAGCACTTCTTCGACGGTTTCCGGCACGACCCGGACTACACCGCGTCCGTGGTCCGCGCCGCGCTGGACGCCGGCGCCGAGCGCGTGGTCATGTGCGACACGAACGGCGGCATGCTCCCGTCCCGGATCACCGCCGCGATCGAGGACCTGACCGCGCGGCTCGGGATCTCGCCCGAGGTCCTCGGCATCCACTGCCAGAACGACACCTCCTGCGCGGTCGCGAACACGATCGCCGCGGTCGAGGCCGGCGTGAAGCACTTCCAGTGCACCGCCAACGGCTACGGCGAGCGTCCCGGCAACGCGGACCTGTTCGCCGTCGTCAGCAACCTGCAACTGAAGCTCGGGCTCCCGGTCCTACCGGACGGGTGCCTGGAGAAGGCGGTGCGCGTCGCGCACGGCATCGCCGAGATCGCCAACATCGCCCCCGACACCCACCAGGCCTACGTCGGGGCCGCGGCCTTCGCCCACAAGGCGGGACTGCACGCGAGCGCGATCAAGGTCGACCCGGTGCTCTACAACCACGTGGATCCCGCGGTCGTCGGCAACGACATGCGCATCCTGGTGACCGAGATGGCCGGCCGGGCCAGCATCGAGCTCAAGGCCAAGGAGCTCGGTGTCGACCTGGCCGGCCAGCCGGAGGCGCTGTCCCGGGTCACCAAGCGGGTCAAGGAGCTGGAGGCGGACGGCTGGAGCTTCGAGGCCGCGGACGCGTCGTTCGAGCTGCTGGTCCGCTCCGAGCTGCCGGGCGCCGAGCCGGTCCGGCCGTTCGCGCTGGAGTCGTACCGGGTGATCGTCGAGCATCGCGAGGACGGCGCGGTCGTCTCCGAGGCCACGGTCAAGGTCCGGGTCGGTGAGCAGCGCGTGATCGCCACCGCCGAGGGCAACGGCCCGGTCAACGCGCTCGACGAGGCGCTGCGGCAGTCGCTGTCCGCGCACTACCCGGCGCTGGCCACGTTCGAGCTGGCCGACTACAAGGTCCGGATCCTGGAGGGCTCGCACGGCACCTCCGCGGTCACCCGCGTCCTGGTCGGCACGAAGGCCGCCACCGACGGCGGCTGGACCACGGTCGGCGTCCACGAGAACGTCGTCGAGGCCTCCTGGCACGCCCTGGTCGACGCGCTCACCTACGGCGTCGACCACGGGGCCTGACGAACCTTCCACACCCGTCCGCCCGCGCCCGGCACGCACCCGCGCGGCTCCCGCCGAGATCCGGCGGGAGCCGCGCCGTACGGGCGTCATGCCGGGCGGGGGAGCCGGAGCGTGGCGAGGACCGGGCGGTGGTCGGAGCCGGGGAGGCGCAGCACCGCCAGCGACTCGACGCGGATGCGTGCGTCCGCGAGCACGTGGTCGAGCTGGACCGGCGGGATCGGGTCGCCGTCGTACGGGCCCCAGGTGCCGAGCAGGCCCCGGCCGGTCGCGTCGGCCGCGTCCCGGTAACCGGAGGCGACCAGCGCGCGCAGCGGCGAGTGGTCCAGCGTGGAGTTGAAGTCGCCGAGCAGCAGCCGCACCGGGCCGTCCGGCGTGGCGCGGGGCAGGTTGCCCAGATCCTCGCGCCAGTCGTCCAGCACCGGCATGCCCCACGGCGCCATCGGGTGCACGGACTCGGCCAGCACCGGCGCCGCGCCCGGCACGTTCACCGTCCCGTACGCCTGGGTGAACTGCGACGAGTGCACGCGCACGCCCACGTCGGTGAGCGGATAGCGGGAGTAGAGCGCGGACCCGGCCGCCGAGTCGATCGGGTGCAACTGCCGGTACGGCAGGTCGGTGCCCAGCCCGCGCGCGTCCAGCGCGGCCCCGACCGCGCCGGTGAACTCCTGGATCGCCAGCACGTCCACGTCGTGCTCGCGGACCAGCGCGACCAGCGCGTCCGGCTCCGCACCACCGCCGAGCACGTTCGCGGTCAGCACGCGCAGCATCGGCCCGTCGGCCGCGCCCCGGTCGGCGTCCGGCACCGCGCGCGGCAGCACCATCACGGTCAGCACGGCCGCGGCCAGCACCGCGAGCACGGCCGGCGGCCAGCGGCGCAGGGCCAGCGTGACCAGGGCGACGACGAGCGCGGCACCGGTGACGTACGGCGTGAACGCGATCAGCTGGATGACCGGCCCGTAGTCCAGGCCGAGGCCGCGCACCAGTGCCCACACCGCGAACGGGGCCGCGGCCACCCAGCAGATCGTGGTCAGCGGGCGGCTTCGCCGGGAAAGATCCACACTCACGCCGGGGACGCTATCGGCATCGCCCGCCTCACCGCCAGGAAATGCCGGGTGCGTCATCCGACGCAACACCCGCACCGCCCACCGACGTCGGCGCGGCCCGCCGCCCGGCACCGCGTCTCCGCCGCCGGCACAGCGCCTCCGCGGCGGCGGCGCGGACGACCGTGTTCAGCCGGCCAGCGCGCGCACCCGGGCCACCAGGTCGGCCAGTGCGAACGGCTTGGCCAGGAACGCGGCCTCGCCCAGCCGCTGGTCCGGATCGGGTCGCGCGGTCAGGAACAGCACCGCCGGCGGCGGGTCCGACGCGCGCATCTCGTCCGCCACGTCGAACCCGCTCCGGCCCGGCATCGCCATGTCCAGCACCACCACGTCCGGGTGCGTGGTCGCGGCCGCCCGCACGGCACGCGCACCGTCCGGCGCGGTGACGACCTCGAAACCGGCCGCGCGCAGCGTCATCGACAGCAACTGCCGGACGTTCGCGTCATCATCAGCAACAAGGACTCGCCCGGCCCTCTCCCCGCCCATGCCCCGGACCTTGCCAAACGAGGCTGCGCTTGTGGTGAAGCCATGCTGTGAGACGTCTGTGAGCCACCCGCCAAAAGGGTGGGAACCGGACATGGCCCCCACCCTTCGGGTGACTCAGGCGTCGACGACCTCACCCAGACCGGTGGCGACCAGGTCGTCGCGGATCAGCGCCGCGTCGCCCTCGACCACCATGGTCAGCCCCTCCGGGTGCAGGTGGGCGGCCGCGGCCGCGGACACCTCGTCCACGGTGGCGGACAGCAGCGACTCGCGCAGCAGCGGGTAGTGGTCGTCCGGCAGCCCGTGCACGACCAGCGTGGTCAGCGCGCCCGCGATCGCGCCCGGCGTCTGCATCTCCACCGACAGCTGCCCGGCCCGCCAGGCGCGCGCCACCGCCAGCTCGTCCTCGGTGACGCCGCCGGCCTGGGTGCGGGACAGCTCGCCGATCGTGTCGACCAGCGCCGGTGCGGTGAACTTCGTCTGCACGCCCGCGCTGATCAGCAGCCGGCCGAAGCGCCGGGCCAGCCCGAAGTCACCGCGGATGCCGTACGTGTAGCCCCGCACCTCCCGGATCAGGTGGTTGAGCCGGGACGTGAACGCGCCGCCGAGCACCGTGCCGGTGAGCGTCATCGGCACGTAGTCCGGGTGCGCCCGGTGCGGTGCCCGGTGGCCGAGCCGCAGCGTGGACTGCACCGACCCGGGCCGGTCCACCAGCAGGATCCGCCGTGAGCCCGGGACCGGCACGTCCAGCGGCCCGTCCGCCTCCAGCGCGCCCGGTGCGGTGCCGGCGAACGCGATCGCGGCCAGCGCGTCCAGGTCCAGCACGTCCAGGTCACCGACCACGATCAGCACGCCGGGCCGGGTCAGCCAGCCGCGGTGGAACGCGAGCACGTCGTCCACGGACACCGCCGCGACCGACTCCGGGTCGCCGTGCAGTGGCCGGCCGTAGCGGGTGTCCGCGCCGAACAGCGCGGCCCGCAGCGCCGCGTCCGCGCGCGGCCCGGGCGAGGCCCAGTCCATCTTCAGGCCGGTGACCTCGTCGTCGCGGACCCGCTCCACGTCCTCCGGGCGCAGCGCGGGCGTCCGGGCCGCCTCCGCGACCAGTTCCAGCGCACGCGGCAGCAGGTGCGCGGGCGCGGACGTGCCGACCAGGAACGTGTCCCAGTCGGCCGACGTGGACAGCTCCGCGCCGAGCCCTTCCAGCGCCAGCGCGTACCCGGTGGCGTCCCGCGCCGCGGTGCCCTCCTCCAGCGCCTTCGCCACCACGGACGCGAGACCCTCGCGGCCGGCCGGCTCGTGCCCGGCACCGCCGTCGAGCAGCAGCGTCGCGACGGAGAGCGCCTGACCGGGCAGGTGTGCGGCGATCACCCGGCCGCCGGCGACGTCCCGCCGGACGATCCGCGGGAACGCGTACGGCCGGGGCGCGCCGGTCCCGGGACGTTCGGAAACCAGCGTCACTTGTCGTTCTCCTCTGCAGAATCCGAAGCGCTCTCCGACGGCAGGTAGATCAGCGTGACTCGGCTCTGCGCGGTCAGCGTGGCGGCCGCGGCGGCCAGCTCGTCCCGCGTGACGGAGAGCCAGGACGGCAGCTGGTCACCGGTCCGCGCCGGGTCGCCGAGCTGCGTGGCGTACCGCCCGAGCAGGTCGGACCGCCCGCCCGCGGTCGAGACCTGCCGCCACCACTGCGTGGTGAGCAGCGCCTTCGCCCGCTCGATCTCCTCGTCCGTGATGTCACCGGCGGCCAGCTCGTCCAGCACGCCGGTCAGGCCGGCCTCCAGGGCGTCCGGGTCCACGCCGTCCTTCGCGGTGGCCGAGATGATCAGCGGCGCGGGCGCGTAGGCGAGGTCCACGCCGTACGCGCCGATGTTGTCCGGCTGGGCGAGCCGCGCCTCGTCCACCAGCCGGCGGTAGAGGCGGCTGCCCCGGCCGTTGCCGAGGATTCCGGCCAGCACGGTGACCACGTCGTACTCCCGGGTGCCGAACGGCGCGGTCCGGTGCGACAGATAGAACCGCGGCGCCGGTACGTCCGCGTGCACGACCTCGCGGGCCGGTGCCGTCAGGCCGCCGGGCAGTGCGGAGTCCGGCGGCGGGGGGACCGCGCCGGACTCGATCGCGCCGAAGTACTTCTCCGCGAACGCGAAGACCTCGGCCGGGGTGGTGTCGCCGACCACGGTCAGCACCGCGTTGTTCGGCCGGTAGTAGGTGGTGTGGAACGCCTGGAACGTGGCCAGGTCCGCCGCGTTCAGGTCCTCCATCGAGCCGATCGTGGAGTGGTGGTACGGGTGCCCCGCCGGGTACAGCAGCGGCAGCAGGCGCAGCCACGCGTCGCCGTACGGCACGTTCTCGTACCGCTGGCGTCGCTCGTTCTTCACCACCTCGCGCTGGTTGTCCAGCGTCTCCTGGGTGAGCGCCGGCACCAGCCCGCCCATCCGGTCCGCCTCCAGCCAGAGCGCGAGCTCCAGATGTTCGGCCGGCACGGTCTCGAAGTAGTTGGTCCGGTCCGGGTTCGTGGTCGCGTTCAGCGAGCCGCCGGAACCCTGGATCAGCTTCATGTGCTCGGTCTTCGCCACATGCGCGGACCCCTCGAACATCAGGTGCTCGAAGAGGTGCGCGAAGCCGGTCTGGCCGTCCGGTTCGTGGCGGGATCCGACGTCGTACCAGAGGTTCACGGCGACGACGGGTGCGGACCGGTCCGCACTGACGACCACCCGCAGACCGTTCTCCAGCGTGGTGGTCTCGATGGGCCACGGATACCCGGTGGTGGTCCCACCGGGCGCGTTTGCAGACGGCACGCAGCCTCCCTCTCAAGTCGGGGCAGGCTTCCCAGTATTCACCGCCGCCGCGGGGAGGAGGGGATCAACCGCCGGGGGTACGCGCAGGGCGTACCCCCTCGGCGGTTCGTCAGCCGCGAGATCAGCAGTTGTGCCACTTGATCTGGAAGACGGTGGTGAACTTTCCGTCCGTGGTGTGGTGCGACATGCTGCTCTCGGACTTCTTCGCCTCCTTGGTCGTCGCCTTCACGCCGAGCTCGAGCTTGGCGTTGAGGTTGGCCGCGGAGCCGCACGGGTGCGGGTCGAGCTTGACGGTCTTCAGCACGTCGTTGAAGCTCCAGTTGCCGCTGAACGGGCCCCAGATCTTGCTCTGGGCGGTCCCGGTCTGCGGCTCACCGGTCCAGTAGTACGACGCCCGCTGGGACCCGTACGCGCCCTTCACCAGGTCCGCGGAGCCGCGGTGGGTGATGTCCACGATGCTGTACGTCAGGCCGGGCGGGACGTCGACGTCGATGACCACCTGGCAGAACTTCTGGTGTTCGGGCGGCGTCGAGCCGGGGCCGGTCCAGACGAAGAACTGGTCGTAGATCACCGAGAACCGGTTGTCGTCCGTGATGTCCACGGTCGTGGACCCGGCCGGGCAGCCCGACCCGCCGGCCTTCACGACCTGCACCTTGAACTGGTCCGGTCCGGCCGGTGCCGCACTCGCGGCCGGTGCCGGCAGTGCGCCGAGCATGCTGAGCGACAGTCCGGTAGCGAGAATTGCCTTGCGCATTGTTTTTCCAATCAGCTGTCCGCCGGTTTCGTACGTGGCGGATGGGTGGTTCTCGAAATGGGTGTCAGCAGGCTTTCCAGGACACCCGGTAGGTGGACGGCGCATTCCCCGCGCCGCCGGCGGTCATGGTGCTGGTCCGGCGCCGGTCGACACCGGCCCGGGCCGACACCTCGGCCTTGATGTTCAGGTGCGCGCTCGAGCCACAGGGCGCCCAGCCGAGCGGCTTGAGGCCGATCGTGTCGGCCGCTGTCCACGCGGTGTTGCGCGGGCCCTTCAGGGTCCGGCTGTGCATGCCGGTCTTCGGCTCCCCGGTCCAGTAGTAGCTGAACCTGGCCGTGCCGACCGCGCCGCCGGCCAGCTGCGCGCGTCCGCTCTGCTCGACCCTGCTGAGCGTCCAGGTCCAGCCCCGGGCCGGGCGAACGGCCACCGTGACCTGGCAGAACTTGGTTCGGTCGAAGATCTGTGCCGGTCCGCCGGCCCGTGCGGTGATGCTCGGGTGCCGGATCGTGAACACGGTCGGATCCGCCGTTCCCAGTGCGGTGACCGTGGGGCGCCCCGGGCACCCGGAGCCGGCTACCGACACCACCTTCGCGGAGACTGCCCCTGGCGGTCGTGATGCGGCCCGCTCGGTGACGAGGCCGGCCTCCGGCCCCCCGAGCAGCAGGGCTGACGCAGCCCCGACTGCCGCAATTGTGGAAATCATTGGAATTCCCCCTCGGCCCTCATGACGGATGCATTTCTATCTGCATCATGAAGACAATTGACGCACCGCACTGAATCGCGTCGGTGCCACTGGGGAAAACCTAGGATCCGCCTAATCGGCGGACTGAGTGAATGCGCGGAAACTGGCCCTTCGGTTTTTTCTCGGCGATTTCCGCCCCGGCGCGCCGCCGGTGTGCTACGCGCATCCGGGGGTACGCCCGCGGCGTACCCCCGGATCGATGGTCAGATGCGGCCGTAGCCGGCACCGGCGCGGACCAGGGACGGCACCGAGGCGGGCGCGTCCAGTGTGTACGAGTAGTACGTGGACGGTTCGACCACCGTGCCGGACACCTCGAACGGGCCGGAGTTGACCGACACGTTGTTGCGGGCGATCGCGCGGCCCGGACCGGAGTCGGCGTACCCGCTCGCGGAGAAGAGCGGGTGCGGCACGCTCTCGAAGTAGTTGCCCTCGACGACCAGGCCGGCGTTCTCGGTGGCGGCGGCGCCGTACAGCTCGTTGTTGAGGAAATAGTTGTTGTAGATGTGCACCGGCTCGCCGAACCGGACCCGCGGGTGGCGCTGCCGGCTGTTGTCGAACCAGTTGTGGTGGATGGTGACCCGCAGGTGACCCACGTCGGTGCCGGCCGCGCCGTCCGAGTGGCTGATCAGCATGCCCTTGTCGGAGTGGTCGAAGTGGTTCCAGGACACCGTGACGAAGTCGGACCCGCGGACGATGTCGATCGAGCCGTCGACCGCGCCGCGGATCGTGTTGTGGTCGATCCAGATGTGATGGGACTGCTGGCCCACGTTGATCGCGTCGTCCTCCGCGTTCGTGAACAGCAGGTTCCGGACGATCACGTTGTACGACTTGTAGAAGTCCAGGCCGCCGCCGTCGATGTGACCGCTGGTGCCGACGCCGATGATCGTCTTGTTCGGCCGGACGCCCTGCTTGCTGCTGATCTCGATGAGCCCGCTCACCCGGATGACGAGCGGGCCGACGGTGTCGATGTACTCCAGGAACTGGTCCGCGTTCGTCGCGGTGACGGTGGGCCCGCCCGCGCCGCCGGTGGTGCCGGTGCCGAGCGCGGCGAATCCGGTCGGTGCGGTGTCGGCCGCGGCGTGCGCGGTGCCGGGGAACGCGGCCGGGAGCGCGGCGGCGAGCGGCGTGGCCGCGGCGGCGGTGAGGAGGGTGCGACGTCGCATGGTCTGCCTTTCGGAGGGTGACGGCGGCACGGTGGTGCGGCCGGGCCGATCCTCGGGTGGCAGACCCCTCGGTGTCCTGGAACGCGACGTTACGCCCGTCATTACATAGGTGTCAATCGATTAAACATCATTTACCGCGCGGAGTGTTCACATTAGACGCGTGTTCACGTAAATCGCGTTTCGCCGATACACCGCCGCACCGGAACATCGTGGCTGCGATTGATCCGCACGTCCGGCGAGTCCGCACGGGACAGACTGAAACGGGAGCTCGGGCCGACTGGTGCGATTTCATCTTCATCGAACCCGTGGCGGCGGAGTCGTGTGGCGCCTGGTCGGCCCGAACAACCGCGTCATCGGCGTCTCGCCCGGCAGTTTCGACACGCCCGACGCCGCCGTGGAGGCCGCTCAGCGGGTGCGCGACCGGGCCGCCGGCGGGGCGGTGACCGTCCAGCTGGACGACCGTCGTCGGTGGTGCTGGTCGGTCACCGACGACGAGCTGGGACTGCTCGCCGTCTCGGCCCACGGTTACGAGCGCCGGGCCACCTGCGAGACGGCGGTCCAGCGTTTCACCGAGGGCGCCGCGACCGCACGGATCGACCACGCGATCGGCCGCCGCGGCAGGTTCTGGCGCCCCGATACCGGTTGATGCTAGATCTTGCCGACGCCGGCGCCGGCGGCCACGATCGCGGGGACGTCGGCGGCGGGGTCCAGCGAGTAGGCGTAGTACGTGCGCGGTTCGACGACCGTGCCGCGGGTCTCGATCTCGTGGTTGACGTCGACCAGGATGTTGCCGCGCGCGACCAGCCGGCCGAGGTCACCGCTGAAGTCGACCCGGCCCGGGTTGTTCACGCTCTCGATGTAGTTGTTCTCCACCACCAGGCCCGCGTTCATCGCGGAGACGATGCAGTAGCTGGCGTTCCGGCAGTAGTTGTTGAACACGTGCACCGGCTCGCCGAACCGCACGCGCGGGTTCCGCTGGTCCGAGCCGTCGAAGAAGTTGTGGTGGTAGGTGACCCGCAACCGCCCGATGTCCTGCGCGCCGTTGTCGTCGTCGTGCCCGAGCAGCATCGTCTTGTCGTGGTCGTGCGTGCGGTTCCAGGAGACCGTGACGAAGTCCGACCCGCGCTTGATGTCGACCAGCCCGTCGTCGCCGCAGCACAGGTCGTTGTGGTCGATCCACACGTGGTGGGTGAACATCTGCACGTTGATCGCGTCGTCGGTGGCGCCGCTGAACCGCAGGTTCCGGATGATCACGTTGTGCACCGCGTTCGCCGGTGGCGCGGTCACGTCGTCGTCCACCGGCAGCCCGATGTTCAGCCCGCCACCGCGGATCTCCGCCGTGGAGCCCAGCCCGATCAGCGTCTTGTCCGAGGTCACCTGGTGCATGCCGTCCGTGGTTCCGGTCGGCAGCGTGATCGCGCCCTGGACCTGGATCGTGTACGGCCCGGTGCGCGACAGGTAGTCGATCAGCGCGGCCGCGGTGGTCACCGTGACCGTGGGCCCGCCGGCGCCGCCGGTGGTGCCGTTCTGGCCGAGCGCGTTCACCGAGGCGAACCCGATCGGGGCGGACTCGGCCGCGGCCCGCGCGGTGCCGGCCTGTGCGGTGCCGATGGTCGCGGTGCCGAGGGTCGCGACGAGCAGTGGGGCGGCGGCGAGCGCGACGATCCGTGATCTGGACATGGTCTGCCTTCCGTACGAGCGGACGGCTCAGGTGGCAGACCCCGAGGTGAACCCCGAATCTATGTCTCCGCCTCGATCCGTGTCAATCGATGCGAAAACTGTCGTACCTCGGTGTTTGACTGCGGGCATGATTGTTGTGCTGGGGCCCGGCGGCACGGTCGGGCGACGTGTGACGGCGCGGCTGCGCGCCACCGGAGCCGAGGTCCGGCCGGTCTCCCGGTCCACCCCGCTCCGCTTCGACTGGTCCGCGCCGCAGACCTGGGAGCCCGCGCTCGCCGGCGGGTCCGCGATGTTCCTGATGGCACCGGACGGCGTGCCCGTCGACCAGGAGCTGATCGCGCTGGCCGCCCGCGCCGGCCTGCGCCGGATCGTGCTGCTGTCCAGCCGCTCGATCGACGTCATGGGCGACGACCGGCTGCTCGACGCCGAGCGGGCGGTGCGCGACGGCGACACCGAGTGGACGATCGTGCGCGCCGACTGGTTCGACCAGAACTTCGACGAGGGCTTCCTGCGCCCCGCGGTCGAGGCGGGCACGGTCGCGATCCCGGTCGGCGGCGTGCGGCAGACGTTCGTCGACGCGGGCGACATCGCGGCCGTCGCGGTCGCGGCGCTCACCGGCGACGGTCACGCCGGCGTGACCCACGAGGTCACCGGTCCGGAGGCGCTCTCGTTCGGCGCGGCCTGCGCGATCGTCGGCACGGCCGCCGGCCGGGACGTGCGATTCGACGGTACGGCGGGGGCCTACCGGTCCGCGATGGCCGCGTTCGGCGTCCCGGAGGCACAGATCGCGCGTGACGTGGCCGCGTTCGCCGCACTGGCCGCCGCCGGCGACTCGGCCCCGCTCGACACGGTGGAACGGGTCACCGGCCGGCCGCCCAGACGGTTCGCCGACTACGCCGCCGGGGCCTCCTGGGGCGGCTGAGCGGTCGACCCGCACGAGTGCGCCGCCGGTTCCACGTGCGGCGTCCTCAGCGGCGTTTCCGGGCCTCGTCGACCAGGCGCTGGGCCACCTCGCGGAGCTTCACGTCCGCCCGGGTGGACATCGCGACCAGCGTGTTGAAGGCCTCCGCGGGGGTGCACCCGTCGTTCACCATGACGATCCCCTCGGCCTGCTCGATGACCGCCCGCGAGGCCATCGCCCGCCGCATCTGGGCGGCGAGTTCGACGCTCTGCTCGTAGGCGGCGGCGTTGGCGACGAAGACCGCGGCGTGACCGGCGAACAGGACGGTCGAGGTGCGTTGCCTCGTCGTCGAACGGCGGTCCCCGGTGCCGTAGAAGTTGAGCGCGCCCGGCGTCCGCTGCCGGCCGGGCAGTCCCACGGCGAAGACCGCCGTCCGACGCCATCGTCGAGCGCGCCGACAACCTGCGGTACCAGGTTGCGGACGAGGAACGACTGCTCCTGATGTTCGCCGAGCAGGCCATGGTCCTGTTGGCGAACGTCCGCTCGCGTGACGAACTGGAGCGCGCCACCGCCCGGCTCCGGGCGATCGATGGCGAAGGGCGTCCTGATGGCCCGTAACGACCTCGCGGAACAGGCCGCCTTCACCGCGCTCGTCGAATCGGCCCGGCCGGAGGACGTCACGGCCGGCGAGATCGCTCGCCGGATCCTGGACCCGCATGTCGGCCGTGACTCCTGACAGCCTCGCCGGTGATGATCCGAATGGGTGGCCAGCGGCGCCACGCCGCCATGGAGGAGACCCGCCGCACGATCGGCGTCTCCTACGACATGCTCTGGGTGCGCTACTTCGCCCTCACCGGCGACACCGCGCCGATCGAGGTGGAGGCCTACCTCCAGGGCCTGATGCCGCTGCCCGCCCTGCAGGAGGACATTCTCGACCAGGCGCTGCGCGAGTGCGCCCGGGAGTCCGACCCGCAGCGGCCCGGTGACCGGGACACCCCCGGCGAATCCCCGGCGTAAGCGCGGTGGCCGCCCGCGGACCCGCTACCGCACGGTCGTGACGGCGGGCTCCGGGTCACGGCCGGGCCGCTCGGCCCGGCCGGCGGGGAGCGCGTCGATCGCGGCGATCAGGCGTGCCCGCAGCGGCCGGGCGCGCTCGGCGAAGGCGCGCTGCTGCGCCACGTACTCCGCGCGGCCCTCCGGCGTCTCCACCCGCACCGGCGGGTAGCCCAGGTCGGCCAGGTCGTACGGGCTGGCCCGCATGTCCAGGCTCCGGATGTCGTAGGCCAGCGCGAACGCGTCCGCCACCAGTTCCGACTCGACCAGCGGCCCGAGCTTGTACGCCCACTTGTAGACGTCCATGTTCGCGTGCAGGCACCCGGGCTGCTCCAGCTCGGTCTGCCGCTCCCGGCTCGGCTGCAGCACGTTCAGCGGCCGGGCCGGCCCGGTGAAGAACCGGAACGCGTCGAAGTGGCTGCACCGCACGCCGCGCTCCTCCACCAGCGCCGCGGTCGCGTCCGGCGAGAGGCGCAGCGGCCACGCGTTGTGCCGCACCTCCTCCTGCGTCTGCCGGTAGACCATCGCCCACTCGTGCATCCCGAAGCAGCCGAACTGCCCGGCCCGTCCCGCGGTCGCGGCCAGCAGCCCCCGGATCCACGCCACCGACTCGGCGCGCTTCGCCAGCACCGCGGCGTCGTCCGCGATCGGCCCGTTCTCCAGCGTCACGCCGTACCCCGGATGCCAGCGGCGCAGCTGCGCGGGCCGCAGCGAGTAGTACGAGAACAGGAAGTCCAGCACCGGGTGTGCGATGCCACGACGGCGGCGTTCCAGGTGCGGCACGATCCACGTGTCGACGCGTGCCTGGTGGGCCGCCTCGCGGGCACGCCAGGTGGGCTCGTCGAGGAGGGGCATCCGTCAAGCGTAGGACGACGGGCCGGATCGGGACGAGACGGGTGAACGCCGATCCGGCGCGGCCGCCCGTGGTGACGCGGATCGCCCCGGCTTCCCGCCCAGCCACGTCCGTTTCACGCTGGAGATTTAGGCTTCCGGGTATGCGCTTTGCTCGTTTCGTTCACGCCGGTGGGGTGTCGTTCGGAGTGGTCGAGGGCGAGGCCGGTGCCGGCGTCGCCGGACTGACCGTCGCCGAGATCGACCGGACGCCCTTCGAACCGGTGACGTTCACCAACAAGCGGTGGGCTCTCGCCGACGTCCACCTGCTCGCCCCGATCTTCTCCAGCAAGGTGATCGGGATCGGCCGCAACTACGCCGATCACGCCGCCGAGCTGGGCAACGCGGTGCCCAAGGAGCCGCTGATGTTCCTCAAGCCGTCGTCCTCGGTGATCGGCCCGAACGACACGATCCGTCTGCCGATCCAGTCCCAGCAGGTCGAGCACGAGGCCGAACTGGCCGTCGTGATCGGCGGCACCGGCCCGGTCAGCCGGATCGACCGCAGGGACGCCGAGAAGGTCATCTTCGGCTACACCTGCGCCAACGACGTCACCGCGCGTGACCTGCAGAAGAACGACGTGCAGTTCACCCGTGCGAAGGGCTTCGACTCGTTCTGCCCGGTCGGCCCGTGGATCGAGACCCGGCTCGACGTCTCCGACCTCGAGGTCCGCTGCGAGGTGGGCCGGCCCGGCGACGAGGTCCGCGAGGTCCGTCAGCTCGGCCGCACCAAGGACATGATCTTCGACGTCCCGTCCCTGGTCTCCTACGTCTCCCACGTGATGTCGCTGCTGCCCGGCGACCTCATCCTCACCGGCACTCCGGCCGGCGTCTCCACCATCACCGACGGTGACATCGTCTCCGTCCGGGTCGAGGGCATCGGCGAGCTGACCAACCCGGTAGCAGCCCGCTGACCTGCATCGTTGCCGTCGTCCGGGGATCTGCGGATTTACCGGGCGGCGGCCCGATTTGGCGGGCAACATGGGGTCAGGTAAAGTTCTTTCCGGCGCCGCAAGCGGGGCGCCGATGGGGTATGGGGTAATTGGCAGCCCAACTGATTCTGGTTCAGTTAGTCTAGGTTCGAGTCCTGGTACCCCAGCAACGTAACCCGAAAGGGTCACGGAGCTGGATCTGGTAAGGTTCCAGCGGTCGCCCGCGAGGGAGGCTGAGCAAGACGGCAAGGCAGGTAGGGCCACGCAAGCCAGCGCGGCGGACCTGGTAAGCTAGAAAGCGCAAGATCAAGTAAGAAAAGCAAGTCCGAGGTCCCGTCGTCTAGCGGCCTAGGACGCCGCCCTCTCAAGGCGGTAGCGAGGGTTCGAATCCCTTCGGGACTACAGACGAAGCCCGTCTCGCGAAAGCGAGGCGGGCTTCCTCCTTTTTCCATACTTCCCGCTCCACCACCCGCCGTTGGCCCTTTCCCAAAAATCCTGGCCTCGCCTCACACCCCGCTTCCCCTCACCCTTGCCTCGCCGCGATGCGACCCGGCCATGCCCACCGACCGGATTTCTCCCTCGCATCCGCACGCCCTCGCACCAAACCTTCAGGCTTGTCCCACTTCCGGCGCGGTCACTTCCCGCACGCTCCCGCGGGCACCGGTCGGCCGCAGGCGGCCTCCCTGCAAGATCCGAGGCCACTCCAGCACCCCAACCCACCCCACACCCCACACGCATCGAACTCCCAATCCCGCCTCCGCCCCGCCCGCGACCGAACCCCGCCGACGTCCTCCACCCCGCCCCCGGCCGCACCACCCCATCCCCCCTTCGCTTCCGCGCACGGTTCGCGTCCGCGTCGGTCGCCTCTCCGCATCGGCACCCGGTTTCTGGCGCCTCTGTCTGCCCGGCCCCTCTGCACACTGGCCACCTCGGCTAACCGGTCACCCCAGCGCACCGGCCGCCTCAGCTGATCGGACATTCCGGCGCGCGGGTGCGCGTGACTTGGTGAGACGCGCGGCATGCGGGTTCGGATGACACTCCTGTGCCGCGTCCCCGGGACCGTAGCTTTGCGGTCGCGCTCAGGTCCGTTGCTTGCCTGCGTGAAGATCGTCACTGTGCGGGAAGCCATGCATCGAATCCCCGGGAAGCCCACGCCTCCGGCAAGTCCGCACGTCAAATCCGCGTTCGGTTGCGAGCCGCGGCGCGGATCCGACGTGCGGATCGGTATGGCGTCCAGCTTCCCGTGGGCACGTCTGTGCCGCGTCTGGCTGCGGTAGCGGCCGAATCCGTTACTCACCCGCGTGTAGATCATCCTGTGTGCGAACCCATGCATCGAATTCGCGCGAAGCCCGGGCCTTCGGAATCCGCGCATCGGACCCGGCGCGTGTTCGCGTGACCGGCTGCGGATCGGGCGTGCGTCACGCGGCCGGCTGCGGTTGGGCGTGTGTCACGCGGCCGGGGGCGGGTACGGGCGTGTGTTGCGCGGCCGGTTGCGGATCCGGCGTGTCACGTGGGGGCCGGGGGCTTGACCGTGGCCGGTTGCGGGTGGGGCGTGCGTCACGCGGCCGGGTGGGGTCCGATGCGCCGTAGTCCGGCGTGTCCGCGCCGTCCCGTCTTCTGAGGGGTCGGCCATGCCCGCCCACCCCTGAGTGATCAATCAGGTGAGCGAAATCGCGATCCACTGGCAGGTTGGATCTATCTTTCGCACACCTGATTGATCACTCAGCCGGCGGTGAGCCTGCCTCAACGCCTATGAGCCCGATCGTCGGCCGTGCTGACCGCCGATGCCCAAGGCAGGCACACAAGGCCAAGCGGGGTAGCTGCACGCCCCGCGCCTGGCAAGTCGGAAGATCGCGAACCGCGATGTTGAGGCGCCGCTCACGCCGGCTCAGAAGCCCCACAATGGTGAGTTCCCGCTGCGGCGTACCCGCCCGCCTCGGGTGCCGGTGGCACCCGAGCCCAGCCGGGATGTGTGAGCGGAATGGCAGCCCCGAAGCCCCGGCGGGTTCGCGACGAAGCTTGGCAAGGCATGCAAGGTCGGGCTGGCGTGCCTGGCGAGTCCAGTGGCG
Organism: Catenuloplanes niger; assembly: GCF_031458255.1. NCBI lineage: Bacteria > Bacillati > Actinomycetota > Actinomycetes > Micromonosporales > Micromonosporaceae > Catenuloplanes > Catenuloplanes niger. The sequence continues at coordinate 5,703,849 of NZ_JAVDYC010000001.1, forward strand.
CCGGCGGCCGGAAGGGCGGGACCAAGCTTCCGGAAGTCCCGGCGGGTTTGCGACGAAGACTGACAACGCATGCAAGGCCGGGGTGGCGTGCCGGGAGAATCCGGTGGGGCCACCGCCCGGAGTCGGCGGGCGTGAGAGCCGGGGAACCCTGGCCGTCCGGCGACGGAGTCCGGCAATGCACGCCAGGCGCCAGGCTGGACTGCCGGCTTAGGCGTGAGGCCGGGACCGGAAGCATCGGCGACGGAGACCCGCGACGCACGCGCGGTGCGGGCCGGCGAATGCGGTCGGGCCGCCGGCCGGCAAGGCGCGGAACGGCAACCCTTCAACGGAAGTCCCGGGAGCGGAAGCCAGAAACGGCAAGCCGCGAACGGCAACCCCGCGATCGGCAAGCCGCGGCGGAGGCTGGAACGGCGAGCCGCGATCGACAAGCCGGGAACGGCAACCCCGCGAACGGCAAGCCGCGATCGGCAATCCCGCGAACGGCGAGCCGGGAACAGCGAGCCGGGGCGGAGGCCGGGTGGCGGCCGGCGGGACGGGAGCTGGCCGATGTGAGTGGACGTAAAAGGGGAAACCGCGCCCGCAGGCCTCAGGGCCGTGGGCGCGGATCGTTCTAGAGTCCGGAGAGGCGCTGGCCGGCGCGGACCACGGCCATCGCGTGGCGGTCTCCGGGACGGCGGCCGAGGCGTTCGATCGGGCCGGAGATGCTGACCGCCGCGATCACCCGCCCGGTGCGGTCCCGGATCGGCGCGGAGACGCTGGCCACGCCCGCTTCCCGCTCGGCGACGCTCTGTGCCCAGCCGCGGCGGCGGACCTCGGCGAGGGTGCGGCCGGTGAACTTGCAGCGCGGCAGCAGCGGCATGACCGCCTCGGGCGGTTCCCAGGCCAGCAGGATCTGGGCGGCGGAGCCGGCCGTCATCGGCAGCACGGAACCGACCGGCACCGTGTCGCGCAGTCCGCTGGCCCGTTCGGCCGCGGCCACGCACAGCCGTTCGTCCGCGCGGCGCAGGTAGAGCTGCGCGCTCTCGCCGGTGGCGTCGCGGAGCGCGGCCATCAGTGGTTCGGCCGCGGTCAGCAGCACGTCCGGCGCGGCGTTGGCGAGCTCGCCGAGTCGCGGGCCCGGGCGCCAGCGGCCCTGTGTGTCACGGACCAGCATCCGGTGGATCTCCAAGGCCTGCGCGAGCCGGTGTGCCGTAGCGCGCGGCAGCTTGGTGCGCTCGACGAGTTCGGCCAGGCTGGCGCCGTCGACACAGGCGGCCAGGATGACCACCGCCTTGTCGAGAACGCCGACACCGCTCATACTGTGTCCCACAAGCCGAAACATACCTCCCAGAATTTAGGATGTCCAGATGGTGGGAGCCAATCCACAACCCGCTGCTCCGCGGACCCTGGCCGAGAAGGTCTGGGACGCCCACGTGGTGCGATCCGCCGAGGGTGAGCCCGATCTGCTATTCATCGATCTCCATCTCCTGCACGAGGTGACCAGCCCGCAGGCGTTCGATGGACTGCGTCTCGCGGGGCGCGCGGTGCGGCGGCCGGACCTCACGCTGGCGACCGAGGACCACAACACCCCGACCGGGTACGCGGACCCGTCGTTCAACGCCCGCCGCGGCGACCTGATGACGATCCTCGACCCGACGTCGCGCACGCAGATCGAGACGCTTCGCAAGAACTGCGCGGAGTTCGGGGTGCGCCTGCACCCGCTCGGCCACGAGCAGCAGGGCATCGTGCACGTGATCGGGCCGCAGCTCGGCCTGACCCAGCCCGGCCTGACGATGGTCTGCGGCGACTCGCACACGGCCACGCACGGCGCGTTCGGCGCGCTGGCGTTCGGCATCGGCACCAGCGAGGTCGAGCACGTGCTGGCCACCCAGACGCTGCCGCAGGCCCGGCCGAAGACCATGGCGGTGACCGTGACCGGCGAGCTGCGGCCCGGCGTCACCGCGAAGGACCTGGTGCTCGCGCTGATCACCCAGGTCGGCACCGGCGGCGGCCGCGGTCACATCGTGGAGTACCGCGGTGAGGCCATCCGCAAGCTCTCCATGGAGGGCCGGATGACCATCTGCAACATGTCCATCGAGTGGGGCGCCAAGGCCGGCATGATCGCGCCGGACGAGACCACGTTCGAGTACCTGAAGGGCCGGCAGTACGCGCCGACCGGCACCGCGTGGGTCGAGGCCGTCGACTACTGGCGGAGCCTGGCGACCGACGAGGACGCGGTCTTCGACACCGAGGTGATCCTGGACGCGGACGCGATCAGCCCGTTCGTCACCTGGGGCACGAACCCCGGCCAGGGCGTCGCGCTGGACGGCGTGGTGCCGAGCCCGGCCGACTTCGCCGGTGAGAACGAGCGGACCGCGGCCGAGCGGGCACTGGAGTACATGGACCTCACCCCCGGCACCCCGTTACGCGAGATCCCGGTGGACGTTGTCTTCGTGGGCTCGTGCACGAACGGGCGACTGGAGGACCTCCGCGCCGCGGCGGACGTGCTGCGGGGCCACAGGGTGCACGACGACGTACGCATGATGATCGTCCCCGGCTCCGCCAAGGTGCGCGAGGCGGCCGAGGCGGAGGGGCTGGACAAGGTCTTCACGGAGGCGGGCGCGGAATGGCGGTTCGCGGGCTGTTCCATGTGTCTGGGCATGAACCCGGACACGCTCAAGCCCGGTGAGCGCTCGGCGTCGACCTCGAACCGCAACTTCGAGGGCCGGCAGGGCAAGGGTGGCCGTACCCACCTGGTGTCCCCGCCGGTCGCCGCCGCCACCGCCGTCAAGGGCCGTCTCGCGGCCCCCGCAGACCTGTAACGAAGGGCCGACGAACGCCATGGAGAAGTTCACCGTGCACACCGGCTCCGCGGTACCGCTGCGGCGCTCCAATGTGGATACGGATCAGATCATTCCCGCCGTGTACCTGAAGAGGGTGACGCGGACGGGCTTCGAGGACGGTCTCTTCAGCGCCTGGCGCGAGGACCCGGCATTCGTGATGAACAATCCGGCCTATTCGTCCGCGTCGATCCTGGTCGCGGGCCCGGATTTCGGCACCGGGTCGTCGCGCGAACACGCGGTGTGGGCCTTGCACAACTGGGGTTTCCGGGCGGTGATCTCGCCGCGCTTCGGCGACATCTTCCGCGGCAACGCGCTCAAGGAAGGGCTGCTTCCGGTCGAGCTGGAGCAGGCGGCCGTCGAGGAACTGTGGGCGCTGGCGGAGCGGGACCCGGCCGCCGAGATCGTGGTGGACCTGACCGAGCGGCAGGTGCGGGCCGGTGACCGCGTCTGGTCGTTTCCGATGGACGACTTCAGCCGCTGGCGCCTGATGGAGGGCCTCGACGACATCGGCCTGACGCTGCGGCACCAGGACGCGATCGCGGCGTACGAGGCGAAGCGGCCGTCCTTCAAGCCGGCCCTGGCCTGAGGAAAGCCTTAAGCGAGCCTGAGATCCGCCTGAGGTACGCCTCGGAACCGGCCTCGGAAACCCCGATTACAGCGGGACTTTCACCCCCGCGTGACCCCCGAAACGTCGCCTCGGCGCGGCAAACGGGGGTCACGCGGGGGTGATTCCGTTGCGACACAAGGACTTTTTTCCCACGGATGTTTGTATCTGCTGCTCCCAGGGCATACCGTGCGCGCAGAATCATTGTGTAACAGTCCATTCGCTTCATCGGGAGGGAAATCTCGTGAACAAGGCCGAGCTCATCGAGGCGCTCGCCGCTCGCCTGGGAGACAAGAAGACGGCGACGGCGGCGCTGGACGCGGTTCTCGCGGAGGTCCAGAACGCGGTCACCAAGGGCGACCGCGTCGCCATCACCGGCTTCGGAGTCTTCGAGAAGCGCGTGCGCGGTGCACGAACAGCCCGCAACCCACGTACCGGCGAAGCGGTGAAGGTGAAGAAGACGTCCGTACCGGCCTTCCGGCCCGGCGCCGGCTTCAAGGAGCTGGTCGCGAGCGGCAAGGTGCCGAAGGCGACCGCTGCCAAGAAGACCACCGCCACGGCGGCGAAGACCACTGCCGCGAAGGCGACCACCGCCAAGGCCGCGCCGGCGAAGGCCGCCACCGCGACGAAGGCGACCGCGACCGCGACGAAGGCGACCGCCACCAAGGCGACCGCGACCAAGGCGACCGCCGCCAAGTCGACGACGACCGCGGCGAAGAAGACGGCCGCCACCAAGGCCACCGCCACGAAGGCGACCGCGGCCAAGACGGCTGCGGCTCCGGCGAAGACGACCGCGGCCAAGAAGACCGCCGCCGCCACCAAGGCGACCGCGGCCACCCCGGCCAAGAAGACCACCGCTACCAAGAGCGCGACCGCCACGAAGTCGGCTGCCAAGAAGGCGCCGGCCGTGAAGAAGTCGGCCGCCAAGAAGCGCTGATCCCTGCCTGAGAAGCACAAGGGAAACGCCGAGGGCGCCGCACCCCGCACGGGGGTGCGGCGCCCTCGGCGTACGCGGGCCGGCAGCAGGGCCGAGGCAGTAGGGCCGAGGCAGTGGAGATCGTGCGACCTCAGGCCTCGCGCAGGCCGTACCGCAGGTGCAGCGAGCGCATCGGCCGCGGCGCCCACCAGTTCCAGCGGCCCAGCAACGTCATCGTGGCCGGTACGAGCAGCAGCCGCACCAGCGTCGCGTCCAGCGCGACCGCCAGCACCAGCCCCAGCCCGATCTGCTTGATCGGTGCGAAGCCACCGGTCAGGAAGCCCGCGAACACCACCACCAGCAACAGCCCGGCCGACGTGATGATGCGCCCGGTCTGCTGAAGTCCCGCCGCCACCGCGCGATCCGGGGCGTCGCCGGCCAGATGCCGTTCCCGGATGCGGGAGAGCAGGAACATCTCGTAGTCCACGGACAGCCCGAACGCGATCGCGGCCACCAGCACCGGCACTGTCAGGTTCGTGTCGTGGAGCCGTTCGCTGCCGAGCAGCCAGGCGAAGTGGCCGTCCTGGAACACCCAGACCACCACGCCGAGCGAGGCCGCGATGCTGAGCAGGTTGGTGAGCACGGCCTTGACCGGCAGCAGGATCGAGCCGGTGAACGCGAACAGCAATGCCAGCGTGCCCAGCCCGACCAGCCCGGCCGCGATCGGCGCGCGCTCACCCAGCATCGCGCGGTAGTCGGCCAGCCGCGCACCCTGGCCCGCCACCTCGAAGCCCTGCGCCCGCAGCGCGGCCACCGCGTCCTGGGTGCTCGCCGACGAGGCCCGCTCCGCCGGGAACGCCCGCACGACGCCGTTCTCCGCGACCGTGCGCGCGATCCCCGGCACGGCCGCGATCCGCGCCTCGTCCGCCGCGGACGCGGGCACCAGCAACGGCTCCGGGCCGTACAGTGCCGGGAAGTCCCGCGCCAGCGCCTCGTCCAGTTCGCGGGTCGCGGACGCGGACGGCAGCGAGCGCGAGTCGCCGGTGCCGATCGTCAGGCCCGCCACCGGCAGCGCCAGCACCACCAGCACGGCCGCGGAACCGGCCAGCGTGAGCAACGGCCGCCGCTGCACCCGGGCCGCGACCCGGGCGAAGACCCGGCCCCCGGACGCGGCCGCCGGCGAGATCCGGTGCCCCCACCGGTGCAACATCGCGGGCAGCAGCGTCACCGCGGCCAGCATGTTCACCAGCACCACGCCGGCCGCGGCCAGGCCCAGCGAGCGCAGGAACGGGTCCGGAAACACCATCAGCCCGGCCAGCGCGACCGCCACGGTCAGGCCGGTGAACAGCACGGTCCGGCCCGCGGTCGCGGACGCGCGCAGCACCGCGCCCGGCACGCCCGGATCGACCGCGCGCTCCTCCCGGAACCGGCTCACCAGCAGCAGCGCGTAGTCGACGGCCAGCCCCACGCTGAGCATCGTGGTCACCTGCACCGCGTAGACGGACACGTCCGTGACCAGGCTGAACAGGTAGAGCAGGCCGAAGTTCGCGGCGATCCCGACGATCGCCACGACCAGCGGCAGCCCGGCCGCGAGCAGGCTGCCGAACACGACCAGCAGCAGCACCAGCACCACCGGCAGGCTGATCAGCTCCGCGCGCTGGACGTCCGCCCGCGCCTGGTCGCTGTACTCGGCGGTGGTCAACGGTCCGCCGGAGACCACGACGTCGGCGGCCGGCACGGCCCGCAGGATCTCGGCGGCCGGCTCCCCGGCGTCGCCGTCCAACACCACAGAGACCAGGACCACCGCGGGGGTACGGGTGGTGGGCACCGGGCCGGACACCGAGGCGACGCCGTCGAGCGCGCGCACCGCCGTCATAGCGTCCGCCACCGACCGCGCGGACGCGCCGTCGATGACCGCGGTGATCGACTCCGGCACCGGGTTCGCGGCGTCCAGCCGCTCCTGCACGACGGCGGACTCGCTGCCCGGCACGGCGCCGAGGTCCGGACTCAACCGGCTGAACAACCCGGTCGCGGCCGCGACGCCGGCGACGAGCACCGCGGCCCAGACGACGATGGTGAGCACGGGGCGGCGCACGGCGGCCCCGGACAGGAAGGCAAGCATGCGCAGCAGATTTCCGGCCGCGGGCCTCGTCGCGGATCGCCACCGGGAGTGGCCGCCCGCCTCAGTCCGGAGAGCGACGTCCCGGGACGACCAGTCCGGACTCGTAGGCGAGGACCACCGCCTGCACCCGGTCGCGCAGGCCCAGCTTGGCCAGCAGGTTGCTCATGTGGGTCTTCACGGTGTGCTCGGTGACGTACAGCCGCGCCGCGATCTCCGCGTTGGACAGGCCCTGCGCGACCAGGCGCAGCGAGTCGGTCTCCCGCGCGGTCAGTGACGCCAGCGCGGTCGCCCAGCGCCCGGCCGGGCTCGCCGGGGTGCCGCCGCGCCCGACCATGTCCGCGATCAGCCGGCGGGTCACGCTCGGCGCCAGCAGCGAGTCACCGCCCGCGATCGTGCGCACGGCGCTGACCAGCTCGTTGCGGCGCATGTCCTTCAGCAGGAAGCCGCTGGCGCCGGCGTGCAGCGCGTCGTAGACGTACTCGTCCAGGTCGAACGTGGTCAGCATCAGCACCCGGGCGTCGGTGGCCGCGCAGATCTCCGCGGTCGCCTCGATGCCGTTCTTGCGCGGCATGCGCACGTCCATCAGCACCACGTCCGGGCGCAGCGCCAGCGCGGCCCGGACCGCCTCGTCGCCGTCGCCGGCCTCGCCGACCACGGTGATGTCCGGCTGCGCGTCCAGGATCACGCAGAAGCCGTCCCGCACCAGCGCCTGGTCGTCCGCCACCAGCACCCGCAGCTCGTCGCTCACCGGAGACCTCCCGCGCCGGCCGCGGACGGGCATGCGGCGGCCCACGCCGGTTCCGGAGCGCGGCACGCTGATTCGCGCACGGCCCGGCCGCCCGGCCGGACCGCGCACCCGAGGGGGCCCCGGCGCCGTTCGTCAACCACGGGCGACCTCAGCCCGGTCCGCGCCCCGCCCCGCGGCCGCGCCACCCCCGCCGACGCCACCCCGAGGCGCCTCCGGCGCCGCCAGCGGACCGGTCGCCAGCGGACCGGTCGCCAGCGGACCGGCCGCCAGCGGACCGGCCGCCGGTGGGTCGGTCGCGTCGGTGGGAGGTGCCGCGGTGTGGTCCCGTGGCGGGCCGGCCGCCGGTCGGGCGGCGTCAGCAGGCGATCCCACGACTCGCTTCCGCTGCGGATCCGCGGTAGGGCCGGCCGTCCCGGCTGGTTCCCGTGCGGCTGTCCCGGCTGGTTCCCGTGCGGCCGTCCCGGCTGGTTCCCGTGCGGCTGTCCCGGCTGGTTCCCGTGCGGCCGTCCCGGCTGGTTCCCGTGCGGCCGGGTCGGCTGGTTCCCGTGCGGCCCGATCGCGCGGCCCTGTTCCCGGCGGGCCGGGAACGGGGCCGGGGGAGTGCCGCGGCTCCGTCGCGGTCAGTGGCACCGTCGCGGTCACCGTGAAGCCGCCGCCCGGGTCCGGGCCCGCGGTGAACGTGCCGCCGCACGCCGAGACGCGCTCGCGCATGCCGATCAACCCGTGGCCCGGGGCGTCCCCGGCGGCCGCGGCGCCGCGGCCGTCGTCGGTGATCTCGGCCCGTAGCGAGCCGGCCGACCAGGTCAGGTCCACCCGGACCGCGGTCGCCCGGGCGTGCCGGATCACGTTGGTCAGCGACTCCTGGACCACGCGGTAGATCGCGACCGCGACCTCGGGCGGCGTCGCCGCGGGTGTGCCGTGCTCGGTGACCGTGACCGTCAGGCCGGCCTCCCGGGCGCGGCCGGCCAGTTCGGGAACGGATTCCAGGCCGGGCTGCGGCGCGCGGTCGTCCGGACCGCCGCGGAGCACGCCGAGCGTGCGGCGCAGCTGGGTGAGCGCGTCGTGGGCGGTGCCGGAGATCGCGTCGAACGCGCGCGCGGCCCGGTCCGGGTCGCGGTGCACCAGCAGCGGCCCGGCCTCGGCCTGGACCGCGATCATGCTGATCGAGTGGGCCAGGATGTCGTGCATGTCGCGGGCGATCCGCTCCCGTTCCCGGGCGGCCACGGCCGCCCGCTCCTCCGCGTGCCGGAGGCGCTCCTCGGCGTGCCGCAGCGCGCGTTCCTCCAGCAGTGAGATCCGGTCCCGGCGGGCGCGGGCACCGGTGCCGAGCGCGAACGAGGCCACGAAGACGCTGCCGGAGGTGAGCACCGCGCCGAGCGGCTTGTCCATCACCTGCTGGGTGAACACCACGCCGGTCAGCGTGCCGCCGGCCAGCACGGCCCGGGCCGCGAACGGGCTGGCCGCGGCGACCGTGTACGTGGCGACCAGCTGCCCGTACGGCCAGTCGATGAAGCCGTGCGCCACGATCAGCCCGATCGTGCCGGCGCCGCAGAGCACGGCGACCGGGAACGGCGCCCGCTGCCGCCAGACCAGTGGCAGCGTGGAGATCGCGGCGAGGAGCAGCACGACCGGCCGGGGGTCCTCGACGGCGCCGTGCCCGGAGACGGTCAGCAGGAAGCAGGCGATCGCGACCGCCGCGTCCACCGCCGTCGGGTTCCGCCTCGCCAGCGTCTTCGCCCGCTCCCACACGCCACGCAGTATCCGCCGTGCGGGCGGGCCGGCGCCTCCCTCTCAGGAGCGAGCGGACGCCTGGACCACGCGGGAGTCGGACGGCAGCAGCCGGTCGGAGCCGACCAGGCGGTCACCGGCGAACGCGAGCAGCCAGCCGGTCCCCTTCGGGCTGTGGAAGTCGCGCGGCGTGCCGTGGCCGGCCACCCGGCACAGCGCATCCGGAATGATCTTGCCCTGGCTGCAGACCACCACCGGTTCGCCGGCCGCGGCCAGCACCCGGATCCGGTCGGCCGCGACCTCGTGCCGCTGCTCGGGCCGCTCGCCGGAGCGCGGCTCGTCGAACGACGCGTCCACCTCGACCGGCAGGTCCACGGTCGCGGCCAGCGGCGCCAGCGTCTGCTGGCAGCGCCGCGGCGACGCGGAGATCAGCCGTTGCGGCCCGAGGTGCGCGCACAGTTCGGCCAGCTCGCGGGACTCCAGCGCGCCCACCTCGTCCAGCGGGCGTGCCGAGTCCGCGCCGGGCCAGGCCTCGCGGCGGCCGGCGTGCCCGTGCCGGACCACGGCCAGCACGGCGGTGACCGGCGGCAGCGCGGCGAACGCGTCCACCACCCGGCCGTCGTGCGGATAGCTGAGCAGCTTGCGGGCCTGCGGCACCGGTAGCCAGCGCAGGTCGTCGACCTCCGCGTTCGGCGTGAACGGTGCGGCCTCGACGTCCGGGCGGGGACGCATCGACCAGTACTCGACCAGTTTGGCGGCGTCCCGGGTCTCGTACCGGATGGCGGGCAGCCGGACCTGGGGGACCGCGGGCACCGCGGTCTCCTCCCCGACCTCGCGCACGGCCGCGGTCAGCGGGTGCTCGCCCGGGTCGAGCTTGCCCTTGGGCAGCGACCAGTCGTCGTACTTCGGGCGGTGGATCAGGCAGATCTCCGGCCCGTGCGCGGCCGGGCGCCACAGGACGCCACCGGCCGCCCGCACGGTTCTCAGCGCAGCCAAGCGGTCTTCTTCGGTTGTGCCGCGTTCTCCCACGCCGCGGGGAATGCCCCGCGAACGGCGTGGATAACCGCGCGCTCCCGTTCGGCCAGCCGGCCGGCCGTCACTGCCATGCCATGATCATCCGGCTTCTCGGCCGCCAGGTCCAGCCACGTCTCCGCGGCCATCGCGGCGTCCTGGTGCTCGCCGAGCAGGTTCTGCACCTTGGACAGCGCCTTGCCGAGCGCGGCGGCCTGCCCGCCGAGTACCGGGGCGACGGCCTCCACCGCGTACCGCGCGCGCTTGCCGTTGATCCGCACGCCGTGCCAGCGCTCGTCCGAGTCGCCGGTCTGCAGGGCGGCCGCGCCGGCCACGCCCTTGCTGCCGTTGACCAGCACGTCCCACGGGCGGGACACCAGGTGCGGCAGCACCTCGGACGCGGGCGCGTCCGCGTCCGGCGTGAGCTTCGGCTCCCGGGCGGCCTCGACCAGCAGGTCGACCAGTTTCCGGTACCGCGGCGTGCGCAGCGCCGCGTCCAGCGCGTCGAGCGCCTTGCGCTGCCGCTTCGCCAGCCGGGCGTCGAGCCGGTCCACGGCCCGCTCGTCCAGCGGCGCCAGCGGGTCGAGCGCGGCGGTCTTGCGCAGCCGGGCGCGCAGCACCTCGGCGTCGCGGGCCGCGCCGAGCACGCCGGCGATCCAGCCCAGCTCGTCCCGGAGCGTACGCGCCCAGGACGTCTTCACCAGCGCGCCGAACGTACGCAGGTCGCTGCGCAGCCGGCGGCAGCCGACCCGCATCTGGTGCACCGCGGTGTCGCCGCCCGGCAGCGGCGCGCCGAGCCGGACCAGCGGGTCGTGCGCCAGGATGCGGCCGATGCCGTCCCGGATCGCGGCGGTCACCACGTCGCCGGCGGTCGGCGCGTCCGGCAGTTCGCCGGCCGGCACCAGGTCCGGCGCCGCGCTCGCGGCCGCGCCCATCGCGCGCGCGTGCTTCGGCGTGAACGTGCCGGCCGTGGCGCCCGCCTTGACCAGCAGCGCCTCCACCGCGTCGAGCAGCGCCGCGTCGCCGTCCGCGCGCTCCACCTCGACCTCGCGGAACGTGGACCGGACCTTCTCGCCGTCCAGCACCTCGACGGTGTCGTCGTCCAGTTCGGCCAGCACGGTGCCGTCGCCGGACTGCAGCAGGTACGCCCGGCGTGCGCTGCGGACCACCACGGCCGGGACCAGTTCCTCACCCCGCGCGTACGGCGTGACCAGCGCGGACATCTCGGCCGGCGGCGTCTTCGCCTTCTTGCCGGCCCGGGAGATCTCGTGCCGGGTGCCGGGCACGTCCGCCGGGAGTTTCACGGTCCACGGCTCGTCGTCGCCCTTGCGGAAGCGCAGCGAGACGCCGGCCCGGGCCAGCCGGAGGTCCTCCGTGTCGAAGTACGTCGCGGTCAGCACCTTCGGCTCCTTGGCCACCACCCGCCCGCCGGAGGGCAGCGCACCCGTCAGGTCGGGCAGGTCGAACTCCGTGGCCACCTCGTACTTGCGTTCTTCCTCCAGCATGGTCGTCACGATAACCGCCGAAAGTTAACTGACTCGTCGGAACGCGTTCAACCGTTGGCCCGGATCGTGCGCCGCAGCAGCACCGACTGCAGGTGGGTGAGCGGCTTGTCGACCGTGGACACCCGGCGCACCCAGGCGCCGTCCGGCTGCAGGTCGAAGCCCTCGCACTCGTCGCTCATCGAGATCCGCAGCACGGTCTCCAGCTCCCGGGTGGCGACCGGGTCGGTGACCTGCACCAGCGCCTCGACGCGGCGGTCCAGGTTGCGGTGCATCATGTCCGCGGAGCCGATCCAGAACTCGGCCGGCTCCTCGTGCCGGCCGGCCTCCACGTCCGCCCGGGACGGCCCGGGGCCGAACCGGAAGATGCGCGAGTGCTCCAGGAACCGGCCGACGATCGAGCGGACCCGGATGTTCTCCGACAGGCCGGGCACGCCGGGGCGCAGCGCGCACATGCCGCGCACCACCACCTCGATCCGCACGCCGGCCCGGGACGCCCGGTAGAGCGCGTCGATGAACTCCTCGTCGACCAGCGAGTTCACCTTGATCTGGACCAGCGTCGGCAGGCCCCGCTGCGCGCGCTCGACCTGCCGGTTGACGCGGTCGATCAGGCCGGCGCGCACGCCGTGCGGCGCCACCAGCAGACGGCGGTACGCGGTCTGCCGGCTGTACCCGGTGAGTACGTTGAACAGGTCGGTGACGTCCGCGCCCACCTCGGGGTCCGCGGTGAGCAGCCCGAAGTCCTCGTACAGCCGCGCGGTCTTGGGGTGGTAGTTGCCGGTGCCGATGTGGCAGTAGCGGCGGATCTGTGTGCCCTCCTGCCGTACCACCAGGGAGGTCTTGCAGTGGGTCTTGAGGCCGACCAGGCCGTAGACCACGTGGCAGCCGGCCCGTTCCAGCTTCCGCGCCCAGCCGATGTTCGCCTGCTCGTCGAAGCGCGCCTTCAGCTCGACCAGCACCACCACCTGCTTGCCCGCGCCGGCCGCCTCGACCAGCGCGTCCACGATGGGCGAGTCGCCGCTGGTGCGGTACAGCGTCTGCTTGATGGCCAGCACGTTCGGGTCCGCGGCGGCCTGCTCGATGAAGCGCTGCACGCTGGTGGAGAACGCGTGGTACGGGTGGTGCACCAGCACGTCACCGTCGCGCAGCGAGGCGAAGATGCTGCGCGGCACCTCGCCGTCGATCAGCCGCGGGTGGGTGGCCGGCACGTACGGCTTGTCCTTCAGGTCCGGCCGGTCCACCGCGCCGTAGATCTGCCACAGCGCGGACATGTCCAGCAGGCCGGGCACCCGCAGCACGTCGTGACTGTCCACGTCGAGCTCGCGGACCAGCACCTCGAGCATGTGGTCGGAGATGGACGCGGCCACCTCCAGCCGCACCGGCGGGCCGAACCGGCGCTGGGCCAGCTCCCGCTCCAGCGCCTTGAGCAGGTCCTCGTCCCGGTCCTCGTCGACCTCGAGCTCCGCGTTGCGGGTCACCCGGAACAGGTGGCACTCGACCACCTGCATGCCGGAGAAGAGCTGGTCCAGGTGGACCGAGATGAGGTCCTCGACCGGCAGGAAGCGCGCGGTCTGGCCGGGGGAGTTGACCACCACGAACCGGGGCACGTTGTTCGGCACCTTGATCCGGGCGAACAGCTCCTGCGGGCTCTCCGGCGAGCGCACCGAGACCGCGAGGTTCAGCGAGCGCGACGAGATGTACGGGAACGGGTGCGCGTGGTCCACGGCGAGCGGCGTCAGCACCGGGAAGATGTGCTCCCGGAAGTAGGTCCGCAGCTCCTCGCGCTCGCCGTCGTTCAGGTCGGCCCAGTGCACCAGGTGGATGCCCTCGGCCGCCATCTTCGGCTGGACCTCGTCGCTGAAGCAGGCCGCGTGCCGGGCGACCAGGCCGGCCGTCTTCTCCAGGATCATCCGCAGCTGGGTGCGCAGCGGCAGCTGGTCACCGCCGCGGACCGGGATGCCGGCCTGTATGCGCCGCATCAGCCCGGCGATCCGGACCATGTAGAACTCGTCCAGGTTGCTGGCGAAGATGGCCAGGAACTTCGCGCGTTCCAGCAGCCGGGTGTCCGGGTCCTCGGCCAGCGTCAGCACCCGGGCGTTGAAGTCCAGCCAGGACAGCTCGCGGTTGAGGAACCGGTCCTCGGGCAGCGACTCGTCCGGCACCGGGTCCGCACCGAGCAGGTCCTCTATCGGCATCTCCTGGACCGGCGGGATCTCGGTCGCGGGGTCGGACATCTGGTCCTGGGTCATGGCGGCCACCTCTCCAGCGTCGGTCGTCACGGGCGATCCGGCTTCATCGGCGGAGGAGTCGCGGCCCGCGTGCAGCGGGACGTGATCGTCGCTGCGCGGGACCTCGACCCTAGCAGCAGGAACATCGGCGCGAATAAATCTCCCGTCGGGGCCTCGGTGGCGGACGGTGGCTGGCGCGGTGTTCACCGAATCATCATCACCCGAAAAAAGTTACTGAAACGTGAATTCCGCTTCGGAACGGTCAGGTCAGGCCGGGAAAGGTGATCGAGATTACCTCGCCCCGGTCGTCGCGGACGACGGTCATCCGCTGCCCGAGTCGCAGCAGCCGCATCCCGGACGCGGCGAACGCGTCCGCGCCGAACGCCACCTCGCTCCCGTCGTCCAGCAGCACCGTGCCGTGATGGGTGTCCTCGTCGAAACGCGCAACGGTCCCCTGCATGGACCAAACCCTAGACCCAGCGGGGGTACGAGGAAGCTGTCTTCAGACAGGTCGGCGAGGGCCGTCCGGACCGTGGCGGGATCAGTGGGACGTCGATGCCGGACCGCACGGTGCCGGGACCAGCGCGCCGGTGTGCGTGCCGACGCCGAGCCGGTGCGCCGCGTCCAGGTCGGCGCCGGTGTCCACGTCCCGGCGCAGGCTCGGCCAGTCGCCGCCCAGCGCCACCGCGCCGGACGCGGCGTGCGCGGCCGCGGACGCCCCGCCGAAGCACGGGTCCAGCGGCACGCCGGGCGGCGCGGTCAGCAGCACGGTGCCGACGCCGGGCGCGTCCGCGGCGAACCGGCGGCGGGCGGGCGGCTCCGCGGCCGCGCGCAACGCCGCGGACAGCTCGGCCGGGCGCAGCGCGGGCAGGTCGGCGGTGAGCGCGGCGCGCCAGGACCGGGCGGGCAGGCCGCTCTCCCCGAACCGGATGGCGGGGTTGAGGCCGGCGGCCGGTGCGTCCGGCGCGACCCGGGCACCGAGCGCGGTCACCACGCCGGCCACCGCCGGATCGTCCGTGACCACGAGCACCTCGCCGACCTCCGGGCAGGACAGCACGGCGGCCACGGTGTCCCGGGCGAGCGCGAGCGCCAGCCGCTCGTGCGCCGCGGCCGGGACCGCGCCGCGCAGCCGGCTCTTGCCCACCGACACCGGCTTGACCGGGATGACGACCGCCCACCTCTGCACCGATTCATCGTGCCAGCTCGGCGCGCCGCCATCGACCCGTGGTGCGCGGCGGGGAACGCTCCGGGTGCGGCGCGTCCGCCCCGCCCTGGTCTGCCGGGGCCGGGGCAGGCATGATTTCGCCACAGGCCGTGCACGGCCTCCGGCCTGCGGGGTGTGGCGCAGGCGGCCGTGCCCGAGAGGGGACAGGGGGATCGCCGTGGCACCGCACAGACTGGGTTTCCTGCAGCGGCTGGCCGCGTGGATCGTGATTCCCGCCATGCGCGTCTGGACCCGGCCGACCTGGCGTGGCGCGCACCACATGCCCACGGACCGCGGCTTCATCGTGGTGGTGAACCACTCCTCGCACTTCGACCCGTTCCCGGTGGCCGACTTCCTCTACAGCAACGGCGCCTGGCCCCGCTTCCTGGGCAAGGCGAGCCTCTTCCGGCTGCCGGTGGTCGGGCCGTGGCTCGGCCGGATCAAGCAGGTGCCGGTCGAGCGCGGCAGCGCGGAGGCGGCCCAGTCGGTGGAGACGCTGGCCGCGGCGGTGCGCGAGGGCGGCGCCGTGGTGATCTACCCGGAGGGCACCACCACCCGGCATCCCGACCTGTGGCCGATGCACGGCAAGACCGGCGCGGCCCGGGTGGCGCTGCTCACCGGCGCCCCGGTCGTCCCGGTCGCCCAGTGGGGCGCGCACCGGGTGTTCGACCCCCGGGACTCCACGTTCCGCCTCGCCCCGCGGACCCCGGTGACCGTGCTGGCCGGCCCGCCGATGGACCTGAGCCGGTGGGCCGGGGTCGAGCCGACCCGCGCGGTGCTGGACGAGGTCACCGAGGCGATGATGACGGAGGTCCGCGACCTGCTCGCGGAGATCCGCGGTGGCACCCCGCCGCCGCTGTGGCAGTACTCGGCAGCGCCGCGCCGCGGCCGGGCCGAGGCGGCGAGCGAGCCCGTGGGACGCGCGGGCGAGCGGGAGGGAATGGCCTGATGCGGGCAGCCGTGCTGGGTGCCGGGTCCTGGGGGACCGCGTTCGCGAAGGTGCTGGCGGACGCCGGTACGGACGTGACGATGTGGGCACGCCGGGAGGAGGTGGCCGCCTCCATCCGGGACCGGCGGGTCAATCCCGACTACTTCCCGCAGACGCGGCTGCCGGACCGGATCACCGCCACCGCGCACGCGGGCGAGGCGATCACCGGCGCGGAGATCGTGGTGCTCGCCGTGCCGTCGCAGACGCTGCGCGGCAACCTCGCGGAGTGGGTACGCCACCTGGAGCCGGACGCGTCGCTGGTGTCGCTGATGAAGGGCATCGAGCTGAGCACCACGAAGCGGATGAGCGAGGTCATCGTGGAGACCTCCGGCGTGGCCGCGGAGCGCGTGGTCGTGGTCACCGGGCCGAACCTGGCGCCGGAGATCATGCTGGGGCAGCCCGCCGCCACCGTCGTGGCCTGCACCGACCTGGAGCGGGCGAAGGCGGTGCAGAAGGCGGTCACCGCGCCGTACCTGCGGCCGTACACGAACACCGACGTGATCGGCTGCGAGCTCGGCGGCGCGGTGAAGAACGTGATCGCGCTCGCCTACGGCGTGGCCACCGCGATGGGGCTCGGCGACAACACGAAGGCCACGCTGATCACCCGTGGCCTGGCGGAGACGCTGCGGCTCGGCGTGGCACTCGGCGCGGACCCGCTCACGTTCGCGGGTCTGGCCGGCCTCGGCGACCTGGTCGCCACCTGTTCGTCGCCGTTCTCCCGGAACCGCACGTTCGGCGAGCACCTGGGTCGCGGCGAGACGTTGGAGGAGGCGCAGGCCTCCACCCGGCAGACCGCCGAGGGCGTGAAGAGCTGCCTGGGCATCCGGGACCTGGCCCGCAAGCACGGCGTGGACATGCCGATCACCGAGCAGGTGGAACGGATCTGCCACGAGGGCGTCTCGCCGAAGGTGGCGATGCTCGCACTGATGAACCGCGAGCTGCAGCACGAGGTCCGATAGGCGGATCATGGGCGGCATGAGTCTTGAGGGTGACGGCACCCGGGTGGTGCACGCCGGTCTGCCGGAGCCGGTGCCGGGCGAGCCGTTCCTGCCCGGCCCGGTGTTCGCGGCGCCGTACCACCTGGACCCGGTGGCCGGGCCGGCCGGGGCCGCGGACGGCTACGGGCGGCCGGACAACCGGACCCGGCGCGCGCTGGAGACCGCGATCGGCGAGCTGGAGGGCGGCGACACGCTGGCGTTCGCGTCCGGCCAGGCCGCGATCACGGCGGCGCTGCTGACCGTGCTGCGGCCGGGCGACGCGGTGCTGCTGCCGTCGGACGGCTACTTCGCGGTCCGCGCGTTCGCCGCGGGCACGCTCGCGGAGCTGGGCGTGGACGTGCGGACCGCGCCGACGGCCGGGCCGTACCCGTCGTTCGAGGGCATCCGCCTGGTGCTGCTGGAGACGCCGGCCAACCCGGGCCTGGACGTCTGCGACGTGCGCGCGGTCGCCGAGGCCGCACACGCGGCCGGTGCGCTGGTCGCGGTGGACAACACCGCGGCCACGCCGCTCGGCCAGCGCCCGCTGGAGCTGGGCGCGGACCTGGTGGTGGCGTCCGGCACCAAGGCGCTGACCGGCCACTCCGACCTGCTGCTCGGCTACGTCAGCACGCGCGACGGGTCGCTGCTGTCCGGGCTGACCACCTGGCGCGCGCAGACCGGTGGCGTGCCGGGCGCGTTCGACTGCTGGCTGGCGCACCGCTCGCTGGGCACGCTGGACCTGCGGCTGGCCCGGCAGACCGGCAACGCGGCCGCGCTGGCGCCGATGCTGGCCGCGCACCCGGCGGTGACCGGCGTGCGCTGGCCCGGCCTGCCGGACGACCCGGCGTACCCGGTGGCGAGCGCGCAGATGCGCCGGATCCCGGGCCTGATCGGCTTCGATCTCGGTTCCGCGGACCGGGTGGCCACGTTTCTGCGACGGTCCCGGCTGGTCTTCGCGGCCACGTCGTTCGGCGGGCTGCACACCACCGCGGACCGGCGCGCGCAGTGGGGCGACGACACCACGCCCGGCTTCGTCCGTCTGTCCTGCGGCATCGAGGACCCGGACGACCTGGTGGCGGACGTGCGGGCCGCGCTCGACTGACCCGGGCCGGGGTGGCCGCGCCGCGCGACAGGAATGCCGTCTGGATCATCGGAAGCGGGTCCCCACAAAGAGGGTGAATGGGACACTGGCGTCGTGGATGGATGGCACGGTCGCCGGGGCGCGCTCGCGGTCGCCGGCATCGTGCTGACGGCCGGGCTGGCCGCCATGGCCGCCGTCGCCACGGCGCTGCACCGGCAGGACATCGCGGCCGCCGACCGGATCATGGAACAGCGCACGTCGCTCGCGCAGACCGCGGTCAGCGTGGAGACCCGCCGGTACGTCGACCTGCTGCGCACCGCCGCGACCGGGCTCGCCCAGGCGTCCGTGCTGGACGCGCGCACGTTCCAGGCCGGGACCGCGCCGCTGGCCGGCACGAAGCTGCCCGGCGCCACCTCGGTCGTCTACGTCGCACCGGTGCCGGCCGGCGGGGTGGCGACGGCCCAGGCGCGCTGGCGGCGGCTCGGCGCGGCCACGCTCACGCTCACCCCGCAGGCGGGCAGCTCCGAGCACCTGTTCACGGTGTACTCCCGCACGCTGGACGGCGGCGCCGCGCCCGCGCTCGGCGTCGACCTGACCCGGGCCCGGGAGCCCACGGTGGCGCTCTCCGCCGCCCGGCGCACCGGCCGGGCCTCGGTCTCCGACGCGTACGTGCTGATCCGCGACCAGCACCTGCCCCCGGCGCAGCAGCAGCGGTCGTTCGTGTTCGCCACCCCGGTCCACCACGGTGGCGCGTTCGCCGGCTGGCTGGTGATGGGCATGCGCGGCCAGGACTTCCTCGGCGACGTGCTGGTCTCGGCCGGTCAGGAACTGCTCGGCGGCAGCCTCTCGGCGACCGACGGCACCGGCATGCCGATCATGGTCGCCACCGTGCCCTCGCCCGGCCGCCCGGACCTGCACCGGGAGCGCACGGTCGACGTCGCGGACCGCCGCTGGACGCTGACCACCACGGCCGACTCGTCCCGGCTGCCCGGCGGGCACAGCGCGCTGCCGCTCACCACCGGCCTGGCCGGCAGCGCGATCGTGGCGCTGCTGGCCGGCCTGATCTACGTGCTCTCCACCGGCCGGGCGCGCGCCGAGGAACGGGTGGTGGCCGCGACCGCGGAACTGCGCCAGGCCGAACGCGAGGCGCGCCGCCAGTCCGGTCTGCTGGCCGCCGTGATGAACAGCATCGGCGACGGCGTCGGCGTGGTGGACGAGCACGGCGCGTTCCTGCTGCACAACCGCGCGGCCCGGGCGCTGCTCGGCGTGTCGCACGACATCCCCGGGCTGGAGGGCTGGCAGAAGCACTACGGGATCTTCCGGCCGGACGGCACGCCGTTCCCGGCCGCGCAGCTGCCGCTGGCCCGCGCGCTGGCCGGTGAGTCCTCCGACGGCGTGGAGATGGTGATCCGCAACCCCAGCCGCCCGGACGGCGTGCTGATCAGTGTGGACGGCCGCCCGCTCGATCCGGCGGCCGGGCAGCGCGGCGCGGTCGCGGTCTTCCGGGACATCACGGAGCTGCGCCGGTACGAGTCCGACCTCGCCGCGTTCGCCGGTGTGGTCGCGCACGACCTGAAGTCCCCGCTCGCCATCGTCTCCGGGCACTGCGAGGCGGCCGACGAGATCCTCGCGGACGTGCTCGCGGACCCGCCCGGCGGCGACCGGGGCGCGTGGCGGCCGGCGGCGGACGAGGCGCGGTCCGCGATCGGCCAGGCGGTCCGCGGCGTACAGCGGATGGGCATGCTCATCGACGACCTGCTCGCCTACACCACGGCCCGGGACGCGCCGCTGCGGTTGCGCGCGGTGGACCTGGCCGCGCTGGTGGCCGAGGTGGTGGCGGAGCGGACCAGCCGCGCCGCGGTCGGTGACCGGCCGCCGCCGCGGATCTTCGTCGGCGACCTGCCCGAGGTGATCGCGGACGCCGGCATGCTGCGCCGGGTGCTGGAGAACCTGATCGGCAACTCGGTGAAGTACGTGCGCCCCGGCACGGCCGCGCACGTCGACGTGACCGCGACCGCGGACCCGGTCGGCTGGGCGCACATCCAGATCGCGGACCGCGGGATCGGCATCCCGGACGCGGACAAGCCGCACGTGTTCGACTCGTTCCACCGTGCGCACGAGGGCACCGGATATGCCGGGACCGGCCTCGGTCTGGCCATCTGCCGCCGGATCGTGGAGCGGCACGGCGGCACGGTCACGGTCGCGGACAACCCCGGCGGGGGCACCCGGTTCTCGTTCACGCTGCCGCTCGCCACCGCGCTGAGCGGCCCGGTGCCCGCCCCGCACCGGTCCGGCGAGCGGATCGCGTCATGAGTGTCCGGATCGGGCTGGTGATCGACGGGCCGAGGTCAACTAGGCTCGGGTCCGGACGATCGCGATGTGTTCGTGGGATACCGCGCGGTGACCGCGCGGACGGGAGGAGCGTGGATGACTGGCGACAGCGCCGGAACGGGCCTCCTCCTCGATCGGCCCTTCACCGCGACGGACGTCACAGCACTGCGCCACCGCATCGCTGATCTGGCGCGGGTCGCGGGCCTGGACGGCGACCGGCTGGACGACTTCGCGCTCGCCGCCTACGAGCTGCTGACCAACGCGGTACGGCACGGTGGCGGCGCCGGTCGGCTGCGGCTGCTGCGCGCCCCCGACCGGTTGATCTGCCAGGTCGCGGACGACGGCGCCGGCTTCACCGCGCCGGGCCGGAAGCCTGGGGAGCGGCCACCGGAGCCGACCTCCCCGGGCGGGCTCGGGCTGTTCCTGGCGGAGCAGCTGACGGACGGCATCGAGGTCGTCAGCGGCGCCGACGGGACGACGGTCCGGATTTTCGTCACTACAGAAAGCGAACAATCGGAGTCGTCCTACCGGATGTCCATCGGCTGACGGATTACCCTTGTTCGGCGGCAACCATCTGGACCAGGATCGGGATGCGGGAAGAGAATCTCGGGCGGAGCGGAGGAAGTCTCTTGACGTTCACCGTCACGCCGGAGACCGGCGACCACCGGACGGCCACCGTGCGCCTCGCCGGTGAGCTGGACATGAGTACCGTGCCCGAGCTGGACACCGCGATCAGCGACCTGGTCGGCACCGGCCGCAACCGGCTCGTCGTCGACCTCGGCGAGCTGGCGTTCTGTGACTCCACCGGGCTGGCCTGCCTGGTCCGCGGCGACAACCGGTGCGCCGAGCTGGGCGGCTGGCTGCGGGTCACCAATCACCGGGGCCACGTCGCGCGCGTGCTCGCGATCAGCGGCCTCGACGAGTTCCTGCGGTACCAGCCGTGAGAGCGGTCCGGTTCTCGGAGACCGGCCCGTCGTCCGTGCTGCGCGTGGACGACGACGTGCCGGAGCCGCACGCCGGCCCGGGCCGGATCCGGATCGCGGTCGTGGCCGCCGGTGTGAACGCGTGGGACTGGAAGGTCCGCTCCGGCCTGGCCGGGATCGCGGTGACCGGGCCACGCATCCCGGGCGGCGACGCGGCCGGCGTGGTCGACGAGGTCGGCGACGGCGTGACCGGCGTGGCCGTGGGCGACGCGGTCCTCGGCGTGACGGCCGGTGGCGCGACCGCGGAGCACGCGGTGCTCACCCACTGGGCGGTCAAGCCGGCGGCACTGTCCTTCGAGGTCGCTGCCGGGCTGCCGACACCGGCCGAGACCGCGGTCCGCGCGCTGGACGTGATCGGCGTGGGGGCGGACGCCGGCACCGGGACGCTGGTGATCAGCGGTGCGGCCGGCGGTGTCGGGCTGGTCGCGGCGCAGATCGCGATCGAGCGCGGCGCCCGGGTGATCGGCACCGCGAGCCCGGCCCGCCACGACCTGCTGCGCCGGCTCGGCATCACGCCCGTGGCCTACGGCGACGGCCTGGCCGCCCGCGTGCGTGAGCTGGCACCGGACGGTGTGGACCGGGCGCTGGACGCGGCCGGCCACGGCGTGGTGCCGGTGCTGATCGAGCTGACCGGCGACGCCTCGCGCGTGGTCTCGATCGCGGACTTCTCCGCGCACGGCGCCCGCACCACGGACGGCGGCGAGGGGCGCTCCTGGCACGCGCTCACAGAGGCCACCGCGCTGATCGAGGCGGGTCGCCTGGAGCTGCCGGTCGCGGCGGCCTTCCCGATGACCGAGACCGCGGCCGCGCACGATCTGAGCGAGAGCGGTCACGCCGGTGGCCGCGTCGTCGTTCTCGTTCGCTGAACCGCTCGCGCGCGCTTTTTTCGTACCCTCGCGGTGTTTTCTTTGGTCTTTCTTTGGCTCATGATCACGGTTGGGCCACGAGGCTGAAGCCGTCTTAAGTGCCGTTTGAGTCCGCCTTGAAACGCGGTCACACTGTGGCGCGTGGTGAGTGGATCATGGTCACTGAGCGTGGCTTCTTCTCTTGTGCTCCCTAAGGTGGCGCGTTGACCCGGCCGTGGCGGCCTTCCTGGATTGACGACGCGAAACGCACCGGCGCAATGACAGATGACTATCTGTCTGCCGCCGGAAAAGGGAAAGGTCTCACCATGGCAGAGAAGGCGAAAAGCCGCCCGTCCGTGCTTCGGCGCGTGACGACCGGCCTCATCGCCGGCGCCGCCGCGCTCGGCCTCGGCGTGGGGACGGTCGTCCTCACCCAGCAGGCGAACGCGGCGACCATCGACACCGGCGCGCACTACGTGCTGAAGAATCGCAACAGCGGCAAGGCGCTGGACGTCCGGAACTTCTCCAAGGCCGACGGCGCCGTGCTCAACCAGTGGTCGATCAACAACGGCGACTGGCAGCAGTTCGCGTTCCTCGACATGGGCGGTGGGAACTACCGGCTGCAGGCCAAGCACAGCGGCAAGGTCGTCGACGTCAAGGGCGCCTCGAAGGCGGACGGTGCGCAGATCGTGCAGTCCACCGGCGACCGGACCGCGGCCAGTCAGCAGTGGTCCGTGCAGGACATGGGCGGTGGCTACGTGCGGCTGGTCAACCGCAACAGCTCCAAGGTGCTCGCCATCGCGGGTGGGTCCACCGCGGACGGCGGCAACGCGGTGGCGTCGACCGGCGACCGGGCCGCGGCCGGCCAGCAGTGGCAGCTCGTGAAGGTCGGCGCGGCCACCGGTGGCGGTGCGGTGAGCCCGAACGCGCCGTGGCCGACCGCGACCGGCACCAAGCCCGTCTCCGCCTCCGTCAAGGTCTCCGGCACGCTCGACGGCGGCATGACCCGCTACTACGGCACCGGCGCACTCGGCGGCTCCGGACAGGACGAGGGCCAAGACCCGATCTTCGACCTCGCCGACGGCGCCACCCTCAAAAACGTCATCCTCGGCTCCCCCGCCGCCGACGGCGTGCACTGCGCCGGCACCTGCACCCTGATCAACGTCTGGTGGGAAGACGTCGGCGAGGACGCCGCCACCTTCCGCGGCGGCACCAACGCCGTGTTCACCATCAACGGCGGCGGCGCCCGCAACGCCGACGACAAGGTCTTCCAGCACAACGGCGGCGGCACCCTCACCATCACCAACTTCCAGGTCACCGACTTCGGCAAGCTCTACCGCTCCTGCGGCAACTGCTCCACCCAGTACAAACGCACCCTCATCGTCGTCACCGTCACCGTCACCGCACCCGGCGACCTCCTCGCCGGCGTCAACACCAACTACGGCGACACCGCCACCTTCCGCAACATCACCATCATCGGCGACAAGACCATGGACATCTGCACCCGCTTCACCGGCAACTCCACCGGCAAGGAACCCACCAGAACCGGCTCCGGACCCGACGGCACCACCTGCAAATACACCACCGCAGACGTGACCTTCGAGTAGGTCTTTCGCCGGACCGCGGCCCCCGCCCCGATGGGCGGGGGCCGTTTTCGTGCTTCCGCGCGCTGGTTCGTTGGTGCTAGGGTTCATTACACAAGTAACGAACCAACGAGGCGACGTCAGGGGGCGAGGCGGTGTTCGACGACCGGAGCCCGATCTATCAACAGATCGCCGACAAGATCAAGGACGAGATCCTCAGCGGGGCGCTCAGGGAGGACGAGCAGGTCATGTCCACGAACCAGTACGCAGCCTTCTACCGGATCAACCCCGCCACCGCGGCCAAGGGATTCCAGCAGCTGGTCGACGAGGGCGTGCTCTACAAGAAGCGGGGGATCGGCATGTTCGTCAGTCCGCAGGCCCGTGAGCGGCTGGTGGGTCAGCGCCGCGAGCGGTTCTTCGCCGAGGTGGTCGACGCGATGATCACCGAGGCCCGCATGATCGGCATCCCGCTCGACGAGGTCGTCGCGCGCATCGCCGCCGCCGAGGTCACCAGCGGGGAGGGCGGGCGATGAGCCTCCCGGTCTCGGTGCGCGACCTGCGGGTGCGCTACGGCGACACGGTCGCGCTGGACGACCTCTCCTTCGACCTGGCCGGCGGCAAGATCTACGGTCTGCTCGGCCGCAACGGCTCCGGCAAGACCACGCTGCTCTCCGTGCTCGCCGCGTTCCGCCGTGCCTCGGCCGGCACCGTGCTGGTCGACGGCGAGGACCCGTTCGAGAACGCGCGGGTCACCCGGCGGGTCTGCCTGATCCGCGACAACGTCGACGCGGAGGACACCGACCGGGTCAGCGCGGTGCTGGGCCTGGCGGCCGAGCTCCGGCCCGACTTCGACGCGGACTACGCGGCCCGGCTGGCCAAGCAGTTCGACCTGCCGCTGCGCAAGCGCGTCTCCGGGCTGTCCCGGGGCGGCCGG
This sequence comes from Catenuloplanes niger, assembly GCF_031458255.1. Classification (NCBI taxonomy): domain Bacteria; kingdom Bacillati; phylum Actinomycetota; class Actinomycetes; order Micromonosporales; family Micromonosporaceae; genus Catenuloplanes; species Catenuloplanes niger. The sequence continues at coordinate 5,728,456 of NZ_JAVDYC010000001.1, forward strand.
TCCGCGCTCGGTGTCACGATCGGCCTCGCCACCCGCGCGCCGCTGACCATCTTCGACGAGTCCTACCTGGGGCTGGACGCGCCCTCGCGATACGCGTTCTACCAGGAGCTGGTGGCGGACTACGCGGAGCACCCACGGACGATCATCCTCTCCACGCACCTGATCGAGGAGGTGGCGAACCTCTTCGAGGAAGTCCTGATCATCGACCGGGGCCGGCTGCTGGTGCACGAGGAGACGGACACGCTGCGCCGGCGCGGCGCCACCGTGACCGGCCCGGCCGACGCGGTCGACGCGTTCGTGGCCGGCACCGAGCTCGCGGTGCTGGGCGACAAGCGGCTCGGCGGCACCAAGGCCACCACGGTCTACGGCGCCCTCACCGAGGGGCAGCGCCGGGAGGCCGCGGCGGCCCGGCTGGAGATCACCCCGGTCGGGCTGCAGGACCTGTTCATCCACCTGACCGCGGCCGGGGCACGGCGATGACCACCGTCGCCACCTCGCTGTTCCGGCGTGTCGGCCCGGCGTACGCGGTCTTCGCCGCCCTGCTGATCGTCGTGGTCGCGCTGGTCGGCACGCTGATCGCGGTCTACGGGTCGCTGACCGAGAGCGCGTGGCACCTCGGCACCGCCTCCACGGTCAAGTGGTTCGTCGGCCCGGTCGCGATCCTGCTGGTCCCGGTCTTCCTCCGGCACTACGTGGCGTTCGGCGTCACCCGGCGGCAGTTCATCGGCGGCGGGTTGCTCTTCGGCCTCGGCTCCGCGGCCGCGTTCGCGCTGCTCTCCCTCGCCGGGTTCGGCGTCGAGCGGCTCGTCTACGGCGCGGCCGGGCTGATGGACGGGCTGACCGGCCCGTACCCGGTGCACTCCGCCGGGACCGCGGTCGCGGTGCTGGTCCGCGCGTTCCTGATCTACCTAGCCCACTTCTGCTCCGGCTGGCTGATCGGCGCCGGCTTCTACCGGTACGGCCCGTTCGCCGGACTGCTGCTGATCGCGCCGGCGATGATCCCGGCGCTCGGCTCCGAGTTGTTCTTCGGCACCGAGTGGAGCCCGATCGGCGCGACCACACTCGCCGGTCTGCGGTTGCCCTTCGCGGTCTCCGCGCTGCTCACCGTCGTGCTGGTGACCGCCGGGTTCGCCGTGGTCCACGCGATCGGCCGCACCGTCGCGATCCGCGGCAAGATCTACTGAGGAGGCTCGACGATGAACCGCCACCCCGGCGTCCGCACCGTCCTCGTCCCGTGCCTGTTCCGCCGCATGGGCCTGATGGTCTCGATGTACTGGGCGATCCTGATCGCGGTCTACCTGGTGGTGGTCCTCTCGGTCGGGTTCGTCGGCACGCTCGACGCGAGCATGTGGCTCAACGTCGGCGGCGCGCCACCCCGCTACTGGCTGCTCTCCATGGGCATCGTCACCGTCGTCGGCGCCCGGGTCTACGTGGCGATGGGCGTCACCCGGCGCCAGCTCGCCGAGGCCCACCTCGTGCTGTACGCGGCGACGGCGCTGTTCTTCGCGGCCGTCCAGGTGGCCGGCTACCTGCCCGAGCACGCGGTGTACGCGGCGACCGGCACGCTGGACCGGCTGGCCGAGCCGTACCCGGTGACCGGCGCCGGCGACGCGGCCCGCGCGCTGCTCACCGGCACCGTCCTCAACCTCGTCTACCTCGTGGCCGGCGCGCTGATCGGCATCGGCTTCTACCGCTACCGGCTGTGGGGCGGGCTGGTGATCATCCCGGTCGCGGCGCTGGCCCCGGTCGCGGCCGAGGCCGCGTTCGACATCCAGTGGGCCGGCCGGGGCATCAACCGCCTGCTCGACCTGCCGCCCGCCACGCTGCCGGCCGGCCTCGCGATCGCCGCCGCGATCCTGCTCCTCACGCTCACCGCCACCTACCGGATGTACCGCACCATGCCCATCCGCCCGGCCTCGGCCCGCTGACCCGTTAGGGAGCTTCCATGTCCGTCATCGAGCTGCGCAACCTGAACAAGCGGTACGGCGACACCGTCGCCGTGCGGGACGTCTCGCTCACCGTCGAGCAGGGCGAGATCTTCGGCATCATCGGCCCGAACGGCGCCGGCAAGACCACCACGGTCGAGATGGCCGCCGGGTTGCGCCGGCCGGACGGCGGCTCAGTCCGGATCCTCGGTCTCGACCCGCAGCGGGACGGCACGGAGCTGCGCCGCCGGCTCGGCATGCAGCTGCAGGAGAGCGCGCTGCCGGACCGGCTGCGGGTCGCCGAGGCGATGCGGCTCTACGCCTCGTTCTACCCGGACCCGGCCGACTGGCGCGAGCTGCTCGACCTGCTCGGCCTGGGGGAGAAGCAGAACACGCCGTTCGCCAAGCTCTCCGGCGGGCAGAAGCAGCGGCTGTCCATCGCGCTCGCGCTGGTCGGCAACCCGAAGGTCGCGTTCCTGGACGAGCTCACCACCGGGCTCGACCCGGCGGCCCGGCGCGAGACCTGGGACCTGATCGAGTCGGTGCGCAACCGGGGCGTGACGGTCGTGCTGGTCAGCCACTTCATGGAGGAGGTGGACCGGCTCTGCGACCGGATCGCGATCATCGAGGCCGGGCGGGTGCTCGCGGTCGACTCGCCGGCCGGGCTGATCGGCACGGCCGCGGCGGACCAGCAGCGCATCCGGTTCGTGCCGGACGCGCCGCTCCCCGCGGACTTCCTGACCGACGCACCCGGCGTGACGGTCGACCGGTCCGGCCGCACCGTGGTGATCACCGGCGGCGGTGACCTGCTCTTCACGGTGGTGTCCGCGCTCGCGGTCGCCGGCATCCGCCCCCGCGAACTGCGCATGGACCAGGCCACGCTGGACGACGCCTTCCTGGCCCTCACCGGCCGCGCCCTGAACAACGACTGATTTTTCAGGAGATTTCATCATGCGACCGCTTTTCGTGCTCACCGCGACCGAGGGCCGGCTCTTCGCCCGCGACGGCATGTCCATCGGCTTCGGCCTGCTGTTCCCGTCCCTGCTGCTCTTCGTGCTCGGCGGCCTGATGCCCGGCTTCCGCGAACCCGCCGAGGACATGGGCGGCATCCGGCCGATCGACGTCTACCTGCCGATCGTGGTCGCCATGGCGATCGGCACCATCGCGATCAGCACGCTCCCCGCACACCTCGCCGGCTACCGGGAACGCGGTGTCCTCCGCCGGATGGCCACCACGCCCGTCGGCCCCGCCCCGCTGCTCGGCGCGCAGCTGATCGTGAACCTGATCGCCATGCTGATCTCCATCGTGGCCGCGGTCACGATCGGCATCACGTTCCTCGGCGTACCGTTCCCGGCCTCGCCGCTCCAGTTCACCGGCATCGTGCTGCTGGCCACGATCACGATGTTCTCGATCGGCCTGCTGATCGCCGCGCTGTCACCCACCACCAAGGCGGCCAGCGGCATCGGCATGCTCGTCTACTTCCCGATGCTCTTCTTCGCCGGCGTCTGGACCCCCGGCCCGATCATGCCCGACTACCTGCGCCGGATCGCCGAGTTCACCCCGCTCGGCGCCGCGTCCCAGGCACTGTCCCACTCCTGGGCCGGCACCGGCGTCACGCTCACCGCGCTGGCCGTCCTGACCGCCTACGCCCTCCTCGTCACGCTGCTGGCCACCCGCCTCTTCCGCTGGTCCTGACCCGTTTTCGGACCCGCGGACCGACGGGGGCCGCGGGCCCGCCCGACCCTCGCCGAGTGCGGGGGTCGCGGCTCGCGCCGCACGGGCGGAGAACCGTGCCACCGGGCCTTTCCGCCCGCATGCTCGGCGCGGCGGCCGGCCCGAGCCCGCGGGCGGTGAGAGTAGGGTCACGACGGTGACCGACTCACGGAGGACACGGGTCGCCGTCGTGGCCGACGGGCAGCCCGGCGCGGCCGCGATCGTGGCGGCGCTCGACCCGGGCTTGTTCGAGGCGGTGCCGGTCGAGATCGCGCGTGCCGGGGTCGCGGCGGTCGCGCGCGCCGACGTGGTGCTGCCCGGTGGGCGCGTCGAGGTCGTCGGCCTGCTGGAGATGGCCGGAATTCCGTACGCCGGATCCGGCATGCTGGCGTCCGCGGTCGCTGCGGATCGGGCGTTCACCCGGCGGCTCGCGAGCGCGGCCGGGCTCCCGGTCGCCGGGGCTCGCGCGGCCGACGGGCGCCGGGTGATCTGCGGCGTGCTGGCGGACGAACCAGCCGTGGCCTGCCCGGAGGGCGTGCCGGACGCGGTGCCGCACCTGATCCGGGCCGTCCGCGCCGCGTTCGACCTGGCCGGACCGGCCACGGTGACCGTGCTGGTCACGGCCGCGGGCGAGGTCGTCCTCGACGAGATCGACGCGATGCCGGACCTGGCGCCGGGCGCGGCGTTCCCCGAGGTGTGGGCCGCGGCCGGCCTCGGCTACCCGGCGCTGGTCGCGCGGGTGGTCCGGGCCGGGCTGCGCCACGGACCCGGCCTGCACTGACCCGCGGACCCGGCGGCGGCTCAGGTCCGGCGGCGGCTCAGGTCCGGCAGCCGGTCGGGATGTCGTCGCGGGAGAGCAGCGTGGAGAGCACCGTCGCGGAGAACTCGGTCGTCCACTGGCCGGGCGAGTCGTAGTTCTTCGGGATGGTCACGGTCACCGGGACGCGGCGGTCCACGGTGGTCCAGACCGAGCCGTCCGGTGTCTCCGTCGCGTGCCAGCAGACCTTGTTCAGCGGATAGACCAGGTCCGTCGCCAGGAACGACGGCTGCTCGCCACCGCAGGCGACGGTGATCGCCGGGTCGCCGTAGGCCACGTTCTGCTCCGGGCCGGCCGAGACCGGGCGCTGCGGCAGGCTGCGGACCGTCACCGGCAGCTGCGAGGTCAGCGCGCGGCAGGCGACCGTCTCGTCCTCGCTCAGCGCGGGCGCGGCCATCTCCACCGGCACGGTCGACACCGGCTGCGGCGCCCCGGACGCCGGGGCCGCCGACGGCTGGGCCGAGGGCAGCGACGAGACGGCGAAGAATCCGACGGCGAGCGCCGCGGGCACCGCGACGGCGGTGGCCCACAGCGCTGCCGTACGGGTGGTGCGGTCCTTCTCGGCGGGCATCTAGAGCCGCACCACCGAGCAGGTGACGGTGCGGGTGATGCCCGGCACCAGCTGAACCTTGCTCACGACGATCTTCCCTAGTTCGTCCACCGTGGCGGCCTCTGTGAGCACCACCACGTCGTAGGGACCCACGACGGCGTCGACCCTGATGACGCCGGATATGTTGCTGATCTGCGCGGCCACGTCACGCGCGCGTCCGACCTCCGTCTGGATGAGGATGTACGCCTGGACCACGACACGACTCCTATCCGCCGCCGCCGGCGGCTCGATTGGTGAAACTACCGTACGGAAGTGCTGGTCCGTGTGCAGGAGGAGCGCAGGGTGACTGAGGGGACGTCAGTGGCAGAGGATGGTGAGTTCGGGCTGATCGCCCGGGTCACCGCGCGGCTGACCGCCGGCCCGACCTGCCTGCTGGGACCGGGCGACGACGCGGCGCTGGTCGCGGCGCCGGACGGACGCGTGGTCGCGTCCACGGACGTGCTGGTCGACGGCCGGCACTTCCGGCGTGACTGGGGCAGCGGCAACGACATCGGGCACCGGGCCGCGGCCGCGAACCTGGCCGACATCGCGGCGATGGGCGCGTACCCGACGGCGCTCCTGGTCGCGCTCTGCGCGCCGCCGGATCTGGACGCGGCGTGGGCCGAGGAGCTCGCGGACGGCCTGTCCGAGGAGGCGGAGAGCGTCGGCGCGAGCGTGGTCGGCGGCGACATGTCCGCCAGCCCGACGCTCACCATCGCGGTGACCGCGCTCGGCGACATGCACGGGCTCCAGCCGGTGGTGCGCAGCGGCGCGCGACCGGGTGACATCCTCGCGATGGCCGGGCGGGTCGGCTTCGCGGGCGCGGGCTACACCGTGCTGTCCCGCGGCTTCCGCACGCCGAAGCTCCTGGTCGACGCGTACCGCCGACCGCAGGTACCGTACCGGCAGGGCCCGATCGCGAACCGGCTCGGCGCCACCTCGATGATCGACATCTCGGACGGCCTGCTCGCCGACCTCGGGCATGTCGCAAAGGCCAGCCGGGTCGCGATCGACGTCCACCGGGACGCGTTCGACGTGCCCGACCAGATGCGCGACGCCGCGACCGCGCTCGGTGCCGACCCGTACGGCTGGATCCTCGGCGGCGGCGACGATCACGCGCTCTGTGCGACGTTCCCGCCCGGCGTGGCGCTGCCGGCGGAGTGGCGTCAGGTGGGCACGGTCCGCGAGGGCGCCGGCGTCACGGTGGACGGCACCGCCTGGGAAGGCCGCCTCGGCTGGGACCACTTCAAGATCTGAATCCGTTCTCCCGCTTCGGGAACACGGCCGGCCCCGCGTGACAAGAACCGGGTATGAGGACGCTGATGAGAGCCTCGCCGGCCGGCGGGGACGTACCCACGACAGGCACGGGGAGTGTCGTGGGCGCGGCGGATCTGGCGAGCGTGTTCGACCGGCACGCGCGGGAGCTGTTGCGCTACTGCACCCGCCGCGTCGGTCCGCAGCTCGCCGAGGACGTGGTGGCGGAGACGTTCCTGGTCGCCTACGAGCACCGGGGCCGCTTCGACCCGGACCGCGGCGAGCTGCTGCCCTGGCTCTACGGCATCGCCACGAACGTGCTCCGGCGGCACCGGCGGGTGGAGATCCGCGCGTTGCGCGAGGCCGCCCGGGGCGAGGCGGCACCGGACCCGGAACACGACGAGGCCGCGGCGTCGCGGGTCGACGCGGCCCGCGACGTCGCCCGCCTCTCCGGCGTACTGGCCCGGCTGCCCCGGCGGCAACGCGACGTGCTGATGCTGTTCGCGGTCGCGGAACTCGAGTACGCCGAGATCGCCGCCGCGCTCGGCATCCCGCTCGGCTCCGTCCAGTCCTCGCTGCACCGGGCGCGCGCCAAGGTCCGCGCCGCACTGGAAGGAGACGCGCGATGACGCCCGACGACCGCGCCCGCACCGCACTGCGCGACTTCGCCTCGGCCGTGCCGGAACCGGCCGACGAGGCACTGGACCGGGTCTGGCGTACCGTCTCGGCCCGCGTCGAGGCCGGGGAGTCCCGCCGCCGTCGGCCGCTCCGGTTCCCGCGTCTGCTGGTGCCGGTGGCGGCCGCGGTCGCGGTGGTGGTCGCGGCCGGCGTCGCCGCGGTGCTGGTGCACACCCAGCGGTCGGAGCCGTTGCCGCCGTCCTTCACGTCCGATCCCGAGGTGGTGCGGCGTGTCCTCGGCGAACTGGCGGAGGCCGGCGCCGGGAGACCGCCGCTGGAGATCCGCAAGGGTCAGCTCCTGTACATCCGGCACGACACGCTCCGGACCATGGATCCGGCCTCGCGGTGCGAGGAGTCCGGTGCGGCGGAGTGGTTCACCACGGTCCTCGAGCTGAAGCAGGTCTTCCGCCTGGCGGACGCCGATGACCTGGCGGCGCTGCCGGCCTACCGGGACCGACTGGAACAGGAGAGGGCCGCCGACGAGGCATGGGGGCTGCCCCGGCCGCCGGGCGAGGACGACCGGCCGGTGCTCGGCCAGCCGGCCCCGGTCGCCGGTCCGCGCTACGACGATCCGGATGTCCTGCGGCGGGATCTGGTGAGCGCCGGGATACCGGTCGACATCGATGACCCTCATTGGAGATTGCAGGTCTTCTCGTGGGCCTACCGCGCCGAATGGCAGCCGTTGCTCCGGCCCGAGCAGCGGGCGATGCTGCTGCGCGTGCTGGTGGATCTCGACGTGAGCGTGGCCGGGGTCGCGCTGGACGGACGTGACCTCGTGGCGGTCCGGCTCGACGACAGTCCGATGCGGGAGCCGGAACTGCTCTTCGACCGCTCCACGGGCTGGCGGGTGGGAACCCAGGTGACCCGGTTCGACCCGGCCCGCCGGAAGGAGCCGCTCGACCCGCCGGTGGCCGGCTGTCCGCTGGAACCGTGGATCGCGGAACGGACGCTGGACACCTACGCCGTGGTCGAGGAGCCGGGGCAGGTGCCGTAGCGGGGATCTCATTCGGCCGGTGACCTCCGAGCTCCGGCTCGTCGTGGTCGTACCCTCTCGCACTGTGAAGGAATGTGAGGTGCGGTCGGTGCGCTACGACGAGCCGGCGGCGCAGACCGTGATTCGGGCCGCGGTCGCCGAGCTGGCCGCCCGCTACGGCGGCACCGGCGACGACACCCCGATGGACCCGGCCGAGTTCGTTCCGCCGCGCGGCGACTTCGTGGTCGCGTTCCTCGACGGCGAACCGGTCGGCGGCGCGGGCTGGCGCGCGCACGGCGACGAGGACGCGGAGCTGAAGCGGATGTTCACCTCGGCCACCGTGCGCGGCCGGGGCGTCGGCCGCCGGGTGCTGGCCGCGGTCGAGGAGTCGGCGCGGGCCCGGGGCCGCCGCCGGTTGATCCTCGAAGTCGGCGATCTCCAGCCGGAGGCGATCGCGATGTACAACGCTTGTGGGTATGACCGGATCGAGAACTTCGGCTTCTACCGCGACGAGCCGGGCTGCCTCTCGTTCGCGCGCGTCCTCTAGGACCGTCGCGCTGCTGTCGGCCACCGTCGCCGTGCTGCTGGCCGCCACCGCGTTCGTGCTGGTGGGGGTCGCGCGCCCGGGTCCGCCCGCGCCCCCGGCCGCACCGCAGCGGAAGGTGGGGCGGCTGGACCTGACCGCGCCCGCGAAGAAGGAGATCGCGATGAAGCTGGTCTCCAGCGCGGAGAACTCGTCGCTGAACTGGCGGGCGCAGTACGGCTACGTCGAGGACATCCGGGACGGCCGGGGCTACACCGGCGGCATCGTCGGCTTCACCTCCGGCACCGGTGACATGCTGCCGGTCGTGCGCCGGTACGTCGCGGCGCGGCCGAAGAACAACCGGCTGGCCCGCTACCTGCCGGCGCTGACGCGGGTGAACGGCACGGCCTCGCACGCGGGCCTGGACCCCGGCTTCCCGGCCGCGTGGCGGGCCGCGGCGGCGGATCCGGCGTTCCGCGCCGCGCAGGACGCCGAGCGGGACCGGGTCTACTTCAACCCGGCGGTCGGGCAGGCGAAGAAGGACGGGCTGCGCGCGCTGGGCCAGTTCGCCTACTACGACGCGATGGTCATGCACGGTCCCGGCGCGGATCCGGCGAGCTTCGGCGGCATCCGGGCGGCCGCGACGCGTCGTGCCCGGACGCCGGCCCAGGGCGGCGGCGAGGTCGCCTACCTGACCGCGTTCCTGAACGCGCGTACGGCCGCGATGCGCCGGGAGGCGGCCCACCGGGACACCAGCCGGGTCGACACCGCCCAGCGCGTCTTCCTGCGGGCCGGCAACCTCGACCTGAACCCGCCGCTGCGCTGGTCCGTCTACGGTGACGGGTACGCGGTCACACGCTGACCGAGAGCACGTTCCCGACCGCGGTGATCAGTTCCTGCTTGCGGAACGGCTTCTGCAGCAGGATCGTGCCCGGGGCGAGCGTGCCCTTCTCGGCGAGCACCGGGGCGGCATACCCGGACATGAACAGCACCGGCAGGCCCTCGCGGGCCTCGCGCAGTTGCTCGGCCAGCTCCGTACCGGACATCTCGGGCATCATGATGTCGGTGATCAGCAGATCGATGCGCCCGGCGTGCGCGCCGGCCTTCTCCAGCGCCTCGTGCCCGTTCGCGGCCGTGAGCACGTCGTAGCCGGACTTGCCGAGCATCCGCCGGACCACCTCGCGCAGGTCCGGCTCGTCGTCGACGACCAGGATGGTGTGCCGGCCGTCCGTCTCCGCGCCGTTGCCGGGCACGGTCTCGTCCGGGTCGCGGCGCGGTTCGAGGACGTCGTCCGTGGGCAGCAGGATCACCACGGTGGTGCCCCGGCCCGGGTCGGACGAGATGCTGATCTCGCCGCCGGCCGCGGTGACCATGCCGTGCGCCACGGCCAGCCCCATGCCGGCGAACGAGACCGGGTCCTTGGTGGTGAAGAACGGCTCGAACGCGCGTTCCAGCACGTCCGCGGGCATGCCGGTGCCGGTGTCGGTGACCCGGATCTTGACGTGCCGGCTGGGCCGCGCGCCGGGCGCGCTCTTCGTGCACGGCTCGGCCGTGATGCTGAGCCGGCCGCCGTGCGGCATGGCGTCACGCGCGTTGAGCGCCAGGTTGACCAGCGTCTGCTCCAGCTGACCCGGGTCGACCACCACCGGCGGCAGGTCCTGGTGTGTCTTCGTGGTGAGCGTGATGTTGTCGCCGAGCGAGTGGCTGAGCAGGGCGTAGACGTCCGCGACGGTACGTGAGATGTCGTGCCGCACCGGCCGGGCCACCTCGCGCCGGCCGAACGCCAGCAGCTGCCGGGCGTACTCGCTGGCCCGGTCCACGGTCTTGCGGATCTGCGCGATGTCGGTGAGCGCCTCCCGGTAGCTGGCGCCGGTGACCGGCCCGCTCAGCTCCTCGGCCACGAACCCGGCGTGCGAGTCGATGATCGCCAGCAGGTTGTTGAAGTGGTGCGCGACGCCGCCGGCCAGCTGGCCCACGCTCTCCAGCCGCAGCGCCGCGTTCAGCTCCTGCTGCAGCCGGGTGTGCTCCGCCTCGGCCGCGATCCGCGCGGTGGTGTCCACGACCGTGGCGGAGATCAGCGTCTCGGAGCCCACGTCGATCGGGGAGAGCGAGACCTCGGCCGGGAAGCGGCTGCCGTCCTTCCGGACCCCCTGGAGCGACTCGCCCGCCGTGCCGGACCGGGGGAGCAGGTGCTCGACCGGCAGGCCCAGCACCTCCTCCGCGGCGTAGCCGAAGAGCCGTTCGGTCTCCGGGTTCACGAAGCGGATCAGCCCGTCCTCGCCGATCCCGATGATCCCCATCGGCAGCGCGTTCAGCAGCCCGCGGAACATGCTCTGCGCCCGGTTCGTCTCGCCGATGTCCCGGGAGAAGCCGGCCACGCCGATGATGTGGCCCTGTGCGTCCGCGATCGGCGAGATGGTGGCCGCGACCGTGATCAGCCGGCCGTCCTTGCACCGGCGGACCGCGGAGAACATCTCGACGTGGCTGCCGGAGATGGTCCGGCGGAATCGTTCCTCCTCCAGCTGCAGCCCGTCCGCGGGGAACAGCGTGCTGCGCGAGCGACCCAGCATCTCCGCCGCGGTGTAGCCGTAGAGGCGCTCGGCGGCCGGGTTCCAGATCGTGATCATACCGTCCCGGTCGGCCGCGATGATCGCGTCGTGCGAGGACCGGACCAGCGCCCCGACCAGGTTTATCGCGCCGGCGAGCTTGTCCTCGGTGCTCAGCCTGCGGATCGCGGCCGTGATGGTGAGCCCGTGCTCCTCCATGCTGCGCCACACCGTGACCGTGGCCGGGAAGACCGTGCCGTCCGCGCAGCGGCAGCTCAGCTCGAAATGGGCGGAGTCGCTGCGGACCGTGGCGCCGAGGTCGTGCCGGGGACCGCTGAGCAGTCCGCCGGGCTCGGGGATGACGTCCTCGACCGGGCGGCCGAAGAGCTCTTCCGGGCGGTAGCCGAGCAAGGTGCGGGTGCCGTCACCGGCGTCGGTGATCCGGCCGTCGAGGGAGAGCGATAGCACGGCCTCGTCGCTGCCAGGCTCGGTGGTCCTGCCCATCTGCACCCCGCGCTCGTATCGTCGCAGTCAGTTACCCCAGGATAGGTACGGAAAGCGAGCCGATACGCGAAAAACGCAGATAAAACGCGCGTACGCCCGGCCGCCGGAGCGACAGGGCGTACGCGAAGCGAACCGGGACGTTATGCCCGAGTGACCTTGCCGGCCTTGATGCACGAGGTGCAGGCCTGGACCTTGCGGGTGTTGCCGCCACCGGCGGGGGTGCGCACCGTCTGGATGTTCGGGTTCCAGCGGCGGTTGGTCCGCCGGTGCGAGTGGGACACGTTGTGGCCGAAGCCCGGCCCCTTGCCACAGACGTCGCAGACGCTAGCCACGGAAGTCTCCTGCTGTCGATCGATTCGATGCTCTGCCGCTGGCAACGGAACGCCACCGGCAAGTCCCGCGGCGCGGGCCGCAGACATGAGGTCACCCGCGCACTAGGCCTAGGCAACCCGACCAGGCTACCCGACGCGCCCCCCGACCAGCGAATCGGGTCTCGGGGACCTTCCTGCCGCGAAAGTGTCGGTGACCGACTATAGGCTTTTTCCGTGCTGGACACCCTGGACGCGACGGTCGTGCGCCGCTGGAGCGGCGCCGGGCTGATCGCGCTCCGGGCGCACCAGCGCGAGATCGACGAGCTGAACGTCTACCCGGTGCCGGACGGTGACACCGGCACCAACCTGGTGCTCACGCTCACCTCCGCGCAGCGCGCGCTCGCGCTCGACCTGGACAACTCGGCCGAGACCGGCCGCACCGCGCACGGTCACGCGCTGCACCTGATGGCCCGCGGCGCGCTGCTCGGCGCGCGGGGCAACTCCGGCGTGATCATCTCGCAGGTGCTGCGCGGCCTGGCCGACTCGCTGGCCGACGAGCCCGAGGTGCGCGGCCGGCAGCTCGCCACGGCGCTGCGCGCGGCGACCGCGGCGGCCTACTCCGCGGTCGCCGAGCCGGTCGAGGGCACCGTGCTGTCCGTGCTGTCCGCGGCCGCGGACGGCGCGTCCCGCGCCGGGACCGACGACGTGGCCGCGGTGGCCCGCGCCGCGTCCGAGGCCGCGGTCGTCGCGCTGGCCCGCACGCCGGAGCAGCTGCCGGTGCTGGCCCGGGCCGGCGTGGTCGACGCCGGCGGCCGCGGCCTGTGCCTGCTGCTGGACGCGCTGGCCGAGTCGTTCCACGGCGACCCGGCCCCGGTCGAGGAGCCGCCGGTCCCGCCGTCGCCGCACCCGCGCCCGCCGGCCACCCCGCGGGAGACCGGCTCCCCCGACTTCGCCTACGAGGTGCAGTACCTGCTGGATGCGGCGGACGATGCGATCGACCGGCTCCGGCGCACGCTCCGCGGGCTCGGCGACTCGCTGGTCGTGGTCGGCTCCGGCGGCCGGCCACCGGTCTGGCACGTGCACGTCCACGTCAACGACGTGGGCGCGGCCATCGAGGCCGGGGTGGTCGCCGGCCGGCCGCACCAGATCACCGTCACCCGCTTCGCCGACCACGTGGCCACGCCGCCCGCGCCGCCGTCCCGCGCCCGCGCGGCCGTGGTGATGGCCGACGGCCCGGGTCTCGCCGAGCTCTACGCCGGCGAGGGCGCGATCGTGGTCGGCGGCAACCCGTCGCCGCGCGAGCTGCTCGCGGCGATCTCCGGCAGCGACGCCGAGGAGATCGTGCTGCTGCCGAACGACGGCGACACCCGCGCGGTCGCGGTCGCCGCGGCCCGCGAGGTGAGCGGCCCCCGGGTCACCGTGGTGCCGACCCGCTCACCGGTGCAGGCGCTGGCCGCGCTCGCGGTCCGGGACGACGCCCGCAGCTTCGAGGACGACGTGATCGCGATGGCCGAGGCGGCCGGCGCCTGCCGCTGGGCCGAGGTGACCCGGGCCAGCCGCGAGGCGCTGACCATGGCCGGGCGCTGCCGGGCCGGCGACGCGCTCGGCCTGATCGAGGGCGAGGTCACGCTGATCGGGCCGGACCTCACCGCGGTCGGCACCGAGCTGCTCGACCGGCTGCTCGGCGGCGGCGGCGAGCTGGTCACGCTGCTCTTCGGCGCGGACGCGCCACCCGGGCTGGAGCCGACGCTGCGCGCCCACCTGGCGGCCCGCTGGCCGTACGTGGAGGCGCGCGGTTACGACGGCGGCCAGCCCGTCTACCCCCTGCTGATCGGCGTGGAGTGAACGCATGACGGAGACGGCCGTCACGGTCGACACCCCCCTGGAGAAGGTCCTCGGCGCGAAGTCGGCGAAGCCGCTCGCGGAGAAGCTCGGCCTGCACACCGCGGGCGACCTGCTCTACCACTTCCCGCGCCGGCACGACCAGCGCGGCGAGCACACCGACATCCGCGGGCTGGAGGTCGGCGAGGACGTCACGATCATGGCCCAGGTCAAGCGGGTCGAGTCCCGGCAGATGCGGCAGCGCCGGGGCTCGCTGCTGGAGGTGCTGGTCGGCGACGACACCGGCAACACGATCTCGCTGACGTTCTTCAGTCAGCCGTGGCGGCAGCGCGAGCTGAAGCCGGGCGTGTGGGGCATGTTCGCCGGCAAGGTCACCGACTTCCGGGGCAAGCGGCAGCTCAACAGCCCGGAGTACCTGCTGCTCGACTCCGACGACGACGGGACCGGTGACATCGAGGAGTTCGCCGGCGCGTTCATCTCGGTCTACCCGGCCGCCGCCGCGGTGCCGACCTGGACCGTCGCCAAGGCCGTGCGGACCGTGCTCGACGTGATCACCATGCCGGAGGACCCGCTGCCCGCCCGGCTGCGCGGCGAGCACGGCCTGATGAGCCTGGACCGCGCGTTGCGGGAGATCCACAAGCCCACCGACGAGTCCGACCTCTACCGCGCCAAGCACCGCCTCAAGTGGGACGAGGCGTTCGCGGTGCAGCTCACGCTGGTCCAGCGCAAGGTGCGGGCCGCGTCCTGGCCGGCCCGGCCGCGCCCGCGCCGCGAGGGCGGCCTGCTGGAGCGCTTCGACGCGGCGATGCCGTTCGAGCTGACCGAGGGCCAGGCCAAGGTCGGCGAGGAGATCGCGTCCGACCTGGGCACGCCGCACCCGATGCACCGGCTGTTGCAGGGCGAGGTCGGCTCCGGCAAGACGCTGGTCGCGGTGCGCGCGATGCTCCAGGTGGTGGACGCGGGCGGCCAGGCCGTGCTGCTCGCGCCGACCGAGGTGCTGGCCGCGCAGCACTACCGCGGCATCGCGGAGCTGCTCGGCCCGCTCGGCCGGGCCGGCGAGCTGGACTCCGACCCGGACGCGACGCGCCTGACGCTGGTCACCGGCTCGCTCGGCGCGAAGGCGAAACGCGCCGCGCTGGCCGAGGTCGCGTCCGGGCAGGCCGGCATCGTGGTCGGCACGCACGCGCTGCTCTACGAGGGCGTCGACTTCAAGGACCTGGGCCTGGTCGTGGTGGACGAGCAGCACCGCTTCGGCGTCGAGCAGCGGGACGCGCTGCGCGCCAAGGCCGCGCAGCCGCCGCACGTGCTGGTGATGACCGCCACCCCGATCCCGCGCACGGTCGCGATGACCGTCTTCGGCGACCTGGAGGTCTCGGTCCTGGCCCAGCTGCCGCGCGGCCGCTCGCCGATCGCGTCGCACGTGGTGCCGACCGCGGAGAAGCCCGCGTTCTTCGAGCGCGCCTGGCGGCGCATGCGCGAGGAGGTGCAGAAGGGCCACCAGGGGTACGTGGTGTGTCCGCGGATCGGCTCGGAGGACGGCGACGACGAGGTCGAACCACCCGCCGACGGCTCGGACGCGAAGCGCCCCCCGATCGCGGTGCTGGAGGTCGCGCCGATCCTGGCCGAGGACTTCCTGAAGGGCGTGCGGATCGGCATCCTGCACGGCAAGCTCCCGGCCGACGAGAAGGACGCGGTGATGCGCGCCTACGCCGCCGGCGACATCGACGTGCTGATCGCCACCACCGTGATCGAGGTGGGTGTGAACGTGCCGAACGCGACCGTCATGATCGTGCTGGACGCGGACCGGTTCGGCGTCTCCCAGCTGCACCAGCTGCGCGGGCGGGTCGGCCGGGGCAGCGCGGCCGGGCTCTGCCTGCTGGTCACGGACGCGCTGGAGGGCACGCCCGCGCGGCAGCGGCTGGACGCGGTCGCCTCCACCACCGACGGGTTCCGCCTGGCCGAGCTCGACCTGGAGCAGCGCCGCGAGGGCGACGTGCTGGGCGCCGCGCAGTCCGGCCGCCGTTCGCACCTGCGGCTGCTGTCCCTGCTGCGGGACCAGACAATGATCGCGGAGGCGCGGGCGGAGGCGCTGGCGCTGGTCCGGGACGACCCGGAGCTGGACCGGCACCCGGCTCTGGCCGCGTCCGTCGCCGCGCTCGTCGACGACGAGCGCGCCGAATACCTGGAGAAGGGCTGACCCATGATCCTGCACTTCTGCACCGCGGAGGCCTGGGCGGCCGCGCAGCGCGCGGGGGAGTACACGGCGGACACGCTGGCCACCGAGGGCTTCATCCACTGTTCGACGGCCGCGCAGGTGCACCTCCCGGCCACCGCGTTGGCCCGCGGCCGCACCGACCTGGTGCTGCTGGAGATCGACGAGTCCCGCCTGCCGGAGCCGCCGCGCTGGGAGCTCGGCGAGGGTACGGACATGGAGTTCCCGCACGTCTACGGCCCGATCCCGGTGCACGCGGTGATCGCGGTGCATCCGTACCCGCCGGAGCCGGACGGCTCCTTCGCACCCCCGAAGGGACTCGTGTGACCAGGATCGTCGCCGGCGCGCTGGGCGGGCGGCGGCTCACCGTGCCCGTCGGCTCGCACACCCGGCCCACCTCCGACCGGGTGCGCGAGGCGCTGTTCAACACGCTGGAGACGCTGATCGACCTGGACGGCGCCCGGGTCGCGGACCTCTACGCCGGCTCCGGCGCGGTCGGGCTGGAGGCGCTGTCCCGGGGCGCCGCGCACGCGCTGCTGATCGAGCACGACGCCAAGGCCGGGCGGATCATCCGGGGCAACATCGCGGCGCTCGACGCGCGTGACCGGGCCGTGCTGCAGCCGGCGAAGGTCGGGACCGCGCTGCTCGCCGGGCCGGCCGGAGAGCCCTACGACCTGGTGTTCGCGGACCCGCCGTACCCGATGCCGGATCTCGAGGTGCTGGAGATGCTGGCCGCGCTGGTGGAGCACGGCTGGCTCGCGGAGGACGCAGTGGTGGTCGTCGAGCGTTCCAGCCGCGGTGCCGGTCTTGCCTGGGTGGAGGGCATCACTGCGGTCCGCAGCCGGAAGTACGGCGAGACCACTCTTTGGTACGGTCGCCGATCATGACGAGCGCTGTGTGCCCCGGATCCTTCGATCCCGTGACCAACGGCCATCTGGACATCATCGGCCGCGCCAGCCGGCTCTTCGACGAGGTGATCGTCGGAGTGCTGATCAACCAGTCCAAGCTCGGCCTCTTCACCATCGAGGAGCGCATCGAGCTGCTCACCGAGGTGACCTCCTCGTACGGCAACGTGCGGGTGGCCTCGTTCCAGGGCCTGCTGGTCGACTTCTGCCGGGCGCAGCAGGCGGGCGTGGTGGTCAAGGGCCTGCGCGCGGTCAGCGACTTCGACTACGAGCTGCAGATGGCCCAGATGAACATCGGGCTGGCCGGCGTGGAGACGCTGTTCATGCCGACGAACCCGCTGTACTCGTTCCTCTCCTCCAGTCTGGTCAAGGAGGTGGCGAAGTGGGGCGGCGACGTCTCCGCGCACGTCCCGGACGTGGTGGACCGCCGGCTGCGGGCTCGCCTGCGCCAGGCGTGACTTCTCGCAAAACGCCCGGCCCGGCGATCCCGCGCGACCGGTGACGCTGGGCAGCCCCGGTGGTCGGTAACGAGATGGCGACGGATCCGACGCGCCGATGACGTGGGTTTCGCCGCAACGGGCGCCGGGGCCGCATGATGGTGAAGCAGAACGGCGGAGTGGCCGCAGTCAGTGACAGGAGTGAGGCGCCGGTGGACCCGTCCGACCGTATGGACCCGCTCGACCGCATCGACGAGATCATCAACATCGTGGAGCAGGCGCGCTCCGTGCCGATGTCCCGGACGAATTGCATGGTCGAGCGCGGCGAGATGATCGGCATGCTGGAGGACCTGCGCGCCGAGCTCCCCACGGATCTGCGCAAGGCCGCGGCTCTGCTGGAGGAGCGCGACCGGATAATCGACAAGGGCCGCAGCGAGGCCGAGCGGATCATCTCGGAGGGCGAGGCGGAGCACGCCCGGCTGGTCTCGGTGAACGAGATCACGGTCTCCGCGGAGCACGAGGGCGCCCGGATCGTCGCGGAGGCGCGCGCCGAGGCACAGCGGCTGCGGGAGGAGGTCGACGACTACGTCGACACCGCGCTGGCCAACTTCGAGCAGTTCCTGACGCGCGCACTGGCGTCGATCGAGCGCGGCCGGGACAAGATGCACGCGCTGCGCGAGATCGGCTCGTTCGCCGGTGCCGACGAGGGCGAGCGCCCACTCCCGTTCTAGCCTGGGGCGATTCGACGCTGCCGCCGACGGTCGGGTAACCTTTTTCGTCGGCCGTCCGCACGGCCGGAGACTGCTGTGCCTTCCACCGCGCTACAGAGAATCGCTATGCCTAAGAACCCTGAGAATCACCTCGACCCCCGGTCGCCGCTCGTGCTCGACACCGTCGAGCTGCCGCGCCGTCCTGGTGCCATGCGTGAGATCAGCCGGGTCGTCGAGGCGCCGGCGGATCTCGGCGTGGAGATGATCGGCGTGGCGAAGGGTGCCGAGATCAGCCTGGACCTGCGGCTGGAGTCGGTGTCCGAGGGCGTGCTCGTGTCGGGGTCCGTGTCCGGGCCGATCACCGGCGAGTGCGGCCGATGCCTGCGCACGATCGACGACTCGTTGACCGTCACGATCCAAGAGCTGTATGCGTACGAGAACAGCGCCACGGACGAGACGACCGACGAAGATGAAGTTGGCCGGATGCAGGGCGATCTGATCGACCTGGAGCCGGCCGTGCGGGACGCGGTGGTGCTGGCCCTGCCGACCAACCCGCTGTGCCGCGACGACTGCCCAGGGTTGTGCTCCGAGTGCGGGGTGCACTGGGACGATCTGCCCGACGATCACAATCACGATCAGGTCGACCCACGCTGGGCCGCCTTGCACAACCTGACCAACACCGAGGAGTAATTACCGTGGCCGTCCCGAAGCGCAAGATGTCGCGCAGCAACACCCGGTCGCGCCGGGCGCAGTGGAAGACCTCGGCGGTCGCGACCGTTGCCTGCCCGCAGTGCCGCTCGCCGAAGCTGCCCCACACGGCGTGCAACACCTGCGGCACGTACAACGGTCGTCAGGTCCTCGAGGTCTGACGCCGCGCGGTGACGCATCCGGCCACCGGTCGGACCGCGCCTGCACAACGGCGACTGCCCGGTGCCTCGGCTCCTTTCACGGAGCCGGGCACCGCGCGGATCGCCGTCGACCTCCTCGGCGGGGATTCCGCACCCGCCGTCGTGGTTGACGGCGCTCTGCGAGCGTGCCGGGTCGATCCCGACCTGCATCTTCTGCTCGTCGGCCCCTCCGAGGTGGCCGACGAGATCATTCATGCCCTCCCGCCGTACGACCGGGCCCGGGTTGCCGTCCGCGGCGCCCGGCGCGCGGTCGCGATGGCGGACGCCCCGGCGAGCGGGGGCCGCGCCGACACCACGGTGCGGTCGGCCGCCGCCGCGGTCGCGGAGGGCCACGCGGACGCGATGACGTCCGCCGGTCCGAGCGGCGCCGTCGTCACGGCCGCCGTGCTCGGCTTCGGGCGCATGCCCGGCATCCGCCGTCCCGCGCTGGCCGCCACGTTGCCGGCCGCGCACGGGCCGGTGCTGCTGCTCGACGTGGGCGCCTCGATCGAGGCGAGCCCGACCACCCTGGTCCAGCACGGGCTGCTCGGCGTCGCGTACGCCACGGCCGTCCTCGGCGTGCCCGCGCCGCGCCTGGGCCTGCTCTCCATCGGCACCGAACCCGGCAAGGGCGACCATCCCCGGCGGGCCGCCGACCTCGCGCTGGCCGAGCGCGCGCTGCCCGGCGCCGCGCGGTACGCCGGCCTGGTCGAGGGTTACGAGATCGCCACCGGCGAGCTCGCCGACGTCGTGGTGACCGACGGCTTCACCGGCAACGTGCTGCTCAAGGGCGTCGAGGGCGTTTACGGCTCGACCGCCTCCGACGAGACCCCGCCCCGCGCCGCCGCCCTCCTCGGCGTCGGCGGGACCGTGGTCGTCTGTCACGGCGCCGCCTCCGGCGCCGACCTGGCCTCGGGCATCGCCCTGGCCGCCGACCTCCATCGACGCGCCGCCACGGCGGCCATGTGCGCACTTATCGGAGATGCTCATGAGTGAGCTTGCGAACGAATCATCGGCTCAGCGCCGACCACCGCGTCCCGGTAGCGAACCGGGGTGCCCGGCATGAGTGAGCTTGCGAACGAATCATCGGCTCAGCGCCGACCACGGCGTGACCGTAGCGGACTTGGGGTGCCCGGCTTGAGTGAGCTTGCGAACGAATCATCGGCTTCGTGCCGACCGCGGCGTGACCGAAGTGGACCGGGGGACGTGGCATGACCGACCGGGAGAAACGGCGCCGGCCGTCGGTCGGGCACCTGGAGTCCGCCTTCGGTGTGTCGATCGACCCTGAGCTGCTGGAACGCGCTCTGACCCACCGGTCGTACGCGTACGAGAACGGCGGCCTGCCCACCAACGAGCGGCTGGAGTTCCTCGGCGACTCCGTGCTCGGCGTCGTGATCACCACCGCGCTCTTCACCGACCACCCGGACCTGCCCGAGGGCAAGCTGGCGAAGCTGCGCGCCAGCGTGGTCAACATGACCGCGCTCGCGGACGTGGCCCGCACGCTCGGCCCGGACGGGCTCGGCGCGTACCTCTTCCTGGGCAAGGGCGAGGAGACCACCGGCGGGCGGGACAAGGCCAGCATCCTGGCGGACACGCTGGAGGCGCTGCTCGGCGCGATCTACCTCCAGCACGGGCTGGACGTCGCGGCCAAGGTGATCCACAAGCTGTTCGACCCGCTGATGGCCGCGTCCTCGAAGCAGGGCCCGAGCCTGGACTGGAAGACCAGCCTGCAGGAGCTGACCGCGTCGCTCGGCCTGGGCGTGCCGGAGTACCGGATCGACGAGGCCGGCCCGGACCACGCGAAGACGTTCACCGCCTGGGTCGTGGTGGCCGGTGAGCGGTACGGCGGCGCCGAGGGCAAGAGCAAGAAGCAGGCCGAGCAGCGAGCCGCGGAGGCGGCCTGGCGCAACCTGTCCGATCAGGGCCCACACTCGCTGAGCGCGGACGCCGACGGGTCACCGTGACCCGTACCGCGCAGCCCGTGTCCATGGCGGAGAAGAGCCTCTCCCCGCTCTGGCACGTCGTCGTCGTGCTCGGCCTCTTCGTGGCGATCCGCGGGCTGCAGTCCGCGGCCATCGCCTGGCTCGCGCTGCCCGGCGCCACGGTCGCGGACAGCCTGCTCTCCTGGGACGCGGGCTGGTTCGTCCGGGTCGCCGGCGAGGGCTACCCGACCGGCTACACCTATGACGAGGACGGCACGCTCGTCGGCAACGGCATCGCGTTCTTCCCGCTCTACCCGGCGCTGATCCGGCTGGTCTCGTTCACCGGGCTGAGCCTGCCGGACGCGGCGCTCGCGGTCACCTGGGCCTGCGGCGCCGCGGCCTCGGTCGCGCTGTTCCAGCTCGGTTCGCGCCTCTACGACCGCCGCACCGGGTATGTGCTCACCGTCCTGGTGATCGCGCAGCCGATGTCCGTGGTGCTGAACATGGGCTACTCCGAGGGCCTGTTCCTGGCGCTCGCGGCCGGCGCGCTGCTGGCCGCGCACCGCCGGTCGTGGGTGTGGATGGGCGTGCTGGGCCTGGCCGGCGCGCTGGCCAGGCCGACCGGCTTCGCGCTGACGGTGGCGCTCGGCGTCGCGGCGCTGCTGGCCTGGCGCACCGAGGACCGCCGGGGCCGGATCACCGCGCTCGGCGCGGCCGCGGTCGCGATGGCCGGCACCCCGGCGTACCTGCTGTGGGCCGGTCACCGGATCGGCGACTGGGACGCCTGGTTCCGGGTGCAGACCGCCGGTTGGGGCTCCACGTTCGACTTCGGCCGCAGCACGCTCTCGTTCCTGGACAGCACGCTGCGCACCGGCAACGGCTGGGTGCAGGTCAGCGTGGCCTGGATCCTGATCGGCGCGGTCCTGCTCGCGGTCACGGCCGTGCTGCACCGGCCGTGGTGGCCGCTGGTCGCCTACGGCCTGGTCACGCTCGTGCTGGTCGTCGGGCAGGGCGGGTACTACCATTCCAAGCCGCGCCTGCTCGTACCGGTGCTGCTGATCATGTTGCCGCTCGCGACCGCGCTGGGCCGGGCCCGCTGGCGCACGATCGTCCCCGCGCTCGCCGGCTACGCCGCGTTCGGCCTCTGGTACGGCGCCTATCTCGTCACCGTCTGGCCCTACACGATCTGAGGAACCACGTGCCCGAACTTCCCGAGGTCGAGACCGTCCGCACGGGTCTGACCCCCTGGGTCGTCGGCCGCCGCCTGCACACGGTCGAGGTCCGCCATCCGCGCGCGATCCGCCGGCACGTGCCCGGCGCCACCCACTTCGCCGACGTGCTGGCCGGCCGCACGATCACCGACGTCCGCCGGCGCGGCAAGTACCTGTGGCTGCCGCTCGACTCCGGCGACGCGATCATCGGCCACCTCGGCATGTCCGGCCAGCTGCTGATCCAGCCCGGCGAGGCGCCGGACGAGACGCACCTGCGGGTCCGCTTCGGCTTCGACGACGACGGCCCCGAGCTGCGCTTCATCGACCAGCGCACGTTCGGTGGCCTGTCCGTCTCCAGTGGTGGCGCCGAACTGCCGTCGGAGATCGCGCACATCGCCCGCGACCCGCTGGACCCGCTCTTCGACGACCGCGAGTTCGCCGCGCGTCTGCGCCGCCGGCGCACCGAGATCAAGCGCGCGCTGCTCGACCAGTCGCTGATCTCCGGCGTCGGCAACATCTACGCCGACGAGGCGCTCTGGCGTGCGAAGCTGCACGGCGCCCGCCCCACCGACGCGCTCACCGGGCCGGCCGTCGCCCGCCTGCTCGGCCACGTCCGCGACGTCCTGTCCGCCGCGATCAAGGAGGGCGGCACCAGCTTCGACGCGCTCTACGTCAACGTCAACGGCGAGTCCGGCTACTTCGACCGCGCGCTCAACGTCTACGGCCAGGAGGGCCTGCCCTGCGCCCGCTGCGGCACCGCCGTCCGCCGCGAGTCCTTCATGAACCGGTCCAGCTTCAGCTGCCCGCGCTGCCAGCCCAGACCCCGATAAAAGCCGATGTTCCCGCTTCCGGCGCGGGCACGTTCCGAGTGCTCCCGCGGGCACCGGTCGGCCGCGGGCGGCCTCCCTGCAAGATCCGCTGTGGCGTACCGATCGGGGTGTCCCGCACGTCGTCCTGACGACGTGCGGGACACCCCGATCGTGGGACGCGCCGCCGTCAGCTGCCGGCGCCGAACATCTGGGTCCAGATCGGCGTGTTGCCGTCGTAGGCGAGGCCGACCCCGGTCTCCTTGGCATCGCAGTTGAGGATGTTCTTGCGGTGGCCGTCGCTGTTCATCCACGACTCCATGACCTGCTCGGCGGTCTGCTGGCCCTTCGCGATGTTCTCGCCGATCGCGTTCTGGTAGCCGGCGGCCTTGGACCGGTCCCACGGCGACCGCCCGTCCGCGCTGGTGTGGTTGAAGTAGTTCTGGTCCGCCATGTCCTGGCTGTGACCGCGCGCCGCGGTGCGCAGCTTCTCGTTGTTCGTGACCGCGCCGCAGCCGGCCTCCGCGCGCCGCGCGTTCACGATCTTGGTGACCGCGTTCTCCAGCGACGTGATCCCGTCGGTGGCACCGCCACCACCCGAGTTCCCGCTGTCGCCGCCGCTGTCGCCACCGCTGTCGCCGCCACTCCCGGCGTCGCCGCTCCCACCGTCGTCGTCGCCGTCCTGCTCCGGCTCGGTCTCCTCGGGCGGCGCGGGCGCGGCCGGTGCGCTGGCCTTCGGCGCGGCGGACGGCGACGGGCTCGGCGACGGCGAGGCCGGGTTCGCACCGAACATCGCCTCGCCGCTGATCTCTCCCGCGGGACGGTCGGCCCCGCGCGCCGCGGCCGGGTCGGCGGCGACGTCGTCACGGTTCGCGCTCGCGGCGTCGACCGTGCCGTCCGCGGACCCGCCGGACACGTTCGGCGGCAGCATGTAGGCTGCCAGCCCGAAGATCGCCAGGACGGCCGCGACCAGAGCCACCAGCCCCGCGGTGCCGCCGGGCAGCCGGCGCGCCTTCCGGACCTTCTTCGCCTTGTGCCGCCCACCGGAGGTGATCTCCTCGGCCCGGGGCAGCTCTCGCTGGCTCGTCGCTCGCTCGGCTCGCCGTGACACGGGGTGAACGCCTCCACAGACGGAAGAACCGCCTGCTCACGCAGAGCGGTCGATGAATGCAGCTTGCCGATCGAACGTAAACGGGTGACCAGCACACTTCCAACAGACCTAAGGAAGACCTAGGGAAGACCTAAGAACCGTCGGACCGTCCGCAAAATGCTAATTACCGGGCGTGATCGACGTGGCGCGGGACACGCCGCGCTTGACTCTTTTGGCGGCTCGGCGGACTATGGAGGTGTCGCCAGTCGCGCCCGATCACGCCGTGTGTGCCCATGAGCGTGGAGTCGCGATTTGCTGGGCGCGCGTTGGCCGGCCTTTCCGGCAGCGCATTATGAGGAGACAGAAATGGCGAAGGCCCTCTACGGCCACGTCGGCATGGCGCAAGACCGGCGCCTCGTCGACGAGGTCACCCGTCTGCGTGCCACGGTGCAGGCACTGGAGTTCGAGATCACGCGGTTGCGTGCCGACAACGATCGGCTCGCCGCTGCCGCCGCCGAGGCGGACGATCTGCTGAGTCTGCGCGAACCGGCGCTGACCTGATTCCGGGGCGTCGGCCCGCCGGCGCCCACAGCAGTGCACTGCCCCCGATCGGGTACGCCCGAATGAAACAACAGAATCCCTGAGCGCGCCGACACACACTCAACGTGGCGGCGCGCAGCCCTTTGTCCGGGCCGTTTCAGCGGCTAGCGTGGGACGTTCCCGGGAGCCTGGCCTGCTCGTTGACCACTCGGGGCAGCGGCGGGGACGAGGGCGCCGCGTGATGCTCGTCTACCGCGGGTTACCCTGCGGAATCGCTTGCCCGCCGGCCTCCCTGCGGCGGGGCGCCGGGGTGAGGATACGGATTCGTGCATCTCAAGAGCCTGACGGTGAAGGGCTTCAAGTCCTTCGCCAGCGCCACCACCATGCGCCTGGAGCCCGGCATCACCTGTGTGGTGGGCCCGAACGGCTCCGGCAAGTCGAACGTCGTGGACGCGATCGCCTGGGTGCTCGGCGAGCAGGGCGCGAAGGCGCTGCGCGGCGGCAAGATGGAAGACGTGATCTTCGCCGGCACGGCCGGCCGCGCGCCGCTCGGTCGCGCCGAGGTCACGCTCACCATCGACAACACCGACGGCGCGCTGCCGATCGACTACACCGAGGTCTCGATCACCCGCCGGATGTTCCGGTCCGGCGAGAGCGAATACGAGATCAACGGCAACGGCTGCCGGCTGCTCGACATCCAGGAGCTGCTCTCCGACTCCGGCATCGGCCGCGAGATGCACATCATCGTCGGCCAGGGCCGGCTGGACAGCATGCTGCACGCGAAGCCGGAGGACCGCCGCTCGTTCATCGAGGAGGCGGCCGGTGTCCTCAAGCACCGCAAGCGGAAAGAGAAGGCGATCCGCAAGCTGGACGCCATGCAGGTCAACCTGAACCGGCTGACCGACCTGACCGCTGAGCTGCGCCGCCAGCTCAAACCGCTCGGCCGCCAGGCCGAGGTGGCCCGCCGCGCCGCCGGCATCCAGTCCGACCTGCGCGACGCCCGCCTCCGGCTGCTCGCGGACGACCTCACCACGCTGCGCACCACGCTGGAGAAGGAGATCGCGGACGAGGCCGCGCTCCGCACCCGCCGCGGTGAGCTGGAGAAGGAGAACGAGATCGCCCAGCGGCGGCTCGCCACGCTGGAGGCCGCGCACGCGGAGGACGCGCCACTGCTCGCGGCCGCGCAGGACGCCTGGTACAAGCTGTCCGCGTTGCAGGAACGCTTCCGTTCCACCGAGCAGCTGGCCGGCGAGCGGCTGCGGCACCTGTCCGCGCCCGGCGAGGAGGAGCGGCCCGGCCGCGACCCGGACATGCTGGAGGCGCAGGCCGAGGAGGTCCGGGCGCAGGAGGAGGAACTCCGCGAGGCGCTGGAGGAGGACAAGGCCCGGCTGGCCGAGGCGATCGAGGCCCGGCAGGACATGGAGCGCCAGCTCGCGGACGCGGAGCGGGCACTGCGCACCGCCGCGAAGGCGATCGCGGACCGCCGGGAGGGCCTGGCGAAGCTGACCGGCCAGGTCAACGCGGCCCAGGCCCGGTCGTCCACCGCGCAGGAGGAGATCTCCCGGCTGGTCACCGCGCACACCGACGCGGCCGAGCGGGCCGAGCGGGCCCAGGCCGCGGTGGACGCGGTCTCCGCCGAGTCGACCGAGGCCGACCGGGACAACGCGGATCTCGACGCCCGGCACGCCGAGGCGGTCGCCGCGCACGACGCCGCGTCCGCCGTGGTCCGCCAGCTCTCCGAGGCCGAGCGCAAGGCGGAGAAGGACGCGGCCAGCTGGAAGGCGCGCGAGGAGGCCCTCGCGATGGGCCTCAAGCGCAAGGACGGCGCCGGCGCGCTGCTGGCCAAGGCCGGGCAGGTCCCGGGCCTGCTGGGCAGCCTGGCCGGCATGCTGAGCGTGCGCCCCGGGCACGAGGCCGCGCTCGCCGCCGCGCTCGGCGTGCTGGCCGACGCGGTCGCGGTGACCGGCGTGGACGAGGCCGTGGAGGCGATGCGCACGCTCAAGATCTCCGACGCCGGCCGGGCCGCGATGCTGGTCGCGGGCGAGGCCGGCCCCGGCGACCTGGGCTCGCTCGACGCGCTGCGGCCCGCGCTACCGGACGGCGCGCTCTGGGCCCCCGACCTGATCACCTGCGCCGAGCAGGTCCGTCCCGCGGTCCACCGGGCGCTGCGCGACGTGGTCTTCGTGCCCGACCTGGAGTCCGCGGCCCGGATCGCGGCGAGCAATTCGGAGCTGCGCGCGGTCACGCCGGAGGGCGACGTGCTCGGCGCGTTCGCCGCGGCCGGCGGCTCCGGCAAGGCGGTCAGCTACATCGAGGTGCAGGCCGCGGTCGACGAGGCGAAGGCGAACCGGGAAGCGGCCGAGGAGACCATCGCGGGGCTGAAGTCGGAGCTGGCCGAGGCGCGCGAGGAGGTGGCCGCGCGCAAGGAAGAGGTGCAGGTCGCGGCCGCGGCCAAGCGCGAGGCGGAGAGCCAGCGCAACGCGGCCGCCCGCCGGCTCGCCGAGCTGGGCGCCGCCGCGCGCTCCGCCAAGGCCGAGACCGACCGGCTCGCCGCCTCCCGCGCCAAGGCCGAGCAGGCCCGCGAGCAGGACCTGATGCGCCTGGAGGAGCTGGAGGAACGGCTGCGCGTCGCGGAGGAGATGCCGCTGGACGAGGAGCCCTCCACGGATGAGCGGGACATACTGGCCGCGAGTGTGCCGCAGGCCCGGCAGAACGAGATGGAGGTGCGGCTCGCCGTCCGTACCGCCGAGGAACGGGTCTCGTCCATCTCCGGCCGGGCCGACTCGCTGCTCCGGCAGGCGAACGCGGAACGCCAGGCCAGGGAACGCGCCGCGGCGCGCAAGGCGGCCCGCGCCCGTGGTGCGGCCATCGCCCGCGCGGTGGTGACCGGCGCGGGTGCGGCGCTCACCCGGATCGTCGCGTCGCTGGAGACGGCCGCGCGGAGCCGCGACGAGATCGCCGCCACCCGGTCCGCGCGCGAGGCCGAGCTCTCCGAGGTCCGTTCGGTCGCCAAGCAGCTCGCCGGCGAGCTGGAGCGGCTGACCAGCGAGGTGCACCGGGACGAGGTGGCCCGCGCGGAGCAGCGGCTGCGCCTGGAGCAGCTGGAGGCGAAGGCGGCCGAGGACTTCTCGCTCGACGTCGAGACGCTGACCAGCGAGTACGGTCCGCAGAACCCGGTGCCGCCGAGCCAGGCCGACGTCGCCGCCGCGGAGCGGGACGGCAAGCCGGTCCCGGAGCCGGCGCCGTTCCACCGGCCGACGCAGGAGAAGCGCGCGGCCAAGGCGGAACGTGACCTGACGCTGCTCGGCAAGGTCAACCCGCTGGCGCTGGAGGAGTTCGCGGCGCTGGAGGAGCGGTTCAAGTTCCTCTCCGACCAGCTCGAGGACCTCAAGGCGACCCGCAAGGACCTGCTCACCGTGGTCAAGGACGTGGACGACCGGATCCTGGAGGTCTTCACGTCCGCGTTCGAGGACACCGCGCGCGAGTTCGAGCACGTGTTCCAGGTGCTCTTCCCGGGCGGCGAGGGCCGGCTGATCCTGACCGACCCGGAGGACATGCTCACCACCGGCGTCGAGGTCGAGGCGCGCCCGCCCGGCAAGAAGATCAAGCGGCTGTCGCTGCTGTCCGGCGGCGAGCGCTCGCTCACCGCCGTGGCCATGCTCTGCGCGATCTTCCGGGCCCGCCCCAGCCCGTTCTACATCATGGACGAGGTCGAGGCCGCGCTGGACGACGTGAACCTCGGCCGTCTGATCACGCTGTTCGAGCAGCTCCGGGAGCGTTCGCAGCTGATCATCATCACCCACCAGAAGCGGACCATGGAGGTCGCGGACGCGCTCTACGGCATCACCATGCGCGCCGGCGTCACCGAGGTCATCAGCCAGAAGCTCGTCAAGGAGAATGCGGATGCGTAGGCAGCGGGCACGTGCCCTGCTCGTCGACCTGGACGGCGTGCTCCGGCACGTACCGGACATCAAGCTCCAGGAGATCGAGCAACGGTACGGGATGGAGCCCGGCCGGCTCCTGGACACCGCGACCGTGTGGGGCCGCATGCAGCCCGCGCTGGTCGGCGAGGTGTCGCACGCCCAGTGGATGTCCGTCGTCGCGGACGAGCTGACGTTCGCGGCCGGCGGCCCCGAGCGGGCGCGCGCGGCCGTCCACGAATGGCAGGCCGAGCGCGGCGTCGTCGACCAGAGCATGCTGGCGTTCCTGCGCGACGTGCGGGCCGCCGGGCTGCCGGTCGGCATAGCCACGAACGGCACCGACGCGCTCCCCGCCGACCTGGACGCGCTGGGCCTGACCGGCGAGGTCGACGTGGTGGTCAACTCGTCCGTGGTCGGCGTGCACAAGCCGGCCAAGGGGTTCTTCGTCGCGGCCTGCCAGGCCCTCCAGCTGCCACCGTCGCTGGTGTTCTTCATCGACGCCGACGACCGCGCGGTCCGCGGCGCCCGCGCCGCCGGCCTCTCCGCACTCCGCTGGAGCGGCCCGGACGATCTCCGCTACGTCCGGGCCGCCCTCGACCTCTAGGGCCGGTCCCCGGTCAGTCGCCGGTCACGCCGTCGATGCGCTCGCGCAGGAAGTCGGCGTGGCCGTTGTGCCGGGCGTACTCCTCGATCATGTGCACGTAGATCCAGCGCAGGTTGCGCTCGGTCCCGTCCGTGGGGTGCCGGTAGATGTGGTCGAGCGGGACGCCCTTGACGGCTGCCCGCGCCTCCTCCGTCTCCGCGACGAAGGTGGCGAGGTCCCGCTCCGCGTCCGCGTCCGCGACGTTCTCGAAGTCGCCGTCGCGCTGGTCCGGCGTGCAGTAGATGTCGTCGAGATCCGGTGCCACCCCGGTGAAGACGCGGAACCACCACCGCTCCACCTCGGCCATGTGCCGCACCAGGCCGAGCAGCGTGAGGATCGACGGCTCCACACTCGCGGTTCTCAACTGCTCCACGGTCAGCCCCGCGCACTTGGTGAGCAACGTCTGCCGGTGCCAGTCCAGCCAGCCCTCCAGCATCTCCCGCTCCGGTGCGACAAAGGGCTCCGAGGCGCGCGCGATGGCCGGCGCGGTCCAATCGATCGTCATGGGCCCGATTCTGCCCGACCCGCTCCCGCGGGTCGCCGGATCCCGCGTGCGGCGGCGTTCGCGTGCTCGCCCCCGCGCCACCGGTGCGGCCCCGGATCATTGACCGATGCGAAAAGGAGATCGTTTCGGCCGTTCGACCGCGCTTTCGCATCGGTCAATGATCTTTACCGGTCTTTACGCTGGCGAGCGGCGATCACGAATGGCCGGCGGGCACCTTTATGGGTAAATATGCGGCGTGCGGCAGCCAGCGCGTGGTGGGACGACTCGACGGGCCGGCCGTGGTCGGCCGACCCGTCGAGTGGTGCCTACGTGGCCGAGATGGTGTTGGTCGCGACCAGGGCGAGGACGATCGTGCCGAGCACGATGCGGTAGACGATGAAGACCGTGTAGCTGTGCTTGGCGACGAACTTGAGCAGCCAGTTGACCGCGAAGTACGCCACGATGAAGCTGACCACGGTCGCGACCAGCGTGTTGACCCAGCCGACGCCGTTGGAGATGTTCTCGAACTCGGTGACGACCTGCAGCAGCGTGGCCGCGGTCAGCGCCGGGATGGACAGGAAGAACGACAGCCGGGTGACCGTGACGCGGTCGAGGTCGCGGAGCAGACCGGCGGACATGGTGGCGCCGGAGCGGGAGACGCCGGGGATCAGCGCGAGACACTGGGTGACGCCGATGATCAGCGTGTCCTTCCAGGTCACGTCGGCCTCGTGGCGGGTCTGGGTGGCCGCGCGGTCGGCGAACCACATGACGAAGCTCCAGACGATCAGCGCGGTGCCGACGAACCAGAGGCTGCGCAGCGTGGTCTCGATCTGGTCCTTGAAGAGCAGACCGATGATCGCGATCGGGACCGAGCCGAGGATGACCGCCCAGCTGAACCGGTAGTCGGGGGTGCCGCGGTTCTCCGCCTTGAACAGGCCCAGGAACCAGGCCTTGATGATCCGGAGGATGTCGCCGCGCAGGTAGAGCAGCGTGGCCAGCACCGCGCCGGACTGGATGATCGCGGTGAACGCGGTGATGTCCGGTGCGTCGATCTGGTAACCGAGCAGCTTCTCCAGGATCGTGAGGTGACCCGTGCTGGAGACCGGCAGGAACTCGGTGAAGCCTTCGACGGCGCCGAGCAGCACCGCTTCGAGGATGTTCACGGACTGGCTCTTCCCTCCACCGGCGCGCGTGCCGGCCGTTCAGCGGAATGACAACTGCGGGGGGTGACGAGCGATCAAGATAGCGCGTGCGCGTCGGCCGGCTTGAGGTGCAGGGTGACCCGCGCACCGCCGAGCTGCCCACGGTCGATGTGGACGCCGCCGCCGAGCTCGGTGGCGACCCGGTGGACGATCGACAGGCCGAGCCCGGTGGAGCCGCCGCCGCTGTGGCCGCGCTGGAGAGCCGCGCGCGGGTCGCGGATGCCGGGGCCGGCGTCGGACACGGTGAGCGCGTCGTCCGAGACCGTGACCAGGAACGGAGTGCCCTGCGGGGTGTGTTCGAAGACGTTGCCGATGAGCGCGTCGACCACGCCGATCAGGTCCTCCTCGGGCACGCTGACCCAGACCGGCCGGTCCGCGCCGACGACCTGCCAGGGGCGGCCGTGGTCATCCGCGAGCACGGCCCAGAAGGACAGCCGGTCGGCGAGCACCTCGACCAGATCGGTCTGCGCGTCGGTACGCTCCGTGACCGGCCGCCGCGCGCCGCTGATGATCTCGTCGATCTCGTGTTGGAGATCCGACACCGCCTGCCGTACGCGGTCCGCGACCGGGCCGGGCGGGATGCGGTCCGCGTCCAGGCGCAGCGCGGTCAGCGGCGTGTGCAGCCGGTGCGACAGGTCGGACGCGAGCTCCCGCTCCTTGTCGATGAACCGGATCATGCGGTCGGCCATGGTGTTGAACGCGGTCGCGGCCTCGCGCAGCTCCGGCGGGCCGGCCGGGGTGACGCGCACGGAGAGGTCCTTGGCGCCGAACGCGCGGGCCGCGCCGGCCAGTGAGCGGGCGGCGCGGACCAGCCGGACGCCGATCCGGTCCGCGACGAACACCGAGCCGGCCACCAGGACGAGCGACATCCCGGCCATCGCGGCCCAGGCCACGTCGACGCCGCGGCGCAGGTCGGCGTCCGGCACGAAGACCTCGATCACGGCGGTACGGTTCCCGTCGATCGCGGTCGCCTGCAGGTAGACCTGGCCGCCGGGCACGACCGCGGTGGTCGCCTGCCGGCGCGACTCCACCAGCTCCACGTCGCCGGCGTCGGCCACGCTGGTGCCCATCGGCGGCGCGCCGGGCAGGTGCACGGCCAGCCGGTTGTCGGCCCCGGCGGCGGTCGCGGCCATGGCGCGGGTGAGCACGTCCGGATCGTCCGTCACGGTCAGCGCCGCGACCATGCCGACCGCCTGCTGGCGCGCGTCCGCGAGCGCGCGGTCCTCGGCGATCTCCATGACGACCAGGGCCAGCGGTACGACGAACGACAGCGCCACCATCGACGTCACGGCCAGCGCCAGCCGGGCGAGTGCGGCCCTCAACTGTGATCGGCCAGCATGATGCCGACGCCGCGGACGGCGTGCAGCAGGCGGGGCTGGGCGGCGGTCTCACCGAGCTTTCGGCGCAGCCACGAGATGTGCACGTCGAGCGTCTTCTCGAAGCCGGCGTACGGCGCGCGCCACACCTCGGTCACCAGTTCCTTGCGGGTGACCACCTGTCCGGCGCGGCCGGCGAGGTAGGCGAGCAGCTCGTACTCCTTTCGGGTGAGTTTCAGGACCTCGCCGTCGAGCGTGATGGTTCGGCGGGACGGGTCGACGCACAGTCCACCCACCCGGACCGGCTCCGAGCTGCGCTCCGGCGCGGCCGGACGGCCCCGGCGCAGCACCGCGGTGACCCGGGCGGCCAGGTGCGCGGTGGAGAACGGCTTCACCACGTAGTCGTCCGCACCCGCGTTGAGCAGGCGGATGATGTCCAGCTCACCGCGCCGTCCGGTGGCGACGATGACCGGCACGTCGCAGATCGTACGCAGCATGCGCAACGCGTCCGCGCCGTCGATGTCGGGCAGGCCGAGGTCGAGAATGACCAGGTCAGGTTGATTGTGGGTGATCTCCTGCAGCGCCTCCATGGCACTGCCGACCGCGCGGACGGCGTGTCCGAGGTCGGTCAGCGTATGCGCGATGGCGCCGCGCACCGTGGGGTCGTCGTCGACGAGCAGGACGAGGGGCATGGCAGCACGCTATCCCGAGTTGGCACTATGAGTCCCGTGCGGATCTGGCAGCTGGGCGGCGGGGCGGTGGCATGGGTTCTGGCCACCGTGCTCGGGGCCGTGACGATGTGGGTGGGCTTACGCCCCGTGTTGAACACGGCGCTGCCCGATCGCGCCATTCCGTTGAGTGCGTCGGATCTGCGCAGGTTATCGCCCGCTCCGGTGCCGCCGGTCGGAACGCTCGCGCCGGAGCCGACACGCTCGGTGACACCGTCGGCCACGCCGTCATCGCCCGTCGCGGAGCCCCCGGTGCCGTCGCCGAGCCGGACCGCGAGCCGTAGTAGCGCTCCCACGGCCGAGGCCGCGCCCGCCGCGCCGAAGCAGACGGTCGTCAACGGCTGGACCGCGACCGAAACCGGCGGCAAAGTAACATATGTCCGAAGTTTCAAGGTTGACGGCGGGCAGGCGGTGATCCAGATCGTGGACCGGGTGGTGAGCCTGGTGTCCGCGACGCCCGCGACCGGGTTCGCCGCGGACACCGCGCAGCCGTCGCCGGAGCGCCTCGTGGTGCGGTTCACCGGTGCCGGCCGGGCCTACACGATCGACGCGCTCTGGTTCAACAACGGGCCGTTCCACGAGGTCACGGAGTCGTGAGCAGCACGTCCGCGACCGTGTCCAGGTGGCCGTCCGGCGTGGTGCCCTCGATGACCACCCGTGCCCGGCGGCCCCGGTGGGTCAGCGTCGCGACCGCGTTGCCGAAGTAGGGGTCGTCCCCGGTCTTCCGCCAGCGCAGCGACGACGAGCGCACGCCCACGCTGAACGCCAGCCCGCGGGCGACCAGCCCGGCCCAGCGCGCCCAGCCGATCCGCATCAGCGGCCGCATGAAGCTCGGCACCTGGTTGTGTATCGGCGAGCAGGTCAGCTGGTGCACCGGGGTGAGCACGCCGGGGCCCAGCTCGGCCTTCGCCACGTACGAGTGGTGCACGTCCCCGGAGAGCACCGAGATCGACGCCGGGCCGGTGCTGCTGCGGCCGAGCACCCGGAACAGGTCGGCCAGCGCCTCGAACGAGCTCTGGAACGCGGCCCAGTGCTCCAGGTCGACCGCGCGCCGCACCTTCTCGCCGAACGCGGCCACCCGCGGCCGCTTGGACGCGCTGATCCGCTCGTTCCACGCCTCCAGGTAGTGGATCGCGGGCGGCATCAGCCACGGCAGCGACGAGCCGACCACCAGGTGGTCGAACGTCGAGCCGTGCGCCTGGTCGAGGAACCAGGACCACTCCGCGGCCGGCAGCATCGCGCGGTGGTCCGGGTCGAGCACCCGGCTGCACCGGTTGTCCAGCACCACCAGCCGGGTCCGCCCGAGGTCGACCGCGAAGCTCCACTGGTACTGCCGGGACTTCCAGCTCTCCGGGTCGTGCCCGAAGTCCGCCTCCTGGTCCACCCGCGCGGCGAACTCGCGCAGGATCTCGGTCGCGTCCGCGGCCCCGGCGACCTTCGGGTAGAGCGCGTCCTCCTGCAACCGGTCCGGCGGCAGGTTGCCCATGTGCTGGTACACCCAGTACGAGGCGAGGCCGTTCATGATCCGCTCGGCCCACCAGGGCTCGTTCTGCATGTCCGCCCGCCACGAGGCCGACGAGTTCCAGTCGTCGATGATCTCGTGGTCGTCGAACATCATCACGGTCGGCACGGTGGAGAACAGCCAGCGGATCTCCGGATCGCGCCAGGACTCCAGGTAGAGCTTGGTGTACTCGTCGTAGGTCTGCACGTCGTCGCCCACGCCGTGGTGCGGCTTCGTGCGCGCCTTCAGCTGCTTCCGTACCGTGTCCGAGGTCTTGTCCGCGTAGACCTGGTCGCCGAGCAGCACCAGCGCGTCCGGCCACGCGCCGTCGCCGTCGCGCATCAGGCGCCGGGCGTAGGCGTCCAGCGCGTCCGGGGGCAGCCGCCGCGTCGTCGCGTGCTGCGTCGTCTCCCGGCAGGAACCGAACACCAGCTTCGCGTCCGCCGCGCGGTCCGCGTCGCCCCGGGTCCGAATCACACTCCGGGGGTACGGCGAGTCCGCCGGCGGCCAGACGTGCGTCCCGTCCACGTACACGTCGTAGGGGGTGGCCGCGTCGGGGGCCAGCCCGCTCACCACGACCAGCGCGTAGTGGTGACCGAACGCGGAGAACGTGGTCGCCCGGCCGCCCGCCTCGCCCGCGCGCACCTCGATCTCCGCCGGGTGCGCGGTCTCGACCCAGATGGTGGCCCTGGTGCCGGCGACACGTCGCAGCAGCGGGCCGATGAGCAGCGGTTCGCTGGGCTGATCGGTCGTCATGTAACGGACCTCCGGGGGATGGTGGGCTTCATCCTGCCCACCGAGATCGACCACGCGCCACCGGGGTGGGTGTCACTCGTCACCCGACGCCGTCGGTTCACCGGCCGTTACTCCGGGGGTGACCGGGAGCGTTGCGTCATCGAAGGCCCGGTAAGGGGTGGAGCGGTCGGCGGGACGCCTGCGGGCCCATCTGACAGGATTCGGTCATGGACTACGTGGTCGTCGCTCTGGTGATGCTGGGCGTCTTGGTGCTCGGCGGGCTCGGTCTGGTGGTGCCACGGCTGCGCCGGCGCCCCCCGGTGCCGCCCGTTACGCCCTCCTCTCCTCCGGTCGTCACCGAGCGGCCGGGGCAGGCGCCGCCGGTCGCCGGGGCGCCCACGCCCGTGGTGGACGCCCCGCCGGCCGCCGAGGCGCCGGCCGTCCCCGCCCCGGTCGTCCCCGCGGCGCCGGCCGTCGAGGCGCCGGCCGTTCCGGAGGCGCCGGCCGTCGAGAGGCCGGAGCCGTCGGCCGGGCGGCTGGTGCGGCTGCGCGCGCGCCTGTCCCGCTCGCAGAACGTGTTCGGCAAGGGCCTGCTCGGCCTGCTCTCCCGCGACCACATCGACGACGACACGTGGGAGGAGATCGAGGACAGCCTGATCGGCGCGGACGTCGGCATCGAGGCGACCACCGCGATCGTCGAGCGGCTGCGCGAGCGCACCCGCGTGCTGGGCACGAAGACCGCGGCGGACGTGCGCGCGCTGCTGGCCGAGGAGCTGGTCGCGGCGCTGGAGCCGGGCATGGACCGGACGCTGCGGTCCGCACCCACCGGTGACACCCCGGCGGTGATCATGGTGGTCGGCGTGAACGGCGCCGGCAAGACCACCACCTGCGGCAAGATCGCCCGGGTGCTGATCGCGGACGGGCGTACCGTGCTGATGGGTGCGGCCGACACGTTCCGGGCGGCCGCCGCGGAGCAGCTCGCCACCTGGGGTTCCCGGGTCGGCGCCGAGGTGGTCCGCGGCCCGGAGGGGGCCGATCCGGCCAGTGTCGCGTTCGATGCCGTGAAACGGGGTATCGAGACGCGGGTGGATACGGTGTTGGTGGACACCGCGGGCCGGCTGCAGAACAAGGTCGGCCTGATGGACGAGCTGGGTAAGGTCAAGCGGGTCGTGGAGAAGCACGGGCCGGTGGATGAGACGCTGTTGGTGCTCGACGCCACCACCGGGCAGAACGGCCTGGAGCAGGCGAGGGTCTTCACAGAGGTGGTCGACGTGACGGGTGTCGTGCTGACCAAGCTGGACGGCACGGCGAAGGGAGGGATCGTGATCGCGGTGCAGCGCAAGCTGGGCATCCCGGTCAAGCTGGTCGGCCTGGGCGAGGGCCCGGACGACCTGGCGCCCTTCGAGCCCGTGCAGTTCGTCGACGCGCTGCTCGGGACCGGCGCGTAACCGCCGTGACGCACCCACACCGCGCGCCGGACATGTCGTGGCCGCCCCCGGGCGGCTCCGGTCAGCCGCACCACTACACGCAGCAGCAGCCGCCGGTCTACCACCAGCCGCCGCAGCAGCCCCCGCCCGTGCACCAGTACCCGCCGCAGACCCCCCAGCAGCCCGGCCGGCCGTACGTGCCGCAGCTGCACCCCGAGCCGGGGTACGAGGAGGTGCCGCTGCGCGGCGGCAACGTCTCCACCGTGCACCGGGTCGGCGACACCGTGCGCCGCAACGCGGGCCCGTGGACGCCGTCCGTGCACGCGCTGCTGCGCCACATGGAGTACGTCGGCTTCAGCGGCTCGCCACGCGCGCTCGGGATAGACGACAAGGGCCGCGAGGTGCTGTCCTACATCGACGGCGAGTGCGGCGAGTACCCGCTGGCCGAGCACTGGGTGACGGACGAGGCGCTGGTCACCGTGGCCACCATGCTGCGGATGTTCCACGACGCGCAGTACGGGTTCCAGCCGCCGCCCGGCGCGGTGTGGCGTTCGTTCGGCCCGCCGCCGCCGGACACCGAGGTGATCTGTCACCACGACGCGGCGCCGCACAACGTGATCTGGCGGCCGGACGGCACGCTCGCGCTGATCGACTTCGACCTGGCCTCGCCCGGCGCGCGGATCTACGACGTGGCGTACGCGGCGTGGACCTGGGTGCCGCTCTTCTCCGACCGGGACTCGCAGACGCTGGGCTGGAAGCGGCCGAACCGGCCACGCCGGCTGCGGCTGTTCGCGGACGCGTACGGGCTGATCCCGCGCGACCGGCACCGCCTGGTCCGGACCATTCGCAAGCGGATCGTCGACCACGTCGAGGGCATCCGGCGGATGGCGGCGGCCGGTGATCCCGCGTTCGTGACCATCGTGCAGAAGGGACACCTGCGTCGTCCGATGCGCGATCTTCGTCTGCTCGACTACGAGCGGAATGCACTTGAGTACACTCTGCGATAGATGATCGGATGATATGGCACCCCCTGTTCAGGGATGGTGAGTTTTTCTTCACACGTTGGAAACAACCCGTGACTCTCAAGAAACGGACTGGAGACCCAGCGCGAAACAGCGGCCCGTGAAGCTCTCGTCCAACCGGCGACGGGGCGATGTTGCCTTGCCACCGGGAGGGAGGAATTCAAACCGAGAGGAGGCAGCGTGCCGGAGATTGCCATCGATTCCGGGCACACCGCCTGGTTGCTTGTTTCGTCCGCTCTTGTGCTGCTCATGACTCCGGGTCTCGCGTTCTTCTACGGTGGCATGACCAAGTCCAAGGGCATCCTGAACATGATGATGATGAGCTTCAGCTCCATCGCCATCGTGTCCCTGCTCTGGGTCTTCTACGGCTTCTCCGTCGCGTTCGGCGCGTCGAACGGCTTCTTCGGCGACATCACGCAGTACGCGTTCATGACGCAGGACCTCACCGGCGCCTGGTCCGAGGCGGTCCCGGTCCCGACGTTCGTCTTCGCCGTCTTCCAGATGATGTTCGCGATCATCACGGTCGCGCTGATCAGCGGCGCGCTCGCGGACCGCGCCAAGTTCGCCGGCTGGATCGTCTACGCGGTCGCGTGGGCCACCATCGTCTACTTCCCGGTCGCGAACTGGGTGTGGGGCGGCGGCTGGATCTTCGAGATGGGCGCGTTCGACTTCGCCGGCGGCACCGCGGTGCACATCAACGCGGGTGCGGCGGCGCTCGGCCTCGCGATCATCCTGCGCAAGCGGAACGGCTGGCCGTCGGGTGCGTACAAGCCGCACAACGTGCCGACCATCGCGCTCGGCGCCGGTCTGCTCTGGTTCGGCTGGTTCGGCTTCAACGCCGGCTCCGAGGGCGCGGCCGACGCGATCGCCGGTGTCGCGTTCCTGAACACCCAGGTCGCCACCGCCGCCGCGGTCATCGGCTGGCTGGTCGTGGAGTGGATCCGCGACGGCAAGCCCACGCTGCTCGGCGCGTCCTCCGGCGCGATCGCCGGCCTGGTCGCGATCACCCCGGCCTGTGCGTACGTCGAGCCGATCGGCGCGATCGGCCTCGGCATCGTCACCGGCGCGATCTGCGCGCTGGCGGTCGGCCTGAAGTACAAGCTCGGCTTCGACGACTCGCTCGACGTGGTCGGCGTGCACATGGTCGGCGGCCTGATCGGCGCGCTGTCCATCGGCCTGATCGCCACCCAGAAGTTCTACGGCGAGGCCGGCCCGCAGGGCCTGTTCTACGGCGGCGGTGTCGAGCAGCTCGGCAAGCAGGCCGCGGGCGCGTTCGCGGTGCTGGCGTACTCGCTGATCATCTCGATCGTCCTGGGCCTCGCGATCGACAAGACGATCGGCATGACCGTCTCGTCCGAGGCGGAGACCGAGGGTGTCGACCAGGTCGAGCACGCGGAGAGCGCGTACGACTTCTCCGCCCCGACCGGTGGCGGCGGCGCGTTCGCCCTGGCGGGCATCGCGCCGGCGAGCGGCACCCCCGCCGCGCCGGCCGCACCCGCCACGTCCGCCACGGTCGACGAAAAGGTCGCCGGCTAACAGGTCACCGGTTACGTTGCCACGATGGAGGGACTGAGCATGAAGCTGGTGACCGCGGTCATCAAGCCGTACCAGCTCGACGCGGTGAAGGAGGCCCTGCACGCCCTCGGCGTCGCCGGGCTCACCGTGAGCGAGGTGCAGGGCTACGGCCGGCAGAAGGGGCACACCGAGGTCTACCGCGGTGCGGAGTACACGGTGGAGTTCCTGCCGAAGATCCGGGTCGAGGTGCTGACCGACGAGATCGACGTCGAGAAGGTCGTCGACGCGGTCGTCACGGCGGCCCGGACCGGCAAGATCGGCGACGGGAAGGTCTGGGTGACGTCCGTGGACGACGTCATCCGGGTCCGGACCGGCGAGCGCGGCCTCGACGCGCTGTAACCCACGGATATGAATGACATCGGCGCCGCCGCACGCTCCACGCGTGCGGCGGCGCTCGACTCGTGGCTGACCACTCTGCTTCCGGCCGGGATTCCCGGCGTCGCGCTGGTCGCGGTGGGCGGTCTCGGCCGCCGCGAGGTCGCGCCGTTCAGCGACCTGGACCTGGTGCTGGTGCACGACGGCGTGACCGGGATCGACGAACTGGCCTCCTCGATCTGGTACCCGATCTGGGACGCGAAGCACAAACTCGACCACTCCGTCCGTACGGTCGGGGAAGCCCTGGACGTCGCGGCCGAGGACGTCAAGGCCGCGCTCGGCATGCTGGACGCCCGGCACGTCGCCGGGAACCGCGCGCTGTCCGAGCGGCTGATCACCGAGGCCGCGGACCTGTGGCGACGCACCGCGGTGCGCAACCTGGAGGCGCTGCGGGAGATCACCCGCGCCCGCTGGGAAACCCACGGTGAGCTGGCGTTCCTGCTCGAGGGCGACGTCAAGGAGGCGTCCGGCGGGCTGCGCGACGTGACGATCCTGCGCGGCATGGGCCGGGCCGGGATCGCGGACACCATGCGCCCGGCCGTCCGCGCCGCGAACCTGCACATGCTCGACGTCCGCGACGCGCTGCACCTCGCGGTCGGTCGCCGGGTCGACCGCCTGATCGCCCAGGAACGGCAGACCGTCGCCACCGCGCTCGGCCTCGACGACGGCGACGCGCTGCTGCGCCGCGTCTCGGGCGACGCGCGGACCGTCGCGCACGCGGTCGACGACGCCTGGCGGGCCGCGGACCGGCTCCGCAGCGGACGCCGCCGGCCGCTCGGCGCGGTCGGGCCGACCCGCCGCCCGGTCGCCCGGGACGTGGTCGAGCACGACGGCGAACTCGTACTGGCACGAACCGCGATCGGGCCGCGCCCGGACCCCAGCCTCTCGCTCCGCGTCGCCGCGGCCGCCGCCGTCAACCGGCTGCCGATCGCGCGCGCCACCTGCGAGTGGCTCGCCACGTACTGCCCGCCGCTGCCCGCGCCCTGGCCGGAGGCGGCCCGGTCGGCCCTGATCACGCTGCTCGGCGCCGGCCCCGGCCTGCCCGCGACCTGGGAGACCTGCGACCGGTACGGGCTGGTCGACGGCTGGCTGCCGGAGTGGGCCCGGATGCGCAGTCTGCCGCAGCACAACGCGGTGCACCGGTTCACGCTGGACCGGCACCTGGTCCAGGCCGCGTCCGAGGCCACCGCGTTCACCCGCGACGTCGACCGGCCCGACCTGCTGCTGCTCGCCGCGTTCCTGCACGACGTGGGCAAGGGCCTGCCCGGCGACCACAGCGCGGTCGGCGCGCCCATCGCGGCCGGCATCGCGCAGCGCATCGGGCTCCCACCGGCCGAGGTCGCGCTGATCGAGCGCCTGGTCCGGCTGCACCTGCTGCTGCCCGAGGTGGCCACCCGCCGGGACCTGAGCGACCCGGTCACCATCACGCGCGTCGCGACCGCGGTCGAGGATTCGCTCACGCTCGACCTGCTCCACGGCCTGGCCCGCGCGGACGCGATCGCCACCGGCCCGGCCGCCTGGTCGGACTGGAAGGGCCGGCTGATCCGCGAGCTGGTCGCCC
Organism: Catenuloplanes niger; assembly: GCF_031458255.1. Classification (NCBI taxonomy): domain Bacteria; kingdom Bacillati; phylum Actinomycetota; class Actinomycetes; order Micromonosporales; family Micromonosporaceae; genus Catenuloplanes; species Catenuloplanes niger. The sequence goes on from NZ_JAVDYC010000001.1 coordinate 5,769,340, forward strand.
GGGTGCGGACCGCGCTCGACACCGGCGCCCTGCCGCTGCCGGCCGCACCCGGCCCGGAGCTGCTGGACGCGCCGCTGCCCGTGGTGCACCTGGACGGCGAGCGGGTGGCGGTCGCGGCCGCGGACCGGCGCGGACTGCTTGCGGCCGTGGCCGGCTGTCTCTCCATGCACCGGCTCGACGTGCTCACCGCGGACGTCACCACGGTGGGGGAGCGGGCCGTGCTGGAGGTGCGCGTGCAGCCCCGGTACGGCACGCCGGCCGAGCCGATCGCGCTCACCGCCGACCTGCGCCGGGTGCTCAACGGCGACGTGTCCGTGACCCAGCGGCTGCGCGGGCGGGCACCCGCGACCCGTACCGGCGCCGCCCCGAAGGTCGTCTGGCACCGGGACGTGGCCACGGACGCGGTGGTGCTGGAGGTGCGCGCCGCGGACTCGCCCGGCCTGCTCTACCGGCTGGCGTCCGCGCTCGAGGACGTCGGCGCGTCGGTGCGCGCCGCGCGGATCTCCACGCTCGGAGGTGACGTCGTGGACGCGTTCTACCTGGTCGGAACCGGTTTCGACGAGGCCGCCCGGGAGAAGGTGGAGGCTGCCGTGCTGGCCGCCGCCGCGCACGCCTGACCGACCGGGTTACCCTTGCTGCGGGCCTCTTCGCGCCGGTGCTTTTTCGACAGAAACGGGATGTTGCGCAGTGTTTGACACCTTGAGTGACCGCCTCTCCGGGATCTTCGGCAAGCTCCGCGGCAAGGGCAAGCTCACCGACGCCGACATCGACGCCACCGCGCGCGAGATCCGCCTCGCCCTGCTGGAGGCGGACGTCGCGCTTCCGGTGGTCAAGGCGTTCATCCACACGCTCAAGGAGCGGGCGCGCGGCGCCGTGGTCTCCGAGGCGCTCAACCCGGCCCAGCAGGTCATCAAGATCGTGCACGAGGAGCTGATCGGCGTCCTCGGTGGCGAGGGCCGGCGGCTCCAGTTCGCCAAGAACCCGCCCACCGTGATCATGCTGGCCGGCCTCCAGGGTGCCGGTAAGACCACGCTCGCCGGCAAGCTCGCCCGCTGGCTCAAGGGCCAGGGCCATCAGCCGCTGCTGGTCGCCGCCGACCTCCAGCGGCCGAACGCGGTCAACCAGCTGCAGGTGCTCGGCCAGCGCGCCGGCGTCGAGGTCTACGCGCCCTCCGGCGGCAACGGCGAGGGCGACCCGATCCAGGTCGCGCGCGACTCGATCGAGCACGCCAAGCGCCAGGCCCGCGACATCGTCATCGTCGACACCGCCGGTCGGCTCGGCATCGACGAGGAGATGATGGCGCAGGCCGCCGGCATCCGCGACGCCGTCGACCCGGACGAGGTCATCTTCGTCATCGACGCCATGGTCGGCCAGGACGCGGTGCGCACCGCCGAGGCGTTCCGGGACGGCGTCGGCATCACCGGCGTGGTCCTCTCCAAGCTCGACGGCGACGCCCGCGGTGGTGCCGCGCTCTCCGTCCGGCAGGTCACCGGCCAGCCGATCCTCTTCGCGTCCACCGGCGAGAAGCTGGAGGACTTCGACGTCTTCCACCCCGACCGGATGGCCAGCCGCATCCTCGGCATGGGCGACGTGCTGACCCTCATCGAGCAGGCCGAGGCCGCGTTCGACGAGGACCAGAAGGAGAAGATGACGGCGAAGCTGCTCGGTGGCGAGCAGTTCACGCTGGAGGACTTCCTCGACCAGCTCGTCGCGGTCCGCCGGATGGGCCCGATCGCGAACGTGCTGTCCATGATGCCCGGCATGGGGCAGATGAAGGACCAGCTCTCCGAGCTCGACGACAAGCACTTCGACCGGGTCACCGCGATCATCCGCTCGATGACGCCGGCCGAGCGCACCAACCCCAAGATCCTCAACGGCTCCCGCCGCGCCCGCATCGCCAACGGCGCCGGCGTCCAGGTGATGGACGTCAACCAGCTGCTCAACCGCTTCGCCGACGCGCAGAAGATGATGAAGCAGATGGGCGGCATGATGGGCCTGCCCGGCGGCGGCAACCGCCGCAAGGCCACGAAGAGCCCGAAGAACAAGCGCAAGGGTACGAAGGGTGGCGGCAACAACCGGCCGCGTACCGGTGGCATGCCGGGTGGTTTCCCGGGCATGGGCGGCATGCCCCAGCTCCCCCCGGGCATGGACCCGAACGCGCTGGGCGGCGGCGGCATGCCCGGCTTCAAGCTCCCCAACATCGACTTCAACAAGCTGAACAAGCCCAAGAAGCGCGACGAGGACTGACGTCGATCCGCCCGGCCCGCGGTGACGTGACCGCGCGCGTGCCGGGCGGTAAGACTGAGCACATGGTCTTGCATGTGCGTGGGGTGCTGCTGCCCGAGGACGAGGTCCGGGATCTGTGGCTGGTCGGTGATCGGGTGACGTTCGAGCCGCAGCCCGGGGCGGAGACGATCGCGGACCGCGGATTCGTGCTCCCCGGGCTGGTCGACGCGCACTGCCATGCCGGGATCGCGCCGGGCGGCGGGCCGGTGGGTTCGCTGGCACAGGCACGGGAGCTCGCGTTCCAGGACCGGGACGCGGGCGTGCTGGCGATCCGGGACGCGGGATCGCCGTTCCCCTACGCGGAACTGGACGACGACCCGGAGATGCCACGCCTGATCCGCGCCGGGCAGCACGTCGCGGCACCGAGGCGCTACCTGCGGAACACCGCGGTCGAGGTCGAGCCGGTGGACGTGCCCGCGGCCGTGACCGCGCAGGCCAAGGCCGGCAACGGCTGGGTCAAACTGGTCGGCGACTGGATCGACCGCGGCGCCGGTGACCTGGCCCCGAGCTGGGACGCGGCCACGCTGACCGCCGCGGTCGAGGCGGCACACGCGGCCGGCGCGCGGGCGGCCGTGCACACGTTCTCCGAGGAGGGCGTCGAGATCATGGTCCGGGCCGGCGTCGACTCGATCGAGCACGGCACCGGGCTCAGCACCGCGCTGGTCGACGAGATGGCCCGCCGCGGCACCGCACTCGTACCCACAATGATCAACATCCTGACGTTCGGCGACATCGCCGCCCAGGCGGACCAGAAATTCCCCGGGTACGCCGCCCACATGCGCGCGCTCCGCGACCGCCACCCGTCCGTGGTCCGCGCCGCCTACGAGGCCGGCGTCCCGATCTACGTCGGCACCGACGCCGGCGGCGGCATCGCCCACGGCCAGGCCGCCGAGGAGATGCTGCTGCTGCACACCCGCGCCGGCATGCCCGCCGAGGCCGTGCTCGCCGCCGCCTCCTGGGCCGCCCGCGCCTGGCTCGGCCTGCCCGGCCTCACCGAGGGCGGCCTCGCCGACCTGGTCATCTACGACACCGACCCCCGCCGCGACCTCACGGTCGTCCGCACCCCCCGCCACATCATCCTCCGCGGCCACCCCCTCCGCTGAACCCGCATCCGCCCCACCTGCCGCCCTTCGCTTTCCGCCCCGCTGCCGCCCCGCTGCCGCCCCGCTGCCGCCCCGCTGCCGCTCCCGTTCCGGCCCCGTGCCGGTGCTTCCGCCGGCACCGGCGCAGGTGACACCGGCGTCACCTTGCGGCGTCACCTTGCGGCGTCACCTTGCGGCGTCACCTTGCGGCGTCACCTTGCGGCGTCACCTTGCGGCGTCACCTTGCGGCGTCACCTTGCGGCGTCACCTTGCGGCGCCACCTTGCGGCGCCACCTTGCGGCGCCACCTGCGGCGCCACCTTGCGGCGCCACCTGCGGTGGCAGCGGTGATAGTGGCGCGGGTAGCCGCGGTGGCGGATTCGCAGCGGCGCCGGTGATAGCGCGGGTGGCCGCGGTCGTGGGTCCGCGGCGGTGCCGGTAGTGGCGTGGGTGGTCGCCGGTGGCGGGTCTGCGGCGGCGTGGGTAGCCGCCGGTGGCGGGTCTGCGGCGGTGCCGGTAGTGGCGTGGGTGGTCGCGGTGCGGGTCTGCAGTGGCGCCGGTGGGCCACGGTCGCGGCGTCTGCAGCGGCGCCAGCGGTAGCGCGGGTGGCAGCGGTAGCGCGGGTAGCGGCGCGTGCAGCGCCGGCGGAAGGATCATTGACCGATACGAAAAGGTCGTCATTTACCGAAGTTGACCTACTTTTCGTATCGGTCAATGATCCATTCCCGCATGGGCGCGAAGCTCTTCGTCGGAAGTCTTATCCTGTCGGCCGACTAAAGATGAAATGTCAGATATGCCGACTCGCTGAAGCTGTGATTGACAAAGTGCACAGATTGACGTTCGCACAGCCGGCGCATACTCCGGCGATTCCTCTGACTGCCCGCTATAGGGGTATATTTCGGGCGCTCAGCGCCCGTCCACTGGCTTGCGGTGCTTTTCGCCGACCGCAGCCGCGCTGCTTTCCGTCGCACCAGCTTTCCGTCGCACCTGCTCTCCGGCCTCGTCGCAGGCTTTGCTGGTCCCGTCATTGACTGCGGTGACGCTGTTTTCCGGGCGCACCTGTTCTGCGGCCTCGGCGGCGGCTTTGCTGGACCCTCAGCTGGCTGTGGTCGCGTTGCTTTCCGGCTGCGCTGCTTTCGACCGCGCCAGTTCTCGGCTTTGTTTCCGTCCCACCGGCACCGCCCGGATCCAGATGCCCGCTTTGCCGCCCCTGTTCGGAGGCTGCGGCGGCGTTGCGTCCCGGTCGCACGCGCTTGCCCGGCCTCGGCGCCGGTTTTTCTGGCCTGTCGCTGGCTGCGGACGCACTGCCTCTCGGCCACACACGCTTCTCGGCGGTCGCAGGCTTTGGGTCCTTTCCGCTGGCCGCGGCCAGGTTGCTTCCCGGTCACACGCATTTCCCGCCTCGGCGCAGGCTTTGCCGAACCCTTCAGTTGGCCGCGGTAGTGCGGCTTCGCGGTGGTGCTGCTTGCGGTGGCGCGGCTTGGTGACGGTGCTGCTTTGCGGTGGCGCGGCTTGGTGGTGGTGCTGCTTTGCGGTCGCGCGGCTTTGCGGTGGTGCTGCTTCGGCGCCCCGGCTGCGTTCCGGTCTCGGTGCCGGTCTTGCGTGGGCAACGTGACCCGCGCCGGTCAATCCGCCGATATGTCGTTTCGTGCGGTCGAGATGAGAGCGAGAAAAGCGGCGAAAAGAACCGGCCCGGTTTTCGGTGAGCGGGCCGGAACCGGCTCCGGTCGGCGGACCGGAGCGGAGCGCCAGCGGAGTCGGAGGGGAGCCGGAGGTTTGCCCGCGGGAGCACGCCCGGCGCGACCACGCCGGAAGCGGGACCATGAATTTGATCTTCGTGTTTCCCGGGGTGCCCGTCGCCCGACGGCGCGTCCGGCGCGAGGCCTAGGATGTGCGGTTATGGCTCGTGTGCTGACTCCCCGAGCGGAGGATTTTCCCCGCTGGTACCAGGATCTGATCGCCAAGGCGCAGTTGGCCGACAACGGGCCGGTGCGCGGGACGATGGTGATCCGGCCGACGGCGTATGCGATCTGGGAGCGGATCCAGTCCGAGATGGATGCGCGGATCAAGGACGCGGGCGCGGAGAACGCGTATTTCCCGCTGTTCATCCCGGAGAGCTACCTGACCCGGGAGGCCGAGCACGTCGAGGGCTTCTCCCCGGAGCTCGCGGTGGTCACGCACGGTGGCGGCAAGCAGCTCGCGGAGCCGGTCGTGGTGCGGCCGACCAGTGAGACCGTGATCGGCGAGTTCATGGCGAAGTGGATCGACTCGTACCGGGACCTGCCGCTGCTGCTGAACCAGTGGGCGAACGTCGTCCGGTGGGAAATGCGGCCGCGCGTCTTCCTCCGGACGAGTGAGTTCCTCTGGCAGGAGGGGCACACCGCGCACGCCACGGAGCAGGACGCGCGGGCGTACGCGAAGAAGATCCTGCACGAGGCCTACGAGGACCTGATGGTCAAGGTGCTCGCGATGCCGGTGCTGGTCGGGCGCAAGACGGACCGGGAGCGGTTCGCCGGCGCGACCAACACCTACTGCCTCGAGGGCATGATGGGCGACGGCAAGGCGCTGCAGATGGGCACCTCGCACGAGCTGGGGCAGAACTTCGCGAAGGCGTTCGACATCGCGTTCTCGGCGCAGAGCGGCGCGCGTGAGCACGCCTGGACCACGTCCTGGGGCACCTCGACGCGGATGGTCGGCGGCCTGATCATGTGCCACGGCGACGACAACGGGCTGCGGGTCCCGCCGGTGCTGGCGCCGATCCAGGCGCACGTGATGGTCGTCAAGGACGGGGAGGGTGTCGCTGCCGCGGCCGCGACGATCAGGGACGAGCTCAAGGCCGCGGGGGTACGGGTCGGCTTCGACGACCGGGTCGACACCCCGTTCGGGCGGCGCGCGGTGGACGCGGAGCTGAAGGGCTACCCGATCCGGATCGAGATCGGCCCGCGGGATCTCGCCAACGGGAATGTCACGGTGGCCCGGCGGTTCGACGGCAGCAAGGCGAGCGTGCCGCTGGCCGGCGTGGTCGAGGCGGTGACCGCGGCGCTGACCGGCGACCAGCAGGCGCTCTTCGACCAGGCGCTGGCGCACCGCGAGGCGAACACGCACGAGGTGAAGACGCTGGGCGAGGCGATCGAGGCGTCGGCCACCGGCTGGGCGCGCGTGCCGTGGTCCGCCGTCGGTGTCGAGGGCGAGGCCGAGGCGAACAAGTCCGCGGTGACCGTGCGGTGCCTGATCCGCGCGGACGGTTCGGTGCCGGAGTCGGAGACGGAGCCGGACCTGATCGCGGTGCTGGGACGTTCGTACTGAAATCCGATCGGTGGTGGCCGCGTCGTAACGACATGGTCACCACCGACGGTTAACCTGGCTGATCGTGGGATTCGCGCGAGGCCGACTGATAATGCACCGGAACGTCCGTCACCATCGGATCGGGTGGGTCCGCCCGGTGCGGGTGGTGAGCGACGACGAGCGCGGACTGCTGGTCTGGCTGGACCGCGGCACCCGGGTGCTCAACGAGGTCGCGACGGACGGGCGCGGGATGCGCGCGATGCCGTTCAGCGAGTGGGTCGAGCTGGACTACCGGCTGCACGAGAGCGTCTGGCAGGGGCCGGGCGTGCTCAAGTTCATGCCGCCCGGTGAGGCGCACTCGGTCTGGTGGTTCCGGGACGACGCCGGGAATTTCAGCGGGTGGTACGTGAACCTGGAGGCGCCCGTTCTCCGCTGGGACGACGGCACCGTGGCGGGCGTCGACATGGTCGACCAGGACCTGGACATCGTGGTCGCGCCGGACCGGACGTGGCGGTGGAAGGACGAGGACGAGTTCGCGGAGCGGCTGGCCTTCCCGGACCACTACTGGGTGCCGGACGCGGACGCGGTGTGGGCCGAGGGCAAGCGCGTGGTCGAGCGGATCGAGGCCGGCGAGTTCCCGTTCGACGGCACCTGGACCGACTTCGTCCCGGACCCGTCGTGGGAGCCGGGCGTGCCGCTTCCCGGATGGAACCGCCCGGTCCTCACGCGTTAAGAGCCATTTGCCCGATATGCGTACGGGATGCGGGGTCGTTTCATACGCGGGCCCCGGATCTGGCACAATGGTGAGCTGGTATCCGGCACGCGTTTGTTGCCCTCTAACTACGAGCGCGGCGCCAATCCTCGAAGCATCGGATCCCATGCCCCACGTGGGAGCCCGCCTGCTCACCCGCGCACCGGCCGTCGAGGCCGGTGTAGATCGCAACAGGAGCGAACAGACAGTGGCCGTAAAGATCCGGCTCCTGCGGATGGGCAAGATCCGCAACCCCCAGTACCGCATCGTCGTGGCCGACTCGCGGACCAAGCGCGACGGCCGGGCCATCGAGTACGTGGGCATCTACCAGCCGAAGGAGCACCCTTCGGTGATCGAGGTCAAGTCCGACCGGGTGCAGCACTGGCTGTCGGTCGGCGCGCAGCCGTCCGAGGCCGTGCAGCGCATCCTGGAGAAGACCGGCGACTGGCAGAAGTTCAAGGGTCTGCCGGCCCCGCCGCCGCTCCTGGTCGCGGAGCCGAAGGCGGACCGCAAGGCCGTCTACGACGCCGAGTCGCAGGCCGCCGCGGGCGTGACCCCGGCCAAGTCCGCGTCGAAGAAGGCCGAGCCGAAGGCGGAGAAGGCCGAGCCCAAGGCTGCCGAGCCCAAGGCCGCCGAGGCCAAGACCGAGGAGCCCGCCGATGCGGGCGCCGGCGACGCGAGCTGACGGGGCGCTCCGGCCCGCGCTGGAGCACCTCGTCAAGGGCATCGTCGACCACCCGGACGACGTGCGCGTCCGGCTCGTCGACTCGCGCCGCGGTAAGCGGCTGGAGGTGCGCGTCCACCCCGAGGACCTGGGAACGGTCATCGGGCGTGGCGGCCGCACCGCCAAGGCGCTGCGTACCGTGATCGGGTCGATCGGCGGGCGTGGCGTGCGAGTCGACATAGTCGACGCGTACTGAGTCGATGCTCCTCATCATCGGGCACATCGCCCGCGCGCACGGCGTGCGTGGCGAGGTCGCCGTGCACGTGCGCACGGACGAGCCCGAGGCGCGTTTCGTCCCCGGGGCGGTGCTGACCACCGAGATCTCCTCGAAGGTCCGCACCGCTCCGGCGGACGGCGCCTCGGTCCCGGACGGCGCCGTGCGCTTCGAGGTGCCGAAAAAACTGACCATCGAGACGGTACGGCCGCATCAGGACAAACTGCTCGTGACGTTCGAGGGCATCCTCGACCGGGACGAGGCGGAGGCCATGAAGGGCGTCCTGCTCTGCGTGGACAGCGCCGAGGTCGCGCCGCTGGACGACCCGGACGAGTTCCGCGACCACGAGCTGGTCGGGCTGACCGTGGTCGACACCGCCGGCGAGAAGCTCGGCGAGGTGCTGCGCATCGATCACGCGGCCGCGTCCGACCTGATCGTGCTCAAGCGGGCACAGGGTGGGACGGCGCTGATCCCGTTCGTCCGGCAGATCGTCCCGACCGTGGACGTGGCCGGCGGCCGGATCGTGGTGGACCCACCGGAAGGCCTGCTGGACCTGTAGATGCGCGTCGACGTTCTGACGATCTTCCCGGACTACTTCGCCCCGCTGGAGCTCTCCCTGATCGGGAAGGCCCGGACCACGGGGCTGCTCGACGTGGGCGTGCACGACCTGCGGACCTGGACGCACGACGTGCACCGGACCGTGGACGACACGCCCTACGGCGGCGGCCCGGGCATGGTCATGCGACCAGAACCGTGGGGTGCCGCGTTCGACGCGCTGACGCCCGTACCGCCGGATGATCTTGATCTTGCGCCGGTTCTGGTCGTGCCCACGCCGGCCGGGCAACGATTCGATCAAGCCATGGCGCACTCGTTCGCGGGTGAGCAGCGGCTGATCTTCGCCTGCGGGCGGTACGAGGGGATCGACCAGCGGGTACTGGAGGAGGCCGCGACCCGGATGCGGGTGCGTGAGGTCTCCCTCGGCGACTACGTGCTGTTCGGCGGCGAGGTCGCGGTGCTGGTGATGCTGGAGGCGGTCGTGCGGCTGCTGCCCGGTGTGATCGGGAACGCGGATTCACTGACCGAGGAGTCACACGCGAACGGCCTGCTGGAGGCGCCGCTCTACACGAAGCCGGCGGTCTGGCGCGGGCGCGAGGTGCCCGAGGTACTGCGCTCCGGCGACCACGGGAAGATCGCGAAGTGGCGGCGGGCGCAGTCCCTTCTGCGCACGGCCGCGCAGCGTCCGGATATGCTGGCCAGTGCCGCACCGGAAACGCTGGACAAGCACGATGTCGCCACGTTGACCGGGGCCGGATTTCCGGTGCCCGAGGCCGGTGTGGCAAAGTAGAGAGGTTGCCGCTATCGGGGCACGTCCCCGCATGCGCAACGGATAGTTTTCTTTCGCGCCGCCACTGGCCATGGCGCGGGGATTCGCCACGAGCCTTGAGGATGCAGCAGCGATGAACACGCTCGACGCACTGGACGCCCAGTCGCAGCGGACCGACATCCCGGACTTCCGCGCCGGTGACACCCTGAAGGTGCACGCGCGCGTCGTCGAGGGCAACCGCTCCCGTGTCCAGGTCTTCCAGGGTGTCGTCATCCGGCGCCACGGTGCCGGCCTGCGGGAGACCTTCACGATCCGGAAGGTGAGCTTCGGCGTCGGCGTCGAGCGCACCTACCCGCTCAACAGCCCGGCGATCGACCGCCTCGAGGTCATCACCCGCGGTGACGTCCGCCGGGCCAAGCTGTACTACCTCCGTGAGCTCCGCGGTAAGGCCGCGAAGATCAAGGAGAAGCGTGAGGCGATCACCCGCTGACGTCCCCCGTCCGGGTAAACCTTCTCTCGCTCCGACAGCAGCCGTAACGCCGAACGCGACCTAAGCTTGCTTCTGTGACGTACGGGCGCTACGACGGCGACAGTCGAGAAACATCGCCCTACCGCTCGACGCCTCCCCCCGCGGACTCCGACGGGGACGGGGCTCGGGCGGTAGTGCTGTATCCGGGCACCGGCGGTGGTTCCTTCTTCGACGGGCCCGGTCCGGAGGACGCCGCCGCCGAGCGGCCACGCCGCCGCCGGGGCGCCCGCGGGCCGGCCGACTCCGGTGGCCGGGGCGGTGCCCGTTCCGGCGGCGTGGCCGACGTCGACGGCTCCGACGGCGGTGGCGGCGACCGGCCGCGGCGCCAGGTGAAGCAGATGGCGCTCTGGCTGGAGCTGCCGATCCTGCTGGTGGTGGCGTTCTGCCTGGCCGTGCTGATCCGCACGTTCCTGGTGCAGGCGTTCTACATCCCCTCCGGGTCGATGGAGAACACGCTGCTCGTCGGCGACCGCGTGCTGGTGAACAAGGTCGTCTACGACGTGCGCACGCCGGAGCGCGGCGAGGTCGTCGTGTTCCGCGGCACCGACCGGTGGGCCCCGGAGCACACGGACGACACCTCCGGGCTGACGTTCATGACCAGGCTCAGCCGTACGATCGGCGACCTGGTCGGCGTCGGCCGGCCCGGTGAGAAGGACTTCATCAAGCGGGTGATCGGCGTCGGCGGCGACACCGTCTCGTGCTGCGACGAGCAGGGCCGCATCCTGGTCAACGGCATGCCGATCGACGAGCCGTACATCTTCGAGGACTCGCCGCTGGACGACACGGTCGGCGACGGCAACGACTGCCGCTCCCGCCGCTTCCAGGAGATCGTCATCCCGGAGGGCCAGATCTTCGTGATGGGCGACCACCGGTCGGTCTCCCAGGACGCCCGCTGCCAGGGCCCGGTCCCGGTGGAGAACGTGGTCGGCCAGGCGTTCGTGATCGTCTGGCCACGGGACAGCTGGGCCGGGATTCCCGTACCGGAGGTGTGGGACGACGTGCCGGACTCCGCCGCGGCGCCTCAGGACACGACCCCTGACACTCAAGGAGGATTCGTGCTCACTGTCCCCTTGTTGGCATCTCTGGCGTTTAAGGCGCGTTCCCGGTCTCGGTTCTCAGCCCGTCGTCGTAGGCTGCCTTCGTGATCGACGAGCAGACCGACAAGCCACGCAGTTCGTTCTGGAAAGAACTCCCCATCCTCCTCGGTGTGGCGCTGCTTGTCGCCATCCTGGTGCGGACGTTCGTGCTCCAGACGTTCTACATCCCGTCCCCCTCCATGGAGCACACGCTCAACGTCTACGACCGGGTCCTGGTCAACAAGCTCGTGTACAACTTCCGTGACCCGGCGCGCGGCGAGATCATCGTGTTCGAGGCGCCGGAGGGCTGGCGCAGCACGCCCAAGGGCGAGGACTTCATCAAGCGCATCATCGGCGTCGGTGGCGACCGGGTCATGTGCTGCGACGCACAGGGGCGCCTCCAGGTGAACGGCGTCTCGCTCGACGAGCCGTACATCTACGCGGAGAACGGCATCCAGGACCCGGCCGCGTCCACCGAGTTCGACATCGTGGTGCCGGACGGCCGACTCTGGGTGATGGGCGACCACCGCTCACAGTCCGGCGACTCGCTGGAGCACTGGACGACGTCGGACGGTGACATGGCGAAGTCCACGATCTCCGAGGAAGCGGTCGTCGGGCGTGCCTTCGTGCTGTTCTGGCCGTTCTCCCGGGTCGACTGGCTGTCCGCGCCGGAGACGTTCGAACAGGTCCCGTCCGGCAGCGGCGGCTGAGGGTCTCCTAGGCTGGTGTGATGGTGGACTTCGTGCCGCGCCGGGCGGCTCGTGTGCTGCTGGTCGACGAGGCCGGGCGGCTGCTGCTGTTCCGGGGCGTCGACCCGGGACGGCCCGGCGAGCCGTACTGGTTCACGATCGGTGGTGGCCTCGACGAGGGGGAGACGCCGGCCCAGGCCGCCGCGCGCGAGCTGCGCGAGGAAGCCGGGCTGGACCTGCCGGTGGCCGAGCTCGGCGAGCCGGTGCACGCGGAGGTGACCGAGTTTCCGTTCGACAGCGTGTGGTACCGGCAGGAACAGGAGTTCTTCCTGGTACGGGCGGCCGGCGGTGAGATCGACACGAGCGGGTTCGACGAGATCGAACGGGAGAGCATCACGTCGTACCGGTGGTGGTCCGCGTCCGAGCTGGCGTCCGCGACCGAGCCGGTGCACCCCGCCGGCCTGGCCGACCTGCTGCGGCGGGTGACGGCCGGTGCTTAGCCCGCCGAAGACGATCGTCCGGCGTGAGGGTGGCATCTACGCGCTGGAGCGGGCGCTGCAGCGCCGCGGGTTCACGCTGGTCGCCGGCGCGGACGAGGCCGGACGTGGCGCGTGCGCGGGCCCGCTGGTCGCGGCCGCGGTGGTGCTGCCGACCGGGAAACGCGGCGAGATCGACGGCCTGACCGACTCGAAGCTGCTGACCGCCGCCGCGCGCGAGCGAATCTACGCAGAGGTGGTCAAGCGGGCACTCGCGTACTCGGTCGTGGTCATACCCCCCACCGAGGTGGATGCGCGCGGTCTGCATGTGTGTAACCTCGCGGCCATGCGCCGCGCGCTGGCCTCGCTGGCCGTCCGCCCCGAGTACGTCCTCACCGACGGCTTCGCGGTGGACGGGCTCGGCGTGCCCGGGCTCGCCGTGTGGAAGGGCGACCAGGTCGCCGCATGCGTGGCGGCGGCGAGCGTGCTCGCCAAGGTCACCCGAGACCGGATCATGGTGGAGCTGGACGCCGAGTTCCCGGCCTACGGCTTCGCCGACCACAAGGGGTACGTGACCGCCGAGCACAACGCGGCACTGGCGGAACATGGCCCGTGCGTGGAGCATCGGTACTCGTACGCGAACGTGGCTGCCGCGTCCGGCCGCGACGGCAGCCCACCGCGGGCCCGCCGTCCGGTCTCAGCGGAGTCCGATCGCCCGTCGGTCGTGTCGTCCGGCGGCACCGGTGCCGCGCCCGTGGGCGCCGCCACCGGGGCCGAGGCGATGGCACGGGTCGCCGCGGGCTGGAGTACCGTCGGCGTGGCATCGGAGCAGCAGCCACGACCGCCGACGTGGGTGGGGGAAGATGGCCAGATGAAGGGCGGACAACGATGAGCGCAGAAGATCTCGAGAAGTACGAGACCGAGATGGAGCTGCAGCTCTATCGGGAGTACCGCGACATCGTCCGTCAGTTCTCCTATGTGGTCGAGACCGAGCGGCGCTTCTACCTCGCGAACCACGTGGACCTCCACGTCCGGAACTCGGACGGCGAGGTCTACTTCGAGGTCGAGATGCAGGACGCATGGGTCTGGGACATGTACCGGCCGGCCCGCTTCGTCAAGAACGTGCGCGTGATGACCTTCAAGGACGTCAACGTCGAGGAGCTGGAGAAGCCGGAGATCTCGCTGCCGACGGACACCGGCTTCCCCAGCTGACGTTCTCCCCTCCTTTCCGGCCCGGGGCCGCGGTATCCCACCGCACTCCGGGCCTCCGCATGTGTAGGGACCGGCCTCCCCACTCGGTGCGCCACGAGGCTGGCCGGTAGGTCGGGTTTCGCGGCCGGTGCGGCCGCGGCGTTTGTCGCTTGTGGCTAGGGACGTGAGCGGCCGGCCGAGGACACGGGCGGCTGCGTCGCGCGGAGTCGCCAGGTCTCGCGGAGGACCGCGCGGCGGTTCTGTGCCGCGCTGCCTTTGCGCCGCGCTTCCCTCCGTTCCGTGCTGTGTCCCGCGCCGCGTTCGGGACCTGTCGTGTCGTGTTCCGCGCAATGCCATGGCGCGTTCCTGCCCGCGCTGCCCGCGCTGCCCGCGCTGCCCGCGCTGCCCGCGCTGCCCGCGCTGCCCGCGCTGCCCGCGCTGCCCGCACTGCCCGCACTGCCCGCGCCGTAGGGGTTCGGCGGTGCGGAGCGATCGCAGCGCGGGATCAGCAGCGCGTCAGGGACGCGAGGTGCGGTGTGTTCGTGGCGCGGCTGTGTCGGCGCGGTGTGGTGGGCCCTTGCGGCGCGATGTGTCCTGGGCAGTCGGTTGCGGCGGTCAAGGGTTTGGTTGCCGGGGCAGGAGGCGGGCTCGGCCGAGACCGAGCACCAGCAGGGGATCGAGGTACTCGGCACCTCGGCGCAAACCCCAGTGCAGGCAGGCGGCAGCCGGACAGCCGGGATGACCGGTGGCCAGCGTGCCCAGGGGAGTACCGGCCGTCACGGGCTGGCCGCGTGCGATGCCGACGTGCACCGGCTGGTAGGTCGTGCGCAAGCCGCCGGGATGCTCGACACTCACCACGCCTTGACCCGCGACCTGACCGGCGAAGAGCACCGTGCCTGCTCCGGCGGAACGAACGATCGTCCCGGGAGATGCGCCGAGATCCACGCCGCGATGACCGGGCAGCCAGCGCTGTGGCGGCGGATCGAAGCGACGGACGATCTGCGGAGGCGGCCCGCTCAACGGCCAGCTGTACCTGACCCCGGCTTGTGCGGACGAGCCGGTAGACGGCCCGCGACCCGACGTCGCCGGGGTCGGGCCGCCGGCAGACGGTGGCCCGGCTGAAGGTGGCGCGGTTGCCGCAGGCGCGGTTGCCGCAGGTGCGGTTGACGATGGTGTCTCCGGCGGACTCGATCTGGTGTCCGGTAACTGCGTCGGTGCGACCTGCGAGACCGGTGCGGTCGAGCGAGTGACGGAGCGTGAAGGCGGCGCGCTGCCGGCCGGCAGGAGTGCCGCCAGACTGAGAACGGCCAGGGGGAGTGCGGTGAGGTGCATGAGCCGAGGATTGCGTGAACGGTGCGCCCGCCGAATGCCGATTCTCGGATCTGTGGACAAAGTTTCTGCCTGTGGATAACCCGCCGCAGACCTGCAGCCCGGCTCACACTGGACCAGTAACGAAGCCACAAACCAGCAGGGACAAGCCGACGTCGGCCCGTCGCGACGTCGACCTGGACCGGCACGATGCTGGCCGTGCTCGCCATCGGTCGCTATCGGCTCGCCTTGACTACCGCGTCCTCCGGTCTGGCCTGTGCCGTCGCGGGGCCGCGGGGCCGCCGGGCCGCCGGGCTGCCGGGCCGCTGTGTTGGCGTGCCGGCGCGCTGCAGTGCTGCCGCGCCGACTGAATGCCGGCACGTCGGCGCGCCAGCGTGTTGCCGTGCTGAGGTGCCATCGTGCCTTCGCTGCAATTGAGCGTGGACCGGCTTCTTGGCCTGGTTAGGCGGTTCTGTGGTTCGGGGCGAGGCCTGGTCCAGGGGCGGGGGACATGGTGGGTTTGGTGTTCGGCTGCGGTGACGGGTGCTCTGGTCCGGTGTGGTGCCGTGTGCCCGGGTGGGAGAGCGCGTGAAGGTGGCGCACGATTGGATTCGTTTTTCGGGCGGTGTTACCGGAGGAATCGAAGGAGGGTGGTTTCGACGCCGGTGCCGGGCACGTTTCCGGTCGCCTGCCTGCCGGGATCGTCGAGGCGGCGTCGTTCGGGAGGAGTTGGAGAAGGGCCGTTCGCGCGTGGGGTGCGGATTTGTCTTGCGGCCACGGATCGTGCAGGGAGGAGCGCCAGCGACGACCGGTGCCCGCGGGAGTGTGCGGAAATCGGCCCGCCGGAAGCGGGCAAAGTGAATGTCATTCGGTCAGCTGCCGGCGGTGAGCAGCGCGGGGAGTCGTGCGGCGAGGCGGTCGTATTCGTCCGGCTGGTTGTAGACCTGGGCGGAGATGCGTAGCCAGCCGCGGGAATTCCAGGCGTTGATGCCGACTGCGGCGCCGAGTTTGTCCGCGATGCGGTGGCGGAGGGCGACCGCGTCCGCGTCCGTCGTGGCGACGCCGGACGGGAGTGGCACGACGCGCATCGCGATGCCGGCGCCGCCGGGATCGGGCAGGTCGGCGGGGCGGAGACCGAGCGCGGCGCCGATCACCCGCTGACCGTAGGCGGCCAATGCTGCGTTGTGGGCGCGGACCCGGTCGTGACCGAGGGTGCGCAGCACGAAGAGGCCGGTCGGCGCGGACAGCCACGGGCTGTAGTCGAGTGTGCCCTGGGACTCGACGTTCGCGGGAAATCCGTCGTCGTGGTCCCAGGAGACGGCGAGTGGTTCGATGCGGTCCCGCCAGCGCGGCGCCACCGTCAGCATCGCCACCGAGCGTGGTGCGAACGCCCACTTGTGCAGGTTGCCGACCCAGAAGTCGGCGCCGATCCCGTCGACTGCCAGCGGCAGCATGCCGGGGGCGTGGGCGCCGTCGACCAACACGGCCACGTTGGCGCGGTGGGCGGCCTCCACGATGGGCACGAGCGGGAACAGCTTCACCGTGGAGGACGCGACCTGGTCCACGATCAGCAGGCGGGTGCGGTCGGTGAACGCGGCCCGGAGCAGCGACACCACCTCGCCGTCGCCGGCGGTCAGCGGTACCGCCACGGTGCGGGCCACGGCACCGGTCCGGCGGCATTCCCGCGCCACCGCGATCGCGACCGAGCCGTAGCCGTGATCGGTCAGCAGGATCTCGTCGCCGGCCCGCAGGCCCATCGACTGCAGCACGATCGCGACACCGGCGGTCGTGTTCGGGATCAGCGCGGTGCCGTCCGGGTCCGCGCCGAACTGCGTCGCCAGGTGCCGCCGGGTGTGCCCGACCCGATCGCGCAGGCCCCGGGTGTAGAACCGCATCGGATCGAGCTCGACCTCGTCGCGCAGACGCTGCTGGGCGCGCTGCACCGCGATCGGGGTCACGCCGACCGTGCCGTGGTTCAGGTAGGAGACGGCCGGATCCAGTGAGAAGAGCAGTCGTGCACCGGCGATTGTGTCCGGCGGCCGTACGTCACCAGTGCCCACCCGTCGATCGTAAGGGGCGCAGCGGCGCGGACGCTGCTTTTCAGGCGCGGGGGTGAGCCTGACGGTACGCCGCACGCAGCCGCTCGACCGACACGTGCGTGTAGATCTGCGTGGTCGCCAGCGACGCGTGCCCCAGCAGCTCCTGCACCGAGCGAAGGTCGGCACCGCCCTCCAGCAGGTGGGTGGCGGCGGAATGGCGCAGCCCGTGCGGCGTCGTGTGCGGCAACCGCTCGGCCCGCGCGTAGGCCGCCACGATCCGGCGCGCGATCGTCGGCTGCAGGCGGCCTCCGCGCGCGCCGAGCAGCAGGGCCGGTCCGCTGTCCCCGCTGGCCAGGGTGGGGCGCGCGAGACGGAGATAGGCGTCGAGCGCCCGCTCGGCCGGTACACCGAACGGGACCGAGCGCTCCCGGTTGCCCTTGCCGAGGACCCGGACCAGCCGGCGCGCGCGGTCCAGATCGGAGAGGTCGAGGCCGCACAGCTCACTGACCCGGATGCCGGTGGCGTAGAGCAACTCCAGTACGAGACGGTCGCGCAGCTCCACGGGTGTGGGCGGTGTCCCGCCGGCCTCGGCGCCCGCTTCACCTCCGGCAGCGCCCGAGACCCGGCCGGTGCCCACCGATCCGACCGCAGGGCTGGCTGCGGAACCTGAGCCGACTGCGGCGCCGGAGTCGGCTGGCTCCGCAGTGGTGCTTGGTGCCACCGGTTCGCCTGCGGCGCCGGAGCCGGTTGCGGTGCCGCAGGCGGCTGGCTCGGCAGTGGCGCCGGGCACCGCCGGTCCGGTTGCGGTGCCGGAGTCGGCTGGCTCGGCAGCGGCGCCGGGCATCCCCAGCGCGGCTGCGGCGCGGGAGCCGGTTGGCTCGGCAGTGGTGGCTGGCGCCGCCGGTTCGCCTGCGGCGCCGGAGTCGGTGGCGGTGGTGGAGTCGGTTGGCTCGGCAGCGGCGCCGGGGACCGCAGGTCCGACTGCGGACCCGGGCCGGCGGGGGCCGGGCGTGGCACCGGGCACCGTTGATCCGGCCGCCGTGCGGCCGGCCTGTCTCGATGCGGAGGCGGGGGACGAGACCAGCGCGGCCGCCTGGTCCGCGCGGAGTGCTCCGGGCAGCGTGCGGTGCGCCCGCGGGCTGGCCAGTTGGGCACCCACGTCGTGCTCCAGGTGGCCGGCTCGGTGTGCCCAGGCCGTGAGCGCCCGGGCCGACGCCGCCCGGCGGGCCATCGAGGTGCGCGCGGCGCCGTGCGCGCGCTGGGTCGCCAGCCAGCTGCGCAGCTCGGCGATGTCCAGGTCGGCAATCGTCGAACAGCCGGCGGCGGCCGCGTGACCGAGCAGCGAGACCACGTCGCCCACGTAGGCCCGCACCGTGTGTGCCGAGCGGTCCTGGACGGTGGCCACGTGATGGGCGAACTCGTCGACGATCGTGCGCATCCCGGCCGGGAGGCCTTCGTACACGTCCTGTGTCGCGCGAGTGCGCGGCGGCTCGCTGCTCCCCATCCGTCGACGGTCCGCCCCGGACCGCCGGTCGTCAACTCGGCACGCGCGCGGCGCGCGGCCGTCATGGCGATCCACGGCGCGGCCGGGCAAGTTTGTAGGCGCCGTCGCGTGCGGTGACGAGGCCGAGCTCGGTGAGCAGGGCCAGA
Source organism: Catenuloplanes niger (assembly GCF_031458255.1). Lineage (NCBI taxonomy): Bacteria > Bacillati > Actinomycetota > Actinomycetes > Micromonosporales > Micromonosporaceae > Catenuloplanes > Catenuloplanes niger. The sequence continues at coordinate 5,787,963 of NZ_JAVDYC010000001.1, forward strand.
CGGCGGAGGGTGGCGCGCGGGCCGATGCCGGTCCGGGCGGAGAGCTGGTCGGGCGTGATCTCGCGGCCGGCCTGGAACGCCTCCAGGAGGCGGGCGGACTCGTCGTCGAGGCGGTCACGGTCGCGGACGTCGCCGCGCGGGCGGGGCGCCAGGTCGGCGCCGATGGTGCCGACCTCCTCCAGGATGTCGGCGGCGCCGGTGACCAGGCGGGTGCCGGGCTGGTGGCGGAGCACGTCGTGGCAGCCGACGGACATGGCGGAGCCGACCGGGCCGGGCACCGCCATGGCGACCCGGCCGGGCAGGCCGCACGCCCGGCCGAGCGTCTGGACGGCACCGCTGCGGGCGGCGGCCTCGACCACGACCGTGCCGCGCGTGGCGGCCGCGATCAGCCGGTTGCGGACCAGGAAGCGGTGCCGCAGCGGATCCTCGCCCGGCGCCCACTCGCTGACCAGCAGGCCACCGTCGATGATGCGCTCGAAGAGCGCGGTGTTGCCGGCCGGGTAGGGCCGGTCGACGCCGCACGCGAGCACCGCGACGGTGACGCCGCCGGCCCGCAGCGCGGCGCGGTGTGCGGCACCGTCGATGCCGTACGCACCGCCGGAGACGACGGTCCAGCCCCGGCCCGCGAGGTCGAAGCCGATCTCCGTGGCCAGCCGGTTCCCGTACTCCGTGGCGGCGCGGGCGCCGACGACCGCGACCGAGCGGGCGAGGGCCGCGGCGAGCGGCAGCGACCCGCGGACCCACAGGCACAGCGGCGGCCGGGTGTCCCGGTCGACCCGGTGCGGTCCGCCGCGCAGGTCGATGGTCCGCAGGTCGGCGACCTGGTCGGGCCATTCGGCGTCGCCGGGGACGACGAGCCGCGCTCCGACCTGCTGCGCACGCTCCAGTTTCTCCTCGGCGGTCCGCAGCGGGTCACCGGCCCGCAGGCGCGCGGCGGCCGTGTTCCGCGTGCCGGAGTGGCAGGACGGGTCGTGCAGGATGCGCCAGAGCGCTTCGGGCGCACCGTGTGCCTGGACCATCTCCCAGCCGATCAGGTGCCCGGGCTCGAGCAGCCAGTTCAGCGCGACCCGGGCCAGCCGGTCCTCCCGCGTGCTCATCCGTGCTCCCCGGCGCGCAGCTGGCTGGCCTCGGCCACCTCGTCCGCCCCGGGCCGGTCCAGACCGTCCAGGTCGGCGACGGTCCAGGCCAATCGGAGCGTGCGATCGAAGCCGCGGGCGGTGAGCGAGCCGCTGTCCAGCGCGCGCTGGAGGCGGTCGACGTCCGGCCGGGGCAGCTGCCAGGGCGGCCGGCGCAGGGCGGCGCCGGGAACCTCCGCGTTGGTGCGCCAGCCGTGCGCGGACCAGCGTGCCGCGGCCGCGGCACGGGCCTGGGCGACCCGGGCGGCGACCGTGGCGGAGGTCTCGCGCGGCGTGTCCGCGCCGACCAGGTCGGCCGCGCGCATCGGGTGCAGCCGGACGCGCAGGTCGAGGCGGTCGAGCAGGGGCCCGGAGAGCCGGCCGAGGTAGCGACGGCGGGCCACCGGCGTGCACTCGCAGGCGGCGTCCCCGGCGGGCTTCGCGCACGGGCACGGATTCGCCGCGATGACCAGCTGCACGCGGGTGGGGTATTCGGTGGTGCCGCCGGTGCGGTTGAGCGTGACCCGGCCGGACTCCAGTGGCTGGCGCAGCGAGTCGAGCACGCGCGCGGCGAACTCCGGCGCCTCGTCGAGGAACAGCACGCCGCGGTGGGCCAGGGACAGCGCGCCGGGACGGGCCAGGCCGGAGCCGCCGCCGACCAGCGAGGCCAGGCTGGCGGTGTGGTGCGGGGCCTGGAACGGCGGTCGGCGGATGAGGCGGCCGCCGGGCGGCAGCGTGCCGGCGATCGAGTGCACCGCGGTGACCTCCAGCGCGGCCTCGTCGTCCAGCTCGGGGAGCACGGACGGCAGGCGCTCGGCGAGCATGGTCTTGCCGGCGCCGGGTGGCCCGATGAGCGCGAGGTGGTGCGCGCCGGCGGCGGCGACCTCGATGGCCCGGCGCCCGACGGCCTGCCCGGCCACGTCGGCCAGGTCCGGGCCGGGCGGCACCGGGGGACCGGGCGAGCCGGGTGGCGGGAGCAGCGTGCCCGAGCCGCGGACGAAACCGATCAGCCGTTGCAGCGTGTCGACCGCGCGGACGTCCACGCCGGGGACGACGGTCGCCTCGTCCGCGTTGTGCAGCGGGACGACGGCGCGGGTGAGACCGGCCCGCGCGGCGGCGGCGACCATCGGCAGGATGCCGCGGATCGGGCGCACGGTGCCGTCGAGGCCCAGCTCACCGAGGATCGCGACGCCGTCCAGGCCGACCGGTGGCAGCCCGCCGGCGCACGCCAGGATGCCGGCCGCGATGGCCAGGTCGAAGGCGGAGCCGCGCTTGGGCAGGGTGGCGGGGAGGAGGTTGACGGTGAGCCGCCGGTTCGGCCACTCCTCGCCGGAGTTGACGATCGCGGCGCGGACCCGGTCACGAGCCTCGTTGAGCGCGGTGTCGGGCAGGCCGGTGAGCGTGACCCCGGGCAGGCCCGGCGCGATGTCGACCTCGACCTCGACCAGGTGGCCCGCCACGCCGACCAGCCCGACGCAGCACACCTTGGCGTAGCTCATCGCGGCCGTCAGAACGCGCTTCGGACGTGCTCGACCGAGGCCGCGCCACGACGCCGGGCGGTCACCGCGACCACGTCGAAGCGGACGTGGCCACCGTGACCGGGTGCGTCGGCGAGCCAGTGCGAGGCGACGCGCCGCAACCGCTGCTGCTTGCGCCGGCCGACGGCCTCGGCGGGCGCGCCGAACGTCGTGGACCGGCGCGTCTTGACCTCACAGAAGACGACGTCGTCGCCGTCGGAGAGGATGATGTCGATCTCACCGTCGGCGCACTGCCAGTTGCGGGCGACCGGGGTCATCCCCGCCTCGACCAGGTGCCGCAGTGCCACTCGTTCCCCGTAGGCGCCGACCGCGCGGGTTGTGGTTGTCATGGGTTCACCGTGGTGCGGGGTGGGGGCGGGGGCAACGGCTCATGATCGAGATGTGGAGCGGGAAACCGCCTGTGGAAACGCGGATGATCTCGCGGTGGTTGTGGTACCCGCTCGCGTGGGGAGTAGCGCCCGGAAGTTCCGGTGACATACGGTGCCGACCGTGGATGGACGTCGGTTTGCAGATGAACCAGAACCGCAGTGGTACGGCGACTGGCGCACCCCCGCCGCCGACGAGCCCGCGGACGACCCCCGCGCGGCGACCCGCCCCCGCCGCGCCTCGGACCCGCTGACCGACCCGACCGGGTACAGCGACCACTGGAACGTGCCACGCACCCGGACGCCGGAGACGCCGGACACGGCCGAGCCCCGGTCGCGGCACGGCCAGGAGCGCGGCTACGAGCTCGACGCCGTCACCGGGCGCGGCCTGGAGGCGCTTCCGGTGGTCACGCCCACCGCCGCGGCCCCGGCCGCCCCGGAGTTCGCCGCGCCGCCGGAGGTGAGCGGCGTCACGGCCCCGGACGCGAGCCGCACCGCGGCGTACCCGCTGACCGGCGACGTCCCCCGGTTCCGCACCGAGGCCCTGGACCGCGCCGCCCTGCGCCGTCCGCCCGCGAGCCCACCCGCCCCCGACCCCGCCGCACCGGACCTCGCCGCGGCGAGCCCGGGACCGGTGAGCCCCGGACCGGCGGTCCCCGGCGCGAGCCCGTTGATTCCCGGCGCCACGCACCCGCCCACGGCCCCGGCCTTCATCCCGCCCGCCGGCGAGCCGCCCTACATTCCGGTCAGCCCGGCCCCCGGCGAGCCGCCCTACGTCCCCGCCGGTGACGCGCCCTACGCGCCCGCCGGCGGCGCGCCCTACTCCGCCCCGGCCGGCGGCGAGCGCGTCTACACGACCCGCCGGCCGATCCTCGCCGTACCCATCGGCCTGGTCGCCCTGCTCCTGGAGATCCCGGCGCTGCGCCTGCTCCTGGACGGGTTCACCGGCGGCACCGCCGCGGCCGGCAACCTGGTCAGCGGTCTCGCGCTGGCGCTCAGCCTGCCGCTCACCGGCGTCGGCCTCTACGCGCTGCTGACCACCGGCCGCGCCGCCGATCACCGCACGTGGTGGCGCCCGCCGCTGGCGTACCTCCCGCTCGGGATCGTCCTGCTCCTCGCGGCCGCGATCGCTGCCAGGTAGAACGGGAAACGAGAGCCCTCCCGGGGCGGCACCCCGGGAGCGGCGTATGCTGGTCCACGGCGACCGCCACCGGCGGTCGACCTCGCGCGCCTTCTTCACGGCGGTCGATGATCACGGAATGTGATCATCGATTCCCCGTCGTGGGGCGCCGGCCTCCCTGGTCCCGTTCTCGGCGCAAGCAGAAGCGACGGGCCCACCCTGGCCGGCGACCGGGCGCCAGGCGCCGAGCCGACTGGCATCGGCGGCACAACCAGGGACGACGCAGGGAGCATTTCACCATGGCTGTAGTCAGCATGCGCCAGCTGCTGGAGAGCGGCGTGCACTTCGGGCACCAGACCCGTCGCTGGAACCCGAAGATGAAGCGCTTCATCTTCACCGAGCGCAACGGCATCTACATCATCGACCTCCGCCAGACGCTCGACTACATCGAGAAGGCGTACGAGTACATCAAGAACACCGTCGCCGAGGGCGGCAGCATCCTCTTCGTCGGCACCAAGAAGCAGGCGCAGGAGGCCATCGCCGAGCAGGCGACGCGGGTCGGCCAGCCGTACGTGAACCACCGCTGGCTGGGCGGCATGCTGACCAACTTCCAGACGGTCTACAAGCGGCTGCAGCGGATGAAGGAGCTCGAGGCTCTGGGCGACCTGACCGGCACCGCCGCGGGTTACACCAAGAAGGAGACCCTGCAGCTCTACCGGGAGAAGACCAAGCTCACCAAGACGCTGGGCGGTCTCCGGGACATGCAGAAGGTGCCGTCGGCGATCTGGGTCGTCGACACCAAGAAGGAGCACATCGCGGTCGACGAGGCTCGCAAGCTGGGCATCCCGGTCATCGCGGTGCTGGACACCAACTGCGACCCGGACGAGGTCGACTTCCCGATCCCGGGCAACGACGACGCGATCCGCTCCGCCGAGCTGCTGACCCGCGTGGTCGCCGCGGCGGTCGCCGACGGTCTGATCGCTCGCTCCGGCCGCGCGGGCCGTGGCGGCGACAAGCCGCAGGGCACCGCCGTGGGCGCGGACGAGCCGCTGGCCGAGTGGGAGCGTGAGCTGCTGGAGTCCGGCGAGAAGAAGGCCGCCGACGCCGAGGCGCCCGCCGCGACGGTTCCCGCCGCCGCTGCCCCCGCCGAGGCCCCGGCCGCCGAGCCGGCGCCGGCCGCCGCCGAGTAAAGCCGTCTCCGAGTAAAGCCGAGCAAGAAGCAGCACGACGCGGTGCGGGCCGGCGACGGCCCGCACCGCACCTGCCGCCAGCCGACACAGACATCGAAGAGAGAGTCATGTCCAACTTCACCGCCGCGGACGTCAAGAAGCTGCGCGACCTCACGGGCGCCGGCATGATGGACAGCAAGAAGGCCCTGACCGAGGCCGAGGGCGACTTCGACAAGGCCGTCGAGCTGCTCCGCATCAAGGGCGCGAAGGACGTCGGCAAGCGTGCCGGCCGTACCGCCGCCAACGGTCTCGTCGCCCACTCCGGCAAGGCGCTGCTCGAGATCAACTGTGAGACCGACTTCGTCGCGAAGAACGCCGACTTCGTCGCGTTCGCGCAGGAGCTGGTCGAGCACGGCGCGGGTGCCGGCGTCACCGACGCGGAGGGCCTGAAGGCCTCCACGCTGGCCGACGGCCGCACCGTCGACGCCGCCGTCCAGGAGCTCTCCGCCAAGATCGGTGAGAAGCTGGTCGTGAACCGGTTCGCCGTTCTCGACGGCAACACCGCCGTCTACCTGCACCGCAAGGCGCAGGACCTGCCGCCGGCCGTCGGCGTGCTGGTGGAGTACACCGGCAAGTCCGACGAGGCCGCCGACGCGGACGCGCGCGCCGTCGCGATGCAGATCGCCGCCATGCGCCCGAAGTACGTCACCCGCGACGAGGTCCCGGCGGACGTCGTCGAGTCGGAGCGCCGGATCGCCGAGCAGACCGCCCGCGAGGAGGGCAAGCCGGAGGCCGCGCTGCCGAAGATCGTCGAGGGCCGGGTCAACGGCTTCTTCAAGGACACCGTGCTGATCGAGCAGGCCTCGGTCGCCGACAGCAAGAAGACCGTGAAGCAGGTTCTCGGCGAGGCGGGCATCGAGATCACCCGCTTCGTCCGGCTCGAGGTCGGCCAGGCCTGATACCGGGCTCACGCACGACACGGCGCCGGCTTGCAGGCCGGCGCCGTAGGCCATGACACGAGGAGGCCGTTGGTGTACTGCGACAGGCACCGCGGTCTCCTCGTCGCATATGGTGCACACCGCGACGGTCATGTGTCGGCGTGGCAGCGCCGGCGGGTAAGTCAGAGACAACAGGTTGAGGGAAGGCGGGTCGCATGACGGTGGTGACCGAGCAGGTCGTTCCGGTGGAGGACGCGGCGGGCTCACCGACGGGCGGCAAGCCCCGGCGGGTCGTGCTGAAGCTCTCCGGCGAGGTCTTCGGCGGCGGCAGCATCGGCGTCGACCCGGATGTGGTGTCGGCCATCGCGCGGCAGATCGCCACGGTGGTCCGGCGCGGTGTCCAGGTCTCCGTGGTCGTCGGCGGCGGCAACTTCTTCCGCGGCGCCGACCTGCAGAAGCGCGGCATGGACCGCAACCGGGCCGATTACATGGGCATGCTCGGCACCGTGATGAACGCGCTCGCGCTCCAGGACTTCCTGGAGAAGGAGGGCGTCGAGACGCGCGTGCAGAGCGCGATCACGATGGCCCAGGTCGCCGAGCCGTACATTCCGCTGCGCGCGATCCGGCACCTGCAGAAGGGCCGCGTCGTGATCTTCGGGGCCGGCGCCGGCATGCCGTACTTCTCGACGGACACCGTGGCCGCCCAGCGCGCGCTGGAGATCAACGCCGACGTGGTCCTGATGAGCAAGAACGGCGTCGACGGCGTCTACACCGCGGACCCGCGGACCGACCCGACCGCCACCAAGCTCGACTTCGTCACGTTCGCCGAGGCCCTGCAGCAGGGCCTGCGGGTCGCCGACGCGACCGCGTTCAGCCTCTGCATGGACAACGGGATGCCGATGCTGGTCTTCGGCGCCGAGGGGCCGGACACGATCATCAAGGCCGTGGGCGGCGAGAAGATCGGCACCCTGATCACCGCCTAGGGCGGGCAACACAAGATCAAATTGAAGAGCATGATGGGGTACGGGAGGCGCCGCGCCGCGTGCGGCGAGCAGCCCTGCCGGACCAGTGGATGACCCCGGGTATTGGACGCAGCACCCGCCGAGCAGGAGTGAGGAGGCGACGGAGCGGTGATCGACGATACGCTCCTCGAGGCCGAGGAAAAGATGGAGCGTGCCGTGGAGCACGCCAAGGACGAGCTGGCTTCCATCCGCACCGGTCGCGCCACACCGGCGATGTTCTCCCGGATCGTCATCGACTACTACGGCACGCCCACGCCGCTTCCGCAGATGGCGTCCGTCGCCATCCCGGAGCCGCGGATGGCGATCATCAAGCCGTACGACGCCTCCCAGCTGAGCGCCATGGAGAAGGCCATCCGCGACTCGGACCTCGGGGTCAACCCGTCGAATGAGGGCTCGATGCTGCGCATCCTGCTGCCGCAGATGACCGAGGAGCGCCGCCGCGAGATGGTCAAGGTCGCCCGCGGCAAGGCCGAGGAGGGCAAGGTGGCGGTGCGTAACGTGCGCCGCCGCGCCAAGGAGGAGCTGGACCGGATCGTCAAGGACGGCGAGGCCGGCGAGGATGACGGTCGCCGCGCCGAGAAGGAGCTGGACGACCTCACCCACCGGTACGTGGCCCAGGTCGACGAGCTGGTCAAGCACAAGGAAGCCGAGCTCCTCGAGGTCTGATGCCGCACCTCGACCCCTACGACGACGCGCGCGAGGCACGGCAGCGGGCGCGGCACGGTGGTGCCGCGCCCGACCCGTACCGGCCGGAGCAGCAGCCGGACCGCGATCCTCGCGGTGACCGGCCGGCCGGCCGGGAGCCGATCGCACCCGTCTACGCGCCGCCGGGATCGGAGACGGGAGCCACCACGGAATTCGTGATGGACCGCCCGTCCGGCCCGCCCCCGGCCGTGATCCCCGGCCGCCCGGGCGCTCCCACGCGCCCGGGCCCCGACGTGCGTCCGGGTACCGATACGCGTCCGGGTGCCGACGTGCGTCCGGGATCCGGTGGTCCGATGCGTCCGGGACCCGGTGCGCCGGTACGCCCGGGCACCGACGGCCCGGTGCGCCCAGGCCTCGACGGCCCGGTGCGGAAGGGCCCCGACACACCCGGCGGGTCGCCGCGCGGCACCCGCCCCGCCGGCCCGGGGGAGACGGATTCCGAGGACCTGCCGGAGCCGCCGCGCCGCCGGGTCAAGGGTCGCCGCAGGGCCACCTGGACCGGTGCGCCCGCGGCCGGCAACGCGATCCGCCAGGCCGCCTACGCGTCCGGCGACGACGAGTCCGCGAAGGCCCGCAGCCTGCCCTCGGCCGGCCGCAACCTGCCGGCCGCGATCGGCGTCAGCCTCGGCCTCGGCGCCGTGGTCGCCGGTTCCCTGTTCTTCTGGCGCGAGGGCTTCCTGCTGCTGATAGCGGCCATGATCGTGGTCGGCGTCTGGGAGATGACCCGCGCGCTCGCGGTCGGCGGTGCCCGCGCGCCGCAGATCCCGCTGACCATCGGCGGTGTGCTGATGGCCGGCCTGGCCTGGTTCGCCGGCCCGGACGCGCTCGCGCTCGGACTGCTGGTCACGGTGCTGGCCAGCATGCTGTGGCGGCTCGGTGACGGCCGTGCCGGGTTCCTGCGGGACGCGGCCGCGGCCACGCTGATCGCGGTCTACGTGCCGTTCCTCGGTGGGTTCGCGGCACTGCTCGCCTACCCGGACGACGGCGTGGCCCGCGTGGTGGTCACGGTCGTCGCGGTTGTGCTCACCGACACCGGTGGTTACGTCGCCGGGGTCTTCCTCGGTAAGCACTACATGGCGCCGTCGATCAGTCCGAAGAAGTCCTGGGAGGGCTTCGCCGGCTCCGCGCTCGCGTCCGCTCTGGGCAGCGCGTTGCTGGTCTACCTGCTGCTCGGCGTGGCCCCCTGGTGGGGCGCGCTGTTCGGAATCGGCGTAACGATCTCCGCGGTGCTCGGTGATCTGGCAGAGTCGATGATCAAGAGGGATCTCGGCATCAAGGACATGAGCAATCTGCTCCCGGGCCACGGCGGCCTGATGGACCGCCTGGACTCGATCCTGTTCGCGCTGCCGACGGCGTTCCTGCTGCTCTCCGTGCTCGCGCCCGGCTCCTGAGCGCGCCGCGAGGGCCGGCCGGCTCTCGCGGCGAGGGGGTTGGGGTGAGCGATGACGCAGCTTTGGCACCCTGTGCGGCATTGCGACCGGCCGTACCGTGGGAGACTGGACAGGTCGCGGCCGTGTTCCCACCCTGGTGAGAATCCCGCCGCGAGAAATGACCCGACGTAGTGAGGCAGCTGCAGACACCGTGATGGGCCCGACTCTCCCTCTCATCCCCGTCGTTCCCAGCACCCCGGAGACGCCCGACGACGCCGTGCCCGCGCAGGCCGGCCCCCGTCGCCGTCGTCCGGCGATGCCGCCGCGCCACCTGGCCGACCTCGACCCCGAGGCGCGCCGCGCGGCCGTCAAGGAGCTGGGCCTGCCCGAGTTCCGGGCCAAGCAGCTCTCCACCCACTACTTCGGGCGCCTGGTGCGTGACGTCGCGGAGATGACCGACCTCCCGGCCGCCGCCCGGGAGAAGATCGGCGCCGACCTGCTGCCACACCTGCTCACCCCGGTGCGCGAGCTGTCCTGCGACGACGGCGCCACCCGCAAGGCGCTCTGGCGGCTGCACGACAACGCGCTCGTGGAGAGCGTGCTGATGGGTTACCCGGACCGGGTCACCGCGTGCGTGTCCAGCCAGGCCGGTTGCGGCATGGCCTGCCCGTTCTGCGCGACCGGCCAGGCCGGGCTGACCCGGAACCTCTCCACCGCCGAGATCGTGGACCAGGTCGTCTACCTGGCCGGTGTCGCGGCGAGCGGCGCGGTCGCCGGCTCGCCGCCGCGACTGTCCCGCGTCGTGTTCATGGGCATGGGCGAGCCGCTGGCCAACTATCCGCGGGTGATCGCCGCGGTCCGGCGCCTGACCAGTCCCGCGCCGGACGGTTTGGGGCTTTCCCAGCGGCATATCACGGTTTCCACCGTGGGCCTGGTCCCGGCCATGCGCAAACTGGCCGATGAGGACCTTTCGGTGACCCTTGCGCTGTCCCTGCACGCGCCCGATGATGATCTGCGCGATGAACTCGTTCCGGTCAACCAGCGGTGGAAGGTGGCCGAGGTGTTGGATGCCGCGTGGGAGTACGCGGCGCGCACGGGGCGGCGCGTGTCGATCGAATACGCGATGATTCGGGACGTGAACGATCAGCCGTGGCGTGCCGACCTGCTCGGCCGTCTGCTGGCCGGGAAGCTGGCGCACGTCAACCTCATCCCGCTCAACCCCACGCCGGGCAGCCGGTGGGACGCGAGTCCCAAGCCGGTGGAGCGTGAGTTCGTCCGCCGCCTGCGCGCGGCCGGCGTCTCCACCACGGTCCGCGACACGCGGGGCCAGGAGATCGACGGTGCCTGCGGGCAATTGGCGGCGAGCTCGGTCGACGGCGCGGAGGCACGATGAACCCTCCGTCTCGCGGGTATGTACGTCTTGGCGTCGCACGGATGGACGCTCTTCACGGCCGCCGGGCTCGGGGCCGTGATGAACGAGGTTCACTGACGGCCGCGTGTGCGAAGGCGCCCGCCGGCGCCGAGCGAGCGAACCAGGACCAGGAGACACAGTGACGAGTCAGGGTCAGCGCTTTCGGAGGCGTGCGCTTCGCCGCGGTTACAAGGTGGAGGAGGTCGACTCCTTCCTCGACCGCGTGGAGGCCACGCTGGCCGGCGAGCAGAGCGGCCCTCCGGTCACCGCGCAGGAGGTGCACGACGTCGTCTTCCGCGTGCGCTTCGGCGGCTACGACGAGTGGCAGGTCGACCTGCACCTGGACCGGGTGGAGCGGCAGCTCGCCGAGCTCGACGAGCGCGGCGGCGCCCGTGGGCCCGAGCGCGTCCCGGCCGGCGCGGACCGGATGGGCCCGCCGGACCGGATGAGCGGTGGCCCCGGCGCGCACAGCGGCCCCGGCGGCTTCGGCCCGGGCCCCGGTGGTTTCGACGGCCCCGGTGGTTTCGACGGTCCGGGCGGCTACGACGGTCCCGGTGGCTTCGACGGCCCGGGCGGTTTCGACCAGGGCTTCGACGACCCCCGCACCGGCGGCTTCGACGCCCCCGGCCGCCCCGACGGCCCCGGCTTCGGCCCGCCGGACCGGATGGGCCCGCCCGACCGGATGGGCCCGCCCGACCGGATGGGCCCGCCGGACCGCATGGGCCCGCCGGACCGCATGGGCCCGCCCGATCGGATGGGCCCGCCGGACCGGATGGGTCCGCCACCCGGCCGCGTCCCGGCCGGCCCCGGCCGTTTCGACGACGGCCCCTCGTTCGGCGGCTTCGAGGAGCCGCGCACCGGCGGTTTCGGCGGCCCGCCGCAGCGCGACCCGCGTGACCGGGGCGGCTTCGACGAGCCGCGCACCGGTGGCTTCGGCGGCCCGCCCCCGCGCGACCCCCGGGAGCCCCGCGACCCGCGCGAACCCCGCGACCCGCGGGACCCCCGTGACCGCGGCGGTTTCGGCGAGGACCCGCGCACCGGCGGGTTCGACCTGCCGCCGCGCGACGACCCGCGTACCGGCGGCTTCGATCTTCCGCCGCGTGGCGGACCGCAGGGACCGGGCGGTCCCCAGGGCCCCGGCGGCATGGGTCCCGGCGCCCCGCAGGGCCCCGGCCCCCGTGGACCGCAGGGTCCCGGCATGGGCCCCGGTGGCATGGGCCCCGGCGGTTACGACCAGAACCCGTACGACGACCCCCGTGACCGTGGCGGTTTCGACGCCCCCAGCGGTGGCTTCCCCGGCTTCGAGCCCGGCCGGCACGGCAAGATGGACATGACCGCGGAGATCCGCCTGCCCGAGCTGGAGCGGCGCCCGCGCAACCAGCCGCAGTCCGGCCCGCCCGCGATGGGTGGTGGCCCCGGTGGCCCGCCGCCCGGCCGTGGTGGCCCGCCGCCCGGCGCGTTCGGCGGCCCGCCCATCCCGCCGCCCGGTGGCGGTTACGACGACGGTTACGGCGACGGCCCGGGTGGCTTCGGCGGCCCGCCGGTGGGTGGCCCCGGCGGTCCCGTCGGCGGCCCCGGCGGTGACCTGCAGCGCGTGGACCACCTGCGCCGCACGTTCCAGCCGCGGCGGTTCGGCAGCGGGTACGACCCGGACCAGGTGGACCGGCTGTTCGAGGGCATCCTCACGGCCATGTCCGGCCGCGGTCCGATGCCGGTGAACGAGAACGACCTGGACACGCTGCAGTTCGGCCTGGTGCCCGGCGGTTACTTCGAGGCCGAGGTGGACGCCGCGCTCAAGGAGGTCAAGGACATCCTGCTGGGCCACTGAGCCCGCCGGGCCACCGAGACCCGGCGGCACATATAGAGGCGGCACATATAGATCAGCCCGCCTCCCGGCGTACCGGGGGAGCGGGCTCGATCTTTGGTTTCGGAACCTTATTCGCGCAGGCCGGCGCGGCGCAGCACGACGTCGCCGATGAGCACCACCGCGATGCCGGCCGCGATCACGACCAGGAAGATGTTCTCGATGTTGCCCTCGTGGTTCCCCAGCGTGCAGGCCAGCAGGGACAGAATGGTCAGCACCCCGAGGATGCGTCCCGCCCTGCGGTTGCCGGGCTTGAGCTGATCGGGTGCGACCACCGGCTCGCTATCCGCCACTGTGGGTCCTTCCTCGCGCTGTGCGTTCACATCCGCGATTAGTCTGACATGCGGCGGATGCCGGGACGCAGCAAGCCTCCTGTGACGCATCCACCCTCTTCGCCGACGCACCGGAGACGCGCCGCGCGGGTCCGGTAACGTCTGGCCCGAACCACCGACCGTCGTAGCTTAAGGGAGCAGTGCCGTGCGAGTGACGGGAACCGGTCATGCGAGCATGCGGATCGACACCGCGGCCGGAAGCATCCTCACCGACCCCTGGGTGAACCCGGCCTTCTTCGCGTCGTGGTTCCCCTTCCCGGACAACTCGCAGCTGGACTGGGAGTCGCTCGGCAAGGTCGACTACCTCTACGTCTCGCACCTGCACCGGGACCACTTCGACGCGGAGAACCTCAAGCGGTTCGTGTCGAAGAAGGCGGCCGTGCTGCTGCCGGAGTACCCGACCAGCGAGCTCGAGGACGAGCTGCGCGAGCTGGGTTTCCGCAGCTTCATCAAGACGAAGAACGAGGAGGTCGTCGAGCTCGACGGCGGCCTCAAGATCATGATCCAGGCGCTGATCTCGCCGACCGACGGCCCGATCGGTGACTCCTCGCTCTGGGTGGAGTACGACGGCGTCCGCCTGCTCAACCAGAACGACGCCCGCCCGAGCGACCTGTCCCGCTTCGCCGAGCTCGGCCACGTGCACGCGCACATGCTCCAGTTCTCCGGCGCGATCTGGTACCCGATGGTCTACGAGCTGCCCGAGGCCGCGAAGCGCGCGTTCGGCAAGCAGAAGCGCGAGCGGCAGTTCGACCGCACCTGGCGCTACATCGACGACCTGAAGGCCGACCACGTCTTCCCGATCGCCGGCCCGCCGTGCTTCCTGGACGACTCGCTCTACCAGTTCAACGACATCTTCGGCGACGAGGGCGCGATCTTCCCGGACCAGAGCGTGTTCCTGACGGAGTACGCCAAGGTCGGCGGCACCAACGGCGTCGTGCTGCTGCCCGGCTCCGAGTCGGTCCTCAACGCCGAGGGCGGCATCGAGACGACGCACCCGGTGCCGGTCGACGAGTTCTTCGCCAACAAGGCCGCCCACCTGGAGGAGATGCGGGAGCGCAAGCGCCCGATCATCGAGGCCGAGAAGGCGTCCTGGCGGCACCCGGAGATCGACGTGCTCGCGGAGATGAAGCGGCGCATCGAGCCGCTGCTCGAAGAGTCGATCTACATGGCCAAGGGCGTCGGCGGCCCGGTCCGCTTCGACCTGGTCGGCTACGACGGCGAGTCGGTCGAGTCGATCGTGGTCGACTTCCCCGGCAAGCAGGTCCGGCCGTACGCGGACGAGAAGGTCCGGTACCGCTTCAAGACCGAGCGCGCGCTGATCGAGCACCTGCTCTTCACCGGCGAGGTCGACTGGGTCAACTCGCTCTTCCTCTCCTGCCGCTTCTCCGCCGCCCGCATCGGGCAGTACAACGAGTTCGTCTACGCGTTCTTCAAGTGCCTCTCCACCGAGCGCCTGCAGTACGCCGAGGGCTGGTACGACGAGCACGAGCGCGCGGTCGAGGCGGAGAGCATCGAGCTGGGCGACTGGGAGGTGCAGCGCCGCTGCCCGCACCTCAAGGCCGACCTGAGCCGCTTCGGCATCGTCGACGGCGACCAGCTCACCTGCCAGCTGCACGGCTGGCGCTTCGACCTGCCGTCCGGCCGCTGCCTCACCTCGGTCGGCCACAAGATCCGCGCCGACCGCAAGGCCCCGGCCTCCTGACCCACGCGCGGCCCGGTGCCGGGCACGTCGCCCGGCACCCGGTCCACGTCCACGTCCGCCCGCAAATCGCTTGCCGGGCGCCGCGAACGACGCGATCATCGCGACCGTGGCACTGCACGAGGACGAGATCCCGGTCGACGAGCCGATCGTGCGGACCCTGCTGGAGCGGGAACGCCCGGACTGGGCGGACCGCCCGCTGGAACGGGCCGGCGCCGGCACCGACAACACCATGTTCCGGCTCGGCGACGACCTGCTCGTCCGGGTGCCCCGCAACGCGTACAACGCCGGCATGCTGGCCAAGGAACGCGCCTGGCTGCCCCGGCTCGCGCCGCTGCTGCCGCTCACCGTCCCGGAACCGGTGCACCACGGCGCGCCGTCGGACGTGTTCCCGCTGCCCTGGGCGGTCTACCGCTGGATCGACGGCGCCGAGGCCGGCCCGGACACCGTCGACGACTGGGCCGCCTTCGGCCGCGACCTGGCCGGCTTCGTGCGCACGCTGCACGGCCTCGACCTCGCGGACGGCACGCTGAGCGGATACCGCGGCGGTCTGCTGCGCGACGCCGGCGACTGGGTCGACCGCAGCTTCGCGGCTTGCGCCGGCCTGATCCCCGGCATCGGCACGCTGGAACGGATGTGGCGGGACGCCATGCTGCTGCCCGACCCCACCGGCCCGCGCGTGCTGCTGCACGCCGACCTCAAACCCACGAACCTGCTGGCCCGCGACGGCGCGCTGCACGCCGTGATCGACTTCGCCGGCCTGATCACCGGCCATCCGGACGCCGAACACGCCACCACGTGGGACCTGCCGGCCGAGGCGCGCGACGCGTACCGGGCCTCGCTCGACATCGACGACGCCACCTGGCAGCGGGCCCGCGCCTGGGCGATCGTGGTCGGCGTCAGCGGCGTCGCCTACTACCGGGACACGTTCCCCGCGTTCGTCGCCGAATGCCACGCCCGCCTGTCGAACATCCTCGCCACCGCCCCATAGGCTGCAGACCATGCTCCGTGAGGCGACCGCCGCCGACCTCCACGCGATCACCCGGCTGTACCACCAGCTCAACCCGGACGACCCGGTCCTGGCCGACGGCTCGGACCACGCGGTCTACCGGCGGATCCTCGACACCCCGGGCCTGCACCTGCTCGTCTGGGAGCACGCCGGCGCGGTGGCCGCCACCACCTACCTGAACATCATCCCCAACCTCAGCCGGTCCGCCTCGCCGTACGCGGTGATCGAGAACGTGGTCGTCGAGGAGAGCCTTCGCGGCCGCGGGATCGGCAAACGCCTGATGGCCGGCACACTGGCGGCCGCCTGGGACGCCGGCTGCTACAAGGCGATGCTCGCCACCGGCTCCCGCGACCCGGCCACGCACGGTTTCTACCGCAGCTGCGGATTCTCCACCGACGACAAGACTTCGTTCGTCGCCCGGCCGCCGGGGGATTTACGAACATAAGAGCTATTTTCCCGCTTCCGGCGTGGGCACCTTCCGAGTGCTCCCGCGGGCACCGGTCGGCCGCGGGCGGCCTCCCTGCGGGTTGAGTGGGTGGCCGGGAGAGCCGGGGCGTGCTGGCGGCTCATGTCGCGCCGGGCGGGTCGGGTGGCGGGGGAGGCCGGCGAAAGTCGCGGGTGGACCTGCGGTGCTCGGTCGGCCGCGCGGCTCGCGGATGCCGTCCGGTTGGCGGATGCCGTCCGGTTGGTGGATGCCACGCGGTTAGCGGATGCCGCGCGGTTGGTGGATGTCGCGCGGCTGGTGGGATGGCGCCCGGTTGGCGGAAGCTGTGCGGTCGGCGAGACCGTAGCGCGTGCTCAGACTGGCGTTTGTCGGTGGCGGAACCCGGACCGGCACCGAACCCGGTCACGCAGGGCGTCTCCGGCGGGCCTCGGGCTCCGGGGAGGGGGCGGGGGTTCCGGCGGGCTTGGCGTTCGTTGGCCCGGCTGTTTTTTCGTGGGTGGGGTGGGTTTCGTCTGGTGTGCCTGGCTGCCCCGTCTGCCGTCTTCCAGGTCGAGCCGAGCAGATCATCGGCAGGGCCGCCAGCTTTGGTCGCGTCGGTGGGGGTTGCGTGGTGGAAGACCTGCCGGTTGCCGCTGTCCGGCGCCGGTTGGCGTGGTGGTGGCGGCCCTGCCGATGATCTGCACCCCAAGGGGTGGTCGACGGCAGACGGGGCAGGCAGGCGGCGGCGGTCTGCGCGGTGCGCATGAAGATCAAACGATGCTGCCCGTTATGCGGGAATGATCTTTTGCAGGCTGGGATCGAAGCTGGTCCCTCCGGCTCGCATTGCTGTTCGCGGGGCGTGAGACCGCAACGAGAGCCTGAAAAACAGAGCGAAACGGAAATGTCGCGATATTGCGAATCGTGTCGGCAACCTGGCAACCCGGCAGCCCGGCACCCGGCCGCGTGCAAGCCCGGCGCCCGGCCGCGCGGAAGTCGGGAAAGTGTTGCCGTGCCGCTCGGAAAGGAAGGATTGCTTACCGAGAGTTGCGGACCGCGAGGTCGGCCAGGATGGTGTTGGCGGCGTTGTGGCCGGCGGCGCCGATGACGCTGCCGGCGGGGAACGTGCCCGCGCTGCCCGCGTAGAGGCCGTCCAGGCCGGTGGCGTACGGCATGCGGTCGGTGAACGACACCGTGTTGTCGACATGGTGGATGTGGCCGCCGGTGATCCCGAAGTGTGCCTCGATGCCCGGGGGTGTCAGCGGCACCGCATCCGCCACCAGTTTCCGCGTGCCGGGCGCGTAGGACTCGCAGATGTCCAGCAGCCGGTCCACGTAGGACGGCAGCGCCGCGTCCCAGCCCCCGTTCGGCGCGTACGGCACCGACTGCACGAACAGCGCCGACGAGTGGTGACCGGCCGGGTCCTGCAGGGACGGGTCGACGGTGGTGTGCAGGTACCACTCGATGGTCGGCTCGGCCGGCAGTTCGCCCGCGACCACGGACGCCCACATCTCGCGCAGCGCCCGCATCGGCGCGCCACCGGCCGACGATCCCGGCAGCAGGTGGATCGTGGCGCCGAACGGGCTCGGCGAACCCGCCGGCAGGCAGGAGAACTGCGGCAAGCCGGACAGCGCGAGGTTCACCTTCAGCGTGGTGCCCGGCCGCCGTACCGCCTCCATCCGCGCGACCAGCGACGACGGCAGCGCGCCGGAGGGCACCAGCGACATCAGCCGGTACGGGTCGCAGGCGCCCAGCACGACCGGCGCGTGCAGTTCCCGGCCGTCCGCCAGTGTCACGCCGGACACCGCGCCACCGTCGACGGAGATCGCGCTCACGGCCGTACCCGCGAAGATCTTTGCTCCGGCGGCCCTGGCCGCGGACGCGAACGTGGCGGAGACCGTGCCCATCCCGCCCTCGGTGATCATCCAGGTGCCGTCCGCGCCGGGCAGCCGGCACATGTTGTGCACCAGGAAGTTGTGGCCGGTGCCGGCGTCGTCCGGGCCCGCGTTCAGGCCGGACAGGCCGTCGGTCACCGCGTACATCGAGGTCAGCAGCTCGGACGCGAAGCCGAACCGGGCCAGGTAGTCCGCCACCGAACCGCGCACCAGGTCGACGAAGGCGGGCCGCAGCGAAGGCCGGACGTAACGGTCGGCGGTCTCCTCGACCGGCAGCGGCGGGGCCAGCCAGGCCGGGGCCAGATCGTCGCGCAGTGCCGACAGTTCCGCCTGCATCGCGTCGTCCGCCGCCACGTCCGCCGCCGAGAAGAACGACGTCATCTGGGCGCGGGTCGACGCCCGGTCGCGGCCGAACAGCAGGTACGGCCCGTCCGGCGTGGGCAGGAAGTAGTGCGGGTCGCGGCGCAGCACCGGCAGGTCCACGTCCAGCGTGCGCAGCAGCTCCGGTGGCATCAGGCCGAGCAGGTACGACCCGGTCGAATGCCGCAGGCCGGGCACCCGCGGGAACGGCGTCTCGGTGCGCGCGGCGCCGCCGATCACGTCCGACGCCTCCAGCACCACCACATCCAGGCCCGCGCGGGCCAGCAGGATCGCGGAGACCAGGCCGTTGTGCCCGGCGCCCACGATGATCACATCGGCCCGCGAGGTCGTCATGGCCGCGAGCCTAACGCCTCCGCGAGCAGATCGAGTTCCCGTGCGAACAGCGGCTCCACGTCCCACCGCACGTGACCGAAGACCTCCAGCGCGACCAGCCCGAACACCCGGCTCCAGGCGAGCACGAGCAGGTCCGTCGGCCCGGACAGCTCGTCCAGGAACAGCGCCGCGAACCCCGAACTGTCGCACTCCTCGCGCACGCCGCCGAACATCAGCGCGAACTCCCGCGGATGCGCCAGACTCCAGCGCCGGAACTCGTGCGCCATCCCGGTCAGCCGCACCGTCGGCGGCTCACCCGCCAACGTGTCCCGCACCGCCCGCACGGCCGCGGTCAGCTCCGCGAACAGGTCCGCCGCCAGCGCGCCGACCAGCGCGTCCAGCCCGGGAAAGTACCGGTACAGCGCGGGCGCGGTCAGTCCCACCGCACGCCCGATCGCGCGCAGCGAGATCGCCGTGGGCCCACCGGTCACCAGCAGCCGCCGGGCGACCGCCTTGATCTCCGCGACGGTCGCGGTCCGCACCTGCTCCCGCCGGGTCGGCGCGGTGCTCATCCCCACATCCTAGAACCAGATCAAGATCATTCAACGGTACGGAGAACGGGCGCCCGCTCCGCTCCGAGCCCGACCGGCGCGGCGGTCCGGGCTCGTCCGTGACCGGCCCCGTCCACGTCACCGGCCCCGGTCGTCACATCCGGCGCCGAGCCCGGCACCACTCGCGCGTCCGGCGCCGCCGCCGTCTCCACCGGTTGCGTCGATGTCGGCTGCGTCGTGGTGGCCGGTTCCGTCGCGGTGACCGGTTCCGGTGTGGTGGCCGGTTCCGGCGTGGTGTGCCGGGAACCGCTGCGGCTGGCCGCGAAACCGGCCAGCACGATCACGTGGAACAGGTACAGCCACAGCCCCACCGCGACCACGCCGCCCACCATGTCCAGCCCGCCGAACGGCAGCCCGAGATCCAGCGGCAACGCGCAGAACAGGATGAACCCGTGCAGGAACCCGGACAGGTTCGCCGCCGTGAACGACCCGACCAGCACGGTGCGCACCCATCCGGGCGACCGTCCCGGCGCCAGGCCGTGGTACACCCAGATCAGCACCGGCGTCAGCGCCACCCAGACCGCCGCGAACGACACCACGATCCCGCCGAACCGCGCCCACCCGCCCTGCTCGAAGAGTTGCGCCGCGAACGGCACGCACGCCAGCGTCGCCGCCAGCAGCCCCGGCGACGCCACCACGATCGGCAGCAGCAGCACCCGCCCGCGCCACCCGGCCAGCGACTCCCGCGGCCCGGCCACGGACACGAACGCCCGCCGCAGCCCCTCGCCGTAGAACGTGGCCGGCAACAGCGCGGCCAGCGCCAGCCCCGGCGTCAGCCCCAGCCCCGCGTCCAGCAACCCGGCCGCGGCCCGGTCCGCCCCGATCCGATCGGGCAGCGCCTCGATCGCCGGCATCGCCAGCGCCCGCATCCCGTCCGGCCCCGCCAGCAGGCTCGCCGCCCAGATCGCCAGCAACGCCACCGGCACCACCGCGATGCCGCCGTAGAACGTGATCGCCGCCGCATGCAGCGCCAGATCCCGCCCTTTCAGCGGCCGAAAGATCCCCATGGACCTATCTGTTCCCCGCTTCCGTCCCTCGCACGCGCGGACCGCGACGCGACCCGGTCACGAACCGGCGTCTCGGCCGGAAGCCGCCGCGAGGACGTCATCGATCGTCCCAAGGGAGACGCGGCCGCAGGTCTGCCCTTCTTCCTCCGCGTCGACGTCCGCAACCGGGTTCCGGCGGTCACGCTGTTCGCGTGGGGGGACGGCGATACCAGTCGCCTGGGGGACGGCGATACCAGCCGCTCGTCGCGGCCGCGGCCGATGTTCGCCGTGACGGAGACGTTCGCCGTCGAGTTCGACCCGGCCGAGCCGCCGGCGGGGTAGGCGGCGGGCGGTCGGCGGGCTGCCGGGGAGCGTGGGGGATGATGGGGGCGTGAGTTCGCCTCGGCACATCGTTCTGCTCGGCTCGACCGGGTCCATCGGCACGCAGGCCATCGACATCGTGGAGCGCAATCCCGAGCGCTTCCGGGTGGTGGCGATCGGCGCGGGCGGCGGCAACGTCGAGTTGCTGGCCCGTCAGGCGCTGCAACTCGGCGTCGAGGTGGTCGGTGTGGCGAAGGCCACGGCCGCGCAGGACCTGACGCTCGCCTTCTACACGGAGGCCTCCCGTCGCGGCTGGACCAGCGGCGACTTCAAGATCCCGAAGATCGTGGCCGGGCCGGGCGCGATGGCCGAGCTGGCCGCGCTGCCCTGCGACATCGTGCTGAACGGCGTGGTCGGCTCGCTCGGCCTGGCGCCCACGCTGGCCGCGCTGAGGCACGGCCGCACGCTCGCGCTGGCGAACAAGGAGTCGCTGGTCGCCGGCGGCTCGCTGGTCCGCGCCGCGATCCAGCGCCCGGACCAGATCGTCGCCGTCGACTCCGAGCACTCCGCGCTGGCCCAGTGCCTGCGCGGCGGCACGGCGGACGAGGTGCACAAGCTGATCCTGACCGCGAGCGGTGGCCCGTTCCGCGGCAAGAAGCGGGACGACCTGAGGAACGTCACACCGGAGCAGGCGCTGGCGCACCCGACGTGGGACATGGGCCCGGTCATCACCATGAACTCGGCCACACTCGTCAACAAGGGCCTCGAGGTGATCGAGGCACACGAGCTGTACGGCATTCCGTACGACCGGATCGAGGTCGTCGTGCACCCGCAGTCGATGATCCACTCGATGGTCGAGTTCGTGGACGGCTCGACGCTCACCCAGGCCAGCCCGCCGGACATGCGGCTGCCGATCGCGCTGGCCCTGGGCTGGCCGGAGCGGGTGCCGGGCGCGGCGAAGCCGGTCGACTGGAGCACCGCGAGCGCGTGGACGTTCGAGCCGCTGGACGACGAGGCCTTCCCGTCGGTGGAGCTGGCGAAGCAGTCCGGCCGCGAGGGCCGGTGCCGCCCGGCCGTCTACAACGCGGCGAACGAGGAGTGCGTGGCCGCGTTCGCCAAGGGCGATCTGCCGTTTTTGGGCATCGTGGACACCGTTCGTGACGTTCTCGCGGAGGCCCCCGATTTCGGGGAACCGGGTACCGTCGACGACGTACTTTCCGCTGAGTCGTGGGCGCGCACGCGTGCCCGAGAGATCATCGCCGGTAGCCCGGCGTCCCGTACCGGGGGAGCTGCATGAGCTGGATGTTCTGGGTCGGCGTGCTGGTCTTCGCGATCGGCCTGATCATTTCGCTGGCCCTGCACGAGGCCGGGCACATGTGGTCCGCGCAGGCCTTCAAGATGAAGGTCACCCGGTTCTTCATCGGCTTCGGCCCGACGCTGTTCTCGTTCCGCCGCGGTGAGATCGAGTACGGCGTGAAGGCCATCCCGGCCGGCGCGTTCGTGAAGATCGTCGGCATGGTGCCGCAGGACGACGACGTGGCACCGGAGGACGAGCCGCGCGCCATGTGGCGCCAGGCGCTCTGGAAGCGGACGATCGTGATGAGCGCCGGCTCCGCGATGCACTTCGCGCTCGGCACCGTGCTGCTCTGGGGCACGTTCGCGTTCATCCCGTTCAGCGACCCGGCGCGCGCCGACGAGGTGCGTCCCGAGGTGGCCGCGATCAACGAGTGCACCACTCCGAAGATCGTGGTGGTGGACGGCCGGCGCGTCGACTGCGACCCGGCGACCGGCACGCCGAGCGCGGCGAAGCAGGCCGGCCTGCAGGCCGGTGACGTGATCACCTCGGTGAACGGCACGGCGGTGACCGGCTGGGGCCAGATGAGCGGCCTGATCCGCGCGGCCGGCGGCAAGTCGACCACCCTCACCTGGGAGCGCGACGGCGCCACGCAGTCCGCCACGGTCGTCATCCCGCTGGCCGAGCGGGTCAAGCCGGACGCGGGCGTCGAGACCGTCGAGGAGATCACGCCGGCGGACATCGAGACGGTCGGCGTGCTCGGCATCAGCCCGGTGATCCCGAAGACGGTGGCCGGCCCCTCGGCCGCGTTCGGGCTGACCTACCACGGCGTGATCGACATGGTGCGGAACACGTTCGAGTCGCTGAAGCGCATCCCGGAGAAGATCCCGCTTCTCTGGGCCGCGATCCTCGGCGAGGAGCGCGACCCGGAGACGCCGATCAGCGTGCTCGGCGCGACCCGGCTCGGCGGCGAACTGGTCGAGCGCCAGGAGTACGCGATCGCGCTCAATCTGCTGGTCGTGCTGAACTTCTTCATCGGCATCTTCAACCTGCTGCCGCTGCTCCCGCTGGACGGCGGGCACATCGCGATCGCCTGGTTCGAGCGCATCCGCTCCTGGTTCTACGCGCGCCTCGGCAAGCCCGACCCGGGCCGGGTGGACTACTTCAAGTTGATGCCGGTGACCTACGTCGTCATTCTCATCTTCGGGGCGTTCACGCTGCTCACGCTGACCGCCGATATCGTCAACCCGATCACTCTGAACTGAGTCGAAGGACAGCATTGTGACCGCCATCAGTCTCGGAATGCCCGCCGTTCCCCCACCGCCGCTCGCCCCCCGCCGAGCCAGCCGTCAGATCATGGTCGGACCCGTCGCGGTCGGCGGTGGTGCGCCGGTGAGCGTGCAGTCGATGACCACCACGCTGACCGCCGACATCAACTCCACACTGCAGCAGATCGCGGAGCTCACCGCGGCCGGCTGCCAGATCGTCCGGGTCGCCGTCCCGTCCCAGGACGACGTGCTCGCGCTGCCCGCGATCGCGAAGAAGTCCCAGCTCCCGGTGATCGCCGACATCCACTTCCAGCCGAAGTACGTGTTCGCCGCGATCGACGCCGGCTGCGCCGCGGTCCGGGTCAACCCGGGCAACATCCGGCAGTTCGACGACAAGGTCAAGGAGATCGCCAAGGCGGCCGGCGACGCGAAGGTCCCGATCCGGATCGGCGTGAACGCGGGCTCGCTGGACAAGCGCCTCCTGGAGAAGCACGGCAAGGCCACCGCGGAGGCGCTGGTCGAGTCCGCGCTCTGGGAGTGCTCGCTGTTCGAGGAGCACGGCTTCCGGGACATCAAGATCTCGGTCAAGCACAACGACCCGGTCGTCATGATCCGGGCGTACCGGCAGCTCGCCGAGCAGTGCGACTACCCGCTGCACCTCGGCGTGACCGAGGCCGGCCCGGCGTTCCAGGGCACGATCAAGTCGGCCGTCGCGTTCGGTGCGCTGCTGGCCGAGGGCATCGGCGACACGATCCGCGTCTCGCTCTCCGCGCCGCCGGTCGAGGAGATCAAGGTCGGCAACCAGATCCTGGAGTCGCTCGGCCTGCGCGAGCGCGGCCTGGAGATCGTCTCCTGCCCGTCCTGCGGTCGCGCCCAGGTCGACGTCTACACGCTCGCCGAGCAGGTCACGGCCGCGCTCGACGGCTTCCCGGCACCGCTGCGCGTGGCCGTCATGGGCTGCGTGGTGAACGGTCCCGGCGAGGCCCGCGAGGCCGACCTGGGTGTCGCGTCCGGCAACGGCAAGGGCCAGATCTTCGTCAAGGGCCAGGTCATCAAGACCGTGCCGGAGTCGCAGATCGTCGAGACGCTGGTCGAGGAGGCGCTGCGCCTCGCCGACGAGATGGGCACGGACCTCCCGGAGGAACTCCGCGACCTGCTGCCCGCCACGAAGCCGATCGTGACGGTCCACTAGTAATCTTCAGGGGCGACGCCCCGGGCCTGCTTCCACCAGGCCCGGGGCGTCGTCGTCGTGGTGGCTCACTCGGATTCGGCGAGGATCGCGTACAGCTTGCGCTTGGTCTCGTTGAGGATCTCCAGCGCGGCCTGCCGCTGCTCCGGCGTGCCGCTGACGCCGACCTCCTTGAGCGCGCTCATGATCCCGAACGCGGCCTGCCGGAAGTCCTGCGCCTGTGACACGTGCTCGTCACCGAACTCCGCCCACGGCGGTGTCTCCGCCGCGCTCACCGCCGCCTCCCGGCCGGTCTCGGTCAGCGTGAACCGCTTCCGCCCACCGTCGGTCTCCGCGACGATCAGGCCCTCGTCCTCCAGCAGCTGCAGCGTCGGATAGACCGACCCCGGACTCGGCCGCCAGATGCCACCGGTCCGCTGCTCCAGCTCCTGAATGATCTCGTAACCGTGCATCGGCCGCTCGACCAGCAGCGCCAGCACCGCCGCGCGCACGTTCCGCCCGCGCCCGCCGCGCCCACGCCCACGATGCCCGCCGGGCCCGTGGTGCGGCCCGCCGTGCCCCCACGGCCCGAAGCCTGGCCCACCGGGCCCGAACGGCGGGAACCCGAACCCGCGCCGACGCCCCTCGTCCTCGAAGAATTCCCTGGCAAAGCCCTTCATGGCTGCTCTCCGTCCCGCCGATCACACTGTCGGCGTGTTGTCGTTGATAGTTCGACGATATATCGGAAGACTATCGGCGCCAACCCCGAAATGAACCCTGAAGATCAACTTCTCGTTCTTCCCGCTCCCGGCGGCGCGGGTTCCGCATGCTCCCGCGGGCCAACCGCGCCGGCGGGCTCAACTCCGCCAGGGCTCCGTTCGCCCACCGCGACGGAGCCGGTCCCGGCGCCGAGCCCACCGCTGCCTCGACCACACCGGCCCCGCGCCCGGCGGGAGCCGGGCGAAGGCTCCCGCCCGGCGACGGAGGCGGCGAACCGGTGCCGGCCCGACGCCGCGAACCGGCCGGCGGCGTGAACTGGCTGGCGGCGTGAACCGGACGGCGGTGTGAACCGGCCGATGCCGTGAACCGGCTGGCGGTGTGAACCGGCTGGTGCCGTGAACCGGCCGATGCCGTAAACCGGCTGGCGGCGTGAACTGGCTGGCGGCGTGAACCGGGCGGCGGTGTGAACCGGCTGGTGCCGTGAACCGGCTGGTGCCGTGAACCGGCTGGTGCCGTGAACCGGCTGGTGCCGTGAACCGGCTGGTGCCGTGAACCGGCTGGTGCCGTGAACCGGCTGGTGCCGTGAACCGGCTGGTGCCGTGAACCGGCTGGTGCCGTAAACCGGCTGGCGGCGTGAACCGGCCGATGCCGCGAACCGGCTGGCGGCGTGAACCGGCCGACGCCGCGAACCGGTCGGTGGCGAGGAGCCGTTGTGCGGTTGCCGCTCTCGGCTGATCATGCCGCGGGCGAGCCGAGGTTCCCCTCGCACCGAACCGCCCGGTGCGAAGGGAACGGCGCCGCCGGCGGGCTCTACACGATCTTCGCGGAGCGGGGCGACGTTCTCGACGGCCGGCCGTTCCACGGCGGCGACGACGCCGTGGAGATCGCCGCCCGCGAGATGCGCGGGACCGCGTCCGAGTGGCCGGAGACGCACCCTGCCCGAGCTGCCGCGGTGTCCTTCGTGGCACGCCGGCGGGCCCGCTCGGCGGTGCCCGCGCGGCGTGACGTGCCGGCTCGGCGCCGGCACGTCACGTCCGCCTCAGAAGCGGGTGAAGACCCGCAAGGCGGGCAGCGCCCGGCCGGAGTAGTCGAAGAGTGCCTGGTTCTCCCACCCGTCCCCGGAGGTGGGGTCCGCCGGGTCCCAGCCGGCGCCGGGCACGGCCGTCCAGGTCGGCTCCCAGTAGACGACGCCGAGCGCGTCCGGCACGCCCGCGACCACGGTCAGGATGTCGCGCAGCGCGTCCGCCTGTCCGCGCGGCGTCGCGGGGTAGCCGCCGGCCGCGGCCAGCGAGGCGTTGAAGATGTTCGTCTCGTGGTCGCCCTCCTCGAGCGTGAATCCGTAGGCGGTCTCCGCGACCATGACCGGCTTGCCGTACCGCGTCGAGAGGTCCATCAGGTTCGCCTGCAGTTCGCCGAGCGTGCCGTGCCAGTAGACGTAGTGCGAGACCGCGATGACGTCGAACGGGACGCCGCGGGAGACGGCCTGGTCGAACCACCAGCGGTGCGCGCCGTTGTCGCCGCCCTCGGCGAGGTGCAGCACGACCCGGGTGGACGGTGACGCGGCCTTGACCGCGTTGCTGCCGGCGGTGAGCAGCGCGGCGAGTCCGTCCCAGTTGTCCCAGCGCCCGTCCGGCCACAGCATGCCGCCGTTGATCTCGTTGCCGACCTGGGCCATCGCGGCCGGTGTGCCCTGTGCCCGCAGCGCGGCGAGCACGTCGAAGGTGTGCGCGTAGAGCGCGTCGACGAGCGCGGGGAACGGCAGGGACGCCCAGGCCGCGGGCTTGTTCTGCTTGCCGGGGTCGGCCCACGCGTCCGAGTAGTGGAAGTCGATCAGCAGTTGCTGGCCGGCCGCGTGTGCCCGCCGCGCCTTCACCAGCGTGTCCGCGAGGTCGTTGTAGCCGTCGACCGGGTCGACCCAGACCTTGAGCCGGATGTAGTTGACGTCGTTCGCGGCGAGCAGCCGGAACGGGTCCCGGCGCGGGCCGGAGAAGTCCCGGTAGACGGCGCCGTGGTCCTCGTTCTTGGTGATGTGCGAGACGTCGGCGCCGCGCACCGCCGGGCCGGGGGCCGAGCCGGGCCCGAACGAGACGGCGTCGAAGTGGGTCCACTGCCCGGCCGCGGCGGTGGAGTGCAGCACGATCGTGCAGCGCCCGCCGGTGACGGTCACGGTGACGGCCAGCCGCACCCACAGGTCGCCGGTGCGCGGGATCGCGGCCCGTCGTTCGCCGGAGCCGCAGTGCCGCAGCGACACGTACGCGTCCGGCTGGTTGCCGTCGGACCGGACCCGCAGGCTGAGCGTGTGCGGGCCGCGCGCGAGCCCGGTGACGGATTGGGTGGTCTCCACCCGGTGGGCGGTCGACGCGTGATGCATGAGCCGGGTGTCGCCGTCGAAGCCGCCGGCCTCGGTGAACGACGCGTCCCGGTGGCCGCTCTCCGACCAGCCGGACAGGCCGGTCTCGAAGCCGCCGTTGGTGACGCCGGCCGGGGAGGCGAGCGCGGGCGTGGCGGCGCCGAGGATCAGGCCGAGCGAGAGGATCGAGACGAGGACAGGTCTGCGAAGCATCCGGAGCTCCTAAGAATTCTGTGAGCGCTCACAGCGCTGTTGACAGAGAAGATCTGAAATCTGCCGACGGTACGCTGTGAGCGCTCACGGAACCATTCACGCCGGTCGCTGTCAAGCGTGGGTCCGCAGCACCCGGACCGCACCGGCCGGCACCACGACGCCGTCCGGGCAGGACTCGCCGGTCAGCAGCTCCGCCCCGGAGCCCGGCACCGTCACGTCCGCGGCGGTGTGGTTGAGCGCGATCACGAACTCGCCGCGCCGCACCACCTCGACGCCCATCGGCAGGTCGTCGTGCGCGGGCAGGCCGAGCGAGCCCACGAACGCGTCCAGCGACTCGCCGGTCAGCCGGGTGGAGACGTAGACCGCCCGCCCGGCGCCGTACGAGTGCGTGGTGACCGCCGGCTCCCCGGCCGCCGGGCCGTCCAGGTAGGACGCGAGCACCGTGGCGCCGTCGAGCAGCAGCCGCTCCGCCCACACGTCGCCGGTGGCGCCGGAGTCCAGCGACACGGTCTCGCCCGAGTGCAGCGGCAGGAACTCCTCCACCCGCAGGCCGAGCACGTCGCGCAGCGCGCCGGGGTGCGGGCCGGGGTGCACCGCGTCGTTCTCGTCCACGATCCCGGAGAAGTACGACACGACCAGCGTGCCGCCACCGGCCACGTACGCGCGCAGGTTCTCGGCCGCCGCCGTGGTCAGCAGGTAGCCGGTCGGCAGGAACACCACCGGGTACGCCGCGAGCGGCGCGTCCGGCCGGGCGAAGTCCACGGTCACGTGCCGCCGCCACAGCGCCTCGTAGAACGCCTCCTGGCGCTCCCGGAACGACAGCTCGGCCGACGGCCGCCACTGCAGTTCGAGCGCCCACCAGGACTCCCAGTCCCAGACGATCGCGGCGTCCGCGGTCACCGGCGTGCCGCGCACCGGGTTCAGTGCCGACAGGTGGCCGCCGAGCGACACCACGTCCCGCCAGATCCGGGTGTCGGTCCCGCCGTGCGGCAGCATCGCGGAGTGGAACTTCTCCGCGCCGGACCGGGAGGCCCGCCACTGGAAGAACATGATTCCGTCCGCGCCGCGGGCCAGGTGCGCGAGGCTGTTGCGGACCAGCTCGCCCGGCTTCTTGGCGATGTTGCGGGGCTGCCAGTTGACCGAGCCGGTGGAGTGCTCCATCAGCAGCCACGGCGCGCCGCCGGCGACCGACCGGGTGAGGTCCGCGCACATGGCCAGCTCGATGTGGTTGTCCGGCCGCTCGGCCTGCAGGTAGTGGTCGTTGGAGACCAGGTCGACCTCGGCCGCCCAGCTCCAGTAGTCGATGTTCTTGCAGTTCGCCAGCATGAAGTTCGTGGTCACCGGGACGCCCGGTGACAGCGTGTGCAGGAGGTCCCGCTCGCGCCGGAAGTTCGCCAGGTGCGCGTCCGAGGAGAACCGGAAGTAGTCCAGTTCCTGGGCCGGGTTGACCGCGGTCGGCGCCTCGACCGGGGGCTCGATCTCGTCCCAGTCGGCGTAGCGCTGGCTCCAGAACGTCGTACCCCAGGCGGCGTTCAGTGCCTCCAGCGTGCCGTACCTCGCGGTGAGCCAGGCCCGGAACGCGACGCCGGAACCGGGGCAGTAGCAGATGCCGTTCGCGCCGCCGTACTCGTTGTGCGCGTGCCACAGCACCACGGCCGGGTGTGAGCCGTAGCGGCGGCCCAGCTCCGTGGTGATCGCCGCGGCCGCGGCCGCGTAGGCGGGTGAGCTGGGGCAGAACGTCTGCCGCGCGCTGCCGCCCAGTGCCTGGCCGGTGCGGGTGACCGGTCGGGCGGACGGATGCGCGCGGAGGAACCACGGTGGCGGCGCCGCGGTCGGCGTGGCCAGGTCCACCGCGATCCCGTTGGCGTGCAGCAGGTCCAGCAGCCGGTCCAGCCAGTCGAAGGTGTGGACGCCCGGCCTCGGCTCGAGCATCGCCCAGCTGAAGATGCCGACGCTGACCAGGTTGACGCCGGCCTCGCGCATCAGCGCCACGTCCTCGGCCCACACCTCCTCGGGCCACTGCTCCGGGTTGTAGTCCCCGCCGTAGGCGATCCGGTCCAACCCGGGGATGAGCGGCGCGACCCGCGGTACCGCCAACTGAGACACCTGGACCATGTGCGGCTCCGAACTGTGAACGCTCCCAACGGACTCGACGCATGATTACACAGCTTTGAACTGCAAATACAGGTATTGACAGCTTGCTGGCTGAGCGCCAGGCTGTGAGCGCTCACAGTTGTTTCCGCCTAGTCACGTGCCGGTAACCACCGGCACCGCCGCGCCGCCACGCCACGGGCACCCGTGAGGTCGGCCGGCCGACGTGCAGGTATGCCGCCCCGCCCGGGCGAAACCGCACGCGCTCACGACTCACACGAAACGTCGAAGAGAGGCTCCCGATGAGGCCTTCGATAGGCAAGATCTTCGCCGCCGCCGCGCTCGCCACCACGCTGCTGGCGACGGCCGCGTGCACCGGCTCCGGCGACGACGCGGCCGAGGAGCCGACCGGCCCGGTCGAGCTCAGCTTCTGGTCCTGGGCGCCCGGCATCGAGAAGACCGTCGACCTGTGGAACCAGCAGAACCCGGACACGACGGTGGTGCTCAGCAAGCAGGCCGGCGGCGGCGACATCGTCACCAAGCTGCTCACCGCCGCGAAGGCCGGCAACCCGCCGGACCTGGCGCAGGTGGAGTACCAGTCGCTGCCCACGCTGGTCAGCAACGACGTGCTGGCCGACATCGCGGAGCAGACCGCCGACGTCAAGGGCAAGTTCCCGGACGGCGCCTGGCAGCAGGTCACGCTCGGCACCGAGTCGGTCTACGCGATCCCGCAGGACTCCGGGCCGATGATGCTCTACTACCGCGCCGACATCTTCGCCGAGCTGGGCATCGCGGTGCCGAAGACGTGGGACGAGTTCGCGGCCGCGGCCCGTACGGTCCGGCAGAAGGACGGCAAGAAGTACCTGACCACGTTCTCCGCCGCGGACCCGGGCTGGTTCGCCGGGCTCGCGCAGCAGGCCGGCGCGTCCTGGTGGGGCATCGACGGCGAGACGTGGAAGGTCTCGGTCAACGACGCCGCCACCAAGAAGGTCGCCGACTACTGGGGCACCCTGGTCAACGAGGGCGTGATCGCCGGCAACCCGATGTACACGCCGGAGTGGAACAAGGCGCTCAACGACGGCACGATCATCGCCTGGCCGAGCGCGGTCTGGGGCCCGGGTGTGCTGGAGGGCAACGCGCCGGACACCAAGGGCAAGTGGGCGATGGCGCCGCTGCCGCAGTGGACCGCCGGCGAGAACCGGACCGGCAACTGGGGTGGCTCGTCGACCGGCGTGACCGCGGCGTCGAAGCACAAGGCCGCCGCGATCAGGTTCGCGACCTGGATGAACACCGACCCGGCCGCGACCGACTCGCTGATCACCTCGGGCGCGATCTACCCGGCCGCCACCGGCGCGCAGTCCAGCCAGCACCTGCAGAAGCCGCCGGCGTTCTTCCCGGAGCAGGCCGACTTCTACCCGACCGCGAAGACGATCGCGGGCGGCGCGGCCGGCTTCACCTGGGGACCGAACACGAACGTCACGTACGACACGTACAAGGACGCGTTCGCGAAGGCGATCACCGGCAGGACGCCGTTCTCCGGCGCGCTGGACCAGATGCAGTCGGCCACGGTCGCCGACATGCAGAAAAACGGCTTCACGGTCGCCGGCTGAGATGAACACCCCGGCCACCGAGGGCCGGACGCGGAAGGGTACGGCGCCCCGCGGGGTGCCGTACCTCTTCCTCGCCCCGGCGATCATCCTGTTCACGCTCTTCCTGCTGCTGCCGATCGGCTACGCGATCTACCTGAGCTTCCGCCGGATCAAGGTCAGCGGGCTCGGCCTCGGCAAGAACGCCCGCACCGAGATCTGGGCGGGCCTCGACAACTACCGGAACGCGCTGGGCGACCCGGAGCTGCTCGGCAGCGCCGGCCGGGTGCTGCTCTACGGCCTGGTCCTGATCCCGCTCATGCTCGGGCTGGCGCTGCTCTTCGCGCTCCTGCTCGACGCGCCGCGGGTGCGGTTCGGCCGGTTCGCGAAGCTGGCGATCTTCCTGCCGTACGCGGTGCCCGGCGTGATCGCGAGCATGCTCTGGGGCTTCCTCTACCTGCCCGCGGTCAGCCCGTTCAACGACCTGTTCGGCGCGGCCGGCCTGCCCGAGCCGGACCCGCTGAACGGCGGATCGGTCTTCTTCGCGATCGTCAACATCGCGGTCTGGGGCGGCGTCGGCTTCAACATGATCGT
This sequence comes from Catenuloplanes niger, assembly GCF_031458255.1. NCBI lineage: Bacteria > Bacillati > Actinomycetota > Actinomycetes > Micromonosporales > Micromonosporaceae > Catenuloplanes > Catenuloplanes niger. The sequence continues at coordinate 5,819,831 of NZ_JAVDYC010000001.1, forward strand.
GCTGTTCACGTCGCTGCGCGCGGTGCCCGGCGAGATCTACGAGTCGGCGCAGCTGGACGGCGCGTCGGACCTGCAGATCGCGCTGCGCATCAAGATCCCGCTGCTGCTGCCCTCGCTGATCATGACGACGGTGTTCTCGCTGATCGCCACGCTGCAGGTCTTCACGGAGCCGCTGACGATCCGCTCGCTGACCAACTCGATCTCGTCCACCTGGACCCCGCTGATGAAGGTCTACCGGGACGCGTTCTCGCAGAACGACATCTACTCCGCCGCGGCCAGCTCGGTCGTCATCGCGCTGGTGACGCTCGTGCTCTCGTTCGGATTCCTGCGCCTGGTGTCCCGTCAGGCCTTCGGAGGGGAGAACCGGTGACCGCCGTCGCTGTGTCGCACGATCAAGATCAAGGTCCGGCGCCGGCGGTACGGCCGGGAGCGCGCCACCGCCCGTCCTGGCTCGGCTCCGCGATCCTGCTGGTCGGCGCCGTCTACTGCCTGCTGCCCATCGCCTGGGTGGTGGCCGCGTCGACGAAGAACGGGTCCGACCTGTTCACGTCGTTCACGTTCGCGCCCGGCACCGGGTTCTTCGAGAACCTCGGCGAGCTGTCGGCCAACGGCGACGGCATCTACTGGCGGTGGCTGGTCAACACCGCGATCTACGCGGGCGTGGGCGGCGCGCTGTCCGCGCTGGTCTCCGGCATCTCCGGCTACACGCTGGCGAAGTACCGGTTCGCCGGGCGCAGCGCGATCTTCAACGTGCTGCTGGCCGGCGTGCTGGTGCCCGGCATCACGCTGGCGGTCCCGCAGTACCTGCTGCTGGCCGAGGTCGGGCTGACCGACACGTACTGGGCCGTGCTGCTGCCGCAGATCATCAGCCCGTACGGCATCTACCTGGCCCGGATCTACGCGGCCGCGGCCGTGCCGGACACCGTGGTCGAGGCCGCGCGCACGGACGGCGCCGGCGAGTTCCGGATCTTCGCCCGGGTCGCGTTGCCGATGATGGTCCCCGGGCTGGTGACCGTGTTCCTGTTCCAGTTCGTGGCGATCTGGAACAACTTCCTGCTGCCGTTCATCATGCTCTCCAGCGACGACAAGTTCCCGGTCACCGTCGGCCTGTTCACGCTGCTCAACCAGGGTTCCACCGTGCCCGCGCTGTACAGCCTCGTGATCCTCGGATCACTGTTGTCGATCATTCCGCTGATCGTGCTGTTCCTGACGCTGCAGCGCTACTGGCGGACCGACCTGATCTCGGGAGCGGTGAAAGGTTGATACGCCCGTACGGGAGAATGTGACCCGTGGCCGAACCGAACCGTCCCCGCAGCACCCGTCCGCAGCGTCATCGCCCGACGATGGACGACGTCGCCGCGGTCGCGGGTGTCTCGCGGGGCACGGTCTCCCGCGTGCTCAACGGCGGCCACAACGTCAGCGGCCCCGCGCTGGAGGCGGTCGAGCGCGCGATCCGCAAGACCGGTTACGTGGTCAACCAGCATGCGCGCAGCCTGGTCACCCAGCGGTCCGACTCGGTGGCGTTCATCCTCTCCGAGCCGCAGGACCGGCTCTTCGAGGACCCGAACTTCAACAACCTGCTGCGCGGCTGCACCCAGATCCTGGCCGAGCACGACATCACGCTGCTGCTCACCGTGGCCGGGACCAGCGCGGACCGCAAGCGCATCGGCCGCTGGGTCACGGCCGGGCACGTGGACGGCGCGCTGGTCGTCTCCAACCACCTGGGCAGCCCGCTGCTCGACGAGCTGAAGGGCCGCGGGCTGCCGTTCGTGGTCTGCGGCCGCCCGCTCGGCCACGAGCGCGAGGTCAGCTACGTGGCGGCCGACGACCGGGACGGTGCCCGGCAGATGGTCGTCCACCTGCGCTCCCGGGGGTACCAGCGGATCGGCATCATCACCGGGCCGCTGGACACGTCCGGCGGCGTGGACCGGCTGGCCGGCTACCGCGACGTGGTCGGCGACGTGGACCCGGCGCTGATCGAGGCCGGCGACTACAGCCAGGCGTCCGGCGAGGCCGCGATGGAACGGCTGCTGCGCGCCGGCCCGGACCTGGACGCGGTGTTCGTCTGCTCCGACCTGATGGCGGCCGGCGCGATCACCTACCTGCAGCGGATCGGCAAACGCGTGCCGGACGACATCGCGATCGCCGGCTTCGACGACTCCAAGGTCGCCACCACCATCACGCCCCGCCTCACCACGATCCGCCAGCCGTTCGGCCGGGTCAGCCAGGAGATGGTCCGCCTGCTGCTCGCGCACATCGCCGGTGAGCAGCACGCCGCCGTCATCCTGCCCACCGAACTGGTGATCCGCGAGTCCGCTTAGCTTGAATGGTCCGTTTTCGGGGTAGCCTGCGGGTGTAACGACGACTGTCGATGCATTCGAGGAGGTTCGCACCATGCGCAGAACCGTTGCCCTGACCTCGGTGATCGCGCTCGGGCTGGCACTCGCCGGCGGGGTGAGCGCACGCGCGGCGGCCGGGACGGACGCCGTACCGTCGGCCGAGGGTTTTGATTTCGGCGCCCCGCAGGTGGTGGCGCAGGGACTCCAGGTGCCCTGGGGGCTGACCTGGCTGCCGGGCGGCGACGCGCTGGTCGCGGAGCGGGGAACCGCGCGCCTGCTGCGCATCCCGGCCGGTGGCGGCGCGCCGGTGACCGTCGGCACCGTGCCCGGTGTCTCCCCGGTCGGCGAGGCCGGCCTGCTCGGGCTCGCGGCCTCCCCGGACGAATGGGTCTACGCCTACCTGACCAGCGCGACCGACAACCGGATCGTGCGCTTCCGGCTGGACGCGATCGGCGCACCGCAGGCGATCCTGACCGGCATCCCGCGCGGCAGCATCCACGCGGGCGGCCGGATCGCGTTCGGCCCGGACGGCAAGCTCTACGCCGGTGCCGGCGACGCGGGCACCACGGCCAACGCGCAGAACCCGGCCAGCCTCGGCGGCAAGATCCTCAGGCTGAACCCGGACGGTACGGTGCCGTCCGACAACCCGACGCCGGGCTCGCTCGTCTACTCGCTCGGCCACCGCAACGTGCAGGGCCTCGCCTGGGACGCGGCCGGCCGGCTCTACGCCGCCGAGTTCGGCCAGAACACCTGGGACGAGGTCAACCTGATCACCCCGGGCGCGAACTACGGCTGGCCGGCCGTCGAGGGTGACGGCAACGACCCGCGCTACGTCGACCCGCTGGTCGTCTGGTCCACCGCCCAGGCCTCGCCGAGCGGCGCCGCCGTCGCCGGCTCCACGCTCTACGTGGCCGCGCTGCGCGGCACCCGCCTCTGGACCGTGCCACTGACCGCGGACGGCGGCACCGGCACCCCGGCCGCCGTTCTCCAGGGCCAGTTCGGCCGCCTGCGCACCGTCGAGGTCGCCCCGGACGGCTCCCTCTGGGTCACCACCAGCAACCGCGACGGCCGAGGCTCCCCGACCTCGGCCGACGACCGCATCCTCCGCTTCCCGCCTACCGCGGTCTCCGGAGGTTCGCCGGCCGGGGAGTGAGTCCGTCGACGAAGGCGGCCCAGGCCTGCGGCGCGAACTCGAGCACCGGCCCGGCCCGGTCCTTCGAGTCGCGGACGAGCACCGGGCCGTCCGCCTTCGCCACCTCGACGCAGTTGGCGGTCGACCCGCTCCGGGACGATCGGAACCAGGAGAGAGGTACGCCGGTCGCGGACCGGCGTACCGGCATTGCCGTGGCCATGGGTGCCTCCCTGCGTGTCGGTGTCGGTATGCGCCCGGCCGTCGTCACCGCTCCGGCGGTTGTTCGCGTTCGTACTGCGCGCGGATCTCCTCCAGCAGTTCCCGGGACTCCCCGGGCGACAGCGCGGCGTCCGCGGCGCGCTGGAAGACCTGTCGCGCGTTGTCCACGTCCTCCTGCCGTTCGAGCTTCATGTCCCCGAACACGTCCTCGACGTGGACGACCGGCTTCAGCGGCGTGCCCGGCGGGAAGTCGAGCACCGTGAACGTCGTGTCCATGGCCGCGTGCGCGCCGCGCCGGAGCGACAGCACCTGGATCGTCGCCGACGGCAGCTCACTCGTGATCGCGAGCAGCCTGCCCAGTTGCTCCTCCATGACGACGGGGCCGCCGACGACCCGGCGCAGCGCCGCCTCGTCCAGCACGAACTGCATGTCCGGCAACGGGTCCCGGCGCAGAACCGCCCGCTGCCGCTCCATCCGGACCGCGACCAGCTGATCGATGAGTGCCGGGTTCGCGGGCAGGAAGTACGAGCTGATGACCTCCCGCGCGTACTCCTCGGTCTGGAGCAGGCCGTTGATCGTGCTCGACTTGAAGTCCCGCATGGACGACGCCGCCGCCTCCATGCCGATCAGATTGCTGTATCCCCGGGGAAGCTCGTACTCGTCCCACCAGCTTCGTCTGCGTCCGTCCTGGGCAAGGGCCATCATCTGCTCCCGTTTTTCGGTATCCACCGAATAGTGGTCGCAAAGGTCCCGGACGTCGCGCTGACTCGCCGGGCGCCGGCCCGTCTCCATGCGCGATATCTTCGCCGGCGAGCAGAGCAGGTGTGCCGCCACCTGATCGATGGTCATCCCGGCGGCGTGCCGTGCCTCGCGCAGCATCGAGGCCAATTGCTGTCGCATGACCACGGGATTGGGGTGTTCGGACAATGTTCCCTCGCAAGGGGCCGGTATTCAAGATCGCCTTAGACGGTGCATCCGCGCCCGGGCACTTGCCGGTGTCACGTGACCTCATGATTGCACTTGCCAGTGGAATCGGCCAGGGGCAATGGCTGTCAGGTAAACGCCGCGGGTCCGTGCCGTCGGGCAAGTGTCAAGTTTGAGTGCCCGCTGGCCAGTGCATAGAGCATCGGCTAGCCGCAATTGCCGACGGAAAGAATGCGCGTCACATGCGGCCGGAAAAGTGTTTCCGGAGCGGGTGGAGGCGATTCACCGGAAGTCGCTCTTGATTCGACTTGGTGTCATTCACCGAGTAGTCTGATGTGCGATCGGGGATGCCCGTCATCGTTCCGCGATGCTCGCCATTCGCGGGAACGGAACTGGGCCGGTGCGCCAACACCGACCCAGCAGTGGCGATCGCATCATCCGTCGAACGGCCTGTCGCGAGCGGAAGGCAATTGCCATGAGCAACATTAGCACATCAAGTGCCAAACGTGCCCGCCAATCTGTTCCGGCGCAGCATCCGGATGCCTCCGGCAATTCTCTGCGCCATTTCCGTCGAGTGTGCAACCCGCGCGCAAGTCGCATCGCATGCCGGATCGCGGCCCGCCTGAAGGACCACCGCGTGCGGCGATTCGGCGCGCTGTTCTCGCTCGGGCTGGCCTGCGTCGCCGTCGGAAATCTCGGCCTGGTGGACCTGCGCGGCCTGGCCGAGACGCTCGCGCCACTGATCGTGCTGGCGGAACTGGTCCGGTTGCTCTGTGCCGGCGAGGGCGCCGGGTGCCTCCGCGACTCGGGTTCCGGCGTGGACGCGGGCCGGCAGGCGGAGGCGGACCGGCGGGCGGAGGCGGACCGGCGGGCGGAGGTCGGGCGAGGGGTCACGCGGCCGGGCGCCGGGTCCGCGCGACCGCGCCGCCACGGGCGTCCCCGGCCGGCCGTCCGCTCCTGCGCGCGTCACCGGTAGGCGGCCGGCCCGCGTGCGCCGCTTGCCGGTAGGTGGCCGGCCCGCCCGGGCCGGCCACCGCGGGCGGGTGAGCGGCGTGCGCCGGTTACCGGTAGCCGGACTGTCTGGCCCGGCCATCGGTAGGTGGCCGGACTGCGTGCAGCCGGCCACCGTAGGCGGACGCCCGGCGTGCGCCGGTTACCGGTGGGTGGCCGGCCCGGGTGCCGGCCGTCGGTGGGTGGCCGGCCCGCGTGCGCCGGCGGTTCGGTGATCGCCGACTGGATCGATCACCGAACCACGCCGGCCGCAAACCGGGCCGGCCGCCGGTCAGCGCGTGCGGCCGGCAGTGCGGCCTCGACCAGGGCGACCGCCCGCTCCACGCCGCTCTCCGCGCGTACCTCGCGGCTCAGCCCCGCGCAGCGGGCCGACACCGCCGGGTCGGTGGTCAGCGCGAGCAGCGCCGCGCGCAGTTCGTCGGCCGTCACCGTCTCCGAGGAGATCACCCGGGCGACGCCGAGTGCGGCCAGCTGGTTCGCGTTGGCGAACTGGTCGGCGGCCTGCGGGGCGGCGATCATCGGGACGCCGTGGAACAGGCCCTCGGCGCTGCCGCCCATGCCGGCGTGGGTGACGAACGCGTCCGCCTCGGCCAGGATCGCCGGCTGCGGCACCCACGGGTGCACCTCCACGCTGGACGGCACCTCGCCCAGCTCGGCCGGATCGACCTCGCGGCCGATCTGCAGCACGGTGTGCCAGCCGGGCAGGTCGCCGAACGCCGTGATGCAGCGCCGGTAGAAGTCCGGGTGGTTGGTGAACGCGGAACCGAGCGAGACCAGCAGTACCTTCGCCGCGGACGGCGGGCGGGACCAGGTGCCCGCGGTGGACCGGTCGCCGAGCAGCGGGCCGACGAACGAGAACACCGCCGGATCGACCCGGTCCGCGTGCGGTTGCAGCGCCCGGGGGATCAGCGCCAGCCCGCGGTCCGGCCGGCCCATGAACGTGGGCCCGTCGGTGATCGGGGAGCCCTGCGCGGTGAGCCACGCGGTGAACCGGCGGTAGTAGTCCGCGCCGCGCGGGTCGGCCCGCATCTCGTCGACGAACGGCGCCATCTCCTCCTCGTAGCCGTCCCACGGCGCGAACGTCGGCGTCAGCTGGATCGCCGGGACGCCCTGCTCGGCGCCGAGCAGTCGCGCGGCGGCGCCGGCGATGTCGTAGAGGTACAGGTCGGGGCGGTCGTCCGCGTACGCCGTGCGCAGCTGCGGGAGCATCGCGATCGCGTCGTCCAGGAACAGTGTCAGCTGCGCGATCGTGTCCTCGTCCGCGCCGCCGTCGGTGGGCAGCGTCGACGCGTACGGTCTCAGCTCCGCACCGGTGGCGCGCACGGTCGCCGCCCAGGACGAGTCGTTGGCGTAGGTGACCCGGTGGCCGCGGGCGACCAGCGCGCGCACCAGATCGAGGCTCGGGTTGACGTGGCCGTGGAACGGGATGCTGACCATGGCGATGTGTGACACGGTGACCTCCGGAGCGGTGGCGAGACGAGTCGTCTCGTCTCGCCGATAACCATGACGGAGTCCGGGTGCAATGTCAAGACGAGACGTCTCGTCTCGCCGCGTTAGGATGACGCCGTGCCCGATCCGAACCGCCGCAACGAGAACTCCCGCCGCGCGATCCTGGACGCCACGCGCGCCCTGCTCGCCGAGACCGGATACGCCGACCTGACCGTCGGCGCGATCGCGGCCCGGGCCGGCGCCGGCCGGCAGACCATCTACCGCTGGTGGGGTGGCAAGAGCGCGGTCGTGCTGGACGCGCTCGTCGACACGGTGGCGGCCGAGGGCATGACGCTGCCGGACTCCGGTGACCTGCGGGCCGACCTGCGCGCGGTGCTGCGCGCGACGGTCGCCGAGTTCGCCGACCCGGTGCTGTCCGCGACCACCCGCGCGCTCACGATCGAGACGCTCGCCGACGACGACCTGGCCGCGCAGGTGCGCGACCGGCTGCTCCGCCCGCAACTCGACGCGGTCAAGGACCGGCTGCGCGCCGGCGGCGTACCCCCGGAGGTCGATCTCGATCTGGCGGTGGAGTTGCTCTTCGGGCCGCTGTACCACCGCTGGCTGCTGCGCACCGGCCCGCTCGACCAGGACTACGCGGACGGCCTCGTCGATCTCGTGATGACCGCGATAGGTGACCGGCGTTCGGGGTAACGAACAGACGAGTCGTTGATCAGGTACGCCGGGCGGGCTGCCCCGCATGCCCGTCCGGGTGAAGCGAAAGGGCGGGGAGTTGATGCACGCGAGGACCCGTGGATCTGGCAGGCTTGAGGGCGTGCTGACGATGCCGGTTCGCCAGCTCGGCGAGACCGAGCGTTCGGCGGTGATGAGGGTCCTCGACTCGGATCCGTACGCGACCGCCCAGGTCGCCGAGCGCATCGCCGTCCACGGCCTCTCCTGGTGGCGCAGCGACGGCCGGATCTACGGCTACGGCGCCCGCCGCCACCTGGAGTCGCTGCTCTGGTCCGGCGCGCACCTCACCCCGATCCTCGCCACGCCGCCCGCGGTGGAGGCGTTCGCCGAGCTGGTCGCGGGCGAGCACCGGGTCTGCTCCTCGATCGTGGGCCGCGCCGACGCCGTGCTCGGCCTCTGGGACCGCCTCGCCGGCGCCTGGGGCCACCCCCGCGACGTCCGGCCGAACCAGCCGATCCTGGCCACCGGCGAGCTGCCCGCGATCCGTCCCGACCCCGCGGTCCGCCTCGCGGAGAACTCGGAGATAGACATCGTCTTCCCGGCCGCGGTCGCGATGTACACCGAGGAGGTCGGCGTCTCGCCGCTCGCGGACGGCGGTGGCGGCGGCTACAAGCGCCGGGTCGCCGAGCTGGTGCGTTCCCGCCGCACCTACGTCCGCGTGGAGAACCGTCAGGTCGTCTTCAAGGCCGAGCTGGCCGTGGTCACCCCGCACACCGCCCAGGTCCAGGGCGTCTGGGTCGACCCGGCCTGGCGCGGCCGCGGCATCGCCGCCCCCGCGATGGCCGCCGTGGTCACCGACGCGCTCGGCCGCGTCGCGCCGACCGTCAGCCTCTACGTCAACGACTACAACCACGCGGCCCGCCGCGTCTACGCCCGCTGCGGCTTCCGCTCCGCCGGCACGTTCGCCACGATCCTGTTCTGACGACCGAGAACCTCGGAGCGGCTCTTCCCGCTCCCGGCGTGGTCGCGGTCCGCATGCTCCCGCGGGCCCCGGTCGTCGCCGGCGCTCCTCCCTTCCGGATCCGCCGTGGGTCACCACGACCACGCGGCCCCGCGGCGGTGCCGGTCCCGGCCGCGTCGTCCCGCCGTCGCGGGAGCGCGGTGCCGCTCGCGTCCCGTCCTGGCCGGGAGCGCTCCGCGGGGCGTCACGCCGGGGCGGGCGGGGAAGGTCCGGGCTGTTCCTGGGATTCGGTTCGTCCAGCGCCGCCGATGATTACGATCAGTGACGTTTGAGTTACGACTCAGCGGGGGTGGGACATGGGGCAGATCGTGAAGCAGGTCTCGGAGACCACGACGAAGTACTACTGGTATCCGGGGGAGCGGAAGGAATGGCTGCGGGCGCTGCTCGCGCTGGCGGCCGGCGCCGGCGTGTTCGGGCTGCTGTGGCTGGTGACCCGGGACCTGCTGGTGGCGGTGGTGGCCGGTACGTCGGTGGCGGCCGCGGTGGCCGGGGTGAACTTCGGGCGGCGGGACGCCCGTGCGCTGGACGGCTTTCCCAAGCTCGGTGACAAGGCGGCGCGGCGCGCGGCGGTCGGGCACACCGGCCGGGCGGCGTGGCGCGGGCTGGCGCACGGGTTCGGCGGTGCGGCCGCGGCCGTGCTGATCCTGAACCTGCCGGACCACGGGCTGCTGGCGGACTGGGTGCTGCCGGTCGTTCCGGCCGTGGTCGGCGCGCTCGGGCACCAGGCCGGCATGCTGCACGAGCGGCTGGGTGTCTCGGTCTCCACGGTCGGCCCGGCGAAGCGACTACTCGAAACCTCCTGAAACCCGAAATTTCATCCTTAGGCTGGCGGGGTGGTGAGGTTGGGCAGGCGGATGGTGGCGGCCGCGGCGGCCGTGGCGGCGCTGGCGGCGGGCGGGTGCGGCGGGGACGGCGAACCGGGCGCGTCGCCGGGCGCCGACGCCGGGTACCGCGTCGGGCTGCTGCTGCCGGAGTCGAGGACCACGCGGTACGACACGTTCGACCGGCCCTACATCGAGGCGCGGATCGGCGAGGTGTGCGCGAACTGCGAGGTGCTCTACCGCAACGCCGACTCGGACGCCGCCCAGCAGGCGACCCAGGCCGCGGAGCTGCTCGCCCAGGACATCCGGGTGCTGATCCTGGACGCGGTGGACGCGACCGCGGCCGCGTCCGTGGTGACGGACGCGGAGGCGCGGGGCGTGCCGGTGGTCGCCTACGACCGGCTGGCGACCGGACCGGTCGACTACTACGTCTCGTTCGACAACGAGAAGGTCGGCCAGGTCCAGGCGCAGTCCCTGCTGGACGCGCTGGGCGGGGAACGCACCCGGCCGATCGTCATGATCAACGGGGCGCCGGCCGACCCGAACGCGGCCGGGTTCAAGAGGGGCGCGCACTCCGTGCTGGACGGCAAGGTCACCATCGGCCGCGAGTTCGACGCGACCGACTGGTCGGCGGAGGCGGCCCGGACCGGGATGGCCGCGGCGATCACCGCGCTGGGCGCGGAGCGGATCGGCGGGGTGTACGCGGCCAACGACGGCACGGCCGGCGGCGCGATCGAGGCGCTGAAGGCCGCGGGCGTGACCGACCTGCCGCCGGTCACCGGGCAGGACGCGGAGATCGCGGCGATCCAGCGGATCCTGGCCGGCGAGCAGCACTCGACGATCTACAAGGCGATCAAGCCGCAGGCCACGGTCGCGGCGGACATGGCGGTGGCGGCCGCGACCGGCACCGCCTACGCCGGGCAGGCGACCACGGTCACCGACAACGGCACGGCCAAGGTGACGTCGGTGCTGCTCCCGCCGGTCTCGGTGACCCGGGCGAACGTGAAGGACACGGTGGTCGCGGACGGCTTCTACACCGCGCCGCAGCTGTGCACCGGCTCCTACGCCGCGGCCTGCCACGAGGCCGGCATCTTCTAGCGGTAGACGCGAGTTCGGGCGAACGCGGTGAAACCGGCCGTCGGGTAGACCGCGCGCGGCACCGGATAGCCGTCGTCGCCGCGCGCGTAGACGATCGCGGTGTCGCCGCCGGCCGCCTGGAACGCGTGCAGCGTGGCCAGGATCGCGGCCCGGGCCAGCCCGCGGCGCCGGTGCCGGGCCAGCGTGCCGATCGGCTCCAGCAGCCCGGCCCGGTTCGCCTCGTCGTACCAGCCCAGGCAGTACGCGACCAGCTCACCGTCCGCGCTCTCGACGACCGTGTCGAACTCCGGCCGGTACGGCGGGCGCGCGGCCATCGTGCGGTAGCGCTCGTCCGTGACCGAGGACGGTGCCCAGACCGCCCGGTGCAGCGCGGCCCGGCGGGGGATCTCGTCCGGCCCGCGCACCGGGCGCACCGTGTAGCCGGCCGGCTTCACCACCGGCAGCGGGACGTCCAGCGTGACGCGGTGCGCCAGGAAGAACGGGCCGTCGTCGGCCGGACCGGTCCGCAGGCCGGCCCGGACCAGCGCGGCGGCCAGGTGGTGCTCCGTCTCCAGGATGCCGACGGACATGCCCGGATACACCGTCTTCGCCCAGGTCAGCGCCGTGTCCGCGGCGTCCGGCCGGGCCTGGTCCGCGTGGAACGTGAGCGTGGCGCCATCCTGGCGTTCCGCGCCGAACGCGGTGATCGCGGCCAGCGTGTGCCCGTCCTCCCGCCACATCGACGTGCGCGTCCCCGGCACCGGGCCGTTGAACTGGCCGAACGTCCACGCTATGTCACCGATGTGCCAGCGGGAGACCGCGGTCCAGGTGCGCCGGGTGAACTCCAGCAGCGCGTCGAGCTCGCCCGGGCCGTCGAGGTCGTGTCGCTCCACCACCATCCGCGGATCTTCGCAGGCCCGCGCCGGACGGTCCACTGTGTTTAGCTGTCCGGATCGCGTCCCTCGAGGAGGAGCCGTGCACCAGCCGAGCCGTCGCGCCCGGGACCTCGGCGTGGTCGTCGGGTCGCTGCCCACCGGTCCGCACAACGCGATCACGGACGTCGGCGGCGTCCTGGTCGGGCACACCACGGTCGACGGCGACGCGTCGCTGCGTACGGGGGTGACCGCGATCGTGCCGGTCGGGCTCGGCCCCGGGCGGTGGACGCGGCCGGCCGCGGTGTTCACCGGCAACGGGCACGGCAAGCTGACCGGTTCGACGCAGGTGGACGAGCTGGGCGTGCTGGAGTCGCCGATCGTGCTGACCGCCACGCTGTCCGTGTTCCGGGCCGCGGACGCGCTGCTCAGCTACCTGATGGACCGCCGGCCGGACGGCCTGTCGTTCAATCCGCTGGTCGGTGAGGTGAACGACGGCTACCTGTCGGACATCCGCCGCCGCCCGATCACCGAGGAGCACGTGCTGGCCGCGCTGCGCGGCGCGTCCGCGGCCCCACCGGCCGAGGGCTGCGCCGGCGCCGGGACCGGCACCACCGCGCTCGGCTTCAAGGGCGGCACCGGTACGTCGTCGCGCATGGTCCGGGTGGCGGGCCGGGCCGGCACCGTCGGCGCGCTGGTGCAGTCGAACGTCGGCGGCGTGCTGACCGTGCTCGGCGTGCCGCTGCCGGTGGCGGAGCTGATCCCGGACGCACCCCCGGTCACGCCGCCCGGCAACTCCTGCATGATCGTGGTCGCGACGGACCTGCCGCTGGACGCGCGCCAGCTCGGCCGCCTGGCCCGGCGCGCGGTCTTCGCGATGGGCCGGGTCGGCGCGGCGTTCAGCGGCGGCAGCGGCGACTACGCGATCGCGTTCAGTACCGCCCGTCCCGGCCAGGCGGTGATCCCGGACGGCGACCTGGACCCGGCGTTCACGGCGGTGCTGGACGCGGTCGAGGAGGCGCTGCTCAACTCGCTGTTCATGGCCGTCACCACGAGCGGCGCGGGCGGCCGGATCAGTCACGCGGTGCCGCACCGTGCGGTGATGCGCCGCCTCGCCGCGGCCGGCCGCCTCGCACCGGGCGAGTGACGGCACCCGGCGGCCTCCCGCCGGGTGAGCGATCGCGCGCGGCGGCCGTGCACCGGGGTGATCGCGCGCGGTGGCCGTGTACCGGGGTGATCGCGCGCGGCGGCCCCGCACCGGGTTTCCGCTCGGCCGGTGCCGCGAGCGGGCCCGGTGCGGCGACCCGGTGCGGGGAGCGCCCGCGCCGTGCGGGTCAGGGGAGCAGGAACAGTGCGGCCAGCGCGATGGCGGTCACGGCGGAGATCGCCGTGCCGGTCCACCGGGACGCCGCGTTGCTGCCCTCCCGCAGCGTTCTCAGCTCCCGCCAGCGCAGCGCCGCGACGACCGCGCCGGCGGCGGACAGGCCCACCGCGAGCGCCCACAGCCACGCCGGGACGACCTGCCAGTCGCCGGTCAGGCGTACCACGGTGAGGCAGCCGGCGGAGACCAGCGCGGCGTCCACGACCTGCAGCCGGTCCGGCGGCTCGGTACCGATCACGCGGCGGCCGCGGAGGCGGATCGGTGCCGCCCCGGTGGTGACCGGCGAGACGCCCGCGAGCAGCAGCAGCACGGTGATGACGGTGACGCTCCACTCCGGCAGCGAGCGCGTCTCGTCCGGCGCGTCCGCGCCGAGCAGGCGCAGGCCGAGCGCGTCCACGCTGCGGGTGGTGTCGCCGAGCACGGCCACGCCCCGGCCGGTCGCCGGCTCGAAGCCGACGAACGCCCGGAACCCGCCGGTGGCCCCGTTGTGCCAGACGATCTGCCGGCCGTCCACGGTGCGGGTGAACCAGCCGTACCCGATCCGCTCGTCCGGGCCGGCGTCGAACCGGGGCGTGGTCGCGGCCTGGCCGGGCGCGGTGCCGGCCAGCAGCGCGGTGAGCAGCCGGCCCAGGTCGGCCGCGGTGGACCAGGCGCCGGTGCCGGCCGGTGCGGTGCCGGACGCGGTCCACGGCGCCGCGGCCCGCCCGGACGGTGTGCCGCCCTCGGCCGCGCCGGGCGGCGGCGCGGCGCCGTCCAGCGTGAACACGGTGCGGGACATGCCCAGCGGGGTCAGGACGCGGTCGGTGACCAGCCGCGGGTACGGCACGCCGGCGCGGGTGGCGAGCGCCAGCCCGAGCACGGACACGCCGTAGTTGGAGTAGGCGACCTGGCCGCGTCCGTCCAGCGACTCCGTCCCGGCGACGTCCCGGCCGATCCGCTCCGGGGTGATCCCGGCGTACGGATCGGCCGCCCGGGCCTGCCGGAGGAACAGCGTCGCCGGGTTCTGCGGCGGCAGCCGGGGCAGTCCGGACCGGTGACCGGTCAACTCCTCCGCCGTGATCGACGCGGCCGGGCCGCCGGTGCCGGGCAGCAGCGTGCCGAGCGTGTCCTGCGCGCGGAGCAGGCCGTCGGACTCCAGGTCGGCGAGCAGCATGCCGGTCAGCGCCTTGGTCACCGAGCCGATCTCGAACGCGGTGTCCGGGGTGATCCGGTCGTCGCCGACCCCGGCGAACCGCACGGCGCCGTCCTGCACGTGTGCCACGGACAGCCCGCGGTATCCGCCCGGATCGCCCGCGGCGTCGCGGACCAGCGTGGCGAGCGCGGCGTCCCCGGTCTGCTCCGGGCCGAGCGACGGCGGCCGTGGACCGGCGACGAGAGCGCCCCCGGCGGCCAGGATCGCCACCACCGTGGCGACGGCCGCCCTCATCGGGCGGTCGCGGTCAGGATGACCAGCAGCGGCACGACCCGGTCGCCGGGCACCTCGTAGACGCCGCGCGCGGGGGAGCGCAGCCATCCGGCGCTGACCAGTTGCTTCAGGTGGTGGTAGAGCTGGCCGGTGGTGCCGAGGCCGTCCAGCGCGCCGAGCTCGGTGGCGCCGCGGGTGCCGAGCAGCACCTCGCGGAGCAGGCGCAGTCGCACCGGGTTGGCCAGCGCGCTGAGCACGCCCACGGCCGTGGCCCAGTCCGCGTCCAGCGTCGTCCGGAGCGGCACCGGACCCCACTGCCAGTCGTAGACCTCGCCGGTCGGCAGTTCGACGTGCCCGGCGTAGACGGTGCCGGCGCCGATCGAGTCCCGCACGCCGTGCAGCGCGAAGAACCGGTCGCCGGGTGTGACGGCCGGCGCGGTGGGGCCCTCGAGCGCGGCGAGCCGGTCCTCGATCAGGGCGAGGCGCTCGGTGATCTCGGCATTCTCCATAACTCCATTGTTACGTAAATACGGAGTGACGCAACCGTCCGTGCCGCACAAGTGCCATGGGGGTATGTTTTTAGACCGACTGGTCAGTCTAAAAACATGGGGAGTTGCGATGCCGGTCGTCGAGGCGCGAGGGCTGGGCGTCCGCCACCGCAGGGAGTGGATCTTCCGAGACGTGGACGTCGACGTGGACGAGCACGAGCTGTGCGCGCTCACCGGCCCGCCCGGCAGCGGGCGCACGTCGCTGCTG
Organism: Catenuloplanes niger; assembly: GCF_031458255.1. Lineage (NCBI taxonomy): Bacteria > Bacillati > Actinomycetota > Actinomycetes > Micromonosporales > Micromonosporaceae > Catenuloplanes > Catenuloplanes niger. The sequence continues at coordinate 5,834,910 of NZ_JAVDYC010000001.1, forward strand.
CTCGCGCTGGCCGGGCGGTTGCGGGTCGACGCCGGCACGCTGTGCCGCTCCGGCCCGGCCGCGCTCGCGCTGGTCCCGGGCGTGCACGAGCCGGAGCCCGCGCTGACCGTCGCGGAGCAGCTGCGTGAACGCGCGCTGCTCCTCGGCCGGCGGGACCGCCCGGAGACGCCGTTCGGGCTGGACCCGGCGGCCCGGGTCGCGCGGCTCACGCCGTACCGCCGGCAGCTTCTGGGTCTTGCCCTGGCCCGGCTGGGCGAGCCGCGCCTGATCGTGGCGGACGACGTCGATCTCGGCCTGGACGCGGTGGAGCGCGCGGCGCTGCGGGACGTGCTCGCCTCCGTCGCGGCCGCGGGCCCGGCCGTGATCGTGACCTGCCGGGAGGCGCTCGACCAGGACATCCGCACGTTCTCGACGGGAGTGGCAGCATGATCTGGCTCGGGTTGCGGCGTTTCACCCGCGGCGGGCTGCCGATCGCGGCACTGGTGGTGCTGGCCGTGGTGCCGCTGCTGTACGGCGCGCTCTACCTCGCCGCGTTCTGGGACCCGCAGGGGCGGCTCGACCGGATCCCGGTCGCGCTGGTCGACCAGGACGTGCCCGTGACCGCGAGCGACGGCAGCACCGTGCACGCGGGCGCGGACCTGGCCACGGAGCTGCTGGACCGCGAGGTCTTCGGCTGGCGGGTGACGGACGAGACGACCGCGCGGCGCGAGCTGGCGGACGGCGAGGTGCACCTGATGCTGCGCATCCCGGCGGGTTTCTCCGCCGCGCTGGCCGCCGGGCCGGACGCCACCGCCACCGCACGGCAGGCGCGGTTGGAGGTGGTCTCGAACGATGCCGTGAACTACCTGTCCGGCCAGTTCGCCCGGACCGCGTTCGGCGAGATCCGGGCCGCCGCGTCGGCCAGTGCCTCCGGTGACTACTTCGACCGGATGCTGGTCGGCTTCACCGACCTCAAGCAGCGGACCGGCGAGGCCGCGGACGGCGCCCGGCAGCTCGACGACGGGCTCGGCACCGCGTCCGGCGGTGCCGGTGACCTCGCGACCGGCCTGGACACGGCCACCGGCGGCGCGGCCGAGGTGGCCGACGGCACCCGGCGCGCCGCGGCCGGCGCGGACCGGCTCGCGGACGGATTGGCCACGCTGGACGCCGGTGCGGGCGAGCTGCGCACCGCCACCGCGCAGGCCGCGGCCGCGGGCCGGGAGCTGGCCGGCCGGGTGGACCGCGCGGCCGACACGATCGGCCCGGAGCTGGCCGCGCACGCGGACGAGATCGCGTCCGCCGCCACCGCGATCGCGGACGGCGCGGACCTGGTCGCGGCGAACCTGGACGCGCTGACCGGGCTCGCGGACGCGGTGCGGACCGACGCGCACACCGTGATCGACCGGATCGACGCGCTGGTCGTGGCGCATCCGGAGCTGGCCGGCGACCCGGCGCTGACCGCGGCCCGCGCGGCCGCCGCGACCGCGGCCGAGACCGCGGACCGGCTGGCCGGTCAGATCGGCGCCACTGACCTCGCGGCGCTGCGCGCGGACATGACCCGGGTCGCCGCCACCGCCCGGGCCGTCGCGGACGCGGCACCCGGGCTCGCCGGTGACCTCGATGCCGCCCGCACGCAGATCGACGCGTTCGCGGCCGGGCTGGACCGCATCGCCGGGGGAGCGGACCGGCTCTCGTCCGGGCTGAGCACCGCGGCCGGTGCCGGCTCCGACCTCAGCGGCGGTCTCTACCAGCTCTCCGACGGTACGGAACGGCTCTCCGACGGCCTGGTCACGCTGGACGGCGGCGGGCACGAGCTGGCCACCGGCCTGGTCCGGCTGCGCGACGGCGCGGACCGGCTGGCCGGCGGGCTCGCCGACGGCGCGGGATCCGTCCCGGGGTACACCGACGCCGCCGCCCGCGCCGGGATCCTGGCCGACCCGGTGGGCCTGGACCGGTCCGTGCAGAACCGGGCCGCGACCTACGGCGTGGGCTTCGCGCCGTACTTCCTCGGGCTGGCGCTCTGGGTCGGCACGATGATCACGTTCATGCTGCTGCGGCCGGTCGAGCGCCGGCACGTGCACAGCGGCGCGCCCGGCCACCGGGTCGCGCTCGCCGGTCTGCTGCCCGCGGCGGTGATCGGGCTGGCCCAGGTGCTGGTGCTGTTCGCGGTGGTGGTGCTGGCCGTCGGCCTGGAGCCGGTGCACCCGTGGCGGACGCTCGGCCTGCTCACGGTCACGTCCGTGGCGTTCGTCTGCGTGCAGCAGGCGATCGGCGCGTGGCTCGGCACGCCCGGGCGGCTGCTCACGCTGGCGCTGCTCATGCTGCAGCTGACCTCGTCCGGCGGGACCTACCCGGTGGAGACCTCGCCGGCGTTCTTCCGCTGGATCCATCCGTACCTGCCGCTGTCGTACGTGGTGGACGGGCTGCGGCACGCGATCGACGGCGGCGGGTCCGGGCCGGTGCTCACCGCCGCGCTGGTGCTGGGCGCGTTCGCGGCCGGCGGGTTCGCGCTGACCGTGGCCGCGGTGGTGCGCGGACGGGTGCTGACCCCGGGCACGCTGCACCCCTCCCTCGTGATGTGATCGGGGTGTGGTGGACGGGCGGACGCGGCGGCGGGACGACACGCGGCAGAGGCTGTACGAGGCCGCGGTCGAGCTGATCGCGGAGCAGGGCTACTCCGCCACCACGGTCGACGACATCGCGCTCCGGGCCGGGGTGGCGAAGGGGACGGTCTACTACAACTTCGCGTCCAAGACGTCGCTGTTCGAGGGGCTGCTGCGGCACGGCATCGGGCTGCTCACGGAGGCGTTCCGGACCGCGGTCGACGGGTTGCCGCCGCGCGAGGCACTGGCCGCGCTGGTGCACGCGCAGCTGACCTACATCCAGCGGTACCGGGCGTTCGCGCAGCTGCTGCTCTCCGAGATGTGGCGGACGAACCGGGAGTGGCAGCAGACGCTCACGCTGCTGCGCGAGGAGGCGATCTCGGTGATCGCGGAGACGATCTCGCGCGGCGTGCGCAGCGGCGACCTGCCGGCCGACCTGGACGTGCGGGTGGCGTCGTCCGCGCTGTTCGGCGTCGGCCTGGTGGTCGCGGTGGACTGGCTGGTGTTCACGCCGGAGCGCCCGGTCGAGGACGTGGAGGCGTCCCTGCTGGCGATCGTGCGCCGGGTGCCCGTGGCCGACCCGGCCGCCCGTCCCCGAGCCGACTGACGACGGAGCTCGCTGCCGAAATTTGAGTATCTCGGGCGATAAAGCATCGTTTTACCCGGCGTGAACAGCCGGCCGATCTTCGTCATGGGGTGTCCGCGGTCCGGTACCACGATGCTGCAGCTCATGCTGCACGCACATCCGCGGATCGCGATCCCGCCCGAGACCCGATTCGTGCTGTCCGGGTACGGCCTGCGGCACCGCTTCGGCGACCTCCGCAAGCCCGACCGCCGCCGCGCGCTGGCCGACTGGATCTTCACGGAGGAGACCAAGGTCGCCGACCTCGGGCTGGACCGGGACGCGGTGACCGCCCGGATCGTGGCCGGCCCGCCCACGCTCGGCTCCGCGATGGGCGCGGTCTTCCAGGCGTACGCCGAGCGCTTCGGCAAGCCGCGCTGGGGCGACAAGCGGCCGTCCTACATCCACAACGTCGACGTCGTGCTCCGGCTCTTCCCGGACGCGCAGATCGTCACGATCACCCGGGACGGGCGCGACTGCGTGGCGTCGCTGCTGGAGATGCCGTGGCACCGGGATGGCATCCACAAGGCGATCTCCGCCTGGGCCCGGTCCGTCGACAGCGCCCGCCGCGCCGAGCGCGCGCTCCCGCCGGACTCCTACTTCCCGCTGCGGTACGAGAGCCTGGTGCAGAGCCCGGAGACCGAGCTGCGCCGCCTCTGCGCGTTCCTCGGCGAGGACTTCGACGACGCGATGACCCGGCCGGACCAGGTCGCGTCCGTGGCCGTACCCGAGCGCAAGAAATGGCACGTCCGCACGCACGCGGAGGTCGGCGACGACCGCGTCGGCACCTGGCGGGACCGCCTGGAGCCGTGGCAGATCGCGCTCTGCGAGGACGCGCTCGGCGACCGCCTGGCCGCGCAGGGATATGTGCTGTCCGGCATCGGCACCGCGCCGCCGGCCCAGCGCGTGCGCTACGCCACGGTCGCGGCCCGGCACCGCCTCGGCGCGGTCCGCCGGCACGCCTCCAACGCCTACCACCGGGTCCGCCCGGACGCCCAGCTGCCGGCGCGGCGGTAGACGTTTTCCCGCGTTCCGCCACGCGCGGGCCGGGCCGCGGCGTACCGTCGAAGACAGCAGCGGGAGACAGGGGCGATGGTTCCGAAAGGAACGACGGCACCGGAACCCGCTGCGGCTCACGGCAGGGACGCGGTGCGCACCGCGAGACCGCCGTGCATATAAGAAACCCCCAGGCATCGGCCTGGGGGTTTCTTTGTCGTGCGGCGAAGCGCCGGAACGAGCCCGGGCGAGAGAGATGGCCGGGCCCGTCCGGCGCCGCGGGGCCGGCCGAAGGCCCCTCGTCACCCACCCAGGATGCGGCGGGTACGGGCAGGTCGCAACGCAATTGCGCGCGGGCCGGCGCGGCCGCGGCCGAATCTGGTGTTTTACCGGTACGTATTGACCGCGGTGATCCTTCGGGTCGAGACTGGCGCGCAGCCGCCGGATCGACGATCTCCTCTGCGTACCGGCGAAGGTCCGTGTCCCGGAGGTGTTTCGTGAGCACCGAAATCGACGACGACGCCCGGCGCCTGGCCGAACTCGGCTACAAGCAGGAGCTCAAGCGCACGTGGAGCGGGTTCTCCAACTTCGCCATCTCGTTCTCCATCATCTCGATCCTGGCCGGGTGCTTCACCACGTTCGGCCAGGCGTGGAACAACGGCGGGCCGGTCGCGGTCGCCTGGGGCTGGCCGCTGATCTCGGCGTTCATCCTGATCATCGGCTTCTGCATGTCGGAGCTGGTCTCGGCGTACCCGACCGCGGGCGGCATCTACTGGTGGGCCGCGACGATGGGCCGGCCGGTGCACGGCTGGTTCACCGGGTGGCTGAACCTGATCGGGCTGATCGCGGTCACCGCGTCCGTCGACTACGGCGCCGCGACGTTCCTGAACCTGACGCTGTCCGCGCTGGTGCCGGGCTGGGCGGGCACGCTCAGCCAGGCGTTCGTGCTCTTCGTGATCATCCTGGCGCTGCACGCGGCGATCAACGTGTTCGGGCACCGGGTCATCGACCTGCTGCAGAACGTGTCGGTCTGGTGGCACGTGGCCGGCGCGACGGCCGTGGTGCTGATCCTGCTGCTGGTGCCGGAGCGGCACCAGAGCTTCGAGTTCGTCTTCACCGAACGGTTCAACAACTCCGGCTTCGGCGACGCGGCCTACTGGTTCTACGTGCTGCCGCTGGGTTTCCTGCTCACCCAGTACACGATCACCGGGTTCGACGCGTGCGCGCACGTCTCGGAGGAGACCCGGGGCGCGTCCACGGCCGCGGCCCGCGGACTCTGGCAGTCGATCTTCTACTCCGCGATCGGCGGCTGGGTGCTGCTGCTGTCGTTCCTGTTCGCGGCGACCGACGTGACCGCGATCAACGAGGCGTACGGCTTCTCCGGGGCGATCTTCGAGACCGCGCTCACGCCGTTCTTCTACCAGGTTGTGATCATCATCTCCACGGTCGGCCAGTTCTTCTGCGGCATGTCCTGCGTGACGTCGGCCTCGCGGATGGCGTACGCGTTCAGCCGGGACCGCGCGGTGCCGGGCTGGCGGCTCTGGTCGCGGGTGGACCGCAACGGTACGCCGACGGCGGCGATCCTCGCGGTCTGCGCGGCCGGGCTGCTGCTCACGCTGCCCGCGCTCTACCAGCGCGAGGGCGTGCCGATCGCGTTCTACGCCGTGGTCTCGGTCGCGGTGATCGGCCTCTACCTGGCGTTCGCGATCCCGATCGCGCTGCGGCTGCGGATGGGTGCGGCCTTCCGGCCCGGACCGTGGACGCTGGGCCGGCTCCACCGGCCGCTCTGCTGGATCGCGCTGCTCGAGATCGCGGTCGTCTCGGTCTACTTCGTCCTGCCGATCGTGCCCGCCGGTGTGCCGTTCACCAGCGACTTCACCTGGTCCGCGGTCAACTACGCGCCGCTCGCGGTCGGCGGCGTACTGCTGCTGGTCGCGCTCTGGTGGCTCGTCTCGGCCCGCCACTGGTTCATCGGCCCACGCCGAAACGTCGATTCCACAGTGGCCATCGATGAGTAGTGTGTGAGCGTCCCGGATCGATGTTCCGAACACCGATTCCGGGTAAGAGTGGGGTCGATGTCGGCTGACCTGGTTTCGCGCACCGGAGTTCCGGTGGGCGGGGCCCGAACCTACCAGGAGGTCCACACGTGGTTTCTCGACGGACACTGCTCACCGGCGCGACGGTGGTGGGCGCGGGCGCGATCGCGGCGGCGGCCGGTGGTGTCGCCTACGCGGCGAACGAGCCGCGCCGCATCCCGCGCACGCTCGCGCACCAGCGCGGTCGGGTGGCGAGCCGCGAGCAGAACGACGTCGCGGAGTTCACGCTGACGCACCTCTCGGTGACGGCCTCAGCCGCTGCCGCGGTGCGGCTGCGGGACGCGAACGGATGGGGTGCGTGGCTCGAACTCGCCGGCTGCCACGGCGGCCGGGACGGCATATCAGCCGCGGCCGGCAACCGCTCCATGGTGCTGGCGCACGGTGTCACCGGTTACGAGGTGCAGACCGCGGACGGCAGCCCGGCCGTGGTGCGTGAGATCAACACGATCGACGGCCCGGCCGGCCAGATCGCGGCGGTGGCGAAGAACGCGCTGCCGATGCGGGGCGCCCAGGCGCTCGCGCTCAACCGCTACCTGCCCCGGCAGGCGTGGGGCGCGGACGAGTCGCTGCGGCTCAACCCGGACGGCACCCAGAAGTGGGTGGCGGAATTCTTCCCGGTCCAGACGCTGACCGTGCACCACACCGGCGTGGACGCGCACAACGACGACCCCAACCCGGCCGCGACGGTCCGGGCCATCTACTACGACGACACGATCGCGGACGACTACGGCGACATCGGCTACCAGCTGCTGATCGACGAGGCGGGCGCGGTCTACGAGGGCCGCTGGTCCGGCACCGACGGTGTGCCGGTCTACGGCGGCACGGCCGGCCCGGACGGGCGGCCGAAGGCGGTCAACGGCGCGCACGTGGGCGGCTACAACGCCGGCAACGTGGGCGTCTCGCTGCTCGGCCGGTTCACCAACCGGCAGCCGACCGCGGCCGCGCGGGAGTCGCTGGTCAAGGTGCTGGCGGGCATCGCGGGTCTGGTCAACATCGACCCGACCGCGCGGGTGACCTACCGCAACCCGGTCTCCGGCGCGAGCGGCCAGGTCAACACGATCCTCGGCCACCGCGACTGGCAGGCGATCGGCGCGGGCGCGACCGAGTGCCCGGGCAACGCGTTCCACCCCACGCTCGCCGCGCTCCGCCAGGAGGTCGCGGCCGAGCTGAGCTAGTGACGCCGAGCCGAGCCGCACGACACGATGCCCGGGCCGGGAAAAGGCCCGGGCATTGTTGTGCGCGAATGCGTTTGGTAGTAGACCAGATCACCATGGGACTCACCCTGGACGGGCTACGTGCGGCGATCGACACCGGTGAGATGGACACGGTCGTCCTGGCGATCACGGACATGCAGGGCCGGCTGCAGGGCAAGCGGTTCCACGCCGCCCACTTCCTCGACGAGGTGGTGGCGCACGGCGGCGAGGGCTGCGACTACCTGCTCGCCGTGGACGTGGAGATGAACACGGTCGACGGGTACGCGATGTCCTCCTGGGAGCGCGGGTACGGCGACCTCGCGATGGTGCCGGACTTCGGCACGCTGCGCCGGGTGCCGTGGCAGCCCGGGACCGCGATGCTGCTGGCCGACCTGGCCTGGCCGGACGGTTCCGGTGACGTGCCGGCCTCGCCCCGGCAGATCCTCCAACGGCAGCTGGACCGGCTCGGTGAGTACGGCTACACCGCCTGGGCCGGCACCGAGCTGGAGTTCGTGCTCTACCGGGACAGCTACGAGACCGCGCAGAGCCAGGGCTACCGCGACCTCACGCCCGCCAACCTGTACAACGTGGACTACTCGCTGCTCGGCACCGCGCGGGTGGAACCGCTGCTGCGCCGGATCCGCAACGAGATGTACGGCGCCGGCCTGGTTCCGGAGAGCGCGAAGGGCGAGTGCAACCTCGGCCAGCACGAGATCGGCTTCCGGTACGCGGAGGCGCTCACCACGGCCGACCACCACGTGATCTACAAGAACGGCGCGAAGGAGATCGCGGCCCAGGAGGGCATGTCGATCACGTTCATGGCGAAGCCGAACGCGCGCGAGGGCAACTCCTGCCACATCCACTTCTCGCTGCGCGACCACACCGGCGCGCCCGCGATGCCGGGTGCCGGGCCGGGCGGGCTGTCCCGGGTCGGCGGATACGTGGTGGCCGGGCTGCTGGCCACGATGCGCGAGGCGAGCCTGTTCTACGCGCCGCAGATCAACTCGTACAAGCGCTACCAGCCCGGGTCGTTCGCGCCGACCGCGGTGCGCTGGGGGGTGGACAACCGGACGTGCGCGCTGCGGATCGCCGGGCACGGGCCGTCGACGCGGGTGGAGAACCGGGTGCCGGGCGCGGACGTGAACCCGTACCTGGCGATCGCCGCGCTGATCGCCGGCGCGCTGCACGGCATCGAGCGCGAGCTGCCGCTGGAGGCGGCCCACCCGGGCAACGCCTACTCGGACGAGGACGCGCCACGGGTGCCGCCGACGCTGCGGGACGCGCTCGCGCTGTGGGAGTCGTCCGCGTTCGTGCGCGCGGCGTTCGGCGACGACGTGGCCGCCCACTACGCCAACAACGCCCGGGTGGAGCTGGCCGCGTTCGACGCCGCGGTCACGGACTGGGAGCTGCGGCGTGGGTTCGAGCGACTGTAGCGTCATCGATCCCGCCACCGGGCAGCGGTTCGCGGACGTCGAGATGGCGGGCGTCGAGGAGACCGACGCCGCGATCGCCCGGGCCGCCGCGGCGTTCGAGAGCTGGCGGGCCGTCGCGCCCGGCGACCGCGCCCGCCTGCTGCGCCGCTTCGCCGCGGTGGTGGACGCGCACGTCGAGGAGCTGGCCGCGCTGGAGGTGCGCAACGCGGGCCACCCGATCGGCAACGCGCGGTGGGAGGCCGGGAACGTCCGCGACGTGCTCGACTACTACGCGGGCGCGCCGGAACGCCTCACCGGCCGGCAGATCCCGGTCGCCGGCGGGCTGGACGTCACGTTCCACGAGCCGCTCGGCGTGGCCGGCCTGATCGTGCCGTGGAACTTCCCGATGCCGATCGCGGCCTGGGGCTTCGCGCCCGCGCTCGCGGCCGGCAACACCGTGCTGCTCAAGCCGGCCGAGCTCACCCCGCTGACCGCGCTGCGCCTGGCCGGGCTCGCGCTCGACGCCGGCCTGCCGGAGGGCGTGTTCACCGTGCTGCCCGGCCGCGGTGACGTGGTGGGGCAGCGGTTCGTGACCCATCCGGCGGTCCGGAAGATCTGCTTCACCGGGTCGGCCGCGGTCGGCAAACGGGTCCTGGCGGGCGCGGCCGCACAGATCAAACGCGTGACGCTGGAACTGGGCGGCAAGAGCGCGTCGATCGTGTTCGCGGACGCGGACCTGGCGCGCGCGGCCGAGGCGGCGCCGGGCGCGGTCTTCGACAACGCGGGCCAGGACTGCTGCGCGCGCTCCCGGCTGCTGGTCGAGCGCGCGGTCTACGACGACTTCCTCGCGCTGCTGGAACCGGCCGTGCGCGCGTTCCGGGTGGCGGACCCGGCGCTGGAGACGGCGCAGATGGGCCCGTTGATCTCCGAGGAGCGCCGGGCGGCAGTCGCCTCCTACGTGGACGGGGCGGAGACGCTGTTCGCCGGCGACGTACCGGCCGGGTCCGGTGGTTTCTGGTTCCCGCCGACCGTGCTGCGCGCGGCGAGCACGCGGGACCGGCACTGGCGGGAGGAGATATTCGGGCCGGTCGTCTCCGTGCTGCCGTTCGACGGCGAGGACGAGGCGGTGCGGCTGGCGAACGACACCGCCTACGGCCTCTCCGGCTCGATCTGGACCCGTGACGTGGGCCGCGCGATCCGGGTGGCCCGGCGGGTCGACGCCGGCAACCTGAGCGTCAACTCCAACTCCTCGGTCCGGCACTGGACGCCGTTCGGCGGCATGAAGCAGTCCGGCCTGGGCCGCGAGCTGGGCCCGGACGCGCTGCTGGCGTTCACCGACGTCAAGAACGTCTTCATCGACACCGGGCCCTGAGGGCGGACCGGGCGGCAGCGGCGCCGGACGTGCCGCGCCCGAAAACTATCGAGGGGTGGCGGTACGCATGCGGAGACTCGCCGGGCGGGTCACGGTCATCACCGGCGCGGGCAGCGGCATCGGGCTCGCCACCGCGCGCCGGTTCCGGGACGAGGGCGCGTTCGTCGTCTGCGCGGACGTGGACGCGGACGCCGGGAAGGCCGCGGCCGACGAGACCGGCGGCGAGTTCGTGCGCTGCGACGTGGGCGACGAGGACCAGGTGCGGGCGCTGTTCGACGGCGTCGCGTCGCGGCACGGACGGGTCGACGTCGCGTTCAACAACGCCGGGATCTCGCCGCCGGACGACGACTCGATCCTGGAGACCGGGCTGGACGCGTGGGAGCGGGTGCTCCGGGTCAACACCACCAGCGTCTACCTCTGCTGCAGGTACGCGATCCCGCACATGCGCCGGCAGGGCAAGGGCTCGATCATCAACACCGCGTCGTTCGTGGCCCTGATGGGCGCGGCCACCTCGCAGATCGCGTACACGGCCAGCAAGGGTGGCGTGCTCGCGATGACCCGGGAGCTGGGCGTGCAGTTCGCCCGCGAGGGCATCCGGGTGAACGCGCTCTGCCCCGGCCCGATCGCCACGCCGCTGCTGCTGGAGCTGTTCGCGAAGGACCCGGAGCGAGCCGCGCGCCGGCTGGTGCACGTGCCGATGGGCCGGTTCGGCGAGCCGTCCGAGATCGCGGCCGCGGTCGCGTTCCTGGCCAGCGACGACGCCTCGTTCATGACGGCCAGCCAGTTCGTCGTGGACGGCGGCATCACCGGCGCGTACGTGACACCGCTGTAGCGCGGCGCGGATTACGGGTTTGGGGACGTCCCACCCAGGGCAGTGTTCTGGATAACAACTCGTCGCGGGCGATCTTCCCGGCCGGGGCGGGACACAGAGAAGGGCCACAGGCCCCGCTGACGTACCGCCGCGAAGCTGCGTCGACGGGTGCGGGCCGCAGGACCGCCGGGCACCACGGCAGCATCACGCCGTGGTGCCGGCGTCTGTTCCGGGGCGGGTCCGGCGGCTCCGGGCGGGCCGCTCCGCGCGGGTCCTAGGCTCTCCGCATGCGACTTCCTGACCTGGGCGTGGGTACGCCCGCGCCGACCGGTGGGCCACGGCTGCTGGGCGAGGTGCTGAGCAGCGGGCTGGCGGACCCGGCCGTGTGCGAGGCGGCCGGCCGGGTGCTGATCGTCAGCAGCCGGTTCAACGCCTGGGCCACCGGTGACGGGCTGACCGAGGCGGGCGGCGGCGAGCTGGCCCGGATGAGCGCGGACGTGGACGCGGGCTGGTCCGCCGTGCACGCGGCCTGGCGCGACCTGGTCCGCCGCCAGGACGAGTCCGCGGCCGCGCGCCGCGCGATCACCACCGCGGTCGGCATGTCGGTGCGGGAGCGGATCGCCGCCTACCGGACCGCGGACGCCGAGGCCGGCCTGGACGAGGCCCGGTCCACGCTCACCACCGAGCTGGCCGCGCTCACCGCCCGCTACGAGGCTCTTCCGCACCGCGGGTCCTGGGATCCGGCCGCCGGGACCGGTGACCGCCCCGGCTCGTGACGGTGACCACCCGTGGATCGTGCCGGGAGGAGCGCCGGCGACGACCGGTGCCGCGGGAGCACGACCGTCATGCTCCTGACGGGGTACGGATCGTCCGCTTGCGGGTGAAGGCGGTCCGGAAGGGCCTCGATGACCGGTCGCCCCGCGATCTAGGGTGGCACGATGCGACCGATCATCGGCATCACGAGCTATCGGGAGCCGGCGTCCTGGGGCATCTGGCGGGACACGGCCGCGGACCTGGTCCCGCACACCTACGTGCGGGCGGTGACCGAGGCCGGCGGCCGGGCGGTGCTGCTGCCGCCGGACGACGGTGACGCCGGCGTGCTGCGCGCGCTGGACGGCCTGCTGCTGGCCGGCGGCGCGGACGTCGGACCCGGCCTCTACGGCGCGGAGCCGGCCGCGGCCACCGACTCCCGGCCGGACCGGGACGCCGGCGAGGTCGCGCTGCTGACCGCCGCGCTCCGCACCGGCCTGCCGATCCTCGGGGTCTGCCGGGGCATGCAGCTGCTCGCGGCCGTGCACGGCGGCCGGCTGCACCAGCACCTGCCGGACGTGCTCGGGCACGAGAAGCACCGCCCGGCGCCCGGCGTGTTCGGCACGCACGGGCTGCGCTGCGCCCCCGGCAGCCGGATCGCCGCGCTGCTCGGGCCGGTGGCCGAGGTGAACACCTACCACCACCAGGGCGTGGCCGACCCGGGGCGGCTGACCGCGACCGGCTGGGCCGACGACGGGCTGATCGAGGTGGTCGAGGACCCGGCGCACCCGTTCCTGCTCGGGGTGCAGTGGCACCCGGAGGAGGCCGGTGACCTTCGGCCGTTCGCCGCGTTGGTCAACGCGGCGAAGGCCTAACCGAACCGCAACCCGCCGGCGTGCGGGCCGTGCCCGGCGCCGCCGATGAGTTCAACACGCTCGGAACAGGGGAGGACCGCATGACGCGACCGCTGATCGGACTCACCACGTACGCACAGGACACCCGGTTCGGCACGGTGGACGTCCCGTCCGCGGTGCTGCCGCTGACCTATGTGCGCGCGGTGCACGCGACCGGCGGCCGGGCCGTGCTGATCACCACGGACGATCCGGGTGACGACGTGCTGCACGGCCTGGACGGCATCGTGTTCACCGGTGGCTCGGACGTGAGCCCCGGCTACTACGGCGCCGAGCCGCACCCGCTGACGGTCAGCGTGCCGGAGCGCGACGAGGCCGAGATGCTCCTGATGCGCGCCGCGCTGGCCGCGCCGGACCTGCCGGTGCTCGGCGTCTGCCGGGGCATGCAGCTGCTCACGGTCGCGTCCGGTGGCCGCCTGCACCAGCACGTGCCGGACGTGGTCGGGCACACCGGGCACATGCCCGGCGACGACCAGGACGGATTCCACCGGGTACGGCTCGCGCCCGGCTCCCGCGCGGCCGCGATCATGGGGCTGGACGCGCCGGTCAACTCGTTCCACCACCAGGCGGTCGCGGACCCGGGCCGGCTGGTCGCCACCGGCTGGGCCGAGGACGGGCTGGTCGAGGCCGTGGAGGACCCGGACGCCGGTTTCGTGCTCGGCGTGCAGTGGCACCCGGAGCGCACCGACGACCTCCGGCCGTTCGCCGCGCTGGTCGAGGCCGCGCGGAGCCGCGCCGTCGTCACCCGGGCGCGGATGGCCGCCTGAACCCCGTCCCCGGCGTTGCCCGGGCCGCGGTGTTACGGCGCGGCACCGGGCGGGTATAGGGCCGTCCGAATCGGGGGACGCGTCGGGAGGATGCGCAATGGGCTCCGCATCGGACCAGGACACGACGGTTGGCGACCTCCCTGCCGAGCTCGCGTTGGCGTTCGACACCGGCGGGGAGATGGGCGCCCGGATGCGGGACCTGGACTGGTCCGCGACCGCGATCGGCGCGCCCGCCTCGTGGCCGCCGGTGTTGCGCGGCGCGGTCGCGCTGATGCTCGCCTCCCGCGCGCAGATCGTCATCTTCTGGGGCCCGGAGTACGTGGCGCTCTACAACGACGCGTACATCCCGGCCATGGGCGCGAAGCATCCGGCCCACCTCGGGCGGCCCGGCCGGGAGATGTGGAGCGAGATCTGGGGCCTGATCGGCGGGCTCTTCGACGGCGTGGTCGCGAGCGGTGAGGCGTACTGGGCACCGAACCACCGCTTCATGCTGGAGCGGCACGGCTACCTCGAGGAGACGTACTTCGACATCTCCTACGACCCGATCCGCCTGCCGGACGGCACGGTCGGCGGCGTCTACTGCATCGTCACGGACACCACCTCGCGCGTGGTCGGCGAGCGGCGGGTCACGGCGCTGAGCACGCTCGGCTCCCGGCTCGGCGAGACCGCGAGCCAGCCCGCGCTGGCCGCGGAGATCGTGCGGGTGCTCGGCGAGTTCCCGGCGGACGTGCCGTTCTCGATGGTGCGCCTGGAGTCCGGGGACGCGCCGATCCTGGCGGTCGGCGGCGCCGCGGACGCGGACGTGCGGCCGGTGCCCGTCGACGCGGAGACGCTGCTGCCCACCGCGGACCTGCTGGCGACGGCGCCCGACTCCGCGGCCGCGGAGGCGTTCGCGACACCGATCACGGCCGGCCACCAGACCGTGGGCGTGCTGGTGCTGGGCCTGAGCCGGCACCTCGCGCGGGACGACGCCTACCTGGGCTTCTGCCGGCTGGTCGCGGCGCAGGTCAGCAACGCGGTGGCGAACCTGCGCGCCTACGAGCACGAGCGGGCGCAGGCGGCCGCGCTGACCGCGCTGGACGAGGCCAAGACCAGCTTCTTCTCCAACGTCAGCCACGAGCTGCGCACGCCGCTGACGCTGATCCTCGGCCCGCTGGAGGACGCGCTCGCCACGCCCGGCCTCGCCGAGGACGCGCGGGAGCGGCTGGAGGTCATGCAACGCAACGGGTTCCGGCTGCTGAAGCTGGTCAACACGGTGCTGGACTTCTCCCGGATCTCGGCCGGCCGGCTGCGCGCCACCTACCAGCCCACCGACCTCGCGGACTACACGGCGCGGCTGGCCAGCACGTTCCGCTCCGCGACCGACCGGGCCGGGCTGCGCCTGGTGGTGGACTGCCCGTCGCTGCCCGCGCCGGTGCACGTCGACCGGGAGATGTGGGAAAAGATCATCCTCAACCTGCTGTCGAACGCGGTGAAGTTCACCTTCACCGGCAGCGTCACGGTTCGGGCGCGGGCCGCCGGACCGGTCGCGGTCGTCGAGGTCGCGGACACCGGCGTGGGCATCGCGGCCGAGGAGATCCCGCAGCTCTTCGAACGGTTCCACCGGGTCGCCGGGGTCCGGGCGCGCAGCCACGAGGGGACCGGCATCGGGCTGGCCCTGGTCCGCGAGCTGATCGAGCAGCACGGCGGCACCGTCACGGTCACCAGCACGCCCGGCGAGGGCAGCGTGTTCCGGCTGACCGTGCCGTTCGGCAGCGCGCACCTGCCGCCGGACCGGATGATCGAGCCCGCGCCACTGGCCGACCAGGTCGACGGCCGGCAGTTCCTGGAGGAGACGCGGCCGTGGCTGGCCGAGGAGCCACCGGCCGCGGCCCCGCCGCCCCGGACGCCGGGGCGGGGCCGGATCCTGCTCGCGGACGACAACGGCGACCTGCGCGACCACGTGACCCGGCTGCTGCGCCCGCACTGGGACGTGGTCGCGGTCGCGGACGGGCAGGCCGCGCTGGACGCCGCGCTCGGCACGTCGTTCGACCTGGTGCTGACCGACGTGATGATGCCCCGGATGGACGGGTTCGCGCTGGTCGAGGCGTTGCGCAAGGACCAGCGGACCAGCGGCGTGCCGGTGATCATCCTGTCCGCGCGGGCCGGTGACGAGGCGTCCGTCGAGGGACTCGCTGCCGGTGCCGACGACTACCTGGTCAAGCCGTTCACCGCGCGTGACCTGGTCGCCCGGGTCCGGGCGAACCTGGAACTGGGCCAGCTCCGCGGCCGGATCACCGCCCGGCTGCGCGCGCTGGTCGACGCGGCCGCGGACCTGAACGCGGCCCGCTCCACCACCGCGGTCATCGAGGCCGCGGCCGGTCACGCGCTTCGCATGGTCAACGCCGGCCGGGTGGTCGCGACCGTGCGCGGTGCCAGCTTCGAGACCCGGCGCGTCGAGGAGACCCCGGAGCAGCCGTCCGCGGTGGTGCCGCTGGCCGGCGCGACCGGCGACCCGCTCGGTGAGCTCGCCGTCTGGCGCGACGGGCACGACCCGACCCCGTTCGACGAGGTGGTGCTCGCCCAGCTCGGCCGCCTGGTCGGGATCAGGCTGGAGAACGCCCGGCTCTACGAGGCCGAGCACCGGATCGCCACCACGCTGCAGCACAGCCTGCTGCCCCGGTCGCTGCCCAAGGTGCCGGGCGCGGTGACCGCCAGCCGCTACCTGGCCGGCTCCGCGGAGGCCGAGGTCGGCGGCGACTGGTACGACGTGATCGTCGGTCCGGGCGGCCACCTCGACCTGGTCATCGGCGACGTGGTCGGCAAGGGCGTGCACGCGGCCGCGGCCATGGGGCAGCTGCGCAACGCGCTCCGGGCGTACCTGCTGGAGGGCTTCGACCCGGGCGAGGCGCTGACCCGGCTCAACCGGCTGGTGGACAACCTCGGGCGCCGGCAGTTCGCCACCGTGGTCTGCGTGCGCTACGACCCGGTGCGGCGCGACCTGCTGTTCGCCAGCGCCGGACACCCGTCACCCGTGGTGATCACCACCGAGGCGGACGTCGCGTTCCTCCACGAGACCGCGCTCGGGCCGCCGATCGGAGCGCTGCCGCAGGCCACGTACCGCACCGGCACGGGGCGGCTGTCGGTCGGCTCCCGCCTGCTGCTCTACACGGACGGGCTGATCGAGGACCGGCGGCAGGGCATCGACACCGGCCTGCAGGCGCTGCTGACCGACGCCGCACGCCCCGCCGACCACGTGGAGGATCTGATCGACGGGCTGCTGCGCCGGGTGGCGGACCAGCCGCTGCACGACGACATCGCGCTGCTGGCACTGGAGGCGGCCGAGGCGGACCGGATGGACCTGCGGCTGCCGTCCGACCCGAACCGGCTGTCCGTGCTGCGGCGGCGGCTGGACGACTTCCTGGCCGCGCACGGCGTACCGGAGAACGAGATCTTCGATCTGACCGTCGCGGTGTCCGAGGCCGCCGCGAACGCGATCGAGCACCCGGTCGCGCCGCGCGAACCGGTCATCGACGTGACCGTGCGGATCGCGACCGGCCCGGACGGCGTGCCGGCCGCGGTGGAGGCCACGATCCGGGACACCGGCGGCTGGCGGCCGGAGGGCGAGGCCGGGTTCCGCGGGCGCGGTCTGGCGCTGATCCGGGCGCTGGCGACGCTGACCGTGGAACGCTCGGCGGCCGGCACCGCACTCACGCTGCGCCGCGAGCTCGGCACGCCGGCGTCTCCCGACCGGGACGCGCCGGGGCGAGGTGCCTGACCCGGCGCGCCCGGACCGTCCGGCCCCGGGGCCGGACGGTCAGGCGGTCAACCAGGGCTGGTCGCCGAGGCCGGAGATCTCCAGCACGCGGCGGACCTGGCGGGACGGCAGCACGGAGAGCCGGCCGGCGTAGTGCTCCGCGATCCGGACCAGCGCGTGGATCGCGGCCGAGTCGAAGAACGAGACCGGGCGCAGGTCCAGCGTCAGGAACGCGGCCCGGGAGCCGGTCGCGGTCGCGTAGAACCGGTCGGCCGTGGACATGTCGACCTCACCGGACACGCGAACGTTGACCTGGTCCCCGTCGACGTCGGTGACGGCGGAGAACGTCGGCTCGGCGCCCTGTTGATCCACGCCGGTTACGATTTCACAGGGCCCGGAACGGAGCAACAACCTCCCACCCCATCCAGTGAACGCACAGGTTTCCGCGTTCGGAGGACGGCGGCGATAGGCTTCCGGCATGACCGTTCGCGCGCCTCTCACCCCGGGCACCGTCACGCCGCGGCGTCAGGTGCCCTCCCAGATCCCCCGCCCGGAGTACGTCGGTAAGGACCGGCCGCGGCAGTGGACCGGGTCGCACGTGCAGACGCCGGAGACCATCGAGAAAATGCGTCTGGCCGGCCGGCTCGCGGCGCAGGCCACCCAGCTCGCCGGGGAGCACTGCAAGCCCGGCGTCACCACCGACGAGATCGACCGCGTGGTGCACGAGTTCCTGCTCGACCACGGGGCGTACCCGTCCACGCTCGGCTACAAGGGCTTCCCGAAGTCGTGCTGCACCTCGCTCAACGAGGTCATCTGCCACGGCATCCCGGACAGCACGGTGCTGGAGGACGGCGACATCATCAACGTCGACGTCACCGCGTTCATCGGCGGCGTGCACGGCGACACGGACGCGACGTTCTGCGTCGGCGAGGTCTCCGAGGAGGCGCGGCTGCTGGTCGAGCGCACCCACGAGGCGATGATGCGCGGCATCAAGGCGGTCGCGCCGGGCCGGCAGATCAACGCGATCGGCCGGGTCATCGAGTCGTACGCGAAGCGGTTCGGCTACGGCGTGGTCCGCGACTTCACCGGCCACGGCATCGGCGAGACGTTCCACAGCGGCCTCTACATCCCGCACTACGACAACCCGTCG
The DNA here is from genome assembly GCF_031458255.1 of Catenuloplanes niger. Classification (NCBI taxonomy): domain Bacteria; kingdom Bacillati; phylum Actinomycetota; class Actinomycetes; order Micromonosporales; family Micromonosporaceae; genus Catenuloplanes; species Catenuloplanes niger. The sequence goes on from NZ_JAVDYC010000001.1 coordinate 5,853,308, forward strand.
CTGGACGTGGTGATGGAACCCGGCATGACGTTCACGATCGAGCCGATGATCACGCTCGGCACCCACGAGTACGAGATGTGGGACGACCGGTGGACCGTGGTCACCAAGGACCGGAAGTGGACCGCCCAGTTCGAGCACACGCTGGTCGTGACCGACTCCGGCTACGAGATCCTGACCCTGCCCTGAGCCGGGGGCAGGTCTAGCGGTCGTCGAAGACGGTGTCCGGGGTGGCGTCCACCGGGCGCCCCCGCCCGGTCAGTTCCGTGGCCAGCTCGCGCAGGACACGGCCGAGGTCGGCCATGTCCAGGCCGGCGAACCCGGTCCGGCGCACCGCGTCCGCGCTGTCCCGGAAGTAGGTGCGGCTGAGCAGGCCGGTGACCATCGCGGCGTGCAGCCGGGCCTCGCCGAGCTGCTGCAACGCGGCGTCGGTCTCGTACCACTCGGCCAGCCGGACGGCGCGGGCGTGCGCGGCCGACGCGGCGGCCCACGCCTGCCGGGCGAGCGTGGTGAACTCCAGCGGACGGGCCTGCGCCAGCCGGCCCAGGTGGACGTCGCGCAGCCGCCGCAGCCAGCCGTCCGGGTCGTGCACCGCGCGCGTGGTCACGTACCGGTCCGCGGTCAGCGGCCACAGCGCGGTCAGCGTGCGGGCCGCGCGCAGGTGCTCGTCGGCGCCGGTCGCGCTCAGCCGGACCAGCACGCCGTCCACCCGCCGGCTCACGCTCCACGGTCCGCTGCCCGGCCGGTAGGTCGCCACGATCATCTCGATGTCGCTGCCGTCACCGTCGTCGCCGTGCGCCAGGCCGCCGTGCACGCCGACGCTCAGCACGTCCGCCGGGTAGCGGCGCCGGACCGCGTCGCCGACCCGCTCCGCGACCAGCCAGCGCGGATTCACCAGATACGGATTCGTCCCGGTCACCCCGCCAATCCTCGTCCGGCCGGCCGGACGATCACGCCCTCCACGCAGCGCGCGCACAATCACCCAAATACCCCATCGGGGGTACGGGGTGCGCGGCGGCCCATTCGGAGTGGTCGTGGGTGCGCGTTCCGGCGGTCCGCACCGGCCTGTCGGAAAGGCCACGAAATGGGCGCCGATGGGGCGGCCGGCGCCGGTCGGTGGAAATGCCGCCGCCCCGAGGACAAATACGTCCGGGAATGCCGTCACCGCGCATTCCCGTACCGTTGCCGAAGCCTTTCCACGGTCGTCGGGCGGCACGCCGGGACGTGCGTGAGCCACCTCCGTGACCGCCGCGTGGCCGTGACCCGCCGCGTTGTCGTGGTTCCCCCGGCACCGTTCGGGAACCGGCTCCGAACGTGGCGTCGCGGAGCGGAGTCCCGGCGGAGCCGGAGGCCACCGCGCGGCGGCCCGCTTCCGGCGTGCGGGCCGCCCGCCGGGAGCTCCGGCCGGCCGGGGTCCGCGGTCGGGTCCGCTGCGCGCGTGCGGGCCGTGCCCCGCCTCGGTCAGCCCTGGCGGCCCGGGAACGGCACCGTGACCGGCGTGACGCCGGCCGCGAGCCGCCACCGGGTGGCCCGGATCGCACAGTCGGTCAGCGCGTTCAGCGCCAGGACGCGGTCGGAACCGGTGGTGGGCGGCAGGGCGGCGCGCCAGAACGCGGCCGCGCGCTGCTCGACCTCGATCGCGAGTTTCAGCGCGGTGGCCTGGTCGGTGAGCGGGTAGGGCAGCGAGTAGCCGGCGGGTGGCGGCGCCGCGGACGCGCCGAGCTCGGTGGCGCGGGCGAGCAGCGCGTCGCGCAGGTCGCGGTGCGCGGCCTCGGCCTCGCGGGCCGCCGTGACGAGTGTGTCGCCGGTGAGCCGGACGCCGATCGGCGCGTAGGCGAACACCGCGGCCTCCTCGGCGGCGAGCGCCGCGGCCAGTTCCGGGGGGAAGCTCATGCCAGCACCACCGCGTGGGTGGCGCGGGCGGCCGCGATCGTGCCGAGCAGCACGGCCCGGTCGGCCGGCGCCGTGGCGCAGGCGGTGGCCGCGGTCTTGCGGCCGGCCTCCTCGGCGGCCCGGAGCGCGGCGAGCGTCTCCCGTGCGGGCGTGGTCGCGGTCACCGTGGGCGTGCCGCTCACGGCCGCGGACGGGAGCGCGGACGGCGGCGGGGACATGATCTCGGTGAGCGCGGTGACGTGCGCGGTGTGCGCCTCCAGCAGCGGCGTCAGCCGGTCGGCGAGGTCCGGGTGGGCGACCAGCGCGGCCTGGTACCGGTCGGCCAGCGCGCGCGTATCGGCGAGCAGCGGTTCCAGCGCGTCCGGTGGCGGTGGCGGCGGTGGCGGCTCGTCCTCGCCGGTCAGCGAGCAGCCGGCGAGCGTGACCGCGCCGGCCAGTGCCGCCGAGGCGCCGAGCAGCCGGCGGCGGGTGAGTTCGCGCGTGGACCCCATGGTGTAAGCCCTCCCGTAAGGCGCGTCACAGCGAGGGCCAAGTCAACACCACGGCGTACGGATCGTCTCGACGGCATCCCGGATGACGCGGAACGGATCGTACGATTCCTCGTTGTATCGGAGGGTATGCGTAGCGTGATGGGTGTCGCGCGCCGGAAGGACAGTTCGGAGCGGCGGCCCGCCACCGAACCGGCCGTCGCGTTACGCTCAGCGCAACCGCTGGGCGTTTCGGGCCCAGCGGACCACTGGCGTGGCCGCTTTCAATTGGTTTGCGGCTGATTGCCGCCGGTGGCCGAGCGCAAGGGGGTATGCCGGATGACGCAGCGTGGCCGAGGTGCCGGCCGCTCGGGCCCCGGGGGCCGGGGCGCAGCCGCACCCGACCGGCGCAGGCCGTCCCCGGGTCCCCAGCGGCCGCGGGTGGACACCGTGGCGCTCCGTGCCCGGTTGGAATCGATCATCACGCCGGTCGTCGAGGACGCGGGTTGTGACCTGGAGGACCTGACGGTCTCCCGGGCCGGCCGCCGCCAGATCATTCGGATCCTGGTGGACGCGGACGGCGGCGTGGGCCTGGACGCGATCGCGGAGGTCTCCCGGGCCATCTCCGCCGCGCTGGACGCGGCGGAGGAGGCCGGCGGTGAGCTGGTCCCGGGGGAGTACCAGCTGGAGGTCAGCTCGCCGGGCGTGGACCGGCCGCTCACCGCGCCCCGGCACTGGCGGCGCAACGTGGGCCGGCTGGTGCAGGTCTCGGCCGGCGACCGGCAGGTCACCGGGCGGATCACCGCGGCGGACGAGGACGGGGTCGTCATCGAGACGGCCAAGGGCATCGTCGAGGCGGAGTACGCCCAGCTCGGACCGGGCAAGGTGCAGATCGAGTTCAACCGGGTCGACGAGGCCGAGTTCGGCCCCGACGACGAGACCGAGTTCGGTTCCGATGACGAGGCTGAGTTCGGCCCCGACGACGATGACGAAGACCTCGATGACGAGGACGACGACGAGGAAGTGGAGGGCGAGGAGAGGTGAACATCGACCTCGCGGCGCTGCGTGCGCTGGAGCGCGAGCGGGAGATCCCGTTCGAGACGATCCTCGCCGCGATCGAGACCGCGCTGCTCACGGCATACCGGCACACGGACGGCGCCGAGTCGCACGCCCGCGTGCAGATCGACCGGAAGTCGGGCGCGGCATCGGTCTACGCCCAGGAGATCGACGCCGAGGGCGTCGTCACCCGGGAATGGGACGACACCCCGCACGACTTCGGGCGGATCGCCGCGATGACCGCCAAGCAGGTGATCCTGCAGCGGCTGCGCGAGGCGACCGACGAGGTGCACTTCGGCGAGTACGTGGGGCGCGACGGTGACCTGGTCACCGGCGTGATCCAGGCGCACGAGGCGCGGGCCGAGAAGGGCATCGTCACGATCGACCTCGGCAAGCTGGAGGCGGTCCTCCCGCAGGTCGAGCAGGTCCCGGGCGAGCAGTACGAGCACGGCCAGCGCATCCGCTGTGTCGTGGTGCACGTCGCCAAGGGCTTCCGCGGCCCGCAGATCACGCTGTCCCGCTCCCACCCGAACCTGGTGAAGAAGCTCTTCGCGCTGGAGGTTCCGGAGATCGCGGACGGCACCGTGGAGATCGCGGCGATCGCACGTGAGGCAGGTCACCGGACGAAGATCGCGGTCCGTTCGACGGCCACCGGCGTCAATGCGAAGGGTGCCTGCATCGGCCCGATGGGCCAGCGGGTGCGCGCGGTGATGAGCGAGCTGCACGGCGAGAAGATCGATATCATCGACTGGTCGGACGACCCGGCGCAGTTCGTCGGAAACGCCCTTTCGCCGGCAAAGGCCCTGCGTGTCGAGGTGGTCGACGCCGGAAGTCGCACGGCCCGGGTCACCGTGCCCGATTTCCAGCTCTCGCTGGCGATCGGCCGCGAGGGGCAGAACGCGCGGCTCGCCGCGCGGCTGACCGGCTGGCGCATCGACATCCGGCCGGACAACGAGGCGTCGCCGGGGGGTGGCCGGGATCGCACGGATCACGCCGCCGAACCAGGCGGCGCCGTCGCGGGCGCTTAGGAGTAGACTTCATCGCGTGGGGCATCGGGAGGGTGAGACTTCACCCCTGAAACGCCCTGTGCGCGCGGCTCTGCCCGTGCGCACGGATCCGCCAGTCCGAACATGTGTCGGCTGTCGGCGCCGCGTATCTGTATCTGAAGTCCTGCGGTTCGTCACGGTCGGTTCGGAGCTTCGGCCCGACCCGCGTCGCAGGCTGCCGGGCCGAGGCGCACACCTGCACCTCGATCCGGCTTGCTTCGCGCTGGCGGAGCGGCGTCGGGCCTTCGGCCGGGCGCTGCGGTTCACCGGTGTCCTGGACACCGCGCCGCTGGCCGAGCACATCCGTGCGGTCATCGCATCGCATGGGACTACTGGTGGTGGGGCCTCGCCCCGCCCGGACCAGCAAGGTGGACGACCAACATGAGCACACGATGAAGTCCCTGAAATGACCAGGCTTCAAGTGCACGAGTGAGGTCGATGCGGGCCGTGCCCGCACGACCTCGGAGTGAGGAGTGCAGTGGCAGGCAAGGCCCGCGTACACGAGCTTGCGAAAGAGCTCGGGGTCGAGAGTAAGACCGTTCTCGCCAAGCTCAAGGAGATGGGCGAGTTCGTCAAGTCCGCATCCAGCACCGTCGAGGCGCCCGTCGCCCGTCGGCTCCGGGGTGCGATGGCCGCAGGTGGCTCGGCGCCCAGCGCGCCCGCCGCTCCGGCCCCGTCCGGTTCCGGCGACGCGCCGCGTCCCGGCCCGTCCGTGCGTCCGGGTCCGCCCCGGCGCCCCGGTCCGCCGGCACCCGCTTCGGGCAACGCCGGTGCGCCGGCGTCCGGTGCTCCGACGCCCGGCGCCTCCGCGCCGCGCCCGTCGGGCCCGGCTCCGAGCCCGGCTTCTTTCCGTCCCAAGGCGCCCGTTCCCGGCCCGCCGGCCCCCGTGGCCAAGCCGGCCAGCGCCCACGACATCGAGGTGGCCGCTGCCGAGCAGCGCGCCGCCGCGCTGAAGGCTGAGCAGGAGGCGACCGTCAAGGCCGCCCAGCAGGCAGCCCGTCAGCGTGAGGACAACCGCCGCGAGGGCGGGGCTCCGGGTGCGCCCGGTGGCCCGTCGCTGCGGCCGAAGTTCGGCCCCGGCGCGATGCCGCCCCGGCCCGGTTCGCCCGCGGCTCGTCCGCCGGCGCCCCAGGGCGGTCAGAGCGGTGGCCCGCGTCCGGAGCGTCGCGACGGCGACCGTCCGGGCCGTCCGGGCCCCGGTGGCCAGGGTGGCAACCGTCCGCCGCGCAGCGGTGGCAACAATCCGTTCGGCATCACGCCGGGCGGCAACCGTCCGCAGGCTCCGGCGGCGGGCCCCGGTGGTCGGCCGACTCCGGCCGGCATGCCGCCGCGGCCCAGCCCGGCGTCCATGCCGCCGCGGCCCAGCCCGGCCTCGATGCCGAGCCAGCGCCCCGGCCGCCCCGGTGGCGGTCCCGGTGGCGGTGGCGGTCGCCCGGGTGGCGGTGGCGGTGCCGGTCGTCCCGGTGGTGGCGGCGGCTTCCGCGGCGGTCCCGGTGGGGGCGGCGGCGGTGGCGGTGGCTTCCGTGGCGGTCCCGGTGGTGGCGGCGGTGGCGGTGGTTACCGCGGTGGCCCCGGTGGCGCGGCCGGTGGCGGCGGTTACCGTGGCGGCCCCGGTGGCGGCGGCGGTGCTCCGGCAGGTGGCGGCGCTCCGGGTCGTCCCGGTGGCGGCGGCCGTGGTCGTGGCGGCGGTGCAGCGGGTGCCTTCGGGCGTCCGGGCGGCAAGCCGGCCCGCGGCCGGAAGTCGAAGAAGCAGAGGCGTCAGGAGTTCGACAACCTGTCGGCCCCGACGATGAGCTCGGGCGCTCCCCGGGGTAACGGCCAGGAGATCCGGCTGTCCCGTGGCGCGTCGCTCTCCGACTTCGCCGACAAGATCAACGCGAACCCGGGCACGCTCGTCCAGGAGATGTTCAACCTGGGTGAGATGGTCACGGCGACGCAGTCGTGCTCCGACGACACGCTGCTGCTGCTCGGCGAGCACCTCGGCTTCGACGTCAAGATCGTCAGCCCCGAGGACGAGGACCGCGCCCTGCTGGCGCAGTTCAACATCGACCTCGACGCTGAGATCGCGGAGGACCGCCTGGTCACCCGTCCGCCGGTGGTGACCGTCATGGGTCACGTCGACCACGGTAAGACCAAGCTGCTCGACGCGATCCGCAAGGCGAACGTCGTGGCCGGCGAGGCCGGTGGCATCACCCAGCACATCGGTGCCTACCAGGTGCACGTGGAGCACAACGAGGCCGAGCGGGCGATCACCTTCATCGACACCCCGGGTCACGAGGCGTTCACCGCCATGCGTGCGCGTGGTGCCAAGGTGACGGACATCGTGATCCTGGTGGTCGCGGCGGACGACGGCGTGATGCCTCAGACGATCGAGGCGTTGAACCACGCCAAGGCCGCCGAGGTGCCGATCGTGGTCGCGGTCAACAAGATCGACAAGCCCGAGGCGAACCCGGACAAGGTGCGCCAGCAGCTGACCGAGTACGGCCTGGTCGCCGAGGAGTACGGCGGCGACACGATGTTCGTCAACGTCGCGGCGAAGCCCGGCATCGGCATCGAGGAGCTTCTCGAGGCAGTGCTGCTGACCGCGGACGCGTCGCTGGAGCTCACCGCTCCGATCGACGGCCCGGCACAGGGTGTCGCGATCGAGGCGCACCTGGACAAGGGCCGCGGCGCCGTCGCGACCGTCCTGGTGCAGAAGGGCACGCTGCGGGCCGGCGACTCGATCGTCGCGGGTGGTGCGCACGGTCGCGTGCGGGCCATGCTCGACGAGAACGGCAAGCCGATCCCCGAGGCGGGCCCGGCGCGTCCGGTCCTGGTGCTCGGTCTGACCGCGGTGCCGTCCGCCGGCGACACGTTCCTCGCCGCCGAGGACGACCGCACGGTCCGGCAGATCGCCGAGCAGCGGCAGGCCCGCCGCCGCGCGGCGAGCTTCGCCAACTCGCGTGGCCGCGCCACCCTCGAGACGCTCATGGAGCAGATCAAGGAGGGCGAGAAGACCTCGCTCAACCTCATCCTCAAGGGTGACGGTTCGGGTTCGGTCGAGGCGCTCGAGGACGCGCTCTTCAAGCTCGACATCCCGGAAGAGGTTCAGCTCAAGATCCTCGACCGTGGCGTCGGTGCCATCACGGAGAGCAACGTCATGCTGGCGAGCGCGTCCGACCCGGCCGCGACGATCATCGGCTACAACGTCCGGGCCTCGAACAAGGTCCGGGAGATCGCCGACCGCGAGGGCGTGGAGATCCGGTACTACTCGGTCATCTACCAGGCCATCGAGGAGATCGAGGCGGCTCTCAAGGGCCTGCTCAAGCCGGAGTACGAGGAGGTCGAGCTCGGCACCGCCGAGATCCGCGACGTCTTCCGCTCCTCCAAGGTCGGCCTCATCTCCGGCTGTATCGTCCGGTCGGGCCTCATTCGCCGCAACGCGAAGGCCCGGGTCATCCGCGACGGCGCGGTCGTGGCGGACAACGTCACGATCAGCTCCCTCAAGCGGTTCAAGGACGACGCGACCGAGGTGCGCGAGGGCTTCGAGTGTGGTCTGACGCTGGGCGGTTACAACAACGTCCAGGTCGGCGACATCATCGAGACCTTCGAGATGCGCGAGAAGCCGCGCGCGTAAGCGCGTAGCGATGTGACCAGCGCCTTTCCCCGGGTGTCAGACCCGGGGAAAGGCGCTGGCTCTCTCTTCCGCCCGGAAATGGGATGGGTGACGGGGCGTCGGCTGGGGCATACTTCCGGCGATGTTTACCGGAACCATGATTTTCGACCTGCTCCTGCCGGGTGACTCACGATCGCTGAAGGCGAAGCGTGCGTACGTCCGGCCCATCGTCGCCGCGTTGCGACGTTTCGAGGTCTCCGCCGCCGAGGTGGGGGCACAGGACCTGCACGGCCGCGCCGAGCTCGGCGTGGCCGTCGTCGCGGCCGAGCCGAGTCACGTCGGCGAGGTGCTGGACACCTGCGAGCGGCTGGTCGCCGGTCGCCCGGAGGTGGAATTGCTGTCGGTCCGCCGCCGCCTGTACGGCGACGACGACTGACGGGTTTGACGCACGGGTAATGTCAGCGTGGAGGTGGACGGGATGACTGATTCGGCCAAGGTGCGCCGGCACGCCGAGCGTGTTCACAAGCTGGTGGCCTCCGTGGTGCGCTCGCAGATCAAGGACCCGCGGCTCGGGATGATCACCATCACCGACGCGCGGATCACCGCGGATCTGCGCGAGGCGACGGTCTTCTACACGGTCCTCGGCGACGCCGAGGCCCAGGCGTCGACCGCCGCCGCGCTGGAGAGCGCGAAGGGCCTGCTCCGCAGCACGGTCGGCAAGGCGCTCGGCATCCGCCACTCGCCGTCGCTGGCCTTCGTGCTGGACAACGTTCAGGACCAGGCCAAGCACATCGACGACCTGCTGGCGCAGGCGCGTCAGGCGGACGCGGAGACGCAGAAGATCGCGGCCGGTGCCACGTACGCGGGCGACGCCCAGCCGTACCGGGTCGACGAGGACGAGGACGAGTTCGAGGACGACGACGAGCTCGTCGAGCAGGAGAAGCGGTGACCGCCGCGCCGGCCCGCAGCATCGTGCCGCCGCCCAGGACCGCCGCGGAGGGCCCGGTCGGCCCGCCGCGGGAGGCGGACTGGGTGGCGGCCGTCGCCGCGGTCCGGCGCTGGCTGCCGGACGGGCGGATCCTGTTGGTCTGCCACGTCAACCCGGACGGTGACGCGCTCGGCAGCATGCTGGGCTTCGCGCACGGCCTGCACCGGCTCGGCGCCCGCCACGTCCAGGCGACGTTCCCCGGCCCGTTCGACGTGCCGGACCCGCTGCGCGAGGTTCCCGGCGTGGACCGGCTGGTCCCGGAGACCGAGGCGTGGACGCACCCGGATCTGCTGGTGACGTTCGACGCCGCCAGCACCGACCGGCTCGGCGCGCTCGCGAGCCGGCTGGGCACCGCACGCGACTCCGTGGTGCTCGACCACCACGCCTCCAACCCCGGCTTCGGCGCGGTACGGCTGGTGGACCCGGCCGCCGCGGCCACCTCCGTCGTGGTCGAACAGCTGCTGGACCGGCTGGACGTGCCGCTGGACGCGGAGATCGCCGAGTGCCTGTACACGGCGCTGACCACGGACACCGGCTCGTTCCGGTTCGCGGCCACCACGCCGGCCGTGCACCAGATGGCCGCGCGGCTGGTCGCGACCGGCATCCACCCCGGCGAGATCGCCCAGCGGGTGTTCGACAGCCGCCCGCTCGGCGCGGTGAAGCTCTTCGGTGAGGTGCTCGGCCGCTGCGAGCTCGACCAGGACGCGGCCGCCGGCCACGGGCTGTGCTGGACCACCGCGACGCTCGCCGACCTGGAGAAGCACAACCAGCGCCCGCACGTGCTGGAGGCTCTGATCGACTCGGTGCGCTGCGTGGCCGAGGCGGACGTGTGCGTGGTGCTCAAGCAGATCGGCGAGGACACCTGGTCGGTCTCGATGCGCAGCAAGGGCGCGGTCGACGTGTCCCGGGTCGCCGGTCTGCTCGGCGGCGGCGGTCACCGGGCCGCGGCCGGCTTCACCGGCACCGGCACCCCGGCGGACGTCCTCGCCTCGATCAGGTCCGAACTGGACGGCGCCGTCATCCGTTAGGGCGGATGTGGTGATTCGCCCGCGCCCGGGTGAGGTTCAGACGGGCCGCGGGAAGAAGCTCCCTGGCCATCCCGCCTTGGTGGCGGTGACAATCGATGGCATGGAGGCTCCCCGGGAAGTCGCGGTCGACGCTCCGAGAGCGTGGGACCGGCCGCTGGTGGTCATGCCCGTCTTCGCCGTCGTCTCGCTGGTCGGTGGCCAGCTGCCGTCGTTCTCCACGGCGGCCAACATCTATTCGCTGGGCGTGGGCGGCACGCTGATGTGGTTCGGCCTGTCGCAGCGGGTGCCCCGCCGTCCGGTCCCGGCCCGGCCCGGTCACGGCACGGTGTGGTGGCTCGCCCCCGCGGTGGTGTTCGTGGCGTTCGAGGGCTCGACGTTCCTGACCGGGTCGGCCTACTCGTACCCGACGCTGTCCAAACTGGCCGATCCGCTGCTCGCCGACCCGACCGTACGCGCCGCCGGGTTCTTCGGCTGGTTGTGCGCGTTCTGGGGACTGGCCCGCCGATGACCCGGGCGCTCGCGATCGGTGGGTTCGTGCTGACCGGGTTGCTGCTCATGGCGGTGGAGGCGGCCGCGCGGCAGGAGGGGTCGCGCGTGCCGACGCTCGGCGACCTCTGCGCGTACGTGATGCGCTATCAGGTCGGCCGGGTGCCGGTGGGCCGGATCGGCCTGCTCGGCTTCTGGTGGTGGCTTGGCTGGCACTTCTTCGCCCGGTGAGGCCTTTGCATAGATTCGCGCGGATCGGTTACCGGTCCGTATAACGGGAAGTGTCGCGTTGCCGGCGCCGACTTAACGTTAATTTGGGTAGCGTGCAGGTGGTGCGGGTCATTGCTGTCCCGTACCACCCCGCACTGCTTTTGCACAGTTGCTCCAGGGTCTGACCGACTCAGGGCTCGCGCGCCGCCGCGGCAGCGCTCCGGTGATCCCGGAGGGCCCGCTGGCGTGTCGCAGAGGCACCGCCAGTCACGGGTGCGCCGTCGCGCGCCCCGAGCCCGACCATGGAGGACCGTCACCATGACCATCACCGCCACGCGTCCCGCTCCGGCGCCGGTCACCACCGCTTCCGTCTCGCCGTCCACCGCCGCGGTGGCCCAGTCGTCGCCGGTCCGGCCGGTCGACGATGCCCGGGAGCAGGCCCGCCGCGCGCTGCAGGTCTCGCTGGACGTGCGTCAATAGAGCCACCCGAGGGTACGTGTAAGTAGCGCACCTTCTTGAAGTCCTTACCCGACGTGTGTCACCATGCGCGGCGATGAACAACTCCGTCGCCGCCGATCGGGTGCCGCTGCGCCGGATCGCCGCCCTCGCCCTGCCCGCGCTGGTGGTGCTGGCCGCCGAGCCGATCTACGTGCTGGTCGACACGGCCGTGGTCGGCCACCTCGGCCGGGTGCCGCTCGCCGCGCTCGGCATCGGCGGGACCGTCATGTCGTTCGCGGCCTGGCTCGGCACGGTCATGGCGTACGGCACCACCGGCCGGTCCGCCCGCCGCTACGGCGCGGGCGACCGTCGCGCCGCGGTCGAGGAGGGCGTCCAGGCGTCCTGGCTGGCGCTGCTCGGCGGCCTGGTCATCGTCGCGGTGGTGCAGGCGCTGGCGGGTCCGCTGGCCCGGGCACTGGCCGGCGGCCCCACCCCGGTCGCGCAGGCCGCCGAGGAGTGGTTGCGCATCGCGGTGCTCGGCGCGCCCGGTCTGATGCTGGTCGCGGCCGGCAACGGCTGGATGCGCGGCGTCCAGGAGACCCGGCGCCCGCTCGCGATCGTCGTGCTGGCGAACGTGGTCTCGGCCGTGCTCTGCCCGCTGCTGGTCTACCCCGCCGGGCTCGGCCTGCACGGCTCCGCGATCGCGAACGTCATCGCGCAACTCGGCTCCGGCGCGCTCTTCGTGGCCGCGCTGCTGCGCGAGCGGGTGTCGCTGCGGCCGCATCCCACGGACATCCTCGCCCAGCTCGTGGTCGGCCGCGACCTGCTGATCCGCGGTGCCGCGTTCCAGGCATGCTGGCTGTCCGCCACCGCGGTCGCGGCCCGCTACGGCGACGCCGCGCTGGCCGCGCACCAGATCGCCATCCAGCTGTGGTTCTTCGCCGCGCTGGTGCTGGACGCGGTCGCGATCGCGGCGCAGTCACTGGTCGGCGCCGCGCTCGGGGCCGGCGACGAGCCCCAGGCGCGCCGGCTGGGCCGCCAGATCGGACTGATCGGGCTGGTGTCCGGCGTGGTCTTCGCGGTGTTCTTCGGCGCCGGCGCACGGGTGATCCCGGCGCTGTTCACGCCGGACGCCGCGGTGCGCGACCAGGCGCTGGTGGTGTGGCCGTGGTTCATCGCGCTGCTGCCGCTGGTGGGCGTGGTCTACGCGCTGGACGGCGTGATGATCGGCGCGGGCGACGTGGCCTTCATGCGCAACATGACCATCGTTGCCGCGCTGAGCGGTTTCCTGCCGGGCATCTGGGTGACCTACGTGCTGGACCTCGGGCTCGGCGGCGTGTGGTCCGGCCTCGCGCTGTTCACGCTGATCCGGCTGGTGGCGCTGTTACTGCGTGTGCGGTCATCGGCATGGTCCGTTGTCGGTGCCACTCGCTGATTCCCCGCGGTCGGCATTGCGTGACCTCTTTTGCATGTCCGTTTTTCGCTAATCGGCTCGCCGTTAATGGCGTTTCCGGCGATCTTCGTGACGATAGTATTCCCTGCTCAAGGCCGATATTGCGGCCCGGAGTCCGATGCTCGAACGGTCCCGATAACTGATTCACGGCTCAGAAAGAGGGGTCGTCAAGGTGTGGTCCGGCTGTCAGAATCGACCTACTGAATCAGCGCAAGCCCTACCCTGGAGGAGGTCTTTATGATCGATCACAAAGACACCCCGGTGGAATTCGACGACGAGGGCCGCTGGCCCGCCTGGGTGCCGCAGTGGATCCGGGACCTGCCGCACGTCTCCGCCGACGCGCAGGCCCGGCGGCAGGGGGTGGAGCCGCTGACCTCCGCGGCGGATCTTGCCGTCCCCGGCTTCTTCGAGTCGGACGAGGAGATGGAGGAGCTCATCGCCGATCTCTACGAGTCCCGGGCCCGCGAGCTGCACTGCCTGCAACACCACCGTGAGATCGCGTGATCAAGGTCGTCCTCGACACCGACGTCACGTCGCGCAGTTTCCAGCAACGTCTCGCACCGGCGCTCGAGGCGCGGCTCGCCCGCTGCCGCACGTTCATGGCCTTCGCGACGCTGGGCGAGCTCACCAGGTGGCAGACCTGCCGCCGCTGGGGAGCGCAGCGCCGGGCGAGACTGCGGGCCTGGCGGCGGAACATCACGGTGCTGGACTACGACGCGCACGTCGGGATCCTCTGGGGCGAGCTTCAGGCCAGGGGTGAGCTGCGTGGCGGGCCCCGGCCGGCGAACGACACCTGGATCGCCGCCTTGCTGCATCGCAGCCCGCCTTCCGCCGGCGATGTTCAACGCGCGGCACTTCGAGGAATTCGCGATCCACGACGGGCTGCGGCTCTTCGAGGTCGGGTGAGCGCGGCCGGCCCCGCTCTCGTTCGGAGGGGAGTGGCGGGGCCGCAGCCGCGGGCCGGGATAATCGGGCGTCCGGGGTTCGTGGTGAGACATGAGGTGGCGCGTGGACGGTCTGGTCGTGGTGGACAAGCCGGGGGGCATGACGTCGCACGACGTCGTGGCGCGGATGCGGCGGCTGGCGAGGACGCGCCGCGTCGGGCACGGCGGCACGCTGGACCCGATGGCCACCGGTGTGCTGGTGATCGGTGTGGGGCGCGGGACGAAGCTGCTCACCTACGTGACCGGCGCGACCAAGAGCTACGACGGCACGATCCGGCTGGGCCAGGCCACCGTGACGGACGACGCCGAGGGCGACGTGACCGCGAGCGTGCCGGCCGGGCATCTCGGTGACGACGAGATCCGAGCCGCGCTGGCGACGTTCGTGGGCCGGATCGATCAGGTGCCGAGCTCGGTGAGCGCGATCAAGGTGAACGGCGAGCGCGCCTACAAGAAGGTCCGCGACGGCGAGGCGGTGACGCTCGCCGCCCGGCGGATCACGATCTCCCGGCTCGACGTGCACGAGATCCGCCGCGACGGCGACCTGGTCGACGTGGACGTGAGCGTCAGCTGCTCGTCCGGCACCTACATCCGGGCGATCGCCCGGGACCTCGGCGCGCGGCTGTCCGTCGGCGGGCACCTGACCGCGCTCCGGCGCACCGAGGTGGGCGGCTTCCCGCTGGCCGAGGCGTTGACGCTGGAGCAGCTCGAGGAGCGCTCGCCGGACGTGGTGACGCTCCCGATGCCGGACGCGGCCCGCCGCTGCTTCCCGGTGCGCGAGGCCACCCCCGACGAGGCCCGCACGCTCTCCCACGGCGGCCCACTCGACCGCGCCGGCATCGACGGCCCCTACGCGGTCCTGAGCGCCGAGGGCACCCTGCTCGCCATCGTGAGCGAGCGCGACGGCAAGGCCCGCCCCGAGATCGTCCTCGCCCCGGCCTGACAGCTCGCGGTTCCCGCGGTGCGGCTCGCGGTTCCCGCGGTGCGGCTCGCGGTTCCCGCGGTGCGGCTCGCGGTTCCCGCGGTGCGGCTCGCGGTTCCCGCGGTGCGGCTCGCGGTTCCCGCGGTGCGGCTCGCGGTTCCCGCGGTGCGGCCCGCGGTTCCCGCGGTGCGGCCCGCAGCTCCCGTGGTGCTGCCCGCGGCTCCGGTGGCACGTGGCTCTCGCGGTGCGGCTCCGGCGGCGTGGCCGCGTGGTCTTTTTCCGGCCGCCCACCTGACGTGCAGGGAGGAGCGCCGGCGACGACCGGTGCCCGCGGGAGCACTGGGGACGCGACCACGCCGGAAGCGGGAAGAGATGCTCTGTGATCCGGACTTTCCGGCCGCGCACCCGGCGCGAACCGCAACCGACGCCGGGGCCGAGGTGCCGTGGGGTTATCGGGGCAGGTGGCTCGCGATGACGGTGACCAGGTCGGCGGCGGCGTAGGGCTTGTCGAGGAAGCCGTCGCAGCCGGCCTCGAGGGCGGCGGCGCGGTCGCTGGGCAGCACGCTCGCGGTGAGCGCGATGACCTTGGGTTTCTCGTCGACGGCGACGGCGGCGAGTTCGGTGGCCAGGTCGAGGCCGCTGCCGTCGGGCAGGTTCATGTCGAGCAGCACCACGTCGACCTGATCCGGGTGCTGCAGCACGTCGCGGGCCGCGGCCAGGGTGCCGGCCTCGACCAGGCGGGCGTCCCGGACGCCGGGGTCGTCGGCGCGGGCCAGCACGGCCCGCACCAGCACGCGGTTGAGTTCCTCGTCCTCCACCAGCAGGATGCGCGCGGTCATCGGTCACCTCGTTCCACAGTCTCGATCTCGATCCGGCGGGCCGCGGCGGTGCCACTGGCCAGCGCGACCAGGTTGTCCCACTCGTCGGTGCCGTGGATGGCCCGGGCCAGCAGCTTGCCGCTCATCACCGGGTCACCGGCGCCGGCCGTGGCGGTGGAGGCGAGCGCGACCACCGGCACGTCCGCGTTCGCCGGGTCGTTGTTGAACGCGGCCAGCAGCGAGAACCCGTCCAGGTCGGGCATGCGCAGGTCGCAGACGATCAGGTCGAAGTGCTGGTTGCGGCTCATCTCCAGGCCCTCCGCGCCGTCGGCGCAGGCGACCACCTCGGCACCGGCCGTGCGCAGGCTGGCCTCGACCGAGTGGCGGCTGTCCGCGTCGTCGTCGACGACCAGCACGGTCGGCTGTTCGGCCGGGCCGGTGTAGATGTGCCGGGCGAGCGAGCCGACCAGCTGATGGTCCGCGACCGGTTTGACCAGGAAGTCGGCCGCGCCCATCGCGATGCCGGCGTGCCGTTCGTCGACCACGGAGATGAACAGCACCGGGATCGAGGCGAGCAGGGCGTCCTGTTTCAGTTCGCGGATCACGGCCCAGCCGTCGATGCCGGGCAGCACCACGTCGAGCAGGATCGCGTCCGGCGGGTTGACCCGGGCCGCGTTCAGGCCGGACTCGCCGCTGGTCGCCATCTCCACCCGGTAGCCGGCCTTGACCAGGTAGGTGCGGAGCAGTTCCGCGGACCGCACGTCGTCCTCGATCAGCAGGATCCGGCCGCGCTCCCGGATCTGCGGCTCGACCACCACGGTGTCCGCCGGGGACGGGAGCTCGGCCGCGTCCGGCAGCGTGATCGTGAAGCGGCTGCCGACGCCGAGCGTGGACGTGACCGTGATGTCGCCGCCGTGCGCCTGGACCAGGCGGCGGGCGAGCGCCAGGCCCAGCCCGGTGCCGGCCTGGTGGTGGGTGCGGTCGCCGACCTGCTGGAACTCCTCGAAGACGCGCGGCAGGTCCTCCTCGGAGATGCCGATGCCGGTGTCGCCGACCGCGAGCGCGACCATCGACCGCCCGTCGTCGGTGAACGTCTCGGCGTCGAGCGTGATGGTGCCGCCGTCCGGGGTGAACTTGATCGCGTTGGAGAGCAGGTTCTCCAGGATCTGCCGGAAGCGCAGCGCGTCGGCGCGCACGGTCAGCTCCGGCAGCCGCGACTCGACCGTGAGCGACTTCTTCTCGATGAGCGGGCGGAGGCCGGTGAGCAGTTCCCGTGCGGCGTTGTCCACGCGCAGCGGCGCCGGGTGCAGGTCGATGCGGCCGGCCTCGACCTTGGCCAGGTCCAGGATGTCGTTGATCAGCCCGAGCAGGTGGCGGCCGCTGTTGTGGATGTGGTCCACCCAGTCGGCGGGCACGCTGCGTCGGTCCTCGACCGGCTTCTCGCCCCGCATCAGGTCGCTGAACCCGATGATCGCGTTCAGCGGGGTACGCAGTTCGTGGCTCATGTTCGCCAGGAAGTCGCTCTTCGCCTGGCTGGCCTGGGTCAGTTTCTCCACGGACGCGGCCAGTTCCGCGGTGAGCCGGCGCTGCTCGGTGAGCACGCCGCCGCGCTCGGCCAGCACGCCGGCGTGTCCGCCGAAGTCGGCCAGCAGCCGCAGGTCGTCCTCGCTGAACAGGCCGCGGAAGCGGTGGAACATCAGCACCGCGCCGGTCTCGGCCGGCGGGATGCGCAGGCGCAGCGTGGTCAGGTAGCCGCGTTCGCCCTGGCCGGCGTAGTGGGTGGCGAGCGTGGGCCGGGTGGTGCGGCGGAACCGGGAGACGGACGCGAGCGGCACCGGCTGCGGCGCGTTGACCAGCTCGTCCAGGTCGGTGTCGTCGAAGCCGGTCAGCGGCGCGTCGGCCTCGCCCGCGTACGCGGTCTGCTCCAGGTGCCCGTCGGGCTTGCGGACCAGCACCGCGACCGCGTCCGCGGCGGACTCCTCGCGCATCATCTCGGCGTACCGCTGCCAGATCTGCGGGCCGGTCTCGGTCGCGGGCGCGTCCAGCAGCCGGACCGTGACGGACTGCAGCGCGGTCGCCGACCACATCCGGCGCAGCCAGGCCGGCGGCAGGAACGCGGCGGCGTACCCGATGCCGCAGGCGACGGCGAGCACCCGGGCCGCGACGCTGAACGGGGACGCGCCCGCCTCCGGCCCGGCCGGGAACAGTCCGGCGAGCCCCATCAGCACCACCACGCCGGCGAACGCGACGGTGGAACCGGCCGCGATCGACAACCGGATCCGCGGCGAGCCGGTCCGCCGGCGCGCGGCCGAGGCCAGGTAGATGCCGGGCACCAGCTCGGCGATCGCGAAGAACGTCATCGCGATGATCAGCAGGGTGGGGCGCATCGGCTCGCCGCTCCGCACGGTCAGCAGCCCGGCGCCGATGATCAGGGCGCCGGCCAGCGAGGCCGCGGTCAGCTCGCGGCGGACCGGCCGCAGGAGCGAGATCAACCGCATCGTGAGGTACGGCTGGAGCAGCAACACCGGCAGGAAGAGCGCGTTGACCCGGAGGCCGCCGACCGCGAGTGCCCCGTCGAGCACCCGGTTCAGCGCGTCGGCCAGGAAGATCACGGTGGGCGCCACGAAGATCAGCGCGACCGCGCGCTGCAGCGGGTCCGGGCGGCGGGCCAGGTGATAGAGCACGCGCAGGAAGAGCGCCGCGAAGATCAGTTCCGCCGCGATGACCACCATCTGATTACTCTCTATTTTCATCGCATTACGCACTGTAGTTGGGCTCGGTGGCGGCGCCGGGCGTTTGGCGGCGAAGGGCCGGGGATCGCGGGCGCGACCGTACCCATGATGTCTTCATTGTGCAGTTATGTGATGGAATGGCGAGATGGCAGATCCGCAGCCGACGCCCGGTCACCCGGAGCGCGAGGCCCCGGGTGGGCATCCCGCTCCAGGCCTCGCGGCCGAGGTCCGGCAAGGCACGCACGACCTGGCGAACCTGCTCGGCATCGCCGCCAACTACCTGCAGTTCCTCGAGGAGGATCTGGACGGGGTGGCCGGCGCGGACGAGGCGCGCGGTCACCTCGAGCGGATCTCCGCGGCCGTCGACCGCGCGACCGAGGTCACCCGGCGGCTGGCCACGGCCGCGGTCACCCCCTCCTGACCGCACCGGCGCGCTTGCATAGGCTTGCGCCATGCAGCGGTGGCGGGGATACGACGCGGTTCCGGGCGGCTGGGGCCGATCGGTCGTGACGATCGGTGTCTTCGACGGCGTGCACCGCGGTCACCAGGCCACCATCGGCGACACCGTGAAGCGCGCCCGCGACCTGGGCGTCCGCTCGGTGGTCGTGACGTTCGACCCGCACCCGTCCGAGGTGGTCCGGCCCGGCTCGCACCCGGCCGTGCTCACCGAGGCGGCCCGCAAGGCAGACCTGATCGAGGCGCTCGGCACGGACGCGCTCTGCGTGGTGCCGTTCACCAAGGACTTCTCCCGGCGGTCGCCCGAGGAGTTCGTGCACGAGGTGCTGGTCGAGCACCTGCACGCGGCGCAGGTCGTGGTCGGGGAGAACTTCCGCTTCGGGCACCGGGCGGCCGGCGACGTGGCGCTGCTGCGGCGACTCGGGCGCACGTTCGGCTTCGCGGTGGAGGACGCGCCGCTGATCTCGGCGGAGGAGGGCACGGTCTTCTCCTCCACGTACATCCGGGCCTGTGTGGACGCGGGCGACGTGGCCGCCGCGGCCCGCGCGCTCGGCCGTCCGCACCGGCTGGAGGGCGTGGTGGTCCGCGGTGACCAGCGGGGCCGTGAGCTGGGCTTCCCCACGGCCAACCTGCTGTCCGGGCGGTACGCGGCGATCCCGGCGGACGGCGTCTACGCGGGCTGGCTGGTCCGCCGCGACGAGCGGCTGATGGCGGCTGTCTCGATCGGCACCAACCCGACGTTCTCCGGCAGCGAACGGCGTGTCGAGGCTTACGCGCTCGACTTCACCGGCGACCTCTACGGCGAACGGCTGAGCCTGGACTTCGTGGCCCGGCTCCGGGAGACCCGCGCCTACCAGGGGATCGAGCCGCTGGTGGCGCAGATCACCGAGGACGTCGACCAGACCAGAGGGCTTCTGCGCGCCGGGTGAGGCGGACCGGTTGCGGGCGGTGTTCGGCCGTGTTGCTGTAGTGTGGTTGAGACTTCGGGTCTCCGAGGTTTCGCTCCGCCTGCCTGCTCGACGCCGTGGGCCGCGGATCAGCGACAGGTTGCAACCGACAGGATTTGATGGAATGGCGCTCGACCAAGAGCAGAAGAGCAAGATCCGCGCGGACTACGCGACCGCCGAGGGTGACACCGGTTCTCCCGAGGTTCAGGTCGCCGTGCTGACCAAGCGGATCGCGGACCTGACCGAGCACCTCAAGGTGCACAAGCACGACCACCACAGCCGTCGTGGTCTGCTGCTGCTGGTCGGCCGCCGCCGCCGGCTGCTCAACTACGTCCAGAAGAAGGACATCGCCCGCTACCGGACGCTCATCGAGCGCCTCGGCCTGCGCCGATAGCTTCTTCGACGGGCGGCGGCAACGCCGCCCGTCGCCGTAACACCACCACACAGACAGCTGGGCCGCACTGACCACGCCGGTCAGCGCACCGGTCCTCGGTAGTGGCCTCCGGGCCGGCGGATCACCGCCGCCCCGGGCGCTTCGATCGAAGACCGGCCGACTGAGCAGCCGCCCCCATTCGCGGGTGGCGCTCCGGCACAGGTGGTCGTGGCCCACGACCGAAGGAGTGCAACACCGCTTATGACCGAGCAGAACAACGCTCTCGGCTCCCAGCACAGCACCGCAGTGATCGACAACGGCGCGTTCGGCACCCGTGAGATCACCTTCTCCACCGGCCGGCTGGCCAAGCAGGCCGCCGGCTCCGTCATCGCCCAGCTCGGCGAGACGGTCGTCCTCTCCGCGACCACGGCCAGCAAGGCGCCGAAGGAGCACTTCGACTTCTTCCCGCTGACCGTCGACGTCGAGGAGCGGATGTACGCCGCGGGCCGGATCCCCGGCTCGTTCTTCCGCCGCGAGGGCCGGCCGAGCGAGGACGCGATCCTCACCTGCCGCCTGATCGACCGGCCGCTGCGCCCGTCCTTCACCAAGGGCCTGCGCAACGAGGTCCAGGTCGTCGAGACCGTGCTGGCGCTCGACCCGGCCCACCCGTACGACGTGGTCGCCATGAATGCGGCGTCCATGTCCACCAAGCTCTCCGGCCTGCCGTTCTCCGGCCCGATCGGCGCGACCCGGGTCGCGCACATCGACGGCCAGTGGGTGGCGTTCCCGACGCTCGAGGAGCTGGAGCGCGCCACCTTCGACATGGTCGTCGCGGGCCGCACGCTCGCCGACGGTGACGTCGCGATCATGATGGTCGAGGCCGAGGCCACGCCGAACGCGGTCAAGCTGATCGCCGGTGGCGCCACCGCCCCGACCGAGGAGGTCGTGGCGAGCGGCCTGGAGGCCGCCAAGCCCGCCATCCGCGAGCTCTGCCGTGCGCAGAGCGAGCTGGCCGCGGTCGCCGCGAAGCCGGTCGTCGAGTTCCCGGTCTTCCTGGACTACCAGGACGACGTGTACGAGGCCGTCGCCACCGCGGTCCGGGGTGAGATCGCCGAGGCGATCAAGATCGCCGGCAAGGCGGAGCGCGAGGAGGCGCTCGACCTCGTCAAGGCGAAGGCCGTCGAGCAGGTCGCCCCGCAGTTCGAGGGGCGTGAGAAGGAGGTCTCGGCCGCCTTCCGCTCGGTGACCAAGTCCGAGGTGCGCAACCGCGTGCTGCGCGAGCAGGTCCGCATGGACGGCCGCGGCCCGCGCGACATCCGCCCGCTGACCGCCGAGGTCGGCGTGCTGCCGCGCGTGCACGGCTCCGCGCTGTTCGAGCGGGGCGAAACCCAGATCATGGGCGTCACCACGCTGAACATGCTGCGCATGGAGCAGGCGCTGGACACTCTCGCGCCGGAGAAGTCCAAGCGCTACATGCACAACTACAACTTCCCGCCGTACTCGACCGGTGAGACCGGCCGGGTCGGCTCGCCGAAGCGTCGCGAGATCGGCCACGGCGCGCTCGCCGAGCGGGCGCTCGTGCCGGTGCTGCCGAGCCGCGAGGAGTTCCCCTACGCGATCCGCCAGGTCTCCGAGGCGCTGGGCTCGAACGGCTCGACCTCGATGGGCTCGGTCTGCGCGTCCACGCTGGCGCTGCTCTCCGCGGGTGTCCCGCTGAAGGCGCCGGTTGCCGGCATCGCGATGGGCCTCATCTCCGACGAGGTCGACGGCAAGACCCAGTACGTGACGCTGACCGACATCCTCGGTGCCGAGGACGCGTTCGGTGACATGGACTTCAAGGTCGCCGGCACGCCGGAGTTCGTGACCGCGCTGCAGCTCGACACGAAGCTCGACGGCATCCCGTCCGACGTGCTCGCGGCCGCGCTCCAGCAGGCGCACGACGCCCGCGGCACGATCCTCGGCGTGATGCAGGCCGCGATCGAGGGCCCGGGCGAGATGTCCGACCACGCGCCGCGCGTCACCACCGTGAAGATCCCGGTCGACAAGATCGGCATGGTCATCGGCCCGAAGGGCCAGACGATCAACGCGATCCAGGACGAGACCGGCGCCGAGATCTCCATCGAGGACGACGGCACGATCTACGTCGGCGCCACCAACGGGCCGTCGGCCCAGGCGGCGGTCGACCGGATCAACGGCATCGCGAACCCGACGCTGCCGAAGGTCGGCGAGAAGTTCCTCGGCACGGTCGTCAAGACGGCCGCGTTCGGCGCGTTCATCTCGCTGGTCCCGGGCCGCGACGGCCTGCTGCACATCTCCAAGGTGGGCAACGGCAAGCGCGTCGAGAAGGTCGAGGACTTCCTCAACGTCGGCGACAAGATCGAGGTCCAGATCGCGGACATCGACCAGCGCGGCAAGATCTACCTCGACAAGGTGCGCGCCGAGGGCGAGGAGGCTCCGGCCGAGTCCGCCGGTGGCGAGCGTCCGTCCCGTGACCGTGGCGACCGCGGTGACCGCGGCCCGCGTGGTGACCGGGGCGACCGCGGTGACCGTGGCGACCGCGGCCCGCGCGAGAGCAGCGCGGACGGCGGCGAGGGTGGCGGCGAAGGCGGGGACGGCCCGCGCCGTCGTCGGACGCGCCGCGACTGATGACGAACCCCGTACAGCGGGGCGCTGACCCACTGGGCGGCACGGTCAACAAGACCGTGCTGCCCAGTGGGCTGCGCATCGTCACCGAATCCATCCCGACCGTCCGCAGCGTCTCGATCGGGATCTGGGCCGCGATCGGCTCCCGCGACGAGACGCCGGAGTTCTCCGGCGCGTCGCACTTCCTGGAGCACCTGCTCTTCAAGGGCACCGAGCGGCGCACCGCGATGGACATCTCCGCGGAGATCGAGGCGGTCGGCGGCGAGACGAACGCGTTCACCGCCAAGGAATACACGTGCTACTACGCGCGCGTGCTGGACGAGAACCTGCCGCTCGCGGTCGACGTGCTCTGTGACCTCGCGGCGAACTCCGTGCTCGCCGACGCGGACGTGGAGACCGAGCGCGGCGTGATCCTCGAAGAGATCGCCATGCACGACGACGAGCCCGGCGACCAGGTGCACGACATCTTCACCGAGCTGATCTACGGCGACCATCCGCTGGGCCAGCTCATCTCCGGCACCGAGCAGACCATCGGCGCGATGACCCGCGCGCAGATCGAGACGTTCTACCGCGAGCGGTACACCGCGCCGCACCTGGTGATCGCCGCGGCCGGCAACCTCGACCACGACGCCGTCGTGGCCCAGGTGACCGCGGCGCTGGCCGGCACGCCGCTGGACGGGCCGGCCGCCGCACCCGCGTCCCGCCGCGCGTCCGAGCCGGCCCCGGCGTACGCGCCGCCCGCGCAGGTCGTGGAGCCGAAGGACACCGAGCAGGCGCACGTGGTGCTCGGTGCGCCCGGCCTGGCCCGGCTGGACGACCGGCGGTTCACCGCCGGCGTGCTCAACAACGTGCTCGGCGGCGGCATGTCCAGCCGGCTCTTCCAGGAGATCCGGGAGAAGCGCGGCCTGGCCTACTCGGTCTACTCCTACACCACGCAGTACGCGGACTCCGGCCTCTTCGCGGTCTACGCGGGCTGCGCGCCCGGCAAGGTCGAGGAGGTGCTGGAACTGTCCCGTGCCGAGCTGGCCCGGGTCGCTCGCACCAGCCTGACCGCGGAGGAACTGGACCGGGGCAAGGGCATGACCAAGGGAGCGTTCGTGCTCGGCCTGGAGGACACCGGCTCCCGGATGACCCGCCTGGCCAAGGCCGAGCTGCTCTACGACGACCTGCTGCCGGTCGCCGGCTTCCTGGAGCGGGTCGACGCGGTCACCGCGGACGAGGTCGCCGCGCTCGCCGAGGACCTGCTCACCCGCCCGCGGTCACTCGCGGTGGTGGGCCCCTTCGACGAGGACACGGTCTGGCCTCTGGGATAGTGGCGCGGTGAGCGAGACTATCCCAGTCGCTGTCCTCGGAGCCGCCGGCCGGATGGGCACCGAGGTGTGCAAGGCGGTCGGCGCCGCCCCCGACATGGAGCTGACGGCCACGGTCGACGCCGGCGAGCCGCTGGACAAGGCGGCCGCCGCGCGGGTGATCGTGGACTTCACCACGCCCGGCGCCGTGCTGGACAACCTGCGGTGGGCGATCGACCGGGGCATCCACGCGGTCGTCGGCACCAGCGGCTTCACCGAGGAGAAGTTCGCGCAGGTGCGCGAGTGGCTGGCGGCGAAGCCGGGCGTCGGCGTGATCGTCGCACCGAATTTCGGCATCGGCGCGGTGCTGATGATGGAGTTCGCGGCGAAGGCGGCCCGCTACTTCGAGTCCGTCGAGATCATCGAGCAGCACCACCCGCGCAAGCTGGACGCGCCGAGCGGCACCGCCACGCACACGGCACGGCTGATCGCGGCCGCGCGCGCGGAGGCCGGCCTGACCGCCATGCCGGACGCGACCGCGGACGAGATCCCAGGCGCGCGCGGTGCGGACGTGGACGGTGTGCGGGTGCACGCGGTTCGCGCCACCGGCCTGGTCGCGCACCAGGAGGTGCTGTTCGGCGCGCTCGGCGAGACGCTGACGATCCGGCACGACTCGCTGGACCGGGCGTCGTTCATGCCGGGCGTGCTGCTGGCCACCCGCGAGGTGCTGACCCGCCCGGGCCTCACGGTCGGCCTGGCACCGCTGCTCTGAGCCGGCCCCGCCGCGCGTTCGGCAGATCCCGCCGCGAACCGGCGAAGGTCTGCCGAACAGGGCTCTAGAGGGGGGCGTCGGCGAGCGAGACGTGCAGGCGGAGCTGGGGAATGAGCAGGTCGTCGACGTCCAGCGCCCGGGAGGCACCGTCCGGCTCCCAGCCGGCCGAGCCGAGGAACTTGCGGGTCGCCGCGTCCGCGTCGTACGCCCACGCGATCGCGGTGCCGAACATGTCCTCCCGCCACAGGTCCACGGCCGCGGACAGCAGCCGGCTGCCGTGCCCGCGCCGGCCCCAGCGCGGCTCGACCAGCAGATCGGTGACGGCCGCGACGTCCGGGCCGAGCGCGCCCGGCTCCTCGCCGGGCGCGAGTGCCTGCTCATCGGCCGGACCTGCCGCGGCGAAGCCCACCAGATACGATTGTTCGGCCTGCTCAACGGCGACCAGAACCCGGTGCCGGGGTGTCGGCGGGGCCTCGATGGACTCCCGCCACCGCTCCGTCAGCCAGGCGACGTCGACCGCGTCGAGCACCTGCTTGGGCAGCAACCGGCGATACGCGACCCGCCAGGTCGTGAGCTGGATTCGTGCGATGTCACCGGCGTCCTGCGAGCCGGCCGGTCGAACGTACCCGAGTGCCATGGTTGGCAAGAGTACGTGTACACACTCGATCTCTGGGGGACTCTTCCGATGCGGACGCTCTGGCGGGTCGCCGGCGTGGTGCTGTTCGCCGTCGCCGTCGCCGTCTTCGACCTGGTCACGTCCGCGCGGCACGGGTTCTTCGACCTCAAGGTCTACTGGGGAGCGCTGAACTACTGGGCCAACGACGGCGGCATGCTCTACGACTACCTGAACCCGAACACGCTGTACGGGTTCACCTACCCGCCGTTCGCCGCGTTCGTGATGCTGCCGATGGCCTGGGTCCCCTGGACCGCCGCGATGACGATCAGCGTGATCGCGACCGTGGCCGTCACCGCGGTGCTGGTCTGGTGGATGATCCGGCCGATCGTGCAGCGCCAGGGCTGGACGCCGTGGCTGGCGTTCGCGATCGCGGCCTGCCTGGTCGCCGCGTACGAACCGATGCGCGAGACGGTCAACTTCGGCCAGGTCAACATGCTGTTGCTGTTCCTGGTCGCGGCGGACGTGCTGCTCCTCGTCGCGCGGCGGAGCCCGTTCGGCGGCGTGGGCATCGGCCTGGCCACCGCGATCAAGCTGACGCCCGGCGTGTTCATCGTCTACCTGCTGGTCACCGGCCGCTGGCGGGCCGCGATCACCGCGTCCGGCACGGCCGCGTTCGTGACGCTGGTCGCCGCCGTGATCGCACCGGACGCGTCCCGCGAGTTCTGGCTGTCCGCGCTCTGGAACACCGACCGGGTCGGCGACCTCGGCTTCATCTCCAACCAGTCGCTGCAGGGCGTGGTCGCGCGGCTCTTCGGCGACGACCTGAAGCCGCTCTGGGCGCTGCTGGTGGTGGCCACGCTGGTCTTCTGGGGCTGGCGCTGCCGGCTCGCGATCCAGGCCGGTGACGAGCGCGCCGGCCTGGCGCTGACCGCGGTGCTGGGCTGCCTGATCAGCCCGGTGACCTGGGTGCACCACCTGGTCTGGCTGCTGCCCGCGCTGTTCCTGATCGCCGGCGACGGGTTCCGGTCGACCGGCCGGCGCCGGAAGGTCATGCTGACCGTCGCGTTCCTGAGCTGGGCGATCCTGTGCAGCCGGCTGGTCTGGGTCTGGACGTACCGCACCGGCGGGCTGGGCGGCTTCCTCGGCGGCAGCGCCTACCTCTGGGTCAGCATCGTGCTGCTGCTGGCGATCCCGATCGACCGCGCGGACGACCCCGAGGACCAGGACCTGTCCGAGGGTACGGAGGAAGCCCGCCCGTCGCTGGTCGCCTGAAATCTGTCGGGGGCGCGCGGTAGCGTGCCCTCTCGATGGCCATCTCCGACGATCTCTCGCTCGCTCAGGCGCGGCGCGTCACGCTCGCCGCGCAGGGCTTCACCGACCCCCCGCCGGGCGGTCCGGTCACGATGCGGCACCTGCGGCGCGTGCTGGGCCGGGTCGGCCTGCTGCAGATCGACTCCGTCAACGTGCTGCAGCGCGCGCACTACCTGCCGATGTACAGCCGGCTCGGGCCATACCCGACGGAGCTGCTGGACCGGGCGTCCGCCCGGCGCCCGCGCACGCTGTTCGAGTACTGGGGGCACGAGGCGTCGCTGATCCCGGTCGAGCTGCAGCCGGCGCTGCGCTGGCGGATGGCGGAGGCGCACACGTCCGCGTGGGGTGGCATGCGGCGCATCGCGCAGGAGCAGCCCGGCCTGGTCGCCTGGGTGCGCGACGAGGTGCGCGCCCGCGGCCCGCTGACCGCGGCCGAGATCGAGCACGACGCGCCGCGCGAGACCGGCAACTGGGGGTGGAACTGGTCGGTCGTCAAGCGCGCGCTGGAGTGGCTGTTCTGGTCCGGCGAGGTCACCGCGGCCGGCCGCAACTCCGCGTTCGCCCGCCTCTACGACCTGCCCGAACGGGTGCTGCCCGCCGCGGTGGTGGACGCGCCGA
Organism: Catenuloplanes niger; assembly: GCF_031458255.1. Taxonomy (NCBI): domain Bacteria; kingdom Bacillati; phylum Actinomycetota; class Actinomycetes; order Micromonosporales; family Micromonosporaceae; genus Catenuloplanes; species Catenuloplanes niger. The sequence continues at coordinate 5,880,403 of NZ_JAVDYC010000001.1, forward strand.
CACCCCCGGTCGAGGACGCGCACCGGCAGCTGGTCGAGATCTCCGCCCGCGCGCTCGGCGTGGCCGCGGAACCGGAGCTGCGCGACTACTTCCGGCTCCCGGTCGCCGGCGCCCGCCGGGCGATCGCGGAACTGGCCGAGGCCGGCACGCTCCGGCCGGTCCGGGTCGAGGGGTGGAACCGGCCGGCCTACCTGCACGCGGACGCGCGGCTGCCGCGCCGGGTGCGGGCCAGCACGCTGGTCAGCCCGTTCGACCCGGTGGTCTGGGAACGGGCGCGGGCCGAGCGGCTGTTCGGCTTCACGTACCGGATCGAGATCTACGTGCCCGCCCCACGGCGGCTCCATGGCTACTACGTGCTGCCGTTCCTGCACGGTGACCGGTTCGCCGGCCGCGTCGACCTCAAGGCCGACCGCAGGGCCGGCGTGCTGCGCGTGCCCGCGGCCTGGCGCGAGCCGCACGCGGACGAGGCGGAGACCGCGCACGCGCTCGCGGCCGAGCTGCGCCGCCTCGCCGGGTGGCTGGGCCTGACCGAGGTCGCCCCGCCGGAGCGCGGCGACCTGGCCCCGGCGCTCACGGCCGCGCTGGCCGCCGCGCACGACGCCGAGCCGGTCCCGTCCGTCGCCACCGGCCCGGCCGCCGGCGGTGTCTGACAGCCCGGTCGCGGTCCTCCGGCACCGCACCGGTCGGCCTCGGCACCGGTCCACCCGGCGCCGGGTGTTTCCCGGTGGTGGCCGGTTTGCGGCGCTGGCCGGCTTTCCGGATGGCGGCCGGTTTCTAGCGGCGTCGCCGGGGTCGCGGTGCGGAGGTAGGTTGGGGGACGGATTCGGCGAGACGGGAGACAAGCATGAGCGGCGAGCCGTCGCAGGCGGATTCGAGGTTCGTGGACACCACGTCGCCGCATCCGGCCGACGGCCCCGGCGTGGTTCGGCAGTCCGGGACGGACGACACCCGTCCCGTCTCCCCAGCCGGTTCCGACGGGCCGTCGTACCCGGCGTATCAGCCGGGTCCCGACGGGTCGTATCCCGCGTACCAGCCCGGTCCCGACGGGACGTATCCGCCGTATGCGGGCTACCCGCCGGGTTACGTGCCGCCGCAGCCGGACCGGCTCACCCGGCTCGTCGCCCGGATCCACGCGCGCACCCCACGCTGGCTGGCACCGCTCGCCGTGTTCGGCTGCGTCTCCGCCGCCGCCGGTTACGTGCTCTGGGCCGACCCGGCCGCGGCCGACGCGAACGCGCAGCCGACCTGCATCGTGAAGTACCTGACCGGGTTCGACTGCCCGGGCTGCGGCGGGACGCGCGCGGTCTGGTACATGATGCACGGCGACATCCCGGCCGCGGCCCGGCATCACGCGGTCCTGCTGTTCGCGGTCCCGTTCGTGGCCTACCTCTACGTCGCCTGGGCCGGGAAGGCACTGTTCGGCTGGCGCCTGCCGAGCTGGGAGCCGTCCTCCCGGTCCCTGATCTGGTTCCTGGCCGCCTGGGCCGCCTTCTCCGTGCTGCGCAACCTGCCGTGGGCGCCGTTCACCTGGTTCTTCGTCTGACCGTCGGCGATCGCCGGTGACCGTCAGCGGCGGCCCGCGACCGCCCGCACGGCGACTGCCCGCACGGCGACCGCCCGCGGCGTCGCGCCCCCGGTGACCGCGCCGGCCCGCCACCACCCGGACGGACCGGCCCACGGCGGGCCCGCGCGCCGGGACCGGCTGGACGTGGCCGCGACTTCACCGGCTAGTAAAGTCGGGCAGGTTTCGAACCGAGGGGGTCCGACATGGCGGAGATCGTGCCGCAGCAGGTGCAGTTGATCGCGTGGACGCAGTTCCAGGCGCCGGAGGGCGTGGCGTGGTCGACGGACGCCGAGGGCGGGCAGGCGCTCGCCGAGTTCGCGGGCCGCGCCTGCTACCAGTCGTGGAAGAAGCCGAACCCGAAGACGGCGACGAACGCGGGCTACCTGGAGCACATCCTGGAGACCGGGCACTTCAGCGTGCTGGAGCACGGTTCGGTCAGCTTCTACTTCTCCGGCATCTCCCGGTCGCTGACCCACGAGCTGATCCGGCACCGGCACTTCTCCTACTCGCAGCTCTCCCAGCGGTACGTGCCGGAGCGCGACGCCGCGTTCGTCGAGCCGGACGTGATCGCGGGTGACCCGGAGCTGCACGCGATGTTCGAGAAGGCGGCCGACGCGAGCCTCGCGGCGTACACCGAGCTGCTGGAGGGCCTGGAGGCGAAGTTCGCCGACGTGGAGAGCCCGACGCTGCGCCGCAAGCAGGCCCGTCAGGCCGCGCGCGCGATCCTGCCGAACGCGGTGGAGACCCGCATCGTGGTGACCGGCAACTACCGCGCGTGGCGGCACTTCATCGCGCTGCGCGCCACCGAGGCGGCCGACGTGGAGATCCGCGAGCTGGCCGTCGAGTGCCTGCGGCAGTTGACCGAGAAGGCGCCGAACGTGTTCGGCGACTTCACCATCAGCACGCTTCCGGACGGCACCGAGGTCGCGAGCAGCCCGCACGCCGAGCGGTCCTGAGCGGAAATATTTTTTTGGCACCATCCGGTCCGCCCCGGCCACAAAGCATCACGCCGGGGCGGCGGCCGGACGAAAGAAGCTCCTTGCCGTACCCTCGAGGGTTGAAAAAAGACGGCCGGGCCCGTGCCGCAGGCGACGAGGCCTTCGGGCCGCTCAGCGGCCGTCCGCTAGGTTGTGTGCATGACGCACGACCACAGCGCCGCCCGGCGGCCCTTCGGACGAGTTATCACGGCCATGGTGACGCCGTTCCGCCCGGACGGCTCGCTCGACGCGGACGGCGCGCAGACGCTCGCCGCGCACCTGGTCGATGTGCAGCGCAACGACGCGCTGGTGCTCAGCGGCACCGGCGGTGAGTCGCCGACCACCACCGAGGCGGAGAAGGAGACGCTGATCCGCGTCGTCCGCGAGGCGATCGGCGACCGCGCGCAGATCATCGCGGGGGTCGGCACGAACGACACCGCGCACACCGTGGAGCTGGCCCGCACGGCCGAGAAGGCCGGCGCGAACGGTCTGCTCGTCGTCACGCCGTACTACAACCGGCCGCCGCAGTCCGGCGTCGCGCGTCACTTCACCACCGTGGCCGACGCGACCGGGCTGCCGGTGATGCTCTACGACATCCCGCACCGGGCGGGCATACCGATCGCGACCGAGACGCTGCTGCGGGTCGCCGAGCACCCGAACATCGTGGCCGTGAAGGACGCGAAGGGTGACCTGTTCGCGACGTCCGCGGTGCTGGCCCGGACGAATCTGGCGTACTACAGCGGCGAGGACGCCGCGACGCTGCCCTGGCTGTCGATCGGCGCGTCCGGCGTGGTCGGCACGTCCACGCACTTCGTCGGCGCGCGGACGCAGGAGCTGATCACGGCGTTCGAGCGCGGCGACGTGGCCGAGGCGCTCCGCCTGCACCGGCAGCTGCTGCCGATCTACACGGGCATCTTCCGCACCGCGGGCACCATCCTGGTCAAGGCCGGGCTCAACGCCCAGGGCCTGCCGGCCGGGCCGGTGCGATCGCCGCTGGTGGATGCCACCGAGGACGAGACGGCGCAGCTGCGCGCCGATTGCCTGGCCGCCGGCGTGGAGTTGGCGGCATGATGAACGCACCGAGGTGATTGCATGACGCTACGTAAGACCGAGTCGGGCGCCCAGCACCGGGTGGTGGGGGTGTGACCACGGAACAGACCGCCGTGCACGTTCCGCCGCTGCCCAAGGGAGCCCTCCGGGTCATCCCGCTGGGTGGGCTGGGTGCCATCGGCCGGAACATGACCGTCTTCGAGTACGACGGGAAACTGCTCATAGTCGACTGCGGGGTGCTCTTCCCCGACGTGGACCAGCCCGGCGTCGACCTGATCCTGCCGGACTTCACCCCGATCCTGGACCGGCTCGCCGACGTGCAGGCGATCGTGCTCACCCACGGGCACGAGGACCACATCGGCGCCGTCCCCTACCTGCTCGCTCACAAGAAGGACATTCCGCTCGTCGGGTCCCAGTTCACGCTGGCCCTGGTCGAGGCGAAGCTGGCCGAGCGCCGGATCGACCCGTACACGCTGACCGTGAAGGAGGGCCGGAGCGAGAAGCTCGGGCCGTTCGAGTGCGAGTTCTTCGCGGTGAACCACTCGATCCCGGACGCGCTCGCGGTCGCGATCAAGACGCCGGCCGGCACCGTCCTGCACACCGGCGACTTCAAGATGGACCAGCTGCCGCTGGACGGCCGGATCACCGACCTGGCCGGCTTCGCGCGGCTCGGCGCCGAGGGCGTCGACCTGCTGCTCTCCGACTCGACGAACGCGGAGATCCCCGGCTTCGTCTCCCCGGAGCGGGAGATCGGCCCGGTCATCGACTCGATCTTCGCCAAGGCGACCGGCCGGATCATCGTGGCCAGCTTCGCCTCGCACGTGCACCGCGTCCAGCAGGTGCTGGACTCCGCGCACGAACACGGCCGCAAGGTCGCGTTCATCGGCCGCTCGATGGTGCGGAACATGGGGATCGCCCGCGACCTCGGCCTGTTGCACATCCCGGACCGGCTGGTCGTCGGCATGGACGAGGCGATGAACCTGCCGCCGGACGAGATCGTGCTGATGTCGACCGGTTCGCAGGGCGAGCCGATGAGCGCGCTCGGCCGGATGGCCACCGGCGACCACCGGCACGTCACGATCACGCCCGGTGACACCGTGGTGCTGGCCAGCTCGCTGGTCCCCGGCAACGAGACCTCGGTCTACCGGGTGATCAACCGGCTGTCCCGGGCCGGCGCCACCGTGATCCACAAGGAGGTCGCGCGGGTGCACGTGTCCGGCCACTCGCCGGCCGGTGAGCTGCTCTACCTGCTCAACGTGGTCAAGCCGAAGAACCTGATGCCGGTGCACGGCGAGTGGCGGCACCTGCGCGCCCACGGCCGGCTCGGCGTCGAGTCCGGCATCAAGCCGGAGCACGTGGTGCTGGCCGAGGACGGCGACATCGTCGACCTGGTCGGCGGCCGGGCCCGCGTGGTCGGCCACGCCGGTAACCGCTACGTCTACGTCGACGGTCTCGCGGTCGGCGACGTCAGCGAGTCGCTGCTGACCGAGCGCAAGATCCTCGGGGACGGCGGCTTCATCGCCGCGACCGTGGTGGTCGACTCCGTCACCGGCAAGGTGGTGGGTGGCCCGGCGATCTCCGCCAAGGGCTTCTCCGAGGACCCGGAGGCGTTCAACCCGGTGCTTCCGCTGATCACGGACGGCCTGAACCGGGCCGCGAACGACGGCATCACCGACCCGCACCAGTTGCAGCAGATCGTGCGCCGCATCGTCGGCCGCTGGGTGAACGAGGCCTACCGCCGCCGCCCGATGATCGTCCCGAACGTGGTCGAGGTCTGATCGACGGCCGGTGCGGGGGCAGTCCGCACCGGCCGCTGCTTTTCCGCTATCCGCTATACGGCAGATAGACCTATGGCGATCACGGCGCGTTACTGCTTGACTCGACCCCAGTGTGGGGGGAACCGCACTGGGGGGAACGATCGGCACCCGGCGCCCGCTCGGGCCCGGGTGCCGATTCGGGGGGAGCCGGCGCCATGCCCGTGTTGCTGCATCTCGTGACCGGCATGCCCGCGGCCGTCGCCGTCCTCGTCACCGTCTTCTCGGCCGCCGCTCCAGGCGGTGCCTGCCTGCGCGTTCATTCGTCTCCCGGGCTGTCGCGCGCCGTCGGCCGGGGCGCTCCGATCGGGCCGCCGCTCCGCTTCGCGCCGCCGCTCCGCTTCGCGCCGCCGCTCCGCTTCGCGCCGGCCCGGCCCCGCGTCGCCGGTCGGGGCTGAGTCGATGCAGACTGCGGTGTCCCTACCGGCCGTACGGCAGACACGTGCGGTGTCGGCCGGTGGGAGCGCCGCTCGGCGGCCCCGATGAGCTCCCAGGACCCGCCCGCCGTCGCCCGTCGTCGTCTGCGCCTGGCGCTGCGCCATGCCCGGCAGCGCCGGAAGCTCACGCAGCAGCAGGTGGCGGACGCGCTGGAGTGGTCGCTGTCCAAGGTGCAGCGGATCGAGAGCGGCGACGTCAGCATCTCCACCACGGACCTGCGGGCCGCGCTCGTGCTGCTCGGCGTCGTCGACCCGCGGCGGGTCGCGCAGTTGACCGAGGACGCGAAGGCGTCCCGCCGGCAGCGCTGGTGGACCACGGCCGAGTACCGCGAGCATCTGAGCCCGGCGATGCTGCAACTGCTGCAGTTCGAGTCGGAGGCGACCGCGATCCGGGTGTTCCAGGCGACGCTCATCCCGGGTGTCCTGCAGACCCGGGCCTATGCGGGCTGGATCCAGCATTTCTGGGCCGGCGACATTCCGCATGCCGATATGAAGGTCCGGGTCGAGCTCCGGACCCGCCGTGGTGAGAACCTGTTCGAGGTGCCGGACCCGCCGGCCTATCTGCTCATCCTCGACGAATCCGTGCTGCACCGGGAGGTCGGCGGCGCCGAGGTGTTCGCCGAGCAGTTGGAATACCTGCTGGAGAGGATTCGGCAACGGCTCGTCACGGTGCGCTTCGTGCCGTTCCGCGACGCGGTCAAGCTGGTGATGCTGGGCTCCTTCACCATCCTGGAGTTGCCCGACGAGGAGGACGTCTTCCTCTATCAGGAGGAGGGCTGGGGTGACTCGATGCATCATTCGCTGGCCACGATCCACCGGTACCGGGAGATCTTCGAACAGGCCTGGGAGGCCAGCTTCCCGCCCGACGTCTCGGCTCGTTTGATTGAAAGTTGTGTGCTGAGGCTCCGGACCCTGCTAGACAGGCAGCGGCACTCCGCCTAGACGCCGGGTGGAAATTCCACCGGTCCGCGGTACCGATGTGATCGAGGAGTCCAGATGAAATCTGCTGCACAATGGCGCAAAAGCACCTATTGTGACACCGCCTCGTGTGTCGAGGTCGCCGATCTATCGCGCGGTGTGATCGGTCTGCGTGACGGCAAGAATCCGTCCGGGCCGGTCCTGCGTTTCTCCGCCGCCGAATGGCATGCGTTTCTCGACATGCTCAAGCTAGAGAATATGGTTTGACGGGGAATCCCGGCAAAAGGGTGCGGCCGCGCGATGCGGCCACACCCTTTTGCATTCAGTAAGCAATTTATTACATTGAAGTATCTGATTGAAGGAGGCTGACATGGCGAGCGTCGATGTGGTCCACGTGGCCTGGCAGCGCAGCACCCGATGCGACACCAGCTCCTGCGTGGAGGTCGCGCGCGAGAGCTCCGGAGCGCGAGTACGGAACAGCACCGATCCGGCCGGCCCGGTGCTGATCTTCTCGACGGAGGCGTGGCGCGCCCTCGTCGAAGAGATCCACCGGTTCCGCTGACGGAAGATCAGGCGTTCGTGGTACGCGTTCCGTACCGACATGGTTCACCGAAAGGGCGGTGACTTTCCCCACGATCGATCCGTTAATCCATTCCTGACGCCACCCCCGTACCCCCGCCCGACGTCGCCGCGGCGTCCCGGCGGGGGAGTCAGGTAAGGAGCAGACGGATGAACCGAAGACGAGCACTCACCACGGCGGCCGTCGTCGCCACCGCGGGCGCCGCCGTCGCGCTGACGTTCCCCGCGTTCGCCGGCACCGGTGAACGGGAGCGGCCGGCCGGTGACACGGCCGCCGAGCGCCCCCTCGCCGCACCCGAGGTCCTCGCCGCGCTCTCCCGCGACTTCAACCTGACCACCGAGCAGGCCACGGACCGGCTGGCGGTGGAGCGGGAGGCCACGGCGGCGGTCCGCGCGGTCCGGGCCACCGCCGGCGCCGCCTGGGCCGGCGCCTGGCTGAACGACGACGCGGACACGCTGACCATCGCGGTGACCGACCGGGCGCTGGCCGACGACATCCGGGCGGCCGGCGCCGAGCCGAGGATCGTGGCGAACAGCGCCGCCACGCTGGACACGGTCAAGGCCGCGCTGGACACGAACGCGGCCGAGGCCGCCGAGTCGATCCCCGGCTGGTACGTCGACGCGTCCAGCAACACCGTGGTCGTGCTGGCCCGCGCGGACGTCCCGGACGCGGAGAGCGCCGCGCGGGACTTCGCGGTGGCCAGCGGGGTGGACCCGGCCGCGGTGCGGGTCGAGGCCAGCCAGGAGGCGCCGAAACCGCTCTTCGACATCGTCGGCGGCGACGCGTACACGGTCGGCAACGCGCGCTGCTCGATCGGCTTCGCGGTCGTCGGCGGCTTCGTCACGGCCGGTCACTGCGGCCGGGCCGGCACGGACAGCCGAGGCGTCAACAACGCACCGCAGGGCGAGTTCGCGGTCTCCTCGTTCCCGCAGGACGACTTCGCGGTCGTCCGGACGAACGCGGACTGGACCCCGACCGCCTCGGTCAACGACTACAACGGCGGCGTGCTGCCGGTCGCCGGCGCCGAGGTCGCCCCGGTCGGCGCGTCCGTCTGCCGCTCCGGCTCGACCACCGGCCTGCACTGCGGCGAGGTCCAGGCGCTGAACGCCACGGTCAACTACGCCGAGGGCACGGTCACCGGTCTCACCCGGACCAGCGTCTGCGCCGAACCGGGCGACTCCGGCGGCTCGTTCATCGCCGGCGACCAGGCGCAGGGCGTCACGTCCGGCGGCTCCGGCGACTGCACCCGCGGCGGCGTCACGTTCTTCCAGCCGGTCGCCGAGATCCTGGAGCGGAACAACCTGACGCTGGTCACCACGGGCGACGCCGGCACGCCGCCGGCCACGCCGCCCGCGACCGAGCCGCCCGCCACCGCACCGCCCGCGACCGCACCGCCCGCCACCGAGCCGCCCGCGGAGGACGTGGACTGCGCGGCCGAGGGCGGCGTGCAGCGCCGGGGCACCATCGACCGGCCCGGCCAGCGCCGCGACGCGGTCCGGTTCCGGGCCCCGGCCGGCACGCACGCGGCCTGCCTGGCAGCGCCCGCGGGTGCCGACTTCGACCTGTACCTGCAGCAGCAGGTCGACGGCGGTCGCTGGATCACCGTCGCGCGCGCCGCCACCGAGTCCGGCACGGAGACGCTCACGTTCGAGGGCGGCGCCGGCAACTACCGCTACCGGGTCGCCTCGGCCTCCGGCGCCGGCGACTTCCAGCTCCGGTTCGCGGTGAACTAGCGGTCACCGCACAGACGTCGGCGCGAGGCGGTCAACGGGTCAGCCGCCTCGCGCCGATCTTCCTTTCCGTCGAGCTTTCCCTCCGGAAGCGGATTTTCCCGCTTCCGGCCCGGTCGCCGTCCGCATGCTCCCGCGGGCACCGGTCGTCGCCGGGGCTCCTCCCTGTCCGGTCCGTGGGTGGTGGCGAAAAACCCGGGGTGATGCCTCGGTCACGGTCCGGCGGAGCGGGCGGTGCGAGGCGCTACCGTGGCGGCGTGGGCTATGAGGTGCTGGTCGTGGTCGCTCTGGTGCTGCACGTCAGCTTCCTGGCGTACCTGGCGGTGGGTGGTTATCTCGCGTGGTGGTGGCCGCGGACGATCTGGTTGCACCTGGTCACAGCCGCGTGGGGGGTGGCCGTGGTGGCCGCGTCGCTGACCTGCCCGCTGACCACCTTGGAACGCTGGGCCCGGGAGGGCGCCGGGCAGTCCGTGCCGGACGCCGGGTTCATCGACCGCTACCTGACCGGAGTGATCTACCCCGAGGATCACGTGTGGACGGCCCGGATCGTGCTGGCGATCGTCGTCGTTGTCTCCTGGGCCGGGTTCGTGATGCGATGGCGTCGTCGGCGGGCGCAGCAGCGGGCCAGTATTTCGGGGCAAGCCGCGACATATCGGTGAGAGTGAGATCTCGTTGCGGGTGACACGCGGCGAATAGCCCAGCCGGACCGGCGCGTCGCCGTTACCGTGGCCTCATGGCAGGTCGTACCTCTCCGGCGAAGCGGCGGACCACGCCGGCGGCGCGGACGGGCACATCCTCCTCGCGGACACCGGCGGCGTCCCGCGCCCGCACGCCCGCGGCCCGGAAACCGGCCGCCCGGCGTCCCGCGCCGCGCACCCGGGCGAAGCGCGGTGGCGTCAACCCGCTGCTGATCGCGGCCGGTGGGCTCGGCGCACTGTGGATGTTCGTCGCCAACGGCGTCGGCTGGAGCGTGCGGCAGGTCGGGCGCGGGGCGGCCAGCGCCCGCGACCTGGACCCGGCGCACCGCCGGGACGGCACCGGCCTGTTGATGCTGGGCCTGGCGATCCTGATCGCGGTCGCGGTCTGGTTCGAGTCGGCCGGCCCGGTCGGCGCGTGGCTGGCGGACTCGATCCGGCTGTTCTTCGGCGCGGTCTCGATAGCGATCCCGTTGCTGCTCTTCTACGGCGCGCTCCGGCTGATGCGCGAGCCGTCCGATCCGGAGCACCGGGGCAGCGGCCTGGTCGGCTGGACCGCGGTGCTGGTGGCGAGCGACGCGCTGCTGCACGTGGCCCAGCGCCCGGTCAGCGACCAGCAGCTCGACTACGCCGGCGGCCTGATCGGCTACGGCGTCGGCGGGCTGCTCGTCGCGGCCGTGACGCCGTGGGTGGCCGTACCGCTGCTGATCCTGCTCCTGCTCTTCGGCGTGCTGGTGGTGACGGCCACGCCGATCAACAAGATCCCGGAGCGGCTCGGCGACCTGTTCGAGGCGTTCGCCGGCGGCCGCCCGGCCGGTGGTCGCGCGCGTCCCGAGCTCGACGACGGCGAGGGCGCGGACGACGACGAGGCCGAGGAGGAGGAGCCGCCGCGGCCGGCCCGCCGCCGCGCCGCCCGCCGCAAGGCCGCCGCGCACGTCGACGCGTCGGCCGACGAGCCCGCGGACGTGCCGCCGCCACCGCCGGTCCCGGACGACGGCTTCGACGAACTGCTCGACGACATGCACGACACGGTGGCGCTACCGAAGATCACCAAGCTGAAGAAGGCGTCCGGCAAGATGGTGGCGCCGGAGCACTCGGCCGCGCCGCCGACCCGCGCCGAACAGCTGGCCATCACCGCGATCGAGGGCGACTACAAGCTGCCGCCGCCGGGTCTGCTCAAGGCGGGCGCGGCCGCGAAGAAGGCCAGCAAGGCCAACGACGAGATCATTGCGGCGCTCGAGGGCGTGTTCGACCAGTTCGGGGTGGACGCCCAGGTCACCGGCTTCACCCGGGGCCCGACCGTCACGCGGTACGCGGTGGAGCTCGGCCGCGGCGTGAAGGTCGAGCGGATCACCCAGCTGTCCCGGAACATCGCCTACGCCGTGAAGTCACCGGACGTGCGGATCCTCAGCCCGATCCCGGGGAAGTCCGCGGTCGGCGTGGAGATCCCGAACAGCGACCCGGAGAACGTGGCGCTCGGCGACGTGCTGCGCTCCTACAACGCGACCTCGAACGACCACCCGATGCTGGCCGCGCTGGGCAAGGACATCGAGGGCAGCTTCGTGGTGGCGAACCTGGCGAAGATGCCGCACATCCTGATCGCGGGCGCGACCGGCGCGGGCAAGTCGTCCTGCCTGAACTCGCTGCTGGTGTCGATCCTGACCCGGGCCACGCCGGACGAGGTGCGGCTGCTGCTGATCGACCCGAAGCGCGTGGAGATGACCTCCTACGAGGGCATCCCGCACCTGGTCACGCCGATCGTCACGGATCCGAAGAAGGCGGCCACCGCGCTCGAGTGGGTCGTCGGCGAGATGGACATGCGCTACGACGACCTCGCGGCGAACGGTGTCCGGCACATCGACGACTTCAACCGCAAGGTGCGCAGCGGGGAGATCAAGGCACCGCCCGGCGTGGAGCGGGAGCTCAAGCCGTACCCCTACCTGCTGGTGATCGTGGACGAGCTGGCCGACCTGATGATGGTGGCGCCGCGCGACGTCGAGGACTCGATCGTGCGCATCACCCAGCTCGCCCGCGCGGCCGGCATCCACCTGGTGCTGGCCACCCAGCGGCCGTCGGTGGACGTGGTCACCGGCCTGATCAAGGCGAACGTGCCGTCCCGGCTCGCGTTCGCCACCTCCTCGCTGGCGGACTCCCGGGTCATCCTGGACCAGCCCGGCGCGGAGAAGCTGCTGGGCCGCGGCGACGGCCTGTTCCTGCCGATGGGCGCGTCGAAGCCGACCCGCATCCAGGGCGCGTGGATCACCGAGGCGGAGATCGCCGCGGTGGTGAAGTTCTGCAGGGACCAGCGCGAGCCGGACTTCAAGGAGAACGTCACCGAGGCGGTCCCGGACCCGCGGAAGCAGATCGACGAGGAGGTCGGCGACGACCTCGACCTGCTGCTCCAGGCGATCGAGCTGGTGGTGACCAGCCAGTTCGGCTCCACCTCGATGCTGCAGCGGAAGCTGCGCGTCGGCTTCGCCAAGGCCGGCCGCCTGATGGACCTGATGGAGTCGCGCGGCATCGTTGGCCCGTCCGAGGGCTCCAAGGCCCGCGACGTGCTGATCAAGCCGGACGAGCTGGAAGAGGCCCTGGCCGCGCTGCGCCCCTGAGCACCGCCGCGGACGTGCCGGTCACGCGTGGAGCCGGAGCGGCGCCGGGCCGGCGTCGGTGGGTGCCGGGAACGGCGCGCGGAACGTGAACGCGTCCGCGGTCGGGCCGTTCGCGCCGAGCGCGCGCAGCCGGGCCACGCCCTCCTCCGGCGTCGGGATGCTGCCGGCCGGGATCCACCAGAGGACCAGCGACGCGCGGTAGCCGAGCGGGACGAACCAGTCCCGCCGGCGGCGCAGGTAGTCCAGGTGCTCGCTCTGGTACGTGAACGCCCGCAACGCCTCCAGCGACTCCCAGACGGACAGCGTCACGATCACGTCGGGCTCGGTCGGCCGGACCGTGGTCGCGTCGCCCTCCGGCCCCTCGGCCAGGCGCCACACGAAGCCGGGCGAGCGGTCCGCCAGCGCGTTGATCGGGTCCAGGCCGGCGACGAACGCGGCGGAGCCGGGATCGTCCAGGGGCACGCGGAGTCGGGCGGCGTTGAAGTGCGCGAGGTGATAGCCGGTCATGTGCACCAGCTCACCATCTGCCCGCCTCTATAGTCAATCAGTTTTGTTTTTAGACTTTGTGAGCGTGACGCAGCAGCGACCCGGCGCCGCGTCCATCCGCGCGTCCCAGGTCGCGTCCAGGCCGCCGCCCTCCAGCAGCCCTTCGACCATCGCCAGGTTCATCCCGCAGATCAACGGCGGGAACTGCTCGGCGAGCCGATGGAACGGGCAGTTGCGCAGCTCGATCCGCCCGTCCTCCTCGTGCGGCAGGTAGCCGTGCGCGGCCAGCACCTCCGCCGCCGAAGCCGCCGAAGCCGCCGAAGCCGCTGGGGCCGCGTCGGCCGGCGAAGCCGCTGGAACTGCGGAAGTCGCCGGGGTCGCCTCGGGTGCCGACGCCGCCGCGTCCGGGGGCGGCGTGGAGGGGGCCGGTGCGGGTGCGGTGCGGCCGTGCGCGCGGGCCGCGGCGAACAGCGCGAGGTCGGCCCCGGTCCGCTCCACCGCCTCGGCCAGCAGCTCCGCCGCGGTCCGGTAGGCCCGCGGCGGCACGCTCACCTCGTGCTCGGCCGCGGCCGCGCGGTAGAGCTTGGCCGGCCGCCCGGCGCCCGGTCCGGACCGGCCGGTGCGGCGCGCGTAGGTGACCTCCAGCAGGCCGGCGTCGACGAGTTTGTCGAGATGGTGCGCCGCGAGCGTGCGGCCGACGCCGAGCGCGGCCGCCACCTCGTCCCGCCCGACCGGCGCGCCACCCGCCGAGATCACTTCGCGGTAGGCGGCACGCCGGACACCGTCGGTCAGCGCGGAGACGGCGGTCAGGCCGGAGTCGTCCATCGCGCCATCGTATGACCAACGCGTGTTGGCGTTAGTGGAAGAACTTGAGCCCGGCGACGCCGCAGACGACCAGCATCAGGCAGAGGATCCGGGGGAGCGAGGCGGACTCGCCCAGCACGGTCATGCCGACGAGCGCGGTGCCGACCGCGCCGATCCCGACCCAGACCGCATATCCGGTGCCGACCGGGATGGTGCGCAGCGCGTAGCCGAGACCGGCCATGCTGAGCACGAGCGCGACACCGAAGATCGTGGTGGGCAGCCAGCGGGAGAAACCGTCGCTCTTCTCCAGCGCGATCGCCCAGACCGTCTCGAGGAGCCCGGAGACGACGAGAACCAGCCAAGCCATGACGAGTCACCACTCCAGCGGCCGTCTTTGCAGAACCGGGTACGACCGCACTCGTCCGGGACGGCCGCGTGGCTGCGGGCGTCACGGCATCGACGGTAGCAACGCCGATCGCCTGGTGGCCACCCGTCGGTGGCCCACCTCACCGGGCGACTTCGAGGTATCGGCCGACATGCCGGTACCCTCGGGTGGTGTCTGTAACACCTTCTTCTCCCAGCCGGCGCGTCGCCATGCTCACCCTCGGCTGCGCCCGTAACGAGGTCGACTCCGAGGAGCTGGCCGCCCGTCTCGACGCGGAGGGCTGGCAGGTCGGCACGGACGCGGAGAACGCGGACGTCGTCCTGGTCAACACCTGCGGCTTCGTGGAGAAGGCGAAACAGGACTCGATCGACACCCTGCTCGCCGCGCACGAGACCGGCGCCAAGGTCGTCGCGGCCGGCTGCATGTCGGAGCGGTACGGCAAGGAGCTCGCGCAGAGCCTGCCCGAGGCGTCCGCGGTGCTCGGTTTCGACGACTACCCGGACATCTCCGCCCGGTTGAACGCGGTGCTCAACGGCGAGAAGCTGGACGCGCACACGCCGCGCGACCGCCGCGAGCTGCTGCCGATCACGCCGGTGGCGCGGCGGGACACCACGGTGGTGGTGCCGGGCCACTCGGTGGTCGACGCGGCCACGCCCGCGCACCTGCGCCCGGTGCTGCGCCGCCGGCTGGAGAACGGCCCGGTCGCGTCGCTGAAGCTGGCCAGCGGCTGCGACCGCAAGTGCGCGTTCTGCGCGATCCCGGCGTTCCGTGGCGCGTTCGTCTCCCGCAAGCCGGACGAGCTGCTGGCCGAGGCGGAGTGGCTGGCCGGCACCGGCGTCCGCGAGCTGGTCCTGGTCAGCGAGAACTCGACGTCGTACGGCAAGGACCTGGGCGACCCGCGCCTGCTGGAGAAGCTGCTGCCGCAGCTGGCCGCGATCACCGGCATCGTCCGGGTCCGGGCCAGCTACCTGCAGCCGGCGGAGACCCGGCCCGGCCTGGTCGAGGCGATCGCGAACACGCCGGGCGTGGCGCCCTACTTCGACCTGTCGTTCCAGCACTCCAGCGAGCCGCTGCTGCGCCGCATGCGCCGGTTCGGCTCCACCGACCGCTTCCTGGAGCTGCTCGCGTCCGCGCGGAAGCTGTCGCCGGAGGCGGGCGCGCGCAGCAACTTCATCGTCGGTTTCCCCGGCGAGACCCGGGCGGACGTGGACGAGCTGATCCGGTTCCTGTCCGAGGCCCGGCTCGACGCGGTCGGCGTGTTCGACTACAGCGACGAGGACGGCACCGAGGCCGCCGGCCTGCCCGGCAAGGTCCGGAAGAGCACGATCAAGAAGCGGTACGACGAGGTCGTGGCGCTCGTCGACGAGCTGGTCAACCAGCGCGCCGAGGAGCGGATCGGCAGCACGGTGGAGGTCCTGGTCGACTCGGTCGAGGACGGCGAGGTGGAGGGCCGCGCCCACCACCAGGCGCCCGAGGTCGACGGCTCGACGACGCTGGTGGCCGGCGATCGCGGGGTGGACATCGCGGCGCTGCGGCCCGGTGACTTCGTGCGCGCGACCGTGACCGGCACCGAGGGCGTGGACCTGGTGGCCGTGCCGACCGAGATGATCTCAGCGGCGGCCGCCCGGTGACGCCGTCGGGTGACCCGACGCAAGCCGCCACGGACACCCCCGAGGCGCCGATCCACAACCCGGCCAACATCCTGACCCTGCTCCGGCTCGTCCTGGTGCCGGTCTTCGTGGTGCTGGTGGTCTGGTCCGGGTTCGACGAGTCGTTCCTCCAGGTCCTCGCGGCCGTGGTGTTCCTGTTCGCCTCGCTGACCGACTTCGTCGACGGCTGGGTGGCGCGGCGGTTCGGTTTCGTCACCCGGCTCGGCAAGGTCGCCGACCCGATCGCGGACAAGGCGCTGACCGGCGCGGCCCTGGTGCTGTTCTCGCTCTACGACCTGCTGCCCTGGTGGGCCACCGTGGTGATACTCGTCCGCGAGTGGGGCATCACGCTGCTGCGGCTGTGGGTGATCCGGTACGGCGTGATCGCGGCCAGCCGCGGCGGCAAGGCGAAGACCGCGCTGCAGACGCTGGCGATCGCGCTGTATCTCTGCCCGCTACCGTCCTGGCTGGATACGATCGCGGCGTGGGTCATGTGGGCGGCCGTCGCGGTCACCGTGATCACCGGGGTCGACTACGTGCGTCAGGCGGTCCGGCTGCGGCTCTCCGCCCGCCGTCCGGTCCGGCCGCGCGGCGTCGTCCGGGAGGGAGATCTGGGTGCCTGAGGGTTCGTCCGTCGCCGCGACCGTGGTCGCGGCGCTGACCAAGGCCGGTCAGACCGTCGCGTCGGCCGAGTCGCTCACCGGCGGGCTGGTCGCGTCCACGCTGGTGGACGTGCCCGGTGCGAGTTCCGCGTTCCGGGGCGGAGTGGTGGTCTACGCGACCGAGCTGAAGGCGACGCTGGCCGGCGTGTCCGCGCCGCTGCTGGCCGAGCGCGGCCCGGTCGACCCGGACGTGGCGGCCGCGCTCGCCGAGGGCGTGCGGGAGCGGTGCGGCGCGGACTGGGGGCTGGCCACCACCGGTGTCGCCGGGCCGGAGCCGCAGGACGGCAAGCCGGTCGGGTTGGTCTACGTGGCGGTCGCCGGTCCGGGCGGCACCGAGGTGCGGCGGCTCGACCTGAGCGGCGGCCGGGTGGTGATCCGGGTGACGACCGTCACCGAGGTGTTGCGGCTGCTCGCCGACCGGCTGCGGGTGAGCGTGCTCCCGGCCGCCACCGCATAGCGAGGGGCCCGGCGTCAAGGGATCACGCTTGTAGCGAACGCGCGAGCACCATCCGTGACGGTCCGGCGCGTGAGCTGGGCGGTTCGCGGCGCGCGCGCCCGGATGCGCTCGCGGTGGACGGTGCGGGGCGGGTACCTCGGGTCGCAGGCATCACACGCTGCTCGTACCCGGGAATGATCTTTGATTGTGGGCGGTTCGGGATTTTCGCGGGTGGTTGCCCGCGCGGGCCGCGAAGCCCTCGCGGCGCTCCGTAGACTGAGGTCTTCGCCGTGCACCCTCCGGGGTGGGTCCGCCGGTTCGGCGGCGGGGTGAGATGTCAGTACCCACGACCAACGGGTACGGTTGCGGGAAGCCTCCGGCGCTTGCCGGCGGCCCTCGCAGGAGGAGGTGCGATGGTCCTGCTACGCCGGGTGATCGGTGATGCACTTCGTGCGCGCCGTCAGGGACAGCACCGGACCCTGCGCGAGGTGTCGACCGCGGCCAACATGAGCCTGGGATACCTCTCCGAGATCGAGCGAGGGCAGAAAGAGGCGTCCAGCGAGCTGCTGGCCGCGATCTGTGACGCACTCGGCGCCCAGCTCTCCGAGGTGCTGCGCGAGGTCGCCGACACGATGGCACTCGCCGAGCAGATGCAGGGTGTGCTGGTGCCGGTGCAGGACGACGCGAAGTCCCCGGCCGAGGAGCACTCGATCCGCAAGGTGCACGCCGAGGGCGACGTCTCCGTCTCGGTCCGGCAGGACACGCCGCTCAAGGCGACGCTCCGCGCGACGCGCACGCCCCGTCCGGGCGACCGCGGCCGCGACGTGATCTACGCTGCCTGATCCCGCCCAGCCCGTCCACGCCTGGTCTCCGCTTGGAGACCAGGCGTAACCTCGTGGGATCGGGGGCACCCTGATATCCCCCCGAGGTCGCATGACGGGCTGGTTTTCACCTGCCACGATGGAGACCGTGCCGCACTGCGCGGCCGCCGTCGTGCCGGACCGGGAGACCATCCGGCTCGTGCGGGCGAGACGTGAAGACACCGAGGGGATAGCGCGATTATGGCGAACCCGTTCGTCAAGGGCTGGCGATACTTTCTGGCGCTGTTCGGCGCCAAGATCGATGAATATGCCGATCCCAAGGTGCAGATCCAGCAGGCGATCGAGGAGGCCCAGCGCCAGCACCAGCGGCTGGTCCAGCAGGCCGCCGCCGTGATCGGCAACCAGCGTCAGCTGGAGATGAAGCTTTCCCGGCAGATGTCCGAGGTCGAGCGCCTCCAGGGGATGGCCCGGCAGGCGCTCGTGCTGGCCGACCGCAAGCGCGCCGAGGGCGACGAGGCGGAGGCGCAGAAGTACGAGCAGACCGCGCAGACGCTCGCCACCGAGCTGGTCTCCGCCGAGCAGACCATGGAGAGCACCAAGACGCTCCACGACCAGTCGCTGGCCGCGGCCGGTCAGGCCCGCCAGGCGGTGGAGAACAACGCCATGATCCTCCGGCAGAAGCTCGCCGAGCAGACCAAGCTGCTCAGCCAGCTGGAGCAGGCGAAGATGCAGGAGTCCGTGGCGAAGTCGCTGGAGTCCATGTCGTCGCTGCAGGCGCCGGGCAACACGCCCTCGCTGGACGAGGTCCGCGAGAAGATCGAGAAGCGGTACGCGACCGCGATGGGCCGCGCCGAGCTCGCGTCCAACTCGGTCGAGGGCCGCATGCTCGAGGTGCAGAAGTCGACGCTGGACCTGGCCGGCGAGTCCCGGCTCGACCAGATCCGCGCCAGCATGGCCGGCAACCAGCTGGGTGGCGCGTCCGGCCAGACCGCGACGCCGCCCGCGGCGGCCGCGCCGACCGAGAACCAGGCGCACGTGGCCCGGCTGGACGAGATCCGCGCCAGCATGGCCCGGGACAAGAAGACCGGCGACGCGAGCGCCGCGGGCTGATCGAGATGGCGGCGGACGAGCGGTCTCGGTACCTGCGGCAGTCGCGCAAACTGCGCGGTGCCGCTCGCCGGTGGAGCGTGCTCGGTGGCACGCTCACCGGCGCGGCGGCGATCCTCACGCCGTACGCGGGTCTCGGCCTGCCGGACGCCGCCTGGGCCGCGGCGGCCGGTGGCTCGGCCGTGCTCGCCGCCTGGCGGTGGGCGGACCTCCGCCGGCACGACGCCGAGCCGCTCCCGCCCGCGCCCACCCCGGCCGCGATCGCGTCGGCGCGGCAGGCCCGGCTCACCGCGATGGTCGAGCAGTTCCCGGTCGGCCGCACCGCGCTGCAGGAGCTCCGCCGGCAGCGGGCCCGTGCGGAGCTGAAGGGCTCGGCCGCGGTCGACCCGTGGTTGCGCCTGGACCGCGCGGCGGGCACGCTCGCCGGTCTCGCGCCGCGGCTGACCGGCCACGGCGCCGCGGTGCTGCCCGAGGCCGCGTCCGCGGAGGCGTCGCTGCGGGACCTCGCGCACCGGCTGGCCGGGGTGGAGCGCGCGCTGCGCTTCGCGCCGGCGGACGGCCGCACGGGTCTGCAGGAGGCGCACCACACGCTGCTGGTCCAGCTGACCGAGGGCGTCACCGCCTACGAGACGCTGGTCGCGGCCGCGGCCGGTTACGTCGCGGAGGACGCGCGGGCCGGTGCCCACCTCGGCGACGCCGGCACCGCGAGCCGGCTGACCGAGGCCGCCGACCTGCTGCGCGGCGTCACCGACGCGCTGACCGAGCTGCGTCCGCCGGGCCCGGCCCCGGCTGGCAGCGGGGGCACCAGTAGGTGATGCGTTCCGCCGCGGTCTCGCCGTCCGGCGCGTGCTTCGCGATCGCGGTGCCGCACCGGCGGCACGGCTGGGCGCGCCGGCCGTAGACGTAGTTGGCCTCGTTCTTGCGCAGCGAACCGGTGGTGGTCTGCAGCCACCGGCCCCGGTTCGACGCGAGCAGGCGATGCGCCAGGTCGGCCATGCCGGGCAGATCCGGCACGTCCCGCACCGGCGTCCACGGGTCCACGCCGCGCAGGAACAGCAGCTCGCACTTGTAGAGGTTGCCGATCCCGGCCAGGTTGCGCTGATCGAGCAGCGCCTCGCCGATCTCCCGGTCCGGTGCCGCCTCGATCCGGCGGACCGCCTCGGCCGGGTCCCAGCCGGGCCCGAGCAGGTCCGGGCCGAGGTGACCGACCAGGTCGTCCTCCTGATCGGTCGGGATCAGCGTCAGCTCGTGCAGGTGGTAGCCGACCGCGACGCTCTCCGCGGTGCGCAGCACCACCCGGATCAGGTGCGCGGGCCGGCCGGCCCAGCGCTCGCCGGTCGCGTAGACCCGCCAGGCGCCGTCCATCCGCAGGTGCGAGTGGAGCGTCAGCGCGCGGCCGTCCGCCGCCTCCCGCATGCGCAGCAGCAGGTGTTTGCCGCGGGCGGCGGACTCGGTCACGGTCCAGCCGGCCAGCGACTCGGTGGCGAGCGCGGGGACCCGGAAGTCCGAGGCGGTGAGCCGGCGGCCCGCGAGAGCGCGGTTGAGCACGCGGGCGGTGTTCCACACGGTGTCGCCTTCGGGCATTACCTCATTGTCCCGCATCCCCCGGCCGGGTCGCGCACGCGGCACCGCCCGGTGATCCGGGCGTCCCACCGTGCCGTTCCGGCGACCCGGCTGAGGCGGGGGAGCGGCGGGCGGTTGGTCAGGCGTGGGCGGTGGTCGGGCGTGGGCGGTGGCCGGGCGTGGGCGGTGGTCAGGCGCGCGCCACCCGGACGAGATCGCCGGGGACCACCGAGAGCACCACCGCGGCCCGCCCGCCGTGCACCGCGACCGCGACCCGGCCGGCGGAGTCGACGTAGACCACCAGACCGCCGCGCGGCGCGTCCGAGATGGTGGTGCCGCGCACCGCCCGGACGCCGCCGACCAGCAGCCGGTCCGCCAGCGAGCCGATCGCGTCCGCGCCCGCGGCCAGCTGGACGTTGCCGAACCGGTCGATCGTGGTCACCTCCGCCTCCAGCCAGCCGTCGCCGCTGGCGACCACCGGGTCCGGCAGCCGGGCCAGGTCCGCGAGCGGGATCTCCGGTCCGGCGTCGGTGAGCGGCGCACCGGCCGCGATCCGCGCGGCGACCGGCGCGTAGACGTCGCGGCCGGGCAGCGTGCCGGAGACCGAGGGCAGGAACCAGTCCGTGTTCGTCAGCGCCACCGCGGTCCCGGCGCCGCCGAGCGCGTCCGCGGCCCAGGGCAGCAGGCCGTTGTCCGGGCCGACCAGCACGCCGCCCGGGGTGCGCAGGCCGATCGGGCGCAGCGTGCCCGGCCCGGTCACCGCCACGTGCACGGCCGGCGGCAGGTGCGGCACGGTCTGGGCCAGCACGGACGCGGCCCGCGTGACGTCGCCGGGCGCCACCGCGTGTGTGACGTCGATGACCCGGACCGCCGGCGCGATCCGGGCGATCACGCCGTGGCACGAGGCGACGAAGCCGTCCGAGAGTCCGTAATCGGTGGTGAGGCTGATCCAGTCATAGCCGCCCATGCATGGCACCGTAATCCCGCGCCGGGCCTTCCGCACAGGACGCGGACCCCGATGCAGGGCCGGGCCGACGATCCGGATGGCAGAGTAAGGCCCATGAGGCTCTGTATCTTCACCGAACCGCAGCAGGGCGCCAGCTTCGCGGACCAGCTGCGCGTGGCCCAGCGCACCGAGGAGAACGGGTTCGACGCGTTCTTCCGCTCCGACCACTACCTCTCGATGGGCGGCACCGGCCTGCCCGGACCCACCGATTCGTGGGTGACGCTGGGCGGGATCGCGCTGCAGACGTCCCGGATCCGGCTCGGCACGCTCGTCACGTCCGCCACGTTCCGGCTGCCGGCGCCGCTGGCGGTCAGCGTCGCCCAGGTGGACGAGATGAGCGGCGGCCGGGTCGAGTTCGGCCTGGGCAGTGGCTGGTTCGAGGCGGAGCACACCGCGTACGGCATCCCGTTCCCGCCGGTCGGCGAGCGCTTCGACAGGTACGAGGAGCAGCTGGAGATCATCACCGGGCTGTGGGGGACGCCGGCCGGCGAGACGTACTCGTTCTCCGGCAAGCACTACCGACTGATCGACTCGCCCGCGCTGCCGAAGCCGGTCCAGTCGCCGGTGCCGGTGATCATCGGTGGCAGCGGGAAGAGGCGGACGCCGGCGCTGGCCGCGAAGTACGCGGCCGAGTACAACGTGGCGTTCGTCAAGGTCCCGGACGCCGGCCGGGCCTTCGACCGGGTCCGCGCGGCCTGCGCCGAGGCGGGCCGGGCCGAGCTGCCGACGCTCTCCGCCGCCGTGGTGCTCTGCGTCGGCAAGAACGACGCGGAGGTGCGCCGCCGGGCCGCCGCGATCGGCCGGGACGTCGACGAGATGCGCGGCAACGGCGGCGCGGCCGGCACGCCGGACCAGGTCATCGAGCGCATCCAGGAGTACAAGGCGCTCGGTGCGAGCCGGATGTTCCTGCAGATGCTGGACCTGTCCGACCTGGACCACCTGGACCTGGTGGCGTCAGAGATCGCTCCGCACGTCTGAGGCCGGCTGGATCTCCGGGCTCGCCGGCTGTCTCGGCGGGCCCGGCTTCGTGTCCGGCGCGGGTTTCGCGTCCGATGCCGGCTCGGTGTCCGGCGCCGGCCTCGCGCCCGGTGCCGGTGCCGGGGCCGGGTCCGCGCTTCCGGGCGGGGTGGCTCTGGGGAGCACGATGTCGCGGACCGTGAGGTAGACCGCGCGCACCGCGAGCGTGCGCTCCACCTCGTCCAGGATCGGTGCGAAGAACTGGCGGCGGTGCTCGGTGTCGCTCATCGAGGTGACCGCGAAGTACATGCTGCCGAACGCGGCCAGCAGCAGAGCGTTGCGCAGCAGCGCGACCGGCACACCGAACGACGCCGCGGACGTGCGCGGCGGCGCGCCGATCCACTGCTCCGCGGTCTCCGGCAGCACCACGAGCAGGCCGAGCGTGAGGAAGAAGGTGAACAGCCCGACGCCCACCACGGTCGCCTGGATCAGCTGCCGGGTGGCCAGCATCAGCAGCAGGTTGCCGATCTGCTGCCCGGTGAGCGGGGCCGGCCGCAGCGCGCCGTTCGGCGCGATCTCCTCCATCGGCAGTTCGGCCAGCGGCGTACGGCGGCATTCCTTGCTCAGCCGCGCCGGGTGCAGCTCCTGCTCCACCCGGCCGATCTCGTCGCGCAGCCGCGCGGCCGTGGCCAGCACGGTCACGGCCGCGAACAGCAGCACCACGGCCCAGACCCGCGCCCAGGGCAGCCGGTCCATCGCCTGCCACAGCTCGCCGGTGAAGAAGAAGAACAGCGTGACGAAGAGCAGCGTGGGCAGCGCCCGGCCCTGGATCCGCACGCTGTTGCGCATGTCGTGCACCGCGTGCCGCAGCCCACGCCGGATCAGCGGCACCACGCCGTACGACGTGGCCAGCCAGGCGGCCGCGAACACCACCGCGAAGATGCCCAGGAACGCGGCCACCGCCCCGGCGAACGTCGTGCTGTGCGCGCCGATCCGCTCGCCCACGCCGACGTCCGGCGACGAGTTCGACTTCGAGATCAAGAACTCCAGCGACGGTACGACCAGCGGCATCACGGCGTAGCACACCAGGATCGCGCCGGCCGTCCGGCGGGAGAACCGGGGCAGGCGCCGGCCGAACGCGGTCAGCCCGGTCCACACCGCCACGCCGACGGCCAGCGTGCCGGCCAGCACCCACCACCAGTACGCCTGGTCGGCCCACTGCCGCACCAGCCAGAGCAGGCTGGTCACCGAGACGAACGCCAGGAACGGCAGCATGCGGGGGAGCACATGCCGCCGGAAGTCGTAGTCCTCGATCATGAACGGGACGCCCCGGCGCACGAACCAGCGCTCGGTCTGCCGGACCAGTGCCCGCGATGCCGTCAAAGCCACGCCGCGCATCCTTCCAGACCGGCGGCGTGCGAGCGGTCAGCCGAACGTGTCCCCGCACACGCCGGCCACGAATGCCCGCCACCCGGCCGGGGAGCAGAGCAGTATCGCCCCGGACGGCCGGCGGCTGTGCCGGATCGCGGCCCGCCCGTCCGCCGCCCGGCCGACCTCGACGCAGTTACCGCCCGCGCCCTGGCTCCGGCTGCTGGTGTGCCATCCGGTGATCTCGTTCCCACGCATGTGTGCGCGCCTCTTTCGTACCCTCGTGGTGGTGGTCAGCTCTTGAACTCGTCCGCTATGTCCGCGATGAGGCGGGTGGAGTCGGCCGGTTCCAGTGCCGCCTCCCGCAGCGTGCGGTATGCGGACGCGAACCGGTCCGTCCGCGGCCCCTCCTGGAACACGCGGCCGGCGATCGTCTCCGTGTAGGCCACGTCCGGGAACGGATCCGGCATCTCGAACAGCAGGAACGAGCCGTCCAGGCCCGGGTGCGCCCCCACCCCCGCCGGGAGCACGCTGATCTCGATGTGCCGGCGCCGGGCCAGCCGACCCAGGTGCATCAGCTGCTCGCGCATCACCTCCGGCCCGCCGACCGGGTTCCGCAGCACGGACTCCGCCACTATCGCCGCGACCCGGGTGGGCTTGGGGCCCTCGATCGCGCGCTGCCGGCGCAGCCGCAACTGCACCCACCGTGCTATCCGGTCGTCGTCCGCGCCCGGCCCCTCGACCGTGCGGATCATCGCCTCCGCGTACGCCGGGGTCTGCAGCAGGCCGAGCACGTACAACGCGTCGTAACTACCGACCCGCTTCGCCCGTTGCTCCAGCCAGACCAGATCGCAGAATGTTGGGTCGTAAATCACATCGGAGAATTCGTCGATCCAGTCGTCCCGGCGCCACACCTCCTCGCTCAGCCGGGTCAGCCGGGTCCGTTCCCGTCGTTCGGAGACGCCGTACAGATCGAGAAGCATCTGCACGTCGTGTCGCGGAATCGGCCATTCCGCGTTCTCGAACCTGCTCAGTGCGGAGAAGTTCCGTTTCAGGTGCTCGGCGACCTGACGAAGCGTCAGGTTCCGCCGTTCGCGCAGGTCGCGTAGCTCCCGGCCGAGCCACTGCGCGCGTAACGTGGGCACTTTACGGCCCTTCGAGTCGAGCATCGCCCCCCCAGGTCGGACGAAAAAGTGTGATGCCCCTTCATTTCCCTCCATCGATCGGTGGGAGAAGTCGGCCGCGACGTAGACAAAGCATCACGGACCACGGCATCGATCGGCGCCAACGCGACACCGTACCGGATGATCGGTAAGCGATCCAGCACGCATTGCCACCAAACCCCTGTCAGGCAGGCCTTACGGCATGGGTCAGTCTGGTGTGGATGGTGCCGATTTTGCGCTTTAGCGACTGATTCCCCGCGGGTCAGAACACGCTGCGTGCACTCTGGACCGGTCCACTGTGCTGCGTGGGCACGTCCGCGGTGACGATCAGGTCGGCGCGGCCGAGGTGCTGCGCGGTCTCGTTGATGACGCGCTGGTCGGCCGCGAGCGAGCGGACCGGCAGGCGGTCGTAGCGGGCGTCCCGGCGCAGCACGAAGTAGTGCACGGCCGCGCGCACCCGGGCCCGATCGGCCGCGCAGGCGTGCGTGGTGGCGCGCAGCAGGTGGCGGAGGCTGGCGGCGAGCCGCTCGGCGAGCGCGAGGTCGTGCCGCCCGCGTGCGGTGCGCAGCGTGGCGAGGTGGCCGTCCACCTGGCGGATCAGGACCTCCGTGTCGTGCTCCAGGCCACGCTGCACCTCGACCCCTTCCGCGACTTTGCCTGAAAATTACTTTATTAACGCTTTTTGCCGCAATTTAGCGACGCCGGGCCGTCCGCGACCGCCGACCGGGGTCGGCGCCGTTACCGGGCTCACCGGCCGGCTCCGGGAAAATGTCGGACCCGGCGGGCAGGATGGTGGGCATGGCAACGGCGCTGGCGGAGTTCGGCGCGGCGACCCGGGAGTGGTTCGCCGCCGCCTTCGCCGCACCCACCCCCGCGCAGGACGGTGCCTGGCGGGCCATCGCGGCCGGCCGGCACGCGCTGGTCGTCGCGCCCACCGGCTCCGGCAAGACGCTGGCCGCGTTCCTCGCCTCGCTCGACCGGCTGGCCCGCGAGCCCCGGCCGGACGAGCCGAAACAGCGGTGCCGCGTGCTGTACGTCAGCCCGCTCAAGGCGCTCGCGGTCGACGTGGAGCGCAACCTGCGCGCGCCGCTGACCGGCATCCGGCACGCCGCGTCCCGGCTCGGGCTGCCCCAGCCGGACATCACGGTCGGCATGCGCACCGGTGACACCCCGGCGGACGAGCGCCGCGGCTTCGCCCGCACGCCGCCGGACATCCTGATCACCACGCCCGAGTCGCTGTTCCTGCTGCTCACCTCCGCGGCGCGGGAGTCGTTGCGCGGCGTCGAGACGGTGATCATCGACGAGGTGCACGCGGTCGCGGCCACCAAGCGCGGCGCCCACCTCGCGCTCTCCCTGGAGCGGCTCGACGCGCTGCTGCCGAAGCCGGCGCAGCGCATCGGGCTCTCCGCCACGGTCCGGCCGATCGAGGAGGTCGCGCGCTTCCTCGGCGGCGCCGCGCCGGTCGAGGTGGTGCAGCCGCCGTCCACGAAGACCATCGAGGTCAGCGTGCAGGTCCCGGTGGAGGACATGACCGCGCTCGGCGAGAACTTCGGGTCCGGCCCGGAGCCGGACGGCGGCCCGCCCGACCCGGGCCGGTCCCGGCCGTCGATCTGGCCCGCGGTCGAGGAGCGGGTCCATCAGCTGATCACCGAGCACCGGTCGACCATCGTGTTCACCAACTCCCGGCGCGGCGCGGAGCGACTCTGCGCCCGGCTCAACGAGCTGGCGGAGGAGCATGCGGTGCCGGCCGGCGAGGGCTCCGGGCCCGCCGCCGGCCGGGCGGCGGGGACGCCGGCGGAGATCATGGCGCAGTCCGGGCAGTCGCACGGCGCGCCGACGATCATCGCGCGGGCACACCACGGCAGCGTCTCGCGCACCGAGCGCAAACAGATCGAGGAGGCGCTGAAGTCCGGCGACCTGCCCGCCGTGGTCGCCACCTCGTCGCTGGAGCTGGGCATCGACATGGGCGCGGTCGACCTGGTCGTGCAGATCGAGGCGCCACCCACGGTCGCGGCCGGTCTGCAGCGCGTCGGCCGGGCCGGGCACCAGGTCGGCGCGGTCTCCCGCGGCGTCGTCTTCCCCAAGCACCGCGGCGACCTGCTCTCCTGCGCCGTGGTCGCGGAGCGGATGACGGCCGGCGCGATCGAGGAGATGCGCTACCCGCGCAACCCGCTCGACGTGCTCGCCCAGCAGATCGTGGCCATGGTCTCGATGGACGCGTGGACCGTGGCCGACCTGTCCGCGCTGCTGCACCGGGCCGCGCCGTTCGCCGAGCTGCCGCCGTCCGCGCTGCACGCCACGCTCGACATGCTCTCCGGGCGGTACCCGTCGACCGCGTTCGCCGAGCTGCGTCCGCGCCTGGTCTGGGACCGCACCGGCGACGTGCTCACCGGCCGTCCCGGCGCGCAGCGCCTCGCGGTCACCAGCGGCGGCACCATCCCGGACCGCGGCCTCTTCGGCGTGTTCCTGGCCGGCGGCGAGCGCGGCGCCCGGGTCGGCGAGCTGGACGAGGAGATGGTCTACGAGTCCCGTGTCGGCGACGTGTTCCTGCTCGGCTCGTCCTCCTGGCGGATCGAGGACATCACGCCCGACCGGGTGCTGGTCTCGCCCGCGCCCGGCCAGGCCGCCCGCATGCCGTTCTGGAAGGGTGACTCGCCCGGCCGGCCGATCGAGCTGGGCCGGGCCATCGGCGCCCGGCTGCGCTCGCTGGTCAAGGCCGGTGACGCGGCCGCGACCGCGACGCTGCGGTCCGAAGGGCTGGACGAGTGGGCCGCCGGCAACCTGGTGACCTACCTGCGCGAGCAGCGCGACGCGGTCCGCGCGCTGCCGGACGACCGCACGGTCGTGGTCGAGCGCTTCCGCGACGAGCTCGGCGACTGGCGGATGGCCGTTCACTGCGTGCTCGGCGCCAAGGTCAACGCGCCGTGGGCGCTGGCGATCGGGCGCCGCCTGACCGAGCGGTACGGGGTGGACGCCCAGGTCGTGCCGTCCGACGACGGCATCGTGATCCGGCTGCCGGACACCATGGACACGCCGCCCGGCGCCGACCTGATCGTCTTCGAGCCGGACGAGCTGACCCAGCTGGTCGAGGAGTCGGTCGGCACGTCCGCGCTGTTCGCGTCCCGGTTCCGCGAGTGCGCCGCCCGCGCGCTGCTGCTCCCGCGCCGCGACCCGCGCCGCCGCCAGCCGCTCTGGCAGCAGCGGCAGCGCGCCGCCCAGCTGCTCGACGTCGCCCGGGAGTACGCGGACTTCCCCGTCACGCTGGAGGCCGCCCGCGAGTGCCTGCAGGACGTGTTCGACCTGCCCGGCCTGCTCGGTCTCGCCCGCGACCTGGCCGGCCGCAAGGTGCGCGTGGTCGAGGTGGAGACGCCGCGGCCGTCGCCGTTCGCCCGGTCACTGCTCTTCGGGTACGTGGGGGCGTTCCTCTACGAGGGCGACGCG
Source organism: Catenuloplanes niger (assembly GCF_031458255.1). Taxonomy (NCBI): domain Bacteria; kingdom Bacillati; phylum Actinomycetota; class Actinomycetes; order Micromonosporales; family Micromonosporaceae; genus Catenuloplanes; species Catenuloplanes niger. Next base: position 5,908,625 of record NZ_JAVDYC010000001.1, read on the forward strand.
CCGCTGGCCGAGCGCCGGGCCGCCGCGCTCGCGCTGGACGCCACGCTCCTCGGCGAGCTGCTCGGCCGCGTCGACCTGCGCGAGCTGCTCGACCCGGCGGTGGTCGCGGAGACCGAGGCGCGCCTGCAGTGGCTCACCGAGGAACGCCGCCCGCGCGACGCGGAGGACGTGGCCGAGCTGCTGCGCCTGCTCGGCGACCTGTCCCCGGCCGAGCTGGCACTGCGCGGCGCCGCGCCGGACTGGGCGTCGACGCTGCGGGACGCGCGGCGGGCCGTGCCGGTGCGCATCGCCGGGGAGGAACGCTGGATCGGCATCGAGGACGCCGGCCGGGTCCGGGACGCGCTCGGCGTCGCGCTGCCGGTCGGGCTGCCGGAGGCGTTCCTCGCACCCGTCCCGGACCCGCTCGGCGACCTGGTCGCGCGCTACGCGCGTACGCACGGCCCGTTCTCCGCCGCCACCTGCGCGGCCCGGTTCGGTCTCGGCGTGTTCGTGGTCGAGCAGGCGCTGCGCCGGCTGGCCGCCGCCGGGCGCGTGGTCACCGGCGAGTTCTCCCCGGTCGCCGGCGGCGCGGCCGGCACCAGCGAGTGGTGCGACGCCGAGGTGCTGCGGCTGCTCCGCCGCCGTTCGCTGGCCGCGCTGCGCCGCGAGATCGAGCCGGTGCCGGCCCGCGCGCTGGCCACGTTCCTGCCGCGCTGGCAGCAGGTCGGCGGCGCCGCGCGCGGCGTCGAGGCGGTCGCCGCCGCGATCGACCAGCTGCAGGGCGTCGCGGTCCCGGCGTCCGCGCTCGAGCGGCTGATCCTGCCCGCCCGCGTCGCCGACTACACCGCGGGCCACCTCGACGAGCTGTGCGCCACCGGCGAGGTGGTCTGGTGCGGCGCCGGGACGCTCCCGGGCAACGACGGCTGGGTCACGCTCGCGTACGCGGACGCGGCCCCGCTCGTCCTGCCGCCGATCGACGACGCGCTCCCGCTCACCCCGCTGCACCGCGCGATCCTGGACACGCTCGCGGACGGCCAGGCCCTGTTCTTCCGCTCGCTGTCGGACCGCGCGATCCAGACCCTGGCCGCGAGCACGGCGACGGCCGCCACACCGTCCGTCGAGGACGACGCCGGCACCCCGGCCGTCGGTTCCCGCCGGCGCCCCCGGCCCGGCAGCCCGGAACCAACCGCGTCCGCCGCGCCGCCCGCGCCCGACACCGCCGCCGCCACGACCCGGCGGGCCGGCGCGGCAGCGAGATCCGGGGAGCCGACCGCGGTCGGCGGCGACGACGCGGCCACGGCGCGGCGGTCCGGTCGGGCGGTGAGCTCCGGTGACCCGGCGGTGGTCGGTGGTGATGACGCGGCCACGACCTGGCGGTCCGGTCGGGCGGTGGGCTCCGACGGGCCGGCGGCGGTCGGCGGTGACGAGGCGGCCACCACCTGGCGGTCGGGTCGGGCGGTGGGCTCCGACGGGCCGGCGGTGGACAGCGGTGACGAGGCGGCCACGACCTGGCGGTCGGGTCGGGCGGTCGGCTCCGACGGGCCGGTGGCGGTCGGTGGTGACGAGGCGGCCACGACCTGGCGGTCCGACCGGCCGGTGGTCTCCGGGCGATCCGCGGTCGCCGGCCGGCGACCGACCGGCCGGGACCTGATCGGTGGCCGGGACGCGGCCCCGGCCCGGCCGGCCGGCGCGGTGGTCGACGACGCGGAGATGGCGGCCGCGATCTGGGAACTGGTGTGGGCCGGTTACCTGACGAACGACACGCTCGCGCCGCTGCGGGCACTGCTCGGCTCCGGCGGCGCGCACCGGGCGAAGCCGGTCGCGTCCCGCGGCCGGTACCGGCGGCCGGGCCGGGTGGCGATGCCCGCCCGCACCGGGCCGCCGACGATGGCCGGCCGCTGGTCGCTGCTCCCGGAGCGCGACCCGGACCCGACCCAGCGTGCCACCGTCACCGCGGACCTGCTGCTGGAGCGGCACGGCGTGGTCACCCGCGGCGCGGTCGCGGCCGAGGGCCCGCCCGGCGGTTTCGCCGGCGTCTACCCGGTGCTCGCGGCGATGGAGGAGCGTGGGGCCGCGCGGCGCGGCTACTTCGTGGAGGGCCTGGGCGCGGCGCAGTTCGCGGTCCCGGGCGCGGTCGACCGGCTGCGGGCGCTCGCGGACAAGGCCGAGGACCCCAGCCGCCGCTCCTCGGGCGGCCCGGCGCTGATCCTGGCCGCGACCGACCCGGCGAACCCGTTCGGCGCGGCGCTCCCGTGGCCGGACCGCGCGGTCGACTCCGGCGACGGCACAGCCGGTACCGGTACGCCGCCGCCCGCCCGGTCCGCCGGCGCCGGACCTTCGCCGTCGGCCTGGTCCGCCGGCGCGGGGTCTTCGCCGTCGGCCTGGTCCGCCGGTGCCGGATCGCCGTCGCCGACCTGGTCCGGTGGTGCCGGATCGACACCGTCGACGAGCCGTTCCGGCGGTGTCGGAGCGGAACAGGCCGCCGGATCCGCCGGCGGGACGCGGACCACGCGGTCGGCCGGAACCGGGGACGGTGCCGTCGGCGCCCGGCCGCCCGCACGGGAGGCGGCGGCCGTGCCCGACGACGCCGTCCGGCGCGACGCGGGAACCGCCGGCGGCGACCAGGCTCCCGGGCCGGCCGTCCGGGCGGGCGGCGGCACCGGTCACCGGGCCGGGCGGAAGGCCGGCGCGCTGGTCGCGCTGGTCGGTGGCGAACTGGTGCTCTACGTCGAGCGCGGCGGCCGGACGCTCCTGTCGTTCACCGAGGACCCGGAAGCGCTCGCGGCCGGTGCCAAGGCACTCGCGGACGCGGTGCACTCCGGCGCGCTGGGCGCGCTCTCCGTCGAACGCGCCGACGGCGAGACGCTCCGCGCGTCACCGCTGCGCGACGCGCTCACCGCCGCGGGCTTCCGCCCCACCCCCCGCGGCCTCCGCCTCCGCTCCTGAGCCACCCCACCGCCGAGCGGGCCGCCGTCCCAACGCTGGGCCCGGCAGCCCGAAGCCCGCCGCCGGCGCAGGGAACCCTGGACCGATGCGAGGCCGGATAGTCCAGAGATCTCTGTCGGCTCAGGGGCCTGGGTCGACGGGAGGCGGGTGCCCCGGAGACGGCCGCCGGCTCGAGAAGTCCCAGTCGACGGGAGACGGGTGACCCTGAGACGGCCGCCGGCTCGAGAAGGCCGGGCCGACGGGCAGCGGGTAGTCCGGAGACCCGCCGCCGACGTAGGGACCCCGGACCGACGCGAAGCGGACAGTCCAGAGATCCCTGCCGGCGCAGGGGACCCGGGCCGACGGGTGGCGGGCAGTGCGGAGGCCGCCGCCGGAGCGGGAACAGGACGGTGAGGACCGGGGCGTTCGGCAGCCGATGGATGTCCAGAGATCGCCGCGAGCCCGGGGGCCCGAAGATGACGTGAGGCAAGGGTCCGGAGATCGCGGCGCCAGGCTGGGGGACCGGGGACCCGGGACCGGGGCCCGGAGATCGAGGCGTCAGGCGTGGCGCGCCGGCGGTGCGACGGACGCCCGTCCCGGTTGCCGTGAGTGCCGCACCGGGGGCATGTCCGGGGGGAATCTGACGGCGAGTGGCCTTCGAATCGGGTGTGGTGCGGCGGTGGTGGGACGGAAGCGGACGGCGCGGGTGGAACGCGATCCGGTGACAGGTGCGGATCGGGATGATGTCCGGCAGTTGACCCGGTGCGGGAAAGTGCTGGTAGCGGCCGTAGGGCTGGCTTATTCCGTACCGGCGGGGGATTTGATCTTGAATTTGTCTCACAGCGCGAGCCCAGCATGCGCTGATAGGGTGCCTGCATGATCGACCCCAGCCCAGAGGGCTGTAGTCCCCAGCCGGGAGAGCCCCGGCCTTCGCATCGAAGCCCCGCCCGCGCCGAGGGTGACTCGTCGTGCTGATCGCGCTGGGGCTTCTGCTGATTCTCGTGGTGACCGCCGCTACCGGGTACTTCGTGGCCCAGGAGTTCGGTTACGTCGCCGTCGACCGTGGCAAGTTGCGCCAGGAGGCGGAGGCGGGCGACGCCGCCGCCGCGCGGGCGCTCAAGGTCACGGAGCGACTCTCGTTCATGCTCTCCGGCGCGCAACTGGGCATCACCGTGACCGCGCTGCTGGTCGGCTACGTCGCGGAACCGTTCCTCGGTGGCGGCCTGACCGAGCTGCTCGGCGTGGCGGGTGTGCCCGCGGCGGTCAGCTTCCCGATCTCGATGGGTCTGGCGCTGGCGTTCGCGACCGTCGTGCAGATGATCTTCGGTGAGCTGGCTCCCAAGAACCTCGCGATCGCGCGGCCGGAGGCGTTGGCCAAGGCGCTGAGCCGGTCCACGCTGATCTATCTCACCGTGTTCGGTCCGGTGATCAAGCTGTTCGACCTCGCGGCCAGCCGCCTGCTGCGCAGCATCGGCATCGAGCCGGTCGAGGAACTGCCGGAGGGCGCGACCGCGGAGGACCTGACCCAGATCATCGCGGAGGCGCAGAAGGAGGGTCACCTCGACGCCGAGACCTCCGCGCTGCTCGACCGCGGCCTCGACTTCCGCCGGCTGACCGCCGGTGAGGTGATGGTGCCACGGGTGGACGTGGAGAGCGTGAGCGCCGACGACCCGGTCAGCCGGCTGGTCGAGCGGATGGCGTCCGGCCACTCCCGGTTCCCGGTGCGCGGCGCCGACGGCGTCGACGACGTGATCGGCGTGGTCGGCATCAACGACGTGCTGGCGATCCCGCCGGCGCGGCGCTCCGAGGTGCCGGTCCGCGAGATCACCTCGCCGCCGCTGATGGTGCCGGAGTCGCTGCCGGTGCCGGCCGTGCTGGACCGGCTGCGCACCGGTCACCGGCAGCTCGCCATCGTGGTCGACGAGTACGGCGGTTTCGCCGGCGTGATCACGCTGGAGGACATCGCGGAGGAGCTGGTCGGCCCGATCCGCGACGAGGTCGACCTGCCCGAGGCGTCCCCGGTCAAGCAGGACGACGGGTCCTGGCTGGTCCCGGCGCGCTGGCGGATCGACGAGGTCGCGGACGCCACCGGCATCGCGCTGCCCGAGGCCGACGAGTACGACACGGTCTCCGGCCTGATCATGCGCCAGCTCGGCCGCGTCCCCGAGGTCGGCGACGCGCTGGAGCTGACGCTCCCGGGCGCCGACGCGGAGGAACGGGCCCTGGTGAGCGTGGTCTCGATCGACCGGCACGTGCCGGGCACCGTCCGGGTGGAGGTGCAATGAACGAGCTTGCGAGTGAATCATCGGCTCAGCGCCGCCTGTCGCGTCACCGCAGCTTGCCGGTGGAGTCCGGCACCCATGAGCTTGCGAGTGAATCGTCGGCTCGGCGCCGCCTGTCGCGTTACCGCAGCTTGCCGACTGAGTCCGGCACCCGTGAGCTTGCGAGTGAATCGTCGGCTCGGCGCCGCGTGGAGCGGGCGGTGGCGTCGTGAGTACGGGGTGGGCGATAGCCGTCGCTCTGCTGCTGCTGGCCGGTAACGCGTTCTTCGTGGCCGCGGAGTTCGCGCTGATCGCCAGCAAGCGGTACCGGCTGGAGCATGCCGCGGCCGGTGGCACCGCCGCCGACCGCGCCGCGCTGGCCGGCAGCCGTGAGCTGACCGTCATGCTGGCCGGTGCGCAGCTCGGCATCACGCTGTGTTCGCTGGGTCTGGGCGCGCTCGCCGAGCCGGCGATCGAGCACCTGGTCAGCCCGTTGCTGCACCGGATCGGACTGCCGGACGCGCCGAGTCACGTGATCGCGTTCCTGTTCGCGCTGCTGCTGGTCACGTTCCTGCACCTGGTGCTGGGCGAGATGATGCCGAAGTCCTGGGCGATCAGTCACCCGGAGGATTCGGCCCGGCTGCTGGCGCTGCCGTTCCGCGGGTTCGCCCGCGCGGTGCGCCCGCTGCTGACCGCGCTGAACAGTGCCGCGAACGCGATCCTGCGGCTGTTCAGGATCGAGCCGCAGAACGAGCTCGCGCAGGTGCACGATCCGGAGGAGCTGCGCATGCTGCTGGAGCAGTCGCGGCAGCACGGCACGCTCCCGTTGGATCAGCACGCGCTGCTGACCAGCATGCTCGCGTTGCAGCGGACCACGGTGGCGGAGATCGCCACGCCGGCCACGCGGATGGTGAGCGTGGCGCCGGGTGACACGGCGTTCCGGATCGAGGAGGTCTCGCACGCGACCGGCCGGTCCCGTCTCGCGGTGATCGACCCGGCCGAGCCCGGCGTGCTCGGCATGGTGCACGTGCGGGACGCGGTGCGCGCCACCGCCGGCGCGAAGGACGGCGCGACCGCGGCCGACCTGATGTCGCCGCCGTTCACGCTGCGCGCGGACGAGACGCTGATGCAGGCCGTGGGCCGGATGCGGGCCGAGCGGGCGCAGTTGGCGCTGGTGTCGGACGCGGGTTCGACGGTCGGTTTCGTCGCGCTGGAGGATCTCCTGGAGGAGGTCATCGGCGAGTTCGACGACGAGACCGACGCCGTGCCGCGCGGCCGCCGCCTGCGCTGAGCCGCCACACAGGTAACGCCCAGATTCGTACGGATATAACGGACTTTTCGTATAAGGAGGTCGAGGCTCATGGTCTTCAAGAAGATGCTCAGCGCCCTCGGCGTCGGCGGCCCGTCCGTCGACACCGTGCTCGCGAACCCGAACACCCGTCCCGGGCTCATGCTCGACGGCCAGGTCAACATCGTCGGCGGTACCACCGCGGTGGACATCGAGCACGTCGCGCTCGGCCTGGTCACCCGCGTCGAGGTCGAGGGCCACGACACCGAGTGGGACTCGGTCATGGAGTTCCACCGCGTGGTCGTGGCCGGCGCGTTCCGCCTGGAGGCGAACGAGCAGCGCCAGCTGCCGGTCCGCTTCCCGATCCCGTGGGAGACGCCGGTCACCGACGTCTACGGCCAGCGGCTGCGCGGGATGACCATGGGCCTGCGCACCGAGCTGTCGGTCGCGCGTGCCGTGGACAAGGGCGATCTCGACCCGATCTACGTGCACCCGCTGCCGATCCAGGAGAAGATCCTGGACGCGTTCCTGCGGCTCGGCTTCCACTTCAAGACCGCGGACCTGGAGCGCGGCCGGATCACCGGCGTCAACCAGCAGCTGCCGTTCTACCAGGAGATCGAGTTCTACCCGCCCGCGCAGTACCAGGGCACGATCAACGAGGTCGAGCTGACCTTCGTGACGAACCCGCAGGGCATGGACATCGTGCTCGAGTTCGACAAGCGCGGCGGCTTCTTCACCGAGGGCCGCGACACGTTCGGTCGCTACCAGGTCTCGCACGCGCAGGCCGACAGCACCGACTGGGTGCAGGTCGTCGACGGCTGGATGCAGCAGGCCGCCGGCAGCTACTCGTCCCTGCGCGGCGGCCACGGCGGTTACGGCGCCCCCGGCCACGGCGCTCCCGGTTACGGCGCTCCCGGTTACGGCGCCCCGGGCGGTTACCCGCCGCCCGGCTACCCGGCCCCCGGCGGCTACGGCCACGGCGCACCCGGTTACGGCCACGGCGCTCCGGGCCACGGCGGCGGCTACCACGGCCACTACCGTCGCGGTCACGGCGGCGGCATGGGCGGCGTGGTCGCGGGCGCGGCCGGTGGTCTCCTCGGCGGCATGATCCTCGGCGAGGCGATGGAGGACATGTTCGAGGGCGGCGAGGGCGAAGAGGGCTGACCGGCCATCGTCTCGGGGCGCGGGGTTCTCCTCGCGCCCCGAGTCGTTCCCGGCCGCGCACCCCGAGGACACAGAAGCGGATATTCCCGCTTCCGGCGTGGTCGCGCCGGGCATGCTCCCGCGGGTACCGGTCGGCCGCGGGCGGCCTCCCTGCACGTTCCGCACCCGGTCACCACGACCCCGCACCGCTCGCCGGCCCGGTCGTCGACGGGTGGCCCGCCAACGGCTTTCCTGGTGACCGGGTGCCGGGGTGACCGGGTTTCGTGGTGAGTGGTGCGGGACGTGCAGGGAGGAGCGCCAGCGACGACCGGTGCCCGCGGGAGCACTCGGGAAGTGCCCCCGCCGGAAGCGGGAATGTCTGCTTCTACAGGGTTGCGGTGGCGAGTTTGGCGCCGAAGGTGACGAAGAGCGCGCCGATCGCGGTGGTGCCGGCGCGGGCCAGCACGTGGCGGCGGCGGAACTGGGCGGCGAGGTAGCTGCCGGAGAGGATCAGCGCGGTCAGGTAGAGCGCGCTGCAGATCTGCACGATTGCGCCGAGCAGCAGGAACGACAGCTCCGGGTAGGCGTAGCCGGGGTCGACGAACTGGATGAAGAACGAGACGAAGAACAGGATCGCCTTCGGGTTCATCAGGCTGATCAGCAGCGCCTTGCGGAACGGCTGCGACACCGGCGGCTGGGCGGCCGGCGGCTGGGCGGCCGGCGGCTGCGAGGCCGGCGCCTCGGCGGCCGTCTCCGGTGAACGGCGGCGGCGCCACGCGGCGCGCAGCATGGACACGCCGACCCAGCAGAGGTAGGCGGCGCCCGCGTACTTGATCACCAGGAACAGCGGGGGATGGGCGCGGAGCAGCGAGGCGACGCCGGCGGCGGACAGCAGCATGAGCACGGCGTCGCCGAGGAAGACGCCGCACGCGGCCCGATAGCCGGTGGCGATGCCGCGACGGGCCGCGACGGAGAGCACGAACAGCGAGTTCGGTCCCGGCAGCAGGACGATCGCCACCGTGCCGAGCACGTAGGTCCAGAGGTCGGTCACTCCCAGCACGTCGTGCATCATGCGCCCTCCGGGCGGTGCGCCCGAAGCCGGTCCCGCAGTGCGGCACGTGCGCTCGGCCACTCCTCGTCGGTCATCGAGTAGATCACGGTGTCCCGCCAGGTGCCGTCCGCGCGCTGTTTGTGCCGGCGCAGCACGCCCTCCCGGGTCGCGCCGAGGCGCTCGATCGCGCGTTGTGACCGTACGTTCAGGTTGTCGGTCTCCCACGCCACCCGGACCGCGCCCAGTTCCTCGAACGCGCGGGTGAGCAGCAGCAGTTTCGACTCGGTGTTCGCGCCGGTGCGCCAGTGGCTCTTCGCGAAGTACGTGTGCCCGATCGCCACCGTGCGGTGCCGTTCCTCGATGTCGTAGTACGACGTGGTGCCGATGACCGCGCCGGTCCGCGCGTCACGCTGCAACCACGGCACGGTCGGCGTCGCGGCCAGCCGGTTGCGCAGGTAGGCGCGCATCTCGTCGAGCGTGCGCGGCGCGCGGACCGGCAGGTGCTCCCAGATCTCCGGGTCGCCGCACGCCTCCAGGAGGTCGGCCGCGTGCACCAGGTCCAGCGGCTCCAGAACCACGTGCTCGCCGCGCAGCGTCACCGGCGTCTCCCACGCGCCGCGTGCCGGGCGCAGGTAGTCCGGCACCGGTACGGTCAGCGCCTCGTCCGGCTCCGGCAGGCCCCGGACCCGGTGCAGCGGCAGCACGCCGGCCCAGTGCGGCAACGTCTCGTCGCCCGGCTCCTCCTCGCCGACGCCGTGCGCGCGGATCTTGGCGGACACCTCGGTCAGCGGCAGGGCCAGCACGGTGGTCTGGCTCAGCTCCTTCTTCGTGCCGGGCCGGCTGTCCGCGGCCCGGCCCGCGGCCACCTTCTCGACCAGCGCGGTGAGCGCGCGTTCCTTCTCCGCCACGTCGGTGACCAGGACGGCGGTGCCGTGCGCGATCACCGACCGGTAGTTCGCGCTGTGGTTGAACTGCGAGCGCGCCAGCACCAGCGCGTCCAGCACCGTGACCTCGACACAGACGGCCAGGCCGGTGCCGCGGGCGGCCAGCATCGGGCGGCTGCCGGTGGAGCCGTGCAGGTAGAGCGTGTCGTCGACGCGGACGGCCAGCTGGGGAAGCACGCGCGGTTCGCCGTCGACGACGAACGCCATGTGCGCCTCGAAGGACTCGTCGAAGATCTGGTACGCCAGCTCCCGGTCGTAGCGAATCCGCCCCTTGTCGCGCAGCGCCGTGGTGCGATGAGTGGGTGAGAAGTCGTCCCCCATGTTGGCAGACCTCCTTTGTACTAGTACAGTAGGAAAACTGTGGCAGAACATTATCAGATCACCGGGTCCACGGCGGCCGAGATTTCCGGCAGCGTGGAGGCCGGCGTGCGCTCCGGCGACCTCGGGCCGGGCGCCGCGCTGCCGCCCGTCCGCTCGCTCGCCAAGGCGCTGAGCTGCAGCCCGGCGACCGTGGCCAAGGCCTACCAGACGCTGCGGCAGCGCGGCCTGATCGAGACCGCGGGGCGCAACGGCACCCGGGTGCGCGAGCGGCCGCCGATCGCCACGTCCGGCCGGTCCGCGCTGCGGCTGCCCACGCCGCCCGGCGCGCTCGACCTCTCCACCGGCGAGCCGGACCTCGCGTTGATGCCCGCGCTCGGCCCGCGCCTGGCCCGGCTCGCGGCCGCGGAGTTCTCGCCGACCAACTACACGGACGCGGGCGCGCTCCCCGAGCTGGTCGAGCTGGCCCGGGTCCGGTTCGCCGGCGACGGCATCCCGGTCGACGACGCGGAGATCACCGTCACCAGCGGCGCGCTCGACGCGATGGAGCGGCTGCTCGCCGCGCACCTGCGGCCCGGCGACAAGGTCGCGGTCGAGGACCCCGGCTGGGCCAACGCGCTCGACCTGATCGCGGCGCTCGGCCTGACCGCGGTGCCGATGCCGGTCGACGACGAGGGCCCGACGGCGGACGGCCTGCGTGCCGCGCTCGCGTCCGGCGCCGGTGCGGCCATCGTCACGACCCGCGCGCAGAACCCGACCGGTGCCGCGGTCAGCTCCTACCGCGCGGCCGAGCTGCGATCGGTGCTGGCCGAGTTCCCGTCCGTGCTGCTGATCGAGGACGATCACGCGGCCGAGCTGGCACCGGTGACGCTGCACGCACTGGCCGGTGCGACCGGATCGTGGGCGTTCGTCCGGTCGGTCTCCAAGCCGTACGGGCCGGACCTGCGCCTCGCCGTGGTGGCCGGCGACGAGGCCACGATCGCGCGCGTGGCCGGCCGCATGCGGGTCGGCGCCGGGTGGGTGTCCACGCTGCTCCAGCACGTGGTGCTCTATCTGTGGCGGGACGACGAGGTGATCAACGGGGTGATCCGGGCGCGGGACAGCTACGTCACCCGCCGTCTCGCGCTGCGCGCCGCGCTCAAGGCGCACGGGCTGGACGCGCGCGGGCGCACCGGGCTCAACGTGTGGGTCAGCGTGCCGGACGAGACGCGCGCGGTGGCGGCACTGCGGGACGCGGGGTACGTGGTGGCGCCCGGCTCGCTGTTCCGGCTCGCGTCGCCGCCCGCGATCCGGATCACGATCAGCCCGCTGGCCGAGGACGACATCCAGCCGCTGGCGGACGCGGTGGCCGCGGCGGCCGCGCTCGACCCGGTGCCGGCCCGCTCGTCGATGGCGCTGACCGCGTGACGAAATCTGTCGTACCGGTGGGGTAGACACTCCGGTATGCAGACGGCTGCCCCTTTCGTTCCCGCGTCCGCGTCGAGCATCGCGGAGCTGCGCGCCGCCGCCCCCGGCTGCCGGGGCTGTGAGCTGTGGGAACCGGCCACCCAGGTGGTCTTCGGCCGCGGTGACGAACACGCCAAGGTGATCTTCGTGGGCGAGCAGCCCGGTGACGTCGAGGACCAGAAGGGCCTGCCGTTCGTCGGCCCGGCCGGCCACCTGCTCCGGCGCGCGGTCGACGACGCCGGCCTGCCGGTCTCCGACCTCTACATCACGAACTCGGTGAAGCACTTCCGGTTCGAGCGGCGCGGTGCGCGGCGCATCCACAAGACGCCGGACCAGCAGCACATCACCGCCTGCCACCCGTGGCTGGTCAGCGAGTTCGCGCAGCTCCGGCCGTCGCTGGTGGTGCTCCTGGGCGCGACCGCGGCCAAGGCGGTGCTCGGCCCGTCGTTCCGGGTCACCCGGTCGCGCGGCCAACTGCTGCCGTGGCCGGCGTCCGCGCAGCACCCGGAGGACTTCCCGAGCGACCACGAGGCGACGGCGCTGGCCACCATCCACCCGTCGGCCGTGCTGCGGGCCGACGACCGGGAGGCGGCGTACAACGGCCTGGTCGCGGACCTGAGGGTGGCGGCGGGCGCGCTGACATGATCTCGTGAGGCGATGAGCGTGACTGTGTCCGTCGGCGGGGTGCAGCGGCGCACGCTCGCGCTCCTGGTCGCCACGCAGATAATCGGCGGGATCGGGGTGGCGATCGGCATCACGGTCGGCGCGCTGCTCTCCGCGCGCATGGCCGGCGTGGGCCTGTCCGGCCTGCCCGGCAGCGGCGCGGTGATCGGCGGCGCGCTGCTCGCGATCCCGGTCACCCGGCTCGTGCAGGCGCGCGGGCGGCGGCCGGGCATGGCGCTGGCGTACCTGGTGGGCGCGCTCGGCGCGGTGCTCGTCGTGCTCGCGGCCGTGGCGGACTCCGTACCGCTGCTGTTCCTGGGCATGTTCCTGTTCGGCGGCGGCACGGCGGCGAACCTGCAGGCGCGGTACGTGGCGGTGGACCTCGCCGCGCCCGCGCGCCGCGGACGGGACCTGTCGCTGGTGGTGTGGTCGGCCACGATCGGGTCGGTGGCCGCGCCGAACCTGGCCGCCCTCGCGGACCGGGCCGTGACCGGGCTGCACCTGCCCACGCTGAGCGGTGCGTTCGTGGTCAGCGGCGTGGCGTTCGCGCTGGCGGCGCTGCTGTTGACCGGTCTTCTCCGACCGGATCCGCTGCTGCTCGCCCGCACCCTCGACGGCTCCGCGGCTCCCGATCCCCGCCGGCCCGCCGGTGTGCGGGCCGGCGCGCGCGTGATGGCCCGGCTCCCCGACGCCCGGCTGGCGGTCGCGGCCGTCGCCACCGGTCACCTGGTGATGGTCGCCGTGATGTCGATGACACCGGTCCACCTGGGCGAGGGGCACGCCGACGCGGACCTGCTGCGCATCGTCGGCATCGTGCTCAGCGTGCACATCGCCGGCATGTACGGCCTGTCCCCGGTCACCGGCTGGCTCGCCGACCGGTACGGCCGCCGGCCCGTGATCATCGGTGGGCTGGTGTTGCTCATCACGGCATGCGCGGTCGCCGGTACGGCCGGGCACGACACCCCGCGGCTGACGCTCGGCCTGGCGCTGCTCGGACTGGGCTGGTCGGGCACGATGGTGGGTGGCTCGACGCTGCTCTCCGAGTCCGTCCCGGCGACCGGCCGGCCCGCGGTCCAGGGCCTGTCCGACCTGGTCATGGGCGTTGCCGGCGCGGGCGCGGGCGCACTCAGCGGCGCGGTCGTGGCGCTGGCCGGATATGGCACGCTGACGGTGCTGGCCGCGATGGCCGCGCTGCCGGTGCTGGCGCTAGCGTTGCGGGCCAGGAACGCTGCTTCATCCAAGGAGACGTGAGTGCGGCTGACAGATTTCTGGCAGCGGATGGACGAGGTTTTCGGCGCGGGCTACGCGCCGAGCCTCGCGAGTGATCAGGTGCTGACCACGCTGGGTGGCCGGACCGTGCGGGAGGCGCTCGACTCGGGCGTGGCCACCGTCGTGGTCTGGCGGGCCGTTTGTGCTGCTTATCCCGATCGGGTGCCCGCGAAGCTGCGCTGAATAGAACACCCGTTCGGGCGTGTCGTGTGGATCTCGTACATGTGTTCGGCTATCGTGCGTTCCCGGGTAAGGGTTCGGCATCGGCGGCCCCCGGAGGCTGTTTTTGTCATACCCAGCGCCTAGCGTGTTGCGCGTGACGAAAGGTTCTTCGAAGACGCCCGCGAAGTCGGCGAATGTAGGGGTGGGGTCAATGGCGGCAGGTCCTGACCGCGAGAAGGCGCTCGAGCTTGCTCTGGCGCAGATCGACAAGCAGTTCGGCAAGGGTTCCGTGATGCGGCTGGGCGAGAAGCCGGTCACGCAGATGGCGGTCATCCCGACCGGTTCCATCGCGCTCGACGTGGCACTCGGCGTGGGCGGTCTGCCGCGCGGCCGGGTCGTCGAGGTCTACGGTCCGGAGTCCTCCGGTAAGACCACGGTGGCACTGCACGCGGTGGCCAACACGCAGCGGGCCGGCGGCATCGCCGCGTTCATCGACGCGGAGCACGCGCTCGACCCGGAGTACGCGAAGGCGCTCGGCGTCGACACCGACGCGCTGCTGGTCTCCCAGCCCGACACGGGTGAGCAGGCGCTCGAGATCGTCGACATGCTGGTCCGCTCCGGCGCGCTCGACATCATCGTCATCGACTCCGTGGCGGCCCTGGTGCCCCGCGCCGAGATCGAGGGCGAGATGGGCGACAGCCACGTGGGTCTGCAGGCCCGCCTGATGAGCCAGGCGCTCCGCAAGATCACCGGTATTCTGAACAACTCGAACACCACGGCGATCTTCATCAACCAGCTCCGCGAGAAGATCGGCGTCATGTTCGGATCGCCGGAGACCACGACCGGTGGCCGCGCGCTGAAGTTCTACGCCTCGGTCCGGCTCGACGTGCGCCGCATCGAGAGCCTGAAGGACGGCACCGACGTGGTGGGTAACCGCACCCGCGTCAAGGTCGTGAAGAACAAGGTCGCGGCGCCGTTCAAGCAGGCCGAGTTCGACATCATGTACGGCAAGGGCATCTCCCGCGAGGGCTCGCTGATCGACGTCGGCGTGGAGCAGAGCATCATTCGCAAGTCCGGTGCGTGGTACACGTACGACGGCGACCAGCTCGGCCAGGGCAAGGAGAAGGCGCGCGAGTTCCTCAAGGAGAACCCGGACGTCGCCGCCGAGATCGAGAAGAAGATCCTGGAGAAGCTCGGCGTGGGCCAGACCAGCGGCGACGCCGCGGGCGGCCCGGAGCTGCCGCCGGTCGACTTCTGATAGCGAGCCGACGCGATGGCAGGCCGACGCGGAGCGCGTTCGGGGCGGGGCTGGGATGCCGCACCGCCCCGGGCGCGCCGATCGTCCACCCGTTCCGCCGAACCTGAGTACCAGGTGTTCGGCTCGGACAGCTCCGCCGACGACTCGGCGTCGCCGGACCTCTCCGCCGATGCCGAGCCGGCCGCACCCGACGTCGGCGGCACCGATACCGCCGACGGCTTCGGCCGCTCCGCTTCCGGCGGCGGTGGTTTTGGCCGGACGGGTTCCGGCGGCGGTGGTTTTGGCCGCGCGGGTTCCGGCGGTTCCGGCACTGGTGGTTCTGATGGCTCGGGTTCCGGCGGGTCGGGTTCCGATGGGTTCGGGCGTTCGGGTTCCGGCGGGTCGGGTTCCGATGGGTTCGGGCGCTCCGGTTCCGGTGGCTTCGGTTCCGGCGGCTCTGGTCGCGGTGGTTCGGGTTCCGGCGGCTCTGATGTCGGGCGCTCGGGGCTTGGTGGCTCGGGGTTTGGTGGCTCGGGCTCCGGCGATTCGGGTTCCGGTGGCTTCGGTCGTGGCGGGCGCCGGCAGCGCCGGGGTGCGGCGGCGGCCGGGTTCGGGTCCGCGGAGGAGTTCCTGTCCGACGTCCCGGCGGAGAAACCGGCACCGAAGCCGCGCGACGAGGCCGAGGTCGCTCGGGAGATCTGCCTGCGCCAGCTGGCCACCCGGCCGCGCACCCGTGCGGAGCTCGCCGCCGCCCTCACCAAGCGGGAGATCTCCGCGGAGGTGATCGAGTCGGTCCTCGCCCGCTACGACGAGGTCGGCATGATCAACGACGCGGCCTTCGCCCGGGAGTGGGTCACCACCCGGCACCGAGGCCGTGGACTGGCCAAACGCGCCCTCGCCGACGAGTTGCGCCGTCGCGGCGTCGACTCGGAGACGGCCGGTGCCGCGCTCGACGAGCTCGACCCGGAGACGGAGGAGGCGACGGCGTTCGCGCTGGCCGAGCGCAAGGTGCGCACCGCCCGCGGCGAGCCGGACGCGGTATTCCGCCGCGTCGTCGGCATGCTGGCCCGCAAGGGCTACCCGGCCGGTCTGGCGATCCGCGCGGTCAAGGCCGCGATGGAGGCCCAGGCTGCCGAGGCCGAGGAACTCGACGACGGCTACGCCGAACTGGTCGACCAGATCGACCCGGACGCACTCGCGGACGCGGCCAGGGGCGACTCGGACCCGATCTGAGCCGGCAGCCCACCACCACCCGGCGCCACCGACGCGACAGCGGCATTCCCGGTGCCGCAGCGCTCATACCGCGGCCTCGTGCGTCACAGCTGCACTACGCAGCCGATAGCTCTGTTGCTGTCTATGTCGACTGCGCCGGCGCCTTGCGCGGCCACGCTGCCCGAACAAGCTTCGCCACCGCAGGCGACCTCATGTCCGCCACGCTGGCACTGTGTCTGGGCTGCGCTGACGGGATCAGTCGGGTCGGTGAACCGGACGGATGGGCCAGCGCAACGCCCCGGCTTCCTGCCTGCCCCGTCTGTCCGCGCCTACCGTCCTGCGGCCTTGCCGCGCCGACCGCGCCGACCGCGCCGACCGCGCCGGGTGGCGCTGACTGTGCTGAACCGCGCCGGCCACGCCGGGTGGCGCTGACTGTGCTGAACCGCGCCGGCCGCGCCGGCCACGCCGGCCACGCCGGCCACGCCGGGTGGCGCCGGCCACGCCGGGTGGCGCCGGCCACGCCGGGCCGCGCTGGTGTGCGCTGGTTGCGCGCGCTGACCACGCCGGGCGTCGCTGGTCGGCTGAAACCGCGATGAACGCGCTGGTTGTTGGGCTTGCGGCACTGGTCGCGACGGGCGGTGCCGGTTGCGCTGAACCGCGTTGGGCGCGCTGGTGGCGCTGACCGCGCCGGGCCTGCTTACCGCACCAGCCCGCCCTGGTTGCGCTGACCACGCCGGGCCTGCTTACCGCACCAGCCCGCCCTGGTTGCGCTGACCGCGCCGGGCCTGCTTACCGCACCAGCCCGCCCTGGTTGCGTTGGCCGGGCCGACCGCCCCGGGCACCTCATCGCCTGCCGTGCCTTCGCGGCGTCGACGAGGCCCGCGCCGCCGGTGGCGTGGCGCGATCAACTCGCGTGCGGGGAGCCGCCGTTGCCCGGCCGATTCAGGTCGGCCGATTTGTCCATGATCGGCGGAAACCCCCCATGCGTGACGCCGCTAACCCCTGGGTAGTATGAGCTGGGCGTGAGCACACGTGTGCCGTGTGTCCCACCTGCTTCCGGATGAGGTCTTCTTGACCGAACGGCCCTCTGCGACCTAGCCTCGCGTACAAAGAGGATTGCCCGACCATCGCAGGCTAAGCGCACAACATAGATCGCGTAACAACACGGCATCATTTCAGGGCTGCGGTCCTGTCTTGACGCCTTCCACCGCCGGCCCGGCCGCGCCGACGGTGGCCTGACATACCTCGGCCTGCCGGAGCGTGCCCGAAAGGGATGCGCACGGTGGGTCGTACCCACGGCCAGCCGCCCCGGTCGGGCAAGTCCGTGAGCCGCAAGACGGCGCATGAGCCGCTGCAGAGCGTCCATGCGGGCGAACGGTGAGGGGAGGCGGCGGTGACGATCGAAACGCACGCCGGAGAGGGCGCCGACGGGCCCGGGAAGCTGGCCTGGCGATGACCGCGCTGGACGTGGCGCTGCTCAGCGCCGTTCTCTTACTGTGCGTGCTGGTGGGAGGCGTTGTCGCGTACGGTGTCCGCGTCCTGCGCCGCCTGCAACCGGTCACCCCCGCGCGTCCCGCCGAGGACGACCCCGCGTTCCTCGCCCAGAAGGACAAGCAGGAACGCTCGCTCGCCAAGCTGCAGACCGCCGCCGCCGAGGCCACCTCCGCGGTCGAGGAGGCGAAGAACGAGACCGCCGCCGCGCGTACGGATGCCGCGGCCGCCCGCGCCGAGGCCAGCTCGGCCCGCGCCGAGGCACGCCGCGTGCTGGACGCCGCGCACGCGGAGGCGGACACGATCCTGGACCGCGCGCACCGCCAGGCCGAGGCCGACGCGGAGCAGGTCCGCGCCGCGGCCCGGCGCAGCGGTGAGCGCGAGGTCGCGCTGCTCAACGCGACCGTCAAGGAGCAGGCCGCCGAGGTCGAGCGCCGCGCCGCCCGGATCGACGAGCGGGAGCGGCAGCACACCGAGGAACTGGACCGGCTGATCGAGCGCGAGCGCCGGCTCGCCGACCGGGAGAGCGATCTCACCGCCCGGGAGAACTCGCTCGCCGAGCGGGAGGCCGCGGTCGCGGCCGCCGAGGAGGTGCGCCAGCGCGAGCTGGAGCGCGTCGCCGGCCTCACCGCGGACGCGGCCAAGACCGAGGTCGTCGAGTCGATCGAGGCCCAGGCCAAGCGCGAGGCCGCGATCCTGATCCGGGACATCGAGAACGACGCCCGCAACACCGCCGAGGACCGCGCCCGGCACCTGGTCGTCGACGCGATCCAGCGGGTGGCCAGCGAGCAGACCGCGGAGAGCGTGGTCAGCGTGCTGCACCTGCCGAGCGACGAGATGAAGGGCCGGATCATCGGCCGCGAGGGCCGCAACATCCGCGCGTTCGAGTCGGTCACCGGCGTCAACCTGATCATCGACGACACCCCCGAGGCCGTGCTGCTCTCCTGCTTCGACCCGGTCCGCCGGGAGATCGGCCGGCTCACGCTGGACAAGCTGGTGCTGGACGGCCGGATCCACCCGCACCGGATCGAGGAGGTGTTCGAGACCGCGAAGGACGAGGTCGAACGCCTCTGCCTGCGGGCGGCCGAGGACGCGCTGGTCGAGGTCGGCATCACGGACATCCACCCGGAGCTGGTCACCTACCTGGGGCGCCTGCGGTACCGGACCAGCTACGGGCAGAACGTGCTCAAGCACCTGGTCGAGACCGCGCACATCGCCGGCGTGATGGCCGCGGAACTGAGGCTGGACGTGCCGACGATCAAGCGGTGCGCGTTCCTGCACGACATCGGCAAGGCGCTCACCCACGAGGTCGAGGGCAGTCACGCGCTGATCGGCGCGGACCTGGCGCGCAAGTACGGCGAGTCCGAGGACGTGGTGCACGCGATCGAGGCGCACCACAACGAGGTCGCGCCGCAGACCATCGAGGCGGTGTTGACCCAGGCCTCGGACGCGTGCTCCGGCGGCCGGCCGGGCGCCCGCCGGGAGAGCCTGGAGGCGTACGTCAAGCGCCTGGAGCGGATCGAGGAGATCGCGGGCGGCAAGGGCGGCGTCGACAAGGTCTTCGCCATGCAGGCCGGCCGGGAGATCCGGGTCATGGTCCGTCCCGAGGACATCGACGACATCGCGGCCGCGGTCCTGGCCCGCGACGTGGCCAAGCAGATCGAGGAGGAGCTGACCTACCCCGGTCAGATCCGCGTCACGGTCGTCCGCGAGTCCCGGGTCACCGAGATCGCCCGCTGACAAAATCGATATTCCCGCTTCCGGCGGGTCCGGTCCCGCATGCTCCCGCGGGCACCGGTCGGCCGCGGGCGGCCTCCCTGTCAGCCGGGTGGGTGGTCACCCCCGCGATGTCCGCGCCGGCCCTGGCCGGTGGCGCGGCCGGCGGATGGCGGGCGCAGGGACTGGTCGCCGCACGCGGCCTCGTTGCCAGCCGGGTGGGGTCGATGTCCGCGCCCGGCCTGGCCGGGTGGCGCAGTCGGCGGATGGCGGGCGCAGGCACTGGTCGCCGCACGCGGCCTTACTGCCGGTCGGGTGGGTGGTCACTCCGGCGATTCTCGCGGTGCTTCACCGTAGCCGACGCGGTGCCCCACCGCAGCCGACGCGGTCGGCGGATCGTGGGCACCGGCCGGCTCGGACGTCAGTCAGTAGGCCTGGCCATTCCCGCGGTCGCCGGCCCGGCGGTAAGCAGAAAGGGCGCCCCGAGGGGCGCCCTTTGCCGGTGAATCGTCGACGGTGTACCGGCCGTCGGTGCTCGGTGCTATGCGCCGGTGGCGCCGCCTCCGCCGCCCATGCCGGCCGGCATCGCGACGTTCTGTGCGGCCGTGTGCACCGGGTTGACCGCGTTACGCGGGACCCGGATGCCGCGGCGGCGGGTGCGGCGCTCGATGAAGCCCGCGAGCGAGGTGAGGAGGAAGTTGATGAAGATGTAGATGGCGGCGGCCACGAGGGCGGCGGCGACGATGTTGGCGCGGTTGGCGCCGAGGTCGTTGACGCCACGCTGCATTAGTTCGGGGAACGCCACGATGTAACCGAGCGCGGTGTCCTTCACCAGGACGACGAGCTGGCTGACGATCACCGGGAGCATCGCGCGGGCGGCCTGCGGGATCAGGATGTACCGCATGACCTGGTTCTTGCGCATGCCGATGCCGTACGCGGCCTCGCCCTGGCCGGCCGGCACCGAGCGGACGCCGGCCCGGAACGCCTCCGCGAGCACGGAGCCGTTGTAGAGCGTGAGGCCGATGACCACGGCCCAGAACGCCGGGACCGGGACACCGCCGTTGATGTACGGCAGGCCGAAGAACAGGAAGAAGATCATCATCAGCAGCGGTACGGCCCGGAAGAACTCGACGACCGCGCCGGCCGGCAGCCGGATCCACCAGTGGTCGGAGAGCCGCCCGACCGCGAAGATGAGACCGAACGTCAGCGACAGCACCATCGCGACCAGTGCGGCACTGAGCGTCTGCTGCAGGCCCGGGATGATGAAGTTGACCCAGGTGTTCGCCTCGAGGAACGGCTTCCAGAGCTCGGCCGCCCACTGGTTCTTCTCGTCGAACTTGAGGTAGATCCAGTACAGCAGGGCCAGCAGCCCGGCGCCGAAGACGACCGTGAGGACCAGGTTGCGGATCTTGGCGCGGGGGCCCGGGTGGTCGTAGAGGACCGCGTCGGTACTCATGTCAGCGCTTCACCGCCAGTCGGTTCGCCAGCCAGCCGAAGAGGTAGCCGGTAGGGATCAGGACCGCCGCGAACGTACCGGCGAAGATCAGGAAGATCAGGATGGTCTGGCTGCCGTAGTCGTTGATCAGCGTCTTCATCGCGTTCGACGACTCGGCGAGGCCGATCGTGCCGACGATCGTGGAGTTCTTCGCGAGCGCGATGAAGATGCTGCCCAGCGGCGCGATCACGGCGCGGCCGGCCTGCGGCAGCACGATCATGCGCAGCACCTGGAAGAACGACAGTCCGATCGCGCGGGCCGCCTCGGCCTGGCCGGCCGGCACCGTGTTGATGCCGGAGCGGATCGCCTCGCAGACGAACGCGGCCGTGTAGACGGAGAGGCCGACCACGCCCAGCCAGAAGTTGTTGAGGTCGATCTCCTCGGCGAGCGACAGGCCCAGCGTGGAGAACAGACCGAAGTAACAGAAGAAGATGATCAGGGTCAGCGGGGTGTTGCGGAAGATGTTGACCCAGGCGGCACCGAAGCCGCGCAGCACCGGGATGGGGGAGACCCTGAAACCGGCCAGGATCACGCCGAGCACGAGTGCGCCGAGCGCACCGGCGCCGGTAAGACGCAGGATCCAGCTGAAACCGGTGAGATAGAGGTCCAGATTGTCGGGATCGCTCAGAAGATCCATGACTCGCTTCCTAGCCGGGGTACGACGCGGGGCCGGCCAGGAAGAGGGCCGGCCCCGCGGATGGTGTGCGGATTGTCAGGCAGGGCAGTTGGACATCTTGGAGGCGTCGAAGGTCGGCGCGGGCGTGCCACCCTTGCCGAGCGTCGCGTCCCACGCGGCCTTGTAGGTGCCGTCGTCCACCGCGGCCTTGAGGATCTCGTTGATCTTGGTGCAGCCCGCGGTGTCGGTCTTCTTCAGGCCGATGCCGTACGGCTCCTCGCTGAACGGCTCGCCGACGACCTTGAACTTGCCCGCGTACTCCGCCTGCGCCGCGTAGCCGGCGAGGATGATGTCGTCCGTGGTGACCGCGTCCACCTGGCCACCGCCGAGCGCCGTCACGCACTTGGAGTACGAGTCGAACTCCTGCAGCGCGACCTTCGGGTACTCCTCCTTGATCCGCTTGGCCGGCGTGGAGCCCGCGACCGAGCAGACCTTCTTGCCGTCCAGGGCCGCCGGCCCGGTGATCGTGGAGTCGGTCGTGACCAGCAGGTCCTGGCCGGCCACGTAGTACGGCCCGGCGAACGCGACCTTCTTCTTCCGGTCGTCGTTGATCGTGTAGGTGGCGATCACGAGGTCGACCTGGCCCTGCTCGATGAACGGCTCACGGTTCGCGGAGACCGTCGTCTTCCACTCGACCTTCGCCGGGTCCAGGCCGAGGCCCTTCGCGACGATCTTGCCGATCTCGATGTCGAAGCCCTCGTACGTGGTGCCCGTCTGCAGGCCCAGGCCCGGCTGGTCGGACTTGACGCCGATGATCAGCTTGCCGGCCGCAGCCTTGCCGATCACGCCGTCGCCGGAGCCCCCGCCGCCGCTGCCGGCGTCGTCCCCGCCACCGCAGGCGGCGACGGACAGGGCCATGACCGCGGCCGTGGCGACCGCCGCCATCCGCGAAACACGCATCTGATTCTCCTTTGTGGTTGCGGACGTGCCGGGTGACGGCGCCTCCGCAGTGGACGTACGGTGAACGATTCTCAGTGGGTCAGGATCTTCGAGAGGAAGTCCTTGGCGCGGTCGCTCGTCGGGTTCGCGAAGAACTCGGTCGGCGCGGCCTGCTCGACCAGCTGGCCGTCCGCCATGAACACGACCCGGTTCGCCGCGTGCCGGGCGAAACCCATCTCGTGGGTGACCACGACCATGGTCATGCCCTCCTTGGCGAGCGACGTCATCACGTCCAGCACCTCGCCGACCATCTCCGGGTCCAGCGCGCTGGTCGGCTCGTCGAAGAGCATCGCCTTCGGGCGCATGGCCAGCGCCCGGGCGATCGCGGCCCGCTGCTGCTGACCGCCGGAGAGCATCGCCGGGTACTTGTCCGCCTGGTTCGCGATGCCGACGCGGTCGAGCAGCGCCATCGCGCGCTCCTTCGCCTCCGCCGGCTTCTCCTTGCGGACCTTGATCGGCCCGAGGGTCACGTTCTCCAGGATCGTCTTGTGTGCGAAGAGGTTGAACGACTGGAACACCATGCCCACGTCGCTGCGGAGCCGGGCCAGCGCCCGCCCCTCCGCCGGGAGCGGCTGCCCGTCGAACGTGATGGTGCCACCGCTGATCGGCTCCAGCCGGTTGATCGAGCGGCACAGCGTCGACTTGCCGGAGCCCGACGGGCCGATCACCACGACCACCTCGCCCCGGTCGATCGAGAGGCTGACGTCTCGCAACACGTGCAAGGGCCCGAAGTGCTTGTTCACCCGGTCCAGCACGATGAGCGGCTCGCCCTCTGCCACGCTTGTCACCGTCCCCCTCGTACCTCTGATCGCTTCTGACCTGTGGGCAAAACCTTAAGGGTGCCCTTGTGTCAGGAAGCAGCCTTGTTGGTCACGGAGAGGCAACACTTGACCGCATCTCCGCGGAAGCGGCACCGATCGTAGCCACCCTCCGCACACGGCGAGGGCGGGCCGGATTCACCGGCCGGAGGGTTCGCCGGATACGCTGGTCATGCCATGACTACCGCAGCCCTTCCCGCGCCGTCCGAGGCCCGCACCTACGAGGTGCGCACCTACGGCTGCCAGATGAACGTGCACGACTCCGAGCGCATATCCGGCCTGCTCGAGGCGGCCGGTTACGTGCGCGCACCGCAGGACGGCGACCCGGACGTGGTCGTCTTCAACACCTGCGCCGTCCGGGAGAACGCGGACAACCGCCTCTACGGAAACCTCGGCCACCTCCGCCCGGTCAAGGACTCACGCCCCGGCATGCAGATCGCGGTCGGCGGCTGCCTGGCGCAGAAGGACCGCGGCGACATCGTGGCGAAGGCGCCCTGGGTCGACGTCGTGTTCGGCACGCACAACATCGGCTCGCTGCCCGCGCTGCTGGAGCGCGCCCGGCACAACGCCGACGCCGAGGTGGAGATCCTGGAGTCGCTGGAGGTCTTCCCCTCCACGCTGCCGACCCGCCGCGAGTCGACGTACGCCGGCTGGGTCTCGATCTCGGTGGGCTGCAACAACACCTGCACGTTCTGCATCGTGCCGTCGCTGCGCGGCAAGGAGAAGGACCGCCGCCCCGGCGACGTGCTCTCCGAGGTGCGCGCGCTGGTCGCGGAGGGCGTGCTGGAGGTGACGCTGCTCGGGCAGAACGTCAACTCCTACGGCGTCGAGTTCGGCGACCGCTACGCGTTCGGCAAGCTGCTGCGCGCGACCGGTGAGATCGAGGGCCTGGAGCGGGTCCGGTTCACCAGCCCGCACCCGAAGGACTTCACCGACGACGTGATCGCCGCGATGGCCGAGACGCCGAACGTGTGCCACTCGCTGCACATGCCGCTGCAGTCCGGCTCCGACAGCATGCTCAAGGCGATGCGCCGCTCGTACCGGCAGGAGCGCTACCTCGGCATCATCGAGAAGGTGCGCGCCGCGATGCCGGACGCCGCGATCACCACGGACATCATCGTCGGCTTCCCCGGCGAGACCGAGGCCGACTTCCAGTCCACGCTGGACGTGGTCCGCGAGGCCCGGTTCTCCAGCGCGTTCACGTTCCAGTACTCCAAGCGCCCCGGCACCCCCGCCGCCACCATGGACTCCCAGGTGCCGAAAGAGGTGGTCAAGGAGCGCTACGGCCGCCTGATGGAGGTCGTCGAGGAGATCACCTGGGCGGAGAACCGGCGCCAGGTCGGCCGCGAGGTCGAGCTGCTGGTCGCGGTCGGCGAGGGCCGCAAGGACGAGCGCACCGGCCGGATGTCCGGCCGCGCCCGCGACGGCCGCCTGGTCCACTTCAACACCGGCGACCTCGGCGCCGCGATCCGCCCCGGCGACATCGTGCACACCGAGATCACCTACGCCGCGCCGCACCACCTCAACGCGGACGGCGCGCCGATCAGCCACCGCACCACCCGCGCGGGCGACGCCTGGGCCGCCGGCCGCACCCCGCGCACACCCGGCGTCAACCTCGGCCTCCCGACGATCGGCGTCCCGGCGCCGCTCCCGGTCCAGGCCTCCGCCTGCCAAACCCATTAACGGCTGATATACCCGCTTCCGGCCGATCCGGTCCCGCACGCTCCCGCGGGCACCGGTCGTCGCCTGCGCTCCTCCCTGCGGGAACCGTGGCCGCAAGACCACAACGCCGGCGCGAGCCCCGCTCACGCGGGGCTCGCCCCGCTCAGCCGACCACGCACGCCGGGCTTCCGGAGCCGCCCGGTTCCGGGACTGCCCGATCTTCGGGGCGGCCTAGTCGCCGGCCGCCCAGTCACCGGCCGCCTGGTCGCCGGAACCGTCCAGTCGCCGGGCTGCCCAATCTCCGGAGCCGTCCAGTCCTCGGGCCGCCGGTCGTCGGGCCGCCGGTCGTCGGGCCGCCGGTCGTCGGGCCGCCGGTCGTCGGGCCGCCGGTCGTCGGGCCGCCGGTCGTCGGGCCGCCGGTCGTCGGGCCGCTGGTCGGCTTGGTCGCCGGGCCGCCGGTCGTCGGGTCGCTGGTCGCCGGGCCGCCGGTCGGCTGGTCGTCGGACCGGATGGTCGCCGGACCGGATGGTCGCGGAGGCCGTTGCCGGCGCGGCGCAGGGTGGACGGGAGCGGGGCGAAATTTCGGCTTATGGCGCCATCGGGTGCGCCGGGGCCGTGGACGGGCCATGAAAACGCCTTCGGGGGTGCGCCGCGCACGGCGTACCCCCGAAGGCGGTTGATCTGGCTGTCAGCCGGCCTGCTCGGCGAGCTTGAGGAACTGCTGCTTGCTCTCCAGCGCCTTCTCCGCCTCACGGATGCGCTTGGCGTCACCGGCGGCCTTCGCCCGCTCCAGGCGCTGCTCGGCCTCGGCGACCTGGTCGCGCATCTGGGCGAGCAGCGGGTTGGCGGACGGCTCGGTGCGGCGCCACGCGGAGTCCATCGCCTGGCGGAGCTTGTCCTCGATCGCGCGCATGCGGCGGTCGAGACTCGCCATGTTCTCCCGGGGGACGCGGCCGATGTCGTGCCACTGGCCCTGGATCTCGCGAAGCTTGTTCTGCGCGCCCTTCGGGTCGGCGTCGACGTCGACCGCCTCGGCCTCGGCCAGCAGCGCCTGCTTGCGCTCCAGGTTGCCCTTGAGCTCGGCGTCGCGGGCGGAGAAGACCTCGCTCCGGCGCGAGAAGAACGCGTCCTGCGCGGCCCGGAACCGGTCCCACAGCCGCTGCTCCGCCTCCTTCGAGGCGCGGGGTGCGGCCTTCCACTGGGTCATCAGGTCCTTCAGCCGGGCGGCGGTGTCGGCCCAGTCCTCCGACGAGGAGAGCGCCTCCGCCTCCTTGACCAGGTCCTCCTTCGCGCCCTGGGCCTGCTTGCGCTGGCCGTCGAGCGTCGCGAAGTGCGCGCCACGGCGGCGGGTGAACCCGTCCCGCGCGGCCGCGAACCGCTTCCACAGCTCACCGTCGGTCTTCTTGTCGATCCCGCGAATGGTCTTCCACTCGTCGAGGATCTCCTTGAGGCGGTCACCCGCGGCCTTCCACCCGGTCGACTCGGCGGCGATCTTCTCCGCCTCCTCGACCAGCGCGACCTTGCGGGCCTGCGCCTCGGTCCGGGCGGTCTCCTTCGCGGCCTTGGCCGCGGCCGCGCTCTCCTCGGCCTGCGCGGTCAGCCGGTCGAGGCGGGCCGCGAGCCCGTCGACGTCGCCGACCACGTGCGCCTCGGCCAGCTCGGCCCGCAGCCGCTTCACGCTGGCCAGCGAGTGTGCCGCGTCGGCCGCACCGGACTTCAGCCGCGCCTCGATGAGGTCGACCTCGGTAACCTTGTCCGCAAAGCGGCGCGCGAAGTGGGCGAGGCCCTCCTCGGGCGTTCCCGCCTGCCAGGACCCGACCACGCGCTCGCCATCGGCGGTCTTGCAGTAGACCGTGCCGTCGGCGTCCACCCGACCGTAGGCGGTCCAGTCGCTCATCTGCCCATCCTCGTTCTTCCCGGCGCCGGAGGGAAAGCCAGTTTTCCTCCGGTCACCGCCACCGCGCAGTAGGTTGCCTATGAACTTCTCCCGGCATTGTCACAGGTTCGCCCCCGTGTCCGTCGAGTGCCTGTTGACGACCGTGACCATACGGTGTTCTAGGTCGGCCGTGCGGCGGTTCCGCACGCCCGTGCAGTTACCGTAGGTCGCGTGTCGTCACCCCCCGCATCCAGGGTCTTCCCCCGCAAGGGTCGTGTCGTGGCCGTGCTCGGCCCGACCGCGACCGGAAAGTCGGATCTCAGCATCGCGCTGGCCGAGGCGCTCGGGGGAGAGGTGGTAAACGCCGACTCCATGCAGCTCTACCGGGGCATGGACATCGGCACGGCCAAGCTCACCGTGGCCGAGCGGCGCGGCGTGCCGCACCACGTGCTGGACATCTGGGACGTCGCCCAGCCCGCCGCGGTCGCCGAGTATCAGGCGCTCGCCCGCGCCGCGATCGACGACGTCCTGGCCCGCGGCCGGGTGCCGCTGCTGGTCGGCGGCTCCGGCCTCTACGTCCAGGCGGTTCTGGAGGAATTCGCCTTTCCGGGTACGTCGCCGGAACTGCGCGCGTCGCTGGAGGCGGAGCTGGCCGAGGTCGGGCCCGCGTCCCTGCACGACCGGCTGCGTGGGCTCGACCCGGTGGCGGCCGACGCGATCCTGCCCAGCAACGGCCGCCGGATAGTCCGGGCGCTGGAGGTCATCGCGCTGACCGGGAAGCCGTTCACCGCCTCGCTGCCCGACTCGCCCCGGCCGTACTACGACAGCGTGCGGATCGGCGTGGACCGGGACACCGCGGAACTCGACGCGCGGATCGCCCGCCGGGTGGACCTGATGTGGGAGCGGGGCCTGGTCGCCGAGGTCGCCGCGCTGCTGCCGGACGGCCTGCGCGAGGGCCGGACCGCGGGCCGCGCGCTCGGCTACCAGCAGGCGATCGACCAGCTCGACGGCGTCTGCACGGAGGCCGTGGCGCGGGAGCGGACCACGGCCGCGACCCGCCGGTTCGTCCGCCGGCAGCGCTCCTGGTTCCGCCGGGACGCGTCCGTGCACTGGCTGGACGGCGGGTCGGCCGATCTCGTGGATTCCGCGCTGCGGTTGGTGGATGTCCCGGTGGGTGCGGAATGATGGTCCGGTGCAGTTCACCAAGGGCCACGGCGCCGGCAACGACTTCGTCATCCTCGAGGACCCGGACGGGCAGCTCCCGCTGACGCCGTCGCTGGTCGCGGCGCTCTGCGACCGGCACCGGGGCATCGGCGGCGACGGCGTGCTCCGGGTGGTCCGGACCGCGAAGCACCCGGAGGCGGTGGACCACGCGACCGACGCGGAGTGGTTCATGGACTACTGGAACGCGGACGGCTCGATCGCCGAGATGTGCGGCAACGGCGTGCGCGTCTTCGCCCGCTACCTGGCCACCTCCCGGCTGGTCGAGGGCGCGTCGTTCCCGATCCTCACCCGCGCCGGGCTGGTCCGCGCCGCGATCGACGGCGACACCATCGCGGTGGACATGCCCACTCCGCGCCTCGGCGCCGCCGGTGCGGCCACGATCGTGCCGCTGACGTTCCCCGGCACCGCGGTCGACGTCGGCAACCCGCACCTGGTCAGCGTGCTGCCGGACGGCGTCGGCCTGGACTCGCTGGACCTCACCCGGCCGCCCGGCTTCGACCCGGCGCTCTTCCCGGCCGGCGTCAACGTCGAGTTCGTGACGCCGGAGCCGCCGCTCGACGGCTTCGACCTGCACGTGCGCATGCGCGTCTACGAGCGCGGCTCCGGCGAGACGCTGGCCTGCGGCTCCGGCGCGCTGGCGGTCGCGGCGGTCGCACTGCACGGCGCCGGCCTGGAGACCGGCACGGTCGCGGTCGAGCTGCTCGGCGGCCGCCTGACCGCCACCCGCACCGACGCGGGCTGGACGCTGGCGGGCCCGGCCGTCCTGGTCGCGACCGGCGAGGTCGACCCGCACGCGCTCACCCCGCTCGCCTGAGTCGACGCGATCAGGGCCGGCTCGCCGGGGCCGCGTTGCGCGGGGCTGGCCCGCTGGGCGCCGGGTCGTGCGGGGCTGGCCGGCTGGGCGCCGGCCTGCGCGGGGTTGGCTTGCCGGCGCCGGCGTGAGCCGGGGTGGCTTGCCGGGCGCGGACCGGCCTGCTGCTGGGGGTGAACCCGGCCCGGACCCGCGCGCAGACCGCCGCCGTGCTCGCCGAGATCACCGCCCGTGACCTCGCGCCGCGGGCGCTGCCGCAGAGCTTCGGCGAGAACGTGCTCCGCGACGCCCGTGACCTGGCCCCGGCCGCGCTCCGGCTCGGCCCCCGCCCGGGCGGCACGAGCGTCGAACCCGGGCGGCACGAGCGTCGAACCCGGGCGGCCACCGCCCGGCAGCCGGCCGGCGGGCCGCCTCAGCCGCGGGCGGCCGCCCGGTAGCGGCCGGGGGCGGTGCCGTGGGCGCGGGTGAAGGCGCGGCTGAACGCGGGCACCGAGTGGTAGCCGACGCCGGCCGCGATCGCCTCGACCGACTGGTCCGTGGCGTGCAGGCGGGCGGCCGCCAGGTCCATCCGCCACTGCGTCAGGTAGGTGCCGGGACTCTGCCCGATGGCGGCCGGGAAGCGCCGGCTGAGCGTGGCCCGGGAGACCGCGGTCGCGGCCGCGAGCGTCCCGGTGGTCCAGTCCCGGGCCGGGTCGGCGTGGATGTGCTCCAGTGCCCGGCGGACGACCGGGTCGCCGAGCATGCCGAACCAGCTGCCGCGGTGGGCGGCCGCCCGGGTGGGCAGCCAGGCACGCAGCAACTGGATCAGCATGATGTCGACGAGGCTGTTCAGCACCGCGGTGGTGGCGATCTGCGGGCGGGACAGCTCCCGGCCGAGCATGCGGACGGTGTCGTCGCACTCGGACCCGGCGGGGACGTGCACGAGTTCGGGAAGCGCGAAGAGCAGCTGGGTCCGTACCGTGTGGTCGCAGTCGTAGACGATCGTGACGATCCGGACGTCGCCGGGCGCGGTGCCGACCCGGAGCGGCTCACCGGTCCGCTGGGACTGTGCGGTCGCCGCGCGGTCGCAGCCACCGCCGCGGGTGTCCGGCGAGTCGGCCAGCACGTGCGGGACCCGCGACGCGACCAGCACGACGTCCCCCGCGGCCAGCCGGACCGGCGGGTGCCCGTCGCGGATCAGCCACGCGTCGCCGGCGGTGACCGCGTGCAGTGCGGAGCCCGGCTCGTCGATGCCGACGGCCCAGTGCCCGCCCGCCTCCATCCGCGCGCCGAGCGAGCCGCGGACACCGGATACCTGCAGCACATCCGTCACCACGTCCATGAGGCAGAAGGATAACTTCCTGCGTCCGTTGAGCATCGACTGCCGCATGCGGGCTTCGTAGCGTGAACGACATGAACGACCACACGATGCGGGCGCTCGTCGCCACCGGGTACGGGGAGCCGGAGCGGCTCACGATCGCCGACCTGCCGGTCCCGCGCCCCGGACCGGGCCAGATCCAGGTGCGGATCGCCGCCGCGACCGTCAACCCGCCGGACCTGCACGCGATCTCGGGAGCGTTCGGCGACGCGCTGCCGCTGGCGTTCCCGTACGTTCCCGGCACCGAGTTCGCCGGCACCGTCACCGAGACCGGGGCGGGCGTGACCGCGTACCGCGTGGGTGACGAGGTGTTCGGCTCCGCGCTGCCCCGGCCGTTCGCACCGATCCTCGCGCATGTGCCGCGCCCGTCGCTGAGCACCGGCGCGCTGGCCGAGTACACGGTGTGCGAGGCGGACACCCCGTTGCTGGCGCACCGCCCGGCCGGCGTGCCCGCGGAGCAGGCGGCGGCGCTGGCGATCGCCGGTTCGACCGCGCAGGCGCTGCTGGACGTCACGGAGGTGAAGCCCGGCGAGACCGTGCTGGTGATCGGCGCGACCGGCGCGGTCGGCACCACCGTGCTGCCGCTGCTGGTCGCCGCGGGCGCCCGGATCGTGGCGACCGCGGCCCGGGAGGCCGGCGCGACGCTGCTGCGCCGGCTCGGTGCCCACGAGATCATCGGGCACGACCCGGCGGAGTACCCGGCCGGTGTGGACGTGGTGTTCAACCTGGTGCTCGAGGCCGGCCGGCTGCCGGACGCGGCCCGCGCGCTGCGGCCCGGCGGCCGGCTGGTGTCGATCGTCTATCCGGAGCCGACCCCGGAGCAGGCCGGCCGCGACGACGTGCGGCTGCACTTCGTGTGGGACGTGGCCGGCGAGCACGGCGGCATGCGGCGCGTCGCGGAGGCGGCGGCCGCCGGCGAGCTGACGGCCGTGATCGCGGGCCGGTACCCCCTCACCGACGCGGTACGGGCGGTCGTCGACTACGCCCGTACGCACCCGCTCGGGAAGATCGTCGTGACCGGGACGGAGACCTCCGCGTGAGCACCCTCGGCGTGACCCGGGACCGTGGTGTCGTCACGGTCGTCATCGACAACCCGCCGGTCAACGTGCTCAGCCTGCCGATGATGACCGAGCTGAGGACGCTCTTCGGCGCGCTGCGCGACGACGACACCGCCCGGGTCGTGGTGTTCGAGAGCGCGGACCCGGAGTTCTTCCTCGCCCACGTCGACATGACCCTGGCCGACGACCCGGATCTGGTCGCGGCCGCGATCGCCGGCGCGCCCGCGGGCCTCAACCTGTTCCAGGCGGTCGGTGAGGCGCTGCGCACGCTGCCGCAGGTCTCGATCGTCAAGCTCGCCGGGCTGGCGCGCGGCGGCGGCGCCGAGTTCGTCGCGGCCGCCGATATGACCTTCGCGGCGATCGGCCGGGCCGGGCTCGGCCAGCTCGAGGCGCTGGGCGGCATCGTCCCCGGTGGCGGCGGTACGCAGTACCTGCTGCACCGGACCGGCCGCAACCGCGCGCTGGAGATCGTCCTCGGCGCGGACCTGTTCGACGCGGAGACCGCCGAGCGGTACGGCTGGGTCAACCGCGCGCTGCCGGCCGGCGAGCTGGACGCGTTCGTCGACCGGCTCGCCCGCAACATCGCCGACCTGCCGGAGGGCACGATCACCGCGATCAAGCACGCGCTCCCGCCGCATGACCTGGCCGCCGGCATGCTGCGCGAGCACGAGGCGTGGGCCGGCCAGTTCGCCCGGCCCGCCGCCGACCGGCTGTTCCGTGCCGTCCTCGCGGCCGGGGCCCAGACCCGGGACGGCGAGCGGCACATCGAGGACCTGATGCGCGGTCTGGCGGAGCCGACCGCCGGTCAGCCGGAAGGCAGCCCGGCCGCCGGTCAGCCGGAAGGCAGCCCGGCCGCCGGTCAGCCGGAAGGCAGCCCGACCGCCGGTCAGCCGGAAGGCAGCCCGACCGCCGGATAGCGAGCGGGAAACCGGTCGCCGGACGGCGAGAGAAGCCGGGTCGACCGGACAGCGGGAGGGGCCGGTCGCCGGACAGTGAGCCGGGAGCCCGGCCGCCGAGGAGCGTGACGGGCCGTCGCCGGGCAGCGAGAAGCGAGTCCGACCGCCGGACAGCGGGACGAGAGCGCCCCCTCGGGGTTCGTGGTGACCACCCGCTGACCGGCAGGGAGGCCGCCCGCGGCCGACCGGTGCCCGCGGGAGCACTCGGAACGCGATCACGCCGGAAGCGGGAAAATCTGGTTCGGCACGGGTGGGCGCGGCCGCGGACGATTTCGCGGTCGCGCCCGGATCCGCTACTGCTCCGGCGCGCCGAAGCTGGTGTCCTCGTCGGCCTCGACGCCGCCGAAGTCCGCGCTGGTGCCGTTGCTGGCGGCGGCGCGGCGGACCGCGGCCGCGACCGCCGGTGCGACGCGCGTGTCGAAGACGCTGGGGACGATCACCGTCGGGTTGATCTTGTCCTGGCCGACCACGTCCGCGATCGCCTGGGCGGCGGCGAGCGCCATCTCCTCGGTGAAGTTCTCCGCGTGGGCGTCGAGCATGCCGCGGAAGACGCCGGGGAAGGCGAGCACGTTGTTGATCTGGTTGGGCTGGTCGCTGCGGCCGGTCGCGACGATCGCCGCGTGCTCGCGGGCCGCCCGCGGGTCGACCTCGGGGTCCGGGTTGGCCAGCGCGAAGACGATCGAGCGGTCCGCCATGGTGGCGATGTCGTCGCCGGTGAGCAGGTTCGGCGCGGAGACGCCGATGAACACGTCGGCGCCGCGGACCGCGCCCTTCAGGTCCCCGACGTAACCGGACTTGTTGGTGTTCTCCGCCAGCCACTGCCAGGTCGGGTTGAGGTTGTCCAGCCCGCGGTGCAGCGCGCCCGGCCGGTCGTACGCGATGATGTCGCCGACACCCTGCCGGAGCAGCAGCTTCATGATGGCGGTGCCCGCGGCGCCGGCGCCGGAGACCACCACGCGCACGTCCGCCAGGTTCTTGCCGACCACGCGCAGCGCGTTGGTCAGCGCGGCCAGCACGCAGATCGCGGTGCCGTGCTGGTCGTCGTGGAACACCGGGATGTCCAGCAGGTCGCGCAGCCGTGCCTCGATCTCGAAGCAGCGCGGCGCCGCGATGTCCTCGAGGTTGATGCCGCCGTACCCGGGCGCGATCGCCCGGACGATGTTGACGATCTCGTCGGTGTCCTGCGTGTCCAGCACGACCGGCCACGCGTCGACGCCGCCGAACCGCTTGAACAGCGCGGCCTTGCCCTCCATCACGGGCAGCGCGGCGGCCGGGCCGATGTTGCCGAGGCCGAGGACGGCGGATCCGTCCGTGACGACCGCGACCGTGTTGCGCTTGATCGTGAGCCGGCGGGCGTCCTCCGGGTTCTCCGCGATCGCGAGGCAGACGCGGGCGACACCGGGCGTGTACGCCCGGGAGAGCTCGTCCCGGTTGCGCAGCGCGACCTTCGACGTGACCTCGATCTTGCCGCCGAGGTGCAGCAGGAACGTGCGGTCGGAGACCTTCCGCACCTCCACGCCGTCCAGCTCCTCCAGGGCCTTGACGACCTGGTCCGCGTGGGTGGAGTCGGCGGTGTCGCAGGTGAGGTCGACGGTGACGCGCGAGGGGTCGGAGTCCACCACGTCCAGCGCGGTGACGATCGCGCCGGCCTCGCCCACGCACGTGGTCAGGCGGCCGATCGCGGAGGCGTCGGCGACGACGCTAACCCGGATGGTGATCGAGAACCCTGCGCTCGGCAGGCGGGTCGGGGACAACGGTCCTCCCAGGTTGTACGGCGATGTACCGCTCCTGATTCTTGTCCTCTACCCGAACGGGATCGTTTCGGGGTCGTACCGACGGGTAGACGCGCGGGGGCGATTTATGAGTGCACTGAGCCGGGGAGCGTGCAACCATCGAGGTCTGAGGAGGGAATTACTTGCCTAACAACCGCACAGCGTCAACCTCTGAGCCCGACTTCGACGAGATCGACCTGTGGGACGACGAGGATCAGAACACCGACGACGACGTGACGACCGGTGAGCTGGAGCTGGAGGACAGGCACGCCCTGCGCCGCGTGGCGGGTCTCAGCACCGAGCTCACCGACGTCACCGAGGTCGAGTACCGCCAGCTCCGCCTGGAGCGGGTTGTGCTGATCGGCGTCTGGACCGGCAGTTCCGTCACCGAGGCGGAGAACTCGCTCACCGAGCTTGCCGCGCTGGCCGAGACCGCCGGGTCGCAGATCCTGGAGGGGCTGATCCAGCGGCGCAGCCGGCCGGACCCGGCCACGTTCATCGGCCGCGGAAAGGTCGAGGAGCTGGGTGCGGTCGTCCGGGAGACCGGTGCCGACACCGTCATCTGCGACGGTGAGCTGTCCCCGTCCCAGCTGCGCAACCTGGAGCAGCAGGTCAAGGTCAAGGTCGTCGACCGGACGGCGCTGATCCTGGACATCTTCGCCCAGCACGCCAAGAGCAAGGAGGGCAAGGCGCAGGTCGAGCTGGCGCAGCTCGAGTACCTGGTGCCGCGCCTCCGGGGCTGGGGTGAGTCGCTGTCCCGCCAGGCCGGTGGTGCCGGTGGTGGCGCGAGCGGCGGCGGCGTCGGCCTGCGCGGTCCCGGTGAGACGAAGCTGGAGATCGACCGGCGGCGCATCCGGACCCGCATCGCCCGCCTGCGGCGGGAGATCAAGGCGATGAAGACGGTACGGGAGACCAAGCGTGCCCGGCGCACGCGGCGCTCGGTGCCCGCGGTCGCCATCGCCGGCTACACCAACGCCGGCAAGTCCAGCCTGCTGAACAAGCTGACCAACGCGGGCGTGCTGGTGGAGAACGCGCTGTTCGCCACGCTCGACCCGACCACCCGCCGGGCGTACGCGTCGGACGGCCGGGTCTACACGCTGTCCGACACGGTCGGCTTCGTCCGGCACCTGCCGCACCAGATCGTGGAGGC
The DNA here is from genome assembly GCF_031458255.1 of Catenuloplanes niger. Taxonomy (NCBI): domain Bacteria; kingdom Bacillati; phylum Actinomycetota; class Actinomycetes; order Micromonosporales; family Micromonosporaceae; genus Catenuloplanes; species Catenuloplanes niger. The sequence continues at coordinate 5,943,524 of NZ_JAVDYC010000001.1, forward strand.
GTTCCGCTCCACGCTCGAGGAGGTCGCGGAGGCGGACGTGGTGGTGCACGTGGTGGACGGCTCGCATCCGGACCCGGAGGAGCAGCTGCGCGCGGTGCGTGAGGTGCTGGCCGAGGTGGGCGCGGACCGGCTGCCGGAGCTGCTGGTGGTCAACAAGACCGACGCGGCCGACGAGGAGACGCTGCTCCGCCTCAAGCGCGAGTGGCCGGACGCGATCTTCGTGTCCGCGCACACCGGCCGCGGCATCGACGAGCTGCGGTCCGCGATCGAGGGACGCCTGCCGCGCCCGGCCGTGGAGATCCGCGTCACGGTGCCGTACGACCGGGGTGACCTGGTCGCGCAGGTACATCGCCGCGGCGAGGTGCTCAGCACCGCGCACACCGGCGAGGGTACGGAGATGCACGTTCGGGTCGATGAGGCGCTCGCCGCCGAGCTGTCACGGTGGGTAACCGGCTGACGTTTCTTATTGTCCGGGTTTGTAGTTGTCTGTGGGTGCGATGCGGCGCGTGAGGGCGGCATCGCACCCGGTGTGTGTCAGTCGGCTTTGATCGGCGTGTAACCAAGGTTCGAGGATGGCGTGCGAGACTAGCCGGATGCGGCGTGCGGTTTCATCGATTGTTGTGGCGTTCGGGCTGGTCGCTGCCATGCCGTCGAACGCGCTCGCGGCGGCGGTCGCGGCGCCCGCGAAGGGCCAGGAGGTGTGCAAGCTCTCCGACCAGGTGCTGGCCGAGCTCTCCGGCCTCGCCGCCTACGAGGACGGCTACTTCGTCATCAACGACGGCTCCGACAACCCCGCCGAGGCCACCAAGGTCTTCTACCTGGACGGCAAGTGCAAGCTCCAGGGCAATCGGACCATCGAGTACCCCGGCGAGCCCGCGGACACCGAGGACATGGTGCTCTCGCCGGACAGCAAGACGCTGTGGGTCGGCGACGTCGGTGACAACGAGGGCAAGCGCCCCACGATCGGGCTCTTCAAGATCGATCTGACCGCGGAGGACCCGAAGCCGGTCTACTACCCGGTGCGCTATCCCGGTGACAACGCGCCGAACGCCGAGGCCCTGCTGGTCAACGGCGACGGCACGCCGATCGTGGTGACCAAGGAAGCGGCGGTCGCCCACTTCTGGATCCCGTCCGCGCCGCTCGAGAAGACCCCGGACGGCATCGAGCTCAAGCAGGCCGGCGAGTGGAAGATCCCGCTGACCGAGACGAGCACCTGGCTCGGCGTGCCGGGCCGGCTCGCGGTCACCGGCGGCGCGGTCGCACCCGGCGGCGCGAAGGTGGCGCTCCGGACGTACGCGGACGCCTTCGAGTGGGACGTGCAGAACGGCGACGTCATCGCGGCCGTGACCGGCGGCGAACCGCGGATCACCGGGCTGCCCGACGAGTCGTTCGGTGAGGCGATCACCTACACCGCGGACGGCGCCTCGTACGTCACGGTCTCCGAGGTGTCACCCGGCCAGACGTTCGCCAAGGACACGCCCAAGCTGCTGAAGTACGCGCCGATCGACAACTCGGTCCAGGCCGCGACCAGCGAGAACGGCGGCCAGGGCGACGACCGCGCGCTGTGGGAGAAGCTGTCGCTCGGCCAGATCACCGCCGTGGTCGTGTCCGTCGGTGTCGTGGGCCTGCTCATGCTGGTCGGCGGCATCGCCGGCATCGTGCTGTTCCGGCGCCGCCACCCGGCCCCGGACGAGGAGGAGTCGCCGGCCAAGGCCGCGTCCGACGCCGGTTCCGGCGACGGTGACTCGCCGGAGCTGAGCGGCGGCTTCGGACCGGACTCCTCGGGCGCGAACCGGCGCGAGCCGGCGGCCGCGGGCGCGGTGTACGGCGCGGGCGGCGCCGCCCGGTCCGGTGGCGTCTACGGCGGCGGCCCGGCCGGCCTGAACGGTGGCGGTTCCGGCGCGGTCTACGGCGGCGCCGGGAGCGGCAACGGCTCCGGCGGCGGAGCGGCGCGCAGCGGCGGTGGCGTGTACGGCGGCGGCCCGGCCGGCCTGAACGGCGGCGGTTCCGGCGCGGTCTACGGCGCGGGCGCGGGCCCGGTCGACGGCGGCGGTAAGGCCGGCGCGGGCAAGGCCGGCGGCGGTGTCTACGGCGGCGGTCCCGCCGGTATGAACGGTGGCGGTTCCGGCGCGGTCTACGGCGCCGGCGGCGGTGACGGTCGCGGCCCCGCGCAGCCGGGTGGCCCCGCTCAGGGCCCGCGCGGCGGCGGCCCGGCCGGCGGACCCGGTGGCGGCCCACGCGGTGGTCGCGGTCCGCAGGATCCGCAGCAGAGCGGCGGCGTCTACGGCGGCGGCCCGGCCGGGATGAACGGCGGTGGCTCCGGCGCGGTCTACGGCGCGGGCGGAGGCGGCGGTCAGGGCGGCGGCGGTCCGGTCGGTGGTCCGGTCGGTGGTCCGGGCGGTGGTCGTGGGCCCGGCGGCGGTCGTGGGCCCGGCGGTCCGGTCGGCGGCCCCCGCGGTGGTGCTCAAGGCGGTCCGGGTGGTCCCCGTGGCGCCGCTCCGGGCGGTCCGGGCGCTGGTCCGGGCGGTCCGGTCGTCGCGCCGGGCGGTCCCGGCGGCGGTCCGGGCGGTCCCGGCGGTGGTCCGCGTGGTGGCGGCGGTGGCCCGCGTGGTGGCGGCCCGGCCGGTCCCGGTGGTCCTGCCGGTCCCGGTGGTCCTGCCGGTCCCGGTGGTCCTACCGGTCCCGGTGGTCCGCGAGGCGCGGCTCCGGGCGGAGCCGGTCCCCGTGGCGGTTCGGCCGGTCCGCGAGGCCCGCAGCAGAGCGGCGGAAATCCGCTGCAGAGCGGTGCCATCCCGCCGGCCGGGCGCGGCCCGCAGCAGGGCGGTGGAAACCCGCCGGCCGGGCGTGGCCCGCGGCAGGGCGGTGGCGTGCCGCCGGCCGGGCGTGGTCCGCAGCAGAGCGGCGGAAATCCGCAGCAGAGCGGCGGCATCCCCCAGGCCGGACGCGGTCCGCAGCAGGGCGGTCGTGGTCCGCAGCAGGGCGCGCGCGGCCCCCAGCAGGGCGGTGGCCCGCAGCAGGGTGGTCGTGGCCCGCAGCAGCCGGGCGGGCGCGGTCCGCAGCAGGGCGGTGGCCGTCCGCCGCGCCAGGGCGGCGGCAGCGGTGTCTACGGCGGCGGTCCGGCCGGCATGAACGGCGGTGGCTCCGGCGCCGTCTACGGCGCCGACGGTGAGCGGAGCGGTGGCCACGACCGCGACGACCAGCGCGGCGGTTACCCGCAGAACCCGCCCTACGACGACCGCCGGCGCTGAGCTGACCCGCCCTGCGAGGGCTGATCCGTCCCGCGGGAGCTGATCCGTCCCGCAGGAGCCGACCCGCCCCGCGGGGATGCGGCCGGCGGAGCTACGGGAAACCGATGTCCCGGGTGCGGCCTCCACGGCCAACGGAGCCCACACCCCGGACGTTCGTCACCGGGCTTGGGATTCGTGATCGGTCCCGGCGTTCGTGGCGGGTGCCGGCGTTCATCGCCGGTCCCAGATTTCGTCGCCGGTCCCGGCGTGGGGCGCGGTCCGGGCGTGTGCGCGGTCCCGGTGTGGGCGCGGTCCCGGTGTGTGCGGCCCCGGCGCGGCGTCGCCGGTGTGCGCGGCCCCGGCGCGGCGTCGCCGGTGCGCGCCCGGCCCGATGGTTCGCTACGGCGCCGCCGGCTGGTGTGCGGCGCCGTGCCTCAGCTTGTCGTGTCTCAGCTGCCGTGACGCAGCTGTGGGGACTCAGATCCGGCGGAGCACGGCCACGACGCGGCCGATGATGGACGCGTCGTCGCCCGGGATCGGGTCGAACGCCGGATTCGCCGGCATCAGCCAGACGTGCCCGTCGCGGCGGCGGTAGGTCTTCACCGTGGCCTCGCCGTCCAGCATCGCGGCGACGATCTCGCCGGAGTCCGCGTTCGGCTGCTGGCGCACCACGACCCAGTCGCCGTCGCAGATCGCGGCGTCGATCATCGAGTCGCCCTTGACCTTCAGCATGAAGACCTCGCCCTCGCCGACCAGCTCGCGCGGCAGCGGGAAGACCTCCTCCACCGCCTGCTCGGCCAGGATCGGGCCACCGGCAGCGATCCGGCCCAGCATCGGCACGAACGCCGGCGTGGGCCGCTGGGCGCGGGCCGCCTCGTCGTCGATCATGTCGGCCGGCGGCCGGACGTCGACGGCGCGCGGCCGGTTCGGGTCGCGGCGCAGGAAGCCCTTCCGCTCCAGCTCCTTCAGCTGGTACGCGACGGAGGACGGCGAGACGAGGCCGACCGCCTCGCCGATCTCCCGGACGCTCGGCGGGTACCCGTACTTCTCCACCCATTCGCGGATGAACTCGAGGATCTTGCGCTGGCGCGCCGTGAGGTCCGCGGAGACCAGGTCGGGGAAGCTGCTGACCGGCTGCACCGGCCGCAGGTGCGGGGCCGCGGCCCGTTGCCGCCCGGCGCCGCGCTTGCCCGCGGCGGGCGCGCTCTTGCCCTGCTGCTCCTGCTCCGGATGCTTGCTCCGGTCGTCGGTTGACACGTCCGTCCTCCCTGGTCGGTGAGTGCCTGGTGCGGCACCTGGTCGCGGATGCGCGGTGGGGAAGTGCGCAAGAGCGACCGATAAGTTCGGGAGTTCGCCCTACGGGCCGCGGCCGCCGGGCGCCGATGTCGCGTCCGGTGGTGCGGCCCCGCCGAGCCGAGTGGGGAAGTCCGGTTCGGCGTGGTGACCCCTCTGTGCGCAAACGGTAATGGTGAAATCCCACTTCTTCAAACATCTGTACGAGATTTGGGCGGCGTGTCGTGCTTTCGAGTCTCGACATCCGTACGCATGTTCTGGTAGACCTTCGTACGTCCGTTCTATCGAACCCTTGTTCGAGTAAGATCATTATTACTGGGGGGGTCCCGTGGCTGGGACGGCAACGACGACGGCGTTCTCCGCATCCGCGGTGAGCGCCCCCACCAGGGCGGCGATCGGTTGGGGGACCGATCGCACGGCCCATCCGGCGAAGCGGCCGCTGCGCCTCACCCGGCGCGGCCGGATCGTCCGCATGGTCGCGCTGATCGCGTTGGCCTGGGTCGCGGTCGGCCTGCTCGCCGCCACCGCCTCACACGCGGAGCGGGACGCCGGCCCGCTGCCCACCGCGGTGGTGCAGAAGCACGACACGCTCTGGGACATCGCGGCGCGATACCGTCCCAGCGACGACCCGTTCGCCATGGTCGAGGAGATCCGCGCGCTGAACGATCTGCCCGGCTACACGATCCATCCCGGCCAGGAGTTGCGGCTGCCGCGCGGGCGGTGAGATCGCTCCACGGGTGCCGAAACCCGGGCAAAAACAACGACTTCCGCGCCGCCGGTAACCACCGTCCCACGACGCGTGTTGAGACCGCAGGCACAGTTGTGACCGATGCGGCGGGTGAGCTTGCACCGGTGGCGTGCGGGGCCTAGGGTCACAACATCTAGTAGTGACACGGGTGTAAGTCATCAACTGGTAGGGGTCCTCGCCCTCACCTTCCCAGCCTGTTCACCACAGCGGCCGCCCGGCGCAACCGGGCGTTTTCGCTGCGGTTCGGCGTGCGCGGGGCAAGGCTGGAGGGGGAGAGCCGGCCCAGCCGCGGGGGAAGGGGACGCTCGACATGCGCTGTCCGTATTGCCGGCACGCCGACTCCCGGGTGGTCGACTCGCGCGAGGCGGACGACGGGCAGCTGATCCGCCGGCGGCGGTCCTGCCCCGAGTGCGGCAAGCGGTTCACGACGGTCGAGGAGGCGGTCCTCGCGGTGGTGAAGCGCAGTGGCGTCACCGAGCCGTTCAGCCGGACGAAGATCGCCAACGGCGTGCGCAAGGCCTGCCAGGGCCGCCCGGTCACCGAGGACGCACTGGCTCTGCTCGCGCAGCGGGTGGAGGACGCGGTCCGGTCGCGGGGCGCGGCGGAGATCCCCAGCAACGAGGTCGGTCTCGCGATCCTCGGCCCGCTGCGGGAGCTTGACGTCGTGGCCTACCTGCGGTTCGCCAGCGTCTACCGGTCGTTCGACACGCTGGGGGACTTCGAACGGGAGATCGAGGCGTTGCGCGCGGAGGCACTGGCGCGTGAGGCCGCGATCGAGCAGGGCGCGGACGGGTCCGGCGCGGCAGCCGTACCGTCGGATCGCCCTGGGGTTCTGCACTGAACTGAGCAACAACGGATGTGAGAGTCGCGGCGACATGGCGCCGCGCTGATCGAGGGGGAAGCACATTGGCCGGGGACAACGCGTCCACGAGCAACGCGACGACGGGTAAGGGGCGGATCCGGGCGACGCAGAGCAACGGCTCGGCTCCGAAGGAGTCGAAGGAGCTCAAGGGCCTTGCCGTCGAGCGGGTCTGGACGACCGAGGGCGTCCACCCGTACGACGAGGTCGAGTGGGAACGCCGCGACGTCGTCATGACGAACTGGCGGGACGGCTCGATCAACTTCGAGCAGCGCGGTGTGGAGTACCCGACGTCGTGGAGCGTCAACGCGGCGAACATCGTGACCACGAAGTACTTCCGGGGTGCGGTGGGGACCCCGCAGCGTGAGTGGTCGCTGAAGCAGCTGATCGACCGGGTCGCGAAGACGTATCGCGCCGCGGGCGAAAAGTACGGCTATTTCGCGACGACGACCGATGCCGAGATCTTCGAGCACGAGCTGACCTGGATGCTGCTGCACCAGGTGTTCAGCTTCAACTCGCCGGTCTGGTTCAACGTCGGCACCGCGTCGCCGCAGCAGGTCAGCGCGTGCTTCATCCTCTCCGTCGACGACTCGATGGACTCCATCCTGGACTGGTACAAGGAGGAGGGGCTGATCTTCAAGGGCGGTTCCGGCTCCGGCGTGAACCTGTCCCGGATTCGCTCCTCCAAGGAGCTGCTCTCCAGCGGCGGCACCGCCTCCGGCCCGGTGAGCTTCATGCGCGGCGCGGACGCGTCCGCCGGCACCATCAAGTCGGGCGGCGCCACCCGCCGCGCGGCCAAGATGGTCATCCTCGACATCGACCACCCGGACATCGAGGAGTTCGTCGAGACCAAGGCGCGCGAGGAGGACAAGATCCGCGCGCTGCGGGACGCCGGCTTCGACATGGACCTGGGCGGCGCCGACATCGTCTCCGTGCAGTACCAGAACGCGAACAACTCGGTCCGCGTCTCGGACGAGTTCATGACCGCGGTCGAGAACGGCACCGAGTTCGGCCTGCGCAGCCGCCTGGACGGCAGCGTCATCGAGACGATCGACGCCAAGAACCTGTTCCGCAAGGTCGCGCTCGCCGCGTGGGAGTGCGCCGACCCGGGCATCCAGTACGACGACATCATCAACGACTGGCACACGAACCCGGAGACCGGGCGGATCACCGCCTCGAACCCGTGCTCGGAGTACATGTCGCTGGACGACTCGTCCTGCAACCTGGCCTCGCTGAACCTGATGAAGTTCCTCAAGGACGACGGCGGCTTCGAGATCGAGAAGTTCGTCAAGTCCGTCGAGTTCATCATCACCGCGATGGACATCTCGATCTGCTTCGCGGACTTCCCGACCGAGCGGATCGGCGCCACCACCCGGGCGTACCGTCAGCTCGGCATCGGCTACGCGAACATCGGCGCGCTGCTGATGGCGTCCGGCCTGCCCTACGACTCGGACGGCGGCCGCACCGTGGCCGCGTCGATCACCTCGCTGATGACCGGTACGGCGTACCGTCGCTCGGCCGAGCTGGCCGGCATCGTCGGCGCGTACGACGGCTACGCCCGCAATGCCAAGGCGCACCAGCGCGTCATGCGCAAGCACGCCGCGGCGAACGACGACATAAGGGCGTTCAGCACGGTCTCCGACGCGATCCGCGAGGCGGCCGGCGAGCAGTGGGCGCTCGGTAACAAGATCGGCGAGACGAACGGCTGGCGCAACGCGCAGGCCTCCGTGCTCGCGCCGACCGGCACCATCGGCCTGATGATGGACTGCGACACCACCGGCATCGAGCCGGACCTGGCGCTCGTCAAGTTCAAGAAGCTGGTCGGCGGCGGCTCGATGCAGATCGTCAACCAGACGGTCCCGCGCGCGCTGCGCAGCATCGGCTACCAGGAGGAGCAGATCGAGGCGATCGTCGAGCACATCGGCGAGCACGGCCACGTGATCGACGCTCCCGGCCTGAAGAGCGAGCACTACTCGATCTTCGACTGCGCGATGGGCGCCCGGTCCATCTCCCCGATGGGCCACGTGCGGATGATGGCGGCCGTCCAGCCGTTCATCTCCGGCGCCATCTCCAAGACCGTCAACATGCCGGAGGACGCGACGGTCGAGGAGGTCGAGGAGGTCTACTTCCAGGGCTGGAAGCTCGGCCTCAAGGCGCTCGCGATCTACCGCGACAACTGCAAGGTCGGTCAGCCGCTCTCCGCGATGAAGAAGGAGACCCCGGCCGAGGAGCCCAAGGCCGAGGTCGAGAAGGTCGTCGAGAAGGTCATCGAGTACCGCCCGGTCCGCAAGCGCCTCCCGAAGAAGCGCTCCTCGCAGACCGTGTCGTTCTCGGTCGCCGGCGCCGAGGGCTACCTCACCGCCTCCGGCTACCCGGACGGCGGCCTCGGCGAGGTCTTCCTGAAGATGTCGAAGCAGGGCTCGACGCTCGCCGGCGTGATGGACGCCTTCTCGGTGGCCATCTCGATAGGGCTTCAGCACGGCGTCCCGCTGGAGACGTTCGTCAGCAAGTTCACCAACATGCGCTTCGAGCCGGCCGGCATGACCGACGACTCGGACATCCGCATGGCGTCCTCGGTGATGGACTACATCTTCCGTCGCCTGGCGCTGGACTACCTGGACTTCGAGACCCGCTCCGAGCTGGGCATCCTGACCGCGCGTGAGCGCGCGGCCCAGGTCGCGGCCGAGCAGGAGGCCGCGGTCGACCTGGCCGGCATGGCCGCGTCCGCCCCGGTGCCCACCAAGGCCCCGGAGCCGGTCGCCACCGCGCCGGTCGCCGAGCCGGCCAAGCCGGCCGAGGCCAAGGTCCCGGCCCAGCCCGCGCCGCCGGTCCAGGCCCGCACCTCGACCGAGCTCCTCGAGCTGGTCCAGGGCCGTTCCGCCGACGCGCCGCTCTGCTTCACCTGCGGCACCAAGATGCGCCCGGCCGGCAGCTGCTACGTCTGCGAGGGCTGCGGCAGCACCTCCGGCTGCAGCTGAATCCGGGAAGTTTGTGCATGTCTCCCGTGAGACCTTCCTAAGAGGAATCGCTGGTTGACATCGCTCCTGGTGTAGGCCTACAACAGATGCCTCCCATCCGATTGCGGGTGGGAGGCATCTGCTTTGGGAGTACGAGAGGAGCGCGGTAACCGTGTCGGTGAGTGTCGTTCCTCCGCGTCCCATCGATCACGACCTGCTCGGTCAGATGCTCGGCGAGCCGGCGCTGCGGGTCGAGCACGTGGACAGCCCGTCCATCCTCGTCGACGGTCGCTATCACACGGCAGCGTCGCACTGGCTGCGCCGTAAGCACCAGCGGCGGCCGGTGATGGATACGAACGTTGCCCACGCACGTCGCCTTGCGGCCTGGAGGGTCTGCTGCACGCATAGGTGACATCTGAGATGGCTTGCCGTGACGGTGAGCTGGAAGGATGTTGCTGTGCCCAGGCCCTACCCTCGTGAGTTCCGCGATGACGTCGTGCGGGTCGCTCGTGACCGTGATCCCGGTGTGACGGTCGAGCAGATCGCCAAGGACTTCGGGGTCCATCCGATGACGTTGTTCAAGTGGCTGCGCCAGGCCGACATCGACGCCGGCGCCGCGCCCGGCGTGAGCCGCAACGACTCCGCCGAGTTGCGTGAGGCCCGTAAGCGGATCAAGCTTTTGGAGCAGGAGAACGAGGTCTTGTGCCGGGCCGCGGCGTATCTGTCGCAGGCGAACCTGCCGGGAAAAGGCTCTACCCGCTCGTGAACGAGCTCGTCGTCGACGGGATACCCGTCGCGGTGACGTGCCGGGTGCTGAACCTTGCTCGTCAGCCCTACTACCGGTGGCTTGCCCGTCCGGTCACCGACGCCGCTCTGGCCGAGGCGTACCGGGCGGACGCGCTGTTCAGCGCCCATCGTGACGATCCGGGGTTCGGCTACCGGTTCCTGGCCGACGAGGTCCGTGCGGCCGGACAGTCGATGGTCGAGCGCACCGCGTGGAAGATCTGCTCTGGTATGGGCTGGTGGAGCACGGTCAGCCGCAAGCGGCGCCGGGGCAAGGGCGGCAGGCCGGGTCCGCCGGTGCACGACGACCTCGTCAAACGGGACTTCACCGCCGGCGGGCCGAACCGGTTGTGGCTGGCCGACATCACCGAGCACCGCACCGGTGAGGGCAAGTTGTACCTGTGCGCGATCAAGGACGTGTGGTCGAACCGGATCGTCGGCTACTCCATCGACTCACGGATGAAGTCGCGGCTGGCCGTCAACGCCCTGCACAACGCCGTGGCCCGGCGCGGTGACGTGGCCGGCTGCGTGCTGCACACCGACCGAGGATCGCAGTTCCGCAGCCGAAAATTCGTCCGTGCCCTGCATCATCACCAGATGCTCGGATCGATGGGCAGAGTCGGTGCCGCCGGCGACAACGCCGCGATGGAGTCGTTCTTCGGCCTGCTGCAGAACAACGTCCTCGACCGCCGGACCTGGACCACCCGCCAGGCATTGAGGACCGCGATCGTGACCTGGATCGAACGGACCTACCACCGCCGCCGACGCCAACGCCGCCTGTCCCGGTTGACCCCTATCGAGTACGAGACCATCATGACCCCACCGGCCAGTCAGGCCGCGTGACTTGAACTGTCACCTATCGGTGCAGCAGACCCCTCTGCCAGGTCGCAGGTGTGTCCCGCGGATCCACCTACAACCACCACAAGGAGGCGATGGTGAGTATCCGGGAGAACATTCCAGTTCTCGTCCGGGCGCAACTCGCCGTCCTCGGCGAGACACCGAGCGCCGCAGAGCTGTTCGACCAGGTTCACGAGCGGGACGAGACCATCCGCGAACTCCGAGCCGAGATCAAGGCTGCCCGCCGAGAACGCAACACGGCTCTCGCCTACGCTCGCGACCTGCACGAAGGGAGTGTCAAGTTAACGGCTGATCTTGGTTGTTGAGGTGGTCAGTTGTCGGCCGGGGTGAGCCGGCCTTCGAAGGCGATCTGGAAGGCGTTCAGGGGTGCCTTCCAGCGCATGGTCCAGCGCCTTCGGCCCGCGCCGGTGGGGTCGAGGCTCATCAAGGCCATGTAGACGCACTTGAGCGCGGCCTGCTCATTCGGGAAGTGGCCGCGAGCTCGCACGGCCTTGCGGATACGGGCGTTGACCGACTCGATCGCGTTCGTGGAGCAGATGACCTTGCGGATCTCGGCGTCGAAGGCGAGGAACGGCACGAACTCGGCCCAGGCGTTTTCCCACAGCTTCACGATCGCCGGATACTTACGGCCCCACGCCTCGGCGAACTCGAGGAACCGCTCGGCCGCGGCGTCCTCGGTCGGTGCGGTGTAGACCGGCCGCAGCGCCTTGGCGATCTTGTCCCAGTCCTGGCGCGCGGCGTAGCGGAACGAGTTGCGCAGCAGGTGCACCACACACGTCTGCACGATCGTGCGAGGCCAGACGGTCTCGACCGCCTCCGGCAGGCCCTTGAGCCCGTCGCAGACGAGCATCAGCACGTCGGCGACGCCGCGGTTCTTCAGCTCGGTCAGCACGTGCAGCCAGTGCTTGGCGCCCTCACCGCCGTCACCGGCCCAGATGCCAAGGATGTCGCGGTGCCCGTCGACGGTGACCGCCATGGCGAGGTAGATCGGCCGGTTCGCGACCTGCCCATCGCGGATCTTGACGTTGATGGCATCGATGAACACGACCGGGTAGACCCGGTCCAGAGGCCGGTTCTGCCACTCCGCCATGCCGTCCATGACCTTGTCGGTGATGGTGGAGATGGTCTGCTTGGACACCTCAGCGCCGTAGACCTCGGCCAGGTGCGCGGCGATCTCGCCGTGGGTCAACCCCTTGGCCGACAACGACAACACCATGTCGTCGACGCCGGTCAGCCGCCGCTGCCGCTTACGCACGATCTGCGGCTCGAACGTGCCCGCGGCATCGCGTGGGACTCGCACCTCGACCGGCCCGACGTCGGTGAGCACGGTCTTGGTTCGGCTGCCGTTACGGGTGTTCCCGCTGCCACGACCTGCCGGGTCGTGCTTGTCGTAGCCGACGTGGTCGGTGATCTCACCGTCCAGCGCTGACTCCAGCACCCGCTTGGTCAGCTGCTGCAGCAGCCCACCCTCACCGGTCAGCTTCAGCCCGTCACCACGAGCCCGATCGACCAGCATCGCGATCAACTGCTCATCCGTGACCGCATCCGCCGGCCTGGCGGCCGGCTCCTGCCCCGAGGTGATCTCGGTCGTCATCTGGCGTCTCTCCCTTGATCGGTCGATCAGCCGTTATTTGTACAGTCCCTGCACGAACGGTTACGCCCGGAGTTCGAGGCGATAGCCCGCGAGAAGCAGGAGAAGGTCCGCTACCTCAGGCCTCTTCCCGACGCGGTGGAGGCTGACGAATGATCAACGCGGACGACCCGATGCAGTGGCAAACCGACAAGCTGAGCGCTCTCCGCCTCGGCCGTCGGCTGGTGACCGAGGTCTCATCCTCCGGGCAGGGAAGAAGGGCCTTCGTCGACATCCGCCCCATTCGAGCTGATGCCGATCATGTCGCCAGCCGAGAGGGCTGGGTTCGGCCCGACCGCGATCGCACCTTCAAGGTGGAGCACTGGGATTACGACGCCGACCAGTTGGACGGCTTCGATTACGACGTCGGTGCGGCACTCGTCCGTGCCGCGACCGTCACAGGCGAGGCGGAACTCGCTGCCATCCTCCAGGCCTGGGACCTTCTGCCTGGACAGTTTCGCCACCCCTGGGATACCGACGACCCGAGGTAGTCGGCGGGATGCGGCACACACTGGTCATGAACGAGATCTCACTTTCGGTCCCGCCGTACGACCCGGCGGTCGGCGTTGTCGCTCCCGCCGAAGGTGGATCGGTCACCGTCGAGATTGTCGATGATTCAGTCGAGATCTTCGGTGATCCTGCCGGCCTCCGCGATCTCGCTCGGATGCTGCTCGCGTTGTCGGACGTGCGAGCGCCGAAGGGCGCCAACATCCATCTCGATGCCGGCATCAACCCACTCGACCTCGGCTCCGCCTCTCTCATGCTGGCGAGTGATCCACGTGCCCGGTGAAGAGACGAGTCTGCAGGACAAGCGGATGGCACTGGGGCGAAGACGTACCGCTCCGCTGGCTGTTGATCGATGAATCCGCCATGGGAGAGGCAGACGCCGCGATCGCGGCGTGCGCTGATATCGAAGGGCTATTCGTCGATTTGCCGTCCACGGTGCGCGGGACGACGCTTCTCGGGTGCATGCCTCACCCACCGCTGCGCCGTGCTCTGGACGCGCTGGCCAAGGGGGCGGGCAACCCAGGCGGTGCGCTGCATCGTCGGTCGATCGACGCGACCCTCTACAGCGTGGACCACAACGGTGTGGTCAACCGCATGATCGGCTCCCATCTGCGAGCATCAGTGACCGAAGTTCGTCCCTCAGTCCTCGCCGCTGACCTCGTCGATGTCGACTTGGACAGCGCGATCTCTGAGCCGATGCCGAGTTCGGCGCGACCAATCTGGAACTTGTGGCACGCCGGTGGCCCGACCGAACCGAACCTTTGGGCAGGCTACGGCCGGGAGCTTCGGCATCTCTGGTCTGGAGCGGCCTTGGCTCACCACCGGGCCGAGGCGCCTGACAAGCCAGCCGACAGCACCTACCAGCTCGACGGGTGCCACGTCACCGACATCGAAGGCTTCTACTGCGCCATCGGCGAGGCCATCAACGGCCCTGGCGGCTATTTCGGCTGGAACGGTGACGCGCTCCACGACTGTGTGACGGGCGGGTGGGGCGCCGAGTGGCCGTTCCGCCTGACCTGGCACCACGCCGAGGTGGCTCATAGCCATTTGACTGCCAAGTTCGACCAAATCCTTCAATGGCTTGCCGAGGATCAGATCGAGGTCGAGTTGCGCTGATCGGTGGTTGCAGCCGGGGAGTCCTCCCACTTCTTGGGAGGAAGGCCGGTCAATCCGGCGACGCTGCGGAGACAGCTGCAGTGGGGAGACAGCCCCCGACTTCCCAGGAACAGCTGACACCCGCCGCCACCCGCGTCGGACGCGACGGCGGGGAGCGGTGAAACAGCTGGAAGAAGGGCGGTCCCGGAGTCATCCGGGGCCGCCCTTCGGGCTGTCCCGCCGGGAGTGACCGATGGTCGCCGGTCGAGCGCACGCGCCCCATTCGGGCCTCGGGCGCGTGCGACGCCTGTTCGTACTCGAACGGGCCGGTCGCGGAACGCCGCCGCACCGGGTCTGCGGCGGTGACTCAGCCGTCGTACGCAGCGCGGTGGGCCAGCACCTCGTCCATGTGGTCCTGGGCCCAGAGCTTGAGGCCGCGCATCATCGCGTGCAGCGAGAGTCCGAGCGGGGTCAGTTCGTAGGTGACCGTGACCGGCACCGTCGGTTCCACGGTGCGGGAGATCAGGCCGTCGCGTTCCAGGGCGCGCAGCGTCTGGGTGAGCATCTTCTGGCTGACGCTGGCCAGTAGCCGGGACAGTTCCGAGTACCGCATCGGGCGGGGATCGCCGGCGCAGTCCGGGCCGCTGCCGAGCGCGGCCAGGATCAGTGTGACCCACTTGTCGGAGATCCGGTCCAGCAGTTTGCGACTGGGGCAGGCGGCGAGGAACGCGTCGTACTCCATCTTGGCCCGCGCCCGCTGCTGAGCCGCCGTCGTCGTCGCCATCGCCCGCTCCTTCGCCGCCGTACGCCACCCGAGCTGTACTTCCCGACAGAAAGTTACCCCACCAGCATGAAGGGAACGCGCCGGTCACGAGATGTGACCGCGGTCGTGGGGGTTGCGCGCCTGGTCTAGCCTGTGCCGGAGTTGATCTGGACTGCTTGCAGCTACGGGGAGTTACCTACGTGAAGGCTTTGAAGACCACCGTCGTCGCCATGTCCGCGGTTGCCGTGCTGGGGGTCGCGGCCGGCTGCGGCGAGACCGGGACCGGCGGCGGGACGAGCGCGCCCGCGGGTGGCACGAGCGCGGCCGCGCCCGCGGCGACGCCGGCGGACCCGAAGGAGGCGTTCCTCCAGGCCTTCACGGCGATCGAGGCGCGGCACTACGCGTACTCGATGAGCGTGGACGGCACCGAGGCGTCCGGGGTGGTCTACGCGCCGGGGAAGTCGTCGAGCAACTCGACCTCCGGTGAGCTGGAGGGCACGAAGTTCAGCACCGAGACCGTGTACGCGGACGGCAAGGCGTTCGTGAAGATGGACTTCGGGTCCGGCAACAGCAGCCTCGGGATCGACGCCGACACCTGGTACGAGCTGGACCTGAACGTCGCGAAGCAGCTCGACTACACGTTCGAGCAGCAGGCGCCGCTCCAGCCGGCGTTCACGACGTCGATCGCCTCGGTGGAGCGGGACGGCGACGCCGGGTTCACCGGTGTGTTCGACTTCGCGGCCGCGTCCGCGGGCAACCCGAACCCGCAGACCGCGACGCTGCTGAAGGCGCTGGGCGACGCGGCGAAGACGGCCACGTTCGCGGCGAAGCTGGACGACGCCGGCAACGTCACCACGCTGGTCCTCACGATCGCGAAGACGGACAAGACGCCGGAGATCACGCAGTCGCTGACGTACACCGAGTTCGGCACCGCGCAGGCCCCGGCGGCGCCGGCCGACGCGCAGCCGGCTCCGGCCTCGCTGAACGACCTCTACAAGTGAGTGCGCGGTGACGGAGGCCGGGCACGGTCTCCGTCACCTCAAAGTTGGATAAAGACTTGATCACGCGCCACGGGCAGCGAATGGGGCTATTCGCTCCATAGCGGTCGGTGCGAATCATTCGCAGTCACGTACCGATTACGGGCTGTGGAGTACCAGTGCTGTCGTGCATCGGAGCCCGTCGACCGCGGCGGTTACCCTCGTGCGCAGCCGCGCGCGTGCGTCGAGGCAGGCCAGCCGCCTGACGATGTCGCGCGGTCATATCGGCGGGCCATACGGGGGCCCCCGCTCGGTAAGGGTGACCATGCAGAACAGTGATCAGGACACCGTTCTTCTGCCGAAGATACGGTTTCCGGACCTCGACGAGGGCGACGACGCGCCGCGCGACGCCTGGTCGGAGACGGACTACGGAGCGGAGACGCACCGCGGCCGGGTGCGCGCGCTGACCACGATCGCGTGGCTGCTGCCGGCGCTCGCCATGGCCGCGCTCGGCATGGTCCGCCTGACCTGGAGCAGCCTCTCCGCGGACGAGCTGGGCTACTGGGCGTTCGTGACCACGCCGTGGGACGACGCGCTCGGGCTGCTCGGTGAACTCGACTCCGGCACCGTGCCGTACCACGTGGCGCTCAAAGCGTACGCGGAGCTGGCCGGCTCCTCGGATCTGGCGCTGCGCGCGCCGTCGCTGCTGTTCATGGCGCTCGCCGCCGGGCTGGTGGCGGGCCTCGGCGCGCGCCTGACCCGGCCGCGCACCGGCTTCACCGCGGGCATCCTGTTCGTGATCGTGCCGGGCGTCACCCGCTTCGGCCAGGAGATCGGCCCGACCGCGGCCGCGATGTGCCTGACCGCGCTGAGCACGTTGCTGCTGGTCGTGGTGCTGGACCGGGGCACCGGCCGGCGATACACCGGCTACGCGGTGACCGTGCTGCTGCTCGGCCTGACGCTGCCGGTCGCGCTGCTGGTGCTGGTCGGCCACGGTTTCGCGGTGCTGATGATGCGCCGCGGCGCGCTGCTCGGCTGGCTGCTCGCCACCGTGCTCGGCGTGCTGCCGGCACTCGGCTCGGTCGTCTACTTCGGACTGCCGACGGTCCGGATCGGGCTGGACACCTCCACCACGCTGCTGGACGTGACCACGGTCGCGGGCGCGCTGTTCGGCACCGCGCTGGTGGCCGGCGCGCTGGTCGGGCTCGGCCTGATCAGCGTCTCGTTCCGCAAGCCGTCCGTCATCTACAGCTGTTGGTCGGTGATCCCGGTGGTGCTGCTCTACGCGCTGAGCCGGATCGGGCTGAGCTGGGAGGCGCCGGCGCTGGCGTTCACGCTGGGCGGCTGGGCGCTGCTCGGCGCGCAGGCGCTGCACCAGGCGCCGGCCGTGCGCGGTGTGACGGCCGGGCTGATCCTGGCCGCGTTCTGCGTGCCGAGCCAGATCGAGGTCCGCCAGCGCGACGGGCACGGTCTGGCCAGCGCGGAGCTCGGCGCGATCATCAAGGGTCAGGCGCTGCAGGGTGACGTCGCGGTCTACGGCCCGGGCCCGAAGAGCGGCGCGGTCGGCCGGGACGTGGTCGCCCGGTACGTACCGGCGGAGATCCGGCCGGCGGACGTGCTCGCGCTGACGCCGCCGCGCACCGGCGGCCGGATCGTGGTCGACGAGTGCGCCGAGGTCGAGGCGTGCCTGAACGGCGCGCTGCGGGTCTGGCTGATCCGCGCGGACCGCGCCGAGTCGCCGCTGACCGGCCTGCCCGCGGCGAAGGCGAACCCGCTCGGCGACCTGTACGACGTGGACCGGACCTGGTACCTGTCCGGGCTGATGCTGGTGCGCCTCACGCTCAAGCCGGCCGGGCCGGACCAGGTGCGGGTCGGCTGACCATGCTCGCGTTCCTGCTCCAGCTCAACGCGTGGGCCACGACGGGTCAGCTGTACCTGTTCGCGCTCTTCATGATCATGATCTGGTCGCTCTGGCTGCTGCGCGTCACGCTGGCGCGCTACTACCGGCCCTGGACCCGGCCGTACGAGACGAGCACCTCGGTGATCATCCCGGTGGTGGACGAGCCGGAGGAGCTGTTCCGGTCCGTGCTGGAACGGATCATCGAGCAGCGGCCCACCGAGATCATCGTGGTGATCAACGGGCCGCGGAACGAGACGCTGGAGAAGCTCTGCGGCGCGCTGGAGGTGCGCTGGGCGTGGACCGAGACGCCCGGCAAGCGGAACGCGCTGCAGATCGGCGTCGGCTTGATGACCTCGGACATCGCGGTCCTGGTCGACTCCGACACGGTCTGGACCAGGGACACGCTGGCCGAGCTGATCAAGCCGTTCGCGGACCCGCGGGTCGGCGGCGTGACCACCCGCCAGCGCATCCTGGAGCCGGACCGGACCGTGCTGACCCGCTGGGCGGACTGGCTGGAGAACGTGCGCAACGAGTACTCGATGCCGGGCATGAGCGTGCTCGGCACCATCGGCTGCCTGCCCGGCCGGACCATCGCGTTCCGCCGCTCGATCCTGGTGCGGTCGATGGAGAAGTTCCTGACCGAGAAGTTCCTGGGCGTGTTCCTGGAGGTCAGCGACGACCGTACGCTGACGAACTACACGCTGAGGGCCGGCTTCCGGACCGTCTACCAGTCCACCTCGCTGGTCTACACGGACGCGCCGCTGCGGCTCGGCAAGCTGGCGAAGCAGCAGTACCGGTGGGCGCGCGGCTCGCAGTACAACACGCTGCGCATGCTGCCGTGGATGCTGCAGCACACGCCGCTGCTGGCGGTCTTCTACCTGGCCGACATCGTGGTGCCGTTCGTGCTGGTCGGCTCGTTCGTCTCGTGGGGCGTCACGCTGGTCACCGGGCGGCAGGCGGAGCTCTACGACGCGCTGCCGCTGCCCACCGCGCCGTGGGCCGCGCTCGGCCTGATCCTGCTGCTCAGCGGCGTGCTCACCACGCTGTCCCTGGCGTTGCGGTTCGGGCGGCACTTCGCGTACCGGCCGATCGATCTGCGGCATCTGCCGGCGTTCATGCTGATCAACACGTTCCTGCTGATGCCGGTCCGGGTGCTCGGCTTCTTCCGGATGGCGCACAATGCCGGCTGGGGCACCCGTGCCGGTGGCTTCGCCGGCGAGAAGGAGCGCAACCCGTTGCTGATCGTCCCGTACCTGCTGGGGGCCCTGATGCTCGGGGTGTCGGTGATGATCGGTGTCTGACGAGGGCACGTTCACGCTGTCCGAGCTGTCCAAGGTGGCCCGGGACGAGCGCAACGGCCGGCTGCGCTTCCGGGTCTGGACGACCGTGAACGCGGTCGCGCTGCTGGTGCTGGCCGGGTGGGTGCTGATGCCGGACTCGACCGGTTCGGACATGAAGCCGATCGACGGCCGGGCCGCGGCCGCGGCCGCGATGGACGTGGCGGCACCGCCCACCAAGGCGGAGATCCTCGCGATCGAGGGCGTCCGGTTCGGGCTGAGCGCGCCGCAGGTGCCGTACTCCACCACGGAACTCGACCGGATCGGCACCGCCGCCGGCACGCTGCCCACGCTGCTGCAGTACTTCGTGAAGTGGTCGGAGGAGCTGCGCCCGGAGAGCATCGAGCTGTCCTACGCGCAGAACGCGGTTCCGGTCGTCTCCTGGGAGCCGTGGGCCGGTTCGGAGGCCGGCGAGGACCAGCCGGAGTACGCGCTGGCCCGGATCGCGTCCGGCGCGCACGACGACTACGTCCGGGAGTTCGCCACCACGATCCGGGACGCGCGCTACCCGGTCGCGCTGCGCTTCGCGCACGAGATGAACGGCGCCTGGTACCCGTGGTCGGAGCGCCGCTCCGGCAACGCGCCGGGCGACTACGTCAAGGCGTGGCGGCACGTGCACGACGTGTTCCGCGAGGTCGGCGCGACCAACGTGATCTGGGTGTGGAGCCCGAACATCCTGCGCCCGGTGCCGAACGTCAGCATCGAGGCGCTCTACCCCGGCGACGAGTACGTGGACTGGGCCGGCTTCGTCGGCTACGCGGTGCACGAGACGACCGCGGCGGCGGTGTTCGCGCCGACCGTCGCGGCGATCCGGAAGTTCACCAACAAGCCGCTGCTGATCACGGAGACCGGCGTGCTGCCGAGCGACCGGAAGGCCGGCTGGATCACGGACTTCTTCGCGTGGCTGCCCACCCAGGAGGGGCTGGTCGGCTTCGTCTGGTTCGAGTTCAGCAAGGACGAGGGCGGCACGGAGGACTGGCGGTTCAGCGTCGACAGCCGGTACGCCGCGGCGTTCAAAGAGGGAATGGCCAAGTTGACACCCGCGGCGCCGCCGCTCGGGTTCTGAGGAGCGTGTCATGAGACGGCGTTTTCTGCTGACCGGCGCGGCCGGTGCGGCCGCTACCGTGGTGGTCGCCGGCCCGGCGAAGGCGGCCCCCGCGAAGACGGCCCCGGCGAAGACGGCCCCGGCGAAGGCGGCCCCGGAGACGGCCGCGGCCGGTGACGAGACCGTGGACGGCTCGCTCACGGTCGGCGACGGTTCGGTCAGCCGGTCGCTGACCGTGATGTCGTCGTTCGCCGGCGGGGACGACGTGCCCGGCAGCACCACCGCGTACGACTCGACCGGCCGGATCAACCTGCTCTCGTACCAGCGCGCCTACGTCCGCCAGTACGGCGAGACGATCCGCAACTTCCTGATGCGCAAGGACGCGAAGGCGATGACCGCCTGGTACGGCCCGGACAAGCTCTACGACGCGAACCGGG
This sequence comes from Catenuloplanes niger, assembly GCF_031458255.1. Taxonomy (NCBI): domain Bacteria; kingdom Bacillati; phylum Actinomycetota; class Actinomycetes; order Micromonosporales; family Micromonosporaceae; genus Catenuloplanes; species Catenuloplanes niger. The sequence goes on from NZ_JAVDYC010000001.1 coordinate 5,963,940, forward strand.
ACGCGATCGGTGACTGGACCGACCCGAACCAGTTCTCCCCGTGGGTGTGGACCGGCGCGCACTACGAGGCGAACGACCAGGGCTCGCTGCACGCGCACTGGGAGGTCGAGGTTCCGGACAGCAAGGGCGCGCTGCAGGGCCGCTTCGAGATCCTGTTCGCGGACCAGGCGACCGGCAAGATCGGCCTGGACACCACGAAGATCCTCACCAACCTGGCGCACTTCGTGGTGCGCTGCTCGAACAACCAGCAGCTGCGCCTGCAGGCCGTGGCCGGCTGGGAGAAGGCGATCGTCTTCACGAACGACACGGACGCGACCCGCCAGCGCTGGAAGATCCGCAGCACCGGCGAGGCGGAGAGCGGCGCGAACGCGGGCAGCAACTTCGAGCTGGCCCGGTACGACGACGCCGGTACCATGATCGACCAGCCGATCATCGTCAACCGGGCCACCGGTCAGATCACGCTCTGCGGGCGGTCCGGCACCGGCGGCGGCGTGGTCGTCAACCGCGCCGGCACCGGCGTCGCACTCGCCGTCAACAGCACCGGCGCGGCCGGGCAGGGCGTGCTGGTCAGCGGCGCGGACACCGCCTCGGCGGCGTACCAGACGAAGGTCACCGGCGACACCGTCAACCGCTTCCGGGTGATGACGGACGGAAAGCTGGAGTGGGGCGGCGGCACCGGCCGGGACACCAACCTCTACCGCGCGGGCACGGACGTCCTCAAGACCGACGACAGCCTGCACGTGGGCGCCCAGCTGCGCCACCTCGGCACCGGCCTCGGCTTCTTCGGCGCCAACGCGGTGGCCAAGCCGGCCGTGTCCGGTTCCCGCGGGGGCAACGCGGCCCTCACCTCCCTGATCACGGCTCTGACCTCGCTCGGCCTGATCACGAACTCGACCAGCTGAACGGGGAAATCATGGACCTGACGATCGAGGACTTCCAGCAGGTGCTCTTCGAGCTCTACATGGCGCAGCGGGAGAACAACCAGCTGCGCGCGGAGGTGGCGAAGCTGCGGGAAGCGCTCGCCGCCGCCCAGTCGCACTCGCACGGCCCCGCGGACGCCGAATGAGCCGCCGCACCGGCCTGACCGTTGCCGTGGTCGCGGCCGTGCTGGTGATCGCGCTGTCCGTGGCCGTGGTCGTGGTCGGGCTGGGCAACGCGTCGACGGAGGACGGGACCACGGCCGGGGGCAAGACCGTGACGGTCGACGCCGCGCAGGACCTGGGACCGTTCGACAACCCGGCCGGCTTCCAGAACCAGAGCGGGCCCGCGTACCCGCTGGGCTCGGCGGACCTGGACCGGGTCGCCCGGCTGGAGCCGCGGGTGGTGCGCGCCTGGTTCAAGCCGCATCAGTACTACGACCGGCAGACGAAGAAGTTCAACTTCGACTACCCGACCGCCGGGGGTACGACCGCGTACGACTACCTCGACCAGGTGGCCGCGCAGGGCAAGTCGATCATCGGCAACTTCGACCAGTGCGACCAGGCGCTGATGCGGCTGAACGCCACGGCGGACTGCCGGTGGGTGCTCAAGGCCGGGCTGATGCACTACAAGAAGAAGTACCCGTCGCTGCGGTACATCGAGGTGTTCAACGAGCCGGACAAGACCTGGGAGCCGACCGAGGTCGAGCAGCCGGCCATGCCGCTGGAGGACTACTACCGCTGGTACCAGGTCGCGTACCAGGTGGTGAACGAGGTCAACGACGAGCTGAAGCCGGGCGTGCCGCTGGAGATCGGCGGGCCCGCGTCGTACACGTTCAACGAGGACTTCTTGACCGGCTTCCTGGACCTCTACGTCAAGGACGACAACAAGGACAAGAAGTTCGCGTTCATCTCGTACCACCAGTACAAGCAGCGGGACCGGCCGGCCGCGGTGGCGCAGGAACGGGAGATCGTCCGCGGCTGGATGCGGGACCGGAAGCTGGACGAGAACCGGCCGGTCTTCGTCACCGAGTACGGCGTGTTCCCGGGCGCGAACACCGGCACCACGTTCGAGGCCGACCTGCTCACGCACGCGGCCGGGATGGCCACGCTGGGCCGCTACTACGCGTACAGCGGGACCGAGATGTACATGCACTGGGTCTACGACCACCTGGACAACGAGCGTAAGTCGATGTTCGTGGACGCGGTCGACGGTGGCGTCTACCCGTACTACAACCTGGTGCTGATGCAGCGCATGCTGGGCACCCGGCTGGTGCCGGCGGAGTCGAACGCGGTCGCGGACACCGGCATCGGCGTCTCCGCGCTCGCCACCACCGGCGACCGGAAGGTGGCCGTGCTGCTGACCAACTACCAGTGGACGGACGGCGCGGCCGAGCACGACGTGACGCTGGCGCTGCGGAACCTGCCGGAGTCGCTCACCGCGGGCGAGGTGACGGTCGAGCGGTACCTGGTGGACGCGCAGACCAGCAACCGGGCCCACAACGAACTGGGCCAGGACCTGCAACGGGTCGAGCGGTACGACACGAAGCTCGGCGCGTCCGCGGACCTGAGCCTGCACCTCGGCGTGAACGCCATGTCCCTGGTGGTGGTCACCGCCAAGTGACGACGATCGCCGGCCGGGCCGCCCCCGGCCGGCGATCCGGCCGTTGTAACGTTCAAGCCAGGGTATTGACGCTCATCGAACCAACCCCTAACGTCTGAGCCCACGGTCTGCAGTGACGTACTGAAATGTATGGATCATTCGAGGGGTTGGCCCGGATGGCGTCGACAAAACGATTCAGGGCGGCGCTCGCCGTGCTGCTGCTGGCCGGCAGGCTGACCGCCTGCGGGGGCGGCGACGACGCGGGCGGCGACGTCACGCTGCGGTTCTCCTGGTGGGGCAACGCGGACCGGGCCGCGCTCATGCAGCAGTCGATCGACCTGTTCCAGGCGGCGAATCCGACGATCACGGTGACCCCGAGCTTCCAGGAGTTCGAGGCGTACTGGCAGAAGATGGCGACCGAGACCGCCGGCGGCAACGCGCCGGACGTGCTCCAGATGGACTTCGCCTACCTGCGGGAGTACGCGGACCGCAACGTCCTGCTCGACCTGAAGAAGACCGACGTCAGGGTGGACGACCTGATCCCGGCGTTCCAGGGCGTCGGCGAGGTGGACGGCGCGCTCTACGGCGTTCCCACCGGCGGCAACACGTGGTGCATGTTCTACAACCCGGCACTGCTGGCCGCCGCGGGCGTCGAGGAGCCGGCGGCCGGCATCACCTGGGACCAGTACCACGCGCTGGTCGACACGGTCTCGAAGAAGGGCGCCGGCCGCACCTACGGCGGCAGCAACTACCGCTCGGTGATCTACAGCTTCGAGTCGTACCTGCTCCAGCGCGGCGGCACCCTCTACACCGAGGACGGCGCGCTCGGCTTCACCGAGCAGCAGCTGATCGACTACTGGACGGTCGGCAAGCAGTACGTCGACGACGGCCGGTTCATCCCGTCGGAGAAGGTCGCGCAGATCGAGCCGGCCTCGCCGATCACCAAGGACCTGATCGCCACCGAGTTCCGCTGGGACAACTTCTTCGCGCGGTACGCGGCCGAGACCGAGGCCGAACTCAAGATCGGTCCGGTGCCCGTGACGGCGGCGGGCGGCCCCACCGGGCAGTACCTGAAGCCGGCCATGCTGCTCTCCGCGTCCGCGCGCACCGACCATCCGGACGAGGCCGCCAAGCTGATCAGCTTCCTGATCAACGACCCGCAGGTCGGCCGGATCTTCGGCAGCAACCGCGGCATCCCGGCCACGAACGCGCAGCGCGAGGCGGCCGTGCTGGAGGGACCGGCGCTCGCCATCGCCGAGTACGAGAAGGCGATCGCGCCGCTGCTGCAGAAGGCGCCGCCCGCACCGCCGAAGGGCGCGGGCACGGTGGAGGCCGCGTTCCTGCGCATCGCGGACGAGATCAGCTACGGCCGGTCCTCCGTGCCGGACGCGGTCGACACCTTCTTCACCGAGGCCGAGGACACGCTCGCCGGATGACCACGATCCCCGCGCGGGTACGGTACGGGGACGCCACGGCGGGGCTGCTGTTCCTGACCCCGTGGCTGCTCGGCATGCTGCTGCTCACGATCGGCCCGATGCTGGCCTCGCTCTACCTGTCGTTCACCGACTACGACCTGTTCGACACGCCGGAGTGGGTCGGCCTGGACAACTACCGGCGGATGTTCGACGACCCGCGCTACCTGCAGTCCGTCACGGTCACCACCGCTTACGTGGCGCTGGCCGTGCCGCTCAAGCTGGCCGCCGCGCTCGGCGTGGCGCTGCTGCTCAACCGGCCGCGTCTCGGCCAGGGGCTGTACCGGTCCGCGTTCTACGCGCCGTCGCTGATCGGGGCCAGCGTCAGCCTGTCGCTGGTCTGGAAGAGCATCTTCTCCGACGACGCGGTCGTGGACCGGGGCCTGGCCGCGATCGGGCTGGACACCGGCGGCTGGGTCGGCCGGCCGGAGTTCTCGCTGCCGATGCTGGTGCTGCTGGCCGCCTGGCAGTTCGGCGGGCCGATGGTCATCTTTCTGGCCGGGCTGAAACAGATCCCCGGCGAGCTGTACGAGGCGGCCGCGGTCGACGGCGCCGGACCGTGGCGCCGGTTCCGCGCGGTCACGCTGCCGATGCTGTCGCCGGTGCTCTTCTTCAACCTGCTGCTGGAGATCATCGGCGCGTTCCAGGTGTTCACGTCCGCGTTCGTGATCGCGACCGGCGCGGCCGGCGGTGGCGGGCCGGCCGGTTCCACACTGCTCTACACGGTCTACCTCTACGGCCGGGGATTCGTCGACTTCCGGATGGGATACGCGTCCGCGATGGCCTGGATGCTGGTGCTCGGCGTCGGGCTGGTCACCGCGCTGCTGTTCCGGACCAGCCGGATGTGGGTGCACTACGCGGGGGACAGGGCATGAGACGGCTTCGCTCGGTGGCCTGGCACGCCGGTGCCGTCCTGCTGCTGATCGTGGTGCTCTACCCGGTGGTGTGGATGATCAGCTCGTCGTTCAAGGACTCCCGGGACATCATCGGCGACCTCGACCTGCTGCCCGCGCCGCCGACCGGCCGCAACTACGCCACCGCGGTCGAGGGCGTGGCCGGGATCAGCGTGTGGCGGCTGTTCGGCAACTCACTGCTGCTGGCCGTGCTGTCCGTGATCGGGACCGTGGTGTCCAGCACGCTCGCGGCGTACGCGTTCGCCCGGGTCCGGTTCCGCGGCCGCGGCCTGCTGTTCGCGCTCATGATCAGCACGTTGCTGCTGCCGTTCCACGTGCTGATCATCCCGCAGTACATCGTGTTCCAGCGCCTGGACCTGATCGACACGTACCTCCCGCTGCTGGTCGGGAAGTTCCTCGCGGTCGAGGCGTTCTTCGTGTTCCTGCTGGTCCAATTCATGCGCACGCTGCCGTACGAGCTGGACGAGTCCGCGCGGATCGACGGCGCCGGCCACGGGCGGATCTTCTGGAACATCGTGCTGCCGCTGTCCCGCCCCGCACTGATCACCACGTCGATCTTCACGTTCATCTGGACGTGGAACGACTTCTTCGGGCCGCTGATCTACCTCTCCACACCGGACCGGTACCCGCTGCCGCTCGCGCTGCAGCTCTACATCGACCAGACCGAGGCCACCGACTACGGCGCGCTGATCGCGATGTCGACGCTGGCGCTGCTGCCGGTCGTCCTGTTCTTCCTGGTCTTCCAGCGCTTCCTGATCGAGGGCGTCGCCACGTCCGGCCTGAAGGGCTGAGATGAGCTCCGATGAGATCCCGGCCGCGGCCGGGCAGCCGGACGAACACGGCGGGCTACCGCTCGGGCACCGCGCCCATCCCCGGCGTGGCCGGCTGAATCCAGTGCCGAGCGATCCACGCGCGTCGGGCGCCGCGCCGATTTCGCGGGTCGCGTGGAGTTGGCGGGTTGCGTGGGCTTCGCGGGTTGCGTGGAGTTGGACCGTTGCGTGGGGTTCGCGGGTGGCGCGGGTTTCACACGTTGCGCGGACCTCCCGAGATGCGCGGGTTTCGCACGTTGCCCGCGCTTCGCGGGATGCGCGAGTTGCGCGAGTTGCGCGAGTTGCGCGGGCTTCGCGGGATGCGCGGGATGCGCGGGCTTCGCGCGTTGCGGGGGTGCCGGGGGGTGAGCGCCTGGCGCTGTTCGCGGAGTGCGTGCTGGCCGGGCTGTGCACGCTGGTCGCGGCGGTGCCGCTGGTCACGCTGCTGCCGGCGCTCGGTGCGGGCTGCGCCCACGTCGCCGCACACCTGGACGGTCGGTCGACCGCGCTCTCCACGTACCCCCGCCGGCTGTTGATGTCCTTCCGCGGCGGCGGGCTGGCACTCGGCGCGCTGCTGGTGCTCGCGCTGGCCGTGCTCGCGCTGGATCTCGTCGCCGTGCGGCGCGGCCTGCCCGGCGCGGTCCCGGTCGCGGTCGTCTGCGCCGCCGCCACGCTCGCGCTGCTGGTGGTCGTGCTGCGGGCGGCCGCGGTCTGGCGCCCCGGTGGACCGTGCTGGCCGGCGCTGCTGCGCGACGCCGCCGGGCGGGCGCGCACGGACCTGCCCGGCTCGCTGCTGCTGGTCGGCGGGCTCGGCATGCTGGCGGTGACGACCTGGCAGCTCGCACCGCTGGTGATTCCCGCGCTCGGCTGCCTGCTGATGGGCGGAGTGGCCGTCGAACGGCGCCTATCATGATCGGCGTGCCACAGCTCACCGTCATCGTCGCCAGCACCCGTCCCGGCCGCGCCGGTGCGCCCGTCGCCCGCTGGCTCGCCGGCCGGGTGACCGCGCACGGCGGCTTCGACCTGCACGTCGCCGACCTCGCGGAACTGAACCTGCCGATGATGGACGAGCGGAACCATCCGCGGCTCCGCAAGTACGAGCACGCGCACACGAAGGCGTGGAGCGCGATCGTGGACGCGTCGGACGCGTTCGTGATCGTGACGCCGGAGTACAACCACGGGTATCCCGCGCCGCTCAAGAACGCGATCGACTACCTGGTCCAGGAGTGGGCGCACAAGCCGGTCGGGTTGGTCAGCTACGGCGCGGTCGCCGGTGGTGTGCGGTCGGCCCAGGCGATCAAACCGGTGCTGCAGTACCTGAAGATGATCCCGATCAGCGAGTCGGTGATCATTCCGTTCGTCGCGAAGCACATCGTCGACGGCGAGTTCCGGGCCACGCCCGCGATCGAGGAGTCCGCGACCGCGATGCTCGACGAGTTGCGGCGCCTGGAGGCCGCCCTCCGCCCACTGCGCTGAACCACCCGGCGAATATCCGGATGCGTCGTGTCCCGCCGGCCCGTTAGCGTGCCGGTCATGCGTCTCGTCGTGTGCTCCCCGCCGGTCGTCCGCTGAGCGGGCGACCGTAAGGCCGGTTCCCGGCCCTTGATGCCGCAAGCGCCCCGGTGCGCGCGGCGGGTGGTCGCTGCCCTCACTCCGCAGCCCTGATCCGACCATCCGCAGTGGAGCACCCGCATGTCCGTCGAGACTTCCGCACCCACGACACCGTCCACCGCGTCGCCGGCGGCCCCCGAGCCGAACCACTCCCGGCGGGGCATGGCGTTGATCGCCCTGGCCGCCATGGCCTGGGGCACCGGCGGCGCGGCCGCCGCCGTCCTCTACCGCACCAGCGGCCTCGGCCCGATCGCCGTCTCCTACTGGCGTTTCGTGATCGGAGCGCTCGCCCTGGCCGCCTACCTGGCCGCACGCACGGCCCGCCACCGCACACCGGCACGCCGCGCCTCAGCCCGCGAAGCCGGCGAGACCGGCGAGACCGGCGGGGCACGTGATGTCGGTGAGACCGGTGACGCACGTGATGCCAGCACTACAGGCGACGCTCGCGAGACCCGCGGCGAAGCTGGCCTCGACGTCACCGACGGTTACGCCGCCTTCCACGGCGGTGCCGGCCCGGCCGCCCACCCCGGCGACCGCCGGGCCGGTGCCGTCCGCACCCGTCGCCGGGTCCGTCGTCTGCTGATGGTCGCCGCAACCGGCGTCGGTCTCGCCGTCTACCAGTCCGCGTTCTACGTCAGCATCGCGGAGACCGGCCTCGCCGTCGCCACCGTCGTCACGCTCGGAGCCGGCCCGATCCTGATCGCCGTCGGCGCCCGGGTCTTTCTCGCGGAGCGCCTCGGCCACGCCGGCGCGGCCGCGATCGCCCTCGCGCTCGCCGGGCTGATCGCACTCTCCCTGGACAGCGGCACCACCGGCCCGCGCCCGGCTCTCGGCATCGGCTACGCGTTGCTCTCCGCGCTCGGCTACGCCGTGGTCACGCTGGTCGGCCGCACCCCCGGCAGCGCCGGCGACCCGTTCCGCACGTCCCTGACCGGATTCGTCGTCGGCGGCATCGTGCTGACCCCGTTCGCGCTGGCCGACGGCGTGCTGCCGGCCACGGGCGGTCTACCGGTCACCATCGGCTGGCTGCTCTACCTGGGCGTGGTCGCCAGCGCGCTCGCCTACGGCCTGTTCTTCGCCGGCCTGGCCCACGTCGGCGCGACCACCGCCGCCGTCGTCACGCTCCTCGAACCGGTCGCCGCCGCACTCCTCGCCGTCGCGTTCCTCGGCGAGCACCTCACCCCGGCGGTCCTCACCGGCATGCTCCTGCTGCTCGGCGCCGTCGCCGTCCTCGCCTACCCGGCCCGCCGTTGACGCCCGGCCGGTTCTCGCCCGCCGTTGACGCCCGGCCGTCGCTGACGCCCGGCTGGCTCCCGCCCGGGCGTCAGCGGCGGGCCGGCCGGTTCCCGCCTACGGCTGCCGCCGGGTTGCCTCCCGCCCACTGCTACCGCCCGGCTGCCTCCCGCACACCCGGGCGGGAGGCAGCCGAGCGGCACCTGTCATTCCGCGCCGAGGGCCCGCGGCCGCGCCGAGTCCGTGATCCACTCGCTCCACGAGCCGACGTACAGTGCCGCGTCCGTCCGGCCCGCCAGGTGCAGGGCCAGCACCGTGTGCGCGCCGGTCACGCCGCTTCCGCAGTACGCGCCGACCGGTCCGGCGTCCGGCGTCACGCCGGCCGCGGCGAAACGGTCGCGCAGCCGGCCCGCGGCCAGGAAGCGGCCGTCCGGTCCGGTGTTCCCCGCGGTCGGCACGTTGACCGCGCCGGGGATGTGGCCCGGCGCGGCGTCCACCGGCTCGACCTCGCCGCGGTAGCGCTCCGGTGCCCGCGCGTCGATCAGCACGCCGCCGGACGCGACGGTCGCGGCGCCGGCCGCGTCCAGCACCGGCAGGCCACCGGGCCGGACCGTGAAGTCCCCGCCGCCGGGCGCCGGCACCTCGGACGTGACCTCGAACCCGCCGGACCGCCAGGCCCGGAACCCGCCGTCGAGCACCCGCACCCGCGGGTGCCCGGCCCAGCGCAGCGTCCACCAGGTGCGGGCCGCGGCCCACTGGTCGCCGTCGTCGTAGACGACGACCGGACGGTCGCCGGACACTCCGGCCGCGCGCAGCACGTCCTGCAGTGCGGCGGCGTCGGGCAGCGGGTGCCGGCCGCGCTCGCCGGGCGGGCCGCTGAGCGAGGCGTCCAGGTCGACGAAGACGGCGCCGGGCAGGTGGCCGGCCAGGTAGTCGTCGCGGCCGGGCGGGCCGGCGAGCCGCCAGCGCACGTCGAGCAGCGTCGGGGCCGCCGCGGAGCGCAGCAGTGCGGCGAGCGCTGGAGCATCGATGAGAAGTTCGTCCGGTAGGGTCACAAGTCCCTAGTCAACACCACCCTTCGGCACTTGCCCTTACCATTCTGCGGCCAAGTCTGGTGCCGGGTTCGCAAGGTAGAATCGCCATCCAGGGAGGGCTGCCGTCGTGAACGACCTAGTCGACACCACCGAAATGTATTTGAAGACCATCCTCGAGCTCGAGGAGGAGGGCGTGCCCGCGCTTCGTGCGCGAATCGCGGAGCGTCTGCACCAGAGCGGCCCCACCGTCAGCCAGACCGTCGCGCGCATGGAGCGGGACGGGCTGCTGCGGGTCGAGAACGATCGTCATCTGCACCTGACCGAGGCGGGGCGTCAGCACGCCGTCTCCGTCATGCGCAAGCACCGCCTTGCCGAGCTGCTGCTGGTCAACGTCATCGGCATGCCCTACGAGGAGGCCCACGAGGAGGCCTGCCGCTGGGAGCACGTGATGAGTGACGCGGTGGAGAAGCGGGTCTTCGAGCTGCTGAACCGTCCGAGTCGCTCGCCGTACGGTAATCCGATTCCGGGCCTGGAGGCCCTGGGTGACGACCCGTCGACGGAGGAGCGGCCGGGGGAGCGCAATCTCGCGTTCCCCGGTCTGTCCGGCAGCGTCGTGGTGTCCCGCATCTGCGAGAGCGTCCAGACGAACGCGGACGTGCTGCGTCAGCTGCACGCGGCGGGCGTCGACCCGGGCGCGACCGTGACCGTGGCGCAGGATCGTGACGCGGTGACGATCGACCGCTTCGGTGACAAGATCAAGCTTCCGCGCGAGGTCGCGTCGCGCGTCTTCGTGGCCGCCGCATAAGCAACGACATAAGAACCCCCGGTCCGCGCGAGATCGCGGCCGGGGGTTTTTCCGTATGCGACGGGTCAGGCCGCGACCAGCGTCGCGTCGAGGTCTTTCGCCATGTCGACCAGGATCGGCGCGAGATCGGTGGCCGCGGCCTTCTGCTGATCCTTTGCAAACGTGTATCGCAGCATCAGAATGCGACCGTTCGACGAGAGCCAGCCGATCTCCGCGGACGGCCCGTGTTCCTTTGTCGGGTCCGAGACGATCTGATAGGCGGCCTTTCCGAGCCCCTTGACCGGTGCCGCGCCGTCCGGGGTCACGTCCGACGCGAAGATGTTCGGATCGGCGGACGTCTCGCTGACGGCCAGGCTCAGATCCGGCCACGGCGCGTCGCCCTGCTGCAGCACGCAGGTGATCGTCTCCTTCTGCTCCCCGGCCGCGGACACGTTGAACTCCACGTCCAGGAAGTCGTGCACCACGCCGAAGTTCAGCAGCTCACAGGCGCCGCCGGCGATTTCCGCCTGGGCGTCGTCGACCCGCGCCTTGACGGGCGGGCCCGCGTCGGTCGGTGTCTCGCCGTTGTTGCAGCCGGTGACGGCCAGCATCAGGCCCAGCGTCACCGCCATCAGCCGGTTACGCACGTCCACTCCTCGAATTCGCGGTCCGACGCCGGAAACCGTACGGGGTGAGCGGGCCGGGCGAAAGTCCCGCCACTCCGCTAATTCGGCGAAACCGCTCCGAGCTGCGCGACAATGTGTTTAGCGATCTCCAAGGAACTGGTCGCGGCCGGTGACGGAGCGTTCAGCACGTGCACCTGTCCGTCGCGCGATTCGATCAGGAAGTCGTCGACCAGTTCGCCGGACGGCAGGATGGCCTGCGCTCGCACGCCCGCCTCGGACGGCACCAGGTCCGCCTCGGTGATCTCCGGGACCAGCCGGGCCAGGCCGCGCGCGAACAGCGGCTTGGACAGCGACCGCCGCACCTCGGCCAGCCCGTAGCCGAGGTGCCGCCGGGCCAGCCGCCACATCCCGGGGAACACGGCCACCTCGGCCAGGTCGCGCGCGCTGAACCGGCCCCACGAGTAGCCCTCGCGCGCGGTGGCGAGCACCGCGTTCGGCCCCGCGTGCACGCTGCCGTCGATCATGCGGGTGAGGTGCACGCCGAGGAACGGGAACCGCGGGTCCGGCACCGGGTAGATCAGCCCGTTGACCAGGTGCCGCCGGTCCTCGCGCAGCTCGTAGTACTCGCCGCGGAACGGCACGATCCGCGCGGCCGGCCGGATCCCGGCGAGCCGGGCGATCCGGTCCGACTGCAGCCCCGCGCAGTTGATGACGAAGTCCGCCGGGATGTCCCCGGTGGTGGTCTCGACCACGCCGTGCCGGAAGCCGCTGACCGCGGTGCCGAGCCGGATCCGGCCACCGGCGGCCGTGACCAGCCCGGCGAGCACCTCGCACACCGCCGTGTAGTCCACGATCCCGGTCGACGCCACGTGCATCGCCGCCACCGCGGACACGTGCGGCTCGTACTCCGACGCCTCCGCGGCCGACAGCATCCGCACCGGCAGCCCGTTCGCGGTCGCGCGCGTGAACAGCGCGGTCAGCCGGGGCAGCTCGTCCGCGGCGGTCGCCACGATCAGCTTGCCGCACGTCTCCACCGGGATCCCGTGCTCCCGCGCGAACGCCACCATCGACGCGCTGCCCGCCCGGCTCAGCGTCGCCTTGAGGCTGCCCGGCTTGTAGTACACGCCCGCGTGGATCACGCCGGAGTTGTGCCCGGTCTGGTGCGCCGCGACCCGCGGCTCCTTGTCCACCACGGTCACCCGGGCGCCGGGGTGGTCGAGCGTCAGCCGATGCGCGGTCGCGAGCCCCACGATGCCCGTCCCGATCACCACGTACCGTGCCATACCGCTCCTCCTGCTGGTCCCGACGGGCGACGCTACCCGCGTCCGGCCGCCCCGCTAACCCACCGATTGGCCCCTTCCGACCAGGCAAAAGATCAAAATCAAGATCATTCGTGGGTACGTGCGACCACGGTCCACGCCTGCGCTCCGAGCACATAGGGATCGTGGTCCGGCCGGTGCGAGGACTCGGCCACGCGCACGCCCGGCTCCACGGCGGGGAACCGGTAGGGCGCGTCGTCGATGTTGAGCAGCGCCACCACGACCTGGCCGTCGTGCTCCGCCCGCAGCGCGATCGCCCGGTTCGTCAGGTGCGCCACCGTCGTCTCCGCCCGCGCCAGCCACGGGAAGCGCCGCCGCAGCCCGATCAGCCGCTGGTGCGTCCGCAGCACCTCCGCCCCGAACGGCGCCAGCTCGGCCGGCGAGCCCGGGAACGCGGGCCGGACCGCGTCGTCCCCGCCGGCCCGGTCCTCCTTCACGCCCCGGAACGCCTGCTCGTCCCCGTAGTACACGCTCGGCACCCCGGCCACCGTGAAGAGCACGGCCAGCGCGTGCCCGAGGTGCGCCGGGTTCGTCAGGCGGGAGGCGATCCGGGTCACGTCGTGGTTGCCGACGAACGTGAGCGTGTCCGGCGAGTGCCGCCCGAGCGCCCAGGCCAGCTCGAACAGGTTCCCGTCGTTGAGCGAGCTCCAGATCGCCTTCCACAGCTCGTACTGGGTGACCGCGTCCAGTCCGGCCCGCTCCCGGTACTCCAGCCCGTGGATCACCTCGCCCACGATCCACGCCTCCGGGTGCCGCTCCCGCACGGCCGGCAGCACCGCGCGCCAGAACTCCGGTGGCACCGCGTAGGCCGCGTCCAGCCGCCACCCGTCCGCACCCCGGTCCAGCCAGTGGTTCATCACCGTGGTCACGTGCTCGCGTACCGCCTCGGAGTCGTGGTCCAGCACGACCAGCGCCCGGTGCCCCTCGAACGTCGCCGGCTCCGCACCCTGGCGCCGCAACCAGGCGGCCGGCCGGAAGTCGCGCGCCACGTGGTTGAAGACGCCGTCCAGCAGCACCCGGATGCCGCGCTCACGGCAGGCGCCGATCAGCCGGTCGAAATCGGCGTCGTCGCCCAGCCGGGGATCCACCGCGAGATGATCGACGGTGTCGTACCCGTGCGTCCGGGAGGCGAAGACCGGGCCGAGCTGCAGCCCGTTGCAGCCCAGCTCGATCAGGTAGTCCAGCCAGCCCTCGAGGTGCTTCAGCCGGTGCACCACCGGCTCGTCCGGCTCGGCCGTGTGCGGGGCGCCGGTGAAACCCAGCGGGTAGACGTGCCAGAAGATCGCGTGCTCGACCCAGCTCATGCGCCGACTCCCGAATCCGAACGGTTTTACTGAGCCTAACTCACTAATCCGGTACGGTGGACCCGTGACCCGCACCGATCGACGTCCCCGGCAGCGGCTCGGCGAGGCGGCCCGCCGCGAGGCGATCCTGACCGCGGCCGGCCAGGCCTTCGCCGGCCATCCGTACGACGAGGTCGCCGTGGCCCGCGTCGCCGACGCCGCCGGTGCCTCCGAGGCGCTCGTGCACCGGTACTTCGGCAGCAAGAGCGGCCTCTACCTGGCCGTCGTCCGCCAGTCGATCCGCCTGCTGCTGGACCGTCAGCGCGTCGCGGACACGGCGCTCCCGGCGGACGCCACGCCGCGCGACCGGCTCGCCGAGAGCGTCCGCGTCTACCTGGACACGGTCGCGGTCTGGGCGGTCGGCTGGCTGGCGCCACTGCAGGTGCCCGGCGGCGAGCCGCCGGCCGCGGCCGCGCTGCGCACCGAGAGCCGGGCCTACTACGTCCACCTGATGCGCGGCATGCTGGAGACCGAGGACCCGGCGCTCGACTACGCGCTGCACGGCTACCTCGGCTTCCTGGACGCGTCCTGCCTGGCCTGGGCCGGTCAGGGCTATCCCGCGACCGCCCGCCCCGTGATCACCGCGCAGGCCCTCGGCGCGCTCGACGGCGCCCTGCGCGCGGCAGGTCATCGGGGACTGTAGATAGAAGTCTCACAGCCGGTCCGCTGACCGGTCGATCCGCGCGTGCGACGATGGCCGCATGGAGAGCCCGACATCAGGTTCAGCCGGCACGGTCGTCGTCTGGGACGAGTCCCTCCTGCAGTACGACCTCGGCGACCACCCGCTCAACCCGGTCCGCGTGGAACTCACCATGGCCCTGGCCCGCGAGTTCGGCCTGCTGCGCCGCCGGGGCGTGCGCGTGCTCGCGCCGACGGTCGCGGAGGACGCGCTGATCGAGCGCGTCCACACGAAGGACTACCTGGCGGCGGTCCGCGCCTCCGCCACCGACCCGTTCTTCTCCGGGTACGGGCTGAACAGCCCGGACAACCCGGTCTTCGAGAACATGCACGAGGCCAGCGCGCGCATCGTGGGCGCCACCGTCGCCGCGGCCGAGGCGATCTGGAAGGGCGAGGCCGTCCGCGCGGTCAACGTGGCCGGCGGCCTGCACCACGCGATGCCCGGCCGCGCCGCCGGCTTCTGCGTCTACAACGACCCGGCCGTCGCGATCGCCCGGCTGCTCGACCTGGGCGCGGAACGGGTCGCCTACGTCGACGTGGACGTGCACCACGGCGACGGCGTGCAGGCCGCGTTCTACGACGACCCGCGGGTGCTGACGATCAGCCTGCACGAGACGCCGTTGGCGCTGTTCCCGAACACCGGCTTCCCGGACGAGACCGGCGCGCCCGGCGCGGAGGGTTACGCGGTCAACGTCGCGCTCCCGCCCGGCACCACCGATCCCGGCTGGCAGCGGGCGTTCCACGCGGTCGTGCCGGGCCTGCTGCGCGCGTTCCGGCCGCAGATCCTGGTCACCCAGTGCGGCGCCGACGCGCACCTGCTCGACCCGCTGGCCGACCTGCGCCTCTCCGTGGACGGGCAGCGCGCCACCTACCTCGCGTTCCGCGCGCTCGCCGACGAACTGTGCGAGGGGCGCTGGCTGGCCACCGGCGGCGGCGGATACGCGCTGGTCGAGGTGGTCCCGCGGGCCTGGACGCATCTGCTGGCGATCGCGACCGGCGAACCGCTCGACCCGGCCACGCCCACGCCGCCGGACTGGCGCGCGTTCGCGGCGCAGCGCATCGCGCAGGGGCACCTGGGCCAGGCCGAGATCCCGGAGTCGATGACGGACGACGTCGACCCGAGCCACACACCGTGGGAGCCGGAGGGCGAGCCGGACGCGGTGGACCGGGCCGTGATGGCCACCCGCCGGGCCGTCTTCCCGCTGCACGGCCTGGACCCGCACGATCCGAGGGACTGATGACCGAGACGGTTCCGATCACCGCCCGGGACGCGGACGTGCTGCTCAGCGACGGCACCACGGCGCACCTGCGGCAGATCCGCCCGGCGGACGCGCCCGCGATCGTCGCCATGCACTCGCGGTTCTCCGAGCGCACCCGCTACCTGCGCTACTTCAGCCCGTACCCGCGGATCCCGGAGCGCGACCTGCGCCGCTTCGTCACCGTCGACCACCACGACCGTGAGGCGCTGGTGCTGACCAGCGGCGGCGAGATCTTCGCGGTCGGCCGGTACGAGCGGCTCGGGGCCGACTCGCCGGAGGCCGAGGTCGCGTTCGTGGTGGAGGACGCGCACCAGGGCCGCGGCATCGGGTCCGTGCTGCTGGAGCACCTGGCCGCGGCCGCCCGGCAGGAGGGCATCACCCGGTTCGTGGCCGAGGTGCTGCCGGCCAACGGCGCGATGCTGCGCGTCTTCGCGGACGCCGGCTACTCGATCCAGCGCAAGTACGAGGACGGCGTCGTCCACCTGACGTTCCCGATCGCGCCCACCGAGCTCTCCCGTGAGGTGCAGGAGCGCCGCGAGCACCGCACCGAGGCCCGCTCGATCGTGCCGCTGCTGTCACCGCGCGCGGTCGCGGTCTACGGCGCCAGCGCCAGCGGCCAGGGCATCGGCGCCGCGCTGCTGGCCCACCTGCGCGACGGCGGGTACGCCGGTCCGGTGCTGCCGATCCACCCGTCCGCCGCGCGGGTGGCCGGCCTGCCCGCGCTGCGCAGCGCGGTGGACGCGGGCACCGAGATCGACCTGGCGCTGGTCGCGGTGCCACCCGGCGCGGTCGGCGAGGTGGTGGCGGACGCGGCCCGGGCCGGCGTGCGCGGCCTGGTCGTGGTCTCGGCCGGGTTCGCGGAGACCGGGCCGGACGGCGCGGCCGCGGAGCGCGAACTGCTGCGCGCGGCCCGCGACGCCGGCCTGCGGCTGATCGGCCCGAACTGCCTCGGCATCGCGAACACGTCGTCCGACGTGCGGCTGAACGCCACGCTCGCGCCGCGCCTGCCGACCGCGGGCCGGGTCGGCTTCTTCAGCCAGTCCGGCGCGCTCGGCGTGGCGCTGCTGGACGCGGCGGACCGGCGCGGGCTCGGCCTGTCCAGCTTCGTCTCGGCCGGCAACCGCGCCGACGTCTCCGGCAACGACCTGCTGCAGTACTGGCAGGACGACCCCGCCACCGACGTCATCCTGCTCTACCTGGAGACGTTCGGTAACCCGCGCAAGTTCGCCCGGCTGGCCCGCCGGATCGGCCGCACCAAGCCGGTGGTCGCGGTCGCGTCCGCCGCCCGCCCGGCCGCGCCGGACGTGCCCGGCCTGGACCCGGCCGCGGTCACCGCGCTCTTCGCCCGGTCCGGCGTGATCCGGGTGGACACGGTCGCGGAGATGTTCGACGTGGGCATGCTGCTCGCGCACCAGCCGCTGCCGGCCGGCCGGCGGATCGGCGTGGTCGGCAACTCGTCCGCGCTGACCACGCTCGCGGCCGCGGCCGTACACGCGTCCGGCCTGATCCTGGCCGAGAGCTACCCGCACGACGTGCCGCCGGCCGCGAGCGCGCACGACTTCGCGGACACGCTGGCGGACGCGGCCACCGACGAGCGGGTGGACGCGCTGGTCGCGGTGTTCGCGCCGCCGCTGCCCGGCCAGCACGCGGACGAGGACGCGGACTTCGCGTCCGCGGTGGCGAGCGTGGCGCTGGCGGGGGAGAAGCCGACGGTCGCGATGTTCCTGGCCGGCACGCTCCCGGACCGCATCCCCTCCTACCCGTCCGTGGAGGAGGCGGTGCGCGCGCTCGCCCGCGTCGTCACCTACGCCGACTGGCTGCGCCGCCCGCCCGGTAGCGTTCCCGACCTCCCCGGCGTCGACCCGATCAAGACCAAGGCCCTGATCAGCCGGTACGGCACCCAGCCGCTCGCCGCTCCCGGGTCCCCCGGCCCCGGTGAGGCGGAGGCGCACGAACCGGGGCCGAGCGCGCCGGAGCTGCTCGCCGCCTACGGCATCCCGGTCGTGCCGTCCGTCACCGTGCAGTCCGCCGCGGACGCGGTGGCGGCCGCCGGCCGGCACGGCTACCCGGTCGCGCTGAAGGCGGCCGGCGGGGGACTGCGGCACCGCATCGACCTGGGCGCGGTCCGGCTGGACCTGGGCTCCGCGGCCGACGTGGAGCGCGCCTACCGCGAGCTGTCCCCGTTCGGCACCGGCGTGATCGTGCAGCCGATGGTGGCGCCCGGCGTCGCGTGCGTGGTCGAGATGGTGGAGGACCCGCAGTTCGGCCCGATCGTCGGCTTCGGGCTCGGCGGCGTCGCGATGGAGCTGGTCGGCGACCGGGCCTGGCGCGCCGCTCCGCTCACCGATCTGGACGCGGCCGCGCTCGTCGACGAGCCGCGTGGCGCGCCGCTGCTGCGCGGGTTCCGCGGCGCCGCGCCGGTCGACCGCGCGGCGCTCGCCGAGCTGCTGGTCCGGGTGGGCCGGCTGGTCGACGAGCACCCGGAGATCCGCTCGCTGTCGCTCAACCCGGTGCTCGCCCGCCCGGACGGCTTCGCCGTGCTGCACGGATCGGTGCAGGTCGGCGACCCGGGCGAGCGCGGCGATCCGGGTCCGCGACGGCTGCGCGGCGGCGCGTGAACCCGGCGTGGGACTGCAACCTGCAACTTCCATGCGGTGTGTGCACTTGGCGCTCAAAGTCGCATTGATCGACTCATGGTGACCACTTGTTTACGCGGAAGCGTCGGTCAATAGTGGACGGAGAGATCTCCGCCGTACCGTGACGATCGGCCGATGCCGGCAATCCCGGCCGTGACCGCTCCCTCCCCTCACGGACGACATCGTTAGGCATCGGCCTGCCCGAAGGACGACGCGATGATCGACCATGATGTCCGGATCGAGTTCGACCTGCGCCTCCCGGTCCCCGACCACCCACTCGGCACGGGCGACGTTCTCCGGATCAAGCCGACGGACTACTGCTACGGCAACGGCCCACTCACGCTGCGCATCACCCGGCTGGGCGCCGACCCCGCGGATTACCCGGCGCTCGAGTGGCTCGGCCTCACCGGCGTCGAGGTCGACCCGGACGGCACCGAGGGCGAGCTGCGCCACGTCCTGGTCCGCGCCGAACTGGTCCGCGGCGTCCGCGTCCCCGGCCCGGCACCCACCCGCTGATCCACCGGCCGGCCCCCGGCGGCCGCCCCGACCCGCCCCACCACCGCGAAGCCCGCCGACCACCGAACCCGCCCGACCACCGAACCCGCCGACCACCGAACCCGCCGACCACCACGAAGCCCGTCGACCACGACGTAACGATCCACCGGCCCGGCTCACGATCCGGCCGGATCGGGCTCATAACCGGCCGATCCGCGCGTTCGGCCCGCAGACCCGCCGTCCCGCATCCGCGGCCCCGGGCGTTCGCCTCCCCCCGCGAACCGCCCGGAACGCCGCATCCGGTGCCGGCCGCCGGTCCGATCACTCCCCCCGATCGGTCCGGCGGCCGGCGCGTTCCCCCCGGCCTTGCCGTGCCCCCGTGCGGTCCGGCACCCCCCGTGCCGGACCCGCATGTACAGAACGTCTGGATCATGCGGTGTGGTTCGCATGGTTTTCGGTGACCGTCCGCGGAACCGGCAGGAAGGCCGGCCAACGGCCGACCGGTGCCCGCGGGAGCATGCCCGGCGTCACCCCGCCGGAAGCGGGAAGACGATCCGGCTCCTGATCTTGATCTCGCCGGCCTCGGCCGCCCCACCGCTCCGGAACGTGGAGCGGTGGGCCGGGAGTCAGCGGGACAGCGCGTACGCCTCGAGGCGGGTGGCGCGGCTGGGGTCGCGGAGCTTGAGGAGCGTGACCTTCTCGATCTGGCGGATGCGCTCGCGGGAGAGGCCGAACTCGCGGCCGACCTCGTCGAGCGTGCGCTGCCGGCCGTCGTCGAGGCCGAAGCGGAGGCGGATCACGGCCTGCTCGCGCTGGGAGAGCGAGGAGAGCACGATCTCGACCTCGTTGCGCAGCTCGCCGGGCGTCGTGCCCTCGCCGGGCTGGACGCTGTCCGCGGCCACGAAGTCGCCGAGCGCGCTCTCGCCGTCCTCGCCGACCGCCTGGTCCAGGCTGACCGGCTCGCGATCGTACGAGATCAGCTCGATGACCTGGAACTCCTGCACGCCCATCGCGGTGGCGATCTCCGCGACGGAGGGCTCGCGGCCCAGCGACACGGACAGCTCACGGCGGGCCCGGACCATGCGGTTGACCTGCTCGACCATGTGCACCGGGATGCGGATGGTGCGGGCCTGGTCGGCCATGGCGCGGGTGATGGCCTGGCGGATCCACCAGGTGGCGTACGTGGAGAACTTGTAGCCCTTGGTGTAGTCGAACTTCTCGACGGCGCGGATGAGGCCGAGGTTGCCCTCCTGGATCAGGTCCAGGAACGCCATGCCGCGACCGGTGTAGCGCTTCGCGATGCTGACGACCAGGCGAAGATTCGCCTCCAGCAGGTGGTCCTTGGCCTTGCGGCCCTCTGCCACGATGACGGTCAGATCCGCGGTCGCCGCCCCCCGGTCCGCGGTGCCGAGCAGCTCCTCCGCGTACAGGCCGGCCTCGATCCGCTTGGCGAGCTCGACCTCCTGCACGGCGGTGAGCAGCTTCGTGCGGCCGATCCCGTTCAGGTATGCCCGCACCAGGTCGGCCGAGACACCTCGCTCGTCCGTGGCGTCCAGGTCGACAACCGTCTCCAGGGCGTCGTCCGCCACCGGAGTGTTCTCACCGGCCGCGACGGCCGGGCTGATCGCGTTCTCCATCACCATCTGCAGGACCACCTTGAGTCCCCTCCCCGCTTCCAACAAGTGGCGCGTTACCAACACGTCGTGCCGGTGAGAGACAGCTTTCTCCAAACCCCGTTAAGCGGAGGTAAGGCGAACCCCTTGTGGCACTAATCCGGGAGATGTTCTCTGCGTTCGCCGTAGATGAGGAGTCCTCAGTCGGCTTTATGGCAGGGTGGCGGCCATGCGAGCGGTGATTCAAACGGTGAGTAGGGCAAGTGTGACCGTGGGTGGAGAGGTGGTCGGGTCCATCGGTGAGGGCCTGCTGGTGCTGCTGGGAGTGACGCACACGGATACGCCGGCCGTCGCGGAGACGATGGCCCGGAAGATCCATGAGCTGCGGCTGCTGCCGGGGGAGAAGTCGGCGGCCGACCTCGGCGCGGGGATTCTCGTGGTCAGCCAGTTCACGCTCTACGGCGACGCGCGCAAGGGCCGGCGGCCGACCTGGTCGGCGGCGGCGCCGGCCGAGGCCGCGGAGCCGCTCGTCACGGCCGTGGTCGAGGCGCTGCGGGAGCGAGGCGCCAAGGTGGAGACCGGACGCTTCCGCACCCACATGCTGGTGGAGAGCGTCAACGCCGGTCCCAACACCCTGATCCTGGATCTTTAGCCGCTCAGAAGAACAGGCCGCGGCGCTGGGCGGACTGACGCAGCCAGTTGTCCAGCTGCGCGACCCAGTTCGTGGAGTCCGCGGTGGCCCAGTCGACCGTGAACCGGCCGAACGCGTCGTGACCCTCGGTGAAGAGCCCGCCCCGCTTGTCGATCTCCAGGACGACCTGCAGGTGGCGGGCGGTCGCCACGAACGTCAGCTCCAGCTGGTTGATGCCGGACGCGTACTGCGGCGGCGGGTAGAACTCGATCTCCTGGTAGAACGGCAGCGTCTGCTCCACGCCGTAGATCCGGCCGCGCTCCACGTCCGCCCGGGTGAACCGGAAGCCGAGCTGCTGCAGCGCGTCCAGGATGCGCTCCTGGGCCGGCAGCGGGAAGATCGCCACCTGGTCCAGGTCGCCCTTGTCGACCGCGCGCGCCACCTCCAGCTCGGTGCGCAAGCCCATGGTCATGCCGTGCAGGTACTGGTTGTAGACGTGGGTGATCGGCGTCTCCCACGGCACGTCGAAGCGGAACGGGATGTCGTGGCGCTGCCCCGGCTCCAGGCGGAACGCGCCGGTCAGCCGCGACCGGTGGAACTCCTGCGTGGTGTCGTACTCACTGTCGCCGCTCTCCACCTCCACGCGGGTGACCAGGCCGAGGGAGACGTACTCGATGTCGGTGGCGTGATCGCCGCCGGTGACGTGGACCTGGCCCTCCAGGTAACCACCGGGACGGGCGTTGGGGTTGGCGAGCACCGTCTCCACCGACGGGCCGCCCACACCGAGGGCCTGCATGAACCGCTTGAAGACCACGACGTCCTCCGTAGGATCTCTGTCTGGTTCTCAGCGACAGTATCCGCCGGTCGCAAGGCTTTCGCTCGTCACATCTCCGGAGTCACGAGCCCGCGCTCGACCAGGTGACCGACCAGCGGCAGCGCGGCATCGACGAGATCCTCTTCCGGGGTGTCGTGCGCCATCGCCAGCACGGACAGCTGCTCGCGCAGCGGCACCCGGCCGTCGGCGCCGCTGACCAGCGCCAGCACCAGCGGGTCGACCTCCTCGGACCAGCGCAGCCCGTGCGTCATCCGGAGCACCTGGCGATCCACCAGCCAGCCCTCGTCGCCCATGGTGGCCTCCTGCAGCAGCTGGACGCCGTCGGCCAGCCGGTAGCGGGTGGCGAGCAGCCCGGCGCGGTCCTGCGCGCGCAGCCAGTCCTGCCGGCCGAACCAGTCCCGGACCCGCTCGCCGAGCGTGCCCTCGACCTGCTGGCGGAGATCTTCGACGCGGACCACCGGGTCGGCCGCGCCGGTGTGCCGCAGGCTGATCAGCCCGAAGCCGACCGCCTCGATCCGGTGCGCGTCGAACCAGTCCAGCCAGGCGGCCTTCCGGTGCGGGTCGCCACCGTCGGACGCGTCCGCCAGCCACAGGTCGACGTAGGACATCGGGTCCGCGACCTCGCGCTGGATCACCCACGCGTCCAGCCCGGTCCCGGCCACCCAGCCGGCGACCCGGTCCGCCCACTCCTCGCCCTCCACGTGCACCCAGTTCGCCAGGAACTGCATGGTGCCGCCCTCGTTCAGCAGGCGCGGCGCCGCGGCCGCGAGCTCGGCGCAGACCGCGTCGCCCGGCCGGCCGGAGTCGCGGTAGGTGTGCGTCGCCACGCCCGGCCCGACCACGAACGGCGGGTTGCTGACCACGAGGTCGAACGTCCGGTCGCGGACCGGCTCGACCAGGTCGCCGCGGAGCAGCTCCCAGCTCTGGCCGTTGAGCGCGGCCGTGGTCGCGGCGAAGCGCAGCGCCCGCTCGCTCAGGTCGGTCGCGGTGACGTGCCGCGCGTGCTCGTGCAGGTGCAGCGCCTGCACGCCGCAACCGGTGCCGAGGTCCAGCGCGGTGCCGACCCGGCGGCGCACGGTCGCGCCGGCCAGCGTGGTCGACGCGCCACCGACGCCGAGCACGTGATCGGCCGGCAGCGGACGGCCCGGGCGCGCGGGGACGTCCGAGACGACCCAGTAGTCGTCGCCGTACGGTTCGAGGTCCACGCCCTGGCGGATTCCGTCCCCGTGCCGCTCGACGATGCCGGCCGCCAGCACCTCGGTCAGCGGCAGCGCCTCGGCGACGTGCTTCTCCGGCTCGGTCTGCCCGCAGACGAACAGCCGGATCAGCGTGGCGAGCGGGTCGCGCTCCTCGGTCACCCGCAACGCGGCCCGGAAGTCGTTGCGCCCGACCGCCGCGGTCGCGTCCGGCCCGAGCCGGTCCGCGATGCCCTTGGCCGTGTAGCCGGTGCGCGTGAGCGCCTCGCGGAGCCGCTGGACGCCGTCGTCGGAAAGGAGCATGTCGGTCACGGCGCCCATTGTTCCCTACCGGCGTCCCGCGCTACGCGAGGCGCCAGTCCTCGTACTCGAAGCCGGGCGCCACGATGCACGTCACCAGCGCCGGCTCGTGTCCCGCCGGGGCCGCCGCCTGCCATGTCCCGGCCGGCACCAGTCCCTGCGGTCGCTGCCCGGCCGCCAGGTCCGTGCCCAGCACCAGCGACCGGACGAACTCGCTCGGTCGCTCGCCGTCGCCGCCCATCCGCAGCGTCATCGGCCCGCCCGAGTGCCACAGCCACAGCTCGTCCGACCGCACCCGGTGCCAGCGCGCCTCCTCGCCCGGATGCAGCAGGAAATAGATCGCGGTCGCGGCCGCTCGCACCCCCGGATATCCCTCCGGCGTGAACTCGTGCCCGCTCCGCCACGTCTGCCGGAACCAGCCACCCTCCGGATGCGGTGACAGATCCAGCTCCGCGACGATCGACGACCTGCTCATGCGGAACATTCTCCACCGCCGCATGCCGGCCGGACGGGGGAATTCGCCCGCCGGCGTGACGCACATGATCAGCAACGCCCCTGGCGTACGGGAGCCGCCGGCGGGTAGCAAGATGACGGCATGACGTTCTCGCTGCCCATCGACGCCGAGGCCAACGCGCTGCTGGACCGTGACCCGCTGGCGGTGGTGATCGGTCTCACGCTCGACCAGCAGATCACCGTGGAGAAGGCGTTCACGTCGCCGTGGGTGCTGGTGCAGCGGCTCGGGCACGAGCCGACCGCGGCGGAGCTGGCCGAGTTCGACCCGGACGCGCTGATCGCGATCTTCGCGGAGCCGCCGGCGCTGCACCGGTTCCCGAAGGCGATGGCCGCGCGGGTGCAGGAGGTGTGCCGGGCGCTGGTCGACCACTACGACGGGGTGGCGGCGAACCTGTGGACGGATGCGGCGACCGGCGCGGAGCTGTTCCGGCGGATCGTGGCGTTGCCCGGCTTCGGCACGCAGAAGGCGCAGATCCTGGTCGCCCTGCTCGGCAAGCAGCTCGGCGTGCGGCCGCCCGGCTGGCGCGAGGCGGCCGGCGGCTACGGCGAGGAGAACTCGTTCCGGTCCGTCGCGGACATCGTCGACGACGAGTCACTGGTCAAGGTGCGCGAGTACAAGAAGCAGGCGAAGGCCGCGGCCAAGGCCGCCAAGGCCTGATCGCCGGCCGGTCCGGCGCGGCGGGACCGGACGCCACCCACGTGGGCCGACGGCCCGGCACTGGTAGTGCCGGGCCGTCGGTGGGAAACGCATTGATCACTCGGGGGATTGAGTGGTCAGTGCTTCTGGATCTTGAAGTTCTTGAACAGCAGCTTGTTGAGGATGGTGCTGCTGGACGACGGCGAGCACTCCGAGATCTGGTTGTTCTCGATGAGCTGCGACAGCACGTTGACGTCGATCCCGCACAGGCCGGCCGCGACCGGGATCTGCACGTTCTGCAGCAGCGTGACCTCGTTGCCGTTCAGGATGTTGACGCCGGTGATGTCGACCAGCGCGGTGCTGGTCGAGCCGCCGCCGGCCATGGCGGGGGAGGCCATGGAGAAGCCGCCGAACGTGGCGACACCCGCCAGAGCGACGCCGGCGACAATCTTCTTGATCTGCATTAAATGCTCCCTATATGTGTTTTGCGACCCTATTTGCGGCCGCGACCAATTTGTACCCACGGACCGGCAAGATCAGAACCACAAAACACGTATGAATCGGATAAGTCAGTTTTTATACAGATAAGCGGAGATTCACTCGCGAAAATGTCATCAATG
This sequence comes from Catenuloplanes niger, assembly GCF_031458255.1. NCBI lineage: Bacteria > Bacillati > Actinomycetota > Actinomycetes > Micromonosporales > Micromonosporaceae > Catenuloplanes > Catenuloplanes niger. The sequence continues at coordinate 5,989,018 of NZ_JAVDYC010000001.1, forward strand.
CACCGCTGACTGAAGAAAAGTTTCAGTCGACCCGGTCCGGCGCCCGCCTCGGCCACGGTGTAGCGCGGATCGCTCCCCGCCCGACCGGTGCCGCGGTGCGGAAAGTGCGAGGATGGACCATCGGGAGCACGAACGCCCCGGGAATGAGGATTTCGGTGAGACGCCACGAGCGCGGGCCCAGCCTGATCACCGACGCGCCGCGCAGCCCGCAGGACGAGTTCCGCAGCCGCCAGATTCGCTATGTCGTGATGATGCTGATCCGCACCCTCTGCCTGATCGCCGGCGCGATCCTGATCAGCTTCGACGTGCCGCTGCTCTGGCTCTGGCTCTCGCTGTGCGCGGCCGGCATGGTCATCCTGCCCTGGCTCGCCGTGATCCTCGCGAACGACGGCCCGCCCAAGGACCGGCACCGCATGCGCCGGCCGACGCACCGCATCGACCCGGGCCCGGCCGCGCTCCCCGCCCAGCAGGCCGCGCCCACCATCGACCACGAGCCCTGACCGCGATCAGAGCCACAACGGCCGATCTTCCCGCTTCCGGCGCGGTGCGGCCCGCATGCTCCCGCGGGCCAACCGCGCGGTGTCCTCCGGCTCCGCCGGCGCTCCGCTCCGGACGCCGCGGCGGAGCCGGTCCCGCCGCCGGTCACCGAGACCACGCGGCGCCCGACACCATCACCTCCCGGCCGCGCCGCCCGAAACACGGCCGCCGTCCGCCACCGTCACCTCCCGGCCGCGCCGCCCGGAACACGGCCGCCCGTGCCCGGCACCCGGTTCTCGCTACCCCCGGCGCCGCTTCACTCCGGACGATGCCGGAACGCCGCCGGGTCTTCGCTACCCCGGCGCCGGTTTCTCGCCGGCCGATGCCGGGACACCGGGTGGCGCCCGGACGTCAGGAGGCCGGGGGGCGGGCGCCGATCGTGGTGACGGCGCGGGCGCCGAGAGCGTGGGCGGCGGTGAGCGCGTCCAGCGGGGTGGCGCCGCGGAGCAGCGCCGCGAGCAGGCCCGCCGCGAACGCGTCACCGGCGCCGGTCGCGTCGACCGGCGTGACGGCGGCGGCCAGCGACGGCGGCAGTTCGGTCAGCCGGCCGTCCGCGGACGCCCAGACCGCGCCGGCCGCGCCACGCTTCACCACGGCGGCGCCCCCGGTCGCGGCCGCGAGCGTGCGCGCCTGCTCGTCCGGGCGGCCCGGGCCGGCCAGCACCGAGGCCTCGTCCGCGTTGGCGAGCAGCAGGTCGCATCCGCGTACCCAGGACAGGAAGGTCTCCGCGCCCACCTGCCGCAGCGGCTCCGCGGAGGCCGCGTCGACGCTGGTCGCGACGTCCTGCCGGAGCGCGTGCCGGGCGGCTGGGCGGGTGGCCTCGTCCAGCAGCGCGTAACCGGACAGGTGCAGGTGCGTCACGTCGGGCGTGCGGGCCGCGTCCACGTCCGCCGGCCGCAGCAGCAGGTTCGCGCCCCGGTCGGTGACCATCGAGCGTTCAGCGCCCGCGCTGAGCACGATGATCGTGCCGGTGACCGCGCCGGCCGCCCGGCGGACCGCGCCGGTCACGCCCGCGGCGGTCAGCTCGGTCAGCCGCGCGTCGCCGGCCGGGTCGTCGCCGACCACGCCGGCCAGCGTGACCGGCACTCCGGCCGCGGCGAGCCAGGCGGCGGTGTTCGCGGCCTGGCCGCCCCCGGCGACGCGGATCGCCGCCGGGGTGTCCGAGCCGGGCGCGAACGCGCCGCCGAGCACGGCCACGACGTCGGTGATCACGTCGCCGACGACCAGGACGCGGGCCACGGTCAGGCCCGGGCGGCGGACGCGACCGCGATCTGGCCGGCCAGCGTGGCGTTGCGCAGGATGATCCGGACGTTGGTGGCCAGGCTCGCGCCCTCGGTCGCGGAGTGGAAGTAGGAGAGCAGGAACGGCGTCACGGCCTTGCCGGTGACCTTGTTCTGCTCCAGCAGTGCGAGCCCGTCCGCCAGCGTCCTGTCGTGCAGCGCGGTGTCCAGCTGCTCGTCGACCGGCAGCGGGTTCGCGACCACGGTCGCACCGGCGGTCGCGCCGAGTGCGGCCTGCGCGGCGATCATCTCGGCGATCTGCTCCGGCGAGTCGACGGCCCAGTCCAGCTCGTAGCCGCTGTCGGTGATGAAGAAGCCGGGGAACCGGCGGGTGCGGTAGCCGACGACGGTGACGCCGAGCGTCTCCATCCGTTCCAGCGTGGCCGGGACGTCGAGGATCGACTTCACCCCGGCGCAGACCACCACGATCGGCGTACGGGCGAGCGTGGTCAGGTCCGCGGACTCGTCGAACGTGACGTTCGCCTCGCGGTGCACGCCGCCGAGCCCGCCGGTGGCGAACACGCCGATGCCGGCCGCGGCCGCGACCGCGCTGGTGGCCGCGACCGTGGTGGCGCCGTCCGCGCGCCGGGCGGCCGCGACCGCGAGGTCGCGCACCGAGAGCTTGGCCACACCCTCGGCGCTCGCCAGGTGGCTGACCTGAGCGTCGTCCAGGCCGACGATCAGCTCGCCGCCGATCATGCCGATCGTGGCGGGCACCGCGCCGGTGGCCCGGACCGCGTCCTCGATCTCGCGGGCCACCCGAATGTTGTCCGGATGCGGCAGCCCGTGCGAGATGATCGTGCTCTCCAGGGCCACCACCGGGCGGCCGGCGCGGAGCGCGTCCGCCACCTCGGCGCCGTAGCGGAGTGATGAGTTCTTCACGATCACCACGGTACGGACCTGCGGTTGCGTGGAGTCCGGTGGACCGGCACCGAGTGAGCTGTCAAACTGGGACCTTTGGAGGTGTGAGGTTATGACGACCCAGATCCTTGAGCGGCCAGAGGTCAAGGAGTCCGATACCGGACCGGAGATGTTCCACTACGTCCGGAAAGAGAAGATCGCGGAGAGTGCCGTGATGGGCACCTTCGTGATCGCGCTGTGCGGAGAGAAGTTCCCGGTGACCAAGACGCCCAAGCCCGGCTCGCCGGTGTGCCCCGCGTGCAAAGAGATCTACGACTCGCTGCAGGACTGATCGATGCCCACCTGACCGCGCCGGCTCGTCGGGGGACGGGACGTGTCTGTGACCGGCGCGGTTATTCGGTGCGCCCCGCGAAGTTGATCTAACCTGCGGCGGTGAGCACCCCCAGCGCCCTTCTGATCGCCGACCTGGCCGGCGTGGCCGTGTTCGCCGCGTCCGGCGCATCGGCGGCGATCGTCAAGCGCCTCGACCTCTTCGGCGTCATCTTCGTCGGCTTCGTGGCCGCGCTCGGCGGCGGCATCGTGCGGGACGTGGTCATCGGCGCCGTCCCGCCGCTCGCGTTCGCGGACTGGCGGTACGCGATCACCGCGGCCGTCGCCTCCGGTGCGACGTTCTGGCTGCACCCGCAGTTCTCCCGGCTGCGCTGGACCGTGTTGCTGCTGGACGCGGCCGGCCTCGCGCTGATCACGGTCACCGGCACGCTCAAGGCGCTGAACGCCGGGCTTCCCCCGGTCGGCGCCTGCCTGGCCGGCATGATCACCGGCATCGGCGGTGGCGTCGGGCGCGACCTGCTGCTCGGCGAGATCCCGGTGGTGCTGCGCCGGGAGATCTACGCCGTGGCGTCGCTGGCCGGCGCCGTGCTGGTCGCCGTGCTCGTCCGGTTCGGCATCCACGACGGCCTCGCGCTGGTCGCGCCCGCGGTGCTGATTTTCGGCATCCGCATCATCGCGCTGCTGCGCTCCTGGTCGGCTCCGGTGCCGCCGGAGCCCGCGTGACGGCATGCGGTGATGTGTCTCCTTCCGGCCATCCCGGCCGTCGGGGCGCCGCTATGCTGGATCGGGCCTCCGCGCCGGGACGTATTGACGCGGGGGACTTTTTGTGTAGTCACATCGTCACGGAGGGGGAGCGAGCGGTTGAGTCCGACTGCGCCGGTGCTGGAGACGTTCCCCCCGCTGCGAGCCTGGCAGCGCAAGGCGCTCGTCAAGTACCTCAGGCAGGGCTCGGAGGACTTCCTCGCGGTCGCGACGCCGGGCGCCGGCAAGACCACGTTCGCGCTGCGCATCGCGGCTGAGCTGCTGGTCGACGGCACGGTGGACGCGGTGACCGTGGTCGCCCCGACCGAGCACCTGAAGACGCAGTGGGCGCAGGCCGCGGGCCGGGTCGGCATCCACCTGGACGCCGCGTTCCGCAACGCCGACCTGCACTCCGCCGCCGACTTCCACGGCGCCGTCGTGACGTACGCGCAGGTCGGCATGGCTCCGCACGTGCACCGCCGGCGCACCATGACGCGGCGCACGCTGGTCATCCTGGACGAGATCCACCACGCCGGCGACTCGCGCACCTGGGGCGACGGCGTGAAGGCCGCGTTCGAGCCCGCGGTGCGCCGCCTGGCGCTCACCGGCACGCCGTTCCGCTCGGACGAGAACCCGATCCCGTTCGTGGTCTACGAGCGCAACGACGCCGGGCTGCAGCAGTCCCGCTCCGACGCCGCGTACGGCTACGCCGACGCGCTGCGCGACGGCGTGGTCCGGCCGGTCATCTTCCTCGCCTACTCCGGCGAGACGCGGTGGCGGACGAACGCGGGCGACGAGCTGGCCGCGCGCCTCGGCGAGCCGATGACGCAGGACCTGGTCGCGCAGGCCTGGCGCACCGCGCTGGACCCGGCCGGCGACTGGATGCCGGCCGTGCTGCGCGCCGCGGACAACCGGCTCTCGGTGATCCGCAAGCACGGCATCACGGACGCGGGCGGCCTGGTCATCGCGAGCGACCAGCAGACCGCCCGGTCGTACGCGAAGGTGCTGGAGAAGATCACCGGGGAGCGTGCCGTGGTGGTCCTCTCCGACGACCCGGACTCCTCGAAGCGGATCGCCACGTTCTCCGCCGGCGACCAGCGCTGGATGGTCGCGGTCCGGATGGTGTCCGAGGGCGTCGACATCCCGCGTCTGTCCGTCGGCGTCTACGCGACCAGCGCGTCCACCCCGCTGTACTTCGCGCAGGCGATCGGCCGTTTCGTGCGCGCCCGGAAAGCGGGCGAGACCGCGAGTGTGTTCCTGCCGAGCGTGCCGCACCTGCTCGGGCTGGCCAGCGAGATGGAGGTCCAGCGCGACCACGTCCTCGGCGCGCCCAAGGAGAAGGACGGGCTCGACGACGAGCTGCTGGAGCGGGCGAACAAGAAGGAGGACGCGTCCGGCGAGCTGGAGAAGCGGTTCCAGGCGCTGTCCGCCTCGGCCGAACTGGACCAGGTCATCTACGACGGCGCCTCGTTCGGCACCGGTGCCCAGGCGGGCACGCCGGAGGAGGAGGAGTACCTCGGCCTGCCCGGTCTGCTCAGCCCGGAGCAGGTCACCACGCTGCTGAACAAGCGACAGGCCGAGCAGCTCGCCGCCCAGAAGCGCCGCAAGGCCGCGCAGAAGGACGACGAGCCGACGGTGCCGGTCCAGACCGCGCCGCTGACCGCCGGCGAGCGCCGGGTGACGCTGCGCCGGAAGCTCAACACGCTGGTCGCCGCGCACCACCACCGCACCGGCCTGCCGCACGGCAAGATTCACGCGGAGCTGCGCCGGCTGTGCGGCGGCCCGCCCAGCGCCCAGGCGACGATCGAGCAGCTCGAAGAGCGCATCGCCACCATCCAGTCGTTCTAGCCGGTCCGTCCGGCGGCGCGACCGTCCGCCCGGGCGCGGGGCCTGCCGCTGTCCGCGGCCGGCAACCCGCGGCCGTCCGCGGCCTACGACCCGCGGCCTTTCGCGGCCCACGACCCGCCGCCGTCCGCGGCCGGCGGCCAATGGCTCCTCGTGCCCGGCGGCAGGCTGCCGCGTGCGGTCGGCGACCCGCCGCTATTCGCGGTCGGACTCCAGCGTCCCGCCGTTCGCCACGTCCTCCCGCTCGATCTCGTCGAAGCGGATGCGGACCGAGGCCCGCTTCGCCTTGAGGATGTCCACCGCGGCCGCGGTGACGGCCTCGGCGAACTCCCGCCGCTGATCCAGCGTGCGCCCGGACAACAGCTCCACGGTGATGTTCGGCATGAGCCCTCCTTGTTTCGTCACCGAGAACTCTGTCCCGTGACATGGAACGCCGTCAAGCCCCGTCCCGCACGATGATCGATATCTGCGATCGACGAGAATCGCTGCGTTTCATGTATTGACAGCCCCGTTCCGTGTAGCAGAACATCTGTAACGCCCGCGTTACAGCGACGGAGGGAGGGCACGTGACCACGCTCGATTGGGTGGTTATCGGTGGGTACTTCGTGGTGATGGTCGGCATCGGCCTGTGGGCCAAGCAACGCATCCACAGCGTCGCCGACTTCTTCACCGCGCGCGGCATGATCCCCTGGTGGCTATCAGGGATTTCTCACCATATGTCGGGCTATAGCGCGATCATGTTCGTCGCGTTCGCGGCGGTCGCGTACAACTACGGCCTCGCCATGTACGTCTGGTGGGCGCTCACGATCGGTCTCGGCGTCGGCATCGGCGCGTTCGTCTTCGCGGCCCGGTGGAACCGGCTGCGATCCAAGCACGGCGTGGCCTCTCCGCTGGAGTACCTGGCCCGTCGCTACAACGTCCCCACCCAGCAGGCGCTCGCGTACAGTGGCGCGCTCCTGAAGGTCGTCGACATCGCGGCCAAGTGGGTGGCCATCGCGGTGCTGCTGCGCGGCTTCGCGGGCGTGCCGATCGTCTGGGGCATCCTGATCACGGGCGCGGTCACGCTCGTCTACATCACGGCGGGCGGGCTCTGGGCGGACGTGCTCACCGACTTCGGCCAGTTCATCATCCAGGGCATCGCCGGGATCGCCATGTTCTTCGCGTTCCTCGCGCACCTCGGTGGCGTCTCCGCGCTGTGGACCATGTGGGGTGACCTGCCGGAGGGGCACGGCGACCCGTTCAACGGGCCGTACACGCTGACGTTCTTCCTCGCGCTGCTGTTCATCAAGACGTTCGAGTACAACGGCGGCATGTGGAACCTGGCCCAGCGCTACATGGCCGCGCCGTCCGGTTCCGCCGCCAAGCGGTCCGCGCTGCTGTCCAGCGGCCTGTGGCTGGTCTGGCCGCTGATCCTGTTCATGCCGATGTTCGCGGCACCGCTGATCGTCCCCGGGATCGCCAACCCCGAGCAGGCGTACGTGGAGCTGGCCAAGACGCTGCTGCCGCCCGGCATCATCGGGCTGGTGCTGGCCGGATTCTTCTCGCACACCATGGCGATGGTCTCGTCGGACGCCAACGTGATCTCCTCCGTGGTGACCCGCGACATCGCGCCGGTGCTGGTGCGCGCGGTCCGCAACCTGAGCGAGCGCGCCGAGCTGACCTTCGCCCGGATCACCACGTTCACGTTCGTGCTGATCAGCATGGTGATTGCGATGACCACCCAGGGGCAGGGCGTGGTGCTCAAGATTGTGGTGGACGTGGTCGCCGCGACCATGGGCCCGATCTCGATCCCGCTGATGCTCGGCCTGCTGCCCTGGTTCCGGCGCAGCGGCCCGCTCGCCGCGATCGTGTCGTGGGCGGCCGGGCTCGGCGTCTGGGTCGTGATCCGGTGGGTGCTGGAGGAGACCAGCCAGACCATGGTGGTCGGCGTCCCGCTGGTCACCTCGCTGGTGCTCTACGTGGCGATCGGGCTGCTCCGCCCGGAGCGGACACCGGAGCGCGACGACCTGATCGACTCGCTCGACAACGACCCGGCCGGCGAGCCGAAACACCCGGTCGCGGCGGCCTGATCCGTCTCATGTGTCGATAAACTGTCCTATGTAGCGGAACGAAACGGTAGGGGAGGGCTCATGGAGTCACGGCACGCCACAGCCCCGGACCAGCTGGCGGGCATGGACACCGACCAACTGCGCCGGCGGTTCCTGGTGGAGGACCTGTTCGCACCCGGCGAGGTGCGGCTGACGTACTCGCACGAGGACCGCATCGTGGTCGGCGGGTCGGACGGCACCACCGCACTGCCCTGCCCCGACGAACTGCGGTCCGAGTTCTTCCTGGAGCGCCGCGAGCTCGGCGTGGTCAACATCGGTGACGCCGGCACGGTCACCGTCGACGGCGACCGCTACGAGCTCGCGGCGAAGGAGGTGCTCTACGTCGGCCGGGGCGCCCGCGACGTGCGCTTCGACGGCCGGTTCTACCTCGTCTCCACGCCCGCGCACGCGGCCCACCCGACGGTGAAGGCCACGCTCGACGACGCGGAGCCGGTGCGTCTCGGCTCCCAGGACGGGTCCAACGACCGCACGATCTACAAGTACATCCACGTCAAGGGCATCCAGAGCTGCCAGCTCGTGCTCGGCGTGACCGTGCTCGCGCCCGGCAGCATGTGGAACACCATGCCGTGCCACACCCACGAGCGCCGCACCGAGGTCTACTTCTACTTCGACCTGCCGGAGACCGACCGGGTGGTGCACCTGATGGGCCGGCCGGACGCGACCCGCAACCTGATCGTGGCACCGGAGCAGGCCGTCATCTCGCCGTCCTGGTCGGTGCACTGCGGCTTCGGCACCCGCAGCTACGCGTTCGTGTGGGCGATGGGCGGCGAGAACCAGGCGTACGAGGACGTCGAGCCGGTCGCGATCGGCGACCTGCGGTGACCTCACCGTTCTCGCTGCACGGCCGGACCGCGCTGGTCACCGGCGCCCGCACCGGCATGGGCCGGGCCATCGCGGTCGGCCTCGCCCAGGCCGGTGCGGACCTGGTGCTGCACGGCCGCACCGACGACCTCGACGAGACCGAGGCCGAGGTGCGCAAGGCCGGCCGCCAGGTCTCCCGGTGGGTCCTCGACCTGTCCGACACCGCCGCCATCCCGGATGCGGCCGCCGTGCTGCCCGAGGTGGACATCCTGGTCAACAACGCCGGCATCATCCGGCGGGCGCCCGCGGCCGAGCACTCGTTCGCCGACTGGCGGGCCGTGCTCGACATCGACCTGGACGCGATCTTCCTGCTCAGTCGCGCGGTGGGCGCGCGCATGCTGGCCCGGCGCAGCGGAAAGATCATCTCAGTCGCGTCGATGCTGTCCTTCCAGGGCGGCGTGCACGTGCCCGGCTACGCCGCCGCCAAGCACGGCGTGGCCGGCCTGACCAAGGCGCTGGCCTGTGAATGGGCCGCCCGGGGGGTGCAGGTCAACGCGGTCGCGCCGGGATACATGGAGACCGACAACACGGCGGCGCTGCGGGCCGACCCGGTGCGCGAGGCCGAGATCAGGTCGCGCATCCCGGCCGGGCGCTGGGGCCGCGCGGAGGACGTGGCGGGTGCGGTCGTCTTCCTGGCCTCGTCCGCGGCCGACTACGTCAACGGGCACGTCCTCGCGGTGGACGGAGGCTGGCTCGCCCGCTGAGTACCACCGAATAGGCTGGATCTCATGGCCAGGGAAGGCAGTTCCATCGACAAGACGCTGGCGGTGCTGGAGGCGCTCGCCGAGCACCACCGCGTCACCGACATCGCCGTGGCGACCGGCGTCTCCAAGTCGACCGTGCACCGCATCCTCCAGGCGCTGGTGCTGTGGGGCTTCGCCCGGCCGGACGGGCTCGGCAGCTACGAGCCCGGCCCGCGCATCCTGACGCTGGCGGGCCGGGTGATGAACCGGTTCGACCCGGCCCGCCAGGCGTCCGGCGCGCTGCGGGCGCTCCGCGAGTCCACCGGGTACACCACACACTTCGCGATCCGCAGCGCGGACGAGGTGGTGTATGTAGACAAGCAGGAGGGCCGCCGTCCCTACCAGATGCCGTCCCGGATCGGCATGGGCGTCGCGCTGCACACCACCGCGATCGGCAAGGCGATCCTGGCCCAGCTCAGCGACGAGGAGGTGCTGGCGATCTGCCGCCGCACCGGTCTGCCGCAGCGCACCAGGGCCACCCTGACCAGCGAGGAGGACCTGCTGACCCATCTGGCCCGGGTCCGGGTGCTCGGCTACGCCGTCGACGACGAGGAGAACGAGCCCGGCATCCGCTGCGTCGGCGCCGCGGTCTTCGACCACACCGGCCAGGTCCTCGGCGGCATCTCCATCTCCACGCTCGCCATGGACAGCACGATGACCGACCTGGAGGCGCACGCTCCCGACGTCATCGCCTCCGCCCGGGACGTCTCCACCGCGCTCGGCGCCGCGATCCCCGCGCTCTGAGGCCCACCCCTCGGCCCAGGCCACCCACGAACGCGCGAGGTGCGCGGTGGACACGGTGGTGCCGTGTCCACCGCGCACCTCGCGCGGTGAGTCCTGCCGGGCTCCGGCCGTCGTCGCGGCGTCCCGTGGGAGCGCTCGGCGACGGCCACCGGGTCGGAGACGGGAGACCTGGGTCTCCCATCCCCGGAGCCGGGCGGTCCCGAGGATGTGGAAACGGGGACGCCCCACACCTGGGCGTCCCCGTCATCGGGTCGACTCGTTCGGTTGTGCCGGGTTCCGCCGGGCTCGGCGGGACCAGTGTGACTTCGGCAGGATCAGCGGCGCATCATGTCCGCGCCTCGCCAGGTGAACTCCGGCTCGGTCACGTACTGCACTGCGATCTTGACGAGATCGTCGGCGTACTTGTTCGCGTGGTGTCCGCAGAACACCAGCTCACTGCCGCCGGCAATGGTCACCCGCAACTTGCCCGCCGCGCTGCAACGATCGCAGCGTTCATCGGCGGCTGGGGGCGCCGCCGTTTCTGGCGGCGTGAGGGTCGGGGTCATCGCCTTCCTCCTCGGGTCGTCACCGATGAACAGGTTCTTCGGTAGTGCTTCACCCATTGTCCAACACCCGTGACGGGTGCGGCCTTCCCATGGTGCCCTCGGGGGACCGAGGTCACACCTGGTATGGACAGTGTGCCGTGCTCCAAGGGTGCCACGTCAACGATCACATCCCCACAACTCTTTGATCACCACCGAAGGATGTACGGGTGGTGATCAATCAGGCACGGAAAGTTGACTCCGAAGTCAGCATCCGGATAATTGATCGTTGGGTGACCAGCCGGGCCGGGTGATTTTCATGGCTTTCCGGCCTCCTCTGTGCCCGATCGCGCGCTTCGTCCCATTCGCGGGCTTCGCCTTTTCGGTCATCGGGAATCGCCCGTTCGGGTGTCCCCCACAAACAGGTCTTAACGGACATCGGCCGCACCCCTCGAGGGGTGCGGCCGATGTCTGCGTTCGGTGCGATCAGTCCAGGTAGTCGCGGAGCACCTGGGAGCGCGACGGGTGCCGCAGCTTCGACATCGTCTTCGACTCGATCTGACGGATCCGCTCGCGGGTCACGCCGTAGACCTGACCGATCTCGTCCAGCGTGCGCGGCTGGCCGTCGGTCAGGCCGAACCGCAGCCGGACCACGCCCGCCTCGCGCTCGGAGAGCGTCTGGAGGACCTGCTGGAGCTGGTCCTGGAGGAGCGAGAACGAGACCGCGTCGACCGCCACGACGGCCTCGGAGTCCTCGATGAAGTCACCGAGCTGGCTGTCGCCCTCGTCGCCGATCGTCTGGTCCAGCGAGATGGGCTCCCGGGCGTACTGCTGGATCTCCAGCACCTTCTCCGGGGTGATGTCCATCTCCTTGGCCAGCTCCTCCGGCGTGGGCTCGCGGCCCAGGTCCTGGAGCAGCTCGCGCTGGATGCGGCCGAGCTTGTTGATGACCTCGACCATGTGCACCGGGATGCGGATGGTGCGGGCCTGGTCGGCCATGGCGCGGGTGATGGCCTGGCGGATCCACCAGGTGGCGTACGTGGAGAACTTGTAGCCCTTGGTGTAGTCGAACTTCTCGACCGCGCGGATGAGGCCGAGGTTGCCCTCCTGGATCAGGTCCAGGAACGCCATGCCGCGACCGGTGTAGCGCTTGGCCAGCGAGACCACGAGACGGAGGTTCGCCTCCAGCAGGTGGTTCTTCGCCCGCTCACCGTCCCGCGAGATCCACTTCAGGTCGCGGGTGAGCTGGAACGCCAGCTTCTCCTCGCCCTCGTCGGCGGCCCGCAGGCGCTCGGCCGCGTACAGGCCGGCCTCGATCCGCTTGGCGAGCTCGACCTCCTGCTCCGCGTTCAGCAGCGGGACCTTGCCGATCTGCTTCAGGTAGGCGCGGACCGAGTCGGCGGACGCGGTCAGCTCCGCGTCGCGGCGCGCCTGCTTGAGCGCCTCCGACTCCTCGTCGTCCCACTCGAAGTCGTTGCTGTCCGCCTGCGCGTCGGCCGTGGCGGCCGCGACGGCCTCCACCGGCTCGTCGACGACGACGTCCTCGATCTCGGCCGCGAGCTCCTCGGGATCGATGTCGTCCTCGAGCGGCTCGCCGTCCGGACCCTTGGCGCCGGCCTTGGCGGCCTTGGCGGGCGCGGCCTTCGCGGCGGGACCGGTCTTGGGCGCGGCCTTGGTGGCGGCCTTCGCGGCGCGCTTGGCCGGTGCCGCACCGTTCGCGTCGGCCGGGGCCGCCGGGGCGGCCTGCTTCGGCGTGGCGGCGGGCGCGGCCTTCTTGGCGACGGCCTTGGTCGCCTTGGCGGTGGTGGCCTTCGAGGCGGGGGTGGCCGAGCGGGCGGCGGCGACCCGCGGGCGGCGGGTGCTGGCCGAACCGTCCACCACGACCGTGACGCCGGCGTCCGCCAGCGCCCGCAAGATCTTCTTAGCTTGGGCCGGGGTCACCTCGGCAGCCTCGACGCTGCGCGCGAGCTCGGCCGACGTCAACTGTCCACCCGCGCGCTCGGCACTGGCGATCAGGATGTCGGTGAGCGAGCGTACGTCGGCGCCGGTGTGGCGGGCTTCTGACACGAATGACCTTCCGGAGGCGAAGAACGAGCACGGCCGATCCGGCGGGCAGCGCGAGCAGACGTTGCGGGCCGGTGATGTAGTGGCCCCCGAGCCGCGGACCGATCGGCGTGGCGACCGTCCGTGTCACGTGGGCAGCGTGAATTGTAACGCTGTCTGAGGCAAACAGCTTGCGCCCCGCGCCGCGGAGCGCGGTGCGAGAGGCGCGAAGTAGGTGATGACGGGGGTTTGCCAGCGATCGTACCCCGCCGGACGGGCGCCCGGTGCGTGCGGGACGGCAGTATGGATCGCGTGCAACACACCTCTTCAGAGCCCCTGGACCTGCTCAAGACGGCCGTCGAGATCGCCCGCCGGGCCGCGGACACCGCCGCCCGGATGCGGGCCGAGGCGGTCAGCTCGGCCATCGAGACCAAGAGCACCGACACCGACGTGGTGACCGCGGCGGACCGCGCCGTGGAGCGCCAGATCTCCGAGGAACTGCGCACGCTGCGGCCCGGCGACGCGCTGCTCGGCGAGGAGTACGGCGAGAGCGCCGACCGGGCCACCGGTGCCGCCGCCGGCGGGCGCGTGCGGTGGATCGTCGACCCGATCGACGGCACCGTGAACTACCTGTACGGCCTGCCGCAGTACGCCGTGTCGATCGCCGTCGAGGTGGACGGCACGGTGGTGGCCGGGGTGGTGCGCAACGCGGCCACCGGCGACGAATGGACGGCCACCCGCGGCGGCGGTGCGTTCCACGACGGCCGGCCGATCCGCGGCTCCCGGCAGACCGTGCTCGCGCAGGCGCTGGTCGGCACCGGGTTCGGCTACGACGCGGCGCGGCGCACGCACCAGGCCGGCGTGCTGTCCGGCCTGCTGCCGCACGTGCGGGACATCCGGCGGTTCGGTGCGGCGTCGCTGGACCTCTGCTTCGCGGCGGAGGGCCTGATCGACGCGTACTACGAGAAGGGCCTGAACCCGTGGGACCACGCGGCCGGCGGCCTGGTGGCCCGGGAGGCGGGCCTGACCGTGGCCGGCCTGGACGGCGCGGAGCCGGGCCTGCCGATGGTGATCGCGGCCCCGCCCGCGCTCTTCGCGCCGCTGCACGACCGCCTGGTCGCCCTGGACGCCGCCGGCGGGGCCTGAACCCGCGGCAACGCCCGACCGGACCGGCCGGGCCGTTCGGCGCCGCCCCGCCCGGGGTGGCGCCGGGCCGCGGGGTGTCGAGCCTGGGGTGTCGAGACGAGGGAGTGCCGAGCCAGGGAGCGGGTGACGGCCGGCTACGCCGCGCAGGCGCCCGGCGGGACCTCGGCCTGGCCGAGCTCGACCAGGGACTGGTTGACCTCGGTGGTGGTGGCGAGCTGCTCGAAGCCGGTGCCGATCACCACGTCGACGACGTCGCTGTCGCGGCCCTCGTCGTACTCGGTCAGCGCGTTGTCCAGGAAGTAGGCGCGGAGCAGGTGGGCCGCGCCGACCGCCTTCGGTCCGTACCGCAGGATCGCCACGTCGTCGCTGGTGCGGTCGCTGTTCTCCGGCTTCTCCACCTGGAACTTGCGGTTGCTGAAGTCGGTCGACACGCGGGCGCCGAGACCGTTCTGCCCGGCCGCGTTGAACACCTTCAGCTTCACGTCCTTCGGCTCGGGCAGCGCGACGTTGGCGAGCACGTAGCCCGGGGGGCACTCCTCGGTCACGGTGGCCTCGGTCTGCGTGTCCTGCACGAGCGCCACCGCGACGAACACGATGGCGGCGACGGTCAGCACGCTCAGGACGATGAGCGCCCGCATGCGCGCATAGCTCATGTTGGTGACGGCTCCCCGCGGAATGGGTGGGTTTGGCGGTGTCCCGCTGAGGTTAACGCGTGGGGGCCTGCCCGGGGAAAGTGATGAGGGTTCCCGGCGTGCCGACGATGATCGGCGCAACGGACCCCCTACCTTGGTGTCGCCTGAATCACATTGGGAACATCTGGGCGGGCCGGGGCGTACAAGCAACGCACGAGAGCGGTAAGGTACCGCGCTCGCTGGGGGGAGTTTCTTGGTGAGCTGCCGTCGTGGTGTCACCATCAGCATCGTCGCTGAGGGTGACGTCACAGGTGCAAAGTGTGCCAACGTTGGCCGCCAGGGAACCGAACATCGCCGTCCGGCGTTACAGACGCCGGACGACACATCGATACGGGAGAGTGACAACCGATGGCCACCGACTACGACGCCCCGCGTCGCGACGAGGTCGACCTCGGCGAGGACAGCCTTGAGGAACTCAAGGCACGTCGCGTCGACTCGCAGTCCGGCGCCGTCGACGTGGATGAGGCCGAGGTAGCCGAGAACTTCGAGCTGCCCGGTGCTGACCTGGCCGACGAGGAACTGACTGTCAAGGTGCTGCCGATGCAGCAGGACGAGTTCCGCTGCTCGCGGTGCTTCCTGGTGCACCACCGCAGCCAGCTTGCCCACGAGCGCAACGGCGAGCTGATCTGCCACGAGTGCGCCTGATCCCCGCTGACGGGTGCACGGGAACAACCGAATAGGGCACACAACCACCGCGTTGCGGGCCGAGGGTGGGCGGTCCGCGACGCGGCGAGGCCACCGGACCCCGGGGGTTCGGTGGCCGGGATCTGCTTCACTCGATCCACCCGCCCCGACCGGCGTGCGACCCCCTCCGGGTGGGTAGTACCGGTCAGCGGATCGAGGCAGGAGGCGAGATGACGGACGCCAGCAACGAGCGGCGCACCACAGCGGACGACGTCGTGCCGGCGACCGAGCCGGGCGTGCCGGCCGCCGGGACCGGTGACCCGGAGCGGTTGAGTCAGGCCATCGCCGGTCTCGCCGAGGAGGAGTTGCCGGCGCCGGTGCGCCGGCGGCTGCTGGGGCGCCTCGTCCAGTCGGTGCGGGCCAGCGGCGCCGGGCGCATGATCCGGCCGAAGGTGGCGATCCAGTGGATGGTCGACACGGTCAGCCAGATCGCGCCGTACGTGCCGGTCCGCGACCTGGAGACGTTGCGCCGGCACCACCCGGGCCTGACCGACGAGGAACTGGCCGAGCGCCTGGTGCGCAACGCCGCCCGGGCCACCGCGAGCATCGGCGCGGCCGGTGGCGGCGTCGCCGCGATCGAGTGGGCCGTGCCGCCCACGCTGCTGTCCACGCCGGTGCTGCTGGCCACCGAGACCGTGGCCGTGGTGTCGGTCGAGCTGAAGCTGATCGGCGAGCTGCACGAGATCTACGGGCAGCCGGTGACCGGCAGCGCCACCGAGCGCGCGGTCTCGATGCTGCAGTCCTGGTCCAGCCAGCGCGGCGTCAACCCGCTGCTGCCCGGCGCGGGCGTCGGCGCGGTGCTCGGCACGGCCGCGCGCCGCGAGCTGCGCGACATGCTGCTGAAGCGCTTCGGGCGCAACCTGACCACGCTGGGGCCGCTGCTCACCGGCGCGGCCGTGGCCAGCTATCTCAACCGGCGCGCCACCCGCGGGCTCGGCGACCGGCTGCGCGAGGACCTGCGGGCCGGCCGGGCGAAGCTCGGACCCGCGCCGCGGAGCATCGAGAGCGCCTAGGCGGCGTGTTGTCCCTTGGCGTCCAGCACGGCCTGCGCGAGCGCGATCGGGTGGCGCGTGCTGACCACCCAGTACGGCGTGGGGTCGGCCGGGTCGTCCAGCAGCACCTGGACGGCGCCGGAGATCCACGGTCGCTGCACCACGAAGGCCAGCGGGTCCGCGGCCACGCCGAGGATCTCGCGGCGGCCCTCCGCGTCCAGCGGGACCACGTCGGAGATGAACCGCACCGGCAGGTGTGCGTCGTCGACCAGCAGCGCGACCTCGCCGTCCGGGCCGGGCGCCACCGCGACCCGGATCCGGCCGAGCGCCCAGAGACCGAGCGCGGTCAACGGCAGCAGCACCGCGAACGGCAGCCACGCGCGCACGCCGTCCGCACCCAGCCAGACCTCCAGCGCCAGTGCGGCCGCGGCGGCGAACCCGAGGAGCCAGAGCCACCAGGTGACGGTCAGGCGCTCTCGATAGAGGGAGGTCTGCGATGTTCCGGTGCCGGGGGGTGCCACGCCTGCCAGGGTACGAGTGCTTCCCGCGGCGCGGCACGGCAGGATGTGCAGGGTCCGCGAAACGCCGTCGACGATGAGGACCCGAACCCGTGACCGAGACCGTGCCCGTGCCGCTGCTGCGACTCGACCCGGATCTGCCGATGCCCGCCTACTCGCACCCGGGGGACGCGGGCGCCGACCTGTACGCCGCGGAGGACGTGGAGCTGGCGCCGGGACACCGCGCGCTGGTGCGGACCGGGGTGGCGCTGGCGCTGCCGGAGGGGTTCGTCGGGCTGGTGCACCCACGGTCCGGCCTGGCCGCCCGGCTGGGCGTGACGCTGCTGAACGCGCCCGGTACGGTCGACGCCGGATACCGGGGGGAGATCCTGGTGAATCTGATCAATCACGACCCGTCCGCGACCGCGAAGATCTCCCGCGGCGACCGGATCGCGCAACTGGTCGTGCAGCGGGTGTCCCGGGCGGTCTTCGAGGTGGTCGACGCGCTGCCGGAGTCGGTGCGCGGCGCCGGCGGGCACGGGTCGACCGGCGGGCACGCGGCTCTCTAGTCTCCGACATCTACGACATCTCGGTTAATCCGGAAAGGTAATCATGGCGATCTTCAATCGGGGCGGGCGTCACGCGCGTGCCGAGAACACCCCGATTCCGACCGAGGTGGCCTCGGGCTCGACCAGCGGGCCGTACGACGTGGCGGACGCGCCGGACGACGTGCAGCGTCTCGACCTGGGCAGCATGCAGATCCCGGCGGTACCCGGCGTCGAGGTGCGCGTGCAGGCCGGTCCCGAGGGCGTGGTGCAGCAGGTCGTGCTCGGCGAGGGGCCCAGCACGCTCCAGCTGATCGTGGTCGCGGCACCGCGCAGCGAGGGCATCTGGGACGAGGTGCGCGAGGAGGTCGGCGAGTCGCTCCGCAGCCAGGGCGCTCAGCTGCAGGAGGGCGAGGGGCCGTACGGCGTCGAGCTGCTGGCCCGGGTGCCCACCCCGAACGGCCCGGTCGACCTGCGGATCGCGGGCGTCGACGGGCCGCGGTGGATGGTGCAGGCCGTCTTCCAGGGGCCGGTCGCGACCACGCCGTCGAGCGCACCGCTGCTCGGCGAGTGCCTGCGCGGGCTGGTCGTGGACCGCGGCAACGAGGCCAAGCCGGTCAAGGAGCCGCTGCCGCTGCGACTGCCCAAGGAGGTGGCCGCGCAGGGTCAGGGCGGCGCCGCCGCGGCACCCTCGCCGGAGCCGGAACCGCCGTCGGACGAGCCCCGTCGCCGCCCGTCGCCGCGGCCCCGTTCGTAGCGGCCCCCGGGGCGTACGCTGGTCGCCACAGCGCGTGCTGCTAGAAGGGTGGGACCCGCTCCATGACGATCGACGAACGCCGGTCGCCGTTGCGCCGATTCATTCAGCGGCTGACGGCCTCCGAGGCCGAGCTGGACGCGGAGCAGCTGCAACGGGAGAGCGCCGAGTGCGGTGCCGTCCCGGCCGGCACCTGCCGGCGCGGCCAGCTCGCCTCGGTCTCCGGCCGGCTGCGCACGGTCGTCTACACGCCCCGCACCAACCTGCCGACGCTGGAGGCCGACCTCTACGACGGCAGCGACGTCGTCACGCTGGTCTGGCTCGGTCGCCGGCACATCGCCGGGATCGAGCCGGGCCGGCAGCTGACGGCCCGCGGGCGGATAGCTGTCCGGGATGACCGTAAAGTGATGTACAACCCGCATTACGAGCTGGAAGCGCCCAGGTGAGCATGACCGGTCCCGACAGAGCAACCGATCAGCACGCGGCAGTCGATCCGCAGCCGCCCACCGATCCGTACTCGCCCGACGCCGTTCGGGAGGCCGTGGCGTTCTCCGCCGCGCCCCGGAGCGAGGACGAGCCGGAGGAGGAGCGCATCCCGACCATCTCGGAGCAGATGGCGGAGCAGCTCGGCGGCGTCCGCGGGCTCGTCGAGTCCAGCATCCCGGTCTGCGCGTTCGTCGTGCTCAACCTGGTGTGGGACCTCTACCCGGCGATCTTCGGCGCGGTCGGCACCGCGGTCGGGATCGCGATCTACCGCCTGATCCGCAAGCAGCCGGTCCGGCACGCGGTCAACGGCCTGGCCGGCATCGCGCTCGGCGCCTACCTGGCCGCCCGCTCCGGCGAGGCCCGCGACTTCTACCTGCCGGGCATCCTGCTGACGTTCGCCCAGGCCGCCGCGCTGATCATCTCGGTGACGGTGCGGAAACCGCTGATCGGTTTCGTCTGGGCGATCATCGCGGCCGGCGGCAAGCACGACTGGCGGCACCACCCCGCGCTGTTCCGCACGTTCCAGTGGCTGACGCTCGCGTGGGCCGCGTCGCTCATCGTCCGGGCCGGCATCCAGGCCGCGCTCTGGGTCGCCGAGCAGCCCGACCTGCTCGGCATCGCCCGCATCGTGATCAGCTGGCCCACCTACGTCGGCATGCTCGCGCTGACGGTCTGGGCGGTCCGCCGCACGCTCAAGCACTCCCCGATGCCGGCCACCGAGGCCGATCGCGTCTGATCGGCCGGCGCCGCGCGGCTGCGGTGTCGACGGCGACCGCACACACCGACCAGGATTTTCCCGCTTCCGGCGGGCCGGGTTCCGTATGCTCCCGCGGGCCACGGTCGTCGCTGGCGCTCCTCCCTGCCGGTCCCGCGGTGGCCGGACCGGACCCGAAGCGTCCACCAGGGCCGGGCCGAGGTGCGGGCGGTGGGGTGTGGCCGGGCCACCGCGGGACCGGCAGGGAGGCCGCCCGCGGCCGACCGGTGCCCGCGGGAGCACCGGGACCCGGCCGCGCCGGAAGCGGGAAGACCGGCTTCTAGATGTTGTGCACCGCCGACGGGCCGAGGATGACGGCGCGGACCGAGTCCTCGGCCTCGGCGACGCAGACGAAGATGAGTTCGTCGCCGGCCTCGAGCGGGTCGTCGGGCGTGGGCACGAGGACGCGCTTGCCGCGGAGGATGGCGGTGAGCGCGGCGTCGCGGGGGAGCGGGACCGCGCGGACGGGCTGGCCGACGTAGGGCGCGTCCGGCGGGAGCGTGATCTCGACGAGGTTGGCCTCGCCCTGGCGGAACGTCATCAGGCGGACCAGGTCGCCGACCGTGACGGCCTCCTCGACCAGCGCGGCCATCAGGCGCGGCGTGCTGACCGCGACGTCGACGCCCCACTGGTCGGTGAAGAGCCACTCGTTCTCGGCGCGGTTTATCCGCGCGACCACGCGGCCGACCGCGAACTCGGTCTTGGCCAGCAGCGAGACGACCAGGTTGACCTTGTCGTCGCCGGTGGCGGCCACGACCACGTCGCACTGGGCGATCTCGGCCTCCTCCAGGCTGGCGACCTCGCAGGCGTCCGCGAGGATCCACTCGGCCTGGGGTACGCGCTCCGGGCGGAGCATCTTCGGCTCGCGTTCCAGCAGCACGACCTCGTGACCGTTGCCGACCAGCTCCTGGGCGATGGACCGGCCGACGTTGCCGGCTCCGGCGATGGCGACGCGCATGTCAGTGCGCTCCTTCCGGTGCCGCACCGGCGCGCTGCCGCACGGTGGTGACGATCTCGTCGGTGACCAGCATGAAGACCTGGTCGCCATCCTGGATCATGGTGGACGCGGTGGGAAGGTGGCCGAGGCCGAAACGCATCAGGTACGCGGTGCGCGCGCCGGCCGCGGTCTCCAGCGACGAGAGCCTGCGGCCGATCCAGCCCTTGTGCACCGGCACCTCGACGATCGAGACGGTGCTGGTCGGGTCGCGGAAGACTTCCAGGTCGCCGGTGGCGAGGACCTGGCGGAGCACCCGGTCGGCGGTCCAGCGGACGGTGGCGACCGTGGGGATGCCGAGCCGCTCGTAGACCTCGGCGCGCCGCTGGTCGTAGATCCGGGCGACCACGCGCGGCACGCCGAACGTCTCGCGCGCCAGCCGGGCCGAGATGATGTTCGAGTTGTCGCCGCTGGAGACGGCCGCGAACGCGTCCGCGCGCTCGATGCCGGCCTCGGTGAGCACCTCGCGGTCGAACCCGGCGCCGGTGATGATCGCGCCGCCGAACTCGGGGCCGAGCCGGCGGAACGCGTCCGCGTTCTGATCGATGACGGCCACCGAGTGGCCGCGGTCCTCGAGGCTGTGGGCGAGGGTCGACCCGACCCGCCCGCAACCCATGATCACGATGTGCACCCGTGGCCCCCTGTCCGCGAAAGACGCGTGCAGTGAGAGCGTGCCATGCCCGATCATCCGATCCGCGCTGGCCGTACTCTTACCCGTTGTGGCCCGTCCCACCTCACTCGTCAAGCGCCTGCTGCTCGGGCGCCCGTTCCGCTCCGACCGGTTGCAGCACACGCTGCTGCCGAAGCGGATCGCGCTCCCGGTGTTCGCGTCCGACGCGCTGTCCAGCGTGGCGTACGCGCCGGACGAGATCCTGCTGACGCTGTCGATCGCGGGCGCGACCGCGTACATGTACTCGCCGTGGGTGGCGCTGGCCGTCGTGGTCGTGATGCTGACCGTGGTGGCCAGCTACCGGCAGAACGTGCACGCGTACCCGTCCGGCGGCGGCGACTACGAGGTGGCGACCGTCAACCTCGGCCCGCGGTACGGCGTGGCGGTGGCGAGCGCGCTGCTGGTCGACTACGTGCTGACGGTCGCGGTGTCGGTGTCGTCCGGCGTGGCGAACCTGGGCTCGGTGGTGCCGTTCGTGGACACCCACAAGGTCCTGATCGCGTTGATCGCGGTGGCGCTGCTGACCGCGATGAACCTGCGTGGCATCCGGGAGTCGGGCACCGCGTTCGCGATCCCGACGTACGGCTTCATGATCATCATCGTCGGCATGATCCTCACCGGGCTGGTCCGGATCGTGGTGCTCGGCGAGCCGCTGCTGGCGCCGTCCGCGACGCTGGAGATCCACGCGGAGGAGGACCACCTCAGCCAGTGGGCGTTCGCGTTCCTGCTGCTGCGCACGTTCTCGTCCGGCTGCGCCGCGCTGACCGGCGTCGAGGCGATCTCCAACGGCGTGCCCGCGTTCAAGGAGCCGAAGAGCAAGAACGCGGCGACCACGCTGCTGCTGCTCGGGACGATGGCGATCGTGATGCTGGTCGGGATCATCTGGCTGGCCCAGGCCACGAAGCTGCAGTACGTGGAGGACCCGCTGCGGCAGATCGCCGGCGGCCCGCCGAACTACGTGCAGAAGACGGTCACCACCCAGCTCGGCGAGGCGATCTTCGGCTCCGGCTCGATCATGCTGTACGTGGTGGCCGGTGCGACCGCGCTGATCCTGTTCCTGGCCGCGAACACCGCGTACAACGGCTTCCCGGTGCTCGGCTCGATCCTGGCCCAGGACCGGTACCTGCCCCGGCAGCTGCACACCCGCGGCGACCGGCTGGCGTTCTCCAACGGCATCGTGTTCCTGGCGATCGCGGCCGTGGTGCTGATCGTGGCGTTCCAGGCCGAGGTGACCCGGCTGATCCAGCTCTACATCGTGGGCGTGTTCGTGTCGTTCACGCTCTCCCAGGCCGGCATGATCCGGCACTGGACGCGGCACCTGCGCACCGAGCGGGACCCGGTGGAACGGCGGCGCATGCACCGGTCCAAGGCGATCAACACGGTCGGCATGCTGCTCACCGGCGCGGTGCTGATCGTCGTGCTGATCACGAAGTTCCTGCTCGGCGCGTGGATCGCGATCGCGGCGATGGCGTTCATCTTCGTGCTCATGCTGGGCATTCGGAAGCACTACGACCGGGTCGCGGCGGAGCTGGCGCCGACCGTGGAGCGGTACGTGCTGCCCGCCCGCAACCACGCGATCGTGCTGGTCAGCACCGTGCACATGCCGACGCTGCGGGCGCTGGCCTACGCGCAGGCCACCCGGCCGGACACGCTGACCGCGGTGACCGTGGGCGTGGACCCGGCGGACACCCGGCGGATCCAGGACGAGTGGGAGGCGCGGGAGATCCCGGTGCCGCTGACCGTGGTGGAGTCGCCGTACCGGGAGATCACCCGGCCGATCATCGACTACGTGAAGGGCGTGCGCCGCAGCTCGCCGCGGGACGTGGTGACGGTGTTCATCCCGGAGTACGTGGTCGGCAAGTGGTGGGAGAACCTGCTGCACAACCAGAGCGCGCTGCGGCTGAAGACCCGGCTGCTGTTCGAACCGGGCGTGATGGTCACCAGCGTGCCGTGGCAGCTGCGGTCCAGCGCCGACCGGGATCTCGCCCGGCTCGACCAGGCGCTGGTCCGCGGCCCGGCGCGCGGGCCCCGCGCGTCCTCTTCTAATTCGGAGCACAGCGAGTGACACAGGTGGAGATGCCCGGTGAGGGCGAGCGGGTCGAGGTGCTGGTCGGTGCGGTCGCGCACGGCGGGCACTGCGTGGCCCGGGTCGGCGGCGACGGCGGGCCGGTGCTCTTCGTGCGGCACGCGCTGCCCGGCGAGCGGGTCGTCGCGCTGGTCACCGAGGTGCACCGCGGGTTCGCGCGGGCGGACGCGGTGGAGATCCTGACCCCGTCGGCGGACCGGGTGACCGCGCCCTGCGTCTACGCGCACCCGAACGGCTGCGGCGGGTGCGACCTGCAGCACGTGGCGCCGGAAGCACAGCTGGCCTGGAAGGCGTCGGTGGTCACCGAGCAGTTGGCCCGGCTCGGGAAGCTCTCCCAGGATCACATTCAGGCCCTGGGGGTACGGGTCTCGCCGCTCGACGGCGACCGACTCGGCTGGCGCACGCGCGTGCGGTACGCGGTGGACGGCCGGGACGCGGCCGGGCTGCTCAAGCACCGGTCGCACGAGGTGGTGCCGGTGGACCGGTGCCTGATCGCGCACCCGGCGATCCAGGCGGCGCCGGTGACCTCGGAGGCGTGGCCGGACGCGGACGAGGTGCACGTGGTCGCGTCCGGCGGCGGGGACGTGCTGGTGACGCCGCGCCGGTCGCCGTTGCGCCTGGACGAGCCGGACGTCCTGGACGGCGCGTCGGTCGCCGGGGAGATCCGGGAGAAGGCCGTGGGGCGCGAGTGGGTGCTGCCCGGTGACGCGTTCTGGCAGGTGCACCCGGCGGCCGCGGACACGCTCGCGGCGGCCGTGCTGGAGCTGCTGGCGCCGCAGCCGGGCGAGGCGGCCTGGGACCTCTACGGCGGCGCCGGGCTGTTCGCGGCCGCGCTGGCCGGCGTGGTCGGGCCGACCGGGCCGGTGACCGTGGTGGAGTCCGCGCCGCAGGGCGTGGCCGCGGCCCGGCGCAACCTGACCGACCTGCCGGGCGTGGCCGTGATCGAGGCGAAGGTGGAGGTCGCGCTGCGCCAGGGGCGGCTGCCGAAGCCGGTGGACCTGATCGTGCTGGACCCGCCGCGGTCCGGCGCGGGCGCGGCGGTGGTCAAGGCGATCACCCGGACCGGCGCGCGGGCGGTCGCCTACGTGGCCTGCGACCCGGCCGCGTTCGCCCGGGACGTGGCCACGTTCCGGGCGGCCGGGTGGCGGCTGGCGGAGTTGCGCGCGTTCGACCTGTTCCCGATGACGCACCACGTGGAGTGCGTCGGCCTGCTGCTGCCGCCCACCGCCTGACCGGCCGCCCACCGCCTGACCGGCCGCCCACCGCCTGACCGGCCGTCGACCGGCTCGCCGGCCGGGCGGCGCGGAGTCATGCGGGTCGTGGGGTCAGCCGCGGCGGTCGCGCAGGCGGATCCAGATGATGACCGGGACCGCGATCGGGGCGAGCAGCACGGCCAGCAGCCCGATCGCGATCATGCCGAGCACGTGCGCGGCGCCGGGCGCGCCGCGCAGGTCGCGCGGGACCGGGTGCGGGTCCCAGCCGGGCTGCTGGTCACTCATGGAACGCGTCTCCCGCGACGTGCGCGGCGCGATCGGCCGACGGCTGGGCAGGGGGAGGTTCGGTGAAGGTTGCGAGGTTGACTGGGCGTTCATGAAACCGACCTTCTGGATAAAAGCTCCGGCCCATCGTACCTCTTTGGGTGTTTTGCGGGTTTTTGATCATCCGGTCGGGTGATGCGGGTCGCGCCCCCTGTTGATCACGCCATGGTCTCGGATCGCGGGACGGGTGCCCCTGCCCATTAGACTGGCACCTCATGAGCGTTGAAGAGGATCAGGTCACCGACGGCCGCTTGCTCAGCTCCGTCACCGGGCCGCAGGATCTCAAGCGTCTGACCACCGACGAGATGTCGGTGCTGGCGGCCGAGATCCGTGACTTCCTGGTGGCCAAGGTGTCCCGCACCGGCGGGCACCTGGGCCCGAACCTCGGCGTCGTGGAGCTCACGCTGGGCATGCACCGCGTGTTCGACTCGCCGCGTGACCGGTTCCTCTTCGACACCGGCCACCAGGCCTACGTGCACAAGATCCTGACCGGCCGTCAGGACGGCTTCGACCTGCTGCGTCAGCGCGGTGGCCTCTCCGGCTACCCGTCGCAGCAGGAGAGCGACCACGACCTGATCGAGAACTCGCACGCCTCCACCGCGCTCTCCTACGCGGACGGCATGGCGAAGGCGTACGCGTTGCGGGGCGAGGACCGGCACGTGGTCGCGATGGTCGGCGACGGCGCGCTCACCGGCGGCATGTGCTGGGAGGCGCTGAACAACATCGCCGCCACCGAGAACAAGCTGGTCATCATCGTCAACGACAACGGCCGTTCCTACGCGCCGACGATCGGCGGCCTCTCCGACCACCTCGCCACGCTGCGGCTCAACCCGGGCTACGAGAAGGTGCTCGACCTGGTCAAGGACTCGCTCGGCGCCACGCCGGTGGTCGGCAAGCCGGTCTACGAGGTGCTGCACGCGGTCAAGCGCGGCATCAAGGACGCGGTCGCGCCGCAGTCGATGTTCGAGGACCTCGGCCTGAAGTACGTCGGCCCGATCGACGGCCACGACCAGGCCGCGGTGGAGACCGCGCTGCGCCGTGCCAAGGGCTTCAACGGCCCGGTCATCGTGCACGCGGTCACCAAGAAGGGCTTCGGCTACCGCCCGGCCGAGGAGGACGAGGCGGACTGCCTGCACGGTCCCGGCGCGTTCGACGCGGAGACCGGCAAGCTGCTCGCGGCGCCGTCCGTGAAGTGGACCGGCGTCTTCGCGGACGAGCTGGTCGCGATCGCGGACGAGCGGCCGGACGTGGTCGGCATCACCGCGGCCATGGCGGAGCCGACCGGCATCGCGAAGCTGGCCCGCAAGCACCCCGAGCGGGTGTACGACGTGGGCATCGCGGAGCAGCACGCGGCGACGTCCGCGGCCGGTCTCGCGCTGGCCGGGCTGCACCCGGTGGTCGCGGTCTACGCCACGTTCCTGAACCGGGCGTTCGACCAGGTGCTGCTGGACGTGGCGATGCACCGGCTGCCGGTCACGTTCGTGCTGGACCGCGCGGGCATCACCGGGCCGGACGGGCCCAGCCACTACGGCGTCTGGGACATGTCGGTCTTCGGCGTGGTCCCGGGCCTGCGGATCGCGGCACCGCGCGACGCGGCGACGCTGCGCGAGGAACTGCGCGAGGCGGTCGCGGTCGAGGACGGGCCGACCATCCTGCGCTTCCCGACCGGCTCGGTCGCGGCCGACCTGCCGGCACTGCGCCGGGTCGGCGGTGCGGACGGCGTCTCCGGCGGCGTGGACATCCTGGCCGAGCACGGCTCCGGCGCGGAGCGGGACGTGTTGATCGTCGCGGTGGGGGCGTTCGCGCACCTGGGCGTGGACGTGGCGGCGCGGGTGGCGGCCGAGCAGGGCTACAGCGTGACCGTGGTCGACCCCCGCTGGGTCCGGCCGGTGCCGATCGAGCTGGTGGCGCTGGCCCGCGAGCACCGTCTCGTGGTCACGCTGGAGGACGGCGTGCGCAACGGCGGCGTCGGCGACGCGGTCGCCAAGGCGCTGCGCGACGCCGAGGTGGACGTGCCGCTGCGCGACATCGGCGTGCCGAACGACTGGCACGCGCACGGCACGCGCGCGCAGATCCTGGCCGACCTGGGCATCACGGCGCAGGACGTCGCGCGGGACGTGGCGGCGTGGGCGTCCCGGGTGGTGCCGGCGCGCACCCACTGAGGTATCCGAGCTGAAAAAGGGCCCCCGGTTGACCGGGGGCCCTTTCGCGTTACTTGAAGGTCACGTCTGAAGTGCTGTATTTACAGGTGGTGCCGTCGGGTCCGGAGCCGGTCTTGGTGGGTTCCTTGCCGGTGGAGTTACCGGTGAAGCGGGTGCAGATGTCCATGCTCTTGTCGCCGATGACGGTGATGTTGCGGAAGGTCGCGGTGTCGCCGTAGTTGGTGTTGACGCCGGCGAGGAGGTCGCCGGGTGCGGTGACGGTGACGGTGTCGACGATGAGGGTGCGTTTGTACTGGGTGGAGCAGTTGCCGCAGGAGCGGTAGAGCTTGCCGAAGTCGGAGACCTGGAAGTTCTTGATGGTGAGGGTGCCGCCGCCGTTGTGCTGGAAGACCTTGTCGTCGGCCTTGCGGGCGCCGCCGCCGTCGATGGTGAACACGGCGTTGGCGCCGCCGCGGAAGGTGGCGGCATCCTCGCCGACGTCTTCCCACCAGACGTTGATCAGGGTGCAGGAGCCGGCGCAGTGCACGCCGTCCGCGGCGGGGGAGCCGAGGATGACGTTCTTGAGCGTGGCGCCGTCGGCGAGGTCGAAGATCGGGTCCTGGCCCTCGTCCTGCCCGGATCCGCCGAGCGCGCCGGTGCCGTAGTAGCGGGCCATGCCGCCGTCGAGCGTGCCGGAGACCTTGACCGAGGCGGAGACCGGCTTGGTGCCGGTCGCGGTCGGCCACGGCGCGTTCGGGCTCACCGCACCGCCACCGGTGGCCGGCGGGGCCGTGGTCTTGCCGGGGCTGGGTGCCGCGCTCGCGGTCTTGCTGGGGCTCGGCGCCGCGCTCGCGGACTTGGTCGGCGCGGGGCCGGCCGTGGTCGGCGCCGGGGCCGCGGTGGTCCGGCCCGGCGTGGGCTCGGTGCCGGCGCCGGCCGTGGTGGCGAGCACGTCGTCGAAGGACGCGGACGCCAGCGAGGTGACCAGGCCGAGCCGGCCCTTCGCCGCGACCGCGCTGGTGCCGGAGCCGACCGGCGTGCCGTCCACCCAGCCCTTCACGGTCGTGCCGCTCGCCTGGATCTGCAGCGTGTGGAACGTGCCGGTGGCCGACGCGAC
Source organism: Catenuloplanes niger (assembly GCF_031458255.1). NCBI lineage: Bacteria > Bacillati > Actinomycetota > Actinomycetes > Micromonosporales > Micromonosporaceae > Catenuloplanes > Catenuloplanes niger. The sequence continues at coordinate 6,016,728 of NZ_JAVDYC010000001.1, forward strand.
CGGCACCGAGCCGAGCACCGTGACCGCGCTGCCCTTGACGGTCTGCAGCTCGGCCGTGCCGGCCGAGGTCAGCACCAGCCGGTAGAGCGTGGTCGGCCCGGACGCGCGGGCCGCCACCCCGGCGAAGCCGCCGGCACCGACCTCGACGGCCTTGACCTTCGCCTGCACCGCGTAGTCGGTCCAGGACGCGTCACCGGCGAAGACGCGGGCCGCCTCGCTGCCGGCCTTCGACTGCCGGTACGCCTTCGAGCCGTCGTCGACGACCGACCAGTCGCCGCCGGACTTGGACCAGCCGCTCGGCGCACCGGCCTCGAAGTTCTCGCTGAACAGCGTGGACGCGTTCGCGGACGGAACGGTCAGCGCGACCGCGGCGGCCGCGATCCCGGCGACGCCGGCCGCGGCGAGTCCGGCGTACATGCGCCGTCTCTTGGGTTGTTCTGTGGGCATTGCTCCTGCTCTCCTGCGATCCGTGGGCGCGGGCGCGGCAGCCGCTGAAGGGGCGGCTGTGGGCGTGCGCTCGCGACATGATCAAGAAACCACGTGCGCGCGGCGGACTCCATTGGCCCGCGATTAGTTGTCCCTTAAGTTCTCCTTCGCACCGGCGGATCCGCTGCTTTCGATGCGATGTCATCCGGGGGCGGTACATTCGGCTCGTGCCCGCTGAGGTGACCATTGACCTGGGTGTTCCGGCCGATGGGGAGCCGGACGGGCCCGGGGCGCCGGACGAGCCGGGACCACGGTCGCGCGCGGCCGTGGCTGTGGCGCTCGCGCTGCTGCTCGCGTTCACGGTCGCCGGGTCGGCGCCGGTGCACGACTCCGGATGGCGGGCCGGGCAGCTGCCGCTCGCGGCCGGGGACGACTTCGCGCTGGCCGGGGATCTGCTGGTGGTGGCCGGGCGGTCGACGGTCACGGCGTACCGGGTGCCGCTGCTGACCGTGATCTGGACGCTGCCGGTGCCGGCCGCGGAGGGCTACTCGCTGACCGGCACCGGTGACCTGCTGGTGATCGGCGCGCGCAACGGGGTCGGCCGCCAGCAGGAGAGCCTGGTGGTGACCGCCGCGACCGGCCGGCTGCGGTGGCGGCACACCGGCCGGCTCGTCCCGGTGCCCGGCTCGGACGTGCTGCTGGCCGTCTCCGACGTGCGCAGCTCCTCCGGCTCGGGCCGGCGGGTGACCGGCACGATCGAGGGGATCGACACGTTCGGCATGCGCCGCTGGTCGTTGCGGCTGCCGTCCAGCGCGGTCGCGGCACCGCTGCCGGACGGGGAGTTCCTGCTGGTCCACGACGACGGCACGACCCAGATCCGGGGCGCGTCCGACGCGGTGCCGCGCGCCGCCGGTGAGCTGCCGCCCGCGGCGTACGCGCCGGACAACCCGCGGCTGGTCGGCGACGCGATCGTGCTGCGGCACCCGGGCGACAACACCAGCCGGATCAGCGGGTACGACCGGCGGACGCTCGCCCGCCGCTGGTCGCGCACGGTCGGCGGGCTGCAGAGCGTGGACCAGTGCGGTGACCTGCTCTGCCTCGGCACCACGATCGGCGTCCGCGCGCTCGACCCGTCGGACGGCTCCAACGCGTGGGTCAGCCAATCCTGGCGCCGCACGCTCAGCTGGGGGGACATGACCATCGCGTACGGGCGGCCGACCGGCGTGGACGCGGAGCTCGCGCTCGTCGAGCCGATGACCGGTGGGTCACTGCTCGACCTCAGCGCGTGGCAGCAGGTGACTAGTGTGACGGATGACGTCGTGTTGGCTCACCCGGACGCGGCTCGCGGCGTTACGCTCGTCGCCACGGTGGCCTCCGACCAGCGGTCGGTGCGGGTCCTGGGCGCGATACCCGCGGCCTCGGGCGGCTGCCGGGCCGGCGGCGGCGTGCTCGCCTGCCGGCAGGGAGGCGGGATCTTGGGAGTGTGGGCGCTTGACTGAGCGCGGGGGTGCGCCGGCGTGATCGAGCTGGACCTGCGGGACGACCCGGTGCGCGAGGCGCCGACGCCGCGGGACTGGATGCATGGATCACGCTGGGTCGCTGTCGTGATCACGCTATGTCTACTGGCGACGGTGGCCGCGTCCGTGCCGCTGCACCGCGCGCTGAGCCTCACCGGCTCGGTGACGGTGCCGGCCGGCACCGACTTCACGCTCACCGACCGCCGGCTGTACACGATGCAGGCCGGGCGGGAGCCGGTCGTCTCCGCGTTCACGCTGACCGGTCAGCGGCTCTGGCAGGCGCGGTCCCGGTTCACCGGCGACGTGTCGTTCCAGGAGGCCGGCGACATGCTGCTGGTCACCGGCGTGAACCGCTCCGGGCAGCCGGAGACGCTCGGCGTCGACGCGCTCACCGGCACGCAGCGGTGGACCCGGCCGGAGCAGGTCGTGCCGCTGGCCGACGGGCGCACCGGGCTGGTCACCACGCCGCTCTTCCACGGCGACGTGCCGCCCGGCGCCACCGTCGTGGAGGACGCCGACGGCAACCTGATCAACGTCGCGCCGACGTCCACCGCGCTGCGTGCGGTCGATCTGACGGACGGCCGTGACCTGTGGAGCGAGCGGTTCGGCGGCAGCGCGCGGCGCACCCTGCTGCCCGGCACCGCCGAGGTGGTGGTCGCGGAGCCGGCCGGGGTGAAGGTGCTGGACGCCCGGACGGGTGCGGTCCGGCGGTCGGTGGCGCTCGACGGCGGGTTCGCCATCGACGAGCTGCTCGTCTCCCCGCAGCTGATCATCGTGCAGCAGGGGCGGCGCGGGGGCGGGCACACGTACGCGTTCCGGCCGGACACGCTGGAGCAGGCCTGGCGCATCCAGCTGCCCGGCAACGTGGCGCTCGGCTACGGCTGCGACGACGTGCCCTGCGTGACCGACATGTCCACGGTCGGCGTGCTCGACCCGGAGACCGGCGCGGTGGCGTACCGCATCCCCGCCGCCACCCTGCTGCGCCTCGGCGGCCACACGCTGATCAGCCCGCAGGCCGCCGGCCTGGACCTGAGCGTCGTCACCGCCCCGGACGGCAGGGCCACGCCGCTGCCCGGGTGGAAGCTGCTGCTGCCCAACCTCGACCCGGCCGGGCGGTCCACGGCGCCCGCGCTGCTCACCCGGGAGGGCGACGGGCGGGCCTGGCTGGCCGCGCTGGACCGGTCCGGCACCCCGAAGGAGCTGGGCAGTCTCGCACCCGAGATACTCGACTGCCAGTCCGCGTCGATGACGGTCGCCTGTCGCACCGGACTGCAGGAGATCAGGACCTGGCAGCTGCGGGGGGTGCGGCCGTGACCGTCACCGGCTCCCCGCGCGCCGCGCGGACCGTCGGCGAGATCATCGACGCGCGCGCGGTCACCACGCTCTTCCAGCCGCTGGTCGACCTGGAACGCCGCGAACCGGTCGGCTACGAGGCGCTCAGCCGCGGCCCGGCCGGCACGCCATGGCAGGCGCCGATCGCGCTCTTCGAGGCCGCACGCGAGATCGGCCGGGCCGCCGAACTCGACTGGATCTGCCGGGTCCGGGCGTACGAGGCGGCGCTCGCGGCCGGGCTCGACGACTCGATGACGCTCTTCGTGAACATCGAGCCGATGGCGCTGCGCACACCCTGCCCGGACGACCTCTTCCCGGCCACGCTCGCGGCCCAGGGCAAACTGCGGGTGGTCACCGAGATCACCGAGCGGGCCATCGCCGGTGACCCGTCCGCGCTGCTCAGCACGGCCGCGGCCTGCCGGGCCGTCGGGTGGGGCGTCGCGTTCGACGACGTCGGCAGCGACCCGGCGTCGCTGGCGCTGATGCCGCTGGTCCGGCCGGACGTGGTCAAGCTGGACATGGGGCTGCTGCACGACCCGCACCGCGTCGAGGTCGCACACGTGGTCAACGCGGCCATAGCGTACGCGGAACGGACCGGCGCGGTGATCCTCGCCGAGGGCATCGAGACCGAGGAACACCTGGAGCTGGCCCGGACCATGGGGGCCACGCTCGGTCAGGGCCTGCTCTTCGGTCCGCCGGCGCCGCTGCCGGTGCCGGCCGTGACCTGCGGGACCAGCGTGCCGCTGCTGCCCGCGGACGGGGTGCCGCCGGTGGCCGTACCGCCGAGGACGCCCTTCGAGATCGTCGCCGCCGCGAAGCCGGTGCTGCGGACGACCAAGGAGCGGCTGGCGCCGATCAGCCGGTTCCTGGAGTCCAAGGCGCGCGACGACGGCGAACCACCGGTGCTGCTCGCCTGCTTCCAGGAGGCCCGGTTCTTCACGCCGTCGGTGGCGCAGCGGTTCGCGGACACGGCCACCACGGCCGCGTTCGTCGCGGTGCTCGGCGTCGGGCTGGACGAGCGGCCCGCGGCCGGCGTGCGCGGCGCCCGGCTCAGCGAGGACGACCCGCTGCGCGGCGAGTGGAACGTGATAGTGGTCGGCCCCTACTTCGCGGCCGCGCTGACCGCCCGGGACCTGGGCCTGAACGGGATGACCGAGGCGGAGCGCCGTTTCGAGTACGCACTGACCCACGACCGGGAACTGGTGCTGGAGGCGGCGCGGGCACTCATGCACTGGATATCGCCGGTCTGACGGTCTAAGACTGTCTGATGGTCTCCATCGATCTCGGCGTGATCTCCGATCCGCGGCCGGAGCCGGTCCCGTCCCGGCCGCGCCCGCCCCGGACCCGCCGGGCGATCGGGGCCGGGCTCTGCCTGCTGCTGGCCGCCGCGCTGCTCGGCGCGTCGGCGCGTTCGGCGCGTCCGGACCTGCCGGAGGCGCGGGTGGAGCTCTCCCCGAGCGACGCGTACTTCGTCGACGGCGGCCGGCTCTACGTGGTCGGGCCGGACAGCCAGGGGTACGACCGGGTGCCGCGGACGATCACGGCGTACACCCTGCCCGGTGGCGAACGGCTGTGGCAGCGGCCGCTGGAGATCGACGGGCCGCTCAACGGGATGGTCGCGGTCGGCGACAAGCTGCTGCTGCACGTGAGCGGCGGCGGGACCGGCCAGGCGATGGTCGCGCTGGACCGGGAGACGGCCGAGCCCCGGTGGCGGGCCGAAGCCGGCTGGGCGGTGTCGACGACCGCGGACCGCGTGGTGTTCAGCGCGGAGGGGGACGGCACCGGCGACCCGCTCACCTGGCGGGCCGTGCGCACCGGCACCGGCCAGGAGCTGTGGCGGCGCGAGTTCCCGCCGCAGTCGTACACGCTCTACTCGTACGGCTGGGGCACGCGGTTGTTGATGGTGGTGCTCCCCGGCGACCGGGTCGAACTGTGGGACCTGGACGCCGGCCGGCGACTCGCCGCGACGCGGGTGCCGGCGGACGCCGCGGTCTCCGTCACCACCGAGTCGGTGCTCGCCGTCGTCCCCCGGGACGGCAGCGCCGACGTCACCGCCTACGCGCTGCCGGATCTGCGGCCGCTGTGGCAGCGCACGGTCCCCGGCGGCTTCGGCCAGGCCGGCTGCGGCGGCCGGGTGCTCTGCGTCGCGACCGAGGCGCAGGACCGCACGGTGGGGATCGACCCGGCGACCGGGGAACGGCTCTGGGAGAGCCCGGCGTACGGCTGGTACTCCGAGATCGGGTCGATGCTGCTCGCCGAGGGACAGGTCCGGAGTGAGGGCGGGGGCGTGTTCATCGGGAACGGGCCGCTCGTCGCGCTGGACAGCCGTACCGGCCGGGAGATCCGGGATTTCGGTCCCTGGCGGCGCCTCAGCTTCGGGAGGCCCGAGGCCGCGCGGCGCACCGTGGCCGTGTACTTCGACTCGAGCACCGGCACCGCGCTGGTCGCCGAGGTCGACCTGGACGCGATGTCGCTGCGCGTGCTCGGCCGCATCCACCAGGTCGACCCGGACTGCCTCGCCGAAGGAGACGCGATGATCTGCCGGCGGCGGGACGGCTCCCTCGGCATATGGGATCTGCCGGTCGGTTCCTGACCGCTCCTCACGGCGGTTTAACATCCGGCCTGATTGGCTTCACGCGGGTGTGCGTCTCGAACGGGATTGGCGGGAACGATGCGGGTTCTGGTCGTCGAGGATGAGCGGAACCTGGCCGACGCGATCGCGCGTGGCCTGCGCCGCAAGGGCATGGCGGTGGACGTGGCCTACGACGGCACCACCGGGCACGAGATGGCGTTCGTCACCCGGTACGACGTGGTCGTGCTGGACCGCGACCTGCCCGGCGTGCACGGCGACCAGATCTGCGCCGACCTGGCCGCGTCCGGCGCGCTGACCCGGGTGCTGATGCTCACCGCCAGCGTCACGATCGCGGACCGGGTCGAGGGCCTGCAACTCGGGGCGGACGACTACCTGCCCAAGCCGTTCGCGTTCGACGAGCTGGTCGCGCGCGTGCAGGCGCTCGGCCGCCGCGCCACCCCGCCGGCGCCGCCCGTGCTCAGCGCCGCCGACCTGGTGCTCGATCAGGCCCGCCGGGTTGTCACCCGGGCCGGCGGGGTGCTGCAGCTGACCAACAAGGAGTTCGGCGTGCTGGAGGAGCTGCTCAAGGCGCGCGGCGCCGTGGTCTCCACCGAGGAGCTGCTGGAACGCGTCTGGGACGAGAACACCGACCCGTTCACCACCACCGTGCGGGTCACCATGAACACGCTGCGCCGCAAGCTCGGCGACCCGCCGATGATCGAGACCGTGGTGGGGGCCGGTTACCGCATCACGTCGTTCTCGGACGCCGCGTCATGAGCCCGCTGATGCGACCCACGCTGCGGCTCCGGCTGACCGTGCTGAACGGGATCCTGCTGGTCGGCGCCGGCGCGATCATGCTGGTCCTGGCCTGGATGCTGATCGACAACGTGCTGCACCCGGCCGACTCGCTGCTGCCCGGCACCCAGGTGGCGCTCGCCGACGGCAGCCGCCTCCCGGTGGAGGTCTGGCAGGACCGGATGGTCGCCGGCGCGCGGGCCGAGCTGCTGGCCAAGGGCCTGCTCGCGCTGATCGCGATCGGCGTCGCCGGGATCGCCGGCGCGTACGTGGTCGCCGGGCGGGCGCTGCGCCCGCTGCACCAGGTCACCGCGACGGCCCGGCGGCTCGGCGGCGAGACGCTGGACCAGCGGATCCGCTACTCCGGCGCGAACGACGAGGTCGCTGAGCTGGCCGCCACGTTCGATGCGATGCTGGACCGGCTCACCGAGTCGTTCGAGTCGCAGAAACGCTTCGTGGCGAACGCGTCGCACGAGCTGCGCACGCCGCTCGCGGTCATGCGGACCGAGATCGACGTCACGCTGAGCGACGACGAGGCGGACATCCAGGAGTACCGCCGGATGGCGATGGTGGTCCGCGACGCCTCCGAACGCGCGAACGGGCTGGTCGACGCGCTGCTCATTCTGGCCCGCAGCGAGGCGCAGTCGGGGCGGCGACTCGCCCGGAAGGTGCCGTTCGACATCACCGACGGTGTGCACGCGGCGCTGTCCGCGCAGAAGAACGAGATGGCCCGGCTGAAACTGGACGTCGCGACCGACCTGCGGCCGGCCGTGGTGGTGGGCGATCCGGGGCTGCTGGAGCGGCTGGCCGGCAACCTGATCGAGAACGCGGTCCGCTACAACCACCTGCACGGACGCCTGTGGGTCCGGACCGACGTGCCGGCGCCCGGCGTGGTGCGGCTCGTGGTGGGCAACACCGGGTTCGAGGTCGACCAGGCCGACGTACCGGGGTTGTTCGAGCCGTTCCGGCGCGGTGGACGCGAGCGGACCGGGGCCCGCGGCAGCGGTCTGGGGCTGTCGATCGTGAACGCGGTGTGCGAGGCGCACGGGGCGACGGTGGGCGCGGTGGCGCAGCACGGCGGCGGCCTCGAGGTGACGGTGACACTGCCGGGCGCGGTGTAGCGGGTCACGCCGTCCGGCCCGGTTGGCCTGGGGCCGTTCGGTTGGTCCAGCCGATGCGTGTCCCGGTGTCCCGGTGTCCCGGTGTCGCTGGTTCACGGGTGCCCGCTGATCGTTGTTGCCGGCGGTGCCGCTGGGGCGGGTAACCGGCGTGCCGGACGCATCACCCGTTCGTTGATCGCGTTCCGCTTCGGCTCCATTTCCCGCACGAAGCTGATGTTCCCGCTTCCGGCGTGGTGGCGGTCCGCATGCTCCCGCGGGCACCGGTCGGCCGTTGGCCGGCCTTCCTGTCTGTGCCGTGGGTGGTCACCCCAACCCATGCGGTCGCGGCGTTTTCCCAGGCCGCGCCGTTCGCGGTTGCCTCGCACCGTGCACCGCCGGCGTCGGTGAAGGCCGGCGGACGGGGCCTCGCCGGCGGCCGATCGGTCACGTTGTCCGGCGGTTATCCACAGGTCTGGTGACGGGCCGGTGGCGGACGGCAGCGTATAAGGCGTGTTCGATGGATGGGTCAAACGGCAGCGCGGCGTGGTCGCACGCTGGCAGGCGCTCGCCGGCGGCTACACCCGGTCGGGGATCGAGAAGCAGCTGATCGAGGGCCGTTGGCGGCGCCTCGCCAACGGCGTCTACGCGACCTCACCCGGCCAGCTCAGCCGCGTGGCCGAGCTGTGGGCCGCGGTGTTGGCGGCCGGCAGCGGTGCCATGCTCAGCCACTACTCGGCGGCCGAGATCCTCGGCCTGACCGCCGGCGGCCTCGGCCCGATCCACATCACGGTCCCGGCGGGCCGACACCCGCAGCGGATGTCCGGGGTCGTGATCCACCGGTCCCGGCGCGCGGCCTGGATCCGCCATCCCACCCGGTCCCCGCCGGTGACCCGCGCCGAGGAGGCGGTCCTCGACCTGTGGGAGGTCGCGGCCGACCTGGACGAGGCGCTCGGCTGGGTCGCGATCGCCTGCGGCCGGTTGGCGACCTCGCCGGAGCGGCTGCTCCTCGCCTTGCAGTCCCGCCTGCGGGTGCGGTGGCGGGCCGAGCTGATGGCCGCGCTGCGCGACGTCGGGACCGGCTGCCGCTCGCTGCCGGAGCTGCGCTACCTGCGCGACGTGGAGCGCGCACACGGGCTTCCGGAGGGTGAGCGATGGCCGTGCGGCGCCCGGTCGATGCGCGAGACGCCGGCCGACGAGTGGGGCGCCGGGGTGGTCCTCTACCCGGCGTTCGGCACCAGCGTGCACCTCGGCGACGAGCAGCCGGCCGAGAAGACCGCTCCGGCCACGCCGTCCCCGGCGGTCACGGAGCTCGCCGAGACGTTACAGGGAAGGGTGTTGCGCTATGTCGACGCGGACGTGCTGGAGCGACCGTGTGATGTCGCTGACCAGGTGGCGGAGGCGCTCCGGCGGCACGGGTGGCGGCGCCATCCCCGCCGCTGTTCTCCGTCGTGCGGCGCACTCACCCCGTAGGTCCACCGCCCGCGAGCCCGACGCGGCCGGCGTGGTTGATGTGGTTGGCGCGTCCGTTGCGGTCGGCGGGCCCGACGCGGGCGGGCTACGTGCGGTTGGCGGGTGCGGTGCGGCCGGCAGGCCTGGTGCGGCTCGTGGTCCTGACGCGGCTCATGGTCCTGACGCGGCTCGCGGTCCTGGTGTGGCCTACGGGCCCGATGTGGCCCATGGGCCCGGTGCGGTTTGCGGATGCGAGCCTGCCGACGGATTCGGTGCCGCCCATGAGGCTGATGCCACTCACGGGTCCGGGACCGGCTGCCACGAGCCGGCCGCCGTCTCGGCCGGAACCTGTCCCAGCGCCGGACCGACCTTGTCCGTTCCGTGGCCGAAGCCCCACCACGGGTGCCGTGGCGCTCGGCGTGGTCAGCCTCACCGACGTGGCTGCGGTCACGGGCATGGTTCGCTTCACCGATACGGCCGCGGCGAACGGATTGACCGGCCCTGCCGGTACTACCGCCCTGACCGGCGTGGTGGTCCCGCCGGTGTTGTGGTCGCGACGGCAGTGGCCGGATCGGACCACTGTTGCCGAGGCGGCGGGTGCGGTCGGTCTCAGCGGCGCTGCGGTCGTCTTGCCGGTGTTGCCGTTACGAGTGGAGTGGCTGAGCCCGACCGATGCTGCCGAGGCGGCCGGTGTGGCCGGTCCCGGCCGCACCGTTGCGGCGGCCGGTGCGGCCGGTGGCGCTGGAGTCGGCGGCGGGGCCGGTCAGGCGGGCAGCGTGTCGGTCGCGCGCCGGACCTCGCGGAGGCGGCGGGTGGTGATGCCGAGCTCATCGGCCACGGCGGCCTCGGAGATGCCGGGGTTGCGGGCCTCTATGTCGGCGGCCAGCGCGGCGGTCTCGGCGGCGGATCGGCGCGGGCGCGTCGTGCCGGTGCCGTTCGGTGTCGTGGCAGCCGCGCCACCCGGTGCGGCGCCGTCGCCGTCCGGGCCGGAGCCCGTGCCGCGGTCGGTGCCGGTGCGATCGGTGATCCGGCCGGTGGTCGTCTGCCGGGTGGCCGAGGCCGCGGCCGAGGTGCGGGCCGGGCTGCGGGTCGCGGCGGTCCCGGTGCGCGGCGCAGGCACGCGCGGCAGCTGATGAGCTGTTTCGTCCGCACGAGCATCGCCCGGCGTGACACCGCCGGACATAGCCCTGCCGGATACGGCGGCACCGGTTGTCGTCCTGCCGGATACGGCGGCACCGGTTGTCGTCCTGCCGGACACGGCGGCACCGCTTGTCGTCCTGCCGGGCACGCTGGCACGGGACGTGGCCCCGCCGGGCACGGTGGCGCCGGACGCGGCCCCGCTGGGCACTGTGGCACCGGATGCGGGAGCGGCGGGCTCGGCGGCGGATTCGGCGTCGAGCCCGCCGGTGGTCCCGTCGTCCGGCACGGCGGCCCGGCCGGCGAGCGATCCGCTGGCCACGGAGATGCTCGCGCGGCTGCGCGGGCTGGCGCCGCCGCGCACGCCCCGGGCGACCGGGCGGCCGCTGAGTGCGGCCTCCACGGCGGCGGCCACGTCGGAGGCGAGCATCGGCTGGGAGCCGGTGGTGGTCAGCGGGTCCCGGTCGCGGCGTGCGCCGGCGGCCACGGCCATCGCGCCACCGGCGGCGAGGCGGTCGGCGGTGTGCCGGCGGTCGGCCGCGTCCACCAGGCGGTACTCGTCGGTGGCGTACCCCTGTTCGTGCGTGGCGTCGGCGAACTGCGAGCTGGCGCCGGCGGTGCCCAGCGGGCGCGGCACCAGGGCGGCGATGCCGGGCACGTCGTCGTCGGTGAGACGGCCCTGGTCACCGAACCACTCCTCGCCGGAGTCGGATTGGGTGACCGGCGACGTGGCCGGCCGGTGATCCGCGGCGACCGGGCCGGCGGCGCGCGTGCGGGTCCGGTCCGGTGCGATGTCGTCCGGCGCGACCCGGACGGCCGGCCCGGCCGGCCCGGTGGCCGGCTCGCCGGTCGTCAGCGCGGCGGCCTCGGCGGCGGCCCGCTTGGCGGCCTGGGCCTCGGTGATGCGGCCGCCCAACTCGATCAGGCAGATGGAGGCGACCACGATCAGGCCGTCCACCGAGATCGGCAGCAGGTAGGCGCTGGCGCCCGTCTCGCCGTACTTGGCGGCTACGCCGGCCATGTGCCAGTAGGAGATCCAGGCCGCGATGCCGGCGATGGCCGCCGTCGCGACCATCCGGATGAACGCGAGCGACTTCCGATGGACGGGGACGCGCGAGATCAGTTCCACCGTGAGCAGCAGAGCGAAGGGAGGCCAGGCGGCGATGGTTTGGCTGATCGGATTGTCGACGGCATGCAGAACGTTGGCGACCACCGAGGCGGCGACACCCAGCAGCAGGGTTGCGCGAACGGCCCAGCGGATGCGGAGAAGCTGGGGGAGGGTCACCGGTATCGCTCCATTCGTCGGCGACAAGATCCGTGATTATGTCGCAGACATCCTGAACCGGGAATGTTTCCTGACCGAGTATCTCCGGAACGTTCGGCGTGTCGCTCTTGACGAAGGCGGAAATCGTTACCTTCCGTTCCATCGTGGAGCCTTGCGTGGGGCGCCGAACGACGGCCGCCCGCCTCCTCGCCGGTGGCGTGGGGGCGGGCGGCCGGAGAACCGTGCGTCAGGCGAGCGAGGCCGTGCCCTTCGGCAGGAATCGCCGGCCGGTGACCGACTCGGACGTGCCGGTGCGGTCCAGGTACGGCGTGATGCCGCCGAGGTGGAACGGCCAGCCGGCGCCCAGGATCATGCACAGGTCGACGTCCTGCGCCTCCGCGACCACGCCCTCGTCGAGCAGGGTGCGGATCTCCTGGGCGAGACCGTCGAGGACCTTCTGACGTACCTCGTCCGCGGAGAGCGGTGTGTCGCCGACGGTCAGCAACGCGGTGACCGCCGGGTTGATCTCGTCGTCCACCAGCAGCGGCAGGCGGGCGTCGGCGAGCGCCTTGAGGTTCGCGCTGAGCGGGAACCGGTCCGGGAACGCCGCGTGCAGCGTCTCCGTCACGTGGTAGGCGATGGCCGGCCCGACCAGCTGCAGCAGCGCCAGCGGCCGCATCGGCAGGCCCAGCGGGTCGATCGCGGAGTCCGCGACCTCCAGCGGCGTGCCGGCGTCGATCGCCGACTGGATCTCCGACAGGAAGCGGACCAGCACCCGGTTGGCGACGAACGCGGGCGCGTCCTTGACCAGCACGCAGCTCTTCCGCAGCTGCTTGCCGACCGCGAACGCGGTGGCGAGCGCCGCGTCCGAGGTCTGCTCGCCTCGGATGATCTCCAGCAGCGGCAGCACCGCGACCGGGTTGAAGAAGTGGAAGCCGACCACCCGCTCCGGGTGTTCCAGGTCCGCGGCCATCTCGGTGACGGACAGCGAGGACGTGTTCGTGGCCAGCACCGCCTCCGGAGAGACGATCTTCTCCAGCTCCGCCCAGACCTGCTTCTTGACGGACAGCTCCTCGAAGACCGCCTCGATGACGAGGTCGGCGTCCGCGAAGACCGACCGGTCGACCGAGCCGGTGACCAGCGCGCGCACCTTCGCCGCGGTGCCGGCGTCCATCCGGCCCTTGCCGACCGCCTTGTCGATCTCGGCGTGTACGTACCCGACGCCCTTGTCGACGCGCTCCTGGTCGAGATCCGTCATCACGACCGGGACCTGCAGCCGGCGCGCGAACAGCAGGGCCAGCTGCGACGCCATCAGGCCGGCGCCGACCACGCCCACCTTGGTGACGTCCTTCGCGTGCACCGGCGACGGCGCACCGACCGGCTTCTTCGCGCGGCGCTGCACCAGGTCGAAGGCGTAGAGACCGCTGCGCAGCTCGTCACTGAAGATCAGGTCGGCGAGCGCCTGGTCCTCCAGCGCGGTGCCCTCCGCGAACGAGGCGCCCTTCGCGACGCCGATCAGCTCCAGCGCCCGGTTCGCGGCCGGGACCGCGCCGTGCAGGCGCTTGTCCAGCATCGCCTTCGCGAAGTAGAGCACGCCGTCCCACGAGTCACGGTCGACCTCGGGACGCTCGACCGTGATCGAGCCGCCGACCACGCCCGCGGCCCAGGCCAGCGACCGCTCCAGGAAGTCGGCGGGCTCCAGCAGCAGGTCCGCGATGCCCATCTCGGCCGCCTGCTTCGGCTTGAGCATGCGGTTCTGCGTCAGCGGGTTCTGGATGATCACCGTGGCCGCGTTCGCCGGGCCGATCAGGTTCGGCAGCAGCTGGGTGCCGCCCCAGCCCGGGACCAGGCCCAGCGATACCTCGGGCAGCGCGAGCGCGGCGGCACCGGACGAGAGCGTCCGGTAGTGGCAGTGCAGCGCCAGCTCCAGGCCGCCGCCCATCGCCGCGCCGTTGATGAACGCGAACGTCGGGATCGTGCTGTCCTTCAGCCGCGCGAACACGCGGTGGCCGAGCCGGCCCAGTTCCAGCGCCTGCGCGTGCGTCTCGAGCAGCGGCACGCCGGTGAGGTCCGCGCCGACGCAGAAGACGTACGGCTTGCCGGTGATCGCGATGAACGCCGGCTCCGCCGCGAGCGCCTGGTCGATCGCCTCCGACAGCGACGCCAGCCCGCCCGGGCCGAACGTGTTGGGCTTCTTGTGGTCGAAGCCGTTGTCCAGCGTGATCAGCGCGACCTGACGGTCGACGCCCGGCACCCGGACCAGCCGCAGCAGCGACTTCGTCACGACCTCGGAGGGAAAGGAGATCTCCGTCATTTACTTCTCACCCTCCCAGGCGGGGTTCTCCCAGATGACCGAGCCGCCCATGCCGATGCCGATGCACATGGCGGTGATGCCGTACCGGACCTGCGGGTTCTCGGCGAACTGGCGGGCCAGCTGGGTCATCAGCCGGACGCCGGAGGAGGCCAGCGGGTGGCCGACCGAGATCGCGCCGCCCCACGGGTTCACGCGCGGGTCGTCGTCCGCGATGCCGAAGTGGTCGAGGAACGCCAGCACCTGCACCGCGAACGCCTCGTTCAGCTCGAACAGGCCGATGTCCTCGATGCCCAGGCCGGCCTTGCGCAGCGCCTTCTCGGTCGCCGGGATCGGGCCGACGCCCATCACCTCGGGCTCGACCCCGACGTACGCGTAGGAGACCAGCCGCATCGCGACCGGCAGGCCCAGCTCACGGGCGACGTCCTCGGCCGCGATCAGCCCGGCGGTGGCGCCGTCGTTGAGGCCCGCCGCGTTACCGGCGGTGACCTTGCCGTGCGGGCGGAACGGCGTCTTCAGCGTGGCCAGCTTCTCCAGGCTGGTCTCGCGCGGCGCCTCGTCCGTGCTGGCCAGGCCCCAGCCGGTGGCCGGGTCGCGCACGGCCATGGTGACCAGGTCGGGCTGCAGCTTGCCGTTCGCGTACGCCTTGGCCGTCTTGATCTGCGAGGCCAACGCGAACGCGTCCGCGCGCTCCTTGGTGATCTGCGGCGCGCGGTCGTGCAGGTTCTCCGCGGTCGAACCCATCACCAGGGCGGACGGGTCGACGAGCTTCTCCGCGAGGATCCGCGGGTTCGGGTCGACGCCCTCGCCCATCGGGTGGCGGCCCATGTGCTCCACGCCGCCGGCGATCGCCACGTCGTAGGCGCCCATGGCGATGCCGCCGGCCACGGACGTCACCGCGGTCATCGCGCCGGCGCACATCCGGTCGATGGAGAAGCCGGGCGTGCTCTTCGGCAGGCCGGCCAGCAGCGCGGCCGTGCGCCCGATGGTGAGGCCCTGGTCGCCGATCTGGGTGGTGGCCGCGATCGCGACCTCCTCGACCCGGTCCGGCGGCAGCTGTGGGTTACGGGCCATCAGCTCCCGGATGCAGCGGATCACGAGGTCGTCGGCGCGGGTGTCGGCGTACATGCCACCCGCCTTGCCGAACGGAGTGCGGACACCGTCGACAAAGACGACGTCCCGAACTTGACGGGGCACAGCGGGCCTCCTCGCGAAATCATGACGTGTGCGGCAATGCTACTCGCCGGTAACCAAGGGTCGCAGGCCGACGCCCCTATGGTCCAGCCCACACCTGGGCCGCCGCATGATTTCGCGAGGAAGCCGCGTCGCTCACTCCTGTGCCGGCAGCGCCTCCGCCAGGCCGTTGGCCAGCAGGTTCACCTGCCAGTTGCGGGCGTTGTAGCCGCGCAGCGTGTCGCCGACCGTCGCGACGGTGATCTCCTCCGGTGGCGTCCACGCCAGCCGGCGGATCGAGTCCGGCGAGATCAGGTTCTCCGGCGGCAGGTTGTGCTGGGCCGCGACCTGCAGCACCACCTCACGGCAGCGAGCCAGCCGGGACGCGGCGGCCGGGTCCCGATCGGCCCACCGATGCGGTGGCGGCGGACCCTCCATCGGCGGCGAGACCGGCAGCTCCGCGTCGGGCAGCGCCCTGGCCTCGCGCAACGCCTCCAGCCAGGTCTTGGCCAGCCGGCGCACCGAGCGCCCGCCGAAGCCGGGCACGGTGAGCAGCGTGCGCTCGTCCTGCGGGTCCAGCTCGGCCGCCGCGACGATCGCGGCGTCCGGCAGCACCCGGCCCGGAGCGGAGTCCCGGCGGGAGGCGACGGCGTCCCGGGCGTACCAGAGCGCCCGCACCCGCGCCTGGGCACGCTGGCCCCGGATCCGGTGGATGCCGGAGGTGCGCCGCCACGGGTCGGTCCGCACCTTCGGCGGCTGCCCACCGGAGGCGACCAGCGCGGCGAACTCCTCCGCCGCCCACTCGGCCTTGCCCTGGCGCTGCAGCTCCTCGGCGAGCACGTCGCGAAGGTCGGTCAGCATCTCCACGTCGAGCGCCGCGTAGGTGAGCCACGACTCGGGCAGCGGCCGGCTCGACCAGTCCGCCGCCGAGTGATGTTTCTCCAGCGAGTAGCCGAGCAGCGATTCGGTGAGCGCGGCCAGGCCGACCCGCTCGTACCCGCCCAGGCGGGCCGCGAGCTCGGTGTCGAACAGCCGCCGTGGACGCAGGCCCAACTCGGCCAGGCAGGGAAGGTCCTGGTTCGCGGCGTGCAGGACCCACTCCGCGTCGGCGATCGCCGCGTCCAGCGCACGCAGGTCACCGAGGGGCAGCGGATCGATCAGCACGGTTCCCGCGCCGGCCCGGCGCAGCTGCACCAGGTAGGCCCGCTGGCTGTAGCGGTATCCGGAGGCGCGCTCCGCGTCGACCGCGACGGGCCCGCTGCCGGCGGCGAACCGGGCGACGGCGTCGTCCAGTTCCTTACCGCTCTCCACGGGCTTCGGCGTGCCGTCTCGGGGCACGAGCAAAGGGACCGCCCCGCCGGGGGAGGGGTCGGGCCTCACGTCTGACTCCGCCGCCGGGCGGTCGTCGGCTGGGTTGTGCGGTCCGTCCCCTGCCTGGCGTTGCGTGTCCCGACGGTGCAGGGGTGATTCGTCGGTCACCTTGTAACCCTACGGGTTGCCGGACGTTAACCCGTCGCTGCGCCTGCGTCGGCGCGTCGGAAAGCGCATCAGCGGCCGAACGGGGAGATCGCGGTCACGCCCGGCGGCGGCAGGCCGGCCGTCGAGGAGAGCAACGCGCACCAGCCGAGGAGGTGGCCGGTGAGCGCGTGTTCCGAGTCGTCGAGCGGGGTCCAGGACGCCCGCAGCTCGATGTCCGCCGTGGCCGGTGGCCCGGCCAGGTCACCGAACCGGGTGGAGGTGGTCTGCGTGACCGTGCCGGCCAGCGCGGCGTGCCCGGCGCCGTGACTCTCCAGCGCGTCCGTGAGCCAGGTCCAGGCCACGGCCGGGAGCAGCGGATCCGCGGCCAGCTCCGGTTCGAGCTCCGCGGTCACGTAGCTGACCAGCCGCAACCGGCCCTGCCATGCCTCGTGGCCGGCCGGGTCGTACAGCAGGACGAGACGGCCGGTCGCCACCTCGTCGCCGTCGCGCAGCACCGTGGCGCTCAACGCGAACGCGTAAGGAGCCAGCCGCTGTGGAGCGGTGACCTCCTCCAGCAGGATCTCCGGGCGGGGGGTGGCGGCGCGCAGGCCGGCTACGGCACGCGCGAACGTCTCCGGGAGAACGGTCGAGGGTGCCATGTCCGCAGCCTAAGCGCGGGCCTTACGCGTTCGGCACCCGGCGCGCCGGGGCCATCGGCGTCGATCGTGTCGCGGCCGTCCGTTGTGCGCGGTCCCGGCAACGGACGGGCCCCGCCGCGACGAACCGTCAGGTGTGGCGGAACCGGTTGTCGGAGGCGTGCGAGCATGGAGGGGATGACGACCACAGCATCGGGCGCCGCCCGCGCCTCCTCCCAGGTCCCGGCCACCGCAGACTCCGCGTTCGTGCGCGCGGCCCGGGGCGGTGCGGTGCCGCACACGCCCGTGTGGTTCATGCGCCAGGCCGGCCGGTCGCTCCCGGAGTACCGCAAGGTCCGTGAGGGCATCCCGATGCTGGAGTCCTGCCGCCGGCCCGAGCTGGTGGCGGAGATCACGCTGCAACCGGTCCGCCGGCACGGCGTGGACGCGGCGATCTTCTTCAGCGACATCGTGGTCCCGATCGCGGCCGCCGGCATCGATCTCGACATCGTCGCGGGCACCGGCCCGGTGATCGCCGAGCCGATCCGCACCGCCGCCGACGTGGAGCGGCTACGGCCGATCACGATCGACGACGTCTCGTTCGTGGACGAGGCGGTCCGGCTGCTCACCGCCGAGCTCGGCGCGACGCCGCTGATCGGGTTCGCGGGCGCGCCGTTCACGCTGGCCAGCTACCTGATCGAGGGCGGGCCGTCGCGCACGTACACCCGCACCAAGGCGATGATGTACGGCGCGCCCGACCTGTGGAACGCGCTGCTGGACCGGCTCGCGGACATCACGCACGAGTTCCTCCGGGTGCAGATCGCGGCCGGTGTCTCCGCGGTCCAGCTCTTCGACTCGTGGGCCGGGGCGCTGTCCGAGGCCGACTACCGCCACTACGTGCTGCCCCACTCGCGCAAGGTGCTGTCCGGGCTGGCCGACGCGGGCGTGCCCCGCATCCACTTCGGCGTCGGCACCGCGCTGCTGCTCGGCGCGATGGGCGAGGCCGGGGCGGACGTGGTCGGGGTGGACTGGCGAACCCCGCTGGACGTCGCCGTGACGCAGGTCGGCGCCGGCAAGGCCGTGCAGGGCAACCTCGACCCGGCCGTCCTCTTCGCACCGTGGCCGGTCGTCGAACAGCACGTGCGCCGCATCCTCGGCGAGGGCCGCGCCGCTCCCGGGCACGTCTTCAACCTGGGCCACGGCGTGCTGCCGGACACCGACCCGGACGTGCTCACCCGCGTCGTCGAGCTGGTCCACACGGCCTCCGCGCGGTAACCGCGGCCATGGTCGAGCTGCCGCGGGTCCCCGAGGACGAGCCGGCGCTGCGTGCCGCGTTCTCCCGGTTCCCCAGCGGCGTCGTCGCGGTCGCGGCACTCGTCGACGGCGAACCGGCCGGCATGTCGGCCAGCTCGTTCACGTCCGTCTCGCTCGACCCGCCGCTGGTCTCGGTGAACGCGCACGTCAAGTCCGCCACCTGGGCACGCCTCGCGGACCGGTCACGCCTCGGCCTGAGCGTGCTCAGCGAGGACCAGGCGGACATCTGCCGCCGCCTCGCCACCCGCGGCCGCACCGACCGCTTCGCCGGCGTCCCCTGGGCCGCCACCGGCACCGGCGCGGTCTTCGTCGAGGGCGCCACCGCCTGGCTGGAGTGCGAGGTCACCCAGCGGGTCCCGGCCGGCGACCACGAGATCGTCGTGCTCCGCCTGCGCGCGGTCGCCACCATGCCGGACCGCCCACCGCTGATCTTCCACGCGAGCGCGTTCCACCGCCTCGCCTGACCGCGAACGCCGCTGCTCTCCCCGTTCCCGGCGTGGTCGGTTCTCTACGTTCCGGCGTGGTCCGGCCCGCACGGACCCGCGAGCACCGAGCCGGACCGGGCGACCTCAACCCCGATTTTCCCGCTTCCGGCGGGGTGCGGCCCGCATGCTCCCGCGGGCCAACCGGGCGGTCCACTCAACTTCGCTGGCGCTCCGTTCGCTCCCCGCCGCGGAGCCGGTGCCGCCGGCCAAGAGCGGCACGACCTCCGTGCGGGCACCGGCCGCCGGCCGCTTCCGTGCCGCCGGCCCGGACCACCGCCGTCGGCCGGTGCCGCGAGCACAGTGTTCGGCGCGGTCCGATCGGTCACGGTAATTCGCGGTTGTCCACAGGCCTGGCCCGGTGCGGGTGGTGCCGGGCAAGGTGGATTCGTGGTCGACCGCTCGCTCCGGCGCGTTGTGGGCTGTGTCGAGGGTTGTGGGCTGTGTCGAGGCAGGAGGGGATCGGTGGTTGGCCACACGGTTCGGCGTTGTGCGGGCTGTGTCAGGCAGGAGAGGTCGGTGGTTGGCCACGCGGTGCGGTGCGGGATGTGCCGGAGCAAGAGGGTCCGCGGTTCCGACCCGACCCGGCCCGGTGCGGCGCGGTGTTGGTTGCCGGGTAAGGCGCGCTGCGATGTTGGTGGCCTGGCGCGGTGCTGGGTGCTGGGCGACGGGCGCGGTGCGCCGCGGTGCCGGTGAGGCGCGTTCGTGGGTGACGAGTGGGTGTGGCGGCCGGGGTGCGCGGGCGGCGTGGTCGGGGGCCGGGCACCGGTGGCCGGGAGGGCGAAGGTCATGTGGGAGATGGGCCACCCGGCCCGGTGAGTGACCGAGGGGAGGTGGCAGGCTGGTGAGCATGGGCAACGAGCGGGTTGCGGTGGTCGGGGGCGGCATCGCGGGGGTTGCGGCGGCGTTGCGGCTGCGGGAGCGGCTGGGGCCCGACGCGACGATCACGATCTTCGAGCAGGGTGCCGCGCTCGGCGGGAAGTTGCGGACCGGTGAGCTGGCCGGTGGCGTGCAGGAGCTGGGGGCGGAGACCTTCCTGGCGGGTGATCCGGCGGGTGGCGAGTCGGCCGCGGTGTCGCTGGCCCGGCGGGCCGGTCTGGGCGATCGGCTGGTGCATCCCGGGACGACACAGGCCGCGCTGGTGATCGGCGGCGTGCTGACCGGCATCCCCGGTGGGACGCTGATGGGCGTGCCGGAGGACGCGGCGCAGGTCGCGTCCGTGGCCCGGGTCGTCGAGGGCCGCGACCCGGATCAGGGCCGGCCGCTGCTGGGCGACGGCGAGGACGTGGCGATCGGCGCGCTGACCCGGCGCCGGTTCGGCGACGAGGTGGTGGACCGGCTGGTCGATCCGCTGCTGGGCGGCGTCTACGCGGGCCGCGCCGACGAACTGTCCCTGGACATGACGGTGCCGGGACTGGCCCGCGCGGCACGCACCGAGCACACCCTGACCGCCGCGGTGAAGGCGGCCAAGGCCGCCGCGGCACGCGCCCGAGCCGCCGGCGCCGCCGCACCGGCCGGAGCAGCGCAGACCGCCGCCGCCCAGGCCGGAGTAGCGCAGGTCGCCGCCGCCCAGCCGGGAGACCGGCGGGCCGCCGCGGAGACGGGAAGCGCGCAGACGGATGTCACGCGGGCCGCGGCGCGGGCAGCGGTCGCACTGACGGACGCCGCGCAGACGGACGTCACGCGGACCGGAGCCGCGGCGCGGGCAGCGGTCGCACAGACGGATGCCGCGCAGTCGGAGGACGCGTCCGCCGCCGCGCAGGTGGGTGGTGCGCGAGCGGGAGGTGCGCCGGCCGGGACCGCGCACGGTGCCACCGGGCGGGCCGGGGCGGCGCCGATCTTCGCCACTGTGGACGGTGGGCTGAGTCGGCTGGTCGAGGCGGTGGCGGACGCGGCTAAGGCGGAGGTGCGGCTGGGGCTGCCGGTGCGGGCGCTGGAACGCGCCGGTGACGGTGGCTGGGTGCTGACCGTCGGGGCGGCGAACTCGAGTGCCGCGGCGGAGCGCCACCGGGTGGACGCGGTCGTGCTGGCGGTGCCGGCGAAGGCGGCGGCACGGCTGCTGGGCGGCGTGGACGCGAGCGTCTCGGGCGTGGTCGGCGGGTTGGACTACGCGAGCATCGCGCTGATCAACATGGCGTTGCCGGCGGCGGAGCTGCCGCACCTGTCGGGGCTGTTGATTCCGCCGGTCGAAGGGCTGCTGATCAAGGCGGCGACGTTCTTCGGCGTGAAGTGGCCGCATCTACGGCGGGCGGACGGCGTGGTGCAGGTGCGCACGTCGGTGGGACGCTACGGCGAGGAGCATCTGCTGCAGCGGGACGACGCGGAGCTGGTGACGACCGCGCACGCGGAGTTGTCGCGGTTGCTGGGCGGCGCGCTGCCGGCACCGGTCGACTCGATCGTGCAGCGGTGGGGCGGGGCGTTGCCGCAGTACGCGCCGGGCCACCGGGCACGGATCACGTCGGCCCGGGAAACTCTGCGGGCCGCGCATCCGACCATTGTGCTGGCGGGCGCGGCCTACGACGGCGTGGGCATCCCGCTCTGCGTGCGGTCCGGGGAGAGCGCGGCCGACGAAGTGGCAGACGTTGTGCAGGCAAGCGACAGGAGCAGGGAGAACGCATGAGCGAGCAGACGAACGCGGCGCGGATCAAGGAACTGAACGCGAGCATCCGGTACACGATGTGGTCGGTGTTCAGGGCCGAGACGTTGCTGCCGGCGCTGCGCGACGATCTGGGCGCCGAGGTGGACGTGCTCTTCGAGCAACTCGAGGCGAAGGGCGTGGTGATCCGGGGCACGTACGACGTGTCCGGTCTGCGTGCGGACGCCGACCTGATGATCTGGTGGCACGCGGAGTCGAGCGACGCGCTGCAGGAGGCCTACTCGCTGTTCCGCCGCACCGCGCTCGGCCGGCACCTGAGCCCGGTCTGGTCGCAGATGGCGCTGCACCGGCCGGCCGAGTTCAACCGCAGCCACATCCCGGCGTTCCTGGCCGGCGAGGAGGCCCGGCCGTACCTCTGCGTCTACCCGTTCGTGCGCTCCTACGAGTGGTACCTGCTGCCCGACGAGGAGCGGCGCGACCTGCTGCGTGAGCACGGGCAGATGGCGCGCGGCTACCCGGACGTGCGGGCCAACACGGTCGCGTCGTTCGCGCTGGGCGACTACGAGTGGATGCTGGCGTTCGAGGCGGACGAGCTGCACCGGATCGTGGACCTGATGCGCGACCTGCGCGCGTCCGGCGCACGGCGGCACGTCCGCGAGGAGGTGCCGTTCTACACCGGCCGCCGCCGCTCGATCGCGGAGATCGCGGCGTCGCTGCCGTAACGACGGCGGCGACGGACACGGCGAACGGGGGTACGGGCGGAACCCGTACCCCCGAAGGCTCTGGATCTAGATCTTGCCGGTGCCGGCCTGCGCGGTGACGATGGACTTCACCGAGCTGGGCGTGTCACAGGTGTAGGAGTAGGGGATCGAGGCGACGCTGCCGCCGGTCTGACCGGCGCCGGAGTTGACCTTGTGGTTGTTGCGCGCCACCAGCGAGCCCGCGTCGGACGAGCCCTCACCCAGGTGGTACGGGTCCTCGACGTTCTCGAAGTAGTTGCACTCGACGAGCACGCCCGCGTTCTCGGTGGACGCGACGCCGTAGTCACCGATGTTGCTGTAGTAGTTGTTGAACACGTGCACCGGGTTGCCGAAGCGGACCCGCGGGTTGCGCTGACCGGTGCCGTCGAACCAGTTGTGGTGGTACGTCACCTTCAGCTTGCCGGTGTCCTCGGCGGAGTTGTCGTCGCTGTGGCCGAGCAGCATGTTCTTGTCGTGGTCGTGGCTGTGCACGTACGACACGGTGATGAAGTTGCTGGTCCGCTTGATGTCGAGCAGCCCGTCGTAGCCGTTCGCCATGTCGAGGTGGTCGAGCCAGACGTTCGTCGAGTACTGCACGTTGATCGAGTCGTCGGACGCGTTCCGGAAGTTCAGGTTCTGGATGATCACGTTTGTGGCGTTGGCGATGTTCAGGCCACCGCCGGTGATCGTCGCGTTCGACCCGACACCGCGGATCGTCTTGTTCGAGGCGACCTTCTGCATGCCGCTGATCGAGATCGTGCCGGACACGTTGATGACCGCGGCACTGCTCGACTGCATCGCGCTGATCAGGGCGGACGAGGACGTGACGGTGATCGGGGAGGCGTTGCCGCCGCCGGTCGTGCCACCGTTCTGCGTCGCCCAGCCGACCAGGGCGGGAGCCGCGAGGGTGCCCGTGCCGGCGTCGGCCTGCGGGGTCTCCGCCGCGTTGGCGATCGCGCCCATGCCGGCCACGAGTACGGCGGCCGTGAGGCCGGCGCCGATCGCGAGCGGAAGGGCGCGGCGCCGCGACGAGCGGTGCCGGGCCGGAGAGTTGTCCTGCATGTGCCGTTCCTCCTTCGGTGGGGTGTCCGGGGTGGACTCCCCTCGACGGGAGGCGGTGACCCTGGGTGGCCGTGGGCGCGGCCGATCCGGGCGGTTCGGGTGCAATAGGGCCACCGCCTGACGCGGCCGGGGCTTCTGCCTGCCCCGGCACCGCGCCATGGGGCGATATTTCCGATCTCGGAGTCATGGGCCGATAGCCCGTTGCGTTAACGACTCCGAAACCTTCTGGCCCCACCGTAGGCAGCGTCAGAGATAAGGGTCAATGCATTGGATTTGCAGATTTATTGCGGCAAATCCGGACAAGCGACTCCGGCCGGTGCGCGATTGGTTCGAGCTGCGCCCGGTTCGGTCCGGTTTCAGCCTAGCGCCCGCCGGCGGCCTTTTGCAGTTGATGCGCGTCGATATGTGCAGAGCTGGCACGATGCGATGACTCTCCGCACGGATTTCGCCGACTCCGGACCGCCGCATCGCGTCCCCGACCCCGCGGAACCACCCGCGCGGTACGCGGACGGCCGGCGCCGATCGCGCAGCGGCGGAACCGGTCGCATGGCGTTCGGGCGGGGCGGCTGGAACCGCCCGCGCGGTATGCGGGTGGCGGTTCCGACAGTGCAGCGGCGGAACCGCTCGCGTGGTGTTCGGGCAGGAGCGGCCGGAACCGCCCGCGCGGTATGCGGGTGGGCGGCGTCGATCGTGCGGCGGCCGGAACCATCCGCGCGGCATTCGCCGGGAGCGGCCGGAACCGCCCACGCGGTATGCGGGTGGGCGGCGTCGATCGTGCAGCGGCGGAACCGGCCGCGTGGTGTTCGGGCGGGAGCGGTGGGAACCACCCGCGTGGCTTGAGGACGGCCGGCGCCGATCGCGCAGCGGCGGAACCGGCTGCGTGGTGTTCGGGCGGGGGCGGTGGGAACCATCCGCGTGGCTTGCGGACGGGCGGAGCCGATCGCGCAGCGGTGGAACCGACCGCGTGGTCTTCGGGCGAGACCACCGGGAACCGGCCGCTTGGCATCCGGCCGGGAATCGCCCGGGATCGTGCAGCGGTTCGAATCGTTCGCGGGGCATCCGCACGGGCGGGCGGATTTCGCGGCGGGCGGGCTCCCGTCGCCGTGGCGGAGGCCGCGGGAGCGACCGCCACGGCGACGGGACCGTTCAGGCCCGGCGGCTGCGGCGTTGGACGATGAGCAGCGCCACCAGGTAGACGCCGCCGATCACGCTGGTCACGATGCCGACCGGCAGCTGGACGGGCAGCGCGTGCTGGGCCGCGAAGTCGGACGCGACCGTGAGCAGCGCGCCCATCATGGCCGCGGGCAACACGTTCGGGCCGGGGTGCCGGGTGAGGCGGCGGGCCAGGTGCGGCCCGGCGAGTGCCACGAACGGGATCGGGCCGGCCATCGAGATGGCGGCCGCGACCAGGCCGATCGAGGCGAGCAGCGGTACCAGCCGGGTGGCGAGTACGCCGACGCCGAGCGCGGTGGCGGTGTCGTCGCCGAGCTCCAGCATGGACATCCGGCGGTTGAAGGCCAGGACCAACGGTACGAGTACGGCGACCGCGATCGCCAGCAGCGTCACGTGTTCCCAGTTGCGTCCGGAGAGGTTGCCGACCTGCCAGGCGATCGCGCGCTGGGCGTCGCCGAGGATGGCGCGGGTGAGCAGGTATCCGTTGACGGCCATCAGCACGGTGGAGATGCCGACGCCGACCAGCACCAGGCGATATCCGTTCAGTCCGTGCCGGCCGACCAGCAGCAGGATGACCAGCGCGGTGACGAAGCCGCCGACGACCGCGCCGATCGACGTGCCGACCGTACCGCTCGCGGTGAGCAGGATCGCCGCGATGCCGCCGGTGGCCGCGCCCATCGAGAAGCCGATCATGTCGGGGCTGCCCAGCGGGTTGCGGCTGAGGCTCTGCATGACCGCGCCGGCCACGCCGAGCCCGGCACCGGCCAGGATCGCGACCAGCAGGCGCGGCAGCCGCAGCGTGTTGACCACGAACTCGGCGGCCGGCGGCGCCTGCCCGACGACGGCGGTCACCACGTCGCCGACCGGCACCGCGAAGTCGCCGGTGGTCAGCGTGAACCCGGCCGCGACCAGGAGCGCGACGGCCATGCCCAGAGTGATCAGAAACGATCGCGGGGGTACGGTGCGGAACGCGTTGCCGACCCGGGCCGAGGACGATGTCGTGGTCACAGGTGCACCACCCGGCGCGCGCGGACGATGGCGATGAACACGATCCCCCCGATGACGTCCATGACGATTCCGACCTGCAGCTCGGACGGCCGGGCCAGCACGCGGCCCAGCACGTCCGCGCCGAGCAGCACCACCGGCGCCAGCAGCATGCTGAACGGCAGCACCCATCGTTGATCGGGTCCGGTGAACGACCGGACGATGTGCGGCACCATCAGCCCGACGAACGCGAGCGGCCCGCACGCGGCCGTGGCGGCACCGCACAGCACGGTGACCGCGACCAGGACCAGGACGCGGGTGGTGCCGACGCCGGCGCCGAGCGCGCGGGCGGTGTCGTCGCCGAGCGCGAGCGCGTTCAGGCTGCGCGCCAGGACCAGGCTGAGCAGGATGCCGCCGACGAAGAACGGTGCCAGGCTCCACAGCGTGTCGGTCTCCCGGTTGGCCAGCGAGCCGACCACCCAGAACCGCATCTGGTCGAGCGCGCCCCGGTCCGAGAGCTGCAGCGCCTGCACCACGCCGGCCAGCGCGAACTGCACCGCGATGCCGGCCAGTGCGAGCCGGGCCGGGTTGGTGCCGGCCCGCCCGGCGCTGGCGCCGTAGACGACCAGCATGGCGAGCACCGAGCCGAGGAACGCGAACCAGACGTACCCGGCCGGGGCGGTGATGCCGAAGATCGTGATCGCCAGTACCACGCCGGCCGCGGCGCCGAGGTTGATGCCGAAGATGCCGGGGTCGGCGAGCGGGTTGCGGGTGAGTGACTGCATGAGCGCACCGGACAGGCCGAGCGCCGCACCCGCGACGATCCCGAGCACGGTACGCGGGATGCGCATCTCCCGGACGGTCAGCACGTCGTCCGGGTCACCGCTGCCGCCGAGCGCGTCGAGTACGTCGCCGAGCGGGATGAAGCGGCTGCCGACCGCGATGCTCAGCGCCACCGTGACCAGCAACAACACGACGACGAGCAGGAGGCCGGCAAGGCGTTTTCGCACCGATGACTCCCTGTTGAAAGACCCTGCGTTTCACATTTACTGAGGGAAGGCTAGCCTTACCTCCCATGCGACACGTCCTTGGTGCCCGTACTTCCCGCCGAAGCCTCCTGACCGGAGCGTTCGGCCTCGGCGCGACCGCCGTTCTCGCCGCCTGTGGCGGCTCTGATGACGCCACCCCGTCCGCGTCCGGCAGCGCCGCCGCCGCGGGCCCGTTCACCTACACCGACGGCCGCGGCAAGCAGATCTCGCTGCCGAAGGTGCCCACGAAGATCGTCGCCCAGGTGGGCGCGGCCGCCGCGCTGTGGGACTTCGGCATCCGGCCGATCGGCATCTTCGGCCCGTCCACGAAGGCGGACGGCACCAAGGACCCGCAGGCCGGCAGCGTCGACCTCGCGGCCGTGACGTCCGTGGGCAACGTCTTCGGCGAGTTCAACGTGGAGAAGTACCTGTCGCTCGCGCCGGAACTGCTGGTCAGCTGCATGTACGACCCGAAGCTGCTCTGGTACGTGCCGGAGGAGACCGAGCCGCAGATCGAGCAGATCGCGCCCACGCTCGGCATCCAGCTGACCGAGGTCGCGCTGCCCAAGGCGATCGGCTTCTACGAGGAGTTGGCCGGCAAGCTCGGCGCGGACATCAACACGCCGGAGATCACCGCCGCGAAGGCCGCGTTCAACACCGCGGACGCGGCCCTGAAGACCGCCGCTGCCGCCGCCACCGCCGCCGGGCTGCGCGTCGCCGCGTTCTCCGGGAGCAAGGACACGCTCTACATGTCCATCCCGAAGTACAGCCCGGACCTGTCGCACTACCTCGCGCAGGGCGTGCCGTTGACGGTGCCGACCAAGCCGGACAGCGAGGGCGCCTGGTGGGAGTCGCTGAGCTGGGAGAACGCGGCCAAGTACCCGGTCGACGTGATCCTCTACGACGCGCGGACGCAGGCGCTGCCGAGCGCCGAGCTGATCAAGACTCAGCCGGCCTGGGCGCAGCTCCCGGCCGTCAAGGCGGGCCAGATCGTCGACTGGTACTCGGAGGCGCAGTACAGCTACCAGGGCTACACGCCCGCGCTGACCGAGCTGGCCGCCAAGCTTCCGACGTTCAAGAAGGTCGCCTGATTTCGTACCCCCGTCTGGCTCGTTGATCTTTGAAAGGAAGCGAGCCAGACGGGGGGCCATGCGTGATCAAGCGCAGCAGATTGTTCGGCGGTAAGACCAGGGTCACGTTCTGCCTGCCCGCGGACCACCCCGGCGGTACGGTCAGCGTGGTCGGCTGTTTCAACGGCTGGGAGCCGGGACGCCACGAGCTGGTGCCGCGGCGCGGCGGTATCCGATCCGTGAGCCTTCCGCTCGCCCCCGGCCGTTACCACTTCCGCTACCTCGCGACCGGCGGCGTCTGGCTCGACGACGAGCACGCGGACGCGGTCATCGACGGACTCGGCTGCCGTCTGGATCTGTGACGTTCGCTCCGTGCGTTCCCGGGGAAACCGGAACGTGCGGCAAGATCGAGGCTGACGGCCCGACAAGGAGAGCGCGATGGTGCGGTTCGGATACAAGGCTTCCGCCGAGCAGTTCAGCCCGACGGAACTGCTCGACTTCACGGTCCAGGCGGAGGAGTCCGGTTTCGACTCCGTCTTCATCAGCGACCACCTCCAGCCGTGGCGGCACACGCACGGCCACGCCCCGGCCGCGCTGCCCTGGCTGGGCGCCGCGCTGGCCCGGACCAGCCGCGTCACGATCGGCACCAGCGTGCTGACGCCGACGTTCCGCTACCACCCCGCGATGATCGCGCAGGCGTTCGCCACGCTCGGCCTGATCGCACCGGGCCGGGTGATCCTCGGCGTGGGCAGCGGCGAGTCGCTCAACGAGGTCCCGCTCGGCACCGCCTGGCCGGAGCCGAAGGAGCGCTTCGCCCGCCTCAAGGAGGCCGTCACGCTGATCAAGCAGCTGTGGGCCGAGGACCGCGTCGACTTCGAGGGCACGTACTACCGCACCGAGAAGGCCACCGTCTACGACAAGCCGGAGACGCCGGTGCCGCTCTACATCGGCGCGTCCGGCCCGGCCGCGACCAGGATGGCCGGCCGCGTCGCCGACGGTTTCATCACCACCAGCGGCAAGGGCCACGACCTCTACACGGGTACGCTGCTGCCCGCGCTGACCGAGGGCGCCGGCAAGGCCGGCCGTACCCTCGACGACCTGGACCTGATGATCGAGGTCAAGGTCTCCTTCGACCACGACGCCGACCGCGCCCTCAACGACACCCACCACTGGGCCGCCCTCGCACTGTCCTCCGACGAGAAAACCGGCGTCGAGGACCCGATCGAGATGGAACGCCTGGCCGACGCGCTCCCGGTGGAACGCTCCGCGAAGCGCTTCATCGTCTCCACCGACCCGGACGAGCACGTCGCGAAGATCCAGGAATACATCGACATGGGCTTCAAGCACCTGGTCTTCCACGGCCCCGGCCCCGACCAGTCCCGTTTCATCGACGTCTACGGCAAGGAAATCCTCCCGCGCCTGCGCACCAGAAACTCCTGAATCCAGTGGCCCCCGGCGTGGCCAGGCCCTGCGTGATCTCGCGGGCGCCGAGCCACCCGGGGGCGGTTTCAACCGGTGCTCACGGATGTCACGCGCGTAGAGCTTTCGGAGAAGATCCGACTGCAGCGGTCTGTGAGTCGTAGTGCGCTTTCCGGCGTTACGTCAATTGCTTCTCGCGACTCCCTCAGGTTTTCGTGCGTTCTTATTCGGGCGTTGCTGCACTTCGATTATTTTCGCTGGCCGCTGGCCGCTGGCCGCTGGCCGCTGGCCGCTGGCCGCTGGTCTGACGTCGGCGAGCGAAAGAAAGGTCATGACGTAATATCGCTTCGGCTGCGGGGCGGCATCGTTAGTCGATGCTTCGCGGGCGGCCGATATGGACAGCGTTCCGCGCCCGTGTCTTTCTGGCACCGGCTTACGGCGGACCAGACTTTTCGACGGCCGCCGAGTTGTGCGTCGCTGCCGACGGGTGCGAATCCGGAATAATCGATGCCGGCCTGCGCTAGCGCGCGGAGCCGGGCCGGACACCCGGCTGCGTCGCTGTTTGCTGAACTGCTTCGCTGTGGCTGTGGCTGTGGCTGTGGCGGGGCGCGGCTGGTGGCCGGGTCGGCCGGTGATGGTTTCCGGTGCGCGGTGTCGATCGGGAGCAAGAGGCGGTGCGGCATTGCCGTCCGGCAGTCCCGGCTGCGGCGGGCGGTTGGTCACTCGAGGACGCCTGCGGTGGCGCGGGCGCGCGGTCGCGCTATGGGATCTGAGGGAGCGCGGCGGGTGGTAGCGCGACGGCTATTGCGGCGTAACAGGTTCCCGGCCATGAGAAATTTGCGGCGCGACGGGCGCGCGGTCACGTAAGCGCACCTGCGGCGCAGCGGGTGCGTGGCGACGTGCGGCCGCCTGCGGCGCAGCGGGTGCGTGGCGACGTGCGGTCGCCTGCGGCGCAGCAGCCGTGCGGTCATGCGAGAACACCGACGGTCCAGCCGCTTTCACCTGGCCAGCCGTAGGCGCCTGCGGTGCGGCAGGCATCCGGTCGCTCGCAGGCGCCTGTGGTGCGGCAAGCGTCCGATCACCCAAGGAGACCTGTGGTGCGGCTGGCTTCTGGCTGGTCGAAGGTGGCTGTGGTGCTCCAGGCGCGTGGCCGGGCAAGAGCCCCGACGGCGCGGCAGGTGCGTGGCGAACCGAAGGTGGCTGTGGTGCGTCTGGCTTCTGGCTGGTCGAAGGTGGCTGTGGTGCTCCAGGCGCGTGGCCGACCAAGAGCCCCGACGACGCGGCAGGCGCCTGGCGGGCTGAAGGCGGCTGTGGTGCGGCGGCTGCGGGGCTGGCCAAAGGCGCGAGCGGTGCGGCGGCTGCGTGGCGAGCCGAAGGCGGCTGTGATGCGGCAGACGCGTGATCAGCCAAAGGCCCCGGCGGTGCGGTAGACGCGCGGCCAACTGAAGGCGTCTGCAGTGCGGCAGTTATACGGTCGCCCGCAAGTGCCCGCAGCGCGGCAGGCGCACGTTCGCCCGTAGATGTCTGCGGTGCGGCAGGCGCGGGGTCGCCCGCAGGTACCCGCGGCGCAGCAGGCGCACGTTCACCCGTGGGCGCCTGCGGTGCGGCAGGCGCGGGGTCACCCGGTTGTGCCCGCGGTGCAGTGCGCTTGCGGTGGCGGTCCAGTGACGGGTGGCCTGCGGCGCTGTCCACGGCCGCCACCGCCTCGACATAGGTGTAGCCGTGGTCGCGGCGTAGGCGCTCGATATGACCGAGGCGCTTTCCCCAATAGCGACGTCGTTGATGTGCGTGACGGAATTGATCTCGTTCGGCGGAGTAGTTCCGTGACGCGGTCCGGTCCCGCATCGCGGCTGTTTCCGACGACGTGAACAACTGCATCTGACGCATAAGGGAAGCCTTCCACAAGCTCGCGATCATCACAGACCCGAATACTGTTTCCGGCCCCCACGCGATCGTGCACCATTCGCGAGACGGCACCTTCCCGTCTTGGCGCACATACCATCAAAGGACGCGTCACGAGCCCGATAGAATTGTCCAAAAGAAGCGATGCCTCAAAACTGCATGCGGACGCCAATCGTGGTGGTCCTCACGGACGTGCGCCAGCAGCATCCCGGCCCACAGACGCGACCCACAGACGCCACGAGAAGACAGCCGGCCCACGGAACCCCACACCCAGCGAGCCCCGCCATGCACCGGAGCCCGAGACCCGCCGGAGGCAGCCCTGAACAGCAAGCGCACAAGGCAGAGGCCAGCCGCATAACGGGCGCACCCCGCCATGGCCCCGATCGAGATCGCAGCCGCCGAATAGGACTCGCCGGTCCTCAGCATCACCCTCCGCCCCGCTAGGGTTACTCCCACACCTAACGGCGCGTGCTTCGCGACGGTCAAAGGGCACGGTCGGGCGAGCGGCCGTGCCGCCGCACGCGAGGGCCGCCCGACGCCGAGGAGGCCTGCAAGTTGTCGGGATCTCGCACCCCTGGCGTGTTGTCGCCCTCCTTCGGGGACGCATACCACGGCGCCGCGCCCCGCCGCCCCGCTCGCGCGCCCGGACCGCCGACCATGCAGGGGCGCAGCGGATCGGCGAGGCGCGACGGACCCGCCGAGGGCCACGACCTGCCGCACCGCCCGGACTCACGGGCCGCCCTGGTCTGGTGGCACCACCGGAACTCTCGGAGCGCCGTGGACCCGCAGCGTCGCCGGAACTCGCGGAGCGCCGTGGACCTGCAGCGTCGCCGGAACTCTCGGAGCGCCGTGGACCTGCAGCGTCGCCGGAACTCTCGGAGCACCGTGGATCCGCAGCGTGGCCGGAACTCGCGGAGCACCGTGGATCCGCAGCGTGGCCGGAACTCACGGAGCACCGTCCACCTGCAGCGTCGCCGGACCCGGTGGGCACCGGCCGAACGGAGTGAAGCAACCAGAAGGGGCGGGCGCAAGTGGAGCTGGTGACGCAGTTGCGGGAGCGGGTACGCGAGTTGGAGCGGGCCGCGTTCTACGACCACCTGACCGGCCTGCCGAATCGGGCGTACTTCCTGGAGCGGTTGCGGACCGCCATGGCTCGCGGCCGCGTACCCGGCGTGCTGTTCTTTGATCTTGATGGGTTCAAGCGGGTCAACGACGTGCACGGTCATGATGCCGGTGACGAGCTGTTGGTGCGGGTCGCCGCGCGGCTGCGGGACGAGCTCCGCGAGGCGGACGTGGCGGCGCGGTTCGGTGGGGACGAGTTCCTGGTGCTGCTGGACGGTGTGGATCATCCGAGCCGGATGGTGCGGATCGCGAGGCGGATGCAGGCGGCGGTGTCCCGGCCGTACCGGCTGGACGGGGTGCGGGAGGACGTGGTCATCGGCGCGACCGTGGGCGTCTGTGCCGGTGCCGAGGGCTACCCGGACGCGGCCGAGCTGTTGCGTGCCGCGGACGCCGCGATGCTCAGCGGGAAGGCGCGCGGCAAGGGGACGGTGGTCACGTTCACGCTCTGCCCGCGGATGAGCGCCGCGGACCGGCGGCGGGTGGAGCGGGAGCTGTGGGACGGGTTCCACGCGCACCGGTTCGACCTGTACTACCAGCCGATCGTGGATCTGCGGAGCCGGCACACGGTCGCGTTCGAGGCGTTGCTGCGCTGGCGGCACCCGGAGCGTGGCCTGTGGGAGGCGGCGGAGTGGGTGCGGATCGCGGAGGAGGGTGGCGCGCTCGACGCGATCGCGCTGCGCACGATCAGTCAGGTCACCACGCAGGTGGAGATGTGGCGGCGGGCCGGGGAGGCACCGGCCGGCGTGGGGCTGCGGTACAACGTGGGCGCCGGCCAGTTCTGGGACCGGAACCTGCACGAGGACGTGGCCGCCTGCCTGCGCTACCACGGGGTCGACCCGGCGCGGTTCGCGATCGAGGTGACCGAGAGCGTGCTCATGCTGGACCCGGAGGCCGCGGTCGGGGTGCTGGACCGGATGCACGCTATCGGTGTCGAGGTGCACCTGGACGACGTCGGCTCCGGCTGGTCGTCGCTGGAGCCGCTGCCCCGGTTGCCGGTCGACGCGCTGAAGATCGACCGGTCGTGCGTGTCCCGGATGGGGCTGGACGCGGAGGCGGACGACCTGGTCCGTGCGATCGTCGGGCGCGGCCGGGACCTCGGGCTCGGGCTGGTCGCGGAGGGCGTGGAGACGGAGGAGCAGCGCGCGACCCTGCTGGGTCTCGGCTGTGACCTCGGCCAGGGGTTCCTGTTCTCACCCGCGGTGCCGGCCGGCCGGGCCGGCACCGTGATGTCGTTCTAGGCCTTCGGCTCCAGGCGTACCGAGATGGAGTTGACGCAGTGGCGCGTGTTCTTCGCCGTGAAGCCCTCGCCGCGGAACACGTGACCCAGGTGTGAGCCGCAGTTCGCGCACTGGATCTCGGTGCGCAGCATGCCGAGCGACCGGTCCTCGATCTCCACGACCGTGCCCGGGATCGCGTCGTCGAAGGACGGCCAGCCGCAGTGGCTGTCGAACTTGGTGTCGCTGCTGAACAGCTCCGCACCGCAGGCGCGGCAGTGGTAGACGCCCTCGGTCTTGGTGTTGACGTACTCACCGGTCCAGGGCGCCTCGGTGCCGGCCTGCCGCAGGACCCGGAACTCCTGCGGGTTGAGGCGGACCCGCCATTCCTCCTCGGTGGTGGGCAGGGCGCTCTTGTCGATCGTCATGCCTCAACGGTACTTGCGGCCCGGTCGAGCGCCAGTGTCCTCGGACTCACCTGCCCCGTTAGGCGGGGAGTGCGGGTGTTGGTCCGCTTTGCCCCTGGGGGAGCGTAAGATCCAGGAACAAAACGGTCTTTAACTGTAAAAATCAACATGAGCCTCACCAACCACCCTTTGAGGAGAACACAGCGTGACGAGCATGAAGCGGCGCATCATCGCGGCGGCAACGCTGCCGGCCGCCGGATTCACCATGTTCGCGGCGGCGCTCGCGCTGACCGCCCAACCGGCGAGCGCGGCACCGGACGACACCAACGGCATCGCGAACGGCGCCCAGGTGGGCCTCCCGATCAACGCGCCGATCACCGTCTGCGGCATCGCGGCCGGTGTCCTCGGCGACGCCACCGCACAGTGCGCCGCGCCGCGCGTCGCGCCCACCTCGGGCTACGGCGACGAGGGCCCGGACCGCGGCAAGCCGGGCTACGGCACGCCGTCGCCGGGCGGCCCGGGTGCGGAGACGCCGCCGGCCACCCCGGAGGTGCCGGAGACGCCGGAGGCCCCGGAGACGCCCGAGGTGCCGACGCCGACGCCGACCGGCTCCGTGCCGTCCGCCGGCCAGCAGGAGGTCCCGCCGAGCGGCGGCGTCTCCAACGGCTCGCCCGAGGCCCCGGTCCCGACCGGCGGCGTGCAGGGTGAGGAGGGCCAGGGCGAACTGCCGGTCACCGGTCTGCCGCTCGCCGGCCTGGTCGGCGCGGGCGCGCTGGTCACCGCCGGTGGCGCCGCGCTGCTCTACACCGGCCGCCACCGCCGCCGCTTCGAGAGCTGATCCGCTGTTGCCGTCCGGGGGCACCTCCGCGACCCCCGGACGGCGTAAGGTCGCGACCATGGCGTCGAAAGCCGAGGAGATCGAGGTCGCCGGCCGAGCCGTGCGGCTGACCAGCCCCGACAAGGTCTACTTCCCGGACCGCGGATTCACCAAGCGGGACGTCTTCGAGTACTACCTCGCGGTCGGCGACGGCATGCTGCGCGCGTTGCGCGACCGGCCGACGACGCTGCAGCGCTTCCCCGACGGCATCGGCGGGGAGACGTTCTTCCAGAAGCGGGTGCCCACGCGCGGCGTACCGTTGTGGATCCAGACCGCGAAGATCACGTTCCCGAGCGGCCGCCCCGCCGACGAGCTCTGCCCCGCCGACCTGGCCCACGTGGCCTGGGCCGCGCAGATGGGCACGATCGTGTTCCACCCCTGGCCGGTCCGCGGCGCGCACGTGGACGCGCCCGACGAGCTGCGCATCGACCTCGATCCGCAGCCCGGCACCGACTTCGCGGACGCGGTCGAGGTGGCCGGCACGGTGCGCGAGGTGCTCGCCGAGCTCGGCGCGACCGGTTACCCGAAGACCTCCGGCGGCCGCGGCGTCCACGTCTACGTGCGCATCCAGCCGCGCTGGTCGTTCGTCGAGGTCCGGCGCGCCGCGATCGCGTTCGCCCGCGAGGTCGAGTCCCGCCGCCCCGACCTGGCCACCACGAACTGGTGGAAGGAGGAACGCGGCGAGCGGGTCTTCCTCGACTACAACCAGATGGCCCGCGACCGCACCATCGCCTGCGCCTACAGCCTCCGCGCCAACGCCCGCGCCACCGTCTCGACGCCGGTCACCTGGGCCGAGCTGCCCGACGTCGAACCCGACGACTTCGACCTCCGGACCGTCCCGCCCCGCTTCGCCGCGATCGGCGACCCCCACGCGACCATCGACGACGCCGCCTTCGACATCACCCCGCTGCTGGAGTGGGCCGCCCGCGACGACCGCGGCGACCTCCCCTACCCGCCGGAGTACCCGAAGATGCCCGGCGAGCCGATGCGCGTCCAGCCGTCCCGGGCCAGGAGCGCCCAGCAGGACGGCAAACCGTAGAACCAAGGGCTTCATCTTCCCGCTCCCGGCGTGGCCACTCCGGGCATGCTCCCGCGGGCAAACCCCGCGGCGGCCTCCGCCGCCGCTCGGCCGCCGCATCGGAGCCGGTCCCGGCCCGGTCACCGAAGAACGGCACGACCACACCTCCCCACCCGTCCCGCCGGCCACCGCCGTTGGCCACAGCCCGGCGAGCGAGAGGATCCAGAGACAAATTTCTGGGATACAATTCCTCGCACTTGGGATGCGTTGAGTAGGGGAGGGCATGATGACGCTTGCACGGGTGGCCGCGCTTCTCGGCCTGGCCGGTGCAGTGGTGCACCTCGCGCTGACCGGAGCGCACGTGGCCCACGCGCCGCTGATCGCTCTCGGCCTGGTGGCGCTCGCGCTCGTCTGCGTGCCGTGCAGCGTCCGGCTCTGGCGCAGTCCGCACGACCGGAGTGCCTGGCGAGGTGCGCTGGTGGTGGCCGGCGTGATGGTGATGCTGCACCTCGCGATGCGCCCGGACGGCGCCATGCTCGCCGCGGTGCTGACCGTCGCCGCCCTTCAGGCCGCCGTCGGCCTGGCCGCCCTGCGCCGCTCCGCCCGACTGCCCGCCCCGGCCGACGCCTGACGCCCCGCCTTGGCGAGCCGGGCCCACGCAACCCGACAGGTCCACGCAACCCGTCCGGATTCGCGCAACGCCACCGACCCGCGCAACTCCGGCTGGCTGCGCGGCGCCACCGACCCGCGCAACTCCGGCTGGCTACGCGATGCCGCGGGCCCGCGCACATCAATACCGCCGGCCCACGCAGCCAGCCTCGCCGGCCGGCGTCGGCCGCTGCTCCGATTTGCCGGCTGGGATGGTTCAGCGCCCTCCGGCTGGTCGGCGGCGGTGATCACGGGCCGGTGCTCACGGCCAGCGGGGGTGGGACGGTTCGCGCCGTGAGGCCGGTCGATGGGCTGGATGGTTCGCGCCGCGACATCGGCCGGCGGGCGCGAGCGGTCAGTTAACCGGAGGGCTTGCGGCGCCTGTCGTGAAGTGACCGATTCGTTCCGGATGTGGAGCGGGCGAGTCGTCGTGCCCGGCTCCGTCGTCAGGGTCGGGCCGGGCGTGGGGTGTCACCGGCGACGAGGGTGCCAAAGCGGATCAGGGCGCGGCCGGTGGAGCGGCGAAGCGCGCGGCCGGCGGTGTGGCGAAGCGCGCGGCCGGCGGTGTGGCGAAGCGCGCGGCCGGCGGTGTGGCGAAGCGCGCGGTCGGCGGTGTGGCGAAGCGCGCGGCCGCCGATGTGACCGGGGGTGTCGCCGTGGAGGCCGGCGTGGTCGGAGCCGGTGCGCGGGCGACGTGCGGCGGTGGTCGCGAGATGGGTGTGGTGGGCCTCGGCCAGCAGTTCGGCTTGGCGGGCCTTCATCCAGAGTGCGGCGAGCGTGGAGTGCATGGCGGCTCCTTCGGCTACGGCAACCGGCTAAAGCGTTTTGGTGGTTGCAAGCCGACGGTAGTACCGTGCATGTGACCGGTCAAACGCAATTGCCGGTGTTTCAGGATGGTGCGAGGTGGCCCCGGTGCGCGAGAAGATCCCGGACGGGTTGGCGCTGGTCGCCGCGTTCGCCAACACGGTCGACGTGGAGGCGGGCACGGACGAGCTGGCCGACGTCGACGGCCTGCGCCGATGGCTGGCCGCACACGGCCACGACGGCCCGGCCGGCGACGCGGAACTGGCCCACGTGCGTGACTTCCGCGCCGCGCTCCGCGACGAGATCGCGGCCCACCACGACCAGCCCGCCACCACCCCCCACCGCGAGACCGCCACCCGACACGCGGAGGCCGCCAGCCGACACGAGGCCGCCACCCAGCCCGGCGACGGCAAGGCTTCCCAGCCCGCCGCCCACCACGACGGCGCCGCGCCCGCCGCCCAGCGCGACGGCGCCGCGCCCGCCACCCAGCCCGGCGGTGACGTGCGGACGGGGGAGCAGGCCGGTGCGCGGGCGAGGCTGAACGCGCACGCCCGTGGCGTACCCGTGCGCGTCGCTCTTGATCTGGGCGGTGTCCGGCTGGAGGCCGCCGGTGCGTCCGGCGTGGAGTCGCTGCTCGGCGCGCTGCTGGCGGAGTTGCTCCTGGCCGAGCGGGACGGTGTGTGGCGGCGCCTGAAGATCTGTGACGCGGAGACCTGCCGCGAGGCGTTCTACGACTGGTCGAAGAACTCGTCACGGCGATGGTGCTCGATGGGCGTGTGCGGTAACCGCAGCAAGACCCGGGCGTACCGGGTTCGGCGCCGGGAAAGCTGACCCGCGCACCCACCCGGCGGCGTCAGGATGATCGGATGCTGACGTTGTTGCTGGCGCCGTTCCGGCTGGTGTACCGCGGGCTCGTCTATCTCGCGAACTCGCCGCGCACGCTGATGGGCTCCTACCTCGGGCTGATCGTCATCTGCGGCACGCTCTACAGCCACTTCGAGCGGGCGAGCGTCGGCGACTCGATCTGGTGGGCGGTGGTCACCGCGTCCACGGTCGGGTACGGCGACATCTCGCCCGAGTCGTGGCAGGCCCGGGCCATGGCCGCGCTGCTCATCTCGATCATGGTGCTGCTCGTCATCCCGCTGATCACCGCACACTTCGCCAGCAGGCTGATCGTCGACGCGGACGCGTTCCGGCACGAGGAGCAGGAAGAGATCAAGCAGAATCTGCGCGTGGTACGGGCGCTGCTCGAGGCCCGGCTCAACCGGCCGGACAGCGCAGATCCTTCGCCGGAACCGTCAGGTCGATGAGGTACCCGTCGACGGCCTGCGTGATGCAGCGCGTGTTCGGGTACGCCGTGTGGCCCTCGCCCTCCCAGGTCAGCACCTGCCCGGTGCCGAGCATGCCGGCCAGCACCGCGGTCTGCTCGTACGGCGTGGCCGGGTCGCCGACCGTGCCGACCACCACGATCGGCGGTGCGCCCCGCGCGGGCCCGGTCGGGTACGGGTCGCGTGCGCCCGGCCAGAACGCGCAGCCCAGCATGCCCATCGCCAGCGCCGGCCCGAACAGCGGGTACTTCTTCTCCCACTCCTGCTGCAGCGTGCGCACCTGTTCCGGGGTGACCTGCTCCTCGCTGTCCGCGCAGTTCACGGCCAGCAGCGCGTCGGCCTGGTTGTCGTACTCACCCTGGTCGGTGCGGCTGGTGTACGTGTCCGCCAGCTCGAACATCGGGTCCGGGTCGCCGTCGCGCAGTGCGCCGAGCGCCTTGCCGAGCTCGGGCCAGTACAGCTCGGTGTAGAGCGCGGCCACGGCCGAGTAGAAGATCCAGCCGGCCGTCGCCTCCCGGCCGTCCGCGCCGCGCAGCGGGGTCGCCCGGGCCTTGTCCAGCAGCTCGTTCAGCGTGGCGCGGGCGTCCGGCGCGACCGGGCACTGCGCGGCGGTGGCCCGGCACCAGGCGGCGAAGTTGTCGAACGCGCGCTCGAAGCCCTTGGCCTGCGATTCCGAGCCGGCCACCATGCCCTGCTGCGGGTCGACCGCGCCGTCCAGCACCATCGCGCGGATGTTCTGCGGGAACAGCTGGGCGTACGTGGCGCCGAGCAGCGTGCCGTACGAGTAGCCCAGGTAGGTCAGCTTCTCGTCGCCGACCGCGGCCCGGATCGCGTCGATGTCCCGCGCGGCCTGCTCGGTGGAGAAGAGCGGCAGGTCCGCGCCGTACTTCGTGCCGCACTCCGCGCCGATCCGCTGGTTCAGCGCGACGATCTCGTCGAACTCGGCCTGTGTCTCCGGGTCGGGCTCGGAGCCGTAGCTGGCGTCCAGGTCCGCGTCCGAGATGCACTTGACCGGCGAGGACCGGGAGACGCCGCGCGGGTCGAAGCCGATCACGTCGAACCGTTCCAGGATCTCGGTCGGCAGCCCCTGCACCTGCGGGCCGAACGACAGGTACGCCGCGGTGTCGATGCCGGAGCCGCCCGGGCCGCCCGGGTTGATCAGCAGCGAGCCGATCCGGTCCTTCTGCTGGGTGGACCGCACCCGCATCAGCGCGAGCTCGAACGTCTGCCCGTTCGACGCGTCGTTCCAGTCCTTGGGTACCGGGATCGTGGCGCACTCGTACCGCATGCGCGGCGCCTTCTGCCCGTACAGCTGCTGCGGGATCTCGGCGCAGTTGCGCCAGGACAGGTTCGGTGCGCCGCCGCCCCCGGGCTGCTGCTCGCGCGCGCTGTTGTCCCCGCCCGGTGCGAAGACCGGCAGCGAGCAGCCGGACACCGCCAGCATCGTGGCGGCCAGCGCGGCCAGCGCGCGGTGAGGTGTGCGACGCACGGACGGCATCCCTCTCGTCGGGGCGGTTTGGTCGCCTCGAGGTTAGCCGGTCGTGCGGTCCCGGGACTGCCGTGACGGCCGTCACCAGGGATGATCTTAGGAATGGGCGGGGTACTCAGCGGATTCGCCGCGATCTGGGTGATCGCCACGGTGGGTTACCTGCTCGCGCGCGGCCGGGTGCTCGGCGAGGCCGCGCCCGAGGTGCTGGGTCGGCTGGTCTTCTTCGTCGCCACCCCGGCGCTGCTGTTCGTCACGCTGAGTCGCACCAGCCTGGACCGGATCGTCACCGGTGCGCTGCTCGTCTTCGTGGTCGCGACGATCCTGGTCGCGCTGATCCACGCGCTGGTCGCGCGGCTGGTGTGGCGGCGGGGCGCGGGCCGGACCACGATCGGCGCGCTCGGCGCGTCCTATGTGAACGCGGCCAACCTGGGCCTGCCGATCGCGGCGTACGTGCTCGGCGACGTCTCCCTGGTCGTACCGGTGCTGCTGTTCCAGGTCCTGCTCGCGGCGCCGTTCGCGCTGACCGTGCTGGACCTGGCGAGCGGGCAGGGCCGGCCGTCGCTGCGATCGCTCGCGCTGTTGCCGGCCCGCAACCCGATCATGATCGCGTCCGTGGCCGGCATCGCGGTCGCGGCGTCCGGCTGGACCCCACCGGCGCTGCTGCTGGAGCCGTTCGAGCTGGTCGGTGCCGCGGCGGTGCCGGGCGCGCTGCTGGCGTTCGGCATGTCGGTGCCGGGCGCACGGCCGCTGCACCCGGGTCCGGAGGCACCCGACCGTTACCTCGCGGTGTCGCTGAAGGTGGTCGTCCAGCCGGCGCTGGCGTACCTGATCGGACGGTTCCTGTTCGGCCTGGACGACGCCGCGCTGTTCGCGGCCGTGGTGACGTCCGCGCTGCCCGCGGCGCAGAACGTGTTCGTCTTCGCGCTGCGCTACCGGGAGTCCGAGACGCTCGCGCGGGACGTGGTCATGCTGTCCACGCTCGCCTCCGCACTCACCATGATCGTTGCCGCGGTGTTCCTCGCATGACCGGCGACCACCACCACCCGCCGGTACGCCGCGCGGCCGGCCTTGACGGGGATCCGTACCGTCGAACCGCAATGGAATCCGATGACCTCTTCGCCGCACGCGAGGCCGCCTGGGCCCGGATGAGCCCGCGCCCGCCCGAGGACGACGTGCCCGCCTGGATCCGCTACCCGGCGCGCGCGATCGCGCTGGTCTTCGTGGTGCCGGTCCGGTTCGTCTGGGAACTGGTGACGCGCACCGCCCGGCTGATCGGCGCGGCGCTCGGCTGGATCGGCGTCTACCTGCTGTGGCTGCCGGCGCGCTGGGTCTGGCTGCACCTGATCTGGTGGCCGCTGCGCTGGGTGGCACTCCACCTGATCTGGTTCCCGCTGCGCTGGGTGTGGCTGCACCTGGTCTGGTGGCCGCTGCGCTGGGTGTGGCTCAACGCGCTCTGGCCGCCGCTGCGCTGGACCGGGATCAATCTGATCGGCGTGCCGCTGACCTGGCTGGTCGTCCATCTGGTGATCGTGCCGGTCGGCTGGGTCGCGGTCACGCTGGTCTATGAGCCACTGCGCTGGCTCGCCCGCGCCGTACGGCCGGCCGCGGTCGCGGTGCTGCGCGGCATCGAATGGACGTTCGACGCGCTCCGGTGGCTGGTCGAGCGCGCGGTCGTCCGCCCGGCCGGCTGGGTGCTGCGGGTGCTGGCGGACGCGCTGGACTGGGCGTGGCGCCACTCGGTGGTCCCGGTCGCCCGGGGAATCGCCTGGCTGTGGCGGCACACCGTGGTGCCGGTCGCGCGCGGCGTGGCGTGGATCTGGTCGCACACCGTCACCCCGGTCTGGCGGTTCGTCCGCGACGACGTCTGGCGGCCGGTCGCCGACGCGACCCGCGACATGCTGCGCGCGCTGCGCGGCCGTTGACCGCGCGGCCCCTCCCGCGCTCGGCGGTGACGGTCACCGCGGGTGGGTGCCCAGCACGTCCGCCAGGTGGAAGCGGACCGGCCGTTCCAGCTGCTCGTACGTGCACGTCGACGGGTCGCGGTCCGGGCGCCACCGCTCGAACTGGGCGGTGTGCCGGAACCGCACACCCTCCATGTAGTCGTACCGGACCTCGACCACCCGTTCCGGCCGCAGCGGCGTGAACGACAGGTCCTTGCCCGCGTTCCACCGGCTCTGCTCGTTGCGCCGCGGCGTGCGCTCGCCCTGCTCGTGCGCGGCCCAGTTCCACGGATGATCCTCGAACGTGGTGACCAGCGGCTGCAGCTCGTGGAACAGCTCCTGGCGGCGGGCCATCGGGAACGAGCCGATCACGCCGACCGACACCAGCGTGCCCCGCTCGTCGTGCAGCCCGAGCAGCAGCGACCCGATCCGGTCCGGCCCCGACTTGTGCACCCGGTACCCGGCCACCACGCAGTCCGCGGTCCGCTTGTGCTTGATCTTCGTCATCACCCGCTTGTCCGGCTGGTAGGTCAGCTCCGGGCCCTTGGCGATCAGCCCGTCCAGCCCCGCACCCTCGAACTCGGCGAACCAGCGCCGCGCGGTCTCCAGATCGTCCGTTATCGGCGTGACGTGGACCGGCGCCCCGGCGTGCGCCAGCGCCTCCTCCAGCCGCCGCCGACGCTCCGCGAACGGCACCTCGGTCAGGTCCTCGTCGCCGAGCGCCAGCAGGTCGAACGCGACGAAGCTGGCCGGCGTCCCGGTGGACAGCAACGTCACCCGGCTGGCCGCGGGATGGATCCGCTGCTGCAGCGCCTCGAAGTCGAGCGTGTTCCGCTCGGTGTCCGCGACGATTATCTCGCCGTCGATCACCGCCCGCTCCGGGAAGTTCGCCAGCACCGCCTCGACCACCTCCGGGAAGTACCGCGTCATCGGCTTCTCGTTGCGGCTGCCGATCTCCACCTCCGCGCCGTCCCGGAAGATGATCGACCGGAACCCGTCCCACTTCGGTTCGTAGAGCTGCCCGGCCGGGATCTCGCCTATCGGCTTGGCGAGCATCGGCTTGACCGGCGGCAGCAGCGGAAGATCCATGAGCCTATGCATACACCCTGATCACACACAGTTAAAGGGACACGTCGGCACAGATCGCCGCATGCGCGGAACCGGCGTGCACGGCCGCGGCCATCGTGTCCTGGACCGACCACAAACGCCCGTTCCGTCCGCTCTCGTCGCAGACTGCCGCCGCTCATCGACGACGAGACTTCCCGGCCAGATCTTTTCTGCCCGCTTCCGGCGGGCCGGCTCCCGCATGCTCCCGCGGGCACCGGTCGTCGCTGGCGCTCCTCCCTGCCGGTCCCGCCGTGGTCACCACGACCCCGCCCGTTGCTCCCCGCCACCGGTCACCCGGAAAGAGTCTCCCGCCCCGCCCCGAACCCGGCCGTCAACTCGCGACACCGCCGCCCGTCGCGCCCACCCGCCCACCGACCCGGTGCCGCTGGGCGATCAAGTACCGACCGCGTGTCCCGGTAGGGTCCGTACCAAGATCGGTGTTTCCGGCTCTTCGGTCAGTAGGTTTCGGCGGCCGGCCAGCGGTCACCGAAGGTGATGGCGAAGGCGTTCAGCACGGGCTTCCAGCGGATCGTCCATCGTGCGCGGCCGGCCCCGGTCGGGTCCAGGCTGCGGGTCACAAGATACAGGCATTTCAACGCGGCCTGCTCGCTGGGGAAATGCCCGCGTGCGCGAACAGCACGACGGTAGCGGGCGTTCAATGATTCGATCGCGTTCGTCGAACAGATCACCTTCCTGATCTCGACGTCGTAATCGAGGAACGGGATGAACTCATCCCACGCGTTACGCCACAACCGGATCATCGCCCGGTATTTACTCCCCCATTTCTCCTCGAGGTCGTCCAGAGCGGCGAGCGCGGCGTCGGCGTTGACCGCCGTGTAAATCGGTTTGATGTCGCGTTTGATCGCGTCGGCATCCGCCCGGGAGGTCAGACGAAAAGTGTTCCGGATCAGATGAATGATGCAGGTCTGGACGATCGCTTGCGGCCACACCGCCTCGACGGTGTCCGGCAGCCCTTTCAGCCCGTCGCAGACGACGAAGAACACATCCCGCACGCCACGGTTCTTCAGATCCACCAGGACACTCATCCAGAACTTGGCGCCCTCGCCACCGGAGCCGGACCACAACCCCAGGACGTCTTTGTGGCCGTCCACGGTGACCCCGATGGCCGCGTAGACCGGCCGGTTGGCGACCTGGCCGTCACGGACCTTGACGACGATGGCGTCGATGAACACGGCCACGTAAACGGCATCGAGTGGCCGGGTCGACCATTCCGTCATCTCCGCCACGACTTTATCGGTGATCCGCGAGATCGTCTCTTTCGACACCGACGCACCGTAGATCTCCGCAAAATGCGCGGAGATCTCCCCGGTCGTCATTCCCTTCGCATACAACGACAACACGATCTCGTCGACCTCGGTCAGGCGCCGTTGCCGTTTCTTCACGATCTGCGGCTCGAACGTCCCTTCCCGATCTCGCGGCACGTCGATA
The DNA here is from genome assembly GCF_031458255.1 of Catenuloplanes niger. Classification (NCBI taxonomy): domain Bacteria; kingdom Bacillati; phylum Actinomycetota; class Actinomycetes; order Micromonosporales; family Micromonosporaceae; genus Catenuloplanes; species Catenuloplanes niger. Next base: position 6,061,070 of record NZ_JAVDYC010000001.1, read on the forward strand.
CGCACCTCACCGGCCGCATCCGAGATCACCGTCTTGCCGCGGCTGCCGTTGCGCACATTTGTCGACTCACGCTCCGGCGATGCCTGGTTCTTCGCATGACCGAGGTGTTCAGTCATCTCCTCGTTCAACGCGGTCTCGAGGACATTCTTGGTGAACAGCTTCAACAAGCCGTTCGGACCGGTCAGTTCCAGCCCGCGCGCCTTCGCCTCGGCCACCATCGCCGCCGCAGCGGCCTGCTCCGGCGACAGCTGCCGCCCGTCACCCTCGATCTTCTTCCGTGGACTCACAACGTTCGATGTCATCACTCACGGTGCCCATCCCGCCAGGACTTCAGCCCGGCGTGTCGGGCCGGAAACACCCCTCGTGGCACAGTCCCTCCCGGTACGGCCGCGTGTCCCGGTGCGACCGCGTGCCCGGGTGCGGCCGCATGCCCGGGTGCGGCCGCGCGATCGGGTGCGGCCGCGTGGCTGGGTGTGGCCGCGTGGCTGGGTGCGGCCGTGTGTGAGGGTGCCGCCGCGTGTCTGGGTGCGGCCGCGAGTGACGCTGGGGCGGATGCCGCTGCGCGCTTGAGTGCTGCTGCGTGGTGGGATGCGGCTGCGTGGTGGGGGATGCGGCGGGTGGCGGCTGTCGTCTGGGGCGTGCTGTTCCTGAGTGGTCGACTGCTGCTGGGCCGGCTACCGCTGGGCGGGCTGTCGCTGGGATGGGTGTCTGTTGGGTGGCCGCTGTCGCTGGGCGGGCTGTCGCTCGGTGGGCCGGCCAACTGCTGGGTGCGCTGTCGCGGGTGCACTGTCGCTGGGCGGGCTGTCGGTGGGTGGCGGCCGGTCGCAAGGCAGATCGGTGGGCTCGGGCACCCCGTGCCCGAAATTTCACCATAAAGCTGCCAGGCCGGGTCGGGTCAAGGCGACGTGCGACATGCGACATGCGACTGAAGGTCGCGGTGCCCACCGGCGTCGATCATGAGCGGTCTGCGCGGGCCGGTCAGGTGCGCCAGCGGATGCGGCCGGTGAAGGAGAGCGGCGCGAGAAGGCCGAAGAGGCCGGCGAGGCCGACGAGGAGCCAGGTGATCAGTGGATCCGGTGCGGCCCCGGCGTCCGTGACGCTGGCCGCGGGGTTCGCCGGGTCGTAGATGACCTTCGCGGTGCCGCCGGTGACCGGTGCGGGGTTCCAGTCCAGCGTGCCCACCTCCGTGGTGATCTGCTGCCCGCCCGCGGTGGTGAACCGGAGCAGCGCGTTGCGGTCGTCGCCCGCGCGCAGCACCTCCGCCCGTGCCTGGATGCCGCGTTCCCGCAGCGCGGTCGCGTGCCGATGGGCGGTGACCGCGGCGGTCAGGCAGAGCAGCGCGGCCAGCACGCACAGCGCACCGGTGACCGGCGGGCTGTTCGCCCAGGCGAGGAAGCCGTCCCGCGGTGTGAACGGGTTCCGGTGCAGACCGCGTGGCCGTCGCCGGTTCGCTGACACCGCCACCCCTCCCGCACGCCGGCCCGCCCCGGCGGGACGAGTCTCCTATTGTCCGATTACATCCGCCTCCCGACCGGCGGGCGCCGCTTTCGCCGAATCCCGCACAACCGTTTCCTCCCCGGCCGCTTCATCCCCGCCGTCCGGTCGAACCGTGCCCGGTTCCCCGCCGGCTGGCCGGCCCGCGGCCGGTCGCACGTCGGCGAGCCGATTGGCGGTTGGTTCCCCGTCGATCGGTCGGTGCGCGGCCGGTTCCCCGTTGGCTGGCCGGTCCGCGGCCGGTTCCGGGTTGGCTGGCTGGGCGGCGGCTGGTTCCATGCCGGCCGGCCGGTCCACGGCCGGTTCCGGGTTGGCTGGCTGAGCGGCGGCTGGTTCCATGCCGGCCGGCCGGTCCGCGTCCGGTTCCGCGTTGGCTGATTGGGCCGCGGCCGGTTCAATAACAGCGGGCCGGACCGCGGCTGGTTGCACGCCGGCTGGCCGGTCCACGGCCGGTTCCGCGGTGGCCGGGTGGGCCGTGGCCGGCTCCGCGTCGGCCGGTCGGGCCGTGGCCGGTGCCGTCGAAGCCGGGCCGGACGGTGCCGGTGCGGAGCGGCGGTGGGTGCGGAGGAGGAGCAGGAGGAGTGTGCCGGCGATCAGGCCCCAGAAGGCGGAGCCGATGCCCAGGAACGACACGCCGGACGCGGTGACCACGAACGTCACCACCGCGGCCTCCCGGCCGGAGGGCTCGGCGACCGCGGAGGACAGCGCGGACGCCAGCGCGGACAGCAGCGCCAGCCCGGCGACCGCCTCGATCAGGACCGGTGGGGAGAGCAGGACCAGCGCGGTGGCCAGGCCGGCGCCGAGGCCGAGCAGGATCATGAAGCCGCCCGCGCTGACCGACGCGATCCAGCGCCGCCCGGGGTCCGGTGACGCGTCCGGGCCGGCGGCCAGCGCGGCGCTGATCGCGGCCAGGTTCACCGCGTGCGCACCGGCCGGTGCGGCGACCACGGTCGCGACGCCGGTGGTCAGCAGCACCGGCCGCAGCGGCGCCCGGTAGCCGAATCCGGCCAGCACCGCCATGCCGGGCACGTTCTGCGAGGCCATGGTGACCAGGAACAGCGGTACGGCCAGCGAGATCAGCGCGGCCGGGGTGAACGCGGGCGCGGTCAGCGCGACCGTGGGCCACAGCGACACCGCGCCGAGGCCGCCGGCGGGTGCGGTCAGCGCGATGCCGGCCGCGGCGACCACCAGCGCGACCGGCACGGCCCACAGCCGGGCGAAGCGGAAGAGCAGGGCCCAGACCACGATCACGGGTACGGCCAGCGCCGGCACCTCCGCGACCGCGCGCACCGGAGCCAGGCACAGGTCGAGCAGCACGCCGGCGAGCATCGCGCCCGCGACCGGCTGCGGGATCGCCGCGATCCACCGTCCGAGCGGCGCGAACAGGCCGGCGAGCACGATCAGCAGGCCGGTCACCAGGAACGCGCCGGTCGCGGCCGGCCAGCCGCCCTCGGGGACGCCGGTCGCGACCAGCAGCGCGGCGCCGGGCGTGGACCAGGCGATCGCGATCGGCAGGCGGTGGCGTACCCCCAGGAGAACGGCGACCGCGCCGACGGCCAGGCAGCCGGCGAGCAGGCCGGAGGAGGCCTGCGCGGGGGAAGCGCCGACCGCGCGCAGCCCGGCGAGCACGATCGCGAACGAGCTGGCGAACCCGACGACGGCGGTGACCGCGCCGGCCACGACCGGTTGCACGAGCTTGGACACCGCGACCCCCCCGATGACGACGAAGCCGTTCCGTAAACGGAACGCTGAGCCATCGTGCACCATGTCACGGTGACCACGCCAGGGGGAATCGGCCGGCGCCTGCGCGAGCTGCGCGAGGCCCGCGGGCTGTCGCTGTCCGAGGTGGCGCGCCGCGCCGGGATCGGCAAGGCGACGCTCTCCGGACTGGAGACCGGCACCCGCAATCCCACGCTGGAGACGCTCTACGCGGTGACCGCGCAGCTCGGCGTGCCGCTGGGCGCGGTGCTGGCGGCCGACCCGGAGCAGCGGGTGAGCGGCGCGGCCGTGACCGCGACGCTGCTGGACACGTTCGAGGAGGCGGGCGCCGTGTTCGAGCTCTACCGGCTGCGCGTCGCCGCGGGCGCGCACCAGTCGTCGCCGGCGCACCAGGCGGGCGTGACGGAGCACCTGACCGTGTTCGCGGGCGCGCTGCGCACCGGCCCGGCGGACGCCCCGCTGCTGGCCGGGGCCGGCGAGCACGTGTCCTGGCGGGCCGACGTCCCGCACGTCTACCAGGCGGTGGGCGAGACGGACGCGCACGCGTCGCTGCTGATCCGGACGCCGCGCGCCGGATAACGGAACGGTCACGGTCATCCCGGCCGTCTTGAGCGCCGGGCATTCCTTATGAATAGTGGTCTCGCCCAGATCGAACGATTCTTATCGATTGATTAAGGAGTGCTTAGACGACTTGACGTTCCTCTGCGAAAACACGCCAGAATTCGTTTTGGCAGTGCAGGCTCCCGGATCGGGCGCCGGCCGCGACCGCGCCGCTCACCAGCCCAGTGAGCTGCGAAGACAGTGGTCGTCCCGGACATTGCCGGCGCACGATTAATCGGCCGGTACGTGGTGTGCCCACATCGCGTACCGGCCGATTCTCATGAATGGCGCGGGCTTCGCCGGAGTGGTGGTGCCGGATGGTGCGGCGGACTCCCGTACCGGCGCCGGGCCTTGGGTCTTAAGTCGTCCCAAAATCTGAAATGTGAGCCGATACACAGCAGCGAGGATTATTCGCGCAAATCGGACCGGTCACTCTGCCGGGTGACCGAGGCCACACAGATTCACGGATTTCTCCTCGTCGGATTGATCCAACGGGCGCTGCCTCCGCGTACCTACTGGCGATCGAGTCGAGCAGCGACCGTAACCGGATGAGGAGGTGGCGATGCATCAGGTAGCCAGCGGTGGTCGTGGAACGGACACACTGTGTGCCCCTGGGCAGCCGCGATCAACAAACCGGTGGCTGGCGCTCGACGACAGCTCGATCAACCGCAATGATGGGCCGGTGACGCCACGACCGGCTCCCCGGCACGAGGCCAGGCCTGCCGCGCACGAGGCAACTCCTGACTTCTCGCGCCCTGCCATGAACCCAGCACCTTCCCCTCGCATCCCCGGCAGCCCCACCGGACCGGTCGACCCTCGCGGAAGAGGGCGACGCGGTGGAGGCGGCGACGGCGGCGAGGGCACCGGAGGCTTCGGCCCGACCGGCTCCGCCAAGAGCGAGGACGCACTCGTGCGCACGCTCTACGAGGAGCACGCCGGACCGCTGCTGATGTTCGTGCTGCGACTGACCGGTGGTGACCGGCAGCGCGCCGAGGACATCGTGCAGGAGACGCTGCTGCGGGCCTGGCGGAACGCGCACCGGCTGGGTGCGCAGGGACAGACTTCGCTACGGCCGTGGCTGGTCACGGTCGCCCGGCGGATCGCCATCGACGATCACCGGAGCGAGAAGGCCCGCCCGACCGAGACCTACGACCGCGAGCTGGAGACGTTCCCCACGACATCCGACGAGACCGATCGGCTGTTGCAGGAGATGACCGTCTCCGACGCGTTGCGCACGCTCACCACGGCGCATCGGGAGATTCTGGTGGAGACTTACTTCAAGGGGCGCACGGTGCAGGAGGCCGCATCTGCGCTCGGGCTGCCGCTCGGCACCGCGAAATCGCGCGTCTACTACGCGCTGCGGGCCCTGCGGTCGGCGCTTCAGGAGCGGGGGGTGACGGGGTGAACGACCGATTCTCGACGTCGGCCCCGGAGGGGGCGTCGCCCCACACGGACGTGGGGTCGTACGCGATCGGCGCGCTCGACGAGTACGAGACGGCGCGTTTCGAGGAACACCTGATCGACTGCGACGAGTGCGCGGCCGAGCTGGAGTCCCTGATGCCGGTCGTCGACGTGCTCAGCCGGGTGGATCCGCCGAGCTACGTGGCCGCGGAGCAGACGCACCGCGAGGGCCGGGTGCTGCAGCGGATGATGGGCACGGTCGGCAAGGAGCGCCGCCGGGCGCGCCGCCGCCAGCTCGTCGCCAGCGCGGCCGCGGTGGTGATCCTGGCCGTGGTCACCACGCTGTCGCTGTTCGCCGGCGGGCAGATGTTCGGCGGCGACCCGGGCGGCACCCCGGAGGCGCTGCCGTCGCAGGTCGGCGAGCTTCCGCCGGACCCGGACGGTCCCGGCATCGGTGGCCCGAACGGCGGCGACCAGTTCCAGGCGACCGACCCGCGCACCGGCGTCCAGCTCCTGGTCGACTTCCGGGAGAAGGACTGGGGCACGCAGGTCAACTTCATCGTCCGCAACATCAAGGACGTGGAGGAGTGCCGGCTGGTGCTGGTCACGACGAACGGCGCGGAGGAGATCGTCACCAGCTGGAAGGTTCCGGCCGCCGGCTACGGCACCACCGAGAACCCGAACCCGCTGGAGCTGTCCGCGCAAACCGCGCTCAGCCGGTCCGACATCGCGTTCGCATCCGTGCGCGCCGTCTCGGCCGACGACAAGAGCACCACGATGGTGACCGCGCCGAACTGATCCGTACCAACGCTTTATGAGCCGGGGCCCGTACTTCACGGGCCCCGGCTCTTTTTGGTTCAACGGCCCGGTGTGAAATTGTCCACCGCCGATTCCCGATCCACTTCGAGGTGAGGTGCGTATTCACCGGCAGAACGGAAAAGCGGACGAACCCTCAGGGAGATCAACGTGGTTACCCAGAAGCGAACCCTTCTCGCCATGACCGGCACCATGGGTGCGCTCGCCGCGGCGCTGATGCTGGCGTCGGGCTGCGCCCCGGTCAGCTACGACACCGCTGGAGAGGGGAACCAGGTCCCCGCGGCGAACTCCGTGAGCGAGTCCGCGGACCCTGAGGCCAGCGCCGACCCCGAGGCGTCCGAGGCGCCGGAGGAGGAGCAGGAGGAAGAGGTCGAGCTCGCCCCCGAGCAGCTGACCGAGAAGCTCATCAAGCAGTCCCCGGACCAGATGGGTGACGTGGTCGCGGACGAGGAGGGCTTCCTGCTCTACCGCTTCGACAAGGACAGCAACAAGCCGGCCATCTCGAACTGCAACGGCGACTGCGCGCTGGTCTGGCCGCCCGCGCTGACCGACGGCGAGCCGGAGCTGGAGGGCATCGACGAGGAGCTGGTCGGCACCGTGCTCCGGTCGGACGGCACCCGGCAGCTGACGCTGGACGGCTGGCCGCTGTACCGCTACATCGGCGACGAGAAGCCGGGTCAGTGGAAGGGCCAGAAGGTCGGCGGCACCTGGTTCAACGTCCAGCCCGACGGCAAGAAGAACCTGAACTGCCTCCCCGAGGGCACCCCGAAGGCGGTGCCGGTGCCCAAGAAGGAAGAGGGCAAGGGCGGTGCCGCGCCGGCGCCGAGCGCCTCGGGTGCGTCGTCGAGCGACTACGACTACTGATCGCGATTAGGTGATAACGGAAAGGGCCGGCCGCGTCGAATGCGGCCGGCCCTTCGCATTCCTGGGGCTTTCCGGAGCATCACCCGAACGGGTGAAGATCCAGGTTCAGAACAAATCCGATTAATCAATTTTCGATGGCTTGAACCCTCCGGGACCCGAAATCCGTGAAGCGTGATGTGTCGACTAGTGGAGGTGAAGTGATGGCGGCTGTGCGGCTCCGGCGACGAGGTGCACGCGCGGTTTCCACTCTCGCGATCCTGGGTGCCGTCCTGTTCTCGGCACCCGCCGTGGCTTTCGCCCAGGCGCCGACCCCCGAAGTGGTGGAACCGGCCGAGCAGGACCCGTCCGGCCCGATCACGTCCGCGGACGAGCAGTTCGTGATCGCGGTGCGACTGGCCGGTCTGTGGGAGATCCCGGCCGGTGAGATGGCCGGGGACAAGGGCGAGTCCCAGAAGGTGAAGGAGGTGGGCGACTCGATTCGGCAGCAGCACATCGAGCTGGACGAGCTGACCGTGAACGCCGCCGCGAAGCTGAACATCCAGCTGCCGAACGAGCCGAACCAGGACCAGTCGAACTGGCTGGCCGAGATGGAGGCGGCCGAGGGCGCCGAGTTCGACGAGATCTTCGTGGCCCGGCTCCGCGCCGCGCACGGCAAGATCTTCCCGGTCGTCAGCACGATCCGGGCCTCGACCCGCAACGACGTGGTCCGCGCGCTCGCGCAGCAGACCAACGCCTTCGTGCTCACCCACATCACGCTGCTGGAGAGCACCGACCTCGTGAACTACGCCGGACTGCCTGCCGCGCCCAACGCGCAGGCCGACCCGGTCACCGGTGCCAACGCGTTGCTGGCGGCAGCGCAGGCACGCGGCGCCACCGGTGGCTTCGACACGACCGCCATCTGGCTGGTCCTGGTCGTGGCCGTGGTGGCCGGCGCGTTCGGCGCCGTTCGCATCATCCGAAGTCGATAAAAGCGCTGCCTCAACCCCAACCCGGCAACGCTCGATCTGCAGTAAGGAAGGTTGCCCGTCATGCCCAGGTGGACGGATAAGCTGAGGTACTCCCTCGCCTCGCGGAACAGGAAGATCGTCGCGGCTGTTGCGACCGTCGCGGTGTTCGGCGGCATCATCGCCGTCACCCAGGTGTCGAACGCGGCGACGAACCGGCGCAACAACCCCGGCCGGGGGCAGGCCTGCCAGGCGGCGCCACAGCCGCAGGTGAGCTCCACGACGTACCCGCGCAACGGCCGTGGTTCGTTCATCGACGAGAACGGTCGCCGGCAGAACGTCGGTGACGGCCAGGCCTCCGAGCAGGAGATCAACGAGGCCCGTCAGCGCAACCGCCGCAACCGTGGCTGCACCCCGGCCTCGCCGCCGCCGGCCGCGACCCCGTCCAGCACCACCGGTAACAACAACGGTGGCGGCAACAACAACGGTGGTGGTAACAACAACGGTGGTGGTAACAACAACGGTGGTGGTAACAACAACGGCGGCGGCAACAACAACGGCGGCCAGAACCCGGGTGCCGGCGAGGGCACGGTCCGCGAGGACACCAACGGCCTCGCGATCCTCGGCGACGACTGCGGCGAGAGCCAGCTGCAGCCGCACACCGGCTTCCAGGAGGGCAACCGCTGCGTCGACACCGAGTTCGGTGAGGTCGCCAGCGCCGCCAACAACGCCTCGCTGCTGATCACCGACATCCCGGACAACGTGGGCGTCAACGAGCCGTTCACCATCTCCGTCTCCACCCGCAACCTGGTCCGGGACCGCTTCCTGGGTGCCGCCGCCGGTGGCTACTACCTGGAGAGCTCCTTCCTGAACGACGACGGCCTGGTCCGCGGCCACTTCCACACCGCCTGCCGGGTGCTGCAGAACAACAACGAGGCCCCGGACGCGGCTCCGGCCCCGGCGTTCTTCGTCGCGACCGAGGACGGCGGCGGCGGCCGCGCCCCCGACACCGTGCAGATCAACGTGCCGGGCCTCCCGGCGGCCGGCGAGTTCCAGTGCACCGTGTGGGCCGGTGACGGCTCGCACCGCACGCCGATGATGGAGCGCGCGAACCAGACCCCGGCGATCGACTCCGCCCGGGTGCAGGTCGGCTGACACTCCCCGAGGTACCGGCCGCCGTCACAGACCTACCCCCCTCGTGACGGGCGGCCGGCGCCAAGGGTCCGGAAGAGGCGGTGCCGGGGCATGTGAAGGGATGCCCCGGCGCCGCTTCTTCGCGTCCGCGTCCGGTGGCACACTTGCGTCGTGCTCCGTCTACCGCTGCCCGAGGGCTACCACCTCCCCGGCTCGACGCGGTACCTCGGGCTGGGCCGTTTCGACCCGTCCGCCCGTTTCGTCGACGGGGTGTTCTGGTTCGCGGCCCACACCCCGGACGGTCCCGGCTCGCTCAGCCTCACCCGCGACGGCTCCGCACTGACCGCCCACGCGTACGGCGACGGCGCCACCTGGCTCCTCGCGCACGCCGCAGCCATCGCCGGCCTGAACGACGACGTCACCGAATTCCCCGCGCTCGCGGCCGCGCACCCGCTCGTCGCCGAACTCGCCCGCGTCCACCGCGGCGTCCGGCTCCCCGCCACCGGCCTGGTCTTCCCCCGCCTGACCCGCGCCGTCCTGGAACAGAAAGTCACCGGCAAGGAAGCGTTCCGCGGCTGGTCCGGCCTGGTCCGCAGGCACGGCACACCCGCACCCGGCCCCTGCCCCGACCTGTGGGTACCGCCGACCGCCGAGGTCGTGGCCGGCCTCACCTACTGGGCGCTGCACCCACTCGGCGTCGAACAGCGCCGCGCCCAGACCATCCTCCGCGCCGCCACCCTCGCCGCGACGCTGTCCCGGTGCCCCGACTCGGCATCGCTGACCCGGCGCCTCCTCGACATCCCCGGCATCGGCCCATGGACCGCCGCGGAAACGGTCCGCACCGTCTTCGGCGACCCGGACGCGGTCAGCGTCGGCGACTTCCACATCCCGAACACGGTCGCCTGGGGCCTGGCCGGCGAAGCCCGCGGCGACGACGCGCGCATGCTCACGCTGCTGGCCCCGTTCACCGGCCACCGCGGACGCGTCTGCGTACTACTGGAAACCGCCGGCATCGCGGCACCCCGCTTCGGCCCGCGAATGCCGATCCGGTCATTCGCCCGGTTCTAGATCTATATACCCGCTCCCGGCGGGTGGAGTTCCGCATGCTCCCGCGGGCACCGGTCGTCGCCGGCGCTCCTCCCTGCGGCATCCGAGGCCGCACGATCGACCCCCACCTCCCTGCGTCGGTGGTGCTGTCAGCCGGGAATTGCGGCGCTCGGTTGTGTTCGGCGTGGCGGCGCGGCCGCCCTGAGCGTGGTGCGGAAACGTATTCAGCGGTGGAAGAAAAAGCGGCTCAGCGTCTGTGGCATGCGGTTATCGATTAATTGCGCCTGCCGGCACCGGTCGTGCTTCGCGCTTGCCGGCCCGTGCTGAGGCCGCGGGCGGGGAGGGCGTGCCGCCGCGAGTGGGGAGTGGGGAGGCTCAGCGGTTGCGGGTGGCGGTTTCGTAGGCGGCGCGGGCGGCGGCCTGGGTGAGGGCGCGGTGCAGCAGGCGGGAGTCGCCGAGCATGGAGCGGAGGCGGCGTTCCAGGCCGGCGATCGGGATCAGGTTCTGCGGGGCGCGTGGGTCCTTGTAGGCGGTGGACGCGAAGCGGGGGAGGGTGACCAGGGAGAGGTCGGCCAGGGCGAAAGCGGCCGCGGGTGGCAGGTCGGTGGAGCATTCGGCGCGGACGATGCCGGCCCAGGGGGCGCCGGGGCGGCCGGGGAGGCGCAGGTACCAGGAGTAGGCGCCCCAGGTGGTGCCGGTCAGGAAGACGGGGGAACGCTGGCCGGGCTTGAGGGAGGTGACCACGGCGGCGAGGCGTGGGGGGAGGTACTGGCGGTGCTGGGTCTTGATGTAGCCGATGGTGCGCGGGAGCTGGCGGCGGTTGCGGAGCGGACCGTCGACGACCAGCAGGTCGTCGTCGCCGGCGTCGGCGCGGGCCTCGGTGGAGACGTCGACCTCGAGGGCGGTGAGCGGGGCCTGGATGGCGGCGGGGAGTTTGTTCTGGTCGCCGCTGCCGGTGACGCGCTGGACCGTGTAGCGGATCGAGCCGGCGACCGCGTCGGCGGCGCTGGGGCTGGCGGTGAACAGGCCGCGCTGGACGCGGGCGCCGGCCAGTTCGGCGGCGCCGCGGTCGAGGTCGCAGCGGACCACGCCGGCGGCGTAGGAGGCGGCGAGGCCGGGGTAGGACGAGCCGTCGTCCTCCTCGGTCCACAGGCCGGCGTCGATCCGGCGGACGCCGTCGACCAGCAGGATCACCCGCGGTGGGCGCAGGTCCGGTGGGGGCAGGAGCGGCTGCCAGGCGTCGGACGGGACCTCCAGGTCCGCGTCGACCTGCGCGGTGCTCTGCTCGGACGGGCCGGCGAAACCACCGTCGGGCTCGATGTTCGAGCCGTAGGCCGGGTCCCACGCGTCGATGAAGTAACGGGTCACAGGCCGCTCCGGGTCACTCGCGCGCTACGGGCATCCTTGCGCACCTCGAAGCGGACCGGGATCCGCTCGGCGAGCGCGCCGACATGGGTGACCACGCCGACCATCCGGTCGCCGCGGGCGGCCAGGTTCTCCAGCGTGGCGGCGACGGAGTCGAGCGTGACCGCGTCCAGCGTGCCGAAGCCCTCGTCCAGCACGATCGACTCGAGGCTGGCCGCGGTGGTGGACATGCCGGCCAGCTGCTCGGAGAGCGCGAGCGCCAGGGCCAGCGACGCCTGGAACGTCTCGCCGCCGGAGAGCGTGCGCACGCCGCGCCGCAGGCCGGCGTCGTGGTGGTCGACGACCCAGAACTCGCCCTTGTCGTGCACCAGTTCGTACTGCCCGCCGGACAGTTCGCGCAGGATCCGGGAACCGCCGTCGACCAGCAGGTCCAGTGCCTCCTCCAGCAGCCAGCGCTCAAAGTTGTTAGCACGCAGGTGGCCGGCGAGCGTTTTCGCGACCCGGCCGTCGCGCTCGTGCACGGCCCGCTGCTCGCGCAGTTCGGCGGCCTGCTCGCGGCGCTCCTCGATGCGGCGCAGCGCGCCCTCGGCCCGCTCGGTCGCCACGGCCGCGGCCCGCAGGTATTCGGCCTCGCCACGCTTCGCCGGCGCGGTCAGGCCGACGGCCTGGAAAAGACCCTCGATCCGCACGTGTACGTCGTCCGCCTCGCCGCGGGCCGCCAGCAACTCGGCCTCGGCCGCGGTCCGGGCGTCCGCGCGCCGCGCGACCTGCTCCGCGGCCCAGCCGGCCAGGCCGGTCCAGGCCGCGGCCACGTCCTCCCGGTCCGGCGCGGGCGGCCCGAACGGCGCGACCGTGTCCCGTGCGGCGTCGAAGCCCTGCCAGGCCGCCCGGAGACGCTGCTCCGCGCGGTCGGCCTCGGTCTGGGCGCGGCGCTGCGCCTCCCGGGCCCGGCGGACGGCCGTGCCCGCGGCGTCCAGCCGCTTCCGGAGTGCCGCGATCCCGTCCAGTTCCCGCCGGAGCGCGTCCGGGCCGGGCGAGCCGGCGATCTTGGCGGTGGCCGCGGTGAGGCGGTGCTGGAGGTCGTCGTGGCGGGCCCGCGCGCGGTCGAGCGTCCGTTCCAGCTCCCGGGCGGCCTGCTCGCGCTCGGTGACCAGCTTCGCGGCTTGGTCGGCGGCCGCCCGCGCGCGCTTGCCCTCGGCCTCGGCCGCCGCGACCGCGGACCGCCCGGCGGCCCGCTGCGCGGCGGGATCCGCCGGCCCGGCGCCGGCCCGGCCGGGTGCGGACCCGCCCAGGACGGCTTCACCGCGCGGCCGAGGCGCCCCCGCCCGGCCGTCCGGCCGCCCGGAGCCTTGCCCACCGCCACCGGAAATACCGGTGCCACCAGCATCGCCGGTGCCGCCGGGAATGCCTGTACCGCCAGGAATGCCGGTGCCGCCGGGAGCGCCGGTGCCGCCGGGAATGCCGGTGCCGCCGGGAGCGCCGGTGCCGCCGGGAATGCCGGTGCCGCCGGGAGCGCCGGTGCCGCCGGGAATGCCGGTGCCGCCGGGAGCGCCGGTGCCGCCGGGAATGCCGGTGCCGCCGGTGCCCGTCTCGGCGGGACCGTTCACGCCCGGCCCACCGGGACCGTTCGGTCCGTGCCGGTGGCCGAGGGCGCGGCCCGCGCCGTCGGCCGGCACGGCGTACCCCGTGGGGGTCTCGATCGGCAGTGCCGTGACGGGGTGGGCGCAGACCGGGCAGGGGTCGCCGACCGTGAGGTGCAGGCGGAGCGCGGTGGCACGGTCGGCGTTCTGTGCGTCCTGGTAGGCCTGGCGGGCCGCGTCCAGCGCGGCGGTGGCGCGGTCGTGATCGGTGCGCGCGGCCGTGACCGCGGCCGCGGCCGCGCCGTGCTCGCGCTCGGCCGAGGCCAGCGTGCCGGTCAGCTCCGCCGCCTGCCGGGTCAGCGTGTCCGTCTCCGCGTGCGCCTCCAGCAGCAGCCGGAGCGCGGCCGGGTCGCCGCTGCCGGCCATCTCGCCGCGGACCTTCTCCTCCTGCTCCTCGGCCGTGTGCACGGCGCGGACGGCCTCGGCCGCGGCGGCGCGGGCGTCGGCTGCCGCGCCGGCCACGGCGGCGACGTCGGCGGGCGCGCGCACGCCGCGCAGCTTGGCGATCTCCGTGTCCAGCGTGGCGACCGCGGTGGTGGCCGCGCCGGTGCGGTCCGCGGCGGCGCGCAGGCCGGGCAGCGCGGCCTCGACCCCCTCGGCCAGCTCGATCACCCGGTCCAGGTGGTCGGCGGCGGCCGCGAGGTGGGCGTCGTCCGTGTCGTCCAGTCCGGACAGCAGCTGGTCGACCGCGGACAGCTTGGCGTCGGCCGCGCCGGCCCGGGCCGTGGCGCGACGCTGGACCTCCTCGTAGACGCCGAGGTCGAGCAGGTTGACCAGGATCTGCTGCCGGGTCGCGGGCTTCGCGTGCAGGAAGTCGGCGAACTGCCCCTGCGGCAGCACCACGCACGTGGTGAACTGCTCGTAGGGCAGGCCGACCGCCTCCTGCACCGCCTTGTCCATCTCCGCGGGCGTGCCGGCCAGCACCTCGCCGAGGTCCTCCGGGGACAGCCCGGTGTCCAGCTTGGTCACGTCGAAGCCGCGCGGCATCAGCTGCAGCCCGGCACCGCTGGTGTTGACCCGGCCCTTGCCGTCCCGGCGGACCACGCGGGTGGCCACGTACCGCTCGTTGGCGGACTCGAAGACCAGCCGGACGCGTGCCTCGACCGCGGACGGGGAGAGCGCGTTGACGATGCCGCGGGCGGTGCCCCAGCGCGGCACCTGGCCGTACAGCGCGAACGTGATCGCGTCCAGCACCGTGGACTTGCCGGAGCCGGTCGGGCCGACCAGTGCGAAGAAGTCCGCGTCGGTGAAGTCGACCGTGGTCTGCTCGCGGAACACGGTGAACCCGGACATGTCCAGCCGCAGCGGCCTCACGACGCGCCTCCCGGAATCTCCTCGTAGATCTCGTCGAACAGGTCCTGCACGCCCTCGTCGTCGTGCCCGCGCACCTTCAGGTAGTCGGCGAACAGCGTGCTCGGCGAGCGCCCGGCCCGCTGCGCCGCGGTCGGGCTGGTGCGGGTGGGCAGCATGTCCGGGTCGATGCGCACGTCCAGCGCGTTCGGCAGCAGGTCCTGGACCTCCTCGCGGAGACCGGCCCGGGGCATCTCCCGCACGTAGACGCGCAGCCAGCCGGCCGCGTCCGTGTTGCGCTCGGCGAACCGCTCGAGGTCGGGCAGCGTGCCGCGGACCGTGCGCAACGGCGTCGCGGAGGAGATCGGCACGGACCGGGGGCGGGCCGGGCGGGTCGCGGTGACCTCGACGATCGTGACGGACGGCGTGTTCTCCTCCTCGCCGAAGTCGACCGCGAGCGGGCTGCCGGAGTAGCGGATCGGGCACGGGCCGAGGATCTGCTGGGTGCGGTGCAGGTGCCCGAGCGCCACGTAGTGCGCGGTGGACGGGAAGACACTGGCCGGCACCGCGTAGCCGAGCACGGTGTGCGCGTCCCGCTCGCCGCCGCCCAGCTTCGCGCCGACCACGGTGAGGTGGCCGGTCAGGATGTTGACCGCGCTGCGGTCGGCGAAGTCCTCGGTGAGTTTCCCGATCAGCCGGCCGATGTGGTCCGCGTACGTCTGCTGTGCCTCGGACGCGGTCAGCTCGTACATCTCCACGGCGCGCACCGCGAACCGCTGGGAGAGGAACGGCAGCGCGACCAGCCGCCACGCCTCACCGCCGGCCGTGGTGCCGGTGAGCACGTGCTCGGCCGCGGTCTCCCGGACCGTGCCGCGCAGCTGGATGCCGGCCGCGTCCGCCCACGGGCGCAGTGCGTCGAGCGCCGGGCCGTTGTCGTGGTTGCCGCCGATCGCCACCACCTCGGCGCCGGTCGCCCGCAGCGCGGTCAGCGCGCGGGTCACGATCCGGGTCGAGTCGGGCGTGGGCGCGGCCGTGTCGTAGAGATCGCCGGCCACGATCACCAGGTCGGGCTGCTCCCGCTGGGCGATCTCGACCAGGTCGCGGAGCACGTTGATGTGCTCCTCCACCCGGGTGTGTCCCTTGAGGACCTTCCCGACGTGCCAGTCCGAGGTGTGCAGGATCTTCATGTCGGCTTCCTCAGAAGGGGATGTCGTCGTCGGAGATGCGGGAGCCGGCACCGGACCGGCCGCCGACGACCGCGAACGGGTCGGCGGACGAGACGATCGAGCGCAGCGTGCCGGTGGGCGCGGCACCGGCCTCGGAGACGCGGGTGGCCCAGGCCGGGAACGGGAACTCCACGCAGAGCGGGACCGGGATGTCCGGCTGGTTGACGAACATGGTGCCGGGCTTGGCCAGCAGCACCCGTTGCCGTTGCGCGGGCGGGAGGAAACCGTACTCCGGGCGGCCGGCCTCGGCCGGGTCGAGCCGGCCGACCACGCGGATCGCGGAGTTCGTCACGATGCGGCGCTCGACCTCGCTGGCGGTCTGCTGCGCGCCGATCAGGATGACGCCGAGCGACCGGCCGCGTTCCGCGATGTCGAGCAGCACCTCCTTGATCGGTGAAGTGCCGTCCCGGGGCGCGTACTTGTTCAGCTCGTCCAGCACCACGAAGAGCAGCGGCTTGGCGGTGCCGGCCTTCTCCTTGCGCTCGAACTCGCTCTTCAGCGTCACGCCGACCACGAACCGCTGCGCGCGGTCCGGCAGGTTGTGCAGGTCCACCACGGTGACCTGGGCGCTCTCCGACGTGTTGATCGAGTGCGGCCGGCGCTGGGCCAGGTCGCCGCGGATCAGCCGGGACAGGTCCTTCTTGCTGGAGATCAGGCGGCGGGCGAACGCGTTCGTCGTGCCGATGCCGACCGCGGAGCCGGCCCAGTCGCGCCGGGTGTCCTCGTCGCTGAGCTGCTCGACCAGGAAGTCGACCAGGTCGCCGTAGGAACCGATCCGCTTGCCCTGGACGGAGATCCCGCCCTCGGCCGGCACCGCGACGCGCTGCAGGTGCGCGGTGACCGCGTGGACGACCATCGTGTACTGCTGGCGCTCGTCGTCCGCGTCGGCGAACACGTACGGCAGGAGGCCGGTCTCGCAGAACTCGGCGAGCGTCCAGTAGAACGCGTCCACCCCGGTCAGCCGGCTGCTCACGTCCGGCGTGCCGGAGGGGTCGCCGATCCGCGGCGGCGCGTAGACCCGGACGTCCGCGAACGCGTCCGCGGGCAGGCCGAGCTTGCCGTACGCCTCGGTGGTCCGCTCGTCCAGCCGGGTGTTCGGGTGGTCGAGGAAGAGCAGATCCTCGCCCTTGACGTTGAAGATGAGCGCCTTGGAGTTGACGCTCTCCGCGCCGAGCACGCCGGAGCGGAACACGGAGTAGAGCAGGAACGTGGCGAAGCTGGTCTTGGTGGCCACGCCGGAGATGCCGGAGATCGAGACGTGTGCGCCGCGCGTGCCGTCCAGGAAGTCCGCGTTCAGGTAGACCGGGACGCCGTCGCGGCCGGACCCCATCGGGATCGGCCGCTCCATCCGGTCGAAGTGCAGCGCCTGCGCGCGGGCGACGCCCTCGGCGCGGAACACCGGCGCGCCCGGGGCCGGCGGCACGTAGAGCTCCGGGTCGACGCGGGTGGTGGTGATCTCCGCCGCCTCCTGGACGAGCGCGGGGAGCGTGCCCTCCGCGATCGCGAAGACGTCGGAGTCGAACTGCGCGCCCTCGTGCCGCGCGCGGACCTGGGTGACCACGCCCGCGATCGTCACCGGCTCGCGGTCCGGCAGCTCGCGCCGGGTCACCACCACGTCGTCGAGCTGCAGGTAGGCCCCCGGGGTGACGGCGGTCCAGAACTGCAGCGGCGTGGCGTCGGCGGTGCCCAGCACGCGGCCGACGGCGGGGCCCGGGTCCGAGGGGTCTACTGGCACCCGATCATCGTGCCCCACGGGTACGACAACAACGTAAGCCACGCCGTGGTTGGCACCACCTGTCCCCACGTTATCCACAAGATCTTGTGGTTACCCACAGGGTTATCCACAACCCGTGGGCACTCAGTCCTCGGACGGGTGACCTCGGACATACCTGATCATCACGTGGTCGCCGCCGCGCAGCACGTGCGCCGGCCGCATCCGGGCGGCGGTCGAGACGGCCCCGGCCACGATCCGCGACGTGCCCGCGCCGGCCAGCAGCGGCGCCACGGTGAGACACAGCTCGTCGACCGCGTCCGCGGCGAGCAGCGTGCCGAACAGCTGCGGGCCGCCCTCGCAGAGGACGTGGTCCAGCCCTCTCGCCCGTACCGGCGCGAGAAGGTTCGCATCCGCGAAGCGGACCACGTCGGCGACCTCGGCCAGGTCCGGGCGGTGCGCGTCCGACGAGGTCAGGATGATCGGGCGGACCGGCGCGTCGGCGAGCGCGGGCATTGCCGGGTCCAGGTCGAGCGAGTGCGAGACCGTGACCAGCGTGGGTACGTCCGGCAGCCCGTGCGCGCGGCGCCACTCGATCCGCGGCGGGCTGAGCCGGATCGGGCGGTAGTTCTCCCGGCGCAGCGTGCCGGCGCCGACCAGCACCGCGTCCGCGAGCATGCGCAGCACGCCGAAGACGCGTTTGTCGTCCGCGCCGGAGAGTGCGGTGGAGAGTCCGTCGATCTCCATCGCGCCGTCCGCGCTCGACACGAAACTGACCCGTAACGTCGGCCGGGGTGGCCGGGCGTAGTGCGCGATCAGCGTCTCGTCGTCCAGGTCAGGGCCGGTAACAAGCTCGTTCACGAGCGAAAGCCTAGTGCTGACACGGTTTTCCGTGAGTGACGCATCGCGGGCGGTAACGAAATGGGAACGCTCCCACCGGCCCCTTGACACTCAGTTAACGTGTCGGCAATCTCATGGGAGCGCTCCCGAGCATGCAGTGGGCGGCACCACACCACGCGGGACAACGGGCGCACTTCGTCGATCTCTGGCACCGATCGACTTCGACGTTCAGGGCACATAGAACGACCCACCACTTCCACCATCACGACCTGAGAGGGGTCAGGATGAGCGTTCCGAGGCGCCGCCTGCGCGGCATCGCGGCGGCGGCTCTCGCCGCCGGCATGGTTTTCTCGGCCGCGGCGTGCAGCGCGAGCGACGGCGACAGCGGCGGTGAGGGCGGCGGAGGCACCGTCGTCCTGCAGTACTTCGGCAGCCCCGGCTTCGACGCGGCGATCGCGGCGTTCCAGACCGCGAACCCGGACATCAAGGTCGACGCCCAGAACATGGGCGAGCTGAAGGACTTCACGCCGAAGCTGAACCAGTGGCTGGCCACCGGTCAGGGCGCGGGCGACGTGGTCATGCTCGAGGAGGGCACGCTCCTGGGCTACCTGGAGACGCCGGACAAGTGGACCAACCTGCTCGACCTGGGCGCGGCCTCGCTGGAGGCCGACTTCCTGCCCTACAAGTGGGCGAACGGCTTCACGGCGGACAAGTCCAAGCTGGTCGGTCTCGGCACCGACATCGGTGGCCTGGCCATGTGCTACCGGACCGACCTGTTCGAGAAGGCCGGCCTGCCGACCCAGCGTGACGAGGTCTCCAAGCTCTGGCCGACGTGGGAGCAGTACGCCGCGACCGGCAAGAAGTTCAAGGAGTCGCCCGCGGTCAAGGATGTCGCGTTCATCGACACCGCCACCGCGGTGATGCAGCCGTACATCATGCAGAACTCGCAGACCTGGTTCTACGACACGAACAACAACTACATCGTCGAGTCGAACCCGATCGTCCGGGAGGCCTGGGACTTCGGCCTGCAGATGGCGGCGGACGGCCTGACCGGCAAGCTGCAGCGCTGGCAGCCGGACTGGAACGCCGCGTTCGCCAACGCCGCGTTCGCGACCGTGCCGTGCCCGGCGTGGATGACCGGCTCGATCGCGGAGCGGGCCGGCGACGCCGGCAAGGGCAAGTGGGACATCGCCACGATCCCCGGCGGCAGCGGCAACTGGGGTGGCTCGTACCTGGCGATCCCGGAGCAGAGCAAGAACAAGGAGGCGGCCTACAAGCTGCTGACCTACCTGACCGGCAAGGACGGCGAGCTCTCCTCGTACAAGGAGAAGGGCAACATGCCGTCGAACGTGAAGGCGCTCGACGACCCGGCGTTCGCCTCGTCGACGAACGAGTACTTCAGCAACGCGCCGACCGGCCAGATCTTCGGCGCCAGCGCCAAGAGCCTGAAGCCGATCTACCTCGGCCCGAAGCACCAGGGCATCTGGGAGAACCACTTCGAGACCGAGATGCGCAACGCGGAGCAGGGCAAGAAGACGTCCGACGAGGCCTGGAAGACGGCCGTGGCGGACGGCAAGAAGCTGGCCGAGGGCTGATCGACCGGTAACGCGTCACGGTGGCGTCCACGCGGGTGACTTGCGTGGGCGCCACCGTCACACGGTCTGGAGTCACCGGCCGCGGCCGGGGAAGGAACCCCACCACATGAGCATCGACACCCACGCCGCAGGTGCGCCGCGGCACTCGGCGGGCCCGCCGCCGCTGGATCCCGGAGAGCGCCGCAAGCAGGCGCGCCAGGTGCGGCTCGGACGGCTCGACCTGAAGGCGTCGCCGTACCTCTACGTCGCGCCGTTCTTCGTTCTCTTCGCCGTCTTCGGCTTCTTCCCGCTGCTCTACACCGGTTGGGTGTCGCTGCGTGACTGGGGCCTGATCAAGGGCGACCAGGGCTTCGTCGGCCTGCAGAACTTCCAGGAGGTGCTGACCGACGACAAGTTCTGGAACGCGATGTACAACACGGCCGGCATCTTCGTGGTGTCGACCGTGCCGCAGCTGCTGCTCGCGCTGATGCTGGCCAACTGGCTGAACCGGAAGCTGCGGTTCCGCACCGCGCTGCGGATGGGCATCCTGCTGCCGAACATCACCTCGGTCGCCGCGGTCGGCATCGTCTTCGGCTTCATCTTCGCCGACCGGTACGGCCTGGCGAACTGGATCCTGCAGTCGCTGAGCCTGGACCCGATCTCCTGGCGGGGCAGCCGGTTCGCGTCCTGGACCGCGATCGCGTTCATGGTCGACTGGCGGTGGACCGGCTACAACGCGCTGATCTACCTGGCCGCGATGCAGGCCATCCCGCGCGACCTCTACGAGTCCGCCTCGCTGGACGGCGCGTCCCCGACCCGCCAGTTCTGGCAGCTCACGGTGCCACTGATCCAGCCGACGATCCTGTTCACGGTGATCATCTCGACGATCGGCGGCATGCAGCTGTTCACCGAGCCGCTGATGTTCAACTACGGCGCCGCCGGCTCCGGCAGCGGCCTGGAGAACTTCCAGACCATCGCGATGTACATCTACTACACGACGTTCGAGGGCAACTTCAAGTACGGCCTCGGCTCCGCGATGTCCTGGCTGCTCTTCCTGCTGATCATCGGGTTCGCACTGATCAACTTCCTGATGGTGCGTCGTTCGCTGAAGGGGTCCAAGTGACCGCGCTGACCACCCGGCCCGCGCCCAACGCGCCGGCCACGCACAAGCCCACCCGCCGTCGCCGTCCCGGTGCGAAGCTGTGGGAGGCGAGCCCGCTCACGTACGTCGCGCTGATCATCGCGGTGCTGCTGGCGATCTTCCCGATCGCCTGGTCGTTCATCGTCGCGTCGCGGGACAACTCGGCGGTCTACAAGATCCCGCCGCCGCTGACGCCCGGCGGTGAGTTCCTGGCCAACACGACCCGGCTGCTCAACAACGACCAGGCGCACTTCCTGATCGGCCTGGCCAACTCGATCTTCGTGTCCAGCGTCGTGACGATCTCCGTGGTGCTGTTCTCCACGCTGGCCGGCTTCGCGTTCGCCAAGCTGCGGTTCAAGGGCGCGAACCTGCTGCTGCTGGTCATCATCGTGACGATGATGATCCCGACGCAGCTCGGCTACATTCCGCTCTACATCATGATGATCGAGCTGGGCTGGCTCGGCTCGCTCCAGGCCGTGATCGTGCCGTTCCTGGTCAAGGGCTTCGGCGTGTTCATGATGCGGCAGTACGCGATGTCCGCGGTCCCGGACGAGCTGATCGAGGCGGCCCGGATGGACGGCTGCTCGACCTGGCGGATCTACTGGAACGTCGTGCTCCCCACGCTGCGCCCGGCCGCGGCCGTGCTCGGCCTGCTGACGTTCATGGAGACGTGGAACGAGTTCCTCTGGCCGTACCTGGTTCTGGACGGAGACACTCCGACGATCCAGTACTCGCTTAAGATCCTTGCCACGGGCAACTACACGACCGACTACGTGCAGGTCTTCACCGGGACCGCGCTGGCGATCGTGCCGCTGCTCCTCGTGTTCCTCGCGTTCGGCCGCCAGATCATCGGCGGCATCATGGAAGGGTCCGTCAAGGCGTGACGACTCCACAATTTCCGCCGGACTTCCTCTGGGGCGCCGCCACGGCGGCGTACCAGATCGAGGGCGCGGCGACCGAGGACGGCCGTGGCCCGTCGATCTGGGACACGTTCAGCCACACCCCGGGGCGCACGGTCAACGGCGACCACGGCGACGTGGCCTGCGACCACTACCACCGGCTCTCGGACGACGTGCGCCTGATGGCCGAGCTGGGCCTGAAGTCGTACCGGTTCTCGCTGGCCTGGCCGCGCATCCAGCCCACCGGGTCCGGCAAGGTCAACCAGGCCGGCCTGGACTTCTACCGCCGGCTCGCGGACGAGCTGCTCGAGGCGGGCGTCCTGCCGTGGGCCACGCTCTACCACTGGGACCTGCCGCAGGCGCTGGAGGACGCGGGTGGCTGGCCGCACCGGGACACCGCGGCCCGGTTCGCCGACTACGCGCAGCTCACCGTGGACGCGCTCGGCGACCGGATCACGAACTGGACCACGTTCAACGAGCCCTGGTGCTCCGGCTTCCTCGGGTACGGGTCGGGCGTGCACGCGCCCGGCGTCCAGGACGGCGGCGCGTCGGTCCGGGCCGTGCACCACCTGCTGCTCGGCCACGGGCTCGCGCTGCAGGCGGTCCGGGCCCGGACGCCGGAGGTGAACCTCGGCATCACGCTCAACCTGTACTCGATGGCGCCCGCGACCGAGTCGGACGCGGACCGGGACGCGGCCCGCCGCATCGACGGCCTCGCCAACCGGTTCTTCCTGGACCCGGTGCTGCGCGGCGAATACCCGGCGGACGTGGTCGAGGACCTGGCCGGCGTCTCCGACTTCGCGCACCTGCGGGACGGCGACCTGGCCACGATCAACCAGCCGCTGGACTTCCTCGGCATCAACTACTACAGCCGGCACGTGGTCGCGGCGCCCGAGCCGGGCGCGGTGGCGGAGCCGTCCTGCTGGCCGGGGAGCGAGACCGTCCGGTTCGTGCACCGCTCCGGCGTACCGGTGACGGACATGAACTGGGAGATCGACGCGCCCGGGCTCGTCGAAACGCTTCGCGGTGTTGCGGAGAACTATCCGGCGGTGCCGCTCTACGTCACCGAGAACGGCTCCGCGTTCGTGGACAAGCTGGTGGACGGCGTGGTCGACGACCCGGAGCGGGTGGACTACTTCGACCAGCACCTGCGCGCCTGCCACGCGGCGATCGAGGCCGGCGTGCCGCTCAAGGGATACTTCGCCTGGTCGCTCATGGATAATTTTGAGTGGTCCTGGGGTTACACGAAGCGTTTCGGCATGGTCTACGTCGATTACGAGACGCAGGCGCGCATCCCCAAGACCAGTGCCAGGTGGTACGCCGACGTGATCCGACGTAACGGTCTGGCCGCACAGTAACGCGTGGTCGTACCGTAGCGGGGCGTGCCCACGTCGGCACGCCCCCGGCCCTTGGAGCAGACATGACTACCCAGCGCACGCGGTCGCTCGGACGGCCCACCCTCGACGCCGTGGCCGCGCGGGCGGGGGTCGGCCGCGGCACGGTGTCCCGCGTCGTCAACGGGTCTCCGCAGGTCAGCCCGGAGGCACGGGCCGCCGTGCAGGCCGCGATCGACGAGCTCGGCTACGTGCCGAACCGGGCGGCCCGCGCGCTGGTCACCCAGCGGACCGACTCGGTGGCGCTGGTCGTGTCCGAGTCCGGCGACCGGGTGTTCGGCGAGCCGTTCTTCGCCGGCATCGTCCGCGGCATCAGCTCCGGCCTGCTCGAGACGCAGATGCAGCTCTGGCTCGCCATGGCGCAGTCGCCGGCCGAGCGCGAGCGGGTCGAGCACCACCTCACCAACCAGCACGTCGACGGCGTCCTGCTGCTCTCGCTGCACGACTCCGACCCGCTGCCGACGCTGCTGGAACAGCGCAACCTGCCGGCCGTGCTCGGTGGGCGCCCGGCGCGCATGCTGCAGCCCGGCGCGCAGGCGGCCTACTTCGTGGACGTGGACAACGCCGGCGGCGCGCGGCTGGCCACGGAGTACCTGATCGCGGGCGGCCGGCAGCGGGTCGCCACCATCGCCGGGCCGCAGGACATGGGCGTGGGCGTGGCCCGGCTCGCCGGTTACCGCGAGGCGGTGCGGCTCAGCGGGCGGGCGCCGGCGGAGGACCTGATCGCGTACGGTGACTTCTCCGAGGGCAGCGGCACCGCGGCCATGCGCCGGCTGCTCGAGCTGGCCCCGGACCTGGACGCGGTCTTCGTCGCGTCCGACCTGATGGCCTGCGGTGCGCTGCGCGCGCTGCGCGAGGCCGGCCGGCGCGTGCCCGCCGACGTGGCCGTGGTCGGCTTCGAGGACTCGCCGATCGCGCGCCAGGCCGACCCGCCGCTCACCACCGTCTACCAGCCGGTCGAGGAGATGGGCCGGCAGATGGCCCGGCTGCTGGTCGCGCGCATCCGCCGGGAACCGATGGAGCGGCCCTACGTGCTGCTCGACACGCACATGGTTCCGCGGGCCTCGGCGTAACCGGTCTCAGCTGCATTTTTATGCACGGACACGGGTAGGCAACGACCGCGAAACGGACACCGCGCACACTGGTCCCGTCAGCCAGTGTTCCACTGCTGTTCGCCGGTGCCGAGGGGAGCGTCAATGTTGCTGCGGGTACGGGTCACGCTTCCGGACCGCCCTGGGGCGCTGGGCCAGGTGGCGCGCACGCTGGGCGTCGCCGGTGCCGACATCGTCCAGGTCGTGGTGCTGGAGCGGCTCGGTGGCCGCGCCGTCGACGACTTCACCGTGGTCTGGCCGGGCGCCGCGCGCGTCGAGCGCCTGATGGCCGGGCTGGCCGCGATCCCCGGCGTGCAGGTCGACGGCGTCTGGCGGGCGATCGGCGCCCCGGTCGCCGGCGGGCACGACGCGGAGCTGCTCGCCCAGGTCGCGGCGAACCCGTCGGACGGCCTCGCCACGCTGGTCGACGCCGTCCCCGGCCTGCTGGCGGCGGACTGGGCCGCGGCCGCGATGGTGCCGGCCGACTGGGCGTCCCGGGCCGCCGCACCCCGCACCGAGGACGAGGCCGGCCGCGAGCCGGACGTCGCCTATGCCAGCTGGCGTGCGCCGGAGCCGCCGCGCCTGCCCGAGGTCACACCGCTGCGGGCCCGGTCGCTGACCGGCCCGGACGGCACCCGTTACGCCGTGGCGCCGTTCGGCCGCGCCGGGCTGGTGCTGGTGGTGGCGCGCACGGACGGCGACAACCTGTCCGCCGCGTCGTTCCACGTCACCGAGGTCGACCGGATCTCGCAGCTGGTCCGCGCGGCCGCCGTGATCCTCGGCGACCGCCTCGACCTGATCACCCCGCAGACGGTTTAGCGCCTGCTTCAACGGAGAGCCCCGGAGCGGGGCGCGGTCCGCGTGTCGTCCGGGCCTCGCCGCAACCGGCCGGGCCCCGGGAGCCGCCCGGTGGGTTTCCGCCACGGCGGAACCGGCAGGGAGGAGCGCCGGCGACGACCGGTGCCCGCGGGAGCACTCGGAACGCGCCCACGCCGGAAGCGGGAAAATCGGTTCTTGCGATCATGCGAACCTCTCCGGAGAGACGTCTCAGGAGAACGGTGACGACCGCGGGACCGGCAGGGGCGTGAGGCCGTGTTGCGCCGCGTAGATGTTGAGCCACTGCTCCAGGGGCGGCGCGGAGTTGGCGATCCAGACGTCGCTGCCGTCCTTGAGCACGATGACCGGGCCGGCCGGCACCATGTCGGTGAAGGCGTTCGTCCGCAGATAGCGTGCGGAGTTGTAGGAGAACGCCCACGCCCACGGGAACTCGCGCGGCGACTCCGGGTCGGTGAGCACCAGCGGCGTGTCCGGGTCCTCGATCTCGCGGACCCGGGCCTCGGCGAGCGCGCGGGCCTGGCTGATGTCGATCATCGGTTGCTCCTCGTCACGGGATACGGGTGAACCAGAGCTCACTGCCGGGGCTGGTCAGCGGCGGCAGGTATCCCAGTCTGCCGGTCTGCCCGTCGACGAACATGATCCGCCCGTCCCGGTTCCACACGTTCATGACGTGGCCGTCGGTGGTGCCGCCGATCTTGTAACCGATGATGCCGACCGTGCCGTTCGGCGCGGCCGCCATGTCCGCCACCACCTGGCCGTAGTCCGCGCCCGGCACCTGGTGGAACGCCATGCCGGGGTAGTTCGCCTCGATGGTGGACAGCGGCCGGGTGGCCGGGATCTTGTGCGCCACGGTGACGGTGTCGTGCTTGATGTAGTCGTCCACCCGCTGCACGCAGATCGTGCAGTTGACGTCCGACGGCATCTTGTTGACGTTGATCTGGTCGAGTTTCGGCAGGTTCCGCTCGACCACCGTGCCGAGGTCGCCGGGCATGCCGTACGGGGAGCCCTCGTGCAGCACCTTGACGTTGCCGACGTTCTCCCCGAGCGCGTCCAGCATCTGGTGGTTCAGCTGCGTGTTCGCGGTGTCGAACTGGAGGTTCAGGTCCTTGGTGAACGCGTTGATCTCGGCCAGTTCCGTGGCCTGGTGCGTCTGGAGGCTGTTCGCGAGATCCAGGTTCTTGGTGATGTCGGCCTGGGCCTCCGCGGCCCTGATGTCGGCGAGCCGGGTGTTCTCGATCCCCGCGGTCAGGTTCTGGACGTCGAGGTCGCGCTGCGCCTCGAGGTTCTTGGTGAGCGCGGCGACGTCGGCCGTGACACCGTCCACGGACGCCTTCTCGGCCAGCCTGATCTCGTCCATCCGCTGGACGTCCAGCTCCTTGAGCGCGGCGGCCTGGTCGCCGGCCAGCCTCGTGGCGGTGTCCGTCCGCAGCGTGCCGAGGTCCGTGGCCAGGTCGGCCTGGAGGTTCGCCTTCTCCGTGGTGAGCCGGCCGTACTCCAGGTCGAGGTGTCGCATCGCGTCGCCGTAGACCGCCTCGAAGCGCGCCGGGTCGGCCTGCGCGGCGGGCGACTGCGCGACCGTCTTGATCTCGTCGGCCTGGTCGGTGATCCGTTTGAGGTCCGCGTCGACCGCGTCGATCCGCCCGGCGAACGAGTGCTGGACCGCCAGTTCGTCCGCGGCGAGCTTGACGTCGGAGGCGGTCCTGAGCTCGTCCGGCCTCGTGGTGCGCAGCTCGTCGAACCGCATGTCGATGTCGTTCTTCGCGATGCTCAGGTCCGCGGCCGCGTCGACCTTCACCCGGTCGGACCGTGCGGTGAGCTCGGTCCTGAAGTCGTTCTCGATCCGCAGCTTCTCCGCGTTCAGCTTCGCCGCGGCGTCACTGTCGATCCTGTTGACGGTGAGCTGGAGGTCGGCCTTGGCGGCCTGCTCGATCCGCAGCGCGTCCGCGTTGATCCGGTTGGCGACGTCATTCCTGATCGCCTGGACGTGTGTGGTCTCGGTCCGGTGCTTCACCGCGGCGAGGTCGTCGAAGTGCTGCTTGAACGTCTTGCCGGGGGTGACCGTGACCGGCGGCAGCGTCGGCACCGGCAGCGCGCCGAAGCGGGTCCCACCGCCCTTGGCGAGCCCGGCCGGGAGGTAGTCGCCGACCCTGCCGGTGTCGATCGCGCCGGTCACGACCCGGTTGACGTTCGTGAGCCCGGCCAGCGCCGCGGCCGAGCCGTCGCCGAGCGCCTTGACGACGGTCAGCGCGCCGGAGCCGGCCGCCTTGACGATGCCGGCCATCTCCGTGGCCATGGTCTTCATGCCGTGCAGCGCGGCCTTGCCGATCTCCTTCAGCCCGCCGGTCCGGTGGAGCGCGGACAGCTTCGAGACGCTGGTCAGGCCCTTCACGCCGGGGATGACGCCGAGGATGCCGAAGACCAGGTCCATGACCGAGCCCTTGCCCTGGCTGAAGTCGACGATCGCTTTGATCAGCAGGATCGCGCCGGCCGCGAGCGCGATCCAGGCGAGCGGTCCTCCGATGATCATGCCGATGATGCCGGCGACCAGGGCGACCCACTGCGCGACCTCGCAGATGATGTTCCAGATCTCCTTGAACGCGTCGCCGAGCTTCTGCCAGAAGTTGCGCGGCTGGATGCCCGCGTCGGAGGCGTCCTCGATCTGCCGCACGCAGGCACGCGACGCGTCGTCACGCATCTGCTTGGCCTGCGCGGCGAGCTGCTTGGCCAGGTCCAGCTCGCCCTGCGCGCCGGTCACCTGGCTCTGTGCCGCGTCCCGCCTGGCCCGGGCGGCGGACGCGTCCCGTACCGCGGCCTTGACCTGGTCCGGGTCCGGTGCGACGGTCTCCGCCCGGGCGGCCTCGGCCGCCTTCGACGCGCCGGTGAAGTCCGCCTCCGCGACGGACAGCGCGCCGGTCAGCGACGCGACCTTCTCGGCCGCGACCCGGCCGTCGGCCAGCGCCCGGCCGGCCTGTGCCTGGGCCCGTTCCAGCGAGGGCGCGAAGGCGTCCAGCGCGTCGCCGGTCATCAGGTGCGACCGGTAGAGCTTGTTGACCTGGTGGGGGAAGTCGCCGAACTGCTCGCGGAACGCGTCACCGGACTTGCCGACCCAGGCCAGCAGCGCGCCGTCGCCCTGCAGCGACTCCACCGCGAGCCGGGCCCGGTTCGCGGTCTCCGCGAAGTCGTGGAACCGGGACGCGAGCTGCCGCACCCGCGCCGGATCGCCGGGTGTGGGGTCACCGTCCATGTCCAGGACGTGCCAGTCGGTCGGCCGTGTCATCCGCTCCCCAGGTCCGGTGGTGACTGTACGTATAGTGGGGCGCCAACGGTACCTTCGGGTACCGTCAGGGTCAACGTTGAGGGTGATCTTGCGCGCGCCGAGTAGGCTGCCCATCGGCCAGTGACATGGACAGAGACGGATATCTATGGCATCCGACCGTTTGACAGTCAATCTGGACGGATTGACGGACTTCGCCAATCAGCTGGAGACGATCCGCAGCGGCATGGACTCCGCACGTTCGTGGATGAATGAGTTCTCCGGCGAGCTCGGCGGGCCCGACGTCGACGACGCCATAAGTAACTTTGAGTCACATTGGCGCGACGGCCGTGGCCGGGTCGACAAGAACTGCGAGCAACTGATCGCGATGGCGAACCAGGCCGTCGAGGCGATCCGCAAGGCCGACAACGACCTCCGCGACCAGCTGCGCACCGACGGCGAGGCCTGATGGCCGCCGCCGGCTTCGCCATCACGATCCCGGACTCGTGGTTCGAGATCGAACTGCACCCGGACGCCCGTAACGCGGCCATCGGCGCGCTGGTCGAGGAGCGCCTCCGGGCGGTGCCGGAGCTGCGCGAACACCGTGCCGCGCTGGCCAAGGCGCTGCGCGAGACGGCCCGCCGCGCGTACGACAGCGGGGCCCGGTTCTGCGGCACGCTGGTCGCCGGCCTCGGCGGCGCGGTGATGACCGCGACCGTGACCGTGACGATCGTGGACGCGCCCGGCGAGGACGCCGCGGTCGCGCAGTACCTGACGGCCGTGCCCAGGCGCGGGCCGGACTCGATCTGGCGGCAGGTCGAGTCCACCGAACTGCCCGGCGCCGGCCGGGTGCCGCGCACGCGCGGCGTCGACGACGTGACGCTGCCGGACGGCGCCGGCTGGATCCGGTCGCTGGTCCTGCAGACGTTCGTGCCGTTCCCGGGGCCGAATCCGGCCCGGGTCGCACTCATCACCGGCAGTTCCCC
Source organism: Catenuloplanes niger (assembly GCF_031458255.1). NCBI lineage: Bacteria > Bacillati > Actinomycetota > Actinomycetes > Micromonosporales > Micromonosporaceae > Catenuloplanes > Catenuloplanes niger. The sequence goes on from NZ_JAVDYC010000001.1 coordinate 6,090,336, forward strand.
GTTGCTGGCGCTGGAGTCGGAGCTGTTCGACGTCTTCGACGCCATCACCGGCACGTTCCGATTCATCACCGACCAGGAGGCATGAGATGGCGAACGTCAATGTGACGTACCAGGAGATGCGTGACGCGGCCAACCGGCTCACGCGCGGCAAGGAGGAGATCTTCAGCAAGCTCACCGAGCTGCAGAACATGGTGAACAACCTGGTCAACGGCGGTTACGTGACGGACGCCTCCTCCAAGCAGTTCGACGAGTCGTACCGCGAGTTCAACGACGGCGCGCAGAAGATGGCCGAGGGCCTCGAGGGCATGGGCAAGTACCTGACCGCGGCGGCCGACACGTTCCAGCAGGCCGACGACGAGCTGGCGAAGGCACTGCGCAAGTAGGGGTTTGCAACGGGGGAGGGGCGGCCGGCGACGGTCGCCCCTTGTTGTTTCACGGACCGAGGCGCAACCCATGATCTGCCCGCTCCCGGCGGGTCGGCTCCCGCACGCTCCCGCGGGCACCGGTCGGCCGCGGGCGGCCTCCCTGCGGGATCCGAGGCCGCCCGGTCAACACCCCGGACGCCGGTCAGGCCCTCACTCCGGGACCTGGACCGTGATCGGCTCGCCGTCGCCGAGGTGCAGGAGCGCGCGGCCGGGCCGGACCGGCTGGCCGACCGAGGTCCGCTGGAGGCGCAGGCCGACCAGGTCACCGTCGGTGCGGCTCTGCGGGGAGAGCAGCGCGCCGCGGCGGCTGCGGCGGGCGTCGACCAGCCAGCCGCTGAATCCGACGCTCAGATCCTCCGGGTCACCCGCGTAGACCAGCGCGAGCTGCCGGGCCTCGCCGTTGCGGATCACGTCGCGCAGCTCGGCCGAGGCGGCCGCGTCGCGCAGCGCGGCGGCGTCGTCGACGACCAGCAGCGCGCGGCCGGTCACCCGCGCCAGCGCGGCGGTCAGCTCCTCGGACGTGACGTCGGTACCGGTGAACACGGCCAGCATGCCGGGGCGGCCGGCCAGGTCACGGACCGGCGACGTGCGCGGCGCCAGCGCGATCACCTGCTGGCCGGAGTCCAGGGCGGACCGGGCCATCGCGACCAGCATCGTGCTGCGCCCGGACCGCGCCGGGCCGCCGACCGCGAACGACGGCACGCCGGACGCGAGGTCCGGGCCGTAGGCCGACAGTTCCTCGCCGCCGACGCCGGCCAGCACCCAGCCGGCCCCCGCGCCGGCCCTCGGCAGCCGCACGGCCTGGTCGTACCCGATCCGGTGCGGCACCTCGCCCAGCCGGAACGCGCGCCGTGACTGCGGGACGTCCGCGTCCCGGTCCGCCGCGCGCCGGCCGATCTCGGTCAGCGCGGCCGCCTGGGCCGCGCCGCTCGGGTCCGCGGTCAGCAGCGCCACCTGCACCTCGACGCCGGTCTCGGCGCGGAACGCACGGCCCGGCGCGGTGTCCTCCGGCAGGTTGCGCGGATGCAGGCCGATCATGGCGAGGTCGCCGCGGTCGGCGAGCCGGAAGGCCAGCTTGTCCTCCGTGAGCGTGGCGATCCGGCCGCTCAGCACGGACCGGTCACCGGTGATCACCACGTGCACGCCGACGCTCGCGCCCTCGCGCAGGAACGTGAAGACCTGGTCGGCGAGCGTGCCCGCGTCCAGCTCGCCGAGCGAGGTGAGGAAGCCCTCCCAGCGGTCCAGCAGCAGCACGATGTGGGACAGCGGGTCGGCCGCGGCCCGGCGCTGCTCGGTGACGTCCGCGAAGCCGCCCGCGGCCAGCACGGCCTGGCGGCGGCGGATCTCCTCGCCGAGCCGGCCGATCAGCCGGACCGCGCGTTCCACCTCGGTGCGCTGCACGACCGCGCCGGTGTGCGGCAGGTTCGCCAGCGGCAGCAGCGCGCCGTTGCCGCAGTCCAGGCCGTAGAGGTGCACGTCGGCCGAGGAGTGCGTGCGGGCCAGCGCGCCGGCGATCGTGCGCAGCAGCTGCGACCGGCCGGTCCGCGGCGCGCCGGCCACGATCAGGTGGCCGAACGTCTCCAGTCGCAGCGCCGCGGTCCGCTGCCGCTGCTGCTTGGGCAGGTCCTCGACGCCGTACGGCACCGCGCCCGGCTCCGCGGCCAGCGTCTCCAGCAGCACCGACCCCGGCAGCGGCGGCAGCCACGGGCTGGGCTGCGCCGGCACCCCGGCCAGGCGCGCCGCGTCCCGCAGCGCCTCGACCAGCACCTGCAGGTCGGTGACCTCGTCCTGCACCACGGCGGTCCGGGCGGCCGGCGTGGTCTCGATCGGCCGGGCCAGATCGGCCCAGTCCAGCACGCGCATCTCCGGCGGCGCGACCGGGCGCGCCGCCGCGCCGTCCGTGCCGGGGCGGCGCCCACCGACCCGCCCGGCCTGGAACGGCACCAGCGAGGCGTGGCCGAGCCGCACGTACGCCCGGCCCGGTGTGCTCTTCGCGATCCGGGCCGCGTCCGGCGCGTTCAGCACGTCCTGGCTCTCGGCCGCGTCGGTGACCCGCAGCGCGATCCGCAGGTTCGTGTTCGCCCGGATCTCCGGTGACACCACGCCGCTCGGCCGCTGCGTGGCCAGCAGCAGGTGGATGCCGAGCGACCGGCCCCGCTGCGCCACGTTGACCAGGCCGGTGACGAAGTCGGGCAGCTCGCGCGCCATCGACGCGAACTCGTCGATCACGATCAGCAGCCGGGGGAGTACGCCGCCGACGCGCGTGTAGTCCTCGATGTCCTTGGCGCCGGCCGCGGCCAGGATGTGCTCCCGGCGGCGCAGCTCCGCGGAGAGCGACTCCAGCGCGCGCCGGACCAGGTGCTCGTCCAGGTCGGTGACCATGCCGACGGTGTGCGGCAGCCGCACGCAGTCGCCGAACGCGCTGCCGCCCTTGTAGTCGACCAGCACGAACGTCATCGCGTCCGGCCGGTTCGCGACCGCCAGCGACGCCACCACGGTCTGCAGCAACTCGGACTTGCCGGAGCCGGTGGTGCCGGCGATCAGGCCGTGCGGGCCGTCCCGGCGCAGGTCGATCTCGAACGCGCCGTCGAACGACTCGCCGACCACGGCCGCGGTGCTCGCGCCGCGCAGCGCCCAGCGGGCCACGATGTCGTCCGCCCGCGGCGGGTCCAGCGAGAGCACGTCGAGCAGCCGGCTGGCGCCGGGCAGCGCCGCGTCCTCGTCGTCGTCGCTGACGTCGCGGACCGGCGCCAGCGGCCGGGCGACCGCGGCGCACCAGGCCGGGGAGACGAAGTCCGGCCGGACGCCGGACAGCTCCTCCGCGCCGGTCCGCAGGATCCGCAGCGTGGCGCCCTCGACCACGGCCACGGCCTGGCACTCGGCCGGGAGCAGCCGCTCGTCCGCGTCCAGGCAGATCGCGTAGACGCCGACCGCCGGGCCCTCGCGGAGCAGCTGGATCACGCCGGGCAGCGAGCGCAGCCGCCGCGAGCCGTCCAGCACGACCAGCATGTCCGGCTCGCGGAAGCCGGCCTCGCCGGTCTCCTTGCGTACCACCAGCCGTGCCTCGATCAGCTCCAGCAGGCTCGCCACCCGGCGGCCGACCGACTCCGCGTCCAGGCCGATCAGCGCGGCCGGTGCGGCGGGACCGCTCGGGCGGGCGTGCGGCAGCCAGCGGATCCAGTCCCAGCTGTCCCGGCCGGCCGCGTCGGTGAGCACGGTGATCTGCACGTCGGCCGGGCTGTGCAGCACCGCGGTCTGCACCACGGCCCAGCGGCCGAGCGCGCGGGCGGTGTCACCCGGGCCGGCGAAGCCGATCACGCCGTGCTCGCGCAGCGGCATGGTGACCGGTACGTCCGGAATGGACCAGTGCACCGTACGCCGGTGCTCGTCCTGTTCCGGATCGTCCAGCGCCACCTCCGCGGGCTGGTCCCCGAAGCCGGCGCGGATCAGCAGGTGGTCGGTGTCCCGGCGGCGCCGCTCCCAGAGCCGTCGCCGCGGTCCGGTGGCGATCACCGCGATCAGGCCCGGGTCGGGCGCGGCCGTGCGCCGGTCCGCCTTCTCCACCTCCAGCGCCTCGCGGGCGTCGCGTTCGATCCGGTCCCTGGTCTCGGCGTACTCGCGGCGCAGGTCGCCGAACGTCCGCTTGCCCTGCCGGCGGGTCCAGACGTGGTTCGCGACCAGCGACAGCGGGCTGAGCAACGCCAGGAACAGCATGGTCCGGTTGCCGGTGAGCAGCATCAGCGCGATCGCGCCGACCAGCGGGACCAGTGCGATGAGCCAGGGCAGCGGGTTGCGCGGCGGCTCCTTCGGCGGCGTGGGCAGCCGGAACCGGGTCTGCCGGCGCGGCGCGCGGATCCGCGGCGGCCGGTTGTAGTCCAGACCGGAGCCGTCCGCGGACGGTGCCAGCGCGGCGTCCGGCCGGGTGTACTCGGCCAGTTCCAGCACGCTGTCGCCGACGTGCAGCAGCCGGCCGGGCTCCCACTCGACCGCTTCGGTCACCGCGTCGCCGTCCAGCCGGACCGGGGTGTCGCCGGCCGGCGCGACCCGGCAGCGGGCCCGGATGTCCACGCTCACCGTGACCGCGGCGGGCGGCAGCGCCGGGTCCGCGACCGGCACCCAGCAGCCCGGGTCGCGACCGATGTCGCCGCTGCCGGCGCCGAGCCGGACGAACGTGCCCGCGGCCGGGCCGCCGGCGACCCGGACCTCCAGCAGGCCGGTCTGCTCCGGTGGCGGGCCGGCCGGCGCGCCCAGGCCGAGCACGGTGCCGTCCCGGAGCCCGGACTCCGCCACCGAGGCGGCCGGGTCCAGCGGGCGGCCGTCCGCGAAGAGCGGGATGTCTCCCCGCATGCGGGCATCGCGCATCAGATGTTGCGCAGCGTGACCGACGGAGGCGACGGTTGCCTGCCCGTCGACGGTGAGAGACACCTGCGATGCGTCATTGTTCACAGCATCGACAACGGTGAGTATTAGCTGCACTGCGCCTCCGGGCGGGGAGCTTTCGCGCGGTTCTCGGCCCCGCGCCGGTGCCATTCAATGTTGAGCTGGACCGGTGGATGGTGGGCACACGTTATCGCACCGCGTAAGGTGTCCGTGTTTTCAGTGATCTTCGCGCGAGGAAGTGCACCGATGCCCCGTCACCCTGTCCGGCGAGTCAGCACCGTGGTGCTGCCGCTGTTGCTCGCCGTCACGGTGGGCGGGCCCGCCCTCGCCGCCCCGGCGTCGCCCGTGCCGGCGGTCCCGGCGGTCGCGGTCACCGCGTCTCCGTCCGTCGAGGACCGCGACCTGCTGAAGTGGTACCGGGTGCAGCCGAGCTTCGACGGTGAGCCGGAGTTCCTGCACGCGATCGCGGAACGGCTGCTCGGCGACGGCAACCGCTACACCGAGATCTTCGAGCTGAACAAGGGCCGGGTGCAGGCCGACGGCAAGGCGCTGGAGAAGCCGGAGGTGCTCGCGCCGGGCTGGGTGCTGTTCCTGCCGGCCGACGCGACGGGCGACGGCGTCGAGACCGGCCAGCTCTGGTACCGCGTGCAGCCGAGCTTCGACGGTGAGCCGGAGTTCCTGCACGCCATCGCGGAACGGCTGCTCGGCGACGGCGAGCGCTACACCGAGATCTTCGAGCTGAACAAGGGCCGCACCCAGCCGGACGGCGCCGCGCTGGAGACGCCGGAGCGGGTCGCGCCCGGCTGGATCCTGACGCTGCCCGCGGACGCCCGGGGTGAGGGCATCGGCGCGGGCCCGCTGCCGGAGGGCGCCGCCGCCGCGCCGTCCGCGCCGGCCACCACGGCCGCGGCGCAGGCCCCGGCCGCCGGCCGGACCGGCGGCTTCCCGGTGCTGCTCGCCGTGCTGATCGTGCTCGCGGTCCTGCTGGTGGCGGGCGCGGTCGCCGGGTTCCTGGTCGTCCGCCGTCGCGCGGCACCGGCCGGTGCCGCCCCGGGCCGGGCGGTCCACGCGGGCGGTCCCGCCCCGGCCGGTGACGGGCGCAGGACCGGTGTCGGGCGCAGGGCCGGTGTCGGACGCGGGGCCGGTGTCGGGCGCCGGGCCGCCAAGGACCGCCCGGAGCTCGCGCCGCCGGCCCGCACGTTCGACACCGCCGCCTCGTGGACCATCGACCGCGCGCTCAGCGTGCTGGTCGCGGCCGCCGGTGCGGCCGGCCGCCCGGTCCCGCCGGTCTACGGCGTCTCGCTGGACGAGCAGTCCATGTCGCTGCGCCTGGCCTCGCCGGACACCGACACGGTCGAGCCGTGGGAACCGGCCGAGAACGGCCGCGTCTGGCGGGCGCGGCTGCGCGACCTGCAGGCGCTGCCCGCGGTCACGGTCGGCAGCCCGACGCCGCGGCTGGTCACGCTCGGCACCGCGGGCGGCACCCGCGAACTCATCGACCTCGGCCAGGCCACCGGCGTCATCAGCATCACCGGCGACGCCGCGGCCTCCCGCGCGCTGATCGGCGCGTGGGCGGAGGAACTGACCGGCAGCCCGTGGTCCGGCACCGTGCGCGTGGTCGCCGGTGACGTCCGCCCGCACCTGGACGGCGGCGAGCGGCTGGTGTCGCTGGGCAGCGTCCGGGACGCCGTCACCGCGGCCGAGGGCGACCGTTCCGCCGACGCGTTCGCGCTGCGCGGCAACCCGTCCGGCGAGGGACCCGGCGTGCTGATCCTCGGTTCCGCGCCCGGCGCGAAGGACCTGGAACGGGTGCAGGCGCTGCTCACCGGCCCGCACGCCACCTGGGTGGTGGTCGTGCTCGGCCAGACCCGCTACGACCGGTGGCGCTTCACCGTCGCGGCCGACGGCCGCCTGGACGCGGGCGCGCTCGGCCTCACCGTCTACACCCGGGGCCGCTGACCCGCGCCGAAACGCCCGGACCGGGGACGTGACGAGGGGCACGCGGCGAAGTTCGCGCTGAGCAATAGGTCAGTAACAGCAGCGTGCGACGCTGAGGGCTCGGCGGGAAGGAGCTGAGGCGTCGTGGGTCTGTGGCGAATCAGGGCGACGGTGGACGACCGTCCGGGCTACCTGTCCGTGCTCACCGCGAGCCTGGCACTGAAGTCGGTGAACATCCTGGCCGTCCAGGTGCACACCACCGAGGGCGGCGCCGTGGACGACTTCCTGGTCGACGCGCCCGACGCGATGACCGAGCGCGACCTGCTCGCCGCGGTCGAGAAGGGCCGCGGCCGGGACCCGTGGGTGGCGCCGGCCGAACCGCAGGCGTTGGCGGACGCGCCGACCAGCGCGCTCGGCCTCGCGGCCCGGCTGGTCCGCGACCCGGACTCGCTGGGCGACGCGCTCGGCGGCATGCTCGGCGCCACCGAGGTCACCTGGCGCGCCGAGCTGCCGCGCACCACGCCGCCGACCCGGTTCGGTCTGGCCCGCTCCGCGATGCGGCTGGCCGACCCGGCCGGCGGCGTCTACGAGATCGTCCGGAACGAGCCGGCGTTCACACCCGCGGAGTACGCGCGGGCGCAGGCGCTGGTCGAGGTCGCGGCCGCCGCGCTGCGCGCCGCCGAGGAACCGGTCACACTGCTGCTCCCGGACGGCGACGAGATCATTGTCCGCCCGGCCCAGACCGAGGACCTGCCCGCGGTACGGCGGATGCGCGCCTGCCGGCTGACCGCGGGCCCGTCCCGGGCGGACCGGCTGGTCCCGCACGGCATGGTGGCGCTCGCCGGTGAGCGGGTGATCGGACTCGCCGGCCTGGTGCCGGAGGGCGACATCGCGGAGGTCGGCCTGCTGGTCGACGACGCCTGGCGCGGGCGCGGCATCGGCGCCACGCTGGTCCGGCGGTTGATCGCGATGGCCGGGCGCGCCGGGCTGGCCGCGCTGGTCGTGCACGTGCGGGCGCGCGAGGAGGCGATGCTCTCCACATTGGAGCGACTCGGCCCGGCCTCCGCGCTGGAGCGGGACGCCGGCCTGGTCACGGTCACGCTGCCGATCACCCCGACCCGGGCGGCCTCACCGGCCTCCTGACCACCGGCGGGGTCCCGCCACGCCTGAACCGGCGGAGTTCCGCGACGCCTGAACCGGCGGGGTTCCGCCGCGCCGAGCGGCGGATCTCACCGCGCCGGGATCGGTGGGGTTCCGCCGGGCCGGGACCGGCGGGGTTCCGCGACGCCGGGACCGGTGGGGTTTCGCCGCGCCGGGACCGGCAGGGAGGAGCCCCTCGGGCGACGACCGGTGCCCGCGGGAGCACGCCCGAAGGAACCACGCCGGAAGCGGGAAAATCGTTCTGTTGCTTCGCCGTGGCGGTATGCCGCCCGCCTTTGCGAATCGATTACCGCGCTACTGAATGGGACGGCCGCGAATATCCGGCTCCGCGAGCGGGTTCGCGCATGGGTGAGGGGACGGATGCGCCCACATCCGTCCCCTCGGTGTCCTCCACTACGCGTAGTCGCGCGCGGCTCCACGGACAGGAGCGAGTGTAATGCGTTCGCGCAAGGAATCGTGCCCGCCGATCGGTCGAACGGCGTGGCGGGGCTCACGGCTTTCATCCGGCCGCCGTCGTTGCCGAATGCGCGTCGGCCCGCGCCGCCTTTCCCGGTGAGCGGTTTGGCCAGCTTACGGCCGGGTATGGGTACACGCGTTCGAGAAGTTCGCGGAAGGGGCCTGTGATGACCGACCAGCAGCAGAATTCGGCGCAGAAGGACCCGGCCGAGTGGACCACCGGTGACGAGCCGGCGACCGGTCCTCAGGAGTCCTACCTGCACACGCTGGCGAACGAGGCCGGCGAGCCGGCGCCCGAGGGCCTGACCAAGGCGGAGGCGTCGCAGCGGATCGACGAGCTGCAGCAGAAGACCGGGCGCGGCGTCAGCTGAGCTCCTCCGCCAGGAGGTCCATCAGCAGGCCGTCGTGCCAGGAGCCGTCGGGGGACCGCTCGTACCGGCGCATCACGCCGACCGGGCGGAACCCCGCCTTCGCGTAACTGCGGATCGCGGCCGTGTTGGCGGCGGCCGGATCGATCACCAGACGGTGGTGGCCGTGCGCGTCGAGCACGTGCCGGGCCAGCGTGCGGACCGCGTCCGTGCCCAGGCCCCGGCCGCGCACGGCCGGGTCCAGGAAGATGTCGATGCCGGCGTGCCGGTACATCGGGTCCGTCTCCTCGTGCCACTGGATCATGCCGGCGACCGTGCCGTCCAGCACGATCGCGAACGTCGGCGTCGCCGCGTCCAGATGGTCGTCGGTGACCTCGGCGGCCAGGTCGTCACCCCCGCCCCACCAGCGCCGCACGTCCGGGTGCCGGCGGATCGCGGCCAGAGCCGGGATGTCCGCGGCCTCGGTCGGGCGCAGCAGCACGGCCGCGCCGTGCAGCACCGCCGCGCACGGCGGGCCGCACAGCGCGCCGGGCGCCGCGATGACGTTCACCCCGCCATCATGCGCGTGCCGTGCTCCACGCACACCGCACTCCAGCCGGACGGGAGCACCTGCACCTTCATCCGGCGCCGGCAGTCCGGGCAGAACCGCGGCGGCTCCAGCTCGCGCGCCGCGGCGCACGCGCGGTGGTCGCCGGTCGCCAGCGCTTCGCCGCACCTGTCGCACCAGGTCATCGGCACCTCACTGCGGTCGGGGACGGGACGGACGGGTCTTCGGCGGGTGCGCGCCGGGCGGTCGGGTGGTGCCCGGGCGCGGGTTCGGCGGGCGCGGTCTCAAGCTGTCACAGGGTCGCGGACAGCGCCTTGACCGGCATGCTCAGCTCGTCCAGCAGTTCCAGGTCCGCGGTGGCCGGCCGGCCCAGCGTGGTCAGGTAGTTGCCGACGATCACCGCGTTGATGCCGCCGAGCAGCCCGTCACGCGTGCCGAGGTCGCCGAGCGTGATCTCGCGGCCCCCGGCGTACCGGAGGATCGTCTTCGGCATCGCCAGCCGGAACGCGGCGATCGCCCGCAGCGCGTCGCGCGGCGCCAGCACCGGCTGGTCCGCCAGCGGCGTGCCCGGGCGCGGGTTCAGGAAGTTCAGCGGCACCTCGTGCGGGTCCAGCGACGCGAGCTGCGCCGCGAACTCGGCCCGCTGCTCCACGCTCTCACCCAGGCCGATGATGCCGCCGCAGCAGACCTCCATGCCGGACTCGCGCACCATCCGCAGCGTCTCCCAGCGCTCCTCCCAGGAGTGCGTGGACACCACGTTCGGGAAGTACGACCGGCAGGTCTCCAGGTTGTGGTTGTACCGGTGCACACCCATCTCGACCAGCTCGTCGACCTGCTCCTGGGTGAGCATGCCGAGCGACGCGGCGACCTGGATGTCCACCGCCGCCCGGATCGCGGCCACGCCCTCGCGCATCTGCTTCATCAGCCGCGCGTCCGGCCCGCGCACCGCGGCCACGATGCAGAACTCGGTCGCACCGGTCGCCGCGGTCTGCTTCGCGGCCTCGACCAGCTGCGGGATGTCCAGCCAGACCGCGCGCACCGGCGAGGTGAACAGGCCGGACTGCGAGCAGAAGTGACAGTCCTCCGGGCAGCCGCCGGTCTTCAGCGAGACGATGCCCTCGACCTCGACCTCGGGCCCGCACCAGCGCATGCGCACCTCGTGGGCGAGTTGCAGCGCGGCGGGCAGGTCCTCGTCCGGCAGGGTCAGCACCTCGAGGATGTCGCTCTCGCCGAGCCCGATGCCGTTCTCCAGCACCCGGGTCCGGGCACGATCGAGGATGTCAGCCATGGTCCGTACCCTACAAGGCGGTTTGGTGACCACTCACAAGACGCAGGGGGTGCGCGGTGACACGCTGGCTGGACGCCCTGGACCGCAAGGCGGGCCTGCGCGCGCGGGCCGGGCTCACCCGGCGGCTGCGGCCGCGCGCCGCGTCCGACGAGGTGACCGACCTCGCCGGCAACGACTACCTCGGGCTCTCCCGGCATCCGCGGGTGATCGAGGCGGCCGCCGCGGCCCTGCGCCGATTCGGGGCCGGAGCGACCGGATCGCGCCTGGTCCGGGGCTCGACCGAGCTGCACACCGCGCTGGAGGCCGCGCTCGCCGACTGGCTCGGCACGGAGTCCGCGCTGGTCTACTCGTCCGGCTACCTCGCCAACCTGGGCGCGGTCCGCGCGCTGACCCAGCCGGCCACCACCCTGGTCACGGACGCGCACAACCACGCGTCGCTGGTCGACGGCGTCCGGCTCACCGGCCGGCCGCCCACGATCACCCCCCACAACGACCTTCCGGCGGTACGGGCGGCGCTCGCCGCCGCGCCGACCGCGCCCGCCGTGGTCGTCACGGAATCGGTCTTCTCCGTCGACGGCGACCTGGCCCCGCTGGCCGAGCTGCACGCGCTGGGCTCCGCGCACGACGCGCTGCTGCTGGTCGACGACGCGCACGCGCTCGGCGTGCTCGGCCCGTCCGGTGCCGGCGGCGTCGCGGCCGCGGGCCTGGCCGGCGCGCCCGACGTGGTGGTGACCGCCACCCTCTCCAAGGCCCTCGGCGCGGCCGGCGGGGTGATCGCCGGCCCGGCCGCGCTGATCCGGCACCTGATCGACACCGGCCGCACATTCATCTACGACACCGCGCTCCCGCCCGCGACCACGGCGGCCGCGCTGGCCGCGCTCGAGCTGGCCCGCGCGGACGACACCGGCCGGGCCGAGCTCGCGGCGCGCGCCACGCTCGCCCACGCCCGCCTGACCGCCGCCGGCCTCACCGCCGCACCACCGGCCGCGGGTGTCGTCTCGGTCACCGCGCACGGCCCCGCGGAGGCCGTGGCCTGGGCCGCCGCCTGCCTCGACGCCGGGGTGGCCGTAGGCTGTTTCCGCCCACCCACCACACCGGACCCCCGGTCCCGGCTGCGGCTGACCATCAACGTGGGCGTTCCCCGCCATGATTTCGAGCGAGCCCTGGACGTGATCGTAAAAACCGCCCCCCACCCGGCCCCAGTCTCATGACCGACACCGACGCACCGATCACCGACGCACCGATCACCGACGCCCGCACGCCGGCCATCCCGGCCGCGCCCGCGTTCGCCGTCTTGCCCACGCCGGCCGGTTCCGGCGGCCTGACCGCGGCTGGTTCTGACGGCCCGGTCGCCGCTGCTTCGGCCGGTTCTGGCGGTCTGGGCGCCGCGGTTTCGGCTGGTTCGGACAGGCTGGCGGCTGTGGCTCTGGCTGATTCTGACGGCTTGGCGGCTGTGGCTTCGGCGGGTTCTGGTGGGCCGGCCGCCGCGGCTTCGGCCGGTTCTGGCGGTTTGGCGGCTGTGGCTTCGGCTGGTTCTGATGGCCTGATGCCCGTGGCGTCGGTGCGGTCTGCCGGTCCGGCCGGGTCCACCGATTCGGCGCCTGCGGCCTCGGCTGGGACCGGCGGTGCGGCTGCGTTCACCGCGTCCGCCGGGCCGGACTCGACCGATGGCGTGAGGGCTGCCACGTCCGCGGGCGTGGGCCGGGAGCGGGCGCACGAGACGATCGTCGAGGGTGCCGAGGCGCGGAGTTCCGGCGCCGGTGCGGAGGCCGGTGAGGTGGCGGACTCAGTGGTGGAGGTGGGTGCCGAGGCGCGGAGCTCCGGCGCCGGTGAGGTGGCGGACTCAGTGGCGGAGGTGGATGCCGAGGCGCGGGTCAGGTCTTCCGACGCGAGTTCCGAGGTGGCCGAGCCCGAGTCGGCCGGTGTGCCGGTCGAGGTGACCGAGCCCGAGTTAGCCGGTGTGCCGGTCGAGGTGCCGGGCGCGGCGGGGGAGTGGCGCGGGATCGTGCTGGTGACCGGCACGGACACCGGCGTCGGCAAGACCATCGCGACCGCCGCGATCGCCGCCGCCGCGCGGCACGCCGGGCTGCGGGTTGCGGTGATCAAGCCGGGGCAGACCGGCACCGCGACCGACGAGCCCACCGACGCCGAGGTGGTCGCGCGACTCGCCGGCCCGGACACGGTCCGGACGCTCGCGTCGTTCCCCGATCCGCTGGCCCCGCTCGCGGCCGCCCGGGTCGCCGGGCTGGAGCCGATCGAGCTCTACGCGGTCGTCGACGAGATCCGCGCGGAGGCCGGCCGGCACGACCTGGTGCTGGTCGAGGGCGCCGGCGGCCTGCTGGTCCCGATGGGTCTGCGCCCGTCCGGCGAGCCCTGGACCGTCGCCGACCTGGCCGTCACCCTGGACGCCAAGGCCGTCGTCGTGGCCCGCGCCGGTCTGGGCACGCTCAACCACACCGCGCTCACGCTCGAGGCCCTGGAGCGCCGGGGCGTCCCGGCCCGGATCGTCATCGGTGCCTGGCCGGCCGCTCCCGAGCTGGTCCACTGGACCAACCTGACCGACCTGGTCCCGCAGCTCGCCGGCGCCATCCCGGACGCGGCCGGCAGCATCGACCCCGGTGTCTTCCGCCGCTCCGCCTCCGGCTGGCTGACCCCGACCCTCTACGGCGTCCTCGACGACTGGCGCACCTGGGCCGAGGAGCTCTGACCGGCGGCTCCGGCCACCGATCGGACCACCCGGGAACCGCGGGGCCGTCCGCGAGAACCGCGGGGCCGTCCGCGAGAACCGCGGGGCCGTCCGCGCGGGAACCTCGCCGACTCACCCACGATCGAAAGGTGAGCGGCATCGGGCCGCGACCGGTCTAGGCGGGCAGCTGGGGTCCCACGACGAAGGCGTCCGGCATGCGGAACGTCAGGTTGTCCGGGGACCAGGGGGCCCGCAGGATCGTCACCGACCGGAGCATCGCGCGCGTCTCCTCCGTGACCACCTCGGCCTCCATCCGGGCCAGGCTCGCGCCCACGCAGCGATGGGCGCCGGCGCCGAAGGCGAGGTGCCGGCGGCTGCCGGGCTGGCCGGGGCGGAAGTCGTGCGGGGCGGCGACCACGGACGGGTCCTGGGCGGCCGCGGTCAGCCAGAGCAGCAGACCGGTGCCGGCCGGCACGTGGACGTCACCGAGCGTGGTGTCGCGGGCCGCCACCCGGCGCCACGTGACGATCGGGGTGTCGAGGCGGAGTGCCTCCTCGACGATGTCGGCGGCGCGGGCGTCCGGCGGCACCGCCGTGCCGGCGAGCCGGTGCATGAGCAGCGTGAGGAACTGGGACGTGGTCTCCTGGCCGGCCACCAGCAGGAAGAACAGCGCACCGGCCACCACGTCGGGCCGGTGCCCGGCGGCGCGGAGGCGGGCGGCGAGGCCGTCGCCGTGGGCGGCGAAGTCCCGCAGCACCGTGTGGAACTCGCCGACGACGGTGGCGAGGTGTTCCTGCCGGTCGGCCGAGAGCGGTGCCCAGAAGAGTTCCAGCGCCGCGCGGGCGAAGGTCTTGACCGCGGTCGCCTCCGCCTCCGGGAGGTCGACCAGCCGGGCCAGGACCAGCAGCGGGAGGTCGGCGGCGAGCACGGCGTGCAGGTCGACGGACTCGCCGCGGGACAGACCGGACATGACGGACGCCACCCGGGACCGGACCACGGACGTCAACCACGGGCGCTGACGCGCGACGGAGTGCGGATGCAGCAGCTCGGCGACCTCAGCGCGGATCGCGGGGTGGCTCACGCCGCCGTTGTTGGCCAGCGTGGGCGGCAGCCGGAAGCCGTGCCGGACCAGGATGCGCAGCGCGCTCGCGGGCATCGGGGTGACCGCGTCGAGCGCGTTGTCCGGACGGTACGTGTCCGGGTCGGCCAGCACGGCGCGCACCTCGGCGTGCCGGGTGACCAGCAGGTGCTCGCCGCCGACGCCGTCGGGGACGAGACGCGGGGCCGGCGTTTCCCGGACCGGCGATTCCCAGAGTCGAAACAGCACGGGATCACGCTACTCAGGCGCGGCTGGTGCCGTTTTCCCTCATCCGCGTCGGAAGCGCGCCGATTGTCCGATAGGCGGGAGAGGCAGCGGTGGGGGGTCGCGGATGTCGGCACGACGGGTGAGCGTCGGCTTCACCGTCTGGCTTGCCGTCCTCACCGTGCTGTTCTACGCGTTCCCGCAGCAGAAGGCCGTGATCTGGGTGCTGATCGGCCTGTCCGGGGCGACCGCGGTGGCGTCCGGCGTCCGGCTGCACCGTCCCCGCCGCCGCCTGCCGTGGTATCTGCTGGCCGCCGCGCTGGTGGCGATGACCATAGGTGACACGTACTACAACTGGCTCGTGGAGGTGGTCCACGACCCGGATCCCTTCCCCTCGTACGCCGATGCGATCTATGTCGTGGTCCCGGTCCTGCTGGCCGCCGCGCTGCTGCGCTTCATGGCGGCCCGCACCGTCGGCCGCGACCGGAACGCGCTGCTCGAGGCGCTGATGGTGACGGCCGCCCTCGCGCTGCTGGCCTGGCTCTACCTGGTCGCGCCGTTCGTCCGCGACTCCGGCATGCCGGTCACCGAGCGGGTCGCCGCGATCGTCGGACCGGTCGGCGATCTGGTCTGCGTGGCCGCGCTGACCCGGCTGCTGGCGACCGGCGGGCGCCGTCCCGCGGCCGCGAACCTGCTGGTCCTGGGCGTGCTGTCGCTGCTGGTCACGGACTGCCTCTACTCGGTCGACCTGCTCTCCGACGACTGGCGGCCCGGCGGCCCGGTCCACCTCGGCTGGGTGATCTTCTACGGCGCGCCGGGTCTGGCCGCGTTGCAGCCGTCGATGCGTTGGCTGACCGAGCCGATGCCGCGCCTCCCCGGGTACGCGTCCCGCGCCAGCGCGTTCCAGGGCTCGATGCTGCTGGCCGTGAGCCTGGTCGGGCCGGTGGTGCTGCTGGCCGAGACGATGCGCGGCAACGTGCGGGACGTACCGCTGATCGCCTGCGTGACGCTGCTCATCTCGATGTTCGGCGTGCTCTGGTCGACCGGTTCACGCACGCAGTTCGTGGCGACGCTGGACCGCGAGTCCGCGCTGCGTGAGGCGGGCGCGCGGCTGGTCTCCGCGACCACGGTGGCCGAGGTCGGCGAGGTGGTCCGCTCGACGGTCACCCGGCTGCTGCCGCCGGACGCGCCGCATTCGGTGGTGTTCGCGGACGGGTCGGCGGCCGACCACGACGAGGAGGGCGAGGTCGGCGACCTGGACCGGGCGCTGCCCCCGCCGGGCCGGCGCCCATGGCTGGCGGACGGGCGTGAGCGGACCGGGTTCGAACGCATGCTGTGCTGCCCGCTCGGCGTGGACTCGGTGCCCGGCGACCCGGTCGTGACGCACTCGCTGTACCTCGGCGCGGCGGAGGAGCAGTTGCGGCTGCTGGCCGGCTCGATGGAGGTGCTGGCGTCGCAGACCGGGCTGGCGACGGCCCGGATCGCGCTGACCGAGGAGGTGCACCGCGCGCAGAGCGAGGCGTACTTCCGGACGCTGATCCTGCACGCCTCCGACGTGATCATGATCGTCGACCCGGACGACACGATCCGGTACGCCAGCCCGTCCGCGCACCCCGTGCTGGCCGCGCCGGACCTGGTCGGCGCCGCGCTGGAGACCGTGATCGACCTGCCCGACCGCACCCGGTTCCGGCACATGCTGGCGCAGGCCCGCGCGGGCGTCGGCCGGCACGACGGGATGGACTTCACGGCGGTGCGCCGGGACGGCGTGCGCCTGCAGATCGAGGTCAACTGCCGGGACATGCGGGACGAGCCCACGGTCGGCGGCCTGGTGCTGACGCTGCGGGACGTCACCGAGCGGCGCGCGCTGGAGCGGGAACTGACCCACCAGGCGCTGCACGATTCGCTGACCGGCCTGGCCAACCGGGTGCTCTTCACCGACCGGGCACAGCACGCGGCCGCCCGCGCCGGGCGGGACGGCTCGCTGGTCGGCGTGCTGCTGATCGACCTGAACGGGTTCCGCCTGATCAACGAGGCGCTCGGCCACACGGTCGGCGACCGGCTGCTGGTCGGCGTCGCGGAACGGCTGACCGAGGTGCTGCGCCCCGGCGACACCGTGGCCCGGCTCGGCGCGGACGAGTTCGCCGCGCTGATCGAGGACGTCAGTCACCTCTCCGAGCTGGAGGAGATCGCCGGCCGGGTGACCACCGCGCTGACCACGCCGTTCACCATCGAGGGCGAGCAGATCGGCGGCGTCGCCAGCGTCGGCGTCTCCACCACCGCGGAGGCCCGGGACGCGAACGAGCTGCTCCGCCAGGCCGACCTGGCGCTGAACGTGGCGAAGGCGGCCGGCCGCGGCCAGTGGCGCCGGTACCAGGCGGAGGTGCACTCCGCACTGGTCGCCCGGCTGGAGTTGCGGGCCGCGCTGGAGCAGGCGGTCAGCGGCGGCCACTTCGTGCTGCAGTACCAGCCGATCGTCGACCTGCTCACCGACGAGGCCGCCGGGTTCGAGGCGCTGGTCCGCTGGAAACACCCGACGCGCGGCGTGATCCCGCCGGACCAGTTCATCAACCTGGCCGAGGAGACCGGCCTGATCGTCCCGATCGGCCACTGGGTGCTGGAGGAGGCGCTGCGCTCGGCCGAACGCTGGAACCGGCTGGTCCCGTCCGACCGCCCGCGCTACGTGAGCGTGAACGTGTCCGCGCGCCAGTTCCGCAACCCCGGCTTCATGGACTCGGTCCGGCAGATCCTGGCCGACTCCGGCGTACCGCCGCGGGCCCTGCTCCTGGAGATCACCGAGAGTCTGTTGCTGCGCGACGACGAGCAGGTGTGGGCGGACCTCGCGGCGCTGCGCCAGACCGGCGTCCGGATCGCGATCGACGACTTCGGCACCGGCTACTCGTCGCTGAGCTACCTGCGCCACATGCCGATCGACGTCCTGAAGATCGACAAGTCGTTCATCGACGACATGGTCCACAGCCGCAAGCAGCGCGCGCTGGTCTCCGCGATCGTCCAGCTCGCTGACACGCTCGACCTGCGGGTGATCGCGGAGGGCATCGAGGAGCCGGTGCACCGCGAGATGCTGGCCAGCATGGGGTGCCCCTACGGTCAGGGCTACCTCTTCTCCCGCCCGGTCAACGCCGCCGACATCTACGGCTGGCTCACCACCCGCACCAAGGCCGCGAAGCCCGCACCGGCGTGACCGGAAGCGGGAAGGTCACGCACGTGATCCGGCGTTCGCGCGGCCGCGGACGGGGCCGGAAAGAGCACACGCCCGGCTGCCCGCGGGGGGTGCGGTCGGAGCCGGGCGGTGCGGAATATGGGGGTGCCGAGGATCTGGGGCCAGGTCCCCTCGCGGGGTAATCCTCCCGGTCCGTACTCGGGGTGTTGGTCGGACACGCGGGCGGATCCGTCCGCTGGTCGGCGATCGGTTCCGGAGACCGCGGGGCGGCACCTCGTGACTTGCTGAAACCACGTTACGCAGTGGAAACCCGGCTGCGAAACGGGGGAAACCCTTGTCTGGTCTAGCTTTCCGTCAGGCGGGAGGCCAACTGGGTGCGGGACCGGACGCCGACCTTGCGGTAGATGCGGGTGAGCGTGGCCTCGACCGTCTTCACGCTCAGGTACAGCTGGGTGGCGATCTCCCGGTTGCTGGCGCCCTGCCGGACCAGCGCGGCGATCCGCGCCTCGGTCGAGGTCAGGCCCTCACCGCCGGTGGACTCCTCCTCCGGTGCGCGCCGCTGCGCCCCGACGGTGAGCGTGGCGAGCGCGCGTTGCGCCCGCTGCGTCCAGGGGGTCGCGTGGGCGCGGCCGAAGATGTCGCGCGCGGACTCGATCGCGGCGCGGGCAGCCGCGTAACGGCGCCGACGGCGTTCGGCGCGGCCGAGCGTCAACAGCGCGTTGCCCTGGGCGATCGGCTGGCCGAGGTCGGCGAACGTCTTCGCGGCGCCGGCCGCGAGCGCGGCGCCGGCCGCGGCGTCGCCCTGGTGGACCAGGATCAGCGCCTCCGCGCGGTCCAGCTCGGCCAGCACGCCGCGCGAGCGTTTGAGGCGCTGCGCCGCCTCGCGGGCCTCCGTGACCACCTCGGCCGCGGCGGCCGGCTCGCCCGCGTTGATCAGCGCGGTGACCAGGTCGCCGTGCCAGCGCAGCGTGGACGGGTCGGTGTAGCCGCGGTCGGCCTCCAGCCGCTGCAACCGGCGCAGCGTGACCAGCGCGGCGTCGTTGTCGCCGGTGGCCAGCTGGGCCTGGCCGAGCACGTGCAGGTTGCGGGTCAGGTAGATCATGTCGCCGTCCGCCTCGGACGAGCGGACGCCGCGCTCCGCGTAGTTGAGCCCGCGGGCGGGGCTGCCGCCGGCCAGTTCCGCGATGGCCATCGCGTACCAGCTCGGGCCGAGCGGCAGGTCGTTCTCCTGGAACAGCCGGGCGGCGCGGGCGGCGTAGTCCAGCGCGTCGCGGGTGTGCCCGTCCCGGCTGGCCACCTCGGCGAGGCTGCGCAGGATGTCGACCAGCTCCTCCAGGCCGCTGCGTTCCGCCTCCGGCAGCATGCGGAGCAGTTCGGCGCGGGCCTCGGTGAGCCGGTCGTCGAAGAGCGCGAACCGGGCGGCCAGGAAGCGCGGCGAGTGGTGCAGCCGGCCGTGCCCCGCCTCCTCCGGCACGGCCAGCGCCTCGGCCAGCACCTGGAGGTAGTCCGGCCGGCCGGACGCGCGAGTCACCTGGGCGAGCATCGCGCCGGCCATGCTCTGCACCGCGGTGTCGCCGACGATCCGGGCGAGCCGGACCGCGGCCTTCGCCTCGCGCTCGGTCAACTCGGTCTTGCCCTGGTGGTGCCGTTGCCAGGCCAGCCGCAGGCGCAGCGGTGCCAGCAGCGCCGGGTCGTCGCCCGCGTCGACCAGCGCGGCGGCCAGCATCTCCTCCATGCCGCCGAGTGCCTGGCCGGAGCCGTCCAGCACCGCGATCCGGGCGCGGACCCGCTGGGCCGGTGTCGCGTCCGCCGCGAAGACCGCCTCGGCGGCCTGCACGCACAGTTCGCGGCGGCCCGCGGCCGAGGCCGCCTCCGCGGCGGCGACCAGCCACTCGGTTCGTTCCGGGTGCAGCTCGCCGCCGGTCCGGTCCGCGGCCAGCAGGTAGAGGTCGGCGACCAGGCCGGGCGCGCCGCGCTGCAACGCGGTCTCGGCCGCGGACACCAGCGACCGGGCGATCTCCGCGTCCGGGTGCTCGTTGGCCAGCGCGCGGTGCCGGATGCGCTCGACCGGGTCGGACGCGGTCGCGGCCAGCTGCCGGTGCGTCGCGGACCGGCGTTCGGCCGGCGCCTCCTCGGCCAGCACGGTCGCGACCGCGGGCGGCGTGAAGTGCACGACGCCGTGCGCGACCGCGATCAGCCCGGCGGCCTCGGCGGCGCGCAGCTCCCGGTCCGCGTCCGGCCGGCCGGCCATCCGCAGCTGGGCCGCGGTCGGCCGGGTGGCGAGCGCGGCCGCGAACAGCGTCTCGCGGACCGCGGCGGGCAGCGCGTCGAGCCGGTCGACCAGCGCGTCACGCACCTGTTCCGGCAGCCGCCAGGGGCGCCACGGCCGGGCGTCGCCGGCCGGCGGGTCGTCGAACGCGAACGCGCCGGCCAGCGCCAGCGCGAGGTAGGGGTTGCCACCGCTGTCCGCGTGCAGCCGGGCCGCGGCCCAGTAGTTCAGGCCGTGCGCGTCGAGCAGCGCGGTCACGTCCTCCTCGGCCAGCGGCGGCACGGTCAGCTCCTGCACCGGTGGCGGGCTCAGGTGCGTCACCCGGGCGCGGACGGCCGGGCTCTCCGGCGAGCGCTGCGCGATCACGGCGCGGATCGGCCGGTCCGCGAGCCGGCGGCTGGCGTAGCCGATCACGTCCGCGGACGCGCCGTCGAGCCACTGCGCGTCGTCGATGATCAGCAGGACCGGTTGATCGCTGAGCGCCTCCAGGCAGCTCTGCCAGGCCAGCCGGCGGGCCAGCTCGGCGCGCCCACCCCGGCCGCGGGAGTCGCCGCGGCGCACCAGCATGGTGTCGAACGCGGCCCGCTGCGGCCCGGGGAGCCGCTCGACCACGTCGTCCGGCACCTGGGCGAGCAGCTCGGCCATCCCCGCGTACGGCAGGAAGCGCTCGGCCGCGGTGGCGGCCAGCCGGAGCACGCGGTCGCCGCGCTGGGCCACCGCGTCGAGGATCGCGGTCTTGCCGATGCCGCTCGGCCCGGTCAGCACCACGCCGCCGCCGGCACGCAGCCGGCTGTCGATCGCACCGAGCAGCGCCGCACGCCCCACCAGGGGGACGCCGTGGGCCGAGACATCGGTAGTCAGCGTGATCTCCGAACTGTCGGCGCCCGTCCCCACCAGGCGGGCGCCCTCAACCGTTATCAGCGGCCGGCCGCCGGTAACGCCTCAGCTCACACGCAGCGGGAGCCGATGTCACGGCGGTGCCGGCCGACCGGGGCCTTATGGGCGTTCCGGCGGGTCTGCGGGCTGAGAACAGCTTACTCGTTGATCGTTAAATTACGTCGTCCCGGCACCGCGGGTGAACTGGCTCGACTCGCGCACGACCAGCTCCGGTTCGAAGACGACCTGCCGGTGGACGTGCGACCCGGGGTCGGTGGCCTCGTCGAGCAGCAGCTCGGCGGCGGTCCGGCCGAGGCGCTGACGCGGCTGGCGCACCGACGAGATCGGCACGGCCGCCGCGGCCGCGAAGTCAATATCGTCATATCCGACAAGCGCGATTTCTTCCGGTACGCGAATGCGTTGCCGCGTCAGGCCCTGCAGCACGCCCAGCGCCAGCAGATCGTTCGCGCAGAAGACCGCGGTCGCCCGGGTGCCCTTCGGCATGCCCAGGATGCGCGCCGCCGCGTCCCGGCCCGCGGCCACGGTCGGGCTCGGCGTCTCGCACCGGCGCAGCGCGTCCGCCGGGAGCCCGGCCTCGGCCAGCGCGCGCACGCCGCCCCGGAACCGGTCGCGCACCTGCGGCAGCGCCCACGGCCCGCCGACGAACGCGACCCGCTCGTGACCCATCTCGACCAGGTGCCGCAGCGCCTGCTCACCGCCGTGCACGTCGTTGACCGAGACCGAGCAGATCTCCGCGCGCGGCGACACCCGGTCCAGCAGCACCACCAGCACGCCGCGGTCGCGCAGCCGGAGCAGCCGCGCGTTCGCGTCGTCGACCGGCGTGATCAGCACGCCCTGGACCCGCTGCTCCTCCAGCAGGTCCAGATAGGCCGACTCCTTGGCCGCGTCACCGTCCGAGTTGCAGAAGATCACCGGGAGGCCGGCCGGGCCGGTCGCCTCCTCCACGCCCTTCGCCACGTCCGTGAAGAACGGGTTCGCGACGTCCAGCACGACCAGGCCCAGCGACCGGCCCCGGCCGCGGCGCAGCTGCCGGGCCGACTCGTTCGGCACGAAACCGAGCGCGGTGATCGCGTCCAGCACGCGGGTGCGGGTGCTCGGCGCGACGATGTCCGGGCGGTTGAGCACATTGGAGACCGTGCCCACGGACACGCCCGCGTGGAGCGCCACGTCCCGGATGCTGATCGTCGGACCCGCCACCTGCATCGACCACCTTGCTCGGGCATCCTGGCTGAGGAAAGCGTCAGAATACTCTGAGAGTCACCTCGGTGACCTCACGTGCACAGCCCCAGGACATCGTCATCCCGGCGCCGCCGTGGCCGTAGCAGTGCGTCACGTCGCCGACGCGTTCCAGCCGGGGGCCGCCGCGCCGGGTGGGACGCAGGCCGATCCGGTCGCCGAGCACGCGCGCGTGTGCGAGCCTCGGCTCCACCTCGACGCAGCGGGCCCGGATCGCCGCGGCAACGGCCGGGTCCGGCGTCAGGTCGCCGCGACCCTGCTCGTACGTGCCGCCGAGCACCACGTCCCGGCTGCGCGGATGGATGTAGAGCGAGCGGGACTCGTCGCGGATCGACACGTCCAGGCCGGGGTTCTCCACCAGCACGATCTGGCCGCGGGCCGGCTCCACCGCGTCGTCGCCGGCCAGCTCGCGCGCGGCCAGGCCGGTCGCGTTGACGACCGGGCCGTCGAGCTCACCCAGGTCCGCGACCCGGCGGCGTTCGACGTGCAGGTCCCGGGCCAGCCAGGCCAGGTACGGCGACATCTCCACCAGCGGCGCGGTGAAGTGCAGCTCGCCGTCGCGGTGCACCACGTCCCCGGCCGCGGGCGCCCACCACGGCAGCGTCGCCGTCGCCGTCCGCATCCGGGTGCGGCGCAGCAGCACGCCCGGCACGCCGTCGTGCGCCTGCCGGGTGAACTCCGCGTAGGCCTCCGCGGACCAGCGCAGCACGCGTGGGTCCGGGTCCTGGTGCGTCGGGTACCAGACCGCGGCCGCGACCGTGGACACCGTCTCCTCCGGCGGGTCCGCCGCGAGCACGGTCACCCGCGCGCCCGCCTCCCGCAGCCGCCGCGCCACGGTCAGCCCGACGATCCCGCCGCCCACCACCGTCACATCCGTCATACCGTCATCGTGCGGCGCGCGTTCCGTACCGTCGAATAGCGGTGTCAGCAGCACTGATAAGCAAAGCTTATGGCGGGCCGCGGTGGACCGGCCTACCGTGCGGTTCATGGAGATGTCCGGCGCGGACCTCGACCGGCTGCGCTCGTTCCGCGCGCTCGCCGAGGAGCTGCACTTCACCCGGGCGGCCGCGCGACTGCACCTCACCCAGCCCGCGCTCAGTCAGCAGATCCGGGCGCTGGAACGGCAGCTCGGCACGCCGCTGGTCCGGCGCGGCCCGCGCGGCTGCACGCTCACCGAGGTCGGCGCGCAGGTCGCGGACGAGACCCGGCGCCTGCTCGCCGAGGCGGACGCGGCCGCCGCCCGGATCCGGGCCGCCGCGCGCGGCAGCGACGGGCAACTCCGGCTGGCCTACACCCGCTCCGCGCGCGGCGGCCGGGTGGACGCGCTGGTCGCCGCGTTCCGCCGGGCGCACCCGGGCATCGAGGTGGTGCCGGAGACCGGCTGGACCGCGCCGAACGTGGCCGGGCTGCTGACCGGCCGGTGCGACGCCGCGTTCGTCCGGCCACCACTGGACGAGCCGGCGCTGATCTGCGTGCGGGTGGACGACGAGGAGCTGCTGTGCGCGGTCCCGGACGGGCACCGGCTCACCCGGCGGCGCCGGGTCAGCCGCGCGGACGTGGCCGGCGAGCCCGCCGTGATGTGGCCGCGGGAGAACGGGCCCGGCATGTTCGACCGGACGATCGCGCAGGTCTGGCCGGACGGCGGCTTCCGGCTGGTGCGGCACGAGCCGGACGACGAGCAGTTGCTGCGCGCGGTCGCGGAGGGCAGCGTGATCGCGGCGGTGCCGGCCGGGCGGGCCCGGGCGCTGAAGGTCCCGGGGGTACGGCTGCGCCGGTTCACCGCGCCGGTCCCCACCGTGGAGATCGGCCTGGCCTTTCCCCGGGACAGCACGAATCCGGCCGTGCACCGGCTGCACGAGCTCCTGGTGCGTCAGCCGCCGTGGGTGACGGTCTCCCAGGCGAAGAAGTAGGCCGCCTCGGCGGGGCGGTACCGGCGGACGTACGCGGTGGTGCCGGGCAGGTCGAGGCCGAGCCGGTCGACCAGGTGGTGCCGGGCCGCCTCGGGCAGTGGCGCGTAGGACTCCGTGTCCGGCTCGCCGTCGCAGAGCCAGGCCGGCGCGGGCTCACCCAGCGCGTACGGCATGTGCAGCTCCAGCGCGGCCGTCATCCGCGGCGCGATCTCCGACCACAGGTCCAGGCCCTGCAGCCGCGCGGTCTCCGCCACGTGCGAGGCCGCGGACAGTCCCCAGCCGGCGTGCCCGAAGTCCCGGCAGGTCTCCTGCGTGACGCCGTCCCGGAGGTCGCGCTGCCCGTGCCAGTACGAGATCAGCCGCTCCGCCGGCACCCCGGTCTCCCCGGGCGGCGCGACCGGCAGCGTACCGTCGGATTCGAGGTAGACGTAGGCCCGCACGCGCCCGCGGAAGCGGTCCACCGCGCGGTCGAACGACGCCCGGTCGTCCAGGAAGACCGCGATCCCGGTCGCCGCCTCCATCATGATCAGTTCCCAGTTGCCGTTGGTCCAGGTCGCGCCGCCGATCGCCTCCGGCAGGTACACGTCCCGGAACATCGCCTCGGCGCGGGCCGGATCCCAGCCGTCGTAGCTGTACCGGACCAGCTCGGCCGCGCGCACCATCGGCACCGCCGACCACGCCGCCTGCAGCGGGCCGTTCACGTTCGTGTGCCGCTCCAGCACGCCCGCCCAGGCGTCGACGATCCGGATCGCGGCCGCCGCGTGCCTCTCGTCGCCGGTCAGGTTCCAGAGCAGCGCCTGCGTGTACGCCGCGACGCCGTCCTCCGCCTCGTCGACGCAGCCGAGGTCCGGGTTCGAGTACGGCCCGCACTCGACCACCGCGCGCGGCCGCGGCTGCCAGTCCGCGTCGCCGTAGCGCGTCCCCGCCATCTGCGCGAACGCGGACGCCCACGGCTCCACCCCGCTGTCGATCCGCGCCCTGACCCGCGCCAGGTCGTCCGCCCCGACCAGCACCCCCGGATGCCGGAACGCCCCGCCGGGCAGCGCCGCCAGCACGGCCGGCGCCACCGGCTCCCGGGCCGCCGCGGGCCGGTCCGGACGTTGCCGCTGCCGGATCGCCGCCACCGCCACGCACACGGCCAGCACGACCACCACAGCACAGGCCACGACGCGGGTACGGGTGATCTTCACCCGTACATCGTTATCCCAGCTCAGCGCCCCACCGCTAATCCGGGCGCCGGTTACCTGCCGGTCTGCCGCCGAACCGGCGGAATGTCAGGCCAGCTGCTCCGGCTTGATGGTGAGCTCGCGGGCGACGGCCTCGTTGACCCAGCCGCCGATCGCGGCCTTCGGGACTATCCGCGGGTGGGCGGAGGACTGGACCGCGAGGCCGTCGATCAGGGACGTGATGCGCCACGCGGCACCCTGCGCGTCCTCGCAGGTGAACGAGCCGTCGCGGACGCCGTCGGAGATGACCTCGCGGACGGCCTCGCGCCAGCGGAGCACGCGGCGGCGGGAGATCTTCTCCAGCTCGGGCGTGCGGGGCGACTCGGACCAGCCGTCGATCCACATCGTCCATGCCTTCGCGCGCGCGCCGGGGGTGTAAAGGCGCACCAGCTTACGCAACCGGTCCAGCGGCGGGGTGGCGGACTGCAGGATGGCGTCGAGCTTCTGCAGGTCCTGCTCGGTCGCATAGGCGAATGCCTGAGCGAGCAGCCGCTCCTTGGTCGCGAAATGGTAGAAGACCAGCGCCTGACTGACACCGGCCGCGCGTGCCACATCGGCGGTCCGCGTGTTTGCGAGACCGCGTTCGGCTATGACGTCGCAGGCCGTACGCAGCAATGCGTCGAGCCGCACTTCGGCTAGGCGTCTGGTCACGAAACACACCGTAGCCGATGAATACCAGTTCACGGATGCCCCCGGTCCGTCACTCATATAGGCGCCGTGTCGCTTTCGGGCTACCGTGACTTGCAAATTCCCACGATGGGATTACCACGGTAGAGAAAAGCGTTCTCCGGATCGACTGTTACAAACGGGAAATGGCGCGGTAAAGTCCGATCATGTTGGACGGTGGAGGCCCGGCCACGCGTCCCGCCGTCGCCCGCGACCCCGTCCCGGAACCCGCGTTCGACGACGAGGAACGCCCCTCCCGCGAGCTGCGCGGCGGTCCCGCGCGGGTGGTCGGCGGCGTCGCGCTCGCGATCTCGCTGCTCGCGCTCTGGCAGGTGTTCCGGCCGATAGCCCAGGGCAGCCAGTTCTACCTCATCGTCTTCCTGGCCGGCGTGCTGCCGCCGGTCTTCGTCGCCTACCGGTCCGGCGCACGCCTCGCCGTGCTCGGCGGCGGCGACCGGGCCGCGCTCGCGGACTGGACGCTCGCCGTGCTCGCGGCCGTGGTCTGCCTCTACCCGGTGCTGCCGTTCCGTGGCGGGTACGACGGGTTCCTCGACCGCCAGGGCCTGCTCGACCCGGTCGACGTGCTGCTCGGCGCCGCGCTGCTGCTGCTCGTGCTGGAGGCCGCACGGCGTACCACCGGCTGGGCACTGCCCCTGGTCTGCCTGCTCTTCCTGGCGTACGGCTACTACGGCGGGCTGCTGCCCCAGGACTGGTCGATCGCGCACCTCGGGCTGGACTTCGCGCAGATCGTGGACGCGCTCTACAACTCCGGCAGCGGGTTCTACGGCACACCGCTGGACGTCGCCGCCACGTACATCGTGCTGTTCACGCTCTACGGCGCGGTCCTCGACCTCTCCGGCGCCGGCCGGTTCTTCGTCGACCTGTCCGTCGCCGCGTTCCGCCGCTCCCGCAGCGCGGCCGGCCGCACCGCGGTCACCGCCGGCTTCCTGCTCGGCACGGTCTCCGGCTCCGGCACCGCCACCGCGGTCAGCGTCGGCGCGGTCACCTGGCCGATCCTGCGCCGCGCCGGCTACCCCGCGGAACGCGCCGGCGGCATGCTCGCCGCGGCCGGCGTCGGCGCGATCCTCTCCCCGCCCACGCTCGGCGCGGCCGCGTTCATCGTCGCGGAGTACACCCAGGTCTCCTACCTGACCGTGCTCGGCTGGGCGATGATCCCGACGATCCTGTACTACCTCGGGATCCTGCTCGCGGTCGAGATCGACGCCCGGAAGCTCGGCACCCGGCCGGTCGAGGTCACGGCGGACTCCCCGGGGCGGCTGCTCGCCCGGTTCGGCTACCACTTCTCGTCGCTGATCCTGATCGTGGTGCTGCTCGCCGCCGGCGTCACCGCCACCCGCGCGGTCGTGTTCGCCACGCTCGCCGCGTTCGCGCTGGCCTTCCTCGACCCGCGCACCCGGCCGACCGTGCGCTCGACCGCGGCCGCGCTCGCCGCCGGGACCCGTGGCGTGCTGCCGGTCGCCGCGGTCTGCGCCGCCGCCGGCGTCATCACCGCCACCACCACCAAGACCGGCCTGGGTACGAAACTGGCCGCCTGGCTGATCGGGAACGCGCAGGCGATCGCGGACCACCCGACCGTGGTGCTGGCGCTGACCGTGCTCGCCGCGGCCGTCGCGCTCAGCCTGCTCGGCCTGGCCGTGCCGGTCACCGCGTCGTTCATCATCGGCTGGGTCATCGTCGGCCCCGCGCTGCTGCAACTCGGCGTGCCCGCGCCGGCCGTCGCCATGTTCGTCTTCTACTACTCGGTGCTCTCCGAGGTGACGCCGCCGACCGCGCTGGCCGCGGTGGGCGCCGCCTCGATCACCGGCGGGCGGATCGTGCCGACCATGTGGCAGGCGCTGCGGTACGCGCTGCCCGCGTTCCTGGCGCCGATCGCGTTCGTGCTGACGCCCGCCGGCTCCTACCTGCTCGGCCGCGGCCCGGTGCTGGACGTGCTGTGGGCCACCGGGGCCGCGCTGGCCGGAGTGGCCGCGCTGGCCGTGGCGACCGGCGGGTGGGTGCTCGGCGTCGGTCCCGCCGGGCCGGCCGCGCGGGTGTGCGCCGCGCTGGGCGGGCTGCTGCTGCTCTACCTGGACCCGATCGGCATCGCGGCCGGCGCGGCGCTCGTCGCGGCCGCCGTGCTGTTCACGCTCGTGCCGGCCCGGCTGTCCGGCAGGGCGCCGCTCGAGCCGCCCGCTGCTGAGCCGTCGGTCGGTGGGCCGTCCGTTGCCGAGTCGTCCGCCGGGTCGTCCGGTGCTGAGTCGTCCGAACGGGGAGGAGAGGCTTGATGCGTACCGTCGGGGCTGTTGTGGGTGGTGGTCTGGCCCTGTTGCTGGTGGCCACCGGATGCGGGGGCCGGCAGGACCGGGCCGCCACGGACACCGGCGGCGAGGTGACGTGCCAGGTCGCGGGCGACACCCGGATCGGCATCGCCACCGGCAACGTCGGCGGCGTCTACTACACGATGGGCAACGCGTTCGCGGAACAGATCTCGGCCGCCACCGGTGGCACGGTCAAGGCGACCGCCGCCGAGACCGGCGCGTCCGTGCAGAACATCCAACAACTCGTCGCCGGTACGTACGGCGTGGCGTTCTCGCTGGCCGACACCGCCGCGGACGCGGTCAACGGCACCGGGGCCTTCGACGGCCGGAAACAGCCGGTCGCCGCGCTCTCCCGGATCCACACGAACTACACCCAGGTGATCGCGCGGACGTCCGCCGGCATCACCGACGTGGCCTCCATGCGCGGCAAACGCGTTTCCACCGGATCCCCGCGCTCCGGCACCGAGGTCATCGCGAACCGCCTGCTCACCGCGGCCGGCCTCGACCCCGCCACGGACATCCAGGCCCAGCGCCTCGACCTCACCAAGACCGTCGACGGCATCAAGGACGGCAGCATCGACGCGTTCTTCTGGTCCGGCGGCCTGCCCACCCCCAACCTGACCGACCTGTTCACCACGTCCGCCTCGTCCGTGCGCTTCGTCGACATCACGCCGCTGCTGCCGCGGATGAAGCAGGTCAACCCGGTGTACGAGCAGGGCCTCATCCCGGCCGCGACGTACAAGCTGCCCGCCGACACCCCGACCATCGTGGTCCCCAACGTGCTGCTGGTGAAGGACGACCTCGACGCGAACGTCGCCTGCGCGCTCACCAAGGCCCTCTTCGACCGCAAGGACCAGATCGCCCAGGCCTCCCCGGCCGCCGCCGAGCTGGCCGTCACCACCGCCCGCAACACCGACCCCGTCCCCCTGCACCGCGGCGCCGCCGAGGCGTTGACGCTGCTCGGCGGCTAGCCCCCACACCCCGAGGTCCCCCCGCGCGACGCGCGGGGGGACCCCTGATTTGGAGGTGGGCACCGGGGTCCGCTAAAGTTCTCTTCGTCGCCGGGGAACGGAAACGGAACCGGGCGACACAGCAGGACAAACTAAATAGCACGCGGACGTAGCGCAGCTGGTAGCGCATCACCTTGCCAAGGTGAGGGTCGCGGGTTCGAATCCCGTCGTCCGCTCGGAGACGGCCACCACAACACGCGGGGGTCACCTCGGTGGAGTGGCCGAGAGGCGAGGCAACGGCCTGCAAAGCCGTGTACACGGGTTCAAATCCCGTCTCCACCTCGGCAGTAGTTTTGCCTAGGGCGATTGGCGCAGTGGGAGCGCGCTTCCTTGACACGGAAGAGGTCACTGGTTCAAACCCAGTATCGCCCACCAGGTAGTTAAGGCCTCACCTTCGAAACGAAGGTGGGGCCTTTTGCTTGTTGAGTATCGAGTTTTCTAAGTGCCAATGGACGCCGCCGGCGCCCCGGTCCGCGGCAGGCTGAACACTTTTCGATCGAGGTCGTCGCGGTGGGTGTCGAACAACGCGACCGCCCGATGCTCCTGCGCCGGCTCGGCGGTCGTGACCGGCCGGTAGCGCAAGCCGCGAGCGATCTGCGGCGCCCGGCTGCGGCGCAGCGCAGCGCCTCCCTCTGTCCGGGCGGCTTGACCTGCTTACGGGCTCGCGCGAATCGACATCGGCGACGCCGGAACGCTGTCCGCGGCGCTGCGCGGGGGTCGCCGCGGCGACGGGATGCGCGCGGGGGTGGCTGGAACGCTAGTGGGTGGTGTGGGCGGCCTGCCGGATCTGGGCGAGGAGGTGGGCGCGGGACCGGATGTGGGGTGCGTCGGAGCTGGAGTCGCCGCGGGTGGTGATGGCGTCGGCGAACGCGTGGAGGGTGTTGGCGAACTGGTCCTCGGGGGGCACGGTGAGCGTGCGGGACCGGTGTTCGCTGTCGAGGCGGATGGTGGGGTGGCGGGTCGGGGGCGGGGTGTAGGCGCGGTCGACGACGAGGCGGCCCCTGCTGCCCCAGAGGACGTAGTCGCACCGGTAGGCGTGTTCGAAGCCGAAGGTCAACTGGGCGGTACGGCCGTCGGGGGTGCAGAGCAGCGCGCTGCCGGAGATGTCGACGCCGCGGGCGGGGTCGTGTTTCAGCGTCGCGCCGACCACCTCCAGGTCGGGGCCGAGGAAGAGGTGGGCGGCGCTCAACGGGTAGACGCCGATGTCGAGGAGCGCGCCGCCGCCGAGCTCCGGGCGGTATCGGATGTCGGCCGGATCGAGCGGGGGGAAGCTGAACGCGCCGCTGATCGACCGCAGCTCGCCGATCTCCCCGCCGTCCACCAGCTCGCGGACGGTGCGGTGCAGGCCGTGCCGGAGGAAGGTGAGGTTCTCCATCAGCGTGAGACCGCGGGCGGCGGCGCTCTCCAGCACCGCGACGGTGTGGGCGTACCGGGTGGTCAGCGGCTTCTCGACCAGGACGTGTTTGCCGGCCTCCAGCGCTCGCCCGACCCACTCGTGGTGCAGTCCGGTCGGCAGCGGGATGTACACCGCGTCGATGTCCGGCCGGGCGAGCAGCGCGAGATAGTCGGTGGCGGCGTCGCATCCGAACTCGGCGGCGAACGTCCGCGCCCGGGCCGGGTCGCGTGCGGCGACGGCGACCAGTTCGGTCCGGGGCTCGCGCAGGATGGCCGGCACCGTGCGTCGCCGGGCGATGCTGGCACACCCCAGGACGCCGAACCGGATCGGTTCGACCGCCGGCATCGCG
The DNA here is from genome assembly GCF_031458255.1 of Catenuloplanes niger. Classification (NCBI taxonomy): domain Bacteria; kingdom Bacillati; phylum Actinomycetota; class Actinomycetes; order Micromonosporales; family Micromonosporaceae; genus Catenuloplanes; species Catenuloplanes niger. The sequence goes on from NZ_JAVDYC010000001.1 coordinate 6,121,343, forward strand.
CTCACCACCGGCCGTGCGTCCCGGCGAACGACCCGCGACCATCGAGCCGGCCGCGGGCATCGAGCCGGCCGCGGGCATCGAGCCGGCCGTCGCGCCGTCGCACCGGGGCCGCCGTCGGTGCGGGCAGCTCCCTCACCACAGATCGGCCAGCTCGCGGATGAGGCCGTCGCCGCGTCGGCGCGGGTCCGACAGCAGTTCCAGGTCGCTGTCGACCATCATCGCGATCATCTCCTCGAAGGAGACCGCCGGTTTCCAGCCGAGCTTCTGTCGGGCCTTCGTCGGATCGGCGCACAGCAGGTCGACCTCGGCGGGCCGCAGGAGCGCGTCGTCGATCACGACGTGGTCGCGCCAGTCCAGGCCGACGTGCGCGAAGGCCAGCTCGGCCAGTTCGCGCACGCTGTGCGCGATCCCGGTACCGACGACGTAGTCGTCCGGCTCGTCCTGGGCGAGCATCAGCGTCATGCCGCGGACGTAGTCACCGGCGAAACCCCAATCCCGGTCGGCCTCCAGATTGCCCAGCCGTAGCGTTTTGCGCAGCCCCAGTTTCACCGCCGCCGCGCCGAGCGAGACCTTCCGGGTCACGAACTCCGGCCCGCGGATCGGCGATTCATGGTTGAACAGCATGCCGGAGACCGCGTACATGCCGTACGACTCGCGGTAATTCTGCACCGTGTAGTGGCCGAACACTTTGGCGGCACCGTACGGACTGCGCGGATGAAAAGGCGTCAACTCGTTCTGCGGGGTCTCCCGCACCTTGCCGAACATTTCCGACGACGACGCCTGATAGAACCGCGGCTGATTGGCGCCGGGTGTGCGCGAACCGGTGATTCCCGCGACGATCCGCACGGCTTCCAGCATGCGGAGGACACCCATCCCGGTGATCTCCGCGGTGGTGGTGGACTGCCGCCACGACACCGGGACGTAGGACAGCGCGCCGAGGTTGTAGATCTCGTCCGGCTGCGCCTGCGCGACCGCGAAGACCAGGCTCGACTGGTCCATCAGGTCACCGCTTATCAGTCGCACGTCCGGATGCGGTTGCCGGGATCCCCGTGCGGTCGGCGCGGTCTGCCCGCGCACCATTCCGAAGACGTCGTATCCGGCGGCCAGGAGGTGTCGCGCAAGATAGGTGCCGTCCTGGCCGGTAATCCCTGTGATCAGCGCTCGCCTAGTCAGGATAATCTCCCAGCCCTGAGACCATCCCTCGAGATATCACATCGAAGGATGGCAAACTGCCGGACCGCCCGGGGAAAAGGGCGTATGTCCTGTTGCCGTGGCTCACGTTACTGGAAGACGATGCGGGTATCACCCTTCGCGAATGCGATATAGGGAGCTCACTAGTGGCGGCGGCTATGCGTGCCGGCCGGGCAATCCGTGCGGTTTTACGGCAGGTCCGCCGGGCGGCCGTCGAGGTCGCCCGCCGCGAACAGGGCCACCGCCCGGGTGCCCACCCGCGATTTCCGCCGGGGGCGCACGCCGTCGATCGGCGGGACCCGGCGTCCCCGCACGATCACCGCGATCACCGCGGCCGGCCGGAGCACCGTGGCGAGCGCGGTCAGCATGCCGGGCAGGCCCTGGCCGGCATGCTCGCCGGTCCATTCGGTCTGCTCGCCGTACGGCACGTCGGTCACCACGATGTCGGGTGCGAAGCCCTCGGCCGCCCGTGCGAGTGCGGCCGGGTCGAGGACGTCGGCTCGCCGGACCGCGTGCGGGACCGGGCCACCGTCCGCCGCCAGCCGCCGGTGCAGCCGCTCGGCCGCGGCCGCGGCGTCCGCGTACCCGGGCTTGTCGAAGCGTCGCGCCCGGTCGGCCAGCTCCGCGCCGCGGGCGGCCAGGCCGCCGTCGGCCAGCAGCCCCAGGTTGGCGGACGCCAGGGTCAGCGCGTCGTCGTCGATGTCGGAGGCGAGCAGTGCGGTGATCCGCCGGCGGTGCAGGAGCCCGAGCACGGTCAGCAGGTAGCCGCTGCCGCAGCAGGGGTCCCACAGCACGGCCGGGCCGGTGCCGCCGCGCAGGTCGAGGGCGGACTGGAACACCTCGGAGGCGAGCCGGACCGGGAAGGCGGGGAAGCCGGGCGCGGAGCGCAGGACCGCGCCGCTCGCCAGGTCGCTGTAGTCGTCCCGGGCCGTCTCGAACCGATAACTCACCGTGTCCCCACTCTCCGTGCACCAGCGTAGCAATCGTCGGTACGGCCGCCGCCCGGCATCGGAGGGGCGCGGTCCGATCAGGACACTAGCGACATCCCTAGGGCTTCGCCGGAGCGATGGAAGTGGATGCCGCCGCCGCCTAGCATTGCCCTCGTCACTCTCGGGAGCGGCCCGTGACCGGGCGTGAGCGGTCCCGGCCGGCTCCGGTGACCGAACCCGCCGCCCGATCGGTGGCAACCGGACGTCGTCCGTGTCCCGCAGCGCCGACGCCGGCGGCCCGATCGGAAGGGAAGCCCTGTCATGTTCAACCGACGTCAGCTGCTGGCGCTCGGCACCGCGGCGGCGACCGGTGCGGTGGCCGCCTCGCTGTCGAAGGCGAACGCTCCGGCCGCGAACGCCGCCGCCCCGGCCGCCACCGACCATGCCGCGCACCTGGGTGCCGCCGGGGAGTTCGCGCCTCGCGCCGCCGCGAGCGGACCGGTGGTCACCCCGTTCACGCAGTGCATGCCGGTGCCGCCGGTGCTCGCGCCCACGTCCACCGTGGGGGGCGTGGACGCGTACACGATCGAGGTGCGGCCGGCCGACGTGGAGATCGTGCCGGGCCTGCGGACCCCGGCGTACACGTATGCCGGGCACTTCACCGGGCCGACCATCCGGGCCCGGGCCGGCCGGCCGGCGACGGTCGCCTTCACCAACCGGTTGACCACGCCGACCAACGTGCACCTGCACGGCGGCCACGTCGCCCCGGACAGCGACGGCCACCCGATGGACCAGCTCGCTCCGGGCGCCGCCAAGGTGTACGAGTACCCGAACACGCAGCGCGCCGCGACGCTCTGGTACCACGATCACACGCACGCGCTGGAGGCCGACCACGTCTATCGTGGCCTGCACGGCTTCTACCTGATCGAGGATCCCGCCGAGCGGCGCCTCGGCCTGCCGAGCGGAGACTTCGACGTTCCGGTCATGCTGCGCAACGCGGAGCTGGACGCGACCGGTGCGTTCGTCTTCGGCGGGCACCCGGACAACCGGACCGTCGTCATGGCGAACGGGAAGGCCCAACCGTACTTCCCGGTGGCGCCGCGCAAGTATCGGTTCCGGCTGCTCAACGCCGCGCTGAAGCACGTCTTCCGGCTGAGCCTGGGCGGCGCGGAGATGACCAAGATCGGTACCGACGGCGGGCTGCTGCCGGCTCCGGTCCCGCTCACCGAGGTGTCGATCTCCTCCGGTGAGCGGGTCGAGGTGGTGATCGACTTCGCCCGGTGGGCGGGCCGGGGCCCGGTCCACCTCTACGACGGGGACAACCCGATCATCCGGTTCGACGTGGCGCCGGGCCGGGTGGCCGACCCGAGCCGGGTGCCGCCCACGCTGCGGCCGCTGCCACCGCTCGGCACGCCGACGGTCGAGCGCACCGTGACGATGAGCATGGACATGTCGCTCCGGCCGCCGATCGCACTGATGAACGGGCGGCCGTACGACCCGTCCCGGGCGGACGTCTCGGTGCGGCGCGGCACCACGGAGATCTGGAACGTGGTCAACGAGGACCTGGATCCGGCGTTCCCGTTCGACCACCCGTTCCACATGCACCTGATGCAGTTCCGGGTCATCGGCCGGGACGGCGGCCCGCCGCTGCCGGAGGACGCCGGCCTGAAGGACACCGTCTATGTGGGACCGCGCGGCTCCGTGCGGCTGCAGGTCACGTTCGACACCCCGTTTACCGGCGAGTACCTGGCCCACTGCCACTTCCTGGAGCACTCGGCGCTCGGGATGATGCTGCGGATGGACGTGCTGCCGTGACGGTCCGCGGGTGAGGGTCACCCCCCGGCGTGCGCGCCGATCGACACAACAGGGGATGTTCGTGGAACCGAAAACGCTCAGGCCACCCGCGGGTGCCGCACAACCGGTCGCTGTCGTGGGGATCGGCTGCCGGTTCCCCGGTGGCGTGAATTCCCCGGACGAGTTCTGGGAGCTGCTCTCCGGCGGGCGGAACACGACCGGCGAGGTGCCGGCCGCCCGCTGGGAGCCGTACCGCGACCTCGGTCCCGACTTCGAGGCGGCGCTCCGGCGGGCGAACCGGTCGGGCAGCTTCCTGGACGGGATCGACGGTTTCGACGCCGAGTTCTTCGGCATCTCGCCGCGTGAGGCGGAGCTGATGGACCCGCAGCAACGGTTGCTGCTGGAGGTCGCCTGGCAGGCGCTGGAGCACGCGGGCATCCCGCCGCGCGAGCTGGCCGGCACCGACACCGGCGTCTTCGCCGGCGTCTGCACCTACGACTACGGCGCCCACCAGCTCGAGGACCTGCCGCACATCGACGCCTGGACCGGGATCGGCGCGGCCACCTGCGCGGTCTCCAACCGGATCTCGCACGCGCTGGACCTGCGCGGGCCGAGCCTGACGGTGGACACCGCGTGCTCGGCGTCGCTGGTGGCGCTGCACCTGGCCGCGCAGAGCCTCCGCCTGGGGGAGAGCACGGTGGCGCTGGTCGGGGGCGCCAACCTCATCGTCACGCCCGGCCAGTCGATCACGCTCGGCGCGGCCGGTGCGCTGGCCCCGGACGGGCGGAGCAAGTCCTTCGACGCCACCGCCGACGGGTACGGACGCGGTGAGGGCTGCGGCGTCGTCGTGCTGAAGCTGCTGGCCGACGCGGAGCGCGACGGTGACCGCGTGCTGGCGGTGCTGCGCGGCAGCGCCGTGAACCAGGACGGCCACACCAACGGCATCATGGCCCCGTGCGGTACGGCCCAGGCGCACGTGATGGAACGGGCCCTGCGGTACGGCGGGGTGGAGCCGGGCGCGGTCGACTACGTCGAGGCGCACGGCACCGGGACGCCGGTCGGCGACCCGATGGAGGCCACCGCGATCGGCGACGTCTACGGGCAGGCGCGCAGCGACGGTGACCCGTGCCTGATCGGATCCGTGAAGTCCAACATCGGCCACCTGGAGGGCGCGGCCGGCGTCGCCGGAGTGATCAAGGCGGTGCTCGCGCTCGACCGCGGCGAGATCCCGGCCACGTTGCTCGTCACCGAGGTCAACCCCGCCATCGCGTGGGACAAGCTGAGGGTGCGCGTGGTGACCCGCAACGAGCCGTGGCCGGACCGGGACGGCCCGCGCCGGGCCGGCGTCTCCGGCTTCGGCTACGGCGGGACGGTGGCGCACGCGGTGTTCGAGCAGGCGCCGCCGGTGGCGCCGCCCGCGGTGAGCGCGCTGACCGGGGCGTCGCTGTTCCCGGTCTCCGCGGCGTCCGCCGCCGCCCTGCGCGATCAGGCGGCCGCGCTCGCCGACTGGCTGACCGACGACGCCGACCTGGCGTCCGTCGGGCACACGCTGGCGGTGCGGCGGTCGCACCTCGCGTACCGGGCCGTCGCGGTGGCCGCCGACGCGCCGGGTCTTCGCGCCGCGCTGCGTGGCCTGGCCTCGGGTGAGCCGGCCGACGGCGTGGTCACCGGGTCGCCGCTGGGCGACGGCCCGAAGCTGGTCTGGGTCTTCTCCGGCCACGGCTCCCAGTGGAGCGGGATGGGCCGGGAACTGCTCGACACCGAGCCCGCGTTCGCGGCGGCGATCGACGCCCTGGAGCCGGTCTTCCTGGCGGAGATCGGCTTCTCGCCACGGCAGGCGCTGCGCGACGGCGAGTTCGACGCGGTCGACCGGATCCAGACGATGATCTTCGCCGTGCAGCTGGGCCTGGCCGCGATGTGGCGCGCCCGCGGCGTGACCCCGGACGCCGTGATCGGCCACTCGGTCGGTGAGATCGCCGCCGCCGTCACCGCGGGCGTGCTGACGGTCGAGGACGGCGCCCGGCTGATCTGCCGCCGGTCGATCCTGCTCCGGCGGGTGGCGGGCCGGGGCGCGATGGCGATGGTCTCGCTGCCGTTCGCGCAGGCGGCCGCGCGGCTGGCCGGCCGGACCGACGTGGTGGCGGCGATCGCGTCGTCGCCGTCGTCCACCGTGGTCTCCGGTGACCCGGCGGCCCTGGACGCGCTGGTCCGGACGTGGGCCGACGAGGGGCTGGTGACCCGGCGGGTGGCGTCCGACGTGGCGTTCCACAGCCCGCACATGGACGAGCTGGTCGACGAGCTCGCCGCGGCCGTCGACTTCACGCCGGGCAGCCCGCGGATCCCGATCTACCCGACCGCGCTGGACGACCCGCGTGCGCCGATGACGGCGGACGGCGCCTACTGGGCGGGGAACCTGCGCAATCCGGTGCGGCTCGCCGACGCCGTCACCGCGGCGTCCGCCGACGGCTTCCACGCGTTCCTGGAGGTGTCGCCGCACCCGGTGGTCACCCACTCGATCCACGAGACGCTGGCCGAGCTCGACGAGGACACGTACGTCGGTGTCACGCTGCGCCGCCATCAGCCGGAGACGCGCGGCTTCCTGACCGCGCTCGCCGGATTGCACTGCGCCGGCGTGGAGATCGACCGGCTTGCCCTGCACCCGCGGGGTGACCTGGTCACGCTGCCGGTCTACCGGTGGCGGCACCGCAGCCACTGGCACCACCCCGCCCCGGTGTCCCGGGCGGGCGGGCGCGGCCACGACCCGGACTCGCACACCCTGCTCGGCGCGCGCCGGAGTCTCGCGGGCAGCGCGGTCCAGGTGTGGGGGACCGGCCTGGACGACGCGAACCGGCCGTACCCGGGCAGCCACACCCTGAACGGGGTGGAGATCGTGCCGGCCGCGGTGCTGGTGGTCACGTTCCTGGCGGCGGCGGAGCGGGACGGCGTGCCGCCGGTCCTGGCCGGCCTGGCGATGCGGCATCCGCTGATGACGGCGGGCCGGCGGGAGATCCAGGTGGTACGCGAGGGCGGCGACGTCCGGCTCGCGTCCCGGACCACCGGCGGGGACGCCGGCGAGGACCCGCCGTGGCTGGTCCACGCGGACGCCACGGTGCGCGCGGGCGACCCGGACGCGCTCGCGGCGCGGGCACTCGTGGACCCGGCGGAGTACCGGCTGGAACCGGCCGACCCGGGCCTGATCCACCGCCGGCTCGCCGAGGTCGGGGTGCCGTCGACCGGGTTCGGCTGGTCGGTGGACCACCTGCTGGCCGGGTACGGCGTGCTGCGCGCCCGGGTCCGTACCGACGAGACGTCGACCTGGGCGTCGGTGCTGGACGCGGTGATGTCGATCGCGCCGGCCGCGTACCCCGGGATGCCGCAGCTGCGGATGGTGGTGTGGATCGACGAGGTGACCACCGTGGGCCTGCCGCCGGCGACCGTCCTCGTCGAGGTGCGGCTGGACGAGGACCGCCCGGACACGGTCGACGCGCTGGTCGCGACCGAGGACGGCCGGGTGCTGGCCGCGCTGCCCGGCCTGCGCTACCCGGTGATCGACCAGCCGCCGGCCCCGGCCGCCGGCGACGAGGCGTCCGACCCGGAGCCGGTGGTGTCCTTCGCCGACCTTCCCCCGGACGAGCTGCGGGAACGGGTGCTGGCGGAGGTCCGTGAGCAGATCGCGGCGGAGATGCGGCTCGCGGCGGACGACCTGCACCCGCGGCGCCCGCTCGCCGAGCAGGGTCTGGACTCCGTGATGACCGTGGTGATCCGGCGGCGGCTGGAGAAGCGGCTGGGGCTGGCGCTGCCCGCCACCGTCTTCTGGCAGCAGCCCACCGTGACCGCCATCGCGGACCACGTGACCGGACTGCTAGCCACGGTGGACCGGGTGAGCTGACGCGCGACACGACATCGGCCGCGGCGGATCCCGCCGCGGCCGATTCGTGTGCCCACGTGCCGATGATCGAGGCGTCCTTCCCGTCGCTCCGACGACGGGAAGGACGCCTCGATCACGGTGAACGGACGAAGGCGCGGGGCCGGTGCCGTCAGCGCGGCTCGGTGGACGAGCCGCGGACCGCGCCGGCCCACTCCAGGTGCCGGCTCTCGCGCAGCGACTCCTCGGCGTTCTGCTCCAGCCGGGCCATGGCGCGCCGCAGCAGCGGCGGCGCCATCACCGAGGTCAGCACGGCCACCAGCACGACGATGGTGTACGTCGCGGTGTTCAGCACACCGAGCCGGAGCCCGATCATCGCGATGATGATCTCCACGACGCCGCGCGCGTTCAGCCCGGCGCCGATGGCGATGCCCTCCCAGTGCGGCCGGCGCCCGAGCCGCGCGCCGAGGTACGCGCCGGTGAACTTCCCGACGATCGCCAGGGCGAGGATGACGACACCCCAGAGCAGGACCACCGGGTCGGCGAGCGCGCGCAGGTCCACCCGCAGCCCCGCGCCGGCCAGGAAGATCGGGGCCAGCACGGTCAGCACCACGGTGCGCAGCGGCGCGAGCCGGGCCGGGTCCGCGACGCCGGGCAGGCCGATCAGGACGCCGGCCACCAGGGCACCGAAGATGGCCTCGAGGGCCAGCGCCTGGGCCGTCGCGGCGGACAGCAGGATGGCGACGACCGCGACGACGTTCGCCGGGCCGGCGTCGGGCGCGCGGTTGGCCCAGCCCATCGCCAGGCGGACGGCCGGCCGGCCGAGCAGGGCGGCGGCCGCGAGGAACCCGATCAGCCAGAGTATCGAGACGACGACCTGCCCGGGCACGAATGTGTGCACGGCCAGCGAGGAGATGACCGACAGCAGGAACCAGGCCATCGCGTCGTCGATCGTGGCCGTGGCCAGGATGAGCTGACCGACGTCGCGGTGCATCAGCCGCATGTCGGTGAGCGTCTTCGCGATCACCGGCACCGCGCTGACCGCCATCGCGACGCCGAGGAACAGCGCGAACGTCGTCCGGTGCGTCTCGGCCGGGAACAGCACCCGCGGAACCAGGTATCCGGCCGCGATCCCGAGCGCCATCGGCAGGAGCAGGCCGCCGGTGGTGACGGTGGCGACCACGCCCCGGCGGCGCCGGACGATCGCCAGGTCGAGGTGGAGGCCGGCGACGCCGACCAGGAGTACCACGGCGAACTGGCTCACCGCGTCGATCAGGTGGACGTGGGCGGCGTCGGCCGGGAACAGCCAGCCGCCCACGGCGGGGAACGCGCTGCCCAGCACGGACGGGCCGAGCAGCACGCCGGTGAGCAGCTCACCCGCGACCGCCGGCATGCCGAACCGCTGCGCCAGCCGGCCCAGTCCGAATGCGAGCAGGAGGAGGACGCCGAGCTGGAGGAAGAGCAGCAGCAGCTGATCGGCCGACAGCGGGGGGACGGGAGCGGCGAGGTAGGTCACGTGTTCGGTGCGCCTTCCGGGGCGGGTCCGCGGCGGCCGCGGAGCTCACGACTGTGCGACGGTCTCGACTTCCGGCAGCGGGAAGATCAGCGTGGTCCCCGCCGCCAGCGTTGCGGCCTCCCGGGCGACGATCTCGTCCCGGAAGTGCCAGGGCAGCACCAGGTAGTAGTCGGGGCGGGCGGCCCGGGACTGCTCCTCACTGATGATCTCGATGTCGGTGCCGAGGGTCCGGGCGCCGAACTTGTCGGGGTTCCGCTCGGCCGCGTACCGGATCAGTGAGTTGTCGATCCCGGAGAACTGCAGCAGCGTGTTGCCCTTGGTCGACGCGCCGTAGATGTGCACGACCCGGCCGTCGTCGCGCAGGCCGTGCAGCAGCCCGACCAGCTCGTCGCGGCGCTGCCGGACCCGGGCCGCGAACTCGTCGTACGGTGCGTCCGTGTCCAGCCGCAGCTGTCGCTCCCGGTCGGCCAGCGCCGGCACGGAGTCGTCCGCCCGGCCGGCGACCTCGGTGGACCGGGTGACGAAGCAGCAGATCGAACCGCCGTTGACGCCGTTCAGGCCGGCCCGGACGATCTCCAGACCGGCCGCCGCGAGGATCCGGGTCAGCGCGCCGAGCGAGTAGTACGAGAGGTGCTCGTGGCAGATGCTGTCGTACCCGGTCACCTCCAGCATCGCGGGCAGGTACGACACCTCGACCACCCAGACGCCGCCGGGCGCCAGCAGCCGCTCGACCTCGCGGACGAACGCCACCGGGTCCTCGACGTCGTAGAACATGGCGATCGACGTGATCACGTCGAACGTGCCCGCCTCGTCGTCCAGCTGCTTGCTGGGGAAGAAGTCCCGGATCAGCGTGATCGTGTCCGGGGCGTCGTCGGCGGCGCTGGACGGGTCGATTCCCCACCGCTCCGCGCCGGTGTAGTTCTCCAGCAGCGTGCCGTCGTTGCAGCCGATGTCGAGCACCTTCGCCGGCTGCCCGCCGTGCAGCGCGACCGCGGACTCGACGATCCGGGCGAGGTGGGTACGCATGGTGTCGTTGATCCGGGAGCGGTACCAGTAGGTGTCGTAGAGCACCCCGCCCGGCAGCGTGTGGCGCAGCTGCACCAGGCCGCAGGACGCGTCGGTGCACCGGGTGAGGTCGAGCGGGAACCGCTCGCCGGGCGGTTCCGGGAAGCCGGGCTTGACGAAGCTGCCCTGCAGGTACTGCGGCCCGAGGTCGAGGACGGTGCGCAGCGGACCCTGGCAGACCCGGCAACCCGTCCGCTCGGCGACCAGACCCCGCGCGTCCTCGCCGTAGGCTGACCGCGATTGGCTCACGTGACGTTCTCCCTCTTTCTGGCGACGAGCAGGATGTCCAGGTAGAACGGCTGAGCCGGCCCCTCGCTGAGCCCCAGCGCACCGAACGCGCGGTCGAGGTACTCGTCGAAGGAGCGCGGCCGCAGCCGGTCCACCAGGTGCAGCGCGTTCAGGACCAACCCCACCGGCCCGGTCCGCGGCCAGCCGTGTTCGCGGCCGTACCAGCGCAGGAGCAGCAGCAGGCCGCGGGGGCCGCAGGTCAGCTTGACCGTGCGGTCGACGGTGAAGCCGGCGCGCTCGGCCTGCAGCGCCAGCCCGTCCGCGGTCCACCGCCACAGGTCCTGGCCGCCGTGCTCCTCCCACACGCCGTGGGTGGAGAGGACCAGCCGGCCACCGGGCCGCAGCAGCCGGTGCGCCTCCCGCAGGTACGCGTCCGCGTCCGTCACGTGCTCCAGGACCTGGGTGGAGAGCACGCCGTCGAAGGTGCCGTCCGCGACCGGGCACCGCCCGTCACGGTCCAGCGCGTGGTCGGCGGGGAACGACTCACCGCCCGGGATGTCCGCCGTCTGCAACTCGGCCGCGCCGAACAGGTCGCGGTACGGCGAGGTGCCCGCGCCGTAGTCGAGCCAGACCCCGGACGCGTCGGCCAGCGCCTCGGCCAGTGCCCGGCGCAGGTCGACGAAGTGCGCGTACGCCCAGTCGCCCGGACGGGGTTCGACCCGTTCCCGGAACCGCTCCGCCATCACGGCGTCCAGCGACGGCTCGGCGGCGGGCGTACCGGTGAAGCCCGGGATGCGGTTGAGCAAGCTCACCAACGCTGATCCTCCTCGTGCGGGAACCGCGGCACGGTGGGCGCGTCGTTCGTCCGGTGCCGCGGGACCCGGTGCGGACGGCCGGATGGTCAGGACGTGCGGGTCGGCATCGGGCGCGCCGGGTTCGCGAACTCGATGACGATGGTCCGGCGCCACCGGTCGGTGGGGTTCGGGCCGGAGCCGTGCACCAGCCGGACGTCGTGCACGATGACGTCGCCGACCTCGGACGGGACGGCCGTGCGGGGCCCGCCGTCCCGTACCGACAGCACGTCGGCGTCCTCGGGGAGCAGGTGCGAGCCGGGCACGCCCTCCAGGCAGCCGTTCTCCGGGCCGGCCTCGTCCAGGCAGATGCTCAGGTTGCAGACCGTGTGCGGCGCGACGTTGAGCCGGTCGCGGTGCCACGGGAGACCGGCCGCCCGGTTCGGCTCCTTCAGGACCAGGGCGAAGGCGGTGGGTACGACCGGCCCTCCGATGAACGCGGCGGCCAGTTCGGACAGTTCCTCCCGGAACAGCAGCTCGCCGGCGGCCCAGTCCTGCTTCTCCAGGTTGTGGATCCGGTAGAGCACCGGCTCCTGACCCTCGACGTCGTAGTTCCAGAAGTCCTCGGACCGGTACCCCTGATCGGTGAAGCGGGAGATCAGGTCGATCGCGCCGGCCTTGAGCCGGGCCACCGTGTCATCGGCGAAGATCGGTCCGGCGTTGACCAGGCCGTCCTCGCGGAACCGGCGGACCTGCGCGCCCAGCCGGGTGCGGCCGACCACGACGATGTCGCACACCTCCGGCGAGGTGCGCTCGTGCAGCACCTCGATCTCCGTGAAGCCCGCGTTCTCCAGCGCCGCCAGCAGCGACGGCCGGTCCAGCCAGCGCACGTCCACGCTCAGCCCACGGGCCTGCGGCTCCGGGTGCTCCTCGCGGACGTGCTTGACCGAGTAGCCGTCGAGCGTCTCCAGCCCGTCGGAGCTGCCCCAGTAGTGGGTGGAGAGGTAGATCCCGGCGGAGACCCCGGCGATGTCCTTGAGCAGGGCCCAGGGCTCCCGGACGTGGTAGAGCAGTCCCGCGCACATGACCGCGTCGAAGCGGCCCAGCGCCGGGAAGTCGAGCGCCTCCACGTCGGCGAGCCGCAGCTCCACGTTCGTGATGCCGTTCACGTCCATCACGAACTCGGCGCGGCGCAGGTTCTCCACCCGGCCCTCCAGGCCGAGGACGTGCGCGTCGGACCGCTGCCGGGCCAGTTCCAGCGTGTCCGCGCCCTCCAGCGCGCCGAGTTCCAGGACGCGGGTCGCGCCGGGGAAAGCCGCGTAGAAGGCACGCGCGCGGTCCGCCGGATCCTGACTGAGGAGATAGCCGTGATCGGAGCCGTCCGCATAGCGGACCCCGTCGTACTCGAATCCGTTCACCCAGGGCTCGAGCTCTTTCGCGCGACGCCGAATGTCCTCACGTTCCATGGATTCCCAGCCTAAAGATCGATGGTGAGCAGGGGACTAGTGTTTCCACCACAGTCGGCGGGCTCGGGTTCCAGCCGCCGCTCGACGTGCCGGGCCCATTCCGGGACCTGATGGCCGCCGATCTCGATGTCGAACGACGCGTGCAGTTCCGCCGGTCCCACCGTGGCCGCCCAGGCCGCGGTCCGGGCCAGCCCGTCGCGCAGCGGGGTGTCCGGCCAGTCACCGAAGACCTGCCGGGCGTCGTCCGTCGCGGTGTAGGCCACCCGCACCTCGTCGCGTGCCGGCAGGTGCGCGATGGGATGGTCCGGCACGCCGGCCGCCACCCGGACGGCCCGGGCCAGCTCCAGCACCGTGCTGGTGCCGGCCGCGCCGACGTTGAAGCAGCGGCCGTGGGCCCGTTCGGTGCCGGGCGCCCGGCTCACCACGTCCACCACGTCGCCGACGTAGGTGAACGCGCGGACCTGGCCGCCGTCGCCGTACACCGTGATCGGCTCGCCACGCATGATCTGGTTGAAGAAGATCGCCACCGCGTTCCGGTACGGGTCCCGCATGTTCTGCCACTCGCCGTAGACGTTGTGCATGCGGAACGCGGCGAACGGCAGGCCCTGCGTCCGCATCGTCACCGCGAGCTCGCGTTCGACGACGAGCTTCGCGTTGCCGTAGCTGTCCGCCGGCACCGGGACGGAGCTCTCCCGCATCGGAGTCGCACCGTGCCCGTAGACGGCGACCGACGAGGCGAAGCAGAAGAACGACACCCCGGTCCGCAGCGACGCGTTGATGAGGTTGATGCTGCCCATCACGTTGGTGTTGTAGTTGAGCCGCTTGACCGAGTGGCTGATCGCCTCCGCGGCGAACGCGGCGAAGTGGAAGACGTGGTCGAACCGGTGCTCGGCGAAGATCGAGTCGACCAGGTCGGCGTCCGTCACGGAGCCGACGTGCAGGTCGACTCCCGCGGGCACGCGGGACCTGCTGCCGCCGCTGAGGTCGTCGAGCACGGCGACCCGGTGCCCGGCTCGCACCAGCCGCTCGACCAGGTGCGATCCGATGAAACCGGCGCCACCCGTCACCAGGCAGTGAGCCATCCGAAGCTCCTTCGAAGGTCGGGGCGACGTGCCGTCAGCCGGTACGGACGTCGTCGAGTTGCTTCCGCAGCGGTTCCCACCAGTGCCGGTTCGCCCGGTACCAGTCGGCCGTCCCGGCCAGGCCGTCGGCGAAGGAGACGCGCGGGGCGTACCCCAGGCCGCGGAGCTTCGCGTCGGAGAGGGAGTAGCGGCGGTCGTGGCCCTTGCGGTCCGGCACCCGTTCGACGGCGTCCCAGCCGGCGCCGACCGCGTCGAGGAGCCGTTGGGTCAGCTCCAGGTTGGTGAGCTCCGCGGTCCCGGCGATGTGGTAGACCTCGCCGGGCGCGCCGCGCTCGGCCACGGTCTGGATGCCGCGGCAGTGGTCGTCCACGTGGATCCAGTCGCGGACGTTCCCGCCGTCGCCGTAGAGCGGGACCGGCCGGCCGTCCATCAGCCGGGTGAGGAACAGCGGCACGACCTTCTCCGGGAACTGGTACGGGCCGTAGTTGTTGCCGCACCGCGTGATCCGGACCGGCAGGCCGTGCGTCCGCGCGTACGCCAGCGCGATCAGGTCCCCGCCGGCCTTGGCCGCCGCGTACGGCGAGTTCGGGGCCAGCGGGCTCTCCTCGGTCCACGAACCCGTCTCGATGCTGCCGTAGACCTCGTCCGTGGAGACCTGGACGACGGTCGGGACACCGGCGGTCAGGCACGCCTGCATGAGCGACTGGACGCCCTGCACGTTGGTGCGCAGGAACTCGGCCGAGTCGGCGATGGACCGGTCGACATGGGTCTCGGCCGCGAAGTTGAGCACGACGTCGTGCCCGGGCACCACGTCCGCGAGCAGGCGGCCGTCGCAGATGTCACCGCGGACGAACGTGACGCGGTCCCGCACGGCGTCCAGGTTCGCCGGGTTGCCCGCGTAGGTGAGCTTGTCCAGCACGGTGACCCGGCAGTCCCGCCACGCGGGGTACGCCCCGGCGACCAGTTGCCGGACGTAGTGCGAACCGATGAAGCCGGCCCCGCCGGCCACGAGTACCCGCCGCACTACACACCCACCCGCACTTCGCTGTGGTCACCGAGCACGAACCGGTACGTCTTCGGCGCGCGCGGCCCCGGCACGACCCGTGCCTCCCGGCCGATCATCGACATCTCGATCCGGCCGACACCGTCGATGAAAGCGCCGCGGAGCACGATGGACTGCTCGATGTCGCTGTCGACGACCGTGCAGTCGCAGTCGATCGACGTGAACGGGCCCAGGCGTGAGTTGCGTACCACCGAGCCGGCCCCGACCACCACCGGCCCGACGATCCGCGAGCCGGAGATGACGGCGCCGGGCCCGACCACGACCCGGCCGATGATCTCGGTGTCCGCGCTCACCGAGCCGCTCACCTCGGAATCGATGCGCTCCAGGACGAACCGGTTCATGTCCAGCATGTCCGCGAGGTTGCCGGTGTCCTTCCAGAACCCGGTGATGATCGTGGACTTGACCGGCCGGCCCTGGTCGATCAGCCACTGGATCGCCTCGGTGATCTCCAGCTCGTTGCGCCACGACGGCTTCAGCTCCGCGATCGCCTCGTGCACGGCCGGGCTGAACACGTAGACGCCGACCAGCGCGAGGTCGCTCTTCGGGTACTGCGGCTTCTCCTCGACGCCGAGGACCTGGCCGTCCTGGCCCATCTCCGCGACGCCGAACGCGTGCGGGTCCTTCACCCGGGTGAGCATCAGCTGGGCGTGCGGGCGTTCCCGCCGGAACCGTTCGACCGCGCCGTTGATGCCGCCGACGACGAAATTGTCACCGAGGTACATCACGAAGTCGTCGTCGCCGAGATAGTCCCGCGCGATCAGGACGGCGTGTGCGAGGCCGCGCGGCGCGTCCTGGGGCAGATAGGTCACGTCCAGGCCGAACTGGGAGCCGTCACCGACCGCGCGTTCGATTTCCGGCGCGGTGCTGCCGACGATGATTCCGACCTCCCGGATACCCGCCTCGCGAATCGCTTCGAGGCCGTAGAAGAGGACCGGTTTGTTGGCGACCGGAATGAGCTGCTTCGCTGAGGTGTGGGTGATCGGGCGCATTCGCGAGCCAACACCGCCCGCCAACACCAGCCCTTTCACGAGTCGACCCTGGACGATTGGACCGAGACCGGAATTCGGATCACAATGGACTCCGTTGTCGGGCGGCAACTGGCTCTTGTGAAGGTACCGAAATCCGACTCGTGATTTCCCTACTAAAGCGTGCGGGACCCGGATCGCCGGTCAGCCGGGCCGGTCAGCCGGGCCGGTCGGCCGGCGCGACGAGCGTGGCGCCGGCGGCCCGCAGCAGCGTGCGGACCATGTCCGCGAAGCCGAGGCTCGGGCGCCAGCCGGTCGCGGCGCGCAGCCGGCTCGCGTCGCCGACCAGCGGGACGTCCGGCCGGGTGAGCACGGCGGCGTCCTCCTCGACGTGGTCGCGCCAGTCCAGTCCGGCCGCCTCGAACGCGATCGCCGCGAACTCGCCGACCGTGTGCCGTACGCCGGAGGCCACCACGAAGTCGTCCGGTTCCGCGAGCTCGAGGATCCGCCGCATGGCCTCCACGTAGTCCGGCGCGTACCCCCAGTCCGACCCGGCCGACAGGCTGCCGAGCACGAGCCGGCCGGCGTCACCGCGCTGGATGCGTACCACCGCGTCCACGATCTTGCGGGAGACGAAGCCCGGGCGCCGGAGCGGGGACTCGTGGTTGTAGAGGATGCCGGCCGAGGCGAAGACGCCGCGCGCGCGGTAGGCGCGGCAGTGCAGCAGCCCGGCCGCCTTGCTGATGCCGTAGATCGAGGTCGGCCGCAGCGGCGTCGTCTCGTCCTGCACCGGCGTGTCGGGCACGCCGAAGACGTGTGAGGAGGCGGCGTAGAAGACCCGGGTGGCCGGGCTGTGCCGCTCGACCGCGTCGAGGAAGTGGACCACGGAGAACGTGTTGACCGCGTACGACCGGTGGCAGAGCCGCACCGGGTCGGTGACCGTGTCCTGCGCGGAGTGATGGACCGCGGCCAGCAGGTACACCTCGTCCGGTCGTAGGCCGGCGACCAGCTCGGCCACGTCGTCCGGCCGGGTGATGTCGATCGTGCCGTGCCGGCCCACCGGCACCACCCGGTCCCCCCGCGCCCGCAGTGACTCGCTCAGCAGCACCCCGTCCTGGCCGTCGGCGCCCACCACGATCGCGGTCCGCGCGGTCATGCCCGCGCCCGGAGGGGGATCGGGGTGGACTTCCGAACGGATGGTGTCTCCGGTGGGCCGGACACCGTGCTGATGCGACCGAACATTGGTGTGCCTCACTGATTCCGATTGTTGTCCGGTAACCGACGGGAAGACGATTCTCCGGCCGCGGTGTGTGGTGCCCCGGCCGTCGCGTGCGCCGGCTTCGTGGCTGGTGGCGGCGGCCGGACGAGTGGTGGCGCCGGAGGTGGCCGTCCAGGATGGGCAATTTGTCGAATGGGTTCGTCTTGGCCGCTAATTCGCGGGTCTGGCGCGTTATGAGGGCATCGCCGGTGAGTATTCTGTCCAGCGTCTTCATGCCTGTCAATGCTTGTTGGCGGGTGCCGGGTGCCCTACTATCCAAAGCCAATGCGTTCGCCCGCGGCTCGGCTGCCGAGTGTCATTCCGGCATAACGAACGCCGCTATTTCAGGTGGAACCCGGCGCCGGCCGCTGTCCGATCCGGCGCTGCCGGGCGTGTTCGGCCACCGGCCACGTCACCGGCGTACTCACTCTCGACCCGTTCACCGCGCCGTGTGCCCACGACGCCGGTGACGCCCCACCCGCCGCCGCCCGGCTCCCGCTCGGCACGAGCCCGGGTTCGCGGGCGGCACCGCACCGTCCCGCCGTGATTTTCGAGGATCGGAGTTGGCGTGAAGATCGAGGTTCTGACGCCGAGTTGCAACCTGGACACCGTCCGGGACGGCCGGGGTGGCATCTTCACCTGGGTGCCGCCGGAGCCGTTGCTGGAGTTCAATCTCATCTCGATGCATCCCGGCAAGGTCCGGGGGCTGCACTACCATCCGCACTTCGTGGAGTACCTGCTGTTCGTCGACGGCGAGGGAGTGCTGGTCACCAAGGACGACCCGGACGACCCGGACTGCCCGGAGGAGTTCATCCACGTCGCCCGGGGCACCTGCACCCGTACGCCGATCGGGGTGATGCATGCGGTGTACGCGATCACCTCCCTGTCCTTCGTGGCCATGCTGACCCGCCCCTGGGACGAGTGCGATCCGCCGATCGTGCAGGTCCAGCCGCTGCCGCACACGCTCCCAGCGCAGGGCTGAGACGCCGGCCGGTCACCGGCCCGGGTCGCGCTCCAGCGCGTCGTGCCAGAGCGCGCGGAGCGCCTCCGGAAGCGTCCGTCGCGGTGCCCAGCCGAGCTGGTCACGCGCGGGCCGGAGGTCGGCCAGCGTCCAGTCCTCGGCGGCACCGGCCGGATCCGGGGCCGGCAACTCGCACACGGTGGCCGGCACCCCGCTGATCTCGATGAGCGTGGTGACCAGCGTGCGCACCGGCACCGACTCGCCGCGGCCGATCGGGATCGGGGAGGTCACGCCGGGCACCCGGATCGCGGCCTGGATCGCCTCGGAGACGTCCCGCACGTCCACGTAGTCGCGCCGGGAGTCCAGCGCGGTCAACTCGATCGTCGCGTGCCCGCCGCGCTCCGCCGCGGTGACCAGCGCGCCGGCGACCAGGCCGAGCAGGCTGGCCGGTGGCACGCCCGGGCCGGTGACGTTCGCCAGCCGCAGCACCACCGCGTCCACGGTCCCGGCCGCGGCCGCGGCCAGCACCGCCTCGGTCGCGGTCAGCTTGAACCGGTCGTACTCGCTGACGGACCGCGACGACCGCTGCGTGGCACCCGGGGTGTCCGGCGCGACGAGCCCGTACTCCAGCACCGAGCCGAGGTGCACGAATCGCGGCGCCAGCGAGGTCGCCGCCAGCGCCGTCAGGATCGCCTCGGTCGCCCCGACGCAGCTGGCCTGCAGTCCGCGCCCGGACAGGCCCCACTTCCCGCCGGTGGCGTTGACGACCGTCCCCGGGCGCTCCGTGGCCAGCACCGCGGCCAGCTCGGCCGCGCCCGCCCCGGACACGTCGACCGCGCGGAACCGGAACCCGGCCGTGGCCGCGGGGGCGCGCCGCGCCAGGACGAGCACATCGCGGCCGGCGGCGACCAGGTCCTTGACCACCTGGCGGCCCAGGAACCCGGTGCCGCCGACCACCACGACACGACCGTCGCTCACCCGTACCTCCTCGTCGGCTCGGGACCGCCCAGCCGGGCCGGCTCACCCGGCCGGAGCGGGCGCGCCCGGTCCCGGACCTGGTCGACCAGCCCGGCCAGCGTCCGGATCTGCGTGGTCCGGCCGGGAACCTCCCGGCCGGTGCGGACCGCGGTGACGAACTCGCGCAGCGTGGCGGCGAACTGGTCGTCCTCCGGCAGCACCAGGTCGCCCGGCTCGTCGTGCCGCGTCAGCCGGACCGTCGGCCGCCAGGACGGCGGCGGGGTGAAGGCCCGGTCGACGACGATCGAGCCGGTGCTGCCCCACAGCGTGTACTCACAGCGGTAGGCGTGCCGGAAGCCGAAGTCGACCTGGGCGGTCCGCCCGTCCGGCGTGGCCAGCAGCGCACTGCCGGCCACGTCGACGCCGTGCTCCGGGTCCTCCGTGCGGGTCGCGGCGACCACCCGCAGCTCGGGCCCGAGGAAGAGCCCGGCCACGCCCAGCGGATACACCCCCGCGTCCAGCAGCGCACCGCCGCCGAGGTCCGGCCGGTACCGTACGTCGCCCGGGGGCAACGGCGGGAAGCCGAAGACGCCGTGCACCGAGCGCAGCTCCCCGATCTCGCCGGCGTCCACCAGCCTCGCCACGGTCGCGTGCAGGCCGTGCCGCAGGAACGTGAGGTTCTCGGTCAGCGTCAGCCCGGTGGCGCGCGCCAGGTCGAGCACCTCGGCGGTGTCGCGGTAGCGGGTGGTCAACGGCTTCTCGACGAGCACGTGCCGGCCCCGGCGCAGGGCCCGCACGGTCCACTCGTGGTGCAGCCCGGCGGGCAGCGCGATGTAGACGGCGTCGAGGCCCGGGAACTCCAGCAGCGACCGGTAGTCGGGCACGGCCGCACCGCCGAACTCGTCCGCGAACAGCCTGGCCTTGCCCCGGTCCCGGGCCGCGACCGCGACGAGCTCGGCACCGGGCTCCCGCAGGAGCGCCGGGAGGGTGCGGCGCCGGGCGATGTCCGCGCAGCCGAGCAGGCCGATGCGGACCGGGCGTACGGTCGGGGTCGGTTCCGGCACGGCGGTCACCACAGGCTGTGCAGGCAGGCCAGCAGGCTGCGGGCCTCGACGTTGACGTAGTAGCCGTGCCGCAGCAGGCCGGAGAGCTGGTGGGCGGTCACCCAGCAGAACTCGCCCGGCACCTCGACCGGCACGTCGTCACCTGCGTCCACCAGCAGGTACCGGTTCTGAGAGCGGTAGAAGCGGCCGCCCTCCTCGGTCAGGATCGTGTCGTACAGCACGCGGTCGGCCGGCGCGTGCCGCACGTAGTCGAGGAACGCCGGCGCGCCGCCCGGGTAGTTGCCCGGGTTGCACTGGACCGTGGGCCCCATCTCCATCGCGTCCAGCAGGCCCGCCTGGTACCGCGCGTGGACCAGCAGGTGCGCCACCCCGTCGATCTCCTTCACGACGAAGGCCACGACGCCCTGCCCGCTCGGGTAGAGCAGCGGCTGGTGCCACTCGCTGACCTCCCGGTCGTCGGTCCGGACGCTGACGCCGATGATGCTGAAATGTTTCTCGTCGTCGTGCGCGATCTCGTCGGGCGTGTGGTGCCAGCCGGGCAGCTGCCGCAGCGGCACCCGGCGCACCGCCAGCTCGTGCCGGCTCTTGGCGGCGGTGAACCAGCTCAGCACGGTCTCCGCGCTGTGCAGCGGCGTGCCGGCGCCGCTGATGGACCGGATCAGCGCCGCGGCCATGTCACCGGCCGGCAGATCCCGGTCGGCGGCGAAGAACGCGGCCGGCATGCAGGACAGCACCGTCCGGGTGTCCATGTTGACCAGTCCGTCGACCCGCAGCAGGCCGCGCAGTTCGGCCAGCGGCATCCAGTAGTGCCCGTCCGCGGCGGGCACCGACTCGTCCACCTGGACGATCATGTTGCGGTTGCGCTTGCGCAGGAACCAGGACCCCTGCTCGGACTGCAGCACGTCGGCCAGCACGCTGCCGGGACGCGCCTCGGTGAAGTACTCCAGGTACTTCGTCCGGCTGCCCCGGTGCACCCGCGTGTAGTTGCTGCGGGTCGCCTGCACGGTCGGCGAGAGCTGAAACGTGTTGATGTTGCCGGGTTCCATCTTCGCCTGCACCAGACCGTACGGGACACCGTCCACGGTCTTGACCAGCAACCCGAGGATGCCGATCTCCGGCTGGTTGATGATCGGCTGACTCCACTCGCCGACCGGGCCGTACGAGGTCCGCACGTGCAGCCCTTCGATGGTGAAGAACCGGCCGCTGTCGTGCGTCAGGTTGCCGGTGGCGTCGTCGATCGACCACCCGGGCAGCTCGGCGAGTGGGGTGCGGGTCACCCGGCAGGTGGTGGCGCGGGTGCGGCCGGCGAACCAGGAGCGGAACTCCGCGCCCGCACCGGGCAGAAGGGTGGTGGCTGCGCCTTGGGTATCCAGATCGGCCGAGGTCATCACGCTTTCCTTCGGTGGCTGGGGATGCGGGCTCACCACAGCTCGGTCGGCTCTGTCGCGGGACCGGCGGCGGCGCGCCGGGGCGTCCGTCAGTGAGCGCGTCGGCGCATAAGGAGTCTCTTACCGATTCGCGCACCAGAGGAATGTGGTTCGTCGGCGTTGACGGTACGCGACATTCATACGGTGCTCATCAATGGCGAATGGAATATAGGGAGGCCATTAGTAATCGGCTCCCGCGCTTTTCTCCGGTGGTCAGCCGGGGTGGATCTCGATCCAGTGGAAGCCGGTCGCCGGCAGCGCCCCGGTCTCCGCGATCCGCAGGCCCGCCTTGGCGCACAGACCGGCGAAGTCGTCCCTGGTCCGCTCCTGTCCCTGCCCGTTGACGAGCAGATTCAGGTCGCTGAGGTACGTGGTGGGGCTCTCGCCGGCCGGCACGGTGTCCGGCAGCAGATGCTCGACGAGCAGGATCCGGCCGTGCGCCGCGGCGTCGCGGGCGCAGTTACGCAGGATCACCGCGGCCCGCTCGTCGTCCCAGCCGTGCGTGACGCTCTTCAGCAGGTACAGGTCGCCGCCGGCCGGGACCCCGGTGAAGAAGTCACCGGTCTCGACCCGGCAGCGCGCGGTCAGCCCGGCCGCGTGCAGGGTCCGCGCGGTCGTCGCCACACCGGACGGACTGTCGTAGACCACGCCGCGCGGTCCGGGGTGCGTGGTCAGGATCGCGGCGAGCGTCGTCCCGTCGCCGCCGCCGACGTCGACGATCGTCCCGAACCGGCCGAAGTCGTACGCGCCCGCCAGCACCGCGGCGACCCCGCGACTGCCCTGGCTCATCGCCGCGTTGTACATCTCGGACAGCTCCGGCCGGGCCGCCAGGTAGCCGAAGAAGTCGACGCCGAACGCCTCGTCGAAGGCCGGCCCGCCGGTGCGCAGGCTGAACTCCAGGTTCTGCCAGGCCCTCGCCATCGTCGGGTCGGTCAGCATCCGGGCGAGCGGGAACATCGACCCCGGTGCGTCGACGCGCAGCAGCGCGCCGACCGGGGTGACCGTGAAGCGGCCGGGGTGGGGTTCGGCGAGCACGCCCAGCGCGGCGAGCCCGCGCAGCAGGCGGAGCATCGGCCCCTCCTGGAAGCCGAACTCCGCGGCGAGCCCGGCCGCGTCCCGTTCACCGTCGCCGATCGTGTCGGGCAGCCGGAGCCGGACGGCGAGCGCGACCACGTGCGTGGCCATCCCGCCGAACACCAGCCGCAGCACGGCCGCCCAGGGGCTGGCCGCGGCACTATCCACGGCCGAGTCCCGCCCTGATCGCCCGCTCGACCGGGACGTACCGGCCGTCCGCGCGGTCCAGGTCGAACTCACCGGCCAGTTGCAACGACGGCTGCGCCATGAACCGCGGAGCGGTGCCGGTGTTGGTGATCGGGGTGTGCACCAGGAACGGGTGGCACAGGTAGGCGTCGCCGGCCCGGCCGGTGGCCAGCGCGTGCGGCCGGTCCGCCCCCACGCTGCCGCAGTCGAGGTAGGTGCCCTCGGGGCCGTAGGGCTCGAGCAGCGGCGGTACGTCCAGGTGCGAGCCGGACCTGATCAGCGTGGGCGCGTCCCGCTCGCCGGTGTCGGAGTAGAGCAGCAGCACCAGCAGTCCCCGCCCGCGGGAGGTCACGTTGCAGCGGAAGATCTTGTCGTAGTCCGGCGGGACGAGCGCGAGCTCGCCCTCCCAGTCACCGGCGCCGATGGCGGCCTCACCCTCCGGGCTGAGGAAGCTGGCGTCGATGTGCCAGCCGTAGTCCTCCGCCTGGTCGGGTGCCCGGTCGGCCGGGAAGCGCACCGGGAAGGTCCCGATCGCGTCCAGCGGACGCCACCGTCCCGGGCCGACGAGCTGGTCGTACGCCTCGGTCAGCACCGGGGTGTTGGCGCTGCGCACGAACGCCTCGTCGGTGCGCACGCCGAGCCGGATGACCTCCCTGGTCCAGGTCGACCGGTCGTCCGGGTCCATGTCCAGCTGTTTCCAGAGCAGATCGCGGCACTCGGCGGCGAGCTCGGCGGAAAACGCGTTCGGCACCCGGACGAAGCCGTCGGCGACGAAGCTCTCGATGTGCTCGGCGGTCAGCATGCGTGCCTCCTCATCGGACTCTGCCGACCGGTTATATACCGATGGCGGCCGATGGAGGACGGATCCGGCCGAAGACTAGCGGTCTCCCCAGAGAGACGATCACGCGCGCTGGCGGCTGATCTCGTACAGCGTGATGGACGCGGCGACGGTCGCGTTGAACGAGCTCGCCGACCCGACCATCGGGATGCGGATGACGGCGTCGCAGTTCTGCGCCCAGAAGCTGCTCATCCCGCTGGTCTCGTTGCCGACCACGATCGCGGTCGGCCCGGTGAAGTCGTGGTCCCAGATGTCGGTGACCGCGTCCTCGCTCGTCCCGACCAGCGTCATCGTGCCGGTCGCCCGCAGCCACTCCAGCACCGCGGCCGGCGTGTCCGCCCGGACCGCCGGGACCGCGAACAGCGACCCGCGGCTGGCCCGGACCGTCTTCGGGTCGTAGAGGTCGGCGGCCCGGCCCGCGACGACCACGCCGTCCGCGCCCAGCGCGTCGGCCGAGCGCAGCAGCGAGCCCACGTTCCCCGGGCTGATCGGACGGTCGAGCACGACGACGACGCCGTCCGGGCGGGGCCGGATCCGGCTGAGGTCGTCCGGCGGGATCGCGACGACGGCGGTCAGCTCGACGGTGTCCTCGTCCTTCTCGGTGAGGTCGCGCAGCAGCTCGGGGGAGAGCCGGACCACCTCGTCGGCGACCCGCCCGGCGACCAGGTCGCGGGCCCAGTGCGACCGCAGGTTCCCGTCGTGCAGCAACGCCCGGATCGGCCAGCCGCGGGCGACCGCCTCGTTGATCGGGCGCACGCCCTGCACCAGGAACTCGCCCAGCCGGTGCCGGGTGTTCCGGTTGGTCAGCAGCGCCTCCCACTGCTGGAACCGGGCGTTGCGGCGCTCCACCCGGAGCTCTGTGCCACGGCTCCGCGAGTCATTCTTGATCTTGGACATGGTTGAGGCCTCTCCCGGACCGGTGGCGAGCATCGCAGCGTAGTTGTCATGGTGACCGTCCCGACGGGACGGACGTGGTCAGCCGGTGAGCGTGACGATCGACGGGTGGCTGCCGAACAGGCTCAGCGGCCGGACCTCGCGCACCCGCAGCTCGGCCGCCTTCACCGCGGTGAGCTGCTCCTCCGCCTCGTGCAGCAGCAGGACGGCGCGTCCCCCGGCGGGCAGCACCCGGCGGATCTCCCGGTAGAGCCGCGTCGGCCGGCCGGCCAGCGTGCCCCGGGCGGGCACCTGACGGTCCCACGGCGGGTTGCTCACCACCCGGTCGATCCGGCCGGTGCCGATCGGCAGCCGGGCCGCGTCCCCGCGGAGCCAGGTCGCGTCCGTCTCGGTGAGCGCCGCGTTCGCCGTGGCCGCGGCGAGCGCGCGCGGGTCGTGGTCCATGCCGATCAGCCGCGCGCCCGGGACCAGGCCGGCGGCCTCGATCAGGATGGTGCCGGTGCCGCAGCACGGGTCCAGCACGGTGTCCGCCGGCCGGATGTCCGCCAGCAGCGCCATGGCGGCGGCCAGCGGCGGGTGCAGCGTGCCCGGCGTCGACGCCTGCTTGTAGCTCCGGCGGTGCAGCGGCCGGTCGCCGGCGCGCAGGGCCAGCGCGGCCCGGGTGCCCTCGACCGTGACCCGGAACGACAGCGTGCCCTCCGGCGGGGCGTCACCACCGCGCCGCGAGTGATACGGCAGGCCGGTCGCGCGCGCCAGCTCGAGGCCGGCCGCGTCCTCGATGTCGTAGCGGTTGTAGTTGCGCTTGCCGAGGAACGACGCGGCGACGTCCACGCCGGTCGCGGCCGCGCCGAAGCCGAGGAGCGCGCGTTGCCGCAGCAGCTCACCCGGGTCGACCGCACGGGCGGCGGCGGTGAACCGGGCCAGGTCGGCCTTGGTGTGCCCGACGTCGTCGACGGACGCGGCCAGCAGGAACAGGTCGTCGACGGTGCGCAGGTCCAGCAGGTGGGGATCGGCCCGGTCCGCGGTGAACCACACCTCGCGATGACGGCTGCGGTCGACCCGGCCGAGGCCGCGCCCGGTCACCTCCGCGGCGGCGACCTCCTCGAGCCCGCGCAGGGTTCTCGCCAGCAAACGCACCGCCACCGGCCGTATCCTCCCGTCGGCGGAAATCCATCTGGGGAACCGCGCGATATCTAGGTGAAATGCCAATCCTGTCTCGCTCCGACCATCATAGAGTTGCGGTACGGCGAAATGGATTCCGGGCGGCCGACGGCCGAACTCGGTGGTCGGGTAATGACCGTGCGCCGATCGACGACGGTGATCGTCATGCTATCGAGGAGACGACTTCGTGCGGACACCGGACATGTTCATCGCCGGCATCGGGACGTTCATTCCACCGCGGGTCAGCGTCGAATGGGCGGTCGCGCGCGGTCTCTATCCGGCCGCGGACGCGGAGACCCACGAGCTCGGCGGCGTCGCCATCGCGGGTGACCTGCCCGCGCCCGAGATGGCGCTGCGGGCGGCCCAGCAGGCGGTGAAGCGGTGGGGCGGCTCCCCGGAGGAGTTCGACCTGTTGCTGTACGCCAGCACCTGGCACCAGGGGCCGGACGGCTGGCCGCCGCAGTCCTACCTGCAACGGCATCTGGTCGGCGGGGACCTGCTCGCGCTGGAGATCCGGCAGGGCTGCAACGGGCTGTTCAGCGGCATGGAGCTCGCCGCCGGCCACCTCGCCGCCGTCCCGGAGCGGACGAGTGCGCTGCTGGTCGCGGCGGACAACTACGGTACGCCGCTGATCGACCGCTGGTCGATGGGACCCGGGTTCATCGGCGGTGACGCAGCGTCCGCGATCGTGCTGACCAAGCAGCCGGGGTTCGCCCGCCTGCGCTCGGTGTGCTCCCGGACGATCACGGCCGCGGAGTCGCTGCACCGCGGCGACGAGCCGCTGTTCCCGCCGAGCATCACGGCCGGCCGGACCACCGACTTCAGCGCCCGGATCGGCCAGCAGTTCGCCACCCGCAGCGCGGCCTCCGTGGCCATGGCGGACATGCCTCAGTGGACGGTGGACCTGGTCGACCGGGCGCTGGCCGAGGCCGGCATCGGCGTCGGCGACATCACCCGGGTGGCTTTCATGAACTACTCCCGCGAGGTGGTCGAGCAGCGGGTGATGGCCATGTGGGACCTGCCGCTGTCGCGGTCGACCTGGGAGTACGGCCGCGGGATCGGGCACTGCGGCGCCAGCGACCCCATCCTGTCGTTCGACCACCTGCTCCGGAACGGGGAGCTCGGCCCGGGCGACCACATGCTGATGCTCGGCACCGCACCGGGCGTCGTGCTGTCCTGCGCCGTCGTCGAGGTCCTCGAGTCGCCGCCCTGGGCGGGCTGACCGGCCCGGGCGGTCCCGCCTCGGGGCCGCGACGTCGAGTTCCAGCCATGACCACGAACGGCGGTGCCGCCGGGCGCGGCGTCGACGTGGACGCGCCCGGCGGCACCGGACCTAGCGTTCGAGGTTCCGGTACCGCCAGACCGAGAGCGGCACGAAGACCAGCATGATCACCGCGGGCCAGGCGAACGCCAGCAGCATCGCGTGCCGGGCCGCCCAGGAATCGCCGACCACGCCGGGGTTGCCGAACAGCTCGCGGCAGGCCGCCACCGTCGCGGAGACCGGGTTCCACTCCGCGATCGCGCCGAGCCACGGTGGCATCTGGGTGGGCGAGACGAACGTGTTGGCCAGCATGGTCAGCGGCAGCAACGGTACGTAACCGGCGCCGACCGCCTCCACCGGCAGGATCAGCCCGAAGAAGATGCCGGCCCAGACCAGCGCGAACCGGAACAGCAGCAGCAGGCCGAGCGCGCCGAGCGCGGGCCCGATGCCGTCATGGAAGCGCCAGCCCACCAGCAGCGCGCAGACGACCAGGATGGTCAGCTCGAACACCGAGGTGACCACGTCGGCGACGCAGCGGCCGAGCGCCACGCCGGTCTGCGCCATCGGCATCGTCCGGAACCGGTCGGTCATGCCCTTCGCCGTGGCCGAGCTGGTGACCATCATCGTGGTGATGATCCCGAACATCATGGTCTGGCCGAACAGGCCCGGCATCAGGAACTCGCGGTACGACCCACCGCCGGCCACCACCATGGCGCTGCCGAAGACGAAGCCGAAGACCACGGTCATCACGGGGTACATCAGGCACTGGGTGATCAGCCCGGGGTTGCGCCGCCAGTGGTACAGGTTGGTGCGGCCGACCACCCAGCCGTCGATCAGCGCCCACCGCAGCCGGTCCAGCGGGTTCGTGGGCCGGGGTGGCACCGTGATCATCGTCGTGGTCATGCGGCCGCCCGTCCCGCGCTCGCTCCGTGCCCGGTCACGCTGAGGAAGACGTCGTCCAGCGTCGGCCGGCGGACCGCCACGTCCTCGACCTCGACCTCGTTGTCGTGCAGCCAGCGCATGACGTCGTGCAGCGTGGTGACCTGGTCGCGCACCGGCACGCTGATCCGTGACGCCTCCGCGTCGACCTTCGGCTCCGCGCCCACCACGCCGGCCAGGCCGAGCGCGGTCCGGGCGACCGCGCCGGCGCCGCGCAGCACCACGTCGATCCGGTGGCCGCCGATCCTCGACTTGAGCTGGTCCGGTGTGCCCTCGGCGATCACCCGGCCGTGGTCGAGCACGGCGATCTGGCTCGCCAGCCGGTCGGCCTCCTCCAGGTACTGCGTGGTGAGCAGCACGGTGGTGCCCTGCGCGGCCATCGACGCGACAACCTGCCAGACCTCGTTGCGGCTGTGCGGGTCCAGCGCGGTGGTCGGCTCGTCCAGGAACAGCACCTGCGGCCGGAGCAGGAAGCCCACCGCGAGGTCGAGCCGGCGGCGCATCCCGCCGGAGTAGTGCTTGACCATGCGGGTGGCCGCGTCGGTCAGGCCGAACTGCTCCAGCAGCTCGTCGGCCCGGCGCCGGGCGGTCCGTACCCCGATGTGGTAGAGCCGGCCCCAGGTCTCCAGGTTCTCCCGGCCGGTGAGGATGTCGTCGACCGTGGTCCGCTGGCCGGTGACCCCGATCCGGCGGCGCACCTCGTCCGGGTTCCGGGTCACGTCGACGCCACCGACGAGCGCGGTGCCCGAGTCCGGGCGGGTCAGCGTGCTCAGGATCCGTACCGCGGTGGTCTTCCCGGCGCCGTTGGGGCCGAGCAGGCCGCAGACCGCGCCCCGCGGGACGACCAGGTCGACGCCGTCCAGCGCGGCGACGTCGCCGAACCGCTTGGCCAGCCCGGCCATGACGATCGCCGCACCGGCGTGCGCCGCGGCGGCGGCCTCGCGGGCGGCGGCCTCCGGGCCCGGCGGCCGCCGGTCGATCACGTGTTCAGTCACTGGCTTCCTCTCCTGGAACGGCCCGGTTCAGACGCCGGCCGGTGCCCGGTGCGGCGGCTCCGTGTCGGGCAGCACCGGCGGCGCCCCCTCGACCAGCCGGCCGAGCTCGGCCAGTTCGGCCTCGTCGAGCCGCACCTCGAGCGCCCGCACGCTGTCCTCGACGTGCTCGGGCTCCTGGGCGCCGAAGATCGGCACCACGCCGGCCGGCTGGTGCAGCACCCAGGCGAGCGCGAGCTGGGCCACGCTGATGCCCCGGTCCGCGGCGACCGCGGCGAGCCGGTCCACCGCGGTCGCCACCGCGGCGAGGCGCTCACCTCGGAAGACCGGGGAGTAGGCGCGCCAGTCGTCCGGCGCGAACGTGTGCCCCGGCCGCAGCGCGCCGGTCAGCAGGCCGTGGGCCAGCGAGGCCCAGCCCATCACCGGGACGCCGGCCGCGCGGCAGTACGGCAGGACGTCCCGCTCGACCCCGCGGGCCAGCAGGCTGTACGGGACCTGGGCGACCGCCGCCGGCCCGAACTCGGCCATCTGCCCGGCCGTGAAGTTGGAGACGCCGGTCCGGCGGACCAGTCCCTCCTCGACGAACCCGGCGAGCACGCCCGCGGTCTCGGCCAGCGGGATGGTCGGGTCCGGCCAGTGCACCAGGAACAGGTCCACGTAGTCGGTGCCCAGCGCGCTGAGGCTGGCCACCAGGCCGGAGCGGAGAACCTCCGGGTCGCAGTCGCGCACCACGGAGTTCCCCTGGATCCGCAGCCCGCCCTTGGTGACGATGACCAACTCCGAGCGGTGGGTACGGACCAGGTCGCCGAGCCCGCGGGCGAGCGCGGCCTCCGCGGCACCGTCGCCGTAGGCGCGGGCGGTGTCGAAGAAGTTCACCCCGAGGTCGAACGCGCGGCGCACCGCGTGCACCGCGGGCTCGATCCCACCGCCCCACAGCCCGCTGAGCGGCCAGGTGCCCAGGCAGAGCCGGGACACCCGGGGACCGTCGGCGCCGAGTGGGAGACGGTTCACGCCGCGGGCTTCTCGTCGCGCCGGAGGATCAGGTAGCAGACCCCGTCCTCGTTGACGAACTCGTCGAGCAGCGGTGTCAGGCCGGCCTCGACCGCTATCGCCGCGATCACGTCCACGCCGTGGAAGGACAGGAAGCCCTTGAACTCGATCGGGTTCGCCCCCAGGTAGCGCTCCGCGTAGAAGTGGAAGAAGCTGCGGGTCGCGCCGCCGATGTCGAGGAAGTTCACCCCGAAGTGGCCGCCGGGCCGCAGGATCCGGGCGATCTGGCGGAAGTAGTGGAAGAACTCGAACACGTTCAGGTGGATGAAGACGTTGAGGGAGAACCCGCCGTCGAACGCCGCGGACGGCAGCGCGGCCAGGAAGTCGTTGTCGATGTGGTGGTAGTCGACGTTGGTGTGCTCCCGGCAGGTGACCCGCGCCTTGTCCAGGAACGAGCGGCTGACGTCCGTGCACAGCAGCCGGCCCACCCGGGGCGCGAGGACGTCGGCCATCACCCCCTCGCCGCTGCCGATCTCGAAGACCGACGATTCCGGGGTGAGCCGGAGCCGGTCGGCGATCCAGTTCGCCCGGTCGACGCGGTCCTGCAGGTACTCGTCCCGCGGCTGGGTGCCGGCGAGCTGGATCTGCATCTCGTCCGGTGTGTTCCACTCCCACACCAGGTTGAGATCGCCCATGCTGCGCAGCGGCGGCTTGGGCGTGGCGGTCGGCGTTTCCTGTGCGTTGCTCATCGAACCTCGCTCACGGTGTCCCGGGTGATTTCCCTGTGGTGCTGGCCCCGGCCGGCCACCAGACCGGCGACGTCGCCGGCGGTCAGCTCGCCGGTCCTGGCCAGCGTGACGAGCAGGTCGGCGACCTGCACGGCGGTCGGTGCGGCGGCCACGGACGCGCTCAGCTCGGCCGCGCGGCGCTTGTACCGGTGGTCGAACAGCACCTCGGCGATCGCCTTGTCGATCTCCTCGGCGCCGATCATCAGTGCGGGCAGCGTCTTGGTCGCGCCCTGCGGGTCGAGCCGCCTGCCGTAGATCTGGCCGTCGAAGTTCAGGGCCAGGGACAGCTGCGGTATGCCCGTCACGATGCCGTTCATCAGGCAGTTCGCGCTGCCGTGGTGGATGAGGAGATCGCAGCCGGGCAGGATCAGCTCGAGCGGGCAGTTGCGCAGCACCCGGACGTTCGGCGGCAGCGAGCCCATCGCCTCCACCTCGGAGAGCGCGGCGGTCAGCACCACCTCCGCGGCCAGCTGGGCCGCGGTCTCCACCGCCCGGCGCAACGCCGGCAGCCGCTCGCCGAAGACGCCGGTGGCCGAGTTGCCCCACACCACGCAGACGCGCTTGCCGCGGACCGGGCCGAGCAGCCACGGGTCGACGTCCTGGTTGCCGTTGTACGGGTGGTACCGGATGGGTATCCGCAGCGCGTCGCCCATCGGTGGCACGGCCGCGTCCGGTGACGGGTCGACCGCGTACCTGATGTCGCGCCGGGTCCAGTCCACGCCGTACTTCTCGAAGCAGGACAGCGGGTCCCCGGCCATCAGGTTGAGCCCCGGCTCCGTCTCCACGGTGCCGATGAACCCGGGGCCGTAGTAGACGCTCGGCACGTTGTTCAGCACCCCGACCAGCGCGCCCTCGATCGCCATGATGTCGTGCACGACGAGGTCCGGCCGCCACGAGGCGGCGAAGTCGACGGCGTTGTCGAAGCTGCGCTGCACCGCGGTGATGGTCTTCTTCCAGAAGTCGCTGAGCATGCCGGTGTCGAAGTCGCGCACCGAGTCGAGCGCCTCGCCGGTGAACGGGTGCAGCGGCAGCGGCATCTCACCGCTCTGCGGCGGCGTGTTGATCGCCAGCGACCAGTAGGCCAGGCGCGCGCTCTCCATCATGTCGGCCGCGTCGAGGACCGAGACCGGCATCAGCCCGGTCGAGATGACGCCCTGCACCTGCTGCGACGGGCAGGCCACCCGGACTTCGTGACCCGCCGCCCGGAACGCCCAGGCCAGCGGCACCATGCACATGTAGTGTCCGGCCCAGTTGGACACGGTGAACAGAATTCGCAACGGAATCTCCCCTCGCGCCGCGGTGGCGCACACCGCGGGCGCCGGTCAGGACGCCCCTTCGTCAACGAGGCTGATCGGGTCGAGCGAGTTCATGAACGAGCGCAGGGCGCCGAGGTGCACCGCGGGCTTGTCCCAGCCCAGCTCGGTGCACCAGGCGATCAGGTCGGTCAGCTCCTCGGTCGCGCGCGCCTTCTCGTCGGCCGGCAGGCTGGTCACGGAGAAGTCGGCCGGCCACTGCACGACGTTGGCCAGATCCACCTCCAGGCCCTCGGCGCGCGCGAACTCGAGCACGTTGCGCAGGTCCCACAGGTTGTGCCGCTGCGGCGACACCTGGAGCCAGACGTCCACCTCGGACCGGAGCAGCCGCAGGTTGGCCACGAAGTCGGCCCACTTGCCGCCGGCCCGGATGAACTCGAAGACCTCGCCGACGCCGTCGCAGGACGCCCCGATCCCCACGCTTTTGAAGTGCGGGAAGAGCTTCATCGCCCGTTCCGGGGAGACGGTCAGGTTGGAGTTGTACGCGATGTCGACGTTGCCCGCGTTACCGGTCTCCACCAGCAGCTCCAGCATGGCGAAGTGACCGGGCTGCAGGAACGGTTCGCCGCCGGCGAAGTACAGCCGGCGGATCAGGTGCGCGTTCTCCCGGAGCGTGGTCCACAGCTCCTCGTCCGCGCGGTAGGGGTCGATGACCGCGGACGACCACTTCGGGCGCTGCTTGGCCCCCCAGGAGGAGCTCACCGGGTACGTACACATGACGCACCGCAGGTTGCAGGTGTTGCCGAATCGGATGTCGAGGAAGAAAGGGAACTCCTCGACGGTGCCGTCCGCGGCGGTGCGGGCGGCCAGCGCCTCCAGGTCGAACTCCTGCGCGAACCGGCGGTTGACGTTCTGCCGGTAGGACTGGGCGGCGTGGTCCTCGCGGAAGTAGCAGTACTGGCAGGCCGCCACGCGCTCACCGTTCAGCATGGCGAGCCTGGTGCGCTTCATGTTCGGGCTGTTGAACGCCTCCTCGAGGCCCATCACCCGGTCCGGGTTGTCCTTGGCGTACCGCGAGCCGGGCGAGCAGCCGATCGCGTCGTCGTTCAGCGCGAACACCGGCTCCTCGCTCTCGTCGTAGAGCGCGTTGTGGTACATGGAGTCGTCGACGCAGCAGCGGCCGTAGACGCCGTCGATGGAGGCGCAGAGGTGGATCCACGGCAGCACGCACGCGGTCTCCGCGGCCGCCCTGTGCGGAGGGCCGTGCCGGCCGGCCGATTCGCTCATCGGGTCCCGCCCCGGCTCACCATCGCCAGTGGTCCTCGTGCGCGAACCGCAGCGTGTCGACGTCCGGCCGGCCGGCCCAGCGCCGGAGCGTCTCGGCGGGCCGGTAGTCGAACGGCTCCTCGCCGGCGAACCGCGGGTCCTCCGCCCGCATCCGGACGCAGGAGCGCAGCGCCTGCTGCTTGAGGCCGATGTAGTCCTCGGTGTGCGGTCCCAGCTGCCACTCCACCTCGGCCGGCCGGTACTCGAAGTAGATGACCCGGCGCTGCTTGCCGACCACCGCGGGCGCGCCGTGCAGCGTGAGGATGTTGTGCAGCAGCAGATCTCCCGGCTGCATCACGGCCGGTATCGCGCCGGTGGTGTCCCACTCCGTGGCGTTGAGGCGGTCGGCGGTCGCGGTGACCCGCTCGTCGTCCCAGTAGTTCGACTCCGGGATGCACCAGACGCAGTTGTCCTCGGGCGCGGGGTCGAGGTAGATGCCGGCGTCGATGACCCGGCCCATGCCGGTGATGCCGACCGCGTGGTCGTACAGCCCGGCGTCGCGGTGCCAGGGGAGCCGCGGCGCGCCGGCCGGCGTCTTGAACACCATGCTGTCCCAGGTCGGGATCAGGTTGGGGCCGACCAGCTGCTCCATGATCTGCAGCAGCAGCGGGTGACCGGCCAGCATCGCGATCTGCCGGGACTTGTCCACCACGTACTCGATCCGCACCGGCGCGGCGTCCGGCTGGTCGGGCTCCAGCGTCCAGACGGTGTCGTCCATGGAACGGGCCGACCACGCCCGGTCGATGAGCGTGCGGCCGGCCTCCTGCACGTCGGCCAGTTCCTGCGGGGTGAGCAGTCCGCGCACGGCCAGCACACCCTGCCGGCGGAACGCGGTGACGTGCTCGGGCAACAGCCCGGTGCGCCGGATGTCGCATTCCGCGATCCGGGCCGCGACGGGCGTCTCGGTGACGGAGTTCATCGACCAAAACCCTTCTGTTCGTCGGTCGTGGACCCGGCGGTGCGGTCCGCGACGAAGTACCAGTCCCGCGTCAGCGCCGCGGTGAGCGCGGCCCGATCCAGCGCGGGCTCGCCGGCCAGCCAGGCCGGCAGGGTGAACACCCGGTATCCCAGCTCGTCCACCAGCAGCGACCACAGGTCGTCGGTGGTCGTGCCGTACTCGCGCATGACCCGGTCGCCGCCGTGCTCGAACACGACCACCGGCCCGCCGCGCCGCAGCGTGTCGGCCGCGCCGCGCAGGGCCACGACCTCGCCGCCCTCCACGTCGATCTTGATCAGGTCGACGCGCAGGTCCGCGGGGATGACGTCGTCCAGCCGGACCGTCTCCACGGTGATCTCACGCAGGCTCTCGTCCGGCCGGTCGTACGGGCGCCGCCGCAGGCCGCTGTAGCCGGGGTTGGACACGACGTGCACGTAGGCGCGCGGGCCCGAGGTGTCGGCGGCCGCCGCCCTGATCACCGTGACCGACGGCAGCCGGTCGGCCAGCTCGTCGGCCAGATCGGGCAGCGGCTCCACCGCGAAGTGGGTACCCCGCGGCGCCACCCGCACCAGGTGCCGGGTGATCTCACCGACGCCGGCGCCGAGGTCGACGGTGACCGCGGCCGGCCCGCAGACCCGCTCGATGATCTCGACGGTGAGCCGGTCGTAGTCGTCGTTGCGCCGGGTGGCGTCGGCCACCTGCTGATCGCTCACGCCGACCGGGTCCGTCCGATGCCGAGCCGGGGGTTCGTCATCAGGTACAGGCCGGTCTCCGGGTCGAACAGCTCGAGACCGTCGACCTTGTTGAGCGCCTCACTGACCGGCGCCTTCGGCACGCCGGCCTCGGCCATCCGGCGGGCCTGCTCGGCCGCGACGAACAGCTGGCCGACCGAATTGCCCTCGTCGGACGCCGGCATCTGCGGCGGTACGTTGCGGCCGGCCATGGCGTCGCCGACGTCGGCGAGCCCGGCGATCAGCTGGGCGAACGCCTTGGCGCCGTCGACCCGTTCGTACTCGGCCTCGTCGTGCTCCCCGACCAGCCGGTCGGCCAGCGCGAAGTAGTTGGCCTTGCCGGCCTGCTGCTGGTAGACGGCCGCGACCAGCGTGAACAGCCGCTCGAACGCGTTGCGGTAGAGCGTCTCGTAGAACCCGCAGGCCTGCTCCTCGGTGACGTCCTCGTTGATGATCGCCAGGATCGACGCGGACGCGAGCAGGCCGCTGTAGAACGCCAGGTGCACGCCGGTCGACAGCAGCGGGTCCAGGAAGCACGCGCTGTCGCCCGCGGCGAAGTAGCCGGGGCCGCAGAAGCTGTCGGAGACGTACGAGAAGTCCTGCTCGACGCGGACGCCCGGCTGGTACGTACCGTTCGCCATCAGACCACGTACGGTCGGGGACTCCTCGACCAGCGCGGCCAGCATGGCCTCCAGCGACTCGTGGTCCTTGCGCCGCTCCAGGAACCGCGTCTGGTGGCAGACGAACCCGACGCTGAAGCGGTTGTCGCGCAGCGGGATCACCCAGTACCAGCCGTCCGGCGCGCCGATCACGTTGATCCCGCCCTGCGGCGAGCTGGGCAGCAGCGCGCCGCCGTCCCAGTAGCCCCAGATGGCGACGTTCTTGAAGGTCTCATTGGCCCGCCGGTGCTTGAAGTGCCGCGCCGGGATCAGGCCGGCCCGGCCGGAGGCGTCCACCACGAAGTCGAACGTGCCGGTCCGACGCTCCCCGGTGCGGGGCTCGGCCCACTCCGCGCCCACCGCGCGGTCGCCGTCGAAGAGCACCCGCTTGACCTCGGCACCCTCGATCACCGTGGCGCCCTGCTTGGCGGCGTTGGTCAGCAGCACGTGATCGAAGTCGTCCCGGTCCACCTGCCAGGACCGCACACCGGGACCGAAGATCTCGGTCCAGTCGATGGCCCAGTCCTCCTTGCCCCACCGCAGCAGGACACCGTTCTTCTCGGTGTAGCCGCGGGCGTCGATCTCGTCCAGCGCGCCGACGAAGTCGACGATGGTCCGGCACGAGGAGGCGATGGACTCGCCGATGTGGTACCGGGGGAAGGTCTCTTTCTCCAGCAGGGTGACCGACAGTCCCGCACGCGCGAGCAGCGCCGCGGCGGTCGACCCAGCGGGACCACCACCGATGACCAATACCGTGCTGACCATGAGGCTCCCATCCACGGAAAAGGGGACTGACTGTCGTGACATTGGCGAGCATCACCGTACGGCGGATCAAAAAGGGCATTCAACGATTCCGGCGATGGTCTAGTGGGAGCGCTAGACCGGTCGTGCGGACGCGGTCATGACTGGGGTTTTCCCGGATCGTGCCGCCCTACAGTCGACGCAGTTTCCGTCCGCACCGGTTCCGTCCGCACCGGCGAAGAAAGGGGCGTGCATGTGACGACCGCGCCGGATCGATCCCGTCACCTCTACCGACAGATGCGCCTGATCCGAGAGTTCGAGGAGCACTGCCTCGAGAAGGCCCTCACCGGGACGATCGTCGGTGGCATCCATCCCTACATCGGGCAGGAGGCCGTCGCGGTCGGCGTCAGTGCGCACCTGCGGACGGACGACGTCATCACCAGCACCCACCGCGGGCACGGGCACGTGCTCGCCAAGGGCGCGGACCCGAAACGGGCGCTGGCCGAGCTGTACGGCGCCAGCACCGGCCTGAACCGCGGACGCGGCGGCTCGATGCACGCGGCCGACGTGGGACTGGGCATCTACGGCGCGAACGGGATCGTGGGCGCGGGCGCGCCGATCGCGGTGGGCGCGGCCTGGGCGGCCCGGCGCGCGGGCCACGACGACCGGGTGGCCGTCGCGTTCTTCGGCGACGGCGCACTCAGCCAGGGCGTGGTCCTGGAGGCCTTCAACATGGCCGCGCTGTGGTCGCTGCCGGTGCTGTTCGTCTGCGAGAACAACGGTTACGCCACCAGCCTGCCGGTCGACCGCGGACTGGCGGGCGACCCGGTGCGCCGCGCGGCCGGCTTCGGCCTGACCGCGGCGGCGGTGGACGGGATGGACGTGGAGGCGGTGGCCGAGGCGGCCGGCCGGGCGGTGGCCGCCTGCCGGGCCGGCGCGGGACCGCACTTCCTCGAGTGCGCGACGTACCGGTTCCACGGCCATCACACCGTGGAACACCTGATGGGCACCAAGTACCGCGACGACGACGAGGTGGCCGGTGCGCGGGCGCGCGATCCGCTGACCCGGCAGCGTGCCCGGCTCGCACCGGAGGCCGCCGACGCCGTCGACGCCGAGATCGCCGCGCTGATCGCCGAGGCGGAGGCGTTCGCCAGTTCCAGCCCGGGATCCGACCCGCGGGATGCCCTGGACTACCTCTACGCCGGCACGGTGCCGGCGCGACCGGGAGCGTGAGCCGATGCCCAGCCTTTCCTACGTCGCGGCGGTGAACCGGGCGCTGCGCGACGAGATGGCCCGTGACGAGCGCGTGTGCGTCCTCGGCGAGGACGTGAGCCAGGGCATCACCGGCCTCACCAAGGGCCTGGCCGACGTGTACGGCACCGGCCGGGTGGTGGACATGCCGCTGTCCGAGCAGGCGTTCACCAGCCTGGCCACCGGGGCCGCGATCGCGGGTCAGCGGCCGGTCGTGGAGTTCCAGATCCCGTCGCTGCTGTACCTGGTGTTCGAGCAGATCGCGAACCAGGCGCACAAGTTCTCACTGATGACCGGCGGGCAGGCCAGCGTCCCGGTCACCTACCTCTTCCCCGGCTCCGGATCCCGGTCCGGCATGGCCGGGCAGCACTCCGACCACCCGTACAGCCTGCTCGCGCACGTGGGCATCAAGACCGCGGTGCCGGCCACGCCGAGCGACGCGTACGGACTGCTGCTGTCCGCGATCCGGGAGCCGGACCCGGTCGCCGTGTTCGCGCCGACGCTGCTGATGGGCGCGTCCGAGGAGATCGACGACGGCGACCTCGAGGCCGTGCCGCTGGGCAGCGCCCGGGTGTGCCGCGAGGGTACGGACGTCACCGTGGTCGCGGTCGGCCACCTGGTCCCGATCGCGCTCCAGGTGGCCGCCGCGCTGGCCGGGGAGGCGTCGATCGAGGTCATCGATCCGCGCACGGTCTATCCGGTCGACTGGGAAACGCTCGGCAAGTCGATCACCCGGACCGGCCGGCTGGTCGTGATCGACGACTCGAACCGGATGTGCGGGTTCGGCTCCGAGATCGCGGCGACCGCGGTCGAGGAGTTCGGGCTGACGGTGCCGCCGGTGCGGCTCTCCCGGCCGGACGGTGCGGTGATCCCGTACGCGCTGAACCTGGACCACGCGCTGCTGCCCGACGCCGGCGGGCTCGTCGGCGCGATCCGTGCGGTGCTGCGGTAGCCGCGATGGGACGCGACGTGATGGCATCGAGACGCCCTCGGGTGGCGACGATCACGGTGAGCACCGACGAGGCCGGCTGGCTGCGCCGCTGCTTCGCGGCGCTGACCGGCAGCGACACCGAGGGCTTCGACCTGGACGTGTACCTGGTCGACAACGCATCGACGGACGGCGGCGCGGACCTGGTCGCCCGGGAGTTCCCCGGCGTGCGAATCATCCGCAACCGGGTGAACCTCGGGTTCACCGGCGCCAACAACGTGGGCATCCGGGCCGCGCTCGCCGACGGCGCGGACTACGTCTTCCTCGTCAACCCGGACACCTGGTCCCCACCCGGGCTGGTCCGGGCGATGGTCGAGTTCGCCGAGCGGTGGCCGGAGTACGGGATCATCGGCCCGCTGCAGTACCGCTACGACGCCGGCTCGGCCGAGCTCCGCGAGTTCAACGACTGGACCAGCACCGCGCTGTGGCTGGGCGAGCAGCACGCGTTCGCGGGCGACCGGCTGGATCATCCGTCCCCGGCCGGCAGTCCGGCCGGCCGCGCACCCCGGACGCTGGAGCACGCCTACGTCCAGGGGGCGGCCCTGTTCGCACGCGCGGCCACGCTGCGCGCGATCGGCATCCTGGACGAGGTCTTCCACACCTACTACGAGGAGGTGGACCTCTGCCGGCGCGCCCGGTGGGCGGGCTGGCGGGTGGCCCTGCTGCTCGACGAGGGCATCCAGCACCACGGCGGTGGCGGCGCGGCCACGCGCAGCACCTACACCCGGGTGCACATGCGGCGTAACCGCTACTACTGCCTGCTCACGGACGTGGACTGGAGCCCGGTCAAGGCGGCCCGGCTGGCCGCCCGCTGGCTCGTGGCGGACCTGCGCGGCCGGAGCGTGGTCGGCCGGATCCCGCCGATGACCGGCGCCCGGGAGACCGTGGCGGCGATGCGCTGGCTCGCCGGCCAGGCACCGACGATCGTGGCGCGCCGGCAGCGCCACCGCGGCCTGCGCGCGGCCCGGCCGGCCGTGCGGGCGGAGGTGGCGTCATGACCGGGCCCCGCCTCCTGATCTCCGGCAACTTCCACTGGAACGCCGGGTTCAGCCACACCGTGGCCGGCTACGTCCGGGCCGCCCGCGAGGCCGGCTGCGAGGTCCGGATCAGCGGCCCACTGTCCCGGATGGACGGTGAGGTGCCGCGGCTGCTGCCGGTCGAGCCGGATATCGGCTGGGGCACGCACCTCGTGGTGATGTTCGAGGCCCGGCAGTTCCTGACCCCGGAGCAGATCGAGCTGGCCGGCACGTTCCCCCGGTCCCGCCGGCTGGTCGTCGACTTCGATCTGCACGGCGCGGACGAGCAGCCGGAGCTGGGGGTGGACGGCACCGCGGGCCGGTACACCGCCGAGAGCTGGCGCACGCTGTACGGCGCGCTGAGCGATCTGGTGCTGCAACCGAGGATCTCCGGCGCGATGCCGCCGGGCGTGGAGTTCTTCCAGTGCTACGGCATGCCGGAGACCGTGCGGCACCCGTCGGAGCTCGGCCCGGAGCGGGACTACGGCGTGCAGTACATCGGCAGCAACTGGTGGCGGTGGAAGCCGCTCACCGCGCTGGTGGAGGCGGCGGCGACGCTGGATCCGGTACCGCGCTTCCGGGTCTGCGGTCGCTTCTGGGACGGCGGTGCCGTCTCTCCCGGCTTCGAGGACGCGACCACGAGCGTGCCGGGCTGGCTGGCCGAGCGTGGCGTCGAGGTCTGCCCACCGGTGCCGTTCGGACAGGTGATCCCGGAGATGGGCCGGTCGCTGATCTCGCCGATCCTGGTCCGGCCGCTGGTGGCGGGCACGAGCCTGCTGACGCCACGGATGTTCGAGACGCTGGCGTCCGGGAGCCTGCCGGTGCTCTCCGCCGACGCGGAGTTCCTCGCCGCGGTCTACGGCGACGAGAGCGAGCACCTGCTGCTCGGCGCGGACCCGGCCGCGACGCTGGACCGCCTCGTCACGGACTTCGAGCGGCATGCCCGGATCGTCGGCCGGATCCAGGACCGGGTGCGGGCGCGGTACAGCTACCCCCAGGTGCTGCGGAACCTGCTGGCCTTCTTCGGCTGATCAGACGCGTGCGGGGCACCCCGGCCGGGGTGCCCCGCACGGTCACGTCCAGGTCCGGCCGGCGAGCACGTCGTGGTAGATCGCCTCGAACTCCTTGGCCAGCACGACGTGGTCCCACTGCTCCAGCGCGGCGGCCCGGACCGCGTGCGGGCCGGGCAGGCCGGCCACCACGCCGCGGGCCTGCTCCCGGGTGAACGCCGAGCCCTCCGGCACGACCGTCCCTACGTGCGGCACGATCTCGGCCAGGCAGCCGTTGGGCGAGCCGATGACGGGCGTGCCGCAGACCGCGGCCTCCGACACCACGGTCGAGCCGGGCTCGCACCAGACCACGCCCCACGGCCCCATCGTGCTCTGCGACAGGACCGTCATCGCGGTGGCCCGGGAGATCAGGTCGAGCCGTCGCTCCGCGCCCACCTCGCCGACGACGTCGACGGTGTCCCCGAAGTCCCGCAGGATGCGGGCCAGGTAGTCCTCCTCCCAGGACGGGCCGGCCACGACGAGGCGGCGCCCGGCGGCGGCGGCGAACGCGGCGGCCTGGTAGGCGCCCTTCCACTCCGAGATCCGGCCCAGGTAGAGCAGGTAGTCGTCCTTCTCGGCGCGGAACGTGTAGCGCGCCGGGTTCACCGAGATGCGCACCACCGGCGCGACGTCGTTCCCGGCCTGGGCGCGCTGTGCGTAGGAGGCGTACACGCAGTTGCGCGGGTACTTCGGCCGGCCGGTGAGGTGGTGGGTGGACAGGTACGCCATGCCCTCGGGGAGCCGGTCCGGGTCGATCTGCCCGCAGGAGAAGTCGTGCACGACGTCGACCACGGACGCCCCCGGGCCGTTGAGCCAGGCGTGCATGTCCTCGATCTCCCCGGCGTCCACCACGGTGACCGCGGGCGAGGCCGGGACGGTGCCCGGGGCGCCGAGCAGGAACACCTCGTGGCCGAGCGCGAGCAGGCCGTCCAACTGGTTGGACACCACCCAGTGGATGCCGGCGTAGCCCTGCGGCGGGACCGTGATCCAGCGACTCTGGTCGGTCGGCAGCCGCAGCGCCATGGTCACCAGTGCGACGCGCATGTGTCCCTCACTCCTCCGTGACGCGGTGCGGTGCCGGCAGGTCGGCCATCGGATCGTGCCGCGGCCGCCACGCGGCGTTCGCCTGCTCCGTGTTGCGGCCCTTCTCGACGAACGCGAGGTTGTGGTACAGGTGCAGCCCCGTCACGTGCCGGTCCGCATAGGACGGCTCGTAGGTGTGCTCGTGGATCCGGTCGCGGTGGTGCAGACCGTCGACGAGCGTCTTCAGGAACCCGACCGACGTGGCCGGGTCGGCCAGGTCGGTGCCGTTCCCGCCCCACTCCGGCCAGTACGAGGTGTGCAGGTCCTCGACGACGTACATGCCGCCCGGGCGGACGTGCGGGAAGAGGGCGTGGAACGCGGTGATCACGTGGCTGCTGACGTGGCTGCCGTCGTCGATCACGATGTCGAACGGGCCGTACCGCCGGGCCAGGTCGTCCAGGAAGTCCGGATCGGCCTGGTCGCCGCGGACCGTGGTGAGCCGCGGCTCGTCCAGCACCGACTTGTCGTAGACGTCGAGCCCGTACACCAGGCCGCGGCCGAAGTAGTGCTTCCACATGCGCAGCGAGGCGCCGCCGGCGTCCGGCTCGTGGTAACCGCCGATGCCGATCTCCAGTACGGTGACCGGCTGGTCCCGGAAGCCGCCCAGATGCCGCTCGTAGTGCGGTGTGTACCAGTGCCCGCCCCACTTGTCCGAGCCGAACCGCAGCGCCAGCGCGCTCAGATCGCCACGGTACGGCCCGCAGGCCGCGAGCACCTGGTGCGCCGCCCGGGTGGCCTCGTCCCGCTGCACCATCCACGGGTCGTCCGGCTTGTACTCCACCGGGCCGGGCTCGTCCTTCATGGTCACGTCGCGGCCGCTGCCGGTCCACGGCCCGGCCGGCCCGAACACGTCCCGGACGAGCGCCGTCAGGTCGTAGCGGACGTGCACCCACGGGTCGTCGATCCGGCCGGGCCGCACCCGGGGGCCGTCCGGGCCGACCGTCAGCAGGTACGGCAGCTGCCCGCCGGCCGCGACGCCGACCTCGAACAGGACGGTCACCGGCGTCCCCGGGCCCGGGTGGAGGATCGTGCGGCCGGCGACCTCGGCGAGCGCCGTGGCCACGACGGCGTCCGGCTCCTCGGCCATGAGCAACGCGCCGGCGTCGGGCGCGCCGGCCGCGGCGATCAGGCGCCGGACGATCGGGTCCGTCATGCGGCCCTCCACGGGTGCGCGCCACGGATGCGTGCGGTGAGCGTCTGCATGCTTGTCTCCTCCAGCTGGGGACGGGTCAGGGCTCGAGACGGATCGCCGCGCGGCACCGGCCCGGAGCCGGTCGGTCACGTCCGCGCCGAGTACCGGCCGGCCCGTACGACGCCGTCCGTCCGGAACCGCCCGACCCGCGCGGCGGGGTCCTGCACGACCCGGTCATCGGCTGCGCCCGACCTCTCGGCGCAGGCCGGCGACACAGCGTTCCGCGCTGTCCGGCGTCCCGGGACCGCCTCGCCGTGCAGGGTGATCGGCCACGGCCCCGCACCGGCCGAACCTGCCGGGAGCACGGGGAATCGCGCCGTGTCGCACCTGACAGCGACACTATCGAGCCGCCCGCGGCAGCGGACTAGTGTTTTCCCCACAGCTCTCCGGTTCGCGGCCGCCACCAGCGGCGCGGCCGGAATCTAGGCGAAGCGCTAACCACCCGGCCGGTACGGTGACCATCGATCGACGTCGAGCCGGCAGGGGAGCAGATGAGCCAGACGTACGGCCGCAGCCCGCTCTGGGAGCGTTACAACGACACCCAGGTCACCAAGGAGGCCGTCGCCGAGCTGGCCGGCTTCAAGTCCGGCGACGTCAACTTCAAGCTGGCGCTCTGGGACCCCCGGGTCAACGGCGTGCGCTACCTGAAGACGCTGGTCTTCAACCTCGCGGCCGGTCTCAGCCCGGCGAACTGGGCCCGCCTGCGCCGGATCGCGCACCGCGACGTCGGCGACCCGTTCTCGATCACCTACGACGGCGAGCCGGTCTGCCTGGACTACCTGCAGGCCGTGCTGGAGCTGGAGTTCATCGAGAGCCGGCTGGAGCTCGCCGGTGCCCGCGTCCTGGAGATCGGCGCCGGCTACGGCCGGACCTGCCACGCGATGCTGTCCAATCACGACGTCGCCGCGTACCACATCGTCGACCTGGAGAACTCGCTCGACCTGGCCCGCCGCTACCTCGCCGCGGTGCTGACCGCGGAGCAGCTCGACCGGGTGCACTTCCACGGCGTGTCGGAGGCGGAGGACGGTGGGGCGCTGCGCGCGCTCCGCTTCGACCTGGCCGTCAACATCGACTCGTTCGCGGAGATGACGCCCGGGACCGTGCGCGCCTACCTGGACCTGATCGACGGCCACGCCGCTCACCTCTACGTCAACAACCCGGTCGGCAAGTACCTGGACAAGAGCCTGGACGGGCACTCCCAGGGCGACGAGGTGGTCGAGCTGGCGCTGCGGACCGGGCTGCTGCGCGACATCGTGGACATCCACGACAACCGCGCCGTGGCGGCGCAGTCCCGCCGGTTCCTCGACGCCTACCGTCCCGGTCCCGGCTGGACGCTGCTCGCCGACGCGAGGACCGTGCCGTGGAGCTTCTATTGGCAGGCGCTCTACCGGTCCGGGGCCTCCGGGCGATGACGGACCGGCCACTGGTCGCGGTGCTCGGCGCCGCCGGTTTCGTGGGCTCCGCCGTGCTGTCCGCGCTGGCCGACCGCCCGGTCACGGTGCGCGCGGTGTCCCGCCGGCCCAGCACGATCCCGGCCGCCGGGGTCGCGACGTTCGAGCCGGTCACCGCGGATCTCACCGCGGCCGGCGCGGTCGCGGACGCGGTGGACGGTGCGCACGCCGTGATCAACCTGGTGCTCGACACCGCCGGGTGGCGCGGCGCGGACGGCGGCGGCGCGGCCGAGCGGGTGATCGTGGGCGTGGTCCGAGACCTGGTCGACGCCGCGGCGCGGTGCCGGAGCGGCGCGCCGGTGATCGTTTTCGCCGGTTCGGCGTCGCAGGTGGGCCGGGCCGGTCGGCTGCCGGTCGACGGTACCGAGCCGGACCACCCGGAGACCGCGTACGACCGGCAGAAACTGGCCGCCGAGACGCTGCTCGAACGGGCCAGCGCCGACGGTACGGTGCGCGGCGT
This sequence comes from Catenuloplanes niger, assembly GCF_031458255.1. NCBI lineage: Bacteria > Bacillati > Actinomycetota > Actinomycetes > Micromonosporales > Micromonosporaceae > Catenuloplanes > Catenuloplanes niger. Next base: position 6,166,225 of record NZ_JAVDYC010000001.1, read on the forward strand.
CACGCTGCGCCTGCCCACCGTCTTCGGGGCGGCCCGGCCGGGCGGCGGCGCCGACCGCGGCGTCGTGTCGACCATGATCCGTCGCGCGTTCGCCGGTGAGCCGCTGACCATGTGGCACGACGGCACCGTACGGCGGGAGCTGCTGCACGTCGACGACGTGGCGGCCGCGTTCGTCGCCGCGCTCGGCCACGCGGACGCGCTCGCCGGCCGGCACTGGCCGCTCGGCGACCGGCACGGCGAACCGGTCGGCGATCTGTTCCGGACGATCGCGGCGCTGGTCGCGGCGGAGACCGGGCGCCCGCCGGTGCCGGTCGTCTCCGTCCCGCCACCGGCCGCCGCCCGGCCGAGCGACTTCCACAGCATGGTGGTCGACGCGTCCGCCTTCACCGCCGTGACCGGCTGGCGTCCCCGGGTGAGCCTCGGTGAAGGGCTACGCCGCACCGTGCGGGCGCTTGGCCGGGCAGAAGCCGGCCTCGATCTCGGCGCAGGTCTCGTACCGGGGGAGTAGGCCGGCCGCCCGGGCCTCCGCGAAGGTGACCGCGGTCCGGTCCCGCTCGGACAGGATCGGCGTGATGTCCGCCGGGACGGGCAGGCCCAGCGCGGGGTCGAGCGGGGCGAGCGCCCGCTCGTTCTCGAACACGTACTCCGTGGAGAGGATGTACGACATCACCGTGTCGTCCTCCAGCGCCACGAACATGTGCGCGACCCCGGTCGGCAGGTACACCGATCTGAAGTCGCGGGAGTCGAGCACCACGCTGTCCCAGCGCCCGAAGGTGGGCGAGCCGACCCGGACGTCGAGCACCAGGTCGAGCACCCGGCCGTGCGGGCAGGAGACGAACTTCGCCGTCCCGGGCGGCGTCGCCGTGTAGTGCAGTCCGCGGACGACGCCCCGGCGGGAGACGCTGTAACTGGTCTGCGCCACCGGGAACAGGGGATACCCGAGCGTCTCGATGAAGGTCGAGTCCAGGTACGGGGAGAGGAAGACCCCCCGCGCGTCCGGGAAGACGCGCGGGGTGAAGACGTACGATCCTTCGACGGCCAGCTCCGCTGCGGTGTGCACGGGCGCGCTCACTTCCGCACGTGCACGTGCGGAACGTACTGGATCCATGCCCCGCCGGCCTGACGGAACGCCTGCTCCTTGGCCATGATCTCGTCGGCGTGGTTCCAGGCGAACAGCAGCGCGTAGTCCACCTCGGCGTCCGCGAACTCGTCCGCCGGCCGCACCGGGATGTGCGTACCGGGGGTCAGGCGGCCCTGCTTGGCCGGCGTCGTGTCGTACACGCAGGAGACCAGGTCCGGGCCGATGCCGCAGAGGTTCGTCACGGTCGCGCTCTTCGCGGTCGCGCCGTACCCGGCCACCCGCCGTCCCTCGGCCCGCAGCCGTTCGAGCAGTGCCCGCAGGTCGTCGCGGATCCGGCCGACCTCGGTGGCGAACCGGTCCAGCCGGGCGAGCGTGGTGACCCCGGTCGCGTCCTCCTCCGCGATCAGCGCGGCGACCCGGTCCGCCGGGCGGCGCGCACCCGCGCGGGCCAGCGTGTACCGGACCTCGCCGCCGTGCACGGGCAGCCGCTCCACGTCGACCAGCTCGAAGCCGGACGACGCGGCCATCGCCCGTACCGAACGCGCGGAGAAGAGGAAGAAGTGCTCGTCGTAGATCTGGTCGAACGACGTCTTCGCCAGGATGTCGCCCAGGTACGGGTCCTCGAAGACGAAGACACCGTCCGGCGCCAGCAGCGCGTCCACGCCCCGCAGGATCGAGTGCAGGTAGGGGATGTGGCAGATGGTGTTCGCCGCGTAGATCACGTCGGCCGGGCCGTCGCTGTCCCGGACCGCCCGCGCGGTGGACTCCTCGAAGAAGTCGCCGCGCACCCGCAGGCCCGCCGCGCGCGCGGCCGCCGCGACCTTGCCCGACGGTTCGAAGCCCAGGTGCCGGACGCCGGCCTCGTGCACGGTCCGCAGCATCACCCCGTCGTTGCAGCCGATCTCGACCACGAACGGGTCCGGGCCGGTGGCCTCCGTCTCCAGCAGCCGCCGCGCGGTGTCCGCGAAGTGCTTCTGCATGACCGCGGAGCCGGACGAGTAGTAGGGGTAGTCCTCGTGGAACATCCGCTCCCGTGGCACCTCGTGCATCAGCTGCACCATGGTGCACGACTCGCAGGTGCCGACCGCGAGGTCGAAGAAGTACTCCGGCTCGGTCTCCGACCCGGTCCGGAAGCGGTCGGACAGTGGCTGCCGGCCGAGGTCGAGGAACTGTACGACGGTGCCGCCGCAGACCCGGCAGGTGCCTCGTGGCCGTACTGGGTTGGTCATCGGTGGTTCTCCTCCAGTGCGGTGGCTCAGAGTGCCGTCAGTACGTCGCGCAACGCGCCGATCACCGTGTCCTGCACGTCGACCGGCAGCGACGGGTACATCGGCAGAGAGAAGATCTCGCCGGCCAGCCGCTCGGTGACCGGCAGCGACCCGGCGGCGTAGCCGAGCTTCGAGAAGCCGGTCATGGTGTGCACCGGCCACGGATAGCTGATGTTGAGGGTGATCCCGCGCCGGCTCAGCTGGGCCATGATGGTGTCCCGCTGCGGATGGCGGACGACGTAGAGGTAGTAGACGTGGTCGTTGCCGTCGGCGAGCGCGGGCAGGACCAGCCCGGTCGCGGCCGCCACGTCGGCCAGCCCCGCGGCGTAGCGCTCGGCCACCGCGCGGCGCCCGGCGATGTACTCGTCGAGCCGACCCAGCTTGCGCCGGAGGATCTCCGCCTGCACCTCGTCCAGCCGGCTGTTGTGGCCGGGCGTCTGCACGACGTAGTAGACGTCCTCCATGCCGTAGTAGCGCAGCCGGCGCAGCTCCCGGTCCACGGCCTCGCCGTGGGTGAGCACCGCGCCGCCGTCGCCGTACGCGCCGAGCACCTTGGTGGGGTAGAAGGAGAAGGCGGACGCGTCACCCATCGTCCCGGCGAGCCGTCCCCGGTGCCGGGCGCCGTGCGACTGCGCGCAGTCCTCCAGCACCAGCAGCCCGTGCTCGCGCGCCAGCCGTTCCAGCGGCGCCATCTCCACGCACTGCCCGTACAGGTGGACCGGGAGCAGTGCCCTGGTCGCCGGCGTGATCGCGTCGGCCACCCGGGCGGTGTCCATCAGGTAGTCGTCCGCGCGGACGTCGACGAAGACCGGGGTGGCGCCGACCGCGTCGATCGCGAGGACCGTCGGTGCCGCCGTGTTGGCGACCGTGATCACCTCGTCGCCGGGCCCCACACCGAGCGCCTGCAGCGCGAGCTTGATCGCGTTCGTCCCGTTGTCCACCGTGACGCAGTGCGGCACGCCGTGGTAGCCGGCGAACTCGCTCTCGAAGCCGCGCACGCTGCGCCCGAGCACCAGGTTGCCGGACTCGAAGACCGTCTCCACCGCGTCGAGCAGGTCGGTGCGCTCCTTCTCGTACTCCGGCAGGTAGTCCCACACTCGGATGGTCATGTTCGCCCTTCTCATGCCGGGGTTCGGGAGCGGAGCGCGCGCACGCTCATGTAGTCGTTGTCCCGGTCGGCACCCAGCGCCTGGCCGCTCAGGTACTCGACACCGTCCACATAGCTGTACGGCTGCATGAAGCCGCCGGCCCGGACGTCGCGGTAGAGGCGCGCCAGCGGGTGCTGCCCGGCGTACGCCTGCCCTCCGGCCAGCGACAGGCAGTCGTCGACGATCGCCGGGGCCAGCTGATTGACGGTCATCTTGGCGTACTGGAACGGGGTCATCATCCCGCGCCCACGCTCGTCGAGGTCGCCGCTGAGGTCGGCGGAGAGCGTATCCGCGTTGATCAGCGCGGTTCCCGCGACGGCGCGGAGCGTATAGAGCCGGGTGTCGATGCCGGCCACCAGCGTGCGAACCCCGGCCGGCGGCTCCGACCGGCGGCGCGCGCACATCTCCACGGCGATGTCCCGCGCGGCCTGCGCGACACCCGCGTAGATGCCCAGCATGGTGATCGAGCTGACGGTCTGCCCGGCGAGGACGGCGTCCCGGCGCGCACCGGCCGGACCGCGCTCCAGGACGTCGTCGGCGGCGACCGGGCAGTCGTGGAAGCTGACGTCGAGCGTGCCGGACGCCCGCATGCCGAGACCGTCCCAGTGCTCGGCCACGCTCAGCCCGGGTGTGTCGCGGTGCACCACGGGAACGGCCAGCAGCACGGTGCCGTCGGCCGCCCGGCGCTGGGCGTGCACGAAGAAGTGGGTGCCGACCGGCGCCATGCTGACCAGGATCTTGCGGCCGTTGAGCAGCCAGCCGCCGGCACCGTCCGCGGTCAGCTCGGTGACGACGCCCGGCGCGTCCTTCAGGCCGCCGCAGACCGCGGCCTCCCCGGTCGCCATGGCGCGCAGCAACCGCTCGGCCAGCGCCCGCACCGGCGGGGTGCCGTGCTGCCACTCGTAGGTCAGCGTGAGCCCGCGGCTGAGCTGGACGTGCAGGGCCAGCGCGGTCGAGGCGTCCGCCTCGGCCAGCCGCATCAGGGCCACGGCCACGTCGTACAGCCGGTCGACGCCGAGGCCGCCGAGCTCGGCGGGCACGGTCGCGCCCATCAGGCCGAGCTTGGCGAACTGCCCGAACACCTCCACCGGGAACGTGCTGTCCCGGTCGTTGTCCCCGGCCTCCGACCGGATCTGCGGGAGGACGCCGGTCAGCAGGCCGAGCATGGTGTGGCCCGCCGGTGTGATCGGTGCCCGCAGGTCGCCCGCCACCGGCGAGTGCGCCGTTTCTTTAGCCATCGCCCGCTTCCGTTCGCGCTATTCCGGTCCACGTCACGTACGCGTTACCGAAGCCGCCATTGCGCGGCCGGGCATTCGGGAACGGCATCGACACACAGTGGACCGTAAATGGGTGTGTGCCGGCCAGCGTAACGCCGCACAGTGGACGTGGCGGGGAAGTCTAGGCGTATCACTCGAGCTTTATTCGCGACCCTTTCCGGTCGGTACCGGACATCGCTTCCTTAAGGCTGCGTCGTGAGCGGGGCCAGCGCCTGATAGAGGCAGAGCAGCGCCCAGATCTCCTGCCGGACGCCGTCGGGGCTCTGCGAACGGGCCGGCACGGTGGTGCCGCGCGGCCCGGGCCGCACCGCGTCGAGCACCCGCTCCGCACGCCAGCGGCCGTGCCGCACCGCCGCGAACTCCGCGGCCGGCCGGGCCCGCGCGTCGAGCAGCGTGGTGACCAGGCGGACCGGTTCCCGCTCGATCACACGCACGGTGACCGGCTCGCCGTCGCCGGGCCGCGGCGGACGCAGAACCGACAGGTAGCTGCCGTCGGGCAGGCGCTCCCCGACCGGCAGGACGATCGCGTCACCGGCGTGCCACGCCAGCTCGGCCCCGGTCGCGACGGCGGCGCGCCACAGCCGCCAGGACAGCACGTCCGGGCCCGCGAGCACGAGCATGCCCGGGCCGAACGAGCCGAGCAGCCGGTCCGCGAGCTCGGCCGGCCCGGTCCGGTCACCGTCGAAACCGGCGTTCAGCAGGGCTCCGGTGCCGCAGTCCGCGTGCGCCAGCAGCCGGACCCGCGGGTTCGCGGCCGGCCCCGCGCCGGCCGGCGGGGCGCCGAACCCGGCCCGGTTGGCCGGGCTGCCGGGCACCTCGACCATGGCGCCGTCGACGGCGGTCAACCGCAGCCCGTGCCACCGCGCGCCCGGCGTTCGCGGCCCGGTGGCCGGGTCGGCGGCCGCGGCGAACAGCAACCGCAACGGCTCGCTGCCCAGCCGCGCCCGGGCCTTCGCGATCGAGCCGGACCAGGCCGTGTCCGCGGTGTCCGGCCCCGTGCCCGACCAGTGCAACCCGTCGGTCAGCCGGAGCAGCACGTCCTCGTAGCCGTGGTCGCGCCACAGCCACATCGCCATGGTGAGGTAGACGGTGAGCCGCGCGGGCAGCGCCCGTCTCCGCCGCTCCCGCGCGCCCGCGGCGTCGATCACCCGATCCACCAGCGCCGGCGGGAACCGCGTGACCAGCACGCCGATCGCCACCCGGTCCGGCACCGTGCCCCGCGCCGCCCGGCTGTCCCGCGCGGCCCGGCCGTACCGCTTCTCTCCGGCCACAGCGGACGATCCTAGACCGGGGGTACGCCTAAGGAAGCGTGATCACGCCTGTGTCGTCGACTCGGATCGATATACATTCGGCCGACACGGCACGGAGGTTCTCGTGAAGATTCTGTTTATCGCAGGGCCGACGAAGTCCAGCCTATTCGGGCTGGCACCACTCGCGATCGCCGCCCGCACCGGTGGCCATCGCGTCGTCATGGCCTCCACCGCGGAGGTCGTGCCGACCGCGCTCGGCATCGGCCTGCCGGCCTTCCCGATGACACCGTTGTCGTTCACCCACCTGATGACGGTGGGCCGGGACGGCGAGTCCCTGCGGATCCCGGCGGACGAGGCGGAACTGAGCACGTTCGTCGGCCACATGTTCGGGCGGCTCACCGCCGCCGGGCTGCCCGCGCTGCGGGACCTGGCGACGGGCTGGCGCCCGGATCTGATCGTCGGCGGCCCGCATGCCTACGCCGCACCGCTGCTCGCCGCGGAGTTCGGCGTGCCCAGCGTGCGTCACCTGCTCACCGGCAACACCATCGACCGCGAGGGTACGCATCCGGGCGTGGACGATGAGCTGCGGCCCGAACTGGCCGGCCTCGGCCTCGACCGGGTCCCCGGCTTCGACCTGGCGATCGACATCTTCCCGGCGAGCACCCGGATCGACGCGGTGACACCCGGCCAGCCGGTGTGCCCGATGCAGTGGATCCCGACGAACCAGCAGGGCCCGGCGGAACCGTGGATGCTGACCCGCGGCGCGCGCCGTCGCGTCCTCGTCACGGCCGGCAGCCTGGTGACCCGGACGCACAACTTCGCGTTCCTGAGCGGTCTGGCCCGCACGTTCGCCGCGCTCGACGTCGACCTGGTCATCGCCGCCCCGGAGGACGTCGGCGCCGCGCTGCGCGACGAGCCCGGCGTGCTGCACGCCGGCTGGGTCCCGCTGGACCTGATCATGCCCACCTGTGACCTGATCGTGCACCACTCCGGCACGATGACGGCGCTGACCGCGCTGCACGCCGGTGTGCCGCAGCTCATCGTGCCGCAGGAGAGCCGGTTCATCGGCTGGGCGCAGAACCTCGCCGTCCTGGGGACCGCGATCACGCTGCGGCCCGGTGAGGCCGACCCGGAGCTGCTGGCCGGCGCCGGCAAGTCGCTGCTCACCGAGGCGTCGTACGCCGACGCGGCCGCCGCGCTCGCGGCGGAGATCGCCGGCATGCCGCTGCCCGGCGCGGTCGTCGGCGTGCTCGAGGACCTGGTGGCGAAGGGGTCGGCATGCGGGTCCTCGTGACGGGCGGTGCCGGTTTCATCGGCTCGCACCTGGTCGACGCGCTGCTGGCCCGCGGCGACACCGTGACGGTGGTGGACGACCTCTCCACCGGGCGGGACGGCCGGCTGGCCGCCGGCGCCGGCCTGTGCCGAGAGTCGATCATGGAGGCGGCCGCGCTGACCGCGCTGGCCCGCCGGGTCCGCCCGGACCTGATCTGTCACCTCGCCGCACAGGCCGACGTCCGGATCTCGGTCGCGGACGTCGCGGGGGACACCGGGGTGAACATCCTCGGCACGGTCAGCGTGCTGGAGGCGGCGCGCGCCGTCGGCGCCCGGGTGGTCTTCGCCTCCACCGGCGGAGCGCTGTACGGCGCGATCGACGCGGTGCCGTCCCCGGAGAACGCCCGGCCCGAGCCGGCGGCGCCGTACGGTGCCGCCAAGTACTGCGCGGAGCAGTACCTCGGCCTCTACAACCGGCTGTACGGCACGGCGCACGCGGTCCTGCGGCTGGGCAACGTCTACGGGCCCCGTCAGGATCCGGCCGGCGAGGCCGGGGTGGTCTCGATCTTCTGCGGTGCCGTGCTGGCGGGGCGGCGGCCCACCGTGTTCGGCGACGGCAAGCAGACCCGCGACTACGTCTACGTCGGCGACGTCGTGGACGCGTTCCTGCGCGCGGCCGACCACGGCGGCGCGGGCGTCTGGAACATCGGCACCGGCGTCTCCACCACGATCTTGGAGCTGCTGGAGGCCATCGGGCGGACCGCGGACCAGACCGTCCAGCCGGTGTTCGCGGCCGCCCGCCTCGGCGAGCTCCAGCACTCCGCGCTCGACGTGACCCGGGCCGGCCGGGAACTGGGCTGGACCGCCCGGACCGCACTGGCCGAGGGGATCACCAAGGTCTACAGGTGGATCGAGGCCCGGGAGCCGGTGCGCGGCGAGCCGTGACCTCGGGGCCGGTGCGGGGCCACCGGTGGCCGGCGGCCCCGCGGACGATCAGGCCGTCTTCAGCCAGGGGCGCGGCTCCGGATCGGCGACCTCGGCCGGCCGACCCATGAAGACCAGCACGTACGCCCGGCGCGGTTGATCGGTCTGGTTCGGGCCGGCGTAGTGCGGCGCCCGGAAGTCGTGGATGACCGCCTCGCCGGCCGCCAGCGGGCAGGCGACCGCGGCCGAGTCGTCGACCTCGTCCGTCATCAGCCCTTCGATCCGGTCGTCGTGGTCGATGTGGTGGTGCGGCAGCACCGGGTTCAGGTGGCCGCCCGGGATGTACTGCAGGCACCCGCTCTCCACGGTGGCGCCGTCCAGCGGCGTCCAGATGCTCAGCCCCCGCCACTTCCACTTCGGGTCCATGTACGCCTCGTCCTGGTGCCACGGCGTCGGTGCGCCGTACCGCGGCGGCTTGAGGATCGCGTGCCCGTAGAAGTCGAGCTCGTCCGCGGGAATGTCCAGGAACGTGGAGGCGATCGCACGGCATCGCGCGAAGTGCGCACTGTCGAGCAATTCAGGAGCGTATTTCTCCGGCTTGATGATCTGGGGGAGCTTGGCCGGTTCACCGGCGTCGTCGCGGCCCGCGATGTCCCGGTAGTCGCCGGTCTCGGGAACCGCGTAATCCGCGAACAACTTGTCGTAGACGCTACGCAGCCAGGCGACTTCCGGGTCGTCGGCGAGCCGCGGAAGAGTGAGGAAGCCATCCCTCCGATAGGCCTCGATCTGGTGTTCGTCGATCTCGAAGTCCAGGGTTTCACTGCGCATTCGCTTGCCTCCCGGAATGGCGACTTTGTGCGAGACGATACGCGACCGGCGACTGTCCGAACGCGAGTCGACGAGCGAGAATAGGGAAAAACCTAGTGATGACTGGTGAGATGCCGGATGCTCGTTGAAAGGCTCGATCGCCCATCACTCACCGTGCGAGGATCGCCCGGATATCGCCGACGACACGGGAGTGATTGGCCATGACCGAATACGGCGCCGTGGCGCTGGATGTCGGCGGGGTGATCTACTACGACGAGCCATTCGAGCTGGCCTGGCTGCAGGCGACGTACGACCTGCTCCACGCCGCCGATCGGGCGATCACCCGGTCCGTCTTCATCGAGCAGGTGGAGCGCTTCTACCGCGACCCGGCGGGCGATCCCGCCGGCCGGCCGCTGCTGCACTCGCCGGCCGGCGCGGACGCCTGGGCACGGGTCCGGCTGGCCTGGACCGAGCTCGCCCAACAGATGCCGGGCGCGGTCCGGGCCGCGACCGAGCTGGCCCGGGCGGTGCCGGTGGTGATCGTGGCCAACCAGCCGCCGGAGTGCATGCGGGTGCTGGACGCCTGGGGACTGACCGAGGCCTGTGCCGCGGTCTTCCTGGACTCGCTGACCGGCGTCGCCAAACCCGACCCGGCGCTGTTGCGCCTGGCCCTGGACCACCTCGGCGTCCACCCGGCCGATCTGCTGGTCGTCGGCAACCGGGTGGACCACGACGTGGTGCCGGCACGCGCGCTCGGCTGCCCGGTCGCGTTCGTCCTCGCCGACCCCGGTTACCGGACGCCGCCCGGGGTGCACCCCGACCTGGAGCGGGCGTACACGTCCCTCCGGGCCGTCCGGACCGCGCCACCGGCCGACGGCGACGCGTGGCTGCGCACGGTCCCGGCGCTGGCCGCCCTGAGCCGTCGGCCGGTGGCCGGCCCGCTCCCGATCACCCGTGCCGAGGCGTCGTGACCACGGTGCGGGTGCGGCAGTGCGCGGCGGCGGTGATCGGCGCCACCGGGTTCATCGGTTCCCGGCTCGTCGCCGAGCTGACCAGCTCCGGGCATCCGGTCGCCCGGTTCAACCAGGCGCATCCACCGGTGGTCGGCGGGCGGGCGGCTCCCGGCCTCTGCGACGCCGAGATAGTCCTGTTCCTCGCGGCGCGGCTGAGCCCGGCACTCGCGGAGCGGCACCCGGAGCAGATCGCCGCCGAGCGGAAGCTGCTCATCGACGTGCTGGAGGTTCTCCGGCGGTCCGGCAGGTCCCCGGTGTTCGTGCTGGCCAGCTCGGGCGGCACGGTCTACTCACCGGACGTGTGGCCGCCGTACGCGGAGTCGGCGCTGACCCGGCCCACGTCGGCGTACGGCCGGGCCAAACTCCGGTTGGAACGGGAGCTGCTGGACCACGCCGCGCACGTCCGCCCGGTGATCCTGCGGCTCAGCAACGTCTACGGTCCGGGCCAGCGGCCCGCCCACGGGTACGGCGTGCTGTCGCACTGGCTGGACGCCGCGGCCAGGCGGCAGCCGATCAGGGTCTTCGGCGATCCGGACGTGGTGCGCGACTACGTGCACGTGGACGACGTCGCCGGCATCCTCACCACGCTGCACCGCCGCACCGCCGACACCGGCCTGGACGGCATCCCGGCCGTGCTCAACGTGGGCTCCGGCGCACCGACCTCGCTCAACGACCTGCTCGGCATCGTGTCCACGGTGGTCGACCGGCGGATCGAGGTGGTGCGCGAGGGCGGCCGCCAGTTCGACCGGCGCGGGAACTGGCTGGACTCCTCGCTGGCCCACGCCACGCTGGGCTGGAAGGCGCAGATCGGGCTGACCGACGGCGTGCGCGAGTGCTGGCGGCACCTGCTCGACGAGCGGGCCGGCCGGTGACGGCGGTGCCGGCCTCAGCCGGCCGGCACCGCTGAGCGGCGGTACCGCGCCCAGCCCCGCAGCAGCAGGCCGTGCAGCACGCCCCAGCCGGTCACCGCGCCGTAGAGGCAGGCGAGCGGCAGGCGCAGGCGGGACTCCGGCGCGCTCCGGTGGCGGTCCCACTCCTTGCGCAGACCGGCCCGCGCCTGGTCCCGCCCGGCCTCGCACCGGCCCTGCCAGTACGCCCGCCGCAGCAGGTAACGCAGGGTCAGCCGGGCGGGGTCGACGTCATGCGTCACGGAGTAGTCCGGCAACAGCTGCTCCCGGGCTCCCGCGTCCTTCATCATCTTGATGAAGGTGGTGTCCTCGCCGGACTGGAGGTTGCCGCCGGTGCGGCTCAGCGCCATGTCGAACGAGAGGCCGTTGGCGTGCGCGAACGCGGTGTCCACGGCCATGCAGGCGCCCCAGATCTTGATGTCGCGGTCGTCCCGGTGCCAGCCGAGCAGATGGAACTGGCCGGACGTCACGTACCACGGCAGCGGGAGCGGTGGGCGGGCGAGGCGGGCGCCGACGACGTGCGCCCCCGCGCGCAGGCTCTCCCGGACCGCGGTGACGGCCTTGGCGTCGAGCCGCACGTCGTCGTCGACGAACATCACGTGGTGATGCGGCCAGCGGGCCAGCATGAGATTGCGCGACGCGGACAGGCCGCCGGTGGCGCCGAGCACGTGCATCGTCCCACCGGCCGCGCCGACCTCGGCCGCGACCTCCTCCGCCGCCGGGGTGACCGGCCGGTCCAGCTGGACGAAGTACTCGTCGCCGGACAACTGAGCCAGGTTGTGGTGCAGGTGCTTGCGTACGTTCTCGACGTGGAAGGCGCAGATCGCCACCACCATCGGGAGGTCGGCCGGCTCTGATTTCCTCTGTTCCATGTGGCCTCGAATCGTCCCTTGCCCATGAATGTAGGTACTCAGGTGATACGAACAGCTGGACGGACGGCCGCGGTGCGGCTCATTCGAGCGTTTCGCGGCGGACCTCCGGCGGCCAGGTGCCGACGGTGAGGATGCCAAGAGAATAGACCTTGGCGATGAGGGCGGGCCGATTGGGGACGCGCAGGTTCTGCAGCAGTTTACTGACGTGGTATTCGACGCCCTGGCGACTCAGATACACCTTGTTCGCGATGTGCACGGTCCGTTCGCCGGCGGCGATGCTCTCGATGATGCGAGCATCCAGTTCGGATAGCGACAGTTTAAAGCTCACAGCCTGGTCTCCATCCCTCGTGACGATCAATGTCGCAATATGTCAACCCATGGCGCACTTATTCATGGTGGTTCCACCTCACCTTTCAAATGTCGCCGGCATGGCGGGACCGGGCACGGCGCACCGTTGCCCGAGAAGATATTCTTGTGAAGCATTCCCGCCAGTCGGACCGTCATGGGCCGAGGCGTACGGAACGAGCTCGGTGGCTCCCGTACGATGGGAAGCTCTACACGTGATCACCGCACGTGGGGCGCATGCAAGCGCTATTCATATTGGTCAGCAAGCATGTCGCACGTGTTTCATGAGAAAGTACACCCCGTGTCACCTGAAACACCCCAGATTGCCAGTGGTGAATGCACCGCTGACCTGTCCGATCGTGGTGGCACGGTGACCGGACGTGCCATCAGACTAACCGATCGTCCCCTCCGGTGTCTTCCTTGGACAGACGTCGACCTATGATCGCCTCGGCCATTGAAGATCGCATAACGCTCGTCCGGCGATCACGGTGCGTCCGGAAGATGCCGATTTGCCCGTGACGCTCCCCCGCCCGGTGCGGTGCTCGTTCCGCCTGCTCGGAGTCGGCTTTCCGGCAGGCTCCACCGCCTCGCGGGCTGAGCTCCGCTCCCGGCCGGGCGCGGAGCGCGATTTCCCCATGAGTCCTAGGGAACTCCCTAGCCTTCGGTGTGTCGCACCAATTGCCGCCGGTCGATCAGTACGCCGACGGCCACGTCGCACGCGCGCGGACCGGGCCGGGACGCCACCGCGCCGGTGCGAGCGGCCCCGGGTGCGGCGGCGGTGCACAACGCCTCGACCAGGTCCGCGGTACAGGTCGCGCGGCGGAAGCATGCCGTCGGTGGGCTCGACGAAGCGTCGGACCGGGACGGACGGCGCGGTCCCGCCGGGGTCGGACGGGCCCGCAACCGCGGCGACGCGGGATTGCCGTCACCCGCGCCACCGCGGTGCGGAACGGGGCCACCGGCCGCGGTCGAAGGGTGCGGTCGGTGCCGTTCGCACGGAGGACCGGCGGCGACCGTACGGCGAGCGCGCCGAAGAACCGTTGCGGCCGGCCGCTGGTCCTCTCCCGGAGCGACGCCGTCCGGCCCCGTGAAGCCTTTCGCGCCCGGGAGACCGGCTCCGGCTGCGGATACCGGCGGTAAGCCTTTCGCGCCCGGGAGACCGCTTCCGGCTGCGGAGACCGGCGGTAAGCCTTTCGCGCCCGGGAGGGCGGCTCCGGCTGCGGACGCCGGCGGTCGCCGTCATCGCCGCACGAGCGCGCGAGGCCGTCGGCCATCACGGCGATCGGGCCGGTGCGACGGGAGCGAAGCGGCGGCCGGCGCGGGAATCCCGTGCGCCGCATCGTAGACACCGCGGCGGCATCCCGCGGGCGGCGACGTCCGGCCCGGGCGCCGGCGCTGCTCTCGCGGAGTCGCCGACCGGTGCGACGTGAGCACCCGCGATACACATCCGGAGATCCGCGGGGTACGCGAGACGTCACGGTGCCACGAGGAGGGAGCGCATGATGACGAACGTCCAGCAGCCGGAACTGCGGCGCAGCGGGGAGACCGCGACCACCACGCAGCGGAACCAGGATGCCGACCCGGTCGAGGCACCGGGCGGTGCCCACGACAGGTCGGGCGACCGGCCGGTGCCGGCGGGGCAGGCGAGCCCGTACGGGCCGGGCGGGAAGACCGCCGGCGACCGCTCCTGAACGCCGGCCGGTGCGGGGCCGGGGCGCGGCTCCGCACCGGCCGGATCTGCGATCATCGCTGTCATGAGCGCGATGGTCCTGGCCGCCGGTGAGCCCGCCGCCGGCCCGTGGCGGGTGCGGGCCGTGGCCGACGTCGTGTCCGCGCTGCGCCACGACGCGCTGCGCCACGACGCGCTGCGCCACGACACGCCAGGCCACGACACGCCAGGCCACGATGCGCCGGGCCACGACGGGCTGAGCCACGACGCGCGGCATCACGGCGCGGTGTCGCCGGCCGGGCGGCCGTGGGTGGTCGCCGTGGACGGGCGCAGTGGCGCGGGCAAGAGCACGCTGGCCGCCACCGTGGCCGCGTGCGTGCCCGGTGCGGTGGTGGTGCACACCGATGACGTGGCCTGGCACCATTCCTTCTTCGACTGGGCGAACCTGCTGGCCGGTGGGGTGCTCGCCCCGGCCCGGCGCGGGGAGCCGGTGGCGTGCCGTCCACCGGCCTGGGACGCGCGGGACCGGCCGGGCGCGATCGCGGTGCCGGCCGGCTGCCCGCTCCTCGTCGTCGAGGGGGTCGGCGCCGGGCGCCGGGAGCTGGCCGGCCTGGTCGACACCGTGGTGTGGGTGCAGTCCGACCTCGTCGAGGCGGAGCGGCGCGGCATCGCGCGGGACGGCGGCACCGCCGAGGCGATCGCCTTCTGGCACGAGTGGATGGCGGCCGAGCTGCCCTTCCAGGCGGCGCAGCGACCGTGGGAGCGGGCGGCGGCGATCGTCTCGGGCACGCCGCGGCTGCCGCACGACCGCGCGACAGAGCTGGTGGTGGCACCCGGGCCACTCCGCTGATCACCGCCGCGCACGGTCATGGCCGGGGGAGACCGCTCTACGGGCGGACCGGTGGGCCGGAGCGTGTGGGCAGCCGGGCCGCGACCGTGAAACCGCCGCCGTCGGACGGCGTGGCGGTGAAGGTGCCGCCGAGCGCCTGGGCCCGTTCCCGCATGCCCAGCAGTCCGTGGCCGGGGCCGCGGGCCGGTGCGGTGTGCGGCGCGGGCGCGGGGCCGTTGGCGACCGTGACGTGCAGGCTGTCCTCGGCGGACCGCACGCTGACCCGCACCGCCGCGCCGGGCGCGTGCCGGCCGGCGTTGGCGACGGCCTCCTGGACGATGCGGTACGCGGCCAGCGAGACCGGCTCCGGCGGGGCCGGGTCCGCCGCGCCCGTGTCCAGCGTGATCGGCATGCCGGCGTCGGCCGCGGTGGCGATCAGCGTGGGCAGGTCGGCCAGGGTGGGCTGGGGCGCGCGCTGCGGGTCGTCGCGGTTGGTGCGGAGGACGCCGAGCAGGCGGCGCATGTCGGTGAGGGTGTCGCGGGCGGCGTCGGCGATCGCGGTGAACTCGTCCCGGGCCGGGCCGGGGAGCGCGGCGAGTCGGTACGGGGCGGTCTCGGCACGGACGGCGATCATGGACATGTGGTGGGCGACCACGTCGTGCATCTCCCGGGCGATCCGGGTGCGTTCCTCGAGGACGGCACGCTGGGCGCGGGCGAGGTCGGTGATCTCCTCCTGCGCCTCCAGGATCCGCTCGACGCGGGTGCGGCGGCGCACCTGGTCGCCGAGGAGCAGGACCCCGGCCAGCGGCAGCCAGACCTGGATGCCGGTGCCGCCCGGCGCGTGCAGGAGGCAGGGGAGCGCGGCGAGCACGGCGATCCACGCCGTGATGCCGGCGGAGGTGCGTGCGGCGGCCACGCCGAGGACCAGCACGACCACCGCCATCTGGATCACCGGCCAGGGCCACGCGCCGGATGTGCGGTCCAGCCACAGCGTGCTGGTGAACGCGCCGGCGTAGGCGATCCGCCACGCGATCAGCGGGCGCCACAGGACGAACAGCAGCGGCGCCGTGGCCCCCAGGGACAGCAGCGTCGCCTCGGCCGCGCCGAAGGGTGCGCGGCTCGTCTGGAAGTCGGCCACGCAGACGACGGTCAGGACCGCGATCGCCAGCACACCCGGCGGTGCGAGCCAGGGCTGCAGCCGGGCCGGCAGCGTGCCCGGTGCGGGGGCCGCGGTGGGGAAGTCGGCGCCGGCCAGCAACCGGGCGAGGTCGCGCAGCGGGGTGAGCCTGCGCCGGGGTGCGGGTGTCGCGGGCACGTGCGCAGAGTATCCGCCGGCCCCGGCGGCGTCGTGGCACTCCGGTAGTCATACCCGGGTATGACGCCGGCCCGGCGGAAACGGGCCCGATCGACCGGAGGGACCGCCCCGGCGGTACGGGTGAGCCCGCGCTCCGACTTTCGGCAGAGGCGGCCCGGCCGGTTTCTGGCCCCGTGGGGTGATGCGGCCCGGCCGCCGCGCCCACGATGCTTCGCCGCCGGACGCCCGCTACCGAGCGACCGGATGCACCACCGACGCACCGCCACCGAAGGGAAAGTCGACGATGATTCTCGCCTGCGAGGCACGTGACCTGGTGAAGGTCTACGGCCGCGGCGACACCGCCGTCCGCGCACTGGACGGCGTCTCCGTAGGGTTCGGCCGCGCCGAGTTCACCGCGATCATGGGCCCGTCCGGTTCCGGGAAGTCGACGCTGATGCACTGCCTGGCCGGCCTCGACCGGGCCACCAGCGGCGCCGTGATGCTCGGCGACGTGGACCTCACCCGCCAACCCGACAAGATCCTCACCAAGGTACGCCGGGAACGGATCGGATTCGTCTTCCAAGCCTTCAACCTGCTCCCCCAACTCACCGCCGCCCAGAACATCACCCTCCCCCTCGACCTGTCCGGCACCACACCCGACCCGGCACTGTTCGGCCGCCTCGTCGACGTCCTCGGCCTCCGCGACCGCCTCCGCCACCGCCCCAGCGAACTCTCCGGCGGCCAGCAACAACGCGTCGCACTCGCCCGCGCCCTCGTCTCCCGCCCCGAAGCCGTCTTCGCCGACGAACCCACCGGCAACCTCGACTCCCGCACCGGCACCGAAGTCCTCTCCTTCCTCCGCAACGCCGTCCGCGAATACGGCCAAACCGTCGTCATGGTCACCCACGACCCCATCGCCGCCTCCTACGCCGACCGCGTCGTCATGCTCGCCGACGGCCGCATCTCCGGCGAGATCCTGCACCCCACCCGCGAATCCGTCACCGACGCCCTCCACCACCTGGCCGGCGCCCGATGACCGTCCTGCGCACCCAACTCGCCGGCCTCACCCGCCGCCCCGCCCGCCTCCTCCTCACCGGCCTCGCACTGATCGTCGCCGCCACCGTCGTCTTCGGCACCGTCCTCGCCCAACGCATCACCCACCAGACCATCCTGGACACCTTCAGTGGCACGTCCGCCGCCGCGGACATCGTGGTCGGCGACGGGACCGGCACGTCGGCGGCGGCGCTGGACGTGGTGCGGCGGACGCGCGGCGTCGAGTCGGCCACGGCGCGCAACGAGGCGTTCTACGACGTACCCGCGGCGTCCGGCTCCTGGCTGACGGTCACCGGCGACCCCGGGAGCGGGCCGCTGTCCGAGGTCACGCTCGCCGAGGGGACCTATCCAGCGGCGCCGGGCCAGATCGCGGTCACGTCCCGCACGGCCGAACGGATGGGGCTGGTCGTCGGCGGCACGGTGCAGGTCCGGGCCGACTCGACGGCGCCGCCGCGCACGCTCACCGTCACCGGCATCGTGCGGCCCGCGGCCGGCGAGGGCTTCGCCGGCCGCGCCTACACCACGAGCGACCTGGTCGACGCGATGCTCACGGCCGACGGCGCGGCGTCCATGTCCAGCCGGATCGAGGTGCACCTCGCACCCGGCGCCGACCCGGCCACGGTCGCCGGCGAGCTGCGCCGCACCCTGCCACGGGTGCCGGACCAGGGCGGCGGTGGGACGCTGACCGCGGGCGGGCAGCAGTCGTCCACGCTGGTCACGCCGGATGTGGTGCTCGGCGCCGAGCTGCGCGACCGGGAGGCCCGGGACGCCGCCGCCTCGATGGACGAGCTGTTCTACCTGGTCGGCCTGTTCGTCGCGATCGCGGCCGCGGCGGCCGCGCTGGTCGCCACGGCCACGTTCCGGATCGTGTTCGCGCAGCGCATGCGGCAGTTGGCGCTGCTGCGCGCGATCGGTGCCGGGCGCGGCGCGCTGACCCGGGCTCTCGCGGTCGAGGGCGCGCTCACCGGCCTGGTCGCGGGCGGGACCGGCGTGCTGATCGCCTACCTGCTCGGTCTCGCGGCCGGGCCGGCGGCGCGCGTGTTCCTGGACGCCGAGATCGCGTCGCCGGGCCTGCCGGCCGTACCCGCGCTGCTGGTCGTCCTCGGCACGACGCTGATCGCGCTGGTCGCGGTGCTGTCCCCGGCCGTGAACGCCGGCCGGGTGTCGCCGCTGGAGGCGCTGCGCAGCGCGTCCGTCACCGGGGCGCGGAGCGCGCTCGGCCGGGGCCGGTGGGCGTTCGGCCTGGTCCTCACGGTGCTGGCGGTGCTGCTGCTCGGGCTCGCGATCGCGAGCCTGCCCACGCCGGACGTGCCGGACAGCGGCAGCCCGGAGCTGGCGATGACCGCGACCGTCGCGGCCGGCACGCTCGCGTTCTTCTCGCTGATCGTGCTCGGCCCGACGATCCTGCGGCCGGTGCTGTGGCTGGTCGGCCTGCCGCTGCGCGCGTTCGGCCCGGCCGGGCGGCTCGCGGTCGGCGGGGTCGGCGGCGCGCCGAGACGGGCCGCGTCGGTCAGCGTCGTGGTCGCGCTCGCGGTGACGCTGACCGCGGCCGCGCTGATCGCGCTGTCCACCACGCGGATCACCATGGACCAGGAGCTGGCGTTGAGCGCGCCCGCGGACCTGCAGATCGCGGCGCCGGAGGGGGCGTCGATCCCGGTCGGCGCGCTCGAGACCGCACCGGAGCTGACCGGCGTGCTGCCGTTCCGGGTGGCCGAGGTGGCGTCCGGCCCGTCGACGTTCACCGTGGCCGACCTGCCGCTGGCGTCGCTGCCGACCAGCGACGACATCCGGGTCACGCGGGGCGCGCTGGGCGACGCCGGGCCGGGGCGGGCGATCGCGTCGGACTGGTCGGCGGGTTTCCTCGAGGCCGGGTACGGCCAGGAGATCACGCTGAGCCGGAACGGCAGGAGCGTGACCGTGACCGTGGTGGCGACCGTCGGCGGGCTGCCGATGGAGTCGATGCTGCTGCTCGACCCGGCCGACCTGACCGCGCTCGGCACGGCGCCGGAGCCGACCGTGGTGCTGGCCGACGCGGCCGGCGATCGCAGCGCCGCGGTCCGGGCCGCGCGGGCGATCGTCCCGGGCGGCGGTGTCACCGTGCTCGCGGACGAGCGCGACGACCTCGCGGCGCAGCTGCTGCTGATCACCGCGGCCGCGCTCGGCCTGGTCGGGATGACCGTGCTGGTGGCGGTGGTCGGGGTGGGCACCACCACCGCGCTGTCCGTCGTGGAACGGCTGCGCGAGGCCGGCCTGCTGCGGGCGGTCGGCATGAGCCGCGGGCGGCTGCGGGCGACGCTGCTGCTGGAGGCCTCGCTCTACGGCGTGGTCGGCGCGCTGCTCGGCCTGGCGCTGGCGGTCCCGTTCGCGTGGCTGATGCTCACCGCGGCCGGGCTGGACGCGCCGCTCGCGCTGCCCTGGGGTCAGCTGGCGCTGGTGATCCTCGTCCTGGGCCTGCTCACCGCCGTGTCGGGCGTCCTCCCCGCCCGCCGCGCCGCCCGGGTCAGCCCGACCGTCGCGCTGGCGATGGACTGACCCGCGCGGCCGGTACGGGCCCGTGGGCGCGGGCGGGCCCGTACCGGTCAGGCGCCGGTGATCAGGTGTTTCGCGAGGGCCGGGTCGAACGTGCCGGCCGGCGTCGCCGGGGCGACGCCGCATGTACCGTCGGAGTTGCCCGGGTTCTTGATCCAGAGTTGCAGGGCCGCGCGGTCGGTGGTCGCGCGGGCGCCGACGCGGCGGCCGGCCGGATTGCACCAGCCGTCCCCGGAGCCGTTGCCGTTGCGGCTGGTGTCGATCACGTACGGCGCCGCGGTGCCGAGCCGATCCTGGATCATGCCGGCGTAGTCCGTGGCCCACGCGGTGTCGACGTAGTTGGAGACGTTGACCGCGAAGCCACGGACCCGGGTGATCCCGGCCGCCTTCAGCCGCTGCGCGATGACGGTCGGCGTCACCCACTTCGGGTTCGCCGCGTCCAGGTACGCCCAGGTGTTCGGCGCCTTCTCGGCGAACATCCGGCCGGCGAAGTTGAGCAGCGTGTTCCGCTCCGCGATCTGGGCCGCGGTCATGCACTCGAAGTCGCCGAGCGAGTCCGGCTCGATGACCACGATCGCCGGGCGGTCACCGATCGCGGCCGCGAACGTCGAGATCCACTCCATGTACGCCGCGGCGTTCGCGGCGCCGCCGGCCGACTCCTCGCCGCACGCGTCCCGGCCGGGCAGGTTGTACGCGACCAGTACCGGCAGCCGGTCGCCGGCGTCGGCCGCGGTGCCGGTGTAGGCCGCGACGGCCGGGCCGATCCGCGCGTCGCTGGTGCCGGTGAACCAGCGGGCCATCGGCGCGCCGGCGATGTTCGCCCGGATCGACGCGGCGTCCGGATGCGTGGGGTTGGCGGCGACCCAGCGCGCGGACGGCGACGCGGGATTGACGAACAGCCCGTTCGTGATCGCGAACGGGTCACCGGCGACCGCGGCGTCCGCGGTCATCAGAGGGCCGGTGGCGAGCGCACCCGCGGCCACTCCGACGGTGACGGCTATCGACATCAATCGGCGCATGGCCGCGACCTTAGCCCTCCCCGGGGCCGGTGCCGCCGGTGCCCCCGGTGAAGATCACCCGTTGAGCGCGGTCTGTTTCGCCCGGATCGCGGCGAACATCGGGTCGGTCAGGCGGCCCTCCAACGGGCACGGATCCTGCGCGGACACCGGGTCGTGGAGCACCACGCCCCAGACGTTGACGCCGGCCACGCCGGGGCGGGCCAGGTACGCGTCCAGTTTCTGGGTGATCACCGAGGCCCGGCCGGTGAGCGTGGTGCGGCAGCCGGACGCCGCGGCCCGCAGCCCGGACTCGCCGATGATCAGGGGCTTGCCGATCGACTGCATCCGCGCGAGCACCGGGGCGAGGTGCCCGGTCACGATCGCGTTGCTGTTCTGCCAGTCGTACTCGTACTCGTGGATCGACGCGATGTCGACCTCCGGACCGGCGTGCAGGTAGGCGAAGTCGGACGTGCCGTAGAACGCCTGGTACATCGTGCCGGTCGCGACCAGATGGTTCGGGTCCGCGGCCTTGACCGCGGCCGCGGCCTCGTCGAAGAACGCCTTGATGATCGCGTCGGCCACGATCCGGTCCAGCACCGGCAGCCCGTACGGCCGGAACGCCCAGGTCCTGGTCACCGTGTTCGGCGCGAGCTGCGCGAAATAGGAGTCCAGCTGCGCGTCGGTCCACGGCACGCCGCCGTTGTCGCAGCCGCTCATGCCGAACGCGTTGAGGCCGGCGAACGTGAAGGGGCGCCCGCCGAGCATCAGCCGCGAGCCGGAACGGGTGACGAAACCCGGACCCCCGCCGATCCGGTACGTGTCCACCTCCAGGAACCGGTCGCAGCCGCCGTCGCCGTACTCGTTGAGGAAGCGGAACGAGATCGAATGACTGCCCGCGCCCCACGACCCGGTCCACCGGTAGTCGCGCCACGCGCCGGTCACCGCGGTCCGGCCGACCACCGTGCCGTCGACCGCGACCTCCATCCGCGGCGCCGCGTCCGTGCTGCCGCAGACGCCGCCCATCGCGCTCACCGACAGCGTGGTGAACGGCGCGGCCGCGGTGAAGCCGCCGGTCGCGGCCGCGTTGTTCCAGATCGCGAGCGCCCAGCCGCCGGACGCGGCCCGATCCCGGTAGGCGGACCCGTACGCCGGGTCGACGGTGAGCGTCTCGGCCTCGAACTGCGTCGCGGCGTGCGCGCCGGAGGCGGGAACGACGACCGCGGCGAGGAGCGCGACACCGAACGCCGCGACCCTGGCCGACAGCCCCCGTGCCGCCGAACCTGGTCTGATCATGGCGGTCATGCTGCCACGGCACGGCCGGCCCGGTCATTCCCGTCCATCGATGGCTCGCGGCTCAGCGCGAGTTCGCGATGAATTGCGGATGCTCGATCAGGAACGTGGCCAGTGTGCCGTCCTTCGCGGCCGCGAGCATCCGCAGCGACTCCGCGTCCAGCTGCTCGGCGCCGGTCTCGGCGGACGTGTTGAACGTACCCGCGTTGGTCTTGA
Source organism: Catenuloplanes niger (assembly GCF_031458255.1). Lineage (NCBI taxonomy): Bacteria > Bacillati > Actinomycetota > Actinomycetes > Micromonosporales > Micromonosporaceae > Catenuloplanes > Catenuloplanes niger. Next base: position 6,188,268 of record NZ_JAVDYC010000001.1, read on the forward strand.
TCAGGGTCAGGTCGTTCGCGGCCACGCCCTTGAGCGTGAAGAAGAAGTCGGCCACCGGCGTGCCACGGGTGTCCAGGATGAACGCCTCACCGGCCGCCGCGACCAGCTCGTTCAGCTTGCCCAGGTCGGTCAGCACGCCGGACGAGGTCGCCTTCCTGACGATCGCCTTGATCAGCTGCTGCTGGTGCTGCTGCCGCCCGTAGTCGCCGTTGTCCAGGCTCTTCCGGATCCGCGCGTAGTCCAGCGCCCGGGTGGCGTCCATCGAACGACACCCCGGCTCGTGCACCAGCGGCACGCTGCCCGGCGGCAGCCCTTCCAGCCGGGGCGGATCGACCTGGTCGTTGTACCAGCCCTGGACCAGCTTGCCCTTCGCGTCGACGCCCAGGTGAACCGACTCGGCCGGTTCCGCGACGCACATGTCGACACCGCCGAGCGCGTGCACGATGCTGTGGAACCCACCGAAGTCGATCACCGCCGCGCCGTTGAACTCGATCCCGGTGTGCTTCCGCAGCGTCGCGGCGAGCACCTCGGTGCCGCGCCCCCGCTTCTCCAGGTCCGTGCCGGGAAGCCGCGAGCCGTAGTAGAACGCAGCGTTGATCTTCTCCGTGGCGCCGGGAAAGCCGAACTCGTCGTTCGCCGGGATGTCCACCATCCAGTCCCGCGGGATCGAGATCAGATAGGCCTGGTCGTGCGTCTCCGGAACGTGCAACACAATGATCGTGTCAGCCCGGAAATCCTGGTCGCCCTCCCGCGCGTCGATGCCGACCAGCAGCATGTTGACCGCCCCGTCGATATCGTTGCCCGCCGGCCGCGCCGCGTCCCCCGTACCCCCGATCAGGTCCGTCTGCGTGATCGACTCCTCGGCCTGACTGATCAGCGTCCGGGTGACGGCCAGCGTGCTCCCGCTCCCCACCGACAGCACCAGCCCGAAGCCCAGCAACAGCCGCGCCCACAGCGGATCCTTCACCCGTTTCACAAACCGAAGACCCGGCCGGCGGTACGCCCGGTGGCAGCTGAGACGTGGGTCACCCGCCGGATTCCGGCTCAGGCCGGTGGCGGCTCAGCCGTGAGGAGTTGCTCTCCCGCCGAGGAGTCAGGCCAGGGCGAGGATGCGGGCCGGGCCGCCGGAGCCCTGTTCCCAGGGGACGAGGCCGACCACGAGGGTGGCGCCGCGGGCCGGGACGGTGCGCAGGCGCGTCAGGTTCTCGATGCCGTAGCGGTCGGCGCCGAGCAGGGTGAAGTGGACCGGGTAGTCGGTGGAACGGCCCGGGTCGAGGCTGAGCGTGTCGATGCCGAGGCAGCGGATGTGGCGGGCGCTGAGCAGCCATTCGCAGGCGTCCGCGCCGAAGCCGGGGAAGTGCATGGTGCCCTGGGCGTCGGCGTTGCGGTAGCGCTGGTTGGCGGCGTGGCGGTCCCAGCCGGTGTGCAGCAGGACGGCGGCGCCGGTGGGGATGCGGCCCCACTCGCGTTCCCAGGCGCGCAGGTCGGCGACCGTGAGCACGGTGTCGGGGTCGCCGGCGGCGCGGCGCGCGACGCTGATCGTGACGGCGGGCAGGACCAGTTCGTCCGGGGTGAGCTGGGTGGCGGTGCGGCCGCCGGGGACGAAGTGGACCGGGGCGTCGACGTGCGTGCCGGTGTGTTCGACGATCCGCCACTCCTGCATGTAGTAGCCGTCGTCCGGGATGGCCTTGTACGGGCCGCGGCGCGCCTCCTCACCGGGCGCGAACGTGGGGAACGTCGTGGTGAACGGGTGCGTCAGGTCCCGCACCGTGTGCCGGCCCGGCACGGCGGCTGCGGCGGCGGCCGGCCGGGCCGGGCCGACGGTGAGCGCGGCCGCGGCGAGGCCGGTCAGCGCGGCGCGGCGGGACACCGCGGCCTGTGGGGATGCGGCGTGGCGCAGGCATTCCTCGGTGCACATCGTGCGACTCCCATCGTCGGGTCCGCTCTCAATGTGGCGCACCGTGGTAGCAGGGCGGGCACGACACGCCACATCCCGACAGGGTGAAACGTCAGTCGACCGAGACGCTGTAGATCACCACGTGGTGGTCGGAGTAGGCGGAGTCGCCGACCGCGCACCAGCGCTTCGCCTCCGTGCTGAACACGTAGTCGAGCTTGCCGCTGAGGCCGCTGCCGGTCCAGGTGTCCCGGCCGTCGCGGACCGCGCCGGTCTGGTCGCACTCGCGGTAACCGGGCGTGCCGGCCCCGGTCGCCCAGAACCCGTCGGCCCACAGCCATTCGCGGGCGTTGCCGGGCCGGTCCTGGGGCTGCACGTTGAAGTCGCCGCCGATCACCAGCGTGGGGAAGGCCTGGACGATGTTCTGGATGTCCTTCATCTGGTCGTCGGCGTACTCCCAGTCGGGGTGGTCGGGGTTGTTCTTGGACGGGTCGAGGTGCACGTTGCAGAGCCGCGCGTCCCAGTAGGTGGCGGTCACGCAGTGGAACGGCCGGGCGAGGCCGTTCCAGGCGTGCGTGATCTCGTAGTTCTGCGGGCTGGACAAGCCGGCCTTGACCACGATCGCGGTGCCGATCCGGTCGGTCCGGGTGCCGCCGCAGACGCTGGTGCGGCGCACGCCGTCCGTCGAGTACCGGTACGGCGCGAACGACGTGCTCCAGCCGCTGCCCAGCTGGTTCATCAGCAGCGTGAGGTCGTTCTCGCAGACCTCCTGCAGCAGCGCGGCGTGCACGTAGTTCGTCTCGACGTGGTGCTTCACCACGTCGATCTTGTCCTGCGGCCCGCCGTACGCGTCACAGCCCCAGTTCAGCGAGCCGCACATGTTCCACGACATGACCTGCAGGTTCTTCGGGGCGGCCGACGCCGCGGCGGCGGGCGCGAGCACGGCGGTCAGGACGGCGGCCAGCAGTACGGCCAGTCTTCGCACGGCGGTTCTCCTTGCGCGGAACGGAACGGGCCCGGCGGCAGCGCCACCGGGCCCGTAGCGGAACAGGGTCAGGCGAGTGCCTTGAACGCGCTCACGTTCACCGGGAGGACGATCTTGACCTCACCGTTGGTGTTGACCTTGCTGGGGTAGTAGACGCGCACCTGACCGTCGGTTGCCCGGCGGACCCACAGGTCCGGGATCGCGTCGCCGTTCTGGTCCGGGACCGAGACGACCGCGGTGATCGCGGCCTCGGACCAGCCGGTGCCGTACTGCACGTCGCCCTGGCGGGACGCGGCGGCGGACTTCAGCGAGGCCAGGTCGACGCTCTTCGCGATCGTGCCGGGCTTGCCGTGCCGCAGCGACATGATGCCGGTGTCCAGGTGGCGGAAGAGCAGGTCGGGCGTGCCGTCGAGGTCGATGTCCGCGACGTTGACGATCTCCCGGCGGTCCCAGCCGGTCGTCTCCATCTGCACGGCCTCGGCGAAGCTCGCGCCGGTGTACCCGGTGAGCGCCCAGAACGCGGTCCCGGACCGGACGAACAGATCGGGGCGGCCGTCGCCGGTGACGTCACCGACCGCCTTGAGCTGCGTCCAGGTGGACGGCGCTGGCGTGCCGGACGGCAGCATCACCGAGATCCGGTCGTCGACGTCGAAGCTGCCGTACCCGTCGCCGGGGTAGAGCCAGAACCGGCCGTCCGGCGTCCGGGCGAACACATCGGTGACGCCGTCGCCGGGGTACGCGTCGCCGAACTTGGCGATCAGCGCGGCCTTGCCGGCCGAGTCGGTCCAGTGCCCGGTCGGGTTGAGCTGGGTGCCGTTGCGGTAGCCCGCGGCCAGCGACAGGTCCAGCTCGCCGGTCATGCCGCCGGGGTAGCTGCGCAGGTTGCCGGCGCCGTCGATGGCCAGCAGGTCGGCGCGGCCGTCGCCGCTGACGTCACCGGGGCCGTCCGCCTCCGGGCGCGGCGGCACGTAGAACGAGTAGACCGTCGGCTGGCTGACGTTGCCCACCGAGTCGTACGCCTTGACGATCATGTTGATCGGCCCGGCGTGCGGCGGCTTCAGGTCGGTGACGGTGACCGCGTTGGCCGAGGTCTTGGAGACCTCGGTGACACCCTCGAACGCGTACGTGAACCGGGCCGCGCCCTGCGAGGTGAACGTGGCCGTGCCGACCTGACCGAACGGCTTCGTGGCCCAGGTGGCGCCGTCGTCGGTCGCCTCCGGGAAGTCCACGCTGGTGACCGCCGGGGCCGGCGGGCCGGACGCGTCGATGGTCAGCTTGCACGGCGCGGTGGTGGCCGGGTAGTCCGCGGACAGCAGGCCCTCGGCGTCCGTCGCGTACACGGTCCAGAGGTAGGTGGTCTTGTCGACCAGCGTGGTCGACGCGATCGTCACCGAACCCTTGCCGCTGGCCAGCGAGGTGGTCGCGGTGCCGGTCGTCGGCACGGTGGCGCCGGACTTCCAGAACCGGAAGTGCAGCGACTTGAGGTTGCCGTCCGGGTCGCTCGCGGTCGCGGTCAGCACCAGGTTGGTACGGGCGACCGTGATGCCGGTGGTGGAGCAGCCGCCGCCCGGCGCGCTGGTGAGCGTGCCCGGCGCGTTCGGCTTGCGGTTGTAGACCGCGGACAGCGTGGCCGACTTGGCGGTGAACTTGCGCCAGGTCTGCGTGTCCGCCTCGCTGGTCGCCCGCATGCCCATGGTCAGGTTGTTCGCGCCCGCGTCCGCGGCCTTCTGCGCGAACGCCCGCGCGTCGAACGAGGCGTAGTCGTCCTTGCAGGCGTCGCGGCCGTGCGCGAAGTTGCGCTTGTTCGAACCGGGGCTGGTGTTCCAGGTCGGCTGCTTGTTCCAGGTGGTGGCCGTGGAGATCGGGCCGGTCCAGAACAGCTCGAACTGGCGCGTGGTGCACGACCAGGAGTGGATGTTGAGCACCTTGAACGTGGCGGACTCGATGGTCGCGCCCTTGATCGCGGTGTCGAAGCCCATCCGCCAGAACGAGCGGGTGGTCATGCCGGTCTCGTCCTCGTGGCCGACGCGCGCCTCGGACGTACCGTTGTTGAAGTTCGTGCCGTTGTTGAAGTTGCTGTTCGGGTGCTGCTTGGAGACGAACGTCCAGGCCAGCACGCCGCTGTTCATGGTCGGGTCGAGGAAGACCGGGAAGCGCACGTCCTTGCCGGTGAGCAGCCCGGTCGCGCCCGCGTCGAGCCGGAGCACGGCGTCGCCGGTGTTCTCACCGTCCAGCTTCATCGGCAGTTGCGCCGACTTCGCGCCCGGCTCGATGCCGCTGAGGCCGGAGAGACGCAGCACGTCCGCGCTGGTCGCCACGGAGGTGCGGGCCGGGGTGCCGGGCGGCAGCTCCGGGTCGGCACCGGCCGAGTCCCAGCCGAACGGCGTCGGGATCGCGGTGATCTCCTTGCCGGCCTTGTCCAGCACCTGCACGCCGCCGGTGACCTTGTCGGCCCGGAAGACCGCGGTCGTCGAGCGCAGGCCGTACGTGACGGTGCGCACCGCCGCCTGCTTCGCGGCCTCGGGCGTCTTGACGATCAGCAGGTTCGCGAACCCGCCCTCCTCGCGCGCCACCAGCAGCAGGTCCGCGCCCGGCAGCACCTCGGGGTAGAGCGCCCGCGGTCCGTCCAGCACCGCCTTCGGCAGGGGACCGGGCCAGGTGTACGTGATGGTGTGCTCGCCGACCTCCGCCTCGGCGAGCACACTCTCCTTACCGCTGGTACCGCCCTCGGCGAAGCGCACCGGGGCCGGCGCGTTCGCGGGCCGGACGGCGCCGCCGGAGCTCGCCAGCGTGATGTCGATCGGCGCCCAGTCGCCGGACGCGTTCCTCGCCCGGGTCGGCAGCGCGGTGATGTCGGTGCGCAGCTTGCCGGTCGGCAGCGCCCAGGTCTGCGAGGTCTGCGTGGTCGCGGTCTCGACCAGGACGTCAGCGCCGGTGCTGGCCGCCTCCGTCATCGCGGCCTGCTCGTCGCGGGGCGCGGGGACCGGTGGTGCCGGCGGCGCGGCCACCGGCGTCTCGTCTCGATGTATCCACAGTGGTGACAGGGCGGCGATGAGCACCGCGGCGAGCGCGCCCGCGGTCAACGTTCGCCGCGTGCGCGTGCGCACGAAAGGGACGGTCACAGCGTTTTACTCCCCAGGGGCCAGGCGACGACATTGGACAGCCCGAGCGGTCCCGGCCGGGTCCGCGGGGCAGAGAGCGGGCACACGATCGCATACCCAGGGTGTTCCCAGGGTGTTATCAGGCCGTTATGTAGCTCCATGAATCGATTGCGTGACGCCCGGTTGTATCCGCTCTGACCGTTTTGTGCGTGGGATTTGCGCGTACAACGTTGAGTGCCCTCTATGTCTTTTCTGTCTGGAGGGTCTGACTTTGAAGCCAAACATCGTGTGATCTAAATCTCTCGACGCAACGGTCGGTGACCCTCCGTGTACTTGTCCGGATGATCGCCATGTCGCACAGTGCCCAGGCACGCGCCTTGAGTGGCGTGTCGTTTGTGGTGCCTACACGGGGAGACGCACCGATGCATGGTGGTATGGGTCCGTTGTGGCCGCGTAAACGCGGCCGACGCTGGTCACGGCCGGCACGCGCGACACTGATCGCGTTGCTCTCGACCACACTGGTGGTCGCCGGGACGGGAACGCAGGGACTGGCGGTGCCGCCGTCCGGCGCCGACCGCAATCAGCAGGTCGACCTGCCGCCGTTGCCGGAGACCGCGCCGGTCGACCAGGACGAGTCCGCGGACCAGACGCTCGAGCCGGCGCCCGAGGTGCCGGTCGACCCGTACGCGCCGACCAACGTCGCGCCGTGGAGCGAGGGCACCGGCACGGTCGACCTGACCGACGTCAACCCGGGCGAGCTGGTCAAGGTCGCGGACCTGCCGGTGTCGCTGGGTGTCCCGGAGGGCGCCGAGCCCGAGGCGCTGGACGGGCAGTGGACCGTCGACCTGGCCGCGCCCGAGGCGTCGCAGGACGCCGGCGTACCCGGCCTGATCATGAAGCTTTCACCGCCGGTCACGGCGGACCCGGCGGCGTCCGTCGCGCTGAGCGTCGACTACACCACCTTCGCCGACCTGTACGGACCGCAGGCCGCCGACCGCTTCGGCCTGATGCTGCTGCCCGACTGCGTCTACGACGCGGTCGGCACCGGCGACTGCGCCCCCAGCGAGGGTGAGGAGGAGCCGGCCGACCCGTCTCAGCTGCTCTCCAGCGAGGTCACGGTCGAGCGGGCCGCCTCGGGATCGAACGCGCGCGCCGCCTCCGCCGGGGAGCGCCGGATCGTGACCGGCAGCGTGCCCGTCGCCGGCCTGCTCGGCACGCCCGCGCCCGACGCCGGTGCCCGCGCCGCCACCGCGGCCGACGCCGGTGGGGTGGTCGGCGCGCTGGACACCGGCGCCTCGGTCTCCGGCGACTTCACCGCGACGCCGCTGCTGTCCTCCGGCTCCTGGGCCGCGGGCTCGTCGTCCGGTGCGTTCACCTACTCGTACCAGGTCACGGTCCCGCAGACCGGTGGCGGCATGGCGCCGCAGATCAACCTGGGCTACTCGTCGCAGTCGGTCGACGGCCGCACCTCGTCGACGAACAACCAGGCCTCCTGGATCGGCGACGGCTGGGACTACAGCGCCGGCCAGATCACCCGCACGTACGCGGGCTGCCGGCACGACTCCAAGAAGGCCGGCTCCAACAACGCCAAGCACAAGACCGGCGACATGTGCTGGGGCTCGCAGAACGCCACGCTCTCGCTCGGCGGCACCACCACCGAGCTGGTCTGGGCGAACAACACCTGGACCACGGCGAACGGCGACGGCTCCAAGATCGAGCAGAAGTTCGACACGACCCGCGGCAACGGTGACAAGAACGGCGAGTACTGGATCGTCACCACCCGCGACGGCACCCGCTACCACTTCGGCCTGAACAAGCTCCCCGGCTGGACCGACGGCAAGGCGGTCACCAACTCGGTGCTGACCATGCCGGTCTACAGCAACCACGCCGGCGAGCCCTGCTACAACAGCGAGTGGACGAAGTCCTGGTGCACCGAGGCGTGGCGCTGGTCGCTCGACTACGTCGAGGACCTCCAGGGCAACGCGATGAGCTTCTGGTGGACCAAGGAGGACAAGGGCTACTACGCCCGTAACTTCAACTGGAAGGCCCCGGTCTCCTACGACCGCGCCGGCTACCTGTCGCGCATCGACTACGGCCAGCGCAAGGACTCCATCTTCACGGCGACCGCGCCGGCCAGCGTGTCGTTCAGCGTCTCCGAGCGGTGCTACGCCGAGGGCAGCCTCACCTGCTCCGCGGAGAACTTCAAATCCAAGGACCCCGGCAAATACCGCATCTGGTACGACACGCCGGCCGACCTTCGCTGCGAGGCGAAGAAGATGTGCTGGAACGCCGCACCGACCTTCTGGTCCACCAAGCGCCTGGACAAGATCACCACGTCCGCGCTGCGGGTGGCCGGCAGCGGCACCCGGCAGGTCGTCGACGAGTACAAGCTCGACCAGACCTTCCCGGTCCTGAAGACCGGCCCGAACACCGCGCTGTGGCTGAAGTCCATCACGCGCACCGGTTACGGCCTGAACACGGCCGCGAACGAGCACATCACGCTCAACGCGGTCAAGTTCGAGTCCAACACCGAGGACATGCCCAACCGGGTCAAGAACGACAACCGCCCCGGCTTCTCCCGTCTCCGCATCGGCCGCGTGATCAACGAGTACGGCGGCGAGACGGTCATCAACTACCGGAAGCCGGAGGGCGACTGCGCCACCGGCACCGGATTGCCCGGTAAGGCGGACACTGCCGCGCTGAAGAACAACACGCGGCTGTGCTACCCGAACTACTGGCACCCGGACCCGGAGGCCGAACAGATCGACTGGTTCCACAAATACGTGGTCGAGTCGGTCGAGGAACTCCCGAACGTCGACGGCACGGCCAACACCGTCACCCGCTACGAGTACGACAAGGCCGGCTGGAAGCTCGCGGAGCAGGAGTTCACGAAGAAGGCGACGCGGACGTACTCGCAGTTCGCCGGTTTCGAGAAGGTCACGGTCCTGACCGGCACCGAGGCACCGGACTTCGCGGGAAAGACCACCAAGTCCGTCACCCGGTTCTTCCGGGGCATGGGCAACACGGTCTCGGTCAAGGACGCCGCGGGCGTCGAGATCGCCAAGGACGAGGAGCCGTTCGCCGGCCGGATCGCCGAGGAACTCACCTACTCCGAGGCCACCGACGCCGACGACAAGTGGCTGACCCGGGCGGTCACCGTACCGGCGGCTCAGGAACTGGCCCGCCGCAACCGCGACGACGGATTGTCTCCGCTGATCGCCTACCGGGTCACGGAACCGCGTGCATACTCGGTCACCAGGGCCTCCGGCACCGGCGACGACAAGCGCACGCTGCGCACGCTCGAGACGAAGACGACGTACGAGACCAGCTACGGTCTGCCGACCCAGGTTGAGTTCCTCGGCGACACCGGCGTGACCGGTGACGAGTCGTGCCAGAAGCTCGAGTACCTGCACCGGGCGGACAAGAACCTGATCGGTCTCACCAAGGACGTCATGGTCAGCCCGACGGCGTGCGCCAAGGCGACCTTCACCGACCTGAAGACGCTCAGCTCGGCCGCCCGTACGGCCTATGACAGCGGCGAGTACGGCATCGCGCTCTCCGCGAACAGCCGTGGTCTCGCCACCCAGACCTGGTCCTTGAAGGCGGACGGCTCCGGCTACCAGTCCGGCGGTACGACCGGTTTCGACGCGATGGGCAGGGTCGTCTCACGTACCGACCCGGACGGTAAGGCGTCCACCATCACCTACGAGCCGTCAACCGGCCAGGCGTTCAAGGTGATCGAGAAGAACTCTCTCGGCCACACCCAGACGCAGGAGATCGAGCCCGGCCGTGCGGTCAGTGTGCGGACAACCGACGCCAACGACCGGGTCAGTGTGGCTGAGTACGACGCACTCGGCCGGCTTCGGAAGGCGTGGGCTCCGGGCCGTACGCCGAACGCGACCAGCGTTCCGGACTTCGAGGCCGTCTACAACACGCAGCCCAAGCAGGTGCCCAACGTCGTCACCTACACCCGCGGTCACGACAACAAGGTGCAGACCTCCATCACGTTCTTCGACGGTCTCGGCCGGGAGCGGCAGAGCCAGGAGGAGGCGGTCGGAGGCGGCCGACTGATCACCGACACCCTGTACAACGGTTCCGGCGAGGTATGGCAGACCAACAACGCCTACTTTGCCGCGAGTGCGCCGGAGTCGACGCTTTTCAGCCCGGAATCCGAGCTGCAGGTGCCGAACGCCACCCGTTATACCTATGACGGGCTGGGACGCGTGGTCACTGAAACCCCGGTCCTGAACGGGGCGGCGGCAACGGACCGAATCACCCGATACGAGTACGGTGCTGACTTCTCGACGGTGATCAACCCTGCTGGGGCGGCGTCCTACCGCGTCTACAGCGACGCGCACGGCCGCAGCACGCGCGTCGACACATTCACCGACGGTAACCGTGTTGCGTTCACCAGCATGCGCTACGAATACGATGCCTCCGGCCAACTGGTCAAGGCCGTGCACGGTGGTAACGCTGCGAAGCAGTGGTCCTGGGAATACGACCAGCGCGGCCGAATGATCAAGTCCACCGACCCGGACACCGGCGCCACGACGACCACCTACGACCACCGGGATCGGACGCTGACGACCACCAGCGCCCGTGGCATTACGGTCTGGAACGGGTATGACGAACTGTCCCGGCCGACCCAGCAGCGGCTCAACGGTCCGGCCGGTACGCAGGTGGCCTCGTTCACCTATGACACGGCGCCCGGCGGCAAGGGGTTGCCGGCGACTGCGACGCGTTACACCGACGGGCTGGCCTACACGCAGTCCATCGGTGGCTACACGCACGACTACCAGCCGACGTCCACTACGCTGACGCTGCCGCAAAGCATCGCCACGGAGTGGGGATTCCAGCCCTCCTACACGTACGGGTTCACGTACACCGATACCGGCCTGCCGGAGGCGCAGCAACTGCCGGCCGCAGGGAGGTTCCCGGCCGAGAAGCTGCTTGTCCGGTACACCAAGGACGGCCTGCCGCTGACCGTGTCCGGACAGGACTGGTACGGCAGTGAGACCGCCTACTCGCCGTACGGTCAGGTGCTTCGTTCGACGATGGGCGCGCACCCCTATCGGGTCTGGTCGCAGTCGACCTTCGATGAGGCGAGCGGCGCACTGACCACGCAGCAGGTGTACCGGGAGAACGCGGGCAACACTGCGCTGGTCACCGGAAACCTGGTCAGCAATCGCAACTACACCTACGACGCGGCCGGCAACGTACTCGCCATCCGCGAGCGCGCCGACGGCATCGCCGAGCGGCAGTGCTTCAACTACGACGCGGTCGGCCAGCTCACCAAGGCGTGGACCGCGAAGGACCAGGAAGCCTGCTACGCGGGGCCGGCCAACGCGGACGGCACCACGAACGTGGCACCGGGCAAGGACAACTCCGGCTACTGGCAGGAGTACGGCTACGACGGACTCGGCAACCGCGAGTGGGTCACGAACAAGGACATCAACGGTAACGAAACCAAGGACGTCGCCACCGAGTACGACTACGGCAAGTCCGACGGTAGCCAACCCGGCACGCTGACCAAGGTCCGCAAGCGGTTCCACACGCCGCAGGGTGCTGCGGTCACCGCGGAGGCGGAGCGGCTCTACGAGCTGACCGGCGAGACGAAGTCGGTCACCTCGCTCACCACCGGTGACAAGCAGGAATTGTCCTGGACGTTCGACGGTCAGATCGAGCGCATCACCGGCCAGGGCGAGAACGGTAAGACCGCCTATTACGGCCTCGGTGACAAGTGCCTCGACCTGAAGTCCGGCCTCGCGCAGCCCGGCACGGTGGTCCAGCTCTACACATGTAACGCCACCATCGCGCAGAAGTGGACGTTCAAGGTTGCGGCGAACCAGAACGACCCGAACCTGGGCACGCTGGCCGCGTACGACTCATGGTGTCTGCAGCCGGCCGCGAACACCGTCGGCTCCGCGCTGGCGATCCAGAAGTGTGACGACTCGGCCGATCAACGGCTGAAGCGCAACGCCTCTGGTCAGTACACGCACGTTGCCTCCGGGCTGTGCGTGGCGGTCAAGGACGCAGCCGACGTGAGTGGCACAGCTGTTGTTCTAGCCGCCTGCGACGCGGCCTCCACGGCTCAGAAGTGGGAAGCACAGAACCAGACCCGCTACATCTATGGACCCAGCGGGTCGCCGCTGCTGAGCATCCAGGGCAAGCAGGCCACCCTTGACCTGGGCGAAGCCCAGATCACCACCAACAAGGGCGGCACGCTGGTCAAGACCCACCGGTCGTACGGCACTCCCGGCGGCAGCATCCTGCGGTACGCCTACGGGAACGGCACACCGAACATGGTGGCGATCGTGTCCGACCCGCAAGGCAGCCCGGCTGCGGAAATCGCACTGCAGAACGGTATGGAAACCCGGATTCGCAAACAGGATCCGTTCGGTAACGTGCGCGGCGCCACGGCCAACTTGCAGACCGATACCGGATTCCTCGGGGCCGACCGCGAGGATGCTTCCGGTTACACGCGGCTTGGTGCCCGGCTCTACGATCCGGCGGTCGGTCGCTTCCTCTCCGCCGACCCGGTCGTGGACCTGCAGGACCCGCTACAGTCCAACGGGTACGCGTACGCGCACAACAACCCGGTCACCCACTCCGACCCGACCGGTCTGTCGATCTCGCTGACTCCGTCCGAGATGGCGGCCGCGCTTGCCGGTGCCGGACTGACGGCAGCGCAGGTCGCTCAGGCGCAGTCGACGATGAATCAGTCGCTGATGTCGGTCATCATGTCCGCGGCCTGGGGCATCCTGGCTGAGTTCATCGGCATCAACGATGCGATCGGCTGCTTCGGCGGTGACATGTGGGCATGCGGGAGCCTGATCATAGGCGCCATCCCATGGGGGAAGATCGCCAAGATTCCGAGCGTGATGAAGGCGGTCAACCGCACCATCAACGCCATTCAGGCTTGGCAGTCGGCCCGTAAGGCGGCGCAAACGGTGCTGGCAGCCGCGAAGGCTGCGGAGCGCCAGGCGATCGCCGCCAAGAAGGCTGCGATCGAACGGGCGAAGAAGGCAGCGGAGGCGGCACGCAAGAAGGCTGCGGAAAAGGCCAACACCACCAGCAACAAGGCAGTCAACGAGTCGAAGAAGACCGGTAACCCTGTCCACAAGGATGCTCAGGCGAAGGCAGCACCACGGTCCTCCTCCGCGTCCAACACTCGCAGCAGTAGTGCCAACCGCGGCGGCGGTGGCGGCGGCGGTGGCGGCAAGTCGAAGCCGGCGAAGCCGAGCGGCGACTCCGGTGCCGGCTCCCGTGCGAAGGGCGGATCCAGTGGTAGCAGCGGTGCCGGCAAGGCTGACGAAGCCGAGGGCGATTGCCTGAGCAACAGTTTCGTACCGGGCACCAAGGTGCTCATGGCGGACGGCTCGGTCAAGGCGATCGAGGAGGTCAAGCCGGGCGATCAGGTGCTGGTCACCGACCCGGAAACCGGCGAGACCTCTGTCCGCGCGGTCGCGGCCGCGATCGAGGGCACCGGTGTCAAGAACCTGGTCAAGGTCGTTATCGATGTCGATGGGGACGCCGGGGCGAAGACCGCCGAGGTAACCGCCACCGACGGACACCCCTTCTGGGTGCCGGAGCTCGGTGAGTGGATCGACGCCACCGATCTTCAGCCGGGTCAGTGGCTGCGAACCAGTGCCGGAACCGCGGTGCAGATCTCCGCTGTCGAGCGCAGGACGGCTGCGGAAGCCACCGTCCACAATCTCGGCGTCGCCGACGTTCACACCTACTATGTGATCGCGGACGGGGCATCCGTTCTGGTTCACAACTGCAACAACCTCATTACCAATGCCCCCGGTTATGACAACACCGGTGCGTTGGGTGCCCACGAGGCCGGTACCGGCTTCAGCGGTATCTATGATCCGGAGTCCGGAAGGTTCCGAGCGTACCTGAGCGTCGAAGACTGGGACCCTGCCACCTCTCCGCCGAACACTGTGCCTCGGCGAGGTGGGCATGGGTTGAACAACATGTCCAACTTCAACAATTCGCGTACCACGGTCGGATTTACGATGTTCTTCGAGGAGGACGGCCGCTTCGGTGTCGAGTTCTTCTCACGGGGTGTTACTGGGCGCAACTACGGCAACCCTTATGCCCCGGACCATCTGAGACAAGGGCTGATGGATGCAATTTCCGCTGCTACCGGGCGGCAGGTGTATGCAAGATAGGGGATGTGTGACGTGCTTGTAGGTGGTCTCCCGGTCCCGCCGGCTCTGCTGGCGGCGATCCGGGAGGGCCGTTGGCGGGTGCCTGCCGATCACGATCTGGTGGCGGCCGTCTTCCGCGACCGCCCGGCGCAGCCGGCGTTCTACGGGACGAGCGGCATGACCGGCGAGACCGCCTACTGGCACGCGGAATCGGATCCCGACACCATCGCTCAGTACGTCGGCCGGGCCGACCCGAAGGACCCGCCGGGTGACATCGACCCGAGCAAGTCGATCCTGATCGGCGACCTCGGTCCGGACCAGCCGATCGCACTGGACTATCGCACTGGTCAGGAAAGGCCGCCGGTCGTCTACCTGACGACCTATGGCGGCTGGATACAGGTGGCACCGGACATCGAATCATTACTGGAGCGACTAGGACTGGACGAGTAGCTCCACCGTAGGCCCGGTCTCCTCCCCGGAGACCGGGCCTTTCTGCGATCCGCACGGGGATCTGTGCGCGAGGCCGCCTTACGACTTCCGCTCGTAGAAGCGCCAGTACTGACGCATGTGGGCCGGGATCTCCGTCTCCTCGTACGGCTCCCGCTCCACGAAGCCGCGCGAGGTGTAGAGCCGCTGCGCGTCGGTCATGAAGCGGCAGCTGTCCAGGCGGACGGTTCTCGCGGCGAAGGTGTCGCGCGCCTCGGTCAGCAGGCGGTCGACCAGGGCCGAACCCACGCCCAGGCCACGCCCCCGCGGGTCCACGTACATCCGCTTGATCTCGACGACCTCCGGCGCGATGACGCGCAGCGCGGCGACACCGACCGGCTCGCCGTCGTGTTCGGCGAGGAGCAGAAGGCCCTTCGGCGGTACGAAATAGGGCAGTGACTCGCGGATCGCGCCCAGGTCGGTGGGCGAGTCCTCGACGCCGTACTCCTCGCGGAGGCGGCCGACTGCCCAGGTCAGGTAGTCGGCCATCAGCGCGGTCAGCGCGTCGGCGTCGGCGGGGAGGGCGGCGTGGCGAAGGGTGACGCTCATGGTCGGAGAGCCTAGGGCGCGGTCGCGGCGATGCTCAGGGCGGTCACCGTGCCGGCGATCAGCGGGACGACGGAGAGCGCGCCCCAGAGGAAGCGCAGCGGGCGGTGGACGAGCGCGAGCAGGGCCGGCGCGACGCCGCCGAGCGCGCCGACGGCCGGTGCGGCGCCGGCGGTGTCCTGGCCGCGCGGGGTGGGCCACGCCGGAAGCGGGAAGATCAAGCGCAGGAGTCGCAGCCGGCCGGAACGTGGGTCCGGGGTTCGGTCCGGGGAATCACAGCACCCGCGGGGGCATGCCGGAAGCGGGAATGCCGGTGCAGCCCTCAGGGCACCACGGTGACCGGCCAGCGGGCCGCGCGGACCAGGCGGACGGCCAGCGATCCGGCTATCTTGTGCCCCAGCCCGGCCGACGCGCCGACGATGATGCCGCTGGCCCTGACCTCCTCCGCGACCTCGCCGAGGACGCGCAGCGGGTCGCCGGGGCGGACCACCAGGCGGGCGTCGACGCCCCACTCGCGGGCCTGCTGGTCGAGCATCTCCAGCAGCTCGGACTCGACCTCGCCCTGCGCCTCGACCAGTGCCTGCACGGCCGTGCCGCCGAAGGTGAGGAACGCGCCGGGTTCGCGGCGGACGTAGACCGCGAACAGGCGGGCGCGCTGCCGGCGGGCCAGGCCGAGTGCGTAGGCCGCGGCGCGCAGTGAGCTCTCCGAGCCGTCGACGCCGACGACCAGGGCGGACGGGCCGTCCGTGCCGAGTTCGAAAGCGCCCACGCGCGCGGCCTCCTGGCTGTGCCGAAAGTAGGCGCGATTCTATGGCGGCGGCCCGGGGAACGCGATATCCCCGGGCCGCCACCGGACAGAAGACCTACAGCGCCCGCGCGAGGCGGTAGTAGGCGCTGTTCCAGCGGACGCGGTCGGCGAAGTCGTGCGTGGTGGTGTTGGCGTCGATGAGCAGCAGCTCGGTCTGCAGCATGGTGGCGAAGTCGCGCAGCGTCTCCGTGCCGATGGCCTGGGTCAGCACCGTGTGGTGCGGGCCGCCGGCGGTCAGCCAGCACTCGGCGGACGTGGACAGCGACGGCGCCGGCTTCCAGACCGCGCGCGCGACCGGGAGCTTGGGCAGCGGCTCGTCCGGCGCGGTCACCTCGATCTCGTTGGCGACCAGGCGGAACCGGTCGCCGAGGTCGGCCAGGCCGACCACGATGCCGGCGCCGGGGGCGGCGTCGAAGACCATCCGGACCGGGTCCTCGCGGCCGCCGATGCCGAGCGGGTGGATCTCCAGGCGCGGCTTGGCGGCCGCGATGGTCGGGCAGACCTCCAGCATGTGCGCACCGAGGATCTTCGGCTCGCCGGGGCCGAAATGGTACGTGTAGTCCTCCATGAACGAGGTGCCGCGGCCGGTGCCGGTGCCCATCGCCTTGAACGTGGCGACCAGCACGGACGTCTTCCAGTCGCCCTCGCCGCCGAAGCCGTAGCCGTCGGCCATCAGCCGCTGCACCGCGAGGCCGGGGAGCTGGCGCAGCCCGCCGAGGTCCTCGAAGTTCGTGGTGAACGCGCCGAAGTCACCCTCGGTCAGGAACGTGCGCAGGCCGGCCTCGATCCGGGCCGCGTAGCGCAGCGACTCGTGCCGTTCGCCGCCGACGGCCAGTTCCGGCGCGATCTCGTAGGTGTCGGCGTACTCGCCGATCAGCGCGTCGATCTCCTTGTCCGAGGCGCCGTCGACGACCTCGACCAGATCGTTCACGCCGTACGTGTTGACCGAGACGCCGAACTGCAGCTCCGCCTCGACCTTGTCGCCCTCGGTCACCGCGACGTTGCGCATGTTGTCGCCGAAGCGGGCCAGCCGCAGACTGCGCAGCCGGGTCACGCCGGCCGCCGCGCGGATCCACTCGTCGACGCGGCGGACCACGGTCGGGTCGGACGCGTGCCCGGCGATCGTCTTGCGCGGCACGCCGAGGCGGGCCTGGATGAAACCGAACTCGCGGTCGCCGTGCGCGGCCTGGTTCAGGTTCATGAAGTCCATGTCGATGGTCGACCACGGCAGCGACACGTTGTGCTGGGTGTGCAGGTGCAGCAGCGGCTTGCGCAGCGTGTCCAGCCCGGTGATCCACATCTTGGCCGGCGAGAACGTGTGCATCCAGGCGATCACGCCGATGCAGTTGCGGTCCGCGTTCGCGTCCAGCATCACCTGGCGGATCGCGCCGGAGTCGGTCAGGACCGGCTTGCCGACGATCTCGGCGGACAGCCCGCCGGCGGTCAGCTGCTCCTGGATGTCCCGGCTCTGCGCGGCCACCTGCTCCAGGGTCTCGGGTCCGTAGAGATGCTGGCTGCCGGTGAGAAACCAGATCTGATGCGTCATCGCAGGTTCCTGTCTGCCGTGATCGTGTGGATGGTGGGCTTTCCGCGGAACGATACGCACTCCCCGTCGCCGTCCGCAGGATCATCGGCGGAGGACGCACCGACCCGCGGGCGACGAAAGTGAGCGCTCACATCTTGGATCATGGCACAGCGCCGGGCGGCTCAGGGGGTCCGCGTCCGGCCCGCCGTGCGCGGCGGTCCGGCCCTCCGCCGCCACGCGGATCCAGCCCGACCGCGCCACGGGTCATCGCGGCACGATCCCACCGCGAAGAGCGATGACCGCCAGCTGGGTACGGTCGCGGGCGCGCAGCCGGGCCAGCAGCCGGCTGACGTACGTGCGGGCGGTCGCCGGGCTGATGAACAGCGCGGCCGCGATCTCCTGGTTCGTCTCGCCGAGGCCGACCCGCGCCAGGACCTGCCGCTCCCGCTCGGTCAGGCCGGCCAGCCGTGGGTCCGGCGCCGGCGGCGGGTCCTCGGCGGCCAGCCGGTCCATCAGGTGCCGGGCCACGGTCGGCGACAGCAGGTTGCCGCCCGCGGCGACCGTGTGCACGGCGCGGCGCAGCTCGTCGGCACCGGTGTCCTTGAGCAGGTAGCCGGCCGCGCCGGCCCGGACCGCGGCGTCGATCTCGCCGGGCTCGTCGAAGGTCGTCAGCACCAGCACCCGGGTGCCGGGCAGTTGGGCGGTGATCGCCGCGGTCGCCTCGAGGCCGTCGACGTCCGGCATGCGCAGGTCCATCAGCACCACGTCCGGGCACAGCCGGCAGGCCTCGGTCACGGCCCGGCGGCCGTCCGGTGCCTCACCGGCCACCTCGATGCCGGCGTCGTTGCCGAGCAGCGCGCGCAGCCCGGCCCGGACCAGCTCCTGGTCGTCGACCAGCAAAACCCTGATCATGCGGTACGCCCCAGCGGCAGCTCGGCCTCGACGGTGAACCCGGCGTCGGTGTGCGCGAGCCGGAGCGTGCCGCCGAGCGCCCGGGCCCGCTCGGCCATTCCCGCCAGCCCGTGGCCGGCGCCGGCGTCGGGATTCCCGTCCGGTGCGATCGCGGCAGTACCGGCGTCGAGGTCCGGATCGGCCGGCCCGTCGTCGCCGACGGTCAGGTGCAGCGCGCCGCCGGAGACCGTCGCGGACACCGACACCCGGCTCGCCTCCGGTGCGTGCCGGAGCACGTTCGTCACCGCCTCCTGCACGATCCGGTACGCGGCCGCGTCCACCTCCGCCGGCAGGCTGCCGGCCGGCACCCGCACGGAGACGTCGAAACCCGCGCGGCGCAACGGATCCAGCACCGGTGACAGGTCGGACAGCGACACCGTGCCGCGCAGCGCGCCGACCGCGCCGCGCAGCTCCGCCATGGTCCGGTCCGCGGCCTGCCGGATCCGCAGCAGCGCCTCGTCCAGCGCCGCGTTGCCGGGCGGTGCCGCCTCCCGGGCCACGTCCGCGTGCAGCGAGATGATCGAGAGGCCGTGCCCGACGGAGTCGTGCAGGTCGCGGGCGATGGCGAGGCGCTCCTCCCGTACCCGCAGATGGTTTTCCCGAAGGTGAAGTGCCCGCTGGGCGCGGCGGCTGCGCAGGCCGTCGCCGAGCGCGATCGCCGCCGCCATCAGCGTGACGTGCGAGACCAGGTCGTAACCCACCACGTACGCCGCGTCCTGGCCCTCCAGCAGCCGGAACGTCAGCGAGAGCGCGAGCACGCCACCCGCGGTCAGCACGGACGCCAGCAGGAACCCGGCCTCGGCCGTGGAGAACAGCGCGGCGGCCAGCGGCACGGCCACGCCCACGGCTGGATATCCCGCCGCGTAGTAGGCGCACAGCCCGAGCGCGCTGATCAGCAGCACGGCGCGCGGATGGTGCCGGCGGGCGAGCATCAGCGCGCCCAGCCCGGCCGCCCACGCGTACGCGATCGGGTCCGGCGGGTGCTCACCCCCCTGCCGCGCGGAGATCACCGCCGCGAGCGTGCCGGTCACGGCGACCCCGATCAGCGCGTCGGCCAGCCACGGCGGAGTCCTCATCCCGATCAGCGTAGAACGTAGGCGGGAGGCGATCCGGGTGTCGCCTCCGGACGGATGTCACCGGCCGTGCCGCCGCCTAGCGTCGCCACCATGCGTCCCGGACTTCCGCTGCCCGCGCTGGCGGGCCTCGCCCTGATCGCCGTCCCCCGCGCGGTGCTGCACGACCTGAAGATCATTCACGAGGGTACGGTCGCGAACGCGCTCCTCGTGGCCGTACCGCCGCTGATCTGGATCGTGGTGGTCGTCGCCGCCCGCGTTTCCCGGCCGTTCCCGGCACTGCTGGCGGTCGGCGCGTTCTACGGCATCGGCCTGGCCGTCGTCCACCAGGTGTTCTGGACCGTCGACGCCGACCTCGGCAGCCGCCTCCCACCGTGGGCCGAGGAGACCGTCATGCGCGCGTTCGCGATCCCGAGCAGTCTCCTCACCGGCCTGCTGACCGGCGCGGTCACCGGCCTGGTCGCGTGGGCCGTCACCGCGATCATCCGCCGGGGCGGCGAATCGACGCCGAGATAGCGCGTCGCTGCACAGTGGACAGCCGAGTCGGTCCGGCGCGTTTGCCGTATCGGAGCGGGAGGTACTACCGCGTGGGACCGCCGACCGCCGGCGCGTCCTTCGATGTCCGGAACGGTGCGCACCTTGAAACCGACGACGCGTCAAGTGGCGGTGGGTATGGCGGGAGCGCTCGTCACCACGTTCCTGTTCCGTCTGTTCACCGACGACCTGCCCGCGGGTGGGCAGGCGACCGTCGCGGTCGGGTTGTGGGTTCTGGTCCTTTCGGCTCTGGTGATAGGCGCTGTGGTGGTTTCGCTCCGAGGCGTGAGATCGAGTGAGGAGTCGCTGCGCCGGCGAACCGCGGGTGAACTGCGGGCCGGTGAGATGTTCGTGGCGGGGGCGGCGGGCCGGGCGAGAACGCGGTGGTTGCCGCAGTCGATGTCGCTGCGCGGCTGTTACGTGGTGCTGACCAGCGAACGCGTCCTCACCTTCGCGCACGATCGGCTCACCGGCCGGCCCGCCGGTGTCACGGCGCGGATCGAGTTGCCGGACCTCGAGGGCGGCGACGTCGAGTCGGTGGTGCGTGGCCGGTCGGTCCGTCTGCGACTGCGGAAAGACGCGAAGGTGGTCTTCGACCTGGTCTTCTCCGGTGGGGAGAAGCGGGCGGGTGCGACGATCGCCTCGGGGATCGCCGGGGCTGTGGCGTCGTGAGTGAGCCGATGCCGAAGAACCACGCGCTGCTGTACGCGTCGGCGGCGGCATGGATCGGCGTTGCCGTGGTGCAGATCCGGGGCGACCTCCGGGTCTCGGTGACCGCAGCGGTGCTCACCTGCGTCGTCACCGGTGCCGCGTCGATCGCGCTTGCCGGGGCACCACGGAACTTCCGCCTCCGGCGCTGACGGAAAGGAGGCCAGATGTTCCTTCGGACCGAAGGCGTGCCGCGCCGGCTGGATGCGACGGTTCTCGTCGCGGCGGTCGGTGTCCTCGCCTTCCTGGTGCTGATCGGCCTCGACCGCCCGTGGATCATCACCGTGTCGGTCGCCGCCGCGGCGCTCGCGCTCGACTCGGCGGTGGCGCTCGTGCGGTCGAGAACCGGTCGTGCCGGCGGACGACGGCCGGATCCGGCCGTGCGGAAGCGCCGGGCCGCGATCGTGGCGTCGGTGAGCTTCGGCGCGTACCTCGTGTTCCTGTTCACCATGGACTCGCTGCCGTTGGCGCGGTGGCGGCCCGTCATGGCCGGTCTGCTGCTGGCGTTCGTCGTGGGGTCGAGCGTCCGTGGGGCGGTGATGCGCGTCGTCAACACGTCCGGGGCGGAACGCGGGAGACGACTCCTCGAGGACCGGCGCGGGGACGCCGGAGGCACGCTCGTGCTGCGGCGGGGCGGCGTCGGCGAGGTCGGCTTCCTGAGCCGGATGCAGGTGACGGTCGACGGGGACCCGGTGGCGATGCTCGCGTACCGCGGTGAGCTCGCCGTGGCTCTCGCACCGGGGAAGTACGAGATCGCCGCCCGGCTCAACCGGTTGTACGGCGGGCCGCTGCGGGTCGTGGTGGACGCGGGCGAGACCGTCGCCGTGAGCCTGTCGACCGAGATGCCCGCGGACCTCGACCTCGGTGCGCGTCGCGACGGGATCCGGGTGGAGCGGGAGTAGCGCGGGTCAGCCGGCCAGCGCGGCGGCCTCCGGCGGGGTCAGCCGGCCGTCGGCGACGACGACGGTGTGGTGCCGGGAGACGGTGCCGCCGGCCGGGACGATCAGCGGCTTCTCCCAGGCCAGGGCCACGCAGACGCCGGGGTAGATGCCGGTGCGGGCGAACCAGTGGTCGCCGTCGCCGAGGCCGGAGAAGACCAGCGTGTGGTCGGTGGCGGCGAACGCGACCCAGGCGGCGGTGCCGCCGTTGACCGTGGCCTCACCGGTCGCGCCGGTCGCGTCGAGGACGTCGGCGGGGCCGGGGGCGCAGCGCCAGAAGAAGCCGCCGTAGCCCGCGGCGTCCGGGCGGCCGTTGGTGGCGGGGCTGCCGAGCGGGATGTCGCGGTCCGGCGGGGCGGTCAGCGTGTACGACGCCTCCAGCGCCCACGCGCGCTCCGACACCGGGCGGGCGGAGATCGTGCGATCCTCGGTGATCAGCAGGGTGCCGTCGCGGTCCAGCCAGTGCAGCGTGGCGGTGAACGCGTCCTCGGCGGCGGTGGGGGACAGGCGGGCGGTGACGATCCGGCCGTGGTCGTCGAGCCAGGTGTAGCCCCGGTCGCGGACGTACGTGCGGCCGCCCCACAGGTTCGTGCCGGCCACGTCCTGCATGGCGACGGAGGCGCCGAGGTGCCAGCGGTGGTCCTCGGGGAACGCGTCGGTGACCGGGACGCCGGCGAGCGTGGTCACCGGGTGCAGGTAGGGGCGGGGGCCGAGTGTCGGGTCCACGTCGGTGCCGTCCTGGAGGCGGGCCACCACGGTGCCGCCGACGGTGAGCCGGGCTGATTCGGGCATGCGTGCCACCTCCGGGAATGGATGGGAAAGCGCTTGCCACACCCTAGCGGTCGTCGATCGGTGCCGTCACGCTTCTCAGGATCGTCACAGCGACCGGCGGCCAGGATCGGTCGCATGTTGCAGCGGTCTCGGGTGCGTACACATCGGGCGGTCGTTCTCGCGGCGGTGTCGCGGCCGTGGTTCTGGCCGGTGTCGTGGGTGCCGGCCTACCTCGGCCTGGTGCTGGCCGCCGGGGAGCTGACGCCGCGCGACCCGTGGCGGGCCGGGCTGACGCTGCTGGTGCTCGGGCCGCTGATCTGGGGTGCGGTGCTGGCTCACAACGACCTGCACGACCTGCCGACCGACCGGCTCAACCCGCGCAAGACCGGTGCGGGTGCGGTACCACCGCGTCATCTCCGCGCGTACGCGGTCATCGCGGCGCTCGCGGCGCTGGCGACGGCCGCGCTGATCGGACCGCTGTTCGTGCTCGGCGTCGCCGGGGTGCTGGCGCTCGGCTGGGCCTACAGCGCGCCGCCGCTGCGGCTCAAGGCCCGGGCCGGCGCGGACGTGCTGGTCAACGCGCTGGTCGTGGGCGTGGTCGCGCCGCTCGGCGGCTGGTCCGTCGGCAGGGACCCGTGGGACTTCCCGTGGCAGCTGGCGTTGCTCGGGCTGCTCTTCGCGGCCGCGTTCTACGTCCCCACCACGGTCGTGGACCGGCCCGCCGACCTGCGCGCCGGGTACTCCACGATCGCGGTCCGGTTCGGCGCGGGCGGCGCCTACCGGCTGGGACTGTCGCTGTGGGCGCTCGCGCTCGGCCTGTCGCTGGCCTGCGCCAGCGCGGACGTGCTGATCCCCGCCGCGACGCTGCCCTACCAGCTGCTGCTCGCCCCGGTGCTGCTCGGCGCGTACGCCTGGCTGACCAGGTCGCCGTCGATCCCCAGGCTGGCCGTGCTCGCGCTGCTCTTCGCGCTCCCGTCGGCCGGTTTCGCGCTGTCGATCACCTGAGCCGCCCGGCCGCCGTCGGTCGCATGTGGATCCAGGATTGCCGAAGGTGCGGGCGCGCTGCGCCCCGTCGGTGCTCTGTGCGAGCGACGCTCGGCGTGACGCCGCAGGGGCGGTCGCATGGTGTGCCGCCGGAGCGCCGCCGGCCGCCGGAGCGCCGCCGGCCGCCGGAGCGCCGCCGGCCGCCGGATGCCGCTGGTGGCCGGATGCCGCCGACGGCCGGAGCGTCTCCCGCCGTCAGCGGCGCTGTTGCCTACCTGAGTGCCGCCGAAGCCATCCCGCTCGCCGCGGTGCCGTCGGTGGCCCCGGCATCGTCGATCACCGGAACCCCGTCGGCCGCTTGAGCGGCGCCTCCCGCTTGAGCGGCGCCTCCCGCCTCGGCCCCGGCGGCGGCCGGAGCGGCCTGCGGCGGGGCCGCGTGCACGGCCGCGATCCCGAAGAGGATCAGCACGCCGCCGGCCAGCTGTGTGGCGGTGAGATTCTCGCCGAGCAGCAGCCACGCGAAGATCGAGGCGAACACGACCTCCAGCAGCCCGATGAACGACGCCAGCCGCGATCCCAGCCGCCCCGCGCCGAAGATGCCGGTCGCGTACGCGATCGCGGTGCCGAAGATCGCCACCACGGCCAGCGGTACGAACCACGGCACCGCGGAGCCGAGCAGCGTCACGTCGCCGAAGTCCGCGGTGAACGGCAGCAGGCCCACCGTGCCGATCAGGGCCAGCGTCAACCCGCCGAGCAGCAGTCCGGCGCCGGCCAGCGCGACCGGGGGCAGTCCGGCGGCCGGCCGCGCGCCGACCACGAAGTAGATCGCGCAGCCGACGGCCGCGGCGAACGCCAGTGTCAGCCCGACCGGGTCGACGGCGCGCACCGCGCCGGGGCCGATCACCAGCACCAGGCCGCCGATCGCGAGCACGGAGCCGAGCAGCACGATCGCGTGCGGGGCCCGCCGGGTGCTCACCCACGCCCAGAGCACGAGCAGCAGCGGCGCGAGGTATTCGACCAGCAGCGCGGTGGAGACCGGGATGCGGGAGATCGCCGCGAAGTAGGCGAACTGGGTGAACGCCACCGCGATCGCGCCCATGCCGAGCACTCGCCAGCGCCCCTCCCACAGCGTGGCCCAGCGCCCGCGCAGCGACCACAGCACGAACGGCAGGAGCAGCAGACCCGCGGAGAGGGTACGGGCGGAGACCGCGGCCGCCGGGGACCAGCCCGCCTCCAGGAGCGGTTTGACGAAGGCACCCGACGTGGCGAAGGACGCGGCCGACGCGAGCGCGGCAACCAGACCGGTGGACTGCTTCACGATGCACCCCTGTCATGGGTTAACGTTCGTATGCCCCTGACGCTAGGCTCGTACCCGTGAGGAGTCAAATTGCTTTTTGCCCCTGACACCGAAGAGGCGCTGGACTTCATCGTCGCGCTGATGAACACGGCGGCCGGCGCGACCCGGTCCGGCACGGACGAGCTGACCACGGTCGCGCAGCTGCGCGAGCTGATCGGGCGGTACACGTACTCCGGGCGGATCGACTACGACGAGCCGGAGCTGCGCGCGGTGCGGCGCACCCGGGAGCTGCTGCGCGAGGTGTGGACGCTGGACCGGGACGCCGCGGTCGAGGTGGTCAACCGGATGCTGCGCGAGGGGAGGGCGCTGCCCTACCTGGCCCGCCACGACGACCTGGACTGGCACCTGCACGCCACCGACCCGGACGCGCCGCTGGCCGTGCGCATGCGGGTCGAGGCCGCGCTCGCGCTGATCGACGTGATCCGGATGGACGAGACGGGCCGGCTGCGGGTCTGCGGCGCGACCGACTGCACCGGGGTCTTCGTCGACCTGTCCAAGAACGGGTCCAAGCGGTTCTGCAGCGTGCGGTGCGGCAACCGGATGAACATGATCGCCCACCGGACCCGCAAGCACCTCAACGGCAACCCGTGACGGCCCGCCGCTGCTCCGGTGCGCGCACAGCATAGGACCCGCACCCGCCGAGACAGGAGCGCAGATGACCCACGCACCCGCCACCGACCTCGTCCTCGTCGCCGAGGACGACCCCGACGTTCGCGAGCTGATCGCCATGTCGGTCGAGGGCGCGGGGCTGCGCACGGTCTGTGCCACGGACGGGATCACCGCCGCGCGCATCCTGGAGACCGCGACGCCCCGGGCGATCATCACGGATGTCGGCATGCCGGCCATGACCGGCCTGGAGCTGTGCCGCCTGGTGCGCGCGCAGGCGCAGTTCCGGGACCTGCCGGTGATCATGGTGTCGGCCGCGATCGACGACGCGGACATCGAGGCCGGGTACGCGGCCGGTGCCACCGACTACCTGGTCAAGCCGTTCTCGCCGCGCCGGTTCCGGGCCCGGCTGGCCGAGCTGCTGGACCACCGCGCCCCGATCCGCCGCCACGTGCCGCACCACGCCCGCCCGCACCGTTTCGCGGCACCGGCCGGCCCGCGCAACATGCCCGCACGCTGGTAACCGACCTCGCCGGCCCGCGCAACATGCCCGCACGCTGGTAACCGACCTCGCCGGCCCGCGTGACATGCCCGCACGCCGGTGACCGGCCCGCCGGCCCCGCGCGACGTGCGCACGCGCCGGTGACCGCCGGCCCCGCCGGCGGGCGGAATATGTCCGCGCGCCGGTGAGCGCCGCCGCGTAACCTGGCGCGCATGGCGAAGCGGGAGGACGGCGACGGGCGCACGCTCGTCGCGTCGAACAAGAAGGCCCGGCACGAGTACACGATCGTGAAGACCTACGAGGCCGGGCTCGTGCTGTCCGGCACCGAGGTCAAGTCGTTGCGCGCCGGGCACGTCTCGCTGAACGAGGCCTTCGCCCAGGAGCTGAACGGCGAGATCATGCTGCACGGCATGCACATCGCGGACTGGGGCTTCGGCGACTGGACCCGGCACGCGCCGCGCCGCACCCGCAAGCTGCTGCTCCACCGCGTCGAGATCGACCGCATCCTGACCAAGCTGCGCGAGGGCGGCGGCCTGACGCTGGTGCCGCTGTCGCTCTACTTCGCGAACGGCTGGGCCAAGGTCGAGCTGGCGCTGGCGAAGGGCCGCCGGTCCTACGACAAGCGGCAGGCGATCGCGGAACGCGACGCGAACCGGGAGATCGCCCGCAACCTGGGCCGGCACCTGAAGGGCCAGCTCAAAGATCGGCGATCCGCGCCGCGGCCTCGATGATCTCCAGCCCGGCCAGCGAGTCGGCCGGGTCGACCGGCATCCGCGTGCCGTCGGTCAGCGCCGCCGCCACGCCCGCGTAGAAGCGCGGGTACGCGCCGGCCTCGGTCGGCACCGGCTCCGTGGCGTCGCCCGCACCGGTCAGGCCCCAGCGCTCGGCCGGCTCCGCGCCCCAGCCCGGTGCGGCCGGGTCGCCGCCGGCCGCGAGCGCCGGCTCCTGCCCGTCCAGCCCGTGCTTGACGAACGCGCCGGCCGAGCCGAGCACCCGGAACCGCGGGCCCGGCTGCGCGGCCAGGCGGCTCATCCACAGGTGCGAGCGCACGCCGGTGAGGTGCCGCAGCGCCACGAACGCGTCGTCCGGCACGGCCGAGCCGGACCGGACCACGCCGAGCTCCGCGTGCTCCACCTCGGCCGGGCCGAAGAGCAGCAGCGCCTGGTCGATGACGTGCGAGCCGAGGTCGTAGAGGATGCCGGCGCCGGGCGCGGTCTCCTCCTTCCAGGAGCCCTCCTTCAGCGCGGGCTTCCACACCTCGAACCGCGACTCGAACCGGTGCACCGTGCCGAGCGCGCCGGAGTCCAGCAGCTTCCGCACGGTCAGCAGGTCGCCGTCCCAGCGCCGGTTCTGGAACACGGTCAGCGCGACGCCCGCGGCCTCGGCCGCCTCGATCAGGTCCCGGCCCTCCGCGGCCGTGGGCGCGAACGGCTTGTCGACCACCACCGGCAGCCCGGCGTCGATCGCGGCCCGGGCCTGCGGCACGTGCTGCGCGTTCGGCGAGGCCACCACGACCAGGTCGACGCCGCCGGAGGAGAGCAGCGCGGCGAGGTCCGGCACGATCGTGGCGCCCGGATGCGCGGCGGCGGCCTGCGCGGCACGCTCGGGGTTGCCGGTCACGATCGCGGACAGTTCCAGCCCCGGCGTCGCGGCGATCAGCGGTGCGTGGAACACCCGACCGCCGAGCCCGAAACCGACCAGCCCAACGCGAATCGCCATGAATGCCGCCCCTTTTGCCCGTACCGTCGGATGATCTTGATCTTAGAGAGGGAACTCCTGCGGCGTGCCGGAACCACCCGCGGCGGAGTGCGGCGGCGGTGGACGGTCGGCACCGCGCGCGAACACGCCCGGACGCGGCCGGGTCACCGTCAGCGGCACCAGGTGGACCGGCGGCCCCGGGTCCTTGATCGGGCCCGGCGACCAGCGCACCCAGAGCGCGACCCGGCCGGCCGCGGCCTCGGCGCGCAGCTTCTCCACGGTACGGCGGCGATCCGTGTGGTCGACCTCGATCGCGACCGGTAGCGCGCCATCCGGCCGGGCGCACGCCACGTCCAGCACCGACTTCTGCCGGTCCAGCGGCGGCGGCAGTGACACCACGCTCGGCGCCCGGCGGTAGACCCGCCACCCCTGCTCGCCGGCCCACGCCGTGATCTCGTCGATGACCAGCGCGGTCACCCGGTCCGCGCCGAGGCCGTCGAAGGTCAGGCCGTCCAGGCGCGCACCGAGCGCCGCGGCCAGCTCCACCCCGTCGTCCATGGCGACCAAGACTAGTTTCCTCGGTGGCCGGCGAAGCGTTCACCCATACGTGATCGAGACGTACACGGTACGGGTGGGGCAGTTCGGGCATCCGGCGCACGCGTTGCACCTGGCGCTGTCGTTCCTGACGCTCGGCTGGTGGGTGGCGATCTACGCGGTGCACGGGCTGGTCTGGTCGCGACGCCGGGAGACCGTGACGATCACCGTGCCGGAGGGGTGCCGGGTGGAGTGGCGCGGCGGCTACCCCGAGGTGCTCGAACCGGACGAGTGGCTGGAGCCGCTCACCGCGGCCGAACGCCGCCGCGCGCTGCGCCCCTACCTGCTGCCGATCGCGATCGCGACCGTGGTGCTCGCGGTGCTGCTCATCCGCTAGCCCCGCCTCGATCACGGCAGGGCCGCGGCGGCCCGTTCCAGCAGCAGGGTGCGTTCGCGCTGGTTCGGGGCCAGCTCGGCCGCGCGCTCCAGCTCCTCGGCGGCGTCCGCGGCCCGCCCCAGCCGCAGCAGGATGTCGCCGCGCACCGCGCCGACCAGGTGGTGCCGGGCCATCCGCGGATCGGCCCGGACCTCGTCGATCGCGGTCAGCGCCGCCTCCGGGCCGTCCGCGTGCAGCACCGCGACCGCGCGGTTGAGCGCCACCACCGGGGACGGCGCGATCTGGCCGAGCGCGTCGTAGAGCGCCACGATCGCCTCCCAGTCCGTCGCCTCGAAGCGGGGCGCCCGGGTGTGCACGGCCGCGATCGCGGCCTGCACCGAGTACGGCCCGAGCGGGCGGTGCAGCGCGGTCGCCCGGTCCAGCGCGGCCAGGCCGTGCTGGATCAGCGTCCGGTCCCAGCGCGTCCGGTCCTGGTCCGGCAGCAGGATCGGCGTGCCGTCCGGCGCGGTCCGCGCCCGGAACCGGGATGCCTGCAGCTCCATCAGCGCGACCAGGCCGAACGGCTCCGGTTCGCGGGGCAGCAGGCCGGTCAGCATGCGCCCGAGCCGCATCGCCTCCTCCGCCAGGTCACGCCGGATCCACGCGTCGCCGCTGGTCGCGGCGTACCCCTCGGTGAAGATCAGATAGACCACCTCCAGCACCGCGGGGAGGCGCTCGCCGAGGTCGGCGGGCGTCTCGAACGGGACCTTCGCCTCGGTGAGCGTGCGCTTCGCCCGGGAGATCCGCTGGCCGATCGTGGGCGACGGCACCAGGAACGCGCGGGCGATCTCGTCCGTGCTCAGGCCGCCGAGCAGGCGCAGCGTGAGCGCGGTGCGGGATTCCCGCGGCAGCACCGGATGGCAGGCCGTGAAGATCAGCGCGAGCAGGTCGTCGTCCGACTTCCCGGACAGGGTGGGATCGAGCGCGGCGCCGAGCTGCCGGTCGTCGCGCATCCGGTCCCGCCGGATCCGGTCGATCGCCTTGTGCCGGCCGGTGGTGTGCAGCCAGGCGCCCGGGTTCGGCGGCACACCACCGGCCGGCCACTGCTCCAGCGCCGCCACGAACACGTCCTGCGCGATCTCCTCGGCCGCGCCGACGTCCCGGGTCAGCCGGGAGAGCGAGGCGATCAGCCGGGCGGACTCGATCCGCCAGATCGCCTCGATCCGCCGTCGCACGCCGTCGGTCGGTTCCGTCACGGCCGGATCAGGAACCCTGCCGGCTCTGGACCTGGCGGGCCAGCTCCTCTTCCTTCGCCCGCAGCTCGGGCGTCATCGCGTCGCCGAAGTCGTCCATCTCGAAGAACGGCCGCAGCTCCAGCACCTGCTCGGCGCCGTAGTAGGCGTCGTGCGGGCACCGCTTCGCCCACTCGATCGCCTCCTCCATCGACGAGACCTGCCAGATCCAGTACCCGGCGATGATCTCCTTCGACTCGGTGAACGGCCCGTCCACCACGGAGGTGTCGCCGCTCGCCGCGAAGACCACCTTCGCGCCGGCCGAGCTCGGCTTCAGCCCGTCGCCGCCGAGCATGATCCCGGCCTTGACCAGCTCCTCGTTGTACCGGCCCATCTCCGCCAGCATCTCGGTGGTCGGCTCGATCCGGACCTCGTCGGCGCCGCGTCCCTTGATCATGACCATGACCCGCATGTCGCTGTCTCCTTCGCTCGTCGCTCCGGCGACCCTAGCGGCCGGATGCGCTCTCACCGGGTCGTCGATCGGCGCGGCCCGCTTTTCGACATCGGCGCGGGAGATCTCCGAAAAAACTTTCCCGGCCGCGCCCGCAGAGCCGACAAGGGCAGCTCTTCCCGCTTCCGGCGTGGTGCGGCCCGCATGCTCCCGCGGGCAAACCTCGCGGCGGCCTCCGCCTTCGCTCGGCCGCCGCGTCGGAGCCGGTGCCGTCGCCGGTCACCCACGAACGGCGCGGCCCGATCACCACCCCCACCCGCCGGCCGCCGCGGCCTCCCGGCCGTCCCGGGCCTTGCGCGCAACGGCCGGCCGGAGCCGGGCGGAGCGGGGCGTAGGCTGCGGCGGTGGTCGATGGGGAGTGGGCTGAGCAGCGGAGACGGGCGATCCAGGCGCATACCGCCGCGGCCGAGGCGAAGCGGGCGGCCGAGGTGGCGGAGGCCCGCGAGCTGATGCGGTGGTTCGTCGACGCGGCCGCGGCCCGGGGGATCGCGGCGGAGGAGCTGACCGCAATGCCGTTCGGTGGCGGCGGCGGGCGGCTGCGGACCGGGCTGCGCGGCTGGTATCTGCGGGCCGACCGGTCGGTGGCGGTCGGCACGGACGCGGAGTTCTACTCGCTGACCGCGCCGGGCGGGCTGTGGGCGCGGCTCACCGGCGTGACCGTCACCCCGTCGCGGCCCCGGCTGATCGTGGGCGAGGGCGGCCGGGACGGCGAGTCGATGCCGCTGGCAGAGCTCTTGCGGCGACGACTCGGCGACGACGGCGTAGGGTGGGACGGATGATCGAGCTCGACGTCATCTCCGGCGGCGACGGCCGGGTGGAGCGGGAACCGGGGCTGCGCGAGCGGCTCTCGGCGTACCCGCGCCCGGTGGTCGTCCTGGGGCTCGTTCTTGTTCTGGCCGTGGCGAGCGGCGTGGGCTACCTGGGGATGCGCGGCACCGGGAGCGGAGCCGGGCACGACCTGACCGCGCACGTCGCGGTCGGCGACGACGAGCTGGCGATCCTCGGTGACGAGGCGCGGCTGCGCGGCATCGCGACCGTGACGAACGCGGACGACGAGCCGGCCGTGGTGCACGCGGTGAGCGCGGAGTGGCCGGGTGTGCGGATCGCGGTGACCGACGAGCGGGTGCACCGGGTGGCGCCGGGCGCGACCGCGCCGATGGGCGTGACGATCACGTTCAGCTGTGTGCAGGACGCGCTGCGCGGCCTGCCCGGCCGGGCGCTGGTGGACACGCCGGACGGCGGCCGCGGCGAGGTCGAGCTGCCGATAACGGCGGTGCGGCCGTGGCACGCGATGCGGCACGGGGCCTGCGAGACGATCCAGAGCCGTCCCGCGAACTGACCCCCCGCGGGAGTAGGGTGGCCCGGTGATCGAGCTGGATGTCGCCCCGGAGCGGCACCCCGACGGCGACGGCGGCTGGCTGGCGTTCCAGCGGCGCAGGCTGGGTGCGTACCCGCTGGTGTTCCTGGTCGTGGTGTTCGTCGCGGGCGTGGTCGTGGGTGGCGGTGGCGTGTACTACGCCGGTGTGCTGCGGCCACGGATCGCCGCGGCCCAGGCGGCGGAGGAGGTCCGTGCGGCGGCACCGCAGTTGCTGATCGCGCGTGATCCGAACTTCTTCGAGACCACCCCCGCCGAGAACGCGATCCGGGCCAGCAGCCGGATCATCGTGTCGAACACCGGGCAGTCCGACGTCGTGGTGCACGCGGTGTCCGCGCGGTCCGGCAGCATCCGGATGACCACGGACGTGGAGAAGCCGCGCTGGCTGCAGCCCGGTGGCACGGCCGCGCTGGACGTGACGATCCTGTTCGACTGCGCGGCCGGCGCGCCGGTGCCCCCGTCCACCCGCGTGCTGGTCGAGACCGCGGACGGCACCCGCAGCGAGATCGACTCCGCGGTGGACCTGGCGTCCGCGGACTGGCCGACGACCTACCTGACCACCTGCAAGAAGGCCGGATAGGGATGTTCTCGCTGGACCTGGGCGACGGGTTGCGGCTGACGCTGGCCGAGGAGCGGCATGCCGCGCCGATCACCGAGCTGATGGCGCGCAACCAGGCGCGGCTGGCGCTCTGGCAGCCGTGGGCGGCGTACCGGCCGACCGTGGAGAGCACCCGGTCGTACATTCGCGGTGGCCTGGACCGGTTCGCCGAGGGGCGCGAGCTGTACCTGATGATCGAGCACGCGGGCCGGCCGGTCGGCGCCTGCGGCATGCGGCGGGACCCGCAGACGCTGATCGCGGACGTCGGCTACTGGCTGGACGCGGCCGCCGAGGGGAAGGGCCTGGTCACCCGCGCGGTGGCGGCGCTGACCGAGGCGGCGTTCGGCACGTACGGCATGCGGCGGGTGGAGATCCGCACGATGGTGGCGAACGCGCGGGCCCGGGCGGTCGCGGAACGCTGCGGCTACGAGTTCGAGGGCGTCCTGCGGCGGGCGATGCGCTTCGCCGACCGCAACGAGGACGTGGCGCTCTACGCCGCGATCTCCTGATCCGAGCGCCGTTCCGGCACGCGGGACGGCGCCCGGATCATGGGTGGTCAGGCGCCCCAGCCGGCCTGCTCGCCACCGACCCGGTCGGCGACGATCCTCTCCTGGTAGCCGCTGCGCTTGTACGCCGCGATCGGGTCCGGGTCCAGGCCGGCGTCCACACGGACGTCGCGGAGCAGCGGCCGGACGTCCGTGTTGTACGCGTCCATCAGCACCGAGTTCGCCTCCAGCACGTCACCGGCGGCCTGCGCGGCGAAGAGCGCGTCCCGGTCCACCAGCAGCGCCTTCGCGGTCGCCTCCTGGATGTTCATCACGGACCGGATGATCGCCGGGATCTTCGCCTCGATGTTGTGGCACTGGTCGAGCATGAAGTTGATCCCGTAGGACGGCGACAGCGCGTCGGCCCGGACGATCTCGTACATGATCCGGAACAGCTGGAACGGGTCGGCCGCGCCGGCCATCAGGTCGTCGTCCGCGTAGAACCGGCTGTTGAAGTCGAACGCGCCGAGCTTCCCCTGCCGGAGCAGGAACGACACGATGAACTCGATGTTCGTGCCGGGCGCGTGGTGGCCGGTGTCGATGCAGACCGTCGCCTTCGGGCCCAGCTCCACGCAGTGCGCGTACGACGTGCCCCAGTCCGGCACGTCGGTGGCGTAGAACGCGGGCTCGAACAGCTTGTACTCCAGCAGGATCCGCTGGTCGTCGCCGAGCCGGTCGTACGCCTCCCGGAGCGCCGCCGCCAGCCGGTCCTGACGCGTCCGCAGGTCGTCCTGGCCCGGGTAGTTGAGCCCGTCGGAGAACCACAACTTCAGGTCGCGCGACCCGGTCTGGTCCATGATGTCCACGGCCTCGAGCAGGTGGTCGGTGGCCTTGCGCCGCACCGCCGGGTCCGGGTTGGTGACGGAGCCGAGCTTGTAGTCGTCGTCCTGGAACACGTTCGTGTTGATCGCGCCCAGCCGGATCCCGTGCTCCGCGGCGAAGGCGGACAGCTTCGCGTAGTCCGCGACCCGGTCCCACGGGATGTGCAGCGCCACGCTCGGCGCCACGCCGGTGAACCGGTGCACGGTGGCGGCGTCCGCGATCTTCTCCTCCGGCGTGCGCGGCACTCCGGCCTGCGCGAACACCTTGAACCGGGTGCCGGAGTTGCCGAACGCCCAGGACGGGGTCTCGATCTGCTGTGCGCGAAGCGCCTGCTTCACCGCGTTCAGGTCAGCCATGTCACTCACTTCTCCGTGATGGACGCCAGCTGGTCGTCCAGGTTGAACACCTCGGTCAGCAGCACGAACCCCTCGTCCGGCGGCCGGCCGTCGATGCCGGTGAAGAACTCCGACATCTCCGACTGCCAGCGCGCGTTGACCTCGGTCCGTGCCATCGCGGCCTGCGCCGCGGCCAGGTCGTCGGCCTCGACGTATCCGATGAGGAGCCCGTCCGGGCGCAGGAACAGGGAGTAGTTGCGCCAGCCGGTGTCCCGCAGCGCGGCCAGCATGTCCGGCCAGACGGCCCGGTGCCGCGCCACGTACTCGTCGATGCGATCCGGCTTGACGTGCAGTTCGAAGCAGTACCGTGGCACAACTACCCCCTGATCGGTCAGAAGTCGAACTGGTCGATGTTCTGCGCGGTGAACTCGGTCGGCGGGCCGAGCACGATCTCACCGTCCTTGGCGATGGTGTACTCGCCGAGCTTGCCGGCGGTGAACTTCTCGCCCTCCGCGCCGGTGATCCGGCCGGACGCGAGCGCGGCACCGGCGTACGCGGCCAGGTAGCCGATGTCGGACGGGACCCAGAGCGCGAACTTGGCGACGGTGCCGTCCTTGACGTACTCCCGCATCTGGTTCGGCAGGCCCAGGCCGGTGATCGCGACCTTGCCCTTGTAGTTGGAGGAGGAGACGTACCGCGCGGCCGCCGCGATGCCCACCGTGGTCGGCGAGACGATCACCTTCAGGTTCGGGTACGACTGCAGCAGGCCCTGCGCCTCCTGGAACGACTTCTGGTCCTCGTCGTTGCCGTAGACGGTCTTGACCAGCTTCAGCTTGCTGTACTCCGGCTTCTTCAGCTCCTCCTCGACGACCTTGATCCAGGCGTTCTGGTTGGTCGCGTTCGGCGTCGCGGACAGGATCGCGATCTCGCCCTCGCCGCCGGCCAGCTCGTTCGCCATCTTGGCCAGGCTCTCGCCGATGCCCTGCGTGGTGGCCTGGTTGATGAAGACGTCGCGGCAGTCCTTCGACGCGTCCGAGTCGAACGAGACGATCTTGATGCCGGCCTGGCGGGCCTGCTGCAGCGACGGGCAGACCGCGTTCGGGTCGTTCGCCGCGATGCCGATCACGTCCTGCTGCTGCTGGATCAGCGTGTTGATGTAGCTGACCTGGCTGGACGCGGCCGCGTCGTTCGGGCCGACCAGTTTGTACTCGCCCTTCAGTTCGCCGACCGCGACCTCGCCGCCACCGGCCAGCACGTCCGAGTACGGGTTGTTCAGCTGCTTCGGCAGGAAGGCGATCTTCAGGCCCTCCTTGATCGCGGCGTTCGGGTCGGCGGTCGCGGTGGACGCCGGGCCGGCCGCGCCGTTGTCGTCGCCCTTGCTGGTGCCGCCGCACGCGGCGATGCCCAGCGTCAGCAGCGACGCGGTGGCCACGGCCAGCGCGCGCGTGGTGTGGATCCTCATGGGTGCCCTTCCTCTGTTGCCACGGATGATGCGAAGGTCAGGAGCTCTTCAGCGGTACGGTTCGGCGGCGCCGCCGGTGCACGGAGTCACGAACGCCGGTGATGATGTTGGGGAGCAGGACCGACGCGATCAGCAGCACGCCGGTCACGATGTTCAGTGCCTGGCCGGAGACGTCCTGCAGGCGCAGCGCGTTCTGCAGCACGGCCAGCAGCAGCACGCCGGAGAGCACGCCCCACAGGCTGCCCCTGCCGCCGAAGATCGAGACGCCGCCGAGCAGCACCGCGGCCACCACCGCCAGTTCCAGCCCGGCGCCGTTGTCCGCCCGGGCGCTGGAGTAGCGCAGCGTCCACAGCACCCCGGCCAGTCCGGCGATCGCGCCGCTCACCACGTACAGCCAGAACTTGGTCCGGGCGACGTCGATCCCGGAGAAGCGGGCGGCCTGGTCGTTCGCGCCGATCGCGAACAGCGCGCGGCCGACCGGCGTGGCGTGCAGCACCACCCCGAACGCGACCGCGAGCACGACCAGGACGAGCAGCACGTTCGGGACCGGGCCGCCGCCGATCGTGCCGGTCACCCAGCCGGTGAACGCCCACGGGAAGTCCGCCACCGCGGCGTCGCCGAGCACCACCAGCGCGAGCCCGCGGTAGAGCGCGAGCGTGCCGATCGTGACGGCCAGCGACGGCAGGCCGAGCCGGTTGATCAGTACGCCGTTGACGGCGCCGAGCAGCGCGCCGACCAGCACGCAGAGCGGGATGATCGTCTCGATGGTCAGCCCGCGGTTCCACAGGTCGCCCATGATCGCGCTGGTCAGGCCGAGCGTGCTGGCCACGCTCAGGTCGATCTCGCCGGTGATCACGATCATCGTCATCGGCAGTGCGATCAGCGCGATCGGCAGCAGGTCCAGGACCAGGAACGTGAAGTTCGTGCTGGTGCCGAAGTTCTCCACGCCGATGCTCGCGGCGACCACGACCACCGCCGTGACCACAATGATCATGCTGTCCCAGCTGGCCAGCCGGCCCCTCAGCTCAGACATGCGAGTCCCTCTTCCGAAGCGTCCGGGCGATGCGGACCGCGACCAGCCGGTCCGCGCCGATGGCCAGCACGATCAGCGCGCCGACGATGGCCTGCTGCCAGAACTGGTTGATGTCCAGCACCGCGAGCGCACTGCCGATCACGGTGAGCAACAGCGCGCCGAGGCCCGCGCCCCAGATCGTGCCGCTGCCGCCGAACACCGCCACGCCGCCGACCACCACGGCCGCGACCACCTGCAACTCGTAGCCGTTGCCGGAGGAGGCGTCGACGGTGCCGAACCGGGACGCGTAGAGCACGCCGCCGAGCCCGGCCAGCGCACCGCTGATCACGAACGCGACCAGCGTGTTGCGCGCGATCCGGATGCCGGCCAGCCCGGCCGCCTGCGGGCTGGAGCCCATCGCGTAGAGCTCGCGGCCGATCCGGTAGTTGCGCATCATCAGGCCGACCCCGGCGATCACCACCAGGGCGATCAGGACCAGCCACGGTACGCCGAGGAGCGCGCTGTTCGCGAAGTGCAGGAAGTGCCGGGGCACCTCGTCCGCCGTGACCTGCTGGCCGCCCGCCCAGGAGTAGGTGAGGCCGCGGTAGGCGTACATGGTGCCGAGCGTGACCACCAGCGCCGGCACGTTGCCGAAGTGCACCAGCGCGCCGTTGAGCACGCCGGCCACCGCACCGATCGCCAGGCCCAGCCCGAGCGCGGCAACCATCGGCAGCCCCTGGTTCTGCTGCATGACGGTGGCGACCGTGAACGCGCTCAGCCCCAGGACCGAGCCGACGCTCAGGTCGATGTGCCGGGTGATCACCACGACCGCCATGCCGGACGCGAGCACGGCCAGGATCGCGGTGTTGAGCAGGATGTCCGTGACGCTCTGCGCGGACAGGAAGCGGGACTGGTTGATCGCGGTGAAGCCGACCAGCACCACCAGCGCGAGCACGATGCCCATCTCGCGCTGCTTGAACGGATTGGCGAACCTCGGGGCCGCCGTCTTCTCCACGGTCGCGGACGTCACGCGGTCACCTGCTGTCCCATCGCGGCGTACATCACGGACTCCTCGGTGGCCTCGGCGCGGGAGAGCTCCGCGACCAGGTGGCCCTCGCGCAGCACCAGCACCCGGTCGGCCATGCCGAGCACCTCGGGCAGCTCGGACGAGACCATCACGACCGCCATGCCGTCCGCGGCCAGCTGCGACATCAGCCGGTGCACCTCGGCCTTGGTGCCGACGTCGATGCCGCGGGTCGGCTCGTCCACGATCAGCAGCTTCGGCTCGGTGGCCAGCCACTTGGCCAGCACCACCTTCTGCTGGTTGCCGCCGGACAGCGTGCCGACCAGGTCGGAGAGCCGGCCGAACCTGGTCTGCAGCCGTCGCGTCCACTCGGTCGCCGCGCGCCGTTCCGCGCCGCCGAACAGCAGGCCGAGCCGGGCGAGCGCGCCGGAGCGGGGGAGCGTCACGTTCCGCTCGATCGACAGGTCCATCACCAGGCCCTGCTGGCGGCGGTCCTCCGGGACCAGCGCCATGCCCGCGGTCATCGCGGCGCGCGGGTTGCCCGGCTTGAGCCGCCCGCCGAGGAACGTGACGGTGCCGCTGTCGTACGGGTCGACGCCGAACACCGCCTGCATCACCTCGGAGCGGCCGGAGCCGACCAGGCCGGCCAGCGCCACGATCTCGCCGGCCCGCACCTCGAAGCTGATGTCGCGGAAGACGCCCGCGCGGGTGAGCCCGTCGACGGTCAGCACCACGTCGCCGGCGGTCACGTCCTGCTTGGGGAAGAGCGTGGAGAGGTCACGGCCGACCATCCGGCGGATCATGTCGTCGACCGTCAGGTCCTCGACCCGCTCGGTGCAGACGTGCCGGCCGTCCCGCATGATCGTGACGCGCTGGCAGAGCGCGGTGATCTCCTCGAACCGGTGCGAGATGAACATGATCGCGGCGCCCTCGTCGCGCAGCGACCGGACCACGGAGAAGAGCCGCTCGACCTCCACGCCGGAGAGCGCCGCGGTCGGCTCGTCCATGATCAGGACCTTGGCGTGCACGGAGAGCGCCTTCGCGATCTCGACGATCTGCTGGTCCGCGATGGAGAGGCCGCGGGCCGGCCGGTCCGGGTCGATCCGCACGCCGAGCCGGGCGAACAACTGCTGGGCCGTGGCCCGCATGGACTTCCGGTCGATCTGCCGCAGCCGGGTCAGCGGCGCGTTGCCCATCGCGATGTTCTCCGCGACCGAGAGGTCCGGGAAGAGCGTGGGCTCCTGGTAGATGACGGCGATGCCGGCCGCCTTCGCGTCGGCCGGCGAGCCCCACGAGACGTCGTCGCCGCGCACCCGGATCGTGCCGGTGTCCGGCCGGTGCACGCCGGCCAGCATCTTGACGATCGTGGACTTGCCGGCGCCGTTCTCCCCGACCAGCGCGTGCGCCTCGCCGGCGTGCAGCGGGAAGGAGACGCCCCGCACGGCGGCCACCGCGCCGAAGGACTTGCTGACGTCCAGGACCTCAAGTAACGCCTGGCCTGACGACGTGCTTCGATCTGTCGTCACGGGCCACCTCCGCGTCTTGTCGATGTATTTGAAACATTTCAAGCCGTGCAGGGTGACGCTAGGTGGCGCCGGTCACACGTGTCAAGGCTGCGCAGGAAATCGTTAGGAAACACGGGCTTCGCACGAATGTGCGTACCGTAGGCTGTCGATACAACGTTTCAAAGCCGTCAGGAGTGCGCCTTGGTGAGCCAGCAACGTGCCCGGCCGGGTTCCCGCACGCCCTCGGTCAAGGACGTGGCGGCCGCCGCGGACGTCTCCCTCGGCACCGTCTCCAACGTGCTCAACCGGCCGGAGCGGGTCAGCCCGGCCACCCGGGAGCGGGTCGAGCGGGCCATGGCCGAGCTGGGCTTCGTGCGCAACGAGTCGGCCCGTCAGCTGCGCGCCGGGACCAGCCGCACGCTCGCCTACGTGATGCTGGACGCCACCAACCCGTTCTTCAACGACGTGGCCCAGGGCATCGAGCTGGCCGCGGAGGACGCGGACCTGTCGCTGTTCATCTGCAACAGCAACGGCCGTGCCGAGCGCGAGGAGGCGCACCTCGACCGCCTGCTCCAGCAGCGCGTGCAGGGCATCCTGATCACGCCGGTCAACGCGGACGCGCCGTACCTGGACGAGATATCCCGCCGCGGCATCCCGGTGGTGATCGTCGACCGGCACCGCGACTCCGGCGGCTTCTGCTCGGTCGGCGTCGACGACGTGCTCGGCGGGCGCATCGCGGTCGAGCACCTGATCGAGCAGGGCCACGACCGGGTCGCGTTCGTCGGCGGTCCCGACTCGATCGGCCAGGTGCGCGAGCGGCTGGAGGGCGCCCGGCAGATCTGGGCCGAGTTCGGCCGCGACCCCGGCGACCTGGTCTACCTGCCCACCGATGCGGTCACGGTCAGCGAGGGGCGGTCCGCCGGTGAGCGGCTCGCCGGCATCGCGGCCCGGCGCCGGCCCACGGCCGCGTTCTGCGCGAACGATCTGCTGGCGCTGGGCCTGCTGCAGCAGGCCGTGGGCGCGGGCGCGCGGGTGCCGGAGGATCTGGCGATCGTCGGCTTCGACGACATCGAGTTCGCCGCCGCGGCCGCGGTGCCGCTGACCTCGGTGCGCCAGCCGCGCCAGGAGTTGGGCCGCACGGCCGCGAAGCTGCTGCTGGACGAGGCGACGAATCCGTTGCACCGGCACGACCAGGCCACCTTCATCCCCGAGCTGGTCGCCCGCGCGTCCACCGCGAACCGTTCCTGACGCGTTTCCGCCCGTGCGCGAGGCGCCGGCCGGCTCGGTCCGGCGACGACCGCGCACCTGGATCGGTCACGGCGCTGTTGCCTTCGTCATAGGTTAGCCTTACCTAACTAGAAGCCGCTTAGGATCTCGTCGCGGAATCCCGCCCGGTGGCGCCGGCGGGCGGTTCCGCGACGACTCCCCACGACGAGCGGACCTCACTGTGCGATCTTTAATCGCGTTCGCGACCGTGGCCGTGCTCCTCAGTGCGGCCACCCCGGCCCCATCCACGTCCCCACCGGAACCGGCCCACCCGGCCGCGGTGGCCGAGCCGCTGCGACGCGCGGCCGGATTCACGCTCCCCCAGCCGCAGACCGTCCCGGACGGCGGCGCGGTCACGTTCACCGCGGAGTTCCCCGGCGCGATGCTCTACACCTGGTACCGCACGGACGCCCGCGGCACCACGGCACTCCCCGGCGGCAACACCGCGTCCTACACGTTCACCGCGTCCTATCCGGACAACGGCGCGACGTACTCGGTGCGGGTCTTCGACGCCACGTTCGTCCAGCACCGGTCCGCGGAGGCGCGGCTGACCGTGACGCCGGTCGCGGCCGTCGTCACCGAACCGCCGCACGACGCCTCGGTCCGGGCCTACCAGAACGCCCGGTTCACCGTCACGGCCGGCGGGACCGCGCCGCACACCTACCAGTGGCAACGCCGCGACGGCAGCGCCTGGACCACGATCCCGGGCGCGACCGGGCCGGACCACACGTTCAAGACCGGACCGGCCGACGACGGCGCGGCGTTCCGCGTCGTGGTCGGCAACGCGTACGGGCCGGCCGTCACCTCGGCCGAGGCCACGCTCGACGTGGTCAGCGGCGGCGGCAGCCTCGACCCGGTCGCCCGGGCCAGCCTGGAATGGGGCGTCAACGAGATCTACCAGGGCGGCAACCCGGCCAACACCGGCTGCAACTACTTCTCCGCCGGTACGCAGGAGACGTTCGCGGGCCGGCAGGGCGACGTCCGGATCGTCCACCGCATGCCGGACGGCAGCGCGCAGGGCGTCTCGGACGCGACCAAGTGCATCCCGAGCACCGGATCCCAGCTCAACCAGCGCGTCCTCTTCACCGGCGGCGCCGGTACGGCCAACGCGGTGACCGGTGCGGCCACGATCCGGTGGACCGGCGCGTTCACCGCGAACGCGTACTCCGGCATGGTCACCTGGTACCTGCGCGACCCGGTGCTGACGGTCGCGGAGGACGGCACCGGCACGCTCACCGCGACCGCCGGTGGCATGGCGGCCAGCCGCACCGACCCGGGCACGAAGGAGCCGGTCCCGCCGCGCACGGTCACGGTCGCCACGTTCGACCGGGTGCTGCTGGCCACGGACGGCGTGCAGATCTCGCCGCGCTTCTCCGGCGTCGACTACTTCCCGCTGGCCGACGGCGTGCGGTCGACGGCCTCGGCGATCCCGGCCGCGGTCAAGGCCGCCCAGCCGGACTGGGGCGCCTGGCCCGAGTCCTTCGTGGACTTCCAGTACGAGACGCAGCTGTCCAGCTACTGGCACACCAGCGGCCTGCCGGCCGACACCGACAAACCCCCGTTCGACCTGACGGTACGGTTCGACTCCGCGCCGGACGTGAAGGACGTGCCGGTCATCCTGGCCAACCCGGCCGCCGGCGCGGCCGCGCCCTACGTCGAGGGACGCGACCTCACGGTCACGGCCGACATCGACGGGGTCGCGGACCTCCGGTGGGAGCGGTCCACGTCGGCCAACGGGCCGTGGACCGCGATCGCGGGCGAGACCGGCGAGACGCTCACCATCCCGGCGATCACCTCGGCCTGGAACGGCGTGTACGTGCGGATCGTCGCCGTCAACGCGGACGGCCGGGCCGTCTCCACGGCGCTCCGGCTGCAGACCGCGCCGTACGCCGCACCCACGTTCACCCGGCAGCCGGCCGACCTGGCCGCGATCTCCGGCAACCGGGCCGTCGTCGACTTCGACGTCACCGGCAACCCGGCGATCGACGCGTCCTCGATCGTGCTGGAACGCAGCGACGACGCGGGCGCCACCTGGCGGCCGTGGGCCGGCGCGGAATCCGCACCGTCGCAGATCACGATCCCGTCGGTGCCACTGGACGCGAACGGCGCGCGCGGCCGGATCGTCGCGGTCAACGTCGAGGGCGCGCGGTCGGTCTCCGGCACGTTCGGCTTCCGCGTCTTCCGCGGCACCGGGCGGCCGCAGCTCGTGGTGATCCCGTCAGCGCCGATCGACCCGGCCACGGAGACCCGGCTGACCGTCGTCGCGGCCGGCTTCCACGTGCCGGACTGGGCGAGCGCAACCGAGACGTACTCGCTGGACCTGGGGCTCTTCGACACCACGTCGTGGCAGCCGGGCCGGACCGGGCACCGCAACTGGATCGCCACCTCGCCGGACACCTCCGGCGGCCAGATCTACCACGGCTGGATGGCGACCACCGGCGGCACGTTCACCGCGGGCATCCGGGTGCCGGCCGGTGCGCTGGCCCCCGGGAAGACGTACGGCGTCGGCGCGTTCCTGCGGCTCACGGACATCTCGACCTGGCAGGACACGTTCACCAACCGGTCGCTGGACGCGTGGACGCAGGTTTGGCCGGCCCCGGCCGCGGACGGCGCGCAGACGATCAGCGTCGAGGTGGTGGACGCGCCGGGCGAGTTCATCTGGAGCATCGACGGTGACCGCGCGGTGAACCTCGGCCAGGCGGTCTTCCAGGACACGTACCTGCAAGCCACCGGCGACATCGCGCCGATCACGGTGACCGACACCCGGGCCGGCGGGCCGGCATGGGCGGTCTCCGGACAGATCTCCGACTTCAGCGGCGGGCTCTCCGGCCGCTACCTCGGCTGGTCACCCGTGGTGATCACACCGGGCGCGGGCGCGGTGGCCGGAGCGCCGGTGGAACCGGGCATCGGCGGCGGCCTCGGCCTGACCGAGTCGGCCACGCTGGCCGACGCGGCGGGCGGGCACGGGCGCGGCACGGCGAGCGTCGGCGCCGGACTCGACCTGCGGCTGCCG
The DNA here is from genome assembly GCF_031458255.1 of Catenuloplanes niger. Taxonomy (NCBI): domain Bacteria; kingdom Bacillati; phylum Actinomycetota; class Actinomycetes; order Micromonosporales; family Micromonosporaceae; genus Catenuloplanes; species Catenuloplanes niger. The sequence goes on from NZ_JAVDYC010000001.1 coordinate 6,231,501, forward strand.
CTGACCACGCCACCCGGCAGCTACACGGCGACGCTCACGGTCACCGCGCTCTCCTGACCCCCTTCTTCCACCCGCGGTGCGGGCGCCACCCAGGTCGTTCCGGCGACCTGGGTGACGCCCGGATCGGACCTGCCCACGGGAGATCCACGATGTCAGTCAGCACTCGGCGGGTTGCGCGAGCGGTGCTGGCGGCGGCACTCGCCGTCGCCGTCGGTCCTGCCCCGGCCGGCACCGCGACAGCCACGCCGGGCGGTGCGCCCGGCGCGCTGCCGGCGGTGGGGTGGGGTGGCGGGCTGCCGGCGGTGCTGCCGGGCGGTGCGCTGCCGGGCGGTTCACCGGCCGTGCTGCCGGGCGGTTCACCGGCCGTGCTGCCGGGAGCTTCGTCGGGTGCGCTGCCGGCGGTGGCGCCGGGGGACGGGGCGACGCTGACCTGGTCGGTGCGGCCGACGCCGAGCCCGGAACGGCCGGACCGGCCGAACTTCGCCTGGGACCTGGAGCCGGGACAGCGGATCGAGGACAGCATCCGGGTGCGGAACCTCGGCACCGAGCCGCTGCCCCTGGTGATCTACGCCAGCGACGCGTTCACCACGTCCAGCGGCGCCATCGACCTGCTGCGGGCCGGCACCGCGCCCACCGGCGTGGGCGCGTGGACCGCGCTCGGCACGGCGGAGATCACCGTACCGGCGGAGGGTTTCGTCGACGTCCCGTTCGTCCTGGCCGTGCCCGCGGGCGCGGAGGCGGGGGACCACACCGGGGGGATCGTCACGTCCTACCGCGCCCCCGGCACGGACGGCGAGGGCCGGGCGGTCGTGGTCGACCGGCGGCTCGGCTCGCGGATGTACGTCCGGGTCGGTGGTGAGCTGCACCCGCGCCTGGACGTCACCGGGGTCGACGTCACCTATCGGGGCGCTCCGGAGCCGTGGACGGCCGGCGACGCGACGGTCACCTACACCGTCACGAACCGGGGTAACGTGCGGCTCGGTGCGGAGCAGGTGATCATGACCGCCGGGCCGTTCGGGCTGCTCGGCCGCCAGACCGTGCCGGCACCGATGCCGGAACTGCTGCCCGGGAACTCACTGACCCATGCGATCGAGGTCGCCGGAGTGTGGCCGCTTCTCCGGACGACCGCTGAGGTCCGCGTGCGTCCGGTACCGACCCGGCAGTACGACGTCTTCGCGCCGGACACGCCGCTCGCGACCGGCACCGCCACCGCCTGGTCGATCCCGTGGCCGCAGCTGCTCACCTGCCTGGCAGCCGGTCTCGTGGCCTTCCTCGCGACCCGCCGCAGGCGCTCCCGGCCCGCCTCGTCCTCCGCGGCGAAGACCATCTGACTCTCCGGCGCGGTGTCGCATCGGGTCACCGCAGCAGCCGCGAAGTCCGCTGCGGCCGGCACGAGATCAGCCGGTCACGGCGAGCCGCGATCACGGCGGCGCCCGGCCGCGCTGCGCGGGAGTGCCTGGGCGATCCCTGCGCCGCTCTTGTCCGCTCGGCGGGAAAGGATCATTGATCGATGCGAAGTGGTTGTCAACGGCCTCAGTGGACCGCTACTACGCATCGGTCAATGATCGATCGCGTCGAAGGGTGCCGGCGTGGCGATCGAAGATGGTGGGCGGTCGGGTGAGACGTGGCGAGGCTGGATACCTATATCGCGAAATATCGGGCGCGGGGCGCCCGATGGGCTGGCTCCGCTGGCTCGGCTCGGCTGGCTCAGCTCGGCTGGGCCGGCTCCGCTGGCTCGGCTCGGCTGGGGCCGGCTCGGCTGGGCTGACTTAGCTGGGCTGGCTCGGCTGAGCTGGCTTGGCTTGGCTGGGTTGGCTCCGCTGGGTCGGCTCCGCTGGCTCGGCTGGGGCCGGCTCGGCTGGGCGCCGATCGCTCCAGCCGAGCTTCGCTGCCGGCGCTCCACCGGCTGGGTGAGCTGTTGGCGAAGCGCCAGTTGAACGTTTCATGCATGAGGCCGGGGGTTGACCCGGCGCCGTCGCCCGCCGTAACCTGTCCGAAATTCATGAAACGTTTCACGGCAGCCTGCCTCCGGCACGGCGTGTCTGGAAGTCCCGACCATCTCCGCGAGAAGGACACCATGACGAACCCCGCAGTGCGTGACCTGCTGACCCGCAGCAACCGGCTGGGCGCGGACCCGCGCAACACCAACTACGCCGGTGGCAACACGTCCGCGAAGGCGACCGACACGGATCCGGTGACCGGCGCGCCGACCGAGCTGGTCTGGGTGAAGGGGTCGGGCGGTGACCTCGGCACGCTGCGGGAGAGCGGTCTCGCGGTGCTGCGGCTCGACCGGCTGCGGGCGCTCGTGGACGTCTATCCGGGGGTGGAGCGCGAGGACGAGATGGTGGCCGCGTTCGACTACTGCCTGCACGGGCGCGGGGGTGCGGCGCCGTCGATCGACACCGCGATGCACGGGCTGGTGGACGCTGCGCACGTCGACCACCTGCACCCGGACGCCGGCATCGCGATCGCGACCGCGGCGGACGGGCCGGCGCTGACCAAGGAGATCTTCGGCGACCGGGTGGTCTGGGTGCCGTGGCGGCGGCCCGGTTTCCAGCTGGGGCTGGACATCGCGGCGGTCCAGCGGGCGAACCCGCAGGCGATCGGCTGCGTCCTCGGCGGTCACGGCATCACGGCGTGGGGTGCGACCAGCGAGGAGTGCGAGCGCAACTCGCTCACCGTCATCGAGACCGCGGCGGCCTACATCGAGGCGAACGGCCGACCGGAGCCGTTCGGCGCGCTGCGGGTCCCGGCGCTGGACGAGGCGGCCCGGCATGCCCGCGCGGCCGCGCTGTTCCCGGTGGTCCGCGGGCTGGTGTCGACCGACCGGCCGCAGGTCGGGCACTACACGGACGCGCCCGAGGTACTCGACTTCGTGGGCCGGGAGCGGCTGGCCGAGCTGGCGGAGAAGGGCACGTCCTGTCCGGACCACTTCCTCCGTACCAAGGTCAAGCCTCTGGTCCTGGATCTGGGTCCGGACGCGTCCCTGGAGGACACCGTGGCCCGGCTGACCGAGCTGCACGAGGCGTACCGGGCGGACTACCGGGCCTACTACGAGCGGCACGCCACGGCGGACTCCCCGGCGATGCGTGGCGCGGATCCGGCGATCGTGTTGGTGCCCGGCGTGGGCATGTTCTCGTTCGGGGCGAACAAGCAGACCGCGCGGGTGGCCGGCGAGTTCTACGTCAACGCGATCAACGTGATGCGCGGCGCCGAGGCGCTGTCCACCTACGCGCCGATCGACGAGGCGGAGAAGTTCCGGATCGAGTACTGGGCGCTGGAGGAGGCGAAACTTCAGCGCATGCCGAAGCCGAAGCCGCTCGCCACCCGGATCGCGTTCGTGACCGGCGGCGGCTCCGGCATCGGCCGGGCGATCGCGCTGCGCCTCGCGGCCGAGGGCGCCTGCGTCGTGGTCGCGGACCGCAACTTTGACACGGCGCGCACGGTGGCGGGCGAGATCGGCGACACCGACCGGGCGATCGCGGTCGAGGCGGACGTGACGGACGGCGACGCGGTGGCCGAGGCGCTGCGGGCGGCCGTGCTCGCGTTCGGCGGCGTCGACCTGATCGTCAACAACGCCGGGCTCTCCGTCTCCAAGCCGTTGCTGGAGACCACGGACGCGGACTGGGACCTGCAGCACGACGTGATGGCGAAGGGCTCGTTCCTGGTCTCCCGCGAGGCCGCGCGGATCCTCGTCGCGCAGGGGATGGGCGGCGACATCGTCTACATCTCCTCGAAGAACTCGCTCTTCGCCGGGCCGAACAACGTGGCGTACGGTGCCGCGAAGGCCGATCAGGCGCACCAGGTCCGGCTGCTCGCGGCCGAGCTGGGCGGCCACGGGATTCGCGTCAACGGCATCAACCCGGACGGCGTGGTCCGCGGCTCCGGCATCTTCGCGGGCGGCTGGGGCGCCAAGCGGGCCGCGGTCTACGGCGTGCCGGAGGAGGAGCTGGGCGCCTACTACGCGCAGCGCACGCTGCTGAAGCGCGAGGTGCTGCCGGAGCACGTGGCGAACGCGGTGTTCGTGCTGACCGCGGGCGAGCTGTCGCACACCACCGGCCTGCACGTCCCGGTCGACGCCGGCGTCGCCGCGGCCTTCCTCCGATGAGCGTTTTCGCGGCGGTCGACCTCGGCGCGTCCTCCGGCCGGGTGATCAGGGCGACGCTGGACGGCGGCGCGCTGAGCCTCGACGAGGTGCACCGCTTCCCGAACGAGCCGGTCAGCATCAACGGCACGCTGCACTGGGACATTTTGGCGCTGTACCGCGGTGTGCTGGAGGGACTGCGCCGGGCCGGGCCGGTGGACAGCATCGGCATCGACTCGTGGGCGGTCGACTACGGCCTGCTCGACGCGACCGGCGCGCTGCTCGGCAACCCGGTGCACTACCGGGACGCGCGCACCACCGGCGTCTGGCGGGAGGTGGCGGCGGCGATCGGCGAGGAGCGGCTCTACGGCATCACCGGCCTGCAACAGCTGAACTTCAACACGCTCTACCAGCTGTCGGCCGCGCGTGGCACGCCGGTGCTGGCCGCCGCCCGGCACCTGCTGATGATCCCGGACCTGATCGCGTTCTGGCTCACCGGCGAGATCGGCGCGGAGATCACCAACGCGTCCACCACCCAGCTCTACGACCTGCGCACGCGTGCCTGGTCCACGGAGCTGATCGCGGCGGCGGGCCTCGACCCGGGCCTGTTCCCGCCGCTGCGCGAGCCGGGCACGGTGATCGGCCGGGCCCGGGACCTCGACGGGCAGCCGGTGGTCGTCGCGGTCGGCTCGCACGACACCGCCTCGGCCGTGGTCGCGGTGCCGGCCGCGGACGCGCACTTCGCGTACATCTCCTGCGGCACCTGGTCGCTGGTCGGCGTGGAGCTGGACCGGCCGGTGCTCACCGAGGCCAGCCGCGCCGCGAACTTCACCAACGAGGGCGGCGTCGACGGCACCGTCCGCTACCTGCGCAACGTGATGGGTCTCTGGCTGCTCCAGGAGTCCTGCCGCGCGTGGGGCGACCCGGACCTGCCCGCACTGCTGGTCGAGGCCGCGGCGCGGGAGCCGTTCGTCTCGGTGGTCGACCCGGACCACGGCGACTTCCTCGCACCCGGGGACATGCCGGCCCGGATCGCGGCGTTCTGCCGCCGCACCGGCCAGCCGGTCCCGGCGGATCGCGCCGCGGTCGTGCGGACCGTCGTGGACAGTCTCGCGCTCGCCCACCGGCGCACGGTCCGGGAGGCCGCCGCGCTCTCCGGCACGCGCGTCGACGTGGTGCACGTGGTCGGCGGCGGCGCCCGCAACGCGCTGCTCTGCCAGCTCACCGCGGACGCGACCGGCCTGCCGGTGCTGGCCGGCCCGGTCGAGGCGACCGCGCTCGGCAACGTCCTGGTGCAGGCCCGCGCGGCCGGTGCCGCCGGCCCGGACCTGACCGCGCTGCGCGCGCTGCTGCGCGACACCCAGCGGCTCACCCGCTACGAGCCGTCCGGTGACCAGGCCGCATGGGACGCCGCCGCCTCGCGTCTGGGCCGGCCGAACCCCTGAGAGCCGGCGGGGGTACGCCGCACGTGCGACGCGGCGTACCCCGGCGAGCGGCCGGACCGTCGTCGTCCGCCGGATATATCGACGTCGGCCGTTGCGTGGACGGGTGGAGCGCTCTATAAACAACATTGACTGAAAGCGCTCTCTCCGTCCTCCACCACGGGAGCAGGCCGATGAAGAAGGTCCTGACCTGGCTGGCGACCGCCGTCCTGGCCGCCGGTTCCGCGATCCTGGTGTATCCCGGCGTCGCGACCGCCGCGTACATCCCGAAGACGCCGCCGCTGTCCACGCCGTGGACGTCGCAGGTGTCGCTGACCGACCCGCTGCCGGAGTACCCGCGGCCGCAGCTGACCCGCCCGGACTGGCAGAGCCTGAACGGCCAGTGGCAGTTCGCCGCGTCGACGCAGATCGGCACGCCACCGACCGGGCAGAACCTGGCCGAGACCGTGCTGGTGCCGTACCCGATCGAGTCCGCGCTCTCCGGGATCATGCGGCACGAGAACAACATGTTCTACCGGCGTACGTTCACCGTGCCGGCGTCCTGGTCCGGGCGGCGGGTGCAGCTCAACTTCGGCGCGGTCACCTGGCGGGCGAACGTGTGGGTGAACGGTGCCGCCGCGGGCTCGCACACCGGCGGGTACGACGCGTGGTCGCTGGACGTCACGCCGCACCTGAACGGCGGGACCAACGAGATCATCGTCGGCGTGCACTCGCCGGTGGACGCGGCCGGCATCCCGCTCGGCAAGCAGCGGCTCAACCCGAGCGGCATCTTCTACACCGCGGCGTCCGGGATCTGGCAGAGCGTATGGCTGGAACCGACCACCGCCGGGCGCGTCACCCGGCTGGACACCACTCCGGACGTACCCGGGCAGGCTTTCGATCTTGATGTCCGGACCGTGAACGCGGCCGGGCAGACCGTCACCGCGACCGTCTCCACCGGCGGCACCACGGTGGCGACCGCGTCCGCGCCGGCCGGCACCCGGCTGCGGATCCCGCTGCCGAACGCGCGCCTGTGGAGCCCGGACGACCCGTTCCTCTACGACCTGCGCGTCACGCTCTCCGGCGGCGACAGCGTGGGCGGATACTTCGGCATGCGGTCCGTCTCGACCGCGGTGGTGAACGGGTTCCTGCGGCCGGTCGTCAACGGACGGTTCTACTTCCAGATGGGCACGCTGGACCAGGGCTACTGGCCGGACGGCATCTACACCGCACCGACCGACGAGGCGCTGCGCTTCGACCTGGAACGACAGAAGGCGTTCGGCTACAACACGGTCCGCAAGCACATCAAGGTCGAGCCGGCGCGCTGGTTCTACCACGCGGACCGGCTCGGGTTGCTGGTCATGCAGGACATGCCGTCGATGCGCACCGGCGTCACGCCGTCCGCGGCCGACCGGGTCACCTTCGAGGACGAGCTGCGGCGGATGATCGACCAGCTGCGCGGGATCACGTCGATCGTGCAGTGGATCCCGTTCAACGAGGGCTGGGGCGAGTACGACGAGGCCCGGATCACCGACCTGGTCAAGAACTACGACCCGACCCGCCTGGTGAACGGCAACTCCGGCTCGAACTGCTGCGGGCGCGACCCGGGCAACGGCGACGTGGTCGACGACCACATCTACGTCGGCCCGGGACTGACCCAGCCGCCGAGCGCCACCCGGATCGCGCAGCTCGGCGAGTTCGGCGGGCTCGGGCTGCGCGTGGCCGGGCACGAATGGTCGCCGGGCAACGGGTTCAGCTACGAGATGGTCGCGGACGACGCCGCACTGAACCGGCGGTACGTCGAGGTGACCGACACGCTTCAGGGGCTGATCCGGTCGCGCGGGCTGTCCGGGTCGATCTACACCGAGCCGACCGACGTGGAGAACGAGGTCAACGGCCTCTACACGTACGACCGGCGGGTCCTCAAGATGAACGCCGACCAGATCCGGGCCGCGCACCTGGCCGTCCAGGGTGCCGCGGCATGGCTGCGGCCCGGCGAGTCGATCTCGCTCGGCGTGACCACGCCCGGCTTCACCGACCGCTACCTGCGTCACGTGAACTCGCTCGGCGTGACGTCCCCGGTCGGCGACGCGCTGTCCCGGCAGGACACCACGTTCCGGGTCCGGGCCGGGCTGGCCGGCAGCGGCTGCTGGTCGTTCGAGTCACGCAACCAGCCGGGCCGCTACCTGCGGCACGCGAACTCCCGGGTCCGGCTGGACGCGTCCGACGGCAGCGCGCTGTTCGCCGCGGACGCCACGTTCTGCGCGCGGACCGGCCGGACCGCGGCCGGGATCTCGTTCGAGGCCTACAACCAGCCGGGCCGGTTCCTGCGGCACTACAACGGCGAGGTGTGGATCGCGGCGGCGACCGAGAACCCCGCGTCGTACGCCGCGGACACGACCTGGCAGGTCGCGTCCCCGTGGTGGCGCAGCGGCGCGGACCTGACCGCGGGCACGCGCGTCTCGCTGGGCGTCACCACGCCCGGCTTCACCGACCGCTACCTGCGGCACCAGGACTCGCTCGGCGTCACGTCCGTGGTCACCACGGCCTCGGACGCGACCACCCGGGCGGACGCCACGTTCACGGTCCGGCCCGGTCTCGCCGACCCGTCCTGCTACTCGCTCGAATCGGTCAACTACCCGGGCCGCTACCTGCGCCACTCCAACTTCCGCCTGCGCCTGGACGCCTCCGACGGCGGCGTGGTGTTCCCGTGGGACGCCACGTTCTGCGCGGAGCCGGGCGCCGGCGGCGTGACGCTGCGGTCCTACAACATGGCCGGGCACGCGATCCGGCACTACAGCGCCCAGGTGTGGATCGCCACCGCCGGCGGCCCGCACACGCCGCAGGACTCCGCGGCGGGCTACCCCGCCGACACGTCCTGGCGGATCGCGGCGCCGCTGGGCTGACCCGCGGCCCGGCCCGGGATCGAGACGCCCGCGCCTCGATCCCGGCGGGTCGCTCCGCGCCGCGGCCGGGCCCTCGGGTCAGTTCTTGATGCGGGTCAGCAGGCCGAGCTCGGGGTGCAGCGCGCCGTCCTGGGCGAGGGCCCGGAAGTCGGGCTCGACCTCGGCGAGCGTGAGCGTGCCGGCCCGCACCGCGGCGACCCGGACCATGGACCAGAGGAAGACGTCGAGGTTGTCGAAGCGGGTGTCCGCCTCGAGCGCCTCCTCCTCGTGGAACCAGACCGCGACCTGGCCGTTCGTCAGCACCACGTAGTAGTTGCCGCCGCCGTCCGCGCCGATCGAGTAGACGTCGTCGTCGGTCAGCTCGGTCCCGTCGGAGTCGGCGAGGCCGACCCCGTTCCCGGCGAAGTCGAAGCCGTACGACCACTCGTAGGCGTCCAGGATCTGCGGGAACGTCCCGGCCCGGACGCGGCGGTCCAGCCCGGTCAGCGCGGCCGCGTCCGCGGGGGCGAGCCGGGCGGCGAACGGCGCGACCGGGCGGATCGAGTCCGGGACCTCCACCCGGTCCTCGTCGGCGAGCCAGCGCGCCACGTCCGCGTCGAGGTCACGCTCGACGTACCCGGTCAGGTCAGCAACGGTGAGGGTCACCAGCGGATCGTAACCGCATCGGTCGACCCGGCCGACGCAGATCGATGACGGTGCGCGCGACTCCCCGGCCGGGCGCCTGCGGAAAAGCCGTCGCCGGTACGGCACACCGCGGCCTGGCGTGCGGACAGGTCTCGAAGCGGAGGAGTGGTGACCCAAGACCGTCGTCGGTTCCGGCACGGGCAGGGTCACGTTCGTGCCCGGCGACGCCGGCGCACACGTCGCGGCGGAGCCGGCCGACGTGGTCGAGTTCGTCGCGGCGGACGAGCGTGGCTGGGATCGGTACGCGGCCGCGAGCTGGCTCAACATGCGGCGGTGGCTGGACGCGCACCCGGACGACGCGCTGGCGCCGCAGATCCGGGCCGAGCTGACCCGGGCACCACCGCAGCATGTGCGCTGGCAGCGACCGTACCTCGGCTGGGGTGTCTTCGCCCTGATGCGGCGATAACACCGACGCGACGGGGCGAAGCCACGGCAACGGTACGTCAAGATCGGTCTGCTAGCCTCTGCGCCGTTCCATTGTGGAAACCCTGGAGGTGCCATGGCAGTCACCGGTGATCTGAGCAAGATCGTCGACAAGGAGTACCAGGACAAGAGCCTCGAGGAGATCGCGGCCGCGCCGGTCGCGGCCCTCGCCGGCATCAGCGAGACGGGTGCGAAGCACCTGCGCGACGCCCTGGGCATCAAGACGATCGGCGAGCTCGGCCGGAACAAGTACTTCCGCGCCTCCGCGGCGATCGTCGACCTGCTCGACGCCAAGTAGCACCGAAGCGGATCACGAGGGGGCACTCGCGTACCCCCTCGTGATCCGTGCCTACGGTGATTCGACGAGGGCTGCGTTCCAGACCTCGGAGGCCTCCTCGTGGGAGTTGACGCCCTCGTGGAAGGCGTCGGCGAGTTTCAGGAACTCCTCACGCTCGACGTTGTCGAAGCCGAGGAACCTCGGGCGGTGCACGGCGAAACCGTCCCTGTCGGTGTGCGGGCGGTACGGGACGGCCACCGCCATGGCGCTCCGCTCCGGGAAGTAGGAGACGGCGCGCACGATCAGCGCGTCTGTGCGCGGCGTGGCGGCGAGGTGGATGAAACCCTCGACGACGAGTGCGGCGCGGGTCGCCGCGAACCCGTTGGACTCGAGTGCCTCCTGGCCGTTCAGGGCCGAGATGCCCGGGTCGTCGTCGGCGAAGCGGGCCATGGCGCGGTCGCCGTCGGCCTGCTCGTATCCCATCAACGGGACGAGCTTGTCGCCGGCGGACACGCTCCAGATGCCGTGCGCTGCGAGGAACCCCGCTAGGCGGGCTGTCTCTTGCATGGCTCGGAACGATACGGCACCTCGGCTACACCTGAGGTTGCGCGCGTTTGTCAAGATGCCGATCCGGGTGAGGCCGAGATCACAGGTGGCTGACCTCGTTGAACGCGATCAGCGCGGGTGGCCGGCCCGGCCGGTAGAGGATCGTGGTGAGGCCGCAGTTGACCGCGTTCAGCCCGAGCCAGCGCGGCTCCGGCGCGTCCAGCGCGTCCCGGACGAACCAGGCCACCGTGAACGCGTGCGTGACGATCACCTCGTGCGTCTCGGTCTCGGCCGGCCGCGCGAACCGGTCCAGGGCCGCGCGGGCCAGCGTCTCGCCGAGCGCGTACTCCTCGTCGGTGACCGGCGCCAGGAAGTCCCGGAACACGGGCGGCAGCGCGGCCGGCTCGCCGACCGGCGGGATGTAGTCACCACAGACCTCGAGCTCCCGCACCGGTACGCCCGGCAGCCGCGCCGCGATGATCCGGGCGGTCTCCGCGGCGCGCGGCAGCGGACCGTGGTGCAGTGCCGCGATCGGCAGCGCGGCCAGCCGGGCGCCGGTGGCCGCGGCCTGCCGGCGCCCGGTCCCGGTGAGCACGCCGTCCGCGGCCTCGCCGTGCCGGACCAGATGCACGTAACGCCCTGTCATGATGTTGTCTTCATCCCTTGTGGACTGCCGGGTGCACGAAAAGTAACGGCCCTCACCGGCGAACATGACACTGAGTGGTCAGATCCGAGGTTTCTGTAACCCCCGGTATGACTTTCGGTAGATTGAACCCGATGGCTGGTCACTCTACGGTATGTCGCGTGAGTGCCGTGAGATCATTGAGTGCCCTCCCGATCCGCTCCGTCGCGGACCGGCTGCGCCTGGCGCACCGGGCGACGTTCCTGGGCCGGCAGCCGGAGATCACGGCGTTCCACGAACTGTTGCGGCCGGACGGTCCACACGCGCTGCTGGTGGTCGAGGGGCCGGCCGGGATCGGCAAGACCGCGCTGCTCGCCCGGTTCGCCGACGAGGCCCGCGCGGCCGGCCGGCCGGTACTGCGGGTCGACGGCCGGGACGGCGACGAGGAGCGCGCGGGCGCGGCCGGGCCGGGCGCGCCCGTGGTGCTGGTCGACGACGCGGACCGGATCCCGGCGCTGGAGGCGTGGCTCCGTGACCGGCTGCTGCCGCGGCTGCCGATGGACGCGCGCGTGGTGCTGGCCGCGCGCCGGTCGCCGGTCACCCGGTGGAGCGCGGACCCGGGCTGGTTCCAGGCGATCCGCCCGCTGTCGCTCGGCCCGCTGAGCCGGATGGACTCGAGCTCGCTGCTGCACCGGTTCGGCGTCGCGCCGCACCTGCGCCGCGAGATGATCGCGTTCGCCGGCGGGAACCCGTCCGCGCTCGCGCTCGCGGCCCGCACCGCGCAGTCGCCCACCCGGGACGGTGACGGCTGGGTGCCGACGCAGGAGCTGCTGGACCGGGTGGTCGCGGCGTGCGCCGGGCCGTTCCCGTCCGCCACCCACCGGCGCGCGTTGCAGGCCGCCGCGCACTCCATCGTGATCACCGAGGACCTGTTGCGCGCGGTGGTCGGTGACGAGGCCGCCGCGATGTTCGAGTGGCTGCGCACCCAGTCCTTCATGCACGTGTCACCGTTCGGCCTGGTCCCGAACGGCACGGTCCGCGCGTCGGTGGAGGCGCAACTGGCCCGGCGTGACCCGGACGGCCACCGCGCGCTGCACGACCGGATCCGCGACTACCTGTTCGAGCGTGCCCGGATCGCGGCCGGCGACGCGGTCATGCCGGCCATGGTGATGCTCGGCTACCTGCACCGCCGGTTCGGCGCGACCGCGTTCTACGACGCGATCCTCGGCATGCCGACCGGCGCGCCGGACGACGCGACCGCGGAGCTGACCACCAGCGGCGTGTACGAGGACCGGGTCGACCCGGCCGAACTGCCCGCGCTGCTGGCGCTCAGCGACGAGCCGGAGCTGGTGGAGTTCTGGTTCGGCCGGCAGCCGTCCGCGTTCCGCGCCTACCGGCGGGAGGCGCCGATCCCGCTGCTGGACACCGCGCGCGTCGGACCGTTCCACCCGCTGGAGCCGCGGGCCGGGCGCGGTGAGCTGATCGGCTTCTCCGCGCTGCTGCGGCTCGGCGTGGAGGACCTGGCCGAGTGCGAGCACGACCCGGTGCTCGCGGCGGCGTGGGCGTTCACGCACACGGCCGCGCCGCTCGCCGCCGGGGAGGAGCTGGACGTGCTCCGGTTCGTGGCGCGGCCCGCGGCCGGCCCGCCCGCGGCTCAGCGCCCCGCCGGCGAGCGCCTGGCCGACCCGCTGGAGCGCCGCCGCGCCGACGCGGTGCAGGATCTCGCGGTCTACCGGGTGCTCGGCCGCGCGGTCCGGCCGGACCACCCGGCCTGGACGTTCCTGGCGACCGGCGACCCGGCGCTGTGGACCGGCGCGTTGCGCTACTTCGACATGCCGGGTACCGGGCTGGCCGTGCCCAGCGGCGGCCGGGACCGGCACCTGTTCGCGCACGACTGGCGGGCGGCGCCGCCGGAGGAGTGGCTGGCCGGGAACTCCCGGCGCCCGGTCGAGGAGCTGCCGCCGCGCGCGGACACCGGCCTGGCCGTGCTGACCCGGGCCGAGTTCGACACCGAGGTCCGGGCCGCGCTGCGCGCCTGGCGCCGCCCGGAGCGGCTGGCGGAGAGCCCGCTGCTGCGCACCGGCCTGGTCCGGGACGCGGACGACCCGGTCGAGTCGCTGCGCCGCACGCTGGCCGGGGCCGTGGAGGCGCTGGGCCGGCACGGCCGGACCGCGAAGCAGCACCGCGTGCTGACCACCACGTTCCTGAGCGGCGCGCCGACCCAGGAGGCGGCGGCGCGCCGGCTCGGGCTGCCGTTCAGCACGTACCGTCGCCACCTCACGATCGGGCTGACGACGATCTGCGACCGGCTCTGGCTGGGCGAGGAGTGACGACCCGCGGGGGTACGGACCGGGTGGCGGAATCGTCGCGACGGCCGAATTACGCATCCGTTCGCGATCGCGCCGAATAAATGCTTGCCATTCTCGAGGGCCGGCGATTAACGTATCCATCAGCTTCGGGTGGCCGGAGCCATGAGGGAAGCCGGCGACGGTAAACCGCGACGGTGAAATGATGAGGGCGAAGGAGGCGGTCATGTCGGGTCAGATGCTTCGCGCGGCGGCGTCCTCGGCGCCGGACTGTCTCACCGGCCGTGGCTATCCGAGCCTGGCCCTCCTTGCGCCTCGGGGCGGTTGTCCGAGCTGACCGGCGTCAGCGCGCGACCACGCCGCCCCTCCCGTCACGGGACCGGGCGGTTTTTCTTTGCCCTCCCGAAATGCATTGATCGCAATTCTTCTTTCATCATGCCTTCGTATCCCAATTGGTAGAGGAACGGCGTTGAGGACGCCGTCGTTGCGCGTTCGAATCGCGCCGGAGGCACGTGGCAACATCGGGCCCGGGTAGCCCAACTGGCAGGAGGCGCGCCGTTCAGGGCGGCGACAGTGTGCGTTCGAATCGCACCCCGGGCACGTACGGCAGGAACATGGGGTCGTAGCTCATCGGGAAGAGCGCTGTCCTCGCACGGCAGAGGTGGCGGGTTCGAGTCCCGCCGGCTCCACGCACGAAACGGATCGACCCGGTCCGGCATCCGCCGGACCGGCCCGCGCGGGCGCGCCGACGCTGGAGAGTCGGGGGCGGCTGTAAACCGTCCGCATGGTCTGAGCAGGTTCGAATCCTGTCGCCCGCACGCACGTTCCCACGTCCGCATGTCCGAGAGGCCAGGAGCGCGACTGCAAATCGCGTCACACCGGTTCGAATCCGGTTGCGGACTCGCGGCGCGACCCGGGGAGCGGCGGTGGACCGCACGGTCCGCCGCCGCTCCCCGGAGTCGCGCGTCAGCGGACGCGGACCGGCTCGTCGATGATCATGCCGCGTTCGACGAGGAAGTCCTCCAGTGTCTGCTCCTGCTCGTCGGTGAGCGGGGCGCGGGGCACGTCGAAGGAGCGGCCGCCCTCCTCGGCGCGGAAGAAGTAGGCGTGCGGGATGCGGACCGCGTAGCGGATGCCGGCCCAGTTCCAGGTGGTGCTGCCGATCGGCGTGCTGGACTCGAGGGCCTCGTCGGTGATCAGCCAGTCGCGCGGGGTGCACCAGGAGGCGGGGACGGCGAGCTCGTCCTGCCAGCGGTCGTGCGCGCGGATGCACAGCCCGACGCCGATCAGGACCAGCGCGGGACCGGCCAGTGCCAGCTCGTCCTTGATGCCGGCGGACAGCAGCGCGGTGAGGCCCCAGGCGATCCCGGCCGCGAGCAGCAGCACGCCGCCGAGCAGGCTCGGCGCGGCGGCGGCACGGCCCGCCTGGGCTCGCTGTTCGCGGAAGTACTCCCGGGGACGCGCGTACGTGAACTCGATTCGCACCGGTTGATCGTAGGGTGTCGGTCCAACGGGACACTGTGGAGGCGGTGCGCAAGCCGCAAACCAGCCCTTTCCGCGCCGGCCGGCGGGGCTTACCAGGGGCCCGGCCCGGCCGGGCCGGGCCGGGCCCGTCAGGTGACGGTCAGGCCGCGGGCGCGAAAGATGTCGCGGGCCGCCTCGACCGCCTCGTGCGACGGCGGCACCGTGTCGCGCAACGGGAACTCCAGGCCGATCGCGTCGTACTTGTGCTGGCCGAGCCGGTGGAACGGCAGCACCTCGACGCGCTCGACCGTGGGCAGCTCCGCGGCGAAGTCGGCGATCCCGCCGATGTTCGACGGATCGTCGGTCAGGCCGGGGACCAGCACGAACCGTACCCAGACCGGCTTGTGCAACGCGGCCAGGCGGCGGCCGAAGCGCAGCGTCGGCGCGATCTCGCCGGTGCCGGTGACCCGGCGGTAGGTGGCCGGGTCGGCGGACTTGACGTCCAGCAGCACCAGGTCGACCGCGTCCAGCAGCGTGTCCGAGGCCCGGTCGCCGTAGAAGCCGGACGTGTCCAGCGCGGTGTGCAGGCCGCGCATCCGGCACGCGTGCAGGAACGCCTCCGTGAACCGGGCCTGCTGCAGCGGCTCGCCGCCGCTCAGCGTCACCCCGCCGCCGCTGACCCGGATGAACCGCTCGTAACCGTGCAGCGCGCTCATCAGGTCGTCCACGGTCATCAGCGTGCCGCTGCGCCGGTACCAGGTGTCGGGGGAGTGGCAGTAGAGGCAGCGGAGCGGGCAGCCGGCCAGGAACGCCACGAAACGGGTGCCGGGCCCGTCCACGCCGATCGACGTGTCGAACGAGTGGACGGACCCCGTGATGTTCACAGCGACCCGTGGAAGGTCCGGGAGACCACGTCGCGCTGCTGCTCCCGGGTCAGCCGCACGAAGTTCACCGCGTAACCGGAGACCCGGACGGTGAGCTGCGGGTACTTCTCCGGGTGCTCCATCGCGTCCTCCAGCGTGGCGCGGTCCAGCACGTTGACGTTCATGTGGAAGCCACCGGTCCCGGTGTAGCCGTCCAGCACACCGACCAGGTCGGTGATCCGGTCCGCGCGGGTGTGCCCGAGGCCGTCCGGCGTGACCGTGCAGGTCAGCGAGATGCCGTCCCGGGCCGAGGCGTACGGCAGCTTCGCCACCGAGAGCGCGGCCGCGACCAGGCCGTGCTTGTCCCGGCCGTTCATCGGGTTCGCGCCCGGTGCGAACGGCTGGCCGGCGCGGCGGCCGTCCGGCGTGTTGCCGGTGTGCTTGCCGTAGACCACGTTCGAGGTGATGGTCAGCACACTCATCGTCGGCTCCGCGCCCCGGTAGGCCGGCTGCCGCCGGATCCGGGACATGAACTCCTCGACCAGCCAGGTGGCCATCGCGTCGACCCGGTCGTCGTTGTTGCCGAAGCTCGGGTAGTCGCCCTCGATCTCGTAGTCCACGGCCAGCCCGGTGTCGTCGCGGACGACGCGGACGGTCGCGTACCGGATGGCGGAGAGGCTGTCCACGGCCACGCTCAGGCCGGCGATGCCGGTGGCCAGGAAGCGATGCACGGGGTAGTCGTGCAGCGCCATCTCCAGCCGCTCGTACGCGTACCTGTCGTGCATGGCGTGAATGACGTTGAGCGCGTCCACGTACGTCTCGGCCAGCCAGTCCAGCGTGCGTTCGTACGCCGCGACCACCTCGCCGAACTCCAGGACGTCACCGGTCAGCGGCGCCGACACCGGCGCCACCTGGTCACCGGACATCTCGTCCCGGCCGCCGTTGATCGCGTAGAGCAGCGCCTTCGCCACGTTCGCCCGGGCGCCGAAGAACTGCATCTGCTTGCCGACCCGCATGCCGGACACGCAGCACGCGATCGCGGTGTCGTCGCCGTACTCGGTGCGCAGCGCGTCGTCGTTCTCGTACTGGATCGCGCTGGTGTCCAGCGACACCTGCGCGCAGAACCGCTTGAAGCCCGCGGGCAGCGCGGCGGACCACAGTACGGTCAGGTTCGGCTCCGGCGCCGGGCCCAGGTTGTACAGCGTCTGCAGGTAGCGGAAGCTGGTCCGGGTCACCAGCGGGCGGCCGTCCGCGCCGAGGCCGCCGAGGCTCTCGGTCACCCAGGTCGGGTCGCCGGAGAAGAGCGCGTCGTACTCCGGCGTGCGCAGGAACCGGATGATCCGCAGCTTGATCACGAAGTCGTCGACCAGTTCCTGCGCCTCGATCTCGGTCAGGTCACCGGCCGCGATGTCCCGCTGCAGGTACACGTCGACGAACGTGGCGGTCCGGCCGAGCGACATCGCGGCGCCGTTCTGCTCCTTCGTCGCGGCCAGGTAGGCGAAGTACAGCCACTGGATCGCCTCGCGCCCGGTCGTGGCCGGCCCGGAGATGTCGTACCCGTAGGACGCGGCCATCTCCTTCAGTTCGCGCAGCGCGCGGACCTGCTCGGCCAGTTCCTCCCGGTCCCGGATCACGTGCTCGGTCGACCGCGCGTGGTCCAGCGCGCCCTTCAGCGTGATCCGCTCGGTGATCAGCCGGTCCACGCCGTAGAGCGCGACCCGCCGGTAGTCACCGATGATCCGGCCGCGGCCGTAGGCGTCCGGCAGGCCGGTGATGATGTGCGAGCGACGGGCCTTCAGCACCGCCTGGGGGTACGCGTCGAACACCGCGTCGTTGTGGGTCTTGCGGTACTTGCCGAACGTCTCCCGCACGGCCGGGTCCAGCTCGTACCCGTAGGCCTTCAGCCCGTTCTCCACCATCCGCAGGCCGCCGTTCGGCATGATCGCCCGGCGCAGCGGTGCGTCCGTCTGCAGGCCGACGATCAGCTCGTTGTCCCGGTCGATGTACCCCGGCGCGTGGCTGGTGATCGTCGACGGTGTGCGCGCGTCCACGTCGTAGACGCCGCGCTCGCGCTCCACCGGGAACATCGCCTGCAGCTTCGCCCAGACGTCCAGCGTCCGGCAGGTCGGGCCGGTGAGGAAGTGGTGGTCCCCCTCGTACGGCGTGTAGTTGTCCCGGATGAAGCCGGCCACGTCGACGTCCCGCCGCCAGTCCGTGCCGGCGAAGCCCCGCCACGCGTCCGCGGTCGACGTCCGCGCCTCTGCCTGTGCCGTCATCGCCGGCCTCCCCTCTCACCGTTCACGACCAGCGTCGTCCCGGCGGGGGCGCGCGGACAGGGCCGGAGGTCCCGGTCCGCACGTCCGTTGGGCCGTCCACACCGTCGAGATCCGGGCGCCGGCCGCGGCGTCGTCGACGAGCAGGACGAGGTTGCCGTCGTGGTCGCTGTAGAGGACCTCGATCCGCACGCCCGCGTCCGCCATCCGCCCGGCGATCGTTCGCGCACCCGTGCCTGGACCGGAGCGAGCGCCGGCAGCACCTGGCCGGCGCGCTCGGGGCGGCCCTGCTGTCCCGGCTGATCGCGCTGGAGTGGGTGCGTCGCCGGCCCGCCGGCCGTGCGGTGCTGGTGACGGACGCGGGCCGCGCCGGGCTGCGCGAGCACTTCGGGTGCGACCTCGCGCGCTGAGGCCGGTTTCACAAGGGCGGCCTCGCCGCAGCCCCGCCATCCCCTGCGAAACCGGCCCCGGCCGGGTCAGGTGGCCGGGTCGAGCCTGGTCAGCAGCTCGTCGACGGTGATGTCGGCCGCGCTGGTGAGCAGCAGGTCGGCGGCGCCGAAGCGGGAGCGGTCCGCGTGCGGGTTCGGGACCGCGACGCAGCGCAGGCCGGCCGCGTGTGCCGCGGCGACGCCGTGCGGGGTGTCCTCGAACGCGAGCGCGGTCGCCGCCGGCACGCCGAGCCGCTCCAGCGCGAGCCGGTAGACGGCCGGGTCGGGCTTGTGCGCGGCCACCTCGTCGCCGGTCGCCAGCGTCTCGAAGCGGTCCAGCAGGCCGGCCTGGGTGAGCATGGAGGCGACGTGCGGGCGCGGGGAACTGCTGGCCACCGCGAGGCGCAGACCCAGCTCGGCGGCCCGGTCCAGCCAGGCGACCACGCCGGGGGCCGGGGTGAGCGCGGCGTTCAGCGTCAGCCGGTAGGCCTGGCGGCGGCGGTGGCTGCCGTCCCGGTCGAAGCCGGCACCGACCGCGGCGGCCAGCGCGGCGTAGCGGGGCTCGTTCGCGTCGCCGCCGTGGTCGGCGAAGAAGCCCGCCGGATCCAGTTCCAGACCGTGCTGCCGGTACGCCCAGCGCCAGCTCTCCAGCAGCGTGGTCTCCGTGTCCATCAGCAGTCCGTCGAAGTCGAAGATCAGCGCCCGCATGTCGGGGAGTATCCCAGTTGCATGATCATGCGTGCGTCTGCATATACTTTCAACGTGTCCAAGGTGCTTACGTCATTGCCCGCCGGCGAACGTGTCGGCATCGCCTTCTCCGGTGGTCTCGACACCTCCGTAGCGGTCGCGTGGATGCGCGAGAAGGGTGCGGTGCCCTGCACGTACACGGCCGACATCGGTCAGTACGACGAACCCGACATCGCGTCCGTCCCCGGCCGGGCCGGTCAGTACGGTGCGGAGATCGCCCGGCTGGTCGACTGCCGCGCCGCGCTGGTCGAGGAGGGTCTGGCCGCGCTCGCCTGTGGCGCCTTCCACATTCGCAGCGGCGGCCGGGCGTACTTCAACACCACGCCGCTGGGCCGCGCCGTGACCGGCACCATGCTGGTCCGCGCGATGCTCGACGACGGCGTGCAGATCTGGGGCGACGGGTCGACGTTCAAGGGCAACGACATCGAGCGCTTCTACCGGTACGGTCTGCTGGCCAACCCGTCGCTGCGCATCTACAAGCCGTGGCTGGACGCCGCGTTCGTCGAGGAGCTCGGCGGCCGGCACGAGATGTCCGAGTGGCTGCAGCAGCGTGACCTGCCCTACCGGCACAGCACGGAGAAGGCCTACTCCACCGACGCGAACATCTGGGGTGCGACGCACGAGGCCAAGTCGCTGGAGCACCTGGACGTCGGCCTGGAACTGGTCGAGCCGATCATGGGCGTCAAGTTCTGGGACCAGTCCGTGGAGATCCTGCCGGAGGACGTGACGATCCGCTTCGAGCAGGGCCGGCCGGTCGCGATCAACGGCAAGACCTTCGCGAACGACGTCGACCTGGTGCTCGAGGCGAACGCGGTCGGCGGCCGGCACGGCCTCGGCATGAGCGACCAGATCGAGAACCGGATCATCGAGGCGAAGTCGCGCGGCATCTACGAGGCGCCCGGCATGGCGCTGCTGCACATCGCGTACGAGCGGCTGGTCAACGCGATCCACAACGAGGACACGCTGGCCACGTACCACAGCGAGGGCCGCAAGCTGGGCCGGCTGCTCTACGAGGGCCGCTGGCTGGACCCGCAGGCGCTGATGAGCCGCGAGTCGATCCAGCGCTGGGTCGGCGCCGCGATCACCGGTGAGGTCACGCTCCGGCTCCGCCGCGGCGAGGACTACTCGATCCTCGACACGTCCGGCCCGGAGTTCAGCTACCACCCGGACAAGCTGTCCATGGAGCGCACCGAGAACGCCGCGTTCGGCCCGATCGACCGGATCGGCCAGCTCACCATGCGCAACCTCGACATCGCGGACTCGCGCGCCCGGCTGGAGCAGTACGCGCGGATCGGCATCGTCGGCGGCACCCAGGTGATCGCGGCCCAGCCGTCCACCACCACGCTGATCGGCGCGATGCCGGCCGGCGGTGCCGAGGCGATCGCGGCCGGCCCGGCCGAGCCCGCCGAGGACCAGCTGCTCGACGCGGCCGCCATGGAGGCGGGCACGGACTGACGTTTCGACCAGGACGAAGCCGGTCGCGGGATTGCCGCGGCCGGCTTCGTCGTGTTCCGCTCTCAACCTTTGGCGGGACAGCGAGCGTTTGGCCGGGTGTGATGTCAACAGACGACGGGTTCCGCGAGTTCGTCCGGGAGCACTGGGGGCCGCTGACGCGGACCGCCTACCTGCTCACCGGCGACCGGGGCCACGCGGAGGACCTGGTCCAGACCGCGCTGGAGAAGACGCACCGGAAGTGGCGCACGGTGTCCCGGATGGACGCACCGGTCGCGTACGTGCGCAAGGCCATGGTCAACACCGCGATCTCCTGGCGGCGGCGGCGCGGCTTCGGGCGCGGCACCGGCGCGGGCCCGGAGCCGGCCGCGGCGGGTGACCCGTACCAGCAGGTCGTCGACCGGCAACGGTTGACCACCGCGCTGCGCGCGCTGCCCCCGAAGATGCGCGCGGTGCTGGTGCTGCGCTACTTCGAGGACCTCACCGAAGCCGACGTGGCGGCCACCCTGGGCTGCTCGGTCGGCACCGTGAAGAGCCAGGTGTCCCGCGGGCTGCAACGCCTGCGCGCCGAGATGGCCGACGCCCCGACGACCACCGTCCTGCAGGAGAGCCGCGCATGACCATCGAAACCACGCTGCGTGACGAGCTCGCGGCCCGGGCCGCCACGCTCGATCTGCCGGACGACCCGTGGCCCGCGTTCGCCGGCCGGGAGCGCCGGCACCGCCGCATCCGGCGCGCCCGGGCCGGCGTCGTCGCGGGCGCGCTGGCCGTGCTGACCGTGCTGCAGTTCGGCGCGGTGCCGATGCCCGGCTGGGCGCCCGGCATCGCGGTCGCCGCGGCGAACAACGCGCTGCTGAACAGCCCGGTCCGCGGCTCGCTGGCCGGCGACACCGCCTGGCTGGAGGGCATGCGCGACCGGGTCGAGGACCTGCCGGAGGCGGAGGAGTACTGGCGGATCGACGACAAGAGCAAGATCCGGTTCCTGTACGCGGCGGACGTCGGCGACGCCCGTCTGGTGCTGATGTACCTGCCGCTGCGCTGGGGATTCTTCACCGACTCGGCACTGGTCTGGTACGAGGGCGCCGCCGGTGCCGCACCGGAGGAGATGATGCTGAGCGCCTCCGGCGACAGCGAGCAGCGGGCCGCGGTCACGACGGCCGTGACGGCCGGCACCCGGGCGCACGCGGTCGTGGTCGGCCCGGTCGGCACCACCGCGTCGATCAGCAGCGGCTTCAGCTACGGCGCGGACGGCCGGGTGCACCACAACCCGCCGGTCAGCGGCCCACCCGGCAGCGGCATCGCGGAACTGGTGCTCCCGCCCACGCCCGTGCTGCCACCGTTCCGGATGACGCTCACCGACGGCGGCCGGGAGATCCCGCTCGGCAGCACGGCCGGCGGCGGCGGGGACGGCGTCACGCCCGACCCGGCCCCGTTCCGCGCGGCCGCCGCGGCCGCGCTCGGCGATCGGCCGTTCGACGCCGGGATGCTCGGCGGCTGGCTGGAGTCCGCGCTCCACGCCCACGGCCTGACGCTGGACGCCGTGCGCGTCGGCGTGCGCTGGACCGGCACCGTCGGCGGGCGCCCGGCCGCGCTGTTCACGGTGCACCGGCCCGGCGAGGGCGTGCTCGCGTTCGCGGTCCGGGGCCTCGATCCGCCGCACGGGTCCCGCGAGGACCTCCGCCTGCTGCTGCCGGCGGACGGCGCGGACCGGCGCCCGATCGGCTGGCGCCTGCACGCCGAGACCGGCGACGCGCACACCGACCGGGTGCACGTGGTGGCCCCGGCCGGCACGGCCCGGCTCACCATCAGCGTCGGCGGCGGCGCCCCGGCCGAGGTCCCGCTGGACGCGGCCGGTCACGGCGAGACCCGGGTCGCCCCGGACGCGGCGGCCACCATGACGGCCTACGCACCGGACGGCACCGAGATCGCCTCCTCCCCGCTGACCCCGTTCACCGACGGCGGCGGCATCACCGGCGACACCCCGGCCACCCGCGTCGTCCCCTGACCCCACAACGACCGTGCCGGTCCCGCACCCCCGGGCGGGACCGGCACGGTCGTATCCGTGCGCCGGGCCGCCCGGCGACCGGGAAGCGGGCGGGTGGCGAGAATCGCGGCCCGGCCGTCCACCACCACGCCGGCCGAACGCCACGGTTTTGGCGTCGACCTCCAGCGGCTTTCTGAAATCGAATCTGGTCAACCCGTCGGGAACGATGTCGGGAGTGACCCATGATTCGTTGATCGAGCCGTCGACACCAACGTCGGCCGATGCCGGAACGGGGTGGCCGGATATCCTGATCGGGCCTCCGAGCCGGCGGACCGGGACGCGTATCCGGTGGCACGGCCGGCTCGATCAGCGCGTGTGCTCGCCCGAGGCGACCGACCTCCGGAAGGGGGCGTGATGGCGCCATCGCCGGACGGGACGGTGCCGTGGGCGGTGTGGCGGGTCGCGCTGGTGGTGTCCGGCGGGGCGTTTCTGAGCACGCTGGACGCGGCCGTGGTCGGGGTGGGGCTGGAGGCGCTCGGCCGGGAGCTGGGAGCCGGGCTGGGGCGGGCGCAGTGGGTGGCGACCGGATATCTGCTGGCGTTCGCGGCCGTGCTGCCCGCCGGCGGCTGGCTGATGCGGCGGGCCGGCACGGAACGGCTGTGGCTCGGCGGCATGGCCGCGTTCCTGGCCGCGAGTGCCGGGTGTGCGCTGGCCGGCGGCGTGGAGTGGCTGATCGCGCTGCGTGTGCTGCAGGGCGTGGCCGGTGGGCTGGTCCTGCCGGCCGGGCAGGCGGTCATCGGGCGGCTGGTCGGGCCGCTGCGGCTCGGCCGGGTGCTGGGGACGACCGGGATCGTGGTCACGCTCGGGCCCGCGCTCGGTCCGGTCGCCGGCGGGCTGCTGATCGACACGGCCGGGTGGCGCTGGATGTTCCTGATCAACCTGCCGGTGGGGCTGCCGCTGCTCGGGGCGGCGTGGCGGCTGCTGCCCCGCGCGCCCGGCGACCGGGTGGCCGCGGGCGCGCTGGACGTACCCGGGTTGTCGCTGCTCGCGATCGGGCTGCCGCTGGTCGTCTACGGCGGCACGGGCGCGCCGCTGCCGCTGGCGGCCGGGCTCGCGGCGCTGACCGCGTTCGGCTGGCTGGCGATGCGCGGCCGGCGGCCGATCCTCGACCTGACGATCTACACCAACCGGCGGTACGCGGCCGCGACCGTCACCGTGGCGTTCTCCGGCGCGGCGCTGTTCGGCGGCCAGGTCGTGCTGCCGCTCTACCTGCAGCTCGGGCGCGGGGTGTCGGCGGCCGAGGCCGGGCTGCTGCTGGTTCCGGCCGGGCTCGGGACGGTGGCCGGGCTGCCGGTCGCGGGCCGGCTCGTCGACCGCCACGGCGCCGGCGTGGTGGCCGCGGCCGGTGCGGTGCTCACGGCCGTACCCACGGCTGGGCTTGCTCTTGATCTGCCGTGGCCGCTGGTGCAGGCGCTGCTGGTGGCGCGCGGCGCCGGGATGGCGCTGGTGATGATGCCCGGCACGACCGGCGCGTTCACCGCGGTGACGGCCGCGCAGCTGCCGGACGCGACCACACAGATCAGCATCGTGTCCCGGGTCGCGGGCGCGGCGGCCACGGCCGGGCTGGTGATCGCGTTCGGGCACGGCACGGGGACGGCGTTCGCGCTGCTCGCGGCCGCGTCCCTCGGCTGCGGTCCGGCCGCGGTGCTGCTGGCGATCGAGGAGCGCCGCCGGTGAGCCACGAACGGTAAGTGGCCGCAGCGGCCCTGCGGGGGCAGGGGGCCGCTGCGGCCGGGAGGAAGGGCGCCATCCGGGGGAGGATCGCGTGTCCTGTTTGTATCCGCGACGGCGTGCCGGCAAACATCCGGTGACCCACGTTTTCGCGTGCCGATCGGCCGCGCCGCGCCGGTGCCGGGTCCGCCGAGGGTCTGGGTGACCGTGGTACCTCCACCGGCCGCGGGCCCGCGTTGACCAGCAGGATCGGGCCGGTCAGCTGGGCGCTCAGCAGGTTACCCCCGGTGTGCCGCGGCGTCTCACCGGGCCGGATCACCAGCGCGACCGTGGCGGCCTGTTCCCGGAGCGCCCGGTCGTGTTCCCGGCGCGCACCCAGCACCGCACCACCGGCTGCGCCGGCGATCAGGACGACGGCCGCCAGCGGTACGCAGCCGGCCGCGCGCCGGCGCCCGTCCGTGGTGCGGTGCCCGGCCCGGTCGTCGCCGGCCGGGTCGAGCTCGATGATCCGCGGGTCATCCGTCATGGTGTTCGGCGCGGGCGATCTCGTCGAACGCGGTCGTCAGACAGTCGCCGAACGGCCGCGTCGTCAGCAGGCTCGCGATCAGCAGCGCACCGTGCCGGGCCTGGGTCAGCGCCTTCGGCGGCGCGTCGTCGCCCTCCGGGTCGTAGACGCCCAGCGCGCCGGCCAGCAGCACCAGCACCACCTGCGGATCCACGTCGTCCTGCCAGGTCATCGCGTCCCGCACGCAGCCGGCCAGCACCGCGCGCACGTCGTCGCTGTCCACGCCGTCCGGGTGCGACTCCTCGACCAGCAAGCGCACCACCGCGCCGAGCACCCGCCCGGTCCGTTCCTGGTCCTGCGCCGCCAGCGCCTCGACCGCGGTGCCGAACGCCGCCGCGTCCCGCGCCCGCGCGGCCTCGACCGCGTCGGTGGCGGGAACGGCGATGGCGCGGGCGGCGGCGGGAAGCTTCATGCTCCGGAGCGTAGTACGCCGCTACCCGAGCACCGTCGCGTCGCGCAGATAGAGCGGGGACCAGGCCGGCGCGCCCGTGGTGCCGTGCCGCGGGTCCACGCCGACGAACGGCATCCGCTTGATCATCGTGGTGGTGTGCCGCGCGTCCCAGTCCACCGTGGTCCGCTGCCGGAGCCGTTCCGCGCAGCGCCACTCCCGGCGCCCGAAGTCGACGATCGTGTCGTGGCCGTGCACCTGCCCGAACGGCGGGAACTCGGTGCCGGTCAGCCAGCCGTGGTAGAGGTCCGGCCCGGCCTCCGCCCACAGCGGGCCGCGGAGGCTGCGCAGCAGGTCGTCCGGGCGGGTGTTCAGCAGCTCCGCGGTGGTGCCCGCGGTCACCGGCCCGCCCAGCGCCCGCCACGACTCGACGGTCAGGCCGGCGTGGGTGACCAGCAGTTCCTCGCCGCGCGCGGTGCGGACCGCGGCGGCGACCCGCATGCGGTCGCGAAGCCACCAGTCGGCGATCCGGCGGGCGTCCGTGTCGTCGAGCGGCTCGGGCCAGAAGGGGTCGCTCAGGCCGGCGTAGGGCGCCTCGTGGTTGCCGATGAGCTGGATCCACCGGGCGGGGGACTCCCGCAGCCGCTCGCCGACCAGCTTCAGCACGCCCGCGCTGTCCGGCCCGCGATCCACCAGGTCACCGACCTGGATGACGGTGACCTCCGGGTCCTCGGCCAGCGCGGGCAGCACCGCGGCCAGCCGGTCCGCACACCCACCCACGTCCCCGACGATCACCACGGTCGACATCCGGCCCCTTCCGACGGCATCCGCCAAACGTACCCACGCGGCCCGCACCCGGCCCGCCGGGCCGCGCTACCGGGGGACACCGCGCGCCTCCACGGTCATCCGCCCGTGGTCGGTCAGGCCGGCCGCGGGGGTCGGTCAGGCCGGCTGTGTGGGTGGGTCAGAGCCAGCCGCGGCGGGCGGCCTGGAAGGCGAGACCGGTGCGGGTGTCGACGCCGGCGATGGACATCAGGCGGTCGAGGCGGCGCTGGACGGTGCGGCGGCTGACGCCGAGCTGGGAGGCGATCGACTTGTCCGGCAGCCCCGCGACGAACAGCGACAGCAGGTGCTTCTCGCTGGCGTCCGCGTCGGCCTCCTCGATGACGCCGTCGGCCAGGCGCAGCGGGGTGGCGCGCTCCCAGTGCGACTCGAAGAGCGCGAGCAGCGCGTCCAGCAGTTCGCTGCGGTGGACCAGCGCTGCGGTGGGCTCGACGAAGCCGCGTTCGCCGTCCGGGACGAGTGGACAGATCGCGGTGCGGCGGTCCGCGATCGCGAGGCGCACCGGGAGCGCGGGCAGCGTGCGGGCCTCCTCGCCGAGGCGGACGCTCTCCGTGATGCCGGTCAGCTCGCCCGGGTCGGTGAGCAGGCCGCGCTCGTATATCGCCCGGTATCGCACGCCGCGCCGGAGCGCGCCGGACTCCTCGGTGTTCTCCGTGCCGGGCATGGCGAGCGGGTTCGTCCGGCAGAACCAGAGGATCTCCTCGCGCGCCTCCATCTGCACCGTGTGCAGCCGGGCGCGCAGCGCGGCGCGGCCGTGCACGATCTCGACCAGGCGGTCCGCGTCGCGGCGCCGGGCGATGTCGCGGAACTCCTCGGACAGCGCGGCGACCGAGCGGCGGGCCTCCTCCAGCGCGGCCTGGCGGCGCAGCAGGCGGTCGCCGAGCGCGACGTCGGGGGCGAGCGCCACGTAGACGGCGGCGTCGCCGGTGCGTTCCGCGGCGAGTCCCTGGTCGCGCAGCGCGTGCAGGGCGCGGGCCGCCTCGTCGTGCCGGACCGACGCCCGCCGGGCGACCTCCTCGACGTCGGCGGAGCCGAGCCGGATCAGCGCCCGGTAGACGCGGTCGTGCTCCGGATCCAGCAGTGCCCCGTCCTCCATGACCACACTCTACGAAGGCGACCTGAAATTCGGTCATACTGCCCCGGTCATCACGTGTCTGTATGGTGCATCCACGTGCGGGTGCCGAAGTGTGCGCAGGCCCGCGCCGCGGTGTGGGCCGCGGGAGCCAGCAGCGACGGCAGCGCCGCGAGCCCCCGGGTGGCGACCGCGAAGGTGAGCGCGCCGTGGAAGACGTCGCCCGCGCCGAGCGTGTCCACGACGGCCACCGCGGGCACCGGGACCTCGCCGGCCGTGCCGCCGGGACCCCACCACCGGATCGGGCCGGCGCCGGCGGTGATCGCGAGCCACGGCACGCCGTACCCTCGGATGATCTCCTGCGGTGGTCCGGCGGCCGGCGGGCGGAAGTCGGCCGAGGCCGCGACCACGTCGACCAGCGGCAGCAGCCGTTCCGTGCCGTCCTTCCAGCTGCCCGCGTCCAGCAGGGTGGCGATCCCGCGCCGCCGCGCCTCGGTCAGCACCGCCTCCGCGAGCGCCGGATGGTGCCCGTCCACCTGCACCGCGGACACCCCGGCGAGATCGAGATCCGCCGGCGGTACGAGGTGCGCGCCGGCCGCGTCGGTGGACGCCACGGCGCGCTCGCCGGTCGCGGCCGTGACCAGGACGCTCGACACCGACGGCGGCCCGTCGTGGTCCGGCGCGAGGTCCCGCAGCCGGACGCCGCACTCCGCGAGGTCGGCCCGGACGCCGGTCGCGAGCGGATGCCGGCCGACGGCGGTGAGCAGCGTCGGGGTGCCGCCCAGATGCGCGAACGTGACCGCCGCGTTGGTGGCCGGCCCGCCCGCCGCGACGGTCTGCCGCAGCGCGGTGACCTTCTCGTTCGCGCCGGGCACCCGGGCCACCGACTGGATCACGTCGAGCGTGCACAGACCTGCGAAGACGGCGTGGACCACGCCTGCGCACCTTACGGCCTGGGACGGCACCCGCAGTAGCAGGGTGTGCCGGGCGCCGGCCGGTACCACGTGCGGGACGCCCACGGCCGCCGCGGCGCGAACGAGCGGCGCGGCATCGGCGGCGGGTCCTCATCGACCGGTGTCACGCCGGACGGCGTCCAGGGCTCGTACTCGTCGCCACTGAAAGGGGTCACCGCGCTCACCTCCGCGTCCGAAAGAACACTCACAGTCTGTAAGGACGGGCCGCGCAACGCCCACCGCAGCGGCTGCCGTGAAGGCGACATGGCGACATGTGGACACGTGCAGCATTTCCACGATCCGGCGCGTGACAGGGTGACACGTTCTCATCCGCACAGGAGCGCGCCCATGGTCGACCACCCGCCCGAGGAGTTCGCGGACCTGTACCGGGGGCACTTCCACCGGCTGGCCGTGCAGCTCTACGCGTACCTCGGTGATCACGCCGAGGCGCAGGACCTGGTGCAGGAGGCGTTCTGCCGCGCGCTGGAGCGCTGGCCGGCGGTCCGCGGCTACGACGATCCGCCGGCCTGGGTCCGCCGGGTCGCCTGGAATCTCGCCACCAGTCGCATGCGCCGCGTCCAGGTCGCGCTGCGGCACCTCGCCGGTCAGCGCGAACAGCACGCCGCCGGCCCGGAACCCGATCACGTCGACCTGGTCCGCGCGCTCGCCGCACTGCCCGCCCGGCAGCGGCGGGCCGTGGTCCTGCACTACCTCGGCGCGCTGACCACGGCGGAGATCGCGGCGCAGGAGGAGGTGGCCGAGGGCACGGTCCGGTCCTGGCTGTCCCGGGGCCGGACCGCGCTGGCCGCCCGACTCGACGACGATCCGATCCTGGTCCTGCCGGAGGTGCACCATGGCTGATCACCTGCACGACGTCTTCGCCCGGTTCGAGGCGTCGGTCGCGCCCACGTTCCGCCCGGTGCCGGTGACCGAGCTGTCGGCCCGACGCCGCTCCGGCCGGCCGCGCCGGCTGCGGGCCGGGCTGCTGGCCGGCGTGCTGGTGCTGGTGGCGGGCGGTCCGGTGGGCGCGCTGACGTTCGGCGCCTCGTCCCCGGACGCGGCGCCGGAGGCACCGGTGCGGGACATCGGCCAGATCCGGCTGCCGGGCTGGGAGCACCGGGCACCGGCGCAGTTCGGCTACGCGGCCGGCACGCTCTGGGCCTACGGCGAGGGGCGATGCGCCGAGAACGTCTGTGTCGACTCCGAACTGGCCACCTCGACGGACGACGGCATGACGTGGCGGGCCCGGCCCGGCGGCCGCGAGTACCGGGACGCGAGGCTGATCGTCTCGCCGCTGGGCAATGTGTACCTGCGGGAGCAGGACTCCGGCACCATCGCGCGGGTGCTGCCGGACACCGGCGAGAGCGTGCTGACACCCGCGCTTCCCGGCCCGCGCGATCTGCTGGTGGTGAACGGCGGCGACCTGATCCTGGAGTGCCCGGGCCAGGAGACGTACGGCGGCCAGGAGGCCCTGGCCTGCGACCGCCCCGAGATCGCCGACCTGACCGGGGCCGTCGAGCCGGTGGCCCCGGCCGGCATGGGCCGGCTCACCCAGCTGGCGCCGGACGGCCGGGGCCGCACCTGGCTGCTGGGGCATGAGCCGGAGTCCCGCAGCTTCTGGCTCAGTTCGTCGGCGGACGGCGGCCGGACCTGGGGCACGCCGGTGAGGCGGGAGAGCGCGGCGGAGATCCGGCTGGCGGTCTCCCCGATCGACGGAGACGCCTGGCTGGTGGCCGGCGACCCGGTGCGGGCCTGGGCGGTCACCCACGACGGCGACGGCCCGGTCGTGGCGGCCGGCGACGGCCGCGGCGTGGCGCGCGCCGGTGGGTCGCACGCGGAGGTCACGCAGTTCGACGATGCGAAGGCGTCGATGATCCGTGCGCTCGGCGACGGGGTGCTCGCGGTGGCGACGCCGGGCGACGGTGTCTGGGTGGTGCAGCCGGACGAAGGGCGGGGGCCGGTGGTCGACGACTTCGTGGCGGTGGACATGGCGATGCACGCGGACGGTGGGCTGTTCCTCCGGGACGCGGACGGCCGCGTGGTGATCAGCGCCGGGCGCGGCTGGGAACGCAGCATGGCCTGGCCGGTGCCGTGACGGTCGCGGGGCGGGGCCGGGCCGGCCCCGCCCCGGTCGCTCAGCTGATCCAGCGCACCGCGGAGTTGAACACGCCGGTCCAGTTGAAGACCGCCATGTTGTCCCAGCCGTCGCCGGAGTTCTGGATGTCGCGCGGGTCCCAGCCGTTGCCGGGCACCGCGTACCAGGTGGGCTCCCAGTAGAAGACGCCGATCGCGCCGCCCGCCTTCGCCGCGTTCTGCACCGCGGCGAACGCGGCGCCCTGCCCGGCCCAGGTCGCCGGGTAGCCCGGGCAGGCGGTGGTGATGCTGTTGCCGGTGCCGTCCGCGTTGTCCAGCGTGAACGGCGTCGCCGTCTCCGCGAGCACCACCGGCTTGCCGTACCGGCTGATCATGTCCTTGATGACCGTGGTCAGGTTGGCGGTCGTGCCGTGCCAGTTGCAGTAGTACGACAGCGCGGTGACGTCCCAGGTGACGCCGGCCGCGCGGATGCCGTCGTAGAACCAGCGCGCGTTCGCCAGGCTGTCCGAGTTCGCGGTGTGGATCAGCACCTGGGTGCCGCTGTTGCACGCCTTGACCGCGTCGTAGCCGGACTTCAGCAGCGTGGCCAGCGGCCCGAAGTTGTTGTTCACGATCCGGCCGTCGTTCCACAGCATGCCGACGTTGATCTCGTTGCCGATCTGGATGCTGTCCGGCGTGGTGCCCTGCGCCTTCAGGCTGCCGCACAGCCCGTACGTGTGCTGGTAGACGTCCGTCGCCAGCGCGCTGATCCCGTGGCTCGCCCAGGCCGCCGGTTTGGTCTGCACGCCCGGGTCGGCCCAGGTGTCCGAGTAGTGGAAGTCGACCAGGAGCTTGAAGCCCTTGGCCTTGACCGTGCGCGCGTACGCCAGCACCTTCGCCGCGTTGTTGTAGCCGCTGACCGGGTTCACCCACACCCGCAGCCGGACGTAGTTGACGCCCGCGCCGGCCAGGATGTCGAGCGGGTCGGCCGGCGCGCCGGCGGCCGTGTAGTACCGCGCGCCGAGGTCGGTGGCGCGCTGCAGCGTGGAGACGTCGGCGCCGCGCATGGACAGCGTGCCGGCCTGGGCCGGGGACGCGACCCCGACCAGCACGGCGGCACCGAGCACGGTCGCGGCGAGGACGGATCGCAACGACATGGGGCCTCCTCATGGATGAGCTTCGATGTTCTGTGAGCGCTCACAGTAGACGTTCCACAGCAAATCCAAAAGCCCTCCACGGTACGTTGGGAGCGCTCACAGGCGAGCTCCGAGACCGGCGCCGGGTACCCTCGCCTCCGCACAGTGCACACACGAAGGTGAGGAACCCCATGGACGTCGGTTTCGTCGGGCTCGGCGGGATGGGCCGGCCGATGGTCGCCAACCTGGTCCGGGCCGGCCACTCGGTCCGGGTGTGGAACCGGTCGCCGGAGCCGGTCCGGGCCTCGGTCGCGGACGGCGCCGTCGACGCCGGCTCGCTCGCCGAGGTCTGGCAGGCCGACGTGGTGCTGTCGATGCTGGCCGACGACGCCTCCGTGCGCGCGGTGCTGCTGGACGACGCGCTGCTGGCCGGCGCGCGCGCGACGATCCACGTCAACATGGCCACGGTCTCGGTCGCGCTCGCCCGGGAGGCCGCGGAGCGGCACGCCGCGCACGGCATCGGCTACGTCTCCGCGCCGGTGCTGGGCCGGATCGAGGTCGCCACGGCCGGCAAGCTGAACATCCTCGCGTCCGGCCCGGCCGCGCTGCTGGAGCGGGTCGAGCCGCTGTTCGCCGCGCTGGGGCAGCGCACCTGGCCGCTCGGTGACGGCCCGGAACAGGCCGTGATCACCAAGATCTCGGCGAACTTCATGATCGCGTCGGCGATCGAGGCGATGGGTGAGGCGGCCGCGCTCACCGAGGCGCACGGGGTCGACCCGGGCGCGCTGATCGAGCTGCTGACGAACAGCATCTTCCCCGGCGTGGTCTACACCGCCTACGGCAACATGATCAAGGAGCGGCGGTACGAGCCGGCGAACTTCCGGGTGCCGCTCGGGCTCAAGGACGTCACGCTCGGCCTGACCGCCGGCTTCGACGCCCGGGTGCCGATGCCGTTCGCCGGGATTCTCCGCGACCGCTTCCTGGACGCGATCGCGCACGGCGACGCCGACCGGGACTGGGGCGCGATCGCCGAGGTCTCCCGCCGCCGCGCCAACCTGCCCCGCGAGTCCTGACCACCCCGCGACGACCGAGGCGTCCTTCACGTCGCCGAAGGACGCCTCGCTGACCGCGCCTCGCTTGCGGCATCTCGCTGGCGCGTCTCGCTTGCGGCGTCTCCCTTGCGACGCCTCACTTGGCGCGTCTCGCTGGCGGCGTCTCGCTCGCGGTGCGCCGGTGCGGTCCTCGCGCGGGCGCGTCGCTCCGGGGGATCGCGCTCCGGGTGGATCGCTTCCGGGGATCGGTCAGGGGCGGAGGCGGCGGCGCAGCAGCGCGCCCGCGGTGACGGCGGCGGCGCCGATCGCGGCGGTGGCGACCACCGGGGCCAGTGCCTTCCGCCGCTGGGCGCCGCTGATCCGGGCGAACTCCTGCTGGTCGTTGACGTGCGGGAACGGTTCGTCCGGCGGTGTGGTGCCGAGGAAGTCGCAGAGCGGCTTCCACCCGTCCGCCACCTCGAAGACCAGCAGCCGGTCGGCCGGCACCGCCGCGATCACCTCCGCCGTGTGCTCCTCGAACAGCCGCGCGAACCGCTCCGCGCCGCCGCCCAGGTCACCGCGGAACGACCGCTGCCGGACCAGCCGCTCGGTCATCTCGAAGAACGCGCCCATGTCCGGCCGCAGCCGGCCGCCGAACCGCATCAGCGGCCCGATCACCGGGTGTCGGGCCTGGCGCAGCGCCCGCAGGATCGTGGCGTCCATGCTGCGATGCCACCGGTACGGGTCGCGCACGGTCAGCACCACGCGCGCGTCCGGGTAGGCCTCGACCAGCTCGCGCCAGAACGCCACCCCGGGCCAGTCCAGCGTGCTGTCGAAACCGTCGAAGATCTCCTCCCACGGCGGGTCGACCGCGCTGTCCGCCGCGTCCGCGGCCTTGGCGGCGGCCAGCCAGCCGCGGGCCCGCGACGGCCGCTCCAGCACCGAGAGCATGTGGTAGCACGGCCCGTAGCCGAGTCGCTCCAGCGCGACCTTCAGCGACGCCGTACCGGTTCGGCCGAATCCCACCCCGATGACCCGCATGTGGGGTGACGCTACGCGCGGTGAGAGCGACCGGGATCGATTCACCTTCTTTATTTCATCGACCGAAAAAGTCTCAGTCCGCGGCCGGGTCCTCCTCGACCAGATAACCGTGATCGATCAGCCAGTCCACCGAGATCTCGTCACCGGCGGCCGGCAGGAACCGCCCGTCCAGTTTGTACTGCAGGCCGAGGCCGGGCTGGCCGAACCAGGGCGCGATCGGGCCGGCCTCCACCGTGAACGGGCGCAGCACGCAGTACACGTGATAGTTGCTCTGCGGCGCGCCGGCGGGCGTGTTCAGGTTCTGCGGCGGCAGCGCCCGCTGCAGGTAGAGCGTGTCCACCGGGGCCAGGTACCGCCCGCCGTCGTAGCCGAACCGGTCGATCCGGGCGCCCGCGACCATGGTCTGCTCGTAGCGGACCGCGACGCCACGCAGGATCAGGAAACCGTCCTCCGGCGGGTACCGCCAGCCCTGCGCCGTACGGTAGCGCTCGGTGAACGCCTCCTTGGCCATCCCGCCGAACCGCCGGTACCCGGTCATCAGCGACCCGGCCGGCTCGTCGTCCGGCAGCTGCTCCGGCCCGAGCTCGCCGCGGTTCGCGTAGAAGTCGCCGGTCGGTTCCGCGACCGGCGGCGTACCCGGGCGGCAGGGGCCGGAGATCGCGGCGGCGGCCGGTGGTGGGGCGGCGACGGCGACGAGGACGGCCGTGACCACGGCGGTGGCGAGCGAGCGGATCTTCACCGGTACCCCCAGACGAAATGTCTCCAAACAGGAGCATTCTGGGTGGCATCCGGCGGTGATGAGCCGGAATTCGGCAAGATCGCCCAGATCCGGCCGCTAGCGGGTATGGTCCCGGAACGCCGACCGGTACGCGGCCGGGCTGGTGCCCACGGTCCGCCGGAACCGCTCCCGGAACGCGGTCGGCGATCCGAACCCGACCTGCCCGGCGATCCGGTCCACCGGGTGCCCGGTCGTCTCCAGCAGGTGCTGCGCCCGCCGGATGCGCGCCCGCAGCAGCCACTGCAGCGGCGTGCTGCCCAGCTGCTCGCGGAAGTGCCGGTTCAGCGTGCGGGTGCTCATCCCGGCCCGCCGCGCGATGTCGTCCAGCGTCAGTTCGCGGTGCGCGTGCTCCTCCAGCCAGCGCAGCAGCGGCTCCAGCTCCGACCCGCGCGGCGTCGCCGGCAGCGGCCCCACGATGAACTGCGCCTGCCCGCCCTCCCGCTCCAGCGGCATCACGGACAGCCGCGCCGCGTCCGCCGCCACCGCCGAGCCGTGATCGCGGCGCACCAGGTGCAGGCACAGGTCCAGCCCAGCGGCCGCGCCCGCGGACGTCAGCAGCTGCCCCTCGTCCACGTAGAGCACGTCCGGGTCGACGGTGATCTCCGGGTGCCGCTCCGCGAGCGTCGCCGCGGCCAGCCAGTGCGTGGTGGCGCGCCGCCCGTTCAGCAGCCCGGTTCGCGCCAGCACCAGCGCGCCGGAACAGATCGACGCGATCCGGGTGCCGCGCGCGGCCGTGTCCCGCAGCGCCGTCAACGCGGCCTCCGGCACCGGGGCGTCCGCGTCCGCCAGCCCGGGCACGATGATCGTGTCCGCCTCCGCGAGCGCGTCCAGGCCGTGCGGCGCCCGCAGCGTGAACGCGCCGGCCCCGACGTCCCCGTCCGGACCGCAGACCAGCACCCGGTACGGCGTGCGCCCGTCCGGCAGGCGGGTGCGGCCGAACACCTCCAGCGGCGTCGCGAGATCGAACGGGACGACGCCGTCCAGCGCCAGCACGGCCACCGTATGCATGGCTGGAATTCAACCATGCGCGGCTTCGCCATCGCCGCGGTGAGCTGCGGTTCAGTGCTTGGCGAGAATCCGTTGGAACGTGGCATTTTCGCCAGTACCCGGCGGCGCCGGTGCCGCCTACCGTCGTCGCGGTGACGAAGTTCCTCCTCGCCGTGCACGTGCTGGCCGCGATCATCGCCATCGGGCCGATCACGGTGGCGGCCAGCATGTTCCCGGCCGTGACCCGGCGCGCGCTGGCCGGCCCGCCGGACCCGCAGGCGGCCTCCTGGGCGCGCCTGCTGCACCGGATCTGCCGCGTCTACGCGGTCGTCGGCGTCGCCGTGCCGGTCTTCGGCCTCGCCACGGCCAGCAGCCTCGGCGTCCTCACCGACGCGTGGCTGCTGGTCTCGATGGCCCTCACCGCGGCCGCGGCCCTGCTGCTCATCCTGATCGTGCTGCCCGGCCAGGCCACGCTCCTCACCGCCCTGCCCCCGGCCGGGGCCGTCGGCCTGATGCCGGCCGAGGCCGCCGGGCGGGCCTCGTCCGTCGTGAACGCCGGTTCGGTCGCTCCGGTGGCCGCCGGTGCCGTTCCGCGGGCCGCGGTCGGCGGTCCGGCCCCGGCGGCCGTGGCCGCCGCGCGTGCGATCCCGCGGCTGGCGATGGCTACCGGGATGTTCAACCTGCTGTGGGCGGTCGTCACGGTGCTGATGATCGTCCGACCCGGCTCCACGACGGGCGCGTGACCGTGGTCCGCCTGCTCCGCGCCGCCGCGGCCGTCGAGGCGCTGTCACTGCTCGTGCTGCTGACCAACCTCGCCACCGTGCACGCCGACGCGATCGCGTCCCTGATGGGCCCGGTCCACGGCTGCGCCTACCTCTTCGTCATCATCGCCGCGTTCCGCCTGCCCGGCCTCACCCGCGCCGGGCGACTCTCCTCGCTCGTACCCGGGATCGGTGGTCTTCTGGTCCTGCGCGTCTCAGGGTTTTCCCGCACCCGCAATCCCGGGTGACGCCGGATGCTCACCTGTCGATATCCACGGCAGGATGACCAGTGCGTCTTCCCGGGGGGAACGGGGATCCGGGGGTGCGGCCACCGTGCCGTACCCCCGGATCGGGGCCCGGTCCGCGACGACGGGCGAGGCGCTCACCGTCCTCACCTCGGCCGCTCGCCTCCCCACGCCCCGCGCACGGCGGTCGCGCCGGCCACGACGCACGGCCGCATGTCCACGTTGGTGCGCGCCACCGGCTCCGGGTGCCGTTCGGCCGTCCGCCGCGAGCGCCGGAACGCTGCGGCGTCTCCGTGACGACGGCCGCGAGGGCGGCGCGCGGACGGGTTCCGTCACCCCGGCGGAGCCCCGGTCCGGAGCCGGTGCGGTGCTTGCGGTGATCGCCGAGACGCGGTGGCGGGAGGCCGTGCGAGCCCGGCCCGACGCGGGCCGGCGTGGCCGCGCCGAGCGCGTCCCGGTGGTCGTTTTGCGTCGCCACGGACGGCGGACGGAATTCGTGGTGGTGCCCGCGCGGCGGCCGGGTCGACGACGGTGGCGGCATGGGCCGGCCCGCGAAAGGTATTCGTGCCCGTGGATGTCATCGCCCGCGACGACGCCACCGTGCGCCGGCTCGGCCGGCTGCGGCGGACCCACTCGCTGCCCGGCGTGCTCAAGGTGATCCTGCCCGGCGCCGACCCGCGAACGGCCCGCCGCCAGGCCGCGGACGACGGCTGGGAAGAGGTGTTCTTCGAGCTCGCCACCTGGGATCTCCACGCCGCGCTCGCGTTGCTCGACTGATGTCAGGTCGCGCTCGCGCGGGGTCTCCTCCCCGACGGCGCGGAACGGGCCGAGCGGGGGACTCGCGGCGGACAAAGGGATTCGCCCGCCGTCCGCCGCGGGGACGACGGGCCCATGGACGCGATGCGGGACGCCCGTGATCTGGTCACCGCACACGTTCCCGGTGCGGTCTGGGCGATCCTCGCGGGCAGCGTGCTGGGACCGCACCGTACCGCGGGATCCGATCCGGACATCGTGGTGATGTACGACGAGGGCCCGGCTATCGGGTGAGCCGGTATTTCGTGGCCGGCCGATGGAGCTGTTCGTGCACACGCCGGCGAATCTGGAGCGGTCATGGCGCGGGAGTCGGCCGCGCGCACGCCGAGCACGCACCGGATGATCGCGCACGGGGCCGTGCTGTGCGGTGATCCGGGTGAGCCGCGGGAGCGGTGCGCCCGGGTGCTCGCGGCGGGACCGGCGCCGCTGACCGAGGCGGAGCGGGATCGCATCCGGTACGCGCTGGTCGACCTGCTCGACGATCACGCGCACGCGGCCGACCCGGGGGAGCGGGCCGTGATCGCGGCGACGCTGTGGCCGTAGGTCGCGCGGGCGGCGCCGGCGTTCGCCGGGCGGTGGGTCAGCAACGGCAAGTGGCTGCTGCGGGACCTCGATGCCGGGTTCACCTCCCGGTGGCCGGCGGCCCGCGACGATCCGGCCGCGCTGACCGGCCAGGTGCTGGCCCGGGCCGGTGGCCTGCTGTTCGACGGCTACCGGGCGGCGGCACCCGACTGATCGGCGTTTCGAGGGGATTTGCGGGGGTATGCGATACCGCAGTCCACGGAACATCGGGGGAAAGGCGTGGCTCATGGACGCGGTTGAGGCGATCAAGCAGGACCACCAGCGGATGGAGGAGATCTTCGCGCGGCTGGAGGCCGGGGACGGCGACCGGCGGGAGCTGCTGACCGAGGTCGAGAACCGGCTGGAGGCGCACTCGCACGCGGAGGAGCAGGAGGTGTATCCGGCGATCAAGAAGGCGGCGCCGGACGAGGCGGACGAGGTCGACCACGGGTACGACGAGCACGCCGAGGCCGAGTCGCTGCTGCACAAGGCGCAGAGCCTGGTGGACTCGCCGGACTTCGACGACGCGCTGCAGGAGTTCCTCGAGGCGGTCCGGCACCACGTCAACGAGGAGGAGAACGAGATCCTGCCGGCGCTGGCGGACGCCGTCGACGACGCGGAACTGGCCCGGCTCGGCGAGGCCTTCGAGGCGAAGCGGCGGGAGGAACTGCGCGACGCCGGCCTCGACGAGGACGACGAGGCACACGGCACCGCCACGGACCTCGACGAGATCAGTGACGCGCCCGCGAAGCCGGCGTCCGGCATCACCGCGGCCGGTGGGGACGGCGCGTCGGCGGACCTCGACGAGATGACGCGGGCGGAGCTCTACGAGGAGGCCAGGCGCGCGGAGGTGCCGGGGCGCTCGCACATGAGCAAGGACGAGCTGAAGGACGCGCTCCAGCACACGTGACCGGCGTCAGCGCAGGCGGCGGTACCCGTCGGCGATGACCCGGGCGAGTGCGTCGGTGGCCCGTTCGGCGGTGGCGGCATCCCAGCGGGAGCCGTCCCCGCCGGTCGCCGCGGCCCGGCCCGCGAGGTAGGCGGCGGCCAGCCGGCCGGCCTCGCCGACCTCGGCGCCGGTCGCCTCGACCAGCGGCAGCGCGAGCAGCCGGGCGGCGAGGTCACGAGCCGCGTCGGCACCGCCGCCCCGGCCCCGCCCGGCAGCACTCCCGGAGCCGGCAGCACTCCCGGAGCCGGCAGCACTCCCGGAGCCGGCAGCACTCCCGGAGCCGGCACGATCCCCGGGGCCAGCATGATCACCGAGGTCGGCGCCACCGCCGGCGCCGAGACGATCGCCGGAGACAGCACGATCGCGGAGGCCGGCGCGATCACCGGGGCCGGCACCGTTGCCGGGGGCGGCAGCAGTACCGGGGACGGCGGCGGCGTACGCCGCGTCGCTGGGAATCGCGGCCAGCGAGAACCGCACGGCCCGCAGTGGCGCCGGGGCGGCCGTCTCCTCCGCGGGTGGCGCCGGCCGCGTCTCGACCGGCGCCCGGGCCGCGGCCAGCGCCCGGTCGTAGCCGCTGATCCGCAGCAGCGGTGCCGCGCCGACCGTCAGCGTCGCCTCGCCGGCCGCGCGCGTGACCGTGCCGCGGGAGCCCGGCGCGATCGCGGCACGCAACTCGTCCGTGCCGGCCAGCAGCTCCCGGTACGACTCGTGGGTGAGCACGTCGACGGCGTCGACCGCGGGCACGCCGACCCGGCTGCCGTAGGGCAGGCGCAGGCCGCGACCGAGGACCTGTTCGGTGAGCGTCTCCGAGGCGAGCGCGCGCAGCGCCAGGATGACGCCCACGTTGGGCACGTCCCAGCCGGAGCTGAGCTTGTCGACCGCGACGACCGCGCGTACCGGTGAATCGGACTCGGACACGTGGGTCAGCGCGCGCAGCGCGTCGTCGCCGGATCTGGACGTCACCAGCAGCACCCGCCCGGCGCCCGGCAGCAGCCCGGCGAGTTCCTCCGCGACCTGCGCGGCCTCGTCGATGGCACGGCACACCACGAAGATCAACGGCGTCACCGGCGGTACGCCGTGCGCCCGGGCCCAGGCGTGCCAGGCGCTCTCCTTGGCCTCGCGCAACCGGCACGCGTCCCGCAGCCGCTCCTCCCGGTCCGCGGCGGCGCCGCCCACCAGCACCGGCACCGAGACCAGGCCGTCCGTGATCGCGGAGGCGAGCGGATAGCGGAACACCACCCGGTCCCGGTCCGCCCGGTCCGGCGTGGCCGTGAAGCCGATCAGCGCGCGTGGCGCGAGGTCCCGCACGGCCGCGCCGAACGCGCGCGCCGACTCCCGGTACACGTGGTGCTCGTCCGCGATCACCACCAGGTCGTCCGTCTCCGCCAGCCGCTGGTACAGCCCGCCGCCGAGCGACTCGTCGACCGCGCGCAGCCGGCGGTTGACCGTGGCGCCCGGCCGGATCAGCTGCTGCACCGTGAAAACGTAGAGCGTCAGGCCGTCCCGCGGTGGTGCCGGCCCGGTCACCACCGAGACCGGGTGCTCGGCGCCCGGCACGAAGCGCGGGTGGCCGGGCGTGAAGTTGCCGATCGTCTTGTCCCGGACCGCGGTGCCGGGCGTGACGATCAGGACGTGCCCCACGCCGTGCTCGGCCAGGTAGTCGACCAGCGCCGCGCTCACGTACGACTTGCCGACGCCGGTGGCCAGCTCGCAGACCACCTCGCGCCCGTCACCCGGCGCGACCGCACGGGCCGCCGCCGCCAGCGCGGCCGCGTTCGGCGCCCGCAGGTCCATCGTGGCCGCGATCCGCGCGACCAGGCCCGGGTCGTACGGCAGCCAGTCGCTCACCGCACCACCCGCCGGTGCCGGAGCAGGTCGTCCGGCGCCTTCAGCACGCGCGAGCCGGGCCGCAGCGCGCGCAGCAGCGTGGCCGTGCCGGGGAGCACGGCCCGGCCGACGATCGTGACGGTCTCGTCCGGGCGCAGCGCCGCGACCGCGTCCGCCGCGACCCGGTCGTCGACCACGCCGTCCGCGACCGCGAGCCGGGTGCGCCCGCGGACGCCGCTGAACGGCCCGTGCGGCAGCACCCGGAAGCCGAGCTGCGCCGCCACGAACTCGGGCGGCAGCGTCTCCAGCAGCAGCCGCCCGCCGGAGAGCCGGTAGCGCGCGGGGGAGACGGCCAGCGCCCGGAACCCGCCGCCGCCGGGCCACTCGCGCACCACCGTGCGACGCGTCCGGGAGGCGAGGCCGAGCCGCCGGTGCAGCACGCCGAGCGCGTCCGCGCCGACGCCGTCCAGCAGTCCGTGACCCGCGAGCGCCGTCACGGTACGCCGCGCGGCCACCACGTCGGCGGGCGTGACGCCGTCCGGCAGCGGCTCGGCGGGCGAGACGGCCTCGTCGCGGGTGACGCCGCCCGGGTCGGTGCCGTCCACCACCATCCGCAGCCGGGGCAGCGTGAACGCCGCGACCGTGGCCGCGCTCTGCTCGACCGCGACCCAGCGCCGGCCGAGCTTGTGCGCCACCGCCGCGGTGGTGCCGGAGCCGGCGAACGCGTCGACGACCAGGTCGCCGGGGCCGGTGGCGATCTCGATGATCCGGCGCAGCAGCGGCTCCGGCTTGGGCGTGGCGAACGGCTCCGCGCCCGGGAAGAGCCGCCGCAGGTGGTCGCGCTTGGCGTCCTGGTTCGTGCCGACCTCGTCCGCCGGCCACCAGGTGCGCGGGACCAGGCCGGGCTGCACCTCGTGCCGGTACCGCTTGATCACCGGCAGGCTGTCGCCGGTGCGGCCGAACCAGACCCGGCCCTCCGCACGGGCGCGGTCCAGCGTGGCCGGGCTGAACCGCCAGTACGACCCGGCCGGCGGGCGGACCACCCGGCCGGACGGCAGCTCGACCGCGAACCGGTTGCGCTCACTGCCGCTCTTCGCGGTGCCGTTGTCGCCCTGCAGCCACGGCCCGCGCGGGTCGCCGTCCGGGTTCCGGTACCGCCCGTCGACGAGCGCGGTGCGCGGCAGCAGGTTCCGCACCGAGCGCCAGCCGGGCCCGGACGGCGCGTAGACGTGGATGTAGTCGTGCGCGGAGGAGAGGTCCGTGTCGTTGCGGCGGCCGCGGTCCTTCTCCCAGACCACGGTGCCGACGAACGCGGGCCGGCCGAAGATCTCGTCCAGCAGCACCTTGCAGTACGCGCTCTCCGCGTCGTCCAGATGCACCCAGAGCGAGCCGTCCGGCGCCAGCAGGTCGCGGGCCAGCAGCAGCCGCTCGCGCATCATGGCCAGCCAGATCGAGTGGTCCAGGCCGTCGTCGTACTGCGCGAAGGTCTGCCCGGTGTTGAACGGCGGGTCGAGGTAGACCAGCTTGGCCGCCCCCCGGTACGCCGCCGCCCACTCCGGGATGTGGGTCAGCGCGCGCAACGCGTCCCGGCAGTCGCCCTGGATGAGCAGGTTGTCGCGCGGCCCGCCGGTGACGTCGCCGACCCGGCCGGTCTCGCCGAGCAGCCGCACCTCGGCCAGCCGTGGATCATCGGGGTCCACCCACGCGTAGCCGCCGTTTCCGTCGCACAGCAATGCCCGGTCCCGATGGACCCAGGAAAGGTGTAGGCGACCGCTCACAAATTGATTACCCTAGCCGTACCAGCGGCAGGTTTTTGCCCGGAAACGCGCAATCGCGCAGCAGATGAACGTCGAGTCGGCTTTCCGTCGGATGCGGGTAAGGCGTCGACCATGGTCGATTCCGTGGGTATTCGCCGCAGACTGTTCGCCACGCGTTCCGTGGACTCGCTGGTGGCCGACACGGCCGTGGAGGGCCAGACGCTGAAACGCGCGGTCGGGCCGGTCCAGCTCACCGCGCTCGGCGTCGGCGCGGTCATCGGCACCGGCATCTTCGTGGTGATCGGCGAAGGTGCCGCGCTGGCCGGTCCCGGCGTGATCCTCGCGTTCGTGCTGGCCGGGCTCGCCTGCCTGTTCTCCGCGCTGTCCTACGCGGAGCTGGCGTCGTCGATGCCGGTGTCCGGC
Source organism: Catenuloplanes niger (assembly GCF_031458255.1). Lineage (NCBI taxonomy): Bacteria > Bacillati > Actinomycetota > Actinomycetes > Micromonosporales > Micromonosporaceae > Catenuloplanes > Catenuloplanes niger. The sequence continues at coordinate 6,273,915 of NZ_JAVDYC010000001.1, forward strand.
AGTGCCTACACCTACACCTACGCCACGCTCGGCGAGCTGGTCGCCTGGATCATCGGCTGGGACCTGATCCTGGAGTACGGCGTGGCGGTCGCCGCCATCGCGGTCGGCTGGGGCGGCAACGTCAACGCGTTCCTGGACGCCACGTTCGGCGTCCAGCTGCCCGCCGCGATCTCCCAGTCACCGCCGGACGGTCGGTTCAACCTGCCGGCCGTGGCCGTCGTCCTGCTCATCACCGCGCTGCTCGCGCTCGGCGTCCGGGAGAGCGCCCGGGCCAACCTGGTGATGGTCGTGGTCAAGCTGGCCGTGCTGATCTTCTTCATCGTCGTGGCGTGCACCGCGATCAACACCGGCAACTTCACCCCGCTGCTGCCGAACGGCAGCGACGGCGTGGTCAGCGCCGCGGCCCTGATCTTCTTCGCGTTCATCGGCTTCGACGCGGTCACCACCGGCAGTGAGGAGGCCCGGAACCCGGCCCGGGACCTGCCCATCGCGATCATCGGCTCGCTGCTCATCTGCACGGTCTTCTACGTGCTGGTCTCGGTCGGCGCGATCGGCATCGCCGGCGCCGGCACGCTCGCCGGCAGCGACGCCCCGCTCGCCGCCGCGCTCTCCGACGGCGCCGGCATCACCTGGGCCGCCGCGATCCTGGCGTTCGGCGCGCTGGTCGCGATCACCAGCGTGGTCCTGGTCATCCTGTACGGCCAGACCCGCATCTTCTTCAGCATGTGCCGCGACGGACTGCTGCCCCGCGGCCTGGCCACGCTGCACCCCCGCTTCGGCACGCCCGCGAAACTGACCGTCGGTCTCGGCCTGCTCATCTCCGTGCTGGCCGCGCTGGTCCCGCTGAGCGAGATCGTCCGCCTGACGAACATCGGCACGCTCTTCGCCTTCGTCCTGGTCAACATCGGCGTCCTGGTGCTCCGCCGCACCCGGCCCGACATGCCCCGGCCGTACCGGGTGCCGTTCGCCCCGGTCCTGCCGCTGCTCGGCATCGCCTTCGCGGTCTACCTGATGATCGACCTGCCCGGCAGCACCTGGCTCCGCTTCGCGCTCTGGCTCCTGGCCGGGATTCTCATCTACGCCTTCTACGGCTACCGCCATTCCCGCCTCCGCCAGCAGGCCCCCGCCGACCCGGCCTGAGGACCGCGCAGCCCCGCCGCCCCGCCATCCCGTCCGACGTCCGCCGGACGGGATGGCGGGGCCGGACTGTCCCGGTGCTCACGCGGTGCGGCGGATGGCCGCGGCCCGCGCGAGCACCTCGCGCTCCTTGATCTCGCGTCCGTCGTCGGCCAGCTGGATGCCGCGCAGCTGGATCCAGTCGCGGCGCTGGCCCGCGCCGATCGCGGTGATCCGGAGCGTGAGCGTGCCGAGTCCGTAGCAGTAGTCGGGCTCCGGGATCTGGACGGTGTCGCCGATGCGCAGTGGTGCCGATGGGCCGGTCACGGCAGCCAGCTCCTTCGAGGTACCGGGAACCGCCGCGCGGTGGTCGCGGCAGGCTGTCGGGGGTTCTGTGGATACAGCGCCAAACGACGCAGCGACGCCCGGGGTGATCGGAGTGACTGACGCCTAATCGGGGGACGACGGACGCAGCACGGTGGCGTGCTTGGTGTCCGCGTTCTCCAGCGCGCCGACCATCGGCACGTCGTACCCGGCGACCACGGTCAGCCGGCCGTGCGGCAGGTAGGCCCGGCCCGGGTCCCCGGCCAGCACGTCCGTGCCCCGCGCGGCGGCGCGTTCCAGGAACGTGAGCATGTGGCCGGACATCTCCCGGCTGTAGAAGACGTCGCCGGCGAGGAGCACGTCCACGTCCGGGCTCGCCGCCGCGGTCAATAGATCGTCGCCGTTCGGTGTCACCGTTCCATGTACCGCGTTCGCCCGTGCGTTGAGCGTGATAGCGGCGACCGCGTACGGGTCGATGTCGTTGGCGATCACCTGCCGGGCGCCGGCGAGCGCGGCCGCGACCGCCACCAGCCCGGAGCCGGACGCGAGGTCGAGGACGGTCTTTCCGCGTACGATGTCAGGAAAATTCAGGATGTGGCGGGCGACGGCCTGGCCACCGGCCCACGCGAACGCCCAGAACGGCGGCGGCTGCGACTCCCCGGTGTGCGACTCGGTGTGCTCCCACAGGTCGATCGCGTCCTGTGCCAGGTGCAGGCGCACCTCCGGCACGAACGGCACCGGCGCGAGCCGGGTGTGCGCCAGCACGAACGCGGTCGCGGACACGGGGGATTGGCCTCCAGGGAAACGGGAACCGAGCAGGTGCTCGGTGAACCGGGTAGGAAGAAGGAAACCACGCGGGAGGTCGGGCATGACGCAGCGGGTAGGAACGAGCCTCGGGCTGGCACTGATCATGGTGCTGGCGGCGGGCTGCGGCGAGGACGAGTCCCCGGAGGCGGCCGCCACCACCGGTCCGCCACCGGCCGCGTCCGCGCCGCCCCAGCCCTCCGCGCCGAGTGCGTCGCCGCGCCCGGCCGGCCCGCCCGACCTGGGCGCGCAGCCGCAGCAGATGGCGACGGACGTCGAGGTGCCGTGGGGGCTGACGTTCCTGCCGGACGGCTCCGCGTTCGTCGCGGAGCGGGAGACCGCACGGGTCCGGCACGTCCCGGCGAACGGCGGCGAGACGCACGAGGTCTACGAGGTCCCGGGCGTGGAGCCGGGCGGCGAGGGCGGGCTGCTCGGGCTCGCGGTCAGCCCGGACTTCGCCACCGACCGGTGGCTCTACGCGTACTTCACGGCCGCGGACGACAACCGGATCGTGCGGGTGAAGGTGCGGGCGGACAACCGGGGCGTCGACGGCGACCCGGAGGAGATCTTCACCGGCATCGCGAAGGCGAACATCCACAACGGCGGCCGGATCGCGTTCGGGCCGGACGGCCTGCTCTACGTGGGCACCGGTGACGCGAACGTGAAGCCGCGCTCGCAGGACCCGCGCAGCCCGAACGGCAAGATCCTGCGGCTCACCCCGGAGGGCGACGCCGCACCCGGCAACCCGACCGAGGGCTCGCCGGTCTTCTCGCTCGGCCACCGGAACGTGCAGGGCCTGGCCTGGGACGCGGACGGCAAGCTGTGGGCGACCGAGTTCGGGCAGAACCGGCTGGACGAGGTCAACCAGATCGAGCCGGGCCGCAACTACGGCTGGCCGGACGTGGAGGGCGAGGGCGACACCGCGGACGGCAAGTACACCAACCCCAAGGTCACCTGGGGTACGTCCGAGTCGTCGCCGTCCGGGATGGCGATCGCGGGTGACACGATCTACGTGGCCGCGCTGCGCGGCGAGCGGCTCTGGGCCATCCCGCTGGACGGGCAGAACACCGGGGAGCCGAAGGCGGAGTTCAGCGGCGAGTACGGCCGGATCCGCACGGTCGAGATCGCGCCGGACGGCGCGCTGTGGATGACCACGTCCAACACCGACGGGCGCGGCGACGTCCGCGACGGCGACGACCGGATCCTGCGCTTCCCGGCCGGATGACCGAACAACCGCGCCGGGGGTACGCGTACCCCCGGCGCGGTTGCCGCCCGGTCAGCGGCAGAACGCGGTGTCGACCGCGTCGATCACGTGCTGGTGGCGTTCCGCCGAGTCCGGCGTCGTGGTGAGCGCGATCGAGACCGCGCGCCCGTCCTCGGTGGCGCCGCCGCGGGTCTCGAAGCCGGGCAGGTCACCGCCGTGTCCCCAGTAGACGCCGCCGCAGCTCAGCGGCGAGCTGGCCAGGCCGAGACCGTAGCGGGCACCGGGCCACAGACCCGCGGACGCGTCGACCGTCGTCCGCATCTCGGCCAGCTCGGCCGCGCCGAGCAACTTCCCGTCGAGCAGCGCGCGGAAGAACGTGTTCAGGTCGCGCGGCGTGGAGATCATCTGGCCGGCCGCCCAGCCCCACGACGGGTCCATCTCGGTGACGTCGGTCCGGTCCGGGCCGAGGTAGCCGCGCGGATGCGGGGTGCGGATCGACTCGTCGCCGACGCCGGGGAAGTACGTGCGGCGCAGCCCGGCGCGGTCGATCACCCGCTCGGTGATCTGCTCGGCCAGCGGCCGGCCGGTCACCCGCTGGATCAGCAGGCCGAGCAGCACGTACCCGGTGTTGCTGTACCGCCACCCGGCCCCCGGCGCGAAGTCCGGCGCGTGCGCGAACGCGACGTCGAGCAGCTCACGCGGCTCCCGGTAGCGGTGCCGGCCGGCGTCGAAGCTCTCGTCCGGCAGGTGGTCGGTGTAGTTCGCCAGCCCGCTGGTGTGCTGCAGCAGCTGGCGGACCGTGATCCGCGCGCCGTTCGGCACCAGGCCCGGCAGGTACGTCTCGATCGGCTCGTCCAGCCCGACCGTGCCCTCGCCGACCAGCTGGAGCACGACCACGGCGGTGAACGTCTTGGTGTTGCTGCCGATCCGGACGTACCCGTCGCGCGGCGGCTTCGCGCCGGTGCGCAGGTCACCGACGCCGGCGATGAGATCGCGGTGGCGGCCGGCGCGGTCCGTGATCGAGGCCAGCGCACCCGGGAAGCCGTCCGCCCGGACCAGCGCGTCCAGCGCGGCCTGCGCGGCACCGCCGGAGTGCGCCGACACCGGCGCCGGCGCGGTGACCAGGGTGAGGCCGGTGAGCAGGGCCAGCGCGGTGCCGGTGCACCGGCGGATCGTCGTTGTCGTCATGCCGAGAAGCCTCGCGGAATCCGCGGCCGGGGACGATCCGCGCAGCCCCCGTTCCGGGGGTGGGGCCAGGCCTACCCGGTGATCACCCCGTCACCCCCCGGCACGTCGTCACGAGCAGAAGGCGGTCTCCACCGCGCCGACCACGTGCAGGTGCGCGGCGCGCCCGGACGGGCCGGCGGTGACCGCGACCGTGACGGCGCGTCCGTCGGCGCGGATGCCGCCCCGGGTCTCGAAGCCGGGCACGTCGCCGCCGTGGCCCCAGTACGCGCCGCCGCACTTCAGCGGCGTGCGGGTGAGGCCGAGGCCGTACCGCACGCCGGGCCACATCTGGTCGCCGGTGTCCACGGTCGTGCGCATCTCGGCCAGCTCGGCCGGCCCGAGCAGGCGGCTCTCGAAGAGCAGCGCGCGGAAGAACGTGTTCAGGTCGCGGGGCGTGGCGATCATGGCGCCGGCCGCCCACGCCCAGGACGGGTCGGCCACCGTGACGTCGTCGCGCGGGTCGCCCTCGTACGCCCGGGGGTGCGGCGCGCGCAGCGTCTCCTCGTCACCCTTCGGGAAGTAGGTCTCGCGCAGGCCCAGCCGGTCGATCACCCGCGTGGTGATCTCGTCCGCGACCGTGTGCCCGGTGAGCCGCTCGATCATCAGGCCGAGCACGACGTACCCGGTGTTGCTGTAGCGCCAGCCCTTCCCGGGCGGGAACGTGGGCGGCTTCGAGAACGCGATCCCCAGCAGGTCCGCCGGGCTCCGATAGAGGTGCCGGCCCTCGTCGAAGTCGGAGTCGCGCATGTGGTCGGTGTAGTTCGCCAGGCCGCTGGTGTGCTGCAGCAGCTGCCGCACCGAGATGTTCTTGCCGCCCGGGACCACGCCGGGCAGGTAGGTCTGGATCGACCGGTCGAGCTGGACCCGGCCCTCCGCGACCAGCTGCAGCACGACCACGGCCGTGAACGTCTTCGTGTTGCTGCCGATCCGGACGTACCCGTTGGCCGGTGGCGCTTCGCCGGTGGCCAGGTCACCGGCGCCCGCGGTGTAGTCCCGGGCGTCGCCGCCGGGGTCCTCGACGGACGCGAGCACACCCGGGAACCGGTCCGTCGTGACCAGCGCCGCCAGGCTGCGCCGGAACGCGACGTCGGGCTCGTTCTCCACGGCCGGCGCGTCCGGGGCGCCCCGGACGGCCGGTGCCGGTGCCGGCGTGGTGGCCGGCGGCCGCGCCTCCGGCACGGCCGGTTCCCGCGCGGCGGTCGTGCCGGCGACGGCGATGCCGACCGCGAGGAGCAGCGCGATCGCCGCGGTGATGGCCTTCGCGCGGATCGTCATGCCTCCAGAGTGCGGCATGACGGCATGTCCGCGAAACGACGATCGGTGCCCGGCGCCGGACCGCGATAGATTGCGGCCATGACGGTTCCCACGGTCACCCTTCCGCTGCCGGACGGTTCGGCCGCCGAGATGCCGATGGTCGGCTTCGGCACCTGGCGGATGCGGGGTCAGCAGGCCTACGACGCGACCCGCGCCGCGCTCGACGCCGGTTACCGGCACATCGACACCGCCACCATGTACGGCAACGAGGCCGAGGTCGGCCGTGCGCTCCGGAACAGCGGCGTGCCCCGCGAGGACGTCTTCATCACCACGAAGCTGCTGCCCGAGGACGCCGGCCGGGAGAAGCGGGCGCTCACCGCCAGCCTGCGCAGCCTCGGCGTGCAGCAGGTCGACCTGTGGTTGATCCACTGGCCGCCCGGCGGGCTGGCCGCGCCCGAGGTGTGGCGCGAGTTCATCAGCGCGCAGGACAGCGGGTTCGTCCGGTCGATCGGCGTCAGCAACCACGCGCCGGAGCAGATCGACGAGCTGGTCGCGGCGACCGGGCGGCGGCCGGTGGTGGACCAGATCCCGTGGAGCCCGGTCCGGCACGACCTGCCGCTGCTGGCCGACCTCCGCTCGCGTGACGTGGTGGTCGAGGGTTACAGCCCGATCAAGCGCACGCCGATGACCTCGCCGGTGCTGTCCGAGATCGCCGGACGGCACGGTAGGACGCCGGCCCAGGTGGTGCTGCGCTGGCACCTCCAGCACGACATCGTGATCATTCCGAAGTCGGCGCACCCGGACCGGATCGCGGAGAACATCGACCTGTTCGGCTTCACGCTCACCGCCGACGAGATGCGCGCGATCGACCGCCTCTGACCGCCCGCCGCCCCGTCACGGCGTGGCCGGACAGGGCGGGCCGGCGAGGCGACCGCCCACCGCTTTTTCACGGCGTGGGTGGGTAGTGGCGGTCGGCGAGGCGACGGCGGCGCTCGTCGCGCAGGCCGGTGAGGTAGGCGCGCGGGCCGGCCAGCAGCCCGGCCCGGTGTGCGCCGCGCAGCGCGGCCGGTGCGTCCGGCGGCAGCGCCGGTGCGCCCAGGCTCCGTCGCGCCTGGCCGAGCAGCGGCAGTGCCAGCAGCGGGTCGGCCAGCACGATCGCGGTGTAGACCGCGGCCAGCCCGGTGCCGTGCCCGGCCAGCTGCGCGCGCAGGCCGTCCAGGCCGCGGTGGTGGCGGCGGCGGACCAGCACGGACGGCTCGTACGCGATCGTGCCGCCGTGCAGTCGCACCTGGGCGAACGCGAGCGTCTCCGCCGCGCTCCGGGCCGGCGTGCCGGCGCCGAGCGCCACGTCCCAGCCACCGATCCGCTCGATCACGTGCGGCCGGAACACCATGTTCGTGCCGGACCCGGCCGGTGGGACCGCGGCCAGCGGGTGCCGCCGGTGCTCGGTCGCGGGCCCGAACCGCTCCGGGACGAACGACGGCTCGGCCAGCCGTTGCGCCCACAGCTGCGCGTCCGTCTCCAGCTCCGCGGGCACGACCGAGCCGGTGATCACGTCCGCGTCCGGGTGCCGGGCGAGCGCGCGGGCGATCTCGGCCAGCCAGTGCACGTCCGGCACCGCGTCGTCGTCGATGAACGCGAGCGTCTCGCCCGGCGCCGCGGCCACCGCCCGGTTCCGCGCGTGCGACAGGCCCGGCGTCTCCTCGCGCAGGTAGTCCACGGTGATCCGGCCCGGTGACTCGGCCGCGCGGGCGGCGTCCAGCACCACCTCCGCGGTCTCCCGGGTCTGCGGCGCGTTGTCCACGACCAGGATCCGGAAGCGCGGGTACTCCTGCGCGAGCAGCCCGTCCAGGCAGCGGGACAGCGCGTCCGGGCGGTCCCGGGTGCAGATCACGACGGTCAGCGCGGGCGCGTCCGCCAGCAGGGCGACCCGGTCGGACAGATACGCCGGTACGGCCGTGGGCACCGCGCCACCGAGCGGGAGCGGCCCGGCGGCGTCGATCCCGGCCGCGGTCAACCGTGACCGGACCGCGTCGCCGAGCCGGGCGTCGATCGCGTCCGCGACCGCCTCCGGCGTCAGCCCGCCGTCCGGCACGTCCAGCAGCAGCGCGCCGACCGGCTCGGTGAACGCGCGGACCAGCAGCCAGGCGTGCGCGACCCGGCGGCCGTCCGGGTCGATCGCCGGGACGGCCGGGAGCGGCTCGTAGAGCTCGACGTCGTGGACCGACGCGGCGCGGGTGAGCCGGACCGGGCGGAGGATCCGGCGGATCGCGTGTTCCATGCCGGGCAGGCTCATCGCCGTACCCCCGCGGTGATCTTCTGGGCCGGGACCGGCGCCGGCCGGGGCGCGGGCGGCCGCGTGGTCAGCTCCAGCACGCCACCGGCCGCGGCCGCGGCCGCGCCCGCGGCGACCGCACCGGCCCGGCGCAGCGCACCGGGGACGCCACCGCGCAGCAGCGCCCGCAGGTGCCGGAGCGGCGCGCCGGGCAGCACGGCCCGCAGCGGGCCGCGGCCGGACGTGGCGGCGATCCGGCCCTCGTGGAAGCACCGGCGCAGCACGTGGCGCAACGTCATCCGCTCCGGCCCGACCGGGTGGTGGACACGCGCGTCCGGCACGAAGATCCACAGGCCGCCGGCCTCGGCCGCGCGCCGGTACAGCTCGGCCTCGTCACCGCAGCCGTCGAAGCCACCGACCGCGACGAACGTCTCGCGGCGCACGGCCATGGCGGCGGACCGGACCCGCGCGGTGGGCGCGGCGGGCCGGCCCGGGTCGGTGGCGCCGACGGTCCAGAGGAACTCGTCCGGGAACCAGGCGGGGCGGCGGCCGCTCCACGCCGGCAGGATCGCGCCGCCGGTGCCGGTCACGGCCCGGTCCGCGAACGGTGCCAGCAGACCGGCCAGCCAGCCGTGGTGGGCGCGCACGTCGTCGTCGAGGAACGCGACCAGCGGCGTGATCGCGTGGAACGCGCCGGTGTCCCGGGCGCCGGCCGCGCCGCGCCGGAAGCGGTTCGCCAGCACGGTCACGCCGTCCAGCTCGTGCCGCGCCTTGTCGTACAGCGCGGCGTTGTGGTCGACCACCACCACGATCTCGGCCGGCGCCGGGCTCTGCGCCCTCGCGGACTCGACCGCGTGCCGCAGCGAGATCCAGCGGTGCTCGGTGTGGCAGGGGATGACCACGGTCACCGGGGAGATGGCGTTCACGTTCACGTCGGAGTTCACCGAGGGTGACATGCGGGTCCTCTCAACGACAGCGGCGCCGGTGGGGAGGGCGGCGCGCGTCTCGAAACTAGCCGCCGGTCACGAAGAGTCAACCGGTCGCCGGGGCGGCGGCCGGGACGGTGCGTGACCGGGGCCGGTGCGACGACTCTCAGCTGCGGTTATTGGCTGTCGGGGCCGTCACCGGCGTCACGGTTTACGGGTCTAAGGAATGCGCGCGGCCCGGCCGGAACGGCGTGTCCGCGGGTATTTCGGAGGGGCGTTCCGGCGCCGGACAAACCGGACGCGACGCGGTCACTCAGCGCGATGTTGTGTTCCGCGTCACAACTTCTCAGAACTACGGAGTGTGATCGGCGGGTTGCGATTAGGCGGCGAGCGCGCTGGATACAGTGCTCATGTGCTGGTCAAGCCGTGCGTCTGCGGGCACCCGGGAAGCGCCCACGAACACTTCCGCCGGGGATCGGACTGTGCCGTCTGCGGCCCGGAGAAGTGCCCGAAATTCCGGAGGCGCCGATGGTGGCGGCGGACGTAGTGTCGGAGCAACCGATTATCTGCTCGACCGATGGGATGCCGTGTGAAACTCGGCCTGCACATCTCCGACTTCACCTGGGGCGTCGGCGCCGACCAGCTCGCGCCGACGGTCGCCCGGATCGCCCGGGACGCCGACGAGGCCGGCTTCGACCGGATCAGCGTCATGGACCACGTCTGGCAGATCGCGGTCCACGGGCCGCCGGAGCACGAGATGCTGGAGGCCTACACCACGCTCGGCTTCCTGGCCGCGCACACCAGCCGGGTCAAGCTGCTCACGCTGGTCACCGGCGTGGTCTACCGCGAGCCCGGGCTGCTCGCCAAGATCGTCACCACGCTGGACGTGCTCTCCCAGGGGCGCGCCATGCTCGGCATCGGCGCGGCCTGGAACGAGGACGAGTCGCGCGGCCTCGGGCTGTTCTTCCCGCCGACCAAGGAACGGTTCGAGCGACTCGAGGAGGCGCTGCGGATCTGCCGGCAGATGTTCGACGGGCCGGAGGGCGAGTTCCGGGGCCGGCACTACACGCTCGGGCGGACGCTCAACAACCCGCGCCCGGTCAGCCGCCGCGTGCCGATCCTGATCGGCGGCAGCGGCGAGAAGAAGACGCTGCGGTTCGTCGCGCGGTACGCGGACTCGTGCAACCTGTTCGCCGGGCCGGACGTCGCGCACAAACTCGAGGTGCTCAAGCAGCACTGCGCGGACGTGGGCCGCGACTACGACGAGATCGAGAAGACCGTGATCTACCGGTACGACCTGGGCACCGACGGCTCCCGGGTCGAGCGGACGCTGGAGGACCTGGCCGGCCTCGCCGCGCTCGGCTTCGCGGTCGCGCACGGCGGCGTGCGGAACGTGGCCGACCCGGCGACGCTCGCGCTGTTCCGGGAGCGGGTGGTGCCGGAGGCCGCCCGGCTCTGACCGACATTCACCGCGAGCTATGGACTTGGCCGGCGGGAGCGGCCACAGTGGTGTTCCATGGGCATCGAATCCGGCGGTGTCGGCCGCCGCGCCGTACTGACCGCCGCGGCCGCCGCGCCGCTCGCCGCCGCCTCCGCTCCCGCTCCCGCCTCGGCCGCCGTGGTCACCGGCCCCGGCCGGCCGGTCACCCCGCAACCGCCGGAGCCGGAGCTGCGCCGGGCGCTGCGGGAGATCTCCCCGGCCCGGATCGAGGCGATCGTGCGCAAGCTCGCCTCGTTCGGCACCCGGCACACGCTCTCCGTCCAGGACGACCCGGTCCGCGGCATCGGCGCGGCCCGCGACTGGATCTTCGAGGAGCTGAGCCGGTACGCGGCGGCGTCCGGCGGGCGGATGACCGTCCGGAAACAGTCCTACGTCCAGGAACCCGCGAACCGGATCCCGGAGCCGACGGTCATCACGAACGTGCTGGCCACGCTGCGCGGCGACGAGGAGCCGAACCGCACCTACGTCGTCTCCGGCCACTACGACTCGCGGGTCAGCGACGTCATGAACGCCACCGCGGACGCGCCCGGCGCCGACGACGACGCGTCCGGCGTCGCGGTCGCGATGGAACTGGCCCGGGTGTTCGCCACCCGCCACCTCAAAGCCACGATCATCTTCGCGGCGGTGGCCGGCGAGGAACAGGGACTCTACGGCGCCGCGCACCTGGCCGCCCAGCTCAAGGCGGCGGCCGTGGACGTCCAGGGCATGTTCACCGATGACATCGTCGGCGCGCCCAACGAGGCCGGGAGCGCGCGCGTCGTGCGGCTCTTCGCCGAGGGGGTGCCCAGCTCCGAGACGCCGGCGCAGGCCGCCACCCGGCAGTCCGTGGGCGGCGAGAACGACTCGCCGGCCCGGCAGCTGGCCCGGTTCGCGGCCGGCACCGGGGCGAACGCGGCCACCGGCATGGACCTCCGGGTGATCTACCGCCGGGACCGGTACCTGCGGGGCGGGGACCAGATCCCGTTCCTGCAGCAGGGCTATCCGGCGGCCCGGTTCACCGAACCGCGCGAGGACTTCGCGCACCAGCACCAGGACGTCCGGGTCGAGGACGGGGTGCGGTACGGCGACCTGCCGGAGTTCTGCGACTTCCCGTACATCGCGCGGGTGGCGCGGGTCAACGGCGCGGTGCTGTGGTCGCTCGCCCAGGGGCCGGGCACGCCGAAGGGCGCCACCATCGTCACGTCCGACCTGACGAACGACACCACGCTGCGCTGGCAGGGCGGTGCCCCCGCCTACGAGGTCGTGTGGCGGGAGACGACCGCGCCGGACTGGACGCACGCCGTCGCGGTGGGCGCGGCCACGACCGCGACCGTGCGGCTGTCCAAGGACAACGTGTTCTTCGGGGTCCGCGCCGCCGACCCGGCGGGTCGGCGCAGCCCGGTGGCGTTCCCGGTGCCGGGCGCCTGAAGCCGGCCGGCCGGCGCGTGCCGGCCGCCGGGATCGTGACTCAGTCGGTGGGGCAGTGGTCCCAGGCGTCGGGGTAGGCGGCGGGATCGTCGCGGGCGTCCTGGTCGGCGCAGCTGAGGAAGCCGGAGTCCATGCTGTTCCAGGTGGTGAGCGTGCCGGTGATCGGGGTGGGGGCGGCGGTGCCGCAGGTGACGCGGAAGCCGGCCTCGACCAGGGTGGTGCCGGAGTAGGCGAGGAGCCAGCCGTGCTGGGTGGAGTTCTCCAGCATGGTGTGCAACCGGGTCAGTTCGTCGCCGGGGGACGAGTCCGGGCCGAGGCTCAGGTTGTGGCGTTCGCCGAGGGAGCGGGCGAGCGTCGGGATCCAGGAGCGGTCGGTGCCGTCGCCGGTGACCTCGGGGGTGAACGGCCGGTCGAGCAGATCGCGCCAGGTGGTGCGGGTGTCGTCGCGGTAGCGGGCGACCACGTGCAGCAGGGACGGGGTGGAGGTGGGCTCGTCCCAGTCGACGGTGCCGGTGTCGGGGGTGCACGGGGGCGGGGCCGGTGGGTCGGTCGGGGCGGGGGCGGGTGAGCCGCCGCAGGCCGTCAGGGCGAGCAGGGCTGCGATCGGTGCGGCGCGCCGGATCGGGACCCTCATCGACCCAGAATTTCAGGCTCGGCGGGTACGGATGGTGAGCATCGACGAAGGTGCATGAGATCCGCTACGCTGCCGGGGTCGGGCCGGGCGACAGGGCATCCCCAGCGCGGCGGCAAACCGTGCCGCGGCGCGCAGTCAGACGGAGGATACTCATGCGCTGGACCAGCGCCCTGCTGGTGGCGGCGGCCACGATCACGCTGGCGGGCTGCGGCACGGCTCCCGGGTCAGGCGGTGGCACGCCCGTGATGCCGCAGACGGCGGCCGCGGTGCCGAAGAGTGCGAACGTGGCGGACGCGCTCAAGGTGGTCACCGACCAGTTCGCGGCGGTCAACGCGGGTGACTGGGCGAAAGCCTGGGACGCGTGGACGGAAGCGGCCAAGGACGAGATCGCCAAGGACGTCTACGTGAAGACCAACGAGGCCTGCCCGGCGCTGGCGAAGGCCGTGTTCGAGCTGGAGCGGGTCACGCCGGTCGACGACACGACCGTGGACGTCGGCTGGCGGCGCGACGGGATCAGTGAGCACGGCACGTCGCGCCTGGTCGGGACCGGGTGGCAGTTCGACCCGGGCACCACGCTGGTGGAGTACGCGGGCGGGGCGGACGCCGCGATCGCCAAACGCAAGCAAGCGGGGGAGTGCGGCTGAGCCGGTGCGGCGGGAGTCACCTCCCGCCGCGCAGCACCCGCAGGACCGTGCCGGGCCGCATCAGGTCGGCGGGCGGGCGCAGCAGGTGCTGGACCTCCAGCCAGACGCGGCGCACCTCGGGCACGGTGATCGAGGCCAGGGTGAGCCGTTCGAAGTACGGCCGGGTCAGCGCCGCGGTCCGCGGCCGGCGCCCCACGGTCTCCGGATAGGCCAGGTCCGCGCCGGTCGCGAACCGCCACGGCGCGGCGGCGATCCGCGCGGTCTCGGCGTAGAACTCGCGCGCGAACCCGGACGTCGGCTCCGGATGCCCGTCGAGCAGCCGGCCGAGCGCGAGCGCGTGCAGCGCCGCGCACGCCATGCCCTGACCGTAGACCGGGTTGAAGCTGCAGAACGCGTCGCCCGCGGTCACGTACCCCGACGGCGGGTTTCGCAGTTTGTCGAAACGACGGCGCCGGCTCGCCGGATATTTGTACGAGGTCGTGCCGGACAGCGGCTCCGACCGGGCGATGAAGTCGGCGAGCAGCGACACCGGCAACTTGCCGATGCTGTCCTCATAGGAACCGAGGGAGTTGTGCACGCCAGCCACCGAGATGATCCACCGGTCGCCCTCCAGCGGCCAGGCCATGCCGGCCACCTTCTCCTCCGGCGCGACCGGGGAGATCAGCACCGCCGTGGCGCCGTCGAAGTCACCGGGCGAGCGCGGGTAGACACGCGTGGCGTACTCCGTGTCGATCGAGACCTCCTCGCGGGCCGGCGCCGGGAAGCCCAGCTCCGCGAGCCAGCGGTCGGAGCGCGTGCTGCGACCGGAACAGTCCACGACCAGCTTCGCCGGCAGCTGCTCGCCGGTGTCGAGCCGGACCCCGCCCACCCCGCCGGCCGCGGGCAGCAGACCGGAGATCGCGGTCCCGTCCCGGACCGTGACACCCGGGAGCGCCAGCAGGCGACGGCGGAGCGAGAACTCCAGCAACGGCCGGCTGACCGAGAGGATGTCCAGCCCGACCGGGAACCGCGGCCAGAACCGGCCCTCCCGGTGGATCAGCATGTCGCCGGCGGAGTCGAGCGGGACCGCGCCGGCCGCGATCAGCTCGTCGCCCAGCCCGGGGAACAGCTCCTCCAGCGCGCGCCGGCCGGAGATGAGCAGGCCGTGCGCGTGCGCGGACTGCGGGGTGCCGCGCCGGACCGAAGGCTCGTCCGGCAGCCGGTCCCGGTCCACGACCGTCACCGTCGCGAAGCGGCCGGCGAGCGCGCGGGCCGCGCACAGACCGGCGATCCCGGCACCGATGACGATCGCCTCAGCCGGCTTCGACACGTCCCGGTCCTCCTTCGTCGCGCCCGATGACCGTACCCATTATTGAGCGTCTATTAAGATCATGAGGTGCCGGCGGTGAGACGGCTTCGAGACCTCGCTGGCAGCGTGCTCGTCATGCCACGGATTCCTCTCCCGTACGCCCTGATCACGGCGGTCGTCGTGGCCGTCGCCACGGGATCGGTGCTCTCCCTTCCGATACGTCCCGGTGACGGGACCGCGGTGGCCGAGGCCGAACCGCGGGTGGCGGCCGATCCCCGCACCGAGGCGCGCCGGGCCTGGGACGCGCGGGCGGCGACGCTGACCGTGGCGCTGGCGGCGGAGAGCGCGGGAGTCGCGGTGATCGACAACCGGACCGGTTTCACGTACGGCCATCTCGGCGACGTCGCGTTCGAGTCGGCCAGCGTGGCCAAGGTCGGCATCCTGGCCGCGGTGCTGCTGCTCGCCCAGGACCAGGGCCGCGAACTGTCCGCGGCGGAGACCCGGCTGGCCACCCGGATGATCGGCGTCAGCGACAACGACGCGGCCACCGCGCTCTACGCCGAGATCGGCACGGCCGCCGGGCTGGGCGCGGCGGTCGCGCGGCTCGGGCTGACCGGCACCGTGCCGGACGAGAGCTGGGGACTGACCCGGACCACGCCGGCCGACCAGGCCCGGCTGATCAGTGCTCTGCTGGTGCCGGACAGCGCGGAGGGCGCGTTCAGCGACTACTCCCGGCAGGTCGCGGAGACGCTGATGACCTCGGTCGACGCGGACCAGGACTGGGGGGTCGGCGCGACGGCGGCACCGGGCGAACGAGTCGCGCTGAAGAACGGCTGGCTGAGCCGGGACACCGAGGACGGCACCTGGATCGTGAACAGTGCCGGGCGGATCACCGGCGGGTCCGCGGACCTGACGCTGGTGGTGCTGTCCCACGGCAACGCCGGCTACCGGGTGGGCGTCGACCGGGTGGAGAAGCTCGCCACGCTCGCCCGTGCCACGCTGGCCGTCTAGTCGGTACGCTGGACGCACTGATGTGCGGAGAGCGAACAGGAGGCGGCTCATGGCGGAGGCCTACATCGTCGGCGGCGTGCGAACCCCGATCGGGCGGTACGCCGGGGCGCTCGCCCCGGTCCGGCCGGACGACCTGGCCGCACACGTCATCCGCGAACTCCTGCGACGGCACCCCACGGCCGACCCGGCCGCGATCGACGACGTCGTCCTCGGCTGCGCGAACCAGGCCGGCGAGGACAACCGCAACGTCGCCCGGATGGGCGCGCTACTGGCCGGGCTGCCGGTCGAGGTACCCGGCACCACGATCAACCGGCTCTGCGGCTCCGGCCTCGACGCCGTCACCTACGCGGCCCGCGCGATCCGGGCCGGCGAGGCCGACCTGCTCGTCGCCGGCGGCGTGGAGAGCATGAGCCGAGCACCGTTCGTCCTGCCCAAGGCGGAGACGCCGTTCGCCCGCGGCGCCGAGATCGCGGACACCACGCTCGGCTGGCGGCTGGTCAACCCGCTGATGGAGGCGCAGTACGGCATCGACTCCATGGGCGGCACCGCGGAGAACGTCGCCGAGGACTACCGGATCTCCCGCGAGGACCAGGACGCGTTCGCGCTCCGCTCCCAGCAGCGGGCCGCACGCGCACAGGCGGACGGCCGGCTCGCGCGGGAGATCACCCCGGTCCCGGTGCCGGTCAGACGCGGCGAACCGGTCATCGTCGACCGGGACGAACACCCGCGCGAGACCAGCCCGGAAAAGCTCGCGAAGCTGCCCACGCCGTTCCGCCCCGGCGGCACCGTCACGGCCGGCAACGCGGCCGGCGTCAACGACGGCGCCGCCGCACTCCTGATCGCGAGCCGGGCGGCGGTGGAACGCCACGGCCTCACGCCACTCGCCCGGATCACCGGCGCGGCCACCGCCGGCGTACCGCCGAGGATCATGGGCATCGGCCCGGTCCCGGCCACCCGCAAACTCCTCGACCGCGCCGGCCTGACCGTCGCCGACCTGGACGTGATCGAACTGAACGAGGCCTTCGCGGCCCAGTCCCTCGCCGTCCTCCGCGAGCTCGTCGTTCCGGACGACGCGTCGCACGTCAATCCGAACGGGGGTGCGATCGCGTTGGGGCATCCGCTGGGCATGAGCGGGGCGCGTCTGGCGTTGACGGCGGCGATCGAGTTGTCTCTCGGTGCTGGGCGTCGGGGGCTTGCCACGATGTGCATCGGTGTTGGTCAGGGCATCAGCGTGTTGCTGGAGGCTCCTTAGCCGTTTCTTGCGGTTTCGTCGGGTGGGGGTGTGGGGGCGATCGGCCGCACGACGGGCGGTCAGGCTTGATCCCGTCGTGCGGCCGATCGCCCCCACACCCCATGTGGTCGCTTTGGGTTGTTCGGCTGCGGCATTTTAGGCGGGGTCTTGGTGTTGCCGCCCACCCCACACCGACCCGGGCCCCCACCGTCACACTTCGTGGGTGCTTGTAAGCGCCGTTATTGGCCCCGAGGTCTCCGGTGCCGGTCGCGCCGTGGTCGTTTTTCAGGGTGCCTGGTCGGCCTTTACCCCCGGCGCCGCTGTCCCGGCCCGTTGCGTCCCCCGTTCCCCGGCGCTTCGCGCCTCCGCCCCGCCCCCGGCCCCCAGCGTGCTCACCCGCCGGCCCTTCCCTATGGGCCGTTGGGTGGGTGTGACGACTACGGGTGCTTGGGAGGCGCGGAGCGGCGGTGTGGGGCGGGAGGGTGAAAGAAGCGGAAGGTGCCCATGGGGGCTGATGCTCAGCCAGGCACCCTGAAAATTGACCGCCTCGCGGCCGGCACCGGAGACCTCGGGGTCAATAACGGTGCTTACGAGCACCCACGATGTGTGAGGGTGGTGCCCGGGTCGGTGTCAGGTGGTGGTTACTCCAAGACCCCGCTTAAAAGGCCGCCGCCGTATAACCCCAAAGCGACCACCCCCCTCCGACGAAACCGCAAGAAACGTGAAGGTCAAACAACCCGAAGATCAGCTTCAATCCCCGACGCAGTCCCCAGCAGAGAAGGAAGAATCGAGTCGCGAAGAGCGTCAACGGACGTACGACTCGCGTGGACCGAGACATTGACCGACGCCACAACCCCACCCGCCCGCCCCCGAATCGGCACCGCCATCGACCGCAGCCCCTCCTCGAGCTCCTGATCGACGATCGCGTACCCCTGCTCACGGACCCGCCCCAGCTCGGCCCGCAGCGCGTCCTCGCTGGTGATGGTGCGTGACGTCAGCCGCCGGAGCGGGACCCGGCGCAGGTAGTCGTCGAGGACGGTGTCGGGGGCGGCGGCCAGCAGCACCCGGCCCATCGAGGTCACGTAGGCCGGGAAGCGGGTGCCCACGTTGATCGAGACGGTCATGATCCGGCTGGTGGGGACGCGGGCCACGTAGACCACGTCGTCGCCGTCCAGGACGGATACCGACGACGATTCGCGGACCTCGGCGACCAGGCGTTCCAGGTGGGGTTCGGCGACCTCGGGCAGCGAGATGCTGGACAGGTACGCATATCCCAGCTCGAGCACGCGCGGGCTGAGCCGGAACAGCCGGCCGTCGGTGTGCACGTAGCCGAGATCCGTCAGCGTCAGCAGGAAGCGGCGTGCGGCGGCGCGGGTCAGGTCGCAGATGCGCGCCACCTCACTGAGCGTCAGCTCCGGACGGGTGGCGTCGAACGCCCGGATGACCGCCAGCCCGCGTTCCAGCGACTGGACGAAGTGTCCCTCCCGAGCGCTTTCCGTCACGGCGTGCAACCTTACCCCTCGTCGGCCAGCACCCGGCGCGCGACGGCCAGCGCGGCGTTGCTCGCGGGTACGCCCGCGTAGACCGCGGTGTGCAGCAGCACCTCGCCGATCTCCGCCGCGGTCAGGCCGTTCCGGCGGGCCGCGCGTACGTGCATGGCCAGTTCGTCGTGGCAGTGCAGCGCGGTCAGCACGGCGAGCGTGATCATGCTGCGGCTGCGGCGGTCGAGCGTGTCCCGGGACCAGATCTCACCCCACGCGTACCGGGTGATGAAGTCCTGGAACGGCGCGGTCAGTGGCGTGGTGCCGGCCACGGCGCGGTCCACGTGCTCGTCGCCGAGCACCTGCCGGCGTACGACCATGCCGGTGTTCTCCGCGGTCCGGTCCTCCAGGTGGTCGAGGAGCAGCGCGGTGACCGCGTCGGCGCGTTCGACGTTGGCCAGGTGCGCGGCCTCGGGCAGCACCACCAGGCGCGCGCCGGGAATCCCGTCCGCGATGAGCTGGCCGTGCGGCGGTGGCGTGGCCGGATCGTCGCGGCCCGCGATGACCAGCGTGGGGGCGGTGATCGTGGCGAGGTCGGCGCGCTGGTCCATGTGCTGGACGACCGCGCAGGCGCCGGCGTACCCCTCTGGCGGGGTCTTGATGATCATGGTTTTGAGCGTGTCGACCAGCTCCGGGTGACGCTCGGCGAACCCGGTGGTGAGCCAGCGGCCGGCGACCGCGTCCGCGACGGCCCGGGTGCCGTGCGCGCGGACGGTCCGTGCCCGCTCGGCCCAGCCCTCCGGCGGTCCGAGCCGCGCGGACGTGCAGCAGAGCACGAGGCGGCCGACGCGTTCGGGCGCGTGCGCGGCCAGCCACATCGCGGTCATCCCGCCGAGCGAGAGTCCCACCACGTGCGCGGACGCGACGCCGAGCCGGTCCAGCAGCGCGAGCGCGTCCCGGCCGAGATCGGCGAGGGCATAATCCCCCGGCGGTACGGGTGAGCGCCCGTGCCCCCGGGTGTCACAGCGGATCACCCGGAACCGGCGGCTCAACGCGGGCAGCTGCGGGTCCCACATGCTCAGGTCGCTGCCCAGCGAGTTCAGCAGCAGCAGCGGCGGCGCGTCCACCGGCCCGTCCACCACGTGATGCAACTCGACGACACTCACGCCGAACCTCCTGTTCCCGCGGCCGGTGTCGCGGTGCCGCCGAGCCCGGTCCCACGGCGTCGGCGGCCGCTTTCGCACCCGGCGTCCCGCGACGGGGACGATGTGGTCACGCGTCGCCCTTGGGGTGGGCGGCCAGTGCGCGATCGACGAGCGGGCCCGCGCTGCCCAGGTACTCCGCCGGGTCGAGGAGCGCGGTCACCGCGTCCCGGTCCAGGTGCGCGGTGACGCGCGGATCGCCGGCGAGCGGCCGGCCGTCCCGCACCACCGCCGCGACCAGGTCGTGGGCGGCGTCCCTGCCGAGATCCTCGGCGAGCACGCCCGCGACCCGCTCGGCCAGCAGCGCGCCGCCGGTCAGGTCCAGGTTGGCGCGCATGCGGGCCGGGTCGACCTCCAGGCCGGTGAGGCAGTCCCGCAGCCAGTACGCGGCGGAACCGGTGGCCCGCAGCAGGTCGGTGAGCGGCAGCCACTCCGCGTGCCAGGCACCGGCGGCGCGCTGGTGCTCGTGCGGCATGGCCGCGAACAGCGTGCCGGCCAGTCCGGGCGCGCGGGCGGCGGACGCGGCGGCGGAGATCGCGGCGACCGGGTTGGCCTTGTGCGGCATGCTGGACGAGCCGCCGCGGCCGCCGCCCTCCCGCACCTCGCCGACCTCGGTCTGCGCGAGCAGGATGACGTCGCGGGCGATCTTCGCGATCGTGCCGGCCGCGCCGGCCAGCGCGCCGGCCAGCTCCGCGATCCGGCCGCGGTCGGTGTGCCAGGGCAGGATCGGCTCGTTCAGCTCGAGTTCGTCGGCGAAGACGGAGATCAGCTCCGGCCCGATCCGGCCGTCGCCGGCCGCGCGCACCGCACCGCTCCGGCCCGCGACCCCGCCTCGTCCACCCTCCGCGCCACCCGCTCCCACCGGCCCCGCATCCGGGCTCCGCAACCGTGCCGCATCGACGGCGTCGGCCACGCCGGACGCGCCGGCCACGCCGGACGCGCCGGCCGCGTCGTCTCGCGCCGCATCGGCGGCGTCGGCTTGTGCCGTATTTGGTGTGTCGCCTCGTGCTTGGTGGTCTCGTGCCGTGTCGGCTCGTGCCGTGTCGGCTCGTGCCGTGTCGGCTTGTGCCTGGTGGTCTCGTGCCGCGTCGGCTGTGTTGCCTTGTGCCGCACCGGCCGTATCGACGCGTGCCGCGTCGGCCGTGTCGCCCTGTGCCGGGTCGGTCTGCGGCGTGGTGCGGGTCTGGGATGTGGTGCCCGTCTGCGGCATGGCATCGCTCTGCGGCGCCCGGGTCTCGTGCGCCCGGGTCTCGTGCGCCCGGGTCTCGTGCGCCCGGGTCTCGTGCGCCTGGGTCTTGTGCGCCTGGGTCTTGTGCGCCTGGGTCTCGTGCGCGTGGGGTTCGTGCGTGTGTTGCGCGGCGAGGTCGCCGATCGCGGCCAGGGTGCCGGTGGCGCCGCCGAGCTGGGCGGCGAGCGTGCCGTGGCGGACGCGGGCCAGGCGGGCGCCGGCGGCGTCGAGCGCGGTCATCCAGCCGGCCGCGATCAGGCCGAACGTGGTCGGGAGCGCCTGCTGGAGCAGCGTGCGGCCGGCGATCGGCGTGTCCCGGTGCACGGCGGCGAGCGTGGCGGCGCGATCGGCGGCGGAGGCCAGGTCGGCGCGCAGCGGGCCGGTGGCGCGCCGGGCGACCAGCATCGCGGCGGAGTCGATGATGTCCTGGCTGGTGGCGCCCGCGTGGGCGAACCGGGCCAGGTCCGGCGGCAGTTGGGCACGCAGTGCGCGTACCAGCGGCACCACGGGGTTTCCGGCGGAGACCGCGTCGCGCGCGAGCGCGGCCGGATCGAACCGGGACGCGTGACAGGCGTTCGTGATCGCCACCGCGGCCGCCGGCGGGATCAGGCCGAGCCGGGCCTGGGCGCGGGCCAGCGCGGCCTCGGCGTCGAGCATGGCCTGCAGCCAGGCGGTGTCGCCGACGGCATCGCGCACCGGCCCGGCCGACAGCACCCCGTCGAACAGCCCGAGCCGGTCAGCGTCGCGAGCCGCGCCGGGCCCGGAATCCGCGCCGGGGCCGGAATCCGCAATGGGGCCGGAATCCGCGCCGGTGCCGGCAGCAGGGCCGGGGCCGGGAGCCGGGGTGCCGTGGGGAGGCGGGTCAGAGTGCGAAGAAGACGGTCTCATCATCCCCCTGCAGCCGGATGTCGAAGCGGTAGCCGGCGCCGTCCGGCCGGGCGAGCAGCGTGGGCCGGCGGGCCTCCGGGACGGTCGCCAGCACCGGGTCGGCCGCGTTCGCGGTGGCCTCGTCGGCGAAGTAGATCCGGGTCACCACGCGGTGGAGCAGTCCGCGCGCGAGGACCGAGACGTCGATGTGCGGCGCCTGCGGGCGGCCCTCGCGGTCCGGTACGACGCCCGGCTTCAGGGTGATTATCGCCCAGTTGCCGGCGTCGTCGGTGGGACACCGGCCGAATCCGCGGAAGCCGCTGTCCGTGGCGCCGCGCGGGTCGTCCGGGTGCGCGAAACCGCCGGCCGGGTCCGCCTGCCACGTCTCGATCA
Organism: Catenuloplanes niger; assembly: GCF_031458255.1. NCBI lineage: Bacteria > Bacillati > Actinomycetota > Actinomycetes > Micromonosporales > Micromonosporaceae > Catenuloplanes > Catenuloplanes niger. The sequence continues at coordinate 6,295,932 of NZ_JAVDYC010000001.1, forward strand.
GCGCGTCCGGCACCTCGGCGCCGGCGCCGTCGAACACCGTGCCGAAGATCCGGATCGCGCCCGGTGTGTCCTCCTCGACCACGGAGTGGCCGTCCGGCCAGGGCAGGCCGATCGACAGGTACGGCCCGACCGTCTGCGACGGGGTGAGCCCGTCGAACTCAGTCGTCATGCGGCTCCTCCGTCGGGGTACCGTCCTCGCCGGCCAGCACGATGTCGAAGCGGAAGCCGAGCGCCCACGACTCCACGGTCGCGTCCAGGTCGAACCGGGCGATCAGCCGCCGGCGGGCCCGCTCGTCCCGGACCGAATTGAAGATCGGGTCGTACGCGAACAGCGGGTCGTCCGGGAAGTACATCTGCGTCACCAGGCGCTGCGTGAACGCGCGCCCGAGCAGCGAGAAGTGGATGTGCGCCGGCCGCCACGCGTTCGGGTGGTTCCCCCACGGGTAGGCGCCCGGCTTGACGGTGACGAACCGGTAGCGTCCCGCGTCGTCGGTCAGGCAGCGGCCCACGCCGGTGAAGTGCGGGTCGAGCGGCGCGTGGTGCTGGTCCCACCGGTGCTGGTAGCGCCCGGCCGCGTTGGACTGCCACACCTCGACCAGGGTGTGCGGGATCGGCCGGCCGCCTGCGTCCCGCACCTGCCCGTGCACGACGATCCGCTGGCCCTGTGCCTCGCCGCCGGGCGCGAGCGTGAGGTCGGCGTCCTCGGGGCGCACCCGGCCCTCGCCGAGCAGCGGGCCGGTGACCTCGGTGAGCGAGTGCGGCAGCAGCACGAACTGTTCGCGTGGCGCCCGCAGCACGGTGGACCGGTAGCCGGGGGAGAGCAGCGGCGGATGCGTCGTACCGTCGTCGCGCCGGTAGGTCGGCAGCATGTCAGCCCTCCTGGCCCTCGAGCGCGCGCAGCACGCTCAGCTCGGTGTCCGTCGGCGCCTCGGTCGTCCGCAGTCCGGGGGCGACGCGCAGGTCCCAGCCGGTGGCCGCGTGCACCTCGTCGAGCGTGACGCCGGGGTGCAGGTGGGTGAGCGTGAGCTCGCACGTCTCCGGGTCCGGCGCGAGCATGCCGAGGTCCGTGACGACCAGTTGCGGGCCGCGGCCGCGCAGCCCGTGCCGTTCGCGGTCGCCCGCCCCGGCGCCGAAGCCGAACGACGTCACGAAGTCCACCCTCGGCACGAACGTACGCCGGCTGTGCGGCACGATCACGATGACCTCGCGACACGATGCCGCGATCTCCGGCGCGCCGCCCGCGCCCGGGAGCCGTACCGCCGGGTTCGCATAGTCGTCGCCGATCACGGTGGTGTTGATGTTGGCGAACCGGTCGAGTTGCGCGGCGCCGAGGAAACCCACGTCGATCCGGCCGGGCTGCAGCCAGTAGTTGAAGATCTCCGGTACCGAGACGACCGCGTCCGCGGTCTCGGCCAGCACGCCGTCGCCGATGGAGAGCGGCAGCCGGTCCGGCTTCGCGCCGATCGTGCCGGACTCGTAGACCAGCACCAGGCCGGGTGCGTGGGTGCGGCGGGCCAGGTTGGCCGCCGTGCTGGGCTTGCCGATGCCGACGAAGCAACGGTCGCCGTCGGACAGCGCCCGGGACGCCGCGACGGTCATCATCTCGCCGGGTGAATGACTACTCACCGGACCTCCGTCCGCAGCCAGGTGGTGAACGCGTCCCGGTCCCGGGAGATCGCGTCCCACGACCGGTAGTACGCGTTGTCCCGCTCGTAGTAGCCCATCGCGTAGGACGGCCGGGCTCCGCCGGGCACCTCGGCCACGCAGGTGATCGCCCAGCCCGGCAGCACGATCGCGCCCGGCCGGGGCGCGAGCTCGTCCACGATCTCCTCGACCGTGACCAGCGACGTCCGGGAGGCGAGCACGACCTCCTTGTGCACGCCGGTGATGCCCCAGAGCTGCACGTTGCCGTGCCGGTCCGCGCGCTGCGCGTGCACGATCGCCACGTCCGGGTTCAGCGCCGGCACCGCGGTCAGCACCTCGCCGGTGAACGGGCAGGTGATCGGCGCGATGGTGGCGGTCCGCCCGGGCAGGTCGGTGCCGGTGTAGCCGCGCAGCACCGCGAACGGCAGCCCGGCCGCACCGGCCGCGTACCGGTTCGCCATGCCGGCGTGGCTGTGCTCCTCGATCTCCAGCGGGACCGGCCAGCCGTGCTGCGCCGCGTCCCGGAACCGGTGCAGCGAGCCGACGCCCGGGTTGCCGGCCCAGGAGAAGACCAGCTTGCGCGCGCAGCCGGCGCCGATCAGCTGGTCGTAGACGATGTCCGGCGTCATCCGGACCAGCGTCAGGTCGCGGCGGCCCTGCCGGATGATCTCGTGCCCGGCGGCGACCGGGATCAGGTGGGTGAAGCCCTCCAGCGCCACCGTGTCGCCGTCGTGGACGAGCCGGGCGACCGCCTCGGCCAGCGTGGTGATCTCCGCCATGGCGCTCCAGGATCCGCAGTGTGTGCGTCTTGCGCACAAGAGTTCGTCTGACGAACGTAACGCCGGGCCCGGGGCAGCGTCAACGGCGCCCGGGCCGTAAGAATATCGACGTACGGGATTGACGTGGTTCAGCTCACGCCCCTACGTTCTTCATGAGAACGTCTGTTCGGATAGCGCACAGGTATAAATCGGGCAAAACACCCCACCCGGGAGATCCATATGCGCCGCTACCTCGCCGTCGCGCTCAGCGCCACGGTGCTCACCGCCGTCACCGCCTGTGGCGGCTCCCCGTCCGAGGAGCCGGACACCGGCACGTCCGGGCCGCGCCCGGTCACGGTCGGTGTCATCCCGATCGTCGACGTGGCCCCGATCTACCTCGGCAAGGAGCAGGGCTTCTTCTCCTCGCGCGGCATCGACCTGGAGCTGGTCACCGCGCAGGGCGGCGCCGCGATCGTGCCCGGCGTGCTCAGCGGCGACTTCCAGTTCGGCTTCAGCAACATCACCTCACTGATGATCGCGCAGACGAAGAACGTGCCGGTGCGGATCGTGGCGAACGGTGCCGCGTCCACCGGCGTGCCCGGCAAGGACTTCGGCGGCGTCGCGGTCGCCGAGGGCAGCCCGATCACCGGTGCGGCCGGGCTGGCCGGGCGCAAGGTCGCGGTCAACACGCTGAAGAACATCGGCGACACCACGGTGCGCGAGTCGGTGCGCAAGGCCGGCGGTGACCCGAGCACCATCGAGTTCGTCGAGATCGGCTTCCCGGACATGCCGGCCGCGCTGGAGAGCGGTCAGGTCGACGCGGCCTGGGTGGTCGAGCCGCAGCTGTCCGCGGTCAAGGCCGCGGGTGGCACCGTGATCGCGTCGAACTTCACCGACACCGCGCCGGACCTGACGATCGCGGCCTACTTCGCCGGTACGAAGCTGATCGCCGAGGATCCGGAGCTGGTGAAGAGCTTCACCGAGGCGATCAACGAGTCGCTGGCGTACGCGGACGCGCACCCGGACGAGGTGCGGGCCGTGCTCAGCAGCTACACGAAGATCAGCGAGGAGGTCCGGGCCGCGCTGATCCTGCCGAAGTGGCCCACCGACGTGAACCGGACGTCGCTGGAGACGCTGGCCACGCTCGGCACGACCGACGGCATCTTCGGCGGCACCGCACCGGACCTGGGCAAGCTGCTGCCGTGAGACCCGGGAGACTCGTCCTGGGCCTGGCCGGTCTCGCCGGATTCGTGCTGCTGCTGGAGGTGATCCCGCGCGCCGGCCTGGTCCCGTCGCGCTACCTGCCGCCGGCCGCCGACATCGCGGTCGCGCTCGCCGGCGAGCTGGCCGACGCCGGGTTCTGGGCCGCGCTGCGCGACACGCTGTCCGGCTGGGTGATCGGGCTGCTGATCGCGGCCGGTGCCGGCGTCGTGCTGGGCCTGCTGATCGGTGCGGTGCCGGTGCTGCGCGCGCTGACCGCGTCCACGGTGGAGTTTCTCCGGCCGATCCCGTCCGTGGCGCTGATCCCGCTCGTCGTGGTGCTCTACGGTGCCAGCCTGCAGTCCAAGCTGGTGCTGGTGGTCTACGCCGCGTTCTGGCAGATGCTGGTCCAGGTGCTCCACGGCGTGCGGGACGTCGACCCGGTCGCGGACGAGACCGCGCGCGCCTACGGGCTGGGCCGGGCCGCCCGGATCACGCACGTGCTCTGGCCGACCGCGCTGCCGTACGTGATGACCGGGCTGCGCCTGGCCGCCGCGGTCGCGCTGATCCTGTGCGTCACCGGCGAGCTGGTGATCGGCGCGCCCGGGCTCGGCGCGCGGATCGCGGTCGCGCAGACGTCCGGTGCCGTCCCGGACCTGTACGCGCTGATCGTGGTCACCGGCCTGCTCGGCGTCGCGATCAACGTGGGCGCCCGGGCGATCGAGCGGTACGCGCTGCGCTGGCACCAGTCGGTCCGTGGGGAGACGGTGGGATGAGACTCGTCCACTGGCTGACGTTGCCGTTCGTGCTGGTCGTGGCCTGGTGGGTGGCGACCGCGGGCAGTCAGGAGTTCTACGTGCCGCCGCTGCGGACCATCGTGGAGGCCGCGCCCGGCGTCTGGACACCCGGCCGGCTCCGCGCCGACGTGCTGCCCAGCCTGCTGCGCCTGCTGGCCGGGTTCGCGCTGGCGCTGGTGCTCGGCGTCGGGCTCGGCGTGCTGATCGGCGGCCGTCCCCTGGTGCGCGCGACGGTGGAGCCGGTGCTGGAGTTCCTCCGCGCGGTCCCGCCACCCGTGCTGGTCCCCGTGATGATGCTGTTCGCCGGCATCGGTGACGGCATGAAGATCTTGGTCATCGTGTCCGGCTGCGTCTGGCCGATCCTGCTCAACACGGTCGAGGGGGTGCGCGCGGTCGACGGCGTGCTGGCCGATACCGCCCGGGCCTACGGGCTCACCGGCCCGGCCCGGCTGTGGCGGCTGACGCTGCCGGCCGCGAGCCCGCAGATCGTCGCGGGTGCCCGCCAGGCGCTCTCGCTCGCGATCATCCTGATGGTGATCAGCGAGATGTTCGCCGCCAGTTCCGGCCTCGGCTACACCATCGTCGAGTTCCAGCGCAGCTTCGCGATCCCGGAGATGTGGACCGGCATCATCCTGCTCGGCCTGCTCGGTGTCGCGCTCTCCGGCCTGTTCCGGCTGGCTGAGAACGCGGTGCTGGGCTGGTACCACGGCCTGCGCCGCGTCCAGAAGGGATAGGGCATGCTCGACGTCACCGGCCTGCGGAAGACCTACAGCGGCGACGGCCGCACCGTCGAGGCGATCCGCGACCTCACGTTCACGGTCGCCGACGGCGACCTGACCTGCCTGGTCGGGCCGTCCGGTTGCGGCAAGACCACGCTGCTCAGGTGCGTCGCCGGGCTGCTCCCGCCGTCCGGCGGCACGGTCACGTTCGCCGGGGAGCGGGTGACCGCCCCGCCGCCCGGGATGGCCGTCGTCTTCCAGGAGTACGGCCGCAGCCTCTTCCCCTGGCTGCGCGTCGCCGCCAACGTCGAGCTGCCGCTGCGCCGCAAGGGCCTGTCCCGGGACCGCCGCCGCGAGCTGGTCGCCTCGTCGCTGGACGCGGTCGGCCTGGCCGACGCCCACTCCGCGTACCCGTGGCAGCTCTCCGGCGGCATGCAGCAGCGGGTCGCGATCGCGCGGGCGCTCGCCTACGAGCCGCGGGTGCTGCTGATGGACGAGCCGTTCGCCGCCGTCGACGCGCAGACCCGCGCCGACCTGGAGGACCTGATCCGTTCCCTGTGGCGGCGCCTGGGCGTCACCGTCCTCTTCGTCACCCACGACATCGACGAGGCGGTCTACCTCGGCCAGCGGGTCCTGATCCTGTCCGCGTCGCCGACCGTCATCCGCGAGGACCTCCCGATAGACCTCCCGGCCGACCGCGACCAGCTCCACACGCGCGCGCTGCCGCGCTTCACCGAGTTGCGCACCCACGTCTACACCCAGATCCAGGCCGCGAAGGCAAAGGATCACTGACCGATGCGAAAAGGATGTCGTACGGCGAGGATGACCTCCCTTTCGCATCGGTCGATGATCGGCCGGCGCGCGGCGGGCGGGCTCAGAACGGGAAGTGCTTGGGGCGCTGCTGGAGCGTGATCCAGCGGAGATCGGTGAACGCGTCGATGCCGGCGCGGCCGCCGAACCGGCCGTAGCCGGAGGCCTTGACGCCGCCGAACGGCGCGACCGGCTCGTCGTCGACGGACTGGTCGTTGATGTGGACGATGCCGGTCTGCAGGCGGCGGGCCAGGTCCAGGCCGCGGGACAGGTCGGCGGTGAGGACGCCGGCGGTCAGGCCGTACGGGCTGTCGTTCGCGATCGCGACGGCCTGGTCGGCGTCGTCGACGGTGAGCACGGTGCAGACCGGGCCGAAGATCTCCTCGGAGTGGATGCGCATCCGTGGCTCCACGCCGGAGAGCACGGTGGCGGGGTAGAGCGCGCGGTCCGGCGCGCCACCACCGGCGGCGACCTTCGCGCCCTGGCCGGTGGCCTCGTCGACCAGGCCGGCGACGCGTCGCGCGGCGTCCTCGCTGATCAGCGGGCCGACCACGGTGGACGGGTCGGCCGGGTCGCCGGCCGGGAGCGCGGCGGCCTTCGCGGCGAGCAGCGCGGTGAACTCGTCCGCCACCGCGCGGTGCACCAGGATGCGGTCGGCGGACATGCAGATCTGCCCGGCGTTGAGGTAGGCGCCGAACGCGACCGCGTTCACCGCGTACTCCAGGTCGGCGTCGTCCAGGACCATGATCGAGTTCTTGCCGCCGAGCTCCAGCACGGCCGGCGTCAGGTGGCGCGCGGCCAGCTCGCCGATGCGCCGGCCGACGCCGGTGGAGCCGGTGAAGTTGACCCGGCGCACCCGGTCGTCCGCGATCAGCGTCTCCGCGATCACGGCGGCGTCCGCGCGGCCGTTGGTGATCACGTTGAGCACGCCGGGTGGCAGGCCGGCCTCGTGCAGCAGGTCCGCGAGATAGTGCGCGGCGACCAGCGGCGCGTCCTCGCTGGCCTTGACCACCACGGTGTTGCCGACCGCGAGCGGCGTGGCGATCGCGCGGGTGCCCAGGATGATCGGCGCGTTCCACGGCGCGAACGCGGCCACCACGCCGGCCGGCTGGCGCATGCCGAGCGCCAGCGCGTCCGGGTTGTCGGTGGCGAGCACCTCGCCGAGCGGCGTGCTGACCAGCGCGGCGGCCTCGCGCAGCATGCCGGTGGCCAGCCCGACGTTGAACATGGCCCAGCCGAACGGGCCGCCGGTCTCCGCGCCCATCAGCGCGGCGGCCTCGTGCGCGTGCTCCTCGAGCAGGTCCGCGGCCCGGTTGAGGATCGCGCGGCGGGCGGTCGGGGGCGTGGCGGCCCAGGCCGGGAACGCGGCGTGGGCGGCGTCCACCGCGCGGGTGACGTCCTCCGGCGACGCGGCCGCGACGTGCGCGAGCGGCGTACCGGTCCAGGGGTTGAGGTCTTCGGTCGTGCGGCCGCCGGTGGCGGGCACGTGCTCGCCGTCTATCAGCAGGTGCCGGGTGTCTGTCATGTGTGGCCCCTCGGAGAGTTCGCATGGCGCACAACAGTTACCCATGAGAACGCTAGAGGCGGCCTCCGTAGCAGTCAAGAAACGCGGGAACCCCGCCGATCGTGGGCCGATCGCTGCAGGGGAGGCGGCAGCGATCGGTCCGCGACCGGCGGGGCTCCCGATGGCGCACCGGCCACCTCCGGGGCCACCGGAGAGTGAAGCCTGAGAGCCTGGTGCGCCAAGCCGTACCGGACGGGTCAGAGCGTGATGATCTTGATGTTCTTCAGCGTCACGTCGCCGCCCTTGCCCTCGGCCGAGCAGATGTTGATCTGCTTGACCTTGCCGGAGCCGTCCGTGGTGTTGAAGCAGAGCACGTAGTTGTTCGCGTCGCCGCCGCGGACCTCGATCGATACGTTCTTCCGCAGGCCCTCGCCGTTGTAGCCCTTGACGTCGACGCCCTTGAGGATCCAGGCCGCGCCGCCGCCGTACGTGTTGCAGTCGTCGCGCTGGTTGAGCTTGTCCGAGACGACGTTCCAGCACTTCGCGACCGCGCCGCCGTTCGTGCCCTTCGGCACGCCGGTCCGGGCGATGGCCGCGGTGTCGATGGTCCGCGCCACGCCGCCCTTCTGCACGGTCACGTTGTTCAAGTAGACCTTGCCGCCCTTGGCCGTGGCCCAGCACTTGGTCATCTGGCCGGTGCCCTTGGGACGGTGGTTCTCGCACTTGTCGGCCGCGATGCCGGCCCCGGACGCGGCCCGGTCCAGCGCGGCGAGCGCGGACGCGTTCGTCCGCGCGGCGGACTGGGACACGAAGATCTCGAGGTTGCTGAGCCCCACCGAGCCGCCGGCCGCGTTCGCCTTGCAGTTGTTGAGCTGAAGCTTGTAGCCGGTCTTCTTGGCCAGGCTGAGCGCCGCCGCGACGTTGCCGCAGACCACGGTGGAGTTGCCGTCGCCGCCCTTGAGCGTGATGTCGGCGTCCGCGGCCGAGGCCGGTGCCGGGGTGACGGCCAGCGCCAGCGCCAGCGTCAGCATGCCGGAGGCGACCGCGCCGAGGCGCGTCAGGTGTTGCAGTCTCATGGTGTGATCCCTGTGTCGGAGGAGGTCGCGGGCCCGGCGAGCGTCTGCACGGCGCCGGTGGCGAGGTCCCGCACCGTGACGGTGAACGTGCGGGTGAGCGTGGGACGGCAGTCCAGTCCGGTGATTCCCGGTTGCTGCACGGAGAGCCCGATGACCTGCTCGCCGGCGCGCACGCCGGAGCCGTCGGCCCGGTGCTCGGCGACGACCTCGGTCTCGGCGGACGCCTGCGAGCTGAGCGAGACGCCGCCGCCCACGCAGGTGACGTCGACGTCCGCGGTGGCCCGGATGGACACCGGGCCGGTCGACCACGGCTTCGCCCCGGTCTCCCGGAACGTCACCGTGAGCAGCTTGCCGTCCCAGGTGGCGAAGGTCTTGTCCACGGCGAACGCCGGCTTCGGATCGGCCGCGTGCGCCGGAGCCGCCACGGCGGCCGGCGTCACCAGGGCACCGGCCACGAGACCGAGCAGGACCGCCGGGGGTACGGTGTGCGCGCGCATCTCAGGCGCCCGTGACGTACTTGCGCTCGCAGCCGGAGTACCAGGCGTTCTTCGCCGGGCCGAGGCAGCGGTCCTGGCCGGAGCCGCCGTCCACCTTGCCGCCACCGGTCCCGGCCATCAGCCGGTCGTCGTCCGCGCCGCCGTAGAGCGTGTCCCAGCCGTAGCCACCGACGAGGATGTCGTCGCCGGCGCCGCCGATCAGGATGTCGTCGCCGGCCAGCCCGATCAGGATGTCGTCGCCGCCGAAGCCGCAGATGACGTCCTTGCCGATCGTGCCGAGCAGCTTGTCCGCACCGGAGGTGCCGTTGATGGTGCAGGCCGGCCACGGCGCGGGCGCTGCCGGGGGTGCCGCCTGTGCCACGCCGGGCGTGAGCGAGGCGGCCAGGGTCAGGGAGAGCGAGGCGCCCGCCAGGAGGGCGCCCCGGAGCGGATTGGTCATCTGCCGTTCCTTCCAGGACTGCGGGCACGAGGGGCGCGGCGTGCGCTGAGAGCCCGTGCACGCACTTGCCGACGAGTCGAGGAGCGCGGCGTCTCCGCGCCACGCGGACGACCTCGGTGGATCACCGGTGCCGTCCGCGCGGCGGGGGAGGACCGCAGTGGTGAGCGGGCCGGTCACCCGGCCCGCTCAGCGGAATCAGCTGGTCTGGATGACCGTGAAGTTGACCTTGTCCAGCTTGACGTCGCCGCCCTTGGAGTCCGCGATCGCGGCGCAGTCCTGGTTGTTCTTGGCGGTCGCGGTGCCCTGCAGCACGTTCGCGCAGGCGGCGTAGGCGGTGGAGTTGCCGCCGGCGATCTTGATGTCCGCGCTGTTGTACTTCTTGCCCTTGCCGCCGGACGCGTCCTGCAGGACGGTGACGTCCACCTCCTTCAGGACCACGCCGCCACCCTGCGCGGACGAGATGTTGCTGCAGGTCTGGTTCTTCGGGGCCTTCTTGCCCCACTTGGCGTAGACCTTGGCGTAGTTCATGCACGCGCCGAACGCGGTGGCGTCGCCGCCGACGATGGCGATGTCCGCCTTGTTGGTGGTGCTGGACGACGGGCCGAAGCCGGCGGCGGCCGGCGCGGCGGCCACGGCGACACCGAACGCGGCGGTGGCGATCATCAGGGAGATACGGCCGGTGGTGGCCATGGTGATCTTCATGGTGAGAGCTCCTGAAGTACACGTGCCGGAATCGGTCCGACGCCGACCCGAGGACTTGCGGTAACCGGAGGTAACCGCGTGATCACTCGGGCAGGCAAAGACTATGTACCTCAGCGGCAAAGAGCCCGTATTTTCGCCATGTGAAGGCTGTCGCGTAATTTACACTACGATTTCGTAAAAAATCCGGCATGTCGGACACCGGGATCTAGAGTGGAACGTTTCCCGGGTGTAGGGCCTGCGGCGGGCGTCCTCGGTGGAGCGCCGCCGGCCGCGGCGATGCCCAGTACCCGTTATTCGGGGATCAAACCCTTCTGTGGCAGCGGTTCCGGCGCGCCACCCAGCCGGTCGGCCACGCCCTCGTTGAAGCGCTCCAGCAGGTCGGCGAACCGCTCGCGGTCGTCGGCCGGCCACTTTCCGGTCAGCTCGCGCAGCAGCTCCCGGCGCGCCGCGCGCATGCCGAGCAGCACCTCCGTGCCGTACCCGGTGATCTCGATCAGCGCGGCGCGCCGGTCACCCGGATCCGCGGACCGGCTGATCAGACCCTCGGCCTGCAGCGCCTGCACCTGGCGGCTGACCGTGGAGACGTCCAGCGTGAAGAGCGTGGCGAGCGCGGTCAGCCGCATCGGCCCGTCGTCGTGGAGCCGGCCGAGAATGCTGTACGCGGAGCGTTCCACGTGCCGCGCCACGCCGGGCAGCCGCAGATGGATCCGCTGGGTGCGCCGCACCAGCAGCGTCAGCTCCCGCTCGATGCGGTCCTGCGCGTCCGTCATCGACAACCCTCTTTCTCAGACCCCAACCGGACAGCGACGACGCGATGCCACGCGCCTCCTGAGCCGAACCCGGACGCCGGACGAGAGTCAAGTGTGGCCGGATCGTGCGGCAAGCGGCAATCGTGTGCGCCGGGTCACCATCGTGGCAGGCCCCTCGCGCGTGCGGGGGACGGGCGCGCGCACCTGTGCCAGAGTGCAGGGATGCTCGACCGCCCCAGCCTGAAACAGGCCGAACCAGGCCGGCTCCGGCTGGGATTCCGGGTGCTGCGCGACTGGCGGCCCACGGTCCCCCGGTTCCGGGCGCTGGTCCGCTCGATGGCCACCTCCTTCGTGGTGCTCGCGGCCACGCTCTGGCTGCTGCCCGGCGTCAACGCCAGCGGCCTGGTCGCGCTGCTCTGGCTGGTCGCGCTGGTCACCGGCGTCGGCGCGCTGCTGCGCCCACTGCTGCTCGGGGTGGCCACCGTGCTCGGCGGGCTCGGCGCGCTGCTGCTCGGCGTGGTGGTGCAGGCGATCATCATGTACGTCGCGCTGCGCCTGAACCCGGCCGCGAGCGTCACCGGCTTCGAGGTCGCGTTCGCCGCCTCCTGGATCGCGCTCGCGCTGGCCGCGGTGGTCAACTGGGTGGTCGACGCCGGCACCGACGACACGTTCGTGCTGGAGACCATGCGGCTGATGTCGCGCGTGCGGCGCAGCAACCCGGGCCCGGACGACCCCGACCGGGAGGGCCTGATCATCGTCCAGCTGGACGGGGTGTCCGCGCCGCTGCTGCGCTGGGCCGTGCGCGCCGGCAACCTGCCGAACCTGGGCCGCTGGCTGCGGGACGGCACGCACCGGCTGGCCTCGTTCCACACCGGCGTGCCGGCCACCACGCCCGCGGTGCAGGCCGGCATCCTCTACGGCGACGTGCGCCAGGTGCCCGCGTTCCGCTGGTACGAGAAGGCCGGACATCGCCTGATGGTGACGAACCGGCCGCGCGACGCCGCGGAGATCGAGCGCCGCCTCTCCACCGGCCACGGCCTGCTCCGGGACGGCGGCGTCAGCATCAGCAACGTGTTCTCCGGCGACGCGGAGACGTCGCTGCTCACCGTGTCCCGTGCGGCGCTGCCCGGCCCGTCCTCCTCCGGCTACGCCGCGTTCATGACGTTCGGACTGGCCCGCGCGCTGGTGCTCGGCTTCGGCGAGATCATGAAGGAACTGTGGCAGAGCCGCCAGCAGCGACGGCGTGACGTGCAGCCGCGGATCGGCCGTGGCGGCTACTACCTGCTGCTCCGCCCGGCCACGAACGTGCTGCTCCGCGACCTGAACGTGTCGCTGATCGCGGAACAGATGGCGAAGGGCGCGCCGGTCGTCTACTGCGACTTCGTCGACTACGACGAGGTGGCGCACCACGCCGGGCCGGCCCGCAACGAGGCGCTGCACTCGCTGGAGGGCCTGGACCGGGTGGTCGGCGTGCTGCACCGGCTGGCCGCGGACGCGCCCCGCGACTACCACCTGGTGATCCTCTCCGACCACGGGCAGGCACAGGGCGCCACGTTCCGGCAGCGGCACGGCGAGCGGATCGAGGACGTGGTGCAGCGGCTGGTCCGCCCGGCCGGCCCGGCCCGCTCGTCGACCGCGCCGGTCGAGCAGTGGGGGCCGGTGAACGCGCTGCTCACCGAGGCCGCGAACCGGTCCGGTGCGACCGCGGCCGCGACCCGCGCGGCCACCCGCAAGCGCTCCGAGGACGGTCAGGTCACGCTCGGCCCGGCCGACAGCGAGAAGTCCGCGGTGGAGGCCGGCGACGCGGAGTCCGTGGTGGTCGCGTCCGGCAACCTGGCCATGGTCTACCTGCCGCACCTGCCCGGCAAGGCCACCCGCGAGGAGCTGGACGCGGCGTACCCCGGTCTGGTCGAGGGCCTGATCTCGCACCCCGGGGTCGGGCTGCTCGTCGTGGACGAGGCCGGCGGACCGGTCGCGCACGGCGCGAGAGGATCACACCACCTGGCCGGGGGTACGGTCGAGGGCGAGGACCCGCTGCTGCCGTACGGTCCGCGCGCCCGCGCCGACCTGCTGCGCCACCAGGGCATGGACCACGTCGGCGACCTGGTGCTGATCAGCCCGGTCGACCCGGCGACCGAGGACGTGGCCGCGTTCGAGGAACTGGTCGGCTCGCACGGCGGGCTGGGCGGCTGGCAGACCGAGGCGATGGTGGTGCACCCGGCAGCCTGGGCCCGCGAGTCCGACGAGTTCGTCGGCCCGGACGCGGTGCACCGGCAACTGCTCGTCTGGCTGGAGAAACTCGGCGTGCGCACGCCCGAGATCGAGGACTAGGCCCGGTATCGGAGCGCGGTCCGGGCATCCCCTGTGGAACGGGGCCTGGCCGTCAGGCGGCGGCCTCGCGCCGGCGGTGCACCCAGCCGGCCACCTGGGTGACCACGACGACCAGCACGATCGCGGCCACCACGCCCTCCCACGGGCGCGGGAAGACGGTGCCGCCGAGCAGGCCGACGCTGGCGTAGACCGCTGACCACAACAGGCAGGCCGGCGCGTTCGCGTAGAGGAACGTCCGCCAGGTCACGCCGATCACGCTCGCGGCCAGCAGCATCGGGATCCGGCCGCCGGGCACCAGCCGGGAGACCAGCAGCACCGGCACCTCGCGGTGGCGCAGTTCGGCGCCGAGCCGGTCCAGCCGGGCGTTGCCGCGCAGCCAGCGCAGCCGGCGGGCCAGCGCCTCGCCGCCCCACCGGCACAGCGCGTAGGTGACCAGGTCGCCGAGGTACGCGCCGAGCGCGCCGGACAGCACCACCAGCACGACCATGAACGGGTTGCCGTGCGCGGCCAGCGCGGCCGCGCCGCTCACCGCCGCGCCGGTCGGCACGACCGGCAGCACCGCGCCGAACGCGACCACGCCGAACAGGGACAGCAGGCCGCCGAGACCGAACGTCACGACGCGCCGAGGTCCGCGGTCTCGCCGGGCGCGAGCAGGTGGGTGCGCACCTCCGGCAGCCGTTCCCCGGTCAGCCGCGCGAACTCGGTGCCGGGGGAGTGGAACATGTGCGGTCGGACCCGGCCCATGCCGACCGGCCAGAACGTGCCGTAGTGGATCGGGATCGCCGCGGACGCGCCGACCCGGCGCACCGCCTCCGCGCCGCCGGCCGGATCGAGGTGCTGCGACGGGTGCAGGCTCGGGCCCCAGCCGCCGACCGGCACCAGCGCCAGGTCGACCGGGCCGAGCAGCGACATGCCGTCGAACAGGCCGGTGTCGCCGGCGAACCAGGTGCGGGCCGAGCCCTCGATCAGGAAGCCGAGCGCGTCACCGCGCAGCCGTGACCAGGGGCCGCGGCCGCCGTCGTGGGCGGCGGGCACCGCCCGTACCGTGACATCTTTGATCTTGGTTTCCTCGCCGGCCGCGAGCTCGACGCAGTTGCCGGAGTAGTGCCCGCCCAGCCGGCGGTGGATCAGGCCGGTCGCGCCGCGCGGCACCACGAACACCGTGTCCGGCGGGATCCGGCGCAGCGACGGGATGTCCAGGTGGTCGGCGTGCAGGTGGGAGACGAGCACCGCGTCCGGCGGGCCGGGCAGCACCGGGCGGGGACCACGCACCCGGCGCAGGTGGGCGAGCCGCTCACCGAGCAGCGGGTCGGTGAGCAGCCGAACCCCCGAGTCCTCCAGCCAGACCGTGGCGTGCCCCCACCACGTGGCCGTTACCGCCGCGCTGTCCACGATCCCCACCGTACGGGACGATCATCGACCGCCCGCACGGAGACGCCTCACCGGGTGATCTCGCGCAACGCCGTGGTGAGCGTCTCGCGGACCGCGGCCGGTGGCATCTGGCGCGGGTACATCAGCGCCTGCAGGGACAGCCCGTCCACGATGACGTGCAGCCGTCCCGCGCGGGCCTCCAGGTCCGGATCGTCCAGCGGGCCGGTCAGCTCGTCCGGCGCGGGCAACCCGCGCAGCCCGGCGACCGCGAGCCGGCACAGGTAGCGGGTGCCGTTCCAGGCCGCGTCGCGCGCCGCGTCCAGCCCGCGGGCGAGCCGGGACCGGTCCGCGATGGCCACGAAGACCAGCACCTCGATGCGGCGCTCCTCGTCCAGCGGCAGCAGCTCCTCCAGCACCGCGATCACCCGGTCGAACGGGGTCAGCGACGCGTCGCCGAGGTGCACCCGGATGCGCTCCGGCACCCGCTCCATCATCAGCTGGGCCGCGAACGTCAGCAGCTCCGTCTGGGTCGAGAAGTAGTGCCTGATCGCGCCGGTGGACCAGCCGGACTCCGCCGCGACCGCCCGGACGGACGCGGCGTCCAGCCCGTCCCGGCTGATCACCCGCCACACCGCGGCGGCGAGCTCGCGCCGGCGCTGTTCATGATCCACGATTCGAGGCACCCGTCTTTTTTAGCACGGCCGTGTTACTTTGTTTTTCACACGACCGTGCGAAAACAAATCGGGGAAGGACGCTCGTGGATCTTCTGACGCTCGCCGGCCTGGCCGGACTGGCGCTCATCGACAGCACCAGCATCGGCACGCTGGTCATCCCGATCTGGATGTTGCTCTCGCCGCGGCTGCGGGCCTCCCGGTTCCTGATCTACCTGGCCACCGTCGCGGTCTTCTACGCGCTCGTCGGCGTGCTCCTGGTGCTCGGCGCCGAGGCCGCCACCACCGCGCTGTCCGGCCTGTCCGACGCGGCCTGGGTCAACTGGGCGCAGCTGGCGATCGGCGTCGGCCTGTTCGCGTACAGCTTCCGGTTCGACGGGAAGAAGAAGCGCGGACCCGGCCGCGCGGACCGCTGGAAGGCGCGGCTGACCGGCGAGAACGCCACGGTCCCCGCGATGATTGGGCTGGGGCTCGGCGCGGCCACGCTGGAGGTCGCCACCATGCTGCCCTACCTGGCCGCGGTCGGCCTGATCACGTCCGCCGGCCTGTCCGCCCCGGCCTGGCTGACCGTCCTCGGCGGCTACGTCCTGGTGATGATCCTGCCCGCGCTGCTGCTCGGCGCGGTCCGCGCGCTGGCGCGCCGGCACGTGGAGCCGCTGCTCGACCGGGTCGGCGCCTGGTTCGCGAAGCACAGCGACAGCACGCTCGGCTGGGTCCTCGGCATCGCCGGCTTCCTCCTCGCCCGCGACGCCGCCGTCCGCCTGGGCGTCCTCAACCAGTGGATCACCACCGGCTGACCCGGCCGTCCCGGCCGCCCGGCGCGGGTCAGGCCGGCCAGGACAGGTCGAGAGTGGCGACCACCGGATGGTGGTCGGAGGCGGATTCGGACGCGCCGCCGGTGACCGGTTCGCACCCGGTGCAGAGCGCGGCGAGCGGGTCGCTGCCGAGGACGTAGTCGATGCGCATGCCGTCCCGGGCGAACTCCCGGCCGCCGCCCCGGCTGGTCGGCGCCGTGAACGGCCGGCCCCGCGAGCCGGCGGCGGTCCAGAGGTCGCGATATCCGGCGGTGCGCAGCGTCTCGATCGCACGGGTGTCGGCCCTGTCCGGCAGGTGCCGGCGGACGTGGCGGGCGCGGTAGAGGCCGGGCATCGCGGCCAGGCGCTCGGTGTGGTCGGTGTCCGGGTCGAGCGCGTTCAGGTCGCCCATCAGCAACGCCATCCCGGCCGCGGGACTCGTCTCGCGGACCAGCCGGGCGGCCTCGTGGCGGCGGCGCGAGCTGGAGAACGGGTTGAGGTGGGCACTGGTCACGGTCAGCGGACCGCGGTCGGTGTCCACCTCCACCATGGACGCGGCGTGGTGCAGCGGCAGCCGGACCGCGCGGTGGCGGCGCACCCGGCCGGGCGCGCGGACCAGCACGGCGACCGGCATGCCCAGCGTGGCGCGGGCCAGGTGCCCGCTCATGCCGAGCGCGGCGGCGGCGTGTGCGAGCCGGCGGGCGCCGTCGTTGTCCCAGCCGCGCAGTTCCTGCAGCGCGAGCAGGTCGGGCCGGTGCGCGTCGATGACGCCGAGGATGTCGTCGAGCCGCGAGCCGCCCCCGTTGCGGATGTTGTAGGTCATCACGGTCAGCGCCATGCGAGTTCTCCTAACCGGGCCGGTCCGTGCACCCACCGGCGCGCGCCGGGCGCCGGTCACCGTCGCCGTCACCCGCCGTGCCCGAGGTGCCGGCCGCGCCGGGGCGATCGGTCGTGGGGAGAGCGGGGTGCGGAGCCGGGTCGAGGCCGCCGGTGCGGAAGCTGAGCCGGAACGCGTGGGTGGTGATGCCGAGCCAGGCGAGCCCGAGCAGGCAGCCGCCGACGACGTCGGAGACGAAGTGGACGCCGAGCGCGACCCGGGTGAAGCCGACCAGCACCACCAGCGTGGCCCACGCGGCGATCGCGACACGCCGCCGGAACGGCCCCAGCACGGGCACGAGGATCAGCAGCACGGCACCGTACGCGACGACCGTGCCGAGTGCGTGACCGCTCGGGAAGCTGTGGCCGGGCGCGGCCGCGATCGGCACGTCGACGATCGGCCGCAGCCGCCCGACCAGCGTCTTCAGCGTCGGATCGAGGATCAGCGCGCCGAGCCCGGTGACGACCAGGTAGAGCGCGGGCCGGACCCGCCGGCGCAGCAGCAGGCCGGCCGCGACCACGGCGACGAGCAGCGGCGTGACCGGCGGGCCGCCGAGCACCGAGATCCCCCGGAGCGCCGCGACCAGCGGTTCGTGCCGGGACACGACCGCGTTGAGGTCCGCGGCGACGGCGTGGTCGAGCGCGTGCAGCGGCGGCCATTCCGCGCGGACGAGCAGCAGGAGCAACCCGAACGCGAGCAGGGCGAGCAGGCCGAACGCGGATCGCTCGGTGAAGCGCCGCCACGCCGTCATCTGGCTCGACCTCCGGGGGAAAGACGAGCCGGTCTCCTACCCGGCGCGGCGGCCGGCTACACCACGGGGCGTCTGCGCGGCCGGACGGTCTTGCGGGCGCCGTCCGGCTTGACCGCGAAGCCGGCGCTGAACGACCGTACCCGCGAGGCCTTGATGGTCTGCTGTTTCGCGGACCGGGGCCGGGGCAGGCGCGGCGCGTGCGGGCGGTCGTCCTTGGCCGTGGGCTGCCAGCGGTCCGGCTCGGCCGGTTCGGGCGCGCCGACCCGGGCCGCCTCCAGCTGGGCCGCGAACGCGAGGCCGAGGAACAGCGCGATCCCGGTCAGGTTGGCCCACAGCAGCAGCGCGATGATGCCGGTCAGCGGGCCGTACGTCTCGCCGAAGCCGCCGGAGAAGCGCACGTACGCGGCGAGCAGCAGGCTGGTCGCCCACCACAGGATCGTGGCCAGCGTGGCGCCGAACAGCAGCCAGGACAGGCCGGGCTGGCGGCGGCGCGGCGCGAACCGGAAGATCACCCCGATCGCGAAGATGACCAGCGCGAGGCTGCCCGGCCAGCGCACCACGTCCCAGACGTCCGAGAACATCGCGCCCCAGCCGGGGTAGCGGGCCTCGATCGAGTCGCCGAACGGCCGGCCGGCGACCAGCGTGAGGAAGCCGAACAGCGCGGGTACGCCGGCCAGCACGGCCAGCGCGGCGGCGCGGACGTACTTCAGCACCGCCGGCCGGTCCCGCTCGACGCCGTAGATCCGGTTCGCGCCGCGCTCGATCTGCGCCATCGTCTGGGTGAGCGACACCATGCCGGTGATCAGGCCGAGCGTCAGCGCGAGCTCACCCGCGTCCTCGGTCGCGTCGTCCTCGGTGAGCAGGTCCGCGACCACGTCGTGGCTGGCACCGGGGGTCAGCGCCAGGATCGTGTCCGCCACGACCAGGCCGCCCTCCTCGACGCCGAGGTCGGTGGCGAGACCGGCGAGCGCGATCAGGAACGGCACCACCGCGAGGCACAGCTGGAGTGCGAGCGCGCGCGAGTGGCTGAACCCGTCGCCGTAGCGGAACCGGACGAAGGCGTCGTGGAACAGGTGCCAGCGGCCGTAGACGCGCAGCGCGTGCCAGGCGTCGTCCGCGGACAGCTCGTCCCCGGACATCAGCTGCGTCTCGGGGACCTGATTGGTGCTGCTCATGCCTTCTCCTTCACCCGGTCGGCCCCCTCGGCCAGGTCGCGGGCGCGCTCCGGCCGGGGCACGCACAGCACCAGCGCCTTCGGCCGGAGCCGGACGCGCAGCACCTCGGCCGGCGCGATCAGGTCGCCGTCCAGCTGCCGGGGCTGCGCCCGGTTGCTGCGGATCTCGACCTCGGACGCGGTGTACAGCTCCATCCGCGGCACCCGCCGCCACCGGTAGAGCACGCCGAGCCCGAGCACCACCCACTGGCCGAGGCTGCGCGCGGTGACCACGGCCACGTTGAACTGGCCGTCGTCCGGTTCCGCGTCGGCCAGCAGCCGCACCCCGCCCTGCAGCCGGCCCACGTTGCCGATCAGCACGGTACGGGCGCGCCGGTCCAGTACCCGGTTGCCGTCGAGCCTGATCCGCACCCGCATCGGCCGGTCCCGGAGGTGCCGGGCCGCGCCGAACAGGTACGCGAACCAGCCGATCCGCTTCTTCGCCCGCTCGGACGTGCCGGCCAGCATCTGCGCGTCGAAGCCCATGCCGGCCATCACCGCGAAGCAGTCACCGGTCTCGTCCACCTCGCCGACGTCGATCAGCCGCCGCCCGCCGTCCAGCACCACCTGCACGGCCGCGGCCACGTGCCCTTCCAGGCCCAGGTTCGCGGCCAGCAGGTTGCCGGTGCCGGAGGGCAGCACCGCCATCGCCACGCCGGTCCCGGCCAGCCCGGTGATCGCGGCCCGCACGGTGCCGTCGCCGCCGGAGACGAACACCACCTCCGCGCCGGCCCGGACCGCGGCGCGCGCCTGGCCCAGCCCGGGGTCCTCGGGCGTGGTTTGCAGCCAGAGCGGCTCCGGCCAGCCGGCTATCGCCAGCCCCTCACAGATCAGCCGTTTGTGCTCGTCGAGGTCGGCGACCTTCACCGGGTTGACCACCACCGCCGTCCGCACCGGCCGGGGCACGGCCGCGCGCAGCACCGCATGCGGCTGCCCGCTGTCTTCCATCACGGCCGACAGTGTGCAACAACCGGGCGCGGCGAGCGACCCATCGGGCGTACGCCACAGCTCACTCGGGTGATTCGGCGATCGCGGCGGCCACGCCGGCGGGGTCGGCGAGCATGTGCAGGTGCCCGCCGTGGAACGTGCGGACCGGCCAGCCGCGGCGCTCCGCGTCGGCGCGCTCGTCCGCGTAGGCGTCGCCGAACGCGAGGTAGGTCGCGGGCCGCGCGTCCCACCCGGCCGGTGCGTCCACGCTCGCGGTCAGGTAGGCGAACGGCATCCGCGACTGCTCGCGCTCGACGGCCGCCCGGGTCGCGGCGTCGGGGAAGAGCGCGTCCACCGCCTCCGGCGGCCACCAGCCGGTCCACGGCGGCAACCGGCCGTCCGCACCGGTCAGGTCCCGCAGCGCCCGCTGGAACCCCTCGGGAGCCACCGCGGTACGGCCGGTGGGCGGCGGCAGGATCGCGTCGGTGAACACCAGGCGGCGGGCGCGGCGGGCACTGGCCAGCGCGGGCGCGTAGAGCCCGGCGTTGCTGTGCGGGACCAGGACCAGATCGTCCCGGTCCGGGATCTGCCGCGCGAACGACGCCGCGATCTCCGCCGGGGTGTCGCCGCGCGGCGCCGGCACCACCACGTCCGGGCCGAGCAGCGCGGCGACCGGCGCCCAGACCGCGGGACCGAGGAACGGGCTGGGCAGCAGCACGTAACAGGGCATGCCACGGTTATACGCGTCACGCCGGGCGCGCGTGGCCCGCGCCGGCTCACCGGCGCCGGTGAGCCGGCGCCGGTCAGGTCGCGCGAACGGCGTGGGAGCCGGGCGCCGGTCAGGGCGCGCGAACGGCATGACCGGCGCCCGGATCCGCCGCGCGGGTCAGGTCGCGGTGCAGGCGGTGCCGTTGAGCGTGAACGCGGCCGGTGCCGGGTTGGCGCCGGTCCAGCCGGCGAGGAAACCGACGGTGGTGGAGGCGCCGGGCGCGAGCGTGCCGTTCCAGGCCGCGTTGCGGATCGTGACCGCGGTGCCGGACTGGCCACCGGTGCCGCCCCAGACCTGGCTGACCCGCTGGCCGCCGGTGAACGCCCAGTCGAGCGTCCAGGACGCGAGCGCGGTCGGTGCGCCGTTGGTGATCCGCACGTCGCCCTGGAACCCGCCCGGCCACTGGCCGGTGACCCGGTAGGCGACCGTGCACGCGCCGGCGCTCCCGCTCGGCGTGGGACCGGTGCTCGGCGTCGGGCTGGTGCTGGGCGTCGGGCTGCCGCTGGGTGTCGGGCTGCCGCTGGGGGTCGGGCTGGTGTCGGGTGTCGGGCTGCCGCCGGTGCTCGCGGTGGGTGTCGGCGTGCCGACCGTGCCGATCCTGGACGGGTCGACCACGCCCCAGTACGCGTCCTTCGCCTGGAGCCGGGTGTCGAAGAGCAGCGGCGCGTCCTTGCGTGTCACCGGGAACGTGTCCAGCCAGGTGTCGTCGTCCGCGAGCCCCCACACCGTGACCGAGGTGATCTCCGACGCGTACCGGCGGTAGAGCGCGAACAGGTCGCGGTACTTGTACGCCACCTTGAGCAGCCGGTCCGCCGGCGGCGTGGGGAACGACTCGGACTCGGCGGTGTAGATCGACACGTCCATCTCGGTGATCTGCTGCTCCACGCCGAGCGGGACGAACTTCGTGATCATCGCCTCGACCTCGCCGGTCGCCGGCCAGTCGATGTTGACGTGCATCTGGTGCCCGACCGCGTCGACCGGCACGCCCTCGCTCTTCAGCAGCGCGACCAGGGCGTACAGCCGGTCGCGCTTGGCCGGCACGTTCGTGTTGTAGTCGTTGATCACCAGCGTGGCGTCCGGTGCGACCTCGCGGGCCACCCGGAACGCGGTCCGGATGTAGTCCAGCCCGGCGATCTCGTACCAGCGGCTGCGCCGGTACCCGTCCGGCTGCGACTCGTCGATCACCTCGTTGACCACGTCCCACACCGGGATGTCGTCGCCGTAGCGGCCGACCACCGCGCGGATGTGCGCCTCCAGCCGGGCCAGCAGCAGCGCCTTGTGCGCCGGGGTCGCGGTCATCGGCGCGCCGTCGGCGTCCAGGAACACCCAGGCCGGCGTCTGGTTGTGCCAGACCAGCGTGTGACCGCGCACCGCCATCCCGTTGGCCCGCGCGAACGCCACCATCGTGTCCGCGTCGGCGAACCGGAACGTGCCCTCGGACGGCTCGGTCGCGTCCCACTTCAGCGCGTTGCCGGGCGTGACCGAGTCGAAGTGCTTGGTCAGCAGCTTGCCGTGCTCGCCGACCAGCGCGGCCGGCGTGATCGCGGCGCCGACCGGGAACTCGTCCACCACGTCCCTGATCGACGGGATGTCCGTCTGGATCGGCGTGGCCGGCAGGTACGAGACGGTGACGTCGTCCAGGTGGAAGTCGCCGGTGCCGCTCGCGGTCTCCACGTACACCGTGAGGTAGTCGACGGCGGCGGTGAGCGTGTACCGGCCGGTCAGGTTCACCCAGGCGCCGGCCGTGAGCGCGGTGTTGCCGACCACCTGATCGTAGGAGGTGGTGCCGCCGGTGCGGCGCTCGACGCTGAGCCGCGCGCTGTCCGATCCGGTGGCCAGCCGCACCCAGGCGGAGATCGTGTACTGGGTGCCCGGCTGGAACGTGTCGAGCAGGTCCAGCACCGGTCCCTCCCAGGCCTGGGTGCGTCCGGTGACCGCGAGGCTGCCGGAACCGCCGTGCGCGACCGTGTCGCTCGGTGCGACGGTCTCACCGCCGCGCGGCACCCAGCCGCCGGCCGTGCCGTCCTCGAAGGTGCTGGTCACGACCGTGACCGGGGCTTCCGCGTGCGCGTTCGCCAGCGGTACGAGCACGGCCGCGAGAAGTCCGGCCGCGACGACGGGAGCGAGGCGCGTCCATGTCGCGCGCATATCTGGGCTGCCTTTCCGGGCGGGGGACGGCACGCGTGGTGACGCGGCCACGACGGATCCCGGCACGAGCCCGCGTGCCGGCGGCGGCTCGGCACACCGGCCCGGGCTCCCGGCCGGAACGGGTGCGGCGGGCGCGTGGAGCCCGTCGAGCCACCGATGGTGATCGATGCTATGGGGTGTCGTGGCGGCGCGTCAACGCGCGGTCGCGGCCAGGCAGGCGGCGGCGGTCTCGGCCAGCGGGACGGCCGGCCCGGCCGGCACGATCGCGACCGCCGGGTGACCGGCCACCAGCTCGGCCAGTTCGGCGCCGCGGGCGCCGCCGGACCAGACGACCAGCCGGTCCGGGGCGACGCGGGCGACCGCGTCGGAGATCGCGGCCCACGGTACGTCCGCGCCGAGGCGCCAGCTCTCCACGCCGTGCTCGAGCAGTACCACGGCGAGCGCGGTGAGCGGCAGGTCGCCGGGCTCGCCGGGCGGGGCGGTGAGCATCACGGTGGGCGCGAGGTCGCGGCGGGCGAGGCGGATCAGGCGCTCGTCCAGTGCCGCGCGGATGCCGGCGGCGAGCGCCAGTTCGGGCGCGTTGGCCGGCCCGGCGGTGGCGGCGAGCGCGGGTGCGCAGAGGTGCGCCCAGGTGTCGAGCGTGCCGTCGGTCTCCAGCGCGTCGCCGATCAGGCGGGCCACGGCGCGGTCGTCGACCCGGCCGGCCGCCGCGAGCAGCCGGCGCAGCGTGGCCCGGAATCCGGCCGCGCCGGGCGGAGCCGGGGTGCAACCGCCGGAACCGGGTAAGGAGCGGGTGCGGCGGACGTGCGGCGCGGATGTCACGGGGCGGGCCTCACAAGCGTCAGCGGTCGTGTGCAAGGTTGATACGAGGCGCGGCCACGGCCGTACCGGTGCACGGTTCTATATTGGTTCGATTTTCGTACCATCCTAACGAAGAGGTGGCAACCCGTGGCGGACGGCCGTGCGGTGCTCATGGCGCTGGAGCGGATGAAGCAGTCGCACCTGACGCTGCACCACGCGGTGGCGCGACGACTGAAGATCAACTCGATCGACGCGGAGGCGATCGCGCACCTGATCGCGGACGAGCCGCTCGCCCAGGAGGTGTTGCGCGCCCGCCTGCTGATCAGCAAGAGCGCGATGACCGCGCTGGTCGACCGGCTGGTGCGGGACGACTTCCTGGTCCGGCATGCGAACCCGGCGGACCGGCGCTCGACGCTGCTCACCGTCTCCGAGCGGGCCCGGCACGGCTGGGAGAACGGGATGCGGCGCGTCTTCGACACGATGGACCCGGTGGCGGCGGCGCTCGGGCCGGACGCCGCCGCCGTAGTGGCCGAGTTCCTCGACCGCATCACCGACCTGCAGCTCAAGCTGGCCGACGACGTGATGCGCCACCGCTCAGAAGCGGGGGAGTAGCTCCTTCTGCGCCCACTCCAGGAACTCCGGCTGGCTGTCGCCGCCGACCTGGACCACGGCCACGTGACTGAACCCGGCGTCGACGAACTTCTGGATCGCGGCGACGTGCTTCTCCACGTCCGGACCGCAGCTGACCGCCTCGGCCACGTCCTCCTCGCGCACGGTCTGGGTGGCGGCCGCGAACGACTCCGGCTCCGGCAGCTCCGCGTTCACCTTCCAGGTGAGGCCGGACCAGCGCCACTGGTCGTGCACGATCTTGCGGCAGGCCTTCTCGTCCGGGCCCCAGCAGATCGGCACCTGGCCGTACCGGTTCCCGGCGCCGCCCGCCTCCCGGTACGAGTCCAGCAGGTTCGCGTCCGGCTCGATCGCGACGACCGCGTCGCCGTACTCCGCCGCGAGCTCGGCCGAGGACTTCCCGGAGATCGCGATCGCCATCGGCACGTGCGCCTCGGGCCGGTCCCAGATCCGGGCCTCGGGCACGTCGAAGTACGTACCGGAGTAGGTCAGGCGCTCGCCGGCCAGCAGCGGCCGGATGATCTGCAGCGCCTCCTCGAACATGTCGTGCCGGTCCTGCACGTGCGGCCACGGCCCGACCACGTGCTCGTTCAGGTTCTCGCCGGAGCCGAGCCCGAGCGTGAACCGGCCCTCGGACAGCACGCCGACCGTCGACGCCTTCTGCGCCACGACCGCCGGGTGGTAGCGGCGGATCGGGCAGGTGACGTACGACAGCATCTCCACGCGGGAGGTCGCGTGCGCGACCGCGCCGAGCACCGACCAGGCGTACGGCGAGTGCCCCTGCGACTCCAGCCACGGGTTGTAGTGGTCGGACATCACCAGGTGGCCGAACCCGGCCGCCTCCGCACGGATCGCGTAATCCACCAGCTCGCGCGGCCCGGACTGCTCACTCATCAACGTATAGCCAATGGACACCATGGGTGGAAAACCTCCTTCGACGGGTACGCCTTACCCGCGCGCGGACCGGCAAACCTTGACACCGGCCATGTGACCGCTAACATTCGTACCCTTGGATCTGTTTGAGGGGGCGACAGTGCTTCGATCCGTGCTCGCCGGCGTCGTCCTGTCCACGTCCCTCGTCCTGTCCACGTCCCTCGTCCTGATCGGTGGCTCGGCCGCGCGGGCCGCGCCGCTGCCGGCCGGCGCCGCCTCGCTGGAGGCGGTCAACTACCCCGGGCGGTACGTGCGGCACCAGGACTCGCTCGCCCGGCTCGACCCGGTGACCGCGGCCGGCTCGGCCCAGCTCAAGTCGGACGCCACGTTCACCGTGGTCAACGGCCTGGCCTCGCCCGCGTGCCACTCGTTCCAGGCGAGGAACGGGCAGTTCCTGCGGCACCGCGACTGGCGGCTGCGGATCGACGCGAACACCGGCGACGCCACGTTCCGCGCGGACGCCACGTTCTGCGCCGTGGACGGCGCGCTCGCCTCCTACAACTACCCGGACCGGCGGATCCGGCACCGCGACTTCGCGCTCTGGCTGGACACGTTCGTCGACACGGCGGCGTTCCGCGCGGACAGCTCGTTCCGGATCACCGCGCCGTGGGCGCCGCGGACGACGCGGAACCCGGTCGTCCCGGGCCTGTTCGCGGACCCGCACCTCACCGCGTTCAACGGCCGCTACTACCTCTACCCGACCACCGACGGGTACGCGGGCTGGTCCGGCACCTACTACAAGGCGTTCTCGTCCACCGACCTGATCACCTGGACCGACCACGGCGTCGTCCTCGACCACGGGCCGGACGTGAGCTGGGCCGACAACTCCGCGTGGGCGCCCGCGGTCGCGGCCGCGAACGGGCGCTACTACCTCTACTTCAGCGGCGGCGCGGCCACCGGGGACACGGCCAAGCAACTCGGCGTCGCGGTCTCCGACTCGCCGGCCGGCCCGTTCCGCGACGCGCTCGGCGTGCCGCTGGTGCGGTCCGGGCAGTTCCCCGGCGGGCAGGCGATCGACCCGATGGTCTTCACCGACGACGACGGACGGTCCTACCTGTACTGGGGGCAGGGCGTGGCGCGGGCGGTGCCGCTGAACGCGGACATGGTGTCGTTCGACCCGGCACAGGTGCGGACGATCACCCCGGCCGGCTTCAACGAGGCGACGTTCGTCTTCAAGCGCAACGGGCTGTACTACCTGATGTGGTCGGAGAACGACACCCGCAGCGAGGACTACCGCGTCGCGTACGCCACCGGGCCCGGGCCGCTCGGGCCATGGACCCCGCGGGGCGTGGTGCTGCAGAAACGTCTCGACGTGGGCATCAAGGGGCCCGGTCACCACTCGGTGGTCCGGGCGCCCGGCACCGACACGTGGTACATCGCCTACCACCGCTTCGCGATCCCGGCCGACAACGGCACCAACCGGGAGACCGCGATCGACCCGATGACGTTCAACGCCGACGGCACCATCCGCCCGGTCGTCCCGACGCCCTGACCGGCGGCGCGCCTGTCCCGTCGCGCGGTGGATCACGGTGCGCTCCGGCCTGCCGACCGCGCCGACCCGCGGCCCGCGGGAGGAGAAGCGGTGGCCGGTCGGCTCTGACCGTGCCGGGGCGTCAGCGGCGGGGGATCACCGGAGCTTGGGCAGGATCTTCGTGGCGACCTGCTTGGCGACCTTGAGGTTCGCGGCGTCCTCGCCGCCCCGCGCGTAGACGTCGAGCAGCAGCGTGCCGGTCCGGACGTAGAGGTGACCGGACTGGACGAAGGCGTCGTCACCGAGGCCGGGAACCGGGGTGCCGGTGGTCGCCTGCCGGGCGAACTCGGTCTTGGTGGTGTGGCTGAGGAAGACCGCGAGCTGACCGTCGGCGAGCTGCCACTGGCAGAAGCGGGCCGCGGCGGTCTCGTCCTCGCCGTCCTTGTCGATCTGGCTGACCTGGCGGCCGGTCAGCGCGATGACCTCGATCCGGGTCAGGAGGTCGCACGGGTCGCCGATCGTGGCGCCGTCGGCCGGCTTCGCGCCGCCCGGCCGGCCCGGTGCGGCGCTGGGCAGCGCGTTCGGCAGACCGGAGGGCTTGCCGGTGGCGGCCGGTGCGGGCGTGGTGGCGGCGGGGGTCGCGGGCTCGGGATTCTCCGTGCTGATCAGGATGCAGCCGGAGAGCGCGGGCACGGTGAGGACGGCGGCGGCGATCAACGGAAGGACGCGGCGGCGGATCATCTCGGACTCTCCGAAAGGCAGGTCGGGTGGCGGGACATCCCGAAGCCTGTGCCACGTCCGCGGCCCACGGCGGGCGCGCGCCGAATCACGGCACATTTCCGGGAGTCCACCGGAACACCGGCATCGCCGCAGGTCGCACCGGTCAACCGGGGGAGCGCGGACCCCGGGCTCCCGGGTTCGCTCGGCGGCGGTTCCCCGTTTCACGCGGCGGCGGCCGCGATGTCGCGCGGCCGGGCCGCGATGTCGCGCGGCGGCGGTTCCGATGTCGCGCGGCGGCGGTTGCTGGTTCGCACAACCCCGTCCCGGTTCGCGTGGCGCCGGTTCGCGTGGCGCCGGTTCCGCGGGTCCCGGTTCGCGGTCCCCGGGTTCGGGCGGTAGCGGTTCCCGACCTCGTGCGGCTGCCATCGCCGGTTTCGGGTGGCAACGGTTCCCAGGTGCCGGTTTCCGCGTGGCTGCGGTTCCCGGCTTCGCGTCGCTGGAGTTCCCGGTGTCGGGGCTCCGGTCCCCGCGGTGGTCGGGTGGGCCTCGGCGACCCGCGCGGCCCGGTTCCGGCGGTCCGAGGCGGCCGGACGGGCCTCGGTTCCGATGGTCGGTGGCGATTCGCGTGGCCTCGGTTCCGATGGTCGGTGCCGATTCGTGTGGCCTGGTTGCGGCGGTCGGTGGTGATTCGTGGGGGCTGGTTCCGAGGGTCGGCGGCGGATTCGTGTGGCCTGGTTGCGGCGGTCGGTGGTGATTCGTGGGGGCTGGTTCCGAGGGTCGGCGGCGGATTCGTGTGGCCTGGTTGCGGCGGTCGGCGGCGATCCGCGCGGCCCGGTCCCGATGGTCGGCGGCGGCTGGGGCAAGCCGCGGTTCCGGCGGTCGCCGGAGGCCGTGCGGGGCCTCGGTGACCTGCCCGCCCGCGCTCTCCGGCCCCTGCCCGGCGGGTGTCCCACCCTCGGTCCGCCGTCGTCCGGCCGGGGTTGGGAGCCCTCCCATCGCAGGTCGGTAACGCTGAGGAAATCCCGGAGTCATGGCATTGACATGACGTACGTCTCAGTCGTAGCTTTCCAGTCGAAGCGTTTCGACTAACCGCTTCGACGCCGCTGACCTGCGGTTTTAAGACACCGAAGGAGGTGGGTCACATGGCTTCCATGGCCGACGTGGCCCGCCGGGCGAATGTGGCGGTCTCCACCGTCTCCTACGCGCTGAACGGCACGCGGCCGGTCGCGAAGGCCACCGCGGATCGCATCCACCAGGCCATGGAGGAGCTCGGCTACCGGCCGAACGCGCTGGCCCGTGGCCTGGCCAGCCGGCGCAGCCGGAACGTGGCACTGATCTTTCCGATGCTGGAGCGCGGCCTCGGCCTGACCGAGATGGAGTTCGTCAGCGCGGCCGCGGAGACCGCCGGTGACCTCGGCTATCACCTGGTGCTCTGGTCCACGCCGCTCGGCGACACCGACCTGCTCACCAAGCTGACCCGGCAGGGCCTGGTCGACGGCGTGGTGATCATGGAGGTGCACCTGGCGGACGCGCGGATCGAGATGCTGCGCCGCACCGGCGTGCCGTTCTGCATGATCGGCCGCACCGGCGACAACCGCGACGACCCGTTCGCCGACATCGACTTCGAGAGCACGATCCGCGACGCGGTGGCGCACCTGACCGCGCTGGGCCACGAGCGGATCGGCTTCATCAACCACTCGCGGGCCTCGTTCGACGCTGGGTACGGGCCGTCGGTCCGGGCCGCCCGGGCGTTCGAGGACGCCGCCGGCGCGCACGGGATCAGCCGCTTCTGCGACGACTCGCCGACGGCCGGCCGCCAGATCTGGCGCGAGATGAACGCGGCCGCACCCGGCGTGACCGGCTTGATCGTCATGAACGAGCGGGCGAGCGCGGGCGTGCTGGCCGCCATCGCGCAACACGGGGCGCGCGTCCCCGAGGATTTTTCGGTACTTTCGGTCGCTTCCTCCGAGCGGGTCGCCGAGATGACCTACCCGCCGCTGACCACGTTCCACCCGCCCGCGGCGGAGCTGGGCCGGCTGGGCGTGCAGGTGCTCATCGACCGCCTGGAGGGGCGCGAGGTTCCACTCGTGCAACAGCTCATCCCCTGCCGGCTGGTGCTGCGCGACAGCACCGGCCCGGCGACCCGACAACCGGGGACCGGGAACTGATTTCCCGGTTCCGTACCGAAGAGGCACGTCTTTCTTATCCACTCACAAGAGGCACCAACCGCTCCATCAGGAGGACGGCATGTTCCGTACCAGGAAGATAGGGGTTGTCGCGGCCGCGCTGGCCGTGACCGCGTCCCTCGGACTCGCGGCCTGTGGCGGCGACGACTCCGGCGACTCCGGCGACGGCAAGACCCTGAGGCTGTGGCACTACGAGGGCCCGAACAGCGCGATGGGCATCGCCTGGGCCAAGGCCATCGAGGACTTCAAGGCGTCCCACCCGGGCGTCGAGGTGGTCTACGAGGAGAAGGGCTTCGAGCAGATCCGGCAGAACGCCGGCATGATCCTGAACTCGAACGAGGCGCCCGACCTCATGGAGTACAACAAGGGCAACGCCAGCGCCGGTCTGCTGTCCAAGCAGGGTCTCCTGACGGACATGACCGAGGAGGTCACGAAGCGCGGCTGGGACCAGAAGATCCCGGCCAGCATCGCGACGACGTCCAAGTACGACCAGAACGGCGTCATGGGCGGCGACAAGTGGTACGGCGTCACGAACTACGGCGAGTACGTGATGGTCTACTACAACAAGGACGAGTTCAAGCGGCTCAACCTTGAGGTGCCGACCACGCTGGCCGAGTTCGAGACGGTCATGCAGAAGTTCAAGGACGACGGCAAGACCCCGCTCGCGGTCGGCGGCGCGGAGTACCCGGCGCAGCAGATCTTCTACCAGCTGGCGCTCTCCGGAGCGACGAACACGTTCGTCGACGACTACCAGCTCTACAAGAACAAGGTGAACTTCCAGGGCCCGGAGATGACCAAGGGCGCGACCAAGTTCGCCGAGTGGGTCAGCAAGGGTTACATCGCCAAGGACTCGGCCGGCGTCAAGGCCGAGGACATGGGCGTGAACTTCATCCAGGGCAAGTCCCCGATCCTGATCTCGGGTTCCTGGTGGTACGGCCGGTTCACCGATGAGATCAAGTACGACTGGGGCACGTTCCTGTTCCCGGGCAACACGCTGCAGGCCGGTTCCGGCGGCAACCTGTGGGTCGTCCCGACCAGTGCGAAGAACAAGTCGCTGGCGTACGACTTCATCGAGATCACGATGAAGCCGGAGATCCAGGCGCTGCTCGGCAACTCCGGTGGCGTCCCGATCGGTGCGGACGTGTCCGCGATCACCGACCCGAAGAACAAGGAACTGATCGAGAACTTCAACAAGATCAACGCCGCCAACGGTCTCGCGTTCTACCCGGACTGGCCGGCACCCGGCTACTACGACGTGCTCGTGGCCGGCATGCAGAACCTGATCAACGGCTCCAAGGACCCGGCGGCGGTCCTGAACGAGATCGCCACGCCGTACAACGACAACCTCGCCAGCATCGGCAAGTAGCAGCACCGGCACCGCGCCGGCGGCCCTCGGGTCGCCGGCGCGGGTCCGCCACTGAAAGGCACCCCCCTCACCATGGCCAAGACCCGGTCCCGGCAGGGCGGCAAGAGCGGCTATCTGCTCTTCCTGCTCCCCGGCGTGCTGCTCTTCACCGCCGTCATCGTCATTCCGCTGATCATGAACATCGGGATCAGCTTCACCCGCTGGCAGGGCATCGGCACCCCGCAGTGGGTCGGGCTGGAGCACTACGAGCGGCTTCTCGGCGACGCGAACTTCTGGGCGTCGTTCCGGAACATCCTCTTCATCATCGTCGCGATGGTGGTCGTACCGACGCTGCTCGGTCTCTTCCTCGCCGCGGTCCTGTTCGACTACGTCGGCAAGAAGATCGGCCCGGGTACGGCGAGCGTCTTCCGCTCCGGCCTCTACCTGCCGCAGGTGCTCCCGGTCGCGGTCACCGGCATCGTGTGGGGCTGGTTCCTCAACTCCAGCACCGGCGTCTTCAACTCGATCCTGGACAGCATCGGGCTCGGTTTCCTCGCGCAGAACTGGCTCGGCGACCCGAAGTGGGCGCTCTGGTCGGTGATGTTCGTGATGGTGTGGGTCCAGCTCGGCTACCCGGTCGTGATGTTCATGTCCGGCCTGCAGCGTGTCGACCCCGAGCTCTACGAGGCCGCGGACCTGGACGGCGCGGGCTGGTGGCAGAAGTTCACCCGGATCGCGGTCCACCTGATCAAGCCGGAGATCTACGTCGTGCTGGTCACGACCACCATCTCGGCGCTCAAGATCTTCGGACAGATCTTCGTGCTGACCCGCGGCGGACCCGGCAACTCCACGCTGGTCCCGTCCTATTTCGCGTGGCAGAACTTCTTCGAGAAATTCAACGCGGGGTACGGCGCGGCGATCTCCACGGTGCTGACGCTGATCATCATCGTGCTGACCTACGTCTTCCTGCGCATCCAGACCGCCGACGAGCGGCGGGGAGCCTGATATGTCGACTCAAACCGTGAAAAAGGCCAAGCAGGGCGGCCTCGCCACCAAGACGCTCGTGCTGGCCGGTCTGACGGTCTTCACCGGGCTGGTGCTGGCGCCGTTCCTGGTCGTGCTGATCAACGCGTTCAAGTCCTCCGAGGACTACAGCCAGGGCGGGCCGCTCGCGCTGCCGTCCACGCTCTACTTCCAGGGCATGATCGACTTCTGGAACCGGGTCGAGTTCGGCGAGAAGCTCTGGAACAGCTTCGTCATCGCGGCCTCGGTCGCGGTGCTCGCCGTGATCATCAGCGTGCTCAACGCGTACGCGATCGGCATCGGCCGGCTCCGTGGCCGTACCGCATTCCTGATGTTCTTCCTGCTGGCCAACCTGCTGCCGCAGGAGGCGCTGGTCTACCCGCTGTACTACCTGTCGAAGCAGTTCGACCTGTACAACACGCGGCTCATGGTGATCATCATCTTGACCGCGATCCAGGCCGCGTTCGGCACCTACCTGCTCTCCAGCGTGTTCCGGGACTTCCCGCCGTCGCTGCTGGAGGCCGCGGCGCTGGACGGCGCCGGGAAGCTGCGCACGCTGATCCGCGTGGTCGTGCCGACCAGCTGGCCGACGCTCTCCGTGCTCTTCACGTTCTTCTTCATCTGGACGTGGAACGAGTTCTTCCTCCCGCTCATCTTCCTGATCGACAACGACCTGCAGACCGTGCCGCTGGCGCTGGCCGTGCTCCAGGGACAGCGCGAGGTCGACATCACCACCACGGCCGCGTCCGCGCTGCTGGGCATCGTGCCCGCGGTGCTGTTCTTCCTCATCTTCCAGCGCACGCTGACCCGCGGGGTCATGTCGGGCGCGGTCAAGTGACACATCCTCGGAGGACCCGGAAATGAAGTTCAGCAACGGCTACTGGCGGATGCGGGACGGGGTGAGCCCCATGTATCCGATGGAGGTCCGCGACGTCCAGGTCGACCGGGACGCGCTGACCGTCTACGCGCCGACCAAGCGGATCGTCACCCGGGGCGACACGCTCAACCTGCCGCTGCTGACCGTCCGCGCGTCCTCGCCGGCGCCGGGCGTCATCTCGATCAAGACGACACACTTCGCCGGGCGGCGCCCCCGTACCCCGGAATTCGATCTGGCGGGTTCGGACGTCGCCGTCGAGATCACCGACGACGAGCAGTTCGCGTCGCTGACCAGCGGGGACCTGACCGTCCGGTTCCACAAGGGCGACCAGTGGAAGCTGGACTTCCTGGCCGGCGGACGGCTGCTGACGTCCAGCGGCTACAAGAACCTGGCCGCGCTGGACGTCGAGGGCGAGGGCTCGTACGTCCGGGAGCAGCTGCTGCTCGGCGTCGGCGACACCGTCTACGGGCTCGGCGAGCGGTTCGGGCCGTTCGTCAAGAACGGGCAGGTCGTCGACATCTGGCAGGAGGACGGCGGCACCAGCAGCGAGCAGGCGTACAAGAACGTCCCGTTCTACCTGACCAACGCGGGGTACGGCGTCTTCGTCAACTACCCCGGCGGCGTCTCGTTCGAGGTGGCGTCCGAGTCGGTGTCCCGGGTCGGCTTCTCCGTACCCGGCCAGGAGCTGGAGTACCTGGTCATCCACGGGCCGACGCCCAAGGAGATCCTGCGCAGGTACACGGCGCTGACCGGCCGGCCCGCGCTGCCGCCGGCCTGGTCGTTCGGGCTGTGGCTGTCCACGTCGTTCACCACCGACTACGACGAGGAGACGGTCAACAAGTTCGTCTCCGGGATGGCCGACCGCGACCTGCCGCTGTCCGTCTTCCACTTCGACTGCTTCTGGATGCGCGAGTTCCACTGGACCGACTTCGAGTGGGACCCGAAGGTCTTCCCGGACCCGGTCGGCATGCTCAAGCGGCTCAAGGACCGCGGCCTGAAGATCTGCGTGTGGCTCAACCCGTACATCGCGCAGCGCTCGGCGCTCTTCGAGGAGGGCGTGGCCAACGGCTACTTCCTGAAGACCACCGACGGCGACGTCTGGCAGTGGGACCTGTGGCAGGCCGGCATGGCGCTGGTCGACTTCACCAACCCCGAGGCCTGCGCCTGGTACGCGTCGAAGCTGCGCGGGCTGCTCGAGCAGGGCGTGGACGCGTTCAAGACCGACTTCGGCGAGCGCATCCCGGTCCGCGGCGTGGTCTGGCACGACGGCTCGGACACCGAGAAGATGCACAACTACTACACGCACCTCTACAACCGGGTCGTGTTCGACGTGCTGGAGGAGGTGCGCGGGAAGAACGAGGCGGTGCTCTTCGCGCGCTCCGCGACCGCGGGCGGCCAGCAGTTCCCGGTGCACTGGGGCGGCGACTGCGAGTCCACGTTCGAGGCGATGGCGGAGAGCCTGCGCGGCGGCCTGTCGCTGTCCGCGTCCGGCTTCGGGTTCTGGAGCCACGACATGGGCGGCTTCGAGGGCAAGCCGCGCCCGGCCGTGTTCAAGCGGTGGATCCCGTTCGGCCTGCTCAGCTCGCACAGCCGGTTGCACGGCAGCCAGTCCTACCGGGTGCCGTGGGAGTTCGACGAGGAGGCGGTGGACGTGCTGCGCACGTTCACCAAGCTGAAGGCGCGAATCATGCCGTACCTGTTCGGCCAGGCCGTGCAGGCCCACGAGCAGGGTGTGCCGGTGATGCGTCCGATGATCGTCGAGTTCCCCGAGGACCTCGCGGTCACGCACGTCGAGCGGCAGTACATGCTCGGCGACAGCCTGCTGGTCGCGCCGGTGTTCAGCGAGGACGGCGACACCACGTTCTACACGCCGGCCGGCGAGTGGACGCACCTGCAGACCGGTGAGACGTTCACCGGTCCGGCGTGGCACCGCCGCACGGTCGGCTTCGGTGAGGTGCCGGTGCTGGTCCGGCCGGGCACGGTGCTGGCGCTCGGCGACGTCGACGACCGGCCCGACTACGAGTACGCGCGGGGCGTGACGCTCGCGCTCTACGCGCTGCCGGACGGCTTCGACGCGTCCGTCTCCGTCCCCGCGACCGACGGGACCGAGGCCGCGCGCTTCTCGGTCACGCGCTCCGGCGACGCGATCACGGTGACCCGCGAGTCCGGCGAGCCGCTGCCCTGGCGGGTCCGGCTCGGCCACGCCGGCGCCGTCGTGGACCTGTCCGCGGACACGTCCAGCCACGTCGTGACGCTGTAGGACCTTCACCCAAAGGCAGCGGGGGTACGGCGTGCGCCGTACCCCCGCTGCCTTTCGGATCCTTACTTCAGCGTGCCACCGAGGTAGGCGAAGGAGCTGTACGGGCTGCTCGGCGCCCACTGCGACTTCGCGTAGAGGGCGTTGTCCGTGCCGCGCACGAAGACGGAGATCCGCCAGTCGTGGTTGCCGGACGCCTCGATCTCGTTGGTCAGCACGCCACCCTCGCCGGCCCACTCGGTCCAGCCGGCGCTGCCGGTGCCGTGCTGCACGCGGGTGTAGAGCGCCTTGTCGGTGCCGCGCACGAAGACCTGCAGCTTGCCGCTCTTGGTGAGCACCGCGGCCGGGTTGCTGGTCAGCACGCCACCCAGGCTGGTCCAGTTCGTCCAGTTGCCGCTGTTCGGCGACATCTGGCGACGGGTCCACAGCGCGTCGTCGGTGCCCTTGGCGAAGACCTGGATGCGGCCCTTGCCGTCCAGCACCGGCTCGGCGTCACTGGTCAGCTCGCCGCCGACCGTCTTCCACGGCGTCCAGCTGCCGCTGTTCGCGTAGGACTGGCGACGGGTCCACAGTGCGTCGTCGGTGCCGCGGGCGAAGATGTTCAGCCGCTGGTCCTTGTCGAACGACACCGAGGTCTCGCTGGTGATCTGGCCACCGAGCGACTGCCAGCTCGTCCAGTTCGTGCTGTTGCGGTCCTTCTGGCGCTTCGTCCAGACCGCGCCGTCCGTGCCCTCGCCGAAGACGGTCAGGCGGCGGGCCTGGTCCGAGGTGACGGTCGGGTCGCTGTTCAGCACGCCGCCCAGGCTGGTCCACGAGGTCCAGCTGGAGCTGTTCGGCGAGGTCTGGCGCTTGGTCCAGATCGCGTTGTCGGTGCCGCGGGCGAACACCTGGATCCGCCGGGCCTCGTCGATGCCGACGCGCGGGGCGCCGGTGACCACGCCACCCAGGCTGACCCAGTTCGTCCACGAGCTGGAACCGCGCTTGATCTGCGTCTTCACGAACACCGCGTCGTTGGTGCCGCGGACGAACGCCGAGAGACGGCCGTCGCGGTTGAGCGCGGTGTCGATCGCGGGCGCCTCGGCCGGGCCGGCGCTGCGCGTGACGACCGGCTTGGCCTCCACGACCGGCGCGGCCTGGGCCGGAGCCGAGCCGATGACGCCGCCGAACAGCGTGAGCGCGGTGGCCGTGACAATGGCGCCCCGTACACGTCGGGTTGCGACTGCACCCTCCATGACGTTTCTCCTTCCGGTTCAGGTGGCGCGGCCCCGGACCAAGCCGTCCTGGTCGGACGGATGGTGGAGGTCCGGGTCGTACGCGCCCCTGGCTGGTGGGGTTTGCGGTCGAGTCCGATACGCGCGCAATGCCCGTTCTGACCGACCACAACGGAGCGTAATTTGCCGATGGCCTCTCCGTGGCCACTTCTTCGCGCCGCCACGCCGCGATGCCTGTCGCGTAAGTGACACTTAAAGTAAATAGGACGAAATAACGCGATATTAACGGTTTGTTAGCGCGGGCAACCGGATGATTTGCGGCGAATCGCCGCGGTGTCACCGCTGCCCTGTGCTACCGGCCGCGCCCGTGGGCCCGTATCGACGTGGATGGCCGGGCCGCGGCGAGGCCCCAGGCGCCGCCCGGCCGCACGTCGCCCGTACAACACCGGTATGCGGGCGTCCGCGCCGCGCACCCGGACGACCTCGCCCCGACCCCCACGTCGATACACGGCCTAGTCTGTGTCGATGCGTTGGCTCAGATCTGCTCCGGTGATCCTCGGCGTCGCCGGTCTCGCCGTCGCCGGGGCCGTGCTCCTGCTGCCGTGGGTCGCCGGTGTCGCGGCCGCGACGGCCGCGGCGCTGCTCATCACGCACCCGTCGGTCGGCCGGGTGGCGGACGCTCCGGCCCGCGTGCTGCTGCGGGCGATCCCGCTGCTGGCCGCCGGAGCGATCGTGCTGCGGATGTGGGAACTGGGCAGGTGGCGATTCGTGAACCCGCTCCAGGCGGCGCTCGACGTCGACCGCTACCGGACCGCCTACGCGGCCCAGCTCCTCGCCGTCGGCTGCCTGATCCTCGCGATCGGCTGCGTCGGCGCATCGATCACCCGATCGCTGCACCGGTCACGCCCGGCCGTGTCCGCCGGGCCGCCCGCGCCGGCGACGCCCGCCGGGTCGCCCGCGCCGGCGACACCCGCCGCGCCAGCCGTGCCCGCTGCTCGGGCGGCAGCCGTGCCGGCCACGGCCGCGCCAGCCGTGCCCGCCGCGCCAGCCGTGCCCGCTGCTCGGGCGGCAGCCGTGCCCGCCACGGCCGTGCCCGCCGGGCTCGCGGTGATCGGCGGGCTCGTGCTCGTGGCCGCGGCGTGGGTGGCCGTGCGGATCGCCGTGGCCGGCGGTGACATGTTGCGCACCACGCTCTCGCTCGCCGGACTCACTGAGGGCGGCGCGTTCGTGCAACCGGGTCTGAGGTATTCGGCGGCCTCCACGGTTCCGGCCGGCATCGTCCTCGACGCGGAGTCCGCCGCGCTCGCCGGTGCGGCGCTGCTCGGCGCGCTGCTGGCGGTGCTGGCCGGCGCCCGCCTCGCCGCACCGGAACGGGCCTGACCTGCCGGTCCGCGCGGCCGCCGTGGTGTTTCGGCCCGGCCACCGCGTGACCGGCAGAGAGGCCGCCCGCGGCCGACCGGTGCCCGCGGGAGCACTGGGAACCCGGCCACGCCGGAAGCGGGAAGACGGTCCTCTGATGTTCTTTCCGCTACGCGGGCCGCTACAGCGTCATCATCTTCGCGGCCAGCGCGACCGGGGTCAGGTCGCCGTTGCGCAGCTCGTCGGCCGCGGCGGCCTCGCCGATCGTGTCCAGGTGCTCGGCCGCGGTGCGCAACGCGCGGTCGTCGCCGCTGAGCAGCTTGCGGGCGATGTGCGTCTGGGCCGCGGTCAGCTTCGCGAACGCGCACGTGTCCAGCGCGGTGATCATGCGCTCGTCGAGCGTGCCCTCCATCGCGCGGCGGGTGCCGATCTCCAGCAGCCACTTCGGCCACCACGCGTAGCGGCCGACCAGGCTGCCGTACCGGATGGCCTCCTCCGGTGAGCGGCCGGCCGCCAGCAGGTTCACGGCCAGTTCGGTGTCGAAGCGCTCCAGGCGCAGTGCGGTCATCGCCAGCAGCAGCGTGGGGTGCGCGCCGAGCAGCGGTTCCGCGGCCGCGGCCGCGCCCGGGTAGTCGCCGGCCACCGCGGCGTCGACCACCTGGGCCTCGGCGAGCCGGGTGCTGTCCGCGTCCACCCGGTCGAGCGTGCTGCGCAGGCGCTGCCGGGCCGCCGCGGCGTCGTCCGCGAGACTCTCGTCCAGCGGGCGCAGCAGGTGCCGGTTCACGGTGGCGGCGGCCAGCTCGACCTCGCGGCGGACCAGCGGGTTGGCGATCCGTGGCGAGAGTGCGCTGGTCAGCTCCTCCAGGAAGTACGGCGCGTCGAAGTGCTCCGAGGTGGCGAGCAGCTCTGCCCACCAGGCCACCGAGTGCGCGGCTACTTCCTCCATTTGTCCAATATATGGTGAAAAATGGCCAGAGTCTGGGCGAAAGGCGTAGGCGCGGTCACGCGGGTCGTGGCTTGGGTCACGTAACGTATCGCCCGGCGGTAACGTACGGAAAACTCCGACGAAACGACGGTTCCCCGTGCCGGGACGCCGTCCCGCGGTGCCTGTGAGGAGGGGACGATGACCACGTTCAAACCCGGTCTCGAGGGTGTGATCGCATTCGAGACCGACATCGCGGAACCGGATCGCGAGGGCGGCTCGCTGCGCTATCGCGGCGTGGACATCGAGGACCTCATCGGCCAGGTGTCGTTCGGCAACGTGTGGGCGCTGCTGGTCGACGGCGAGTTCGGCCCCGGCCTGCCGCCGGCCGAGCCGTTCCCGGTGCCGGTGCACTCCGGCGACATCCGCGTCGACGTGCAGTCCGCGGTCGCCATGCTCGCGCCGTACTGGGGGCTGCCCCAGCTGCTGGACGCCTCCGACGAGCAGGCCCGCGCCGACCTGGCCCGGGTCTCCGTCACCGCGCTGTCGTTCGTCGCCCAGTCCGCGCGCGGGCTCGGCCTCCCCGCGGTGCCGCAGAAGGAGATCGACAAGGCCGACACCGTGGTCGAGCGCTTCATGCGCCGCTGGCGCGGCGACCCCGACCCGCGGCACATCAAGGCCGTCGACGCGTACTTCATCTCCGCGGCCGAGCACGGCATGAACGCGTCCACGTTCACCGCGCGGGTCGCGGCCTCCACCGGCGCGGACGTCGCCGCCTGCATCTCCGCCGCGATCGGCTCGCTCTCCGGCCCGCTGCACGGCGCCGCACCCACCCGCGTGCTGCAGATGCTCGAGGCCGTGGAGTACTCCGGCGACCCGGCCGGATACGTCCGCGGCGTCCTCGACCGCGGCGAGCGCCTGATGGGCTTCGGCCACCGCGTCTACCGCGCCGAGGACCCGCGCGCCCGCGTGCTCCGCCGCACCGCCAAGGAGCTCGGAGCGCCGCGGTACGAGGTGGCCGAGGCCCTGGAGCGGGCCGCGCTCGAGGAGCTCTCCGCCCGCCGCCCGGACCGCGTCCTGCCCACGAACGTCGAGTTCTGGGCCGCCGTGGTGCTCGACTTCGCGGAGGTGCCGGCGCACATGTTCACGTCGGTCTTCACGTGCGCCCGGGTCGCCGGCTGGAGCGCCCACATCCTCGAACAGAAGAAGCTGGGCCGGCTCGTCCGGCCGTCCGCCCGCTACACCGGGCCGGATTCGCGCAAGCCGTCCGCCGTCCCCGGTTGGGACTCGCTGTAGGTCACGGCGCGACGAGCGCGTGGAACGGGGTGCCGGCGCGCAGGCCGGCCACGAGGTCGTGCACGGCGGCGGGACCGCCGGACGCGGCGAGCCAGTGGCTGACCAGGCAGGCGGCCTTCGGGTAGGCGTTGTCCGCGCCCGCGGTGCTCAGGTTCCAGTCGCGGGCGGTGAGCGGCCGGGCCTCGGCCGGCGGCAGCAGGCACCGGTCGGCGCTCCCGGCCGGCGCGAGGTAGCGGGGATCGTCGGAGACGACGACCGCGAGGCCTTCGTCGAACCACCGCGGGACGGTGGCCGAGCCGAGCCGCTCGTGCAGTTCGACGTGGGCGAGCTCGTGCGTCGCGATGACCGGGTCGAGGCCGGCGGGGGAGAGCAGCACGCCGCGGTTCAGGACCGCGATGCCCCTGCTGCCGCCGCCGCGTAGCCGCTGGTAGCAGTCGTCGGTGACGCAGGCCAGGACGCGCGGCGCGCTGACCCGGTCGCCGTAGAACGTGCGCAGCGCGGCGTCGGCGGTGGTGAGCGCGGCCGTGACCGTCGCGCGCCGGGCGCCGGTGGCACCGCGTTCGACGTACACGCGCGGCTGGATCTCGGCGAAGCCGTAGCAGGCCGGGCAGGCCAGCGCGACGACGGACGGGTAGGCCACCGTCAGCGCCGCGATCGCGGTGACCATCAGGACCAGCGGGATCGCGGCGAGGACGAGCACGCGGCGCCGGGGAGCGCGTGCGCGCCGAGCACGCCGGCGCCCCCGAGGATCCACGGTGGTCAGTCTATGCGGAACCGGGGTGAGCCGCGTCCCGGTCGGTTTTCGGTGTTCCGCATCGCGCCGCGGCGGAGTTAGACTCGGGGCAGGCCGAGAGGCGCTGCGACGGACCGTGGTGTCCGCCACGCTCGGCCTGTGTCGTTTGACGAAGGGCGCCTCCGTACCGCGGAGGCGCCCTTTTCGTCGTCTCCCGGTATCGCCGCATGGCCTGACGAGGCCGATGGCGTCACACAAGAGGAGAAAAAACGTGAAAAGTCAGGACTACAAGGTCGCGGACCTCTCGCTGGCCGAGGCGGGACGGCACCAGATCCGGCTGGCCGAGCACGAGATGCCCGGCCTGATGGCGCTGCGCCGGGAGTACGCGGACGTCAAGCCGCTGCGCGGGGCGCGGATCGCCGGCTCGCTGCACATGACCGTGCAGACCGCGGTGCTGATCGAGACGCTGGTCGCGCTCGGCGCCGACGTCCGCTGGGTCTCCTGCAACATCTTCTCCACGCAGGACGAGGCGGCCGCGGCCGTGGTCGCGGCCGGCACCCCGGTCTTCGCCTGGAAGGGCGAGACGCTGGAGGAGTACTGGTGGTGCACCATGCAGCTGTTCGACTTCGGGGACGGCCAGGGGCCGAACCTGATCGTCGACGACGGCGGCGACGTGACGCTGCTGGTGCACAAGGGCGTCGAGTTCGAGCGGGCCGGCGCGGTTCCGCAGGCGGCCGAGGGCGACCACGAGGAACAGCGGATCATCCTGGAGACGCTGCGCGCGAGCCTGGCCGAGGACCCGCAGCGGTTCACCCGCATCGCCGCCGGACTGCGCGGCGTCAGCGAGGAGACGTCGACCGGCGTGGCCCGGCTCTACCGGATGGCGGCCGAGCAGACGCTGCTCTTCCCGGCGATCAACGTGAACGACTCGGTGACCAAGAGCAAGTTCGACAACAAGTACGGCATCCGCCACTCGCTCGCGGACGGGCTCAACCGGGCCACCGACGTCATGCTCGGCGGCAAGCTCACGGTGGTCTGCGGCTACGGCGACGTCGGCAAGGGCGCGTCCGCCGCACTGCGCGGGCAGGGCGCCCGCGTCGTGGTCACCGAGATCGACCCGATCTGCGCGCTGCAGGCCGCGATGGACGGGTTCGAGGTCACCACGGTCGACGACGTCGTGGACCGGGCCGACATCTTCATCACCACGACCGGCGGCACCGACATCATCACCGCGGACCACATGTCGCGGATGAAGCACAACGCGATCGTCGGCAACGTCGGCCACTTCGACACCGAGATCGACATGGCCGGGCTCGCGGCGTACCCGGGGGTCGAGAAGATCGAGGTCAAGCCGCAGGTGCACGAGTGGCGCTTCCCGGACGGGCACTCGATCCTGGTGCTCTCCGAGGGCCGGCTGATGAACCTGGGCAACGCGACCGGGCACCCCAGCTTCGTCATGTCGAACTCGTTCGCCAACCAGGTGATCGCGCAGATCGAGCTGTGGACCGGCTCGTACGCCACCGGCGTGCACATGCTGGCGAAGCACCTGGACGAGAAGGTGGCGCGGCTGCACCTGGACGCGCTCGGCGTCCGGCTGACCACGCTCACCAAGGCGCAGGCGGAGTACCTCGGCGTGGCCGTCGAGGGGCCGTACAAGCCGGAGCACTACCGGTACTGACGCACGGAAGCGGGGCGCCGGCCGGCGCCCCGCTTCACCCTCGCACTCAGTTCGCCGCGGCGACCTCGTACAGCTTCTCCGGCGCGACCAGGCCCGCGTAGAGCTTGCCCTCGTCGGTGACCAGCACGCTGAACAGGTTGCTGGAGAGCAGGTTGCCCTTGCCCCAGGCGCCGCTCACCTCGGGGAACGTCTCGGACAGCGCGGACAGCTGGTCGGCGCTGAGCCCGTCCTCCGGCGCGGACTCCGGCTTGCCGGACTGCTTCTCCGACCCCGGCACCGCACCCTGGGCCGCGTTCAGGTCCACGGTCAGGACCGTGGTCCAGCCCTCGCCGACCGTCTTCGGCTGCGCGGCCTCGGCGACCTTGTCCATCGCGGCCCGCTCCTCGGCCGTCGGCTCCTTGCCGGCCTCGGCCGTGGCGTCCTCGAGGTCCTTGGCGTTGCCCTCGGTGACGGTGCCGCCCGGCGGTGGGTTGAACGCGAACTGCTCCGCGTCCGGCCGGCCGAAGTCGACCTGGGTGAACGCGATCTTGAACGCGGACACGCTGTCCTTCTTCGCCAGCACCTCGACCCGCAGCGGGATCTTGTGCTCACCGTCGATCGCCAGCCGCACCTCGCCGACCAGTGACGCGTCGTCGCGCGGCCGCAGGATCAGCTCGTACGCGTCCCGGCCGGCCACCTTCGCCGACCGGCCCACCACGACCTCGGTGGTCGGGTCCACCGCGGCGAGCGCCTGATCGGCGGCCTCCTGCGGGGTGGTCGGCAGGTCCGAGGCCAGCGGCAGCGGCGCGTCGTCCGCGTGCTCGGCCGGGACCGTCCAGTGCTGCGCGGTGTTGCCCGCGCTCTGCCAGATCCACACGTCCGTACCGTTGCGGATCACGTCCGTCTGGCCGAGCGTGCCGACCAGCGCGACCCGGGACTTGTCCGGCTCCGAGTGCCAGACGCGGAGCGTGTTCGTGCCGGCGACCAGCGAACCGAGGTTGCCGGTCTCACCGCCGACGTCCGCGGCAAGCTTCGCGATGCCGGGCAGGCCGAGATCGGCCGACTGCACGACGGTGCCGGACAGGCCGTCGACCTTCGCGTTCTGCAGATCGACCAGGAGCTCGGCCGCGCTGCGCTGCGGGAGCACCGAGTCGGCGCCCGCGGCGAGCGCGCCCACCGCGGCGCCTCCGCCGATGATGGTGACCGCGGCGGCGGCCGGGATCAGCCACCGTCGGGCCGTCTGAGACTTCATCAATGACATGGGTGTCGCACCTCCTGCAACCATGATGGGTCGGCGTGCCTGTGACGAAGCTGAGCCGCTGAGACCGGCCTCAGGGACTTCGTGGCACTGTAACCCCCATGCGACTGCTGGTGGTCGAGGACGAGGCCCGGATGGCGCGGGCGGTGCAGCGCGGCCTGCAGGCCGAGGGGTTCGCGGTGGACGTGGCCGCGGACGGGCCGACCGGGCTGGAGATGGCCCGGCACGGCGGATACGACGCGATGATCCTGGACGTGATGCTGCCCGGCCTGTCCGGCTATCGCGTGGTGCGCCAGTTGCGCGCCGAGGACGTGTGGCTGCCGGTGCTGATGCTCAGCGCGAAGGACGGCGAGTACGACCAGGCGGACGGCCTCGACTGCGGCGCCGACGACTACCTCACCAAGCCGTTCTCGTTCGTGGTGCTGCTGGCCCGGCTGCGCGCGTTGCTGCGCCGCGGCGCACCGCAGCGGCCGGCCGTGCTCACGGTCGGCGACCTCACGCTCGACCCGGCCCAGCGCCGGGTCGAGCGGGCCGGCGCCGCGATCACGCTGACCGCACGCGAGTTCGCGCTGCTGGAGTACCTGATGCGCCGGGAGGGCGAGGTGGTCTCCAAGACCGAACTGCTCGACCACGTCTGGGACGCCGCCATGGAGACCGCGCCGAACGCGGTGGAGGTCTACGTCGGCTACCTCCGCCGCAAGATCGGCCGGGATCTCCTGGAGACCGTGCGCGGCGCCGGCTACCGCCTCTCGGCGCTCTAGATGACGACCACCCCGTCCGCGGTACGCCGTGAGCGCTCACTGCGTACCCGCATCGTGCTGCTGGGCGTCTTCGGGCTCACCGTCGGACTCGCGCTCGGCGGGATCACGCTGATCGGCGCGCTCGGCTTCGCGCTGAACCGCACCGCGAACGCGGAGGCGGCCAAGACCGCGCAGGGCGTGGTGGCGCTGATCCGGGAGGACGTGCTGCGCCCCCCGGCACCGGTCCCGGTGGCCGGCACGGACGTGCGCGTGCAGGTCGTCGACGACCGGGGACGGGTGCGGCACTCGTCGGTCGGCGCGGACCGGCTCGTCCCGATGCTGCACCCGGACGAGCTGTCGCGCGCCACCGCGGGCGAACGCGTGCTGATCGACGGCGTGCGGCTCGGCATCGAAGGACCGGTGCTGGTCGTCCCGGCCGGCGTCGACACCGGGGACGGCCGCCTCACCGTGCTCGTCGCCAAGTCGATGGACGACCTCTACCAGAGCGCGAACGTGGTCCGTACCGCGCTGCTCGTCGCGTTTCCGCTGCTGGTCGTCGTGCTCGCGATCGTCGGATGGCGGGTCGTCGGCGCCACGCTGCGCCCGGTCGAGGAACTGCGGCGCGGCGCCGAGGAGATCACCGGCAGCGGGCGGGCCGGGCGGCTGCCGGTCCCCGCGTCCCGCGACGAGATCCACCGGCTCGCGGTCACGCTCAACGACATGCTCGCCCGGCTC
This sequence comes from Catenuloplanes niger, assembly GCF_031458255.1. Lineage (NCBI taxonomy): Bacteria > Bacillati > Actinomycetota > Actinomycetes > Micromonosporales > Micromonosporaceae > Catenuloplanes > Catenuloplanes niger. The sequence continues at coordinate 6,340,830 of NZ_JAVDYC010000001.1, forward strand.
GACACCGCCCGCGCCCGGCAGCGCGCGTTCGTCGCGGACGCGGCACACGAGCTGCGCAGCCCACTGGCCAGCATGCGGGTCCAGTTGGAGGTCGCGCAGCGGCTGCCCGGCGACACCGACTGGCCCGCGTTCGCCGACGACCTGATGCTGGACGCGGACCGGCTCTCCCGGCTCGTCGACGACCTGCTGCTGCTCGCCCGCGCGGACGACTCGGCCGAGGCCGCGCGGCGCACCGCACCGGTCGAACTCGGCGAACTGCTCACCGACCTGGCCGCGCGCTACCCGGACGTCGCGTTCACCGCACCGGCCGAACAGTTCTGGACCGACGGCGACGCGGACGCGCTGCGCCGCGCCGTGTCGAACCTGCTCGACAACGCGGGCCGGCACGCGCGGTCCACGGTCGCGCTGACCATCGGCACGGACGCCGGCCGGCACCTGATCGCGGTCACCGACGACGGGCCCGGCATCCCGGCCGCGGACCGGGAACGCGTCTTCGACCGGTTCACCCGGCTCGACGACGCGCGCGCCCGCGACGCCGGCGGATCCGGACTCGGCCTGGCCATCGTCCGCGAGGTGGTCCGGCTGCACCACGGCACGATCACGCTGGCCGACGCGACACCGTCCGGCCTGCGCGCGGAGATCCGGCTGCCGGTGCTGCCGGAGTGAGCGCCCGGCCGCCTCCCCGTTACCTTTTTGATCAACCCCTTCGGGGTTGTTTGGTCGCTCGGCTCGGTATGGCTCTTTCCCCCTGTCGTACGCATGATCCGGGGGGTGTTGCCGCCGGGTCGGGTGGCGTCGACGGACCGCTGAATAGGGACCCGGCCGCCCCGCTTGCTGGGGTTGGTCTCTTCGTAACGTGGGTGCCGGCAGTTCGACGCCCGACCGCGACTGGACCCCGGTTGACCTGCGGTGATGGAAGGCATGCGGTGCACAACGAGTACGACGTGTTCCTCGGGCTCGACGTCGGCAAGAGCGACCACCACGCGGTCGCCCTCGGCCGGGACGGAAAGCGGCTGCACGATGCGCCGCTGCCGAACACCGAGAAACGTCTGAAGACCCTGTTCACCAAACTCGCCCGGCACGGCCGGGTCCTGGTCGTCGTCGATCAGCCCGCCTCGATCGGCGCCCTGCCCGTCGCGGTCGCCCGCGCCACCGGCTGCCAGGTCGCCTACCTGCCCGGACTCGCGATGCGCCGCCTCGCCGACCTCCACCCCGGCACGGCCAAGACCGACGCCAGAGACGCCTACGTCATCGCCGACGCCGCCCGCACCCTGCCCCACACCCTGCGCCGCGTCGACACCGGCGACGAGACCCTCGCCGAGCTGGAGGTCCTGATCGGCTACGACGACGACCTGGCCGGCGAGGCCACCCGGATCAGCAACCGCATCCGCGGCCTGCTCACCCAGATCCACCCGCCACTGGAACGCATCCTCGGCCCCAAAGTCACCCACCCAGCGGTGCTGGAACTGCTGTCCCGTTGCGGCGGCCCCGCTGGGCTGCGCACGACCGGCCGGCGCGACCTCACCTCGATCGTCGCCCCGAAGGCGCCACGGATGGGAGCCCGGCTCATCGAGCAGGTCCTGGCCGCGCTGGACGAGCAGACCGTCACCGTCCCCGGCACCACCGCCGCCGAGACCGTCCTGCCCCGACTCGCCGACAGCCTCCGGCAGGCCATGCAGCAGCGTGACCAGGTCGCGGACGAGGTCGAACGGATGCTTGATGCCCACCCTCTCGCCGAGGTCCTGACCTCGATGCCCGGCATCGGCGTCAGGACCGGCGCCCGGATACTCCTCGAAGTCGGCGACGCCACCGCGTTCAAGACCGCAGGGCACCTCGCCGCCTACGCCGGGCTCGCGCCCGTGACGCGGCGTTCCGGCAGCTCGATCCGCGGCGAACACCCGCCGAAATCCGGGAACAAGCAGCTCAAACGCGCGTTCTTCCTCGCCGCGTTCGCGTCGCTGTCCCACCCACCATCCAGGGCCTACTACGACCGCAAACGCGCTGAGGGCAAGAAACACAACGCCGCCATCATCTGCCTCGCCCGCCGCCGCGCCGACGTCCTCCACGCCATGCTCCGCACCAAAACCCCGTACCAGCCCAAAACAACCAAGGAATCTGCCCCTGAGGCTTGACGAAAACCATAGGGACACCCCCCGGTCAGCGGCTCGTGCAGACCTCCGGCGCCTTCTCGATCTCGCTGGTCGAGTAGACGATCGCGACCGTGAAGCAGTAGTCGGCGTCCGGGTTCAGGTTGTAGACCGGGTACTGCTCGCTGCCGGCCGGCAACTCCTCGATCGCCACCGAGTTGCCGCGCCGGCCGCCGGTCAGCACCACCGGGCCCTCCGCGTTGTCCGGGTACGTCCAGGTCAGCGTCACCTGCGTGCGGGAGTCCTGGATCCGCACGTTCGACGGCGGGCCACCACCCGCGCGAGCCGGAGCCTCCGCCGGGGGCGGCGTCGCACCGCCGGACGGCGGGTTCGCGCTCGCGGTCGGCGCCGGCGGCGGTGCCTCCCGGGTGTCGCGCTCGGTCAGCAGGAAACCGCCGATCACCACGACCGTGCCCAGCCCGACCGCGACCAGCGCGGCCACGATCTTCCCGGTCGGACGCTCCGGGTAACGCTCCGGCGCGAGGCCCGGCGCGCGCCGGGCCGGCACCAGCATCCCCGGCCGCTGCTGCGCCGGCCCCGCGGTCAGCGACCGGTCGCCCTGGGTGCGGCGGTGCGCCTTGATCTGCGCCTGTCCGGGCTGGCCGTAGCCCGGCGCCAGCGGCGAGTAACGGCCACCGGGCGGCGGCGTGCGGACGCCCCGGGCCGGCGAACGCCACGGCTGGTCCTGCCGGGCCTGACGCTGCGCGTAACCGCGGGACTGCTCGTCCGGCGGCCGGCTCTCCACCGGCGCGCGGTTCTCCGCCGGGACCGGCTGCCGAGGCTGCGCGACCGCGGGCGGCGAGGCCTGCGGCGGACGCCCGGCCAGATCGTCGAAGACCGCCGGCGGCAGCGGCGCGGCCGAACTGTCATCCGTCCAGTACCGCTCGTCCGGCGTTGCCTCCCGCCGGTCCGCATAGCGATCGTCGGGCGTGCCGGTGCCGTCGTGGTGCGTGGCCGGGGTGGCGCCGCGCTGGTCGGCGTAGGGATCGGCCGGCGTGTCGGTGCGGTAGCCGTGGTTGGTCGGCGTGGCCTCGCGCTGGTCGGCGTAGGGATCGGCCGGTGTGCCGGTGCGGCGGTCGTCGTAGGAGGCCGGCGACGGCGGTGTCGCGTACCGGGCGGCCCGCGCCTGCGGCGGTACCTGACCCGGCTGCTCCGGCCGCTGCGGCGCGGCCGGTGGCGCGGCCGACCAGGCCCCGGACGCGTCCGGCGGACGCCAGGCCGGCGGCTCGTCCAGCGGCCGGTCACCGAACGACTCGTCCGCCTCGGATCCCGCACCGCTCCAGGCGTACCCGGCGCCGGACGTCGCGGCCGTGCCGCCGTCGTCCGGCGTCCCCGCTCCGGGCCGCACGTCGCTCCACGCGTGCGGGGCGCCGGGCGTCGCGCTGGTCCCGGCGTCGGCCGGCCGGTCCGCTCCGGTCTCGGAGCCGCCCCGGGCACCCGCGCCGGACGACCCCGCGGCCGGACCGGACTCGGCCGGCGCGGCCGGCGGGGGGATCGGGGCCGGATGGGCCGAGACACCCGACACCCACGGGGTGGACCGCGGGATGCCGGACGCGGGATAGCGCGGCGTGGGCGCGGCGTCCGGCGACGGCGTCCTGGCCGGCGGCGTCCACGGCGTCGCGCCGCTGTCGCTGCCCCGGGGCCACGGCTCGGACGGACCGCGCTCGGTCGGTGGCTGCCACGCCTCCGGCCGCCCGGTCCGGGGCCGCCAGGGCTCCGGCGCCGGCTGCTCACCGGGTGTCGGTGGGCCACCCGGCAACCCCGGCCGCTCGCCACCCGGCCCGGCCTGCCCGGCGAACCCGGCCCGCTCGTAGACCGGTGGCTCGCCCTGCCCGGCCGGCCCGCTCTGCTCGTGAACCGGCAGCCCGGCGTGCCCGGTCGGTCCGGCGTGCCCGGTCGGCCCGGCGTGCCCGGTCGGCTCCGGGGCCGGTCGCCCGGCGTCCGCGGGAGCGTCCGGAGCCGGTGCCCACGTCTCGTGGGCGGCCGACGGCTGCGTCCCGGCCGGCGGCGTCCACGGTACGTCCGCTCCGGCCGGCCGGGGCGCGGCGTAGAAACTGACCGCGCGCCACGGCTCGATGTCGTCGCCGCCCTGCAACGGCGGATGCCACGGCCCGACCACCGGCTCATCGTCGCGCTCCGCCAGCCGGCCGGAACCGGACGCTCGCTCCGCCGGCCCGCCGGGATCGGACTCTCGTCGTGGCAGGGCGCCGCCGTCGGGTTCCGATGTCGTGCCGGTGCCGCTATCCGGGAGCGGCAGCGAACCGGCACCGAAATCACGCTCCGGCGGAACGCCCGCGTCGAGATCGTGCCCCGGCAGCGCGTCGATGTCGGCCCGCGGTGGTGTGGTCGCGCCGAGTTCGTCTTCCGCGGGCGTGCCGGTGCCGGGCGTGTAGTGCGGCGGCGTGCCGGGGCTGGCCGGCGGTGCCGTGGCGGTACCCGAATCCGGCGTCGGCGGTTGCCACGGCGCGGCCGGCTGCGTGTCGGCCGTGAACGCCGAGGCGTCGTCCTCCAGCGGCGGGGACTCGGAGCCGGAGCGCCGATCCCGGGAGCCGTCCGCCGGTTCCTCAACCGTTGCCGCAGTATCGACATCGCTCGGGAGCGGTCGCCACGACGCTGTCGTGTGGTCGTCGCCCACCGCACGTGTGCCCGATTCGCGATCCTCGTCCGGCGGCGCGGGCACCACGGATTCCGGAGCTGCCGTTGCCTCGGTCGCCGCCGCGCGTGTTCCGGGCTCGGGCGCCGCCGGTGCGAGCGCCGTGTGATCGGGCGTTGCCGGTGCGAGCCCCGAGAGGCCGGATGCCGTCGGTGCGGGCGCGGCGGACTCGAGCCCTGTCGGTGCGGGAGCCATGGGATCGGCCGCCGCCGGTGCGGAAGCCGCGGAATCGGCCGCCGCCGGTACGGAAGCCGTGGAATCGGACGCCGCCGGTGCGGGTGCCGCGGGATCGGGCGCCGCGGGTGCGGATCTCGCCGGGCCCGGGTGCGTGGGTGGCAGGCGCCAGGCCTCGGTGCCGTCGTCCTCGCTGGATCCCCGCCACACCTCGCCGCCCGGCCGGCCGATGTCGGAACCGTCGTCCTTTTCGGACGCGCCGTGCGGCGACTCGTCGTCATGCGCGACAGCCGCCGGCGCCGACAGACGTGCCGGATCCGCCGACTCGCCGGGCGCGGGTGGGTAGCCGGCACCGCCCGGGAACGTCGTAGCGTCCGCCGGCTCCGGGCGACCCGCGGCACCGTCGGCCGCCCACGAACCCACGGCGCCGGCCGTATCCGCCGCACCCGAGGCCCGGGCGGCATCCGCCGCACCTGAGGCCTCAGCGGCATCTGTGGGACCGGAAGTGCCCGTGGCACCGGACGCGCCCGCGGCACCGGAGCCGGCGGAACCCCCCGCCGCGCCCGCGGTGTGCGCGACACCGGCGGCCTCCGGCGCCCACGGCGACGGTCCGGTCTGTCGCTGCGGCGCCGTCCCCCACGGGGAGCCGGCCGCCGGCGTCTCCCGCTCCGGTGCCGCGCCGGTGACCGTGGCGTCCGCGGCCCGTGCGGCACCCCGCGTCTCCGCGTCCCCACCGTCGATGCCCGGGCCCGCGGGAGCCGGGCCGTCGCCGGCACCCGCCGGCTCCGGGTCCGGCCCGGGATCGGCCGTCGCGGCGGGGTGCGCGGCTTCCGGCGTACCGGTGAAGGGCAGGGTTTCGCCGAGGGGCGGGTCGGCGGAGAAGTCGTCGTCGGCGGGGGAGAGGTTGCGGCAGACGTGGTCGGGGTCGGCGGACGCGCGGGCGAGCGCCGCGATCTGGGCCGCCATCGGGTGGCCGGCCGGCAGGTATTCGCGGCAGAGGTCGCGGGCGCCGCCGAAGAGCTGGTGGGCCTCGCCGAAGTTGCCGCAGTCGCGTTCCATGGTGCCGAGCCGGGCCAGCATCTTGATGCCCGCGGGGTGGCCCTCGCCGTAGGTCTCGCGGTGCCGCCGGTACGCGTCCGCGAGCAGCCGCCGGGCCGTCACGCACTCGCCGCGCGCGTGTTCGACCGTGGCCAGGTCGGCCTGGGCGGCCAGCACCCGCATCGAGCCGGGACCGTCGACCAGGGTGAGCCGGGCGACCACGTCGCGGTAGAGGTGCGCCGCGCCGGCGAACGCCCCGACGCGGTGCAGCACGGCCGCGAGCGTGGCGGCCGCGACGACGGTGCGTTCGTCGGCCGGGCCGCGCAGTCGCCGCTGGGCGGTGTGCGCGAACGTGGCCCAGGCCCGTGCGGACCGTGGCTCGCCGAGCGCGACCAGGATGCGGGCGAGCAGGCCCGCCGCGTCGGCCAGGTCGGCGGACGCGCGCAGCGGATCGACGTCGACGGCGGCGAGCGCGTCACTGAGCAGCATCTGGGCGGCCCCGAGGTCGCCCGCGCCGACCAGTTCCTTCGCGTGCGCTGTCAGTTCAGCCAATCCGTGGGACACGTGCCCCATAGTGCTCGTTCCGGAACGATGTGTTCAAGTGGGCGCTCTCGGCGGTGCTGGTCCGGGAATGCCGTACCGGGCGATTCCGGACTGTCGCGAAGCCGTCAGCGCAGTTCGTGCTCCGGGTCGAGGTGGTCGAGCAGCCGGGTGCCGATCGCGCCGAGCTGGGTGAGCTGTTCCGGGGTCAGCTGGTCGAAGAGGTGCGCGCGGACGCCGTCGACGTGCCGGGGCGCGGCCGCGGCGAGCACCTCGTACCCGCGCTCGGTGAGCACGGCGAGCTGGCCGCGCCGGTCGGTGGGGCAGTCCTCGCGCCGCACCCAGCCCTGTTCGGTGAGCCGGGTGACCGCGTGCGAGATGCGGCTGCGGGACGAGGCGAGCGAGTCGGCGAGGTCGCTCATCCGCATGCTGCGGTCGGGTGCCTCGGAGAGCCGGACCAGGATCTCGTAGTACGCGTGCGGCATGCCTGAGTCCCGCTGCAGCTCCCGGTCCAGCGTCTCCAGCAGGGCCCGGGAGGCGAAGAGGAACGCCCGCCAGGTGCGTTGCTCCTCGGGGTTCAGCCAGCGCGTCATGACCGTATGATAATCAACTAGTTGAACCTTCAACTACCAAGATGGATGGAGGGATCGTCATGGGTGTCGTCCGGCTGAACCACGCCGTGCTCTACATCAGCGACCTCGACCGGAGCGTCGCGTTCTACCGGGACGTGCTCGGCTTCCGCCAGGTGCCGATGACGCCGAACGGGTTCCGCGCCGCGTTCATGCAGGCGCCGGACTCGACGAACGACCACGACCTGGGGCTGTTCGAGATCGGGCCGGCCGGTCCGTCGATGGCCGGGCGGGCCACGGTCGGGCTCTACCACCTGGCGTGGGAGGTCGACACGCTGGACACGCTGGAGGCCGTGATGGCGGCGCTGGCGAACGCGGACGCGCTGGTCGGCACGTCCGATCACGGCAGCACCAAGAGCCTCTACGGCAGGGACCCGGACGGGCTGGAGTTCGAGGTGGTCTGGCTGATCCCCAAGGATCTGCTGGACGACGCGGCGCTGGCCGCGCGCAGGACGATCGGGCGGTTGGACCTCGACCGGGAGAAGCGACGGTACGGGGGCCAGACGCGCGGCGGAGTGGGAATCTCTGTCAGCGCCTGACCCCCGGGCCGGCTCAGTTCGCCGAGCGGGACTTGTCCTGCTTCCAGGAGAACGGGCCGGGCAGGTCGACGCGGTGCGCGCGGGCCTTGGAGTTCCAGGACCAGCGACCGATCTTGATACTCCACGACGAGAAACCGTTCTCGGTGAAGTTGAGGATGAGCGGTCCGAACTTCTTACGCTTACGGAACATCAGGCCCATGGCGTGTTGCTCCCTTCGTCTGCATAGCTGCCGGGGTTGTCGAACATGTGCCCGAAACCCCGGCAAAGCAAACGTTCGGGTGATTCTCAGCGCGGTTCCCAGGCATCGGGCCTGGTCGTCAGCTTCTTGACGTGGTTCGGCAGCCGGCCGCTCACCACGTCGGCCAGGCTGGTCTCGTCCACCACCTCGCGCACCGCGCTGCGGACCGCGACCCAGAGCTTCGGCAGGTTCTCCGCGGCGCCGTCGTACCGCGTCTCCTCCGGGCGCATGCCGCGCACGCCGGCGAGCGGTCCGTCGACCGCGCGGAGGATCGCGCCGATCATGATCTCGCGCGGCGTCTGCGCCAGCGTGTAACCGCCCTCGGCGCCGCGCTGGGCCCGGACGATGCCGGCCCGGCGCAGGTCCGCGAGCACCGCCTCCAGGAACTTGCGCGGCATGTCCTGCTCCTGCGCGATCGCCTGGGCGGACATCAGTGAGGGGTGGACCGAGGCCAGGCTGAGGGCGGCTCGGACGGCGTACTCACCACGCGCGGAGATCTGCACCCCCACATTGTTACCCCGGGTACGCCCGCCGCGTGCGCCGCCCCGCTCTGTCCGGAAATCTCTAGATTCGGTGGAAGGCCGTGGTGCGCAACGCGTGCGGGCCGGAGTCGTGCGCGTCCAGCGGCGGGCCGGGCAGCGCGGCCCGGAACGCGCCGGGCGAGCAGCCGGTCTCCCGGTGGAAGAAGCGGCCGAAGTTCGTCGGCTCCGGGAAGCCCAGCGCCCGGCCGATGTCCGCGATCGGCGTCTCCGTGCAGGCCAGCAGCCGCCGGGCCTGCAACGCCACCCGGTCGTCGATCACCTGCTTGGCGCTGCGGCCGGTGGCGGCGAGGCAGGCTCGGGTGAGCGTGCGGACCGAGCAGCCGAGCAGCTGGGCGTACTCCTCGACGCGGCGGCTCCGGGCGTACCCCGTCTCGATGGCCTTGCTGAACTCCTGGAACATGGCCGGCTCCGGCGGGGTGCGGTCGCCGGCGATCAGCGCGATCCGCAGCATCAGCACGGTCAGCTGGTGGCGCAGCAGCCGGTCGGCGAGCGGTGTGCCGGCGTGCCGCTCCCGGTCCACCACCAGCTGGCTCACCTCGCTGATCACGGCGTCCTCGTCCTCGCCGGCCAGCTGCCACCCGCACCGGCCGCCGGGTTGCCAGTGGTCCGGCAGGTCCTCGGGGTGCCAGGAGATGAGCACCGCGTCCAACCCGGCCCGGCGGCTGAGCCGGATCGCCTGGCCCGGCCGGGCCCACAGCAGCGTGCCGGGGCGGCAGTCGTGGCGGACGAAGTCGATCTCCTGCGCGCCCTGACCGACCGTGACCAGCAGCAGGAGGTTGCGATCGAGAAGGTACGGTCCGTCGCCGGAGACGTCGCTGAGCGTAGTGGCGCCGATGCCCGTGGGGCTTGCGAGTTCGTTGCCCGGCCGCGCCTGACCGATACCGACCATCCGACTCACGGTAACCGTCCCTGGCCGGCGACGCATCCCCGCATTTTGTTGTTGCACATTTATGGCAATTTCGTAGCTTTTCGCCGGATATGACTGACCCGCGCGTACCGGTTGGTACCGCGCGGGTCATATCAGTTCTTCTGTCCCTTTTAATGCCGCCTTTTATCGCCCTGCCAGCAGTCGGTTCACGGCCGCGTCGACGTCGAGGTGATCGCCCTCTCGGCCCCTCGGCACCACCACGTACGTCCGGCGAAGGAACCGGACCAGTACGCTCCGTGGTACCTCGAAGAGGGCGTTCCCGTCCGGCGACGACAGGGCCAGGGCCACGAAGTCACCCTTCGGCGTGGCCCACGGCCACACCCGGACGTCGCCGATCCCGGCCGGCTCGTCGAGCCCGGTGACCAGCAGTTCCCGCGCGAACGACCAGCTCACGGCCTCGCCCCCGGCCGTCTCGGCGTGGAACAGGACGTGCACCGCGTACGGGTCTGACGGGTCGTAGCGAAGGCTGGCGCGCACCGGCAACGCGGTAGCATCCGGTGCGACAAGCCGCAGCGACGTCTCGACCTCGACGGTCGTCGGTCGGATGACACTCATTGACGTTCTCCCCCCGGCACCGCTGCGGGGTACTCACCCCGCGTATCCCATACTCAGCGGATACATCCGATTACGCTCCGTCATACGCTGATCTCACCCAGTAGTAGGAAGTCGGTACCGAACTGGTCTTCCAAAAGCGGATTTCTAGTAAGATCCCGGCGTCTTGCCTGCTCCTCGGTCCGCCATCGCGGCGGTACCAACGTCGACTCACTCCGGTAACGTCGTGTTGTCCGGTTCAGTGACGGCCCTAGCGCTACCGGGGGTAGGTAATGGCGGCAAATCCCTCCACGGCGTCCAATTCCGGGGTGGCAACAGTGGGCGATCATGAAGAGGTGGAAACCCTCGAAGAGGTCGTCCGGCCCACGCCCGCATGGCGACGCCGCATCACCGGCACGCTCGACGGCATTCGCGCCAATCCCACCGGCCGGATAGCCCTGAAGATCGGCATCGGCGTCCTCGGCGCGATCGTGGTCGCGGTCGGCATCGTCGCGATCCCGCTCCCCGGCCCCGGCTGGGGCATCGTCATCGTCGGCCTCGCCATCTGGGCCATCGAGTTCGCCTGGGCCCGCCACCTGCTCCACTTCACCCGCAAACACGTCCAGGCCTGGACCCGCTGGATCCTGCGCCAGCCCTGGCCGCTCCGCTCCCTCCTCGGCCTCCTCTGCTTCCTCTTCGTCAGCGCGATCGTCTGGCTCTCCCTCCGCCTGACACTCGGCATCGATCTCATCCAGATCGGCCTGGACCTCCTCGCCCGCTTCTGACCCCGCACCGAGCCGAAGAGCGGCACACCAATTTTCCCGCTTCCGGCGGATCACGTTCCGCATGCTCCCGCGGGCACCGGTCGTCGCTGGCGCTCCTCCCTGCCGATCCCGGCGCGACCGACCCCCGGCCGTCCTCGGCGCGGCAGGAGCACACGGCCGGCCCCGGCGTGATGCGAGCGCACGACCGCCCGGGCCTGGCAAAGAGCGCGCGGCCGGCGCCGGCGCGGGAGGTGCGCACGGGCGGTCCATGCCCGCCGGCCCGCTCGGCAATCCCCTCGACGCGCCGGAACCCCCGATGTGCGCGCGCCGGGGGGTCTCCGGTACAGTTCTGTCTCGCAAGGGCGATTAGCTCAGTGGGAGAGCGCTCCGTTCACACCGGAGAGGTCACTGGTTCGAACCCAGTATCGCCCACGAGATGCAGGGGCCGTGTGTTCGCGGAAAGCGCGAACCGCGGCCTCTCGTCATTTCTGCTCAGGGGGCCGAGCCCCCTGAGACCCCGCGGTGCGGTGGTGGCGTGGCGTGCGTTGGGTGCGTGGCGTCGTCGGGTGGTGGCTACTCCTGATCGGGATTGTCCTGCTTCCCGGCTGAGCGCTGCCTAGTCGGAATCGTCGTCGCCTACGGTGGCCCTCCAGCGGATCCCCCAGCCGTCGACCAGGCGCTGCTCGACGGCTGGGGTGACGTGGCCGTAGATGCCGCGGACGCCGGGGAGGCGGTGTCCGAGAAGCGAGTATGGCGTCGATGCTCGGACCGAACCGCCGGTGGATCAGGGGCTATCGGGGCGTGAGGTGTGGTGTGGGCACCTCGACTCCTACTCTGCCGCAGGCCTGGAAGGTCTGGGTGATGAGAGTCAGGGAGGTGGGAAAGCCGGAGAGCACGTCGGTGGCATCGCGTTCGCCCGAGTCATGGACCTCGAACACGTCCCGGTAGGTGCTGCCGGTGCGGGCGAGATCGGGGTTGCCGGAGTTGGCGAGGAGGTCGGTCACCTCGCGCATCTCGGCGAGGCTGATCGTGGGTGGGTCGCCGGTTGCCGCGACGGTGGCGATGCGCCGGCAGGCGATGACGCCGGAGTCCTCCCGTGGATAGACCGCATACGCGACTGCCGTCGTCACCGTGAGGACACCGATGACGGTGGCACCGATCAGCAGGGCGGATCGGTGCCGAAGGAAGGGCGATCGGCCGTCGGTGATGTCGTGGGCGGTGGAGCTGTGCAGTGCTGGATCGTTCGCGTTCACGGCGCAGATTATGCACAGTGCCCGGACCAGGCCGTTGCCGGCGGATCGTTCGAGCGCCTGCATCTTGTAGGGAGCTATGGCGGGAGATGACGGACGGTGATGATCAACTCGATTCGTCCGTTCTGTGAATACGCTTTGTAATCCCTGTTTACTTCCTGGGTGTCGCCCTCTAAAGTCCCTGCGGCTGATCTTGATCACCGGGGGAGACCGCTGTGTCACGTGGCGTCATACTGCGCGTGTTTGGTTTGTCGTCGCGGCGCGGGTTCGCATTGCTGCTGTCCGGTGTGGTGGGTCTGTCGCTGCATCCGTTGCTGGCACAGCCCGCGTCAGCCCTCGCACTGAGGCCCGAAGTGGAGCGCGCCGCGGAGACCGGCGAGCGAGTCGAAGTGCTGTCGGAGCGCACCGAGTACTCACAGGTCTTCGCCGAGCCGTCGGGGCGGCTCGTGATGGAGTCCACGGTGGTGCCCAAGCATGTGCGGCACGCGGACGGCTCATGGTCGGAGACGGACCTGGATCTGTCAGTACGGCCGGACGGGACGGTGCGGCCCGGTGCGTCGGTCGCCGATGTGCGGTTCTCCGGTGGTGATGACGCGCCGATGGTGACGCTGGTCGACGCGGGGAAGACCCTGACGCTGTCGTGGCCGGGGGATCTGCCGGCGCCGGAGTTGAGCGGGGACTCCGCGACGTACCGTGGCGTGCTCCCGGATGTTGATCTGGTGCTGCGGGCGACATGGGGTGGCTTCACGCATGTGCTCGTGGTGCACACGCCGAAGGCGGCGGAGTCGGTCCGGTCGGTGACGATCGACGTCGGCGGTGACGCGTCGGTGACCGCGCTGCCGGACGGCGGGCTGCGGGCGGTCGCGGGCCGTACGGTGCTGGCGACCGCGGACGCGCCGACGATGTGGGATTCGGCGGCGCCGCCGCTTTCGTTGATGGCGCGGATGGCGGCCTCGGGTGTGCCGTCGTCGCCGGCCGGGCCGGGGGACGCGTCGAACACGGCGGCGGTGCGGACCGAGGTGACCGGACAGGGTGATCTGCGGCTGATCCCGGACGCGGACATGCTGGACGCGCCGGAGCAGCATTTCCCGCTGTTCATCGACCCAGCGTGGGACAAGAAGCCGGCGAAGTGGGCGTACGCGACGAACAATCAGGCCGACAACTACAGTGACCGGGCTCGGGTCGGCTACAACCCGGCGTCCAAGGCGTTGCACAGATCGTTCTTCAAGTTCATGACGACGGACCTGGCCGGGAAGTATGTGTACTCGGCGCGGGTGCAGATGAAGCTGGACCACTCGTGGTCGTGTGATCACACGCCGACGTCGATGTGGGTGTCGGATGCGATCAACGGCGCGCAGAAGAACGGCGACCGGGTGACGTGGTGGACGATCCTGCGCACCGGGCTGGTGGCAGCGTCCTCACACGCGAACGACGCCGGCGGTTGCGGCCCGGAGCAGCTGGACATGGTCGTGCAGTTCGACAACGCCGCGGTGAAAAACCAGGTGCAGTCGTTCGCGACCGGCCGGAAGACGGACATCACGTTCGGGTTCTGCGCGTGTGACCTCAGCGGCGCGATGGAGGGTTACGCGGTCCGCTGGAAGACGTTCTTCGCGGATGCCGCAGTCCTGGTGGTGGAGTACGACAGCATTCCGGGTACGCCGGAGCGGTTGATGGTCGAGCCGAACACCGACTGCAGTGTGCCGATCTCGACCGGGACGCTGACCCCGCGGTTGTACGCGCGGCTGCCGGACGCGGACACGACGCAGAAACTGACGGCGACGTTCCAGTGGAAGCAGATCCCGGCCGCGGGCCAGGTCAACGACGGCACATTCCCGGTGTCGACGTCGACGGTGGTGAACCAGTCCGCGAATGCGCAGGCCTCGCCGGTGCAGGTGACGATCCAGAACGGCAAGCGGTACGCGTTCCGGGTGCAGACGAAGGATCCGGCGCCGTACAACCAGTCGAGTCCGTGGTCGGGGTGGTGTGAGTTCTATCCGGACACGAGCGTGCCGGCTGAGCCGTCGGTGACGCGGACGTCGGGTGTGCCGGGGCCGGGTGGGGAGGCGGCGTTCACGATCAGCACGCCGTCGTTGGACGTGACGAAGTTCCGGTACGGGTGGAAGAACCCGCCGGACAAGGAGATCGCGGCGACGCTGGTGACGGCGGCGGACGGCAGCAAGTCGATGAGCGCGTCGGTGAAGCTGTCGACGGTGAAGTACGGCGAGAACATCTTCACCGCGTACGGCATCGACAACACGCTCAACAACGGTCGCGCGACCAGCATCAGTCTGATCGTGAGCGCACCGGCGGGCCCGATCGCCGGCTACGGTCTGCAGGTCTATCCGGGCGTCGACCAGACCGCGGCACTTCAGAACAGCGCCACGGCCGCCGGAGGCTCGCTCGCCGCAACGGATCTCACCTGGACCGACGACGTGCGGATCCTGGGCGGGAAGACGGCCACGTTCAGCGGCACCGCCACGCAGGGCGCGGTGGCCAGCGGTGTGGTCCTGGACACGACGAAGTCGTACTCGGTCGCGGCCTGGGTGCGGTTGACCGACCTGACCGTCACGTCGACGGCCATCGCGAAGGAGGCCCCGGCCGGGGCGTCCAGCCCGTTCCGGCTTCGGGCGCGCCCGCTGACCGCCGGCAACTCCTGGTGCCTGTTGATCCCGTCCACCACGGCCACGGCCGGTACCGAGGTGTGTTCGACCCGGCTCAACACGGTCAACCAGTGGACGCATGTCGCGGCCGGCTATGACAGCGCGGAAAAGCGGATCAAGGTCTGGGTCGACGGCGTCGAGACGTCGGCCGGGTTGAGCACGCCGACCACCAACACCAACCCGATCGTCATCGGACGCGGCCAGGACGCGGGCAGCACCGGCTCGGTCGAGCGCTTCCGCGGCAACATCGCCGACGTCAAAATTTTCAACCGCCTCGTGGTGGCAGACGACTTCACCGGCGCGACTGCGGTCCGCACCGCGGACGGAGAGATCGACGAACCCGGCTTCGTCGACTCGGTCGAGGTGGGGTACTGGACGTTCAACTCGGGATTCCCCTGCCGGGACGAGACGCGGCCGAACACGTGTGAAGCGCTGGCCGACGGCACGTTCCCCTCGCGTCTGGCGCTGACGACCGGCTCGGTCGTGGATGCGGGCCGCGACCAGGTGAGCCTGTACCTGGACGACAAGCCTGTCGACGAGACCTCGACCGTGGTGACCCGGGAATATGCGCGGTCGCAACGGAACGTCGGATCCGAGGACGAGCCGGTGTGGCAGGACACGCCGATCCTGAACACCGACCAGTCGTTCACGGTCGCGGCGTGGGTCAAACCCGACCAGGTCGGTACCGGTGTCCACACGGTCGTGTCGCAGGACGGCACAGATCGCACTCCGTTCACCCTGTCCCAGCGTCCGATCACCGTTGATGGCGTCCAGTCGGACTACTGGGCGTTCTCGATGTTGCCCGCGGCGGGCACCGGTGGAGATACCGTGCGGTCACTCCTCCCGGTCGACAGCGACGACACGGCGACGTGGACACATGTCGCGGCGGTGTACGACGCCGGTGGACGCACTCTCCGGCTGTACGTGAACGGTGTCCTTCAGGGCAGGACGACCAAGATTCTCACCGCCTGGCAGGCGTCCGGGCCGCTCATCGTCGGTGGATGCCTGTTCAACGGCGTGCGTACCGACCGGTGGTACGGCGGCATCGACGATGTGCACGCCTACCAGGGCGCGCTCAGCGACGCCCAGGTGAAGAACCTCTACTCGACCGAACTCGTCGCCGTCTCCGGCTGACGACACCGACTCCATACCCACCGCTGACGTGAGACGAACGAGGAGCAACGTGAGCAGGACCATCCAGCGGATGAGGGCGGTGCTGGCGGGCACGCTCGGCGGCGTCCTGGTGAGCACCCTGCTCGCCGTGCCACCGGCCGTCGCAGTTGAGCCGAAGCCAGTGCCGTTGCGGGGACAGGCAGACGAGGTCGACACTCGGGGCAGCGAGGTCACCGGCGTCCGTCCGGCCCAGCGCACGATCCCCGCGCTGGATCTGCCGCCGGTCGTCTGGCCGAAGGCAGGCTCGGCGCGAGCGGTGATTCGTGCCGGTGGCCGGGCCAAAGCGGGCGCGTTGCCGGTCAGCGTCGCCAAGGCGGCCGGCGCTGCGGGCGATCGCCTGCCCGAGGACATCACGGTCGAGGTCATCGACCGCGCGCGGACGCCGGAGCTCTGGCGCGACGGTGTGGTTCTTCGCGTCGGCGGAGCGGCCGGTACGACGACGGCCGGGACCGCAGCCGTCACGGTCGACTACAGCGGTTTCAAGCACGCGTACGGCGCTGACTGGGCGTCGCGTCTGCAGGTATGGCAGCTGCCGCAGTGTGCGCTGACCACGCCCGAGAGCAGCCGATGCACCGCCCGCCCGTTGCCGACCGTCAATGACACGGCCGCGTCGACCGTGTCCGCCGATGCGGTCGTGGAACCGATCGGCGGCACCGGTGCGGCGCTCACCCGTGAGCAGCGCGCCGGCGACGCGCCGGTGCCGACCGCGGCCGGAACCCTGCTGGCCGTGACGGCCGGTCCGTCCGGCCCCTCCGGTGACTTCGCGGCTACCTCGCTGTCGGCGTCCTCGACGTGGACGGCAGGCGGTAACTCCGGTTCGTTCAGCTGGTCCTACAACATCGAGAGCCCGCCGGTCGCGGCCGGGAAACCACCGA
Source organism: Catenuloplanes niger (assembly GCF_031458255.1). Classification (NCBI taxonomy): domain Bacteria; kingdom Bacillati; phylum Actinomycetota; class Actinomycetes; order Micromonosporales; family Micromonosporaceae; genus Catenuloplanes; species Catenuloplanes niger. Next base: position 6,357,511 of record NZ_JAVDYC010000001.1, read on the forward strand.
CGGTCGGGATCTCCTACTCCTCGTCGAGCGTCGACGGACGCTCGTCGGCGTCGAACAACCAGCCCTCCTGGATCGGAGAGGGATTCGAGCTCGGCAGTGGGTTCATCGAGCGCGCCTACGTCCCGTGCCGGGAAGACATCGAAGGCGGGTCGAACAACACCAAAGACACGCTGACCGGTGACATGTGCTGGCGTACCGACAACGCCTCGATGAGCCTCAACGGATCCGCGACCGAGCTCGTCTACGAGGAGGGCAAGGGCTGGCACGGCCGATCGAGGGACGGCTCACGGATCGAGAAGCTCACCGGCGCGTCGAACGGCGCACTCAACGGTGAGCACTGGAAGGTGACCTCCACCGACGGCACCCAGTACTACTTCGGCCTGAACAACCTTCCCGGGCACAGCGCCGGAACGAGTTCCGCCTGGACCGTGCCCGTCTACGGCAACCACGCCGGCGAGCCCTGCCATCAGACCGGCTTCACCGACTCCGTCTGCGACCAGGCATATCGGTGGAATCTCGACTACGTCGTGGATATCCACGGCAACACCACCTCGTACTGGTACACCAAGGAACTCAACCAGTACGCGACCCGCGGCACCGACACCGAGAACGTCGACTACGTGCGGGGCGGCACGCTCGACCGGATCGACTACGGCACCTGGGACCGGGGCGCGAACGACCGTTCGACGGCCGCACGTGCACAGATCGACTTCGACACGGCTGACCGATGCATCAGCTCGGCCTGCTCCAGCCACGACGGCGAGACCTGGCCGGATGTGCCGTGGGACCAGGAATGCGTCACCACAGCCACCGAGTGCACCACCTACTCACCGACCTTCTGGTCGACCAAGCGGCTCAGCAAGGTGACTACCCGCGTCTGGGACCCGGCCAAGACGGGTGGCGCCGGTTGGCAGGACGTGGCGTCCTGGGCACTCACCCATAGCTTCCCGTCGCCGGGCGATGGCGGCGCCGCCGGCCTGTGGCTGTCCTCGATAGTCAAGACCGGCCTGGTCGGCGGCAGCATCGCGCTCCCGCCGGTCACGTTCGAGCCGGAGCCGATGCCGAACCGTGTGCTGACGAAGACGAACACCACCAACAGCTGGCAGCGGCTGTCGAAGGTGATCAACGAGACCGGCGCGACCACGCACGTGACCTACTCGCTGCCGGAATGCACCGCCTCGAACCTGCCGGCCACCTATCCGACCAACGGCATGCGCTGCTACCCGGTGCTCGGCCCGGACCCGGCAAGGCCCGGATACGACATGGTCGAGTGGTGGCACAAGTACGTGGTCACCTCTGTCACGGAGACCGACCTCCAGCTCAAGAACGGCGCCCAGTCGCCCCCGATGGTCACCAGTTACGAGTACGAGGGCAACCCTGCCTGGCACTTCGCCGACGACAACGGACTGGTCAGGAGCAACCGCAAGACCTGGAACCAGTGGCGCGGGTACGCGACCGTGGCGACCAGAGTCGGCGCCGGAAACGTCAAGTCGCTGACCCGCACCACCTTCCTGCGCGGCATGCACGGCGACCGCGCGTCCATGACCGGCGGCACCCGGACAGTCACCGTCAACGCCTCACTGGGCTCGGAGACGGTGTACGACGAGGACGCGTTCGCCGGCATGACCCGGGAGACCGTCACCTACAACGGCACCATCGACAAACCCATCTCCAAGAACGTCGACGTGCCGTGGCAGTCCCCGCCGACCGCATCCCGCACCATCAACGGGGACACGGTCACCGCCCGATACGTCGGCACCGCCGCCAGTTACACGGCTACCGCACTGGGCGTCGACGGATCACGCGGCTGGCGCACCACCCGCACCCGGACCACCACCGATCCCGTGTACGGCACCACCGTGTCCGTGCAGGACGACGGAGACCTCGCCATCACCGGTGACGAATCCTGCGTGACGAACACGTACAGCCGTAACACCGCCCGGAACCTCGTCAGCCTCCCCAAGCGGGTCGTCACCACCGCCCTGCCCTGTGGCGCCACGCCCGAGAGCGCCGATGACATCGTCAGCGACAGTCGTACCTACTACGACAAGGCAACCAGCGTCGACGCGGTGCCGGTGATCGGCGACGTCACCAAGGTCGAGCAGCTCAAGAACTGGACCAAGGCGGGCGGCACCGAGTTCGAAACCGTCAGCACCGCGTCGTTCGACGCGTTCGGCCGGGCCATGTCCAGCACGGACATCAAGGGCAACGCCACCACCACCGCCTACACCCCCGCCTCAGGCGGTCCCGTCACCAAGGTCACCACGACGAATCACCTCGGCTGGACCAGCAGCGTCGAGACCAACCCGTACTGGGGCAGCACCACCAGCACCATCGATCCCAACAACAAGGTCACCAGCACCGACTACGACCCGCTGGGCCGCGTGATCAGAGCATGGGACACCGGCTGGACCAAGACCGCCCACGCGAACGACCCGAGGGCACGCTTCTCCTACCACTACTCGGCCGATCGATCCGCGTACCCGTACATCAAGTCCGAGGTCCTGCACGCCGGCGGCGGATACACCACCACCTACACCATCCTCGACGGGCTTCTGCGTGAGCGGCAGATGCAGACGCCGGCCCTCGACGGCAGCGACGCGCGTGTCGTCACCGACACCCTGTACGACGAGTGGGGCCGGGTCGAGGCAACATACAGCGCACGTCAGAAGTTGGGCGTCGCGTCCGGGACTTTCTGGTACGACCATCCATGGTCCGTGCCCGCCGTGAACAAGACCGTCTACGATCTGGCCGGCCGCCCCACCAGCACTATTCTGCTCGCCCCCGAGGGTGACACGAACCAGGTCGAGAAGTGGCGTACCACCACCGTGCACGAGGGTGACCGCACCCTCGTCACGCCACCTCCCGGCGGTACCGCGACGACGACGATCACCGACGTCTACGGGCGCACCACCGAGCTGCGCACCCACACCACCGCGGCCGGCGTCGCGGGTGACTACACCGCCACGACGTATACGCACAACCGCAAGGGGCAACTGACCAAGGTCGTCGACGCCGGCAAGAACGAGTGGGTCTACACCTACGACATCAAGGGCCGCCAGACGACCGCAAAGGATCCCGACGCCGGCACGACCACTACCACGTACAACGCCTACGACGAGATTCAGAACGTCACCAATGGCGCCGGCGAGGTCGTGCACCACACCTACGACAGCCTCGGCCGGAAGACAGCGCTGCGGGACGACTCCGCGACCGGCGCGCTGCGCGCTGAATGGAAGTACGACGAGACCTACGGCGGCGACCTCTTCAAGGGACAGCTGACGGAGACGATCAGGTACGACGCGAGCAACTCGAAGGGCACCACGGCCGCCTATAAATGGCAGGCGCGCTTCTTCAACGACCGCTACCAGGTCACCAGCGCCAACTACGTCATTCCCTCCGTGGAGACCGGCGTCAGCGGGACCTGGGTCTTCGGCTACGGCCATTCCCCGTACAACGGAGAGGCTGTCAGCACCACGTATCCGCCTGCCGGCGGCCTCGCCAACGAAATGGTGACCACGACCTTCCACGAAGGTAGTGGCCTGCCGAACACGCTCAAAACGAGCCTGCCCTCCATCGGTACGTATGTCGTCAACCAGCTCTACACCGCCTACGGCGAACCCACCCTGGCCCGGCGGAAAATCGGGACCGGCGACTACATCGAGAACAACGTTCTCTACGACACCACCACCCGCCGAGTCACCGACACCACGGTCAAGCTGCAGAACGCGGTCACCGCGGTGGCCGACACCAGATACAAGCAGGACCCGGCCGGGAACATCCTCGCTGTCTCCGAAAAGCCCGGCACCGCCGACGCGGAGACGCAGTGCTTCACCTACGACGCGCTGCGGCGTATGACATCGGCGTGGACGCCGAAGGCCGGAATCGACTGCGGGAGCGCACCCTCCGTCGCCGATCTTGGTGGCCCGGCTCCGTACTGGACCGACTGGACCATCGACGACCTCGGCAACCGCACCAAGCAGGTCAGCCACAACCCCACCGGCGACACCGTCACGACCTACGGGTTCCCGGCCTCGGGCGCGAACGCGGTCCGGCCGCATGCGGTGACCAGCACGACCACGGTCGCTCCCGGCGCCGCACCAGTCACCCGCCCGTTCACCTACGACAGTGCCGGCAACACCGTCAGCCGGTACGGAACCTCCGCCAATCAGACTCTCACCTGGGACGCGGAAGGTCATCTAGCCAAGACCGTCGAGAACAGCGACACCCACACCTACGTCTACGACGCCGACGGCACCCGCCTGATCCGGCGCGATCTCACCGGCATCACCCTCTACCTTCCCGGCATGGAGGTCCGCCGGGCGACCGGCGCGACCACCAGCACCGCCACCCGCTACTACACCTTCGACGGATCCGTCGTCGCCTCCCGCACCGGCACCGCAATCGACAGCCTGTCCTGGGTTTACAACGACCACCACAACACCCAGAACCTCACCATCAACTCCGTCAGCCACGCCGTGACCGTCCGCCGCCAGACCCCGTACGGCGCCGACCGGGGAACACCGGTGACCTGGCCGAACGAGAAGACGTTCGTCGGCGGAGACAAAGACCGCACAGGCCTCATCCACATCGGCGCGCGAGAGTACGACGCAGGCCTCGGCCGCTTCATCTCCGTTGACCCGATCATGGACCTGGCCGACCCACAACAGTGGAACGGCTACGCCTACGCCAATAACAGCCCCATCACCTCCTCCGACCCCACCGGCCTGCGCACCGACTACTTCGACCCGTGCAACTGCAACGGCAAGCCGCCCACCCCGGCACCGGTCGCGCAGAACCCCTTGGACAGCCCCATCCCGATCGCTGTCCTACCTCAATGGGCGCAGGACGGCATCCGCTCGAACGTGATGTACAACGGCACCGAGCGCCTGAGCTGGCAGGAGGTCATCGATTGGTCCAAGATCAGCACCGACAACTGGATGTATCTCTGTCAGAGCGTGGGGGGTTCATACGAGCACTGCAGCACGCACCCCGAGATCGTGAATCGGCAGTCCACCAGTGACGCACTTCTGATAACTGGGTTCATCCTCGGTTCATTCGTCTGTACCGCCGCCATCGTTGCTTGCGTCAGGGGCATCGTCTCCATCGCCGATGAAGCGGCCGAATTCGCCGCCACGGGAAGTGCCATCTCGACGGGCCTGATCACTGCCGAGGTGGGCATCGCGGGAGGGGCCGGTCTGACCGCCGCAGGCGCCGCCGCAAAGCTTTTCTGCAGCTTCAGCGGCGACACCCGGGTCCTCATGGCAGACGGAAGCTCGAAAGAAATCGCGGACATCGAGGTTGGAGACGAGGTTGCTGCCAGTGACCCCGAAACCGGGGAAAGCGGCGCCCGGAAGGTCACGCATCTGTGGCCCCACCGCGATGATCTCGTTCTAGTGCGAATCGACGGCGAGGCCCTCAAGGCCACGGAGGATCACCTCGTCTGGAACGCCAGCGACCGTCAGTGGCAGAGGATGGACGAAGTCGATGCCGGCGACGCCCTCCTAACACCGAGTGGCCGACCCGCCATCCTCCAAGACATCGAGTACGGGTTCTCCTTCGGAGCGGCAGCCTACGACCTCACTGTCGATGGCCTCCACACGTACTATGTGCTCGCCGGCAACACACCCGTGCTGGTGCACAACGACGGAGGCGGCGGTCTCCAGGACAACATCCGGCTCTATGGCGATTACACGGCTCGGATGGACCAGTTCAATGTCCGCGGCCAGGCGTCGTTCGAAATCCACGTGTACCATCGAGGAACCGAAGTGGGTATTTACGGGAGTAATGGCTTCTTCAATAAGCACAACATCAATGCAAATGACGTGAATGTGCCGGACCAGGTGCACAATCGGCTCAAGGGAATTGCGGTAGATCAGATGCGTAAAATTGGGCAGATTCCGGCTGACGCGAATATCAAGGGCGATGCCTGGAAGCGCCCGATGATCGGGTCGAGCGGTGGTGGATGCTGATGCGATTCGTGCGTGTTGAATCAGGCCAAGGCGCGTGGTCTGCAACGGCTCTTGATCCTGGACCGTACCTTGAAGTGCTCGATGACCTGCTGCCACAGTTGCCTGACGGGGCGCGTGCCTTCGCTTCGGACGCAGATCATTACGACTTCACTGCTTCCCGATGTGTGAAGGATCTGACTGTCAAAGCCATTTCATTGCGAGAGGCGGGGCAAGCCCGGGTTGGTGCTGTGATTGAGTTCGAGCCGAATCGGTTCAAGCACGATGGGCCGCTGACGATTGTCTACGATGGTGTTCAAAATTTCACCATGGAGGTGGATGAAATGAATTCCACCACGCGCATTTGGCCCGAAAGTCGACGCTTGGGAAGTGTTCAGTTGGACGAGATAGTTCCTAGCGCCGTCGGCTGCCGCCACGAGATAAGAATGACTGGCGGCGTCGTTATTATCGACTGTGCTGACTTGCGCGCGTCATGGGCCGAGTCCTCAATCGACGTGACGGATTACGATCAAGATCATGCTCAGTGAGGTGGTTCGAGCAATGAGTTGACTACTGACGGTTGCATGGTGCGTCCGTGTTCGGTATGCAGGATGACCAGTGCGGCAGCGACGGTCTTCCCGATCCGCCATGGGTCGAGGCTGACGTTGCGCAGGGCCCGGAATGTCATCTCGGGCAGGGCATTTGGCGCGTTCACCGACCGCGCGCAGGCTGTTGTGGGCCTCGTTGAACTGCTGCTCAACCAGCAGCAGTCCGCCGTTCTTCGGTCGTTCGAACGCGACCGTGACCGTGTCGGCCAGGCCTTCGTACCCGAGGTCGCCGAGACTCCGCACCGCCGGTCACTCAGCGTCAGTCACCGTTACGCAGAATGGCTCAATTTCATGTGAGTCCGCCCTCAGGTCGATGTTGCTGACGGGGTGGGAGCACTGTCGTGGTGGACGCGGGCAGTGCGGCGGGTACGGTGCGTTCGCTGCTCCCCGAAGTCGTGATCAGCCGGGGAGCGGAATGGGTGCCGCTACCGGTTGTAGGCGGTGTCGGACAGCGTGAACGGCGGCGAGTAGCTGTCTGCCACCACGGTATTACTGAGTTTGCGCTGGTCGGCGCCGGTCCTGGACCGCGTTCACACCGGAGAGGTCACTGGTTCGAACCCAGTATCGCCCACCCGATACAGAGGCCGTGTGCTCGCGTAAATCGCGACCGCGGCCTCTTGTCATATCCGCTCCGAGGGCCGAGCCCCCGGAAACCCCGCGGTGCGGCGAGTGCTCACCGTGGAGTCGTTGCGGTGGGCCGTTGGCTCGGCCGGCTTCGAGCCCGTCTTCTCCGTCGCTCTGCGGACAGTCGCAGGCCGTTCCAGAGCAAGGGGAGGGTGGCTCTTCGCGACCTGCGGTCTCGAACCCCATGCTTCAACGCCGCACAGTGCACTCGCCGAAGGCCGCACCATGTGCGGATCTCGTCCGACGTCTACCACCGGCGAGGTGCGTCTCCCGGGGCGACGCGGCTCAGGAACGGTAGGAATGTCGCTACAGCGGCGCGGGGGCGCGGACTGCGGCGACCACCAGGTTGTCGGGCAGATTCGCCCGGAACCACCATGTCCGACATGCCGTACGGCGGGGCGGCCGGCGCGGCCGTGGCCGGCGCGGCGAGCGCGATCGTGGTGGTGCAGGCCACCGTCAGGGCGGCGAGTGCGGGCCGCATCAGTTGTCCTCCTCGAGCGGTGGCAGCGGCGTCGTGCCGCGCAGCTTGCCGAGCACCTCCGTGGGGACGGGCTTGCCGAGCAGCTCGCAGCTGAGCGCGTCCTCGGCGGCCAGCGCGAGGCGGAGGTAGCGCCGCGCGTCGCCGCCGGGTGAGATCGTGGTGTCGCTGACCGCCGTGCGGCGCCCGTCGGCCGTGGTCACCGCGGTGCTGTGGTGGCCGTTCGTGTCGCCGCCGTGACCCCGGACCACACCGCACGGCGTGTCCTTGCGCATCAGGCCCAGGCCGTGATCGCCGAGGATCTGGAACGCGGCCGGGATCGGCGCGGTGGTTTTCATCTCGGCGAGCTGCCGCTCCGACATCAGTTTCCCGCTCAGCAGCGCGGCGAAGAACCGCGCCCGGTCCCGCTGGTCGGAGACGACCGCGCCGGCCGCGCCGGCCCAGGTGAGCGACCAGCCGGTGGCGTCGATGTAGGTCGGCTCCGGACCGGAATAGATGATCGTGTAGCCGTGGGCGTAGCCGCGACCGGTGTCGACCGCGCGCGGGTGGGCGAGGTAGGTGCGCCGCAGGCCCCGGCTGCCTCACCGCCGATGGTGCGGCCAGTACCACCATCGCAGGGTAATCGAGGCGTGACGTTGCGCATTGATCGGCGCACTCCTATATTCGCCGGTAGGGCGGGTGAGGTGGGGGGACGACGATGACGACGGTCAACCGGTGTGTACGGCTGGGGCTGGTGGCACTGCTCGTCACCGGGTGCGGTGGGGTGGGTGGCGCCGGCGGCGGGGACGGCGCCGGGGTGACGCTGACGATGATGGGCTTCGGTACCGGGGACGAGATCGCGCGCACCCGGTTCGACGCGGCGAACGCGCGCATCGCACCGGCCACCGCGACGGCGGCCGAGGGCAGCTTCGACGCGCAGCAGTTCCTGTCCGCGGTCGCCTCCGGGCAGCCACCGGACCTCGTCTACATGGAGCGGCGGCTGCTCGGCACGTACGCGTCGAAGGGCGCGCTGATGCCGCTCGGCGACTGCGTGGCGCGCGAGGGGATCGACGTGGCGGCGTTCCGGCCGGCCGCGGTCGCGGAGGCGACGCTGCGCGGGCAGCTGTACGGGCTGCCGGACTTCTACAACAACCGGGTCCTGATGATCAACGATGCGGTGGCGGGGGAGGCCGGACTGGCCACGGACGACTGGGACGCGCTGGCGGCGAGCGCCGAACGGCTGACCGTGATCGAGGCGGGGAAACTGCGGCGGATCGGGTTCGACCCGAAGATCCCGGAGTTCCTGCCGATGTGGGCGCGGGCGAACGGCGCCGAACTGGTCAGCGCGGACGGGCGGACCGCGCAACTGGACGATCCGAAGGTCGCCGAGGCGCTGGAGTTCACGGTCGGGCTGATCCGGGCGCAGGGCGGCTGGGCCGCGTTCAAGTCGTTCCGGGACACGTTCGACTTCTTCGGCGCGAGGAACCAGTTCGCCGGTGGGCAGCTGGGCGCGTTCCTGATGGAGGACTTCTACCTGAACGTGCTGGCGGAGAACTCGCCGGGGACGGCCGTGACGGTGGCGCCGTTCCGCGGGCGGGACGGGAAGCCGGTCGACTGGATCACCGGGAACGCGTGGGCGATCCCGGCCGGCGGCGCGCACCAGGAGCAGGCATGCCGGTGGATCGCCACGATGACGGCGAGCGACACGTGGATCGCGGCGGCCCGGGCGCGGGCGGCGGCGCGGGCGGCCGCGGGCAAGCCGTACGCCGGGACGTTCACCGGCAACGTCCGCGCGGACGAGGTGATCTTCCGGGACGTGGTGCGGCCGAACGCCGCGGTGCGGACCGTGCTGGAGACGCAGGAGTCCGGGTTCTCGCTGCCGGCGATGGCGGCCGGCGAGGAGTTCAAGGCGGCCTGGCAGAACGCGGTCAACCGGGTGCTGGACGGGCGGCAGTCACCGGCGGAGGCGCTGGCGCAGGCTCAGCAACAGGCGCAGGCCGCACTGGACGAGGCGAACCGCGGCGGCTGAGATGGCACGCCGGGACACCTGGGCCGCGTACGGCTTCCTGTCGCCCTGGATCATCGGTTTTCTGGTCTTCCTGGCCGGGCCGATGGTCGCCAGCCTGGTGCTGTCGTTCACCGACTACGACGCGCTGACCGGCACCGAGTTCGTCGGCGCGGACAACTACCGCACGCTGCTCGGCGACCCCCGGGTGCGGACCAGCCTCGGCAACACGCTGCTCTACACGGCGCTGCACGTACCGGTGACCATGGTGGTGTCGCTCGCGCTGGCGCTGCTGCTGCACCGCGCCGGGCGCCGTTCCGCCGGGTTCTTCCGGACCGTCTTCTACCTGCCCACGGTCACCCCCAAGGTGGCGGTCGGCGTGCTCTTCCTGCTGCTCTTCAACGGGCAGTCCGGGCTGGTCAACCGCACGCTCGGGCTGGTCGGGCTGGACGGCCCGGACTGGACCGTGGACCCGTCCTGGATCAAGCCGGGCCTGGTGCTGATGGGCGCGTGGAGCCTGGGCAGCACCGTGATCATCTACCTGGCCGCGCTTCAGGACGTGCCCCGGGACCTGCACGAGGCGGCGCAGATGGACGGCGCGTCCGCGTGGCGGCGGTTCCGGGCGGTGACCGTGCCGGCGATCAGCGGCGCGCTGTTCTTCACCCTGATCATCAACACGATCAGCTCGCTGCAGACGTTCGACGAGGTCTACACCGCGTTCTACGGCAGTGCCAACCAGCAGACGTACGGCAGCGACGCCGCGCTGTTCTACGTCGTCTACCTCTTCCAGCAGGCGTTCCAGTTCCTGCACATCGGGTACGCGTCCGCGCTCGCCTGGCTGCTCTTCCTGATCATCATGGTGGTCACGCTGGTCCAGGTCCGGCTGAGCCGCCGCTTCGTCCACTACGGGGGTGGCTGATGGCACGTCGCTGGCCGATCTGGACCGGGCTGGCCCTGGCCGCGGTCGTCTTCACGTACCCGTTCGCCTGGCTGGTCAGCGCGTCGCTGAAGCCACGGCCGGACGTGTTCGACAACGCGCTGATCCCGCGCGAGTGGGCGCCGGAGAACTACGTGACCATCTGGTCCGTCGCGCCGGTGCTGACCTGGCTGACGAACAGCGTGGTGGTCGCGCTGGCCGCCGCGGGCACCGTGACGGTCTCCAGCGCGATCGTGGCGTTCGGCTTCGCCTACTTCCGCTTCCCCGGACGGAACGCGCTGTTCGCGCTGGTCGTCGGCACGATGATGCTGCCCGGCGCGGTGACCATGATCCCGGCGTACCTGATCTGGAACGAGCTCGGCCTGGCCGCCACGCAGGTGCCGCTCTGGGCGCAGAACCTGTTCGGCAGCGCGTTCTACATCTTCCTGATCCGGCAGTTCTTCCTCGGCGTGCCGCGCGAGCTGTTCGAGGCCGCGCGCGTCGACGGCGCCGGCTACTGGCGGCTGTTCTGGCGGATCGCGGTGCCGCTCTGCCGTCCCGCGCTGATCGTCGCGTTCGTGTTCGAGCTGCGGGCCAGCTGGTCCGACCTGCTGCGGCCGCTGATCTACCTGCGTGACCCGGCGCTGTTCACCATGCCGCGCGGGATGAAGGCGATCCTCGACCAGTTCGGCCAGGCCGGCGAGGCGCGCTGGGAGGTGGTGCTGGCCGGCGCGGTGCTCACCACCGTACCGATGATCATTGCGTTCCTGCTCTGCCAGCGGTATTTCATCGAGGGCGTCGCCACACAGGGCCGCAAGGGGTGAATCTTGCGAACGCTGTGCACACTGGTGCGGTGCAGCTCGCGATCGACCTCGGTACGTCGACCACCGTCACCATGTCCGGCGCGCCGCCGCAGCCGCTGATCATGGATTCCGCCGTCGCGGTCACCGCGGACGGCACCATGCTGACCGGCGCGGACGCGCTCGCGGCGGAGACCGTCGAGCGGCACCCGAAGCTCCGGGTCGCGGACGGTGTGATCCGGGCCGGCGGACGCGAACTCCCGGTCGGCTACACGCTCGGCGCGATCCTGTACGCCGCCGGCGCCGGCGGCCGCGCGGTCACGCTCACCCATCCGGCCGCCTGGGGCCCGGCACAGCTCGCGGCGCTGACCGAGGCCGCGGCCTGGGCTCAGATCTCCACGGTACGGCTGGTGCCCGAGCCGGTCGCGGCCGCGCACCACCTGCTCACCACGCTCGGGCGGCCGGTGCCCGACCTCGCCGTCTACGACCTGGGCGCCGGGACCTTCGACGTCACGGTGATCCGGTCCGGCCCGGCCGGCCCGGCGATCGTGGCCACGGACGGGCTGGCCGACGTGTCCGGGCTGCACCTGGACGCGATCGTGGTCGGCATCGCCCAGCGACTCACCGCGGGTACGTCGCCGGACGTGTGGTCGCGGCTGACCCACCCGCGGACGGCCGACGACCGCCGGGCGCAGCGCGACCTGTGGGACGCCGCACGCGCGGTCAAGGAGCAGTTGTCCACGCAGCCGGCCGGCTGGCTGCGGGTGCCGATGCTGCCCGCGCCGGTGGAGATCGGCCGCGCGGCCTTCGAGGCGGAGGCGACGCCGCTGCTGGAACGCACGGTCGCGCTGACCGCGCAGACCATGCAGCGATCCGGGGTACGCGTGGCCGCGGTGCTGCCGGTCGGCGGCGGCGCCCGCATGCCACTGGTGGCGTCGCTGCTGCACCGGGCGCTCGGGATCGAGCCGATCACGCTGGAGACGCCGGAACTGGTGGTGGCACACGGCGCGCTGGCCATGCCGTGGCCGGAAGTGGCCACCGCGGTGCCGCCGGTTGCTGTGGCGTCGCCGGTCCCGGCAGCGCCGCCGGGGTCGGAGGCTCCGGCCGCTACGGCAGCATCGGTGGATTCGGTTGCGCCCGAGGATTTCGGGCCTCCGGCCGCTTCTGCCATGTCGGCCACTCCGATCGTGCCGGCTGCTCCGGTCGTGCAGGCCACTCCGGAGGTGCCGGTCGCGCCGGTGGTTCCGGCTGCGCCGGTGGGCGCGGGGCCGCCGGCCGTTCCGGCTGCCGCGCCTCTGCCGGCTGATGGGCAGCAGCCCTTTCCACCGACCTCATGGCAGCAGCCGGTTTCGGGTCCCTGGCAGCCGGCGCCCGATCCGTGGCAGCAGTCCGTGCCGGGACCCTGGCAGCAGCCCGCGCCGACCGCATGGCAGCAGCCGGTTTCGGGTCCCTGGCAGCCGGCGCCGAATCCCTGGCAGCAGCCCGCGTTGTGGCCGGCCGCGCCGTGGCAACCGGTGCCGGGATATCCGCGGATCGAGACGATCGAGATCGCGACCGGTGCCGGTACCGGGATCACCCTGCGCTGGATCGACCGGGAGCCGGACGAGGACGGCCGCGGCGGCACGCACGAGGAGCCGCGGTTCCTCGCCGCCGGCGGCCGTGTCCAGGTGTTCGGCACCGCGGACGGGCTGCTCGCCTACCTGCACGGCGACGCCGCGCACGACCTGTGCGACCGGCCGGGCTGGGCCGGGTTCGTCCGCTGGGTCACGCCGCCGGTGCTGTTCCCGGCGCCGGAACACCGCTACGAACTGGACCTGGTCACCGACAACCTGGCCGGTGGCCGGGACGCCTGGATCCCGCGGTTGCTGCTCGGCGCCGGCACGATCGCGCGAGACCTCTCGTACGCACTGGATCTGGACGTGTGGACGCTGCTGGCCCCCGGATCGCTGCTGGACGACTTCGACGAGGCGTTGCGCCGCAACAGCCGGTGGAAACTGCGCGGCTTCGACCCGGCGCTGTTGATCCAGCACTGGCAGCAGGTGATCGACGAACTCGACGACGCCATCGAACACCGCCCCTGACGCTGCCCGAACGGGATGGCGGTGGCGACCGGGATCGCGGGACAGGCGTTCCGGCGCGGTGCACTCGAGCTGACCTTCCTCGGGCTGATCGTGGCGTTGCTGGTGGTCACCGCGGGCTGGCTCGCCGAGCGCCGGCGGCTGGGCGCACCGGCGCGGCCGATCCGGGTGCGCGGGCCGTACACCGCGGGCGGCTGATCATCGAGTTGGCCGGGGACCGCCACGAGCTGGATCCGGACGGGAATCCCATCCCGTACGGCTAATGAGCCTCACCACGGACGGAGTACCGATATGGACCTCGACGATCCTCGACGGTTGGCCTGGATCCACGGCACCCTGATCCGTGCGGTGGCGCGGCTGGCGTTGGACGCGGACGGGCAGCGTGCCTACCTGGAGGCGATCGGCACCGCCGGCCTCGCGGACGAGCTGGCGCTGGAGCTGGGCGAGGCGGCACTGCTGATGGACCAGCTCGAGGACGCCGGCTGGGTCTCCGAGGCCGACGCCGCGCTCGTCCGGCGGATCGGCGCCCTGCTGGACGCGATGGGCGGTGCGCTGTGGGATCCGGGCGTGCTGGCCACGGCCCCGGAGTGGGCGGCCGTGCGTGCGGCGGCGCGGCGGTTCATCTTCCGCACCGAGGGTGTCGTGCGCGTCCCGCAGCGCTGAGCGGCGGGACGCGTACGGCGGCGCGGTCAGTGGTCGGCGGCCGATGCGAGCGCGGGTTCGGCCGGGGCCGGGACGGTGGTCTCGGTGACGGAGACCGGTGCCGCGGTCTTCCGGCGACGGGCGAGCAGCCAGCGGACCAGCTCGATGGTGACCGTGAGGGCGATCGCCATGCCGAGCGCGAAGAGCACGCCGAGCAGTTTGTTCTCCTCGAAGGCCTTGCCGCCCAGGAAGCCGATCAGGCCGGAGTAGAGCGCCCAGGAGGTCACGGCGAGCGCGTCGTAGGCGGCGAACCGGCCCCGCGGGTAGCCGCACGCGCCCATGGTGAGCGTGGCGGCGGTGCGGCCGCCCGGGATGTAGCGGGCGATCACCAGCAGCACGCCGCCGCGCCGGTCCAGTGCGGCCTTGGCCCAGTCGAAGGCGGCGCGGCGGCGGCCGGTGGCGGGCAGGCGCCGGGCCAGGCCGGTCGAGTGGCCGATCTGGTAGGAGATGTGGTCACCGCAGAACGCACCGGCCGCGGCGGCCACGATGACGAGCGCGAGGTTCGGTTCGCCGGAGACGGCGAAGACGCCTGCGGTGATCACCATGGTCTCGCCGGGTACGGCCGGGAAGAACGCGTCCAGCAGGGCTACCCCGAAAAGGGCCAGGTAGACCCACGGGGACGTCACCGCGGCCTCCAGCAACTCAATCATGCCGTCGACGCTATGAAGCACCATGGGTCTCCCACATCCGGCGAAAGTCAGACTCCGACCCGGAGATTGGCTCAGGGATATGTACAGCCGATGACGTCCGGCTGGCCGTCGAGAATCCGCCAGGCCTGGAGTCGGGCCAGGTTGAGGTCGGTCCAGCCGTCGGGGTTTCTCCCCAGGTCCGCGGCGATGCCGGACAGCAGGCAGCCGCGCAGCGCGGCCGGGGCGTCGGCCAGCTCCGGCACCGCGTCCGCGGACAGCTGCCGCAGGTACGCGGTGTCGATCCGGTCCTCGTTCAGGTTGTGCCGGGCGATCAGCGCGTCCGGGTTCACCGCGACCAGCGCGAGCAGCGCCAGCACGGCGGTGCCGAGCACGGCGCGGGGCAGCCAGCGGGCGCGCAGCCGGATGCCGGCGACCAGCACCAGCACGAAGACCACGCCGAGCCAGATCTCGCAGGTGAACACCAGCACGCGCAGCCGGGTCAGGCCGTAGACGTCCGCGTACAGCGTCATCCGGGACAGCGCGGACGCGACGATCAGCAGCGTCAGGCCGGCCAGCGCGCCGAGCAGCACGCGGACCAGGACCCGGTCGGTGCCGGACGCGCGCGGCGCGGTGAGCGCGGCCACGCCGAGCACGACCAGTGTCAGGCCGGTGACGACCAGCAGCTGCCAGAAGCCGGACCGGGCGTACTCGGCGTAGGTCAGCCCGGCCGTGGCCAGCACGTGCTCCGCGCCGCCGAACAGCACGGTCGCCTGCACCAGCACGAACGCGCCGAAGAGCAGGTCAAGGGCCACGACCGGGAGCAGCCATTCGGTACGGCGGACCGGCCGGCGCAGCGGCTCGTCCAGATCCGCGGTGGCGGGCGGCGCGGCCCGGATGAACGCCAGCGCGCCGAGCAGCAGCACCAGCACGGGGAACAGCACCAGCACGCGGGCCCCGACCACGCCGTCCAGCTCCGGCAGGGACGCGCTTATCAGCTCCTCGAACGCGGCGTCCGCGGAGACGAAGAGCCCGCCGAACACGATCAGGAGCGCCGCGGTGAGCAGGATCGGCAGCGCCAGGCGCGGCGAGTCCGCGGTCCGGCCGCGCCGGAGCGTGCGGACGCCGCGGACCAGCCACGGCACCGCCCGGGCCGCGGCGGCCGGCATGATCGCGAGTAGGTGGGCCAGCGCCCGGACGGACTGGCCGCCGCCGGCCGCCAGCACGGCGGTGAGCAGCGCGGTCAGCACGCAGAGCGCGAACAGCCAGCCGGCCGCGCGGATCGTGCCGGCGCCGAGCAGCAGCACGGTGGCGACGGCCCAGAGGTAGCGGTCGGCGCGGAGGCCGGGGCCGGTGGCCGGCAGCGTGACGCGGGCCGGCGGCATGGTGGGGCGGAGCCGCACGCGGCCCGCGACCACGAGCGCGGCGGTGGCGGCGAGCGCGGTGAGCAGCCAGCCCAGGCCGGGGCGGCTCAGGTTCAGCGTGCCCGCCCCGATCGCGGCCGCGACCAGCAGCGCGACCACGGCGGCCGGCGCGGCGGGCGCGTCCGGTCCGAGCCAGCGGTCCGGGAACTGCGACGGCCAGGGACCGTGCACCAGCAGCTGGGTGTGCACCGGCGGTCCGGGCCGCGCCGCCGGCGGCGCACCGCCCGGCGCCGGCCGGACGGCGGCGTCCGCCGGTGCCGGTGCGGCCGCCGGTGGCGGCGGAGCCGGCGAGGCGGGTCCGGCCGCCGGTGGCACGGGAACCGAGCCGGCCGTAACCGAGTCGGCCGGAGCCGGGCCGGGCGAGCCGGCCGGTGACGGAACGACGGCGGCGGGCGCGGCCGGTGTCTCGGCCGGCGGTGCGGGGACCGGCCGGTCGGAGCTGTCCGGCCGGGGGCCGGGCGGCGGGGCAGTGGTCATGGCGGAACTCCCGGGGTGAGGGTGGTGCGGGCGCGCGGCGACGGCCACCCGAGCGGGACGCGGGCAGGCCGTGGCGACGCGGTACTCATAGAAGTGACGTGACCGGAGGCGGCGTACGTACCGGTGAATCGGGTTTTGCCGTCATCAATGTCCGGCGGGGAGCCGGACCTGGACGTGCGCGCCGGTCATCGGGTCGCCCGGGCCCGGGTCGACGACCGCGATGCTGCCGTGGTGCAACTGCACCACCCAGCGGGCGATCGCCAGCCCGAGCCCGGTCCCCCCACCGGTCGCGCGTTCACCGCGGGTGAAGCGTTCGAAGACGCGTTCCCGCTCCGCGACCGGGATGCCGCTGCCCTGGTCGGCGACGGCGAAGCGCACGTCGTCGCCGTCGAGCGCGGCGCGCAGCCGGATCGCACCGCCGGCCGGGCTGTGCCGGGCCGCGTTGTCCAGCAGGTTCGCGAAGAGCTGGTGCAGGCGCTCGGGGTCGCCGCCGAGCGTGAGGTCCGGGTCCGCGTCCAGCTGGATCGGCACCGACGGGTGGTTGACCTGTGCCTCCGCGACCACGTCCGGCAGGAAGTCGTCGAGCGCGATCTCGACGCGCTTCATCGGCACGATGCCGGCGTCCAGGCGGGAGAGGTCGAGCAGCTCCGCGACGAGTTTGCCGAGGCGTTCGGTCTGGGCGAGCGCGGTGCGCATGGTGGCCGGCTCCGGCTCGGCGACGCCGTCGACGATGTTCTCCAGCACGCCGCGCAGCGCGGTGATCGGCGTGCGCAGTTCGTGCGAGACGTTCGCGATCAGCTCGCGACGCTGCCGGTCGGCCGCGGCGAGATCCGCGGCCATCACGTTGAACGCGGCGGCCAGCTCGCCGACCTCGTCCCGGGAGTTCGTGTGCACCCGGCGGGTGTAGTCGCCGCGCGCCATGTGCCGGGCCGCGTCCGTCATCTCGCGCAGCGGCACGGTCGCGCCGTGCGCCGCGATCTGCAGCGTGAGCAGCGCGAGCGCGACCGCGGACGCGATGAACGCGACGTTCAGCGGGATCCACTCCAGCGAGTACCAGAGGACGAGCAGGCCGACGCCGCCGGCCAGGCCGAGCGCGAGGGACAGCTTCGCCTTGATCGAGCGGACCGGGTCGAGCGGGCGGGGGAGCCGGCCGAGCAGCTTCTCCACCGTGTCCATCACCGGGCGGACCGGGGGCCGGGCGCGCAACCAGCTGCCGGCCCGGTAGATCCGGTCCAGGACCAGCGAGCCGAACCGGATGATCCATGGCAGGTTGCTCTCCGGGCGGCCACGCACCGTGTTCACCGGGCGGCTCCGGGCGCGGGCCGGTTCACCGGCCGACCTCGAGCGCGTAGCCGACGCCGTGCACCGTGCGGATCAGGTCGGCGCCGAGCTTGCGGCGCAGGCCCTTGATGTGGCTGTCCACCGTGCGGGTGCCGGACGCGTCGGCCCAGCCCCAGACGTCGGCGAGCAGCCGCTCCCGGGGCAGCACCGTGCGCGGCCGGCCGGCCAGGTGCACCAGCAGGTCGAACTCCGTCGGCGTCAGGTGCGCCTCGACGCCGTTGCGGGTCACCCGGCGCTCGGCGCGGTTGATCTCCAGGTCGCCGAGCACGATCGGCGGCTCACCGGCCGAGGCCTTGGTCATCCGGCGCAGCAGCGCGTGCACCCGGGCGGTCAGCTCGCGCATCGAGAACGGCTTGGTCAGGTAGTCGTCCGCGCCGACCGCGAGCCCGACCAGCAGGTCCGTCTCGTCGTCCCGCGCGGTGAGCATCAGCACCGGCACCGGCCGTTCGGCCTGCAGCCGGCGGCACACCTCCAGGCCGTCGAAGCCGGGCAGCATCACGTCCAGCACCACCGCGTCCGGCCGGATCCGGCGTGCGGCCTCGACCGCGGACGGGCCGTCGCCGGCGCAGTGCACCACGAAACCCTCGGCGCGCAACCGGGCGGCGACCGCGTCCGCGATCGTGCGCTCGTCCTCGACGACCAGAATCGTCCGTTGTGCGGCCATGTGTCCCTCCTGCGGCTTCTCTCGACGGTGACTCTAAAGACTGATCGTGCAGGCCGGACGCGGGAGTTGTGAACGAACTGTGGAGATCGGGCCCGTACCGCCACGAATCTCTTGATCTTGAGCGGTGTCCACAGTGGAAATGACTTGACCGCGGCGCGCCCGGCCCGCAGGGTGACGTGGATCTCCATAGTCGCTCCGGAGGTGACGTTGTGTCAGATCCCGTTGACGCTGCCGTCCGCACGTTCGTGCGCGACGGTCGCCTGACCGCCATGCCGGGCAAGCTGACCCGGCGCCGCGCCGTGCTCGACCACCTCACCCGCGCGTCCTTCGAGCCCGGCCGCCGCTATCCCGAAACCGAGGTCAACGACATCCTCCGTGCCTGGTGCGACGGGGTGCCGGGGGTGGACCACGTGGCGATCCGCCGATACCTCATCGATCTGGACATCCTGGCGCGCGAGGACGGTCTCTACTGGCGCGCGTACGAGGCGTGATTAGCACAGACGTGCGATAGTCTTCCGGTCCCGGGCGTGAGACGTGCGGCATGGAGCGACGGACTCGTCGGACCCGGCGGTTAGAGTCGCTCCAGTCGTGTTACGGCGCCACCCAGCACAAGCGCGAGGATCTGGAGTCAAGAACCGGTGACTGCACAGCCCGAGACCCTGTACGGGGCAGCCGACCTCACCCACCTCGAGGGGCTGGACGCGGTCCGCAAGCGCCCCGGCATGTACATCGGGTCCACCGACAGCCGGGGCGTGAACCACCTGTTCAACGAGATCGTCGACAACTGCACGGACGAGGGCGTGGCCGGGCACGCGACCCGGATCAAGGTGACGCTGCACGAGGACGGCTCCGTGCAGGTCGACGACGACGGTCGCGGCATCCCCACCGACACCCACGCCAAGTCCGGCATGTCCGGCGTCGAGCTGGTGCTCACCCGGCTGCACGCGGGCGGCAAGTTCGGCGGGTCCGGCTACAAGACCTCCGGCGGCCTGCACGGTGTCGGCGCGTCCGCGGTCAACGCGCTGTCGCTGCGCTACGACGTGACCGTGCGGCGGGACGGCAAGATCCACGAGATCTCGTTCCGGCACGGCGTGGCCGGTGAGTTCCACGGGCCGGGGCCGGACGCGCCGTTCACGCCCGCGCCCGGCCTGCGCCTGGTCGGCAAGATGAAGCGCGGCGAGCCGACCGGCACCTCCACGCGGTACTGGTACGACGCGCGCTACTTCGAGGCCGGCGCCGCGCTCGACGTGGAGGCGCTGCGGACGAAGCTGCGCAACACCGCGTTCCTGGTCCCCGGCGTGACCTACGTGCTGCGCGACGCGAACGTGGACCCGATGTCCGGCACCGGCACCGAGGAGTTCCACTTCCCGAACGGGCTGGCCGACATGGTCGACTTCCTGGCGCCGTCGAACGAGAAGCCGGTCTCCGGCACGATCCTGATCAACGGCACCGGGACGTACCGGGAGAACGCCGCCGACGAGAACGGCGTGATGCGCTCCAACGTCGAGCGCCTGGCCGAGGTCGAGATCGCGTTCCGCTGGGGCACCGGTTACGAGCGCACGGTCGAGTGCTTCACCAACACGATCCGCAACGTGCACGGCGGCACGCACCGCAAGGGCTTCGAGCGGGCCGCGGTCCGCGCGCTGGTCGACGCCGTGAAGAACACCCGCGGCCTGCTCAAGCCGAAGGAGGAGCCGCCGGTCCTGGACGACGTGCTGGAGGGGATGACCGCGGTCATCCACGTGCGCGTGCCGGAGCCGCAGTTCACCTCGCAGACCAAGGACGAGCTGTCCACGGCCGGTATCACCCGGGTGGTGCAGCAGATCGTCGAGGCGCGCCTCAAGGACTGGGTGCAGGACAAGAAGACCAAGACCGAGGCGCGTACGGTCCTGCAGAAGATCGTCGACGCGGCCCGGGTGCGGCTCACCCAGAAGCAGCAGAAGGACGCGGCCCGGCGCAAGACCGCGCTGGAGGGCGCGTCGATGCCGGCCAAGCTGGTCGACTGCCGCTCCACCGGCGTCGACCGCAGCGAGCTGTTCATCGTCGAGGGTGACAGCGCGCTCGGCACCGCCCGGATGGCCCGCAGCTCGGAATACCAGGCGCTGCTGCCGATCCGCGGCAAGATCCTGAACGTGCAGAAGGCCAGCCTCCAGCAGGTGCTGGACAACGCGGAGTGCTCCGCGATCGTGCAGGTGCTCGGCGCCGGCTCCGGCCGCACGTTCGACGTCGGCGCGATGCGCTACGGCCGAATCCTGATCATGGCGGACGCGGACGTCGACGGCTCGCACATCCGGACGCTGCTGATCACGCTGTTCGCGAAGTACATGCGGCCGGTGATCGAGGCCGGCCGGCTCTACGCCGCGATGCCGCCGCTCCACAAGATCACCACCAAGGGCCGCAGCCCGCAGACCGTCTACACGTACACGCAGCCGGAGATGACCAGCACGGTCGCGCGGCTGACCAAGTCGGGCAAGCAGGTGGTCACGCCGATCCCGCGGTTCAAGGGTCTCGGCGAGATGGACGCGGACGAGCTGTGGGACACCACGATGAACCCGGCCTCGCGCGCGGTCCGCCGGATCACGCTCTCCGACGTCGATGCCGCGGAGCGCACGCTCGAACTGCTGATGGGCGAGAAGGTCGAGCCCCGCAAGAACTGGTTGATCCAATCCTCCGACCGCGTCGACCGCGACGCCATCGACGCGTAAGGGAATCTCGTCCAATGGCACGCCGCAAGGACTCGAAGTCCGCCAAGGTCGACCTGTCCGCGTTCGACGCGGCCGGGGCGCGGATCATCGACAACCCGCTGACCACCGAGGTCGAGGACTCCTACCTGGAGTACGCGTTCTCGGTCATTCACTCCCGCGCGCTCCCGGACGCCCGTGACGGCCTCAAGCCGGTGCACCGCCGGATCCTGTTCTCCATGTACGAGCAGGGCTACCGGCCGGACCGCGGGCACGTCAAGTCCGCCCGCGTCGTCGGTGACGTGATGGGTAAGTACCACCCGCACGGCGACGTCGCGATCTACGACGCGATGGTCCGGCTCGCCCAGGACTTCTCGCTGAACGTGCCGCTGATCGACGGCCACGGCAACTTCGGCTCGCCGGACGACGGCCCGGCCGCCGCGCGATACACCGAGGCGCGCATGTCCGGCGAGGCGATGCTGCTGGTCGGCGAGCTCGGCGAGGGCACGGTCGACTTCGTCCCGAACTACGACGGCTCGCTCGAACAGCCGTCCGTGCTGCCCGCCGCCTTCCCGAACCTGCTCGTCAACGGCACGTCCGGGATCGCGGTCGGCATGGCCACCAACATGATCCCGCACAACCTCGGCGAGGTGGTGACCGCGGCCCGGTGGCTGATCAACCACCCGGAGGCGGACCTGGACAAGCTGATGACGTTCGTCCCCGGGCCCGACCTGCCGACCGGCGGGCTGCTGCTCGGGCTGGACGAGGTGCGCAAGGCGTACGAGACCGGCCGCGGCGTGGTGCGCATGCGGGCCAAGGTGCAGATAGGGCCGCTGGAGGGCTCGCGCGGCCGGCAGGCGATCACGGTCACCGAGCTGCCGTACGGCATCGGCTCCGAGAAGGTCATCGAGAAGATCACCGACGAGGTCAACAAGACCCGCCGGCTGCAGGGCATCGCCGACGTCAAGGACCTCACCGACCGGGAGAACGGCACCCGCCTGGTCATCGAGTGCAAGGTCGGCGTCAACCCGCAGGCGCTGCTCGCCGACCTCTACCGGCTCACCCCGCTGGAGCAGTCGTTCGGCGTGAACAACCTGGTCCTGGTCGACGGCCAGCCGCGGACGCTCGGGCTCAAGGCACTGCTCGAGGTGTTCCTCAAACACCGCTACGAGGTCGTCACCCGGCGCACCACGTTCCGGCGCACCAAACGGCAGGAACGCCTGCACCTGGTCGACGGCCTGCTCATCGCGCTGCTCGACATCGACCGGGTGGTCGCGCTGATCCGATCCAGCGACGACGCGGCCTCCGCCAAGGACGGCCTGATGGAACAGTTCGGTCTCTCCGAGATCCAGGCGTCGTACATCCTGGACACGCCGCTGCGCCGGCTCACCCGCTTCGACCGGCTCGAACTCGAGTCCGAGCAGGAACGGCTCAACTCGGAGATCGCCGCACTGTCGCTGATCCTCGACGACGAGAAGGTGCTGCGGAAGGTCGTCTCCGACGAACTCGCCGCGGTCGCCAAGGAACACGCCACGCCGCGCCGCACCGCGCTGATCGACGGCGACCTGAAGGAGGTGCTGGCCGCGTCGATCCCGGCCGGCCCGCTCGAGGTCAAGGACGACCCGTGCCAGGTCATCCTGTCCGCCACCGGGCTCGTCGCGCGCACCGCCGCCGAATCCGAGGAATCCTCCGAGAGCACCCGCCGCAACGGCCGCGACCGCCACGACGCGGTCCGCGCGCTCGTCCACACCACCGCCCGCGGCCAGGTCCTGCTCATCACGAACCGCGGCCGCGCGTTCAAGACCGACGTGCTCCCGCTCCCCGTCCTGCCGGAACACGTCGGCACCGTCTCGCTCCGGGGCGGCATGTCCGCCAGCGAACTCGCCGACCTCGACCCGGGCGAACACGTCATCGGGCTGGCCCCGCTCGTCCCCAAGCCGGGCGAGACGCTCGCGCTCGGCACCCGCCAGGGCGTCGTCAAGGTCTGCGCACCCGAATGGCCGGTCCGCGCGGACGTGTTCGAGGTCATCGGCCTCAAGGACGGCGACGAGGTCGTCGGCTGCACCTGGATCACCGGAACCGAATCCCTCACGTTCCTCACCACGGACGCGTCGCTGCTCCGCTTCCCGGCCTCGCTGGTCCGCGCGCAGGGCACCAAGGGCGGCGGCATGGCCGGCATAAACCTTGCCGCCGGCGCCTCCGTGGTGTTCTTCGGCGCCGTCGGCACCGACGAACCACAGCACGGCGCCCCCCTGGTCATCACGTCGACCGGCCGCACCGTGAAGGTCACGCCGTTCAACGACTACCCGGCCAAGGGCCGCGCCACCGGCGGCGTACGCGCACACCGCTTCCTGAAGGGCGAAGAGGCCCTGGCCGTCGGCTGGATCGGCGTCCGCCCCGCGGCGGCCACCGCAACCGGCGAGCCGATCGACCTCCCCGACATCGACCCACGCCGCGACGGCTCCGGCGTCGCGGGCATCTGCCCGGACCTGATCGGTCACCTGATCGAACGGGACTGATCGATGTAACGCCGGGATGCGAGGGCGGGCGGCGGTTGCGCCCGGTGGTCGGGTGCGACCCCGGTGGGCGTCTGCCCGCCCCTTGCCTGGGGTGCGTGCGATCGCGGGCGGTTCCCGGTGATTCCGGTGGTTCCGGTGGTTCCGGTGGTGGGAGCGCGGCGGTTCCCGGCGGTGGGAACGTGGCGGTTTCCGGCGGGGAGATTACGGGCAGCCTCCGGCGTGCCTCGGGCTCCGGGGAGGGCGGGGGTTCCGGCGGGCTTGGCGTTCGTTGGCCCGGCTGTTTTTTCGTGGGTGGGGTGGGTTTCGTTCTGGTGTGCCTGGCTGCCCCGTCTGCCGTCTTCCAGGTCGAGCCGAGCAGATCATCGGCAGGGCCGCCAGCTTTGGTCGCGTCGGTGGGGGTTGCGTGGTGCAAGACCTGTCGGTTGCCGCTGCCCGGCGCCGGTTTGCGTGGTGGTGGCGGCGCTGCCGATGATCTGCACCCCAAGGGGTGGTCGACGGCAGGCGGGGCAGCCAGGCGGCGGCGGTCTGCGCGGTGCGCACGAGAAGATCGAAGGCGGTGCGGTGGCTGCTGATCGATCGAAGTGCTGGTGTTCGGTCCGGTAACGGCATTTCGTCGCCTCGTCACGGGGTGCTTTCGGCGCCGGATTCGTTCGGCGGTAGCAAGCACTCCGTGCCCGATATTTCGGCATTTTGCGCCTCTGCGGGTGGCGCTTACCTTGGCGCGCCGCATTCGGCAGGGCGATTTCCGGCGCGGGTTTCTCCGGCGCGATCGAGGGCCGCTTCTTGATCGTGCCGGCCTCGGTGCGCGGTGTCATTCGAGCGGGTGAGTGCCGGCCCGCAAGGGGTTGCGGCTGTGCCGCCGAGTTGGCAAGCCGTTACAGCCGACCATTCCGGCACCTTCTTCGGGCATCCTCGTTCGACGGCTGCTCAAGCGATGGGGTCCCGCATTCCGGGCCACTGCTACCGCGTCGTGGATGTGTGATGCCGTGCGGCGGCACCGCCGTTGACTTTGATCGCGCGCCCCGCGCAGACCGCCGCCAACGAGACGAAACCCGTCCACCCACGAGGAAACAGCCGGGCCGGCGAACCCCGGGCACGCCGGAATCCCTGCCCTCTCCCCGGAGCCCGAGGCCCGCCGGGAGGCATGCACTGGACCCACGCGACACAGGCGCACGCGGCAAAAGCGTCCGCGGAAGAACGAACCGCGCCACAGAAGTCCTTGCGGCCACGGATCGTGCAGGGAGGAGCGCCAGCGACGACCGTTGCCCGCGGGAGCATGCGGATCTCGCCCTCGGCGGAAGTGGGCAGAAAAGAATTGAGGGTTGCCGTCTCGCGAAGCCGCCGGGCCGCGGTCGCGAGACGGCACTACCCCCGGACGGGCGTGGGAGGGGGTAGGCGGGCGCCGGGCGGCGCGCAGGGTGAGTGGTGGGCCGCCCGGCGCCCTGGGGGAAGGTCTAGAACGTGCGGGTCAGGAAGTCGCGGGTGGGCAGGGCGCGGGCGGTGATGCGGACGTCGCCGATCCAGCCGTAGAAGCCCTGGCCGAACCGTTCGGCGAACTGGGTGGCGCCGATGGTGAACGGCTTGCCGAGCGTGGCTATCCCGCGGGAGGACTGGGTGGGGTTGCGGGCGATCTTGGAGCCGTCGATGTAGATGGTGGTGCGGCGGCCGTCGTTGACCACGGCGACGTGCATCCAGCGGCCGACCGGGAGCGCGTGGCTCCAGGACGTGGGGTCGGCGTCGCGGTCGTTGGGGTAGACGACGTACTGGAGGAAGCGTTCGCCGGAGAGGTTGAGGCTGCAGGTGGGCTCGTCCTGGGACCAGCCGCTGGTCTTGCCGGCGTCGCCGGACCGGCCCTGCCAGCTCAGGATTCCCATCCACGCGTGGTCGCCCTCGAACGGTGCGGGCAGCTTGATGAACGCCTCGATCGTGTAGCCCTTGTCGAAGGTGAGGGAGTTCAGCGGTGCGGACGGGCCGGTGGCGAGGATGGTGCCGCGGTCGGGGGCCTTGCCGCCGTTGAAGCGGAGGCTGGCGTGTGCGGGCGCGCCGGCGTGGTGGTCGGTGGACAGCAGCAGCGGCGCGCCGGCGCCGATCGACGCGACGGTCAGGTCGTTGCCGCCCTTGGCCAGGTCGCGGACCACGGTGCCGGGCGACACGGCGGCGCCGTCGGCGAGGCCCAGGTTGTCGAAGCGCCAGTAGGCGACGGTGTCGCGGAGGACCACGGCGGACGCGGGCCGGGGCGCCGGCGGCACGATCGGGGCGAAGCCGGCGAACCGCGCGTCGAAGTCGATCTCCAGGGAGAAACGGTCGACCGGGCCGGTCAGCTCGATCGTCTCCTCCTCCAGCGCGCTGCGCTTCGACGGGTCCTTGGACAGGAACCAGGGCGCGAGCGTGGACACGTCGATCACGCCGCGGGCCAGGTCGAACGCGTACAGGCGGATCATGCCGGCACCGCCGTAGTAGCGGTCCTGGTAGTTCGTGATGTGCACGTGCACGTCGTGGCCGGCGTCGTTCTTCAGCACGGTGCGGCCGGGCGGCCAGTAGTGGCCGTTCAGCGTCAGGAAGATCTGGTCGTTGCGCCGGATCAGCTTGTCCCACAGCTGCTGGCCGTAGGAGGAGAGGTACGCGGTGCCGTTGTCGTCCGCGTAGGCCAGGTCGTGCGTGGTGACGATCGCGGGCAGCGTCCGGTGCTTGTCCAGCACGGACTGCGCCCAGGCGACACCGGCGTCGGAGATCCGCCAGTCCAGCGCCAGGATCAGCCACTGACGGCCGCCGGCCTTGAGCACGTGGTAGCTGTTGTAGCCGTCCGGGGACGCGCCGCCGAACGTGGGCGCGCTCTTGAACCGCTTCGGGTTGAACGCGCGCAGGTACGCGGAGTCACCGCGCGTGTCGGCCGTGGTGCCGCCCTTGATGTCGTGGTTGCCGGCCAGCACGCTGTACGGGAATCTGCCGTCGAGCTCCTTGAACGTCTTCGACGCCAGCTCGATCTCGTGCTCGCTGCCGTGCTCGGTGACGTCGCCGAGGTGCGTCATGAACGCGACGTTGCCGTCCTTGCGGGCCTCGCGGAGGTACCTGAACGTGGCGCGCAGCGGCTCCGGGTCGGAGGCGTCCTCGTCGAAGAGGTACTGCGTGTCCGGCAGCACCGCGATCGAGAAGCGCGGGCTGTCCACGTCGAACGAGCCACCGCTCGCCTGGGCGGGCGCGGCGTCGAGCGTGCTGCCGGCGACGAGCCCGGCGGCGGGTGCGGCGACCGCGGTCTGCAGCAGCACGCGGCGTGGCAGGCGCTGGGACATTGTGTTACTCCCATGTGTGGCTTCCGGTGATCCGGCGTGAGCCTGAACCGCGTCGATGACCTCCGGCTGAAAAATCAAAATCTTCCACGGGTACGTGTCGAGAACGGCCCGATGGCTGCTACCTCTACGTGAGAACGTCGACGACGTGAGGAGCACACCGTGAAGTACCTGCTGATGATGCAGTTCTCCCAGGCCAGCACGGAATTTCCGCAGATCTCCACGTGGAAGCCGGAGGAGATCGAGCGGCACATCGCGTTCATGGGTGAGGTGAACGCCACGCTGACCGCGTCCGGCGAGTGGGTCTCCGGTGAGGGCCTGGCCGGACCGGAGGAGACGAAGATCGTCCGGTCGGACGCGAACGGCGCCCCGGTGGTGACCGAGGGGCCGTTCCCGGAGACGAAGGAGTTCCTGGCCGGTTACTGGATCGTGGACGTGGACACGCCGGCCCGCGCGCTGGAGCTGGCCGCGTACGTGTCGAGCGCGCCCGGGCCGGAGGGCAAGCCGCTGTGCATGCCGATCGAGGTGCGCCAGATCATGGAGGCGCCGACGCCGGACGCCTGGTGACCCGCTTCTCCGGGGAGGGCCTGCTGCGCGACCTCGCGCCGCAGGTCCTCGGCGTGCTCACCCGCCGGTTCGGCGACTTCGTGGCCGCCGAGGACGCGGTGCAGGAGGCGCTGCTGGCCGCGTTCCGGCAGTGGCCGGACGAGGGGGTGCCGGCGAATCCGCGCGGGTGGCTGATCCAGGTCGCGCACCGGCGGTTCGTCGAGCAGGTCCGCGGTGCCGACGCGCGGCGCCGGCGGGAGATGTCGGATTTCCGGATGCGGGCGCCGCTGTCCGAGGCCGTCGCGGAGAGCGCGGACGACACGCTCGAGATGCTGTTCCTGTGCTGCCATCCGGTGCTGAGCCCGGCGTCCGCGGTCGCGTTGACGCTGCGCGCGGTCGGCGGGCTGACCACGGCGGAGATCGCTCGCGCGTTCCTGGTGCCGGAAGCGACGATGGCGCAGCGGATCAGCCGGGCGAAACGGTCCGTGGCCGGCGGCTTCTCCCGGCCCGGCGACCTCTCCGCCGTCCTGCAGGTGCTCTATCTGATCTTCAATGAGGGGCACACCGGCTCGGCCGGGCCGTCGCTGCTGCGGGTGGAGCTCTCCACCGAGGCGATCCGGCTGGCCCGGGCCGTGCGTGCGCTGCGCCCGGACTCCGCGGAGGCCGGCGGGCTGCTCGCGCTGATGCTGCTGACCGAGGCGCGGGCGCCGGCCCGGACCGGGCCGGTCGGCGAGCTGGTGCCGCTGGCCGACCAGGACCGGTCGCGGTGGGACGCGGCCGCGATCGCGGAGGGCATCGCGCTGGTGCACGAGGTGCTGCCGCGCGGGCCGGTCGGGCCGTACCAGGTGCAGGCCGCGATCGCCGCGCTGCACGACGAGGCGCCGTCCGCGGACGACACCGACTGGCCGCAGATCCTGGCGCTGTACGGCGTGCTGGAACGGCTGACGCCGAGCCCGGTGGTGACGCTGAACCGCGCGGTGGCGCAGGCGATGGTGGACGGGCCGGCCGCGGGACTGGCGACGCTCGACGCGCTGGCCGACGATCCGCTGCTGGCCCGCGGGCACCGGCTGCCCGCGGCCCGGGCGCATCTGCTGGAGATGGCCGGTGCCCGCGCGGAGGCGATCGCCGCCTATCGCACGGCGGCGGCGCGGACGGCCAGCGTGCCGGAGCGCAACTACCTCACGCTGCGTGCTGCCAGGCTCGCCGAATGAACTATAAGGATCATTTACCGTTCCTTTAGCCCGCCGCTGAAGACGCCGCTGACACGATCATCCGGTCCTCGGATACCCGGTTGTGCGGAATGGGAGTGGTGCGCGGTGAAGCTTCGAGTCGTCGCTACGGTACTGGCGATCGCGGGGGCGGGTACCGCCGCCGCGATCCTGCCGATGACCATGGCCTCGGCGGCCGAGTGCGCCAGCCCGTACAGCGCGTCCGCGGTGTACTGGGGCGGTAACACGGCGTCGTTCGGCGGCCACAACTGGCGGGCCAAGTGGTGGACGCAGGGTGAGCAGCCGAGCGCGGCCGGCACGGGGGTGTGGGAGGACCAGGGGGCGTGCGGCTCCGGTTCCGGCTCGGGCGGTTCGGGCGGCTCCGGTTCCGGCTCCGGTGGTGGGGCGACGACGGCCTGTAACCACCCGGCGTGGCAGGCCGGTAAGTCCTATGTGACCGGAAATATCGTGAAGTACACGGACGGTAAGTACTACATAGCCGAGCACGACAACCCGGGGTACGACCCGATCATCAGCACCTGGTTCTGGGAGCCGTACGCCTGCACCGGTGGCGGCACGCAGCCGACCCCGCCGGCGCCGACCGGTGGCACCAACCCGTCCGGGTTCGTGGTCTCCGAGGCCCAGTTCAACCAGATGTTCCCGGCGCGGAACCAGTTCTACACGTACGCCGGCCTGGTCCAGGCGCTCTCCGCGTACCCCGCGTTCGCCGGCACCGGCAGCGACACCGTGCGCAAGCAGGAGGCCGCAGCGTTCCTCGCCAACATCAACCACGAGACCGGCGGGCTGGTGCACATCGTCGAGCAGAACACGGCGAACTACCCGCACTACTGCGACCCCGCCCAGCCGTACGGGTGCCCGGCCGGCCAGGCCGCGTACTACGGTCGCGGGCCGATCCAGCTGAGCTGGAACTTCAACTACAAGGCCGCGGGTGACGCGCTCGGCATCGACCTGCTGCGCAACCCGAACCTGGTGCAGAACGACGCGGCCGTCGCCTGGAAGACCGGCATCTGGTACTGGATGACGCAGACCGGCCCCGGCACGGTGACCGGCCACAACGCGATGGTGAACGGGCGCGGCTTCGGCGAGTCGATCCGCAGCATCAACGGCGCGATCGAGTGCAACGGGGGCAACCCGGCCCAGGTGCAGAGCCGGGTCGCGGCGTACCAGAAGTTCGCCGGCATCCTCGGCGTGACACCGGGCGCGAACCTCAGCTGCTGACCTCCGTCGTAGACAAGGCCGGTGCCGCCCGTCGCGGCACCGGCCTCTCTGTTCCGTGTTGCCCCGGGTACGGCGTGAGCGCGTCCCTTGCCTGTCAGACGATCAGGCGGCGCCGGTCTTACGCCGATTCCTTCCGCAAAGTCAGCCGTAGCCCGATCGTGCCGTACCGCTCGATCCGGATGTCCGTGAATTCGCCCTTCCGTGCCCGGTCGGTCAACTGCTCCGGCGCATGCGCCCGGTGACGCAGCCGGCCCAGCGTCACGTCGTCCGGATGCAGCACACCGGCCAGCACCGCCTCGAACCGCGCCGGATCCCGCCCCTGCTTCCGCACCCGGTCGGTGAGCTCCGCGCGCCCGTCAACCGTGATCGCGTAGCTGCTCCGCTCCGGTCCGGCCGCCGCCCGTCCCGGTCCGTCCGGTCGCCGCGATCAGCCCGTGCTTCTCCAGGGCCCCGATCATGGTGTAGAGCGACCCCCACTTGATCGCCAGGTCGCGCTCCCTGTTGGTGCGCTTCAAAGCGGTGGCGAGCTGGTAGGGATGCATGGACGTGCCCGGCGCGAGCATTACCAGCACCCCAGGCTCCAGCAGATTTCTCACCGGCCTCCGCCGCGCCACCGCTTCACCTCGCGTCCGGATACTCGCCCACGCGTATATGGCGCTGGTCAAGGCCACTCGGCCGACCGGGCGAGCCGCGAACAGAACGTGGGGCTCGTACTACCCTCGGTGGTCTAGATCTCCACGACAGCACTGGGGCGAGGTGACTCCCTTGGCGCGGCCCAGAGGACCGGGGGACAGCGGCGGTACGCCACCGACCAACAGTGACGGTGACGGTACGACTCCGCGTCATCGATCCAGCAGTACATCCGCGGGAAGCGTTGCCGACGGCCAGCGGATCGCGGCGGAGGAGGCGCACGCCGGACGTGCGCCCGGATCGCGGACCGGAACCGGCTGGCCGGACGGAGCCGGTGGCACCGCCGGCTCGGGCACCGCGGGCTCGGGCACCGATGGCGCCGGCACCGGGTGGCCGGAAGGTGACGGGCGTGGCGAGCCGGCGGACGGCGCCGACAGCGACCCTGTCGGTGAGCAGGACTCGTCCGGAGACCGAGACAATCTCCTCACACAGCCGACCGGTGAGGAGGGCGGCGAGCCGTCGGGCCGGCCGACCCGGATCAACCCGAGGGACGACTACCCGACCCGCCGATCCCTGGAGATGGAAAACTCGGCGGCCGCTCGGCTCGCCGCGGAAGGCTATCGGGTCGAACAGAACCCGTCCCCTCAGGATGTCGCTCAAGCCCGGCAGAACGCCGGTGATGCGGGGCTACCGCAGAAGAGGCCGGACTATCTGATCGAGGGCCGGGTGTTCGACGCATACTCGCCGACCGCTTCGGACAAGGCGGTGCACTACCTCGCCGACGAGGTGCAGGCCAAGATCGTGAAGGGCCAGACGCAGCGGGTGGTGGTCAACCTGGAGGATTGGCGTGGAGACGTGGACGCATTGCGGAGGCACTTCCACGACTCGCCGGTGCCGAACCTCAAGGAACTGAAGATCATCACGCCGGAGGGCGGCATCATCCAGGTTGTTCCCGAGTAATCCAGTCCTGAGAGGAGAGCGCCCAGACATGGGAATCGAGTATCGGCTGACCCTGGCCGGAGCCGTCCCCGCCGACGAGGTGGCGATGAGGGCGATGCCGGATGTGGCGGACCGGCCGGCCGGCAGTCCGACATTGCTGTCGGCGGATCTGTACGACAGCCACGGCTTCTTCCTCACCATCGTGCCGAGGCAGCGCGGTTCGGTGGCCGCAGAGGCCGACGACGGCATGTGGACGTGGGACCTCGCGGAGAACGTCATGGTCAGCTTCGACATGGATAAGTTCGACGAGGTTGAGCAGAGTGAGCGTGCGCTCGCCGCCATGCTGGTCGTGGTGGGCCGGGTGCTGGCCGGTGGGGACGAGGACGCCGCGTTGACGCTGAACGGTGACGTGCTGCTGCTGACCCGGCTCGGCGGTGTCCAGGCGAAACACCGCCGTGCAGTGTGGTGGGAGCACCACGCGGCCCTCGGCGACATCATCCAGGGCTGAGTCGCGCCCTACTCGAAGCGCTCGCCCCGTTCCGCCTTACGGAGGAGCAGGGGTGGGGGAGTGAAGCGGGGGCCGTAGCGGTCGGCGAGCTGGTGGGCGCGGGTGATGAAGCCGGGGAGGCCGCCGGGGTACTGATTGATGTACTGGAGGACGCCGCCGGTCCAGCCGGGGTAGCCGATGCCGAGGATGGAGCCGATGTTGGCGTCGGCGACGGAGGTGAGGACGCCCTCGTCGAGGCAGCGGACGGACTCGACGGCCTCGATGAAGAGCAGGCGTTCCCGCAGGTCCTCGAACGGGATCGCGGACTCGCGCTTCGCGAAGCGGGCCAGGCCGGGCCAGAGGCGGGTGCGGGTGCCGTCCTCGTAGTCGTAGAAGCCGGCGCCGCCGGAGCGGCCGGTGCGGCCGGCGTCGACGAGGTGGTCGATGACGGCGTCGGCCGGGTGCGGGGTCCAGGCGTCGCCGGCCGCGGCCGCGGTCTCCTTGCGGATCTTCTGCGGGAGCGTGAGGGTGAGCTCGTCCATCAGCTGGAGCACCGGCGCGGGGTAGCCGGCCTGGCTGCTGGCCTGCTCGATGGACGGCGCGGGCACACCCTCGGCGAGCATGGCGACGCCCTCGTTGGTGAACGTGCCGATCACCCGGCTGGTGAAGAACCCGCGGCTGTCGTTGACCACGATCGGCGTCTTGCGCAGCCGCCGGACGACCGCGAGCGCGCGGCGCAGCGTCTCGTCGCTGGTGCGCTCGCCGCGGATCACCTCGACCAGCGGCATCCGGTCGACCGGGGAGAAGAAGTGCAGCCCGCCGAAGCCGGCCTGACGGCGCACGCCCTCGGCCAGCATCGTGATCGGCAGCGTCGACGTGTTGGAGCAGAGCAGCGCGTCCGGCGCGACCAGGTCCTCGATCTCGGCGAAGACCTTGTGCTTGAGCGCCGGGTCCTCGAACACCGCCTCGATCACCAGGTCCACGCCGGCCAGCGCGGCCGGGTCGTCGGCCGGGGAGATGCGGGCGAGCAACTCGGTGCCGGCCGCCTCGGTCAGCCGGCCCCGGGAGACGGCCTTCGCCACCAGGCGCTGGGAGTAGCCGAGACCGCGGGTGGCGGCCGCCAGGGAGACGTCCTTGAGCACCACGTCGAGTCCGGCCTTGGCGCAGACGTACGCGATCGCGGCGCCCATCATGCCGGCGCCGAGCACTCCGACCCGGTGGAACGGCGGGACGTCGCCGATGTCGCGCGCGTTCGCCGCGTTCAGGTCGAAGAAGAACGCTCCGATCATGTTCTTCGCGATCTGGCCGGTGACCAGCTCCACGAAGTACCGATTCTCGATCGTGAACGCGGTGTCGATGTCGACCTGGGCGCCCTCGACCGCGGCCGCGAGGATGTTGCGCGGTGCGGGGTACGGCGCGTTCTTCAGCTCCTTGCGCAGGTTGGCCGGGAACGCGGGCAGCATCGCGGCCAGCGCGGGCGTGGCCGGCGTACCCCCGGGGATGCGGTAGCCCTTGACGTCCCACGGCTGGGCCGCGCCGGGATTCGCCCGGATCCACTCGCGTGCGGCGGGCAGCAGACCGTCGGCGGACGGGACGAGCGCGGAGATCAGGCCGAGGTCGCGGGCCGCGGCGGCGCGGTGCCGCTGACCGCGCAGCAGCACCTGGGTGAGCGCGGTGACCAGGCCGAGCATCCGCACGGTGCGGACCACGCCGCCGGCGCCGGGCAGCAGGCCGAGCGTCACCTCGGGGAAGCCGACCTCGAGCTTCGGGTCGTCGACCGCGATCCGGTGGTGGCAGGCGAGCGCCAGCTCCAGGCCGCCGCCGAGCGCGGACCCGTTGAGCGCGGCGACGACCGGCCGGCCGAGCGTCTCCAGCCGGCGGAACTGCGCCTTCACGGTCGCGGCGCGCGCGAACGACTCGGCGCCCTGATCCGGCCCGGGCGTGCGGAGCGAGTCGAGGTCGCCGCCGGCGAAGAACGACTTCTTCGCGGACACGAAGACCACGCCGGTGATCGAGTCGCGCTCCGCCTCCAGCCGGGTGACGGTCTCCTCCATGCTGCGCACGTAGGCGGCGGTCATGGTGTTGGCGGCGCGGGTCGGGTCGTCCAGCGTGAGCACGACGATGCCGTCGTCCTCGCGGTCCCAGCGGATCATTCTCAACCTCCGTCAGAGACGCTCGACGATCGTGGCGATGCCCATGCCGCCGCCGATGCAGAGCGTGGCCAGGCCGTATCGCCCGCCGCGCCGCTCCAGCTCGTCGACGAGCGTGCCGAGGATCATCGCGCCGGTCGCACCGAGCGGGTGGCCCATGGCGATCGCCCCGCCGTTGACGTTGACGATCTCCGGGTCGAGCTTCATGTCGTCGATGTAGTGCAGGACCACGGCGGCGAACGCTTCGTTGATCTCGACCAGGTCGAGGTCGTCGACGGTCAGGCCGGCCCGGTCGAGCGCCTTGCGGGACGCCGGCGCGGGGCCGGTCAGCATGATGGTCGGGTCGGCGCCGCTGAGCGCGGCGGAGACGATGCGCGCCCGCGGGGCCATGCCGGCCGCCTCGCCCGCGGCCCGCGACCCGACCAGCACCAGCGCGGCACCGTCCACGATGCCGGACGAGTTGCCGGCGTGGTGCACGTGCTCGATGCGCTCGACCCAGTGGTATTTCTGCAGCGCCACCGCGTCGAACCCGCCCTGCGCGCCGAGCTGCGCGAACGAGGGGGTGAGCGCGCCCAGCCCGGCCAGCGTGGAGTCGGCGCGGATGTGCTCGTCGTGGTCGAGGATCAGCAGGCCGTTGCGGTCGCGCACCGGCACCACGCCGCGGCTGAACCGGCCCTCCGCCCAGGCGCGGGCCGCCCGCTCCTGGGAGCGCAGCGCGAACCGGTCGACGTCCTCGCGGGAGTATCCGTCGATGGTGGCGATCAGGTCGGCGCTGATGCCCTGCGGGACGAAGTCGGTCAGCAGGTTCGTCTCCGGGTCGAGCGCCCACGCGCCACCGTCGGAGCCCATCGGCACCCGGGACATCGACTCGACGCCACCGGCCAGCACCAGGTCCTCCCAGCCGGACCGCACCTTCTGCGCCGCGATGTTCACCGCCTCGAGCCCGGAGCCGCAGAACCGGTTGACCTGCACGCCGGCCACGACCGGCGGCAGGCCGGCCGCGAGCGCCGCGGTCTTGGCCAGGTCGGAGCCCTGGTCGCCGAGCGGGGAGACGATGCCGAGCACCACGTCGTCGATGCGCTCCGGGTCGACGCCCGGGAAGCGGCGGCGCAGCTCATCGATCAGGCCGACGACGAGTGAGATCGGTTTGACGCCGTGCAGCGCGCCGTTCTTCTTGCCCCGGCCGCGCGGCGTGCGCACCGCGTCGTAGATGAACGCCTCGCTCATCGCGCCTCCTCCTCTGCGAACCGTCGTTAACTTTCCGCCTCGTTTCGGCCAGCTGTCAAGGGATTGCGCGATCCATCGATGCGAACACGCTCTCACCGGCGGTATGCTTTCGCCGGTGCACAGCGCAGAGACGATCGAGCCGCCCCGGCGGCGGCCGAAGGACCGCAAGGACCAGATCGCCATGGTCGCGGCCGAGCTGTTCTGCGCGCGTGGCTATCACGGCGTCGGCATCGACCAGATCGCGGCCGCGGTCGGCATCAGCGGCCCCGCGGTCTACCGGCACTTCCGGGGGAAGTACGCGATCCTCGTCTACGCCACCCGCCGGCTGATCGAGCGGGTGCTGGCCGTGGTGGACGCGGACGACGCCGACCCGGCCGCCCGGCTGGACGCGCTGCTCACGGCGCTGGCGCGGATCGCGGTCGAGGGCCGCCGGGTCGGCGGCCTCTACCAGTGGGAGTGGCGCCACCTGGAGCCGGTGCACGTCGCCGAGTTCGCGGAGCAGCTGGAGACGCTGTCCCGCCGTTTCGTCGTACCGCTGCGGGCGGTTAGAAAAGATCTTGATGTGCGCGGCGCGTCGGCGCTGGTCCGGGCGATGCTCAGCGTCTTCGGCAGCCTCTCCACGCACCGCGCCGCGATCGCGCGCGGCCGGGCCGAGCAGACGCTGCACCGCGTGGGCCTGGCCGTGCTGCACGGCGAGCCCCCGGTGCCCCGCAGGCCGGGCCGGAAGCCCAGACCTGATCAGGACCCCGCGGGGGTACGGCCGGTGGCGCGCCGCGAGCTCATCCTGGCCGAAGCGATCATGCTGTTCCACCGGCACGGTTACCACGCGGTCGGGATCGACGACATCGCGTACCGGGTGGGGATCAACGCGTCCAGCGTCTACCGCGTCTTCCCCGGCAAGGCGGACATCCTGGCCGCCGCGTTCTACCGCGCGTCGGAGCGGGTGACCGAGGCGACCGCGGTCGCGCTGGACGGCGCCGCGGACGCGCCGGACGCGCTGCGCCGGCTGGTGGAGTCCTACGTGGAGCTGACGTTCGAGCGCAGCGACCTGGTCTCGGTCTACCTCGCGGAGAACAGCAACCTGCCCGGCGGTGACCGGCACGAGCTGCGCAAGGTGCAGCGGCTGCACGTGGAGGAGTGGGTGCGGCTGCTGACCGAGGTGCGCCCGGAGCTGCCGGTGCCCGAGGCGCGGGTGCTGGTGCACGCGGCGCTCAACCTGGTGACCGATCTGAGCCGGTGGGTCCGCTTCGACCGGCGGACCGGCATGGACGCCCACCTGGTCCGGCTCGCCATGGTGATTATGGACGCGTGAAGTTAATCCCGGTTCGCGCATCTCCGCAGCTCCATTGTGACCGATTGAGCAGAATCGCTTCCCTCGGAAGTTAACCGCCGTTTACAGTCTCGGCATGAACGACGCACCCCCGTCCGCCACCGCGACGCCGGTCCGCACGGCCCGGCGAAGGAGGCCGTCATGCCCCAGCCGCCCGCCCCTGACCGGAGCGACCACTCTCCCCCCGCCGACCGCGCCGCCCGCTGTGCCGGGACCGCGCGCGGTCTGACCGTTCCGCTGCTGCTGCACCGCAACGCCACCGAGTTCGGCGACCGGCCCGCGCTGACCGCGCTCGGCGCGGCCGACGGCACGCTCACCTGGTCGGCGCTGCGCGACCGGGTCACCCACGCCGCCCGTGGTCTCTGCTCGCTCGGCCTCGACACCGGCGACCGCATGCTGATCAACATGTCGAGCCGACCGGAGCACTGGATCCTCGACCTCGCCGCCGTCCACCTCGGCGCGATCCCCTCCACGGTGTACGCCACGTTGAGCCCCGACCAGCTGCGCTACCTCGCCCGGCACAGCGGCGCCGCGATCGTGGTGCTGGAGGGTGACGCCGAACTGGCCCGGTGGGCGCCGATCCTCGCCGAGGTGCCCACGATCCGGGCCGTGGTCACGGTCGCCGGCCGGGGCTCCGCCGACGGGCGCGTGGTGACGCTCGCGGAGCTGGAGTCCACCGGCGCGGCCGCGCACCGGGCCGACCCGGGCGCGTTCGAGAAACGCTGGCGCGAGGTGCCGCCCGAGGCGCCGGCCACGATGCTCTACACGTCCGGCACCACCGGTGACCCGAAGGGCGTGGTCCTCACCCACCACAACCTGGTCTACCAGTGCGTGCTCATCGAGGACACGGTGCCGACGCCCGACCACGCGCGATCGCTGGCCTACCTGCCGCTGGCGCACATCGCGGAGCGGATACTCGGCATCTACTACCCGCTCTACCGGGCCGGCCACGTCACCATCTGCCCCGACCAGAGGCAGCTGCTCGCCGCGCTGGTCGCGGTCCGGCCGATCTCGTTCTTCGGCGTGCCCCGCGTCTGGGAGAAGATGGTGGCCGGGGTGCAGGCACAGGTCGCCGCGGCCGAGGAGGCCGTCCGCGCCGCGTTCGACGCCGCCAGCACCGCGGCGCTGGAGAGCTACCGGCTGCGCGCCGCCGGCTCGCCGGTCCCGCCGGAGCTCGCCGCCCGGGTCGCCGCGCTCGACGCGGCCGTGCTCCGCCCGGTGCGCGCCCGGCTCGGGCTGGACGAGCTGGTCTGGGCGGGCAGCGGTGCCGCGCCGATCCCGGTGTCCACGTTGCTCTACCTGGCCGGTCTCGGCATCGACGTGTTCGAGGTCTGGGGCATGACCGAGACCACCGGCACCTGCACGATCAACACACCGGAGGCGTTCCGCACCGGCAGCGTCGGGCGGGTCAACCCGGGCATGGAGCTGCGCATCGCCGACGACGGGGAGATCCTGGTCCGCGGGCCGCTGATCTGTTCCGGTTACCTCACGGCCGCCGGCGGCGTCGAGCCGATCACGGACGCGGACGGCTGGCTGGCGACCGGCGACGTCGGCGTGCTCGACGACGACGGATTCCTGACGATCACCGACCGGAAGAAGGAGTTGATCATCAGCTCCGGTGGGAAGAACATCTCGCCGGCCCAGATCGAGTCGCTGCTGCGCGCCCACCCGCTGATCGGCCAGGCCGTGGCGATCGGCGACCGACGGCCGTACGTGACCGCGCTCATCGTGCTGGACGAGGAGATCGCGCCGATGTGGGCCCGCGGCAAGGGCCTGCCCGACACGTCGATCGCCGCCCTCGCCGCCGATCCGCTGCTGCACGCGGAGATCACCGCGGCGGTCGACGCGGCCAACGCCAAACTCTCCCGGCCCGAGCAGGTCAAGGCGTTCCGGATCATGCCGGCCGCGTGGACCCCCGAGTCCGGCGAGCTCACCCCGACCCTGAAACTCCGCCGCCGCGTCGTCATCGAGCAGCACACCGCGGCCATCGACGCGCTCTACGCCACCGCGTCCGACACCTGAGCCCGGCGGCGGTCACCCGTGCGGCCCGGTCCTTCCCGGGCCGCGCGGGCCGGCCGTCAACCGGCGGGAAGACGCGCCGGTGCCCGGTCGTGGCCGGCCGGCGGGTCGTGCCGTTCCCGGCGGTCGGCGCGCGCCGTCACGATCCGTGCCGCCATGCGGCCGCCTGCCGTCCGCAGCGGTGGCGGCACCAGGGCCATGGTGCCGCGGACGACGCGGGCGAAGCGGCGCAGGCGGCGCTCCTGCTCCGGCGACCAGGTGAGGCCGAGACGGTCGCGCAGCACCTCGGGCAGCGCGCCGACCAGCACCAGGTGCGCGAGCCGCCCGGCACCCGCGCCGACCGGACGCCACACGAAGGAGGGGATCACGGCCAGCGGCTTCTTCAGGTGCCGGACGCTGTCGATCACGTCCCACACGGCCTGGTTGTCCTCGAGCCGGTTCAGGACGCGCTCGTCGTAGTACGCGCGGAAGCTCGCCCAGTCCGCGGGCAGATGGTGCTCGCGCAGCCCGAGCAGCAGCCCGACCTGGCGCATGTCCGCGTAGTACTCGGCCGTCTGCGCGTCCGTCAGCGGCCGGCCGAAGGTCCGGTGCGCGTCCACGCCACCCTGGACGAGCGTCGCGTGCACCCACAGGTACGCCTCCGGGTGGAGCGCGTGATAGCGGCGGCCCTGATCGTCGACGCCCCTGATCGTCTCGTGCAGCCGGCGGAGGCGGGCGGTCTCCCGCTCGGCGCCCCGCTGCCCGCCGTAGATCACGGTGGAGAGCGACAGGTAGGTGCGGACCAGGCGCTGCCACGGCTCCTCCCGGTAGTTCGAGTGCTGCAGCACGCCCGCGCCGACCACCGGATGCGCCACCTGCAGCACCAGCAGCGGCGGCCCGAGCAGCATGTTCCGGGCATCGCCGAAGTACCGCCAGACCACCGACCCGCGCCGCGGCGCCCTGGCTTCCACCCGCATCCGCCCGCCTCCCTCCGCCGTCACCCGTCTCCTCATGCATACATCGCCGCCGTCGCACACCAACTCTCCCCCACCCACCGGCCCCGACGCACGGCGCCCGAAAAGCCTGTTCCACCGGTACGCGGCGCGAGCGAGCGGCCGACGCGGTGGCCCTGCCGAGGGCGTGAGTGGGCGCCGGCGCCGGTGGCCGGTGCCGGATGGTTCGGCGAGGGGCCGGTGCGGCTCCGCCGGCGGGCTTCGGGTGGGTGCCGGCGGCGTGCGTGGGTGCCGCGGTGCCGAATGGGCGCCGGTAGACGGCCGGTGCGGTTGCCGGAGGCAGCGGTGTGCGGCCGGTGCTGTTCGGCGCGGCGCATCGGCCGGTGCCGCCGGTCCTGGCCGGCGCGGGCACGGGTAGGTGGCCGGTGCGGCCACTGGCGGCGCCGGCGCGAGCGGGCCGCCGGTGCCGCTGGTCGAGAGCGCGATGGGGGCGTGGATCGCGGGGCGGTGGGTGGCGCCGGGCTGTGTCGCCGGCCGGGTCGTCACACCGCGGGGCCGGGCCGGGGGACCGCGGTGCGGATCGCGGTGGCGACGACCGTGATCGCGGTGGCGCGGATCGTGTCGAGGTCGTTGTCGCCGGCCGGGACGGCGGAGCCGGTGGCGAGGGCGACCACCGCGTCACCGTCGAAGCGGGTGTGTGCCGGGTGGAGCGCACGCGCCATGCCGTCGTGGCCGCTCTGGGCCAGCAGCAGGCACTCACCCTTGGTGAGCTTCGCGTCCGTGACGACCACGACGAGCGTGGTGTTCTCCCGGCCGGACGAGGCACCGAACGGCCGCGTCACGCCGCCGGTGGGCGCGCGCGTCGCGCCGCCGCCGGCCCCGTCACCGGACGGCCGCCGCGGATCGCCGGTGGGCGTGGTGCCGGGCGCCGGTGGCGGGTTGTCGGTGGGTGCGGCGTCCGACGGCGGCCGCGGATCGCCGGTGGGCGTGGTGCCGGGCGCCGGTGGCGGGTTGTCGGTGGGTGCGGCGTCCGAGGGCGGCCGCGGGGTGCCGGTGGGTGGGGTCTCGTCGTTCGGTGGTGCGGTGAGCAGGGGTGAGCCGTCCGGAGCGATGATCACGCCGAGCGCGTTGACCACGGCGAACGCGGTCACGACGGCGCCGCTGACGTCGCGCGCGGAGGCGGCGCCGAATCCGCCGGGGTCCTGGCGGCCGAGCCACCGCCCACTCATCGCGCCCGTGCCCGCACCGACCCGGCCGACCCGGATCGCCGCGGTCGCCGCACCGCCGGCATCCCCCGGCATCGCGTCGCCCCCGGCGACCGGGGCGGGGGCGGGCGGGGTGTCGAGGGCGTGGCGGAGGGCGGCGCGGCCGGCGGTGGCGTCGGGCGGGGTGGTGGCCACGGACGCGTCGAAGACGGACATGCCGATCACGATCGGGACCGGGCCGTACGCGGTGGGGAAGCCCTCGTCGCGGGCACGCAGCGCCCGCATCACGCCGTCCCCGGCGGCCAGGCCGAACGCGGAGCCGCCGGAGAGCACGACGGCGTCCACCCGGTCCACCATCCGTTCCGGGCTGAGCAGCTCGAACTCCCGGGTCGCGGGTGCGCCGCCGCGCACCTCGCCGGAGCCGACGGTGCCGGGCGGCGGCAGGATCACGGTCACGCCGGTACCGTCGCCCGTCCAGTGGCCGACGCGCACGCCGGCCGGCACCTCGACCACCGTCACGACCGACCCGTCGCCACCGGCCGCCCGCCCGTCCGACTCCGCGGAACCGGCGGCCGCCCGACCGTCCGGCTCCGCGGAACCGGCGGCCGGACGACCATCCGCCGCTGCGGAACCGGCGGCCGCCCGGGCGTCTGCCGCCGCGGAACCGGTGGCCGGACGTTCATCCAGCGCCGCGGAACCGGCGGCCGGACGTGCGTCCGGCGCCGCGGATTCGGCGGCCCGAGGTCCATCCGGTGCGGCGGAGGCCGCAGCCGGGCGTCCGTGCGGCGTCGTGGGAGCGGGTGCCGGATCGGCGGTGGGCGGGTGGACGTCCGGTGCGGGGGCGTCGGGGCTGGTACCCATCCGGCGATGGTATGCCGGTCTGATACGCCGGTCAGCCGCCCGGTGTCTCCGGGCTCGGCCGGGACGGTGTCGCGCGCCGGCAGTGCGCCGGGACGTCCGGGCCGGGTGGCGGCGCGCCGAGGTCCGCCGGGTGGTATCCGGCCGGATATCCCGGGTACGTCCGGTTGCCCGGCATCCGGGCCAGCGCCGACTCCGTGCGTGCCGGGAAGAACCGGAGCGCGTACGCCCGCCCGTGCAGCGCGGCGCGCACGGCCGCGCCCAGCAGCGGCGGCGCCGGCCGCATGCCGAACGCGCGCAGCATCTCCGGTGACAGCAGGCTGCGCACCCCGGCCCGGGCGGCCGGCCGCAGCGGGGCCGGGAACCAGCTCGCGAACAGCGCGATCGTGTGGTCGCCGATCTCCCGGTTGCTCGCCGCGAAGACGAAGTGGCTCTCCTCGTACCGTTGCTTGAAGGTCTTGAACTCGTCGAACGTGCCGGGGATGTCGCGGATGCCCATGCGCGTGCCGACCGCGCGGTAGTAGTGGTAGGCCGCGAGTTTCTCGTGCGGGTGCAGCGGCCGCCAGCCGTAGGCGGAGATCCAGTCGATCGGGTCGTGGACGAACGTGGACAGTACGTACCGCATGTCGTCGTTCGAGATGGCGTAGTGGCCGTGCGCGCGGTTGATGACCCGCAGCGCGGACCGGCCGCGCGGCGAGTCGTACCCGTGCGCGGCGATCTCCGCCATCAGCAGTGCCGTGTCGTCGTACCGTTTCTG
This sequence comes from Catenuloplanes niger, assembly GCF_031458255.1. NCBI lineage: Bacteria > Bacillati > Actinomycetota > Actinomycetes > Micromonosporales > Micromonosporaceae > Catenuloplanes > Catenuloplanes niger. Next base: position 6,400,195 of record NZ_JAVDYC010000001.1, read on the forward strand.
CGGTCGCCGCCGGAATTCGCCGGTGGCGGCGAGCAGCGCGGAGATCGAGGGTACGCAGTACGTGCGGAACAGCGCGAACTCCAGCGCCCGCGTGTAGTCCCAGGGGAATTCGAATCCGGCGGAGATGCGGTGGATCTCGACGTGGTCGCGGACCGGATCGAGGCGCGCGATCCGGTGCAGCCAGCGGTGCCGATCGCGCATGACAGCCCCCTACAGTCCCAGCGACCGGCCGATGACCTCTTTCATGATCTCGGTCGTGCCGCCGTAGATGGTCTGGACGCGCGAGTCGAGGAAGGCCCGGGCGACCGGGTACTCGCGCATGTATCCGTACCCTCCGTGCAACTGCAGACAGCGGTCGACGACACGCTGCTGGAGTTCGGTGGTCCACCATTTCGCCATCGCGGCGTCGACGGCGCTCAGGTCCGGCGTGACCAGGCAGCGGTCGACGAAGACGCGGCCGAGTCGCAGTTCGGTGGCGAGCTCCGCGAGCAGGAAGCGGCTGTGCTGGAACCGCCCGATCGGCCGGCCGAACGCCTCGCGTTCCCGGCAGTGGTCCAGCGTGATCCGGAAGATCTCCTCGGCCGCGGCCATGGCAGCGACCGCGATCGAGAGGCGTTCCGCGGGCAGGTTCCGCATCAGGTACGCGAATCCCATGCCGGGCTCGCCGAGCACGTTGGCCGCGGGCACCCGGACGTCCTGGAAGAACAGTTCCGCGGTGTCCTGCGCGTGCTGGCCGATCTTGTCGAGCGTGCGCCCGCGGGTGAAACCGTCCATGCCGCGCTCGACCACGAGCAGGCTGATCCCGTGGCTGCCGGCCGCCGGGTCGGTGCGCGCGGCCACGATCACCAGGTCGGAGATGATGCCGTTGCTGATGAACGTCTTCTGCCCGTTGAGGATCCAGTCGTCGCCGTCCCGGACCGCGGTGGTGCGCATGCCCTGCAGGTCGCTGCCCGCGTCCGGCTCGGTCATCGCGATCGCCGTGATGAGCTCGCCGGTGCAGAAGCCGGGCAGCCAGCGTTGCTTCTGCTCCTCCGTGGCCAGCGCCGTCAGGTAGGGCCCGACGATGTCGTTGTGCAGCGGGAACGCCGGCCCGGTCGCGCCGGCGCGGGCCAGTTCCTCGGCCAGGATCGCGTGGTACCGGAGGTCGGCCACGTCCGCGCCGCCGTACGCGGCGGGCACGAAGAAGCCGAGCAGCCCGGCCCGCCCGGCCGCGGTCCACACCGCACGGTCGACGATCCGGGCCTGTTCCCAGCGCGCGTGGTGCGGCGCGATCTCCTTGGCCACGAACGTCGACACCAGCGACCGGAACGCGTCGTGGTCCTCCGTGAAAATGTCGCGCTTCACGACATCATCTCCTTCACCTGCGCGATCAGCGTGTCCGTGGGGTGGTGCGGTCCGCCCGCGTGGACCGGTGGCGTCCCGGCCCGCATCACGCCTCCCACTCGGCCAGCACGTCGCCGGCGTCCGCGCCGGGCAGCGCGGGCGGCCGGCCGAGCGACGCCGGGGTGGCGGAGAAACGCGGCGCCGGGGCCGGCTGCACCACGCCGTCCCGGTCGACGAACGTGCCCCGGGCCACCAGGTGCGGGTCCCGGGTGGCCTCGCGGAGGGACAGCACCGGCGCCACGCACGCGTCGCTGCCCGCGAAGACCTTCACCCATTCCTCCCGGGTACGGCCGGCGAACGCCGTTGCGATGTCGGCGCGCAGGTCGGGGCCGTCGGACACGCCCAGCAGCCGGACGAACTCCGCGAAGAACGCCGGTTCCAGCGCGCCGACCGCCATGTGACCGCCGTCCGCGGTGCGGTAGACGTCGTACTGCGGCGCGCCGGTGTCCAGCAGGTTCACGCCGCGCTCGTCCCGCCAGGCACCGGCCGCGAGCAGCCCGTGCAGCAGCGTGGTCAGGTGCGCCGCGCCGTCGACGACGGCCGCGTCCACCACCTGGCCGCGCCCGGACCGCAGTGCCGCGAGCACGCCGACGACCAGGTAGAGCGAGCCGCCCGCGAAGTCGCCGAGCAGGTTGACCGGCACCTGCGGCGGCCCGCCGGCCCGGCCGATCGGGTGCAGCGCGCCGGACAGCGCCAGGTAGCCGATGTCGTGCCCGGCCGTGTGCGCGAGCGGCCCGTCCTGCCCCCACCCGGTCATCCGGCCGTAGACCAGCAGCGGGTTGCGCGCCAGCACCGGGTCCGGCCCGACGCCGAGCCGTTCCGCGACGCCCGGTCGCCAGCCCTCGATCAGCACGTCCGCGCGCGCGGCCAGCGTCAGCACCAGGTCCACGCCGGCCGGTGTCTTCAGGTCCGCGACCACCGAGCGTTTGCCGCGGTTGAGCAGGTCGCGGGCCGGGTCGACGGAGAGCGGCGAGCCGGGTCCGGGGCGGTCGACGCGCACCACGTCCGCGCCGAGGTCGGCCAGCAGCATCGCGGCGAACGGCGCCGGTCCGATCCCGGCCAGTTCCACCACCCTGAGCCCGTGCAACGGTCCGGCCACGCGTACCCCCATATAGTGATATTTGGTAATGTAAGCGGATGCTGGCTGAGGAAGTGGCGACCGCGCTGCGCGCCCGGATCATGTCCGGTGAGCTGCGGCCCGGCGACCGGATCCGCCTCGAGGAGGTCGCCGCGCAGCTCGGCGTCAGCATCACGCCGGTCCGCGAGGCGCTGCTGCACCTGCGCGGCGAGGACATGGTGGAGCTGGAGCCGCGCAAGGGCTACGTGGTCGCGCCGCTGTCCCGGCAGGACATCCGCGACGTCTTCGCGCTGCAGGGCGAGATCGCCGGTGAGCTGGCCGCGCGCGTCGCGGGCCGGATCACCGACGGGCAGCTGGCGCAGCTGAGCCTGATGGACCGCGCGCTGGCCCGCACCCGCCGGGCCGACGAGGTCGAGACGCGCGAGTTCGACTTCCACCGCGCGGTGAACCGGATCGCGGAGGCGCGCAAGCTCAGCTGGTTCCTGCACACGGCGACGCGATACACGCCGGCCCGCTTCTACTCCGCGGACCCGGGCTGGCGGGCCGGCATGCGCACCGATCACGAGGCGTTGCTGGCCGCGTTCGCCGCACGCGACCCGGAGGCGGCCCGCACGGTGATGCGCCGGCACTTCGTCGACGGCGCGGACCGGCTGGTCAAGCACCTGGACGAGCTCGGCATCTGGTCCTGACATGCCTCTCCCAACAGGGGAAACGTACCCCTGGATTTGATATTTGATATGCTACGTTCGTTGTCAATCCCCTGGTGGTGGCGGAAGGGACTGGCAATGAACATCGATCTGGTGGAGCTGAGCGAGGAGCGGGAGGCGTTCGCCGGGGCGATCCGCGCGTTCTGCCGCCGGGAGGCCGGCACCCGGGCCCGCCGCGACGAGCTGACCGGCAGCGGCGCGCACGCCCACAACCAGGAGCTCTACGAGCGGATCGCGCGCCTCGGCTGGCTCGGCGCCGGCGGCATGGCCGACGCGTGCGTGTTCCTGGAGGAGACGACGTACGGCATGCTGCCGATCGGCGGCTACACCACGTCGCTGATCGTCGCCGGTGCGGTCGAGCGGTTCGGCACCGACGCGCAGCGGCGGCGGATCCGGTCCGGGCTGGAGGGTGGCCGCACGTTCTCGATCTCGATGTCCGAGCCGGACGCGGGCTCCGACGTCGCCGCGCTCGCCTGCAAGGCGATCCCGGACGGCGACGGCTGGGTGATCGACGGCCAGAAGACCTGGTGCTCCAACGCCCACTTCGCGGACACCGTGCTGCTGGTCGCGCGCACCGGCGGCGCGCCGGGCGACCACGACGGGCTCACCATGTTCCTGGTCCCGGCGGACGCGCCCGGCCTGCGGATCAGCGGCATCGACACGATGGGCGGCCGCGAGGTCAACGACCTGTGGTTCACCGGCGTGCGGGTCGGGGCGGACGCCGTGGTCGGCACGCCCGGCGCCGCGTGGAAGCAGCTGATGGCCGGGCTCAACGTCGAGCGCCTGATCCTGGCCGCGGTCATGCTCGGCACCGCCCGCCGCGCATTCGACGACGTCCTGGCGTACGTTCGGGAGCGCACGCAGTTCGGCCGGCCGATCGGCAGCTTCCAGGTGCTCCGCCACCGGATCGCCGACCTGGCCACCGAGATCGAGTGCACCCGCCTGCTGGTCCACCGCACCGCCGCGCTGGTCGACCGCGATCCCGCGCGCGTGCTGCCCCGCCAGTCGTCGATGGCGAAGCTCAAGGCCACCGAGGTCGCCCGCCGGGTCGCGCTGGACGGCATGCAGATGATGGGCGGGTACGGGTACGCCACCGAGTTCGACATGGAGCGCCACGTCCGCGCCGCGCTGGTCTCCACGGTCTACGGCGGCACCAGCGAGATCCAGCGCGACATCATCGGCAAAACCTACGGGCTTTGACGTTTATCCCCACAACCCCCGGGTACGCCTGCGTATCCGCTGGTCAGGGGGTTGGTCATGGGTCTGCAGACGCTCGCCACGGGAATCGACACGGCCGGGGTGCGCCTCGCCGCCGACATCGTGATGCCGGCCGAGGCGATCGGCGTGGTGCTGTTCGCGCACGGCAGCGGCAGCTCCCGGCACAGCCCGCGCAACACGGTCGTCGCGGACGAGCTGCACCGCCACCGGCTCGGCACCATCCTGCCCGACCTGCTCACCTGGGACGAGGCGGCCGCGGACGCACGCGACCGCCACCTGCGCTTCGACATCGGGCTGCTCGCCGACCGGCTGATCGGCGTGATCGACTGGATCTGCGCGCAGGACTGGCGCCGAGGCCAGCCCGACCAGGGCAAGCACGAGCCGAACGTACCGCCGGCGATCGGGCTCTTCGGCGCCAGCACCGGTGCCGGTGCCGCGCTCGTGGCCGCGGCCGCCCGCCGCGACGTGGTCCGCGCGGTCGTCTCCCGCGGCGGCCGCCCCGACCTGGCCGGTCCCGCGCTGGTCGAGGTGGCCGCGCCGACGCTGCTCGTGGTGGGCGAGCACGACCCCGAGGTGATGGCGCTCAACCGGGACGCCCGCGCGCAGCTGACCACGCTCTCCGACCTGCTGATGATCCCCGGCGCCACCCATCTCTTCGAGGAGGAGGGCACGCTGGAGCAGGTCTCGTCGGCCGCCGCGGCCTGGTTCGCCGACCACCTGCGGAAGGGCTGACGCCCATGCGGTTCACCGACCGCGCCGACGCCGCCCGCCGGCTCGCCGGCGCGGTCGCCGAGCACCTCGCGACGCTGCCACCGGGCCGTCCACTCGTGCTGGGACTCCCGCGTGGCGGCGTACCGATGGCCGCGCTCATCGCCCGGCACGTCGGCGGCGATCTCGACATCACGGTCGCCCGCAAGATCGGCGCACCGGGCCACCCCGAGTTCGGCATCGGCGCCGTCGCCGCCTCCGGCGACCCGATCTTCGATCCGCGCTCGCTCGACCGCCTCGGGCTCACCCCGGCCGACCTGGCACCGGACGTGGGGCGGGAACGCGCCGAGGCCCGCCGCCGCCTCGTCGAGTACCGCGGTACCCGGCCGTCCCCGCGGGTCGGCGGCCGCGTCGTGATCGTGGTCGACGACGGGCTGGCCACCGGCGTCACCGCGCGCGCCGCGGTCCGGGCGCTGCGCGCGGACCGCCCGGCCCACCTCGCGCTCGCCGTGCCGGTCTGCACGCCCGAGGCCCGCGACCTGCTCGCCGCCGAGACCGACGCGGTGCTCTGCCTGCACTGCCCGGCCGACTTCCGGGCGGTCGGGGCGTACTACGACGACTTCGCGCAGCTGACCGACGCGGACGTGCACACCGCGCTCTCCACGGCCGCGGGCTGACGGCCGCGCGCCGCGCCGGGCTCCCGAGCGCGTGGCGCGCGGGGCTGCCGGGCGCGCGGGGCTGCCGGGCGCGCGGGGCTGCCGGGCGCGCGGGGCTGCCGGGCGCGCGGGGTTGCCGGGCGCGCGGGGCCGGCGCCGGTGGGTTCCGGTGCGGCTGCGCGTGCGGGGTCCGGCGGCGGATCCGGTCAGATCAGCGCCGGCGTGAGCGCGACCGGGAGGCTGATCGTGACGTGGGTGCCCTGGTCGAGCTCGGAGACCAGGGTGATGTCGCCGCCGTGGCCCTCGACGATGCTGCGGGTGATGGCGAGGCCCAGGCCGGAGCCCTGGATCGCCTGCTCGCTCGCGTTCGCGGCGCGGTAGAAGCGGCGGAACAGGTTCGCCTGGTCCTCGCGGGGGATGCCCATGCCGGTGTCGCTGATGGTGATCTCGACGTGGTCGGGGCGGCCGCTCGGGACGGCGCACCGGATCGTCACGTGACCGGGCCCGGGGGTGAACTTGATGGCGTTGGAGAGCAGGTGCAGCAGCGCGCGTTCGAGCAGCTCCGGGTCGCCGGCCACGTGCGCGTCCCGGGCGCGGTTGTCGACGGTGAAGGACAGGTTCGCGGCGGTGGCCGCCGGCGCGAGTGAGGTGGTGGCCAGATCGACGACGCTGGCGATGCGGACCGGGCGCTTCTCCAGCTCCGAGCTGGCCGCCTCCACCTGGGAGAGCGTGAGCAGGTCGTCGACCAGGTTGAGCAGGCGCCGGGCGTTGCGGTCGACCACGCCGAGCATGCGCTGCTGGGCGGGCGGGATCGCGGTCATGTCGTCCTGGATCGCCTCCAGGTAGCCCTGGATGCTGGTCAGTGGCGTCCGCAGCTCGTGCGAGATGGTGGAGACGAACTCGTCCTTGTGCCGGTCGAGCGCCTGCAGTTCGGCCACCACCGCGCGCTGCTGCGCGTGGAGTGCGGCGTGGTGCAGCGCCCGGTTGAGGTCCTCCACGACCAGGTCGAGCAGCTGCCGGTCGTCGTCGGTGGTCGCCCGGCGCGGGTCCAGCTCCACGGTCAGCACGCCACGGGCCTCGTCGGTGACGCCGACCTGACGGCTCAGATCCGTGCCGGGTGCGGCCCGGTCGAGCAGCATCGGCTCCAGTCCGGGCCGGTGCCACTGCGCCGCGCGCGGCGCCCGGCCGCCGAGCCGGATCCAGACCCGGTCGGCGTGCATGGCGGTGCCGAGGCGGTCCACGACCTCCTGCAGGATCACGTCGGTCTCCAGCGCGTCACCGATCGCGCCGCCGATCGCCCGGGCCAGCGCGCGGGTCTCCAGCTGCTGCTGTTGCAGGCGGCGCAACCGGTCGCTCTCCTCGGCGAGCGTGTTCAGCGACAGGCCGGCCTCGCGCAGCTCGGCCGGGCCGGACACCCGGACGCGGGCGCCGTGCTCGGCCGCGGCCAGCCGGCGCAGCGTGCGGGTCAGGTGGGACAGCGGCATGCCGACGCCGCGCACCACGCGGACCGCCATGACCAGCACGAAACCGACGCTGACCAGGGTCAGTACGATCGTGGTGGCCTCCGCGAGCGGCACCAGCCGGCTGATCGAGCGGACCACCTGAGCCTGCTTGTTCGTCAGCCACACCTCGGCCTCGCGGTGCGCGGCGCGGAACCGGTCGGACCACTGCTTGCCGACCGCGTCCCAGGCCGTGCTCACGGCCGCGGGGCCGCCGGGTCCGGCCGCGATCGGCGCGGCGAACTCGGTGAGCCACCGTTCGCCCAGCACACGCTCGGTCTCCAGCAGCCGGCGCAGCGTCGGGTCGTCGGTGTGGCTCAGCGCGTCGTCCAGCGCGGGCGCGAACTCGGCCGAGCCCCGGTGGTACGCGTCCAGGAAGCGCGCGTCCGCGGTCAGCTGGTAGCCACGGATGCCGGTCTCCGCGTCGGTCAGCGCCTGCAGCGCGCGGGTGTTCGCGGCGCCGGCCGGGTAGATCGTCTCGGTGAGGACGCGCGCGGACGCGGTCAGGTGACCGATCATGGCCCACCGCACGACGCCGGCGACCACGAGCAGCACGGTCAGGACGGTGAAGCCGACGATGAGCTGCCGGACCGCGGAACCACGCGGAGCATCACGCCACCATGCTGCGCGCATCTCTCTCCAGTCGTCGCGGTTCCCTGCGGATCCATACGGCGGCCGGGCACCGAACCTGAGTTTTTGCGCTTCCGGCGGCGTCAGCCCGCGAGCGCCTGCAACGTGTACGTCAGCGGCAGCCGCTCCGGCCGGTCAGTGAGCCGCCACTCGCCGATCGAGTCGTCGTGGTGCATCCTGCCGGGCAGCGCCTCCCACGGTACGGAGTCGTGCTCGACCAGCCCGGTGATCCGCATCCCGGCGTCCAGCACCGCGGTCACGATCTCGCCCAGGCCGTGGTTCCAGCTGTGCGTGACCGTGTTCGTCAGCGTCCGCCCGCCGGTCTCGACGTAGGTCGCCGCCTCCTCCCAGACCAGCGGCTCCGCCGTCTCGAAGTAGGGCAGCTCGACCGCGAGCCCCGGTCCCTCGATCCGTTCGTCGATCGCCCACAGCATCGGGTGCCCCTCGCGGATGAACAGCCGGCCGCCCGGCCGTAGCAGCCCGGCCACGGTGCGCGCCCAGCGCCGGATGTCGGGCAGCCAGCCGATCGCCCCGATCCCGGTGTAGACCAGGTCGAACCGGGCGCCGCCGAGCGCGTCGACCGCGCCGTAGACGTCGGACTCCACGAACTCCACCGGGACGCCCGCGCCCGCCGCGACCCGCCGCGCCTCGGCCAGCGACGCGGGGGAGAAGTCCAGGCCGGTCATCCGGGCGCCGAGCCGGGCGAGCGAGACGGTGTCCGTGCCGATGTGGCACTGCAGGTGCACCGCGTCCAGCCCGCTGATGTCGCCGAGCCGGGGCCGGTCGAACCGGACGACGTCGCTCAGGTACGCCGGGTCCTCCGCGAACCGGTCGACGCGGTAGCCGGGCGCGGCCACGTGCAGGCCCGCGCGCTCGTCCCAGTTCCGCCGGTTGATGTCGAGATAGTCACCGCTCACGGCGGAAGGCTAGCGTCCGGGCGGTCTGGTCCTCGACCGTAATTCGCAGTAGGTTGACATGCTCCGGGACCGCTCGCCAGACTGTGCCCCGATGAGAGCGCTCTCTATGGCGCCGTGGACGGCGCTCGTCGTACCGGTGCTGGCTCTTGCCGTGGGATGTTCCGGTCCGGCGCCCGAGACGGCCCCGTTGCCGCCACCGAGCGTGGCGGCAACGGCCGCGACCACCTTCAACGGTACGGACGTGGCCTGGATCCAGCTGATGATCCCGATGACCGAGCAGCTGGTGCCGCTGCTGGAGATCGGGGCCGAGCGCGCCGGGGAGCAGCCGCTGCGTGACCTCGCGGCCCGGCTGCGCGACACGCACCGCGCCGAGGCGGGCGAGCTGCGCGCGCTGCTGGCCCGCACCGGGCTGCCGGACGTGAACCCGCACGAGGGCCACAACATGCCCGGCATGGTCACGCCGGATGAGGTCACCGCGCTGTCCCAGGCGCGGGGCGCCGCGTTCGACGAGGGCTTCACCACGTCGCTGCGCGACTATCTGGCCCAGGTCGCGATGGTCTCCGGCAGCGAGAGCGAGGTCGGCGCGGACCCGCAGACCACCGCGCTCGCCGCCCGCATCGCGGCGGACCGAGAGAAGGACCTGGCCGCACTGGACACCGCCGCCCAGGCGTCCTGATCCCGGCGTGGTCCGGCCCGGCGGCGACGTCACCGGTGCGCGGACGGCGGTGCGGCGCCGGCGCGGCGACGTGGCCGGCGTCCGGACGGCGGGCCGGCGACGGTTCAGCGGGCCGGTTCGGGATCGGTGACGTCGGCGACGGTGGCGGTCAGCGCCGCGATCGCGTCGTCCGCGGCCAGCGTGAGCCCGGTGCCGTGGGCGCCGCCGCCGAGCGAGATCCGGCGGCCCACGATCCGCTCGTCCGCGATCACCGGCCAGGCCGTGGTGGCGCCGAACGGCGTGATGGTGCCGCGCTCGTACCCGGTGGCGTCCTTCGCGGTCGCGGCGTCCGGCATGGAGAGGCGGTTGACGCCGAGCAGCGTGCGCAGCTTCGGCCAGGAGATCACCCGGCCGCCCGGCACCAGCACGAACAGGTAGTCGTCGTCGCCGCGCCGGACCACGATCGTCTTCACCAGGTCGTGCACCTCGACGTGGCGCGCGACCGCGGCCTCCGCCAGGCTCCGGACCGGTCCGTGCGTGACGACCTCGTGTGCGATGCCGGCGGCGGCGACCGCGCGTACGGCTGGGGTGTCGCTCATGACGAAGATCAAACCATTGATGCGACGGTACGGTTCCCGGCAGTGGCGGATGTCGCCATCCGGAACCTGACCCGCGTCGCCGGCGTCTTTCCTGGTGCCGGTCGAGCCGGACCGGCCACGGAATCGAGGGGGCGGAATGCAGCCGTACGCAGATGCGCCGGAGAGCCGTACGTGGCGGGCACCGGTGGTGCCCGCGCGGCGCGACGGCGAGATGCCGTCCGTGGGGATCAATCCCCGCCCGGCGAAGCGGAAGGGTCGCGAGCGGTCGTGAGACGAGCCCGGCCCTCGGCGCCGTGACCGGCCCGAGGGCGCCGGGCTCTCATCGTGCGATCGCCGGCGCCTGACGTAGCGCGGTGATCTCCGGATAGGCCACCGCGAGCGTGTCGCGCACCCAGAGCATCCGCCGGACGGCGGTCTCCGGATCGTCGCCGAACTCGGCCGCCATCACGGCGGCACACCCCTCACTGCCCAGGCGCAGGATCATCCGGGTCACTTCGGCCTGGACCACCTGGCAGGTGGGGCGCTGCGACGGCTGCAGGTGGGAGACGAAGAGCGCCTCCGCAGCCAGATCGTCAACTGTTGTCATCACCATGTCCCCGCTGCTAGCTCCATCTTCTTCTAACGTAGCACTGTTGTGATCTACCTAACTCCCAACTACGCACCGCATCGGCGGACAGTGCGTGCGTCGACCGGTTCCTCGCCCATCGCCCGAACGGTCATATCCCGAAATAGTCGGGAAAAACCAGTGCTGATGGGAATTTCGGACAGTGGACTGCCGGGTGCGTTTTTTGGACAGGGCTACAGCGTGACCACGGTGCGGGCGCCCTCGCCGCGGCTCATCCGGGCGAACGCCGCGGGCGCGTCGTCCAGCGTGGCGTGATGGGTGACGAGCGGGCGCAGGTCCAGGGAACCGTCCAGCACCGCGGCCGCCAACCGGGGGATCTCCACGTCGAAGTCGGCCGAGCCGTAGACGCAGCCGCGCAGCGTCCGGCCGGAGTGGAACAGTTCCAGCGCGGAGAGTTCCACGATGTCCGACCGCGCGCCCATGCCGACCACGACCACCCGGCCGCCCCGGCGCGCACCGCGGTAGGCGGCCCGGATCGTCGCGGCCCGCCCCACGCACTCGACCACCACGTCCGCGCCGCGCCCGCCGGTCAGCCCGCGCAGCGCCCTGCTCAGCGTGTCGTCCGAGAGCAGGAAGTCCGTCGCGCCCGCGGCCAGCGCCAGCTTCTCCTTCTCGGGCGACACGTCGATCGCCACGATCGGCCCGGCCCCGGCCGCGCGCGCGGCGCCGACCACGGACAGGCCCACGCCGCCCAGGCCGAGCACCGCCACGGACTCGCCGGGCCGCACGCCCGCGGTGTTGCGCACCGCGCCGAAGCCGGTCAGCACCGCGCAGCCGAGCAGCGCCGCGTCCGCGAACGACAGCGCGTCCGGCACCGGCACGGCGGCCCGCGCGGGGATCACCACGCGCGTGGCCAGCGCGCCCAGTCCCAGCGTGACGTGCAGCGGCGTGCCGTCCGGCAGGGTGCCGCGCGGGGTGGACGGGGCACCCGCGTTCTCGCACAGCCAGGGCTCGCCGTGGGTGCAGTGCCAGCACGCCCGGCACGGCGGCGCCCAGTTCAGCACCACCCGGTCGCCGGCGCGCATGCGTTCCACGCCCGGGCCGGCCGCGACCACCGTTCCGGCCGCCTCGTGGCCGAGGACCAGCGGGAACGACGGCGCGAGCGTGCCGTTGACCATGGACAGGTCGGAGTGGCAGACGCCGGCCGCGCCGATCTCCACCTCGATCTCACCCGGGCCGGGCGGATCGAGGCGGAACTCTTCCACGGTCAGCTCGGCGCCGCGCGCGACCAGGCCGCGGGCCGCGATCACCGCTGGATGGCCTTCGTCTCGAGGAACTCGGCCAGGCCGTGCGGGCCGAGCTCGCGGCCGAGGCCGGAGCGCTTGTAACCGCCGAACGGGGCGAGCGGGTTGAACCGGCCGCCGTTGATGTCGACCTGCCCGGTGCGCATCCGCCGGGCGACCCGCAGCGCGCGTTCCTCGTCACCGGACCAGACGCCGCCGGCCAGCCCGTACCGCGAGTTGTTCGCGATCGCGACCGCCTCGTCGTCGTCCGCGAACGGGATGATCGACAGCACCGGGCCGAAGATCTCCTCCTGGGCCACGGTCGCGTCCGGTGTCACGTCGGCCAGCACGGTCGGCGCCACGAAGTGGCCGGTCGGCGGGACGGTCGCGTCGAGCCCGCCGGTGGTGAGCCGGGCGCCCTCGGCGAGCCCCTTCGCCACGTACCCCCGGACCCGGTCCTTCTGGTTGCGGGAACTGAGCGGCCCGAGCCGCGTGCCCTCGGCGAAGGGGTCGCCGAGCGGATATCCGGCGGCGGTCGCGGTGGCCAGCTCGATCGCGGCCGGGTAGAGCGAGCGGTGCACGAGCATGCGCGTCCAGGCGGTGCAGGTCTGGCCGGAGTTGAGGAACGCGTTGCCGACGCCGACCTTGACCGCCCTCGTCAGGTCCGCGTCGGAGAGGATCACGTTCGCCGACTTGCCGCCCAGCTCCAGCGCCACCCGGGCGATCCGGTCCGCGGCCAGGTGGCTGATCCGGGCGCCGACCGCGGTCGAGCCGGTGAACGAGACCATGTCCACGTCCGGGTGGGCCGCGATCGCCTCGCCGACCACCGGGCCGGTGCCGGTGACCAGGTTGACCACGCCCGGCGGCAGGCCGGCCGCGTCGATCGCGTCGAAGAGCAGGTACGCCACCAGCGGGGTGACCTCGCTCGGTTTGAGCACCACGGTGCAGCCGGCGGCCAGCGCGGGCGCGAGCTTGGCCACCACCTGGTGCAACGGATAGTTCCACGGGGTGATCGCGCCGACCACGCCGATCGGCTCGCGGACCACGGTGGAGTTGCCGATCGTCTCCTCCGGCAGCGCTCGCGCGGCGAGATCCGCGAAACTGCGCAGCACGGCCAGCGGCAGCCCGGCCTGCACCGCGGTCGCCACCTTCATCGGCGTGCCGAGCTCGCGCGCGACCGTGCGGGCGATCTCGTCGGCCCGGCCGGCCAGCACGGTGTGCAGCTTGTCCAGGTGGGCGGCGCGCTCGGCCGGGTCCGCGGCCGACCAGGCCGGGAACGCGCGCCGGGCCGCGGCCACCGCGCGGTCGACGTCCTCGGCGGTGCCGGCCGGGACGTGGTCGATGATCGTCTCGTGGGTCGGGTCCTCGACCGGGATCGTGTCCCGGCCGGCCGGTGCGACCCAGGCGCCGTCGATGTAGAAGCGGTCCATGGTGTGCCCCTTCGTCGGTGAAGAGATCATAAAACTAGCGCCGCAAGTTTTCACCGTACCGGAACTGGTCATAGGTGCGCGTCAGTCCGTCGATCAACGCGTCCAGGCCGAGCGTGAACGCGCCCTCGTCCACGCTGCGCTGGTGCTCCGCGAGCCGGTGCGCCTGGGTGAGGTGCGGGTAGTCCTCCGCGTAGAGCGCCGGGTCCTCGACGAAGCCGCGGGCGAACGAGCCCAGCGCGGAGCCGGCCACCAGGTATCGCATCAGCGCGCCGATGTGCGTGGCGCGGGCCGGTGGCCAGCCCTCGCGGACCAGCCCGCCGTAGACCGCGTCCGCCATCCGCAGCGCGGCCGGCCGCCGGCCCGGGCCGCGGGCCATGTGCGGCACGATGTTCGGGTGCGCGGCCAGCGCGGCCCGGTACGAGTGGCCCCAGGTGCGCAGCGCCTCCGGCCAGGGACGATCCGCGAACGCGGCGGTCTCCACGTGCTCGATGATCGCGTCGGCGACCGCGTCCAGGATCTCGTCCTTGGTGGCGAAGTGGTTGTAGAGCGACGGGCCGCGCACGCCCAGCTCGGCCGCGAGCCGCCGGGTGGAGACCGCGTCCAGGCCCTCCTCGTCGATCAGCGCGGTCGCGGTCGCGATGATCCGCTCCCGGCTGAGGAGGGCTTGCTTCGGTCTCGGCATGTCTCTCCCTGGACTTCGCAAAACTATCGGCGCTAGTTTAATGGCGTCGGGCCACCCGCGGACAGGGGAACGCTCATGGATCTTGCACTCTCACCCGAACAGCACGCCGTGCGTGAGCTGGCCGCGCGCTTCGCCGACCGGGAGCTGCTGCCGCACGCGGCCGAGTGGGACCGCCGCGAGTCGATCGACCCCGGCATCGTCAAGCAACTCGGCGACCTGGGCTTCCTCGGCCTGACCATCCCCGCCGCCGAGGGTGGGTCGGAGGGCGACCACCTGGCGTACTGCCTGGTGCTGGAGGAACTCGGGCGGGGCGACTCGGCCGTCCGCGGCGTGCTCTCCGTCTCGCTCGGCCTGGTCGCCAAGACCATCAGCGGGTACGGGTCGGCGGCGCAGCGATCCGAGTGGCTGCCACGGCTGTGCGCGGGAGACGCGCTCGGCTGCTTCACGCTGACCGAACCCGGGACCGGCTCGGACGCCGGCTCGCTGACCACCCGGGCCGAGCGCGCCGGCACGGACTGGCTGATCAGCGGCGAGAAGACCTTCATCACGAACGGTACGTGGGCGGACGTCGCGCTCGTGTTCGCGCGCACCGGCGAGCGGGTGAGCGCGTTCCTCGTACCCACGGACGCCCCCGGCTTCGCCCGGCACGAGATCAAGGGGAAGCTCGGGCTGCGGGGACAGGCCACGGCCGCGCTGTCGTTCGACGCCGTGCGCGTGCCGTCCACCGCGCTGGTCGGCGCCGAGGGTGCGGGACTGCGGATCGCGATGTCCGCGCTCGCCAAGGGGCGCATGTCGGTCGCCGCCGGATGCGTCGGGATCGCGCAGGGCTGCCTGGACGCGGCCGTCTCCTACGCGGGCTCGCGCACCCAGTTCGGCAAGCCGGTCGCGGGACACCAGCTGGTGCAGCAACTGCTGTCCGCCATCGCGGTGGACACCGCGGCGGCCCGGCTGCTGACCTGGCGGGTGGCCGACCTGATCGACCGCGGCGAGCCGTTCGCCACCGAGTCGTCGATGGCGAAGCTGTTCGCCAGCGAGGCCGCGGTCCGGTGCGCGAACGACGCGCTGCAGGTCTTCGGTGGCTACGGATACATCGACGAGTACCCGGTCGGCAAGTACCTGCGCGACGCGCGGGTCATGACGCTCTACGAAGGCACCACCCAGATCCAGCAGCTCATCATCGGCCGGGCGCTGACCGGCATCAACGCCATCTCGTAACTGTTCTGGAGGGGAATCGGCCGTGGACTTTTCGCTGAGCGACGAGGAGAAGGCGATCCGGGAGACGGTTCGCACCTTTGTCGAGAAGGAGGTCATGCCGCTGGAGGACACGGTGCTGCGCCGGGAGCGCGCGCACCGGCCGGGCCTGACCCTGGAGGAGCTGCGCGAACTGCAGCAGAAGGCGCGGGCGTTCGGCTTCTGGGGCCTCGCCACGCCGGAGGAGTACGGCGGGATGGCGCTGCCGGCCGTGATGCAGTCGCTGATCTGGACCGAGCTCGGGCGCACCGTCGTGCCGTTCCGGTTCGGCGGCGAGGCGGACAACATCCTCTTCTACGCGTCCGCGGAGCAGAGGGAGGAGTTCCTGCTGCCGACGATCGAGGGGAAACGGATCTCGTGCTTCGCGATCACCGAGCCGGGTGCCGGATCGGACGCGGCGAACATCCGGATGTCCGCGCGCCAGGACGGCGACGACTGGATCCTCAACGGGGAGAAGACGTTCATCACCAACGGCAACGAGGCCGACTTCGCGATCGTGGTCGCGGTGACCGACCGGGCGCTCGGCGCGCGCAAGGGCGGCGCGACCGCGTTCCTGGTCGACCGCGCGATGGGGTGGCGGTCGGAGTTCATCCAGACCATGGGCGAGGGCGGGCCGGCGTCACTGATCTTCGAGGACGTGCGGGTGCCGTCCCGGAACATCCTCGGCACCGTCGGCCAGGGCTTCGAGCTGGGCATGCAGTGGATCGGCAAGGGGCGCTACACGATCCCGTCGCACGCCATCGGCATCGCGGAACGCGCGCTGGAGATGGCGCTCGCGCACGCCCGCACCCGGGAGACGTTCGGCCGGGTGATCGGCGAGAACCAGGCGATCCAATGGATGATCGCCGACTCCGAGGTCGAGCTGGAGGCGGCGCGCATGCTGGTGCTGCGGGCCGCGTGGACCGTGGACGCCGGGCTGGACCCGCGGCACGCGTCGTCGATGGCGAAGCTCTACGGCGCCGCCATGGTCAACAACGTGGTGGACCGGGTGCTGCAGATCCACGGCGGCATGGGGTACACCCGCGAGCTGCCGATCGAGCGCTGGTACCGGCAGGTGCGGCTCTACCGCATCTTCGAGGGCACGGACGAGATGCAGCGGCTGATCATCTCCCGGGACCTGCTGCGCGGGTACACGAAGATCGGCCTTCTGCTGTAGGCAGAGTGTGCCGGCGGCATCGGTCGGGCAGTCTCTACCGCATGAGGCTGCTGGTGCTGGGCGGGACCGAGTTCGTGGGCCGGGCGGTGGTGGAGGCCGCGGTCGCGCGCGGATGGTGGGTGACCGTGCTCAACCGCGGCCGCAACACGGTGACGCAGACCGGGGTGGTGTCGCTGCGGGGGGACCGGCTCGCCGCGGACGGGCTCGCCGCGCTGGACGGGCTGTCGTTCGACGCGGTGGTGGACACGTGGAGCGGGGAACCGTCCGCCGTGGCCGCCGCCGCGTCCACGGTCTCCGCCACCTCCTACGCGTACGTCTCCAGCCGGTCCGTCTACGCCTGGCCGGCGCCCGCCGGTGCCGCCGAGTCCGCGCCGCTGGTCGACCCGTCCGACGACGTCGCGGACTACGCGGGCATCAAACGGGCGGGCGAGCTGGCCGCGGTCGAGCACTTCGGCGACCGGGCGCTGCTGGTCCGCGCCGGGCTGATCCTCGGACCGTACGAGAACGTCGGGCGGCTGCCCTGGTGGCTGCGGCGCGTCGCACGCGGCGGCGACGTGCTCGCGCCCGGCCCGGCGTCGCTGCCGCTGCAGTACGTCGACGCCCGCGACCTGGCCGAGTGGACGCTCGACGCGCTCGCCGCCGGGCTCGGCGGACCGGTCAACCTGGTCAGCCCGTCCGGCCACGCCACCATGTCGACGCTGCTCACCGCGTGCGTCACGGCCACCGGCGCGGATGCGCGCCTGCGCTGGGCCCCGCCGCGGGTGATCCTGGACGCGGGCGTGGAACCCTGGACCGACCTGCCGGTCTGGCTCCCACCGGGCGAGATGCACGACGCGATGCACACCTCCGACGTGTCCCGCGCGCTCGGCACCGGCCTGCGCTGCCGCCCGGTCGAGGAGACGGTGGCCGACACCTGGGCCTGGCTGCGGTCGATCGGCGGCGTCGCACCGCAGCGCCCGGACCGGCCACCGGTCGGCCTCGACCCGGACGCCGAGGCCGCGATCCTCACGGAGCTGCGCTGATGCCGGTGCTCGAGGTGGTGCTCGGCGACCTGGTCGCGCAGCGCGTGGACGCGATCGTCACCGCGGCGAACGAGTCGCTGCTCGGCGGCGGCGGAGTCGACCGGGCCGTGCACGCGGCGGCCGGACCCCGGCTCGCCGAGGCGGGATCCGCGCTCGCACCGCTCGACCCGGGTGACGCGGTCGCCACCCCCGCGTTCCGCCTCGACCCGCCGGTCCGGCACGTGATCCATACGGTCGGGCCGGTCTGGGAGGGCGGCGGCTACGACGAGGCGGCCGTGCTCGCGTCCTGCTACCGGCGGTGCCTGGCGGTCGCGGACACGCTCGGGGTGCGCAGCCTCGCCGTTCCGGCGATCAGCACCGGTGTGTACGGGTACCCGCCCGCCGAGGCCGCGCGCATCGCGGTGTCGACGCTGCGCACCACCCGTACCGGCGTGGCGGTGGTGCGTTTGGTCGCGTTCGACCAGGGAAACCTGGAGCTTCTGAGATCGGAGCTGCTGGCGCAGGAGGTGTCATGACGGTCCGTTTCGCACAGTGGACGATCGACGCGCTCGATGTGGAGCTGATGGCGTCGTTCTGGAGCGCGGCGCTCGGCTACCGGGTGGAGCGGGAACCGGACGGATCCGCGCACCTCCGGTCGCCGGTGGACGGCGAGCCGAGCGTGTGGCTGCAGGCCGGCGGCGCGGTGAAACGGGACAAGAACCGCAACCACCCCGACCTGCGGCCGGCCACCGGGAGCACGGTGGACCAGGAGGTGGAACGGCTGATCGCGCTCGGCGCGACCCGGGCCGACGTCGGGCAGAAGGGCGACGAGCCGTTCGAGGTGCTGGCCGACCCCGAGGGCAACGAGTTCTGCGTCCTGCACCCGTAGATTTCACTCATTCCCGGGTGCGGAGCGCCGAGGGGCGGTAGCGTGACCGGAGCGCTACCGTAGCGGTATGTCTGTGGAAGGACGACTGTGGGTCGCCGGGATCGCCCTGCTCATGCTCGCGATGCTGGCCGGCGCGATCGTCCTCGGCTTCCGCGTCTGGAAGATGCGCCGCATGCTCACCGAGCTCGGCGCGGGCGGCAAGTTCGCGTTCTGGGGCGCGATCATCTACACGATCTCGCCGGTCGACCTGCTGCCCGACCCGATCCTGCTGGACGACATCGGCGTGCTGGCGGGATCGTTGCTCTACCTCACCCACCTGGTGCGTAAGGTGCGCGCGGGCCGCCGTCCGCCGGTGCAGCAGGGCGGGCCGCTCTACACCACGCCCCTCGCGCCACCGCCTTCCTCGGCACCGCCCGCCGCGCCGCCGTATCCGCCGTATCCGCAGCAGGCGCCGCCGGTGCCCACCTCGCCGTCGCCCCACCGCCCGCTTCCGCCCGCGGGACCGAACCCGCCGACCACCTGATCGTTCGGTCAGCGCGCGCCATGTGCTGCCGCGCCGGCGGGAGCGGTCAGTCGGCGTTGTCGGTGAGGCGGTCGCCGCGGCGGGCCAGCATCTTCAGGCCGGGGATGCCGGCCACCGCCAGCCGCAGCTCCCGGGTGACCTCCAGCAGGTCGTGGATGTCCGGGCCGACGCGGTCCAGCGTGTGCAGGATCGGCAGGATGCTCTGCGTGAGGTGGCCGGTCAGCTTCGGCAGCTCGTCGATCAGCCGGATCGCGGCGTCGACCTCCTCCGGCGACAGCTGCTCCACGAACCGGTGCGCCATCGGTGCCGCCCGGTAGAGCGTCGGCGCATACGACGCGAGCAGCTCGTCGGCCGTGACCGCGGTGTTCTCCACCCGCGCGACCAGCGCGGACGCTCGCCCGGCGACTTTCTCCGCGCCGGTCACCACGCCCTCCGCGGACCCGGCCACCCGGGTCGCGGCCTCGATGATCAGCGCGGCTTCCTCGATCGCCTCGGTCGCGGCCGCGCTGATCAGCACGACCTCCTGGATCGCGGTCCTCGCCTCGCCGACCAGCGTGCCGGCCGTGCCCACGGTCTCGCCGGTGCGGCCGATCAGCCCGTTCGCCTCACCCAGCAGCGTCTCGATCGCGGTCACCGCGTGCTCGGCCCGCGTGATCAGCCCGGCGGCCCCACCGATCGCCTGATCCGCGTGCGCCACCAGCGTCTCCGCCCGCCCCACCAGCACACCGGCCTCGTCGATGGTGCCGCCGGCGCGGCTCACCAGCGTGCCGGCCTGGTCGATGGTGCCGCCGGCGCGGGTGACGAGCGTGCCGGCCTGGTCGATGGTGCCGCCGGCGCGGGTGACCAGGCCGTCGGCGGTGTCGACGGTGGTGCCGGCGCGGCCGACCAGCAGTTCCGCCGTGCCGATCGTCGTCTCGACGCGGGTGACCAGCGTCTCCGCGGTGTCGACCGTCGTCTCGACCCGTGCGATCAGCGTCTCGGCCGTGTCGACCGCGGTGCCGACCCGGCCGGTCAGCGTCTCCACGTCACCGAGCACGGTCAGCAGCCGGCCCGGTGCCGAGGCCAGCGCGACCGCGGTCGAGACCGCGCCCCGGGCCACCTCGGTCGCCGCGTCCCGGGCCGCGCCCGCCACGCCGGGCGCGCCGGCGAGCACGTCCTGCGCGACGTTCAGCGCGCCCTGCGCCACGCCGATCGCGCCCTGCGCGGCGAGCAGGCTCGCGTCGACCGCGCCGCGGGCCGCTTCGGACGCGAGCCGGCCCGCGGGATTGTCACGGGCGGCCCGGCCGATCGCGCGGTGGGCGACACCGCTGAGCGAGGCGGCGCCGAGCGCGGCCCCTTCCAGCGCGGCGCGGCCGTAGCCGAACAGGTCAGCGGGTCGGGGTAGCGGAGCCATACCCCCATTGTCCCCTGCCGGGACCACCGCCAACCACGCACCGTGAGAGAGCCGGATACCGGCGGGCCGCCCAGCCCTGTGGGACTCGATCGCCGGAGGCGGTCCGCGAAGAGCACGCACCCTGGGGGAGCCGACGCACCCTGGGGGAGCCGACCACGCACGCGGAGAGCGGGACGCCGGTGGACCCGGGGCCGGCCGACCACGCGTCGTGCGGCCCGGCGGTCGGCGACCGAGCGCCGGCGAGCCGGGCCGGCCGAACCGGACCACGACGAACTCCTCCGACGTCTCCGGGTCCTGCAGCTCGATCACCTGCCCGATGCCGCCGCGGGCCACGCACGGTGCGGGGCGTGGCCGGCGGCGGACCGGCTGCTCAGGAGACGAAGCGGGTGCGGCGGCGGGCGATCAGGAAACCGGCCGCGCCGCCGATGACGAGCAGCGCGCCGATGCCGGCGAGCACGGCGGTGTTCGCACCGGTGATCGGCAGTTCGCCGCCGCCGGCGCCGCCCGGGGGCGGGGTGGTGGCCGGTGCGCCCGCGGTGCCGGTCGCGGTGGGCGCCGGCGAACCGGACGGGGAGGCCGTCGGCGACACGGACGGCGAGGCCGACGGCGTCACCAGTCGCGGGTAGGCGAAACCGACCGAGGACGGCGTCGCGGGCGCGGGCAGTTCCCGGGCCTGGAGCGTCAGCGCCGTCTCGGTGCCGGCGACCGGCGTGCCGGCACCGGTCTCGGCGGCCGCCAGCGCGTCGATGTCGCCGCCCAGCGGCGCGGTCGACCGCGGCTGCCAGTTCCAGATCACCGACGTGACCCGGCCGGCCTGCGCGTCCGGCGTGGCGGCGACGCGGAACGGCCAGGCCGCGTACGTGCCGCCGGCCGCCAGTTCGGTGTCGAACTCGCACCACGCGCCGTCGAGGTTGCTGTCGGTGAAGTACCGGCAGTTCGTGAAGTCCTTCGGCAGGTCCAGGTCGTCGACCACGCGGATCCGCAGCAGGACGCCGTTGACCGGCTGTGCGCCGTAGTGGTGGACGCCGACCGTGACCGGCACGGACTCGCCCCGGTGGATCGGGAACGGGACCGGCTTGCCGGCCGCGTCCACGTCGGTCACCGTGCCGAGCACCGGCGGGTCCACGGCGGCCTGCGCGGCGGTGGGGACGGTGAGCGCGGCGACGGCCAGGCCGGCCACGCCGATCATTCGGAACAACGTCTTCATCTGTGTACGGTCTCCCCGTTGGTCGATACGACGGAGAGACCGTACACAGGTAGCGACGCGTCCTCATCGGACTTTCGGGCCGTACCCGATGGTCAGTCGCCCTTGACGTTGATGAACTGGCGGAGCGTGTGGCGGATCTCGACCAGGTCGGCCGCGTCCGTCATCACCTGGTCGATCGGCTTGTAGGCGGCCGGGATCTCGTCGATGAACGCGTCCGTGTCGCGGTACTCGATGCCTTTCATCGCCGCGCGGAGCTGGTCACGGGTGAACGTGCGGCGCGCGGCCGAGCGCGAGTAGTTGCGGCCCGCGCCGTGCGGCGCCGAGTTCAGCGCGACCGGGTTGCCCTTGCCGACCACCACGTACGACGCGTCGCCCATCGAGCCGGGGATCAGGCCGGGTACGCCGCGCGCCGCGTTGATCGCGCCCTTGCGGGACAGCCAGACCTCGCGGCCGAAGTGCGTCTCGCGGGTCGTGTAGTTGTGGTGGCAGCTGACCCGCTCGGACTCGATCACGGCCTCGCCCTGCCACTCGGCGAAGCAGGCGACCACCCGGTCCATCATCTCCTCGCGGTTGAGCAGCGCGTACTCCTGCGCCCAGTTCAGCGCCGCGATGTACGCGTCGAACTCGGCCGTGCCCTCGACCAGGTACGCCATGTCCAGGTCGGGCAGGTCGATCCAGTACCGCTTCATCAGGTCCCGGGCGACCTGGATGTGGTGGCCGGCGATCCGGTTGCCGACGCCGCGCGAGCCGGAGTGCAGGAACAGCCAGACCATGCCGTTCTCGTCCGTGCTGCACTCGATGAAGTGGTTGCCGGAGCCGAGCGAGCCGAGCTGCAGCTCCCACCGGGCCGCGAAGTCCGCCGGGTTGAATCCCGCCTTGTCCGACATCTCGGTCAGGTGGGCGACGCGGGCGGCCGCGGTCGCGGTGAGCGTCTTGTTCACGCCGCCGGCGGAGAGCGGGATCGCCCGCTCGATCGCCTCGCGCAGCACGGAGAGCTTCCCGACCAGCGACGACCGGTGGAACTGCGTCTTCACCGCGGCCATGCCGCAGCCGATGTCCACGCCCACGGCGGCCGGGATGATCGCGCCGAGCGTCGGGATGACCGAGCCGACGGTCGCGCCCTTGCCCAGGTGCGCGTCCGGCATCAGCGCCAGGTGCGGGAAGATGAACGGCAGCGTGGAGGTACGTTCGGCCTGCTCACGGGTCTTCGACTCGAGAATGCTCGCCCAGTTGATGAGCCGCTCGTTGATCTTCTCCATGGTGACGTTCCTCCCCTCGGAACCAACAACAACGAAGATCAGCCTGCCGTACGCAAGGGGTGGCGGCAGCCTATTTTTCAGCCGCCAGCGGACAAACAAAAGCGGCGGAGCCTCCGTTTCGCGGGCTAGGTTCGGTGGGTGACAGAAACGCCAGAGGCGCTTGTGCCGAACCCGCCCGCCGGCCTGCCCCGCACGATCGGGGAGCTCAAGGCCGCCGGCCACATCTTCCGGACCGTCAAGGAGGAGCTGCGGGAGAACCTGCTCGCCCAGCTCCGCAGCGGGGAGACGCGCTTCCCCGGCGTCGTCGGCTACGACGACACCGTGCTGCCCGAGGTCGAGCGCGCGCTGCTGGCCGGGCACGACATGGTCCTGCTCGGCGAGCGCGGCCAGGGCAAGACCCGCCTGATCCGCTCGCTCGTCAACCTGCTCGACGAGTGGACGCCGGTGCTGCCCGGCTCCGAGCTCAACGAGCACCCGCTGCGGCCGCTCACGCCGTCCGCCCAGGCCCAGGTGCGCCAGACCGGGGACGACACCCCGATCGCCTGGCTGCACCGGAGCATGCGGTACGGCGAGAAGCTCGCCACGCCGGACACCAGCGTCGGCGACCTGATCGGCGACGTCGACCCCATCAAGATCGCCCAGGGCCGTACGCTCGGCGACCCGGAGACGATTCACTTCGGGCTCGTCCCGCGCACCAACCGGGGCGTCTTCGCGGTCAACGAGCTGCCCGACCTCGCCGAGCGCATCCAGGTCAGCCTGCTCAACGTGCTGGAGGAGCGGGACATCCAGGTCCGCGGCTACCAGCTGCGCATGCCGCTGGACATCCTGCTGGTCGCGTCCGCGAACCCGGAGGACTACACCAACCGCGGCCGGATCATCACGCCGCTGAAGGACCGGTTCGGCGCGGAGATCCGCACCCACTATCCGGTCGAGCTCGAGATGGAACTCGACCTGGTCAAGCAGGAGGCCGACCTGGCCGCCGAGGTGCCGGACCACGTGCTGGAGATCGTCGCCCGATTCGCCCGGGCGGTGCGTGAGTCGCCGAGCGTCGACCAGCGCTCCGGCGTCAGCGCCCGGTTCGCGATCGCGGCCGCGGAGACCGTCGCGGCCGGTGCGCTGCGCCGGGCCGGACTGCGCGGCGAGGCCCAGCCGGTCGCGCGCGTCGCGGACACCACGTCGATCGTCTCCACGCTGCGCGGCAAGGTCGAGTTCGAGAGCGGCGAGGAGGGCCGGGAGATCGAGATCCTGGCGCACCTGCTGCGCACCGCGGTCGCGGACACGTTCCGGGCCAAGCTGTCCGGCCTCGACCTGTCCGGCTTCACCGACCTCGCCGCGGACGGCACCATCATCGAGAGCGGCGACATGGTCAGCGCGGACGAGCTGCTCAACCAGGTCGGCACCGTGCCCGGCCTGGCCAAGGTGCTCGACCGGCTCGGCCTCGGCGACGCACCCACCCGCGGTGAGGCCGCGGCCGGCGTGGAGCTGGTCCTGGAGGGCCTGCACCTGACCCGGCGGCTGGCCAAGGACGTCACCGACGACGGCCGCACGATCTACGGGAGCTGACACGATGGCCGGAAACCGGTTCCGGTACGGCGCGTGGCGGGACGGGCCGGACCCGCTCGCCCCGCCGTTCGACGTGCGGGCCGCGGTCGACCAGGTCGGCGGCGAGATCCTGGAGGGCCGCAACCTCCGGGACGCGCTGCGCGACCTGCTGCGCCGCGGCCCCCGGGGCGAGCGCGGCCTGGACGACCTGACCGCGCGGGCCAAGCGCATGCGCCGCGAGGCGATGCGGCGCGGCAACCTGGACGGCGCGGTCACCCGCTCGCGCGCGCTGCTCGACCAGGCGCTCGCCGCGGAGAAGGACGCGCTGAACCGCAGCGACGACCCCGAGGCGATCTTCAAGCACGCGCAGCTGGACAACCTGCCCCGGTCCACGGCCCGCGCGGTCGACGAGCTGTCCGAGTACCGGTGGACCAGCGACGAGGCCCGGCAGCTCTACCAGCAGATCCTCGACGGCCTGCGGAACGAGGTGCTGGAGCAGCGGTTCGCCGGCATGAAGCAGGCGCTGCAGAACGATCCGCAGGCCGCCGCGCGGATGGCCGAGATGATGGCCGACCTCAACGCGCTGCTCGAACGGCACGCCCGTGGCGAGGACACCACGGACGCGTTCGCCGAGTTCATGCGCCGGCACGGCGACATGTTCCCGGAGAACCCGGAGACCGTCGACGAGCTGATCGACGCGCTGGCCCGCCGTGCCGCCGCGGGCGAGCGGCTGATGCGGTCGCTCTCGCCGTCGCAGCGCGAGGAGCTGGAGAGCCTGATGGCGCAGGCGTTCCAGAACTCCGGGCTGGCCGAGCAGATGGCCGCGCTCGGCGACAACCTGCGCACGCTGCGGCCCAACCTCAACTGGGGCGGTCGCGAGCGGGTGCAGGGACGCGGCGAGCTCGGCTACGGCGACGCGGCCGGCGCGCTGGAGGAGATCGGCGACCTGGACGACCTGATCGACCAGCTCGGCCAGGACCATCCCGGCGCGACGCTGGACGACGTCGACGTCGAGGCGGTCGAGCGCCAGCTCGGCCGGTCCGCGGCCGACGACGTACGCCGGCTGCGCGATCTGGAACGGGAACTGCGCCGGCAGGGCTGGGTGCAGCGCGGCCAGGACGGGCTCACGCTCAGTCCCAAGGCGCTGCGCCGGCTCGGCGGCACCGCGCTCCGGCAGGTCTTCGCGCACCTCGGCGACGGCCGCCGCGGCCAGCACGACCTGCGCTCCGCCGGCGCCGCGGGCGAGCTGACCGGCGCGTCCCGCCCATGGGAATTCGGCGACGAGCAACCGCTGGACGTGGTCCGCACGCTCGGCAACGCGATCCGGCGTACCGCCTCGGCCGGTCAGGCCCCGATCCCGCTCCGGCTCCAGCCGGACGACTTCGAGGTGGCCGAGACCGAGCGCCGCGCGTCCGCCGCCGTCGCCGTGCTGGTCGACCTGTCATATTCGATGTTCGCGGACGGCCGGTGGGGCCCGATGAAGCAGACCGCGCTCGCGCTGTCCCACCTGGTCGCCACGAAGTTCCCGCAGGACGCACTGGAGATCATCGGTTTCAACCGGTATGCCGTGCGCCTCACCCAGCAGGAGCTCGCGGAGATCGAACCGACCCGGCTCCAGGGCACGAACCTGCAGCACGCCCTGATGCTGGCCGGCCGCCACCTGCGCAAACACCCGCAGGCCGAACCCGTGGTGCTGGTCATCACGGACGGCGAGCCGACCGCGCACCTCGACGCCGACGGCGAGGCCTGGTTCGACTGGCCGACCACGATGGAGACGCTGCGCGCCACGCTTACCGAGGTCGACCACCTCACCCGCTACGGCGCCACGCTGAACACGTTCATGCTCGGCGACGACGAGGGCCTGCGCCGCTTCGTCGAGGGCCTGGCCCGCCGCAACGGCGGCCGCGTCTTCGCCCCCGACGCCGACGAACTCGGCTCCTACGTCGTCTCCGACTACATCCGCGCCCGTCGCGGCCGCCGCGGCGGCGGCCTGGCCGCCTGACGATATCCGCTCCCGGCGCCGGCCGCTCGCGTTCTTCGCCCGCGGCCGGCGCCGCCTTTCATCGTCCCGCTCCCGGCGGCGCATTCCCCGCACGCTCCCGCGGGCACCGGTCGTCGCTGGCGCTCCTCCCTTCCGGATCCGAGGCCGCAAGACCGACGCCGGCCACCGTGCCCGCGCGGGCCTCCCGTCCCGGCCGAGTCCGGCCGCCACCCGACCCGACACCCGCGCCCACGGAGACAGAGGCCTGCCCACGCCCCCGAGGCGAGCACACCCCACGCCGGCCGACCGGAATTCCGGCTATGGGCGCAAACCGGTCCCCACGCGTGATCCACGATCATGCGTGACGATCGTCGAGGCGCGAGTTCCCCTCGACGGCCGTCAAGATCGTGGTTGGCGGGACACGTTTGGTGAGATCTGGTGAGAACGCGTTGTGGCGACATCTGTGTGGCGAGACCTGTGTGGGGAGATCGCGTTTGGCGAGAACGCGCCGGCAAGACCGGTTTGGCAAGAGCGTGCCGGTCGGAGCGCACACTGGTCGGAGCGCGCGAGCGAGCACGGCCTGATTATGGCTCGCGCCGGTTTTCGTCGTCAGGAATCGTGCGGCGGGCGGCGCAATCTGTCGTTTCGCTCTTTCGCCGTCAGGGGATCGTGCGGCGGGCAGCGCAATCAGCCGTTCCGCGACTGATATTCCGACATCCGGCAATCTCGGAGCGCACGGTAATCCTCATCTCGGCCCCAGGAGATCAGGAATGAGCGATCTCGGGTCGAGGCGCTCGCGAGCGCGCCCAAAGGCGATGGCTCCCGTCAACTTCGATCAGCACTGCCGCTCTAGATGAGATAAATAGCGAAATTTCGGGCACCAAGCGCCGAAATCCTGTGTTGAATCACGCGCTCGCGCTCGCGCTCGCGACCGCGCTCGCGACCGCGTTCGTGGTCGCGGTCGTAATCGGGCCGCGCGCGTAATTGCAGCCGCGTTTACGCGCGCTCCCTTTATGGCCGCGACCGCGTTTGCTTTCGCGACCGCGTTTGCTTTCGCAACCGCGGTCGTCACGGTGTTCGCCTTCGCCACGGCGTTTGCGTCCGTCACGGTGCTCGTGTTCGCCACGAGGTTTCTATTCGTCACCACGTTTGCGTTGTGATCGCGTTCTCAAACGCGCTTGTGCTTGTGGCCGGGTTCGCGTTCGTGACGGCTTGGCGTTCGTGACCGGTTCGCGGTCGTGACGGCTTGGCGTTCGTGACCGGTTGGCGTTCGTGACCGGTTCGCGTTCGCAGCCGCGATCGGGATCGCCGTCGCGGCCGGAAGGCGACGAGCGCCGGGCTCGCGGGGCTTCTCGGTGACCGGCGGCGGGACCGGCTCCGGACGGCGGACCGGAGCGGAGCGCCAGCGGAGTCGGAGGGGAGCCGGAGGTTGGCCCGCGGGAGCATGCGGGCAGTACCGGGCCGGAAGCGGGAAGATCCGCTTCTGAATGCTTTTGGCGCTCCGCTAGAGCGTGTATCGAAGTCAGAGCCAGATGTTGATGCAGGCGATCTGGACGGTGGCTTCGTAGCGGACGGCGAGTTTGTCGTACCGGGTCGCGACCGCGCGGTGCTGCTTCAGCCGGCTGATCCCGCGTTCGATGGTGTTCCGTTGTTTGTACCGCTCAGCATCGAAGTCGTAGGGCCGGCCGCCGGCTGCACCCTTCCGGGTGCGGCCGGCGGCCTGGTCGGTCTTGATCGGGATGACACAGGTGATCCGGCGGCGGCGCAGATAGGCGCGGTTGGCCCGGCTGGAGTAGGCCTTATCGGCCATCACCGCCTCCGGCCGGGTTCTCGTCCGGCCGGACAGTTTCACGACCTTCACCCGTTCCAAGACCTTGACGAACTGCGGGCTGTCGCCCCGGTGCCCGGCCGTGACCACGATCGCCATGGGCTTGCATCCCTGCTCACAGGCCAGATGGACCTTTGTCGTCCAGCCGCCACGCGACCGGTCCAACCCGTGATCGTCAGGCTCCGGATCACCGACACCGCCCGGCGGCTCCGCCTGCCCGGCGCTGTCGCGGCGTGCTCCGGCGGCATGCTGATGCGCCCGCGCGATGGTCGAATCAACCGACAGATTCCAGATGATCGCGCCCACCGCCTCGGCCAAAGCTTGCAGCCGGGCGAGGATTCTCGACCAGGTCCCGTTGCGTTGCCACCGGCGAAACAAAGCGTATGCCGCGGACCATGACCCGTAACACGGCGGTATGTCCCGCCACGCACAGCCGACCCTCACCCGCCATCGGATCGCGTCGATCACCGTCCGTCGGCACGTCGCAGGCGGGCGGCCGGAACGCCGCTGGTCAGGAACAGAAAGCAACGGCTCCAGACGCGCCCACTGCACGTCGGTCAGGTCATGCCGCCGCAACACCGCTAAGGTGTCCACGAGGTCTCCGGTATTCAGGTGTTTCTTGGTCGAAAAACCTTCTACCGGAGACCTCGCCTATTTCAGCCACGACGCGCCGCAACCCTCGTGGACTTCGATACACGCTCTAGAGGCGGAACCCGAGATCCGCGGTGAGGTCGGCGACGTCCATCTGGGCCTTCTGGAGACGGCCGGAGTGGTCCCAGTTCATCGACTGCCAGCGGGTGAACTGGTCGAGGACCCAGCGGCCGGACTGGCGGCTGCCGTTGCCGGACTTGCCGTTCCCGCCGAACGGTAGGTGCGCCTCGGCACCGGAGGTGGAGTTGTTGACGCTGACCATGCCGGCCGAGACGCGGCGGCGGAACGCGAAGACCTCGGCCGGGTCGGTGGTGTAGATGGCGCTGCTCAGGCCGTAGCCGGGCAGGTTGGCGAGGCGGATCGCGTCGTCGAGCGTGTCGTAGGGCAGCACGCCGACCAGCGGGCCGAACGTCTCGTGCAGGAAGATCGGGTCGGTCTCGGTGACGCCGGCGACGATGGTCGGGTGGTAGTAGAGGCCGGCCTCGGCCGTGCCGGTGAAGCCCTTGCGCGGCGCGTCCGCGGTGATCCGGCCGGTCGCGGACGAGCCGGAGACCGTGTGGTGCGGCGCGATCCAGCCGAGGTATTCGTCGAAGCGCGCGGCGAACCGGGCGTCGAGCAACGGGCCGAGCACGACGTCGCCGGCCGGGTCGCCGACCGGCGCGGCCTCGACCGCGGCGGTGAACCGGCGGAGGAACTCGTCGTGCACGCTCCGGTGCACGATCACGGTGCCCAGTGAGGTGCAGCGCTGCCCGGCGGTGCCGAAGCCGGCGAAGAGCGCGCCCTCGACGGCCAGGTCCAGGTCCGCGCTCGGCGTGACCACCATGGGATTCTTGCCGCCGAGTTCCAGACAGGGCGACTGGAGGTGCTGGCCACACAGCTCGCCGATCCGGCGTCCGACCTCGGTGGACCCGGTGAAGCCGACCTTGTCGACGAGCCCGGCGTCGAGCGCGCGGGACAGCCCGGCGAACGTGTCGTCACCGTGCGCGAAGACCAGCTGGAGTACGCCGTCCGGCAACCCGGCCGCGACGAACAGTTCGTAGAGCGCGTGCGCGGACGCGGCGGCGTACTCGGCCGGTTTCCAGACCACGGTGTTGCCGGTGAGCAGCGCGGGCACCAGGTACCAGGACGGGACCGCGACCGGGAAGTTCCCCGCGGTGATCACCGCGACCGTGCCGACCGGGTTTCGGAACGTGAACAGCTGCTTGTCCGGCATCTCGCTCGGCACGGTCTCGCCGTAGAGCCGCCGCCCCTCGCCGAGGAAGAACTCGCAGGTGTCGACGATCTCCCGGACCTCGCCGAGCGCCTCCGCGTACGGCTTGCCGATCTCCCGGGTGACCAGGCGGGCCAGGGCCTCCGCGTTCGCCTCGACCAGCCGGCCGGCCGCGCCCATCACCCGGCCGCGGACCGGTGCGGGCACGTCGGCCCAGGCCGGCTGGCGTTCGTGCGCGGCCGTGCAGGCGGCGACGAACGTGTCCGCGTCGCCGAGCAGCACCTCCGCGACGACGTCGTCGGTGCGGGCGGGGTTGACGGACGGGTAGACGGTGCCCGCGCGCTCATCGGCCGGACGCGAAGTGATCCTCATCGACGTACGATCTCACGCCGTGGGCCCGGCCGTCATCGACGGTGATCGACGGCGGCCGTCAGTCGTCGACCACCGATTCCAGCCGGCGGCTGTTGCCGCTGAAGAAGTCGATGGCCGCCTCGATCTCCGCGGGTGCGGACGCGACCGCGGCCAGGCTGATGAGCAGCTCCGCACCGTACCGGCGACGGTTGGCCCGCATGGTGCGCAGCACCTGGAGGTTGTCGTCCGCGGCGGCGGCCGGGTCGTGCAGGCGAACCAGCAGGCACGGTACGCGGCCCACCCGGCTCAGCCAGATCCGGTCGATCTGCGTCCACCGGGCGTGCGTGTCGTAGCTGGCCAGCGCCGCGGTCCGCACGCGCAGGCCGTAGGGGGAGACGGTGGCCGGCGCCAGGATCCTCCCGGCCATGAACGAGCCCACGAAGAGCAGCAGGACCAGGCCCGAGGCGGCGAGCGCGACCAGCGGCGCGGCGGCCCGCCC
Organism: Catenuloplanes niger; assembly: GCF_031458255.1. Lineage (NCBI taxonomy): Bacteria > Bacillati > Actinomycetota > Actinomycetes > Micromonosporales > Micromonosporaceae > Catenuloplanes > Catenuloplanes niger. Next base: position 6,430,946 of record NZ_JAVDYC010000001.1, read on the forward strand.
GGTGACGGCCACCGTGGCGAGCGGCGCGAGCAGTACGGCGGTCAGCACACCGAACGCCAGTCGGTCATGCCGTCCGCGCAGCACCAGAACCCCGTCGGACACGAAGTGGATCTTACGACGCGGCCCGCCGCCGGTCGCCCAGGACGAGACGCAGGATCAGCGCCGCCCCGAGCGCCAGCAGCCCGGCGGCGACGGCTTCCGGCCACCGGCCCTCCACGAGCCCCCACGCGGTGCCGGTCAGGCCGGGCAGCAGCATCGTGATGATCACCGTGCCGGCCGCGGTCGTCCGGAACGGGTCGCGGGGTCGCGGCGCCACGCCCGGGCCGGCACCCGGCACGTCCTCCAGCCGGTGCAGGCCGCCGCTGAGCCGGGGGATCGCCTCGGCGAGCGCGCCGGCGCCGGGGTGCAGGGCCCGCAGCGGAAGCACCACGTGGGCTCCGTACCGATCGTGGTTGCTCCGCATGTGCCGCAGCAGCATCCGTCGGTGCCCGGCGACCCGCTCGGGGTCCTTCAGCCGGATCTTCAGGAGCCGCGCCGGATGCGCCGGCTGGTACCAGATCCGGTCGATCTGGTCCCACCGGACCTCGACGTCGAGCCGGAACGGGTTCGCGGCGCGACTCCGCAGCCCCTCCGCGCCGAACCGGGCCGCCGTCAGGTTCGGGAGCAGCACGGCGAGGAAGCAGGCCCACGCGGCCAGGAGGAGCGCGACGAAGGAGAAGCCGTCGTCGGGCGAGCCGGCGTCCAGGCCGGCGGCGGACCGAAGTCCGACCGGCAGCAGCAGGACGCTGACCAGCAGCACGTTGACGAACAGGAAGGGTGCGCGAAGGGTCAGGTCACGCGACATGTTCCAGCTCCCGGGTGCCGCCGCTGCGGTGGGCGACGGCGGTGGCGAGGTAGGCCTCGTCCATGTTCGATCCGGCGGTCCGGATGATCACGTCGGCGCCGGTGCGGGCGCGGTTGCGGCGCATGCGGGCGCGCAGCCGCTCGTTGCCGCCCGCGATCGCGTCCGGGTTGTCGAGCAGCACCAGCACGGCCGGGCTCCGGCCGTGGCGGCTGTGCCAGATGCGGGCGACGCGCGGCCACGGGACCGTCAGGTCGTACGCGAGCGGGTGTGCCACGCGTAACCGCAGGCCGCTCGGCGCGATGATGTTCGGCGCGGCCAGCGGTCCGGCGACCCGCAGGCCGAGCAGCACCGCGGGGACCGCGATCAGCACGGCGACGGCCAGCGCGACCGGGGAGGCGTCACCGGCGTAGACGAACGTCCACGGGACCAGCGTCGGCATGCCGATCAGGAGCAGGAAGAGGAACGCCCGGTTGTCGCCGATCACCACGTCGTAGCTGCCGGGCACCGGGTCGACGTACGCGCGTTCCAGCCGCAGCCGCCCGCCGCTGAACCGGGTGACCGCGTCGGCGACCAGCGGCCGGTTCCGGGTCTCCGCCGGCAACGGCAGGAGCAGGTCCGCGCCGCGACGGCTCCGGGAGCGGTGCATGCGCCTCCGGAACGCGAGGTCGCTCCCGGCGACGGCGTCCGGGTCACGCAGCCGGACGCCGATCGACGGCCCGTTCGTCCAGATCCGCCCGACCGCGTCCCAGGGAATCGTCGGGTGGTATCGATATCCGGCCGGGTGGGCGGCGACCACGAGGCCGCGCGGGGAGAACCGGGGCGGCGTGCGCGACTGGCCGATCATGACGACGGCCGGGAAGAGCCCCATCGCGAGGCAGAGCACGCGGAGCGCCGGGCTGAAGACGTCGTTGTCGCCCATGAAGCCGGTGAACTGGGGCAGACCCAGGATCAACAGGTAGAAGGGCAGATGACCTGCGACGGGGGTACGGAGGACGAGCTCGTCGGCGCGCACGACGGTGATCGTAGTGGCGGTCGTCAACCGTCCGAACAGGACCAACCGGACCAGGTGTCGATCGTGAGGACGAGCATCGGGCCCGCTGGGGGCGTTTCGGCGTACTGCGGGTATTTGGCCGTGAGCGCGTCGAGCGCGGCCGGCGGGGCGGTGTCCAGCACGGTGACCGTGCCGTCCAGGCGGACCCACCACAGGTGGGTCCAGTCGTCGTCGTACTCGTCGATCAGCAGGGAGGCGACGCCGGTCGCCCGGGCGTTGGCCAGGCGGCGCAGGCGTACCGTCCGCTTGGGTTTGTGGTCGACCGCGCTGACGACCTGGTCGCCGACCAGGGCGAAGCAGATCGGCACCAGGTGCGGCCGGCCGTCCGCGCCGACCGTGGCCAGCCGGCCGACGCGCGCGTCCGCCACCCGGGCGCGGAGGTCCATCGCCTACCAGCCGGTGAAGCCCGCGGCCGCGAGCGTGCGGGTCAGTTCCGGCAGGTGCAGCGCGCTGATCAGGTGCATCGCCTCCGGGTGGCGCAGTTCCGCGGCCGCGGCGAGGTCGCGGGCGTCCGGCGCGGTCAGCCGGTCGACGTCCTCCGGGACCGGTGCGATCGCGGTCGCGGCGACGGCCAGGTCCGCGTCGGTGAGCAGCGCGGCGGCCCAGCTGGCCAGCACCTCGTCGACCTGTGCCCGCCACGGCTCGCCGGGTGTGGGGTGCACGTCGGAGCCGGTCAGCCAGTCCAGCCGGCCCGCGCCGCCGGTGCCGGTGATCAGCAGCAGGCCGGCCTCCAGGTCGGTCGGGTAGCGCAGCCGGGCCGCGATCGCGACCGCGGCGCGGACCTGCTCCTCGGCCAGCCGGAAGGACAGGAAACCGGGCCGCGGCGGGTACGCCGAGAGCAGCCAGCGAGTCGTCGCGTGGATCACCGGGGACAGGTCGGTGAAGGGTGCCGACCCGGTTGACTCGATCGGCTCGGTGGTCATGAGAACCTCGCAAAGGCGTGCTGCGCTTGGAGACTCGCCGTGCGACGGTGCGAGCGAGCAGGCCTCATGGTAGGTGAGCAGGGCCCGTCCGCCAGCCCCGTGCTCGGGTGAACCCGAAAAAATTACCCGTTCGCGGGGTGATCAATCGGACTTGTGGCCATCGATGCACCCATGAGCGACGCTCGGTTTCCGATCATCCGGCTGGTAACCTACGGAAACGTAGGTTACGGAACCGTAGGAGTGCGTGTGGCAGACGATCGGCCCTGGCTGGCGGCCTACCCCGAGGGAGTTCCGGCGGACATCACCGTCCCCGAGAAGCCGCTGACCGCGAACCTGGATGCCGCCGTCGCCCGCTTCCCGGACCGGGTCGCGCTCGACTTCCTCGGCGCCGCCACCACGTACCGGCAGCTCGGTGACCAGGTCGCGCGCGCGGCCGGTGCGCTGCACGAGCTGGGCGTCCGCGCCGGTGACCGGGTCGCGCTGGTGCTGCCGAACTGTCCGCAGCACGTGGTCGCGTTCTACGCGGTGCTCCGGCTCGGCGCGATCGTGGTCGAGCACAACCCGCTCTACACCAAGGACGAGCTCGCGCACCAGCTCGCCGACCACGGCGCCCGCGTCGCGATCGTCTGGCAGAAGGTCGCGTCGCTGGTCGACGCGACCCGGGACCGGACCGGCGTCGAGACGATCGTCGCGGTCGACCTGCCCGCCGCGCTCCCGCTGGTCAAGCGGCTCGCGCTGCGCCTGCCGGTCCCGGCGGCCCGGAAGACCCGCGCGGACATGACCGGCCCGGCCCCGGCGTCCGCGCTGGACTGGGAGAAGCTGATCGCCCGCGCCGCGCCGGTCGCGGACGGCGTGCCCGGACCGTCCGTGGACGACACCGCGATGCTGCAGTACACCGGCGGCACCACCGGCACGCCCAAGGGCGCGATCCTGTCGCACCGCAACCTCGCCGCGAACGCTGAGCAGAACCGGTTCTGGCCGCCCGGCCTGCGGGACGGCGGCGAGACGTTCTACGCGGTGCTGCCGATGTTCCACGTGTACGGCGTGACGCTCTGCCTGACCACGGCCATCACGATCGGGGCGACGCTGGTGCTGCTGCCCCGGTTCGACCCCGGCATGGTGCTGGACGCGGCCAAGCGCCGCCCGCCCACGTTCTTCCCGGGCGTACCGCCGATGTACGACCGGCTCGGCGCCGAGATGCGCAAGCGCGGTGTCGACCTCTCCTCGGCCCGCTACGCGATCTCCGGTGCCATGGCGCTGCCGCCGGACACGGTCGACCGGTGGGAGAAGCTGACCGGCGGTCTGCTGATCGAGGGCTACGGCATGACCGAGACCTCGCCCATCACGATCGGCAACCCGATGTCGAAGAACCGGCGCGCGGGCTCGATCGGCGTGCCGTTCCCCTCCACCCGGGTCCGCCTCACCGACCCCGAGGACCCGTCCGTGGAGGTGCCCCGCGGCGAGCCCGGCGAGCTGCTCATCCAGGGCCCGCAGGTGTTCTCCGGTTACTGGAACCTGCCGGAGGAGACCGCCCGGGTGCTGCTGCCCGGCGGCTGGATCCGCACCGGTGACGTGGCCGTGATGAGCGAGGACGGCTACCTCACGATCGTCGACCGGATCAAGGAACTGATCATCACCGGCGGCTTCAACGTGTACCCCTCCGAGGTGGAGGAGGTGCTGCGCGGGCACGCCGACGTGGCGGACGCGGCCGTGGTCGGCATGCCGGGCAAGGACGGCGGCGAGCAGGTCGTCGCCGTGGTGGTGCCGGTCGAGGGCACCCAGCCGGACCCGGAGACGCTGCGCGCCTGGACGCGTGAGCGGCTGGCCGGCTACAAGGCGCCGCGCCGCATCGTGATCGTCCCCGAGCTGCCGCGCAGCATGATCGGCAAGGTGCTCCGCCGGCAGGTCCGCGAGAACCTCCTCGCCGACGGTTCCTGACCCCACCGCAGCCGCGCCCGGCGGGCCGGGCGCGGCTGGCCGGGCCGTTCCGGCGACGTGGCCGGCACCCGGCTGATGGCGGCCGGGCGTGCTCGCGGCGTGCGGTCGCCCGGTGGGTTTTCCGGCCCGGCCGCCGGGTAGTTCCGTTGCCATGAGCGTTTCCGGAACCGCGGTCGGCGCGCCCCGCACCGAGAGCGGCAGGACGGAACGGCGACGGCCGCCCCGGGCCACCGCGAGGGACACGGTCCGCGTGCTCACCCGGGTGCTCGCGCCCGGCGTCGCCCGCGGCGTGGTCGTGCCGCGCCCGTGGACCGGCCGGCTCGGCCTGGACCGGTTCGCGGACGCCGAGATCAACCGCCTGCGCGACCGGTACGGGCTCGGCCCGCTGCGCCTCGCCGTGCCGGGCCGCTCGGTCGCGCTGATCCTGGACGAGGGCCATGCCCGCCGCGTGCTCTCCGGGGAATTCCCACCGGTGGGACGGGAACGCCGCAGCGCGCTGGCGCACTACACATTCGGGAGCGCGCCGGCGCATCAGACGGCAGGGAGCCCGGACGCGGAGGTCGAGCCGCCGGGTGACGTGGAACGGATCGTCCGCGAGGAGATCCGGCCGCTGGCCGCGGACGGCACGATCGGCTGGGACGAGGTGCGGCCCGCGCTGCGCCGCGCGGTCCGCCGGATCGTGCTCGGCGACACCGCCCGCGACGACGAGCTGCTCACCGGCCTGCTCGACCGGCTGCGCACGGATGCGAACTGGGGCTACCTGCGCCGCCGCCGCGACCCGGTGCGCTGGCGCTTCCTGGCCCGGATCCGCGCCCACCTGCGCCGCGCCGGCCGGGCCGAGGGCACCGGGACGGTGCCGGAGTCGCTGGTCGAGCGCGCGCCGCTGCTGCTCGCCGAGCTGGAGGACGCGGGCGCGGTGGCGTACCGGGCGCTCGGTCTGCTGGCCGCGCACCCGGGCGCGCCGGCCGAGGCGCGCGCGGACGTCACGTACCTCCAGGCCGCTGTGCGGGAGGCCCGCCGGCTGTGGCCGGACGAACCCGCGGTGCTGCGCGACACCCGCCGCAAGACGCGCTGGGACGGCGCCGAACTGCCGGCCGGGACCACGCTCGTCGTTCCCACGGTCTGGCTGCACCGGCCGGCCCGCTTCGCGCCCGTCGCCTCCACGCTCCCGCCCGACCCGGCGCTCCGGACCGCGACCGCGATGATCAAGAGCCTGATCGACGGGTACGACGTGCGCCCGGCCGGGCCCGGCGGCCTGATCCCGATGCCACGCACGCTCCACCCGTCCGAGCTGCGGTTCTCGTTCCGCCGCGCGCGGGAGTGAGGGCTGGTTCACAGGTTCGCGGATTAGTGTCCTCCGGATGGACCGGCGGCAGGGTTACCTCGCGACCTGGCTCGTGCTGCTGACCGTGGCGCAGGCCGCCGCGCTGCTCGCCGTCTACCGGGTCTTCGTGCAGACCCGGACCGGCCAGGCCGTCGACACCATCGCGCTCACCGCGAACTGGATCGGCTACGAGGAGCTGTACCGCCCGGTCACGCTGGTGCTGAACACGATGTCCGTGGTGTCGCTCGCGCTGGTGACCGCGCTGGTCTTCTTCATCGCGGTGTACCGGCGGCGGTACCGGCTCGCGATCGTCGCGATCGTGGTGATCGCCGGCGCGAACGTCACCACCCAGCTGCTCAAACACCAGGGGCTGCGGCCGGAGTACGGCATCGACCCGTGGCGGGAGGGCAACACGCTGCCCAGCGGCCACACCACGATCGCGGCCTCGGTGGCGATCGCGTTCATCCTGGTCCTGCCGCGGGCGATCAGCGCGGCCGGGACACTGGCGCTGGCCGGGTGGGCCGCGTTCGCCGGGGTGGCCACGCTCGCGGCCGGCTGGCACCGGCCGAGTGACGCGGTGGCCGCGTTCCTGGTCGCCGGCGCCTGGGCCTCCGCGACCAGCCTCATCCTCGTACCGTCGCCGCTCGCCGTTGTTCCCGGTCCGGATCGGGGCATTCTCCGGGGCACCGGTCCCGGGTGGGCCGCGGGCACGCTGCTGGGTGGTGGGGTGGCCGCGCTGGTGGTGGCCGGGCTGCTGCTCTGGCTCACCTACGACGTGATCAACTGGTCGATCGAGGAGCTGAGCCGGACCCGGCTGCTGGTCGCCTACGCGGGCGGCGCGGCCGGGATCGTCGGCACCGCCGGCGTGGTGCTCGGCCTGATCGCCGCGACCGTGCCGCGGCTGGTGCCACCGCGCGCACCGCTCGCGCGCGCCACCGACTGACGCGGCCGTCGGGGGAGCGCCGACGCGGGATCGGCGGCCCGGCCGGAGGTCTCTTGCGGGAGAACCGGTGTTTCTGCCGGCACGGGCCGCCGAGGCGCGATCCTACGGTCCGCGCCGTTCAACGTTGAGTGTGGGGTCAGTGGCGAACCGCGCGGAGCGCCGCGGTGGCGAGCGCCGTCTCGACCGTCTCCAGCAGGTGACGCGACTGGAACGGCTTCGGCACCAGGTAGTCGTGCGGGCTCGGCGGGTCGTTCAGCTCCTCCGCCCGGAGCGAGCCGCTGGCCAGCACGATCGGCAGGTTCGCGGTCTCCGGGTCGAGCCGCAGCGTGTTGCGCACCTCCAGGCCGGTCATGTGCGGCATCTGGTTGTCGATGATCAGCACGTCCGGCCGGTCCTGGCGGACGCGGGCCAGCGCCGCCGCACCGTCCTCCTCGACCGTCACGACGTGACCGGCGCGGCGCAGCACGGCCGCCACGATGGCGCGTAAGTCCGGATCGTCGTCGGCAGCGATGATGGTCGCCATACGTCCTCCCAGTGCCGTTGCAGCCGGGCTACCCCAACTGCTTTCAAGCACTAAAACACCATATGTCGGTTTTTTCGTGTGAATTGGTGTCAGTAAGCTGACAGTGTCGGTTGCCCGGAATCAGCCCCGGCGTGGCTGCACCCGTCTCGTCGGCGGCGCGGTGGTCGGGTCCTCCGGCCACGGATGCCGCGGATAGCGCCCCCGCATCTCCGCTCTGACCTGCGGATATCCGTTCCTCCAGAAGGACGGCAGGTCGGCGGTCACCGCCACCGGCCGCCCGGCCGGGGACAGCAGGTGCAGCACCACCGCGACCCGCCCGGCACCGACCATCGGCGCCCGCGCCCACCCGAACGCCTCCTGCACCTTCACCGCCAGCACCGGCGCGGCCGGATCCGCGTAGTCCAGCCGCACCCGCGACCCGCTCGGCACCGTCACCCGCTCCGGCGCCACCTCGTCCAGCCGCGCCGCCTCCCGCCACGGCAGCAGCCGCCGCAGCGCGGAACCCAGGTCGGCGCTCCGCAGGTCCCGCAGCCGCCGGGCCCGGGCCAGCTCCGGGCCCAGCCACTCGTCCAGCCGGTCCAGCAGCGCGGCGTCGCTCACGTCCGGCCAGGGCTCGCCGAGCGCGGCCCGGCAGAACGCCAGCCGCTCACGCAGCGCGGTCGCCTCCCGCCCCCAGTCCAGCACCGCGGCCAGACCACGTTCCGCGAGCGCGTCCCGTAGCGCGGCCGTGACCAGCGCCCGGTCCGGCCGGGCGAGCGGCCGCTCGCGCAGCACCAGCGCACCGAGCCGCTCCACGTGCCGCGCCCGCAACTCGTCACCGTCCCAGGCCACCTCGTCGGCCGCGCTCAGCAGCGGCGCACCCGCCTCCCGCGCGGTCGCCTCGTCGATCACGGCGGCGAGACGGACCCGCGCGTTCGCCCGCCCGGCCGCCCGGTCCGCGCCCGCGATCGCCAGCCACGCGCTGCCGGCCAGCGTCGACCCGTCCGCCAGCTCGGCCGCGGTCCCGCCGGCCATCAGATAACCGTTGCTCCCGGCCGACCGGACCCGCGCCAGCCACTCCGGGTATGCCAGCCCGGCCACCAGCCCCGCCGCCAGATCGTCCGGCAACCGCCCGGCACCCCGGCGAACCGCACCCCGCCGCTCCACCGTCCCGTCCGGCCCGGCGGGTGCGCTGCCCGGCCGGCCGGCGCCGTCGTCGGCCGTCCGGTCCGGTCCGGCGAGTGCCCGGCGATGTCCGGCGGCCGTGCCGTCCGGTCCGGCGGGCGTCCGGCCGTGTCCGGCGGCCGTGCCGTGCGGTCCGGTGGCTGTGCCGTGCGGTCCGGTGGCTGTCCGGTCGTGTCCGGCGGTTGTGCGGTCCGGTCCGGGACCTGTGCTCGACGGATCGGCGGACGGGGTGCCGCCGTCGGCCGTCCCGTCCGGGGCGGTGGTCGCGGCGGAGCGGAGGCGGCGGGACTCGGCGCGCCAGCGGGCGGCGGCGGCCGGGTCGGCGCCGGTGCGCAGCGCGCGCCAGGCCGCGGCCAGGTCGTCCCGGCGGCCGGTGAGCGTGTCGTCCGCGAGCAGCGCGACCACCTCGGCCGCGCGCTCGGCGCCGACCGCGGGCGCGCCGTCGAGCAGCGCCCGGGCCAGCCGCGGGTGCGCGCCGACCCGGGACATGGCCCGGCCGCGCGGCGTCACCCGGCCGTTCGCGGCGACCGCGCCCAACGCGCGCAGCGTGGTCGTGGCCACCTCCAGCGCGGCGGCCGGCGGCCGGTCGGGGAGCGCGAGCCCGGAGCCGTCCGGCGCGCCCCAGACGGCCAGCTCCAGCGCGAACGCGGTCAGATCCGCCGCCGCGATCTCCGGCTCCGGGAACGCGGGCAGCCGCTCGTGCTCCGCCTCCGCCCAGCACCGGTAGACCCGCCCCGGCGCCTCCCGCCCGGCCCGGCCGGCGCGCTGGGTGGCCGAGGCCCGCGAGACCCGCACGGTCGCGAGGGACCCGAGACCCCGGGACAGATCCATCCGGGGTACGCGGCTGAGCCCCGCATCCACCACCACGCGCACGCCCGGCACGGTCAGGCTGCTCTCCGCGACCGCGCTGGCCAGCACCACGCGCCGCCGCGCGCCCGGCCGCAGCGCCGCGTCCTGCGCACCCGACTCCTGCCGTCCGTGCAGCGTGACCAGGTCGACCTCGCCGCGCAGCCCGGCCAGCCGGCCCGCCACCGCGCCGATCTCGCCGGCCCCCGGCAGGAACACCAGCAGGTCCCCGGCGCTCTCCGCCACCGCCCGCCGCACCACGGCCGCCACATGATCGAGGAACCGCGGCTCCACCCGCATCCCGTGCGGCGGCGGGATCGGCCGCTCCGGCGGCGCCCACACCACCTCCACCGGGAACACCGCCGCGGTCGCGGTCACCACCGGCACCCCACCGGCCCCCACCGCCACCGGCCCTCGACCCGCGCCGCCGTCGGCGACCGCGCCGCCGTCGGCGACCGCGCCGCCGTCGGCGACCGCGCCACCGTCGGTGGCCGGACCGCCGCCGTTGCCCGCGCTGCCGCCGACCGGGCTGTCGCCGGGATCGGCGTCCGGTGGGGCGAGGGCGTCCGGGGCGGCCAGGCAGCGGGCGATGCGGTCCGCCTCCGCGGTCGCGGAGGTGGCGAGCACGAGCAGGTCGGGACGAAGGTTCGCGCGGACGTCGGCCGCGAACGCGAGCGCCAGGTCGGAGTCCAGGTGGCGTTCGTGGCACTCGTCGAGGATCACGGCGGCGACGCCGGGCAGCTCGGGGTCGCGTTGCAGCCGGGCGACCAGGACGCCGGTCGTCACCACCTCGACACGGGTCCGCGGGCCGACCCGGCGCTCGCCCCGGACCGTGAAACCGACGGTCTCGCCGACCGGCTCCCCGAGCAACGCGGCCATCCGCCGCGCGGCGGCTCGCGCGGCGACCCGCCGGGGTTCCGCGACCACCACGCGCCCGGCTGCCGCCGGAAACGCCCCGCCGGCACCGCCCGCCGACCCGGTGCCGCCGTCCGCGCGGTGACCGCCGGCCAGGGCGGCGGGGTCCGAGGCGAGGGCGGCGGGGTCCGAGGCCAGGGCGGCGCGGTTCGAGGCCGGGGTGGCCAGGGCCGCGGCCAGCGCCAGCGGGACCACCGTGGTCTTGCCGGTGCCCGGCGGTGCGACCAGCACGGCCGCGCCGTGTGCGCGCAGCGCCGGGATCAGCGACGCGAGCACCGCCTCGACCGGGAGCCCGGTCCTCTGCCAGCCCGTCACGAAGAATCGCCGCCTCTCGCCGTACCCTCGGATGCCCCTGGGTTGTAGCAAACGGCGCCGGGGTCAGTCGCGGTAGGAGCGGCTGACCATGTCGAGGGCCCAGATCATCCGGTGGGCGGCGGCCTCCGGGTGGTCGCCGAACTCGCCCGCGACCTCGCCGGCGCAGCCGTGCTCGCCGAGCCGGCCGAGCGTGTCGACCACGGCCGCGCGGACCTCGGTCTCCGCCGGACGCTGGGATGCCTGCAGTACGGATGCAAAAAGCGCGTCCGCGCGAGTGTTCACGGTGCACCTCCTGATACGTCGTGCCTGGTGACACAGCTAACCCGGTACGCGGTGCCGGTGGGGGTCGCGGGCGGTTGCGGAACGGTCACAGCGATTCTTCGGTGACCGTCCCGGCGGCGACCGCGAGCCGGCGGTTGACCCGGACCGCGTCCAGCATCCGGCGGTCGTGCGTGACCAGCAGCAGCGTGCCGGGGTAGCCCTCCAGCGCGGACTCCAGCTGCTCGATCGCCGGCAGGTCCAGGTGGTTCGTGGGCTCGTCGAGCACCAGCAGGTTCACGCCGCGCGCCTGGAGCAGGGCCAGGGCCGCGCGGGTACGTTCGCCCGGCGACAGCGACCCGGCCGGGCGCAGCACGTGGTCGGCGCGCAACCCGAACTTGGCCAGCAGCGTCCGCACCTCGGCCGGCGCCTGCTCCGGCACGTGCGCGGCGAACGCGTCCAGCAGCGGGTCGCCGCCGAGGAACAACCCGCGCGCCTGGTCCACCTCGCCGACCACCACGCCGGAGCCGAGCGCGGCCGTGCCGGAGTCGAGCGGGAGCCGGCCGAGCAGGGCCGCGAGCAGCGTCGACTTGCCGGAACCGTTCGCACCGGTGATCGCGACCCGGTCCGCCCAGTCGATCTGCAGCGTGACCGGCCCGAGCGTGAACCCGCCGCGGGTCACCGTCGCCTCCCGCAGCGAGGCGACGACCGCGCCGGCCCGGGGCGCGGCCGCGATGGTCATCCGCAGCTCCCACTCCTTGCGTGGCTCCTCGACCGTCTCCAGCCGTTCGATCATCTTCTCGGTCTGCCGGGCCTTCGCGGCCTGCTTCTCGGTCGACTCGGCCCGGTGCTTGCGGGCGATCTTGTCGTTGTCGGTGGACTTGCGGCGCGCGTTGCGGACGCCCTTCTCCATCCAGTTGCGCTGCATGCGGGCGCGCGCCTCGAGGCCCTCCCGGGTGTCCGCGTACTCCTCGTAGGACTCGCGGGCGTGCCGGCGCGCGGTCTCCCGTTCCTCCAGGTACGCCTCGTACCCGCCGCCGTAGGTGTTGACCTGCTGCTGTGCCAGGTCCAGCTCGACCACCCGGGTCACGGTCCGGGCCAGGAACTCGCGGTCGTGGCTGACCAGCACGGTCGCGGCGCGCAGCCCGGTGACGAAGCGCTCCAGGCGGGCCAGGCCGTCCAGGTCCAGGTCGTTCGTCGGCTCGTCGAGCAGCACCACGTCATAGCGGCTGAGCAGCAGCGACGCGAGGCCGACGCGGGCCGCCTGGCCGCCGGAGAGCCCGGTCATCGGGTGGTCCAGGTCGACCGTCAGGCCGAGGTCGGCCGCGACCGCCTCGGCGCGCTCGTCCAGGTCCGCGCCGCCCAGGTCGAGCCAGCGTTCCAGCGCGTTCGCGTAGAGATCATCGGCACCGGCCCGCTGTTCGGTCAGCGCGGTGGTGGCCTCGTCCAGCGCCGCCTGTGCCGCGGCCACGCCGGTGCGGCGGGCCAGGAACGCGCGCACCGACTCGCCCGGCACCCGGTCGGCCTCCTGCGGCAGGTAACCGACGGTCGCGGTCGGCGGGTTGACCTGCACCGTGCCCTGCTCGGCCGGGATCAGCCCGGCCAGCGTGCGGAGCAGCGTGGACTTGCCGGCGCCGTTCACCCCGACCAGGCCGATCACGTCGCCGGGCGCGACGACGAGGTCCAGACCGGAGAAGAGGATGCGGTCCCCGTGGCCGGCGGCGAGCTCGCGGGCAATCATCGTGGCGGTCACAAGGTGTGCAGCCTACAGAGCCGCCGGCCGGGGCCGGACGGCAAGCGGAGGTGGAGCGTGCCCGCCTGCCCCGGTCCGCCCCTCGCACCCGGATTCCACCCCGGAGCAACGCCCGAGCGGTTACGTTGAGCCTGGTGGCCGGTGTGACGGGAGCGGGTGACGGGCATGGATGAGCGTTCGTTCTGGACCGCTGTCGCGCTGCTGTCGGCGGAGGAGCTGGACGCCGCGGTCGCCACGCTCACGGCCGAGCTGGCCGGCCGGCCGGTCAACGAGATCACCGCGTTCGCGGATCACCTGGCCGTGGTCGTGCACGCGATCGACACGCCCGCGCACGCGTCGTTCGTGCCCGGCGGCGCGGAGGCGTTCCTGGCCGCCCGGTGCGCGGTGGTGGCGGCCGGCCGGGAGACCTACCTGCGGGTGTTCGGCGACCCGCCGGCGATCGCGGAGTTCGCCAGCCCGGGCGCGGAGTGGCTGCTCGCGGTGCCGGCGAACGCGTTCGAGCGGGCCACCGGCCTGGCCTGGACGCACGAGCCGCCGGTCAGCGTGGAGACCGGCAGCAACCCGCTCTGGTCGCCGATCGCGGCGGACGACACGGCCGAGGAGACCTGGCTGACGTACGGCGGCGGGCTGCACACCGTGCTCGGCACCCGCCCCGCCTACGACGCGACCATGCAGGTGCTGATCGCGGCCGTGGACGCGGAGCCGCGCTGGCGCCGCTGGTGGTCCCGGTCCGGCCTGCACACGCTCGACCTGGCGCCGCTGTGGAGCGAGGGCGACGCGCCGGGCGTGACCGTGCGCCGCGGCGCGCAGCGCGTGGTGGTCGACGCGATCATGGACCCGCGCGGCTTCGCCCGCACCGACCGCACGTTCCTGCGCGAACTGGCCCGCGCCGACCTGCTGACCATGTTGGAGGCGGTCCGGTCCGCGCTGGACCTCGGCCCGCTGCCGTCCCTGCCGCGCATCCCCGACCTGCCGGACATGCCCGACTCCTTCGCCCCCGGCCAGGAACTGCCCCGCCTCGACGTCGACGAGGTGGTCCGCTTCGCCGAGGAGGTCGGCGGCGTCGACCTCGAGGAACTCCGCCCGGTCCTGCACATGCTCGCGACCGACCCGCCGCTCTGATCAGAGCCCCAGGACCAGGTCGCGCACGTCGGCCGCGCAGCCCCAGGACAGGCTGACACCGGCGCCGCCGTGCCCGTAGTTGTGCACCACGTGATGCCCGCCGACCAGCTCGTGCTCCACCCGCACCGGATCACGGACGGGCCGGATGCCGATGCGGTGCCCGAGCACCGGCAGCTCCGCGATCCGCGGGTCGATGCGGGCGCAGCGGGCGATGATCCCGGCGGCGATACGGGCGTCCTCGTCCACGTCGGCCCGGCCGATCTCGGCGCTTCCTCCGAGGACCAGCAGTGGTCCCTGCGGCAGCAGATACGTCATCTCCCGGGGAGCATCGTCATGGGTCATTCCCGGTGGGCCGCCGAGGTGCTCGGCGAAGAATTCCTCGATGCCCGGGTTCTCCACAATGACGAGCTGGCCCCGGATCGGTGTGACGCGCGAGTCCGGGACGAATTCCGCCGCGCCCGGTCCGGTGCAGTTGATCACGATCGGAGCCTCACCGGCGACGGCAGCCAGGCTGGGTGCGTGCCCGATGGAAATCGTTCCGCCGGCCGCCTTCAGTCTGTGCTGTAGGTATTCGAGGTAGACCGGCATGTCGACGACCGGGGCGTGATATCTCCAGCCGGTGACGAAACCGGGCGGCAGATCGTCGGGGTCACAGCGCCGGAACCCTGGCAACGTCGTCACGTGGGTCGGCGGTGTGGCAGGCACGCGGGTGGCCTCCATGCCATCGAGCACGTGGACACCCGCGTCCGGCGCGTTCCGGGCGAGGCTGGTGAGAGTCCGGTAGGTGACATCTGTCCACGGTCGGATCCGCTCATGCGAGGCATACAACGGATCCCAGATCGCCCCTGCGGCGTAGGACGTGGATTCCAGCGCCGGCGCTGCGGTGCGGATGCGGACGTCCATCCCGGCTTCCGCGAGGAGTGCCCCGGTGGTGAGGCCGGCTACACCGGCGCCAATGATCAAGACTTCCGCGCGAACGCTGGTCATCCCGTCACGGTAGACGGGCATCGCACAATTTCGACCGCGGACATTCACAATTTATCCGTTGATATCGCGATCACAGGAAGATCGTGTTCTGAGATTTCCTCGGAATGGAGCAGTAAACCCGCAAGGGGGCGTTGCGATGTCAACACGGAGTGGGGTGCAATCGGAGGGCCTGCGCGATTAAGGAATCGATGTTGATCCTCGGAGAGATTCATACCGGACTGTTGCGTCACCCCACCTCGGTCACCACGGGTGTGGCACGGGACCTGCTCGACCTGGTCGCCGGTGAACCGGTGCGGGTGTCCGAGCGGCCGATCTCCTGCGCGTGGTCACCCGACCTGATCACCGGCGTGGACTGCCCGCTCGCCGGCACGTCCGGCCGGGCCGTCGGGACGGTCCGGCACTGCGCCGTCCTCACCGGCGGCTGCGTGGTGCAGGCGTCGGCGTACACGACGGTCGATCCCGCGACCGAGGCGCGGCGCCTGCCGTGGTCGCACTACATCTCGCGCCCCGGCCACGTGGAGGTGCTGGCGAAGACGCCGCCGGCCGGCCTCGCCGACGCCTTCCTGGCCGGCGAGCGCGGGCCGGGCGCGCTCGACCTCGGCGGCATCTGCGCCCGCACGATCGACCGGGTGCAGGCCTCGCCGCGGCTCGACCGGCGGGTGGCGCTCCGGGTGCCGCGCACCCGGTTCCGCTGGGCCGCCACCGTGGGGCCGGACCGGGTGGACCTGCTGGTCGACGACGGTGACCTGCGCACGCTTCGGCTCGCGCTGCCCGAGCTGCCGGCCGGCCGGATCGCCGACCTGTGCGCGGACATCGCACGGCACGACTGGCTGCTCAGCTCGCTGATCGAGGTGATCGGCGCGAGCGCGCTCGGCGTCCGGGCCCGAGAGGAGACGCTGCCCCGGCTGGCCCCGGCGATTGACACGCTGCTCCACCTGTGGATGCCCGCGGCCCGGCTGGACGGCGGAATGGCTGCGGTCTGGGAGTCGCTGGAGCTGCGGCCCGGCTTCACCCGGCAGTGGGAGACGCTGGTCGCCCGCATCCGCGACCAGCTCTCGGTCGGCACGGTCGAGGCACTGTCGGCCGGGGTGCGTGTCTGATGCAGGCCACGGTCCGAAATCGCGTCGTACGGACGGCTGTCGTAGCAGTCGTCGTGGGGGCCTTCACCTACCTGGTCACCGACTATCTGAACCAGCCGCAGGCACTCGCGATCACGCTGTCCATTCTCATCGGAAGCGTGACGTTGATCAGTCAGTTCCTGATCGAGTTCGAGCAGCGGCTCGCGGCCGTCGAGCAGTCCGTGCAGAGCAATGCGCTGAGCATGAAGAACTCGATGCGCGACTCTTTCTCAAAGATCAATGAAGCGACCGACCTGTTCGCGCGGGTCGAGGCCTCCCCGTTACCGACCGATCTCGTCACACAACTGGTCCGGGACGCGACGCAGATAGCGACGGACTCGCCGCCGCTCGTGTACGACTTCTTCACGCAGGAGATCACGAGAACGTCCGACGTCCTGCGGAAACTCGGCAGGGGCGGTGAGGTGACCTACGACGGTGAGGATCGCGACTGGCTGCTCGGCCTCACTCGTCACGCGCGCATCGGCATCGACGCGATCAGCCTGACCCTGGTGGACCGGGGGTTGTGGACCAGCGAGATCGGTCAGCGCTACCTACAGGTCCAGCACAGCGCCGTGGAGCGGGGAGCGGTGGTCCGCCGCATTTTTGTGATCGACCGCCCCAGCGACGGCATCGACCCCGAGGTGCGTGAGGCGTGCGAGGCGCAGAGCCGGATCGGCATCAGGGTCCGACTGCTCGACCGCACCCGAATTCCCGCTACGCTGCGCGTGTTCGGACTCGGCTTCATCGTCTTCGACGATCTGCTGAGCTACGAGATCATCGCGCCCGCACCGCTGGAGGACACGGCCCGTTCGACGATCGCGGAGACTCGGCTGTCGCTGCTTCCCACCCGGGTGCGCGACCACGCCCGGATCTACCGGGAGCTGTGGGAGCTGGCGTCCGAGATGCCTACGCCCGTGAGGTGAAGACGTAGTCGATGCGGTCGACGACCTCGGCCGGCAGCGGGATGCCCTCCGCGGCCGCGCGCGCCGCGACCTGCTCGGCCACGTCGCGCTGGACCGCCACCTGGCTCAGGATCACCCGTACCGCGGTCTCGATCTCGATGAACCGGGTGTCCAGCACCGAGGCGGTGCGGAACGCGGCGAACGGCGCGGCCCGCGGCTCCCACTGGATCACGGCCGGCATCTCGTGCCAGGACGCCGGCAGGTCCGCGCGGGTGGCCGGTTCCGGTCGCCAGACCGGCTCGCCGTGGTCGCGCAGCAGGCCCAGCCGGAGCAGCTGCCAGACCGCGGCCAGGAACGGGCACGCCCACAGCCGGCCGGTCTTGCGCTCCTGCCAGATCTCCACGTCGACGTAGATCGAGTGGTTCTTCACCGCGTTCTGCCGGGGCGGTTGCCAGCCGCGGGCCGCGTCCATCGCCTCGGACGCGGCCGTGCCGGTGGACGGCGGCTCCCCGTTGGCCAGCCAGCCGCTCTGGTGCGTGGGCGGGCGGGAACCGTTCGTGCCGCGCGGCGGGTCGGCGACCAGCCGGCCCTCCACGATGCGGGCCACCTCGACGCCGTCCGCGGTCGCGCACGCGGACTCGCGCGCGATGTAGTCGATCCGCAGGCCGGCCTCGTCCGCGGCGGCGGCCAGCTCCGGGAGCACGTCGGCGGGCGAGCCGAACGGCGCGAAGTAGTCGTCGATCAGGAAGCAGGTGCTGATCCGGGTGGCCTGGCCGGGACGGCTGTCCGCCTCCATCCGGCGCAGCGCGTCCGCCCACGGCCGGACCCGGCGGAACTGCGCGCGCAACCGCTCCGGCCCGGCCGCGAAGTCCTCCATGTAGAGGTGGCCCAGCTCGATCGAGAGGTGGGCGAGCGGCGTCGACCGTACCCTCGGCGTCGCGGTCGTCTCGGTGTAGGTCACCTCCGGGACGGTCACAGGCCCTCCCAGGCGGTGTCGTCGACGATCCGCTTCGCCAGCGCGTCGAGCGCGTCCACGGTCTGCTGGTTGGCCGCGTGCCGCTCCCACACGTCGCCGTCCGTGAGCAGCTGCTCGCGCCACTGCAGCACCGGGTCGAGCGGGATCTGGCCGAGCATCAGCGTGCGCCCGACCCGCTCCCGGGCGGCCTGCCGCTGCAGCTCCTGGTTGCACGCGTCCACCCAGGCCAGCTGCTCGGGGCGGAGCCCGGCGTAGTCCGGCGACCTCGGGTCGACCACCGCGGTCCGCACGAAGCGCACCGAGTTCGCCAGCTGCCGGGGGTCGTGGCCGCGGTCCTCGCCGATCCGCAGGATGCCCCGGGCACCGTAGACCAGGCTCGCCGCGGCGCCGATGTGCTGGCTGGTCCACCGGTGGAAGACCAGCCACCGGTGCCGCAGATGTGCCAGCTCGGCGCGCGCGGTCGCGGCCAGCGCGATGTCGATCGCGTACGACCGGCCCGCGCTCAGGTCGATCAGGCAGAGGTCGAACTCCTCATCCAGCCGGAGGAACAGCTCCGCGCACCGGTCGACGATCTCACCGGTCGACGCGAACTCACCGCCGCCGGCGTCGCCCGGGTAGAGCATCAGCCGGCCCGCCCCGGCCGGCCGGCTGCGCAGGCTCGGCCGCTGCGAC
The DNA here is from genome assembly GCF_031458255.1 of Catenuloplanes niger. Classification (NCBI taxonomy): domain Bacteria; kingdom Bacillati; phylum Actinomycetota; class Actinomycetes; order Micromonosporales; family Micromonosporaceae; genus Catenuloplanes; species Catenuloplanes niger. Next base: position 6,449,520 of record NZ_JAVDYC010000001.1, read on the forward strand.
TCGGTCCACACGTTCAGCCGGCGCGGCGACGCGCTCTGGCCGCGCAGGTAGGAGTGCATGCCGTCGAACTCCACCCCGGCCTGCGCCGCCGAGATCTGGAAGATCGCGCCCGCGGTCGGCGAGCCGAAGTCGAAGTCGAGGTAGCAGGCGTCGCCGCCCTGCAACGCGTGCCGGTAGACCACGTTGCTGCTGGTCACCGAGCGTCCGGTGCCGCCCTTGTCGGACGTGGCGAAAACGAGCATGTCACACCGGCTCGGCGGTGGCCTCGCGCGCGGCGGCGAGGCGGTCGAGCCGGATGAGCACGTCCTCGGCCAGCGCCTTGGCGCTGCCCGGCCGCTGCCGCAGGATCCGGCGGGCGCGCTGGAGCTGGCGGTTGACCTGTTCCAGCTCGGTGCGCAGCCGTTCGCCGCGCTGCGCGAGACCGTTGAGCTGCTCCTGGTCGTACAGGTGCTCGGCCTCGATCAGCAGGTCGGCGGCGATGTCGGTGAGCCGCTCGCTGCGCGGTGGCGAGCTGCGGATCACCTGGGCGGCCTGGATCAGGCAGTCGACCACGCGCTTCGTGTAGTACCAGGAGGGGAGCGTGTGCGTGACGTCGAGGTCGAACACCCGGGACGGGTCGTCCCACAGGTTCGCGGCGCGGTCGTCGGTCAGCCGGCGGTCGGTGAGGTGCCGCCACACGTCGCCGGCCAGCGACGTGGCGCTCTGCCGGGCCGCGTTGTCGGAGAGCAGGCCGGCGAGGTGCACCGTGCGCTTGAGCAGCACCGGCGCGAAGTCCGACGCGACCCACCCGAGCTGCGGCCCGCCGACCTTCTCGCTGCCGACCAGCAGGAAGGTCTCACCGGGACGGTGCAGGCGGATCGCCGGGTCATCCGCGAACGGGCGGCGGGTGATCCGGCTGCGGTTGGCCAGTTCGTCCAGTACGGTGCCGACCCGGGCGAGGTCGGCGTCGGACGCCCGTCGGGTGATCAGGTCCTGCATCACCATGCCGCTGATCAGCAGGCTGAAGTAGTCGGACTGCTGACCGTCGGTCGCAGCCCATGGAAGATCTTCCAGCGGCCATCGGCCCGAGCCGAATGTCGCGATGACGGACCAGTACGACTGGGTGAGATCCCAGCGCAGCTGCAACGCCTGCGCGAGGCGCAGCTGCTCCTCGTTGAGCAGGCCGAGCAGCCGGGTGCGCTCGGAGAACAGCGACCGGATAGCGTCGAGCGCGACCACCGTGAAATACAGGTACGGCTTCGGCTCGGCCACGCCGGCGGGCTGCCGCCCGATCTGGTCCTTTCCCTCGATCGGTGGCGCGTTCTCCACCAGGCCCCAGGACCATCCGCACTCGAACAGCCGGTGCGGGTTGTCGAGCAGGCTGCCCTCCTCGGCACCGGAACCGATCGTGACGTCGTCCCGGAGGCGGGCGTTGATCTCCCGCAGCGAGAGCCGGAGCTGTTCCACGACCTGCCGCTCCGGCAGCCGGCTCTGATTGGTGGTCTTCAGCAGTTGCCGGCCCTGCTCGTCGCTGGTGTCGAAGACGTTGACCGCGAAGCTGCGCAGCAGGCCGACCATGGCGGCGGTGAGCCGGGTGCCGGCCATCTGCTCGAGCCGGTCGACCTGCTGCCGCAGCGTCTCCCGGGTGACCACCGCGCGGAACGTCTTGGCGAAACCGATCGTCGCGAGCATCAGCGTCACCGAGATCGAGAACGAGTCGACCACGTCGAGACCGCGCTGTTCGGGTTTGATCTCGTCGACCGCGCTCGGGTCGGCCGCGGTGAAGTACGTGTCGCCGGCGAACACCGGCGTGCCGTCCGGCGCGGTGTACTTCTCCAGGTACTCCGTGATCAGCTGGACCAGCCGTCTCGGCACCTCGAGGTGATCGCCGAGCGCGGCCAGCGAGCCGATGACGTCGTCCTCGGTCTCGTCCGGCCGGTCGATGCGGAACGTGGGCACGTCCGCGGCCGGTGACATGATGCAGAGCAGCTGCTCCGCGTCACTGATCGAGTTGCTGCCGTCGCGACCGCCCCAGCGCCACTCGGCACCGCCACCGGAGTAGCTGGCGAATGCCCGCCAGACCTCCAGAAGGTGCTGGCGAGGTTGGACATCCATCCCGGCTGCTCACTTCCTGTGAGACGCGCTGCCTCTACCCGCGAAACCCGTTACGACGATCATTCCTTTGTAGCCGTCGCGGAGTGTCGTGTCGTCCACCGTGTGGACACTGACATTATGGGTCAGCCCCGCAACGCAGCGCTCGATGTCGTACTCGTCCACGGCCAGCGCGGGAAACTCCAGCGCGCCGACCTGGTAACCCTGGGAATCCTTCATGAAGGCGGCGGCAAATGGGGCGAACCGCTTCAGCGAGCCCAGGAAGTTGCGAGTGGCCCGTTCGAACTCGTGCCGGTTCTGCGTGATCGACTCGGCGACGAAGAACATCGTCCCCATGTCGAACGCGCCGTCCTGCGGCAGTGTGAAGACATTGCCGGCGACGATCTCGGTGCGGCCGCTGATCGCGGTGCTGGGATCAGTGATCACGTCGTAGGCCGGGCGGCCGGTGCGCAGCCGAGCGGTGAATTCGGCCCAGATCGGGCTGGGTGACGCCTGCTGGCGCGCGAGCCACGCGCGGTTCGTGCGCGCCCGCTCGAACAGCGTCACCCGATCGGCCCAGGGCAGCATGGACAGCGCGGGGTAGAGATTCGCGCCGGTGCCGACGTCGATCGCACGGCCGTGCCGGCGCAGCTGGGATGAGGAGAAGAACGCGCCGAGATGATCAATAATTTCGGCGTCAGCTCGCCGGACGCTGTCATAGTTATGCGTGAAGTAGAAGTCAGAGTCGAATGCATCCCATGCCCACTCCGAATTCGACCGAGTCTGCGCATCAGTCATGACTGACTGTAACTCCCTCGTTGGGCTGAGTATTTGCCCTTGGTTTGTGCTCGTTTCCGGCAAATCGACGAGGCTCGTTCGTGGAGCGTCTCTGTGGCGCGGAGTGGGCAACGAATCTGTGACTGTCGCGTGGTGTATTGCCCGGCGGCGTGGACAGAATGCCTCGATTGTACGCCATCCGGGGGGTCGGCTCATGGATTGCGGCCGGTCGATCGTCTTGCTGATCGGTGCTATCGGGTGGGTTCGGTCGGCGGGATTCAGCTTGCCAATTCATGATCTTCGGGAGTGCTCGCGGGTGATCTGGTTCAATTTTGCTGGTGGAGTCACCCCTGCTGGACGGACGTCGGCCGAATCCGCCGTGGACGTGATGCGGGTGGAGGTCTAGCGTCGGCATTGACCGGAATCGCTTGCCGCACTTCTAATCGATCTTCGATGACGGGATGGCCGCAGATGACCGCTCCGCACCTCCGGACCACGCGCACCTGCCCGTTCGCCCCACCCGAGGAGCACGAGCGGCTGCGCGACCAGGAGACGCCGACGAAGGTCACCATGCCGAACGGGGAGCAGGCCTGGGCGCTCGGCCGGCTCGACCACGTCCGCGCGATGCTGTCCGACCCGCGGTTCAGCTCCAACCGCTGGCTCCGCGGCTTCCCCACGCTCACCAAGGACCGCCCGCAGGACGTGCCCGGCCGGCACGCGCGGCGTACCCCGCTGGTGATGATGGACCCGCCGGAGCACGGCGAGGCCCGGCGCGCCGTCGTCGGCGAGTTCACCGTCCGGCGGATGGAGGCGCTGCGCCCGCGGATCCAGCGGATCGTCGACGACCACATCGACGCGATGCTCGCCGGGCCGAACCCGGCCGACCTGGTCACGGCGCTGTCCCTGCCGGTCCCGTCGCTGGTGATCTGCGAGCTGCTCGGCGTGCCCTACGGGGACCACGACTTCTTCCAGACGTCCTCCGCCACGCTGCTCAGCCTGACCGCGCCGGCCGAGGAGCGCGCGGCCGCGGCCGAGGCGCTGCACGTCTACCTGGCCGGCCTGATCGCGCGGCGCCGCGAGCAACCGGGCGACGACCTGCTCAGCCGGCAGCTCGCCACGTCGGACGACGTCGAGGCGCTGGTCTCGCTCGGGTTCCTGCTGCTGCTCGCCGGCCACGAGACCACCGCGAACATGATCTCCCTCGGCGTGGTGGCGCTGCTCGACCACCCCGACCAGCTCAAGGCGATCACCACGGACCCGTCCCGGACGCCGGCCGCGGTCGAGGAGCTGCTGCGCTACTTCACGATCGCGGAGTTCGCCACGTCCCGGGTCGCGCGGGAGGACGTCGAGCTGGGCGGCGTGCTGATCCGCGCCGGCGAGGGCGTGGTCACGCTCGGCAACGCGGCGAACCGGGACCCGGCCGCGTTCCCGCACGGTGCCGAGCTGGACGTCGAGCGCGGCGCGCGGCACCACATCGCGTTCGGCTTCGGCGCGCACCAGTGCCTGGGCCAGAACCTCGCCCGCCTGGAGCTCCAGATCGTCTTCGACACGCTGTTCCGCCGCGTCCCGAGCCTGCGCCTGACCGAGCCCGCGGACGGCCTGCCGTACAAGGACGACGCGACGGTCTACGGCCTCTACCGCCTGCCGGTCACCTGGGACGCGCCATGACGAAGATCCACGCGGACACGAGCCGGTGCATCGGCGCTGGTCAGTGCGTGCTGACCGACCCGGACGCGTTCGACCAGGACGACGCGGCGGGCATCGTGATCGTCCTGCGTCCCGAGCCGCCGGACGACGCGGCGGTCACGCGCGCCCGGCAGGCGGTCCTGATCTGTCCCAGCCAGGCGCTGTCGTTGGAGCAATGACGAACCGATGTGCCCGCTCCCGGCGGGCCGAGTGCCGCATGCTCCCGCGGGCACCGGTCGTCGCTGGCGCTCCTCCCTGCGGGATCCGAGGGCGCAAGGACGCGAACGGCCCGCTCCGCGTCCTTGGAATCCCGCGGAGCGGGCCGGCCGGTCAGAGCGGGAACTCGTCGAAGAGCACCACGTCGCCGCCGGCCACGGTGTCGTAGCGGTAGGAGCGCACCACCCCGGCGGCCGAGTCCAGCAGCGTGAACACGGTGATCTCGTTGCTGGCGACGAACGGCAGCGGCTCGCCGCCGGGCCCGGTCAGCGGCGCCACCGTCGGCAGCACCGGCTCCAGCCCGCCGGGGTCGCCCTGCAGCACGTAGTCCGGGCCGGCCGGCGCGATCCGGGAGCGGCCGGAGAGCTTGTGGTACGCGCCCCAGGTGTTGCCCACGTTCGACGTCTCCAGCCAGTTGACGCCCGCGTCGTCCCGGAACCGGGCCCACACGTGCGAGTGCCCGTTCAGCACCAGGTTCACGTAGTAGGCGGAGAAGACCGGCGCGAGGTCGCGCAGCACGTAGTCGTTCGCCAGCGGATACTCGTACCGGATCTCCTCGTCCGTGATCACCCGCACCGGATCCGTGTAGGCCGGCACCGAGTTGAAGCCCAGCCCGTGGCTCGGATGGTGGAACATCACCACGCGGTAGCGCGCGTTCCGGGCCTCGTCCGACGCCAGCGCGGAGACCAGGAACGCGTACTGCGGCGATCCCTTGCCGATCGGCGCGAAGATGAACCGCCCGTGTCCCCACCGTTCCGGCGAGTCCCGGTCCGCGGGCCGTTCGGAATAGGTGCCCCGGGTGCCGGGCCGCTCCGGGCGCCAGATCTCCGTGCCGAACAGCGACACCACATAGACGTCGCCGACCGTCCGCGCCCACCAGCGCGGCCCGCCGGTCTCGCTGGCCGGGACCGGGAACATCGCCTCGTACGTGCTCACGTCCCAGTCGTCCGGCACCGCGTCGTGGAACTGCGCGTTCAGCGTCGGCGACGCGGTCCGGCGGATCACCTCGTGGTTGCCGATCGTGGGGTAGAGCGGCGCGGACGAGATGATCGGCGCGCCGGTGAACGTGCGCCCGCCCGCGGTCCACGACGCCCGCCCGCCGAACGCGGCGAAGAACGCGCGCCCGTCGGCGTGGTCGAACCAGTCGCTGCCCCGGTCCACCACGTTGACCATGTCGCCCGCGAAGAGCACGCCGTCCAGGTCGCCCGCGGTCTCCGCGGCCAGCTCCAGGTTCGCCGGGACCATCGGGCCCAGCTGGTGATCGCTGGTGAGCAGCAGGCGCACCGGCGTCCCGGCCGCCGGCGCGCCGCGCAGCGTGTGGACGCCGGAGAGCACGGACCCGGACATCACCCGGTACGCGGTGCGCCCCTCCGGCAGGCCCGTCACGACCGCGAGCTGGCGGTGGACCGGCCGCTCGACCGGCCCGCCCGGCGCCGGCGGCCGCGCGTCCTCCCGCATCCGGGGCAGCCGGGTGGTGGCCGCCGGCACCACGCGCACCTCGTGCGCCGTCGCCGGTGTGACGGCCGCGAGCACGTCCGCGGGCCCGAGCAGCACCGCGTTGACCGCGCCGGGTTCCGAGGTGTGCCAGACGACGGTGACGGATCCGGGCCGGGGATCGAGCAGGTACGGCTCGCAGAGCAGGTCCATGCTGCAAGGCTAGGAAACCCGGGCGCAGAAGCGGGTCGACAGTGACATGGGTCAACGAGCAAAGGGTTGGCAGCGGCAGGCGCCAACGAGCAAAGGGTTGACAGTGACATGGGTCAACAGGAAAAGGGTTGACAGTGACATGGGTCAACAGGAAAAGGGTTGACCACCCACGGGGGAAGGTGGTCAACCCTTTATGCGCTCAGCGTACGACGCCCACGCCGGGAACGCCAGGCCCGAATTCGCACTTTCGCTTCACCGCCCGGCCATCCCGGCGTCTCCTAACGGCCGGAGCGGACCACCCCGGCGGCGCCGACCCCGCGCCGAACCGGTTCCGCCACGGCCGTGAGCTGGCCGTTCCGGCCGAACTCGATCGCGGTCGCGGCACCGATCTCGGCCGTGGACGTGAACGCCGGATGCCCGAGCGCGGTCAGGTCCGCGCCGTACGCGGCGATGAACGCGGGCTCGGCCTGCGGCGTCGCGGAGTTGCGCTGCGACGCCCGCGGCGCGGCCACCGCGGCCGGCAGGCTCATGCCCAGGTCGATCCGGTTGATGAGGATCTGCAGCACGGTGGTGATGATGGTGGCGCCGCCCGGCGAGCCGACCGCCACGAACGGCTTGCCGTCCTTGAGCACAATCGTCGGCGACATCGAGCTGCGCGGGCGCTTGCCGGGACCGGGCAGGTTCGGGTCGGCCGCGGTGCCCTGGGTCGGCGTGAAGTTGAAGTCGGTCAGCTCGTTGTTGAGCAGGATGCCGCGGCCCGGCACCACGATCCCGGCGCCGCCGATCTGCTCGATCGTGAACGTGAACGACACGACGTTGCCCCACCTGTCGGCCACGGTCAGGTGCGTGGTGCTCTGGCTGGCGTCCGTGTCCGGCACACCGGCGGCGGCGGGGGCACAGCCGGTGTACCGCCCGTCCGGCACGCCCGGCGCGACCGGCTTCGGCAACGCGGCGGAACCGGAGATCACGCACCGCCGCTCGGCCGCGAACCGGTCACTCAGCAGCTCGTCCAGCACCGCCCGGCGGGTGTGGTCGCCCACGTAGCGGTTGCGGTCCGCGAACGCCAGCGCGGACGCCTCCAGGTACCGGTGCAGCGCGTCCGCGTCGTCCAGCGCGGCCAGGTCGTACCCCTCCAGGATGTTGAGCGCCTCACCCACCGCGGCGCCGCCGCTGGACGGCGTGGCCATCCCGTAGACGTCCAGCCCGCGGTAGTCCGAGCGGGTCGGCGCCGGGAACCGCGCCTGGTAGCGGGCGAGGTCGCGGACCGTCATGCCGCCGGGCCGGATCGGGTGCGCCCAGGTGCCGATCGGCGTGTCCGACACCGGCGGCCGCTGCACGGTCGCCGCGATGTCGCGCGCGATCGCCCCCTCGTAGAACACGTCCGTGCCGCGCTTCGCGATCAGCCGGTACGTGTCCGCCAGGTCCGGGTTGCGGAACGTGGAGCCGACCGCGGGCGGCGCACCGCCGGGCAGGTACAGCTCCGTGGACGAGTCGAACTGCCCGAAGATCGCCGCGTTCGCCGCGACCTGCGCGTTGAACGTCGCGTCCACCGTGAAGCCGCGGTCCGCCACGTCCGCGGCCGGGCGCAGCAGCTCGCCGAGCGACCGGGAGCCCCATCGGTCCGCCGCCGCCTCCCAGACCGCGAGCGTGCCCGGTACGCCGACGGAGAGGCCGCTGACCCGGGCCGCGTTGAAGTCCAGCGCCGTACCGTCCGGGTTCTGGAACGAGTTCTCCCGCATCGACGCGGGCGCGGCCTCCCGGCCGTCGACGGTGTGCACCCGCCGGGTGCGCGCGTCGTAGTAGACGAAGAACCCGCCGCCGCCGATCCCGGCCGAGAACGGCTCCGTCACGCCGATCGTCGCGGCGGCCGCGATCGCGGCGTCGACCGCGTTGCCGCCCCGGCGCAGCACGTCCAGGCCCACCGCGGTGACGGTCGGGTCGACCGAGGAGACCGCGCCGCCGTACCCGGTCGCGGTCGGGGAGATCGGGGGCTGGTAGGAGGCGTGCGCCGGTGCGGCATTGATCATGGTGGCGGCGAGCGTGGCGGCGGTGAACGCCGCGAGATGCTTCACAGTGACCCTCCGAGATCGACGATTGTCAGACCAGGCCTACCGCTCCCCATCTCGCGACGCAAGCGTACGGAGCAGTTCGGTTGCCGGAAGGTAGCAACGGGTGGCTGCGTCTTCCCTGCAAAGCACCCGATTTCCTACCGTCGTGACCATGCGCGACAACGAGAAGGTGCGGTTCGACCCCACCGCCCCGGACATTCGCCCGGTCGGCTGGCAGGTGCAGATGCGGATCGACTGGGTGGTGACCCAGGTGATGGCGACACATCGCGGCCTGCCGGAGGACCAGGTGCGGATCGAGCTCGCCCAGCGGCTGCGCGGCATGGGCGCGACCGCCGGCCAGCGTCAGGTGGACAACTACGCGCGGGCGATCTCCGCGCTGCCGTCCCTGCCCGCGACCGGAACCGCCACGGACACGGCCGGCCGGTAACCGGACGTTTACCGATCATGAATCGGCGGCACATCTGCCGCCATGACGACGGCCACGGAGTCCACCGAGCTGCGCCGCGTGATCAGCCGGCCGGTGCTGACGTTCTTCATCCTCGGCGACGTGCTGGGCGCCGGCATCTACTCGCTCACCGGCGAGGTCGGCGCGGACTCCGGCGGCGCGATCTGGGCCAGCTTCCTGATCGCGTTCGGGTTGGCGTTCCTGACCGCGTTCGCCTACCTCGAGCTGGTCACGAAGTACCCGCAGGCGGCCGGCGCCGCGCTCTACGTCGACCGCGCGTTCGGCATCCGGGCGCTGTCGTTCATGGTCACGTTCGCGGTGATGGCGTCCGGCGTCACGTCCGCCGCGTTCGCGGCCAGCCGGGTCGGTGGCCGTTACTTCACCGGCCTCACCGGCGTCGAGAACCCGCCGGCCGTGCTGATCGGCGTCGTCGCGATCCTGCTCGTCGCGGCCGTGAACCTGTGGGGCGTCGCGGAGTCGATGCGGGTCAACGTCGTGATCACCTGCATCGAGCTGGCCGGCCTGCTGTTCATCATCGGCGTCGGCGGCTGGGTGCTGGCCACCGGCGGTGGCGACCCGGGCGCCGCGTTCGAGTTCTCCGGCACCGGCTTCGGCGTGGCCACCGGCCTGCTGGCCGGCGCCGCCACCGCGTTCTACGCGTTCATCGGCTTCGAGGACTCGGCGAACCTGGCCGAGGAGGTCACCGAGCCGCGGAAGTGCTTCCCGCCGGCGCTGGTCACCGGCCTGGTGCTGGCCGGTGTCGTCTACCTGCTGGTCGCGTTCACGGCCGCGATGACGGTGCCGCTGGACACGCTGGTCGCGTCGTCCGGCCCGCTGCTGGAGGTGGTCCGGATCGGCGCGCCGGACCTGCCCGCCGAGCGGGTGTTCTCCGCCGTGTCGATCATCGCGGTCAGCAACACCATGCTGATCAACATGCTGATGGCGTCCCGGCTGCTCTACGGCATGGCCAACCGCGGTGTGCTGCCGCCGATCTTCGGCCGGCTCGGCGCCCGCCGCACGCCGTGGGTCGCGATCGCGTTCACCACGGCCGCCGCGGTCGGGCTGCTGATCGCGGTGGACGACCTCGGTGACCTCTCCGACACCACGGTGCTGCTGCTCACCGGCGTGTTCCTGGCCGTCAACGTGTCCGCGCTGGTGCTCCGCCGGGACACCGTCGACCACGACCACTTCCGCGCGCCGACCGTCGTGCTGGTGCTCGGCGCGATCGTCTCCGCGCTCTTCCTGCTGCCGGTGGTCCGCGACGCCGGCATCTACCTGCTGGCGTTCTGGATGCTGCTCGGCGGCGCGGCGCTCTGGGCGGTCAACTGGGCGATCACCCGGTCGACCGCACGCTGATGTCCTTGACCCGCACGGTGTAGGGCGGCGGCGGGCCGTCCTGCGCCGCGCCGGACACGCCGAGCGTCACCTTCCCGGCCGGCAGCCGGCCGGCCAGCGGGAGGATCGCCACCTGCTCCGTGCCGCGCCACACCCGAACCCGGTCGGCCTCCGCGCGGATGGTCAGCGCGACCGGCCCGCCCAGCGCGATCGGGCTGGTCAGTGCCTTGGCGGCGAGCTCGGTCTTGAGACCGGTCCCGGTCGGCTGCCGGTCCAGGCGCAGGTCGTTCTCGCAGACGTGCAGCACGTATCCGTCCGGATCGTTGACGCCGAGCCAGAACGACGCGCACGAGCCCGGCGTGACCAGGGTGGCGGTCGCCGCGATCTCCACGTCGCCGCCGAACACGGTGGCCGGCCCGGTGCACCGGAACCAGCCGTCGGACTGCTTCGTGATCTCCATCGAGCCGCCCGTGAACGCGCAGATGCCGCCGAACTCCGTGCTCGCCGCCCAGTTCGCGCCGCTGGTCAGCGGGTCCGCGACCGCGTGGCCGGCGGCACCGGGGGCCAGCGGTTCCGGCAGCGCGTTGCCGGTGCTGGACTCGCCGCCGGGTGACTCCGACCCGGGCAGCACCCCGCCGTCGCCCGCGACCGCCGGGCCGCTCGGGCCCGCACCGGCCGGATTCAGCCCGCCGCCGGCCGGGTCGTCGCCGCCGCGCGTCGACAGCGGGATCGCGATCGCGGCCACGATCGCCACCACGGTCAGCACCCCGGCCACGACCGCCACCAGCCGGGCCCGCTTCCGGGCCGGCGTCGCGGGAGTCGCCGCGCCCACCGGAACGGCCGCGGCCACCGGCGCCGCGGGCGTCTCGGCCGGCGGCGTCACCACCGCGACCACCTCGGCCGGCGGCAACTCGTCCGTCGCCTCGCCGCTCGCGTCGAGCAGCATGTCGAGCAGCTTGCGCGCGGTCGGCCGGTCCTCCGGCTTCTTCGCCAGCGCCGCCGACACCACCTTGCGCAGCTCCGGCGTCAGGCCCTCCAGGTCGGGTTCGCCGGAGATGATCCGCATCGCGGTCAGCGGCATCGACGCGTCCTGGAACGGCGTGCGCCCGGTGCCCGCGTACGCGACCACGGCACCCCACGCGAAGATGTCCGCCTTCGGCGTGGTCGGCGCCTTCCCGGCCGTGTCCAGGCGCTCCGGCGGCATGTACGCCACCGTGCCCAGCATCTCGTGCGTCTTCGTCACGCCGCTGGTCGCGTCCGTCGCCCGCGCGATACCGAAGTCGATCACCTTGGGGCTGCCCGGCGGCAGCAGCACGTTGCGCGGCTTCAGGTCCCGGTGCACCACGCCGGCGCCGTGGATCGCGACCAGCGCGGTCGCCATGCCGATCGCCAGCCCGTGCAGGTTCGCCGGGGTGAGCGGCCCCTGCTCCTTGACCACGTCGGCCAGGCTCGGGCCGTCCACGAACTCGACCACGAGGTACGGGTGCTCATGGTCCGGGTCCGCGTCCAGCACCTCCGCGGTGCAGAACGGCGGCACCTGCTTGGCCCGGTTCACCTCGCTGCGGAACCGCCGCCGGAAGTCCGGCTCGGCCGCCAGGTCGGTGCGGATCACCTTGACCGCGACCTGCCGCCCCTCCTCGTCCTCCGCGAGGTAGACCGTGCCCATGCCGCCCTCGCCGAGCCGGCCCTTGATCTGGTACTTGCCCAGCTCAGTAGGGTCGAGCGAGTGCAGCGGCGAGATCTTGGCACCGCGCGAGACGTCCGCCGCGCCCTCGTCCGGCGCAACTCGAGGCGATTTCACTCGGCACAAGTTACTAGGTGACCCGATCCGCGGGACGCGCCCACCGCCCCTTTCCGACCACTATCGACAGATGCGTCACAGCCGGCAACCGAACGGGTGACGAGGCGCGTCTCATACCCCGGCCTTTCGGTGATCCGGCGTACGGGCCGGCCCGGGTGGGTAGCTGGTCCGGCGGCAAAGATCCGGTTCGGCACCAGGGCGGACGTCATGGGAACAGTGGTGGCGCTGCTGATACTGGCGGCCGTGCTCGCGTTCGCGGTGATCCGGCCGCGCGGCCTCCCCGAGGCGGCCGCGGCCGTGCCCGCCGCGCTGCTGGTCGTGCTCCTGGGCATGGTGGAACCGGCGGAGGCGTGGGACGAGATCGTCGAGCTCGCCCCGACCGTGGCGTTCCTGGCCGCCGTGCTGGTGCTGTCCGCGCTCGCGGACGAGGCCGGCGTCTTCACCTGGGCCGGTCGGCTCGCCACCGCCCGCGGCGCCGGCTCACCACGCCGCCTGCTCGGCATCGTCTTCGTGCTCGCGTCTCTGGTCACGGCCGTGCTCAGCCTGGACGCCACCGTGGTGCTGCTGACCCCGGTGGTGCTGCGCGCCGCCCGTGCGATGCGCGCGCCGACCACGCCGCACGTCTACGCCTGCGCCCATCTGGCCAACTCGGCGTCGCTGCTGCTGCCGGTCTCCAACCTGACCAACCTGCTCGCGTTCGCCGCCAGCGGCCTCACCTTCGCCGGCTTCGCCGCGCTGATGACCCTGCCCTGGCTCACCGTCATCGCCGCCGAGTACCTGATCTTCCGGCTCTTCTTCCGCGCCGACCTGCGCATCCCTACCCCGGACCGGACCACGGCACCCGCAGCGGCACCCGCCGCACCGGGAGCGGCGTCCGGCTCACCGGCCGCACCGGGAGCGGCACCCGCCGCATCGGCCGCACCGGGACGGGCGTCCGGCGCGCCGGAGCCGCCCGCCGCGCCGGCGGATCCCGGCGTACCGCGGACGGCTCTGGGTGTGCTGGCCGCGACGCTGGCCGGGTTCCCGCTCGGCGAACTGGCCGGTGTGCATCCCGCGTGGGTGGCCACGCTCGGCGCGCTGGTGCTGGCCGTGCCGAGGCTGTGGCGGGCGCCCGGCGCGGGGTCCCGGCGGCTGCTGCGGGCCGTACACCCGGCGTTCCTGCTGTTCGTGCCCGCGCTCGGCGTGGTCGTGCTGGCCGTGCGCGACTCCGGCTTCGGCGCGCTGGTCGGGCACCTGGTGCCGGAGCAGGCCACGCTGCCCGGCCTGCTCGCCGCGGCCACGCTCGCCGCGGTGCTGGCGAACCTGCTCAACAACCTGCCGGCCACGCTGATGCTGGTGCCGCTGACCGCCGGGAACCCGGGCCTCACGCTCGCGGTGTTGCTCGGCGTGAACCTCGGCCCGAATCTCACCTACGTCGGCTCGCTCGCCACGCTGCTCTGGCGGCAGATCCTGCACGCCCACGACCACGCGCCCGGCAACCGCCGCTTCACCCGCCTCGGCGCGATCACCGTGCCGGTCACGCTGGTGACCGGCACCCTCACGCTCTGGCTCGCGCTCCGCCTGTTCGGCTAGTTGTCCTTGCCGTTCCACTCGCAGCCGGCGACGCCGCCGGACGCCTCGCCGGCCTTCGCGGTGTCCACCGAGGTGCCGTCGATGAAGATCTCGCAGGTCAGGTCCGCCGCCTCGGTGGTGGACATGGCGATCAGCGAGACGTGGAACACCTCGTCGACCGGGACGACGACCTTCTGCCACGGCAGCGTGGTGGCCTTCTCCTCGGTGTTCGCCGTGCCGATCAGGTACGAGACGTCCGCCGTGCTGTGCCCGCCGGTCACCCGGAGGGTGATCCCCTTCTTCGCCGGGACGTCGGTGGCCGATCCGCCCGCGCCGCCGGCCGTGGTGGCCGTCACCGGGACGGTGCTGTTCGTGGGGGAGGTGTTCGTTCCGGACGCGGCGGCGTCCGTGCCGGATGAGCCGCAGGCGGCGGTGGCGAGCGCAAGCAGCGCGGTGGCGGCGACGAGGGGCAGACGACGGTTGCGGTTCACGCGAGTCGCTTTCTCTGGAGGGTCTCTCGGGGGTTGCCTATAGCGTGACCGATTCGCCGAGTGAATCCACATTTCTACGTATGTGTTCCCGACCATAGTGTCGGCCGTCCGATTGACCGGGCTCCCTACTCTGCGGGTCAGAACGACGACACGACGGGGGAGACCGATGCGGCGAACGGTGGCGGTCGTCCTGGCGGCAGCGGTGACCATGCCGATGCTGGCCGGGTGCAGCACGGTGAGCACGGAGTCGGACCAGGTGGCGCTGCACTACAACGCGGGCTCGTTCTCGAGCACCACCTACCAGGAGTGCGTGACCCAGAACAACCGCACGTGGGACGGGCTCGGCGAGAAGTACTACAAGTACCCGGCCGGCCAGCGGAACTTCGACTTCATGGGCGGCGACGACGCGGAGAGCAACCCGTTCACCGTCGTCTCCAAGGACAACCAGGAGCTGACCGTGTCCGGCGGGCTGACCTTCCACCTGGACACGTCGTGTGACCCGGACGGCGGCATGCTGCGCGAGTTCCACGAGGAGATCGGCCTCAAGTTCCAGCCGACGATGGACGACGACGGTCAGACCACCGACCGGTGGCTGGAGATGCTGCGGTTCTACATCGGACAGCCGCTGAACAAGGCGCTGGCCACCGAGGCGCAGAAGTACGACTGGCTCGCGCTCTACAACGACCCGGCCACCCGCGCGCAGTTCGAGGCCGCGATCAACACGAACCTGGGCAACGCGGTGATGGCGACCACCGGCGGCAAGGCGTACTTCACCCAGTTCAACCTGACGCTGCAGAAGCCGGCGCCGCGCAAGGAACTGGTCGACGGGCTCGCCGCGGTCCAGGTGGCGATCACCGAGCGGCAGGCGATCAAGGAGCAGAACGCGACCGTCGACGAGAAGCTCAAGCAGATCGAGAAGCTCGTCGAGGTGCTCGGCCCGGACGGGTACGTGCTCTACGACGCGATGCAGCGCTGCCTCACCGGCGAGGCGCCCAAGGGCTGTCCCCAGTTCCTGGCGCTGCCCCAGGGCGGCAGCGTGGACGTCCCGGTCCCGGCGAGCAGCTGACCGCGTTTCCCTTCAGCCGGGACGCCCGGCGCCGATACTGCTGACGCGCCGCTCACGGACGAGCGGCGGGGCGAGCCCGGGGATCCACGGGCTCGCCCGTTCGCTCTTTGACGCACGGAGGCGGCGATGGCGGGGCGGTGGAGAACGAGGCTGGCCACGGCCGCGCTGGCGGTGGTGGCCGCCGCGGTCCCGGTGGTCACGCCGAAGCTGACCAGCGTGGCCACGCCGCAGGGCGCGGCCGGCGCGCGGGCCATGTGGCTGTGGAGCCGCGCCGAGGCGGCCGAGGTCGTGCCGTGGGCGGCGGCCCGCGGCGTCCGGGAGATCTTCGCGTACGTGGAGACGGACGTCGCCCGCACGCCGCAGCTCGCCCGCCTGAAGGAGATCAGGAAGCGGGCCGCCGCGGTCGGCATCCGGCTCGTCGCGCTGAACGGCGACCCGGCCTGGATCGCCGACCCGGCCCAGGCCGTCGCGTGGCGCACGGCGGTCACCGCCACCGGCCTCTTCGCCGGCCTGCACGTCGACGTGGAACCGCACGTGCTCCCCAGCTGGGAGGGCAACCGCGCGACGCTCGGCGCCCGCTATCTGTCCATGCTGGACAGGCTGCGGTCCGGCGCCACGCTGCCGATCGAGGCGGACGTGGCGTTCTGGTACGGCGAGGTGACCGTCACCGGCGGGCGGAACCTGGCCGCCGAGACGCTCAAGCGCGTCGACGCGGTCACCGTGATGAGCTACCGCGACACCGCGGTCGGACCCAACTCGATGTACGAGATCAGCCGTGACTGGCTCGGCCGCGGCGCGAAGGCGGGCAAGAAGGTCCGCCTCGGCGCGGAGACGGCGGTGCTGGCGGACTGCGCGCACTGCAGCTTCGCGGAGGAGGGGGCGACCGTGCTGGGGACGCAGCTGTCCGCACTGGACCGCGCGGCCGCCCGGGACCGCGCCTACAACGGCATCTCCATCCAGCACTACTCCTCGTGGCGCGAGCTCCGCGCGTGACGTTGACGGAGGCATGAGGCTAGCCTCCTAGGAAGGAATGGGGCGGTGCGGCCTACCGGCGCCGCGGGTCAGCCCTTGATCGCTCCCGCCGTGATGCCGGCGACGAACCACCGTTGCAGGACGGCGTAGAGCAGCACCATCGGGATCGAGGCGATCACCACGCCGGTGAAGAGCAGGGGATAGTCGGTCAGGTACTCACCGGCGAAGTCGAGCAGCGCCAGCGGCAGCGTGCGGTTGGCCGGGTCGTCGATGAACAGCAGCGGGTACAGCAGGTCGTTCCAGTGCATGACCAGCAGGAAGATCGCGGTCGCGGCCAGCGACGGCAGGGACAGCGGGACCGCGATCCGGCGGTAGACGGCACACGGCCCGGCGCCGTCCAGCGCCGCGGCCTCGAACAGCTCGCGCGGGAGCGTGCGCATGAAGCCGGACAGGATGAACACCGCGACCGGCAGCGTCACCACCACGTTGACCAGCATCAGGCCGAACAGACTGTCGCGCAGGCCGAGCCGGTCGAACTGGACGTACTGCGGGATCATCATGGCCTGCGCGGGCACCGCGAGACCGGCGGCGAACGCACCGAACAGGATCCGGGACGGCCAGCGGGGGAGCCGGGCCACCGCGTAGCCGGTCAGGCTCGCCAGCACCAGCGTGACCGGCACCGAGACGATCACCACGAGCACGCTGTTGCCGAAGACGCGCAGCAGTCCGGCGTCCCCGAGGATCACCCGGTAGTTGCCGAGCGTGGGGGACAGCGGCGGGCCGAACGGCGACGCGAACAGATCCGGCGTGGTCTTGAAGGAGCCGAAGAGCACGACCATCAGCGGTACGACGATCAGCAGCGCGTAGACCGCGAGAAGTGCTCGTCTGGTCATCGTCCGGCTCCGATCCGCGCCGCCCGGTTCTGCATCCAGGTGACGACCCCGATGGCGATCATGAACACGACGGACTCCGCGGCGGCGTACCCGAGCTGGCTGTTGGCGAACGTGGTGTAGATCCGGGTGGACAGGATGTCCAGCGAGGACCGTGGTGGGTTGCCGGCCAGGCCGAGGATCAGGTCGAACGCCTTGAACGACTGGATCGTGGTGTACGCGACGACCAGCGCGGTCGTCGGGGCCAGCATCGGCCAGGTGACGAACCGGAACCGCTGCCGGCGCCCGGCGCCGTCGACGTGCGCGGCCTCGTACAGCTCGGCCGGGATCTGGTGCAGGCCGGCGATGAACAGCACCATCATCTGCCCGGCGTGGAACCAGATCTGCGCCACCGCGACCCACAGGATCGCGGTGTCCTCGTCACCGAGGAACACCCCGGGCACGCCGAGCGAGTGCAGCAGCCCCAGGTTCGGGTCGTAGACGAACCGCCAGACGAACGCGACCGAGATCGAGGAGAGCACGGTCGGCAGGAAGAACAGCGCGCGCAGCGCGGTCGAGCCGCGGCTGCGGGCGGCGAGCAGCACGGCCAGCCCGAGGGCCAGCACGGTCTGCCCGCTCACCACGGACAGCAGGAACGTCAGGTTGTTGCCGAGCGCGTTCGCGAACTGGTCGTCCGCGGTGACGATCCGCGTGAAGTTGCCGGTGCCGACCCGGTTGAACGTCGGGCTGAAACCGTCCCAGTCCGTGATCGCGTACTGCAGGCCCTGGACCGCCGGCAGCACGAAGAACGCCAGGTAGAGCGCCAGCGCCGGGATCGGGAACAGGTAGAGACCCCAGTGTCGCCTCACCGCTTCTGGTCCACCACCCGCTGCGCGGCCTCGGCCGCCTCCTCCGGCTTCGTGCCGCCGACGACCTTCACGGCGGCCTCCTCCACGGCCGTACGGATGTCCAGGTCGTTGAACTGGAACCGCGGCGCCAGCAGCGTCTTCTCGGTGAGCCAGGGTGCGAACGCCCGGAGGTCCGGGTTCGTGTACTCCACACCCGCGACGGTCACGTGCTGGGACGTGCCGTTCGCGTAGACCGCGGCCACGGCCGGGTCGGAGAGGTGGGTGAGCCAGGCGAGCGCGGCGGCCCTCTTCGGCGAGTTCGCGTTGACGCCGAGGATGAACGTGGCGTTGAAGATGCCGGTGTAGCGCGGGTTCGCGACCGTGATCGGCGCGTACAGCCCGAACGGGAACCGCGCGCCGAGCTTGCGGACCGGGCCGGCCGCGTAGGAGCCGGTGGCCAGGAACGCGGCCTTGCCGGTGGCGAACAGCTGCATCGCGGCCTCGTTGGCGGTGCCGGTCGCGCCGTCCTGGAAGTACGGCCTGAGCTGCTCGTACTGTCGGAGCGTGGTGAGGAACCAGTCGTCGGTGACCTTCAGCGTGCCGGCCTCGACCTGGGCGAACGCGTCGTCGGCCGGCGCGTTGTTCATCACCATCGAGTTGATCAGCTGGCCGCCGTTGCCGCTGTCGCCGCCCGGCCAGGCGATCGGCGTGACGCCCTTGCCCTTGAGGCCGTCGAGCACGCCGAGGAAGCCGTCCCAGGTCCGCGGCAGGTCCGCGTACCCGTGCCGGGCGAGCAGGTCCGGGTTGGTCACCGGCATGTTGAAGACCAGCTGGTACGGCAGGCCGAGCTGCCGGCCGCCCTGCGCACCGGCCGCGATCAGCGCCGGCTCGTACGCGCCGACCAGCGGCTGGCCGGTCAGGTCGGTCCAGACGCCGGCGGACGCGACCGTGGTGAACTGCGCGCCGCGGAACGCGGTGAACGCGTCGCCCACGCCGCCGCCGCGGATCTTCGTCAGCGCGGTGCTCTGGTAGTCCGCGGACGCGGATATGTCCTGCCGCACCGTGACCTTCGGGTGCTTCCCCACGAAGCTCGCGATCACCTGGTCGAAGACGTCCTTGTCCTCGGCGCGCCAGTGCGCGAACGACAGCTCGCCCTCGACCGGGCCGTCGAAGCCACCGCTCGCAGCCGGCGTGGCCTCGCCGCCGGGCCCGGCGCAGGCCGCGAGCGCGACGGCGCCACCGGCGAGACCGGCGGCCCGGAGCAGGTCACGGCGGGAGAAGACGTGGTGGGACATGGGTGCGCCTCCGTGCGATGGATATGTTGCGCCGAAACTTCCCACATTTCCTACCGACTTGCAAGGTTTTGGTGCTGAGGAGGTGTGTTCACGTGCACGGCGCGGCAATCATGACCGCGACGGTACGCGCCGACCGTCCAAGATCGACAGAGGTTGGGGTCAGCCTTCGAACGAGGTCGTGTACGCCTCGTGCCGGGCACGCTGCGCCTCCACGAGCGGTGACCCGTGCGCGTACGCGTGATCGAAGATCGTCGACGAGTCCGGCGCAGGCAGCCCCAGCACCCGCTCGCGCAACTCCACCGAGAGCCGCCGGACCTCCTCCTCGATCTTCAGGAACAGGTCGTCGTCCGCGAGCCCGCGGCGGCGCAGGAACGTGGCCAGCCGGGCGATCGGGTCGCGTGCCGCCCACGCCTGCTCCTCCGCGCTCGCCCGGTACCGGCTCGGGTCGTCCGACGTGGTGTGCGCGCCCATCCGGTACGTGTACGCCTCGATCAGCATCGGACCCGCGCCGCGGCGCGCCCGGTCCAGCGCGTGCCGCGTCACCGCGTAGCTGGCCAGCACGTCGTTGCCGTCCACCCGCACGCCCGGGAAGCCGAAGCCGGCCGCCCGCCGGTAGAGCGGCGCCCGGGACTGCCGCTCCGGGGGCACGCTGATCGCGTACTGGTTGTTCTGGCAGAAGAAGACGACCGGGGCCTGGTGCACGCCGGCCCAGACGAACGCCTCGTTCACATCGCCCTGCGCGGTCGCACCGTCACCGAAGTAGACGATCGCGGCCTCGCCGTCGTCGCCCAGCCGCCCGTCCAGCGTGATGCCCATCGCGTACCCGGTGGCGTGCAGCGTCTGCGCGCCGACGACCAGCGTGTACATCTGCGTCCGGTGCTCCGCCGGGTCCCAGGCGCCGTGGTCGAGGCCGCGGAACAGCGAGAACGGCAGCAGCGGGTCCAGGCCGCGGGCATAGAGCACGCCGTGCTCGCGGTAGCTCGGGAACAGCATGTCCTGCGGCCGCAGCGCCCGGCCCGAACCGACCTGCGCCGCCTCCTGCCCGGCCAGGCTCGCCCACAGCGCCATCTCGCCCTGCCGCTGCAGCGCCACGCCCTCGGCGTCCAGCCGCCGGGTCACCACCATGTCCCGGTAGAGGCCCATCAGCTCCTCGTCGGTCAGGTCGACGGAGTACTCCACGCCGTCCTGACCGACCGACCGCTCGATCCGCTCGCCGTCCGGCGTCAAGAGCTGTACGAAGTCCGGTTGCTCCATGCTGTATCCCTCCGCTGCGATGGATCATCCTCCGCCGGTTGTCCGAGGCGCCACAGATCGTCGCACCGGTGACCGTGCACACAACGAATTCACATGCCTCCGGATGCCGAACCGTGTCCTCGGCCGGGTACTCCGGTCGAGACGACCGACTACCTGGAGGCGAAGATGTCCGATACCGACCCCGGCAGACCGATTCCGCCCGGCCCCGCCGGCGCCGTGCCCGCACCGATCGGCCCCGACACCGGCTCGACCGTCGCGGTGGCGAGCTACCCCGACTACCCGTCCGCGCAGCGCGCGGTCGACTACCTCTCCGACAACCAGTTCCCGGTGGAGCGGACCGCGATCGTCGGCACCGACCTGCGCCTGGTCGAGAACGTGCTGGGCCGGCTCACGGTCGGCCGTGCCGCGCTCGCCGGCCTGGCCAGCGGCGCCTACTTCGGCTTCTTCATCGGCCTGCTGCTCAGCCTGTTCACCGAGGGCTCCTGGCTCGGCATCATGCTCTCCGCCGTGCTGATCGGCGCGCTCTGGGGCGCGGTCTTCGGCGCGATCGCGCACGCGCTCACCGGCGGCCGCCGCGACTTCACCTCGCGCAGCTCGCTGCAGGCCGGCCAGTACGCGGTGACCACCACGCCGGACGTCGCCGAGCAGGCCCGTCAGCTTCTCGTCCGGCTGAACTGGCAGGCCAGCGGCGCGTCCTGAATCACTCATGGTCGATTCCGTGGTTCGGCGCCGCCGGATGGGTATGTCGGTGCGGGGACCTGACGCGCGAGGGAGGGGCACGGGCCACGGAATGACCAAGGATCAACACCACGAGGACGACAAGGAACGGCGGGTCTGGTCGAAGATCGACCTGGTGAAGCTCGCGGCCGGCACGCTCGCCGCGATCTCCTCCGCCGTGTGCGCGTCCTGGCTGGGCGTCACCGGCACGATCGTCGGCGCCGCGCTGGCCAGCGTGATCGCCACGGTCGGCCAGGAGCTCTACGCACACTCGCTCAAACACACCTACCAACGCCTTCGGGGGGTACGCCTGGAGCAGGCCCTCGCGGTCGTCGGCGCGACCACGCGCGTGGCGACCCCGGCCGGCCGTCCCGCACCCGTGCCGCGCGCGAGCGACGACACCGTCCTCCTGGACGATCGCGCCGACGCGTCCGGCACCCGGGACGACGCCGCCGACGGGCGCCGGGCCTCGGACCGCCCGGTCCCGGCCCGTGCGGCCGCGGCCGGCACGGGCATCGACTCCGCGTCCGGCTCGGGCTCGGGCTCCGCGTCCGGCTCGGGCTCGGGCTCCGCGTCCGGCTCGGGCTCCGGGCCGGCCTCCGGGTTCGGCACGGACGGCGGTGGAGCCGACATCGGCGCCTGCCCGGCCGGCCGTGACGGCGGGGCACCGGCCCGCGCCCGGTTCGCGGACCGGCCGGACCGGGACGACGACCGCGCCGGCCGGCGCGCCCACTGGGTCCGGCTGGGCCTGGCCACGGCCGCGATGTTCGTCTTCGCCATGCTGGCGATCTCCGCGTTCGAGCTGATGGCCGGTGACTCGCTGGCCGGCCTCTTCGGTGACGGCTCGGCGGGAGCCACCACGGTGCCGTTCCTGTCCGGCGACGGCGACCCGGCCCCGGTCTACACCCCGGAGCCGCCCATCTCGACCGTGCCGGTCGACCCGACCACCACGGCCACCGCGCCCGCCGAGGTGCCGCAGACCACGGCATCGGCGGACGCCCCGGCCACGGCCGACCCGGCGCCGAGCAGCGGGACCGGCCCGCAGCCCGAACCGACCACCGATCCGGTCACCCCACCGGACACCGGCGGCACCGGCGACATCCCGGCCGAGGAGGCACCGGCCACCGAGGGCTGAGCACCACACCGTCCCCGATCGGGGCGTCCCGCCACGGGATGCCCCGATCGCTGTGCGCGGACCCGGTCATCCGGCCCTGCCGGATGACCGCCTTGGCGGTCAGCGTGTCTTGCCGGTTGTCCGCCAAGGCGGTTATCCGGTCCCGCCGGTCAGCCGGTCCCGCCGGTCGCGCCGGTCGCGCCGGTCAGCCGGTCCCGCCGGTCGCGCCGGTCAGCCGGTTCCGCCGGTCAGCCGGTTCCGCCGGTCGCGCCGGTCAGCCGGTTCCGCCGGTCAGCCGGTTCCGCCGGTCGCGCCGGTCAGCCGGTCCCGCCGGTTATGCGGTCCCGCCCGTCAGCCGGTTCTGCCGGTCAGCCGCCATCCGGTCGGCCGGCCTCGGTGGCCGGTCTGCCGGTCAGGTCGGGCACCGTGGTGGTGACGGTGGCGTAGCGGCCGGAGCGGATCGCGCGGCCCAGCTCGACCAGCGCGTCGGCGACCGGCGGCGGGGTGCCGCCGGCGATCAGGTGGGCGCGGTAGCCGTCGTCGGACACGTGCACCGCGGTGACCTCCGGCCCGGCGAGCGCGGCCAGGTCACCGGCGGTCAGCGCGCGCGGGCCGGTCACGTCCAGGACCCGGCCGTGCAGGTCCCCGGTGCGGACCAGCGCGGCGGCGGCCGTGGCCGCGCAGTCGTCGCGCCGCACGTACGCGACCGCGCCGTCGCCGGTGTTCGTCACGTACCGGCCGGTGGTGCGGGCGCCGGCGAGCAGCCCCGGGATGCCCTCGGCGTAGACGGCATCGCGCAGGATCGTCCACCGTGGCGCGGTCGCGCGCAGATGCGCCTCGGTGGCCCGGTGCGCGCGGTGCAGCATGTCGGGCGGGCCGTCGCAGGCGACCAGCGACGTGTAGACCAGGTGCCGCACCCCCGCGTCCCGGGCCGCGTCGATCGCGGCCGTGTGCTGCGCGATCCGCCGCCCGGGCTCCCAGGCGTCCGTGCTGACCAGCAGCAGCCGGTCCACGCCCGCGAACGCGGCCGGCAACCCGGCCGGCTCGTCGAAGTCCGCCCGGCGCACGGTCACGCCGTCCGGGGCCGGGCACGATCCCGGCGTGCGCGTCAGCGCGACGACCTCGTGTCCCGCCGCGGCCAGCAGCCGGACCGCCGCACTCGCCAGCGCGCCCGACGCGCCGGTCACCCCGATGCGCATTCCGCCACCTCCTCGAAACCGGATTGCCGCACCGATCGTGCCGCCGCCATGATCTGCGCGGAAGAGGGCAGTCGGAAGTGCCCGAGGCACACGGGAGTAACCATGATGGACCTGCGCCTGCCACCGGACGTCCGGGTCACCGAGTCGATGCGCGAGCACTGCCCGCTGCGCGACACACTGGACCGGATCGGCGACCGGTGGACCGTGATCGTCGTGGTGCTGCTGCGCGACGGCCCGCGCCGCTTCACCGACCTGCGCCGCGCCGCCGCCGGCATCAGCCAGCGCATGCTCACCCACACGCTGCGCTCGCTGGAACGCGACGGCCTGCTCACCCGCACCGTCCATCCCACGGTCCCGCCGCGGGTCGACTACGAACTGACGCCGGCCGGCCGGTCGCTGACCGAGCCGCTGACCGCGCTGCTGCACTGGTCGCTGCGCCACCACGAGCACGTGCGCGCCAGCCGCGCCTCCTACGACGACCGCTGATCGCGGCACCCCACGCCGGCCACCGGCCCACCGTCCGCCTCCCGGCGTGCCGCCGGCGGCCCGCGAGACTCAGTCGGGTACGTGAACTTCGGGCGGGCCGCACATAGCCGTGCCGCGCGGCTGAGCCGGCCCCGCGACGCCCGGCGCGGCCGGGACTCCGGCCGAGGCCGCGACTCCGGCGACGGCTCATGTCCGTGCGGGCTCCGCGGGTCACTCGATACTTACGGAAGGTGACGTCTGAACCCTCGGCGGCTGCGGTGCGTGATCGACGGTAATGACCGCCGCAGCGGCCGCGCGTGCGTAACGCCCGCCGCCCGAACGATCAGGAGAGCGTGTGAGGCGTCGGAGCAGGAGGCAGCGCGGCTGGGGACGGCGGAGCGGCTGGGGACGGCAGAGCGGCTGGGGGAGACGGCGTACCCCGTGGGGGAAGGTCCTCGCCGGGGCGGCCGCGACCGCGCTGGTGCTCGGCGGCGGCGCGGTCGTCGGCGGCCGCATGCTGCTCACCGCCGCCACCGGCACCGTGACCCGCCAGGACCTGCTCGGCGACGCCCGCAAGGAGCGCGAGCGGGTCGACGTCGACGGCGCGAAGAACATCCTCCTGGTCGGCCTGGACACCCGGCCGGGCGAGGACGAGGGCGAGCCGGCCCGGTCCGACTCGATCATCGTGCTGCACATCCCGGCCACGCACGACCACGCGTACCTGGTGTCGCTGCCGCGGGACACGCTGGTGGAGATCCCGGAGTACGACAACGGCGAGGTGCCGTTCGCGGGCGGGCCCAACAAGATCAACGCGGCGTTCGCGTTCGGCAGTCAGGGTCTGACCGGCGCGGACGCGCTGTCCGGCGGGTTCGAGTTGCTGGCCATGACGGTGCGGGACACGACCGGCATCACACCGGACGCGGGCGCGATCATCGACTTCGACGGGTTCACCGAGGTGGTGGAGGCGCTCGGCGAGGTCTGCATGTACGTCGACGGCCAGGTCACCTCGATCCACGTCGGCACGAACGACCGCACCGGCGAGCCGGCCCCGCCGTTCCTGGTGAACCCGGACGGCACGATCCGCGGCCGGGTGCCGGGCGTGACGCCGAACGTGTACGAGAAGGGCAACCGGTGCTTCACACCCGACGAGGCACTGGACTTCGTGCGGCAGCGCGACCTGCTGGAGACGAACGACTTCGACTACGGCCGGCAGCGGCACCAGCAGCAGTTCATGAAGGCGGTGCTGAACGGCGTCCTGGAGGGGGACGCGACCGAGTTGCCGTCCCTGCTGGCCGCCGTCGGCAGGACCATGACGGTTGACGACGGCGGCATTCCGCTGGAGGACTGGATCTTCGCGATGCGCGGGATCCGTTCCGGCGCGCTGACCACGCTCAAGGTGAACGACGGCGATTTCAACACCGAGACGATCGACGGAGTGGGCAGCGCGGAGATTCTCGACGAAACGTCGACGGAAATGTTCGAGGCGATGGCCGAGGACGACGTGAAGGCTTTTCTTGCCGCGAATCCGGATGTCGTGAATAGCGATTAGTGGGCCGTGTACCACTGCTGGTTGAGATTGTCCGTGCCGTTCCAGTCGTCCCAGAGCTGCACGTCGGTGCCGTTCTGGAACAGCACGTTGCGGTCCGCGTCCAGACCGCGTCCGGTCGCCACGCTGCGGATCATGGTGTTGCCGTTCTCCATCGGCTCCATACGCCACTCCTGGTGCTCGGCGCCGGAGCAGTCCCAGAGCCGGACGCGGGTGCCGGGCATGCCCGCGGTCTGGGTGTCCGCGTCCAGGCAGCGTCCGCTCGCCTTGTTCCGGATGGTGCCGCCGTCCGCGTACCAGAGCTGGTTGTCGCCGGTGTGACAGTCCCACAACTGCAGCCGCGTGCCGTTCTTCACGATCATGCCCTTGTCCGCGTCCACGCACTTGTCGTTGTAGACGTTCCGGATCTGGAAGTAGGTGGTGTCATCCGCGTGTGCGGGTGAGGAGAGCGCGAGAGAGAGCCCGGCGAGCGAGAGGGATGCGGCGAGGAGGAGGGTAGAATTCGCAATTCTCGTCATGCCGGGAAGGCTACCGGTAATGGTGCCCGCGCAATTGCCGTATCGACGAACAGGTCTATGATGGACGGGCTTTCCGGTGGGCATGGCCGGAAAGCGCGCGGTCGGCCGTGGCGATGTCAGGAGCGGGTGAGTGGCCGCCACTCCAGCGGTGTGGACAGGATCATGGTGCTGGACGGCGGCCCGTACCGGCCGAGCCGGTCGATCACCCGCTCGAACGCGACCATCGACGCGGCCGCGACGCGCAGCATGCAGCACGTGTCGCCGGTGACGCGGTGGATCTGCAGGATCTCCGGCCAGGTCGCCACGTCCGGGTCGCGCAGCACGCAGAGCGGCCCGTAGCAGGACATCCGGATCAGCGCCAGCACGCTGCGTCCGGCCCGCGCCGGGTCGATGTGCGCGTGGTAGCCGGTGATCACGCCGGACTCCTCGAGGCGTCGCACCCGCTCGGCTACGGCCGGCGCGGACAGGTGCACCCGCCGGGACAGCTCGGAGTAGGACAGCCGGGCGTCGGCCTGGAGCTCGCCGAGGATCGCCCAGTCCATGTCGTCCATACGCACTTTCCGTTCGTAAGGTCGATCGCAAGATCAGGTTATGAAAGCAAGGTAGATGCCGGGAAGGACCAGCGACAAGGCATTCCGGAAAGCCGGAGCGCGGAGGAATCATTGACCGCGTGATCGAGACCCGGACCGCGGCCCAGCGTGACGCCAGGGCCGCCGCGAACGCCGGCGAGCCGACGACGACGTTCGCCGGCCGCGTGCCCTACGACGCCTACGTGCACGCCACCACGCTGCACTCGCTGCAGCGCACGCTCAGCGGTGAGCCGGGCGAGATGTCGTTCCTGATGGTCAGCCAGATCATGGAGCTGTACTTCGGCCTCACCCGGTTCGAGCTGGCCGGCGCGCGCGACCTGATCAGGAAGGACGACGCCTGGGGCGCGCTCGCCCCGCTGCGCCGCGCCGCGCTGGACCTGGAGGGCCTGAACGCGGCGTGGAAGGCGCTGAGCTGGATGACGCCGTCCGACTTCAACGGGTTCCGCGACCTGCTCGGCGAGGGTTCCGGCTTCCAGTCGGCGGCCTACCGGGAGCTGGAGTTCCTGCTCGGCCTGAAGACCGAGTCGCTGATCCGGCCGTTCCGGGGCTCCGAGGCGTACCCCCGGCTGGTCGAGGCGCTCGAGGAGCCGAGCCTGTGGGACGAGACGATGGCGTTGACGCGACGGCACGGCCGGGGCTGGGTCGAGATCTACGCCGACGACGGCCCGCACAACCACCTGCGCATGCTCGGCGAGGCGCTGACCGCGGTGGCCGTGGCGTTCGGCGAGTGGCGGCACCAGCACCTGCTCACGGTGCGCCGCACGATGGGCGCGAAGCCCGGCTCCGGCGGCTCCGCCGGCATCACCTGGCTGGAACGGTCCGCGGCCCGGGTCGTCTTTCCCGAGCTGTGGGAGGCTCGCACCCACATGTGAGCGCCCGGGGGCGACCCGGCACCGAGCGACGAGACGAGCGGAGACCCGAGACCCGATGATGCCGGACCCGATGACGCCGGATGAGACGGACGCGCTGCGCCGGGACGCCGAGGACCCCGGCCACCGGTCCATGTTCCTGGTCCCGCCCGCGTCCGGCGGCCGGTACGCGGAGTCGGCGTACCTGGTCGGCAACTCGCTCGGTCTGCAGCCCCGCGCGGTCCGCGACGACCTGGCCGCGCACCTGGACGACTGGGCCACGCTCGGCGTCGAGGGCCACTGGGAGGCGCATGAGCCCTGGCTGACGCTGCCGCAGCGGCTCGCCGTGCCGTCCGCGCGGATCGTCGGCGCCCGTCCGGCGGAGACGGTGGTGATGAACTCGCTCACCGTCAACCTGCACCTGCTGATGATCTCGTTCTACCGGCCGTCCGGCGCCCGGACCCGGATCGTCATCGAGGACGCCGCGTTCCCGTCGGACAGTTACGCGGTGCGCAGCCAGGCCGCGCTGCACGGCCTGGACCCGGACGCGACCGTGGTCCGGCTGCGTCCGCGCGCCGGCGAGGACGCGCTGCGTACCGAGGACGTCACCGCGTTCCTGCGGGACGAGGGCGACACGGTCGCGCTGCTGCTGCTCGGCGGCGTCAACTACCTGACCGGTGAGCTCGTCGACATCCCGGCGCTGACCGAGGCCGGGCATGCGGCCGGTGCGCTCGTCGGCTGGGACCTGGCGCACGCGGCCGGCAGCGTGGAGCTGCGCCTGCACGACTGGGGCGTCGACTTCGCGGCCTGGTGCAACTACAAGTACCTCAACTCCGGCCCGGGCGCGCCCGGCAGCGCGTTCGTGCACGCCCGGCACCTCGGCGACCCGGCGATCCGGCGGCTGGACGGCTGGTGGGGCACGGACGAGCGGACCCGGTTCGAGATGGCGCCGGTCAGCCGCCCGCCGGCGAGCGCGGACGCGTGGCAGCTCTCCACGCCGCAGACGCTCGCGCTCGCGCCGATGACCAGCGCGCTCGCCCTGTTCGACGAGGTCGGCATGCCCGCGTTGCGCGCCCGCAGCCTGCGCCTGACCGAGTACCTGATGGACCTGCTGGGCTCGGTCACGCCGCACCGGCCGCTGGAGGTCATCACGCCCCGGGCCGTGGACCGCCGCGGCGGGCAGGTCTCCGTGCGCGTGACCGGGCAGAGCGCCGGTGAGCTGGCCAAACGGCTGCGCTTCGGGCACGGCGTGCTGGTCGACTCGCGCGAACCGGACGTGATCCGGCTGGCCCCGGCGGCGCTCTACTCCAGCTACCACGACTGCTGGCGCGCCGCGGCGGCGCTGGCCGCGCTCGCCTGATGCCGGGCGAGGACGAGTCGGTCCTGTCCCGGCCGGCGCCGGCGCCGGACCGGACGGTCGCCTACGGCGTGGATCAGGACCAGATCGCGGGGGTACGCCTCGGCGACGCGACCCGGCCGCTGCTGGTGATCCTGCACGGCGGGTTCTGGCGCCCGCGGTTCGACCGCACGCACACCGGCCCGATGGCGGAGGCGCTGCGCGCGGCCGGCTGGACCACCGCCGCGGTCGAGTACCGCCGGGTCCCCGGCGACCCGGACGCGACCGCGTCCGACGTGCGGGCCGCGCTGGACGCGCTGCCGTCGCTGGTGAGCGCGCACGACGGTCGCATGATCGTGATCGGTCACTCGGCCGGTGGCCAGCTCGCGCTGTGGGCGGCCGCGCATGATCACACGCTGCGGACGGTCGCGCTCGCCCCGGTCGCGGACCTGCGCCGGGCCGAGGAGCTGGGGCTGGGCGGCGGCGCGGTCCGGGCGTTCCTCGGCGCGCACGACGGGACGGCGCTCGACCCGATGCGGCTGCCACCCGTACCCGCGGACCGGTGTGTGCTCCTGCACGGCCGCCGGGACGAGACGGTGCCGGCCGCGCTGTCCGAGGCCTACGCGGCGCGGTGCGGGGCCGAGCTGATCGCGCCGGCGGACGCGCACCACTACTCGTTCATCGACCCGCGGGACCCGCACTGGCCGCTGCTGACGGACACGCTCTCCGGCCTGAGCCGGAGAGCGTGAACACCCTCACGCGCGGGTGCCGGAGACCTTCGAGGTGCCGAACGCGCCGAGCTTGACGTCGCCGGAGAGGTCGTCGCCGCTGGCGGTCACGTTGAACGCCAGCTTGACCGGGATCGGCTTGGTCAGGTCGAGCGTGAACGTGGCGTTGTCGCCGGACGCCGTGCCGTCCTGGATCGGGGCGGTCTCGCCGCCCTGCTTCGCGGTGCCGGTGAGCACGTCACCGTCCGCGGTCAGGTCGAGGACCGCCGTCTGCTTGCCCATCGGCGTGCTGATCTCTACGTTCCAGGTTCCCGAGATGCTCATGTGCGCGAGGCTACCCTACTGACGGGTAGGTAAAAAGCGTTCGCCTGTTTTCCGGCCACCGGAACAGCGATAGCGTGCGATGTATGCGGACTCAGGTCGGGATCATCGGCGCCGGCCCGGCCGGCCTGCTCCTGTCGCACCTGCTGCACCTCGCGGGCGTCGACTCCGTGGTCCTGGAGCTGCGCGACCGGGCGTACGTGGAGGCCCGCGTCCGGGCCGGGGTGCTGGAGCAGCCCACGGTCGAGCTGCTGCGTGAGGCCGGCGTGGGCGAGCGGATGGACGCGCGGGGCCTGCCGCACGACGGCATCTCGCTGCGCTTCGACGGCGCGGACCACCGGATCGACTTCCGGGCGCTGACCGGGCGGCGGATCACCGTCTACGGCCAGCAGGAGGTGGTCAAGGACCTGATCGCACGACGCCTCGCGGACGGCGGTGACCTGCGCTTCGGCGTGTCCGACGTGGCGGTGGACCCGCGCGCCGCCACGGTCTCGTTCCGCGACTCGGCCGGTGCGCGGCAGATCCTGCGGTGCGACGTGCTCGCCGGGTGCGACGGCTTCCACGGCATCACCCGCGACGCGATCCCGGCCGGCGCGCTGACCGTCCACCAGCACACGTACCCGTTCGCCTGGCTCGGCGTGCTCGCCGAGGCGCCGCCGTCGCACCACGAGCTGATCTACACGTACCATCCGCGCGGCTTCGCCCTGCACAGCATGCGGTCGCCGACGATCACCCGCCTCTACCTGCAGGTGCCGCCGGACGAGCGGATCGAGGACTGGTCCGACCGGCGGATCTGGGACGAGCTGCACACCCGGCTGGCCGCGGACGGATTCACGCTGGCCGAGGGGCCGATCCTGGAGAAGGGCGTGACCGGTATGCGCAGTTTCGTGGTCGCGCCGATGCGGCACGAGCGGCTGTTCCTGGCCGGCGACGCCGCGCACATCGTGCCGCCGACCGGCGCGAAGGGGATGAACCTCGCGATAGCGGACGTGCGCCGGCTCAGCGTCGCGCTCACCGCGCTCCTCACCGGCAACGATCCGGGACCCGCCGAGCGGTACGGCGCGGACTGCCTCGCCCGGGTCTGGCGCGCCCAGCACTTCTCCTGGTGGATGACCTCGATGCTGCACACGTTCCCCGGCCACGACCCGTTCCAGCGCGAGCTCCAGCTGGCCCAGCTGCGCTACACCGCGTCCTCGACGGCCGCCGCGACCTCGCTGGCGGAGAACTATGTCGGCCTGCCGTACTCGCCCTGATCCGACACAATGGATCGATGCTGGACGAGGCGTGGCTGACCGCGGCCGACGAGTTGTTGCGCATCCCGAGCACCGCGGACCGGCCCGCGGAGCTGGCCCGCGCGCTGGACTGGATGATCGACCGCGTCGGCCCCGGCATCACGGTCGAGCGGTTCGAGTCGCGCGGCAAGCCGAGCGCGCTGCTCTACCGCGGTGACGTGCGGCCCGGCCGGTTCCGGATCATCCTGAACGGCCACCTGGACGTGGTGCCCGCGCCGGACGCGCTGTTCACGCCGCGCCGCGCGGGCGACCGGCTCTACGCCCGCGGTGCCCAGGACATGAAGCTGTCCGCGCTGGTCATGGCGGACGTGTTCCGCGAGCTGGCACCGACCCTGCCGTACCCGCTGGGCCTGCAACTGGTCCTGGACGAGGAGGTCGGCGGCCGGGACGGCACCGGGCACCAGATCGAGGCCGGGGTGACCACGGACTTCGCGGTGATCGGCGAGATGAGCCGGCTGGACATCACGGTCGAGTCCAAGGGCCTGATCGACGTCACGCTCACCGCGGCGGGCCGGGCCGCGCACGGCGCCTACCCGTGGCTCGGCGACAACGCGCTGCTCACCGTGGTCGACGCGGTGCGGGCGCTGCTCTCCCGCTACCCGGTGCCGGCCGAGGAGGCGTGGCGCACCACGATCAACGTCGCGCGGATCGACACGCCGAACACGGCGTTCAACCAGGTGCCGGCGGCGGCCTCGGCGTGGCTGAACCTGCGCTTCCCGCCCACCGACCCGGACTTCACCGGGCGCGGTGTCGCCGAGGTGACGAAGCATCTGGCGGACATCGCCGGTCCGGGTGTCACGGTCGGCGTCGCCCACGTCGACGCGCCACACCTGGCCGAGCGGGACCACCCGGACGTGACCGCGCTGCGCCGGGCCGCGCGGGCGCAGGGGTACGCCGGGGCGTTCCTGCGCCGGCACGGTGCCGGCGACGGCCGGTTCTACTTCCAGGCCGGGATGGCCGCGGTCGCGTTCGGCATCGGCGGCGAGGGCCAGCACGGGCCGGACGAACACGCCGAGCTCGGCACGATCGCGCCGTACCGGGACGCGCTGCGGGACTTCCTGCGCGGCGTGCGTTCGTAAAGTTCGCACCTCCACGGCCGATGGGACAGGCACGGCGGCCGGGGACGGTGGGGATGAACGGTAAGGCGGGGCACGGCGAAGTCGACGCCGGCTCGCTTCAGCAACGACGCACGGTCGAGCTGGTCTCGCTCGGTGTGCGCGTCTTCGGCGCCGTCGCCGTGCTGATCCTTTTCGTGCTGGTCGCGCCCGGTCCCACGCTGCACGGCCTCCCGGAGATGACCTGGGTGCTGGTCGCCGTGCTGCTGTTCGCGCTCGGCAGCATGCTGTCGCTGGTCGCGCTGCGCTGCCGGGCCCGGCGCGTCTACCGCGTGCTGAGCCTCGCGCAGATCCCGATCGACCTGTTCAGCGTGCTGATGCTGATCTACGGCACGTCCGGCGATCCGCGCGCGGGCCAGGTCTGGGCGCTGCTGCTGGTGCCGATCCACGGCGCCGCCTACCGCGCGGACCTGCGCGGCGCGTTCGTCAGCGGTGCCGGTGCGATCGCCGGGCTGCTCGGCATCGTCTCGCTGCGGGCGCCGGACTGGCTCTCGCCCGGCGACGGGCTCGGCCTCCCGGTCATCATCGGCGTGCTGCTCGCGCTGACGTTGCTGACCGGCCTGCCGGCCAGCAACGCGAACAAGCGCATCCAGGCCATGCGGGACGCCAAGGCCGCGCTCAGCTATCAGGTGCACCACGACGCGCTCACGGGCCTGGCGAACCGGACCCGGCTGCACGACTTCGCCCGGCAGGCGATGGCCGACCGGCGCGAGATGGCCGTGCTGGCGCTCGACCTGGACGGGTTCAAGCAGGTCAACGACACGCTCGGGCACGCGGCCGGCGACGAGCTGCTCAAGGTGGTCGCGGCCCGGCTGCTCGCCCAGGCCCGCGACGACGACATCGTGGCCCGGCTCGGCGGCGACGAGTTCGTGATCGTGCTCTCCGGCGCGGACGCGGGCGTGGCGGCCGAGGTGGCCCGGCGCTGCATGGACGCGGTCGCGCAGCCGATCCAGCTGATGGGCGAGACCGTGTACGTCGGCACCAGCATCGGCTTCGCGACCACGGTCGGCGACGGCATGGTCGGTGTGCCGGGGACCGCGAGCTTCGGCCGGCGTGACTTCGACGGCGTGCTGCGCGCGGCGGACGCGCACATGTACACGGTCAAGGCGAACCGGAAGCAGGACCAGGGCCGCGCGATCCAGGCCCGTGCGCTCCCGGCGGGCACCTCGGCGGAGGCCGAGGCGGCGAGGCGCGGCCGGCACCGCGCCTCCCCGCCGGCGGCCTACCCGCACTGACCGCCGTGGCCGGCACCGGGGCGCCGTTCGCCGGAACGACGCCCCGATCCGGGTGCGGTCAGGCCTTGAGCGCGGCCGCGACCGCGTCGGCCAGCGGCGTGGTGGGCCGGCCGATCAGCCGGGACAGGTCGCCGGAGCCGGTGTTCAGCGCGCCGCGCGCGATGTTCACGTCCACGTCCGCGAAGAGCGCCGCCACCGGGGCCGGCATGCCGAAGCCGGCCAGCGCCTTCTCGAATTCGTCGGCGGGCAGGTCGCGGTAGACGACCTGGGTGCCGGACTGCGCGGTCACCTCCGCGGCCAGCTCGGCCAGCGTGATCGGGACGTCGCCGCCCAGCTCGTAGGCGACGCCGACCGGGCCGTCCGAGGTCAGCACCGCACCGGCCGCTGCCGCGTAGTCGGCCCGCGCGGCGGCGGCGATCCGCCCGTCGCCGGCCGCGCCGAGGATCGCGCCGTTCTGCAGCGTCTGCGGGAACTGGCCGGTGTAGTTCTCGAAGTACCAGCTGTTGCGCAGGAACACGTACGGCAGGCCGGACTCCTTGATCGCGGCCTCGGTCGCCTGGTGGTCCGCGGCCAGGTGCATCTCCGTGGTGTCCGCGTTCAGGATGCTGGTGTACGCGAGCAGGCCGGCGCCCGCGGCCTTCGCGGCGTCGACGACCGCCCGGTGCTGCGCGACGCGGTTGCCCGGCTCGCTGGAGACCAGCAGCACCTTCGTCGCGCCGGCGAACGCGGTGGCCAGCGTCTCCGGCCGGTCGTAGTCGGCCTCGCGCACCTGCACGCCGCGCGCGGCGAGGTCGGCGGCCTTCTCCGGGGTGCGGGCGGCGGCGACGATCTCGCCGGCGGGCACCCCGCGCTCCAGCAGGTCCTCCACCACGAGTCGGCCCAGGTGTCCGGTGGCGCCGGTAACGACGATCATGTCTGCTCCCAGTTGAGTGGCTCAGTGCTGCATCTCGAGACTGTACTAACTTTTCGAAAGTGCCAACGGATAGTGAGCACCGACACGAAACGCTGTGCCTTGGAACCGGATACCGTAGGCGGCGTGACCGACGTCGACCAGCTCTCCGCCAGCGTCTTCGCGCGCAACTGCACCTCCCGCGGCATCCTGGAGAACGTCGCCGGCAAGTGGGGGGTGCTGGCACTCGCCGCGCTGCACGACGGCGCGTACCGGTTCAACGCGCTGCGCCGCCGCGTCGACGGTGTCAGCGAGAAGATGCTGGCCCAGACGCTGCAGGCGCTGGAGCGCGACGGGCTGGTCCGCCGCGACGTGCAGGCCGCCATCCCGCCGCGGGTGGAGTACAGCCTGACCCCGTTCGGCGAGACGGTCGCCGGAAAACTGGTCGAGCTGGTCGAACTGATCCAGGACGAGGTCGATCAGCGGTCATAGGATCATCCCATGACCGTACGATTTGGCGTGTTCGTTCCCCAGGGCTGGCGGATGGATCTCACCGAGATCGCCGACCCCGTCGAGCAGTTCGAGGCGATGACCGCGGTCGCGAAGGCCGCCGACGCCGGTCCCTGGGACTCGATCTGGGTCTACGACCACTTCCACACCACGCCCGAGCCCACCGTGAACACCACGTTCGAGGCCTGGACGATCACGGCCACGCTGGCCCGGGACACCTCGCGGGTCAACGTCGGCCAGATGGTCGGCTGCAACGGCTACCGGCACCCCGCGCTCTACGCCAAGATGGCCTCGACCGTGGACGTGGCCAGCCACGGCCGCCTCTACGCGGGCCTCGGCGCCGGCTGGTACGAGCACGAGTGGAAGGCCTACGGCTACGAGTGGCCCGAGCTCAAGGACCGGATGGGCGCGTTCCGCGAGGCCGTCGAGATCGTCACGAAGATGTGGACCGAGGACGCGCCGGTCTTCGACGGCAGGTACTACTCGATCGACAAGCCGATCAACGAGCCGAAGGGCGTACGCCGCCCCCACCCGTCGTTCTGGATCGGCGGCGGCGGCGAGAACGTCACGCTCAAGCTCGTCGCCAAGTACGCCGACGGCGCCAACTTCGGCAACGGCGACCCCGACGTGATCCGCGAGAAGCTGGCCATCCTCCGCCGGCACTGCGACACGGCCGGCCGCGACTACGCCGACATCATCAAGTCCACCTCGGTCGTCGTCGACCTCGCCTGGTCCCGGGCGGAACTCCAGGCCCGGATCGACGCCGTCCTCGAGGCCGGTGCCGACTACCCGATCCTCTACTTCCCGCGTGTCGCCTACGACCACACCCCGCTGCTCAGCTTCGCCTCGGAGATCATCCCGCAGTACTCCTGACCGCCGGGTGGCCGGGGGAGGGCGCGGCCCCTCGCCCCGGCCGCGCGGGCCGCAGGGAGAATGGGCGAATGGCGAAACGGAAGCGGCAGGGCGGCGGCGAGGTCTGCCCGTGCGGGAGCGGCGGGACGTACGACGCCTGCTGCGGGCGGCTGCATCGCGCGGAGGCGGTGGCCGCGACGGCGGAGGAACTGATGCGGTCGCGGTTCAGCGCGTTCGCCCGGGGGGACGCCGGATACCTGCTCCGGACGTGGCACCCGAGCACCCGCCCGGACGACCTGACGTTCGACGACGCGCAGCGCTGGCTGCGGCTGGACGTGGTGGACAGCGCCGGCGGATCGCTGTTCGAGGCGGCCGGCGAGGTGGAGTTCAAGGCCCACTACCGGGCCGGCGGCCGGACCGGGACCGTGCACGAACGAAGCCGCTTCGTGCGCGAGGACGGCCGCTGGTTCTACGTCGCCGAGGCCTGATCACCGATATCTGTGTTGGAGCACGGCACCCGGCCTGGCTAGCCTCCCTACAGGGGGTGAGTGGCCGTGCACGGTGCGATGTTCGGTGTCACGTTCCTGCTGGCGAGCGCGTCCGCGACCGTCTTTCTCCTGCTGCGCTGCGAGGGGAAGGGCCGGCCGTTCGGGCCGAGCGCGCGGCGCTGGGCGTTCGCGGTGATCGGGGTGACCAGCGCGCTCTCCACCGCGACCGCGGTGCTGGCGGTGCTGATCGTCTCGCAGTTACCGGCCGCGCTGCTCGGGCTCGGCGTCGCCGCGCCCAGCATGCTGTGGCTGAGCGAGCTCAACAAACGGGCCGCGGACCGGCGGGACCTGCGCCGCGATCTGTCCTCCGTGTGGCTGACCCGGCTGCTCACCCGGCTGCAGGAGGGCATGGCCGACGACCGGCAGAACTGGTGCGAGGCGCGCGTCGACGACGAGTGGTCGACGGACGAGCTGAGCATGGCGGCGCGCTACTACCACGAGTACCTGATGGAGCGGCTGACCGTGGAGGAACGCCGCCGGGGCCGCATCCACGCGCAGCTCAACGCGATCCAGTCACGGCTGGACGTGGTGCACCTGATCGAGGCGAGCGCGAGCCGCGCCAAGGTCGTCGCCGCGTTGCAGGCCTCCCGGACCACGAAGGAGCCACGGTACGCCAAGGCGGTCGACGACCTGGGCCGGATGGCCGGCATCCTGCGCCACGACGCGTACCGTGACCTGGTGCGGCTGCTGGGCCTGGCCTACAACGCGGGCCACCACAAGATGGCACCGTACCGGCCGCCGATGGTGCTCAGCCCGGCCCCGGCCCCGCGGGTGCGCACGGCCTAGGCGAGGGCCTCGTCCACCGGGCGGAGCGTGAACTCCACCTGGGCGCCGAGCGCCTCGATCACCGAGGCGAGCGTGCGGAGCGTGAGGTTCTCGTCGCCGGAGAGGATCTGACTGACCCGGCCGGGGGACACGCCCATCGCCTGGGCGAGTTCACCGCGGGTCACCTTGTTCTCCCGCATGTACCACGTGACCTCGTCGACCACGGTCCGCCCGAAGTCGCCGCCGGCGGGCTCTGCATCGCGGAACAGGTGTCGCATGACGGCCTCCTCGGGGGACTCGTTCCCTACCATCGATGTTAGGCAGAACTAAAACCTTTAGGCAAGACTAAACCGGTACGTCAAGAGTGCGCGACCCCGGAGGGCCGCGCACCCGGTGCTCAGGCGACGGTGGTACAGGTCAGCGGCGGTGCGCTGGGCGTACCGGTGGAGGTGCCGATGAAGCCGAACGAGGCGCTGCCGTCAGCGGCCAGCGCGCCGTTGTAGCCGGCGTTGCGCGCGACCGTGACGCCGTTGCTCAGCGTGGAGATCGTCGCGCCCCAGCTCTGCGTCACCTGCTGCCCGTCCTGCCAGCTCCAGGCCACCGACCAGCCGCTCACCGCGGAACCGCCGTTGGTGACCCGCACGTCCGCCTGGAAGCCACCGTTCCACTGGCTCGTGACGGAGTACGTCGCGGTGCAGGCGCCGGCCGGGTTCGGCGTGCTCGGCCCGGGGCCCGGCGTCGACGGCGGCGTCGGGCTCGCGCTCGGGCTCGGGCTCGGCGACACCGTGATCGACGGCGTCGGCGACGGGTTCGAGCTGGTGCCGCCGAAGATCACGTCGCTGCAGAGGTAGTAGACCTGGTCCGCGTGGCTCGCCTTCCAGATCGTGTAGAGCACGGCCCGGCCGGTCCGCCCCGGCGCGCTGACATTCACCGTGTAGGTCTTCCCGTTCAGCGCCGGGTCGGACTCGGTCTGCCCACCGCCCGGCGGGATCACCCCGGTCTGGCCGGCCAGTTGCAGGTCGCCCCAGCCGAGTCGCTGGGTGAGCGGGTTGAACCCGGGCTTCGTCACGTAGGTCAGCAGGTAGTCCGCGCCGTGCTGCGCCTGGTCGTGCATGCGCAGCGTGAAGCTGGTCGGCACGGTCTGCGCCACCCAGGCCCCCGGCGTGTCCAGCGCGGAGTACCGGGTGCCGCCGGTGTTGCCCGCGCTGCACAGCGTGCCGTCCGGGATCGCGGCCTGGTGGTTGCCCTGCACGTTCTCCCGGTAGAGGCCGTTCCAGTTCCACATCGCGGTGGAGTCGGCGTTCCAGGCCTGCCAGCACATCGGGTCCTGGGTGGCCATGGCCGGGTTCTGGAAGTCGCCGCCCCAGCGCTTCCAGCAGCCGTAGTTACGGGACGGCGGGTTGACGGCGGAGCCGTGCGCGGACGCGGGATCGACCAGTCCGGTGGTGAGCACGAGCGCGGCCGCCGCCGCGATCAGTAGCAGGCGTTTGACAGGGGACATGGAGAACTCCAAGCACTCTCGTCGACGGTGGTTGTCGAAAGTGCCCGAGCGCAGGTCGCGTGGGTGGGCCGGTGCTGGTGAGCGCCGCACGTAATGCGCGCCGGGGCGGGCGCGGGGAACTGCCCGGCTCTCCGCGCCGATGCTGCGTGGACTGTCGGCTCCCGCAGGAGCCGAGCGTCACACAGTGGAGAGACGGCTGTCAATGAATGCGCGTCGATCCGCTGCCGCGGCCAGCTCGGACATCACCCGGGCGAGGAAGTCAGGATCCACATCGAGCAGGTGCGCGGGCACCGGGACCAGCCGGTCCGGGAGCTGGAGCGCCATGGTGTGTCGTCCGCCGCCGGTCCGGACCGGCTCGCCGGCATCGAGTTCGCTCCACCGGACGCGGGTCACCGGCAGCGGGAACACCTGGTGCAGCGTGATGCGCTCCGCGTCCATGGTGAGACGCGGCCGGGGCACGGCGAACCAGACCACGCTGACGGTCAGCAGCGCGACGCACACCGCCAGCAGCACGCGATCCGCCCAGCAGCCGGACGCCGGATCCGGCCGCGCGGAGATCAACGAGCTGGTGACGGCGGACGACGTGATGATCAGCACGATCCCGGAGTGCAGCAACCGGGGCGGCGCGACCAGCGCGCCGGCCACGGCGTCCACCCGGAGGCGCGCCGGCCGCCGCCGACCGGCCCCGGCGACGAGGAGGAAGGCCGTGACGGGAACAGCCGCCGCCGCGATGCCGGTCAGGACGTGGAGGGCATCACCCCAGCGAGGTCTCGATCGCCGTGACGGCGACGCGGAGCAGGATGGCGGCCAGCGCTGCGGTCACGGCGGCGAGCCGGACCCGGATCTCGGTCACGTCCGGCACCGTAGATCGTTCATGCCACCGCGATCGTCAGCAGTCCCGCCGCGATCAGCACCCCCGCCCACAGTCTGTCCAGGTTGAACCACGCGGTCCGCAGGACGCGCAGCCCGGCCACCTCGTAGACGACCACCGCCACCACCCCCGCCGCCCCGAACATGGCCACCGTGTGAATCCCGGCGGCGGCCAGCCCGGTGAGCGCGTCACCGCCCACCGCCGCGACCCCGTGCTCCGCGTGCCCGCCACCCACCGGCGCCGTCGCCAGCACGGGAAGCAGCATCAGCCCGGCACCGTGCGCGGACGACATCAGGAACGACCACCCCGCCAGCTCCGGCAGCGACAGCCGCATCCCGGCCCAGCGGAAGTGCCGCCGGGACAGCGCCCGCCACAGCCCGAACCCGACCAGCACCACACCCCCGCCGATCGCGACCCACCGGGTGGCCACCACCGACCGGGACGCGACGACCAGCGCGGCCACCACCGCCACGGACGCGAGGTGCCCGGCCGCGATCGGCGGCAGCGACAGCAGCAGTGCCCGCCGGGACCGTTCCTGCAGCCCGCGCGCGACCGCGAACAGCCACCCCATCGCCGGGTTCAGGCCGTGGAAGACGCCCAGCGCCGCGAGCGCCAGGAGCGTCACGGGAAGCAGTACGAGTCGGACGACGCGTCCCCGCCCTGCAACCGCGTCTGGTGCACGCGCAGCCCGCGGAAGTCGTCGCCGTGCGGGAAGAACCGCTCGTCGAGAACCAGCGAATCACCGGCGTGCACCAGCGCCTGCCACGCGCCCACGCCGGCCGGGTAGAACTGGTCGTCCCACGCGCCGTAGAGCGAGTTCGTCACGTACACCCGCCGCCCGTCCCGGCTCACCTCGACCATCTGCGGGCCGCCGGCCAGCCGCTCGTCCGGGAACGACGGGTGCGCCGCCCGCCGCACGATGCCGCCGAGGTGCACGGATCCGGCCTCGACCGGGTGGAACGGGTCGCTCACGTCGTACCGCTTCAGCTCGCCCGTGCCCCAGCACGAGACGTACAGCCAGCGGTCGTCCACGGACAGGTCGATGTCCGTGACCAGCGGCGGGACCGCGCCGAACGGCTGCAGCGCGGGCGGCAGCAGCGCCGGGTCGGCCGGCTCGGCCGGAATGTCGATCACCTTGGTGACCGCCCACTCGTTCCCGGAGTGATGCCACACCCAGACGGACGCGGACAGGTCTTCCACGCTGATCACCACGCCGACGAACCCGTACCGTCGGGTGGGGTCGTGGGCCGGCCGCAGCTCCAGCGGCATCTGGTACCGGTCGCCCAGGTCGACCCGCTGCACGTGCCGGCGGCGGCGCAGGTCCCAGAAGTGCAGCGCGTGCCCGTACTTCCGGCCCAGCAGCAGTTCTGGCACGATCCCGTCCTCGATCATCGACGGCGTCCCCCACTCGGACGTGACCAGCACGTCCTGCGTCAGGTGCCACCAGAAGTCGTACGCGAGGAACTGCGGCCCCCGGTCGGCCTCCCAGGCGCCGCGCACGTCGAACGTGGTGTGGTCGAGCACCGCGATCCCGCCCGGGCCCTCGTCCGGTCCGGCGCCACCGAGCGCGGACAGATAGATCCCGTCCGGCCCGCAGTGCACGGTGTGCGGCCGCGAGTATCCCGCGCGTTCCGCCAGCTCGGAGGCCGGCAGTACCTTCGTGACGACCGGCGAGCGCGGGTCGTCCTTGGTGTCCAGCACGTAGACCCGGGAGGAACGCAGCCCCGGCACGATCAGGTAGCGGCGCTCCACGTGCGGGTGCGGCGCGGTCGGGCAGAGCGCGCTGCTGCACGCGTTCCACCCGAAATGATGGAGCTCGTCGCCGGTGTACGGCAGGTCGGTCCACCCCACCACGCGGCCGAAGTCGGCTGAGGCGGGATCGGTGTCCACCACCGCGATCGCGTCCGGCCGGGTGGCGGAGCGGTCGAACGCGGCCACGTAGGCGAGCCGCTCGGGCGGCGCGGTCGCGGCGTCGCGGGGCGAGGCGTAGAAGCTCGGATCGGGTCTCCACAGGGCCATGGCAACCTCCAGGTCGGGAGTCAAGCCTAGTATTTATATAGGAATTATGGGTAAGCTCCGTTCAGTTTTCCGGCCGTAGAGTGAGGGTGCCGCATGACCGGGGCGCATGTCATCGCCGACGGGACCGAAGCGCTGGAGACGGCACGCCGGCTCGCCGCCGAGTTCGCCGAGGACGCGGCCGCGCGCGACGCCGAGCGCCGGCTGCCCCGCGCGGAGCTCGACCGGCTGTCCACCGCCGGGCTGCTCGCGATCACCGTGCCCGCCGAGCACGGCGGCGCGGACGTCGACGCGGTCACGCTGGCCGAGGTGATGCGCCTGCTCGCGGCCGCGGACCCGAACATCGCGCAGATCCCGCAGAGCCACTTCGTCTACGTCAACGTGATCCGCGCCCGGGGCACGGCCGAGCAGCGGGCCTTCTTCTACCGGGAACTGCTGTCCGGCAAGCGGTTCGGCAACGCCCAGTCCGAGGCCGGCACCAAGCACGTGCAGGACTACCGCACCCGACTGACCCGGCAGCACGACGGCTTCCGGCTGGACGGCACGAAGCACTACAGCACCGGCGCGCTGTTCGCGCACTGGATCCCGGTGCTGGCCCGCGGCGACGACGAGCAACTGCACGTCGCGTACGTCGAGGCGGGCACGCCCGGCCTCACCGTGATCGACGACTGGGACGGCATGGGCCAGCGCACCACGGCCAGCGGCACGGTCCGGCTCGACGGCGTGCACGTGCCCGCGGACCGGGTGCTCCCGCACCACCTGACGTTCACCGGCCCGCAGCTGCACGGCGCGGTCGCCCAGCTGCTGCACGCCGCGATCGACGCCGGCATCGCGGACGGCGCGCTGACCGACGCGGTCGAGTTCGTCCGCACCCGCTCCCGGCCGTACTTCGAGAGCGGGTTCGACAGGGCGTCCGACGACCCGCTGCTCGTCCAGCGGTTCGGCGAGCTGTCGATCGAGCTCCGCGCCGCGAACGCGCTGCTCGCCGACGCCGCCCGCGCGGTCGACGCGGCCCGCGCGGACCTCACCGACCGGAGCGCCGGCGCCGCCTCGATCGCGGTCGCGGCCGCCAAGGCCTACGCGGACCGGGCCGCGCTCGCGATCACGAACGCGCTGTTCGAGGTCTCCGGCACCCGGT
Organism: Catenuloplanes niger; assembly: GCF_031458255.1. Taxonomy (NCBI): domain Bacteria; kingdom Bacillati; phylum Actinomycetota; class Actinomycetes; order Micromonosporales; family Micromonosporaceae; genus Catenuloplanes; species Catenuloplanes niger. Next base: position 6,492,026 of record NZ_JAVDYC010000001.1, read on the forward strand.
CCAGCCTCGACCCGCTCAACCTGCACCGGCACTGGCGCAACGCGCGCACGCACACGCTGCACGATCCGGTCCGCTGGAAGGTCCAGCACATCGGCCGGTACGTGCTGAACGACACCCTGCCGCCCCGGCACGGGCTGCTCTGACCTCTCGCGAAACCTGGGGAGATCCACCATGAGCCTCACCTTCCACTGGTTCCTGCCGACCTCCGGCGACAGCCGGGACATCGTCGGCGGCGGGCACGGCGTCGCACCCGGCGCCGCCGCGCAGGCCCGGCCGGCCACCACCGCCTATTTGGGCCAGATCGCGCGCTCGGCGGAGCAGCTCGGCTTCGAGGGCGTGCTCACGCCGACCGGCGCCTGATGCGAGGACGCGTGGATCACCACCGCGATGCTGACCGAGGTCACCGAGCGACTGAAGTTCCTGGTCGCGTTCCGGCCCGGCCTGCTCTCGCCGACGCTGGCCGCGCACATGGCGACCACCTACCAGCGCCTCTCCCAGGGCCGGGTGCTGCTCAACGTGGTCACCGGCGGGGAGAGCGCGGAACAGCGCGCGTACGGCGACTTCCTGGACAAGGAGGCGCGGTACGCCCGTACCGACGAGTTCCTGCACGTGGTCCGGTCACTGTGGCGCGGCGAGACCGTCACGTTCGGCGGCGAGCACGTGCGCGTCGAGGGCGCGAAACTCAACCGGCTGTTCGACCCGGTCCCACCGGTCTACTTCGGCGGCTCCTCCGCGGCGGCCGGCCCGGTCTCGGCCCGCCACTCCGACGTCTACCTCACCTGGGGCGAGCCGCCCGCGCAGGTGGCGAGGAAGCTGGAGTGGATCCGCGGGCTCACCGCGGCCGAGGGCCGGATCCAGCGGTACGGCATCCGCCTGCACACGATCACCCGGGACACCTCCGAGGAGGCGTGGGCCGAGGCGTCCCGGCTGCTGCGCGGCATCTCCGACGACGAGATCGCCAAGGTCCAGGCCGGCCTGCACCGCAGCGAGTCCGAGGGCCAGCGCCGCATGCTCGCGCTCAACGGCGGCACCCGCGACGGCCTGGAGATCTCCCCGAACCTGTGGGCCGGCGTCGGCCTGATCCGCGGCGGGGCCGGCACCGCGCTGGTCGGCAGCCACACCGAGGTTGCGGACCGGATCGAGGAGTACGCGAACCTCGGCCTGAGCGAGTTCATCCTCTCCGGCTACCCGCACCTGGAGGAGGCGTACTGGTTCGGCGAGGGCGTGCTGCCGATCCTCCGCGAGCGCGGCCTGTGGCAGCACCCGGCCGGCGAGCCGGCACTGCGCGACACGGTGATCGTCCCGTTCACCCCCGAACCGGTCCGGTCCAGCTAGGACTGCTGCCGGCGGGCCGCCCAGGACCGGTCAGTCCGAGCTGTTCATCGGCAGGCGGATCTGGAAGGCGGTGCCGGAGTCCGGGTTGAGCAGCGCGATCGTGCCGTGGTGGCGTTCGATGATGGCGCGGCTGATCGCCAGGCCGAGACCGCTGCCCGGGATCGCCCGGTCCCGCGTGCGGGAACTGCGGTAGAAGCGGGAGAACAGGCGGTCGCGCTCGTCCGGCGGGATGCCGATGCCACGGTCCGCCACGACCAGCTCGGCCGCGTAGTCGCCGTCCGCGGTGAGCGTCACCGTGACCTCGCCACCGTCCGGGCTGTACTTGATCGCGTTGCCGATCAGGTTGTCCAGCACCCGGCGCAACCGCAGCCGGTCGCCGGGCAGCACCAGCTCGGCGGGCGTGTCCACGCGCACCGTGACGGAGTCGCCGGTCAGTGAGGAGCGGGCCGCGTCGGCCGCCTCGCGTACCACCTCGGCCAGGTCGCACGGGGTGAGCTGCACGGTGGCGTGGCCGGTGTCCAGCGCGGCCAGGTCCAGCAGGTCGTCGATGATGCCGCGGAGCAGCGTGGTGTTGCGGTCGATCACCTCGAGCAGCGCCGGGCCGTCCGCGGTCAGCTGCGCCGGCGTGGCCTCGCGGAGCAGGCTGGTGTACGCGCTGATCGAGGTCAGCGGCGTGCGCATCTCGTGGCCGATCAGCGCCAGGTACTCGTCCTTGCTGCGGGCCAGCTGCAGCTCCAGGTCCTCCGCACGGCGGCGTTCCAGGAACTGGCCGACGTGCGCGGCGATCCCGGCCAGCAGCGCGACCAGCGCGTCCTCCGGATCCTCGACGACCTCGGCGAAGAACGCGAGCACGCCGAGCGTGTCGTCACCGGACCGGACCGGGATGGCGAGCGCGGCGTGCAACTGCGACGTCTCGATCGTGTCCGCGGGCAGCAGCGCCTCGCCGTCCGCCAGGTCACGGATCCAGACCGGCTCGCCGGTCAGCCACGCCTTGCCGGAGATGCCCTGGCCGTACGCGAGCTGGTCCGGCACGTGCATCTCGGCCACGCTGCCCGGCGCGCTCCAGTGCGCGGCGGTCCGCAGCACGCCGCCCGGGCCGTCGACCAGCCACAGCTCCGCGTGCGCCCAGCCCAGCGTGCGGACCACGGCCTCCAGCACCCGTGGGCCGGCCTCCGTCGCGCTCGCGGCCTCGGCCAGCGCGGACGCGACCGCCAGCTCGCAGTCGCGGAACCGTTCGGTGCGCTTGAGCTCGGTGACGTCCTGCAGCGCGACCACGGCGCCGAGCCGCTCACCGGACGCGTCCGCGATCGGCTGACCGTCGACCAGCAACACCCGCGGACGCTGCATCGGCGAGTCCGCCAGCACCTCCAGCCCGTGCAGCTCCTCACCGGCGAACGCGCGGGACAGCGGGGTGTCCTCCGGCGCCATCGGCCGTCCGTCCGCGTGCCGGAGGCCGAAGTCGAGCGGGTGCCCGCCGGCCGCGAACGGCTCCGGCGTGCGCCCGGTGAACCGCAGCATCGGCGCGTTGATCAGCACCCGGCGGCCGTCCGCGTCGCAGGCGACCACGCCGTCGTGCAGGTTGTCCAGCACCGCGTCCAGGAAGCGCCGGTGCCGGTCGGCGTTCTCCAGCGCCTCCCGCTCCGCCACGAACGTGCCGCACACCTCGGCCGCGTGCCCGACCACGGACTGCTCCGCCACGGTCCAGTCCCGCGGCCGGTAGTCGACCACCGCGCAGACGCCGACCACCGCGCCGGTCCGGGACCGCACCGGATAGCCGAGGTAGGCCCGCGCGTCCGCCCGCCGCACCGGCGCGTCCGGCGGGACCCGCGCGTCGTCGAGCACGTCGTGCACGACCAGCGGGCAGCCGGAGTCCAGGATGACGCCGGCGAGCGTGGACGCGGCCGGGATCGCGCCCAGGTCGGCCCAGACGGCGGGCAGGTGGTAGCCGCCGCTCATCAGCATGCTGCGGCCCTCCAGCAGCTGGACCAGGCCGGTCGGCGCGCCGGTCGCACGCGCGGCCAGTTCCGCGAGCCGGTCCGCGGCGTCCTGCGAGAGCGAGCGGCGCGAGACGTGCACCCAGTCCGCGTCCGTGCCGGTCACGGCGGTGCTGCCCGTCGTCGCCACCGGCCGTTCCTCTCGTCGCGCCTGCTCCCCTCTGCCAGATTAAAGCGGCGAGCCACCTCAAAACCGGCAAATCACAGACCAGCGCGTACGACGCGCGCGCCCGTCACCCGATTCCGCTCACCTCGACGCCACCTCACGGCAGCACGCCCACCCACCACGCGAACCCGGCCACCACACGGCTCCGGCCGCCGGATGGGTCTGGCTGCCGGGTGGGTCCGGCCGTCGCGTGTGTCTGGCCGTCGCGTGGCTCTGGCCGCCTGCGGATTCGGCCGCTGCGCAGGACTGGGTAGATCATCAGGCCGCTGCAGATCCTGGCGATCACGGGCTCCGCCCGGAACCTGGCTGGCGCCCGGGGTCTGGCTGCCGCCCGGAACCTGGCTTCCCCCTGAATCTGGCTGCCGTCGGAGGAATGGCCGCGCGGAGATCGGCCGCTGCGTGGGGAACCCGAGGCCGCCGAGGGAAGTCGCGTGGAAACGTGCTGCCGCGTGGAAACCGGTGGCCGTCTGAGGAACGGCCGCTGCGCGGAGACCGGCCGCTGCCGAGGGAGCGTCGCGTGGAAACCTGCTGCCGCGTGGAAGCGGCTGCCGTCGGAGAACGACTGCTGCGCGGAGACCCGCCGCTGAGCGAAGACCGGCCGCTGCGTGGAAACCAGCTGCCGCGTGGAAACCCGAGGCCGCCGAGGAAGTCGCGTGGAAACCAGCTGCCGCGTGGAAACCCGAGGCCGCCGAGGAAGTCGCGTGGAAACCAGCTGCCGCGTGGAAACCGGTGGCCGTCGGAGGAACGGTCGCTGCGCGACGCCGGCGGCCGCCGAAGGGACGTCATGTGGAAACTTGCTGCCGCGTGGAAAGCGGCGGTCGTCGGAGGAACGGCTGCTTGCGCGGAGACATGCCGCCGCGTGGAAGCCTGCGGCCACCGAACAAACGCCGTCTGGGACCGGCTGCCGTCTGGGACCGGTTGCCGGCTGGGACCGGCTGCCGCCCGGAACCGGGCGGCAGCCGGTGGGTCATGCCGCGGTCGTGGCCTCCGCCGTGCGGGGCGCCGCCTTCGGGGGCCGTGGCGTGAGCAGCAGTCCCAGCGTGGCGCCCATCGTCGCCCACATCGCGGCCAGTTCGGCCAGTGACGCGACCCGGAAGTCCCAGATGAGCTGAGCCGGGACGTCCGCCGGGATATCGCCGCTGGCGGCCGGCCAGATCAGCATGATCGCCGCGTAGCCGGCCACGCCGGTGAGTACGCCGGCGGTCGCCGCGAGCGGTGTGGAGTGCCCGCGGGCCACGAGCACCTGCCGCACCAGCACGGCCAGCCAGGAGATCGCCGCCGCGGCCGCGATCAGCGACAGGTACTGCGCGGTGCGCGCGCCCACCGTGTCCGGGTTGCCGACCGCGGGTGGGTCGGCCGGGTATTTCAACGCCGGGACCAGCGCGAACGACACGAACCCGAGGAACGCCAGCAGCGTCGCCCGGCCGAAGTCGGTGCGCCCGGGCAGCCGGTGCCGCACCTGCGCGAACACCACGGCCAGCACCAGCGCGAGGCAGATCGCGACCGCGAGCGCGGCCACCATGCCGCCGACGACCTGCGTGGCCCGGCCGACGAGCTCCTCCGCCGCGGGCTCGCCCGCGGCGCGGGCCTCCTCCACGGCGAGCGCACGCTCGATGACCGGCTCGACGACGAAGAACGCGACCAGCGAGGCGGCGACGCCGGCCGCGACGCCCGCGAGGGCGCCGCGCCGGAGCACCCCGCCGAGGGTGACCGTGCCCATCAGTGACACGGGACGCCGAGCGCGTGCCGGCCGTCGTGGGTGAACTCGTGCAGGTACTCCGCGACCGCACCGGTCGTGACCAGCCCGTTCTCCTGGAGCAGCAGGTAGGACACGACGAGCGCGACGACGGCCAGCAGCCAGGCGAGCAGCGGCACCCGGATCGGAGCGACGGCCGGGTCGGCGGCCTGCGCGGGAACGTGGGACGGCATGATGAATGATCCTCTCGTCCATGCCTCGTGGCGATGTGATGCGTCGCCATGGCCGGTCTCCTGGCTCCCGGATCATCACGCCCGCCCCGGCCTTCCCAGAACCGTGAGGATCCGGTGGCGAGGGTGGAACGGGCACTACCCGGTCACAGTGGCGAGGACCGCGCCGGAATCACACCGGCTTCCCGAGCACCATGGCCCGGGCAGCGTACCGCCGCCCGAATTCCCCGGACAAGAGGCGATCATCGATGCGCGCCGGCCCCGGACATGAATCGAGGCGCCGGCCAGGTCGGCGGGACGACCTGGCCGGCGCCTCGATCACCGGGCCTGGACCTGCTCGCCCTCGATGGGGGAGCGGTGGAAGATCAGGTCGTAGATGCGGCGATGCGCGGTGATGCCGCGGCGCTCGAACTTCGTCATCGGGCGGTGGTCCGGCCGGGGCGCGAAGCGGTCGAACGCGTTGGTGAGGCCCGGCTCCGCGGTCAGCGTGTCGAGCATGGCCTCCGCGTACTCCGCCCAGTCGGTGGCGCAGTGCAGCGTGCCGCCCGGGCGCAGGCGCGAGCGGAGCAGGCCGACGTGTGCGGGCTGGATCAGCCGCCGCTTGTGGTGGCGCGCCTTCGGCCACGGGTCCGGGAAGAAGACGTGGATCGCGTCGAGCGAGGCGGGCGCGAGCTGGTGGCCGACCAGCGTGAGCGCGTCGCCGAGCGCGACCCGCACGTTCGTCAGGCCGCGGCGCTCGCTCATGCTCAGCAGGTTGCCGACGCCGGGCGTGTGCACCTCGACCGCCAGGTAGTCACGCTCCGGGTCGGCCGCGGCCATCGCCACGGTCGCCTCACCCATGCCGGACCCGATCTCCAGCACCGTGGGCGCCTCGCGGCCGAAGAGCGCGGCGAGGTCGAGCGGCAGCGCCGTGGCCGGGTCGAGCGGCACGTCGACGCCGTGGCTCTCCCACAGCCGCTCCATCGCGTCGTGGTGCTTCGGACTCATCCGCCCCCGGCGGGGATGGAACGTCCGCACCCGGGCGGGAGGCAGCGCGTTGATCTGATCGGCCAGCGCGTCCATCTCAGAGAGCTGCCTGAGGTGGAGCGCTTCTTCTAGATCAGTGTTCGTCTCGATACTCATCAGACCCAAGACAATACCCAGGGGGTACGACGGAAGCGCAGCTCCCGCCGTACCCCCTCTGGGGTTTGATGGTTGTTTGCGGGTGTTTATCCGAAAGTGCAGGTGGTGGTGGGGGTCGGGTTACTGTCCGTCCACGACCCGATGAATCCGACCGTGGTGGAGGCGCCGGGCGCGAGCGCGCCGTTCCAGGCCGCGTTGCTCACCGTGACGGCGGTACCCGATTGGGTGACATTCCCGCCCCACGCCTGCGACACGGTCTGACCGGCGCCGAACGCGAACCGCGCGGTCCACGACCGGCTGGCCGCGCTGCCGCCGTTGGCGACCACGATCTCGCCCTGGAAGCCGCCCTGCCACTGGCCGACGACCCGGTACGAGGCGGTACAGCCACCACCGGACCCGCCGGTCGGCGTCGGGCTGCCGGTCGGGCCGACCGTCGGTGACGGGCTGCCGGTGCCGGTCGGCGTCGGCGTCGGGGTCGGCTGGGTGCCGTTGATGGCCGCGACCAGCGGCGTGAACCACCGGTTCGCGATCTTCGCGTCGCCGGACGCATTCGGGTGCACGCCGTCGCCGGTGTCGGTCGCCGGCACGAAGCCGGTCCACTGGTCGACCACCGTGATCGGCGACGCGGCCGTGCTCTTCGACGCGGCCCACGCCGGGATCGCCGCGTTGAACGCCACGGTCCGCGCCGCGCACTCGGTGCAGCTCGGCGGGTCCACCGGAATGATCTGCGCGACCAGCACGCGCATGCCGGGATTGCTGGCGCGCATCTGGTCGACCAGGGTGGAGAACGCGGCCAGGATCGTGGCCGGTGCGATGTTGCTCCACACGTCGTTCGTGCCGAGATGCATCAGTACGACGTCCGGGTCGGTCGCGGCCAGCCAGCCCGGCAGCAGCGACTGGTTGGCGATGTTGGTGGCCAGGTAGCCGCCGTGGCCCTCGTTCTCGCCGTCGTAGGTGAAGCCGCAGCCCTGCGGCGGCAGCGTGCCCACGAAGTCGGTGTTCGTGACGCCGGCGGCCTGCAGGCGCTGCCAGAGCAGTGCGCGCCAGCAGCCCGGCGAGCCGGTGATCGAGTCGCCGAGCGCCATGATCCGTACCGGCTCGGCCTGGGCCGTGGGCTCGTTGCCGGCCAGCGCGGGCCGGATGGTGATCAACGCGAGCACGGCCGCGGTGATCGTGACGACGGTGGCGAGGACACCGGGCAGGCGAGGGCGGCGGCGTGACGTGGGCGGTCGCGATGTGGGCGGCCGTGACGTGGGCGGTCGTGATGTGGGCGGCCGTGATGCGGGCGGTCGTGATGTGGGCGGTCGTGATGCGGGCATGAGTCATCTCCGAACGGGGTCGCTGCGACGAGACGATGCGCCGGCCCGGACCGGGATGACCGGTCGGGGCGGCAGCGGTGCAGCGTGGCGAGGCTCCCGGCCGGCTGGTGAGGGGGAGGCCTTGCCCTGCCTCCCGCGCGGCGGGCCCGTACGGCTCCGTGGATATCTTAGGTCAAAGTTCGTCTATGGGCGGGGATCCGGCTGCGAGCCCTGGCGCAGCGCCGTGCGGGTGCTGCCGGACGTGTCGAGCTGGAAGATCCACGAGCGGCCGTCGCGCTCCCCGGTGAGGTACGCGGTGCGCGCGGTGCGGTAGCTCAGCTCCCGGTCGCCGGGCATGCCGAGGGTGCGCTTCCCGCCGGTCGCCGGGTCGTACTCGATCACGGTCAGCTTCGCGGACGCGCTGGCCGTCCAGGTGAGGCGCGCGCCGTCCGGCCGCCAGGCCGGCACGGTCGCGGACCCGCTCTGCCGGCCCCCGCCGCCGAACGTGGCGACCGCGCGCTCACCCGCGTCGGCCACCGTCCCGATCGTCAGGCACGCGTCGTAGATCGACTCGCACATCCCGCCGCGGAACGCGATCCGCTTGCCGTCCGGCGCCCAGGAGACCGCGTCGTCGACCGCGATCCGTTCGCTCAGCGTGCCGCCCCGGGCCGGTTCCGGCTTCTCCGTGGGCAGCGGCTGCCCCTTGCACTCCGCCGGGAACAGCACCTCGGGCCTGGCCTTCCCGCTGGTCGCGACGCGGTAGACGACCGGGCCGCCGGTGCAGCCGGGCGCCGCGAACGCCAGCCACTTCCCGTCCGGTGACCAGTCCGCGCCGCCGGACGCGTGCGCCCCCAGGTCACGCCGCCCGCTGCCGTCCGCGTTCATCACCCAGAGCCGGTTCTTCGACAGGTACGCGATGCGCTTCCCGTCCGGCGACCACCGCGGCCGCCCGGCGCCCCCACCGGTGGTCAGCTGCTTCTCCGTGGTCCCGCGCAGCAGCAGGAGGTTGCCGTCCCGCACGAACACCAGCTCGTGCGCCGCGGCCCTGCCGTTGACCGCCGGCCCACCCGCGGCCCGCGCGTGCGCGACGGCGGGCAGCGCGGCCAGCGCGGCGACCGACAGTACGGCCGTGAGTCCGGTTCGGCCACACGTGCGTGCGGCGTGGCGCCAACGGCTGATGGTCCTGCGCATCACGGTCCCCCGAGCTCGTGATTCCGCGATCCTGCGGCGATCGCTGCCGTGCTTCACCGGGACACGATCGTCGCAACCGAACGGCACCTGAGCGCTTCCCGGTCAGCACCCTAAACGGCCGCACCGCCAAAATCCGGATTTGCCGCAAATCGGGCGCGTTCGGGTGAAGCACGCCGACGGCCGCAGTCCGCAGGGCGCCGGGTGGCGGTGGATGCAGGCGGCGGCCGCAGGGCGCCGGGCTGCGGTGGCCCCGGGTGGTGGCCGCGGGTGGTGGCCGCGGGTGGTGGCCGCGGGTGGTGGCCGCGGATGGTGGCCGCGGATGGTGGCCGCGGGTGGTGGCCGCGGATGGTGGCTCGGCGGCCCGCACCGCGGGCCGCCGAGCGGGGCCGGTCAGGCGGCGGTGGACCACATCGCGGCGAACGCGGCGGCCTCGCCGCTGAGCCAGCGGTCGATGTCGGCCGGCTTGGTGGCCGGGTCGGCGCGGAACACGTCACCGCGCCGCACGTCGACCAGCACCGGCTCCGCGTGCGGCAGGATCTGGTCCATGTGGGCGGCCATCAGGTGCAGCGTGGCCACCACCGCCTCGTCGCCGGGCGGCGCCTCGTCGAAGTGCAGGCGGACGGCCTCGGCGCGGCCCCCTTCGTACCGCAGGCCGAGGTGGGGGTTGATCTTGACGGGCAGTCCGCCGATCACCGCGATCGCGTCGCGGGTCTGCGCGAGCCACACCTTGTCCAGGTCGCCGAGCGTTTCCAGGTAGCGCGTCGCACCCGCGGCGGAGACCTCGTAGAGCGGTTGCCAACGCGGCTTGACCGCCTGGACCACGGCCGCGAGGTGCGTGCCCGGCGTCCGGAACTGGATGTCGGCCTTGAGTGCCTTGACGAGCTGCCCGTGCGGGTTGAAGCCGGACTTGGCCTGCCGCGCCCGCCGGAGCCCGCTGACGAAGGAGGCCTTTTTCGGCCCGGTCCGGCCGACGTAGCGGGTGAACGAAAGCATCGTCGCGTACGGCGTGAGATCGGTCTCGAGAGTGGGCACGGTTGAAGATCCTCCCTGGTGGGATGGCGTCTTTCGTACACACATACTAATCGACGGGTACGACATTTCCCACCCGCGGTGACGGTACGGTGACACCGTGATCCCGAATGTGCGACGTCGTCTCCACGAGCGCGGCCCGGTCCGCCCGCGGCCCGGTCATTCCCCGGACGACTTCATCCGCGTGTCGGTGCCGCGCCACGACTGCGACCTGCTCCGCGACCTGCTGATCGCGGAACGCGTCCGGGCCGTGGTCGAGATCGGCCTCGCCTACGGCGCGTCCGCGCTCGCGATCGGCGAGGCACTGGCCGGCGGCCGGCACTGGGTGATCGACCCGTACCAGGACCGCGCCTACACCGACTCCGGCTGGAACCTGCTCGTGGAGGCCGGCCTCGCCGCCACCACCACGCTGCTGCGGGCGGAGTCGTCCGTCGCTCTCCCCGCGCTGCTGCGGGACGGCGTGACCGCGGACGCCGCGTTCGTCGACGGCAGCCACCGGTTCCACGAGGTCTTCGTCGACCTGTACTACCTGCGCCGCATCGTCCGCCCCGGTGGCCTGATCGTCGTGGACGACGACGTGCCACCCGTTCACGCCGCACTCCGCTACTTCACGACCAACCTCGGCTGGGCCGACGTCCCGGTGGATCGGCCGTGGCGCTGCCGTGCCCTGCGTCTCCCGCCGACGCTGACCGAGCCGGCCTATACGGACTTCATGCCGTTCTGAGCGCCGCGCGTACCCTCATCGCCGGGTGGTCGGGGGTTTCCAGCACCCGGGTCGTTCGATCGCGCGATGTCGCGCTCGATCGCGAGCTTCCGCCCCGGGTGCGCGCGCCGAGAAGGACGGCGACCCGACGACGGTCCGGACCACGAGCGTGTGCCGGCGGCTGGGTCAGGACGACGAGGCGGCCGCGCGTTCGTCCGCGAGGACCTTGGTGAGCTCCTCCGGGGGGATCGGGCTGGAGAAGAAGAAGCCCTGGCCGAACGCGCACTGCAGGCCCCGCAGCCGGTCCAGTTGGTCCGGGGTCTCGACGCCCTCGGCGATCTGCGAGATGCCGAGCGTCTCGGCCAGGTTGACCAGCGCCTGCGTCACCGCGGAGCTGGTCGAGTCGTCGCCGAGCCGCTGGACGAACGAGCGGTCGATCTTGATCGCGTGGATCGGCAGGTTCTGCAGATAGCTGAGCGAGGCGTAGCCGGTGCCGAAGTCGTCCAGCGCGACCCGCACCCCCATCTCCGCCAGTTCGGTCAGCGTCACCGCCGCCCCGGCGAGGTCGTGCAGCAGCGACGTCTCGGTCAGTTCCAGCTGCATCCGCGCCGCCGGCAGGCCGGAGGCGAACAGCGCCTCCCGCACGTCGTGCACCAGCCGCCCGGACAGCACGTGCCCGGCCGTCACGTTGACGCTGACCGAGAACCCGCTCTCGCCCTGCCACTCGCACGCCTGCCGGGCCGCCTGGTGCAGCACCCAGCGGTCGATCTCCGGCAGCAGCCCGTTCGCCTCCGCGGCCGGCAGGAACATGGCCGGTGGGAGCAGTCCGCGCTGCGGGTGCTGCCAGCGCAGCAGCGCCTCCGCGCCGGTGACCCGGCCCGAGTCCAGGTCCACCACCGGCTGGTAGTGGATCTTCAGCTCGCCGCGGACCAGCGCGTTGCGCAGCTCGCCGTCCAGCTCCAGCCGGTTGAGCGACTCCGTGATCAGCGCGTCGTCCGCGAACCGGTGGCGGCCCTTGCCGTCCGCCTTCGCCGCGTAGAGCGCGAGGTCCGCGTCCCGCAGCATGCGCCCCGGGTCGTCGAGGTAGCCGTCGCCGCCGAGCGTGATCCCGATGCTCGCGCCGACCGCGGCGTCGCCGGTGTCCAGCGGCACCGGCCGGGCCAGATCGGCGAGCAGGCGTTCCGCCAGTCCGGCCGCGGCGGGCGCGTCCGCGTCCGCCAGCAGCACCGCGAACTCGTCGCCGCCGAGCCGGGCCACGGTGTCGCCGGACCGGGTCAGCGCCGTGAGCCGGCCGGAGACCTCCACCAGCAGCGCGTCGCCGGCACCGTGCCCGAGCGTGTCGTTGACCGCCTTGAACCCGTCCAGGTCGATCATGAGCAGCGCCGGTGCCCCGGGCGCGCCGGGCGTCAGCGCGGCCGCGAGCCGCTCCGCGAACACGGACCGGTTCGCCAGCCCGGTCAGCGGGTCGTGCGCGGCCTGGTGCGCGAGGCGCTGCCGCTGCTCGGTGAGTTCCGCGGTCAGGCGCGCGGTCATCCACAGGCTGAGGCCCTGCCGGGCCAGGATCGCGACCACCATCAGCCCGGCCAGCCCGAACACGACCAGGTCGAGGTGGCCGGTGCCGACCACGTGCACCGCGCTGATCACCAGGCCGGTCACCGCCGGGAGGTACGGCATCAGCCAGCCGCCGACCAGCGGCCGCGGCGACCACGCCGTGCCCGTGCCCGCGCCGAGCGGCAGCCGGGTGGTGCCCGCGACCAGCAGGATCACCAGCAGCATCAGGCCGTCGAGGTACCGGTCGGTCGGCAGCGACGTGTCGATCGTCAGGTACGTGCCGGCCAGGTTGTAGAGCGCGGCCAGCGCCGTCGCGCCGCTGAGCATGCCGAGCGCGGGCTGCCCCTGCGCGCCGGAGAAGAGCAGCAGCGCCACGGCCAGCACCGCGAGCGAGCCGATCGTGTACGAGATGCTCACCCACTGGAAGTTCGCGCCGGGCCGCAGCGCGGGCTCGACCGCGAGGATCCACCCGGGCAGCAGCAGCGCCGTGCTGATCTGCACGCCGTCCAGCGTCATCCGCAGCTTGCCGGCCCAGCCGTGCGGCGCGGTCGGCAGCATCAGCAGCGCGATCAGCGCGCAGCCGAACGTGATCAGCGTGGGCAGCGCGACCAGCGTGCCCGGCACCAGCTCCCGCCCGGTGACCTCGTTGCCGAGCATCACCAGGTTGGCGCCGCACCACAGCACCAGGCCGAAGCCGGCGATCGCCCACATCCAGAACCGGCCGTACCGGCGGGTCGCGGCCGCGTGCAGGTAGGCGGCGACGGCGTAACCGAGCGCGGCGCACAGCGCGGCCTGGCTGATCGTGGTGGCCGTGCCGGACGGCCAGGCCAGCAGCAGCGCCTGGACGGCGACGGCGGCGGCCACGGCGCCGACCGTGAACCGCGCGCCGGCGTTACTGAGCAACGACGTCATCCGCGCGCGCCTCCCAGACGAAGTCGACCTGTGCCGGCGTGGGCGTGGCCGCCTCCGCCTCGTACGTGAAGCCGTACGGCTGTGACGTCTCGCCGCCGACCGGCCGCCAGGTGCCGACGCCGGTGCGGTACGCGCTCCGGGTCGCCGCGAAGTTCGCGAGCGTGCCGGAGTAGACCGTGACCGCGTCGCCGAACGCGGTGCACGACGGCCCGCTGCCCGCGGTGATCGTCAGCCGCACCCGCGCGTCCGCCGGGTCGTAGTTCGCGCCGTACAGCCGGACCGCCACGCCCGTGTCGCCGCTGTAGTGCACGGTCGCGCAGTGCTCCCGGTCCGCGCCGGGCGTCATGCCGGTGACCTCCAGCCGGGCCGTGCCGGTCTCCCGCGGCGTGACCGAGACCGTGCCGCGCTGCCAGGCCGCGACCGGCTCCGGCATCGCGGCCACGTGCCGGTGCCAGACCAGCCCGCCGGTGGCCAGCAGGCCCAGTACGAGCGTCGCGCCGATCAGGTTGAGCCGGGCGCTGCCCATGCTGCTGCCGGCCTCGGTCCGGGCCATCGTCGGTACTCCTCGTCGCCACCGGCGCGGCGGGGGAGGGCCGCGCTCGGCAGGTTGTATCGGCGTTGCGGATCGGTACCTGAGCGGTGCGAGAAACTCTCAGCTCACCGGTGGGCGGGCCGAAGTTGCGGCCAGCCCGGCCCCGGGCTTTCTGCCGTGGGCCGGTCCCCCGGAAGGAGCCCGTGCATGCGCATCACTCGAAGGGCATTGCTGTTACTCACGGTGGCGCTCGGCGTCGCCGCCGTCCCGGTCCCGGCGTCCGCCGCGGCCGGGACGCAGCGGCTCCCGCACGCGGTCGGTGGATACGTCCAGAGCCCGTACCTGAAGAAGGCCGAGGCCCGGGCGAACGCGGCGGACCTGCCGGCCGTCGTCGACCTGCGCCCGTACGCCCCGGCCCCGGGTGACCAGGGCCAGATCGGCTCGTGCGTCTCCTGGTCGATCGCGCACCAGATCATGGGCTACTACGCGCAGCGGCAGGGCGGGGCCGGCGCGCCGTACGCGCCGCTGTTCCTCTACATGCGCACGGTGGCGGCCGGCGGTGCCCCGAGCGCCGGTACGAACCCGGACTACGCGCTGTCCCGCGCGCAGGCCGGCGGCGTGGACACGCAGGCGCACTACTGGCAGGGCACGACCGGCTGGCAGACGCCGCCGACCGCGGACCAGATCGCGAACGCGGAGAACTACCGGATCACCGCCTGGCAGCGGCTCTGGGTCGGCCCGAACCAGGGCGGGAACGCGCAGGCCATGGTCAAGTCGGCGCTCGCCTCCGGCCAGCCGGTCGCGCTCGGGTTCCCGGTCTTCAAGGACTTCATGTACCTGAAGGGCCACACCAACTACACCACCACCAGCGGTACGAACCTGGGCGGCCACATGGTCGCGGCGCTCGGCTACGACACCGCCGGCGTGTGGATCCGCAACTCCTGGGGCACCGGCTGGGGCAACGCCGGTGACGCGCACCTGTCCTGGTCGTTCGTGCAGTCCGCGGTGAACGGGGCGTACACGGTCAGCGGCATCGACACCCCGGCCGCCGAGACCGAGCCGGCCCCGGCCGTGGCGTCGCTGTCCGCGAAGAGCGGCCCGGCCGCGGGCGGCAGCGCCGTCACGATCACCGGCTCCGGGCTGGCCACCGCGACCGGGGTCCGGTTCGGCGGCACGCCGGCCCAGTTCTCGGCCACCACGGTCGGCGGCGTGACGAAGCTGGTCGCGACCGCACCGGCCGGCACGTCCGGTTCCACGGTGGACGTCACGGTCACCAACGGCGCCGGGACCAGCGCGACCGGCACCGGCACGCGGTTCACCTACACGCCGAACGGGCCGGACGTCACCGCGATCTCCCCGTCCTCGGCCGTGCTCTACGGCGGCACCACGGTCACGCTGACCGGCACCGACCTGACCGACGTCAAGTCGGTCACGGCCGGCACCCGGACCGTCGGCGTCAAGTCGGTCGCGGGCGGCACCTCGCTCACGTTCGTCACGCCGGCGCTGGCCGTGGGCGGCTACCCGGTCACGGTCACCACGGCGTACGGCAAGAGCGCGCCGGTCACACTCACCGTCACGCCGCCGGGTGCGCCGTCCGTCGCCGTGGCGACGGCCACCGGGTCGACGGTCAAGGCCACGCCGCTCACCGTCACCGGCGCGAACCTGCTGAAGGCGACCATGACGCTGGACGGGAGGACGGTCGGCGGCAGCGTCACCGACACGAAGATCACGCTGTCGCTGCCGGCCCGCCCGGCCGGTGACCTCCCGCTGGTGATCAAGACGCCGGGCGGCACCACCACGGTCACGGTCACCTACCTGGCGCCGCCGCGGCCGGTCCTCGCGGAGCTGGGCATGACCAGCGGCCCGACGCACCGGGCCACCCCGGTGACCATCACCGGTACGTCGCTGGGCGACATCACCGCGCTCACCGTCGGCGGCGTGCGGGTGGGCTTCACCAAGGTCTCGGCCACCCAGGTCAAGGCCACGTTCCCGGCCAGGGCCGCGGGCGCCTACGAGGTCCGGGTGACCGGGCCGGGCGGCGTCAGCGACGCGCTGACGTTCACCTACGTCACGCCGCCGAAGCCGGTGATCAGCTCGCTGAGCGCCACGACCGGCACGGCGGGCCGGAGCATCACGATCACCATCGGCGGTACGTCGTTCGGCGACGCGACCGCGCTGACGCTCGGCGGGACCCGGATCGCGTTCACGAAGGTGTCCGGCACCGAGCTCCGGGCGACGCTGCCGGGCCGGGTCGCGGGCACCTACGACGTGCAGGTGACCGGGCCGGGCGGCATCAGCGACAAGGGCGTGGGGTTCACCTACGTCAGGTGACGACGTTCCCGGGCAGGGCCTCCGCTCCGGCCAGGGGCGGAGGGCCGGGGTGAGGTAAGGGAGCGGGGCCGTGCCACGGATGGCACGGCCCCGCTCCTCGCGCGCGTCCTACTTCTCGTCGTCGCGGGCCTGCTCGGCCAGGTAACGCTCCAGCTCGGCGCCCAGCTCGTCCGCGGTCGGCAGCTCCACGGCCGGGCTGGCCAGCAGGCTGTTCGAGGCGCGGCCGCGGACGAACGCGTCGTACTGCTGCTCGAGCGCGCCGACCAGGTTGCGCCCCTGGTCGTCCTCGGCGATCTGCTGGTCGACGGCGGCCCGCACCTCGGCGGCGGACGCCCGCAGGCCGTCCAGCGGCAGCAGCAGGCCGGTCGAGTGCGACACGGAGCTGAGCAGCGTCTCGGCCGCGGCCGGGTACTCGGTCTGCGCCAGGTAGTGCGGGACGTGCACCGCGTACCCCATGGCGTCCTTGCCCTGCTCGCCGAGGCGCAGTTCGAGCAGGTTGCCGATGGCCGCCGGCACCTGCACCTTCTGCATGAACGACTCCTGGTCGCCGAGCAGCGCGGGCCGGGTGGCGTGCCCGGTGACGCTGGCCGGGCGGGTGTGCGGGACCGCCATCGGGATCGCGGTCATCCCGATCGTCAGCCGCACCCGGAACCGGTCGATGAGCTGGATCACCGCCGCGATGTACCGCTCCCACTGCAGGTCCGGCTCCGGGCCGGCGAGCAGCAGGAACGGCGCGGAGACCGTGTCGTGCACCAGGTGCAGCGCGAGCTTCGGCGTCTCGTAGCTGACCCAGTGGTCGCGATCGAAGATCATCGAGGGCCGCCGCGAACGGTAGTCCATCAGCTGGTCGACGTCGAACGTCGCCAGTTCGGTGCTGTCCAGCGTGCTGAGCAGGTGGTCCACCGCGAGCTGGCTGGCGCTGCCCGCGTCCACGAACCCCGTCATCGCGTGCACCAGCACCGGTTCGTCGAGCTCGGCGAGCGTCGGCAGGTCGTCGGTGAGCCGGTAGAGCCCCTCCGGATCGAGCACGGGTCTCTCCCCCTCCTGGAAAGAACAAGCCGATTCGGCCAACATCCAGGTCCCGCGGCTCATTCCCGCGTCACCGGGTGTTCCCGGTGAAATTCTCTCAAATTCCCCCTGTGACGTGTACGGCAGGCGCCTCATCTCGGCGCGCACGCCGCCGATGGGAGACGAGTCGGAATCGCCGACGGCAGGAGGGCCATGCGACGGTCGACGGCCGCGTTCTACGGTGTGACGGGCGGGGCGGTGTCGGCAGCCGCCGCGCTGGCGCTGTTCGCGCCGCTCCCCGCCGGGGTCCGCACGGTGGTCGTGCCGCAGACCGCGATGCTGCTGGCGGACGTGCTGGCGATCGGTTTCGCGGTGCGGGCGGCCCGGCGTCCGGGCTCGGACCCCGCGGCGCGTCGCGCCTGGAGGTTGCTGACCGGCGCGCTCATCGCGCTGTGCGCCGGGTCCGTGCTGTTCGCCGCGTTCCCGAACTCGACCGAGTTCCCGGTCCCGGGCCACTGGATGCGGCTCGGCGTGTTCCTGCCGCTGATGCTGGCCGGGCTGCTCTCGATGCCGCGGCGCGCCCGGGGGCAGTACACGCGCTGGAAGACGGCGCTGGACGTGAGCGCCGTGGTGGCCGGCGGCGCGATGCTGCTGTGGTACCTGGTCACCGGCCCGGCGCTGACCGCCGGGACGTCGCTGGGCCGGCACACGGTGGCGTTCGCGCTGGCGTACCCGATCGCCGACCTGGTGTTGCTCTTCGGCGTGACGCTGGTGCTGGTCCGTGGCCTGGACACCGCCACCCGGCTGCCGATGGTGCTGCTCGGCACCGCGCTGCTCTTCGAGATCGTCGGCAACACGTACCTGGGTTACCTGGCCGTGCACCCGGGCGGCCCGGCCGTGGTGCAGTGGCTCTTCTTCTGCTGGATGGCCGCGCACGCGCTGATCGCGGCCGCCGCGTTCGAGGCGTCCCGGGCGGCCGGCACCTCCGTGGTCCGCGATCCCGGCGGCGCGGTGACCCGGCTGCCCTACCTGGGCATCGTGGCCGGGTTGTCGTTGCTGGTGGTGGCCGCGCTGCGGGACGGCCGGATCTATCCGTGGACCGGCCTGGTGCTCGGCGCGCTGCTGCTGGTCGGCATCGTGGTGCTGCGGCAGGTCGCCACGCTGCGGGAGAACCACGAGCTGGCGATCACGGACGGGCTGACCGGCCTGGCGAACCGGTCCCGGCTGCACGACGCGCTCGGCCGCGCGCTGGTCAAGGGTCAGCGGTCCGGCCAGTCGACCGCGGTGCTGCTCGCCGACCTGAACGGGTTCAAGCAGGTCAACGACGGGCTCGGACACGCGGCGGGGGACCGGATGCTGGTCGAGTTCGCCGGCATGCTGCGCCGCGCCGTGCTCGGCTCGGACGTGGTCGGCCGGCTCGGCGGCGACGAGTTCGCGGTGGTGCTGCACGACATCGGCACGGCGGAGAACGCGCAGGCGGTGGTGCGGCGGCTGCGCCAGGAGATGAAGCTGCCGATCCTGATCGGCGACGTGGTGGTGCAGGTGCGTGCCGCGATCGGCGTCGCGGTGACCGGTCCCGGCGAGCACGACGTGGACACGCTGCTGCGGCTGGCCGACGAGTCGATGTACCGGGCGAAGCGCGCGGAGCACAACGGCACCGACCCGGACATGGAGGCGCTGGCGGCGGATCTCGGCGACGCGGTCCGCAACGGCCAGCTGCACGTGCACTACCAGCCGATCGCGACGCTGCCGGACGGCCGGATCGTGGGCGTGGAGGCGCTGGTCCGCTGGGAGCACCCGGAGCGCGGCACGGTGCCGCCGCTGTCGTTCATCCCGCTGGCGGAGGAGACCGGCGAGATCCGGGAGATCGGCGCCTGGGTGCTGGAGCAGGCGTGCCGGCAGGTGGCGGCGTGGCGCGCGGCCGGGCACCGGCTGCACCTCGCCGTGAACGTGTCGCCGCGCCAGCTCGAACCGGGGCTCGCCGAGCGGGTGTTCGCCGTGCTGGACGCGGCCGGCCTGCCGTACCGGGACCTGATCGTCGAGGTGACCGAGAGCGTGCGGGTGGAGGACCCGGTCGCGGTCGAGCAGTTGCGGAAGCTGCACGAGCGCGGCGTGCGGATCGCGCTGGACGACTTCGGCACCGGCTACTCCACGCTGCGCTACCTGACCGCGCTGCCGGTGGACATCCTCAAGATCGACCGGTCGTTCGTGGCGAAGCTGGACGGTACGCCGGAGGGCGCGGCCGTGGCCGAGACCGTGCTGCGGTTGAGTCGGATGATGCACCTGGAGACGGTCGCGGAGGGCGTCGAGTCGCCCGGCCAGGCCGCGGAGCTCGCCGGGCTCGGCTGCGTCAACGCGCAGGGCTTCCACTTCGCCCGGCCGATGGCCGCGGACGCGGTCTCCGACCTGCTCGCCGAACAGAACCCGGCCAGCGTCTGATTCGCCGCAAAAAAGGCAATTTACGTCATATCGTGTGGGAGTGACGAGCGCGGCGGGCGTGGGCGTGCCGGTCGGGGATCTGCTGGTCGATGCCGGGCTGCTGACCCGGCAGCAGATGTCCGACGCGGTGCGGACCTGGGTGCGCACCGGCGCCCGCCTGGAGACGATTCTGATCAACTCCGGCGTGGTCCGCCGCCTGGACGTCTACCGCGTGCTGGCCCGCGGCTGGGACATCCCGTACATGGAGGATCTGGACCAGTACCCGGTCGACGAGCGGCTGCTCGCCGGGCTGCAGCCGACCGAACTGGTCGCCGGCGCGTGGTTCCCGGTGCGGCGGCGCGACGACGGCACCGTGCTGGTCGCCACCGCGGAGGCGCCGAGCGAGCGCCGCCGCACCGAGATCTCCCGGCGGCTCGGCGACGCGCCGGTGGAGTTCGCCGCGGTCACCGGTCTCGACATCGACGTGGCCGTGATGCGTGGCTTCCGCGGCCTGGTGCTGGAGGAGGCGAGCCTCGGCCTGTGGCGCCGCGACGAGAACCGCTCGGCGCGCACCGTGCTCAGTCGCGGCCAGCGCTGGTTCTTCGGCGTCGCCGCGGTGGTGCTGGTGGTGCTCGCCGTCCTGTACCCGCGTGCGGTGCTGGTCGCGCTGTCCGCCACCGTCGGCGCCGCGTTCCTGGTCAGCGTGTGGTTCAAGTTCGCGATCTGCCTGTCCGGCGCGCGGTTCGAGCGGTTCGAGACGGTCACCGCGGCGGACGTGGCCGCGCTGCGCGACGTGGACCTGCCGGTCTACACCGTGCTGGTCCCGGTCTACCGCGAGGCGAACGTCGTCGGTGACCTGGTGGCGAACCTCGGCGCGCTCGACTACCCGCCGTCCAAGCTGCAGATTCTGCTGCTGCTCGAGGAGGAGGACGACGAGACGCGGAACGCGGCGAAGGCGGCCCGGCCACCGCAGACCATCACGTTCGTCACCATCCCGGCCGGGCAGCCGCAGACCAAGCCGAAGGCGTGCAACGTCGGGCTGTTCCTGGCGAAGGGCGAGTTCCTGGTCATCTACGACGCGGAGGACAAGCCGGACCCGGACCAGCTGAAGAAGGCGGTGGTCGCGTTCGGCCGGGGCGGGCGCAGCCTGGCCTGCGTGCAGGCGGCGCTGAACCACTGGAACGCGGAGGAGAACGCGCTCACCCGGATGTTCACGCTCGAGTACTCGTTCTGGTTCGACTACATGCTGCCGGGGCTGGACGCGAGCCGGATGCCGATCCCGCTCGGCGGCACGTCCAACCACTTCCGCACGGACGCGCTGCGCCGGCTCGGCGGCTGGGACCCGTTCAACGTCACCGAGGACGCGGACATCGGCATCCGGGCGGCCGCGCTCGGGCGGACGGTCAGCGTGATCAACTCGACCACGTTCGAGGAGGCGAACCGGGCGTACGGCAACTTCATCCGGCAGCGATCCCGGTGGATCAAGGGGTACCTGCAGACCACGCTGGTGCACCTGCGGCAGCCGGTCACGCTGCTGCGGATGATCGGCCCGCGGTCCGCGTTCGGGTTCGCGCTGCTGGTCGGCGGCACCCCGCTGACGTTCCTGTGCGTGCCGCCGCTGTACGTGCTGTTCGCCGTCTCGCTGCTGCTGCCGCCGGACACGCTCTCCCCGTACTTCCCCGGCTGGGTGCTGTGGAGCGGCCTGGTCAACCTGCTGCTGGGCAACTCATTGATGATCTACGTGTCGATGATGGGCGCGTTCAAACGACGGCGCTACCGGCTCGTCGCCTGGGGTCTGGTGAACCCGCTCTACTGGCTGATGCACTCGATCTCCGCCTACAAGGCGCTCTGGCAGCTGATCACCCGACCGCACTACTGGGAGAAGACCACCCATGGCCTCAGTACCGTCGCGGGGCACCCGCCCGCAGACGGCCCCGTTCACGCCTGAGTGGCCGCCCCGGGCACCGTCCACGACCACCCAGCGGCCGCGGCGGGCGCGAACGGCACAGAGCGAGAGACGCGCGGGTACGGTACGGCACTGGGCGTTCCGGTTCCTGCTCAGCGTGCCGTTCGTCGCGCTGGCCGCGCTCTGGACCGGTGACGTCTCCGCCAACGAGGCGATCGAACGGGACGGCACGATCATCGAGTGGGGCTCGGACCGGCTGAACTTCGTCAGTGAACTGTTCCCGCCGCTTCCCGCGGCCGTGGCCGGGCTGGCCCCGTACGGCACCCGCGGTCTCGGCGTGGCCGGCGCGCTGCTGGCCGGCGTGACGCTCGGCGTGCTGTGGGACCGCCTGCGCCGCTACGGGCTGCCGGTCTGGCTGGCCGCCGTGCTGCTGACCGGGCTCGGCGCGATGCCCGGCTTCGGCGCGCTCGCGGTCAGCGACTTCCGCGGGTTCGCCACGGTGGCGCTCCTCGCGGTGGCGCTGGCCGGGATGGTCCGGTTCGCGGCGGACGGCGACACCGGCGGCGGCTTCGCCTGCGGGCTGGCCATGGGCGCGGCCGTGATGTGCGACGTCTCCGCCGTGCTGTTCACCGTGATGCTGGCGGTCACCAGCGTGGTGATCATCCGCCGGCGCGGCTTCGGCGGCGCGGCGGCGGCACCCGGGCTGGCCGGCGCGACCGCGCTGGTGATCACGTTCCCGGCCGCGTCCGCCCTGTGCGGCTGGGCGTTCCTGGAGTGGCGGTTCGCCGGCACGTTCTTCCAGGGCCTGCGCGAGACCCCTTGGGGCCCGAACGTCATCACCGGCGGGTCCGCGGCGCTGGCCGAGCAACCGTGGCGGGAGCTGGGTGAGGCGGTGCTGCGGGCCCCGGTGTTCGCGGCGGTCCTGCTGCTGGCGCTGGGTACCGGCCGCTGGGTGCTGGCGCTGCTGCTGCCGGTCCCGCCGCTGCTGGTCGGGCTGGCCGTCGCGCTCGGCATGCCGCTCACGCCGGAGGAGGCGCTGCTCGTGCTCGGCACGGCCGCGCTGGTCACCCCGATGCCGTCCGGGAAGGTCGCGGCCGCGGTGCTGAGTGTCGCGGCCGGGTGTCAAGTGGCGCTCGGATGGTTCTGGTGACGTGGCGCGTGGGTATCACCATGTGAACCGTCAACAGGAGGCAGTCATGGCACGCATCGTCGACCGGATCCAGCACTTCCTGCGCTCCCCGGCGGGCCGCAAGGCCGCCGAGCGCGTCCAGCGCGAGCTCGCGAAGCCGCAGAACCAGCAGAAGCTGCGCGGACTCCTGACCCGCCTGTCCGGCCGCCGACGGTAGCCGGGCATCCTGTCCTTTCCCACCACGCACGTCTCCCGGAGCGCACACGTGACCGTACCGCCGGATGAATTCGACAGCCCCGCAG
Organism: Catenuloplanes niger; assembly: GCF_031458255.1. NCBI lineage: Bacteria > Bacillati > Actinomycetota > Actinomycetes > Micromonosporales > Micromonosporaceae > Catenuloplanes > Catenuloplanes niger. The sequence goes on from NZ_JAVDYC010000001.1 coordinate 6,514,879, forward strand.
CCGACGACCCGATCGCCGAGGACGAGACGATCGCGGCGCCGCCCGGCACGCTGTGGGACCGGATGAAGAGCGACCCGCAGTACGCGCCGGAACACCTGGCGCTGGAGGCGGTGCGCCGGCTCGGCCCGCAGGCACGCGACTGGGCCGAGCGGTCCCGCGCGTTCCAGCCGGACGTCCCGGCCGACGTGCTCGCGCAGCGGGCCGTCAAGCGCTTCCGCAACCACGCCCGGCTCTCCGGCGCGGTCTCCGGCGCGGCCGGCCTGCCCGGCGCCGTGGTGGACGTGGGCGTGCTCGCCTGGACGCAGGCGCGCATGGTGCTGCACATCGCGGCCGCGTACGGCATCGATCCCACGCACCCGGACCGCGCCACCGACCTGCTGGTCCTGCAGAAGGTGCACAAGGTCGCGGAGACCGCCCGGATCGCGCTGGGCGTGGCCGCCGGCCGGGAGCGGGCCAGCGCGCTGTTCTCCCGCTCCGGCGGCAAGCCGCTGGCCGGCGTGATGCTGCGGCTCGGCGTCCGGCTGGCGCAGATGGCCGGCGTGCGCGCGGCCAAGCGGATGGTCGCCAAGGTCATCCCGGGCGCGTCGATCGCGCTCGGCACCTGGGCCAACTCCAGCGCGACCACCGCGCTCGCCCGGCGCGCCGTGGAGATCTTCCGCGACACGCCGCACTCCCTGCCCTCCGCCGGCTGACCGGCGTACCGGCGTACCGGCTCAGAAGGCGTAGGTCTTCTCCGCGATAGCGGCCTGACCGGCCACGTTCGGGTGGAAGAAGTCGAGGTGGTTGACGAGGTCGAGCGTGAACCGGACCCGGTGCACGGCGCCCTCGTCATCCCGGCAGCGCTCGCCGAACTCCCGGCAGGCCCGGCGCAGCTCCCGGTTGTAGTCCTCGATCCGCCCGTCCACCTCGCGGCGGCGGTCCTGGTCCGCGTCCGCCAGCGAGGTGGGATTGCCGAGCATGCTCTGACAGATGCCCCGGTTCCAGGCCGCGACCGCTCGCTCGTCGGTGTGCCCGAGTTCCCACAGCCGGTAGACGTCCGGAATGCTCGCGACCAGCACCTCCGCCTCCGGCAGCCCGTCCCGGATCGTGCCGAGCGCCGCGTCGACCTGGGCCCGGAAGTCCGCCACCGGCGTCATCGCGCCCGGGGTCGCGCGGCAGGCGTCGTTCGCCCCGATCAGGATCGTCACGTAGGCCGCCCCGGTGCGCACCGCCGCGTCCGCCTGACCGGCCAGGTCGGCCGCGCGTGCCCCGGCCTTCGCGAAGTTGTGCGCTTGGTCCGTGATGTCCGGGTTGGCCGCGCGAATCCGCAGGTAGTGGCTGTCCACGTCCGGGTCGAAGCCGGTCGACCAGGAGTTGCGGACGCAGCCGACGAGCGTGGCGCAGGTGCCGAGGCCCACGGTGATCGAGTCACCCAGCGCGGCCATCGAGGCGGGCAGGTCGTCGGCGGGCGGGGGCGGGTCCGCACCGGGTGCGCCGCCCCCGCCGGCCTCTCCCTCACAGGCGAGCGCGGCCACGCTGAGTGCGGCCAGGACCGCGACCTGCCAGCGTCGTACGACCATCAACTTCCTCCGATGCAGCGGACGGCGACGGTCTTGTGACTTTACGTTGTTGGGGTGGTCGGAAGCATGCCAAGTTATCGTTCAGGTGACCCCTGAAAACCGAGCGATCGGCTGTTATTTTGAGGAGCCCTCACCCGCCGGATCGGAGGGCCGTCCATGATTGATCGCGGGCGTCTCGCCACGCTGCTGGCTCGCGAACGCGCCACCTACGCCGACCGCAACCCGCGCTCCGCCGCCGCCTACGCGCGCGCCGAGCACCTCTTCGGCCGCACGCCGATGACCTGGACGAACAAGACCGCCGCCGGGTTCCCGCTCTACCTGGCGACGGCCCGCGGCGCCCACGTCACCGACCTGGACGGCCACGACCACGCCGACTTCGGTCTCGGCGACACCGCCGCCATGGCCGGCCACTCTCCCGCGCCGGTCGTCGAGGCCGTGCACCGCCGGACGGCCGAGCTCGGCGGTCTCAGCGCGATGCTCCCGACCGAGGACGCGGAGGTGGTCGGCGCGGAGCTGGCCCGGCGTTTCGGGCTCCCGCTGTGGAGCTTCGCGCTCACCGCGACCGACGCGAACCGGTGGGCGATCCGCCTGCTCCGCGCGGTCACCGGCCGCCCACGCGTCCTGGTCAACAGCTACTGCTACCACGGCTCGGTCGACGAGACGCTGATCGTGGCCGGCCCGGACGGGCGCCCGCGCCGCCGCGCCGGCACCGTCGGCGCGCCGGTCGACGTCCTCGCCACCAGCCGGGTCGCCGAGTTCAACGACGTGGACGGGCTGGCCCGCGAACTGGCCCACGGCGACGTGGCCGCGGTGCTGATGGAACCCGCGCTCACCCACGTCGGCATCGTCACGCCGGAGATCGGCTACCTGGCCAAGGTGCGCGAGCTGACCCAGCGGTACGGCACCTACCTGATCAACGACGAGACGCACACGTTCTCCGAGGGGCCGGGCGGCGCGACGCGGGCGTGGGAGCTGCAGCCGGACGTGGTCACCATCGGCAAGTCCATCGGCGGGGGAGTCCCGGCCGCCGCGTACGGCATCACCACCGAACTCGCGGACGCGCTGGCCACCCGCTCCGACCTGGACCTGGCCGACGCCGGCGGAGTCGGCGGCACCCTCGCCGGCAGCGCGCTGTCGATGGCCGCGACCCGCGCGACGCTCACCTCGGTGCTGACGGACGCGGCGTTCGAGCACATGATCTCCATGGCCCGGGCGTTCGCCGCGGGGGTACGGCTGGTCCTGGACCGCCACGGCCTGTCCTGGTCGGTGTGCCAGCTGGGCGCGCGCGTCGACTACCGCTTCACCTCTCCGGCGCCGCGCAACGGCACCCAGTCGGCGGCCGCGGCGGACCCCGAACTGGAGGACTACCTGCACGTCTACCTGGCGAACCGGGGCGTGCTGCTGACGCCGTTCCACACCATGGCGCTGATGTGCCCGGACACCACGCTCGACGACGTGGCGCGGCACCAGGAGGCCTTCCACGCGGCCATCAAGGAACTGGTCGACTAGGACCAGGACTGCTTCGGCAGCACCACGATCTGGCCGAAGAACTCGTCGATGTTGCGCACCACGTTCTCGAACTCGTCCAGGTCGATCGGCTTCGTCACGTACGCGTTGGCCTGCAGCGTGTAGCTGGACAGGATGTCCGTGTCCGCCTTCGACGTGGTCAGCACCACGATCGGGATCAGCCGGAGCCGTTCGTCCGCTTTGACCTCGGCCAGCACCTGGCGGCCGTCGACGCGCGGCATGTTCAGGTCCAGCAGGATCAGGTCGGGGCGGTTGGCCTCCGCGTGCTTGCCCTCGCGCCGGAGGAACTGGAGCGCTTCCTGGCCGTCGCTGACCACGTCGACGTGCTTGGGGCTGCCGGAGGCCTCCAGCGCCTCTTCGATCATGAGCACGTCGCCCGGGTCGTCGTCCACCACGAGGATGCGGACCGGCTGGGTGGAGGTGGACATCATCACCGGGAGTTCCTCGATTCGGGTGGCGTGCGGGAGGGCAGTCTACGGCACCGGAGGGGTGCGGCCCGGATTCCGGGCGCCGGACGGGCGCGAAAAAGCGCGCCGGCCAGGCACGGGGGAACCTGGCCGGCGCGCGGTCCGGGGTACGACGGGACGGTCAGTAGCCGTCCGGGCCGAAGTGGCCGCGCAGCTTGGTGAGCGCGCGGGCCAGCAGGCGGGAGACGTGCATCTGGGAGACGCCGATCTGGTCGGCGATCTGCGACTGGGTGAGGTTGCCGTAGAAGCGGAGCGTCAGGATCTTCTGCTCGCGCTCGTCCAGCGTCGCCAGTGCCGGGCCCAGGGCCACGCGCAGCTCGGCCAGCTCGTACTCACGGTCGACACCGCCGAGCGTGTCGCCCAGCTCCGTCGAGCCGTCCGCGGTGGCCGGGGTGGAGAGCGAGGTGGCCGTGTAGGCGCGGGCACCCTCGAGGCCCTCCAGGACCTCCTCCTCGGTGACCTTCAGGTGCGCGGCGATGTCCGCGACCGTCGGGGACCGGCCGAGCGACTGCAGCAGTGTGCTGTTCGCCTCGGAGATGGCCAGGCGCAGCTCCTGGAGCCGGCGCGGGACCCGCACGTCCCAGGTCCGGTCGCGGAAGTAGCGCTTGATCTCGCCGATGATGGTCGGGATCGCGTAGCCGGCGAAGTCGACGCCACGCTCGGGGTCGAACTTGTCGATCGCCTTGATCAGGCCGATCGTCGCGGTCTGCTCCAGGTCGTCCATCGGCTCGCCGCGGCCGGAGAAGCGCAGCGCCAGGTGGCGGGCGAGCGGCAGCCATGCCTCGATCGCCCGGTCGCGGAGTGTCTCGCGGGACGGATGCCCGGCCGGCATCGCACACAGCGTCTGAAGAAGCTCGGTCGCCTTGTCCGCCTGCGCGGCACGGGCGATCGGCTGCGGCTTGGTATCGGCCGCGGCCATGTCCTGGGTCGTCGTCGTGGTCATGGTGGTCCTCCCGGCACCTCGATGTCCTCCGGGCCCCGGGGGCGCGAGTCGATGGTTGGTGCACGACATCGACCGGGGGCTCGGCGCACCCTTGATAGCCGCTGGCCTTCCGGCTCAAACCACTTTTCTTCAAGAATATTTGCTGTCCACCAATCGAGTTGGGCTACCATGTCTCTCCGTAGTGAATCAACTACTAGAAGTGACATTCTTCCGACTCTGCGGTGGAGCGACGGTTGTCTATGATATGAGCCGTGGCACGGATACTTCTCGTACCCGGGCGCAGCGCCGCCTCACCGGATCACTGGCAGTCCCGCTGGGCCGCCGCGAACCCGGACTACCAGTGGGTGCCCCGCCCCAGCGGCCCGCTCTTCGACCTCGAGCTGCGTGTCGCCGCGCTGCACCGGGCGATCACCGCCGCGCGCACCCCCGTGGTGCTGGTCGCGCACAGCGCCGGCTGCATCACCACGGTCGTCTGGGCGAGCCGGCACGCCGGGCCGGTGCGCGGCGCGCTGCTGGTCGCGCCGCCGTACATCGATCCGGAGTGGCGGCCCGGCCCGGACGATCCCGACGAACCGGCCATCGACGTGCCGCGCACCGCGCTGCCGTTCCCGGCGATCGTGGTCGCCAGCCGCACCGATCCATACGCCGAGTTCGAGGAGTCCCGCGACTACGCCCTGGACTGGGGCGCCCAGCTGATCGACGCGGGGGACGCGGGCCACCTGCACAGCGCGGCCGGCTACGGCCCGTGGCCGGCCGGGGAGCAGCTGCTGAAGAACCTGCTGTGAGCCGCGCCCGCGTCCGGCGGTCGCGATCCGCGTGCCGCCGGGGGCGAAACGTTTGGCCGTCCGGGACGTCGGTTGGCTAGGGTCGGTGCATGATCACGGTACGGCGAGCGAACCCATCGGACGCGGCGGAACTGGTGCGGCTGCGGGCCGTGATGATCCGGGACGCGTTCGACGGCGAGGAGCCACCGCCGGGGGAGTGGCGCGAGATCGCGGAGCGGCAGTTCCGCGCCCGGCTCGCCGACTCGGCCGGGCTGCTCGCCGCGTTCGTGGTCGACCGGCCGGACGACCCGGGACGGCTGGCCGCGTGCGCGGTCGGCAGCGTGGACACCCGGATCGCCAGCCCCAACTCGCTGAGCGGCGAGTCCGGCTACATCTTCAACGTGGCGACCGACCCGGCGTACCGGCGCAAGGGTTTCTCGCGCGCGTGCATGGAGGACCTGATCGAGTGGTTCGCCAAGCGCGGCGTGTCCCGGGTGTCGCTGCACGCGTCGCCGGGCGGCGAGGCCGGTTACCGCGCGCTCGGCTTCGTCCCGCCCCGGCACACCGCGCTGCAGCTCGACCTGTGGAACCGTTCGGCTCAGGACGGGTGAGGGCCGGCCGATCCGTGAGTCACGACCGCCACGGACGGCGGTGTGCCGACCACGGAAGGGCCGGACGATGAACCGCACCCCACGGGCCACCGGCCTCGGCATCGCCGGGGTCGCGCTGCTGCTGGCGCTCTCCGGCTGCAGCATGCTCGGGCTGACCACGGAGAGCACCACGGCCGGTGCCGGCTCGGGCGAGGCCGGCGCGGCCGGCGACTGGACCACGCGGGTGCTCGACGGGCCGCGCGCGGCCAGCCCGACCCCGGGCGCGCCGATCGCCAGCCCCACCCCGACCGGCGTGCTCACGCTCGACCCGCTGCCCTCGGCGTCGGTCAGCCCGCTGCCGCCGGAATGCCGGGGCAACCTGCGGCCGAACGTGCTGAACGGGCTCACCGTCACGCCCGCCGCCGGCCAGGCCACGGTCACCTGGGTCAACGTGGGCGACCCGGCCGTGCAGTCGTACCGGCTGGCCGCGATCCCGCAGACGATCTACTACGGCGAGCAGGCCCCGGCGGACTGGATGGACGTCCCGGCCGGTGAGGGCTGCACCACCATCACGCGGACCGTGACGGGGCTGAAGAAGGGCGAGCCGTACATCTTCTGGCTGGACGCGATCGTCAACTCGTACGAGTACGGCCAGGGCCGCGACATCCAGATCGCCCGCTCGACGCCGGTCATCATTCCGTGACGGGTGCCGCCACGGTCGTCGTCCGGGTCCGCGGCATCCGCTGACCGGGCGCGAGCACCAGCAGCGCCGCGTTCGCGGCCGCGTGCGCCAGCGCGAACTCGGGCTCGCCCAGGATCAGCTCACGCATGACCGGCGGACGCGACGGCAGGCCACGCACGGCCCGGTCGATCGCGTCCGCCTGCGCGCGCTGCAGCCGCTCCCGCTCGACCGGCAGCGTCCCGGCCGCGCGCGCCGCGTCCCGGTCCCGGGCCGGCCAGGCGGTCACCACCCGCAGCGCGCCGTGTCGCCGCGCCGCGGTCCGGGCCGCCCAGCGCAGCGCCGCCTCCGACTCCGGTGTGCCGTCGTAACCGATCGCGATCCGTTCCATGGCAGCCTCCTCGGGGTCCAACCGAGTCTTGCAATCCCGCGTGTCTGGGTAACAGGGCCGTTGGTCCCGGGACGGGGCCTGGACCGGCGGCGGGACCGCTGGCAAGGTGTGTGGCGGGGGTGATGTCGATGGCAGCGGACGACGACTTCGGTGCGCTGCTGCGGGCGACCGCCCCGGACCGGCTGGTCGAGGCCGCCGACGAATACCTCCGTGAGTGGTACGGCGTCGCGCGCGTGGACGTGCTGATCGCCGACTACCGCATCTCCGGGCTCTGGCCGGTGCTGGACGGACACGAGGACCCGGTCGGCGGCGTGCTGCGCGACCGCGGCGCCTCCGCCCGCTGTTTCGCCGGCCAGCAGCTGATCATCGAGGACGGCCGGGTGTTCCTGCCGCTCACGGTGTGGGGTGAGCGCGTCGGCGTGCTCGTGCTGGACGGCGACGACCTCGACCTCGACCGGCTCGCCGAGACCGCGGACGAGCTGGCGATCGCGATCCGCGCCGCGGACCGGGACACCGACCGCTACCGCCGGGCCCGCCGCCGGGAGCGGCTCACCATGGCCGCGGAGATGCAGTGGGACCTGCTGCCCGGCCGCAGCCTCAGCCACCCGCGCTTCGAACTGGCCGGCCAGCTGGAACCGGCCTACCAGGTGGCCGGCGACCACTTCGACTGGGCGGTCACCGACGAGAAACTGACGATCACTGTCCTCAACGGGTACGGCGGGGGCCTGGCCGCGTCCGCGCTGGCCGGGCTCGCGGTCAACGCGATGCGCAACGCGCGCCGGTCCGGCGGCGACATCGTCGAGCAGGCCGAGCTCGCCTCCGACACGGTCTTCGCACACCACGGCGGCGAGAAGCACGTGGCCACGCTGCTGCTGGAGGCGGACCTGCGCACCGGCCGGGTCTCCGCCGTCGACGCCGGGTCGCCGCGCGCGTTCCGCATCCGCGGCGCGAAGCTGTCGCCGATCACGCTCGACCAGCAACTGCCGCTCGGCATGTTCGGCGAGGCCCGCTACTCGATCCAGTCCTTCATGCTGGAACCCGGCGACCGGCTGTTCATCGTCAGCGACGGCGTGCACGCGGCCGCGCCCGGCGATCGGGAGCCGTTCGGCGAGGCATCGATGCTGGCCGCGGTGCGGGCCACCCGGCTGCAGCCGCCGGCCGAGGCGGTCGGCTCCGTGATGCGCGGACTGCAGGACTACCACGACGACGCGGACCCGGACGACGACGCCGTCATCGTCTGCCTCGATTGGCACGGCACGGACTGATTCGTTTTCACCGGGTTGAATCCGTGGGACGTGGGTATGCGCTCGGGTTATGAAGAGCGTGGCAGACTTGGCCGTCGCCGTGGAGGCGGCCGTCGGGCCGCTGCTCGACGTGCTCGACTCGGCACGGAACGATCCTCGGCTACCGGTCTCGGCCACCCAGTTCCGGGTCCTGACCATCCTCGCCCGGCGCCCCGGACTCAACCTCGGCGGCCTCGCGGAAGCGCTCGACGTGGTGCCGTCCTCCGCCAGCCGGCTGTGCGACCGGCTCGCCGCGACCGGCCTGCTCACCCGCGCCCCCGACCGGCACGACCGGCGCGAGGTGCACCTGACGCTGACGTCCACGGCCGTGAACCTGCTGGAGGACCTGCGACAGCAGCGGGTGGTGGCGATAGAGACGGTGCTGACCAAGATGCCGGCCGGCTCCCGGCGGGCGCTGCTGCGCTCGCTCACCGCGTTCGCGCTGGCGTCCGAGGGCCTGATGGCCGAGGCCGCCAAGGCGGTCGAGGCGATCCCCCAGGAGCCCGCGCCGGTAACCGAGGATCTCCCGCTCCAGCCCGGCCCCGCGCCGACTCCGGCGGACGGCCTGCCACGTCACCCCGGCCCCGCCCCGACATCAGCGGACGGCCTCGGCGTCGCATAGCACCCGCGCGTTCCGCGCCGACACCGGCGTCAGCCGGCGGTCTCGGTGGCACGCAGGAAGTCGCCGAGGTCGCGCACCGGCTCCCAGCCCCGCGCCCGGGCCCGCCCGATGTCCAGCACCAGGCCGTAGGCCAGCTGCTCCACCGCATAGCGGGTCACGCCACGCGCCCGCAGCGCCGCCGCGGTCAGCGCGACCGGCAGCGGAACCGTCCGCACCCGCACCCGCGGCAGCACCCGGGCGAGCGTCTCGTTCCGCGGGTACGGGCGGGCGTCCGCGACGTTGTACGGCCCGGCCGGCCACGCGTGCGCCCGCAGGCACGCGTCCGCCAGGTTCTCCACCGCGGTGAGGCTCAGCATCGTGTCCGGCCCGGGCAGCCGGATCACGCCCCGCCGGACCGCCCGCCGCAGCCGGGGCAGCAGGTGCGGGTCACCGTGCCCGTAGACCGCCCGCGGCCGCAGCACCACCGCGCCCGCGTCCAGCGCCAGCCGCTCCCCGGCCGCCTTCGTCCGCCCGTAAGCGGTGCGCTGCCGGTCCACCGGATGATCCTCGGTGACCACGCCGTCATGCGCCCGGTACACACTGCCGCTGCTCACCCACACCACCGGCCGTCCACCGGCCGCGTCGAGCAACCGCCGGGCACCGTCCACGTTGACCGCGTGGAACGCCCGCTCCGCCCGCCGCCCCGGCGCCGGATCGCCGACCGCGGCCGCGAGATGGACCACGACGTCCGCACCCCTCAGGTCCGGCGGCCCGGCGGTCGCGTCCCACCGCACGTGCCGCGTCCCGTCCGGCCCGGGCCGCCGCCCGAGACACCACACGTCGGCGCCCGCGGCCCGCGCGGCCCGGGCCACGTAACCCCCGCAGAAGCCACTACCTCCGGTCACCGCCACCCGCACCCCCGGCCCGATCACCGTCCCTCACCCGCTCCGGCCGCCCCGCCACCCGCCGCCAAGCCGTCGGACCGGGCCGGGCCGTTGCCCGTGGCCGGGCCGTTGCCCGTGGCCGGACCACTGCTGTCGATCGGGCCGCCGTTCGAAGCCGGGCCGCCGTTCGCAGCCGGCCCGCTGGGTCCGGTCGAGCCGCCGGGCCCGGTGGGGCTGCCGGATCCGGCGGGGCCGGCAGTCCCGGTGGGGCCGCCGGGGGCGGTGAGCCTTGCGGGCGCCACGACGAGCGGGTGCCACGGGACCAGGCCTTGGCGCTGTGCCGGGTCGCCGGGTGAAGCCGGGTCGCCGGGTGCGGGCGGGCTGGTTGCCTCGACGGTGAGAACGCGCCAGCCGGGGAGGGCGGCCCCGCGGTCCGGGCGGGCGGTGACGACCGACGGGCGCAGCGGGGCGAGGGCCGCCAGCACGTCCCGCAGCTGCGCGCGGGCCAGACCGGCGCCCGGGCAGGCGTGCGGGCCGGTACCGAAGACGAGCTGCGCCACGTGCGGCAGCGCCGGATCCGCCGGGTCCGGGTCGCGGTGGTGTGCGCCGGTGGCGTGCCGGGTCACCAGGATCAGGCGATCGCCGTGCGCCACCGGGCAGCCGCCGATCACACCCGCGCCGCCCGCGGCCCTCGGTAGCAGCGGCGTCGGCGCGACGACCCGCAGCAACTCCGCGACCAGTGCGTCCAGTCGCTCTCCGCCCGCCTCGGCGTGCTCCCACAGCCCGTCGTCGGCACACCAGGCCACGGCCCGTGGGATCGCCGCGACCGTGGTGTTGATCGCTGCCACCGCCAACATCGCCGCCAGTCCGGCCCCCATCTCCGGCCCGGCTTCCGCCGGTGCGCCGCCGCCACCGTTCGGCCCGCCGCCACCGTTCGGCCCGGCGTCACCGTTCGGCCCGGCGCCGCTTTCCGACCGGGTGCCGGTGTCGTGCCGGGCGTCGCCCTCGTGCCGGGCGTCGCCCTCGTGCCGGGCGTCGCCCTCGTGCCGGGCGTCGCCCTCGTGCCGGGCGTCGCCCTCGTGCCGGGCGTCGCCCTCGTGCCGGGCGTCGCCCTCGTGCCGGGCGTCGCCCTCGTGCCGGGCGTCGCCCTCGTGCCGGGCGTTGTCGTCGTGCCCCGTGTTGCCGGTGTGCCCGGTGTCGGAGTCGGGCCGCGTGTTGCCGTCGTACCGGGAGAGATCAGTGGCCGGGGAGCCGGCCGGTCTTTCCCTGGTCGGGCGCCGGGCTCCGGCCGACGGCGCGTGCGCTTCCGGGCAGTCGCTCGCCGGCAGGCCGGTGGCCGGCGGCGCGACGCGAGGCGCGTTCGCGAGCAGCGTGGTGAGCCGCTTCGCCGTGGTGGCCGGGTCGTGGCCGCGCCGGGTCGGCAGGCGGAGGCCCGGCAGATGGGCGCGGGCCGCCGCAGCCGCCGCCGCGGCGCGCGCGGCCCGGGAGAGCTCGTGGGGGTCGGCGTCGATGCCGAGCAGTGCCGCGGCCGTGCTGCCGGCCAGCTCCGCGGTCAGGTCCACGAGATCGATCCGGCCGCCGTCACGCAGCACGCCGAGCCGCCGGTCCAGCACCGCGCGCCACACCGGCCGCAGCCGCTCCACTCCCGCGCTGCTCAGCCGCGCCGCCAGGTCACGCCGCGCGTTCCGGTGCGCCGCGCCCTCCTGGTCGAAGAGCAGATCCGCGTCGGCGAGGTCGCGGGCGATCGCCCCGGTCGTGCCGTCCGCCCGCCGGTCCAGCGGGACCCGCGTCATCGCCTCGATGAACTCCTCGGTGCCGTTGACCAGTAGCGTCCCGCCCAGCCGTGTCACCGGCCGCCGCCGCACCGCCGCCAACAGCGCGAACAGGACCGGATGCCCGCTCAGATATACCCGGCGATCCCGCACCCGCGCCTTCACCGGACACCCCCGCGTCCCGCACCGGTCCGGGCCACGCTGTTCCCGCTGGTCCGGGCCGGGGCGTTCCCGCTGGTCCAGGCCGGGGCGTTTCGGCTGGTCCGGGCCACGCTGTTTCCGCCGGTCCGGCGCATGCCGTCTCGGCCGGACCGGCGCATGGCGTCGCGGCGGATGTGGTCTCCGCCGGTGATACCCATGCCCTGCCTGCCCGCGCCGGACGCCGGGATGTGTCGCACCGGGACGCGGGCCGCCGGACCCGGGTTCCACGCCGCTTCGCTCTGCTTACCGGCGCGGACCGTCCCGCCGCGTGGCCCTGCGGCGAGCGCCGACCGGGGCACATCCGCGCCGGCCTGCCGCCGCTCGCCCGGGCGCAGCGGCGCGTGGGCGGACGCTGCGCCCGGTCCCGGGCCGGCGGAGGCGCCCGGGCTCATCGGCGCCGGCCGGGGATGGTGCGGGCGGCCAGCGCGGAGGCGGCCGCGCGGTCGGGTTTGCGGGAGCGGCCGGATACCGGGACCGGGGCGAAGACCAGGTGGTCGGGGCGGGCCTCGCCCATCCGGGCGAGCGGTCCGCGCAGCGCGCCACGGACCGCGGACTCGGACGCTCCGGGCTCCAGTTCGATGACCGCGGCCACGGCCTCGTCCTGGTCGAACGCCGGCACGCCGACGATCAGCGCCAGCGCCACGCCGGGCACGTGCAGCGACGGCTCGTACAGGCCGGGGTAGATGTTCTCGGCCGCGCGCAGGATCATGTCCTTCGCCCGCCCGGAGAGGATCACCCGGCCGGCCTCGAGTCGCGCGAGGTCGCCGGTGGAGACCCAGTCGTGCGGGGGCCGGCCGAGGTAGCGGTGGCACATCTGTGGCGCCCGCAGTTCCAGCACGCCGCCCGCGTCCTTGCGCGCGGAGACGCCGGGCAGCAGCGCGCCGAGCAGGTCGCCGTCCTCGGCGGCGGCGAAGGCGATCTTCTCGCGCGACTCGACCGCGGCGGCCGGGAAGACCTCGGTCAGCGCGTAGACGCCCCAGGCCTCGTCCGCGCCGGCCTGCCGCACCCGGGACATCAGCGCGGCCGACACCGGCGCGGACCCGCTGTAGACCCGCCCGGTGAAGCGCGCGCCCGCGTCCAGCGCGGCCCGCAGCTCCGGCGGCGTCAGGTAGGTGGCCTGCGGCGCCAGCCGGGCGAGCTGCCGGGCCAGCGTGGCGGGCCGGCTCGCGGGCATGGCGACCGGCGCGCCCTCGGCCAGCGCGGGCGCGAGCACGAAGAACGTGCCGCCGGCGACCGGCGTGCCGGGCACCGGCCGGACCAGGTCGGTGACCGCGCGCATGCCCGCGTCCAGGCCGGCCCGGCCGTGCACGACCGCGCGGGGGCTGCTGGTGGTGCCGGACGTGAACACGATGACCGCGTCGCCGTCCCCGTCGAACACCGGCGGCGGCGTACCCCCGGACGGGATCTCCAGGGCGGGCGCGGAGCCGGGCCAGCGGCGGCCGAGCGTGACGACCGGGGCCAGGTCGCCGAGCGCGGGCAGTGCGAGCTGGACGCGCCGGGCGAGCGGCGCGGCCCAGGACGCGAGTGCCTGCGCGGCGCCGTCCGCGACGATGAGCGCGGGTGACGCGAGCCGGAGGCGGGCGAGCAGCACGTCCGGTCCGGCGGCCGGGTCGAGGATCGCGGTGCAGACGCCGAGGCGGTGCGCGGCCAGCATCAGCGCGAGCGCGGCCGGGCCGGGGACGACCGCGACGCCGAGCGTGTCACCGGCGCGCAGGCCGCGGTGGTGCAGCGCCCGCGCGTACCCCTCGGTCAGGTCGTGGAGGTCGCCGCGCGTGGCGCGGACGCGGGGCCGGCCGGTGAGCGTGGTCCCGAGCACGGCCGGGCGGTCGGTGTCGCGGGCCAGTGCGACGCGCAGCCGGTCGAGCATCAGGCCTTCTCCCAGACCATGGTCATCATGCTGATGCCGCCGCCGAGGCCGGCCAGCAGCACCCGGTCGCCGGGGCGAAGGCCGGGGAAGACGCGGGTCAGCTGTACGCCGAGGCTCGCGCTGGCCAGGTTGCCCATCGTCGGCAGCGTCGGCACCAGCTTGGCCGTGGGTACGCCGGTGATCTCCACGAACCGCTCCAGGTACGGCCCGGTGACCTGGTGGACGAGCACGTGCCGGTAGTCGTCCCAGTCCAGGCCGGTGCGGGCGGCGACGCGTTCGAAGATGCCGGCGCCGACCTTCTCGAAGACCGCGCGCAGCGTGTGCCCCTCGCCGCTGAAGTACGTGTGTTCGTCGCCGCGCGGCAGCCGCGAGCCGCCACCGGGAATGCCACCGACCCGCCAGTGCTCGGAGTGGGTATCCGTGTCGATGTCCAGGATGCCGCCGCTGGGCACGGTCTCGACCAGCACCGCGGCGCCGCCGTCCCCGAACGTGTAGCCGGCGAACGCGTCCCGTAGCTCGTGCATGCCGGTGAGCGTGGGCCGCATCGCGCGGGTCGGGGTCTCGCCGGTGACCACCAGCACGCGCCCGGCCCGCCCCGCGATGATCAGCGACCGGGCCAGGTCGATGCCGTTGATGAAGCTGTTGCACGCGTTCGTCACGTCCAGAGCGTGCGCCCGCGAGCCGAGCGCGGCCTGCACGATGTGCGCGGTGGCCGGCTCGGCCATGTCCCGGCTGGCGGACGCGAAGAGCAGCACGTCGACGTCGAGCGGGTCGAGGCCGGCGTCGTCGAGCACCCGCCGGGCGGCGGTCACCGCGAGCGTGGACGCGTACTCGTCGTCGCCCGCGATCCGGCGTCGCCGTACGCCGGTGAGCTGTTCGAACATGCCGTCCGGCAGGCGCAGGCCGCTGGCGTCGGAGACCTGCCGTTGCAGGTCCGCGGTCGCCACCTCGCGTTCCGGCAGCGCGGAGGCCGCGGCCGTGATGCCCACCCGAGTCATGATCATGCGCCGTAGCCTCCCGCAGCCCGCGCCCCCGCCGGATGAGTAGGGGCACTCAAATATCGACCGCGTGGCCGGGCCGCGAAACCGGGGATCGGACAGATCAAGGCGCCGTCCGGATGATCGGACGGCGCCTCGGAAACGCAGGTCAGAGACGGTGGCGAATGCGGTTCAGTTCGGCGACGGAACGGGCCGAGAACGGGCAGCCGGTGGCCGCGTGCGGCGCGTCACCCTCCGCGGTCTCGCTGACCGAGCCGAGCCCCCACTCGCCCAGGTGCGCCTCCAGGCCGGTGAGCACACCGTCGGTGGGCAGCCCGGCCGCGATGCACGCGTCCAGGTAGGGGCCGATCAGCCAGGGCCAGACCACACCCTGGTGGTACGCGGCGTCCCGGACGATCCGGTTGCCCCGGTGCGTGCCCATGTAGCCGAACTCACCCGGTGCGAGCGAGCGCACGCCCATCGGCGTGAGCAGCGCGGACCCGGCCACGTTGATCGGCTGGGGCTCGGCCTCGCCGCGCAGCGGCGCGTGCGGGAGGCTGAACGCGAGCAGCTGGTTGGGCCGCAGGCAGGCGTCGTCGTGAGCGGTGCCGCCGAGCGGGTAGAGCGCGGGCGGCGCGTCGACCACGTCGTAGAGCCAGCCCTCCTCCGCGACGAACCGCTGCTGGAACGAGGCCAGCGCGGTCTCGTGCGCCTTGCTGAGGTCCGCGTTCTCCCGGCCGACCGCGCGGAGCATCCCGGTGAGACCGGCGAGCGCGTTGACCCAGAGCGCGTTCACCTCGACCGGCTTGCCGGTGCGCGGCGTCACCGCGACGCCGTTGAGCCGCGCGTTCATCCAGGTCAGCGCGTTGCGCTCGGAGTCGTGCCGGAGCAGGCCGTCGCTCTCGTTGACCAGCAGCACCGGCGCCTGCCGCTGGGCGGGCCGGATCGGCGTGAGTGCCTGGGTCGGCGTCTGCAGCATCGCGGCCAGCGCGGACCGCGCCTCCTCCGGCCGCTGCTCGCGCGGTGCCGGGCGGGTGGCCGGGCCGAGCCCGACGTGCCGGAGCAGCAGGTCGGTGAGCGGGTCGACGAGCGCGGCCGCGAGGTCGGTGTCGCCGAGCCGGGTCACGTGCCGCTCGACCGCGTGCACCAGCCAGAGCGGCCCGTCCACCGGGTCGTGCTGCAGGCCGGCGTCGGCGGCCTCGACCGCGGCGGTGACACGCGCCTGGAGCAGCGCGGCGCCCTCCGAGCCCCGGCCGGTGTCCAGGAACAGTCCCTCGTACGCCGTCATGGTGTCGCCGAGGTAGGCGTTGAACCACGGGTAGCCGGCGACCACGTCCGGGCCGCTCGCGGTGTCCACGATGAACGCGTCCGCGGCGAGCGCGAGCACGGCCGCGGTCGAGTCGGCCGGGTCCGCGCCGGTGACCAGCTTGTGCGCGCGGTCGTGCGCGGCCGCGACTATGGTGGCGGCCGGCGGCGGGCGCTCGCCGAGGTCGCCGGCCCAGGCCGACACCTCCAGCGCCTGACCGACCTCGAGCGTGGCGGTGAACGAGCCGGCGTGCCACAGGTCCTCGACCGGGTTCAGCCCGCGCTCGGCCTCGGCGCGCGCGAACGCGTCCAGGTGCCACTGTCCGGCGGCCGTCCACCCGGGACCGGCCAGCCGGTACGCGTTCTCGACCACGACACCGTCGGACACGGTCTCCACGGCCAGCGGGGCGCCGTCGGCCCGGCGCTCGCCGTGCGCGTCGCGCCAGGTGCACATCGCGGCCAGCGACAGTTTCACCGGGCCGGGCGCGGAGATGAGGCGGTGCACCACGCCGAGCGACGGCTGGCCGTGCGCCATCGCCAGCTCGCGTTCCAGCACCACGTCGCCGATCCGCCAGCGCCAGCGCGGCAGCCCGTCGGCGAGCTCGAACAGCTCCAGGTACGAGTGGCCGGCCGGCGCGATCGCACCGGACGCCCACTCGTGCGTGTACAGCTGGACCCGGGCTCCGGACGGGAGTGTCACGGTGGCGTCCAGCGCGGCCAGTGCGACGTGTCGTTCGGTGAGCGCGGTGTCGGCCACCGCGAGCAGCGCGTGGTACCGCCGGGTGCGCAGGCCGGAGACCGTGCCCATGGCGTAACCCCCGACGCCGTCAGGCACCAGCCATTCGCGGGACGCGCCGGCTCCCTCCGACAGGGAGGCGCACACCTGGGGACCGAAGATCAGCGGTGCGTTCAACAGCACGAGCCCTCTGTGATCGATTGGATCGCGACACGACCCATCGGGGTCTTCACTGGCAGGTGAGGACCCAATGTTGGCAGGCGATGCGCTCGACGTTAGCAGCTTCTCGGCAAGATTTTGGCTCCCGTCCATGAGGAACTTCAGTGGTACGGCGCGCGAAATCCGCTCGTTGCAACTGGGTGGATTAACGCGGTGACTCTCGGGGCATAAGCGCCTCGCCCTTCGGCACGCGCACACGCGCGGGCCGGGGGTACGGGTGTCCGGAATCACCGTCGCGTGGCGTCGCGGCGGTGCGGGTCCGATCCGGCGAGGATGGGTTCGCGGGCGTCCGCGACGGCGAGGGGGAGCAGCACAGATGCAGACATGGCCAGGACGTCGTTATCCCCTGGGTGCAACGTACGACGGCACCGGCACCAACTTCGCGATCTTCTCCGAGGTCGCCGAGTCAGTGGAGCTGTGCCTGTTCGACGAGTGGGACATCGGGGCGGAGCAGCGGATCGAGCTGCAGGAGGTGGACGCGTTCGTCTGGCACGCCTACCTGCCGGGCGTGCAGCCGGGCCAGCGGTACGGGTACCGCGTCTACGGCCCGTACGACCCGTCCGGCAGCGGCGCCCGCTGCAACCCGCACAAGTTGCTGCTCGACCCGTACGCCAAGGCGGTCGACGGCGACGTGCAGTGGCACCCCGCGCTCTACGGCTACCAGCTCGACGACCCGAGCCGGATGTCGGAGATCAACTCGGCGCCGTACATGCCCAAGGGCGTGGTGGTGAACCCGTACTTCGACTGGGGCAACGACCGGCCGCCGCGCACGCCGTACCACCACTCGGTGATCTACGAGGCGCACGTGAAGGGCCTGACGAAGCGGCACCCGGACATCCCGGTGGAGCTGCGCGGCACGTACGCCGGCATCGCGCACCCGGCCATGATCGAACACCTGCTCAAGCTCGGCATCACCGCGATCGAGCTGATGCCGGTGCACCAGTTCGTGCACGACCACCGGCTGCACGACCTGAACCTGCGCAACTACTGGGGCTACAACACGATCAGCTTCTTCGCCCCGTACCACGGGTACTCCGCCCTCGGCTATCTCGGCCAGCAGGTGCAGGAGTTTCGCGGGATGGTGAAGGCGCTGCACACCGCGGGCATCGAGGTCATCCTCGACGTGGTCTACAACCACACCGCGGAGGGCAACCACCTCGGCCCGACCATGTCGATGAAGGGCGTGGACAACGCGGCCTACTACCGGCTCTCCGAGGAGGACCGGCAGTACTACGTCGACTTCACCGGCACCGGCAACAGCATGAACATGCGCGGCCCGACGACGCTCCAACTGATCATGGACTCGTTGCGGTACTGGGTGCAGGAGATGCACGTCGACGGGTTCCGCTTCGACCTCGCCGCCACGCTGGCCCGCGAGTTCTACGAGGTGGACCGGCTCTCCACGTTCTTCGAGGTGGTGCAGCAGGACCCGGTGATCAGCCAGGTCAAGCTGATCGCCGAGCCGTGGGACGTGGGCCCGGGCGGCTACCAGGTCGGCAACTTCCCGCCGGTGTGGACGGAGTGGAACGGCAAGTTCCGGGACACCGCGCGGGACTTCTGGCGCGGCGAGCCGGCCACGCTGGCCGAGTTCGCGTCCCGGCTGTCCGGCTCCGCCGACCTCTACCAGGACGACGGCCGCCGCCCGTTCCACAGCATCAACTTCGTCACCTGCCACGACGGGTTCACGCTGCACGACCTGGTGGCGTACAACGACAAGCACAACGAGGCGAACGGCGAGGACAACCGGGACGGCGAGAGCCACAACCGGTCGTGGAACTCGGGCGTCGAGGGCCCGACCGACGACCCGGGCGTGCTCGAGCTGCGCGCGAAGCAGCGGCGCAACTTCCTGGCCACGCTGATGCTGTCGCAGGGCGTGCCGATGATCGGGCACGGTGACGAGCTGGGCCGCACCCAGCAGGGCAACAACAACGCGTACTGCCAGGACAACGAGATCGCCTGGATCGACTGGGAGAACGTCGACGAGCAACTGCTCGACTTCACCCGTACGCTGGTGGCGTTCCGGAAGAAGCACCAGGTGTTCCGGCGGCGGCGGTTCTTCACCGGCCTGCCGGTCGGCGGCCGCGGCAGCGGCGAGGCGCTGCCGGACCTGGCCTGGTTCACGCCGGACGGGCGCGAGATGAACGACGGCGACTGGGGCAACGACTTCGGCCGGGCGGTCGCGCTGTTCGTCAACGGCGAGGGCATCAAGGAGCGCGGCCAGTACGGCCAGCGGCACTCCGACCAGTCGTTCCTGCTCTGCTTCAACGCGCACGACGCACCCCTGGAATTCACGCTTCCGCCCACCGAGTACGGGCAGAAGTGGGAGAAGGTCATAGAGACCGCTGACCCGTCACCCGACAACCCCGTCGTCGCCGAGGCCGGCGGCCGGTTCTGGGTGCCGGATCGTTCGCTCGTCGTGCTGGACAGGACGGTCTGACAATGAAAACGCCCGCAGCCACGTACCGGGTCCAGGTCCGGCCCGGATTCGACCTGCACGCCACCGCCGACATCGCCGGTTACCTCGCCGACCTCGGGGTCACGCACTGCTACACCGCACCGCTGCTGGCCGCCGTGCCCGGCTCCGCGCACGGCTACGACGTCGCCGACCACACCCGGGTCAACCCGGAGCTGGGCGGCGAGGAGGGCCGCCGGCGGCTGGTCGACGCGCTGCGCGCGGCCGGGCTCGGGCTGGTCGTCGACATCGTCCCGAACCACGCCGGCATCGCCGACCCGCCGAGCAACCCGGCCTGGTGGGACGTGCTCCGGCTGGGCCGCGACTCGCCGTACGCGAGCTGGTTCGACATCGACTGGACCCGGGGCCGGCTGGTGGTGCCGGTGCTGGCCGACACCGGCGAGCCGCTGGCGGACCTGGAGTTCAAGGACGGCGACCTGCACTACTTCGAGCACCGGTTCCCGGTCGCGCCGGGCACCGGCGAGGGCACGCCGCAGGAGATCCACGACCGGCAGCACTACGAGCTGGTCGACTGGCGGCGCGGCGACACCGACCTCAACTACCGGCGGTTCTTCGCGATCACCACGCTGGCCGGGCTGCGGGTGGAGGAGCCGGCCGTCTTCGACGCCACCCACGCGGAGATCCTGCGCTGGTACAACGACGGCGAGCTGGACGGCATCCGGGTCGACCACCCGGACGGCCTGCGCGACCCGGCCGACTACCTGCGCCGGCTGCGCCGGGCCGCGCCGGACGCGTGGATCGTGATCGAGAAGATCCTGGAGACCGGCGAGAAGCTGCCCGACTGGCCGATCGGGGGCACCACCGGGTACGACGCGATGCGCGAGGTCTGCGGCCTGTTCATCGACCCGGCCGCCGCCCCCGCGTTCACCGGGCTCGACCACCACCTGACCGGCAAGCGCGTCTCCTGGGCGGAGCTGACCCACGGCACCAAGTACGCGGCCGCCACCCGCATGCTGGCCGCGGAGCTGAACCGGCTGGCCCGGCTGGCCGGTGAGGTGTCCGGTGCCCGCCAGGGGCTGGCCGAGCTGGCCGCGGACTTCCCGGTCTACCGGTCCTACCTGCCGGACGGCGCCCGGCACCTGGCCAAGGCGCGCTCCGAGGCCGGTCGCCGCCGCCCCGGCATGGGCCGCAGCCTGGACGCGCTCACCGCGCGCCTGCGCAACCCGGTGGACGAGCTGGCCGTCCGATTCCAGCAGTTCACCGGCGCGGTGATGGCGAAGGGCGTGGAGGACACCGCGTACTACCGCTGGACCCGGTTCGTCGCGCTGAACGAGGTCGGCGGCGACCCGGACCGGTTCGGCGTGCGGCCGGCGGAGTTCCACGCGGCCGCGGCGGCCCGCACGGAGACCGGGATGACGAGCCTCTCCACGCACGACACCAAGCGCTCGGAGGACGTGCGGGCGCGGCTGGCCGTGCTCTCCGAGGTGCCGCGCGAGTGGGCCGAGATGGCGACCCGGTGGACCGAGGCGTCCGGTTTCGGCGACCCGTCGCTGGCGCACCTGCTGTGGCAGACCGCGGTCGGCGCGTGGCCGATCGAGCGGGAACGACTGAAGGCGTACGTGGAGAAAGCGGCCCGCGAGGCTGGAACTTCCACGAGCTGGACCGATCCGAACACCGATTTCGAACGCGCGCTGGCCAATCTGGTCGACCGGGTCTACGACGATTCCGAACTGTGCCGGGAGATCTCCGAGTTCGCCGAATCGATCACTTTCTCCGGGTGGGTCAACTCGCTCGGCCAGAAGGTCGTACAGCTCGCCATGCCCGGGATTCCCGACGTCTATCAGGGCACCGAGCTGTGGGACAACTCGCTGGTCGACCCGGACAACCGCCGGCCCGTCGACTTCACGGCCCGGCGCGAGATGCTGGAGCGCATCGACGGCGGCGAGCTGCCCGGGATCGACTCCTCGGGTGCCGCGAAACTGCTGGTCACCAGCCGTACGCTGCGTGCACGCCGGGACCGCCCGGAACTGTTCACCGGCTACACGCCGCTGGAGGTGGAGGGCCCGGCCGCGGCGCACGCGATCGCGTTCGACCGCGGCGGAGCCTGCGTCGTCGCGACCAGGCTCCCGATGGGACTCGCACGTCAAGGCGGTTGGGGTGAAACATCGCTGAAACTTCCCGACCGTGAATACATCGATTCGTTCACGGGACGCGACTACAGTGGTTCTCGGTTGACGCTCGCCGAGGTGCTGGACACATATCCCGTGGCTCTTCTGATCAGGCGCGGATAGCGGCCGGAAAGCGTGTTGATTCGATGACGAATTTCGCCGTGTGGGCCCCCGACTCACGCGTCCGGCTCCGCCTCGGCGGCGGTGACGTCGGGGACGTGCGGGAGATGAAGCGCGCCGAGGACGGCTGGTGGCGGCTCGAGGTGCCGGAGGCCGGCCCGGGCACCGACTACGCCTTCCTGCTCGACGGCGACGACGACCGGCCGCTGCCCGACCCGCGCAGCCCGTGGCAGCCGGCCGGCGTGCACGGGCCCAGCCGGGTCTACGACCACGCCGCGTTCGGCTGGACCGACAGCGGCTGGACGGGGCGGCAGCTGCCCGGCAGCGTCCTCTACGAGCTGCACGTCGGCACGTTCACGCCGGAGGGCACGTTCGACGCCGCGATCGCCCGCCTCGACCACCTGGTCGAGCTGGGCGTCGACATGGTCGAGCTGCTCCCGGTGGCCGCGTTCAACGGTGAGTACAACTGGGGTTACGACGGCGTCTGCTGGTTCGCGCCGCAGGAGAGCTACGGCGGGCCGGACGGGCTGAAGCGGTTCGTCGACGCCGCCCACGCGCGCGGGCTGGGGGTGGTCCTCGACGTCGTGTACAACCATTTCGGCCCGTCCGGGGCGTACGCGCCGATGTTCGCGCCGTACCTGCTGGAGGGCACGCAGACGCCGTGGGGCAGCTCCGTCAACATCGACGGCCCGCGCTCCGACGAGGTCCGCCGCTACATCATCGACAGCGTGCTGATGTGGCTGCGCGACTACCACGTCGACGGCCTGCGGCTGGACGCGGTGCACGCGCTCGCCGACCGCGGCGCCGTGCACCTGCTGGAGGAGATGGCCGCGGAGGTGGAGGCGCTCTCCACCCACCTCCGGCGCCCGCTCTCGCTGATCGCCGAGTCCGACCTGAACGACCCGCGCCTGATCACCCCGCGCGAGGCCGGGGGGTACGGGCTGCACGCGCAGTGGGACGACGACGTCCACCACGCGCTGCACACGCTGCTCACCGGCGAGCGGCAGGGCTACTACGCGGACTTCGGCTCGCTGGACTGCCTGGCCACCGTGCTCACCGGCGCGTTCTTCCACGCGGGCACGTTCTCCAGCTTCCGGCAGCGGCGGCACGGACGGCAGATCGACCGCTCGCTCGTGCCCGGCCACCGGTTCGTCGCCTACCTGCAGAACCACGACCAGATCGGCAACCGGGCGATCGGCGACCGGCTCTCCAGCACGCTCTCCCCGGGCCTGCTCAAGGTCGGCGCGACGCTGCTGCTCACCTCGCCGTACACGCCGATGCTCTTCATGGGTGAGGAGTGGGCCGCGACCGCGCCCTGGCAGTACTTCACCAGCCACCCCGAGCCGGAGCTGGCGGCGGCGGTGGCGAACGGCCGGCGGCGCGAGTTCGCCAGTCATGGCTGGGCGGAGAGCGACATCCCGGACCCGCAGGACCCGGAGACGTTCCAGCGTTCCAAGCTCGACTGGGCCGAGCCGGGCAAGCCCGCGCACGCGGCCATGCTGGAGATCTACCGCAAGCTGATCGCGCTGCGGAAGTCGCGGCCCGACCTGTCCGAGCCGCGGCTCGACCGGGTGCAGGTGTGGCACGGCAACCAGTACGTGGTGATGCGCCGCGGCGACTGCGTGGTCGCGGCGAACCTGGCGCCGGCCACGCAGCGGATCAGCCTGCGCGCGGTGCCCCGGTCCGTGCTGCTCGCCACCGAGCCGGGCACCGTCCTCACCCGCGACGTGGTCGAGCTGCCGCCGGAGAGCGCGGTCGTCGTCTCGCTGTAGGACGGAAGCCGTAGGACGGAAACGGCCGCCCGGGTCTCCGGGCGGCCGTTCGCGTTCCGTGCCGGCGTCAGCGCGAGGCCATCGCCGGGATCGTGGTGTTCGTCGGGTCGTCGTCGTCCGAGTCGGCGGCCGGCTCGCCCTTCTCCTTCGCACCGACCACCGCGACCACGCGCGGCGTCACCACGGCGGCGCGCCCGGCCACCACGGCACCCGGAGCGGTCACCGCGGCCCGCGCGGACACGGTCGGGGCGTCACCGGACCGCGCGTCCGCGGCGCGCGGCGCCGGGATGCCCGGCTTCGGCGTGGCCGGCAGCGGGATGCCCGGCACCGTGCGCAGCGGCACCCGGGCGATGCCCATCACCGGCAGCGAGGCCGGCGCGAGCGCGGCCGCGTCCTCCGGCGAGGCGTCCTCGGTGCGCGACGCGGCCGCCTCGATCTCGGCCTGCGCGGCCGCGACGACCGCGCTCGCCTCGATCTCCCACTCGACGGTCGCGTCCAGGTCCGCGGTCGTCGCGGACACGGCCTCGGCCGGCCCGGTCCCGGCGAGATCCCGGTTCTCCGCGCCGGCGTCGTTCTGCGCGCCGGACGAGGCCGTCGTAGCGGCCGTGGAATCCGCGACCACCGTGGCGTCCGTGGCCGGGCTGGTCTCCACGACCTCCGTGACGTCCGTGGTGGACGCGGCCACCTCGGCCGCGATCGCGGTCAGGTCGCTGGTCGCCTCGACGTCCTCGGACCGGGCCGGTTCCGCGGTGGTGAGCGACGACAGGTCCGTGGTCACCTCGATGTCCTCGGCGGCCACCGGCTGCGCGGCCGGCAGCACGGTCTCCACCGTCTCCACGGTCCTGACCGGCGCGGCCGGGATCACCATGCGGCGGATCCGGCCGTCGCCACCCGGCCTCGGCAGGCGCACCGCGCCGACCTTGGCCAGCATCGCCGCGAGCCCCTTCGGCGCGGCGGCCTCGGCGGCGGCCAGCGACGCCGTCAGCTCCGCCTCGGTCGCCTCCCGGGCCAGGCTGGTCTTGGCGGCGGACGCGGTCGCGGCCACCTCCCACGCGCGGCGCTCGACCCGGGTCGCCTCCTGGTAGGCCGCGGCCAGCCGCTCCTGCGCCAGGCGCAGCAGCGACCGCTCGTGCTCCAGCGGGGACAGGCTCGGCGACCACTCGCCCTCGAACGAGAGCACGGCGCTGAGCTGGTCGTAGCGGATCTCTCCACGGTGGAACGCGCGGGTCGCCGCGCGCCGCAGGTGCCGGCGCCGCTCCTCCAGCTCCGCCGCGGTCGGCTCCGCACTGGACTGCTCGATCTCGTCCACCACGGACGGGAACACGGACGCCTTGTTCGCCCGCTCGGCGGCGTCGGTGGCGTGCTGGAGCGCACGCCAGGCGGACTGCTGGATGCGCTCGGCCGCCTCCCACTCGGTGCGGCAGCGGGCCGCGGTCTGCTCCGCGTGCAGGGCCGCGGTGGCGATCTCGTTCGCGTACCGCTGGAGTTCGTCGAGTGTCGACACCCGCGCCTCGCCGGGCAGCGGCGTGGAGACCACGGCCGCGGTCGGGACGCCGGCGCGGGCCGCGACGGCACGCGCGGCACGCAGCCGCTGGCGGTGCCGGCGACGGTGCCGCCGGTACTCGCGCTGTTCCGCGACCGCTTCCCGGTCGCGGCTGAGCAGGGACAGGCCGTAGAGCGCAAGCATCGCGAACGCGAAGAAGGCCAGCCAGGTCAGCGTGGCCGTGCGACCCAGCCCGAGGACCTCGTCGATGTTGGCCTGCTGGAAGAAGCCGTCCATGTGATGAACCTCATCAGTGAGGAATGGCGGTGGAGCCCGGGGGGACCGGGAAGGCAGGGTGGCATCACCGCGTGGCGGTGACACGATCATGTGAGAGTGCGGAGCTGATCACGCCCGGTGACCTCAGCGAGGGGTCAGGCCGGACATAACGGCGGCGCCCGGTCGCCGCGCGGCCCGTCAAGGGCGGTGCGGACGACGGTTCCGCGACACTCCGGAAGCGTGACCAGCAGCAGTGCCGCGACCGCGAGCAGCGGCAGCGAGCCCGGCAGCGCCGGTTGCCGGTCGGCCGGCAGCGGTGCCTGAACGAGGTCGACGGCCGAGCCGGCCGGGGTGATGCCCCCGGTCGTGGCGGCTCCGGCCGGCACCAGGTCGATGCCGCCCACCGGAGCGGTGGCGACGACCCGAGGGGCCGCGGATGCGTCCGTGGTGGTGGATGGCCACCCGCCGGCGAAGGCGAGCACGAACAGTGCGAACGCCCCGGCCAGACGCAGCGTTCGCCGGGTCACCCAGGTGAGGCGTCCGGAGCGGCTGGCAACTGGCACGAAACAACGGTACCGCCGGTTCCCGCCGCTCGCAGAGTTCGTGACCGCCGGGGTGACGACCAGCACTCCGGCGTGTTGCTCTTGGCGCCGTCGCCGGCCGCTGATAAAGGCATAACCGCACAAGCATGATCAAAAACCTTCGCGGGTACGGAGGGGGGCGTGACGGTATACGGCATCCACAACTCGCACGAGCAGATCGGGCCCGCTGCTCTCCTCGACTACGTGACCAGGGCGGAGTCGGCCGGTTTCGCGGCCGCCATGTCCTCCGACCACTTCTCGCCCTGGAGCTCCCGCCAGGGGCAGTCCGCGTTCGCCTGGACGTGGCTGGGCGCCGCGATGCAGGCCACCTCGCTGCCGTTCGGCGTCGTGAACGCGCCCGGCCAGCGCTACCACCCGGCGATCATCGCGCAGGCGATCGGCACGCTGGGCGCGATGTACCCGGGCCGGTTCTGGGCCGCGCTCGGCACCGGCGAGGCCAGCAACGAGCACATCACCGGCGACCCGTGGCCGCGCAAGGACGTGCGCACCGCCCGGCTGCGCGAGTGCGTGGACGTGATCCGCGCGCTGCTGGCCGGCGAGGAGGTCAGCCACGACGGCCTGGTGAAGGTCGACCGGGCCCGCCTGTGGTCGCGCCCGGAGGTCGCGCCGCAGCTGGTCGGTGCCGCGGTGAGCGTGGAGACCGCGCGCTGGTGCGCCGAGTGGGCGGACGGCCTGATCACCGTGAACGCGCCGGTCGAGCACCTGCGCCGCATGATCGACGCGTACCGGGAGGCCGGCGGCCGCGGCAAGCTGCACCTCCAGGTGCACCTCTCGTGGGACCCGTCGCTGGAGAAGGCCGAGGCGATCGCGCTCGACCAGTGGCGCAGCAATGTGTTCCAGCCGCCGGTCTGCTGGGACCTGGACACCGCGGAGGCGTTCGACGTCGTCTCCGAGAAGGTCGGCATCGACCAGGTGCGCGAGGTCGTCAACATCTCCACGGACCTGGGCGAGCACACCGACCGCCTCCGGGGGTACGCGGACCTGGGCTTCGACGAGATCTACCTGCACCACGTGGGCCAGGATCTCGGCGAGTTCATCGATACGTTCGGCGCGAAGGTGCTTCCGCAGCTCGATTAGTCACCTTTGCGACTTCGGATTCACCGGTACGGGGCGTCTTGGCGATATGACCCGATGTGTCGGTTGCGTGGTGCTTTCCCATTAGTTAGGAATACCGGGCGCAATGACGCGACTCCACTCCGCGTCTTCCCCCCACGC
The DNA here is from genome assembly GCF_031458255.1 of Catenuloplanes niger. Taxonomy (NCBI): domain Bacteria; kingdom Bacillati; phylum Actinomycetota; class Actinomycetes; order Micromonosporales; family Micromonosporaceae; genus Catenuloplanes; species Catenuloplanes niger. The sequence goes on from NZ_JAVDYC010000001.1 coordinate 6,541,693, forward strand.
GAAGGAATCCGCCGATGAGCCGCTCCGACTCGCCAGCCACCGACCCGGCCGGGGTGCCGCCGCCCCGCCGGATCGGTGGTGCCTACGCGCTGCAGGAGGAGATCGGTGGCGGCGCCACCGGCACGGTCTGGCGCGCACTCGAGTCCTCCACCGGCGAACAGGTCGCGATCAAGCTGCTCCGCGACGACCTGGCCGGCGAACCGAAGATCGTCATGCGCTTCGTGCAGGAGCGCGCGATCCTGCGCATGCTCCGGCACCCGCACATCGTCGGCGTCCGCGAGCTGCTCACCGTCGGCTCGTCACTCGGACTGGTGATGGACCTCATCCCGGGCGGCAGCCTGCGCCGGCGGCTCCGCACCGCCGGCACGCTGCCACCCGCGGAGGCCGCCGTGATCCTCGGCCAGACCGCGGCCGCGCTCAGCCACGCGCACCGGCGCGGCGTCGTGCACCGCGACCTCAAGCCGGACAACATCCTGCTCACCAGCCCCGGTGCGGCCGACCCGACGGTCCGGCTCACCGACTTCGGCGTGGCCCGGGTGCTGGACGGTGCCCGGCTCACCACGACCGGCGCGGTGATCGGCACGGCCGGGTACCTCGCGCCCGAGGTGATCGCGGGTGGCCGCCCGATGCCGGCGGCGGACGTCTACGCGCTCGGCATCGTGCTGTTCGAACTGCTGCTGGGCCGGCCGCCGTTCGCGGGCGCCACCCCGTACGCCGCACTCCACGGCTTCACGCTGCCGCGCCCCGCGTCGGTGCCGGAACCGGCCTGGCACATCATCGAATCCTGCCTCGCGTCCGATCCCACGCACCGCCCTACCGCCGCCGAGCTGATCGACCGCTTCCGCGCGCTCGCCGACGCCACCGCGGGCCTCCCCGCCCTCGACGCGCTCCACGACTCGCTCACCGACGGCGCCCTGCCGATCCTGCCGCGCCAGAAGCCCGTCCCGGCCCCGCCGATCCCGCACGCCGCCGCACCGGTGCCGGACGCCGCCGCACCGGTGCCGCAGGCCGCTGCGCCGGGTTCGGAGGCCGCTGCGGCGGTCCCGCACGCTGCCGTGCCGGGCTCGCACGCCGCTGCGGCGGTCCCGCACGCCGCTGCGGCGGTCCCGCACGCCGCTGCGGCGGTCCCGCACGCCGCTGCGGCGGTCCCGCACGCCGCTGCGCCGGGCTCGGAGGCCGCGCCGGGTTCGGCGGCCCCGCCGGTCCCGGAAGCCGCATCGGGCTCGGGGGACACGCCGGGCTCGGAGGGCGCTCCGGACCGGAGTGCCGCGCCCGGTGGGAGCGCCGTGCCCGGCCCGGAGGCCGAGCCTCCGGTCGCGCCGGGTCACTCCGCCGTGTCCCCGGCCGTGGCAGGCCGGCGCGCCGCGTCATCGGAATCTCCGGTTGAGGACACGGTGCCGGTCGCGCCGGGCGCCGGCGCGACGCCGGCCGGCGGGGGAGACGCCAGAATTCCGGTGCAGGGCCGGAAGTCCGGTTCGACCGAGCCGCTACCGCCCGCTGCCGCCTCGGGTCCGGAGACGACAGCCGATCCGTCGTGCGGCACCACGGGCGGCGAGAACCGGCCGGCCGATGCCGGCGGTCGTGCAGCCGAGCGGGCGGACGACACCGACGGCCGTGCCGGTCGCGGCGGCAACGCCGGCGGCACCGGCGACGGCAGTGACAACACCGGCGGCACCGGCGACGGCAGTGACAGCACCGGCGGCAGCCGCAGCGGTGCGCACGGCACCGGCGGCACCGGCGACGGCAGTGACAACGCCGGGGGCAGCCGCAGCGGTGCGCACGGCACCGGCGGCACCGGCGGCGGCAGTGCCGCCGGTGGCAGCGGTGACCACGGCAGCGGCGGCGACAACAGCGGCGCCGAAAGCGGTGCCGCCGGCCGCGGCGGCGCCCACGGAAGCGACGGCAGCGTCGCCGGCGGCAGTAGCGGTGGTGTCGGCGGCAGTGCCGCCGGTGCGAGCGGTAGCCACGGCGGCGGCAGTCACGGCGGCGCCGAGGACGATGGCGCCGAGGGCAGGGCCGCCGAGGGCAGGGCCGCCGAGGGCGGCGGCGGGGACGGGCGGCGCCGGGCGCGTGGGCGGCGGCGGAGCGCGACGGCCGGGGCCGGTGGGACGTTGCGGCGGCGGGTGGCGGCGCCGCTGGCCGGGCTGGCCGCGATCGCGGTGCTGGGCGGCGCGGTCGCGCTCGCGATCCGGCACAACGCGGCGGAGCACCACGCGGCCGCGGCACCGCACGCGACCACGGCCGCGCCGACCCCGGTCGCCGCGCCGGAACGCAGCCCGGTCCCGGCCGTGCACGCGCCGAAGCCGCCGCCCGCCACGTCCGCCGCGCAGCCCACGCCGACCGGCGCGCCGACCAGCGTGCCGGCCAGGCCGGTCGCGCGCACGTCCGCGCCGGCGGCCGCCACCAGCGCGGCCGCCACGCCGGAGGCGGTCAGCTACACGTGGGGTGCGACGCGCTGCGACTCCGTGATGCAGTGGGCGACCACCCGCCCGGCCGTGATCCAGACCTGTTACGCGATCGGCCCGGCCGTCCGGCTCAGCGGCGTGATCTCCGCGCTTCCGGGCACGTCCGTCGTCGTCTCGCTGCACCTGGTCGAGGAGTCCTCCGGCCGTACCGTGGCGGGCCCGTTCACCTGCCCGAAGGCGACCTTCACCCGGGATGACGTCCAGCAGGCGTGCGGCGGGTTCGACGCGTCCGTGCCGCGCGGCCGCCGTTACGCCGTGGTCCAGACGTGGCGGTCCACCGCGCAGTCCGAGTCCCGGCTCGCCCCCGGCACCGCCCGCACCCAGTTCTTCACCGTCCCCGCCTGATGCGCGTGCCCGGGGCGGGGCACGGTCAGGCGGAGTCGCGGACGACCAGCGTGGGCTGGAAGATGACCGAGCGGGGGAGCCGGCCGGGTTCGTCGATCGTGGCGAGCAGCAGGCGGGCCATCTCGGCGGACATCTCCTCGACCGGTTGCCGGACCGTGGTCAGTCGCGGGCGGCAGGCCAGCGCCGCGCTGCTGTCGTCGAAGCCGACCACCGCGATGTCGCCCGGCACCCGCCGGCCGCGCTCGTGCAGCGCGGCCAGCACGCCCTCGGCCATCACGTCGCTGGCCACGAACAGCCCGTCCAGGTCCGGGTGCGCGGCCAGCAGGTCGTGCGTGACGCGTTCGGCCCGGGCGCGGGTGAAGTCGCCCTCCACGAACGGCGCGCCGGGCCCGGCCGCGGCGAGGAAGCCGTCGTGCCGGTCGTGCCCGGCCTGGGTGTCCAGCGGCCCGCTGACCGTGCCGATTCGGGTCCGGCCGAGCGACCGCAGGTGCGCGACCGCGAGCCGCGCGCCGGCCCGCTGGTCGACGTCGGTGTGGCTGAGCGGCACCGGATAGCCCGGCCGGGCGGACATCACGGTGGGGATGGAGAGGTCGGCGAGCTGCCGCGGGATCGGGTCCTCGCTGTGGCTGGAGATCAGCAGTACGCCGTCCACGTGCCCCTGCCGCAGGTAGCGCACGACCAGGTGATGCGCGGGCGGGTCGGCCGGGATGATCACCAGGTGGATGCCGCGCGGCCGGAGCACCTCCTGCGCGCCCGCGGTCACCCGGCCGAAGAACGGGTCCGTGAAGACCCGGTTCAGGAACGGCGCCTCGTACTCACGGTCGGGTTCGGAGATGACCAGCGCGATCGAGTTCGTGCTGCGGGTGACGAGCGAGCGCGCGGCCAGGTTCGGCACGTACCCGATCTCGGCGATCGCGCGTTCGACCGCGGCCCGGATCCGCGGGTCCACCGTGGGCACCGCGTTGATCACCCGGGACACCGTGGCCCGGGACACGCCGGCCACCTCCGCGACAGCCTCCAATGTGGGCGGACGGGACTCGGGTGACGGCCGGGGTGACATGAAGCCTTTTATACAACGGCGACGCGCGGCGTTCGTACCCTCGGCGGGCCTTCGGAAGGTCCTTTCGAGGGTACGGACGCCGTGCGCCGGATCCGGTCAGGGACGGCCGTCGGCACCGCACTTGATGATCGGGCGGATGCAGTCGTTGACACGCCGCGCCATCTCCGCCTCGGGCCAGGCGTTGAAGAAGTCGCCGTGCATCGTGAACCCGCCGCCGGACGCGAGCCGCAGCCGTGCCGGGTCACCGTTGACCGGGTAGCGCAGCACCTGCCGGAGTTTCGGCACCGCGACCGGGTGCGTCGGCGGGCAGGCCTGGTTCACCGGGTAGGCCATGTGCGACTTGTGGTCGGCCGAGTCGAGGTCCCGGCCGTTCCAGCACTGCGGGAAGTCCAGGTACGACTCGAGCATCGTGCCGGACGGGCAGTTCACGAAGTCGTGCGACGAGCCCACGTGCCCGGCGTGCAGGCAGGACCAGCGCGAGATCGTGTTGTCGTTCGGCCCGGTCGCCCGCGCGTTCCCGGCCACGATCCGCAGCCCGAGCGGGATCGGCTGGGTGTTCGCGATGATGTCGTTCCGCACGCCCTCACCCAGGTAGTAGAACGTGACGATGGTCGGCTCGACCGGCACGTTGTCCTGGTAGAGCGTCGGCACCCAGTACGAGCTCTTGTCCTCGCGCGGGTTGCAGGTGGTCTGCGAGTTGAGCAGGTCGGCCAGGTTCGTCATCGCGTTCGTCACGGTGGCGCCGAAGAAGCTGTGCATGTGCGACGCGCCGGGCAGCCCGGGGAAGATGATCGGGTCGTCCGGCAGCCGGTGCGAGTACGGGCAGTCGGCCAGGAACTCCGCGACCCGCACCACGTTCGGCGGCAGTGACGTGGCCGGTGCGCCGCCCGCGCCGAACACCTCGAACTCCCAGAGCGAGACGCCGTACGCGGTGCCGCGCGCGGTGGTGTACACCCGCACGTACCGCCCGGTGCCGTTGACCGTGATGCTCTGGTTCCCGCCGGTCGCGTTCGCGGTGGTGTGCACCGTGGTCCACGCGGCGCCGTCCGTGCTGGTCTGGATCTGGAAGCCGCGGGCGTACGCGGCCTCCCAGGTCAGCGAGACGCGGGTGATCGTGGCGGACGCGCCCAGGTCGACGCGCAGCCACTGCGGGTCGGCGGCCGCGGACGACCAGCGGGTGCCGCCGTTGCCGTCCACGGCCGCGCTCGCCGGGAAGGCCGCGGACTCCGTGGACGAGGCCGCGGCGGTACGCCCCTGGGAGAGCAGTGCCTCGGCCGCGCTCGCGGTGGTGGTGGTGACGATCAGGTAGGTGCTCAGCAGGCCCAGCAACGCGACCCCGAGCGTGAGCGGACGTTTCATGGCGGTGCCCTCCGTTACTGGTAGACGCGGACGTAGTCGACGTACATCCGGGACGGGAACGGTGTGGTGGCGTCCACCGGGCCGGGGAAGTCACCGCCGACCGCGAGGTTGAGGATCAGGTAGAACTGGTGGTCGAAGATCCACGGGCCACGAGTGGACTCGACCGTCGCCTTGTCGGCCGTGAAGACCAGCCGGCCGTCGAGGAAGAAGCGGATGCCCTTGCTGTCCCACTCCGCGGCCCAGACGTGGAAGTCCTGCGACAGGTCCACCGTGGCGTACTTCAGCCCGTACCCGGCGGCACCGTTGTAGGCGGGGGCGTGCAGCGTGGAGTACGCCTCGGAGGTGTTGCGGCCGAGGACCTCCATGATGTCGATCTCGCCGTTGTACGGCCACGGCCGCCCGGTGAGGAAGTCCGCGCCCATCATCCAGAACGCCGGCCACAGCCCGTTGCCCTTCGGCACCTTGACCCGGGCCTCGATCCGGCCGTACTGCACGTGGAACGTGTTGCCGGTGTTCATCCGGTGCGACGTGTAGTCGCGGCCGCCCGCGGTCTGCCGCCGTGCTTCGAGGACGAGCACGCCGTTGCCGTCGAGCGACACGTTCTCGTTGTTCGTGTAGTACTGGACCTCGTTGTTCTGCCCGGTGCCCGGGTCGACCCGCCACTTCGCCGGGTCCGGCTTGCCCCCCGCCGCGCCGGAGAACTCGTCGCTCCAGACCAGCCGGGTCGCGGGGAAGACCGGGTCGGCCGGCTGCGGCGGCAGCGGCGTCGGGTTGCCGCCGGTGCCGTACACCTGAAACTCGTAGATCGAGTAGCCGTAGCCGTTCGACCGCGCGGTGCCGTACATCCGCACGTACCGCCCGGTGCCGCTGACGGTCAGCGTCTCCTTGAAGCCGCGCCCGGCCGTGGTCGAGTAGATGCTGGTCCAGGCGTTGCCGTCGGCCGAGACCTGGATCTGGTACGCGGTGGCGTACGCCGGGTCCCACTGGAGCACGACGCGCTGGATCCGGGCGGTGGCGCCCAGGTCGACCGCGATCCAGCCGGGGTCCACCCAGCCGTTCGTGGTGCTGGTCGCCCACCGGCTGGCCGGGTCGTTGTCGAACGCCTTGTCCGGCGTGCACTCCCAGCAGCTGCCGTCGCTCTGACTGGTCGACGCGGTGCCCGGCTTCCGGTACGACAGCAGCGTGGGCGTGCCCGGCGCGGTGCCGCCCTCGCCGAACGCCTGGAACTCCCACAGCGAGACACCCCACGGCGTGGCCCGGGCCGTGGCGTGCAGTCGCAGGTAGCGCCCGGTGCCGGTGACCGCGATGCTCTGGTCGCCGCCGGCCGCGTTCGCCGCGCTGTGGATCGTGGTCCACGCGGTGCCGTCGGTGCTGGTCTGGAGCTGGAACGCGGTCGCGTACGCCGCCTCCCAGCGCAGCACGACCCGGCTGATCGCGACGGGTGTGCCGAGGTCGACGCGCAGCCACTGCGGGTCGGCCGCCGCGGACGACCAGCGGGTGCCGCCGTCACCGTCCACCGCGGAACTCGCGGGGAACGCCGCGGACTCGGTGGACGAGGCGGTGACCGGCCGTCCCTGGGACAGCAGCGTCTCCGCGGCCTGGGCGGGCGGGCCGGTCACGACGAGGAAGCCGCCGAGCAGGGCGGCGACGGCGGCGGCGATCCCGGCCACGCGCCATCGGGGTGGGGACATGAGAACTCCTCCGGGGGCTACGGATGTCAACGGTGTTTCGGGCGTGTGTCGGAGAGCGCTCTCTTGTTGAGTACTGTGACGCCGCACACCGATCGTGTCAATAGTTGTAAGTCGATATCGGGGAGCGCTCTCCCGTGCCCGTGCCGATGGGCTCGTGTCGATCGCGCTGCCGCCGGTCCGCTGGGCAGGCATCATTGCAGGCATGGCTACCGAGTCGCAGCAGGGCGTCTACGTCAACCCCAAGGGCGAGTTCGACCGCGACCAGCGGTACATCACCACCCGGATCACCCGCGACGGCCGCGAGGGCTGGCCGGTCGAAGCCGGCCGCTACCGCCTCGTCGTGAGCCGCGCCTGCCCGTGGGCGAACCGGTCGATCATCGTGCGCCGCCTCCTCGGCCTGGAGAACGTCATCTCGATGGGCGTCGCCGGCCCCACCCACGACGCGCGCAGCTGGACGTTCGACCTCGACCCGGGCGGCGTCGACCCGGTCCTCAAGATCGAGCGGTTGCAGGAGGCGTTCTTCGCGCGCGAGCCCGGCTACTCGCGCGGCATCACGGTCCCGGCCATCGTGGACGTCCCCACCGGTCAGGTCGTCACGAACGACTTCGCCCAGATCACGCTGGACATGTCACTGGAGTGGGCGGAGTTCCACCGGCCCGGTGCGCCGGCGCTCTACCCGGAGGACCTGCGCGCGGAGATCGACGAGGTCAACCGCCGGGTCTTCACGGAGGTCAACAACGGCGTCTACCGATGTGGCTTCGCCGGCACCCAGGAGGCGTACGAGTCCGCCTACACCCGGCTCTTCGACGCGCTCGACTGGCTGTCCGGCCGGCTGGAGTCCCAGCGCTTCCTGGTCGGCGACACGATCACCGAGGCCGACGTCCGGCTCTTCACCACGCTGGCCCGCTTCGACGCCGTCTACCACGGCCACTTCAAGTGCAACCGGGGCAAGCTCACCGAGATGCCGGTCCTGTGGGCCTACGCCCGCGACCTCTTCCAGACCCCCGGGTTCGGCGACACCACCGACTTCGTGCACATCAAGCGCCACTACTACGAGGTCCACCGCGACATCAACCCCACCGGCATCGTCCCCGCCGGCCCCGACCTCACCAACTGGCTCACCCCGCACGGCCGCGAGTCGCTGGGCGGTCGCCCCTTCGGCGACGGCACCCCGCCCGGCCCGCCCGCCCCGGCCGAGACGGTCCCGGCGGGCCACAACCCGCTGTCCGCCTGACCGGCGTCGCGTCAAGGCTTCGGGCCGAACGGCTGCCGCCGGGACGCGGGCGGCTCCCGTGCCGCCGCTCCGGGGCGGCACGGGAGCCGCGGTCCACGCCGGAACCCGCAGGGAGGAGCGCCGGCGACGACCGGTGCCCGCGGGAGCACGCCCGGAGCGGCCACGCCGGAAGCGGGAAATGGGACTCGCTCGTGGCATCGGTATCCACGCGGGCGGCCCGGACGCTAGAGCCGGGCCATCAGCAGCGCGGAGATCAGCAGGCAGGCCCAGTGCAGCGACTGGTCCGCGACGTACATGCCGCACACCGGCGTGGTCTGATCCGCGAACTCCCGCGAGCCGGTGTGCTGCAGCACCAGCCGCACCACCGCCCGTCGATCGAGAACCGCGTGCGTGACCACGCTGAACAGCAGCCCCGCGGTGACCCCCAGCCAGGTGAGCTGAAGCTGCAGCGCCCATGCGGTCACGAACAGGACCGCACCGACCGTGACGTGGTACGCGGCCAGGTGGCCGAGCATGGCCGTGACCGCGGCCCGGCCCCGGCCCGCCTTGTTGGACGCCTGGTGGTCGGTCTGCATCACGTGATCGCCTAGCTGGTGACCCACGATCAACGCCAGCAACGTGACCACGAACGTCAGCTGCTGCGCGACTAGCGGGTACTCGATCATGAAAGGGGGCCCTTCCGCCGGGTGAGCACATCGTCCGCGCTCCGGCTCGACAGTGCTGCGCACCATCCGACACTCGTTACAAATGTGGCGAACATCGCGTAATGCCCGAGATCAAGACACCGCTACGTTTCGGCCGGATTTCGTCGAGGGTATAGAGGGCGACCCATTCCCGCAGCGCGAAAGGGACCGCCGTGACCGAGACCGCAGCCGGTCGATTTCCGGCACGCCACCTGCCCCCGGTCGTAGTCAGGGAGCTGCCGCCACCACCCTCGTCGGCCCGGCGGGTGATCGGGCCCGGAGTAGTAGCCGCGGGCGTCGGCCTCGCATCGGGCGAGTTCGTGCTCTTCCCATATATAGCCTCGCAGGTCGGGCTCGTCTTCCTGTGGGCCGCCGCTGTCGGCATCGTGACGCAGTGGTTCCTCAACATGGAGATCGAGCGGTACACCCTGGCCACCGGGGAGACCGCCCTCACCGGATTCTCCCGCTTCTGGCGGCACTGGGGCCTGGTCTTCGCGATCATGGTGTACTTCGCGAACCTCTGGCCCGGCTGGGCGACCAGCTCCGCCACGATGATCACCTACCTGTTCGGCGGCCGGGCCAGCTGGATAGCGATCGGCATGCTGGTGCTGATCGGCGTCACGCTCACGCTCGCGCCGGTCATCTACACGGCGCTGGAACGGATCGAAGGCCTCAAGGTCATCCTGGTCGGACTGTTCATCGTGGTGGCGATCGTCTTCGCGATCACCGCGGACGCCTGGGCCGAACTGCCGTCCACCGTCACCTCACCCGAGTTCCCGACCGAGCTCGGGTTCGCGCTGATGCTCTCCGCGCTGGTCTTCGCGGGCGCCGGCGGCGGTCAGAACCTGTGCCAGTCGAACTGGATCCGGGACAAGCGCTACGGCATGGGCTCCTACGTCCCCCGCCTGGTCAGCCCGCTCACCGGCGCCGAGGAGGCCGCACCGTCCACCGGGTTCATCTTCGAGCCCACCGACGAGAACATGACCCGCTGGCGCCGCTGGTGGAAACTGGCCAACCAGGAGCAGGCGCTCACGTTCGGTCTCATCTCGTTCGTCACGATCACGCTGATGTCGCTGCTGGCGTACTCGACGGTGTACGGGACGCCGGGGCTGGCGAACAGCGTGGAGTTCCTCAGGATCGAGGGTGAGGCGCTCAAGTCCACGGTCGGCGGATGGTTCGGGACGCTGTTCTGGGCGATCGGCGCGCTGTCGCTGTTCGCCGCGGCCATGGGCATCGTCGACTACACCAGCCGGCTGGCGGCCGACGTGCTCAAGACGTCCTACCTGCGCGGCCGGTCGGAGAACCGGATCTACTTCGCGCTGGTCTGGGGCCTGGTCGCGATCGGCATCGTCATCCTGCTCGCCGGCCTCGACCAGCCGCTGCCGCTCCTGGTGATCGCGGCGTGCGTGGGCGGGCTGATGATGTTCGTGTACTCGATGCTGCTGTTGCTGCTCAACCGCCGCGTCCTGCCGCCGGAGATCCGCCCGCGGGCGGTGCGGGTGGCGGCGCTGATCTGGTCGGTCCTGCTCTTCGGCGTCTTCTCCGCCCTGACGCTGTGGCAGCAGGGCAGCCGACTGATCGAGTGGCTCTCCTAGGCCCTGTATCGACGTGGATGGCCGGGCTGCGGCGAGGCCCAGGCGCCGCCCGGCCGCACGTCACAAAAGCCCACATACAACACCGGTATGAGGGCTTCCGCGCCGCGCACCCGGACGACACCTGGACCGCGCCTCGCTCCGACCCCCACTTCGATACAGGGCCTGGAACCAATTGATGGTCCCGCTCCCGGCGACCCCGGTCCCGCATGCTCCCGCGGGCCACGGTCGTCGCTGGCGCTCCTCCCTGCCGGTCCCGGCCCGGCTCTCCCGGCTCCCTCGCCGCCCGAACGGCGGCGGGGGAGCCGGCGCCGTCCACGGGCGGCAGTCGCCGTGGTGAAGCGGGATCGGTCGTGTCCGGCGACGGGGAACCGCAGCACGACAATGGCCCGGGGCGGAGACGGCCTCCGCCCCGGGCCGACCCGACCCCGGGGAACGTCCGTCAGATGATGGCCTGGAGCAGGACGACGACGGCGAAGACCACGATGAACGACAGGTCGATGCCGACGGCGCCGAAGCGGACCGGCGGGAGGAGCTTGCGGACCGGCGCCAGGACCGGCTCGGTGACCGTGTGCACGACGCGGGTGGCGCGGTCACGGAAGGAACCAGGCATCGACGGTCCGGCCAGCACGGTGCTCCAGTCGAGCAGGGCGCGCGCGATGAGCAGGAACTGGAACAGCAGCAGAACGGTGCTGATCAGGGCGAGCATGGTGACCTCCTGGGTGCGTCACCCAAGAGTGCGGTAATTTCCTGAAGGTCGGCTGTGTGCCGGGCTGAGCATGCGCTGTGAGCTGCGCACACACCCGAATCGCGCGGACCGCGCGCGCCCGGGAAGCCCAGCGCGGACCGCGCGTGCCCGGGAAGCCCAGCGCGGACCGCGCGCGCCCGGGAAGCCCAGCGCGGACCGCGCGCGCCCGGGAAGCCCAGCGCGGACCGCGCGCGCCCGGGAAGCCCAGCGCGGACCGCGCACGCCCGGGAAGCCCCGCGCGGCGCCGGGTGGGTCAGCCCCAGCTGTAGGTGTGGCGGAGCACGTCGGCTATCCGGTCGAAGCGCTGACGGTCGAGGATCGCGCCCTCGCGGCGGATGCCGTCCTCGCGGACCTGGATGACGCGGTCGAGGCGGACGAAGCTGGGACGCTTGTCGCGGTCCCAGTCGCCGGGGCCGAGCGCGAGCCAGTGCCGCTGGCCCTGGCGTTCGCTCTGGCTGGAGAGCATCAGGCCGAGCAGCACGCGCCCGTCGCGGCCGACGACCAGCACCGGGCGGTCCTTGCCCTGCGACGCGTCGTCCTCGTAGGCGACCCAGGTCCAGACGATCTCGCCGGGGTCGGCCCGGCCGTCCAGTTCGGGTGCGTAGGCGAGCTGGCGACCCCGGCGGATGCGGGCGGTGGCGGGCGTGGGACGCGCGGGACGGCCCTCGCGGCCGGTGCCGGGCGGGGCGGTCGGACGGCCGGTGAGGCGCCGGCCCAGGTGCGCGGCGCCCTCGCGCAGGCCGCCGGTGCGCTGCGCCGGCACGGGCGCGGAGGTCCGGCCGGTGAGCTTGTCCGCGATGCCCCTCAAGATTCCCGCCATGCCGGGCACCTTACGGCCCGGTGGCAAGATCCGCGCGGCCCGGTCCGGCCTACTTCGCGGAGTAACCGGTGACGGACGGCGTGTAGGTGGCGATCGAGGTCTGGCCGTACGCGTCGGTGACCCGGTAGCGGATCGGCGGCACCGGCCCGGTCGCGGCGCCGCGGGTGGGCGTGAAGATGACGAAGCCGGCCGCGGAGATGAGCGTCGGGTCGAACGGCCGGCCCTCCTCGGCCGCGACGCCGGAGATGGCGGCCATCGAGAACTCGCCCCGCGGGGTGGTCGTGCCGGGCGGGAGTTCCTTGCCGTCCGCGTCGACGTAGCCGATCCCGCCGCCGGCCGGCAGCGGCACCTGCACGCGCTGCTCCTCGCCGGCCCGGCCGGAGCTGCGCAGGTCGTGCACGGCCGGCGGGGCCGGGCGGGTGACGGTCGGCGTGTACGTGGTGGTGTGCTTCTCGCCGGCCGGGTCGGTGAGCTCGATCGTGACCGGGTCCGCGGTGCCGAGGAAGCCGAGCGTGGGCGTGTAGCTGACGGTGGTCGCGGACTCGCGCGCGTAGAAGCCGTTCGGCACGACCACGCAGTCGGTGTAGTCCGGGTGCCGGTTCGCCAGCTGCATCGACCAGCCGGCCGGGAGCGCGAGCGTGACCTGCTGTTTGACCAGGCCGGCCGCGGCGGAGGTGAGCGGCGCCCAGACCGGTGCCAGCTCGGGGGCCCCGGTGACCTCGGCGGCCGGCGCGGCGGCCGCGGGGGAGGCGGCGAGCAGCGGCAGCGCGAGTGCGGGCGCGGCGAGCACGGCGGCGGTGGCGAACGTCAGCGATCTTGGAGTCGGCACAGGCCCAGGATAAACGCCTATAAGCCGCCTACCCGGGCAAACGCCAGCGGAGTGGGCCCATAAAACCCGTCCGGGGGTACGCCGTGGCACGGCGTACCCCCGAACGGGTCTTGATCTTCGGATGTGTCAGCGCGGGCCGTTGTTGTTGGTCCCGCGCCCGCTGCCCGGCCGGCCGGACGACTGCGGCGCGGGCGCCTGCTCGGGCCGGGAGGCGGACCCGGACCGGAACGCGATCTTCTCGCTCGGCGCCGGGAAGTTGGCCACCTTCTGGCCCTTGAGCGTATCGCGCAGCGTGCGGGCGACCGCGGCGATGATCTCCTTCTGGACCGGCTCGCCGACCGCGTCACGCGGGTTGTCCGGGTTCACCGCGATGCCGGCGATGGCCAGCTTCGTGGTGACGCCGATGAACGACTCGGTCTCGTTGCCGGAGGAGCTGCCGGTCTTGCCGGTGACCGGGATGTTGCCGACGATGCCGGCCACCTGGGTCGACGTGCCGTTGCTGCAGTTGCCCTGCTGCGGGCGCTGGCCGACCGGGCAGCGGCCCGCGTCCGCGGCGGCCCGGGCCACGTCCTTGTCGATCGCCTGGGTGCAGTCCGGCTGGGAGACCTTCGCGGCCGCCTCGCTGGACGTGCCGGTGGTGTCCGTGATCGAGACGACCGGCGTCGGCTTGCAGAACTTGCCGTCGGCCGCGATCGTCGCGTACGCGTTCGCCATGTCCAGCGGGGTGGTGCTGGTGACGCCGAGCGTGAACGTGCCCCAGCTCTTCGCCGCCTCCGGCTCCGCGTACTGCGCGTCGCCGCCGCGGAACTTGATGCCGAGCCGCTTCGCCATCTCCACGGCCTTGTCCGCGCCGACCGTCTCCTCCAGCTTCACGAAGTACGTGTTGGAGGACTTGCCGAAGCCGGTCCACATGTTCTGGTAGCCGTCCTGGTAGCTCGGCGCCGCGTTGACCGGGCACCAGAAGCCGCCGCAGTTCGGCGTGCCGCTGATCGGGTAGATCGACTTGTACGGCGTCTTCGTGGTGAAGCCCCGGTCCAGCGCGATGCCGTTCTCCAGCGCGGCCAGCATGACGAACATCTTGAACGTCGAGCCGAACTGGTAGCCGGCCGAGTCCTCGCTGCCCGCGATCAGCTGGTTCACCGTGTTCGGGTACTTCTTGCCGCCCGGGTTGTCCTCGATGCTGTAGTGCCGGTTGATCGCCAGCGCCTTGACCTTGCCGGTGCCCGGCTCGATCGCGGCGAACGGCGCGGCCTTCGGGTTGTCGAAGCCGTAGATGCTCTTCGACTCCGCGGCCAGCTTGTTCTGGACCGCCGGGTCCATCGAGGTGACGATCCGGAAACCGCCGGTCTTCAGCGCGGCCAGGCGCGCGGACGGCGTGGACCCGAACTCCTCCTGCTCGGACCACCACTGCGTGAAGTAGTCGCAGAAGAAGCCCCAGCTGTTGTTCGCCTCGGAGACCGCGGTGCAGTTGCCGGGCGCGCGGCTCGGCTTGAGACCGAGCGGCTCGGCCATCGCCTTGTCCGCGTCCGCCTGGGTGATCGCGCCGGTGCCGACCATCGCGCCGAGCACGTAGTTGCGGCGGTTGGTCGCCTCCGTCTCGTCGTTGTTGACCGGGTCGTACAGGTCCGGGGACTGCACCAGACCGGCGATCATGGCGGCCTGGCCGAGCGTCAGCTTGTCCGCGGTGGTGGAGAAGTACGCGTTCGCGGCCGCGGAGATGCCGTACGCCTGGTTGCCGAAGTACGCGATGTTCAGGTACCGGCGGAGGATCTCCTCCTTGTCGAGCGAGTCCTCGATCGTGACCGCGTACCGGATCTCCTGGAGCTTGCGACCGGTGGTCTGCTCGGTCGCGGCGAGGCGCTCCTCCTGGGTGATCGTCGGGTCGTTCTTCAGCACGTTCCGGACGTACTGCATGGTGAGCGTGGACGCGCCCTGGGAGACCTCACCGCCCTGCGCGTTCGACACGAACGCGCGCACCAGGCCCTTGAGGTCGACGCCGCCGTGCACGTAGAACCGGGTGTCCTCGGCCGCGACGATCGCGTCCTTCATCGTCTTGGCGATGTCCTCGCTCTCGACGTCGGTCCGGTTCTCCTCGTAGAACTGCGTGATCTGCGTCTTGCCGTCGTTCGCGTACAGGTACGACGTCTGCGCGGTCGGCGGGGTCTGCAACGCGCTCGGCAGGTCCTCGAACGAGTCGCTGGCCAGCTTCGCCGCGAGTCCGGCCGTGGCGCTGGCCGGCAGTGCGGCCCCCGCGACCACGGCGCCGCCCACCAGGCCGAGCATGCCGAGGGTGAGGACCTTGCGGGTGATGGACAGGGTGGTGCGCACCCTGCCCGGAGCCGCGGGGGTTATCGCCACGGTCTCCTCGCCGGGGGCGGGCGTTCTTGCCGGTACCTGCATTGCGGGAAGGATCCCCTCGTAAGTCGAAGTGGGCCGTCTTCAAGAGTCGCGCCGTGAAGCGTAGAAGGCCACTCCACGGGCGGAAGTCACAGGCTGCTACCGGTGACTGATCGCTTCACAGCACGTACATTCCTGTATGCGTGCCGTGATCATTCCTGTCCTTGGTGATCCGGTGCGGGGACACTCGTCCGAATTGTGGTCTGTCCTCGTGCGGTGTCTTAGGAGAACATGAACGCTTCCGTGATTTGTCGCGGGGTGCGGTGTCGTACGGGGGGTGGGATCACGTGTCCGACCAGGATGAGTTCGGAACCGGCGGGGAGGATGCGGAACCCGCTGACGGGAAGCTGACACACCGTTCCCGCGAGCTGGTGATGCGCTTTCGTTTCGTGTTGCTGGTCGGACTCTGCGTGCTGGCCGTGGCGATCGCGATGACTCTGGTCTTCGTCGGACGTACCCCCTCCGTGGAGGAGTTACGCGAGGAGGCCGGACTCAACCGGAAGGACTCTCTCAAGATCGGGGTAAAGGACGACCAGCCCGGTCTCGCGGAACGGCGGGACGGCAGTTTCGCCGGATTCGACATAGACATCGCGTACATGGTGGCGGAGGATCTCGGTTTCGGCCGGGGCGAGGTCAAGTTCTACTCCATCGAGAGCGAGGACCGCGAGCGCATGCAGGCGAAGTCCGCCGACGGGACGGAGATCGTCGACCTGGTGGTGGCGAGCTTCAGCATCACGCGCGAGCGGGAGGACACGCCGGGCGTCCGGTTCTCCGCGCCGTACCTGATGACCGAGCAGTCGGTGCTGACCCGCGACGGCGAGTTCCAGGAGGTCGCCACGCTGGCGGCGCTGCGCGGCAGGCGGGTGTGCACGCTGGCCACCGCGACCAGCGAGGGCCCGCTCTACGACGCCGGCGTCGTCGTCCAGGCCGAGCTGACCATCTCGAAGTGCGTGGACGCGCTGAAGGCCCGCACGGTCGACGCGATCAGCACGGACGCGACGATCCTGGCCGGCATCAAGGCGCGCAACCCGGGCCTGACGCACTGGGACATCGGTCTCAAGGACGTCGAGGCGTACGGGATCAACGTGGGGCAGAACGACGCGCTGCTCCAGCTGGTGAACCTCAGCCTCTGGCACTCCCGCGAGGACTCGGACGACTCCCGGTGGGAGGAGGCGTTCGAGCGGCACCTGAAGACCGTCGCCGTCCTCACGCCGGACGTGCCGATCGCCCAGCCGAATCAGCCGGAGGTGGAGAAGCCCGCCGTGCGTGAGTGGTTCTCCGGCGGTCCCGGGTGACCGCTCCGGCGGCCGGTGACGCCGAGCGGCCGATGGGCACCCGTGCGCAACAACAGTGGCTGCTGACGCTGCTGCCCGCGTTCCCGCTGGTCCTGCTGGTGCTGCGGTTGTGGTACCTGAGCCGGCAGGACCTCGCCACGATGCTGCTGCTCGTCCAGTACGTGAGCCCGCTGGGGCTGCTCACCTCGCTCACCATCGCGCTGGTCTGGGTGCTGCCCACCGTCGTCCTGCTGATCTCCGCGTTCGGCACGCTGCTGCTGGTCAGCGCGCGCAGCGAGGAGGACGCGTGCCGGTCGCTGCTCGCCGTGATCGCCAAGCGCATGCCGGGCTGGACCGTCGTGATCGCGGTGCTGCTGGCCGCGATCACCTGGGAGATGCGCTTCCTGCCCACGCTGCTCCTGCTGGTCCTGATGATCGCCGGGCTGAACACCTGGCGGTTCCGCGGTGACGACCGGATCGTGCTGCTGTGCATGGGAACCGCGCTGCCGATCGCGGTGGCGATCCTCGCGTACGTATGGCTCGGGCCCGCGATCGCGGCGGCGTGGCGGGCCGACGAACTGGTCAACGTGGTCCTGCTCGGGCTGCCGCCCGCGGTCGCGCCCGCGCTGACCGGCCCGGTCCCGGCGACCGTGGCGCGGCTCGGCACGCACTGGGTCGCGGTCGCGGTGTCGATCGTGGCGCCGTTCGCGGTCGGCGTGCTCTTCATGCGCGTGCCGGTCCTGCCGGACACCGCGATCGAGACCAGGGCCGGTGTGGTGTTCGCGCCCGATCGGGACGAGCCGGAGGGCGACATCGACGTGTGGCGCGGCCGGCTGATCACGGTCGACGACAGCATGGTCACGCTGATGGACGCGGACGGCCGGGTCCGCTTCATCCCGTCGTCGGAAGTGCTGTCCCGTACGCTGTGTCCCGAGGCGGAGCAGGTGCCATCCAGCGCGGTCTACGTGCAGGGGTGGTACGCGGAGGACACCGCGCTGGAGTGGATGGCACCGAAACAGCGACTGACCGAGCCCGACCCACGGTGTCTGGGGAGACCCGTGCGGGCGGAGTGATTCTCCCGCCGAACCCGGCGCGCGACGTGACCGGTTGGCGGACCATGATGGGATACCACCGCCTGGAGACAGGCCGACGACGATTTGGCAGGCTTCCGCCATGACCTTGCAGCTGCGATCCGCGGCCATGACCGACCGCGGCCTCATCCGGAGCGGTAACCAGGACTGTGCCTACGCCGGGCGCTACCTGGCGGCCGTCGCCGACGGCATGGGTGGCATGGCCGCCGGCGAGGTGGCCAGCCAGCTCACCATCGAGGCAGTGCAACCCTTCGACGCGCTCATCGCCGACGAGCAGCAGGTCGAGGCACTGCACGCGATGGTGGAGGCGGCGAACGCGCGCATCCACGAGCACGTCTCCGAGAACCCGACCCTCCAGGGCATGGGCACCACGCTCACCGCACTGCTCTTCTCCGGCACCCAGTTCGCGCTGGTGCACGTGGGCGACTCCCGGGCCTACCTGCTGCGCGACGGCAAGCTGGTGCAGCTCACCCGCGACGACACGTACGTGCAGATGCTGGTGGACGAGGGCGTGATCACCGAGGACGAGGCGACGGTGCACCCGCGCCGCTCCGTGGTCACCCAGGCGCTGCAGGGCGAGGCGGTCGCCCCGGCGTACGCGAAGATTCCGCCGCAGGCCGGTGACCGCTGGCTGCTCTGCTCCGACGGACTCTCCGGCGTGGTGTCCGCGGAGACGATGGCACAGACCATGTCCGACTTCCCGGACATGCAGGACTGCGCGAAGCGGCTCATCGATCT
This sequence comes from Catenuloplanes niger, assembly GCF_031458255.1. Taxonomy (NCBI): domain Bacteria; kingdom Bacillati; phylum Actinomycetota; class Actinomycetes; order Micromonosporales; family Micromonosporaceae; genus Catenuloplanes; species Catenuloplanes niger. The sequence continues at coordinate 6,560,019 of NZ_JAVDYC010000001.1, forward strand.
CGCGCTGCGGGCCGGCGGGCCGGACAACATCACCGTGGTGCTGGCCGAGCTGGTCGACGACACCGCCGACCCGGACCCGCAGGGAGCCACCTGTGCGTCGGAGCCGGCGAACACCGCGGAAGCGGTCGGCTGACGCCGAATCGCGCGGCGGCGCGACCTGCGGTAGGTTACTGACCGGTCGCGGGAAACCCCGCGCTGCCCCCGGTGAGTGGTGATGACCTCTACGCGCCTCGCGACGGCGATGCTGCCCCTCGGCGACGCCGCACCCACCCGCCCGCGGACCCGGTTCGGCGTCGTCGCCGCCGGCATGCTCCTCGCCGTCGCGCTCGTCGTCACGGTGAACAGCCTCGGCGTGCTGCCCGGCCGCGCCGGTGTCGCGCTCGACAACCTGGCACAGCTCGCGGCCGGCACCGTCGCCGCGGTCTGCTGCCTGATCACCGCGCGCGGCACGACCGGCGCGGGCCGGGCCTGGCGCCGGCTGATCGGCGCCGGCATGATCGGCTGGTCGCTCGGCCAGGTCGTCTGGACCGTGCACCAGCTGTTCGGCGGCGGGTACCTGCCCGGCCCGGCCCCGGCCGAGCTCGGCTACATGGCGCTGCCGGTCTTCGCGCTCTGGGCGCTGCTGACCGTCACCGCGGTCTCGCCGCGCCGTGTGGTCGGCCGCTCCCGGCACACCCGCGTGGTCGCGATGCTCGACGTGGTGATCGTGCTCGGATCCGTGGTGATGCTGTCCTGGGCACCGATCCGCGCGGTGGTCCAGGGCGAGGGCCCGCCCGGCGCGATGGTCGCCGGCGTCGCCCACCTGGTGGTCGACGCGCTGCTCGGCGCGTTGCTCGGACTGCTGCTGGTGCTCCGCCGGCCGCCGCGCGCGCTGCGGACGCAACTGCTGCTGCTCGGCGGCGGGCTGCTCGCGCTGACCGTCTCGGACGGCTTCTACGCCTACCTGGTCGCCACCGACGCGGAGCGGATGACGCCGCTGCACAGCGCGGGCTGGGTGCTCGGCCCGGCCCTGATCGCGCTGGCCGCACTGGCCCGCGCCCCGGAGGAGCCGGCGGCGGAACGGGACGACCTCGACCCGGTCCTGCTGCTGCTCCCGGTGCTGCCGGTCGTCGCCACCGGCGTGACCATCGCGATCCGGACGCTGATCGGCCACCCGCTGACCTGGCCGGAGGTCGGGCTCGGCTGGCTCGGGCTGCTGCTGGTGATCGTGCGGCAGCTGGTGACCATCGTGGACAACCGGGCGCTGCTGCTGTCCGTCGCCGAGGCGCGGCGCCGGCTCGCGCACCAGGCCACGCACGACCCGCTGACCGGGCTGGCCAACCGCGAGCTGTTCGGCAAGCGGCTGAGCGCGGCTGTGGACGCGCACCGCGAGCAGGGCCGGCCGGTCGCGCTGCTCTTCGTGGACCTGGACGACTTCAAGTTCGTCAACGACAGCTTCGGGCACGCGGCCGGCGACCGGATGCTCCAGGAGATCGCGGCCCGGCTGCAGCGCTGCGTGCGCCGCGACGACATGGTGGCCCGGCTCGGCGGCGACGAGTTCGCGGTGCTGCTCGAGGCCGACCCGGGCGCGCCCGGCCTGGTCGGCGAGCGGATCCTGGCCGCGGTCCGGGAACCGGTGCTGATCGACGGCAAGCAGGTGTCGGTCGCGGCGAGCGTGGGTGTGGTCGCGCCGGAGCCGTACGACATCGGCCTCACCGGCGACGCGCTGCTGCGGCGCGCCGACGCCGCGATGTACGCCGGCAAGCGGCGCGGCAAGAACATCATGGTGCGGTACGCCGGGACGCGCGACGGCGGCGGCGACGCCGACCTGCCCGGCCTGCTCGCCGAGGCGCTGGCCGCCGGCCCGGCCGACTCCGGGTTCACGGTCCACTACCAGCCGATCGTGGACCTGCACGGCGACGCCGTGCTGGCCGTCGAGGCACTCGCCCGCTGGACCCACCCGGACCTCGGCGTGATCGGCCCGGACGTCTTCGTCGCGGTCGCGGAACGGGCCGGCCTGGTCGCCGCGCTGGACGACTTCGTGCTGGACACCGCGGCCCGCGACGCCCGCGCCCTGGCCGAGCTGCACGGCCGCGACGTGGCCCTGCACGTGAACGTCTCGGCCGGCCGGCTCGGCCGTCCCGAGCTGGAGATCGCGGTCGCCGACGCGCTGCGCCGCCACCGGCTCCCACCGGAACGCCTCATCCTGGAGATCACCGAAACCCGCCGGATCGCCGACCTGGGCGCCGCCGTCGCCGCGGCGGGCCGGCTGGCCGAGATGGGCGTCCGCCTGGCGCTGGACGACTTCGGCACCGGCTTCAACTCGCTGGCCCAGCTGCACGCGCTGCCGGTCGCCATCGTGAAGCTCGACGCCACCCTGACCACCGCGGACGACCGCTCCCGCGCGCTGGTCCGCTCCGTGCTGTCGATCTGCCGCGACATGGGCGCGTCGGTGATAGCCGAGGGCATCGAGGATCCACCGCAGGCCGCCGCCCTCGCCGGGCTCGGCTGCCCCCTCGGCCAGGGCTACCTCTACGGCGCCCCGGTCCCGCTGCCTTCCTAGATCGACACCCGCACCATCAGGACCACAAGACCCTTCTTCCCGTTCCCGGTCTTCCCGTTCCCGGTCTTCCCGCTTCCGGCGTGGCCGCGCATCGGTGCTCCCGCGGGCACCGGTCGGCCGCGGGCGGCCTCCCTGCCACTTCCGCGGTGGCTGAGCGGTTGCTCAAGAACGGCGGTTCGTCCTGGCGGTCCCGCGGTGGCCGAGCCGAAGTCATTCGGTAGAGGCCGGGCCCGGGCACCCGGTGCCCGAAATTTCATGTTATTTACCCGGGCGGTTGATGCGTCGTCGGCCGACGTGCGGGTACGGCGCGGAGCGCCGACGCTCAAGGATCATTGACCGATGCGAAAAGTGGCCAGGAGGCCGACATCGACCTCCTTTTCGCATCGGTCAATGATCCGCAGCATGATCGCGCAGGTGGCCGGTCGCCGCACGTAGGTCGGTCTCCGCTTGCGTAACGGATCACCGTTCCGTCAGCGTGGCGGTGACGTCCGGCGGCGTTGCCGCCGTTTGCTGCGCGGGCGCCGTTTGCTGCGCAGGCTCTGTTTGCTGCCGTGCCGCGTTGCCGCTGTTTGCCGCGCGGGCGCTGTTTGCCGCGCAGGTGCCCTCTGCTGCGCAGGCGCTGTTTGCTGCCGTGCCGCGGAGGCGCTGTTTGCCGCCCAGGCGCTGTTTGCCGCCCAGGCGCTGTTTGCTGCCGTGCGGCGGAGGCGCTGTTTGCCGCCCAGGCGCTGTTTGCTGCCGTGCGGCGGAGGCGCTGTTTGCCGCCCAGGCGCTGTTTGCCGCCCAGGCGCTGTTTGCTGCCGTGCGGCGGAGGCGCTGTTTGCCGCCCAGGCGCATTGCCGCCCAGGCGCTGTTTGCTGTGCAGGCGCCGTCTGCTGTGCAGGCGCTGTTTGCTGCGCAGCGCAGTTTGCCGCGTTGCCGCTGTTTGGCGCGTTGCCGCCGTCTGCCGCGCAGGCGCTGTTTGCCGCCGTGCGCGCAGGCGCAGTTTGGCGCGTTAACGCAGCTTCCCGCGGAAAGAGCCGCGTGGGGGAGCTTGCAGTGTCGCCGCAGCTCGCCACGTGGGAAGGCCCGCGTGCGGAAGGCCTGCCGTGCGGAAGGCCCGCTGTGCGGGAGGGCCCGCCGCGCGGCCGCGACTCGCCGCGTCGGCATTCGCCGCTCCGGAAGAAGCGACCCGCGACAAGGCGGGACCGGCGCCGGAGAGGCACCCGCCATGACCGAAATATCGCACAAAGACGACGTCGGCCAGGCGTGCGTCCATCGCGACCGCGGTGGACGGCCGGCATCCGTCAGCTGCACGCCTCCCTGACGCGTCCTCCCCCGCCGTGGCGGGGGAGGACGCCGCGCGTCAGACGTGGACGATCTCGACCGGGATGTTGCCGCGGACCGCGTTGGAGTAGGGGCAGAGCTGCTCGGCGGCGTCGGTGAGGGTCTTGGCGGCGGTGGCGTCGAGCGTCGGCAGCGACACCTCGAGCGTGACCGTCAGGTCGAGGGCGGGGCGGTCGGTCGCGCGGACCAGGCCGACCTTCGCGTTGACCGTGGACGCGCCCAGGTCGAGCTTGTCCTTCCGGGCGACCGCCCGCATCGCGGAGTGGAAGCAGGCCGCGAACCCGGCGGCGAACAGCTGCTCCGGGTTGGTGGCGCCGCCGGCGCCGCCCAGCTCCTTCGGCGCGGCGACCGGGAAGTCGATCAGACCGTCGGTGGACGCGACCGCACCGTTGCGCCCGTCGCCGGACGAGGTGACCTCGGCGGTGTAGATGGCCGACATGTGCCTCACTCCTTCGTACCGTTGATGGTGTTCGTGATCTTTTCGAGGGTCCGGTGCAGCTGGACGTACTCGTCGAGCGAGATGCCGAGGCCGCCGGCGATCGTCATCGGGACGGCCGCGCACTCGGTGCGCAGCTCGCGGCCGGCGTCGGTGAGCCGGACCTCGACCACCCGCTCGTCGGTGGCGCGGCGGGCACGGTGGATGAGCCCGGCCGCCTCGACGCGCTTGAGCATCGGCGAGAGCGTGCCGGAGTCGAGCCGCAGCGCCTCGCCCAGTTCCTTGACCGTGACGGCGTCGTCCGGCCGCTCCCAGAGCACCAGCAGCACCAGGTACTGCGGGTAGGTCAGGCCGACGCGGTCGAGCAGCGGCCGGTAGAGGTCGGTCACCGCGCGCGACGCCGAGTAGAGCGCGAAGCAGAGCTGGTAGCGCAGGCCCATGCCGATCGCCAGATCATCCGTCACCCGGCAAAGGCTAGTACCCAATTAAATTGCGCACAACCTAAAACACCGCCGCGGGTACGCTGACGCGGGTGAGCCACGTCGCAGGACTCCTGCTCGCCGCGGGCGCGGGCCGCCGCTACGGCATGCCGAAGGCGCTCGTCACGCTCGACGGCGAGCTGCTCGCCGACCGCGCCGTCCGCACGCTCGCCGGCGGCGGCTGCGACTCCGTGCTGGTCGTGCTCGGTGCGGCCGCGGCCGAGGTGCGCGCCCGGGCCGCGCTGACCGGCGCGGACGTGATCGTCAACGACGACTGGCCGGCCGGCATGGGCTCGTCGCTGCGCGCCGGGCTGACCGCCCTGGCCGCCCGGCCCGCGGTGGACGCGGCGCTGGTGCTGCTGGTCGATCTGCCGGGCATGACCGCGGCCGCGGTCCGCCGGCTGGTCGCGGTCGCCGGCCGGGACGCGCTGGCGATGGGCGGCTACGGCGATCACCGCGGCCATCCGGTGCTGCTCGGCCGCGACCACTGGGACGGCGCGGCCGCGCTGGCGGACGGCGACGTCGGCGCCCGGCCCTACCTGCGCGCGCACCGGGACGCCGTGCGCGTGGTGCCGGTCGGCGACGTGGCGTCGGACGAGGACCTGGACGTCCCCGTCGTTTCCGGCACGCAAAATGACGATCAAAGTGCTTCATGATCGATGCCCGGGCTGATTGACTGTCCGGGTGACGCTCGCCGAACTCAACGCGCTGCCGGACGACCGGGCGCGCGCGGAGCTGCGCACCTGCTGTGCCTCCAGCCGGTGGGCGGCCGAGGTCGCCGCGCGCCGGCCGTACCCGCGGCTCGATGCGCTGCTGCACGTCAGCGACGCGGCGCTGGCCGTGCTCGGCTGGTCGGACGTGCTGGAGGCGCTGGCCGCGCACCCGCGGATCGGGCAGCGCGTCACCGGCGGCGACCGGGAGAGCGCCTGGTCGCGGCGCGAACAGTCCGGGATGGACACCGCACCCGAGGACGTGCGCGCCGCGCTGGCCGAGGCGAACGCGGCGTACGAGGAACGCTTCGGGCACGTGTTCCTGATCTTCGCGAGCGGCCGGTCCGACGTGGAGATGCTGGCCGCGGCGCGGGAGCGGCTCGGCAACGACGAGGCGGCCGAGCGCCGCGTGGTGCACGGCGAACTGACGAAGATCGTACGGCTGCGGCTGGAGAGGCTGTTCGGATGATCGAGTACGCGAGCATCTCCACGCACGTCCTGGACACCGTCTCCGGCGAGCCGGCCCGCGGCGTCTACGTGCGACTGGAGCGGCGCGACTCGGACGGCTGGGCGATGGTCGCGGAGGGGCACACCGACGGCGACGGGCGGTTGCGCGAGTGGGCGCCGGTCAACGCGTGGCAGGCGGGCGGCTACCGGCTGGTCTTCTACGTCGATCCGTACCTGGGCGGGAACGCGTTCTTCCCGGAGATCACGGTCGCGTTCCACGTCCACGACCCGAAGCGGCATTATCACGTGCCACTGCTGCTCAGCCCGTACGGATACACCACCTACCGAGGGAGCTAGACGTGGCGATCGTGCTCGGGCCGAACCGGTACGGCAAGGCGGAGACCCGGGTCGTGCGGGTGACCCGCGCGGCGGACGGCACGCACGCGCTCACCGACCTGAACGTGAGCGTGGCGCTCTCCGGCGACCTGACGGACACGCACCTGACCGGCGACAACGCGCACGTGCTGCCGACCGACACGCAGAAGAACACGGTGTACGCGTTCGCGAAGCAGCACGGGATCGCGTCGCCGGAGGCGTTCGGGCTGCTACTGGCGCGGCACTTCACGTCGTCGCAGGAGACGATCACGGGCGCGCGGGTGGACCTCGAGGAGTACCCGTGGAACCGGCTCGGGCCGCACTCGTTCTCCCGGGAGGGGTCGCTGGTCCGTACCGCGTCGGTGGAGGTCTCGGGGTCCGCGGAGACCGTCTTCGGCGGGCTGACCGGGCTGACGCTGCTCAACTCGACGGACTCGGAGTTCGCCGGCTTCATCCGGGACGACTACACCACGCTGGCCGAGACGTCGGACCGGATCCTGGCCACGGCGGTGGACGCGCGGTGGCGCTTCCCGGCTGTCGACGCGGACTTCGACGCGGTCTTCGCGGCCGCCCGGGACGCCCTGATCGACGCGTTCACCGGCACCTACAGCTACTCGCTCCAGCAGACGCTCTTCGCGATGGGCAAGGCGGTGCTGGAGGCCTGCCCGGACCTCTCGGAGGTCCGGCTGCGCCTGCCGAACAAGCATCACTTCGTGGTGGACTGCACGCCGTTCGGGCTGGACTCCGCGCCCGAGGTGTTCCACGCGGACGACCGCCCGTACGGCCTGATCGAGGGCACGGTCGTCCGGGATGACTGATTTAGGCTTTTCTTAAGTCTGCCACCCGGATCAAACCGGTGCCGGTCCCGCCGCGTGCGACATGACAGGACCGGGCATCGGTGGGATGGCCGGCGGACGCGGAGGCTTGACCATGACGGGTGCAGTGCGGCGGAAGCTGGTCGTTGCGGCGGTGGCCGTGCTCGGGGTGGGCGCCGCGGTGGCGACCACGACGTTGGCCTCGGCGGAGACGCCACCGGCCACCGGCGAGCAGGTGGTGACCGAGTCCATCCAGGTCGACGGCGTGTTCGACGGCGAGAACCGGCGGTTCACCGGCGGCGGTGACCTCGGTGGCGGCGGCCAGGAGGAGGGCCAGGACGCGCTCTTCGAACTCGCCGACGGCGCCACGCTGACCAACGTGATCCTCGGCGACCCGGCCGCGGACGGTGTGCACTGCGCCGGGAGTTGCACCCTGCGCAACGTGTTCTGGGAGAACGTGGGCGAGGACGCGGCCACGTTCCGCGGCGAGAACGCCACCGTGCTCATCGAGGGCGGCAGCGCCACGGGGGCGGACGACAAGGTGTTCCAGGACAACCGGGGCGCGGGCGGGTCCGTCACGATCCGCGACTTCGAGGTGTCCGACTTCGGCAAGCTCTACCGTTCCTGCGGCAACTGCTCGACGCAGGCGCCGCGCACCGTGACGATGGAGAACATCACCGCGACCGCGCCCGGTGACACGCTCGCCGGCGTCAACGCGAACCTCGGCGACCGGCTGACCATCGACGGGGCCACGATCGTCGGCGGCGAGATCTCGCTGTGCGACCTGTTCGAGGGCAACGACACCGGCGACGAACCGACGAAGATCGGCGCGGGACCGGACGGCGAGACGTGTGTGGCCACCGGTGTCGTACAGCGGTGATATGACGCTCGTGTGATGCGTTTTCCCTGTTCACGGCGGGAATGAGCAGCATCTGAGGAATCGACGCCCGGCTGTTGCGTGCCGGGCGGGGTGTGGGGAGCCTCGCGGGAGCGCCCGCCGGATCACGGCGGGCGGCCCGCGTTCCCTACACCCCCGGGGAGATCCTCTTGCTGCACCAGCGAACGTCGCGGCGCCTGGCGATCGCCGCCGCGCTGCTGATCCTGCCGATGACCGGGCCGGCCACCGCCCACGCCGCGCAGCCGACCGCTGCCGCCGCGCCGCCCGCCGGCCCCGCTCGGCCGGCCACCGACCCCGCTCGGCCGGTCACCGATGTCCGGCCGGCCGCGGCGCCGGACATCAGCGTCGCCGCCGTGAAGGCCCACCTGAGCCAGCTGCAGTCGATCGCCACGGCCAACGGCGGGAATCGCGCGCACGGCCGGCCGGGCTACCTGGCCTCGGTCAACTACGTGAAGGGCCGGCTGGACGCGGCCGGCTTCAGCACGGTCGTGCAGTCGTTCACCTACGGCGGCGCCACCGGCTACAACCTGATCGCGGACTGGCCCGGCGGCGACGCGCACGACGTGCTGATGGTCGGCGCCCACCTGGACAGCGTGGCCGCGGGGCCGGGCATCAACGACAACGGCAGCGGGTCGGCCGCGATCCTGGAGACCGCGCTGGCCGTCGCGCAGACCGGCTCCGCGCCCGGCCGGCACCTGCGGTTCGCCTGGTGGGGCGCGGAGGAGCAGGGGCTGCGCGGATCGACCTACTACGTGAACAACCTGTCCGCGGCCGCGCGAGCGCAGATCACCGGGTACCTCAACTTCGACATGGTGGGCTCGCCGAACGCGGGCTACTTCGTCTACGACGGCGACAACTCCGACGGCACCGGTGCCGGCCCCGGACCGGCCGGCAGCGCGGAGATCGAGTCGGTGATCGAGGACTACTTCGCCGGCATCGGCGTGCCGACCCGGGGCACGGACTTCGACGGACGCAGCGACTACGGGCCGTTCATCGCGCGCGGCATTCCCGCCGGCGGCACGTTCACCGGCGCGGAGGGCACGAAGACCAGCGCGCAGGCCACGCTCTGGGGCGGCACCGCCGGGGCCCGCTTCGACCCGTGCTACCACGCGGCCTGCGACACCACCAGCAACATCAACGACACCGCGCTGAACCGGAACTCGGACGCGATCGCGTACGCGGTCTGGACCCTCGCGGCCGGCGACGGCGGAACGCCCGGCACACAGGTGTGGGCGGACGGCTTCGAGACCGCGACCGGCTGGACCGTGAACCCGGCCGCGGCCGACACTGCCACGTCCGGCACCTGGGAGCGCGGCACCCCGGGCGCGGCCAGCTCCGGCGTCGCCACCCAGCTGACCGCGCGGACCGGCACGTACGACCTGGTCACCGGCGCCGCCGCGGGCAGCAGTGCGGGCGCGGGTGACGTGGACGGCGGCATCACCAGCGTCCGGTCGCCGGCGATCACGCTGCCGTCGTCGGGCACGCTCACGCTGTCGTTCGCGTACTACCTGTCGCACCTGAACAACGCGTCCAGCGCCGACTACCTGCGGGTACGCGTGGCCGGCACGACGACGGCCACGGTGCTGACCGTGAGCGGCGCGGCCACGAACCGGGCCGCGTCGTGGGCGGTGGCGAGCACGGACGTCTCCGCGTTCGCCGGCCAGTCCGTGCGGATCATCGTCGACGCCGCGGACGCGTCCACCGCCAGCCTGGTCGAGGCCGCCGTCGACGATGTGCTGATCACCCAAAGTTGAGCCGATTTACCGGTACGGTCGGAAGTCGTGCACGATCTCGTGGACTGGCTCTCGACGCTGCCGCCGCTGGCCGTCGCCGCCGTCGTCATGCTCATCATCGGCGGCGAGAGCATGGGCATCCCGCTGCCCGGTGAGATCGCCATGGTCTCCGCCGCGCTCCTGTCGGTCAGCGCCGGCTTCAGCCCCTGGTACGTCGCGGTCGGCGCCGCCATCGGCGCGATCGTCGGCGACTCCATCGGGTACGCCATCGGCCGTCGCGGCGGCCGGCCGCTGCTGGTCCGGCTCGGCCGCCGCTTCCCGAGACATCTCGGCCCGCCCCACCTGGCCCGCGCGGAGAGCGTCTTCGCCACGTGGGGCGTCTGGGCGGTCTTCTTCGGCCGCTTCGTCGCGCTGCTGCGCATCCTGGCCGGGCCGCTGGCCGGCGCGCTGCACGTCCGCTACGGCAGGTTCCTGATCGCCAACGCCTCCGGTGGCCTGCTCTGGGCCTTCGGCACGGTCTTCCTGATCGTGTGGATCGGCGAGGCCGCCGAACGCTACCTCAAGGACTTCGCCTGGGGCGCGCTGCTCTCCGGCCTCATCATCACCCTCGCCACCACCGCCTGGATCCGCCACCGCGCCGAACGCTCCCCGGCCTGACCCCCACGCATGCGCTGTCCGGGCACGGAGCGCCCGGGCGCGGGAACGGACAGCACCGCGGCGGTACGCGCATCCGAGCGTCGCTGTCTCGCCCGCGGAGTGTGGCACCGCCGTACGTCGCGGGCCGGGGATCCGGCCCGGCCGCCGCGGAACCGGCAGGGAGGAGCGCCAGCGACGACCGGTGCCCGCGGGAGCACTCGGAAAGCGCCCACGCCGGAAGCGGGAAAACGATCCTTCGGGTCGGTGAACGGCGCCGTGCGGCGCGCTACGCGAACGTGTAGCGCGTCTGGGAGTACGGCGCCTTGGTGAACGCGAGCACCTTGACCGGCGTGAGTTCGTAGACCGGGGCGGCGTTGCCGTGGCCGGGGTCGGAGAAGGCGCCGTCGCGGACGACGAACGTCCAGTCCAGCTTCGACTGCCAGAGCGTGACCAGGTGGGTGAGGAGTCGTTCGTCGCGGGTGACGGCGGCCGTGCCCTCGACGATCACGTCGATGCCGGAACGGTACGCGTTGGTGCCGGTGGTGAGCGCGCAGGCGGGGTTCCCGGCGAGATTGATGGCCTTCTGCTCGTGGGCGCCGGTGCAGAAGTAGGCGCGGCCGTCCACCCACATCGCGGGCAGCGGCGCCACGTGCGGACGGCCGTCGGCGCGGACCGTGGCGAGCCAGGACATCTCGGACTCGACGAGCACGCGCTCGGCCTCGGGCCAGGGCAGCGGGGACGAGCCGGGCTCGCTGAACTCCGTGATGTGGGTGCCGGTGAGCGTCATGCCTACCGTCCTACCGGACGGGTACGACATTCTCGGCCCGAAAGGGTGGTTGCGGCGCCAAGATCGGGGTAGACAGGACGGAACCGAGCGACCGGGAGGTGAGTGCCGTGGGCGTGAAGACCTTCATCGAGGGCTGGCCCGTGTGGCGGCAGCTCACCGGCACCGACCCGCTCGGGCGCGGGCTCGCGGCGCAGTCCAGGCGCTCCAAGGAGCTCACCTCGCGCACCGAGACCGCGGACTCCGTGGCCAAGTCGGTCTGTCCCTACTGCGCGGTCGGCTGCGGCCAGCGCGTGTTCGTCAAGGACGGGCAGGTCACCCAGATCGAGGGCGACCCGGACAGCCCGATCTCCCGCGGCCGTCTCTGCCCGAAGGGCTCGGCCAGCAAGAGCCTGGTCACGAACCCGGACCGGCAGCGCACCGTGCTCTACCGCCGGCCGTTCGGCACGGACTGGGAAGAGCTCGACCTGGACACGGCGATGGAGATGATCGCCGACCGGGTCGTCGCGGCGCGCGAGCAGACCTGGGAGGACCGGGACGCGGCCGGCCGGCCGCTGAACCGCACGCTCGGCATCGCGAGCCTGGGCGGCGCCACGCTGGACAACGAAGAGAACTATCTGATCAAGAAGCTCTTCACCGCGATGGGCGCGATCCAGATCGAGAACCAGGCGCGTATTTGACACTCCGCCACCGTTCCCGGTCTGGGAACTTCCTTCGGCCGTGGCGGGGCCACCGGGTTCCAGCAGGACCTGGCGAACGCGGACTGCATCATCATCCAGGGCTCGAACATGGCCGAGGCACACCCGGTCGGGTTCCAGTGGGTGATGGAGGCGAAGAAGCGCGGCGCGACGATCATCCACGTCGACCCGCGGTTCACCCGGACCAGCGCGCTCGCGCACAAGCACGTGCCGATCCGGGCCGGTGCGGACATCGCGTTCCTCGGCGGCGTCGTGCGCTACATCCTGGACAACGAGCTCGACTTCCGGGAGTACGTGCTGGCGTACACGAACGCGGCCACGATCGTCTCCGGCGACTTCCAGGACACCGAGGACCTGGACGGGCTCTTCTCCGGCTACGACCCGGAGCACAACGTCTACGACCAGACCACCTGGGCGTACGAGGGACAGCGCGCGCAGGCCGACACCGAGGGGGAGGAGCACTCGGAGCGGGAGACCGCGTCCGGACTGCAGCAGGAGTCGCACGGCGAGCCGATCCCCGGCGGGACGCGCCGGGACGAGACGCTCCAGGACCCGCGGTGCGTCTACCAGATCCTCAAGCGGCACTTCGCGCGCTACACACCGGAGGTCGTCGAGAGCCTCACCGGCGTACCCCAGGCCGACTTCCTGCGGGTCTGCGAGGCCTGGACGCGGAACTCCGGCCGGGAGCGGACCACGGCGCTGGTCTACTCGGTCGGCTGGACCCAGCACAGCGTGGGCGTGCAGTACATCCGGACCGGCGCGATCATCCAGCTGCTGCTCGGCAACATGGGCCGGCCCGGCGGCGGGATCATGGCGCTGCGCGGGCACGCCAGCATCCAGGGGTCGACCGACATCCCCACGCTGTTCAACCTGCTGCCCGGCTACCTGCCGATGCCGGTCGCGGGCCGGCACGACACGTTCGACGAGTGGATCGACGGCATCCGGCACCCGGGCCAGAAGGGCTTCTGGGCGAACGCGCGCTCCTACGCGGTCAACCTGCTCAAGGCGTACTGGGGCGACGCGGCCACGGCGGAGAACGACTACGGGTACGGCTGGATGCCCCGGCTGACCGGCGACCACGGCACCTACCAGCAGGTCCTGAACATGATCGACGGGAAGGTCAAGGGCTACTTCCTGCTCGGGCAGAACCCGGCGGTCGGCTCCGCGCACGGCAAGGCGCAGCGGCTCGGCATGGCGAACCTGGACTGGCTGGTCGTCCGCGACCTGTACCAGATCGAGAGCGCCACGTTCTGGAGGAACGGGCCGGAGGTCGAGACCGGGGAGATCACGCCGGAGACCTGCCGGACCGAGGTGTTCTTCATGCCGGCCGCCAGCCACGTGGAGAAGGAGGGCACGTTCACCCAGACGCAGCGCCTCCTGCAGTGGCGCGAGAAGGCGGTCGACCCACCGCAGGACTGCCGCTCGGAGCTGTGGTTCTTCTACCACCTGGGCCGCATGGTCCGGGAGCGGCTGGCCGGCTCGACGCTGCCCCGGGACCGTGCGGTGCTGGAGCTGGCGTGGGACTACCCGGTGCACGGCGAGGAGCGGGAACCCAGCGCGCTCGACGTGCTCAAGGAGATCAACGGGTACGAGGTGGCGAGCGGCCGCCCGCTGTCCTCGTTCACCGAGATGAAGGACGACGGCAGCACGCTGGGCGGCTGCTGGATCTACACCGGCGTGTTCCGGGACGGGGTGAACCAGGCCGCCCGCCGCAAGCCGCGGTCCGCACAGGACGAGGTGGCCGCGGAGTGGGGCTGGGCCTGGCCGGCGAACCGGCGCACGCTCTACAACCGGGCCTCCGCGGACCCGGCCGGTGTGCCGTGGTCCCCCCGGAAGGCGTACGTCTGGTGGGACCCGGAGAAGGGCGAGTGGACCGGGAAGGACGTGCCGGACTTCGAGCGGACCAAGCCGCCGTCCTACCGGCCGCCGGCCGGCGCCACCGGGGTGGACGCGATCGCGGGCGACGACGCCTTCATCATGCAGGGCGACGGGAAGGGCTGGCTGTTCGTGCCGAGCGGGCTGATCGACGGCCCGATGCCGACGCACTACGAGCCGGCCGAGTCGCCGATCCGCAACCCGCTCTACCGGCAGCAGGGCAACCCGACCCGGAAGATCTACGTGCGCGCGGACAACGTGATCAACCCGAGTCCGCCGGAGGCGCACAGCGAGGTCTTCCCGTACATCTTCACGGTCAGCCGGCTCACCGAGCACCACACGGCCGGCGGGATGAGCCGCACGCTGCCGTACCTGGCGGAGCTGCAACCGGGCCTGTTCGTCGAGGTGTCGCCGACGCTGGCCGCCTCGCTCGGCCTGGCGCACATGGACTGGGCGCACCTGGTGACCGGGCGGTCCGCGGTGGAGGCACGGGTGTTCGTCACCGACCGGCTGCGGCCGCTGCGCGTCGAGGGACGGACCGTGCACCAGATCTGGCTGCCGTACCACTTCGGCGCGAACGGCGTGGTCACCGGCGACTCGACGAACGACCTGTTCGGCATCACGCTCGACCCGAACACGCTGATCCAGGAGAGCAAGATCGGCACGTGTGATCTGGTGCCGGGGCGGCGACCGACGGGTAAGGAATTGCTGGAGTACGTCGCCGACTACCGGCGCCGGGCCGGCCTGACCGATGACCACGTGACGCCGATCCAGACGACCGGGGATGACGATGGATAGCCTCTTGGGCCCCCAGGATGACAGCCTCTTGGGCCCCCGGGACGGCGGCCGCTCCGGCCGTATCGATGGTGGTGCTGCCGGTCCGGGGAGGAACAGTCTCTACGGTCCGCTGGATCCGGCGCCGGACGCCGGTTACGTCGACGCGCCGCCGCGGATGGGGTTCTTCACCGACACCAGCGTGTGCATCGGCTGCAAGGCGTGCGAGGTGGCCTGCAAGGAGTGGAACGGCGTGCCCGCGGACGGGTACGACCTGCTCGGCCAGTCCTTCGACAACACCGGCGGGCTGACCGCGAACTCGTGGCGGGCGGTGCACTTCATCGAGCAGCCGATGCCGGCCTCCGCTCCGGCCCCGGCCCCGGCTCCGGCCGCCGCGCCCGTCGCGCTGGGCATGCCGGGGCTCGGGCCGCCGGCCGGCACGGCACGGCCGGACTTCCGCTGGCTGATGATGTCCAACGTGTGCAAGCACTGCACGCACGCGGCCTGCCTGGACGTGTGCCCGACGGGCGCGCTGTTCCGCACCGAGTTCGGCACGGTCGTGGTGCAGGAGGACATCTGCAACGGCTGCGGCTACTGCATCCCGGCCTGCCCGTACGGCGTGGTCGACCAGCGCAAGGACGACGGCCGCGCGTGGAAGTGCACGCTCTGCTACGACCGGATCGGGGACGGGCTCACGCCCGCGTGCGCGCAGGCCTGCCCGACCGAGTCCATCCAGTACGGCGAGCTGTCCGAGCTGCGGCAGCGGGCCGCCGACCGGGTGGACGCGCTGCGGGCGGCGGGGGAGACCACCGCGCGGCTCTACGGGCACGACGAGAACGACGGTGTCGGCGGCGACGGCGCGTTCTTCCTGCTCCTCGACGAGCCGGAGGTGTACGGCCTGCCGCCGGACCCGGTCGTCACCACCCGCGACCTGCCTGCGATGTGGAAGCGCGCGGGCGTGGCCGCGCTGGCGATGGTGGGCGCGGCGATAGTGGCGTTCGCGGGGCGGTCCCGGTGAGCGCGGCTCCCGGCACGCCGGAGCGGGACGACGCGGCTCCGGGCACCGGCCAAGCCGCCGGTCCGGGCGCCGGTCAGCACGGTTCGAGCGTGGGTGCGGGCGGTTCGGGCGTGGGCAAGGCGGGGCAGGGCGTCGACCGGCGCGGTGAGCGGGACGTGGCCGGCCGGCCGGGACGCCGGGGTCGCTCGCGGTCCCGGGAAGAGATCATGGTGCCGGAGGCCGAGTTCCGGTCGTACTACAACCGGCCGATCGTCAAGGCCGCGGTGTGGAAGCACGACATCGCCGCCTACCTGTTCACCGGCGGGCTAGCGGCCGGATCCGCGCTGCTCGGCGCGGGCGGGGACGTCACCGGGCGGCCCGCGCTGCGCCGCGCCGGACGCCTCGCCGCGCTCGGCGCCATCGGTGCCAGCACATACTTCCTGATCGCCGACCTCGGCCGCCCGGCCCGCTTCCACCACATGCTGCGGATCGCGCGGCCGACCTCGCCGATGTCGATGGGCACCTGGATCCTCTCCGCGTTCGGCGGCGCGGCCGGGGTCGCCGCCGCGGCCGAGCTCGCCCCGGCGCTGCTGCCGGAGCGGGGACCGCTCGGCCTGGTCCGGCGCGCGATGCCGGCCACCGGACGCGCGGCCGGGCTCGCCGCCGCGGCCGTCGCACCCGCGCTCGCCACCTACACCGCGGTGCTGCTCGCGGACACGGCCACGCCGTCCTGGCACGAGGCGTACCCGGAGCTGCCGTTCGTCTTCGGCGGCAGCGCACTGGCCAGCGGCGCCGCGGTCGGGCTGATCGCGGCGCCGGTGGAGCAGAACGGCCCGGCGGCCCGGCTCGCGGTCGCGGGCGCGGTCATCGAGCAGATCGCGGCGCACCGGGTCGAACACGGGATGGGGCTGCTCAGCGAGCCGTACCGGCAGGGCCGCGCCGGGACGCTGCTGACGGTGAGCCGGGCGCTGACCATCGCCGGTACGGTCGGCGCGGTGCTCGGGCGCCGCAGCCGGGTGGTGTCCGCGCTCTCCGGGGCCGCGCTGCTGGCGGCCTCGGCGGCCACCCGGTTCGGGATCTTCGACGGCGGCGTGGCCTCGGCGCGGGACCCGAAGTACACGGTGATCCCGCAGCGGGCCCGGCTCGCGGCCCGCTCCGGTGACGCCTCCGGCCCTGGTGAGGTTGCGGATCGTGGTGAGGTTGCGGATCCCGGTGGCGGTGCGGGTTCCGGTGGGACGCCAGCGTCCGGTGGCGTCGCGATCACCGGCGGTGCGGTCCTCGGTGACCCCGGTAACGGTGCCGCCGACGACGACCCGCCGCGTTGACCACGACGTTCGCGCTGGTGGGGTTCGGTTTCCGGGCCGCCGCGCTGCATCGCGTCGCCGCCGCGCTCGACGGCCTGCACTGCGTCGGCGCGGTCGTCCGCTCGCCGCGCCCGCTGCCCGTACCCGCGTACGGGTCGCTGGACGAGTGCCTGACCGGCGCCCGGCCGGATTTCGTGATC
The DNA here is from genome assembly GCF_031458255.1 of Catenuloplanes niger. Classification (NCBI taxonomy): domain Bacteria; kingdom Bacillati; phylum Actinomycetota; class Actinomycetes; order Micromonosporales; family Micromonosporaceae; genus Catenuloplanes; species Catenuloplanes niger. The sequence continues at coordinate 6,577,045 of NZ_JAVDYC010000001.1, forward strand.
ACCGCGGTGCCGTCGCCGCGGAACCCGGACCTGATCACGGAATGTGTGGCGCGCGGCGTGCCGGTGCTGGCCGAGACGCCGCCCGCGCCCGACCCGGCCGGACTGCGCGCGCTCTGGGCCGCCGTGGGGCGGAGCGGCCTGGTGCAGGTCGCCGAGCAGTACCCGCTGATGCCCACGCACGCGGCCCGCGCCGCCGCGGTCCGGACCGGCGTCATCGGCACGCCCACCCAGGTGCACGTCTCCTCGACGCAGCTCTACCACGCGGTCGCGCTGATCCGCGGCCTGCTCGGCGCCGGCCACGCGCCCGCGACGGTCCGGGCCAACCGGACCGAGGCGCCGCTGCTGCACCCGCTGGACCGGGCCGGCTGGACCGGCGAGACCACGCCGCGCGCGGCCACCACCACGATCGCCACGCTGGACTTCGGCGACGGCCGGTCCGGGCTCTACGACTTCACCACCGGGCAGACCCGCAACCTGCTGCGGTTCCGGCGCCTGCTGGTCCGGGGCACGCACGGCGAGCTGCACGACGACGAGATCGTGCACCTGACCGGCCCGCGGGGGCTCGCCCGGACCGCGCTGTCCCGCCGGCAGAGCGGCCACGAGCTGGACCTGAACGGCTTCGACACCGAGTCGATCACGCTGGGCACCGAGGTGCTCTGGACCAACCCGTACGCCAGGCGGCGCTGGAACGACGACGAGATCGCCACGGCCGCGCTGCTCGACGCGACCGCGGCCTGGGTGCGCGGCGCGGGCCCGCCGCCGTACCCGCTGGCGGAAGCGGCCCAGGACCACCTGATCGGGCTCGCGATCGAGGAGTCGGCCGCGTCGGACCGCCCGGTGACGACGACCGTCGAGGCCTGGACCGCCGACCCGTGAGCGGGGCGCCCGCCACGACGGTGTGCCGGACGCCCCCTTGCGATACTCAGCGGCGACGGCGGTCCGGCAGGTCGGCCTCGATGCGCTCCTTACGGACCCGCCCGCCGACCGTCTCCTCGTCCTCGACGGTCTCCGTGCCGAGGCGGACCCGCTCGACCGGCACCGCCTCCGTGCGCACGACCGGGCGCTCCGCGTGCAGCGTCACCTCGTGCTCGGACTCGCTGATCGCCGGGCCGGCGAACGCGTCCTCCCGGTTCGCGTCCGTGATCGGCTCGCGTTCCAGCCGCACCTCCTCACGCTGCACCGGCACGGTGGTCCGCACATCCTCGGTGACCACGTACTTGCGCAGCCGCGCCGTGCCGGTCACGTGCCGTTCCGTACCCACGTCGAGCCGCTCCTCGGAACGGGTCATCGCGTCGCGGCCGCCACGGTGCCGGCCGGTGTTCTCACCCCCGGCGTAGTACGCGTACAGGCGCTGCACCTCGGCCTGGTCGAGCGGCTCGTCGGCGTCGCTCTCCACCCGCGGCGCCCCCTTGATCGTGGACTTGTCGAACGGCACGAACAGCTCCTCGCCGCGCAGCTCGGCCCCGCCGAGCGGGATCAGCGTGTCGCGCAGGCCGAACAGGCCGGTCCGCACGCTGACCCACTCGGCGCCGGTGCCGTCCGCCCCCGTCCACACCTGATCCACGGTGCCGACGCGGTCACCGTCCCGGTCGAAGACGGTGCGGCCAGGAAGGGAGTTCCAGTGCTCGGACGTGATGCTCATGGTTCCTCCTCGTATCGCCGTGCTCGTGTCCTCTCGGACGAACAGGCGATACCCGGGTTACACAGAGCGATTCAGTCGGACACGAAAGGTGACATGAGTGAGCGGTTCGCTCATGTCAGCGGACGATCAGCGTGCGTCCGTGCTGGTCAGCCGCGCGCAGCTCGCCGATCACCGGGTGTCCCGGGACCTCGCCCGCGATCAGCAGACCGCCGGACGTCTGCGCGTCCGCGAGCAGCAGCAGCTCGTCCTCGGGTACGCCGTCCGCGTCCAGGTGCGGCCGGACCCAGTCCAGGTTGCGCCGGGTGCCGCCGCTGACGAACCCGTCCGCGAGCGCGGCCCGCGCACCGTCCAGGTAGGGCACCGCAGACGCGTCCACGAACGCGGTCACACCACTGGCCCGGGCGAGTTTGTGCAGATGCCCGAGGAGCCCGAAGCCGGTCACGTCGGTGGCCGCGACCGCGCCCGCCGCCACCGCCGCCTCGGCCGCGTCCCGGTTCAGCATGGTCATCGCGGCCACCGCGTGCGGGAACGCCTCGCCGGTCGCCTTGTGCCGGCTGTTCAGCACGCCGACGCCGAGCGGCTTGGTCAGCGTCAGCGGCACGCCGGGCCGCCCCGCGTCGTTGCGCAGCAGCCGGTCCGGGTCGACCAGGCCGGTCACGGCCATGCCGTACTTCGGCTCCGGGTCGTCGACGCTGTGCCCGCCCGCGACCGGGCAGCCGGCCGACCGGGCCACGTCCAGGCCGCCGCGCAGCACCTCCGCGGCCAGCTCCATCGGCAGCAGGTCACGCGGCCAGGCCAGCAGGTTGATCGCGACGATCGGCGTGCCGCCCATGGCGTACACGTCGGACAGCGCGTTCGCGGCCGCGATCCGCCCCCAGTCGTACGCGTCGTCCACCACCGGCGTGAAGAAGTCCGCCGTGGACACCACCGCGCGATCCGCCCCGATCCGGACCACCGCCGCGTCGTCCCCGTCGTCCAGCCCCACGATCAGCTCACGCTCCGCGTCGTGCGGGGCGCCGCGCAGGCCCGCGACCACCGCTTCCACCTCACCCGGGGGAATCTTGCAGGCACAGCCACCGCCGTGCGCATAACCCGTCAGACGTACCGTCATGATCCGACTCTCGCACGCCCCTTGCTACGCTGCTCGCCGAAGGCGATCGAGTGGCTGGTGCCCTCCCCGATCTTCAAAATCGGTGTGACCGAGTCTCTCGGTCAGGCGGGTTCGATTCCCGTCCGCCTTCGCCAACCCCCCTGGGGCGGCTCGCCCGTCAGCTGCGGACGCTGAAGACGTGCGGTCCGGTTTCGCCGGCTCGCACCAGGCCGAGCGTGACGGCCGGCAGGCCCAACCGCACCGTCATCGTCTGCACGGCTTCGCGTACGAACGGAATCACCGAGATCACGGCGGTCTTCTCGATGAATCGCTGCACGAGTTCGCCGCTCAACTCCGCGCCCGCGAGCGCCTCGGTGAAAGCGAAGGTCTGGACCAGCGTGAGCCCGAGGCGCGCCACGTCGACGTCGCCGGTGGATCGCAGGACGGAGTCGAAGGACCACCGTAGCTGCATGGAGTCGTCATCTCGGCGGAAGTCGACATCGAGAACAGGGTCGAAGTCCCGGATCGCGCTCGAGGCGTAGTCGAGTAGTTCGCTGTGCCATCGCACCACCCGAATGTCGATCAGCTCGACTCCCTGGATGACGGTCCAGAGGTCGGAGTCGGTCTCCACCGGGCGGCTCGTCGTCTCCGTCATGTCGCATCGCTCGCATTCACGGATCTGCGCTCATGCCACGCCATGGCGTCTCGGTACTCCGCTCGTACGCCGCTGATGTGGCCGTCGATCTCCGGGCCGGAGGTGCCGGGGCTGCGTTCGAGCATCCTCATGGGGACGTGCGCGCCTCTCGTAGCCCGTTGCCATTCACGGTCGATCGGACCGATCACCCGGTGCAGAGACGCGTTGATCTCGGCGACCTGCGCGGCGGACAAGCTTTCCTCGTCGTCGTGCAGGTGGTATTGGCGGAGCCAATCGTTCACGACGGACCATGGCCACAGCCGCATCGAGCCACGCTCGCCGCCGCCGGCCGACCCGATCGGCGGCGGAAAGTCGCCGGGGCCGCGCCGCCCGTCGACCCACAGGCGAACGGCTTCTCTGGTGACCCCGACGCGCTTGGCGATATCGGACACGCCCACCACGTCCTGGTCCACCTCTGCCACGCGTGCGCCCGGAAGGCACGTAGCGATTTGTCGGGCGGCCTGCGAAGCGGCACCCACGGGATTGCCATTGGCGTGAATGATCGCCACGGTACGGCCGTCGACCTCGATCCAGGTCAGATGGTTCAGGTGTGCGCTGATCACATCGAACACATCATCATCGTCAAGATCTACGCCAGTGACACGCAGGGCGATCCGGTGCAAGGGTGTCCTCCCGGGTGCGTGGTCGTCTCGCGATGCTATAGCCAACGTTGGCATCTGCCAACACGTTACGGCGTTCCGTGTCCGAGCCGCAGCCGGACATCGGCAATACGCGTTCGGGTATCGGAGAGTCGTTCCCGGAGTGTGCCGACGATGGGGTCTTCGTGGTCGATCGCCTCCGCGACGAGACTGGTCGCCTCGTCGGTCCGCTGCTCCGCTCCGGCTACGTACGTGTGCGGTGCGCCGTCCGGAATGCCGCTCTCCGCCCCTCGAATCCAGCCTTTCTCCGTCAGGTGCCGGGCTTCGTCGTCGAATTCCTGCGCGGTGGCCATCACCCGCGCGACCTCGTCGGCGTTCCCGGCGGCTGTGTCCAGCAGCTCTTGGGCGCGCTGCCAGGCATCGCCCGCGATGCTCCGAGCCTCCTCGGCGTCCAGGAAATACTCCGCGGCGTCAAGAAGCCTGTCCGCGCCCGACAGGAGGTTGTCCGCGTAGGAAAGATCGACCGTGAGGTCGGCGAAGTGGTGCGGGCAGTCGCGGATCGCCCGAACGAGATCCTTCGCTCGTGCCTCGGGATTTCTCGGTGTGGTGTCAATTATGATCTTGCAAACCGCACCGCCTCGCTCTACGCGACGGCAGAACGCACGTCCGTAGCCGTGGCCGGCGGTCTCGCGCAGATGCCATCCGGCCAGCCGGGCATCTTTGAGCGCCTGCTTCATGGCCGGATGGAGGTCTCCGTCTCTGGGCCACCTGTCTTTCGGGCCGTGCCAGAGGTTGTCTCCGCCTCGTGGCGCCACGCGTCGACCTCGATTCGGAGGAATTGGACCGAACTGATCATGCCCTGAGCTTGATCGAGAATTTTAGCGTCCGGTCGGAGCGGGGTCCACGTCAAACACGTGTGCGAACGGCCAGTGGCGAGCGTCTCTATAAAACGCATGCTTGTGAGTCATTGGCAAAACACGTTGAGTGCCGATTATGGCGTTTGAGTGTCGACGCCGACTCGATGCGCCCGATTCCGCATCCGTCCGTGCAATTTGCATCAACGACATTCCCATCGGTGATTCGGATGTTGCCCCGGCGCCGTCGCGCGCAGCCGGTCCGCCACGATCGCGTCCGGCTTCAGGACGCGATGACGCGGCTGTTGTCCGGCAGCCGGTGGGTGATGCCGGTGCGGTCGAGCAGTTCCAGCAGCGGGACCGCGACGCGGCGGCTGCACCCGAGGGTCTGGCGGGCCGCGCTCACGGTGAACGGGCTCGCCACCGTCGTCAGGCGGCGGCGGGCCTCGTCGAGTGCGTCCGGCAGCAGGAAGACGTTGTCGGCGACGCGGAGCAGCAGGCCGGCGCGGACCGCGGCGGCGGCCTCGCGCCGGCCGAGGCCGATCTCGGCCAGCCGGGCGGCCTCGGGGGCGGCGAACGGGGCGTCGCGCAGGTCGTCGCGGATGGCGGCGACCATGCGGGCCAGCGCGGGCGGGACGCCGGAGTCGCCGGTGTGCACGCGGCCGTCGCGGTAGGACAGTGGCGGCGTGACCAGGGCCTCGACCAGCGCGATGTCGGGCAGGCCGAGGCGGTGGCGGAGCGCCTCGGCGGGGGCGCCGGGCTCCAGCGGGTGATCCTTCGCGTACGCGGTGGCCGCGTCGACCAGCCCGGCGCGCAGCGCGGACCAGTGCGCGGGGTCGGCCAGCCAGTCGCCGGCGACCGGCGGGACCGTGACCGGGACCCCGGTCCGCCGCAGGTCACCGCGCCGGATCAGGCCGCGGCGGCGCAGCTCGTCGTGCTCGTCCGGGACGCCGGTCATGGTGGCCAGCACGGCGGCGCGGGCGGCGGCGGCACCCCGGCGGCCGAGCGCGGGCGGGGCGACGTCGAGCACGGTGGCGCCGCCCAGCACGCGCGGGCCGGAACGGCCGGGGTCGCGCAGCAGCACCCGGTCGCCGACGTGCAGCGGCAGCGCGCGGGTGAGGCGCAGGCGCAGCGTGTCCGCGCCGAGCGGCCGGACCCGGGCCACGACCGCGGCGGAGCCGACGTGGACGGTGACGGACGGCGGCAGGTCCGCGACCGGGAACCCGTCCAGGCGCAGGTCCAGCTCGGTGGCCGGGGCATAGGCGCCCGGTGTGAGCAGCACCGTGCCGCGACCGGCCGCGTCCCGGTCGACGCCGCGCAGGTTGACCGCGACGCGCGCGACCGGGCCGACCTCGTCGGCGGACTCGCCGAGCGACTGCAGGCCACGGACCCGCACCGGGCGGCCGTCCAGGGACAGTTCGTCGCCGACGCGCAGCCGGCCGGCGCCGAGCGTGCCGGTGACCACGGTGCCGGCGCCGCGCACGGTGAACGCGCGGTCCACCCAGAGCCGTACCGGTGCCGTGGGATCCGGCTCGGGAAGCGCGGCGACCAGGGTGTCCAGCGCACGGCGCAGCTCCGCGAGCCCGAGACCGGTGGCGCCGCTGACCGCGACGGCGGGCACCGCGCCGAGCGACGACCGGGCGATGCGCGCACCCGCGTCCGCCAGCACCGGCGCGGGGTCCGCCAGGTCCGCGCGGGTCACGCAGAGCAGGCCGTGCCGGACGCCGAGCGCGTCCAGCGCGGCCAGGTGCTCCTCGGACTGCGGCATCCATCCGCCGTCCGCCGCGACCACCAGCATCGCGGCCGGGACCGGGCCGACACCGGCCAGCATGTTGGGCACGAAGCGTTCGTGGCCGGGCACGTCCACGAACGCGACGGTCTCCCCGGACGGCAGCCCGGTCCAGGCGAAACCCAGGTCGATGGTCATGCCGCGCCGCCGTTCCTCGGCCCAGCGGTCCGGCTCCATCCCGGTCAGCGCGCGGACCAGCGTGGACTTGCCGTGGTCGACGTGCCCGGCGGTCGCTACGACGTGCATGCGGTGTGCAACTCCGCGTCGCGGCTCCCCGGCACGCAGCGCAGGTCCAGCAGCAGCCGGCCGCGCTCCACCCGCCCGAGCACCGCCGGGTCGCCGAGGCGCAACCGCCGCGCGTACGCCTCGGGGAGCGACACCGCCCAGGACGGCAGCGTGTGTCCCGGCGCGCCACCGCCGCCCACGACGGACTCGGTGCCGGTGGGCACCGCGTCGACGCCGTCCGCCCGCAGCTTCTCGGCCAGCGCCTCCGCCCGGACCCGTAGCGCCTCCGGGTCCGCGCGCAGCGCGGCCAGCACCGGCACGTCCGGGTCGCGCAGCGTCGCCTCCAGCGCCGCCAACGTCAGCTTGTCCACCCGCAACGCCCGCGCCAGCGGGTGCCGCCGCAGCCGGTCCACGGTCGTCGCGTCGCCGAGCAGCAGCCCGGCCTGCGGCCCGCCGAGCAGCTTGTCGCCGCTCGCGGTCACCAGGGTCGCACCCGCGGCCAGCGTGGACGCCGCGTCCGGCTCGTCCGGCAGCCCCGGGTGCGGCGCCAGCAGCCCCGACCCGATGTCGGCCACGACCGGAACCCCGAGACCGGACAGATCATCCACGGGTACGGCCGAGGTGAACCCCTGGACCACGAAGTTCGACGGGTGCACCTTCAGCACGAACCCGGTGTCCGGCCCGATCGCGCCCGCGTAGTCGGCCACGGTCGTCCGGTTCGTCGTCCCGACCTCCCGCAGCCGGGCGCCGGTGCTGACGAGCAGGTCCGGCAGGCGGAACCCGTCGCCGATCTCCACCATCTCGCCGCGGCTGACCACGATCTCGCGCCCGGCGGCCAGCGCGGTCGCGGCCAGCACCAGCGCGGCAGCCCCGTTGTTGACCACGTGCACGCCGCCGGCGCCCGGCACCGCGGCCGCGAGCGCCGCCATCGCGGTCCGCCCGCGCCGGGCCCGCCGCCCGTCCGCGAGGTCGAGCTCCACGTCCGTGTACCCGGCCGCCTCCACCACCGCGCCGACGGCCGCCGCGGACAGCGGCGCCCGGCCGAGGTTGGTGTGCACGATGACGCCGGTCGCGTTGATCACCGGCCGCATGCCCGCGGCGGGCAGCGCGTCGACCGCGGCCCCGATCACGTCCTCCGGCGCGATCTCGCCGCGCCGGGCCCGCTCCTGCGCGGCCAGCACCGCGCTCTTCACCGCACCGCGCCCGAGCCGCGCGCCCGCGGCCACCAGCCGCGGATCGGCCAGCGCCGTGTCGGTCCGCGGAATCCGCCGCCGGAAGTCGGTCACCCCACGACCGTAGTACAGCGCCGAGCACCGGCAACCGGGCGGCTACCGAGGGCTTACGGGAGGGCACCCGGTCGATTCGTCAGTCGTGTGCCGGGGTCGCCGAATGGACGGGTGCAAGCGAAATACACATGCCGACAGAGATGAGAGTTTCTTGCGCCGCTTCGCCAGCCGGGTCGTCCTCGCCGTTCTCGCTCCCGCCGCCGCTCTGGGTATGACGCTCGTCGCTCCCGCGGCGTCGGCGTCCGCTGCTGTGGCGACGACGACGTTGGAGGCGCAGGTCGTGGCGTTGACGAACGAGGCGCGGGTGAAGGCCGGTTGCACGAAGCTGACCGTCAACGCCCACCTGGCCAAGGCGGCGCAGGCGTTCTCCAGGGACATGGCGGACAAGAACTATTTCAGCCACACGGGTAAGGACGGTTCGAACTTTGTGCAGCGGGCGAAGCGGGCCGGTTTCACCCGGACCGCGATGGGCGAGAACATCGCCTGGGGTTACCGGGACGCGCAGGGTGTGGTGAAGGGCTGGATGAACAGCCCGGGTCACCGGAAGAACATCCTCAACTGCAAGTCGACGCTGATCGGTGTCGGCGCGGCCCGTAACGCCAAGGGTGTCGTGTACTGGACCCAGGAGTTCGGCAAGTAATTCCGCAGACATGGGAAGGGCCCGGAGCGCACACCGCGCTCCGGGCCCCTTCGCGTCGGGACCGCACAGGCTCGGACCCGCAGAACCGGCCTTTCGGAAGCCACGGCGGGACCGGCAGGGAGGCCGCCCGCGGCCGAGCGGTGCCCGCGGGAGCACACTCGGCGCGACCACGCCGGAAGCGGGCAGAGAGGTTGTAGGGTCTCGAAGGGTCTTGGAGACCCCACAACCGGTGAAACTAGGCCGTCTCGGTCGGCTCCGGGAAGCCGTAGCGGGCGGCGTGCTCCGGGTTGGCCGGGTCGATGAGGCGGATGCCCTCGGCCGCGAGACGCTCGTTGATCTTGTCGAGGTTCTCGCGGACCAGCTCCGCCTCCTCGTCCGTGGTCCTGCCCCGGTGCGGCTTGCCGGCGTGCTCCATGGTCGCGTAGTCGAGCTTGTCCGCCGGGGCCTTGCGGGCCTGCTTCGGCGGCTTGACCCGCTCCGCGGTCTTCAGCACGTCCGCCATCGGCGTGCCGGTGGCGAGCGCGTCGAACTCGCTGGCGTTGAGCGTGACCCGCCGGGCCTCGCCGTCGCCGTGCGCGTCGAAGATGTCCACCACCACCACGTCCAGCGCGGCGTCGTCGATGCTCTCCACCTCGGCGGGGAGCGCCTCCAGCTGTACCGGCCCGGTCATCAGGTCGGGGTGCTCGAGCACGACGATGCGCACCACGTCAGCGTCGTCGCCGATGACGGCGCCGCTGAAGTCGGACACGTGGACGGTCTTCTTACCCATAGGGTGAGCTGCTCCTTCAATCGGCCGTGTGGCACACGGACCCTGAGAACCTACCCGACAGGCGTACGAAACTCAGAAGTGCCGCTCCGCCAGCCGGCGCCGCTGCTTCTCGGCGATGCTGCCCCACAGCCGCAACCGGGCCACGCCCCCGTCCGGGTACACGTCGAGTCGCACATGCGTCACCTTGGGCGCGTCGCTGATCGCGAACCGGTGCCGGGTGTCCGGCTGCGCCCGGGTCCTCGGCAGCAGCTCGACCCAGTCGCCGGGCGAGTCCAGTGAGCACGCGTCGGGAATCCCGCGCAGGCGGAACTCGCCGGGCGCGTTGCCCTTGAAGTGCGACGTGTCGATCTCGGCGAGCTGGATCCGGCCGGGCACGCCGAGCCGGACCAGCGCCCAGTCGTTGCCGTCGTCGCGGCGCCGGGACGTCTCCCACCCCTCGCCCATCGACCGGGCCAGACCGGGCAGCAGCATCCTCGGCGCGGAGCCGTAGAACATGTTGCTGCACGCGGTGACCGTGCCGCCGTTCTCGGCCGCGGCCAGGTCGAAGACCTCGGGCAGCAGCGCCGGGTCGGGCACCGCCTCGCCGTGCACGCGCAGCCGGGCGACGCCGCCGTCCGGGTAGATCCGGAGCCGCACGTGGGTGTGGACGCGCTCGCCGCCGTCGACCGGGAACTCGTTCCGGGTGTCGCCGGTGAGCGCGGACCGGGCCAGGACCGGCGTCCACTCCGCGGCCAGCAGTTCCTCCGGCGACGGGTGCCCGGGCAGGCGGGTCGCCTCGACGGACGCGGCCGGCGGGTAGTTGCCGGTGAAGAACGCGGTGTCGATCACCACGCCGTGGATCACGCCGGGCGCGCCGAGCCGGACGATCGCCAGGTCGTGGTCGTCACCGGTGCCGCGGGGCCGGCGGCGCCGGGTCTCCCAGCCGTCGTAGAGCTGGCCGCGGGCCCCGAAGCTCTGCGGCGTGAACGTGGGCGGGTGGTCGTTGATCAGGTCGGCCGCGAACGCGAAGAACTCGTCGCTGGCGTGCACCACGCCGCCACCGAACGCGCGCGCGGCCAGGTCGGGCAGCTGCTGCCAGCCGGTCATGCCGTGCCCCTCTCGAGCAGTCGCCCGGTCGGCTCGCCGACCGTGGGAACGCCGCGCAGCCAGCTGCCCAGCACCACCCCGGTCACGATCCTGTCGTGGTACGGCGAGACCGGGTTGCGGTGCTGCAGGCGGTGGACGTCGACGCGCTGGGTGGTGTCCGGGTCGAGGGCGACCAGGTCCGCGTCCGCGCCGGGCGCCAGGCGGCCCTTCGTGTCCAGGCCGGCGAGCGCGGCCGGGTTGGTCGCCATCCAGCGCACCACGTCGCTCAGCGAGTGGCCGCGCTCGCGCGCCTGGGACCAGACGAGCGGCAGGCCGAGCTGCAGTGACGCGATGCCGCCCCAGGCCGCCGCGAAGTCGCCGGTGTCCGCGCGCTTGAGCTCCGGCGTGCACGGTGAGTGGTCGGAGACGATCAGGTCGATGACGCCGTCCGCGAGCGCGGCCCAGAGCGCGTCCCGGTTGCCGGCGTCCCGGATCGGCGGGCAGCACTTGAACTGGGTGGCGCCGTCCGGCACCTCCTCCGCGGTCAGCGTCAGGTAGTGCGGGCAGGTCTCGGCCGTGACCCGTAGCCCGTCGGCCTTCGCGGCCGCGATCAGCGGCACCGCCTCGGACGAGGAGAGGTGCAGGACGTGGGCGCGGGCGCCGGTCCGCCGGGCGGCCGCGACGACGCGGGCGACCGCGGTGTTCTCCGCGCTGCGCGGCCGGGACGCGACGAAGTCGGCGTAGCTCGGGGAGGACCCGTGCGCCGCCACCAGGTCCGGGTCCTCCGCGTGCACCAGGAACAGCGCGTCGACCGCGGCGAACGCCTCCGACAGCTCGGCGGGTGTCAACGGTGGGAATTCCGGCACACCGGAGTCGATCAGGAACGCCTTGAAGCCGAACACGCCGGCGTCGTGCAGCGGGGCCAGGTCGGCCAGGTTGCCCGGCACGGCGCCACCCCAGAAGCCGACGTCGACCCGGATCTGCCCGGCCGCGGCCTTCCGCTTGATCTCCAACGCGTCCGTGGTGGTGGTCGGCGGCAGCGAGTTCAGCGGCATGTCGATGATCGTGGTGACGCCACCGGCCGCGGCGGCCCGGGTGGCGCTGGCGAACCCCTCCCACTCGGTGCGGCCGGGCTCGTTGACGTGCACGTGCGTGTCCACCAGGCCGGGCAGCAGCGCGAGCCGGCCCAGGTCCTCCTCGCGGTCCGCGCGCAGCTGCGCGTCATATGCGGCGATCTCCGCGATCCTGCCGTCCCGCACCGCGATCGCGGCGGGCCGTTCGCCGTCCGGGGTGATCGCCCGCCGGGACCGGACGACCAGGTCGAAATCCGTCACATCCGCCTCCTTGGTACTGAGGTGGTCTCGGACCCGGAGATCGGCGCTGATCACAGGGTTCGCCGGCCCGTCGGGCGGGCCGGGGTCACAGGCCGGCGAGCCGGTCCGCGGTGAGGTCGCCGAGCTCGCCGTCGTCCAGCGCGCCGCAGCGCAGGCCGCGCAGCAGGAAGCCCGCGAGCGCGCGGGCGGTGGCCGGCTCGTCGAGGATGCCGGTGTCCCGGCGGTCCAGGTAGGCGGCGAGCCGGTCGCGGGCCGCGGCGGCACCGTCCCGGAAGAACGCGTAGGTGGCCGCGTACCGGGTGGGCAGTTGCGCCGGGTGCAGATCCCAGCCCTGGTAGAAGCCGCGTTCCAGGGAGCGCCGGACCAGCCGCGCGTGCAGCGCCCAGGCCGCCGCGACCTGGTCGTCCGTGCCGACCGGCAGGACATTGGTCGAGCCGTCGGAGAGCCGCACGCCGGTGCCGGCGGCCGCCACCTGCATGACCGCCTTCGCGTGGTCCGCGGCCGGGTGGTCCATGCTCTGGTAGGCCGCGCCGATGCCGCAGGCCGCGCTGTAGTCGTAGGTGCCGTAGTGCAGCCCGGTGCACCGGCCGTCCGCCGCGGTGATCATGCGGGCGACCGTGGCGGTGCCGTCCGCGCCCAGGACGGCGGCCGGCGTCTCGATCTGGATCTCGAACCGCAGCGCGATCCCGTAGGCCGCGTCCAGCCGGCCGCACACGGCCGCGAACGCGTCGACCTGCGCCGGGTCGCTCACCTTGGGCAGCGTGACGACGAGGTTCGCCGGGAGCTCCGCCGCGCCGCCGAACCAGGCGTCCAGAAACACGTCGAGGGTACGGAGTGAGCGCCGCCGGGTGTGTGACTCCATCGACTTGACCCGCAGCCCGACGAACGGGGGCGTCACCTCGGCACCCGCCAGAGCCTTCGCGGCGGACGTCGCGGCCGCGTCCTCCTCGTCGTCGGCGCGGATGCCGTACCCGTCCTCGAAGTCGATCCTCAGGTCCTCGATCGGCTCGTCGGCGAGCTTGGCGGTGACCCGCGCGTGCAGGCTCTCCGGGTAGGGCAGCGCGGGCGCGGACGACAGGCTGCGCAGCGCGGCACCACCCCACTCCGGCACCAGGCCCTGGTGGAACCGGTCGGCCGGCACGTAGACCGTGTGCACCGGCTGCCGGCTGTCCGGGTCGCCCGGATAACGGCTGCTCAGGCGCATGTCCACGGCCGCGAGCCGGGCGTCCAGCTCCGCGTGGATCTCGGGATCCAGTCGCATGGCGGGCTAATCGATCAGCTCGTACGCGGGCACGGTCAGGAAGTCCGCGAAGTCGTCCGCGAGCGCGACCCGCTCGAAGAGCACGCGCGCGTCGTCGAAGCGGCTGCCCGGATAGCCGTCGCCGAGCTGCTCCCGGACCTCCGCCAGCACCTCGTCCTCCAGCCGGCGCACCAGCTCGGACGTGATCGGGGTGCCCTCCTCGGTCCGTACCCCCCGGTGGATCCACTGCCAGATCTGGGACCGGGAGATCTCCGCGGTGGCCGCGTCCTCCATCAGGTGGTGGATGCCGACCGCGCCGTTGCCGCGCAGCCACGCCTCCAGGTACCGCAGCGCCACCTCGACGTTGCCGCGCACGCCCGCGTCCGTCACGCTGCCCGGCGTGGCCGCGACGTCCAGCAGGTCGTCCGCGGTGACCGCGACGTCCGGCCGCTGCCTGGACAGCTGGTTCGGGCTCTCGCCGAGTGCGGCGTCGAAGATCTCCTTGCACACCGGCACCAGGTCCGGGTGCGCCACCCAGGAGCCGTCGAAGCCGTCCCGGGCCTCGCGCTCCTTGTCCTCCCGCACCTTGCCGATCGCGACCGCGTTGACCTCCGGGTCGCGGCGGCTGGGGATGAACGCGGCCATCCCGCCCATCGCGAACGCACCCCGTCGGTGGCACGTGGCGACCAGCAACTCCGTGTAGGCCCGCATGAACGGCGCGGTCATGGTCACGGCCGCCCGGTCCGGCAGCGTCACCCGAAAGTACTTGATCACGCTGAACAGGTAGTCCCAGCGGCCCGCGTTCAGCCCGGACGCGTGGTCGCGCAGCTCGTGCAGGATCTCGTCCATCTCGAACGCGGCCGGGATCGTCTCGATCAGCACGGTCGCCCGGATCGTGCCGCGCGGGATGCCGAGGTGGTCCTGCGCGTAGTTGAAGACGTCGTTCCAGAGCCGCGCCTCCAGGTGCGACTCCATCTTCGGCAGGTAGAAGTACGGCCCGGACCCGCGCTCGATCAGCTCCTGCGCGTTGTGGAAGAAGTACAGCCCGAAGTCGACCAGCGCGCCCACGCCCGGCGTGCCGTCCCCCCAGGTCAGGTGGCGCTCATCCAGGTGCCAACCGCGCGGCCGGACCACGATCGTCGGGTACGGCCCCGGGCCGAGCTCGTAGTGCTTGCCCTCCGGGGAGTCGAACGTGATCGTCCGGCGCACCGCCTCGTACAGGTTGACCTGGCCACCGATCACGTTCGCCCAGTGCGGCGTGTTCGCGTCCTCCAGGTCGGCCAGCCACACCTTGGCGCCCGAGTTCATCGCGTTGATCGTCATCTTGCGCTCGGTCGGGCCGGTGATCTCCACCCGGCGGTCGGTGAGGTCGGCCGGCGCGGCCGGGACCGTCCACGCGCCCTCCCGCACGTCCACGGTCTCCGGCAGGAAGTCCAGCCGCCCGGTGCGGGCCGCCTCGGCCCGGCGCAGCGCCCGCAGCGCCAGCAGCTCGTCCCGCCGGGCCGCGAAGTGCCGGTGCAGGTCCGCGACGAACTCCCGGGCCTCGGGTGTGAGGATCTCGGTCATTACCCCTCCAGGCGTCAACGGTATACCGAAATGATCACTGCGAGGAGTGCCACGACCACAGTGGCCAGCGCGAATGCGATCAGCAGATGCCGGGCGTCCGCGCTCGGCTCCGCCTCCGCCGGCAGATCGCTCGTGAGGTGGCCCAGGTCGCCGTGGGTGCGGGCGGCGAGCACGGCGTCGACCCGGGTGGTGAATTCGTCCAGGGACAGGCGCCCGGCCGCGGTGTGCCGCTCGAGATCGGCGACAACGCGCTGCCGGTCCGCGTCCGATGCGCGTAGCCGGGGGTCGGTCACGCGCACAGACTACGCAACTTTTCGGCACTCGGAACCCGTCTTCTTCGATGTACCCTCAGCCAACTCATCTCCGGCCTTGGAGGCTTTCAGTGTCGAACTCCCCAGGCGGGCTGCTCATCATCGAGCGGCTGCTGCGCGACCGGGACGGCGTGTGGCGGCAGATCATCGAGGAGCGGCAGCTCGGCTCGATCAGCCTCCAGATGCTGGCCAGTTCCTCGCTCAGCTTCGCGCTCTACGGCGTCGTGCTCGGCGCCTCGCACAGCTGGATCCAGGCCGCCTCGTCGTTCGTCAAGCTGCCGCTGCTGTTCCTCGCCACGCTCGCCATCTGCCTGCCCACGCTGTACCTGTTCAACCTGGTCTTCGGCGCGCGACTGTCGGTCATGCAGGCGGTCACGCTGATCATGGTGCCGATCACGGTCACCGCGGTGCTGACGCTGGCGTTCGCGCCGATCAGCCTGTTCTTCCTGATCACGTCGAACAGCTACTCGTTCTTCAAACTGCTCAACGTGGCGATCCTGGTGCTGACCGCGATCGTCGGGCTGCGCTTCCTCACCGCGGGGATGACCGCGTTCAACGAGCACCAGCTCACGCTCGCGTCGGCCGCCTCGACGCCGGAGAAGCCGGAGCAGGCCCCGGTCGAGGCAGCGGCACCGGCACCGGCACCGGCGCCGACTCCGGCGCTGGTGGGCGCGAACGGGGCGGCCGCGGTTCCTGGGCCGGCGGTGCCCGCGTACGACGGCATGCTCCCGGGAGGCTGGGAGCCGTACGCGCCGCCGCGCCGCCCGTCCGCCGCGGACCTCCCGGCCGGGCAGCGGCCGGCCAGCATGACGCTGCTCTACATCTGGATCGCCCTGTTCGGCTTCGTCGGCACCCAGCTGGCCTGGACGCTGCGCCCGTTCTTCGGCAGCCCGGAGGAGCCCTTCGCGGTCTTCCGCGACGTCAACGGCACGTTCTACGCCGACGCCCTCACCACGATCGGCCGGCTGATCACCGGCTGAGAATCTTTCACCGATGACGGTGAGCCGTTTCGCGTTTCTCTCCGTATCTACCCCCGACGGGGTGGACGAACCGTGGAGGCGCAGATGGCATCGCTGGGGCGAGACGACACGGACTCGCAGAGCTGGCGACGTCCGGCCTCCTACGGCAGCTACGACTACGAGCCCGCCGGTCCGCCCGGCCGCCGGCGAGCCCCCGAACACGACGAGTACGAGCCGCCGGCACCGGCCGGCGGCTCGTTCACCGCGTACGGTTCCAGCGGTTCCTACCGGACCGTCTCCGGCGCCTACCCGGTCACGAACGACGGCTCGGACCCGTACGCCGGTTTCTCCGGTGCCTCCGGCCCCGCCGTCGCCACCTCCACGTACCGCGCGCCCGCCGCCCCGCCCGCCTGGGAGGCACCCGCGGACCCATGGGCGACCGTCGGCGCGACCCCCGCCTACGACCCGGCCCCGCCGCGCGCCGCCCGTCGCCGCGACCACGACGCCGGCACCCCGCGCCGCGGCCCCCGGTTCATGCTGGCCGGCGCGCTCATCGTGGCCGTCGCCGCGGGCGCCGGCACGGCCGGGGCGTGGTACGGCGCGAACCGCGTCGGCGCCACCAACCAGGCCGGGAACTCCACCAGCACCCAACTGGTCGGTGCGGACGGCGAACTCACCAGCACCGCCGAGCAGGTCCTGACCGGCGTGGTCTCGATCGAGGTCCGCACGGACGACGGCGCCTCCTCCGGCTCCGGCTTCGTCATCGACGACGCCCAGCACATCATCACGAACAACCACGTGGTCGAGGGCGCCAGCCGGGTCACGGTCAGCGGCCAGGACGGCGAGAGCCTCGACGCGGACGTGATCGGCACCGACCCGGGCATGGACATCGCGGTGCTGCGCATCTCCCCGTCCGACACGCTCGAACCGCTGCCGATGGGCAAGTCCAGCACGCTGCGCGTCGGCGAGACCGTCCTCGCGGTCGGCGCCCCGCTCGGCCTGTCCGGCAGCGTCACCTCCGGCATCGTCAGCGCCGTCGACCGCCGCGTCCGCCTCGGCGGCGAGGGCGCCACCCGCCAGTCCGCGGTGCAGACCGACGCCTCCATCAACCCCGGCAACTCCGGCGGCCCCCTGGTCAACTCCGCCGGCGAGGTCATCGGCGTCAACACCGCCATCGCCACCCTGGAGGGCGGCGGCTCCATCGGCATCGGCTTCGCCATCCCGATCGAGCGGGCCGCCGAGGTCGCCCAGGCCCTCATCGCGGCCGAAGGCTGACGAGCGGGCGACGACGGGCGACCGGCCCGCCGTGACTCTGCCGAGCCGGCCGGTCGTTGTGCGGTCCCGACGCGAAGGGGCCCGGAGCGCGGTGTGCGCCCCGGGCCCTTCCCATGTCTGCGGAATTACTTGCCGAACTCCTGGGTCCAGTACACGACACCCTTGGCGTTACGGGCCGCACCGACACCGATCAGCGTCGACTTGCAGTTCAGGATGTTCTTCCGGTGACCCGGGCTGTTCATCCAACCCTTCACCACACCCTGCGCGTCCCGGTAACCCCAGGCGATGTTCTCGCCCATCGCGGTCCGGGTGAAACCGGCCCGCTTCGCCCGCTGCACGAAGTTCGAACCGTCCTTACCCGTGTGGCTGAAATAGTTCTTGTCCGCCATGTCCCTGGAGAACGCCTGCGCCGCCTTCGCCAGGTGGGCGTTGACGGTCAGCTTCGTGCAACCGGCCTTCACCCGCGCCTCGTTCGTCAACGCCACGACCTGCGCCTCCAACGTCGTCGTCGCCACAGCAGCGGACGCGGTGGCCGCGGGAGCGACGAGCGTCATACCCAGAGCGGCGGCGGGAGCGAGAACGGCGAGGACGACCCGGCTGGCGAAGCGGCGCAAGAAACTCTCATCTCTGTCGGCATGTGTATTTCGCTTGCACCCGTCCATTCGGCGACCCCGGCACACGACTGACGAATCGACCGGGTGCCCTCCCGTAAGCCCTCGGTAGCCGCCCGGTTGCGCGGGCTACGTGCGGCGCAGGGAGCGGGTGAGCGCGGCCGCGATCGTGGTGGCCAGGATCCAGCCGGCGGCGATCAGCAGGTAGGAGAGCCACTGGTACGCCCCGGCCGGCAGGAACGCGGTCTGCTGCCCGAAGTCGACGAGCGGGAGCAGCAGGTCGAGCGTGTAGACGACCGCGTGGAACGCCGGTGCCTCGTCCGGTTTCGCGGCGCGCGGCGGGTGCGCCGAGTACGCGGCCGTGCCTGCGCCGAGCAGCACCAGCAGCCAGAGCGCGGCCAGCAGCGGGCGATAGCCGTAGCCGACCGTGACGTCCTGCAGCACGCCCCAGACCCGCGCCGGCCAGCCCGCGGCCCGGGTGCGGGCCCGCTGCCGGGTGAGCAGCACCGCGCGTGCCGCGTCGTCGTCGCCGTGGGCCCGGAGCACGGCCGCGAGCTGTTCGTACGGCTGCTGCTGGGCCTCGGCCGGGTCGCGGGCCAGCCACGCCCGCCGGTCGGTGTCGGTGGCCGGCGGCTCCAGCGTCTCGTAGGTGAGCCCGGTCAGGTGCAGTGCCTCCGGCCAGTTCGCCGGGTCGTCGCGGAGCAGGCCGACGCGGGCGTGGCGCAGGTCGACCGGGCCGGTCACCGCGGTCGTGCGCAGCCGCAGCTCGGGCACCTGGAGCCGCCACAGACGCAGCGCGAACGGCGCGTTCGGCCGGGTGTCCGCCGGGTCCGGCGACGCGGTCAGCGTGGCCGTGTCGAGGCAGAGCACGCTGCCGATCCGGCTGCCCGAGACCTGCACCTGACCGACGGCGGAGAGCCCGTCGCACAGGTTGACCGTGTTGCTGGCCACGACGCCGTTGAGGCTGAGCGCGACGCCTCCCGGGTCGGCCAGCGTGGCGCCGTTGAAGCTCACCGGCCCGTTCAGCACCGAGTCGTCCAGGCCGACCCGGCCGTCGGCCCGGATCCGGCGGGCGTCGAGCGTGCCGTGCAGCGTCATCCACTCGGCGCGCAGCGCGGCACCGCCCGGGTTCGACAGCCGCGCGCCGCGCAGCGTGAACGTGCGGCTGATCTCCGCGTGCGCGGTCCGGACCTCCCCGGTCGCGGCGAACGCGCCGCCGAGGAAGAGTCCGCCCGCCAGCGTGGCCGCGTCGAGCCGGAGCGCGACCCGGCCCGGGTTGGTGAGCGTGGCGTCGGTGAGGCTGACCGCGCCGGTGATCCGGTTGTGCCACATGCGCAGCTCGCCGTCGAACGTGGCACCGCGGGCGAAGAAGCCGCCCTCGACCACCAGGCTGTCCGCGCCGATCACGCCCCGGGCGGCCGCGAGCAGCGCGTGCGGCTCGTCGACGGTCTCGGGCGCGGACGGCGCGGTGCACCGGGCCCGGTCCAGGTTGACGTCGCCGGAGACCCGTCCCTGCGACACGACGACGAGTCCCTCGAGGTCCGCGCGCCCGGCCGCCAGGTCACCGCCGATCATGATCCGCTCTGCCTGCAGCGCGATTCCCGTGGACCGCACCCGGGCCCGGTCCAGCACCAGGCCGCCGCTGATCCGGGCGCCGGGCATGCGCAGCTCGCCGTCGACCCGCGCGCCGTTCAGCTTGAGGTGCCCCTCCACCACCACGTTCGACGCGCGCAGGCCCGGCAGCGTGGACCGGGCGAAGCTGGTGAACCCGAGCCGCGCCCAGTTGAGCACGGGGGCGCGCGCGAACTCGCAGTCCTCCAGGATGATCGGGGCGTCCACCTGGGCGAACCGCAGCGAGAACTCGCCGGTGATCCGCGCCCCGGACAGACGGAGCGAGGCCCTGGCCCCGGACGCCGGCGCCTGTGCGCCGAGCAGCAACCGGGTCAGGACCTCGCCGCTGACCTCACGGTCCCCGTCCGGGTCGGCCGTGACCGGCGTACCCGTGGGGAAGGACTCCCAGAGACGGTTCTCGAGCGTGTTCACCCACTCATGATCGTCGCTGGGGGCAAATCTAGACGATCGACATGTGTACGTGGTCCTCGTGCGTACTGTCGCCGGAGTAACCGCTCCAGCCGGTGGCCGGGAACCAGACCATCCGGTTCCAGATCACGTAGAGGATGCCGAGCCGGTCGGCGTTGCGGACCAGGAACGCCATCAGGTCGTTGCCGTACTTCAGCTCGTCGTCGGTGTCCCAGACCGAGAAGCCGCTGTTCTGCAGCGACCAGTCGCAGGCGCGCCCCTTCGGGTGCTCCCAGATGTCACCGGTGCGGAAACAGCCGACGAACCGGTTGAAGCCGGCCTTCTTCACCTCGTTGTACGCGTGCAGCGTGCGCGGCGTCAGGCAGCCGCTGGTGGTCGGGTCGTCCTGGGTGCACGACTCGGCCGGCCATCCACTGTTCGCGCCGGGGCCGGGGGCCGCCTCCGGCGAGGTGGCGGTGACCAGGCCCTTCGTGGTGACGTTGCCGCCGACCAGGGTGAGTGCCTTCTCCGCCTCCTTCTTCTGCTTGTCGATGGCGGAGAGCGCCTTCTGCTCCTCCGCGACCTCGGCGTCCAGCTCGGCCTTGGCCCGGTCGATCGAGTTGCGGGCCTCGATGAACTCGTGCAGCTTCGCGTCGTTGTGCGCGGCCAGCTCGTTCAGCGAGGTCATCCGGCTGATGAAGCCGGTCGGGTCCGCGCTGCCCAGCATCAGGCTCGGGCCGGTGAGCCGGCCCTGCCGGTACTGCTGGGAGGCCATCTCGCCGACCTGCTTGGTGAGCAGGTCCACGTTGGCCTGGGCCGTGTTGAGCTGCTTGGTGATCTCGGCCTGCTTCTTCTTCGACGCGTCCAGCACGGCCTTGGCCTCGAGGTACCGCTTACCCGTGGACTCCAGAACGTCACCCAGAGTGGCGTTTCCGCCGGCGTCCGGGTTGTTCGGCGCCGCACCGGCGGGGGAGAGCGGCGCGGTCAGCAGCGCCACCGCGGTGGCGACCGCGGCGACCGCTGCGGCACATCGACGACCGAGTGGGGTCATCAGAACGGATTCCTCTCGTCGTGCTGGGAAGCTCTCGTCGGCGGCGATGAAGATCCGCCTTTCCCTGGAGTTACGGAGTCGGGGGCGCGGCGGTTCGATGTCGCCGGGCCCGCGCGGAGAGCGTCACGGCAAAGAAGGGTACGTCACCGTCCGAACGAATGCTTAGGTCAGGGCGCACGCCCACGCACCGTGACCGGGAAATAGGCGGTGCGCTCCGGCCGTGCCGGATAATGTGCGTCGTCTATGCGAATCGAACGATTCAGAGAGTGTCTGGGCGCGGACGCGGCGCGTCTGCGTGTGGCGATCACCGCGGCGCCGACCGCGCCGGTGCCGACCTGTCCCGGCTGGACCGTGACCGATCTGGCAGACCATGTGACCCAGGTCTACCGGCACAAGACCGAGGTGATCCGGACCGGCGCGTTCCCGGCCGAGCTGTCGCGGTCCCCGGGGGCCGGCGTGCTGGACCGCTTCGACGCCGAGTTCGCGGCGCTCGCGGCCGAGCTGACCGCGCGCGACGCCGACGAGACCGTGCCGACCTGGTACCCGCCGGATCAGACCGTCGGCTTCTGGGCGCGGCGGATGGCGCACGAGACCGTGATCCACCGGGTGGACGGCGAGCTGGCGGCCGGGCTGCCGCGCGCCCCGATCCCGGCGGACCTCGCGGTCGACGGCGTGGACGAGGTGCTGGTGCGCTTCCTGGAGCACGGTTCGCGGCACTGGCCGGACGACTTCGGCGACGCGCTGGCGGGCCTCGACGGCCGCACGGTCCGGGTCGCCACGACCGCCGGCGGCTCCTGGCGGGTCCACCTCGCACCCGACGGCGTGACCGTCGCCACCGACCCGGCGGACATCACCGCGACGGGCGCCGGCGGGGCGGGCATCACCGCGACCGGCGGGGCGGGCATCACCGCGACGGACGCCGGCGGGGCGGATGCCGATGCCACGGTGTCCGGTGATCCGGTGGACGTGCTGCTCTGGCTGTGGCGCCGCGGGGGCGCGGACGGTCTGCGCACCACGGGCGATCCCGCGCTGATCGCCGTGCTGCACGACCTGATGTCGAAACCCACGCTGTAGGGCGGCACCGAACGCGGCGCGGGGCCGCCCGCCACCCGGCACCCGTCAGGATCGGCGCGCGGGGTGCGGGTGGGCGGGCGGCCCGGGCCCGGAGCGTGCCGCCCGGAACCGGACCGCACGCGCCGGGCGCCCGGTGCCGGCGGGGCCACCGCCGGCACCGGAGACCGGTCAGACGCCGGGCGTGGCCGGGCGGAGGTCGTCCGCCTCGTTCGGCATCATGATCCACAGGGCCGGGTAGATCAGCAGCTGGCTGCCCGGGATCGTCAGCAGGACCAGCACGAACAGCAGTCGCGCGACGTTGGCGTCCAGTCCGAAGCGCCGGCCGAGCCCGGCGCAGACGCCGGCCAGCAGGCGGCCCTCACGCGGCCGGACCAGGCCCTGACTGCGGAAGTGGGTGTGCACGCTAGCCATCTTCGGATCACTCCTCCGTCTGAGTTCCGGCCGGAGCCGGGCGGCCCGGAGGCGATGGCGGGGAGAGCACCGCCTTCCGGACCTGCTGCCTCCAGAGTCCTCGAAAGGCGCGTACCCGACATCGGGGAACGGCCCCACCCGTTCCCCGATGTCCCGGCTCAGGGTTAACCCAGAAGCTGGTCGAACGACGGCGCCGACTCGAACGGGTCGACCACGGTGACCGGCTCGCGCGCCGTGATCAGCGCGGCCAGCTCGCCGGCGGCGCGGTCGATCCGCTTCGCCAGGCCCTGGTGTGCCTTGCCGCCGCCGGTGCCCCAGTCCTCCGCGGCCGCGTAGACGCCGGTCGGGGCGACGACGGACCGCAGGTAGGTGAAGAGCGGGCGGACCGCGTGCTCCAGCACCAGCGAGTGGCGCGGCGTGCCGCCGGTCGCGCCGACCAGCACCGGCTTGTCCACCAGCGCCTCCTCGTCGACCACGTCGAAGAACGACTTGAACAGGCCGCTGTACGACGCGCGGAACGTCGGCGTGACCGCGATCAGGCCGTCCGCGGCCGCGACCGCGTCCAGCACCTCGCGCAGCGCACCCGGCGCGAACCCGGTCAGCGTGTTGTTGACGACGTCGTGCGCGTGGTCCCGCAGCTCGATCGTGCGCACCTCCACCTCCGCGCCGCGGGTCCGCAGCTCACGGGCGGTCGCGGTGGCGAGGTGGTCGGCGAGCAGCCGGCTCGACGACGGCTGGCTCAGGCCCGCGCTCACCACGAACAGCTTCCGGGCGGTCATGCCTGCACCTCCTCGAGGACGTCCTTCTTCTCGGCAGCGGCGGCCGCGACCAGCGACGCGTGCGTGGGCGCGTCCGGGATGTGCGCCGGACGGCCGATCGCGAACTCCTTGCGCAGCACCGGCAGCACCTCCTCGCCGAGCAGGTCGAGCTGCTCCAGGACGGTCTTCAGCGGCAGGCCGGCGTGGTCGATCAGCAGCATCATCCGCTGGAAGTCGCCGAAGTGCGTGCGGTAGCTGAGCAGGCGCTCGATGATCTGCTGCGGGCTGCCCACGGTCAGCGGCGTCTCCCGGCTGAAGTCCTCCAGCGTCGGGCCGTGGCCGTAGACCGGCGCGTTGTCGAAGTACGGCCGGAACTCGTCGATCGCGTCCTGCGAGTTCTTCCGCATGAAGATCTGGCCGCCGACGCCGACGATCGCCTGGTCCTCCGCGCCGTGGCCGTAGTGCGCGAACCGCTTCCGGTAGAACTCGATCATGCGCTTGGAGTGGTCGAACGGCCAGAAGATGCCGTTGTGCAGGAAGCCGTCCCCGTAGTACGCGGCCTGCTCGGCGATCTCGGGGCTGCGGATCGAGCCGTGCCAGACGAACGGGGGCACGCCGTCCAGCGGCCGGGGCGTGGACGTGAAGCCCTGCAGCGGCGTGCGGAACTTGCCCTCCCAGTCGACGACGTCCTCGCGCCACAGCCGGCGCAGCAGCCCGTAGTTCTCGATCGCCAGCGGGATGCCGGTGCGGATGTCCTGCCCGAACCACGGGTAGACCGGGCCGGTGTTGCCGCGGCCCATCAGCAGGTCCACCCGGCCATCCGCCAGGTGCTGCAGCATCGCGTAGTCCTCGGCGATCTTCACCGGGTCGTTCGTGGTGATCAGCGTGGTCGCGGTGGAGAGGAGGATCCGCTCCGTCCGCGCCGCGATCCAGCCGAGCATGGTGGTCGGTGACGAGGGCACGAACGGATGGTTGTGGTGCTCACCGGTCGCGAAGACGTCGAGCCCGACCTCCTCCGCCTTCAGCGCGATCTGCATCATCGCCTTGATGCGCTCGTTCTCCGTGGGGGTCCGCCCGTTCGTCGGGTCGGTGGTCACGTCGCCCACGGAGAAGATCCCGAACTGCATTGGCATGGTCCCGCCTCCGTCGTACCGCTGATTCGTTCAAATCTTAACTATTACGTCGGCAAGTAACCAGGCCCGGCACCGCACTATTCCACCGCCGGCCGCGCTCACCGAGACGCGGCTCACACCCGGCGCCCGGGGGTACGCCGCTCCGCGTCCGAGTCCGCGCGGAGACGGCTCACCTCACCTCCGTAGCGGCAGTGCGGACACGCGCAGGTAGATCTCGCGCACCGCCCCCGCGTCCGTCGGTGCGCGGCGGCAGAACCCGCGCACCCGTACCCACGGCTCGCCGTCGAGAGTCACCCGTTCCAGGAGCTCCTCCACGACGATCGACAGCTGGCCCACGCCGAACTTGTAGTCCTGTTCCTTCAGCGTGAGCTCGTCGCCCGGCCGCAGCCGGGGCTTCGGGGTGTCGGTCACCGGACCGCCCCCAGCGGTGCGGCCGGCCTCTTCCAGTGATGCATGACGACACTCCCTCATCCGAAGCAGAGGGGCGGCGCCGTCCAGGTGGTGCGGTCATCCTGCCGTAACCGGGTGGGTTCCACCGTCCCGGAACCCCGATCGGCTGATCACTCGTGCGGGTGTTGATAGGTTCCTCGGTCATGTCCCGCGTCGTGACGCTCGTGCTCGTCGACCCCGCCGGTGCCGTGCTCGGGGCGCTCCCGCCCTACGAGGTGCCGATGCCCTGGTGGCAGGAGGTCGCCGACGTGGTGGACGGCGCCCGCCAGCACTACGGCGTGGACGTCACCGTGCTGCGGCTGCTGCGCGCGTCCCGCGACCGCCCGCACGGCGGCGAGGTGACCTACGCGGCCGAGCTGCACGGTCCCGGCACGCCGTCCATGGTGGACGCGGACGAGGCCGACGTCGCGGCGCTGGCCCCGCACGCGCGGCGGGCGCCGTGGGCGCGGACCGGCGGGCCCGGCGCCACCACGGCCTGGGCCGCGGACCGGCTCGCGTCGCGCGGCCGGCTCGTGGTCCGCACGGTCCAGCAGCGCACCTGGAACCTGTCCGCGATCTGGCGGGTGGAGACCGTGTCCGCGGACGGCGGCGGGCCCGGTCCGGTCGACATCGCGCGCGCCCCGGCCTGGATCAAGCAGGTGCCGTCGTTCTTCGCGCACGAGGCCGCGGTGCTGCGCTGGCTCGGCCACGCCCTGCCCGGCGCCGCCCCGGAGTTGCTGGCCGTGGCGGAGCCCGGCCGGCTGCTGCTCGCGCACGTGCCGGGCACCGGGCTGTACGAGGCCGGCGCCGCCGAGCGGGACGAGCTGGCCGCGCGCATGCACCGGATCCAGGTGCGGGCCGCTCCGGACCTGGACCGGCTGCTCGCGGACGGCCTGCCGGACCTGCGCGCGCCCCGGCTCGCCGCGCGGATCCGGGCGGTGCTGGCCGCGTACGCGCCGGACGACCCGGTGCTGACCGCGCTCGCGGACGGCTTGGACGCGCGCCTCGCCGCGGTGGCGGAGTGCGCGCTGCCGGACACGCTGGTCCACGGCGACCTGCACCCCGGCAACGCGATCGGCGCGCACGACGCCCGGGTGATCATCGACTGGGGTGACGCGTTCGCCGGGCACCCGGCGTTCGACATCCTGCGGCTGACCGAGGGCGTGCCGGAGGCGCCCGCGCTGATCGCGTCGTGGGCCGCGCGCTGGCGGGCGGACGTGTCCGGCTGCGATCCCGAGCACGCGGTCGCGCTGCTGGCACCGGTCGCCGCACTGCGCAACGCGGCCGTCTACGCCGGTTTCCTGGACCGGATCGAGCCGTCCGAGGCGCCGTTCCACGCGGCCGACGTACCGTTCTGGCTCGACGCCGCGCGTGCCCTACTGTGAGTGAATGACCGCGATCGATCGGTACCTGGCGGAGCTGGACGCGGCCGGCGTGCTGACCGGCCCCGCGCTGGCCCGGGCGTTCCGGGCCGTGCCCCGGGAGATCTTCGTGGCCGCGGGCTTCCGCGGCCCGGGCGGCGGCTGGACCGTGCCCGGCGACCCCGGCTTCCTGGACGCGGTCTATCGCAACGCCGCGCTGGTGACCAAGGTGCACGGCGGCGTGCCGGTCAGCTCGTCCAGTCAGCCGTCGCTGATGGCGCAGATGCTCACCGCGCTGGACGTCGCGCCCGGCCACCGGGTGCTGGAGATCGGCGCCGGCACCGGCTACAACGCGGCGCTGCTGGCCGCGCTCGGCGCGGACGTGACCAGCGTCGAGGTGCAGGAGGACGTGGCCGCCGCGGCCGAGGCGGCGCTGGCCCGGGCCGGGGTCACCGGAGCGCGGGTCCGCCGGGCGGACGGCTGGGACGGCGCGCCCGGCCGTGCGCCGTTCGACCGGATCATCGGCACCGTCGGCGTCACCGGCCTCTCCGCGGCCTGGTGGGAGCAGCTGGCGCCGGACGGTGTGGTGGTGGCGCCGATCGCGCACGGCGGGCTGCACCCGGTGCTGGTGGTCCGCCGGACGCCGGACCGGCCCGAGGCGCGGGTGCTGTGCCCGGCCGGGTTCATGGTGGCGGCCGGCGCGCTCGCCGCCCGGCACGCCGGCTCGCACCCGTCACCGGTGCTTCCGCCGCTGCCGGCGGAGCTCCCGACCGTACCCCCGGTGAATCTTGATCTTGAGGGTTATCACGATCTGTGGTTCTTCGCCGCGGCCCGGGACCGGCGGGTCACCGCGGCGCCGGCGCTGCTCGCCGACCACCTGGGCGGCCTCGCGCTGTGCGAGCCGGGGTCGCTGGCCGCGATGCTGCCGGACGGCCGGATCCGCCCGCACGGCCCGGCCGGGGAACGGCTGGCGGGCGACCTCGCCGCGCTGGTCGCGGAGTGGCGCGCGGCCGGATCGCCGCCGCTGACGGCGTGGCGGGTCACCCTCGCGCCCGGCGGTGACCCGGCGCGCCCGGTCTGGGTGCCGGCCGCGTTCGCCACGGCGGGCGGTTAGCGGTCGCCCGTCCCACTCGCGGAGGCCGGAGCGTCCTGGCCGGTACTGCCGTGAATTGCTCATCCGGGCCGTTCTCCGGTCGATGGCGAGACGAGGGACTTTCGAGGAGGCCGCGATGGACCGGGGCGGGGCGGCCGGTGTGCCGAGGCTGCGGCCGTCTCCACTGCTCGTCGCGGCCACGCTGATCGCGCTCTGGTCCGTCACCTGGTTCGCGGTCACGCTGGCGCACCCGTTCACGCCCGAGTTCGTCGGCTGGCTGACCACGCCGGTGCTGCCGCTGCTCGGCGCGGCCGCGGCCTGGCAGGCCGCCGGCGCGGACGGACAGGGCCCCACGGCGCAGCGGTTCTGGCAGCGGTTCGGGCTGGCGTCCGTGCTGGGCGGCATCGCGGCGGCCAGTCACGCCTCGGACTGGCTGACCGCACCGCAGCGCCCGCCGCCGATCGGCCCACTCACCGTCTCGCTCCACCTGGTCGGCGGGATGCTCACGCTGTGGGCGCTGCTCGGCCTGCCGATCGAACGCGCCCGCCGGGCCGGGCTGCGCTTCGCGATGGACATGTCGATCGTGCTGCTGGCCACCGGTCTCTTCCTCTGGTACGGCGTGCTGCGGCACGCGGACGACGGCCCGCTCTCGGCCACCGGGCTCACGTTCGTGCTGGTGCTCGGCGCGATCGGGGTGACCGCGCTGGTCGCGTTCGCCAAGCTCGCGGTCGGCGGCGTGGACGGCGTCGACCGGACCGCGATGCACCTGCTCGGCGCCGCGTTCGTCGGTGGGCTCGCGACCGGCGTGCTCCACCCGGCGCTGGCCGGCCGCGCCGACCTGAACCCGGTGCAGCTCGCGCTCCCGGTCATGTACCTGCTGGTGGTCCTCGCGGCCGACCGGCAGCGGCGTGCCGCCGGCCTGCCCGGCCCGGAGCGGGTCCGGCGCGAGTCGTTCAGCACCGTGCCGTACATTGCGGTCGGCGCCACCGGCGTCCTGCTCGTCGCGGTCAGCTGGGGTGACCCGGTCGCCGGCGTGATCGCGGTGGTCGCCATGGTGCTGACCGGCATCGTGATCGCCCGGCAGCTGCTCGCGCTGGCCGAGAACGGCCGCCTGCTCGCCCGGGTCGACGCCAGCCTCCAGGAACTGCGCCGGGTGCAGGACGAACTGACCACCCAGGCCACCCACGACGTGCTCACCGGCCTGGCGAACCGCGCGCTGTTCGAACGCCGCTCCCGGGAGGCGATGGGCGACCTGACCGGCGACCGGGTGCTGCACGTCGCGCTGATCGACCTGGACGACTTCAAGGGCGTCAACGACCGCCTCGGGCACGCGGTCGGCGACGCGCTGCTGGCCGTGGTCGCGGAACGCCTGCAACGCTGCGTCCGGTCCGGTGACACGGTCGCCCGGCTCGGCGGCGACGAGTTCGCGATGATCCTGGAACACGCCACGCCGGGGACCGCGACCACGGTGATGAACCGGGTCGCCGAGGTCCTCGGCGAGCCGATCTCCGCGCACGGCCACGACCTGCTGGTCCGCGCCAGCGTGGGCCTGGCCCAGGCCGGCGTCGGCGACACCCCCGACGAGCTGCTGCGCCGCGCGGACGTGGCGATGTACGCGGCGAAGGCGGCCGGCAAGGGCCGCTACGCGCACTACAGCCCCGACCTGGACGCGCACCAGGCCGCGGACGCGCGGCTCGCCGCCGACCTGCAGCAGGCCATCGACTCCGCCCAGTTCGACCTGCTCTACCAGCCCATCGTGCGGCTCGCGGACGGTCGCTGGACCGGTGCCGAGGCGCTGGTCCGCTGGCGGCACCCGGCTCGCGGCCTGATCAGCCCCGAGGAGTTCCTGGCCACCGCGGAACGCACCGGGCTGATCGTGCCGCTCGGCGACTGGGTGCTGCGCGCGGCCTGCGCCCAGGCGGTCCGCTGGCGTGCGCTGTGCGGCGACGACGCGCCGGTGATCGGCATCAACGTCTCGGACCGGCAGCTGCGGGAGACCGGCTTCGCGTCCCGGGTGACCGAGCTGCTGCACGCGGCGGCGCTGCCCCCGGCCGCGCTGTCGGTGGAGATCACCGAGGCGACCGCGCTGGGCGGTGGGTCGGCCATCGCGATGGTGGGGGAACTGCGGCGGTGCGGGATCCGGGTGACGCTGGACGACTTCGGGGCGGGGGCGTCGTCGCTGGATCTGCTGCGCCGGGCGCCGGTGCAGGGGTTGAAGATCGACAAGGCGTTCGTCCGCAACATCGACGGCGGGGCCTCGTCGCAGGAGGTGGTCATCTCGGCGGCGATGGTGCGGATCGCGGCGGGGCTGCGGTTGACGGCGTCGGCGGCGGGCGTGGAGACGGCCGCGCAGGCGGCGGCGTTGCGCGACATGGGATACCTGTCGGCGCAGGGCTACCACTTCGCGCCGCCGCTGACGGCGGACGACTTCACCGGCCGGCTCATGTCGTCCCCACGGGCCACGTCGGTCCCGTCCGGCTGAGAGCGATCAGTGGTAGTTGAGCTCGCCGGCCCGGATCGCGGCCGTCAGCCGGTTCTCCGGCGGTGCCAGCGGGCACGCCCAGCGGTCGTCGTAAACGCACGACGGGTTGTACGCATAGTTGAAGTCCAGGCGAACGGTGGCGGCGTCGAGCAGCGTGAGGCCGCGGCCGAAGGTGCCCTTCACCGTGTCGGTCAGGTACCGGCCGGCGCCGTAGGTCTCGTCCGGCGCCGTCGCGTCCCGGAACGGGAGGAAGATCCCACCGCCGTACGCGGAGATCCAGAACAGCGTCAGGTCGCCCCACGGCGTCGCGGCGATCCCGATCCGGCGGTACGTGATGATCCCGTCCGCGCCGCCGGTGTCGATCTCCAGGGGGTCGCCGGACGCGGCGGGCCGGACCGGGCAGTCGGCGACGAACGACGGGTCCGCCGGGAAGTACCGCAGGCCGGTGAACGACGCCCGGTCCGCGATCGGTGACTGCGGGTGGGTCCGGAAGAGGTCGTCGCGGGCGGCCCGGAACCCGGCGAGGTCGAGGTCGGAGAGGTGCATCGCGGCGACGCGCTCTCGCCAGTCGGCCAGGTCCAGCAGGTCCATGATCACCACCGTACCCCCGGATCGGGGTATTGGTTGTTCAGATTTTAAAGAGTTACCCTGGCCGGGTGAGCGAGACGCTTCCGCTGAACGCCGTCGAGCTGCGCGCCTGGCGTGCGGTGATCGACGGCAGCTGGCACCTGCAGACCCGGCTCGACGACGAGCTGCGGGCGGACACCGGGCTGAGCATGGCCGACTATCACGTCCTGGTGCTGCTCAGCGAGGCGCCGGAGCGGCGGCTGCGGATGGGGGAGATCGCCAGCCGGCTGGTCTTCTCGCCGAGCCGGCTGACCTACCAGATCTCGGCGATGGAGAAGCGCGGGCTGGTGCGGCGGCAGCCGTGCCCGGACGATCGCCGGGGGAGCGAGGCGGTGCTCACCGAGGAGGGGCTGTCCGCGCTGCGGACCGCGGCGGCCGGACATCTGACCGCGGTGCGGCGTTACCTGGTCGACGACCTCGACGAGACCGAGACCGAGGTGCTGGCCCGCGTCTTCACCCGGCTCCAGGCGAGGCTGCGGGACGCGGGATAGACGAGGTCGCCGCACCGGGGGTGCCGAGCGGGTCGGCCCGGGTGCGGCGCGCTCTCGCCTGGTGTGCGCAAGTCGGTCAGCCGACGATCAGGTACATCGCGGCGGTGCCCAGCGACACCATGAGTGCCATCGCGATGAGCAGCGGGCGCTCGGAGTCGACCTCGGGGGTGGTGGTGTCGGTGGTGGCGGCTTCGGTGGTCATGGTCTCTCCTTCAGGACCCGGCTGCGTCCCTCACGGTAGGCCGCGGCCGGTGGGCGGTGATCCTGGTTTCGTGCCAGGGGGTGGCGGGGGATTACCGAGACGTCGTCGATCTCGGAGGTAGCCGCGTGGACGTCGAGGAGTGGTTTCTCACCGCACGGGAACGAGGCAACCCGTCCAGCGCTATACCCACCTGGACCACCGGCAACCTCGCAGAACCGCTTGTTCACGGAGATTCATACTTCGATCACCTCGTAACGGAGGTGGAGGCGCTGGAAGCGGGCGACCACCTCTTCTTCACGGACTGGCGCGGCGACCCGGACGAGCGTCTCCGGCCGGCCGGGCCGACCGTCGCGGAGCTGTTCTCGGCCGCGGCCCGGCGCGGGGTGATCGTCAAGGGGCTGATGTGGCGCTCCCACCTGGACAAGCTGCAGTACTCCGAGGAGGAGAACCGGCACCTCGGCGAGTCGGTCGCGGACGCGGGCGGGGAGGTGCTGCTGGACCAGCGGGTCCGGCGCGGCGGCTCGCACCACCAGAAGCTGGTGGTGATCCGCCATCCGGGCGCGCCGGAGCGGGACGTCGCGTTCGCCGGCGGCATCGACCTCTGCCACAGCCGCCGGGACACGGCCGCGCACGACGGAGACCCGCAGGCGGTACGGATGTCGCCGCGCTACGGCGAGCATCCGCCCTGGCACGACGTGCAGGTGATGCTGCGCGGGCCGGTGGTCGGCGCGCTCGACCTGACGTTCCGCGAGCGCTGGACCGACCCGCACCCGCTCGACTCGCGCAGCCCGCTGGCCTGGCTGCGCGACCTGACCGCCGGCGCCGACCTGCACGCGGACACGCTGCCGGACCCGCTGCCGGACCCGCCGGAGTGCGGCCCGCACGCGGTCCAGGTGCTCCGCACCTATCCCGACCTGTCGCTCGACCGGGGTTACCCGTTCGCGCCGGACGGCGAGCGGACGATCGCGCGCGGCTACACCAAGGCGATCCGCCGCGCCCGGCACCTGATCTACCTGGAGGACCAGTACCTCTGGTCGGCCGAGGTCGCCACGCTCTTCGCGGACGCGCTCCGGGACAACCCCGACCTGCACCTGGTCGCGGTCGTCCCGCGGCACCCGGACGTGGACGGCGCGTTCGCGCTCCCGCCCAACCTGGTGGGCCGGGCCGAGGCGATCTCGGTCTGCAAGCGGGCCGCCGGCGACCGCGTGCACGTGTTCGACGTCGAGAACCACGCCGGCAACCCGGTCTACGTACACGCCAAGGTCTGCGTCACCGACGACACGTGGGCCAGCATCGGCAGCGACAACTTCAACCGCCGCTCCTGGACCCACGACAGTGAGCTCTCCTGCGCGGTGCTCGACCCCGGCGGCACGTTCGCCCGTGACCTGCGGCTCACGCTGTGGCGCGAGCACCTCGACCGGGCCGACGGTGACGACGCCGACCTGATCGACCCGGCCTCCGCGATCAAGGTGATCACCGAGGCGGCGCAGCGCCTCGACGACTGGCACGCCGGCGGCCGGGTCGGGCCGCGCCCGCCGGGCCGGTTGCGCCCGCACACGCCGGAGCGGCTCGGACCGCTCACCAAGGCGTGGGCGCTCCCGGCGTACCGCCTGGTCTACGACCCGGACGGCCGCCCGCTGCGGGCCCGCCGGGCGAACACCTGGTGACCGCCGGGCGGGGTACGGCCGCGGTCAACCGACCGGGCCGGCGCCGCGCGCGGTGAGGCCGGCGACGAGGACGTCGAGCGCGTCGTCGATGGCGGCCTCCCGCTCCGCGGCCGGGACCGGGGCGAGCAGGTCCAGGAAGAGCGTCGACAGCCCGTGCACGGTGGCCCAGCTGGCGGTCACCGCCCGGCTCCGGTCCGCCGGGCGCAGGCACCCCGCGTCGGTCAGCCGGGTGAGCGCGCGCAGCAGCAGCGTGTCCGGCTCGGGACCGTCGTCGGCACCTGGCGTGCCGCCGGGCACCCGGAGACCGGCCGGGCTGCCGCCCATCGCGGTGCGGAACAGGCCCG
This sequence comes from Catenuloplanes niger, assembly GCF_031458255.1. Taxonomy (NCBI): domain Bacteria; kingdom Bacillati; phylum Actinomycetota; class Actinomycetes; order Micromonosporales; family Micromonosporaceae; genus Catenuloplanes; species Catenuloplanes niger. The sequence goes on from NZ_JAVDYC010000001.1 coordinate 6,610,136, forward strand.
GCTCGTCGATCGCGAAGTGCACATAGGACCGGCCGACCTCGCGCAGGTACGCCGTCGCCGCCTGCCGCGGATCGGCCGGTGCGGCGTCCTCCACCGCGTCCAGGTGGGCGGCCATCGCCGCGCCCATCTCGGTCTGCGCGCGCTGCGCGACCGCCGACTTCAGCGCGGCCAGCGTGGGGAAGTGGCCGTACGCGGAGTTCGGCGCCACGCCGACGATCCGGGCCACCGCACGCAGCACCACCGCCTGCGGGCCGCCCTGCCGGGCGAGCTCGATCCCGGCCGCGATCAGGGCCGCACGGAGATCGCCGTGGTGATAGGTGGTCCGCTTCTCGGCCATTGAGAGATCTTGACACATGCGGGAGCCGACCCCAATACTCACACTGTCCAGATCCACGGTAATGAAAGTTGGTCACCCGTGACGCCATCGGTTGTCTCCCGGCCGCCCGCACCCCGGCGACGGCGCGGCGGGCGTGTCAGCTGGACGCTCGTGACGCTGGCGTCGCTCGCGGTCACCGGATACTTCGTCGGTCAGTACATGACCGGAACGCTGGACGAGCTCGCCGCCGAGGAGGTCGGCCTCGCGACGACCTACGCGCCGCAGCCGTTCTGGGTCCGGATCGTGTTCTACGTCCACATCGTCTCGGCCGGGCTGGCGCTGGCGGTCGGGCCGTTCCAGTTCGTCAGGGCGATCCGGCGGCGCCTTCCCGTCGCGCACCGGTGGGCCGGCCGCACCTACGTGGCGGCCATCGCGTTCGCCGCGCCGTCCGGGCTGGTGATGGCGTTCTACAGCTCCGCCGCGTTCGTCGGGCTGTTCGGCTTCGGCACGCTCGCGGTCCTCTGGGGATGGACGACGTGGCGCGGATATCGCGCGATCCGGGCCCGGGACGTCGCCAGCCACCAGGCGTGGATGATCCGCAGCTTCGCGCTCACCTTCGCCGCGCCCACGCTCCGGCTGTGGTTCGGGCTGCTGATCGGCGTGCAGCTGCTGATGGGCCGGGCCGCGGAGATCAGCGTGGACGAGATCACCGGCATCGCGTACGCCGCGGTCCCGTTCCTCTGCTGGATGCCCAACGTCGTCGTGGCCGAACTGATGATCCGGCGCCGCAACCTGCCCGGTCTCCACCTCTCGCCGCCGCCGACGCCCCGCCGCGTGGTGCTGCCGGCCGAGGCCGCGGCGTAGCGAGCGGCTACCTCGGCGTCCAGAGCCAGGCGCGCGCCTTGTACGACTTGATCATCACGGGCGTCTCGGCGAAGTCGGTCGGCGCCAGGCGCGCGTGGCCCTCGGCCACCGTGAACGGGTAGAGCCGGTCGGAGATCAACGCGGCCAGCAGCAGGGCCGGGTCCGCGTCCAGCACGGTGCGCAGCGCGGCGCTGTCGACCAGCCGGTTCGTCTCGATGATGGTGAAGTCGGAGTAGCCGAGCACGGCCGGGCGCACCTTGCCGATCGAGACGCCCATCCGCAGCCGCAGCGGTGCCGCGTACCGGCCGCGTTCGGCCCGGAGCGCGACGGCGGTGCCGTGCAGCAGCTGGGCCAGCGCGCGCGGCAGGTCGATGTTGGCGGGCAGGATCACGCTGAGGCCGTCGCCGGCGACCTGGCGGTCCGTGTCGGTCAGCGCGAGATGCATCTCGGCCAGGGCCTCGGTGACCACGTGCAGGATGCGGCGCTGCACGAGGTCGCGCCCGTCGGCGTCGTTCGTGCTGTAGCCGACCGCGTCGACCGTGAACAGCATCCGCAGCGCGTGCTGCGGCGACCCCGGCCGGGACGGGTGCGGCGGCTCGGCCGCCGGGTCCGGCACGCCCGTCCAGGGACCGGCGGACGAGCCGACCGGCGGCGCCTCCCCGGGCGGCGGGCCCGCCGGGGCCGTACCGGACCGGCCGGTGGTCGAGGCCGGGTCGGTCGAGGCCGGGTCGGTCGTGGCCGGGTCGGACCGGCCGGCGGCCGAGGTGGTGCCGGGTGCGGTGGGTGAGCCGGCCGGCGGTGCGGTGCCGGGCGCCGGGCCCGGTGCGGTCGCTCGGTGGCCGGCCGGCGGTGCCTCGCGGGACGCCGGCGGCCGGTGGTGGACCGGGCCGGCGCCGGGAGCGCCGGCCGAAGCCGACGTCGGACCCGCGGGTGTGCGCCGCAGGTTCTCCAGCGCGGTCGACGCGTCGTCCAGCTGCCGGGTCAGCCAGTGGCCGAACCGGCGGTCGTCGGTGACCAGGTCCAGCCCGCCGTCGCCGCGCGACCGGGCCGCCGCCGCGGCCGCGGAGAGCTCCCGCAGCGCGCCGGTGGCGGTGCCGAACATCCCGCTCAGCCGCGCGGCCTCGACCGCCAGCCGGCTCCGGTCGACGCCGGGCTCGCGCATCGCGCCGATCCGGCGCTGGTCCCCGGTCCAGATCCGGTAGAGGTAGCGCAGCACGCCGGCATGTCGCAGGTAGCGGGCCAGCGGCGGCAGCTCGTCCTCGCCGGAACCCCAGGTGAGCGCGGACAGGCTCGGCTCCGGCCCGGTGACGACCAGCCGGCGCTCGCGGCGGGTGTCCTGGCGGGGCGACAGCTCCCAGCCGCACGCCCGGTCGCCGAACCGGATGCGGTCGTCCTGCCAGCCGGCATGCGTGGCGAACTGGGGCAGCGCGGCCCGGTCCGGCGGGCGGGCCGGGTTCGCCGAGGACGCCCGGTAGACGCGGGCGGTGCCGATCAGCGCGTCGACGCCACCGGCCGAGGCGTCGTCCAGCCAGCGGTCCAGCTCCACCCAGCCGGTGTCACCGGCGCCGGTCAGGACCGCGGAGAGGACCAGCACGTCCCGGTCGCGGCGCAGGATCGCGCGGAATCCGCCGCCGGACGCCCACCCGGCCGAGTGCGGGTCGTCACCGGGCACCGGCGGCCCGGGTGGGGGGCCGCCGGGCCGTTCCCGGGCGGCGATCGCGGCGACGCGTGGGCCGCCCCGCCAGTCGCTCGGCATGATCCGCAGCCGGGAGCCGGGCACCCGCGCGTCCATGCCGAGCACGTCACCGCAGGCGGCCCAGAGCAGCTGGATCTGGTGCCGGGCGTGCGGCGCGGCCGGGCCGTCGAGCGGCGCGAACGCATGCAGGACCAGTGAGGTCACGGACCCACTCTAGGCAGCGGCGCGGCCGGAAGGGCCTACCCGAACGGGTAGCGGGAGCGGCCGCATGCGAGATGAGTCACCGAAGGGCTACGGATCGTACCCGAACACGGATTTTTAGCAGGTCCGGAACGCGACCCGGACGCAGGATCGGAAGCATGACACGGACGATGGAGCCACCGGAGGTGGCGTTCACCTGGCGGCTGCACGCCGGGCTGGAGTCGATGGCGGCCCGCGCGGACGCGAAGGCCGGAATTCTGCTGGCGCACCAGGGCGGTGCGTTCGTCCTCGGCGTCACGGCGCTGCAGGCCGACCACGGCGGCTGGATCATCGGGCCGGCGCTGGCGCTCGTGGTGGCCGCGATGGGCACGGCGGCCGCGGTGGTGGTGCCGGTGCTGCGACCGAGGAACCAGACGGTGTCCACCGGGGACATCGTCTACTTCGGTCACCTGCGGGAGTGGGCGCCGCCGTCGCTGGCGGAGCGGATCGAGGGGCTGAGCAAGGAGGACGAGATCGCCATGGTCACCCGGCAGTTGGTTACACTGAGCCGGATCAACTGGCGCAAACACCGGCTCTTGCAGATCTCCCTCAGCCTGACCGTTTCCGCGATGAGCGTCGGGGCCGCGGCCGTGACACTCCTCTAGAGAGCGCCCGCCGGAGGATCCGTGGACCATGACTACCCGTACCCGGAGTGGGGTCCCGGCACGTTTCTCGCCCAGCTGGCCCCGGAGCTGGTCACGGAGCTGCTCGCGCTCGGCGTGCGGCGCCGGTTCGAGGCGGGTCACGTGCTCATCCGGCAGGGCGACCGCGGCACCCACGTGGAGCTGCTGCTGCTCGGCTTCGTCAAGGTGACCACACTGGCCGGTGACGCGGACACGCTGCTGTCCGTGCGCATGCCCGGCGAGCTGCTCGGCGAGACCGCGGTGCTGACCGGCGCGCCACGCAACGCGACCGTGACCACGTGCGGCCGGGTGATCTCCGTGGTGCTGTCCGGGCCGGCGTTCGAGGGGTTCCTGCGCCGCCGGCCGGACGCGATGCGCCTGGTCACCGCGTCCGTCGTGGGGCAGTTGCAGTTCGCGAACCGGCGCCGGACCGACTTCGGGGCCTACCCGGCGCACATCCGGCTGGCCCGCGTGCTGATCGAGATCGCGGACGGCTGCGGGCGGTCCCGGCCGGACGGCAGCGTCGAGATCGGCGTGACGCTCAGCCAGCCCGAACTGGCCACGATGATCGGCATCGCGCAGGCCACGGTGCAGAAGGCGATGCAGGAACTGCGCGGAAAAGGGCTGATCGAGACCGGGTACCGCCGGCTGGTGGTCTGCGACCTTCCGGCCCTGCGCGCGATGACGAACGTCTGAATTCTCCCGGACCCCCTATTTCTACATGGTTGCTCCCGGCGTCCGGCCGCACGATCAGAGGTACACGCACCTCACGTGTGACCGTTACGAGGGGGAGAGAACGATGACGGGAATGTTCGGCCGAGAACGCGAACATCGCGTGATCTCGGCTCTGCTGCGCCGGGGCGGGGAGGGTCCGGCGACAGTGGTGATCGAAAGCCCGCCCGGCGGAGGCCGGACGCGGCTCCTGGAGGAGATCGGGGCCGGTGCGCGCGCGGCCGGCCGCACGGTCCTGCGACTGCCGGCCGGCCCGGTCGACCCGGCCGAGCTGGACCGGCAGCTCGCGTCCGCGGCGGCCCGGCCCGCCGGTGACGGCCCGGCGCCGCTGCTGATCGACGATCCGCGGTGGACCGACCCGGTGGTGGCCGTGGCGCTCGCGGGCGCCTACCGCACCGCGCGGGTGCTGCCGATCCTGGCCCGCCGGGCCGGCACCCGGCTGCCCGGCCTGGACCCGCTCGACCTGGCGCGGGTGCTGCGGGTACCGCTGGGCCCGCTCGGCCCGGACGCGACCGCCGCGGCGCTGGCGGCGTTGTTCGGCGCCGAGCCGGACGCGGCGTTGCGCGGGCTGGCCGCCGTGGCGGGCGGTCTGCCCGGACCGCTGATCGAGCTGGCCCGCGGCCTGCGGGACGAGCACCTGGCCGTGGTGGCGGACGGGCGCGCGACGCTGCGCGACCGGCGGCTCCCCACGGCGGTCCGGGACCGGATCGGTCACCGGGTCGGCCTGCTCACGCCGGTGGCGCGGCATCTGGTGCAGGTCGCGACCACCCTGGACGACGAGTTCCACCTGCGCGAGGTGGCCGGCCTGCTCGGCGGCCCGGTGGCGGCGCTGCTGCCGGCCGTCGACGAGGCGCTGACCGCGGGGCTGCTGGCCGACCGGGGCGAGCGGCTGTCGTTCGCGCACGACCTGGTCCGCGCGGAGGTGACGAGGACGATCCCCCGGCCGGTACGGGCGGCGCTGCACGACGACGCCGCGTGCCTCGACCGGGGCGCCCCCGGCGGGTTCCGGACCCGGCAGCCGGTGGCCGGCGGCCCGCGTACCGTGCTGACGGACCTGCACCGGGACACCGCGCGGTGCGGTCCTGCCCGGCCGCCGGTGCAGCGCCCGCGGATCGCCGCCGACCGGTTCCGGCCGGCGCCGCCGCCCGGCCCGGCCGTGTCCGGGTTGAGCGATCGGGAGCGTGAGATCGCGCTGCTGGTCGCGACCGGGCTGACCAACGCGGCGATCGCCTCGAAGATCGAACTGTCCCCGCACACCGTCAACTACCACCTGCGCCAGATCTTCCGGAAGCTCGGCATCGCCTCCCGCGCCGAGCTGGCCGCGCTGATCTCCGGCGACGACGGCCCACGCTGATCCGCTGGGTCTTCCGACCACGAGGAACGCCGCGATCCCGCCCCCGGGTCGCGGCGCTCATGTCTCCGGACCCGGGTCCGCGTGCCGGCCCGGCCGCGTGGGCACGGCCGGCGACAGCGCCGAGAGCAGCGTGGCGGTGTGCAGCACCACGGCGAAGCGACGCGCGGCGAAGGTGAGCGCGGCCCGGTGCTCGGCCGGCGTGAAATCCGCGACCGCGTCCGCGACCAGAAACGGCGCGACGTCCCGGGTGAACGCGTCCGCGGCCGTGAACAGGCAGCCCAGGTGCGCGAAGACGCCGCAGACGATCAGCTGGTCCCGCCCGGCCGAGGCCAGCGCCGCGGCCAGGCCGGTGCCGTGGAACGCGCTCCACCGGGTCTTGTGGATCACCACGTCGCCGGGGCGCGGCGCGAGCGACGGCTCGATGTCCCGGTCCTCCGGAACGGCCCGCATGCCGGGGCCCCACAGGTCGTGCAGCAGACCGCGTTCCGTGCGCGTCGCGCCGCCGGGCTGCGCGCTGAAGAAGACCGGCATGCCGTGCGCGCCGGCCGCGTCCCGGACCCGTGCGATGTTGGTCAGCAGCGCGGTGGTGGGTGAGGCGCCGGCCGGCAGCGACCGGGTGAAGAACCGCTGCATGTCGTGGATCAGCAGCGCCGCGCGGCGCGGGTCGGGCCGCCAGGACGGCCCACCGGCCGGAAGATCGAGATCCTGGGGCATCGGGTACGGCGTGATCGCCGGGATCGGCATGGTGACTCCCTTTCAGGCGCGCAGCGTGGCGCCGCCGTCCACGTAGAGGTCGTGCATGGTCACGTGCCGGGCGCGGTCGGACACGAGGTAGGCGACCGCGTCCGCGACGTCCGACGGCGACGCGACCCGGCCGAGCGGGATGCCGGTCCGGAACGCGCCGGCCGACCCGGCGACCGCGGCGGCCGGCGCGGACCCGAGCGCGCGCAGCATGTCCGTGTCGGTGGATCCGGGCGCGACCACGTTGCACCGCACCCCGTTCCCGGCCAGCTCGAGTCCGAGACAGCGGGTGAAGTGCGCGGCCGCGGCCTTCGCGGCCGCATAGGCGGCCAGGTGCATGCGGGGTACGCCGGCCGCGTTCGAGCCCACGGTGACGATCACGCCGGTGCGGCGGGCCGCCATCCGGCGCGCGACCGCGCGGCTCACGTGGAAGACCCCGGTCGCGTTGACCGCGAACACCTCGGCCCAGTCCGCGTCGCTGGTCTCCAGCACCGGGCCGGCGCGCAGCACGCCGGCCACGTTGACCAGGATGCCGATCGGGCCGACCGTCGCCTCCACGCCGGCGACCAGGCGCTCCACGGCCGCGGGGTCGCGGACGTCGAGCGGGCGGTGGCGGCCGGCGCCGTGCAGGTCCGCGCCGACCACCGTGGCGCCGTCCGCGGTCAGCGCCCGCACCACGGCCGACCCGATGCCGCCGGCCGCGCCGGTCACCAGCGCGACCCGCCCGTCCAGCGGCCCGGAACCACCCTCGGAGGCGGTCCCGGCGGGCCACCCGCTCGCCGGTTCCGACGCTGTCGCCATCGCCCTTGTGGTGGCCGACGCCGGCCCGGTGGGTGCGCCGTCGGCACGGCGATCCGGGCCGGTCACGGTGCCACCCCGGAGGCGGCGTCGTAGCCGTAGAGCCAGTCGCGGTCCGGGGGAGTGGCCAGCCGCCGGTCGCGGCGGCGTTGCCGCAGGCCGTCCGGCAGGTGGTGCTCGGCGTCGGCCGCGCGGATCGCCGTGGCGATCCGGTGGGCACGCGCGCCGCGCACCGTGTCGTACCGTTCCAGCGGTGCCCGCCCGCTCAGGCAGCCGGCCAGCGTGACCGCGTCCTCCAGCGCCTGCGACGCGCCCTGCGCCAGCCACGGCAGCGTCGGGTGCGCGGCGTCGCCGAGCAGCACCAGCCCGCGCCGGTGCCGGCGCGGCACCGGCGCGCCCGCGTAGAGCGGCCACACCCGGCCCCGGCCCGCGGCCGCGGAGAGCAGCGTGCGGACCGAGGCGCACCACTCCGCGTACCCGGTGATCAGGCGTTCCGGTGGGACCGAGGGTGAGCGGGCCGGCGCCGTGGCCACGACGTTGACCATGCGGCCGCCGCGCACCGGGTAGGCGACGCAGTGCCGGCCCGGCCCGAGCCAGACCCGCACCCGGTGCGGCCGGACCAGATGCGCGGGCAGGTCGTCGGCCGGGACCACGGCCCGGTACGCCACGTGCCCGGAGAAGCGCGGACCGAGCCCGCCGTCGCCGCCGAGCACGCCGCGCAGCGCGGAGTGCACGCCGTCCGCGCCGATGACCACGTCGGCGAGGTACTCGTCGCCGTCCGCGAAGCGCAGCCGCACGCCGTCCCGCCCGATCGACGCGCCGACGCAGCGACGGCCGAGGAACAGTCCGGCGCCGCCGCCGGCGTCCACCGCGGACAGCAGCGCGCCGGACAGCTCCGCCCGGGTGAGCGCGAGGTAGGGCGCGCCGTACCGGTTCTCCGCGTCGTCCAGCGGCGTGCGGCCGATCAGCGTGCTGTCCCGCCAGCGGCGCAGCTCGACCGCGTCCGGCCGGACCGTGCTGTCCGGGTGCGGCACCGCGCCGATCTCGCGCAGCACGCGGGCGCCGTTCGGTGAGATCTGGATGCCGAGGCCGAGCCCGGACAGGCCGGGATGGTCGCGGCGGTCGAAGACGTCGCAGCGCAGCCCGGCGCGGGCCAGCGCGGCGGCCGCGGCCAGCCCACCGATCCCGGCGCCGACCACGGCGATGCGTGGCTGGTGCATGGTTCCCCCAGTGGTCAGTAGTAGGTAAGGGCCTTCGCCCAGTCCTCGTCCGGGCCGAAGAGCGCGCGCGGTTTGACCACGTCCGGCGCGGCGGTGAGCACGTGCGGCGGGACCAGGCCGCCGGGCGGCAGCGCGGTGACGTCCGCGGGTACGCCGTACCGGTCCCAGATCGCGCCGGTCAGCGCGTCCGCGGTCGCCCGGTCGCCCTCCAGTTCCACGACCAGCCGGCCGGGCAGCGCGCGGGCCCGCCAGAAGAGCACGCCGGGCAGCGCGAGGACCAGCTCCTCCAGGTCGCCCGGGGTGACGGTCACGCCCGCGACCCGGTGTCCGGTCGCGCCGCGGCCCAGCACGCGCACGGCCGGCAGCGCCCAGCCGCACGCGCACGGCTCCGCGGACACCTCGACCAGATCCTCGGTGTCGTAGCGCAGCAGCGGCATCGCCTCGCGGTAGAGCGGCGTGACCACCAGATGCCCGCGCCCGGTCGCGGCGGTCCGCCCGGTGCCGGGGTCGCGGACCTCGAAGATCGCCCGGTCCGCCCACAGGTGCAGGCGGCCGGCCGGGCACTCGCCGGCCAGGCTGCCGCACTCGGTCGCGCCGTACTCCTCGACGACCGTGGTGTTCCACAGCCGCGCGATCCGGGCCCGCTTGGCCGCGCCGAGCGGCTCGCCGCCGACGAACAGCGCGCGCAGCGCCGGGAAGTCGCGTGCCGGGTCCAGCCCGGCCGCGTGCGCGGCGGCGGCCCAGAACAGTGTGTCCGTCGGCATCGACCAGGTGAGCGTGACGCGCAGGTCGCGCAGCACCCGGACCACCCGTGCGTACGGCATCGCGGTCGACCGGTTGTCGGCCGGCACCACGGTCGCGCCGCGCATGCGGGCCGCGGCCTGCGCCAGATGCCCCGTGATCATCAGCGCGTACGGCGTGCGGACCAGGAACGTGTCGGTGTCCCGGATGCCGACCCACTTGCGCGCGTACCGTTCCGCCAGGTCCTGCCAGTCCTGCTCGGTGTAGTACGACGAGGTCGGCGTGCCGGTGGTGCCGCTCGACTCGTGATAGGTCGCCAGCCGCCGCCGGTCCACCGCGAGCAGCCCGAACGGGTACGCGTCGCGCAGGTCCGCCTTGGTGGTGAACGGCAGCGCGGCCAGCCCGGCCCGGTCCGCGGGCACGCCGCCCCGGGCGCGGTAGAACGGCGACCGCGCCGCCGCGGCGAGTGTCTCGGGCAGCCGCGCGTCCTGCACCGCGGCCAGCCCGTCCGGGCCCGTCCAGTCACCGATCTCCGGGCGGTCAGACATGGCTCAGCTCCGGGAGTTTGAGCAGGCGGGTCGCGTTGTCCACGGCGACCGCGCGCCGGTCCGCCGCGGTCAGGCCGAGCGCGCCGAGCTTGGTCACCTCGACCCGCGGGTCCTGCAGCGGATATTCGGTGCCGAACAGCACCCGGGACGGGCCGAGCCGGCGGACCGCGAGCCGGGCCACCGCGGTGTACGCGCCGGACGTCTCGGCCAGCACGTTCGGCAGCGCGGCGAGCCGGTGCAGGCCGTCCGTGTCCAGCCCGTTGCCGCCGCAGTGACCGAAGACGAACGTGGTGGCCGGCCGGGTGGCGGCCAGCGCGGCCAGGTCCTCGGCGCGGGCGCCGGGCCGGCCGAGGCAGACCACGTAGACCGGGTGGCCGACGTCGGCCGCGATCCGGGCCAGCGCGGCCACGCCCGGCTCGCCGAGCGTGAAGCCGTGCACGGCCGGGGAGATCTCCAGGCCGCGGAAGCCGGCGGCGGCGCGGCGGTACTCGTCCGGGCCGCGGCGCGGGTCCGCGAAGTAGAACGGGACGAGCCGGCCACCGGACGCGGCGGCCGCGCGGCGTACCCCCTCGTTGTCGGGTCTCGCCGCGGAGCGGCCGCCCTGGCTGAGCTGGCGGGCGAGCCGGTCGATGCCGACCACGCCGCCGGCGCTCACGGCGGCGGTCCCGATGCCGGCCCGGTCCATGGCCGCGAGCAGCGCGGCCGGCTCGCCGGGGCCGGGCGTCAGGCGCGCGTGGAAGTCGATGATCATTGTTCGACGCAGGTCTCGTCGATCGGGTAGCCGACGTGCCGGTCCGCGTCCGGCAGGCAGCCGAGGATCTCGTCGCCGGGGCGCAACGCGGTCGAGTTGAGCACCGCGCCGCCGGGGCCGAGCACCCGCACGTGCCAGTCGTCCTGCACGATCAGGTTGACCGGCTCGCCGCCCGGCGCGACCGCGTCGACGGAGAGCAGCGGCCGGGTCTCGATCTTGACGCGGCCCACCGTGACCGGCCGGGTCCGGCCGTCCGCGCTCACCGCCAGCACCCGCCCACCGGCCCGCAGCTCGCTCAGGTACGCGGTCCGCTCGCCGGAGACCAGCGTGTACGACATGATCGCGCCCGCGTTCACCCGGAACGGCCGGGTCGGCATGTACGGCAACGGGTGCGTCTCGCCGGCGCAGAGCACCAGTCCGCGGGACCGCGACCCGACCAGGATGCCCTCGTCCGGCCGCAGCATGCTGCAGGTGTCCACACAGGCGCGTTCGCCGGACCCGACGTGGGTGACGGCGGTGACCCGCAGCGGCACCAGGGACAGCGCGGCCGTGGGGGTGCGGATCGCGGCGCGCAGCCGGGTCGCGTCGCCGACCCGCGTCGCGGCCAGCAGCACGCCGTGCGGGCCGTGCTCCAGCACCGCGTCCTGCACGGTCGCGTCCTGCGGGTCGGCCGCGACGGTCACGATCGTGCCCGCGGCACCGGCCGCGGAGGCCAGCACGATCTCCAGCGGGATGTAGGTGGGGTCGGCGAAGCGCAGCAGCGTGTAGGCGTCGCGGGCCGCGCTCTCGCACGCCAGCGCGAGGCTCTCCGGGTCGGTGACCTCGACGTACCGTCCCCATGTCGGCCCGGTCCCCGGTGGTTCGCCGGTCGTGATGATCACGTCCGCGTCGTGCCCGCCGGTGTCGCCGGCGTCGAGAAGCACGCGCAGCACGGTCGGCGGCAGCGTCGCCAGCACGTCCGGGTCGTCGGAGACGATCGCGTCCAGGCCCTGGTGCAGCGCCTCCTCGCAGATCTCCTTGGTCAGGTCGCCGGTCGCCCGGACGTCCAGCCAGCACTGGGTCATCATGTCTCTCCTCAGCAGGGTTCAGACCAGCGCCGGGACGCGCCGGCCGTGGACGAGGTCGGCGACGGACCGGGTCATCGCGCCCGGGTCCGGCGCCTCGAAGATCAGCCGGCCGACGGCGGCGCCCGCGGCACCGGACCGCAGTGCGGTGCCCAGGTGCTCCAGGACCGCGGACGCGCCGCCGTCGGTCGTGCCGCCCGCGGCCAGCACCGGGATCGGGCAGGCCGCGGTGATCCGGGCGATCTGCGCGGCGTCGGCCGGCAGTGCGGTCTTGACCAGGTCCGCGCCGATCTCGGCCGCCACCGTGACCGCGTGCGCCACCAGCTCCGGGTCGCGCCCGTCGCGGATGCCCGGCCCGCGCGGGTAGATCATGGCCACCAGCGGCAGTCCCCACCGGTCGCAGGCGTCCGCGACCGACGCCAGGTCGGCGAGCTGCCGGGCCTCGGTCAGCGATCCGGCGTTGACGTGCACGCTGACGCCGTCCGCGCCCAGGCGCAGCGCCTCCTCGACGCCGGTGACCAGCACCTTCGCGTCCGGGTCCGGTGCGGTGCCGGTGCTGGCGCTCAGGTGCACGATCAGGGACAGACCCCGGAACCAGCCGGTACGGATGTGCCGCAGCGCGCCCTTGTGCAGCACCACCGCGTCCGCGCCGTTGTGCACGGCCGCGTGCAGCAGCGGGTCCAGCCGGCCGTCCGGGACGATCGGGCCCGCGCCGATCGGGTGGTCCAGCGCCACCAGCAGCAGTCCCCGGTCGCCGTGCCGGTGCAGCCGCTCCCGGCGCATCCGGCGGGCGAACGTCTCATTCACCGGCATGGTGCACCGATCTGGGAATTGCAAATCCACATTGCGTCTCCAAACCGTCGGGTCCGCCCTTTCGCCGAGGACGCTAGGCGCCGGCGCGCCGCGGTCCCACTACCTCTCCGAGCAGCCCGTTGCCAGGTCGGGTAGTTGTCCGCGGGAATGGCGCGGTGTCACGGTTTCCCCGGAATGCGGAGCCATTGACAGATTTGATTGCAAAATTGAGGGGGAGATCGTGACCGCACCACTGCGTACCGGCCCCGAGCGGCTCACCGCCGCGCGGGCCCGTGCCGTGCTGCGCGCCGGCGCGCCCGCGTTCGCGGTGCTGTGCCGCGGCGACGGCCCGGTGGAGGTGCTGGTCGGCGACGTGCACGAGCACGTGCTGATCGCGGACCTGCCGCTGCCGCCACCGGACGCGCCCGGCACCGGACCGGACCTGGTCGCCGTGCTGCCCTACCGGCAGATCACCGAGCGCGGGCTGGCCTGTGTGGACGACGGCGCGCCGGTGCTCGCGATGCCGGTCCACGCGGCCGGCACGCTGACCACGGCGGAGGCGCTGGACGCGCTGCCGGCCGACCCGGTGCCGCTGACCGGCGGCGGGTTCGACGTCTCCGACCGGGCGTACGCCGACGCGGTCCGCCGCGTGGTGACCGGCGCGATCGGCCGGGGCGCCGGGTCCAACGTGGTGCTGCGCCGCCGCTACCGGGCCGTCGCACCGGACTGGTCGGCCCGCGCCGCGCTCGCCGTCCTCGGCCGGCTGCTGCGCGCGGAGACCGGCGCGTACTGGACGTTCCTGTTCCACGGCGGCGGGCGCACGCTGATCGGCGCGTCCCCGGAGTGCCACGTGCGGCTGGCGGACGGGCACGCCACCATGCACCCGATCAGCGGCACCTACCGCTACCCGCCCGGCGGGCCGACCGAGGAGGGCCTGCGCGCGTTCCTGGCCGACCGCAAGGAGTCGGAGGAGCTGCTGATGGTGGCGGACGAGGAGCTGAAGATCATGGCGCGGGCCTGTGCCGGGCCGCGGCTGACCGGACCGTACCTGCGCGCTATGTCCCGTCTGGCGCACACCGAGTACCTGGTGACCGGCGCGTCCCGGCTCGGCGCCCGGGACCTGCTGCGCGAGACGCTGCCCGCGCCGACCGTGACCGGCAGCCCGGTGCCGAGCGCGTGCCGGGTGATCGCGGCGCACGAGCGGGACGGGCGCGGCTACTACGCGGGCGCGATCGCGCTGGCCGGGCGCGCGGGCGGCCGCCGCACGCTCGACTCCGCGCTGCTGATCCGCACCGCGGACGTGGACGCGCGCGGCCGCGTCGAGATCTCCGCGGGCGCCACGCTGGTCCGGCACAGCGACCCGGAGGTGGAGGCGGCGGAGACGCGGGTGAAGGCGTCCGCGCTGCTGGCCGCGTTCGCCCCGGCCGGCGCCGCGCCGCGACCGGTGCCCCTCCCACGGGTCCCGGCCGGGCTGCTGAGCGGGCGGAACGCGGGACTGTCACGGTTCTGGCGCGGCGCACCGGTGCCGCCCGCGAGCGAGCTGTCCGGCCGGCGCGCCGTGATCGTCGACGCCGAGGACGGCTTCACCGCGATGCTCGCCGAACTGGCCCGGGCGCTCGGGCTCGCGGTCCGGGTGACGCCGCTGACCGCGTACCGGCCGGGCCCGGAGGACCTGGTGGTGCTCGGCCCCGGGCCCGGCGACCCGCGCGACCTGGCCGACCCGCGGATCGCCCGGCTCCGCGCGCTCGCCGGCGAACTGGTCGCGTCGCGCGCGCCCACGCTCGCGGTCTGCCTCGGCCACCAGGCGGTCGCGGCCACGCTCGGCCTGCCGATCCGCGCGCTGCCCCGGCCGGAGCAGGGCGTGCAGCGCGTCGTACGCCTCGCCGGCCGGCCGGAGCGGGTCGGCTTCTACAACACGTTCGCGGCGCTGTCCGGCGTGGACGCGTTCGACTGCCCGCTCACCGGCGACCGGGTCGGCGTGCTCCGCGACCCGGCCACCGGCGTGGTGCACGGGCTGGCCAAACCCGGGCTGCGCACGGTCCAGTTCCATGTGGAGTCGCTGCTGACCGAGAACGGCCCGGCCATCCTGCGCCGGCTGGTGACCGCATGCTTTTCACCGGCAATTGTGTAATGTGGCGGAACCGTTTGCCGCGCATTCCCTTCCGTACGGCGGGAGATCGCCCGATAGTCGTTCGGCCGGGCCACCCGAAAGGGTGTTCTCGGCCGCGTGCGCGATCGCCCACAATCGGCACCGGAATGCGCCGGGGGTCCGGGACGGAGCACGATGACCACTGATGACTCGATCGGCCGCGGGCCGGAGCTGGCCGCACTGGCCCGCGCGGTCACGGCCACGGCCGACGGCGCGGGCGGCTGCGTGGTGCTGTCCGGCCCGCCCGGCATCGGCAAGTCGCACCTGGCACGGGCCGCCGTCCGGGTCGCGCGCGAGGCCGGGCTGACCGTGGCCTACCGGGCCGCGATGGAGGTGGACCGCAACGCGCCGCTGATGACGCTCGCGACCACGCTGCGGGAGAGCGGCGAGCCGGCGCTGGACTGGCTGCGCACGGAGTCGCCGGCGCAGTCGACGCCGGAGCGGCTCGGCCGGGTGCTCGAGCGGCTCGCCGCGGACCGGCCGATGCTGGTGATCGTCGACGACGCGCACTGGATGGACGAGTTCACCGTGCTGGCCGTGCGCACGCTCGTACCCCGGTTGGCGTTCTCCCCGGTCCGGTGGCTCTTCGTGCGCCGGCCGGGCACCGGTGGCGCGGCCGGGAGCGCGCTGGACGACCTGGTGATGCTGGGCGCCACGGAGATCGTGGTCGGCCCGCTGCCGGACGCGGACGTGGAGCTGCTCTGCGAGCAGCGGGTCGGCTTCCCGGTCGACGCGACCGTGCTGGCGCAGGCCGACCGATGCGGTGGCAACCCACTGTGGATCACCCAGCTGCTGGCCGGCATGCGGGCGGAGGGCCAGCTGGCGATCGCCGGTGGCCGGGCCACGCTGGTCGGCGGCGACGTGCCGACCAGCTTCATCGGCGCGGCCGAGCAGCGGCTCGGCGGCATGCCACCGGAGGCCCGGCTGCTGCTGCGGGCCGGCGCGGTGTTCGCCCGCCCGTTCCGGCTCGGCGAGGCCGCCGCGCTGCTGGCCCAGCCGGAGGAGTCGCTGTGGGCCTACGCGGACCGGGACGTCACGGACGGCATGCTGGTCCCGCGCGGCGACGGTTACGCGTTCGAGCACGACATGCTGCGCGAGGTCGTCTACAACACCATCCCCGGCCCGCTGCGGGACGGCCTGCACCGCAAGGCCGCGGCCGTGATCAGCGCGGTCGGCGGGCCGCCCGCCGAGGTCGCCGAGCACCTGATGAAGGCCGGCCCGGCCGCGGCCGCGGAGCAGTCCGAGCTGCTGCGCTCCGCGGCCGCCGGGATCGCCGCGCTGGCGCCGGGCGCGGCGGCGAACCTGTACCTGCACGCGGCCGCCGGGTTCGGCGCGCACGACCCGCGCCGCGCCGCGTTCACCGCGGAGGCCGTGCCGCTGCTCGCCTCCGCGGGCCGGCTCGACGAGGCGCGCATGCAGGGCGAGGCCGCGTTCCGCTCCGGGCTGGACGCCACCACGGCGGCCCGGCTCTGTCTCGGGCTGGCCGAGGCCTGCAAGCACGCGGGCCGCAACCGCGAGTCGGTGGAGTACACCAGCCGGGGACTGCGGCGCGGCGGCGTCGCCGCGGAGGTGCGCGCGAGGCTGTGCGCGGTGCGCGCGCACGCCCAGTTCTACGCGGGCGACCTGACGGACGCGGACCTGTCCGGCGCGGAGGCGCACTCCATCGGCGCGGACCCGGGCGCCGCCGTGTTCGGCCTGACCGCCCGGTCGCTGGTCGCGGCCGCGCAGGGCCGGTTCGCCGACGCGCTGGAGCACGCGCGCACCGCGGCGGAGCTGGCCGAGGACGCCGGCGGCGAGGCCGTGCACCGGCACCCGCAGATCTGGCTGGGCAGCGCGCTGACCATGGTGGACCGGCTGGACGAGGCGCACCGCGTGCTGCGGGCCGGCCGCCAGGAGTCGATCGAGCTCGGCACCGCCTG
The DNA here is from genome assembly GCF_031458255.1 of Catenuloplanes niger. Classification (NCBI taxonomy): domain Bacteria; kingdom Bacillati; phylum Actinomycetota; class Actinomycetes; order Micromonosporales; family Micromonosporaceae; genus Catenuloplanes; species Catenuloplanes niger. Next base: position 6,626,684 of record NZ_JAVDYC010000001.1, read on the forward strand.
GTCCGGCCCGCTCTGGCACTACTACGAGGCGGGGCTCCAGGCCGGGCGCGGTGACCTGCGGGAGGCGGCCGACGTCGCGGCGGCCGGCGTGGACCTGGCCGAGCAGCAGGCCGTCTGGCAGCTGACCGTGCCGCTGCTCGGCACGCTGATCCGGCTCAGCCTGCTGCGCGGCGACCTGAGCGCGGCGCGGGCGCACGCGGAGAAGATGCGCGAGCGCACCCGCACCGGCATCACCGCGGCGCCGGAGGACGTGCTCTGGCCGGAGGCGCTGCTGGCGTACGCGGAGGACGGCGCCGAACCGGCCGTCTCCCACCTGCGGCCGCTCTACGAGACGATCGCGCAGCGCCCGGTGCTGATCGGCCAGGACCCGGGCGCGGCCGCCACGCTGGTCCGGATCGCCGCCGGCGCCGGCCGCACCGACCTGGCCGAGGCCGTGGTCGGCGCGGCCCGGGCGCTCGCGGCCGGCAACCCCGGGCTGCACTCGCTGGCCGGCGCGGCCGCGCACGCCGAGGGGCTGCTGCGCGACGACGTCAGCCTGCTGCGCGAGGCCGTCCGGCGGTTCCGGCAGGGGCCGCGGCGACTGGCGCTGGCGGCCGCGCTCGATGATCTCGCCGCGCTGGAGAAGCAGCGGGGCGCAGCGGCGGCGGCCCGCACCGCGGCGGCCGAGGCATCCGAGCTGCGGGCCGCGTGCGGCGCGGCGAAGGTGCCCCGGCCGCGGCGCGCCGGCCGGCGCGCGGGCGGCGGCACGCTCACCGAGACCGAGTTGCGGGTCGCGGCGCAGGTGGCACAGGGTCGCGGCAACCGGGAGATCGCGGACGAGATGTTCCTGTCCCCGCACACCGTCGACTCACACATGCGGCACATCTACGCGAAGCTGAACATCAACAAGCGGTCCGCGCTGGCCACCTGGTACACGAACCAGCACTCCATCACGTGAACGCGTGATGTAACCCGTCCCCGCCCGGCGAAGGATGACCTGCGGTGGTGAGGTCGCCGAACGAGGGGGAACGGGGCGGGGCGCGTGACCGTGCAAGCAGGCAGGATTCCGGTGCTCATCGTCGGAGCGGGCCCGGTCGGCGCGATTCTCGCGCTCGAGCTGGCGCATCACAGCGTTCCGTGCACGGTGGTGGAGCGGTCACCCGAACCGCCCCGCCACCCCGGCGTCACCTTTCTCGACGGCCGGAGCATGGAGCTGCTGCGCCGGCTCGGGCTGGCGGCACGGGTCCGTGCCGACTGCCGGATCGAGGGCCCGGCCGGCGGCGTGGTCTGGACGAGGGGGCTGGACCACCCGCCGGCCGGGATGTGGCCCGCGTCGCCGGAACCACCGGCCGACGCGGTGGACGGCACCGCCGCGCTGGAGACCGGGCTCTGGGTGCGCGGCGCCGCGCTGGCCGCGTTCCTGCGCGCCACGCTGCGCCGCAACCCGCTGGTCGACCTGCGCGAGGCCTGGACCTTCACCGACCTGCGGGTCGAGGGCGACCGGGTGCTGTCCACCGTGCTGGAGCAGCGCACCGGCGTGCGGCACGCGCTCGAGTCCGCGCACCTGGCCGGCTGCGACGGCGCGCGCAGCACGGTCCGCCGCTGTCTCGGCATCGGGCTCGACCCCGTCGGCCCGCCCGCCCGCCGCTGCGCCGTGCTCTTCCGCAGCTCGGACGCGGTGCTCGCGGCGCACGCCGAGGCCGCGCCGGAGATCGTCGCCGGTGCCGCCACGCTCACCTGGCAGGGGGACGGTGACGCCTGGGTCGGCACCGTGCCGCTGGACGACGGCCCGCCCGCCGCGGTCGACCCGGCCGAGGTGCTCCGCGACCGGCTCGGCCTGGACGGCACCTACGACGTGCTCGCGGTCTCCGAGTGGGACGAGTCCCCGGCGGTGGCCAGCCGGTACGTGCGGGGCCGCGCCTACCTGGCCGGTGCCGCCGCGCACCGGCTGCGCACCGCGGTCGGCCGCCGGGCCGGCACCGACGTCGCGGACGCGGTGGACCTCGGCTGGAAGCTCGCCGCCACCGTGCGCGGCTGGGGCGGTCCCCGGCTGGCGGCCAGCTACGAGACCGAGCGCCGGCACGCCGCGCTGATCGACCGGGAGCTGCACGACCTGGCCGTGCAGACCCGGCTGCGGTTCGGCCGGCTGGCCGCCGCCGGCGCGTCCCGCGAGCTGCTGGCCGGGTTCGTGGCGCAGGAGGCGCACCAGGTCGGCGACGCCGGGATCGTGTTCGGCCGCCGGCTGGCCGGTTCCCCGGTCGTCTGTCACGAGCCGGGCGGCCCCGGCGACCTGCCGTGGGACCGGATCACGCCCTCCACCTGGCCGGGCAGCCGGGCACCCGCCGTACCGCTCGCGGACGGCGCGCCGCTGTTCGACCGGCTCGGACCCGAGTTGACGCTGGTCGACCTGGGGTCCGGGGGCGCCGGGCGCGCGCTGGCGGAGCGCGCCCGGCGCCGGGGCATGCCGATGACGCACCTGATCGCGACCGGCGCCGCCTGGGACCGGCGGTTCGTGCTGGTCCGCCCGGACCACCTGGTCGCCTGGCGCGGCGACGCGCCGCCCGCGGACTGGACCGCCGTGCTCGACACGGTCACCGGTCACATGTCCCGTGAACACGTGATGTCCCGTGATCCGTTCGCCGGTGAGACTCGGTCGACCCCGCTGACGACCGAGAGGACGGAGTGACCGTGACGGCTGCGATCGCGTTCACCGACAGCTGCCCGACGCTGCTGAGCAGCACCGTCATCGCCGGCTGGCGCAGGCGCCTGGCCCGGGACCGGAACCGGGAGCGCAGCCACTGGCGGACCAAGACCGCCTACTACCGTGCGGCCGACACGCTGATCACCGACGGCGCCGGCCGCGTGCCGGGCTGGCGGGACGTGGTCGACGCGGTCCTGCCGCAGGGCAGCCGCACCACGTTCTACGAGGTGGCCGGCGAGCACGCGCGGCACCCGATGATGCGCGAGCTGGCCCGGGACGGCTCGGCCGACTCGATGCAGCTGGCGTTGGCGTACCGCCGGGTGGACGCGGTCGCGCAGTTGATCGACGAGACCAAGGTGTGGTCCTTCTGGGAGTACCGGGAGGAGCTGGTGCGCCGGCTCGTGGCGGAGACGCCCGGGCCGGACGAGGCGGGCAGGGAGGTGCGGGCGGCGCTGCTGGCGTGGGCCGCCGACCACCCGGAGCTGGCCGCGGCACTCGACCACGCGCCACCGGCCTGCGCCGTCGAGGACCTGGTGGTGCTGGGCGGGGGACGCGCGATGGCGTTGCGTGTCACCCGTGAGCTGGCCGGACTGCTGCACGCCCGCTGAGCGTCCCGGCGGTCCAGGGCCCAAGGGGGCTTCAGCCCTGGACCGCCGGGGTCGTTCGGCCGTCTTGACAGGCGTCGATGCCGGCCGTTGGATGGGTGACCGGAGGTAACGCCATGGCCGCCGGATCAGCCGTCCTCGCCGCACTGCTCACCGCCTCGCTCCTGTCCGGACCGGTGTCGTCGCCGGTCTGTGACGCGCCCGTCGCCAGCACCACCCAGCCCGGTCACCTGGTCGCCGACCCGGACTGCGACGTGGACGGCACGCCGTTCGCACCGATCGCGGGCTCGGCCGTGCACACCGGCATCGAGCACGGCGCGGCGTACCGCATCGAGGTCCCGCGCCGCTGGAACGGCCGGCTGGTGATCTTCGCGCACGGCTACCGCGGCACCGGCCAGGTCGTCTTCGTCAGCAGCCCGAGCCTGCGCCGGCACTACCTGGACCGCGGCTACGCGTGGGCCGCCTCCAGCTATCAGCTCAACGGCTACGAGGTCGGCCAGGGCGTCCGCGACTCGCACGCGCTGATCGCGCTCTTCGGCCGGGTCACCGGCGCGCCCGCCCGGTCCGTGCTGATGACCGGCGAGTCGATGGGCGGCCACGTCACCGCGGTCGCGATCGAGGAGTTCCCGCGCGCGTTCGCCGGCGCGATGCCGGTCTGCGGCGTGCTCGGCGACACCGCGCTCTACGACTACTTCCTCGACGTGAACGTCACCGCGGCCGCGCTGGCCGGGGTGCCGATCCGCTTCCCGGACGCGCCGGGTGAGGACTACGACCGGGAGTGGCGTGCCCAGGTCGCCCGGATCACGGCGGACCTCGGCGTGCCGGCGCCGCTCACCCCGGCCGGCCGCGCCTGGTCGGACGTGGTCGAGCGGCGCACCGGCGGGGACCGCCCCGGCTTCGCGGAGTCGCTCGCGTTCTGGAACTCGGTGCCGTCCCTGGAACCGTTCGCCGACCTGCCGTTCCTCTTCGGGCTCTACCCCGGACTGTCCGGCCGCGCGGAGAACGTGGCCGGCAACCGCCACACCGTCTACCGGGTCACGGACGGCCCGCGCCTCACCCCGGCCGAGTGGCGGCTCAACCGGGACGTCCTTCGGGTCTCGCCCACCGTGCCGCCGGATCCCGGGCTCGGCAGCATCCCGCGCGTCGACGGCCGCCCCCGCGTCCCGGTGCTCTCGCTGCACAACACCGGCGACCTCTTCGTACCGTTCTCGATGGAGCAGATCTACGCCCGCCGCGCGCACTCGCCGCTGTTCGTCTCGCGCGCGATCCGGGCGCCGGGCCACTGCGACTTCACCCAGGCCGAGCTGAGCGCCGGCTTCGACGACCTGACCCGCTGGATCGCCACCGGCCGCCGCGCCGCCGGCGACGCCATCCTGAACCCGCGCGCCGTCGCGGCCCCGGAGTTCGGCTGCCGCTTCACCACCCAGACCCGCGCCGGCTTCCCGCCCTGCCCCTGATCACCGCGACACACACCGACACACCCGCTTCCGGCGTGGACGATTCGCGGTGCTCCCGCGGGCACCGGTCGGCCGCGGGCGGCCTCCCTGCCTGATCCGTCGTGGTCCCGGACGAACCCCGCGGGCGCTGTCGGCTTTCGGATAGCCGCGTCCGGGCGCAACCCGGACGCGGCCGAAGCCGTCTAGTGGCTGTGGGGGCTACTTCGTTACGCAGCGTGTGCGTCGTCGATCGGACCGCAATGTGGCCGTTCGTCTGGTTGATATCCCGTGCGGGCCACCGTTTCATGTTTTCCGGGGTGGCACGACAACGGGGCGGATCCGGATTTTTCCGGTGGGGGAAGGGTTGCGGCGCGCGATGACGAGGTGGACGACCGACCCGCGGCGCATCGCGGTCCTCGCCACGGTCCTGGCCGCGGCGCTGATCGCCGGCATGCTCGTGGTGGCGGGACTGACGTCCGACAGTTACCGAGCGTCAGCATCGCCGTACCGGCCGAACCCCCGGTCCGCGAGCGCGCCGGAGCAGGGCCGGCCACCGGCGTCCGCGCCCCGGGGGCCGATGCGGGCGGAACCGCCGACCCGGCAGCGCGCGTACGACGGGCCGGACGGCACGCAGCGGGTCACCGGCACGCCGTCGATGAGCCTCACGTTCGACGACGGCCCGTCGCAGTTCACCGACGAGGTGCTGGACCAGTTGGACAAGCACGGCATCAAGGCCACGTTCTGCGTGATCGGCAGCCAGGTGCGGTCGCACGCGGCCCAGATGCGCCGGATCGTCGCGGAGGGACACACGCTGTGCAACCACACCTGGGACCACGACTTCCAGCTGGCCGACCGCACGCCGGAGCAGATCGTCAAGGACATGGTGCGGACGAACGACGCGATCCACACGGTCGTGCCGAACGCGAAGGTGCGCTACTTCCGTAACCCGGGCGGGAACTTCAACCACCGTACGGTCTCGGTCGCGCAGCACCTCGGCATGGTGCCGCTGCACTGGAGCATCGACTCGCGCGACTGGGAGAGCAAGAACGCCAAGAAGATCTACGACCTGGTCGAGGAGAACGCGCACCCGGGCGCGGTCGTGCTGCTGCACGACGGCGGCGGCGACCGGCGCGAGACGTTGAAGGCGCTGAAGAAACTGCTGCCGTTCCTGAAGGAGCGGTACGACCTGGTGGCGATGCCGTGAGCCGGGCGCGGCCGTCCCTCGCCGGGACGGCCGCACGGGTGGCTCGGACGAGCCACGGGTGACTCAGACGAGCTTGGCGTCGACCGTCTGCGGCACGGCGCCGAGCGCGGCGGAGACCGGGCAGCCGGCCTTCGCGGTCTCGACGTGACCCGCGAACGCGTCCGCGTCGATGTCGGGCACCGACGCCTCCACGGTCAGCGCGATACCGGTGATCTTCGGGCCGTCGCCGAGCGTGACGGCGGCGGAGGTGCGCACCGAGTCGGCCTTGAAGCCGGCGCCGGCGAGCACGTTCGCCAGGAACATGGAGAAGCAGCCGGCGTGCGCGGCCGCGATCAGCTCCTCCGGGTTGGTCCCGGTGCCGTCCTCGAAGCGGGAGACGAACGTGTACGGGCCCTCGAAGACACCGGAGCCGAGCGCGACGGTGCCGGCACCGCCCTTGAGGTCGCCGTTCCAGACAGCGGATGAGGTACGAGTTGGCATACCGGTGATTCTGCCCCGGACCGCCCGCCGCCGCCCAGACCACCCCTTGCTCACCGCCGCTCGCAAAAAACCCGTTCCCCGGTTTCGGCCGCCGCCGCGGGTGTAAAGCAAGCAGGTAGGGGAGTCCCGACCGGGGCCGAAGGAGGCGGATCATGTCCGGAATCGTCGTCGGAGTCGACGGATCACCGGGGGCGGAGACGGCCGTGCGCTGGGCCGCCGCCCGGTCCCGGGCCAACGGCGCGCCGCTGCGGCTGGTCCACGCCTACTCGCTGCCGGTGCCGTACCCGGCGTCGCCGTTCGGCCCGGCCGGCGACGTCACCGGTGACGCGGGCGCGTACGCGAAGGCCGCCGAGGCGGTGCTGGCCGGCGCGGCCCGGATCGCGGCCGAGGCCGGTGCCGCCTCGGTGACCACGGAGGCGGTGACCGGCGGCGCGTCCGGCGTGCTGATCGCGGCATCCGACGGCGCCGGCCTGGTCGTGGTCGGCTCGCGCGGCCTCGGCGGGTTCACCGGCCTGCTGCTCGGCTCGGTCGGCGTGCAGGTCTCCGCGCACGCGAGGTGCCCGGCCGTGGTGGTCCGCGAGCCCGCCACGCCCGGCGGCCCGGTGGTGGTCGGTGTGGACGGTTCCGCGCCGTCGCACGCGGCCGTGCTGTTCGCGTTCGCGGAGGCGGAACGGCTCGGCGCCGAGCTGCACGCGGTGCACGCGTGGGGCCTGCCGGCGCCGGTTGACCCGGCGCTGATGGCGTTCCCGACCGAGCGGGACCGCGACGACTACGTGACCGCGGCCGGCCAGGTGCTGCACGACGCGCTGACCGAGGGCCGGTCCCGGCACCCGTCCGTTCCGGTCCGCGAGCTGTCCGTGGAACGCGGCGCGTCCGCCGGCCTGCTGGACGTCGCGGCGAGCGCCGCGCTGGTCGTGGTCGGCTCCCGCGGCCACGGCGGCTTCGCCGGGTTGCTGCTCGGCTCCACCGGCCAGTACGTGCTGCACCACGCGCACTGCCCGGTCGCGGTGCTGCGCGCGGACGTGGATCCGGAGCCGTCGGAAGCCTGACTCCCCGCCGTCATTGCCACGTATAAGTTTGTCGATACGTTGACCCTCTGGGGACCCGAGGTGCGGGACCCGGGAGGGACGAGACCGTGTTACGCAGAACCGTGCTCACGGCGGCGGCCGTCCTCGCCGTCGTCCTCGGCGTGCAGAGCGGCGCGCAGGCGGCTCCGGCGCCCGGCGCGCCCGGCGTCGGTGACAGCTACTACCCCGACTACGGCAACGGCGGTTACGACGTCGGTCACTACGACATCCGGCTGCGCTACCACCCGGAGACCGACCGGCTGACCGGCACCACCACGATCCTGGCCACCGCCACCCAGGACCTGTCCGCGTTCAACCTGGACTTCGCGCTGCGCACCACGTCGGTGCGGGTCGACAACCGGCCGGCCACGTTCGCCCGGGAGGGCGACCACGAACTGGTGGTCACGCCCGCCCGCCCGCTGACGGCGGGCCGGCCCACGACGATCGTGGTGACGTACGACGACGTGCCGTCGTCGGTCGTCGCGGCCGGCTACACCGCGTGGAACCGCACGCCGGACGGCGCGCTCGCGGTCGGCCAGCCGGAGATCGCCTGGTGGTGGTACCCGAGCAACGACCACCCCACGGACAAGGCGACGTTCGACGTGTCCGTGCTGGTGCCGTCCGGGGTGGAGGCGATCTCCAACGGCTCGCCGACCCGGTGGGCGCAGCCGGAGCTGCGCGGCTGGGACCGATGGTCGTGGCGGTCCGCCGCGCCGCAGGCCACCTACCTGGCGTTCCTGGCGATCGGCGACTTCGAGACGTACGGCGACGAGACGCCGGACGGCGAGCCGATCATCACGGCGTACAGCACGCGCCTGGACCCGGTGAGCGCGGCGGCCGCGCGCGGCAGCATCGAGCGCACCAGCGAGATCATCGACTGGCAGGCCGGGCTGTTCGGACCGTACCCGTTCGGTGCCCGGGGTGGCGTGGTGACCGGTCCGCGGGAGCTCGGCTTCGCGCTGGAGACGCAGACCCGCCCGGTGTACGACGGCGTGGCCTTCGCCCGCGGGTCGAACAACTCGCTGGTCGTGCACGAACTGGCCCACCAGTGGTTCGGCGACAGCGTCTCGGTCCGCGACTGGCGGGACATCTGGCTCAACGAGGGCTTCGCCTCCTACGCCGAGTGGCTCTGGTCCGAGAAGGAGGGTGAGGGCACCGCCGCGGAGATCGCCGACTACGTGCACGGCGTGGCCTGGCCGGCCGACGACCCGTTCTGGCAGGTCCTGCCCGGTGATCCCGGTGCGGCCCGGTTGTTCCACCCGGCGGTCTACGACCGTGGCGCGCTCACCCTGCACGCGCTCCGCGAGGCCGTGGGCGACGAGGACTTCTTCGCCGTGCTGCGCGCCTGGGCGCAGACCCACCGCTACCGCGACGCGAGCACCGCCGAGTTCGTCGCGCTCGCCGAGGAGATCTCCGGCGACGACCTCGGCGACCTCTTCCGCACCTGGCTCTACACGCCGGGCCGCCCCGAGCTCGAGGTCGCCGCGCGTACGGTCCCGGCCGAGCCTCGGTCCTGGGCGAGGATCACCGCGGCCCACGAGGAGGCCCACCGCCACTGACCGCCGTGCGGCACGCGTGCCCCGGCCGGGGCGCACGTGCCGCACGGGCGGCGGACCCGTCTCCCGGCCCGGTGCGGCGGTTTCCCGGCGGTGTCCGGCTCGCGCGGCACGTTCGTGGCGGCGGGTGTGGTCGTGGTGACCGGCGACGGCACCGGCAGGGAGGCCGCCCGCGGCCGACCGGTGCCCGCGGGAGCACGAGGGACGTGGGCACGCCGGAAGCGGGAAAATGGGTTATTCCATGACCTTTGCCAGGAAGCCGGCGACGTGCGACAGCATGCGCGCGATCTTCTCCTCCTCGCTGAGCGAGTCGCGCAGTGGCGTGCCGGGGCCGGCGCCGGGGCGGCCGCGCACGTGGAGCGAGCAGGTCAGGTCGGGGCAGATGTAGGTGCCGACCGAGTCGCCCTGGCGGCCCGCCCGGCCGGCCTTCGGCGCGACCATCAGCGGTACGCCGCCGTCGTGCGTGGTCAGGCACAGCGAGCAGATGCCGTGGCGGGCGGTGCGTGCGGTGGACGGCGTCGGGAGACGGAGCACGACCGCGGTCAGCGTGTCGCCGTCCCCGGGCACGGCCAGGTAGGCGCGCTCCGGCGACTTCGGGTCGCGCCAGCCGAGGAAGTCCAGGTCGTCCCAGGGGCGGGTGCTCAGGTCGCGCGGGACGAACGCGCGGGTCGCCTCGCCCTTGGAACAGTTCACGAACGCGGCGCGGATCTCTCGGTCGGTCAGCGGCTTCATGCGAACGACGCTAAGTTGCCTAAAAGCTTTAGGCAAACCAATAATGGCCTATGGCGCGTGCGGGATTGACCACGGAACGTCTGGCGCGGGCCGGCGCGGAGCTGGCCGACGAGTCGGGGTTCGACGCGGTGACGCCGTCCGCGCTGGCCCGGCGGTGCGGCGTCGCGGTCGCGAGCCTCTACTCGCACGTGGCCAACGGGCAGCAGCTGCGCGCCCGCGTGACGCTGCTGGCGCTGGAGGAGCTGGCCGGCCGCGCGTCGGACGCGCTGGCCGGACGCGCCGGTCGGGACGCGCTGATCGCGCTGGCCAACGTCTACCGGGACTACGCGCGGGCGCATCCGGGCCGGTGGGCGGCGGCGCAGGCGCGACTGGACCCGGCGGACGCGGCGGGCAGCGCGGGCGTGCGGCTGGCCGCCATGACGCGGGCGCTGCTGCGCGGCTACGACCTGCCGGAGCCGGAGCAGACCCACGCGGTGCGGCTGCTCGGCAGCGTGTTCAACGGCTGGGTCACGCTGGAGGCGGCCGGCGGGTTCGCGCACAGCACGCCGGACTCCGCGGAGAGCTGGGAGCGCTCGCTGGACGCGCTGGACGCGCTTTTGCGCGCCTGGCCCCGCAGTCGACCGGGCGTGCGGTGAGAACGCGTTCCCGCTGCTGAAGCCGCAATCCAGACCGGCCCCCTCATAACGATTTTCATCGCGCCAATCGGATTTCCCGGGCGTAACACCCTTGTAAATCATCGAAGTCTGTGAATAGCCTGTTTCCAGGACGCGTCAGGGCGATCACCGCCGCACGGTCCTAAATCCGCTTTTAGCGGTCTCCGTGGGGCAATGGCCTGCTCCGGAGGAAACGCCCCGACCGGGCTGCGGGGATGACCGGCAGGCGGTCTGCGGCACGGCGTCGCAGCGAGTCGCGGACCGCCACGCTCGATTGGCGTCAATCTTTCGAGGAGTGCGTGCATGCGTTTGTCATTGAGCAAGAGATCCCTGGCCGTAGCGGCCACCGCCACGCTGGCCGCGAGCCTCGTCGTGGTGGCCACCAGCACCGCGAACGCGGCGGCCAAGCTGGACAACCCGTACGCGGGTGCCCGGATGTACGTCAACCCGGACTGGTCCGCGAAGGCCGCGTCGAGCGGCGGGCAGGCCATCGCGAACCAGCCGACCGCGATCTGGCTGGACCGGATCGCCGCGATCGAGTCCGGCTCGGCCGGCTCGAACACCATGGGCCTCCGCGATCACCTCGACGCCGCGGTCGACCAGGGCGCGAACCTGATCCAGGTGGTCATCTACAACCTGCCCGGCCGGGACTGTGCCGCGCTCGCCTCCAACGGTGAGCTGGCCCCGACCGACATCGCGACCTACCAGAGCGACTACATCGACCCGATCGTCGAGATCATGGGCGACCCGGCGTACGCGAACCTGCGGATCGTCACGGTCGTCGAGATCGACTCGCTGCCGAACCTGGTGACGAACGTCAGCCCGCGGCCGACCGCGACGCCCGAGTGCGACGTGATGAAGGCCAACGGCAACTACGTCCAGGGCGTCGGGTACGCGCTGGCGCAGCTCGGCGCGCTGCCGAACGTCTACAACTACATCGACATCGGCCACCACGGCTGGCTCGGCTGGACCGACAACTTCGCCGCGTCCGGTCAGGTGTTCCTGCAGGCCGCGCGGGCCAACGGCGCGGAGCCGTCGGACGTGCACGGCTTCGCCGCGAACGTGGCGAACTACGGCATCCTGGACGAGCCGTTCTTCGAGGCGACCACCGTGGTCGGCGGCAAGCCGGTGCGGGAGAGCACCACCTGGGTCGACTGGAACAACTACGTCGCCGAGGTGGAGTACGCGCAGGCGTACCGTCAGCACCTGGTCGGGATCGGCTTCGACGCCGGGCTCGGCATGATCATCGACACCTCCCGCAACGGCTGGGGCGGCCCGGACCGGCCGACCCGCGCGAGCACGTCGACGGACCCGAACACGTTCGTCAACGAGTCGCGCCTGGACCGGCGCATCCACCTCGGCAACTGGTGCAACCAGGCCGGCGCCGGGCTCGGCGAGCGCCCGAAGGCGTCGCCCGCGTCCGGCATCGACGCCTACGCGTGGATCAAGCCGCCGGGTGAGTCGGACGGCGCGTCCCGCGAGATCCCGAACGACGAGGGCAAGGGCTTCGACCGGATGTGCGACCCGACCTACGCGGGCAACCCGCGGAACAACAACAACATGTCCGGCGCGCTGCCCGACGCACCGCTCTCCGGCCACTGGTTCCAGGCCCAGTTCGAGGAGCTGCTGGCGAACGCGTACCCGCCGCTCTGATCCGCCCGCACCATCGGGCTGAAACCGACCGGCGCCGGGGACCCCGGGCGCGCCTCCGGACACACCGGAGGTGCGCGCGGGGTTCCCGCGTCCGCGGGACGGGCCGGTCGCGCGGACGCGGTCGTGCGGCGCCGGCGGGAGTCGACGGTGGACGCCCGGCCCACCCCCAAACAGCGGACCGAGCGCACCCGCCATTGTGCACCCGCCGCGCTCACCGGCCGCGAACCGCGTCCGGCCGATGCCGGGTCACGCGCCGGTGCCGGATCCCGCGCGGTGCGGTCTCACGCGCCGACCAGCAGGGTCAGCAGGTCGCCGGCCTCGGCCGGGCTGCCGTAGCGGTAGCCCTGGCCGTGGTCGCAGCCGCGTTCCCGGGCGGCGTCCCGCTGGGCGTCGGTCTCGATGCCCTCCGCGACCGCGCGGATGCCGAGGTCGTGTGCGGTCGCCACGATCTGGGTGAAGAGCACGCCGCTGTGCCGCTCGTCCGTGGGCAGCAGCGCGGTCAGGTGCCGGCGGATCTTCGCGACCGCGAGCGGCAGCCGTTCCGCGGTGTCCCGCAGCAGTGCCGCGTCCGTGAAGCCGCACAGCGCCAGTTCCATGCCGCGGTCGCGGAGCGTGCGCAGCGAGGCCAGCGGCTGCAGCTCGGAGAGCGCCGGACCGTGGTCGATCTCCAGCGTCACCCGGTGCGGGTCGAACCCGCTCAGCGTCAGCGCCTGCTGCAGGTCGTCGGCGAGTTGCGGGTCGCGCAGCTGTCCCTCGGACAGATTGATGTGCACGCGCAGCGACTCGGTCGCGGACATCGCGGGCCAGGACGCGACCTCCTGGCAGGCGGCGGACATCACCCAGCGGCCGAGCGGCCGGATCAGCCCGGTGGCCTCCGCGGCCGGGATGAACCGGGCGGCCGTGACCAGGCCGGCGTGCGCGGGCGTCCAGCGCATCAGCGCCTCCACGCCGACCGTGTGCTCGTCGGCCAGGTCGACGATCGGCTGGTAGCGCAGGTGGAACTCGCCGTTGCGGAGCGCGTCGAGCAGCTCGGCCGCGAGCGCGTCGCCGGCCGGGACCGTGGGGTCGAGCACGTGGTCGAGCACCCGCCGGTCGGCCAGCACGGCGGCGAGCGCGGACTCCTCGTCGCGCGCGGCCTCGTACCGGACGACCGCTTCCTGGAGACACCGGTCCAGCGTCTCCGGCGGGCACGGCTTGTTCAGGAACCGGAAGACCTGGCCGTCGTTGATCGCCCGGATCGCGGCCGCGGGCTCGGTCTGGCCGGTGAGCAGCACGCGCGTGGTGAGCGGCGCGGCCAGCCGCACCCGGGCCAGGAACGTGGCGCCGTCCATGCCGGGCATGCGCATGTCGCTGACCACCACGGCGAACGGGCCCTGCTCCGCGATCGCGGCCAGCCCGGCCGCGCCGCCCTCGGCGACCGTGACCGCGTACCGGCTGTGCAGCTGGCGGCGCAGTCCGGAGAGGATCCGCGCGTCGTCGTCCACCAGCAGCAGGCGGGGCCTCACGCCGGGACCTCCACGCTGACCGGCAGGCACACCGTGAACCTGGCGCCCTCGCCCGGCGCGGACTCGACCCGGATCGCGCCGCCGTGCTTCTGCACGATGCTGCTGTACGCCATGCTCAACCCCTGGCCGGTGCCCTTGCCGACGCCCTTCGTGGTGAAGAACGGGTCGAAGATGCGCTCCCGGACCGCGTCGGTCATGCCGCTGCCGTCGTCGGTCACCACGATCTCCACGGTGTCCGCGTACCGCCTGGTGGTGATCGTGATCGTGCCGAGCGGCGCGTCCGGCTCCGGCTGGCGCCGGGATTCGATCGCGTGCGCCGCGTTGACGATCAGGTTGAGCACGACCTGTTTCAGCTCGCCCTCGTAGCACGGCACCTGGCCCACATCCGGTCCGAGATCGAGGTGCAGCTGCGCCTGGTACTTCCACTCGTTCCGGGCCACCTGCGCGGTGCTCTCCACCGCCCGGTTGATGTCGGTGTCCCGCCGGCCCTGGCCCGGGTGCGAGAAGTCCTTCATGGCGCGGACGATCTGCGCGACCCGGTCCAGCCCCTCCAGCGACTCGGTGACCGCGCCCGGGATCTCCTCGACCAGGAAGTCCAGGTCGATGGTGTCCAGCGCCGCGCGCAACCCGGCCATCGCCTCCGCCGGGTCCCGGCCGTCCGCCGCGCACGCCTCGCCGACCAGCGTGACCAGCCGGAGAAGGCTGTCGAACGACTCCGCCACGAACCGGGTGTTGTCCGAGACGAACTGGATCGGGGTGTTGATCTCGTGGGCGATGCCGGCCGCGAGCTGGCCGATCGCCTCCAGCCGGTTCGCGGCGTTGAGCTGCCGTTCCAGCTCGCTGACCCGGGTGACGTCCGCGCCCACGCCGATCAGACCCTCGATCACCCCGGCCGTGCCCCGGCGGGGGAGCACGCTGAGCAGCAGGCTCCGGGACGGGCCCATCGTCACCCGCTGGTCCAGCACCGGCCGGCCGGTCGCCAGCACCTGCGCCTCGACCTCCGGCAGCACGCGGGACAGCTCGTCGGTGACCGGCAGCTCCGCCTCGGTCCGGCCGAGCACGTCCGCGCCGGCGTCGAGCCCGCGCATGGCCAGGAACGCCGCGTTGTGCCCGCGGTAGCAGCCGGCGAAGTCCTTCCAGTAGGTCAGCTGCGGGATCGACGACAGCACGCCGTCCAGCAGCGCCTTCTCCGTGGACAGCTCCGTGGCCAGGGCCTCGGAGCGTTCGATCGCGGTCAGCAGCGTCTCGTCGGCCTCGCGGCGGGACGTGACGTCGTGCTCCACGCAGACGATCCGGACCCGGCCGTCGTCCTCGTGCACGCGGTGCAGTTCGATCTTCAGCCAGTACTCGCGGCCGTCCCTGGTGGTGGCCAGGAAGTCCGGGACCATGCCCTGGTGGTCGTCGCTGAGATGGTCGCCGAGGTCACCGAGCGGCTGGACGCCGGCGAGCATGCTCTGCCGGGTGCGGCCGACCGCCTCCGCCTCGGACCAGCCGGTCATCGCGGAGAACGCCGGGTTGACCCACTCGATCACGCCGGCCTCGTCCGTGATCACGACGGCGTCGTCCATGTTCCGGGCGACCAGATCCTTGGCGGTACGCATGTCGCGGGTGAGCGATCGGATCATGGCGCGCTGCTGGTCGACGGTGCGCAGCAGCTCGTCGTACGGAGGCGGTGAGTCGGACATGGTGCCTTCTCCGGGCCGGCGGTGGGGCCGACGGTCCGATCGGCGCGCACCGGCCCGACCTGAGCGGTTTCCCGCTCACCATGTTTAGCCCCATTTATAGTCAAATAACGGCTTAGGGGGTACGGGTGTGCTGAGTCAGCGAATTCTCATGGTCGACGACGAGCAGCGCATCCTGGACGCGTTCCGGCGCAGTCTGCACGGCCACTACGAGCTGGACACCGCCAACTCCGGTGCGGCCGGGCTGGACAAGGTGCGCGGCGCCGCCCACCCGTACGCCGTGGTCGTCTCGGACATGCGCATGCCGGGCATGAACGGCGCCGAATTCCTGGCCGAGGTCCGCGAGCGCTCGCCGGACACCGTGCAGATCGTCCTCAGCGGCCAGGCCGACCTGGCCGACACGATCGCCGCGGTCAACGACGGCAACCTGTTCCGCTTCCTCACCAAACCGTGCGAGCCGGCCGGCCTGGCCCGCGCGCTGGACGCCGCGCTCGCCCAGCACCGCCTCGTGATGAGCGAGCGTGAGCTGCTGGAACGCACGCTGGACGGCGCGGTCACGGTTCTGACCGAGCTGATGGCGGCCGCGCACCCGGTCGCGGCCGCGCGCACCGAGACCGTGCGCACGCTGATCGACGCGTGCGTGACCGCGCTGCGGCCGGCGGACACCTGGGAGCTGCGGCTCGCCGCGATGCTCGGCCAGGTCGGCCTGATGGCGGTCCCGCCCGAGGTGATCGCGAGGGCGACCGACAGCACGGACGCCGACGCCGAGGCGCTGGCCATGTACCGCGGGCATCCGCGGCTGACCCGCGAGCTGATCGGCCGGATCCCGCGGCTGGAGCGGGTCGCCGACTGGGTGGCGTCCCAGCCGGTCACGCTCGCTGAGGCGCAGGCGCCCACGCCGCGCGCGAGCGAGGAGCCCGGCGGCGCCGCGCAGCAGATCTACGAGACGGTCACCGCGTTCGTGGTCGCGGTCGAGTCCGGGCTCGCACCCGGTACCGCGGTGGTCGAGCTGGCCCGGAACCCGCGGTATCCCGCCGCCGTGCTGGACGCGGCCGCCCGCGCCTACCGGTCGAACGACGTCCGCCGTCCCCGCCAGGTCAAGGGCAGGGAGCTGGTGGTCGGCATGCTGATGAACCAGGACGTGGTCACGAAGACCGGGATGACGCTGGTCCGGGCCGGTGAGGTGCTGACCGAGTCGCACGCGATCCGCCTCCGCCACTTCGCCGAGGGCGTCGGCGTCGTCGAGCCGATCAACGTCCTCGCCTGATCAGGGCGCGGTGGTCGCGTACTTCCGCGCCTTGGCGAGGATCTTCGCGGGCAGCGCCGGCGCGTCCAGCAGCCGCGGCAGCAGCTCACGCTCCAGCGTCATCGCGCGGAACGCGAGCCCGACCGTGACCTCGTGCTCCGGGCGGTGCTCGACCACGATCTCGTCGCCGGCCCGCACCTCACCCGGCGAGATCACCCGCAGGTAGGTGCCGGGCACCGCGCGCCTGGTGAACGTCCTGAGCCACCCGGGCACGTCCATCCAGCGGGCGAACGTGTTGCACGGCTCGCGCGGGACCGAGACCTCCAGCACCAGGTCGGCGCCGACCCGCCAGCGCTCGCCGATCAGCGCGCCCGTCACGTCCAGGCCGGTCGTGGTGAGGTTCTCGCCGAAGACGCCGCCGGGCAGCTCACGGCCCAGCTCGGCGGCCCAGGCGTCCAGGTCCTCCCGGGCGTAGACATACACGGCCTGGTCGTCGCCGCCGTGGTGCCGGTTGTCGAAGATCTCGTCGCCCTGGAAGCCGCTGCCCAGGCCGGTCGCGCGATCGCCGGGCGCGCGGACCGGCACCGGGCCGTCCACCGGGCGCTTGTCGATGCCGGTCTTGCGGACCGTGCCGGGCACCCGCCGCGGAACGGCCAGGTTGACGGAGAGCACGTGAGCAACCACGCGGGAAGAGTACACGCTCTCCGTACCCTCGGATGATCTTGTTTTCAGTGGACCCGGAGCGACCAGGCACGGACGCCGCCGACGATGCCGGCCGTGTTCGGCACGATCACCACGTCGTCGCCCATCCGCAGCAGCTGCTCCGGGATGATCCGCCGGGAGTTGCCGCCGCCGATGTAGAGCCGGTCCCAGAGGAACACCGGGCGCAGGCCCTCGACCACCCGGGCCACCCGCCGCGACCAGAACGAGTCGCCCAGCCGGCGCCGCTCGTGCTCGCCGATGTACGTGTCGTAGGACATCCCCCAGCGCACCGGCGCCTGCGAGAACTCCAGGTGCGGGGCGAGCCGGCCGCCGTCGAAGAGCGCGCAGCCGAGCCCGGTGCCCAGCGTGATCACCAGCTCCAGCCCGGTGCCCGCGACCACGCCCGCGCCGTGCACCTCCGCGTCGTTGAGCACCAGCGTCGGCCGGTCGAACGCGGCGCCGAGCGCGGACCGGGCGTCGAAGTTCGCCCAGGCCTTGGCCAGCTCGGGATCGATGCGCGTGCGCGGCCCGGCCTTCGTGACGTAGTGCGGGGTGGCGACCACCACACCGTGCCGGATCATGCCCGGCATCCCCACGGTCACCCGGTCCGCGGGCGGAAGCTGGTGCGACAGCTCGACCAGGGTCTTCACGAAAAGATCGGGATGCAGCGGGTACGGGGTGGGGACGCGCAGCGGCTGGGCCCGCATCGTGCCGGACTCGTCCAGCACGGAGGCCTTGATGCCACCGCCGCCGCAGTCGATCGCCAGGGTCGTATGCACGCCGACTAGTGTGCCAAGCCCTCTCCGGCTTCGCGCTCTGGCAGTCTGTATCGATGATCCAAGCGGTGGTTTTCGACCTCGACGGCGTGCTGATCGACACCGAGCCGGTGTGGGAGGAGGTGCGGCGCGGGCTGGTCGCGGAGTCCGGCGGCACCTGGCTGCCGGACGCGCAGTCGCGGCTGATGGGCATGAGCACCGGTGAGTGGTCCCGTTATCTGGCCGAGGACCTGGGCGTCGGCGGCACCCCGGAGGAGGTCGCGGCCGAGGTGCTGCGGCGGATGGCGGCCCGGTACGAGACCGCGCTGCCGCTGATCCCGGGCGCGGTCGAGGCGGTGCGCCGGATCGGCGCGGCGTACCGGCTCGCGGTGGCCAGCTCGTCCGCGCGCGTGCTGATCGACCACGTGCTGGCGGCGGCGGAGATCACCGACCTGTTCGAGGCCACGGTGTCGACCGAGGAGGTGCCGCGCGGCAAGCCGGCGCCGGACGCGTACCTGACCGCGGCGTCCCGGCTCGGCCTGGCGCCGGCCGCGTGCGCGGCCGTGGAGGACTCGTCGAACGGGCTGCGGTCCGCGTCCGCGGCCGGGCTCGCGGTGGTGGCGATCCCGCAGCCGGCCTACCCGCCGGCCGGCGACGCGCTGATGCTGGCGGACAGCCTGCTGACGTCACTGTCGGAGCTGACCCCCGAGCTGATCGCGTCGCTGCGCGACTAGACATTCCGGCGTGGCCGGGTGCCGAGGGCTCGCGGGCGCCGGTCGGCCCTTTCCGCACGTCAGGTGGGCGGCTGAGGCGGACGCCGCGACGTCGTCGGGCGCCGGCCCTGGCGAGGGCCGGCGCCCGGAATCCACACCGGGACTACGCGGGGGACGCCGTGCAGGGCGTGCCGTTCAGCGTGAACGCGGACGGTGCCGCGGGTGCCGTGCCGGTGTAGGACGCCTGGAAACCGGTGCTGACCGTGCCGCCGGCCGGGACCGACCCGTTCCAGGCCAGGTTCGCCGCGGTGAGCGTGGTGCCGGACTGCGTCCAGCTGCCGTTCCAGCCGTTCGACAGCGTGACCGTGCCGCCGACCGTGAACCCGACCCGCCACGAGCTGACCGCGGCACCGTGGTTCGTGACCCGCAGCTCGGTGGTGAGGCCGGTCGACCACTGGTTGACCGTGTACCGCACCGTGCACCCGGCCGGCGCCGGGCCGCCGGTGGGACTCGCGGTCGGGATCGCGCTGCGCGTGGTGGTCGGGTTCACCACCGGACCGGCCGCGATCGCGAGGTCGTAAGCCCGCTGCGGTACGAACTGGCCCGCGCCCGCGATGCAGCCGTCCGCCTCGCCGGGCAGCTTGATCCACAGGTACGCGTCCAGGGCCGGGTCGTCGACCGCGTTCGTGGACGGGATGCCGATCGCCCGCCCGGCCGGGTCGCACCACTCGCCGCCCGCCGGGCCGTTGCCGTTGCGGCTGGTGTCGATCACGCCCTTGAGCGAGGAGTCGCCGGTCGCCGCGATCACGGCCTTGACGTACGGGACGGACTCCGCGTTCGTCCGGTAGTTCGAGACGTTGACGGAGATCCCGTCCGCGCTGTTCGCCACGTCCGCGCGGACCAGCCGGGCCGCCATCTCGGCGGGCGCCAGCCACGCCGAGTGCGCCGCGTCGAAGTAGACCTTGGCCTGCGCGGACGCGGCCTTGAACGCCTTGCCCGCGTACGCCATCGACGCGTACACCTCGTTCTGCTGCGACTGCGACATGCAGTCGGTCATCAGCGCGAGCACGTCCGGCTCCAGCACGATCGCGGCCGGCCGGCCGCGCAGCCCGGCCGCCACCTGGTCGACCCACGCGCGGTAGGCCGCGTGGTTCGGCAGCCCGCCGGAGCTGGCGCCGCTGCAGTCGCGGTTCGGGATGTTGTAGACCACCATGATCGGGATCTTCCCGGCCGCGGCGGCCGCGCCGACGAACGCGTCGACCTCGCCGGCGACCGTGCCCGGGTTGTTCGCGGTGAACCAGCGGCCCTGCGGCACGCTCGCGATCCGGTCGCGGATGACGGCGGCGCGGGAGTCGTTCGGGTTGGCGGCGACCCACTTCGCGGCGTTCGTGGCCGGGTCGACGTAGTAGGGCGATTCGGCCGCGGCCGCGGCGGACGGCAACAGCAGGCCGGCGCCGGCGGCCGTGGCGGCGGCGACCGCGACGGCGGCCAGGACGGATCTGGGGCGCATGGGTGCTCCTCGCAGGCGGTGGGATCGGAGGTCGACGGGAGCGCTCCCATGACCCTACTAATCAATCACCGTCTATGCAAAGAGAAGTCCGCCGCCCCCGCGGTGCAGCGCGGGGGCGGCGGACCGTGTAACGCCTGTTATGCGTGCAGCTCCGGCAGGAAGCTGATCACGCCGAACTCCGCGCCGCTCGGGTCGGCGAGGATCGCGTAGGACCCCATGGTGGCGGCGCGCATGCCGGCCACGACGGAACCGCCGAGCGCCACGCACCGGCCGGCCGTGGTCGCCACGTCCTCGGCCTCGAAGCAGGTGAGCCAGCGGGCCGCGCCCTCGGTCACCCGCATGCCCGCGACCACGCGCGCGCTGCTGGTGAGGAACTCCGAGTACCGCACGCCGGGCGCGTACTCCGCGTCCTGCTCGGTCCACTGGAAGATCTTGCCGTAGAACGAGGAGACGGTGTCCGGGTTCGGCGTGCTCAGCTCGAACCAGCAGGACGCGCCGGGCTCCTCGTTGATCTGGGCGCCGCCGAACGCGCCCTTCTTCTCGAACGCGCCGAAGACCGCGCCGTCCGGGTCACGGAACAGCGCCGCCAGGCCGCCGTTCGGCATCTCGTGCGGCTCGCGCAGCACGGTGCCGCCCGCGTCCGCCACCAGCACGGACACGGCCTCGAGGTCCTCGACCGCCACATAGGTCGCCCAGGCGCTGCCGCCCAGGTCCGGTGCGTCGTCCAGATGCGACAGGCCGGCCGCCGCCAGGTCACGCAGCCGGAAGGTCCGGTCGTCGGTCTTCCAGCCGAAGAGCTCGCCGTAGAACGCTGTAGCGTCGGCGGACTCCTCTCCGATGAGCTCAGCCCAGCACGGGGTGCCCTGTGGGTAGCCTCTGACTCGCACCGCCAACCTCCTTGTCGCCTGCGGTTTGATCCGTGATCATTCCGGCGTTACGTCACTCTGTGTGTAACCGACCCTTGTGGAGTCGCTTCCGGGCCGAAGGGTGTTCGGCGTCCACACTGGGTGATCCACACAGAGGGCGCGTCGGGGTGTCGACGGCACCGGTTGACGTCCACCTTACGGGTTACCTTCACGCAGAGCTACAGAAGTTGGGTCCGAAATCGGTCAGCTCACACGAGAAAGCTCGTTATTGCTTACTCGGCGTTACTTGTACGGTGCATCGAGTGTCTTCTTGATCGCACGCGTCACCTGCACGTTCCTGCTGCACGTGCGAGCGCTCGTGCATTCGATCGAGCTTCGCCATCACGGGCGTGGCCGCTACACCGTGTAGCACCACCGAGATGATCACGACGAAGGCGGCGGTTGCCCAGAGCAACGGAGCGTCCGGGATCTCCGCGTGGCCGAGCGCGTAGGCGAGGTAGAAGAACGTGCCGACACCCCGTATCCCGAAGATGCCCACCACCCAGTGCTCCGCGCGCCGGCCCGGCGCCCCGATCAGCGACAGGCGTCCGGCCAGCGGGCGGATCAGGAACACCAGCGCCAGACCGGTCGCGGCCGCGCCCCAGGTCAGCGGCTTCAGCAGCCCGTCGACCACGGCACCGCCGAGCAGCAGCAGGAGCAGCACGGTGAGCAGCCGCTCGATCTGCTCCGAGAAGTCGTGCAACACCTGGTGGTACTCGTGGCCCCGCTCGGCACCCCGGATCGCGCGCGCGGCCACGAACACCGCGAGGAAGCCGTACCCGCCGATCATTTCCGTGGCGCCGTAGGCCAGGAACGTCGCGGCCAGCGCCATCAGGCCCTCCGCGTGCAGCGCCGGCCGCAGCCGCTCCGGGCGCGCCCGGAAGAACAGCCAGCCCAGCAGCCATCCGACCGCGGTGCCGCCGGCCACCCCGGCGGCGATCTTCCAGCCCACGTCGACGAGCGCCCAGTGGCCGAGAGAACCCCAGGTCAGGCCCGGGATCATGGCGAGCGCCAGCGCGACGAACGGGAATGCCAGCCCGTCGTTCAGTCCCGCCTCCGCGGTCAGCGAGAACCGGACCTCGTCCTCCGAGTCCTCCTCGTCGGTCGGCTCGCCGACCTGCACCTCCGCGGCCAGCACCGGATCGGTCGGCGCGAGCGAGGCGGCCAGCAGCAGCGCGGCCGCCGGGCCCAGGCCGGCCCAGGCCCAGCCGAGCAGCGCGACCGCGGCGATCGTCAACGGCATCGCCAGCGCCAGCAGCCGCCACACCGCCGACCAGCGCCGCAGCCCGATCGGCCGGTCGATCTTCAGGCCGGCACCCATCAGCGCGACCAGCACGCCCAGCTCGGTCAGGTGCTCGGTCAGCTCCGGGTGCGCCATCGGGTCCAGGTCCGGCAGCGGCGACGGGATCGCGAAGACCAGCATGCCGAGGCCGAGGAACGCTATCGGCATCGAGAACGGCCGGCCCTCCACCAGGCGGGGAAGCAGGCCGGCCAGCAGCGCGCCGGCGCCGAACAGCGCGAACGCCAGATCTATGGTGTCCATCCCCGCGGCTACCGGAGCAGCCCGAGCGGAGACTCCTCGAGCAGCGCCAGCAGCGCGGCCGGATCGTCGTAGACCGCCACCGCGCCGGCCCCGGCCAGCTCGCTCTTGCAGGTGCCACCGCAGGTCAGCCCGATGCACGGCAGGTTCAGCCGGCCCGCGGCCGCCACGTCCCACACCGAGTCGCCGACGAACACCGCGCGCGCCGGGTCGACACCGGACTGTGCCAGCGCGGCCTCCAGGATGTCCGGCGCCGGCTTGCTGCCGCCCTCCCGCGCGTCCGCGGACGACGTCGCCGCGGCGATCGCGTCGTCCGCGTCCAGCGCCTTGCGCAGCGCGTCCAGCTCCTCGGCGTCCGCGGACGAGGCCAGCACCACGGTCAGGCCCCGCTCCGCGCACGCGAACAGCAGCTCGCGCGCGCCCGGCAGCGGCCGCAGATCACCCCGGTACCGGCCGTAGAAGGTCTTGTGCGCCGCGCGCAGCGCGTCGTCCTGCGCCGGATCGCGGTCGTCGCCGAGCAGGTGCCCCGGGATCCGGTCACCACCCATGCCCACCGCACGGTGGATCACCGCCATCGGTACGTCGTGCCCGTACTCACGCAGCGCCGACCACCAGCAGACCGCGTGCAGGTACGTGGTATCCACCAGCGTCCCGTCCACGTCGAAGAGAACCCCGCGTCGCTCACCCATGCGCACGCCAGTACCCCTTTTACCGGCGAATAGCACGTGACCCGGCACGCTGTCCCGATCGTCACCCGGCCGAAGCGGTCCGCCGGGTCCTCCGGTGCCCACCGCGGAACCGGAAGGGAGGCCGCCCGCGGCCGACCGGTGCCCGCGGGAGCATGCGGGTCCCGGCCCCGCCGGAAGCGGGAAAGTCCCGGTCCGTCAGGTGTTCTCCCGGTCCTCGGAGAGCAGGATCTCGAACCAGACCGTGGAGCCGCGAACCGTCGGGTCGGTGCCCCAGGCGTCGCTGAGCTCCTCGATCAGGCCGAGGCCGCGACCGCGACTGCTGAGCGTGTCGGTGTGGGCGCGGGTGACCGTGCCGCGGGTGCCGCTGTCCTGGACGGAGACGAGCAGGCGCTCCGGCGTGAGGTCGATGTGCACGCGCGCCGCGGTGCCGGCGTGCAGCAGCGCGTTCGTGGTCAGCTCGCTGGTGCAGAGCACGGCCGCGCCGATCACCGCCTCCGGCACGTCCCACGCGGAGAGCTGCACCTTCATCCACTGCCGGACGCGGCCCGGCATGGTCGGCTCGGGCGGCACGTTCATCGTCGCGGACCGGCTGGGCGTGCTGGCGTACTCCACCGCGAGCACCGCCACGTCGTCCTCGGTGGCACCGGCGACCGCGGACGTGGCCAGCGCGCACAGGTTCCGCGGATCGCCGCTGACCGCCTCGGCGACCGACTTCGCCAGCGCGGCCAGGCCGTCGTCCAGCTCCCGCCGGCGGCGCTCGATCACGCCGTCGCTGAAGAGCAGGATCGTGTCGCCGGGCGAGAGCGCCGTCGTCATCGCGCGATGCGCGCCACCCAGGCCGAGCGGGGTGCCGGTGGGCACGTCGAGGTAGCCGACCGTCGCGAGCTGGCCCTCCGCGTTGGCGTGCCGGATCAGCGGCGCCGGATGGCCGGCCGACGCGATCGTCAGCCCGCCGTCCCGCTGGTCGAGCAGGCCGTAGGCGACCGTGACGAACAACTCGTGCGAGCGGGTGCCGGTGCCGAGCATGCCGACCAGCTTGTCCAGGCCGTCGAGCACCACCACCGGGTCCGGGTTGGCCAGCGCGAGCGCCCGGAGCGCGGCCCGGACCTGGCCCATCAGCGCGGCCGCGTGCATGTCGTGCCCGGCCACGTCGCCGAGCACGATCGCCAGCCGGCCCCCCGGCAGCACGAACGCGTCGTAGAAGTCACCGCCGGCCGCGCTGCCGTCGATGCCCGGGTCGTACCGCGCCGCGACCCGGAACCGGTCCAGGTTCGGCAGGTGCTCCGGCAGCATGCTGCGCTGCAGCAACTGCGCGGTGCCGTGCTGCGTCTCGAACCGGCGGGCGCGCTCCGCGGCCTGGCCGATCAGGTCCGCGGCCGCGGTCAGCTGCGCGCGCTCCGCGGGCTGCCACAGGTGCGCGTGCCGGCGGCCGAACGTCAGCGCGCCGCGCAGCGAGTGCGTGCTCAGCGGGATCGCGGCCATCGCGCGCTGCCGCTGGTCGTGCCGGTCCGCCGCGACCTCACGCAGCGGCGCGCCGTCCTCGGTGAACTCGGCCGTGCCGGACCCGGCCGCCTTCGCCAGCGGGCTCGGCGAGTCCAGCGGCAGCCGGCGCCACAGCGGGGGAAGCCGCTCGTCCGCCTCGTCCAGCAGCTCGCCGCGCACCCGGCGGACCACCCGCCAGGCGCTCGCGTCGTCCACGCCGAACGTCATGTGGTCGACGTCGAACGCGCTCAACCCGTACCGCAGCGCGACCCGGGCCACGTCGTCCAGCGTGACCGCGCCGGCCAGCGCGCCGGTCAGCTCGCCCAGGCTCTGCAGCCGGCTGGTCGCCTCCGTGGTCTCGGTCGCGACCGTGAGCACCCCGAGCGTGCGGCCCTGCGAATCCCGGATCACGGAACAGCCGCGGGTGAACACCGCCTGCTCCGGCTCGCCGGCCGGCGTGCGGATCAGCGCGACCGCGGTCTCCGCCTCGCGGAACGGCTCGCCGGTGCGGTAGACGCGGTCGATCACGTCACCGACGCCGGGCGTGGCCCAGACCTCCTGGAAGACCTCCGCGGCCGGGCGGGCGAACGACGACGGGTGCTTGCGACCGAGGATCGCCGCGAACGCGTCGTTGTAGACCAGCGTGTAGGCGTCGCCGTAGGCCAGCGACATCGCCACCGGCGAGCCCATGATGAGGTCGATCGCCGCGCGCAGCGCCGGGTCCCACGTGCCGGGAGCACCGAGCGGCGTGGTGTGCCACGGGTGGCTCGCCAGCAGATCGGTGGCCGTCCGAAGGGCAGGATCGTCCTCCACCTGGCCCCCGGCTTGCGCCGTTGGGGAGGCGGAGACTGCCCGGACGACCGCGCGTGCCATGCCATGAGCGTATCCGGGGTCATCCGATCGGGCGATCGGGTCCCGGTCCGTCCGGGGGATGCGGTAGCGCTACGTGATCATGTGTGACGCCGCGTGGTTCTCAAAGATGAGAGTCCTTGCATTTCGCTGTGCGGTTGCTGTCTCTTTGTCTTAGGAGCGTCTTAAGCCTTGTGGGTACGGCATATCCGGTGCCTATAGTCGGCGCGTGACCGACATGGGGCCTGAGGCGAGTTCCGACATCCGAGAACCCCGCAGGCCCGCTGGCGTCCTCGATCTCGTCGCCGCTCTCCAGCAACTCGACGAGTCGATCGTCGGGAATGCCGTTTTCCACATTTCCCGCCGCAATCCGACATTGCCCCCGCTGCCGTTCGCGGAGTCGTCCGGCGGACCGATTCTGAATTCGGCTCCAATGGGCGAATCGCGGCCGGAATCGCGTTCCCCGGATGTCGGGTTTATGTCAGCTAATTCATTACTGTCGGTAGTTGACGTCGCGGCAGCGGGTTCCCAGCGTGTGGAACCGTTCGCGTCGGTTCCGGCCGCCGTGTCGTCCGCTGCCGCCGGCGAGCCGGCGGAGGTCGCGGCGGGGCACGCCTCGCCTGCGCCGCCGGACCGCGGGGGCACGCCGACCGCGCTGCTTCCGACCGCGCTGTTTCCGGCGGCGCCCGCCGGCGATCCGGTGGATGCCACGTCCCCGTCGTCGGTGCCGCTTCCGGCGCCGGGTCGTGGCGGCGGGCCGATCGCGCCGCCGTCGGTGGCGTCGTCTGGTGAGCCGGTGGATGCCGTGCTCGTACCGGCGCCACTTCCGGCATCGGAGCGTGGTGGTGAGTCTGCTGCGGTGCCGCGGGAGGCGGCGTCGCGGGAGGTCGCGTCTGCTGCGGTGCCGCTGGAGGCGGCCTTGGTTGCGGTGCCGCGGGAGGCGGCGTTGGCTGTGGTGCCGCGGGAGGCGGCGTTGGCTGTGGTGCCGCGGGAGGCGGCGTTGGCTGTGGTGCCGCGGGAGGTCGCGTTGGCTGCGGTGTCGCGGGAGGCCGGGTGGGCTGTGGTGCCGCCGGTCGCGTCGACTGGTGAGCCGAAGGCGGTGTCTGCCGGTGAGCCGAAGGCCGCGTCTGCCGGTGAGTCGGTTGCGGCGGTGGCCGCGCTCACGTCACTTCCGGCGTCGGAACGAGGCGGTGAGCCGGGTGGAGCGTCGCGAGCGGAGACGCGCATTCCGGCATTCCGGGCGGCGCGGTCGGCGCGGATGGCGGCGGTCATGCCGGCGGCCCCGGCGGCGGAAGGCCGTGACCAGCGGGAACCCGCGCCGGTACCCATGACTTCTGATAGCGGTGGGCGCGCCTCGGAGGTCAACGTGTCCGGCGCACCGGAGAAGCTTTCCGTCGACGGGGATTCCCGCGACGGGCCTGTGGACGGACCGTCGGCGGAGCCGGCGGATGGAGACGAGACAGCGGCCACGGGGACGGCCGCGGCAGAACCGGTCGCGGACGCGGCCGTAGGCACGGCGCCGGGGACCGGCGGCGGACAGGACGCGACGTTCGCCGAAGGGGGCGCAACAGTGCTTGCGAACAGTGAGAACGACCCGAAACCCGGCCCGGACGCGACGGCGTCACCGGCCGGGACCCGCACCCCGCCGCGGCGCCCGGCCCACCCGGACGGCGCCACGCCCACGCAATCGGGCATCGTCACGTCCGGCGGATCCGGGCAACCGGCGGATCCGGATACCGCCAAGGCACGGGAAACCACCGGCGATTCGCCGACATCCGCCACCGAACAGCCGGGCGACACACCCCAGCCTGAGGCCGACGCCGGACCGGAGCTCGGCGTCTCCGGGTCCGAGGCTGACGCCGCACCGGAGGCCGGCGGTGACGCGGCACTGGAAGCCGGTGGTGACGCGGCACTGGGAGCCGACGGTGCTCCGCAAACCGACGTCGACGCTGCGTCGGAAGTTGACGTTGACGCGGCATTGAGGATTGGCGCGGACGCTGACGCTGTGTTGAAAGCTGACGTTGACGCGGCACTGAGGGTGGGCGTCGAAGGCGATGCCGCGCCAGAAGTAGACATCGATGCGGCACCGAGGGCTGACGCCGGCATGGCGCCAAAAACTGACGCTGACGCGGCACCGAAGACCGACGCCGACATCGACGCGGCACCGCCGACCGCCGCTGCGCCGGAAGCTGACGGCGATGTGGCGCCGAGCGCTGGTACCGACGCTGACGTGGCACGGGGTGACGGCGCCGATGGCCATGACGCGGTGGAGACCGCGGGTTCAGTGGCCGCGGGCGGGGGAGCGGAAGCGGAGCCGGCAGCCGACGCGGTCACGGAAGCCGGGGCACCGGCTGAGCGGGGAAGCGCTATCGGGCCGAGGCCGGACGGTGAGCCGGCCGGTCAGGGCGACGTCGCCGTGCCCGTTGGCGGGCCGGAACCGGCGGACGGGCGGGAGCCGGCAGGTGGTTCGGGGCCGGTCGGGACGGGCGGTGACGACGAGACCGCGCTGATCGTCGGAGTCGCCACCGCGCCGGTGGCCGGTGGCGGTGACGTGGTGCGGGAGGACGAGTCGGAGCGGACCGGCGAGATCATTCTGCTGCTGCCGGCCGGCGAGGACGAGTCCGACCGTACCGGCGAGATCGTGCTCCTGGCTCCCTCCGCGGGAGGGAATGACGCTGCCGTCGCAAGCGCGGTGGCCGGGGTCAACGGTGCACATCCAGACCTGCGGGCGGATCCGCGCGAGGAGACTTTCGCGCTGCGGGCGGCGGTGGACCCGTGGATCGGCACCGCGGATGCGGACGTGACTCTCCACCTCGCCGTGGAGCCGCACCCGGAGCCTGCGGTCATCCCGGAGCCCGCGGTGGTCGATTCTCGTCCGGAGGATGTGGCGATCGGGGAGCCGCAGCCGGAACGTGCGATGGTCGATTCCCGTCCGGAGACTGCGGTGATCGTGGAGCCGCAGCCGGAACATGCGGCGAGCGATTCGGCTCTGGAGGGCGCGGTCATCGCGGAGTCGCACCCGGAGCCTGCGGCAACCGATTCGGTCCTGGGGTCTGCGGCGATCGATTCGGGCCCGGAAGCCGCAGCCGCTGTGGATCCGCGTCCGGCGCCCGCGGCCGTCACTGATCCAGGCTCGCAGGACGCGGCCGACGTCGATCCGCACGCGGCGGCTGCGCCCTTCGCGGACGCGCATCCCCAGGCCACGGCGATCGCGGATCAGCGCTCGGCGGCTGCGGCGCTCGCAGGTCCGCGTTCGGCGACCGCGGCGACCGCGGAAAATCCGGACTCACGTTCGGGGGCCGCGGTGACGGACTCACGTTCGGAGGCCACGGGGACTTCGGACTCGTGTGCCGAGGCCGCGGTGACCTCGGAATCGCCGTCGGAGACCGCGGCGGCCACGCCGGCGCACCCGGAGATCGCGACGACCCCGGAGGCCGGCCCACCGGCGGACCCGGAGGACCACCATCCCGGATCGCGCCCGGCGGCAGATCCGCAGGCGACGGCAGATCCGCAGGCGACGGCAGATTCGCAGGCGACGGCAGATTCGCAGGCGACGGCAGATCCGCGGGCGACGGCAGATCCGCGGGCAATTGATCCGCGGGCCGCGGTGACCAGGGTGACCGGGTCGTATCCGGTGCTGACGACGGCGTCCGGTGCGTATCCGCTGGTGCGGCCGGAGCTGGTCAACGAGGTGTCCGGTGGGTACCCGGTGATCAATTCCAGTCGGGCCGGCGGGTCCGGTGCCTACCTGTCGCTGAACGGCAACGCGGCCGCGTACGCCGCGTTGAACCGGGCCTCCGGGGCCTGTCCGACGGTGCCGGACGCGGATGACGACGCGCGTGCGGTGGGTGCCGCGCGGGTGGTCGGGCCACCGCGGCGGTTCGTCGGGTCGGCGCAGGCGGAGATCTCGGCGGATCAGGCGCCGCGCCGGCGTGGTGACGTCTGGCTCGCGGTGCTGCTGGTCGCCGTGGCGGCGGTGGCGATCCTGGGCGTCGCCTATGCGATCGCGATGAGCTGAGAGTCGCCGGGGCGGGTGACCGCCCCGGCGTGCCGATCAGTTGCGAAGGTCGTCGCCCCGGGCGGCGGCCGGCTGTGGCCTGCGGCGCTCGGTGTCATCGGCGATGATGACGGTGGCGACGAGCATGGCGACGACGACGGCGAAGAGCCAGGAGGCGTCGGTCGTGAGGCTCGCCGAGACGGGAGCGTGGACCGCGGCCAGGACGAAACCCAGCCAGGCGAGGCGCCGCTGGCGCGGTGTCAGAAATCCGGTGACTCGCTGCTGCATTTGGGCAAGTCTGCCTTGCGATCACGGGGTCACACTCACCTTTTCGGCCGATACCGATACGTCCGTCCGTACCCTTATAGGTATGTGTTGATCTTGGCCGGGCGGCCGATCGCGGGCGTTGTCGTGCGCCGCCAGGCATGATCACAGGGTGCCCCTCCTCGCGCTCGCCTACTTCGGATTCATCAGCCTCGGCCTGCCCGACGGCCTGCTCGGCGTGGCCTGGCCGTCGATGGCCGCGGACTACCGTGTGCCGCTGGACGCGCTCGGTTTCCTGACGATCGCCGGCATGGTCGGTTACTTCACCTCCAGCGTCGCGGCCGGGTTCGCGATCGGGCGGATCGGCGTGGGCTGGCTGCTGGCGATCAGCACGGGGCTGGCGTCGCTGGCGCTGACCGGTTACCTGAGCGTGCCGACCATGGGACTCGCGGTGGTGTGCGCGCTGGTGCTCGCGCTCGGGTCCGGCGCGATCGACTCGGGGCTGAACGCGTACGCGGCGACCGCGTTCGGGCCGCGGCACATGAACTGGCTGCACGCGTTCTTCGGGCTCGGCGTCGCGATCGGCCCCCTGATCATGACCGGTGTGCTCACGCTGGGACTCCCGTGGCGCTGGGGTTACGGCATCGTGGCGGTCTTCCAGGCGGGTCTCGCGCTCGCGTTCGCGCTGACCGTACGGCTGTGGGCGCGCACCGGCCCGGCGGAGGCGCCGGCACCGACCGTGCCCGTGCGCACGCACACGTTGCGCATCCCCGCGGTCTGGCTCGGGATCGGCGCGTTCATCTGTTACGTCGCGATCGAGGCGGTGGCCGGGCTCTGGGCGTACACCGTGCTCACCCAGGGCCGGGACGTGTCACCGCGGGCGGCCGGCCTGATCGTCTCCGGGTACTGGGGCGCGCTCTTCGCCGGCCGGGTGATCTTCGGCTGGGTGTCCGAGCGGATCAGCAGCCACCAGATCCTGGTCGGCGCGCTGACCGGGATCGCCGTCGGCGCCGCGCTGATCTCGCTGCCCGCGCCGGCCTGGGTCGCGGCCGCCGGCCTGGTCGTGGTCGGCTTCTTCGCCGCGCCGGTCTTCCCGCTGCTCATCCTCACCACCGCGGACCGGGTCGGCGCCGCGCACGCGGACCGGGCGATCGGCCTGCAGGTCGGCTCGTCCAGCCTGGGTGCCGCGCTGGTCCCGGCGCTGGTCGGCGTGCTGCTCAACCGCGCCGGGTTCGGCTGGCTCGGCCCGGTGCTGCTGGTCCTGTCCGTGCTGCTGGTGATCCTCTACCTGCTGGCGTCACGCCGGCGGGTGGCCGTCTGAGGGGTCCGCCTCGTGGCCGGGCTCGCCGTGGGTGCGCCGGCGCTCCTTGAGCCGCGCCTCCCACAGGTGCCGCCGCCCGCCCGCGAGCGTGTCCCGGGCGGTCCGCTCCAGTTCGCGGAAGACCGAGACGTACCCGTCCTCGTACTCCTCCACCAGCTGGAACGTCCATCGTCCGGCGATCACGTTGCGGCCGATCAGCTCGGTCTGCACGCGGTCGGCCAGTTCGTGATGGCCGGCCTCGCGCAGCTTCGCCACCGCACCGTCCAGTTTGAAGTCCGCCTCGCCGGTCAGCTGGTGCATCGCGTACAGATGCCCGCGCGCCCGCTCGGTCGTCTCCAGTGCCTCGGTCAGCCGGCCCAGTGCCTCGACCGTCACGTCGTCGATCTCCACGGCGCCGTGAATACCCACAACCGTCCGGGGTACGCCGTGGAGCGCGACAATCATGGGTGAATCGGTCTTCATGTCGGCCGTCCGGCTGAGGCGGGCCGCGGGGGAGGGCGGCTAGCGTCACTCCACATGACTCTCGGGTCTTCCGGCTCCGCCGATCAGTACACCGCCACCCAGCGGGCCCGATCCGCGCTCGCCGGCCTGATGTCCTCGGTCGGCGCGCTCGGCCTCGCCGCGGCCGCCTCCGCGCCGGCCCTGCTCGCCGCGATCGACCAGCACGCCGCCGCGATCCGCGACAGCCTCGAGGCCGACCTGCGCCCGCTGTCCGCGATCGCGCTGGCCGGGTACGTCGAGGGCATCCGCGACGCGGCGCTCGAGCACGGCTGGCGCATGCCGGAGGGCCACATCGACTTCGCCACCGGCGACTGGGTGCTGACCCGGATGCTCGCCGTCTGCGCGCTCGCCCAGGCGCTGCCCGCCCGCGCCTGAGGTACGGCGCCGGGAACACCCCGACGTGGTTCCCGCACGGAAAGCGGGGCGCGTCCCGGGTGGGACACGCCCCGCTCTCCGGGGGGAGGGTTCAGTCCCTGTCGCGCCGGACCGCGTCCGGCGGCGGCACCGGCTGCGTCGGGTCCGCACCGGTGGGCTCGCCACCCGCGCGGCCGGGCCGGTAGCTCGGCCCGGTGGCGGAACCGTCCGACGCCAGCGGGGCCAGCTTGCCGGACGGCGCCACGCTGCCCGACTGGTAGAGCCCGCGACCCGTGTTGATCGCCTGCGTCGCGTCCACGTCCGGGGCCGGCGTCGCCGGGTCCTCCTGGCGCGGAATGACCGCGGTCTTGTCCGACATCTGCCGGTTCGCGTCGTCGCGCCCGGCCTCCTCGGCCGCGGCCCGCTCCCGGGCCGCGCGCTCCTCGGCCTCGGCCTCGGCCCGCTCGCGCGCCGCCCGCTCCTCGGCCTCGGCCCGCTCCAGCGCTTCCGCCCGCTCGCGGGCCAGGCGCTCCTCGGCCTCCGCCTGCTGGGCGGCGATCCGCTCGCTCTCGCGGCGCTCCTCCGCGCGGCGCTCCGCGTCGATCCGCTCGTTCTCCTCGGCCTCGAGGCGGGCCTTCCGCTCCGCCTCCAGGCGCTCGGCCTCGGCGCGCGCGGCCCGCTCGGCCTCGTCCCGGGCCTGCACCTCGGCCGCGTACTCGCGGGCCCGCTCGCGGATCACCTCGGTCTCGGTCGCGGCGCGGGTCAGCCAGGTGTCCCAGCGGGACTGCATCGGGCGGACCAGGCCGCCGCCGACGCCGACGATCAGGATCCCGGCGCTCGTGGCGAGCACCGCGACCAGCACCGGCGTGGTGACGGTGGTGGCGATGCCGGCCTGGTTGAGCGCGGCGATGACGCCGAGCCCGACGATGAACGCCCAGGCGAAACCCGCGACGAACCGGCCGTACGTGAGTCCGCCGAGCGCGGCCCGGATCAGGTCGCGGACCGCGCCGGCGATGGCGGCGGAAACGACCACGATGACGATCGCGACGAACGCGCGCGGCAGCCAGGCGACCACCCCGGAGATCAGGTCACTGACCGGGTTCGGACCCCAGACGCCGAACGCGAGCTGCAACGTGAGCAGCAGCACCGCGTAGTAGACCAGCTTGGCGAGGATGTCGCTCGCGTCGTACCGGGTGCGCTCCAGCGCGCGGCCGATGCCGCCGCGCTCGACGGCCCGGTCGAAGCCGACCCGTTCCAGGATCTTGTCGACGACCTTGCGCACGCCCTTCGCCACGAAATATCCGACGACCAGGATCGCGATGAACGCGACGGCCTTCGGTACGAAGAGCAGCACGGATCGCCACATGTCGGTGATCGCGTCCGCCATTCGGTCCCTCCCTCGTAAAGCTCGGTGAACCGCGCTGGGAAAGCCCGGTTCACCGAGCCATACCCCGGCCTGCGCAAACGAAAACCGCCGGGCCCAGGGGTGGTGGGCTCGGCGGTTTCGACGGTCGGAGGTTACGGCTGCGGACGGTCCACCTCGCCACGCCACGCACCGGTCTCGACGCCGGCCCGGTCGGACTCGATGAACTCCTTGAAGCGCTTCATGTCACCCTTGACCCGGCGGTCGACGATGCCGAGCTTGTCGCCGGCCTGCTCGGCGATGCCCTCCGGCTCGAACTCCATCTGCGCGGTGACCCGGGTGTGCGTCTCGTCCAGGCGGTGGAACGTGATCACGCCGGACTGCTTGATGCCACCGGTGGACGTCCACGCGACGCGCTCGTCCGGCAGCTGCTCGGTGATCTTCGCGTCGAACTCGCGCTTGACGCCGGCGATCTCGGTCTTCCAGTGGGTGTCGGTGTCGGAGATCTGCCGGATCTCGGTGACCCCCTCCATGAACTGGGGGAACTCCTCGAACTGGGTCCACTGGTTGTAGGCGGTGCGGATCGGCACGGCCACGTCCACGTGTTCGGTCACGGTACCCATTGAAATTCCTCCTTCTCACAAGCTCGGTGACCTCTGGCTACCCGGTGAGATCGCGATCAAACACGATCAGCTCGCGGGGTCCTTGGGCGGCAGCGGCGGGTCCGGGTCCTCGACGCCGCCCTGCAGCGCCCGGCCACGCGCCACCTGAGCGTTGATCTCCACGCCGAGCATCACGGCCGAGTTGATCAGGTAGAGCCAGACCAGGAACGCGATCACCGCGCCGAGACTGCCGTACGTGCGGTCGTACGAGCCGAAGTTCGCCACGTACAGCCCGAACCCGAAGCTGACCAGCGAGGCCGCCAGCAACGTGACGAACCCGCCCACGGTCAGCCAGCGGAACCGTGGCTGCCGCACGTTCGGCGCTATCCAGAACAGCAGCGCCAGCAGCAGCATCCCGACCAGCGCCAGCACCGGCCACCTGGCGAAGCCCCAGATCCGCAGCGGGGTGTCGCCGAGGTGCAACGCGTCACCGACCGCGTCCGCGACCGGTCCGCTGATCGCGAGCCCGAACGCGCCGATCGAGAGCAGCACCAGCGCGGCCGCGGTCAGCAGGATCTGCAGCGGCCGCAGCTTCCACCACGGTCGGCCCTCGTCGACGCCGTAGATCGCGTTCGACGCGCGGGTGAAGCCGCCGACGTACCCGGACGCGGACCACAGCGCGCCCACCACGCCGAAACTCAGCAACGCACCGGCCGACGTCTGGCCCAGCACGGTGTCCCGGATGAACATCTCGAACGACGGGTCGTCCAGTAGCGACCGTGCACCCAGGTCGTACAGAATGTCGAGAATGGTGTCGACCGCGGCCTGTCCCTCGGAGACCAGGCCGACCAGCGCCACGATCACGATCGCGGACGGGAAGAGCGAGAGCACGGAGTAATAGGTCAGGCTCGCGGCCCAGTCCGAGCAGTTGTGGTTGATGAAGCCGTTGACGGCCCGCCACAGTATGCCGCGCCAGGTGCGCCAGCGCAGTTGCCGTAACCGGTCGGGCAGGCGAAGGGGCTCGGTGGTCGACGCCATGATGCGCCTCCGCTGGTCAAAGGGTGGCTGGTCCATACCCGGGGTACTCATGGGTCAAACTGACAGAACAGCCACGGAGATATAGGGGCGAACATGGACACCGCGGACGCGATCATCGTCGGAGCCGGCCACAACGGGCTGGTCGCGGCGAACCTGCTGGCCGACGCCGGCTGGGACGTGCTGGTGCTGGAGGCGACGCCGCACGCGGGCGGTGCGGTGCGGTCCGGCCACGTCACCGCGCCCGGATACCTCTCCGACCTGTTCAGCGCGTTCTATCCGCTCGGGTACGCGTCCCCGGTGATCAACCGGCTCGGCCTCGGCGAGCACGGCCTGTCCTGGCGGCACGCGCCGGACGTGCTCTGCCACCTGTTACCGGACGGCCGGTCCGTGACGATGAACCGGGACATCGAGGTCACCGCCGCGTCCGTGGAGGAGTTCGCGCCCGGCGACGGCGAGCGGTGGAAGAACGCGTACCGGGACTGGCAGGACGTCGCCACCCCGATGCTGGACGTGATCACCTCGCCGTTCCCGCCGGTCCGCGCCGGGCTGGGCCTCGCCGCGAAGCTGCGCGTCTCCGGCGGCATGCGGCTGGCCCGCCGCCTGCTGCTGTCCGCGCGCGAGCTGGGCTCCGAGCTGTTCCGCGGTGAAGGCGCGAAGCTGCTGCTGGCCGGCAACGCGCTGCACACCGACCTGTCCCCGGAGGAGGCCGGCGGCGCGGTCTACGGCTGGCTGCTGGCCATGCTCGGTCAGCAGGCCGGCTGGCCGGTCCCGGTCGGCGGCGCGCAGCGGCTCTCCGACGCGCTGGTCTCCCGCCTGGTGTCGCGCGGCGGCCGGATCGTCTACGGCGTGCGCGCGGAACGGATCCTGGTCGCGCGCGGCCGGGCGATGGGCGTGCGCTCCACCGGCGGCACCGACTGGCGGGCCCGCCGCGCGGTGCTCGCCGACGTGCCCGCGCCCTCGCTCTACCTGGACCTGGTCGGCGCGCGGCACCTCCCGCCCCGGCTGGTCGAGGACCTGGCGCACTTCCGCTGGGACGGCTCCACCATCAAGATCGACTGGGCGCTGTCCGGCCCGGTGCCGTGGAAGAACCCGGCCGTCGGGCGGGCCGGCACGGTGCACCTCGGCGCGGACCTCAACGGCCTCACCCGGTACGCCGCGGAACTGGCCTGCGGCGAACTGCCCACCGAGCCGTTCCTGCTGGCCGGCCAGATGACCACGGCCGACCCGTCCCGCTCGCCGGCCGGCACCGAGTCCCTCTGGGCGTACTCGCACCTGCCGTTCCGCACCGACTGGGACGGCGAGCCGGTCGCCCGCCAGGCCGAGCGGATGGAGGACGTGCTGGAGCGGGCCGCGCCCGGCTTCCGCCAGCTGGTGGTGGCCCGGCACGTGGCCGGCCCCGGCGACCTGGAGCGGGCGGACCCCAGCCTGGTCGGCGGCACGGTCGGCGGCGGCTCCCAGGCCGCGTTCCAGCAACTGTTCTTCCGGCCGATCCCCGGCCTGGGCCGCGCCGACACGCCGGTGGACCGCCTGTTCCTGGCCGGCTCGTCCGCACACCCCGGCGGCGGCGTGCACGGCGCGCCGGGCGCGAACGCGGCCCGCGCCGCGATCGCCCGGGACCGCACGCTCACCGGCGACCTCTACGCGTCGGCGATCCGCACCGCACACCGCGCGGTCTACGCGGACCGCTGACACCACGGCCCGTTCCGGCCGCCGGCCCGGCCACGGCCGAGTCGCGCGGTCGGTCCTGCCCGCCGGTGGCGTGCGCCGGGTCCACCGCCGTGCTCATGCCGGCCGGCCTGGGGTCCCGGCTGTCAGTGACACTCGGCCGGTGTTCTCGCTGTCGACCGGTCACGGCCGGTCCCGCGGCCGGTTCCGGTCGCCGCGGTTGCGCCGCGGGGCGGTCCGCGGCCGGTCCGGCCGCCGAGTCGTGCGGTGGTTCTCGGTTGTTCAGCGATGCCCGGCCGGTTCGGCTGCCGATCGGTCACGGCTGACTCCCCGCCGGTCCGGCTGTCGGTGGTGCGCGGCGGGGCCGCGGCCACCGATGTGCACGGCCGGTTGCGGCCGCCGTCGGTGTGCGGTGGGTTCCGGCGTCGGCTGGGTCTCGCGGCTGGTTGTGGCCGCCGTCCGTGTGCGACGGGTTCCGGCTGCCAGTGACGCCCGGCCGTTTCGGATGTCGACCGGCGGCGGCAGGGTTTGGCGGCCTGCGCGGTGAGTTTGGTGGCGACGTGCGCGGTGAGTTCCGGTGGTGAGTGATGCCCGACCAGTTTTGGCCGCCTACCGGTGATGACCGGCTTTCGCCCCTGGTTGCGGCTCCCGGCGGTGTGCGGATGCCGACCGTGGGTGCGGCGAGTTTCGGCCGCGGGTAGTAGTAACGAGTCCCGCGGCGCGGTCGCGTTGCAGGTTCCGGCCACTGACCAGAACCGGCCGCGTCGCACATCGGGCTACGTCGCCGCTGGGGCGAGGTCCGACCTCGCGGCCGATCAGAGGATGGCCGGATCTGCAGGCTTGGACGCGCGGGGTTGGGTCGGCCGGGACCCGCCGGATCCGCGGGCCGGGATGCGCGGTGGCGTCGGCCGGGATCCGCGGGATCCATGGGCCGGGACGCGCCGGTTGGGTCCGCCGGGACGTGCCGATCCGGGGGCCGGGATGCGCGGGTTGCGTCGGTCGGGATGCGCCGGATCCGCGGACCGGGCGCGCGGGATCCGTCGGCCGGGATGCGTCGGCCGGGACCGGCGGGATCGGTCGGCCGGGACGCGCCGGTTGCGTCGACCGTGATCCGCCGGATCCGTGGGGCGGGACGCGCGGGATCCGTCGGCCGCACCTGTCGGATCCGCGCCGGCCGGACGCGCTGGATTCGCCACCGGATCCACCGCCGCCCGGTCCACCGTCCGATCCCGCCGCCGCGCCGGGTGCGGAACAGGCCCGGAGGCTGCTCGCGTGGCCGATTCGGTGCCCCCGCCGGGCTCCCGCGGTCATGTGCGATCAAGACGCATCGTGATCGAAACGCCACCTATCGGCTCCGATTCGATCTTCGCAGCTCAGGACCGCACACGGCAGGTCACAACATCAACACGGTTGCCCGGACCAGGCCTGATTTATGGGATTTTCTGCGTGTATTGCGACGTGAGGAGCGGTCTCGTGGGGTGGCGCGGACCACTCCGAGGCGATTAGATTTCATTTCGATACAGGCCTTGACTGGCCAGTTGTTAGCGCTAACACTTCACCTCAACCACCACGGCGAAACACCGGAGTAACTCCGACGACATCTGGCCGCGGGGCGATGCGGGGCACCGTTCGCACCGTCGGCGGCCAGCTGCGGGCACCACCGTGGGGCTTCCAGAACTCAAGGGAGAGAGCATGAAACTCGCGAGGCTCGCTGCCGCGGCCATAGGCCTGACCGTCGCCCTTTCCGTGACCGCCTGTGGTTCGGCTGAGAAGGCCGGCGAGTCCGGCGGCGACACCGGTTCGGCCGAGGGCGCGCTGGTCGGCGTGACCATGCCGACCAAGGTCTCGGAGCGCTGGGTCGCCGACGGCAACAACGTCAAGGCCGCGCTGGAGAAGCTTGGCTACAAGGTCGACCTGCAGTACGCGGAGAACGACATCCCGACGCAGGCGAACCAGATCGACAACCAGATCACGCAGGGCGCGAAGCTCCTGATCATCGCGTCGATCGACGGCACCGCGCTCACCAGTCAGCTGGAGAACGCGAAGGCCAACAACATCCCGGTGATCTCTTACGACCGGCTCATCCGCAAGTCGCCGAACGTGGACTACTACGCCACGTTCGACAACGAGAAGGTCGGCGTCCAGCAGGCCACCTCGCTGCTGGTCGGCCTGGGCATCAAGAAGGCGGACGGCACCGACGGCGACAAGAAGGGCCCGTTCAACATCGAGCTCTTCGCCGGTTCGCCCGACGACAACAACGCGACGTTCTTCTTCAACGGCGCGATGAAGACGCTGAAGCCGTACATCGACAACGGCACGCTGGTCGTCAAGAGCGGTCAGACGGACTTCAACACCGTCTCCACGCTCCGCTGGGACCCGGCCACGGCCCAGCAGCGCATGGAGAACATCATCACCACGACGTACACCGGCAACAACAAGGTCGCCGGTGTGCTCTCGCCGTACGACGGCATCTCGATCGGCATCCTCTCCGCGCTGAAGAGCAACGGCTACGGCACCGCCGCGCAGCCGTGGCCGATCGTCACCGGCCAGGACGCCGAGGTCGCGTCGGTCAAGTCGATCATCAACAACGAGCAGTACGCCACCATCTACAAGGACACCCGGCAGCTCGCCGACGTGACCGTGAAGATGGCGGACGCGGTCCTCAAGGGCGGCACGCCGGAGGTCAACAACACCACGGACTACGACAACGGCAACAAGGTCGTCCCGTCGTACCTGCTGGAGCCGGTGATCGTCTACAAGGACAACTACAAGGCGACGCTGGTCGACACCGGTTACTACACCGAGGACCAGCTCAAGTAAGACCCCGTTTCATCCCGGCGGTGGGCCTCGGCCCACCGCCGGTCACCTTTAGAGCAACGAGGAGCAACCGCCGTGGCCGACGCGCTACTGCAGATGCGGGGAATCACCAAGACATTCCCCGGCGTCAAGGCGCTCTCCGACGTGAACCTCACCGTCAAACGCGGCGAGATCCACGCCATCTGCGGGGAGAACGGGGCCGGCAAGTCGACCCTGATGAAGGTGCTCTCCGGTGTCTACCCACACGGGACGTACACCGGTGAGATCGTGTTCGACGGGCAGGAGTGCCACTTCTCCGACATCCGCGACAGCGAGAAGCGCGGCATCGTCATCATCCACCAGGAGCTGGCGCTCAGCCCGTACCTGTCGATCGCGGAGAACATCTTCCTCGGCAACGAGGTGGTGCGCCGCGGCCTGATCGACTGGAACGAGACGAACGACCGCGCGGCCAAGCTGATGCGGCGCGTCGGCCTGGTGGAGAACCCGACCACGCCGGCCATGGACATCGGCGTCGGCAAGCAGCAACTCGTGGAGATCGCCAAGGCGCTCTCCAAGGAGGTCCGGCTGCTCATCCTGGACGAGCCGACCGCGGCGCTGAACGACGAGGACTCCGCGCACCTGCTGAACCTGCTGCGCGAGCTGCGCGCGCAGGGCATCACGTGCGTGATCATCTCGCACAAGCTGAACGAGATCAAAGCGATCGCCGACTCGCTGACCATCATTCGCGACGGCCGCACGATCGAGACGCTGGACATGCGGGCGGACAACGTCACCGAGGACCGGATCATCTCCGGCATGGTGGGCCGCGACCTCGAGCACCGGTACCCGCCGCACACCTCGAAGGTGGGCCCGGAGGTGCTGCGCATCGAGAACTGGACCGTGCACAGCCCCACCCAGCAGGGTCGCAAGATCATCGACAACGCGAACCTGACGCTGCGCCGTGGCGAGATCGTCGGCTTGGCGGGCCTGATGGGCGCCGGCCGTACCGAGTTGGCCATGAGCGTGTTCGGCCGCGCGTACGGCGTTGACATCTCCGGCAGGATCTACAAGAACGGCAAGGAGATCCGGCTCCGGAACGTCGGCGACGCGATCAAGCACGGTCTCGCGTACGCGACCGAGGACCGGAAGCGCTACGGCCTCAACCTGATCGAGGACATCCAGCGCAACGTCTCCGGCGCGAGCCTGGAGAAGCTGACCAAGGCCGGCTGGGTCAACGAGAACGAGGAGTTCAAGGTCGCGGAACAGTACCGCCGGGACCTGAACGTGAAGGCGCCGAGCGTCGCGTCCGTCACCGGCACGCTCTCCGGCGGCAACCAGCAGAAGGTCGTGCTGGCCAAGTGGATCTACTCCGACCCGGACGTGCTGATCCTCGACGAGCCGACCCGGGGCATCGACGTCGGTGCCAAGTACGAGATCTACACCATCATCAACGCCCTCGCGGACCAGGGCAAGGCGATCCTCGTGATCTCCTCCGAGTTGCCCGAGCTGCTCGGCATCTGCGACCGGATCTACGCGCTCTCCGCCGGCCGGGTCACCGGCGAGGTGCCCCGCGCGGAGGCGACCCCGGAGCGACTCATGCAGTTCATGACCAAGGTTAAGGAGTAAGGCCGCGATGAGTAGCGTCGCGCCGGCGACCGGCGGTATCACCACCAACACGGCCAAGGTGCCCGGTGGAGGCGGCCCGAAGGGCGCCAATGGCGGGTTCTCGTTCAACCTGCGTCAGAGTGGCATCTACATCGCGTTCGCCCTGATCGTCGTGGGCTTCGCGGTGGCCACGGACGGCCAGCTGCTGGGCTTCCAGAACATCAGCAACATCATCATCCAGCACTCGTACATCCTGATCCTGGCGATCGGGATGATCCTGATCATCATCGCCGGCCACATCGACCTCTCGGTCGGTTCCGTGGTCGCGACCACCGGCGCGATAGCGGCCGTACTGATGGTCAACATGAACGTGCCGTGGCCGCTGGCCATCGTGCTGACGCTCATCGTCGGCGGCCTGATCGGCGCCTGGCAGGGCTACTGGGTCGCCTACTTCGGCATTCCCGCGTTCATCGTCACGCTGGCCGGCATGCTGCTGTTCCGCGCGGTCGCCATGCAGGTCCTGGGCAACCAGGGCATCGGCCCGTTCCCGGACGAGATCCGCACGATCGCCAACGGCTTCACGCCCGGCACGCTCGGCAACGTCGCGCTCGGCCCGCTCGGCGGCGCGGACATCATCACGCTGCTCGTCGGCATCCTGGTCTGCGCCGGCATGGTCGTCTCCCAGCTGCGCACCCGCCGTGCCCGGATCGGCTACCAGCAGTCGGTCGAGCCGATGGCCGTGCTGGTGGCCCGCAACGTGATCGCCATCGCCGTGATCATGACGATCGTGGTGCAGCTGGCCCGCTTCAAGAACCTGCCCTGGGTGCTCGTGCTGCTCGCCGGCCTGGTGCTGCTCTACACGCTGATCGCGAACCGGACCGTCTTCGGCCGGCACGTCTACGCGATCGGCGGCAACCTGCAGGCCGCGTCGCTGTCCGGCGTCAAGGTCAAGCGCGTCACGTTCTGGCTGTTCGTCAACATGGGCGTGCTCGCCGCGGTCGCCGGCATCATCCTCTCCGGCCGCCTGAACGTCGCGCTCCCCGGCGCCGGCAACACGTTCGAGCTCGACGCCATCGCCGCCGCGTTCATCGGTGGCGCGGCGGTCCAGGGCGGCGTCGGCAAGGTCGTCGGCGCCATCACCGGCGGCCTGATCATGGCCGTCATCAACAACGGCATGTCCCTGCTCGGCTCCGAGCCGGCCGAGGTCATGCTGGCCAAGGGCGGCGTCCTGCTGCTCGCGGTCGCGCTCGACGTCTGGGCCAAGCGCCGCGCGGGCGCCTCCCGCTGACGTCCCCCCGCATCACCGGCGGTGGTCCCTTTCCCGGGACCACCGCCGTTTTCATTGATCGACCCGCTTCCGGCGTGGCCGGGTCCCGCATGCTCCCGCGGGCACCGCTCGGCCGTTGGCCGGCCTCCCTGTCAGATCCGTGGCCACTCCCGGCAGACCCCGGAACGGTGCACGAGCCGGGGGAGACCGGGTGCGGTGGGCACCCGATCCCGCCGGCCCGGGCCGTGCCGTGACGACGTCCGGCTCAGACCGCGACGACGTCCGCGACCACGCACGCGATGTTGTCCGGTGCACCGCGGTCGTAGGTCAGCGCGATCAGGGCGTCGACGGTCTCCGCCGGAGTGCCGGGAGCGCGGAGCGTGGCCTCCAGCGCGTCCGGTTCGACGACCGCCGAGAGGCCGTCGGAGCACAGGAGGTAGCGGTCGCCCGGGTGTGCGGTGTGCAGCGACAGGTCGGGGGTGGCGTCGTGCCCCAGCGCCCGGACCAGCAGCGCGCGCTGCGGATGCGAGCGGGCCTCCTCGGCGCTGAGCCGGCCCTCGGACACCAGCGACTGGACGTACGTATGGTCCGCCGTGATCCGGAACAGTGTCCCCTCGCGGAGCAGGTAGGCCCGGGAGTCGCCGACGTGCACCAGGGCCAGTTCGGAACCGGACCAGAGCAGCGCGGTGAGCGTGGTGATCGAGTCCGGCCCGTCCGCGGACCGGATCGCCTCGTCGGCGGAGCCGATCGCCTCGGACAGCGCGTTGAGCAGGGTGCCGGCCGGCAGGTCGGCGGATTCGAGCGGCTTCAGCGCCTCGATCGCGGTGGTGCTGGCGCGCCGGCCGAGCGGGCCGCGCATGCCGTCCGCGACCGCGAGCAGGCGGGTGCCGGCGTACGCGGCGTCCTCGTTGGTGTCCCGCTCGCGGCCCGCGTCGGTGCGGGCGGCGTAGCGGATGCCGAGGGCGGTGGATCGGTCTGACATGGGGGAACCCCTTCCCGACAGGTAGTCGACGAGGAAGGTGGCGAGCTGCTCGCGGGCCTGGGCCTCCCGGGCGATCCGGTCCCGGAACGCGGCGACCGCCTCGGCGGCGGCCGGCGGCGGCAGTGCGCAGACCTCGCGGATGCGGGCCAGCGGCATGCCGAGCCGGCGTAGCCAGGCGACCAGCCGTGCGCGTTCCAGCTGCTCGGGGGCGTAGCGCCGGTAGCCGGACGACGGATCCACCACGGCCGGTGGCAGCAGGCCGAGGTCGTCGTAGAGCCGCAGCGCCTTGGGCGAGAGCCGGCTCAGCCGGGCGAACGCCCCGATGGTCAGCAGGGACACGAGCGGGTGCACCTCCTCCTCGTGCCGGCCGTCCCGGGCCGGCACGAGAAGGAGAATGCGGGTTTCCCCACGGTGAAGGTCAAGCCTTCTTCATCAGGTCGGCGCAGCCGTGCTCGTCGGGCAGGAGCGGGCGGAGCTGGACGGTGTACTTCGTGCCGGCCGACGTCCACGGCGTGATCGCGGTGGCGCTCTCCGCGGCGGCGAGCACGTCCTTGGCGGTCTGCGCCTCCGCGCTCACGCACCCGGTGTCGAGGCCCTCGCCGAGCGGCGTGCCGGGCAGTGCCGGGCCGGGCCACGCCTTCTCGGTCTGCACGGGGTCGCCCTCGGCCTGCTGGAACGGCATGGCGATGCCGGCGATCTCGGCGGGCTGGTAGTCGACCGGCTCCTTGACCCGGCTCGGGCCGAGCGTGGTCTCCAGGTCCTGCAGCGCGGTGATGAGGCCGCTGAGCAGCTCGCGGTCGCGGACCTGGTCGGCGGCGAGGCCGTCCGCGGCGCCGGCGGCCTCGACCAGCGCGTACGCCTCGACGGTCTGCACGCCCTGCTCGGTCAGCAGCGTGAAGCGGGTGGTCTGCGCGTCCGCGACGCCGGGCCGGCCGAGGTCGACGCCGTTCTGCACGCCGGCGGAGCGGGCGCGCTCGACGAGCACGTTGACGTCGGCGGCCTCGACGTACTGCACCTGCAGGTTCGGCAGCGCGGGGCCCGGGTACTGCCGCGTGGTCGGCCCCTCGGTGATCACGCGGCCGTCCGCGTACACACTGATCATCGGGAGCCGGGTGGCGAGCATGGCCGGCGTGACGTAGCCACCGGTGTAGTCGACGCGCAGGACGAGCGTGCTGCCGGTGATCTCCGGGATGTCGCCGGTCGGTCCGGCGGCGCCCGAGGAGGCGGACGCGGAGCCGGCGGCACCCTGGGCGGCGCTGTTCGAGTTCGCGCAGGCGCCGGTCAGCAGGAGGGTGGCGGCCGCGGCGCCGCCGAGGAGGGCGCGCGCGGGACGGGTGAGTGTCGGCATGACCTGTATGACGAGCGGAGCCGGGTACGGGTTCCGCCGTTATGAGTGGGTTTTCTCCGCCGCGGCCTTCTGCCGG
Organism: Catenuloplanes niger; assembly: GCF_031458255.1. Taxonomy (NCBI): domain Bacteria; kingdom Bacillati; phylum Actinomycetota; class Actinomycetes; order Micromonosporales; family Micromonosporaceae; genus Catenuloplanes; species Catenuloplanes niger. The sequence continues at coordinate 6,671,507 of NZ_JAVDYC010000001.1, forward strand.
GCCGCGACGTCGGAGAGCCGGCGCAGCGACTCCCGGTTGCGCTGGTGCAGGACCAGGTCGTTCAGCTTGGTGTGCGCCCATTTGAACGGGCCGGCCACCGGTTCCTCGACGAACGTGATGTGCGTTGCATCGGTGCCGTGCGGTGCGAGCGTCATGCTGACGACCGCCTCGCCGACCGGCCACAGACCGACGCGCAGCACCAGCCGCCGCTCCGGTTCCGACTCGAGCACCCGGGAGCCGTCGTGCAGCGAGAACGGCCACGGGCCGGCCTTGTGGAACAGGCGCGAGCCGGGCGCGGGCCAGTTCTGGTCGACGTCGCGGATGTGCACGGTGCCGACCACCCAGTCGCTGTACGTCCAGCCGTCCGCGAGTGCCGCCCACACCTGCTTCGGTGTTGCGGGGATGACCTGCTCGACCTTCGCCATGCAGGGCGGATACCCCGTACCGGGCCGCGACTAACCGCAGTTGTTCCGGTAACCTGCTCAAAATATCCCCTAAAAGGGGAATAATTGTATTTATGCGTATCGCGATGGTGGCCGCCGGAACGGGGGCCGGTGCACTCTCGGCCGCGCTCCGCCGCCTCGGGCACGACGTGCGCGAGTACGACGCCGCCGGCAAGCGCGCGGGTGAGCGGCTCGGCGCGACCTGGGCGGACGGTGCCGACTGGGCGCCGGAGGTGATCCACGCGCACGGGTGGGCGGCCGGCGTCGCCGCGCTCGCGTCCGGCGCGGCCCCGCTGGTCCAGTCCTTCCACGGTCTCAGCACGCCCGGACCGGTCACCGCGGACACCGACGAACGCCGCACCTACGAGCGCCTGCTCTGCCGCGTCGCCGACCGGATCATCGCCGGCTCCACCGACGAGGCCGGTGACCTGCTGCGGCTCGGCGTACCGCGCGGCCGGATCACGCTGGTCCCGCCCGGCGTCGACTGTGACCTGTTCACGCCGGTCGGCGACCCGATGCCCCGGGTACGCCCGCGGGTGCTCGCGGTCGCGGACGGCGCCGCCTGGGCCGGTGACCTGGTCCGCGCGATGCGGATGGTGCCGGACGCGGAGGCGGTCGTCCTCGGCGGGCCGCCCGACCTGACCGACCTGGCCGAGCGCTGCCGTGTCGCCGACCGGGTCGTGCCGCACCGCGCCGTGCCGCACGACGAGCTCCCCGCGTGGTACCGCTCCGCCGACGTGGCGGTCTGCGCACCCTGGCGCGACCCGTCCGGTAGCGCGCCGATCGAGGCGATGGCGTGCGGCGTGCCCGTGGTCGGCACCGCGACCGGCCTGGTCCGGGACGCGGTGATCGACGGGCTGACCGGCGAACTGGTGCCGCCGCGGGACCCGCGCGCGCTCGGCATGGCGATCCGCGCGCTGCTCGCCGACAACGTGCGCCGGTTCACCGCCGCCACCGCCGCGCTGGACCGCGCCCGCCAGGTGTACCCGTGGCAGCGCGTCGCCGACCGTACCGCCGTGGTGTGTCTCGAGGCCTGTGGCCAGGTGGTGCCGGTCGTGGCGGAAGAGCTGTCCGTGCCGTCCTGAGCCCGGACCGGCGACGCTACCCGGCACCCGGCGGCCTCCCCACCGGTGCCGGCGTGCCGGAGGCCGCGTCCGGAAGCCGGACGCCCCGGCCGGGACCCGGACCCGGACGTCAGGACCGGAACTCGGGGCCGGACGCCCGGGGCAAGACGCCGGGCCGGAACCGGAGGGGCGGGGTCAGCGCCGCGGGCGGGCCCGCTGCGGAGTGGTGCCGGACCAGGAGCGGAAGGCGCGGTAGAACGAACCGGGGTCGTCGTAGCCGAGGAGGAACGCGATCTCGGTGGCCGAGACGTCCGGGCGGTCCAGGTAGGCGCGGGCGAGCGCGTGCCGCGTACCGTCGAGCACGCGCTGGAACGTGGTGTGTTCCGCGGCCAGGCGGCGTTGCAGCGTGCGGCCGCTCAGCGCCAGCCGGCGGGCGACCGCGGTCGCGGTGCCCTCGCCGGCCGGCAGCAGCTCGATCAGCACGGCCCGCACCCGCTCCGCGGTCGACTCGGCGCGCTCCAGGTCGGCCAGGCGGCGGCGCAGGTCCGGCGCGAAGACCCGCCACATCTCCGCGTTCTCGGTCAGGAACGGGCGGCGCGCGTCGTGGGCGGCGAAGACGACCTCGGCCTCGGTCCCGCGTCGGAACGGCACGCCGAGGAAGTCCCGCCACGCCTCGGCGACGGCGCCCGCCGGCGGATCCGGCGTCGTGAACCGGGCCGGCACGACCCGGGTGCGGGTGGCGATCCGGGCCAGCGCCACCCAGACGGCCAGCTCGTACGCGACGAGGCCGGGCGGTGGCACCGGCACGGCCGGCCACCGCATGGTCAGCCGCAGCTCGTCGCCGGGCGCGATGAGCACCCGCTGCGGCCCGATCAGGCGTTTGTGTGCCGCGATCCGCTCCGCCGCGCGGCGCAGGTGCGGACTGCACAGCGCCGCGAAGATCGGCGGGTGGAACGTCTCCGTGCTCATCCGCTCGGCCGCCCGCACCGGGAACGCCGGATCGCCGGAGATCTCCGCCATCGCGGTCCAGCAGTGGAAGAACTGCTCGGGCGTGACCGTCACCGGACCGCGCACGAACAGGTCGCCGGGCAACCCGGCGGCCCGCAGCACCGGGCCGGCCGGTATGCCGAGATCCGCGAACATCACCGCGATCGCCGGGCTGAGCGTGTATCCGGCCGGGCTCACGGGTGCGCTGCCGGCCGGTCCAGCGCGCGGGCCACGTCGACGTCGAGGCCGGTCGCGTCGCGGGAGAACTCCCACAGCGCGCGGATCGCGCGGCCGGCGCCCGGCCGGATCAGCCGGCGCGCGACGGGCGGGCCGGAGATCTGCCGGCGCGGGCCGACCATGGTGCCGCCGTCGACGCGCGGATCGGTCGCGGCACGCAGCTGGCTCAGCGCGCCGCGCTCCACGGTCATGCCGAGTCTGCGCGCCATCGGGAACATGATGGCACCGCGCGGTCCGGCTCCGGTGGCGCGGTCCATCAGGTCGGAGTTCGCGAAGCCCGGGTGCGCGGTGACCGCCCGGGCGGATCGGCCGGCGGCCCGGAACTGGCGGTCCAGTCCCTGCGCGAAGTGCCGGTTGGCGAGCTTGGAGTCGTCGTAGGCGCGCCAGCCCCCGTACCCCGGCCTGCTCGTGGTTTTGGGGTCGAGCGGCCGCCCGAAGTGCTGCGCGCCGCTGGTCAGCGTCACCACCCGCGCACCGGGCGTGCGGGCGATCGCCGGGAGCAGGTGCGCGGTGAGCGCCCAGTGCCCGAGGTGGTTGACGCCGAGGTGGATCTCGAATCCGTCCGCCGTGGTGGCCGGCGGCACCGCCATCACGCCCGCGTTGTTGATCAGCAGGTCGATCGTGCGGTGCGCGGCCAGGATCTCGCCGGCCGCGCGCGCGACGGAGGCCAGCTCGGCCAGGTCGAGCGGCACGACGTCGACGACGGCGTCCGGGTGGGCGGCCAGGATCCGGTCGCGGGCCGGCAGTGCCCGGGCCCGGCTGCGCGCCGCCATGATCACGTGAGCGCCGCGGGCCGCGAGCGCGGTGGCGGTCACCAGGCCGAGCCCGCCGCTGCCGCCCGTCACGACCGCCACGCGTCCGGCCTGAGCCGGGATGTCCGCCGTCGACCAGGCCATGTTCGCTACCTCCGGGGGAGTGGTTCGCCGTCCCGGACGACGCTATGGATCCCGGAAGCCGCGCACAGTGGCAGAACGCGCCGTGCTGGTGCCCGATCGCGCCGGCTCAGGCGGGGGCGGCGATCGCCTTCTCCCAGCCGGGGGCCAGCGTGACGCCGTACTGCAGGGGCGGCACGTCCGCGTCGGGATAGGTGATGCCGAGGTGGCGCCAGAAGTCGACGAAGACCCAGGAGTCGGTGAGCGCGTACTCGTCGTCCGGGTGGGCCCGCCGCTCGTCGTCGGCGTCCAGATCCTCCTCGGTGACCGGCGTCAGGTAGTCGGTGATCTCACCGGCCTCGACGCCGAAGACGCCGGCCACGGTCGCCGGGTCGGAGTTCCAGCGGTGCTCGGTGCCGGACTCCTCCTCGAAGTAGTCCGGGCGGGACGTGAACCGGTCGCGCTCCTGGCCGGACTCGAAGACCAGATGGCTCCAGAAGTCGTCCTCGAACGCGGAGACGCAGCTGGCCACGGTGCCGAGCCGGAGGCTGACCGCGCGGGCGATCTCGACCGCGGCCTCCGCGCCGGTGCTCGGCCACATCACCACGGTCCAGCCGTCCAGCGGCTCGAACACGTCCACCTGGTTCTCGACCTCACCGGTGGTCGCGGCGCCGAGTCGCGCCTCCACGCCGCATTCCGCGGCGTACGCGACGACCAGCCGCGCCACCTCACCGGCGTCGTCGTGCCGGAAGGCGCCGAGCTCCTTGACACCGCTCACGGTTGGCCCCCTCCGTCTCGACCTCGCCTCATCGTATGAGGCGATTCATGGCGATTTCAGGGATTTGCCGGACCGGTCGCGTCGATAACAGCCGCGACGTCGGCGGGCGGCGGGTAGGGGCGCTCGGGTGGCAACAGCCATCATCCAGCGGAATGATGGCTTGATCCAGGTCATCCGGCCGGGACGGAACGGTGGCACGAAATGGCCGGCCGCGAGGGCCGGCAGCGCGATCTCCGGGGAATACGCCTGGTAGACCGTGATGGTTCGGTCGGTGAAGACCGCGCGGACCTGCCGGGCGGGGACGGTGTCGGACACGGTCCGATGGTCGCCCGCCCGGCGCGGGAACACGATCGATTAACGGCTCAGGCGTTGAAGATCGCGGACAGTTCGTCCCGGAAGCGCCGCTCACCCTCGGTGACCACGTCGCCGCCGATGCCGAGGATGCCGCCGGTCGGCGCGGCCGTGACCACCTGCTCCGCGATCGTGACGAGCCAGTGCGTGTACGCCCCCGCCTGGCCCTCGTCCACCTTCTCCCGCAGCAGCGTGTTCGCCTGCCGCGCGCGGTCCAGGACGTCCGCGATGTAGACCGCCGGGTCGCTCGGCGTCAGCGTGGGCAGTTCCTCGCCCGCCTCCGGGTCACCCACGCGGGTGACCAGCTCGTTGGCGATCTCGGTGACCAGCCAGTTGCCGGACTCGCGCCCGGCCGCGATGCCCTCCAGGCCGGCCTGGTTCTCCTGCTGCGTGCGCCTGGAACCGTCCGACTCCGCGGCCGACGCGGCCGTCAGCACCGCGTGCGGAAGGCCCACGAGCAGGCCCCACTCCTGGTCGGAGAACCCGAGCTGGCTGAATACCGGCTGCTCCGTCACTGTGACACCTCTCGGTTTTCATGGTGGGGGAAAGTCATGGAGGATCATGCCAGTCTTACCCGGCCGCCGTGCGCGGGAACCCCGGTCACCGCGCCGTCCACTCGTCACGCAGCGTGCGCCGGGTTCAGGACAGCGCGTCGGTCACGGCGGTCTCGGTGCGGCCGAGGTGCACGGGTTCGCGGCCGGTGACGAGGTCCAGGACGGCCTTGACGTGAGCGAGGTGTTCGCGGGTGGCGGCCTGCCGCCAGTTCCCCGGGAAGATGTCACGGACCGTGTCGTCGCCGACGCCGGAGGTGTCGATGCCGAGCTCGCGGCAGAGCGCGACGGAGCGGGCGATGTGGAAGCTCTGGGTGACCACTATCGCGCGGTCCACACCGAAGATCTCCTTGGCCCGGAAACACGAGTCGTACGTGTCGAAGCCCGCGTAGTCGCGCACCACGTGCTCGGGCGGGACGCCGTTGCGGACCAGCCAGGCGTACATCGCGGTGGGCTCGTCGTACTCGCGGCGGCCGTTGTCCCCGGAGACCAGGATGGCCTGCACCTTGCCGGTCACGTAGAGCTGCCGGGCGGTCTCCAGCCGGGCGGCCAGGAAGTCGCCGGGCTCACCGGTGCGCAGCACCTGCGTGCCGAGCACCAGCGCGACCGGCGCGGCCGGGACCGACGCGATCGTGTGCACGTGCCCCTCGGCCCGGCCGCGGATCCAGTTCTCGCTGGCGACCACGGTGACGGTGGCGGTGATGCCCGTGGCGACGGCGATCAGCGCCACGCGCCACCAGGTGAACCAGGACACCAAGGAGAGAAGGCGTTTCACCCTTCGAAGTATGCGTTACCTGATCACGTGGCCGGATCGGACCGACGATCCGATGATCAGCCGGCCGGCACGGGCTCGGGTACGCCACGCACGCGGGTGTGTGTCAGTCGACGAACAGTGAAGGTGACCGGTCCCGCCAGGGTGCCGCAGTCTCCAGCTGGGCGGCGAGGCGCAGCAGCAGGTCCTCGCGGGCGTGGCCGGCGGCGAGCTGGACGCCGATCGGCAGGCCGGTGCGGCTCTGGCCGAGCGGCAGGCTGATCGCGGGCGTGCCGGAGACGTTGAACGGCGCGGTGAACGGGCCGTACTCCAGGATCCGGTGCAGCCAGCCGCGCGCGTCCTGGCCCGGGTCGTCGTAGCGCAGCGTGCCGTGCGGCGCGGGGAGCTGCCCGAGCGTGGGCGTGACCAGCACGTCGTACCGGCTGAAGAACCGGCCGATCGGCTGGGTGACCCGGTGCTGCGCGTCGAGGAACGCCAGCATGTCCGCCGCGGTCGCGGTCTCGGCCTCGCGGAGGACCGCGCGGGAGACCGCCTCCAGCAGCGACGGGTCCGGCCGGCGGCCGCGCCCGCCGCGCAGCACCGCGTGCCCGGCGGCGACCACCCCCAGCATCAGCGCCTCGACGACGTCGTCCGCGGCGAACTCCGGCCGGGCCGGTTCGACCGTGTGGCCGAGCCATTCGAGCAGCTCACCGGCCGTGGTGGCGGCGTCCGCGACCTCCGGGTCCACCGGTGCGCCGGACCACGGCGCGACGCAGATCGCGACGCGCAGCCGGTCGGGCCGCAGGCCGGTCTCGTGCCCGAACGGGCGTACCGGTGGCGGGGTCTGGTACTTCTCGCCGTGGTGCGGCGCGCCGACCGCGTCCAGCAGGCGCGCGGTGTCGCGGACCGTGCGGGTCAGCGCGAACTCGTGGACCTGCCCGAGGCCGAGCTCGCCCACGGCCGGGCCGACCGGCACCCGTCCACGGGTCGGTTTCAGGCCGACCAGCCCGCACGCCGCGGCCGGCACCCGGATCGAGCCGGCGCCGTCGTTCGCGTGCGCGAGCGGGACCGCACCGGCCGCGACCAGCGCGGCCGCGCCACCGCTGGAGCCGCCGACGCCGCGGTCCGGCGCCCACGGGTTGCGGGTGGGGCCGTGCAGCACCGGCTCGGTGGCGAAGTTCAGGCCGAACTCCGGCGCCGTGGTCTGGCCGAGCGTGACCAGGCCGGCCGCGCGGAACCGGGCCATCAGCTCGGTGTCGGCGCTCGCGACCACGCCCCGGATCGCGCGGCTGCCCAGCCGGAACGCGGTGCCGCGGGCGACCGGGCCGCTGTCCTTGATCAGGAAGGGCACGCCGCCGAACGGTCCGTCCGGGTCGTGCGCGAGCGCGGGCTCGTAGAGCGGGCCGGTCAGCGCGTTGAGGTCGGCGTGCGCGGCGGCCAGCGCGCGGCGCGCCGCGTCCTCGACCTCCGCCGGCGTGACCTGACCGGTCGTGATCAGCTCGCGCAGGCCGGTGGCGTCGTGGCTCGCGTACTCGTGGACCTCCATCCGCACAGCGTGACGGCCGGGAGGCGGGCGAGCGACCGATTTTTCGATCCTAAAGACATGTTGCTAAAGCTAGCTTTCTAAAGCATCCTCTAGGGTATGGCAGATTCGATCCGGCTCGACGACCCCCGAGCGCTGCGGGCGTACGCGCATCCGCTGCGGCTCAGCCTCGTCGGCCTGCTCCGGCGCAACGGCCCGATGACCGCGACCCAGTGCGCGGCCGCCCTCGACGAGAACGTGCCCAACTGCTCGTTCCACCTGCGTCAGCTCGCGAAGTACGGGCTGGCCGAGCGGGTGCCCGGCGCGAACGCGCGGGAGCGGCCGTGGCGCGCCACCGCGATGGACACGTCCTGGGCCGACGACTCCGACGACCCGGAGATGCGGGCCGCCGCCGACCAGCTCAACGCCGTGATGCTGGCGCGGTACACCCGGCTGGCCGAGGCCTACCTCGCGGTCCGGGCCGACGAGACGGCCGAGTGGCGGCGGGCGGCCGGCTTCGGCGACTACATGATCTACGTGACCGCGGACGAGCTCACCGCGCTGTCCGAGCAGTTCGACGAGCTGCTCGAGCCCTACTCCGACCGGCATCGCCGCGGCGAGGGCTCCCGGCCGGTCAGCGTGGTGCAGCTGACCATCCCGAGGGCCGAGGAGGAGGCGTGACCCTGCTGGCGTCCCGCGGGGGGCTGCTGCGCGAGCCGGTGTTCCGCACCTACTGGTCCGCGCACGTGGTGTCGCTGGTGGGGGAGCAGATCTCGTACATCGCGCTGCCGTTGCTGGCCGTGCTCACGGTCGGCGCCGGCCCGGCCGAGATGGGTTACCTGACCGCGGCCGCGCTCATCCCGAACCTGCTGTTCTCGCTGGCCGCGGGCGCCTGGGTGGACCGGCGGCCGATCAAGCGGCACATCATGATCGGTGCGGATCTGGCCCGGGCCGGCCTGCTGCTGGTCGTACCCGTGCTCGCCTTCGCCGGGCTGCTCGAGCTGTGGCACCTCTACGCGATCGCGTTCCTGACCGGCACGCTCACGCTCTTCTTCGAGGTGGCGAACAACAGCCTGTTCGCGTCCGTGGTCCGGCGCTCCGACTACATCCGGGCCAACTCGCTGCTCAACGGCGCCCGCGCGATGTCCTACGTGGCCGGACCGAGCGCGGGCGGCCTGCTGGTGCAGGCGATCACCGCGCCGTTCGCGCTGATCGCGGACGCGGTGTCGTACCTCGGGTCCGCGCTCCTGCTGCTCCGGATCCGCCCGGACGAGAGCGCGGCCGTCTCCACGGCCGAGGAGAGCGGCGTGCTGAGCGGGCTGCGATTCATCGCCCGGTCCGCCGTGCTGCGCTCACTGCTGCTCGGCGTGACCGTGCTGAACCTGTTCAACTACGTCTACCACGCGCTGTTCATCCTGTACGCGACCACCGCGCTCGGCCTCTCCGCGGGGCAGCTCGGCGTGCTCATCGGCGTCGCCTCGATCGGCGGCGTCCTCGGCGCGACGGTCACCGGCCCGCTCATCCGCCGAATCGGCGTCGGCCCGGTGGCGATCGCCGGATTCGTGTTCTTCCCGCTGCCCCTGGTGCTGGTCCCGCTCGCGGCCGGCGGCGAACCCACGATCATGGCGATGGTCTTCGCGGCCGAGTTCCTCAGCAGCATCGGCCTGATGATGCTGGACATCGCGGTCGGGTCGCTGCAGACCGCCGCCACCCCGATGACCCGGCTCTCCCTGGTCAGCGGCGCCAAGCGGACGGTCAACTACGGCGTGCGCCCGCTCGGCGCGCTGCTCGGCGGCTTCCTCGGCGAGACGATCGGCGTCCACCCCACGATCTGGATCGCCTCGGTCGGCGCGGTCACCGGCACCGTCTTCGTCCTCTTCTCGCCGATCCCACGCCTCCGCGACCTGCCGGAGCAGCCGGACTGACCGCTGTCCCCGGCGACCGGCGTGGTGCGCTCCCGCGCACCGCGCCGGCGGCCGGGACCCGCGCTCAGCGGTCCCGCGGCCGCGGGCCGTCGAGCCGGTGGTCGATGTCGTTGGCGTGGTCGGCGACGGCGGCGCCGGTGATCGTGGCCCGGAGCGGCAGCACCTCGAGGCAGCGGCGGACCGCGTGCGCCATCTGCGGGTTCGGCACGCGCATGGAGACGGTGCAGTGCGGCACCCAGCGGCCGGGCCGGTAGTGCTCCCACACCTCGATGCCGGCCGCGGCCAGCCGTTCGTGCACCGCGCGGTGGTGGGCCAGCAACTCCTCGGTCGGCGTGACGCCCAGCCAGAGCACCCGGCCGACGAACTGGCCGGCGAAGTCCATGCTCAGCGGTAGTGCCGGGCCGGCCTCCAGGCCGGTGAGCGCGGCCTCGACCGCGTGCGGGTCCAGCCGGTGCGCGGCGGCGAGCGAGACGTGCGGGCGGTGCCGGTTGCCGAGCAGTCCGGCGAGCGTCGGCACGCCCTCGGCTTCGAGTGACCGCCACAGCGTCCTGATCCGCCGGGTCGCGTCCACATCCAGGTAGAGCTCGATCGCGGCAACCACGCGGACACGTTAGACGATCATCAGCCGGGCGCGCCGCACGGGGAATCCTTGGTCGCTCCGGCCGGGCCGGCACGAGAAAAGGGCGGCTCGAATATGGCTATTTGTCGGATCCGGCGGCCGTTTCCCCGGCACCCGGCCGGCGTTGATGACGGCAAGCACCAATGCAGCGGCCGCAGTGAGCGGAGGAACCCGTGACACAGCCGACGACACCGGACGACACCGCGGCGCACGCCGGAGCACCGGAGGCGGCCGCGCTCGCGGCCGGACCGGGAACCGAACCCGAACCCGGACCCGCCGCGAGCCGCCCCGCCGCGGACCGTTCCGCGGCCGCGGGACCCGCACCGGAGGACGAGGAGCGGCCGCCCCAGCGGGTGCGGCTGCGTGACCGGATCGTCAACCGGTTCGAGGGGCAGATCCAGCTGCCCGGCGGGCTGGTGCTCAACGGGGTGGGCAAGCTCGGCCTGGTCTTCCTGCTGCTCTTCCTGGCGGTCGCCGGGACCGTGCTGGTGACCCGGTGGGAGCCCACCGCGAAGGTGCCCGCGCTGGTCGGCGTGAGCCGGGAGGAGGCGGAACGGCGGCTGGCAGCCGCGCACCTCGCGGTGGGCGGGATCGAGTTCGAGGAGTCGGACGAGCCGCCCGGCACCGTGCTGCGGACCGATCCGCGGATCGGCACCAGGGCGGCGCACGACTCCGGCGTGACGCTGGTGCTGGCCCGCCCGTTCGGCGTGGTCGTGGTCCCGCCGGCGGTCGTGCCGAGCAGCGTGCCGGTCAGCGTGCCGCCGGCGGCACCGGACGACACGATCGTCGTGGTTCCCGGACCGCCGGGAGCGCCCGGACCGCCGGGAGTCCGGGGCGCGCCGGAAAAACCGGCCGTGCCGAACCCGGGCCGCACGGCCGAGCCGCCGGTGCCGACCGGGACACCCGGCACGGTTCCGGTGCCGACCGTGTCGCTGGGCGCCGTGGAGGCGGGGCTCGATCCCGCGCTGGACGGCTGCGACACCGGCTACCGGGTGTTCTTCCGGCAGACGGTGTCCATGCCGGGGCCGGGCCGGCTGACCTATCGCTGGCTGCGCTCGGACGGCGCCGAGTCCGCGGTCCAGACCGCCGACGCCAGCCCGAAGGGCAGCATGACGATCGAGACCGCGTGGACGCTCGGCCCCGGCACGGATCTCGTCGGCTGGCAGCAGCTCGACGTGATCGCGCCGGTCGCGGTGCGCGGGGCCCGGATCCCGTTCGAGCGCTTCTGCCAGGGCGGCGAAGGAGCCGGCTAACCCGGCGTGAGCAGCGACCGCTTGGAGACGACGGTGACGGACAGCGTCTTGTAGCCGACCGTGTCGAAGAGGACGGTCATCTTGTCCTCCTCGTAGCCGAGGACCATGCCGGTGCCCCACTCCTGGTGCAGGACCGTGCTGTGCACCGGGAACAGCTCGGCCGCGGCCGGCTCGTCCGCGGTCGCGGCGGCGGACGGCGCGGGGGAGACCGGGGCGTCCGCGGGCGGGTTGAGGCAGTTGTCGCAGTGACCGCACGGCTCGGGTGCGTGCTCGCCGAAGTAGGCGAGCAGGATCTGGCCGCGGCAGGAGCGGGTCTGGGCGAACGCGCGCATCATGTCGATCCGCGAGCGCTGGACCGTCTGCTGGCGTTCCGCCTCGGCGACCGCGAGCTTGGCGGCCTCGGCGGCGGGCGGGGCGTAGTTCGGCGCGAGCACCTTGGTGGTGCCGATGGTGGCGACCGAGTCGACCTGTTCCAGCAGCGCGAGCAGCTGGCCGAGCTTGCGGGTGCCGAGGCCGGTCTTCTCGCGCAGCTCCGCCTTGGTGTGCGCGCCGGTGCGCAGCACGGCCGCGAGGTCGCGCACCTCCTTCTCGTCGACCGCGCCGCCGGTGAAGTACCGCTGGATGTTCTCGTCCTCGGCGCGCCACAGCAGCAGCGCGCGGGCCGGTGCGCCGTCCCGGCCGGCCCGGCCGATCTCCTGGAAGTAGCTGTCCGGTGAGTCGGGCAGCGCCACGTGCGCGACCCAGCGGATGTTCGGCTTGTCGATGCCCATGCCGAACGCGCTGGTCGCGACCATCACCTGGACCTTGTCGGCGAGGAACGCCTCGTGCCGCTCCTCGCGCATCCCGCCGGACATGCCGCCGTGGTAGTAGGCGGCCTCGTACCCGGCGTCGGTGAGCTTCTCGGCGAGCTCCTCGGCGGCGCGGCGGGTGGCCACGTACACGATGCCCAGGCCCTCGTCCTCGTCGAGCAGCGCGGTCAGCCGCCGCCAGCGGTAGTTCTCGTCCGGGCAGTAGGCGACCTCGAGGAACAGGTTGGACCGGTCCAGGCCGGAGATCATCGGCTTGACCTCGCGCAGGCCCAGCCGCTTGATGATGTCGTCGCGCACCGGCGGCGACGCGGTCGCGGTCAGTGCCAGCACCGGCGGGCGGCCGATCGCGCGGATCAGGTGGCCGAGCGCCAGGAAGTCCGGGCGGAAGTCCGGGCCCCACGCGGAGATGCAGTGCGCCTCGTCCACCGCGACCAGCGCCGGGCGCAGCGCGCGGATCTCCACCTGCATCGGCTCGGAGGCCAGCTGCTCCGGCGTGGTGAACAGGAACCGAGCCTCGCCGTTGCGGATCGCCTCGAGCGCCTCCGCCTTCTGGTTCGGCGTCTCGGCGGAGCTGATCCGGACCGCGCGCAGCGCCGGCGTGCCGTACTCGTTGAGCGCGGCGATCTGGTCCTGCTGCAGCGCGAGCAGCGGCGAGATGACCACGGTCGGGCCGGGCAGCAGCGTGCCGGGGACCTGGTAGAGCGCGGACTTGCCGCCGCCGGTGGGCATCACGACCAGCGCGTCGCGCCGCTTCATCACGGTCTTCATCGGTGCGAGCTGGCCGGGCCGCAGCGTCCGCCAGCCGAAGTGCTTCTTCGCGGCGCGCTTGATGCGGGAGGAGAGCAGGGGAAGTGTGATCATGGCGCGGTCATTGTCCCCGTTCGGTTGGCCCGCGTCGATGCGGCGAAGGCGTGTGCGACGTGATTTTCCCGCATGTGCGAGGCGACAAACACCACTCCCATGGATGCCTTCGGCAGGTTAGGCTAACCTAACGCGGCGATCTTAGATTGCTCTATGTGTTGCGGGTCCGCTGTGCCCAAAACCGGGAGGAGCTGGCATGGAGCACGTCTTCGCCGGTACGACTGCGCTGGTCACGGGCGCGGCACAGGGCATCGGTGCGGCGGTCGCCGGCAAGCTCGCGGCGGCGGGCGCTCGAGTGATCGCTACGGACCGTAACGAGCAACGGCATGATCACCCCAACATCGAGCCGGTACGCCTGGACGTCACCGACGCCGGCGCGGTACAGCGGATCATCGGCGCGGCCGGGCCGATCGGGCTGCTCGTCAACGTCGCCGGCATCCTCCGTCTCGGCCCCGTCGCCTCGCTCAGCGACCAGGACTGGGCCGACACGTTCGCGGTCAACACGACCGGCGTCTTCCACCTCAGCCGCGCCGTCGTGCCCGGCATGATCGCCCGCCGGGACGGTGTGATCATCACGGTCGCGTCGAACGCCGCGGGCGTCCCGCGCGCCGGCATGGCCGCCTACGCCGCGTCCAAGGCCGCCGCGGTGATGTTCACCAAGAGCCTCGGGCTGGAGGTCGCGCGGCACGGCGTGCGGTGCAACACGGTCTGTCCCGGCTCCACCGACACGCCCATGCAGCGGGCGATGTGGCGGGACGGGACCGGCCCGGCCGCGGTGCTGCGCGGCGACCCGGAGTCGTACCGCGTCGGTATCCCGCTCGGCCGGATCGCCGAGCCCGAGGACGTCGCGGACGCGGTGCTGTTCCTCGCCTCACCGGCGGCGCGGCACATCACCATGCACGACCTGTACGTCGACGGCGGCGCCACCCTGCGCGCCTGAGCGGAGGTTCACTCGATGACCGACCTGAGGACACAAGCGGCCACGGAGCTGATCGACGACTACCGTCCGGGGTCGTCGTTCTTCTTCGCCTCCCCCCGGCACACGCTGCTGGCCGAGGGGGTGGCGGTCGGCGTGCCCGGCCGGGCCGCGGACCTCCCCTCGTACGTGTCCGGCATGCTGGGCGCACTGCGCGAGGCCGGTGACGACGCACCGATCGCGGTCGGCGCGATCCCGTTCGACGGCACCGCGGCCGCGCAGCTCCACGTGCCGATGTCGGTGCGCCGGTCCGCGCCGCCGGACGGCCGGACCTTCGCGGCGCCGGTGGAGAACGGCTACCACCTGCGACCGGTCCCGGAGCCCGCGCGGTACACCGAGGGCGTCAGCCGGGCGCTGGAGATGATGGACGGCGACGCGCTCACCAAGGTCGTGCTCGCCCGGTCGCTGCACGTCACCGCGGACGCGCCGGTCGACCTGCGGGACCTGGTCCGCCGGCTGGCGCACCGGGATCCGCGCGGCTACACGTTCGCGGTCGACCTGCCGCACGGCCGCACGCTCGTCGGTGCCAGCCCGGAGCTGCTCGTCTCCCGGTTCGGCACGCGCGTGCTGGCCAACCCGATGGCCGGCTCCGCGGCCCGCAGCACCGACCGGTACGAGGACGTGCGCCGCGCCGCCGCGCTGCGCGACTCGGAGAAGGACCTGCGCGAGCACGCGGTCGTGGTCGAGTCCGTGGTGGAGGCGCTCCGCCCGTACTGCAAGGAGATCGAGGTGCCGGCCCGGCCGTCCGTGGTGCCGACCGCGACCATGTGGCACCTGGCCAGCCGGATCGCGGCCGAGGTGGCGGACGACGCGATCTCGTCGCTGGAGCTGGCGCACGCGCTGCACCCGACGCCGGCGATCTGCGGCGTGCCGGTCGACGCGGCCCGCGCCGCGATCGCCGAGATCGAGCCGTTCGACCGCGGCTTCTACACCGGCATGGTCGGCTGGGCGGACGCGGCCGGGGACGGCGAGTGGGTGGTGACGATCCGCTGCGCCGAGGTGGACGACCGGTCGCTGCGGCTCTACGCGGGCGCGGGCATCGTGCCGGGCTCGTCGCCGGAGGCCGAGCTGGCCGAGACGACCGCGAAGTTCCGCACCATGCTGCGCGCGATGGGGCTCGGCGATGAGTGAACCCGCCGCGCCGCCGTCCACCGACTTCACGCCGTGGCCCGCCGCCACCGCCGACCGTTACCGGGCGGCCGGGTACTGGCAGGGCGAGACGTTCTCCGCGTGGCTGCACGGGCTCGCCGCCCGCTTCGGCGACCGAGTGGCCGTGGTGGACGGGCAGCGGCGGTGGACCTACGCGGAGCTGGACGAGGCCGCCTCCCGTACCGCCGGGACGTTCGAGGGTCTGGGCGTGTCCCGCGGCGACCGGGTGGTGGTGCAGCTGCCGAACATCGGCGAGTTCCTCCCGGTCGTGCTGGGGCTCTTCCGGCTCGGTGCGCTACCGGTCTTCACGCTGCCGTCGCATCGCCGGGCCGAGATCGGTCACCTGGCGGCCGCCACGGACGCGGTCGCCTACGTGATCCCGGGCGTCTGGGAGCGCTTCGACTACCACGCGCTCGCGGCCGAGGTGCGCGCTGCGGTGCCGTCGCTGCGGCTCGTCATCGACGCCACGGCCCTCGGTCAGGAGCCATCAGAACCGTTCGACGGTACGGACGTGAGCGCCGGCGACGTTGCGTTCCTGCAGCTGTCCGGCGGCAGCACCGGGCTGCCCAAACTGATCCCGCGCACGCACGACGACTACCTCTACAGCGTGCGGGCGTCCGCGGAGATCTGCCGGCTGTCGTCGGACACCGTCTACCTGGTGGCGCTGCCGGTCGCGCACAACTTCACGATGAGCTCGCCCGGCGTGCTCGGCGTGCTGCACGCCGGCGGCCGCGTGGTGATGTGCCCGGCGCCGAGCCCGGCGGTCGCGTTCCCGCTGATCGCGGCGCAGCGGGTGACGATGACCGCGCTGGTGCCGCCGCTCGCGCTCGTCTGGCTGGACGCGGCCGCGGGTGCCACCGACGATCTGTCGTCGCTGGAGCTGCTGCAGGTCGGCGGCGCCCGGCTCGCCGACGAGGCGGCCGCGCGGGTGCGGCCGGTGCTCGGCTGCGCGCTGCAGCAGGTGTTCGGCATGGCGGAAGGGCTGGTCAACTACACCCGGCACGACGACCCGCCGGAGCTGGTGGTCGGCACCCAGGGCCGGCCGATCTCGCCGGACGACGAGATCCGGATCGTGGACTCCGCCGACGTGGAGGTGCCGGCCGGTACGGTCGGGCACCTGCTGACGCGGGGCCCCTACACGATCCGCGGCTACTACCGGGCCGCGGAGCACAACGCGGTCGCGTTCACGGCGGACGGCTTCTACCGGACCGGCGACCTGGTGCGGCAGCTGCCGAGCGGGCACCTGGTGGTCGAGGGCCGGGCCAAGGACCAGATCAACCGGGGCGGCGAGAAGATCGCGGCGGAGGAGGTCGAGAACCACCTGCTGGCCCACCCGGCCGTGCTGGACGCCTCGATCGTCGCGGTGCCGGACCCGGTGCTGGGCGAGCGGAGCTGCGCCTACGTGATCCTCCGGTCCGGCGCGCCGGCGCTGACCGCGGGGCAGGTCCGCGCGTTCGTCCGGTCCCGTGGCCTGGCCGCCTACAAGGTCCCGGACCGGGTCGAGTTCGTGGACTCGTTCCCGCAGACCGCGGTCGGCAAGGTCAGCAAGGCACGTCTCCGTCACAGGGAAGGGCTTTCGTGAGCATTCCGGTCGTCGATCCGTACCCGTTGCCCGAGGTCGAGGAGCTGCCGCGCGGGCGGGTGTCGTGGAAGGTCGAGCCGGCGCGCGCGGTGCTCCTGGTGCACGACCTGCAGCGGCACTTCCTGCGCTACTACACGCCCGGCACGTCGCCGCTGGCCCCGATGCTGGACGCGATCGCCGGGCTGCGCGCGCGGGCCGCCGCGCTCGGGGTGCCGGTGGTCTTCTCGGCGCAGCCCGGCGGCCAGACGCCCGCGCAGCGCGGACTGCAACTCCAGATGTGGGGCGACGGCGTCGGACCCGGCGCGCCGGCGGAGATCGCGGTGCCGCTGGCCGACGGCGAGACGCTGATGCCGAAGTGGCGCTACAACGCGTTCCACCGCACCACACTGGACACCCTGATGGGCACCCGCGACCAGCTGATCATCTGCGGCGTCTACGCCCACATCGGCGTGGCGGCCACGGCCACGGACGCGTTCATGCGCGACATCCAGGCCTTCGTCGTCTCCGACGCGGTCGCCGACTTCAGCCGCGCCGACCACGACGCCGCCCTGGCCCGCGTCGCCGACCACTGCGGCGTCGTCCTCCCCGCCGCCGACGTCTTCCCCACCTGATCCGCCCGCTCTTCCGGGGCGGCCGGCCGGTCACTCGCCCGATATCGCCGGCCGCCCCGGAGCCGTTCGTGGCGGCCGGAACGGGAGTGCCGATCGGTGGGGATCCCACGGAAAACGACGGTGGATCGCGGCCCGTCGGCGGACGCGGTGGGGTCGACGGTGGCCGTTGGATCGGAGGGGTAGGCGTATCGCATCGTCGGCGGAGGACGAGACATGCATCCGGCGCATTACCTCGCTGAACTACATCGCATCGTCCGGTCGGGCCGCGACCAGGTGACGGACTCGCACGGGTTCCACTGGACCCGGAGCGGTGGCGAACTGGTCTGCCGGTCCTGGTCGCTGGCGGCCGGCATGTGCGAGATCAGCGGCCGGCTCAGCTTCCGGATCACCGAGGTGCCGCTGGACCGGTGATGAGTTGTCGCGGCCGGGCCCGTCATACCTACGTCAGGACAAGACGAGGCGTGAGGATGACGTGATGAGTGAGACCATGCGGCGCGACGTGGACGAGCCGGCGTTCTCCGGGCTGGCGGAACGGCACCGGCGGGAGCTGCACGTGCACTGCTACCGGATGCTCGGGTCGTTCGAGGACGCGGAGGACACCGTGCAGGAGACGTTCCTGCGGGCGTGGCGGCGGCGGGAGACGTTCGAGGGACGGTCGACGTTCCGGGCCTGGCTGTACCGGATCGCCACCAACGCGTGCCTGGACCTGCTGGCGAAGGTACGGCCGGAGCCGGCCACCGGCGGCGAGGTGCCGTGGCTGCAGCCGTACCCGGACCGGCTGCTCGACGAGCTGCCCGCCGACGACGCGGACGAGCCGGAGACGGTGGCCGTCGCGCGGGAGACGATCGAGCTGGCGTACCTGGTCGCGGTCCAGCACCTCGCGCCCCGCCCGCGGGCCGTGCTGATCCTGCGGGACGTGCTCGGCTGGCCCGCGAAGGACGTCGCGGAGCTGCTCGGCGACTCCGTCAACTCGGTCAACAGCGCGCTGCAGCGGGCCCGCGCCGGCATGCGGGAGCACCTGCCGGCCGAGCGGCAGGACTGGGCCGGCGGCAGCGGCGACGCCGGCACACGTGACCTGGTGCGCCGCTTCACCGACGCCAGCGTGGCCACGGACGTGCCGGCGCTCGCGGCGATGCTGCGCGCCGACGTCCGGTTCGCCATGCCGCCCACGCCGGGCCTGCACCTCGGCCGGGACGCGGTGGTGGCCGACTGGCTCCGGGACGGCTTCGCGGAGATGACCGGCCTGCGCGGTCTGCCCACGGCCGTGAACCGCCAGCCCGCGGTCGCGTTCTACCACCGCCGCGAGCCGGGTGGCGCGTACCTGCCGCTGACGCTCGACGTCCTGCGGATCACCGGCGGGGCGATCACCGAACTGACCACGTTCCACGCCGACCGGTTCGCGGGGCTCGGCCTGCCGGAGCGCCTTCCGGCGGACGGGGCGGAGTAGTCCCGGTGCGGACCCTGACGCTGCGCGGCGGCGCACGGGTCCCGGTGACCGCGGCGGAGTGGTCCGACGCGTTCGGCGTCGTCGTCCGCGGCCGGGTGCGGCTGGAGCTGCGCGACGGCACGCCCGGACCGGTCCTCGGCCGCGACGCCGGCTTCTGGCTGCGCGGCACCGGCGTCCGCGCGCTGCACAACCCCGGCCGCCGCACCGCCCACCTGCGCATCCACTCGCACCGGCCCAGCTCCCGGAGGAACGACATGATCAGTACCGACGACACCCGGACCCGCGCCGGCCGCTCTCCCGGCCTCGCGGTCACCGGCCTCGTGGCCACGGTCGCCGCGGTCGCGGCCACCACGGTCGCCGCCGCGCTGGCCCGGACGGCCGGCGTCGACTTCGCGGTCTCCGGCACCGGGGAGACGATCCCGCTGTCCGGCTTCGCGGTGGTGACCGGCTTCTTCTCGCTGGTCGGCGTCGCCGTCGCCGCGGCCTTCCGGCGGTGGAGCGACCGCCCCGCCCACCGCTTCGTCCGCACCACGACGCTGCTGACCGCGCTCTCGCTGGTGCCGCCGTTGCTCACCGGAGCGGCCCCCGCCACCGTCGCGGCCCTGGTGGTCCTGCATCTCATCCCGGCGGCCGTGCTGATCCCCGCCCTCGCGCGCCACCTCCGGCGGTCCTCGCCCACCACCGCCGGCACCCGCACGCGGGCTCCGGCGGTCTGACGGCGCACGAGCGGCACCGGCCCGGACGACGAGTGACACCGGTCCGGCGGCGGGCGACCCGCCGCCGGACCGGTGCCGTCAGCGCGTCGCGGCCGGGGCCGACGTCGTCACCGACCACAGGATCGCGCCGGCGACCTGCGGGTACAGGCCCTTCGGGTGGGCCCGGAACAGCGGTTCCGTGCCGAACAGGACGGCGGCGGTGCCGGAGGCCGAGACGCCGGAGACGATCGAGGCCTGGCCGGCCGCGTCGGCGGGGCCGGCGGTGCCGTCGTCGTGGGCGCGCCAGTGCCCGGCGACCAGCGGTGTCGCCGCGTACCGCTGCTCCGCCACCACGCCCGCGCCGAGCCCGGTGAACCACAGCGGCGAGTAGACGAACGAGTGCGGCAACGCGGTCGCACCGATCGGGCCGGGGCCGTTGACCACGGACACGACGCCGTTCGCGTCCGCGCGGCCGATGACCGCGGTGACCGGGAGCAGCCCGGCGTCGGCGTTGAACCGGGCGCCGGTGGGACCGCGGGTGATCACGGCGCGGACCTTGGAGACCGCGGTGCGGGCGGCGGCGCCGAGGGACGACCAGGACAGGCCGGACGAGACGTACAGCACGGAGACGCCGTCCAGCGACGCGCCCGCGTTCAGCGCCGAGGTCGAGACCGGCCGGACCTCGAAGCCGAGGTCCCGCAGCACCAGCAGTTCGTCCGCGGCCGCGGCGGCCGCGATCACCGGCCGGGTGAGCGGCACCCCGGCGGCGCCGCGCGGGGCGGCGGTGAACCGGACCCCGTAGGTGCCGGCGACCGCGGCGGCCTCCCGGCGGGGCACCACGACGGTGCCGTCCGGCAGCCGGCGGACCGGGACCCCGCGGTCCAGGAGCGCGTTGAGCGCGCGGATGTCGGCCGCGTCCGCGAGCGTGAGCAGCACGTCACCGCGGCCGGGCGGCACCGCACCGGTGGGGGCCGCGACGGTGACCGGGCGCAGGCCGCCCGGGAGCGCGCCGCGCTGGACGATCGAGACCGGGGCTCCCCAGAGCAGCCGGTGCGACCAGCCGGAGATGTCGTACATCTGCGGTACCAGCGCGGAGATGTCCCGGCCGGCCTCCAGCATCGCGTTCGCCAGGCCGCGCTTGGGCTGGTGCATGTCCACGACGTAGGTGCCCGCGGGGTAGGAACGCCCGGACAGGGTGAAGCCCCGGGACGCCCGGCCGACCCGGATGTCGTGCGCCACCAGATGGTCCACCAGGCGGGCGGCGGCGGGGGACCCGGCCGGGATCACGTAGGCGCGCGGGAACTCCGTCTTGTAGCGGTCCTCCGGGCCGTAGCCGGGCACGGCGCCGTCCGGGAGGTCACGCAGCGGCTCGCCGGCCCAGCCGCGGCGGAACTGCTCGATCTGGCCGGCGATCAACGACGCCCGGTTCGCGTCGGTGTAGGCGATCGCGCCCCGGATGGTCGCCTCCACCACCGCGGTGTTGCGGGCCGCGCGGCGCTGCAGCTCCGCGACCGGCAGCGTGTCGTACTCCGCGTTGTTGACCCGCAGCGGGATCTCCACGGTGTGCCCGATCGCGCCGTGGTACATCGCGTACATCGGGGTGAAGATCGGCGGCCAGTCGTCCCAGTCGCCGGGCGCGAAGTCGCGGAACGGGATGTCGACCGCCTCACCGAGCGCGTTGACCTGGCGTTCCATGCCGAGCGCGTTGTTGTAGGCGTGCGGCAGGTAGAGGTCGTACTCGTAGTTCTGCCCGTGCGGCGGTGTGCACGGCTCGATCAGCGTGGTGCCGGTGTAGCCGTGCTCGTCCAGCATGACCAGCGGCTGCGCGTCGATCGCGACCGAGCGCACGGCCCGCGACTCCGGCTGCGACGAGGTGACGTGGTCCCGGTTGACGTCGAAGCCGGCGCCGTTCGCCCGGGTCCCCGCGACCCGGCCGTCCGGGTTGTTGGTGACGGTGAGGTAGATCCGGGTGCGGCGCAGCATCGCGGCGGTGGCGGCGTCGGTCGCGGTGGCGAGCTGCTCGATCAGGCGCAGCGAGCCGTCCGTACCCTCCCACTCGTTGCCGTGGATGTTCGCGTTGATCCAGATCGGGGCCTTGTAGTCGCGCCGCAGCGATCGGTCGCGTGCGGCCCGGACCGGGTCGTCCTCGATCAGCCGCCGCCACCCGGACTGCCGGCGCGTCTCGGCCGCGCTCTCCGGCGCGGTCACGGTGACCAGGTAGAGATCGCGGCCGAGCACGGACTGCCCGATCACCTCGACGGAGACGCGGTCGCTCGCGGCCTGCAGCGCGTTCAGCCGCGGCGCGATCCCGTGGTACGGCACCAGCCCCAGCTTGATCGACTTGTCCGCCGGGTTCTCCGGGGGGACGCGCAGCCGGGTCTGCCGCGGGTAGCCGCCGTCGCGCCGCTCGGCGGACCAGGTGCCGGCGGCGGTCAGGGCCGCGACCGGCGAGTCGGTGGCCGCGACCTCGTTCCGCTCCGGTCCGTTGCCGAAGTCGCGGGTGACCGGGTCCGGCGGGGCGGCGACCGCCGCCGATGGAAGCACGGTGACACCGAGACCCGCGATCAGCAGCCCGGTGAGGATCTTGCCTGGTGAGCGCACGAAGCACCTCCACGATGGATGTGCTCAAGATCCTGGCCGGGGGACAGAGATCGAATCAATACGTATCGCTGTCACATGCGTGTTAAAGCTGGTGCAGCGCCTTCGCCAGGGGAGCCAGCTCGGGCATCCGGGCGGCCTCGTCGAGCGCCTGCGCGAGCACCTCGTCGTGCGTGGGCCGCGCCTTCGCCAACAGCTCGCGCCCCTCCAGCGTCAGCTCCGAGTAGATCCCGCGGCGGTCGTCCTGACAGAGGTAGCGCCCCAGCAGCCCGCGGTCCTCCAGCCGGTTGACCAGCCGGGTCGCCGCGCTCGACGACAGCGCGGCCGCCCGGGCCAGCTGCGACATCCGCATGTGGAAGCCGTCCTGCCGGGACAGCGCTTCCAGCACCGTGAACTCGACCACGGACAGGCCGTGCCCGGACGACAGCGCACGCTCCAGCGCCGCGTCGATCAGCCCGTGCAGCGCGGCGAGCGTTCGCCACCCCTGCGCCCGGACCTGCACCGCGTCATCCGCGATTCCCATGGCCGACAGCCTAACAGGCGCAAGCCCATACCCGGCGTGTGCAAATAATCGACGAGACCCGGAAACCCTGTTTCCCGCTTCCGGCGTGGTGGCGCCGGGCGTGCTCCCGCGGGCACCGGTCGTCGCCGGGGCTCCTCCCTGCCGGTCGCGCCGTGGTCACCACGAGAACCCGCGGGTCAGTCGCTGTCGACCGTGATGCCCATGGCCGCGGCCAGGACGTAGGAGAGGGCGAGCAGGTCGCTCTCGTGCACCACGGCGCCGCGGAGCTGCGCGGGGCTCCCGACGCCGGCCAGGGAGCAGCCGCGGAACCGGGTGCCGGCCAGGTCGGCCTGGTGGAGCTGGACGCCGGTCAGGTCGCAGCGGGTGAAGCGGGCGCCGCGCAGGTCGGCGCCGGTGAAGTCGGCGCCGGTCAGGTTGCAGCCGACGAAGTGCACCGCCTCGAAGCGGGTGAACCGCCAGCCGGACAGATCCAGCCGGCACTCCTCCGCGCGCACGTCGCGCAGCGTCCCGTCGGTGATCGTGAGCCCGGTCATCCGGGAGTCGCGCAGCTCGACCCGGGTGAGCGCGCCGCCGTCGCTGGTCAGGTTCGCCCAGTTCGAGTTCTGCACCAGGCAGTCGGTCAGCGCCAGCTGGTCCAGGCGCGCGCCGGAGAGGTCGGCCGCGCGGAACCGGCACTGGGTGAACCGCAGCGCCTCGGCCTCCCGCCCGGACAGGTCGACGTCGTAGTAGGCGAGTCGCGCGTACGAGCCCTCCGGTTCCGGGTCGCCCGGGGCGATCTCCACACCGGACGGCGGCTTCGGTGGCTTCGGGTCGGCGGAGACGACGGCGCGGCGGCGGGACGGAGGCACCCCGACACCCTATGGAGGACGCGCACCGCCGGTCCGACGCGCCCCTCTCGCCGTACCCTCGAATGGGTTTTATGGTTCTGGGGTGGATTCCTTCGTGACACCCGACCGGGTGATGTCGGTGCTCGCGGCCGAGGAACGGGCCTGGTCCGACATCGGCGTCGTGCAGGTTCTGGGCCTCGTCGCGGGCATATTGTTCCTGGTCCTGGCCATCCGGGCGATGTTCGGCGGCGGGAAGCGATAGCCGTTCGGCCGTCATGCCCTGCAATTTGCACTCCGGGTACCGTGGCGACCTGCACAGAGACGGAGAGTCACCGACCTGGGGCGGAACTGTGGATGTCGAACTGTCGCAGCACCATCTCGCCGCCGGGCTGGCCCGGGTGGCGGTCGCGGTCCGGGCCGCCGGCGACGACCCGTCGGCGGCCGAGCGCACGCTCGCGCAGCAGCAGGTGCTGCTCGTGCTGCGGCGGCGGGACACGAGCTGCCCGCTGAGCGAGCTGTCCAAGGACCTGAGCATGACCACGAAGGCGCTGCTCGCGGCCGTGGAGACGCTGGTCTCGGAGGGGCTGGTCACGATGGGGCCGGCGCCGTCGTTCTCGCCCGGTGAGATGCGGCTGTCGCTGACCGAGGCCGGGCGCGCCGAGCCGGTCGAGCCGATGAACTGGGCCGCGGACCTGCTCAAGGGCCTGCACGACCTGGACGCGCTGCGCCGCCAGCACCTGCTCGACGTGGTCACCACGACGATCCGGTCGATGCAGGCGGCCGACCAGATCCCGATCACGAAGATGTGCGTGACCTGCCGGTTCTTCGAGTCGTACGCGTACCCGGGCAGTGGTCAGCCGCACCACTGCTGGCTGGTCGGCAGTCCGTTCGGCCACCTGGACCTGCGGCTGCGCTGCCCGGAGGCGAAACCCGGCGAGGCCATGCACGTGATGCTCGCGCCGCGCGACGACGATTGAGCTGCCGTTTCGCGGGTACGACAGGCCGTATGAAGGTGGGTTACTTCCTGTCCAGCGAGGAGTTCACGCCGGCCGAGCTGCTGGAGCAGGCGCGCGGCGCCGAGCAGGCCGGGTTCGAGGCACTCTGGATCTCCGACCACTACCATCCCTGGGTCGACGCGCAGGGCCAGAGCCCGTTCGTCTGGTCCATGATCGGCGCGCTCAGCCAGGTCACCACGCTGCCGATCACCACGGCCGTGACCTGCCCGACCGTGCGCATCCACCCGGCCGTGCTGGCGCAGGCCGCGGCCACCTCCGCGGTGCTGCACAACGGGCGGTTCGTGCTCGGCGTCGGCTCCGGCGAGGCGCTCAACGAGCACATCCTCGGCGACGCGTGGCCGAACGCGGACACCCGGCTGGAGATGCTCGAGGAGGCCGTGGAGGTGATGCGCGCGCTGTGGGCGAACCCGGACTCGTTCGTCGACCACCGGGGCAAGCACTACCGGGTGGAGAACGCGCGGATCTACACGATGCCGGAGAAGCCGCCGGCGGTCTACGTGTCCGGGTTCGGGCCGAAGGCGGTGGACCTGGCCGCGCGGATCGGCGACGGCTACGTCAGCACGATGCCGGACGGCGACCTGGTGCGCCGCTTCCGGGAGAACGGCGGCGGCGACAAGCCCGCGCAGGGCGGCTTCAAGGCCTGCTTCGCGCCGACCGAGGACGAGGCGGTGGAGATCGCCTACCGGCGCTGGCCGAACGCGGGCGTGCCGGGCGAGCTGTCCCAGGTGCTGCCGTCCCCGAGGCACTTCGAGCAGGCGTCGCAGCTGGTGCCGAAGGAGAAGATGCGCGAGGCACACGTCTGCGGCAGCGACCCGGACGCGCACCTGGAGCAGATCGCGCAGTACGCGAAGGCCGGCTTCGACGAGGTCTACGTCTCCAACATCGGCCCGAACTGGGCCGGCTTCTTCGACCTCTACCGGTCGTCGGTGTTCCCGGCGCTGAAGCGCTGACGCACGCACGTCACCCGCTCCCGCCCGCACGATCGAGGCGTCCCGCCCGCCGTTCCGCACGGCCGGCGGGACGCCTCGGTCATGGATGCCGGCGCCTACCCGGCGACCAGGTCCTGATAGTCCGGGTGACGCTCGATGTAGGACTTGATGAACGCGCACCGCGGGACCACCGTGGCGCCGCGCTCCCGGGCCGCGTCGAGCGCGGCGGCCGCCAGCGTCGACCCGAGGCCCTGCCCCTCGTGGCCGGGATCGACCTCGGTGTGCGTGAAGATCAGCGCGTCGTCGCGCACCCGGTAGGCCGCGAACCCGGCGACCGTGCCGTCGACGACGATCTCGAACCGGCTCTCCGCCGCGTTGTCCCGCACCTCGGTGCTCATCGCTGACTCCCCTCGATCGACTTCCGCAAGCCTAGCCAGGCCGGCACGGCGCTAGCCGTGCAGATCCGACAGCGCGTTCAGCAGCGTGTCGATCTCGTCCGCGGTGTTGTAGTGATAGATCGACGCGCGGACCGCGCCGCCGCTGTCCCGCAGGCCGAGCGACTCGAAGAACTCGTAGGCGTAGTAGTCGCCGGCCGAGACGCAGATGTTCCGCTCGCCGAGCAGCGCCGCGGTGCGGGCCGGCGGCTGGTCGGCCAACCGGAACGACACGGTCGGGCAGCGCCGCTCCGGTGCCGGCAGCACGGTCACGCCCGGCAACCCGGCGAGCCCGTCCAGCAAGCGGGTGAGCAGCGCGGTCTCGTACCGCTGGATCTCGGCGAACGACTCGCGGAGCCGGCTGCGGCGGTCCGGTCCGGCGGACGACGCGAGGTCGGCCAGGTGCTCCACCGCCGCGGTCACGCCGGCCAGCTGTGCGAAGCTCGGGGTGCCCAGCTCGAACCGGTCCGGCACCGCCTCGGACGACGGCACCAGCTTCATCGGCCGCAGTCGCTCCCACAGCGCCGGGTCGGCCGCGACGGCCGCCAGGTGCGGGCCGGACCACTTGTACGCGCTGGTCACGTAGAAGTCCGCGGTCGGCCGCGTCAGCTGGTGCGGCGTGCTGTGCACACCGTCCACGTAGGTCAGCGCGCCGGCCGCGCGGGCGATCGCGGTGATCGCCGCCACGTCCGGCGCCGCGCCGTTCGCGTTGCTGCCCGCGGTCAGCGCCACGAGCCGGGTCCGCTCACCGATCAGCTCCGCGAACTGCCCGACCGGGAGATCGCCGGTGGCACGGTCGAACTCGGCCCAGCGCACGACGGCGCCGGCCCGCGCCGCGAGCTGCACCCACGGGCGCACGTTCGCGTCGTGGTCGAGGCGGGAGACGACCACCTCGTCGCCCGGCCGCCAGGTTTCCGCGAGCGCGCGGGCCACCCGGTAGGTCAGCGCGGTGGCGCTCGGCCCGAGCACGACGCCGTGCGGCGCGGCGCCGAGCAGGTCGGCCAGCGCGTGCCGGGCGGCCGCGACGATCTCGCCGGAGCGGCGGCCGGGCTCGAACGCGGTGCTGCGGTTGGAGACGGCCGCGCGCATGGTGGCCGCGACCGCGTCCGCGACCGGCGCGGCGACCTGGCTGCCGCCCGCGTTGTCGAAGTGCAGGTAACCCTCGGCCAGGGCGGGGTAGCGGGAACGGATCGCGTCGACGTCGAACGGCATGCGGCGCACGATAACCGGCGATGATCATGCAGGTGGTGGCGGCCCCGTACCCTGGAGGGGTGACGACGAACCGACGCATCATCCGCGCCGTGCCCGCCGCCCTTCTCGGCGCCGTTCTCGCGCTGTCCCTCGCCGCGTGTTCCGGCGAGGGCTACAGCACCCAGTGCGGCCTCGACCAGTGCACCGTGACGTTCGACCGTGGAGCCTCCGCCAGCGCCGAGATCCTCGGCATCGAGGTGAAGCTGGTGGGGGTCCAGGACCAGGTCGCCACGTTCGAGGTGGCCGGCGAGCAGGTCGCGCTCACGGTCGGCCAGGCGGCCACCGAGGTCGGCGGTTTCCTGGTCCAGCTCGAGTCGCTGACCGACACCGAGGCAGCGATCCAGATCTCAGTCAACTGAGCAGTACGTTTACGAATCTCTCCATTCGGTGATTGACGGTTCATGTCGCTCACCCATGACGCTCGAGGCACGGCGTCCCGTGCCGCCAACAGCAAGTCGCTGGAGCTGCTCGCCCGGGCCGGATTCATCGGGTACGGCGTGCTGCATCTCCTGCTCGCGTGGCTGGCCCTCCAGGTCGCGTTCGGCAACTCAAGCGGGGAGAACTCGCAGGCCGGCGCCCTGGAGGAGCTGGCGGCGCAGTCCTTCGGCGCGTTCCTGGTCGGCGCGATCGGCGTGGGCCTGGTCGCCATGGCGATCTGGCAGGCGCTCGAGGCCGCGGTCGGTCACCAGGCCGAGCAGGGCAAGGAGCGCCTGTTCGAGCGTCTCGTCTCGGTCGGCCGCGCGCTCACCTACCTGTACTTCGCGTACACCGCGTACAAGGTGGTCTCCGGTGCGAACGCGTCGAACGCGGACAGCTCGCAGCAGCTGACCGAGAAGCTGATGGACTCCACCGGCGGCCGCCTGCTGGTCGGCGTGGCCGGGCTCGCGGTGCTGGCCATCGGCCTCGGCATGATCCACCACGGGTGGAAGAAGAAGTTCGAGGACCACCTGAAGACCGGCGAGATGAGCCCGACGGTCCGCAAGGCCGCCCGCCGGCTCGGCATGGCCGGTTACGTCGCCAAGGGCATCGCGTACGGCATCGCCGGTTTCCTGGTGATCACCGCGGCCGTGACGTACGACTCGGAGAAGGCGCGCGGCCTGGACGCCGCGCTGCGCACGCTGGTCGAGCAGAGCTACGGCCCGATCCTGCTGACGCTGGTCGCGCTCGGGATCGCCGCGTACGGCGCCTACTGCTTCGTCCAGTTCCGCTACCGCAAGGTCTGACTCACCGTTGCGTCAACCTCGAGCCGGGTCGCGTGCGCGACCCGGCTCCGTCATGTGATGTGCCTAGCATGGGTCCGAGGTTTCCTCAGGAACAACACGGGCAAAAGCCTCGGTTCGACGAAGCCCCGACACGGAGGGAGACACGTTTCCGTGGAGGACATCCTGATCACGGTGGGCGTGACCATCGCGGCCGCGGCCCTGGCGCTGCTGTTCGTCGCGGTCACTCATGTGATCATCAAGAAGCTGGCCGCTCACTCGCAGCTCGCGTCCGAGCTGGCCGAGCACACCCACCGGCCGGTGCAGTTCGCGATCACGCTGATGGCGGTCCAGCTCGCGGTGCGGTTCACCACCGTGGACTCGGCCGGCGCGGAGTGGCGCCGGCACCTGCTGCACGGCCTGGTGCTGTTCGTGATGGCCGCGGCCGCGTGGCTGATCGGCGCGTTCCTGGTCGCGTTCGAGGACCTCACGCTGTCCCGCTGGCGCACCGACGTGCCGGACAACCGCCGCGCCCGCCAGCTGCACACCCAGGTGGTGATGCTGCGCCGGGTGACGATCGCGGTGATCGTGGTGGTCACGGTCGGCGTGATGCTGATGACGTTCCCGGACGTGCGCGCGATCGGCGGTGGCCTGCTCGCGTCCGCCGGCCTGCTCTCCGTGGTCGCGGCGCTGGCCGCGCAGACGCTGCTCTCCAACTTCTTCGCCGGGTTGCAGCTCGCGTTCAGCGACGCGGTGCGGCTGGACGACGTCGTGGTGATCGAGGGCGAGTGGGGCAAGATCGAGGAGCTGACGCTCTCCTACGTGGTGGTGCAGATCTGGGACGACCGCCGGCTGATCCTCCCCACGTCGTACTTCACCAGCAAGCCGTTCCAGAACTGGACGCGTACGCAGTCCGCCGTGCTCGGCACCGCGGAGTTCGACGTCGACTGGTCCGTACCGGTGCAGGACATGCGCGACGAACTGCGCAATCTGCTGGAGGGCACCCAGCTGTGGGACGGCCGCGTCTGCGTGCTGCAGGTGACGGACGCGACCGGCGGCATGATCCGGCTCCGCGCGCTGGTCAGCGCGCAGGACGCGGGCACGCTCTGGGACCTGCGGTGCCTGGTCCGCGAGCACCTGGTCGCCTGGGTGCGCGACCGTCAGCCGACCACGATGCCGCGCTGGCGTGCCGAGATCGGCGACTCCCGCGGCGACCTGAGCTGGCAGTGGGGCGAGAGGCGCCGCCCGGCGAGCCGGCCGTCCGAACCGCACGACGACGCGCGCCTTTTCGGCGGCAGCGAGGACGGCGACGAGCGCAACGACGCGTTCGTCGGCCCGGAAGAGCCGGTCCACACGCATTAGGCCTGCATAAACCGGGGGCATGCGGGGAAGTAATGAGGCATGGCGGATGTCCTGAACCGAAGTTCCGCTCAGGCGGGTAACGGCCGGGTGGTGACCCGGGTCGGTGAACCCTCCACGTCCGAGCTGGTGCAGCGGGCCAGCGAACAGATCACACGACTCATCAAGGACGAGTTCGCGCTGGCGAAGGCCGAACTCACGGAGAAGGGCAAGCACGCCGGTGTCGGCGTGGGGCTCTTCGGTGGTGGCGGCGCGCTCGCGCTCTACGGGCTCGGCACCGGCATCGCGACCATCATCCTGGCGCTCGCGCTGGTCATGCCCGCGTGGCTGGCCTCGCTGATCGTCACGGTGGTCCTGCTCATCGGCGCGGGCATCCTGGCGCTGCTCGGCCGCAAGCAGGTCAAGCAGGCCGTTCCCCCGATGCCGCAGGCGGCCACGGACGGCGTCAAGGCTGACGTCGAGGCCGTGACCGAAGCCGTGAAGCGAGGCCGGGCATGACGATGGAAGACGTCCGGAAGAACGACGGGAACTCGCAGGACCTCGACGCGCTGCGCGCCGAGATAGAGCGCACCCGGGCCGAACTCGGCGACACGGTGCAGGCGCTGGCCGCGAAGGCGGACGTGAAGGCGCGCGCCAAGGAGCAGGTCGAGCACGCCAAGGCCGCGTTCGCGACGCGCGTGCAGGACGCGAAGGACACGGTGGCGCACAAGGCGCACGAGGCGGCCGACATGGTGTCGCATCGCGCGCAGGAGGCCGCCGGCCTGGTGACGCACCGCGCGCACGAGGCGAAGGACGTCGTGTCGGTTCGTGCACATGACGCGGGCGACACCGTGCGCCGCAACCCGGTGCCGGCCGCGGCGATCGCGGCCGCCACCGCGGCGGCGCTCGTGCTCGCGCTCTGGCTGATCCGTCGTCGACGCTGAGAGAAGGGGAGGAAACCGTGGGAAAGAAGATCAACGCACTGGCCTACAAGCCGGTCGGTATCCTCGCCGGTGTGGCCGCGGGCGCGGTCGCGGGCGCGGTGTTCAAGGAGGTCTGGCGCCTCGTCGGCAACGACGAGGACGCGCCGAACGCGACGGACGAGGACCGCGGCTGGACCGAGATCCTCGTCGCCGCCGCCCTGCAGGGCGCCATCTTCGCCGTGGTCAAGGCCGCGGTCGACCGGGGCGGTGCCGTCGGCGTCCGCCGGGTCACGGGCCACTGGCCCGACTGACGACATCTCCACCGGTACGTCATCTCCACCGGTACGTCATCTCCACCGGTACGTCCGGGAGCCGTCACGCGGCTCCCCGCACGCACACGCGGCGGGTGTCGCCTCCGGGCACACCCGCCGCCACCGTGTCCTCTCCGGGCACGCCCGCGCAACCGTGCTGATCACGAGGCCGCCGGCCGCAGGTCGAGGCGCGGCAGGGTGGGCCAGCGGTCGCTCGCCCAGTGCGGCCAGCTCTCGAACCCGGCCGGCGCTGGTGGCGGCGGCTCGGGAGCGAGCTCCCGCGCGGTCGGCGGCTGGAACAGCGCGAGGAACCGGTCATGGTCGGCGTCCGTCATCGGGAACGTCGTTTCCGGGCTCTCCCGCCACCGGCGGGCGGACCGGCTCCGGCGTTCCGGCTCCGCGACGGTGACATACCTCAGGACGAAGGCCGCACCGGCGAGCTCCGCGATCGACCGGATCGCGTACCGCTCGTCGCTCGACCAGCATCCGAAGTCGAGCACGACGGAGGCTCCGCTGCGGAGCACCTCGTGCGCGGTCCAGATCATCCTGCCCTCCAGGATGTCCCGCCGGCCGTCCGCCTGCCCGTCCCCGAACAGGGGTGCCATCCAGTCGTCGGGGGTCAGCCGCAGGATGCGCCGGTCAGCCGCGAGCCGCCGCGCGAGCGTCGTCTTCCCGGAGCCGGGCAGGCCGACCGTCAGGAAGAGGCTGAGTGGCGTGGACACGCAGCCTATGATGTCGCTTCCGCACCGGCCCGGACAGGAATTTACCGGCTCGTCCGCGCGGCCGGGTCGTTCGAGCGCCGACGGCGGTGGCCGGTGTGAGTCGCGAGGCGCGGGGCCGGCCGGTGCTGCGCCCGGGGGCCGGCTGACGAGCGCGTCGCGACGTGGTGGCGGTGCTCCTACGCGCCGAGGCGACGGAGGCCGGCGGGTCGTTCCGGGCGCCGGGGGCGCGTCGTGGGGCGGCCGGGATCGGCGAGGCGCGCCATGAGCCGGGACGTCGCGGACCGCACGTGGGCACGGTTGGCGGCCGACTTCAGCCACGCCGGCAAGGTCTCGATCATGGACCCACCGTACGGGCCGCGCTTGCGCGGGCCGGCCGCGGCGTACTCGGCCGGCAGGGTGAGATGGTGCCGGTTGTACGCCCACAGCAGGTGCCCGCGCACCGGTGCGGTGAGCCACAGCGGCCGCTGGAAGAACGGGTCGACGGCGGCGCCCCACCAGGACGATCCGGTGCGTGGCGACCAGGTCCGGGTGTGGCCGCACGCGGCGCAGGTCAGCCGGCGTGACCGCCTTTCCGGTGCGCGACGGCCGGCCGCCGGCATGGTGACCGGTCCGGGACGGTGTCCCACGCGAACGCGGGGCAGCGTCCCGGACCGCTCAGCGCCAGGTGGGCAGCGGGGCGTCCTCGCGGATCGGCGGGAGGCCGACCGCGGTGGGCTGCTCGGTGATCGGAAGGAGGTCCGGTGCGGTCGGCGCCGGGGTCGGCGGGCGCAGCCGGGAGCGGAGGCGGACGCCGGCGACCATCGCGATCAGGCCGCCGACCAGCAGGATCGCGCCGGCGATCGACCAGGCCGGGCCCTTGGTTACGGAGCTGCCGGGGATCATCTCCAGGCCCTCGAAGATCCAGAGGGCGCCGAGGACGAAGCCGAGCAGGCCCAGCGTCAGCGTGCCCCACACCCTGGTCACCATCGCGCGTGCACCTGGGGGCGGATCAGCTCGTCGTAGACCTCGGTCACGGCCGCGTGGATCTCCGCGGAGAGCGACGGCAGCGCGGCCGCGGCCGCGTTTCCCTCGGCCTGGGCGGCGTTGCGGGCGCCCGGGATGATCACGGTGACGGCGGGGTGGTCGAGGATCCAGCGGAGCGCGAACTGGGCGAGCGTGGCACCCGGCGGGACCAGCGGCGTGAGCCGGCGGACCGCCTCGAGGCCGGTCTCGAAGTCGACGCCGGAGAACGTCTCGCCGACGTCGAACGACTCGCCGTGCCGGTTGAAGGTGCGGTGGTCGTTCGCCGGGAACGTGGTGTTCGCGTCGTAGCGGCCGGAGAGCAGGCCGCTGGCGAGCGGCACGCGCGCGATGATGCCGACGCCCGCCTCGGCCGCGGCGGGGAGCACGGCCTCCAGCGGCTTGAGCCGGAATGCGTTGAGGATGATCTGCACGCTGGCGGTGCCGGGCCGGGCGATCGCCTCCAGCGCCTCGGCGCACGTCTCGACGCTCACGCCGTACGCCGCGACGCGCTTCTCCTCGACGAGCGTGTCGAGTGCGTCGTAGACCGCCTGGGTCGAGAAGACCGGCGTCGGCGGGCAGTGCAGCTGCACCAGGTCGATGGTGTCCACACCGAGGTTGGCACGGGACCGGTCGTTCCAGGCGCGGAAGTTGTCCAGCGTGTAGTTGCCCGGCTCCTGCGGGACCCGGCGGCCCATCTTGGTGGCGACGGTCAGCCCGTGGCCGGGGTGTTCGCGCAGGTAGCGGCCGATGAGCTGCTCGCTGCGCCCGTCGCCGTAGACGTCCGCGGTGTCCAGGAACGTGACGCCCGAGGCCACGGCCGCGTCGACGGTGGCGAGCGCGTCGTCCTCGTCGACGTCACCCCAGTCCGCGCCGAGCTGCCAGGTGCCGAGGCCGATGACGCCGACGGAGCGGCCGCCGAGCTTGGGGAAGCTTCTTCTCTCCACGCTCCGAGCCTATCCCCAGCACCCGGCGATGTCGTTTAGAGTCTTGCAAGACGGACGTACGGTTTGGTGGAGGCGCGCATGTGGGATCCGGACGTGTACCAGCGGTACGGCGACGAGCGCTCGCGGCCGTTCTTCGACCTGCTCGGCCGGGTGCCCACGGCGGCGCCGCGCCGGGTGGTGGACCTCGGCTGCGGACCGGGCGACCTGACCGCCGCGCTGGCGAGACGCTGGCCGGCCGCGCGCGTCGAGGGGATCGACTCGTCCCCCGAGATGATCGCCAGGGCGACCGCGGCGAACGCGCCGGTGGACTTCGCGGTCGGGGACGTGCGCACCTGGGAACCGGCGCCGGACGTGGACGTGCTGATCAGCAACGCGGTGCTGCAGTGGGTGCCGGGCCACGAGGAGCTGCTGCCGCGCTGGGCACGCGGGGTCGCGCCCGGCGCGGTGATCGCGCTGCAGGTCCCGGGCAACGTCGACGCGCCGTCGCACCGGGCGTTGCGGGCGCTGGCGGATGAGCCACGGTGGCGCGGCGCGCTGGCCGGGGCCGGCCTCATCCGGCGCGTACCGAGTGCCGTCGACTACGCCCGGATCCTCGGGCCCGCCGGGTGCACGGTCGACGCCTGGGCGACCACCTACCTCCACCTGCTTCCCGCGCCACCCGGGGACGACCATCCCGTGCTGCGCTGGATGGACGGCACCGCGCTGCGGCCGGTCAAGGCGGCGCTGCCGGACGCCGACTATCCGGAGTTCCGCGCAACGCTGGGGGAGCGCCTCGCGGACGCGTACCCCGTGGAGAATGGTCTTGTTTTCTTCCCTTTCCACCGCAATTTCGTGGTGGCTCGTACTCCACAGGGGGACGCGTGAGCGATCTGACCGACTTCATCGCCGGTCTGCCCAAGGCCGAACTGCACGTGCACCACGTCGGCTCGGCGTCGCCGCGGATCGTGGCCGAGCTGGCCGCCCGGCACGCGGGCAGCACGCCGGTGCCGGCCGACCCGGAGGCGCTCGCGAAGTACTTCGAGTTCCGCGACTTCGCGCACTTCATCCAGGTGTATCTGAGCGTCGTCGACCTGGTCCGGGACCCGGAGGACGTGCGCATCCTCACCTACGAGATCGCCCGTGAGCTGGCCCGGCAGCAGGTCCGGTACGCCGAGGTGACGATCACGCCGTTCTCCACGGTCAACCGCGGCATGCCGGCCGAGGCGTTCTGCGAGGCGATCGAGGACGCCCGGCTGAGCGCGGAGAAGGAGCTGAACATCGTGCTCCGCTGGTGCTTCGACATCCCGGGCGAGGCCGGCCCGAACGCGGGCGAGGACACCCTGCGGATCGCGCTGGACCAGCGGCCGGACGGGCTGATCAGCTTCGGGCTGGGCGGTCCGGAGGTGCCGCGGCCGCAGTGGAAGCCGTACTTCGACGCGGCGCGCGCGGCCGGCCTGCGCTCGGTGCCGCACGCCGGCGAGACCACCGGGCCGGAGACGATCTGGGACGCGATCCGGCACCTGGGCGCGGAGCGGATCGGGCACGGCATCGCGGCCGCGCGCGACCCGGAACTGATGGCCTACCTGATCGAGCACGACATCGCGCTGGAGGTGTGCCCGACGTCGAACGTGCGGACCCGCGCGGTGCCGTCGCTGGCCGAGCACCCGCTGCCCGCGCTGGTCGCCGCCGGTGTGCCGGTGACGATCAACTCGGACGACCCGCCGATGTTCGGCACCACGCTCAACGACGAGTACCGGGTCGCCGCGGAACTGCTCGGACTGGACGCGGCGGGCGTGGCGGAGCTGGCCAAGGCCGCGGTCACGCACTCGTTCATGCCGGCGGGGGACAAGGCCACCCTGACGGACGAGATCACCGCTTATACGGCCGGGGGATTATCGGACATCCGTCGTTGACAGGCTCCCCACGTGCGCGAAAGCTCATATTCGTCCACGTTGGGGGGTGTGATCATGGCGAGATTGTTCGAGTCGCTGCCGGAGCACATCGAGGCGGCCGTCGAAGTGCGCGATGCCTGGCGCCGCCGGGCCGCGGCGGAGACGGCCGGTCTCGAGTTCCTGGTCCAGGACCTGGCCCGGTGGGCGCCCGGCGCGGTGCTCCGGGTCGCGTTCCTGGACGGTGACACCGAGGCGCACGCGCGGGTCGAGGAGGCCACCCGGCAGATCACCGACGCGTGCGGCATCACGCTCGACTTCGGCCGTGACCCGGCGACCGGGACCTACCGGCGGTGGACCACGAACGACACGGAGCACGCGGCGGAGATCCGGGTCAGCTTCGACCAGGGCGGCTACTGGTCGCTGGTCGGCACGGACAGCACGGACCCGACGCTCGCGGACGCCGGCTCACCGATCGGCGGCGCGCCGCACCAGCGCAGCCTCAACCTGTCCGGCTTCGACGGCATCCTGCCGGACGACTGGGCCGGGACCGTGCGGCACGAGTTCCTGCACGCGCTCGCGTTCAAGCACAGCCACCAGAACCTGCGCGGCCCGTGCGCGGCCGAGTTCCGGTGGGAGGACGACGAGGGCTACGTGCCCACCCGGGACGCGCGCGGCGTGTTCGTCGCGGACGAGGCGGGACGGCGGCCCGGCGTCTACACCTACCTCGCCGGGCCGCCGAACCGGTGGACGCGCGCGAAGGTCGACTTCAACCTGCGGGCACCGGAGCCGGACGACACGGTCGCCGGGCCGTTCGACTCCGAGTCGGTGATGCTCTACCAGTTCGAGCCGTTCTTCTACCGGAGCGCGCCGTCGCCGTGCGCGCCGACCGGCAACGGCATCGACCTCTCCGCCGGCGACATCCGCGGGCTGCAGCTGCTCTACCCGCGCACGCCCGACCCGGACATGGTCAAGCGGGCGTCGACCGCGCTGTCCACGCTGGGCGGCGGCGTCGAGGGTGCGGTCTTCAGCCCGTACCGGCAGCGACTCGTGGAGATCCTGAACGCGCTGGTCGAGGGGCGCGTGCCGTGAGCGGGTCAGCGACCCGGGCCACCGGGCCGGCCGGGCGGGCGGGCGACGCGGAGGCGGCGGCATGACCGGGGACGCGGGCCGCTACCTCGACCTGATCTCCACCGGCGGCGGGCAGCGCACGCTGGCCGAGTCGGCCGCGTCGAGCGCCGGCAACGCGGCACCGGCGGCCCGCACCGAGCTGGTGGAGCGGCTCGACGCCGAACTCGCCTACATCGAGTCGAAGACCGGCGTGGCACCCGACCCGGTGCTGCGCGCCGAACTGCTCGCCCGGGCGGACACCGCGCTGGACAAGTTGCTCGGCGACGGCGCGGCCGCCACGCTCACCGCGGCCGACGTCTCGGGCCTGGAGGCGGTCGTGGTCAGCGACGGCACCCGCCCGGTGCTGTTCGTCGAGGACGACTTCGTCGACCTGCTCGCACCCAGCATCGGCGACTACGCGGCGCCGCTGTCCCGGCTCGCCGAGGAGGTGCGCGCGGTCTGCCGGTCCGTCGGCCGTGTCGACGACCCGGCCGCGGCGCCGCTCGGCTACCAGGGCACCGCCTGGGTGGTGGCCGAGGGCCTGGTCGCCACGAACTTCCACGTGCTGCAGGCGATCGCGCCGCGCGGCGTCCGCGCGGACGGGCAGTTCACCGGCCGGCTCAACCCCGGCGTGGCGGTCCACTTCGGGCACGAGGTCGGGCGGCCCTGGCCGGACCGGCGGTTCCCGATCCGGCGGGTGGTCGCGGTCGGCCGTGAGGGCGCGCCCGAGCACGTGCACCAGGTCCTCGGCGGGCTCAACTTCGACGGCCTGGACCTCGCGATCCTGGAGCTGGAACCGGTGCCGGGCCGCGCGTTCCCGGCCCCGGTCCCGGTGGCCCGCGGCGACGACCCGGTCACCCGCGGCGGGCTGGCCAGCGCCGGGCGCGGTGTCTACGTCGTCGGCTACCCCGGCAACGAGCACTCCACCACGCGCGAGCTGTTCACCCGGATCTTCGCGGGCGTGAAGAGCTACAAGCGGCTCGCACCCGGCCGGATCACCGCGGCCGCCGGCGACCTGCCCGACGATCCGCGCGGCTGGGTGCTCACCCACGACGTGTCCACCCTGGGCGGCAACTCCGGCTCCGCGGTCGTCGACCTGGACGCGGACGGGCGCTCCGTGCTCGGGCTGCACTTCGCCGGCCAGCCGGAACGGCAGAACTGGGCGCACGCGCTGGAGCGGATCACCGGTGAGCTGTCCGCCGTGCTGCCCGCCGCGGCCAGATGACCGCGGCCACCTCGCTCAGTCTCTCGGCGCTCGCCGACACCGTCACCGCGCCCGCCGTCGACTGGATCGTGGTCGAGCGGGTCTGGGAGCGGGTCAGCCGCGCCCGGGGCGTGCACATGCCGCCGCAGACCAGCCGCGACCTGCGGGACCTGCTGGTCGGTGCGTTCGCGGCGGCCGAGGAGCACGGCTTCCTCGACGTGTTCGCGTTCGAGCTGATCAAGGAGGGGCTGGCCGGGCCGTCGCTGGTCACCGCGCTGCGCGCGATCGACGAGAACGCGGGCGGCTTCCAGCTCCAGGCGCTGCAGAACGGTGTCCGGCACGCGGTCAACCCGATGGTGTACGCGGAAGGTCTGCTGCGCGCCTGCGACTACGTCTGCCGGATAGACATCAGGGGCGTCCAGGCCGGCACCGGCGTGCTGGTCCGGCCGACCGTGGTCGCGACCATGGCGCACGTGGTCTGGCCACTGCTCACCCAGGCACCGGACGGCACGCTCGCGGCCGCACCGGACAGCCTGCGCGACCTGGTGGTCACGTTCCGCGACTACGTGGACCGGGCCGCGACCCGGCTCGCCGGCGACACCGCGCCGCTGCACCCGGACTGGCTGCTCTACGGCAGCCCGCCGGCCGAGGGCGAACGGCTGGCCGGGGACGTGCGCGACATCGCCGGCATCGCCGCGCCGGCCGGGCCGTGGGACCTCGCGCTGATCCGGCTCGC
This sequence comes from Catenuloplanes niger, assembly GCF_031458255.1. NCBI lineage: Bacteria > Bacillati > Actinomycetota > Actinomycetes > Micromonosporales > Micromonosporaceae > Catenuloplanes > Catenuloplanes niger. Next base: position 6,709,925 of record NZ_JAVDYC010000001.1, read on the forward strand.
CGCACCGCCCAAGGGTGCCGCCCAGGCCGAGCTGATGGGCAGCCCACCGGCCGGGCCGTTCGAGGTCAGCCTGCTGCACCACCCGCACGGGCCGAACGAGCGCGGCGAGCCGCTGCTGCTCTCCGACGGGCGCCTCGACGAGCAGCTCGGCGTGCCACCGGTGCGGTACCTGCACGACGTGAACACGCTCGGCGGCTCGTCCGGCGCGCCGGTCTTCGACCAGCGGTGGCGGATCGTGGCACTCCACCAGGGCGGCATCACCGGCGTCCGCAACCGGGCCGTGCCGGTGCGCGACTGGTCGCCGATGCTGGACCGGCCGCTCCCGGACGGCGTGCCCTACCTGCGCGGCCTGGAACGCTCCACCGATCTGCGGCCGGTTCCGTACCCGGTGATCGGCCGCCGCGTCACCCAGCAACGGCTGTGGCGCGCGCTGCGCCCGGACGCGGCGCCGGCCGAGCGGCTGTTCGTCGTCCGGGGCGGGCCCGGCACCGGCAAGCGCTTCACGAAACGCCTGGTCCGCGAGTTCGTCGAGCGGCACAGCGACGGCGTGGTGGTGACGCTCGACCTGGCGAACGCGCTCGGCCAGGACGCGGACGGCTTCGCCCGCTGGATTACCGGCGCGCTCTCCGCGCCCGACCCCACGCTCACCCACGGCGACGTGCTCACCACGGCGCCGCGGGAGATCCGCGACGGCGTGCTGCCCGGCCTGTCCCAGCGGGTGTCCGAAGTGGGCGGTGACCGCGCGGTGTGGCTGGTGCTGGAGGGGTTCGGCGGCGCGGCGCTGGACGTGCCGCCCGGCGTGAAGGACGTGGTGGTGAACCTGATGGGCGGGCTCCGCGACCACCCGTCCCAGCGGCTCGTGCTGGTCGGCTGGGACGACCGGCCGCCGGAGGGCTTCGAGGCGTCCATCGAGGACCTGGCGTTCCCGACCGCGTACGACATCGCGGCGCACTTCACCCCGGCCGGTTCCGCCCCGGCGGACGCGCTGGTCACGGCGGTGCCGTCGCTGCTGGCACTCCAGCGGGCCCAGGGCCTGACCGGCTATCCGGCCGCGCACGCGGTGCTGCGCATGCTGTCCGTGGGCATCGCGGCATGACGTCCCCGCAGGACGCCGCGCTCGCCGCGATCCGGCAGATGTGGGAGGGGCGCTCCGCGGCCGAGAGATCCGCGTTCACCGCGGCGCTCGAACCCCGCCCGCCTGCGGCGGACCAGGACCTGCAAGACCAGATCACCAGGGTACGGTGGCGGGGCGCGCTGTCCGGCGGTGTCGACCCGGCCGCGCTCGTCACCGGACTCGACCCGGCGGACGCGGCGCGCGTGCTCGACCTGCTGGTGCCGGAGTTCGACCGGTCCCATGTGGACGACGCGTGGCGCTGGACGATGCGCAGCGGCCCGCGCCGGGACGCGCTGCACGCGCTGGCCGACTCGCCGCACGCGCTGACCGAGGCGATCACGGACGCGGTGCGGGTGCCCACCGACGACGCCGGCTACTACCTGCGCCTGCTGGCGGCCAGATCCACCGGCCTCGGCGACCTCCCGGCGGACGGCCCCACGGCCCGCCCCACCACGCTGCCCGACCGCCCGTCCGGCCCGGCGCGGCCCGATCGCCCGTCCGGCGCCGCGTTGCCCGATCGCTCGGCCGATTCCGTGTTGCCCGATCGCTCGGCCGGTTCCGCGTTTCCTGGTCGCTCGGCCGGCTCGGCGTTGCCCGATCGCCCGTCCGATGCCGCGGCGTCTGACCGCGTCGCGGGACCGGGCGGTCCAGCCGGACACGATCGCGCCGCGGGTCGCGATCGGCCTGCGGGAAGCGCTCGCGCCGCGGGCCGTGACGGTGCCGCGGGCCGTGATGGTGCCGCGGGCCGTGATGGTGCCGGGGGCCGTGATCGTGCTGCCGGGCCCGGTCGGGCCGCCGTGCCGCCGGGGCGGGCCGCTGGGCCGGCCGTGCCCGCCGCCCGGACCGGTGCGCCCGACGGCGAAGGGCTGGCGGCGCTGGATGCCGCGCGGCTGCTGGCCGCGATCGCGGCGACCGGGACGCCGCCGCCGGACCGGCCGGTCGACACCCGGACCGCGCTGCAGGCGCTCGCGTGGGCGGAGCCGCTCGGTGGGCTGGCCGGGGACCTCGCGGAGGCGCGGCGGCGGGTGCGTGTCGAGGCGGTGGTGGAGAGCTACGGCGCGCTGCTCGGCAACGGCTTCTTCGGGCGCGAGGCGGAGCTGTCCCGGCTGCGGGACTTCGCCACCGCGCCGGTCCCGGCCGACGCCGCGCCGGTGCCGCTGCTGCCCGTGGTCGGTATCGGCGGCGCCGGGAAGTCGACCGCGCTGGCCGCGTTCGTCGAACCGTACCTGCGCGAGATCCTGCGCCCGGACTCCACCGGTCCGGTCGTCATCGTGATCGACTTCGACCGCGTGCAGTTCCGGATCGACGCGGAGCTGGAACTGTCCTTCGAGGTCAGCCGGCAGCTCGGCAACGCGCACCCGGTCGCGGCCGCGGACTTCTCCGCGCTGCGCTACCAGGTGCGCCAGGAACGCGCGGGCACGGCCGCGGCCCGCTACACCGGGTCGCTCGCGGCCGGGGAGGGTGCCGGGGACGCGCCCGCGTTCGAACGGGACGCGTCGCTGGCCGTCCGCCTGCACGAGCTGGACACCCGGCCGGTGCTGCTGATCCTGGACACGTTCGAGGAATGGCAGCGGGACCGGCCGGACCCGGCGCGGCCCCGGCTGCACGACAACGACCCGGAGGCGCGCATCCTGCGCTGGATCGTGCGGCTGCGGGACGTCATGGGACTGCACGGGCTGCGCGTGATCCTCTCCGGCCGCGCGGACGTCGCGATCAACGCGGCCGACGTCACGGACCGGGTCGAGACGGAGGAGGCGATCTGCCTGGCCGACCTGGCGCCGGAGGCCGCGGCGGAGCTGCTGGCGGCGCACGGCGTACCGGTGGAGCAGGCTCTGGATCTTGCTGGTCTGGTCGGTGGGAACCCGCTGACGCTGCGCGTGGCCGCGCGGTTCTTCGCGCACCTGCCACCGGGCGAACGGGCGGACTTCGTGGCGCGCACCGGGGCCGCGCTCGACGGCGAGCTGCGCCGGGAGGTGCTCTACGCGCGTTTCCTCGGGCACATCGCCGATCCGCGGGTGCGCCGCCTGGCCCACCCCGGGCTGGTCCTGCGCCGGGTCACCGCGGGCCTGATCCGGCACGTGCTGGCGCCGTACTGCGGCCTCGGCCCGCTGACCGACGCGGACGCGGCCGAGCTGCTGGAACGCCTCGCGGACGAGGTCTGGCTGGTCAAACGCGACGGTGCCGAGCTGCGCCACCTGCCGGACGTCCGCCGCGCGATGCTGCACCTGATGGCCACCGACCCGGCCCACCGCGACGCGCTGCCCGCGATCCACCGCGCGGCCGCGTCCTGGTACCGCGGCCGGTCCGGCGAGGAGGCCGCGGTCGAGGCGCTCTACCACGACCTGATGCTCCGCCTCGACGACGACACCGCCCGCGGACTGTCCGAACGACGGCCCGCCCGGCCGCGGCCCCCGGTCCCGCCGGCCGGCTCGCCCGGTGTGCCGCAGCCGTCCCCGCCGGGCGGGACCGGTCCGGCCCGGGATCCGGTGGAGCCGTCCGGCCCGCGTGCCGCTCCGGCCCGGCGGCGACGCGGCTGGCGGCCTGCGTGGCCGTGGGGACGGCGCGCACGGGACGGGTCCGGCCGGTGGCCCGGCCCGGCGCCGGAAGCCGGGCCGACCGACTCGGCGGAACCGGTGGAGCCGCACGAACCGGTGCGCCGGCCCGGCGACGGCGCCGGCCGGGACCGGCCCGCGGACCCGCTCGATCCCGCGGACCCACACCTCGCCGGCCGGCTGCTCGCGCTCGGTGACGCGGTGGACGAGCTGCCGCCCGCGACCGCGGCCGAGGTCCGGGTGCTGCGCGGGGAGACGCCGCCGCTGGCCGAGGCGCTGCTGCTGCGCGATCCGGCCTGGGTGCGGTGGCTGGACCGCCGCGGCCGGTTCCTGGTCGACAACGACGCGGCGGCGGAGGCGCTGGAGCTGCTCGACGCGCGGCCCGCCCCGCGGACCGGGCTCGCCGAGCCGGAATGGCTGGCCCAGGCCTGCTGCGACCTCGCGCGCTGGGACGAGTACGGCCCGCGGGCGTCGGCGTTCGGCGGCGGGCGGCTCACCCCGCACCGCTACCAGACCGTCGCGGCGCTGCTCAGCGGCTCGGTGATCGCGCTGCCCGCGGTGGACCTCGAGACGCTCGGCGGCGGCCCCGGATTCCACGATCACGTGCTCATCCACTACTTCTACCGGCTGCTGCTCGGGCAGCCGGCGGACATCGCGGCGTGGCGGCGGGGCGAGCCGGGGCTCACCGAGTCCGCCTCGGACCTGATCGGCAGCAACCGGGCCGTCGCCGACCTGTTCCCGGTCGACGAGGTGCGCCGGGCCCTGGTCTGGGTCGCGGCCGGCTGCCCCGGCGACACGATCACGCTGCGGAACCCGGTCCCCGGCGTCGGCACGTCGCTGTCCCGCCGGCGGATCAGCGACTCGCCGGAGACGCTGCGGAACCTGCGCGGCGACAATCCCGAGCTGCGCGCCGCGGTCCGCGGGGCACTCGGCGAGATCGCGGTCGCGGACGCCGCCGAGGCGCCCGACGCCGACCTGCTCGCCCGGATCGACGTCGCCGGCGACCTCGGCGACCATCTCGACCGGGCGGCCGCCCGACATCCCGGCGCGACGCGGCTGCACCGGGTGCGCGACGCGTTCCACCGGTGGGACCGGGCCAACGACGCGGTGCTCGACGCCGTCATCCGCGACGCCGAGGCCGGCTGGCCGCGGCGGACCTGAAGCGGGCCGGCGGTCCCGGGACGCGGGTGACCGTGGACGGATCGCTCAGGGGCGGCGGCGGAGCGTGGCGAGCGTGATCGCGGTGAACAGCAGGGCGACCACGGCCGTGCCGATCAGCAGCGCGGTGACGGACGCGTGGCCGGTGGCGGGAACCTCCACGTCGGCCATCCGCACCGCGGGTGCCGGGGGCGCGGCGCAGACGACCGCGCCCGGGACGGCCGCGTCACCGCCACCGGCCGGTGCCGTCGGGCAGAGGTGCGGTTCCGGCGTCGCCACCGCGGCCGGGCCGGCGCCGAGACCGCCGGTGCCGGAGTAGACCGGGTCCTGCCAGCAGGCGAGGAAGCCCAGCACGCCCAGCGTCAGCAGGATCGCCCAGCGGACGACGCGGCGGCGCGTGAGGAAGCCGCCGGCCTCCGGGCTGGAGGCCGGCGTCGCGGGCGGGCGTCGCGGGCTCACGGACGGCTACCCGGGGAGCGCGGTCCAGGACTGGTGGAGCAGGCCCTCCGGGTTCTGCAGGGAGAGCACGCGCGCGCCGCCGTACCGTTGCTCGCCCAGGCCGGCCACCAGGTTGGCGCCGGCCGCGCGGAGCGTGAAGCCGTTGTCGGTGGGCAGGACGACCCAGTGCTGTTCATCGGCCGCCTCCTTGCAGGTGACCTGGACGAGGGGGACTCCGGCGGCGAGCTCGCCGTCCAGCGGGACCACGCACTTCTCCGTGACCCTGGAGATCAGCTGGAACGCGTTGCCGACCCGGCGCAGGCTCCACTGCTGCTGGGTGACGCCTTCGGCGCGCTGGGCCACGATCGGCGTGGACTCGTTGGAGCGGGCGCCGTAGAGGTGCGCGGCACCGCCGGTGAGCGCGTTGTTGAGCTGGAACCAGCCCTCCATGATCGGACGGGCCGCCGGTGAGGTCTTGGCCGCGAGCGCGTCGGTGAACCGCTCGCCGTCGTTGGTCAGCACCTGGATGCTGTACTCCGTGCCGGGTGTCAGGCCGATGATCCGGGCCCGGGTGGCCGCGGTGACGCCGATGATCTGCCCGTTGACCGCCACCGTGTAGTGCACCGCGTCCGCGGACGCGTTCCAGCTGACCCGGGTGGACGTGCTCGTGGTGTCCCGGATCTTCAGGAAGCCGGGCGGTGGTGGCGCGCCGATCGGCGGTTCGCTGGCCAGGCCCGGCTCGGCCGGCGGCGGTGCCGGCAGGGACGGCGTCGGCGAGGCCGCGGACGCCGTGACCGACGGGCTGGGCGAGGCCGGCGCGCCGGCGCCCTGGCCACCGGCCGGCGCCTGCCCGGCGGCCGGCGTCTTGTCGTCGTCGCCGCCGGTGTCCTCCGGGTCCTCGGGATCCTCCGGGTCGTCCTCACCGCTGGTCGGCGTGGGCGAGGCCGGTGCCGGCGTGGGTGACGCCGTGGGTGCGAGGGACCGCCGGGGCGACGGCGACGGGTTGCCGCGCGGCGGCGCGACGGTATCGGCCGGACGCTGGGGGGCGGGATCGGCGGCCGGCGCGGCCTCGCGGATCAGGAACTCGCTGTTCGCCAGGTTCCAGTTCTGCGTGAGGTAGCTGCCCGGCTCCGGGTCGGTGTTGAAGTAGTCGTCGCCGCCGCAGTCGAGCAGCGCCTCGCCGGACGGGCTCCCGCAGTCGACCCGGACCTCCTCGCCGCTCTCGTCCGGGTAGCACATCAGGTCGTGGTCGTCGACGCAGTGGCCCAGGCCGCTGCTGTTCGGCGCGCCGTCCGCGACGCCGCCGAGCGTGTGCACGAGCTGGTGCGTGGCCATCGGCGCGGACCAGCAGCCGGCGTCGACGCGCGCGTAGGACGGGCCGCCGTTGTTCAGGTTGCCGGCGTCCGCCCGCGGGTCCCGGATGACCGTGCCGATGCCGCAGTAGACGTTCGTGTCCGCGAAGATCAGATATTTCCGGTCGGTACGGTCGTAGCCGAGCGCGCGCAGGCCGGCGAGCGTCACGTCGAAGCTGTCCAGCCGGTCCGCGGGCAGCTGCACCTCGGTCACGTCGACGCGGCAGTCCGGCGTGGTCACGTAGCGCACATGGCGGATGCCGCCGGTGCGGGCCGCGCTGGCGGCGAAGATCTCGTCGACCTCGGCGGCCCAGCGGCGGATCGACGGCAGGTAGCGGCTGAACCGGCTGACCGCGTCCGTCGGGTACGCGTACAGCACCTGCACCCGCTTGCCCTGGTAGCCGTCGCCCTCGCAGGCCACGCCGTCCTCGCCCATGGTGAACGCGTCGTCGCCGCTGGCCGGGTCCGGCACCAGCGCGGGCATCGAGCTGGCCGGGACGACCGCGCCCTCGTCGCGCACCACGTCCGCGTCGTCCGGCACGCCGCGGGTGTCCTTGACCGGCTCGACCAGCGGGGGCACGCCCTCCGCGATCGGGGCCACGTCCTGGGTGACCTTGAACGTCGGCGGTGCCGGGTCCGGGCCGTACGAGCAGACGCCCTCGGAGTCGTTGATCTCGTAGGCACCGATGCAGAGCGAGTTGCGGCTGGCCGGGGTGAGCCCGTCGTAGACCAGGCCGTCCTCCGGCTGGCTGGCCGGCAGCGCCGCGATCGGCACCAGGCCGGGCAGCGAGCTGATGCCGGGCGTCCACTGGGTGAGCAGCGCGGGCAGGACCAGCAGCAGGACGCCGAGCACCACGGCACCGGTGGCCAGGTTGATCCGGCGCGGGAAGCGCACGGTCGCGGGCAGGTCCCGCGCGGCCGACGTGCGCCGGACGACCTCGCCGTGCCGTTTCGCGGCCCGGGGCGAGGCCGGTGGCTCGACCGGCGCCGGGACGCGTCCACCGCGGTCCCGCCGGATCGCCTGGACGCGCATCAGCTGGGTCCGGCTGGCCCACGCCGGCAGTTCCTGGGCACGGCGGCGGGCACCCTCACGCCGTACCGCGGACGGGGTGCGGGGTTCCGTGGGTTCGGCCGGCGCGGACGCGGTGGTCAGCCGGCCGCGCAGCGACGTGATCGCCGGGACGGCCCGCGCGGTGACGATCTCGCGCACCCGGTCCCAGCGCGCCACGACGCCGTCCGGCCGGGCGATGCCGGACCGGCGGGCGACGGTGGACAGGCGGGTGATCCCGGTGAGCCGGGCGATCCCGGACAGGCGCGCGAGTCCGGAGGAGAGACCGGTCCGCCGCGGCTCGGGAGCCCCCGCGCGGCGGTGCCGTGCGGAGGTCGAGGCGAACGAGGCCGGAAGATCCCGGATGAAGGAGCGCGTTGTGGCCGTTCGCCGCCGTGGAAGCTCGCGGTGCGACGACACGCGTGTGATACCTCCGCATGGTGGGCGTGCGGCGGGGTGAGGGTTTGGGGGACCGCACCCCGCCGCACGCGGGTTACACCGGACCGGGGTGTGGGGACGACTTGCGGGCGGTGGTCCGACGTAACCGGATGGGATCGGGTTGAAGACTGCCACCTGGCAGATGGCTGTGGGAATGGGCTTAAGGCGAAACTAAGCAAAGTTTGGGAATCGGATCGTTGGGTGGCCTTCGCATCACTCGGCGTTATCCCGTGGGCGGGGCCACCGGGGTCGTCCCGGCTCGCCCGCCAGGCGTCCGACCAGGCCGAACCGGCTGGCCTGTTTCGGTTTCGCCTCCGCGTCGCCGAACAGCAGGACCACGCTGGCGCCGCCGAGCGAGGACCGCGCGATGCTGACCGAGCCGCCGGTGGCGAGCGTGGCCCGTTTCGCGATGTCCAGCCCGAGCCCGGTGGAACCGCGGTCGGACGCGCCACGCTGCAGCGCCCGTTCCGGGTCCGGGATGCCGGTGCCCGCGTCGTCGACCCGGATCGCGATCCAGCCGTCCCGCCGGGACACGCCGATCTCGAACGCGGTGCCCTGCGCGGTGTAGCGGAACACGTTGCCCAGCACCGCGTCCAGCGCGGCGGCCAGCTCGGAGCGGGGCACCTGCACCGGGATGCGGGTCTGCGCGCCGAGCACCCGGTACGGGCGGTTCTGGTCGCCGGCCAGCGCGGACCAGAACGTCATCCGTTCCCGGACCACCTCGCTGGCGTCGCAGCCGCCGTCCTCCGGCGGTGGGGCGCCGCGGTCCGCGACCGCGCGCCGGGTGGTGGTGATCAGCGCGTCCACCTCGCCCTCCAGCGTCACGATGGCCTGCCGGATGCGCCGGATGGTGCGCCGCCGGTCCAGCTCCGCCGCGGAGAAGTCGCCGACGCTGGTGTCGTCGGGGTCGAGCGCCTCCGCGTCCAGCCGCAGCACGGTCAGCGGGGTGCGCAGCCGGTGCGACAGGTCCGCCACCATCTCCCGTTCGTTGGTGCGCGAGGTGACCAGCCGGTCCGCCATCCGGTTGAACGCGTAGCCGGCCTCGGCCAGCTCGCGCGGGCCGGTCGGCTGGATGCGCACGCCGAGGTCGCCGTCGCCGACCGCCATCGCGGCCCGGACCAGCGACTTCGCGGAGCCGACCGTTCGGCCGGCCAGCCGGTCGACGACGAACACGCTGGCGCCGACCAGGCCGAGCGCGATCAGGGCGAGCGTCCACCAGATCGCGGGGACGCCGTCGTTGAGCGCGTGGTCCGGCACGAACACCTCGACGACCGCGGTGCTCTCGCCGACGATCACCGGTTCCAGCCGCAGCGCGCCGCCGGCCACGTCGACCACGAGCGGGCGGCCGCCGTCGACCGTGCGCTCCAGGTCGGCATCGGAGGCGCGGCCGGTCGCGGACTCGTTGGAGAGCCCGAGCACCACCGGTGTGTCGGTCAGCGGGCCGCTGCCGGCCGCCTCGATCGCGCGCTGCACGCCCGCCTCGTCGGCCTGCGCGGCCAGCGCGCCGGCGACGATCGCACTGCGCCGGCCGGCCTCGGTCAGCGCGCGTTCCCGTGCGTCCTCCCGGACCTGGATCGCGAGGGGGATCACGAAGACCAGCGCGGCCACCGCGGTCATCGCCGCGCTGACGTACGCCAGTCCCGCCCTCAGTCCGGTGCCACCAACCGGAATCCGACCCCCCGCACGGTGCGCAGGTAGCGCGGTTTCGCCGCGGACTCGCCCAGCTTGCGGCGGAGCCAGTACAGGTGCACGTCGATCGTCTGGTCCTCGCCGACCGATGGCTGTCGCCATACCTCCTCCAACAGCTCCCGGCGGGACACCACGCGACCCGGGCGGGCGGCGAGGTAAGCGAGCAGGTCGAACTCCTTGCGGGTCAACGCGAGCGGCGCGCCGTCGAGCTGCGCGGAGCGCTCGCCGACGTCGACCCGCAGGCCGCCGACCTGGTGCACGGCCGGCTGGGCGGTGCGGGTGGCGCGCCCGGCGCGGCGCAGCACGGTGGTGATGCGCGCGTCCAGGTGGGCGCCGGTGAACGGCTTGACCATGTAGTCGTCGGCGCCGGAGCGCAGCAGCCGGACGATCGACTGCTCGTCGTCCCGCGCGGTGGCGATGATGATCGGCACGTCCGTGATGCCGCGCAGCATCCGCAACGCGTCCGCGCCGTCCAGGTCGGGGAGTCCGAGGTCGAGCACGACCAGGTCGGGGGTCTCCGCGGCGACCCGGCGCAACGCTTCCAGCGCCGTGCCGACGGCATGGACGGCATGCCCACGATCGGCGAGGCTGCGCAACATCGCACCCCGCACGACGTGGTCGTCCTCGACGAGCAACACCGTGGCCATGCGAAGAACGTACTTGGCGTGGCAAGCGCGACGGAGTCTGGGGCATCGATGTTGTGGGATGAGTCAGGAAATATCGGGCTATAAAGACCGACCCACAACCCTTCGGCGGTACGGAATTCAGCCGCTCGCCCGAGGCCGGCGCGCCGAACGGCGTACCCCCGCCGCCGGCCCGGCCGGCCTGACCTCTTCGCGGGTTTGACAGTCCTGATCGAGATGTGTGAATCTCTGTCGCGGAGCCGATTTTCGCAGGGCAAGACGCGCGCCGGAGCACGGGCAGCTCACACGCCGCGCCGCACTCGTCCCTCTTCCTGCCTTGGAGCGCTCCGCATGCATTCTGCTCTGTCCCGAAACCTCCTTCTCCGCGCGCTGGCCGTGGTGGCCGCCGCGATCGTCGTGGTCACCGCCGGCTGGGCGGTGCCGGCCCGGGCGCACGGCAACATCCAGGACCCGCCGTCACGCAACTTCTCCTGCTGGGAGCGGTGGGGCGGCGACTTCCAGAACCCGGCCATGGCCACCGAGGACCCGATGTGCTGGCAGGCCTGGCAGGCCGACCCGAACGCGATGTGGAACTGGAACGGCCTGTTCCGCGAGGGTGTGGCCGGCAACCACCAGGCCGCCATCCCGGACGGCCAGCTGTGCAGCGCGGGCCGGTCGAACAGCGGCCGCTACGACGCGCTCGACGCGGTCGGCGACTGGTCGGCCACCACGGTGTCGAACTCGTTCACCGCGCACGTCTTCGACCAGGCCAGCCACGGCGCCGACTACATCCGGGTCTACGTGACCGAGCAGGGGTACGACCCGACGACGCAGCCGCTCGGCTGGGGCGACCTGGAGCTGGTCAAGGAGATCGGTGACACGCCGGCCGCGCGGTGGGACCAGGTCGCCGGCGGCGTCGCGCTGGACATCCCGGTCGACGCGCCCGGGCGCACCGGCCGGCACGTGGTCTACACGATCTGGCAGGCCAGCCACCTCGACCAGTCCTACTACTGGTGCAGCGACGTGAACTTCGGCGGCACCGGGAACCCGACGCCGACCGCGACCGCCACCTCGTCGCCGACCCCGGCGCCGTCCGTGACCGGCTCGCCGACCTCGTCGCCGACACCGTCCCCGACCGGCGGTGCCGCGGGCTGCTCGGTGACCTACTCCACCGCGTCCACCTGGTCCGGCGGCTACCAGGGCGACGTCAAGGTCACCGCGGGCGGCGCCGCGATCAAGGGCTGGCGGGTCACCTGGACGCTGCCCGGCGGCCAGGCCATCAGCCAGTCGTGGAACGCGACCGTCACCACCAGCGGCTCCGCGGCCACCGCGACGAACGCCGGCTACAACGGCGCGCTGGACGCGGGCGCGAGCACGTCGTTCGGCTTCATCGCCACCGGCACCCCGGGGGCGATCGCGCCGACCTGCACCGCGACGGTCTGATCCGGGCGACCGGTCATGTGCGACCGCGCGGATCATCCGCGCGGTCGCATATATAAAGGCATGATGAGCTACACCGCCGCTTCCGCACGTTATGACGGTCCGATGCAGTACCGGCGCACCGGGCGTTCCGGGCTCGACCTGCCGGTGCTGTCGCTGGGCCTCTGGCACAACTTCGGCGACGACGTACCGGTCGAGACGCAACGGGGGATCGTCCGGGCCGCGTTCGACGCCGGGATCACCCACTTCGACCTGGCCAACAACTACGGGCCGCCGTACGGCGCGGCCGAACGCAACTTCGGCCGGCTGCTGCGCGAGGACCTGCGGCCGTACCGGGACGAGATCGTCGTCTCCACCAAGGCCGGCTGGGACATGTGGCCCGGCCCGTACGGGCAGGGCGGTGGCTCGCGGAAGTACGTGCTGGCCAGCCTCGACCAGTCGCTGGACCGGCTCGGGCTGGACCACGTCGACATCTTCTACTCCCACCGGTACGACCCGGACACGCCGCTGGCGGAGACCGCGGCCGCGCTGGACACGGCCGTGCGCTCCGGTCGCGCGCTCTACGTGGGCATCTCCTCCTACGACGCGGACCACACCCGGGAGATGGCCGGGCTGCTGCGCGAGCTGGGCACGCCGCTGCTGATCCACCAGCCGTCCTACTCGATGCTCAACCGCTGGATCGAGACCGAGGGCCTGCTCGACGCGGCCGAGGCGGAGGGCGTCGGCGTGATCGGCTTCACCGCGCTCGCCCAGGGGCTGCTGACCGGCAAGTACCTGACCGGCGTCCCGGCCGGCTCCCGGGTCGACCAGGGCAAGTTCACGATCGACGACGACCGGGTCGGGCAGCTCACCGCGCTGAACGAGATCGCCGGCCGGCGCGGGCAGAGCCTGGCGCAGACCGCGCTGGCCTGGGCGCTGCGCGACCCGCGGGTCACCTCGCTGGTGATCGGCGCGAGCAGCACCGGACAGCTGGAGCAGAACATCGGCGCGCTGGCGAACCTGGAGTTCACCGGCGACGAACTGGCCGAGATCGACAAGGTGCTGGCCTCGAACACCGCGTCCGTGGACGAGTGGGAGGACGCGCGCCGCGGCACGCTCTGACGCGTGGGCGGGCGGGACTCTGGCGCGGTATGGGTACAGTCCGGAACCATGGCCGAGGAGTCCCGCCTGATCACGAGTCTGCGCGGTGCGGTCGACGCCGCGCCGGACGACGTGCCGCTGCGCCTGCACCTGGCCGAGATCCTGCTGCGCGACGGGCACCAGGACGCGGCGATCACGGAGATCGCGCTTGCCCTCCAGCGGGCGCCGGGCGACGCGGACGCGCGGTCGCTGATGACCCGCGCGATGGCGCCACCCGGCCCGGCGGCCGGCACCCCCGCACCCACCGCGGAACCACCACGCCGGCCCGCGGCGGGTGCGGAACCCGCCGCTGCGGCCGGGCCGGGCGCGGAACCGGCCCGCCGGCCCGCACCGACCGCTGAATCCGCCGCGCCGGCCGCGGAGCCACCGCGCCTGTCCGCGCCGGCCGCGGAACCCACCGCCGCGGAACCTGCCGCGCCCACCGCGTCTGCCGGGGAATCTGCCGCGCCCGCCGGGGAGCTGGCCGCGTCGGCCGGGGAACCTGCCGCGTCGGCCGGGGAACCGGTGGCGAAAGCCGGGGAGCCGGTGGCGAAGGCCGGGGACGGGCCCGAGGGGACCGGGCCGGCCGGGGGAGTGCGGGGGACGCCGGAGCAGGGGGCGGACGTACCGGCGAAGGCTTTTGATTGGCGGGAGGCGGAGGAGCAGGTCGGTGACGTGGTCCCGCCGCGCTTCGCACGCCCGGCACCGGACGACGACGGCGAGCCGGATCAGGTGCGGGCGGACGGCCGGCCCGGTCCCGGTGATCGCTGGCAGGCGGAGTCGGTCGGCGGGCTGACGCTGGCCGACGTGGGCGGCATGCGGGAGGTCAAGGAGCGGCTGGAGGCCGCGTTCCTGGCGCCGATGCGCAACCCCGAGCTGCGCCGGCTGTTCGGCAAGAGCCTGCGCGGCGGCCTGCTGCTCTACGGCCCGCCCGGCTGCGGCAAGACGTTCATCGCCCGTGCGGTCGCCGGCGAGCTGGGCGCGCGTTTCCTCAACGTGGCGATCAGCGACGTGCTGGACATGTGGCTCGGCACCTCGGAGCGGAACATGCACGAGGTCTTCGCGACCGCCCGCCGGATGGCGCCCTGTGTGATCTTCCTGGACGAGCTGGACGCGCTCGGCGGCAAGCGCAGCCGCGCGGCCACGAACGGCATGCGCACCACCGTGAACCAGCTGCTCACCGAGCTGGACGGGGTGGACGGCGCGAAGAACGAGGGCGTCTTCGTGCTGGCCGCGACGAACGTGCCGTGGGACGTGGACGTGGCGCTGCGCCGCCCCGGCCGCCTGGACCGGACGATCCTGGTGCTGCCGCCGGACGCGCCGGCCCGCGCCGCGATCCTGGAGTACCACCTGCGCGACCGGCCGATCGAGAACGTCGACCTGGCCAAGCTGGTCAAGGCCACGGACGGGCTCTCCGGCGCGGACCTCGCGCACCTGTGCGAGAGCGCGGCCGAACGTGCGCTGCTCGACTCCGCCCGGTCCGGCACGGTCCGCATGATCGGCATGCCGGACCTGCTGGCCGCCGCGAAGGCCACGGTCCCGTCCGCGGAGCCGTGGTTCGCCGCCGCCCGCAACGTGGCGATGTTCGCGAACGAGGGTGGCATGTACGACGACCTGCTCGCCTACCTGAAGGCCCGGCGCCGGTTGTGACCCTGGAGCGGGCGGAGCTGCTGGTCGAGGCCGGGCGGTACGGCACGGCCGGCGAGCTGCTCTCCCGGCTGGTCGCGACGGACCCGGACGACGCGGGCGCCTGGCTGCTGCTCGGCCGGGTGCACCTCGGCACCGGGGACGTCCCGGCCGCGCTGTCCGCGCTCGACGAGGCGGTCCGGATCGCGCCGCACGCGTACCCGGTGCTGTACCTGCGCGGCTACCTGCTGGCCCGGGCCGAGCGGGACGCGGAGGCCGAGGCGTCGCTGCGTGCCGCGATCGCGGCCCAGCCGGATCAGGCCGCACCGTACGTGATCCTGTCCCGGCTGATCCGGACCCACCCGGGCCGCGCGCCGGAGGCGTACGCGCTGGCCGGCGAGGCGGTGGCCCGGGAGCCGGAGCTGCCCGGCGCGCACCTGGCCGTGTGCCTGGCCGCGGCCACGCTCGGCGACGACGCGATCTGTGTGCGCGCGTTGCGCGAGACGCTGCGCCTCGACCCGGAGCACGAGGAGGCGCGGACGCTGTTCACGCTGGCCGAGGCGGCGGGTGCGCCGGCCGGCCGGGCGTCCGCGGTGATCGCGGACGCGCTCGCGGCGAACCCGCGGCTGGACGGGCTGCGGCCGAAGCTGGACCACGCCGGCTACCTGCTGCTGCGCCGCACCCGCTGGCCGGCGCTGGCCTGCCTGGTGGTGGCCGGTGCGGCGATCGACCTGCCCACCGCGGACGAGCCGCAGGTGCTGTCGGACTCGCTCACCGGCCGGCTGTGGGGGCTGCTGGTGATGGCGCTGATCTGGGGCGTCGCCGGGTTCCTGCGGTACCGCCGGCTGCGGGCCGGCGTGCGACTGCACCTGTTCGTGCTGCTCCGCCGCGGCCGGTGGTCGAGGATCGTGGTCGCGCAGACCGTGCTGGTCATGGCGACCGCGCTGTTGGTGCTGCTCTGGCCGTGGCCGGACCCGGACGTCCCGGGCGCGCTCCTCGGCTGCGCGCTGCTGCCCGTCATGCTCACGATGATCTTCGACGGCCGGATGCCGCGCTGACGGATCTTCGCCGGCTCGCGGCGTCAGACGGTCTCGGTGATCTCGGCGTAGGGCGCGTCCTTGCGCCAGGTCACCCAGATGGATGACGAGTGGGTGTCGTTCTCGAACGTGACGCGGGACGAGCTGGGCGCCGCGTCCTGGTCGACCTCGAAGCCGGCGGCCGCGGTCGCGGAGACCACCGTGATCGCCGACTCGGAGACCGTGATCACCGCGGTGCCGCCGCGCACCGCGAACTCACGCCGGAACACGCCGCCGCCGGTGTCCTGCCACGCGCCGGCCTGCCGGACCTCCGGCTGCGACGGAGCGGGCGTCGGTGACGCGGACCGGGACGCGGACGGGGACGGGCTCGCCGAGGTGGGCGGCGCCGCCGGCGTGGCCGGCGCGGGTGCCGGCGACGCGGACCGGGACGCGGCCGGCGTCGGCGGCGCGATCGTGGCCGGGGCCGCCGCGCGCAGCTCGGCCGCGGACAGCGGACCGTTGCGCTGCGGTGCCGCCGCGCCGATGATCGACCGGATGCCGAGCCAGGACCCGCCGGCCGCCACCGCGGTCGCCACCGCCCAGACCAGTAGGTATGCCAGCCGTCGTCGCACGCGGCCATCATGCCCGACGGAACGCGATCCGACGAGCGGGGCCACCGTACCCTCGTGGTGATCTTTTGAACGTCTATCGGAGGAACCGCATGCAGCCCGCAGGCGCCGCTCATCGTGCGGGCCGGATCGTCGCCGCCGGCATCGGGCTGCGGCGGCAGCTCGCCTACGTCATCCTGGCCACCGCCACCATGGTCGCGCTCGCGTTCCTGATCCCGCTCGCGCTGCTGGTGGCGCAGCTGGCCGAGGAGCGCGCGGTCGCGGACGCGGAACGGCAGGTCGCGGTGGTCGCGGCGGTGCTCGCGATCACCACGCAGCCGGCCGCGGTGGAGGAGGCGATCGCCTCGGACGACCTGCCGGTCACCGTGCACGGGCTGGCCGGGGTGCAGCTCGGCGCCAGCGGGCACGCGACCGTCGGCGACGTCACGCTGGCCCGCACGTCCGGTGACCCGCTGACCGGTGACGTACCCGGCGGGATGGTCTACCTGGAACCGATCGACATCGGCAAGGACGCGGCGCCGGTCGTCGAGGTGTTCCTCTCCGACGCGGTGCTGAGCGAGGGCGTGCACGCGGCCTGGGCCGCGTTGACCGGCGTCGCCGTGTTCCTGATCGTGGTCTCGGTCGCGGTCGGGGACCGGCTGGCGCGCAACCTGGTCCGGTCCGCGGACCGGCTGGCCCGTGCCTCGGTCGCGCTCGGCGAGGGCGACCCGGACGTGCGGATCTCGCCGACCGGCCCGCGCGAGCTGGCCGAGGCCGCGCTCGCGTTCAACCGGATGGCGGACCGGCTCGCGGTGCTGCGGACCAACGAGCGGGAGATGGTCGCGGACCTGTCGCACCGGCTGCGGACGCCGCTGACCGTGATCCGGCTCGACCTGGAGACGTTGGACCGGCCGGTCCGGTCGGCGCGCGAGGAGGACGACCGGCTGCGGACCGTGCACCGGGTCCGGGACGCGGCCGAGGCGCTGGAGGGGGAGATCGACGAGCTGATCCGGGCGACGCGAGCCGCCTCGGTCGAGCCGGCCCCGACGGCGGAGGTCCGGTGCGACGCCGGCGAGGTCGTCCGGCAGCGGATGGCGTTCTGGTCCGCGGTGGCCGGTGACCAGAACCGGCCGTGCGTGATCGTCGGCGCGGACGCCCCGGCGCCGGTCGCGCTGCCCCGCCCGGAGCTGGCCGCGGCGCTGGACGCGGTGCTGGGCAACGTGTTCCGCTACACGCCGCAGGGCACCCCGATGGAGGTGGCGGTGTCCCGGCGGGACGGATACGTGGCGGTCCGGGTCGACGACGGCGGTCCCGGCATCGCGGACCCGGACACCGCGGTGCGGCGCGGCGCGAGCGGGCGCGGCTCGACCGGGCTCGGGCTGGACATCGCGCGCCGGGCCACGGTCGCGACCGGCGGCACCGTGAGCATCGACCGGGCCCGGCTCGGCGGCGCCAGCGTGGTGCTGCTGTTCGGCGATCCGGACGCGGTCCGGCAGGAGCGCGTCCCCCGTCAGCGGCGGCGCTCGCAGCGATAGCATCGGTGGGTTGTCTTCCCGAATGAACGGAGATCCCACCGTGTCCGCACCGACATCGAAGCCCGCTGAGACGGACCAAGTCGTCGTCCCGGCCGGGACGACGGCGGCCGACGCGGTGGCGGCGATCGGCCTGCCCCTCGCCGGCCCGAAGGCGATCGTCGTGGTCCGCGACGAGCACGGCACGCTGCACGACCTGGACTGGTCGTCCGACCACGAGTCCGTGATGACGCCGGTCCCGCTGGACTCGCCGGACGGGCTCAACGTGCTGCGGCACTCGACCGCGCACGTGCTCGCGCAGGCCGTGCAGTCGCTGTTCCCGGAGGCCAAGCTCGGCATCGGGCCGTACATCCGGGACGGCTTCTACTACGACTTCGACGTGGCCACGCCGTTCACGCCGGACGATCTCAGCAAGATCGAGAAGAAGATGCAGGAGATCATCAAGAGCAACCAGCGGTTCCGCCGTCGGGAGTTCGCCTCGATCGAGGAGGCGCGCGCGGAGCTGGCCGGCGAGCCCTACAAGCTGGAGCTGGTCGGTGAGGCCGGCGCCGGTGGCTTCGACGCCGAGGAGATCATGGAGGTCGGCGGCGGCGAGCTGACCATCTACGACAACCTGGACGCGTCCGGCGAGAAGGTCTGCTGGGGCGACCTGTGCCGCGGCCCGCACCTGCCGAACACCCGGCTGATCGGCGCGTTCAAGCTGATGCGCTCCGCCGCGGCCTACTGGCGGGGCAGCGAGAAGAACCCCCAACTGCAGCGGGTGTACGGGACGGCGTGGCCGACCCGGGACGCGCTCAAGGCGTACCAGAAGCTGCTCGAGGAGGCGGCCCGCCGCGACCACCGCAAGCTCGGCGCGGAACTCGACCTGTTCTCCTTCCCCGACGAGATCGGCTCCGGCCTCGCGGTCTTCCACCCCAAGGGCGGCATCATCCGCCGCGAGATGGAGAACTACTCGCGCGAGCGGCACGAGGCGGCCGGCTACTCGTTCGTGAACACGCCGCACATCACCAAGGGCAGTCTCTTCGAGACCTCCGGGCACCTGCAGTGGTACGCGGACGGCATGTTCCCGCCCATGGAGGTCGAGGGCGCGAACTACTACCTCAAGCCGATGAACTGCCCGTTCCACAACCTGATCTTCCGGGGGCGCGGCCGGTCGTACCGTGAGCTGCCGCTGCGCCTGTTCGAGTTCGGCAGCGTCTACCGGTACGAGAAGTCCGGCGTGATCCACGGCCTCACCCGGGTCCGCGGCATGACGCAGGACGACGCGCACATCTACTGCACCCAGGAGCAGATGGCGGACGAGCTGAAGTCGCTGCTCACGTTCGTGCTGGACCTGCTGCGCGACTACGGTCTGAACGACTTCTACCTGGAGCTGTCCACGCGCAACCCGGAGAAGTCCGTCGGTACGGACGAGAACTGGGACCGGGCCACCGAGGCGCTGCGGATCGCGGCCGAGGACTCCGGCCTCGAGCTGGTTCCCGACCCGGGCGGCGCGGCGTTCTACGGCCCGAAGATCTCCGTCCAGGCGCGGGACGCGATCGGCCGCACCTGGCAGATGTCCACCATCCAGGTCGACTTCAACCTGCCGGAGCGGTTCAACCTGGAGTTCGCCGCGTCGGACGGCACCCGGCAGCAGCCCGTCATGATCCACCGGGCGCTGTTCGGCTCGATCGAGCGGTTCTTCGGCGTGCTCACCGAGCACTACGCGGGCGCGTTCCCGGCCTGGCTGGCGCCGGTGCAGGTGATCGGCATCCCGATCCGCGACGACCACCGGGAGTACCTGGAGGGCTTCATCTACCTGCTCAAGGCCGCGGGCATCCGGGCCGAGCTGGACGCCGGCGACGACCGGATGCAGAAGAAGATCCGCACCGCGCAGCAGCAGAAGATCCCGTTCATGGTGCTCGCCGGCGACGACGACGTGGCCGGCCAGACCGTGTCGTTCCGCTACCGGGACGGCTCCCAGCGCAACGGCGTGCCGCTGGACGAGGCGGTCCGGCACGTCTCCGACATCGTCCGGTCCCGCACCAACGTGCCGCCGTCGGCCAACCCGGTCGAGGAGCCGCCCGCGCCGGACACCAGCGCGGCGGACCTGGAGGAGCGCACGATGCAGGAGGTGACGGCGCTCGCCAACCAGGCGGCCGCCAAGCACGCGCAGTAGGTTCCGTCGCGACGGGCCGGGGACGCCTCCCCGGCCCGTCGCGCGTTCCGGCGGTGCGTGTCCGGGATGTTGCAAAAAAGCTGCACGTCGATGTCGTTGACCCGGTCGCGGGCGCGGGTTAGCGTCGTGTCACTCGCGCGGGCAAGCGCTTTCCACCCTCGGTGTCGCGGTCCGCGCCGGCTCCACGCTCGACCCGTTCGGTCCTGTTCCGCCCACGTCTCGTTCGCTGTTCCGTTCGTTCGCCGGCGCCGCGTTCCGCCCGACTCGGCGCCGGCCCACCTCGCTGAGGAGCACGCCCATGCGCCGACGGACCTTCCTCGCCGCGACCGGTGCCGGCACGCTGCTCGCGGCCGCCGGCCCGGCCGCCTCCGCCTCCGCCGCGGCGCCGGCCGGGGTGCCCGCCGGGTTCGCGGGCCGGCGCGACGTGCTGGTCGTCGCGCCGGGTGACAGCGTGCAGGCCGCGGTGGACGCGGTGCCGGCGGGCGTGGCGTCCACGATCCTGATCCGCCCCGGGACGTACCGTGGGCAGGTCGTCATCCCGGCCGACCGGCCGTTCCTGACCCTGGTCGGGCTGGGCCGGCGCCGGTCGGACGTGGTGATCGTCGACGACCGGGCGAACGGCACGCCGAACCCGGCCACCGGCGGCACCTGGGGCACGTCCGGCAGCGCGTCCGTGACCATCTCCGCGAACGACGTCACCGCCCGCAACCTGACCTTCGCCAACGACTTCGACGAAGCCGCCCATCCGGAGATCTCCGGGCACCAGGCGGTGGCCGTGCTGACCCGCGGCGACCGGCTGCGCTTCGAGGACGTGGCGTTCCTGGCCAACCAGGACACGCTCTACGTCAACAGCCCGGCCGCGGCGACGATCTCCCGGGCCTACTTCCGGAACTGCTACGTCGAGGGAGACGTCGACTTCATCTTCGGCCGCGGCACCGCCGTGTTCGACCGCTGCCACGTCCACTCGCTGAACCGGCACCTCGGCTACGTCACCGCGGCCAGCACCGACATCGGCAACCCGCACGGCCAGCTGTTCACGCACTGCCGCCTCACCGGCGACGCCCCGGCCGGCACGGTCCACCTCGGCCGGCCCTGGCACCCGAGCAACGACCCGAACGCGATCGGCCAGACGATCATCCGGAACTCGTACCTGGGCGCGCACGTCCGCGTCGACGCGCCGTGGTCCGACTTCGGCACCTGGCCGTGGACCGGCGCTCGCTACGGCGAGTGGCGCAACACCGGGCCGGGTGCCGCGATCAATCCGAATCGACCCCAGCTGACCTCGCCGGACGGGTACGATCCCCGCACGTTCCTGGCCGGTGCCGACGCCTGGAACCCGTGCAACCCATAGGATCGCGTGCGTGGGAGACCTGAGCACGCCGCCGGAAGACCGCCCCGTCGCACCGGCCGTCACCGGTGAACCGGACGCGCTCGACCGCCTCTGGACCCCGCACCGGATGACCTACATCGCCGGCCAGGAGCGGCCGTCCGAGGGGTGCGCGTTCTGCCAGGCGCCGGACCTGCCCCGGTCGGACAGTCTCGTCGTGGCCCGCGGGGCGCTGGTCTACGCCGTGCTCAACCTGTATCCGTACAACCCCGGTCACCTGCTGATCTGCCCGTACCGGCACCTCGCCGACTACACCGACCTGACCGTCGCGGAGACCGCCGAGCTGGCCTCGTTCACGCAGATCGCGATGCGGGTGGTCCGGGCCACCAGCAGCGCGCACGGGTTCAACATCGGGATGAACCAGGGGTCCGTCGCCGGCGCCGGCATCGCCGCCCATCTGCACCAGCACGTGGTGCCCCGCTGGGGTGGCGACGCGAACTTCATGCCGATCGTGGCCCGGACCAAGATCCTTCCGCAGCTGCTCACCGAGACCCGCGATCTGCTCTCCTCCGCCTGGCCCGCCACGTAATCCTGTTCCGCGCCGAACCTCGGGCCGTCCGCCGTCGTCCCTCAGGCATGACGATTCGCAACATTTATCTCGCTGCGGCCGAAACGTTCGCGGACCTGGCCTCGCGGACACCGGTCGACGGATTGGACGGTCCCGGGGTCGGCGAGTGGAGCCTGCGCGAGCTGGTCGGGCACACGGTCAGTGCGGCGCTGCGCCCGGTCGCCGTCGCCGGCGAGTCGCCGCAGCCGGGGCTGGTGCTCGACTCCGCGGAGGCGTATTGCGTGGTCATCCAGGGGGCGCCGCGCGAGCTGCTGGCCGCCTCGGCGGCGTCGGTCACGCAGAACGCCCGTGACTACGGAAAGGCGCTCGGTGACCGGCCGGGCGCGGTGGTACGGGAGCATCTCGCGCGGGCCGGGGCGGCGCTGGACGGTGTCGGCGACGACGAACTGGTCGTGTCGCCGGTCGGCGCGATGAAGCTGCGGGACTGGCTGTCCACCCGCGTGCTCGAGCTGGTGGTGCACACCTCGGACATCGCCCTGGCCGCGGGCGTGCCGGTCACCCACGACGCCGCCGCCGTCACCGAGGCGGCGGTCTTCGCGGCGCGGGCGACCGCCGCGCTCGGTGCGGGTGTGCCTCTCGTGCGGGCGCTCACCGGGCGTGAGCCGCTTCCGTCCGGCTTCTCCGTGGTGCAGTGACCGATGCGGCCCGGGGCGCGCGAGCCCCGGGCCGCGGAACGGCTCAGGACGTTCCGTGCTCCTTCTTCACCGCGTCGGCGACGTGCGACGGCATCGGTTCGTAGCGGGCGAACGTGCGGGAGAACGTGCCCGCGCCGGAGGTCATCGAGCGCAGCTCGACCGCGTACCGGACCAGCTCGGTGGCCGGCACCTCGGCCCGGATCAGCGTCCGGGCGGCGTCCGGGTCGGCGTCGCTGCCCATGACCCGGCCCCGACGCCCGGAGAGGTCGCTCATCACCGCACCGACGTACGCGTCCGGCACCCGGATGGTGACGTCGTCGACCGGTTCGAGCAGCGTGATCGCCGCCTTCTCGGCCGCGTCCCGCAGCGCCAGCGAACCCGCGGTCTGGAACGCCGCGTCGGACGAGTCGACGCTGTGCGCCTTGCCGTCGAACAGCGTGACGCGCAGGTCGACCACCGGGTACCCGGCGGCGATGCCGCGTTCCATCTGGGCGCGCACGCCCTTCTCCACCGACGGGATGTAGTTGTGCGGCACCGCGCCGCCGACCACCTTGTCCACGAACTCGAAGCCGGAACCGGCCGGGAGCGGCTCGACCGAGATGTCGCAGACCGCGTACTGGCCGTGGCCGCCGGACTGCTTGACGTGCCGGCCGTGCCCCTTGCCCGGCCCGGCGAACGTCTCGCGCAGCGCGACCCGGACCGGCTCGGTCTCGAGGTCGACGCCGCCGGTGCGCAGCCGGTCCAGCACCACGTCCGCGTGCGCCTCGCCCATGCACCAGAGCACGATCTGGTGCGTGTCCGGGTTGCGCTCCAGGCGCAGCGTCGGGTCGCCGGCGACGAGCCGGCCCAGGTTCTTGGCGAGCGCGTCCTCGTCGGAGCGGGTCTTGGCGACGACCGCGACCGGCAGCAGCGGCTCCGGCATGTCCCACGGCTCGATCAGCAGCGGCTGGTCCTTGGTGGAGATCGTGTCACCGGTCTCCGCGCTGCCGGACTTCGTGATCGCGCAGATGTCGCCGGCGATGCACACGCCGACCTCGCGCAGCGTGCTGCCGAGCGGCGAGTAGATGTGCGCGACGCGCTCGTCCGCGTCGTGGTCCGGGTGGCCGCGGGAGGCGAGGCCGTGACCGGAGACGTGCACCACCTTCTCCGGGGTGAGCGTGCCGGAGAAGACGCGGACCAGTGAGACACGCCCGACGTGCCGGTCGATCGTGGTCTTGACCACCTCGGCGACGAGCGGGCCGTCCGGGTCGCAGGTGAGCGGCTCGCGGGCGGAGCCGTCGATGCCGGTGACGATCGGCAGGTCGTGCTCGAGCGGCGACGGGAACGCCTTGGTGAGCAGCTCCAGCAGCACGTCGAGGCCGACCCGGTCGGGCGCGCAGACCGGGACGACCGGGTAGAAGTGGCCGCGCGCGACCGCCTTCTCCAGGTCGGCGATGAGGATGTCGACCGGGATCTGCTCGCCGCCGAGGTAGCGGTCCATCAGCGTCTCGTCCTCGGACTCCGCGATGATGCCCTCGATCAGCTCGTTGCGCGCCTCCTCGATGGCGCCGAAGTGCTCCGGGTCGGGGTCGCGGACCGCCGCCGGGTAGCCGTTCGTGTAGTCGTAGATCCGCTGGGTGATCAAACCCATCAGGCCGGTGACGTTCTCGCCGTCGTCGTCCAGCATCGGCAGGTAGAGCGGGAGCACGTTGTCGCTGAAGACGCGCTGGCAGAGCGCCACGGTCTCGTCGAGGTCGGCGCGCGGGTGGTCGAGGCGGGTGACGGCGACCGCGCGCGGCATGCCGACCGCGGCGCACTCCTCCCACAGGGCGGCGGTGGCGGCGTCCATGCCGTCGACGGCGGACACCACGAACAGGGCGGCGTCGGCGGCGCGCAGCCCGGCGCGCAGCTCACCGACGAAGTCCGCGTACCCCGGGCTGTCCAGGAGGTTGACCTTGATGCCGTCGTGGATCAGCGGCGCGCAGGCGAGCGTCACGGAGCGCTGCTGCCGTATCGCGGCCGGGTCCTGATCGCAGACCGTGGTGCCGTCGGTCACGCTGCCGGTGCGCGGCACCGTGCCGGTCGCGGCGAGCAGCGCCTCGACCAGCGTGGTCTTCCCCGCGCCGGAGTGGCCGACCAGCACCACGTTACGTACCCTCCCGGGCTCGTCCACCACCGGCGCACTGCCGGCGACCGCCCTCTCCTGTGTCTTCTGCGCCATGATCGGCGCACCTCCCTCGGGTCGATTTGTGTCGTTCCTGGCCCCGTCGCGTAGAGGCGTCGGCGATGATCCCCCAACGCCGCCCGTAACCTGAAGTTTCGCAAGGTGATGCCGGTCACGTTGCCTGATGTGATGGGCCCGTGGCAAGCCGTCACCGTGCGTCGGCTATCCGCGCGTGCGGTGTCGCGCACAGCGACGCGCCGCTATGGTGGGACGGCCATGGCAAAGATCCTCTCGGTCTCGGCGCGCGCCGGGATGGCTCATCTCATCGAACCGGTCAGTCGTGCCCTCCTCCGGTTGGGCGTCACGCCCAACGCGGTCACCGTCGCGGGCACGATCGGCGTGGTCTTCGGGTCCGTCTTCTTCGGCACTCGGGGCCACTTCATCATCGGCGGCATCGTCGTCACACTCTTCTGCTTCACGGACCTGATCGACGGGACGATGGCCCGGCTGCGCGAGGGGCCGAACGGTCGGTTCGGCGCGCTCCTCGACTCCAGCATGGACCGGATCGCGGACGCCGCGATCTTCGGCGTGCTGGTGTACTGGTTCGGCAAGGAAGGCGACTGGCTCACCGCGACCGTGGCGCTGGTCTGCCTGGTCGCGAGCATGATCGTGTCGTACGTGAAGGCACGCGCCGAGGGCCTGGGCTTCGAGTGCAACGTCGGCATCGTGGAGCGGCCGGAGCGCCTGATCGGCATCGGCATCGGCGCGCTGAGCACCGCGTTCGGCGTGATGTGGGGCATGCAGGTGGTGCTCTGGACGCTGGCGATCCTGTCGATCGTCACCGCCGGCCAGCGCATGCGCCACGTCTACCGGCTCGACCAGGCCGCGCTGCGCGAGCCGGTCGCATGAGCGGCCTCGCGGAGTTCGGCTTCCGGGCCGGGTGGAAGGTCGTGCAGTGGCTGCCGGAGAAGGCGGCCCTGGCGATCTTCCACGCGGGTGCGGACCGGGCCACCCGGAAGCGCGGCAAGGGCGTCGAGCGCTTGCGGGCCAACCTGCGGCGGGTCAAGCCCGACATCTCCGAGCAAGAGCTGGACGCCCTGGTCAAGCAGGGTATGCGGTCCTACGCGCGCTACTGGTCGGACACGTTCCGCCTGCACACGCGCACGCCGGAGGAGCACCGGCGGCGGTTCCGCTTCGACCGGCTGGACGACCTGACCCGCGAGGCGACCTCCGGCAACGGCGTCATCCTGGCGCTGCCGCACAGCGGCCACTGGGAGGCGGCCGGCGCCTGGGCCGCCGCGAACGGCTGGAAGCTGATAACCGTCGCCGAGCGGCTCAAACCGGAAAGCGTCTACCAGCAGTTCCTCGCGTTCCGGCGGGCGCTCGGCATGGAGATCATCCCGACCAGCGGCAGTGACCGGTCCCCGCTCGACCTGCTGGCCGAGAAGCTGAGGGCCGGCTACATCGTGCCGCTGCTCGCGGACCGGGACCTCTCCAGGCGCGGCATCGACGTGACGTTCTTCGGCGGCCGTGCCCGCATGCCCGGCGGCCCGGCGCTGCTGGCCGTGCGCACCGGCGCGCCGCTCTACGTGGTGCAGATGTGGAACGACCCGGACGGAATCGCCCACGGTCGGCTGGTCGGCCCGATCCCGGTGCCGGCGGAGGGCACGCTTGACGAGAAGGTGCGGTTCCTGACCCAGGAGATCGCGGACCGGCTCGCGGACGGCATCGCCGAGCACCCGGAGGACTGGCACATGCTGCAGCGGGTGTGGGTGGACGAGCCCGCGCAAACACTGGCCTGAGGGGGTACGAGTGCGGATCGGCATCGTGTGCCCGTACTCCTTCGACGTGCCGGGCGGTGTGCAGAACCACGTGATGGACCTGGCCGAGGCGCTGATCGGCCTCGGCCACGAGGTCAGCGTGCTGGCCCCGGCGGACGAGGACTCGCCGCTGCCGCCGTACGTGGTCGCGGCCGGGCGGGCGGTCCCGCTGCCGTACAACGGGTCGGTCGCGCGCATCTCGTTCGGCCCGGTCTCCACGGCCCGGGTCCGGCGCTGGCTGGCCCGCGGCCACTTCGACGTGCTGCACGTGCACGAGCCCCTCACGCCGAGCCTGTCCCTGCTGGCCGTGCTGAACGCGGACGGCCCGGTGGTGGCCACGTTCCACACCGCGATGACCCGGTCCCGCGCGCTCGCCGCGGTGCAGGGCGCGCTGCAGATCGTGCTGGAGAAGGTGACCGCGCGGATCGCGGTGAGCGCGCTGGCCCGCCGCGTGCAGGTCGAACACCTCGACGGCGGCGCCGTGGAGATCCCGAACGGCGTGGCCGTGGCGAAGTTCGCGGACGCGGAGCCGCTGGACGGCTGGCCCGGCCCCGGCGGCGCGATAGGTTTCCTGGGCCGGTTCACCGAGCCGCGCAAGGGCTTCCCGATCCTCCGCCAGGCGTGGGTGTCCCTGGCCCGGACCCGGCCCGGACTGCGGCTGCTGGTGGCCGGCCCGGGCGAGCGGTCGGACCTGCTGGAGCACGTCCCGGCGGAACTGCACGACCGGGTGTGCTTCCTCGGCATGGTGTCCGAGCAGGACAAACCGCGCATGCTGCGCAGCGTCGACGTCTACGTGGCGCCGAACACCGGAGGCGAGTCCTTCGGCATGATCCTGACCGAGGCGATGGCCGCCGGTGCCGCGATCGTGGCCAGCGACCTGGACGCGTTCCGCCGCGTGGTCGACAACGGCCGCGCCGCCGAGCTCTTCCCGGTCGGCGACGCGAAGGCCCTGGAGAACGCGCTGGCCGGGCTGCTCGACGACGCGGAGCGCCGCGCCGAGCTGTCCGCGCTGGCCCGCCGCGCGGTCGACGCGTACGACTGGCCGTCGGTCGCCCGCCGCGTGCTGGAGGTCTACGAGACCGCGATCGAGGCCACGGACGGCCGTGTCCTGGAAGCCCCGCAGGTGATCGAGTGACTACGATGCCAGGCATGTGGTGGTGGGTCGGCGCGGCCGTCGTGCTCTCGCTGCTCGCCGCCTACCTCATCTGGACCGACCGGCGCGTCGAACGCCTGCACGCCCGCGCCACGTCCGCCGCCGCCGCGCTCGACGCGCACCTGCTCCGCCGGGCCGCGGCCGCGGCCGTGCTGGCCGAGCAGCTGGACGCGGTCGAGCTCTACTCCGCCGCCCGGATCGCGCTCGACGCCGGCTCCCGCCTCGACGGCGGCGACGCCCGCCTCGGCACCGGCGTGGACTCCGGCGAGCGCGAGGCCGCCGAGAACGACCTGACCCGCCAGCTGCGCCGCCTCGCGCCCACCGCGGACCTGGCCACCGCGGAGCCGGTCGTCGCGGCCAGCCGCCGGGTCGCGCTCGCCCGCCAGGTCTACACGGACTCGGTCCGGGACGCCCTGCTCAACCGGGACCGGCCGCTGGTCCGGGTGTTCGGCATGGCCCGCGGCCACGACCGGCCCCGCTACTTCGACATCGACGAGCCCACGCTGACGCCGTCGCTGACCGAACCCCCGCGCCAGTTCACCCGGCACGAGGCCCCGTCGTCCTCGCCGGTCAAATCCTGACGGCGGCGCTCTCCCGCCCACTCCCCGGCGGGATCTCAGCCCGGCCCGCCGGTGGTTTCGCCGCGGTGAGTGCGTCGCGCCGGGCATGCCAGTTCGACCGAGTGGCATCAAACAAAACGACATATCGGTCATGAGGGGGCCGGTCCGGTGACCTCGCAGGCCACTGGGGGGCCGATTGGACGTCGAGTCGGTGACCACTCGGGCGTAGCGTTCGCCGGGTCGACCACACTCCCGAGGAGCGTCCCGTGTCCGAGAACCCCGTCAGTGAGAACCCAGACCGGCCCGTGGTCGGCAGCGCGCGCGTGAAGCGCGGCATGGCCGAGATGCTCAAGGGCGGCGTGATCATGGATGTGGTCACGGCGGACCAGGCGAAGATCGCGGAGGACGCCGGCGCGGTCGCGGTCATGGCGCTGGAGCGGGTGCCCGCGGACATCCGCGCGCAGGGCGGCGTCTCGCGGATGAGCGACCCCGACATGATCGAGAGCATCATCGCGGCCGTGTCGATCCCGGTCATGGCGAAGGTGCGGATCGGTCACTTCGTCGAGGCGCAGGTGCTGCAGGCGCTCGGCGTGGACTACATCGACGAGTCCGAGGTGCTGACCCCGGCCGACTACGCGAACCACATCGACAAGTGGGCCTACACGGTGCCGTTCGTCTGCGGCGCCACCAACCTGGGCGAGGCGCTGCGCCGGATCACCGAGGGCGCCGCCATGATCCGCTCCAAGGGCGAGGCCGGCACCGGCGACGTCTCCAACGCGACCACGCACATGCGCCGGATCCGTGCCGAGATCAAGCGGCTGACCAGCCTGCCCGAGGACGAGCTCTACGTCGCCGCCAAGGAACTGCAGGCGCCGTACGACCTGGTCAAGGAGGTCGCCGAGACCGGCAAGCTGCCGGTCGTGCTGTTCACCGCGGGCGGCATCGCCACCCCGGCCGACGCCGCGATGATGATGCAGCTCGGCGCGGAGGGCGTCTTCGTCGGCTCCGGCATCTTCAAGTC
This sequence comes from Catenuloplanes niger, assembly GCF_031458255.1. Taxonomy (NCBI): domain Bacteria; kingdom Bacillati; phylum Actinomycetota; class Actinomycetes; order Micromonosporales; family Micromonosporaceae; genus Catenuloplanes; species Catenuloplanes niger. Next base: position 6,739,123 of record NZ_JAVDYC010000001.1, read on the forward strand.
CGGCAACCCGGCGCAGCGCGCGGCCGCGGTGGTCAAGGCGACCACGTTCTACGACGACCCGGACGTGATCGCGAAGGTCTCCCGCGGCCTGGGCGAGGCCATGGTCGGCATCAACGTCGACGACATCCCGGTGCCGCACCGTCTGCAGGAGCGGGGCTGGTGAGCGCCGACCCGACGATCGGCGTCCTCGCGCTGCAGGGCGACGTCCGCGAGCACCTGGCCGCGCTGGCCGAGTGCGACGTGCTGGCCCGCCCGGTGCGCCGGCCCGAGGAACTGGACAGCGTGGACGCGCTGGTGATCCCGGGTGGCGAGTCCACCACCATCGCCAAGCTCGCGGCCGAGTTCGGGCTCTTCGAGCCCGTACAGAAACGGATCAACGACGGCATGCCGGTGTACGGGTCGTGCGCCGGCATGATCATGCTGGCCGGGACCGTGCTCGACGGCCGCCCGGACCGCCCGCCGTTCGGCGGGATCGACATGACGGTGCGCCGCAACGCGTTCGGCCGGCAGGTCGACTCGTTCGAGGCCGCGGTCGGGATCGACGGCATCGACGGTGACCCGTTCCATGCGGTCTTCATCCGCGCGCCGTGGGTCGAGGAGGTCGGTCCCGGCGCGCAGGTGCTGGGCCGCGTCACGTCCGGTCCGGCCGCCGGTAGGATTGTTGCGGTTCGGCAGGGGCACCTGCTCGCCACCGCCTTCCACCCGGAGCTCACGGGTGACCTCCGAGTGCACGAGGCTTTCGTCGATCTTGTGAGACGAGCCGGCTAGCACGGGTGCGGACGGCGCGGCGAGCCAGACGCAGACGACTACGGGAGGCATGTGATGTCCGGCCACTCCAAGTGGGCAACCACCAAGCACAAGAAGGCCGTCATCGATGCCAAGCGTGGCAAGATGTTCGCCAAGCTGATCAAGAACGTCGAGGTCGCCGCCCGCACCGGCGGCGGTGACCCGGCCGGCAACCCGACGCTCTTCGACGCCATCCAGAAGGCGAAGAAGAGCTCCGTGCCGAACGACAACATCGACCGGGCGGTCAAGCGCGGCTCCGGCCTCGAGGCCGGTGGCGCCGACTGGCAGACGATCATGTACGAGGGGTACGGCCCGAACGGCGTGGCGCTGCTGATCGAGTGCCTGACCGACAACCGGAACCGGGCCGCGACCGAGGTGCGCACCGCGCTCACCCGCAACGGCGGCAACCTCGCCGACGCCGGCTCGGTGGCGTACATGTTCTCCCGCAAGGGCGTCGTGATCGTCCCGAAGACCGACGGTCTGACCGAGGACGACCTGCTCATGTACGTGATCGACGCGGGCGCCGAGGAGGTCAACGACCTCGGCGAGGCATTCGAGATCGTCTCCGAGCCGACCGACATGCCCGCGGTCCGGTCCGCGCTCACCGACAACGACATCAAGTACGACTCGGCCGACACGAACTTCGTCGCGTCCGTCAACGTCCCCCTCGACGAGGAGGGCGCCCGCAAGATCTTCAAGTTGATCGACGTGCTCGAGGACTGCGACGACGTCCAGAACGTCTTCGGCAACTTCGACATCTCCGACGAGGTCATGGCCGCGGTCGACGCGTAACGACTCCGTCCGAAGTCCCCCGGCGCCCGCGCCGGGGGACTTCCGCGCACCTCGGCAGGCCCACCGGCCACACCCACGACGTTCGCGGGTACCCCCGCGGCATCCGCCCGCGTCGCCGTGCTGCCGCGCCTTCCGCCCGCGTTGCCGTGCTCCCGTGCCATCCGCCCGCGTTGCTGTGCTCGCGCGGTGTTCAGGGGCCGTCGCCGTGCTGTCGCGCGGCGCTGCCCCGCGCCGCCCGGCTGTCGCGGCGTCCGACTGGATTCGCCGTGGTTGCGCGTACCGCGGTGGTGAACTGGATTGTGGCCTTTGCGCCTCGGCGCCGAAAGCGCAGAACGCCGCCTGCGCCACGAGACGGGCAGCCAGTCGCCCACGCCATGCCCGATATATCCCGACAAAGACGCCGGACGCGCGAGCGGACGTGCCCGTGGCCCCGCTCCGGCCGGACGAATCCGCCGACCTCCCGGCGGCCACACTAAGATCCCGCTTGATCCCGGTTCAGCCGGGCGGCGCGTGAGTGGTGAGGCGGCGAGGCGTGCAGGCAGACGTGGCGGCGGCCCGGCCGCGGTGGGGCCGGTACGCGGCGATCGCCGTCGTGGTCGGCGTGATCGCCGTGGGAGTGCCACCGCTGATCGCCCCGCCCGACGAGCCCGGACTACCCGTCGCGGCGTCGGCGTCACCGGCGCCGCCGGCGACGCCGGGCCCGAGCCCGGTGCCCGTCCCGAGCGCGAGCCCGAGCCCGGGTCCGGCCCCGAGCCGCAGTCCCGGTCCCGCGGCGAGTCCCAGCGCGAGCCCGAGCCCGGAACCCGGACCCGCGCGATGCGTGTCCGCCGGTGCCTCGCCGCGGCCGGCCTGCGCGGTCTACACCACCGCGCTCGGCTCCGGCTGGTCCGCCGAGGGCGTGGGCGTGAAGGTCGTCCCGGCCGGTCTGGTGCCCGGCACCGACATCGTGGCGCTGCGGGTGGAACCGAAGGAGAAGACCGCCTCGGTGTCGCTGATCGCGTCCGAGCCGTTCACCGTCCCCGACGGCACCGTGCTCAAGCTGCGGATCTACGGCGGCCGGCTGCACGGCACGGTCGCCCGGCTCGCGCTCTCGCCGACCACCGGGTTCGCCACGGCCCGGCCGGCCACGCTGAACGCGCCGGTCGACGAGTGGGTGCCGTTCACCGTTCCGGTCGCCGACCTGCTTCCCGGCGGCGCGCCGATCCGGCGCATCGACCTGGAGATCGCCACCGAGGCCGTACCGAACGCGTACCGCTTCTTCGTCGACGACGTCGCGTTCGTGGCGCCGTGAGCGGGCAGCTGGTCGCCCCGGCCGCGATCGCCCGTGCCGTGCTGCTCGGCCGCGCGGTCGTGACGATCACCGCGGCCGCCGCCGGCCTGCTGCTGATCGAGGAACGGTGGCGGGTCCCGGCCGTGATCGCGCTGGTGACGGTCGCGACCGCGGTGCAGGTCGCGGTGCTCACCCGGCGCGCGGAGGCACTGGTCCGGTCGCCGTGGCCGGCGCTGCTCGCCGACCTGCTGGTGGCCGGCGGCGTGCTCGCGCTGAGCCGGGGCGGCATGGCGTTCTTCTGCTACTCGGCCGGCGCGGCCGCGCTGGCCGGCGCGCTGCTCGGCATGCGCGCGCTGCCGCTGTGGACGGTGCAGGCCGCGCTCGGCTTCGCGTCCGCCGCGGTGCTGCTCCGGCAGAGCCGCCCGTCGCCCGAGGTGACCGCGTTCGTGGCCGCGTTCCCGGTGCTCGGCCTGCTGGCCGGCGTCGGCGCGACCGTGGCCACCGCGGCGCTGGTCCGGTACGTGGAGCTGACCGTCGCCGTGGTCGCGTCCGCGCAGCGCTCGGCGGCCGCGTCCGAGCGTGCCCGGCTGGCCCGGGAGCTGCACGACTCGGTCGCGAAGACGCTGCGCGGCGTCTCGTTCGCCGCGGTCGCGCTGCCGCAGTCGCTGCGCCGCCACCCCGCGCTCGCCGAGCGGCTCGCCGACACGGTGTCGCGCGGCGCCGAGGTCGCGGCCCGGGAGGCGCGCGAGCTGATGGAGGGTCTGCGCGCGGACGACCCGGGCCAGGACTTCGGGTTCGGCGTGGCCCGCGCCTGCCGGGACTGGGAGCTGCGCACCGGCGTCCCGGTCCGGACCCGGATCGACGACGTCGACCCGCCGTTGGAGACCCGGTACGAGCTGCTGCGCATCCTCCGCGAGGGCCTGACCAACGTGGAGCGGCACGCCCGCGCCGCCACGGTGTGGGTGGAGGTGAGCGCCGCGCCCGGCACGGTCGAGCTGACCGTGGCCGACGACGGCGTGGGCTTCTCCGCCGGCGGCCTCGACACCCTGCGCGCGGCCGGCCATCTGGGCCTGGTCGGCGTGCACGAACGCGCGTCCGGCGTCGGCGGCGCCGTCGAGGTGCGCTCGGTCCCGGGCCGGGGCACGCTGCTGCGCGTCCGCGCCCCGCTCCCGGCCGGAGCCACCACATGACCACGACCACGCCCGGACCGGCCGGCCACGCGCCCGGCTCCGGCACCCGCCGGCCCGCCCGAGGCGTCGCCACCCCGGGCGCGGGCGGCGGCCGCGGGGCCGGGACCGGGGAGGTGGCCGCGTGATCCGGGTGCTGGTGGTGGACGACAATCCGGTCGTGCGGGACGCGCTGCGGGCGCACCTGGACGCCTCCGGCGTGGCGCGGGTGGTGGGCGAGGCCGGCGACGGCCGGACCGCGCTGGCCGCCGCGCGGCGGTTGCGCCCGCACGTGACGCTGCTCGACTACCGCATGCCGGTCGCGGACGGCCTGTCGATCGTGGCGGAGCTGGCCCGGCTGACCGCCGTGCTCGCCCTGACCAGCGAGGACGCCGACGCGGTGGTCCGGGACATGTTGCGTGGCGGCGCCCGCGGCTATCTGGTGCACGGCGAGTTCGACCCGGCCGAGCTGGTCCGCGCGGTGACCGTGGTGGCGTCCGGCCGCGGCTGGCTCTCCCCGGCCGCCGCGACCGTGGCCGCCGAGTCGCTGCGCCGGGCCCAGGAGGCCGCGGAGGCCGGTGCCCGGGCGGCCGAACGACACCGCGAGACCCAGCGCCGGTACGGGCTGACGCCGCGCGAGCGTGAGGTGCTGGACCTGGTCGCCGAGGGCCTGGCCAACGTGGTGATCGCGGAGCGGCTCCGGCTGACCGAGAAGACGGTCAAGAACCACCTGCACGCGGTGTTCACCAAGCTCGGCGCGCGCAACCGCACCGAGGCCGTGCTCCGCTGGACCGGCCGCTGACGCGCGCCGGCCGGGCCGGGCGCGGCTGAAGCGCGGCTGGTGCGCGACCGGGTCGCGGGTGGGACTTTCGTCTCAGGACATCGGCCGGTGGCGGTTCTAGCGTGCTGGCGAGCACGTGATGACCGCACCGCCGGAAGGACGCCGTGACATTCCACCGCATGCCCAGAGGCCTGAGTCTGGCGCCGCTCGTGGCGCTGGCGATGGCTGTGAGTGCCTGTTCCGTGACCACCGTGCCGACCGCGGGCGGCTCGTCCGCGCCCGCGCTGGTGCTGCCGACCTGCATGCCGCCGGAGTACGCGGAGCAGCTCGCCACGCCGGCCGCGCAGGCCGGGCTGACCATGCCGCCGTGTGCGCCGGCCACCGGCTCGCCGGCGGCGTCCGCGCCGGCGAGCGCCTCCGCGAAGCCGGTGACCAGCACGGCGGCTCCGGCGCCGAGCGCGACCCGGCCGACGACCGCGCCGACCGTGACCACGCCGGTGACCGTGCCGTCGTTCGCCGACGCGCCGCCGCGGGCGCAGTACCGCGAGGTGGCGGCGAACTGCACGATGACGCACCGGCGCGGGGACGACCCGATCGTCTTCCCCGGGCTGGCCGGCGCGTCGCACGATCACACGTTCGTCGGCAATCCCACGACGAACGCGTCGAGCACGCCGGAGAAGCTGGTCGGCGGGCAGACCTCGTGCCAGGACCCGAAGGACGCGTCGTCGTACTGGTTCCCGACGCTGCTGCAGGACGGCAAGCCGCTGACGCCGCAGCAGGTGACGGTCTACTACAAGTCGGGCGTGGACGACTACCGGACCGTGCAGGCGTTCCCGGCCGGGTTCCGGCTGCTGGTCGGCAACGCGAAGGCGCCGGCCGGTGAGCAGTTCGCGGGCACCTGGAGCTGCGGCGGGCAGACGCTGACCACGATCCCGGCGTCATGCCCGGACGGGTCGTCACTGATCGTCCGCTACAAGGCGCCGAGCTGCTGGGACGGCAAGCACCTGGACACTGCCGACCACCGGTCGCACATGGCGTGGCCGGTCCGGGGCAGGTGCACGGCGAGCCACCCGGTGCCGCTGCCGATGTTCGAGATGAAGGTGCCGTACAAGCTGCCCGGCGGCGTGACCAAGGGGCTGACGCTGTCGTCCGGCGCGCCGAACACGTTCCACTTCGACTTCCTGAACGGCTGGGACCAGAAGCGCCAGGTAGAGGTGATCAAGCACTGCGTGAACGGCGGCCGGCAGTGCAACGGCGTGGGGTACGACCAGCACAAGCCGTGATCGGGGACACTTAAGAAACGGAACGGTTCCGTATCGCAAAGGCGAGGCGTAGTCTCCCTGACGGATACGGGACCGTTCCGTATCGTAAATCGTCCTTGGGGGGACCGCGGATGGATCCGCAGACCAACACAGGTCACCCGCGGCGCTGGGCCATTCTCGGCGTCCTCGTGATCTCCCTGCTCGTGGTCGTGCTCGACAACACGATCCTCAACGTCGCGATTCGCGTGCTCGCCGACCCGAACGAGGGCCTCGGCGCCACCCAGGCCGAGCTCGAGTGGGCCGTCAACTCGTACACGCTGGTCTTCGCGGCCCTGCTGTTCAGCTTCGGCATCCTCGGTGACCGCTGGGGCCGCAAGCGGTTCCTGATGGTCGGCCTGGCCGTCTTCGGCCTCAGCTCGCTCGCCTCGGCGTACTCGCAGAGCCCGGAGCAGCTGATCGCGATGCGCGCGCTGATGGGTCTCGGCGGCGCGGCGATCATGCCGGTCACGCTCTCCATCATCTCGGTCGTCTTCGACCCCCGCGAGCGCGCCAAGGCGATCGGGCTCTGGTCCGGCTCGGTCGGCCTCGCGGTCGCGATCGGCCCGATCCTCGGCGGCTTCCTGCTGGAGCACTTCTGGTGGGGCTCGGTCTTCCTGATCAACGTGCCGATCGTGCTGCTCGGCATGGTGCTGATCGCGGTGCTGGTGCCGGAGTCGCGCAACCCGAACCCCGGCCGGCTCGACCTGGTCGGCGTGCTGCTCTCGGTGGCCGGCCTGACCTCGCTGGTCTACGGCATCATCGACGGCGGCGAGAACGGCTTCGACCAGCCCGCGGTGTGGGCGTTCATCGTGGCCGGCCTGGCCGTGCTCGCCGGGTTCGTCGCCTGGGAGCGGCGGTACGCGTACCCGTCGCTGGACGTGAAGCTGTTCCGCAACGGCCGGTTCTCCGCCTCGATCGCGTCCATCGGACTGGTCTTCTTCGCCAGCATGGGCACGTTTTTCTTCATGAGCTTCTACCTGCAGCTGGTCCGGGACTACTCGCCGCTGCAGACCGGCCTGCTGCTCCTGCCGTTCGCGGTGGCCCAGCTGGCGTTCGCGCCGCGCAGCGCCGCGATGGTGCACCGGTTCGGCGGCCGGGCCGTCTCCGCGACCGGCCTGGCGATCGTCGGCGTCTCGCTGCTCGGCTTCATGCTGATCGGCGCGGACACGCCGATCTGGGTGGTGGCGGCGCTGTTCTTCCTGCAGGGCGCCGGGATGGCGAACATCATGCCGCCGGCCATGGAGGCGATCATGTCCACGCTGCCGCGTGAGCAGGCCGGTGTCGGCTCCGCGATCAGCAACACGATCCGGCAGGTCTCGGTCGCGCTCGGCATCGCGGTGCTCGGGTCCGTGCTCGCCGCGGTCTACCGCGGCCAGGTGGCCGACGCGGTCGCGGCGCTGCCGGAGACCGCGCGCGACGCGGCGTCCGAGTCGATCGCCGGCGCGTACGCGGTGGCCGCGCAGGCCGGTCCGCAGGGCGGCACGCTGGTCACCGCCGCGAACGACGCGTTCATCAACGCGGTGCACGTCTCCGCGCTGGTCGGTGCGGTCGTGGTGTTCGTCGGCGCGCTGGTCGCGCTGAGGTGGCTGCCGGGCCGCGAGAAGGGCGCGCCGGAGTCGCGGGTCGAGCGCGCTCCCGAGGCGGCCGCGCTGCTCGAGGCGTGAGCGACGATCGGGGCGCCCGGCGACATGCGGGGCGCCCCGATCGTCGGCGGGTGGGCGCGATGGTCGATGGAAACAAGATCAAGGAGAATGACGACATGACACTCACCGCGCCGGAGGCGCCGCGATCTCCCGAGCCGCGCGCGCCGGGCCGTCCGCGGAGCAGCCGGGCGGACGAGGCGATCATCGAGGCGACGCTCGACCTGCTCGCGGAGGGCACGAGCATCGAGTCGCTCACCATCGAGGCGATCGCGGCGCGGGCCGGCGTCGGCAAGGCCACCATCTACCGCCGCTGGGCCGGCAAGGAGGCGCTGCTCCAGGATGCGCTGCTGCGTCTCAAGGCGCCGCCGGCCGATCCGGACACCGGCAGCGTCCGGGAGGATCTGCTGACCCTGGCGCGGTCGATCGCGCGCAACCGCGACCCGCGCGCCGCGCAGATCATGCCGTGCCTGGTGCCCGAGGCGATGCGCTCCCCGGAGCAGTACCGGCGGTACCAGCAGATAGTCGAGCCGCGCCGCCAGGTCATGCGTGAGGTGCTGCGCCGCGGCGTGGAGCGCGGCGAGCTGCGCCCCGACCTCGACGTCGAGTTCACCCTGCTCATGGTCACCGGCCCGGTGCTGATGCAGCGGATGCTGCACTGGAACCCGCAACTGGACGACGACGCCGTGCCCGATCAGGTCGTCGACATGGTGATGAAGGCGATCTCCGTCTGAGGTGTGTCGCCGCGCTGCCGGAAAACGGGCGACGCTAAGGTGTCGAACAGATGTGCGGCCGAGCTTCGGGGAGGGGTGGGCGCGTGCGGGTGCTCGGCATCGACCCGGGCCTGACCAGGTGTGGCGTCGGCGTGGTCGAGGGGGTTCCCGGCCGGCCGTGCACGCTGGTGGCGTACCACGTGGTCCGCACGGACGCGACCGACGAGCTGCCGCACCGGCTGCTGCGCCTGGAGACCGAGCTGAACGCGCTGGTCGGGCAGTACGAGCCGGAGAGCGTCGCGGTCGAGCGGGTCTTCGCCCAGCACAACGTGCGCACCGTGATGGGCACCGCGCAGGCCTCCGCGGTCGCCGTGCTCTCCGGTGCCCGCCGTGGGATACCCGTGGAGACCTACACGCCGAGTGAGGTCAAGGCCGCGATCACCGGCTCCGGCGTCGCGGACAAGGCACAGATGATCACCATGGTCCAGCGCCTGCTCCGGCTGGACGCGCCGCCGAAGCCCGCGGACGCGGCGGACGCGCTCGCGCTCGCCATCTGCCACATCTGGCGCGGCGGGACGAGGGCGCGGGTGGCGGCCGCCGCCGCGAAGATCGAGGCCGCGGTGCAGAAGGCCAAGAACCAGCAAGCAGCAGCGGTACGTCAACGAGGGGGCACCCGATGATCGCCAGCGTCCGCGGGAAGGTGCTGGCCGTCGCGCCGGACGCCGCCGTGATCGAGGTCGGCGGCGTCGGCATGGCCGTCCAGTGCAGCCCGAACACGCTCGCCGGCCTGCGCCTCGGCGAGGAGGCCCGGCTCGCCACGTCGCTGGTCGTCCGAGAGGACTCGCTGACGCTCTACGGGTTCGCCGACGACGACGAGAAGCACCTGTTCGAGCTGCTGCAGACCGCGTCCGGGGTCGGGCCGCGACTGGCCCAGGCCGCGCTCGCGGTGCACCCGCCGGAGGTGCTGCGCAAGGCGATCGGCGGCGGTGACACGGCGACGCTCACCCGCGTACCCGGGATCGGCAAGAAGGGCGCGGAGCGCCTGGTGCTGGAACTTCGCGACCGGATCGGCCCGCTACCGATCGGCGCGGACGGCGTCACCGGCCCGACCTCCGGCGCCTGGCAGACCCAGGTCGCGCAGGCGCTCACCGGGCTGGGCTGGACGCAGAGCCAGGCCGATCAGGCGGTCGCCATGGTCGCGGAGACCGTCGACGGCCCCACCCCGCCCGTTCCGCAGCTGCTCAAGCAGGCGATCCGGCTGCTGGGCAAGACGCGATGAACTCCGAGGAGGTCGTCTCCGCCTACGCGTCGCCGAGCGAGCGTGAGGCCGAGGTCAGCGTCCGGCCGAAGCGGCTGGAGGAGTTCATCGCCCAGCACCGGGTGCGCGACCAGCTCGACCTGTTGCTGAAGGGCGCGCTCGGCCGGGGCGCGCCGCCGGACCACATCCTGCTGTCCGGCCCGCCCGGTCTCGGCAAGACCACGCTCGCCAACATCGTCGCGGCGGAGCTGGGCGTCGGCATCCGCACCACCAGCGGACCGGTGATCGAGCGGTCCGGTGACCTGGCCGCGATCCTGACCAGCCTCTCCGAGGGAGACGTGCTGTTCATCGACGAGATCCACCGGATCGCGCGGCCGGCCGAGGAGCTGCTCTACAGCGCGATGGAGGACTTCCGGGTCGACGTGGTGGTCGGCAAGGGGCCGGGCGCGACCGCGATCCCGCTGGACGTGGAGCCGTTCACGCTGGTCGGCGCGACCACCCGGTCCGGCCTGCTGACCGGCCCGATGCGGGACCGGTTCGGTTTCGTCGCGCACCTGGACTTCTACGACGCGGCCGACCTGGAGGCGCTGATCCGCCGCTCGGCCGGCATCTTCGGCATCCCGATCACGGACGACGGCGCGGGGGAGATCGCCCGCCGCTCGCGGGGCACGCCACGCATCGCCAACCGGCTGCTGCGCCGCGTGCGCGACTTCGCGGAGGTGCGCGCGGACGGCGTGATCACCCGGGACGTGGCGAAGGCGGCGCTCAAGGTCTACGACGTCGACGATCTCGGCCTGGACCGGCTGGACAAGGCGGTCGTGCACGCGCTGGTGACGTCGTTCCGCGGTGGCCCGGTCGGCCTGTCGACGCTGGCCGTGGCCGTCGGTGAGCAGCCGGACACGGTGGAGGAGGTGTGCGAGCCGTTCCTGGTCCGGGCCGGGCTGCTGGCGCGCACGCCGCGCGGCCGGGTCGCGACCGAGGCGGCGTGGCGGCACCTCGGCAAGACGCCGCCCGGCCCGATCCTGCCCGGTCAGCCGGACCTGTTCTCGCGGGGCGGGGAGTAGTTCTTCGCGGGACAGGGAGTAGTCGTGGATCAACGGACTGCACGCCCCTACTCGGAGTTTTCAGTCACAGGGGCTACACTCGCCGCGATCCGATAGACATTAATCTGCCTCCTCGCCTGCGCTCAGCCGGCTCCCGGGCAGACAATCAGCTGGAAGGTCTCAGCGTGCATACCCACAATTTCGCGCAGCAGGCGACGGGCGGCTCCGGCGGCGGCTTCACGATGATCCTCATGATGGTCGGCCTGATGGCCGTCATGTACTTCATGATGATCCGCCCGCAGCAGAAGCGCCGTCGCGAGGCCGAGCGCATGCAGAGCGAGCTCGGCATCGGCGACGAGGTCGTCACGATCGGCGGCCTGCACGGCGTGGTGGCCGGTTACGACGACGACACCGTGACCATCGAGGCGTACGACGACGTGCTGCTGCGCTTCGCACGCCCCGCGATCGCCCGCGTCGTCACCAAGGCGGACGCGCCGGTGACCGACGAGGCCGTGCCGGCCGGTGAGCCGGTGGACGCGGTCGTCGAGACGCCGGCCGAGACCAAGCGTGCCTCCATGGACAGCAAGGACGTTGTCAAGGAGTGACCCCTTCACAAAGGGTCATTGAAGTTGTTGGATAATCGCGCGAGGTGTGCCCGGAAGCGGGTGCGTCTCGTTCACCATCACGCTCCTCGCCGGTTCGCGTCGGCGCTCCAACCCAGCCGCCCCACCCGGCGGCCTCCAGGCCCGTAAAGGAACTCAACAGCCGTGGCACCACCTCAGGGACAGATGCGCCCCGGGCGGCAACTTGCCGTGCTCGGCCTGATCTTCGTCGTCCTCTTCCTCATGGTCTTCTTCGTCGGCGTTCCCGGCAAGTCGAGCTTCACCGAGCGTCTGGAGCCCAAGCTGGGCCTGGACCTGATCGGCGGCACCCGGGTCACGTACACCGCCACCACGATGGACGGAGCGGACCCGCCGGCGGAGCAGCTCGAAGAGGCCCGCCAGATCATCGAGAGCCGCGTCAACGCGCTCGGCGTCTCGGAGGCCGAGGTGGTGATCGAGGGCAACCGGAACATCGTCATCTCGCTGGCCGGTGAGAACCGGGACGACCTCAAGCAGGTCGGCGACGCCGCGCAGCTGCGTTTCCGCAAGGTTCTGAAGGCCGCGGACGGCTCCGGTGTCGCCCCGGCGGTCACCGAGACCCCGACGCCCGGCGCGTCCCCGTCGCCCGGTGCCAGCGGCGCCCCGTCGCCCGGTGCGAGCGGCGCCCCGGCGGCCGGCCAGTCGCCCGGTGCCGCGGTGACCTCCAGCCCGTCCGCCAGCGGTGGTGCCGGCGGCGGCACCGGTGGCCAGGGCGGTGGCGCGGCGGCGACCGCGACCCCGACGCCGGCCCCGTCCGGCGCCGCGAGCGCCACGCCGACGCCGGCCGCCAGCGGCTCGGCCGCCCCGGCGCCGGTCAGCACGGACGTGGCCGCGATCCGCGCCGAGGTGCAGAAGAAGGTCGGCGAGGCCGCCTGGGCCGCCGCGTCCGGCCTGCAGGGCGTGGCCGACCTGACCACCGACCCGACGCTGGCCACCACGCTCGCGCCGTTCGGCACGCTGGACCCGGAGACCGAGGTCCGCGCGCTGGAGCCGGCCATGCAGTTCAACGTCCCGCAGATCAGCTGCGCGATGCTGGACGCCCGTCCGGCCGGCTCGATCGTCGACCCGAACTCCCAGGCGGTCGCCTGTGAGGCCGGCGCGAAGTACCTGCTGGACGTGGCGAAGGTGCTCGGCACCGACGTCGAGGGCGCCAGCGGCGTGCTCGACCAGCAGACCGGCGACTGGGTGGTCAGCCTCGACTTCACCGGCGAGGGCCAGGAGAAGTGGACCGCGCTGACCCGCGAGGCCTACAACAACGAGGGTGGCACCTGCGACCAGACCGCGCTCGGTGACGGCAGCCGCTGCCGCGTCGCGGTGGTGCTGGACAACGAGGTCATCTCCTCGCCGGAGATCCAGGCCGTGCTCACCGGCGACTCGCAGATCACCGGTAGCTTCAACTCCGCCTCGGCCAACGAGCTGGCGTCGAAGCTGCGCTACGGCGCGCTGCCGCTGACCTTCGAGGCCGACGAGGCGCAGAACGTGTCCGCCACGCTCGGCGCGGAGCAGCTGCGCGCGGGTCTGCTCGCGGCCGGTCTCGGCATGCTGCTGGTGGCGATCTACGCGTTCTTCTACTACCGCCTGCTCGGCACCGTGATCTTCCTGAGCCTGATCCTGTCCGCGCTGCTCACCTACGGCGCGCTGGTGGTGCTCGGCCGGCAGATCGGCTTCACGCTGACGCTCGCCGGCATCGCGGGCTTCATCGTGTCGCTGGGTGTCGCGGCCGACTCGTTCATCATCTACTTCGAGCGGTTGAAGGACGAGATCCGCGAGGGCCGCAGCCCGCGCAGCGCGGTCGGCCGCGCCTGGACCCGGGCCCGCCGGACGATCATCTCGGCCAACGCGATCTCCCTGATGGCCGCGGTCGTGCTCTACATCGTCTCGGTCGGCCAGGTGAAGGGCTTCGCGTTCGCGCTGGGTCTGGCCACGCTGCTCGACCTGATCGTCGTGTTCCTCTTCCGCCACCCGGTGATGACCATGTTCGCCCGGACCCGGGCGTTCCTGTCGCCGCGGGTCAGCGGCCTGGGCCGGGTCCTGAAGGAGAAGCCGGCCGCCACCGACACCGTCAAGCCGCGCTCGTCGCGTGTGAAGGAGGCCTGACATGGCCAAGGAAGGTCTTGCCAGTCGCCTCTACCGGGGCGACGCCGGCCTCAAGATCATCGGCCGGCGCAACATGTGGTTTGCGATCGCCGCGGTCGGTGTGCTGATCGCGCTCGGCAGCTTCGTGCTCCGCGGCTTCACGCTCGGCATCGAGTTCACCGGCGGCACCGAGTTCCAGGTGCCGGCCGCCAACCTCACCATCGACCGGGCCTCGGACGCCGTCACCAAGGCGATCGAGGAGTCCGGCGCGGAGGACGTGAAGGTCGAGTCGACCCAGCAGGTCGGCGACGACACGAGCGGCTTCCTCCTGGTCAAGACCGGCGAGGTGACGGCCGACCAGTCGATCGAGATCAAGGCGTCGGTGGCGGAGACGCTCGACCTGGACCCGGCGCTGGTCTCGGACAGCCGGGTCTCCGGTGCCTGGGGCGCGTCCGTGACGGAGCGCGCGATCCTGGCGCTGCTGGTCTTCCTCGCGGTGGTCTCGCTCTACCTGGTGCTGCGGTTCGAGTGGCGGATGGCGGTCGCGGCCGTCGTCTCGCTGCTGCTCGACCTGGTGCTCACCGCGGGCGTCTACTCGATCGTCGGCTTCGAGGTCTCGCCGTCGACCGTGATCGGCTTCCTGACCATCCTCGGTTACGCGCTCTACGACGTGGTCGTGGTGTTCGACAAGGTCCAGGAGAACACGAAGGGCATCACCGCGGGCAGCGGCCAGACGTACGCGGAGGCGTCCAACCTGGCGATCAACCAGACGCTGATGCGGTCGATCAACACCTCGCTGGTGGCGCTGCTGCCGGTCGGTGGCCTGCTCTTCATCGGCGCGGGCGTGTTCGGCGCCCGCACGCTGGAGGACCTGGGCCTGGTGCTCTTCGTCGGCATGGCGCTGGCGATCTACTCCTCGCTGTTCTTCGCCACGCCGGTGCTGGTCGCGCTGAAGGACTTCGAGCCGCGGATCCGGGTGCACAACCAGCGGGTGCTGGCGCGCCGCGCGTCGCTGGCGAACCGTGCGGCCGAGGCCGGCACGGACGCGGTGCCGGCGGACGCGGAGCACGCGCTGGCCGGTTCCACGCCGCGGGTCGGCGCCCGGCCGAACGCCAAGCGGCCGAACACCGGCAACCGTGGCAACCGCCCCGGCAACACCGGAGCCAAGCGCCGCGGCTAGCCCGGCGTCCGTCAGTCCAGGATCGAGGCGTCCGCCGAGCCGTGCCAACGGCCCGGGGGACGCCTCGATCCCTGTGTGGGCGGCCCCGGGTGGAGGCGCGGGATCCGGGTCGCGAAGAATGACCCGGTGACCTCGACCCCCTCACTCTCCGGTGACCTCGGTGCCGACGTGGCCGCGCTGGTCGCGAGCCGGACGCTGGACGTGCCCGACTTCCCCAAGCCGGGCATCCTGTTCAAGGACCTGATGCCGCTGTTCTCGGACGGCGCGGTGTTCAGGGCGACGATCGACGCGATCGCCGCCCACTACGGGCCGGACTCGTTCGACGTGGTGGTCGGCGTGGAGGCCCGCGGTTTTCTGATCGCGGCCGCGCTGGCGTACACGACCGGCGTGGGCGTGGTCCCGATCCGCAAGGCCGGCAAGCTGCCCCGCGCGGTGCACTCCGCGTCGTACGCGCTGGAGTACGGCGAGGCCACGCTGGAGGTGCACGAGGACGCGTTCGTGGCCGGCCAGCGCGTGCTGGTGGTCGACGACGTGCTGGCCACCGGCGGCACCGCGAAGGCGACGCTCGACCTGGTGGAGAAGGCCGGCGGCACGGTCACGGCGTTCACCGTGCTGCTGGAGCTGTCGTTCCTGGAGGGCCGCCGCCGGCTCGCCGGACGTACCGTTGATGCGCTGCTGACTGTTTGATGAGTGTTTGTCAGGTGGCCGAGCGTAGGGTGTCTTCGCTGCCCGGACGGGTAGGATTGGCGTCCGGACGCGGCCCGGGTGTTCCCTCCCGGTGGCGCGGACACCGACCGTGCGGATACGGTCAGGGCGTCCACACATGTGGCCGATCGGAGAGGTGAGGGGGCCGATGTCCAGTCACGTCGCCTCTCCTGGTGAGGGCAAAGCAGGCGAGGGCGCGGTGGCGACGAACGAGGTGGAACGGCTTCCGGACATCGTCTCGGCCGTCGAGGCCGAGCGCGTGCCCGAGCCCCCGATGAATGATCTTGAGGCTCCGCCGGCGCCGGCGACCCACCCGACGGACGACGGCGAGGGCGTGGTGCTGCCCTTCCCCGGCGGCCCGAGCGTCGCGGACCAGATCGCCGCCGGTGAGCAGGAGGACCCGACCTTCCTGACCGGTGTGGCGTCCGGCCGCCGGGTGCGCGCCCGCCTGGCCCGGTTCAACGCGCCCTGGCAGACGCCGCAGGTGGCGGAGGTGCTGGAGCCGCTGATCTCGATCCACCGCGCCAGCCACCCGAAGGCGGACGTGCGACTGCTGCAGCGCGCGTTCGACATGGCCGCGAAGTGGCACCTCGGTCAGTACCGCAAGTCCGGCGACCCGTACATCACGCATCCGCTCGCCGTGGCCACCATCCTGGCCAACCTCGGCATGGACACGACCACGCTGGTCGCGGCGCTGCTGCACGACACGATCGAGGACACCGACTACAGCCTCGACGCGATGCGCACCGACTTCGGTGGCGAGGTCGCGCTGCTGGTCGACGGCGTGACCAAGCTGGACAAGGTGAAGCTCGGCGACGCGGCCAAGGCGGAGACGATCCGCAAGATGGTCGTGGCGATGGCGAAGGACCCGCGCGTCCTGGTCATCAAGCTCGCCGACCGGCTGCACAACATGCGCACGCTGACCTTCCTGCCCCGCGCCAAGCAGGAGCAGAAGGCCAAGGAGACGCTGGAGATCCTGGCCCCGCTGGCGCACCGGCTCGGCATGAACACGATCAAGTGGGAGCTGGAGGACCTGTCGTTCGGGTTCCTGTTCCCGAAGCGGTTCGAGGAGATCAACCGCCTGATCGGCGAGCACCAGCCGCAGCGCGACACGCTGCTCCGGCAGGTCACGCAGAAGGTTCAGGTCGACCTCAAGTCCGCCAAGATCAAGGCGGAGACCACCGGCCGTCCCAAGCACCTGTACTCGATCTACCAGAAGATGATCGTGCGGGGCCGGGACTTCAACGACATCTACGACCTGGTCGGCGTGCGGATCCTGGTGGACACCGTGCGCGACTGCTACGCGGCACTCGGGGTGATCCACGCGAACTGGCAGCCCGTCCCGGGCCGGTTCAAGGACTACATCGCGATGCCGAAGTTCAACATGTACCAGTCGCTGCACACCACCGTGATCGGCCCGTCCGGCAAGCCGGTGGAGATGCAGATCCGGACGTACGCGATGCACCGCACCGCGGAGTTCGGCATCGCCGCGCACTGGAAGTACAAGGAGCAGAAGGGCGCGACCGTGGTCGGCCCGCCCGCGCACATCGACGAGATGACCTGGCTGCGGCAGCTGCTCGACTGGCAACGCGAGGCGAGCGACCCGAGCGAGTTCCTGGACGCGCTCCGCTTCGACCTCTCCAGCCAGGAGGTCTACGTCTTCACGCCGAAGGGCGACGTGATCCCGCTGCCGACCGGCTCCACGCCGGTCGACTTCGCCTACGCGGTGCACACCGAGGTCGGGCACAAGTGCATCGGCGCGCGGGTCAACGGCAAGCTGGTCCCGCTGGAGTCGACGCTCTCCAACGGCGACGTCATCGAGATCTTCACGTCGAAGTCCGATTCGGCCGGCCCGTCGCAGGACTGGCTCGGGTTCGTCAAGTCGCCCCGGGCCCGCACCAAGATCCGGCAGTACTTCAACAAGGAGCGGCGCGAGGAGGCGATCGAGGCCGGCAAGGAGGCCATGGTCAAGGCCATGCGCAAGCAGGGCCTGCCCCTCCAGCGGCTGCTGACCTCCGAGGCGCTCATCGCGATCGCCCGCGACCTGCACCTCAACGACGTCTCCGCGCTCTACGCCGCGGTCGGCGAGAGCCAGGTCTCCGCGCAGTCCGTGGTCCAGCGCCTGGTCGCCGGCTACGGCGGCGAGGAGGGCGCGGTCGAGGACATCGCCGAGACTGCCGTCCCGACCCGCCCACCGAGGACCCGGACCACCGGCCACGACCCGGGCGTCGAGGTCCGCGGCGTCTCCGACGTGTGGATCAAGCTGGCCCGCTGCTGCACGCCGGTCCCGGGCGACGCGGTCTTCGGCTTCGTCACCCGCTCCGGCGGCGTGAGCGTGCACCGCGACGACTGCGCGAACGCGGAGGACCTGAAGGTCCAGGAGGACCGCATCGTCGTCGTCACCTGGAAGCCGACCAGCGCCTCCACGTTCCTGGTCGCGATCCAGGTCGAGGCGCTCGACCGGCACAAGCTGCTGGCCGACGTCACGCGCGTGCTCTCCGACGAGCGCGTCAACATCCTCTCCGCGACCGTCACCACCACCCGCGACCGGGTCGCGGTGAGCCGCTTCAGCTTCGAGATGGCCGACCCCAAGCACCTCGGCCACCTGCTCGCCGCCGTCCGCAAGGTCGACGGCGTGTTCGACGCCTACCGGGTCACCTCCGGGGCCTGACCGCCGCCGTCCGCCGCCGAAAGCATCAAGGGCACACCACCGATATGCCCGCTTCCGGCGGCCCCGGTGCCGCATGCTCCCGCGGGCACCGGTCGTCGCTGGCGCTCCTCCCTGCACGTCCCGCCGCGCAAGGTCAACCCCACCCGCGCCGGTAACGCAGCCAAGCCCCCGATATGCCCGAAATATCGGGCACGGAAGGCGATGGCCGGTCGGCGTCGATGTGCGAGCCAAGATCCTGCAGCCCGCGTTGCTGTTCGCCGCCGCTGGGAACCAGCAATGAGCGCCGAAAGGATCTCGATCCCAGCGCGCGCCAGATCGGCGCCACCTGCCGGACGCGCGTAGCTCCGCCCATCGCCCCCGCCGCAGGCGGCGCCCAAGCCCTCCACCGCCGCCGGCGGCGACCCCACCGACCCCACCGCCTCCGCTGCTTCCGCTGCTTCCGCCGCCTCCGCCTCCGCCGATGCCGACGCCGACGTCACCCCGTGGTGTGCGCCGGAAGCGGCGTGCGGTGGAGATGGCGAGCCGGAAGCGGCGCGCGGTGGAGATGGCGAGCCGGAAGCGGCGCGCGGTGGAGATGGCGAGCCGCAAGCGGCGCGCGGTGGAGATGGCGAGCCGCAAGCGGCGCGCAGCCGGACAGCGAGCCGGTCGGGGTGTGTGCCGGGGTGGCGCGCAAGCGGCGCGCAGCCGGACAGCGAGCCGGTCGGGGCGTGTGCTGGGGGTGGCGCGCAAGCGGCGCTCGTGGAAGTGGCGCCCGCTGGTGGCGTGCCGGAAGTAGCGAGTGGAAGCGGCCCGTGATGGGCGGTGTGCCGCGAGCTGCTCGTGGTGGCGCGGCGCGTTCTGGGGTTGGCGTGCCAAAGGTGGCGCGCGGTGGAAGCGGCGCTTGCTGGGATTCGCGCCGAAGCGGCGGGCGGTGGGCGGGGGTGTCGAAGTGGCGTGCGGTAGGTGCGTTGTCGGAAGCAGAGCGCTGTGGGGATGACGTGGCGGTCGGTGGAGCCGGCGCGCGGTGAGCGTGAGTGCCGGAAGTGGCGCACCGTGGGCTGATGTGCTGCGGCAGGCCGTCGAGGTGGCGTGTGGAGGTCAGGGCTCGGTGGGACGGCGTGCGGGATGCGGTGGCGTGCCGAGGTGGGGTGCGGTGGCGCGGTGGGGCGGGCGGGGGTTGATCGTGGGGCTTCGGATCGTGCAGGGAGGAGCGCCGGCGACGACCGGTGCCCGCGGGAGCGTGCGGCACCGGTGCCGCCGGGAGCGGGCATATCCGCATCTTCGGTTTGGTGGTGTCCCGGTGGTTCGGTGATCCGGAGCCGGACATGGGGCGGCCCCCGTCGCGAACCGCGTGCGACGGGGGCCGGGTGGAGCGGGTGGGTCAGGCCGCGGCGACCGTGACCGTCTGGATGTTGATGTCTTCCTTCGGGTGGCCGCCGCCCGGGCTCGGGTCGAACGCGCCGTCGTGGCCCTTCTCGGTGGCCTTCTTCAGGACCGCGAGGCCGGCGTCGGAGACCTTGCCGATGATGGTGTAGTCCGGCGACAGCTCGGTGTCCTCGTAGATGAAGAAGAACTGGCTGCCGTTCGTGCCGTCCGCGCCGCTGTTGGCGAGCGCGACCACGCCGGCCGGGTACGGCGGGATGTCGCTGGTCGGCAGGTACTCGTTGCTGTAGCGGTAGGCCGGGCCGCCGGTGCCGTCGGACTCCCGGTAGCCGTCGCCCTTCGCGCTCGGGTCGCCGCACTGCAGCATGCCGGGGAACATCCGGTGGCACTTGGTGCCGTCGAAGAACTTCTTGCCGGCCAGGTGCGTGAACGACTCGGCCGCGCACGGGGACTTGGTCTTGTCCAGCGTCACGTCGACCACGCCGAAGTTGGTGGTGACGGTCATGACCGACTTGCCGACGTTGGACGCGCTGGCCGGCGGCATGCCGACGTCGACCGTGGTGCCCTGGCCCTGGTCGGGCGCGGCGTTCCAGGTGCAGGTGGTGGTGCCGGCGGCGACCGGCGAGGTGGTGGACTCGTCGTCGTCGCCGCGCAGCACGGTGACCGCGATCAGCACGCCGGCCGCCACGACCAGGACGGCCGCGCTCGCGGACGCCGCGATCCAGAGGTTCTTGCGCTTGCGGGCGGCAGCCTCCTTGCGGGCCGCCATTTCCCGCTCGAGCTTTGCCCGTGCTGCGGCGCGCTGCTGCCGCTCCTTGATGGACGACACGGTGTTCCTCCTGGATAAGCTATCTGCTGGCAGCGGGTACGAGGTCAGGGTAAGTCAGGAAGCTGTGGACGCCGATGCGGCCGGGGCGGCCGGGGCCGCCGTGGCGCCCACCTCGCCGACCGTCAGCGACGTGATCAGCACGTCGTTCTTCGGCACGACCTTCTCGCCGGCGTCGTTCGCGACGGTCTCGGCCTTGCCGATCTCCTGCACCGTCTCCAGGCCGGTCGCGACCGAGCCGATGATCGGGTACTGCGGCGTGGCCGGGTTGAAGTCCTTGAAGAAGATCAGGAACTGGCTGCCGTTCTGGCCCGGGGTCGGCGAGGTCAGCGCGATCGTGCCGGCCGGGTACGCCGGGGTGACGCTGCCCGACGGCGGGGCGGACGGGTTCGTGGCGACCGGGATGTTCTCGTCGAAGTACGTGTACGTCGGGCCGCCCAGCCCGTCACCGGTGATGTCGCCGCAGTGCAGCGCGCCCTCCTCGGTGATCTCCGTGCACTTCGTGTTGTCGAAGTACTGCCGGCCGGCCAGGTAGCTGAAGCTGGCCACGGAGCACGGCGCGTCCGTGATGTTCAGCGTCGCGGTCACCGGCGCCAGCGAGTTGAACGTGATCGTGGCCGGGCGGGTGCCCTCGGACGGGATGCCGTCCGTCGGCGGCTGGCCCACGTCGCGGCTCGCGTCCGCGCCGGACTGCGTGGTCCACGAGCACGCCTCGCCGCTCGCCTCGGTGGTGTCCGTGTCACGATCGAAGACGCCCAGTGCCCACACCGCGATGCCGGCGCCGAGCACGGCCACGATGCCGATGGCGGTGGCCGCCCCGATCTGGCGCCGGCGGCGCTCCTTGGCCGCCCGCCGCGCCATCTGCCGGTCGAGCTTCGCACGCGCGAGCTTGCGCTGCCGTTCCTTGCTGGGAGCCACGAGTCCTAATCTCCTGTCACGGTCCGCTGGGGCGATCGCACTGTAAGTGCGGCACGCCACACGAGGGCGTAGTGTACGGCCAGCCGCTGGGAAAGTGGCGCCCAGGTAGCGCCGACACGCCATCAAAGATCATCGACGCGCTTCGCGCCCTGCCGATTGTCGTTTGCCGTTGCCGATAAGCTGGCCTGGAAACCCGGACCGGGGAGGGTACGTGCTCGTCGACGGCTTTGCGGCCGATGCCTTCGGGACCAACTGCTACGTGGTGGCGACCGGCCCCGGGGAGCAGTGCGTGGTCGTCGACCCGGGCATCGGCGTCGTCGACCGGCTCGAGGAGCTGCTGGCGAAGCACCGCCTGCACCCCGCCGCCGTGCTGCTCACGCACGGGCACCTGGACCACACGTTCTCCGTGACGCCGGTCGCCGGCGCGCGCGGCATCCCGGCCTACGTGCACTCGGCCGACCGTGAGCTGCTCAAGGACCCGTCGAAGGCGCTGTCCATGGACTACCGGGCGCTGTTCGGCGGCCGCCTGGAGTACGCGGAGCCCGACGACGTCGTGGAGATGATCGACGGCGCCGTGCTGGACCTGGTCGGCCTGGAGATCGCGGTCGACCACGCACCGGGCCATACCGGCGGGTCGGTGCTGTTCCGGCTCCCGGGGAACGCGGACGAGGAGATCTGTTTCTCCGGTGACGTGCTCTTCGCGGGCTCGATCGGGCGCACCGACCTGCCGGGCGGCAGCATGGATGCCATGCGGGCGAGCCTGCGGGACCGGGTCCTGCCGCTCGCCGACGAGACGATCGTCCTGCCCGGCCACGGCCCCGCCACGACCATCGGGCGCGAGCGCGCCACCAATCCTTACCTCCGCGAGTTCGGCCAGGAAGCGCCCGGCCGCGGTCTGTAAGCCCTGTCGAAGGAAACAGCCTTGAGTAGCAGAATCACGCCCCTGTCCGGGTTTCCGGAGTGGCTGCCGTCGCAGCGCCTCATCGAGCAGGAGATCCTCGGCCGCGTCCAGCGCACGTTCGAGCTGTACGGCTTCGCACCGCTGGAGACCCGGGCCGTCGAGCCCCTGGACCAGCTGCTGCGCAAGGGGGAGACCTCGAAGGAGGTCTACGTCCTGCGGCGGCTCCAGGCCGGGGAGGGCGACGACGCCGCCACGAACGACGAGCTCGGCCTGCACTTCGACCTGACCGTCCCGTTCGCGCGGTTCGTCCTGGAGAACGCCGGCAAGCTGCAGTTCCCGTTCCGCCGCTACCAGATCCAGAAGGTGTGGCGGGGCGAGCGCCCGCAGGAGGGCCGGTACCGCGAGTTCTACCAGGCGGACATCGACATCGTGGATCGGGACACGCTGCCCGCGCACTACGAGGCCGAGATCCCGCTGGTGATCGGCGACGCGCTCGGCGGGCTGCCGATCCCGCCGGTGCGGATCCAGGTCAACAACCGCAAGGTGCTGGAGGGCTTCTACCGCGGCCTCGGCATCGAGAGCACCGAGGACGTGCTCCGCCAGGTCGACAAGCTCGACAAGATCGGCCCGGCCAAGGTGGCGGAGGCGCTGACCGGCCAGGGGCTGTCGGCCGCGCAGGCGGAGAAGGTGCTGGCGCTCGCCGAGATCCAGGCGCCGGACAGCGGCTTCGCCGACCGGATCAAGCAGCTCGGGATCACCGACCCGCTGCTCGACGAGGGCATCGAGGAGCTGGTCCGGGTGGTCGACACCGCGGTCGCGGAGAAGCCCGGCCTGGTCGTCGCGGACCTGCGGATCGCGCGCGGGCTCGACTACTACACCGGCACGGTCTACGAGACGCTGCTGGAGGGCTACGAGCGGTTCGGGTCGATCAGCTCCGGCGGCCGGTACGACAACCTCGCCACGTCCGGCCGGGACGTGTTCCCGGGCGTGGGCATCTCGATCGGCGTCACCCGGCTGCTCGCCATCCTGTTCGGCCGGGACGCGCTCACCGCGTCCCGCGCGGTGCCGACCTGCGTGCTGGTCGCCGTGAACAGCGAGGAGGAGCGCCCGCGCAGCGTCGCGGCGGCCGCCGCGCTGCGCCGCAACGGCATCCCGACCGAGGTGGCGCCGAGCGCCGCGAAGTTCGGCAAGCAGATCCGGTACGCGGAGCGCCGCGGCATCCCGTTCGTGTGGTTCCCGGGCGAGCGGGACTCCGTGAAGGACATCCGCTCCGGTGAGCAGACCGACGCGGACGCGACGACCTGGGCGCCGCCGCGGGAGGATCTGCGGCCGATCGTCACCGGCGCCGTCTGAACCGGCGTGTGCGGGGTGCGGCGGAGTAAAATCCGCCGCACCGTCACGCTGCGTACAGCACTCCTCACAACGATCCATCGAGCGTTGTGAGATGTCCTTAAAGCGCCGGACATTCATGGGCGCGGATATGTGAAATGGCGCGCCCCTAGCTTCCTCTCCACCCGCACCGGCAGAGAGGAAGTCGGATGTCACGAGGTCTTCGGAATCCGTTCGCCGCGCTCGGTCTCGCCGCCGTACTCGCCGTCACGTCCGGATGCGTCGGTTCGCCGGACGACGGCGCGCAGGCGGCGAGCGGCGACACGATCAAGGTCGGCGTCCTCCACTCGCTCAGCGGCACCATGGCGATCAGCGAGGTCACGGTCAAGAACGCCGAGCTGCTGGCGATCGAGGAGATCAACGCGGCCGGCGGCGTGCTGGGCAAGCAGCTGGAGCCGGTCGTCGAGGACGGCGCCTCCGACTGGCCCACGTTCGCCGAGAAGGCGCAGAAGCTGATCAGTGCGGACCGGGTCGCCACGGTCTTCGGCGGCTGGACGTCCGCCAGCCGCAAGGCGATGCTGCCGGTCTTCGAGCGCAACAAGGCGCTGCTCTGGTACCCGGTGCAGTACGAGGGGCTGGAGAGCTCGCCGTACATCTTCTACACCGGCGCCACCACGAACCAGCAGATCGTGCCGGGCCTGGACTACCTGCGCGAACAGGGGAAGAAGAAGGTCTTCCTGGTCGGCAGCGACTACGTCTTCCCGCGTACCGCCAACAAGATCATTAAGGCCTATGCCGCGGCGAACGGGATGGAGATCGTCGGCGAGGAGTACACGCCGCTCGGCCACACCGAGTACTCCACCGTGGTCAACAAGCTCCAGCAGGCCGCGCCGGACGCGGTGTTCAACACGCTGAACGGCGACTCCAACGTGGCGTTCTTCAAGTCGCTGCGCGGCGCCGGGATCACCGCGGACGCGATGCCCACGGTCAGCGTGAGCGTGGCCGAGGAGGAGGTCGCCGGCATCGGCCCGGACAACATCGCCGGTCACCTGGTCGCCTGGAACTACTACCAGACCACGGCCGGTGCCACGAACGAGGCGTTCGTCGCGGCGTTCAAGGCCGAGTACGGCGCGGACAAGGTCACCTCCGACCCGATGGAGGCCGGCTACAACGCGGTCAAGCTGTGGGCCGCCGCGGTCGCGAAGGCCGGCACCACCGAGGCCGAGGCCGTCCGGACCGCGGCCAAGGGCGTCGCGCTGGACCTGCCGGAGGGCACGGTGACCATCGACGGCGAGAACCAGCACGTGTTCAAGACCGCGCGGATCGGCCTGGTGCAGCCGGACGGCCAGATCAAGGAGGTGTGGAACTCCGGGCAGCCGATCAAGCCGGACCCCTACCTCAAGGGGTACGACTGGGCGACAGGGCTGAGCTGATGGCGACGCAGCTCTTCATCGGTGCCAGCATGGGCGCGGTGCTGCTGCTGATCGCGCTCGGCCTGACGTTCACGTTCGGCCAGATGGGCGTGATCAACATGGCTCACGGCGAGTTCCTGCTCGTCGGCGCGTACACGGCCTACGTGCTGCAGAACGTGACGCTGGCGCTCCCGGTGGCGTTCGTGATCGCGGGGCTGCTCGGCCTGGTGCTGGAGCGGCTGCTGATCCGCCGGTTCTACGGCCGGCCGCTGGACACGCTGCTGCTCACGTTCGGCGTCAGCCTGATCCTGCAGCAGCTCGCCCGGGACATCTTCGGCGCGCCCAACGTCGGCGTCACCGCGCCGTCCTGGCTGACCGGGGGAGTGGCCGGCATCCCGTACAGCCGGATCTTCATTCTGGTGCTGGCCCTGGCCTGTGTCGGCGCGATCTCGCTCTACCTGACCCGGATGCGGCAGGGCCGCCGCATGCGCGCGGTCATGCAGAACCGGCAGCTCGCGGCCGTCAGCGGCGTCGCCACCGAGCGCGTCGACCAGCTCACCTTCCTCATCGGGTCCGGGCTGGCCGGCATCGCCGGGGTCGCGCTCACGCTGATCGGGCCGGTCGGGCCGTCGCTCGGCACCTACTACATCGTGGACGCGTTCCTGATCGTGGTGGCCGGCGGCCTCGGCCAGCTGCGCGGCGCGGTGATCGCCGCGTTCGTGCTGGGCGTGCTGAACAGCTTCGTCGAGTTCTGGACCGACGCCAGCCTGGCCAAGGTGATGGTGTTCGCCGTGATCGTCGCGTTCCTCCAGGTCCGTCCGCAGGGCCTCTTCGTCCTCCGCAGCCGGGCGCTGACATGAGATCCGCCAGACTCGGTGTCCTCGTGCTCGCCGGGCTGCTGCTCCTCGCGGCCCCGGCCCTGCTCCCGGCGTTCCGGCTGGAACTGCTGGCGAAGTGGCTCTGCTACGCGATCGTCGCGGTCGGCATCCACCTGGCCTGGGGCCGCGGCGGCATGCTCACGCTCGGCCAGGGCGTCTTCTTCGGCCTCGGCGGCTACGCCATGGGCATGCACCTGAAGCTGGCCGACGCCGGCCCCGGCGCGCTGCCCGACTTCATGGTGTGGAGCGGCGTGGAGTCGCTGCCCGCGCTCTGGGCGCCGTTCCGCAGCCCGGTCTTCGCGGTCGCCATGGTGGTGGTGCTGCCGGCCGTGACCGCGCTGCTGCTCGGCACGCTGGTGTTCCGGCAGCGGGTGCGCGGCGCGTACTTCGCGGTGCTCTCCCAGGCGCTCGCGGCCGCGTTCGTGATCCTGCTGGTCGGCCGGCAGGGCCTGACCGGTGGCACGAACGGGCTGACCAACGTGCAGTTCTTCTTCGGGCTCGACCTCTACGACCCGGCGCAGAAGCGGATCGTCTACTACCTCGTGGTGCTGGCGCTGCTGGTGGTGTTCCTGATCGCGTGGCAGCTGAACCGCAGCCGGCTCGGTCGGCTGCTGATCGCGATCCGGGACGGCGAGGACCGGGTACGGTTCCTCGGCTACGACCCGGCCGTGGTGAAGACGCTGGTCTACGCGGTGTCGGCGGCGACGGCCGGGATCGCGGGCGCGCTGTTCGTGCCGGTGGTCGGCATCCTCGGCCCGGCCGACCTGGGCGTGGTGCCGTCGCTGGAGATGCTGGTGGCGGTCGCGATCGGCGGGCGGTTCTCGCTCGGTGGCGCGATCGGCGGCGCGGTGCTCTACAACTACGCCAGCACCGGGCTCAGCGAGTCGTTCCCGTCCGGCTGGACGTACCTGCAGGGCGCGTTGTTCATCGCGGTGATGCTGTGGGCGCCGCGCGGCCTGGCCGGGCTGCTCTCGGACGGCGTGGCGCTGGCCCGCCGCCGGCTGCCGTCCACCTCGGCAGCCTCCCCGGGAGCGGCTGCTTCCTCAGGCGCGGCTGCCTCCCCGGGCACCGCGGCTCCCCCGGGCACCGCGGCTCCCCCGGGACCGGCTGCGCCCCCGGGAGCGGCTGCGGCGCGGGACGGGGTGACGGCGTGACCGGGCGGCTGGAGGTGCGTGGCCTCAACGTGGTCTTCGACGGCTTCCACGCGATCACCGACCTGGACGTCACGGTCCAGCCCGGCGAACTGCGCTTCCTGATCGGGCCGAACGGCGCGGGCAAGACCACGCTGATCGACGTGATCACCGGACGAACCCGGCCCGCGTCCGGCTCGGTGCGGTTCGACGGCACCGAGCTGGTCGGGCGGCGCGAGCACGCGATCGTCCGGCTCGGCATCGGCCGTACCTTCCAGACCTCGGTGGTGTTCGAGGAACTCACCGTGCTGGAGAACCTGGACCTGGCCGCGTCGTTCCGCCGCCGGATCCCGGCGCTGCTGCGCGCCCGGCGCGGCGTCTCCGGCGAGGTCACCGCCGCGCTGGAGACGACCGGCCTGACGTCGCTGGCCGGCCGGCCCGCCGGAGTGCTCTCGCACGGCCAGCGGCAGTGGCTGGAGATCGGCATGCTCATCGTGCAGCGGCCGCGCCTGCTGCTGCTGGACGAGCCGGTGGCCGGGATGAGCCGCGGCGAGCGCGACCGCACCGGTGAGCTGCTGCAGGCGGTCGCGAAGGACCACACGGTCGTGGTGATCGAGCACGACATGGAGTTCCTGCGCCGGTTCGCCAGCCAGGTGACCGTGCTGCACGAGGGCCGGCTGCTGCGCGAGGGCACGGTCGCCGCCGTCCAGGCGGACCCGCGCGTGCAGGAGGTCTACCTCGGACGATCCACCTCACGGAAGGCCACGACATGACGCTGGCGGTATCGGGTCTCGACGTCGCGTACGGCCGGGCGCAGGTGCTCTTCGGGGTTGACCTGCACGCGCCGGCCGGTGAGCTGGTCTGCGTCATGGGCCGCAACGGCGTCGGCAAGTCCACGCTGCTCAAGGCCATCATGGGTGTGCTGCCCGCGCGCGCCGGCACGATCACGTTCGAGGGTCAGGACATCTCGAACCTGAAGACCCACGAGAGGGTACGCCGTGGGCTCGGCTACGTCCCGCAGGGCCACGAGACGTTCCCGCAGCTGACCGTGGCCGAGAACCTGCGGGTCACGCTGGAGGCGACGCGGGCCGGTGACCGGGCCGCGCTGGACGAGGCGCTGGACCTCTTCCCGGCGCTGCGCGGTCTGCTCAAGCGCCGCGCCGGCTTCCTCTCCGGCGGCCAGCAACAGCAGCTCGCGATGGCCCGCGCGCTGGTCACCCGCCCCCGCATGCTGCTGCTCGACGAGCCGACCGAGGGCATCCAGCCCTCGATCATCGTGGAGATCGAGGAGGCGATCGCCCGCCTGCACACCGAGGCCGGCCTGGGCATCCTGCTCATCGAGCAGTACCTGGACACGGCACTGCGCCTCGCCGACGAGTTCGTCGTCCTGGACGCCGGCGAGGTCGTCCGCTCCGGCAACCGCACGGACCTGCACGACGAGTCCCTGCACCAGCTTCTCTCCGTGTGATCGGGTGATGACCTCACCGGCGCGATGGAGAGCGGGGCCCGGTCAGTACGTGAAGCGGGAGACCGTGCTCTGCAGCTCGGTCGACATCCGGGAGAGTTCGGCGGCGGAACGCTGGGCGTCCGCGACCGACTCGGCCGTGATCCGGGCGTTCTCCGCCACGTTGTCGATGCTGGCGCTGATCTGGCCGGTCGCGCTCGCCGCCTCGGCCACGTTGCGGTTCATCTCGGCCGTGGTCGCGGACTGCTCCTCGACCGCGGACGCGATCGTGGTGGTGTAGTCGTTGATCCGGCCGATGACCTCCGCGATCTCCTGGATCGCGGTCACCGCCTGGTTGCTGTCGGCCTGGATCGCCTCGACCCGGCGGGAGATGTCCTCGGTGGCCCGCGCGGTCTCCTGCGCCAGGTCCTTGACCTCGGTCGCGACGACCGCGAAGCCCTTGCCGGCCTCGCCGGCCCGCGCCGCCTCGATGGTGGCGTTGAGCGCCAGCAGGTTGGTCTGCTCCGCGATCGCGGTGATCACCTTGATCACGTCGCCGATCTGGCGGGACGACTCGCCGAGCGTGGCGATGGTCTGGTTGGTGGACTCCGCCACCGCGACCGCCTGCCCGGCGACCTCGGCCGCGTTGTTGGCGCTCTGCGCGATCTCGCCGATCGCGGCGCCCATCTCCTCGGAGCCGGCCGCGACCGTGGTCACGCCCTGGGACACCTCCTCGGACGCGGCCGAGACGACCTTGGCCTGGGTGGAGGCCTCCTCCGCGTTCTTGGCGATCTGGTTCGCGATGACCGAGGTCTCCTCGGCGGCGGCGGCCAGGCTCTGCGAGGCCGCGCCGACGGACGAGACCACCTCGCGCGTCTGCCGGAGCGCGCGGACCAGCGCGGCCGCCATCTGGCCGACCTCGTCCCGGCCGTGCACGTCCGGCTCGTCCGTGAGGTCACCCTCGGCCATCCGGGTCAGCGAGCGGTTGACCCGGGCCAGCGGGCCGACGATCTGCCGGGCCACCCAGATGCCGAGCGCGAGCGCGAGCAGCACGCCGACGACGCCGACGATCAGCAGCGTCTCCTTGCCGGTGGCCGCGGTCGCGGCACCGTCGTCGGCGCGTGACTTGGCCTGCGCGGCCTCGGCCGCGTTCTCCGTCTCGATGGCGTCGGCGGCGAGGGTCATCTCCGGCAGGAAGACGGTGCGGTAGTCCGCGAAGAACTGCCCGGTCTGTCCCCGCTCGGCCAGCGGGATCAGCTGGTTCTCCGCGATGCCGACCAGCTTCTCGTAGCTGGCGTCGAACGTCGGCATGGCGTCCGGGTCCACCGCGTGCGGCGCGTACTCGGCGGCGCCGGCCTCGATCCGGCTCTCCCGGTCGTCGATCTCGCCGCGCAGCGTCGTCCGGGTCGCCGCGTCGGCGCCGCCGTACTCCAGCACCCGGGCGCGCCAGGCCTGGATGTCGCGTTGCAGCGACGAGAGGACGGTCAACGGTGCGACGTTGTCCGTGTAGAGCTGCTCGTTCTTGTCCGCCAGCGAGTCGAGTTGCACGAAGCCGGTCACACCGATCACCCCGGCGGCCACCGAGGCCACGGCCACGGCCGAGAGGATCTTCGCGTTCACACCCCGGTCGGTGAAGAAGCGCGCCGGACCGCCCCGCCGGGCGGCCGAGGAGGCCTCACTGCTCATCTGTCATCCCCCGAATCAGAACCGGACGCAACCGGACTGCAACCGGCTAATCGACCGGTCGGCACGAGGTCTTATGTTTTTGCCCCATCGGGCACCGCTTTTTACCGCCCGCCGAGCACCGGCGTGGTGTGGATCAGATGCTCCAGGCCGGTCCCGGCCCGGCGGAGCGGTCACGGCATGTCGAAGATGAGGCAGGTCGACGTGCCGTGGGCGAGCAGCCGGCCGGCCGCGTCGGTGAGCCGCGACTCGGCGAGCGCGGTCCGGCGGCCGCGGTTGAGCACCGTGCCCTCGCAGCGCACCCGGCCGGTCGCGACGGTGACCGGCCGGACGAACTTCACGTTCAGGTCCAGCGAGGTGTAGCCGACGCCGGCCGGCAGCGTGGTGTGCACCGCGCACGCGGCCGCGGTGTCCAGCAGCGTCGAGATGACACCGCCGTGCACCGAGCCGAGCGGGTTGTAGTGGAACTCCTGCGGCGTCAACTCCAGGCCGACCCAGCCCTCCTTCGCCTCCATGCCCGCGATCCCGACCGTGTGCATGATCGGCGGCGCCGGCACCTCGCCCGCCGCCATCGCGCGGATCAGGTCGAGACCGCTGCGGCGGCCGAGGTGAGCGGCGATCGCCGCGGGATCCGTCCAGCCGTACGTGCGGCTGCGCTGCGTCTCGTCCATGGCGAAAGCCTGCCAGCCGCGACCGCCGCACCGCGAGACCCGGCGGAACCGAAAATCAGCCGGCGGTACGGACACCGCCCGCGCGCGTCCGGCCGGGCGATCCGGACCGCATAACCGGCACGGTCCCCGGGCATACAGTGCGGCGTGTCGATCACCGGGCCGCTGCGCATCACCGTCTACCGCAACCTCTGGCTCGCGGTGCTGGTCAGTAACGTCGGCCTCTGGATGCAGACGGTCGGCGCCCAGTGGCTGCTGGTCGGCGAGCCGAACGCGTCCACGCTGGTCTCGCTGGTGCAGACCGCCAGCCTGATGCCGGTCTTCCTGCTCGCGCTGCCGGCCGGCGCGCTCGCCGACAGCCTCGACCGGCGCCGCCTGCTGCTCACCGTGCAGACCGCGCTCGCGCTGATCGGCGGCGCGCTGACGCTGGTCACCGCGCTCGGCGACGTACCGCCGGCGCTGCTGCTGGCGTTCACGTTCGCGCTCGGCGCCGGCCAGGCGCTGACGCTGCCGGCGTGGCAGGCGACCATCCCCGACCTGGTGCCGCGGGACCAGCTCGTCTCCGCGTCCGCGCTCGGCTCGATCAGCGTCAACGCGGCCCGCGCGATCGGGCCGGCCGTCGCCGGGCTGCTCATCGCGCAGGCCGGCGCCGCCGTCGTCTTCGGTGTCAACGCGCTCACGTTCGTGCTGTTCGCCGTCGTGCTCGCGGCCTGGCGCCCACCCGCCGGCACCGCGCCGCACACGCCGGAACCCTTCACCTCCGCGGTACGGGCCGGCAGCCGCTACGTACGGCACTCCCCGGTGGTCCGCCGCATCCTGCTCCGCGCGGTCCTGTTCATCGCGCCCGGCAACGCGCTCTGGGCGCTGCTGCCGCTGGTCGCCAGCCAGCGACTGGGTTTCGGCTCCGGCGGGTACGGCCTGATGCTCGCGGTGCTCGGCGCCGGCGCGGTCGCGGGCGCGTTCCTGCTCGCCCCGATCCGCGACCGGGTCTCCAACAACCAGATGCTGCTCGCCGCCGGCGTCGTCTACGCGGCCGTGCTCGCGGTCCTCGGCCTGGTCCGGACGCCTGCGGTCGTCATGCTCGCGCTGCTGCCCGCCGGCCTGGCGTGGGTCGCGGTGCTGTCGACGATAAACGCGTCCATGCAGCTCTTCCTGCCCGGCTGGGTCCGGGCCCGCGGTCTGTCGATCTACCAGATCGTCGTCGCCGCGGCCCAGGCGCTGCCGGCGCTGGCCTGGGGCCTGCTCGCGGACCTGACCAGCCTGCCGGTCGCGCTGACCGCGGCGGCCGGCCTGATGCTGGCCGGCACGCTCACGCTGCGTCTCTGGGCGTTGATCGACACCCGGGACATGGACCGCGCGCCCGCGGTCTTCTGGCCGGAACCGCACCTGACCCTGGAGCCGGATCCGCGCGTCGGCCCGGTGCTGGTCTCGGTGCGCTACCAGGTCACGGCGGAGAACACGCCCGCGTTCATCACCGCGATGGACGCGGTCCGCCGGTCCGTCCAGCGGACCGGGGCCTACCGGTGGGGGCTCTTCCAGGACGGCGCCGGCGCCGGCACGTTCGTCGAGGTGTACCTCGTGCCGTCCTGGGCGGAGCACCTCCGCCAGCACGAAGGGCGCCTCACCGGGGCGGACCGGGCGGCCGAGGAGCGCGCCCGCGCGCTGGCGGAGGGCGCGCCGGAGGTCAGCCACCTCTTCCCGGCCGGCGCCCGGCCGGGCGGTTCGTAGGCGCACGCCGGCCGGCGGCCGATCACACCGCACCGGCCGGCGGTCGAGCACATCGCGTCGGCCGGCGGTCGATCAGGCCGCGTCGGCCGGCGGCCTGATTACGCCGCGCCGGCCGGCGGTCGATCACGCCAGCTGGCGGCCTGATCACGCCGCGCCGGCCGGCGGTCGATCGCGCCGGCCGGCGGCTGGTCACGCCGTCAGGAGCGCGCGGAGCGGCGCGTCAGGCCGTCAGGAGCGCGCGGAGCGGCGTGGCGGGGTGACCCGACAGCAGGGCGACGTCGGAGGTGACGGGGGAGAGCGCGCCGGAGGCGATCGCGGTGTAGGTGGAGATCCACGCGTCGAGCTGCCAGGGCGGCGCGCCGTAGTGGGCCCGGGACGCGTGGGCCTCGGCGAGCGACTCCGGGTGGTAGCTGACCGGGCGGCCGGTGTGCGCGGTCAACAGCGCGGCCACGTCGGCCAGGCCGACGGCCTCCGGGCCGGTCAGGTGATAGGTGCGGTCGCGGTGGGCGGCCGGGGAGCGCAGCACGGCCGCGGCGCAGTCCGCCACGTCCACGCGGGCGACGGCGGAGACCCGGCCGTCGCCGGCCGGGCCGCGGATCACGCCGTCCGGGCCGGCCAGCGTGAGCAGGAAGTCGGCGTAGAGGTTGTCGCGGAGCGCGGTCCAGGCCAGGCCGGAGGCGCGCAGGTGCTCCTCGGTGGCGTGGTGGTCGCGGGCCAGCGTGAACTCCGCGTCGGCGGCCGCGCCGAAGAACGAGATGTAGACCAGGTGGCGTACGCCGGCGGCGACGGCCGCGTCGATGAACGCGCGGTGCTGGTCCAGGCGGTCGGCGGACTCGGCCGCGGAGACCATCAGCGCGACCTCGGTGCCGCGCAGCGCGCGGACCACGGCGTCGTGGTCGCCGTACGAGGCGGCCGCGACGGTCGCGTGCGGCAGCGACGGGGCACGCGACGGCGTGCGGGCGATCAGGCGCAGGGGGTGGCCGGCTTCGGCGAGGCGGTGGGCGACGGCACCGCCGAGGTGACCGGTCACGCCGGTCACCGCAATCTCGATCATGACCGGATTGTGTCACTCCGGGTCGTCGGCGGCACGCTCCCGGCGTACCCGCGGCGGGTCGGTCGTGGTCTCCTCGCGGGGGCCGCGCATCGGGTCGAAGAACGCGTCCTCGGCCGACTCCGGCGGCCGGCGGAACCAGGCGCGGGCGCTCGGCGTGCTGACCAGCGCGGCGTAGATGAGCGGCCAGCCGAGCGAGGGCATGCCGGCCAGCACGGTCTCCTGGGCCATCCGGACCATGGCCAGGGCGGCGCCGACGCCGCAGAGCACCAGCAGCAGGACGCGGCCCCAGCCGTGACCGCGGAGGACGGCCCAGGCCAGCAGCAGATAGAGCGCGCCGTACGGCACCAGCGACCACGGCGGCAGGAGGCTGCCCATCCGGTCGCCGGACAGTCCATATCCGAGCGTCAGCACGCCACCGGCGCAGAGCAGCACGGATGCCGCCAGGACCGCGGCCGGCGGAAGACCGCGACGCATGACCATGCGCGGATCTAACCATGAGTATCGTTCGCGAATCAGTCATCGGCCCGCCGGCCTGGTGTCGTTCATCCGAACGGGGCGGTGCTCGTCGCGCTCCGCGTAACGGGCCGTGACTGAGGATCATGGAAGTGGGCGGCGGAGGAAGCCGGCGGCGACCAGGGCGTGCATCGCGCCGAGCGGGAGCCGGGTGACCGCGTCCATCTCGCCGCCGAGCGGTGCGAACGAGATCGGCGGCACCGGCGTCGCCACGACGGTCCGGACCGGCGCGCCGCGAACGGCTGGTCCGGGTCGATCGCCGCGAGGTCCGCGTGCACCCGCGTCCGGGCAGCGAAAAGCCCTGCCGCGACGGGACGCGTGCGGCAGGGCGTCGGGGGAGGCTACTTGTGGTTCAGGCCCCGCATCAGCGCGAGAACGGCCCGGTTGAGCGGCACGTCCACGCCGTGGCGGTCGCCGAGCCGGACGATGGCGCCGGTGATCAGCTCGTGCTCGGTGGCGCGCCCGGCGGCCCGGTCGTAGTGCATCGACGTGCCGTCCTCCGGCGCGAACTCGTCGTAGACCTGCAGCGTGCGGGTCACGTCGTCCGCGGTCAGCGCCGCGCCCTCGGCGATGCCCACCCGGACCGCCTCGCGCAGCAGCCCGCGGGTCAGCTCGCGTACCGACTCGTCCTGCTGGATCACGACCATGCGCTGCATGGTGAGCGCGGTGATCGGGTTCGCGGCCGCGTTCGTCAGCAGCTTGCGCCAGGCCGCGGTGCGGAAGTCCGCGACCAGCTCCACCGCGAGGCCGGAACCGGCCATCAGCGCGGCGAAGCGCTCACCGGGAAGCGAGCCGGTGCTGGCCACCGGACCGGTCGAGCGCGTGTCGGCCGCCGGGGTGGCCGAGCCGGTGCCGGCCGTGAACGCCGACGCGAAGCCGGTCAGCGACTCGGCGCTGGCGGTGTCCGGGCAGCCCTGCACCGTGAGGCGCGCGCCCCGGCGGTGCAGCACGTGACCGCGGTCGAGCAGCTCCGCGGCCACGTAGACCAGCGCGGGCAGCACCGTGGTGCCGGCCGGGAGGAGGGGGCCGACGCGCTCCGCGTGGTCGACGCCGTTCTGCAGCACCACCACCGTGGTGTCCGGGCCGACCAGCCCGTCGAACCAGACGGCGGCACCGGCGACGTCCTGTGCCTTGGTGGCGAGCAGCACCCAGTCGGCCGGCTCCGCCTCGCCCGGATCGACCAGCACGGGTACGTCCAGCTCGCGTGTGCGATCGGTGCGCTCGACGAGCAGCCGTTCCGGCCGGGTGCGCGCGCAGAGCACGACGTCGTGACCGGCGTCGTGCGCCGCCTCCGCGACTACCAGGCCGACCGCGCCGGCACCGATCACCGCGACGCGGGTTTGTCTCGTGGACATGAACCTGCCTCCCGAAGAAAGTGAGAAGATCTTCTCACTTGGGAGTGTGACGTGGCCACTTTGCGATCTCGTTACGGGGAGGTGCCAAGCGCGGGCGATACAATCCCGGACATGTCGCTGCCAACTGGACGCCGGGCCGCGCCGGCCCTCGGAGTGACCGAGGACGACGATCGCCCCCGGCGCAGCGACGCACGGCTCCGCCGCTCCGCGCTGCTGACCGCGGTGGGCGAGCTGATCGCCGAGCGCGGGACCGAGTTTCCGCTGGCCGAGGCGGCCGAGCGGGCCGGCATCTCGACCGCCACCGCGTACCGGAACTTCTCCGACACGGGCAGCGCGGTCGATGCGTACTTCGCGGATCTGATGGGTGATCTGCTCGAGGCGTTCGACGGGTTGCCGGTCGGCGACGACCCGCTCGGGGACATCCGTGTTCTGTGTCACGAGTGGGTGGCGCAGGCCACCCGCTGGGGCGCCGCCGCGGTCCACATGCGCTCGCCGCGCGGCCTGCTGGCCCGGCGGAACATGGAGGACCCGTTCATCGGCGCGCTCTACGACCGGCTGGCGCGGCTGGTGGAGACCGCGATGACCCGCGGGCGGCTGCCGCAGCAGGACGTCCGGTTCGCGGTGCTGATGTGGGTGACGATCTTCGACGAGCGGGTGGTGATCGACCTCACCACCACGCTCGGCTGGAGCGAGCGGACCGCGGCCGACCACCTCACCGAGGCGCTGCTGCGCACGTTCGGCGTGCCGCCCGCGATCATCCCGCAGGCGATCTACGGCTGAGCGTGCGAAAGGCCCGGCCGGGCGGCCGGGCCTTTCGGTCGATCGGTCACCGCGGGGGCGAACCCCCGGGAACGAACGTCACTCCGGGAACGCGCCCGGGGGGACGTCGCTGGTGCTGGCGTTGCCGCCGGCCGTCGCCTCGAGACTGATCTCCCAGATCGTGTACTGGCTGTTCGTCGTCTCGTAGGTGATCGCCTCGTCGAACTTGCTGAAGTCGCAGTCCCGGTTGAACCGCGTCCCGTCGAAGTCCGACCCGCTGGTCACGTAGATCGTGTACGCGCCGTCGTGGATCGAGCTGGCCGTGAAGTTGCCCTTCGCCTGGACGTAGAACGAGACCTCCGGGCGCGTCTGGCCGTTCTTCACCAGATTGATCAGCGCGTCGTGGTCACCGCCGTTCTCGACCTTCAGCTCACCGAGGCCACCCTGGATGCGCCGGTAGTAGTTGCCGTTCGGGGGACGCCGGTTCTCCTCCTTGAGTGCCTTCGGCATCCAGCCGCCGACCTTCAGGTCCGCCGCGCTCAGCGCGGTCGCCGCGTCCCGCAGGTCCGCGCCGCCGTCCGACCGGGAGACCAGGTTGACCGCCGAGGAGCCGGTGCACAGCGCCGAACCCTCCGCGGAGAGGCTGGTGTCCAGCACGTCCGTGCTCAGCGCGTTCAGCGCGTCGACCAGCAGCGTGTGCTCGTCCGCCACCTCCTCCGGCGGCGTCACCCGGGCCAGCTCGTCGGCCTGCAGGCCGAGCATCTCGCCCAGGTCGTCCGCGGCCGAGGAGAGCGCGTCCGGCTTCGTGGTCCGGTTCATCGCGTCCCAGGCCGGCTGCACGTCGGCGTCCAGCGCGGACAGCATCGCCTGGTACTGCGCGGTGGTCATCGCGACCGCCGCCTGGCTGGTCGCGGGCGCGGCGCCACCGCCGTCGCCGGTCGGGTCCGGGTCCGGTTCGCCGCTGTTGAGCACCCACGGCACGGCGACCGCACCGGCGCAGAGCAGCACCACGAGCACGGCCGCGCCGACGATCAGGCCGGTGCTGCGCTTCGGCTTCTGCTGCGGCGGGGCGGCGAAGCCACCCGGGGCGCCGAGCGGGTACGCGCCGGGCTGCCCCCACGCGGGCGCGCCACCGGACTGCGGCGGCTGACCCCAGCCCGGAGCGCCGGAGGCCGGCACGCCGGACGTCGGGTAACCCGCGGCACCCGCGCCGGAGACCGGGTAGCCGGGCGTACCGGGCGGCGGGTAGCCCGGCGTTCCGGCGGCGTTCGGGTAACCGGGGGTGCCGGGCACCGGGGGGTATCCCGGGGCGCCGGAAGCGGGCTGACCGGGTGCGCCGGACACGGGCGGGTACCCGGGCGCGCCGGACACCGGCGGGTAGCCGCCGGCCGGGGCACCGGAGACCGGCGGGTAACCGGGCGTGCCGGGCGCGGGCGGGTAGGCCGGCGACGGGCCGCCGGAGACCGGCGGGTAGCCGGGCGTGCCGGGCGCGGGCGGGTAGGCCGGCGACGGGGCACCGGACACCGGCGGGTAACCGCCGGCCGGTACGCCGGAGACCGGCGTGCCCGGCGCGGGCGGGTAGGACTGCGACGCGGCGCCGGGAGCCGGCTGGTAACCCGGCCCGGGCGTGGGCGGGTACGCCGTCGACGGCGCGCCCGACGTCGGCGGGACGCCGGCCGACTCGGACGCGGTGCCCTCCGGCATCGTGTAGCCCGGCGGCGTGGCGTCGGCCGCGGCGGGAGCCGGGGTCGCGTCCGAGGGCACGTGCTGGGTGGTCTCCGCGTTGAACGGCGGGGTGGCCGGCTGGGCGCCGGTGTCGCCGGAACGCGCGCTCGCGGCCGCGGCCGCTCCGGCCGCTCCCGCCGCTCCGGCCGCCACGACGCCCGGGACGACGCCCGGGTCGGTCCGGTCGGCGTCCGAAGCCTTCGTCTCCGCCGCGCCGGGGACCGGGATCGCGGTCGTCCGGTCCTCGTCCGCGGCGGTCGTGGCCGCCGGGCTCGCATCGGCCGGCCCGGCCGGTGTGGCGCCGGCCGGGATGGTGTCGGTGCGGTCGTCGTCGGCCCCGGTCGCCGGGTTGCCGCCGGTGGCGGCGCCGGTCGGGATGACCGTGGTCCGGTCCTCGTCGGCGGCGGCCGGTGCGGTCTCGGCGGCGGAACCGGCCGGCGTGGCCGTGGCGGGGTCCGCACCGGCGCCGGCGGGCGTGCCACCGGCCGGGATGACGTCGGTGCGGTCGTCGTCGGAGCCGCTCGCCGGTGTCTCGCCGGCGGCGGCCGGCAGGGCGACGCCGGCGGCGGGGATCGCGGCCGTCCGGTCGTCGTCCGCGGCGCTGGACGGGGTCTCGCCCGGGGCCGGGTTGCCGGCGGGGATCGCGGCCGTCCGGTCGTCGGTGGACGACGGGGTGCCGGCCGGGATGACCGCGGTCCGGTCACCGTCCGGGGCCGAGGTGGAGTCGGAGGCCGGGGCCGAGGTGGAGTCGGAGGCCGGGGAGGGCGTGGTGGCGGGGGCCGGGGGAGTGCCGGTGGAGATGACCGTCGTGCGGTCCTCGTCGGCCGGGGCCGGCGGGGTGGTCGCGAAGACCGTGGTCCGCTCGTCCGCGTCGCTGTCCGGCGCCGGGATGACCGCGGTCCGGTCCTGGCCGGCCGGCAGCACCGTGGTCTTCTCGTCGTCGCCGGGGACCGCGATCGGCGTCGTCTCGTCGTACGGCGTCGGCAGCGGGATGACCGAGGTCGGCTCGTCGGCCGAATCGCCGGAGGTGACCGTGATGTGGATGGTGAGTTCCGGCGGCCCGTCCGTGGACGTGGCGTCGTTGCGCGGAAGCCGGAGTATCGCGCCGTCGCCGATGCCCGCCGGCAGGTTGATCGCGATGAGCCGCCCGTCCGGCGGCAGCGCGATGGTCTTCGTCGTGCCCGAAGCCGCTTCCGCGGCCGACAGCTCGACCGTAACGATGTCGGACGCGCCGTTGGGCGGTCCGCTCCCCGAATCCCGTGCCATCACTGGATTATGCAAGTGCGTGTCACGCCCGCCCCGAGCAGGGAGACGCCCGAAGAGCCCCGGTTACGAGCCGGAACGGCCATATGTCGGTGATTGCCCGGCTGGCCCGTTCGCGACGACGGCGCAGGTACATCGATCACCAAAGGTCAGCCACGGTCCACTTAGAGTGAATTCACGGATGGCGAATTGCGTCGAGGGTGCGGCGGACGGCGGTGATTCGTCGCTATTGGGGAATTAGTCCGGGTCGGTGGCGCCGGTTGTCAACTGTCGGGAACGCGATAGTGCGGCACAGAACTTCGGCGCCGGGAAAAACGTCCCGCAAAATAGTGTCGGTCCGGGTGCAACCGTTGTCCACTCAGGAGCGAGATGGATAGCGTGACCTCTTCCGTACGTAACGCTCGACGCGTGACCGCCACCGTTCTGCGATCCCCCGCGGTCCGGGAGATCTCGCTCGCCGTCGGTGTCGCGGTGGCGCTGACCCTGGGCTGGCTGCTGATCCTGCCGCACGTGTGGTCGTCCGGCGGTGACGCGCTGCATTACCTGAGGCTGGCGGAGAACCCGCGGGCCCAGGTCCACACGCCGTACACGTACCGCATGCTCATGCCGCTGCTGGCGAACGAGATCGGCGGCCGGTACCACTACCGCGAGGCCTACCGGCTGCTGAACGTGATCGCGCTGGTGGCCGGCGGCGTCGCGGCCTATCTGCTGACCCGGAAGCTCGGCGGCCCGCGCGGCGCCGCCTATGTCGCGATGGCCGGCCTGCTCAGCCTGCCCGGGTGGCTCTTCTACCTCTACCAGCCGTACCTGATCGACCCGGCCGCGATGGCGTTGCTGGCCTGGTCGATGCTGGCGGCGGTGTCCGGCTGGACGGCCGTGCTGCCGTTGCTGCTGGTCGCGGCCGCGCTGGCCCGGGAGACGGTGATCTCGTTCGCGGTGCCGCTCTACATGATCTTCCGTGAGAAGTGGATCGACTGGCGGGCCGCGATCCGCGTGGCGCTGGTGATCGTCCCGGGCGTGCTGGCCACCACGGCCGTGCAGGCGAAGCCCACGCACGGCTGGCCGAGCCAGGAGCTGCTGATCCGGGCCGGTGTGCGGATCGTCGGGATGAAGCTCGAGGAGCAGGGCGTCGTGGCCGCGCTCGGCATCGCGGTCGGCACGTCGCTCGGCGTGTGGTGGGCGCTCGGGCTCTACGGCTTCCGGCACGCCGGCCCGCTCGGCTGGCTGGTGGTCCCGGTCCTGGCGCAGTTCGTGGTCGGCGGTGACTGGGGCCGCTTCTGCCTCTACCTGTTCCCCGCGCTGGTCCCGGCCGGTGCGATCGCGCTCTGGCGGCACCCGCGCCGCGCGATCCTGATCGGCCTGGTGGTGGTCCAGGGCCTGCTGGTGTTCCTGGACCTCGCGATCGAGGGGCATCCGAAGATCAACAGCTTCACGCCCTCGGCGTACGCCAGCCTGGTCCTCATCCCGGTCACGGCCGCCGTGCTGCTGCTGCCCACCCGCCGCTCCCGGCCCGCCGCCGTCGCGGTGGGGCCGCGCCCGGACGGGCCACCGCACCAGCCGCCGCAGCGCCCGGCGCACCAGCCGCCGCACCAGCCGGCGGATCGGGACCGCGCGGTCCGGCCGGACTCCCCGGGGTCAGACGAGCGCGGGAGCGCGGCGCAGGCAGACGTCCAGCGGGCCGCGGACGGCCCGCAGGTCGGGGCCGACCGCGGTGGCGAGGATCGCGGGACCGGGGAGCGGCATCACGGCGGCGGTGTCACCGACCGGTGAGGCCGGTGGCGGTCCGCCGTCCGCCCAGGCCGGATCGACGACGACGAGCGAGCCGGTCGCCCGGCCACCGCGGAGCACGCCGGGCGCGGCCGCGCCGGACCGGCCAGGTGCGGCCGCGCCGGACCAGCCGAGCACGGCCGCGCCGGACCAGCCGGGCGCGGCCGGGCCGACCGAGAGGTCGTGGCGGTAGAGCGTGCGGCCGGCGTAGCGGACGGTGGTGTGCAGGCGGACGTCGCCGGCGGGCTCGCCGTGGCGGCCGCAGACCAGCTCGTCGCGCCAGACCAGCGCGCCACCGTCCGCGACGTCGACCACGGTGACCGCGTCGTGGTCGCAGCCGGCCGCGCCGATCAGCGGCTCGGGCAGCCAGTGCAGCACGCCGCCGGCCGCGACCGTGGCGTGCGTCTCGACCAGCGAGGTGTCCGCCCGGCCGTGCGCGTGCGGCGTGGGCAGCGCGATCGAGGCCGCGACCGTGCGGACCACCAGCGACGCGCCGGGCTCGACGGTGATCTCGACGCGCAGGCGGTCGCCGCCGAGCGGCCCGGCCGCACCACCGACCAGGTGCACCTCCGCGGGTACGCCCGGCTGCCGGGCCCCGGTCCGGCGGACCAGCAGCGGTGGCTCGCCGGCCAGCGTGGGCAGGCCGGTGCCGCCCCGGCCGTCCGGCACCGCCACGATCCGCGCGGTGGCCCGCATCAGCCGGCCGCCGTCCGGCCGCGCACCGGGGCGGCGGCCGGCCGGGCCGGTACGGTGCCGCCGCGCGTACCGCCGGAGCGGGTGGTCACGGAGCGACCGCGGCGCGGGCGGCGACCCGGGCGCGGACCCAGTCCGCCACCTGTGAGGCGCCCCGGTCCTCGGCGATCGACTGGAAGATCGTCGGCAGGTCGCCGCGGCGGGCGCGGGCGTCCCGGTCCATCACGGCCAGGTCCGCACCGACCAGCGGCGCCAGGTCGGTCTTGTTGATCACGAGCAGGTCCGCGGTGGTGACGCCCGGGCCGCCCTTGCGCGGGACCTTGTCGCCGCCGGCCACGTCGACCACGAAGATCTGCACGTCGATCAGGCCCTTGCTGAACGTGGCGGTGAGGTTGTCGCCGCCGCTCTCCACCAGGATCAGGTCGAGCGGGCCGAGCGCGGCCTCCAGGTCCTCGACCGCGTCCAGGTTCGCGGAGATGTCGTCGCGGATGGCGGTGTGCGGGCAGCAGCCGGTCTCCACGGCACGCACGTGCGAGGCCGGGAGCACGCCGTTGCGCAGCAGGAAGTCGGCGTCCTCGGTGGTGTAGATGTCGTTGGTGACGACGGCGAGCCGCAGTTCCTCGCCGAGCGACCGGCACAGCGCGGCGACCAGCGCGGTCTTGCCGGAGCCGACCGGACCGCCGATGCCGACCCGCAGCGCGCGGGCGCCCGGGTGCGGTGGCGTGTGCGGGTCGGGGCCGGCGTCCATCGGTCCGTGACCGTGGGGCATCGAGCCGTCGGTGTCGTTATGAGGCAAAGAGACGCACCTCCCAGGTGGCGTGGTGTTCGGCGCCGATGTCCAGCAGCGGCGCACCGTCGGCCGGCAGCTCGTCGACGGGTTTGTCCAGGTGGGTCAGAGCGGTGGCCGCGACCGCGTCGCAGTCCGCGGCCAGCCGGGCCAGCAGCGCGTGCACGCCGTACGGGTCCAGGCCGAGCAGCCGGACGGCCGCGCTCGCCGGGCCGCTGACCGTGCCGTAGGCGGCCGCCACCGCGGCGTGCTCCGGGGCGAGCCCGGCCGCGGCCGCGATCACCCCGAACGCGACCGGCTGGTGCACGTCCGGCCGGTGCGGGGCCGGCACCGGCCACATCGCCCGGCCGGCCCGCAGCAACGCGCGGCCCTGCGCGCGCGACGCGGTGCGCAGCGCCGGCGACGGCGTCCGGGCGTCGAGCCCGGCGTCGAGGTCCTCCCACGCGGCGGTACCGGCACAGGCCGCGGCCGCGAACGTCGCCGCCACCAGGCCGCCGGTGGCCAGCCGGCCGGTCAGGAAGCCCGCCAGGTCGTCGACCGAGCGCACCCGGCCGGCGCTGACCTGCGCCTCCAGGCCGGACGAGTGCGCGTGCCCGCCCGCCGGGAGCCGCCCGTCCGCGAGGACGAGCAGCGT
This sequence comes from Catenuloplanes niger, assembly GCF_031458255.1. NCBI lineage: Bacteria > Bacillati > Actinomycetota > Actinomycetes > Micromonosporales > Micromonosporaceae > Catenuloplanes > Catenuloplanes niger. Next base: position 6,781,975 of record NZ_JAVDYC010000001.1, read on the forward strand.
GGCGAGCGAGCCGGAGCCGGCCATCAGAACAGGAAGTAACGCTGGGTCATCGGCAGCGAGTCGACCGGTTCCGGCTCGACCACGTCGCCGTCGATGCGGACCGTGAACGTGTCCGGCTCCACCTCGATCCGCGGCGTGGCGTCGTTCAGCGGCAGGTCGGCCTTGCCCACGCGCCGGGTGCTCGCGACCGGGACCAGGCGGCGCCGGACGTCGAGCCGGTCCGCCAGCCCGTCCTCGATCGCGGCCTCGGCCACGAACGCGAGGCTGGTGGCGGCCGGCGCGTTGCCGTACGCGCCGAACATCGGCCGGGGCAGCATCGGCTGCGGCGTCGGGATGGACGCGTTCGCGTCGCCCATCTGCGCCCAGGCGATCATCCCGCCCTTGATCACCAGGGCGGGGCGGACGCCGAAGAACGCCGGGTCCCAGAGCACCAGGTCGGCGAGCTTGCCGGGCTCGACCGAGCCCACCTCGCGGTCGATCCCGTGCGCGACGGCCGGGGCGATCGTGTACTTGGCCACGTACCGCCGCGCCCGGAGGTTGTCCTTGCCGCCGTCGCCGGGGAGGCTGCCGCGCCGCGCCTTCATCACGTGCGCGGTCTGCCAGGTCCGCATGATCACTTCGCCGACCCGGCCCATCGCCTGCGAGTCCGAGCCGATCATCGAGATCGCGCCCAGGTCGTGCAGCACGTCCTCGGCGGCCATCGTGGTCGGGCGGATCCGGCTCTCCGCGAACGCCAGGTCCTCCGGGATCGACGGCTTCAGGTGGTGGCAGACCATCAGCATGTCGATGTGCTCGGCGAGCGTGTTGCGGGTGTACGGCCGGGTCGGGTTCGTCGACGAGGGCAGCACGTGCGGCTCGGACGCGACCGTGATGATGTCCGGCGCGTGCCCACCGCCCGCACCCTCCGTGTGGTAGGCGTGGATCGACCGGCCACCGATCGCGGCGAGCGTGCTCTGCACGTACCCGGCCTCGTTGAGCGTGTCCGTGTGGATCGCGGCCTGCACGCCGGACGCGTCGCACACCCGCAGGCAGGCGTCGATCGCGGCGGGCGTGGTGCCCCAGTCCTCGTGCAGCTTGAAGCCGCCGGCGCCGCCGCGCAGCTGCTCCCACATGGACTCCTCGGAGACCGTGTTGCCCTTGCCGAGCAGCAGCACGTTCACCGGCCAGACGTCCAGCGCCTCGAACATCCGGGACAGGTACCACGCGTTCGGCGTGACCGTGGTGGCCTTGGTGCCCTCGGCCGGGCCGGTGCCGCCACCCATGATCGTGGTGATGCCGGAGGCGATCGCCTCCTCCAGGATGCCCGGCGCGATCAGGTGCACGTGACTGTCGATCGCGCCCGCGGTCAGGATCCTGCCGTTGCCCGCGATGACCTCGGTGCCCGGGCCGATCACCAGGTCCGGGTGCACGCCGTCCATGGTGTCCGGGTTGCCGGCCTTGCCGAGCGCGACGATCCGGCCGTCCAGGACGCCGACGTCGGCCTTGACGACGCCCCAGTGGTCGAGCACCACCGCGCCGGTGATGACGGTGTCCAGCGCCTTCTCCGCGCGGGTGGCCAGCGACTGGCCCATCGACTCGCGGATGACCTTGCCACCGCCGAAGACGGCCTCGTCGCCGCCGCCGCTCCGGTCCTCCTCGACCTCGATCAGGAGGTCGGTGTCGGCCAGCCGGATGCGGTCACCGGTCGTGGGGCCGTAGAGCGCGGCGTACCGCCGCCTGTCGATCCTCATGGGGTCCCGTCCTTGTCGAGCGGGCCGGCGGCCTCGCCGCGGAGGCCGGGCACGATCCGGCGGCCGCCGAGCGGCACCAGGTCGACCTCGCGCGGCACGCCCGGCTCGAAGCGCATCGACGTGCCCGCCGGCACCGCCAGCCGGTGCCCCCACGCGGCCCGCCGGTCGAACTCCAGCGCCGGGTTCGCCTCCGCGAAGTGGTAGTGCGAACCCACCTGGATCGGCCGGTCACCGGTGTTCGCCACCGGCAGCGTCAGCACCGGCCGGCCGGCGTTGATCTCGATCTCCCCGTCACCGGGCAGGATCTCTCCGGGAATCACGCTGGCCCTCCTACGGGATCGGCTCGTGCACGGTGACGAGCTTCGTGCCGTCCGGGAACGTCGCCTCGATCTGCACCTCGGCCAGCATCTCCGGCACGCCCTCCAGGACGTCCTCCCGGGTGAGCACGGTCCGCCCGGTCTCCATCAGCTCGGCCACGGTCCGGCCGTCCCGCGCCGCCTCCAGGATGTAGGCCGTGATGATCGCGGTCGCCTCCGGATGGTTCAGGCGCAGGCCGCGCGCCCGGCGCTTCTGCGCCACGTCCGCGGCGACGTGGATGAGCAGCCGATCCTGCTCGTGGCGGCTGAGGAACAAGAGTCCGACCTCCGTCTCTGCTGCGGGCCCCGATGCTGGCACCGGCACGTTTCATCCCGGTTAAGGCCCACGCTGCGTCGATCACCACGCTACCGGCGACCGCGCCGCCCGGGGCCCCCGACGACGAACGCCACCAGCCTGGGTGGGGTGCACCCTGGCTCGGCCGCCGTGCCCGCCGCAGGGTGGAGGAGCAACCGGAACAGACGACCAAGGGGGTACGCCGTGGGCGTGCGAATCTTCACCGGCGCCACGATCTGCATGCCGGATCCGGTGGCCGGGCTCGACCTGCGCGTCGAGGACGGCCGGATCACCGCGGTCGGACCGGGACTGGCGGCCGGCGGCGCGGCGGTCACCGAGCTCCGCGGCCGGATGATCGCGCCGCTGTTCGCCGGCCCGCTGGCCGTCGGCAACCCGGCCACGTTCGCGGTGCTGCGGGCCGGGCCACCGGAGATGGCGGTGCTGTGGCCGCGGGACGCCACGTTCGTCGTCGACGGCGTGACCGTTCCGGCGGTCGACACCGCGCCGGGCCCGTCCTCGTCGCCGCACCTCGGCACCTGGATCGACTCGACCGGCTACATCCACCAGCACCTCACGGCGGACGGCCGCTACGACGAGACGCGCGGCGGGCGCCCGCACGCCTACCGGGGCGCGTTCCGGATCTACGACGACCACATCGTGTACCGCGACGACCTGGGCTTCTGGGCCTACGGCCGGTTCGACGGCGGCGTGCTGCACCACGCCGGCTACACGTTCACCCGAAAGGACTCCTGAGCATGGCGATGCTGTTCACCGGCGGCGCGGTCGTCACCATGGACCCCGCGCTCGGCGACCTCGCGCGCGGCGACGTGCTGGTCGCCGGGACGGAGATCGTCGCGGTCGGGCCGGACCTGCGTGCTCACCCGGACGCGCGGGACGCGGAGGTGGTCGACACGCGCGGCGCGATCGTGGCGCCCGGGTTCGTGGACACCCACCGGCACGCGTGGCAGGCGCAGATGCGGCGCACCATCCCGGACGTCGGCGACCTGGGCGAGTACCTGTCGTCCACGCTGGCCGGCGTCGCGCCGGCCTACACGCCGCACGACATGTACGTGGGCACCCGGCTCGCGGCGCTGTCCGCGCTGGACGCGGGGATCACCACGATGCTCGACTTCTCGCACAACTCGCGGTCCGCGGCGCACTCCGACGCGGCGATCCGCGGCCTCGCGTCGACCGGCATCCGCGGCGTGCACGCGTCGATGGGACCGCACTTCGGGGCGTGGGACCGGCAGTGGCCGGCCGACCTGAGCCGGCTGCGCGCGTCGCTGCCGGACGGCGGCCTGATCACGCTGCGGCTGGCCGCGCTCGCCACCGACATCGTCGGCCCGGACCTGGCCTACGGCCCGTCGCTCGCGGCCGTCGCCCGGGACCTGGACGTTCCGGTCAGCATCGACGCGGTGTTCGGCGCGGCGTCCTCGGCCGCGATCCTGGACTGGGCGAAGCGAGACCTGCTCGGGCCCGGCGTGGAGCTGATCCACGCGACCGGCCTGACGCCGGACGCGTGGCGGGCGATCGGCGCGACCGGCGCGACGATCTCGCTGGCCCCCAGCTCGGACACGCAGATCGGGCTGGAGACCGCGATCCCGGCGGTGGACGAGGCGCTGGCCGCGGGCGTGCGCCCGGGCCTGAGCGTCGACGTGGAGGTGGCGCTGGCGAGCGACATGTTCACCCAGATGCGGGTGCTGCTGGCGGTGCAGCGCATGCGCGCGGTCACCCGGCCGGAGACCCGGATCACCACCCGTGACGTGCTCGGCTTCGCCACCGTCGACGGCGCGCGCACGATCGGCCTGGGCGCGGTGACCGGTGCGCTCGCCCCGGGCCGGCAGGCGGACCTGATCGTGGTGGACGCGGAGGCGGTCAACACGATGCCGCTCAACGACGCGGTCGGCACGCTCGTGCTCGGCGCCGATCCGCGGAACATCTCGACGGTGCTGGTCGCGGGCGTGGTCCGCAAGTCCGGCGGCCGGCTGACCGGCGTCGACCTCGACGCGCTCCGGCGCGAGGTCACCGCGTCCCGCGACGCCGTGCGCGACGCCGTCGCCCACTGAGCCACGTGCGCGGGTGACCCGGCCGGGGACGGTCCCGGCCGGGTCACCCGAGGGCTCAGTCCTCGCTGGACGGTGACTTCGTCGTCCTCGGTGCCGGCGGCAGTTGCGGGCTGGCGGCCGAGCCGGACCGGAACGAGATCTTCTCGCTCGGCGCCGGGAAGTCCTTGACCGGCTGGCCCTTGAGCGCGTCGTGCAGCAGCGTGCCGATCGACCGGATCACCTGGTCCTGGGCGGCCAGGCCGACGATGTCGGTGGGGTTGTCCGGGTTGGCCGCGATGCCGGCGATGGCCAGCTGCGGCGTGAACGCGATGAACGACTCGGTGGCGTAGTTGTCCGAGCTGCCGGACTTGCCGGAGACCGGGCGGCCGACCAGTCCGCTCAACTCCGGGGACGTGCCGTTCGGGCAGCTGCCGAACGTGGGCTGCTGACCGACCACGCAGCGGCCGGCGTCGGTCGCGGCCCGCGCCACGTCCTTGTCCAGCTCCTGCCGGCACTCCGGCTTCGCGACCGTGGCGGCGGCGTCGCTGACCGCGCCGGTGGAGTCGGTGATCGACACGACCGGGGTCGGCTTGCAGTACTTGCCGTCCGCCGCGAGCGTGGCGTACGCGTTCGCCATGTCCAGCGGCGTGGTCGCGGAGACGCCGAGCGTGAACGCGCCCCAGCCGCTCGGCTTGGCGGCCAGGTCGGCGTCCTGCTGGTTGCGGAACTGGATGCCGAGCCGCTTGGCCATCTCCACGGCCTTGGTGACGCCGACCTCCTGCTGCAGCTTGATGAAGTACGTGTTCGACGACTTGCCGAACCCGGTCCACATGTTCTGGTAGCCGTCCTGGTACGTCTTGTCCGCGTTGCTCGGGCACCAGAACCCGCCGCACGCGGTCGGGCCGCCGTCCGAGTAGATCGTCCGGAACGGTGACCGGGTGACGTATCCGGCGTCCAGCGGGAAGCCGTTCTCCAGCGCGGCCAGCAGCACGAACAGCTTGAACGTGGAGCCGAACTGGTACCCGGCCGAGTCGTCGCTGCCGGCGACGAACTGGTTGACCGTGTTCGGGTAGTTGCCGCCGCCGGGGTTCGGCTCGATGCTGAAGAACCGGTTGATGGCCAGCGCCTTGACCTTGCCGGTGCCGGGCTCGACCGCGGCCAGCGGCGCGGCCTTCGGGTCGTCGTGGTCGTAGATGCGGACCGACTCGGCCGCGGCCTGGTCCTGCAGCTTCGGGTCCATCGACGTGACGATCCGCAGGCCGCCCTTCTTCAGCAGCTCCTCACGGTCCTCCGGCGTGGGGCCGAACTCCTCCTGCTGCTTCCACCAGGACAGGAAGTAGTCGCAGAAGAAGCCCCAGCTGTTGTGCGTGCGGGGCACGGCGGTGCAGTTGCTGGTGGCGGCGGTCGGCTTGAGGCCGAGCGGCTCGGCGACAGCCTTGTCCGCCTCCTCGCGGGTGATCGCGCCGGTGCCGACCATCGCGTTGAGCACGTAGTTCCGCCGGCCGAGCGCCTGGTCCTCCGGGTTGTTCACCGGGTCGTACGCGTAGGGCGACTTCACCAGCCCGGCGATCATCGCGGCCTGGCCCAGCGTGAGCTTGTCCGGCGTGGTGGAGAAGTACGCGCGGGCGGCCGCGGAGACGCCGTACGCCTTGTTGCCGAAGAACGCGATGTTGAGGTAGCGGCGGAGGATCTCCTCCTTGTCGTTCAGCTCCTTCTCCAGCGTGATCGCGTACCGGATCTCCTGGAGCTTGCGGCCGGTGCTGACCTCGGTCGCGGCCTCGCGCTCCTCGTCCGTGGCGGTCTCGTCGTTCTTCAGCACGTTCCGGACGTACTGCATGGTCAGCGTGGACGCGCCGGAGACCTCACCGCCCCGGCTGTTGGAGACGAACGCGCGCACCAGGCCCTTGAGGTCCATGCCGCCGTGCTCGTAGAAGCGGGTGTCCTCGGCCGCGACGATCGCGTCCTTCATCACCTTCGCGATGTCGTCGCTGCCGACGTCGGTGCGGTTCTCCTCCCAGAACTGGGTGATCTGGGTCTTGCCGTCGTTGGCGTAGATGTAGGACGCCTGCGGGGTCGGCGGCACCTGGAGATCGCTGGGCAGGTCCTCGAACGAGTCACCGGCCAGCTTCGCCGCCATGCCGACGCCGGCGCTCACCGGCAGCGTGGCGCCCGCGACGACGCCACCGACGATCGCGCCGAGCAGCACCAGGGCCAGCACCTTGCGGCCGACGGCCAGCGGTGAGCGCGGTGCGGCGGGGGTGGCCTTCTCCGCGCCCGGGACCAGCGGTGCGGTCACGTCTCCCTGTGGATCTGTCACGAGTTAAAGATGGTTTTCACCGGCGATCGGTTGCACCGCCGTCCGAGATTCCTTCGGCTTCGGTGCCGCCCGAAACATGAAGCGGCAGGCCTGAGAGAATGCGAAGCTGACGACACCTGACGCAACGACGAGGAGTTCACTGTCGTGATCCGTACTCATGACGCCGGCAGCCTGCGCGCGACGGACGCCGGCGCGACCGTGACGCTGGCCGGCTGGGTGGCCCGCCGCCGCGACCACGGCGGGGTCATCTTCGTGGATCTCCGCGACGGCTCCGGCGTGGTGCAGGTGGTGTTCCGCGAGGACATGGACGCGGCGCACGCGCTGCGCAACGAGTACTGCGTGAAGGTGGTCGGCGAGGTCGCGGCGCGGCCCGCGGGCAACGAGAACCCGGAGCTGCCGACCGGCGCGATCGAGGTGATCGTGTCCGAGCTGGAGGTGCTGTCCGAGGCGGCGCCGCTGCCGATCCCGGTCGACGACGACGTGAACGCGGGCGACGACATCCGGCTCCGCTACCGCTACCTGGACCTGCGTCGCTCCGGTCCGGCCACGGCGATCCGGCTGCGCTCGAAGGCGTCGCAGATCGCCCGGACCGTGCTGCACGAGCGCGACTTCCTGGAGATCGAGACGCCGACGCTGACCCGGTCCACGCCGGAGGGCGCGCGCGACTTCCTGGTGCCGGTCCGCCTGCAGCCGGGCAGCTGGTACGCGCTGCCCCAGTCCCCGCAGCTGTTCAAGCAGCTGCTGATGGTCGGCGGCATGGAGCGGTACTACCAGATCGCCCGCTGCTACCGCGACGAGGACTTCCGCGCGGACCGCCAGCCGGAGTTCACCCAGCTCGACATCGAGATGTCCTTCGTCACCCAGGAGGACGTGATCGACCTGGGTGAGGCGCTGGTCAAGGCGCTGTGGAAGGAGCTGGCCGGGCACGAGATCGCCGGCCCGATCCCGCACATCACCTACCTGGACGCGATGGCACGGTACGGCTCCGACAAGCCCGACCTGCGGTACGGCGTCGAGCTGACCGAGCTGACGGAATATCTGACCGGCACCGAGTTCCGGGTGTTCGCCGGCGCGATCGCGGCCGGTGGCTACGTCGGCGCGGTCGTCATGCCGGGCGGCGCGTCGCAGACCCGCAAGGAGCTGGACGGCTGGCAGGACTGGGCGAAGGCGCGCGGCGCCCGTGGCCTGGCCTACGTGGTGCTGGACGCGGAGACCGGCGAGCCGCGCGGCCCGGTCGCGAAGAACCTGTCCGAGGCGCACCTGGCCGGCCTGGCCGACGCGGTCGGCGCGAAGCCGGGCGACGCGATCTTCTTCGCCGCCGCCACCGAGAAGCGCGAGGCGCAGGAGCTGCTCGGCGCCGCGCGCGTCGAGATCGCGAAGCGGGCGAACCTGATCGACGAGTCCGCCTGGGCGTTCTGCTGGGTGGTCGACGCGCCGATGTTCGAGAAGACGGACGAGGGCGGCTGGACCGCCGTGCACCACCCGTTCACCTCGCCGAACGCGGAGTGGATCGACAACTTCGAGTCCGCGCCGGACCGGGCGCTGGCGTACGCGTACGACATCGTCTGCAACGGCAACGAGATCGGCGGCGGCTCCGTCCGTATCCACCGCGGCGACGTGCAGAGCCGGGTCTTCGACCTGCTCGGCATCTCCACCGAGGAGGCGCAGGACAAGTTCGGCTTCCTGCTGGAGGCGTTCAAGTACGGCCCGCCGCCGCACGCCGGCATCGCGTTCGGCTGGGACCGCGTCTGCATGCTGCTGGCCGGCGCCGACTCGATCCGCGAGGTCATCGCGTTCCCGAAGACCCGCGGCGGCTTCGACCCGCTGACCAGCGCGCCGACGCCGATCACCGCGCAGCAGCGCAAGGAGGCCGGCGTGGACTTCAAGCCCGCCCCGGCCACCGCGGGCACCGCCGGAGTGGCGGCGCCGGTCGAGAGCAAGTAGTTGACCTACCTGATCGTCGGCGCCGGGGGACACCTCGGCGGCGAGGTCGCCCGCCGCGCCCTGGAGCGGGGCCACCGGGTGACCGGGACGTACCACTCGGCGCCGGGGGAGATCTCCGGCGTCGGGTGGCGCCCGCTCGACATCCGCAACCGGGTGGCGGTCCGCGAGCTGTGCGCCGCGGTCCGCCCGTCCGTGGTGATCAACACCGCGGCCCGGTACGGCGACTGGGCGACCACCGCGGACGGCGCGGCCTCGGTCGCGCTGGCCGCCGCGGACGTCGGCGCCCGGCTGGTGCACCTGTCCACGGACGCGCTGCACGGCGGGCGCGCGGAGCCGTACGGCGACGACGAGGTGCCGTCACCGATCACGCCCTACGGCGCGTCGAAGGCCGCGGCCGAGACCGCGGTGCGGGCCCTGCACCCGGGAGCCGTGCTGGTCCGCACCTCGCTGATCATCGGGGACGAGCACAGCGCGCAGGTCCGGCTCTGCATCGACATGATCACCGGCCGGACGCCCGGCGTGCTGTTCACGGACGAGTTCCGCTGCCCGATCGGCGTCGAGGACCTCGCGGCCGCGGTGCTCGAGCTGGCCGGGAACGACGTCAGCGGCGTGCTCAACGTGGCCGGGCCGGACACCGTGACCCGGGCCGAGCTGGGCGAGCTGGTGGCGCGACGCTACGGGCTGGACCCGTTGCGGGTGCCGGTCGGCTCGCTGAACGGCATGCAGCGTCCCGCGCGCGTCGTCCTGGACTCGTCGAGGGCCGTGGCGCTGCTGACCACGCGCGTCCGCGGCGTACGTGAGCTGCTCGATCACCGTCCGGAGTGAAAAATATGGCCGTGTCGTGACATAGGACGATTCGGGGTGAAACAACCCTGATCATCGTCTGATGACAGTAACTCGTCGCGCTGCGGCGGCTGCCCTGCTCGCCGGCCTCACGATGCTCACGGCCGCACCCGCCGTGACGGCCGCCCCGGTCGCGCCACGCCGGCCGAACGTCCTGCTGGTCGTGCTGGACGACGCCGGCCTCGGCCAGATCGACGTCATGCGGCACACGCGGGCCTGGCTCGGCCGGACCGGCCGCGACTACACGCACGCGGTCGCGACCACGCCGTCCTGCTGCCCGAGCCGTTCGTCGATCCTCAGCGGGCGGTACGTGCACAACACCGGCGTCCTCCAGCAGGACCGGATCGGCGTCTACGACCACGACCGGACGCTCCAGCACGACCTCAAGCGGGCCGGGTACGCCACCGCGGCGGCCGGGAAGCTGTTCAACGGGTGGGAACTCGCGAAGAAGCCGCCGCACATCGACCACTGGGCGCTGCAGCACGGCGGGTACGTCAAGGCGCACTTCAACGTGGACGGGACGGACGTCTACCCGCCGTACTCGACCACGTTCACCGGCCGGCAGGTGACCGGCTACATCGACCGGTTCGAGAAGAACGACGACACGCCGTGGTTCATCCACGCCGGGTTCGTCGCGCCGCACTCGCCGTACACGGCCGAGCCGAAGTACGCCGACGTGAAGCTGAGCTGGCGGTCCAACCCGGCGACGCGCGAGAAGGACCGGTCGGACAAGCCCGCGTACGTGCGCCGGTACCGGGTCACCGCGGAGGAGGGGGCGCAGACCGCGATCGCGCAGATGCGCACGCTGCTCTCCGTCGACGACCAGATGGAGGCGATCCGCCGCCGCCTCGCCGCGACCGGCGAACTCGACGACACGCTCGTCGTCTTCCTGTCCGACAACGGAAAATCCCTCGGCGAACACGGCCTGCCCACGAAATTCGTCCCCTACCAGGGCTCGGTCCACGTACCGCTGCTGCTCTGGTGGCCCGGCCACGTGCCCGCCGGACGCGACTCCCGGGTCGCGCCGCTGATCGACGTCGCGCCCACGGTGCTGGAACTCGCCGGGCTCTCGCCCAGCTACCGGGTCGACGGCCGCAGCCTGCTCACCGGCCCGCGCCGGACCGGCGTGCTCCTCGAGTACTGGTACGACAAGGCCAACGGTAACGTCCCGACCTGGGCGTCCACCTACGCGCCCGGCGCATACCAGTACATCGAGACCTACGACGGGCCGCGCGTCGACCGGGAGTACTACGACCTGCGCCGCGACCCCTGGCAGCTGACCAACCTGCTCGGCGACGGGCGCGCCGCCGGCGACCCGGACGTGCGGTCGCTCGCCGCCGCGCTCGCCCGCGCCCGGACCTGCGCCGGAGCCGCCGACTGTCCGTGAATGAGATTTCGCGCGGCTGGGTACAGCGAGTGCAACCTCTTAAATACACCCCTCCCGGAGGATGGCATGCTGGCTCTCATCGCCGCCGGAGTCTTCGGCTTCGCGCTCCTGATCGACCTGCTGAACACCAATTTCGGCGCCCCCGACCTCTTCAACTGGAACACGCTGGTCCTGATCGGCCTGTTCCTGCTCGCGCTCTACCTGGGCGGCGTCGGCTCCGGCCCGCGCAGCGGCACCGGCACCGGTGGTGGCCGCCGCTACTTCGGCCGCCGCCCCGGCCGCGGCTGACAACCGAAGATCACATTCACTCAGCGGTACGACAGCCCGTCCCCTTCCCCGCTCCGAGGCCCACGGCCCGAGCGTCGAAGCGGGCGGGCTGTCCCGCGCGTACCCCCTGATCTGGATCTTCCTTCGGGGTGGGGTCCGGCGTGTGAGCACGGGGAAGCGTGGGCGGTATCGTTCGTGGAGTGGAGGTCGAGGGGCTGTTCACCGTCACCGAAACGGGCGGCGTCAGCGTGACGCCGGACCGGCACGGCACCGGCTCCACCAATGATGCGCAGGGTGCCAGTTTCGTCGCGCCCGGTGAGGACTCGCCGCTCGCGGTCCGCATGCGCCCCCGCACCATCGACGAGCTCGTCGGCCAGGCGCACCTGCTCGCGCCCGGTGCACCGCTGCGCCAGCTGGTCGGCGGCGACACCCCGATGTCCGTCATCCTCTGGGGCCCGCCCGGCAGCGGCAAGACCACCATCGCGCACCTCGTCGCCGGCGCCACCAACCGCCGCTTCGTCGCCATGTCCGCGCTCTCCGCCGGCGTCAAGGACGTCCGCGCGGTGATCGACACGGCCCGCCGCGAGCGCCGCTACGGCGGCCCGCCCACCGTGCTGTTCATCGACGAGGTGCACCGCTTCAGCAAGACCCAGCAGGACTCGCTGCTCGCCGCCGTCGAGGACCGGACCGTCACGCTGCTGGCCGCCACCACGGAGAACCCGTACTTCTCGGTCATCTCGCCGCTGCTGTCCCGGTGCGTGCTGCTCACGCTGCACCCGCTCACCGAGGACGACGTCCGCGGCCTGATCGGACGCGCGCTGACCGACCCGCGGGGTCTCGACGGCGCGCTCACGCTGGCCGACGACGCGCTGGAACACCTGATCCGGCTCGCCGCCGGCGACGTGCGCAAGGCGCTGACCGCGCTCGAGGCCGCCGCGTCGTCCGCGCTCGCCCAGTCCGCGACCGAGATCGACCTGGCCACCGCGGAGCAGGCCGTGGACGTGGCCGCGGTCCGCTACGACCGGGCCGGCGACGCCCACTACGACGTGACCAGCGCGTTCATCAAGAGCATGCGCGGCTCCGACCCGGACGCGGCACTGCACTGGCTGGCCCGCATGCTGGTGGCCGGCGAGGACGCCCGGTTCATCGCGCGCCGCCTGGTCATCTTCGCGTCCGAGGACGTCGGCATGGCCGACCCGACCGCGTTGCAGGTCGCCACCGCGGCTGCCCAGGCCGTACAGCTGATCGGCCTGCCCGAGGCGGGCCTGAACCTCTCCCAGGCCGTCATCCACCTCGCCACCGCGCCGAAAAGCAACAGCGCCACCACCGCGCTGTCCACCGCGATGGCGGACGTGCGCGCCGGCAAGGGCGGCCCGGTGCCGCGCCACCTGCGCGACGCCCACTACCCGGGCGCGAAGGGCCTGGGCCACGGCACCGGCTACCGCTACCCGCACGACGACAGCCGGGGCGTGGTGCGCCAGCAGTACGCCCCGGACGACCTGGCGTCCGCGGAGTACTACCAGCCGACGGACCGCGGCTTCGAGCGCGCGGTGGCCGAACGCCTCCCGAAGCTCCGCCGCGCCGTCCGCGGCACCCCGATGCCACCCCGCCGCGACCCCGCCCCGGCCACTCAGCCGCCCACCTCCTCCCCGGCCCCTGCCGCCGTGCCGGGTCCCGGTGCGCCGAGTCCCGGTGCGCCGAGTCCGGGAGGTCCGGGTGCGGTGAGTCCCGGTGCGTCGGGTGCCGATGCGTCGGGTGCCGGGACGGCGGACGGCAGCCGGGCGGGTGCCGCCGTCGCCGGCGCAGCGAACGCACCGGCGACGATCGCCGCACCCATCGGCGACCCGTCCGGTCCGGCCGCGGAGGGCGCGGTTGCCGCGTCCGCCGGTGGCGCATCCGGTCCGGCTGCGGTATCCGCCGGTGGCCCTCCGGCGACGAGCGCGTCCGAGGCAATCGCCGGCGGTGCGGCCGGCCCACTGCCGGACGGCGTGGATGCGGCGTCTACCGGCGTCCCGGCCGGTCCGGTTCCGGAGAGCGTGGGCGTGGCGTCCGCCGATGGTGCGGCCGATCCGGCGGTGGAGAGCACGGATGCGGCTTCCGTCGGTGGCGCGGCCGGTCCGGCGGCGGAGAGCGCGGACGTGGCGTCCACCGGCGGCGAGGCCGACCCGGTGCCGGAGAGCGCGGTCGCGGTGTCCGGTGGTGGCGTGGCCGGTGTGGCGGCGGGTGGGGTGGCTGGTCCGGCGGCGGATGATCGGCGGGCCGCGGCGAGCGGGCCGGACCTGTCGGGCGCGACACCCGCGGGTGACGCGGACGGTCCGGCGGTGGACGGCGAGACGTCCGGGGCCGCACCCGGTGAGCCGTCCGGCGGCGCGGGGAAGGCCGCGGGCCGGCGAGGAAAAGCCGCTGGCCGGCGGCGTGCGACCGCGCCACCGGCGGAGGACGGCGCGTGAGCCCGGAGGCGGCGCGCACGTGGTGGTTCGGCACGGCGGACGACCGTCACCGGCCGTCCGGCGGTGGCGAAAACCGGCGGCGTGGCGCACGCTCGCTAGGGGGCTCCGGCCATCCGGGCGCGTGGCGGCGGCCCGGAGTGACGTCGCTCACCGTCCCGGTGGGCGGCGGGCGCGTGGCCTGCGGGCCCATGAGACGGGCCCGGCCCGGCCGCGGCCGGACGTGGACGGCGGCGGGCGAACGGTTTGTAGCTTGGTGGGTCACGCCCCGGGCGTACCGGGTCAGCCCGGCCGCTGCCCGGCCGATCGGTACGGGGCACGGCCGGGCGGCGAGCGCGGGTGTGACGGAACGAGACCTCGCCGGTCCGGGCACGACCGGGCGGGGTACAGGAGCCACGGCCGGTGCGGCCGTGGCCGGCAGGACGTCGGCGATCGACCGCATGTCGGTGGAGACAGAGAGAGTGGTTGCGTGAGGGCACGGGGTTCGGACGGTGCGGACGACGGCCAGGAGGCCGGCGGCCAGAAGCGCGGGCGCCGGTGGGGCATCGGCCGATCCGGCACGCCCGAGAGCGCGCCGCCGGCCGAGGAGGTCTCCGGCGAGGAGACCGGCTGGCTCGACGACCTTCGCACCGCGAAGCAGTCCAACGTCGATCTGAGTGACGGCGCGCCCGCACTCCCGGCCGGCGCCGGCTTCCCCGCCGCGCCCGACCTGGCCCCGGACGACGACATCAACGCCGCGGGCGGTCCCGGTGCCGTGGGCGGCGCCGCCGGCCCGCGCCCCGATCAGAACGCCGGACCCGGCGAGAACCCGGGCGGCCGCTTCGGTGCCGGCGGCCCGGCGCCGCGCCCGCGACCCGGCGCGGAGCCGGGCGCGATCCCGCAGCAGGGCGCGCGCGTGCCGTTCGGCGGCCCGGACAACGCTCCCGGCGGTCCCGGCCACGGCGCTCCCGGTCCCGGTGGCCACGCCGGCCCCGGTGGTCCTGGCGGCCCCGGTGGTCCCGGCCCCGGTGCCCCCGGCCGGCGCGTGGGCGGCCCGGACGGCGGCCCCGAGGGCGGTCCTGGCGGCTTCGGCCCGGGCGGACAGAGTGGCTTCGGCCCGAGTGGCCCGGGTGGCCCCGGCGGTTTCGGTCCCGGTGGTCCGGCAGGTGCCGACGGCCCCGGTGGCTTCGGCGGCCCGGCGGGTCCCGGCGGCCCGGGTGGTTTCGGCCCGGGTGGCCCGGCGGCGGCCGGTGGTCCCGGTGCGTTCGCTCCGGCCGGTCAGGCGGGACCCGGTGGACCCGGCGGGTTCGGGCCCGGCGGTCCCGCGGGCGCGGCCGGTCCCGGTGGACGCCGGCCGGGCGGCCCGGACGGCGGTGTCGGCGGCGAGCCGAACAGCGGCGAGATCCGCGGCGGGCGTGCCGCGGCCGGCATGGGCCCGCAGAACGGACCCTTCGGCGGCGGCCGGGCGGCCGCGCCGCAGGGCCCGCCCTACGGTGGCGAGCCCGGCGGTTACGACCAGGGCGGCCGTCGCCCGGGCGGCCCCGAGCAGGGTGGCCCGTTCGGTGGCGAGCCCGACGGCCGGCGCGCGGCCGGCCCCTACGGCGGCGAGCCGGCCAGCGGTGAGATCCGCGCGGGCCGGCGTGCGGCGCCGGACGGTGCGCCGAGCGGCCCGTACGGCGCAGCCGGCCCGTTCGGTGGCGAGCCGCCCAGTGGCGAGATCCGCGCGGGCCGGCGTGCGGCGCCGGACGGTGCGCCGAGCGGCCCGTACGGCGGCGAGCCGGCCAGCGGTGAGATCCGCGCGGGCCGGCGTGCGGCGCCGGACGGTGGCGAGCCGGCCAGTGGCGAGATCCGCGCGGGCCGGCGTGCGGCGCCGGACGGGGCGCCGAGCGGCCCGTACGGCGCCGGTGAGCCCGGTGGCCGGCGCGGCGCGGGTGAGCCCTACGGTGACGAGCCGACCAGCGGTGAGATCCGCGCCGGGCGGCGGCGTGCGGCCGAGCCCGGTGCCCCGGAGCAGCGTGGCGCCGGCTTCGGCGGGGACGCGCGCGGTGCCGCGCCCTACCCGGCGCCGCGTCGTGGCGACGACCAGCCCGGCGATCGGCGTCCGGGCCCGGCGGGTCCGCCGGCGGCCCGGCACTCCGGTCCCGGCGAGGCCGCGCCGGACGGGCTCATCGACATGCGGTCCACCGCCGCCACCAACGAGGAGATGGGTGCCGGTAACCCGCACTCGTGGGCGTTCACGCCGTCCCGGCAGAACCCCGAGGTGAGCCGGCGTGGCGGCGCGGGCGGTTCGCGGTCCCGGTTCGCCGGCCCGGCCGACCAGCCGGACGAGCTGCCGGCCTCCGGTAACGCCCCGGCGCTGCCGCCGGGCGCGGTGGCGCCGGTCTCCGGCGGCCGCTCCGGCCCGGTGGGCAGCCGGCCCGACCACGGCGGCGGCCCGCACAGCGCGGGCCCCGGCGGTCCCGGTGCGGTGCGCGACCGGTTCGGTGACGGCGGGCGGGACGCGGACGGCGGCCGGGGCTTCGGCCCGGCCGGTCCCGGCGCCCCCACGCGTCCCGGCGCGGACGGCCCGCCGCCCGGCGTGACCGGCATCGACGGGCTCCCGGGCGGCCGGCACGGCGGCCCGGACGGCGGTCGCGGCGCACGTCCCGGCTTCGACGGCCCGGACGGCGGTCGTGGTGGCCGTCCCGGTTTCGACGGCCCGGACGGCCGTCCCGGCTTCGACGGGCCGCAGGGCGGCCGTCCCGGGGGCCCGCAGGGCGGGCGTCCCGGCATGGACGGCCCGGGCGGCCGCGCGGGCGGGCGGGCGAGTGCGCCGGTGCCGCCGGTCATGCCCGGTCGGCCCGGTGCGACACCGCCGGCCTCGCTGCCACCGGCGGCCCCGGCGCTGCCACCCGGTGTGGAGCCGGTGTCCGGTGCGCCGGGCAGCCCGGCGGGCCCGCGTGCGCCCGGCTCGGGCGCGCCCACGGGCGCGGTCTCCGGCCGTGACCGGTTCCGCGCGTCCCCGGCGGCCGACGGCATCGAGCCGAGCACCGGCCGCGTGCCCGGCCAGCCCACCGGCCCCGGCCGCGCGGGCGTGGCCGGCGCCGCCGGTGTCCCCGGCATGCCCGGTGCGCCGCGCCGCCCCGGCGACGACGAGCCGGGTCGGTCCGGTCCGCGCCCGGGCGAGGACGGCTTCGGCCGGCACGGCGACGGTGACCGTGGCCGTGGCGGCCCGGACGGGCGTCCCGGCGACGGCCGTGGCCCCGGCAGCGGCGAGTTCCGGCAGGTCGGCCACCGGGGCCGGGACGGCTCCGGCCGCACCGGCACCGGTGAGTTCGACCGGGTCGGCATGCGTGGCGACGGCCCGCGCGACGGTGGTCCCGGTGATCAGGGTCGTCGCGGCGGGCGCGGTGGCACGGGTGAGTTCGACCGGGTGGGTATGCGTGGCGAGGGCCCGCGGGACGGCGGCGGTTACGGCGACGGCGAGTCCGGCCGTCGTGGCGGCCGCACCGGCACCGGCGAGTTCGGCCAGGTCGGCATGCGCGGTCCGGGCGACGACGCGCGTCGCGGTCCCGGCCGCGCCGCGGTCCCGGGTCCGGGCGCCGGCGCGCCGGAGGGCCCCGGCGGCCGTAACCCCGCTTCCGCCGGCCCCGCCGGTTTCGTTCCCGGGCGTGACGGCGTTCCCGGCCGCGACGGCGTTCCCGGCCGCGACGGTGGCCCCGGACGTGGCTTCGGCCCGGACGGCGGCGGCCCCGGCGGCTTCGGCCCCGGCCGCGACGGTGCCCCCGGCGCCGGTCGTGGTTTCGGCCCGGACGGCGCGCCCGGCACCCCCGGCCCCGGCCGGGACGGTGGTCCGGGTGCCGGCCGCGAGTTCGGCCCCGGCCCGGACGGTGGCTTCGGCCCCGGCCGCGGTGGTGCCGGTCGTGTCGGTGCCGGCCGGGACGGTGCCGGCCGGGACGGTGCCGGCCGGGACGGTGGCGCGGGCTTCGGCCCCGGCCGCGACGGTGGTCCCGGCGGGTACGGCCCCGGCCGCGACGCCGGTGTCGGCCGAGGTTTCGGGCCCGGCCGGGACGGTGAGCCGGGCGACGGCCGTGGCTTCGGCCCCGGCAGCGACGGTGGGTTCGGTCCCGGGTACGACGGCGGTCCCGGTGGCCGGCCTGATCATGAGGGTGGCCCCGGCGGCCGTGACGGTGGCCCCGGCGGCCCGGATTTTGGCCCGGGCCGCGAGAGCGGCCCGGCCGGCACCGGCGCCCGTGACCACGGTCCCGCCCCGCGTGAGCTAGGCCCGGGCGGCACCGACGCCCCGGCACCGCGCGACGCCGGCGCGCCGGACGGCCCGGGTGGCCGTGCACCGGTCGGCCCCGGCGCCGACACCCTCGCCGGCCCGCGCGAGCCCGGCCCGGCCCGCGCCGCCGTGCGCCCGCCGGGTGCCGAGCCGGCCGCGGCCGGTCAGGCGCCGGGCGTACCCGGTCAGGCCATGGTCCGTCGTGGTCCGCTGCCGGAGGAGGGCAGCCTGGACGCCGCCGCCCGGGCGGTCGCACGCGGTCCTCGGACGCTGCCCGCGGAGATGGCCGCGCTGCCCGGACGGGCGGCCGTGGCCGCGCTGCCGGCCGGCAACGGTGAGGGCGGCCCGCTGGAGAGCGGCGCGCTGCGTCCGGCGGCCGGGCGGGACTCCGTACCGGCGGACGGGGTTGATCCCGAGAAGGAGAAGAAGGCGCGGGAGCAGCGGCAGTTGCGCCTCGGCGCGCTGGTGCTGGCGACCTTGCTGCTGCTCGGCGCGCTGCCGCTCTACTTCGGCATCCGGGCGGCGACGCGGGACCCGGTGTTCAACTCGCTGGACGACCTGGGCGTGCCGGCCTGGGCGGCGCAGAACACGGACGACCAGATCAGCGGCTCGCGGTGGTGCTTCATCGACTGCCGGCTGCGGACCCGGATCGCCGAGTCGGAGCGGGCCCCGGAGGAGACGACGCAGGTGTACCAGGCCGCGCTCGCCGGCTCCGGCTGGCAGCGCTGGGAGGTCGAGGGGTGCCCGGACCAGCCGGGTGTCCAGGGCGACTACTCCTGCTGGCGGCGGGACGAGCTGACGCTGGACCTGTGGATCCGGCCGCCGGCCTGCGCGAACGACGCGCTGGCGCTGCGGCCGTCGGTGGAGGCGACCGTCGAGGGCCAGGAGGCGGCGCCGCCGGTGGATCCGGACTGCCCGGGCGCGGCTGTGTCGATCAAGGTGAACAACGCGATCGGTGACGGCCGCACGCAGCCGCAGGCACCCGTACCGTCGGATCTGATCGGTGAGACGCCGGAGGCGACGTTCGACCTGCCCACCGACTTCCCGACGGACCTGCCGACGCCCGAGGCGACGTAGGACGCGCGGGGACCGCTCCGCCGCGCGGCGGCGTGTCACTGAGGGTAGGGTTCGCACGTTGGCGCAGAGTGGACGGTGTCACCTGCCCGAATACATATACAGCGTGGGATGAAGGGGAAGACGCGTGGACGGTGGAGAGATCGCTGCCCTGATCGGGGCCGGGGCGTTCGCGATGCTCGTTCTGTTTCTGGCGGTGCCGATCCTGCGGCTGCGGCACACGATCGACGCGGCGACCCGGGCGATCAACGATCTGAACGACCGCACGGAGCCCATGCTGCGCAACGTGAACCTCACGATCGAGGGTGTGAACACCACGCTCGACCAGGTGCACACGTCGCTGGACGGGGTGAACGTCCAGCTGGCGAAGGTGGACACGATCACCGGTCACGTGCAGAACGTGAGCGCCAACGTGGCGAACCTGAGCACCGTGGTCTCGGCCGCGGCCGCGAACCCGCTGGTGAAGGTCGCGGCGTTCGGGTACGGCGTGCGCAAGGCCGCCGCCGCCCGCCGCGGTGCCGAGGAGGAGCGCGAGGTCAAGGACGTCCTCAAGGCACGCCGCCGGGCCGGTCGTCGCTAACAGGAACTGGCACGGGAGGATGTTGCTATGAAGCGTCTGCTCTGGCTCGGGATCGGCCTCGGTGTCGGCGTCCTGGTGGTCCGTCAGGTGACGAAGATGGCGCACGCGTACACGCCGCAGGGCATCGCCGAGAGCGCTCAGGAAACCGCTGGCGGCCTCGTCGAGTCCGTGCGTAGCTTCGTCGACGACGTCCGGATCGCGATGGCCGAGCGTGAGCAGGAGATTCACGCCGCCTTCGCCGAGGGCGTGCTGTACGACGACCAGTTCGCCGAGGAGCGGGGCTACCCGCTGGACGGCATCGACACTCAGGAAGGCCGCAGATGAAGACCGCGGAGATCAAGCGACGATACCTGGCGCACTTCGAGGCCAACGGCCACGCCGTGGTGCCGTCCGCTCCGCTGCCGGCCATTGACGACCCGAATCTGCTGTTCGTCAACGCCGGCATGGTGCAGTTCGTGCCGTACTTCCTGGGTCAGCGGCAGCAGCCGTGGCCGCGCGCGGTCTCCGTGCAGAAGTGCATCCGGACGCCCGACATCGACGAGGTCGGCAAGACCTCGCGGCACGGCACGTTCTTCCAGATGAACGGCAACTTCTCGTTCGGCGACTACTTCAAGGCCGGCGCGATCCCGCTGGCCTGGGACCTGATCACCAAGTCGGTCGCGGACGGCGGCTTCGGCCTGGACGCGGACCGCATCTGGGCCACGGTCTACCTCGACGACGACGAGGCGATCGAGATCTGGAAGCAGACCGGCATGCCGGCCGAGCGGATCGTGCGCCGGGGCAAGAAGGACAACTACTGGTCGATGGGCATCCCCGGCCCGGCCGGTCCGTGCTCGGAGCTCTACTACGACCGCGGCCCGGCGTACGGCCCGGACGGCGGCCCCGAGGTGGACGAGGACCGTTACCTCGAGTTCTGGAATCTCGTCTTCATGCAGTACGAGATCACGAACGTGCGCAGCAAGGAAGAGTTCGACATCGTCGGCGAGCTGCCGGCGAAGAACATCGACACCGGCATGGGCCTGGAGCGGATGGCCTCCATCCTGCAGGGCGTCGACAACATGTACGAGATCGACGAGATCCGCCCGGTGCTGGACAAGGCCGCGGCGCTGACCGGCAAGACCTACGGTGCGAACTCCGGGCACGCCGCCTCCGAGTCGCACCCGGACGACGTGCGCCTGCGCGTGATCGCGGACCACGTGCGCACCTCGTTGATGCTGATCGGTGACGGTGTCACGCCGTCGAACGAGGGCCGCGGCTACGTGCTGCGCCGCATCATGCGCCGCGCGATCCGGTCGATCCGGCTGCTCGGCTGGCAGGACAAGGCGCTGCCGGAGCTGCTGCCGGTCGCCCGGGACTGCATGTCGCCGTCGTACCCGGAGCTGGCCGAGGAGTTCGACCGCATCTCGACGTACGCGTACGCGGAGGAGGACGCGTTCCTCGCCACGCTGCGGTCCGGCACCACGATCCTGGACACCGCGATCGCGGAGACCAAGTCGGCGGGCGGCGCGAAGCTCTCCGGTGACAAGGCGTTCCAGCTGCACGACACGTACGGCTTCCCGATCGACCTGACCCTGGAGATCGCGGCCGAGCAGGGCCTGGCCGTCGACGACGAGGGCTTCCGCCGGCTGATGACCGAGCAGCGCACCCGGGCCAAGGAGGACGCGCGGGCGCGCAAGACCGGCCACACGGACGTCTCGGCCTACCGGGGCGTGCTGGAGGACGGCGGCGCGGTCGAGTTCACCGGCTACGCGGAGACGTCGCGGGAGTCCCGGGTGCGCGCGCTGCTGAACAAGGGCGAGCGGCTGCAGTCGGCCGGCGAGGGCGACACGATCGAGCTGGTGCTGGACACCACGCCGTTCTACGCCGAGGGCGGTGGCCAGCAGCCGGACACCGGCCTGATCACGGTCGGCGGCGGCCAGGTCGAGGTCTACGACGTCCAGCAGCCGGTGCCGGGCCTGATCGTGCACAAGGCGCGGGTCGTCCGCGGCGAGGTGCGGCCCGGTGAGTCCGGCTTCGCCGAGATCGACACGAACCGGCGCCGGGCGATCTCCCGCTCGCACACCGCGACGCACCTGGTGCACCAGACGATCCGCAACTTCCTCGGCGAGGCCGCGACCCAGGCGGGTTCGCTGAACGCGCCGGGCCGGCTGCGGTTCGACTTCAACACACCGCAGGCGGTCCCGCCGGCCGTGCTGCACGACGTGGAGCAGCAGGTCAACGAGGTGCTGCTGGCCGACCACGAGGTGCACGCGTTCGTCACCTCGCAGGAGGAGGCGCGTCGCCTCGGCGCGATGGCGCTGTTCGGCGAGAAGTACGGCGACGAGGTGCGGGTCGTCGAGGTCGGCGACTACGCCCGGGAGCTGTGCGGTGGCACGCACGTGGCCCGCTCCGGCCAGCTCGGCCTGGTGAAGATTCTCTCCGAGTCGTCGATCGGGTCCGGGGTGCGCCGCGTCGAGGCGCTGGTCGGCATCGACGCGTTCGGCTTCCTCGCCAAGGAGCACCTGCTGGTGTCCCGCCTGGCGGATCTTTTCCGGATTCCGGCGGATCAGGTGGGGGACCGGGTCGAGCAGACCGTCACGGCGCTGCGGGACGCGGAGAAGGAGCTGGAGAAGCTGCGCGCCCAGGCGGTGCTCGGCGGCGCCGGCGCGATCGCGGACGCGGCCCGGGATCTCAACGGCATCGCCTACGTCGGGGCGGAGGCGCCGGAGGGCGCGGCCGGCAACGACGTGCGCACGCTGGCCATCGAGATCCGCGGGAAGATCGACCAGAAGCGTCCCGCGGTGGTCGCGGTGGCCGCGAAGTCCAACGGCAAGGCGTCACTCATCGTAGCGACGAACGCGGCAGCCCGCGATCGCGGCATCTCCGCGTCGGACCTCGTGAAGGGCGCGCTCGGCGGTCGCGGTGGCGGCAATTCCGAGCTGGCGCAGGGCGGCGGCGTGCCCGCATCGGAGACCGTTAAGCTTCTGGGCGCGATCGAGAGGTCAATTTCCGAGGCCGGCTGATAGCGCCATACGCCGATCGGCCATTACTCTTCGCATCGTGGCCCGATCGACGTCAGGAGGCGCGTGTTCAAGCTTGGCAGAGTGATCCGGCCGTGAGCGAAGGCTTCACTCGCGGAGTTCGCCTGGGCGTGGACGTAGGAGCGGTGCGTGTCGGGGTCGCGGTGTGCGACCCCGACGGCATCCTCGCCAGCCCGGTAGCGACCGTACCCCGTGACCAGAATGCGGCTGATGATGCTGTTCCGGGCGATATGGCGGAAGTTTCGCGCCTCGTCACGGAGCACGACGCGGTCGCGGTCGTCGTGGGACTTCCCGTCGCGCTCAACGGGCGGGAGGGACCAGCGGCGACACTGGTGCGCGCGTACGCCGGACGGCTGGAACGGGTGATCACCCCCGTACCCGTCGTTTTGGCGGACGAGCGTATGTCGACGGTGGTGGCTACCCGTAGGCTGTCCGAGCGAGGCGTTCGGGGGCGGCGTCAGCGTGCGGTCGTCGATCAGGCGGCCGCCGTGGAGATCCTGCAAGGCTGGCTGGACGCGCAGCGGAGGCGCAACTGATGCTGGACGACTTGGAAGCTGCGTTCGACGAGCAGCAGGCCCCCCAGAAGGGGCGGCCGCTGCACCGGCGCAAGAAGAAGCGTGGCGGTGGCGGTAAGTCGGCCATCGCCCTGATCATGGTGGTGCTGATCTTCGGCGGCCTCGCGGGCGCCGGCTACTACGGGTTCGACCGGGTGCGGAACTACCTGACCACCCCGGACTACCCGGGCCCCGGCGAGGGTGAGGTGACGATCGAGGTCAAGAACGGTGACACCGCGACCGCGATCGGCAACACGCTCTACAACGTGGACGTGGTGAAGTCCGCCAAGGCCTTCATCGAGGCGGCCGACGCGAACCCGGACAGCAAGAACATCCAGGTCGGATTCTACAAGGTCAAGAAGCAGATGAAGGCATCCGACGCGGTGCTGGCCCTGCTCGACCTGAACAACCGGGTCTCCACGAAGGTGACCGTCCCCGAGGGCAGCACGTCCTTCGAGATCTTCCAACTGCTCTCCGACGCGTCCGACATCCCGGTCGACGAGTTCAAGGAGGCGGCGAAGGACCCGGAGGCGCTGGGCGTGCCGGACTTCTGGTTCACCCGCGGCGACGAGAAGAAGGTCACCAAGTCGGTCGAGGGTTTCCTGTTCCCGGAGACCTACAACTTCGACCCCGGCCTGACCGCGAAGGAGATGCTCGCGGTGATGGTCCAGCACTTCCTGGACACCACCACCGAGCTCGACTTCGTGAAGAAGGTCGAGGCGCGGGACATCACGCCGTACGACGCCCTGATGGTCGCCTCGCTCTCCGAGGCGGAGTCCGGCGTCGCGGCCGACCTGCCCAAGGTCTCCCGCGTCGTCTACAACACGCTCTACAAGCCCAGCGCGGACATCGGCGGCCGGCCGGTCCTGCGCCTGGACGTGACCATCAACTACGGTCACCAGCTCGAGGGCCGGGACGCCAAGGAGTCGAAGAACATCACCCAGGCCGAGTTGGAGGACGCCTCCAACCCGTGGAACTCGCACCTCAACGAGGGCCTGCCACCGACCGCGATCAACAACCCGGGCAAGGCCGCGCTGGAAGGCGCGATGAGCCCGGCGGAAGGCAACTGGTACTTCTTCGTCGCCATCGACAAGCAGGGCAACTCGGCGTTCGCGGAGACCTACGCCGAGCAGCAGGTGAACGAGCAGAAGGCCCGGGAGGCCGGGGTTCTGTGACGTCCACCCACCGGGCAGCCGTGCTCGGCAAACCGATCGCGCACTCCCTGTCACCCGTGCTCCACAACGCCGGTTACGCGGCCGCCGGGCTGCACGGCTGGGAGTACACCGCGATCGAGTGCGCCGAGTCCGAGCTGCCCGGCCTGGTGGCCGGGCTCGGCCCCGAGTGGCGCGGTCTGTCCGTGACCATGCCGCTCAAGGAGGTCGCCCTCACCGTCGCCGCGGAGGCCTCCCCGGCCGCGGCGGCGCTCGGCGTGGCCAACACCCTGGTCCGTCGGCCCGGCGGCACCTGGTTCGCGGACAACACCGACGTGGTCGGCATGGTCGAGGTCCTGCGCGGCGCCGGCATCACGGACGGCGCCGCCATCGCGCTGCTCGGCGGCGGTGGCACCGCCCGTGCCGCCCTCGGCGCCGCCGCCCGCCTCGGCGGTGCGCCGGTCACCGTCTTCGTCCGCCGCCCCGAGGCCGGCACGGACCTCGCCCCGGTCGCCGCGGCACTCGGCATCCCGTTACGCGTCGCACCCTGGTCGGAGGCCGCCGACCTGAGCGGCTACGACGTCGTGATCTCCACGGTCCCGAAGGGCGCGGCCGACCACCTCGCCGCCGGTCCGCACTGGCCGGCCGGCACGGTCTACTTCGACGTGGTCTACCACCCCTGGCCCACGCCGCTGGCCGCGTGGGCGGCGGCCGGCGGATGCGCGGTGCTGTCGGGCCTGGACCTGTTGCACGCGCAGGCCCTGGGTCAGTTCGCGCAGTTCACCGGCGTGCCGGCGCCGGCCGAGGCGATGCGCGAGGCGCTGGACAAGGCCATCGCGCAGGGCTGACCGGCTCCGGTTCTCTCGTCACGTCCGCGAGCGGGCCAGGGTGAGCACGGTGAGCAGGGCGAGCGTGGAGCAGATCGCGATGACCAGGGTCATCGGGACGGCGCTGCGGTCGCCGCCGAGGCCGACCAGTGGCGCGGCCGCGGCGCCGATCAGCGTCTGGACGGTGCCGAGGAGAGCGGCGGACGTGCCGGCGCGGTTGCGGTGACGGTCGAGTGCCAGGGCCGCGCTGTTCGGGTTGACCATGCCGACCGTGGCCATGAAGCAGAAGAGCAGCACGGTGACGCCGAGCATGCTGGTGAAGGCGGCGGCGGTCAGCAGCGCGAGCCCGGCGACCGCGCCGGCGGCGAGGGAGGACACCAGCAGCCGGCGAGGGCTGAAGCGGTCGAGCAGGCGGCCGTTGAGCTGGCTGGCCGCGACCAGGCCGATCGCGTTCACGCCGAACAGGACGCCGTAGGCGGCGGTGGAGAGGCCGAACACGTCCTGGAGCACGAACGAGGAGCCGGAGAGGTACGCGAAGAGGCCGGCCATGGCCAGGCCGCCGGTCACGGCGTACCCGATGAAGATCCGGTCCTTGGCCAGCACGCGGGTGGTGTCGGCGACGTCGGCGAGCCCGCGGGTGCTGCGGCGTTCCGGCGGCAGCGTCTCCGGGAGCACGCGGACCACCGCGACCGTGATCAGGACGGCGAGCCCGGCCAGCACCAGGAAGATGCCCCGCCAGTCGGTGAACGTCAGCACCAGCGTGCCCAGGCTGGGCGCCAGCACCGGCGCCACGCCGAAGACCAGGGCGAGCTGGGAGAAGTACTTCGCGGCGGCCCGGCCGGAGAAGAGGTCGCCGACGACGGCGCGGGCCACGACCGTACCCATGCCGCCGGCGAAGCCCTGCGCGAAGCGCACCGCGGCGAGTGCGCCGGTCGACGGCACGAACGCGCAGGCCACGCAGAGCAGCGCATAGGCCACCATGCCGATGATCACGGGGGTACGGCGTCCGAGCCGGTCGCTGAGCGGGCCGGTGACCAGCTGGCCGACGGCCATGCCGACCATCAGCGTGGTGAGTGACAGCTGGACCTGGGACGGCGTCGCGTGCAGGTCCGCGGCGATCTCCGGGAACGCGGGCAGGTACATGTCGATCGACAATGGGCCGATCGCGGTGAGCGTGCCGAGCAGCGCCACCAGGGCGAGGGCGGCCCGGCCGCGTGGCGGCGCCGGGGCCGTGTCGACGGTGGTCTGTGACACGCTGGTACGTCCTTCCGGGAGAAAAGCTCTGTGGGCAGACTAGTTGCACAAGGCGATTAAAAGACAGCGGGAGTACGCCATGACCTCGGCGGATGAGATCAGCGACACGCTCGGGCACCTGCACCAGGTGCTGCGCCGGGCGGCCGCCCGGCGCGACGCCGACCGGCTGCCGGACGCGCAGGTCGAGGTGCTCCGGCTGGTCGAGCGGCGGCCCGGCATCTGCGTCCGGGACGCGGCCGAGGCGCTGCGCGCCGCGCCGAACACGGTCAGCACGCTGGTCGGCGACCTCGCGGACGCCGGGCTGATCGCCCGCGAACGGTCGCCGGAGAACCGGCGCCAGGTGCGGCTCACGCTGACCCCGGAGGCGCACCGGCGGATCGGCGCCTACCAGGAACAACGGCGGGCGCTGGTCGCGGACGCGCTGGACCGGCTCGGCGACGACGCCCGCGCCCGGATCGCCGCCGCGGTCCCGGACCTGCACGACCTCACTGCGCTGATCGCCGCTGGCCCGCCGCCGGAACCGGCCGGGTGACCGCGCGGGCCACCGGGGTGGTGGCGGCGTTCATCGGACCGGAGGGTGGGACGGGACGGCCAGCACGTGAGACCGAGACGGGGCCATGACAGACTGTGCGACGTGTTGCGCTGGCTGACCGCAGGTGAATCCCATGGCCCCGCCCTCGTCGCTCTGCTGGAGGGGGTCCCCGCCGGCGTGCGGGTGACGAGCGCCGACATCGGGAAGGAACTGGCCCGTCGCCGCCTCGGCTACGGCCGCGGCGCCCGGATGGCGTTCGAGCAGGACGAGATCGAGATCATCGGTGGGATCCGGCACGGCGTCACGCTGGGCAGCCCGGTCGCGATCCGGATCGGCAACTCCGAGTGGCCCAAGTGGCAGACCGTGATGGCCGCGGACCCGGTCGACCCGGAGGAACTGGCCGGCCAGGCGCGCAACGCGCCGCTGACCCGCCCCCGGCCCGGGCACGCGGACCTGGCCGGCATGCAGAAGTACGGGCACACCGACGCCCGGCCGATCCTGGAGCGCGCCTCCGCGCGGGAGACCGCGGCGCGCGTCGCGGTCGGCACCGTGGCCAAGGCGATCATCGAGCAGACGCTCGGCATCCGGATCGTGTCGCACGTGGTCGAGCTCGGCTCGGTCGCGGCCAAGCCCGGCCTGCAGCCGCACCCGGAGGACTTCGACCGGATCGACGCGGACCCGCTGCGCTGCCTCGACCCCGAGGCGTCCGCGCGGATGGTCGCGGAGGTCGACGCGGCGAAGAAGGACGCGGACACGCTCGGCGGCATCGTCGAGGTGCTGGCCTACGACGTACCGCCGGGTCTCGGTTCGCACGTGCAGTGGGACCGCAAGCTGGACGCGCGGCTGGCCACCGCGCTGATGTCGATCCAGGCGATCAAGGGCGTGGAGATCGGCGACGCGTGGCTGCAGGCCCGCTCGCGCGGCTCGGTCGCGCACGACGAGATCGCGCCGACCGCGACCGGCGTCCGGCGGCTCACCGACCGGGCCGGCGGCCTGGAGGGTGGCATCACCACCGGCGAGCCGCTGCGGGTGCGGGCCGCGATGAAGCCGATCTCGTCGCTCAACCGCGCGCTCTCCACGGTCGACGTCGCCACCGGCGAGGTGGCCACCGCGATCAACCAGCGCTCCGACGTCTGCGCGGTCCCGGCCGCCGCGGTCGTCGCGGAGGCGATGGTCGCGCTGGTGCTGGCCGAGGCCGCCACGGAAAAGTTCGGCGGCGACTCGGCCGACGAGATCCGCCGCAACCTGGCCGGGTACGTCGACCACCTGATCATCCGGTGAGGCCCGCCTGCGTCCTCGTCGGCCTGATGGGCGCGGGGAAGACCACGGTCGGCACCGCGCTCGCCCAGCGTCTCGGCGTCGAGTTCCGGGACACCGACCACGACGTCGAGGCGGTCGCGGGCAAGCCGGTGTCGGAGATCTTCATCGACGACGGCGAGGACCACTTCCGCGCGCTCGAACGGGCGGCGGTCGCGACCGCGCTGGAGACGTTCGACGGCGTGCTGGCGCTCGGCGGCGGCGCGATCCTGGCCGACGAGACGCGGGCCCGGCTGGCCGGCCACACCGTGGTGTTCCTGTCCGTGGACCTGACCGACGCGGTCAAGCGCGTCGGCCTGGGCGCGGGCCGGCCGCTGCTGGCGATCAACCCGCGGGCCACGCTCCGGCACCTGATGTCGCAGCGCGCGCCGCTCTACCGCGAGGTGGCCACGCACGTCGTGGTCACCGACGGCCGCGAGCCCACCGAGATCACCGACGAGATCCTGGCGCTGCTCACGCGCTGACCGCACGCCGGTGCCGGCCGCGAGGGTGGACGTGACGCGGCCGGAGGTGTGCGGTGTCCCGGAGCGCGGCGCGTACTAGGCTCAGCGCCGATGACTGAGCTGACTGTGACCGAGCCGACGCGGATCGACGTCGGCGGCGACACCCCGTACCAGGTGCTGGTCGGCCGGGACCTGCTCGGCGAACTGCCGCCGATGCTGGCCGGCGCCGAACAGGCCGCGCTCCTCTACGCCGAACCACTCAAGGCGCACGCCGAGGCGCTGGCCGCCCGGCTCGACGGTGCCGGGCTCCGGACGGTGCCGATCGAGGTGCCGGACGCGGAGGACGGCAAGAGCATCGGCGTCGCGGCCGGCTGCTGGGACGCGCTCGGCGCGAACGGCTTCACCCGCAGCGACGTGGTGATCGGCCTCGGCGGCGGCGCGGTGACCGACCTGGCCGGGTTCGTGGCCGCGGCCTGGCTGCGCGGTGTCCGCTGGGTGCCGGTGTCCACGTCGCTGCTCGGCATGGTGGACGCTGCGGTCGGCGGCAAGACCGGCGTGAACACGTCGGCCGGCAAGAACCTGGTCGGCGCGTTCCACCCGCCGGCCGGCGTGCTCTGCGACCTGGCGATGCTGGACACGCTCCCGCACGCGGACCTGGTCGCCGGCCTGGCCGAGGTGGTCAAGTGCGGCTTCATCGCGGACCCGGCGATCCTCGACCTGATCGAGGCCGGCCCGGCCGCGGCCCAGGACCCGGCCTCGCCCGCGCTGCGCGAGCTGGTCGAGCGCGCGATCCGGGTCAAGGCGCACGTGGTCACGCACGACCTGCGCGAGTCCGGGCTGCGCGAGTTCCTCAACTACGGGCACACGCTCGCGCACGCGATCGAGAAGGTCGAGCACTACCGCTGGCGGCACGGCCACGCGGTCTCGGTCGGCCTGATCTACGCGGCCGCGCTCTCGGTCGCCACCGGGCACCTGAGCCCGGACGTCGCGGCCCGCCACCGCGCCGTGCTGACCTCGCTCGGCCTGCCGGTCGCCTACGAGGCGGACGCGTGGCCGGCGCTGCTCGCCGCGATGCGGGTGGACAAGAAGGCCCGCGGCAGCACGCTGCGGTTCGTGGTGCTGGACGGGCTCGGCAGCCCGGCGATCCTGGCCGGGCCCGCGGACGACGTGCTCGAGGCCGCCTACCGTGAGGTGATCGCGTGAGCCGGGTGCTGGTGCTCAACGGCCCCAACCTGGGCCGGCTCGGCAAGCGCCAGGTGGACGTCTACGGCCTGACGTCGTACGACGACCTCGTGCGCTTCTGCGTGGACGCGGGCCGGGAGGCCGGCCTGGACGTCGAGGTCCGGCAGACCGACGCGGAACACGAGATGCTGGCCTGGCTGTACGAGGCGGCGGACGACGGGATTCCCGTCGTGCTCAACGCGGGCGCCTGGACGCACTACAACCACGCGGTCCGGGACGCCTGCGCGATGCTCACCGCCCCGCTGGTCGAGGTGCACATCTCCAACATCCACGCGCGCGAGGAGTTCCGGCACCACTCGGTGCTCTCCGCGGTCGCCACCGGCGTCATCGCCGGCCTCGGCATCGAGGGCTACCGGCTCGCACTCCGGTACGTCGCGAGCACCGGGAACCGATGACCCTCCGCCGGTACGCCGCTGGGCGTACCGGCGGAACACGCTAGGCGGCGGTCTCGGCCGGGACCCGGGGCTTCCGGTAGAACGACTCGGCCCGTTCCACCGCGGGCTCGCGGCGCGGCAGCCACCACAGCAGCACCGCGCCCGCGGCCACCAGGACCACCGCGCCGCCGGTCAGGCCGACCGCCACGTCCACGGCCGAGGTCGGGCCGCCGGTCGGCACCACCAGCACGGCCAGCAGCGAGCTGCCCAGCGCCACCCAGCGCCGCACCGGGCTGTCCACCGCGTGCGGCGCGCCCGCCGCGACCAGCAGCACGCCCCACAGCAGGTACCACGGGTGCACCACCGGGCCGAGCAGCACCACCGCGAGCAGCCCCAGGCCGACCGCGTAGACCGGGCCGAGCACCCGGGCCCGGACCCACACCAGGAGCCCGCACCCGACCGCCGCCGCAAGTCCCACGCCGCGCCAGAACGGCACCGCGTGATGCGCCACCCCGGACCCGATCGCGTCCAGCAACTGGGCGGTCAGCGCGCCCGCGGTCGTGCTCATCGACATCCAGTTGTGCACCACCGTGGGCGTGTCCAGCGCCAGGATCCAGCCGACCCCCGTGCCGGCCAGCGCGTGCACCACGATCGCGGCCGCGGCCGCGACCAGCACGGTCAGCGGCGCCGTCCGCAGGAACGCCATGATCGGCCACCGCTCCCGCTCCGCCGGGGTCCGCTGGGCGCGCTGCGCCCACAGCAGCGCGCAGAACGGCAGCGCCAGCGCGGCCGGTGCCTTCACCAGCGCGGCCAGCGTCACCAGGGCCACGCCCAGCATCGGCCAGACCGCACCCGGCCGCCGGGAGACCATCACGGCCAGGCCGGCGCCCAGCAGGCCCAGCATCAGCGCGTCGTTGTGCGCGCCCGCCACCAGATGCGTCAGCACCAGCGGGTTCAGCACGCCGAGCCAGAGCGCAGCGCCGGGGGAGACACCCAGCCGGCGGGCGAGCACCGGCACCGCGAACGCCATCAGCGCCACACCGGCCACCGCGACCAGACGCATGCCGAACACACCCGCGATCACGTGCGTGCCGGTCAGCGTGGTGACCACCGCGGCCACGGCCAGGAACAGCGGACCGTACGGCGCGGGGGTGTGCTGCCAGATGCCCGGCACCTCGGCCGCGAGCGGGCCGCCCAGGCTCGACGGCCCGTACAGGTAGACGTCCATCCCCTGCGCGAACATCCGGCCCTGCGCGAGGTAGCTGTAGACGTCCCGGCTGAACAGCGGCGGCGCCACCACCAGCGGCGCCGCCCAGAGCCCGAGCGTGATCTGCATCGAGCGCGCGGCCGGGTTCTCCGCGCCCAGCCGCCACCAGGCGACCACCAGCAGAGCCAGCCCGGCGTACGCCACGACCAGGCCGACGCCGACCATGCCCGCCCGGTCCGCCGCCTGTTGATAGGGCAGCGCACCGGCCGTGGTCCCGCCCAACGCGAGCATCACGGCGCCGGCGAAGCCGAGCCATCGGGGCACGCCACCGACCATGATCGGACGGCCGGCGAGGCGGACGGTCGGCAAGCTGCGCGACACGCGGTTCGGCAGGCTGGAGGCAGTCAGCACGCCCGCAACTTGCCAGTAACGGGTGTCTATTCGGCGACGACGAGGTAACGATTGATTGATCGTCAACGGACGGCGGCGCGGTCATCACGCGCATGACCGGCCCGGGAGGCGGCGAGCCGGGTGCGCCGGTAGACTGGGCTATTGTCCGCAAACGTAGTGCCGGTTTCACACACACGGCTTCACACCAAGGCAGGAAATGGCGACCACCAACGACCTCAAGAACGGCCTGGTCCTCAACCTCGACAAGGAGCTGTGGTCCGTCGTCGAGTTCCAGCACGTGAAGCCCGGCAAGGGCCCGGCCTTCGTGCGCACCAAGCTGAAGAGCGTGATGTCCGGCAAGGTGGTCGACAAGACCTTCAACGCCGGCACCAAGGTCGAGACGGCCACGGTCGACAAGCGGACCATGCAGTACCTCTACCTCGACGGTGACGAGTACGTCTTCATGGACCACACCGACACGTTCGAGCAGTTCCACGTGCCGAGCGCGGTCGTCGGCTCGAACGCCGACTTCCTGCTGCCCGAGGCCGAGGTGACGGTCGCGTTCCACGAGGGCGTCCCGCTCTACGTCGAGCTGCCGACCTCGGTGTTCCTCGAGGTGACCTACACCGAGCCGGGCCTGCAGGGCGACCGCTCCACCGGCGGCACCAAGCCCGCCACCGTGGAGACCGGCGCGACGGTCCAGGTGCCGCTCTTCATCACCACCGGCGAAAAGATCAAGGTCGACACCCGCGACGGCCGCTACCTCGGCCGCTCCTAATGGCGGAGGGCCCGAAGCAGTCGATGCCCGCTCGCCGCAAGGCGCGCAAGCGGGCGCTCGACGTCCTCTACGAGGCCGACCTGCGGGACCTGCCGCCGGTCGAGGTCCTGGCCAGCTACCTCGAGCGCATCGAGCAGCCCCGGCCCGACCACATCGGCTACACGATCCACCTCGTCGAGGGCGTCGCCGCCCACCTCGACCGGGTCGACGAGCTGCTGGCCAGCTACGCCGAGGGCTGGACGATCGACCGCATGCCGGTCGTCGACCGGAACCTGGCGCGGATCGCGGTCTACGAGCTCCTCTACGCGGACGACATAGACGACGCGGTCGCCATCACGGAGGCCGTGGAGCTGGCACGCCAGATGTCCACCGACGATTCCCCGCGCTTCCTCAACGGCATCCTCGGCCGCATCGCCGAGTACGCCACCCGCTGAAGCACCCGCCCAGCCTCCCCCGAAAGCCCGCCCGGCCCCCAGCCCGGCGGGCTTTCGTTCACCCTTCTCGGGGGCCGGGCTGAGGGCCATTCGCCGCATCGAGCGCCACACCTGACGTCGTCCCGCCCGGGCCGCCGGCGACCCACGGCACAGGTACACCGCGTGGACGGCATCCGGCGTCGCGACCACGCAGGCCCGTCCGCGGCTGACGCCGCGACCCACGTGCCGCCGCCCGATCACGGTCTCGGACGACGCGCTCGCCGTGTCCGCCCGCGGCTGACGCCGTGACCCACGTCCGCCGTCCTTCGGCGTTACGAGTCGCGGGTCCAGCGCCGTTCGACGGCCACCCGCAGATCCGTTCGTGGCCGACGCCGTGACCTGCGGACCACCGGCGTCCGACGTCACGAGTCGCGCGGCCGCAGGCGGGCCGCAGGTCCGTTCGCGGCTGCCGTCGTGGCCTGCGACGCGGAGGCGGCCAACGGCGGAAGCTGCGGAGCCGGCGGCTATCGGCGGGTGTGATCCACCGATTCATCTTGTGGCTGGCGTCGCGGCCTGCGAATCACTGGCCTTCGACGATGGGAGTTGCGGGGTTGGCGGGCCCTGCCGGCGCGAGCCGCACACTACATCGCGACCTGCGGGTCACTGCTGGCCGGCAGCGCGAGTCGGGGCGTTGGCAGTGGTGAACAAGCGCGGTCCGCAGGCTCAGGTAAGCGGCGGCGTTCGACACCGCAGGTGAGGACGCGGTAGCGGCAGCCGGGAGGGTGGCGGCGCTCGTGGCGGAGATCGCCGGTGGCCGGTAGCGCGAGTTGCAATGCTCAGTGGGCGGCGGCGCGCCCCTCAGCCCGTCGATGACCGGCGATCCCGAACCGCGCTCCAGACGGACGACGCAAGCCCCGGCTTACCCCACGAGTCCTGTCCCTCAGGCCACCCCGCGAGTCTTATGCCCGGTGGACATTTGCGCATGGTCGATGGCCATGCTGCTCGCCCGGCCCAGCGAAGCCGGGCGTTTCGTAACCCGAGAGACAGACCTCAGCCCGGTTCCGCCGGGGGGGTGTCCCTATGGTTTTCGTCAAGCCTCAGGGGCAGATTCCTTGGTTGTTTTGGGCTGGTACGGGGTTTTGGTGCGGAGCATGGCGTGGAGGACGTCGGCGCGGCGGCGGGCGAGGCAGATGATGGCGGCGTTGTGTTTCTTGCCCTCAGCGCGTTTGCGGTCGTAGTAGGCCCTGGATGGTGGGTGGGACAGCGACGCGAACGCGGCGAGGAAGAACGCGCGTTTGAGCTGCTTGTTCCCGGATTTCGGCGGGTGTTCGCCGCGGATCGAGCTGCCGGAACGCCGCGTCACGGGCGCGAGCCCGGCGTAGGCGGCGAGGTGCCCTGCGGTCTTGAACGCGGTGGCGTCGCCGACTTCGAGGAGTATCCGGGCGCCGGTCCTGACGCCGATGCCGGGCATCGAGGTCAGGACCTCGGCGAGAGGGTGGGCATCAAGCATCCGTTCGACCTCGTCCGCGACCTGGTCACGCTGCTGCATGGCCTGCCGGAGGCTGTCGGCGAGTCGGGGCAGGACGGTCTCGGCGGCGGTGGTGCCGGGGACGGTGACGGTCTGCTCGTCCAGCGCGGCCAGGACCTGCTCGATGAGCCGGGCTCCCATCCGTGGCGCCTTCGGGGCGACGATCGAGGTGAGGTCGCGCCGGCCGGTCGTGCGCAGCCCAGCGGGGCCGCCGCAACGGGACAGCAGTTCCAGCACCGCTGGGTGGGTGACTTTGGGGCCGAGGATGCGTTCCAGTGGCGGGTGGATCTGGGTGAGCAGGCCGCGGATGCGGTTGCTGATCCGGGTGGCCTCGCCGGCCAGGTCGTCGTCGTAGCCGATCAGGACCTCCAGCTCGGCGAGGGTCTCGTCGCCGGTGTCGACGCGGCGCAGGGTGTGGGGCAGGGTGCGGGCGGCGTCGGCGATGACGTAGGCGTCTCTGGCGTCGGTCTTGGCCGTGCCGGGGTGGAGGTCGGCGAGGCGGCGCATCGCGAGTCCGGGCAGGTAGGCGACCTGGCAGCCGGTGGCGCGGGCGACCGCGACGGGCAGGGCGCCGATCGAGGCGGGCTGATCGACGACGACCAGGACCCGGCCGTGCCGGGCGAGTTTGGTGAACAGGGTCTTCAGACGTTTCTCGGTGTTCGGCAGCGGCGCATCGTGCAGCCGCTTTCCGTCCCGGCCGAGGGCGACCGCGTGGTGGTCGCTCTTGCCGACGTCGAGCCCGAGGAACACGTCGTACTCGTTGTGCACCGCATGCCTTCCATCACCGCAGGTCAACCGGGGTCCAGTCGCGGTCGGGCGTCGAACTGCCGGCACCCACGTTACGAAGAGACCAACCCCAGCAAGCGGGGCGGCCGGGTCCCTATTCAGCGGTCCGTCGACGCCACCCGACCCGGCGGCAACACCCCCCGGATCATGCGTACGACAGGGGGAAAGAGCCATACCGAGCCGAGCGACCAAACAACCCCGAAGGGGTTGATCAAAAAGGTAACGGGGCGATCCAGGCGTCATATCCACCGGACGCTTCGTGCCGAAGACATCTCCGGTCCTACGAGGCGAAGCGAGTACCGCACGCGGCAGCACCCGTCGTTCCAAGCGCGGTGACGCAGCCAGCCGCTTCGTGCCCTGAGCGACGGAGCCGACCGGCGTTCCTTACGCACCCGGCGGAGACGGAACTTGTGCCCTGAGCGCGGAGCCGCGGCGGCGTCTTCTGCGCCGGGCGTTGGGGTGGGGCGCGTGTGCTTGAGTGGCGGAGTTGCGGCAGCGTCTTCTGCACCGGGTGTCGGGGTCGGGCGCGTGTGCTTGAGTGGCAGAGTTGCGGCAGCGTCCTCTGCACCGGGCATCGGAATCGGGCACGTGTGCTTGAGCGGCCGACCATGCGCATTCTCTGCATCGGCTGGCGGAGCTGGGCACTCTGCGCCCGAGGGGTGGAGCCGGGCGCACGTTACTGCACCGGCTGGCGGAGCCGGTGCAGTACATGACCT
This sequence comes from Catenuloplanes niger, assembly GCF_031458255.1. NCBI lineage: Bacteria > Bacillati > Actinomycetota > Actinomycetes > Micromonosporales > Micromonosporaceae > Catenuloplanes > Catenuloplanes niger. The sequence goes on from NZ_JAVDYC010000001.1 coordinate 6,818,035, forward strand.
GAGCGGCGAAGCCAGGCGTGAGGGTTTCCATGTCGGTTGCCGATTCCGACACGTCGATCCCGGAGCGGCTGCGCCGGGCGGCGTCGCGCGCCGTGCCCGCGGAGCCGAGCACGGCGTGACCCGAACAGCGGAGTCAGTCACTTCAAGTTCCGAACGGCGGAGCCGGCCGCCCGTGTCCCGAACGGCGGAGCCGTTCGGCTCGTCCGGCCTGAGGTGGCGTCGACACCGACTGCCCGAAATTTCCGACAAAGTGGGTCTATCGCTCAACCGTTGCATTCGTTGAAACGCAGCTCGCCTTAACGCGAGCCTTGAGCGATCAATCAGGTGAGCAGAAGATAGGTCATCTAGCGAAGTGGATCGACTTTTTGCTCACCTGATTGATCGCTCAGGCCGGGGTGGCGGCGTCGGGTCGCGAGATTGAGTGGTCGTGGCGCCACAGGTACCCGCTATCTGGTGATATTTCGGACTAGCGCCAGGCATCGTTGCCCGGTGAAGAGTGCGTGAGCCAGCGTCGGGACAGCGGCGAACCATGCGGTGAGGGCGGCGGAACATGCGGTGGGTGTGCCGGGATACGCGCTGGGTGCGGTGAAGGATGCCGTGAGGATGGGCGCGTCGGCGCGGGGTGGCGGCGGAGATGCCGAGGAGGCGGCGGCAGACTGCGTGCGTGTCTGCGTCAGCGCCGCGAGGGTGGCCGGAGACATCGTGAGCGCTGCGGACGATGCCGTGAGCGCAACGGACTGATGCCGCGAGAGTCCGTTGCGAATGCGAAGAACGAGACCGCGATGACGCGCAGCGGGTCCTCGCGCCCGCTTTGACGTCAGGGCGAAGGTGAAAAGGTGGCGGAGGGTGGCGAAGGATGCCGCAAAGGTGGTGGAGAGGGCGAGAGTGCGCTTGAGCGCGAAGGGCGAGAGTGCGGTGACGTGCAGCGCGGGCCCGGCTTCTGCCTGTCGGCGCCGGACCGGTGGCGGCGGAAGCCGTGAGCGTGAACAAACGAAACCACGTTGACGTGCGGCGCGGTCCGCTCCTGCCCGGCGGTGCCGGGTCGGAGGCGAAGGATGCCGCAGGTGGCGGAGGGTGTGCCGCGAGTACGGCGGCGGAGGTGGCGCGACGTGTGGCGGCCTGGGCGGCCGCGAGTGTGGCGGCGCGAGTGCCGCGAGTACGGCGGCCGGGGGTGCCGTGACAGCGGTGGAAGAGCCGGGTGTCGCGGCAGTGGTGGAGGGGCCCGGCGTGCCGAGATCTGCTGATCGTTACGGCGTGGAGTGCCGGGGGCCGGGGCGCCGCGAGGCGCGGGGTGGCCGGAGCGGCGTCCTGGCGGAGGGCGGCGGGGCCGGGGATGGCGGCGGGGCCGGGGGTGTACGTGCGAAAACCGCGCAGCGGGTGGCTGCGCGGTGGGCCCGGGGGCGCTCTGCGTAGCGATGCGCGGCGCGGTGGGCCGGAAGCGTGAGGGGGATGGAGTATGCGGTCGGCGGAGGGGAGGCCGGCCGGTTTGACGTTCAGTCGGTCGGGCGGTCCGTGCTGAGTGGGGCACGGGCCGCCCGGTGCTGACGGCCGGCCGGGCTGTACGAGGCCCGGTGCGGCCTAAAGCGCCTTAGGAGGCGAAGAAGGCGCGCGGGTCGGCGACCAGCACACCGGCCTCGGTGAGGCGCTCGATCAGGCCGGAGGGGGAGATGTCGTAGACGATGGCGAGGGCGCGCAGGTCGTCAGCCCTTATGGAGAGGACGCGACCGTTGTAGTCGCCGCGCTGCTGCTGGATGGCGCGCGCGTAGCGGGCGACGTACGCGAGGTCCTCGCCGGCCTCGTCGTAGAGCTTCTCGAGGTCGAGAACGATCTTGTTGGTCGGCTCGTGCCGGATGCCGCTGCCGTCGGGCAGCAGCTCGGAGACCGGAACCCGGTAGAAGTCGGCCAGCTCGGCCAGGCGGGAGACGGTGACCGCGCGGTCGCCGCGCTCGTAGGAGCCGACGACGACGGCCTTCCAGCGCCCGTTCGACTTCTCCTCCACACCCTGCAGGGAGAGACCCTGCTGCTGGCGGATAGAGCGCAGGCGGGCGCCCAAAGACTTGGCGTACTCAGAGGGCATCAGGACACTCCAGTGCTGGCGTGGGCTTCAGACCCACCGCGCGATCGCTACGCTGCGTGACGGTACGTCGCTAAAGACACGCGGTCAAGTGGCGATTACGGTCCAGTTGGCGAGATCATAGGACTTGACCGGTTTTTCGCTTTCCTGAGTCGGCAGTCAGTCAGATCACCCCCAGGTCAACCGGAGTGACGTGTGGGAACACTGGTAACGTAGCGTGCTGACCGGCGCAGACATCCTTTAACGACCCGTCCAGTGAGGCGGGGAAGGAGGTCCAACGTGGCGTTGCCAGACGCTGCCCCAGACCAGGTGAGTTCGGACAAAACCGAGCTTTCCCGAGCAGGCAAGACGATCCTCACCGACACCGACGTCTCCCGGGTCGTCGACCGGATCGCGCACCAGATCCTGGAGAAGACCGAGGGTGCGCGGGACACCGTGCTCTTCGGGATTCCCACCAGAGGCGTACCGCTGGCGAAGCGGCTCGCCGCCCGAATTCACGCTTTCGAGGGTATCGACGTTCCGGTCGGCATCCTCGACGTCACGCTCTACCGCGACGATCTCCGGCTGAAGGCGGCCCGCGCGCTCGGGCCCACGGACGTGCCCCCGGGCGGCGTCGACGGCCACCGGGTGATCCTCGTCGACGACGTGCTCTTCTCCGGCCGCACGGTCCGGGCCGCGCTGGACGCGCTCGGCGACCTCGGCCGGCCCTCGTCGGTGCAGCTCGCCGTGCTGGTCGACCGCGGCCACCGGGAGCTGCCGATCCGGGCCGACTACGTCGGCAAGAACATCCCGACCGCGCTGAGCGAGAGCGTCCGGGTCACGCTCGCCGAGATCGACGGCACGGACGAGGTCAAGCTGTACGGGAGTGACGCATGATCCGGCACCTGCGCGAGGCCGGCGACCTGGACGCCGCCGACGCCACGCTGATCCTGGACACCGCGCGTGAGCTGGCCCGGCTGACCGGCGGCCGGGAGGTGAAGAAGCTGCCCACGCTGCGCGGCCGGACCGTGGTGAACCTGTTCTACGAGGACTCCACGCGTACCCGGATCAGCTTCGAGGCGGCCGCGAAGCGGCTCTCCGCCGACGTGATCAACTTTTCCGCCAAGGGCTCCAGCGTCTCCAAGGGCGAGAGCCTGAAGGACACCGCGCTGACGCTGCAGGCGATGGGCGCGGACGCGGTGGTGATCCGGCACGGCGCGTCCGGCGCCCCGCACCGGCTGGCGAACTGGGTGGACGGCTCCGTGGTGAACGCCGGCGACGGCACGCACGAGCACCCGACCCAGGCGCTGCTGGACGCGTTCACCATGCGGGAGCGGCTCGGCCGGCTCGCCGGGCTGAACGTGACGATCGTCGGCGACGTGCTGCACAGCCGGGTCGCCCGGTCGAACGTGGTGCTGCTCGCCACGCTCGGCGCGAAGGTCACGGTCGTCGGCCCGCCCACGCTCATCCCGCCGGACATCGCGAGCGCGGCGGTCAGCTACGACCTGGACGCGGTGCTGCCGGCCAGCGACGTGGTGATGATGCTGCGCGTGCAGACCGAGCGGATGAACGCGTCCTACTTCCCGTCCGCCCGGGAGTACAGCCGCCGCTACGGCATGGACGGCGCGCGCATGCGCCGGCTGCCGGAGCACGCGATCGTCATGCACCCCGGCCCGATGAACCGCGGCATGGAGATCTCCCCGGAGGTGGCGGACTCGCCCCGGTCCACGATCGTCGAACAGGTCGCCAACGGCGTGAGCGTCCGGATGGCCGTCCTCTACCTGCTGCTCGGAGGAAAGTAAGTGGCGTACCTGATCAAGAACGTCAGCGTCCTCGGTGGCGCTGCCCGTGATCTGCTCATCGAGGACGGGGTGATCAAGGAGCCGACGGGCGAGACCCCGCAGAACATCATCGACGGTACGGGCCTGGTCGCGCTCCCCGGCCTCGTCGACCTGCACACCCACCTGCGCGAGCCCGGCCGGGAGGACGCGGAGACGGTGGAGACCGGCTCCCGCGCCGCGGCGCTCGGCGGCTACACCGCGGTCTGCGCGATGGCGAACACGTCGCCGGTCGCGGACACGGCCGGCGTGGTCGAGCAGGTGTGGCGGCTCGGCCGCGAGGCGGGCCTGGTCGACGTGCAGCCGATCGGCGCGGTCACGGTCGGGCTGGCCGGTGAGCGGCTGGCCGAGCTGGGCGCGATGGCCGACTCCGCCGCCACCGTCCGGATCTTCTCCGACGACGGTCACTGCGTCGCCGACCCGCGGCTGATGCGCCGCGCGCTGGAGTACGTGAAGGCGTTCGACGGCGTGGTCGCGCAGCACGCGGAGGAGCCGCGGCTGACCGAGGGCGCGCAGATGCACGAGGGCGAGGTCGCCACCCGGCTCGGCCTGACCGGCTGGCCCGCGGTCGCGGAGGAGGCGATCATCGCGCGGGACGTGCTGCTGGCCGAGCACGTCGGCTCCCGCCTGCACGTCTGCCACCTCTCCACGGCCGGCAGCGTCGAGGTGGTCCGGCAGGCGAAGGCGCGCGGCGTGCGCGTCACGGCCGAGGTCACGCCGCACCACCTGGTGCTCACGCACGACCGCGCGGAGAGCTACGACCCGGTGTTCAAGGTCAACCCGCCGCTGCGTACCGCGGATGACGTGAAGGCTCTTCGGGCCGCGCTGGCGGAGGGCATCATCGACATCGTGGCCACCGATCACGCCCCGCACGCGGTCGAGGACAAGGAATGCGAGTGGGCGTACGCGCGCCCCGGCATGGTCGGCCTGGAGACCGCGCTCTCGGTGGTGCTGTCCACCGGATCGCTGGAGAGGGACGGCACGGTCGACTGGGACCTGATCGCGGAGCGCATGTCGCGCACGCCGGCCCGGATCGCGGGGCTGACCGAGCACGGGCACGACCCGCTGCCGGGCGCGCCGGCCACGTTCACGCTGGTGGACCCGGCGGCGACCCGGACCGTGGTGCCCACCGAGACGGCCAGCCGCAGCATGAACAACCCCTACGCGGGCATGAGCCTGCCCGGACGGATCGTCGCCACCTTCCTGCGCGGCGAGCCGACGGTACTGGACGGAAAGGCACAGAAGTGAGGAAGCCCGCGATATTGGTCCTGGAGGACGGCCGCGTCTTTCGCGGTGAGTCCTACGGCGCGGAGGGGGAGACTTTCGGCGAGGCCGTCTTCACCACCAGCATGACCGGTTACCAGGAGACGCTGACCGACCCGTCGTTCCACCGCCAGGTGGTGGTGCAGACGGCGCCGCACATCGGCAACACCGGGGTCAACGGCGAGGACGACGAGTCGTCCAGGATCTGGGTCGCCGGGTACGTGGTGCGCGACCCCGCCCGGATCGGCTCCAACTGGCGCGCGACCGGCGGGCTGGGCGAGCGCCTCGCCGCCGAGGGCGTGGTCGGGATCTCCGGCATCGACACCCGCGCGCTCACCCGCCACCTGCGCGATCGCGGCGCGATGCGGGTCGGCATCTCCACGGTCGACCTGGACCCGGCGTCGCTGCAGGCCCGGGTCAAGGCCCAGCCGGAGATGCTCGGCGCGGACCTGTCCGCGGAGGTGACCACCGCGAAGCCGTACACGGTTCAGGCCGAGGGCGAGCACCGGTACACGGTCGCCGCGCTGGACCTGGGCATCAAGGCGAACGTCGCCCGCCGGCTCGCCGCCCGCGGCGTGACCACGCACATCATGCCGGCCACGTCCTCGCTCGAGGAGCTGCTCGCGGTCTCGCCGGACGCGGTCTTCTTCTCGCCCGGCCCCGGCGACCCGGCCACCGCCGAGCACCCGGTCGAGCTGGCCCGCGCGGTGCTCACGAAGAAGGTCCCGCTGTTCGGCATCTGCTTCGGCAGCCAGATCCTGGGCCGCGCACTCGGCTTCGACACCTACAAGCTGGGGTACGGCCACCGCGGCATCAACCAGCCGGTGCTGGACCGGACCACCGGCAAGGTCGAGGTCACCAGCCACAACCACGGTTTCGCCGTGCAGGCGCCGCTGAACACCGTGATCGACACCGACTTCGGCGGCGTCGAAGTGAGTCATGTCTGCCTGAACGACAACGTGGTCGAGGGGCTGCGGGCGCTCGAGGTGCCCGCCTTCACCGTGCAGTACCACCCCGAGGCGGCAGCCGGCACGCACGACGCCGACTACCTCTTCGACCGCTTCGTCGAGCTTGTCGAGGGACGTCAGAACAATGCCTAAGCGGACCGATCTCAAGCACGTCCTCGTCATCGGCTCCGGCCCGATCGTGATCGGCCAGGCCTGCGAGTTCGACTACTCCGGCACCCAGGCCTGCCGGGTGCTGCGCGCCGAGGGCCTGCGCGTGTCGCTGGTCAACTCGAACCCGGCCACGATCATGACGGACCCGGAGTTCGCGGACGCCACCTACGTCGAGCCGATCACGCCGGAGTTCGTCGAGCTGGTCATCGCGAAGGAGCGCCCGGACGCGATCCTGCCCACGCTCGGCGGCCAGACCGCGCTGAACACCGCGGTCGCGCTGCACGAGAACGGTGTGCTGGACAAGTACGGCGTCGAGCTGATCGGCGCGAACATCGACGCGATCCAGCGCGGCGAGGACCGGCAGCTGTTCAAGGAGATCGTGGCCAAGGCCGGTGCGGAGACCCCGCGCTCGCGGGTCTGCAAGAGCATGGACGAGGTCCGCGCGACCGTCGCCGAGCTCGGCCTGCCGGTCGTGGTCCGGCCGTCGTTCACCATGGGCGGTCTCGGCTCCGGCATGCCGCACACCCAGGAGGACCTGGAGCGCATCGCCGGCGCCGGTCTCGCCGCCTCCCCGGTGCACGAGGTGCTGATCGAGGAGAGCGTGCTCGGCTGGAAGGAGTACGAGCTCGAGCTGATGCGCGACCGCAACGACAACGTCGTGGTCGTCTGCTCGATCGAGAACGTCGACCCGATGGGCGTGCACACCGGCGACTCGGTCACGGTCGCGCCGGCCATGACGCTCACCGACCGCGAGTACCAGAAGCTGCGCGACGTCGGCATCGCGGTGCTGCGCGAGGTCGGCGTGGACACCGGCGGCTGCAACATCCAGTTCGCGATCAACCCGGCCGACGGCCGCCTGGTCGTCATCGAGATGAACCCGCGCGTGTCCCGGTCGTCCGCGCTGGCGTCCAAGGCGACCGGCTTCCCGATCGCGAAGATCGCGGCGAAGCTGGCGATCGGCTACACGCTGGACGAGATCCCGAACGACATCACCAAGGAGACGCCGGCCGCGTTCGAGCCCGCGCTCGACTACGTGGTGGTGAAGATCCCGCGGTTCGCGTTCGAGAAGTTCCCCGGCGCGGACGCGGAGCTGACCACCACGATGAAGTCGGTCGGCGAGGCGATGAGCCTGGGCCGCAACTTCACCGAGGCGCTGAACAAGGCGATGCGCTCGATGGAGACGAAGTCCGGCGGTTTCTGGACGACGCCGGACCCGACCGACTCGCTGGACGAGACGCTGGCCGCGCTGCGGATCCCGCACGACGGCCGGCTGTACACGGTGGAGCGGGCGCTGCGCCTGGGCGCGACGATCGCGCAGGTGCACGAGGCCAGCGGCGGCATCGACCCCTGGTTCCTCGACCAGATCGTGTCGCTGCTGGAGCTGCGGGCCGAGATCGAGGCCGCGCCGGTGCTGGACGAGACGCTGCTCCGGGCCGCCAAGCGGGCCGGGCTCTCGGACCGGCAGATCGCCGCGATCCGGCCCGAGCTGGCCGGTGAGAACGGCGTGCGGACGCTGCGCCACCGCCTCGGCCTGCGCCCGGTCTACAAGACGGTGGACACCTGCGCGGCCGAGTTCGCCGCGAAGACGCCGTACCACTACTCGACGTACGACGAGGAGACCGAGGTCGAGCCGTCGGACCGGCCGAAGGTGCTGATCCTCGGCTCCGGCCCGAACCGGATCGGCCAGGGCATCGAGTTCGACTACTCCTGTGTGCACGCCGTGATGGCGCTGCGCGGCGCGGGTTTCGAGACCGTCATGGTCAACTGCAACCCGGAGACGGTCTCCACCGACTACGACACCGCGGACCGGCTCTACTTCGAGCCGCTCACGTTCGAGGACGTCTTCGAGGTGTTCCACTCCGAGGACACGTCCGGCAAGGCCGCGGGCGGACCGGGCGTGATCGGCGTGGTCGTGCAGCTCGGCGGCCAGACACCGCTCGGCCTGGCGCAGCGGCTGAAGGACGCGGGCGTGCCGATCGTCGGCACCAGCCCGGAGTCGATCCACCTGGCCGAGCACCGTGGCGCGTTCGGCGCGGTCCTGGCCAAGGCCGGGCTGCGCGCGCCGGACCACGGCACCGCGGTCAGCTTCGACGACGCGAAGGCGATCGCGGACGAGATCGGCTACCCGGTCCTGGTCCGGCCGTCCTACGTGCTCGGCGGGCGCGGCATGGAGATCGTCTACGACGAGCCCACGCTGGCCGACTACATCGGACGGTCCACCGAGATCTCCGAGGACCACCCGGTGCTGGTCGACCGGTTCCTGGACGACGCGATCGAGATCGACGTGGACGCGCTCTGCGACGCGGACGGCGAGGTCTACCTCGGCGGCGTGATGGAGCACATCGAGGAGGCCGGCATCCACTCCGGTGACTCCTCCTGCGTGCTGCCCCCGATCACGCTGGCCGGGCCGCACCTGGAGCAGGTCCGCCGGTACACCGTGGAGATCGCCCGCGGGGTCGGCGTCCGTGGGCTGCTCAACGTGCAGTACGCGCTGAAGGACGACGTGCTCTACGTGCTCGAGGCGAACCCGCGCGCGTCGCGTACCGTCCCGTTCGTCTCCAAGGCCACCGCGGTCCCGCTGGCCAAGGCGGCCGCCCGGATCATGCTCGGCGCGACCATCGCGGAACTGCGCACCGAGGGCATCCTCCCGGCCGAGGGCGACGGCGGGCACCTGCCCGACAACGCGCCGATCGCGGTCAAGGAGGCGGTGCTGCCGTTCAAGCGGTTCCGCACGCCGGCCGGCAAGGGCGTGGACAGCCTGCTCGGCCCGGAGATGAAGTCGACCGGCGAGGTGATGGGCATCGACACCGGCTTCGGCCAGGCGTTCGCGAAGTCGCAGGCCGGCGCGTACGGCTCGCTGCCCACGTCCGGCAAGGTCTTCGTCTCCGTCGCCAACCGGGACAAGCGCGGCATGATCTTCCCGATCAAGCGGCTGGCCGACCTGGGTTTCGAGATCATCACGACCGCCGGGACCGGCGAGGTGCTCAAGCGGTACGGCATCCCGTGCGAGATCGTGCCGAAGCACTACGAGGGCCCGGGTACGAACGCGGTCGAGCTGATCGCGCGCGGGGAGATCACGCTGGTGATCAACACGCCGCAGGGCTCGGGTGCGCACGCCCGCTCGGACGGCTACGAGATCCGCAGCGCCGCGGTCACCGCGGACATCCCGTGCATCACCACGGTGCCGGGCGCGTCCGCCGCGGTGATGGGCATCGAGGCCACGATCAACGGCCAGATGCAGGTCCGGCCGCTGCAGGACCTGCACGCCGCCCTGAAGGCCGCTCAGTGATCTGGGAGCAGTTCGCGCGACCCGCCCTCTTCCGGATCGGGGGCGGGGACGCGGAGACCGCGCACGAGTGGACGCTGCACCGGCTGGCGCAGCTCGGCGCGCGGCCGGCCGTGCTCACGGCGCTGCACCGGCGGTTCGGGACCGACAACCCGGTCGAGGTGTTCGGCGTCCGGTTCCCGAACCCGGTCGGGCTCGCGGCCGGCATGGACAAGAACGGCATCGCGCTGCCCGCGTGGCCCGCGCTCGGCTTCGGCTTCGTCGAGGCCGGCACGGTCACCGCTCTGGCCCAGCCCGGCAACGACAAGCCGCGGGTGTTCCGGCTGCGCGAGTCCGCCGCGATCATCAACCGGATGGGCTTCAACAACGAGGGCGCGGCGGCGCTGGCCGAACGGCTCGCCGCGCTCCCGGCGAAGCTGCCGGTCCCGCTCGGCATCAGCCTGGGCAAGTCCAAGATCACGCCGCTCGGCGACGCGGTCGAGGACTACCTGACCTCGCTGCGGCTGCTGCACCCGTACGCGGACTACATCGCGGTGAACGTCTCCTCGCCGAACACGCCCGGCCTGCGGCAGCTCCAGGGGCGCGAGCACCTGGACGAGCTGCTCGGCGCGCTGGTCAAGGAGGCGAACGGGCTGCCCGTACTCGTGAAGATCGCTCCTGATCTGACCGACGACGCGATCGGCGAGGCGCTGCAGGTCTGCGCGGACACCGGCGTGGCCGGCCTGATCGCGACGAACACCACGCTGGCCCGGAACGGCCTCGCGCCGGTCGACCAGCCGACCGCCGCGGAGACCGGCGGCCTCTCCGGCCGGCCGGTCACCGCGCGGGCGCGCGAGGTGGTGTCGTTCGTGCACCGGCAGACCGGCGGGCGCCTGCCGATCATCGGGGTCGGCGGGATCATGACGCCGGACGACGCGGCCCGGATGTTCGACGCGGGCGCCTCGCTGGTCCAGCTCTACACCGGATTCATCTACGGCGGGCCGGCGCTCGTGCGAGCCGCGGCCTCGGTCCGGCGATGACCGCGCCGGACGAGCTGCTGCGGCTGGACCGGGCGCACGTCTGGCATCCCTACGGCCCGATGCCCGGCCGCTCCGAGCCCTTCGTGGTCTCGGCGGCGGCCGGCGCGGTGCTCACGCTCGCGGACGGCCGCGAGCTCATCGACGGCATGTCCAGCTGGTGGTCGGCGATCCACGGCTACCGGCACCCCGTGCTGGACGAGGCGGTGCGCGACCAGCTCGGCCGGATGAGCCACGTGATGTTCGGCGGGCTCACCCACGAGCCCGCGGTCACGCTGGCCCGCACGCTGGTCGACCTCACGCCGGACGGGCTGGAGCACGTGTTCCTCTGCGACTCCGGCTCGGTCAGCGTCGAGGTCGCGGCGAAGATGGCGCTGCAGTACCAGCGTGGCGTCGGCCGGCCGGCGCGGCAGCGGCTGGCGACCTGGCGCGGCGGATACCACGGCGACACCTGGCACCCGATGAGCGTGACCGATCCGGACGGCGGCATGCACGCGCTGTGGACCGGCGTGCTGCCGCGGCAGGTCTTCGCGCCGCCACCACCGGGTGGTTTCGACTCCCCGGTCGATGGGTCCTACGCGGACTCACTCGTTCGCATGGTGGCGGAGAACGCGGACGAGCTGGCCGCGGTGATCGTCGAACCGGTGGTGCAGGGCGCCGGCGGGATGCGCTTCCACAACCCGGGCTACCTGCGGATCCTGCGGGAGGTCACGGCGCGGCACGGAATCCTGCTGATCTTCGACGAGATCGCGACCGGCTTCGGCCGGACCGGCGCGTTCTTCGCCGCCGAGCACGCGGGTGTCACGCCGGACGTGATGTGCGTGGGCAAGGCGCTGACCGGCGGCTACCTGACGCTGGCCGCCACGCTGTGCACGACCGAGGTGGCCCGGGCCGTCTCGGACGGCGAGGGCGGCGGGCTGGCGCACGGGCCGACGTTCATGGGCAACCCGCTGGCCTGTGCGGTCGCGAACGCCTCCATCGCGCTGCTGCGGAGTCAGGACTGGTCAGGACGGGTGCACACCCTGGAAAAGGGGCTCACGGCCGTTCTGGAGCCTCTCAGCGGGTTTACAGCGGTTCGTGACGTGCGCGTGCTTGGCGCGATCGGCGTGGTGCAACTCGACCGCCCGGTGGACATGCGGGTCGCCACGGAGGCGGCCGCGGCGGAGGGCGTCTGGCTGCGTCCGTTCCGCGACCTGATCTACACGATGCCGCCGTACATCAGCACGGACGCGCAGATCGTCCAGATCGGACGCGGCATCGCGGCCGCCGTCCAGGCGCTGTCCTAGCCGGATCCGGGGCGCCCGAGCGCGCTCCGGAGCCCGGCCGGACGGCCGGCGAACGCGCGCCTGCACGTGCCGATGGGCGTGCAGCAGCAATCGCAGAAAATCAAGACCCCCGATCGGGGGTACGACGTCAGATCGTCCTGTCGGTTATCGGACTAAAACGCGATTTAGTAGCAGGAATGCCACGTGGCCGCTCGGTGCGGCCCGAGGAGAGGAGTGTGCCCGTGGAGAGCTTCGGGGTCCGGCTGGACCGGGTGACGGCCGCGCGCGGCCCGCTGTGCGTGGGGATCGACCCGCACGCGGGCCTGCTGGAGCGATGGGGTCTGAGCAACGACGTAGCGGGCCTGACCCGGTTCAGCGAGACCGTGGTGGAGGCGCTCGCGGACCGGGTGGCGGTGTTCAAGCCGCAATCGGCCTTTTACGAGCAATTCGGATCTAAGGGACTCGCCGTCCTGGAGTCAATTATCCGACAGTTACGCGAGGCCGGAGCGCTTGTCCTGTTGGACGTGAAGCGTGGCGATATCGGCTCGACGGTCGCGGCGTACGCGGCGGCGTACCTCGACCCATCCAGCCCGCTCTATGTCGACGCGATCACCGCCAGCCCGTTCCTCGGCGTCGGATCGCTGGCTCCGATGTTCGACCTGGCGGCGAAGAATGGCGGCGGCGTTTTCGTTCTCGCGCTCACGTCAAATCCGGAAGGCGGTTCCGTTCAGCGCGCGGTCGCCGCGGACGGCCGGACCGTCGCGCAAACCGTGATTGACGAGATTTCCCAGCTCAACGCGGGTGCGACGCCGATCGGCAGCATGGGTCTCGTGGTGGGCGCCACGGTGGGTGACACCGGACATGATCTTTCTCGGGTGAACGGTCCGCTGCTCGCGCCGGGTCTCGGGGCCCAGGGTGGTACCGCTCAGGACCTACGCACCGTGTTCGGCTCCGCGATCGGCTCGGTGCTTCCGTCGTACTCGCGCGAAGTTCTCGGAAAGGGTCCGGAAATCGCCGGGCTGCGGGCCGCCGCGGACCGGGCGCTGGACGACGTCCGGGCGGCATTGTCCGCCGCGAGCTGAGTAATTGCCTAGTCACGCTTTGTCGATCATGGTGTGCCCACGTTGCCGAATGCGGCGCTGACCGCTAGTTTTCCCCGCGCTGGGAACCACATGCCCCTTTGGTTCCTGGTCACACCACGTTTCACAGAGCGCCGGTAGTGGATGCCGGCGCGTAAGGGACCTGAGGAGAACTGGTGCCGCTCCCGTCACTGAGCCCCGAACAGCGTGCTGCCGCGCTGGAGAAGGCTGCTGAGATCCGTAAGGCTCGTGCTCAGCTCAAGGAGGAGCTCAAGCAGGGCAAGACGACCCTTGCGTCCGTGCTCGACCGTGCGGAGGGCGACGACGTCGTCGGCAAGCTGAAGGTTTCGGCCGTCCTCCAGGCGCTGCCGGGCATCGGCAAGATCCGGGCCACCCAGATCATGGAGAAGCTCAAGATCGCCGAGAGCCGTCGCCTTCGTGGCCTCGGCGAGCAGCAGCGTAAGGCTCTGCTCGCGGAGTTCGCGTCGAACTGACCGCGGAATTCGCTCCGTGCGGGGCTGCTCGACGCCGGGAATCCGGGGTTCGCTGCAGGCCCGCACGGGGCACCGTGTAGGAATTAGCTTGTGAGCATGAGTGACGACGCCCGCCCGCCAGCCCGGCTCACCGTCCTCTCCGGCCCGTCAGGGGTCGGCAAGGACAGCGTGATCGAGCTGATCCGGCTGCGTGCGCCCTGGATCTGGCTGTCGGTCTCGGCCACCACCCGGCGCATGCGTGACTACGAGGTCGAGGGCGAGCACTACTTCTTCGTCGACCGCCCCGAGTTCGAACGGCTGCGCGTCGGCGACCAGCTGCTGGAGTGGGCTGAGTTCGCCGGCAACCTCTACGGCACGCCCCGCGGCCCGGTCGAGGCCCGGCTGCGCGAGGGCGCACCCGTGCTGCTGAAGATCGATCTCCAGGGCGCCCGGCAGGTCAAGGCCGCGATGCCCGACGCCCAACTGGTCTTCCTCGCCCCGCCCTCGGTCGAGGAGCTGCGCCGCCGCCTGATCGGGCGCGGCACGGACGACGAGGAGACGATCCGCCGCCGGCTGGCGCACGCGGACGAGGAGCTGGCCGCGCAGTCGATGTTCGACGTGACCATCGTCAACGACTACGTCGAGCATGCCGCGGACGAGCTGGTAGGGTTGCTCAGTTCGCCGGTCTTGACGCCGGCGCAGCCACAGCCTCAAGCTTGAGCGTTCCAGCCTCGAGCCTGATCGTTTTATCGTCGACGTAGGGGTTTGAAGACACCGTGGGAATCATCGCTGACCCGCAAGGCATCACCAGCCCGCCCATCGACGAGCTGCTGGAGAAGACGACCTCCAAGTACGCGCTCGTCATCTTCGCCGCGAAGCGTGCCCGCCAGGTGAACGCGTACTACAGCCAGCTCGGCGAGGGCCTGCTGGAGTACGTCGGGCCGCTGGTCGAGACCACGCCGCAGGAGAAGCCGCTCTCCATCGCGATGCGCGAGATCAACTCCGGCCTGCTCACGGCCGAGCCGACCGACCAGCCGTAAGACCGATGGGTGGTCCGCAGGTCGTCCTCGGAGTCGGGGGCGGAATCGCCGCGTACAAGGCGTGTGAGCTCCTGCGGCTCCTCACCGAGTCCGGTCACCGGGTCCGGGTGGTGCCCACCGCTTCCGCGCTGCGGTTCGTGGGCGCCCCGACCTGGGCCGCGCTCTCCGGGCAGCCGGTCTCCGACGAGGTCTGGGACGGCGTGCACGAGGTCCCGCACGTGCGCATCGGCAAGTCCGCCGACCTGGTCGTGGTCGCACCGGCCACCGCGGACCTGTTGGCCAAGGCCGCGCACGGCCTCGCGGACGACCTGCTGACCAACACCCTGCTCACCGCGCGCTGTCCGGTGATCTTCGCGCCGGCGATGCACACCGAGATGTGGGAGCACCCGGCCACGGTGGCGAACGTGGCGCTGCTGCGCTCGCGCGGCAACCTGGTGATCGAGCCCGCGTCCGGCCGGCTCACCGGCGCGGACACCGGCAAGGGGCGGCTGCCCGACCCCGCGGCCATCTTCGCGTTCGCCCGCCGGGTGCTGTCCCGCGGCGTCCCCGCCGCGGCCCTCACCGGACCGCCCCCGCCCGGGCTGCGGACCGAGTTCGCCGATCTTGCCGGTAGGCACGTCGTGGTGACCGCGGGTGGCACGCGTGAACCGCTCGACCCGGTCCGGTTCCTGGGCAACCGGTCGTCCGGCAAGCAGGGCTACGCCTTCGCGGTGGCCGCCGCCGCACGCGGTGCCCGGGTGACGCTCGTCTCAGCCAACGTCTCGTTGCCCGACCCGGCCGGCGCCGAGGTGATCCGGGTCGGCACCACGGAGGAGCTCCGGCGCGCGGTCGTCGCGGCCGCGGACGGCGCCGACGTGGTCGTGATGGCGGCCGCGCCCGCGGACTTCCGGCCCGCCACCGTCGTCGACCAGAAGATCAAGAAAGCCGACGACGGTACGGCCCCGGTCATCGAGCTGGTCACCAACCCGGACATCGCGGCCGAACTCGGGGCACGCAAGGCGCCCGGGCAGGTGCTGGTCGCGTTCGCGGCCGAGACGCACGACACCGTCGAGAACGCGCGCGGCAAGCTGCTGCGCAAGCGCGCCGACCTGATCGTGGCGAACGAGGTCGGCACGGACAAGGTTTTCGGCGCGAATTCTAATGAAGCCACTGTTTTGGCTGCTGACGGTTCCGTGACAGAGTTGGGCGAGCAGCCCAAGGAAGATCTGGCGGACGCCGTACTGGATCTGGTAGTCAGGCAGCTAAGCTCGACCACCGCATAGGGTTTGCCCCCCAAACCCAGGGGTTTGGTAGACAACTAGGCTGCATCCGCAGTTTCAATTCGACTTACCTTGAGGAGCACCGTGGCACGCCGTCTGTTCACCTCCGAATCGGTCACGGAGGGCCACCCAGACAAGATCGCTGACCAGATCAGCGACGGCATTCTGGACGCGCTGCTCGCGCAGGACCCGGCCTCCCGGGTCGCCGTGGAGACGCTCATCACCACCGGTCAGGTGCACGTCGCCGGCGAGGTGACCACGAAGGCGTACGCCGACATTCCGACGATCGTCCGCGACACGATCCTGAAGATCGGCTACGACTCCTCCAAGAAGGGCTTCGACGGCGCGTCCTGCGGCGTCAGCATCTCGATCGGCGCGCAGTCCCCCGACATCGCGCAGGGCGTCGACACCGCGATCGAGGCCCGCGAGGGCGAGTCCGACCACCTGCTCGACTCGCAGGGCGCCGGCGACCAGGGCATGATGTTCGGCTTCGCCTGCTCGGAGACGCCCGAGCTGATGCCGCTGCCGATCGCGCTGGCGCACCGGCTGGCCCGCCGCCTGTCCCAGGTCCGCAAGGACGGCACCGTGCCGTACCTGCGGCCGGACGGCAAGACCCAGGTCACCATCGAGTACGACGGGCTCCGCCCGGTCCGCCTCGACACGATCGTGGTCTCCACCCAGCACGCCTCGGACATCTCGCTCGAGTCGCTGCTCACGCCGGACATCCGCGAGCACGTGATCGCGCCGGAGCTGGAGGGCCTCGGCATCGACACCGAGGGCTACCGCCTGCTGGTCAACCCGACCGGCCGCTTCGAGATCGGCGGCCCGATGGGCGACGCCGGCCTCACCGGCCGCAAGATCATCGTCGACACGTACGGCGGCTACTCCCGCCACGGCGGCGGTGCGTTCTCCGGCAAGGACCCGTCGAAGGTCGACCGCTCCGCCGCGTACGCGACGCGCTGGGTCGCCAAGAACGTCGTGGCGGCCGGCCTGGCCGAGCGCTGCGAGGTCCAGGTGGCGTACGCGATCGGCAAGGCGCACCCGGTCAGCCTGTTCGTCGAGACGTTCGGCACCGAGAACGTGCCGGTCGAGCGGATCGAGAAGGCGATCTCCGAGGTCTTCGACCTCCGCCCGGCCGCGATCATCCGCGACCTCGACCTGAAGCGCCCGATCTACCAGCAGACCGCCGCCTACGGCCACTTCGGCCGTGAGCTCCCCGAGCTGCGCTGGGAGTCCACCGACCGCGCCGCCGACCTGAAGTCGGCCGCGGGCGCCTGATCCCGCTCTGCGAGGCCCGGGAACGCCACGGCGTTCCCGGGCCTTTCTCGTCCCGGCCGGGACCGGCGGGTGCCGTGGTCCGGACCGGCCGCGGCGATGCCGGTCAGCAGTCGCGGGCCTCCAGGGCCTTGAGGGCGGCGGTGAAGTCGTCGGAGCCGTGGCCGAGAACGACGGTCTCCTCCATCAGGCGGTGCATGGTCTCGGTGAGCGGGGCGGAGACCCCGGCGGCGCGGGCCGCGCCGGCGACCAGCGTGAGGTTCTTCAGGACGTCGGCGGCGCCGCCCTGGATGGTGAAGTCGCGGGACTCCAGCTTGGTGGACTTGACGCGGGAGATGTCGCTCGTCATCTGGCTGTTGTCGACGATGCTGCGCAGCGTGTGCAGGTCGAGGTTGTTGCGGGCGGCGAAGTGGAACGCCTCCACCAGGCCCAGGACGCTGCTGAGCATGAAGATGTTGGTGGCCAGCTTCATGGTGAGCGCGTCCGGGACCGGGCCGCAGACGATGGTCTCCCGGCACATCGGGGCGAGCAGCGGGCGTACCGTCTCGATCGTCTCGGGGTCGCCGGCCAGCATCGCGACGAGCGCGCCCTGCGCGGCCGGGACGCGGGAGCCGGAGACCGGGGCCTCGACGTAGGTGCCGCCGCCGGCCCGGACGGCCGACTCCAGGCGCTGGGAGTCCTCGGGCGCGACCGTTCCCATGTGGACGACGATCCGGCCGGTGACGTCGGCGTCCTCGAGGACGGCGTCGGCCGCGGCGGCGTTGGCGAGCATCAGAATGATCACCTGGGAGCCGGTGAAGACCTCGGCGGCGGACCCGGCGACGCGCGCCCCGGCGTCGCGCAGCGGTTCGGCGCGCGACGCCGTGCGGTTCCAGACCACGAGGTCGGTGCCGGCCCGGGCCAGATTCAGCGCCATCAGCTGACCCATGGTGCCCAGCCCGATGAAACCCACGGTTGTCACAAGTGTCCTCCGATGTCACGTCAGGTCACCGAAGAAACGTTGTCGTAACCGTCACCGGTTCGACGGTTATGGCTCAGCTCACGCCGTCAGCCTACGAAGATGCAGAACGGGTGTCCGGCCGGGTCGGCGTAGACGCGCAGCGGCTCGTCGTCGTCCAGGCGCTCCAGCAGTGGCGTGCCGCCGAGCGCGAGCACCCGCGGATGCTGGGCGGTGAGCTCCGCGACGCTGCCGACGCAGAGATCCAGATGCAGTTGCTGCGGGATCTCCCGCGAGGCCGGCCAGGTCGGCCGGGGCAGCTCGGCCACGTGCTGGAACGCGAGCCGGGGCGCGCCGCCGGGCTCGCACAGCACCAGCCAGTCGCGGCCCAGCGGGTCGTCCGCGCCGGGCGCGGGTGGCTCGTCGCCGGCGCGGTACTCGAGGCCCAGCAGCTCACGGTAGAACTCGGCCAGCGCCCGCGGATCCGTGGTGTCCAGCACCGTCTGGCGCAGCTTCGGAACGGTCATGTGGTGCATTCTTCCCCGTCGCCGGGCCGGGCCGGGCGGTCCGGCCCGGCGACGGGGAACCGGTCAGGTCGGGCGGCGGCGTTCGATCGGCAGCCGCGACCGGGTGAGCAGGCCCGCGCCGAGCATCGCGACCAGCGGCACCACCAGGATCAACCCCAGGTTCGCCCACGGTACGGACAGCGGGTAGAGCGGGACCAACGGCCACGCGCCGGCGATCGCCTGGTTCCGCGCGGCCAGCACGGCGAACGCGGACCCGATGCCGGCCGCCACGCCGAGCAGCGACCCGAGCCCGGCGATCACACCGGACTGGCTCAGCGTCAGCAGCCGCCGGACGCGCGGCGCCGCACCGATCGCGGCCAGCGTGGACAGGTCCGCGCGCCCGTCCGCCGCGGCCAGGCCGGTCGCTATCCCGGCCGCGCCCAGCGTGATCAGCGTGGACGCGGCGGCCAGCAGCCAGAGCATCGGCGATTCGTCGCCGGCCGGGCCGCGCTCGACGAACGCGGTGCCGCTGCCCGCCTCGGCCAGCGCCAGGTTGAGCCGGTCGAGCTCGCCGACGTCCGGTGCGGTGCCGGCAGCGACCACCAGACCGGCCGGCGCGGTGCCGAGACCGGCCTGCCGCACGACCTCGGGGGACAGCACGGTGCCGGCGCCGAACCGGCCGGACTCCAGCAGGTAACCGGGCACCGCGATCTCCCGGGACTCCGCCTCGTCGGCGCCGGGCCGGGTGCGCAGCACCTGCAGCAGGGCCATGCCGTCGTCGAGCAGCGACGGATCGCCGACCACCACGCCGCCGCGGTCCAGCACGGCCACGGCCCGGTCGAGGTCCGGCCCGGACGCGCCGGTCAGCGCGACCAGCGTCTCCCGGCCGCCGACCGCGTCGCGGAACGTGGGGCCGCTGAAGTGCCAGGTCCGCTCGCACCGCGGGTCCTCGGCCAGCGCCAGGACCTGCTCCCGGGTGGCCGGTTCCCGTTCGTCGCCGGGGCACCGGGTGGCCGGTGGCCGGATCGCGACCAGGTTGCAGTTCTCGTACGTGGCCGGGTCCGCGCAGCCGGCCGCGGAGATCTCGGTGACGGCGGCGCCCGGGAGCAGGCGCTCGACCGCGGCGCGGGCCCGGTCCTCGGACGCCGGGTCGTAGTCGTCGCGGTAGTTCTCGTAGTCGACGCCGACGTAGCCGCGCGGAAGCCCGGCCAGGTAGCCCGCCTCGTCCTTCTCCGCCGTGCTGACCAGGTAGACACCGATCGCGACCGTGCCCGCGACCGCGGCCATCACGGCGGAGACGGCCGGCGCGGACGACGACCGGTTGCGCGCGGTGTCGCGCAGCGCGATCCGCGGCGCCGGCGGCAGCACGCCGCCGAGCCGGGCGATCAACCCGACCAGCGACGGCGTGCACAGCACCAGGCCCAGCTGCGCCAGCACCAGGCCGGCCACGATCCGCTGGGCACCCCAGTCCGCGCTGTCCTGCGGGCCGAGCGCCGTGACGGCCGCGCCCGCGGCGGTCAGCACCAGCCCGGTGATCAGCCAGCGGCGCTTGGACCGGACCACGCCGCGGCGCCCGGTGAACGCGGCCACCACGTCGGCGCGCGCGGCCGTGAACGCGGGCACGGTCGCGGCCAGCAGGCCGGTGACCACGGCCAGCAGCACGATCCCGGCGAGCATCGGCAGGTTGAAGCGGTATCCGCCGAACCGGGCGCCGGCGACCAGCTCCTCCGCGGCCGGGCGGGCCAGCACGGCGAGCAGCACCGCGGCGACCACGCCGACGACCGCGCCGGTGAAGCCGAGCGTCAGTCCGTCCGCGAGCACGATGCGGCGCAGGTGGGCGCGGGTGCCGCCGTTCGCGGCGACCAGCGCCAGCGACCGTTGCCGGCGCCGCGCGCCGACCGCGAACGCCGGCCCGGCCAGCAGGATGATCTCCAGCATGGCGAGACCGGAGACGACCGTCACGATGTTCAGGCCACGCTCCGGGGGAGCGGAGCCGTCCCAGGGCAGCGCCGTGATGGACGGGTCCGGCGGGTCGAGCAGCACGGCCCGGGAGGTGACCGCGACGCCGCGCCGGTTGATCTGGTTGACCTGGACCCAGTCGATCGGCTCCGGCGTGTCCGCCAGCCACTGACCCGACCCCTCGACGCCGGGCTCCGGGAACGTGCCGGGCGGGAAGACCAAGAACTCGCCCAGGTCGGCGTGGAACTCCATGGTGCCGACCACGGTCCACGAGCGGTCCCGCTCGCGGGACTCGATCGTGTCGCCGAACCGGGCCCGGGCGGCCTCGGACATCGCGACCTCGCCGGGCGCGGACGGGGCGCGGCCGTCCAGCAGTTCGATCATGCCCTCGAAGATCGGGTCGGCCAGGTCCAGTTGCGCCGTCTCGGCCGGGGCCAACCCGCCGGTGGCGGTGCGGAACTCCGCCCCGCCGAACGACATCGGCACGACCCGGCTGCCGGCGGGCAGCACGTCGAGCGCCTCCGCCTCGGTCATGCCGGTGCGGCCGTCGCCGCTGCTGTCGGCCGCGGCGGGCATCCACTGCTCACCGTCGGCGCCCTGCACGATCGGTTCGTCGAGCCGCGGCAGCAGCAGTGCGTCGGCCGCGCCGAGCGTGCGGGTGGCGGTCTCCGGCGGCGTGAGCGTGAGCATGTCGTAGGACGCGGCCGCGTAGCCCAGCGCGCAGACCGGCACCGCGATCATGGCCACCACCAGCGCGGACCGGCCCTTGGCGCGGCGCATCTCACGCCGGGAGATCCGCAGCGCGGTCAACCAGGACCTCATGTGGTGTGCTCCAGCAGGTCGTCCGCGCTGCCGAGCGGGCCGGACGAGTCGACGATGACGCCGTCGCGCAGGAAGATCACCCGGTCGGCCCAGCCGGCGTGCCGGGCCTCGTGCGTGACCAGCAGGCCGGCCGCGCCCGCGTCGACGCGCTCCCGCAGCACCCGCAGCACGGCCTCGCCGGTCTGCGAGTCCAGCGCGCCGGTCGGTTCGTCCGCCAGCACCAGGCGGCGCTCGCCGACCAGCGCCCGGGCGATCGCGACGCGCTGCTGCTGACCGCCGGACATCTCGTCCGGGAAGCGGGCGGCCAGGTCCGCGAGCCCGACCTCGGACAGCGACGCGATCGCGGCGCGGCGGGCGGCCCGGATGCCGACGCCGTCGAGTTCGAGCGGGAGCGCCACGTTCTCCGCGGCGGTGAGGCTGGGCAGCAGGTTGAAGTCCTGGAACACGTAGCCGATCGTCCGGCGGCGTACCCGGGACAGCTCGCGGTTGCTCAGCGTGCCGAGCGCCCGGCCCTCGACCAGGACCTCGCCGGCGGCCGGGCGATCCAGGCCGCCGGCCAGGTTGAGCAGCGTGGACTTGCCGGACCCGGACGGCCCCATGATCGCGACCAGCTCGCCGGGCCGGACCCGCAGCGTGACGCCGCGCAGCGCGTGCACCGCGGCCGCGCCGGTGCCGTGGGTGTGGTGGACGTCGGCGATCTCCAGTACCGCGTCGCTCATCGGCCGGCTCCTTCGCGGTCCTCGGCGCTCGCGTCCCGTTCCGCCGGCTTCACGGCCGGGGCCGGCCGGTAGCGCAGGACGGTCGCCTCGCAGTGGTCCAGCCAGCGGATCTCCGCCTCGCACTGGAAGATCATCGCGTCCAGGACCAGCCGCCAGGAGAGATCGCCGGTGTCCTGGCGGCGCTTCAGCCGGGTGTACTCCTGCAGGGCCCGGACCCCGGCGGTGCGCTGGCTCTGCACGACCGCGCCGACGTCCACCCCCGGCGTGGTCATCGCCAGCGCCAGCTTGATCGCGAGCTCGTCGCGGGGCCGGTCGGTGCGCTCCAGCGGGGTGGCGAACCAGCGTGCCAGCTCGGCCCGGCCGGTTCCGGTGATCTCGTACGGCCGCTGGCCGCCGTCGTTCTCCGGCAGCGGGTGCACGAGCTCGTCGCGTTCGAGCCGCGACAGCGTGGTGTAGACCTGCCCGATGTTCAGCGACCAGGTGCCGCCCACGCTCTCCTCGAACGCGGCGCGCAACTGGTAGCCGTACATGGGTCCGCGCTCCAGGAGCGCCAGCAGGCCATGACGAATGGACATGCCTACGGAGTATGCATACCGAGTATGTGGTGCGCAACAATTCATCCTCCGCGGACCCGGTATGCGCCGACCGCATACCGGCTCGACGGATGTCGCATCGGTGATCACCCGCGGCATTCCGCACAATTCTCCCGGCGGGGACCGGGCGCGGCGGAACGATCGGCCGGCGGTTCCCGGCGAGAGGCGGTGCCATGTCAGAGGACGTTCGACGATCGCCTGTCCGCACCGCGGCAGCCGTCATCCGCGTCCTGCGGGGCGACCGGACCACCTCGAAGATCCAGATCACCGTGGACCTCGACGACCGGGTGTACGAGGCGCTGCGGACCGGAACGGCCGATGTCGCACCCGGGTGTGCCGGGACCGGTGCGCCGAGCGGGTCCGCACTCGACGCGCTCACCGGGCGCGAACGCGAGGTGCTGGTGCACATGGCCAGGGGCAGGTCCAACACGGAGATCTCGGCCGCGCTGTTCATCGCGGAGCACACGACGAAGACCCACGTCCGGCGCATCCTGCGGAAGCTGGGCCTGCGCGACCGCGTGCACGCGGTCGTCTTCGCCTACGAGACCGGTCTCGTGGCACCGGGCTCCGCGGCCGACGCCGTGCCGGCGGAGGATGCCACCTGACCCGCTCCACCGACACGAGGCCCGGTAGGACGGCCGCGGCCCTCGGTGCTGCCCAGCCGCGCCGCGCTGGTCATGATCGCTGTCTTCGCCGGGTTCGCCGCCGCGGGGAACCCGGCCCGGCCGCTCGGTGAGCCGGCCGCGCGTACCTCTGGCGAGGGATGCGGACCCCTCCGCGGACTGATGGCGGAGATCAATGCCGCCCATACCGTGGCGTCAATGAAAATCCCACGTTGTCCGGCCGCCGACTCCGCGCCATCGCCGCGAGCCTCACGCGGGCGGTTCCGGGCATATGCCGAGCCGGGGACGGTCCGGTCCGGGGACGATCCGGGGGAATCCCGGACGCCGGCCGCGGAGCGGGAGCGTCGGATGCGGACGCTCGTCCGGGCGAACGCCGACACGCTGCATCGTTACCTGCTGCGCATGGCGAACGGCCGGTGGGAGGCGGCCGAGGACATGCTGCAGGAGACGATGCTGCGGGCGTGGCACAGGATCGACGACCTGCCGGCCGAGGAGGAAGCGCTGCGCCGCTGGCTCTTCACGGTGGCCCGCAACGTGGCGATCGACGCGTCGCGGGCTCAGTCGGTCCGGCCGACCGAGATCGTCGGCGTCGACGTCACGTGGATCCCGGCGGCCGGCAGCGTCGCGGACGCGGTGGTGGAACGGCAGGCGCTGCTCGGCGCGCTGCAGGAGCTGAGTCCGGACCAGCGCACCGTGCTCCTGTCCCTCTACGTGCGGGACGTCTCCGTGGCGGAGGCCGCGGACGTCATCGGCGTACCCGAGGGCACGGTCCGCTCCCGCTCGTTCTATGCGTTGCGCAGAATGCGGGAACTCCTCGGGCCGGGCTTCCGGCGGTGAACACGACGGGCCCGCCGTGCGTCGTGAGAGGGCGTGGAGAACACAATGGAAACGGCGTCCGGGCGACGCCGGATGTCAGCGACGACGGCGTGGTCATGGCGGCTGGCGAGCGTCTGCACGGTCGCGGTGGCGGGCCTGGTCACCTCCGCCCTGCCCGCGCAGGCGGCGAGCGTACCGGCCGGTGGGCTGACCGCCCTGGTCGGTCTCTCCGCCGAGCGGATCCTGCTGGCGGACAAGGTGGCTGCCGCGAAGTTCGGCACCACCGCACCGATCGAGGACCCGGTCCGCGAGCAGCAGGTGCTGGACCAGGCCGCCGCGCTCGCGGTGCAGGCCGGCATCGACCCGGTGGACACGGTGGAGTTCTTCCGGGCGCAGATCGAGTCGAGCAAGGTGGTGCAGCGCGGCCTGTTCGACCTGTGGACGCGGCGCCCGGAGCTGGCGCCGACCGAGCGCCCGGACCTGGCGACCGAGGTCCGCCCGGAGCTGGACCGCATCACCGTGCAGTTCATCGGGGAGCTGGCGGCCTCGGAGAGCCTGCGCGGCCCGACACCGCGGTGCGTCGTCTCGCTGGTCGTCGCCGGGACGAAGGCGGAGCGCCAGTACCGGCTCGACCGGCTGCACGAGCGGGCGCTGCGCGGCGCGGTCACCCCGGTGTGCGCCCGCTGATCGAAACCTTGCCCACGGCCGGCTCGACCGGTTGGTCGAGCCGGCCCCGTGTCCGGACCGGTCGAGTGCGGAACAGGATGCATGTGACGACGCGTGAAGGACCAAGCCTTGAGTGAGTACGACGTGTTGAGGGCGGTGCTCGACGCGCAGCGGGCGGCCTTCCTGCGCGAGGGTCCGCCATCGGCCGAGGTCCGGCGTAACCGGCTCGACCGGTTTCAGGTCGCCGTCCTGGGGGCCGCGGACTTCGGTCACCGGCCGGACGCGTTCAGCCTCATGCTGGAGATCATGACGGCGGTAGGTGGCATCGCCCACCTGCACGACAACCTCGAGGAGTGGATGGCGCCCGTTCCGGTACCCGGTTCCGAGCAGGCCGGCATGCCCACGACGATCGACACCGTGCCGCTCGGGGTGGTCGGCGTGGCCGGACCCTGGAACATTCCGGTCGGGCTGGTGATCCAACCGGCGGCCGAGGCACTCGCGGCCGGTAATCGCGTGATGATCAAGTTTTCGGACCTGGTCCCGCAGGCCGGCGCCGTCCTGGCCCGGGCCGTCGACGCCGAGTTCGACGCCGAGGAGCTGATGGTGGTCGACGGTGGAGTCGACACCGCCGTGGCGTTCTCCGACCTGCCGTTCGACCATCTGCTCTTCACCGGTTCGACCGCGGTCGGCCGGGCTGTCCAGCGCGCGGCGGCCGCCAACCTCGTTCCGGTCACGCTGGAGCTGGGGGGCAAGAACCCGGCGCGGACCTCGGCCTGGCCGCTGAGCGGATCGCGGTCTCCCGCACGGCCAACGGTGGACAGGCGTGCCTCTGCCCGGACTACGTGTTCGTGCCGCGCGACCGCCTTGCCGAGTTCGTCGAGTTGACCAGCGAGGCCTTCCGAAGGCTCTATCCGGATTTCGCCTCCGACCCGGCGGTCACTCCGATCATCGACGACCGGAACGTCGCGCGGGTGACCGGACTGATCGGTGACGCCCGGGACAAGGGCGCCACGCTCGTCGAGGCAGGGACGTCGAACACCGCCGCCCGCCGGATCGCACCCACCCTCCTGCTGGAGGTCACCGAGGACATGGCCGTGACCCGGGAAGAGGTCTTCGGACCGGTGCTGACCGTCTACCCGTACGACGAGATCACCGAAGTGGTCGAATACGTCACGGCGCACCCGGCTCCCCTGACCGCCTACTGGTACGGCGAGGACTCGGCGGACTTCCGGTTCTTCCGCCACCGCACCACCTCCGGAGGCATCACCCGTAACGACTACGCCGCGTACATGCTGCTGCCCGACGTCCCCTTCGGTGGCGTGGGCCGCAGCGGAACGGGCTCGTACAACGGCAAGGCCGGGTTCGACACGTTCAGCCACCGGCGGGCCGTGGCGACCACGACCTTCCCCGGCGGTGTCGCCGGCATGCTGGGGCCCGCGTCCATGAGGACCCCGGCCGTGGCCGAGGGCATGCGGGCCCAGATCGCCGGGGCATACCGTGCCGCGCTCGACCGCCTCGGGCGGTGAAGCCGACCGGGCACGCCGCCTCCGGCGAACCGCTCCGCGATCGCCAGGTGGCGGATGATCGGGCACGAGGACGGCACCCGATCCGTAGCGCGGCCCGGGGTCACGGCCGCCCGGCACCGCCCGGTGCGCGTACCGCGGAAGCCGCCCGCCGAGTCGCCAGGCCGTCCACGGCCGCCGCGGCACCCTCAGCCGTCTCGTCGCGGGCGCGTGTCCTCGGCTGCCTTGATCAGCTCGGCCAGATCGGTGTGCCCCGGGCCGGCCGGTCGATCGGGGCGCCAGCCACCGCGATAGATCGCCTTGGCGGCGGGTTCGATGGTGGCCAGCTCCGCCGGCAGCGTCCGCATCGCCAGGAACCGCCCGATCACCGGTCGTAGATCCGCGGCCACGGCGGGCATCGCCTCCGCGATCCAGACGCTGGTCAGCGGCCGGTCCAGATCGACGTCCGCGCCGCGGTAGCGGGCCAGCCGGTCCGGGTCGGTGCTGATGTGATCGTCGAACCACGGCCGGATGGCCGACTCGCAGTACGCGTCGAACGAAGCGCACGCATCCCGCAGGTCATCGTGCTCGCTCAGGGCCGTGAGCAGGCTGCGGGCCTGCATCAGGGACGTGGCGATGCCCCGGCCGACAGTCGGATTCGTGACGCAGACGGCGTCGCCGACATGGATCAGACCGGGTAATGTCCCCTGGCCGCGGTAGGTGTTGTGCAGGTTCGCGCCGACCATCGGTGCGCTGGTCGGCCGGGAGCGCTCCGGGTCGGTCCAGGCGGCGAGGGCGGGGATCGCCGCACAGGCCGCTTCGTAACCGGGTGCGTGCCGCAGCCCGGCCAGGTCATCATCACTCGAATCCCGCGCGATCAGGGTTGAGAACGTCGCGGCGTCCTGCAGGAATGCCGCCACGAGGTACCCCCGGTGCTGCTGGAGGTAGCCCAGCCCGCTGGACATCGGTCCGGGTGTGGCACCCGGCAGCAGTACGTGCTGCCGTGAGACGTACGCCAGCCCGCAGTCCTGGTCCTCCGTATCCGGACGCAGCTCGGCGCCGATTCTGGAGTTACGGCCACCGGCGTCGAGCACCAGATCGGCAGCGAGCGGCTGTCCGTCCACCAGGACGCCGGTGGCTCGCCCACCGCCGCGGGGTACGTCGTCGCCGACGTTGCCGGTGAGCAGCGTGACGCCGGGTTCCGCGGCAGCCGCCGAGCGGAGCGCCCGCTCGAACGTCGATCGACGGCACAACAGGCCGCCGGTGACGACGTCGACGGCGCCCACGGCGAGCAGTGCTTCGTGCACGTCCGGCATCTCGGCGTCGAGCGCGTCGATCGCCTGCTGGCGGATGCCATGGGGGTGGTGGAACTGCATCACCCCGCGGCGCTTCCAGCCGGTTGCGGAGGGCCCGGAGTCACGGTCGACGACGGTCACGCGGTAGCCGCGCCGACCGAGCCCGACCGCCAGGAACAGCCCGGTCACACCGGCTCCCACCACAACGACGTGCTCCATGTCCTGAACGACGACGGCGATCGCCGTCACGTTCATCCGGTGATCCGGCCCGTCGACTTCGATCCGGGGTACCCGCCATGACCGGTTCGAGTCGCACGGGACAGGTGGACGGACACCTCGCCCGGACGGTGGTGCCGGGTATCGAAGGTCACCGGTGTTGCTCCATCGGCCACAGTGGTGGGAGCATCGTGAGTCGCGGTTCCTGCCCCGAAGACCCGAGGTTCAACGTGCTGATGGACGACACGGATCGGCATCCGGTCACCGAGCTGCTCGGTGCGTACTACATGGATGCGTTGCCGATCGAGCAAGGTGACGAGATCGAGCGTCACCTCGCCGAGTGTGCCCGTTGCCGGGAGACCGCGGACGAGGTCATCGAGCTGGTCGCGACGCTCGCGCTGGTCGAGGGGGAGGGCCGGCAGGAGGTCATCGACGAGTTCGGTGCGGTGCCGGCCGCGGCCTCGACCGTGGCCGAGGCCGCGCCCGAGGTCGTGCCGGTCGTCTCGGTGACGCGCCCGGACGGGCCGGCGGAGCAGAACCCGGAGCGGCCGGCACGGGGGAGCCGGGACCGGGCGACCTCACCGGGAAACCAACGGCCGGCCGGAAGCCAGCGACCGGCCGGAGGTCGGGGGCCGGGCGGAAGTCGGGGGCCGGGCGGGAGTCAGGGGCCGGGCGGGAGTCAGCGGCCGCCGCGCAACCGGCGCCGGGCGCTGATGGTGACCGGCGCGCTCTTCGCCGTGGCCGTCGTCGCGGCCGGGCTGGCCGGGGTGGCGCTGTTCCGCGGGTTGGCCGGCCCGCCCGCGGACGGGTACGAGACGGTCGCGGCCGCCGGCCGGCAGGGCGCGGCCTCGCTCTCCGTGGTGGTGAGCGAGCAGGAGGAGGGCGACGTGCTCGTCGAGGCGACGGTGTCCGGTCTGACCGCCGGCACCGGTTACCGCCTCTACGCCACCACGGCCGACGGGGAAATCGACCTGGTCGCGAGCTGGACGGACACCGGGCAGGCGCAGAGCCAGTCCGGCCGGCTGGACGTCGCGATCGCCGACCTCGTGTCGTTCACCGTGACCGGGCCGGGTGGCGGCCCGGTGGTGACGGCCGACTTCCGCACGGCGCCCAGCAGCACGCCGCCGCGCTGACCCGCGAGCGGCGCACGGATCACGCAATCAGTTGACGGACATGCCCACACGCGCGTCCACCTGATCTCCTTGGTGGTGAATGGTGAACAGCACGTCCTCGATCCCTCGCAAGGACGCCGGGGACTCCGAAGCGACGGGTGAGACGCCGGAGGCGGCGCTCGAACATCTGCAGCGGGTGCACCGGCCGGTGCTGCTCGCCTACGTCCGGCAACTCGTCAAGGGCGATCTTCACTGGGCCGAGGACGTGGTCCAGGAGACGATGGTGCGCGCCTGGAAGAACCCGGACGCCCGGATGAAGGACGGCCGGTGGAGCCGCGGCTGGCTGTGCACGGTCGCCCGGCGGATCGTGATCGACAACATCCGCGCGGCCGCGGCGCGCCCGGCGGAGGCGCCGGACGAGTTGATGCCGGAGGTGGCCGCGGCCGAGATCGACCTGGCGGCCCGGCTCGACGACCGGGAGGTCCGGGCCGCGATCGCGGTGCTGCCGGAGCGGCTCCGGACGGTCCTGGTGGAGATCTTCTACCAGGAGCGGACCGTCGCGGAGGCGGCCGAGGTGCTGGACGTGCCGGCCGGGACCGTGAAGTCGCGGACGTTCTACGCGTTGCGGGCGCTGCGGGGTGCGCTGGACGAGCGGGGCTACAAGCGGCATGACCAGGACTGACCGGCTGACCCGGGCGGCGGCGGCCGTGCTGGTCGTGCTGGCCCTGGCCGGGGCGCCGGCCGGTGCCGCGCCGCCGGAGCAGAGCTTCGTGAAGTACTACGTGGTCCGGGACGGCGGCGAGACGCTGTACGACCTGGCGGACCGGCTGCTCCACGACCGCGCCCGGTACTCCCAGATCATGCACCTGAACACCGGGCGCGCGCAGCCGGACGGCACGGTGCTGACCGATCCGGGGCGCCTGCGGGCCGGGTGGGTGCTGGTGCTGCCGTGGGACGCGTACGGCGAGGGCGTGACCTACGGGCTGCCGCCGGCGAGCGAGCCGGAGCGCCCGGATCCGCCGGCGGACGCGTGCGCGCGCGACGGTGCCGGGGCCGACCCGGACTGGGCCGTCCTGCGGATGGCCGCGAACCAGGCCTGGGGGCGCAGCCGCGGCGAGGAGCAGGTCGTGGCCGTGGTCGGCTCCGGCGTCGACGGCACGCTCCCGGAGCTGGCCGGCCGGGTCGAGCCGGGCGTGAACGCGACCGGCACGAAGGACCGGGCCGACGCCGACTGCCTGGGGCCCGGCACCGCGATGGCGGCGATCATCGCGGGCCGCGCGACCGGGGACGGCGGGTTCAGCGGTGTGGCGCCGGACGCGACCGTGCTGCCGGTGCGGATCCTGACCACCGCGCCGGACGCGCCGCCCGAGGTGCAGGCCGCCGGCGTCGAGGCGGCGGCGGAGGCGGACGTGGCCGTGCTGGCGCTGAGCGCGGCGGTGGACGTCACGCGGGCCGACGTGGCCGAGGCGGTCGCGTCCGCCGTCGAGGGCGGCGCGGTCGTGGTGACGACCGCACCGGACGGCCCGCCGGCCGGGCCGACGCTGTCGGACGGCGTCATCCGGGTGGCCGGCGTCGGCGCGGACGGCCGAACCGCGGCGGACTACCGGGCCGGCGCGGTGGACGTCTCGGCGCCCGGTGTGAACGTCGTCACTCCCGGCGTCGACGGGCCGGTCAGCGGCGGTGACTACGCGGTCGCCTACGTGGCCGGCACGGTGGCGCTGGTCCGCGCGGCCCACCCGGAGCTGACCGTGACGGAGGTCCGGCAGCGGGTGCTGGACACCGCGGAGCCGATGACCGACGAGCGGCGCCCGGACGCGCGGTACGGCTGGGGAATGGTCGACCCGGCCGAGGCGGTGGGCCGGGACCTGCCGGGCGGGGCCGGCGACGACCCGGGTGCGCCGCTGTCCGCCGGCGGGCGGCCCGGCGGGGACGGCTCGGTCGCGCTGGTGATCGTCGTGCTCGTGGCGCTGGTCTCGGCCGCGCTGCTCGGGCTGCGGTTCCGGCGTCTCTGGCAGGAGTGACGTCGAGCTACAGTTCGTCGCACCATTGCCGATAACGAACCGGACATCGGGCGTTCCCGGGCGGTCGGGACACGAATGATGCGTACAATCCGCGTCTGCGGACCGGCGATGTCGTGAACCCGCCCGGGACATCTCACCTTCGCGGTTTCGCCGCCGACCGTAGGGGTCGGCCGGAATTCGAGCACGGGGCAGGACGGGAGGACACGCTGGTGCGTAGTGACCGCCTGCCGGTGCCCGTGTCTCCGTACGGTCCGTTTCCCGGCCTCGCGCTGCACGTGCACGACCTGACCATCCGCGGTCACCACACCGAGGGGCTCGCCGCGGCGGACGAGTCCGAGGCGATCCTGCTGATCCTCGGTGACCAGCGCACCTGGCGGGTGGCCCGGCTCGGCCGGATGTACGCGTTGGCCGCGCTGGGCCGGCACGAGGAGGCGCTGGGCATCGGCGAGGCGCTGATCGCGGACACCTACTACGGCGGACCGCGGGCGACCGACGCCAAGATCATGGCGGACACCGCGCGGGCGTACATCAGCATCGCCCGGATCGACGAGGGCCTGAACTACATCGCGCGCGCCACGCTGGTGCTGGACACCGTGCCGACCGGCGGACCGCGCTACTTCTCCGCGATGGCGTCGCTGTGCGAGGCCGCCAAGTACGCGGAGCTGTTCGAGCTGGCCGACGACATCATGCGGCGGACGCTGAGCGCGTCCGAGGCGCCGGAGCTGTGGCGTACCTCCGCGGAGCTGCAGTACGTGGAGCTGCTGCTGGAGTGGGCGGTCCGGCTGGAGCAGGTGGACCGGGCCGAGGAGGCCGCGGTCGAGGTCGCCAAGGCGGTGACGCTGGTCCGCCGGTGGACCGACCTGGGCATCGACTCGCCGCTGGCGTTCGCGCTGCTCGCGCTGGGCTCGGCCAAGCAGGGCGACCACGCGGAGGCGATGAAGCAGGTCGATCGGCTGCTGCTGAGCATGCGCGCGGCCGGGCAGAGCCACGAGGCCCGGCTGTTGCACCTCGCGCACGGTATCGTGCTGCGCGACCAGGGCGACCTGCGCGGCGCGCGCCGGGAGTTCCAGGCCGGCCTGGAACTGGCCGTGCTGGCGTCGCAGCGGCTGCTCTACCGGTACGAGCTGGCCCGGCTCGCGCTGCGCGAGTCGCCCGGCGAGGCCACCGCGACCGTGTTCGCCGCGCTGCGCGTGCACGTCGAGTCGCTGTGGCGGCTGCGGCTGGACCGGCGCACCATGCTCCGTCAGGCGATGCGCCGGGTGGAGCTGGAGGCGGCCCGGTTCCGCGCGGACCTGGCGGCCAGCTCGGACGCGCTCACCGGGCTCGGCAACCGGCGCATGTTCGACCGCCGGATGGAGCACCTGAACGACGTCGGCTCGCTGCTGCTGATCGACGTGGACGAGTTCAAGGGCATCAACGACCGGTACTCGCACGGCGTCGGTGACCGGGTGCTCGGCGAGATCGCGGCCGTGCTGCGCGCGCACTGCCGCGCGGACGAGGTCGCGATCCGCTTCGGCGGCGACGAGTTCGCCATGTTCCTCGCGGTCGGTGAGCGCGAGGCCCGGGTGGTCGCGGAGCGCATCCGTCAGGTGATCCTGACCCGCGACTGGCACCAGATCGCGCCCGGTCTGCGGGTGACGCTGTCGATGGGCCTGGCCCAGTGCGTGGCCGGCGAGTCCGGGCGCGACCTCTACGACCGTGCGGACGCCCGGCTCTACCTCGCCAAGCGCGGCGGCCGGAACCAGCTCGCGGCCGCCTGAACCCGCCGCACGGCAACCTCTCCTTAACCACGTCCGAGCCGCTGACCAGCGGTCTCGGCAGCACAACACGTCGGACACATTGGAGCACTGAACAATTAACAAACCGGGGATGAACTGGCCCTGAGCGACTCCCGTAGTCGAGCTGCGACGGCGCGTGCACGATCCGGCGGCAGCATGAGGGGGAGAACGACATGGCCGATACGGGGTCCCTGTCGAGCCTGTGCCCGGACGGGCGGCTCATCGTCACCGGGAACGGCGCGCTGTTCCACCCGTACCCGATGGACGTGCCGGTCGACATGGTGGCCGTGGTCCGGGCGCTGCAGGCCCGGCGGGAGAACGGCCCGGCCTTCTTCCTCTCGCACGAGGCGCTGACCGACCCGGCCGCACTCGGCGCGGTCGAGCGCGTCGCCAGTGACCTGCTGCCCGGCCAGCAGGCGCGGATCGCCGCGTATCCGGTGGCGGGCACCGAGAAGACCGCGGTGCAGACCTGGCTGACCGCGGCGGACACGGTCGGCGTGCCGATCAGCGTGCCGTACGAGTCGTGGATGGACCTCTCCCCGCGGGTGATCCGGGTGAACCGGGACGGCCACCCGGCGCCGCGGGGCGAGTTCGTCCGCGTGCTGCCGAAGGGGCTGACGCTGATGCGGGCCGCGCTCGGCACCGCGGTCACGCTCGCCGCCGATCCGGGCCGGACGCCCTGGCAGCGGCTCGGGGAGCTGGTCGCGAGCGTCGCCGCGCGCCGCGAGGAACTGCGGGTGCCGCGCTCCGGCGCGATCGCCGGCGCCAAGCGCTGGCAGGCCGGGTTCCAGCTCGCGGCCGGCGTCGCGCTCGGCCTCCCCGGCACGTCCGCCCGGGACCCGCTCACCGCGGACGACCTGCTCCGGCTGTGGAACCACCCGGCGCCGGTGACCGACGCCGAGATCGTGCCCGAGGCGCTGCTGGGACGGCCCGGGCAGATCGCGCTGGTCCGGCAGGCGGACCAGGTGCACTGGCTGGTGTCGCACGACGGCGCGCTGTGGTGGGTGAACCTGGCCGCGGACGGCGACCCGATCCGCCGGTTCGATCCGGCGAACCCCCTGGACCGGGCCGAGCTGACCGCGACCGGCACGTCCGTGCGCCTGCTCGACCCGGCGGCCGTGCCGCGGCCCGCCGCGGTCGGCCGGCCCGACATGTCGGGCTGGCAGCCGATCGGCGACCCGACCGCGGTGGACCAGCTGCGCACGCAGTTCCCGCAGCTCGCGGGCCTGAACCAGGATCGGACCACGGCCGACGAGGACTGGCTCACGAACTGCGTCATCTCGTCGGTCGCCGCGGTCTCGCAGATGCTGGATCCCGGCCAGCAGTACCTGTCCGTGCCGATGGGACTGAGCGACGTGGACGTCCTGTCGTTCGTCCTCGACGGCGGCACGCTGAAGGACACCGACCGGATGGCGACGATCGCGGCGTCGCTGCCGGTCGAGGGCGCGACCGGATTCGTCATCGTCGGCGCCGAGCAGGGCAAACCCGGTCACGCCTTCGTGGCCCGGCGGGTGCGTCCGGTGCGGGCCGGGGCGACCGACCCGTTCGACGGGATCGCGTTCTACGACAGTCAGACGCACCGGCAGGCGGCGGTGCCGGCCGACCCGACGCGTCTGCGGTTCGCCGGCGTCCCCGGCACCGGCGTGGACACCGCGCCGATCGACGCGGCCCCGAAACAGACCCCGGCGGCGGTACGCCAGAAGGCGTGGACCGGCGGCCCGGAGATCGCGGACGTCGCCGGTGCCGGGAGCGACCCGCTCGCGACCGTCCCGGACCAGGCACGGCCCGCCACCCGGTTCAACGGGCTGACCGCGGCCGCGAACCAGCTCTCGAACCCCGGGCCGCCGGTCGCGGTGCCGCCGGTGATGCCCGGCCCGTTGAGCCTGAACGGGTTCATCGCGTCGTACCGCACCGCGCTGAACGACATGATCACCCGGCGAGCGGCCGCGGAGAACGCGGCTCAGGCGCTTCGCGACGCCTGGGACGTCGTCGACGACCACGAGCAGCGCCTCGCCGACGGCCGCCAGGCGATCCGCGACCTGGAGCGCCGGCTCGCCGCGGCCGACCTGGCGATCCACCGGGCGCAGGGCGAGGCGCGACTGGCCGAGGCGGACACCACCCCGGCCGCGCCGCAGCGGCGGGCCGAGGCCGAGACCGCGCTGGCGCAGCGCACGGCGCAGCGGCGGGACCTGGCGACCAGGCACGACGACGCGATGCGGGCCCAGCGGGACCTCGGGACCGCCTTCTCCGCCGCCCTGCGGCAGCTCTCCCCGCTCGACCAGGCGTTCCGGCAGGCGGACACGGCGCTCACCCGGGCCCGCAACCACGCCGAACAACTGCGGATCCTGACCGACAACGCACAGAACTTCCCGGTCGAGGGCACCCGGATGACGTCCGCCCAGGCGTCGTCGATCCGGCGCGAGGCCCGGCGGCTGGTCGACACCGTGCTCGCGCCGCAGGAACGGACCGCGGCCGACACGGTCACCAGCACCGCCGGGCGGATGACCAGCCTCCGCGACCCGGCCGGCGGCGGCACCCAGCCCTCGCTCGCGGACGCGGAGCGGGCCGCCCGGCTCGTCGACGACGCGGGCCGGACCGTCCAGGCCCGACACCAGGAACGCCAGGACGCGGCGGTCCGGCTGGCCGAGGCGATCGGCCGGCTCACCGACGCGCGGGTCACGGCGCAGGCCAAGGAGGATGCCGCGACGGAGTTGCGGGCCGCGGCCACCGCCGCCGCCGAAGCGCTGAAGGCGGCGAAGGACGGACACCAGGCGCTGGACAAGAAGCTCACCGAAGCCCGGGATGAGCTGGCGAAGCTGCTGCAGGCACACCGGGCGAAGCCGGTCGGGCCGGAGCCGTCCGACCCCGAGATCGCCCGCATCGAGCGCGCGATGAAGGAGAACACGGACGCGCGGCCGATGCTCGAGTCCAAGGTGGCCGGCGCGAACAACCGGCTCAGGGCCGCGGAGCGGGAGGTCGGGACGGCGACCGAGGCGCTTCGCCGGGCGCAGGACGCGTATGCCGACGCCGACGCCGCGCACACCGCCGCGGTGGCCGCGGAGACCGCGGCGGAGGGCGCGCTGGCCGGCGCCCGGACCGCGCTGCGGAACCACCCGGCCCCCGGCGAGATGCTGCAGCGGCTCTTCGCCACCGGCTGGGATCTGCAGCAGGCACGGGCCGAGCAGCGGGCGGCGGCGCAGCGGCTCGAGGTGGCGCGCGCCCGGCTCGCCGCGCTCGACACCCGGGTCACGGCGCAGGAGGACCTGACCCGGTTCGGCGACCGGGACGACCCCGGCGGCGACAGCGCGCACAGCTACCTGAGCGTCGGCTCGGAGCTGTCGATGACCCCGGCGGACGCCGACGCGGTCCGGCGGATGGTGCACCAGCGGGTCGATCCGAGCGTGCACCACACCCAGCGCGAACAGATGCTGGAGGAGATCGACTGGCTCACCACGCAGCTCGCGCTGACCGGGGACCTGCCGTCCGCGACCGGCAAGTCGGGCAGCATCCACGTGATCGGCACCGGCGACCACGCGCTGCGCGTGACGATCCGGGCCAAGCTGATCCGCAACGAGGAGCCGGACGCGCTGCCGGACTACCCGACGCCGATGACGAACCACGGCGAGAACCGCAAGTACCACGCGTCGTCGAACACGACCGGGCAGCAGACGTCGACGGTCGGTGAGTACCCGGTCAGCATGCAGCCGTTCCTGCCGATCAACTGGGGTCCGTTCCGGATCTTCAACCTCGCCGGGACGCTGCGCCTGACGCACAACAAGTACACCCGGATCACCAACACGGACCTCGGCGCGGGACAGGGCACGGTCGAGCGGCTGCGCGGTCCCGGGTACGCGCACTCGTACACGGTCGAGTGGACCGCGTCGGCCGAGTCGGCGCACGCGCCGCTGCCCGACCCCACGGTGCCGGTCCCGGCACCGCCGGGGCCCCCGATCCCGCTGACCACCGGCACGAACGTGCCGGTCCGCACCGGGCTGACGGTCAACTTCCCGGAGCACATGGCGATGCCGGAGCGGCCGGCGAACACGAGGCCGCCGGGCGAGGCGCAGCTGGCGAACGAACTGATGTCGCTGGACACGTTCCACGACCCGGCCGGCGTCGGCAAGCACATCCTCGGCGTGCTGCCCCGCCTCGCCGGATTCACCGGCGCGCGGCGCGCGTCGTTCCGGCTCAGCCCGGAGTCGCAGCGCGAGGTGCTGGAGTTCAGCAGCTTCGGCAACACCCACAGCAGCCTCTCCCGTCTGCGCCGGGACGGGCTGCTCTCCAACACGCTGCGCGACGCGAACGGCCGGGAGATCGGGATCCTGCGGCTGAAGGCGGTGCCGGCACCGGGCCAGGACAACCGGATCGTCACTCAGACCACCAACAACACGCTCGAGTTCTACCACCAGATCCGGGTGCAGGAGCGCGGTTCGGCCCGGCTGCGCAGCGGTGCCGAGGGCAGCGTGAACGCGGGCCTGACAAGCATCCTCGCGCCGATCGAGAAGACCACGGTGGCCGGTACCTACGGCTCGGTGAGCGCGTCGGTCACCGGCGCGGCCGGACACGGCGTCACGGTCGGCACGAACACCGGCACCAGCTCGGAGATGGGCCGTGGCCTGCGGTCCGCGAAGGACGCGACGCCCGGCTACCCGGGCGGCATCACCCGCGGCATGGTCGCCGACCTGGACACCCGGTTCACCGTGGAGCTGCTGGTCGACGGCCGCACCGACGCGGCCCCGGCGCAGCGCGAGACCTGGACCGGGCGCGCCGCGGACCAGGAGGGCATGCGCGCCCGCTGGGTGCCGTACGCGCTGACCAACGCGGGCGGCATGCACCTGACGCACGGCATGGCGGACGGTGACGCACCGGGCCTGGTCATCTACGAGAACCTGCGGATCGAGGGACGTGACTACCCCTCGCCGCTGCCGGCCGGCAGCGCCCGCCCGCAGTCGGTGGACGACTGGGTCCTCGCCCAGCTGCGCATCAACAAGTTCCTGGCGGCCGAGGGCGCGGGTGACGCGAAACAGGCGCTCAACCACCGCCGGCTGCTGGACACCGCCTCGAACTTCTACCGCGAGGCGATGGCCGACGACCTGCGCGGTGACGGCATCTGGGTACCGTTCGAGAAGACCACCAAAACCGGCATCGAGCGGCTGTGGGTGCGGTACTTCGCGCGGCAGGTGGCCGGGACCACGCCGGTGCACCACGGCAGCACCACCGAGATGCGGATGAACACGTCGGTGGACTCGTTCTTCCGCAGCGAGCGGGTCCGGTCGCACTTCACCACCAAGCGGTGG
The DNA here is from genome assembly GCF_031458255.1 of Catenuloplanes niger. Taxonomy (NCBI): domain Bacteria; kingdom Bacillati; phylum Actinomycetota; class Actinomycetes; order Micromonosporales; family Micromonosporaceae; genus Catenuloplanes; species Catenuloplanes niger. Next base: position 6,855,862 of record NZ_JAVDYC010000001.1, read on the forward strand.
GCGGCGAACGTCAACGGCAACATCCCGCTCAAGAAGATGCCGGACGTCCCGGACGGCACGCCCACGGCCGACGTGCCCGCGATCATCGAGGACAAGGCGGCCAAACACCCCTGGAACAGCTTCACCATCAGCGGTACGCCGATCGGTCACTCGGTGGAGAACTCGGTCTCCACGGTGAACGGTCAGGTGACGTCCCGGTCGGTGATCCTGTCCAGCAGCGCGGGCCAGCCGGTGCACAAGTTCACCGTGGACATGCAGCTGGACGCGGAGATCTTCCACGAGGGCACGTTCACCCCGTGGAAGACGTACTCCCGGGAGGCCGGCACGACCGAGCGGGCCACCATGGACATCTGGGCGCCGGACATGCGCGTCACCGCGACCCCGCAGACCCGCCCGCCGCTGCCGACCGGGTCGCGTCCGGCCACGTCGGCCGACCAGGCGCGGCTGCGGTCCGGGCCGGTGCTGCCCAACCTCTCCGGCGTGACCGGCGTGCGCGGCTCCGCGGCGCTCAACATCGCGTTCCGGCAGGACACCCGGGGCCTGTTCGGCGAACGCCGCCACGCGGGTCTGATCGGCCACCACCCGGGCAGTGACGCGACGCTGACCGGGCAGGCCCGGCGCGCGTTCCTGACCGAGGCGCGGCTGATCGCGGCGATCGACCCGATCATGCGCAGCTCGCACTCGACCGAGCAGGCGTTCGAGGACGGTGCGATCTCCGTCCCGGAGGGACGCTACGAGCTGCAGGCGTACGTCAACGCGGTGCCCCGCCTGATCCCGGCCCGCCCGGGCGCGCAGAACAGCACGTACGTCGAGGACGGCAACCAGCTCTTCGACAGCCACGAGCTGATCCGGCAGGGCAACACCGACCGCAACCACAGCGTCGGGCCGGGCGTCGTGTTCCGCTACGGCAACGCCGGCGGGCAGGTCCGGGCCGGCCGCGGGCACCGGGAGAACGCGTCGGTCACGCACACCGGCATCGACTACCGGATCAACAACTACGAGCTGCCGGTCCACTCGGTCGCGATCCCGGTCACGTTCGTCGGCACGTCCACGTTCGCGGCCCGCAACGTGGCGAGCAGCACGTTGTCCGTGTTCGGCGGCAACCCGTCGCAGAAGAGCACGTTCGCGCTCGACGTGGCGGACGCGATCGAGTCGCTGGTCAGCGTTAACGACCTGGCCACGCTCTGGCACAGCCTGGAGACGACCTGGCCGCACGACGCCACCCGCCCGGTGGACACCGGCCGGACACTGGCGGACGGCACCCGGGTCGGCCCGGAGTTCGTCAGCGGCCTCGACGACACACTGCTCGGTCAGGTGCTGGACGCGAAGCGGAGCCTGTTCCGCGCGCCCGGGACCGCCCCGGACGCGGGCGAGGAGGTCTACTACCTGCCGCGGCGGATCTCCGGCCGGCAGGGCCTCGGCGACGCCTCCGTGCTCGACGTGCAGCTCGAACCGGCCCCGGTCCCGGCACCGCCGCCACCCGCCGCCGGTGCCCCGCCGGCCGCCCCGCCCCCGCCGCCGGTGCTGGCCCGGGCGCTGTTCGACGAGGCCGTGTCGCAGCTGAACGCGAAGCTGCCCGGCGTGCTCGAGCCGGGCTCGACCACCTACAAGGCCGGTCTCTACGAGGCGGTCGGCGTGCTCACCTCCTCGGTCGGCAGCCGCACCGGGGTCCGCCGGTTCTTCAGCGCCGGGGACACCGGCGAACCGGTCCGGCTCGGCCGGGTCTCGCAGGTCACCACCGTGCACGCCACGGCCGGCGCGATGGTCGTCGAGGTGGAGACGCTGGCCCGGCCCGCGGACCGGTACACCGCCACGCCGCCGGCCGGCGACCCGACCGAACTCTTCGGCGTGCCGCACCGGGGTGCGGACCTGGAGATGCACGGCATGTCCGGCAAGCACAAGCAGCGCAGCCAGAACGACAGCGACTACAGCTGGGCGCTGCGGGTGGCCGGCACCGGGCACCCGGTGCCGAGCAGGAGCGACAACGTCCGGCTGACCGGCGCGACCGGGGCCGGTGACGCGTACCGGCAGCACAACAAGGGCAGCCGGCACCGGGAGCAGCAGGTGCACCGGTTCGTCACCAAGTCCAGCGGCAACCTGGCCCGCACCACCGTGCCGCTGGAGCTCGGCGTGCAGGTCACGGTGACGCCGCTCAAGGAGTGGGTGATGTCCTCGGCCACGTCCCGGCTGAGCGCCGCGTGGAACGAGGGCGCCCGCCGGCTGAACTGGGTGCGCACGTCGCCGGGCGTGACCTGGCACCGGGCGAACGTGTCGCTGGAGTTCATGAAGGAGGACGGCAGCACCGACCGGCTGACCACCGCGCCACCGGCGAACCAGAACCGCCCGGCCACGCTGTTCGACGCGCAGCCGGGCGGCGCCGTCACCCCGGCCGCGACGCAGCCGATGACCGGCACGGCCGCGCAGCCGCACTTCACCGCGGCCGAGGTCGGCACGTGGGCGCCGTTCGACGGGCTGAACGAGCGGTTCCGGATCAGCCGGTTCGGCGCGGCACACCTGATGGCGGACGCGGTCGGGACGGTGCTGCCCGGCGCGGACCCGGCGGAGCTGCAGGAACTGCTGGACAACGAGGTCGGCGGCGCCAACACGTACGCGCTGATGAGCCGTGGTGGCGTGGACCTGACCGTGCTGAACAACGTCGCCGGTCTCGCGCACGAGCTGGACCTGGAGGTCAAGCCGGTGAAGGCGAGCGCGTGGCGGTCGCCGCTGGACACGTACGTGGACGCGAGCGGGACGCCGCAGCAGTTCAGCCCGGGCGAGCTGACGCCGGGCGTGTTCGAGTACTTCCCGATCTACGCGACCAGCACCACGACCACGGCCAGCACCGCGCAGGTCTACAGCCTCACGCTGTCGATGATCCAGTCGTACAACCTCGGGTCCCGGGCACCGGCCGCCGAGCAGCAGAGCGGCGTCGAGCGCCGGCAGGCCGTGCTCCCCGGTGGCGTGCCGACCGCGCCGACCAACCCGAGCGGTGGCGGCTACTACAACATCCGCCCGGAGTACGGCGCCGCGCCCGGCAACCAGACGTTCATGAACGTCACCTATCCCGGCATCACCGTCCCGGGTGGCAAGAAGACCAGCTCCGCGGCCACCGTCTCGCACGTCGACCGGCGCGGCCAGCGCATCGTGCCGCACGCGGCCGGCGGCACGGACCAGACCCGGGTGCCGTACGTGCTGCGCGAACGGGACGTGCTGTTCGAGGTGAAGGGCACGACGCCGCGCGACTTCCACGAGCTCGGCGAGCTGATCCAGATGGCCGGTGACAAGGTCGGCGAGATGGCCAGCGACGGCCGGATCACCCGGGCCGCGGTGCGGGTGGGCGCCAGCCAGGGGCTCGCGGACCGGATCGGCGAGAAGATCAAGGAGATCGCCACCACGGCCCGCGGCGCGGTGGACCCGGCGCCGGTGGTCAGGACCGTCTACGTCGCCTCCACCGTGCAGGTGCGCATCCCGCTGGCCGAGCTGCAGCCGTCCCGGCCGGTCCCGGACGCACGGCACCTGGGCAGCGACCGCACCGACGAGGCGGACGGCAGGGCCGCCGCGCTGCCGGACGCGATCCCGGGCTGGACCGCGCTGGTCGGAGAGTCCACCACGCTCCAGACCGGCAGCCTGGTCGGCGGCCGCACCACGTCCGTGATCATGCAGGAGCTGGACGCGATCCGGTCGGACCCGGCCGCCGGCACGGCCCCGCGCCCCGCCAACGTGGTGCTGATCGGCGGCGACCACCGGCGGGCCGGCGCGGACCTCTCCCGGGCCACCGGTGGCTGGGTGCTGGCCCAGGCCCAGCACATCGACCGGTACGCCGGACTCACCGACCCGATCGCGGGCGAGCGGCACCGGTACCAGCGGGCGATGGGCGAGCCCACCGCCTGGGAGCTGTTCGAGAACGGCCGTAGTCACGGCCCGGTGCCCGGCCTCAACCTCACCGACGCGATCAACCAGGCGGTCGCGGTCGCCAACCGGGGGACGGCGGCCGCGCCGGGCGGCCCGGCCACGACGGCCGCCACCACCGGGGGCGACGTGGCCGGCCGGGCACCCGGCGGCTGGGCGGCCTTCGGCATGGCGCCGCCCGCGGACCCGCCCGTCGCACCGAAGCCGAAGCCGAACCTGAACCCGTTCTCCATCGGCAAGCCCACCCTCGACCCGTTCACCGTCACGGCGCCGGACCCGTTCGCGAGCCGGCCGGCGCGATCCGCACCGCCCGCCCGGACCGCACCGACGGACCCGGCGACGCTCCCCGGCCGGGACCGTCCGATCCGGACGCTGGGGGACTTCTCCAAGAAGACCGACGCGGAGGCGCTGAAGCAGATCATCGAGGGGGTACGCCAGTCGGCCGGCGGACCGGTCGTCGCGATCAGCCTCGGCGGCCCGCCGGCCACCGTGACCGAGGCGGTCCGGCAGCTCGACGAGATGCTCCGGCACGACGGCTGGCTGGGCGAGCCGCCGATCGTGGCCGCCACCATGGGCGTCAACCAGGCGCTCGCCGAGTTCACCCGGGTCCGCCTGGCCCACGGCGCGGTGACCGTGCTGCAGGACATGGCCGGGTTCGACCGGGTGTGGCAGCTGCTCAAGCCGGGCGACGTGAACCCGTCCAAGATGGACAGCCGGCCGGACGGCACACTGTTCGAGGACGCCGCCAAGGCGGTCCGGGCCACCGGGCGCACGCTCGCCCGCCCGCTGGCCGAGTGGCTGCGGATCCCGGACTGGGCCGAGGCGGAGGCGTACCAGCGGGCGAACGACGCGCGGCTGCGCACCCCCGACATCCTCGGCGAACTCCGCGCGGTCGTCGCGGAGCACCCCGGCGACCCGCGGCTGCAGGCGTTCCTGACCGCGCTGTCGGTGGCGGAGCGGGCCGGGGGCTTCCCGGCCGAGACCGCACCCCGGCTCGCGCCGGTCGCGACGTCGTTCCTGGACGTGGAACCGCCGTACGACCCGGCCGCGGGCCCGATGCCGGCCACGTTCGTCTACGACTACCTGCGCTCCGCCGGCGGCACGCGCCGGAACCGGTACGCGCTGGACGGCACGCTCTTCCAGCTGATGGTGGCCGGCCAGCTCACCGGTCCGGAGACCGCCGCGCTGTCCCGGGCCACCGCCACGCACCGGCTGGACCGGGCGAACGCCAAGGTCTTCGACCTGGTCCTGGACCTGCGGGAGATCTCCGGCGAGCGACTGCTGACGGACTCGGACGCGGTGCTCCGCGAGTTCCTGGAACGCGCCGGCCGGCTCGCCAGCACGCTCAACGGCGCGCTGCCGGAGGACTGCCTGGACCCGATCGACCGGACCGCCTGGGTGGCCCGGCTCGACTTCCTGCGCGACCTGTGGCGGGAGTCCGGCGGCCGGATCGGGGAGCTGCGCGCCGACATCCTCGACTCGATCACGTACACGCTGTCGAACTGCTGATACGGGGGATCCATGAACCTGCCGCTGACCGCGAACCATCTCAGCGCGATCTGCATCGACCACGTGCTGCCCACGCTGACCGGCGCGCACGTGCACACCGAGCCGATCTCCGCGCGCAACGGCGACCCGCGCGTCCGGGCGCTCGCCACGCTGCCGGGCCGGGACGGGCACGTCTACCTCTCCTTCGGTACGGAGATCGACGGCGCGATGACCGCGGCCGGCGCGCCCGGTGCGGCACGCGGCCGGGCCGTGCTGTTCCAGTTCCTGCACCAGACGCCGGCGGAGGTCGTCGACCGGGCCGTGCTGCGCCCGCTGGACCCGACCGGGCTGACGCTCAGCGACGTCGCGGCGCGCGCCGACGCGTCCGGCCTGCCGGTCGAGATCCGCCGGTCCGACCTGGCCGACCCGCGACCGGGCGAGCCACCGGTCGCCCCGACCCGGCTGCTCGGCTTCACCGCGGAGATGGAGCTGACCACGGTCGCGGACGCGGACGTGCTGTGGGTCGCGCCGCTGCGGCACTGGGCGCCCGGGGCGTACACCGGAGCGGGTCCTGAGGTGCTGGCCGCGGCGCTGACCACGCCGTACCCGATCGCGAGCATGGTCTTCGACGGCCCGAACGGCGTCCGGCTCGGCATGCCGGCCGCGCTCGCGGAGTTCGTGCACGGCACCGCGCTGGCCGCGGTCGGCCGCCAGCTCGGCACCGAGGACCTGCCGCCGGTCCCGGGACAGTGGCTCGGCGGGTACGGCGACCTGCTCGCCGCGATGGCGAAGCCGGACTCCCGGGCGCTGGTCCGGGTCGACTCCGCCTCCGGGATCAGCTCCGTCTTCATGGCCGTGCACGACCAGCACGGCCTGGCGTTCCTGGACCCGGCCACCGGCAGCGCGGCGAGCTTCCCGCCGGTGCCGGCCGGGATCGAGCTGCACCCGGTCGACGCGACCGGTGACCTCACCACCTGGCTGGCGGAGCCGGCCGCCGCGCCGGTGCCCACGCCGCCGGTGCGCGCCGTCAACCGGTCGTCCCGCGTGCACCTGGTCCCGCTCGGCGACACCGGCCGCGCGATGGACGTGATCGGCTCGCCGAGCGACCGGAACGCACGGTTCCTGGACGAGGCCGCGGCCGCGGCCGCGCAGGTGGACGCGCCGGTCATCGCGTTCGCCAACGACCGGCCGGGCGCGCCGCCGTCCCGCCGCGACCTGTTCGACCTCGAGTTCGCGCTCATCCAGCAGCAGCGCAACGTGCTGGCCGGCGGCGCCACCCCGATCGTGGTGGTCCGCGGGGACGCGCCGGCCGCCTTCTCCGCGCTGCTGGAGAAGTACGACTTCGCGGTGGTACGGCAGGGCCGGCCCGGTGGGCTCGGCATCAACCTGGACAACTCGTGGATCGGCCGGAACGCGGACGGCACCCAGGCCACCGCGCCGTCCCGGACGCTCACCGGCGACCTGCTGCGCTCCGTCGGCGCCCGCCCGGCCCAGGCCAAGACGCTGCCGGTGGACGACGCGGTGCTCGACTTCGTGTCCACGCCGCTCGAGGACGTGGCCGCGGTCAAGGGCCTACTGACGTCGTCGCTGCGGGGCCTGGCACCGCAGATCCGGTCGCTCGGCGCGCAGCCGGACATGTTCGCGGCGTGGGAGGCGATCCTGCGCATCGACGGGCGGCGGGACGAGGCCCTGTCCGGCGCCGCGTTCGACTACCTCGGCGCCACGGCCGAGGCGGAGCGCAAGCAGAAGGCGCTGTCGTTCGTACCGTCGCTGATCGAGAAGGACCCGGCCGCGCGCGGCGAGGGCTTCACTGACCTGATCGACCTGACCAAGGGGCCGCTGGACGACGGCGCCAGCCGGGCCGTGCTGGCCGCGATCCAGCTCGGCCTGGAGGGCGGGTCGCTGGACGCGATGAAGCAGGCCATCTACCAGCACTCCGTGTACCTGCCGGAGACCGGCCGCACGGACTGGATCCGTGAGCTGCGCGGCCTGATGCAGCGGATGCCGGAGCACGGCGCGCTGTTCGAGCAGGTGGCGGTCTATGTGGAGACGTGTCCGTAGCGCCGTTAACCATTGAATCGACTTTTTAACAAACTGATCGTGAACCGATACTGACGGGGAGTCGTAAACCGGCGTTGCGTGGCGCGTCAGCACGCGGACGATCCGGCGAGGGGAAAAGTGCATGTCCGGTCCGGCGGTTCTCGATCCTTCCCGGCTGTGCCCGGACGGACGGCTCATCCCGACCGGGAACGGCGGCGTGTTCTTCCATCCGTACCCGATGGACACGCCGGTCGACCTCGTCGGCCTGGTGCACGCGATGAACTCGCCGCGCGAGGCCGGGCCGGCGTTCCACATGAGCCACGAGGGGCTGCGCGACGTGGGCGCGCTGGCCACCGCGCAACGCGTGCTGCGCGACCTGGGTCCCGGCGCACGGATCACCACGATCCCGGTCGACGGCACCGAGCACACCGCGGTCGCGGACTGGTCGGCGGCCGCGGACATGGTCGGCGTACCGGTCGGCGTGGCCTACCGCCCCTGGATGGAGCTGTCGCCGCGGGTGGTGCGGGTGGACGTCGCGGGCCGGCCCGACCCGGACGGCGCGTTCGCCCGGGTGCTGCCGAAGGGGCTGGCCGCGATGCGGGCGGCGCTGGACATCGCGCGCGGGCCCGCGCCGGCCGCGGCGGCGTCACCGATGGACCGCCTGCGGGCGCTGGTGGCCGGGCTCGACGCGGCGCGGGACGAGTTGCGGGTGCCGCGCTCCGGGCCGGTCGCGGGCGCGCCGCTGTGGCAGGCGGGATACCAGCTCGCGGCCGGCGTGGCGCTGGGACTGCCCGGGCCGGGCGTCCTGCCGGTGGCACCGGTGCCGGCCGCGGAGCTGGAGCGGCTCTGGGGCGCCGCGGAGCGGGTGCCGGCCGACGCGGTCCGGGCGGAGGCGCCGGGAACGGTGCTGGTGGTGCGGCACGAGCCGCGGACCGGCGACGGCGAACTGCGGCTGCTGGTGTCGCACGACGACGCGCTGTGGTGGGTCGACCTCGCGGCGCCGGCGGACCGGGCGATCATCCGGTTCGACCCGGCGGACCCGCGGCACACCGGCGCGGTGAGCGCGCTCGGCACGACCGTGCGGCGGCTCTCGCCACCACCGGCGACGTCACCGGCCGCGACCACCGGCGCGCCGCCGTCGTCACCACCGGCCACGCCGCGGCTCTCGCCGCTGACGGAACCGCCTACGTCGTCACCGGCCACGCGGCCGGTGACGTCACCGGCCATGCCACCGGCCATGCCGGCGTCCGCGCCGTCGGCCGAACCGCCGGTCGTGCGCCCGGTGGTGCGGCCGGTGGTGCGGCCGTTGTCGCTGTCGGCGGAGTCGCCGGCCGTGCTGCCGTTGTCGTCACCGGCCACGCCGCCGCTCTCTCCGTTGGTGAAGCCGCCGGTCGATCCGACGACTGCACCGCCGGGCGCGCGGCCGGCGCCGGGGGAGTCGTCGGCAACGCTGCCGATGTCGCCGGCGGTCACGCCGCCGCGTTCGCCGGAGGCGACACCGCCGGCCGGCCCGGAGCGGTCGGCACCGGCCGCGCCACCGGCGCGGTCCGCCGAGTCACCGGCCGGTGACCGCAGATCGACGGCCCCCGAGGGGACGCCGGAGGTGGTCGCCGCTGCCCCGCCGGGGGACGCGCGAGAGGACGACCCGGACGACGAGCCGTCCTTCGTGCCGCGGTCCGGGCTGGTGGACGCGCTCCTCGACCCGGAACCGGGGCGCCGGGCCGCCGGTGCCCTGCAACCCACGCGACCCCGGCCCCGGCTCGCGCCGGGCAGCGGCGTCACCGAGGGCGACGCCGGGCCGGAGGCGCTGATCCAGGCCGCGTTCGACGCGGTCGCGGCCGATCTGCGGGACGACGACGTGTCGCGCCAGTTCGGCGCGGTCGACGACCTGCTGGACACCCGGCTCACGGCGATCCGGGACCGCTTCGCGCGCGAGCGGGAGCGGCACGAGACGGCGCGCACGGACGCGGTGACCGCGATCGCCGGGCACGACGCCCGGATCGCCGAGCTGGGCGCCGCCCTCTCCGCCGCCCGGGACGAGCTGCGGACCAGTGAGGAGACCGCGGCCGCGATCGCCGAGCGGCGGGCGGCGGCCGAGGGGACGCTGCGGCTCCACCGGGCCGAGCACGAGGCCGCGATCACCGCCCGCGACCGGGCGCGGCGGGCCGTGGCCGAGGCCGGCGCGCTGCCCGCGGCGGACCGGGTCCGGCTGGCCGGGGAGGCGGAGGCCGCGGCGCGCGAGGCGAGCCGGATCGGCGGCCGGATCGTCACGGTGGAGCGCCGCCTCGCACCGCTGCGGACGGCCGAGCGCGCGGCCGCGGACGAGATCGCCGAGCACCACCGCGCGATCGCGCGGGACAGCGCCGCCCGTACCCGCGAACAGGGTCTTCGGGAGCTGCGGATCCAGGACCGGGACCGGGCGGCCACGGACCGGTACCGGGCGCGGGCCGACGAACGGCTGGTCGAGATACACCTCGACTACCTTCGCTCGCTGGCCGCGGACTGGGCCGGGCTGGAGCTCGGCGACGCGCGGCGGACCGCCGACCGGGTCGACGCGGTGCAGGCGCCCGGCTCGGCGTTCGACGACGGGGCCGCCGAGGTGACCGCGCTGCTCGGCCGCCGCGACGCGTGGACGCCCGCGGACGTGGGCCGGCTCGCCTACCTGGCTCACCTGGACACGGTCCGGGATCGGGTGGAGACCGCGCACCGGGACGGCCTGACCGCGCTGCGGACCGGGCTGCGCACGCACCTCCGGCGGATGGCCGCGTACGCGCGCGCCCAGATCGCGGATCCTGAGCTGGACCGGCTGGTCGACCGCGCCGCCACGCTGAGCCTCTGGACCACGCTGTCGGACGCGTTCGACGCGGCCCGGCCCGCCGCCGAGACGGCCCGCGCGGCCGCGGCCGACCGCGCCCGGTTGCTGCTCGACGGCCCGAACCCGGATCTGGGCGCGCTGGCCGACGGGTTGGCCGACCCGGCGACCCGGGCGGCCCGGCTGCCGCTGACCGGCGGTCACGACGCCGGCCTCGCTGCCCGGATCGACCTGGTCCGCGCGCCGTCCGCGGCCTGGTTCCTGCGGCAGCAGGGTTTGCTCGGTGACGGGTTCCTGCGACAGGTCAACGAGCGGGCCGACATCGACGGCCTCAGCGCCACGCTGGCCGGTGACGCGGCCGCCGCGCTCGGCACCTCGCGGCTGCCCTGGCGGTCCGCGCGTGGCCGGGTCGAGTCCTGGCTGACCAGGCAGCTGGGCAACCGGGACACCAAGCACTGGAGGAGGCTCGTCGACGTCGGCGTCAGCCGCGAGTTCAACGGCCGCACCGTGCGGCTGCGCGTGCGCCCGGGCCGCTCGGTCTACCAGCACGTGCCCGGGCCCGGGCTGGCGGCCGGCGACTCCGACATGCACATCAAGGGCGGCGACATCTCGTACTCGCGGAGCGTCGAGGGCGGCTCCGGCTGGGGGTTGCCGTTCTACGCCGCGGTCTTCTTCGGGACCGCGAACGAGCTGGTCCGGTTCGCCATCGGGCCGATCGTCCGGTTCTTCGCCGGTGGCTCGCGGCACTGGTCCGAGTCGAGCGGCGGCGGCGTGTCGGCAGAGAACATGATCTTCACTGGTGACTTCGCCACCCACCGGTTCGGCACGGACGTGACGGTGGAGCTGGAGATCAACGGCAAGCCGGTGGCCGCCCTGCCGCTCGACGGCCACCTGACGGTGGACATGCCGCAGATCCTGTCCAGCACGCGCGACGCCGTGGATCCGACCTCGGTCGGCATGCCCATCCGGGTGACCGATCCGGCCGCGCTCGGCCGGCAGGACTTCGCGCTCAGCGCCGCCACCTTCGAGGACCCGCTCCAGGAACTCCAGGAACAGCTCCAGCAGCACGCGGACTTCGGGCTCTCCGGGAAGCACGCGGCCAGGGTGGTCGACACGCTGCGCCGCGAGATGATGAACCCGCAGGGCGCCAAGGACGCCGGCGCGTGGTGGACCTCGAACAGCTGGCTGTCGCCGCACGTGTCGATGCGGGTGGGCAGGTGGCGACGGCTGGAGGGCCACCTGCGGACCGGTGGCCGGCTCGTCGAACTGCGCCGGATCACCGACACCAAGGGCCTGGTCCGCAACGACATGTCCGCGTCCGCCTCCCGTGGCGCGGCCCGCGGCGGCGGCTCGGTGGCCGGGCGCCGGCTGGGCGCGGAGCCGCCGGTGATGGCCGGTGAGCACCTGGTGCTGCCGCGCTGGGACGTGGCGTTCCTGAACACCAGCCGGCAGGTGAACCGGTCGGTCGGCATCGAGGCGACGGCCCGGTCGATGCCGACCCGCAAGACCGCGCTGATCCGGTACCACGCGACGGTGTCGGCCGGCCTGACGTTCGACACCAACCGGGGGCAGCTCGACGTACGGCGGAACACCACGGTCGAGATCGCGATCCCGGCGGCGTACGCGGACGCGTTCGAGGAACAGGTGATGGCCACGCCGATGCTGCGCGAGGTGTTCGTGCCGCCGGACGAACCGGTGGTCGGGACGCCGAAGCGGGGCCGGGCCGGGCGGCCGTTCCCGAGGCGGGGCGCGGCCGCCCCGGACGATCTGCGGGCGATCGCCGACCGGCACCGGATCGAGGTGTCGTTCGCCGGCGCGGTCAACCCCGGCGGCCGGTGGGCGTGGCTGGACGACCACCCGAACGCGACGGTCCGCGATCTGGACGCGGCCGACCACGACTACCCGGACCCGGACGCGGTGCCGGCCTTCCGCTACCTGGTCGACGCCGCGAACCCGGAGCTGATCGACGGTGCGGTCGTCTTCACCCGTGGCAGCGTGCACGTACCGGGCGAGACGCCGAGGCCCGGGATCGTCTCGGCCGAGTTCGTCCGCAATCCGGCGCGGCGGGGTTCCACCGGGCCGGCGTCGCCGGGTTCCGCCGGGCGGGAGGCGCCGGAAGCGGCCGGGTCGCCGCCGTTCCGCAGCGCCGGCGTGCGGGACGTGACCGACCTGATGTTCCTCGCCCGGATCCACCCGATCGAGGTGGCGGTGGCCGGGCGGTCCGGCGGGGACACCCCGGCGCTGATCGAGGACCTGCCGGCGTCGCTGCACCCGCTGTGGCCGGTGCGCGACCGGATCCTGCTGCGCGGCGACGGCGACTACACCTATCCGCCCGGCACGCCGACCGTGGCCCGGTACCGGTACCTGATCGACGACCGGGGCGCGGTCACCGGCGCGGTCCCGCTGGGCGACCCGGCCGGTACCGGCCCGCTGCGCACGCGTACCCCCGGCGACGTGCGGGTGAATCCGGCGCTCTACCGGCCCGCCCGCCCGGCCGGGGAGGTGTCGGCGGACCGGGCGCTGCGCGAGGTCCGGGCCTATCTGGACACGCTCACGGCGGACACCCAGGTGCAGCTCTCCGTCGGCGTGCCGGCCGAGGTGGCGGCGGCGCTGGCGGATCATCCACGGGTCGAGCTGCTGGACGGGACCGGCGCGCGGGTGCCCGGGCAGACGCTGCCCGGCACGCCGCTGCCACCCGCTGCCACCCGCGGCGTGGTCCGGCCGGACGGCTCGCTCAGCGTCGGGCTGCCGCCGCTGAGCGGGCCGACCCGGGAGCCGTGGGCGCTGGCCAGCCGTGCCGGGCTCGGCCCCGGCACGATGAAGGAGATGCCGGGCGCGGAGCTGATCTTCGCTGATCTGCTGCTCCTGGTGGAGCAGCAGATGCGGGCCGTCGGCCGGGAGCTCGAGGGCGAGGCGCGGCAGGAGCGGTTCTACGAGCTGGCCGCGAAGTTCGCGGTGCCGGGCATGGGCGGCGGCCAGCGTGCGCTCTTCGACGGTGGCGTCACCGACGTGTTCCGGGTCGGCCGCTACACGTTCCGCGTCAACCTGACCGGCGCGCTCGGCGACCTGCTCGACATCGACCGGGTGCCGGACTACTGGATCGACAACCGGGTGATCGGCAAGTCCGGGGCCGCGATGAGCGAGCGGCTGACCCGGCGCTGGGGTACCCGGCTGGACATCTCCGCCCGCCTCGGCATCCAGGACTTCTTCGGCATGCAGGTGCGCTTCGCCGACCTGCAGTACGCCTGGGACCGGTCGCAGGGCCGCAACGCCGCCATGAACACGGCCGGCGGGCGGCGGCGGAAGGTCGGCGGCGTCGTCACGGAGTTCCGCTACGGGGCGTCGTACCAGCTGAGCGTGTCGGTGACGGACGAGGACGGTGCGCTGGTCCGGCCGGCCAGCTCCCGGGCGTACGGCGGCGCGGGTTTCGAGACTCCGGTGCACGTGGCCGACGAGGACCTGGCGCCGGTCCCGGCCCCGCCACCGGCCGATCACGGCATCCTGCCGGCCGAGCCGCCGCCCACCGGGCCACCCCCGCTGCTCACCGACGACGAGGCGGTACGGCGGCTGACCGTCGCCGAGGAGGCCGACCTGCGCCGCTGGCTGGCCGGCGAGGACGTCCGCGACGGCGCCGGCGAGCTGGTGCAGAACGTGCGGGACGGCATCGACGGCGTGTACGTCTGGCTGAACCGGGTCGGGAAGCTCGCCGAGCAGGCGCAGCTCTTCGTCGACGTGGTCGACGGGCGGCTCGGCACGCCGGCGCGGGGCAGCCTCGACGAGTTGTTGCGCGACCTCGCGCCGGGCGGCGGCCGGGTCGCCCTCGAGTCGGGGGTGGCCACCGGCGTCACCGCGGACTTCCTGGAGCCGCTGGCCGCCGAGATGATGAGCCGGACCGGCGCGATCGTGCCGCTGGACCGGCGGGACGACGAGATCCGCCAGCTGCGCATCCACCTGGTCCCGGCGCACGCGCGGTACAGCCACCCGACCGACGCGCCGTCGACCAAGGAGTACGCGCAGGCCGGTGTCGGCGCCGGTGCGGTCAGCGGGAAGGGCCGGCGGGTGCGCGGGCGGCTCGGCCCGTCGCTGTTCTTCCAGACCGGTAAGGGCGCGGCCGCGATGGACCTGCCGGACCGCGACGTCCCGGCGTCCACCCGGCTGGCCGACCACATCAACGTCCACCTGCTCAGTGCGGCGGCCAGCCGGCGGACCGGCGAGTCCGGGTCGATCGTGCGCGGCGGCCGGGAGGGGACCCGGGCGTCGTACGAGGGACGCAGCTTCACCCACTCCGCGGACGCGCTCTTCCTGATCACCTACGAGCGGTACGTGGACGGCGCGCTCTGGTCCACCTCCGTGGACCTGAAGATCCGAGGTGGGGTGGAGACCTCCACGCCGTACGCCCGCGCCGTGGCGCTCGGCCTGCCGGTGCCGGCCGCGGACATGCCGGTCATGCCGGTGGAGACGCGCGACGTCCGGCCGATCCACCCGGAGATCGCCTACGCCACCTCGCACGTGGAGAAGCTCACCGCGTCGCTGGACACGGCGGAGCGGCGGACCGGCATCGTGCTGCGCGACGACCGGCCGTCCCGGGTGTTCCAGGACACCCCGGTCCGCAAGGACGTGCTCCGGGTGGTGCTGGACAACCTGACGGCGCTGGCGGTCGACGTCAAGGACCCGACCATCTCCAACGCGGTGACCGCGCTGTTCCGGGACGCGGCGCTGAAACGCCACTACCGCACCATCCGCAAGGAGGGCGTGACGCAGGTGATCACGCTCAACCACAGGTCCGGTGCCGTGCGGCGGGTCGGCGTCCGGGTCACCGCGGCCGACGGCGAGCTGGAGTACGAGCGTCCCCGCCCGGACGTGAAGACCACGGTCTACGCCGCCGGCACCACGGCGGACAGCCGGACCGAGAGCGTCGACACGTCGCTGGCGGCCGGCTCCGGCGTGGACTCCCGGTTCCTCGCCGAGAGTGCCCGGCTCGCCCTCGGGGGCGCCGCCGGCTACGAGCGGGACTCCGGGCAGTCGGTCACCCGGTCGGAGGCGGCGGTGCGCAAGCGGCGCGGCGGCCCGCTGGAGCACGGCAGTCAGCAGTTCGACGCGGACACCCGGTTCACGCTGGAGTTCTTCGAGTCGTCGGCCGCGCCGCAGTTCCTGCGCTCCGTGGTGGACGCCGCGAGCTGGACCGTCAAGGTGGTCGACACGATCGCCGACGGCCGGCTCCGCAAGCAGCTGCAGACGTTCTTCCCGGCCGCGAAGACCCCGATCCGGTCCGCCACCGTGGCCGGGCGGCTCAGTCTGCTCACCCCGGCGCGGCTGACCCGGATCGGCCCGGCACGGCTGCCGGCGGGCGTGGATCCGCTGCCGGAGACGCTCGCCGACCTGCCGCCGGCCACGGTGCGGATCCTCGACGGCCCCGGCGGCGTGCCCACGGAGCTGGCCGGGGACGTGACCCGCACCGAGGCGATCGCGCCGCACCTGCACGGCCTGGAGACCTACAACTTCGACCCGTTCATCGCCTGGTTGCCCGCCACCCGGCAGGCCGGCGCGGAGCGGTTCGACACCACCCGCCCGGCGCCCCGGATCGCCGACTACGGGCAGCTCTCCACGGTCTCGGCCGAGATGTCCGCGGCGCTCGGCGGCGTTAACGCGGCCACCCACATCGAAGAGCTGCTGACCGGCCGGTACGTGGTGAAGGGCGACGGCGGCGACGAGTTCACGGTCCGCGCGGTGCTGCGCCGGGGGCGGTGGCTGACCCGCGGCGGCTACGACGCCTCGAACGCGTGGCTGCACGCGGAGGAGCAGGAGAACGAGCACGAGAAGGCGTCCGGCTTCGCGTTCTCCCCGTTCAGCGTCGGCGCCGGGCCGGTGACCGGCGAGGACCGGATGTTCAGCGGCACCGCGCTCGGTGTGGCCGGGGAGAGCGGAACCGGCGGCGCGAGCGGCGTCGGCGCGTTCGCCATCGACATCGAGCGGCGCAAGGGCGATCAGGACTACCTGTGGTTCGACGTCACGCTGATCGGCACGTCCCGCAACGGCCGGTCCTGGATCCGCAGCGAGGTGCCGTACGGCCTGCTCGCCCGGATCCCGTCGGCGAAGGCCGCGGAGGTCTTCGCGCCGCGGCCGGGCACGCTCGGCGTGGTGGACCAGGCGCTGCTGACCGGCCTGGCCGACGACGTGGTGGTGGCCTACCCGGACCGCCGGTTCCTGGTCGAACAGCTCGCCCGGCAGCGGGCCACGGCCGCGCCGAACCTGCTGCGGCCGATCGAGTTGCACGCCGCGGTCCGGCGCGCGCTGGACTGGACCACCGCGGTGGAGTTGCCGCCGGGCGGCTCGACCACGGCACCGGAGGACTGCGTGGAGCGCGCGTTCGGGCTGTTCGTGGCCGTGCACCGGCGCACCACGAACGTCACCACGGACGCCGGCGAGATCGGCCACCGGACCGCGGACGACCTGGCCCGCGCGCTCGGCGGCGACTTCGCCCGGCTGCGCGACCCGGACACGCTCCGGGAGTACCTGACCGGCCGGCCCGGCGCGATGGTGGCGCTGCGCACGCCGCCACCGTCGGGCGGGATGTCGCACCTGTTCTGGGTGATGTCCACCGGCCACGGCCGCCTGCGGATCTTCGACGGCCAGCGCCACGGCGTGTCCCGCGCGGACGCCGACCTCGGCACCCGGCGGCAGGCGCTGACCGGCGGGCTCGCCACCGAGCACGCGCGGTTGTTCCACCGGGCCGGCACGGAGGCGCTGCTGATCGACGAGCGCGGCCGGCCGGTGGACCTGCGGACGGTGCCCGGCGCGGTGACGACGCGGCAGTCCGGCGACCGGCTCGGCCGCCGCGAGTCCGGCCGCATGCCGTTCACCGGCGCGTTCACCGTGCCGGACCACCTGCCCCGCAGCACCCCGGCCAAGCAACCGCCGGAGCACCGGCCTGGCACGTCACCGGAGCACCGGAACGGCACGTCGCGGGAGCCGGAGCCGGAGCCGGGGTCGCGCACGTCGCCGGCGGCACCGCCGGGCGGGGCGAACGCCGGGCGGGACCGCACGATCCGGACGCTCGGTGACTTCTCCGGCCCGGACGCGCGGCGGACGCTGACCGTGGTCCGGGACGCGGTGCGGGCGACCGCCGGCGGCCCGGTGGTGGTGGTCGACCTGGGCGGCCCGCCGGAGACCGCGCTCGCGGCCGTGCGGGCGCTGGACCAGCTGCTCCGGCACGACGCCTGGCGCGGCGAGCCACCGATCGTGGTCGCCACCATGGGCATCCCGAAGGTGCTCGACGCGTTCGAGGCGGTCCGGCGCGACCGCGGCCCGGTCACCGTGCGCGAGGACATGAACCGCTTCGACCGGGTCTGGCTGCTGCTGGAGCCCGGTGCCACGGACCCGGCCACGGTCGCGGCCGCACCGGACGCGGCCCTGTTCCGGACGGCCGGCGATGTCCCGCCCCGGCCCACCCGCACGCTGACCCGGGTGCTGGCCGACTGGATCGCGCACACCGACTGGGCCGAGGCCGAGGCGTTCCAGCGCGCGCACGACGCGGAGCTGCGCACCACCGCGGTCCGCGACGAGCTGCGTGCCGTGGTCGCGGACCACCCCGGCGACCTGCGGCTGCGTGCGTTCCTGACCGTGCTGTCCGCGGCCGGTGGCCTGCCCGCGGCCGGCGTGCCCCGGCTGGCCCCGGCGGCCACGTCGTTCCTGTCCGTGGAGCCGCCCTGGGACGCCGGGCGCGGCCCGATGCCGGCCACGTTCGTCTACGACTACCTGCGGTCGGCCGGCCGGGCCCGCCGGGACCGGTACGCACTCGACGGCCTGCTGTTCGTGCTGATGGTGGCCGGGCAGCTCGACGCGGCGGACGCCACGTCGCTGGCCCGGGCCACGGCGGTGCACCGGGTGGACCACGCGAACGTCCGGCTCCTCGAGGTGCTCGCGGAGCTCTCCCGGGTGCCGGACGCGCAGCTGCTGGCCGACCCGGCCGCGGTCACCGCCCGGTTCACCGAGCTGGTCCGCCCGCTCGCGAGCGGGGCGCCGGGCGGGTCACCGGCGGACTGCCTCGACCCGGTGGACCGGACCACCTGGGTGGGCCGGCTGGACGCGCACCGGGACCGGCTGCGGGCGCACGGCGGCGCGGCCGAGGGGCGGCGCGCCGAGGTCCTGGACGCGATCACCTACACGCTGTCGAACTGCTGACCGGGGGAGACATGAACCTGCCGCTGATCGCGCCGCACCCGAACGCGGTCTGCATCGACCACGTGCTCCCGACGCGGGCCGGGGCGCACGTGCACACCGAGCCGATCTCGGTGCGCGACGAGGACCCGGGGGTGCGGCGGCTCGCCGGCCTGCCCGGCCGGGACGGGCACATCTACCTGTCGTTCGGCACGGAGATCGACGCCGCGCTGGACGCGTCCGGGGGCGGGCGCGGCAAGGCCGTGCTCTACCAGTTCCTGCGCGGGCTGCCGGCCGAGGTGACCGACCGGGCGGTGGTGCGCCCGCGGGAGGCGGGCGGGCTCACGCCGGCCGGCGTGGTGGCGCGCGCGGACCTGGCCGGGCTGCCGGTCGAGGTCCCACGCGCCGCGCTGGCATCGGGCGGGGCGTTGGACCCGGGGCGGCTGATCGGCTTCGACGCGGCGATGCGGCTCACGCCGGTCGCGGACGCGGAGACCGTGTGGGTGGTGCCGGCCCGGCACTGGGCGCCGGACGCCTACGCCGGTGCGGGGCCGGCGGCGCTGGCCGCCGCGCTGCGCACGCCGTACCCGACGGCTCGCCTGGTCCTCGACGGTGAGGGCGGCGTGCACCTGGGCCTGCCGGCCGCGCTCGTGACGCACGCCCACGGTGCCGCGCTGGCGGCGTTGCGGCGCCCGCTCGGCCCCCGCGACCTGCCCGGCACGACCGGAACGACGCTCGGCGGGTACGGCGACCTGCTCGCCGCGACGGCCGAGCCGGGCACCCGGGCGTTCGTCACGGTGCGGGCCGCGGCCGGCGCGCAGCTGACCGTGCTGGCACTGCACGACCGGCACGGGCTGTCCTTCCTGGACCCGGCGACCGGGACCGCGGCCGTGTTCCCGGCCGAACCGGCCGCGATCACGCTGTTCCCGGTCGAGGGCGCCGCGGAGCTCACGGACTGGCTGGCGGAGCTGCGCACGGCACCGGTGATCAACCACTCGTCCACCGTGCACGCGGTCCCGGCCGGCGCGCACGGGCGCACGATCGACGTGGTCGGTTCACCCGGCGCGCTGAGCGAGCTGTTCCGCGCCGAGCTCACGGCCGCGGCCGAGGGCGTGGACGCGCCGGTCGTGGTGGTCGCGACCGAGAAGCAGTCCACCGCGCCGTCCACCGGCCAGCTGCTCGGCCTGGAGTGGCTGCTGCTCCAGCACCGGTTCGCGGGTGGCGCGCCGCCGATCGTGGTGATCCGCGGCGACACCACGCCCACGGTCTCGGACGTGCTCGGCCGGTACGGCGTCCCGGTGGTGCACCAGCCGCGGACGACCGGCGGCGGGTTCGGCCTGAACCTGGACAACCTGTGGGCGGGCCGGGACGCGGCCGGCAACCCGGTCGCCGCGCCGGTCCGGGCGCTCACGCCGGACTTCCTGCGCGCGGTCGGCGCGACCCGCCCGCGCGCCGCGCGGACCGCCCGGCCGGTGGACGAGCGGCTGCGGTCGTTCCTGTTCACGCCGCTGGAGGACGTGCCGGCGATCCGCTCGGCGGTGGCCGCACACGGGTCGGCGCTGCGGACGCTGCTGCCGCGGATCAGCGACCTGGGCCTGGTGCAGGCGGACCTGTTCGCCGGCTGGGAGGCGATCCTGCGCATCGAGGAGCGCGCCGACCCGGTGGTGACCGAGGCCGCGTACGCCTCGCTCGGCACCGGCTCGCTGGCGTTCGTGCCGTCGGTGCTGGACAAGGGCCCGGACGTGCTCACCGACCTGGCCGACCTGACGAAGGGGCCGCTCGACGACGGTGCCCGCCGGGCGATCCTGGGCGCACTGGCCAAGGGCGTCGGGGGAGCACCGCTGGCGGAGGTGCGGCAGGAGATCTACCGCCATTCCGTTTACCTCCCCGAAACCGGACGCACCGACCTGATCCGCGAGTTGCAGGGCTTCGCCGCACGCGCGCCGGAGCACAGTGCGCTGTTCGAGCAGGTGGCGATCTATGTGGAGACATGCCCCTAGGGTTTTCGGACACATCGTACAAACCGTGAGGGCCATGAAGTGTTTGTAAAACCTGTGTGAACCAGCCGCGCTGACGAGACGTTAAGCAGGATCCGTACGCCTCGCAGCACAGTTGGGAGACGGCATGTCCGGAACCGGCACACTTGATGCTTTCGCGGCGCTGTGTCCGGACGGGCGGCTGATCCCGATCGACAACGGCGTCTACTTCCACCCCTACCCGATGGGTACGCCGGTCGACCTGCTCGAGCTGCAGCGCGCCATGAACGTGGGCACGCGGGCCGGCGGGCCGGCGTTCTTCATGGACCCGCGCGGGCTGAGCGACGTGGCCGCGCTGGAGACCGTCCAGCGGGTGACCCGGGACCTGCTCGGCGACCTCGGTGCCGGCGCGCGGATCACCACGGTCTCGGCCGGCGGCGCGGAGCGGACCTGGCTGACCGCCGCGGACCTGGTCGGCGTGCCGATCACGGTGCTGGACGCGCCGGCCGCGCAGACGTCGGCGCGCCTGGTCCGCGACGGCGACCTGCTGCACGTGCTGCCGAAGGGACTGGCCGCGATGCGCGCGGTGCTGTCCACCGCCGCGGAGCTGGCCAGGGACCGGCGCACCCCGCTCTGGACCCGGCTGGAGCGGCTGGCCGAGCGGGTGGCCGAGGCCCGCGAGGAGCACCGGGTGCCGCGTTCCGGCTCGGTCTCCGGTGCCGCGATGTGGCAGGCCGGATATCAGCTCGCGGCCGGGCTGGTGCTCGGCGCGCCCCCCGGGACGAACCTCGCGGCGCTGGCCGGAGCGGTGCAGCCGATCTCCGAGGCGGCGCTGCTCGGCCTGTTCGGCGGCGAGCCCCGCACGCCCGGGTCGCTGACCGGGGCGCCGCTGGATGCGCCCGCGCTGGTGCACGTGCCGGGTCCGGACGGCGGTCCGGGCACGGTGCGCTGGCTGGTGCCGCGCGACGGTGCACTGTGGTGGGTCGACCTCGCGGCCGACCCGGCGGACGCGTTCCGCCGGTTCGACCCGGCCGACGCGGCCAACCCGCCGGCCGGCACCACGGTCCGGGTGCTGAGCCCGGCACCGGCGACGCCCGCGACGTCCGTGCTGGACACCCCGACCAGCCTGGTGGACGCGCTGATCGACGCGCCGCTCGGCCGGGCCGCCGCCGGGGCCCTGCAACCGACCCGGCCCGCGCCCCGGCCGGACACCACCGGCGTCACGCCCGGCGCGGAGGGCCCGGAGGAACTGGTCCGGGCGCAGGTCGAGGCGGTCGGCGACGCGTTGCGGAACGGCGCCCCCGAGCAGCAGTTCGCCGCGCTCGACGAGCTGCTGACCCACCGGCTGCCACCGATCCGGGACCGGTTCGAGACGGCCCGGGCCGGCCACGACGCCACCGTACGGTCGGCCGGCACCGCGATCGACGCGCACGACGCCCGGATCGCCGAGCTGGACACCCGGATCCCGGCCGAGGAGGCGCGCGTCGCCGCCGCGGACACCGCGTTCACCACGGCGCGGGACGCCCGGGTCGCGGCGGAGCAGGCACGGGCCGCGCTGACCGCCCAGATCGAGGCCGCGCGGGTGACGCGTGGCCGGGCCTTCGAGGCGTTGTCCCGGGCCACGCCGGCCGACCACGCGGAGCTGAGCCGGGCCTCCGTCGCGGCGAGCCGGTACGTGGACCACCTCGCCCGGCAGGCCGTCGCCGGCGACGCGGACGTCGTCCGGCGGCGCGCGGCCGAGGAGGCGGCCCGGGTGCGCGCCGCGGACCTCCGGGCCGGCGTCGCCACGCTGCGCGCGGAGCACGGCCGGATCCCCGCGCTGCGCGCCGAGGAGGTGCGGCGCCGGACGGACGCGGCCGCGGCCCGGGACACCGCGGCCGCGAACCGGGACCTGCTCGACGTGCACCTCGCCCACCTGCGGGACGTCGCCGCGGACTGGGCCCGGCTCGAACTCGGCGACGCGCGCCGGCTGGACGACCGGATGGCGGCGGTCGAGGCGGACGGTTCCGCGCTGCGGCAGGCCCACCGCGACGCGTCGGCCGAGATCGACGTGATCGCGGCGCGCGGTGCCGCGATCACCGTCGAGGACGTCGGCCGGCTCGCCTACCTGCACCACCTGGCCGGGGTACGGGCGGCCGCGCGCGCCGGCCACGCCGAGACCGCCGACGAGCTGGCGGAGGCGTACGGCGGCTACCTGGGCACGCTGACCCGCTACTCCGGC
This sequence comes from Catenuloplanes niger, assembly GCF_031458255.1. Taxonomy (NCBI): domain Bacteria; kingdom Bacillati; phylum Actinomycetota; class Actinomycetes; order Micromonosporales; family Micromonosporaceae; genus Catenuloplanes; species Catenuloplanes niger. The sequence continues at coordinate 6,878,465 of NZ_JAVDYC010000001.1, forward strand.
GCGCCGGCGGTGGACGGCGAGGCCGATCGGCTGGCCGGCCGGCAGTTGACGCTGGCGCTCTGGACCACGCTCGCGGACCGCTTCGACGCCGCGCAGCCCGCGGCGGAGACGGCACGCACGGAGGCGATGAACCTCGCCCGGAGCGAGATCGAGGGCGCGCGCCGCACCGGACGGTCACCGGACCTGGCCGGGCTGATCACCCGCCTGATGGACCCGGACGGCCGGCTGCCCGGCGAGTCGTGGCACGCCGCGTCCGAGACGGCCGGCGGGCTCCGGCGCACGCTCTCCGCGACCGCCGGCGACGTGGCCACGCTGCGCGCCCGGATCGAGGCCGCGACCGCGCCGTCCGCGCCCTGGTTCCTGCGGGAGCGGAACATGCTCGGCGACAGTCACCTCCGCGAGATCGCGGCGCTCGACCCGGCCGACGTGCGGACGCTCACCGCACAGGTCCGGCCGTCCGTGGGCGACTCCGCGCGGCCGTGGCGGGCCGACGGCGCGGACATCGAGTCCTGGCTGACCGAGACGCTCGGCTCGCGGAAGGCCGAGGACTGGGAGAAGCTGATCGACGGCGGCGGCGTGACCGGCGAGTTCAACGGCAAGCACGTCCGGGTCGCCGTCACTCTGGTCAACGAGCGCTTCCGCCGGGCCCGCCCGGTCCGTCCGGGCCGGACCGGTCAGGACGTGGAGCTGCAGCTGCGGTTCGGCGAGAAGTCCTACAGCCGGTCGCGCGGCGGCTCCCGCTCCTGGAACCTGCCGCTCGGCCTGATCACCGTGCTGGCCGTCGCGGACGAGGTGCTGCAGGGCGTGGTCGGCCCGGTGCTGCGGTTGTTCACCGGCGGCTCGCGGCGCTGGGCCGAGGTGGCCGGCGGCCGGGCCAACTCGGAGAACTTCGCGTTCACCGGTGACTGGGCGATGAACGAGTACGACTGGGACGCCCGGGTGATCGTGCAGGTCGACGGCCAGCCGGTCGCCGCGCACGACCTCGGCCGGCACGTGATGGCCCTGTCGCCGCAGCTGGTCTCCACGCACCGGGACGCGGTGGACCCGATGACCGTGGGCGAGGCGACGCGGGTGCGGAACCCGCACGCGCTGCTCGCCCAGGACTACGTGGTCACCGCGGCCGACTTCGACGACCCGCTCGTCGAGCTCGGCAACCGGCTGCGCAGCGACCCGGCGTTCAAGCTCGACGCCACCCAGTCCGCGCGGGTGGTCGACAAGATCCGGCAGGACTTCCTCAACCCGCGGGCGGTCAAACAGCAGAACCAGTGGTGGACCGCGGACGCCGGGGTGTCGCCGCACATCTCGATGGGGCTCGGTAGGGGCCGGCACCTCGAGGGGCACCTGCGGACCGGCGGCAAGCTGATCGACCTGCGCCGGATCGTCGAGACGCCGGACGCGATGATCCGTAACGACGCGGGCGGCACCACCAGCCGGGCGGCCGGGCGCGGCGGCGGCTCCGTGGTGGGCGGCCGGCTCGGCGCCGAGTTCCCGCTCAGCATCGGCGACCACCTGGTGCTGCCCCGGCTGGACGTCCTCACGCTCAAGATGAACCGGGACGTGGACCGCTCCGCCAGCATCGAGTCGTCCGCGGCGTACCTGCTGGTCCGCGGCGACAAGCTGATCCGGTACGCGGCCACGGTCGCCGCCGAGATGACGCTGGACTCCAACCGCGGCCAGCTCACCGTGCGGCACCCCACGGTCATCGAGCTGGCCGTGCCCGCGAAGTACGCGGCCGCGTTCGAGGAGCAGCTGATGGCGAACCCGCTGCTGCGCGACGCGGTGGTGCTGCCGGAGGGCACGCTGACGCTCACCGGGAAGGGCACCAAGCGGATCAGGCCGTTCCCGCGCGGCGGCGTCACCTCGCCGGCCGAGCTGCGGAGGCTCACGGCGACCCACCGGATCGAGGTCATGCTGCCCGAGGGCCGGAACCTGGACGGGACCTGGCAGTGGGCGGCGGGCGCGGGCGTGCCCGTCTCCCGGCCCGGTGACGCCTACCAGAGCGTGAACGACGTGCCGGACATCCGCTACCAGGTGGACCCGGCGAACGCGGACCGGATCCTGGGCGCCACCGTCTTCACCCGCTCCGCCGATCCGGCGCACCCGGAGCCGGTCTCGGCCGAGTACGTGCCGAACCCGGCGTACGCGCCCGGCGGCCCGGCCGGGCGCGCGGCGGCGGGCGCGGACCCGTGGGGTGCGCACGGCGTCCGGGACGCGGTCGACCTGTTCGCGCTGGCCCGGAAGGGACCGATCGAGCTGGCCGTCCGCGGCCGGGCCGCCGCGCCCGTGTTCGCCGACCTCACCGAGGGCCTGCGGAGCCTGTCCGTGCTGGCCGGCCGGGTGCGGCTGCGCGGCGACGGTGACCCGGTGACGCCCGGCGGGCCCGCGTTCCGCTACCTGGTCGACGACCGCGGCCTGGTGCTCGGCGCGATCCCGCTGGGCGCCGGCGGGCCCGGCACGCTGGTGCCGAACCCGGCGCTGTACCTGCCGGCGCAGCAGCTCACCACCGTACCGGCGGACGACGCCCTGGCATCGGTGCGGAACTTCCTGGACGGGCTGGACGTGCCCGAGTACGCGCAGGTCCAGCTGGCCGACGGGGTGCCACCGGCGATCGTCGCGGCGCTGTCCGCGCACCCGCGGGTGGAGGTGATCGACCACGACGGCACCCGGCTGGCCGGGCAGACGCTGCCGGCCGCGGTACGGGAGGGCCGGACACCGGCCGGGATCCGGCGGCACGTCGTGTCCACGGACGGCTGGGTGAACGGCGACCTGAAGCCGCTGGACGGGCCGACCCGGGAACCGTGGGCGATGGCCGCCCGGACCGGCCTGGGTCCCGGCGTGATGAAGGAGATGCCGGGCGCGGAACTGATCTTCGGGGACGCGCTGCGGCTGCTCCAGCACCAGATGAAGAAGGTCGGCCGGACACTGAAGCGGGAGAACCGCACCAAGCGGTTCGCGGAGCTGGCCGCGAAGCTCGGCGTGCCCGGGCTGCGCGGGTTCCAGCGGTCCATCTTCGACGGCGGGATCTCCGACTCGTACACGATCGGCGATCTGACGTTCCGGGTGAACCTGACCGGCTCGCTGGGCGACCTCCGCGAGATCCGCACCGTGCCGGACTACCTGCTCGACACGAAGCGCACCGGCCGGTCCGGGCTCACCGTCCGGGAACTGCTCGGGTACCAGATCGGCGCGCGCGTGGACGGCTCCGGCCGGGCCAGCATCAAGGACTTCTTCGGCCTGCGGGTCCGGGTCGTCGACCTCCAGGCCGCGTTCGACCGCGAGTACGCGAACCTGGTCGGCCTGACCCAGGCCGGCGCGCGGCGGCGCAAGGTCCGCGGCACGCTCACCGAGTTCGACTACGACGTGCGGTACCAGCTGACCGTGTCGGTGACGGACAAGAAGGGCAAGGTGCTCACCGACGTCAGCACCCGCACGTACGGCGGCGAGGGGTTCCATGCCCCGGTCCGGGTCGCGGAGGAGGACCTCGCGCCCGCGCCCGGCTCCGCGTACAGCCAGGAACCGCTGCCCGGCGAGCGGGCCCCGGTCAGCCGGCTGACCGCGGACGAGTCGCGCGCGGCCCGCTCCTGGCTGGCCGGCGGCGAACCGGACGGCTACCTGTCCACCGTGGACGGCAACACCGAGGGCATGTACGTCTGGCTGAACCAGGTCGGTGCGCTGGCGGAGTCGGTGCAGGCGTTCATCGACGCGGTCGACGACGTGCCCCGGGACACGTCCGCGACCACCGCCCTGCTGCGCGACCTCACCCCCGGCGGAAGCCGGCTGTCGATGGAGAGCGGCGTCGCGGACGGCATCCGGCCCGACTACCTGGAGCCGCGGGCCAGCGACCTGATGACCCGCCTGGGCATCGTGGTGCCGCTCAGCCGGGGCCGGGACGGCGCGGTCCGCCAGCTCCGGGTCCGCCTGCTGCCGGCGAACGCGCGGTTCACCCGGCCCACCGACGGCGCCACCAACCGCGACTACCAGGACTCCGGCGTGCAGAGCGGCGGCAGTGAGGGCAACGCGTTCGGCGCGACGGCCACGGCCGGCGTCGGTGGCATCTTCCAGTGGGGGCCCGGCGCCGCCGCGGTGCCGGACGACGGCGACGGCGCCAAGGGCAGCAGCTACGTGCCCGGCATCGAGCCGGGACCGGGCCAGCAGGTGCCCGCGGCGAGCCGGGGCGCCGACCACGTCAACCTCGGGCTCGACGCCGCCGCGTCCGGCCGCTGGGGGGTGACCACGTCCGCGCTGGACGGCGGCACCTCCACCACCCGCGCCGGGTACGAGGGCCGCTCCTACAACCACTCGGCGGACGCGATCTACCTGATCACCTACGAGCGCTGGTCGCGCGGCGGGAAACTCACCAGGCACGAGCACGACCTGCGCGTCGCGCACGGGCTGGACGCGTCCACGCCGCACGTGACCGCGAAGGAGCTGGGACTGCCGATCCCGGCCGCGGACGAGCGGGTGATGCCGGACAAGACGGCCGAGCTGATGCCGATCCACAAGGAGCTGGCGTTCGCCGCTTCCCCGGTGGAGAAACTGACCGCGTTCCGGACCAGGAACGGTACCGAGCGGCAGGACGTCCTCGCCGTGGTCAAGGACCGCCTCCGCCGGATGGACGTGGCGATCGACGACCCGACGCTCTCGCTGGCCGTGGAGAACCTCTTCCGGACCAGCGCGATCAAGGCGCACTACCGGGCCATCCGCCGGGACGGCCTGGAGGCGCTGATCACGTTCAACCGTGCGATGGGCGGCGTCAAGCGGATCGGCATCCGGCTCACCGCGGAGGACGGGCCGCTCAGTTACCGGCGGCCGCGCCCGGACGTGAAGGGCACGATCAGCAAGGGCGGCCTCGACCAGCAGGGCCGGTCCAGGACGGTGGACCGGGGCATCAAGGTGGGGCCGGCCGGCGACGCGCGGTTCGGTCCCGGCGAGGCGCGGATTGCGATCGGCGCCGGCGCGGAGGCGGAGTGGGGCCGGACCACCGCGGAGAACCGCACCACGTCCGACCAGCCGTACCTGCGCGTGTCGCCGACCAACCCGGACAGCCAGGAGTTCGGCGCGCACACCGTGCTCAAGCTGGAGTTCTTCGAGGCCTCCGACCTGCCGCAGGCGATCGAGTCGGTGATCGCGCTGGGGTCGGCCACGGTCAAGATGTTCGACACCGTCTCGGACGGCTGGCTGCGCACGCTGCTCCAGGACACGGTGACCGGGACGCGGAAGCCGAAGCACACCGAGACGGTGCCGGGCCGGTTGCGGCTGATCACGCCGAGCCACCTGACCCAGGAGCGGCCGGCCTTCGAGAACGTGCCGCACCTGCGCAGCGAGCTGCCGGAGACGGTCGCGGACATCCGGCCGGCCAGTGTGGAGGTGTTCAACCGCAACCCACCGGCGGACGGGCCGGCCGACCTCCGGGCCGACCTGGCCACGACCGCCCGGCTGGCCCAGCACGTGCAGGGGCTGGAGATCTTCGGCTTCGACCGGTTCACGAACTGGCTGCCGACCACCCGCATGCCCGGTGCGGAACGCTACGACACCGGCAAGACGCCGCCGCGGGTGCCCGGCTACGCGTCGCTGTCCACCGCGCTCACCTCCGTGAAGGCGGCACTGAACAGCACGAACGTCACCACGAACATCACCCGGCTGCTGACCGGCAGCTACACCATCAAGGGCGAGGGCGCGGACGAGTTCACGGTCCGGGCCGTGCTGCGCGGCGCCACCTGGCTGTCCCGCGGCGACTACCGCGCGACGAACATGCCGATCAAGGTGTCGTCGCGGGCACAGCAGAACAACGAGCGGTCCGGCCTGAACATCCGGCCGGTCGAGGTGGAGGCGGGCCCGCGGGAGGGCGACCAGAAGCTGATCGCCGGCACCGGGCCGGCCGTCGGCGTGGGCCGCAGCGGCGGGGCCTCGAGCGGGGCCGGTGACGTGGCGATCACCTACGAGAAGAAGGCCGGCGACTACGACTACTTCTGGTTCGACCTGACGCTGATCGGCACGTCGGCCAACGGCCGGGCCTGGGTGCGCAGCGACGTCCCGCACGGGCTGATCGCGCGCATCCCGTCGGAGAAGGCCGCCGAGGTCTTCGGCCCGCGGCCCACGCTCGGGATCATCGACCAGGCACTGGTCCAGGCGATCGCGGACGACGCGCCGCCGGCCTTCGTCGCGGACCGGCGGTTCATGGCCGAACGGCTGGCCGGCAACCGGCCGGCCGCGCCGAACCTGATCCGGCGGGCGGAGCTGGACGCGGCCGTGCAGCGGCTGCGCGACTGGATCGCGGCGACCGAGATGCCGGCGCCGGTCCCCGGCGCGCCACGGCCCGCGGTGACGCCGGAGGACTGCGTGATCCGCGCGTTCGGCGCGTTCATCGCGGTGCACCGCCGCACCGCCAACGGCACCACCGACACCGACCGCGTCGGGCACGGCGCGGCCGAGGACCTGGCCACCTCGCTGCGCGGCGACTTCGCCCGGCTGACCGACCCGGACATGCTCTGGCAGTACGCGGTGAGCCGGCCCGGCAGCATGATCGCGGTCCGGGTGCCGCCGCCGTCCGGGGGCATGTCGCACCTGTTCTGGGTGATGTCGATCGGCGGCGGCCGGATGATGTGGGTGGACGGCCAGCGGCACGGCGCCGCCGGCCGGACCGCGTCGATCGGTACGCCGCTGGACAACCTGCGCGGGCTGGTCACCGACCAGCACGCGCAGATGTTCCGGAAGAACGGCACCGAGGTGCTGATGCTCGACGAGCGCGGCCGGGCGGTCGACCTGCGGGCCGCGCTGCCCGGCGCGCTGACCAACCGGGCCTCCGGCGACCGGGTGGGCCGGCGCGCGTCCGGCGAGTTGCCGCAGCAGCGCGTCGTACCGTCGCTGGATCTCGCGGCCGTCCCGGTCCCGAAGATCAAGCCACCGGTCCCGCCGGTCCGGCAGGCCGCTCCCGCGGTCGTCGCCCCGGACCGGGAGATCATGCCGGTCGGTGACGTCGGGACGGCATCCGCCCGGAGGCTGCTGGAGACGATCACCACGGTGGCGCGCGGTGTCGCCGGCCCGCCGCTGCGGGTGGTCAACCTGGACGGTCCGGCGGAGACCGCGCTGGAGGCCGTCCGGCGGCTCGACGAGACGCTGCGCAACGACGCGTGGCGCGGTGTCGCGCCGATCGTGGTCGCGAACATGGGCACCGGCCCGGTCGAGCGCGCGTTCGCACTCGTCCGCCGTGCACGGGGCGTGGTCACCGTGCAGGAGACGATGGCCGGCTACGACCGGGTCTGGCAGCTGCTCGGACCGGGCGCGATGCAGGCGGACACCATGGTGGCCGAGCCGACCGTGCGGCTGTTCTCGACGGCCGGCGAGCTGGTCCGCCCGGCCCAGGGCATGCTCACGCCGGAGCTGGCCGAGTGGATCAGCGCGCCGGACTGGGCCGCGACCGAGGCGTACCACCGGGAGCGGGTGTCGGCGCTGCACACGCCGGCCGTCGTGGCCGAGCTGCGCCGGGTGATCGCGGAGAACCCGGCCGACCGCCGCCTGCCCGGCCTGCTGCTCGCGCTGGAGACCGGGCGGCGGGCCGGCGGCGTCCCGGACACCCGGCTGACGCCGCGCGCGGTCTCGTTCCTGGAGTCGGAGCCGGCCTACGCCGGGGGCCCGGTGCCGCCCACGTTCGTCTACGACTACCTGGCGGGTGCCGGGCGTGGCCGCCGTGATCGCTTCACCATGGACGGTCTGCTCTTCCAGCTCATGCTGGCCGGGCAGCTGAGCCCGGACGAGACGCTGTCGCTCGCGCGCACCGGCGCGGCGAACCGGCTCGACCGGGCCAACGTGACCGTCTTCGAGATGGTGGCGGACCTGCTCGCGGTCGCGCCCGACCGGTTGCGCACCGACTCGGGCGCGGTCACCACGGAGTTCGTGGCCCGGGCCGGCCGGGTGGCCAGCACGCAGACCGGCGTGCGGCCGGAGGAGTGCCTCGACCCGGTCGACCGGACCGCCTGGGTCGGCCGGCTGGACGGGCTCCGCGACGGCCTTCGGGCCCGCGGTGACACGTCGCGCGCGGAGATCCTCGACGCCATCACCTACGCACTGTCGAACTGCTGAACCGGGGGAGAACCGTGGAGCTACCGCTCACCATCAAGAACTCGGAAGCGATCTGCATCGACCACATGTTGCCGACCGCGACCGGTGCCCACCTGCACACCGAGTCGATCTCCACCCGGAACCGGGACACCCGGCTGCGGGGGATCATGAACCTGCCGGCGATGGACCGGTTCGCCTACCTGACGTTCGGCAAGGAGATCTCGGACGCGCTGGGCGACGCCACCGCGCTGGGCGCCGACCGGGCGCGCGCCGTGCTGCGCCAGTTCCTGGAGGGTGTCCCGATCGAGTCCGCGGACCGGTACGTGGTGCGCCTCGACCCGGACGGGCTGTCCCTGGCCGACGTCGCGGCCCGCGCCGACCGGATCGGCCTGCCGGTCGAGGTGGCCCGGGCCGGGCTGCGCGCCGGCCCGCCGGTGGACCCGCACCGGCTGCTCGGCGTGGACGGCGGCATGCGGCCGGCCCCGGTCGACGGTGCGGAGTTCGTGCGCGTGATGCCGTCCCGGCACCGCGCGGCGGACGCCTACGCGGACGTTCCGCCGGAGATGCGCGACCTGGCGCTGCGCACGCCGTACCCGTGGGCGCGGATGATCTTCGGCGCGGACGGCGTGCGGCTCGGCGTGCCCGCGCCGCTGGTCCGGCACGCGTACGCGGACACGCTGCGGCGCCTGCCCCGGCCGCTGCGGCCCGCGGACGTCACCGGCGCACCGGCCCGGGACCTCGCCGGGTACGGCGACCTGCTCGCCGCGATGGCGGCGCCCGGCACGCGCGCGTTCGTCACCGTCACCGCGCCGTCCGGGGGTACGCGGACCGTGCTCGCGCTGCACGACGAGCACGGCGTGTCCGTGGTGGACCCCGGCACCGGCGACGCCGCGCTGCTGCCGGCCGCGCCGGACCGGATCGCGTTCACCCCGGCCGAGGGCGCCGCGGACCTGGCGTCCTGGCTGGACGAGATCCGGGCCGCCGGACCGGCCGCGCCCGCCCGGCCGATCCACCGCACACCCGCCATCCACGCGCTGCCGATCGTCGGCACCGGCCGCAGCGTCGACGTGGTCGGCGCGCCCGGCGCGCTGAGCGAGCGGTTCCGGTCCGAGATCGCGGCCGCGGCCGAGGGCGTCGACGCGCCGGTGGTGGTCGTCGCCACGGACCGGAGGTTGCGCGGGCCGTCCACCCGGCAGCTCGCCAACCTCGAGTGGCTGCTGTTCCAGCACCGGCAGAACCAGCTCGCCGGCGGCGACGCGCCGATCGTGGTGATCCACGGCGACGCGCCGCCGGGCGTCACCGGCCTGCTCGGCGGGTACGACTTCGCGATGGTGCACCAGCCGCGCACCTCCGGCGGGCAGGGCCTGAACCTGGACAACCTGTGGTCGGCCCGGGACGCGGCCGGCAACACGGTCGCCGCGCCGGTCCGGACGATCACCTCCGACCTGCTGCGCAAGGCGGGTGCGGCGCGGCCCCCGGTCACCTCCGCCGGTCCGCCGGCCGACGAGCGGCTGATCACGTTCCTCACCACGCCGGTCAGCGACGTGAGCGCGATCCGGCAGGTGCTGGACGAGCACGGGTCCGCGCTGAAGACGCTGCTGCCGCAGATCGGCGCGCTCGACACGGTGCAGAAGGACCTGTTCGCGGCGTGGCAGGCGATCCTGCGCATCGAGCAGCGCGGCGACACCGCGCTGGCCGGCAGCGCGTTCGACTACCTCGGCGCGGGTGAGCAGCGGCAGCTGCGGGCGCTCGCGGTGGTGCCGTCGGTGCTGGAGAAGGACCCGGAGACGCGGGGCGGCGCGCTGACCGACCTGATCGACCTGACCCGGGGGACGCTCGACGACGGCGCCAGCCGGGCGATCCTGGACGCGATCCGGCGCGGCGTCGACGGAGCGCCGGACGAGGAGCTGAAGCACCTCATCTACCAGCACTCCGTCTACCTGCCCGAGCACGGCCGCACGGACTGGATCAGGCAGCTGCGCGAGCTGGCCGCGCAGCAGCCCGACCGGACCGCGCTGTTCGAGAAGATCGCGGTCTACGTGGAGACCTGTCCCTGATCAGCCGACGTGGATGCCGGGCCGGCGGGACGCGTCCTTCTCGGTCTGGCGGATGATCTCGCGGACCACCGGCGCGGTGTCGCCGCGCCCGAGCAGCAGGTAGCGCAGCAGGTGCACGACCGGGCTGCCCTCGGCCCACTCGAAGTAGCAGTGCGGGCGGACGCCGGTCGCGTCGCGCAGCGCGAGCAGCACGGCCGCGATCGCGTTCGGCGCGGCCGGGCTGCTGGTGCGCAGGATCCGGTACGGCCCGACCGCCACGCCGCGCACCCGCAGCACGCCGCTGAACGCGGACGGGTCGGCCACGTCAACCTCCAGGAACAGCACGTCGGCGCGGCCCGGGACCGGGTTCATGCCGCGCTGCTCGCCCTCCTTCTCCGCGTACTCCGCCACGTCGTCGTCCCGGTGGCGGTGCGCGATCAGGTTCAGCGCGCCGTCGTGCGTGATCGAGTCGGCGATGAACCGCCGGGCCACGTCGTCGAACTCGATCCGGTCCGCGCGCAGCTCCGTGGTGCGCGTCACCCGGGAGATCAGCGACACCACGATGATGCCGGCGATGAACAGCGCGGAGATCGCGATGCCGTCCGGCTTCGCGATGATGTTCTCCGCCATCGCGTACACCAGCACCAGCGTGAGCACGGTGAACCCGACGCTCGCCCAGCGCTTGCGGTGCCGGATCGCGAACACGGTGACCGCGACCGCGCCGGAGACCATCATCGCCAGGATGCCGGTCGCGTACGCGCCGGCCTGCGCGTTCACGTCCGCGCCGAACGCGATCGTCAGCACCACGCTGATCAGCGTGTAGACCAGCACCACCGGGCGGACTGCGCGCGACCACTCCGGCGCCATGCCGTAGCTCGGCAGGTAGCGCGGCACGATGTTGATCAGACCGGCCATCGCGGACGCGCCGGCGAACCACAAGATCAAGATCGTGCTGATGTCGTACGCCGTGCCGAACGCCTCGCCGAGCCGCTCGTGCGCCAGGTAGGCCAGCGCCCGGCCGTTCGCCGGCCCGCCCTCCTGGAAGGCCTCCGCCGGGATCAGCACGCTGGTCACGAAGCTGGTCGCGATCAGGTAGAAGCTCATGATCACGGCGGCAGCGGTGAGCAGCCGGCGCGTGTTGCGCACCCGGTCCTCCAGGCGCTGCCGCGCGTCCGCGCCTTTCGCCGCGACCAGCGGCATCATGCTCACGCCGGTCTCGAAGCCGGACAGGCCCAGCACCAGCAGCGGGAACGCGATGACCGCGGTGGTCAGCACGCCGAAGAAGCCGTCCTGCCCGGTGGTCAGCGCGGTCGTCCAGCCCTGGAGGGCGCCCGGCGTGGTGAACACGTCGGTCAGGCCCACGCCGACCACGACCAGGTTGAGCCCGAGGAACACCGCGACCAGCGGGATCGCGACGCCCACCGCCTCACTGAAGCCGAGCAGGAACACGCCGCCGAGGATCAGCAGCATCACCACGGTGATCAGCACGGCCTGTCCGTGGAACGCGCTCGGCAGGTACGGGTTCTCCAGCAGGTGCACGGACGCGTCCGCGGCGGAGAGCGTGATCGTGACGATCCACGACGTGGCCACGAAGCCGAGCAGGATCAGCACGAACAGCTTGCCCCACCAGAACGGCAGCAGATTCTCCAGCATCGCGACCGAGCCCTGGCCGTGCGGGCTCTCCCGGGCGACCCTGCGGTACATCGGCAGCATGCCGAGCAGCGTCAGCGCCACGATCAGCAGCGTGGCCAGCGGCGACAGCACGCCCGCGGCCAGCGCCGCGATGCCGGGCAGGTAGGCGAGCGTGGAGAAGTAGTCCACGCCGGTCAGGCACATCACCTTCCACCAGGCCTGCGGCCGCGCGTGCGACTCGGCTGTCTCCGGCCCGGCCGGCTGCACCCGGTCCTTCAGCAGCCACCGCCCCAGCGGCGTGCCCGGCGGTCGTTCCCGTGCCGGGCTGTCCACGTACGCCGGTATCGCCGGCTCCGGGCTGCCGCCCATGTTCTCCCCCTCGTTCGAGATCACCGCAGGGCACGGTACCCGCCCGTCGCCGCCCGTCAACGTGGTGTCGATGTTCGCGTGATCCACTGGGAGCATGCGACCTCCCTACGACGCCGCCGTCGAGGCGGTGCTCGCCGCCGCCGGCCTGGTCCACGACGCCCCGGTGCCGTCCACCGACTCGCTGATCGCGGGGCTGCGCGCCGGGAACCACGAGGACCTGAGCGTCTTCGACGTGGCGCGGCGGGACATCACCGTCGACGGCTACCGGGGCGCCCCGCTGACCGGCACCGTGTTCAGCCGGCCGGGCCACACCGGGTCCGGGCCGGGCCTGTTCGTGCTGCACGGCGGCGGGATGGTCGGCGGCACCCGGTTCACCGGCCTGTCGCTGATCCTGCCGCTGCTGGCCGCGCACGACCTGGTCGTGGTCTCGGTCGACTACCGGCTGGCACCGGAGCACCCGGATCCGTACCCGGTGGAGGACGCGTACGCGGCGCTGACCTGGACCGCGCGCAACGGCGGGGACCTGGGCATCGACCCGGGCCGGCTGGTCGTGGCCGGCCTCAGCTCCGGCGGCGCCCTGGCCGCCGCCGCCGCGCTGCTGGCCCGCGACCGCGGCGGCCCCGCGCTGCTCGGCCAGCTGCTGATCTGCCCGATGCTGGACGACCGGGACCGGACCGTGTCGGCGCGGCAGTTCGACCGCAGCGGCACCTGGACCCGGGCGCACAACCGGCTGGCCTGGTCCGCGCTGCTCGGCGCGCGGGCCGGCACGTTCGACGTCTCCGCCTACGCCGCGCCGGCCCGGGCCGCCGACCTGTCCGGGCTGCCGCCCGCGTTCGTCGACGTCGGGTCGGCCGACGTGCTGCGGGACGAGGCGGTGACGTACGCGAGCCGGATCTGGGCCGACGGCGGCGCGGCCGAGCTGCACGTCTGGCCCGGCGGCACGCACGCGTGGGACGCGCTGGTCCCGGACTCGCCGATGGCCCGCGCCGCGGCGGAGGCCCGGTCGCACTGGCTGGGACGGCTGATCGCCGCCCCGGCCCTGGTCTGAGGCGGCGGTCGCCCCCGGCTCTCGTCTGAGGCGGCGGTCGCCGCGGGTCCCCGTCGACCGGTAGATCAGTCGCCGCCCCCACCGTCGCCGCCCCCACCGTCGCCGCCCCCACCGTCGCCGCCCCCACCGTCGCCGCCCCCACCGTCGCCGCCCCCACCGTCACCGCCGTCGCCGCCGGACGACCACCGGCCGCGCCGGGAGAAGATGAGGAACAGGCCGGCGAGCACGAACAGCAGCGGTGTGCAGTAGAGGAGCAGCGTGGTGGTGTCGGTGAGCACGACGGCGGTGCCGCCGTCGACGCGCGCGGCCACCCGCTCGCCCGCCGCCAGCCCGTGACCGCGCACCTCACCGCGGACCTCGGCGCCGTCGCGCGTCCACGAGGCGGCGCAGACCCGCTCCGAATCGTTCGTGCCCGGACCGCACGGCTCGGCGACGGTCACCGTGCTCTCCGGGTGGAGATGCGCGGTCAGGTACGGCCAGCCGATCTGCGCGAACACGAAGACGCCGACGGCGCCGAAGGTCAGCCCCATCAGGATTCGGACGACGGCCGACAGAAGGTGCCCATAGGCCGCAGACTATCGGCAGTCGTCCACCTTTATCGAGCTATGTCGGGGTTCGTTACCCGGCCGTACCCGCGTGGAAGCGATTGCCCTCCGGGTCCTCCAGCAGCCAGCCGTCCTCGTCGGCGTCCGGCCCGGCGATCAGCCGCGCGCCATGCTTGATCAACTCCTTCGGCGTCTCGTCCCGCAGCGTCACGTGCCAGTGCATGTGCGGCCGGACCGGGCGCGGGTCCGGCACCGGATCGAACACCATGAAGTCCCACGGGAACTCGGGCGCGCCGGTCACCGACACCGCCTCGCCCTCCTGTTCGACCCGCCCGCCGAGCACCGTGCCCCACCACTTCGCGAGGTCGTGTGCCACCTGACACTTCACCACCAGCTCGAAGATCCCCGGCGGGCGGTCGTCGACCGCCGGGTACGCGCAGAACTGGTTGCCCTCCGGGTCGGCCAGCACGAACCACGGGTCGTCGCCCGGCTTCCGGAGCACGGTCGCGCCGGACTCGACGAGCGCGTCCGGCGTGTCACCGGCCAACCGCAGATCGAGGTGGACGCGGGCGCCGTCCGGTGACAGGTTCGGCACCTGCCGCAGCCGGAGGATCTCCGCGTCCGGGCGCTGCGGTATCCGGTCGATCCGAGCACGCCCCGGGCCCTCCTGCCGGAGCGTGCCGCCGCCGAGCGCGGCATGCCAGAAGGCGGCCTGCGCGTCCAGATCCCTGACGTCGAGGGACAGCCCGTCGAATCGCACCATCGGGTGTGTCGCCTTGATCAAATCTTCCTTTTTCATGGCCCGGGATTCCTCATCGGACACCCCGGTAAACGGGGTTCACGAAAGAGTCGACCGGGTGGGTGAATCGAGGCGGTCGAGGTACCACTCCTCGATCACCGGCCAGAGGTCGGCGTCATTGCGGTCGAGCGCCCGCGAGGCTCGCTCGCCGAGCCGCGCCGGCAGGTATTCCCACAGGTGGTTGCCGTCCGCGGCCTGCACCGAGCCCTTGGCCAGCAGCGGTTCGTACCGGGCGGTCCCGGCCGGCCCGGACACCGTGTAGACGCCGTTCTCGTATCGTCGCGCAAGATCCGTCATCGTCATTCTCCCTTCCGTCCCCGTCTGTCGTACCCGTGCGGGCGGCGCGCCGCACCACGCGCGCGGGGGATTGCGTCCCGGGTTTTGCCGCCCCCGGCGCGGGTAGCGATACGGCATGACGACAGACCCGCACTACACCGCCGCCGGACTGGCCGCCGCCCGCGCGGCCACGGACCGCGCGGAACTCGACGACATACCGGACGGCGGCGAGATCGTCGGCGCCGACGACGCCCGCGCCGACGCGATCCGCGCCGGTGCCGACGACTCCCTCCGCGGCGCCACCCGGGACATCGACCCCACCCCGGTCGGCCGCGCCGACGCCGAGGCCGACCGGCGCCGGGTGGGCGGCTGAGGCCGGACCACCACGCGTGGCCGTGGTCCGGGTGGGGCGCCCGGACCACGGCCTTTTCCGTGCGGCAAAGTTGAAACGGTTGCGCCGGTCATCGAGAGCGGTCAGGCCGAGTGCGCCCGCAACGTCAATGCGGCAACCGCGGCCGGGGCCGGCGAACGCCCTCCGGGCGCGACCGTGCTGGCCGCCTGGACCCTCGAGGCCGTCGCCCGCTTCCCGTTTCCCGTATCGGCCACCACGACGGCAACGCTCACACTTTCGCCATCAAGGGCTACGGCGACGACTTCCGTCCACTGTCGACGACAGTGGTTATTCCGGCTGCCGGGGGCGCGCCGGCCGGCCCGTGCGCGCACCGGTTCACCTGCGCGCCGGACGGCTCACCGAACACCGTCGCGCCCGCGTCCGGCGCGTCCGCGCCGGCCGGCGGGCCGCTGCCGGGGGCACCGCGGTGCGGCCACGACGCCGCCGGCACCCGCTTGCTGCGCCGTGCATCCGGCACGGTCACGCGCTACCTGCCGGACGGCACCGAGCTCAAGCGCACGACCACCGGCCCAGGTGGGCGGCTCCCGCTCCTTCGCTTGCGACGGCGAAACCGTCGGCTCGCCGGCCGCACCCGCCACCCCGGCACCGGCAACGTCGCAGTGGCCGCGAACGCCTCCGTTGCCCGCCGTCGCCCTCTCCCGTTCCGGCGGACTTCTGCGCCACTCACCGTTCGGCCGGTGGCGAATCCGTCGACGTCGCCCGCGCCGTCGGGTAGCCACGGCCCACCGGTGAATTCCAGGTACGTTCGAAATGCGAGTCGGGGGAGAGAGTCATAAATCACTATTCGCTATGGAAGCTCTCGGTTGCGGGGCTGGTGCTCGGCGTTGTGGCCGGAGCCTTGGCGGTGCTGCTCTATGAAGTATCCGACGTGTTGGTTCTTGCCCTCGTCGCGGCGATCCTGCTGGCGTTGGCGCCGGTCAGGCTGGTTCTGCGATGGGCTCGATCCCGGTAACGGAATAGTAAGTGCGATGGCCGGCTGCGCCCGGGTTCGGTGCGCGGAGGTGGGCCGGATCGGCAGCGTCCGGCCCGGCCGGACGCTGCCGATCTTGCCGCCGCATACCGGACGAGGTGCACGTTCAACAACCGTCAACCCGGCCCCGCGTCAATTTCTGGCCCTGTGCGAACCGCACCGCCCGACGGTGATGAATGGTCGCTCGACGTGAGCCGTCAAGAATCCGGTCCGGCCGCACGTCAGCGCGACTTGCCACCGGTGCTCGACGGCTTTGTGGCCGTGGCGCTCATCGGTGGTAGACGGTGACGTCGATGGTGTAGTGGTCGGCGCGGTAGAGGTTGTCTGCGAATTCGACGGGGGAGCCGGAGGCGTCGAAAGCGGTGCGCTGCATGGCAATCAAGGGGGCGCCGGGGCTGATGTCGAGGAGGCGGGCCTGGGTGGCGGTGGCAGCGCGGGCGGTGATGCGTTGCTTGGCGACGGACGGGCGGCCGTCCTGAGTGCCGAGCAGGTGGTAGAGGCCCTGCGTGGCCAGGTCTGCGGCGGTCAGCGGGGCGAAGCGCGGCGGTAGCCAATTGCGCAGGATCGCGAGTGGGGCGCCGTCCGCGTAGCGGAGGCGTTCGCAGTGGATCAGGCGTTCGCCGTCCGGCAGGCCGAGCATCCGGCTCGCGTGCCGGTCCACCGCGAGCGGGTCGAACGCGAGCACCCGCGTGGTCGGATGCCGCCCGGCCGCGGTCAGGTCGTCGTGCAGGCTGGTCAGCGCGACCCGGCGCCGGACCTGAAGGTCGTTGACCCTGGTCCCGGCGCCGCGTTTGCGGGTGAGCAGGCCGTCCGCGACCAGTTCCTCGATCGCGCGCCGCATCGTCGGGCGGGAGACGCCGAGGGACGCCGCGAACGACACCTCGTCCGGCAGGCGTTCGCCGGGCGCCAGCAGGCCGGTCTCGATAGCGTGCACGAGAGCGGTGCTGACCTGCAGATACAGCGAGGTGGGGGAGGTGCGGTCGATGTCGATGGCGGGCAGTGGCACGCGATCACCCCGCGGGGGAGCAGACAAGCGAGCGTGTTTGTCAGGACAAAGTATTGACCGGGGCGGCGGGTGAGCGGAAGCTCGCGGAACGGAAACGTTCCCGACACCTGGGCGCAATCCATCGAGGGGGACACGTACCTTATGGCCGGGTTTGAGGTTGTCACGATGGGGCGCGTCGGCGTCGATCTCTATCCGCTGCAGACCGGGGTCGGGCTGGAGGATGTCGAGTCGTTCGGCAAGTTCCTGGGTGGCAGCGCGACGAACGTGGCGGTGGCGGCGGCGCGGCACGGGCGGCGAACCGCGGTGATCACCCGCGTGGGGCCGGACCCGTTCGGGCGGTACGTGCGGCGGACGCTGACCGAGCTGGGCGTGGACAACCGCTTCGTGACGCCCGTCGAGGGCCTGGCCACGCCCGTCACGTTCTGCGAGATCTTCCCGCCGGACGACTTCCCGCTCTACTTCTACCGGCAGCCGATCGCCCCCGACCTGGTGATAAAGCCCGAAGAGCTGGACCAGGAAACCATCAGGGCGACAAGCCTGTTCTGGTGTACGGTGACCGGCCTGTCCAAGGAGCCGAGCCGCGCGGCACACCATGCGGCGTGGGCGGTCCGGGGCAGGAAGAGCCACACCGTGCTCGACCTCGACTACCGCCCGATGTTCTGGGACTCGCCCGACGAGGCCCATGCGGAGATCGAGAAGGCGCTGCCGGACGTCACGGTCGCGGTCGGCAACCTCACCGAGTGCGCCGTCGCCACCGGCGAGACCGACCCCGAGAGAGCCGCCGACGCGCTCCTGAAGACCGGCGTCGAGCTGGCGATCGTCAAGCTCGGCCCGGACGGCGTGCTGGCCAGGACCCACACCGAGTCGGTACGGGTCCCGAGCACCCCGGTCGACGTGGTCAACGGCCTCGGCGCCGGCGACGGGTTCGGCGGCGCGCTCTGTCACGGCCTCCTGAACGACTGGCCGTTGAAGAAACTGATCAGCTTCGCGAACGCGGCCGGTGCGATCGTCGCCGGCCGGCTGGAGTGCTCGACCGCGATGCCCACCACCGACGAGGTCGAGCGCGCGCTGGAGGCGAACCATGCCTGACATCGACGTCGACAAGCTCCGCGAGCTGCGCGCCACCCACCCGGAGGCGATCGCCGAGAAGGCCGCGAACCGGCGGAAGGGCTCGCTGAACACGCCGGACGGCCGCCTGATGCTGGTCGCGGCCGACCACCCGGCCCGCGGCGCGCTCGCGGTCCGTGGCGACCGCACCGCGATGGCCGACCGGACCGTGCTGCTCACCCGCCTGGTCACCGCGCTGGACCGGCCCGGCGTGGACGGCGTGCTCGGCACCGCGGACGTGCTGGAGGACCTGCTGCTGCTCGGCGCGCTGGACGGCAAGGTCGCGATCGGCTCGATGAACCGCGGTGGCCTGGCCGGTGCGGTCTTCGAGCTGGACGACCGGTTCACCGGCTACGACGCCGAGTCGGTGGCCCGGATGGGCTTCGACGGCGGCAAGATGCTGGTCCGGATCGACCCCGGGGACCCGGCCACGGTACGCACGCTGGAGTCCGCCGCGAAGGCGGTCGACGCGCTCGCACTGAAAGGCAGGATGGCCATGGTCGAGCCGTTCCTGTCCCACCGCGCCGACGGGACGGTGCGCAACGACCTGAGCACCGAGGCGGTGATCAAGTCGGTGGCGATCGCGTCCGGACTCGGCGGCACCAGCGCGTACACCTGGCTGAAGCTCCCGGTCGTCGACGACATGGACAGCGTGATGGCCGCGACCACGCTGCCCACGCTGCTGCTCGGCGGCGACCCGTCCGGCAGCCCGGACGAGACCTACGCGAGCTGGGGCCGGGCCCTGGCCGCGCCGGGCGTGCGTGGTCTGATGGTCGGCCGCGCCCTGCTCTACCCGCCGGACGGTGACGTGGCCGCCGCGGTCGACACTGCGGTCTCGCTGGTCCATGGCCAGGGGGCGCGGGCATGAGCGACTCGGCGGAAGGCAAGGGGTCCGGCGTGATCGTGCTCGAGGACCTGACCCCGGAGGCCGCCGGCTGGACCTACTCCGGCCTGCGGATCGTCGCGCTGGAGCCGGGGGAGGCCTACGCCACGGACACCGGTGACACCGAGATGATCGTGGTCCCGCTCCACGGTTCGGCAAGCGTGTCCACCGGTGATGGCGACAAAGCGGACCTCGCCGGGCGCGCCAGCGTCTTCGACGGCCCGACCGATGTCGCATATATCCCCATCAACACCACGCTGACCATCACGGGAAGCGGAAAGATCGCTCTGGCGAGCGCAAAGGCCACCAACCCCAAGCCGTTCCGGTACGTGCCGGTGGCGGACGTCCCGGTCGAGCTGCGCGGCGCCGGGAACTGCTCCCGGCAGGTGCACAACTTCGGCGTCCCGGACGTGCTGGACGCGGACCGGATCATCGCCTGCGAGGTGCTCACCCCCGGCGGCAACTGGTCGTCCTACCCGCCGCACAAGCACGACGAGGAGCGCGACGGCGAGTCCGTCCTCGAGGAGATCTACTACTTCGAGGTGGCCGACGGCGGCCCCGGCTACCAGCGGGTCTACGGCACGCCGGAGCGCCCGATCGACGTCACCACCGAGGTCCGTACCGGCGAGATCGTGCTCGTTCCGCACGGCTGGCACGGCCCGTCGATGGCCGCGCCCGGCTACGACCTCTACTACCTCAACGTGATGGCCGGGCCCGGCGCCCGCGCCTGGCTGATCCGCGACGACCCGGAGCACGCCTGGATCCGCGACACCTGGGCGGACCAGGAGATCGACCCGCGACTGCCCTTCGGGAAGGGGAACGCGTCATGAGGCTCACCGTGGGACAGGCGACCGTGCGGTTCCTGGCCGCGCAGCGCACCGAGCGGGACGGTGTCGAGCACCGGCTGATCGACGGCTGGTTCGGCATCTTCGGGCACGGCAACGTGGCCGGGCTGGGGCAGGCGCTGCTGGAGGCGGAGCTGACCGATCCGGGCGCGGCACCGTACCGGCAGGCCCGCAACGAGCAGGGCATGGTGCACGCGGCGGCCGGGTTCGCCCGCCAGCGCAACCGGATGTCGACCCTGGCCTGCACGTCGTCGATCGGCCCCGGTGCCACGAACATGGTGACCGGCGCGGCGCTGGCGACCGTGAACCGGCTGCCGGTGCTGCTGTTCCCCGGTGACGTGTTCGCCACCCGCGTCGCGGACCCGGTGTTGCAGCAGCTGGAGGACCCGCGCACGGGCGACATCTCCGTCAACGACACGTTCCGGCCGGTGAGCCGCTACTTCGACCGGGTGTGGCGGCCGGAGCAGCTGCCGTCCGCGCTGCTCAACGCGGCCCGGGTGCTGACCGACCCGGTGGAGACCGGCGCGGTCACGATCGCGCTGCCGCAGGACGTGCAGGCGGAGGCGTACGACTGGCCGGACGAGCTGTTCGCGCCCCGGGTCTGGCACGTGCCGCGCCCGGTGCCGGAGCCGGCCGCGCTCGCCAGGGCGCTCGACGTGATCAGAAGCGCGCGTAAGCCCCTGATCGTCGCGGGCGGCGGCGTCATCTACTCCGAGGCGACCGAGGCGCTGCGAGAACTCGCCGAGGCGACCGGCATCCCGGTGGCGGAGACCCAGGCCGGCAAGGGTTCGCTCTCGTACGACCACCCGCTCAGCCTCGGCGCGGTCGGCGCGACCGGCACCACGGCCGCGAACGAGTTCGCCCGGGAGGCGGACGTGGTGATCGGCATCGGCACCCGCTACAGCGACTTCACCACGGCCTCCCGCACGGCGTTCGCCGCGAAAAATGTCCGATTCGTCAACATCAACGTTGCGGCGTTCGACGCGGCCAAGCACTCCGGTGCGATGGTCGTCGGCGACGCGCGCGAGACGATCAAGCAGCTCCAGAAAGCGCTGACCGGCTACCGGACCGACGACGCGTACCGGGAGAGGGCCGGCCGCCTCGCCGCCGAGTGGGACGCGATCGTGGAACGCGCCTACCGGGCCGGTCACCAGCCGCTGCCCGCCCAGACCGAGGTGATCGGCGCGGTCAACGACGCGGCCGAGCCGCGCGACGTGGTCGTCTGCGCCGCCGGCTCGATGCCGGGTGACCTGCACAAACTGTGGCGCACCCGGGACCCCAAGGGCTACCACGTGGAGTACGGCTACTCGTGCATGGGCTACGAGATCGCCGGTGGCCTCGGCGTGAAGCTGGCCGCGCCGGACCGCGAGGTGTTCGTGCTGGTCGGCGACGGCTCGTACCTGATGATGTCGCAGGAACTGGTCACCGCCGTGCAGGAGCGGATCAAGCTGATCGTGGTGCTGGTCCAGAACCACGGCTACGCCTCGATCGGCCGGCTGTCCGAGTCGGTGGGCGCGCAGCGGTTCGGCACCGCCTACCGGTTCCGCGACGGCGACGGCCGGCTGGCCGGTGACACGCTCCCGGTCGACCTGGCCGCGAACGCGCGCAGCCTCGGCGCCGAGGTGATCCGCGCCACCACGGTCGATGAGCTGACCGACGCGCTGACCGCCGCACGCAAGGCGGAAGGCGTCATCGTGGTGCATGTCGACGCAGATCCGTACGTGGATTCTCCCGGAAGTGGATCGTGGTGGGACGTGCCGGTCGCGGCCTCATCTACCTTGAACACCGTGCGCGACGCGAACGCACGGTATCGGGAGGGCAAACGCGCCCAAAAGCACTACCTGTAACCGGGCGTACGCGGAGGGCACACCGCGTATTGCGCGCTGTATTCCTGAAAGGACTCTCGGTAATGAAGTCTCTTTATCGGGTCGGGGCCTCCGTGGCGGCCCTGGCCCTCCTCGTGACCGCCGCCGCCTGTTCGAGCGAGAACGCGGTAAACCGTGACGACGATGACACCTCCGGTGGCAGGGGCGGTGGCACCTACGGTCTGAAGATCGCGGTGGTCACGCACGGCGCGGCCGGCGACGCGTTCTGGAGCATCGTCAAGAACGGTGTCGAGAAGGCCGGCACCGACCTCGGCGACACCATCCAGTACAGCAGCGACGGCGACCCGCAGAAGCAGGCCCAGCTGATCGACGCGGCCGTGAACCAGAAGGTTGACGGCCTGGTCGTGTCGATGGCGAACCCGGACGCGCTGAAGGCGTCCGTGGAGAAGGCGGTCGCGGCCGGCATCCCGGTCATCACCATCAACTCCGGTGCGGCCCGCTCCAAGGAGTTCGGCGCGCTCACCCACATCGGCCAGGACGAGAAGGTGGCCGGCGAGGCGGTCGGCACCGAACTTGCGAACCAGGGCGTCAAGAACGTGGTCTGCGTGATCCACGAGGCCGGCAACGTGGGCCTCGAGGAGCGCTGCGCCGCGGTCGGCGCCACGCTCGGCGGCAAGATCCAGAACCTCCAGGTGGACATCAACAACCTGCAGGCCGCGCAGTCGACGATCAAGGCGAAGCTGCAGTCGGACACCGCGATCGACGGCGTCGTCACGCTCGGCGGCCCGGTCGCGAACGTGGCCGCCGCCGGCATCGCCGAGGCCGCGTCGCCGGCGAAGCTCGCCACGTTCGACCTGAACGCGGAGGTCGCGAAGGGCGTGCAGGACGGCAAGATCCTGTTCGCGGTGGACCAGCAGCCCTACCTCCAGGGCTACATGGCCGTCACCATGCTCACCCAGTACAAGGCGAACCTGAACGTGCTCGGCGGTGGCCAGCAGGTGCTGACCGGCCCCGCGCTCGTCACCAAGGAGAACGCGGCGCAGGTCGCCGAGCTGGCCGCGGCCGGAACCCGCTGATGACCAGCGCCGTCGCGGCAACCGAGGCGGGCGACGAACGCGTCGCCCGCGTCGGGCCCCTCACCCGCCTGCTGCTCAAGCCGGAGCTGGGCGCGCTGATCGGTGCGGTGCTGGTCTTCGCGTTCTTCGCGGTGCTCTCCGACGTGTTCCGGTCGGCCAGCGGCGTGGCGAACTGGCTCGACCCGGCCTCCACGCTCGGCATCATGGCCGTGGCCGTGGCGCTGCTGATGATCGGCGGGCACTTCGACCTGTCCGCCGGCGTGCAGACCGGCACGGCCGCGATCACCAGCGGCATCCTCACCACCTACTACGGCGTGAACACCTGGGTCGCGCTGCTGCTGTCGCTGGCGCTGTGCCTGGCGATCGGCTTCGTCAACGGCTACCTGGTCATGCGCACGAAGCTGCCCAGCTTCATCATCACGCTCGGCACGTTCCTGATGCTGCAGGGCCTGAACCTGGGCGTGACGAAGCTGGTCACCAACACCGTCCAGGTCAACAACTTCGACAAGATCCAGGGGTACGGCGTCCTCAAGACGATCTTCGCCAGTGAGATCACCGTCGCGGGCGCGCCGTTCCAGATCGCCATCGTCTGGTGGGTCCTCGCCACGATCCTCGGGTCGTGGGTCCTGCTGCGTACCCGCTTCGGGAACTGGATCTTCGCGGTCGGCGGTGACCTGACCGCGGCCCGCAACGTCGGCGTGCCGGTGCAGCGCACCACGATCGCGCTGTTCATGACCACGTCGTTCGCGGCCTGGTTCATCGGCACCACGCAGATCGTTCGGCTCACCTCGATCCAGGCGCAGGCCGGCTTCGGCCAGGAGCTGATCTACATCGTGGCCGCGGTGATCGGCGGCTGCCTGCTGACCGGCGGGTTCGGCTCCGCGGTCGGCGCGTCGGTCGGCGCGCTGATCTTCGGCATGACGTCGCAGGGCATCGTCTACGCCGGCTGGGACGCGGACTGGTTCAAGTTCTTCCTCGGCGCGATGCTGCTGCTGGCCGTGCTGGCCAACCAGTACATCCGCCGCTTCGCCGAGCAGTCGAGGAGATGACGATGCCCTCGGAAGAAGAAGGCGCCCCTCTTCTGGAGATCAAGAACGTCTCCAAGACCTTCGGTACGGTCATCTCGCTGGCCGGCGTCTCCACCACGGTCCGGGCCGGCGAGGTCACCTGCGTGCTCGGCGACAACGGCGCCGGCAAGTCCACGCTCATCAAGATCCTGTCCGGCGTGCATCGGCCGGACGGCGGCGAGCTGCTGATGAACGGCGCGCCGGTCACGCTGTCCAACCCGCGCGCGGCGCTGGACGCCGGGATCGCCACGGTCTACCAGGACCTCGCGATGGTGCCGCTGATGGCGATCTGGCGGAACTTCTTCCTCGGTTCGGAGCCGACCAAGGGGTGGGGGCCGTTCCGGCGGTTCGACCGGCAGAAGGCCATCGAGATCACCCGGCGCGAGCTCGGCTCGATGGGCATCGACATCCGCGACCCGGAGCAGCCGGTCGGCACGCTCTCCGGCGGCGAACGGCAGTCGGTGGCGATCGCACGCGCGGTGTACTTCGGCGCGAAGCTGCTGATCCTGGACGAGCCCACCTCGGCGCTGGGCGTGAAGCAGGCGGGCGTGGTGCTGCGCTACATCGCGGCCGCCCGCGACCGCGGGCTGGGGGTCATCTTCATCACCCACAACCCGCACCACGCGTACCCCATCGGTGATCGGTTCCTGCTCCTGAACCGCGGCAAGAGCCTCGGCGACCTGGCGAAGTCCGATGTCTCGCTGGCGGAGCTGACCCGAATGATGGCCGGCGGCGCCGAACTGGAGGAGCTGGCCCACGAGCTGGAACGCGACCCGTCCACCAGTGACACGGCGCGTCTGTACCAGGAGGAGGCGAAGGGGTGAAGCAAACGGTGGAGCGGAGCGGTGTGCCGTCGAGCCAGCGGCTGGGTGGTGCACCGATCTCCTGGGGTGTGTGCGAAGCACCGGGCTGGGGGCTGGAACTGCCCGCGGACCGGGTGCTGTCCGAGATGAGTTCACTGGGCCTGCGGGCGACCGAGCTGGGGCCCACCGGATACCTCGGCAAGGACGCCGCCGACGTGCGCGAGCTGCTGGACCGCAGCGGCCTGCGCCTGATCGGCGGGTTCCTGCCGGTGCCCATGCACCTCGCCACCGCCGCGGATCTCGACGAGGCCGCGACCGCGATGGACACGCTGGCCGCGGCCGGCGCGTCCGTGGTCGTCCTCGCCGCCCGCTCCGCCGACGGCAGCTACGACCACGCGGTCCCGCTCGACGAGACCGAGTGGCGGACGCTGTTCGCCACGCTCGGCACGCTGCAGGCGATGGCGCGCGAGCGTGGCCTGCTGCCGACGCTGCACCCGCACGTCGGCACCGCGATCGAGTCCCGGGACGCGGTGCTGCGGCTGCTCGACGGCAGCGACGTGCCGATCTGCCTGGACACCGGCCACCTGCTGCTCGGCGGCATGCGGCCGGAGGAGCTGATCGCCCTGGCCGCCGACCGGATCGCGCACGTCCACCTCAAGGACGTGGACACCTCGGTCGCCGGCCGGGGCCTGCCCTACGTCGACGCGGTGCGGGCCGGGCTCTACCGCCCGCTCGGCGACGGTGACCTGGACATACCCGCTCTCGTCCGCAGCCTGGAGGCCGTAGGCTACCGCGGCTGGTACGTGCTGGAACAGGACTGCGCGTTGCACGACGTACCGCCGGCGGGCGAGGGCCCGATCGGCGACGTGCGGCGCAGTGTGACCTACCTGAAGGAGAACGTGTGACCGCGTCCGACCGGATCGGCGTCGGCGTGGTGGGCTTCGGCTGGATGGGCGAGGTGCATGCCCGCTCCTACCAGCGGGTCCGCCACCACTTCCCGGACCTGCCGCTGATCCCTTCGCTGGTCGCGGTGGCCGATCCGGCACCCGGCCGGGCGTCGGCCGCCGCCGCGCAGTACGGCTTCGTCTCGTCGTCGGAGGACTGGCGCGCGCTGGTCGCCGACGACCGGATCGGTGCGATCAGCGTGACCGCGCCGAACTTCCTGCACCGGGAGATCGGCACGGCCGTCGCCGCCGCGGGCAAGCACCTGTGGATCGAGAAACCGGTCGGTGTCGACGCGTCCGACACGCGTGCGGTCTTCGACGCGGCCGCCGCCGCGGGCGTGCAGAGCACGGTCGGGTTCAACTACCGGGCCGCGCCCGCGGTCGCGCACGCCCGGGAGCTGATCGCGGCCGGCGGGATCGGCACGGTCACGAACGCGCGGATCCGGTTCTTCAGCGACTACGCGGCGCACCCGGAGGGCGGGCTGTCCTGGCGGTTCACCCGCGCGTCCGGCGGCAACGGCGTGCTCGGCGACCTCGCCTCGCACGCGATCGATCTCGGTCGCTATCTGCTCGGGCCGGTCACCGCGCTGGTCGCGGACACGTCGGTGATCATTCCGGCGCGCCCGACGGTCACCGGCGCGGGCAGCCACTTCTCCCGCGCGGACGGGCCGCCCGGCGAGGTGGAGAACGAGGACTACGTCTCCGCGCTGCTGCGGTTCGCGTCCGGCGCCCGCGGGGTGCTGGAGGCCAGCCGGGTCGCGGTCGGTGAGCAGAACACGTACGGCTTCGAGATCCACGGCTCCACCGGCGCGCTCGCCTGGGACTTCCGCCGGATGGGCGAGCTGTCCGTGAGCACCGGGACTGACTACCAGGACCAGAGCTACCGCACGGTGTACGCGACGGCCGGGCACGGCGACCTGCGCGCGTTCCAGCCCGGCGCCGGCATCCCGATGGGGTACGACGACCTCAAGGTGATCGAGGCGGCCGGCTTCCTCACCTCGATCGCCACCGGCAAGCCGCACGGGCCCACGCTCGACGACGCGGTCGCCGCAGCCGGCGCGCTCGACGCGATGTCGGAGTCCGTCCGTACCGGAAAGTGGGTCTCGCTGTGAAGCGCATCGGCATCATCGGCACCGGCATCATGGGCACCGACCACGCCCGGCTGCTCACCACGTCCGTCTCCGGCGCGCGCGTGGCCGGCGTCTACGACCTCGACCCGGTCCGGGCCGCCGAGGTCGCGATGACCAGCGGCGGCGCGCGCGTGTTCGGCAACCCGTACGAGCTGATCGTCGACGACGACCTCGACGCCGTGCTGATCGCGTCGTCCGACGACACCCACGAGGAGTACGTGCTGGCCTGCATCACCGCGGGCAAGCCGGTGCTCTGCGAGAAGCCGCTCGCGCCCACGGTCGAGGCGTGCAAGCGCATCCTGGACGCGGAGGAGAAGGCCGGCACCCGCCTCGTCTCGGTCGGCTTCATGCGCCGCTTCGACCCCGGCTACACGCAGATGAAGCGCATGCTGCAACTCGGCGAGATCGGCGCGCCGCTGATCCTGCACTGTGTGCACCGCAACCCGGCCGCGGTCCCCGGCCTGCCCGGCGCCGCCGTGATCACCAACTCGGCCGTGCACGAGCTGGACATCACCCGGTGGATCCTGGACGAGGAGATCACCGAGGTGTCCGTGCACGCGCCGCGCGCGACCAGCCACGGCGGCGGCACCCCGGACCCGCAGATCCTCCTGCTGCGCACCGCGTCCGGCGCGATCGCGGACGTCGAGGTGTTCGTCAACGCCCGCTACGGCTACGACGTGCGCGCCGAACTCGTCGGCGAGCTCGGCACGGTCACGCTGGACGGCCCGCCGCCCACGGTGCTGCGCCGCTCCGGCGTGGACGGCCGGGCGCTGCCGGCCGACTGGCGCCCGCGCTTCGCCGAGGCGTACCGCCTGGAACTGCAGGACTGGGTCGACGGCAACGGCAACGCGGCCACCGCCTGGGACGGCTTCGCCGCCACGTTCGTCGCGCAGGCGTGCGTGCGCGCGCTGGAGACCGGCGCCCCCCAGCAGGTCTCCCTGCCACCGATGCCGGAGCTGTACGGCTGATCGCCGCGCGGCCGGTCCCGTCGCCCGCGACGGGACCGGCCGGCCGGATCGCGGTCCGGCGTCACGACGGTCATCCGATCGACGGTGCCGCCCGCGTTCGACCGGGACCCGCGCGCTCACCGCGCACCGGGCCGCACCCGGCGACCTCTTCCCCGCGCTGCCGGACGACGTGCGGATCTCCCACCTGCGGGGTGGCCGGATGAGCACGTGCCTCGCCTGCTCGGCGAATGACCCGTCTCGTCCGCCGGCCGGGTGAGCCGCCTGCGCGGAGGTGCGTGAACGGTCCACTACGGTGGCCGGATGACCGAGATCATCAGGGCTGCGACCGTCGCCGATCTGGCGGCGGTCGCGGCCGTCTACGCGGCGTACGTGACGGACAGCGTCGCCACGTTCGAGGAGAACGTTCCGTCGCCGGACGACTGGCGCGCCCGGCACGCCGACCTGGCCGCGCGCGGCCTGCCGTTCCTGGTCGCGGACGACGGCGGCCGGATCGCCGGGTACGCCTACGCCACGCCGTGGCGCCCCAAACCGGCCTACCGGCACACGGCCGAGGACACGATCTACCTGGACCCGGCGTACACCGGCCGGGGCATCGGCTCCCGCCTGCTCGCCGCGCTGCTCGACGCCTGCGCGACCGCCGGC
Organism: Catenuloplanes niger; assembly: GCF_031458255.1. NCBI lineage: Bacteria > Bacillati > Actinomycetota > Actinomycetes > Micromonosporales > Micromonosporaceae > Catenuloplanes > Catenuloplanes niger. The sequence continues at coordinate 6,906,907 of NZ_JAVDYC010000001.1, forward strand.
GTCCGGCAGGTGATCGCGGTCATCGCGGACACCGGCAGTGACGCCTCCGCCGCCCTGCACCGCCGGCACGGCTTCACCGACGCCGGACGCCTCACCGCCGTCGGGTTCAAGCACGGCCGCTGGATCGACACCCTCCTGATGCAGCGAACGCTGCCGCCCAATCCAGCCCTATAGGCATACCTGATTGTGACACTTAACGGCGGCCATGATCTGCGCTTCTTCTTCCTGAGTAGTGCATGTGGTGACCCTTCGGCTGCTGTGCCGAGGTGTGTGACGTGTCGGCGGCCGGTAATGTCCTAGGGTATGGGGTCATTTACCGGTGGCCGGGAGCGTGCCACCGGCGAGGGTGACACGTCACCGGACCGGGAAGGGAAAGCCACATGCTGATCGTCGAGGACCTGCTGTTGCTCCTGCTGGACGACGAGACCGGCACGCCGGCCAAGGCGGGGACGCTGCCGTACGCGCTCGGCGGCGCCGTGCTCGTCGAGCTGGCGATGCTCGGCCGGATCGACGTCGAGGGAGCGGGCTCCGTGCTGAGCGGCCCGAAGGTCGTCGCCGTCGGTGACGGGCCGCTGCCGGACCCGCTGCTGCAGGAGGCGTACGACGAGGTCACCCGCAAGCCGCGCACCGTGCAGACGCTGCTGCTGGCCATCGGCGGCGACCTGTGGAAGACGGTGACCGACCGGCTCGTCGAGCGGGGCGAGCTGCGCCGGGAGAGCAAGCGCGTGCTCGGCCTGTTCCGGACCACGCAGCTCCCGTCGGCCGGCACCGGGCACGAGGCGCGGCTCCGCGCGGCGATCCGCGGCGCGCTGGTCGACGGCACGGAGCCGGACACGCGTACGGCCGCGATCATCGCATTGCTCTCCGGCAGCGGTGCGCTGCCGGAGCTGCGCCCGCAGCTCGCCTGGTCCGGCGAGGTCTACCGGCGGGCGAAGGAACTGGAGAAGGGGCACTGGGGCGCGTCCGCCGTCGGCACCGCGGTGGCCCGCACCACCGCGGCCATCGCCGCCGCCGGCGCCGCGGCCTCCGCGGCCGTCATCACCACGGTCACGACCTGACCGGTGGGCCGGCCCCGCCGCCACCTCAGGTGCGGCGGGGCCGGCCCACCGCCGCACCCGGATGCCGTTCGACGGCCGGCGCGGTCTCGGCCGTGGGGGCCGGGCGTGAGCAGGCGGCGCGTCGTCAGCCCTGGCCGGCCGGGTGGCGGGTGAGCGGGGTTGGTCTCGGCCGTGGCGGGCGGGTGCGGGCGCACGGCGGCGAGTCAGCCGTGGGCGGCCAGGCGTGGCTCGATCAGGTCGGCGACGACCCGCAGCGCGTGGGCGGCGCGCGGGACGTCGACCGAGGAGACCGCCCCGGCCAGCGTGATCGCGCCGACCAGCCGGCCGGCCGGGCGGAGCGGGACCGCGACGCCGGTCACGCCGGGCTGGAACTCCTGCCGGTCCACGGCGTAGCCGCGGCGGCGGGTGGCGCGCAGATCGGCCAGGAGCGCGGCGCGGTCGGTGAGCGTGCCCGGGGTGCGCGCCGAGAGCGGCAGCCGGGCGAGCAGGTCGTCGATCTCCTCCGGCGGCGCGAAGGCGAGCAGCGCCTTACCGGCCCCGGTGCAGTGCGCGGGAAAGCGCCCGGCGACCCGGGTGGCCAGCCGGGACCGGCCCGGGCCGTCGACCTTCAGCAGGTAGATCACGTCGGCTCCCTCGCGGGTCGCGAGCTGGGCGGTCCAGCCGAACGCGGTGTGCAGGTCGCGCAGGTAGGGCGCGGCCACGTCCAGCAGCGTCATGCCCGCCTGCCCGGCCTGGGTGCCGAGCTCGAACAGGCGCAGCCCGAGCCGTAACCCGTGCGGCCCGTCGTCGGCCAGCAGCCCTTCCGCCACCAGCCGGGCCACGATCCGGTTGCAGGTGGCCTGCGGTAACCCGGTCGCGACCGCCAGCTCCCGGCGGCTCAGCCGCGGCCTGGCCGCGACCGCGTCCAGCAACGCGGTCACCCGCCCGATCATCGACTCGGCCACTCGGTGATCCTGCCGCACGGCCGCTACGCGGGCCACGCCCGCACCACGCCGTCCGGACGGCCCGGTGGACAGCGGGCGATCGACGGACGGCGGGCACTTCCGCTCATTGGTGCACCCTTGTCTCACTCGAGCTGATGTTGGTTCGAGTGCACCGGTGACTGTCGGGCCATCGCCCCGCTCGCTCGACCTTCGAGGTCCAGCATGAGTTCTGCGAGGCCCGGCGGCCCGGGACGCCCCGATCGGCCACAGGGCTATGCGTGTGCGAACGCCGCTCAATGAGCAACCGGCTGTGGTGTCCCGGAACCGCCAGGTGCTTCCCCACTGGTTGCGCAGCGGAGAGGCAACAATGAGTGTGCAGGACACCCCCGGCCAGAGGCGAGTGGTCACCGCCGGTGTCGACTGGGCCAAAGACAACCACGCCGTCTGCATCATCGACAGCGACGGCGATCCGATCGAACGGTTCAGCGTCACCCATACCAAAGCAGGTCTGAACCGGCTGAACACCATCCTGGACCGGCACGGTGTCGACGAGGTCGGCATCGAACGCGGCGACGGGCCGATGGTCGACGCGCTGCTGGCCGCCGGCCGCACCGTCCTGGTGATCCCACCGTCGCAGGTCAAAGCCCTGCGACGGCGTTACGGCTCGGCCGGGAACAAGGACGACCGATTCGACGCCTACGTCCTTGCCGACACCGTGCGCACCGACCGGCGCCGGCTGACACCTCTGCTGCTCGACAGCGAGGCCACCATCGCGCTGCGCAAACTGTGCCGGGCCCGCAAAGACCTGATCGCACATCGTGTCGCTGCGACCAACCAGCTGCGCGCCCATCTGCAGACCGCGCTGCCCGCCGTCGTCGACCTGTTCCGCGACCTCGACTCCTCGATCAGTCTGCGGTTCCTGGCCCGATTCACCAGCCAGGACACAATCGACTGGCTCTCGCCGAAACGCCTGGCCGCGTGGCTGGCAAGCGTCGGTTACTGCGGCCGCGCCGACCCAGCCGTCCTGCACGCCCGGATCGCCGGCGCCGCCCCCGGCGCCGGCGGCGACCACGGCCAAGCTCTCGCGGGCATCACTCGCGCCTACCTCGCCACCATCACCACGATCAGCACCCAGATCGAGGCCCTCGCCCAACAGATCAGCGAAGCACCCCGACCGGCAGATCTTCACCAGCCTTCCACGTTCGGGCACCGTGCGCGCCGCCCGCCTGCTCGCCGAGATCGGCGACGCCCGCGGACGATTCCCGACCCCGGCCTCCCTCGCCTGCCTCGCCGGCGTCGCGCCCTCGACCCGCGAGTCCGGCAAAGCCCGCGTCGTCGCGTTCCGCTGGGCCGTCGACAAACAACTGCGCGACGCCGTCTGCGACTTCGCCGGCGACAGCCGCCACAGCAACCCCTGGGCCGCCGACCTCTACCACCGGGCACGAGCCCGCGGCCACGACCATCCGCACTGCGTGCGGATCCTCGCCCGCGCCTGGCTCGACATCATCTGGAAATGCTGGACCACCGACACCGCCTACAACCCCGACCGGCACCGAGCCCTCCAACGACTCCTCAACCAAGATCAAAAAACGACAGGTTGACACTGGGCTACTCATGCGGTCTCCACAGCAGCGTCGGTGTCCCGCTCGGCCCGGGTTCGCGCGACCCCACGGGCCATCCGGAGGTTCGGAACGCCCGTGGGGCCGGCGGTGCTCAGCTGCCGTCGATGAGTCCGATCGCGAGGTCGGGGCTGTACGTGCCGGAGGGTACGCCGGGAGCGGTGCCGCAGGGACCGTCCGAGATGCCGGGGGTCTTGACCCAGAGGCGGTAGTCCTCGCCGGTGGTGCCGGCCTGCGGTGCCGAGCCGAGTTTGCGCCGCGGCGGGTTGCACCAGGAGCCGGCGTGGCCGTTGCCGTTGCGGCTGGTGTCGATGACGAAGCCCGCGGTGTAGCCCTTGAGCCGCAGCTGGGCGTTGATCTTCTCGGCGTGTTGCACGGTCTTGTCCGTCGGGTGGAAGTTCGACACGTTGAGGGCGAAGCCCCGCACGTTGCGGACGCCGGCGTCGTGCAGGCGGGCCGCCATCTCGGTGGGTTCGCCCCAGCCGACGTTGCCGGCGTCGAGGTAGGCCCAGACCTGCGGTGCCTTGGCGCTCAGCTCGCCGGTGGCGAAGTTCAGCAGCTCGTTGCGTACGGCGATCTGCTCGGCGGTCATGCACTCGGCGTCGCCGAGGGCGTCGGGTTCGACGATGACGACGGCGGGGCGGTCACCGATGGCAGCGGCGAATGCCGAGATCCACTTCTTGTACTCGGCGGGGGTCTTCTGGCCGCCGCCGGAGTGCCCGCTGCACGCGTCCCGGCCCGGCAGCGTGTACGCGACGAGGACCGGCAGTTTCCCGGCCGCCGAGGCGGCGTCGACGTACTTGTCGACCGACGCGCCGATGTCGGTGAACCACTCGCCGAACCACTTGGCGATCGGCCGGCTCGCGATCTCCGCGGTGATCCGCGCGGCCCGGGGGTCGTTCCTGTTCGCGAGGGCCCACTTCGCCGGCTCGGAGTTCGGGTCGACGAAGAAGCCGGACGTCTTCGCCAGCGGCCCGCCCGTGGCGGGCGGCGGTGCGGGCTGCGACGACGGCGGGGCCGGCGGCGAGGCCGGCGCGGACGACGGTACGGACGGTGACGGCGGGACGGATGACGCGGACGGCGACGGGGACGGCGCGGCCGAAGCGGAACCGTGCGCCTCCACCTCATAGATCCGGGCGATCGGGTCGGTCGTCGAGAGCCGGATCCACCGGGCGGTCGCGGACACCGCGTGCTCGGTGACGGACGCGGTGTTGCCGGTGACGGTGGCCGCGGTGGTCCAGGCCCGGCCGTCGGTGGAGAGGCCGATGGTGAAGGCGCGGGTGTTCATCCTGGCCGCCTCGCCGCCCGCGCCGGCGTGCCGCACGACGACCTTCGCCAGCGGGACACCCGTACCCAGGTCGATGTCGAGGGTCTTGGTCGCGCCGTCCGCCGAGCACCACTTGGTGGAGGTGCCCGCCACCGATCCGTCGACGGCCTTGGCCGGGCTCTCGGCGGTCTTGCAAGAACGCTGCTTCGACGTCGCGGGCTTGCCGAGCGTCAGGCTGGCGTTCGGCGTACCCCCCGTCGCGTCGCCGGCGTTCGCGGTGACCGCCAGGGCGACCCCGGCGGCGAGCACGGCAGCGGTCATCGCACCGGTGACCTGCCAGCCTCGAATGTGCATCGTCGTTCTCCTTCCGGCCGGACACCGGCGCGTGACGCGGTGTCCGGAACCCGGACGAACGTACCGGCCGGGGCACTGATCGTTGAGGCTGCGAAGAGATTCACAAGGGTGGTGAGATCTTCGCATCGGTGCTCGTCGCAGGTCCGCGCGACGGTGCGACCCGCACGGGAGTGGATCAGCCGCGCGGCCACTCGTCCGGCTCACTCAGTGATCCGATGGCCGCGGTGGTGCGGCTCCGGGCCGTACCGTGACGACGATGAGGGTGTGTGTGATCACCGGCGGCACGCGGGGCATCGGCGCCGCGGTCGCGCGGGAACTGGCGGGGACGCCGGGGCGGGCGCTGCTGCTGGCCTACCGAGCCGATCATGAGCGGGCCCGCGCGCTCGCGGCCGAGCTGGACACCGAGGCGAGCCCGGTGCGCACGCTCGCCTGCGACGTCGCCGACCCGGACCAGGTCGCCGCGCTGTTCGCGGCCGCGGACCGGCTCGGCGAGCTGACCGGCCTGGTCAACAACGCGGCGGTGCTGGAGCGGCAGTGCGGCTTCGGTGAGATCACGCCGGACCGGTGGGCGCGCATCCTCGGCGTCAACGTGATCGGGCTGGCGACGTGCTGCGCGCACGCGCTGGAGCGGATGCGCTCCGGTGGCGTGATCGTCAATCTGTCGTCCCGCGCCGCGGTCCTGGGCGCGCCGGGGGAGTACGTCGACTACGCGGCCAGCAAGGCGGCGGTCGACACGATCACGCGCGGGCTCGGCCTCGAGGCGGCGCCACGCGGCATCCGGGTGGTGGGTGTGCGACCCGGCGTCATCGACACGGAGATGCACGCCTCCGGCGGCGACCCGGACCGGGCGAGACGCATCGGCCCGACGCTGCCGCTCGGCCGCGCGGGCACGCCGGAGGACATCGCGCGCGCCGTCGGCTGGCTGCTGTCCCCGGCCGCGGACTACATCACCGCGACCACGATCGACGTCTCCGGCGGCCGCTGAGACCCCGGGATCCGGCAGCGCGGATCTTCCCGCTCCGGCCGGGGTGCTGTTCCCGGGTTCCCGGGCTCGGGACGCCGGCAGAGAGCGTGTCACGGCAGCGGAACCGGGCGCCGGGGCAGCTACTGCCGCTCGGCCGCGAGGCGGGCGAGTGCGGCGGCGTGGTGCCGGATGAGGCGGCCGTTGGCGAAGGCCCAGAACGGGTCGAGCAGGCGGGGCCGGCTGCGGAACGTGGCGTGCCAGCGGATGCGGGAGCCGCCGTCCGGGGCCGGCGCGACCTCGATCGTGGCGCGGTAGTCGCGCCACAGCGTCTCCGAGGTCTCGACGTAGCTGAGCGAGCGGTCCGGCACGATCTCGGTGACCCGGATGACCGTCCGGGGTCCGCCGCCGAGTATCCACTCGTCGCCGTCCGGCCGGATGCTTCTGATCGCCTGCCAGGACGGCCAGGTGGTCAGGTCGGCGACGAGGGCGAAGACGGCGGCGGGCGGCGCGGACGAGACCGCCTGTACGTCGTAGGACGACATGTCGGTTGTTCCTCACACAAATGGGCATCGAGGCGCGCAGACGTTAGCTCCGCGCTGGGCGGCCGGCAACTCCGGTAGCGTGTGGATCATGAGCGATGGGTATCGGGGCGGGGCCGTGCTGGCCGAGGTGGTGCGGTCCGGGTTCGCGGAGAGTGTGCACCGTGGGTCCGTCGTGGTGCTCGACGCCGGCGGGGCGCCGGTCGCGGTGCGCGGCGACGGTCGCGGCCCGGTCTTCCCGCGGTCGTCGAACAAGCCGCTGCAGGGCGTCGGCATGCTGCGCGCCGGGCTCCGGCTGGACGACGACGCCGATCTCGCGCTGGTCTGTGCCAGCCACTGGGGCGAGGACGTGCACGTGACCCGGGTGGAGCGGCTGCTGGACGCGCACGGGTTCGCGGGCGCGGACCTGCACTGCCCGCCGGACCTGCCGGCCGGCCCGGCCGCGCGGGACGAGGCGCTGCGGGCCGGGCAGGCGCCGACCCGGACCCGGATGAACTGCTCCGGCAAGCACACCGGCATGCTGCTCACCTGCCGGGCCGCGGGCTGGTCGCCGGACGGGTACTGGGAGCCGGCGCACCCGCTGCAGCAGACGGTGCGGGCCACGGCGGAGGAACTGACCGGCGAGCCGGCCGCCGCGGTGGGCGTGGACGGGTGCGGCGCGCCGGTCCTCGCATTCTCGCTGACCGGGGTGGCGCAGGCGTTCCTGCGGCTGGTGCACGCGGCACCGGGCTCGTTCGAACGGCAGGTGGCGGACGCGATGCGCGCCCACCCGCGGTTGATTGCCGGGACCGGTGCGCTGGACACCGTGCTCATGACGGACGTGCCGGGCCTGCTGGCCAAGGGCGGTGCGGAGGGCTTCGCGGCGGTGGCGGTGCCGGGCGTCGGCGCGGTCGCGCTGAAGATCGACGACGGGAGTGCGCGCGCGATCCCGGTGGTGCTGCGGGCCGCGCTGGCCACGCTCGGCGTCGCGTGGACCCCGCCGCCGTCGCCGGTCCTGGGCGGCGGGCAAACCGTCGGTGAACTTTCGGCGACCTGGTAGCAACGGGGCCGCTCTAAGATGCTCGGGTGGACACTTCCGAGCGCATGATCGCGGTTCCGGCGAGCGCGGGCGTGCGCTCGTTCCGGCTCGCCGCGCTGCCGGTCACCCGGGGGCTGTACGCGGAGATCATCGGCCGCTGCCCGGCGGCCGGCGGTGACGACCGGCTGCCGGTGACGGACGTGACCTGGTGGGACACCGTGCTGTTCTGCAACGCGCTGTCCGCACGCGACGGACTGACCTCGGTCTACCGGGTCGAGGCGGGCCGGGTCACCTGGGACCGGCACGCGGACGGCTACCGCCTGCCGTCCGAGGCGGAGTGGGAGCACGCGTGCCGGGCCGGCTCCAGCGGCCCGCACTACGGCCCGCTGGACGAGGTGGCCTGGTTCCGGGACAACTCCGGCGACCGGCTGCGGGTGGCCGGTGTCAAGGTCCCGAACGCGTGGGGTTTCCACGACATGCTCGGCAACGCGTGGGACTGGTGCTGGGACGTCTACGACCCGAAGGCGATCGGCGGCTACCGGGTGCTGCGCGGCGGCGGCTGGTTCGACGAGCGGTGGAGCTGCCGCGCCTCGGTCCGCCGCCGCAGCCACCCGAGCCTGACGCTGGACGACGTCGGGTTCCGGGTGGCCCGCAACGCCTGACGTGGACCGTCACGCCCGGTGGCCGGTGCTGACCTGGTTGATGAGCGTGACGATGGCGGCGTGCAGCTCGACGGTGTCGAGGTCGGGATAGGTGAGCGCGGTGACGATCAGGCCCTGGATCGAGGCCGCGACCGCGAGGCCGAGCGTGTGCTCGCCGACGCACGGCGTCAGGAGTGTCGCGACGCGCTGGTGGTGGTCATGGTAGGTGGACCTGAGGGCGGGGTCGCGGATCGCCGCGACGATCAGCTCCTGCACGGCGGCGGCGGCCTCGCCGCGCCGGGTCACCAGCGCGACGACGTAGTCGGCCATCAGCCGGGGCAGCTCGTCCGGCGTCCCGGTCGCCGCCGTGGCGGTGAGCTGATCGTCGATGATCTGCAGCGCGTGCTCGAACAGCGCGCGCCGTAGGTCTTCGATCGACGAGAAGTGGTAGGTCACGGAGGCGAGCGAGACCTTCGCCGTCGCGGCGACCGCCCGATGTGTCAGGCCGCCGGAGCCGGTGGACGCGACGACGGAGACGGCCGCGTCCAGCAGGGCGGCGCGCCGAGCCGCACCGCGGACGGTCAGGCCACGTACGTCGTTCACGGCACAAAACTACCGGACGGCCGGTGGGAGCCCCTACGCCTGCCGGGCCCGGCCACCCTGCTCGTCGAGGGGAACGTGGTCCCGCGGCGGCTCCAGCGCGAGCACGGGGATCACGCGGCTCGTACCTCGCTGGTAGTCGTCGAAGCCGGGATGGCGTTCGACCTGCCGGGCGAAGAGCCGGGTCCGCTCGGGTTCGCGCAGTTCCACCGCGTGCACCGGGACCGTCGTGCTGCCGACCTCGATCGTGGCGGCCGCGTTCGCCCGGAGGTTGTGGTACCAGGCGGGGTGGCTGTCCGCGCCGCCGTTCGTGGCGAAGATCAGGTAGCGTCCGGCGTCGGCCAGGTAGACGACCGGGCTGACGTGCTCCCGGCCGCTGCGGGCGCCGGTGGTGTGCAGCAGCAGCATCGAGGCACCGGCGAACCGGCCGCCGAGTCTGCCGCCGTTGGCCCGGAACTCCGCGATGACCCGCGCGTTGAGGTCCGACGCCTCCGTTCCCCGCGCGTCGGCCGGGTCCGTGGCGGGCGGGTAGTCGACGTAGCCGGCTTCGCCGCCGCCGAAGAAGGTCTCCGGGTCCGCGGTGACGAGCGGGATGCCGTCGCGGAAGCGCTCGACCAGGTCGGGATTGCTGATGAAGGGGCGGCCGAACGCCGCGAGGTCGATGACGCCGCGGCCGATCAGCGCGGTCGCGCTCCGCTGGGTCAGGCCTCCGGCCAGGATGACCGGGGTGCGCCCCAGCATCGGGCGGAGACGGTGCAGGAGCCCGTGGACCTGCCGGGCCAGGGAGCTGTCGTCGGCGACGAACACCGATGTGTCGATGAGGTGGACGTAGGCCAGGTCGCGGGCCGCGAGTTCGGTGCCCAGCGCGAGGTAGGTCTCCTCCGTCCGGTCGTCCGGCGGCATGTTCCCCACCGTGCTGAACGGCGAGAGCCGGATCCCGACGCGGTGCGAGCCGAGTCGCGCGGTGACCGCGTCGACGACCTCCAGCGTGAACCGGATCCGGTCCGCGACGGTGCGTGCCCCGTACCGGTCCGTGCGGTCGTTGACCTCGGCGTTGAGGAACTGCTCGAACAGGTACTGGGTGGCGGCGTGCAGCTCGACGCCGTGGAATCCCGCGGCGTCCGCGTTCGCCGCGGCGGTGGCGAAATCGTCGGCCACGCGCGCCACCTCGGCTGTCCGCAGCGCGCGTGGCGCCGACGCCGGCACCCGGCCCGGTACGCCGTCGGGCTGATAGGCGAAGGCCGTGTAGCCGGAGGCCCGCGAGGTGGCGCTGACGGGTGCGGCCCCGCCCGGCTGCAGGGACACGTGCGAGGCGCGGCCGACGTGCCAGAGCTGGGCGAAGATCCGGCCACCACGCTCGCGGACGGCGGTGGTGACGCGGCGCCATCCGGCGGTCTGCTCCTCGGTGTAGAGCCCGGGGGTGAACAGGTAGCCGGTGCCCTCGTGGGACACGGGGGAGCCCTCGGTGACGATCAGGCCCGCACCGGCGCGCTGCCGGTAGTAGCGGACCGTCAGGTCGTCGGGGGCCTCCGTGACGGCCCGGGCCCGGGTCATCGGTGCCATCACCACCCGGTTGGGCAGCTCGAGGCCGCGCAGGTCGAAGCCGTCGAAGAGATTGTCGGTCACGGCACTGTTCTCCAGTCGCACAGGATCGGTACATCTGTACCTGGTACTTTTGTATCAGGTACAGATGTACTGATTCAAGTGCGGCTCCGGATCACGGTGCCGGGCGGCCCACCACCGGGAGCTGGATCGTGCTGCTGACCGGCCGGACCGACACCCTCGTGCCGGGCAGCGGGCGCAGCGTGTAGTCGTAGTCGGTGGAGATGACGACCACGCCGAGGCGGTGTCCCGCCGGGACGGTGCGGTCGAGCGGCTGCATGTCCCAGCGCAACCGGTACGTCGCACCCGGCGTGACCGGCTCCGAGCGCCACACCGACCGGCGGTTCTGCGGATCGGTCCAGCCCCGGGTCAGGATCGTGGCCGTGCCGTCCGGCGCGTAGGAGACCAGCAGCCCGGTCAGGTTCGCCGCCGTACGGTCGACGCTCACGTCCGCGGTGAGCCACGGCGTACCGCTGAGCCGGGTGTCCTTCGTCAGCACCGGCAGCTGGTACGTCAGCGCGTGCGCCGGCTGCGACAGCAGCTGCTCCGCGGTCTGCGCCCGCCCGTTGTCGACGAGCGTGTCCGTCCGCGGCCGGCCGGTGGCCAGCGGATAGGTGACCGCGCGGGTGCCCGGCACCGGCCACGCCGTGGTCGTCTCCGTGACCGTGCAGGCGTCGTCCTCCAGCGTCACCGGCGCCTCGTCCTCGATGTCGCTGTCCACCCGGTACAGGTAGTGGTCGACCCAGCGGTGCATGGCCGGCGCGAACTCCGGCGCGCAGGACGAGCCGTGCCCGCGGTCGTAGAGCCACAGCTTCTTCTCGCCGCGCAGCGCGTCCCACAACTGCACGCCCTGCTTCGGCTTGACGTTCCAGTCCTGCAGCCCCTGCACCACGAAGACGCTCGCGTCGATCCGCCCGGCCTGCGCGGTGTAGTCCCGCGCGGCCCACACCCGGGAGTAGTCGCCGGTGGTGCGGTCCTGGGCCCGTTCCAGCCAGGCCATGTTCGGCGCGCACGCCTCCGGGTTCGCGCGGCTGAGCACGTACTTCGCCATGACGTCCAGGTCCTCGCCCTGCCAGCCGCCGGGCGCGACCACCAGGCCGTTCGCCCGGTAGTAGTCGTACCAGCTGGTCACCGCGGACATCGGGATGATCGTCCGGAGCGCGGACCGGCCGGTGATCGCCGCCATGATGGGCAGCGTGCCGTTGTAGGAGACGCCGTACATGCCGACGCTGCGCGCGGACCAGCGCGCGGAGACCACGTTGCCGGCCGCGTCGAACGCGCGCCCCCTGCCGTCGAGCCAGTCGACGACCGCGCGGGTGGAGACGATCTCGTCCGGCCCGCCGGCGTCCGGGCAGCCGGTGGAGGTGGCGGTGCCGATGCTGTCCATCGCGATCATCGCGTACCCGCGGGTGGTGTAGTACTCCCACGTGCTGACCGCGGCCGGTGCCGCGTTCAGGCTGGTCAGCGCGCGGTTCGCGGCGGTCGCGGCGGCCGAGCGGGACGCGCTGCCGAGATCCTCCTGCGGCAGCCGGTCCACGTCGACGCTGGGATAGGGCACCTCCGGCGCGGTGCCACCGTACGGCGTCGGCATGATCAGTGAGGCGACGCGCAGGCCCGCGGTCTCGGTCTCGCCGGGCCGGGTGATGTTCAGATGGATCCGGTCCCGGACGCCGTCGCGGTCGGTGTCGGTCGGCGACTCGACCCAGACGTCCTCGTTGATCGCGTCCGCGTAGTCGAAGACCGGCTGCGTGGCGCCGTCCCGGACCACGATCGTCGTGCGGCCGTCGACGGCGTGTGCGGGTGACCCGGCGGCGACCGCCACCAGGACCAGGGAAGCGGCGATGACGGTACGTACCACGCGTCCTCCACCCAGGTAGGGAGATGTTTCGATGCGCCGTCACCCTAGCGCGTCCCGTGCCCGCGGTCTCGTTCATGCCTGATGAACTCTGCGCTTGACTCTCCTTAAACAACGGTTCAATTCGGCTCGTGAACCGGCGGTTCAGCGATGTCGTAGAACGGGTTTCGGATGAGTCACACACCGTCGGGGAGAAGCCGTGCGCAGCTCGAGTGCCTTCTTTCAGATCTGTGACGACGGCCGATTCATTCCGATTCCATCGGGCGTTTACTTCCATGACGGACCGATGACGGCTCCGGTCGACAGCGGATCGCTGATGAAAGCGATGAACGTGAGTCGCCTCAATCAGGGCACGCTGGTGTTCCTCAGCGACAACACGATCGCCGACCCGGCCTCGGTGACCCGCGTCCGGACCACGCTGCAGGCGCTCTACCCGGCGGCCCGGAGCGGGCTGGTGATCGGCTCCACGGCCGGCGAGCGGGCCGACGTCGCGGAATGGCGGAAGCTGACCGAATCGCTGGGGATCCAGAAGGACGCCGCGTTCCGGGACGGCACCGAGCTGGACCCGATCGTGGTCGGCGTGGACGCGCACGGGCTGGAGACCGGCGGCATCCCGGAGCGCATCCGGGTGCTGCCGCGCGCGCAGGCCGCCGCCCGCGAGACGCTCAAGAGCGCGGCGCGGCTGGCGGTCGACGCGTCGCTCAGCCGGTTCGAGCGGGTCCGGTCGCTGCTGAACGAGGCGTCCCGGCTGCGTGACCTGCTGGGCGTACGGCCGGTGTTCGACGACGCCGGGATGCCGTCGGCGGTGGCCGCCTCGTACCAGATGGCGCTCGGCCTGGCGCTGGCCGGCGTGCCGACCGTCGCGGACCCGGGCGCGCGCGTCGGCGTGCCGACGACGGCGGACCGTGACCTGGACGGCGCCGCCCTGGACCGGGTGCTGGACCTGGAGACACTCACCCGGTCCGTGCTGCCGCTCACCACGGCCGAGGTGGTGAACGCGTTCGCGCCGGCCGCGGCCGGCGAGCGGCTGGCGTCGTTCCGGCCGGCCGGCGGATCGGCCGCGAAGACCCTGCACGACGCGCTGAAGGCCGTGCCGGGCTCGTTCGCGATGGTCCGCAGCGGCGGGACCGGGCTGAAGGAGGACCGTCTCCGCTGGCTGGTCTCGCTGGACCAGGGCGTGTACTGGGTCAACCCGGAGCTGGACAACCAGCCGGTCTCCCGCTTCGACCCGAAGGTCACGGACGACCCGCGCATGCGGGACCTGCGCGCGTCCGGCACCACGGTCACCGTGCTCGACCCGGACGGCGTGCCGACCACGGTGCGTGCGCTCGCCCCGGTCGCGGCGCCGACGCCGGCCCCGCCGGTCCGGTCGGACCCGGCCGCCGCGCTCGTCGACGCGCTGGACCTCACGGGCGCCGAGCCGGTCTTCGTCTTCTCCACCGCGGTCGGCGGCGGGCCGCTGGCCGGGCAGGACGGCCCGGCGCTGACGCCGGTCGTGCTGGAGGGCCTGGTCGACGGGCTGCGCCGGCAGTACCCGGCCGGCCGCGTGCTGCTGATCGGCCCGGACCCGGCCGGCGGGCTGCGCGACCGGGCACCGGAGCTGTTCGCGCTGCGGGACCGGGCGGCCGCGCACGGGATCGACCTGACGCGGACCGGGCAGCTCGACGACGTCCTCACCGCGCTGAACACCGGGCGGCAGGCCACGGTGGTCGGCCTGTCCAGCGAGGTCGGCGCGGTCTCCGAACGGCTCGGCCTGCGCACGGTACGGCTCGGCGCCGGCCCGGCGTTCGAGGGCACCCGCCACACCGAGGCCGCGCAGTTGCAGCGCCTCGACGTGCCGGTCGACTGGCCGGAGCACCTGGCCCGGGTCGAGCGGGCCGCGAACGCCGGTGACCCCGGGGAGCTGACCGGGGCGCTGGACGCCTGGATCGAGGCGGCCGAGGGGTACGCGAACCTGCTCACCATGGACCCGTCGTACCCGGCCGGGACGAACTCGCTGGCCGACGCGACCCACGCCGAGGAGGCCTACCGGGACGGCGGGTCCGTGCTGGAGCTCCCGGACTCCCGGATCAACCGCTTCCGGGCCAACTTCGCCGAGTGGCTGTACCTGGAGATGCTGCCGTCCGGCCGGAACCTGGCACCCGGCGCGATGCGGGAGTGGTTCGAGGGCTTCTCCCGCGAGCTGCAACTCGACGACATCCTCCGCGTCTTCAGCGTGGACGTGGACGAGCTGGTGCGGCGCGCGGTCAGCCTCGACCGCGAGTACGGCGAAACCGTCTGGTCGAAGAAGGTCAAGGACGAGGAACGCGACGTCTACGGTCTCGCCGGCGAGCCGAAGCTGATGCCGGCGACGCCCGAGGTGGAGGACGGCGAGCCGGCCCGGCCCCCGTCCGGCAACCCGATCTTCACGCCGGCCCCCGGAACCGCGGCGGCCGAGGCGGCTGCCGCGGCTGCCAGGGCAGCCGCCGCGGCGGCCGAGGCGGCTGCCCTGGCGGCTGAGACGGCGGTCGTGGCGGACGAGCCGGTGGTCGTGGTGGACGAGGCGGTGGCGACGGCCCCGCCGGAGGAGCCGGCGGCCGACTCCGGGAAGGAGAAAAAGAAGGCGCCGCCCCCGCCGCCGTGGCAGAACGCGGTGATCAAGGAGAAGGGCGCGGTGCCGTTCGCGCTGCTGCGCCGGCCCGCGGCCTGGATGGCGCTGTCCGACCTGCGGCCGTACATGCTGGAGGACCGCCCGGACGCGGAGTGGCACTACTTCACCGACACCGAGGGCCGGATCTGGGTCGCCAGCGAGGTGCCGGTCAACAAGAACCTCCCGGCCGCGATACGGGCACGGGACGCGGCCGACGCGGCGCTCCGGGCGGCCACCCCGGACCGGGCCGCCGAGCTCGCCGACGCGCTGCACGACGCCGTCGCCGCGGTCACCGAGCTGGAACGGTCGTCCGTGGTCGGCGCGGATCAGCTGGCCGCGCTGCACGCCGCCTGGGAGAGCCAGTTCCCGGGGCTGACGCTGGACGACGTGGTGGAGACGCTGAACACGGTCGGGCACCCGGCGATCGCGGCCGAGGAGCACCTCGTTCCCGGCAGCGGCACGATCACGGCGCTGCTGCAGGCGGCGCGCGGACGCACCAGCGGGGAACTCCGGCTGATCCTGCCGGCGGGCGGGATCCTGGACGTCAACACCAAGTCCGGCCGGTTCATGAGCCTGCTGGTACGCACGCCCGGGCCCGGCGACGCCATCCGCTGGGCCGGCAACGTCGCCCGCCGGATCTCCGCGCAGGTCGGCATGCCGGTGCGAATCGGCGAGATGAAGTACGCGGCCGAGGACAAGGCCGACCACAACCCGATGACGGAGGCGCCCCGGCCGGTCGGCGAACTGCCGGGCGGGAGCCTGGTGCCGGACGGGCTGGGCGGCTTCCGGATCGGCAACGACATCCAGCTGCTGATCCGCGAGACCTCGGTCTCCGGCCGGCCGGTGCTGATGCTGGTGCCGACCGGCGAGTGGCAGCGGATGCAGGGCATCAACTGGCTGCCGCACACCGGTGCGGACGCCCACCGGCCCGTGGTCGCGCTGCAACAGCAGGGGCGGTACGTCCGCGTGCCCGCGGTCCAGGACGGTGTCGAGGGGGCCGTGCTGCTCGACCCGGCCGAGCTGGGCCGGATCACCGCGCGGCTGGGCAGCGACCTGGCGGTGATCTCCTGGGAGCGCGGGGGAGTGCCGAGCCCGGAACTCCTGCGGGACTTCGCGGCCGCGATCGACGGCACGGCCGTGGCACTCCCGGTGGACGAGCTCACCGCGTGGCCGTCGGACCCTCCACGGATCATGATCACCGACGACGGCGGCAACCCGGTCCCGGAGCCGCGGGGCGCGCTGCGCGCCGGGATGGACCACACCGCGGCCGGCCATCCCGCGCTCGGCCGGGACTTCTTCCGGGCGCGCGCGCAGGCGCCGGCCCCGGAGTTCGCCCGGCCACCGTCCGCGGTCGGCACCGGTCAGGTGGACGCGTACCTCCAGCGGCTCGACCTCACCGCGCGGACCGGGCCGGTCACGCTGGAGGATCTGCCCGACGACGGTACGGTGCTGCGGAACTCCGCCGGCCAGGAGATGCCGCTGCACGTACCCATGGTCTGGGCCGGTTCCGCCATCTCCCCGGACAACGCGACCGCCGCCACGTTCATGGCGGGCGCCGCACAGCAGGCCCGGGCGCTGGCCGGCGAGGGTTACTTCACCACGCTGTGGGTGACCGAGCCGCCGACCGCGGCGGGCCTGGCGTGGGCGCGCGACAACGGCCTCCGGGTGATCTCCGTCCAGGACGTCTACCACGCGTCGAACCCGCTGGACGACGAGTTCCTGACGCAGCTCGGCACGCACACCGTGGAGGGGTTCAGCGCGGCGGCGGACGTGCTCCGCTGGCGGATCATCGAGGACTTCGGCGGGTTCTACACGGACGGCGACAACGCGATCGAGGACGCGGGCGCGTTCGCCGCCGAGGTGCGCAGGCTCTTCGAGGCGCACGGCTGGGCCGTCCACGAGGGACCGTCCACCCCGGAGACCGGCCGGGCGTTCAACGTCTCGGGCGTGCTGGGCGCGCGCAACCACCCGGCGGTCCGCGCGTTCCGCGACCTGATCAGCGAGAACTACGCGGGCACCCAGCGCGAGCTGATGGCGCCGATCTGGGACCTGTTCCGGGGGTACGACGGCGGCCTCGACCTGGTCGACCAGCCAGCGACGGACATCCGCCGCAAGCTGGCGATGTGGCTCGGCGGGCCGCAGATCCTCGACCGGATCGGCGACCGGCTCGACCCGCGATACCGCGCGGCCGACGGCGAGCTGCCCGGACTGCGGTCCGTGACCATGGGGCAGGCGGGCGCCTGGTACCGGGCGGACCCGCTGGAGCCCGTCCGCGGCTACGGCGACCACGAGCGGCCGGCCGTGCTGCCCGGCCTGGCCGCCACGCTGGTGTGGCACCTCCGGTTCCGCCAGGGCGACCTGTACCTGCCCGCGGTCGCGCCGGTCGTGGCCGGCTTCGCGGACCGGGACGCGGTGTGGCGGGAGCTGCTGGAACCGTTCCTGACCGAACCGGAGCTGCGCGGCCGGGTGCGCACCGTGACGGACGTCGTCATGGTGGGTGACGCCGAGCTCGGCCCGCAGGTGCGGACCGTGCCGCTGCCCGCGGACCTGCGCGCCGCGCTCGGGCTCACCGAGTCCGCCGTCCCGGAGTGGCGGCTCGGCGAGGCCTCCCGCCCGGTCCGGCTCGCCGACACCCCGGCGCTGGACTGGACGCCCGCGTCCGAACGGCCGGTCACGGAGCGGCCGGTCCCCGGCCGGCTGGCGTCGGCGCTGATCGACGCGCCGCTCGGCCGCAGCGAGGCCGGCCTGCTGCCGACCCGTCCCCGGCCGCGGATGGCCCCGCCCACCGCGAACGCGGACACCCTGCTGCCCGACCCGGTGCCCGTGGTGGACGCGCTGATCGCGGCGGCGCAGGGCCTGCGGTCGGACGACCTCACCACGCAGCTCGACGCGACCGACTCCCTGGTCGACGAGCTGACCACGGTGCGCGACCGGTACGACGCCGACTGGAACCGGCAGCGCGGCGTCGTCAACGACCTGGAGCGGCAGGTCGAGGCCAACCCGGCGCGGCAGGCCGCGCTCGCCGGGGAGATCACCACCCGGCAGTCCGAGATCACCACCCGTACCGCGCGGATGGAACGGATCGACGATCTGCTGGACACCGCCGGCACCGCGCTGCTCGACCTCGACCGGCGCATGCGGGACGCCCGGCAGGCGGCCGAGGACGCGCGGGCGGCGCTGCGCGGCGCGGACACCGCGGACGGCCTGCCGGCGCTGCGGGACGCGGTCGAGCGCGCCGACGGCGTGGTCCGCGGCATCGACGCGGAGCAGCGGCAGCGCCGGCGCGAGATCACCGACCTGGAGGGGCAGCGCCGGGCCGCCGAGGAGCGGGTGGAGGTGCTCAACCAGGAGATCGCCGACCGGACCGCGCAGCGGCAGGCGCTCGCCGACGCGCTGCCCGGCCTGACCGGCCGGCTGACCCTCGCGCGCGCCGCGGCGCAGACCGCGGTCGGCCGGCGCGCGGCGATCCAGACGCAGGTGGACCACTACCGGCAGCAGGCGGCCGAGTGGGCCGGGATGTCGCTGACCGACCTGGAGACCCGGGCCGACCGCTACGCCGAGGCGGACCGGCACGACTCGCCGCAGCACGCGGCGGGCACGGCCGCCCGCGCCGAGGCGGACGCGATCATCGGGCGCGGCGCCGGCGTCAGCGCCGCCGACGTCGGCCGGCTCGCCTACCTGCGGCGCGTCGCCGACGAGGTGACGGCGCTCAGCTCCGCCGGCACCGGCATCCGGATCGACGAGGACGCGATCGAGGCCGGGATCCGGCGCCTGGTGACCGTGAGCGGCCGGGACGTGCCGGAGGAGCGGATCCGGCAACTCGACGCCGACGAGGCCGGCGCGGTCACCGTCACGCAGGCCCACGACCGGCTCACCGCGGTCGTCGGTGAGGCCGAGACGGCCCGGGACGACGCGGTCCGGCAGTACCAGGCGCTGGCCGACGCCGTCACCGCCGCCGACACGGCGCTCCGGGACGCGTCGGCGGCCCCGGGCACGTCCGACCGGGTCGCCGCGCTCGCGGCCGACCTGGCCGCGAAGCAGACGGCCCGGGACCGGTTCGTGGCCGGCGTCGTCGCGCCCGGGGCGACCGTGACCGGCGACTGGTGGTCGGACCCGGCGACGCGCGACGCGCTGGACGCGCTGCGCGACGCCGCCGAGGCCGAGGCCACGGTCAAGGCCACGGCGGCGCACGTCCGGCCGCCGAACCCGTCGTGGTTCACCCGGGAGCTGGGGGTGCTCGGCGACGCTCACGTCAAGCAGGTCGGCACGATCAGCGCGGCGCAGCGGGCGAGCCTGCGCGACGAGGTGCGCAGGCTCGCGCCGCAGGCCCAGGTCCACGCCGGTGCGTTGCTGTCCTGGCTGGACGAGCTCCTCCGGGACCGGGACCCGCACCAGGCCAACAACGACTGGCAGCGGCTGGTGCAGGTCGGCGCGGGGCGGATGATCGGCGACCACTTCGTCCGGGTCCGCGCGCGTCCCGACCGGATGACGGACCGCGAGCCGGCACCGAAGGACGACGCCGAGGTCGACCACCAGAAGAGCAAGTACGGCGACACCACGGCCGGCCGGGCCTGGGGCGGCACCAGGGGCTGGAACGTCGTCGGCCCGCTGAGTTTCCTGTGGCACGTGGCCAACGAGACGATGGACCACATCCTCGGCCCGATCCTGCGGCTCAGCTTCGACGGCGAGCGGCAGTGGCAGGAGGCGGTCACGTTCGAGAAGCAGTCCGGCAACCGGGCGCTCCTCAACGACGTGTACGACTTCGACACCGACACCAAGCTGGAGATCGAGGTCGACGGTACCCGGATTCTCGCGTTCGACCTGCCGAAACACGTGCTGCTCGCGGTGCCGCAGAAGCTGTCCACGGTGGACGACGCGCACTCGACCACGATCGGTGAGCCGGATCCGGTACGCAACCCGCAGGCGCTGGAGGCCGAGGACTACGTCGTCAACGCGGCCGACTTCGACGGGCTGCTGACCCGGCTGTGGCACCGGCTGATGGAGCCGGACATGGGGCTGTCCAAGGCCGAGGCCGCGCGCACCGTGCACGAGTTGCGCGAGGAGATGTTCAACGAGAAGACCGGCAAGGACCGCAACCAGTGGTGGACCACGGGCAGCTGGGTGTCGCCGTTCTTCAAGGTGCCGCTGTCGAAGCGGCCGAGGATCACGCTGCCGCTCGGCAAGCTCGGCCTCAAGGACGTCCGGATCCCGTCGCCGGTCAAGCGGCGGGACCACTTCGAGGGGCACGTCACGGTCGATTCGGGGCTGACCGAGCTGCGCCGGATCACGAAGAGCTCGCAGGTGATGATCCGGAACGACATCGCGGCCACCGTGACCCGCGGCGTCTCCCGGGGCGTCGGCTCCGGCGCCGGCTTCCGGGCTGGTGTCGAGTTCCCGCTGCACGTCGGCCACCACATCGTGATGCCGCGGTGGGACGCGATCAAGATGCGCTGGCACCGCAGCGTGAAGCGCAGCGTCGGCACCCAGGCGCAGGCGAAGACCGCGCTGATGCGCAAGGACGACCTGGTCCGCTACCGGGCCACGGTCAACCTGACGCTGCGCCTGCACACGAACCGCGGCACGGTCGACGTCGACGCGCCGATCACCACCGAGTTCGGCATACCGCAGCAACGCGCCGCGATCTTCGAGGCGCACGCCATGTCGGACCCGGTGGTGCGGGAGAAGTTCCGCATGCCGGAGGGGCCGGTGCGGCGCGGCCGGCTCAACCCGAAGCGGTGGGTCGCGGCCGTCCGGAACCCGCACAGCCGCGTCGGCGCCGCGATCCGCTCGACGCCGTCGTTGCCGCAGCCGTTCCGCAAGAAGGGCATGCGGAACGCGCACGAGCTGCTCGCGGCCGCACGCAAGGGCCCGGTCGAGGTGACGGTCGACGGTCACCCGGGCCTGCCGCCGGGCCTGGCGTCGCTGAACGCCACGAACGTGATCGTGCGGGCGGCCGGCGACTTCACGCCGGGCGCGGTGCCGGTGCGGTTCCGGTACCTGGTGGACACCGGCGGCGCCGTACTGGGCGCCTGGGAACTCTCCGGCGTAGCCGTCCCGCGGACCGACGACGGGAACACGGCGGTGCTCGACGCGACCGGGCAGCCGGTCATGACGCGGCCGCCGACCCGGTTCGTCGCCAACCCGGCGTACCAGCCGCCCGCGCCGGCGCCCGCGCCCGAGGCGCCGTTCACCGAGCGGGGCATGAACGGCGCGTTCGACCTGTTCGTGAAGTCCGTCCACGAGACCGTCGAGATCCAGATCCAGGGCGACGAGCTGCCCGAGCGGTACGGGTTGATGTACCGGCCGCGGCTGCCCTCCGAGACCGGCGGACCGGCTTTCCGGCCGCGGGACCGGGCCATCGTCCGGTTCGCCGGCGACGCCCTCACGTACACCGCCGGGCAGGCGACGGACGCGAGGTTCCGGTACCTGGTCGACCCGCAGGGCGTGGTGCTCGGCGCCTACCGGCTCGGCGCGGTGACGACGGCGGCGGACGGCACGGTCACCCGGCCGGTCGTCGGCGACCTGATCCTCAACCCGCTGGCGTTCCGGCCGCTCACGCCCCGGACCGACCCGGCCCTGGCCGCCGGGCGGGCGGACGAGTTCCTCGCGGTGGACCGCGGCGGGTACGTCCAGGTGCAGCTCGGCCCCGGCGTGCCGGCCGCACTGCGCGACCGGTTCCGGGACGCCCCACAGGTCGAGCTGCTGCAGATGGACGGTCACCGCGTCCCGGGCCAGACGCTCGGCCCCGGCGTACCCGCCCGGTCCGCCACCGGCTCGTCCGCGCCGCCCCCGGCCGGCACCCAGCGGTTCGTGTTGCACGCGGACGGCCGGATGAGCGCGCCGCTCACGCCGCTGACCGCACCCACCCGGGAACCGATGGCGCTCGCCGGCCGCGCCGGCCTCGGCCCGGGCACGGTCAAGGAGATGCCCGGCGCCGACCAGATCGTGCAGCTGGTCGCGGACGTGCTGGAGCACCAGATGCGCCAGCTCGGCCTGCTGCCGAAGGGCCCGACCGCACAGCAGCTGGCCCGGGAGATCGCGCTCAAGTTCGGCACGCCCGGCCTGCGCGGCAGCCAGCGGACGCTCTACGACGGCGGCGTGTCCAACGAGATCAAGTTCGGCGGGTACACGTTCCAGGTCAACGTCGGTGGCATCCTCGACGAGCTGCGTGAGATCAGCACCGAGCAGGACATCACCATGGACGTCCAGGGCAAGGGCCAGGCCGGTTACACGGTGCACGAGCACCACTCGACCGAGTTCGGCACCGGGCTCGACGGCACCGTCCGCCTCAAGTTCGCCAACTTCTTCGGTGCCCGGGTCAAGTTCATCGAGCTCGGGTTGAACCGGGACGTCGACAAGGCGCTCAGCGCGGACCTGGCGTTCAAGGAGTACCGCCGCCGCAAGACCGGCGGCGAGGTCACCAAGTTCACCTACGGCACGCGGTACGAGGCGACGCTCACCGCGGTCGGCCCGGACGGCAAGGTGGTCGGCTCCGTCCACCGCGAGCTGTCCGGCGACGACGTCTACACGCCGGTCCGGGTCAACAACGAGGACCTCGCGCCGGCCACCACGGCGCCGCCGGCCGGAACCGACCCGATGGCGATCTCGCCGGCCGATCCGCGGCCGGCGACCGGGACGGCGGTGGTCGACGACACGGAGGCGGCGGTCCGCCCGACCGCGGAGGAGATCGACGCGGTCAACGCCTACCTCGGCGGGGCGGACGACGCGCCCGGCGTCGTGCCCGGCATCGACGAAGGCATCAACGGCGTCTACGTGTGGCTCAACCGGGTGCGGCACGTCGCGGCCGAGGCCGGGCACTTCGTGCGGACCTCGGACTTCACGTCGCTGGCCGACCACGAGGTGGACCTCGTCCTGCAGAAGATCACGGAGCGGGGCGACCGTGGCCGGCTGGAGGACGGCCTCGCCACCGGCATCACGCCGGACTTCCTGGAGCCGCACGCGGCCGAGCTGCTGACCCGCACCGGCTACGTGGTGCCGCTGGAGTCCCGGGACGGCTTCACCCGCCAGATGCGCGTCAACCTGGTGCTGCGCGACGCGGCCTACAGCCACGCGACCGAGAAGCCCGCACTGGAGCAGTACGTCGAGGCCGACAACCGGGCGGTCGGCGACCGGCACTCCGCCAGCAAGGGTGAAACCATGGCCGGCGCGGAGGTGCTGTTCACCGTCGGCGGCAAGACCGGACCGCCGAAGGAGCAGGACCACGGCAAGACGCCGCAGGACGACCACCACGGCGACCCGTCCGGCGAGAGCAGCGCGCACGAGGCCGCGGACCACGACGGCCAGAAGGTCTCCAGCAGCACCGGCAACTACATCGGCTTCGGCGGCAGCCTGGGCGCGGTCGGCGCGCGCGGCCACGAACGCTCCCAGATGGCCGGCGGCCTGGAGCTGAACATGGCCTCCTACGAGGGCCGCAGCTACACGCACAACATGGACGCGTTCTACGTGCTCACCTACGAGCGCGCCAAGGACGGCCGGATGTGGAGCAACCGGCGGATCACGAAGATCCGGCGCGGCGCGGAGACCTCCACGCCGCACACCGTGCTGCCGGATCTCGGTCTGCCGGTGCCGGCCGCGGACCTGAAGGCACCGGCCGCGAAGACCCAGGAGCTGACGCCGATCCACCAGGACGTGTCGTTCGCCTCCTCGCACCTGGAGCGGCTGGACGCCCGTCAGGTGCTGCCGGCGATCCAGCAGCACCTGACCGCGATGAACGTGGACGGCAACGATCTGACGATCAGGCGGGCGGTCGAGTCGCTGTTCCGCAACGCGTCGGTCCGGGCGAACTACCACACCGTCCGTACCGACGGCCTGTATCTGCTCATCACGCTGCCGGCCGGTGCGGGCTCGATCCGCCGGGTCGGCGTCCGGCTGACCGCCGGCGAGGAGCCGCTGGTCTACGAGCGGCCCCGCCCGGATGTCAAGATCACTACGGGTGGCCAGGCCTTCAAGCAGACGAAGGAGGGCCGGACCACCGAGACCGGCATCAAGAAGTCGGTGCACGCGGACGGTCGCGGCACCGCACCGGACGGCACCCGGTTCACCGGCGTGATGCAGGCCAGCTGGGAGTCGAAGAGCAAGTCACGGACGCTGGAGCAGCAGACCGACCGGGACATCCGCCGCGCGACCACCAGCACGGCGGACGCGCAGGAGTTCCGCGCCGGCGTGCGGTACAAGGTGGAGTTCTTCGAGTCCAAGGACCAGGTCGAGGCGCTGTCGCTGTTCGCCGAGGCCGGCTCCCGGGTGATATCCGGCGTCGACATGGTCCTGGACGGCCAGGCGCGCCGGGGCCTCCAGGCCGCGGGCGGGCAGGCGCGCCGGGCCGGCACCGCGATCTCGGACGCGATCACGAACAGCGTCCTGCACACGGCCTGGCGCTCGGTCTTCAAGGAGGCACCGAAGCCGGGCAACACGCTGACCCGGACCGGACGGCTGCGGCTGCTCACCCCGTCGCACCTGACCGCGCCGCAGGGCCGGGCGCCGATGGGCCTGCCCCGCGTCGTGCCGGCACCGGGCGCCAGCGGCGACTGGATCCGCACCGACCTACCGGCGCCCACGACGAAGGCGGTGAACGGCTCGTTCACCGAGAACCCGCCGGCCGACCTGGCCCAGGCGATCGCGTTCAGCAGGGAGCTGGCGAAGGCCGAGGGCATCCAGGCGCTGGAGGCGTTCAACATGAACGAGTTCCTGACCTGGCTGCCCGCGTCCCGCCTGCGCGGCGCCGAGCGGTTCGACACCCCACCGGCGGTGCCGCACTACGAGGACCTCTCCACGCCCCGGGTCAGCCTCGGCATCGAGTTCAACCGCAGCAACGTCCGGGCGAACGCGCCGAACCTGCTGCGGGGCGACTACGTGGTCCCCGGCGCGCGCAGCGACCGGTTCACCACCCAGGCCGTGCTCCGCAACGGCCGGTGGCTCAGCCGCGGCGGCTACAACTCGATGAGCTTCCCGGAGTCCGCCACCGAGAACGAGCGGGAGCACGAGACCAGCCGCGGCTACCACGTCATGCCGTTCGAGCTGGAGATCGGCGGCCCGTTCGGCCCGGACCGGGCGACCGGCGGCGCGGGCCGGGAGGCCGGCGGCGACCAGGACACCAAGTTCCACAACTCGGCCGGCGACTACGTCGAGCACAACATGTTCCGCAAGGGCGACTACGACTACTACTGGTTCGACGTCACGCTGCTCGGCGAGGAGGCGAACAAGCGCTCCCACATCCGCAGCGACGTGCCGTACGGCATGATCGTCATGCTGCCGTCCGCGAACACCGCCCGTTACCTGCGCGACTTCCCGGGCCTGATGGAGGCGCCGCGCCCGGACGAGGCCACCAACCGGCTCACCCAGACCGGGCCGCGCATCGACATCGCGCACCACGCCCAGCTCTACGCCGCCGCGCGGGGCGGCGCCACGGTGCCGGACCTGAGCCGGCACACGCCCGAGCAGCGCCGGGCCGACCTCACCCGGTTCCTGACCGGCCCGGTGACCGCGCCGGACCTGAGCCGGCCGGGGCAGCGCGACGCGGCGCTGGACCGGCTGAAGGGCTGGACCAGGGACGTGGAGCTGCGCGGCGACCCGGCCACCGTGCCGGCGGAGGACTGCGTGATCCGCGCGTACGGCGCGTTCATCACGGTCCACCGCCGGACCAGCAACGGCAGCGCCGAGACCGACCTGCTCAGCCGGCCCACGGTGGCGACGCTGCTGGAGCGGCTCGGCGGCCGGCTGACCCAGCTGAACGCCCCGCAGGCGCTGTGGGACGCGATGGTCGCCCGGCCCGGCACGATGGCGCTGGTCAAGACGCCGTCCCGGCAGGCGGGCGGGCCGGCGCACATCTTCTGGCTCATGTCCACCGGCAACGGCGGGATGCGCTGGCTGGACAGTCAGCAGGAGGGCCTGCTCACCGGGCCGGTCGCGGACCTGTCCCGGGCGACCACGGCCGCGCCGGCCGACCGGGACACGGCGAACCGGCGGCCGACCCACGAGGAGCTGTTCACCGGCCCGGACACCGAGGTGATGCTGCTGGACGAGCGCGGCCGCGCGGTCGCGGACCTGGCCGCCCTGCTGCCGGCCGGCGCGGTGGGCAGGGGACAGACGCTGGCCGAGCTGCCACCGACCCAGAAGGGCGCCGGCCGGCTCACGGCGGCGTCCCCCTGGCGTACCGCGGAGCAGCAGCTCGCCGACGTGCTCGGCACCGTCACGCCACCCAAGCCGGCGCCGGCTGAAGCCGCTCCGGCCGGTGCACTGCCGGCGATGGCACCGCGGCTGCTCGGCGCGTGGACGGGCCGGCTCGCCTCGCACGCCGCCGACATCCGCCGGTTCGGGCAGGCCGCCGGCCGGCCGGTGGTCGCGGTCGACCTCAGCGGCACGGCGAAGCAGTACGGCCCGGTCGTCCACCAGCTGGACGAGGTGCTGACCGGCTTCACCCGGATGCGGGTGTCGCCGGTGGTGGTCACCACCAACGCGACCGCCGCCCAGTTCGACGCGCTCCGCGCCCGGTACGGCCCGGTGCTGATCCAGTTCACCACGGCCGGCTGGGACCCGGTCTGGCTGCTGCAGTCCGCGGACGGTGACGGGCTGCGGATGGAGGCACGGCTCAGCGCGTCGCTCTTCGAGGACGCCGGCAAGCTCTCCGGCCGGCCCCCGGCCGCGGACGGCGGCATGCACCTGCCCGGTCCGGTCGGCGCCTGGACGATGTCCGAGACCTGGGCCGCCGCGGCCGACTTCCACCGCGCGCACCTGGCCGAGCTGCACGCGCCGGAGTCCGGTGACGCGCTGAACCGGCTGCTCGACACCGGCCGGGGCAACCCGCGCCTGGCCGCGTTCCGGACCGCGCTGGACGTGGCCCGCGCCGCGGGCGCGCTGCCCGGGCCCGGCGCCGAGCGGCTGCGGCCGACGGCCACCTCCATCCTGGACATCGAGGCGCGGCCCACCGTGGGCCCGCGCGACGTGGCCACGGCGGGGTTCGTCTACGACTACCTGTCCACCTCCGGGCCGCGCATGGAGCGCTTCGCCATGGACGGCCTGCTGTTCGCGCTCATGATGAGCGGCGCGCTCACCCACGACCAGGGGCTCTCGCTGGTCCGGGCGACCGCGGTCAACCCCACGGACAAGGCGAACGCTACGGTCTTCGAGGCGATCGTCGACCTGCTGCGCCTGCCCCCGTCCGCACTCGACGGCGATCCGATGGCGACCGGGACGCCGCAGCGGGCCATCATGGACCGGATCGGTGGCGTCACCTCCGCCTACCGGGGGCCCGTCGACGCACCCAAGGAGGTCCGCAACCCGAACTGCGTCGACCCGATCGACCGGACCGCGTGGATCGGCCGCCTCGACACGCTCCGTGACGCCATGCGGGTGACCAACCCCCGGCTCGCGACGTCGATCGAGGTCGCCACGCACATCCTGACGAACTGCTGACCGGAGGCACCTCGTGACCGAGCCCCTCACCCTCACCCCACGCAACATGGACGCGATCTGCCTCGAGCACGTCATGCCCACCAACACGGGGAACCACATCTTCAACGCACCGTCCTCGAGCATGGGCCGGGACGGGCTGGTCGACGAGGCGCTCAACCTGCCCAGCGTCGACCGCTTCACGTACGTGTCGTTCGGGCTCGGCATGCGCTCCGCGCTCACCGACACCCGCCCGGCCACCACCAGCTGGGACGGCGGTGTCGCGCGCCCGACCGGGGAGGTCCCGCCCGAGGTCCGGGCCGTACGCGCGCTGATGTACCAGTACTTCCGCGGCATCCCGGGCGAGGCGATGGACCGGGTCGTCGAACGGCCGCTGTTCGGCAAGGGCAGCGAGAACGTCCGGATGACGCTGGACGAGCTCGGCGCCCGCGCCGACATGATGGGCCTGCCGGTGGAGATCCCGATCAGCCGGTTCGCGCAGCCGGTGGGCGCACACCCGTTCCTGGCGAACCGGGTGGTCTTCTCCGACGCGTCCGGGCCGGTCAGCCGGGACGCCGCCATCATGGTGAAGGTCGAGCCGGCCGACCGGGCCTGGGCGGAGAACCCGTTCGCCACGGTCGGTGACGACGTGCGCGCCGAGGCGCTCGCGGGCGGCTATCCGAGCGGCCGGATCGTCCCGGTCGAGGGCGGCAAACGGCTCGGTACGCCGGCGGCGCTGGCCGAGTTCGCGCACGCCGGCCTGCTCGCCGGCGGCCGGCCGCTGACACCCGAGCACCTGACCCGGGACGGCGTGCCACCGATGATCACGCTCGGCGGGTACGGCGACGTGCTCGCCCACGTGGCCGGGCACCCGGACGCGACCTACTCGCTGGTCGAGGTGCGGGGCCAGGGCGCGGCGGAGTCGCAGGTGTTCGTGGCCGTGCACGACTCGGCCGGCGGCTCCTACCTCGACCTCGGCACCGGCCGGGCCGCGGTGTTCCCGGACACGCCCGAACTGACCCGGATCACCACGCTGCCCGCCGACCTGACACCGGCCGACCTCACCGGGACCGGCCCGACACCGGCCGGCGCGGTCCCGGCCCCGATCGTGCCGCCGGCCGGCGTGACCCGGACCCACACGTTCGGCCCGGGCGGCAGCCGCTCGGTCGACCTGGTCACCGGCGGCCGCTCCGGGACCGGGACCGTACCCCGGGAGCTGGAGCCGCTGCTCGGCCAGCTCGCCACCGCGGCCGAGGCGATCGGGCAGTCCGTCGTCGTGATCGGCCCGCAGCCGCGCGACACCCGGTACCGGCGCGACCCGGCGCGGGCCGAGAAGCGCGTCCTGCTGCGCGCCGGGGACATGCTGTTCCAGCACCTGCGCAACGGCGAGCCGGCGCCGATCATCTTCAACTACGGCGGCGTGAGCACGGCGCTGGACGAGATGGCCGCGAAACTCGGCGCGCCGGTCATCCGGCAGTCCATGGGCGGCGGCCTCGACTTCGACCGCAAGTGGACCGCGACCGGGCCGGACGGCACCACCGTCGTGCCACCGTTCAAGGACGTCACGCGCGAGTCGCTGAAGTCCGTGGGCGACCTGCAGCGCGCGAACGCCGACACCCGGGTCGAACCGGTGCTCGGCGCGTACCTGTCGATGGACCTGAGCGACCCGATGGCGCTGCGCGAGAAACTGCGGGCCGACGGCGGCGCGCTCAAGGCGCTCCGGCCGAAGATCGCCGCGCTGCCGTTCGACGCCGAGCAGTTCCGCGCGCACTCGAAGCTGCTGGAGCTGCTGGACGAGGACACCGGCCGGTTCGACACCGCGGTGCACTTCCTCGCCGCCACCAAGGGCGGCGACGTGATGACGCTGCCCGACCTGCCGTCGGTGCTCCGCCAGCCGCCGGAGACCCGGGCCGAGGCACTCGAGGACCTCAAGGCCGTCACCTACGGTACGCACGACGCGGGCGCCGCGCGGGCCGTGCTCGACGCGATCCAGAAGCGCCTGGCCGGGGCCGGCGACGACGAGGTCAAGAAGGCGATCTACGACAACTCGGTCTACCTGCCGGAGGGGCCGGGCGGCCGCGCCGACATCATCCGCGAACTGCAGGTGTGGCGGGACCGGGCGACCAGCCCGGCGGACCGGGCACTCTTCGACGAGATGGCGGTCTGGGTCACCACCTGTCCGTGAACCGGGCCCGGTGCCGGCGCCCCACCCGGGGCGCCGGCACCGGCGGGGTCACTGCCCCTCGACCTTCTCACCGCTGTCGTCGTGCACCCACTCGACCTTCACCTTGTCGTTCGGCTGGCCGGTCCAGGTCGCGCCGTCCTCGACAGTGATCTTCAGGTCGTACGGGCCGTCGCGTTCCTCGGTCCAGGTCCACTCGCCCTTGACGGTGTCGCCGTTCTCGAACCACAGGTCACCGTCGGTGGTGGCCTCCGACGAGACCGGCGGGGAGTCCTGGTCGCGGTGACCACCCTGCTTGTAGAAGTCCTCCTGCTCGTCCAGCGTCATCTCGTCGAAGTCCTTGCCGGCCGTCGGCTCGTCCGGCAACTCCCAGGTCGCGCCCAGCGGCTTGTAGTTGTCCCAATCGCCCTGCGGCGGACCCTGCTCCAGCAGCTGGTCCCCGAAGATCTCGAACGCCACCTTCAGGTTCGACTCGACCTGGGCGTACCCGTTCGCGGCCGCCTTCAGGCCACTCGCGAACTGGTTGACCACGCCGGTCTTGTCCGGCTCCGTCTCCTCGGTGTCCGGGTCGTCCTCCGAGCCGAAGAACTCCCACACCACGGCCGAGTAGGCGTTGCCGAAGCTCTCCTGCTCCTCCGCCGACTTGCCGGTCCAGCCGAGCTTCAGCTCCTTCCAGGCGGTACCGATCCGCTCGAACGAGGCCATGATGTCCTCGCGCTGCTGCTGGACCTTCAGCGCGACGTTGTAGAAGAGATCGACCGAGTCGATACTCATCGTGACTGCCTTGGCGTCGTTGTACGTCGCCTCGTTGATGTTGTCGAAATTGAACGCCTCGGCCACGGTGACCCCTTCTCCGGCGGACTGCACCACGTCAGAGCCTCGCGTTGCCCGGTGAGGTACGTCCACGTCCCCGAAACGGGGTCCCACAAAGCCGTTCTCGCGCCCGTGGCGGCGTCCAGGGGCCGTCACAACGAAGGTCTTGCCGCTGCCCCTGAGGTGCTCGCTAACCTCCACGCGCGTGTCATGTCGGTCGCGATGAATGGTGTGGACGATGAGCAGCTCCGACGAGTCAGATATCGGTTCCCGGGCCAGCTTCAGCGACGGCAGCACCGCGGAGTACGACGCCGGCGGCGAGCTCGTCCGCCGGACGACCCCGGACGGCGTCGTCTACGAGACGTTCGACGCGCAGGCCCGGCCGACCGGCGGGCACACCGACGCGGCGCAGTTCACCATCAACTACCCGGAGGCGGGCAATGGTTCGGAATCGGGAACAGGTAGCGCAAGCGTTGAGTACGCAGCCAACGGCGACGTTCTCCGCCAAAGAACCGCCGACGGTACCGTCCTTGAGGCTTTTGATGCCGACGGCCGACCGCACGAGGGAAGCGCGGGCGGCGTCCACTTCAGCATCGATTACCGGGCGGACGGGCGCACCGTCCATACCTTCGACAACGGCGCTGTCGTCCAGTACTCCCAGGACGGACGCGTCACACGCCAGGAAAGCCCCGACGGTACCGTCTACCATCGGTTCGATTCTGAAGGCCGGCCCACTGCCGGCACCGCTCCGGACCGTGACGGCGGTGCGGGTTCGACCGGTTTCACCATCGATTACACGGCCGACGGCGGTTCCGTCATCCGGTATACCGACGGTACGTCCGCCACGTTCGATTCCGCGGGCCGCGTCGTCGCCCAGGAAAGCGCCGACGGTGCCGTCTATTCCGACTTCGACGACCGAGGGCGACCGCTAGCCGGCAGCGCCGACGGCCGCGACTTCACCATCGACTACTCGGCCGACGGCGGGTCGACCATGCGGTACGACGACGGAGCCTCCGTCGGCGTCGACGCCGACGGTGACGTCACCCGCCAGCAGAACGCCGACGGTACGGCCTACACCTCCTTCGACGCCGAGGGCCGGCCCACCGCGGGCGAGACCGACGGCCGGTCGTTCACGATCAGCTACGACCAGAGCGGCAACAGCACCGCGCGCTACGCCGACGGGTCATCCGTGCTCACCGACGCGGCCGGGACGACGCTGCGGCTCACCACGGCGGACGGCGGCGTCTACACGTCATTCGACGCCGAGGGCCGGCCCACGGCCGGCAGCACCGCGGACGGCGAGACGTTCAGCATCGCGTACGACGACCGGTCCCAGACGTCGACGATGACGTACCAGAACGGCTCGTCCGTGGTGACGGACGCGGCCGGGACGACGCTGTGGCTCACCACGGCGGACGGCGGTGTCTACACCTCGTTCGACGCCGAGGGCCGGCCGCTGGCCGGCACCACCGCGGACGGCGAGACCATCGAGATCTCGTACGAGGCGAACGGTAACTCGACCGCGCGGTACGGCGGTGCCGACGGCACGACGGTCACGTCGAATGCCGATGGTGACCCGGTGCGGATGGTGACACCCGACGCGACGTACGACGCGTTCGATGCCGAGGGCCGTCCGACGCACGGCAAGACGGCGGACGGTCAGTCGATCGAGATCTCGTACGAGGCGAACGGTAACTCGACCGCGCGGTACGGCGGTGCCGACGGCACGACGGTCACGTCGAATGCCGATGGTGACCCGGTGCGGATGGTGACACCCGACGCGACGTACGACGCGTTCGACGCCGAGGGCCGTCCGACGCACGGCAAGACCGCGGACGGTCAGTCGATCGACATCTCGTACGAGGCGAACGGCAACTCGACCGCGCGGTACGGCGGTGCCGACGGCACGACGGTCACGTCGAACGCCGAAGGCGACCCGGTGCGGATGGTGTCGGCGGACGCGACCTACGACGGTTTCGACGGTGAGGGCCGTCCGACGCACGGTAAGACGGCCGATGGTCAGTCGATCGAGATCTCCTATGAGGCGAACGGCAATTCGACGGCGCGTTACGGCGGTGCCGGCGGGGGCACGACGGTCACGTCGAATGCCGATGGTGACCCGATCAGGATGGTGTCGGCGGACGCGACGTATGACGCGTTCGATGCCGAGGGCCGTCCGACGCACGGTAAGACGGCCGATGGTCAGTCGATCGAGATCTCCTATGAGGCGAACGGCAATTCGACCGCGCGTTATGGCGGTGCCGACGGTGGTGTGACGGTCACGTCGAACGCCGATGGTGACCCGGTGCGGATGGTGTCGGCGGACGCGACGTACGACGGTTTCGACGCCGAGGGGCGGCCGACGCACGGCAAGACGGCCGATGGTCAGTCGATCGACATCTCGTACGAGGCGAACGGCAATTCGACCGCGCGGTACGGCGATGCCGAGGGCGGCGGAACCACCGTCACGTCGAACGCCGACGGTGACCCGGTGCGGATGGTGTCGGCGGATGCCACGTATGACGCGTTCGACGCCGAGGGCCGTCCGACGCACGGCAAGACCGCGGACGGCCAGTCGATCGACATCTCGTACGAGGCCAACGGCAACTCCACCGCGCGGTACGGCGGCACCGGCGGTGGCACGACGGTCACGTCGAACGCCGATGGCGATCCCGTGCGGATGGTGTCGGCCGACGCGACGTATGACGCGTTCGATGCCGAGGGCCGTCCGACGCACGGTAAGACGGCCGATGGTCAGTCGATCGAGATCTCCTATGAGGCGAACGGCAATTCGACCGCGCGGTACGGCGATGCCGAGGGCGGCGGAACCACCGTCACGTCGAACGCCGACGGTGACCCGGTGCGGATGGTGTCGGCGGATGCCACGTACGACGGTTTCGACGCCGAGGGCCGTCCGACGCACGGTAAGACGGCCGATGGTCAGTCGATCGACATCTCGTACGAGGCGAACGGCAATTCGACCGCGCGTTATGGCGGTGCCGACGGTGGTGTGACGGTCACGTCGAACGCTGACGGCGACCCGGTGCGGATGGTGTCGGCGGACGCGACGTACGACGGTTTCGACGCCGAGGGCCGTCCGACGCACGGCAAGACCGCGGACGGTCAGTCGATCGACATCTCGTACGAGGCGAACGGCAACTCCACCGCGCGCTACGGCGGTTCCGGCGGCAGCGGCGGCGTGTCGGTGACCTCGAACGCCGACGGCGACCCGATCAGGATGGTGTCGGCGGACGCGACCTACGACGCGTTCGACGCCGAGGGCCGGCCGACGCACGGCAAGACGGCCGATGGCCAGTCGATCGACATCGCCTACGAGAGCAACGGGATCTCGACGGCTCGTTACGGCGGTTCCGGCGGCGGTACCACTGTCACGTCGAACGCTGACGGCGATCCGCTGCGGATGGTGTCGGCGGACGCGACGTATGACCGGTTCGACGCCGAGGGCCGTCCGACGCACGGGCAGACGGCGGATGGTCAGTCGATCGACATCGCCTACGAGGCGAACGGCAGCTCGACGGCGCGGTACGGCGGTGCCGACGGTGGTACGACGGTCACGTCGAATGCCGATGGTGACCCGATCAGGATGGTGTCGGCGGACGCGACGTATGACGCGTTCGATGCCGAGGGCCGTCCGACGCACGGGCAGACGGCGGATGGTCAGTCGATCGACATCGCCTACGAGGCGAACGGCAATTCGACGGCGCGGTACGGCGGTTCGGGTGGTGGCACGACGGTCACGTCGAACGCCGATGGCGACCCGGTGCGGATGGTGTCGGCGGACGCGACCTACGACGGTTTCGACGCCGAGGGCCGTCCGACGCACGGGCAGACGGCGGATGGTCAGTCGATCGACATCGCCTACGAGGCGAACGGCAATTCGACGGCTCGGTACGGCGGTGCCGACGGTGGTACGACGGTCACGTCGAATGCCGATGGTGACCCGGTGCGGATGGTGACGGCGGACGCGACCTATGACGCGTTCGACGCCGAGGGCCGGCCGATGCACGGCAAGACCGCGGATGGTCAGTCGATCGACATCGCCTACGAGGCGAACGGCAATTCGACGGCTCGGTACGGCGGTGCCGACGGTGGTACGACGGTCACGTCGGACGCCGATGGTGACCCGGTGCGGATGGTGACGGCGGACGCGACCTATGACGCGTTCGACGCCGAGGGCCGGCCGACGCACGGCAAGACCGCGGATGGTCAGTCGATCGACATTGCCTACGAGGCGAACGGGAACTCCACCGCGCGGTACGGCGGTGCCGACGGCGGCACGACGGTCACGTCGAACGCCGACGGCG
This sequence comes from Catenuloplanes niger, assembly GCF_031458255.1. NCBI lineage: Bacteria > Bacillati > Actinomycetota > Actinomycetes > Micromonosporales > Micromonosporaceae > Catenuloplanes > Catenuloplanes niger. The sequence goes on from NZ_JAVDYC010000001.1 coordinate 6,941,701, forward strand.
ACCCCGTGCGGATGGTTACGGCGGACGCCACGTACGACGCGTTCGACGGTGAGGGCCGCCCGACGCACGGCAAGACCGCGGACGGTCAGACGATCGACATCGGCTACGAGGGCAACGGGACCTCGACGGCCCGATACAGCGGTTCCAGCGGCGGCACGACGGTCACGTCGGACGCCGACGGCGACCCGCTGCGGATGGTCACGGCGGACGCCACATACGACGGTTTCGACGCCGAGGGCCGGCCGACGCACGGTAAGACGGCGGACGGCCAGTCGATTGACATCGGCTATGAGGGCAACGGGAATTCGACGGCCCGGTACGGCGGTGCTGACGGCGGTACGACCGTCACGTCGAACGCCGATGGTGCCCCGATCCGCATGCAGACGGCCGACGCGACGTATGACCGTTTCGATGGTGAGGGTCGGCCGACGCACGGTACGACCAAGGACGGCCAGTCGATTGACATCGGCTATGAGGGCAACGGGAATTCGACGGCCCGGTACAGCGGTGCCGACGGTGGAACCACCGTCACGTCGAATGCCGATGGTGCCCCGATCCGCATGCAGACGGCCGACGCGACGTATGACCGTTTCGATGGTGAGGGTCGCCCGACGCACGGCACCACCAAGGACGGCCAGTCGATCGATATCGGCTACGAGGGCAACGGGAACTCGACGGCTCGTTATGGTGGCGCCGACGGTGGTATGACGGTCACCTCGAATGCCGATGGTGCCCCGATCCGCATGCAGACCGCGGACGCGACCTACGACCGTTTCGATGGTGAGGGTCGCCCGACGCACGGCACCACCAAGGACGGCCAGTCGATCGATATCGGCTACGAGGGCAACGGAAATTCGACGGCCCGTTACGGTGGTGCCGACGGTGGTGTGACCGTCACGTCGAACGCGGACGGTGACCCGATCCGGATGGTCAGCGCGGACGCGACCTACGACCGTTTCGACGGTGAGGGTCGCCCGACGCACGGCACCACCAAGGATGGCCAGTCGATCGACATCGGCTACGAGGGCAACGGCAACTCGACGGCTCGCTACGGCGGTGCCGACGGCGGTGTGACCGTCACGTCGAACGCCGACGGCGACCCGATCCGGATGCAGACCGCGGACGCCACCTACGACCGGTTCGACGGTGAGGGCCGCCCCACGCACGGCACGACCAAGGACGGCCAGTCGATCGACATCGGCTACGAGGGCAACGGCAATTCCGTTTCCCGGTACGGCGGTGCGGACGGCACCACGGTCACGTCAAATCCGGACGGCCAACCGATCCGGATGGAGACGCCGGACGCCACGTACGACCGGTTCGACGGTGAGGGCCGGCCGACGCACGGCACGACCAAGGACAACCAGACCGTCGACATCTCGTACCAGGGTGAGAACTCCGTCGCCCGGTACAGCGGCGCGGACGGCACCACCACGGTCACGTCGAACGGCAACGGCGACCCGGTCCGGATGGAGACGCCGGACGCCACGTACGACCGGTTCGACGGTGAGGGTCGCCCGACGCACGGCACGACCGGGGACGGCCAGTCCGTCGACATCAGCTATCAGGGTGACAATTCCGTCGCGCATTACGCGGGTCCCGACGGTGGCATCACGGTCACGTCGAACGGCAACGGTGATCCGATCCGGATGCAGACGCCGGACGCGACCTATGACCGTTTCGACGGTGAGGGCCGTCCGACGCACGGCACGACCAAGGACAACGAGTCCGTCGACATCTCGTACCAGGGTGACAATTCGGTCGCGCATTACGCGGGCCCGGACGGCGGCATCACGGTCACGTCGAACGCGGACGGCGACCCGATCCGGATGCAGACACCGGACGCGACGTACGACCGGTTCGACGGTGAGGGCCGGCCGACGCACGGCACGACCGGGGACGGCCAGTCCGTCGACATCAGCTATCAGGGTGACAATTCCGTCGCGCATTACGCGGGTCCCGACGGTGGCATCACGGTCACGTCGAACGGCAACGGTGATCCGATCCGGATGGAGACGCCGGACGCGACCTATGACCGGTTCGACGGCGAGGGCCGCCCGACGCACGGCATGACCAAGGAGGGTCAGCCGGTCGACATCTCGTACCAGGGCGAGAATTCGGTCGCGCACTACACGGACCCCGACGGGGACGTGACGATCACGTCGAACGCCGACGGCGACCCGATCCGGATGGTCACCGGCGACGCGACCTACGACCGGTTCGACGCCGAGGGCAGGCCGATCCACGGCAGCATGAAGGACGGTCAGTCGGTCGACATCTCGTATCAGGGTGACAATTCGGTTGCCCGGTACACCGGCGCGGACGGTACGACGACGGTCACGTCGAACGGTAACGGCGATCCGATCCGGATGGATACGGAGGACGCGAGTTACGACCGGTTCGACGGTGAGGGCCGGCCGCTGCACGGCACGACCAAGGACGGTCAGTCGGTCGACATCTCGTATCAGGGTGACAATTCGGTTGCCCGGTACACCGGCGCGGACGGTACGACGACGGTCACGTCGAACGGTAACGGCGATCCGATCCGGATGGATACGGAGGACGCGAGTTACGACCGGTTCGACGGTGAGGGCCGGCCGCTGCACGGCACGACCAAGGACGGTCAGTCGGTCGACATCTCGTATCAGGGTGACAATTCGGTTGCCCGGTACACCGGTCCGGACGGCACGACCACGGTCACGTCGAACGGTAACGGCGACCCGATCCGGATGGACACGGAGGACGCCAGCTACGACCGGTTCGACGGTGAGGGCCGGCCGATCCACGGCACGACCAAGGACGGCCAGTCCGTCGACATCTCGTACCAGGGCGAGGGCTCCACCGCCCATTACGCCGGCCCGGACGGCGGCGTGACGGTCACGTCGAACGGCGACGGCGACCCCGTGCGGATGGAGACGGCGGACGCCACCTACGACCGGTTCGACGGCGAGGGCCGGCCGATCCACGGCGTGACCAAGGACGGCGACCAGGTCACCATCGAGTACCAGGGCGACAATTCGATCGCGCGGTACGCGAGTCCGGACGGCACCGTGACGGTCACGTCGAACGGTGACGGCGACCCGATCCGGATGGAGACGCCGGACGCGACGTACGACCGGTTCGACGGTGAGGGCCGGCCGACGCACGGCGTGACCGAGGACGGTCAGTCGGTCGACATCTCGTACCAGGGCGACACGTCGATCGCGAGTTACGCCGGTCCGGACGGGACGACCACGGTCACGTCGAACGCGGACGGCGACCCGATCCGGATGGAGACGCCGGACGCGACCTATGACCGGTTCGACGGCGAGGGCCGGCCGATCCACGGTACGACCAAGGACGGCCAGTCGGTCGACATCGCGTACCAGGGCGACACCTCGATCGCGAGTTACGCCGGTCCGGACGGGACGACCACGGTCACGTCGAACGCGGACGGCGACCCGATCCGGATGGAGACGCCGGACGCGACGTACGACCGGTTCGACGGCGAGGGCCGGCCGATCCACGGCACGACCGCGGACGGCCAGCCGATCGACATCGCGTACGAGGGCGGCAACTCGATCGCCCGGTACAGCGGCCCGGACGGCCAGACGATCGTCACGTCGAACGCGGACGGCGACCCGATCAGCATGGTCACGGCGGACGGCACGACCTTCGACCGGTTCGACGGCGAGGGCCGGCCGATCCACGGCACGACCAAGGACGACGAGGAGGTCAACCTCAGCTACGACGGTGCCGGCAACAGCACCGCGCACTACCCGGCCAGCGACACCACGGTCGTCTCCAACGCCGACGGTGACCCGATCAGGATGACCACCGGCGACGGCACCACGTTCACGCAGTTCGACGGGCAGGGCCGGCCGACCGCGGGCACGACCGCGGACAACGAGCCGATCACCATCACGTACGACGACGCCGCGAAGACCAGCACCGCGCACTACGCGAACGGCACCGAGGTCGACTCGAACGCGGACGGCGACCCGATCCAGATGCGCACGCCGGACGCGACGTTCGACGCGTTCGACGCGCAGGGCCGGCCGGTCGCGGGTATGACGAAGCAGGGCGAGTCGGTCTCGATCTCGTACGACGACGTGGCGCACACGTCGACCGCGGTGTACGGCAACGACGTCGAGGTGGTGTCGAACGCGGACGGCGACCCGATCGAGATGCGGACGCCGGACGCGACGTTCACCGGGTTCGACGCGCAGGGCCGGCCGATCGCGGGCATGACGAAGCAGGGCGAGTCCGTCTCGATCACCTACGACGACGTGGCGCACACCTCGACCGCGGTCTACGGCAACGACGTCGAGGTGGTGTCGAACGCGGACGGCGACCCGATCGAGATGCGGACGCCGGACGCGACGTTCACCGGGTTCGACGCGCAGGGCCGGCCGATCGCGGGCATGACGAAGCAGGGCGAGTCCGTCTCGATCACCTACGACGACGTGGCGCACACCTCGACCGCGGTCTACGGCAACGACGTCGAGGTCGTGTCGGACGCGGACGGCAAACCGCTCGAGATGCGCACGCCGGACGCCACGTACAACGACTTCTACGAGGACGGCCGGCCGCGCGGCGGCGTCACCAAGGACGGCGACAGCATCGCCATCACGTACGACGACGTGGCCGGGACCACGACGGCCACGTACAACGGCGACACCGAGGTGATCTCCAAGGGTGACGTGACGCTGGAGATGCGCACGCCGGACGCGATCTACACCGAGTTCTACCCGGACGGGCGGGTCAAGGCCGGCACGACGCGGAAGGACAACGAGAGCATCCTCGTCACGTACGACGACGCGGCCGGCACCGCGACCACGAAGTACGGCAACCACACCGAGGTGCTGTCCAAGGGCGACGTCGTCCTGGAGATGCGCACGCCGGACGCGATCTACACGAAGTTCGACGGCCAGAACCGGCCGACCGGCGGCCACACCACCGAGGACCACGACACCATCTCGATCGTGTACGACGACGGTGCCAAGATCTCGACGACGACGTACGGTGACGGCACCCGGTACGTCGCCCAGTTCGACGGCACCCCGGTCAGCCTGCTCTCGGACGGGATCCTGTACGACCAGTTCGACGGCAAGCGCCGCCCGGTGTCGGGCATCAACCAGGAGACCAGCGAGACCGTCAAGATCACGTACGACGACGAGGCCAAGACGTCGACGACCACGTTCGGTAACGGCGGCGAGCTGATCTCGGACCTGAACGGGAACCCGATCAAGTTCACGGCCGCGGACGGCACCATCTTCTCGGAGTTCTACCCGGACAAGCGCCCGAAGGCCGGCGTCGCGGACGGTGTCCCGTTCACGATCACCTATGACGACGTGGCGAAGACGTCCCGGATCGACTACCAGGGTGGCACGTACGTCCTGCTGAACGAGCACGACAAGCCGACGTACATGCAGACCGGTGACGGTTACAAGTTCGACCAGTTCTACGACGACGGTCGGCCGAAGTCCGGGACCACGCCGGAGGGCGACAAGATCGTCTTCACGTACGACGACACGCGTCACGAGACGACCGCGATCATCAACGACGGCGAGCAGACGATCGTCTACGACAAGGACAACAAGCCGCTGTCGATGACCACCGACGACGGCTGGATCTTCTCCGCGTACGACCCGGAGCTGGACAAGTTCACCCGCGGCTGGGACCCGGACAAGAAGCAGTTCTTCGACATCACCTACGGCCCGGGCGGCGAGGTCACCTGGACGTACGGCAAGGACGAGTACATCCGGTTCGACGAGCAGGGCAACCCCCTCTACCAGGTCACCCACGACGACGACGGCAACGTGGTGCACATCGACTACACGGTGCAGATCCCCCTGCTGAAGACCACCGCGGAGCTGACCCAGACCGAGCGCGACAAGATCTCGGACCTGCTGGACGAGATGAAGAAGTCGCTCAGTGAGGGGGAGACGTACTGGGTCAGCCCGGCCGGCACCACCTACGCCACGTACCGCAAGGCCATCGAGCTCGCCTCGAAGAACCTGCTCACCGTCCTGGACGCATCGATCAAGAAGCTCAACCTGACCCACCAGAACTACGTCGACGCGGAGAAGCAGAACGCGGAGAACTTCCGGCCGGACCGCTGACCGTTCGGCAAATTCCTCCTTCGTCTTGAACCGGACGCCGGGCGGCTCCGTAATCAGGGCGCCCGGGTCCCCGCACCCGGGCGCACGCCCGGCACCGGCCGCCGGTGTGCGGGGACTGACCAGGAGGAACAGATGCTCACGATCGCGATCGTCGACGACCACCCGGTGAAACGGGCCGGTCTGGAGAAGTTCGTCGCCGAGACGTCCGGCCTCGAGGTCGCCACGTCCGTGCGCGCGGTGGAGGAGCTCGCGGACGACGTGGCGTTCGACGTCGCGATCCTGGACGTGCCGCTGCGGCCGGGTGGCCCGGCGCTGTCCGAGATCGAGACCCTGGTCGGGCGCGCGCCCGTGGTGGTCAGCTCCACCTGGGAGCGGCCGCTGACCTTCGGCGCCGTGCTGCGGACCGGGGTGCGCGGGTTCACCGACAGCCGGGCGGACGGCCGGATCATCGTGTCCGCGCTGTTCACGGTGGGGGAGGGCGGCTTCTACGTCTGCCCGCGGCTGGCCGACCGGTTCCAGTCCGAGCTGGTCCGCAACGTCAACGAGGACCCGGCCGGACTGGCGCCGCGCGAGGTGGAGACGCTGCGCTGGATCGCGCGCGGGCTCACCCACTCGCAGATCGCCGGCCGGATGGGCCTGACCGAGGCGACCGTGAACACGTACGCGAAGCGGATCCGCGCGAAGCTGAACGCCGGCAACAAGGCGGAGCTGACCCGGATGGCGATCGAGCTCGGCCACATGACCGACACCCGCCGCTTCCCGGCCGCGTAGGGTCCGGCCCGTCACCATGGAGCAGCAGAAGTCGCCCGAGCCGGTGCAGACCACCACGCTGGCCACGTCCGCCGGCGGGCGGCCCGCGAAGCCACCGTCGCCGCACGCGGAACGGCTCGAGTTCGTGCGCGCGTTCATCGACCACGCGCGCGCCCAGCCCAGTCCGGACCGGCTCTACGCCCGGCCGCACACCGCCATGTTCGTCGCGTCCGGCTGCGCCATCTTCGCGCTCCTGTTCGGTCTGATCTACAGCCTGTTCACGGACGGGCGCGGCGGCCGGGACTCGACCACGGCCAGCGCGACGCCGAGCCCGACCGGGCCGTCCACGTTCACGGCCGTGACCGGGTGGGACTGCCGGGGTGAGCCGGAACACGTCTTCGAGGCACGCGGCCGTACGCCGCAGTGGCAGATCCTCGCCGGTGGCGCCTGGTCGAAGGACGGCTGCCGCGGCAACTACGCCACCATCCCGATCAGCGGCGACCAGGGGTACGACGACCCGTCCCAGGTCCTGGTCTGGGCTTTCACGCCGGGCGCCGGCGTGGACAAGTGCGACGTGGCGGTCTACACGCCCACCGTGGACAGGAACGCGGTGAAGCTCGCGCCACGGGCCCGGTACTACATCACGGCCGGCCGGGATGGCGATGATCTGGGTACATTTGACCTGAATCAGGGTGCCAAGCCGGGCGAGTGGCTGGAGGCCGGGTCGTTCCCGGTGGCGAACGGCAAGTTTACGATCCGCCTGGGGAACCGGGGAAAGTTGGAGGACGGCGGCGGCGATCGGCTGCTCGTCGCTCAGCTGCGTGTCACGTGCGGAAAGGCCGACAGGTGACGCCCCGGTCGAGGACAACCAGGACGGAAGGGCGCGCGAATGCGTACCGGGATAGCTGATGCCTCGTCATCGGCCCGCATCGAGCGGGTCGGCACCAAGGGATGGGGCCGGCACCGGACGATCGGCGAAGCGATCCGCGCCGCGCAGGAGGGCGGGATCGTCTCCGTCGCCGCCGGCCGGTACGGCGAGTGCGTCGTCGTGGACCGGACGGTGCGGATCGTCGCGGAGTCCGGTGGCGTGGAGATCGCGCCGGCCGACGGCGCCGCGCTCGAGGTGCGGGCCGGCACCGCCGTGGTGCAGGGTGTGACGTTCGTCTCCGCGCAGCCGCAGCGGGCCGCGGTCGTCGTCGCCGGTGGGACGGTCACGCTGGACGGCTGCGAGGTGCGCGGCGGCCGGGCCGAGATCGCCGGTCAGGCCTCGGTCACGCTGGACGAGTGCACGCTCACCGGTGCCGCCGGCGCCGGCCTGGACGTCGCCGACTCCGCGCGGGTGCGCCTGCACGGCGGCGCGGTGCAGCAGGTGGACGGCACCGGGCTGATGGTCCGCGGCGGCGCCCGGCTGACCCTTTCCGGCACCGCGGTACGGCACGTCACCGCGGCCGGGCTGCACCTGCGCGACGCGGCCGTCGCGGAGGTCGAGCGCGCCGAGATCTCGCACGCCGCGGTCGCCGCGGTGCTCGTCGAGGACGAGGCCGGCGCCACCGTGCGGGACAGCCAGTTCTTCGACAACGACGGTGACGTGCTGCGCGCCACCGGCAGCGCGCCGTTCACCACCGACGGCTGGCCGGGCGCGCTGCCGGACCGCCCGCTGCTCGACCCGCCGGCGTTCGGCCCCGGCGAGCCCGGCGGCGTCCGGATGGAACGCTGCACCGTGGACCGCACCGGCGGCACCGCGATCCACCTCTCCGGCGCCGCGCACGTGGGCGTGGCGGACACCCGGATCGACACGGTGACCGCGGCCGGCGTGGTGGCCACCGGCGACGCGCGGCTGGTGATGACGGACAGCCACATCGTCCGGCCGCGCAGCACCGGCGTGGCGCTGCTCGGCCAGGCGCACGCCCGGATCGAGGGCTGCTCGGTCGCCGACTCCGGCGCGAACGGCCTGTTCCTCGCGGGCGACTCACGGGTGCTGCTGCGCCGCCTCGGCGTCCGGCAGACCCGCTACACGGCCGTGCACCTGGGTGGCACCGCGATCGTCACGCTCGTCGACTCCGAGATCAGCGACACCCCGGAGTGCGGCGTGCGGGTCACCGGGCGCGCCATGGCCCGCATCGACGGCGGCCGGGTGGAACGCGCCCGGCAGTCCGGCGTGGCGGTGGAGGAGACCGGCGACGCGCACCTGCGCGGCGTGACCGTCACCGAGGGCGAGGTCGGCGTGCGCGTCGACTCGCCGCACCGCGCGCTGGTGGAGAACTGCACGATCTCCGAGATCGCGCAGACCGGCTTCGAGGCCGCCAAGGGCTCCGGCCCGATCCTGCGCAACACCACCATCGAAGGCTGCGGCGGCGCCGGCGTGTTCGTGGACGCGGACGCCACCCCGGTCGCGGACGGCCTGACCATCGACCGGATCGGCGGCACCGGCGTGGTCGTCTGGGGCGGCGCCGACCCGGTGATCCGCTCCTCGACCATCGCGAACTGCAAGAAGAACGGCCTCTACCTGGGCGCGGAGGCGCACGGCACGATCGAGGACCTGGACGTCACCGGCACCGGCTACCCGGCGCTCTACATCGGCGCGCAGGCGGACCCGGTGCTGCGCCGCGTGCACGTGCACGACGTCGACGAGGACCTGACGCTGGTGGACGGCGCTAACGCGACGTTCGAGCAGTGCACGGCGGACGCGGTCGGCACCTCCACCATGCCGGTCGAGGGCGCGAACCCGCTGGTCCGGCGCGCCGGTGCGGTGGTGGCCACGTCCGCGACGTCGGCCCGCACCAACACCGCGGCCGGCAAGGCCGACCCGGAGGCGGCCGAGACGCTGCCGGACCTGCTCGCGCAGCTCGACCGCCTGGTCGGCCTGGACCGGGTCAAGCACGACGTCGGCTCGCTGGTCAAACTGGTGCAGATGGTGCAGAAGCGCCGCGAGGCCGGGCTCAGCCCGCCGCCGATGTCCCGCCACCTGGTCTTCGCCGGCAACCCCGGCACCGGCAAGACCACGGTCGCCCGGCTGTACGGCCGGATCCTGCGCGCGCTGGGCATGCTCGGCAGCGGCCACCTGGTCGAGGTGGACCGGTCCGCGCTGGTCGGTGAGTACGTCGGGCACACCGCGCCGAAGACGCAGGCCGCGTTCCGGCGGGCGCTGCACGGCGTGCTCTTCATCGACGAGGCGTACGCGCTGACCCCGGACGGGCACGGCGCGGACTTCGGCCAGGAGGCGATCTCCACGCTGGTCAAGCTGATGGAGGACCACCGCGAGGAGGTGGTGGTCATCGTGGCCGGCTACCCGTACGAGATGGTCCGGTTCATCAACACCAACCCCGGCCTGCAGTCCCGCTTCTCCCGCACGCTCACGTTCGACGACTACTCCACGGACGAGCTGGTCAGCATCGTCCAGTACCAGGCCGCCGACCACGAGTACCACCTCGGGCCGCCGACGATCGAGAAGCTGCGCCGCTACTTCGACTCGGTCGACCGGGGCGAGGGCTTCGGCAACGGCCGGTTCGCCCGCGGCGTGTTCCAGCACATGACGGAGCAGCACGCCGCGCGCATCGCGGAGCTCGACTCGCCCACCACCGAGCAGCTGACCGAGCTCGGCCCGGAAGACCTGCCCGACGTGCCCGAACAGCACTAGGAGACGCGCGTGTCCCGCATCTCGTTCCACCGCCCGGCGCGGTTCCTGCCACCGCCGATCCCCCAGGACAAGGTGGTCCTGCCGTCGCCGCCGGAGCAGAAGCAGAGCAACGCGGGCTTCATCAGCCTGCTGCTGCCACTGCTGTCCAGCCTCGGTATCGCGGCGTACATGGTGTCGTACGGCCGGCCGATGCTGATCGCCCTGGCGATCATCTTCGCGGTCGTGTCGTTCAGCGCCACCATCGCGTTCCGGGTGCAGAACAAGCACCTGGAGCGGCGGACCGTGATGCGGCAGCGGGCGCGGTACCGCGCGCTGCTGATGGACGTGCGCACCAACGCCCGCCAGGTCGCCTCGACCCAGCGGATGCTGGGTGCCTGGGCGCACCCGGAGCCGGACCGGCTGCTGGCCATCGCGCACAGCGGCCGCCGGGTCTGGGAGCGCCGGCAGGGCGACCCGGACTTCCTGCGGGTCCGGATCGGCATCGGTGACGCGGAGCTGTCCACGCCGATCCAGATCGGCACCCGGCTGGACCCGCTCGCCGACTACGACTGGGAGTCGATGCGCGCGGCCCGCCGCCTGGTCGACTCGATGAGCAAGGTGGCGGCGCAGCCGATCGCGATCGATCTCGGCGCCGCCGGCGTGGTCAGCATCCTCGGCGCGCCGGACGCCACGGCCGCGATGACCCGTTCCATGCTCGCCCAGCTCGCCGTGATGCACGCGCCGGACGACGTGCTGGTCGCGGTCGAGGCACCGGACATCGACGAGTGGGAGTGGGCGAAGTGGCTGCCGCACACGTTCGAGCCCGGATCCCGGCGGCGGCCGCGCGCGGTGCCGCTGATCACCGGTGAGAGCGGCGGTCTCGGCGACTTCCTGGAGCGGGAACTGCGGCGGCGCAGCGAATCGGCCAGCGCCCGGCGGCTGCAGGCCCAGTTCGACCGTGGCGCGGCACCGCACCAGCAGCGGCTGGTGGTGGTGTTCACCGGCTTCGACCCGGTGTCCGAGTGGGGACGCTCGGCGCTGCTGCGCGCGCTGCTCGAGGCGGCCGGGCCGGCCATGGGCATCACGCTGATCTTCCTGGGCCGGCGGGAGACGGACGAGCCGGGCCGGGTGGACCTGCGGGTCACCGTCTCGCCGTCCGGCGGACTGTCGCTGACCGGCCGCACCGGCACCGGCGCGGCCACCTCCGAACTGTCCCAGGCCGACCAGGTCAGCCTGCCGATGGCGGAGCTGATCGCCCGGAAACTGACGCCGCTGACGCTCACCGACGAGCACGAGCAGGTGCTCGCGCGTACCGTGTCGCTGATCGAGGCCCTGGTGGCCGGCCGCAGCCTGGACGCGGCGCTGAGCGGCCTGTGGGACCCGAACATGGGACCGGAGCGGCTGCTCAAGGTGCCGATCGGCACGGACGGTGACGGCCAGAGCGTGGTGCTGGACATCAAGGAGTCCGCGCAGGGCGGTTCCGGGCCGCACGGCCTGATCGTCGGCGCGACCGGTTCCGGCAAGAGTGAGCTGCTGCGTACCCTGGTCGCCGGTCTGCTGGTCACCCACTCGCCGGATCTGCTGAGCATGGTGGTGGTCGACTTCAAGGGTGGTGCGACGTTCGCGCCGGTGGCCGGCATGCCGCACGTGGCCGGCATGATCACCAACCTGGCGGACGACGCGGCGCTGGTCGAGCGGGTCCGGGTCGCGCTCGCCGGTGAGCAGCAGCGGCGCCAGCAACTGCTGCGCGCGGCCGGCAACGTCGACTCGATCAAGGAGTACCAGCGCAAGCGGCAGGCCGGCGAGACCGGGCTCGACGGTGCACCGCTGGAGCCGATGCCGTACCTGCTGGTGATCATCGACGAGTTCGCCGAGCTGCTGTCCGCGCACCCGGAGTTCACCGAGCTGTTCGTCCAGATCGGACGCGTCGGCCGAAGCCTCGGCATGCACCTGCTCTTCTCCACCCAGCGGCTGGAGGAGGGCCGGCTGCGCGGTCTGGACTCGCACCTGTCGTACCGGATCTGCCTGCGCACGTTCAGCGCGCAGGAGAGCCGCACCGTGATCGGCACGACCGACGCGTACCGGCTGCCGCCGATCCCCGGTTCCGCCTACCTGAAGGTCGACGAGACCATCTACCGGCGGTTCCGGGTCGCGCACGTCTCCGCGCCGTGGATCTCGCCGGAGGAGCGCGAGGCCGAGTCGATCTCGACCTCGATCCTGCCGTACGAGATGCGCGCGCTCACCGCCGCCGACCTCTACGAGGAGGAAGAGGAGGACTCGGCGCCGGTGCTGACCGGCGACGGCCCGACCGAGCTGAGCGTCATCGTCGACCGGCTGTCCAGCCGCGGCACGCCGGTCCGCCAGGTGTGGCTGCCGCCGCTGCCGCGCGCGATCCCGCTGGACACGCTGCTCGGCCCGGTCGCGGTGCAGTCCGGCCGTGGCCTGTCCGCCACCATGTGGCCGATCTCCGGTCAGCTGCGCATCCCGCTCGGCGTCGTCGACCTGCCCGGCCAGCAGGCCCAGGAGCCGCTGCTGCTGGACTTCGGCGGCCCGCACGGCAACCTCGCGATCGTCGGCGCGCCCCGGTCCGGGCGCAGCACCATGCTGCGGACCCTGATGCTGGCCACGATCCTCACGCACACGCCGGCCGAGGCGCAGTTCTACTGCATCGACTACGGCGGTGAGACGCTGCACCCGTTCGCGACCGCGCCGCACGTCGGCGACGTGGCGGGCCGGATGGACAAGGAGATGGTCGGCCGCATGCTGGCCGACACCCGCGCGCTGATCACCGGCCGGGAGAAGGTCTTCCGCGAGCTGGGCATCGACTCGGTGGCCGAGTTCCGGTCCCGGCGCGACTCCGGCCGGCTGCCGGAGGGCCTGCGCGCGGCGGACATCTTCCTGATCGTGGACAACTGGGGTGCGCTGCGCACCGACATGGACCACCTGGAACCGGTCATGGTGGAGATCGCCTCGCGCGGCCTCGGTGTGGGCGTCCACCTGATCCTCACCACCAACCGGTGGATGGAGATCCGGCCGGCGCTGCGGGAGAGCATCGGCACCCGCGTCGAGCTGCGGCTCAACGACTACAACGAGTCGGACATCAACCGCCGGATGGCGCAGGCGATGCCGACCAGCGTGCCCGGCCGGGCACTCTGCCCGCCCGGCGTCTACAGCCAGGTGGTGCTGCCGCGCGTCGACGGACGGGACACCGACGAGGGGCTGCGCGACGCCCAGCAGGACATCCTGGCGAAGGTCGGCCCGTCCTGGTACGGCAAGCCCGCGCCCGGCGTCCGGATGCTGCCGCGCCGGGTGGTCCGCGACGAGCTGGTGTCCGCGGACGCCACCCCGACCGCGGTCCCGATCGGCATCGGCGAGCCGGACATCTCCACGATCAGCCTCGACCTGGTCACCGGCGACCCGCACTTCATCGTGTTCGGCGACACCGCGTCCGGCAAGAGCATGTTCCTGCGCACCTGGCTGCGCAACCTGATCGACCGGCAGACCGGCTGGGAGGCGCGGGTGGTCCTGATCGACTACCGGCGCTCGCTGCTCGGCATCGTCCCGGAGGGGCACCTCGGCGCCTACGCCGCGGACTCGCAGACCACGAAGACGTACGCGCAGCAGATCGCCGGCAAGCTGCGGGAGCGCATGCCCCCGCCCACCATCACGCCCGAGGAGCTCAAGGCGCGCACCTGGTGGGAGGGGCCGGAGATCTACGTGGTCATCGACGACTACGACCTGGTCGGCGGCAGCATGCAGTCGCCGCTCGCGCCGCTGATGGAGTTCATCCCGCACGCCCGCGACATCGGCTTCCACGTCATCCTGACCCGCCGGGTCGCCGGTGCCGGCCGGGGCGCGGTCGGTGACGCGTTCTTCTCCCGCGTGCGCGAGCTGGGCGGTGGTGGCCTGATCCTGTCCGGCGACCCGCGCGAGGGCCAGCTGCTCGGCACCGAGAAGGCCGCGGTGCGGCCCGCCGGCCGGGGCGCGCTGCTCTCCCGTGGCAAGCCGACCCGCCTGATCCAGATCGCGATGGACGAGGCGCCGGCGGACGACGAGCCGGACGCCGCGGCCGGTTCCCCGTTCGCGGCGTCCACCCGATGAGGGACGGCCGGGGACACCCGAATCGGTCACTGTCGGCGTCCTGGACCGGCCTGACATGCTGCCCCCACCGGTACGACCCGAGCGCCGTCCGGCTCTCGTCCACAGGTTTCCCGCCGGGATCGCCAACTCCCGGCATCGCACCGAGGAGGACATCGTGGCGTTTGAGGTAACCCCGGAATACGTGGCCGACGCGGCCGCGAACTGCACCACCAGCGCGACCGAGATCGAGGCGCAGCTGCAGGTCACCCGCAACTACGTGATCAGCCTTCGGGACGAGTACGAGGGTGTCGCGGCGCTGAACTTCGACGCGCTGATGGCCGACTTCGACGCGTTCGGCGTGATGCTGCACAACGCACTGATCAACATCGGTGACGGCCTGCGCGGCAACTTCAACAACTACACCACCGTCGAGGAGTTCGCGACCACGAACCTGGTCGAGGTCAACGGCGAGATCCCCGGCGTCTACTTCTAGCCCTCGTTCCCCGTCAGCACGCCACGAAGGAGCCACCCATGGCCGACGTTTACGGCACCCACCTCAAGGTCCCGGACAGCCTCGGGGACGCCGGTCCGTTCATCAACGGCATCTCCCGCGAGATCGTCGACAACCTGATGATGCTGGAGAGCAAGCTGCTGCCGCTGGCCGAGACCTGGACCGGTGACACGTACATCTACTTCGAGGACCAGCGCAAGGCGTGGAACGTCGCCGCGGACGGCCTGTTCGGCCCCGAGGGCATCATGGGCATGATCGCCCACGCGCTGAACGTCAACTACAACAACTACACCGAGGCCGAGCTGACCAACACGGCCACCTGGAAGCACTAAATGGCCGATCAGCGCAGCCTCGTGACCGTCGTCGGCACGCGCAAGCGGGTCGACGTGGCGCTGCCCGCGGCCGCGCCGGTGGGCGAGTACGCGGGCCGGCTCGCCGATCTGTGCGGCCAGGACAGTCACGACGTGTTCCCGCCGGCCTGGTCACTGACCCCGGCCGGCGGGGCACCGCTGGCGCTGGAGGAGACCCTCGCGGACGCGGGGATCGCCGACGGCGCGGTGCTCTACCTGATCGACGTCGCCGGTGATCCCGGCGGCGAGCCCGCGATCGAGGACATCGAGGAACTGGTCGCGGACCAGACCGAGGACTACCGCTCCAAGGAGAGCCCGCGCGGCCTCGTGGTGATCGGGCTGTCGCTGGCCTGGCTCGCCGCGGCCGGCGTCGTGCTGCTGTGGCTGCACGGCGGGCTGGCGGCCGCGATCGGCATGACGCTCGCGGCCCTGGTGCTGCTCGGCACCTCGTGGGGCCTGCAGCAGCGGCGCTCGGCCGTACCCCCGGCGTTGACGCTCGCCATGTCCCTGGCCTCGGCCGCGTGCATGGCCACGGCTGGCGGGCTGCTCTTCGCGGAGCTCAGCGCGGACCTCTGGTGGGTCGGCGTGATCGCCGGCGCCAACCTCGGCATGATCATGTCGTTGGCCACCACCCCCGAGATCATCCTGTTCGCGGTCGAGCTGCAGATGCTGGTCGCGGGCCTGCTGGTCCCGCTGTTCCTGCCGCTGCGGGTGAACGCGGCGGAGGCGTCCGCGGCCGTGGTGGTCGCGGCCGTCGCGCTGCTCGGCGGCTCGAAATGGATCTCGGCGAGCATCACCGCGTGGGCCTCCAAGCCGCCGAAGGCGAGCGCGCCGATGGCGCAGGCGGTCACCGTGATGCTGGTCCGGGCGCGCGGCGTGCTGACGTTCGTGATCGCCGGTCCGGTGCTGGCGCTGACCATCGCGCAGCCGGTGCTTGCGCTCTCCGGCAACTGGTGGGCGATCGCGCTCTCCGCGGTCGCCGGCGCCGCGCTGCTGGTCCGGACCAAGCAGGCCGGCTTCCGCAGCGAGGCGGTCGCGTTCGGCGTCGCGGGCCTGACCGGCGTGTTCTCCGCGATCGGTGCGATCGCGGAGCGGTTCTTCGGCACCGGCGGGACCGCCGTGGCGCTGGTGATCGGCGGGTTCGTGGTGCTCGGCATCGGCGTGCTGATCACCCTGGTCGAGCTGCCGATCACGGAGTCGACCACGGACGTGTCACTGGCCGGCGCGGCCGCGGCCGGTCGCCGTTCGGTGGCCGAGGTGGTCGGCATGCTCTGCAACCTGGCGGTCGCGCCGCTGGCGATGGGCGTCTACGGCGTCTACGGAGAACTGGCGGACATCGGAGCCGGCATCATCAACTGACCCGGCGGCGGTACGGCGGGGCGGGAGGCGCTGGCCTCCCGCCCCGGCGTGTTCAGGAGTTCGAGAGGTTGCCGGTGTTGTTGTCCATGGTGACCTCGGTGATGAC
Organism: Catenuloplanes niger; assembly: GCF_031458255.1. Classification (NCBI taxonomy): domain Bacteria; kingdom Bacillati; phylum Actinomycetota; class Actinomycetes; order Micromonosporales; family Micromonosporaceae; genus Catenuloplanes; species Catenuloplanes niger. The sequence continues at coordinate 6,958,577 of NZ_JAVDYC010000001.1, forward strand.
CGGTGGGTCCGGGAACTGGCTGGCGAAGTCGATCTGGGCGTACGCCAGGGCGGCGCCGTCCACGGCCAGTGTGAACTGGCTGACCAGCGTGATGACGTCGGCGCAGGACGCGATCAGCCGGTTCTGGAACGTTTCCAGCTGCTCGACCATCTCCCGGCTCGGCCCGGCGTAGCTGTTGCTCTCGGTGCCCGAATTCCAGTACATGCCCGTGCTGAAGTCGAAGGACTCGTTCTCCTCCATGTAGGTGAACTGGTCACCGTCCGGGCCGACGTCGTCCGCGCTCTGCACCGAGAAGACCCAGAGGTGCTCCTTCACGTACTTCTTGTGCTCGTCGTACGCGGTGACCGCGGTTTTCAGGTCGGTGATGGCGAGCTTGACCGTGTCCACGACGTTGCCGGTGTTGATGGTGAACGGCTGGACGTAGGGGATGGTGTCCGGGAGCGGTTCCTGGTCGCTGTCGCCGGTTTTCGGCGCGTCGACGTCGATCGTGGGGCCGGACTGCCAGCGTCCGTCGGGGTCGTCGGTCCAGGTCTCGCTGACGGTGAGGGAGGGTGGGTCGACGTTCGCCGCCGGTGCGTCCAGGTTGCCGACCTCGGGGAGCTGTGGCGGTGGCGGCTCCTCCTCGTCCTCGTCGTCGCTGGTGTCGATCGGCGGCTGGGAGTACGGTCCGGGAATTACGATCTTGTCATCGGCCATGACGGTGCTCCTCGGGGTCCGTGAACGTCGACGCGGGCGTCCGGCCCGCATCACGACAGTCGTCCGCAGGATCACTGTGGAGCTGACTGTCCGCCCCGGCAACGTCCCTTTTCCGGGTACCCGGCCGCGGGTAAACGTGGGCCTGTCCCGGGCCGGCGTGCGCCCTCTATCGTTGCGGTGCTCGGTCCGCCGCCGTGGGGGTCGACGCCGCGCGGCCCGGTCCGCCCGCGCGGAAGGCCCGGGAGGTAGGCACGTGGCAGACGAGGGCGCGATTCATCCGGATCCGGCGAACATCGAGGCGCTGGCCAAGCAGTGGCGCCTCTTCGGTGACCAGATCGGTGCGCTCACGGACACCGTCAACCGCATCATCGGTGCGGACTTCCCCTCGTACGACGAGTTCAACGAGCACACCCCGGTCGGCGAGGACAAGTACAACTACGTGTCCCAGAACGAGATCCCGGTCTTCCCGCACGTCGGTGTGACCTGGACCGGTGACACGTTCAAGCAGGTCAACCGCACCGGTGAGATCATCATCGTGCGGATCATGCGGATTCGGCAGGCGTGCTACGAGATGGCCACCTCGCTCGACGAGGTCGCCGCGGAGCTCCGCGCCGCGCTGAAGAAGAAGGAAGGTCAGGAGCTCCTCGACCTGATCATGACCATCCTGACCGGCGTCGGCATGGCCCTGATGCTGCTGATGCTGCCGCTGATGGCGATCACGCTGCCGGCCCGGCTCGCCATGCTCTTCGCCGGTCTCGGCCGCGTGCTCAGCGTGGTCGGCGAGCTGGTCGCCAACATCCTCAGCAAGATCCCGTTCATCTCGCAGAACGTGGCGCAGTACATCGGCGTGTTCGTCAACGGCGCGTTCTGGGCCGCCGCCGTCGATCTCGGTATCCAGGCCGCGGTCACCCAGACGCACGGCATGCCGTTCCAGCCGGACCCGGTCGGCACGACCTTCAACATCCTGCTCGGTGGCGCGCTGGAGCTGGCGTTCTTCAAGATCTTCAAGCCGGTGGGCGGCCTCGGCGGCGGCAAGATCGGATCCAGCTTCGACAGCGGCGTGCTCGGCCCGGACAAGATCGCGAACAACACCACCGACATCAACAACATGATCTACAACGCCGGGAACCTCCCCGGCGCCGGCACGCTCAACAAGGCCGGCACCTTCGAGGCGCCGCCCACCGGCAGCAGCGCGCCGACCGCCGTGCCGAACAACGGCAATCCGATCGCCGGTGTCAGCAGGGTCGACCTGAACGGCATCAACACCCGGCCGGGCGTCGACATCACCGCGCCGCCGCCCAAGTTCACCGGCGAGATCAGCGCCTCGTCGACGGACGGTGCGATCGCACCGGTCGGGGTGAACACCCCGCCGCCGTCCACCCGGCGGCCGTCGGTGGACACGGTCCGCACCGGCAACTCGTCCTTCAGCGACACCTCGCTGACCTCCCGGCCGCCGACCTCGCCGTCGCGGGTGGAGCTCGGCAACACCAACATCTCCGGTACGAACCTGGAGCCGCAGCCCAGGATCACCACGAACGGGCCGGACCAGACGGCACCGCCGAGGATCGGCGGGCAGAGCTTCGACGCCACGCCCACGTCCCGGCCGCCGACGATCGAGGCCTCGAACTCGGCCAACACCAACAACCTCACCGTCCCGAACAACATCGGCTCCACCGGCGGCCCGCCGTCCCGCATCGAGACCGGCGACATCGCGCAGCGCCAGCCGCAGCTCGGCGAGCTCGCCGTGGGCGGCAACGGCCAGGTCCCCCCGCCGCGCGCGCCGCAGGCGGGCGGCGACCAGATCCCCGGCGGCGTCCAGGCGCCCGGGCCGCTGCAGGGACGGGCACCGGTCGAGACGCCCGGCGACGTGGTCTCCCGCCCGCCGAGCAGCGCGAGCAGCCCGGTCGACACGCCCGGCCTGCACCCGAACGCGAACTCGCCGGGCAACACCACCAGGGTGCCGGCGTCCGGCAACCTGCCGGATTCCTCCGCCCTGCCGCCGGGCCAGCAGATCGCGGGTCCGGGCAACCCGGTCAACAACCCGGCCGACGTGATCAACGGGACGTCGCCCGCGCTCGACGCGTCCCGCGGCCGCCCGACGGGTGTGCCGGACACCCCGTCCTCGTCGCGGTCCTCGTCGCCGGACGCCGTCCGCTCGCCGGAGTCGTTCCGGTCCCTCCCGGAGCCGCCGCGCCAGGGCGCCGTGGGCGGCGAGCCGGTCCAGCGTCCGGACGTGGTCCGCAACCCGCCGGTGGAGTCGTCACGTCCGGGTTCGGTCCCGGGCGGCGAGCCGGTCCAGCGTCCGGATGCCCTCCGGAATCCGCCGGTGGAGTCGTCGCGTCCGGGATCGGCCGTGGGTGGCGAGTCCTTCCAGCGGCTGGACGCGATCCGGAACCCGCCGCCGGAGTCGCGTCCGGGTGCGGTCGGGGGTGGCGAGCCGGTCCAGCGCCTGGACGCCCTCCGGAATCCGCCGGTGGAGTCGTCGCGTCCGGGAACGCCCGTGGGCGGCGAGTCCCTCCGGCAGCCGGACGCGTTCCGCAACCCGCCGGGGGAGTCGTCGCGTCCCGGTTCCATCGGCGGCGACTCGTCGTTGAGCTCGCTGCCGCCGGGCCGCAAGGCGCCGGCCGGCGCGGACCCGAGCCTGGCCGACGCCGGTGCGCTGCAGCGCCGGCCGCCCGCGGAGTCGATCGAGTCGAGCCGGCCGGTCACGGACCAGTCCGCCCTGTCGAGCCCGCCGATGCAGCCGGTCGAGCGGCTCCCCGCGTCGGCGGGTGCCGGTGGCGACGGCGCACCGGTCCAGCGGACGCCCGCACCGCCCACCCGCCCGGCGGCGTCCTCGTCCGCGCCCGAGCCGCAGCGCACGCTGCCGGGCGCGGAGACCCTGTCCGTCCGCGACGTGAGCCCGCCCGGCAGCCGGGCCGGTGAGTCCGACGGCGCGAGCTCGGTCGGCGGACGCACCTCGGATCTCTCGGAGACCCCGTCGATCTCCCGGTCGGCCCGGAGCGGGCGCGACACCGTCGACCCGTCGATCGACCGTCGGCTGGAGGCGTCCAGCCTGGACTCGTCCGTCGGCGGCCGCGGCTCGGATGCGTTCCCGCCGTCCCGGCCGGACACCCCGGTCAGCTCCCGGCCCGGGACGCCGGAAACCCCGGCCACCTCGCGGCCCGGGACGCCGGACGGCGACACGCCCACCACGAGGAGGTCCGTCCTCGGCAGCACGGTGGAGGAGATCGCGGCGAGCGCCCGCGCCATCGCCAACGGTGAGCCGATCCCGGGGCCGAAGCCCGCCCGGGGCATCGCCGGCAACACGCCCGAGGAGATCGCGCAGAGCGCCCGCAGCTTCGTCCGCGACGAGCACGCCACCACCGTCAAGGCGCAGCAGAACGGCGCGGAGAAGGGCTCGTGGCGGCTGAGCGAGGCGGGCCTCCGCCGCGTCGAGGCCGACGTGACCCGCGATGCCCAGCTGGCCTCCGGCCGCCCCGCGGACGGCCTCGTCGACCCGATGCGCACCGTCGAGGCGAACGTCGGCCGCCAGCTCCGCACCGAGGCGAACTTCGAGCGGACCCACTTCCTGACCGGCCGGACCGCGGACCGGGCCGTCGACGCCTACCTCCAGCGCAACCCCGGGCTGGAGCACTCCAGGACGGCGATCCGGGCGACCGTCGCCGAGGAGCTGCGCGTCTCCGTCAAGAACGCCGGGCCGGACGCGAGCTCGAAGCACCTGGAGACGATCCGCCGGCAGTGGGAGAGCTCGCTGCCGACCAGGATCAGCGAGATCGGCAACCTCGCCAAGAGCAGCGGCACGTTCGACTCCATCGTGGCCCGCGCGGGCGGGGACGGGCCGCCGAGCAACAGCGAGATCGTCCGCAGCTCCTACGAGGACGGTGTGCGCGCGGACCTGGCCGACTGGCGCAGGTCGGCCGGCGGCGAGTCGCCGATGAGCCGCGGCGAGCTGTCCCAGCGCCTCGACGCGCGCGGTGCCAGCGCGGAGAACGACCTGCGCAGCGCCGCCGCCACCGACCGGGCCGTCGCGCAGGAGACCGCCTGGGCCCGCGGGCGGCAGGTCACCGGTCCCGACGACGAGCCGATCTCGCCGTCCGCGATGTCGCGTGCCGTGGGCGACCACGCCGACGACGTCCGGATCGCCCACGCGTCCGCCCGCGGTGACGAGGGCTCGTTCCGCACCAGGGTGAACGAGCTGCGCGACGGCTTCGAAGCCCGCGTCCGGCACGAGCACGCCGTCGAGTCCCAGTTCCGGCAGCAGGTCGAGCCGCAGCTCCGGACGGAACTGGACGCACTGGCCGCCGGCGGCGCGTCGCCGGGCCGGGTCGCGCGGATCCACGGCGAGGAGTTCAACGCGTTCCGCGCCGCGTCCGGCCGGGCCGGCGACGACGGCCCGCAGGCCGTTCCGCCGGCGAGCCGGGCCGACCGCGGCGAGGGGACCGGCAGCTACGGCCGGCAGCTGGACAGCTACCTCCGGACCGACGTCGACGGCCGGGTCCGCAGCGGCGCGGACGTGCCCGACTCGGTCCGCGGGGCCGAGCACGGCAAGCTGCGCGACACCGCGGCCCGGCTGCACGAGGGGACGTGGCTGGAGACCGGGCCGTACGCGCGCTCCGCCGACGTGCACGCGACCACCACCCAGAAGCTGTCCGCCGCGGACGGTGGCCGGGCCGCGGCCGCGCTGGAGAAGGCCGGCGCCATCAACGGCGTCGCCCGCCGGGCACAGGCCGCGGACCAGCACCACTTCGCCGCGAGCGCGGCCGAGCTGAAGCTCACGAACGCCGAGACGACCGCCATCCGCACCGAGACGACGGCCCGGCTCGACAAGGACTTCGCCGAGATCTGGGGTGGGGACCCCAGGCGGATCAACCGGCCGGCGGAGACGACCGAGGGCCGGCACCACCAGTGGCAGCAGCGGCTGGACGCCGCCGAGGCCGCGTTCGCGGAGCGCGCGTACCTCGCCCGGCACGACCGGCTCGGTGGCGACTTCGGCGACCTCAAGCTGCGCGCGCCCGGCGCGGACGCGCCCAAGCCGCAGAAGGCGCCGCGCAACGCGCAGGAGGTCGCCGCCCGGCTGGAGGCCGCGAAGAACGACATCCGGGCCGACGCGCGCAACCGTGCCCGCTTCGAGCAGGAACTGCGGCTGCGCGGCAACGACGCGGACACCGCGTTCGGGCGCGGGTACCGGGAGTGGGCGGACGCGAACCCGGAGCTGGCCGCGCGGCTGCGGCCGGAGGACATGGCGTCGATCCGCTCCGACTGGGACGCGCACGTCCAGACGCTCCGCGCGGACGTGTGGGGCCGTCGCGGCGAGGGCGTGATGAGCCCGGCCGAGGCCGGCACGGTGTTCAACAAGGCCGCCGGCGAGTTCAAGTCGCGGTTCACCCAGGCCGCCGCGAACCCGCGGCCGGCCGAGCCGGACACCCCGATGCCGCGGGACTGGCCCGGCGACGAGGCGTCCTGGCGCGCACTCCAGCGGATCCCCGACCCGACGGCCCGCGACGCGGCCGCGAAGGTCTTCCGGGAGACCTCGGCGCAGTACGCCGGCGAGCGCGGCCCGGACAAGCGGGTGCTCGGCCGGGAGTACTTCGACCAGGCCGGCGTGGAGTTCTTCCGTACCGTCCGGACGGTCAACGAGACGCCGCCGGCGGCCACCCCGGAGACGGCCACGGCCGGCAAGGGCAGCGGCAAGGGCAGCGGCAAGGGCGCCGACGCCGGCAAGCCGAAGACGGTCAAGGAACTGCTGGTCGAGGCGCACGGGCGGCTGCACGACGACCTGTCGCTCTCCCAGGTCGCCGACCACTCGTTCCACCGGGCGTTCGACGCGGCGATGTCCCCGCAGCAGAGCAAGCTGGTCAAGCGCTCGCTGGCGCACGAGGCCGAGATGCCGAAGCTCGACCCGGCCCAGCTCGCCCGCGTGGAGAAGGCGTGGCACGGCTCGCTGCGGCAGGTGCGGGCCGAGCTGTGGGACTCGGCCGGCGCCGGGACGTTCGCCCGGCGGCACATCGACCCGCAGCCGCAGGGACGGACCTGGAGCAAGCAGCTCGACGCGCTCGCCGGTGACCTGCGCCTCCGGATCAAGGCGGAGCCGCGCTTCAGCACGCTGCCCGCGGCCGCGGCCGACGAGTTCGTCAAGATCATGGGCACCCGGACCGACCCGGTCCACCCGTCGCTCTCGCCCGGCGCCTACGACGGGCTCGCCGACCGGTTCCGCAGCGAGTGGGTCAGCGCCCACCGGGAGACGATCGGCAGCCGCGACTTCGAGAACCAGGCGTGGCTCGCGCAGGAGCGCGCGCAGGGCGACGGCTTCGGCACCCGCCTCGACGCGCTGGGCGAGCAGGCCGCCGTGACCGTCCCGCCGGGCACCGCCGTCAAGCCGGGCACGGCCGGCCACCTCGTGCCGGGTGACCCGACGCCGACCGGGCGCCCGGACGTGGCCCCGCAGGACTTCCCCGGGCTGGCGCACGCCGAACCGGGCGCGCTGCCCGGCCAGAGCACCGGCACGGCCCGCCCGCTGCCGGACCCGAGGACGATGACGCCGGCGGAGGCGGCCGCGTTCGACGCCAAGGTGCAGGCGCTCGGCCAGAAGCTCCAGCCGCAGCTCGCGACCGCCCGCAACGCCGAGGGACTCCGCGGCGATCCGGGCCGGAACTTCGAGAACGTGCTCGAGTCCAGCCGCACCACGGCCCGGGCCGCGGACGCGCAGGGCGACTCGCGGTTCAGGTTCGTGCACGACCTGCCGGAGTCCGAGCGCCCGGCCTGGCGCGGCCGGTACGAGCAGGAGCACAACCAGGCGTTCGAGGACACGTTCGGGCCGCTGGTGCGCGACGGCGCGACGGTGGACACGCCGGCCTGGAACCGGGCCGTCGAGACCTGGCAGCAGCGGTCCGCGGACCTGCAGGCGAAGCTGAAGCTGGACGTGTTCCAGCACCTGGAGATCGCCCGGCACCGGCCGATGGTGCAGCGGGCGGTGGACGAGGCCCGGGCGAACGGTGTCACCGACGCCGACATCGCGCTCGGCGTGCGCGCGTTCACCCACGACGTGCAGATGTCCACGGACACGCTGATCGGGCAGCACTCCGGCGACCGCGCGTTCGCCCCCGGGAACCGGGGCGCCTGGGACGACATGGACGCGGCCCTCGGCAGCCGGCTGCGCGACTACCTGCAGCGGGCACCCGAGGTCGCCGGCCGCATGCGGAGCCTGCTCGACACGCGGGTCGACGGGCAGCTCGGCGCGTGGAACGCCAAGCTCGGCGCGGACGCGCTGCCGGCCGGCCAGGTGGCCAAGCAGGCCGGCGACGTGCGCGCCTCGATCGCCGACGACGTGCGCACGCGGGTCGTCGAGTCGATGCTGCGGCAGCGCGAGGGGTTCGGCTCGGCCAACGGGACGCGGTCCGTCGGCGACGACATGGACTCCGTGGTCGGCCAGGTCGTGACCGAGCGGATGCGGCCGTACGCCGACGCCTACAACGGCCCGGCGGCCCGCCGCCAGCTGGACTTCATGGAGTACCGGGACGCGCGCGTCGGTTCGCTGCTGGACGACCTGGCCGAGACGGTGCGGCAGCCCGGCGTCCGCCTCGACACCGCGGGCGTCACCCGGCTGTCGGCCGAGATCCGCGGCCGGATGGCCGACGTCGACCAGGCGCTGCGGCCCGGCCTGGAGCAGAGCCGGTACTCGCCCGACGCGGTCCGGTCGGCCACCGAGCGGGTCGACGCCGAGGCGCAGGCCATCCTGGACGAGATGCCGTCCCGGATCCGGTTCGAGGAACGGCTGACGGACCTGCAGCGGACCGCCGACTTCGGGTACGGCGAGCTGCTCGGCGCGGACGGCCCGCGGGCGAACCGCGCGCTGTCCCAGGAGTACGGCCGGGAGTTCTTCACCGCCGCGGACGACGTCCTCGGCATGCAGGCCGCCGGCCTGCGCGCGCCGCTGCCCGAACGCACCATCGCCGACCTCGCCGACACGGTCCGCGCGCCGGACCGCACCGACCCGCGGTTCCTCCAGGAGTCGGCCGGCGACCTGGTGCCGGTCGGCACGTCGCCGCTCGGCCGGGACGCCGCGCACCTGACACCGGAGGACTTCCCCGGCCTGGCGCACCCCGAGCCGGACCTGACGGTTCCCGGCACCGGCAAGGCCCAGCCACTGCCGCACCGGGACGCCTCCGCGCCGTCCGCGGAGCGGATCGCGGAGTTCCAGACCAAGGTCGTCCAGCTCAGCGAGGCGTTCCAGGGGCGGATCGGCACCGCGAAGAACATCGAGGCGCTGCGGGCGAAGCCGGGCGAGGTCTTCGACGAGGTGCTGGGCACCGGCCGTACCCAGGCCGAGGCGATCTTCGGCAGGAACGACGCGCCGGCCGAGCCGGCCGCGCCGGCGTCCGTCCACGACCGGCTCAAGGCCACCGCGCCGGAGCTGTTCGGCGAGCCCCGGGGCCGGGCGGCGGGCGACGCCCCGGCCGCCCAGGGGCAGCGCTTCAAGTTCCTGCACGACCTGCCGCAGTCGGAGCAGTCCGCGTGGCGGAGCCGGTTCACCGAGGAGTACAACACCGCGTTCGAGGACTCGTTCGCGCCCGTGCTGCGCGACGGCGCGGCCGTCGACTCGGTGACCTGGCGGAGCGCGGTGGACACCTGGAACCGGGTGTCCGCCGACCTGAAGACGCAGCTCAGGCTGGACGCGTTCCACCGCAACGAGATCGGCCGGCACCGGGACGCGGTCGACCGGGCGGTCCGGGACGCCCGCGCGAACGGCGTCGGTGACGCCGACATCGCGCTCGGCGTGCGCGCGTTCACCCGCGACGTGCAGATGACCGCCGACTCCGTGGTCGCCGGCCGGTTCACCGGCCGGGACTCCTTCGGCCGTGGCGACGCGTTCGACCCGGCGCACCGCGGCGCGTGGGACGCCGCGGACACCGGCCTGCACGGCCGGCTGCGGGAGTACCTGCAGCGGGCCCCCGAACTGGCCGGCGAGGTGCGCGGCCGGATCGACCGCGGCATGAGCGGGCAGCTCGGCCGCTGGAACGACAAGCTCGGCGACGCGGCGATGACCCCTGCCCAGGTGGCCAGGCAGCACGTCGAGATGCGGACGTCGATCGCGGACCAGGTGGACACCCGGATCGTCGAGTCGGTCCTGAAGCGCCGCGACGCGCTCGGCTCCGACGACGGCATCCGGGCGATCCGGCAGGACCTCGACGTGTCCGTCGACCGGATCGTGACCGAACGGCTCCGGCAGTTCGGCGAGGCCTACAACAGCACGGCACCGCGCCGCCAGCTGGACGTCGAGGAGCACCGGGACACGCTGATCGGCTCGCTGCAGGACGACCTGCTCGCGACGGTCCGCCAGCCCGGCGTGCGGCTCGGGCCGGCGGACGTCGCCCGGCTCGGCGCCGAGTTCCGGGGCCGGCTGGCCGACCTCGGCGAGGCGTCCCGGCCCGGCCTGCAGCGCGACGGCTGGTCGCCGGAGTCGGTGCAGGCGGTCAAGGACCGGCTCACCGCCGAGGCGGCGGCGATCAGGAACGAGATGCCCGCGCGGGTACGGTTCGAGGAGCGCCTGGCCGACTCCACGCGGACGGCCGGCGACTGGTACGGCGACCTGCTCGGCCCGGACGGGCCGCGCGCGAACCGGGCGCTCAGCCAGGAGTTCGGCCGGGCCTGGTTCACCCACTTCGACGAGGCGTTCGGCGGGCAGCACGCGGGACTGCGCGGACCGCTGCCGGACCGCACCGTCACCGGCCTCGCCGACGGCGTGCGCGCCGCCGACCTCGACGCGGTGTTCCTCCGGCAGACGCTCGACGACATGGTGCCGGTCGGCACGGCCCGGCTCGGCCGGGACGCGCCGCACCTGGTCCCGGACGACTTCCCCGGCATGCGGAAGCCGGCCGGGGACGCGCCGGCCGAGACCGTGACCGCGCCCGAGCCCGGGAAGCCGAAGGGCACCGCCTACCCGATGCCGCGACAGCGGCTGGACACGACCGAGCGGCTCCTCGAGTTCGGCGACCGTACGGACGCGCTGGCCGTGTCGTTCCGGTCCCGGATCGAGACGGCGAAGGCGATCGAGGCCCACCGGGGCGACGCCGACAGCGAGTTCGACAGCGTGCTGAACGACGCCCGCCCCCGGTCGGCGGACCTCTCCGGCGCCCGCGGCACGAGCACGGACCAGTCCGGCCTCGACGCGCTGTTCGGCACCGAACAGTCCCGGTTCCGGTTCCTGCACGACCTGCCGGCCGCGGAGCAGACCGCGTGGCGTAACCGGTTCTCCGAGCAGTACCACGCGAAGTTCGAGGAGTCGTTCGGGCCGGTGCTGCGGCAGGACGCCGGGGTCGACTCGGTGGCCTGGCAGAACGCGCAGGCCAACTGGAACCGGTCGCTGGCGGAGCTGCGCGCCGAGCTGCGCTACGACGCGTTCCACCGCAACGAGATCGGCCGGCACCGCACCGCCGTCGTGCGCGAGGTGCACCTGGCCAAGCAGCGCGGCCTCAGCGACACCGACATCGAGCTCGGCGTGCGCGCGTTCACCCGGGACGTGCAGATCACCGGCAACGACCTGGTCGCCACGCACCGCGGCGACGCGTTCAGCCCGGCCAACCGGTCCGCGTGGGACGCCGCGGACGCCGGGCTGCGGCAGCGCCTCAGCGAGTACCTCAAGGCCGCGCCGGACCTGTCGCAGAACCTGAACCTCACGGTCCGCCGGCAGACCAACGTCGAGACGAGCCGGTGGAGCCAGCGGACCGGCGAGAGCGTGCTGCCCGGCGACCGGGCGATGGACATGGCCCGCAACCTGCGGTCGTCGATGACCGGCGACCTCAACACCCGCCTGGTCGAGTCGATGCTGCACCACCGCGGACGGCTCGGCACGGCGGACGGGTTGCGCGCGGCCCGCACCGACCTCGGCGCCGACGCCGGCCGGCTGGTGTCCGAGCGGCTCAAGGTGGCCGGTGACGCGTACACCGGCCCGTCGCCGCGCCGCCAGCTCGAACTCGAGCGGCACCGGGACGACCTGGTCGAGAGCCTGATCGACGACCTCGTCCTCACCTCCCGGCAGGCCGGCGTGCGGGTGGACCCGGCGGGCATCTCCCGGATGGCCGCGGAGATCCACGACCGGATCTCCGTGCTGCACAACGACCTGCGGCCCGGCCTGAGCCGCGACGGCTACTCCGCGCGGTCGGTGGAGGCGGCGACGGACCGGCTGCGCGCCGAGGTGCTCACGATCCGCCGGGAGATGCCGTCCCGGGTACGGATGGAGGAACTGCTCAACGACTCGCTGTCGCAGGCCGGCCGGCGCTTCAGCGACCTGCTCGGCCGCGGCGGCCCGATCGCCAACCGCACGCTGGCGAACGAGTACGGCGCGGAGTGGTTCAGCCACTTCGACCAGGTCTACGGCGGCCGGAACGCGAGGCTCAGCGCGCCGCTGCCGGACCGTACCGTGGCGGACTTCGCGGGCCGGCTGCACGACAGCGCGGTCGACGCGCGCATGCGGTTCCGGGGCGCACCGGAGACGATCTCCCGCGCCGACGTGCGGGCCGCGCTGGAGTCCCGGCTGACCGGGCTGGACCCGTCCGACGGACCCGCGGCCCAGGCGGTACGCAGGTCCGTGCTGGACGACTTCGACGCGCGCTTCCCGGAGGGCGCGGACATCCGTACCGGCGAGCGCGCGGTCTGGGACCTCACCCACGGCGACGCCGAACTGCGCGGCATGTTCGACGCGGCGACCCGCCGCGAGACGTTCTCGGCCGGGCTCCGTGGCCGGGTCGACGCGCAACTCGACGGCCTGATGGCCGACCGCGTCTGGACGGACGGGACCCAGGCCGTCGCGGCGTCCTGGCGGTCCGACTTCCACGCCATGGTGCGTCAGGAGTTCGACGCCGAGTTCCCCGCGGACGGCGGCGCGCGCGGCACGTCCGGCGGGCGCTTCGACGCCGACGCCGCGGACCGCTGGGTGACCTCGCTGCGCGATCTCGCCGACTCCTGGTACACGGTGAAGCTGGCCGGCCGGCGGGCCGGTGAGGTGATCGACGGAGCGGTTCCCGACCCCGCGGTCGCCGCGCACGTCAAGAGCCGGCTGAACGACGCGCTGTCCTCCCGGCTCACCTTCGACCAGGCGCGCGAATTGCCCAGGCTGGGCCGCCCGGACCGGGACGGCCGGGTGCTGACCGAGCTGTTCGACGACCTCGACACCACGGTCGGCAGCTGGCTGCGCGGCGCGCCGAACCGCGGCGCGGCCGGCCCGGACGCGGCCGCCGCGCTGGCCCGTAGCCTGCGCGAGGACGTGACCGTCCCGATCCCGCGCAAGCCGGGCGTCGACGCGGAGGTGGCGGTCTGGGAGGCGCGCTGGGAACGCGAGGCCGCGCCGATCCCGGGTGGTGAGCACGCCCCCGAGGTGCTGAAGGCGCGGGCCGCCCGGGTGCGCGACGCCGTGCTGGACGACCTGAGGGGCCGGCTGACCGACGGCGGGCGCTTCGACCGGGCCGGCTGGGAGGCGTCGTTCAACGCGGGCCTCGGCGTGCACCGGCGCCAGATGGAGGCACCGGTCCCGGTCCGGACCACCGACGACGCCGGCGACGTCGCCACCGGGATCGGTGCGGAGATGCGCCGGGCCCAGGAACTGGTCGAGTTCGACGTGCGGTGGGAGGTCGCGGTCGCGCCGATCCTGGACCGCTTCGGGTCGACCGGGACCGCGCGCACGGCCGCACAGGAGCTCGCGGACACGTACCACGGCCGGATGAAGGTCGACCTGGACACCCGGCTGCGCGGTGACGAGGGCGAGTTCGACCGGGGCGCCTGGGACCGGACGGTCGCCGGCGGCATCAAGTCCTTCGACACCCGGGTCGGCGACGTCGTCAGCCGGCGGCTCGTCGAGACCGACGTCGGCAACGCGATGTTCCGGGTCGAGGAGCTGTTCAGGTTCGACGCGCGCTGGGACGCCACGGCCGGTCCGGTCCTGGACCGGTACGGCGCGTCCGGGCCCGAGCGGACGGCCGCGGCGAAGTTCGCGGATTCCACGCGCGGCACCCTGAAGGCCGACCTGGACGCGCGGCTGCGCGACACCACGACGTTCGACCGGGAGGTCTGGGACGCGACGTTCACCCGCGCGGCCGAGACGTTCCGCCGGGACGTGCAGACCGTCGTCGACCGCGAGGTCATCAGCGGTGAGGTCGGCGCCGCCATGTTCCGGGCCGAGGAACTGGTCCGGTTCGACGCGCGCTGGCAGGCCGAGGTCGCACCGGTCCTGGACCGGTACGGCACGTCCGGCGCGGCCCGGAACGCGGCCGCGGACCTGGCCGGCGCCTATCACGCCCGGATGAAGGCCGACCTGGACGCGCGGCTGCGCGGCGAGGGCGCCGGATTCGACCGGACGGCCTGGGACGGTGCGGTCGCCGGCGGCGTCAGGTCCTTCAAGGACAACGTGGGCGGCGCCGTCGACCGGGCCGTCTACGACGACATCGGCAACGCGATGTTCCGGGTGACCGAGCTGACCGAGTTCGACGCGCGGTGGGCCGCGGCGACGGCCCCGGTCCTGGACCGGTACGGGCCGTCCGGCCCGGCCCGGAACGCGGCGGCGGAACTGGCCGAGTCGACGCGCAACAGGCTCAAGGTCGACCTGGACACCCGGCTGCGCGGCGACCACGGCGACTTCGACCGGGCGAGCTGGGACGCGGCGTTCGGCGCCGGCGTCGACTCGTTCACGAAGAACGTCGACGGCGCGGTCAGCCGGGCGGCGCAGGGCACCGGCACGCCCCCGGCGGCGCCACGCACCGCCGGCCCGGACACCACGGTTCTCGACCCGGCGTCCCGGCCCACCACCTCGACGTCCCGGCCCACCGCGCCGCCGCGGGCCACCGAGGTCGAGGCGCCCGCGCCCACCAGGCTCGAACCGCTGCGGGCCGAGCCGTTCACCCGGACCCCGGACGACGACGGCCGGGCACCGCAGCCGGGCCACCACGACGTCGGCACGCTCACGCTCGAGCCGCCGGCCCGGCCGTCCGGCAGCCGTACCCTGGAACAGCTGGAGTTCGCGGCCGCCCGCGGCAACGCGCGGCGGGACCTGCAGGCGAAGCTGGACGCGCACACGCCGGCCGACCTCCGGGGCACCGACACCGCCCGGGCCGTGCACCAGGACGTGCTGGCCGAGTTCGACCACCGGTTCCCGCCGGGCGGCCGGTTCGACGTCACCGAGCGGATCTCCTACGAGCTGGGCGACGCGCTGCACGGCGCGGACGTGCTCGGCGCGCGCTTCACCGCGGCGACCGAGCGGGCCCGGTTCGCGGAGACGCTGCCGGACCGGGTGGACCGGCACGTCGACGCGGTGCTCGCCGGTCGTGCCTGGACGGACGAGACGCGGGCGGCGGCGGAGCCACTGCGCGCGGAGTTCCGGACGGTGGTGGAGACCGAGTTCGACCGGGTGTTCCCGGCCGACGGCAGCGTGCGCGGGCAGTTCGACCGCCGGTTCGACCGGCCGGCCGCGCGTGCGTGGGCGGACGCCCTGCGCGTGACGGCTGACAACTGGTTCACGATCCGCATCACGCAGCTGCGCGCGGAGCAGATCGTCGACGACACCGTCCCGGACGCCACGCTCGCCGCGCACGTGCGGACGCGGCTGGCCGAGGACCTGTCGCCGGAGGCCGTGTTCACGCGCGCCGGTGAGCTGCCGTCGCTCGGCGCGGCGGAGCAGATCCGGCTGCTCGGCGGCCCCGGGGGCCTGCCGGCGCGGGTGACCGGCTGGCTGGCCGACGGCACGCCGGGTGGCATCGCCGATCCCGACCTGGTCCGGACGCTCACCGAGCGGCTGCGCCGCGACGCCGTGGTCCCGGTGCCGGCGGGCACCGGGCGGGCCGCGGATCGCGACGGCTACGCCGACCGGTGGGAGGAGGCGGTCAACCCCATCCTGGACCGGTACGACGCCGGACCGGAGTTCGACGCGGCCCGGCGGGCCGCGGAGGAGCTCCGGCAGCGGGTCATGACGGACCTGGACGAGCGGCTGACCGGCCGGTCCACGGCGTCCCGGGACGTCTTCGAGGGCATGTTCGCCGGCACGCTGGCCACGCTGGACGAGCGCCTGGCGGCGGCGGCCGCGAACCCCGCGCCGACCATCCCGGCGGATCCCACGCCGGACGCCCCGACGGGCACCGCGTCGGCCGGCAGCACGCCGGCGGGGACGCCGGGGTCGACCACCGCCGGCACCACCGACGCGACGCCCGCCGGCCCGGCGCCGGGCACCACGACGCCGCGCACCCCGACATCGGTTACCCCGGCGCCGGCCGGCATGTCGCCGGCCGAGCAGGTGCGGCTGCGCACCGAGTACCTCATCGCGTGGAACGAGGCGGTCCGCCCGGTCCTGGACGGCTACGCCCCGGGCGGACCGGAGCGGACGTTCGCCGGCACCCGCCGCGCCACGGTCCTGTCGTTCCTGAACACCCGGCTGAAGGCCGGCGGCGAGTTCGACCGCGCCGCCTGGGACACGATCTTCGACGCGAACGTGGCCGCGCTGCCCCGGATGCTCCGCGAGGTCACCGTCCGGGAGCAGGAACGGGCCGCGCTCGCGACCCGGGTCCTGGACGCGGCCCCGCCCGAGATCCGGGACGGCGGCGCCGCGCACGCGGTCCGCGACGCCGCGCTGGCGGAGTTCGACCGGATGTATCCGGTCGGCCACCGCCCGGGCCGCACCGACCGGCTCACGTTCGAGGTCCACCACGCCGACGCCCACCTGACCGCGATGCACCAGGCGGCGGCCGACCGGGAGCGGTTCGCGGCCACCCTGCCGGACCGGCTGGACCAGCACCTCGACGCGGTGCTTGCCGACCGCGCCGGCACGGACGGGACCCCGGCGGCGGAGTCGCTGCGGACCACGTTCCGCGCCATGGTGCTGGACGAGTTCACCCGCGCGTTCCCGCCGCACGGCACCGCCGCCGACACCCCGGACGGCCTGTTCACCACGGCCGCCGGGACCCGGTGGGCGTACGACCTGCGGCAGGCGGCCGAGAACTGGCTCACCGTCGAACTGACCCGGCGCCGCGCCGCGCAGCTCATCGACGAGACGGTCACCGATACCGCGCTAGCCGGCCGGCTGCGGTCCCGGCTCGACCAGGCGATGGCCCCGCTGCTGGACCTCGGCCGGGTGCGCCGGCTCGCGCCGCTCGGCGCCGAGGAACAGGCCACGCTGCTCACCACCACGCTCGTCGACCTGGACGGCCGGGTCAGGGCTTGGATGCGCGGACCGGACCGGACCGCGACGGTCGACGCGGACCTGCTCGGCGCGCTCACGCTGCGGCTGCGGGACGACATCGCGGTACCGGTGCCGGCCGACACCGGCCGCGCCGCGGAACGCGCGCGGTACGGCGCGCGGTGGGACGACAGCGCCCGCCCGATCCTGGCCGCGCACCCGGACAACGAGGCGGTGCTGCTGGTCGCCGGCGTGCTCCGCACGGCGATGGACGAGGACCTGGCGAAGCGGCTCGAGACCGGCGACTACGACCGGGCGGCCTTCGACGAGGCGTTCGACACCCGGATCGAGGTGCTGGAACGCATGGTGGCCGCGGCGGCCGACGGCACCGTGGTGCCGATCGCCCGCACGCCGGACGCAGCGCCGCCGGCCGCTCCGGGGACGGCCGCTCCGGGGACGGACCCGGCGTCGGACTTCCGGGTGACGACGGACCTGGACCCCGACATGGGCTCGGCCCCCGCGTTCCTGCCGGGGGACCCGCCCGCGGAGACGCCGTCCGGCACGCCGGTGGCCACGTCGGAGAGCACGCCGGAGATCGACGCCTATCCGGCCGCGAGGAACACCGCGGCCGGGGCGCCGGCGGCCGTCCCGGGGAGGCCGGCCGGCCGCACCCGGCCGAGCCGCCCGGTCGCGCCGGTCCACCGCCTGCGTACCGTCGGGGACCGGTCGTTCCTGTCCCCGGCCGGGCAGCCGGAACTGACCGCCGGCCACCTGCCCACACCCGCGCAGCGCCGGCACCACCTGACGCTCGCCCCGGGCGCGGCGACCACCGCCGTGCTCACGGCCGGGATCGCGGAGCTGCCCGAGGACGACCGGCAGAGCATGACCGTGGACCTGCCCGCCGACCGCGTCTACTCGGTGCCGGAGGTCCGCACGCTGGCCGACAACGGCCTGACGCAGCCGGGCCCGGACGGCCGGCCGGCCACGATCCACGGCGACGTGGTGCTGCGCGTGCCGGCCGGGCAGCTGTCCGGGCGGCCCGCGGCGAGCCCGTACGTCACGCCGCTGGACGCGGACGGCAACCCGGTGTTCGGCGCGTCCGCCGTGCTGTACGAGTTCCGGGCCCGCTCCAACACCTGGGCCGCGGCGAACCCGGTCACGCCGTACGGCCTGCCGGTCGCGCCGCACAGCCGGCGTTTCGACGCCGGTGGCGGCTGGGTGGCCGAGGAGTCGGAGGGCACGGTCCACTTCGGCCGCGCCGCCGACGGCTCCCCGGTGTCGCCGGACGTGGTGCTGGTGGACGCGCGGGGCGTCCCGGTCCACGAGCGGGTCGCGGCGTCGCTGCCGCGCGACACGGAGCTCCCGGCCGTGGTCCAGGACCTGGTCGACCGGGTCACGGCCGGTGGCGGTGCCGTCGCCCACCGTCGCCCGGCAGGTGAGTTCCCGTCGCTGCCGGACCGCCGGCCCGGCCGGATGTACGCGTTCACGGAGCGCCCCGGCACCCCGGTGAGCGAGTTCCTGACCGGCGCGCCGGCCGAGTTCACCGCGGGGCTGCGGTCCGGCTGGGACCTGCGGTCGTCCGGCACCCGCCTCTACCTCACCCCGGCGCGGAACACCGGCGTGGACGCGCTGCTGCCCCCGCCGTCCGGCGGCCGGCGCAACGTGGTGGTCGCGGAGGACGGGTTCGACCCCGCGGTCGTGGCCGAGCTGGTCGACGGCCTGGCCGGGCAGACCGGCGGCGGTCTCGTGGTGGATCTGCCGGCCGGCACCTACTCGGCCGCGCGCGTCCAGGAGATCGCGAACCGGGTGCTGCGACAGCGGTTCGTGCAGGACGCGACCATCCCGCTGGAGGGTGACGTGACCGTCCGGGTCGCGGCCGGCGACCTGGAGGACCGCCCGCCGGCCAGCCCGTTCGTGATCCCGCGGGACGCGGACGGCAACCCGACGTTCGGCGCGACCGCGGTGACGTTCGAGTTCCGCACCAGCGAGTCGGGCTGGAGCCGGGACCGGGCCAACCGGATCACGCCGCACGACCTGGAGCCGCAGCCGAGGTCGCGGCGGTTCCCGGTCGGGGAGGGCTGGGTCGCCGAGGAGCACGACGGCACCGTCCACTTCGCACCGGACGGCCCCGCCCCGGTGGTCCAGGACGTGATCCTGGTCGGCCGGGACGGCGCGCCGCTCGATCGCCGGGTCCCGGTCTCGCTGCCGCACGGCACGGAGAACCCGCCGCCCGCGGTGCAGTCCATGATCGACAAGCTGGGCGGTGGCGCGGTCGGCTACCGCCGCCAGGTGCGGGACCTGCCGCCGCTGCCGGACCGCCGGCCTCGCAGCGTGTACGCGTTCACCGACCGGCCCGGCCAGCCCCGCAGCGAGCTGCTGCTGGGCGCGCCGGCCGCGTACACCACCGGCCTGCGCGACGCGTTCCAGCTGCGCGGCGCCGGCAACCAGTTCGTGCTCGCGCCGGTCGGGGTCGCGGTGCGCCGGCCGGCCGCGGCCGCACCGGCGGGCGCCGCGTTCCACCTGATCGTGCAGTCGGAGATCACCGACTTCGGCGCGGTCGCGGAGCTGGTCGCCGGCCTGCCCGCGTCCGTGCGTACCGGCCTGGTGGTGGAACTGCCCACGGGCCGCAGGTACACGCCGGCCGAGGTGCGCACGCTCGCCGACCACGTGCTGGTGCAGCCGTCCGGCGAGGACAGCTGGGCGCCGATCGAGGGCGACGCCGAGGTGCGCGTGCCGGTGGGCGCGCTCACCGAGACGGTGCCGGCCAGCCGGTTCGTGGTGCCGCGGACGGCGGACGGGACCGTGACGTTCGGTGCGACCGCGACCACGGTCGGGTTCCGGCCGCGCAAGTCGGACTGGAGCAGGAACCGGGCCAACCAGGTCACCCCGCACGGCCTGCCGTTCCCGGACGGCCGCCGGTTCGCCCTGAGCGACGGCTGGGCCGTCGAGGAGCGCGACGGCACGGTCAACGTCGGCATCGCGGCGAACTGGCCCGAGCAGGAGGTCCTGGTCGACGCGGACGGCAACCCGGTCCGCGAGCGGGTGCGGGTGTCGCTGCCGTTCGGGCGGACCCCGCCGGCCGAGGTGCAGACGCTGGTCGACACGGTCCGCGGCGAGGCGGGTGCGGTCGCGTACCGGCGGCCGGTGAGCGACTTCCCGTCGCTGCCGGACCGCGCGGACGACAGCCTGTACGCGTTCACCGAGGAGCCGGCCGGCGCGTTCCTGACCGGTGCGCCGGCCGCGTACACCGCGGGTCTGCGCGACGGCTTCCAGCTGCGCGGCACCGGCGACCACTTCCTGCTGCGGCCGGCGTCCGGCGCGGTGCCGGACGGCGACCTGCTCCCGGCCCCGCCGGCGGGGACGGTCCGGTTGACCGTGAGCCGGGAGGGCTTCGACGCCGGCGCCGTCGCCGAGCTGATCGCCGGCCTGCCCGCGGACGTCCGCGGCCGCCTCCAGGTGCACGTGCAGGGGACGTGGACGATCGAGGAGCTGCGGTCGCATGCCGCCCGGTTCTTCCCGGACGACACCGGCGGTGCGAGCGTCGTCGTGGTCTCGGCCGGGCAGCTCGCGAAGCGCCCGCCGGCCGGCCCGTACACCGTGCCCCGGGACGAGCGGGGCCGGCCGACGTTCGGCGTCTTCGCCAGCACGTTCGAGATCCGGTCGCCGCGCACCGCCTGGGCCCGCGACACCGCCAACCACGTCCGGCCGTACGGGCTGCCCGTGCAGCCGGGGACCCGGCTGTTCGCGTTCGGTGACTGGGTCGGCCAGGAGGACGACGGCACCCTGCACCTCGGCCCGGCCGGCACGTCACCGCTGCCCGCCGCCGGTCAGGCGCTGGCCGACTCGGCCGGCACGACGCCCGCCCGCCGGCCGCTGGTGTCGGTGCCGGACCCGGACCAGGTCGAGATGCCGGAGAGCGTGCGCGAGATCGTCCGGCTGATCGAGTCGAGCCGGGACGCCGTCTTCACCCGGTTCGAGGTCGCCCGCCGGGTGGCCGAGCCGGAGGTGACGTCCGCACCGACGCTGGAGCGCCTGACCAAGGGCCTGACCCCGGGGTACGACCTGCACCGCCTGGGCCGGCAACTGTTCCTGGCCCCGGCCGGCCAGCCGGTGCCGGTGGACGACGTGCGGCCGCCGACCGGCGACGCGTACCAGCTGGTGGTCACGGCGGAGCTGACCCGGCCCTGGGAGATCGCGAACCTGATCACCAAGCTGCCGCCCGCGATCCGGCAGAGCCTGGTCGTGGATCTGCCGAACGTCCGGAACTGGACGGCCGCGCAGGCGCAGAACCAGGCTGACCGTCTGCTGGTCGCGGACCTGACCGGCGGGAAGCCGACGCCGATCGACGGCGCGGCGATGCTGCGCCTGCCGGCCGGGGCGTTCCGCGAGGCGCCCGCGCTGAGCGAGACGCTCGTCCCGGTCGACCTGCACGGCGTGCCGGTGTTCGCCGCGGTCGCCTCGTCCGTCCAGGTCCGGGCCACCGGAAACCCGTCGGGTCGCGGCCGGCCGGTCCTGCCGTACGGCCTGCCGATGCGGCCCGGCACCCGGCAGCTCGACATCGGCGGCGGCTGGGTCGCGGAGGAGAGCGGCTGGACCGTCCACCTCGGACCGGCCCCGGCCGGATCGCCGCTGCCCGGTGCCGACTACGAGATCGTCGGCCGCGACGGTACGCCGCTCCCGGAGCCGCCGCTGGTCACGCTGCCGGACGGGCCGGAGGACCTGACCGAGATGGCGGTCGTGGCGGAACTGCTCGAGCGGATGGCGCGGAGCCTGGACCGGGAGCGGCTGCCGGAGGGCGCGATCGGCTACCGGCGCCTGAAGAGCGCGGCCCCGGCCACCCCGCCGGCGGACGACTCCGACCGCCCCGACGACTCCGACCGCCCCGACGGCTCCGACCGTTCGGACGGTCCCGGCCGCCCCGACGGTTCGGACCGTCCCGACGACGGTTCGGACACCCGCTCGGAGTGGTCCACCTACACCGGCAGCGGCTCCGGGTACGACGCCGACGGCAGCGGCGCGAACGGTTACGGCCACGAGCCCGGCCGGGACGGTGCCGGTTCCGACCGGTGGTCCGACGCCGCGTCGCACACCTCGTGGTCGTCCGGCCACGGCGACTCGCCCGAGATGCCACCGTACGAGCGGGCCGGTGCGCCCGCGGAGACGCCCGCGCCGCCGGTGCGGCCCGCGGCCGCGGCCGGCCGGGAACCGCGCCTGCCGCGCGGCGTCCGGCCGGACCGGGGCGTCATCGTCATCGGCGGCCCGGTCGACGAACGGTTCCTGCACCGGATCCGGTCCGAGCACGGCGCACTCACCACCGGGGGCCGCGAGGTCCCGCTGATCGTGGTCGGGCCCGGCGACCCCGCGGTGGTCGAGCGCCGCCTCGGCGACGTCCTCGAGGCCTGGTTCGAGCTCGGCGTACGCCCGGTCGTGGTGCTCGACGACCGGGTCGGCCCGGCGCCGTTCCGGTCGCTGTTCGCCACCTTCCGGGTCCCGGTGATGCAGCGCAGCGCGTCGTCCGGTGGCGGCCTGGACAACCTCAGCCGCAGCTGGGACGTCCAGCTGCCCGGCGAGACGCCGCGGACGGTCAGCGCGGCCGACGCGCGCACCGCGCTGACCCGCGCGGCCGACGAGCCGGTCACCGGCGGCTACGGCGACGTGCTCTCCGACGAGCTGCACCGCTGGCTCGGCGCGGGCGGCTGGGCGCTGAAGCGGGAGCTGTTCACCGCGCACCGGGACACGCTGGCCGGCCCGGCGACCCGCGAGGCGATCGAGCGGATCCTCGGCCGTCGCCCGGCCCGCGACATCGCGGCCGGCCACGGCCCGGTCAAGGAGCTGCCGGCCCCGCTCGTCCGCGGCGACCAGGTCGGCGACCAGGCGCTCTCGGCGCACCGGGCGATCCTGGAGATGGCCGCGGTGGACCGGGCGGACACCGCGTTCGACTACCTCACGGAGACCGACCCGATCCGCCGGTCCGAGCTGCTGATCACACCCGTGATCGACGGCACGGTGCCGCTCGCCACGCTGGCCGGCCTGGCCAACGGCGCGAACGACGACGTCACGCACGGCGCGAACGCGGCGGTGATGGAGGCGCTCCGGCTGACGCTCGAGGCGCTGCCCGGGACCGGTGTGCCGGCGGCGGCGCAGGAGCTGATCCGCAACAACCGGATGTACTTCGCCGAGCGGACCGACCGGGTCAACTGGGTCCGTCAGGTGGGCCGGGTGTCCGCGGCGAAGCCGGACCGCGCGGCCGAACTGGCCACGTTCGCCCAGCTGGTGCTGACGTGTATGGACTGACCGGTGTGCCCGGCCACGGCCGGGCACACCGGTGCCGGTCACATCTTGCGCAGCCGGTCCAGGCCCGCGTTTCCCAGCCCGGTCAGGTGGCTGATCGTGTCGGAGACCGGGCGCATGTGCTCCTCGGCCAGCTGATGCATCGACGAGCTCGCGTTGGTGAACGCCTCGGCCACCAGGTTCTCCAGCAGGTCCCGCTTCGACGGGTCCAGCAGGCTCGGGTCGATCGACACGCCCAGCACCCGGCCGTGCGCGCCGAGCGAGACGCTGACCAGGCCGTCACCGGCGGCCTCGGTCACCGACGCGGACTCCAGGCGCGACTGCATCTGCGCGACATGATCCTGCATCGCGCGGGCCTGGGCGGCGAACTGCTCCAGGTTGAAGGACACCATGCTGCGACTCCTGTCGTTGCGGTACCGGCTCGTCACCGGCTCGGCCCTTCTACGAGTCCGTGCCGGACCTGGTTCAGACCGGATGCCGCGGGGACACCCGAACAAGGGCGGTGACGGCGTCCGGACGGTCCTGCTTGACTGGGCCGACCACCCGCCTGCGCCGTCCGCCGTCCACGGCGACCCGGCGCGGGTGGCACCGCCCCGAGACCCCCGCCCGGACCGTCCCTCGGTTCCGTGACACCACCCGGTGCGACGGCCCCGGAGCCGATCCCGCGTGCGGGACCGGCATGAACCGGCTCCGCCGCCGGGCTGTCACGGACCGAAACGGGGCCGGGCGGGCCCCGGGCGGGCGGTGGCGGATTCCCGGGAGGTTCAACATGACGGCTCGGCTCGCACTCGCGATCGCCGCGCTGATCGGTGCGGTGTTCGCGCTGGTGGCTACCCCGGCGCAGGCCGTGCCGGCGGCCACCGGCAAGTACTACGTGGTCGGCGCCCCGGTGAACGGCCAGCGCGAATACCTGTACGCGATCGCGCTGAAGACGCTCGGCGACGGCAACCGGTTCCGGGAGATCGTCGAGCTGAACGTCGGCCGTACCCAGCCGGACGGCGGCGCGCTCGACAGCGGCGGCGAGATCAAGCCCGGGTGGATCCTGGTGCTGCCGGAGGACGCGGCCGGTGACGGCGTCAAGGACGGCCCACTGCCCGTCGTCGCGCCGGTCGCCGCCCCGTCCCAGGCGGCGAGCCCGCCGCCGCGGGCCGCCCCGGAATCGACGGCCGCCACCAGCGTCGCGATCCTCTGGTTCATCGGTTTCGTCCTGATGCTGATGCTGGTCGCTGCCATGATCAATATCCTGCACAGCGGTGCGCGGGCCGCCGCGACGGCCGGTGCCCGCAACCGGTCCCGGACCGCCACCGGCGCCGGCGACCCACCGCTGCCGCCCGGCCCGCCCGGCACCACGGCCGCACCGGCCGCGCCGGAGGCACCGGCGGAGCGGTCCGACGCCGGCCTGGGCCTGGTCGCCTCCGCCGCCGACACCCGCCCGCCCGCGGATCAGCGCGAGGTCTGGGGGCCGCCCGGCGCGGACGCGGGCCGCCCCGCACCGGGCACGTCCACCCGGACGGCCCCGAGGCGGACCACCGACCCAGGCGACCAGATCGACCCCGACCAGGGGGTACGCCTCCCGCTCCCGCCCCGCGACGGCTCCGACCCGGACGGCGAGGACGAACTGCCGACCGTCGAGACGACCCGGCCCGCGCCCGGCACCGCTGGGTCCGCGCCCGCTCGGTCGTCGCCCGGCACCGCCCGGTCCGCGTCCGGTACCGCCGCGTCCGGCACCGCGGCGTCGGGGCCGGCCCGTTCCGGAGCGGCGGCGGCCACCGATTCCACTCCGCCGCGTTCCGCGCACCCGGCCGGCACGTCACCCACCGCCGCGGCGCCGCCGTCCCGCCCGGCCGACCCGGGCTCGTCCCGGCCGGCCGCCGCCGAACCGGCGGCGCCGGGGCAGCCACGAGCGGCGGAGCCGGCGCTGTCCTGGCCGGCGGCCACCGCTCCGGCCGCCTCGGTCACGGCGCCGCCGTCGCGTCCCGCGGACCCGGCCCCGCCCGGTTCCGCCGTCCCCACGCCGACTGCCTCCGCCGCCGGCGCACCGGCCGTGCAGCCGCCGTCGCGAACGGCGGAGCCGGCCACCTCGGTCACGGCACCGCCTTCCCGTCCCGCCGATCCGGTTCCGCCCTGGTCGGCCGCCTCCGGCGCGGGGGCGTCGGCGCAGCCGGGTGCGGCGCAGCCGGCCTCCTCCTGGCGGGCGGGCGCTGATCCGGCCGGCTCGGCCGCGACGCCGCCGTCGCGTCCCGCGGACCCGGTCTCGCCCTGGTCGGCCGCCTCCGGTGCGACGCCGCCGGCGCGTGCCGCGGATTCGGTCTCGCCCTGGTCGGCCGCCTCCGGTGCGACGCCGCCGGCGCGTGCCGCGGATTCGGTCTCGCCCTTGTCGGCCGCCTCCGGTGCAGCGACCCCGTCGCGTCCCGCGGACCCGGTCTCGCCCTTGTCGGCCGCCACCGGCCGCACGGCACCGTCACGTCCGGCCGACCCGGCCGACCCGGTCACCGCGCGGCCGGCCGCGTCCGGTGTGGACACGCCCGCCACGGCCGCGCCGTCCCGGCCGGCCGATCCGGTGTCACCGTGGTCCGCCACCGGCGCGGCCGCACCGGCGCGCCCCGCGGACCCGGCGCCCGCGTGGGGCGCCAGCTCCCGGGCGGACGCGGAGGCTCAGCCGTCCGCGTGGGGCGCCAGCTCCCGATCGGACGCGCCGGCTCCGGAGCCCGCATGGGGCGCCGGTTCTCGTTCGGACGCGGAGGCTCAGCCGCCCGGGTGGGGCGCCGGGTCCCGTCCGGACGCGCCGGCGTCGCCGCGCTCCGCGGACCCGGTGCCGCCCTGGTCCGCCGGTGCCGGGGCGGCGTCGTCGTCGCGTCCCGCGGCGGCGGTCGCCGAACGGCCGGCCGCACCGTTCGCGCGCGGCGACGGGGGAGCAGCGGGCGTGCCGGCGGAACCCGCCGGCGTCCCGGAGCCCGCGACCCAGCCGTGGCGGAGCCCGGTGCTCACGGCCGCCTCCACCGCCGCGCCGGCCGCCGGGCCGGGCGGGCGCACGATGGTCGACGTACCGCTGCCCGGCGACCCGTTCGAGGAGCAGATCACCGCGGCCTCCACCCGGGCGGCGGCCGCGCCGAAGCCGGCGCGCGCGTCCGGTGGCCGCCGGCCCACCGGCCCGCGGCCACCGCTGCCCGACCCGGACGACCCGGACCCGGTGCTGCGGGAGACCGTGCTCGCGGACGAGGGACCGGTCGGTGTGCACCTCGCCGGCCTGTCCGTGGTCCGGGACAACCCAGCCTACGGCTGGCTGGCCGAGGACGACACGCCGATGCGGGGAGCCGTACCGCTGGTGATCGGCCGCCGCAACGACTGGTGGCTGCACGTGGACCTGGTCCGTACCCCGGACTGTCTGGCACTGGCGGGCGCGTCCGACGCGGTCCGGCGGCAGGCCGCGGTCTTCGCCCGGCGGCTGCAGACCACCGGCGTCGGCGTCTTCGCGGTCGGCGACGCACTGGGCGAGGAGTCCGTCCCCGGCCTGGTGATCCTCGACCGGGTCCCGGACCTCCCGGCCCCCGGCGCGCCGCTGCCCTCCCCGCGCGTGGTGTTCTGCGCGGGCACGGACGCGACCGCACCCGCGGTTCGCACGCTCGCCGCCGCGACCGCCGGCCGGATCATCCCGGTCCTGCTCGGCGCGGGCGCGTCCGCGGCCTGGACGATCCGCGTCCACTGACCGTCCGGTGCGCCGCCGGTCTCAGCGGTGTCGGCGGCGGAACAGCCGGAGGGGGAGCTGACAGACGACCGCGAAGAGCGCCAGCCCGGTGACGGCCAGCGCGACCTGGGCGACCGCGGGAAAGCCGCGGGGCGCCGGGGCGGCCGGTGGCGCCGGTTGCGCGATGGCGGCGGCGTGCACGGCCGCGGCCGGGTTGACGAAGCCGCGGCCGGTGACCGGGTCCGGTGCGGCGGCGCCGTCCGCGGTGTCCAGCACGAGCTGGACGGCCTCGGCGGCGGACAGGTCCGGCGCGGCGGCGCGGACCAGCGCCAGCAGCCCGGCGGCGAACGCGGCCGCGTAGTCCGATCCGGAACCCTGCAACGCGGGCCGGCCCGCCGTGCCGATGCTGGTCACGCCCACACCGGGCGCGACCACGTCCACGGCACCGGCCGGGTGCGACTCCGCCGGCGTGCCGTCCGCGCCCACCCCACCGACGCGCAGCAGGCCCGGCCGAGAACGCTGACCGGGCCGGTCCGTGGCCGGCACCACCACCGCCGCGCCGGCCGCCACGGCCTCGTCGACGGCCGCGGCGACGTCGCCGGCGACGGTGTCCACCGGGACGGTCAGTGCGATCACGCCGGCCCCGGCCTCGGCCGCGAGCCGGACCGCGTCCGCCGCGTCGCGCGGGTCGGCGCGGCCGTCCGCGGCGACCGGTACACGTACCGGCAGGATCATCGCCTCCGGCGCCATTCCGCTGAAGCCGTTCGCGCGGTCCGCGCGGGCGGCCACCACACCGGCCATCGCGGTGCCGTGCCCGGTGCAGTCCACGACCGGCGTGCCGCCGTTCCCGCTGCTCGCGCCGGCCCGGACGCGCCCGGCCAGGGCCGGTGCGGTGGCGTCCACGCCGGTGTCGACGACCGCGACCGTGCTGCCCGCGCCCCGGCCGCGCGTCCACGCGCCGGGCAGGTCGAAGCGCAGCTGGGCCCAGGGCAGACCGGCCGGCGCGGCCCGGTCCGGCCCCCGCTCGGGGCACGATTCCGCGGACGCGCCCGGGTTCGGCGCGGGCTCGGGCAGCAGACCCCGCTCGACACCGGTCCCGGCGGCGTCCCAGGGCAGCACGATGATCCATCCGGCGCGCAGCCGGTCCGGGTCGCTCATCGCGGTGCCGTCGGCCTGCGGTCGCCCGCTGTTGAGCGCGATCAGCTCCCGGGTCCGTGCCGGGTCGCCGAGCAGCGCGGCGGCGATCTCGGTGAGCGTCTCCGGGTCGCCGTCCGCGGTGATGGTCACCACGTGGTACTTCCGGTACTCCGGCGCCGCCACCGCGGGCGTGGCCGCGAACAGCACCAGGAACAGCAGGAACACGGTCGGCCAGCGGTGCGCCGAGCGGTGAGCCACGACAACCTCCTGTTCGCACCCGGTCCGCCCGGCACCACATCGCCGGGAGCGCTCCCGGCAACGGTAGGTCACCCTGGGCATGCGGTACGAGCCGTCCGCCCCGGGCGCGGTTCCGGGCCGGACATCATGGAGACTGTGCCCGCGACCCCGAGGGAAGAATCCGCCGACGCCGACCGGTCCTCGGCAACGTGCGGCGGGGGTCGCGGCGCCGACATCGCAAAGTACTACATGAAGGGCGAACCGGTCGACGGCCCGGTGGATCGCCCGAGCCGGCCGTGCCGCCCGGAGGCGAAATGAGCGACATCACATGGGTACGACTGAGCGCGCTGCTCCTCGCCGCGGTGCTGCTCATGCTCGCGCTGGAGATCATCCGTGGCGGAC
This sequence comes from Catenuloplanes niger, assembly GCF_031458255.1. Classification (NCBI taxonomy): domain Bacteria; kingdom Bacillati; phylum Actinomycetota; class Actinomycetes; order Micromonosporales; family Micromonosporaceae; genus Catenuloplanes; species Catenuloplanes niger. The sequence goes on from NZ_JAVDYC010000001.1 coordinate 6,987,178, forward strand.
GGAACCGGTCCCGGTCCCGCGCCGGCGGCTCCACCGCCCGTAACCGGACGCCCCGGCGCTCCCGGGGCCGCGCCTCGGCTCCGTCCGGCGACGACATCGACGACCCGACCGTACCCGCGTCGATGCCGGTCCGGCCCCCGGTCGCGGACCCCTCGCCGACGTTCGCGCCCACGGTGCCGGCCGAGTTCACGGCCGCGCCCGCCGAGGCGCGGATGACCTGGACGGACCCGGCCGACCGCGTCCCGCCCCCACCCCCGGCCACGGGCCCGACGTCCGGCCGGCCGGACGGTACACCGGCGGTCCCGCGGTCGCGATGGCAGGCGCAGCCCAGCACGTGGGTCGACGCGCCGCCCCCCGACGCGGATCCCCGCCCACAGACCTGGACGGAGCCACCGAGCTGGTCCTCCGGCGCCCTGCCCGCAGCGGCGGCACCGGCGCCACCCGAGCGTCCGTTCCCGGGAGCGCCCGGGCGCGCGGTTCCGGGAGCGCCCGGGCATGCTGCTTTCGGAACGCCCGGGCGTGCGTCCGAGGCCGCGCCCCGGGGTTCGGTTCCGGCCCAGCGTCCCGGTGTTCCGGCCGGTGAGCGGCCACCGTCGGCCGCCGGGGCTGCGGATCGGCCGGTATCGGCCCGATGGCCGGACGACTCCGCCGGTCACCGCACCGCGCACACGTCGCCGCTCGGCCACGCAGCCCGGGCAACCGATGTCCCGCCACCCACCCGGGACCGCGAGGCGCCGGTGAGGTCGCTGACCGATCCGGACCGCGATCGTGAGGCGTCCGTGTGGTCGCTCGCCGATTCCGGCCGGGATCGCGAGGCGCCGGTGAGGTCGCTGAGTGATCCGGACCGCGATCGTGAGGCATCCGTGTGGTCGCTCGCCGATTCCGACCGGGATCGCGAGGCGCCGGTCAAATCGCTGAGCGATCCGGACCGGGATCGTGAGGCGCCGGTGAAGTCGTTGAACGACCCGGACCGGGATCGTGAGGCGCCGGTGAAGTCACTGGGCGATCCGGACCGGGGCCCTGAGGCGCCGGTGAAGTCGCTGGGCGATCCGGATCGGGATCGTGAGGTGCCCGCGTGGTCGCTCGCCGATTCCGGCCGGGATCGTGAGGCGCCGGTCAAGTCGTTGGGTGATCCGGATCGGGATCGTGAGGCGCCCGTGAAGTCACTGGGCGATCCGGATCGTGAGGCGCCGATCAAGGTGCTGGCCGATTCGGACACGCCGGTGCGGGGACCGGATGACCGCGGCCATGACGACCGCACGGCGGCTGGTTCGCTGCCATCGGGGGAGTCCGGTCGCGCGCCGGACCTGTCGCATCCGGTGGTGAGCGTCCCGCACGTCGACGTTCCCGGTCCCGGCGACGCTCCGGTTCGCCTCGGCGGCAGCGGCCTGATCATCGGGATCAGCGCGGGAAGCCGCCCGCTGTCCCGGCCCGCCGAGGTCGCGGCGCCAGGGGCAGCCGGCCCCGCGCCTGCCGGGGCCTCGCCTGCCGGCGGCGCGTCGACGGCAGCAGCGTCGACGGGAGCAGCGTCGACGGCAGCAGCGCCGACTGGTACTACGCCGACGGCAGCGGCCCCGACCGGTACCGCACCGACGGCAGCGGCCCCGACTGGCATTACGCCGACGGCCGCGCCAGCGACCGTCGGAACACCGGCGGGACCAGTGCCGGCGGTGCCGGCCGGGCCGGCACGGGCCGCCGGTGTGCCGAGCCCGGCGGGGGAGCCGGCGATCGAGGTCGCTTCGTCGGCCGGTCCGGTCGCGCGGCCGGTTCTGCCCGGCCCCGGTCCCGGTGATGTGGCCGCGTCTGCCGCTGCGGTGGCGCCGCCGGCGCGGCCCGGTTCCGGCGACGTGGCCGCGTGGGCCGGCCCGGCGGCGCGGCCGGTGCTGCCCGGTCCCGGCGACGAGAGCCCCGAGGTGGTGGAGACGCTGGACACGCCGCTCGGCCCGGTCGTGGTGCGGTTGTTCGGGGTCGCGTCCGGCGCGGTGCCGGCCTACGCCTGGCTGGCCGACGGTGAGGAGCCGCCGCCGGCCACGGTGCCGGTGGTGGTCGGGCGCCGGGGGGCGTGGCGGCTGCACGTGGATCTCGCGCGTACCCCCGACGTCCTGACGATCGTCGGCCCGGTGGACGGCGCGCGGCGCCAGGCGGCGGCGCTGATCGACGGCCTGGACGAGGCCGGCGTGGGGGTGGCCGTGGTCCGGGACGCGATGGGCGGCGTGCCGGTGCCCGGTGCCCGCAGGCTCAGCCGGTTCCCGGCACCGCCCGCGCCGGGCCGGGTGCTGGAGTCGACGTTCGTGGTGCTGAGCACGGACGCGCCGCCCGAGGCGCGGTATCTGGCCGCTGCCACGGACGGGCACGCCGTACCGGTGATCATGGGTGAGGTGCCGGGCGGGCGCTGGTCGATTCAGCTGCGCTGAGCGTGGGCGAGCACGTCGGCGAGCGTGCCCTGCGGTGCGTCGCGCCGGCGTCGCCACCGTGAGCCGGCCGGTTCGAACACGCGCAGCGCCGTGATCCGCTCGTAGTGGCGTGGCGGCACCACCAGGTCGATCCCGGCCCGGTGCAGCCGCACCGCGCGGGACTGGACGGACGGCAGCCGCCCGAGCAGTTCCGCGGCGGCCGATACGTCGATCGCGCGCCCCTCCGGCACCCGCACCTCGACCAGCAGCCGCCCGGCGGTGACGGCCGGCGCCCGGCGCAGCAGCCGCATCCAGCCGGTTGGCAGCGTGCGGGCGTGCAACGGGACCACCGCGTACGCGGTGCGTGGCCCGGGCCAGCGGGGCGCGTCGTCCGGCAGGCCGGGCACGCCGTGCAACGCGCCGGCGGAGGCGATCCGCAGCGGCGTACCGCCGGGTGTGCCGGTCCCGACCGCGGTCCCGCCGGCGGTGAGCGCGTATCCGGTGACCAGCCGGGCGCGGCCGAGCCGGCCGGCCGGCAGCAGGTAGACCTGCTGGTCGAGCAGGTGCTGGAAGCGGCTCGGCACGGGTGCGCCGATCGAGCTGGCGAGCACCGCGCCGCCCGCGTCCACCCGCACCCGCAGCAGCCAGCGGGCGCGCCGGTCCGGGCGGATCGCGTGCGGGTCGAGGTGGCCGAGCACGAACAGGTCGGGTGTGCGCAGCCCGGTCGTGGCCACGTCGTGCGGATCGTCCGGTGAGATCACGAACGCCTCGAACGGCTCCGTGGTGACCTGCGCCCGCCCGCGCAGCCAGGGCACACCCACCGACGGCGTACCGACCGGCTCCTCCTGGGTCTCCGGCGGCGCGGACGCGAAGAGGATCGCCGGCGGCGCGACCTGCGGAACGGCGACCCCGGCGACGACCGGAGCGGCGGCCCGCGCACCGGCGGCGGCCGGACCGGCACCGGCGACCGGAGCAGCCGCGGTGGCCGGACCGACGCCAGCAGCCGGACCAGCAGGAGCGACAGAAACAGCAGGAACGGCCGGAGCCGCGGGAGCGGACGGAACGGCGGGAGCGGCCGGGGTGGCGCGGACCGTGACCGTGACCGGCGCGGTGACCGGCACCAGCCGCCCGTCCGGCCCGGAGCGGAACGCGGCCTCGCCGGTCGCCCGGTCCGGCCGGTGCGCCTGCCAGACGCCGGGCTCGCCGGTGGGCTCGATCGCCCGCAGGTCGTGCCGGTCGCCGGACAGCTCGACCGCGCCACCGGCCGGCGGCGTCCACACGGTCGCGCCGGTCGTCTCGGCCAGGTCGGCCACGTTGCGCAGCAGATGGTCGCGGTCCGCGGCCTCGGCCGGCCAGGTCAGCCAGAGCCGCAGGTCGCAGCCGTAGAGCGGCAGGTCACCGAGCACGGAGGCGAGCCGCCGCCCGGCGTGCACCCGCTGGGTGCCGCGGTAGTCGCCGATCACGAAGCCGCCGGACCGGACGGTGACCGCGACCGTGGCCAGCCGGGGATGCCCGTCGCGCAGCCGGTGGGCGGCGGCCCGCCGGGTCACGAAGTCGGCGCGGGTGGCGAGCGCGACACCGTCCGGCAGTGCCAGCGCGACCACGCCGGCCCGGTGCCGCACGATGCCGTCGTCGACGTCGAACCAGCCGGGCAGCGGGGTCGCCAGGTCCGGTGGCTGGATGACGGTCCAGCCGACCGGCTCGCCGGTGGCACGGTCGACCGCGACCGCGTCCGGCGCCTCGTCCTCGCCCGGCCACCGGTCCACCCGCGCGCCGTCCGGCGTGGTCAGCACATCGCGGCCGAGCAGCCCGGCGACCTCGCGGAACAGCGCGTCGTGGGCGGCGCCGTCGTCGGTGAGCATGCGTACGTCGTCGGTGGGCCCGCTGGCGTGCCGGACCAGGTCGGCGAGGCGGCGCCCGGTCAGCGGCGTGTCCGGCGCGAAGGGCGCGGCCAGCCCGTTCCCGGTGGCCGCTCTGATCAGCGGTACGTCGTGCAGGCCGGCGACCTGTCGGCACCGCTCGACCGCCGGTCGCGCCGCGTACATCCCTCTCACCGCCCGCAGGTCACGTCCGCGCTCCGTTTCGGACGACAGCATGTCACCAGTGCGGATGATATGCGAGCCCGGATCCTGAACCGGAGGGGGCGATCGGCTGTCGGATCGGCCATCCGCCGATGAGAAGTACGGATCGCATTGAACTGGGACGACCGGCGATCCGTAATCCGGGCGGCGCTCAATCGGGCGCGCCGCGCGGAGAGAGGGAGAGTGCCGGTGCCGATCACACGTCGACGACTGTATCGGCTGCTCGTCGGGCTGATTCTGGCCTGTGGAGTGGTGCAGCTGACCATGGTGGCCGGTGCGCCCGCAGCCCCGGTGACGCAAGGGTACGTGAAGTACTACACGGTGACCGGAACGTCGGAGAACCTGACCGAGATCGCGGTGAAGTTCCTCGGCCGCGGGTCGCGATCGGCCGAGATCTACAACCTGAACGCGGGCCGGGTGCAGCCGGACGGCACCGGCCTGACCGACCCGGCGAAGCTGACCAAGGGCTGGTCGCTGGTGCTGCCGTGGGACGCGGTCGGCACCGGTGTGCAGTACGGGCTGTTGCCGTCCAAGGGCACGCCCACGCCGGCTCGTGCGCAGGCCACGCCCAGTTCGCCCGCGCCGCAGCGGGCCACACCGACGCCGCGGCGGACCTCGTCCTCCCCGCGCCCGCCGGCCCCGTCGCAGGCACCGGCGCCGAATCCGCCGGCTCCCCAGACGCAGGCGCCCCGGCCGTCCGCGTCCAGCAGTCCGAAGCCGAGTGCCTCGCCCTCGCCGACCGCACCGAAACCGGCCCCGGGCGCGTGCGGCACCGAAGCCGCCTCCGAGCCGAGCTCGACCTGGGCGCAGCAGGCGCTGGGGCCGGACAAGGCCTGGGAGCGGACCCGCGGCAACGGCGTGGTGGTGGCCGTCATCGACTCCGGCGTCGACGCCAGCCTTCCGCAGCTCAGCGGGCGGGTCGCGCCGGGCGTGGACATCGCCACCGGCAGCGGCGAGGGTGACTCCGACTGCCTCGGCTCCGGCACCGCGATGGCCGCGATCATCGCCGGCAACTCGGAGCAGGCGGACACGCCCAGCGGCATCGCACCGGACGCCACGATCCTGCCGATCCGGGTGGTCGACGACAAGGCGCAGTCCGACCCGGCCACCGAGGCGACCGCGATCGAGGTGGCGCTCTCCGCGGGCGCGAAGGTGATCGCGGTCGGCGCGCACGTGGACCTCTCCGACCCGGCGGTCTCCGCCGCGATCACGGAGGCGCTGACCCAGGATGTGATCGTGGTCGTGGCCGCGGGCTCGGGTACGCCGCCGGAGGCGCCGGCCGGAGCCCGGGGCGCGCTGCTCTCGGTGGGTGCGGTGGACGAGAACGGGCAGTTCGCGGTGGATGCGCAGGGCGCTTCCGTGGACGTGGTGGCACCCGGCGTGGACGTGGCCAGCCTCGGCATCAACGGCAGCGGCCCGATCACGGCCAGCGGGCCGCAGTACGCGGTGGCGTTCGTGGCCGGGCAGGCCGCGCTGGTCCGGGCCGCGTACCCGCAGCTGACCGCCGCGCAGGTGAAGAACCGGATCGAGAAGACCTCGGACCAGGTGGGTACGGACCGGGGCGAGGGCAGCCGGTACGGCTACGGAATGATCAACCCGGCCGCCGCGGTCACCTCCGCGGTCGAGGGCGAGACGGTCGCGCTGCCGCCGGTGCCGGAGCCGGGCGTCGGCGTCGGCGCGGTGATCGCCATCGTGATCGTGGTGCTGATCATGCTGGCCGCGATCGGTCTGCTGCTGCTGCGGGCCCGCCGCTGGGCACAGGGCCCGGCCGACCCGGCCGAGCACGACCTGCGCTGACCGCACGAAACGGCCCCCGTCCTCGCGAGAGGGCGGGGGCCGTTGCCGTACCGGTGGGTCAGCTCTTCGGGGTCCAGGACTGCTTGTCGTGGTTCACGCAGAACCAGATGACCACCCGGGCGCCGGGTGCCGGGGCGTCGACGTCGACGTCGAGGCACATGTTGTCGGCGAGCGCGGTGTAGACCGTGCTGTTCTCGATCCGCCAGCGCTGCGCGTCCGAGCCGTTGCACTTCCAGGTCCGTACCGGCGTGACGTTGTCGGTCTTGCCGTCGACCACGTCCAGGCACTGGCCGGTGGTCTTGGACCGGATGGTGCCGTCGGCGCCGATCTGCCAGCGCTGCTTGGCCGCCATCGGGTCGCACGGCTGGATCGTGGCCGGGTCGCCGGGTGCGAGGCAGTGGCCGCCCTTGACCTGCACGAACTGCGTACCCTCCGGCGGCTTGGGCTTCTCCGAGGACGGGGCCGGCGCCGGGGTGCGTTGCGGCGAGGTGCCGCCGGTGGTGCCGGGCTTCGGCGACTTCGAGGCGGACGGGGTGGCCGACGGCTTCGGTGCGACCGCGATCCGGCTGTCCATCGCGTAGTAGTCCGCGTAGGCGAGCACGGTCTCGATGAACGCCTGGGTCTCGCCGTCCGGCGCGCCCACGGCCTGACGCACCGTCTCCGGCCCGTTGCGGTACGCGGCCAGCGCCAGCATGGACGGGTCACCCTCCAGCCCGTTCAGCTCGGTGATCAGCCCGCACAGCGCCGCACCGACGGCCGGGATCGACTTGACCGGGTCCCACGCGGACGCGCCCTCCGGGCCGTAGCGTGCCCACACGTCGCCGCGGAACTGGGCGACGCCCTGCTCACCGGTGGTGCCGAGCTTGTTCGAGTTGAACTCGGAGGACGCCATCAGGACGGCGGCGACCGTGGCCGGCGGGATCTCCCCGCAGACGCTGCCCGCGGCCTTGACCGGCGCGACGTACTCCTCCGGCAGCGGCTTGACCTCGGCCGCGGACGCGTTCGGGTTGGGCCGGGCGTCCGTGCCACCGAACTGCGGCAGCGTCGCGTAGTAGGCCGCGTAGGCGGTGGACCGGTCCACGTACTCGTCCGCCGCGCCGGGCACGCCCTTGGCCTTGGTCACCTCCGGCAGCCCGGAGCGGAACGCGGCCAGTGACAGACGCCACTCGTCGCCCTGCACGCCCGCGACCCGGATCTGGCCGGACAGGTCGCACATCTGGTGGGCGAGCGCCAGCACGGCCGCGGACGTGTCGTCGCGCTTCGCGTCCGGCCAGGGTGCCCAGTTCTTCCAGTCCTCGTCGTCCAGGCCGGCCAGGCCCCGGCCGCCGGACGCGGTGTTGGTCTCGGACGCGTTCAGGCCGGACTCCGCCATCAGCTGGCCGGCCATCCGCGCCGGGGTCAGCATCGGGCAGGACCGGGCCGCGCTGGCGATCGCGGAGAACTGCTCGTCCGTTACGCTCCGGCCGGTGAGCTCGTCGTTCGCGGCGTTGGCGATGCCGAAGCCGATCGTGGCCGCGGACGCGACGATGATCGCGACGCCCGCCACGATCATGCCGGCGACGCCGCGGCGCAGCCCGCCTCTCGCCCGGATCCGGTCACCGAGCTCGCCGAGCCATCGACTCAGATTGGGGAACATGGTGGTTCGCACGGCGCCGTACCCTTCGTCAGCGTCACAACTCCGGCGTGAAGACGAAAGCGAACCCGGCTCGGTTCACCGAACGGCGCAAACTACCGTAGATTTGTTCGCGAGCCGGAGGGAGCGACCTGGTGACCATGATGGCCGGACGGTGCACCGGTGCCCCGCTGTGAGAGATTCGTTGGAGGCCTCGATGCCGGCGATGCGCGACGACGCCGCTGTGTCGACCGCTGACGACGCCTCGGGCTGGCCGCCCGAGGAGCGCATGCGGCGGATTCACGAGGCCCACGCCGCGCCGGTGCTCCGCTTCCTGATGCGGCTCACGCTCGGCGACCAGGACCTCGCGGAGGACCTGCTGCAGGAGACCATGCTGCGCGCTTGGCGCAACCTGGACGCGCTGCCCAAGGAGATCGAGCGGGTCGCGCCCTGGCTCTACACGGTCGCGCGGAACGTCGCGATCGACGCGGCCCGCGCCCGCCGGGCCCGCCCGCCGGAGGTCGCGGTGGCGGACATCACCCGGCTGCCGCAGCCGGGCGACGCGGTCGACGGGCTGGTCTCCGGGCACATCGTCCGGCAGGCGCTGGCCCGGCTCAGCCCGGAGCACCGCGCGGTGCTGATCGAGGTCTACTTCCGGGGCTCGTCCACCGCCGAAGCGGCGGCCAGGTTGGGTATCCCGGAAGGTACAGTCAAGTCACGAGCTTATTACGCAGTGCGATCCATGCGGGCCGCCGTGGGGTCGGTGGAACCGGAATGACGCGCCGCTTCAGTGGCCGGTCCGGTGACCGGCACCCCGATCGGGGGCAGGAGGCTCTGAGGGGAGGGCTGGCGCAGATGGGTGACAACCGCGACGAGGCCATGGCCGAGCGGGCCAACCTGGCGCTGTACCTGCTCGGGGCGCTGCCCGAGGACGAGCGCGCCGACTTCGAGCGGCACCTGGCGGGCTGCGACCGGTGCCTCGCGGAGGCGCTCGACCTGGGCCCGTCCACCAGCGGCCTCGGCCAGTTCACGGACGACGACATCCACGAGTTCCTGACCTCGGTCGGCAACGACGACACGTCCATCCCGGAGCCGGAGCCGGCCGCGCCCGCCGTGGCCGCCGCGCCGGTGCCGCGTTCCCGGCCGGCTCGCCCGCAGGCGCCCGCCCGCCCGGCCGACAACCGGCCCGGGCGCGCGCCCGGCCGTCGCGGTCGGCTCGCGGTGCTCGGCGTCGCGGCCGCGCTGATCCTGGCGGTCGCCGGAGTCTCGTTCGCGCTGCTCGGCGACGACGGTGGTGCCGGCGATGCCAACCTGGTCGCGACCGCGGCGGCGAGCAGCGCCAGCGTCAGCTTCTCGGTCACGGTCACGGACACGCCGGTCGAGGGCCTGACCGCGCGCGCGACCGTCACCGGTCTGCAGGCCGGTGAGCGCTACCGGCTGTACGCGGTGACCCGCGACAACGCCTCCGTCGTGATCCGCGACTTCACCGGCGAGGCCGGCAGCCAGGACGTGAACGGCCGGCTCACGGTGCCGGTCGACCAGATCGCGTTCTTCTCGGTCCAGGTGACCGACGGCCGCACGGTCGTCGTCGCGCCGCTACCCGCCGGAACGTCGTCGCCGCGCTGAGCGATCTGTCCACTTCGGGCAACATATCCGTCCTTGTCATGCAGTTATGCGGAAGATCCGTCATGTCTGCATAAAGCATCAAAGATATGTGACGAAGGCGATTTTTATTAATTCTCGGTGAACCGTGCCGGAATGCGCCTCGTCATCCATCGGTCGGCATCGCCAACGAGACGGTGCCGGATCGGAGGATGACGTGGCCGGCGCCGAGTTGACCTGTGCGAACACCCTTCTTGTCGCGGTACCGAAGGAGCGTCGCCGCCCCGAGGCCGGCGTCGACCGCGCGATCCGCGACGTGCTCTCCCTCGACCTGGGGCGTGCCGACGACCGCACGGTGGCCGAGTTGATCCACCACCATCCATCGTTCCGCCGGTCCGGCGGCCCCGCCGCCTGGATCCGCCGGCTCCGGCAGCTGCGACGCGAGATGCCCGAGCGCGTCACCGATCTCGAGGCGATCGCGGTGCACGCCATGAGTTGCCCGCCCGGACCGTCCGATTCGGACCGATAAATCGGTCGATGAGATGCAGGGGTACGGATTATCCGTCATACCGACATACAGGATAGAAAACGAGTGATAAAGACAATTTTTGTAAATTGATGGTGAACCGTAGCGGTGGGCGCGACGTCAATCCGTCATCGGCGCTCCGGGGTTGTGGCGGCGCCGGGTGAGGAGAGCGACGTGGCGAGCGCCGGGAACTTCCAGCTGATCTGCGCGGACGGCCGTTTCATCGCGGTACCGGGCGGCGTGTTCTATCACGACGGGGCGATGACCGACCCGATCGACCCGGTGGCGCTCACCGGTGCCCTGCAGGCCGCCCGCGTACCCGGCTCGACCATGGTCTTCGTCCAGGAGCGGACCCGTCTCAAGATCGGTGCGATCGAGCGGGTACGCAGCGCGCTCGGCGAGATCCCCGCGTCCGTCCGGGACCGGTACGTGCTCGGCACCCTGCCCGGCGAGACCGTCGACCAGGAGACGTGGCTCGGGCTCGCGGACGCCTTCGGGTTCAGCAAGCACGCGCGCTACCAGCCCGGCCTGGAGCCGTCGCCGCGGATCGTCCCGGTGGACGCCTCGGGCCTGGAGACCACGGACAACCCGGCGGCGGTACGCGTGCTCTCCCGCGCCCAGGCCGCCGCCCGGGAGACGCTCCACTCCGCGCTGGACGGCACGCCACCGTCCTGGGACCGGCTCGTGGACCTGGCCGAGAACGCCACCGTCATCCGGGACGCGCTCCGGGTGCCCTCGAAGCTGCGCGGCGACGAGCAGCGCGGCCCGTCCAGCGCCGCCTACGCGCTCGCGGCCGGCATCGCGCTCTACGGCATCCCGGACGGGCTCACCGCGTCCACGCTGCGCCGGAGCGTGCAGCCGATCGACGCCGACGACGTGCTGCGGGCCTGGGGCGGCCTCGCCGTCCCCACCGACCCGGACCAGGTGGTCCAGTCACTGCTCGGCACACCGGGCTCCGGCGCCCTGATCAAGATCACCGCGACCGGCTCCGGCCGCGCCACGCTCGGCTGGCTGGTGTCCCGCCCCGAGGGCCTCGCCTGGATCGACCCGGAACTGGACGGCGGCGCCGCGGTCCGCCTGATGCCGCCCCAGGACGCGGTCTCCCTGCTGCGCGCACTCCCCGACTCCAGCCCCGCCATGCTCTGGGTCGACCCGCAGGGCCGCCCGGTCCGGGCCACGCCGGCACCGGCCGGGCCCGTCCCGGGTGACCTGGGCCGCACGGACACGCTCGACTCGGTCCTGTCGACCGACTCGACCGACACGATCTCCACCACCGACACCACGCTGACAACGCCGGACGTCTCCCGCCCGGCCAGCCCGGCTCAGGCTGGCCAGGCCCAGGACAACCCGGCGAAGCTCGCGGTGGAGGTCTCGCTCGGCCTCTCCGCGCGCGAGACCCGGCAGCTGTTGCCGTGGCTGCCGCAGACTTACACCAGACACCGCACCGACCTGTCGTACGAGCAGAACTGTGTGCTGGTCGCGATCGCGCTGGACCAGACGCTCGCGTCCGGCGGTGACGTCCGCAAGCTGCCGATCGAGGTCGGCGGCACACCGGGCCCGCTGCGAGTCGACCGGCTGGAGAGCTGGTTCCCGGGCCGGCGGCTGGAGTTCGCGAAGAGCCTGGAGCAGATCGCCCGGGCCATGACGTACGACGCCACCGGTGCGGAGGCGCAGCAGGTGCGCCGGGGCATCGTCGTGGTGCGCGGCGCGGGTGAGGCCGTGTCCCACATGTTCAACGTGGTGAGTCTCGGCCGGCGGTTCGCCTTCATCGACTGGCAGAGCCCCGACGGCCGGCCGAAGATGCCGGCCGAGGTCGCCGAGCTGCGGTTCATCGCCACCACGGACGGCGTCGCCAGCGTCGAGCCGCTGGTGGAGGTGAGCGACCAGGACGCCGTGCTTCCGCCGATGACCGACCCGGCGACCGCTGTGCCCCCGGAGCAGGACCGGGCGGGCTACAACCCGGCGGCCTACGCGGCGATGCCGCCTCCTCCGCCGCCGCAGGAGTCGATGCGGCAGAAGGCCTGGAACCTCGACACCTGGTACGAACAAGCACGGGTGCACCCGGCGTACCAGAGCCAGGAGGCGGCGAGACAGCTACGGGACGAGTTCGAGCGGAGCAACCGGGCGATCAAGCAGGAGCTCCTGCGGCGGCTCGCCGTATGGACCTCGACGCCGTGGGGTCAGGTGCCGGTGGTCGCGCAGGGCAACACCGGGTCCGCCGACGACCGGAGCCTGCTGCTCTCCCGCTTCTATCCCGCGGTTCTCGAGGTCAACCCCGAATGGGGCTCCGACAACTGCGTCGACTGCTCCATCGCACTGGACGGCTGGTGGGGTGGCCGGGCCGGGCCGGGTCAGGTCGCCGCGGACACGGACCGGCAGATGCTGGCGAGCGCACAGCACCGGCTCGGCGGCACCCCCGCGTACGCGTTCCGGGCCACCGACGACCAGCGGGTGATCACCGGATCGGCGGGCGTCCTGGCCGAGGCCCAGCGGCAGGGAGCCGGGTACCGGGGAATCGTCTACCGGAGCAGGGTCGGGTCCCGGGGCGAGGCCACCGCGCACATGTTCAACGTGCGCAACGACGAGGGATACGTCGTCGCCCTGGACGGTCAGAAGGGCGCCTTCGCCACGATCGACGACCTGTTGAGGGCGGATCCCAGCATCACCTCGACGCTGGTGATGCCGGTCTCGACGTCGCGGCTCCCCGCCCTCACCACCGCGAGCGGTGCGCCCGCCGCGGTCGAGATGGACGCGAATTCCGGCCAGTACCGATTCCCCGCGGCACCGGCGCCGGTCGCCACGTCCGCGTACCCGCCCGGCGGTGGGTACGGCAACTACTACGTCGGCATGGCGGCCACGCCGGCGGTGTCGCTCGCGGATGTCGACGCGGTGCCCCCGGCGATCGCCGACAGCGCGCCGGCGGCGATCGCCGGTGCGCTGACCCGTTGGGGACAGTGGCGGGACCGGGCGAAGGAGATCCTCGACGCGGTGCGGGACGCCCCCCGGAGCAGTCCACCCCGGCGGCAGTCGGCCGAGGCAGCCCGTCCGGTCCTCGATCGGTTGTGGGAAACACTGGAGGGCTTCGGCGGCAGGCTCGACGGTCTCTCCGACGAGGCGGCCCGGGTCGAGCTCGGCGTCCTGACCGAGCGGTACGAGCTGGCCAACGAGCTGCTCACGGAACTGCTGCGTGACGCACCGGTCCCGGCATCGGTGTCGGAACCGCTGGGCGACGGCCGGATCCTGCCACCGGTCACCGAGGCGTTCCGGCCGATCGCCCGGGCCGGGACGGCCGGAACGGCCGAGCCGGTGTCGTTGGGCGAGTCCACCCAGCTTCCGGCGCCTCCCTCGGTACGGATGCGGTACGTCGAGGGACAGGGCTGGGTCTACTTCGGCCGGCACGAGGTGGCGCTCGGCCCGGTGGCGTCGCCGCCGGACACCACCGGTCTCCCCGTCCGGGACCGCGCCGGTGCACTGCTCGAGGCCGTTCGGTCGGTCGAATCCCGGGTGACGGAGACCCTCGATCGGCACCCCACGGCGACGGACGCGAACCTCGTCTGGCGTACGGCGGTGGCCGGCCTGACGTCGTTCGCCGAGCGCAACGCGAACGCGCCGGACGACGCCCGGCTCGCGGACGAGTTCCGCGACCTGCTGCTGTTCCTCAACCATGCGGCGACCGGCATCGTGGCGCTCGACCGGTCGGCGCGACACGTCCTGGAACCACTGCTGTTCGCGCCGTCCGCGCCGCGGACCGAGGTCACGGCATTCCCGGTCATGGTGCCGATGCTCAGCCCGCCACCCGCCGCGCCGGCACCGGTCCGCTCGACCGTCGACGACCTCACCACGCTCGCCCTTCCACCACGCCTGACCGACATGCCCGCGTGGATGCAGCAGCGCATCCGGCAGGGGTTGCTGCCCATCCCGTTCTACAAGCACAACGCCATGGACGGGGCGGCCTCGAAGGTCCCGTTCGGCATCGAGATCGAGTTCGTGCTCCCGGCCCGTGACCGGATCGAGGGCGAGGACGACATCGAGTCCGTCTCGGTGCGGCAACGCCTCGCCCGGATCGGTCAGCGGCTGTACGAGCTCGGGCTGACCGCGTCGCCGCAGCAGCAGGACCTGCCAGATCCCACATCCGGGAAGTGGTCCTTCATCACCGACGGAACGGTGGACGGGGAGATCGTCTCACCGATTCTCGTCGACTCACCGGAGACGTGGGAACAGCTGCTGCAGATCGAGGGGATCCTCGCTGAGGTGGGCGCCACGGTGCACATCCAGGATCCCGTCCTGATCCCGGACCGGAACTCGCCGACCGGCTTCTTCTACTCCGGGGAGACCATAGTCAAGAAGGCGGGCAGCCACGTACACGCGAGCTCGCGGTTCCTCAGCCGGTACGCCGGCGCGGACGGTTACGGGCGGCTCACCGGGCTGTACCACCGCGACCGGGAAGTGCTGTATCGCCTGGCCGGCGACCCACGGTCGAGCTTCGATCACGGGTACGACGAGCGCGCCCCCGGCTGGGACGCCGACTATCCGTACCTGACGGACGCGCAGATGGCCATCGACGCTCATCGCAACAAGCGGCTCGGCCTGTCCTTCAGCATGGTCAACCTGCTGCCGGAGGACCACCCGGAGTGGCGCCTCTGGCGTGGCTCGCTGCTGGCCGCCGTGATCCAGACGCAGGTCAAGATCAGTATCGGCATGCAGCTGGCCTCCCTGGACGGCACCGAGCAGACCTGGCTGCCGACCGGCCAGGCGAACCTGGGACAGTTCCGCTCGTCGCTCGGCTCGCCACCGCCGCTGAACGGCTGGAAACTCCATCTGCCCGAGGGCGACCAGCAGTACCAGGCCCTGACCCGGCTGCTGTCCACCGTCTTCACCCGCCCGGCCGACATGGCGCAGGCGGCCGCGCTGTTCTACCTCAACGACTGGGCGCCCGGCTGGAAGACCGAGACCCTTCCAGCACCGGCCTGGCCCGGCTACACGCCGGCGTACGTGAACTGGCCGGCCGGGCGGATGGACGTCGCCCGGATCAGCCAGTACCTGGAGTCCGGTCTTCCCGCGGCGTCCCCGCCCAGGGCCGGTCTCACGCGGAACGCCCAGCGCGTCTGGCAGGTCGACGGCGTCCCGATGGGACTGACGGAGCTGCGGGACGGCCGGGGCACGTTCGTGTTGCAGGCCGGCGTCACCCCGTCCGGGCCCCCGAAGTGGACCTCCTACGCGATCCCACTGGTCCTCGACATCGAGGGCGGCTCGATCCGTGTCTCGGGGAGATCCGGTGGGAACCCGTACTCCGCGCCGGTCCACACCTCATGGCTGGCCGAGCTCGTCGGGCAGTTCATCGACCACCGTTCGACCCTGGCCCTCACCCCGCGGGGCACGGGCCGCATCCCCCAGTCGCAGGTGCGCAACCTGGCCCTGCAACGCTCGTTCGGCGTGACGCCGGGTGATGTGCTGATCCCCGCGGGATACCTCGTCGACCCGCCCGCCGGGACCGGTGCCGAGTCCTGGGTACGGTTCCAGATGTACCAGGGCCGGATTCACGTCTCGGTGGACACCTCGTCGCAGCCCGCGCCCTCCGGCCAGTACCCCGCGTCGTCCGGCGGTGGTGGTGGTCAGTCGTCCGCAGGCTTCTCCGCGTGGGGACCCGACGACTTCTTCAACCTCCACGTGCGGATGGCCGAGGTCACGTTCGACGGCGTGGTGATGCCGCCGATGCCGGCCGGCCGCACCGCGGTGGAACGGGTGTGGAATCTGGTCGCGACGGTCGACGGGGCCGTGCCGAAGGTGTCGGAGATCCTCGCGCGGCACCCGGAGTCCGGCGATGTGGCCTCGCTCTGGTCGCGGGCGGCGGAGACCGCGCGCGGCTTCGCCGCCGGCCGGTTGCCCCGGATGAACGACGACGGCCTGATCATGCAGGAACTGCAGGACCTCCGGCTGCTGCTGGGTCAGTCGGCGGCCGCCGTCGTGCGGCTGGACGAGTCCGCGCGACCGGTCCTGGATCCGCTGCTGTCCGGCTCCGGAACGCTGCCGGCCAACACCGTGGGTGTGGCGCCGGACGGGTCCTACGTGGTCGCCCACGCGCCCGCGCCCGGCCGTGAGGATCCGTACGTCCTCACCGTGTTCGGGCCGGACGGGTTCCCGCGCGGCACCGTGCAGACGTTCATCGACGAGCCCGAGCGGTTCCCCGACGACCCGGACCCCGAGGCGGATCACTCCGTCGATGTGCACGTCATCGAGAACATCTCGGACGTGCCCGGCGCGGTCGACCTGACCACGTTCTACGCCGCCCGGATCAGCGACCGCCGGTTCCTGCAATGGTTGGACGTCGGCAACCCACGGCTCCGGCAGACCCTCACCGAGGGGTACGGGACGACGCTGCTGTCCGTGCCCGAGAGCACCGGCCCGGAACTGACCGACCTCCGGCTGGATCGCGCGGCCGCACAGGACGTCGCGCGGCGGCGGCTGGAGACGGCCGGCTGGACGCTGCCCGCCGGTGACTTCGGCACTCCGCAGTCGCTGCGCCCGGCATGGGCCGGCACCGACCCGGCGGGGACGCTCCGGGTGGTCACGGAGACGCTGGACGGCGGAGTGACCCGGTCCGTCCTGGGCAGGCTCGCCGACGACGGCACGTTCGAGGTCATGGCCCCCGGCAGTGACACCGTGGTCCGCCGGCTGCACTCCTGGACCGCTCCGGGCGGCGGGGACCGATGGTCGGACGCCCCGCTGTCACCGGCCGAAGAACGGTTCTACGCGGCGCTCGGCGGCGCCACCGGCCGGACCGCGCAGCAGGTCGTGCAGGACGTCGTCGCGTCGGGCGAACCGGTGCGGGCCGACCTCACGCTGCCCGGCTTCACGCTCTACCGCGCGGTGGGGGAGGACGGCCCGGTCCTGGTCCGGGCCATGGTCGACGCGCAGGGCCGGGTCGTGCGCGCGCGCCGGCCGATGAAGATCGATCAAGATCAGTACATTCGCGACGGTGACGAGCGCGACCTGATCGCCGAGCTGCGGGCCGCCGGCTGGACGGTCCGGGTCGGGCACCGGAACAGCGTCGACCTCGCCGCCCGCGTGCTGGTGCTGCACCCGTACCACCGGAAGGCCTGGGACACCCTGGCCGAGGTGCACCGGCACCGCGACCGCACGCCGCTGCCGGGCTCACCGGCGACCGCCCGGCCGGCCGGCGCCGCGGTGCCGCCGCGCGCGCCGTCGGGTCCGTCGGCCGCCCGGCTGATCCGGTCACTGCGCGACCGGTGGGATCCGTACCGGTCGGTCGGCGCCCACACCGGCGGGCGGGGCGCGCTGACCCGGCGGGTCATCGGCCCGGACTACCTCGGCGTCCGCGCGCCCCTGCACCGCCCGGCCGCGTTCGCCGGCATCGACTTCCTGGAGATGGAGTCGGACCAGCGGGCCTCCTTCTTCCGGCAGGCAGACCTCGCCCGGGGACCACTGAGCGGGCAGATCAACCCGGTAGCGGAGCCGGACACCGTGGTCCGGTCGACGCGGCGGTTCATGCCGAAACGCGACCCGAACGGGCTGCTGAAGCACAAGCGCGTCGCCATTCCACGAATCGTGCACTCCATCTGGATGGGCGGGCCGCTGGCCGCGGACGGTGCCCAGGGCTCGTTCCGCGACTACCTCGCGGAGATGCGCGCCCGGTCCGGGTTCGAGGTGGTGCTCTGGACCGACCTCACCAGGGCGCAGATCGTGGACGCGCGCGCGGCGGCGACCGGCACGCCGGAGCAGGCCGCGATCCGGGAGTTCGCGGAGTGGGCGGACACGAACGGTGTCCGGCTGGTCAACGTGGACGAGGTGTTCTCCGCCGAGGCCCCGATGAACCTGCACTCGCTGGCTGCGGCGGAGCGCAGCCGCGGCATCCCGACCGCTTTCGCCGCGGGCTCGGACCTGCTGCGCGTGGAGATCCTGTACCGGTTCGGCGGGGTCTACACCGACAGCGACAACCGGCTGACCGGCGACCTCGGCGCGGAGCTGAGCCGGATCGTCAGCTCGCCGATCCCGGTGGCGGTCGGCAGTGAGCCGACCCGGTCCACGAACGCCATCGCACGGCCGGTCAACAACGTGATCGTGGCGCCGGCCGGGCACGCGGCCCTCCCGGCGTACCTCAGCGCGCTGAGCGGGAACTACACCCGGAACGCGTACGAGAACCGGGTGTTCGCGCTCTCCGGTGCGGTGCCCGACGAGGTGCCGGACGTCGTACCGGAGTACACCCGCGAGAACGTGATGATCGAGGTCGTCACCCGGTCCGGCCCGTCGCAGTCGGTCTTCGGCCCACTCGCCGAGGCACTCGGCCTGCCGGACCGGTTCAATCTGCCGCGCGTCTCCACCGGCGTCTTCTCCGTCGATTTCGGCAACACCTGGCTGCCGGGTGCCGCCCGGCCCGCCCGGCACTTCGACCAGGCCGCGACCGAGCAGCTGGTTCTGAGCGTCGCGGCCGGCCTGCTGTACCGGCTGCACGCCGACTCCGGGACGCTGAACCTGGCCGAGGTGCGTGGGCTGGTGGAGAGCCACCAGGACCCGGCGCTGATCTGGGAGTCCGTGCTGACCTTCCTGGCCGAACAGCCGGAGGTCCGCGCCCAGGTCCGCGCCGTCACCTGGGAGATGGTCGGGCAGGGCGCACCGGAGCTCCCGCCGCTGATGCTGCCGCCCTCGGCGCTGCGCCTGCTCTCGCCCGACACGCGCACGGAGGAGCCGCCCGGCGGCATCCGCTGGACCCGGCTGCTCAACCCGGCCACCGCGCCCGGCGTACCGGCGCGCGCACCCGCCGGTACGGGCGACGCGGACGAACCGCTTCCGGCCCGCGTACCGGTCGTGTCGGACGATCCCGGCTGGGCGGCGGCCCGCGAGGGCGCGACCGCGGTGCCGCGGCGGCACAGCTGGACCGACCCGGTGTCCCGGCCCGACCCGGCGTCGCCCGGCAGCCGGTACGTGGTGGACGCGAGTTTCGACGCCCGCCGGCTCCGGATCGGCTCCGACACGGTCACCGACCTGACCGTCCGGGTCTGGTACGACGGCGCCACGCCGGCGGCCGCGGCAGCGATGCACGCGGTCGCCGTGACCGGCGTCCGCTACTACCTCAACCAGCCCGCCCTCCGGCTGCCGAACGGCGACCTGCTGCACGTGACCGTGGAGCAGGCGACGTCGCCCGAACAGGCGCACCTGACGGTGAACCTGCTCGCGCCGGGGGACACCCGTCCCATGGACCACCGCAACTGGCGGACCGACGCGAGCCCGGTGCTGGTCGCCGGCGAGATCGCACACAGCGCCGGTATGCGTGACGAGTACCTCGACGGGACCGCGCCGCACCGTCCGCACGTGCTCGGCAGCCTGATGGGCGACCCGCTCCGCGAGCCCGACCCGGCCGGTCTCACGCCGGCCGAGGTCGAGGAGCTGAACGCGTTGCCGCGCGGTGGCCCGCGCGACCGGTACCTGCGCCTGCTGGACCGGATCATCGGCGAGCTGCCGCCGCCGCCCGGCGACGACCGGCCGCCGGCCACGGCGGCGGACACCGGCCGCGACGAGGTCACCCCGCAGACCGTGCTCACCGCGCCGCTGACCGGTGGGCAGTTCGGTGCGCTCGGCGACTGGGCCCGCGCCCGGGTGGACGTGTCCGACCCGGCGTACTGCGAGGTGCTGCTCGGCGAGGTCTATCACCGGTTGTACGCGCATCCGACGTCCGCGTTCCTCGACCGGCGGCCCGCGGCCGCGACCGTGGACGACTCCGTGCTCGGCAGCGGTGCGCTCGCCGGGATGGGCGACTGGACGTCCTGGCCACGACTGGGCGGTGACGCCTGGGCGACCGCGTGGTCCGTCGTCCGCGGCATGCGGGGTCGTTCCGTCTTCGCCCGGGCCGGGCGGCCGGGCGCGATCGGGCACGCGGTGGTGCTGCACCACGCGGCGGACGGCAGCGTCTGGGTCGACAACCTCACGGCCGGCGGCGGACGCTGGCGGATGACGTCCCCGGACGACCTCCGTGACCTCCCCACCGGGCTCGACGTGCGGGCGTACGTCACCGAGGCCGACGGCCGGCAGTCGACCGATCCGCGCCTGGTCTCCGCGCCGGAGGCCGACTCCCTCGCGCGACTCACCGCCGACCCGGCCGACCCGCGCACGGGCCTCTACATCGGACGCGAGAAGGAGTACCCGTTCATCGCGGTCCAGTTCGTCGGCGAGGTGACCAGCCGGCCGCTGATCATCGGCCGGACGTTCTCGTGGACGGTGGACGGGCGGACCGGCGACCCCGGGTTCGAGCACCACATCGAGGAGATCAGCGTCCCGCTCTGGGCGATGGGTGGCGACGCCATCGACGAGTACGCCGCGGAGAGCGCGTCGGCGCAGCGGCTGCTGCGCAACCTTCCGCCGTACGGCGCGCAGCTCGGCGACCTGTTCGCCGGCCATCCGACGATCACGGTGCCGGACTACGCCCGGCACATCCGTGTCACACCGCGCCTGGCGCCCGACCCGAACGGTATCTTCCGGAACCCGGCGGACGCGTCCGCCAACCAGTTCACCGTCGGGGTCCGGCTGAGCGGCCTGACGCGGTACTACTCCTGGCTCGTGCAGAACAGCACGCGGCACCAGATGGAGATAAACCGTGCCCTGGAGTTCGGGCGGCAACTCGGCGTCCAGCTCCGGCAGACCATGCCGGACGTGCCGCTGAAGGCCGCGATGCAGCTCGAGGGCTACGGCACGCTCATGTTCCTCTACTCGCTCGGCCTCGCCTACGCACACAATTTTGCCCTGATCGATCACAACTTCCCGCTGGCCAAGTCGTGGGTGTCGAGCGCGGTCCGGCACGATCCGCGGGTGGTGCGGCGCGGCCTGCCGGCGCCGATCCGGCGGTGGTTGCATGCCAACCAGGCGCGGATCATTGACGGTTTCCGGCTCGCGGCGGGGCCGGCGATCGAGCTGACCGCGGGGTTGACCGCCCCCTACATGCCCCGGTACGGCGTGCCCGGGCAGGTGCTCGAACTCGGCGCGGGCAGCACCGCGGGCGTGCACGACGCGCTGCTGAACTTCCTGGACAACAATCCGCCCCGGCGGATCAGCACGCGCACCGCGTACGGCATGTCGCTGGTCCAGGACCGGCTGGAACCGAACCCGGACGACCCGGACGACCCGGCAGTCCTCATCGAGGGCCGTGACATCGGCAACGAGATGATGGATCACTACACCCCGCCCCGGATCGGCGGGCCGACCGGGACACTGGTGCGCGCCAACGCCGGCCCGGTCCTCATGCACGAGGAACGGGCGTTGCAGTTCATGCGCGCCATGGCCGGTATGACCCGGACGGCCGTGGCGCCGCCCGAGGCTCCGCCGCCCGGCTTCGGACCGCAGCCGGTGCCGGTGCCGCCGCGGCAGATGCCGATGATGATGCCGCCGCAACAGGACCCCTTCTACGGGTACGCACCGCCGCCGCCCCCGTCCTACGACTACCCACCGCCGGGACCGTACGGTCAGGACCCGTCCCAGGCCGGCCCGAGCGATCCCGCCCGGCTCGCCCGGCGGTTCCAGCGCGGCGGGCGTGGCGGCAGCGGCCGCGGCGCCTGGGACCACAACAACCAGTGGCTGATCACGGTGCACTCCGACGGCCCGCGTGCCCCGCGGTCCCGGCTCGCGCTCACGCCGCAGGCCAAGGTCGACGACCGGCGCGCGCTCGCCGATGCCGCCGCACAGCGGGTCACCCCGGTGCTGGACCGGTTCCCGCACGCCCGCGCCACCGAGTTGTGGCGCGACGCGGTGCGGCAACTGGACGAGGTGACCGACCCGGACGCCGTCCAGGCCGCGAACCTCAGCCATCTGCTCGACCAGGCCGCGGCCGCGCTGATCCGGCTCGACCGGACCGTCCTGCCCGCGGTGGCGGAGCTGTGGTCCGGCTACCCGGAGGTCTCCCGCACGCTCCCTGCCCCGCGCACGATCGGTGGCTGGAGCGGTGCCGCCCTGACCGGGTTGACCGCCGGGGTCCGCCGCCCGGTCGTGACCGTCGACGTCGCCGGCGCACCGGCGGCGCTGGACGAGTTGCGCCGCACGCTGAGCGGGCACGAGTGGTGGCAGGAACTGCCGATCGTGGTCGCCTCCGCCGCGACGGCCGCCACCGAGGGCTTCACCGGGCTGACCGAATGGTTCCGTCCGATCCTCATCCAGCAGCTGCCCGCCGCCGGGACGTCCCGGTGGCGTCTGACCGATCAGTCCGGCCGGATCGTCATGGAGGACGACCGGCTCACCGCCCGGCTGTTCCAGGCCGCGGGCGGGCTGCGCGGAGCCCCGTACGGCACCTCGCTGCCGCCCGTGCTGGCCGGGTTGCTCACCGCGGCCACGACGGACGACGCGGAGGCGATCTACCGCCGGAACACGGATGAACTGCACGACCGTGGCATCCGGGAGGCGCTGGACCGGCTGATCGCGTCCGCCACCGGCCTCACCGGTCTCCCCGGTTACCAGGTCGCGGTCGACCGGCTCGGCGGGATCGCGCCGACGACCGTGCTGGGGCCGCCGCTCTCCGCCGAACAGTTCCGGCTGCTCGGCGAGGCGGCCCGCGGCCGGGTGTCGCCGGACGAGCCCGCCTACTGCGAGCTGCTGCTCGGTGACGTGCACGACCGGCTCTACCTGCACCCGACGTCCGCCTTCACCCGCGGCACGCGGCCGGCCGGGGTGGTCGACGACTCCGCGATCGGCCGCGGCGCGCTGGCCGCGATGGGTGACTGGCGGTCGTGGGGGAGGCTGCCCGGCTCGGCGTGGAGTGCGGCGTTCGACATGGTGAGCGCGCAGAAGGGCCGGTCCGCGTTCCTGCGGGCGGGCCTGCCGGGGCGGATCGGGCACGCGGTGTTCCTGCACCACGCGTCGGACGGCACGATCTGGGTGGACAACCTGGACCGGGCCGGCAACCGGTGGCAGATGCGCGATCGGGAGGATCACCGCGGGCTGCCCACCGGCCTGGACGTGCGCGCCTACCTCACCGAGCCGGACGGGCGCCGGATCGCGCCCGAGGACTGGCCGATCGCGCCGGAGCCGGAGTCGGACTCGCTGGCCCGGGCCCTGACCGACCCGATCGACCCGCGCGTCGCGGGTGCCGGCGTCGTGGGCCGGGAGAAGGAGTTGCCCTACCTGGCGCTGGAGTTCCCGGCGAACTTCGTCGGCGATCGGCTGGGTACGACGCTGGTGCGCGGCGCGACGTTCCGCTATATCGCGGACGAGCACGACAGCGACGACTACGCGTTCCACATCGAGGAGGTGGGCAAGCCGGCCACGCCACGGACGCCGGGCACGCACACCGTCGGGTTCGAGGCCTATCTCCAGGAGAGCGCGGCAGCGCAGGACCTGATGCGGTCGCTGCCCGCGGCGGGCCGGACGCTGCAGGAGATCTTCGGTGCCGACCCGCGGTTCCAGGTGCCGGCGAACGCCGCCGGCGTGCGGGTGATCCCCCGGCTCACGCCGGACCCGGCGAGCACGCACTTCACCTCCGCCGCGGACGTCACGTTCAACCAGTTCACCGCGGATATCCGGCTGAGCGGCATCCCCCAGTTCTTCACCTGGCTGCGCAACAACAGCACGCAGGGGTACGCCGAGATCATCCGCTCACAGGTGGCCGGCTCGCTGATCGCGGCCCGGTACGCGGCCGCGCACCCGAACACCTCGGCGAAGACGCTCCTCAAGCTGGAGGGCGTGATGTCCGCGATGCACCTGGTCGGCATCGCGCTGGCCCGGTCGCAGGCGACGGTCGACCTCTACGCGAACCAGGCTGCCGGCAAGCTCTTCGTGATCTCGGTGCCGCGCGTCCGGCGGCTCGGCATGCTGCGGGCCGCGCTTCCGCAGGCGGTGCGTAACTGGCTGCACAACAACCGCCAGCGGATCGTGAGCGATTTCGCGACGGGCGAGGCGTTCCGGCTGCACGGCTCGCCGACGCCCGCGCAACTGCTCCAGATGGGCGCCGGCACCGACGAGGGCGTGGTGGACGGCCTGCTGGCCTTCCTGCAGAGCAACCCGGCACGCGACCCACGCGTCTCGGCCTCGCTCGGTGTGAAGACGACCCTGAGCGCCCTACGGCCCAACTCGGCGGACCCGGGCGATCCGTTCGTCCCCTGGGAGTTGCGGAACGTCGGCGCGTCCGGGGACACCTTCCGGGAGGCGCCGTGGGGCGGGCGTACCTCGCAGTTCGCCCGCGCCAACGTCGGCCGCCCGCTGATGAAGGACAGCCGGTCCGTCGAGTGGATGCGGGACGTGAGCAGGCTGAGCCGGACGGCCGGTGCGCCGGTCAACGGCAACGGACTCGGCAACGCCGGTGTAACCACGGTCGGCGGTAACACGTACTTCCAGGATGACCTCGGCGAGTGGCATCGCTACCACGAGGACGGCTCCTGGTCCTGGTACGGCACCCAGGCGCCGGTCGAGCCGGCGCCCGTCGTCCAGGACGACGGCTACGACGATTCCTACATCGAGGACATGGGCTCGCTCTCGTTGCTGAGCAGCAGCAGCAGCTCGTCGTCGAGCAGGCCGGCCGGGCGGTCGCCCGGGTTCTACAACGGCCCCACCGGTATCCGGTACTACTACGACGGCACCGCGTGGTACATGATGCTCAACGACGGCAGCACCGTGGCGATCAGCCATGAGCCGCAGATCTTCCGGATGGAGCTCGGCACCTCCCGGGCACCCGCCGCGCTCAACCTCGCGTCCAGCCTGCTCGGCGCGCTGCCGGCCGCGGGGATGCGGACGGTGCTGGAAGCGCTCGAGCGGCGGCTGCCGGAGCTGAGGACCGCGGCCGCCGGTGAACGATGGCAGGCATTCCTCCAGCTGGCCGCCGACCTCAAGCCCGCGTCGGTCACCGACGCCACGCTGGAGTCCACGAACATCAAGGTCCAGACCGCGCTCGGCGCGTACGACTTTGCCCGGCTGGACTTCGCCGATCTGGCACCGGTCGACCGTTTCGTGGCGGACCTGCTGCCATCCCCGATCACCGCGTCCACCGTGCTGGCGCCACCGCTGAGCGTCCCGCAGTTCGGGCAGCTGGCAGACCTGGCCCGCACCCGGGTCTCGCCGGACGAGCCGGCCTACTGCGAGTTGCTGCTCGGCGAGGTGCACGACCGGCTCTACCTGCACCCGACGTCGGCGTTCCGGGACCGGTCGGTGCGCTCCCGGACCGTGGACGACTCGGTTGTCGGCCGGGGCGCACTGGCCGCGATGGGGGACTGGCGGACCTGGCCACGCCTGCCGGGCCTGGCGTGGGACGCGGTGTTCGACGTGCTGCGGGCGGAGAAGGGCCGGTCCGCGTTCGTCCGGGCGGGGCGGCCGGGCCAGGTCGGGCACGCGGTGTTCCTGCATCACGCGGCGGACGGCACGATCTGGGTGGACAACCTGGACCGGGCCGGCAGCCGGTGGCAGATGCGGCACCGGCACGACCACGGCGGGCTGCCGAGCGGCCTGGACGCGCGGGCCTACGTCACCGAGCCGGACGGTCGGCAGATCACGCAGATCTCCTCGGAGATGGAGTCGGACTCGCTGGCGCGGGCGCTGACGGACCCGATCGATCCGCGGACCGGTGCCGCCGGCGTGGTGGGCCGGGAGAAGGAGTACCCGTTCCTGGCGCTGGAGTTCCCCGACGACTTCGCCGGTGACCCGGTCAGCACGGTGCTGGTGTCGGCCGGCACGTTCGAGCTGGCGGGCGACAGCCACTTCAACGACGTGTACGGCTACCACATCGAGGAGGGCAGCAGGCCGGCCACGCGGCAGGCCGCGGTGAACCCCGGCATGCCGACGCTCGACGCGTACGCGGCGGAGAGTATGGCCGCACAGGAGCTGCTGCGCCGGGTGCCGGGCGAGGGCATGACGCTCCAGGAGATCTTCGGGGCGGACCCGCGGTTCACGGTGCGGCCCGGCGCGGAGCGTGTCCGGGTGATCCCGCGGCTCGCGCCGAACCCGGACCCGGACGCGGAGTTCGCGCACGCCGCGGACGTCACGCTGAACCACTTCACGCCGGACATCCGGCTCAGCGACCTGACTCGCTACTACTCCTGGCTGGCGGCCAACAGCGCCACCGGTTACCAGGAGCTCACCCGCGCGCTGGTCCGCGGGTCGTCGTTCGCCCGGGACTTCGCGGCCGCCCACCCGGCGGCGTCCGACAAGGAGATCCGCCAGGTCGCCGGCGTCGCCACCACCGCCTACCTGTTCGCGCTCGGCATGGCGCGGGCGAGCAACCCGAACAACCCGCCGACCAGCCTGCCGCTGCCGAAACGGTTCCTCTCCACCGTGGTGCGCGCGGATCCGGCACTGCTGCGCGGCGGTGGTCTCACGGCCGCCGCGCAGACCTTCCTGCACGACCACCACCAGGACTTCCTGGGCATCTTCGCGGGTGCGGAGGCGCCGCTGCTCTACGGGCAGCACACGCCGGCCGGAATCCTCGGCCTGGGCCGGCCGGGCGGTCCCACGGTGCGGGACATGCTGCTCAACTTCCTGCACCGCAACCCGCCGCGGATCGTCAGCACGCAGCAGACGATGGGCGTGAACCGGGTCCTCGGCCTGCTGCCGAACGCGGCCGACCCGAACGATCCGTACGTGGCCGTGGAGGCCCGCAACGTCGGTGAGGCCGGCGACAGCTGGCAGATCCCGGCGTACGGCGGCCGTGCCGCAGACATCCGCGAAGCAGCCGCGGGCGACCCGGGTGCCGTCACGGTGATGACGGAGCCGCGGGCGCAGGAGCTCATGCACATGCTGGCCGAGCTCAGCGAGCGCGATCACCCGGACGGCAGCGGCGCGGGCCGGACCGTCTACGGCGGCACCGAGTTCTTCCAGGACGACCTGCACCGCTGGCACGTCAACCAGAACGGTGTGTGGTCCCTCTACGGGGACGGAGCGACAGCCCCGGCCTACCACGAGGACTTCCTCGGGCTCACCGAGGACGCGGGCGGTATGACACTGCTGTCCAGCTCGGAGTCCGACTCGGACTCCGAGCCGGCACCACCACGGCAGCAGTTCGTCCAGACCGGTGGCCGGCACTACTTCCGGGACGGCAACCGGTGGTACGTCATGTCGCTCACCACCGGCGACTACGAGGACTCCGGCCCACCGCCCGGCTTCGACCCGCAGGTCTACCCGGCCGCGGTCGGTGACCCCGAGCCGACGCGGTCGTCCGCGGGCGTGCGGGACACCGCGGAGGCGGTGCGGTCGCGGTGGACGCAGGCGCGCGACGAGGCCTCGACGGCGCTGGACGAATTGTCGTCCCGCGACGCGCTGACGGAGTTGCAGACCGTGGCCGCCCGCGCGGCGCGTACCGCGCTGGGAACGATCAGCACCGGCCTGGACATCGTCACCGGCCGGCGTGGGGACGTCTCGGACGGGGCCGCGCGGGGCATTCTGGACAGCCTGCCGGCGGTGTACGTCGACGTGGACCGGTTCATGGCGGAGGCGCTGGGCGGTCCTTCGGGCCTGCCACCGGTCTCCGAGGTGTTCGGTCCGCCCGCCGGCGTGACACCGGCGACGGATCCGGCCGTCCTCATGATGTACGGCCAGCCGTCGCAGCCGCCGATCCCGCACCGCCCGCGACTCCCACCACGGGACGCCGGTGCCGGGGCGCTGCCGCGCGGCACCGTCGGGCTGGCCGCGGACGGCTCGTACGTCGTGGCCAGGCGGCCCGACCCGGCCCGGCCCCGGCAGGCGGTCTTCGACGTGTTCGGCCCGGACGGCCGCCCGCGCGGCACGATGGAGGCGCGTACCCGGGAGGGTACGGACTGGTCCGGCGCCGAGGAACCGTTCAACTCCTCCGGCGTGCCGGGCGCGCTCGACCTGACGACCTATCACCTGACCGCGCGCGGCGACAAGCCCTTCTTCCGGTCACTGATGGTCAGCAACCCGAAGGTCCAGCGGGTCCGCGCGCAGGACTACGGCATGACCGAGCTGCCGGTGCCGGCCAACTCCACCTTCCGGGAGTACGAGCACGACCGCGTCCGGACGAACCAGACGGCGCGGGACCGGCTGGAGAGCCGCGGCTGGTCGCTGCCGGACCGGCGCGGCCGGATCTCCCGCCCGGCGTGGACGAGCGACGACGCCCACTGGATGCCGCTGGACCCGGCGACCGACGAGCCGATGGCGGTGGCCACCGAGACGCTGGACGGTAACGTCACCCGCCTGGTCTCCGGCCGGTACGTCCAGAACGGCCGCGCTTTCGAGGTGGTGGACCCCGGCACCGGCGAGGTCGTGCGCCGGCTTCGATCCTGGACCGGCGCGGACGGCCAGTTGCGGTGGACCGTACCGCCGCTGTCCGCCGAGGACGTCCGCTTCTACGACGCCCTCGCCCGGCGGCGGGGCTTCGACTCCGGCGAGGACCTGGTACGGACCGTCGTCACCGACGGAGAGTGGGTCGGCCGAGACTTCCTGCTGCCGGGATTCGATCTCTACCGGTTGCCGGTCGGTAACGACATCGTCCAGGTGCGGGCGACGCTCGACCGCGGCGGCCGGGTCGTCCGGGCGCTGCGCCCGCTGGCGATCGACGGGGACCGCTTCCAGCGGGACGGCCACCTGATGCTCAGGGATCTGGCCGCGGCGGGCTGGACCGTGCGTGCCGGGCACCAGAACCGCCTCAGCGCGACCCGGCGGGTCGTCGAGGTCAACCCGTACCAGCACCAGTCGCGGCGCACGGTGGCGGACGCCCACCGGATCCGCTACCAGCAACCGGCCGGGAGCCCGTTCGTCGGGCTGGTGACGGTGCCGCCACCGATCCCGGCGGGGCTGCTCCCGGCGACGCCGGCGGTGTCGAAGGCCGATCTGCGTGCGGTCGTCGACGGCGCGCTGTCCCGCTGGACGGACGTGCGTACCGTGGTCGCGGCGCTCGACACCGCGGCGGGAGCCGGCATGCCGGTGCCACGGCGGCAGGCCGCGGACGCCGCGCGCAACGCGCTGGACGGCGTGCACCGCGGACTGAGCGATCTCGCGGACCTGCTCGGCACACTGCCGGAGGACGTCGCGCAGACGCGGCTCGACCTGCTGATGCTCCGCTACGGGCTGGCGCGCGAGCTGATCGCGCAGGCGCTGCCGGACACGGACACGGTGCTTCCGGTCCCGGCCGCGACGTTCCGCCCGGTCGACGGCGGTCGCCGGCCGTACCCGGTGGACGTGGTGACCGGCGGCGTGGCGGACCTGGCCGCGGCGGTCCGGATGTCGATCCTCGCCACCACCGGTCTGCCCGGGACCAGCACGCTCGCGCCGCTGCTGCGGTCCGCGACCGTGCATCGGGACACCGGTGAGCTGCGCGTCGCCCTGCCGTTGGGCACCGTGCGGGTGAAGCCCGGCGCCGGGACTCCGGGTGCCGCCGAGGCCGCCGCGGTCGGCGAGCTGGCCGCGCGCGTGTCCGCCGGACTCGGCCACGACCCGGTACGCCAGCAGGCCGAACGGATCCACTGGCAGCACGCGGCGCTGACCGCCATGCTGGCCGGTGCGCCGGGCCGGGAGCGGCCATGGTCCACCGTCCCGGTGGACCGGAGGGCCCTGGAAACGGAACGCCGGCAGCTGTCAGCCCTCTCCGGCGAGCTGCTGACCCCACAGGCATCACCGGTGGTACACGCCCTGCTCTCCGCATTGCCGACCGGGCAATCGGGGGCCGGCGTGCTCACGGGGGACCAGCTGCGGGAGCTCTGGCAGGTCGTCGTCACCAACGGTGACCGGGCTGCGGGCAGCACGGGGGACCGGAGCCTCGCTGAGTGCCTCGCACTGGTGCAGGACCTGGTGCGCAGGCTGCATCCGGGCGACTGGCAGGGGCACGGGGTGCGCCTCGCCCGCACCCGGGAGGAGCCTACGCCCGGCCGGAACGCGGAGACCTGGCTCGGCGACCGCGAGGACTGGCAGCGCTTCGGCTCCTGGTCGGACCTGAGCAATCGGATGGGCACCGACCCGAACCTCGGCGCGCGATCGCTGGCCGTGGTGCTGACCGAGCGTGCGGGAGCGCCGTACGGGCACGTGTACGCGGCGTACCACGCCGGGGACGACGGCGTCCTGTGGATCAACCTGACCGATCGCGGTGCAGCACCCCGGGTGGGTGCGCCGGGAGAGCTGCCGAGCGACGCCGACACGTACACCCGCGCGATCGTGATCGATCCGGACGGCGTGGTGGCCAGGTCCATGAGCCCGGCACCGCCGGCCTCGGAGTCCGGGTCCGCGCCGCTGCTGGATCCCCCGGTCAGCCGGGGATACCGGGGCGGTGGCATCGAGGCCGAGCGCACCATGCCGATGGTGCTGCCGGCCGGCGTCCTGAACGACAAGGTGCTCGCCTCCACCATGGACGAGAGCATCGACTTGCTCTCCGACACGAAGTTGCTCTACGAGCGGGACGGCGTCTACCACCTCACCCCGGAGGAGGAGGACGAGTGGACGATCAGCGCCGACATCGTCGAACTGCGCAGCGGAGTTCTCGGCATCCTGCCCGGTGAGGAGAACCGGATCCAGGACACCGACGAGTTCTGGGAGCAGCTGGCGGATGTCGAGCAACGGTTCGAGAACGTCGACACCGAGCCCGGCCGGCCGGACGAGGACCTCGCCGGGGTCCTCGACGGCAGCAGCTTCCAGATGGCGCCCGGCATCGGTGACACGGCCATCGGCCTGCCACCCGAGGGTGACGAGGGTGGCAACCACGTCCACCTGTCGTTCGGCGTGCCGACCGAAATGCTGAAGGGATTCCTGTCTGACGTCACGGACGGGACATGGCGGGACTCGACCGTCACCTACGGCACCGATCTGGGACCGGTGCCGTACCGGACCAAGGCGGGGCAGCAGGAGGGCGCCGAGTTCGGCGCCGGCGTGGCCGCGCACCTTGCCGACTTCCTCGGCGCACTCGGCTTCGCCTTCCCCGACCGGGTGGGTACGGCGGTCGAAGGCGTCACGACGCTGCTCTACTCGCACAGCGGCGGCTACATGGACTCCTGGACACCCAGCCGGAACATCCCGAAGGCGCACGTCGCGACGTTGTCCCGGCACGATCACCGGTTGCTCTGGGGCGACCTGCCGTGGTGGGCGGCGTTCGGCCTGTCGCTGCAGGCGGACGAGATCCGCGGTGCGCTCGGCCGGCTCTACCTGGAGCGCAACAACGCATTCCTGGACCGGATGCGACAGGCCGGAGCCGACCATCCCGAATTGGCCGGGATCACCCGCGACAACTGGGCGGAGTACGGAACCCAGGAGAAGCCGGCCGTCGGCACGTACGTGGACGCCGCCCTCACCGGCCGTGCGATGCCGCCGCCGCTGGTGTGGGGAAGCACCACCACGTTCCCGGCACTGGACACGAATGGCGGACGGGTCCGGCACGGCCTCGCGATCCTGGAGGTCCGCTCCTACGGTGCCCGCCGGGTCACCATGCCGCAGACCCGGGACAACTTCCGGTATCTGGCCGGCGGTATCCGGTCCGGGTACGCGGCGATCGCCGGGCTGGACCCACTGCGCACCGTACCGCTGCAGGACATCGGCGGCGCGGTGACCGGCTCCCCGGTCCACGCGGCGATGTTCCGGGCGGTCCGGCACGCCGCCGCCGGCGAGACCGCCGAGTCCGCCGCGCAGCTGCGGGCGGCCGTTCAGGCCGGCATCACCAGCGAGCAGCGCGACACGTGGTCCTCGATGCTGGTACTGCGCGCACGCGTGGAGAGCGCGGCCGGCAACTCCGACTTCGCCAATCGGATCTGGCGGATCGCGGCCGCGATCGCGCAGCCGATCGCGCGTCGCTGGCTGACCGAGGACCGCATCGGCCGTTGGCGGGACTGGGCCATGGTCGGCGACGCGATCGTCACCGGACGGCGCATCGACGAGCTCCGCACCGTGCTGAGCATCCTGGAGCGGGGCTCGCACGGGCTGCGGCCGGACCAGGCGCTCGCGGTGCTGCGGGAGAGCCGGTCCCAGCAGCGGTCGGATGCGCTGGGTGCGCTGCTGAGCGCGGTCACCCCGGAGGGTTTCGGCCTCGCACAGTCGGTGGTCCGGAGCGCGGCGGGTACGCCGCCGGCCGAGAGGCACATGGCGGACGCGATCGGCATGATGCTCGCTGGTGACACCGCCGGCGCGATCGCGCTCGCGGGATCGGCGATCAACGCCCTGACCCCGAACACCGGCGCGATGTGGGCGGCTGCCATGCACCGGCTGGCCGGCTCCGGCCCGGCCGCCGTGGTACCACGTGGGCTGGCCGCCGCCGCGGTGCGGACCTGGCTCGCGGCACGCGATCCGAGGCGCGCGCACGAGGCGCAGGAGAGGCTGCGGGAGTTCGCAGATGCGGCCGGGCCGGCGTTCGGTGCGCTGATCACCGGGCAACTGACCGCGATCCAGCAGGATCCCGGTGCGGACGCACGCACCCGGGGGTTCCTCGCCGCCTGGCAGCTGTCCGCACTGGACATTGGGGCATCGGCCTACGAGTACCTGGGAGCGGACGATCCGGACGCCCGGCACGATCTGCTGTTCAGCATGATCGGCGACGCCTCCGACTCGGACGGCGAGATGCGGATGGACGATGAACCGGAGCTCGGTGTCCGTACCGTGCAGGGTCTCTGGCAGTTGACCCAGCAGGTGGCCGACGGCGGCCCGCGGGACGTCGTGATCCGCAACACGCTGCGCGCCGTCGTGGCGGTGGCGACCGGGGCGCCGGTCAACACGCTGGGCGGATACGCCGGCATGCTGGCCCAGCACCGGGCACACCTCGGCGACGCCGTCGCGCTGCTGAACGCGCTGCATGGCCGGAACCCGGATGAGCGGGTGGGCGGCGCGGTGACCGGCGTCACGCAACTGGTCCGGCAGATAGCGGCCACTGTGGGCGATGTCCAGGTATTCCGGGCCGAGGTCGCGTACACGAACCCGCCGGTGCTGCCCCCGCTGCCGCGCGGACTGACCGTCGCGGACCAGATCGCTCAGATGCGCAAGCACGTCGACGC
Organism: Catenuloplanes niger; assembly: GCF_031458255.1. NCBI lineage: Bacteria > Bacillati > Actinomycetota > Actinomycetes > Micromonosporales > Micromonosporaceae > Catenuloplanes > Catenuloplanes niger. The sequence goes on from NZ_JAVDYC010000001.1 coordinate 7,020,081, forward strand.
GGCCACCCCGCGCGTTACCGAGGTGCTGGATCGGTTCCCGCACTCGGATGCCGCCGCGCTGTGGCGCGCAGCCGTGGACGCGCTGGAGAGCAACGGCTCGATCACCGACCTCGCGCTCCTGTTCAACCAGACCGCGGCCGCGCTCATCCGGCTCGACCGGAGCACGATCGGCGTGCTCGCGCCACTGTGGTCCGGCCGGATCGCGCCGGATCGGGCGGTGCCGGCGCCGCGCCACGTCGGCCCGTGGACGGCCGGTGACCTCGGCCCGGTGACGGCCGGGCTGAACCGTCCGGTGCTGACCGTGGACCTGAGCGGCCGGACTCCGGCCGCGATCGAGCGGCTGGAGCGCGCGCTCCGTGAGCACGCGTGGTGGGGTGAGGTGCCGATCGTCGTCACCACGCACAGTGCCAAGGCCACCAGGGACGAGTTCACCGCACTCCTTGAGCGGATGCGGGAGGCCGGCGCCGGTGAGCACACCGGACCGGTCGTCATCGAGCAGTCCATGAAGAAGAGGACGCCGGAGGAGTTCGTGTTGGGCCCCTCCGAGTCGGTGTGGCGGCTGTGGGACCAGAACGGCCGCCTCGTCGACGCCGACCCGGCCACCTCGGTGTCCGAGCTGACCAGGGCCCTGTTCCAGAAGGCGGCCAGGCTGGCGACGACACCGATCGGCACCGCGCTGCCCCCGGTCCTCGCCGGCCTGCTCACGGCCGGGGCGGACGCGGAACAGTTCCACCGGCGGTACCACGAGCAGCTCACCGACCCGGGCGTGCGGGAGGCACTGGACACGGTGATCGCGACCGCGCCGGACCGGGATCACCTGGCCGGTTTCCGGGCCGCGCTCAGCCTGGACGCCACGGCCACGGAGCGGCTGGTCCCGGCCACGACGAACCTGCTCGGCGTGGAGCCGCCGTACACCGGTGGTCCCGTCCCGGCCACGTTCGCCTACGACTTCCTGGCCCAGACCGGTAGCCGGATCGAACGGTTCGCCATGGACGGCCTGTTGTTCCGGATCGTGCTGGCCGGGCGGATGTCACCGGAGTTCGCGCTGGACCTGCTGCGGGCCAGCGCGCGGAACAAGGTCGACCGGGCCGTCGTCGACGTCTTCGAGTCGGTGGCCGACGTGATGGCGCTCACCGAGGAGCAGGCGGCCGCGAACCCGCACACCGATCCACGGCTCAAGGCGATCCTCGCCCGGGTCGAGAAGGTGTCCAGCACCGCGCGGGAGCCGGGCACGCCGCCGCCGGACTGTGTCGACCCGGTCGACCGGACCGCGTTCGTCGGCCGCCTGGACGCGCTGCGCGACATGCTGCGCGCCGACGGTCAGGCGGCCCGGGCGTCGCTGATCGAGACGCTCACCTACGTCCTCGCCAACTGCTGATCGCGATTTACCCCGCGTTCACGTGAACCGTGCGGGCGGGCGCGACGTCAAGAGGTGATCGGCGCCGTCGGAGGTACGGCGGCGCCGGGTGAGGAGCACATCATGGCGAACGCCGGGGATTTCCGTCTTGTCTGCGCGGACGGCCGTTTCATCGCGGTACCCGGCGGCGTCTTCTACCACGACGGTCCGATGGCGGAACCGGTCGACCCGGCCGCGCTGGCCGGTGCCCTGCGGGCGCCCCGGGTGGCCGGCGCGGTCGCGGTCTTCGTGCCGGAGCGCGCCCGGACCCGGATCGGCGCGACCGACCGGGTCCGCCGCGCGCTGGACGACCTGCCGGCACCGGCCCGGGACCGTCTGGTGCTCGGCACGCCGCCCGGCGAGGCCGCCGACCAGGCGGCCTGGCTCGGGCTCACCGACGAGCTCGGCCTGGCCAGGCACGCGGCGTACCGGCCGGGCCTGACGCCCTCGCGGCGCGTCGTCCCACTGGACGCCGCGGGTCTGGAGAACCCGGACCACCCCGCGGCGGTACGGGTGCTGCCCCGCGACCAGGCGGCCGCGCGCGAGACGGTGCGCGCGGCCCTGGACGGCACGCCACCCTCCTGGGAACGCCTGGAGCTGCTGGCCGTACGGTCCGCCGCGATCCGCCGTGAGCTGGGCCTGCCGCCGGGACACCGCGGCCGGTCCGGCGCCGGGTACGCGCTGGCGGCCGGGATCGCGTTGTTCGGCGTGCCCGGCGGCGCCGACCCCGCGACGCTGCGGCGCGACGTGCGGCAGATCCCGGCGGACGAGGTGCTGCGCGCCTGGGGCGGGCCGGTGGCCGCGGTGGACGCCGGTGAGCTGGTGGCCGCGCTGGCCGCGGCGCCGGGGTCGGGTGCGCTGGTCCGGGTGCCGGCACCCGGCGCCGGCCGGCCCGGCCTCGTCTGGCTGGTGTCCCGGCCGGGTGGTCTGGTCTCGATCGATCTGGAGGCCGACGACGACGCCCCGATCCGTGTGCTGACGCCCCGGGACGCGGTATCGATGCTGGGCACCGCCCCGGTCGCGGCCCGCGTCACCCCGCACGGCGAGGCGAACCCGCAGGGCGAGACGGAACCGCGTGGCGCGGCCGGACCGCGTGGCGAGACGGAACCGCGTGGCGAGACGGGACCGCGCGTCGGCCCGGCAGCGGGCGGAGCCGTGGCCCCGCCGGATCCGGCCGATTTCACGGCTGCCGGGATGCGGGCGCTGACCGGCCGGATCGTGGCGCGGCTCGGCTCCGGCAGCGGCGACGTGTACTGCGCGGCCGCGATCGGTGTGGCCCGCGACGAGCTGTTCGGCCGGTTCGGCGTCGCGCTGACCCCGCCGGACGGCCGCTCCCGCGACGACCTCGACCTGCACGACGGGCTCTGGGCCGGCTGGGGCGCGCCCCGCACCTGGCCGCGGACCACCGGCTGGGCGGAGATCGGCCGGATCGTCGGCGAGGAGCCCGGCCGCGTCGCGTTCGTCCTCTCCGGACGGCCGGGCGCGATCGGCCACGCCTTCCTGGTGGTGAGCACGGCCGACGGCGTGCTGTGGGTGGACCCGTCCGCGACGCGCGAGGCGGACCGGGTCCGCACGCATGCGGAGATGACCGTCCCCGGCCGCGACGGGCTCCCGAAGGCCGCCGGCGCGGTCGACCTGCGCACCCGGATCTTCCGCCGGGACGGCACCGCGGTGACCGTCCCGGTCGCGCCGCCGGAGTCCGCGGGACCGGACGCGACCGCGCTGGCGATGACCGACCGCGCCGACCGGCGCTACCGCGGCTCCGGTGTCGAGGACGAGGAGTCGGTGATGCTCTTCCTCCCGCCGGGCATCGTGCCGAACGACGCCCGCAGCCAGGTCCTGGCATGGGGACCGGGCCACACGTACCGGATCGAGGTCGAGACCAAGGGGTTCTTCCTGGGCGCGGACGGCCTGCTGTACGCCTCGCCGGTGGACGCGCGGGCGGCCGGTGGCGACGGCCGGGCGACGACCGTCGCCATCATCGAACGGGTCAGCGGGATCCTGCGGTCGCACCCGCACGAGGTGAACCGGCCGGCCCCGGAGCCGGTCTTCGACGCGTTCGGGCGGATGGCCGCGAAGACCAGGACGCTGCCCGGCTCGGACGGCGGCGGACCTGTCATGCCGCTGACCGAGTTCCTCTCCGGGCTCGACCTCGACCTCGAGTTCACCGACCTGGGCCTGCGGACCGCGGTCGGGCGCCCGCCGGTCCGCGACGAGCCCGGCTCGCACTACCACTACACGCACGGCGTCGTGCTCTCCGGGATGCGCGAGTTCCTCGAGCACGTCCGCGACAACACCTGGCGGAACCTGGACCTCGGCTACCTGACCCAGGAGCACCTGACCGACGGCCTGCGGTTCGGCGATCAGCTGGCCGAGTGGTTCCTGGAGGACGGCCCGGAGGCGTCCGGCACCGCGAACCTGATCGCCGGGTACGCGGCCCTGTTCTACGACAGCTTCGCCGGTGCCGCCACCTGGCCGATCTACGCCGGGCTGAACAAGGTGGAGATCGCGGTGCTGTCCCGGGTCGACGCGTTCGCCGACATCCTGGAGCGGATGCCGATGGACGTGGTCGAGTTCTTCGGCGAGAACTGGGACCGGATCTGGGCGGAGCTGCAGTTCAGCATCGGCGCCCGGATACCGGACTACACCACGCGTTACCGGGCCAGGAACCACGACGAGCGGTTCTTCTTCAAGGACGACTTCCGGCACGCGCTCACCCACGGGCGGCTGCACACGCTCGAGGAGTACGCGCGGAGCGCGTTCGTCCTGGACGCCGAGCGGGTGACGCAGTGGGACGCGATCGGATACACCACCGCGGCCCCGCTGGACCTGGCCGGCGGCGCGCTCCTGCGCGAACACGTACCGGTCGAGGTGCGTTCGTACGTCGCCCGCCGGATCACCGCCCGCCGGGCGCAGCAGCTGAACGGGGAGCTGTCCCGGCGCGCCGCCGCCGCGTACGACGCGGCGCTGGCCGTCGGCCCGGCCGAGCGTGCCGCCGGTGCCCGGGCCTGGCTGAGCCCGGTCGCGGACACGGAACTGCGCTGGGGCAGCCCGTACGGCCGGCCGTCCGCCGCGGTCCGCCGCCTCGAGGCGACGGCGGCCGCGCGGGGACGCCAGATGGTGGCGCTCGACGGTGCCGGCGAGGAGGCCGCCACCGAGCTGTCCTACCTGCTCCGTGACGAGCCGGGGCTGGCCGGCAGCGCGCTGTTCTGGGTGCCGCTGCTCGACCGGGCGCTCAACGACGTCCGTCAGGCGCACCGGCTCAACATGATCTATCCGGTGATCACCCGGTTACCGGGGACGCTGGGTGCCGCGAATCCGGTGGCGGCGCGGTACTGGCGGGTGGTGACGTTCGACAACCGGGTGATCGAGCTGGGCGAGGGTGACCTCACCCCGGATCGCCTCGGGGCCGCGCTCGACCGGCTGGACACGCTGGCCCGCGCGGTGCCGCAACCGGAGCGGGTGCCCACGCCGGCCCTGACCACCGCGGAGCTGACCACCCTGTTCCGGGACGTGGTCGCGTCCGGCCGTCGCCTGGCCCGGCACACCGGCGACCGTACCGTCGCGGAATGTCTCGCCCTGGTCAAGAGCCTGATGGGGCGGCTGCACCGCGCCGGGGTGCGGGTGCCGCGCACGCGGGAGGAGCCGCTGCCGGGCACGTGGCTCGGCGACCGGCAGGACTGGGAGCGGTTCGGCGGCTGGGAGTCGCTCGCCGGCGACCCGCGGTTCACCCCGGGCTCGACGGCCGTGGTGCTGACCGAGCGGGCCGGTGCGCCGCACGGGCACGTCTACGCCGCCTATCGCACCGCTGACCAGGGCGTACGGTGGGTGAACCTGACCGATCGCGGCGGGAAGCCCCGGGCCGGCCGGCCCGGGGAGACGCCGGCCGACTTCGACGCGGACACGTACACCCGGATGATCGTGATCGGCCCGGACGGGGTGGTGGTCCCGGCACCGGAACGACCGGAGCCGGAGTCCCGGTCGCGCACCGCGTCGCTGCTGGACCCGCCGGTGAGCAAGGGATACCGCGGCTCCGGCGTCGAGGACGAAGAGACCGTGATGCTCTTCCTCGGCGAGGGGCAGGATCTGAGCACGCTGCGCGGCGCGCTGCTGGCGGTGGGCACGTACGGCGGCTTCCGGGTCGAGACGGACACCAAGACGGTCTACCGGGGCGCGGACGGCCGCTACTACATCGACCGGGCGGACGCGATCGCGGCCGGCGGCGACGGCCGCGGGGTGACCACCGCGATCATCGAGCGGGTCAGCGGCATCATGCGCTCGCACCCGCACGAGTTCCAGCGGGACGACCCGGATTGGGTCTTCGACGCGTTCGCGCGGATGGCGGAGCAGACCGCGAAGCTGCCCGGCCCGTACGGCGCCGGCCCGGTCATGTCGCTGCACGAGTTCCTCGCCCGGTCCGGCGTCGACGTCACGCTCACCCCGCTCGGCGCCGACGTCTCGGTCGGCCGCCCGCCGGTCGGGGAGGCGCCCGGATCCCACTACCACTTCACGCACGGCGTGGTGCTGTCCGGCATGCGCGACTTCCTCGAGCACGTCCGCGACCACACCTGGCGGGACCAGGACCACGGCTACCTGACCCGGGACCACCTGACCGACGGTCTGGCGTTCGGCGACCGGCTCGCCGCGGACTTCCTCGCCGCCACCGGCGGACCGGAGGCGGCGGCGACCGCGAAACTGGTCGCCGGGTACGCGGCGCTGTTCTACGACAACTTCGCCGGGGTCGCCACCTGGCCGGTCAGCGAGCACGGCCTCAACAAGGTGCAGATCGCGGTGCTGTCCCGGGTGGACGCGTTCGCCGACCTGCTCGACCGGCTGCCGGCCGAGGCCGTCACCTTCCTCGGGGAGCGGTGGGGGACCATCTGGGAGCGCCTGGAGGCGAGCGTCCGGGCGCGTATCCCGGACTACGACGAGCGCCTGCGCGCGACCGGGCGTGCCCCGGAGTGGACGGTGGGAAACTTCCACCTGGTGCCGACGCATCGGTCGTTCACGCTGCAGCAGTACGCGAAGAGCGCGTTCGTGGCCGGCGCCGAGCGGGTCACCCAGTCGCAGGCGATCGACTTCACCACCGAGGCGCCGCTGGACCTGGCCGACGGCGCGCTGCTGATCGAGCACGTGCCGGTCGAGGTGCGCTCGTACGGCGCGCGCCGGCTGACCGCCGGCCAGGCCCGGTACTGGAACGAGCAGCTGACCCGGCAGGCGAACCGGGCGTACGAGGCGGAGCTGGCGCTTCCCGCGGCCGTGCGGGCCCGGCGCGGGACGGCCTGGCTGGCCGGGGCACCGGAGCCCGGCGTTCGCTGGCTCAGCGCGCAGCCGGGCACCCCGGACTGGGCCGGCGCGCTCGGCCGGACCGCGACGAGGATGCGCCACCCGCTGGTGGTGGTCGATGTCGCGGACGGCACCGACATGGCGGCCGCGCGCCTGTCCGCGCTGCTCGCCGCGGAGCCCGAGCTGGCCGGCACCGCGTTGTTCGTCGCGCCCTCCTACGACGGCGGGCTCAACGATCTCCGCCGGGCGTACGGGCTCAACATCGTGTACCCGATCGAGGTGGAGCAGCCGGACACCGGGGCGGTCGACGCCTACTGGCGCCTGGTGACGTTCGACAACCGGGTGACCTACCTGGGCGCCGGCGCGTTCACCGCGCGGACCTTGATCATCGCGATGGACGGGGCGGACACGGCGGCCCACGCGGGTCTGGCGGTGTCCGGCGACGTCGAGGTGCGGCGGGTCGAGGTGGCCTACACGGCCCCGCCGGTGCCGCCGCCCCTCCTCGCGCCGCAGAACCCGGTCGCCGAGCTGCGCGCCCACGTCGACGCGGCCACCGAGCGGGTCACCGAGGTGGTGAACCGCTTCCCGCACTCCGTCGCGGCCGAGCTGGTGCGCACCGCGCTGGAGCGGCTGAGGAGCGCGGAGCGGCAGCCGCCCACCGACGACGACGTGACGGATCTCCGGTTTCTGCTGGACCAGGCCGCGGCCGAGGTGCTCCGGCTCGATCCGGGCGCCGAACCGGTGCTGCGGCCGCTGTGGTCCGGGCGGCACCGGGCGGCCCGCCCGCTGCCGCCACCGCGCAGCATCGGCCCGTGGACGGCCGGTGACCTCGGCGAGCTGACCGCCGGTGTGCGGCGGCCGGTGCTGACCGTGGACCTGAGCGGCCGGACGCCGGCCGCGCTGGACGAGCTGGAACGCGCGCTCCGGGCGCACGAGTGGTGGGGCGAGGTGCCGATCGTCGTCGCCACCGTCGGCAACGGGGTCACGAACGACGCGTTCGCCGCGCTCCGCGAGCGCTTCCGGCCGGTCGTCGTGCAGGCGGAGGCGATCGTCGGCATGGACTTCCGGATGGTGTGGCGGCTGTCCGGTCCGGACGGCACGCAGGTGATGCAGCGGCCGGGACTGACCGCGACGCTGTTCGAGGAGGCGGCACGGTTGCCCGCCGCACCGCGCGGCGCCGCGCTGCCGCCGGTGCTCGCCGGCCTGCTCACGGCCGGTGACGGCGCGGCGGAGTACCACCGCGGAAACGCCGCGGAACTCAGCGACCCGGGGGTACGGGACGCGCTCGACCGGCTGATCGCCACCGCGCCGGACGGGGAGCGGCTGGCCGGTTTCCGGGTCGCGCTCGGCCTGGACGGCACTGCCACGCACCGGCTCGCCCCGGCCGTGCGCAGCCTGCTCGACGTCGAGCCGCCGTACACCGGCGGCCCCGTCCCGGCGTCGTTCGCCTACGACTTCCTGGCCCTGGCCGGCGCCGGCCGCCGGGAGCGCTTCGCCCTGGACGGCCTGCTGTTCCAGATCGCGCTGGCCGGGCGGATGACCCCGGACGCGGTGCTGGACCTGGTGCGCGCCGGTGCGCGGACCGCGGTCGACCGGGCCGTGGCCGTCGTCTTCGAGGCGGTCACCGAGGTGATGGCGCTGACCGACGAGCAGGCGGCCAGGGACCCGGGCACCGACCCGGTCCTGCGGGCCGTCCTCGCCAAGGTCCGGAAGGTGTCCGACACCACCCGACCACCGGGCGCGCCGCCGCCGGACTGCCTGGACCCGGTGGACCGCGCCGCGTTCGTCGGCCGCCTGGACGGCCTGCGTGACCTGTTGCGCGGCACCGGGCGCCCGGCCCGCGCCGCATTGATCGAGACCCTGACCCACACCCTCTCCAACTGCTGACCCGGGAGCCTGCCGTGACCCTTCCGCTGACCCAGCGCGTCATGGACGCGATCTGCCTCGACCACATCATCCCGACCGATTCCGGCCTGCACCTGCGCCGGGACGGGATGGCCGCGCTGACCGACGACCCGCTGATGCTGGCCGCGTTCGACGTGATCGCGCCGGACGGCTACACGTACATCACGCTCGGCAAGGGCATGACGGAGGCGTTCGACGACCTCGCGCCGGCCACCACCCGGGTCGGCGACGACGGCGTGCGCACACCGGGCAACGCGGGCACGCACGGTCAGCGGGTCGCCCGGGGCCTGCTCTACCAGTTCCTGAACGGGCACCCGGACTACGCGCTGGACCGGATGGTGGAGCGGCCGCTCGGCGAGCACAACCTGACCGTCGCGGACGCGGCGGCGCGCGCGGACGCGGCCGGGCTGCCGGTGGACATCCTGGCGACCGTGGACCTCGGCGGCGTCGACCGGAACCGGCTGATCGGCTTCTCCCGGGACCTGCGGATCGTGCCGGTCGACCAGGCGCAGCTCCTGCGGGTGATGCCGGCCCGGCACTGGGCCCCCGATCCCTACGCGGGTCAGGGGAAGGAACTGCTCGACGGCGTGCTCTCCACGACGTACCCGTCGGCCCGGATCGTCTTCGACGGCCAGGGCGGCGTGCGCATCGGCCTGCCACCGGCGCTCGTCGCGCACGCCTACGGCGAGGTGCTGCGCCGCAGCGGCACGCCGCTGACCGTGGCGGACTTCCCGAAGACCGCCCAGCTGATCCAGGGGTACGGTGACCTGCTCGCGGCGATCGCCGGCAGTCCCATGGGCTCGCACACGCTGGTGCAGGTCGGCGACCAGGTCACGCTGGCGATCAACGACGCGCGCGGGCTGTCCTTCGTGGACCCGGGCACCGCGCAGGCCACGGTCTTCGCCGCGGACCCGGCCGGGCCGATCCGGATCGCCCCGCTCGGCGGCGAGATGGACCTGGAGACCCGCCTGCTCGACCTGGCGGCGGACCGGCCCGGCGTGGACGGCCCGCGGCAGCCGGTGCGGCACTCCGGTGCCGCGGCCGCGTACCGCGACTTCGGCGGGTCGCGGACGCTGGACGTGATCGGCGGGGTGCCGTCCCGGTTCATGGACCGCGTCGCGGAGGCCGCGGCCCGGCTCGACCAGTCCGTCGTGGTGATCGGCTCGGAGCGGCTGTCCGACGCGCCGACCCCGGCCGAGCTGGCCGCGCTCGACTGGCAGCTGTTCCAGCACACCAACAACCGCGGCGTGCCCGTGGTGATCACCCGTGGCACGGTCAGCGGCGAGCTGCGCCGGATCGTCGAGCACTACCGGGTGCCGCTGCTGCACCAGACCGCCGGCACCGGCACCGGGTTCAGCCTGGACAACCTGTGGGCCGGCGTGGGCGGCGCGACCGCGGTGCCGCCGGCCAAGGAGATCACCGCGGATCTGCTGGCCGCGTACGCCGGCCGGCGCCGCGTGTCCACACTGCCCAAGGCCCCGGACGCGCTGTCGTCGTACCTGGCCACGCCGCTGGAGAACGCGGACGCCGTCCGGACGGCGCTGGCCGAGCACGGGACCGCGCTGCGCGAACTGCGGCCCCGGATCGCGGAGTTCGGCGCGTCCGGTGTGTTCGCCGCGCACGCCGCGTTCCTGGACGTGCTCGACCGCGACCCGGTGTTCGCCGACACGCTGCTCACCTACCGCGCCGGTGGCGACGACAAGGCCGACGGCCTGTTCGCCGCGGTCCCGGCCGTGGCCGCCCAGGAGCCGGCCGCGCGCGACGCCGCGTTCGCCGAGATCGACGCGATCACGCTCGGCACGCTCGACGACGGCGCCAGCCGCGCCATCCTCAAGGCGTTGCACCTGCACCTGCAGGGCGCGGACACCGAGACGGTCAAGGGCATGATCTACAGCCACAGCACGTACCTGCCCAGGGACGGCCGCACCCAGTGGATCCGCCGTCTCCAGGACCTGCAGAAGCAGATGCCCCAGCACGCCGAAGGCCTCAACCAGGTCGCGCTCTACGTGACCACGTGTCCCTGACCGGACGCCCGGCCCGCCTCCGCACCGAGGCGGGCCCGCGGGCCGGATACCTGAAAAAGGAGCCTAGGAGGGGCAACTTCTGTTAATTGATGGTGAACCGTTGATCCGGTCGCCACGTCAGTTGGTCATCGGTGCCGCCATGTCCGGCGGGACGGGGTGAGGAGAGCGGCGTGGCGAATGCCGGGGCCTTCGGACTGATCTGCGCGGACGGCCGTTTCATCGCGGTGCCGGGCGGCGTCTTCTACCACGACGGGTCGATGGCCGATCCGGTCGATCCGATAGCGCTGACCGGCGCGTTCCGGGCCGACCGCGCCTCCGGCTCCACCATGGTCTACGTCCAGGAGCGGACCCGGCTCAAGCCCGGCGCGATGGAACGACTGCGCCGCGCGCTCGCCGACCTGCCGGCGCCGATCCGTGACCGCCTCGTCCTCGGCACCCTCCCCGGCGAGAGACTCGACCAGGCGACCTGGCGGGAACTCACGGAGCAGCTCGACCTCGCCAAGCACGCGCCGTACCGGCCCGGCATGGAACGCTCCGGCCGCGTCGTACCGCTGGATGAATCGGGTCTGGAGAACCAGGACAACCCCTCGGCGGTACGTGTGCTGTCCCGCGCGCAGGCCGCCGCCCGGGAGACACTGCACGCCGCGTTGACCGGCGCGCCCCCGTCCTGGGACCGGCTCGTCGCGCTGGCCGGCCGCGCGTCCGCCATCCGCGACGACCTGCTGGTGCCCTCGAGGCTGAGCGGCGACGAGCAACGCAGCCCGCTGAGCGCCACGTACGCGCTGGCGGCCGGCATCACGCTGTTCGGACTCCCGGCCGGCCTCGACGAGGCGGCGCTGAAGCGTTCCGTGCGACCGGTCGGCGCCGACGAGGTGCTGCGCGCCTGGGGCGGATCCGCGATCCCCACCGACCCGGCCGACATCGTCACCACCCTGCTCGCCACGCCCGGCTCCGGCGCCCTGATCCGGACCGACGCCACCGGCACGGACCCGGTCCTCGGCTGGCTGGTCTCCCGGCCGGAGGGCCTGGCCTGGATCAACCCGGGACTGGACGGTGGCGCCGCCATCCGGCTGATGCCGGCGCGGGACGCGGTGGCACTGCTGCGCGCCCTGCCCGGTGCGAAGCCCGCCGCGCTCCGGGTCGATCCGCGGAACCGTCCGGCCACGGACACCGCCCCGGCGCCCGGTTACGACTACTACGTCGGTGCGGCCGGGATGCCGCCGGTACCACCGCTGCAGGTGACGTCGCGGCTGCCGTCCTCCGTGGACGGTGTGCGGGCCGCGGTCGACGGCGCGCTGTCACGGTGGGCGGCGACCAGCGACCGGGTGCTGTCCGCCATCGACGTGGTGCGCGGATCGTCCGAGGTCTCGGCGCCGCGCCGGGCGACGGCGGAGGCGGTGCGCGAGGTGTTCGACCGGTTCGGGCCGGCGCTGGAGGAGCTGGCCGGCCGGCTCCCCGGTCTGTCGGATGACGCGGCGCGGACCCGGGCCGGGGCGGTCGTGGAGCGGTACGAGCTGGTGAACCAGATGCTGGTGGCGCTGCTGGGAGATCTCCCGGCCACCGCGGTGCTGTCGCCGGTGTCGGAGATGGTACGGGCCGGCCGGGTGCTGGCGCCCGCGTCCGAGATGTTCCGGGCGCCCGGCGGCGGCGCGCTGCCGGACGGCCCGGTCACCGGGCTCCCCGCGGCCGACGAGCTCACCGTTCTCATGCAGGACGGCACCGGCCCCACATGGGCCGTGTCGACCGCGTCGGCGCTTCCGCCGTACACGGTGGGGGTGGCGCCGGACGGTTCCTACGTCGTGGCCAAGCCGCCGGGACCCGGGGACGACAAGCCGTACGGATTCTCCGGTTTCGAGGTGTTCGGCCCGGACGGGCTCCCGCGCGGGACGATCGAGGCGTCGATCGACGCGACGGAGCCCGGCCCGGCGACCGGCGGCTTCGTCGCCACGGACTTCCTGACCAACCTGTCCGACGTCGCGGATGCGCTGGACCTGACCACCTTCTACGCCACCGGCGTGAGCGCCGGCGAGTTCTTCCTGTCGCTGCGGGTCGGCAACGAGAAGGTCTGGGACATCCGTGAGAACGCGTACGGGATGGAGGAGCTGTCCGGCCCGAACGCGAATCCGCGTGACTACCGGCAGGAACGGACGGTCAGCCACGAGAAGGCCCGTGAGCGGCTCGAGGAGCGCGGCTGGACGCTCCCCACGGACGGGTTCGCCGCGAGCCGGGTGCTGCGACCGGCGTGGACCGGCGTCGATCCCGGCTGGGCGCCGGTGGTCGTCACGGCGGACGGCATCGAGTCGCTGTCCGTGGTCATGGAGACGCTGGACGGCGAGTCGGTCCGGCTGGTCTCCGGCCGCTACCTCGACGACGGTGGATTCGCCGTGGTCAACCCGGACACCGGTGCCGTCGTCGGGCGGTTGCACTCCTGGATCGGGCAGGACCGCGTCCCCCGGTGGTCCGGCGAGGCGCTCTCACCGTCGGTCGCCCGGGCGTTCGGCGCGGAGGACCTGACGGCGGACGAATTCGTCCGGGCCGTCGTGCGCGGTGGCACGCGCGTGCGGGACGATCTGGCCATCCCCGGGTTCGGCCTGTACCGCCTGGAGCTGGACGAAGAGGTCTTCCTGGTCCGGGCGACGGTCGACGCGGACGGACGCGTCGTACGGGCGCGCCGGCCGCTGGCACTCGACGAGGCCGTGTACGGCGGCCCCGGGGCGCCCGCACCCGACCCGATCGCCGAGCTGCGCCGTGCCGGGTGGACGGTGTGGACCGGTCACCGCAATCGCGTCGACGCGCGCACCCGGACGCTGACGATCGACCCCTACAGCGGGTTCGCCTGGAACGCCGTGACCACGGCGCAGGCGCATCAGTCGCACGCGAACGAGCTGCGGGTCTTCCCGATGCAGGTGCAGGACCCGGACGACTGGGCGTCCGACGCGTCGACCGTCGGCCCGAGGTCGGTGGCCGGGGACGAGGAGCCGGAACCGTCGGGCTTCGATCAGGCGGAGGCGGCCCGCGACGTACTGCGCAACTGGGACGGAGGGCCGCACGACCGGGCACTCGCCGGGCTCGACGAGGCCATGGCCGACCCGGGAGCGCGGCCGGAGGACGTGGCCGCCGCCCGCGCCGCGCTGGACACGTTCCGTGCACTGCTGGTGCGGCACTCCGAGGGGGACATCAGCTTCGACCCCGATCAGTATTCCAGTCCGCTCCAGGAGCTGGTGCGCACCTACACCGAGGCGGAACGGCTGATGTCGCGCGCGGTGCGCGGCGCGCACGCGCTGCCCACCCTCCACGAGTTGCATCGACCATCCCTGATCGAAGGTTACCCGGAGCACACCGTGGGTGTCGCGCCGGACGGCTCGTTCGTCGTGGCCAGGGCGGCCGCACGGGGGGTGGACGAGCCGCACGGCTTCCGGGGCTTCGACGTGCTGGGTCCGGACGGACGGTTCCGCGGCACGATCGAGTCGACGACCGAGGTGTCGGACGACTCCGTCATCATCCGTCTCGGGGACGTCTCCCAGATCCCCGGCGCCGTCGCGCTGAACATCTTCTACGCGGCGGAGCTGATGAGCGATCACGAGTTCCTCGACGTGGTCGACGTGCACGACGAGGAGATGCGGCGGTTCCTCCGGGACGAGCTCGGCATGCGGGGGCTGCCCTTCCTCCTCGACGACATCAGCATCTATCGCCTGGAGCGCGACGCCGCCCCGGAGGCCATGGCGGATCGGCTGATCGCCTCCGGGTGGACCCTGCCCGGCGGGGACTTCTCCGACTCGTACGAGCTGCGGCCCGAGTGGTCGGACGAGGCCCCGGACTGGGCACCGACGCTGGACGGGGAGCCGCTGGCGATCGTGACGGAGACGCTGGCCGGTGGCTTCTCCCGCCGGGTGTCCGGTCGTCACGCGCCGGACGGCGTGTTCGAGGTGGTGTATCCGGAGGTCGGTGAGGTCGTGCGCCGGCTGCACGCGTGGACCGCGCCGGGTGGCGGCGAGCGCTGGTCGGCCGAGCTGCTCCCGGCGGCCGACCGGAGCCACTGGGAGGAGGCGCGCGACCGGGCCGGCCTGCCGGAGATGACGGCCGAGGAGTTCGTCCGTCACGTGGTGACGAACGGGGAGCTCCTGCGCCTGGACCGGCTGCTGCTCGGCTTCCGGCTCTACGGGATGGTCCTCGGCGACGAATTCGTCCTGGTCCGGGCCATGGTCGACGTCGAGGGGCGAGCCGTCATGGCCCGGCCTCCGCTGGCGTTCGACCGGTCGCAGTTCCCGGCGGACCTTCGCGACCCCGCGCCGGCGCGCCGTCGTCTCGCGGACGTCTACGACGCCGGGTGGACGGTGGAAACCGATCGCACGAACGACAGCAACCAGTATTCGCGCTCCGTGACGCTCAATCCGTACACGGCCTCCGCCTGGGACACGCTGACCGAGGTGCACCAGAGGCGCCACGTGCCGGCGCCCGAATCTCCGCAGCCCTTACCGGTGATCATCCCGGGCCAGATGCCCACCGAGGACCTCCTGGACGCTGTCGGGGAGAGCGACGACGCCACGCGCCGAGCCGAGGCCGAGCGCACCTCGTCGTCGGTGCGGGCGCTCCGGGACGAGATCACGTCGATGTTGCCCACCACGATCGCCGAGGTCGAGGCGGTGGTCGATGCCGCGCGTGCTCGCCTGCGCGAGTTGCAGACCTGGGCCGACGCGCTGGCCCGCGACGACAGCCGGACCGTACCCGCGTCGGTGATCGCCGGGATCCAGGGGCTGG
Source organism: Catenuloplanes niger (assembly GCF_031458255.1). NCBI lineage: Bacteria > Bacillati > Actinomycetota > Actinomycetes > Micromonosporales > Micromonosporaceae > Catenuloplanes > Catenuloplanes niger. The sequence continues at coordinate 7,035,450 of NZ_JAVDYC010000001.1, forward strand.
CCCTCGTCGGCCGGCGACTGGACGACCTGGCCGCTGAGCTGAGCACGATGCCGCTCGACGAGGCGCTCGACGATCTGTCGTCCGTCATGAGGCACTATCACGAGGCCGACGTGCGGCTGATGGACGCGCTGCACGGTGCCACGCCCCTGCCGCCGATGGGCGTGATGTTCCGGCCGGGCTCCCCGGTGTTGCCGCCCTACACCGTCGGCCGGGCCGCGGACGGTTCCTACGTGGTGGCCAGGGCGCCGGGGGAGGGAGACGCGCAGCCGCACGGTTTCCTCGGATTCGACGTGTACGGCCCGGACGGGCGTCCGCGGGGCGTGATCGACGTCGAGCTCGACGAGGACGCCGAGAGCGTCGTCATGAACTGGCTGGGCAACGCCTCGGCCGTGCCGGGTGGGCCGGACCTGGCCGTCTTCTACGCCACCGCCTCCGGCGTCAGCGACCGTCGTCACCTCGACGTGGTGTACGTCGCGGACGAGGACGAGCGGAGGATCTGGGAAGGGGCCTACCGCATGGCGGCCCGGCCGACCTCCGTCGAAGGCGCCCGCGATTACCGCCAGGAGCGGGGGACCGCCCACGCGACGGCCCGCAAGCGGCTCGGAGAGCTGGGCTGGACGTTACCGGACGGCGACTTCGCGGTCCCGCGTACGCTGCGGCCGGCGTGGACCGACACCGAGCCCACCTGGGCGCCGGCCGTGGGCGGGCAGCCGCTCGACGTGATCCCGGAGACGATGGGCGACGGCAGTACCCGTCCGGTCTCCGGGCGCCGGGTGGCCGAGGACGCCTTCCGGGTGGTGGATCCCGCCACCGGCGAGGACCGTCACCTGCTGCGATCCTCGGCCGGCCCGGACGGCGGCATCCGGTGGACGGCGCCGCCGCTGTCGCCGGACGACCTCCGGCACTTCGCGAGGATCGCCCGCGGCGGTGGCTGGCCCGGTGCGGACGACCCCCTCGCACACTTCGAGCGGAGAATCGGCGAGCGCAGCGGACCGGGTGTCGCGGACACCGATTCCCTCGGCCTGATCGTCGCGATCGTCACGCAAGGCTCCCGGCTGCGTGACGACCTCGTCCTCCCCGGCTTCGGCCTGTACCGGCTGACCTCGGGAACGCGCACGGCGATGGCGCGGGCGAAGGTCGCCCCCGACGGCCGGATCATCGAGGTGCGCCCGCCGTTGGCCGTCGACGAACTGCTGCAGACGCACGACGGGCACCACCTGCTCACCGAGCTGCGTGCAGCCGGTTGGTCGATCCAGGTCGGGCACCGGAACATCGTGGACGAGGGCAAGAGCGTCCTGGTGCTCAACCCGTACCACGCGGACGGGTGGGAGGCGCTCGCCACGGCGCACCGGGCCTCGCGCAGCGCGTACCGCCAGGCACTCCACCTCCGGCAGTCGGTCGCGCTCGCCGTCCCGGCCATCACCTCGACCCTGGCGGACGATCCGGACGAGGGCCGGGTCGTCGCCCGGCTCTGGCGGGACGCGGTCAGCGGCCTGCGATCGGTTGTCACCCGGGCCGAGAACTCGGGTGAGATAGCCGAGGCGCAGCTCCTGGCCGAGCTCCGACACGTCCGGCAGCTGCTGGACCAGGCCGCGAATCGCGTCGTGAGCCTCGGCGGGGGCACCGGATCCGCGGTCCATTCGCTTCTGCGGCCGCTGCTGATGCCGCGGCCCGCCCCGGAGAACCCGGAGATCTTCCGGGCCGACGTCGCCTACGCCGATCCGCCGGTGCTGCCCCGGATGCCGGGCGTGCGCTCGGCGGGGGATCAGGTCGCCGAGTTGCGCCGGCACGTCGACGCGGCGGAGGCACGGGTCCGCGCGGTGCTCGACCGGTTCCCGCACTCCGACGCCGCCGAGGTGGCCCGGACCGCGCTGCGGGAGCTGGAGCGGGCCGAGCGCAGCACGCCCGGCGAGTCCGACGTGCGGAGCCTCCGGTTCCTCCTGGACCAGGCCGCGGCCGGCGTGATCCAGCTCGACCCGTCGGCCCGCACCGTACTGCGGCCGCTGTGGTCCGGCCGCCGGACGCCGGCCCGGCCGGTGCCGGCCGCGCGCAGCCTCGGGGCGTGGGCGGACGGTGATCTGGCGTCGCTCACCGCGGGCCTGCCCCGTCCGGTGCTGTCCGTGAACCCGGCGGCGATGACGGACCTCGAACCCGCGCTGCGCGCGCACCAGCGATGGGGCGAGGTGCCGGTCGTGCTCACCACGCTGGGCACCAAGGCCACCGACGAGGTGTTCGCCGGGCTGCGTGAGCGGTTCCGGCCGGTCGTCGTCCAGCAGGCGGTGACCGGCGACATGACCAAGGTGTGGCGCCTGATCGATCAGCACGGTGTCGTGGTGCGGGAGGCGCCGGCGCTGACCGCCGAGCTGCTCCGGACCGCCGGCGGTCTCCCGGCCGCGCCGCACGGCACCGCGCTGCCCCCGGTCCTGGCCGGGCTGCTCACGGCCGACGACCCGGTCGCCTACCAGCGGACACACGAGCAGGAGCTGTCCGACCCGGGGGTACGGGACGCGCTCGACACGGCGATCGCGAACGACCCGGACGGGGCGCGCCTCGCCGCCTTCCGGGTCGCGCTCAGCCTGCCGCCCGGCCCCGCGGAGCGGCTGGTCCCGGCCGTGAGCAGTGTGCTCGCGGTCGAACCCGCCTACACGGGCGGGCCGGTCCCGGCGTCGTTCGCCTACGACTTCGCGGCACAGATCGACGGCCGGAAGGAGCGGTTCGCCATGGACGGGCTGCTGTTCCAGCTCGTCCTGGCCGGGCGGATCGCCCCGGGCCAGGCACTGGACCTGTTGCGGGCGGCCGAGCGGACCGCGGTCGACCGTGCGGTGACCGACGTCTTCGAGGCGGTGCTGGACGCGGTGGCTCTCTCCGAGCAGCAGGCGGCCGGCGACCCGCACACCGATCCGGTGCTGAGGTCCATCCTGGACCGGGTGCGGACGGTCGCCGTCACCGCGCGGAAGCCGGGTGCGCCGCCACCGGACTGCGTCGACCCGATCGACCGGACCGCGTTCGTCGGACGTCTGGACGCGTTGCGCGACATGCTGCGTGACTCCGGAAGTCCCGCGCGGGCCGCCGTGATCGAGGCGGTCAACTACACCCTCGCGAACTGCTGACCGGACGGTGATCCGGGTCATGTCGTGAACGGACGGTGAACCGTGGATGATCCGGCGACGTCGTCACGCCGTCGGAGCGTCGTCAACACGGCGGCGCGGGTGGGAGCGTGACATGTCGACTGCCGGTACCGTCCTTCTCGAGCGCCGGCCGCAGCCGGCGGTGGTGCACGACCCGGACCGCATCGGCCGTGCCGTGCTCGACGCCGTCCGGCTCCACCTCCGCGGCGCCGGCCGGCATGCCGTGGTGGACGCGATCCACGGACATCCCACGTACGCCGGGGCCGGTGGCCGTGCCGCCTGGGCCCGGCGCCTCCAGTCGCTCAAGGGCGAGATGCCGCAGTACGCCGCCGTGCTCGACCGGATCGCGGTCCATGTCATGACCTGCCCGTAACTGCTGTCCATCGTGGACCGCCGCCCGGTCGAGGCGTCGCTCTCCCGCGGCACCGCGCTGTTCCACGCCGACATCCCGGCCGCCCTCTTCGGCCGACGGCATCGGCCGGGCGGTCTCCGCGCGTCGATGAGCCAGGTGGACGGTCGGCTCCGATGCATGACGCCCAGCCTATGCGAGCAGGCCCGCCTGGGTGGCCAGCAGCGCGGCCTGGACCCGGTTCTCGCAGTCCAGCTTCATCAGGATCCGGCTGACGTGCGTCTTGACCGTGCTCTCCGTGATGACCAGCGTGCCGCTGATCGCGGTGTTGGACAGGCCGCGGGCCAGGAGCCGCAGCACCTCGGTCTCGCGCTCGCTGAGCTCGGCCCGGGCCAGCCGCGCCACCGCGTCACCGGAGACGCCGGAGCCGAGGCCGCGCAGCCGGGTGACCGCGTGCCGGGTGACCGGCGGGGACAGGAACACCTCACCGGCCGCGGCCGCGCGCAGCGCCGGACCCAGTTCCTCGGCGGCGGAGCTCTTCAGCACGAAACCGGCGGCGCCGTGCGCGAGCGCCTCGTCGATGTACTGTTCCTCGCCGAACGTGGTCAGCATGATCACCCGGGTCGGGCCGGTGATCGCGCGCAGCGCGGCCAGCCCGTCGACGACCGGCATGCGGATGTCCATCAGCACCACGTCCGGTTTGAGCCGCTCGACCGCCTCGCGGGCCGCCCGGCCGTTCGCGGCCTCGGCGACCACCTCCACGTCCGGCAGTGCGCTCACCACCAGGCGGATGCCGCCGCGCGTCAGCTCGTCGTCATCCGCGATCACCACCCGAAGGAGACTCACTCCAGCATCTCCTTCGACACCAGCGCACCGTCGCGGAAACAGAAACGGTACCGGCCGTTGTACGAGTCCGCACGGAAGCCGACCTTCGCCTGATAGGTCAGGCAGGACAGGCTGGCCGCCGGGTCCGGGTCCTCGACCGCCGCGTCCGGGCGCGGCAGCCGCGCACGGACCTCCGCCTCGGCCGTGCCGACCTGGATGGCGTCGTAGGTGTCCCGGCCGAGCATGTACTGGTCGACCGAGACCCAGAACGTGCCCGCGCACAGCGCCAGCACCATGGTCACCGCGCCGGCGATCAGCACCCACGCGCGACGCCGCGACCGGTCCACCCGCCGCAGCTCGACCCGCATGTCGTCGGCCGGGCCCGGCGACGGCGCCTGCGGGCTCAGCGGCAGCGTGGCCGCGACCCGGAAGCCGCCGTCCGGTTCCGGCCCGGCGTAGAGCACGCCGCCGGTCAGCCGGACCCGTTCCGCGAGCCCGCGCAGCCCCTGCCCGCTACCGCGCGCGCCGGTCGGCTGCCCCGGGTCGTTGACCACCTCCGCGACCAGCGCGTCCGGCTCGTACCGCAGCGCCAGCCGGATCTCGCCGCCGCGCGCGTGCCGGAGCGCGTTCGTGACGCCCTCCTGGAGCGTCCGGTACGCCGCGTGGTCGATCAGCGGGTGCAGCGGCGCCGGCTCGCCCTCGCGGTGCAGCGTGATGCGCGCACCGGCGGAGACCGCGCCCTCGACCAGCGCGCCAGCGTCCGCGAGCCGCGCCGTGACCGGCACGCTCTCGTCGCCGTCCCGCCCGTCGCGGAGCACCGCCAGGATCTGCCGCAGCTCGTCCATGGCCTGCGTGGACGTGGTGTGCAGCAGCGACACCACCTCGTCGGTCCGGTCCGGCTCCCGGCCGGCGACGGTGCGCAGCGCGCCGCTGTACAGCGAGATCAGCGTGAGCCGGTGCCCGAGCGAGTCGTGCATCTCCCGGGCGATCCGGGTCGCCTCGCGCACCCGTACCCGCTCGGCGATGGTCCGCTGCTGTTCCTCCAGGTACTCGGTGCGCTCCCGCATCAGCCGGAGCAGCTCGTGGCGCTGCGCGGTCATCCGGGCCACGATCCCGGGCAGGGCCTGGAAGACCACGAACGAGCCGGCCGTGAACAGCACCTGGGCCAGGCCGGGCTCGGCCGCCCGCAGGTCGCCGAGCAGCAGGATGACCAGCACCGCCAGGAACGTGCCGGTGATCCGCACGGTGCCGCGCACCCGCAGCCCGGCCGAGACGCTGAGCCCGAACAGCAGGAACAGGCCGTTCTGCCCGGTCACCGCGCCGAGCACGGCGGCCAGGACCAGGACCGTCGCCGGGTACGCCCGGCGCAGCGCGACCAGCACGACGACCGCGAGACCGACCGGCACGGCCACCACCGCCGGCAGCTCGACCCTGGTGACGCCGGGCAGCCCGACGACGGTGGCGGTGAGGACGAGCGCGAGGCCGGCCTCATAGGCGAGGCGCGCCGGCCCGGCGGACCGGACCGCGCGCCACCACGACGACATGTTCATTACTCCGGAAGACTAATGCGGCTCTTCTCCGCGAGCGCGCCGCCGACGAAGCACAGCCGCCACATCGGCTCCTGCCCGACGTCCTCCAGCGGCTTGACCCCGTAGTAGATGCAGGACGCACCGGCCGGCATGCCCTGCTTGGCCGGGTCGTCGCCGTACAGGTCCCGGTCGGTGACGTTCTCCAGCGGCGCGGGCAGCGCCGCCCGGACCTCCGCCTCCGGCGTGCCCTCCTTCTGCGCGTCGAACTGCTGCTGCGTGATGCTCGCGTCGACGAGCTGCTTTCCCATGTCGTACGCCTGGTAGGCGAACCACCCGACGCCGCCGCAGAGCACGACGAGCACGACGCTGATGACGATCGCGACCTTTCGCATGACCACTCCTCGGTATCGCTGGAATGACTCCAGCCTCCCGGGATCCGGCGCCCGCATCGTCGGTGCAAAGTCCGATCTTCACGGGCGGCGGTGGTACGAAAGTGCCATCCGCTACTCGGGGGAGTGGTCCGACGAGTACGGCGTCGTGACGCCCGCGTACGCGACGTGCATGATCATGCCGTTCGCGCCGTGCTCGAAGTTGTGGCAGTGGTCCATCCAGATGCCCGGGTTCGTCGCGGCGAACTCGATCTCGTACAGCTCGCCGGAGCCGACGTTGAGCGTGTCGGTCCACCACGGGCTGCCGGTGACCGGCACGCCGTTGCGGGTGAGCACCCGCACCCGGTGCCCGTGCAGGTGGAACGGGTGGTCGATGATGCTCCGGCTGGCGATCCGGACCTTCACCCGGTCGCCGCGGTTCACCTCCAGCGTCGGCACCGCCGGGTAGAGGCGCCCGTTGATCGAGCTGCTCACCCAGCCGAACGTGCCCTGGCTGAACCCGAACCCGTCGTCCAGCCGCAGGTCGAACGTGCGCTGGTGGGTGACCGCGGCCGGTGCGGCGCCCGCGCCGTAGGACAGCCGGTCGAAGGCCTGCCCGCCGCCCGCGGTCACCGGCGCGGCGGTCCCGGCCGGGTCGAGCGTCAGCGAGGCGTCGCCGGACCCGGCCGTCACCGCGCCGTCCGGCATGGTGAACGCGACGTCGTAGCGGCCACCGGCCGCGAGCGGCAGCTCCGTGCCGGACGCGAGCGGCGTGGCACCCTCGACCGGGTTGCCGTCGTGCGCCGCGACCGTGAACGGCACCCCGGAGACCCGGACCGCCTGCGGTTCCCGTGAGCTGTTCACCAGGCGCAGCAGCACCTCCCGGCCGGCCGGCACGGCCTGGTGCGCGGGCCGGTCGTCGCGGTCCAGCGCCACCGCCTCACCGCCGGGCCAGACGTGCGTGAAGACGGTCCGCTCGAACCGGTCCGTCGCCGGGGCGTCCGTGACTATCAGCGCGCCGAACAGTCCCTTCTGGACGTTCTCCGAACCGTCCCGGTGCGTGTGGTACCAGTAGCTGCCCGCCCGGGTCGGCACGAAGCGGTAGACGTGCCGCCCGCCCGGCATGACCGCGTCCTGGGTCACGCCCGGCACGCCGTCCTCCGCGTTCGGCACGTCGACGCCGTGCCAGTGCAGCGTGACGCCCTCGGCGACGTCCGTGTTGATCAGCGTCACCTCGACCAGCCGGCCGGTGGCCACCCGCAGTTCCGGTCCCGGCGCGGTGCCGTTGAAGGTCAGTCCCGGCACGGTACGGCCGGAGGCGAGCGTGACCGGGCCGCGCGCCGCGGTCATCGTGAACCGCACGTCCGGCTCCCGGTCCCGCGGCCCGGTCAGCTGATCCACGCGCACCTGCCCGTCGCCGTGCCGGTGCGCGTCCGCGGCCGCGCTGTTGGCCCGCTCCGTGACCACCAGCGTGATCGCGGGGATCACCAGCGCGAACACGGCCAGCCACGGCATCGTCGCCAGGCGCGAGCCGGACCCGCGCCAGCGGTCGATCATCGCGGACAGGCCGGCGACCGCGGCCAGCGCGGTCAGCGACCCGGTCACCACGAACGCGGCATCCCCGGGCCCGAACGGCACGAGCAGCCACCAGACCGACAGCAGCGCACCGGCCGCGGCGACGTGCGTGGCGATCCGGCCGGGCCGCCACACCGCCCAGGCCAGCGGCAGCACCGCCAGCGGGATCTGCGAGATCAGGCGGGAGTCGGCGAGCAGCAGGCCACCGGTGGCCAGCAGCCCGGCGACGGCCGCGCGGGCGGCCACCAGCGCGGCGAGGACGTGGAGCCGACGGCGTGCCCGCCGGACGCCGGCGACCGGCGCGGCGACCAGGACCAGCGTGGCGAGGACCAGATCGGTCATGATGAGGATTCCGTACACCGCACCACGGTCGCGCCCGGCGCGCCCCGCCCGCCTCGGCAACCGCTGCCTAACCCGCGGAGTACACCGCGACCCGCAGGTCGCCCGGGTTGAGCGTCAGCACGTCCAGGTCCAGGTAGAGGTCGCCGCGCACCGGGCTCGGCACGCGCAGCCGGTCCGCGTGGCCACCGGGGACCGGCGGCGCGTCCCACAGCAGGGCGAAGTCCGGGCTCAGCGCACGCAGATCGGTGACCATCGAGGTCAGTTCCGTGTCGGCCGGGTAGCGGTGCGCCGCGTCGCGCAGCTCGGCCACGACGGTGGCGCGGAAGCCGGCCAGGCGCTCCGGGACCTGGAACACCGACGGTCCGGCCTCGGTGAACGCGCGCCAGACCACGTTCCGGCCGCGGCCCGGCGTGTCCGGGATCGTGCACACGTCGGTGTGCCAGAGCTTGTTCGCGGCCAGCACCGTCCAGGTCGCGTCGCAGATACAGACCGCGACCTCGGTCAGCCGGTCCAGCATGCGGCGGGCCGTCTCGGTGACCTGCCGCGGGACCAGGCCGTCCGGTTCCGGCGCCGCGGCGAACCCGGCCAGCGCGCGCAGCCGGGCGTGCTCGTCCGCGCCGAGCCGCAGCGCGCGGGCGAGCGCGTCGACCACGCCGGGTGACGGGCGCCGCCGGCCCTGCTCCAGCCGCTTCAGATGCTCCTCGGAGACGCCCGCGAGCCCGGCCAGCTCGTCCCGGCGCAGGCCGGGCACGCGCCGCACCGCGGGCAGGGAGGCCGGCACACCGGCCTCACCCGGAGTGAGCCGATGCCGGAGGGTCCGCAGCGCGGTCCCGAAGTCGTCGTCCCGCCACACGCGCCCATTCTGACAGGCGCGGCCGGGAGCCCGCCGGTGGCGAGACGTCCCGGCCGCGGCGTGCGTCAGTCGCGGGCGAGCCGGGGGCCGCCCGGGACCGCGGCACCGGCGGCGTCGACCGGCTCCATGTAGAAGCGCGACCGGCGGATCAGGCCGTCACGTACCGTGATGATAATGACACCACGCAGGTCCTGCCCCGCCGCCTTGGTGTAGTGCCACTCGCCCCACACCTCGTCGCCGACCTCGACCGCGTTCGTCATCGCGACCGTGATGTCCGGCGACGTCTTGAAGATCATCTCCCAGTTCTGCCGCACCCGGGCCGGGCCGTGCACGTCCCGGGCCGGATGGGCCGGCCACTCACCCACGAAGTCCGGGCCGAAGCAGGCCTCCACCGCGTCGAGATCGTGACCGTTCAGCGCGCCGATCAGGCGCTGCACCACAGCGTTGCTCATGGCATCGACGCTAACCGGGTGCGCGCGGCCCGGCCGGGGCCAGGATGTACCACCCAAAAAGATCGCCGCGGGACGCAACCTCCACCCCGGGTCGGCCTTCAGAAGGGATGACGGCGTCCACGGACGGAGCGAGATGCAAGCCGAGTTGGAACAGCAGTACGTGGAATACGTGCGGAGCCGGCTCACCCGGCTGCGACGGTCTGCCTACCTGCTGTGCGGCGACTGGCACCGGGCCGACGACATCGTGCAGGCCACGCTCACCGCCGTCTACCTGAACTGGAAGCACGCGTCCCGGGTCGGCAACCTCGACGGGTACGTGCACCGCGCCCTGGTCCGCCGCTACCTGGACGAGCGCCGGCTGCTGTGGTCCCGCGTGCGGCTCGGCGAGATACCGGAGCACGCGGCGACCGTCGCGGGCGCCGACGACCACGTGGGTGAGCGCGACGAACTGGCGGCCGCGCTGCAGGCGCTGCCGAAGGGGCAGCGGGCCGCGATCGTGCTCCGCCACATCGAAGGACTGTCGGTCGAGGAGACGGCGCACGCGCTCGGCTGCTCGACGAGCAACGTGAAGAGCCAGTGTTCGCGCGGCCTGGCGTCGCTGCGGGCCCGGCTGAGCGAATGGGACGCGGTCGGATCGGGAGGCCGGGCATGACCCTGGAGGAGCAACTGCGGGCCCGGGCGGAGGCGCTGCCGGTGCCGCCCACGGCGCTGACCACGCAGCGCCTGGTCGAGGCGGGCCGCCGGGCACGCCGCCGCCGGACCGCGTGGACCGCGGGCGGGACCGCGCTGGTCGTCGTCGGCGCGCTGGCCGCCGCGCCCGCGCTGATCCCCGCCGCGATTCGGACTCCGGCGGGGACGGCACCGGCCGCGTCCGCGGCGCCGACCTGCACGAGGACGCCGCTGCCGGTGCCGGACGGCGTGACCGACGCGACACCGGACGCGGTGGACCCGACCGGACGGTACGTCGCCGGTTCGTACTTCGGCGCGGCCGTCGACCCCCGGGCGGCGGGCCCGGACGCCAAGCCGGCGCTGTGGACCGACGGCCGGCCCGCGCCGTTGCCACCGGGCCCCGGCCGCACGACCCGGCTCACCGGCGTCAACGCGGCCGGGGTCGCGGTCGGTGTCTCCGACACCGCTGCCGGGACCGTGGTGCTGCGCTACACCGGCGGCGTGCCGGCCGAGCTCGGCGTCCCGGACGGCACCTGGTTGTTCGACACGGCGCCCCTGATCAACGCGGCCGGTGACATCGTCGCGTCGGCCGACGCCGGCACGGTGCTCTGGAAGGCCGGATCACCGACCCCGGTCGTGCTGCCGGTGCCGCACGGCTTCTCGGCGGACGCGTTCACCGACGCCGGCACGGTCCTCGGCGTCGTCGACGGCGACGCCCCGTCGTCCGCCACCGCGGTGTCCTGGAGCGAGGCGGACGGCGTGCGGGCACTGTCCGGACCGGACGGCCGGACCGTCGAGCAGATCACCGGCGCGCGCGGCGACTGGGTGAGCGGCCGGCTGGCACCGGCCGCCACCGGCGCGGTCTGGAACCGCCGCACCGGCGAACTGTTCGACCTGGGGGTGTCCTCGTCGTACGCCGTCAACGCCCGTGGCTGGGCCGCGTCCGGGTCCGCGCTGATCAGCGGCGGCGTGAGCGTGTCGCTGGCGTACGAACCCGCATCGGTCGTCACCCTCACGGACATCTCCGACAGCGGCCTGGTCGTCGGCTACGCCGGACAGCCCGGCGGCAAGGGCCCACGGACGCCCGTCGCCTGGACATGCGCGGACTGAGCGGGCGCCTCCGGCCGGCAGTCCGCGACAGCCACCCGGCGCCGCTCGACGGTGCATCGTCGCGCACGGAAGTGATCAAGTGACCGAGAAGAGTATCCGGATCCCGCTCGCCGTGCTCGCGGCGGTCATCATGGCCGTGGCCGCCTACGGCGCGCTTCGGTTCGCGGAGTCGAACTGCGCCGACCTGACGAGATCGGGTGTCGCGGAAGCGCGGTGGGACGGGCCCCTCGAGGGCTGCCGGGTGCGGATGGACGGGGAGTGGGTCCCGTACAGCCGGTGGGCGGAGATCCGCGGCGAGTGAGGGCTCACGGTTCGTCCCCGCGGTCGAGGCGCAGCAGCTCGTGCGCGAGCAGGCTGGCCCGGGCGAGCACGTCGATCTGCGCGGCGTTGTAGAGCGAGGTCACCGCGTCGATGAAGGTCTGCCGGGTGGCCTGCTCGGTCCCGGTCAGCCGCGCGCCCGGGTCGCTCAGCCACGGGTAGTCGGCCAGGTTCCGGGCGATCATCGGTGCCACCTGCTCGGCGAGCCGCTGCCGGGTGGCCTCGTCCGCGTCCGCGGGGAGCGTGTCCAGCTCCGTGGCGACCGGGCCCATGTCCTCCTCCGCCATCCGCTGCAGGTCCTTCATGGCGTCGTCGTCGTACAGCCGGGTGTAGACGTGGATGAGCGAGGTGTCGGCCGCGGACAGGCGCGGCGCGGCGGACTCGAAACCCGCCGGGGTGTCGGCCGGCACGCCGTCGCGCAGGACGACGGCGATGTCGTCGCGGGCCTTCTGCAGGCGCGCGATCTCGGCCTCGAGCTGCGCGTCGACCTGCCGCAGCACCTCCGGCGGGACGTCACCGTTCGACCTGGCCGCGCCGATCTCGGACAGCGGCACCCCCAGCTCCACCAGGCGCCGGATGCGCAGCAGGCAGACCAGATGCGGTACGCCGTACTGCTTGTACCCGTTGGACCGGCGTTCCGGATCGTCGAGCAGACCCAGCCGGTGGTAGTGCCGGACGGTGTTCACCGTGGTGCCGGCGAGCTCGGCGAGTTCCCGGGTGCTCCAGGCCACGTCGGCCCCCTTCAGGATCGCACCGGCCACGGCCGGCGGCTGGAGGCCCAAGCGTATGCGCGGCCGGGGCACCGGCAGCACCCCGGCCCGACGGGGGCGACACCCTGTGGCCGGAACAGGGTCAAGTCCGCGGCGGGTGTGAGGAAGCGGACCCGGTCCCGGCTGGACGCACTGCCTAAGCTGTCGGCCATGGAAGGGATCGTGGACACGGTCGTACTGATCGTGATCGCCGTGACGGGGGCCGCGCTGGCGCGCCGGCTCGGGTTCGTCGCGCCGTTGGTGCTCCTGGTGGCCGGCCTCGGCCTGTCGTTCGTGCCGGGGGTGCCGGTGGTGCACGTCGAACCGGAGCTGGTGCTGGTCGGCATCCTGCCGCCGCTGCTGTACGTGGCGGCGTTGCAGACCTCGGTCCCGGCCTTCCGCCGGGCGCTGCGGCCGATCATGCTGCTCGCCGTCGGCCTGGTCGTCTTCACCGCGCTGATCACCGGCTTCCTGCTGCACCTGCTGCTGCCGCAGGTGCCGCTGGCCGCCTGCGTCGCGCTCGGCGCCGTGGTCGCCCCGCCGGACGCGGTGTCGGCGACCGCGATCGCCCGCCGGATCGGCCTGCCCCGCCGGATCATCACGCTGCTCGAGGGCGAGAGCCTGCTCAACGACGCGACCGCGCTGGTCATGGTGCGGATCGCCGGTGCCGCGCTGACCGGCACCGCGGTCGGCTTCTGGGAGATCGGCCGGGACGTGGTGGTGATCGCCGGCGGCGGCCTGGCGCTCGGCTTCGCGGCGGCGTTCCTGGCCGCCCGGCTGCACCGGTGGATCGAGGATCCGCTGCTGGACGACGCGCTGTCGCTGCTCACCCCGTTCGTCGTGGTGGTCGTGGCCGAGAAGCTGCACACCTCCAGCGTGGTCGCGGTCGTGGTGGCCGGCCTCTACCTGGGCCACCGCAGCCCGCAGCTGCTGTCGCCGACCTCCCGGCTGCAGATGGACGCGGTCTGGCGTCTGATCACCTTCCTGCTCGAAGGCGTGGTGTTCCTGCTGGTCGGCCTGCAACTGCGGGACCTGGTCGCGGACCTGGAGACCGGCCTTGTCACCACGGTGCAGGCGACCGCGCTGGTGCTCGGCGCGATCGTGGTGCTCCGGTTCGTCTGGATGTACCCGGCGACGTACCTGGTGCGCCTGATCCCGCGGATCCGCGACCGGGAGGAACGCCCACCGGTCGGCCAGCCGACCGTGGTCGCCTGGGCCGGCATGCGCGGCGTGGTCACGCTGGCCGCCGTGCTGACGCTCCCGGCGTCCGACGAGGTGCCCGGCGGCTACCCGCGGGACCTGTTCGTCTTCGTGGCCTTCGCGATCATCGTGCTGACCCTGCTGATCCAGGGCACCACGCTGCCGTGGCTGGCGAACCGCCTCGGCGTACGCGAGGACACCGGCACCGCGGACGCGCTGGCCGAGGCCGCCGTGCAGACCCGGGCCACCCGCGCCGCCCTGGACGCGCTGGAGCGGCAGGCCGGCGACGCACCCGCCTCGGTGGTGGAACGGCTCCGCGCGATGGCCGAGCACCGCGACCACGGCGCGTGGGAACGGCTGGGCCGACAGGACCGGGAAACGCCGTCCGCGGCCTACCGCCGGCTCCGGCACGACATGATCGTGGCGGAACGGGAGGTGTTCCGGACCGCCCGCGACGAGGGCCGGATCCCGGACGAGGTGCTCACCCGGGCCCAGCGCGACCTGGACCTGGAGGAGTCCCAGCTGCACCGGGCCGAGGACTGACCCGGCTCGGGCCGACCGGGTGCGCGGCGGTTGTTCCCCGCACGGTTCGCCGTCCGTCGCGCGCACGGTGGGCGGCTGCACCGCGTACTCCGATGATCGTCAGCAAATGGGTCGCCCGCCGGAAGTATGGCGGCAGATCCGTCCTCCAGGCTGGCATCCGTGACGGTTCGCCGACGCGGTACGGCGTTCCGATCATCCGATGAGGAGGATCAGACTTGACCTACGTGCGAACGGTACTGGCGGCCACGACCTCACTCGCGCTGGCCACCGGCGGGGCGGCGGCCGGGGCCGCCGGTGTTCCCGACGGCCGCTGGGGGGTGGACTGCGCGTGGCCGGTCATGTCGACGCCGGAGCAGTTCAACGTCTTCTGGCCGGACACCAACGCCACCTACTGGGTGCAGCCCTACATCATCGGCGACGACACCACGGTCACGCTGCGCGGGACCTACCCGGACGTGCGGTACGCGAGCTTCGTCGTCTACGACGGGTTCGAGAACGGCGGTGGCTCGTTCCAGGCGAACGGCGTCGATTCGTGGATCACGGACTACGAGATCGTGGCGGACGAGGGCAGCGTCAATCCGTTCGCCACGGCGGGCGAGCCCGGCGGTCACTTCACCGTGACGCTGTCCGACGATGCGCGGCCGGGCGACCGGAACACCATCCCGCTGTCCTCGGACGAGGCGGAGGCCGGCGACACCGGTCTGCTGATCTATCGCGTGTACGTTCCGGACGGCGGCGACGCCTCACAGGTGCCGCTGCCGAGCGTGACGATCACCGATGCGGGCTCGTCCACCACGCTGCCGGGATGCACGGCGCGTGGCGGGGTGCAGGATCTGCCGGCCGAGGTGCAGCAGTACCTGTCGCCCGGCGACGACCCGGCGGTCCGGTCGCGGGAACGGGCCGCGCAGGACGTGTCGTTCGAGCGGATCGACTACTCCAGCCTGCTGCCGAACCCCGACAGTGGCTACCTCATCTCCGAGTGGACCCCGAAGCGGGACGAGGTCATGGTCGTGCGTGGGAAGGCGCCGTCGCACATCGCGGGCCGGTCACCGGCACCCTGGCCGCGGGACGGCATCGACGTCCGCTACTGGTCGATGTGCTCCGGACTCACCGACTTCAAGCTGTCGACCGTCGTGAACGAGGACGCGGACGGCAACGCGCTCTACGGCTGCGCGTACGACGACGAGACCGCGCTGGACGCCGACGGCTTCTACACCTACGTCATCGGCCCGGAGAGCACGCGACCGCAGATCTCCGGCACGGACGGTCTCACCTTCCTGCCGACCTCGCAGCGGACGCCGCGCACGGAGCACGTCCTGATCATCCGCAACATGGTTCCGGTGGACGGCTTCGCGGAATCCATCCTGCAGGTGCCGTACGGGAGCGGCGCGGCCGCCGCGGCCGACATCATGGGCGACTACTACCCGGTGAGCGGCGTGTGCTCGATCAGCACGCTCACCGGGAACGGTGCCGAGGCCTGCCTGTCCTGACGCCCGCGCGACGCCCGCCGGTCGCCGGCCGGCGGGCGTCGCCGTGCCCGATCCTGGAGAACCTCATGAACCGTCGTCATCTTCTCCGCTCGGCCGCCGCCGTCACGGGAGCCGCCGCGGCCGGCCCGGCCCTGCCCGGCGTGGCGGCCGGCGCGGAGCCGGTCACCGTACCCGCCACCGGCACTCACCTGGTGCTGCTGGGAACCTCCGGCGGGCCGGTCCCCTTCGCCGGGCGCAGTGGCATGGCCTCCGCCGTCGTGGTGGACGGGTATGCCTACCTCGTCGACCTCGGCCACGGCGCCTTCGACCAGATCGGCCGCGCCGGGATCAGCCCGGAACGCATCCCGGCCGCGTTCCTCACCCACCTGCACTCCGACCACGTCGCCGACGCGTTCAGCCTGCCGTGGCTGCGCTTCGGCGGCGTCAACGCGCTCGGCATGCCGCTGCACGTCCACGGACCGGGACGCGCGGGGGCGCTGCCACCGCCGCGGGCGGGCCAGCCGGTCCGTACCGTGAACCCGGACCTGCCCACGCCGGGCACCGTGGACTTCTTCGCCGGCGTGATCAATGCCGCGGCGTACGACATCAACCTGCGGTTGCGTGACGAGGGCTGGCCGGACATCGGCGAGATGCTCGTGCCGCACGACATCGCGGTACCGGGCGACGTGGCCGGTCCCGGCGCGGTGGCCCCGCCGATGGAACCGTTCCCGGTGATGGCGGACGACCGGGTCCGGGTCAGCGCGATCCTGGTCGACCATCCGCCGGTCTTTCCGGCCTTCGGCTTCCGCTTCGACACCGACCACGGCGCGATCGTGTTCAGCGGGGACACGACCGTCAGTGACAACCTGGTCCGGCTCGCGCGTGGCGCGGACGTGCTGGTGCACGAGGTGATCGACCTCGCCGCACTGCGGTTGCAACCGGACCTGACCGAGGCACAGATCGCACATCTCACCGAGAGCCACACGGACGTACGCGCCGTCGGTGCCATCGCCCAGCGTGCCGGGGTCGGTACGTTGGTGCTCTCGCACCTGTCGCCCGGCGCAAAGGCGCTGCCGGACGAAGGCTGGCAGCGGCAGGCACAGCGTGGCTTCGACGGCCGGGTCGTCGTCGGTAACGATCTCGATGTGCTGCGGCTCCGACCACGAGGGCGCCGGGAGAGTTGACCTGGTCGTGGGTACATGGTTCGTACTGGAGCGGTGGACATCGAGCGAAACCGTGGTGCGGGCCGGTACCGGCCCTGACCGTGACGACCGGCCCGATCGGTGCGTCGGCGCCGTCGCCGCCCGCGACCCGGAACGTTCGGCCCGTCCACAGCCGCCCTCGACCGAAGGTGACCCGCCCATGATTCAGCACATCTCGATCCCGCGCGGTCCGATCGACCTCGCGGGAGATCTGTACCTGCCCGGCGGTGCCGGCGAATCGGCGGAGCCGCGGCGCGCCGTGGTGCTGTCGACGCCGGGGAGCAGTGTGAAGGAGCAGATCGGCGCGAACTACGCGTCGCGTCTCGCCGCCCGGGGCATCGCGGCGTTGGTCTTCGATCCCGCGCACCAGGGCGAGAGCGGTGGTGCGCCACGCGACCTCGAGGATCCGTACCGGCGCGGTGAGGACATCTCCTACGCGATCGACGCGCTCAGCGTGACCCCCGGCATCGACCCGCAGCGGATCGGCGTGCTCGGCATCTGCGCCGGCGGTGGCTACGCCATCCACACCGCCCGTACCGATCATCGGATCAGGGCGGTCGGCGCGGTCGACCCCGGCGAGATCGGCGCCTCGTTCCGCGGTTTCCAGGCGGACGGCCCGGCGGCCGCGCTGGACGCGCTGGCTCAGGCCCGGATCGAGGAGACCCGCGCCGGCCGGCTGACGCGGGAGCAGTGGCTGCCCGACACCATGGCGGAGGCCGAGGCCGCCGGCGTGACCGACATCGACCTCCTGCAGGCGATCCGGTTCTACCGCACCGACCGGGGCCGCCACCGGAACTCGACGAACCGCCGCCTCACCCGGAGCGATCCGCTGCTCATCGGCTTCGACGCCTTTCACCTGGTCGACCAGCTCATGACCCAGCCGCTGCAGCTCATCCTGGCCGAGCACCTCGACGGCACCGGCTTCGACTCCGCCGGCAGGCGGCTCTGGGAGATGGCGCCCAACCCTGTCGACCGCATGGTGATCAAAGGCGCCCGCCACTACGAGATGTACGACGTTCCGGAGTACGTCGACCCGGCCGTCGACCGGCTGGCCGCCTTCTACACCGAACACCTCTGACCCCGCCGCGAGGCGAAGGAGCGGTTCCGGGCGGTGAGCGCCACCGGGCCCGGCGCGGCCGGGACCTGGAGGAGTCCCGGCCGCACCGGGCCGGGGACTGACCCGTCACCCGGCACGGCCCCGATCAGCCGAAGGTGACCGTACCGAGCCGTTCCAGGACGGCCCAGAGCTCGGCTCCCAGCCGCGGGTCCCGGGCGTTCTCCGGGACGACCGTCATGCCCGGCAGGCCGCGGAGGCTCTGGAAGCCCTTCGGCCCGTAGTAGCCGCCGCCGGTCGCCTGCGGCGAGGTCGCGGCGAACAGGATCGGGAGCGCGCCCTGTGCCGGGTCCTGCCACATCGGCCGGATGTAGCGGAAGCGCTGGCCCTCGGTGGTGTCCGGGCCGGGCCCGTCCAGCACGATGTTCGTGCGTGCCACACCGGGATGCGCCGCGATGCTGGTGATCCGCCATCCGGCGGCCTTGCTGCGGCGTTCGCACTCGAAGGCGAGCAGGAGGTTGGCGAGCTTGGTGTCGTCGTAGGCGCGCACGTAGTCGTACTCCCGCTCCTTCTGCAGGTCGTCGAAGTTGATCGTGCCGCCGTGCCCGCGCAGGCTCGCCATCCAGATGATCCGCGGATCGGTGCCGTTCTGCAGCAGCGGCCGCAGCCGGGCCGAGAGCACGAACGGCCCGAGCGCGTTGGTCGCGAACGTGCGCTCGAACCCGTCGGCGCTCACCTCGCGACCGGTGCGCGCCATCACGCCGGCATTGTTGATCAGCAGGTCGAGCCGGTCGCCCGCGGCGCTCATCCGCGCGGCGAACTCGCTGATCGACGCCAGGCTGGTCAGGTCCAGCGTCTCGAACCGCACGACCGCGCCGGGCGCCGCCGCACTGATCCGGCGGACCGCCTCCTCCCCGCGCACCCGGTCGCGCGAGGCGATCGTCACGTCCGCGCCCGCGCGTGCGAGCCCGAGCGCCTGGTGATAGCCGAGCCCGCTCCGGCCGTCCCTCGGGTACCCGTTGCCGCCCGTCACCACCACGCGCCGGCCGTGCTGCGGCGGGATGTCACCGGCGGTCCAGTCGGGCAGCTCCGCGCCCGCCGCGGTGACCCGGCCCGCACCGAAACCGGCCAGGCCGACCGCGCCGGCCGAGGCGCCGAGCGCGGACATCCGCAGCACGGAACGCCGGGAGAACCGCCGCCGCGGCTCGGTCTCATCGTTGCTCGGTGTCGTGGCCACCGTCTACCTCCAGGAACTCGTCGGGAGTCCCACACTGGCCGACCGCGGCAGCCGTATTCAGGGCCCGCCCGTCCCCCCGACCGCCGATCCACGGATGCCCGATCCACGGATGCCGGATCCATGGCTGCCGGATCCATGGCTGCCCGGGGTTACGGGCGTCCCGCCCCTCCGGCGGCGGAGTCAGCGGACCGCTGTGGCCCGGCCCGCCCGGGCCCGCTTGATCCGCAGCGCCGCCGTGCCGGCCTCAGGACCGGTCCGCCGCGTCGACCCGCACCAGTTCCGGCGCCGCGAGCGGGCAGACCAGCGGCACGTCACCGGTCCACAGCGTGCCGGCCGTGCCGGCGCCGACCGCGGCCTCGTAGACCGCCACCTTGGTCGCGATCGCGTCGAGGCTGATCCGCAGCTCCGCCATCTGATCCTCCATCCGGGCCTGGTGCGCGCGCATCAGCTCCAACCGCTCGGCCTCGTTGCCGGGCCCGGCCGCGACCAGCTCCGCGTACCGCCGGATCTCCGACACCGGCATGCCCGAGGCACGCAGCCGGTTGCAGCCGAGCAGCCATTCGACGTCCTGCCGCGTGTACGTGCGCCAGCGCCCGCCGGAGCGCCCGATCGCGTGCGGGAACAGGCCCTCCCGCTCGTAGTAGCGCAGCGCGTGCGCGCTCAGGCCGGTGATCGCGGTGACCTCGCCGCTGTTGTACATGCCCGCTCCTCAACTTGACCTGGAGCGGACTGTAGTTCCTGCGGTGACACCCCACCGCTCCGGCGGCCGGAAGGTGCACGACGACGATCCCTCAGCTGGCGCGAGATCCGGGACGCGGCCGCGTCCATGCCGACCGAGCTCGGTACTGCACAACCACACCATCCGGGGGTACGCCGTGCCCGCCACGTCACGACCACGTCCGAACGGCACCGCCGTCGACCTGTCCGCGTTCACGCCGTAGGACCCGGCACCGGGCTCTGCGGTCGTGCACGAATCAGGCCGCGGCGCACCGGATCGGACACGTGCTGCCTCAGAGGGCCATGGTGCGTGATGAAGGCCATTTCTGTTGATTGATGGTGAACCGCCGAAGTGCTGGCGTCGTCGTGAGTGGGTCGGCGGGGGCTACGTGCCGAGCCCGGTCTGGCCTGCGCGGATGAGCGTCGTGTGGCCACTCGGGACCCGGATGGGGCCGGATACGCTGACACTGCCGTCCGCATTGGGCCGATGCGTAGGCCTGCATCACACTGTGTGATTGATTGTCCGTCATGACAGATATTTCAATATTTCTGGGCAATTGACATAGTTTTGGTGTTCTGCGGTGAACCAAAGTGGATAGCGCTACGTCGATCGGAGATCGGCGCTTCGGCCTCGGGGCGCCGCCGGTGAGGAGAACGACATGGCGAATGCCGGTGACATCAGCGTGCTCTGCGCGGACGGCCGATTCATCGCGATCCCGGTCGGCGTCTTCTACCACGACGGGCCGATGTCCGAGCCGATCGACCCCACCCTGTTGACCGGCGCCATGCGGGCCGGCCGGGTGCCCGGCACGACCACGGTCTTCGTCCAGGAGCAGACCCGCCTCAAGCTCGGCGCGATCGACCGGCTGCGCCGCGTGCTCGACGACATCCCGGCCCTGCTCCGCGACCGCTACGTGCTCGGCACCCTCCCCGGCGAACGCGTCGACCAGGAGGCCTGGCTCGGCCTCACGGACGCCTTCGGCATTCCGAAGCACGCGTCGTTCGGCCCCGGCCTGACCCCGTCTCCCCGTGTCGTACCTCTGAACGCCGCCGGTCTTGAAACCCAGGACACCCCCGCCGCGGTACGTCTGCTGTCCCGCTCCCAGGCCGCCGCCCGCGAGACGCTGCGCTCCGTCCTCGACGGCACGCCCCCGTCCTGGCAACGGCTGGAGCAACTCGTCGCGCAGGCCGTCACCATCCGCGACGACCTCCACGTCCGCCCGAAGCTGCGCGGCGACGAGCAGCGCGCCCCGTCCGGCGCCGCCTACGCGCTCGCGGCCGGCATCGCGCTCTACGGCATTCCGGACGGCGTCGACCCGGACGCGTTACTGCGAAGCATGCGCCCGATCAGTGCGGCCGAGGTGCTACGCGCCTGGGGCGGCGACGCGACCCCCACCGCCCCCGAGGACCTGGTCGACGCGCTGGTCGCGACGCCGGGCTCGGGCGCGCTGGTCACCGTGGCCCCGACCGGCTCCGGCCGTCCGGGCCTCGGCTGGCTGGTCTCCCGCCCGGACGGGTTGGCCTGGATCGACCCGGAGATGCACGACGGCGCCGCGATCCGAGTGATGCCGCCCGAGGACGCGGTGTCGCTGCTGCGCGCACTGCCCGGGCCGAGCCCGATGGCGCTGCGGGTGCCCGCACCGGCCACCGCCCTACCGGACCCGCCGATCACGGATCCGGGCACGGCGCCGAGTACCCCGAGCGGTCCTGCGGTGGCGGGTGTGCCGGTGCGGCCGGGGCCGGTTCACGATGGCTTCGCCGAGCAGTTCGGGTTGCTGGATGCCTTGGTCGGAGCGGCCGGTGTCGCTGAGTCGGCAACGGTGGGTGATGTCGCGGGCGAGGCTCAGCTCCTGCTGGACGGTTTGTTCAGTTCGGCTGATGCGATGCGTGGTGTTCTTGAGTCGGATCTGCGTGACTCCGAGGAGAACGCGTTGCGGATGTGGTCCGTGGTGGGGTCCGACCTCGCCGATCTGACGCTTCGGGACTCTTCTGATGATGCCGAGGCTCGAGCGGTCTTCGCCGCCGTGGTGGCGAAGACCGAGGACATGCTCGGTCAGATCGCCTGGGTCAGAGGCCACATGGGCCGGGTCGACGGGCAAGAGGACGCACCGCCGGCGCCGGCATCCGGCGTGGTTTTGCCCGGCGTCGACCGGATAGTGGGTGAAGAACTGGGCCTCAAGGTGCCGGAAGCTGCTGAGCCCCTGGTAGTGAGGATGCTGCAGGCCGGGAGCGTGCCGGGACAGGCGCAGCGGGTACAAAGACATGAGATCCCGCAGAAGCAGGCAGAATTGACCGCGTATCGCCGGGCAATTCGTGATGCTCTTCCGGCAGCGACAGCCACCGCGAGCCGTGTCCTTCCGGCCGATCAATCGCAAGCGTTCGCCTCCGCCGCGAACGCGTTTCGGATCCTCGTCGATGGGCGCGAAAACTTTGCCAGCCTGACTGCGGCAGAGCAGACCTGGTTCGACAGCGCTTACCGGAACTACAACGCGATCTATGGGAATCTGGCCGACGCGTTCAGTAATCTCGGCCGGTACGCGGCCTGGGCCTCTTTGGCTGCGGACGGAAGCCTCATACGGCAGGACGTGCCGGGGTGGACGGCTATCGTGAACAGCCTTGATGCCAGAGAGAAAGCGCTATACCGGACACGCCGAGAGGCTGCACGAGAAGTCCAGGCGTCACAAGCGCACATTCGTGTGGCAAATCAACGCCCCGAATACGAGAGAAGCGCCGGGCGGAGCATAGCGATCGCGGCGGGGCAAGTCGGAAATAAGGATGCGTTCCGCGACTTGAACGGTGCCGATCCCGCCGGCAACGGCCGGTATTACGACGACGCGGAAAAGACGCTGATCGACTACGCCCGAATGGGAATCATGGCTGATCGGTACCGTGAGGCGGTCTGCGGCACAATGGCCATGGATGCCTTTGTGAAGTTCAACGCGTGGCTGCCGGGCGATCTCATTCAAGCGGTCGGCCTCCTCGGTGCCGGCGACATATCGATGAATCACTCAGGTATCCATGTCGGGCCGCGCAACCAGCCGGAAACCCTCGTCTACGACAACTGGGTGCAGCGCACTGCCATCACGAATGCCCCGAACTACACCGTCGACAACCTCCATAGGTATCCCGGGACTATTATGTCTCGAATCGGCGACGGCTTCGACTGGCGTATCGTTGGCCACCGCTACATAGATTACGAGCGTCTCGCGCAGGTCGATCAGGCGCCACTACCGCAGGGTGCGGTGAATCCCCTCAATATCGGGGACATCACTCACGGATCTTATCGGCGCAACTCCGACAGCTCGGATGACCAGCCTCATCAAGGGCTGCCGATGAACTTGTACGGATACAGCGCCAACGCGGCGAACTACTACACCCCCGATCCGGCGGCATATCGGCCGCAACCCGGTTTCACCCCTGTGCCGGCATCGGGTATGTCTGCGGCCACGCCAATGTTCCAGGATGCACATATCGCGCCGGCTTCGATGCCGCAATACGGTCAGCCGGCCAGCCAGCAATATGGCAGTACGGGCGGTGCTCCGGTTTTCAGCGCACCCTCCCCCGGGATGGCAAGCAGTAGCAGCGACGAGGAGGAACGTCGGGTTTCGCCGAGGCGGGGTGGAGCGTCGTCCGGTGGATGGAATCCGGGTGTGTGGTTGCTGCACAGCCCGGCTGGCTCCTCCGACGGTGGGGCCTCGTGGGTGCCGTCGTCGGCGGACGGTGTGCGTGCGGTGGCAAAAAGCGCGCGATCTCGCTGGGAGCCGCTGCGCAGCGAGGCGATGGCGAAGCTCGACGCGGCGATGTCCAGGGCCGGGGTGACGGACGTGCAGATGGCGTCCGCGCGGACAGTGCGTACCGCGTTGAATACGTTCCGTACCGGCTTGGATGTGATCATCGGTCGGGGTGAGAACCTTTCCGCGGGGGCGGCGCGGGGCATTCTTGAGAGTGTGGCCGCCGTGTACGCGCAGGCCGCCAACCTGATGCCGGACGCGCTGGGCGGCGCGTCGGATCTGCCGCCGTTGTCAGAGGTGCTCGGCCTGGCGATCGACGCCCCGGCGCTGACGTCGACTGTCGGGCTCCAGGACCCGACCGTTTTCACGCTGAGCACCCAGCGCCCGATGTGGGCGGTATCGACCACATCGGCGCTGCCGGCGTACACCGTCGGCGTGGCGCCGGACGGCTCGTACGTGGTGGCCCGCGCGCCGGAGCCCGGTGTCTCCGAGCCGCACGGGTTCAGCGGATACGACGTCTACGGCCCGGACGGGCGTCCGCGCGGCACGATCGACGCCTCGACCGAGATCGAGGAAGACTACGTCGCCACCTATTTCCTGGAGAACAACTCGGACGTACCCGGTGTGCTCGATCTGACGACCTTCTACGCCACCGGTGTGAGCACCCAGCCGTTCTTCCAGTCGATGCGGGTCCACAACACGAAGGTTCAGCGGATCCGCGAAGTCGAGTACGGCATGGAGGAGCTGACGGTCCCGGTCGATCCGAACCGGGCCGCCGACTCCGACCGGGACAGCGACACCTCCGACGGGGAACTGCTCCGCGACTACCGCCAGGTCCGGGCGGTCACGCACGACATCGCCCGGCAGCGCCTGGAGAGTCGCGGCTGGACGCTGCCCACGGGCGGATTCGAGACCGGTCAGGCACTGCGACCGGCCTGGACAAGCGCCGATGCGGAGTGGGCGCCGGTCGATCGCTCCGCGGGTGACGCGCCACTTCAGATTGTCACGGAGACGCTGGACGGCGGCATCGTCCGTAACGTCTCCGGCCGGCAGACCGGGTCCGGTTCGTTCGAGGTCGTCGACCCGGAGACCGGCGCCGTCGTGCGCGAGTTGCACCCCTGGACCGCGCCGGGCGGTGACACCCGCTGGACGGTCGCCCCGCTCTCCACCGCGGACCTCGCTGAGTACGGCCGGCTTGCGGGTGAGATCGGTGCGGGCACGGCGTTGGAGTACGTCCAGTCCATCGTCACCGCAGGCGTCCGCCTCCGTGATGACACGGTCCTGCCCGGCTTCGGCCTCTACCGGCTGGCCTGGTACGGTGGGATGGGACTGGTCCGGGCCATGGTCGATGACCAGGGCCGGGTGGTGCGTGCCCGCCGCCCGTTGAGCTTTGACCTGATGGAGCGGCCCGGCGACCCTGACCTGATCAATGAGCTGGTCGAGGTCGGCTGGACCGTCGACATCGGCCACCGCAACGACATCAACCGGACCGCGCGCCTCCTGACGCTGGATCCGTACAGCGAGCGTGCGCGCCGATCGCTGACCGATGCCTTCGCCGACGCCGTGGCGGGCTCCCGGTCCGGCGGCCCGCAGGTCTACCGGGCCGAGGTCGCCCCACCCACCGGTGTCCTGCCCGAGATGCTGACCGGCAGCACCGCCCAGCTGCGGCTTGACGAACTGCGCAAACAGGTGACCGCCGCGCAACAGCGGGTCGGCCCGGTGCTGGAGCTGTTCCCGAGCTCCGCCGCGGCGAAGAGCTGGCAGGACGCCGAGCGGAGTCTGGGCGGCATCACGGGCGTGCCGGCGAACGGTGAGGTCACCGAGGCCGTGCGCCTGTTCCTCAAGGCCGCGGCCGACGTGGTCCGGCTCGACCGGACGACCGCCGAGGTGCTCGCGCCGCTCTCGCCCGGCCGGGTCGGCCCGGCCCGGCCGGTGCCCCCGCCGCGCTCGTTCGGGACGTGGCGCGCCGGCGACCTGGCCGCGCTGACCGACCAGGTCGGCCGGCCCGTGCTGACCGTGGACCTCAGCGGCATTACGCCACACGCGATCGAGGACCTGGAGGGCGCGCTGCGCGAGCACCAGTGGTGGGGCGAGGTGCCGATCGTGGTCGCCACGCTCGGCACCAAGGTCGCCGCCGGCGCGTTCGCGGCGTTGCGCGAGCGGTACCGGCCGGTCACCGTTGAGCAGGCGGTTACCAGGGACATCGAGATGGTCTGGCGCCTGCACGGCCAGGACGGTGCCATGGAGGTCGAGATACCGGGCCTGACCGCGGACCTGCTGCGGGCCGCCGCCGCGATGCCGACGACGCCACACGGCACCGCGCTGCCGCCCGTGCTCGCCGGCCTGCTCACCGCCGGCCCCGACGCGACGCGATACCACCAGGAGCACGAGCGTGAGCTCGCCGACCAGGGGGTACGGGACGCGCTCGACCGGCTGATCGAGACCGCTCCGGACGGGCAGCGCCTCGCCGGGTTCCGGGTCGCGCTGGGCCTGCCCGCCGGTGTCACGGAACGGCTGACCCCGGTGGCGTCCACAGCGCTCGACGTCGAGCCGGCGTACACCGGTGGCCAGGTCCCGGCCTCGTTCGCCTACGACTTCCTGGCGCAGACCGGGGGGCGGCGCGAACGGCTCGCCATGGACGGGCTGCTGTTCCAGCTGGTCCTGACCGGTCGGATGGCGACGGATCAGGCGCTGGAACTGTTGCGGGCCGCCAGCCGGACCGCGGCCGACCACGCGGTCGTCCAGGTCTTCGAGGTGGTCCACGAGGCGATGACCCTGCCCGCCGACGTGGTGGCCGCGAATCCGCACGAGCATCCGGTGCTGAAGGCCCTCCTCGCGAAGATCGGCGAGGTGTCCAGCACGGTCAGTCCGGTGGGCACGCCGCCGCCGGACTGCGTCGACCCGAACGACCGGACCGCGTTCGTCGGGCGGCTCGACATGCTCCGCGACACGCTGCGCGCGGACGGCCAGTCCGCGCGGGCCACGCTCATCGAGACCATCAACTACATCCTCTCCAACTGCTGAGCCGGGAGCACGCCGTGACGATTCCGCTGACCCCGCGCGTCATGGGGCTCTGATGCACCGATAGGTGACATCTGAGATGGCTTGCCATGACGGCGGGCTGGAAGGATGTTGCTGTGCCCAAGCCCTACCCCCGTGAGTTCCGCGATGACGTCGTGCGGGTCGCCCGTGACAGGGACCCCGGCGTGACGGTCGAGCAGATCGCGAAGGACTTCGGGGTCCACCCGATGACGTTGTTCAAGTGGCTGCGCCAGGCCGGCATCGAGGAAGGCGCCCAGCCCGGTGCGAGCCGCAGCGACTCGGTCGAGCTGCGTGAGGCCCGTAAGCGGATCAAGCTTCTCGAACAGGAGAACGAGGTCCTGCGCCGAGCCGCAGCATATTTGTCGCAGGCGAACCTGCCGGGAAAAGGCTCTACCCGCTCGTGAACGAGCTCGCCGACGACGGGATCCCCATCGCGGTCACGTGCCGGGTGCTGAACATCGCTCGACAGCCCTACTACCGGTGGCGTGCCCGCCCGGTCACCGACGCCGAACTGGCCGAGGCCTACCGGGCGGACGCGTTGTTCGACGCTCACCGTGACGACCCGGAGTTCGGCTACCGGTTCCTGGCCGACGAAGCCCGTGCCGCAGGCCAGGCGATGACCGAGCGTACTGCCTGGAAGATCTGTTCCGGCATGGGCTGGTTCAGCACGTGCAGCCGCAAGCGGCGGCGAGGAAAGGGCGGGAGGCCGGGCCCGCCGGTCCACGACGACCTGGTCAAACGCGATTTCACCGCGAGCGGCCCGAACCGGTTGTGGCTGGCCGACATCACCGAACACCGCACCGGTGAGGGCAAGCTCTACCTGTGCGCGATCAAGGACGTATGGTCCAACCGGATCGTCGGCTACTCCATCGACTCACGGATGAAGTCGAGGCTGGCGGTCAACGCCTTGCGCAATGCGGTCACCCGGCGCGGTGACGTGGCCGGTTGCGTGCTGCACACCGACCGTGGGTCGCAGTTTCGTAGCCGGAAGCTTGTCGGTGAACTGCACCGTCACGACATGATCGGATCGATGGGCAGAGTCGGTGCCGCCGGCGACAACGCCGCCATGGAATCGTTCTTCGGCCTGCTGCAGAACAACGTCCTCGACCGCCGGACCTGGCCCACCCGGCAGGCGTTGAGGACCGCGATCGTGACCTGGATCGAACGGACCTACCACCGCCGCCGACGCCAACGAAGCCTGTCCCGGTTGACCCCTATCGAGTACGAGACCATCATGACCCCACCGGCCAGTCAGGCCGCGTGACTTGACCTGTCACCTATTGGTGCAGCAGACCCTGGACGCGATCTGTACGGACCACTTGCTTCCCACCACCAGTGGGCTGCATATCCGTCGCGATGGGATGATGACGCTGACCGACGACCACTGCTGATCGAGGCGTTCGACCTGGCTACTGGGAGAATGACGCACCCGTCAGCTTCACGGAAAGCTCCCACAGATCGCGGGAAGCGCCCTCATCGAGGGCCGGGGAAGGTACCTTGGCGAGCTGGACGCCTCGAGTCCTCTCCATCGGCCCGGCCGGTCCGTAGAAGGCCCCGCTCTCCGCCGCGGGGCTCGTCGCCGCGTACAAGGCAGGCAGCACACCCGTATCGACCCGCTGCCACAGGAACGGCACCTTGTAGGTCATCCGATTGATGAGCAGCAGGGGATTACCGGCTCCCAGGCCGGTGATGACGGCGCCGGGGTGCGCGGCGATGCTGCTGAGGCCCCAACCGCCGGCCGTACTGCGTTTGTGCAGTTCCCGCGCGAACATCAACATGGCCAGCTTGGAGCGCGCGTACTGCCGGAACGGACGGTAGTCGGCACCGTTGAAGTCGTCCAGATCGGTTCGTGCGAGGACCGAGTGGACGCTGCTCATCGAGACGATCCGCGGGGCGGTGGCCGCGGCCAGCAACGGGAGCAGATGTGCGGTCAGTGCGAAGTGGCCGAGATAGTTGCCGCCCACCTGCAACTCATGGCCGTCCGCCGTTACCTGTCGGCGCCGCGGCGCCATGACGCCGGCGTTGTTGACGAGAATGTCCAGGGGCCGGCCTTCGGCGACGAGTGACTCACCGAGTTCCGCGACGCTGCGGAGGGAGGCGAGGTCGAGTGGGAGGGTCCGTAGCTTTGCCGCCGGCACGGACGCCTGAATGTGCCCGACCGCCGCCTGGCCCTTCACCTCATTGCGTACGGCCAGGAGCACATCGGCTCCCGCTACGGCGAACCGGCGCGCCAATTCGAGTCCGAGTCCGCTGCTGGCCCCGGTGACCAGGACCCGCGTACCGCTCAGATCGCCGACCACGACCTCAATGTTCGGTAGTGCCACGACGTACTCCCAGCGATTGTGTGGAATTGCTTCGAGGTCCTCTGCTCGCAGGCTTGCGTGCCGGAGAGAGTTGAGGCCATCGTCAGCCGGACGGACGACGTTATTCAGGGACGCGTTATCCACTGATAAGCAGCCACGGCATCCGCGCCGAAGCGTACGGCCATGACGGACAGCAAGATCGTCGGTTTCTCGGGCTCGGCGTCATGGGCGAGCCGATGGCCTCGACCTGGCCCGGGCCGGGACGCCGCTTATCGTGTGGACGCGGGATCCCGAGCGCTGCGCGGCCGCACGCGACGCCGTCGCGGGCAGCGCGGCCGAGGTGCTGCAGCCGGCCGGTGTGGGGCTGATGATGCTGGCGGACGGCGAGGCGATCGACGCGGTGCTGGGGCGGGGACCCCTGCCTTCACCGCGGTCGCCGGGCGCGAAAGGTCCACCTGGGACGACGTCCCCCGAGTGTTCGCAGGACGCTCACGGCGATCGGCCTGGCGCTCGCCTCTGCGTAGAGGGCGGAACCGCGGGTGTCCAGCGCGCGCAGCAGCGCCCGGGCTCCGGCGGACAGAACGGATCGCCGAGCGTCGCCTCGTCCGGGATGCCTGCGACTCCGGGGGAGAGGTGCAGCTGCAACGACCGCATGGGCGTGGCCGAGGTGGCCCGCCACCGCACGCGGGCGTCATGACCGGACGCGACGACGCACAGCGAGCCGGGACCGCGGGAGTCTCTGCGCCGGCTCCCCCGGTCCCGTCGCTCGATCGTGAACTGGCCGCTGATGATCAGGACCAGCAGCAACCGGTCGGGCCGGAACGTGAACTCGTCGGCGGGGCGGGTCGGCGTACGTCACCGCCTTGACCGACCTCCGGCCGAGGGGTGCGCTCGACACGAGCATCCGGGACGGCAGGCCCGCCGACGCTCGTTCGATTCCCATCGCCCAGCG
The DNA here is from genome assembly GCF_031458255.1 of Catenuloplanes niger. Classification (NCBI taxonomy): domain Bacteria; kingdom Bacillati; phylum Actinomycetota; class Actinomycetes; order Micromonosporales; family Micromonosporaceae; genus Catenuloplanes; species Catenuloplanes niger. Next base: position 7,065,167 of record NZ_JAVDYC010000001.1, read on the forward strand.
TACGTGCGATCTCGGTCGGGTCCTTCGGCGAGGAACGGATGCGCCCGAGATCACGGATCCGCTTCCGCGGCCGCGCCCGTCAGACAGTGAGCGAGACGGAACGGGCCGGCGGGGTCGTACACGCGCTCCAAGGCAAGAAGCCTCCGAAGCTCAGGAAGGGAATCTCGTTCCCGTCAGTTCCTCCGACGCCGTCCAGAGGCGCGCAGCCGCCTCCTGCTGATCTCTGAACGTGCGGTAGGGGCGCTGGATCCTCGGCGGGCCACCCAGGCCACCGGCACCGCCCGGTCCGACGAACTCGCCGCCCTTGATCTCGCCTGCCGTGGCGGCGTAGAGGGCTGACTGCCCGGCGCTCTCGACGGTGCCGACCAGGATGCCGCGTGCTGACATCCAGCGGATCATTCTGACGGTCGATGTGTCCTGCGCGCGGCCGACCTCGGGTCGCGCGGCCAGCAGATTGGTCGGCGCAAGACCGGGTTGAGAGACGTTGCTGGTGATTCCCCACCGGCTGGCCTTACTGCGGCGATCGAGCTCGAGACCGAACAGGGCCACCGCGATCTTGGACTGCGAGTAGGCACGTGAGCCGGAGTACGACCGTTCCCAGTTCAGATCGTCCCAGTTGATCCGCCCGGCCTGGGCCGCCGTGCTGGTCTGCGATGTGACCCGTGCCTTTCCTTGCCGAAGCAGGGGAAGCAGGTGCGCGACGAGCGCGAAATGACCCAGATGATTCGTGCCGAACTGCACCTCGAACCTGTCTCGGGTGAGCTGCCGGTCGGGTGGCGTCATGAGGCCGGCGTTGTTGATGAGGACGTGGATCGGGGCCGCCTCTGCGCGTAGCTGCTCGCCGAGTGCCGCGACCGACTCGAGCGAGGCGAGGTCGAGGTCACGCAGTTCGAGTTTGGCGCGGGGCGCGTACTCGCGGATCTGCGTGACCGCAGCCTCACCTTTCCGCCGGTTACGGACCGGCATGACGACCTCGGCGCCGGCGACGGCGAGCGTGCGCGCGATGACGAGTCCCATGCCATCGCTGGCACCTGTGACGAGCACGCGTTTCGTCGACATATCGGGAATGGTGAGGTTCTGCTTCTGGGGTGACATGTGATGCTCCTTGCGTACGTGTGGGGTGTGGCTGCGACGCGGGTCAGGCGATGGCGCCGCCGGCGACCGTGAGCGTCTGTCCGCTCACCCAGCCGGCGAGGTCGCCGGCGAAGTACTCGGCTGCGTCCGCGACGTCCGCGGGCGTCCCGACACGTCCGCCGATGCGGCCCATTTGCGCGTCTCCGGCGCGGAAGGCCTCGCTGTCGGCGGGGTCGGCGAAAACGCCCGCGCCGAGGATTCCGGTCGGCAGGATGTTGTTGACGGTGATGGAACGCGGGGCCAGTTCGAGAGCAAGAATGCGGACGAGCTGGGCCGCGACCACCTTGCTGGATGAATAAAGGCCCATCCCGGGGTACGGGAACATCGTCGACGTCGACCCGATCGAGATGAGACGGCCGCCGTCGGTCAGTACTTTCGCTGCCTTCTGCAGTGTGAAGAAGGCGCCTTTGGCGTTCACGTTGAAGACCCGGTCGAAATCGTCCTCCGTCACGTCGGCCGCAGGCTGACCGATGACCTCACGTCCCGCGTTCGCGACGACGATGTCGATCGAGCCGAACGCGGAGATCGTCTCGTCGAACAGCCGGTCGATGTCGGGCAATGATGAGATGTCGGCCCGCACGACGTGCGCTCGTCCGCCGGCCGCTTCGATTTCGCTCGCCGTGCGCCGTGCATTCTCCTCGTCCGTCGAGTAGTTGACGACGACGTTCGCGCCGAGGGAGGCGAATCGCTTCGCAATGGCTTCGCCGATACCGCGAGCAGATCCGGTGACTACGGCGACCTTTCCGGTGAGATCGGTCATGTCATTCCTCCTGAGTCGGTGTGTTCCACCATGATCAGTGAGTCGCTTGCGACCAGCCAGTGCATGTCATGCAGAGGAACTTCTGGGCGACCTGCGCGATCGTGGAACTACGAGACTGCGGTTGCACTGCAGGCGAGACATGACCGAGAGGACAGGTGGACCGCAGTGTTCGACCGAGTAGGTATGGCCCGCTTTCTCAGGAGCCGTCGAGAGGCGCTCCAGCCGTCCGACGTCGGCATCCTGTCCGGCACACGCCGTAGAACACCCGGACTGCGGCGTGAGGAGGTGGCTGCTCTGAGTAACATGTCGGCCGACTACTACTCGCGCCTGGAACGTGCGGGCGGCCCTCAGCCGTCCGAGCAGATGGTGGCCTCGATCGCGCAGGGGCTTCATCTGTCACTGGACGAGCGAGACCATCTCTTCAGTCTCGCCGGGTATCGGCCGCCTACGAGCGGGCGCACGAGCGATCACGTCAGCCCGGGGATGATGCGGGCACTCGACCGGCTCACCGACACCCCGGCCGAAGTCTCGACCGAACTCGGCGAGACGCTTCGCCAGACCCCAATGGGGGCGGCGTTGACCGGCGACACCACACGGTTCACGGGGCCGGCGCGCAGCATCATCTATCGGTGGTTCACCGACGAGAAACAGCGAGACCTGTTTCCGCCTGATCTGCACGAGCTGCATTCCCGTGCATTCGCGTCGGGCCTGCGCGCCGCGGTGGGTCGCGATGGACCAGAATCGCGCGCCGCACACATTTCAGCTCTGCTCCTCAAGGAGAGTCGCGAGTTCGTGTACTACTGGGATCGGTACGAGATCGGGGTGAAACTGAGCGAGACCAAGCGTCTGAATCATCCCGAGGTAGGGCTGCTCGAACTGAACTGTCAGACACTGCTCGACCCGGAGCGGTCACACCGGCTGCTCATCTACACGGCGGTTCCGGGCAGCGAGTCCTGGGAGAAGTTGCGCCTGCTCTCGGTGATAGGAGTGCAGCAGCGGAGCTGATTATCGGGTGGGGCGGTCCGGGTCTTGCGCGTGCAGGAACCGCTGGTTGGCCTCGATCAGAGTGTCCAGCACCGTACGGGCGGTGGTCAGATCGTCCCGATGCGCATCGCAGACGTGGATCGCGAGTTCGAAATCGGTGATCCATCCGCTCGTCGCGGCACCTGGCTCACCGAGTCCGAGCAGCATAAAGGCCCTGTCATGCGGTGAGCCGTAGCGCGCTCCCTCGGCGTGGTAGACGGTGATCTCTTCTTTGTAACGGCGTGGACCAGGGTGGCGAATCAGCATCGCGGTGGCGCTCGCGGCAGCCGCCCGCGGCTTTTTGGACCCTGTGGCGTGAGCAGTGACGACAGCGGTCCGTAACACTCGGGCAGGCAGTCGAAGCAATCGACGCGCGCCGCGGCGAGCAAGACCTGTCCCGGCGCGTCACGGTCGTCCTACTCGAAGATCGACCGCTCGCGTGCAAGGTGGTCGTGGGGCCAGTGGCCGACGATCTGTTCGTTGTGGCGGGCGGCCGTCCGTCGCGCGTCATGCGGATCGGTATCGGCGAGGGCAGCTCCGATCACGTCACGGATTCACCACACCGCGGCCCAGCGCCGGCGGGAATGGCCTGCAGGAGGTGCCGCAGGCCGAGGACCGTTGCCGGGGTGATCCGGCCACCGCAGTAGAGCGCGGACCACAAGAAGGAGTGGGGCTGCCGCCACCAGACCACCGCTTCGGCGTCCCATGGGTACTCGACATCGCAGGCGGGTAAACCCCGGTCCGGTCCGGCGTCTGACGTGAACCGTCCCCACGGCCGAGGATCAGTGCGCCGGGGGAGCCGTCGGCGTGCCGGCAAGCCAGCTCCGGGTCAGCGGCAGGGCGTCGTGGCCGTCGGGGAGCGGGCGGATCGCGAGGATCTGGTTGACGCCGAGCCGGTCGGTCTCGAACGCGAGGGCGCAGGCGGCCATGTAGAGCCGCCATACCCGGGCGCGACCGGCGCCGGCCAGCGTCACCGCCTCGTCCCAGTGCGTCTCCAGGTTGGTCACCCAGGCGCGCAGCGTGAGCGCGTAGTGCGGGCGGAGCGCCTCCACGTCCCGGATCTCGAATCCGGCGTTCTCGATCAGGGTGGCGGTGACCGGCAGCGGCACCAGTTCGCCGTCCGGGAATACGTATCTGTTGATGAACGTGGGTTTGTCGCCGGTCGCGGCCGCGCTGGTGTGCCGGGCGCCGATCTGGTGGTTGAGCAGCCGGCCGCCGGGCCGCAGCAGGTGAAACAGGATCGCCGCGTACTCCGCGTAGGTGGCGGTGCCGACGTGTTCGGCCATGCCGACGCTGGAGATCGCGTCGAACCGCTCGGCGCCGATCTCGCGGTAGTCCTGCAAGCGGATCTCCACCAACTCGGTGAGCCCGGCCTCGGCGACCCGCTTGCGGGCCAGCTCCGCCTGCTCGCGCGAGATGGTGACACCGACGACGGACACGCCGTAGTGACGTGCGGCGTGGACGGCCAGTGACCCCCAGCCACAGCCGACGACCAGCATCCGCTGACCGGGGCGCAGGCCGAGCTTGCGGCAGATGAGGTCCAGCTTGTCGTGCTGGGCCCGCTCCACCGTCGCGTCGGCGGACGGCCAGTACGCGCAGGAGTAAACCATCGACGGGCCCAGCACCAGGCGGTAGAAGTCGTTGCTGACGTCGTAGTGGTGGCTGATCGCGCCCCGATCCCGGCCGCGCGAGTGCCGCCGCCCGGACATCACGATCTCCTCGGGCGGGGGAGCGGGCTGCCGGCCGACGATGCCGAGGCTCATCGCTTCCCGCAGCAGCCGGACCGCGTTGACCTTCTCCTCGCGCCAGACCACCGAGGCGATCCGCAGCAGCACCTCATAGAGGTCACCGTCGACGTCGAGTTCACCGGCGACCCAGGCGCGGGCCAGACCGAGTTGGCTCGGCTGCCACAGCACCCGCCGCAGCGCCCGCTTGTCGCGGATCACGAGCGCGGGCGCGCCCGCCGGCCCGACCTCCGAGCCGTCCCAAGCCCGCAGCCGTATCGGCAGGTCCGGGGGGAGTACGGGGCGCAGCAGGGCGTGGAGCCGTTCCGCGGTCGACGGAGTCGCCGCGCTCACGCCGCCGGCTCCGTCGTTGAAGCCGATATCGAGTTCTGCACGGCCCGATGATCGAGTGCATCTCAGGGGCCGGCCAGCCCACCGTCGACATCGGGGACCGAGTGCCCCTGTGGGCTGCCCGAAAGTACACCGATCTCCGGCCCGAGACGTGTGAGCCGGCAGGCTGATGGGTGGCGCTGCCCGGGGCAGGTGCTCCTGGATTGACGCCAGGAAAGCCCCGTCCCGCAACCCGCCGTATGCGTCCCGCGCATGGTGGGCACGCGTCATCCGCGTTGCCGCCGGGGTGGGCGCCCGGCGCAGTCTTGGCCCGGACAACGCCGCATCGATCCGAGGGGCCTTCATGAACAACCGTCTGTTCCGCGATATCGCTGTTCTCATCGCCCGTACCGTTCTCGGGGTGATCTTCATCGCCCACGGCTGGCAGATGTACGCCGGTATGGGCGTCGAGACGATGATTTCGAACTTCGGGCAGGCCGGGATTCCGCTGCCGGCTCTCGCCGTGTGGTTCGCGCTGATCGTGCAGATCATCGGCGGTGCCATGCTGATCGCCGGACTCGCCGTGCAGGTGCTCGGCATCCTGCTGTGCCTCAACATGCTCGGCGCCGTCTGGTTCGTACACCTGGAGAACGGTCTGCTGGTTTCCGATGACGGCTACGAATTCGTGCTGACGCTCGCGGTGCTGTCGCTCCTGCTGAGCGCGATCGGGGCGGGCGCATTCAGCCTGGACCGGTTCATCGTGCCGCGACTGACCGCTCTGCGCCCGTCCGCCGAGCGCGTTCCCGGCTGACGGGGCCGGTCCCGAGGGGCCCGGTGTCCGGGTACGAGGGTTGCCTGCCTGATCCGGTTGCGGTGCCGATCGTGCCCACTGGCGACGAGCGAGGTCGCGGCGGACGGCCACAGGATCCGCCCGGCCGTGGTGTCAGCTGATCACGAACTGGTCGAGGTCGACCGAGGGCTCGGTGGCGTGGAACAGGCGGATCTCGGTGTCGCCGACCGGCAGGTCGATCGGGATGGTGACGGTGGCCGGGTCGAGCCAGCTGTCGTTGCCGGCCAGCGTCAGCGAGACCTTCTCGCCGTTGTTGACGATGATGTCCAGCGGTCGCGCGCCGCCGCCGCAGGTGTAGTGGATCGTCAGGTTCCGGCGCCCGCCCACGGTCACGCCGCGCACGTGCACGGTCAGCGCCTGCCCCTGCCCGAGATACTGGATGCGGCTGCCGGACGCGCAGGTCGGGCAGTCGATCGCCTCGACCCGGAAGCGCTCGTTCGCCGGATCCGTCGCCGCGATCCGGATCGTCGTGAACGTGGGCGGCGGCGGGGCCGAGGACCGCGGCGGGGGCGCGGGCGTGGCGGAGGACGGCGACGGCGACGGCGTCGGTGACTGCCCGAAACCCTGCTCGCCGGACGGGGACGCGGACGGCGACGGGGCCGCGGACGCCGTGGCGGGCGCCGGAGCCGGGGACGGCGCCGCCACCGGCGTGCCAAGATCAAGATCAGGATCCGAGACCAGCGAGGGTACGGCGAGCGTGGTGGCCAGCACGGCCGCGGCCAGCGTCCCGATCGCCCACCAGCTCCGCTCCGGGGCCGCCGCGCTCATCGCCAGCCCTGCCAGCGGGCCACGGCCTCGGTCCGGTTCGTCACGCCGAGCTTCGCGAACAGCTTGTTCAGGTGGTTCTTCACGGTCTTCTCACTGACCGCCATCCGCTGCCCGATCGCCGCGTTCGACAGCCCGCCGGCCAGCAGCGTCATCACCTCGCGCTCGCGTACCGTCAGCTGGAACGAGTGCCGGGCCGCGCGCTGTCGTTCCGCGCGCGCCGCCGCCTCCTGCTCCCGGGCGAACGCCTCGCGCATCGCGTTGGCCGCGATGTTCGCCGCGGTCGGCGTCAGCCAGCCCTGCCCGGCCGCGACCGCGTGCACCGCGCGCAGCAGGTCCGGCGGGTCGAACTGGCCGTAGACCAGGTAGCCGCGGGCGCCGCCGCGCAGCATCGGCGCGATCAGTTCCGGTTCCGCGGACCCGGTCAGCACCAGCACGTTGGAGTGTTGCGAGATCTCGGAGATGACGGAGAGGCCGTCCGCGACCGGCATGCGGTAGTCCAGCAGCGTGACCCGCGGCCGGTGGCGGATCGCGGCGGCCAGCCCGGCCCGCCCGTTGCCGGCCTCGGCCACCACCGCCACCGTGCCGTCCGCCTCCAGCAGCGGGCGCAGCGTCGCCCGTACCGTCGGGTTGTCGTCGACGATGACCACGGTGATCATGTGATGGATCCTGCCAGGGGCACGGAGACGTGCACGCTGGTGCCCCGGCCCGGCCGGGTGGTCACCTCGATGCTGCCGCCGATCGTGCGCGCCCGCTCCGCCATGCCGACGATCCCGTGGTGGCCGAGGTCCTGCAGCGTGAGCAGGTCGCCGGACATGGTGAAGCCGTCGCCGTCGTCGCGCACGGTGAGCGTCACCGCGCGCCCGCGCCGGGTCAGCGCCAGCGTGACCGTGACCCGGCGGGCGTTCGCGTGCCGTTCGATGTTGGTCAGCGCCTCGTGCGCGATCCGGGTCAGCTCGTAGCGGACCGGGACCGGCAGGTCGGCCACGTGCACCTGCGCGCCGGTGTCGATGCCGGTCCGTGCGGAGAACCGGCCGCAGAGCCGGTCCAGCGTCACGTCCAGCGCCTCGTCCGGCGAGTCCAGGCGCAGGCCTTCGAGCAGCTCCCGGGCCTGGAGGCTGGCCGCGGCCGCGCCCTCGGAGATCGCGCCGGCCAGCTGCTCGGCCAGCGCGGGCTGGCGGCGCACCGACCCGGGCAGCGCGACCGCGGCCAGTGACATGCCGCGCAGCGTCTTCGCCACCGAGTCGTGCAGCTCGCGGGCGAGCCGGGCGCGTTCCAGCGCGGCCGCGTCCCGCTGCGCGATCGCGACCCGTTGCAGGTTGAGCCGCATCTGCCGGACCAGCGCCCGGGTCGCGACCGCGGCGGCCAGGCCGGCCAGCACGCCCGCGACCGGCGCCGCGATCAGGTAGACCGCGACCGCCGCGTCCGGGTCCGTCTCGCGCAGGATGGTCACGCAGACCGCGAAGCCCTGCGCCGCCTGCGCCGCCCACAGCGGCCACGCGGCCGCGCCGAGCAGCACCCCGGCCAGCGCGGCGGACCCGGCCGCGTGCACGAAGTAGGGCACGCCGCCGCGGCTGAGCGCCAGCACCGCGACCAGCAGTACCGCCTCCGCCGCCAGGATCGCCACCGGGTGCGAGACCACGCGCGGCCACCGGGTCAGCACCGCGACCTGCACCGCGGACCCGGCCAGCAGGAGCGTGATCAGCACCACCAGCCGGTACGGATGCTCGTCCGCGACCGCCAGTCCGGCCGCGGCCGTGGCCACGGTGAGCAGGGCCCGGCCCAGCAGAACGGCGCGTCCGAGCGCCGCCGCGACGACGGGCTCGACGCGCCCGTCAGCGGAATCGGTCACGGAGCGGCCTCGCCAAGTGGGAAGGGATCGCCCTCGCGGGCGGCCCACACAGTAACCGAAATCGGGGCGGGGCGGGAAGTTTCCGGTTTCTGGGTCTTAAGGCCTAACCCGGTACGGCCGGGGAGCGCTTACCGTACCGGCGGCCGCAAGGCCTCTATGCCTGCTTTCTTGGGGGAGTGACCCGTGTCGTACACGTTTACGAAGTTCCGCGAGGCGGACGAGCGCCCGTCGCGGTTCGGCCGCCTGGGCCGGTGGGTCCGCGGCCACCGCACGATGGCCGCGACCGCCGCCGGCATCACGCTGGTCGCGGCCGGTGCCGCCGCGGTCGCGGGCGTGCCGCTGGCCGACGCCGCCACCAACAACGAACCCGCGCCGCCCGGTGCGATCCGCGCCGCCGCGTTCACCGCGCAGTCCGGCGCGCAGACCGAGGGCACCAACGACGCCGGCGGCGGCAAGAACGTCGGCTGGCTGGCCGGCGGCGACTGGCTGCGCTTCGACGGCGTCGACCTGGGCGCCGCGGGCTCGGTCACCACCTCGGTCCGGATCGCGGCCGCGCACGCGGACCGTCCCGGCAGCGTCGAGGTCCGCACCGGCTCGGCGACCGGCCCGCTGCTCGCCACGGTCCCGGTCACCGCGACCGGCGGCTGGCAGAGCTGGAACACGCGCACCGCGACCGGCACCTCGCCCGGCGGCAAGCAGGACGTGTTCCTGGTGCTGAAGGCGGACCACAAGCACGACTTCGTGAACCTGAACTGGTTCGCGTTCTCCGGCGCCGGCGCGGCCCCGTCCACGTCCACCGGGGCGTCGCCCTCCACCGCCGCGTCCGCCGCGCCGTCCGCGAGCACGCCGGGCCAGCCCGCGCCGTCCACCTCGTCCTCGTCCGCCGCGCCGGCGCCGGCCACCGGCTGGGTGCCGGTCGACCAGGCGGCCTGGAAGGCGCAGCTGGACGCGTTCGACAAGACCGTGGCGCAGAAGCCGCCGGCCGGCCGGGGCCGCAACCCCGAGTTCAACGCGACCTGCACGTTCAGCCACATGGCGCCGAACGACCCGATCGTCTTCCCGAACCTGCCGGGCGCGTCGCACATGCACTCGTTCTTCGGCAACCGGGCCACGGACGCGAACACCACGACCGAGAGCCTGTTCCGGGCCAAGGACACCACCTGTGAGCCGGGCGAGGACTTCTCCGCGTACTGGATGCCGACGCTCTACGTCGACGGCAAGCCCGTCCAGTCGAACATGTTCATCGTCTACTACGGCTCGCTGATGTCGGACACCACCAAGGTCGTCCCGATGCCGAACGGCCTGCGGCTGCTGCACGGCGACGCGAAGAAGCAGGTCAACACGCCGGTCGGCGCGCAGAACCAGTTCTACTGCTCCGGCGGCCCGCTGGACGGCGTCGGCCGCAGCGCGGACGGCAACTTCCCGATCTGCGGCGACGGCGGCACCGTGCACTTCACCATGCGGTTCGCCGACTGCTGGGACGGCAAGCACCTGGACAGCCCGAACCACAAGGACCACCTGACCAACGGCTTCAACGACACCTGCCCGCCGAGCCACCCGGTCCGGATCCCGGCCGTCACGCTGTCGATCTACTTCCCGACCTCGGGCGGCAAGGACATGAAGCTCTCCTCCGGCCTCGCCTCCTCGATGCACGCGGACGCGTTCTTCGCCTGGGACGTCCCGGCCATGAACCAGCGCGTCAAGAACTGCATCCACCAGGCGGTCGCCTGCAAGAGCAACGGCGACTTCTAGAGGATCGATGACATCGGCCGGTACGGGGTGTGGTCACCCGTACCGGCCGATGTCCTGTCAGCCCGTGATCAGGCGCTCGATCCGGTCGACGGCGTCGTGCGCGGCGTAGACCTCCGCGATGCGCCGCACGTTGGCGCGGATCTCCTCGTCGGTCAGCAGCGTGCGAACCGCCTCGGCGACCGCCTCCGGCGACGGGGTCGCGGTGCCCAGGTCCACGCCGAGGCGGTGGTGGGCGACCCGGGCCGCGTTGGCCGGCTTGTCCTCGGTGACGCCGGGCAGATCGACCTGATCCGCCGCGTGGCGCCGGACGCGGCACTGCTGGTCACGTCCGACCGGCGGCTCCCCGGGCCGGGGGACATGCGGTGGGTGCACCTCGGTGGGCTGTCCGCGTCGGACAGTGCCGACCTGTTCGCCGCCATCGCCGGCGCGGACCGCGCGGCCGCCGAGCCGGACGCGGTGGTCCGCTTCCTCGGCCTGTGCGGCGGCTACCCGCTCGGCATCCGGCTGTGCGCCAACCGGGTCCGGAACCGGCCGCAGTGGACGATCGCGGCGATCGTGGAGTGGCTGACGGCGGAGATGGCCGACCCGTACGGCGCCGCGCACCACGACTGCGTGGTCGCCACCGCCCGGATCGCCCGCGCCTACGGGGAACTCGACCCGCTGCCCGCCCGGCTGCTGCGGGTCACCGGCGTGCTGCCGTCGCCGGACGTCTCCGCGCCGGAGCTCGCCGCGCTGCTCGGCGTGCCCGCGCCCCGGGTCGCCCTCGTTCCGGAGGCGCTCGCCGACGTCTCGCTGCTGGCCGACGCCGGCGACGGGCACCGCTACCGGCCGGCGAATCCGCTGGTGCGGTCGCTCGCCGAACGCGTCGCGTACGCGGTCGACGGTGAGGACGCGATCGCGGCGTGGCGGGACGCCGCACGGGGGCTCTCCGGCGTGGCCGCCTGATTTCCCGGTCCGGCCGTTTTTCGTGAACCCGCGCGTCTTCCAGCACGTTTATGTGGCGATCGTCCGGCGGAGCCGATCAACGCGTGACAGGGGAGCCGAACACATGGACAAGCCCGAACGGGAGCCGAACGCGAGCGGAGGCTACGCGCTGCCCGGCGGCCCGGGGAGCTCCGGCGGCCATCCGCGGCCACCGGCGCGGCGCGCGATCGTGCTGCGCGGGCTGCCACCGTACGACGGCGACGACGAGCCGGCCGAGGGCCCCGACCTGGTGCCGGTCCGCGAGACCTACCAGGAGCTGGAGATGCCCCGCCGGCCGGACCCGGGCCCGGAGGCGAGCCAGAGCCAGGAGTTGCCGCACTGGCCGGCCTCGGCCGTGCCCCGCCCGGTCTCCCCGCCCGTGCCACCGTCGCAACCGGTCCCGTCGCAGTCGGTCCCGGCCTCGCCGGCCGGGGCGCCGCCGGTGCCGGTGCCGCTGCCGCCGCGCTGGGACGCGCGGGACGAGACGGTCGCGCTGCCCCGCCCGGTCTCCCCGGCCCAGCCGGTGCCGGCCGGGGAGGAGACCGAGGAGATGCGGGTCGCGCCGCTCGCACCCGCGCCGCGCTCGACGGAACGGCACCGCCCGTGGCTGCTGTCGCTCGCCGTGGCCGCCACGGTCGGCCTGATCGGCGCCGGTGTCGCGCTGGTGCCGCTGATCGGCCAGGGCCAGGCCGGCACCGGCGAGCCGAGCTCCGCGCCCGAGCCGCCGCCCGGCTTCGCGCTGCCCCCGGCCGAGATACCGCTGCTCCCCGCGTCCGCGTCGGCGCCGGTGAGCGCGTCCGCCTCCGCCTCGCCGTCCGCCAGCGCCTCGCCGTCCCCGTCACCTACCGGCTCGCCGGTCGCGTCCGTCCCGGCGGCGGCACCACCGCCGGCCACCACCGGCTCCCCGGCCCGGTCCGCCGGCACCACCGCGCCGGCCGGCCGGGTGAACAGCGGCAACGCCAACATCGCCCAGGGCCGGGCGGCCGGTGCGTCCAGCCAGGAGGGTGCGGCGTGGACCGCGTCCGCCGCGGTCGACGGCGACATGACGTCCCGCTGGAGCAGCCAGCCCGGCGACCCGCAGTGGATCACCGTGGACCTGGGTGAACTGTGGCAGCTCAACACGATCACGCTGTACTGGGAGCACGCGTACGCCACCGCGTACCGGGTCGAGACGTCCCGCGACGGCGTCACCTGGACCGCCGTCTACAGCACCACCAGCGGTGGCGGCGGCACCGTGCTGATCCCGGCCGGCACCGCACCGGCCCGCTACGTGCGGATGACCGGCACCGCCCGCAACACCCAGTACGGCTACAGCCTCTTCGAGATCCAGGTGCGCTGACCGCCCGGGCCGGGCCGCCGATGTGACCACCCCGATTTCCGTGAACGGATCCGCCGACCGCCTCGTTTGCAAGGCACGGCCGGCGGGGTGTGCCGGCCACGGACGGGGGTGCGGCGTGACAGCACACGGCAGTGACGGCCGGACACCGCGCCGGCGTGCGCTCCCGGGCCGGGACGCGCAGGTCGGCGCGCTGGACACCGCCCGCCGGGCCGCGGCCGACGGAGGCCGGTTCGTGCTGGTCACCGGCGCGCCCGGCAGCGGCCGCACCGCGCTGCTGGACACCGCGGCGGAGATCTGGCGCACCGCCGGGATCACCGTGCTCCGGGTGCGCGGCGACGGGTTCGGCGCGCTGCTGCGGGTGCTTCACGACGAGTGCGAACGCGTCGCCGATCCGCTGCTCGCCGGCCCGCTGTCCACGCTCGGCACGCTCTGCGCGGCCGGCGACCCGGCCGCGCCCGGCCGGCTTGCCGCGCTCCAGCAGGCGACCGCGGCCGCGGTCGCCCTGGTCGCGCGCCGGGGGCAGACCGTGCTGATCGCGGACGACGCCGCACCCGGCCTGAGCGCGGCACTGGCGGCCGCGGTCCGGGACGACTGCCTGGTGGTCGCGTCCACCGGGACCGCGCGCGGCCGGCTCGCCGCACTCGCGGACACCGTCGTGGACCTGCCGCCGCTGCCCGCCGACGCGGTCCGGAGCATGCTGACCCGCCGGTACGGCGCACCGCCGGACGACGCCGTGCTGCCCGCGCTGACCACCGCGCTCGGCCCGCTGGCCGGCAATCCCGCCACCGTGTTCGGTACCGCGGACGCGCTCGCGGAGGACGGCCGGCTCACGGTCGTCCGCGGTGAACTGTGCCTGCACGAGCCGCGGGCGCCGATCGCGCTGCCCGCGGCGCACCCGCTGGTGACCGCGCTGCATGCCCGCGGCCCGGTCGCGGTGCGGCTGGTCACCATGGCCGCGGTCACCCGGTTCGGCCTGGACGACCTGCCGGTCTTCGCGGACGCCACGCTCGGCGACCTGGACCGGTACGGCGAGACCGTCGACGCGCTGGTCCGCGCCGGCGTGCTGGCCGACGGCCCGGGCGGCGCCGTCGAGCCCCGGTGCCCCGCGCTCGCCGCCCGGCTGATCGCGGACGCCGGCCCGGACACGGTGGCCCGCCTGCATCGCGCGTACGCGGCCGCGATGTTCCGCCGCGCCGGGTCCGGGGCCGGCGCGGACCGGGCCACCCTGGCCGACCACGTCAGCTCCGCGGGCATGTCGATCCCGGCCGACCGGCGGACCGCGGAGCAGCTGGCCGCGACCGCGGACGAGGCCGTCGACCGGCAACCGGACCGGGCCGCGGACTGGCTGCTGGCCGCGCTCCGGCACGCCGACGGCGACCGGGAGGCCGACGAGATCCTGGCCCGGCTGCTGCGCCTGCTGGTCCGCACCGGCCGGTTCACCAGGCTGGCCGAGGTGGTGCGGACCGCGGCGCCGGCCGGCCGGCACCCCGACCTGGCCGTGGCCGCCGCGTTGGCCGCGATCCACACCGGACGGCCGGTGCCGGACGGCGTCGCCGCGCTGCCCGGCGGCGAGCTGATGGCCCGGCTCGCCCACAGCTGGCTGCCCGGCACGGCCCCGGCGCCGGCCGGCCCGCCGACCCGGTCCGGCACCGGCCCGGAACTGGTCCGCGCCGACGAACTGCTGCTGGTGTCGCAGGCGATGAGCGGCGGCCTGGACGCGACCGCCGTGCCCACCGAGCACGCCGACGCGCTGCTGACCGCCGGCGCGGCCGGTGACCTCGCCGGCGTGCTGGGCCTCGTGCTCGGCGAGCACCGGTACGGCACGCCGGTCGACGGGCCGATCGCCGCCTATCACCGGATGCACGTCCGGAACGCCCGCGGTGACCTGCCCGCCGTCGTCTCCGCCGCCCGCGAGGCGGACCTGGCCGGCGCGCTGCCACCCACGCTCGGGCACATCGCCCGGCTCTGGGGCGCCGAGGCGCTCGCGTTGCAGGGCCGGGCCGAGGAGGCGGTGGCCTGGTGGCGGTCGGTGCCGGACGAGGCGCCCGTCGCGGCGCTGCGCTGGTGGGCGGCGAACGGCCCGGCGGGCGAGCCACGCACCGCGGACGAGGCTGCCCGGCGGCTGCGGGAGGCGCGGCGGGCGTACCGGCGCCAGCGGGAGTTCGGTGGCGCGCTCGGCGTCGCGCACCTGATCACCCGGGCGTCCGCGCTGGCCGGCCGGTTCGGGCTGGCCGCCGAGTCCGCCGAGTGGGTGGCGACCGCGGCGGCGGACGCGACCGGGGACCTGCGCCGGGTCAGCACGTCGACGCTGCTGCTGGCGCGCGCGTTCACCGGCGACGAGGACGCCGCCGCCGTCGCGGCCGGCCGGGTCCGGGCGGGCGGCGACCGGGTCGCGCTGGCACTGACCACGCTCGCGGTCGGCCGGGCCGTCACCGACCCACGCCCGTGGCTGCTGGAGGCGCGGGCCGCGGCGGAGGCGGCCGGTTCGCCGTGGCTGCGGTCCGCGGTCGCCGCCGCCATGCGCGAGCGCGGTGTGCGCCGGCCCCGGGCCCGCGCACCGCAGCCCGCGTTCAGCGCGACCGAACGCGAGATCGTCGGCCTGATCCGGCAGGGCCGGACGAACCGGCAGATCGCGGCGCAGGTCCGGATGAGCGAGAAGACCATCGAGAACTACCTGACCCGGCTGTTCGCGCGCACCGGCTGCCGGTCCCGGGTCGAGCTGGCCGCGGTCGGTCTCGCCCCGGACGGCCCGGTCCGGGGCGGCCTGGTTCCGGCCGGTCCGGTCCCGGCCGGCCTGGTTCCGGGCGGCCCGGTCGCGGGCGGGGGAGCGGAGCGCGGCCGGTGACCACCCCGATCGATCCGGCCGGGTACGCGCTGACGCTGCTCACGGGGCCGCAGGGCATCGGCCGGTCGCGCGCCCTCCGTGCCGTGCGCGACGCCACGGCCGCCGCCGGCCGCCGGGTGCTGGAGCTGCGGCTGTCGCCCGAGGACCGGCACGAACCCTGGTACCTGGCCGGCCGGCTGCTCACCGCGCTGACCCCGGCCCCGGCCGGCCAGGTGGCCCGGGCGCGCCCCGGCTCGGCGGCCCCGGCGGTCACCGGCCCGGCGGCCCGGGCGGGCACCGGTGCGGCGGCCCGGGCGCGTACCGGCGTGGTGGAACCGCCGGCCGCCGCGCTCACCCGGGCGCTGCGCGCGCACCCCGGCCTGACCGTTCTCGTCGACGACGCCCAGTGGGCCGACCCGGAGTCGGCGACCGCGTTGCTCGGCGCGCTGCCGGACGTGGCCCGCACGCCCGTCCGCTGGGTCGCCACGCTGCGCACCGGCCCGCCGCCCGCTCCCGGGCCGGCGGCCACGTTCGCGCGACTGCGCGCGGCCGGACTGGCCCAGGCGGTGCCGCTGCGGCCGCTGTCCCCGGCCGAGTCCGACGCGCTGCTGCTCCGGCTGCTCGGCGCTGCGCCGGACGACACGCTGCGCACCGTGCTGCGCCGGTTCGGCCGGGGCCGGCCGGCCGCGCTGATCGCCGCGGTCGAGGGCTACCGGGACCTGGTCCGGGTGGTGGACCGGCGCGCCTACCTGACCGACCCGACCGCGGCGCCGCGCCTGCCGGACGGCCACGCCCTGCTCCGGCCGGTCCACGACCTGCCGGCGGAGACCCGCGCGGTGGCCCGGGCGCTCGCGGTGCTGGACGTGCTGGAGGGGGACGTACCGGCGCTGATCGGAGCCGCGTGTGATCTTCCGGTGCCGCGGGTGCACGCGCACCTGGCGGCGCTCCGCGACGAGGGACTCGCCCGCGAGCACCGGCGCGGCTGGCGGATCGCGACCGCGCCGCTGGCCGTGGCGCTGACCGGTGCGCTCGGCCCGTTCGAGCGGCGGCGGCTGGCCCGGGTCGCGGTGGAGGCGATCCGGCGCGGCGAGGCGGTCAGCGGCCGCCCCGGGTTCCTGCCGGACCAGGTCGCCGCCGCCGGCACGCTGCTCGACCCGGAGCCGGCCCGGCTGCTGCTGCGCGCGCATGCCGTCGCCGCGACCGGGCGTGCCCCGGAGGCCGCGGCCCGCTGGTGGGCCGGTGTGGCGCGGCTCAGCGACGACCCGGGGGACCGGGCCGAGGCGGAGCAGGCCCGGGCCGTCGCCGACCTGCTCCTCGGCCGGTACGACGCGACCCGCGCCGCGATGCGCCGGCAGCTGGCCGACCACGCCGTGCTGCCGCCGATGGTCCGCCAGCAGGCCGAACAGCTGGCGCTGATCGGTGCCCGAGCCGCCCGGGACACGGACGAGGTGCGGCGTACCGCCCGCGGCGAGCCCGGCTGGCCCGGCGGCCCGCGACCGACCCCGGTCACCCGGGCCGGCGCGCTGACCATGCTGGACCGCTGGACCGAGGCGACACGGGTGCTCACCGCTGCCGCGCCGTCCGCCACCGCCGCGGAGAACGTCGCCGCGGAGAACGCGGTCGTGCAGATCGCGGCCGTCACCGGCGTCCTGCCCACCGGTGTCCTGCGCACCGGCATCCGGCACACCGGCGTCCGTGAACCCGCACGCCCCGAACCGGACGCGCCGCCGGCCTGGACCCGGCGCCACCGGGCCGGCACCGCGATGAACCGCTTCCGGCTCGCCGCGATCGCCGGCGACCTGACCGGCGCGGAACGGGCGCTGGCCGACGCGGACCTCACCGCGGACGTGCTGTCACCGCCCGACCGGACGCTGCACCGTTGGCGGGCCGGGCGGTGGGACGAGGCGCTGGACGGCGCCCGGTTCAGCATCGCCACCGATCTCACCCTGGTCTTCCACCCGTCACAGTCCACGTTGCACCGGGTCGCCGCCGAGGTGCTGCTCGCGCGCGGCTGGCCGGCCCGGGCCCGCGTGCTGCTGGACAACGCCCGCGCGGACGCCGCCCCGCTGCCGCACCTGCTGGCACCGGCCACCGCGGAGCTGGAGTGGATCGTCGGGGACCCGGCCGCGGCCGCGCGGACCATCGACGCCGCGCTGGCCGAGGCCGCGGAGCTGGGCGTGGTGATCGGCGTCGACGAGCTGCGGCTGGCCGCCACCGAGCTGGCGGCGGCCCGCGGCGACGCGAGCGCGGCCACCGCGGCCGCGCTCGCCGTGCCGGCGCCGGACAGCGCCGCCGGTGAGCTGCGCGCCGCCACCGCCGCGATGATCGCGCACCGGGACGCGGCCCGGGCGGACGCCGTGCTCACGCTGGCCCGCCGGACCGGCCAGCCGTACGAGCTGGCCCGCACGATCGAACGGGTGGTCCGCTGGACCGGCCGGCGCCCCGAGCTGCTCGCCGAGGCCTACGACCTGCTCGGCGCGCTCGGCGCGATCCTGCACCGGTCCCGGATCCGGCAGGCCATGCGCGACCACGGCGTCACGGTCCCCGGCCGCGCGGAGACGCTGGCCGAGAGCGAGCGGCTGCTGGCCGCACTGGTCGCCGAGGGACTGTCCAACCGGGAACTGGCCGCCGCCACGCAGAGCAGCGCGAAGAGCGTCGAGGGCCGGCTGTCCCGGCTGTTCACCCGCACCGGGTACCGCTCCCGGGCCGAACTGGCCGCGGCCGTGCTCAACGGCGACCACCGGATCGGCTGACGGTCACGGCCCCGGCGTGAGCAGGCTGGCCAGCGGCAGGTCGATGCCCTTCGCCGAGTGCTTCCACCGCTCGTTCTCCACCTGCAGCACCTGGTCGACCCGGGTCCGTTCCCAGGACCGCTTCGGCAGCAGCAGCGACACGCCCGCGGCGACCAGCTCCGGCAGCCGGGACCGCACCGAGGTCAGCCCGACCAGCCCGGTCGCGCTGGCGGTCACGTCGATCGCCCGGTTCGCCGGCACCTGGACGTGCACCAGCCGGTGCCCGGCCCGCACCGCCGGGCGCTTCGGGTGCAGCGGCAGGAAGTCGCCCTCCGGCTTCTCCGGCAGCAGCGCCCACGCGCCACCGCCGCGATCCGACTTCGGCCAGGTCACCACGTCGTTGGGCAGCCCCTCGGTGCCGTGCCGGGCACCCGTGCAGCGCAGCACGACCGGGTTCTCCGGCAGCTCCGCGTGCTCGACCGGCCGGCCGTCCTCGTCGATCCGGTACCCGGCGGACAGCCGTGCCTGGTCCAGCCACCCGGCCGGCAGCAGGAACGTGCCGCTCTCCGCGGCCAGATGCTTCAGATCCGCCGGTACGTCCTCCACCCGGCCCAGGTCGACCGCGGCCCCGGCCTCGACCCGCAGGCAGAGCAGGTGCTTCTGCGGGTTGTCCCGGGCCAGCCGCTCGCCGTCCAGCGCACCCATCAGGAACAGGTTCGCCGAGGGTACGCCCTCCACCGCGACCCGCTGCGGCGTCCACGCGCACGTCACCCACAACCGGATCGGTTCCGCGTTCACCTCCGGCAGGTCCGGCAGCCAGCGCACCCCGTGCCGGCGGCTGCCCCGGCCGGGCACGGTCAGCGACGGGCGCGGGCTCGGTGCGGGCAGCACCCGCTCCGGCGGCGGCACCACCGCCATCGGCTCCGGCACCGTCACGACCGGCGTGGCCGCCGACGACGCCGGGTGCCGCCGGCGCGGGATCAGCCAGCCGTCGTCGTTGCGCCAGCGGCCGGTCTCCTCCGCGGTGCCCGGCTTCCCGGCCCGCAGCCAGCGCGCCGGGCGCAGCTGCTCGTCCACGGCCCGGGGCAGACCGTCCCGGACCACCACGGTCGCGCCCGGCGGCAGCGACCAGATCTCCACGCCCAGCTCCGGTTCCAGCAGGGCCAGGTGGCCGCGCAGGCCGCTCGCCCGCTCCGGCAGCACCGGCGTGACCAGCAGCAGGTCCTCGCCCGCCCAGCCGGAACCCGCCAGCAGCGCCCGCAGCTCGGCCACGCCGACCGCGAGGTTGCTGCCGTCGGCGTAGCGCAGCGCCAGCCGGCCGTCGTCCAGCACGGTCAGGTCGATCAGCGCGGTGCCCGGCTCCGCGGTCAGGTCCGCGTACCGCTCGCGCAGCGCGTCCTCCGGCTGCCGACCGGTGCTGATCAGCGACACCCCGCCGGCGGCCAGCACCGCCGGCCCGCCCCGCGGCACCAGCCGCCCGTCCCGGTCGGTGGTGAACCGGCCGGTCTCCGGCGCGTCCGGCGGCCGGAACGCGGCCCACCGGGACACGGCACCGGACCGGTCCCGGGCGGCCAGGTCACGCGAGCCACGCAGCAGCACCGCCTCGTCGCCGGGCGCGGGCGCCCACACGGTCGCGCCGGTCGCCTCCGCCAGCGCGGCCATCTCGGCCTCCAGGTGCGTCCGGTTCGCCTCGTCCTCCGGCCAGCGCATCCACAGCCGCAGGTCGCCGCCGTAGAGGTAGATCGAGGAGAGCGCGGCCGCGACGTCCCGGCCGGTGTAGCGGCTCCGCGTCGACGCGCCCGGCCGGTACGTGGACAGCCGGAACCCGCCGTCCCGCGTCGCCAACGCCACCGTGACCAGGTCCGGGTGTCCCACGCCGAGCCGGGCGGCCGCGGCCCGGCGGACCACGAAGTCCTCCCGGTTCGCGAACTCCAGCCCGCCCGGCAACGGCAGCGTCGCCAGCCCGGCCCGGGGCAGCACCAGGCCGCCGGCCAGGTCGAACCAGCCGGGCAGCGTGGTCGCCAACCGGGCCGGCTGGACCAGCTTCCAGTCGACCACCTCGCCGCTGACCCGGTCGACCGGCACCGCCTCCGCGTGCGTACCGCCCGGGCCGGGCAGCCGCTCCACCGTCGCACCGGTCGGTGTCACCAGGATGTCGCAGTCGAGCGCGTCCGCGACCCGGCTCAGCAGCTTCGCGCTGCGCGCGCCGTCGTCGACCAGCACCCGAAGATCCTTCCCGGGTACGGCGCACTCCTGCGCGTAGTCGGTCAGCTCCTCCGCGGTCAGCGCGGTCCCGGGCGCCTCCGGCCGGGCCAGCCCGCCGTCCCCGGTCCGCACCAGGACCAGGTCGCACAGGCCGTCCACCGGCGTCGGCGGGTCCACGGCCGGGTGCTCCGGCACGGGATCGGGCATCGGCTGTCGGCTGGCTCGCAAACCGTCCTCGCTGTCCTGGGTTCCGGGGTGTTCATCGCGGGTCGTTCAGGCGCCGGCTCGGTCCGCGCCGGACGGTCCTCATTCTGCGGCCGGGACGGCACCGAACCGCACCGACCAGCGCGCGGCCGGAGCCGGACCGATGATCAGGGGTACGGTCCGCTGCCGGCCCTGCGGCATCGCGCGCAGCGGGGACGCCAGCGCCGGGGCGTCCGCGCCCGCGCAGACCAGCACCCGGACCTTGGCGTCCGACCGGTCCGCGGCCAGCGCGGCCACCGACTCGATCCGCCGGCACCGGCCCGGGATCGTCTCGCCCAGCACGTCGCCGATGACCAGCACGTCCGTGTCCTCGCCGAGCCGGGTCACCAGCGCCAGCCCGTGCCGCCGGGCCGCCGCCGCGTCACCGCCCAGCGTGACCGCGTCCGGCGCGACCGCCAGGTCCACCCACAGGCGCCGGCCGTCGTGCTCGCCGAGGATCACCGGCGCGCCGGCCGGCGGCGGCGCCTGCCCGTCGTCCAGCCAGCCGTAGGCGGAACCCCACCGGGCCGGGCGCGCGCCGATCAGCCGTACGTCGGCCGGAACCGTGTCGCAGACCAGTTCCGTGACGAGCGCGGCGAACGGGTTCGCCGACGACGCGGGCAGCAGCGCCGCGCCGCTGATGTCCGGCATCGCCGCCGCGAACCCGCCGGACTGCCCCGGCCGGCCCGGCGACGTGGTGCCGGCCTTCCAGAGCCCGCTGTCCGACGGCGACGCCGGAAGCGACGCCTCCCCGGCCCGCTGCTCCGGCACCCGCGGCGGAACCAGCCCTTCCACCCCCGCCGCCACCGGCTCCGCCACCGACCCCGGCGTCACCGCCACAGCTTCGGGCGTTCCCGCCGTGGCCGGTCCCGGCGTTCCCGCCGCCACCGGCCCAGGCGTCCCCGCCGGTGCCGGTGTTCCCGGCTCCGGTCCCGACGGTTGGCCGGGCGTCTCCGGCGTCCGCGGCGACGCGGTGCCGGGACGGCCCCCGGAGGCGTCCGCGCGGGACTCCGCCGGGTGCGTCCCGGCCTCGTCCACCGGGCTCGACGACGAGGTGATCACCGGCGCCGGACCCGACGTCGGCGAGGCGCCGCCGGCGGCCGCCTCCGACGTCCCGGCGACCCGCTCCCGCGGTGTTCCCGCGGTGCCCGGCTCGGCGAACGTGCCGGACCGGCCCGCCGCACCCGATTCGGCGGGTGCGCCGTTCCAGCCGGTCCCGCGCGATTCGGCGAACGTGCCCGTGTGCCCGGGCGCGGGTGTTCCCGCGCCGGCGTCGGCGAACGTGTCGCTCCGCCCGGGCACGCGATCTTCCGCGCCCGGGCCGGCGAAGGTGCCGCTCCGTTCGGGTGCGCGCGATTCCGTGCCTCGGTCCGTGGGCGTGCGCGTTCCCGCGTCGGCGAACGTGCCGCTCCGCTCGGGCGTGTGCGTTGCCGCGTCGGCGTAGGTGCCGCTCCGCTCGGGTGTGTGGGCGCCCGCGTCCGGGGCCGTGGGCGTGCTGGTTCCGGTGCCGGGGTCGGCGAACGTGCCGCTCCGCTCGGGCGTGTGCGTGCCCGCGTCGGCGAACGTGCCGCTCCGCTCGGGTGTGCGGGGGCCCGCGCCCCGGTCCGCGGGTGCGTGAGTCCCCGCGTCGGCGAACGTGCCGGGCCCGGTCTCCGGCCGCGTGCCGTGGCCGGCCGGATCGCCGGCCGGCGGGGTGAGTCGTCCTGGCTGCGCGGGCGGCGTGAACGTGCCGGTCGACGGCGCCCAGCTCTGCGACGACTCCGGCTGCTGCGCCGGTCGGCGGCCCGGCGTGCCGGTCTCGGCGGTGGACACCGGCGTCCAGATCGGCGTGCCACCACGCGTCGTCGGCCGCCGTCCCGGCGTGTCGCCGGCCGGCCGGGTGCGCGGCGTCTGCGGCCCGTCGGCACCGGGCCGGCCCTCGCCGGCCCGGTCCGAAGCCGCACGCGCCGGCGCGTCACCGGCCGGCGTCCGTCCCGGCGCGCCGGCGGGAGTGCGTCCCGGCTGATCAGACGGTGTGCGGTCGGGCGCGCCGGCGGCGGGTGCGCGTCCCGGTGCGCCGGCGGCCGGTGTGCCGCCGGCTGATGTGCGGCCCGGTGCACCGGCGGCAGGCCTGCCCCCTCGCGGATCGTCGCCCGCACCGCGTCCCGGCGTATCCCGTCCCGGCGTACCGCCGCCCGAAGCGCCCGGTCCGCGGGTGGGCCGGGCAGCGGAGGACGTCCGGCCCGGCTCCGCGCCGGCCGGTGCCGCCCGTTCCGGTGCCGGTGGTGACTCGGCCGGCCGGCCGCCGGACCTGGCCGGCGTCGCCGGTTTCCGCTGCCGCGGCACGGACGTGCCCGGGCGGGCCGTCGCCGTCCCGCCGCTGCGCTCGGCGGCCGCCGCGCCGCCGCCCGCGCGGGCCCGGACCGGGCGCCGCCGGCCCATCAGCGCGACCTGCGCCCAGACCAGCAGCAGCACCGCGAGCACGATCAGCGCGATCCGCAGCGCCATGGGGGAGTAGAGCAGGTCCAGGGCGCCCGGCTCCGACCGGCCGTCGCCGTCCTGGGCCGCGGCCGGCGGCGGTTCGGCGGTGTCCGGCGTGGCCATGGCCGGTGCCGGCGTGTCGGGTCCCGCGGTCGGTGTGATCGCGGGCAGCGGGCCGGTCCGCACGCCGGACCCGCTCGCGTCCTCGGGCAGCACCAGGATCCAGCCCGGTTCGACGGAGGTGGGATCGGTCATGCTGCGCCCGTCCGGCTGCGGCCGGCCCTCGTTCAGCTCGAAGATCTCCTGGTACCGGTTGCCGTCCCCGAGCGTCTTCGAGGCGATCTGGAACAGGAACTCGCGCTGCCCGTTGATCGGCGGGCCGACCACGTAGTACTTACCGGTCTCCTCCGGCGCGCGCGCCGCGACCAGCGTGAACGCGCTGCTCGTGACGGGTGCGGCGGACGTCGCGAGCGTGCCGGCCGGCAGTGCCAGCAGGGACACGATGCCGAGCACCGCAAGTCGACGCGTCATGCACACATAGTCCTTCTCCGGGAGTCGTCACCGCGCTCCGGGGTTCGCCACCCAGATCGTGCACGGATCGGTGAACCTGGGCGTTCCGTCCACCGTTCTCAGGGTGTTCTTCCAAGCCTGGAGGCGTTATGAGCGGAATTACACCGTATTTGCAGGGCGGGGGCAACGCGGCCGACGCCTGTCGCGAGGCCGCGGCCGACATCGCCGCCCGCCTCGGCACGCTGCGTAACCACCTGGCCGGTCTGGACGCGGACCGGCTCCGGATGCCGCCGTCCCGTCTCGCGGACCTGCTGGCCGGGTACGACATCTACGCGCGCATGCTCGACGACGCGCTGCACGACATCGCGGGTGGCCTGCAGCGGACGGCACCGGCACCGCGCCGGTCCGATGTGGAGCTCGCCGGTGGGGAGTACCGATGACCCCGGCCGACCCGTCCGACGCCGGGGAGATCATCGGCGTGCTCGCCGCGGACATCGCGCAGCGGCTCGCCGTCCTGCGCCGTGAACTGGAGCCGACCCGGGAGCTGTGGTCCGGCGACCGGGTCGCGCTCGGGCCGGCGGCGGAGTGGACGCTGGCGGCCGACGGCCTGCTCGGCCGGGACGGCGTGGTCGCGCTGGTCAGCGATGCGATGAAGATCACTTGGCCCGGGTACGCGGGCGTGGGCTGGACCGATGCCGTGGGCGAGCGGGCCGCGCCGGTGCGGGACCGATGAGACTACGGCAGGATGTCGCTGCCGTCGTGCGGCGTTCCCGGAGGGAGTGACCAGCGTTGAGTGCGTCCACATGCGACGACGGGACCGCGCGGTCCCTCGTCGGCTTCCTGGTGCTCGGCCGGCTCACCGAGGCCGAGCACGGGAGGGTGACGGCGCACCTGGAGACCTGCGCGTCCTGCCGCGTGGAGCGCGACCAGCTGGAGAGGGTCGTCGCGGTGCTCCGCATGCTGGGCGAGGACGAGGCCGGCGAGCTCGTCGACGAGTTCGGCCTGGACGGGGCCGGCACCGCCGCGGACGACCAGCTATTCGGCGCACCCGGTGCCCCGCGCCCGTTCCTGCCGACCTCGCTGCTGCCGGTCTCCGCGATCCCGATCTCCGGCATTCCCGTCTCCGGCATCCCGATCTCCGGCATCCCGATCTCCCCGGCGGAGCCGCCGCTGCCCACGGCACGCGCGGTGGTCCGCCCGCCGGGCGAGTCGCAGGCGTACCGTGCGGTGGCCCGCCCGCCCGCGGAGTTCCCGGCGAACGCCGCGGTGTTCCGCGGGCTCGACCAGCCGCCGGACCCACGCGGACCGGCCGGTGCGCGGGCCGCCGATCCCGCGGCCGCCGGCGACGGCGACGAGTCGGTGACCGGTTACCGGCCGGATCCGGCCACGTCCCAACCGAACCGGCTCGGCCCGGCCGCGACCCACCCCGACTGGCTCGGCCCGGCGGCGTCCCAGCCGAACCGGTTGGGCCCGGCGGCGTCCCAGCCGAACCGGGTCGGCCCGGGCACGGCTCAGTCCGACTGGCTGGACCCGGCGGGTTCCCAGGCCAGCCGGCTGGGCCCGGCGGCGTCGCAGGCGAACCGGGTCGGTCCGGCGGGTTCCCAGGCCAGCCGGCTGGGCCCGGCGGCGTCGCAGGCGAACCGGGTCGGTCCGGCGGGTTCCCAGGCCAACCGGCTGGACCCGGCGACATCCCAGGCCAACCGGACGAACCGGACCGATCCGGCGGGATCGCAGGCGAGCCGGCTGGAGGCGGCCGTCCGGCCGGCGACCGGCGAGCTGCGTCCCGTCGCCCGGATCGGCCCGGTACCCGCCATCGACCGTGCCCAGCTGCGGCTCGGCGAGGGCTACCTGCCGCCGCGGCCCACCACCGGCCCGCTGGCCCGCGGTCCGCACTCGCACCGCCGCGCGCGCTCCCGCCGCCGTACCCGGGTGCTGGTGGTGGCCGGGGTGCTCGTCGTCGCGGTGGGCACGGCCCTGCTGATCCGGCCGCTGCTGACGGAGGACCCGCCGCCCGTGGTCGCGGTCGCCTCGATCGACGACGAGGTGAGCGGCGTGTCCGTCTCCGCCGTGCTCTACGAGGAGGACGGCCGGGTGAGCGTGCGACTCACCGCGGACGGGCTGGTCGCCGGCACCGCCTACGAGCTGTACGTGGTCCAGGACGACGGCACGGACCTGCTGCTCGGCGCGCTGTCCGGCGACCCCGGCGGCGGCACGTTCACCGGCGACCTCCCGCTGCCGGCCGATCAGCTCTGGTACTTCAGCGTGCGGGAGGTCGGCGGTGCGCTCACCGTCTCCGCGAACGTCGTCGAGGGCTCGCCCACGCCGGGCGAGCCGGATGCGGAAACGCCATGACGAGCGAGTCCCGGCCGTACCCACAGGTCATCGCAGTCAGTGAGGTCATGATTCCGATGGGGAGCACCGCCCACCGTCAAGATTCATCGGGAAAACCCCCACGAACGATGAACTCCGGTGACGACCCGTCCGTTATCAGTCCCATGGATCCGGCCACGGGCAGCGCGCCGCCGAGCGAGGTGTCGTCACTGCCGACTCACGACGAGGCACTGCGGCTCGCCTACGAGACCCACGGCCCCATCCTGCTGAACTACCTGTTGCGTCTGACCAGCGGAAACCGCGGCATGGCCGAGGACATCCTGCAGGAGACGCTGATGCGGGCGTGGAACCATCCGGAGGCGCGCACCGCCGACGGGCAGTGGAGCCGCGGCTGGTTGTTCACGGTGGCCCGGCGGATCGCGATCGACCACATCCGGGCGGCTCAGGGCCGTCCGGTGGAGCAGCTCGACGAGCGGCTCGAGGAGCGGCACGCCGCGGCCGACGAGATCGACCGGCTGATCAACACCCGGGAGATCCGGGACGCGGTGGCCCGGCTCCCGGTGCGGCTGCGCAGCGCGCTCATCGAGATCTACTTCCAGGAGCGCTCGGTGGCCGAGGCCGCGCAGAACCTCGCGGTGCCGGAGGGCACCGTCAAGTCGCGCACGTTCTACGCGCTGCGCGCGCTGCACGAGGACCTGACCACGCGCGGCTTCACGCTCTGAGCGCCGGCCGGCCGGCAAAAATCTTCGATCGTTCGTGAACCGTGCCGTGGCCCGGCTCGTTCACAGGGCACCTTTGGCGGAGAGGGAACTGCAACCGTGGTACTGAAATCGGTGACGGGGCGGGTGGCCGCGCTGCCGTCGATCGGCGTACGGGCCTGGCGCTCCCTGCGCACCACACGGCAGCGGGTCGAGGCGGGTGTCGCGTTCACCGCGGCCGTGGCCTGCGTGGTCGCGGCCGGCCTCCAGGTCGGCCCGGCGCTGGCCGAGCCGAAGATCGAGGGCCGGCCGGTCCCCGCCGAGGTGCTCCCCGCGATCGTGGTCGGCGCGACGTCCTGCCCGGACCTGACCGGCCCCCGGCTGGCCGCCCAGCTGATGGCCGCCTCCGAGTTCCAGCCGGCGGCGCGGTCCGCCACCGGCCAGGGGCTGGCCGGCCTGGACGACCAGGAGTGGAAGAAGTGGGCGCCCTGGTCCAACGCCCAGCGCGCGGACATCCTGGCCAACGTGCTGGCGCTGGCGCACCGCACCTGCGAGAGCGTCGGCCAGGCCCGGACCGCCGGGGTGTCGGGTGACCTCTGGGAGGCCGCCGTCGCCGCCGAGCAGAGCGGGTTGGCCACCGTGGTGGGGGAGAAGGGCGTGCCGGACGCCGCCCGTGAGCACGTGGACACCGTGGTCGGCTACGCCAACTGGTACGCGGACCAGCCGCAGTTCACCGGCGAGAACGCGGAGCCGGAGGCGTCCGGCGCACCCGCGGTCACCGGTGCGACCGTTCCGGACGAGTACGTCGACCTGGTCGTCGAGGCCGGCCGGATCTGCCCGGCCGCGACCGCTCCGCGCATCGCCGCCCAGCTGATGGCGCTCTCCGGGTTCGACCCGAACCGGCGCGGCCACAACGGCGGCCTGGGCATCGCCCAGTTCACCGAGCAGATGTGGCGGCTGTACCGTCCGTCGCCGAACGCCTCGGTCTGGGACCCGAAGGCGGCGATCCCGGCCATGGGCAGCGCCGTGTGCGGGCTGCGCAACCAGCTCTCCGGCCTGCAGCTGAAGAACGACGGCCAGGTCACCGACCCGGGTGTGCTGGCGCTCGCGGCGTACCAGTGGGGGATGACCGCGGTCCGTGCCGAGGGCGGCGTGCCGCGCAACGCCCACGTCGCGCAGCTGCCGGACATGGTCGACTCGCTGGCCCCGGTGTACGAGAAGGACAACCGGCTGGCCGGGGCGTCGCCGTCGCCGTCACCGAGCGTCGCGCCCACCTCCGCGAGCCCGAGTCCGAGCCCGAGCGCGTCCGCCCCGGCGTCGCCGAGCCCGTCCGGTCCGCCGTCGCCGGCGCCGTCCGCCCCGGCCTCGTCCCCGGCCGCGCCGGCCTGGGACCCGAACGCGTCCTGGGCGATCAGGAACGTGTTCAGCGGCAGGCTGATCGACGTGCCGGGCCACCAGGAGACCACGACCGGTGGCACCACCATGCACCTCTGGGACCTCAGCGCCAACGGGGACGGGGACCAGTTCTGGCGCGTCGTGGCCGCCCCCGAGCCCGGCTGGTACTTCATCAAGAACGCGTGGAACAACAAGGTGCTCGGCATCCGGGACGGCTCCACCGAGAACGGGGCCGAACTGGTGCAGCAGGACGAGGCCGCCACCGACCCCACGCAGCACTGGAAACTGGCCGCGCTGGGCGACGGCCGCTACCACATCATCAACCGGAAGAGCGGCAAGGCGCTCGACCTGAGCGGCGACGACTGCTGCGGCGGCAACGGCACGCCGATCCAACAGTGGGACCTGCAGGACTACGCGGTCGACCAGAGATGGACACTCTCCAAGTGACTACGCCCCGACCGATGGGCTGGATCGCGGCGGCGCTCGCCGCGATCCTGCTCACCATCGCCACCCCCGCCGTTCCGGCTGCGGCCGCGGCCGACGAGTACGTGCTGTACTACACGGTCACCGCGTCCTATCAGGGCCAGCCGGAGAACCTCGCCGGCATCGCCTCCCGCTTCCTCGGCGACGCCGGGCGCGCGACCGAGGTCTTCAACCTGAACACCGGCCGGCGGCAGCCGGACGGCGGCGCGCTCAGCGACCCGAACCAGCTGACCAACGGCTGGTACCTGGTGCTGCCGTGGGACGCGGTCGGTCCCGGCGTGCAGTACGGCGTGCTGCCGACCACCGCGCCCGCGCCGGCACCCGCGCCCGCCCCGGGCGGCTCGGGCGCCCCGGCCAACCCGGCGAACCCGGCCAATCCCGGCAACCCGGCGAATCCGCCGGGGTCCCCGGGCGGCGCCGCCCCGTCCGGAGCGCCCGCGTCGCCGCGGCCCTCGGGCGGCGCCAAGCCGCCGGAGTCCGGCAAGTGCGTCGCGGCGACCGCGGCCAGCTCGCCGTCGAACTGGGCGATGACCCGGGTCGCGTCCGACCTGGCGTGGCCGTACACCCGGGGCACCGGCGTCTCCGTCGCGGTCATCGACTCCGGTGTGGACGGTCAGGCTCCGCAGCTGCTCAACCGGGTGCAACCCGGCGTCAACGTCGTCACCGGTGAGAACCGCGGCGACACGGACTGCCTCGGCACCGGCACCGCGATGGCCGGCCTGATCGCGGCGCAGGCGGCCGAGAACGACCCGTTCACCGGCGTGGCACCGGACTCGATCGTGCTGCCGATCCGGGTGGTGACGGACGGCGCGACCGCGGCACCGGCCGCACAGGCCGCGGCCATCGACGTCGCGCTCCAGCTGCAGCCCGGCGTGCTCGCGCTCGGCTCCTACGTGGACATCACCGCGGACCCGGTGGTGCAGAGCGTGCAGAAGGCGCTGGACCTCGGCATCCCGGTGGTCGCCGCGGCACCGACCACGTCCGGTGGCGTCACGCCGCCGGAGGACGTGATCCTGGTCGGCGGCGTCGGGATGGACGGCAAGCTCGCGGAGGAGTACGCGGCCGGGACCGTCGAGGTGGTCGCGCCCGGCGTGAACGTCTCCAGCCTCGGCATCAACGGCACCACGTTCGTCGGCACCGGCACGCAGTACGCGGTGGCGATGACCGCCGGCACGGTCGCGCTGATCCGCGGCTACAACTCGAACCTGAACCCGAAGCAGGTCGCGCACCGGTTGCAGGCCACGTCCGCGCAGATGGGCGACGGCAAGCCCGATCCCCGGTACGGCCACGGCATGATCAACCCGGAGGCCGCGGTCACCCGGGAGCTGCCCGAGGAGGCCACGCTGGTCTCGTCGGACAACCGGGACGCCACGCCGGTCTCCGGCAGCGAGGAGATCCGGATCGCGTTCCTGCTCACCGTGCTGGCCGGGCTGGTGCTCACCGCGCTGCTCGTGCTGCGCTTCCGGCGCACCATGCGGGCGGCGGCGGCCGAGGACGACCTGGACGACGACTGGCCCGCCGGTGACCCGCCGGTGGACAAGGCCAAGCCCACCGAGCCCAGCTCGGCCGGATCGCACTGAACGGGCGGTCGGCTACGTGACGGCAGACATGGGTCCGATCGGGAACTCGCGCGTCCCTGACATCCTCATCGGGACGTGCGAGTGCGGAACTGCAGAGGACTTGATGCCCCGTGGCTGACGACGTCTGTGCCGAGCCGCGGCTCCGCGCCGCGCTCGGCCTCTACCTGACCGGCGCGCTTCCCGACGCGGAGCTCAGCGCGGTCGAGTCGCACCTCGGCACGTGCGCGGTGTGCCTGGCGGACGCGGATCGTCTCGGGGAGGCGGCGGTGATGCTCGCACTGCTCTCCGAGACGGACCGCCGCGAGCTGGTGGCGGAGTTCGGCACCCGCGCCGGCGAGCCGGCCGAGGAGCACGACCACCACCATCCGCCGGTACGGGTGGTTCCCGCACCGGACGCGCCGCCCGCACCGGTGCGCCCGGCCGCGGACCGCCCGCGCGCGCGGCCCGGTGGCGGCACCGGCCCGGGGCGCTGGCGGTCGCGCCGGTCCCGGCTGCTGCTGGCCGGCGTCGGCCTGGCCGTGGTCGCGCTGCTCTCCGCCGGTGTCGCGCTCGGCACGTCGATGATCGGCGGCCTGCGCCAGCCGGAACCGGTGACGCTGGTGACGAACGCGCAGGGTGGCGACGTCACGCTCTCCGTCACGGTGCTCGACGCCGACGGCACCGTGACGCTGGAGGCACTGGTCACCGGCCTGACGCGCGGTGAGCTCCACCGGTTCTACGCCCGCGACGTGGACGGCGGGTCGCACCTGCTGACGGAGATGACCGGCACCGGCGGCCCGATCCAGATCAACGCCCCCTGTCCGGTGCCGATCGACCGTCTCGCCGAGTTCAGCGTGACCGCGGCCGACGGTTCCCTGGTCGTGCAGGCGATCGTGGACCGCGGCGCGAGCGGCTCGGGCACGCCGGACTGACATGGGCGGGGCGGGTGCGGCGGCCGGGCTCGATGAATTTCTTTCCCCTGCCTTCGCCGCGGCCGAGGAAGCGCGTAAGGTCGTCGAGCGGATGGCGGGCAGCTCGTCCTCCGGCCGTTGCTCGGGCCAGCGCGACCACCTCCGAGCGGGCGGGAGCCCTGCCTGCGACCGTGGCTGGTGCGAGAAGCCGTCCGAAGCGTACATTTCTCTCGGACTTCAGGGACAAGTCGGAAACATAGCTTTTTTACGATTCCCTGGTTGGTTTGCATGTGGCCTCGGACCGACGAAGTGGTCCGGCCGGGCGCCGCGGGGGCGCGCCTGTCCGGCGGACACGGTAGGGGATAGTGGACGTACGAGAGCAGGCGCAGGTCGACGCCGAGGCGGACGCGTGGCTGCGGGCGGTGCAGGCGGCCCACGGCCCGATCGTGTACCGGTATCTCTCCGGGGTGACCCTGGGTGACCGTGCCGCTGCGGAGGACATGCTGCAGGAGGTGCTGCTGCGCGCCTGGCGGCACTACCCCACGCTGTCGAAGACGCCGGACACCGTACGTGCCTGGATGTTCGCGGTCGCCCGTAACCTGGTCATCGACGCGGGCCGGGCCCGGCGCGCGCGGCCGACCGAGGTCAGCCCGCCCGACCTGACCCAACTGCCGGAGCCGGGCGACCCGATGGACCGGGTGCTCACCGCCGGCCTGGTCCGGGAGGCGTTGCGGCAGCTCAGCCCGGTGCACCGGACCGTGCTCATCGAGATCTACTTCGGCGGTGCGCAGGCGTCCGATGTGGCTGATCGGCTCGGCGTCCCGGAGGGTACGGTGAAGTCACGCGCGCACTACGCTCTGCGAGCGCTCCGTGCCGTTCTTCAGCAGATGGAGGCCTGAACGGAGACGTTCCGGCAAACTGCGGATCACGTTTCGGGGCGACCGGCGAGTAACGTCGGAGGGCCGCCCGCGGTGCATTGACAATCGCCTGCGCCGCGCCGAATATGTGGTGGTTCGTGACCCGGATCGTCGGGTGGACAGTAGGAGAAGGAACGGATGTCGGACAGCCCGGAGGTCCCGCGCAAGCACCATGCGCGCAGGCGTCCGACCCCCGCGGGCGGGGTGTTCGGAAACCGGGCGGGGCACCGGCGGTGACGATCGGTCACGCTGGCCGTCCGGCGCTGCCGGCCGGCCCGCGGCGTGGGTCCGCGAGCGCGCTCCGCTGGGTTGCGGACAATCTGGCCGTCGTCGGGCCGGACCCGGGCGACGCCATCGTCTCCATCGCTGGCCTGCTGCCCACGGAGCCCGGCGTGGTCACGGTGGTCGGTCAGCTCGCCGGCCCGGACGACTGGGCGATGATCACCGAGGTGCTCCCGATCGCGGTGCCGCCCGGCGCGGCCGCCCGGCTCGCCGTCTCCGGCGCCGGGATGAGCCCGCCGCACGGCCCGCCGCCCGCCGCCCTGCTCGCCCAGCAGCTCGACGCGGACATCTACGCGCCGAACGGTCAGCTGCTGCTGGTCCCCGGCGGCGGCATGTTCGCGCTGGACGGCTGGCGGTGGTTCAGCCCGGACGGCATGGTCCGCCAGGGCGGCCGCCGGTTCCCGCGCCCGCACTGGGAGTCCGAGGTGGACACGATCGCCCGGCACCCGGTCAGCGGCGTGCGGGCGTACGCCGTACCCGCGGGACTGTGGCTCTTCTCGGACGCCCCCGGCGTGCCCGACCCGAGCCTGGACGACCTGGTCCTGGCCATCCCGGCCGACCCGGACCGGGTCACGATCGTGCTCGGCCGCCCCGGCACGCCCGCGCCCGGCGTCGAGGCCGTCATGTCGATGCTGGAGGCGCTCGACCCGTCCATGGTCATCGCGCCGTACGGTGACGCGGCGGCCGAGGTGATGCGGCTGGCCACGCTGATCGCCGAGCACTGGGACAGCCCGGTCGAGGTCGCCACCGGCCTGCCGACGCTGGACGGCGAGTTCGAGCTGGTCTCGGTCGCGGTCGACCCGTCCGGCGAGAGCTGGTGGACACCGCCGGTCTCCCGGCTGCGCGTCGCACCCGGCGTCCCGCCCGCGCCGATCGGCACCGTCGGGCTCCTCGCCGACCTGCGGCCCACCGGCACCGGCAGCCACCGCCTCAACGAGCGCTGGGTGGTCGAGGCCACCCAGTTCGGCCTCTGGGTCCGCCCGCCGTACGCCGGACAGCACGTCGCCGACGTCCGCCGCCGCCCGTGGGACCCGCAGCGCCTCACCATCCTGGTCGGGCTGCCCGGGCTGCCGCTGCCCGACGACGTCCTGCCGATGCTGCACATGCTGCTCAACCGGCTCCCACCGGACGTGCGCGGCCGGGTCACCTTCGTACCCACCGAACTCAACCACCTGCTCGACACGGACACCGAGGACCGCCCGGACGTGGTCCTCGCCGACCAGCGCTCCACCACGCCGCGCTGGTGGCGCCGCGACGACCGGCTCTTCGCGGTGCTGCTCACCGTGGACGGGCCGACCGGCATGGTCCGCACCGACGCCGGTGACGTCGCGCCCGGCGAACTCGGCGAGATCATCGCCACCCACCGCGACCCGGACCCGCGCCCGGTCCTGCTCATCGCGTCCGCGCCGGTCGCGCCGGACGTGGAACAGCTGCTCGCCGACCAGCTCCAGTCGACCGTGATCGCGCGCCGCAACGACGGCTGGTGGGCCAGCGCGCCGCACCGGGTCGGGCTGGAACCGCGCGCCGCGGCCATGCTCCCGTCCGGCTTCCCGTTCACCGAGGAGGAACTGGCCGCCGCGCTCACTCCGGCCCGCCCCGCGACCCGACGGCAGCCCGGCCGGGCCGCCGACCACGAGCCGCTGCTGTCACTCGCCCCGGCTCAGGAGGCCGCCGTGGTGGCGCAGCGGCTGCGCGAGGGCCGGGCCGGCGTGCCCACGGTCGTGGTGGCCGCGGAGCCCGACTGGCGTCACCCGTTCCGCCTCGACGGGCGGCCGGCGACCGCGCTCGAGCTGGCCCGCACCATCGCCGACCACCGGCCCGGCTGGATCGCCGACCGGGAGACCGTGTGGCTGGAGGCCGGCGAGCTGACCGAGTCGTCGCTGCGGCTGCTGGCCAACTACCTGGGCACCCCGGTGGGCACCCGGGCGCGCGCGGTCCCGGACGCACCACCGGCGGCGCACGCGACCGGCTGGTTCGCGGTGCCGCCGCGCGGCGCGGACGGTCAGGACCTCACCGGACCGTACGGCCGCGAGGGCTACCTGGATCAGGAGAGATACGACCATGGAGAGCCCTGACCGCACCCCGGACGACGGAACGGACCCGGCCCCGCCACCCCGGAACGGCGCCGGACCCCCACCGATGAACGACGGCGCCACGGCCTCGGCCGCGAGTGGCGGCACCTCGGCCCCGGTTGCGAGTGGCGGCACCACGGCCCCGGTTGCGAGTGGCGGCGCCCCAGCCCCGGCCGGGAACGGCGGCGCCGCCGTGCCGTCCGGCGGCGGTGGTGCGGAAGCGCCGAGTTCGGCCGGCGGGCGGGACGCGCAGCCGTCGGGCGGTGGCGGGTTCTCCGCGCCGACGGCCAGTGGCGGGCATCCGGTGCCGGGCGGTGGCCGGCGGCCGCCGGTGCAGCGCGCGGTGGCGCTCAGCGGCCTGCCGCCGTACGAGGTGGCTCCGCCGGACGTCTCGCCACCCGCACCGGCGCCGCTGACCCGAGGCGGGCAGCGCGGCGGATCGCGCGGGGACCGGCCGACCGGTCCGGCCGCGAATCCGCGACCGGCCTCCGAGATCCCGATGCCGTCCCCCACGTCGGCGCCGCCGGCTCCGATCTCGCCGGCTCGCCCGGTGTCACCGGCCGGACCGCCTCGGCCGGACCGCCCGATCTCACCGGCCGGCCGGGACGCGGCAACGCACGGCACCGCGGCATCCGGTGCTGCCGCATTCGGTGCTGCGGCATTTGGTGCTGCCGCGTCCGGCACCGCCGCGTCCGGCACCGCCGCGTCCGGCACCGCCGCGTCCGGCACCGCCGCGTCCGGCACCGCCGCGTCCGGCACCGCCGCGTCCGGCACCGCCGCGTCCGGTGCCGCCGCGTCCGGCACCGCCGCATCGCGCATCGCATGGTCCGGCGGCGCCGCCTCCGGTGCGGCCGCCTCCGGTGCGGCCGGATCCGGTGCGGCCGGATCCGGTGCGGCCGGATCCGGTGTCGCCGGGGCCGGCGTGGCCTTCGGTGATGCCGGCGCCGGGCCTCCCGGCCTCGCGGCCCCGAGCGGCGGCGAGGACGAGGACGAGGCGCGGTGTACCCAGGCGCTCCCGGCGGAGCCGGCCGTGCCGCGCGAGTCCGCCGTCGAGCGATTCCGGCCCTGGCTGGTGCCGCTCGTCCTGGTCGGTGTCATCGCGATCGCCGCCGCCGCGATCGGCGGGAACAACCTGAACGGTGGCAGCGCGGACGGCACCCGCACCGCGCTGCCGGGGCCGCCGGGGACCGATGTAACGATCATCACCGTGGGTCCGCCGTCCGGTGCCCCGAGCGGGACGCCGTCCGCCGCCGCGCCGTCGGCCGGTACGCCGTCGGCGGCCCCCACCGTCTCGGCCACCCCGGGCGCGCCGGTCGTGGCGCCCACCACCGCCGGTCCGGTGCGCACGCCCGCGGAGGGCGGCGTGACCGGACGCCCCAACCCGACCGGCGCGAACCTGGCGCTGCACCGGCCGGTCACCGCGTCCAGCGTCGAGTCCGGCACCTGGCCGGCCGCGGCCGCGGTCGACGGCAACGACGGCACCCGGTGGGGCAGCGAGTTCCAGGTCGATCCACAGTGGATTCGCGTCGATCTCGGCGAGACCTGGGCGATCAGCAGCATGGAGATCGTCTGGGAACGTGCCTTCGCGCAGGCGTTCCACGTCGAGGTCTCGGTCGACGGCACCACCTGGACCCGCGTCCACGACACCACCTCCGGCCGCGAGGGTCTGCTGACCTTCTCGGCCGGCGGGGTCCCCGGCCGGTACGCCCGGATCACCGGTACCGCGCGCAGCACCGAGTCCGACCATCAGCTGTACGGTTACTCGATCCTGGAGTGGCGCATCCGTTGAGTTTTCCCGCATCTGACCGTGCCGCCGCCTGAGTCTGTCCGGACCGGCCCGTCTTCGTCCGCTTGATAGCCGCCGGTGTCCGAGTGGGTGGAAAGGGGATTACCTTCACCGGAACGTCGAACTATGCGCGCCCCGCTTCCGTTAAACCGGCGACACCTCCACGAGCGAAGGCGAGCGGGCGCGATGGGCATCATCCGGCATCCGGCAGCACGGTGGTCGCTGGTATGACCGCGAACCGCTGCACCGACGAGGCGACCCGTACGCTTCTCGGGCTCTACGCGCTCGGCCGGCTCTCCGCCGCCGAGCAGGCGCGGACCGTCGCACACCTCGACGAGTGCCCGGCCTGCCGGGCCGAGGTCGCGGAACTTCACCACGTCACCTCCGCGCTCGGCCTGCTGACCGCCGAGGACATCGCCGAGATCCTGGCCGAGGACGAGGACGAGGAGCTCCCGCCGGCCCCGCGCGCCGCGGTCTGTCACGGTGCCCGTGGCACCCGCGACCGTCGGCCCGGCCGCGCCTCCGTCGGCACGCTCGCCCGCGGTGCCGCCCCCGCACCGGAGTTCCCACCCGGTATCTGACCCACCGATCAGCTACCTCGGCTGACTCGCCGATCAGTAGCGCGGTGTCGCGCGCCGGCCGGCCGCGATGATCGTGGCGCCGCGCCGGCCGGGAGCCGTGCCGGTCACCGGAGCTGACGGGCGACGGGTCCGCGACCCCCGTTGACTGCCGCGGAACCGTCCTGCCTCGCACCGGGACGAGCCGGTCGCCGCGGTGTCCCGCCGCGGCCATCGGTGTCCGGGACCAGTGGACCAGGCGGATCGGCCTGCGGTCCGGGATTCCGTAGCAGATCGGAGGAAAGCGGGTGTTTCGGCAGGTCAGCGCGGGTCCGGAAGGTGGTGGTTCCGGAGGGTTCCGGAGTGCTCAGGCGCCGAGATCGGTCAGCACCACGTCGGTCACCTCGACCCGCATCGCCGGGTTCCCGCCCAGCTGGAACGTCAGCTCGCTGGTCGGGCTGGTCAGGTTGCCGGTGAACTCGTAGGAGAACGACTGCGGGTCCGGGCCCACGGTGAGGTTCTTCATCAGCGACTCCGGGTACGGCCACTCGTTGTGCTGCACGCGTGCCCGGAGGGTGGCACCGACGCTCGCGGTCGCGGTGAAGTCGAGCCGGTAGCGATGCCCGGCCGTCACCGGCAGGCAGCCCCGGATGGCGAGCAGGGCCCACGGGTCCGCGCCGACGCTCTCCGGCACGGTCGCCGCCCAGCTGTGCGTGTCGAAGCGCTCCATCGTCACGACGGCGGCCTCATTCGTCCACCAGGGGCGCGACAGCGGGCCTGGCTCGTCCGGGAGCGGGGTGTCGAGCAGGTCACCGCCCCCGGCGGGCGCGGTGCCGGTGCACGGCGAGGCCGGGTCCGCGGTGCTCGCGCCCCCGGCCACCGGTGCCGCCGCCGGCCCGTCCGGTCCGGAGCCCGCCCGGTCGGCCAGCGCCCAGGTCAGGCCGCCCGCCGCCACGCCCAGCACCGCCACGATCGCCGCGATCACCAGCAGCGGGCGACGCGGTCGCCGTGCCGGTCGCGGCTCCGCCGACGCGAAGCGGTTGTAGCCCGGCGGCACGTCGAACCCGGGCGGCACGCCGAACCCAGGCGGCGCGCCGGAACCGGGAGCCGCGCCGGGCCGCGGAGCCGCACCGGCCGGCGGCACATCCGCGCCCGGGGCCGCGGCGCCCGGGGCTCCGGCAGGCGGAGTGCCCACACCCGGGGTCTCCACACCCGGGGTCTCCCCGTCCGGGGTCGCCACGTCCGGAGTGCCCGCGGCCGGAGTCCGCGCGGCCGGTGACTCCGCTGCGGTGTCCTCCGGCGTGCTCGCGGACGTCTCGGCCGTACCCTTGCGGCGCAGGGATTTCTGCAGTTCGTAGACGCGGACCATGGTGTCGTGGTGGGTCCGCCACTGCGCGACCGCGGCCGGGCCGCCGCCGCAGATCTCGACGATCGGCACCACCATCCGATCGAACGACGGCGGCGTCTTCACCGTCCCGGCCAGCACCGCGTAGACCTGCGAGTCGCTCATCGGATGCCGGCTCACCACGTAGGACCGCGTCTGCCCCGACGCCCGCACGAAAGCATCCAGCTGCGCGCAGAAGTGCCGTACCGGACTTTCCTGGCTCTCCGTCATGCCGCTCCCTGCTTGCGAATATGGCCGAACGACATCGTAGAGCGATATACCGATCGATGTCCTTACCCGGTCACGGCACGGCGACCCGCCGGTCGGCCCGGCCGAGGCCCGCCCGTGCGGCCGCGGTCAGAAGAGGTCGTGCGGGTCGATCTGGATGCGGACCGGGTGCGGGGCCTTGCGGGCGCTGCGGACGCCGGCGGCCTCGTGCAGGGCCTTGGCCAGCGCGCCGGCCGCGCCACGGCGCACGCGGACCAGCATGCGTTCGGTGTCGTCGCCGGCCGGGACCGGGCCGAGCAGCTCCGCGTCGTCCGGCAGGCGGGCGGTGTCCAGCAGGTCGGCGACCGCGTCCGGCGGGCCGGTGAGACTGGCCATCCGGGACGCGGGCGGGAAGCCCAGCTCGCGGCGTTCGGCCAGCTCCCGGGCGGCGTACCAGGCCGGGTCCCAGCGCAGCAGCGCCTGCACGGCGGGGATGCCGCCGTCCGCGACGACCACCACCCGGCCACCGGCGCGCTGCGGGCGGGCCAGCGCGGCCGCGGTCAGCCAGCGGCGCAGCGCCTCCTCGGCCGCGCGCAG
This sequence comes from Catenuloplanes niger, assembly GCF_031458255.1. Taxonomy (NCBI): domain Bacteria; kingdom Bacillati; phylum Actinomycetota; class Actinomycetes; order Micromonosporales; family Micromonosporaceae; genus Catenuloplanes; species Catenuloplanes niger. The sequence goes on from NZ_JAVDYC010000001.1 coordinate 7,103,812, forward strand.
GTCGGCGCGGGTGAGCAGCGCCCAGGTGTCCAGCAGCAGCACGGCGCCGTAGCCGCCGTCCGCGACCGGCTCGGCGCCGGGCGTGCAGACCACCACCGCGGGCTCGGCGGGCACCCGCAGCAGCACCTCGTCGCGGCCGGACGTGCGCACCGGCGCGCCGGGGAACGCGCGGCCCAACTCCTCCGCGGTCCGGCGGGCGCCGACGATCGAGGCGCGCAGCCGGTGACCGCCGCACTCCGGGCAGGTCCAGCCGGCCGCGACCCGCCCGCACCAGCGGCAACCCGGCACGTCCTGGGACGAGCGCAGCTCCAGCGGGCCCTGACAGTGCGCGCAGCGGGCCGGCTCGCGGCAGGTCGCGCACGCCACGGACGGCAGGTAACCGCGCCGCGGCACCTGCACCAGCACCGGCGCGCCCGCGCGCAGCGCCTCCCGGGCCGCCTGCCAGGCCAGGCTGGGCAGCCGGGCGGTGGCGGCGGCCGGGTCGCGGGCCAGCTGCGGGTCGTCGCCGATCGGGGCCACGTGCGGTGCGCGCGCCCGGATCGCGTCCCGGCTGCCGGTCAGCTCGTGCGCCCAGCCGGTCTCGACCAGCTGCTGCGCCTCCGCGGTCCGGGTGAACCCGCCGGCCAGCACGGCCGCGCCGGTCAGTTGCGCGCGGGTCAGCAGCACCTCGCGCGCGTGCGGGTAGGGCGCGCGCGGCTCCGCGTGCGAGTCGTCGCCGTCGTCCCAGATCACCACCAGGCCCAGGTCGTGCACCGGCGCGAACGAGGCCGCCCGGGTGCCGATCACCACCGGCACGTGCCCGCGCAGCCCGGCCAGGAACGCGCGGTACCGCTTCGCCGGGCCGAGCGACGCGGCCAGCGTGGCGTGCCGGCCGGGGCCGAGCGTGTCGGTCAGCGCGGCGTCCAGCCGGTCCAGGTCGCGCGCGTCCGGCACGACCGCGACCACGCCCCGGCCGGCGGCGACGGTCACGGCCGCGGCCTCGGCGATCCGGCGTGGCCAGTCCTCGCCGGGAACCGCGGACCACACCGCCCGCGGCGCGCGCCCCTCGCCGAGGGCCTGCAGAAAACCCGGGCCATGGGGGTACGGTGACCAGCCCTGCCGCGCCGTGGCCGGCACGGTGCCGCCGGCCGCGGTCGGATCCGCCGCCGCTGCCGGCAGCCCCTCGGCCGGTGCTTGCAGTGCCGGCTCCGCCTCCGCGGATCGGTCGGCCGCCGGCTCGGCCGGGAGGAGTTCGCCGGTGGCCGGAGCGTCGGCTACGGGCCGGGCCGTGGCCGGTTCGCCGGTGACCGGCTCCACCGGACCGGGCATCTCGGCGGCCGGAGCGTCAGCCGCGGGCCGGGCCGTGGCCGGTTCGCCGGCGGCCGGGTCCGCCGGAACGGGCTCGTCGGCGGGCGGAGCATCAGCCGAGGGCCGGGCCGTAGCGGGTTCGCCGGGAGCCGGTGGTGGTGTGGCCGGGGCGTCGGCGGGGGTCCGGGCCGTCGTGGGTTCGGCGGACGGCGGGAGCGGCCGGATCGGCGCCGGCGCCGTGGGCCCGGCCGCGGCGGTCGCGCTGTTCATCCGTACCCTCGGAGGGGTTTGATCCGGTGCGGAGCTCTGCTCCGCGCGGGCGTGGCGGGCCGGGACGGCGAGGCGGAGCACGTCGGCGAGACTGCCCGCGTATCGGTCGGCGACCGCTCTGACCAGGTGCGACACCTCGTCGCTGAGCACTCGTTCGGGGGAGACCAGCTTGTCGAGGAAGCCGAGCCGGCCCTCGTGGCTGGACTCCGCGACGCGCTCCAGCAGCCAGCCGTCGACCAGCTGCCCGGCGAACCGGACGCGCACCCGGGTGCCCGGCAGCGCGGTCCCGGCCAGCTCGGCCGGGACCAGGTAGTCGAACGCGCGGTCCAGGTGGGGCAGCGGCACGTCCACGCAGACCCGTGCGACCGGCAGCTCCGCGGCGGGCTCGCGAGGGGGTTTCGGCTTGGTGGCGCGGGACCGGCCCGGCTTGACCGGCGGCGCCGCGGACCGGGACGCGACCGCGCGCGCCGCCGCCGCGCCGCCGCCGACCGCGTCCACGGTCAGGGCCAGCCCGTCCAGCGACAGTTCGGCCGACTCGTCTCCCACCCCAGAATCGTTGCACGGTCGCACGGGAGTGAGGTCACGGCCGGGCGGGTATGCGGGAACGACGACGATCACGGCGGATGAGGCGGGGTGCACCGGTGACGATCAACGGCCGCGAGGTTCCACGATGGGCACGGATCACGGTGATCGCCGTGCTGGTGGTGGCCGTGCTGGGCATCGGCTCGGTGGCGGTCGCGCGCAGCATGGTCAACGGCGCGGTCCCGCAGACCGCGCTGCTGGAGGGTGAGGCCGCGGCCGCGAACAGCGAGACCGGCAACAGCATCGACGGGCCGGTGAACCTGCTGCTCGCGGGACTGGACGCGCGTGAGGAGGGCTCGCCGGGGCAGACCGACAGCGTGCTCGCCGACACGATCATCATCCTGCACGTGCCGGCCACGCACGACCGCGCGTACCTGATCTCGATACCGCGGGACTGGCGGGTGGACATCCCGGCCTACGACAAGACCGGCTTCACCGGCTCGACCGAGAAGATCAATTCCGCGTTCGGGTACGGATACCAGGGCGACGGCTCCGAGGTGGAGAAGCGGGCGCGCGGCATGGAGCTGCTGTCCACCACACTGAACAAGGAGACCGGCATCCGCTTCAACGGTGCCGCGATCATCGACTTCGGCGGTTTCGGCAGCGTGGTGCACGCGCTCGGCGGCGTGGACATGTGCGTCGACGAGCGCGCCGAGTCGATCCACCTCGGCCGGGACGCGAACGGCAAGCTGGTCCAGGGCTGGTACTCGGAGGCTTACGGCATGCAGCTGCCGCCGGGCGCGACACCGCTGGTGCACGAGGAGGGCTGCCGCCGGATGAACGCCACCGAGGCGCTCGACTACGTCCGGATCCGCAAGAGCCTCAGCGACGGCGACTACGGCCGGCAGCGGCACCAGCAGCAGCTGATCAAGGCGATCGTGGACGAGGCCACCACGACCGGCGTGCTGACCGACCTCGGCAAGCTGAACGCGCTGGTCAAGGCGGCCGGCGACACGTTCCTGCTGGACACCGGCGGCATCCCGCTGGCCGACTACGTCTTCACGTTCAAGAACCTGCGCTCCGACCGGCTCACGCTGATCCGGACGAACGCGGGCGAGCCGAAGACCGAGACCGTCGACGGCGTCGACTACGAGACGCTGGACGAGTCCTCGCTGTCCATGCTGACCGCCGCGAAGAACGGCACGCTCGACGAGTTCCTGGCCGCCCACCCGGAGTTCAGCGCGGAGACCACCCCGGCCCGGTGACGGGAAATCCTCAGCTCGCCGTCGCGCGGGCCGATCGGGGCGTCGACAGAGCCGTCGCCGTAACCGGGAGGCCGCATGCCGCACACGGCACGCCGCGTCGCCGCCATCGCGTTGACCATGTCGCTGGTGCCGCTGGCCGCGCCGGCCGTCGGCCCGGCCGGCCCGGCGGCCGCGTCGGTACTGCCCCGGTGCGGTGACGCCGGCACCCCCGCGGTGGTGGCGCTGCACGACCCGCACTTCTACGTCGACTCGGCCAGTACGGCCCGGCTGATGTCCGCCTACGCCGGATACCGGGTCGAGGCCGGGCCGTCCGCGCGCTCCCGCCTGTGGCTGCAGCTGAGCGGCTTCACCGGTGGCGTCGTCGGCCTGGCGGCGGGCCAGCCGGCCCACACCGCGCTGCCGGCGCTGCCCGGTGGCGGCAGCGCGGCGCGGTACCTGCTGCTGACCGCGACCGGCACGACCACGGTCCCGCAGGGCCACACGGTCACGCTGTACGACGGCGCACCCGCCTCCGGGACGCCGCTGTGCAGCCGCGCGTTCACCTACACGGACGTGGTCGACACGATCAAGGCGCTGGCGAACAAGGTGCAGAGCGTGACCACGTCCACGCCGGCGGCCACGGCCCGGCTCGGCGACGTGGTCACGGTGAGCGTGCAGGGCGACACCGGCACGCTCGGCGCCGGCCCACCGAACGATCCCGGCGTGCTGGCCTACACCCCGAACGCGCTCGCCGGCTTCCCGGCCGGGGCGTGGCGGCTGGAACGCACCGAACTGCTGATCTCCCCGGACGGCGTCGCCCCGCCGGTCACCTACGTCGACCGGCTCTACCTCACCGGCGCCGGCGGCCCCGCCCGCCCGTACACCGCGCGGTACGTGTTCCGGGCGACCGGGCCGAGCGAGTCCGCCGCGCCGCTCAAGCCGATCCAGTACATCGCCAGCGGCACCCAGGTCAAACACACCGACATCGGGGGTACGGCACTCGGTGCGCTGCCCGCGGTCTCCGCGACCGCGCCGGTCACGCTCGGCAAGGAGGTCACCGCGCCGGCCGGTGCGATCCTGCCGGCCGGCGGTGGCGTCGCCTCGTACACGCTGACGCTGACCAACGCCGCGGACACCGCCGGCCTCGTCGACTGGGTGTCCGACACGCTGCCCGCCGACGCCGCCTACCAGCCCGGGACCATGCGGATCGCCGGCCGGGCGGCCGCGGACCCGGACGTCGACGGGCGCACGCTGATCGTGCAGGGCCCGATCGGCGTACCGGCCGGTGGCAGCACCACGATGTCGTACTCGGTGCTGCTCGGGCCGACCACCGGGGCGCGGGCCAACTCCGCGGTGGCGCACTTCGGCACGGTCGTCCTGGACCGCAGCGCCGACGTGACCGCCTCCGCGCCGGCCGGCGCCGAGGTGACCGTGCTCGGCGCCGGCGGCCTCAGCCTGCCGGACGCGTCCGTATCCACCACCGCCGGCAACCCGGTCACCGTCACCCCGCTGGACGGTGTCACCGCACCGTCCGGGCTGCCGCTGCGGATCACCTCGCTCGGCACGCCGGCCGGCGGCGGCGCGGCCGTGCTCGGGGCGGACGGGACGGTCACCTACAACCCCGCTCCCGGCGCCTCCGGCACGGTGACGTTCACGTACTCGGCCACGGACGGGCACAGCACCGGCGGCGCGACCGTCACCGTGGCGGTCCGGCCGGTCGCGGCCGCCGACCTGTACAGCACCGGGAAGAGCGCCACGCTCACCGCGAGCACCGGTGTGCTGGCCAACGACGCCTGCACCGGCTGCACGGTCAGCACGACGCCGGTCGCCGGGCCGCGGCTGAACGGCGCGGTGAGCGGGACACTGACGCTGTCCGGCGACGGCACGTTCACGTACGTGCCGGCGTCGAACGCCACCGGCACGGTCACGTTCACCTACCGGGCCACCGACGCGGCCGGGCGCGGCACCGACGGCGACGTCACCATCAACGTCGCTGACCTCGCCCCGGACTACGCCACCACCGCGTACCAGACCGCGATCAACCCGCTGCCGTTGCAGGCCAACGACCCTGGGTGCAGCAACGCCTGCCGGCCGCAGGCGGGCGGCGCACCCGCGCTCGGCACGGTCGTCTACCCGACGGGCGGCGGCAGCGTCGTCACATACACCCCGAACGCCGGCACCTGGGGGCTGGACACGTTCTCCTACGGCGTCACCGGCAACAGCGGCGGCGTCACCACCCCGGTCACGATCCTCATCGCCCCGCCGCCGGTGGCCCGGCAGACCACGTACGGCACCGAGGTCGGCGCCGCGCCCCCGTCCGGCGGATCATGCGGGCGCTGCGTCTACGCCCCGGGGACCGCGCCCGCGCACGGGACGGTCACGGTCGACCCGGACACCGGCGCGTCCACGTACCGGCCGGCCGCCGGGTACGCCGGTGCGGACGCCTACACGTACCAGGTGCGCGACCCGGTCACCGGCCTGCGCGTCACCGGCACCGTCTCGGTCACGGTCGGCCCACGTGCCGTCGACGACACCGCGGCCGTGCTGCTCGGCGACAGCGTCACCGGCGACGCGGCCGGCAACGACGCCTGCCCGGCCACCTGCACGCGGACGCTGGTGACCGGGCCGCCGTCCGGCACGCTGACGCTGCACCCGGACGGGACCTACACCTACACCCCGGGCGGCGACATCGGTACGTTCACCGCCACCTACCGGATCGCCAGCTCGGTCTCCGGGCCGGTCACCGCGGACGGCACCATCACGCTGACCGTCCGCGGCGCGGTCGACGACACCGCCACCACCGCGCCCGGCCAGGCGGTCACCGTCGACGTGCGCGCCAACGACCCGTGCACCGGGTGCGCGCTCACCGCGGTCGGCGCGCCGCCGTCCGGCACGGCCGGGATCAGCGGCGGCGCGGTCGTCTTCACCCCGGTCGCCGGGTTCACCGGGCGCGCCCGGGTGCCGTACACGCTGACCCGTGGCGGCGCCACCACGACCGCGACCGTGGTCGTCACCGTCACGCCGCGCGCCGTGGACGACGCCGTCACCACCGTCGCCGGGACGCCGGTGGAAGTGCTGCCGCTCGCGAACGACCTGTGCGCCGGCTGCACGCTCGCCATCACCGGGCCACCCGCCACCGGTACGGCGACCGTCGACGGGGACGTGGTCACGTACACGCCGGCCGGCGCCGGCACGGTCACGGTCGGTTACGTCCTCACGGATCCGTCGGGCGCGACCGCCACCGGCACCGTCACGGTCCGGGTGGCCGCGGCGCCGGATGTGCGGCCGGACGGCGCCACCACCACCGGTGCGGCGCCCGTGGTGACGAACGTGCTGGACAACGACGACTGCACCGGGTGCACGATCACGATCACCACGGACCCGGGGTACGGCACCGCGACCGTCGACGTGCGCGGCCGGGCCGTCTACACGGCCGCGCCCGGCTTCAGCGGGGTGGACACCTACCGGTACACCGCGTCGGACCCGGGGACCGGGGCGTACGCGACCGCGACAGTGACCGTGACCGTGGCGCCGCAGGCGCGGGACGACGACGCCGTGACCCGGGTCGGCGTGCCGGTCGACGTGGACGTGCTGACCGACGACGCCTGCACGAACTGCACGCTCGGTACGTCCGTCACGGCCGGCCCGGTCACGGTCGGCAGCGGCGGTGGCACGGTCACCGTCACGCCCGCCGCCGGGTGGACCGGCATCGCGACGGTCACCTACACCGCGACCGACCCGGTGACCGCGCTGAGCAGCACGGCGACGCTCACGGTCGAGGTCGACGACGCCCGGCCCGACTCCGCGACCGCCGCGCCGGGCGCGTCCGTCACCGGGCTGGACGTGCTGGCCAACGACCACTGCCCGGGCTGCGCGGTCACGGCGGTCGGCACCGCGTCGTCCGGCACGGCGTCGTTCCAGGGCGGGACGGTCGGCTGGGCGCCACCGGCGGGCTTCGCCGGGGTCGCGACGTTCGGCTACACCGCCTCGGGCGGGGCACACACGGTGTCGAGCACGGTCCGGATCCTGGTCCCACCCGCGGCGGCGGTGATCGCGGTGCCGGCCGGCCGGGCGGGCACCGTGACACCGGTGCCGCCCGCGGACTGCCCGGCGTGCGTGCTGACCGCGCTGACCAGCCCGGACCACGGCGATGTGGACGAGGCGAGCGGCGGGTTCACGTACACGCCGATGCCCGGGTACACCGGCACCGACGCGTTCGAGTACCGGCTCACCGACCGCGTGTCGAAGCGGACCGTCACGGCGACGGCGACGCTGGACGTCGCGGTGCGGGCGGCCGCGCCGGGCCTGACCGTCACGGCGGAGGCGGCGCCCGGGCCGGTGACGCCCGTGCCCGGGGTGAGCCACACCTGGGGGTGGACGGTCACGAACAGCGGCGATCAGGTGCTGCGGTCGATCACGGCGGTCGCGAACGACGGGGGAGCGGTCAGCTGCCCGGCGACCACGCTCACGGTCGGCGCCGGCATGCGGTGCACGGCTGCGCGGGTGTTCACCCAGGCGCAGCGCGACGCGGGGGAGGCGAGGGTCCGGCTGACCGTGACCGGCACGCCGGACGCGGGCAGCGCCGTCACGGACGACGACGAGGCCGTGGTGGTGCTGGCCGGGGACACGCCGCCGGCACCGTCGGCGAGCCCGTCGGCGCCGGCCTCGCCGCTGCCGTCGGTGTCCGCGTCCGCGGTGCCGAGTCCGGCTCCGTCGCCGTCGGTCGGCCCCTCGCCGGACGTCTCGCCCAGCCCGTCCCCGAGTGCGTCGCCGACCGCGTCACCGACCGCGTCACCGAGCGCTTCTCCCAGCCCGTCGCCGAGTGCCCCACCGAGTGCGTCTCCCACCGTGTCGCCGTCGCCGGCCGACGGTCCGCCGCCCGTCGGCGACGCCCTGGTCACCGGCGTGATCTGGTTCGACCGCAACCAGGACGGCGACCGCGACGACGGCGAGTGGCCGCTGCCCGGCGTCCCGGTCCAGCTCCGTGAGGCACCGTCCGTCGCCGCCGCGCTCGCGGCGGTCAGCACGATCACCGCCGCCCCGCCGGTGCGATCCGTCACCACCGGCCCGGACGGCGGCTACCGGTTCGGCAGCCTGCCCGGCGGCGCGTACCGGGTGACCGCCGTGGTCGACGCCGCCGGCTTCGCGTACACCTCGGACAGCGACGGCCGGGCGGACTGGACCGTCACCGTCCGGACCGGTGAGTCCGGCGCGGCGGTCGCGGAGTTCGCCGGCATCGGCCGTGGCTCCGTCAACGGCACCATCTACAACAGCGGCACCGGCGACCCGATCGGCGGTGCGGCCGTGACCTGCCGCTGGGCCGGCCTGGACGACACCCTGCGCACCACGGACGACGTCCTGATGGCCGTCGGCGCGGCCGGATCGGGGCGCTTCGCACTCAGCCGGCTGCCGTTCGGCACGTACGAGTGCGGCGGCCGCGACCCGCGCACCGGCGCGACCTCCGCCGTCACCCAGGTCTCGGTGATGAGCACCGAACGGCGGTACGTCCCGCTGCCGGTCAGCGGCAGCCGTCCCCTTCCGGTCACCGGCGACCGGGTCGGCACGCTGGTCGCCGCCGGCCTGCTGCTGCTCCTCGCCGGCGCCGCCGTGACCCGAGTCGGCCGCCGTCACTGACCGGCGGCCCGCCGGACGTCAGGTGCCGGTGCACTCGCCGGTGCCGGTGGCGCGGACCGCGTCCAGGCCGGACCGGGCGACCGGGGCGGCCTCGGCCGCGGTGAGCGCGAAGCCGGTCTCCGGGTCGCTGGCCGAGGCCGCGAAGATGACGCCGAGCACGTTGCCGCGCGCGTCGATCAGCGGGCCGCCGGAGTTGCCGCTGCGGACCAGCGCCCGGATCGTGTAGATCTCGCGGGTGACCTCGCCGGACAGGTACAGGTCCGGGCCGCGCTGGTCCTGGACCTGGCGGATCCGGGCCGGCTGCGCGTTGTACGGGCCGTCGAGCGGGAAGCCGAGCACGACCGCGCCCTCGCCCTGCGCGCCGGGGTCCGCCGACCATCGCATGGCCGGGGCGCCCAGGCCGGGCACGTAGATGACGGCCAGGTCGCGGTCCGGGTCGTAGACGGTCACCCGGCCGGTCAGCGACGACGTGCCGGCCTCCACCGTGACCGTGTCCGTGCCGGCCACCACGTGCGCGTTCGTCATCACGCGCTCGGTCGCGTAGACGAAGCCGGAGCCCTCCAGCCGCCGCTCGCAGCCGCCCGCCACGCCCAGCACCTTGACCACGGACTGCCGGGCCCGTTCCACCGCGGCGGACCGGACGAGCGCCGGGTCCGGTGGTGCCACCCGGGGCGCCCGGGTGTCGTCCAGGCCGCCGAAGACCTCCGGGAAGCCACGCGTGTTCAGCGTCTGCCGCAGGCCCTGGGAGAGCACCTCCGCCTGGTCCGGCATCACCCGGTCGACCGCGCCGAGCACGTAGCTGCCCTGGATCGAGCGGGCCAGCCACGGCACGGACGACGACGCCAGCGGCACCGCCACCAGCCAGGCGACCAGCAGCACCGCCAGGCCCGACATCACCGCGCCGCCGATCTCGTCGGCGCGCTGCCCGGCCGGGTTCACGATCCCGTACCGCAGCCGGGTGGCGAACCAGCCGGCCAGCGCCTGCGTCGCGACCGCGATCAGGAACACCACCAGCAGCGACACGACCACCCGCAGGCCCGGGTCGGCGAGCCGGGCCGCGATCACCGGGCCGATCTGCAGCCCGAGCAGCGCGCCGCTGAAGAAGCCGGCGAAGGACATCGTCCCCACCACGAAGCCCTGCCGGTAGCCACTCGCCGCGAACAGCAGCACCAGCAGCAGGAGAACGACATCGGTCATGAACACGCGTCAAGGGTAGGGGTACGCTCCCGGACGCCTCCGGGTCATCCGAAGTAGCCCATCGCCTCCTCGGCCGGGATCGGCGTCACCGCGGTCTGGTCCCGGACGATGTGCCAGCTCCGGTCCGGCGTGCGCCGCCAGACCAGCGAGTTGTGGCACCGCAGGTGACTGGTCTCGCCCTCGGCGGTGGTGAGCACCGCGATGAAGATCATGCGGCTGGCCGCGAGGTCGCCGGAGACCAGCACCTCCGGCTCCGCCTCGATCGCGTGGGCCGCGGAGCGCAGCGCCTGGAACCCCGGCCAGAACGCGTCCGCGTAGTCCTGGACCTTCCGGAAGGTACGGCGCTGCGGGTCGGCCTCGTCGAAGAGAATCACGTCGGCGTCGAAGTCGTAGTAGCGGCCGAACACGTCGTGGAAGTCGCGCGGCGGGGCACCCTCGACCCGGTCCCACCCGAAGATCCACTCTCGCTGCATCGCCGCTACGGTCCGCTCCTGTGTCATGCCGACCACGGTAGGCAGCGCGCCGGGACGGGAACCAGGGTGCACCGCACCCCGGCACGTAGACTGCGGGTCCGGGAGGTCGAGCGCATGGAGGACGTTCCGGGGCCGCCACCGGCCACGCAACTGCTGATCGGGCTGGCCCGGCTGGGGCAGGCGGTCCGGATGGACGCGTGGCGCAACGCGGGCCCGCTCAACCTGACCCCGTTGCAGGCCGACATCCTGACGCTGCTGCACGGCGCCCGCACCCCGCTCCGCCAGGGTGACCTGGTCGCGGCGCTCGCCTCGACCGCACCCACGGTGTCGGACGCGGTGAAGGCGCTGCGCCGCAAGGAACTGCTGGCGGCGGCGCGTGACCCGGGTGACGCCCGGGTGCTGCGGCTCAGCCTGACCGAGGCCGGCCGCGCCGAGGCCGGCCGGCTGACCGAGGTGTCCGACACGCTCGGCGGTGCCGTCTCCGCGCTGCCCGAGGAGGACTTCGCGGCGCTGCTGCGCGGCACCGTCACGCTGATCCGCGAACTCCAGGACCGGCGGGCGATCCCGGTCTCGCGGATGTGCCTGACCTGCCGGTTCTTCGTGCCGGACGCGCACCCCGCGGAGACCGGGAAGCCACACCACTGCAACGTCGTGGACGCGCCGTTCGGCGACGCGGAGCTGCGCGTCGCCTGCCCCGACCACGAGCCCCGCGGACAGCCGCACCGCCGGTTCCCGGGCGAGGGCCGGTGACGTCCCGGCCCCCGCCGCGAGCGTCTACTGCAGGCGGCCGGTGAAGGCCAGGACCAGCGTCTCGATCGCGGAGCCGGGCTCGCGCAGCACCAGGTTCCGGCCGCCGGCCGCGGTCGCGACCCGCTCCAGCGACTCCGCGTCCGCGTCCGGGCCGACCGCGATCGTGACCACCTGGACCGGCTTCTCCTTGATCTGCTCCTTGCCCAGCTTCTCGGTCAGCTGCTCCAGGGTCAGGCCGGTCGCGACCTCGTTCGCGCCGTCCGTGATGATCACGACCGAGTTCGTGCTGCCGGCCTCCCACTGCTTCTGCATGGTCTTGAACGCGTCGTAGACCGTGTCGTACAGCGGCGTGTCACCCTCGGCCCGCAGCTTTCCGACGGACTCGGTCAGCGCCTGCGCGCGCGGCACCGCACCGGCCATCGCCGGGTACGGCCCGAACGGCACCAGCTCCCGGTGCGGCTCACCACCGCGCCCGGAGAACTCCCACAGCCCGATGCTCATCGTGTGCGGCAACAGGTTGAAGCCGGTGCCGGCGGTCTGCTGCAACAGCGCCAGCCGGTTCAGCTGGGTGCCCGGCACCGGCTTGGTCATCGACCCGGACGTGTCCAGCACGACCAGCAGGTTCACCTTGCGCTGCAGGTCCGCCCAGGCGGCCATCACCTGGCTCAGCCGCTCCGGCGTGATCGGGGCCCGCGCGGCCGGCGGCGTGGCCGGGTAACCACCGGCGGACGGCAGCACCGCGGTGTCCGCCACCGTGCCGTCCGGCGCCCGCAGGTAGTGCCGGGACAGGATCGCCCGCGCCTCCGCACCGGTCAGGTACTCCCGGATCTCCGCGACCGCGGCCCGGTCCCGCTCGGACACCCAGTCCGCGGTCAGCGGCACGAACGGGAAGTCCGCCACGAACGTCTGCTGCGGGTCGTACACCGGGGCCATCTCGCCGCCCGGGTGCGCCGCGTTGAACTCCGCGACCTCCTTCTCCAGCGCGGGGAACGCGGCCACCACCGAATTCGGGTCGACCGCGGCCGCGGTGGTCTGCGCCGCGAAGAACACGCTCGCGTCCGGCGCGAACCCGCCGACCACCCGGCTCACCTGCAGGCCCGCGATCAGCTGCTGCTCACCCAGCTCGCCGGTGCCGGTCGGGTCCAGGATGGACAGCACGGACGCCAGCCCGGCCGTCGACGTCGCCGGGTCGGTCAACCCGACCCGCGCGTTCGCGTACTCCGGATGGCCGGCCTTCGCCCACACGTCCGGCTGGGACAGCGCACCGATCACGTCCTGCCGGCCCAGCTGCTTCTGCGGCCAGCCCAGCGCACCGGCCATCGGCTTGCGCAGCGCCAGCACGGCCGGGGACGAGGCGATGCTGGTGCCCTCCGCGGTCAGCAGCGCGGCCGCCTCCGGCCGCGAACCGGCCACGCTCAGCCAGACGCTGGAGTCCGGCACCCACACGTCCGGCTTGTCGCCGTCCCGGGCCGGGTCCCAGCCGGGGCCGACCGCGGCCGCGGCCTGCCCGGACTCCTGCACGACGGTACGCGCGGTCAGGCACGCGCCGTCGACGGCCGGCCGCGTCGCGTTCCACTTCGCGACCGCCTGGTTGAGCGCCGGCTCCACGGCCGGGGACGCCACCACGGTGACCGTCGACGACGACATGCACCGGCCGGCCAGCGACAGCATGCCCTGCTGCCACAGCACACCGATCGTGCCGGCCACCACGGCCAGGCAGAGCAGGATCACCAGAAATATGCGAAGCACGGTCAGGCCGGGCCGGCGGCGCCGGGCGACCACGCCGTTTGAATCCATGGATGTCTACCTTTCCCAGGATTTGACGTGCGTACGGTATGCGCCGCCAGGCATTTCGTGGGTGCATTGTGAACAAGACGGCAACATCGGTGATTCGTGAACGCGGGCCCCCTCCTCTCCGTTGCCAGGGTCGTTGCTCCGGCCCGGGCGGCCTCGTCCGGGCGCACCCTTGGCGCGGACGGTGGGATGACGGTGCAGAAGGTGCTGGCCGGCAGGTACGAGCTGCGATCACCGGCCGGGGTCGGGCCGCACGGCACGCTGTGGCGCGCGGACGTGCGCGGCACCGCGGACACCCGCGCGGTGAAACTGCTGTCCAGCGAGTACGCCCGGGACGAACGGCTGGTGAACCGGCTGGTCCGGGACGCGCCGGTGCTCGGCGAGCGGGTGCATCCCGCCTGGGTGCCGGTCATCGAGGTGATCGCGGAGGACGACACGGTCGCGCTCGTCTCCGACCTGATCGGCGGCGTGGACCTGCGCCGCCGGCTGTCCCGGACCGGGCCGGTGCCGCTCGCGGAGGCCCTCGCGATCGCGGCGTCCTGCGCGGACGCACTGGCCGCGGCGCACGAGCGGGGCGTCGTGCACGGCAACCTGAAGCCGAGCAACCTGCTGCTGCCCGCGGCCGGCGAGGTGCGGATCACCGACGCCCGGCTCGACTGGCTCGTCCGCCGCACCGCCGGCCGGCGTACGCCCGAGCCGCCGGAGGACGTCCAGCGCCTGGGCGCGCTGCTCCAAGAGATGATCACCGGTCGCCCGCCGTCCACGGACGCCACGGCCTCGGGTTCCTTCCCCGCACTGAACGCCGAACTGGCCGCACTGGTGAAGACCTGCCTCGCCGCACCGCCCGCCGAACGGCCCACGGCCCGGCAACTGGCCGCACAGCTGCGCGCCCTCACCCCCGGCCCGGCCCGCTCGCCGGCCCCGGCCGGTGACGTTCCACCCGCGGCGGCCGCACCGGCCCCACCACCGGCCGACGGCGGCGCTCTCCCGCCGGTCGCGGGCGGCGGGGTTGGTTCGACCGGCGGTGGCGTTCGCCCGCCGGCCGCGGGCGGTGCCCTCCTGCCGGTCGACGGTGGCGTTCACCCGCCGGCTCTCCCGCCGCTTGCGGGCGGTGCCCACCTGCCGGCCGACGGTGACGTTCACCCGCCGGCTCTCCCGCCGGTCGGGGGCGGTGCCCACCTGCCGGCCGACGGTGACGTTCACCCGCCGGTCGCGGGTGGCGGTTTCCCGCCGGTCGTTGGTGGCGTTCACCCGTCGGCTGTTGGTGACGATCTTCCGCCGGTCGACGGCGGCGCTCTCCCGCCGGTCGCGGGCGGCGGGGTTGGTTCGACCGGCGGCGGCGTTCGCCCGCAGGCCGCGGGCGGTGCCCTCCTGCCGGCCGACGGCGGCGTTCACCTGTCAGCTCTCCCGCCGGTCGCGGGCGGTGCCCACCTGCCGACCGACGGTGACGTTCGCCCGCCGGCTGTTGGTGCTGCCATCCCGCCGGTTGTTGATGACGATCTACCGCCGGTTGTGGGTAGTGCCCACCCGCCGGTCGTTGGTGGCGCTCACCCGCTGGTCGTGGATGGTGAGATTCTGCCGGTAGCGGGCGAACCGGTCCGGGCGCCGGCCGCCGGCCAGCCTCAGCCACCGGCCACGGGTGATCGGCTTGCGGCGGTGGAGGAAGCCGCCCGGCCGCCGGCCGCCGGTGGAGCTCAGCCACCGGTCGGCAGCGGCGGCCACCTGCCGACGGCGACCGGTGATCGTCAGTTGCCGTCCGTGTCCGGTGAGCGTCAGCTGCCGTCGGCGGCGGGTGAGCGTCAGCTGCCGTCGGGGACCGGTGAGCGTCAGTTGCCGTCGGGGGTCGGGGAGCGGCAGCCGCCGTCCGTGACCGGGGAGCACCAGCAGCCCTCCGCGACGGGACAAACCGGTTATACCGGGCGGCGGCGAGCGGAGCCGAACGATGTGGATCCGCAGCCGCGCGGCGCCGGGCCCGGTCCGAGCGGTATGCCCCCGGCGCGGACCTCTCCCTACAGCAGCGGGGGGATGCCCGCGTGGAATTCGCCGACCAGCAGCGGCGCCCGGCGTCTGCAGACGGCGATGCTGCTGCGGGGCCTCCCGATGCCGCGGCCCGCCGACCGGACGCCGGCAACACCTGCGCCGGAGGGCCCGGCCGCGGCCCCCGGCGCCACGCCGACGGCGGGGGATCCGCCGACCTTCGCGGAGCCCGGCGCGACGCCGCGCCGGTCCGCGTCCGACGGACCGTCCCGGACCGCCGCGGACCGAGGGCCGTCGCGGAGCTTCCCGTCCACCGCGAACCCGCCGGCCCCGGCCGCGCGGCAGGCGGCGGCCGACCGGACGCAGGTTCCGGAGGCACCGGGTAGGCCCGGTCCGGCCGCGTCGGCGAGCCACGGAACCTTCGCGAATCCGCTGCCCACCGGCGAGCGCCGGGCTTCGGCGGGTTCACCGTCCGCCGCGAGTCGCCATATTCCCACGAACCCGCGAGGCCCCGCGAACCCGTCGTCGGCGGCTCCGCAGGCTGGGGTGGACCCGAGTTCCGATGCGGGCCCGCAGGCCGTTTCCGGCCCGCGGCCCTCCGTGGATCCGCGGGGCACTGCGAGTGCGCCCGCGTCGGGGAGTGCGCCCGCGTCGGGGAGTGCGCCCGCGTCCGGGAGTGCGCAGGCGGCCGGAAGTGCGCACACGGCCGGAAGTGCGCAGGCGGCCGGGACCCAGGCTGCCCCGGAGCGGGACGCGGCCGCATCGGCTCCGGTAACGGCGTCGCCGGGTTCCCGGTCCGCGGCGGCCGGAGCCCGCGAGGACTCGCCGGAGCCGGTGAACCCGCGCGACTCCGGTCGGCTGCCGGTCACCCGGGAGCCGCAGGCCCGCGCCGGGGATCCCGCCGTGACCGAGCAGCCGGTCCCCGGCCGCGGAGATCGCGGCGGCCAGGCCGAATCCGATCGAGGGCACGGCCGGGAGGCACGCCCATCCGGCCCGGTGACGTCGCCGCGATCCCCGGAGCCGCCGGTCATGCCGCCCCGCAAGGCCTCCGGGAACCGGTGGGCCCCCGTGCCGCCCCCGGCGCCGGAGCTCTCGCCGCCCGCCTCGGACCCGGCGGTCCCGGACCGGACTCCGACGACCGGGAAGCCCTCGATCCCGATCGGACCGGCGCCGATCGGGCACCCCTCGGTGCCTCGCACCGATCCCGGCATCCGCCCGGACCGTCCCGCCGCGGGGAACCGGACGCCTCCGCCGTCCGCGTCCCGCCCACAACTCGGTGCGGGTCCCGGCGCGTCCGGGGCCTGGCGCGTGGTCGAGGTACCCACGCCACAGTCCGCCGGCACCACGTGGCCGCCCGGCAGCCCCGCCGGCCCGGCCGCCGCCGGTGCGTTCCCCACCGGCACCGCTTCCGCAGGCCCGGGCGCGCCCGGTTCGGGCCGGACCGGTCCGGCCCGAACCGGTGCGAGCGCGATTGGCGCGGGTGCGACCGGGACCGGCAGGACCGGTCCTGGCACGACCGGGTCGGGCAGAACTGGTTCCGGTTCCGCCGCGGGACCGGGCTCCGACGCTGGTTCCGGATCCGCCACCGATCCCGGCACCGCCGGGTCCGGCCGACCCGGTCCGGCCGGTGGCGGCCGGCCGGCGAACGCCCGCCCGGCTCCCGCGGACCGCCCGCCGGCCCGGTCGCGCCGGCAGCAGACGGTTGCCGCCGCCGGTGTCCTGGCCACCGCGGTCGCCACCGGCGCCGTGCTGCTCGTGGTCAACTACACCACCGGTGGCGGCGGCGGGCCGGACGCGGCGCCGCAGCCACCCGCGGAGAGCGTGACCGCGTCGAACTCCGCGCCGCTGCCGAGCGGCGCGGTGTCGGAGCGCAGCAACGAGGGCGCGAAGCTGTTCGTGCCGTACTTCTTCGGCACGCTGGACCACGCGCTGCGCACCGGGGACACGTCCGCGCTGGCGGCGGCGAGCGACCCGGCCTGCACCGCGTGCGCGGCGGCGATCACGGCGGTCACCGACGCGTACCGGGACGGCGGTGCGATCAAGGATGCCGGGTACGTGGTCCGCAGCGTCAACCCGGACAGCTTCTTCACGCTCGACCGCCCGATCCTGCGCGTGGTCGTCGACCGCAGTCCCGGCACCGTGCTCGGCCCGGACGGCCGGCCGGCCCGCACGCTGCCCCGCCTCACGTTCCTGTCCTGCCAGGTCGCGCTGTCCCGGTCCGGGGACACCTGGGTCGTCAGCGACCTGCAGATCACCGCCCCGCTCGCCTGAACGAACAAGGAACAGCGACATGACGGAAACCTCCGGTCCGCGTCTTGCCCCCTGGGTCGGTCCCGCGAACGCGGTCCTCGGCCTCGCCGACCCGCTGCTGCGTGCCGCGTCCCGGTTCCCGGTGCTGCAACGCGCGGCCGGCCTGGACGACTCCGGTGAGGACGCCGGTTTCCTGGACGGCATGCGGACGCTTCACGAGCACATCCAGGCCGCGGACCTGACGCCGATGGGCCGGATCGCGATGCGGATGGAGGTCGGGCGCCGGCTGACGAACCGCCGCCGGGTGCGTGCGGTGCTCCGGGCCCGCCCCGAGCTCGTGGACTCGCCGGTCGCCCGGCCGGTGTTCGTCACCGGGCTGCCGCGCACCGGCACGTCGCTGCTGCACGGGCTGCTCGGGCACCGTACCGGCGCGCGTGCTCCGATGTTCTGGGAGTTGCTGCACCCGGCCGCGGACGGCGCCGAGGCGGCCGCCCGCCGGTTCTCCACCCGGATGCTGGCCGGGCTGTACTACGCGATGATGCCCGCGATGCGCACCATCCATCCGCTGGCCGCGACCGAGCCGGAGGAGTGCGTGTTCCTGTTGCCGCACAACGGTGTCCACCTGACCCGGGTGCCGATGCCCGGCTACCGGAGCTGGTACGACCGGCACGACTTCACGCCCGACTACGCCTACCTCAAGCGGCAGCTCCAGGTGCTGCAGCGGGACGGCGCGCCGCAGTGGGTGCTCAAGTCCCCGTGCCACCTGGGCCACCTCGACGCGCTGCTGGACGTCTTCCCGGACGCGGTGATCGTGATGACCCGGCGGGATCCGGTGGCGGCGCTCGCGTCCTGGTGCAGCTTCTGCGAGGCGACGCTGCGCATGCACAACCACCGCGTCGACCTGGCCGGGATCGGCCGCACCTGGCTCGATTTCTGGACCCGGGCCGCGGACCGGGCCGGTGCCGTCCGGCGGGACACCGGTGCGGACGTCGTCGACGTGGACTACGCCGACCTGGTGGCCGACCCGGTCGGCAGCACGGCCGCGATCTGGGAGCGGGCCGGCCGCCCGCTGAGCGCGGCGGACCGGGACGCCCTCGCCGCGTTCGCCGGCCGGGACCGCCGCCGCGCCCCCGGCAGTCACCGCTACACGCTGGAGCGGTACGGCCTGGACGAGGCGACCGTGCGCGCCGCGTTCGCCGGTTCGGCCGTGGCACCCTAGGCCCGATCCCGGGCGGCCGATCCCGGGCGGCCGGGACCGGTCAGCGGTAGAGCGCGATCGCGTCCTGGCCGGGGACGGTGGCGGTGAAGCGGCCGGCCGCGTCGACCGTGTACGTGGTGCCGGTGCAGCCGCCGCCCGCGGTGCGTTCGCCGTGCTGGACGTCGCAGTACGTACCGGCCGGCAGCGCGGTCTGGAACGTGCGGGTCAGCGCCGCGGATTCGTGGTTGATCGCCACGTAGGCCCGGTCGCCGCGGCCGAACGCGATCTGGTCGCCACCGTTGTCCCACCAGTTGGTGACCGCGGTGTCACCGGCCGCGTTGCGGAACGCGACCATGTTCTCGATCTGCGGCCACGCGTGCTGGCACTTCCAGCCGTCCGCCCAGCACGCGCCGACGGTGCCGCCGTGCGGTGGGCCCGCGTCCTTGTTCGTCCACTCGTAGCCGGAGTTGACGTCCGGCGAGCCGTACGGCCAGGCCAGCATGAACACGTTCGCCAGCGTGTAGTCCGCGCCGTTCTTGTAGTTGAGCGTGTCGCCGACCCGCTCGGTGTCGTGGTTGTCGACGAACACCGCGGACCGGCCGGACGTGAGGTAGCCCCAGCCCTCGCCGAAGTTCTTCAGGTAGGCCAGGTTCTCGTTCTGGAACACGCGCTTGAGGTCCCGCGCGTACCGGAACTCCTGCACGTCCCCGGTGCCGAGGTACTCGGTGGGGGAGACGGCCTCACCGGCTCCGAGGATCGCCTCCTGCTTCCAGTACGCGCCCGGGTTCCGCGTCTTCGCCTTGATCGCGGCGAGGTCGGCCGCGGCCATGTGCTTGGCCGCGTCGATCCGGTAGCCGTCGACGCCGAGCGAGGCCAGGTCGTCCAGGTACGCCGCGATCCGGCCGCGCACGTAGTCGGTGCCGGTGTGCAGGTCCGCGAGGTTCTCCAGCTCGCAGTCCTGCACGTCGCCGCGATCGGTGTAGTCATCGATCTTCGTGCGGCAGGTGTGGAAGTCCCGGTCCTGGTACGTCCCGGGGTAGGTGTACTTGGTGAAGGCCGTGCCGCCGGTCCCGGTGCCGCTGCCGTGCGCGCTCATGTGGTTGATCACCGAGTCGGCGACCACCCGCACCCCGGCCGCGTGGCAGGCGTCGATCATGGCCTTGAACTGCGCGCGGTTGCCCAGGCGTCCGGCGATCTGATAGCTGACCGGCTGGTACGACGTCCACCACGCCTCACCCTGGATGTGCTCCTGCGGCGGGCTGACCTGCACGTATCCGTATCCGGCCGGGCCCAGCCGGTCGGTGCACTCGCGCGCGACCGAGTCGAACCGCCACTCGAACAGCACGGCCGTGACGTCCCGGTCGCCGGGCGGGGCGGCGTTGGCGTCCGGCCCGGCGGCGACCGATCCGATCGCGAACGCGCCGCCGCCGGCGACCAGGACGGCGGCCGCGATCGCGGCGGAGTACCGGCGGCGTCTACGGACAGTGCTCACGGCGTACCCCCGGACGGGTCTGCTGGTTGTCGGGTCCCCGGAAGCATAGGCGCAGCCAAAACCCACATCAAGATCGGGATTCGTCGATCCTGAGTGGACGGTACGGCCGACGGCGCGGTGACGCGGGGTGCACGCACCGGAGGTTGAGCGAATGCTCAAAAGTCGCTAGGGTCGTTTTAAGCAACCGCTCAACACGGGGGATCTCTCATGAACTGGATGCTGTTCGACCTGCGGCCCGGTCTGCTGGTCAGCCGGATCGTCGCCGCGGCCCTGACCGTCGGTGCCGTCGGCGGCGCCGCGACGATCATGTTCATCGCGGTGTACGCGGACGTCGGCGCGACGCCGGCCGGCCTGGTGCTCGCGGTCGCGGTGCCGGCGGTGCTGCTCGCCCTGACGGCCTGGCAGGTCGCGGCGGAGTCGGGCCGCGTCACGCGCGCGCCGCACCGCCGCCGGCTCGCCTGGACCGTGTCGGCCTCGGTCCTGCTGGTGATGGCCGCGCAGCTCGGCCCGAGGACGTCGGACGTGGACTGGAACGACTTCACCGAGACGCCCTCGATGGCGCTGCTCGGCGCGATCGTCGGCGTGGTCGCGGCCGGTGCCGCGCTGCTCGTGCTGCTGCCGCTGGTGCTGCTGCTGCGGCTGGTCCGGCCCCGGACCGGGCTGCTGTTCGCCCAGCTCTCGATGACGGTGGTGGCGACGGCCGGGACCGCGGGGTGCGTGGGGGCCGTCGCCGTCGACATCCCCGGCTGCGGACCGGTCGTCGGGCTGGCCGCGTCCGTCTCCGGCATCGTGGCCGCCGTCATCGCCCGTCCGGTCCTGTCCGCCCCGCACGTGCCGGCCACCGCGGCCGGCGCCCGGTCCTGAGGCCGCCGGTTCCGCGCCCGGGGTACCGCGGAACCGGCGGTTCCCGCCGGAGCCGTCAGCCGGCCGCCAGGATCGCGGCGGCCACGTCGTCCGGGTGGGTGAGCAGCGTCTCGTGGCCGCCCGGCACCGGGATCGGTGCGACGCCGAGCCGGGCCGCGAACTCCGCGCCCGGCCTGGCCAGCGCGACGTCGTCCGCCGCCAGGACGTACCGGGCGGGAACCGGCAGCGTCGCCTCGTCGAGCGCGTCCAGGAAGTAGCGGCCCGGATGCGGCACGAGCAACTCGGTGACCAGCCGCTGCACCGGCTCCGGCTCGCCGGGCAGCAGCACCGCCCGCACCGCGCCGAGGTCGATCGGCACGGTCCCGCCGGACTCGATCGCCGCGCGCACGAACGCGCCTGTCTCCGGCGCCAGCTCGTCGGCCTGCGAGACGCCGGCCCGCGGCACGACCGCGCTGACGTAGACGACCTCCGCGATCCGGTCCGGCACCCGCAGCGCCGCGCCGGTCGCCGGGTAGCCGCCCCAGCTGTGCGCGACCAGCACCACGTCGCGCAGGTCGAGCCGGACGATCGTGTCGACGACGTGGTCGATCGCGTCCGCGAGCGTCACGCCGGACGGGTCGCCGTCCAGGCCCGGCATGGTCAGCGGCACCGCGCGGTGCCCGGCCGCCCGCAACCGGCGCGCGACCGGCTGCCACGCCCACGCGCCGTGCCAGGCGCCGGGGATCAGGACAAGGTTCTTCTGTGTCACGCAGACGATCGTGGCTTTCGCCCGGGCGGCCGGACAGTGCTATGAATCGCAGATGACGATCCGTTTGTCGCAGGTCGCCGTGCTGGTCGAGGAGCAGGCCAGCGCGTTCGAGGTGGGCGCGGTCACCGAGATGCTCGGCCCGCCGCACTACGACGTGACGATCTGCGTCCCGGACGACCGCACCGAGATGCGCGGTGGCCTGGTCGCCCGCGCCGCCGCCGGCCTGGACGCGCTGGCCGGTGCCGGCACGGTGGTGATCCCGGACCGCCCGTTGTCGACCGTGCCCGGTGCGCCGGTGACGGCCGCGTTGCGCCGCGCGCACGCCCGGGGTGCCCGGATGATCGCGTTCGGCGGCGGCGTCTTCAGCCTGGCCGCGGCCGGGGTGCTGGACGGCCGCCGCGCCACCACGCACCGGGGACTGGCCCAGGACCTTCAGGAGCGGTTCCCGGCCGTACGGGTGGAAGCCGACCCGCTGTTCGTCGACGACGGCGACGTGCTCACCGCGGCCGGCAGCGCCGCCGCGCTGGACCTCGGCCTGCACGTGATCCGCACCGACCACGGCGCGGAGGCCGGCTGCGCGGTCGCGAAACGGCTCGCGTTCCCGGTGCACCGGGACGGCTTCCAGTCCCAGTCCGTCGACCGCGCGCTGCCCCGCATCCGCGACGACTCCGTGACGCCGCTGCTGACCTGGGCGCAGTCCCGCCTGCACGAGCCGATCGGGGTGGCCGAGCTGGCCGTCGCGGCCGGGGTCAGCGTCGCCACGCTGCACCGCCGGTTCGCCGCGCAGGTCGGCGTGCCGCCGCTGGCCTGGCTCACCCGCGGCCGGCTGCTGATCGCGTGCCGGCTGCTGGAGCGCGGCGAGTCGCGGATCGAGGTGGTCGCCCGCCGCAGCGGCCTCGGCACCGCGTCCCACCTGCGCGTCGTCATGCGCCGTGAGCTGGGCATGACCCCGTCGGAGTACCAGCGCCGGTACGGCCCCGCGGTCGTACCCCCGCCCCGGAACGGTTCCGCGGATATATTGACGTGATTTCGGCGGAGCGCTTTCCCGAAACAACCGCGTTCTACCTTGTGGTGCGGACATGACACGGATCGAGGGTGGCGGGCTGAGGACGCATGCGGATTCTGCTGGTGGAGGACGACTTCCGGGTCGCCGCGGCGATGGTGTCGATGCTGCAGCGCGGCGGTTACCGGGTCGAGCACGCCGCGACCGTCGCCGCCGCGCTCTCCGCCGCCCCGTGTGACCTGGTGCTGCTCGACCTGAACCTGCCGGACGGCGACGGCGTCGACGTGTGCCGCGCGCTGCGGGCCCGCGACCCGGACCTGTGCATCATCGCGGTGACCGCGCGCGGCGAGGAACGCGACCGGGTGGTCGGGCTGCGGATGGGCGCGGACGACTACGTGGTGAAGCCGTTCTCCATGGCCGAGCTGCAGGCCCGGATCGAGGCGCTGCTGCGCCGGACCGCGCGGGTGCGCCGGTCCGCGGCCGAGACCGTGGAGGTCGGCCCGCTGCGCATCGACTACGCGGCGCGGACCGTGCAGGTCGACGGCCGGGCGGTCACGCTGACCCGCAAGGAGTTCGACATCCTCGCGTCGCTGGCCCGGCAGCCCGGCGTCGTGCTCAGCGGCGAGCGCCTGCTGCTCGACGTGTGGCAGACCACCTGGTCCGGCAAGCACACGCTGCAGGTGCACGTCGGTTCGCTGCGCGCCAAGCTCGGCCGTCCCGACCTCGTGCAGAACGTCCGCGGCGTGGGATACCGTCTCTGCACGGAATGATCCGGGCGGAGGTGCGGTGCGCAGGCGATTGGTGACCACCTACGTGCTGCTGCTCTGCCTGGTCCTGCTGGCGCTGGAGATCCCGCTGGCCGTCTCGCTGACCGGGCGGGAGACCGAGCGGGTGCTCTCCGACCGGATCGCGGACACCACCCGGCTGGCCTCGCTCGCGGTGCCCGCGGTGCGCAGCGGTGAGTTCGCCTCGCTGCTCGACGAGCTGGGCCGCTACCACGAGCTGTACGGCATCGGCGCCACGTTCGTCGACCTGGACCGCCGGCCGTGGATCGGGTTCGGCGGCGACCCGCTCACCGCCGACCACGCGGCCGCGGCGGTCCGGGGCGCGCTGGCCGGCCGGGTGGTCGGCACCCCCGGCACGCTCTGGCCGTGGGAGTCCCGCCCGCTGGTGGTGGCCGTGCCGGTCGACGACGGCGGCGCCGTGCTCGGCGCGATCGTCACGGTCTCGCCGACCGGCGACAACCGCGGCGCGATCCTGCTCGCCTGGGCGCAGCTCGGCCTGCTCGGTGCGGTCGCGGTCGCGGTCTGCGTGCTGGCCGCGCTCCGGCTGGCCGGCTGGGTGCTGCACCCGGTGACCCGGCTGGACGCGGTCACCCACGAGATCGCGGCCGGGCACGGCGGCGCCCGGGTGCACCCCGGCGTCGGGCCACCGGAGCTGCGCCGGCTCTCCGCGAGCTTCAACGAGATGGCGGACGCGGTCGCGGAGTCGCTGGAACGGCAGCGGTCGTTCGTCGCGCACGCCAGCCACCAGCTGCGCAACCCGCTGACCGTGCTGCGGCTGCGGGTGGAGAGCCTGGGCACGGCGCTGACCGACGACGACGCCCGCGAGGACCACCGGTTCGCGCTGGAGGAGACGGACCGGTTCGCGGAGATGCTCGACGGCCTGCTCGCGCTGGCCCGGGCCGAGCGCGGCGGGCACCGCACCGAGACGGTCGACGCGGTCGAGGCGGTCCGGCGGCGGGGGCGCGCCTGGCTGCCGCTCACCGCGCACCGGGACGTCACGCTGCGCGTCACCGTGCCGGACGGCCCGCGCTACGTGCAGCAGGTCGCGACCGCGCTCGACCAGTCGCTGGACGCGTTGATCGACAACGCGCTCAAGTTCACGCCGGCCGGCGGCACGGTCGAGGTGGGCGTCGCGACCCGGGACGGCGGCGTCGAGGTGACCGTGCGGGACACCGGACCCGGCATGACCGAGGAACAGTGCCGGCACGCCACCGAACGCTTCTGGCGCGCACCGGACGCGCAGAACGTCGACGGCGCCGGCCTCGGCCTGCCGATCGTCGCCGCGCTCGTCGACGCGTCCGGTGGCCGCCTCACGCTCGCCCCGGCCCCGACCGGCGGCCTCGAGGCCCGGATCCACTGGCAACCCGGCACCGCGCCCGCCCCCCGCGAACCCGCCGCCGCGACCACGTAGGGCGCGCCGTGGTCTGCCCGACGGCCATGACCAGGTCCCGGACCGGGGTGGCTGGTCCGGGATAGTCCGGGCGCCGCCGCGGCCCATGACCGCGGTAGACGGGCTCGACGCGTGTAGCTGCGGCCGGGTAGGCGGTCACGGTATGCGCGACCTCGACCGCGTAACGGATGTCCCGGTCGACCAGCCGTTGCCGGAACTCGCCCGCCTGCGGCTAGGTCTCGGGCACAGCTCCCGCGGCAACTCGCGCAGTACCCGCGCCCGCCGCGTCAGCTCCGCCTCCAGCTCGCGCATGTCCGCCAGCCCGTAGGCAACGTCGTCATTGTCTGACCCGGCCCGATACCGATGGCAGACCGGTTCGACCGGTGCGAGATCACCCATGCCCTTGAGGTCGTACGCGTGGATCTCCGCGAGCACGTCGAGCGCCCCGGCGAGCAACAGCAGCCGCGCCGCCACCGTCTTGCCCACCCGCGGAATCGACCCGATCACCATCGACGCGAACATCAGCGTCACCGCGACCGGCCGCCCGCGCTGATCGGTCCCGAACGGCACCGGCCGGAACAGGCTCGCCGTCCCGCTCTTCAGCAGCGGCCACCCCGGCTGCGAAGACTTCGACAGATCGTCATCCCCGACCCACAGACTCAACCGGCCGGGATGCACCTCCACGTTGCCTTCCGGCCACACGCACCCGAGCGGCCGGCTGAGCGCGGACGCCAGTTCCTTCCGCTTCTCCACCACCTGATCCACCGTCACCCCCGGAGGCAGATCGAGCACCGCCCGCCACCCCGGCCCGTCACGGCTGATCGGCTCCGCGAACCGGATCGCGTTCTGAGGCCTACGCCGCGAGATCGCCTGGTTGATCCCAGCGACGCCAAGCGCGCCGAGCGCCGCCAGCACCACATCCGAGGTCAGATTCGGCGCCCGCGTCGAGGAGACAGCCGTGTCCACGAGCGGCCGATCCGGAGGCGAGCATGCTACGCCGAGCACCGCCACGACGGCGACGAGCGCCGCATACCAGGCCGCTTGCGACCCGGCGAACACCAGCAACAGCCCTGCAGCACCCCCACCGATCGTCGCCGCGATCAGCATCGCCGACCGAAGCCGTACCCGTGCATCGCGCTGACGGGAGAGCTTGAGGTACTCCTCCGCGTTCTCCCGCCGCACCGCCGCCGCCCGCACCGGTGCACCCTCCGCGCCGGTGCACCGGCACCCGCGAGATCAGCTCCACGGTGAGAAGCAGCGCGAGCGGTGGCCACGCCGCGATGGCCCGGGAGATCTCGTCCGGTTCGGCGTGCAGGACGTTCGCTGCGACCGAGGTCGCGACGCCGAGCGCCATCGCACCCCGCACGCCCCACCGCACCCGGACCAGGTGTGTGTCGATCACTCGCCACCGCCGAGCGAGTCACCGACCGCTTCACAAGCGTGGACGGAGAGGGACGTGGAATATTACGACAGCGGCGACCGAAATGCCGTTAAGGGCGTCAAGGTCGGCAGCTCTCATGGCAAGGCGGCCAGCGCTGAGCCGTCCTGTTGATCTCAACGCCCGGACAGAAGTGTCTTGGCACCCGCCGACGATCGCGGAGCGTTCCCCTCGGGTCTGGGCCATGTCGAACGGGGTTGGGGCCTGTACCCCCTATAAATCCGGCCTGCCGCTTCCGGTGCAGACGAGATTGTCTGGAATCGCGCCTCGGTTTCCACGCCACCGACCGATGCGCGTTCTGCTGGCACCGATCGAATTGGGGTTCACTCTCATGGAACGTCGCAAAGCGCTCGGGCTGCTCGCCGCTACCGGCACCGCCGCTTCCCTCGCGGGGGTGTCTGGCTTCGGCGCCGAGCCTGCCCGCGCCGCCACTGCACCCGGACGAGGCCAGGCCACGACCAAGGGCGGCTACACCTTCGCGCTGGGCAGGAGCGTCAAGCGGACTTCGGTGCAGTTCAGCAACCGGACCTCCGTCCGACTGATCCGTAGCCCTCGACTCACCCCTACTCTGCCCTCGCCGCATCGCGGAACTGCCTGGGTGACAATCCCGCTACGCGTCGGAACGCCGTGCTGAAGGCGCTCTCCGACTCGTAGCCGGTGGCGAAGGCCAGTTCAGAGATGGACCGGGTGTTGCGGCGCAGGGCGTCACGGGCCAGGCTCATCCGCCACTGGGTCAGGTAATCCAGCGGCGTGGTCCCGACCTGGCCTTTGAAGGCCTCGGCGAACACCGAACGGGACATGCGGCTGATGCCGGCGAGTTCCTGCAGCGTCCAGCGGTGGGCCACGTCCGCGTGTATGGCGCGCAGTGCGGCCCCGATGCCGTCGTCGTTGAGGGCGCCGAGCCAGCCGGCGGGCCGGTCGGTCTGCTCGGCGTGAACGCGCAGCACATGGACGAACAAGATCTGCACCAGGTGGTCGAGCACGAGGGACCGGCCGACGGCATTGTTCTCCACCTCGCTGTTCAGCAGATCAGTCAGATGGGTGAGCATCCGGATGTGGGGGTTGGTGGCCTTGACATGGACCAGCGGTGGCAGGATGTCGAGCAACATCGGAGCGTTGGTCTCGTCGAACCAGAACGAACCACTGCACAGGTAGGTGTCCTCGTCCGACTCGGGTCCGATGCGCGCCACGCCGTCAGCGGCGCTGTCCCACAACGCCTGCGCGGCTCGCGGCTCGGCGTCGAGTGAGCCGGCCAGCAGGTAGCGTGGCGGCTTGTTCAACAGGTAGATGTCGCCCGTACGCAGGCGCACCGGCTCGCTGCCGTCGAGGACCAGCCAGCATTCGCCCCGGACGACTCCGCCGAGTTTTAGGTAGGGGAAGGCGTCCATGCTGACGGCCCACGGTCCGGCCGTGTGCAGACCGGGATCGACCACGGTGCGGGGCCGCAGCAGAGCGATGGCGGCGGCAATAGGGTCACCAGGTCCGAGCGGTGGCCTCGTCCTGGACGATCCGTAATGTATTCCGGATTTCACGCTATGGATCGTAGTTGAGGGCGGCTGCAGGATTACCTCATGACCGACACCGACCTGCGCGAGTTCTACGCCCGCTACATCGCAATGCTCAACGCCCACGACTTGCGGCGTGTGGACGAGTTCATCGACGACGAGATCACCTACTACGGCGACCGTGCGACCCGCGACCAGGCGTTCGCCAGCCTGTCGGCCTTAATCGACGCGGTGCCCGACATGCACTGGGAACTCCAGGAACTGGCCGTCGACGGCGAGCACCTCGCCGCCCGCCTGGTCAACACCGGGACGCCGGCGAAAGAGTGGCTCGGCGTGGCCCCGACCGGCGCTTCGTTCGAGATCATCGAGTACGCCGTCTACCGCGTCCGCGACGGGCGCTTCGTCCACATGGCGAACGTGCACGACGCCGAAACCCTTCAGCGGCAGCTCACGACGGCCCCGTCCCCGCGGTCCGACGCCACCGTCCAGCCGGCGAGCACCCACTGATGTCCTGACGAACAACGTTTGGTGTTGGGGTCAGGCTGCCGGGCGGCGGGCTGACCCCAGTGGCGTTGTCGTTCGCTGCTGATGCGGGCGCGTTCCCGGCGTTGGGCGGCACCACCGAAGCTGGTGACACCCGGCATCGCTATGCCCCAGCCATCGCCGCACGACACCCTGACCCGCCGGTCGATCCGCCGGCGGAGGAAGAGAACCGGGTCAGTGAAGATGATGCGGTGGCTGCTCGGCCACAACCTCCAGGTTGCCGCCTCCATCGAAGTTATCGATCTTGAGTACGACCCGACCGGTGCTCGCGACACCGTGACGGCGATCGGTGTCGGGCCGGCGTCCGAGACAGCCGCGTCGAGGTCCGGCCGCAGGACGTCGTGCTGTGTTGACGAACGGGTCCATGACCCAGAACTCCACTCGCGGCTCGATGGCCGCAGGCCCTCATTACCCGCAGCTTCTTCAGCACATCGACAAACTGACCGGTAACACGGTTGGGGCGACGACGCTGGCGAACTCGCCGTGGATCATGTTGGTCAACGTTCCACTGCAGCCGGTCTTCGCCGGCCAGCCCGACCATGTCGAGGTCATCTGGAGCTACGGGCTGTGGACCACCGCGACCGAATCGCTGGTGCCCCAAACCAATCCGGGACTGCACCGGCGAAAAGTTCGCCCCCGAGTCACTCCATCTCGGCGGCGCCGGGGACGCGGACGAGGCGACCGCCCACCTCACCCGGATTCCCTACATCACCAGCCAGTTCATGTCCGTCACACTCACAGCTCCCGACACCGGGACGCTCGTTGACGTCAACACCAACATGGACGGCGGGATGATCGAGGACCCGATGGAAGCGGTCTTCAAGCGGTCCCTCACCAGTTGCCTCGACAAGTCGCTGAAGGAGCTCGACCCCTTAGCGTGTCGTTGCTGCCCTTCACCTACGCCGCGTGGTGCTTGCCGTGGTGCGGTTCAAGATCTGTCCGGACATGCCGGCGCGCCGTAGTCGTAGGGCATGTCCGGGAGCGTAGATCACCATATTTGCCAGCTTCCGCTGTTGCCAAGTTTGCAACAAGACGCGGCCGGGCCCCTCGATGGAGATCGCCGCGCCGGGGTGGCTGCGTAGGCCGCTCCTGCACGAGCCGTCATGGCGAGACGTGCGGTCAGATCTGATTCTCGCCGCCGTCGACGTATATCTCGGTTCCGGTGATGAAGGTGCTCGCGTCGGAGGCGAGGAAAAGGACGGTGCCGGCGACCTCGTCGGCCCGTCCCATCCGGCCCAGCGGAATCCGGCCGGCCTGGTATGCCCTCAGGTCATGCAGGGCCTGACCTGTCTCGGCCGCCATGGTCTCGACGCCGGGAGTGTCGATCGGGCCCGGGGCGACGGTGTTGACTCGAATGCCCCGTCCGCGAAGCTCGTTGGCCCAGGTCCGGGCCAACGAGCGGACAGCGGCCTTCGACGCGGCGTAGACACCGAGCCCTTCGGCTCCGGCGACGGCCGCTGATGAACCGGTCAGGATCACCGAGGCGCCGTCGTTGAGCAGCGGCAGGGCCTTCTGCACGGTGAGCAGCGTGCCGCGCACGTTGAGCCCGAGGGTGTAGTCGATCTGTTGCTCGGTGACCGTGCCCAGAGCGGCGATCGCGCCGCCGCCGGCGTTGGCGAACAGCACATCGACGGTGCGGCCGGCTTGCCGTACCGCCTCGAAAAGCCGGTCCAGGTCCGCCGGGTCGGACACGTCACCCGGTATGCCGGTGGCGGCGCCGATTGAGTCGACCGCGGCGTCCAGCTCCGGTTTGCTCCGACCGGTAATGAACACGTATGCGCCTTCGGCGGCGAAGCGCCGAGCCGTCGCCAAGCCGATGCCCTTGCTGCCGCCGGTCACGACCGCTGTCCTGCCGTCGAGCTGTCCCATGAGAGCCCCCTATTGGTTTTGTTCAGGTCGGTGCAGAACCTAGCACGAGTTCTGGCCCGATCAATACACAACCGGTAGCCTGCAGTTCATGAGCAACAAAGGGGGACGCCCGCGCGAGTTCGACATCGACGAGGCGCTCGACCGGGCGATGCGGGTTTTCTGGGAGCACGGCTACGACGGCGCGTCGTTGACCGACCTCACCGACGCCATGGGCATCAGCCGCACCAGCATGTACGCGGCCTTCGGCAACAAGCAGGACCTTCTCGGCAAGGCCCTGCAGCGGTACTCCCAAGGACCTGCGAGCTACCTCGCCGAGGCCCTTGCCCAACCCACCGCCCGGGACATGGCACGGGCGATGCTCACCGGCGCCGTCCGCGCCACCACGGACCCCGAATGGCCAGCCGGATGCCTTGGCGTCCAGGGAGCACTGGTCACCGGCGGATCCAGCGAAGCCGCCCGGGACGAGGCGGCCGCATGGCGCCGGGAAGGGTGCGAGATGGTCCGGCGGCGACTCGAAGCCGCCCGCGCGTCAGGCGACCTGCCAATCGACAGCGACCCAGCGCAACTCGCGACCTACCTAGGCACAGTGACCTACGGAATCGCGGTGCAAGCCGCCTCCGGCGTGCCCCGTACGCAGCTGGACGCCGTGGCGGAGACGGCCATGCGGGCGTGGCCGACAACGTGAACAAGAATGGTGCCCCGACCGATCAGGTCCTGCATGCCGCCCGACCCGTCGTCACCTGCGTGTTCGGCGGACCGGATAGAGCCGGTCACCGAGCCCGGCAGCACCGGAAGTGAGTGTGCCGCACGCGTTCGTCGAGGCGGGGTCATGGTCCCCGCGACCATGACCCCGCCATGCCGACGGCTGCGGTCCATCGACGCTTGCTTGCCAAAGGTGTCATGAAGCGGACGCTACGCCGGGGCCAGAAGATCTATACCGGCTAAACGCGTGCCTCGAAGCATCTCGAAGCCGTGCCCTCAGGCGATCGGAGCGTAGATCACGACCCAGTGGTTACTCTCGGTGTCGTGCAGGATCTCGCTCTGGAAATCGAGCTGTCCGCGGGTGGGATGGTAAAGCCGTTTCACGCCGGATCGCGCGGCGGTGACTTCGCCTCGCTCCCAGTGGCTGCGGAAACCAGCGCTGGTCGCGGCCAGCTCCACCTGCAGCGACCGGAGGTAGTCGTCGTCCGGGTAGCGGCCCATCGCCGCGCGGAGCTCGGCGGTGGCCCAACGGGCGTAGCGATGGGCACCCTCGTCGCCGAGCACGCGCCGTGCGACGGCGCTGAAGCCGTGGTGCACGATGTTGCGGCGGAAGCGGCCCGCACCGGGTAGCGGTCCGAGGAACTCAGCGGCCGCGGCGTTGCGCGCCACCACGTCCAGCCGCCCGTCATGCACCGTGACGGGCACCGTGTCATCGAGGTGGTGCAGCATCCGAAGGAGTCCCGGCCGGATCGCGCTGTCACCGGCCATCGGCTCGGGCGGCAGCTCACCGGCGAGACGGAACAGATGGTCCCGCTCAGCGACAGTCATGCCCGAAGCCCGGGCCAGCGAGCTGAGAATCTCCCGCGACGGCCGCGGCGCCCGGCCCTGTTCCAGGCGGGTGTAGTACTCGACCGAGATCCCAGCAGCCTCCGCGAGTTCCTGGCGACGCAGCCCGGGAACGCGTCGCAGGGAGGCACGCCTCCCGACCGGCTGCTCGGGCGCCGCCATCATGGCCCGTCGATAACGCAAATACGCTCCGAAGTCCGCCCTGATCGTCGTCTGCATGGCTTCCATTGTGCCGACCCGCCCGCCCGTTGCCTGGCCCTGCCAATACCAGGCTCAGCCTGATCTTCCTCCCGCTCGGCGCGATGCCCATGCTCGTAGACGTAAGCCTCCTTCCGACCGCCACAACGAGAGGCAAGATCATCGTGCCCGCGAATCGCATCGCTCTGGTCACCGGAGCCAATCAAGGTATGGGCCGGCAGGTCGCCGAGAAGCTGGCCGCCGACGGCGTCGCCGTCTACGTCGGCTCTCGCGATCTGGCCCGGGGCAAGGAGGTGGCTGCCCAGATCGGCGCAGGCGCCAGCGCGCTGCAGCTGGACGTGACCGACACCGCATCGGTCGCCGCGGCCGCGGATCAAATCCGGACGGACGCCGGCCGACTCGACCTTCTCGTCAACAACGCCGCCATTTCGACCACGCGAACCGGGCCGTTCGCCATGGTCGACCGCCGCGCCCTGGCGAGGGTGAGCACGGCGCCGCTCGACGAGATGCGGAGCGTCTGGGAGGTGAACGTCTTCGGCGTCCTGACGGTGTACCAGGCCATGCTGCCCCTGCTGCGTGAGTCCCCGCACGCCCGCATCGTGAACGTGACAAGCGCGCTGGGCTCGCTGACGCTGGCCGCCGACCCGCACAGCGGGCTCCGCTCGACCTTCGAACCGATCTACTCCGCCTCGAAGACCGCGCTCAACGCCGTGACGCTGGCGATGATGATCGAACTAGAGGAGACCGACATCAAGGTCAACCTCGTCTCGCCGGGCTTCGCGCGCACTGCCCTGGTGAACTTCGAGGGGACGGAGTCCGTCGAGGACGCCGCCCGCGAGATCGTTCGGGTGGCCTCGCTCGGCCCGGACGGCCCGACCGGCACGTTCACCACCTGGGACGGCGTGCCGCTGCCCTGGTAAGGACCATCAGTAGGGCTGCGCGTGGCCCGCGTGAGCGGAGCATGCCCGATCGGCGGTCAGGATCGCGGTGAGCCAGTAGTGGGATCATCTCGTCGGCGCGCAGGCGCTGGCCGATCCCAGCGGTGAAGGACCCGCGGTCGAAGCGGTCGGCGGCGACCACGTCCGGCTGGGCGGCCAGCGCCGCCTGCAGCCAGTCCTCGGGTGCATGCGCGCGACGCGCCTAGATCAGGTCGCCGACCTCGTCGTCGAAGCCCAAGCCCCAGCGCACGCCGCCGCCGGCGGAGACGTGGATTTGTTCGGCCAGCGCCTCGCGAGTGAGGTGTCGAGTCCGGGGTGGTCACCTCGCCGGGAACCGGGCCAGCACGGCGGCCGCTGCGGGCAGGGACGTTCGTCGTGGACGACCCATCGCAGGGGGCCGCGGTGGTCGTCCACGCGGCCTGGATGCGCTTCGTGCGAGATCTCGAGCCCTGCTGGGGACGCTATCGGGGTCGGCACCCAGTTGGGCTCGACACAAGGTCGTCAGACTTCCTCCTCCGATCGGTGGTCGGGGTGCGTTACGTCGGCCCGGGTGGCCAGGTGCAGCGGTAGCGGAGCGACAGTGCGGTCGTCCCACACGATTGTGTGGTCGCAGAACCGTGCGGTGAGGGTCGCCAGCTGTCGTGGAGACCACGTTCCGGGCCAAGGAATGGCGATCTCCATGCCGTTGTAGGACTAATGCGACGTTCCTCAAATGGGCGACTATCGGTTGATCTGTTTTCTACGTAACGATTGATGCAGGAGATGTCGTCTCGCGAAGGCGGTGATTGATGTGCCTGCTCCGGTTATTGCCCGTCTCGCGGTAGACGAGGATGAGCAGGCGCGGGTGCGCAAACTGGCGCTGGCAAGGCATGCGCCGGCGGACTGGGTGCTACGGGCCAGGATCGTGGCCGCCTCATGGGACGGACGCTCGGTGCCGGAGATCGCCGGGCAGGTCGGATGTCACGCGCGGACGGTGCGGTCATGGATCCACCGGTTCAACGCCCGTGGTGTCGAGGGGCTCGGGGACCGGCAGCGTTCGGGCCGGCCACGCCGGCTCACCGAGGACGATCGGTCGCGGATCGTGGCACTGGTCAAGACGACGCCACCGGGCCGGTTGCACTACACCCCGGCTGACGAGGAACTGGTCCAGGACGACGAGACATCCACTGCCGCGGTGTGGTCCCTGGACTCGTTGACAGAGGCCGCGAACGCCAAGGGCATCGCCGTCGGCCGTTCGCAGGTGCGGCGGATCCTGCTCGCGGACGGCGCCCGATGGCGGCAGGTCCGGTCCTGGGCGGTGTCCAAGGACAAGGAGTTCGTCCCAAAAGGACAGCCGTCATCGATCTCTACACCCGCACGCCCGAGGACACCACGGTCGTCTGCGTCGACGAACTCGGCCCGCTGATCCCACGCGTCTACCCGGCTCAGCCTGGCTGGACCGCCGATGGCAACCGGGTCAAGGAAGAGGTCGCCTACTGGCGTGAGCCGGAGAAGACCTGGGTCTACGGCGGGCTGCGCATCCATGACGGGCACGCGGTCACGATGTGCGCCGACCGCCGCAACAGCCTCTGCTACCAGAACTTCCTCGCCCTGCTGGAGACCGACAACCCGGTCGGGCAGATCGTCGTGGTGACCGACAACCTGTCCTCTCATACCTCGGTTTCCACCCGCGCATGGCTTACTGAGGTGATCTCAACGAGGACTTGCGGCGCGGTTCTGCTGTAGACACGGGCATATCGGGTCGAAGCGGATGGTGCTGGATATGGGCGTGGAGCCATCGATAGACAGGTTCTTGCGACGGAACAGGTCTACGAGAGGGCTCCACGTGATCGCTTATCCTGCCATGCTCGACGTGCCCAGGGAACTGGTGCGCTACCTTGCCCAGCTGCTGTCCGCCGAACGGCGGGCGAGGGGCACCCGTCGCGGGACACGGTCGTTGACCTGCTTCTACCAGGCGCTGCTGGTCATAGTGTGGTTCCGCAAAGCCGAAGACGCCACGGTGCTGGGCGCCGGGTTCGGGATCTCCCGGGCCACCGTTTACCGGTATCTCGCCGAAGGCATCACCGTGCTGTCCGCCCAGGCACCTGATCTGCATGAGGCGTTACAACGGGCCGCCGACGAGGGCTGGGCGTTCGTCATTCTGGACGGCAAGCTGTTCGACTGTGACCGCCTCGCGGAGACCGCCACCAGCGTGAAGGGCGAGACGATCGACGCCTGGTACTCGGGAAAGCACCGGGACTTCGGCGCGAACGTCCAGGCCGTCATGCGCCCTGACGGGCTGATCATCTGGACCTCACCGTCACTGCCCGGGCATATGCATGATCTCAGCTGCGCTCAGCAGCTGGGCGTCACCGCCGCGTTGAACTGGGCCGCCGCCGAACTGCAGCTGCCGGCCCTCGCCGACGCCGGCTACGAAGGAGCAGGTCACGGCATCAAAACCCCCACCAAACAACCGGCCGGCGGCCGGCAACTCGCGGTGGCGAACCGGACGGTGAACCGGCTGCTACGCGGCCTGCGCTGGCAAGGCGAACGCGGCTTCGCCATCCTCGTCGGCCGCTGGAAAACGCTACGCCATACCACCGCCAGCCCACGACGAATCGGTGACATCGTCGCCGCCGCACTTCACCTCACCCACTTCGAATACCGAATCCTGCCCGAAACTCACTGAGATCACCTCACTGAGCATCCACGAATCCGGCAGGTGTTCATTCCGAAGAACGCCTGCTGGCTCAACCTTCAGGAACCGTGGTGGCGAATGTTTCGCCGACAGGGACTCGCTGGACAGCAACTGGCCAGTGGCAACGACATTCGCCGTGTGACCGTGGTGGCAACCGCCCAGCTCAACGCGAAGGCCAAGCCCTGGATCTGGGGCCGGCCACCACCACCGAAACGCGTCTACTGGGCTGTCCACGAACGTTCACCGGGTCTGAGACACGCCGGGCGGCTTGCGCCGCCCGGCGGTGGTTCGGGGGCAGTCTCGGCAGCGTTGTTCGCTGACGAGGGTGGGTGGTGTGGGGTGGCTGAGCCGGTACGGGCACGGCGGTTGACCCAGGACGAGGGCCGCAGGCTGCAACAACTCGTCCGGCGCGGGAAGCACGACTCGGTCCGGGTCCGCCGGGCGTTGATCATCATGGCGTCCGCGTCCGGGACCCCGGTCCCGGCGATCGCCCGGCTGGTCGCCGCGCATGAGGACACGGTCCGGGACGTGATCCACATGTTCAATCAGATGGGGCTGGCCTGCCTAAACCCTCAGTGGGCGGGCGGCCGTCCCCGCCGGATCAGTGAAGACGACGAAGCGTTCATCGTCACGACGGCCACGCAACACCCGCGCCGGCTCGGGCAGCCCTTCACCCGGTGGAGCCTGCGGAAACTCGCCGACTACCTCGCCGGCCGTGATGCCGCCCGGCGGGTGGTCGTCAGCCCGGAGCGGCTGCGGCAACTTTTGCATGACAACGACGTGTCCTGGCAGCGCACACGCACCTGGAAGGAATCGTCGGATCCGGACTTCGACGCGAAACTCGACCGGATAGAGCAGGTCACGAACGCGTTCCTGGACCGGTGTTTCGCCTTCGACCAGTTCGGGCCGCTATCGATCCGCCCGCACCACGGCAGCACGTGGGCACCGCGATCCGATCCGGGCCGGCTGCCCGCGACCTACACCCGCACGCACGGCATCCGCTACTTCCACGGCTGCTACAGCCTCGGCGACGACCAGCTCTGGGGAGTCGTCCGCCGCCGCAAAGGCGCAGATCACAGCCTCGCCGCGCTGCAATCGATCCGCGCGGCGCGGCCGGACGGGGCACCGATCTACGTCATCCTCGACAACCTGTCGGCGAACAAGACCGCGAAAATCCGCCGGTGGGCGGCCCTCAACAAGGTCGAGTTGTGCCTGACCCCGACCAGCGCGTCCTGGGCCAACCCGATCGAGGCCCAGTTCGGACCACTCCGCACGTTCGTCATGGCCGGCTCGGACCACCCGAACCACACCGTCCAGACCGGCGAGCTGCAGAAATACCTACGCTGGCGCAACGCCAACGCCCGCCACCCCGACGTCCTGGCCGCCCAACGACGCGAACGCGCCCGCATCCGCAGCGAACGCCAACACCGCTGGGGTCGACCACGCACCCAGACCGCCGCCTAACCCCGGACCCGGCAAACGTTCGTGGACAGCCCACTACCGACTGAAAATGACGTACAGGATTTAAGGAACGTCGCACTAGGTCCCGAGGTCGCCTCAGAGACTCCAGTCCAGTGCGGTGCCGACGTGGAGGAGGGCAGTGACTCGCCCGTTGCGCGCATCGCTCGATATGTTCAGGTATGGACCTTGCCGTTCAGATGATGCCGACACCAACATCCGTACGTACCTGTCACCATCAACCACCCAAAAGATGACAAGCACTACTAGGGTTTGACCGAACGGTAGTAACGGGCCGCGCCCGGGTGCAGCGGCAGCGGCATCGTCGCGATCGCGGAGCGCAGATCCAGAGCTTCGATCGCCGGGTACGAGGCGGCCAGCTCGTCGCGGTGTTCCAGCAGCAGCCGCGTCACGTCGAACGCCAGGTCGTCCGGCATCGCGGCGGACGCGACCAGCAGCGTCGGGTCGGCGATCGTGGCGGCCGGTGGCGTGCGGTAGGCGGAACCCGGCACGTTCCACACCGTGCTGCCCAGCGTGCCGGCCCAGCCGGACAGGTCCAGCAGGCGGAACCGGAGCGTGTCGCTGAGCCGCCGCAGCCCGGCGACCGGCAGCCCGCCGGCGAAGAAGAACGCGTCCAGCTCGCCGCGGGACAGCGCGGCCGTGGCGTCGTCGAGTCCCAGCTCCCGCCGGTCGTAGGCGTCGCGCGGCATCCGGGCCGCGGCCAGCAGCCGGTCCGCCGCGACCGCGGTGCCCGAACCCGGCGCGCCGACCGACACCCGCCGGCCGCGCAGGTCCGCCACCGTCGTCATCGGACTGTCCGCCTGCACGACCAGATGCAGCAGGTCCTCGTAGACGCGGGCCAGCGCGGTCACCGACGACTCCGGCGACAGCACGCCGGCCTGCGCGAAACCGATCTCGGTCTCGCCGCGCTCGACCAGCGCCACGGCCGCGGCCGACGCGGTGGTGGTCACCACGGAGACCTCGACGCCGGGCAGCTGCCGGTCGATCAGCGCGGCCAGCTCGCGGCCGATGTCGTCGGCGCCGGTCGCGACCCGGATCCGGCGCGCGGCCGGCGCCCGGCTGGAGCATGCGGCGGTGCCGAGGAACAGGGCGAGCCCACCCAGGCCGGCCAGCAGGGTGCGGCGGGGGAGCGCAGTCACGGGAGCGTTCATGAGTTCGCACAAGTTTGGCACAAATCCCGGCCGTGAACGCCCTATGAACGGCCGCCCTCCGACACCGTGTTCTGCAACGGAAGGAGGAGGACCACAATGACTTTCCTCACCAGCACCTTCGTGACGGCTTTCGAGGCCGCCTGCCTGATCCGCTGCGCGCGTCCCGGCCGGCCGGCCGACACGCGCCGCCCCCGGCTCACCGACGTGCCCCGGATCGCCGCGCCGCAGACCGACGCCGTGGCCGAGTTCGACCGCGAGGAGGCGGCGGAGCGGCTGACCATGCTGCTCGCGGCGCTCGGATACCACGCGCGCAGCGCGGAGCGCGACGGCGGCGGCGTGCGCCGGTACGCGGTACAGCAGGTGACGATCGCGGAGCCGGACCGCGTCGCGGCGGACCGGATGATGGTCACCTCCTGGCAGCGCGGCCGGCAGCGGCTCCTCGCCACCGACCCGCTCGGCTCCACCTCGCCGCAGGCCGCGCACCGGGTCGTGCTGGCCCGCGCGGCCTGGAACGCGGGCGTGCTGGTCGGCCGCCTCCGCCCCCGGCACAGCCAGCTGCGCATCGGCATCGCGGAACAGGACATGGTCGCGGTCCTGGTCCGCGCGGCCCGGCTGGCCGGCGTGACCAGCAGCGTGAGCAAGCGGTCCGGTTGCTTCGTGATCGCGGTTCCCGAGCAGGCCACGTCCTCGCTGGTCAGCTACGAACTCCCCGGCGCCGGCCGCCCGGCCCGCCGGCATGCCCTGAGCGCGCGGCAGGACCGCCCCACACCCCGGCTGGCGGCCGCCTGACCGCGTGCTCCTCCCGGCGTGCCGGGCCCGCCGTGCCACGCGGGCCCGGCACGCCTCCTTCGGTACGGCCTCCCCGGCCTGCCGCCCGACGCCCGGCCGAGGCGACCCGCCCCGAAGCGGGTGAACCCGGCCCTTTCGGATCGCCCGCGGTGGTATTCCTACCTACGGGATAGAGTTGAGCGTCACATCGAGCCATCTTCGCCTGGCTATGCGTCACCTTCGGGGGTTAGAGTCCCGCTGGCCCGATCGTCGGGCGGGTGGAACATCCGTGGGGAGGCGTCGATGCATCAGCCGCTGACGCGTCGTCGCCACGTCGACCACATGCGGGTCTCCAGCGCTCTCTGTCCGGCTCGCTGAGCCTTCCGTCCGGACAGACACCCCTTTTCCCCTGGAGTTCCCGTGTTCGCGCGTATCCGAAAGATCCCGTTCTCCGCGCAGATATTGGCCGGCCTGGTGCTCGGCGTGGTCCTCGGGCTGGTCGCCCGGCAGCTCGGGCCGGTCGACGACGGCAGCCCGAACTGGCTGACCAGCACGCTGGACACCGTCGGCAGCTCGTTCGTCACGCTGCTGCGCGTGCTGGTGGTGCCGCTGGTGGTCACCGCGATCATCGCCAGCATCGCGAACCTGCGCGGCGTGACCGGCGCGGCCCGGCTCGCCGGTCAGACGCTGCTCTGGTTCGCGATCACCGCGCTGATCGCCGTCGTGATCGGCATCGGCCTCGGCGTGCTCCTGCAGCCCGGCAACCACACCTCGGTCGGCGAGGAGCTGGCAGAGGAGCCGAGCCGGGTCGGCGACTGGTGGGCGTTCCTCACCGGGCTGATCCCCAGCAACATCCTCGGCCTGTCCGCCAGCACCAGCAGCTCCGGCGGCGTCAGCCTGTCGTTCAACGTGCTGCAGCTCGTGGTGATCGCGATCGCGATCGGCATCGCGGCGCTGAAGACCGGCGAGAAGGCCGAGCCGTTCCTGGCGTTCAACCAGTCCGCGCTGTCCGTGGTGCAGACCGTGCTGTGGTGGGTCATCCGGCTCGCCCCGATCGGCACGGTCGGCCTGCTCGGCAACGCGGTCGCCAGCTACGGCTGGGACGCGATCGGCTCGCTCGGTGTCTTCACCGGCGCGGTCTACCTGGGCCTGGCGCTGGTCGTCCTCGTGGTCTACCCGGTGCTGCTGAAGGTGCACGGGCTGTCCGTGCGCCGCTGGTTCGCCACCACCTGGCCGGCGCTCCAGCTGGCCTTCGTCTCGCGCAGCTCGCTCGGCACGCTGCCGGTCACCGAGCAGGTCACCGAGCGGCTGGGCGTGCCGCGCTCGTACGCCAGCTTCGCGATCCCGCTCGGCGCCACCACCAAGATGGACGGTTGCGCCGCGATCTACCCGGCGCTGGCCGCGATCTTCGTGGCGCAGTTCTTCGGCATCTCGCTCAGCGTCCCGGACTACCTGCTGATCGTGCTGGTCTCGGTGCTCGGCTCGGCCGCCACCGCGGGCACCACCGGCGCGACCGTGATGCTCACGCTGACGCTCTCCACGCTCGGCCTGCCGCTGGCCGGCGTCGGCCTGCTGCTGGCGATCGACCCGATCCTGGACATGGGCCGCACCGCGGTGAACGTGGCCGGCCAGGCCCTGGTCCCGACGATCGTGGCCAAGCGCGAGGGCCTGCTCGACGAGGAGCAGTACGCGCGGGCCACCGCGATCCCGTCCGGCGACGCGACGCCCGCACCGCGCGAGGCCGTCGCCGCCGCCTGAGCACCGTCCGCGTACTCCGCCCGGCCGTACGGGTCACGGCCGGGCGGAGTACGCCGCGTCCGGTACGAACACCGGCTGCGGCACCGGCTTGCCGAAGTGGTAGCCCTGCGCCAGCCGGTAGCCGAGCCGGTACAGCTCGTCCGCCTGTTCCGCCGTCTCCACGCCCTCCGCCACCGCCTGCAGGCCGAGGCCGTCGCTGACCTGGATCAGCGCGGTCGCGATCACGGCGTGCCGGCCGGCCATGGTGACCTTGTCGACGAACGACTTGTCCACCTTCAGCACGTCCACCGGCACGGTCTGCAGCAGCGTCAGCGACGAGTGACCGGTGCCGAAGTCGTCGAGCGCGATCCGCACCCCGCGGCGGTGCAGCGCCTCCACCGTGCGCAGCGCCTGACCGCCGTCGAAGACCGCGGTCTCGGTCAGCTCCACCACCAGCTGTTCCGGTCGCAGCCCGGTCTCGGACAGCACCGCGACGACCAGGCCGGCGAACCCGGGTTCGGCCAGCTGGCGGGCGGAGACGTTCACGCTGATCCGCTGCGGTGCGGCGGCACCGTACTCGGCGAACCAGGTCACCGCCTGCGCGCACGCCTGGCGGAGGATCCACTCGCCCAGCTCCACGATCAGGCCGGTCTCCTCCGCGATCGGCACGAACTCGGCCGGGCTGACGAACCCGCGCTCCGGGTGCGTCCACCGGACCAGCGCCTCCACCGAGACGATCCGGCCCTCCGGCAGTTCCACGATCGGCTGGTAGACCAGGTGGAACTGGCCGCCCTCGAGCGCGGTCCGCAGGTCCGCGCCGGCCCGTGCCCGCACCGTGGCCTGCGCGTCCAGGTCCGCGGTGTAGCGCAGGTGCCGTCCGCCGCCGGCGCGCTTGGCCGCGTACATGGCGGCGTCCGCGCGGCGCAGCATCTCGTCCGAGTCGATCTCCTCGCCGGTCTCGTTGCCGGCCGTGCCCACGCTCGCGCTGACCAGCAGCTGCTGGCCGTTCGCGTCGACCGGGCGGCGCAGCGACGCGCCGATCCGCTCCGCGATCGCGGACATCGCTGCCGGCGACACCTCGCGGACCAGCACCGCGAACTCGTCACCGCCCATCCGCGCCACCACGTCGTCGTCCCGGACCGCCTCGCGCAGCCGCTGCGCCACCACGCTCAGCAGCTGGTCGCCGGCGGCGTGCCCGAACGTGTCGTTGACCTCCTTGAACCCGTTCAGGTCCAGCACCGCGACCTGCACCAGGCCGTCCCGCAGCGCCGCGGTCAGATCCTGCTCGAACAGCCGCCGATTCGCCAGCCCGGTCAGCTCGTCCGCCATCGCCAGCTGCTCCAGCTGTTCGGACTGTCGCTGCACGGTCGCGAAGAAACCGGACAGCCGGGCCAGCATCAGCGCGAACAGGATGACCGCGCCGACGCCGATCGCCCCGATGTCGACGTGCTCGGTGCCGCGCTTCGCCTCGGCGAACAGCACGGCCGGGACCAGCAGCGTGGACGCGGTCAGCATCGCGATCCGCTGCCAGCCGTCGTGCGGCGGCTGCCGGCGGGCGACCGGGGAGTCGCTCGACGGGTGCAGCGCCGCGCCCGCGAAGCAGCAGTAGGAGAACAGGAACACGCCGAAGACGGCCCGGTCCAGCAGCGGGTGGACGCCCGGCAGCAGCGTGTAGCCGACGTTGCCGGCCAGCGCGGCCGTGCTGCCCAGCGTCAGCAGCCAGACGCTCGGGCTGCGCCGCCCCGGCCGGATCAGCAGCGGGCCGACCACCGCGAACAACAGCACACCCGCGGTCGGGTACGCCGCGGTCACCGCGCGGACCAGTATCGGCGTCGTGTCGTCCCGGACGATCGGCCCGATCACGAAGACCCAGTAGACCAGGCCCAGCCCGGTCGCGATCATCGCCGTGTCGATCAACGCGGCCGGCTCGCGCAGCCGCCGTTCCCGCGTCAGCCGGAAGATCGCCACCACGAACAGGGGGTACGCGCTGAGGTAGGCCGCGTCCGCCCACGACGGGTACGGGTGCGTGCCGCCGACGATCGCGTCGTAGGCGTAGAACTCGTCCCCGGCCACCCAGGCCACCAGCCCGGCCGCGAAGACCCACCACGGTCCCCGGTGCGCCGCCGCCTTCCGCCGCACACCGGCGATCAGCAGCACCACCGACGCGAGCCCGACCACCGCGGACAGCACGGCCGAGAACCGCCCGTCCGGCAGCAGGACGTAGACCAGACAGGCGAGCACCCCGCACACCGGCCACCACAGCCAGCCCCGCTTCGTCCCCACGCACCCTTCATCGGCGCGGCCCGCCCGGTTCTGAGCGCCCCGAATCGCGCGGCCCGATCAGGCGGCGCGTTCGTGCGGGAGGAGGTGACGCCAGGAGACGACGGCCAGGCGCCCGGTGGGGAGGCGGTAGACGGTCCAGTCGGCGAGGTCGTCGCGCGGCAGGGCGCGCACGGCGGCACGGGCGGCGGGGCCGTGCAGGTGGATGACGGACTGCCACTCGTCCCTGCCGGTGAACGACGGTGGGACGACCTGCCGGGGCCAGGGGCGGATCTCGCTCTCGGTGGTGTCCAGCGGGACCGCGACCAGCTTGATCGCGGCGGGCCGGAAGTGGTCGCCGTGCATGCGTACCCGGGTGGTGGCCTTCTCCAGGGCGTCGCGGAGCGCGTAGGTCGCTGCCGGGTAGGCGCCGTACTCGCGGTAGGTCTCCAGCGCGTAGGCGGTGAGCCGGCGGCCGCCGGCCTCGACGTAGGTGTCCACGTCGTCGGCGACCTGCGGGTCGTCCGGGTCGAGCGTGGCCTTGCCGTTGGCCGGGTCACGGACGACCGCGACGGCGTGGCGGACCAGCCGGCCGGCGTCGCGCAGCCACCACCGGCGGGCCGCGTCCGCGATCGCGGTGCCGTCCCGGTAGACGACCAGCGTCGGGGGCCGCAGCGCGGTCCAGCCCGGCGGCACGAAACCGCCGTCGAAGCCGTACTCCAGCACCGGCCGGGCCGGTGCGGCCGTCGCCGGGCCGGGCAGCCCGATCACCAGGCCGGCCGCGGCCACTCCGGTCAGAAGACTCCTGCGTTCCATCATCGGCCCCCGTTCGCGTGCACCCGTGCCGGGTCAGACTGGCACCGTGGCCGGCGGGGTGCGGGGAGAACGCGGTAACTCCACCCGGAGGGACGATCAGCGGCGGTCCCGGCGGGCCAGGGACGCCCAGTCGCCGAAGCGCGGGACCGGCTCCCAGTGCGCGGCGACGTCCGCCTCCCACTCGTCCTCGGTGACGTGCTCCGGCGCGTCGTCGTCGGTGACGATCCGGCGCACCTGGCCGTCCTCGCGGAAGCGCCGCTCGCAGACCCGGGTGGCGCTGTCCTGGTCGCCGTAGTCCCACTCCGTCACGGAGTGCAGGAACAGGCGGTCGTCGGTCCGGCGGAACTCGTACAGCAGCGTCTGCCGGCCCCGGTCGTCGAGGAACCAGACGCCGGCGTGGTCCTGCCGCCAGGCGATCTCGATGACCGCGCCGGGCCGGTCGGGACCGGGCAGCGCCACGGCGTAGTGGTCGCCGCGCGCGTCCCGGGCGGCGGCCGCCGAGGCGGAGATCGGATAGACCGGCTCGTGCCGCCGGAAGTTCCACTTCCGCCCGTAGACCGTCACCCGCCGATCATGCCGGAGTCCAGGTGCTGGGAAGACCGAGCCCCGATCGAAGCCCGTGTTCCCGGCTCCGGCGCGGTGCCGCCCGGCGTGCGCGGCGCGGGCGCCGGCCGTGGGCGCCTCCCGGCCGGAGTCGTGGGTGGTGACGAAGGGCCCCGGCGGCACCCACGGGTGACGCCGGGGCCCTTACCCCTCGGAGGTGATGCTTCAGCGCCGCGCGAGGACGCGCTTGTCCGCGTCCAGCGACCGCGGCAGGCGGATGGTGATGAACTCGTTGTTGTCGGCGACGCCCGCGGCGCGGCCGGCCGAGCCCGGGAAGTTGTTGTCGTTCAGCACGCCGATCGTCCGGTCGTCCAGGATGATCACGTCTTCGATCGTCTGGAACGGGAACGTGAACGTGGTGCCGAAACCGGCGATGCGCT
Source organism: Catenuloplanes niger (assembly GCF_031458255.1). Taxonomy (NCBI): domain Bacteria; kingdom Bacillati; phylum Actinomycetota; class Actinomycetes; order Micromonosporales; family Micromonosporaceae; genus Catenuloplanes; species Catenuloplanes niger. Next base: position 7,148,599 of record NZ_JAVDYC010000001.1, read on the forward strand.
TCGGGTTCGCCACGTTCATCAGGTCCACCAGCAGCGTCTTGTCCAGCACGCCGTCCCGGTCGCGATCCCGCTTGTCGGCCAGGTAGATCTTCTTGATCACGGCGGTGGCGCCCTGGCCGCCGTCGCGCTCGATCACCAGGAAGCGGTTCGCGTCCACCGAGATCGCGTCCCCGATCGCCAGGTTCGCCGCGTCCAGCCGGTAGCTGAGGTGCTTCCCGGTGTACGCGCCCCGGCGGACGTCGAACTCGTTGAAGCGCAGCGTGGCCGCCGGGTCGCCGGTGACGGTGCCCTCCAGCAGCGAGTAGAGGTAACGCCCGTCGGGCGACATGGCCAGCCCCTCGAAGCCCTTGCTCGAGCCGAGGTTGGCGCTGCCGCCGGTGCGCGCCGCGGTCTCCGGCGCGACGACGCCGGGCAGCGGGACCGGGGCGGAGAGCAGCTTGCCGGTCCGGTCGAAGTGCAGCAGGTACGGCCCGAACTCCTCCCCGATCCAGTAGCCGCCGTCGGCGTCCCGGACGATCGACTCGACGTCGAAGTCGGCGCCGGTCAGCACCCGGTCGTCCCGGACCAGGTCCCAGGCGACGTGCCCGTCCGGGTCGGTCAGGTTGATGCCACCCAGCACGTCCACCTCGCCGGTGCCGAAGACCGGCGCGATCCGCTGGATGCGCAGCAGGAAGTCGGCGCTGTTGGCCTGGGTGCCGAAGCCGTTGTCGGACAGCACGTCGAAGCTGCCGTCCGCGTTGCGCAGCACGCCGGAGAAGCCCTGCACCGGCTGGTCGGCCCAGGGGGCGGCGATGCCGTTGACCGGCGCGGTGCCGAGCGCGGCACCGGCCGGCTCGCTGCCGGGCACGAACGTCAGCGCCGGCAGTGACGCCCAGCCGGTGAGCGTCGGCGTCGTGACCTTGTCACCGTGCGCCTGGGTCGGCGCGCCGGCGAGAGCCAGAGTCAGGGCGAGTACGCCGGCGCCGGCGACCGCGCGCACGGCGTACCCGTTGGTCGTGATCTTTCCCATGACGGCTCAACGTAGGCGCCGCCGGTGAATGACGGCCGACATCCCGGTGGCCGTCACCGGGCACGCACCGGTCAGCGGAGGACGCGCGGGTCGATCTCCAGGAGGCCGGGGAGGCGGATCGTGATGAACTCGCTGTAGTCGGCGACGCCGTGGTAGCGGCCGGCCGAGCCGGGGAAGTTGTTGTCGTTCAGCACCACGATCGTGCGGTCGTCCAGCACGATCAGGCCCTCCGGCTGCAGCGGGAACGTGAACGTGACCCGGAACCCGGCGATCTGCTCCGGGTTCGCCAGGTTCATCAGGTTCGTGACCACGGTCTTGTCCATCGCGCCGTCGCGGTTGCGGTCGCGGCGGTCCGCGACGTAGATCCGCTTGGTCTCGGCGTGCTCGCCCAGGAAGCCGTCGTGCTCGATCACCAGGAAGCGGTCCGCGTCCAGCGCGACCACGTCGCTGACCACCATGCCGGCCCGGTCCAGCCGGTACGTCCAGCGCTTGCCGGTGTACGCCCCGGTACGCGTGTCGAACTCGCTGAACCGCAGGTCACGTGCGCCGTCACCGGCGACCGGGCCCTCCAGCAGCGGGTAGAGGAAGCGGCCGTCGGGCGACGCGGCCAGACCCTCGACGCCCTTGCTGGTGTCCAGGTTGGCCTTCACGCCGGTGCGGTCCGCGGACTCCGGCGAGGTGACGCCGGGCATCGGGACCGGCGGCGCGAGCAGCCGGCCGGCCTCGTCGACGTGCAGCAGGTACGGGCCGAACTCGTCACCGATCCAGTAGCCGCCGGCGCCGTCCCGCGCGATCGACTCCGGGTCGAAGTCGGCACCGGTCAGCGCGCGGTCCGCGCGGGTCAGCTCCCACGGCACGTGCCCGTCCGGGTCGGTCAGGTAGAAGCCGCCGACCACGTCGATCGCGCCGGTGCCGACGTCCGGTGCGATCCGGTGCACGCGCAGCAGGAAGTCGGCGCTGTTCGCGGTGGTGCCGTAGCCGTTGTCGGAGAGCACGTCATAGGTACCGTCCTTGTTGTGCAGGCCACCGGAGAACCCCTGCACCGGCTGGTTCGGGAACGGTACGGGTATCCCGTGCACCGGCGTGCTGCCGAGCGCACCGCCGGACGCCCGGCTGCCGGCCACATAGGTCTCCGGCGGCAGCGCGGCCCAGCCGGTGAGTGTGGGCGTGGTCACATATGTGTCGTCCGCCCGGGCGGGCGCGCCGGCGAACGCGAGGGCCATGGACACCGTACCGGCGCCGATGATCCCCTGAACTGCGTACCGGTAAATGTTGATCAAGTTCATGGTCGCTCAGGGTAAGGGTCGAAGGTGTATGACGCGCGTCATTGTGGTGGCCTTCACCAGGCATGATAGGTCGGGGTCACTGGTCTATTGAGGAGGTTTCGGGGGCCGATGGATTACCAGAGCGCATTGGCGTCACTGTTCCTGCCCGAGGGTCGTAACGATCCGTACCCGGCTTACGACGTGCTGCGTGCGCACGCGCCCGTTTTCGCGGCCGATGGGCGCTGGTGGGTGACCTCACACACGGTGACCAACCAGGTGCTGCGTCACCCGTCCATGCGCATCCTGGACGCGGCGGACTACGACACGTTCTGGCCCGACTGGCGGCAGAACCGCGGCGTCGCCTCGTTCGTGCTGTCCATGCTGCAGACCAATCCGCCGGACCACTCGCGGGTGCGCCGCGCGGCGGCGGCCACGTTCACCGCCCGGCGGGTCGCCGCGATGCGCGACGTCATCGCGGCGCTGTGCGAGGAGCTGATCACGTCGATGCCGGCGAAGGCGGACTTCATCGGCGCGTTCGCGTACCCGCTTCCGATCTCGGTGATCTGCGCGCTGCTCGGCGTGCCGGCCGCGGACCGGCCCTGGTTCCGGGAGCGGGTCGCGGACCTCACCGTGGTGCTTGAGCCGATCAGCACGGAGCGGGAGATGCGGCTCGCGGACGTGGCCGGGCGCGCGGTGGAGGACTACTTCGTCGGCCTGATCGCGGAGCGCCGCCGCACCCCGCAGGAGGACCTGACCAGCGCGCTCGCCGCCAACGGCGACCTCACCGCGGAGGAGCTGCTGGCCAACCTGATCCTGCTGCTCATCGCGGGCTTCGAGACCACCACCAACCTGCTCGGCACCGGCGTCAAGATGCTGATGGACCGGCCGGAGCACGCGGCCCGGCTGCGCGCCGACCCCGGGCTCGCCCCCGCCTACGTGGAGGAGATCCTGCGGTACGACTCACCGGTGCAGATGACGAGCCGGCTCGCGGCCGAGCCCGTCGAGTTCGGCGGCGTGCGGATCGCGGCCGGTGAGTCGATCAACATGCTGCTCGGCGCCGCCAACCGCGACCCGGAACGGTACGCCGACCCGCACCGCTTCGACCCGGACCGGGAGAACGTCGCGCCGGTGTCGTTCGGCGGCGGCGCGCACTACTGCCTCGGCGCGCCACTGGCCCGGCTGGAGGCGCAGGTCGCGCTGCCGATGCTGGTCACCATGCTGCCCGCGCTCGCGCAGGACGGGCCGGAGGTCCGCCGGGACCGGCTGGTGCTGCGGGGCTACTCCGCGCTGCCGGTCACGATCGGGTGACTCCGTAGACTGGACTGTCCAACCCGTGGTTTTGCAGTGAGCAAGGAGTGCGCAGCGTGACCGTCCAGCCCATCCGACTCTTCGGGGATCCGGTGCTGCGCTCACCGGCCGAGGCCGTCGTCGACTTCGACAAAGAGCTGCGCAAGCTCGTCGCGGACCTGACCGAGACGATGCAGGAGGCGGGCGGCGCCGGGCTGGCCGCGCCGCAGCTCGGCGTGGGCCTGCGGGTCTTCGCGTTCGACGTCGACGACGTGGTCGGTCACCTGGTCAACCCGGTGCTGGAGTTTCCCGACGCCGAGGAGCAGGACGGGCCGGAGGGCTGCCTGTCCATCCCGGGGCTCTACTACGACACCAAGCGGCGGCTCAACGTGGTGGCCAAGGGCTTCAACGAGTACGGCGACCCGCTGCAGATCGTCGGCACCGGGCTGATGGCGCGCTGCGTGCAGCACGAGACCGACCACCTGGACGGCGTGCTGTTCCTGGACAAGCTGGACCCGGACGCGCGCAAGGCCGCGATGCGGGAGATCCGCCAGGCCGACTGGTACGACCGGGACAAGCCGCCCACCGTGAAGGTCAGCCCGCACGCGAACCCGTTCGGGCTGGGGCGGTAACCGGTGCGCATCGTCTTCGCGGGCACGCCCGCGGTCACCCTGCCGGCGCTCGAGGCCCTGCGGCGTTCGGACCACGAGATCCTGGCCGTCGTCACCCGGCCGGACGCCCCCTCCGGGCGCGGCCGCCGGCTGGTCCGGTCGCCCGCCGGGGCCTGGGCGGACGAGCACGGCATCGAGGTGCTGACGCCGGCCCGGCCCCGGGAGCCCGAGTTCCTGGAGCGGCTGCGGTCGCTGGCGCCCGACTGCGTGCCGGTGGTGGCGTACGGCGCGCTGGTCCCGCCGGCCGCGCTGGAGATCCCGAAGCACGGCTGGATCAACCTGCACTTCTCGCTGCTGCCCGCGTGGCGCGGCGCCGCGCCCGTGCAGCACGCGGTGCTGCACGGCGACGAGGTGACCGGCGCCAGCGTGTTCCAGCTGGAGGCCGGCCTGGACACCGGCCCGGTGTTCGGCACGCTGACCGACGAGATCCGCCCCACCGACACCTCCGGTGACCTGCTGGACCGGCTCGCCGAGTCCGGCGCCGGGCTGCTGGTCGCGGTGCTGGACGCGATCGAGGCCGGCACCGCGCGGGCCGAGGCCCAGCCGGCCGACGGCGTCTCGCTCGCTCCGAAGATCACCGTCGAGGACGCGCAGGTCCGGTGGACCGACCCGGCGTTCGCGGTGGACCGGCGGATCCGGGCGTGCACGCCCGCGCCGGGTGCGTGGACCACGTTCCGCGAGGAGCGGGTGAAACTCGGGCCGGTCGTGCCGGTGCCGGACGGGCCGCCGCTCGAGCCCGGCGACCTGCTGGTCGAGCGCAGGCGCGTGCTGGCCGGGACCGCGACCACTCCGGTCGCACTGGGTGAGGTACGCGCGGCCGGCAAGAAGCCGATGCCGGCCACCGACTGGGCGCGCGGCGTCCGGGTCGAGACGGGGGAGTCGTTCACGTGAGCGAGCGTGCCAGCGAACCATGGGCTCAGCGCCGGGTACGGCGAATCCGCAGCGGAAAGGCAAATCCGGCATGAGCAGTCCTGAGCAGAGGTCCGGCGATTCGGGTTCGCACCCGCGCACCGGCGGCAAGTCCGGTTTCGGGTCGTCCTACGTGCGGCGCCGGCCCGAGCCCGACACGACCGGTCCCGGTTCCGCCGACGGCGCCCGGCACCAGGCGGACCGGCCGCACAACGCGGGCCGGCCGCGGCGCTCCGACGGTCCCGGCGACGGTCGTGGCCGGGACCGGGACTCGCACGGCGGCGGTCGTGCCCCGCGCGGTGGCCGGCCGCCGTCCGACCCGGCCCGGCAGGCCGCCTACGAGGCGGTCGCGGCCGTGCACCGCGACGACGCGTACGCGAACCTGGTCCTGCCGCAGATCCTGACGGAGATGCGGCTGTTCGGCCGGGACGCCGCGTTCGCGACCGAGCTGACCTACGGCACGCTGCGCCTGGTCGGCACGCTCGACCTGATCATCAAGGAGGCCGCGGGCCGCGACGTCGAGCGGATCGACCCGCCGGCCCGCGACGCGATGCGGCTCGGCGCCTACCAGCTGCTGCACACCCGGGTGCCCGCGCACGCCGCGGTCGCCACCACGGTCGACCTGGTCCGCTCCGTCGCGCCCGGCGCGGTCGGCTTCGCCAACGCGGTGCTGCGCCAGATCACCACGAAGAACTGGGACGAGTGGATCGCCGAGGTCGCGCCGAACCGGGACGAGGACCCGGTCGGGAACCTCTCGGTCACGCACGCGCACCCGCCGTGGATCGTCCGCGCGTTCGCCGAGTCGCTCGGCGGTGACATGGCCGAGACCGCCCGCGCGCTCGCCGAGGACAACGAGCGCCCGCCGGTGCACCTGTGCGCCCGGCCCGGCCGCGCCGACGCGGTCACGCTCGCCGACGAGCTGGGCGGCGCGCCCGGCGCGTTCTCGCCGTACGCGGTCTACCTGCCCGGCGGGTCCCCCGGTGACCTGTCCGCGCTGGCCGAGGGGCGGGTGCACGTCCAGGACGAGGGTTCCCAGCTGGTCGCCACGGCCCTTTCCCAGGCCCCGATCGAGGGTACGGACGCCAGCTGGCTGGACCTGTGCGCCGGCCCGGGCGGCAAGGCCGGCCTGCTCGGCGCGCTCGCGGCCGAGCGCGGCGCGCGGGTCACCGCGGTCGAGGTCGCGGAGCACCGTGCCCGCCTGGTCGCGAACGCCACCCGCGGCCTGCCGGTCACCACGATCGTCGCGGACGGCCGCACCGCCGGCACCGGCGAGCTGCCGGCCGCCTCGTTCGACCGGGTGCTGGTCGACGCGCCGTGCACCGGCCTCGGCTCGCTGCGCCGGCGTCCCGAGTCCCGCTGGCGCCGTCAGCCCACGGACCTGCCGCCGCTCACCAGCCTCCAGCGCGAGCTGCTGGTCGCGGCGCTGAAGGCGGTCCGGCCCGGTGGCGTCGTGGCCTACGTGACCTGCTCCCCGCACGTGGTGGAGACGCAGGTGACGGTGACCGAGGCGGCTCGCCGTTCCAAGCTGCCGATCGACTTCGTCGACGCCCGCCCGCTGATGCCCGCCGGCATGCCCGGCCTCGGCTCCGGCCCGACCGTGCAGCTCTGGCCGCACCGCCACGGCACCGACGCGATGTTCCTGGCGATACTCCGCCGCACGGCGTAAGCCTGAACCCGCTGGTCGGAGGCCCCCTACCGTTGTACTTTATTACGTACAACGGTAGGGGGGCTCATGAAGGTGATCAGCGCATCCGACCTGCGCGCCAACCTCGCGAATGTGCTGGACTCCATCGAGAACGATGCCGAGGATCTGGTCGTCACGCGGAGCGGTCATGAACCGATGGTCGTCATGTTGAAGAGCGATTATGACGCGTGGCGTGAGACGGAATACCTGTCCCGTGGGGCCAACGGCCGCGAGTTGCGCCGCCGTGCGGCGGATATGGAGGCAGGAGCCCGCGTCGGCGGTGATCTGGTCGATCCCGGGCGGTGAGGTACCCGCGTGAAACTCGTCTGGCACCCCAGCGCATGGGACGAGTACGTCTCCTGGCAGACCGGCGATCGCAGGATTCTCAGGCGGATCAACGCACTGATCCGGGACGTCCGGTGCGGAGACGACGGCGGCATCGGTAAGCCGGAGCTCCTCCGGGGTGACCTGTCCGGCTGGGCCTCGCGGCGCATCAACGACGAGCACCGTCTCGTGTACCGCGTCCTGGATGCCCGTGGTGAGCTGGAGATCCTCTCCTGCCGGTACCACTATGGTGATCGATAGGGCGGTGTGGGTGCACCGCGGTGTCGGAGGTCCGGGACCGGTCAGCACACGCCTCGGCCGCCGGCCGCGCCCTCCGCGCGCAGCAGGTCGCGCAGCAGCCGGGCGACGCGGCCCATCGCGGCCTCGGCGGCCGGCTGCACCACGGCCGGGACCCGCGACTCGGTGAGCGCCACGATCGCGAAGACCGCGCCGTCCGCGTGCTCGACCACGCCCATCTCGTGCCGCATGGTCAGCACCGTGCCGGTCTTCGACGACCAGCGGGACGCGTCCGAGGCCAGGTCCGGCGCGAGGCGCTGGCGGTGCACGGTGTCGCCGAGCAGCTCGCGCACGCGCGCGGCGGTGGCCGGCGTGATCGCGGCCGGCGTCCACAGTGCTTCCAGCAGGCCCGCGAACGCGCGGGCGGATCCGGCGTTCGTCCGGCTCACGTCCAGCTGCGGGATCAGGTGTCCCTGCCCGGACGTGGCGGCGCCGATCGCCAGCGCGTGCGCGAGCGGCGGTGCCAGCTGTTCCGCCGGTGTCTCGGACAGGTCGCGGATCCGGTGCCGGACCGCGATCCCGTCCAGCCCGAGCCGGCGCAGTTCCGCCGTCACCCGGGCCGGCGGGACCAGCGCGAAGAGCGCGTCCGCGGCGGCGCCGTCGCTGATCGCCACCGCCTGGTAGAGCAGGTCCTCGACCGCGATCGTGGCCGGGTGCCGGAACTTCATCAGGCCCGGCGGTCCCGGCGCCTCCACTCGGTCCGGCGGCACCGTCACCGGCGCCGCGAGGTCGAGCTCGCCGCGCCCGGCCGCCTCCAGCACCGCGACCGCGAGCGGCACCTTGACCAGCGACGCGGCCGGGAACACCGCGTCCGGCTCGATTCCCAGCTCCTCGCCGGTGCGCAGGTCGCGGACCAGGAAGCCGCCGCGCAGCCCGGCGTCGTCGAGCGCCGCACGCGCCGCGCGGAACACCCGTGCGGTGCTCACCGGCCGGCCCCCAGACAGTGGCCCACCGGTACGCGCAGCACCGTGCGGAGCAGCGTCAGCTCCGCGCGCGGCCCGGCCGTCACGTCGTAGCCGCGCGCCACCTCCAGGTCGGCCGCGGGTGCCCAGGGCAGGCCCAGGTCCGCGGCCTGCGCGGCGGAGCAGAGCAGCAGGTCGGCGCCGGCCAGGGCCTCGGCGGCGGCCTCGACCAGCGAGCCGGCCAGCACGATCTGCGCCGGGCGCAGGCCGGTCGCGGCACCGGTCCGGATCACCCGGTCGCGTACGTGCGGGACGTCGTCCTCCGGCTGGATCCACAGTCGCCGTCCGGTGCTCCCGGCGTCGGCCTTCGCCGGCCGGAGACTGTCGACGTGCGCGACCGGGCCGGCGACCGAGGCCAGGCCCAGCGGCACCACCCACACCCCGACGTCCGGCGGCACGGCGATCACCGCGGCCCCGTCGGCGCCGTCGGCCCGCGAGCCCGTGGACAGGTCCAGGTGCAGGTCGTGCGCGCGGGCCGCGGCGACCAGGCGGGCCAGCGCGGCCGGTGGGCAGATCGCGGGCACGGCGAGCCGGAACGGGCGGCGGCGGGCGCGTTCCGCGTCGTGCTCGAGCGTGTCGGCGAGCCGGATCAGGCGCTGCGCGGCCGGCAGCAGCCCGGCGCCGAACGGGGTCAGCGTGACCGCGCGCGACGACCGGTCCAGCAGCGTGCCGCCGAGGTGCTCCTCCAGCGCGGAGACCCGCCGGGACGCGACGGACTGCGGGATGCGCAGCGCGGCCGCGCCGACCGTGAAGCTGCCGTGCCGGGCCACGGCCACGAACGCACGGCTGGCCGCCAGGAGGTCCATGACCGGTCACTATGCCAGATCCGCATGGGACACGCCGAATTCGTCTTCGACAGCATGGAAGTGCTCTGTCAGGGTCGAGCAGTCCGTTTCGTACCCACGAAAAGGGGTTGGGTGTGCAGATCCTGAAGATCGTGACCGCGGCGGTCGCGGTGGTCGCGCTGACGCCGGCGACGGCGTCCGCGACCGGCGTCTACCAGCGGCTGGAGCAGGAGTACGACGCGCGCCTCGGCGTCTACGCGGTGGACACCGGCACCGGCCGGACCGTCACGTTCCGGCCGGACGAACGGTTCGCGTACGCGTCCACGTTCAAGGCGCTGGCCGCGGCCGCGGTGCTGGACCGCACCACGGACGCGGAGCTGCGGCGGGTGGTCCGGTACACGGCCGCGGACCTGGTCGACTACTCGCCGGTCACCGAGCTGCACGTGGACGAGGGCATGACGCTCGCCGCGATCGCCGAGGCCGCGATCACGGTCAGCGACAACACGGCCGGCAACCTGCTCTTCCGCGAGCTGGGCGGCCCGGACGGCCTGGAGCGGGCGCTGCGCGCGATCGGCGACCGCACCACCTCGGTCGACCGGATCGAGACCGAGCTGAACACCGCGATCCCGGGTGACCGGCGGGACACCAGCACGCCCCGCGCGCTCGCCACCGACCTGCGCGCCTACGCGCTCGGCGGCGAGCTGTGCCGCAGCGACCGGGAGCGGCTCACCGCGTGGCTGCGGGCGAACACCACCGGCGCGGAGACGATCCGTGCGGGCGTGCCGGCCGGCTGGGTGGTCGGCGACAAGACCGGCTCCGGCGGGTACGGCACGCGCAACGACATCGCGGTCCTCTGGCCACCGGCCGGCGCGCCGATCGTGCTCGCGGTGCTGTCCACCCGCGACACCGCGGACGCGAAGTACGACAACGCGCTGCTGGCGGACGCGGCCGCCGCGGTCGTGGACCGCCTGGGCCACTGACACCGGGGGGTGCACCGCCCGGCCCTCACACGAGGGCCGGGCGGGTGGCCGGCGGCACGGGACGGGACGACCTCAGCCGGCCAGCCGGTAGCGGATCGGCAGCGTGCGCAGGCCGCCGATGAACGTGGTGTCGGTCAGCGCGGGCTCGCCGTCCAGCGTGACGTACTCCAGCCGGGGCAGCAGCCGGCGAAACAGCGTGCGCATCTCCATCCGGGCCAGCGCCGCGCCCATGCAGTGGTGCGGGCCGAAACCGAACGCCAGATGGTTCGCCGCGTTCGGGCGGGCGACGTCGAACGCGTCCGGGTCGGGGAACTTCTTCGGGTCGCGGTTCGCGCCCACGAAGGACAGCAGCAGCCAGTCGCCGGCCGCGATGTCCACGCCGCCGACCCGGGTGTCCGCGGCCGCGGTACGCATCATGTGCCGCACCGGTGCGGAGTAGCGGATCATCTCGTCGACCGCGCCGTCGATCAGGTCGGGGTTGCGCCGCAGCCGGACCAGCTGCTCCGGGTTCGTGGCCAGCGCCCACATGCCGCCGGTCAGCGCCTTCGCGGTGGACTCGTAGCCGGAGGTCGCCACCATCATGTGATAGCTGACCGCCTCCACGTCACCGATCGGCGCGCCGTCGATCGTGCCGTTCGAGACCGCGCTGGCCAGGTCGCCGGTCGGGTTCTCCCGCCGGGCCGCGGTCAGCGCGAGCATGTACCCGAACAGGTTCTGAAGCGCCGCGGCGTCGCCGTCCCGGGCGAAGAAGTCCTGGGTCAGCGCGATGACCCGCGGATACTCCGCCTCCGGCAGGCCCATCAACTCCAGGATCACCTTCAGCGGGTACGGCTGCGCGACGTCGGCCGCGAAGTCGCAGCGCCCGTCCATCATGGACATCCGGTCGAGCGCCGCACCGGCCAGCTCGTCCAGGCGCACCTGCAGCGCGGCCAGGCTGGCCGGCCGGAACCAGTCGTTGCCGAGGCGGCGGTACGCGGCGTGCTCGTCACCGTTCATGTGGATCAGCGTGCGCGGCGCCGGTCCGGCCGCCCGCTGCGCGTCCAGGTCGGTCCGGCTCATCACCCACGGCTGCGCCGCGTTCGGGAAGAGCTCCGGCCGGCGCTCGATCTCCAGCACCTCGGCGTGCCCGACGACCGCCCAGAACGGGTCGAACCCGTCCGCGGTCACCCGGTGGATCGGCGCGCGGGTGCGCAGCTCCGCGACCTCGCGGTGCCAGGCGGCCATGTCGGTGTATCTGTCCGGATCGGTGAAGACGTCGGTCATCCCGCCCCCAAAGGCTGTGTCGCGGTCCGGAAGAGATCCTCACGGACGCGATGACCGAGATCAATCCTGTCCCTCCGAAGAGGACGGATCTAGAATCGCGCGCGTGGTACCGGCGGTCCGGCGACCGGTACCACGCGCGCCGTTCAGCGGGTGATCGAGTAGAGGTTGGCGAGCAGCGTCGCGTTCTCGCCGCCGATGTCCTCCCGCTTGTGCGCGGCTGCGGCCATGACGTCGCCGCTGTAGAGGTTGTGCCCGAGCCCGAGCACGTGCCCGATCTCATGGGTGGTCACCATGTTCCGGGTGAAGCCGCCGGTCTTCGGGTCGTGGTAGTCGTTGAGCTGCAGCATGGTGCCCTGCTCCGGCAGCGGGCCGCCCGCGCCGGTGGTCCACCGGAAGGTCACCTTGCCGATCCACGCGCCGTCCTGGTCGCCGGGACCGTAGTTGCCGGAGAGCACGTCGACACAGCGCGCGCCGGCCATGAACGGGCACTGGTTCCAGTAGTACCAGCTGTCGATGTTCGGCACCTGGTTCCACTTGGACACCGCGTTCGACACCGGCCAACTCGCGCCGGAGTGGTCGTTGAACCGCACGATCGGATCCTCGTGCCCGTTGTTCTGCCAGAACGACACCGGATACCGGCATTCGTACAGCGTGCGGGCCTGGCCGTAGGCGCAGTCGTTCGGGCCCGCCGGCGCGGCCCGGCCCGGCGCGATCGCCCGCGTGTGCGGGCGCCCGTGCGCGCGCAGGGACGCCGCCAGCCGCTCCGCCGTGACGCCCGGCGCCGGCAGGAAGATCTCCACCTTCGTGCCGTCGACGTTCACCACCGTTGCCGGCGCGTCGCCGGTGACCACCGGCGACGCGCCGAGCCCGGCACGGACGGCGAGCTTGGGATGGGTGCTCAGCGACGTGACCGGGCTCTTCGCCTTGCCGCCCGGATCGGGCGCGCCCGCCCAGCTGCCGTCCGCCCCCCGGGTCGCCAGAAAGTCCGCGTACTGCCGGTCCGGGTCGATGATCGGTTCCGCTGCCGGCCCCGCCGCGTGCGCGGTGCCGGTCATGGCCACCGAGGCCAGTAGTACCGCGACCGCCGCGCCCGCCGGCCCTCGTGTTCTCCGCATGCCGCGCCTCCATGTACGCCAGTCGATATCGTCGTCCGTCAGGCCAGGAAGAGCGCGGCCGAGGAGCACGACCCTTGTTGGGGGAACACGGATCGCTCACGGGCGCAGACCGGCCGTCAGCGTGTCGACGAGCGTGGCGGCGAACGCCTCCGGGTCGCCGGGGTCGGTGAAGTTGCCGAGGAACGCGCGCTGGAACGCGGCGCCGAGCAGCAACGCGGCCCCGGCCGCCGGGTCGGCGTCGGCGCGCACCCGGCCGAGCTCCCGTTCCGCCTCCAGATAGGCGGCCAGCGCCGCGAGCGGGACCTGCGGGCCGGAGTCGCGCTCGCGCAGCCGGGCCCGGTGCGCCGCGAACAGCGCCGGGTCGGAGAAGAGCGAGCCGGCCATCGGGAAACCGTGCTCGTAGAAGTCGACGGCCGCGAGCACGACCTCGCGCAGCACGTCCGCCACCGGCTCCGCGCCGACCCGGCCGGGCAGCCCGCCGAGGAGCGCGACCAGCGTGGTCGGGCCGCGCTCGCCGAGCACCGCCAGGAAGATGTCGGTCTTGTCGCGGAAGTGCTTGTAGAGCGCGGCCTCGGACAGCCCGGCGGCCAGCGCGATCTCCTTCGTGGTGGCGCGGGCCAGCCCGCGGTCCCGGATGACGCCGGCGGCGGCGGTGACGATGCGGTCGCGCGTGCTCACGAATTCTGCTCCTTGACGCGGGGGTGAGTGTTCACTGACCATAGTGGTTAGTGAGTACTTACTAACTAGGGAGTCGCCATGAAACTGGCCGTCCTCGGCGCGACCGGTGGCACCGGCGTCCAGGTGCTGCGGCGCGCGTGCGCCGCCGGGCACGACGTCACCGCCGTGGTCCGCGACCCGGCCCGCCTGCCCGCGGGCCTGCCCGGCCTGACCGTCGTCACCGCGAACGCGATGGATCCGGACGCGATCGGCGGCGCCGTCTCCGGACGGGACGCGGTCATATCCGCGATCGGCCCGCGCGACGGCCGCGCGCCGACCACCGTGTGCGCGGACAGCGCGGCCGCGATCGTCACCGCGATGCGCCGCGCCGGCGTGCGCCGCCTGGCCGTGGTCAGCAACAGCGGCATGCACGTCGACGACCGGGACGGACCCCTCACGCGGTACGTGGTGAAGCCGATCCTGAAGCGCGTGCTCGCCCATGCGTACGCGGACATGCGGCGGATGGAGGACCTGGTCGCGGCGACCGAGCTGGACTGGACGATCGTCCGCCCGCCGATGCTCACGAACGGCGCGCACACCGGCCGCTACCGCACCGAGCTGGGCCGCAACGTCCGCGGCGGCAACCGGATCGCCCGCGCCGACCTCGCGGACGCGCTGCTGCGCTGCCTCGCCGACCCACGCACCGTGCGTGTCGCGGTGACGGTCGCGAATTGACCCGGCCGTCACCACCGGTTCACGTGGCCGGGAATCACGGCATCATGTTGGTCTATCTCTGCTGTGCCCTGGCGCTCAGCGGCGGCGCGACCTGGACCGTGCTCAACGGTTCGGTCTCCGCCACGCCGCGCCGCCACCATCGCCTGGCCGGCCGGCTGCTGGCCGCGACCGCCGCGGTCTGGCTGGCCGGCCTGATCCCGGTCCTGCTCCGCCTCACCTGACGTTCCCGCCACGCCGCCGGCGATCCCGTGGCGGGGCGGGGCGCGGACCGGGCCGGTCAGCGCCGGCGGGCCAGGGCCGGCACACAGCGCTCGGCGAACTCCTCGAAGTCGGCGAGCGTGCTGTAGGCGTGGGCGGACAACCTCAGGTAGCCCACGCCGCCGAACTGGCCGAACGCGCACTCCGCGGCCAGCTCGTCCAGGGTCCGGGCGCGCAGCGCGTCCGGTGCGCCCGGGCCGGTGCCGAGCGTGCCGGGCAGCCGGACCAGGCGCATCGGCCCGGCCGGCATGCCGACCGGGACCGCGTGATCCTCGCCGGTGATCGCGGTGAAGGCCGCCGCGACCACCGCGGCGCCCGCGCCGGCCAGCTCCGTGGCCCGGGACCGGATCGTGGACCAGCCCCACCGCGCCTCGATCCCGGTCAGCGTCGCGGGTGCGGCCAGCGTCGCGGTCACGTCCAGCGTGCCCTGGACGTCGAAGCGCTCCGGGTACGGCAGCGGCGCGCCCCACGAGTCGACCAGCGGGTGCAGCGCCCGCGTGTGCGGGCCGCGCGCGACCAGCACGCCGGTGCTGCGCGGCGCACAGCCGAACTTGTGCAGGTTGCCGACCCAGGCGTCGCAATCCAGGCCCGCGAGGGGATCCCCCAGCAGTGCGGGTACGTGCGCCGCGTCCACCAGGAACGGGATCCCGCGCTCCCGGGCGGCGCGGCCGATCAGGTCCACCGGCAGGAACCGGGCGGTCGGCGAGGTGAGGTGGTCGACCACGATCAGCGCGGTGCGGGCGGTGATCGCGCCGAGCACCGCGGCGGCCGCCTCGTCCGGGCCCGCGTCCAGCGGCACGTGCACGGTGCGGACCGTGCCGCGACGGCGGCGGGCCAGGCGTTCCGCGCCCATCACCACGGCGCCGTACCCGTGGTCGGTCACGATGATCTCGCCGCCGTGCGGGAACGGCAGTCCGGCCAGGACCGCGCTGACCCCGGCGCTCGCGTTCGGCACCAGCGCGAGCGTGTCCGGCGCGGTGCGCAGGAACCGGGCGATCTCGGTGCGCGCGGCCGCGAGCCGGCGCGGCAGGCCGGCGAACCAGCGGACCGGGGCGGACTCCATCTCCGCGCGCAGCGCCGCCTGGACCTCCAGCGCGAAGCGCGGGACCGCGCCGAACGAGCCGTGGTTGAGGTGGAGCATGTCGGCGGACAGCGGCCAATCGGCGTTCATCGGCTCCCGCACTCAGTAGAATGTTACAAGTCCGATCATGCTTAGGCGGCGTATCCTCGTGGTGTCAAGGTGCTGGCGCTTCGAACTTCTCTCCGCCGAACCTGTTCTGCCGAGCGGCAGCATGTGACATATTACTGGCGTGTCCCAGCGTCAGAAGGTCGTCATCGTCGGAGCCGGCATCGTCGGCGCCGCGACCGCGCGCGTGCTCGCCCGCTCCGGCGCCGACGTGGTCGTGGTCGACCGCGGCCCGAGCGCCGGCGGCACGTCGTCCGGCGGCGAGGGCAACATCCTGGTGTCCGACAAGGGTCCCGGCGCGGAACTGCGCCTCACCCAGCGCTCGCTGGCCGCGTGGGCGCGGGTGCGCGCCGAGCTGCGCGACGAACTGCCAGCCGGCTTCCCGGACCTGGAGTTCGAGGCGAAGGGCGGCCTGGTCGCCGCGACCACCGAGGCCGGCGCGACCGCGCTGCTCGAGTTCGCCGCGACCCAGCGCGCCGCCGGCGTGATCGCCGAGGTGCTCGACGGCGATCGCGCACACGAACTGGAGCCGGACCTCACCCGCGCGCTGACCGCCGCGGTGCACTATCCGCAGGACGCCCAGGTCCAGCCCGTGATCGCGACCGAGGCGCTGCTCGCGGCCGCCCGCCGGCACGGCGCCCGGATCATCCAGGGGGTCGAGGTCCTCGGCCCGGTCCTGTCCGGACCGGCCGTCACCGGCGTACGGACCGCGGGCGGCACGCTGCCCGCGGACGCCGTGGTGATCGCGGCCGGGCCGTGGTCCGGCGAGGTCGCCGCGCGCTTCGGCGTGCCGCTGCCGGTCCGCCCGCGCCGCGGCACCGTGCTGGTCACGTCGCGGATGCGGCAGCGCGTGTTCCACAAGGTCTACGACGCGGACTACGTCGGCGCGGTCGGCTCCGGCGCGGCCGACCTGATGGTCTCCAGCGTGGTCGAGTCCACCGCGGCCGGGACCGTGCTGATCGGCTCCTCCCGCGAGCGCCGCGGGTTCGACGACCGCATCGAGGCCCGCGTGCTGGCCGCGCTCGCCGCGAAGGCGATGCTGCTGTTCCCGTTCCTGGCGGACGTGCCGGTGATCCGCGCGTACGGTGGCTTCCGCCCGTTCGTCCCGGACCACCTCCCGGTGATCGGTGCGGACCCGCGCCGCCCCGGACTGTGGCACGCCACCGGCCATGAGGGCGCCGGCATCGGCCTCAGCCTCGCCACCGCCGACCTGCTCCACGACGCGATGCTCGGCGTCGCCGTCCCCGGCTTCCCCGGGTCCTCCGGTTCGTCCGGTTCGGCCGGTGGTTCCGCCGGTCCGGTCGTCGCCGGTGGTCCCGGTGGCCCGGTCGACCGCGACGGTTCGGGTGGCCCGGTCGACCGCGACGGACCCGGTGGCCCGGTAGGCGCCGGTGGCCCGGCAGGCCTCGATGGCGCGATGGGCCTCGGTGGCGCGGCAGGCCTCGGTAGCCCGGCACGCCTCGGTGGCGCGATGGGCCTCGCCGGCCCGGGTGGTGCCGGTGACGATCTCGCCGCCGAGTTCCGCCCGGACCGCCCGAGCCTGATGCCGTACCTGGAAGGATCCGCCGCATGACCGGTCCATACCGCGTGGCACCCGCGCACGATCCGGTCGCACCCGCGGACGGCGGCGCGATCGAACTGACCGTGGACGGCGAGCCCGTCGCCGGCCGCGCCGGCCAGACGATCGCCGGCGTGCTGCTGGCGTCCGGCCGCGTCTCCTGGCGGACCAGCCCGCGCGGTGGCCGCCCGCGCGGCGTCTTCTGCGGCATCGGCGTCTGCTTCGACTGCCTGGTCGTCGTCAACGGCCTCCGCGACGTCCGCGCCTGCCAGCGCCGCGCCGCCGACGGCGACGTGATCACCCGCCAGGACGACGCCGGGCCACCGGACACTGTCCGCGCCGGCCGGGGCCGCGCCGACGGCGACGTGAACACCCGCCAGGACGACGCCGGGCCACCGGACACTGTCCGCGCCGGCCGGGGCCGCGCCGACGGCGACGTGAACACCCGCCAGGACGACGCCGGGCCACGGGGCACTCACCCATCCGCGCCGCAGGACGGCGGCGACCCCGGACATCCGGCGGCGGCGCGGCCGGGTGACGGTGACCGGCCGCCCGGCCGCCCGGCCGCGTCACGGCCCGGCGGCGACGCGGTGGTGCCACGGCACCACCGCGATCAGCCGGGTGCGGAAGGCGGCCGGTGATGGAGGGCGTGCCGGTGCTGGTGGTCGGCGGCGGGCCGGCCGGGATGGCCGCGGCGCTGGCCGCGCGGCGGCACGGGGTGCGCGTGGTGCTGGTCGAGGCCGGTGACGACCTCGGTGGGCAGTACTGGCGGCACCTGCCGGCCGAGCGTGCGGGTGCGCGCGAGGAACTGCTGCATCACGGCTGGCGGCGGTTCCTGCGGATGCGGGCGGCGCTGCTGGCGGACGACGGCTGCGAGATCGTGCTCAACGGGCACGTCTGGTCGGCCGACCGGCGGGACGGCGCGCCACCGCTGATCCACGTCGTGGTCGGCCCGCCGGACGGGAACGGGCGCCCGCCGCGCACGTTCGACCCGGCGACGCTGATCCTCGCGACCGGCGCGCAGGAACGCACGCTGCCGTTCCCCGGCTGGGACCTGCCGGGCGTGTTCACCGCCGGTGCCGCGCAGGCGCTCGCCAAGGGGGAACGCGTCGCGGTCGGCCGCCGGGTCCTGGTCGCCGGCGCCGGACCGTTCCTGCTGCCGGTGGTGACGAGCCTGCTCCGTACCGGTGCGGAGGTCGTGGGTGTGGTCGAGGCCGCCGGATGGCGGCAGCTGGCCACGGGCTGGGGCGCGCGGCCCTGGCGGCTGATCGCCGCGAGCGCGAAGGCCGCGGAGCTGGGCGGGTACGTGCGGGACCTGGCCGCGAAGCGGATTCCCTACCGGACCGGCGCGGCCGTGACCGCCGCGCACGGCACCGGCCGGGTCGAGGCCGTCACCGTCGCCGGCCTCGGCCCGGACTGGTCGCCGCGGTCCGGCACCGCACGCCGCGTCGAGGTCGACGCGGTCTGCGTCAGCCACGGTTTCGTGCCGCGCACCGAACTCGCGGTGGCGGCGGGCTGCGCCACCGGCCCGGACGGAGCGGTGACCGTCGACGACGGCCAGCGCACGTCCGTGCCGGGCGTGTTCACCGCGGGCGAGCTGACCGGCATCGGCGGCGTCGACCTGGCGCTCGCCGAGGGCGAGATCGCCGGTGCCGTCGCCGCGGGCGGCCACCCGGCCGGCCGGGCGGTCCGGGCGCGCCGGGTGTTCCGCGAGTTCGCCGGCCGGCTGGCCGCCGCGCACCGGATCGGCCCCGGCTGGCAGGCCTGGCTGGACGACACCACCACGGTCTGCCGCTGCGAGGACGTCACCGCCGGTGACCTGCGCCGCGCCGCCCGCCTGACCGAGGCGCGCGGCCTGCGCTCACTCAAGCTCACCACCCGCGCCGGTCTCGGCATCTGCCAGGGCCGCACCTGCGGCCGCGCGGTCGAGGACATCCTCGCCGCCGCCGGCCCCGGCCTGCTCGACACCGGCCGGACCGCGCAGCGCCCGATCGCCGTCCCGATCCGCCTCGCCGAACTCGCCGCCACCACGAACCCACCCACGTCGACCGCCGTGCCGTCGTCGACCGCGGTGCCGTCGTCGACCGCGGTGCCGTCGTCGGCCGCGGTGCCGTCGTCGGCCGCGGTGCCGTCGTCGGCCGCGGTGCCGTCGTCGGCCGCGGTGCCGTCGTCGGCCGCGGTGCCGTCGTCGGCCGCGGTGCCGTCGTCGGCCGCGGTGCCGTCGTCGGCCGCCCCGGTGGCGGCAGCGGGGGTTGTCGTCCGGGTTGCCGGAACGGCGCGGGGGGAACCCGCCGCCACCACGAACTCGCCCACGGCGGCCGCCGTGCCGCCGTCGGTCGCCCCGGCGGCGGCAGCGGAGCCTGCCGGGGTTGCCGGAACGGCGCGGGGCGAACTCGCCACCACCACGAACCCGCCCACGCCGGCCGCCGTGCCGGAGGTGGCGACGCCGGCCGTCCCGGCGGCGGCAGCGGAGCCTGCCGGAGTTGCCGGAACGGTGCGGGACGAACTCGCCACCACCACGAACCCGCGCGCGGCAAGCGCCGTGCCGACGGCAAGCGCCGTGCCGACGGCAAGCGCCGTGCCGACGGCAAGCGCCGTGCCGACGGCAAGCGCCGTGCCGACGGCAAGCGCCGTGCCGACGGCAAGCGCCGTGCCGACGGCAAGCGCCGTGCCGGCGCCGGCCGCGTCGGCGGGGTCTGCCGCGGTGGCCGGAGCGGAACCGGTGGCACCCACCGCCGGCGGCGACGGGGCCGTCGCCGCGCGGGACACGCGCATCGAAACCGACCGAGACGGCAGCGTTGCCGGGAATGTCCGTATGGGACCACAGGAGGACCGTTCATGAGTTCCGCACCGACCGATCTGCGCGGCGTCATCGTCGCGACCGCGTTGCCGTTCAAGGAGAACGCGTCCGCGCCGGCCGGGCTGGAGGTGGACTACGACCGCTTCGCGGAGCACTGTGACTGGCTGATCAGCAACGGTTGCCGGGGCGTCGGGCCGAACGGGTCGCTGGGCGAGTACTCCGCGCTCACCGACGCGGAGCGGCGCCGGGTGGTGCAGGTCGCGGTGGAGGCCGTGGCGGGACGCGGCGTCGTGGTCGCCGGCGTGCACGGGCCGGGCTGGCACCAGGCGAGGCACTGGGCGGAGCTGGCGGCGGAGGACGGCGCGGACGGCGTGCTGGCGCTGCCGCCGACCATGTACCGGGCCAGTGACGCGCAGGTGGTCGAGCACTTCAGCAAGATCGACGAGGTCGGCCTGCCGATCATGATCTACAACAACCCGATCGACACCAAGGTGGACCTGGTGCCGAGCCTGGTCGCGGAGATCGCGCAGCTGCCGAACGTCACCGCGATCAAGGAGTTCAGCGGTGACGTCCGCCGGCTCTTCGAGATCCGGGAACTGTGCGACATCGACGTGGTCGCCGGCGCGGACGACGTGCTGTTCGAGCTGATGGTGGACGGCGCGGTCGGCTGGTTCGCCGGCTTCCCGAACGCGTTCCCGGCCGAGTCCGTGGAGATCTACGACCTGATGATCGAGGGCCGGGTCGCCGAGGCGCGCGAGCTCTACAAGCAGCTGGTCGCGGTGTTCCGCTGGGACTCGCGCACCGAGTTCGTGCAGGCGATCAAGCTGAGCATGGAGATGGTCGGCCGGTACGGCGGCCCGTGCCGCCCGCCACGCGGCGCGCTCACGCCGCGGCACGACGCCCAGGTGCGCGCGGACATGGACCGTGCGATCAAGGGCCTCGAAGAGTACCGGGCACGCTGATGCGCGCGAAGCGGATGTTCTCCGCGGTCGACTCGCACACCGAGGGCATGCCCACCCGGGTCGTCACCGGCGGGATGGGCGTGATCCCGGGCGCGACCATGAACGAGCGCCGGCTGCACTTCGTCGCGCACCTCGACCACATCCGCAAGCTGCTGGTGAACGAGCCGCGCGGGCACTCCGCGATGAGCGGCGCGATCCTGCAGCCGCCGACCCGGCCGGACGCGGACTTCGGCGTGCTCTACATCGAGGTCTCCGGCTGCCTGCCGATGTGCGGGCACGGCACGATCGGCGTGGCCACCGTGCTGGTCGAGACCGGCATGGTCGAGGTGGTCGAGCCGGTCACCACGATCCGGCTGGACACCCCGGCCGGCCTGGTGATCGCGAACGTCGCGGTGGCGGACGGCCGGGCGCGGCACGTGACGCTGGAGAACGTGCCGTCCTACTGCGACCGGCTGGACGAGACGATCACCGTGCCCGCGCTCGGCAGGGAGATCACCTACAGTCTCGCGTTCGGCGGCAACTTCTACGCCATGGTCGATCTGGAGCAGCTCCGGCTGCCGTTCGACCGGGCGTACAAGCAGGAGATCCTGACCGCCGGCCTGGCGATCATGGAGGCGATCAACACGCAGGCGCCGCCGTCGCACCCGACCATCGACGGCGTCGACCACTGCCACCACGTCGAGTTCATCGCGCCCGGCTCGGACGCCACGCTGTCCCGGCACGCGATGGCGATCCACCCGGGGTGGTTCGACCGGTCGCCGTGCGGCACCGGCACCTCCGCCCGGATGGCGGAGCTGCACGCGCGCGGCGAGCTGCCGCTGCACCGCGACTTCGTCAACGAGTCGTTCATCGGCAGCCGGTTCACCGGCAGACTGATCGGGGAAACCGACGTCGACGGCAGGAGAGCGGTGCTGCCGACGATCACCGGGCGGGCCTGGATCACCGGCTTCGGCCAGTACGTGCTGGACCCGACCGACCCGTACCCGCACGGCTTCGAATTCTGACGAGGGGACTCTCACGTGACTGACGTGGAACCGCTGCTCGCGGCCGCCGACGCGGCCCGGCCCGCGATGCGCAGGGCGAGCGCCGCCACCCGGGCGGACTGGCTGGACGCGGTCGCGGACGCGCTCGACAAGGCCCGGGACGAGCTGGTCGCGCTCGCCGGTGAGGAGACGCACCTGCCCGAGGCGCGGCTGACCGGCGAGCTGGGCCGGACCACGTTCCAGGCCCGGTTGTTCGCCGAGGGCCTGCGCGGTGGTGAACTGACGCCGGTCCGGGTCGACCCGGAGGATCCCGGCTGGGGCATGGGGCCGCGTCCGGAGCTGCGCCGCACGGTGGTGCCGATCGGGCCGGTGCTGGTCTTCGCGGCCAGCAACTTCCCGTTCGCGTTCAGTGTGTTCGGCGGCGACACCGTCTCCGCGCTGGCCGCCGGCTGCCCGGTGGTGCTCAAGGCGCATCCCGGGCATCCGCGCCTGTCCCGCCGTACCGCCGAGGTGGTGGTCGACGCGCTGCGCGCCGCGGGCGCGCCGGACGGCGCGTTCGGGCTGCTGGAGGGCGTCGAGGAGTCGATCACCGCGCTGCGCGACCCGCGGATCCGGGCGGCCGGGTTCACCGGGTCGACGGCCGGCGGGCGGGCGCTGTTCGACATCGCGGCGTCGCGCCCGGACCCGATCCCGTTCTACGGCGAGCTGGGCAGCGTCAACCCGGTCGTGGTCACGCCGGCCGGCTGGGCCGAGCGCGGCGCCGCGATCGCGGGGGAGTGGGTCGGTTCGCTGACGCTCGGCGCCGGCCAGTTCTGCACGAATCCGGGCGTGATCCTGGTGCCGGACGCGGACGCGTTCGTCGCCGCGGTGCGGCCGCCGGTGCCCGGCCGCATGCTCTCCGAGTCGATGGAGAAGAACCTCGCGGCCCGGGTCGCCGAGGTCGCCGCGCTGCCCGCGGTGCACCGGGTGGCCGAGAGCGAACCCAACGACCAGGGGGTACGGACGACCGTGCTGGCCGTCTCGGCCCCCGAGGTGATGGCGGACCCGCGCGCGCTCGACGTCGAGATGTTCGGCCCGGCCGGCCTGGTCGTCGGCTACGCCTCGCAGGACGAGCTGGACGCGGTGCTGCGGCTGGTCCCCGGGCAGCTCACCGGCACGATCCAGGCGCACAGCACGGACGACGACCCGGTGGCCCGGCACGTGGTGGGCGCGCTGGAGGACCGGGCCGGGCGGATCGTCTACAACGCGTGGCCGACCGGCGTGACCGTCTCCGGCGCGCAGCACCACGGCGGTCCCTGGCCGTCCACCACGGCGCCGACCAGCACGTCGGTGGGGCTGGCCGCGATCGGCCGGTGGCAGCGGCCGGTCACCTACCAGGGTGCCCCCGCGTCGGTGCTGCCGCCGGAGCTGCGATAGTCCTGGTCTAGTCGTGCCGGCCGGGACACCCGGCCGGCACGATGTGACATTGTATTGTCTCCAGACATGGAGGTGGTCAGGTGAGTGCATCGGTCATCGGCCCGGTGGCCGTCGGGGCGAGCCTGCGCGGCACCGTGGAGGACGCGGTCGCGGCCGCGATCGTCTCCGGCGAGCTGGCCCCCGGCACGCTGGTCACCGCGCCCACGCTGGCCGCCCGGTTCGGCGTCTCCGCCACGCCGGTCCGCGAGGCGATGCTCAACCTGCAGAAACGTGGCTTCGTCGACGCGGTGCGGAACAAGGGTTTCCGGATCACCGACGTCAGCGAGCAGGACCTGTGGGAGATCGTCCGGATCCGGCAGGACCTGGAGGGCCCGCCGATGCGGGACGTCGCGCGCACGCTGCAGCCGGCGGCCGCGGCCGAGCTGCGGGTCAAGGCGCAGGCGATCGTGGACGCGGCCGCGGCGCCCGACCTGGCCGGCTACCTCGCCGCGGACATGGCATTTCACCTGCGGCTGCTGGAGCTGCACGGCAACCGCCGGCTGATCGAGATCGTCAAGGACCTGCGGCAGCAGACGCGCATGGTGGGGCTGGCCGACATGGTCGGCACGGCCGAGCTGGCCCGGTCCGCGGCCGAGCACCACAGCCTGGTCGACCTGCTCGAGGCGCGCGACGGCCGGGGCGCGGAGACGCTGCTCAGGGCGCACATCGGCCACGTGCTCGGCTGGTGGAACGGCCGCGCCGAGGACTGATTCACGCACGGTTCGTGGTCGAGGCGTCACCCCGGGCGGGGTGGCGCCTCTGCTGTGTTCCCGGCCGGTAAATAGTTGCTCGCCATCTCTTCACCTGCGCTGTGTGACATACTACTGTCCTCCCTAAGCGACCGGGGTCACCCGGCGTGACCGGGCCTCGAAAGGCCCGCACCACTCAGCTTTCCCCCTCGCGGAGTCGTTCGATCGACCAGCGCAGGGGCCGCCTCCCCGATGACACGGGTGATCGTGTGCGGCCCGCGCGTACCCGGAAGGCAGGACCCCAGATGAGAACACGCACCCCGGTGGTCATAGCCGGACTCCTCGCCACCGCGCTCGCGGCACAGGGCTGTACCGGTGGCGGTGGCACGCCGAACGGCGGCGGCGGCGACGGCACGCCCCGGAAGGGCGGCACGGTGCA
This sequence comes from Catenuloplanes niger, assembly GCF_031458255.1. Taxonomy (NCBI): domain Bacteria; kingdom Bacillati; phylum Actinomycetota; class Actinomycetes; order Micromonosporales; family Micromonosporaceae; genus Catenuloplanes; species Catenuloplanes niger. Next base: position 7,172,872 of record NZ_JAVDYC010000001.1, read on the forward strand.
GGTCCTGCAGAACGCCGACTTCTCCTACCTGGACCCGGCACGCGGCTTCGACGGCGGCGTCAACGCGTTCTACCGGCTCGTCTACCGCACGCTGATCACCAAGGCGCCGGCGAACGCGGCCGACCCGAACGCGATGGTCCCGGATCTCGCCGAGTCGCTGGGCCAGGTCTCCGAGGACGGACTGACCTGGACGTACAAGCTGAAGGCCGGCGTCCGGTTCGACACCGGCGCGCCGATCACGTCCAAGGATGTCAAGTTCGGCATCTCCCGCGGCTGGGACCCGGAGATCGGCATCGGCGCGCCCTACCTGAAGCAGTTCCTGGCGGCGCCGGAGGGCTACCAGGGGCCGTACCGGTCCGGTGACCTGAGCACGATCCGGACGCCGGACGACCGGACCATCGTCTTCACGCTCAAGGCGCCGTTCCCGGAGTTCGACGCGGTGCTGTCGATGCCGAGCGCGGTGCCGTTCCCGGTGGGCACCGGCGGCGGGTCCGCGTTCATCAACGACATCGTCGCGTCCGGGCCGTACGACCTGGCGACGTTCACGCCGGGCAGCACGATCGAGCTGAAGCGCAACCCGAACTGGGACGCGGCCACCGACACCGTACGCACCGCGCTGCCGGACGCCTGGAAATTCACCATCGGCGTCGAGGGCGCGACGATCGACGAGCGCCTGATCGCCGGGCAGGGCGCGGACATCAACGCGATCGCCGGCACCGTGCAGACCGCCACGATCGCGCGGCTGCAGGACCCGCGCTACCAGGAGCGGGTGATCAAGGCGCCGTCGACGTGCACCACCTACATGTCGCTGAACACCACCAAGGGCCCGCTGGGCGACGTGCGGGTGCGGCAGGCGATCAACTACGCGGTGGACAAGAGCTCGGTGCTGAACGCGACCGGCGGCACCCAGTTCGCCACCGTGGCCACCACGATCATCCCGACCAGCGTGGCCGGGCACGCCGACCACGACCGCTACCCGAGCCCGGACCACACCGGTGACGTCGCCGAGGCGCAGCGGCTGCTCACCGAGGCCGGGCAGGGCAACGGCTTCACGCTGACGCTGGACGTCCGGTCGAACCCGGTCGCGCAGCGGCAGGCCGAGGCGATCCAGCAGGCACTCCAGCGCGTCAAGATCGACGTCAAGCTGAACGTCATCGACGTCTCCACCTACTACGAGACCATCGGTACGCCGTCCCAGCAGCACGACGCCGCGATCACCGGCTGGTGCCCGGACTGGTCGTCCAGCGCGTCCACGTTCCTGCCGCCGCTGTTCGACGGCCGGGTGGTCACGGAGAAGGGCAACCAGAACCTCGCGCAGATCAACGACGCGGCGGTGAACGCGGAGATCGACCGGATCCGCGCGCTGACCGACCTGGCCGCCGCGAACGCCGCGTGGGGCGAACTGGACAAGAAGATCATGGAGCTGGCGCCGATCGTGCCGCTCAATGTGGAGAACCGGATCTTCCTCCCGGGTGAGAACGTGGCCGGCATCGTCGCACCGCAGGGCGACATCGACTACGCGATCCTGGGCCTCGAGGACCCGTCGAGGGGCTGACGGTGACCATCGCACCCACCGGGTTGCAGGTCTCGGCGGCGTCCCTCGACCAGGGCGCCGCCGTGACCCCGGCAGACCCCCGCAGACATCCCGCCCGCATGATCCTGCGCGATCCCGCGGCGGTGGCCTGCCTGGCCTACATCGGCCTGGTAGTGCTGATGGCGGTGTGCGCACCGCTCGTCGTCCGGATCAGCGGCTGGGGACCGTACGAGTTCGACCAGAGCGCGATCGACCCGAACCTCGGCGGCATCCCGCTGGGCGGCGCGGGCGGGATCTCCGGCGAGCACTGGCTCGGCGTGGAGCCGGGCAGCGGGCGGGACATCTTCGCCCGGATCGTCTACGGCGCGCGTTCGTCGCTGCTGATCGCGCTGGCCGCGACCGCGCTGACCACCGTGCTCGGCGTGACGTTCGGGCTGCTGGCCGGCTACTTCGGCGGTCGCACCGACATGCTGATCTCGCGGGTGATGGAGTTCCTGATGGCGTTCCCCGCGCTGATCTTCATGATCGCGGTGCTGTCCGCGATGCCCGCGGACAACCGCCAGTACCTGCTGGTCCTGGTGATCTCCGTGTTCGGCTGGCCGTACCTGGCCCGGCTGATCCGCGCGCAGACCATGTCGCTGAAGGAGCGTGAGTTCGTCGAGGCGGCGCGCGCGTCCGGCGCGTCCCGCACGCAGATCGTCTTCGTGGAGATCCTGCCGAACCTGCGCTCCACCATCCTGGTCGTGGTGACCATGGCGGTGCCCGGCTACATCGGCACCGAGGCCGGGCTGTCGTTCCTCGGCGTGGGCCTGGTCCCGCCGGCCCCGTCCTGGGGGCAGATGATCGCCAGTTCGGTCAGCTGGTACGCGGTCGTCCCCACCTACTTCCTCGTGCCGGGCACGTTCCTGGCCCTGCTCGTCCTCGCGTTCATGGTCCTCGGTGATCGGGTCCGCGCGGCGGTGGACCCGGGAGGCCTGCGATGACCCGGTACGCCGTGCACCGCGTCGGCGGGATGCTGCTCGTCCTGTTCCTCGTCGCGTTCTTCACCTACGTCATCTTCTTCGCGCTGTCGCCGGACCCGGCCGTGCAGATCTGCGGCAAGAACTGCACGCCGGAGCGGATCGACCAGATCCGGCAGAACCTGGGCCTGGACGCGCCGTTCCTCACGCAGTTCCTCGGGTTCCTCGGCGGGCTGTTCGCCGGCCGGACGTACGGCGGCGGCACCTCGGTCATCGAGTGCCCGGCGCCGTGCCTCGGCTACTCGTTCCAGACGTCGCAGATCGTCACCGACATGATCGTGCAGCGGTTGCCGGTCACCGCGGTCGTCGCGATCGGCGCGGCCGTGCTCTGGCTGACCGCCGGCGTGATCGGTGGCCTGGTCAGCGCGGTCCGCGAGGGCCGGTTCGCCGACCGGTTCATCGCGGCGCTGACGCTCGGCGGCATGTCGGTCCCGAACTACGTGCTGGCGCTGGGCCTGCAGTACGTCCTCGTGGTCCAGCTGCGGTGGCTGCCGTTCCCGCAGGCCGTGCCGTTCGCGGACGACCCGGGCCGGTGGTTCGCCAACTTCATCCTGCCGTGGACCGTGCTCGCGATCGGCTACGCGTCCTCGTACTCCCGGCTGACCAGGGCGAACGTCATCGATACGCTGGGCGAGAACTTCGTCCGCACCGCGCGGGCGAAGGGGCTGCAGCCGGCGCTGGTGTGGCGGCGGCACGCGCTGCGGCCGGCGCTGACGCCGGTGGTCACGATCGCCGGGATGGACTTCGCCGGGCTGCTCGGCGGCGCGCTGATCACGGAGACGGTGTTCGGCATCAACGGTGTCGGGAAGCTGGCGGCGGACTCGATCACCAAGAACGACCAACCGGTGATCATGGCGGTGACGCTGCTCGCCGCGTTCTTCGTGGTGGTCGGCAACATGATCGTCGACCTGCTCTACTCCGCGATCGACCCCCGGGTCCGGATGGGAGCGGGCGCATGAGCCTTCTGACGGTACGAGGACTGAGTGTCTCGTTCGCGGCGATCAATCACGACGTACCCGTGGTGAAGGATCTGGCCTTCGACCTTCCGCGCGGCGGTGCGCTCGGCATCGTGGGCGAGTCCGGGTCCGGCAAGTCGATGACCAGCCTGGCGATCATGGGGCTGCTGCCGGCCGGCGCGACCCGGACCGGCAGCATCGTCTTCGACGGCACCGACCTGACCGAGCTGCCGGAGCGCCGCATGCGGGCGTTCCGTGGCGACCGGATCGCCATGATCTTCCAGGACCCGCTGTCGTCGCTGAACCCGTACTACCCGGTCGGCACGCAGATCGCCGAGGCCTACCGCGCGCACCGTTCCGGCGTCAGCCGCCGGGCCGCGCGCGCGGTCGCGATCGAGGCGATGGAACGCGTGCACATCCGGGAGGCCGGGCGGCGCGTCGACGACTACCCGCACCAGTTCTCCGGCGGCATGCGGCAGCGCGTGATGATCGCGATGGCGCTCAGCACCGAACCCGAACTGATCATCGCGGACGAACCGACCACCGCGCTGGACGTGACCGTGCAGGCGCAGATCCTGGACCTGCTCGCGGAGGTCCGGCGGGACACCGGTGCCGCGCTGATCCTGATCACCCACGACCTGGCCGTGGTCAGCGAGGTCGCGGACCACCTGCTGGTGATGCGCCGCGGCGAGGTGGTCGAGTCCGGCACCGCGGAGCAGATCTTCTCCGACCCGCGGCACACGTACACGCGGGCGCTGCTGGACGCGGTCCCGCGCATCGACGACGAGATCGGGGAGCTACGCGCGCCATGACAGCTCTGCTCACCGCCACCGATCTGGTCAAGGAGTTCCCGGTCGCGGGCACCCAGGGGCTCCTCACGCCCGCGAAGCGGTTCACCGCGGTCAACCGGGTGTCCTTCGAGCTGCACGCGGGGGAGACGCTGGCGCTGGTCGGCGAGTCCGGGTCGGGGAAGTCCACGACCGCGCGCCTGGCCGCCCGGCTGATCGACGTCACGTCCGGCACCGTGCACCTGGACGGCACGGACGTCACCGCGCTGCACGGCGACGCGCTCCGTGACGTACGCCGGCAGATCCAGATGGTCTTCCAGGACCCGTTCTCGTCACTCAACCCGCGGCACACGGTGGAGCGGATCGTCACCGCGCCGCTGCGCTACCAGAGACGCGAGATCCCCGGCGGTACGCGGGCCTTCGCCGAGCGGCTGCTGGAGCGCGTCGGCCTCGACCCGGCGCACGCCGGCCGTTACCCGTCGCAGTTCTCCGGCGGGCAGGCGCAGCGGATCGGGATCGCCCGCGCGCTCGCGGCCGGCCCGCGCGTGCTGGTCTGCGACGAGGCGGTCTCCGCGCTCGACGTGTCCGTCCAGGCGCAGATCATCAACCTGCTCCGGGACCTGCAGCGCGAGGAGGGCTTCGGCTGCCTGTTCATCGCGCACGACCTGGCCGTGGTCCGGCAGATCGCGACCCGGGTGGCGGTGATGACGAACGGCACCGTAGTCGAGACCGGCGACCGGGACACCGTGTTCGGTGAACCTCGCCACGAGTACACGAAGCGCCTGCTCGCGGCCGTCCCGAGGATAAATCCTGAGTGGGAGGCCGCGCGGCGGAGGAACGCGGCGGCCCGCGCCGCCACGGAAGAGGCCGCTTCATGATCGAATATCCGATGCCCGGTGCCTGGGTCCGGGAGTTCACCGTCGACGTGCCGCTGGACTGGGACGCCCCGGACGCCGGGACGATCGAGCTGTTCGTGCGCGAGTTCGCCGACCCGGAGCGGCGGCACGACGACCTGCCGCTGCTCACCTACCTGCAGGGCGGGCCCGGCGGCGCGAACCCGCGGTTCACCGGCGTCGACGGGTGGCTGGCCGAGGCGCTGCCGCACTACCGGGTGGTGCTGGTCGACCAGCGCGGCACCGGCCGCAGCTCACCGATCGACGGCCAGGTCATCTCGTCGGTCGCCGACCCGGGCGCCTACCTGCTGAGGTTCCGGGCCGACTCGATCGTGCGGGACCTGGAGCACGTGCGCCGCACCCGGTACGCCGGCCGGCGCTGGGCCACGCTCGCGCAGAGCTTCGGCGGCTGGATCACGCTGACCTACCTCTCCACCGCGCCCGAGGCGCTGACCGCCTGCTACGTCTGCGGCGGCATCCCCGGCATCCCGGCCGACCCGGACGAGGTCTACCGCCGCACGTTCGACCGGGCCGCCGCGAAGACCGCGGACCTCTACCGCCGCTATCCGCAGGACGTGGCGGCCGTCACCGCGATCGCGGACCTGCTGGCCGACGGCGGGACCGTGCTGCCGGACGGCTCGCCGCTGTCCGTGCGGCGCTTCCAGACGCTCGGTGGCGACCTCGGCTTCGGCCGCGGCCACCTGCGCCTGCACTGGCTGGTCTCGGAGGCGTTCACCCGCGACGGCCGGCTGACGAACGGTTTCCTGGAGAACGTGCTGGTCCGGACGTCCAACGCGACGAACCCGCTGTTCTGGACACTGCAGGAGACGATCTACGGCGACGGTACGAACGGGCCGTTCCGCTGGTCCGCGCAGCGCGAACGGGACCGCCGGCCCGAGTTCGCCGAGGACCGCCGGCCGCTGCTGTTCACCTCCGAGATGGCGTTCCCGTGGCTGTTCGAGGAGGTCCGCGCGCTGCGCCCGTTCGCGGCCGCGATGGAGCAACTGGCCGCCGTGGAGACGTGGACGCCGCTCTACGACCCGGACCGGCTCGCGGCCAACCCGGTGCCGCTCGCCGCCGTGGTCTACCACGACGACCTCTTCGTGGACGAGGGCTTGCAGCGGCGGACGCTCGCGCGGCTCGGCAACGCGACCGCGTGGGTCACCAACGAGTTCGAGCACGACGGCATCGGCAGCGGCCACACGTTCACCCGCCTGCGGGAGATGGTCCGCGACCGAGGAGGAGAACTGAGATGACCCAGGCGCCCTTCACGGGTACCCGCCCGCCGAGACTCGCCGACGTCAGCACCGGCTTCCTGGCCGGGATCGGCACCGGCTGGGCCGCGCGCGCGGTCCCGGCACCGGTCGACGACGCGGCGGCCCGGGCGGCCGCCGCACACCGGGACCGGCTCAGCGCGGCGCTGCCCGGGCGGACGCTGGTGATCGCGGCCGGCCGGGCCGCGCGGCGCAACGGCGACGCGGACCACCCGTTCCGGGCCGGCAGCGACTTCGTCTGGGCCACGTCCTGCCAGGCCGAGGGCGGCGTGCTGGTGATGCACCCACGTCCGGGTGGCCACGACGCGGTGCTCCACCTGCCGCCGCCGGCCCGGCCCGGCGAGCGCGACTTCTACGCCAGCGCGGCCCACGGCGAGCTGTGGGTGGGCCCGTCCGCCGGGCTGGACGCCTGGTCGGCCGCGCTCGGCCTGCCGGTGTCGCCGGTCTCCTCGTACGAGCCGCCCGCGGGGGCGCTGCACGCGGGCGGGTCGAAGGACCTGGACCGCGCGCTCTCCGACCTGCGCATGATCAAGGACGAGTGGGAGATCGCGCAGCTGCGGGAGGCGGTCGGCCACACCGTCACCGGCTTCGCCGCGGTCGCGGCCGAGGTGCCGCGCGCGGTCTCCGGCAACCTCGGCGAGCGCTGGCTGCAGGGCACGTTCGACCGGCACGCGCGCACGTTCGGCAACGGCCCCGGCTACAGCACGATCGTCGGCTCCGGCGAGCACGCGCCGATCCTGCACTGGGTGCGCTGCGACGGGCCGGTGCTGCCGGGCGAGACGCTGCTGCTGGACATGGGCGTGGAGGCGCGCTCGCTCTACACCGCGGACGTCACCCGGACCATCCCGGTGGGCGGGTCCTTCACGCCGGCCCAGCGCGCGGTCCACGACCTGGTCGAGGCGTCCCATCGCGCGGGACTCGCGGCGGTGCGGCCGGGCCGGACGTACTCCGACTTCCACTTCGCCTCGATGGAGGTGCTGGCGCGCGGCCTGCACGACTGGGGACTGCTGCCGGTCTCGGTGGACGAGGCGCTGGCACCCGAGGGGCAGCAGCACCGGCGCTACATCGTCTGCGGCGTCGGCCACCACCTCGGGCTGGACGTGCACGACTGCGCGTCCTCCGAGTACGAGCAGTACCTCGGCGCCGCCCTCGCGCCGGGCATGGTGCTCACGGTCGAGCCCGGCCTGTACTTCCACGCGCACGACGAGACGCTGCCGCCGGAACTGCGCGGCATCGGCGTGCGGATCGAGGACGACCTGCTCGTCACGGAGACCGGCCACGACGTGCTCTCCGGTGACCTGCCCATCGACGCGGCCGGCCTGGAGCGCTGGGCCGCCGCCCACACCCGATAGGACACCGGTGTTCCCCCCTCTCTCCGATGTGGACCTGCTCGACGGCGTCCACTCCCGTACCCGGGACCGCATGCTGCACCTGGCCCGCGTCTTCCCGGTCGACCGGGTGCTCGCCGTGTTCCGGGCGAACGCCGGGCTCGACACCCGCGGCGCGCTGCCGCCCGGAACCTGGGAGGACTTCGGCCACCCGGACGAGAAGCCGTGGTCGGAGTCCGACTACCCGGGCGCGGGCGCGGCCCCGACCGCGAGCCTGCTGCGCGGGCACTACGCCGGGCACTTCCTGTCCATGCTGTCACTGGCCCACGCGTCCACCGGCGACCCGGTGTTCCGCGACCGGGCGCACGAGGTGGTCGCGGGGCTGGCCGAGGTGCAGGCCGCGCTCGCCGCCACCGGGCGCTACAGCCACCCCGGATTCCTCGCGGCGTACGGCGAATGGCAGTTCTCCCGGCTCGAGGAGCTCGCGCCGTACGGGGAGATCTGGGCGCCGTACTACACCTGCCACAAGATCATGGCGGGGCTGCTGGACGCGTACACGCTGACCGGCTCGGACCCGGCGCTGGACGTGGTCACCGGGATGGGGCACTGGGTCGCGGGGCGGATCCTCGCGGTCGCGCCGGAGCAGCGGCAGCGGATGTGGTCGCTGTACATCGCGGGCGAGTTCGGCGGCATGAACGAGAGCCTGACCACGCTGCACCGGATCACCGGCGAGCCGGTGTTCCTGGCGGCCGCGGCCGCGTTCGAGATGGACGCGTTGCTGGACGCGGCGGCCGCGGGCCGGGACGTGCTGGACGGCATGCACGCGAACCAGCACCTGCCGATGCTGGTCGGCCACCTCGCGCAGTACGAGGTCACCGGCGACCGTCGCTACCTGGACGCGGTGGTCGCGCTGTTCGGTCAGGTGGTGCCGGGCCGGACGTTCGCGCACGGCGGCACCGGCGAGGGCGAGCTGTGGGGGCCGGCCGGGCACGTGGCGCGCGGCATCGGCCGGCGCAACGCGGAGACGTGCGCGACGTACAACCTGCTGAAGATCGCGCGCGGGCTGTTCACGCACACCCGGGACGTGCGGTACGCGGACTACGCCGAGCGGGCCACGCTGAACCACATCGCCGGCTCACGCGCGGACGTGGACTCGGACGTCAGCCCCGAGGTGCTGTACATGTACCCGGTCGACGCGGGCGCGGTCCGGGAGTACGGCAACGCCGGCACCTGCTGCGGCGGCACCGGGCTGGAGAGCCACGTCAAGGCGCAGGAGTCGGTCTGGTTCCGCGACGACGAGAGCCTCTACGTGCTGCAGTACGTGCCGTCGCGGCTGCGGTGGGCGGAGCGCGGCGGCACCGTCGCGCTGCGCACGGCGTACCCCCGGGACGGCCTGGTCGCCCTCGACTTCGATCTGGACGGCCCGGTCGACCTGCGCCTCCGGGTGCCGGAGTGGGTGCCGGAGCGGCGGGCGCTGGTCGACGGCGTGCTCACCGCCGCGAAGGACGGCTTCCTCCGGATCCGGCGGGACGTGCGCCGCGGCGACACGGTGACCGTGGAGTTCCCGATGCCGCTGCGGCTGGTGCCCGCGCCGGACGACCCGGCGCTGGTGTCGGTGGAGTTGGGGCCGACCGTGCTGCTGGCCCGCGACGACGCGACCACCACGCTGGAGGTGGCCCCGGCCGCGCACCGTGAGCTGGACTGCTCGATCGGGTTCCGCGCACTCGGCGGCGACCTGGTGTCCGCGCTCGGGCTGGAGTTCGAACCGGCCTGGTCCGGCGGGGATCGTCGCTACCACATGTACCTGCGGGTCGCGGACCCGGTGATCGCGTTCCCGGGCGCGGTGACCGAGGTGCCGGACCGGCACGACGCGCACGGCTGGTCGTTCCTGACCGGGCTGTGGGCGTCCGGCGGGTTCCCGACGCACACGTCGTTCCTGGAGTCGGTGCACCGGAACGCGCGGCGGGCCGCGACGGCCGGACTGCTCGGCCGGGACGAGGTGATCACGGTGCTGGCGGCCGCGGCGGCCAGCACCGTCTCCGGCGCCGAGCCGCGGCGCAGCGAGATCCTGCCGTCCGGCGACCTGACCGTGACCGGTGACCTGGTCACCTGGCCGCTGTCCGCCGCGATCGGCGCGGGCGAGCCGATGCCGGCGGTGCGGATCGAGGTGGCGGGGGAGCGGGCACCGTCCGGGTGGTACACCGGCGCGCCGGCCGTCTCCGTGGTCACCCACGGCGCGGTCACGTCGGTCGCGCTGACCGGGGGCGTGGTCGCCGGGCGGCCGCTGCCGGACGGACGGCACGTGGTGCGCGCGGAGGCGACCGACCCGGCCGGGCGCGTGGTGCACGCGACGCGCGAGGTCGCGGTCGACACCACGCCGCCGTCCGTGCGGGCCCGGGTGCGCGCGCTCGGCCCGCACAACGTCGAGGTGACGCTGCACGCGGACGACGAGGTGTCCGGGGTGGACCGGATCCGGTGGCGGACCGGCGAGACGTTCTGGGGCGTCTACCAGGAGCCGTTCACCCGGGCGCTGCACGCCGCGCCGCAGATCCTGGAGTTCACCGCGACCGACCGGGCCGGCAACACGTCCCCGGTGCAGCGGGTCGCACTCCCCGCGGCCGGAACCTGACGCGGCGGCCGGAACCGGGCGCGGCAACCAGGTCGCCAGGTCCGGCGGGGCCAGGGCGGCGACGCGGCGGTGGACGTGGGCGGGATTCGTCTCGCCCACAGCGCCACCCCCTCGCCGGACCGGCCCGACCGGAAGAACGCGGATGCCGCGCACCGACCAGGTACGTCACGTCGGCGCGCGGCGGCAGCCCGTCCAGCGGCGCGTGCGTCTTCAGCACCCGGCGGCCCGCCTGCCGGTCCGGTGCGGACGGTCCGGATACAGGCGCAGCGGCCACGGCCGATCTCCTCGGCGGGGTCGCCGATCCGGAACGAGGCAGCGGCCAGGTTGTCGTACGGCCAGTGGTAGCGGCCCGGGTCGCCGGCGGTCGCGGACCACATCTCGTTCCGGTGCACCGGCGTCCGGTCCGCGGCGAACACGGCCACCGGCAGGTCCCGGTCGCACGTGCGGCTCCGGTCCGCTTGCGGCTCGTTTGTCCTCGAGGGATAGCGAGAAGGATTCGCATGTGTCATGCTGCCGAACCGAAGATCCATTTCGGTTTGTGTTCAGAGGGGAGTCACATGCCGTTCACTCGTCTCATCGCGGCGGGCGCTGCCGCGATCGTCGGTGCCATGACCGGTGCGGTGGTCATCGCCGGTCCGGCGTCGGCGGCGGTCACGGAGGGTGCGGTGTTCAACAACCCGCACGTCGCGGGCGAGCAGTACCGGGTACGGGACCACATACGTGGGCTGATAGACGGCGCCGCGGCCGGATCCACGATCCACGTGGCGATCTACAACTTCAACGAGCAGACCGTTGCGAACAACCTGATCGCCGCCAAGGACCGCGGCGTCAACATCAAGTTCGTGGTGAACTACGACGCGTCGCTGACCGACGCGGTCGTGTCACTGAAGAACAAGCTCGGCACGAACGTCGCCGCGGCCTCCTACGTCTCGGTCTGCACGCAGAACGCGGCCTGCGTGGGCACCGCGGGCACGCCGATCATGCACAACAAGTTCTGGCTGTTCTCCAGCACGAACGGCTCCAGCAACGTGGTCGTCCAGTCCTCGGCGAACATCACGCCGTCGAACTCCACGAAGTACTGGAACAACGCGGTCACGCTGGTCGGCAACACCGGGCTGTACAACGCGTACGTCAAGTACCACGGTGACCTGGCCAACAAGCGCAAGAACAGCAACTACTACCACACCGAGCTCAACGGGAACGTGCGCAGCTACTTCTTCCCGCGGGCCGGCGACAGCACCAGCACCGACCTGATCTACAACATGCTCAACGAGAACGTGACCTGCGAGGGCAACACCACGGTCGGCACCTCGGTCGAGCACCGCACCATCATCCGGGTCGGCATGTTCTACTTCAGCCGCGTCGAGGTCGCCGAGAAGCTGCGCGACCTGGCCGACAAGAAGTGCTGGATCGACGTCATCTACACCGAGACCGGCGCCAGCGGCAACGTGCCGGCCGCGCTGCGCAACCACCCCCGGATCGCGCTCTACCAGGTCCCGGACAGCACCGCCCACCCGTACGTGCTGCACTCCAAGTACCTGCTGATCGAGGGCACCTACCTCGACCAGAAGGACAGCAAGTGGGTGCTGACCGGCAGCCACAACTACACGTACCCGGCGCTGCGCGAGAACGACGAGGCGATGCTCCGCATCGAGTCCAACGCCATCCACGACCAGTACCGCGCCAACTTCCGCACCATCCGCGACACCGCGATCGCCGACCCGGCCTCCCCGCCGGCCGTCGATTTCAAGAACGGCAACTGAGCACCGGAAGGCGGCCCCACCCGGGGCCGCCTTCCCCCGCCGCGCCGGATGGCTCGGAACCGCCGGTCAGGCGAGCCCTCGGCGGAGCGCGGGGAGGACCGACTCGCCGAACGGCACCAGGTCGGCGTGGTAGTCCGGGAAGACCAGCATCAGGCCGTCCAGCTCGGCGGCCGTCATGATGTGCGCGATGTGTTCGATGATCGTCTCCGGGCCCCCGGTCACATAGGCCGTCTGGAACGCTTCCTCCCCGGTGGCACCCTCGGCCCAGTCGCGGGCGGTGTCAGCCGGGATGCCCCACGACGCGCGCATGCCGGCCAGCGCCACCCTGTCGAGGCCCGCGGCGTAGCGGGCCGCCTTGGCCGCCGCGGCCGCGTCCGTCTCGTCCAGGACGACCGTGAGCATCGAGTACGTCCTCACCGTGCGCCCGAGATCGGCGGCCCGGTCGTGGACCGAGCGGGAGTAGTCGCGCATCTGGTGAAGGTTGTCGGCGCTCAGGAACGCGCCGTCGGCGTACCTGGCCTGGAACTCGCGCCCCTTCTCGGACCGGCCGGCGCTGATCAGGGTCGGCCGGACCGCCGGATGCGGGCGTGACTCGCACGCCCGGAGGGTGAAGAAGTCCCCGGTCATCGTCACCGTGTCCTCGGTCCACAGCCGGGTGACCGCGACCAGCCATTCCTCCGTCATCCGATAGCGCTCGTCGTGCGACAGGGCCGGGTCCCAGAGGCCCATCTGGGCGAACTCGGCGGCGTAGGAGCCGTTGACGATGTTCATCCCGGCCCGGCCGCCCGAGACGTCCTGCAGCGTGGTGAACATCTTGGCGGCGAGCGCGGGATGGAAGACGTTCGCGTGCACGGTGGCCCAGATCTTGACCGTGCTGGTCGCCTCGGCCAGCGCCGACATCATCGTCATCGACTCCAGCGTGCGGCCCCAGTGGTCGGTGCTGCCGCCGAAGCCCTTCCATTTCGCCATCGACATGATGAAGTCGAGTCCGATCACCTCGGCGTCGAGCGCGACCCGGCGGTTGTAGGCGTAGGTCGCCTCGGGATGCGGCGCCGATCGGGAGATCATCCAGCCGCCGTTGCCGATCGGGAGGAAGACGCCGAACTCCTTGCCCGCGGGGCTCATGGCGCGGGCCACGGGCACGTCGACGGCGGTTTCGGCATTACCATCGCTCATCGACTCCCCCGAATGCGAGTGGTTGCAGGCAAGTAAATTACCGTCGCGCTCGGCCGTTGTCTGCCGCCCGCGACGGAATCGGCACAACTGTTGCCCGGCGCACCGGTGATAGTCCATTCTCGATGGACCGGCAGCCACTCGAGGAGCCACCAGGTGGTCAGTGATCTCGCGAAGAGCTACGACCCGCTCGGTGCGCATGCCGAGGATCCATATCCGTTCTACGCCGAGGCGCGCCGCCGGGAGCCGGTGTTCTACTCGCCGCGGGTCGACGCCTGGCTGGTGACCCGGTTCGCCGACGTCGAGGCGGTGCTCAAGGACTGGGCCGGTTTCTCCTCGGTCAACAGCCTGCGGCCCGTCCGCCCGCTGCACCCGGCGACGTCGGCCGTGCTGGCCGAGGGGTTCCCGCAGCGGCCGGACCACGTCACGTCCGACGGTGAGGTGCACCGCCGGTTGCGGTTGCCGTACACGAGGCATCTGACCGCACCCGGCCGGATCAGGGGCCTGGAGCCGGGCGTACGGACGTGGGCCGAGACCCTCGTGGACGGGTTCGCCGGCGCCGGGGGCGCCGATCTGATCACACGGTTCGCGAAGCCGCTGCCGCTGCGGGCCGCGGTCGCGATGTTCGGGTTCGCGCCGGACGACGTGCCGACCGTGCGGGACGGCAGCGAGGCGTCGTTCCGGCTCGGCGGCGTCGACCTGACCGAGGCCGACGAGGTGACCGCCGCCCGGGCCGTCGTCACGTTCCAGCGGCTCGTCGCACGCCACGCGCACCGGCGTCGCGCGGCGCCGAACGGCGACCTGATCAGTGACGTCACGGCCGCGCTGGCGGACGGCGACGGGCCGCTGACGGCGGACCAGGAGGCCGAGCTGGTCACCACGATCACGAGTACCTTCGGCGCGGCGCACGTCACCACCGCGGACCTGATCGGCAGCGCCCTGAAGCTGCTGGCCGGCCACCCGGAGCAGTGGGAGTCGCTGTGCCGCCGGCCGGAGCTGATCGCCGGGGCGGTCGAGGAGGTGCTGCGGTTCGAGGCGCCGATCCCCACCATGTTCCGCCGGGCCACCCGCGCCGCCACGATCGGCGGCGTGGAGATACCGCCGGGGGCGGACGTCCTGGTGGTGTTCGCGTCCGCGAACCGGGACGAGGAGCGCTACCCGGACGCCGGGCGCTTCGACGTGACCCGCAAGCCGGCCCGGCACTTCGCGTTCGGCGCCGGGGTGCACACCTGCGTGGGCGCGGCACCGGCCCGGGCGCAGGCGCGGGTGGCACTGCGGGTGCTCACCGAGCGGCTGCCGGGGCTGAGCCCGGTGGCGGGCCGGGCGGCGCCGAGCCGCCGCTCGATCAACGTCCGCGGGCCGCTCAGGCTCGAACTGAGCTGGTGAGCTCATGGACATCAACGGCAGACCTAGCGGATCGATGGTGATGAGCTTGACCGGCTTCGTGCGGAAAGCGCTCGCGGTGATCACCGCCGGTGCCGCGGTCGCGGCGCTCGCCGCGTGCGTCAGCAACGACGAGACCGCGGCCCCGGCACCGTCCGCGGCGCCCGGCGGGAGCACCGGCACCCTGCTGCCCGGCGCGCCGGACGTCAACGGTGACGGCAAGGTGGTCATCGGGGTGCTCAGCCCCGGCGACATCAACGACAACGGCTACTACGAGAGTTTCGTGGTCAAGGCCGAGGCGTTCGCCCAGGCCCAGGACTGGACGGTCATCAAACGCGGCAGCGTGCCGGTCTCCGAGGCGCTCACCGCCGCCCGGGCCCTGTGCCGGCAGCGGGCCGACATGGTGGCGATCGGCGCCAGCGAGCTCAAGGACGCCATACCGGCATCCGAGGAGGCCGTCTGCGCGAGGACCGCCTGGTACGTGCCGTCGTCGGCGAACGTCCCGCAGACCCCGAGGATCATGCTGTCCAGCGACGACCCGAACCAGTCGATGCTGGTCGCCGGGTACGCCGCCGGCCTGCTCATGCGGGCGCGGAACACCACCAGGGCCGGCTTCGTCACCGGTCCGGAGGCCGACTTCACGAAGATCGCCTCGACGGCGTTCCTGGCCGGCATCCGCGAGCTCATCCCGGGCGCCACGCTGGTCACCACGTACACCGGCGACTTCGACGACTCCGGCAAGGCCCGGGAAGCGACGCAGGCACAGCTCAGCCAGGGGGTCGGAGCGATCTATCCGTACCTGGGCGGTGCGACCGACGTGGCGACCGCGCTGGCCAACTCCGCCGGCGCGATCACGCTGACGCCCGGGACCGACCGGTGCGCTTCCACCAGCCCCACCTTCGACGTCTCGGTGCTGTTCGACCCCGGCGACTACTTCGCCGCGGCGCTGCAGCTGTACGCCGCCGGCAGGCTGGAGATGGGCATCACCAAGACGTGGCAGCTGGGCGTCGACCCGTATCCGACCGTCAAGCTCTGCAAGGGCACCCCGGAGCAGAACGCCGACCTGGCGGCCTTCATCGCGGACATCGGCCGCGGCACCATCGACCCGGCGGCCGAGGTGCGCAGGCTTGGCTCCTGAACCGGCACTGCGCCTGCGTGGGATCACCAAGAGGTACGGCGCCGTGGTGGCCTGCGACCGCGTCGACCTGACCGTCGAACGCGGCGAGATCCACGGCCTGCTCGGCGAGAACGGCGCCGGCAAGTCCACCCTGATGCGCATCCTGCTCGGGCTCGAGGCGCGGGACTCCGGCACCGTCGAGCGCGACGGTCGCGCCGTCACGGTCGCGGGGCCGCGGGAGGCGGCGGCCCTCGGCATCGGCATGGTGCATCAGCACCTCAGCCTCGTCGACCCGCTGACGGTGTGGGAGAACGTCGTGCTCGGCTCCGCCGGGCCGGTCCGGCGGGCGGCGGCGCGGGCCGAGGTGCGTGCGGTGGCGGAACGCTACGGGCTGGTGATCGACCCGGACGCCCGCGTCGGCACGCTGTCGGCGGGCGAGCGGCAACGCGTGGAGCTGCTCAAGTGCCTGCGACGCGATCCGGCCGTACTGATCATGGACGAACCCACCTCCGTGCTGACGGCGGCCGAGTCGGCCGAGTTGTTCACCGTGCTGCGCCGGGTCGTAGCCGCCGAACACCGCGCGGTCGTCCTGATCAGCCACAAGCTCACGGAGATCACCACGGCGACCGACCGGGTGACCGTCATGCGCGCCGGGCGGGTCGTCCTGCGCCGGGCGACGGCCGCCACGACCGAGGCCGAACTGGCCCGGGAGATGGTGGGCCGCGAGGTGACGCTCGGCGCGGCGGTCGGTGTACTCCCGAACGCCACGGCCCCGGCGGCGTCGGCGGCGTCGGCGGAGGCACTGCGGCTGGCCGGACTGACCGTGCGGCCCGGCCTGGACGACCTGAGCCTCACCGTGCGTTCGGGGGAGATCGTCGGGCTGTACGGCGCCGAGGGCAACGGCCAGAAGACGCTCGGTGACGTCCTCAGCGGACTGACCGTCCCGGACGCCGGCACGGTGGAGGTGGCCGGTGCCCCCGTCGACCTCCGCCGGCCGGGCGCGCTGTCCGCCGCCGGCCTCGGCATCGTCCCCGAGGACCGGCACCACGCCGGCGTCGTGCTCGACCTGAGCGTGGCGGAGAATCTCGTCCTGACCCGGCTCGGCGACGTCAGCGGCCGCGTGTTCGTCGACCGGCGTCGCCTGCGCCGGCGGGTGCGGGCGCTCGTGGACGAGTACGGCATCACCGCCGCCTCGCTGGACGCGCCGTTGCGCAGTCTCTCCGGCGGCAACCAGCAGCGGGTGGTGCTGGCCCGCGAGCTCTCCGGCCGGCCGCGGGTGCTGGTCGCCGCCCAACCCTCCCGCGGTCTCGACGTCGGCGCGGTCGAGGACCTGTACGCACGCCTGCGCCGCTGCGCGGACGACGGCATCGCCGTGCTGGTGATCTCCACGGAGCCGGCGGAGATCCTCACGCTCACCACCCGGCTCGCCGTGATCTTCCGCGGCCGGATCGTGGGTGAGCTGCCCACGGCACGGGCCGACCCGGAACGTCTCGGCCTGCTCGTCGGCGGCGCGGCGTGACCCGTACCGGCCCCTGGCTGTCCGCCGCGATCGTCGCCGCGGCGCTGGTCCTCTCCGGCCTGCTCATCGCCGTCACCGGCGGATCCCCCGCCGCGGCGCTGCGCGCGCTGGTCGAGGGCAGCCTCGGCGACGCGGCGGCCGTCAGCCAGACCCTGCTGTACGCCGCGCCGCTCATGCTCGTCGCGGTCGGGACCTGTTGCAGCGCGCGGTCCGGCGCGTTCAACATCGGTCAGGAGGGCCAGGTCCTGATCGGCGCGCTCGCCGGCGCCGCCGCCGGGCTGCGCCTGGCGGTGCCCGGACCCGCCCTGGCGCTCGTCGTCCTGTTCGCCGCGGCGCTGGCCGCCGGGGCGTGGGCGTGGCTCAGCGCGCTGATGAACCGGTTGCGCGGGGTGGACATCGCGGTGAGCACGCTGCTGATGACGTTCCTCGCGCAACAGGTGGTCGCGTTCGCGGTCACCACGCCGTGGCTGCTGCAGGAGTCGCGGTGGGGCGCGGCGGCCGCGCTGCCGCAGTCGAACAGGCTGCCCGCGGGCGCGCTGCTCGGCTCGCTCGGCGACCACCCCGGGCCGCAGCTGAACCTCGGGCTCGGGGTGGGTCTCGTCGCCGCGCTGCTGATGGCGGTGGCGCTCGGCCGGACCCGGTGGGGATTCCGGCTGACGGTGGCCGGCCTCAATCCGGCGGCGGCCCGGCATGCCGGCATCCCCGTCACGGCCGTCGGCGGCGTCGCCCTGGCCGTCTCCGGTGCCCTCGCCGGCATGGCCGGCGCCGTGCTGCTGGCCAGCCCGCTGAGCACCAACCGGCTGCAACCCGACATCTCGATCAACATCGGCTGGGACGGCCTGCTGGTCGCGCTCATCGCCCGCGACCGGCCGCTGCTCACGATCCCGGTCGCCGGACTGTTCGCGGTGCTGCGCGCCGGTGGTAGCTTCCTGGCCGCGACCGGCGTGCCGCCGTACCTGGTCGACGTGGTGAAGGCGCTGCTGACGCTGGCGTTCGTCGCGCCCGCCGTCCTGCGCCGCCGGCCGGGGGCCGCATGAGCGGCGTCGCGGAGGACCTGGCGACCATCCTGTCCAGCGGGATCCGGTTGACCGCGCCGCTCGTGTTCGCGGCCTGCGGGGAGTACGTCGCCGAACGCGCCGGCACGCTGAACGTCTCCGTCGAGGCGATGATGCTCGGCGCGGCCTTCGGCGCGATCGCCGTCGCCGGCCTCACCGGCAGCGCCACGGTCGGCCTGCTCGCCGGCGTGCTGCTCGGCGCGCTCGTGGGCGCGGTGCACGGCGCCCTGTCGCATCGGTGGCACGTCAACACCTTCGTCGTCGGTCTCGTGCTCAACGCGCTCGTGCTCGGCCTGACCAGCTACCTGGTCACCGTCGGCGAGCTGGGCCGGCACCAGGTCGCCCAGGTCAGCGTGCCGGTGCTGCGCGACCTGCCGGTGCTGGGCGCCCCGCTGTTCGTCGAACGCTGGCCGGTCTACCTGCTCCTCGCGCTGGTGCCGCTGACGTGGTGGCTGGTGGAACGCAGCCGCTGGGGCCTGGAACTGCGCGCGGCCGGCGAGAACCCGGAGGCGGCGGACATGACCGGGATCCGCGTCAACCTGCGGCGGCGGCAGGCGCTGCTGTGGTGCGGTGCCCTCGCCGGGCTCGGCGGCGCCTACCTCGCGGTCGGTGAGGTCGGTTCCTTCAACCAGAACATGACCGCGGGCCGCGGCTACCTCGTCATCGCCGCGGTCATCTTCGGCGGGTGGCGCCTCGGCCGTACGCTCGCCGGCTGCGCCGTGTTCGGCCTCGCCGACGCGCTGCGCCTGGCTCTGCCCGCGCTCGGGTACACGGTCAACTCGCAGCTGCTCGTCTCCGCGCCGTACCTGCTCGCCCTCCTCGCGATGCTGCTGTTCACCACCCGGCAGCGGCGGCCGGGCGCGCTGGCACGGCCCTTCCGGCGCACCTCCTGACGGAATGAGCAGGACCGGGGTGCCGCTGCGCTGCGTGCCGCGGGCCACCTCGGCGGGGGCCCTGCTCGTCCTGCTCCGGCGGGTCCGTCGCGCCCTCGGCGGTGGCGGCAGCGCGTCCAGGTCGAAGCCGGCCAGGCCGCCGTCGCCACGGCGAGCAGCACCGGATCGCACCGGCGTCAGCCGAGCAGCGGGAAGAGGCCGGCGGTGGCGCCGAGGGCGGTGCGGTCGGTGGTGCTGAGCGCGAGGCGGCCGGCGCCCTTCAGCAGGTAGTCCTCGACGTCCCAGTCGGGTGGGCGGACACCGCCGTGCCGGGCCAGCAGGCCGTCCAGCGTGGCCACCGCGGGCTCGGGCGTCGCCGGCAGGCCGAGCAGCAGGTCCAGGTGGTGGATGACGGCCTCGGTGGCCAGCGTGGTGAGCAGGTCGGGCACGGTCAGCACGTGGCCCTGGGTGGCGACGAACGCATGGCGTGCGTCCAGCGCCGCGTGCACCGCCGCGGCCGAGGTCGACCGCCACAGCTCGACCAGCAGGCCCGGCTCGCGGGCCACGGAGGCGGCGCGGCGGGCGGCCCAGGCGGACGCGGCCGCGGCGCGCTCGGCGCTCTCCCAGTCCGGTGCCGGGGCCGGCCCCGGCGACCAGTAGGTGACGAACGTGCGGGTGGCCGGGCCGTCCGCGGGCGTGGCGAGCGCGACCAGTGCCCGCCGCGCGTCCTCGGTGAGGTGATGCACCACGTCCGCGACCGTCCAGCCGTGGCACCGGGTCGGTGCCAGCAACTCCATCGGGCTCAGCGGGGACAGCACCGCCGTCACCCCGTCGTACGCAGCCCGCAGCGCCTCCGCCTCCCGCATGGGGACGATGCTGTCAGACTCCGGCCCTCGGCAGCAGTCCCCGAACGGATGCGCCCGCACGTTCCACAGTGGTTCCGCAGACCCGCGGGACGGCCGGAACGTTCAAGACAGCGCACGGCGGACTGGCTAGCGTCGGGGCATGACACGAGCGGACGCGGAGACGATCGCCCGGGCCGGGCACTTCATCCGGCTCACCGGGCGGGTCCTGGAACAGCGGTTGTACGGCCACCACTTCGAGGGCGCGGACCCGGCCGGGGTGCGGGCCGCGCTGGAGGCCTACCGGGCACCGGACGGCGGGTTCGCGTTCGGCCTGGAGCCGGACGTGCGCGGGCCGGCCGGTCAGCCGCTGGCCGTGCCGTCCGCGCTGCGCGTCCTCGCGGCGGCCGGGCAGCTCGACGCCGGCACCGGCGGTGCGCTCTGCGACTGGCTGGCGAGCGTGTCCGGGCCGGCCGGCGGTGCGCCGTCCGTGCTGCCCAGCCTGGCCGCGTACCCGCATCCGCCGTTCCTGCCGGTGCCGGCCGCGGACACGGACGTGCCCGGTGATCTGCTCGCCACCGGCCAGATCGCCGGACCGCTGCTGGCGCACGGCATCGCGCACCCCTGGCTGGACGGCGCGGTCGCGTTCTGCTGGGCGGCGATCGACGCGCTCGACCGCACCCACCCGTACGAGGTACGTGCCGCGCTGGACTTCCTCGACCACGCGCCGGACCGCCACCGGGCGGTCCGGGCCGCGGACCGGCTCGGCCGGCTGGTCCGGGAGCAGGGGCTGGTGCCGTCCGACCCGTCCGACCCGACGGCGGACGCGGCCATCGCGCCGGGATACGCGGCCGGCGAGTGGACCTACGCGCACGACTACGCGCCCGCGCCGGACAGCCTGGCCGCGCGCTGGTTCACCGACCGGGAACTGACCCGCAGCCTGGACTTCCTGGCCGGCCGGCAGGGCGACGACGGCGGCTGGCCGATCACCTACGTCCAGTGGGCGCCGAACACCGCCATGGAGGCCCGCCCGGCGATCACGCTGCACGCGCTGCACACCCTCACGGCCTGGGACTGACCGCGTCCCGACGCGGCGCCGTGTGCATGGTGCCGACCGCGTCCTGGCGCGCTCCGGTGCGGGTGTGACCGCCCGTGTCCCCGCGTGGCGCGGTGGGCGGGAGGGCGACCGAGTCACGGCGTGGCGCGGTGGGCGCGGGGCTGCCGGCGTGCCGGTGCGGCGCGGTGGGCGTGGGCGTGACCGCGGCCCGGTGCGGCGCGGTGGGCGTGGGCGTGGGCGTGGCCCGGCGCAGCGCGGTGGGCGTGCGGCCGGACCAGCGGCGGAACTCGCGGGTCAGGTGCGGCTGGTCGCTGTATCCGGCGCGCATCGCCACCTCCGGCCAGGCGGCGCCGGTGCGGGCCTCGGCGAGTGCGCGCCGGAAGCGGAGCACACCGTGCAGCGTGCGCGGGCCGTAACCGACCGCGTCCGTGATCCGCCTCCGCACCTGCCGCTCGGACAGCCCCAGGCCGGCCGCGAGCGCGGCGAGCGAGGGCGGACGCGGGCCGTCCAGCGCCGCGACGACGCGCAGCACGGCCGGGTCCGGCACGAAGCCGCGCAGCCGTGCGGCGAGCGCCCGCTCCAGCACCGCCGCGACCGCCCAGCCACCATCGGCCTCGCTCCCGGCCCCTGCGGTGGTCCCGGCCCCTGCGGTGGTCCCGGCCCCTGCGGTGGTCCCGGCCCCTGCGGTGGTCCCAGCCCCTGCGGTGGTCGCGGCCCGTGCGGTCTCCTCGTCCGGCGTCGCGGCCCGTGCGGTGTCCTCGGCCAGCGTCGCGGCCCGCGCCGGGCTCCAGAGCCGGGGCAGGTCCGGCTGGGTGTCGCGGATCGCGGTGGCCGGCACGTCGCCGAGCAGCAACGCGGACGCGCCCGGGCGCAGCCGCACCCCGGCGATCACCGTCCCGGGCGCGAACGCCGCCATGCGCGCGGACGTGTCCGGTCCGGCGACCGACAGCCGGCCGTTCGCGTGGTAGAGGTCCACGCAGCCGTCCGGCGTGATCAGCGCGGCCCCGGGCGCCGCGACCCGAACCCAGACACACGGCGCCCACGCCACCAGAGCCCGGATGCCGGGCGGCCGCTCGCGGTATGCGCCCATCCCCCCACGGTATTCGTTCCACCCGCCCACAACCGCCCCACCCTGCGGCCGCCCGCCGCGCGTGGTGGTCGCCCGCCCCGCGCGCGGCGGGGTTTCCGGCGCCCGGTCCGCGCGGCGGGTACGGGACCCGGCTGACCGGACCGGCGACGGTGGCCGCCGCCGGGCCCGTGGGTTCAGCAGTTGGCCAGCAGGTCGGTGGCGGTGCGGAGCAGGTCGGCGCGGCGGGCGTCGGCCGGGTCGCCGGTGGCCCGCCAGCGCGCGGTGTGGTCGTCGAAGCGGCCGATCCAGGCCGTCCGGTCGACCGGGTCGACGCAGTCCGCGTACGAGCCGGCCGTGCCCCGGGTCACCCGGCCGATCCGTTCCATGATCTCCACCAGTTCCGGGTGCGTCATCGGGTTCTCGCCGAGCAGCCGTTCGGGCAGGTCGCGCAGCGCCAGGAAGACCTCGACGACCGCGATGCTCGCCCGGTCCGGCGCGGTGACCGCGGTGGCCCGCATCAGCGCCAGCAGCTGACCACCGGTCAGCTCACCGGCCAGCAGCAGCTGGAACAGCAGACCCTCCCAGGCGTACCGCTCCCGCCGGCCGCCGGTCACCGCCAGGTAGTCGTAGACGGCCGTGACCGGTGGCCCGTCGGCCGGCCGGTACGCGGGCTCGACGGCCAGGATCGAGGTCGCGGACGGCCGCAGCCGCTTCGCACCGGCGTCCGGCACGCCGCCGGCCCGCCGGGCCAGTTCCAGCGCGATCCGGTACGCGGCCAGCTCCGCGTCGTCCGGTTCCGCCTCGGCCAGCCGGGCCAGCACGGCCGCCGTCTCCGGCGTGTGCAGCGCCGCCGCGTGCGCGCGATGATGCGCCTCGGCCTCGGCCGGCCCGTCCGCCAGCAGCCACCCGGCGAGCGCGTCCGGCAGCGCGCCGGCCGCGCCGGGCAGTAATGCGCCGGCCGCGCCGGGCGGCGTGGCGACCCGCTGGAAGGCGTCCGCGTCCAGCGCGGCCGAGTCGGTGAGCGGCGTGCCGTTCGGGCCGCGGAGCCGCCACACCGTCGGGTCGAACCCGGCCGTCTCCTGGGTCAGCGAGATCATCGGCCGCCGCGCGCGCGTCTCGTCCAGCCGTTTCCGGCCGGTCGCGGTCGCCTCGGGCGCCACCACCAGCGGGGTCAGCCCGGTCCGCGCGTACCGGCGGAGCAGCTTGTCGAGCCGGCCGGCCACGGACTCCACCACCTCGGGCGGCCCGGCCAGGCTGACCGCGATCACCGGGCGCCCGGCCAGGTGGCCGTGCGCGCGGACGTCGTCCAGCACACCGGCGGCGCCCTTGAAGTCCCCCAGCACCCGCACCGGCCACCCGCCCGGCGCCGGCGACCCGTCCACGCCCGGCGCGGCCCGTACCTCGGCGGCGGGTGCCCCGGACACCGGTGCGCCACCGGCCGGCCGGTCCGCCGGAGTCCCGGTGACGGGCTGCCGGCCGGTCGCCGGGAGCGGGAACGTCTCCGTGGTCAGCCGGTCCGTCGCCGTCAGCGCGGCCGAGCCCGGCGCGGTCGCGGCCGCGCGCCGGGTCTCCACCGTGACGTGCCGCAGCGCGCCGTCCGCGTCCGTGACCAGCCGCACCGGTCCGTGCAGCGCCGCCGGCAGGCGTACCGTGTCGCCCTCGACCAGCGCGGACAGCGGAACCGGGGTGAACCGCGCGTCGCCGTCCGCCGCCGGGTCGGCCAGCACGAACCGGGTGCGCGAGGCCCGCTGCACCAGCAGCACGCGCTCCCCGGCCCGGACCGGGGTCACGCCGCCCACCGGCAGCGCGGTCAGCCGGCCGGCGCCGCCCGGTGGCCCGAACCAGCCGCCGAGCCGCGCCGCGACCGTGTCCGGGCCGCGCAGCCCGTCCGTGTCGGTGGTGCGTGCGGTCCGGCCGAGCAGCGGCAGCAGGCGGCCGGCGTCCGGTGTGGACAGCACGTCCATGGCCGCGCGCACCCGCCGCTCGGCCGGGGTGAGCGCGGGCGGCGCCGGCACCGGCCAGGCGCCGCCGGGGAACCGGCGCGTGCCGAGCAGCGCGTCCAGCCGCAGCAGTACGTCGGCGACCGGGTGGTCGCGGTCCGGGACCAGCTCACCGACCAGTGCCATCGCCCGGTCGGCGGCGAACGCGAGGTCGCGGAACCGCCCGCGCAGCTCCGGCTCGGTCAGCCCGGCGAAGTCGGCTCGCAGCCCGGCGAGCCCGTCGGCCGCGAGGGTCCAGGCGAGCGCGGCGTCCGGGGTGCCGCGGACCAGCCTCCGTACCGGCGGATCGGCTGTGGTCATGGCGCGCAGCGCCGGGTCGAGCGTGGCGAGCAGCCCGTCCTTGCCCGGTGCGAGCACCGCGGCCGGGGTGGGTGGCGCGGCGTCGTAGCGGATGCCGGCGACCCGGTAGACGTGCAGGTCGCGCATCCGGTCGGCGGTGTGCAGCGCCGTGTACTCCGCGCCCACCCGGGCGACGAAGCCGTCCGCGAACTCGCCGTCGATCGCCCGCAACGCGAACCGGAGGCCGATGTTCTGCGCGTAGAGCAGCGCCGCGAACTGTTCCGCGGTCAGCCACGCCTCGGCGGTCCGGCCGTCGCGCTGCACCGGGACCCGGACCAGGTGCCCGAGCGGCCGGGCCACCACGAGGTACGCCGAGGAGCGCTCCAGCTGTTCCTCCCGCCGCCACCGGGACCACCGGCTGCGGGACAGCAGCGCCAGCACCGGCCGGCGGGACCCGCGCAGCCGGCCGGTCTCGTGCTGCACGATCGGCCGCGCACCGTCCAGCCGCCCGGACGTGCCGACCTCGCGCACGAGCTGCGCCGGGTGGTCCCAGACGCCGTTGCGCTTCTCCCACAGCGCGCCGCTGGGATCGTGGAAGACCTTGCCGTGCCAGGGGGTCAGCGCACCGTGCGCGGCGCTGAGCCGGGCCGCCACGTCCCGGGCCGGACCGTTGGCGGCGGTCCACGCCCGGGCCTCGCTCGCCACCCGTTCCGCGTCGCGGGAGACGTCCAGCGAGTGCCGCAGGTACGCGTCCGTGCCGTCCAGCGTGGTCATGCTCTCGGCCGGCTCGTACGCGTTCCGGTCCGGCAGGTGCAGGCGCAGCTCGAACGGGATCCGCTTGGGTTGTCCGGGCAACGGATCGAAGACGTCGATCTTCGTCAGGGCGCCGACGATGTCCTCGAGGGGAACCAGCCGGTCCGGGTCGCCGAGCAGCGCGCCGCGCAGCACGTGCTTGTACCGCGGCGCGCGGGCCGTGCCGAAGGTCCGCGGCATGCGTTTCTCGGTCCACCGTTCACCGCGCCGGGCCAGGCCGGGCAGCCGGCGGGCCAGCGTCCGGTCCAGGTCGCGGACCAGGCCGTCGAAGTTGCGGGTGAGGAAGTCCTTGACGTCGTCGGGCAGGTACTCGCTGATGTCGTCCAGGTCGTACCGGCTCAGCGCGAGCGTGCCGTTCTTGAACAGCCCGACCTTCTTCAGCCGGCTCTCGTACGCCTTCGTCATCAGGTGCGTGAGCACCACGTGCAGGACCCCGCGCAGCTCGTGCGCCTCGGCTCCGCGCATCAGTTCGGTGACGTCGCGTGCGTCCAGTGGCCCGTCGACGAGCTGCCGGAGGAACAGCCGGGCGACGCCGGAGGCGTGCTCGGCGACGACCTCGTCGACCATGACGAGGTCGTCGTAGTACCGGTCGCGCCCGCGCACCCACTGCCGCCGCAGCGCGTGCAGCGCCGGGATGCCGGCCAGCGACACGTCCACGGTCGAGTGGTAGAGGTTGCCGGGCGCGGTGTGCTCCGGGTGGAACAGCACCTGCTCGCGCGCGACCTTCGGCAGGTCCGCCGGCTCGATCTCGACGAGTGCGTCGCGGATCAGCCGGGCGGCCGCCCGTTCGTGCCGGGGCAGGCCGGCGGCCCACCGGTCGAAGTACTCCGCCATCGCGGGCGTCAGGCTGAGCGTGTTCTGCAGCGAGTACCCGTGCCGGCCCATGTTCTGCAGCCAGCGGATCATCACCTTGGCGCGGGTGTGAAACGTCTCCGCGCTGACGACGTCGGCCGGTTCGCCGGGCAGCGCGGTGCCGACGTACGTGGCGACCTCGATGATCCGCCACTCCTCGACGCGCTTGACCCGGTCCTCCGCCGCCTCGGCCTGCCGTTCGGAGCTGTACCAGCGGCCGGACCGGCCCAGCGCGGCCACCTTCTTGTCGCCCTTGAGCACCAGCCCGACCTGCGGCAGCTCGACGAACGTCAGGTTCTCGAACGAGTGCGTGAACGCCGGCGCCGGCTTCTTGAGGCCCAGCTCCCGGCCCCGGCCGATGCGGACCATCGGCTCGAACTCCGCGCCGACGCCCTCCGGGTCCGCCCGGCCGGTGGCCGGGTCGAGCAGCGCGGCCGTCCCGCGGCCGTCCGGGACCGGTGCCGGGGCGGACACGGTGCGCCGCCCGTCCACCTCGGTCTGCCGCAGGTGCCCGGCGGCGTCCTGGACGAGCCGGAGCGTGCCGGTCAGCGCGCCCGGCAGCACCCGGTCGCGCAGCGTGAACGGCCGGAGCCGCGCCTCGCCGTCGAGCTGCGTCTCCAGCAGCGTGAACCGCCCGCCGCCACGGTGGTGGACGAGCACCATGTGCGCGGCCCGGCCGGGCTCGAGGCGACCGTCGGCGAGCGGGACCGGCCGCACCCAGACCGGCGCGACCGTACCCGGGCTCAGGCCGGTCAGCAGCGCGGGCCCGCCCTCCGGGCCGAAGAAGCCGCCCATCCGCGCGGCCAGCACCTCGCGCGGGCGCAGGCCGTCGGTGCCGGGCGCGTAGGTCAGGCCGCCGAGGCCGCCGATCACCCGCGCGACCCGGTCCACACAGTCCGGGTCGCCGTCCCAGGGCCCGAGCGCGTCCAGCGCGGCCCGCACCGGCGACAGGTCGTCCGGCGGCCCGAACCGGACGACCGTGGTGCCCGGCGCCCGCGTCCGGTCCGGGGAGGCCGGCGCGATCCCGTGCGCGGACACCGCGAGGAGCGTGCCGTCGTCGCCGGTGACCAGCCAGGTCAGCCGCTCGCCGGTGCCGCCGGACGCGTGCACCAGCGCGGGGGAGCCGGGCAGCGGGACCGTGCCGCCGCCGGCGAACGCGCGGTGCACCTCGGCCGGCGTCGGCGGGGTCACCCGCCGGTGGTCCCAGGCGTCCGGGCGCCCGGTGAGGATCATGCCGACGGCCATCAGGTACGCGGGCGAGCCGGACGGTGTCAGCGCGCGGATCCGGTCGACCGGGTGCCGGGTGAGGTCGCGGGCCAGGTCGGCGGCGGTGCGCAGCAGTTCGCGCGCGTCCGCGTCGGCGCGCGGCAGGACCCGCACCGCGACCGGGGTGTCCGCGTTCTCCCGGCCGGCCGCGTCGACCGGCACCACGCGCGGTGAGAGGACCGTCCCCGGCAGGTACGGCGCGTGCGCCTGCGCGCCGGTCGCGTCCGTCGCGGCCAGCCAGTCGTCGGTGCCGGTCCGGCTGCCGTCCGGCGCGGTGAGCACGACGCCGGCCGGCATCCCGTCCAGTGCGATCCGCACCGCGTGCAGCGCGGCGGGGCGGTCCAGCGCCGCCTCCGGTACGACGATCGCGCCGCCGTCCGCGCGGCGGACCGCGTTCATCGCCCTGGTCAGCGCGAGCACGTCGACCGGCTCGGCCATCGTGCCCGGGTGGAAGTACGCGCCACCGGGAATCGGGATGAACCGGCCGTCCCGGCAGACGTCGGACAGGGAAAACGTGGGCACGGTCACT
Organism: Catenuloplanes niger; assembly: GCF_031458255.1. Classification (NCBI taxonomy): domain Bacteria; kingdom Bacillati; phylum Actinomycetota; class Actinomycetes; order Micromonosporales; family Micromonosporaceae; genus Catenuloplanes; species Catenuloplanes niger. The sequence continues at coordinate 7,200,882 of NZ_JAVDYC010000001.1, forward strand.
CCTCGGTGCGTCGTGGCCCTGATAACGGGACACCGCTACCTTCGGTTCAACCGGCATTGACGCCCACCCGATGGGATGATCGGCGGATGACGGAGAGCGGGCCCTGGTGGCGCGACGCGGTGATCTACCAGGTGTATCCGCGCAGCTTCGCGGACGCCGACGGCGACGGCATCGGTGACCTGCCCGGCGTGCTCTCCCGCCTGCCGTACCTGGCCGGGCTGGGCGTGGACGCGATCTGGCTGAACCCGTTCTACCCGTCCCCGCAGGCCGACGCCGGCTACGACGTCGCCGACCACCGCGACGTGGACCCGCTGTTCGGCACGCTGGCCGACGCGGACGCGCTGATCGCCGGTGCGCACGCGGCCGGCCTGCGGATCATCGTGGACGTCGTCCCGAACCACACCTCGTCGGCGCACGCCTGGTTCCGGGCCGCGCTCGCCGGTGACCGGGCCGCCCGGGCCCGCTACATCTTCCGGCCCGGCCGCGGCGACGCGCCGCCGAACGGGTGGCGGTCCGTGTTCGGCGGCCCGGCCTGGACCCGGGTCGAGGACGGCAGCTGGTACCTGCACCTGTTCGACACCGCGCAGCCGGACCTGGACTGGACGAACCCGGAGGTGGTCGCGGAGTTCGAGGACGTGCTGCGGTTCTGGCTGAACCGGGGCGTCGACGGGTTCCGCATCGACGTCGCGCACGGCCTGCGCAAGGACCCGGCGCTCCCGGAGCTGCCGGACACGCTCGACCCGGCGGTGCCGGTGCACATCGCGCAGCCGGGGCACCCGTTCTGGGACCGGGACGAGGTGCACGAGATCTGGCGCGGCTGGCGGCGGGTCGTGGACGCGTACCCGGGCGACCGGACCATGGTCGCGGAGGCCTGGGTGCTCGACTTCGCGCGCCTCGGCCGGTATCTCGCCGCGGACGAGCTGCACACCGCGTTCAACTTCGCGTTCCTGGTCGCGCCGTGGGACGCGGCCGCGTTCCGGACCGCGATCGACGACACGCTGGCCGGTCTCGCCCCGGTCGGCGCGCCCGCGACCTGGGTGCTCTCCAACCACGACGTGATCCGGCACGCGACCCGCTACGGCGGCGGCGCGACCGGCCGGGCCCGGGCCCGCGCGGCCGCGCTGCTGATGCTCGCGCTGCCCGGCGGCGTCTACCTCTACCAGGGCGAGGAACTGGGCCTGGAGGAGGCGACCGACATCCCGGACGAGCTCCGTCAGGACCCGAACTTCATCCGTACGAACGGCGCCGACCGCGGCCGGGACGGCTGCCGGGTGCCGATCCCGTGGTCCGGCGCGGCGCCGCCGTTCGGGTTCTCCCCGGACCCGGCGGCGGGCACGCCGTGGCTGCCCCAGCCGCCGGCCTGGGCCGAGCTGACCGTGGAGGCGCAGCAGTCCGACCCGGACTCGACGCTCACGCTCTACCGGGCCGCGCTGGAGATCCGTCGCGAGCGGCTGGGCGAGGGCGAGCTGGAGTGGCTGTCCGAGCCGGGCGATCCGGTGCTCTGCTTCCGCCGTACCCCCGGGGAACTGATCTGTGTGGTCAACATGGGCGACGAACCGGCCGAGGTCGACCCGCGCGCGACCCCGCTGCTGGCCAGCGCGCCGCTCGGCGCCGGTGGGCTGCTCCCGCCCGGCGCCGCGGCGTGGTTCGCGGACTGATCACCGGTTCGCCGGCGCCACCCGGTCCTCAGTCGTCGGCGAGGCGGGGCGGGAAGCCGCCGGTCGCGATCGGGCCCCAGGAGTCGATCGTGACGCGGATCAGCGACTTGCCCTGGGCGACCATGGCCGCGCGGTACTCGTCCCAGTCCGGGTGCTCGCCGGAGATGCAACGGAAGTAGTCGACCAGCGGCTCCAGCGCGTCCGGCAGGTCCAGCACCTCCGCGGTGCCGTCGACCTGCACCCACGCGCCGTTGAACTCGTCCGACAGGACGCACACCGAGACCAGCGGGTTCCGCCGGGCGTTGGTGGACTTGGCGCGCTCGGGATAGGTGGAGATCACGATGCGGCCCTCGGTGTCGACGCCCATGGTCACCGGCGACGCCTGCGGGCGGCCGTCGGCGCGCGTGGTCATCAGGATCCCGTGGTGCCGCGGCCGGACGAAGTCGAGCAACCCGTCCCGGCCGACCCGGGTGTTCGTGGCGATCGTGCGTGGCATGCAGACATTTCCCCTCGGTACGTGGCTTCGCCGCAACCCTATGCGGCACTGGTGATCGAAAAGCCCGGCGATCGGTAGACTCACTGTCGTGGACGCGCCGTCGATCGTCATCGCCCCCAGCATCCTGGCCGCCGACTTCGCCCGCCTCGCCGATGCGGCGCGCGCGGTCGAGGGAGCGGCGGACTGGTTGCACGTCGACGTGATGGACAACCACTTCGTACCGAACCTGACGATCGGCCTGCCGGTCGTGCAGAGCCTGCGCAAGGCCACGCCGATCCCGTTCGACGTGCACCTCATGATCACCGATCCGGAGCGCTGGGCGCCCGGCTACGCCGAGGCCGGGGCGTACAACGTGACGTTCCACGCCGAGGCCACGGACGACCCGGTGGCGCTGGCCAAGACGCTGCGCGCGGCCGGGTCCAGGGCCGGCCTGGCGATCGACCGGGACACCGACGTCACGCCGTACCTGGAGCTGTTGCCGCACTTCGACACGCTGCTGGTCATGACGATCAAGGCGGGCTTCGGCGGCCAGAAGTTCTTACCGGAGACCCTCGACAAGGTCCGTGCCGTGCGCCGCCACATCGACGCCGGCCACCTGGAGGTCCGCCTCGAGGTGGACGGCGGCATCGCGGCCGACACCGTCGCGGCCGCGGCCGAGGCCGGCGCGGACGCGTTCGTGGCCGGCACCGCCGTCTACGGCGCCGACGACCCCGCCGAGGCGATCCGCAAACTCCGCGCGCTGGCCTCCGCATGAGCGGACCATCGGCTCGGCGCCGGCCGCCCCGCGGCCGCGGCGTGAAGGGCGACCCGGCATGAGCAGCAGCGAGCGCGACGAGTTCGGGCCGGAACCCGGCCGGGACCTGATACTCGTCGTCGACGACGACCGGGACATAGCGCACTTCGTGGCGCTCAACCTGAAGCTCGACGGCTTCGACGTGGTCGTGGCCAACGACGGCAAGCAGGCGCTGGAGGAGATCGACAAGCAGCGCCCGTCGCTGGCCGTGCTCGACCTGATGATGCCGGAGATCGACGGTCTGGAGCTGACCCGCCGGCTGCGGGCGAACCCGATCACCTCGACCCTGCCGATCATCATGCTCACCGCGAAGAGCATGACCATCGACAAGGTCAACGGTCTCAAGGCCGGCGCCGACGACTACATGGTCAAGCCGTTCGACACGTCCGAACTGGTCGCGCGGGTCCGCAACACGCTCAACCGCAACCAGGAGTCCCGCGAGGTCTCGCCGCTGACCGGCCTGCCCGGCAACAGCCGCGTCAAGCGCGAGATCAGCGACCGCATGCGCAGCGGCGCCGACTACGCCGTCGGCTACATCGACATCGACCGGTTCAAGGCCGTCAACGACGTGTACGGCTTCGACCGCGGCGACGCGTTCATCCAGGCCCTGGCGCGCAGCCTGCACCGCGCCGTGGTCCAGGTCGGCCTGCCGCCGGTCTTCCTCGGCCACATCGGCGGCGACGACTTCATCTTCATCTGCCACCCGGAGCAGATCCGCCCGCTCACCCAGGCCATGGTCGTCGACTTCGAGCGCGCGGCCGACGAGCTCTACGACCCGGAGCACGCCCGGCGCGGCTACATCGAGGTCCCGGACCGCCGGGGCGGCAAGCAGCGCGCGGCGCTGGTGACGCTCTCGATCGGCGTCGCCACCACGGGGGAGGGCCGTCGTTTCGACGACCCCCGCATCGTGATGGCGATCGCGTCGGACATGAAGAAGACGGCGAAGAACCAGCCGGGGTCGTACGTCGCCATCGACAAACGGGGCAACGTCCAGGGCGCGTAGCCGGGTCCCGCGCATGCGCGGCGCTGCTGGTCTCCCGGATGACGCGGGTGCCGGGCGACATGTGTGTGCCCCGGGGGGAGGATCGGGCCGGGACTCGATCCACACCGAGGGCGCGGCTCGCCCACGGTGCGCGGCCGCTCCGCGAGTCGGATGCGCCGCCGGCCGCGATCGCGCGGCGGCGCGGGTATTCGGTCGAGTTCGCGTTCAGTGGCGCATTACGCCGCGAATACGGCATATCGCCCGGACGGTTCCGCCGGCCGCTGCGTTGTGACGTCGATCGCCCGGTGGCAGACGTTCGCGCGGCAACGTGTAAGACTCAGGGGTAGCCCACCACGCGCTGGCGGGACTCGGTGAAATTCCGAACCGGCGGTGATCCGCTCCACCCGGAGCGGTCAGCCCGCGACCCGGACGAGCTCTGACGAGCCCGGCCGGTGGACCTGGTGCGAATCCGGGGCCGACGGTTGACCCGGCCGGTCACGGCCCGGTCAGACAGTCCGGATGGGAGACAGCGCGCGGACGATCGACGCTGCCCTGAGCGGGGCGTGCGTCGAGGGGTGCGGCTTGCCGTACCCGGACGTCCTCGTGTAACCCCGCTGCGCGTGACATGACCGCGAGCGAGGGGAGATGGCCGCCATGGCTAGCCGGGCCGAGGACGAGGCGATGCGGCATGCGATCGCGCTCGCCGCGTTCGGTCTCGGGACCACCAGCCCCAACCCGGTGATGGGCTGCGTCATCCTGGACTCGCAGGAGCGGGTGGTCGGCGAGGGCTTCCACGCGTACGCCGGCGGGCCGCACGCGGAGATTGTGGCGCTGGCGCACGCGGGGGAGCGGGCCAAGAACGGCACGGCCGTGGTGACGCTGGAGTCCTGTGACAGCGTGGGGCGGACCGGGCCGTGCACCCGCGCGCTCATCCAGGCCGGCATCCGCCGGGTGGTGATCGCGGTCTCCGATCCGAACCCGCTGGCCGGTCACGGCGCCACGACGCTGCGCGCCGCGGGGATCGAGGTCGAGCAGGGGGTACGCGAGGAGGAGGCCGCCGCCGGGAACGTGGCCTGGCTGACCGCGGTGCGCCGGGGCTGGCCGTACGTGACCTGGCGGGTCGCCTCCACGCTGGACGGCCGGACCGCCGCGGTGGACAACTCCTCGGAGTGGATCACCTCGGAGGCCGCGCGGATAGACGTGCACCAGCTCCGCGGTGAGGCCGATGCGATCATCATCGGTGTCGGTACCGTGCTGGCCGACAACCCGCGGCTGACCGTCCGTAACGTCCGCGACGGCAGCCTGGCGATCCGCCAGTCGCTGCGCGTGGTGGTGGACGGCGACGGCGAGACCCCGGACGACGCACGCGTGCGCGACGGGCTGGCCGAGACCTGGATCGCGACCGCGGCCGAGGTCGGCACCGGCCCGGACGGGCTGGTCGACCTGCGGGCGCTGCTGCGCGGCCTGTACCAGCGCGGGGTGCGTGCGGCGCTGCTGGAGGGCGGCCCGACGCTGGCCGCCGGTTTCCTCTCCGCCGGGCTGGTCGACCGGGTGATCGGCTACATGGCGCCGAAGCTGCTCGGCGCGGGCCGCCCGTCGCTGTCCGGCAAGGAGCTGAGCAACGGCGTCGGCGTCGGCATCCTGCGTGAGCCGATCGACCTGGAGTTCACCGAGATCACGCTGGTCGGACCGGACATCCGGTACACGGCGGTGCCGCGGTACCCGGCCCGGAAGCCGGAGCCGAGCCTCACCGCCCAGCTGACGCCACGGGTACCGAAGAAGGCCGACATCTCGGCGGAGGAGCGCGCCAGCTCGGACATCATGCGCGGCGTGCCGATCCGTAGCGGGTCCACCAAGGAGAAGGGGGAAGACTAGCGATGTTCACCGGCATCGTGGAGGAACTCGGCGAGGTCGTCGACCTGGCCCCGACCGGCGCGGACTCCGCTCTGCTGACCGTGCGCGGGCCGCTGGTCAGCGACGACGCGAAGCACGGCGACTCGATCTCGGTCAACGGCGTGTGTCTCACCGTGGTCGAGTTCGGCGACGGCGTGTTCACCGCGGACGTGATGGGCGAGACGCTGCGCCGCTCCAGCCTGGGCGGCCTGGCCCCGGGCCACCCGGTCAACCTGGAACGCGCCGCGCAGCTCGGCAGCCGGCTCGGCGGTCACCTGGTGCAGGGACACGTCGACGGCGTCGGGCACATCGAGAACCGCGAGCCCGCGGCGAAGTGGGAGACGGTCACGTTCAGCCTGCCGGCGGAGCTCAGCCGGTACGTCGTGGAGAAGGGCTCGATCACCATCGACGGTGTCTCGCTGACCGTGACGAACGTGACCGAGAAGTCGTTTTCCGTCGGTTTGATCCCGACCACCCTGACCCTGACCACGCTCGGGCACAAGCAGATCGGCGATCCCGTGAACCTGGAGGTCGACGTGATCGCAAAATATGTCGAGAAGATGCTGAGGGACCCGCGATGACCAGTGGCTTTGGCACGGTGGAGGCGGCGGTGGCGGCGATCGCCGAGGGCCGCCCGGTCATCGTGGTGGACGACGAGGACCGGGAGAACGAGGGCGACCTGATCTTCGCGGCCGAGAAGGCGACGCCGGAGCTGGTCGCGTTCATGCGCCGCTGGACGTCCGGCTACATCTGCGCGCCGATCACCGAGGCGGACGCGGACCGGCTCGACCTGCCCCCGATGTACCACACCAACCAGGACCGGCGCGGTACCGCGTACACGGTCACGGTCGACGCCCGGGAGGGCGTCGACACCGGCATCTCGGCCGCGGACCGCGCGCACACGCTGCGGCTGCTCGCCGACCCCGCGACCGGCCCGACCGACCTCTCCCGGCCCGGCCACGTGGTGCCGCTGCGCGCCCGCGCCGGCGGCGTGCTGCGCCGGCCCGGCCACACCGAGGCCGCGATCGACCTGGCCGAGCTGGCCGGCCTGCGCCCGGCCGGGGTGCTCTGCGAGATGGTCAACGACGACGGCACGATGATGCGGATGCCGGACCTGGAGGCGTTCGCGACCGAGCACGGGGTGGTGCTGATCAGCATCGCCGAGCTGATCGCGTACCGGCGCCGGCACGAGAAGCAGGTGGAGCGGGTCGTGGAGGCGCGCATCCCGACGCCGCACGGCGTGTTCCGCGCGTTCGGCTACCGGGTCGCGCACGACAGCGCGGAGCACGTGGCGATGGTCTACGGCGAGATCGGCGACGGCCAGGACGTGCTGGTCCGGGTGCACTCCGAGTGCCTGACCGGCGACGTCTTCGGCTCGCAGCGCTGCGACTGCGGCCCGCAGCTGGACGCGTCGTTCGCCCGGGTCGCGCGCGAGGGCCGGGGCGTGGTGCTCTACGTGCGCGGCCACGAGGGGCGGGGCATCGGGCTGCTGCACAAGCTTCAGGCGTACCAGCTGCAGGATCGTGGCCTGGACACGGTCGACGCGAACCTGGAGCTGGGCCTGCCCGCGGACGCCCGCGACTACGGCACCGGCGCGCAGATCCTCTACGACCTGGGCGTGCGCACCATGACGCTGCTGACCAACAACCCGGCGAAGCGGGCCGGGCTGGAGGGGTACGGGCTGCAGATCGTCGGGCGCGAGGGCCTGCCGGTCCGCCCGCACCCGGAGAACGTCCGCTACCTGCGCACCAAGCGCGACCGGATGGGCCACACCTACGACGAGGCCGACGAGCAGGTCCTCAACGGACTCGCCTGACCAGGAGAGAGAGCACTGACATGGCTGGATTCGGAGACCCGCAGCTGAGCACGGTCGAGGCGGGTGGCCTGAAGCTCGGCATCGTCGCCGCCCGCTGGCACCACGAGCTGGTCGACCACATGGTCGGCCGGGCCCAGGCGGCGGCGGAGGCGTGCGGCGTGAGCGACGTCATCGTCTCCCGGGTCGCCGGCTCGGTCGAGATCCCGGTGGTCGCGCAGGCGCTCGCCGAGGTCTGCGACGCGGTGGTCGCGCTCGGTGTCGTCATCCGCGGCGAGACCTCCCACTACGAGTACGTCTGCGACTCGGTCACCAGCGGCCTGACCCGGGTCGCGCTGGACGCCCGGACCCCGGTCGGGCAGGGCGTGCTCACCGTCGAGTCGCTCGGCCAGGCCCGCGACCGGGCCGGCCTGGAGGACTCGATCGAGGACAAGGGCTGGGCCTCCACCGTCGCCGCGCTCGGTGCGGCGCTCGCGATCCGCGAGATCCAGAAGGCCTAGGTTCGTCCCGAAAGGGGTGCGGCCGCGTTCGCGGCCGCACCCCTTTCGCGTACCGCCGGAAAGATTTTCGACCCGGGTCTTGACCGCACGCATAGTGCTACGTTCCTATAGTGCTATCAACCTAGTGGAATGGAGTGCTCGTGATCGAGTTCCATCTGAGCGCGCGGTCGGGTGTCTCGCCGTACCTGCAGCTGGTGCACCAGGTGCGGCAGTCGCTCCGGCTGGGGCGGCTGAGCGTCGGCGACCAGCTGCCGACCGTGAAGGACGTGGTGGCCCGGCTGGCCATCAACCCGAACACGGTGCTCAAGGCCTATCGTGAGCTGGAGCGGGAGGGGCTGGTCGCGCCGCGGCCGGGCGTCGGCACGTTCATCACCGGGCTGCCGGCCGGCGAGTCGCTCACCGCGCACGAGCCGCTGCGCCGCGACCTGCGGGACTGGATCGAGCGGGCCCGCGCGGCCGGCCTGGACCCGGAAGCGGTGGAGGCGCTGTTCGCGGCCACGATCCGCGAGGTTTTTCCGGCGGCCTCGACGAGTGAGGCCACCCGATGATCTCCGCGCTGACCGCGACCGGCCTGGGCAAGCGGTACGGCCGGCGGACCGCGCTGGCCGGCGTCGACCTGGACGTCCCGGCCGGGCGCATCGTCGGCCTGGTCGGGCCGAACGGCGCCGGCAAGACCACGCTGCTCGGCCTGGCCGCCGGCCTGCTCACGCCGACCGAGGGCGAGCTGCCTGATCGCGGACCTGGAACGCGTCTGCGACCACCTGATCGTGCTCGCCGGCGGGCGCGTCCAGGTCGTCGGCGACGTCGACGACCTGCTGACCCAGCACGCCCGGATGGTCGCCGACCGCGGTGACTTCGGCGCGCTGCCCACGGACGCGGAGGTCATCGCGGCCGAGCACGGCAGCCGGCAGAGCAGCCTGGTGGTCCGCTCGCCGGGCGGCGTCACCGGCGCGGACCGGCTCGACCTGGAGGACATGGTGCTCGCCTACCTGGGCCGCGCCGACGAACGACCGCTGGAGGCGGCACGATGATCTGGCTGACCTGGCGGCAGGCCCGCGCGCGGATCCTGTTCTCGTCCGCCGCGCTGGCCGTGGTCGCGATCGCGCTGGTCGCACTCGGGCTGGCGCTGCGCGGCACGATCGCGACCCGGCACGGCGGCTGCCTGTCCTGCGTGGGCACGACGACGCGGCTGCTCCTGGAGAACCGGTTCGGGGCGCCGCTGCTGATCGCCGGCGTCGCGTTGCTGGCCGTGCCGGTGCTGATCGGCGTGTTCTGGGGAGCGCCGCTGGTCGCCCGCGAGCTGGCGGCCGGCACGCACCGTCTGGCGTGGAGCCAGAGCGTGACCCGGGGCCGCTGGCTCGCCGTCAAGCTGGGCCTGCTCGGACTGCTCACGCTCGTGCTGACCGGCGTGTTCTCCGCGCTGCTCACCTGGGTTGCGCATCCGTGGGACGCGGTGTTCGGCGACCGGTTCGGCGCGATCGAGTTCGCCAGCCGGGGCGTGGCACCGCTCGGGCACGCGCTCTTCGCGTTCGTGCTCGGCGGCACGGCCGGTCTGCTGCTCCGCCGGACCGTACCGGCGATGGTGGTCACGCTCGTGATCTTCGCGGCCGTGCAGATCGCGGTGCCGCTCGCGGTCCGCCCCTACCTGCGCAGCCCGGTCACCGAGACGGTCGTGCTGGACGCCGCCGCGAGGCAGAACCACACGAGTTTCGACCTGCCCAGGAACGATGAGGTCTGGCTGGTGGGCTACGCGCGGCCCGGCCGGTGGATGGTCCGTGACACCGCGCCGCTGCTGCACCCGGACGGTTCCGCGCCCGCGCCCGCGACCGTGGACGCCTGCTTCCGGATGGCCTGGGACCCGGCCTGCGTCGACGCGGCCGGCCTGGTGTTCACCGTCACCTATCATCCGTACGAGCGGTACTGGTCGATCCAGTGGCTGGAGCTGGCCGCGTACACCGCGCTCGCGGCGCTCACCGCCGGTGTCGCTTTCTGGCGGTTGCGCCGGGTTTCGTGAGCGCCCCTCACGGGGACACAGAAGACCATGAGGAGCTTGCGGGTACGGGTGGCGATGGTCTCCGCGGCGGCGCCGGCGCTGTTGCTGGCCGGGTGCGGCGGCGGTGCCGCCGGGACGGCGGAGGCGTCCGGGTCCGCGTCGGCGGTGCCGGAGGTGTCGGCCGCCACCGCGGCGGCGAACCCGTCCGAGCCGGGCCGGTGCCACACCGCGGACCTGACCGTGACGATCAACGAGACGCGGGGCGGCGGCGCGGCCGGCCACCACGGCGAGACGCTCACGTTCACGAACGTGTCGGCGCAGGCCTGCACGATCCAGGGCTACCCGGGCGTGTCGTTCGTGACCGGTGACGAGGGCACCCAGGTCGGCGCGGACTTCGCCCGCGAGGGCGACCCGAAGAAGGTCACGCTGAAGCCGGGCGACTCGGCCCGCAGCGACCTGCTGCTGGCCGACCCGGGCGCGGCGAGGTGCAAGGCGACCGAGACGCGCGGTTTCCGCGTCTTCCCGCCGGACGAGACCGCGGCCATCTTCGTCAGCTCGCCGCAGCAGGCGTGCACGGAGAAGGACAAGGGCGTCGGCAAGGTGCGCCCGCTCGCGGCGTGACCACCGGCGTCGCCGGCGCCGGGACCCCGGCGCCGGCGACCCGGGTGGGTCAGCGGTTGGCGACCCGCAGCAGGTGGAACTGGGTGAAGCTGTTGAAGTTGTCGTCCGCGACCAGAACCAGCGACCGGTCGCCGTTCGGCAGGCGCGGTCCCCAGGTGATGCCCTCGACGTTGTCGACCTGCGTGCCGGTCGCGTTCAGGTCCAGCAGCAGCCGCTTCGGCATGACCCGCTCACGGCCGGTCAGCGCGTCCCGGCCGGCCGCGTTCGTGGCGCCGCGCGTGGTGGTCCAGAAGACCTGGACGGTGAAGCCGACGCCGCCGGCGAAGCTGCGCTCGACCGCCAGGTAGTCGGTGTCGTTCAGCGCGAGCAGTTCGGTCAGGCCACGGTCGGCGTACGGGTTCGCCGGGTCGGTGGGCGCGGCCGGGATCGCCTCGGTGCGGTAGACGTACTCCGCCCGGGTGCGGCCGGACGACCGGTCCAGCACCAGCACCCGCGCGCCGGTGCCCGCGTCCAGCGTGGCGATCGGGCCGTCCTGGGCCAGCGCGGCCTCGGTCGCCGCGACGATCGACCGGCCGTCCGCGGAGAGCGTCAGCGCCTCGAACGCCAGGTTGTTGCGCACGCCCCGGTTCGCGGCCGGCAGATAGGCGGCCGGCAGCCGGTAGTCACGGCGGAACGCGCCGTCCCCCGACGCCTCCCGGATCGTCGGCGCGAGGCCGGTCGACGCCGCGCCCTCACTGGTCCAGAGCAGCCGGTCCCGTCCGGCCAGCCGGATCGACTCCGGGTCGACCGTGCCGTTGGCGAACGGCGCGCCGTCCGCGCCGCGCAGCGTGGTGACGCCGGTGACCCGCGGCGCCGTCGCGGCGAAACCGGTCCGGTCGAGCGGCAGGCGCAGCGAGTACCAGCGGGCCGGGGCGAGCGCGGACCGGTCGTCGCTGATCGCCGTGTACGTCCCGGTGCGCGCGTCGTAGTCGATGCCGGACAGGCCGCCGAACGGCGTGCCCAGCTGCGTGCCGCCGGCCGGGACGGAGATCGTGTCGACGAGCGACAGCCGGGGGAGACCGGCGCCGTGCCCGTGTGCCTGCGCGGCCGACGGCGCGGCGAGCAGCGCCACGCTCGCGACCGCGGCCACGGTGGTGAGCCTTCTGTGGTTCATGACGACCAGTTCTGCCAGCCGGACATGAACTGAGGGTGTACACGGCGGACAATCGGTGTGCACCGGCGCTTCACGTACCGCCGCTAGGTTGCTGTTGATCTTTACTGCCGCGGTGTGGGGAGTGCGTCATGACGTTGCCGGAGTGGGCCGACCCGGCCGTGCCGGAGTCCGAACTGGACGCGCAGGGTGTCTCCCGCCGCGGTCTGCTGCGGCGTGCCGGCCTGTTCGGAGCCGGCCTCGCCGGGCTGTCCGCCGTGGGCCTCGCGGCGCCGGCCGCCGCGCACGACGGCCCGGCCGGCGACCCGGACCCGGACCTCGCCTGGCTGGTCGGCGACCACCACGTGCACACGGTCTTCAGCCACGACGCGAAGTACCGGCCGGCCGACCTGGCCCGGCGCGCGGCCCAGTTCGGCCTGGATTGGATGGTGTTCACCGAGCACAGCAACGTCGGGCACGCGGACGCGGGCGGCGCGCTGCGCGAGCGGGAGCTGATCCGCCGGGCGCGGGTGGAGAACCCGCGACTGCTGATCTTCCAGGGCCTGGAGTGGTACATCCCCGGCGCGGAGCACTGCACGGTCTTCACCGCGCCCGGCGACCACGAGGCGGAGGTGCTGCGCGAGTTCGAGAAGGCGTTCGACGGCAAGCTGCTCGGGCGCACCGACTCGTCGCCGGCGAACGAGGCACTCGCGGCGGAGGCGATCGCGTGGCTGGCCGCGCGGAAGCGGGCCGGTGCGATCCCGGACGTGCTGGTCCTGGCGAACCACCCGTCCCGGCTCGGCATCGACTCCCCGCACGAGCTGCGCGCCTGGCGGGACGCGGCGCCGGACATCATGATCGGCATGGAGGGCGCGCCCGGTGCCCAGGGCGCGGCCGTCCCCGGCCTGCGCGGCGCGGCGAGTATCCGCGGCGAGTACGAGAACAGGCCGTCCGCGCAGTCCTGGGGCGGATACCCGCCGGAGGCCTACGTGACCTACGGCGGCTTCGACTGGATGACCGCCACGGTCGGCGGCCTCTGGGACGCGATGCTCTCCGAGGGCAAGCCGTTCACGATCACCAGCAACTCGGACAACCACCGGACCGTGTACGACACGCTGCGCAACGGTGACTGGCCGGCCGGGCAGAACTTCGACAACACCGGCCAGCTGCCCGACCCGGTCGAGACCGGCACGGCCCAGCCCGGCAGCGACCTGTGGCCCGGCCAGTTCAGCCGCACCCACGTCGGCGTCACCGGGTACGGGCACCGGCAGGTCATGGACGCGCTCCGGGCCGGCCGCGTCTGGGTCGACCACGGCCAGCTCGTCGACGGCCTGGACGTGCGCCTCGAGGCCGGCGGCCGCCGGGCCACGCTCGGCGGGCGGCTGCGCGTCCGCCGCGGCACCCCGCTGACGCTGACCGTCACCGTCACCGCGTCGTCCCGGCCGAACTACCACGGCATCCTGCCCCGCCTCGCGCACCTCGACGTGATCCGCGGTGTGGTCCGCCCCGGCATCGGCCGCGACGACTGGCGGGCCCCGGACACCCGGGTCGTGCACACCGCGGACACCACCCGCAGGCGCGGCACGTACACGCTGCGGATCCCGCTCGGCGCGGCGCGGGAGTCCGGGTACGTCCGCCTGCGCGGCAGCGACGGCAACCACCACGGCCCCGGTCTGCTCGGCCGCACGATCGACCCGCACGGGCCGGTCGCGCACACCCCCGGCGACGGCGACCCGTGGACCGACACCTGGCTCTACACCAACCCGGTCTTCGTCGACGTGCGCTGAGACCCCCGCGGGTCGCCGTGCCCGGCGGCGGCCCGCGACCTCAGTCCGCGTAGCCGGCGGCCTGCAACGTGAAGAGCTCGGCGTAGCGGCCGCCGAGGCGCATCAGGTCGCCGTGCGTGCCGGCCTCGACGAGCCTGCCGTCGTCGAGCACGAAGATGCGGTCGGCGTGGCGGACGTTGGCCAGCCGGTGGGTGATCAGGATGGTGGTGGCGTGGCCTTGGCGGTCGCGGATCGCCTGGAAGAGCGCGTCCTCGGCGCGGGGGTCCAGCGCGGACGACGGCTCGTCCATGATGAGCAGCTCGGCGTCGCGGAGGAAGCCGCGGGCCGCGGTGATCCGCTGCCACTGGCCGCCGGACAGGTCCTGGCCGCTGGCGAACGTGCGGTCGAGCAGCGTCTCGTAGCCGTGCGGCAGTTCGGAGATCATCTGGTGGGCCGCGGCGCGGCGGGCCGCGGACTCGATGCGCGGCTGGGACGGCTCCGCCTCCGGGTCGCCGACCGCGATGTTCGTGGCCGCGGTGAACGGCCACTTGTGGTAGTCCTGCGTGACGACCGCGACCCGGGCGCGCAGCGCGGCGGCGTCCCACTCCGGTAGCGGGCGGCCGTTCCACCGGATCGTGCCGGAGGTCGGCTCGCGCAGCGCGGCGATCATCGCGGCCAGCGTGGACTTGCCGGAGCCGTTCTCGCCGACGAACGCGACGGTCTGGCCGGCGCGCACGGTGAGCGTCACGTCGTCGACGGCCGGCGTGTCCCGGTCGGGGTAGCGCAGCGTCACACCGCGGACCTCCAGCTCCTCCAGCGGTCCCGGGGCCGGCCGGTCCGACTCGGGCGGCATGTGCGCGGCGGCCCGGGTCATGAAGCCGGTGTAGTCGCCGAAGTGCTGGCCCTCGGTGTAGACCCGGTCGATCTGGAACGTCATCGTGGTCAGCGCGCGCTGCGCGGCCTGCACCGCGATCACGCAGGTGGCGGCCGCGGAGAGCGGGATGTGCCCGCGCAGCAGCAGCGCGCCGAGCAGCACGTAGACCGCGCCGGTCGCGACGCCGCCGATCGCCGAGCCCACGCTGGTCGACGTGGTCACCCGCCGGGCCAGCGCCAGCTGGATCGCGGTCTCCACGGACATCACCCGGTCGTACTGGTCGAGCAGGAACCGGCGCAGCCCGTAGGAGCGCAGCTCGTGCGCGGAGACCCGCTCGGCCATCAGGCGGTGCAGGATCCAGAGCCGCCGGCGGCGGACCGAGCCGGCGATGTACGTCCGGTAGCGCTGATGCCCGGCGCGCAGCGAACCCCAGGCGTTCGGCACGGTGGCGACCAGCAACGCCAGCAGCAGCAGCGGGTGGATGAGCACCACCGCGACCGCGACGGACAGCATCGACACGACGCCGGCCAGCAGGTTCATCACGCCCTGCACCAGGCCGATCGCGGACTCGGTGCCGCGGGACGCGCGCTCCATGTCGTCCGCGAACGCGTCCTGGTCGAACGCGTCCAGCCGCACCGACGTGGTCACCTCGAACAGGCCACGCTCGATCTCCCGGCTGACCCGCGGCGTGAGCCCGTTCTGCGCGTACCCGGTGGCGATGCCGAGCCCGGCCCGGATCGCGGTGGCCAGCGCGAGCGCGCCGAGCGCGGGCAGCGCGGCCGTCACCCGGTCGGGCGTGGGCCCACCGGCGAACAGCTCCACCAGCACCCGCTGAGTCGCCAGCAGCCCGAACGTGGCCATCACCCCTCCGCCGACGGTGGCGGCCCCGACGACGGAGGTCCGCAGCCGGTCCGCCCGCCAGCTGATCGCGATCGCCCGCCGGACCAGCGCCGGCAGCTCCGCGAACACCCCGAACAGTCCCGCGTCCGCCCGCCGCCGCAGCCCGGTCTCCCACCACATCGTGCGCAGCTCGGGCAGCACCGACTCCGTGTTCGCCGTCACCGACCCAGCATGCCTCACCGGGGGTGATCAATTCACTTCGATACGTGAGTGAACGGCGAGTGTGGACCCGGCCCTCGGGGGCGGCGCGGCCGGGGCGCCGGATCGATGAGCGGCGAAATCCGTCGGGTGTCGGGAGACCCGGGGCCGGGCGCCGGTGGGCCGAATAGGAAAGGGGGAGTGCGGGCATGGAGAAGCGCATGGTGCTCGGGGAGAACGCGACCGAAGAGGCCCTGTCCGCGCGGCTGCGGGATGAGGTGGCCGTGATGGAACGGGCCGCCGCTGACGGCCGTTACCGGGATGCGCTGGCGGCCGGCGAGACCGCGGGCGGGACGATCCGGCGGCTGCGGGAGATCGCGCCGGAGAATGCGAGCCACATCCTGGCCGCGGCCGGGCTGTTGCACAACCGATCGCATTTCCTGCAGCGTGTCGGAGAAAGCGACACCGCGGTGGCCGCGGCGGCGGAGTCGGCGGCGCTCTTCCGTGAGCTGGTGCCGGCCGATCCGGCGTTTTACCGGCCATATCTGGCGGATGCGCTGGTGCGCCTGGGTGCGGCCATTGAGGCGACCGGCCGCGCCGACGAGGCGCGCGAGCCGGTCGCGGAGGCGGTCCGTCAGTATCGGGAAACCATCTTCGACGCGCCCCGGCATCGGACCGGGCTGGCGCGCACACTCGTCCGGTTCGGGGAAATGTTGGCGGAGGCGGGCGAGCGGGATCGTGCCACCGAGGTGATGGCGGAGGCGGCGGACCTGTTCCGGGCCGCGGACGAAAGTGGCGAGGTGCTCTTCACGCCGTCGAATGCCGGGCCGATTCCCGCAGGCTGGGAGTTGCTGGTGGACGGCCCGGCCTTTGTCACGGCGCTGCGCAACCTGGCGGCCGCGAACAGCCTGGCCGGTCGGTCCGGTGCGGCGGTGACGGACTCCCGGGAGGCGGTCGACATCGCCCGGCAGGTGGCCCGGGCGCGGCCGATTTCCGCCGGTGATCTAGCAGATCTGCTGGTCGAGCACGCGCAGATCCTGGCGGAGGCCGGTTATCTCATCGAAGCTCGTAACAATGTCGAAGAGGCGATCGCCTGGTACGAGTCGGCGCCGGCCGGTGCGTATGAACCGCGATTGAGCTGGGCTTACGATGTTCGCGAAAGGATCGCGAGGCAATAGTCACGACACATCAATTTCCGGGCAGGTTGCGGGATATTGTGCGCTTCAGGCAGACTGCATTTCGGTACCCCATCCGTTTGCATTGTTCTTCCTGACCGGGAGTGAGCCGACGTGGCTAAGCAAGTCATCACGCTGTTGACCGACGACCTCGACGGCAGCGAGGCTGACCGCACCGTGGAGTTCGCGCTGGACGACGTGACCTACACCATTGACCTTTCCGAGAAGAACGCCGGCAAGCTGCGCAAGCTTCTCGACCCGTACATCGCGGCCGGCACCCGCGTGGGCCGCAGCGGAGCGGTGGCCGCGCAGCGCGGTGGCCGTCGCGTCGCCGGTGGCACCGTCCGGTCCAATCGCGATCAGAACAAGGCGATTCGCGAGTGGGCCGCGGAGAACGGTTGGGACGTTTCCGAGCGCGGCCGCATCCCGGCCAACGTGGTCGAGGCCTTCAACAAGCGGTAACTCAAGGGCGGAACCGATAGCCCATCCCCGGCTCGGTGATCAGATGCCGGGGGCGGGCGGGGTCGTCCTCCAGCTTGCGGCGCAGTTGCGCCAGATACTGGCGCAGGTAGTTGGTCTCCGTCCGGAATTGCGGGCCCCACACCTCCTGCAGCAGTTGCCGCTGGCTGATCAGCTTCCCCGGATTGCGCAGCATGATTTCCAGAATGTGCCACTGGGTCGGCGTCAGGCGCAGCTGTTCACCGTCGTCCCCGCGTACCGTGCGGTCCGCGAGGTCGACGGTCCACCGCCCGATCCGGGCCACCGGCGCGGTCTCGCCGGTGGTGTTGATCCGCCGGGTCACGGCACGGATCCGGGCGAGCAGCTCCTCCACGCCGAACGGCTTGGTGATGTAGTCGTCCGCGCCCGCGTCCAGCGCGGCCACCTTCTCCTCGCTGCTCGCGCGCCCGGACAGCACGATCACCGGGACCGCGGTCCAGCCGCGCACGCCGCGGATCACCTCGACGCCGTCCATGTCCGGCAGACCCAGGTCGAGCACGATCAGGTCGGGGTGGTGCTGCGCGACCGCGCGCAGCGCCGAGCCGCCGTCCGGCGCGACCTCCACGGCGTACCCGCGCGCCTTGAGGTTGATCCTCAGCGCGCGGAGGATCTGGGGCTCGTCGTCGACGACGAGGATGCGGGTCATTCGTCCTCCAGATCGAGATCGAACTGCTGCGGGGGTACGGCCGGGAGCGCCAGCACCATGGTCAGGCCGCCCCCGGGCGTGGCCGACGGGGTCAGCGTGCCGCCCATCGCCTCGGCCAGGCCGCGGGAGAGCGCCAGCCCGAGCCCCACGCCGGTGTGGTTGTCCCGGTCGCCGAGCCGCTGGAACGGCAGGAACACGGTGTCCCAGTCCTCCTCCGGGATGCCCGGCCCGGTGTCGATCACGCGCAGTTCCACCTCGCCGCCGTGCGTGCTGGCCGACAGCATCGGCGGCGCGTCCGGCGGGCTGTGCCGCAGCGCGTTCGCCACCAGGTTGACCAGCACCCGTTCGAGCAGGCCGGGGTCCGCGGTGACCTCGGGCAGGTCCGGCGGGATGTTGACCCGCACCGCGTGCGCGGCCGGCCCGATCTCGTCGAGCGCGCGCGGCACCGCGTCCTCCAGCCCGATGTCGATCAGCGACAGCCCGAGCACGCCCGCCTGCAGCCGGCTCATGTCCAGCAGGTTCGCCACCAACCGGCCGAGCTGGTCGAGCGACTCGTCCGCGGTGGCCAGCAGCTCGTCGCGGTCCTCGTCGTCGAACGCGATCTCCGCGTCCGCGCCGGACGCGCTGCGCAGGCTGGTGACGGCGGCCTTCGCGGAGGCCAGCGGCGTGCGCAGGTCGTGGCTGACCGCGGCCAGCAGCGCGGTGCGCATCCGGTCCGCGGCCGCCAGCGGCTTGACCGTGGCCGCCTCGGCCTTGAGCCGCTCCTGGCGCAGCGCGACCGCGGCCTGCGCGGCGAACGCCTCCACGATCCGCCGGTCGTCCGCGGCCAGCGGCGCGCCGCGCAGCGCCAGGCTGAGCGCGTCGTCGATCGGCACATCCACCTCGGCCTCGCCGGGCGCGGCGCACGGCGGCCCGCCGACACCGGCGACCACCTTCCAGGCCAGCGGGTCGCGGTGCACGTCCGGCCGGGTGCCCGCGTCGGGGTCGCGTTCCAGCAGCGTGACCGAGGTGAAGCCGAACGTCTCGCGGAGCCGTTCGAGCAGCGCGGGCAGCGGCCGGGCGCCACCGAGCACGCTGCCCGCGACCGCCGCGAGCGTGGTCGCCTCCGCGGCGGCCCGGGCCGCCTCCCGGGTGCGCCGCGCGGCCAGGTCCACGACCGCGCTCACCGACGCGGCGACCAGCACGAAGATGACCAGGGCGAGCAGGTTGTCCGGCTCCGCGATGGTGAACCGGCCGGTCGGCGACGTGAAGAACCAGTTCAGCAGCAGCGAGCCGCCGACGGCCGCGAGCAGCGCGGGCCAGAGGCCGCCGACCAGCGCCACGCCGACCGACGCGGCCAGGAAGAGCAGGATGTCCAGGGTCAGCGACAGCTCGCCGGGCAGCACGTGGACCAGCAGCGTGAGCAGCGGCATGCCGGCCAGCGCGAGCACGAACCCGGCGATCCGCCGCCCCCGGGACAGCGCGGTGCTGCCGTCGAACGACCGCCGCCGCCCGGTCCCGGCCCGTTCGTGGGTGACCAGGTGCACGTCGATGCTGCCGGAACGGGCCGTGGTGGTGACGCCGACGCCGGGGGAGAGCAGCTGCGCCAGCCGGCCGCGCCGGCTGGCGCCGAGCACCAGCTGGGTGGCGTTGACGCCGCGCGCGAACGTGAGCAGCGCGGCCGGGACGTCACCGCCGACCACCTGGTGGTACGTGCCGCCGACGCTCTCCACCAGGACGCGCTGCCGGGCGAGCAGCGCCGGGTCGACGCCGGCCAGCCCGTCGTTGCGGGACACGTGCACGGCCAGCAGCTCCGCGCCCTTGGTACGGTCCGCGATCCGGGCGGCGCGGCGGATCAGCGTCTCGCCCTCCGGGCCGCCGGTCAGCGCGACCAGCACCCGCTCCCGCGTCTCCCAGGTGTCGGCGATCTCGTGCTCCGCGCGGTACCGGCCGAGCTGGTCGTCCACCTTGTCCGCGAGCCAGAGCAGCGCCAGCTCGCGCAGCGCGGTCAGGTTGCCCAGCCGGAAGTAGTTGCCGAGCGCCGCGTCGATCCTCTCCGGCCGGTAGACGTTGCCGTGCGCCATCCGGCGGCGCAACGCCTCCGGCGTCAGGTCGGCCAGCTCCACCTGCTCGGCCGCGCGCACGATCTCGTCCGGCACGGTCTCCCGCTGCGGTACGCCGGTGATCTCCTCGACCACGTCGTTGAGCGACTCGAGGTGCTGCACGTTCACGGTGGAGAGCACGTCGATGCCGGCGTCCAGCAGCTCCTGGACGTCCTGCCAGCGCTTCTCGTGTTGTCCACCGGGCACGTTCGTGTGGGCCAGCTCGTCGACCAGCGCCACCTCGGGCCGGCGGGCCAGCACCGCGTCGGTGTCCATCTCGGTGAACTCGGCGCCGCGGTAGGTCACGGCCCGGCGCGGCACCACCTCCAGGTCGCCGATCATCGCCGCGGTCATCGGCCGGCCGTGCGTCTCGACGAAGCCGATCACCACGTCGGTGCCGCGCGCGGCCCGGCGAGCCGCCTCCTCGAGCATGGCGTAGGTCTTGCCCACGCCCGGGGCCGCCCCCAGGTAGATCCGTAGTTGTCCGCGTGCCACGCCCCTGATCCTCTCCCGCGCCCGCTCGCCGTGATCCAGGCGTCCCCCATGTCGTTCTAGCAGCATGCGGGACGCCTGGACCGGGTCAGGCGCGCGCGTCCAGCGCCAGGTTGAGTGCCAGCACGTCGACCGCGGGCTCACCGAGGAAGCCGAGCGCGCGGCCGGTGGTGTGCGCGCGGACCAGCGCGGTCACGTCGGTCTCGGCGAGGCCGCGCTCCCGGGCCACCCGCGGCGCCTGCAGCTCGGCATAGGCCACGCTGATGTGCGGGTCCAGGCCGCTGGCGGACGCCGTGACCGCGTCGGCCGGCACCGGCGACCGGTCCGGGGAGTCGCCGCGGACCGGCGTGACCACGCCGCCGGAGTAGTCCTCGCCCGGGTTCGCGCACTCCACGGCCGTACCCTCGAAGGTGGTCGTGAAGGGGGTGGCCGGGCAGGCCTGGTTGACGCTGACCGCGCGGGTGACGGCGCCGGTCAGACCGTCCGCGCGGAAGACGCTCAGCACCGCGCCGACACCGTCCGGAGTGCAGTAGGGACGCCGGCCGTCCACGCCCTCCAGCGTGCCGACCGCCAGACTGCGCGCGCAGACCTGGGTCAGCAGGCCGGGCGAGTCCGGGCCGTCCACCACGCTCTCCGGGCCGAGGTTGGACGCGCCGGTGGCCAGCGGGTCGTAGCCCGCGCCGCCGGCCGAGGGACGGGACTGGAAGTACCGGCGGATCGGGTTGCCGTCCGCGTCGGTGAAGTGCTGGCCGATCAGCGCGCTGCCGATTACGGTGCCGTCGCGGGTGACGAGCGAGCCCCCGGCCTTGCCGCTGAGCCCGGGCACCAGACCGACACCCACCATGACCAGGGGGTACGCGAGTCCGAGCGCGACGGTGAGGACGAGCAGCGCGCGGAGCGCCGCGAGGTGCTGGGAGATCCAGGAAGGAAGCCGCATGCGAATCAGAGCCCCGGGATGAGCGAGAGGAACAGGTCGATGAGCTTGATGCCGAGGAACGGCGCGACGACGCCGCCCAGGCCGTAGATCCAGAGGTTGCGGCTCAGCAGGGCGGCGGCGCTGCTCGGGCGGTAGCGGACGCCGCGCAGCGCGAGCGGGATCAGCGCGACGATGACCAGCGCGTTGAAGACGACCGCGGCCAGGATCGCGGTGGTCGGACTGGCCAGGCGCATGACGTTGAGCGCGTCCAGGCTCGGGTGGACGCCGGCGAACATGGCCGGGATGATCGCGAAGTACTTGGCGACGTCGTTCGCGACGGAGAACGTGGTCAGCGCGCCGCGGGTGATCAGCAACTGTTTGCCGATCTCCACGATCTCGATCAGCTTGGTCGGGTCGGAGTCGAGGTCGACCATGTTGCCGGCCTCCTTCGCGGCCGACGTGCCGGTGTTCATCGCCACGCCGACGTCGGCCTGGGCGAGCGCGGGCGCGTCGTTGGTGCCGTCGCCGGTCATCGCGACCAGC
Source organism: Catenuloplanes niger (assembly GCF_031458255.1). Classification (NCBI taxonomy): domain Bacteria; kingdom Bacillati; phylum Actinomycetota; class Actinomycetes; order Micromonosporales; family Micromonosporaceae; genus Catenuloplanes; species Catenuloplanes niger. The sequence goes on from NZ_JAVDYC010000001.1 coordinate 7,222,789, forward strand.
CGGCCGCCCTCCTGCTCCTTCCGGATCAGCGCGAGCTTGTCCTCCGGCGTCGCCTCCGCGAGCACGTCGTCCACGCCCGCCTCGGCCGCGATCGCCTTCGCGGTCACCGGGTTGTCGCCGGTGATCATGACGGTCCGGATGCCCATCCGCCGCATCTCGGCGAAACGCTCCCGCATGCCGGGCTTGACCACGTCCTTCAGGTGGATCACGCCGAGCGCCCGGGCCGGCGCGCCGTCGGTGTGCACGGCGACCACCAGCGGCGTGCCGCCGGACGCGCTGACCCGCTCGACCAGGTCCGCGATCGCGGGCGCGGGCGTGCCGCCGTTCTCCCGAACCCAGGACAGCACGGCACCGGCCGCGCCCTTGCGGATCCGCCGCACGCCACCGGCGGTGCCGGTCTTCTCGGCCGGGCCGGTCTCCTCGGCGGGAAGGTCGACGCCGCTCATCCGGGTCTGTGCGGTGAACTCGACGAACGTGGCCCGCTCCACCGCACGCTCGCGGAACCCGAAGTCCTTGGCGAGCACCACGACCGAGCGGCCCTCCGGCGTGCCGTCCGCGAGGCTGGAGAGCTGCGCCGCGTCCGCCAGCTCCACGTCGCCGACGCCGGGCGCGGGCAGGAACTCGGCCGCCTGCCGGTTGCCCAACGTGATCGTGCCGGTCTTGTCCAGCAGCAGCGTGCTGACGTCACCGGCCGCCTCGACCGCGCGGCCGCTCATCGCCAGCACGTTGCGCTGCACCAGCCGGTCCATGCCGGCGATGCCGATCGCGGAGAGCAGCGCGCCGATCGTGGTCGGGATCAGGCAGACCAGCAGCGAGACCAGCACGATGCCGGTGATGCCGTCACCGTCCAGCGCGAGCGTGTCCGGCGCCGCCGCCTGGTATCCCTTCGCGAAGATCGCCAGCGGCTGCAGCGTGACCACCGCGAGCAGGAAGATCACGGTGAGCGCGGCGAGCAGGATGTTGAGCGCCACCTCGTTCGGTGTCTTCTGCCGGTTCGAGCCCTCGACCAGCGAGATCATCCGGTCGATGAAGCTCTCGCCCGGCTTCTGCGTGATCCGCACGACGATCCGGTCGGAGAGCACCCGGGTGCCGCCGGTGACCGCGCTGCGGTCGCCGCCGGACTCGCGGATCACCGGCGCGGACTCACCGGTGATCGCGGACTCGTCCACGCTGGCGATGCCCTCGACCACGTCGCCGTCGCCCGGGATGATCTGCCCGGCCGTGACCTCGACGACGTCGCCCTGCCCGAGCTGGCCGGCGGCCACGTCCTCCGCGGTCCAGCCGCCCGGCCGGGCACCGGGTTCCCAGCCGGTGAGCCGGGTCGCGACGGTGTCCTTCTTGGCGGCGCGCAGCGTGGCCGCCTGCGCCTTGCCGCGGCCCTCGGCGACCGCCTCGGCCAGGTTCGCGAAGATCACGGTGAGCCAGAGCCAGACCGTGATCGCGACGGCGAACCCGGACGGCTCGGCGACCGAGAGCACCGTGGTGAACACGGCGCCGATCTCGACGATCAGCATGACCGGATTCCGCCACATGACGCGCGGGTCGAGCTTCGCCATCGCGTCCGGCAGCGAACGGATCAGCTGCGCCGGGTCGAGCAACCCGCCGCCGACCGCCCGCGCCGGCCGGTCCTGCCGCGGCGCCGGCGTCTCCGGCGCGTCGAGAGTACTGATGGTCATGATCGTTCACAGGCCTTCTGGGAGAGACGAAGATCAAGATCCGCATCGCGGTACGAGCCCACCGCGCCCGACACCCCGGCACACCCGGCCACCGCGGCCGGTACCTCGGTGCGAACCGCTGCCACCACCGCGCCCGCGGCACACCCGGCCACCGCGGCCGCAACCACGCCGGTAGCGGTTGTCGCGGCCGCTTCCGGCCGCACAGCTGTTGTGGCCTCGTTCGTGGCGTGCCCGGCCACCGCTTTCGGCCGGACAGCTGTCGCGGCCTTGTTCGTGGCGCGGCCGGCCGCCCCGGCCGGAACCACGCCGGGAGTGGCTGTTGCCGCCGTCGCAGTCCGAAGGGCTGTGTTCGCGCCGCGAACGGCTGCCGTGGCCGTGGTTACGCCACGAGTGGCCGTCGTGGCCGGTGCCGCGCCGTGAGCGGCCGTGGTGGCCGGTGGCACGGTGTGGGTGGCCGTGGTGGCCGGTGCCGCGGTGTGCAGGGGTGCTGCCGTGCGGGCGGGGACGCGCGCCGCGGACGGGGCCGTGCCGGTGGGCCGGCCCGCGTTCGGGGTGGGTGTGCGGGTCGCGGGCCGTTCGTGTGCGGGTCCGGTGCGCGGGTACGGGACTGGCGTGCGCATCAGAGGCCTTCCGCGAGCGGGCCGAGCGCGAGCGCGGGCAGGAAGGTGAGCGCGACCAGCACGACCGTCACGCCGGCGACCATGCCGACGAACAGCGGCCGGTGGGTGGGGAGCGTGCCCTCGGAGTCGGGCACCGGGGTCTGCCGGGCGAGCGACCCGGCCAGCCCGAGCACGAAGATGATCGGCAGGAAGCGGCCGAGCAGCATCGCCAGGCCGGTCGCGACGTCCCACCACAGTGTGTTGACCGTGATGCCGGCGAACGCGGAACCGTTGTTGTTGGACGCGGAGGTGAACGCGTAGAGCACCTCGGACAGGGCGTGCGGGCCCACGTTCAGCGCGGTGGACGCGTTGCCGGTGGCGAACGCGAGCGCAGTCCCGGTCAGCACCAGGACCGGCGTGATCAGGAAGTACAGCGAGGCAAACTTGATCTCCCGCGCGCCGATCTTCTTGCCGAGGTACTCCGGGGTGCGGCCGACCATGAGCCCGGCCACGAACACGGTGATCGTCGCGAGCACCAGCATGCCGTAGAGGCCGGAGCCGGTGCCGCCGGGCGCGACCTCGCCGAGCATCATGTTGATCATCGGCAGCATGCCGCCGAGCGCGGTGTACGAGTCGTGGAACGAGTTGACCGCGCCGGTCGAGGTGAGCGTGGTGATCGCGGCGAAGACCGCCGAGCCGAAGACGCCGAACCGGACGTCCTTGCCCTCCATGGCCGCGCCCGCCGCGGTCGGCACGGTGCCGCCGGCCCGCATCTCGAAGACCGTGGCCAGCACGATGCCGGCCAGCGCGAGCAGCGCCATCACGGAGAGGATCGCGTACCCCTGCCGCTTCTGGCCGACCATCCGGCCGAACACGCGCGGCATGCTGAACGGGATCAGCAGGATCAGGAAGAGCTGGACCCAGTTCGTCCAGGTCGCCGGGTTGGAGAACGGGTGCGCGCTGTTCGCGTTGTAGAAGCCGCCGCCGTTGGTGCCCAGCAGCTTGATGGCCTCCTGCGACGCGACCGGGCCGCCGGTGATCGACTGCGTCGCGCCGGCGAGCGTGGTCGCGTCGGTGCCGGTGCTGAGGTTCTGCACGACGCCGCCGAGCATCAGTACGAGCGCGCCGAGCACCGAGACCGGCAGCAGGACGCGGAGCGTGACCCGGGTCAGGTCGATCCAGAAGTTGCCGAGCTGGTCGGTCCGGGACCGGGCGAAGCCGCGGACGACCGCGACCGCGACCGCGATGCCGACGGCCGCGGAGACGAAGTTCTGCACGGCCAGCCCGGCCATCTGGACCAGGTGGCCCAGTGCGGACTCACCGGCGTACGCCTGCCAGTTGGTGTTCGTCACGAAACTGACCGCGGTGTTCCAGGCGACGTGGTCGGTGACCGGCGGCATGCCCAGGCTCAGCGGCAGGTGGTGCTGCAGGCGCAGCAGCCCGTAGAGGAACAGGACCGAGACGGCGGAGAACGCCAGCACGCTGCGGCCGTAGACGGCCCAGCTCTGCTCCGCCTCCGGGTCGACCCCGATGAGCCGGTAGATGCCGCGCTCCACCCGGGAGTGCCCGCGCCCGGAGACCACGCGGAACAGGTAGTCGCCGAACGGCCGGTGGACCGCGGCGATCGCGGCGACGAGCGAGACCAGGAAGATCACGCCCGCGACTGTGGTGTTCATGTCAGCGGCTCTCTCAGAACTTCTCGGGGAACAGCAGCGCGACGAGCAGGTAGCCGGTCAGGCCGACGGCGAGGACCAGGCCGATCAGGTTGACCGCGGTCACAGCCGGGTCACCGCCCGCAGCAGCAGGGTGAGCGTCGCGAACAGCGCCGCCGTTCCCAGCACGAATGCCACGTCAAGCATCGTGCGACTCCTTCGTCTCAGGTGCGTCCGACCGGCGGGTGCGCCGGTCGCCTGGGCAATGGAACGCCTGGTCGCGGCCGGATCGGGGAAACCTGACGCGTTGCATACGGGTCGCCGCGGTTTCTTGACGCGTTTTTCACGGCCGACCCTTTTGTCGGATTCCCGGGCGTGGGCGAGGTAGCGGTGTCACGCATCGTGATGTGACAATTCGTCATGTGCTCGTTTGTTGCGTGACCCGGCCCTGACTCCAGTCGCGTCGTGACGCGCGTGGCGGAAGCGGCCGGTGGGGGATTCGTCACTCAGCCGAAAGGGGAAAATGATGCCCCGGAACCAGAGCGCCGCCGTCAGTCGCCGCCGCCTCAGAACCGCGCTCCGCCGTCTCCGCGTCGCCCGCGACATGACCCAGCGCGAGGTCGCGGACGCCCTGCGCTGGTCCAGCGCGAAACTGATGCGCATCGAGGCCGGAAAGGTCAGCGTCTCGTTCACCGACCTGCAGGCGCTGCTGAAGCACTACGGTGTCACGGATCCGGCGCGGATCGACACGTTGAACGAGTTGTCGGTCGCGGCGCGCGCGGGCTCCGAGATCGGGGTGCGGTACCGGGACGTCCTGTCCTCGGGAATGATGGAACTCCTCGAACACGAGGAAAGCGCCGGTGCCATTCGGAACTTCGAGCCGCAACTCGTTCCCGGTCTGTTGCAGACGCCGGAGTACGCCTATTCCACTCTGCGTTTCCTGCCCGACGAGGAGCTTTCCGCCGAGGTTGTCGAGCGGCGGGTGCGGGCGCGCATGGAGCGTGCGGAACTGCTGACCCGTGACGATTCGCCGGACGCGTTCTTCGTCCTCGACGAATCGGTGCTGTGCCGGAAGGTCGGCGCCGAGTCGGGGGCGGACGGTGTGATGGCCGCGCAGCTGGAGCACCTGCGCGAGATGGCCGCACGGCCGCACGTCTCGATCCGGGTCCTGCCGTTCGGCGCGGGTCTCTACGGCGCGCTCCGCTCGCCGTTCGTGATCCTCGAATTCGACGACGAGCTGGACGACGGCCTGGTCTACGTCGAGTCACCGCAGGACGAGCTGATCATCCGGGAGGACGTCGAGTCGATCGTCCGCTACGCCGACCGGTTCCGCGCGCTGGAGAAGCGGGCCACGTCCCGGGAAATGCTCCCGGTGGTAATCGAGGCGGCACTGAATCGATTGGAGTCGCACTCCGTACTCGAGTGATTACGCAATGAATTGTTGTGGTTCGTGGCCTGGAGGAACGCCATGTTCCGGGCGTATGCTCCGGCCGTCGGGGGCGACGATTCCGGCGTTATGCGGGAGGGCTCATGTCCATTCGAGTTCGGACCGATGGCACATGGCGAAAAAGCACGCGGAGCGCACAGGGTAATTGCGTCGAGTGCGCGGCGAATGACACCCGGGTCCTGGTCCGCGACTCGAAGAATCCGGGCGGTCCGGCGCTGTCCTTCGGCCATGCGTGCTGGGGCGCGTTCCTCCGCTTCGTGGCACGCTGACCCGATCGCCGGGTGACGAGCGCCGGCGGCCGGTGGTCGGCTGTCGGGCGGCGGCCGACGGTCGCCGCCCGCCGAGTGCGGCCGGCTAGCGGTCCCGGTGCGGGACCGGGCTCCGCTCGTGGTGCGGGCGCCGGTGTGCGGCGACCCAGAGGCCGCCCGCGGTCAGTGCGCCGGCGCCGGCGCAGCACAGCAGCGTCAGCGTGCCGTCCACGCCCGCGACCACGCAGACGATCAGGCACATCGTGGTCGGCAGCAGCGCCGTGACCATCGTGATGAACCGGCCGATCGGCCGGGTGGCCTGGTGCCCGGTGCCGGTGACGGACACCCGGACGGCGAGCAGGTCGCGAATCGAGACGTCCGTGCTGGCCTCGAGGTTCGCCTGGTCGATGTGATCGTTTGTTCGTGCCCTTTTCGCCATGGTGGAAACACCGCCCGACAGGGATCTTGTAAGGTGACTGATCGTCGGCTTACTGATCGTCAAGTGGCACTCGGTTAGCCGACGAATCGTCTTGTCGCAAAGAGTAACCCATCAATCCGGCGCACGCATCGACGATGAACTTACGGTTATTGTCGGGAATTGCCGATCGCGGGATTCACGATACGGGTCAGGGATGAATGATCGCGGCGCCGGCGAAGAAGAGGACCACGCCGAGCCCGGTGCCCTGCGCCATGCCGATGCCCATCCGCCGGGAACGGGTGAAGATCGTGGCCAGGCCGCCGGTGAAGGCGGTGAGCACGCCCGCGCCGATCGCGAGGAACGAGAAGAACGGCGCGATCTCCGCCGAGCCGAACTCGCCGCGCTGGTTGAGCGCGAGCAGCGCCAGCAGCACCACCTGAGGGAGCAGGCCGCCGGCCAGGCCGCTCCACCACGGCCCGGCCACCGCCAGGCCGCCGTCCGGCACACGCCTGGTCCCCGCCGCTCGCCTGGTCCCCGCCATGCCGTCATTGTCCCAGCTCGGGCCGGGTCTCACGGCAGCTTTGGCGCCAGCAGCCGGGCCACGTCCAGCTCGCGGCCGTGATAGTCCCGGCCGTCCTCGACGTGCCACACCCAGGACAGCACGGACAGCACGAAACCCCAGGCCAGCACGCGATCGTACGGCAGCGCGAGCCCGTCGGCGACCTGCTCGACCCGGGCCGGGGCGAGCCGGGCGAGCGCGTCGTCGCGTACCCATGGATCGGGGTTGTAGAGGAACGCGCCCACCTCGGCCGCCGGGTCGCCGGTGCGGCCGTGCGGATCGATCGCCAGCCAGGGCTCGCGGGTGGCGGCGAGAATGTTGTCGTGGTGCAGGTCGCCGTGCAGCACCACGCGGGTGGTGGTGGACGCGCACAGCTCCCGCAGCAACCCGAGCGCCCGCACCACCGGGGCGTCCCCCGGATTCCGGGCCAGATGCGCCACGAAGTCGGCCGCGTGCCGCTCGACCGGCTCCAACGCGGCGTCCGGTTCCCACGCGGCGTCCGGTTCCCACGCGGCGTCCGGCTCCCGCGCGGCGTCCGGCTCCGCCGGGGCGGCCGGCGGTGGGGTGGGGTGGTGCAGGCGGCGCACGACGTCGATGAAGACGGCGGTCGCGGCCTCGTCGTCGTGTGCGGCCCGGGTGCGCAGCGTGCCTCCGGGCACGGCGCGCTCCAGCAGCAGCGCGCCCTCCGCGTCGTCGTGGGCGAGCAGCCGCACCGCGCCCCGGCCGCGGTAGTGGGTGAGCGCGGCCCGTTCCGCGCGCAGGTGCGCGGCCGACGGCACGCCGAGCTTGAGCACCGCGTCCGCGCCGGCCGGCGCGACCCAGTTGACGGTCGGCGGGAAGGGCGCGCCGACGGTCAGCCCCCACCGCGCCGCGACCGTCGCGACGCGGGCCGGAAGCGTGTCCAGCCAGCGGGCGCCGTCGTCGCCCCAGGTCTCGATCACGGTGCGGCGGAACGTGTCGGTGACCACGTCGGGGAGCCTAGACCCGCTGAGTAGGCACGCTCAGGTCGTTCGCAGCGTGGCGAGGCAGGATTCCGGGCATGGAGAACATTCTGCAGTGGACGGTGGCAGCCGGCGTCGGGATCCCGGACGGAGCGGGGACGGAAGGAATCCCGGACGGGGCGGAATGACCCCAGAAATCACGCCACGGTACGGCGTGAACGCACGGAACAGCGGGGAACTGTAGGGGGTGCGGCGGCCACCGTTCGTCGGTGGCCGCGCGCGGCACGGCACGCCGTCCCACGTCCTCGACGAGGCGGGCGTGCGACGGCGTAGCCGTGCTCAGGACGTCCGGCCGCGCGGCGGCACCGCTCTCCGGCCGCGGGGCGGAACCGTTGTCCAGCCGCGCGGCGGCGCCGTTCTCCGGCCCGCGGGGGAACCGTTTTCCGGTGCCCGCGGCGGGAACGGCGGTGCCGGCCGGGAGGAGGCGCCGGCGCGGTGTGGCCGGGCCGGGAGCGGACGGATCGCCGGGCAGGGCTGCCGGGTCAGGACGCGTTGACCGGCCGGCGGGTGATCGTGCCGCCCGGCTCCGGCCCGGCCGGTGGGTCGGCCGGCGGGCGGTGCAGCATGAAGAGCAGTTCGGCGCCGAGCGTCAGCGTGCTCACGAACGTGAGCCCGGCGCTGGTCGCCGCGGCCACCATCACGAGCCACAGCGCCTCGCCGGCCGCGGCCGGGACGGTGCCGCCGACCGCGGCGATCGGTCCGGCCGCGGCCAGCACGGCCGGGACGGTGAGGACGGTCAGCGCGAGGCCGGCCGACCAGTACACGGCGACGGCGTGCTCCGCGGGCGTGCGGCGGGTGAGCCGGTTGCCCGCGATCGCGAGCGCCACCGGCGGGGTGAGCGCGGCCAGCCAGAGCAGGAACACGGAGAGCCCGTCCATCTCCTCAGCCTAGGGTGCCCGCGCAAACGTCGCTCAGCCGAGGCTCGACGGATCCGTGTTCGCACCGCAGAGGATCACCGCGACCCGCTCGCCCTCGGCCGGCGTGTAGGCGCCGGAGGTGAGCGCGGCCAGCGCGGCCGCCGCGCTGTGCTCGACCACGATCCGGTAGCGGTCCCACAGGTGCTGCCGGGCCGCGATCAGGTCCTCGTCCTCGACGATCAGCGACCGCACGCCGGTGCGCCGGGCCATCTCGAACGCGATCTGGCCGATCCGGCGGGCGCCGAGCGCGTCCGCGGCGATGCCGGAGACCGGCACGTCGACCGGCTGGCCGGCGGCGAGCGCGTCGTGCAGCGAACGGGCGCCGGTCGGCTCCACCGCGACCGCGCGGGCCCGGCCGTCGAGCGCCGCCACGACGCCGGCCAGCAGCCCGCCGCCGCCGACCGCGACCATGACGGTGTCGAAGCCGCCGGTCTGTTCCCACATCTCCAGCACCAGCGTGCCGGCGCCCGCGGCCATGTCAGGGTGGTCGTAGGGGTGGCAGAACGTGGCGCCGGTGTCGGCCACCCGCTTCTGCGCCGCGTCGTACGCCTCCGCGAACTCGTTGCCGGTCTGCACCACGACCGCGCCGAGCTCGTGCAGCCGGCGCACCTTCGCGGGGGAGGAGATCACCGGCACGTAGATCTCGGCCGGTACCCCCAGTTGCGCGGCCGCGTGCGCCACCGCGATGCCCGCGTTCCCGCCGGACGCCGCGACCACGCCCGCGCCGGACAGCTCGCCGGACTCCGCCGCGGCCAGGATCCGGTTGAACGCGCCGCGTGCCTTGAACGTGCCGGTGTGCTGCAGGTGCTCCAGTTTGAACACGGTGGCGCCGGCGTCCGCCACCGGCAGCACCGGGGTGTGCCGCACCCGGTCGCCGATCCGCGCCGCCGCCGCGTCCACATCAGCTTTCGAGATCATGGGATCAGCGTATGCCCGGCGGGGTCCGTCGATCCGTACCGGTGTGGGTCGTTGGCCGGATATCGACGCTTGTCGGCCCGTTTCGGGGAGCATGTCAGTCACCCGGTCCGATGACCGACAGTCATGCGACCGTTCGTCTGAGTGAGATTCGGTGAACGCGGGGCCACGATTCGGCAAGGGCACGCCTGACGCTCGTCGGAACAGCGGCCCGCACGATCATCGGGAGGTCTCCATGTGGTCGGCTCGGCGCATCCTGTCCTTTGCCATGGCGGCAATCACCGCGGCCGGTCCGATCGCGGTGCACGACCATACCGATCATCACGAGCCGGGCCGGGCGCTGGCCGCCGGGGCCGCCGCCGCGCTGCCCGGCGGATTCCGCGAGCAGATCGTGTTCAGCGGGCTCAACCAGCCGATGAACATCGAGTTCGCGCCGGACGGCCGGGTGTTCGTGGCGGAGAAGGCCGGCCTGGTCAAGGTGTTCGACAGCCTCGCGGATCCGACGCCGGCCGTCTTCGCCGACCTCACCGCGAACGTCCACAACCTGCACGACCGCGGGCTGCTCGGCCTGGCGCTGCACCCGCAGTTCCCGGCCGTGCCGGACGTCTACGTGCTCTACGCGTACGACGCGCCGCCCGGCCGGACCGCGCCCTACTGGCACGACAGCTGCGCGAACGTCGGCGGCAACGTCGGCGGGCGGTGCGTGGTCACCAGCCGGCTGTCCAGGCTGAACGCATCCGGCGCGGAGACCGTGCTGATCCAGGACTGGTGCCAGCAGTACCCGAGCCACTCCATCGGTGACCTGCACTTCGGCGCGGACGGCATGCTCTACGCCAGCGCCGGGGACGGCGCCAACTACAGCGTGACCGACTACGGGCAGCTCGGTAACCCGGTCAACCCGTGCGCGGACCCGCCGGGCGGCGCGATGGCACCACCGGGTGCGGAGGGTGGCGCGCTGCGCTCGCAGGACGTGCGCACGCTCGGCGACGCCACCGGTCTGGACGGCACCGTGATCCGGCTGAACCCGGCGACCGGCGCGGGTGCGGGCGGCAACCCGCTGTCCGCCAGCCCGGACGCGAACGCGCGCCGGATCGTGGCGTACGGGCTGCGCAACCCGTTCCGGTTCGCGATCCGCCCGGGGACCAGCGAGGTCTGGCTCGGCGACGTCGGCTGGAACACCTGGGAGGAGGTCAACCGGGTGACCAACCCCGGCTCCGGCCCGGTCAACTTCGGCTGGCCCTGCTTCGAGGGCGGCGCCCGGCAGGGCGGGTACGACGGCGCGAACCTGACGCTGTGCGAGAACCTGTACACCGCGGGCGGGCAGACCGCACCGTTCTACGCCTACGCCCACACCGGCTCCGTGGTCTCCGGCGACACCTGCCCGACCGGCGGCTCGTCCGTCTCCGGCGCCGCGTTCTACCCGCCGGGCGGCGGCGACTACCCGGCCGCGTACAACGGCGCGTTCTTCTTCGCCGACTACAGCCGGGACTGCATCTGGGTGATGCCGCCGGCCACGCCCGGCGGTGCCCCGGACCCGGCGGGCCGGCGAATATTCGTCTCCCAGGCGGCGAACCCGGTGGACCTGGCGATCGGCCCGGGCGGCGACCTGTACTACGCGGACGCGGGCGGCACGGTGCGCCGGATCCGGTACTTCGGCGGCAACCAGCCGCCGTCCGCGGTCGCGTTCGCGTCGCCGACGTCCGGGGCCGCGCCGCTGACGGTGGCGTTCGACGCGACCGGCTCGTCCGACCCCGACCCGTCCGACCACGGCCTGCTGCGCTACGCCTGGGACTTCACGGACGACGGTACGGTCGACGCGACCACGCCGACCGCGTCGTACACGTACCCGGACGGCCGGCCGTACACCGCGCGGCTGACCGTCACCGACTCGCTCGACGCCGTGGACACCGTGACCGTGGCGATCTCCAGCGGCAACGCGCCACCGGCGCCGGTGATCGACACACCGGGTGGGCAGCCGGACTTCGCGGTCGGCGACAGCGTCTCGTTCACCGGGCACGCCACGGACCCGCAGCAGGGCACGCTGCCCGCGTCCGCGCTGCGCTGGCGGCTGCTCCAGCACCACTGCTACACGGTGGACAGTTGCCACGTGCACGTGGCGCAGGAGTGGAACGGCGTGAGCGGCGCGACGTTCCCGGCGCCGGACCACGACTACCCGTCGTACCTCGAGCTGGAACTGACCGCCACCGACGCGGGCGGGCTCAGCGTGAGCACCACCCGCCGGCTGAACCCGCGGACCGTCGAGCTGACGTTCGCCACCGGCCCGCCCGGCCTGCAGCTGACCGTGGGCTCGACCGTGCGGACCACGCCGTTCACCGTCACCGTGATCCAGGGCTCGGCGAACACGGTCAGCGCGGTCACGCCGCAGGCCGGCTACGGCTTCGCCGCCTGGTCGGACGGTGGCGCGCAGACCCACGTGATCACCGCGCCGGCGGCGCCGGCCACGTACACCGCCACCTACGTCAAGCAGCGGCTGCCGCGGACCAACTTCAAGATCAAGTACTTCAGCTCGCAGGAGGTGGTGTCCGAGGTCGCGCTGGCCACCCGGGTGCTGGACGGCCACACGCACACCTACTGGCACACCAACTGGTTCAACGTCGTCCACCCGCACGAGATCCAGATCGACCTGGGCGGCTCCTACCGGGTGACGGACCTCTACTACCTGCCCCGGCAGAACAAGGCGGACGGCCGGATCAAGAACTACGAGATCTACGTCTCCGCCGACGGTACGAACTGGGGCACCCCGGTCGCGACCGGTGCCTGGCCGAACACCACCGCGGAGCAGACCGTCACCTTCCCCGCGAAGACCGGCCGGTACGTGCGACTGCGCGCGCTCAGCGAGGTCAACGGCAACCGCTGGGCCGCCGTGGCGGAACTCAACATCAGCGGGGTGCCCGTGTAGGGTGGCGCTCCATGACGGAGCCCCTCCGCCCCGGAGACCCGCGTGAACTCGGCGGCTACCGGCTGCTCGGCCGGCTCGGCGAGGGCGGCATGGGCGCGGTCTACCTCGGACGGTCAGCGGACGGCCGGAACGTCGCGGTCAAGGCGATCCGGCCGGACCTGGCGAGCGAGCCGGAGTACCGCGGCCGCTTCCGCAGCGAGGTCAGCCGCGCCCGGCAGGTGCCGCCGTTCTGCACCGCCGCGGTGCTCGACGCGGACCCGGAGCACACCACGCCGTACCTGGTCGTCGAGTACGTGGACGGGCCCAGCCTGGCCGAGGTGGTCGCGGACCGTGGCCCGCTGTCCGGCGGCGACCTGCACAGCGTCGCGATCGGCGTGGCCACGGCGCTGACCGCGATCCACGGCGCCGGCGTCATTCACCGCGACCTGAAGCCGCGCAACGTGCTCTTCGCGCTCGGCGCGCCCAAGGTGATCGACTTCGGCATCGCGCAGCCGTTCGAGGCGACCAGCCATCACACGCGTACCGACCAGATGGTGGGCACGCTGGCCTACATGGCACCGGAGCGCTTCGACGCCGCCCCGATCGGCCCGGCCTCGGACGTCTTCGCCTGGGGCGCCGTGGTCACCTACGCCGGGACCGGTCGGACGCCGTTCGCCGCGGACTCGGCCGCCGCCACCGCGGGCCGGATCCTCACCCGGCCGCCGGACCTGGGCGGGCTCCAGTCGCCGCTGCGCGAGATCGTGGAGCGCACGCTCGCCAAGGACCCGGCGGACCGGCCGACCGCGTCCGAGCTGCTCGAACTGCTGCTGGACACCGGCTCGCACAGCCGGCCGGACCTGACCGCGCGGCCCGAGGTGCAGCGCGCGGCGCAGGCGGCCCGCGCGTTGCGGCACCGCGGCCGGCGCCCCCGCCGGCCGGCGACCGCGGCGATCGCCGGTGTGCTGGCCGCGGCCGTGCTCGGCGCGGCGGGCGCGTGGGCGTACCGCGCGCGGACCGAACCGGTCACGGCACCGGCACCGTCCACCGTGCCCAGCGACCCGCCGCTGATCGGGAGCGGACCGGTGATCATCGACCCGCTGTCCCGGCCCGGTCAGTGGCCGGCCGGTGCCGGCTGCGCGTACACCGGCGGGCGTCTGGTCATCAGCGGCACCGAGCCGGTCTGGCAGGCCTGCGACGGACCGCGGGACATGTTCGCCGGCGACCAGTCGATCACGGTCGGCGTGGCGCTGCTGGAGCCGGGCAGCTGCGCGTTCGTCGCCTTCCGGAAGACCGACGACCTCACCGGGTACGCGCTGTCGCTCTGCGCGGACACGATCGGCTTCGAACGGCACGCCGACGACCGCGCGGACGAGCTGGTCCGGGTACCGTCGACCGCGCTGGCCGGCGGTGCCGAACACCGGGTCCGGCTGGTCATCCGGGACGACGTGGCCACGGTCGCGGTGGACGGCACCGACGTCACGTCCGCCCCGGTCGACGACCGCCGCCTGGTCACCGGCTGGATCCGCCTCGGCGTGGAGGCCGGGTCCGACCACCGGCACGGCAGCGCGGCCTTCAAGGACCTGGAGATCCGTACGCTGTGAAGAAGCTCTTGATCTCGATGCCGGCGCTGCTGCTCCTGGCGGCCTGCGGTTCCGCGCCGGACGACACCACCGCCGCGCCGTCGCCGTCCGCCGTGCCGTCCGCCACCCCGTCGGTGCCGGCGTTCACCGACGTCTCCCGGGGCGACACCGACTCGATCGTGAAGCTGCTGCGGTTCACGCCGGGGAACGGCCAGGCCGTCGTGGTCGAGCCGGTGATCTTCCTGACCAACCCGGAGTTCTGCGAGACGTTCCACATCCCGGCCGACGACAAGCGCTGCCTCTCCGCCTGGAACACCGCCGACAGCGAGGCGAAGATAACGTTGCCGTGCGCCGACGCCGCGGTCTTCGCGCTGGTCGACCAGTCCGACCCGGGCACCTGCATGGACGACCGGGGCGCCGGTTCGTGCGAGACGTCCGCCACCGACTTCGCCGACCGTCTCGGCGACGGCACGCCGCTGATCCGCCTCACCACCGAGAACGGCGTCGCGGTCCGCCTCGCCGAGCTCTACGTGCCGTGACCGGTCCGTCCGGTTGCCGCCGGACCGCTCCGGGCGGACCGGTCCGGCGGCACCGCCGAGGTCAGAGGCGGGTGGCGGCGATGTCGGTGACCAGGATGGCGCGGGCACCGATCTCGTAGAGCTCGTCCATGATGCGGTGCATCTCGGCGCGCTTCACCATGGCCTGGACCGCGACCCAGCCCTCGCGGTGCAGCGGCGAGACGGTCGGCGACTCGATGCCGGGGGTCAGCGCGGTGGCCTGGTCGAGGAGGTCGGCGCGGACGTCGTAGGCGAGCATGACGTAGCGGCGGGCGACCAGGACGCCCTGGAGGCGGCGGAGCAACTGCGCGGTGCCGGGCTTGTCGCCGGCCGCGTCGCCGGCCGTGGCGGACTCGGCTGCTGAGCGGCTGATCAGGATCGCGGAGGACTTGAGCAGCGGCTCGCCGACCGTGACCAGGCCGGCCTGGCGGAGCGTGGCGCCGGTCTCGACGACGTCGGCGATGACGTCCGCCACGCCGAGACGGATGGCGTTCTCGACGGCGCCGTCCAGGCGTACCACGGTCGCGGAGAGGGAGTTGGCGGCCAGGTAGTGGGCGACCACGCCGGGGAAGGCGGTGGCCACCCGGCGGCCGTCGATCTGGGCGACGGACTGCAGCGTCTCCGGGCGCGCGGCGAAGCGGAACTGGGCGCCGCCGAACGACAGGTCCATGATCTCCGAGGCCGGTGCGCCGGAGTCGAGGAGCAGGTCGCGGCCGGTGATGCCGAGGTCCAGGTCGCCGCTGCCGACGTAGACCGCGATGTCGCGCGGGCGCAGGTAGAAGAACTCGACGTCGTTGGCCGGGTCCTGGCAGACCAGGTCGCGGTCGTCACCGCGCTGGCGGTAGCCCGCCTCGCGCAGCATCTCGATGGCGGGACGGGACAGGGCGCCCTTGTTGGGCACGGCGATGCGCAGCATCAGGACAGACTCCAGGCAGGGAACGAACGGGAAGGGGGCGCGACCACCATCAGAGATGTCGGTAGACGTCCTTCAGCTCCAGCCCGCTGGCCAGCATCAGGACCTGTGCCTGGTAGAGCAGCTGGGAGATCTCCTCCGCGGCGCGCTCCGGACCCTCGTGCTCGGCGGCCATCCACGCCTCGGCCGCCTCCTCGACGACCTTCTTGCCGATGGCATGGACGCCGCGCTCGACCGCCGCCACGGTGTGCGAACCCGGGGTCCCGGCCGCCACCTTTGCCTGCAGTTCCGCGAACAGCTCGTCGAAGGTCTTCACGGGAGACGATTCTCGCAGCCCCCTTCGGCCCCACCGCATCCGGGCAGCCAATATGCTTCGGACCATGCGTAGAACCTCCGTGCCCGCCGTCGCCCTGCTGCTCGCCACGGTCGCCGGGGTGGCCGCGTGCGCGCCGGAGGAGTCCGGTGGCGACGCGACACCCGCGGCCTCGGCGGGCCAGAGCTGTGACCCGGCGAGCCTGAAGACGCTGACGGCCGGGAAGCTGACGATCGGCACCGACCAGCCGGCGTACGAGCCGTGGTTCTCCGACGACAAGCCGGAGAGCGGCGAGGGCTTCGAGTCCGCGGTCGCCTACGCGGTCGCCACCGAGCTCGGCTACACCAAGGAGAACGTGGTGTGGACCCGGGTCCGGTTCGACAGCGCGATCGCGCCGGGGCCGAAGACGTTCGACATCGACATCAACCAGTTCTCGATCACCGAGGAGCGGCGCAAGGCGGTCGACTTCTCCTCGCCGTACTACCTGGTCCGGCAGGCGATCGTGGCGAAGAACTCGTCGCCGATCGCGGGCGTGACCGACCTGGCCGGGCTGAAGGACGCGAAGCTGGGCGCGCAGGTCGGCACGACCAGCTACCAGGCGATCACCGACCTGGTGAAGCCGAGCCAGCAGGCGCAGGTGTTCAACAGCAACGACGACGCGAAGCAGGCGCTGGAGAACGGCACGATCGACGGGCTCGTGGTGGACCTGCCGACCGCGTTCTACATGACCGCGGCCGAGCTCACCGACGCGAAGATCGTCGGCCAGTTCCCGCAGGTGGGCACGCCGGAGGGCTTCGGCATCGTGCTCGACAAGGGTTCGTCGCTGACCGGCTGCGTGACCCAGGCCGTCGACGCGCTGCGCACCGACGGCACGCTGACCGCGCTGGAGAAGCAGTGGCTCGCCCAGGTGGCGGGCGCGCCCGAGCTGTCATGACGGCGGAGGTCCACACGCCGAGCGAGATACAGCGGGCGCGCGTCGCCTACCGCCGGAAGCAGTCGATCCGGTCGGTGATCATCAGTGCGGTCTCCACCGCGGTCGTGGGTGTGCTGGTCGTGGTGCTGGTGACCGGCTCACCGGGCTGGCCGCGCGTGCAGGCGTCGTTCCTCGACCCGGGGGTGGCGATCGACTCGCTGCCGGCGATCCTGCGCGGGCTGTGGCTGAACGTCCGGTTGCTGGTCGCCTGCGCGATCGGCGCGCTGCTGCTCGGCCTGCTGATCGCGGTGCTGCGGACCACCAAGGGCGCGGTGCTGTTCCCGCTGCGCGCGCTGGCCACCGCGTACACGTACACGCTGCGCGGCATGCCTTTGATCATCGGGTTGTACCTGCTGACCTTCGGCGTGCCGGGACTGCGCCTGCAGGGCACGCCGAGCGTGCTGGTGCTGGGCGCGATCGCGCTGATCATCACGTACGCGGGTTACCTCGCCGAGGTGTTCCGGGCCGGCATCGAGAGCATCCACCCGAGCCAGTGGTCGGCGGCCCGGTCGCTCGGGCTGACCTACCGGCAGACGATGCGGCACGTGGTGCTGCCGCAGGCGGTGCGGCGGGTGGCGCCGCCGCTGCTCAACGACATGGTGGCACTGCAGAAGGACGTGGGTCTGGTGTCGGTGGCCGGGCTGGTCGACGCGGTGCGGGCCGCGCAGATCGAGACCGCGAACGCGTTCAACTTCACGCCGTACGTGGTCGCGGCCGTGCTGTTCGTGCTGCTGGCGATCCCGCTGATCGCGGTGACGGACCTGGTGACGCTGCGCGCGGCGCGGCGGCAGAACGCGGGCGGGCGGTGACGATGGCACGCGACGACGGCGACGAGCTGAGCTTCGGCGAGCAGCTGGAGCGGGACCGGCTCGACCAGACCCCGGAGCGCACCGACGAGACCCGGGTGGCGGACTTCGACGCGGCCCGGCAGCGACGCGAGCGGGCCCGGGAGCGGGCGTTGCGCCGATCGACCGGCGCGTTCCCGGCCGTGCCGGACAACCCGCCGGAGCCGTCCGAGGGTACGGACGGGAGCCTCTACGACGCGCCCACGCCGAACAGCCGGGGCCGGCGCCGCAGCGAGCGCCAGGGTGACGAGACGGAGTCCCCGTCCGGCGGGTACGCCCGGTTCGCGACGCGCGACGAGGGTTCATCGGTTGCCTCCGGCCAGGACGGTGCCGACCCGTACCGTCGCATGCCCGTCGAGGAGAGCACCGCGGAACGGGACACGCGGCTGGTGGACGAGCGGCCGCGCCGGTCGCGGCATGCGGCGGAGCCGGGTGACGAGCCGTCGGCGCGGCGCGGCCGGCGCGTGCGGGACGACGTGAGCGACACCGCGGCCGGGCTGGTCCAGGCGATCCGGACGGCGGGCCAGGAGGCGGACTACGTGCCGGTGCCGACACAGCCGGCGCTGTCCTGCTCGGGACTGCGCAAGTCGTTCCGCGGCGGCCTGGTGTTGCAGGACCTCGACCTGGACGTGGCCGAGCACGAGGTGGTGGTGCTGATCGGCGCGTCCGGCTCCGGCAAGTCGACGCTGCTGCGCTGCATCAACCTGCTCGAGGAGATCGACGACGGCACGATCCTGCTGGACGGCGAGCACATCACCGATCCCCGGACCAACCCGGACACCGTACGCCGGAAGATCGGCATGGTGTTCCAGTCCTACAACCTGTTCCCGCACATGACCGTGCTGCAGAACATCACGCTCGCGCCGGAACGCGTGCACCGGCGCCGCCGCGCCGAGGTGGAGGCGGAGGCGCGCACCTGGCTGGAGCGCGTCGGCCTGGGCGACAAGGCGCGGGAGTACCCGGACCGGCTCTCCGGCGGTCAGCAGCAACGCGTCGCGATCGTCCGCGCGCTGGTCAACTCGCCGCGGCTGCTGCTGCTCGACGAGGTCACGTCCGCGCTCGACCCGGAGCTGGTCGGCGAGGTCCTCACGATGATCAAGGACCTGAAGACCGAGGGCATGACGATGATCCTGGCCACGCACGAGATGGCGTTCGCCCGGCAGGTCGCGGACCGGGTGTGCTTCCTGGACGGCGGCCGGATCCTCGAACAGGGCCCGCCGGAGCAGGTCTTCGGCGCCCCCCAGCACCCCCGCACCCGCCAGTTCCTCCGCCGGATCATCGAGGCCGGACGCCTCTAGGGACCGGCGGAGCCGGCAGGCCCCGGGACCGGTCCGCGCGCGACGGCCGGTGACCGCCGCACGCGGACCGGCTCAGCGGGGCTCGGCGTACGAGCCGTTGCAGAACGTCGACGGGCCCGGGCCGTTGTTCCTCTTCTCCTCCTCGCCGTCGATGGTGATGTCGCACGTCACGATCGGCAGTGTGGTGAAGGAGGCGGGGGCGGAGGCGGAGGCGTCCAGGGTGATCGACATCGGCTGGCCGAACGCGGGGAACAGGATCTTTCTCGTCCAGGGCAGGTCGACCTTCTCCTCCACCACCTCGACGGCGATCGGGTCGACGTAGCCGATGGTCGCCTGCTCGGTGTTCGTGCCGTTGACGGACAGCACCATCTCGTGCGGCTTGCCGGTCGCGACCCGGCCGACGTCGGGCATCCGCTCCAGCGCCCGGCCGGCCAGCGTGGCCGTCGCCGCGCGCGGGTCGAAGCCGGTGTCGTCGTGCATGCGGCCGACGCGCATGCCGAAGATCAGCGAGCCCCGGCGGACGAACAGCTGCGGGTCGGTGCCGCTGACGGTGAACCAGCTCTGGTCCGCGCCCGGGACGTGGTTCTCGGCGATCGGGGCGGTGTCCTGCTGGTGCAGCAGCCACTGGAAGTACAGGTCCGCCGACACCGGGTCCGGCTGCAGGTTGAGCCAGAAGAAGTGGCTGCCCAGCGCGTGGCACCGGACGGCGTTCGGGCTGACGTCCGGAGCCTTCTCACGCGTCTCCCAGCGCAGCACGTCGACGCCCTCGGCCAGGAAGTCGTCCGGCGTCAGCACGTCGCACATCGCCTCGGTGAGCGTGCCGTCGACGGGCTGCGGCCAGGCCGTCGGAGTGGTCCCCGCCGCGCCGCCGCCGTCGCCGCCACCGGTGCCGCCGCAGGCGGTCAGGCACAGCGCCGCGGCGAGCGCGGCGATCAGCCGCCGTGGTCGATCGGACGTGCTCATGGTTCTCCCTCGCCGGTCGTGCGGAACGGTCCCGACAAGCAAAGGCCATCGTGGACCCGGACCGGCGCGTTCCCGGACCAGATCGGACGACCCGGCACGTTCCGCCTGCTCAGCGCGCGTCGTGCCGGAGCCCGGCACCGGAGCGGCCCGGACGGTCCGGACGGTCCGGACGGTCCGGAGGGTCCTTGCGGAGGATCAGTGCGGAGCGAAGCGGTCGATCAGCAGGGCCAGCCGCCGGGCGTGGCGGTCCCGGGGCAGCCGGCCGCCGCGGGTCAGCGCCACCAGCCCGTGCAGTCCGGCCCAGAGCACCTCGGTCCGGACGTCGAGGTCGTCGTCGTCGCCGGCCGCCCGCACGGCCTCGCGCAGCTCGCCGAACGCGTCCCGGAGCGCGGCCGGCGCGTCCGGCCCGCCGAACGTCAGCTCGGCCGTCTCGGTGAACATCGCCTCGTACAGCGTCGGCCGCGTCTCGGCGAACCGTGCGTACGCCTCCGCGGTCGCGGCCAGCGCGGCGCGCGGGCCGGCCGCCGCGGTCCGGGCGGCCCGCAGCTCGGCGGCCAACTCGGCGAAGCCCTCGACCGCGACCGCCGCCATGATCGCGCCCTTGCCGCGGAAGTGGCTGTAGAGGACCGGCTGGCTGTACTCGATCCGGTCGGCGAGCCGGCGCGTGGTGACGGCGTCCCAGCCCTCGGCCTCGGCGAGTTCCCGGGCGACGCCGATGATCAGTCGCTCCCGGTCCACGCGTTCGCGTTCCCGGCGCTCTCGGATTGACATGACAGAAATCCTAGCAGCGCTAGCCGTTCGGTGGCGCGAGGTGTTAGCGTCGCTCTCACATCTAGCGCTGCTAGCAAGGAGTCGTCATGCTCACCGTGGTCGCCTACGGCCTCGCCGTCCTGCTCAACGTCTTCATCATCGTGATCGGCGTCCGGTTCCTGGCCGCGCCGGTGGCGGCCGCGGCCGGCTACGGCGTGCCCGCGGACCCGCGGGCGGCCGGCGCCTACCTGTCGGTCAAGGGCGTCCGCGACATCACCGTCGGCCTGATCGGCCTGGCCCTCCTGACGTTCGCGGGCGCGCCGGCCGCGGCCTGGTTCATGCTGGTCGTCGTGCTGGTGCCGCTCGGCGACACGCTCATCGTCCTGCGTCACGGCGGCACCCGCGCCACCGCCTTCGGCGTCCACCTCAGCACCGCGGTCATCGTGGCGATCAGCGCGTCACTGCTGTTCACCCAGTGACGCGGCGCGTGCGCCTCACACGCGGCGCGTGCGCCTCACACGCGGCGCGTGCGCCTCACACGCGGCGCGTGCGCCTCACACTCGGCGCGTGCGCCTCACCGGTACGGCGCGTCCGCCCCGGGGAGCCACAGGCTCGGCTGGGAGTCGCGGCAGCCCGCGCCCGCGCCCGGCTCCCATGGGAAGCGGCCCGCGCCGTCCGGCCAGACGATCTGCGTGATCGGCACCGGCGTTCCCCGGTAGAAGCCGAGGCCCGCGTCGAAGAGGCCGCGGCACCGGTCCGGCCGGGCCGCGCGGACGACCACGTCGTACCCGGTCAGGACGTCGTCCCGGCGTTCGCCGTCGAGCAGGGTGTCGCCGTCGCGGAGCAGGTTGCCGACCAGGTCGGCGATCCGCGTCCCGAGCCGGGCGGGCAGCCCGAACACGCAGATCTCGGTGGCGCGGAACGTGTGCCACAGCCCGGTGGAGTAGGCCGGGCCCCCGGTGACGGCGGTGACCGTCCAGCCGTACCGGCGGATCCTGGCGGCCGTCGTGCGGTCCCGGGTGTCCCAGGCGTCCTCGGGATATCCGGGCGGGGCGGCGCACAGCAGGCAGCGACAGGATTGATCATCCACGCGGTGAGGGTAGCGGCGGCGTACCCCTGACAGGTTCGTGGCTCTGGGCTTTTGTCACACTCGGGGCATGAGCGAGACCGAGGTCGTGCGGCTGCGTCCGCAGCGGGTGCGTGTCGTCTGCTATGTGACGGCGGTGGCGGTGGTGGTCGTGTTCACGCTGGTCGGGCTCGGCCTGTCCGGGCGGCTCAACGACGAGACGGACGCGGTCTTCCAGCTCGGCGACCAGATCGCGATGATCGGGCTCGGCGTGCTGGCGGCGGCCGGCGTGCTGCTGTTCACCCGGCCGCGGGTCGAGGCGGACGCGAAGGGCATCCGGGTGCGGAACCTGCTCGGCGGCTACGAGCTGCCGTGGGACGTGGTCCGGCGGATCCGGTTCGACCAGCACTCGCCGTGGGCGTTCCTGGAGCTGGCGGACGACGAGTCGGTGGCGGTGCTGGCGCTGCAGGCGGCCGACCGGGAGTACGCGGTGCAGGGCGTCCGGGCGCTGCGCGCGCTGCACGCGAAGGCCACCACCCCGGCCTGACCTTTTTCAGGTACCCGCTTCCGGCGTGGTCGCGGTCCGCACGCTCCCGCGGGCACCGGTCGGCCGCGGGCGGCCTCCCTGTCTGTTCCGCGGGTGGTCACCAGAAGAGTCTGTTCCGCGGGTGGTCACCAGAAGATCAAAGGCCGTGGGCCCGGTCCGGGACCGGGCCCACGGGTGATCAGCGGATCTCGTACGCGCGGATCACGGTCTGGGTGACCGTGTTACCCGCCCGGTCGGCCGCGACCGCGCGCAGCGACACGAAACCGGCCGTGCCCGGGTGCCGCAGCTGCACGGCGCCGTTGCGGACGGTCGCCCGCGTCCAGGTGGCGCCGTCGTCGTACGACACCTCCACGGTCAGCGACCGGTTCGGTGCCGCGGCCGAGTTCGCCTGGCCGGCCACCCGCACCGGCACGCTGAACGCACGGCCCTTCGGCGCGACGCCGGACGCGTCGGTCCGCGGCGTGAAGACCACCGTGGACAGCGGCAGCGGCTCGGTGCCGTGCGCGGACGTGAACGTCCAGCTCGCGTCGACCCGGGTGGAGAGCCGGTGCGGCGCGCCCCGCTCGGCGGTCACGTCGAGCCGGTAGGCCGCGGCCTCGGCCGGCACCTCCCACTCGCCGTACGTGCCCTGGAACCGGCGGATCACCTGGCCGTCCCGGGACAGCGTGCTGGTCGCCGACGTGACGACCGAGGTGCCCTCGCGCCCCTCGCCGTCACCGAACAGCGGCGTGCGCGCGTAGACGAGATCGCCGTCACGGGCGATCGCGGTGAACCGGGTGTCCGGCAGCGCCGGCCCGAAGACCGGGCGGTTCCACACCTCGGTGACGGTCCGGCCCGGCCGGTACCCGACCTGCGGCGCCCACTGCTCCGAGTAGTACTGCTCCCAGCCCTCCTCGTTGATCCGCGCGTCCATGAAGTACGGCGCCCAGCGCACCCCGTGGTCCGCGTTGTAGTACTCGGTGCGGCGGAACCCGGCCGGGTACAGCCAGTTCCACGAGGAGCCGCCGGTGAGCGCGTCGTGCATCGGGAAGCTGCCCTTCGCGGCCAGGTCGACCGCGGCCTGCGTGCCGTGCGTGGCCTCCACGGTGGCGAACTCGGACTGCGTCGCCGCGCGCGTGAAACCGGTCGTCATCTTTCCGGGCGTCAGGTAGAACGCCGAGTACAGGTACGGCGTGCCGTTGTACGTGCCGTCCGCGGCCCGCTGCCCGAACCGCGCGATGACGTACGAGTTGTAGTCCGGCGTGGTGACGTCCGGTCCCAGCCGTCCGATGTAGACGCGCTGGTCACCGGCCGCGCCGACGCCGGTGCTGTACCACGTCGATCCGGCCCCGGCCCACAGCGACTCGAGCGAGGCACCCCGGCGCGGCACGGTCACCGTGACCGGCGCGGCGATCCGGGCGTCCAGCGTCAGCGAGCCGGTGCCGGCGTCGACGGTCAGGCTGCCCTGGGCGAGGTGGGTGTCCTCGCCCACGCTCGCGCCGAGCGCGTACTCGCCCTTCGGCAGCCGGATCGTCTCCCCGCTGCCCGGCCAGGCACCGTATCCGGCGCGCCGCGCCTTGTCGATCAGCTGCACCCGGTAGTCGCCGGCCGGTGCGCCGTCCCGGCCGAGCACGGTCAGGCCGACGTCGTAGCTCTCCAGTTCGCGCTGCACGCCGAGCGGCGTGCGCACCACCCGGTCGCCCGCGGTCGCGGTGACCGCGCCGCCCAGGAACCCGTCCGGCAGCTCACCGCGGGTGTCGACGGCGACCCGCACCGAGGCCTCGCCGCCCGCGGGCACGGTCACCGTCGGCGCGGAGAACGAGACCAGCCCGTCCGGGAGGCCGCTGACGCCGAGCGTGAGCGTCACCGCGGCCGCACCGTCGTTGCGGTACGTGAGCGTGGTCGAGCGCACCTCGTCGTCCGCGTGCGGCCACTTCTGGAAGCCGGCGTTGATCACGGCCGGTGCCACGGTGACGTCCTGGGTGATCGCGCGGGCCACGTCGACCCGGCCCGCACCCTGCGCGCTCGCCGGCGTCGACGCGTGCGGCGCGGCGGAGCCGACCAGCACGGACTTCAGCCGGTCGCCCGGCCAGTCCGGGTGCCGCTGGGCCAGCAGCGCGGCGGCGCCGGCCACGTGCGGCGTCGCCATCGAGGTGCCGGACGCGGTGGTGTAGCCCGCGGCCGGCCCCGGGTCGGTCATCTCGACCGCGTCGGTGCTGCGCGCGGCCGCGATGTCCACGCCCGGCGCGGTGATCTCCGGCTTGATCGCGAAGTCGCCGGTGCGCGGCCCGCGGCTGGAGAAACCGGCCAGGTTGCCGGACCTGTCCACCGCGCCGACGGTCAGCGCCGCGTCCGCGGTCCCGGGGCTCTCCACGCTGCCCTCGCCGAACGCGCCGGAGTTGCCGGCCGCGACCACGAACAGCGTGCCGTGCTCCTCGCTGAGCGTCCGGACGGCCGCCTCGATCGGGTCCTCCTCGGGCGTGTCGAATCCGCCGAGGCTCATGTTGACCACGTCCGCGCCCTGCTCCGCGGCCCACTGCATGCCGGCCAGGATCGACGACTCGGGGCAGCCGGCGGCCAGTGCGCAGACCTTGCCGTCGAGCAGCTTCGCGCCGGGGGCCACGCCCCGGAACCGGTCGCCGGTCCCGGCGATCGTGGACGCGACGTGCGTGCCGTGGCCGACCAGGTCGCGGTCGTCCTCCTCGTCCGCGACGAAGTTCCGCGCGGCGCGTACCTGCCCGGTCAGGTCGGGGTGGGTCTCGTCGATGCCGGTGTCCAGCACCGCGACCGTGGTGCCGGTGCCGGTCAGGCCCGCCTGCCAGGCCGCGGGCGCGCCGATCTGCGGCACGCTGACGTCCAGCGACGGGCGCATGACGCCGTCCAGCCAGATCTTGCTGACACCGCCGCGGGCCTGGGCGGACACGCCGGTCAGCGCCGTCCAGGTCGCGCCGCTCGGCGAGGCCTCCATGCGGCTCAGGCCGCCGGGCAGCGAGCCGGCCGCGCGGGCGCCGGGCAGGGCGCCGGCGACCAGCAGCGGCAGTGCCCGGTCGTGGTAGCCGAACTCGACCAGCCGGGTCACGTCGAACAGCCGCGGGTCGACGCGGCCGGCGTGCAGCGGCCCGCGCACGTCGGACGGGATCACCGACACGCGCCCGTGCAGGCGCTCGATGCCGAACCGGACGTGCTCGCGCCCGGCGCCGCGCGCGAGCGCGACGTTCCCGCCCGGGAACAGCGTGACCCGGTCGCCGGTGATCAGCGTGACGGTACGGGCGTCACCGCCGGGCGACGGGGGAGCGGGGGACGGGGGAGCGAGGGACGGGTCGGCCGTCGCCGTGCCGGGGAGCACGGCGACGAACGCGGTGGACACGGTCAGCGCGGCTATCAGACGCCGCAGACGTGATGCACTGTAGACAGTCACACCCCTATGACCCGAGAAGCCGCGAAATGGTTGTTGGTTATGCGCGACCGAATGCGCCGCCGTCCCCGAAGGCCCGGTCGGCGAACCGCGTGCCGATCAGCCGGTGCGTCTCCGCGTCCGGGTGCAGCGCGTCCGGCAGCGGCAGTGCCTCGGCGTCCGCCTCGCCGTACAGCTCCAGGCCGTCGAGGTACCGCAGGTGCGGGTCGGACGCGGCACGGTCCGCGACGATCCGGGCGAGCTCGGCCCGGATGACCCGCAGCGTCAGCTTCCCGGCCGCGACCTCGTCCGGTGAGCCGGTCGCCCGGAAGCTCATCCGTCCCTCGGCCAGCGCCGCCGGGTCGAAGTCGCCGGGGCCGGGCGTCTCCTCGTGGATCGGGCAGAGGATCGGCGACACCACGAGCAGCGGCACCGCCGGGTGGCCCTCGCGGATCGTGTCCAGGAAGCCGTGCACGGCCGGGCCGAACGCGCGCAACCGCATCAGGTCCGCGTTCACCACGTTGATGCCGATCTTGACGCTGATCAGGTCGGCCGGTGTGTCCCGGATGACGCGCGCGGTGAACGGGTCGAGCAGCGCGTTGCCGCCCAGCCCCAGATTGATCAGCTCGACGCCGCCGGCGCGCGCGGCCAGCGCCGGCCAGGTGGCGGACGGCCCGTCGGTGTTGGAGCCGTGGCTGATCGAGCTGCCGTGGTGCAGCCAGACCCGGCGCCCGGACTCCGCGGCCGGCGCGATCGGCGCGTCCGCGCGCAGGTCGCGAAGCTCGGTCCGCTCCCGGTACGGCAACCAGATCTCCACGTCCTTCTCGCCGGCCGGCAGCCCGTCGAAGCGCAGCGTGGCGACCTCGCCCGGCCGGTGGGTCATCGCGCCGGTGGCCATGTCGATCGCCACGGTGTCGCCGCCGTCCGCGGTGCGCCGCGCCACCAGGGCGCCGTCGATCAGCAGGTCGTAGGCGCCGTCCGGCGCGGCCGGCGCACCGGTGAAGGCGACCCGGGTGGGCAGCGTGTCCAGCTCGATGAGGGTGGCGGTGGTGCGGAACGCCAGCCGGACGCCGGAGGGCTGCGCCTCGACCATGGCGAGGTGTGGCGCGGCCGCCTGTGCGAGGGCCCAGGAGGGGAGGCGGTGGGGGAGGAGACCGTGCGGGGTGTGCTCGATCTCGAGTGCACCCCGCAGCAGATTGGCGTCGATCATACCTAAACCATATCGCGCCAAACCTAAAAGTCTTAGGAAAGCGGGATCACGCTCCACGACACCGGCGGCAGCACCACGTCG
The DNA here is from genome assembly GCF_031458255.1 of Catenuloplanes niger. NCBI lineage: Bacteria > Bacillati > Actinomycetota > Actinomycetes > Micromonosporales > Micromonosporaceae > Catenuloplanes > Catenuloplanes niger. The sequence continues at coordinate 7,249,589 of NZ_JAVDYC010000001.1, forward strand.
AGCGAGCCGGGCGTGACGCCGGGGTGCGGGCGCGGCGCCACCCGGTCCGGCGCGTCCGCGGTGTTCGTGGCGTAGACGTCGTCGTCCGCCAGCACGGTGGCGTCGCCGATCCGCAGCTCCCGGTCGAACGCGCGGGTGTTCACGGTCAGCCGCACCGGGTCGTCGATCGACCGGTTCACCACGAACAGCGCGACCGCGCCGGTCTCCTCGTCGCGCGTGGCGACCGCGTCGACCAGCGGCGCGTCGCCGTACCTCGGGGTCTCGTAGACCGGCGAGTCGACCGCGGTGCGCAGCACCTCGCCGCGGGCCAGCGCGGACGCCTGCGCGAACGGGTGGAAGATCGTCTGTCGCCAGGCGCGCCCGCCGGGCTCGGTGAAGATCGGCCCGATCACGTTGACCAGCTGCGCCTGCGCGGCCGCCTCGACCCGGTCGCTGTGCCGCAGCAGCGAGATCAGCAGGCTGCCGACCACCACCGCGTCCGCCACGTGGTAGACGTCCTCCAGCTGGCGCGGCGCGATCTCCCAGGTGGCCGGCGGCGGCGCGCTCTGGAAACGGCTGAGGTACCAGACGTTCCACTCGTCGAACGAGATGCCGATCTTCTTCGACGACTTGCGCCGCGCGCCGACGTGGTCCGCGGTCGCGGTGACCGCGCGGATCACGTGCTCCATGTCCAGGTTGGACGCCAGGAACGAGCCGAGGTCGCCGTCCACCTCCTCGTAGTACGCGTGCGCGGAGATCAGGTCGACCTCGTCGTACGTCTCGGCCAGCACCTCCGCCTCCCACGCGCCGAACTCGGGCATGCCGGAGCCGGAGCTGCCCACGGCCACGAACGTCAGGTTCGGGTCGAGCATCCGCATCGCGCGCGCGGTCTGGGCGGCGAGCCGGCCGTACTCCCGCGCGGTCTTGAACCCGACCTGCCAGGGGCCGTCCAGCTCGTTGCCGAGGCACCAGAGCCGCACGTCGTACGGCTTCGGGTTGCCGTTCGCCACGCGCAGGTCGGAGAAGTGCGTACCGCCCGGGTGGTTGGTGTACTCGAGCAGGTCCACGGCCTCGGCCACGCCGCGGGTGCCGAGGTTGACCGCCATCATCGGTTCGACGCCGGCCCGCGCGCACCAGCGCAGGAACTCGTCCGTGCCGAACTCGTTGGTCTCGATGGTGTGCCAGGCGAGGTCGGGGCGCCGGACCCGGGTGGGCCCGACCCCGTCCTCCCAGCGGTACCCGGAGACGAAGTTGCCGCCCGGGTAGCGGACCATCGACACGCCCAGCTCGCGGACCAGCGCGAGCACGTCCTGGCGGAGCCCGTCCGCGTCCGCGGTGGGATGGCCGGGCTCGTAGACGCCGGTGTAGACACAGCGGCCGAGGTGCTCGACGAACGAGCCGAACGTGCGCCGGCGCACCGGGGCGACGGTGAAGGCGGGGTCGAGCGTGACTGTCGCGTGCTGCACGTGGATGAACTCCTAACCCTTGAGCCCGGCATCGCCGACGCCGCGGATGACGTGGCGCTGCAGGAACGCGTACACGACCACCAGGGGCAGCCCACCGATGACGGCGGACGCCATGATCTCGGCGTAGCGCAGGCCGTACGAGCTCTGCACGGTGCCGAGCCCGACCGGCACGGTCATCAGGTCCGGGTCGCTGACCACGATGAACGGCCAGAGGAAGTTGTTCCACGCGGTGACGAACGTGAACACGCCGACCGCGGCCAGGACCGGGCGGGACATCGGCAGCACCACGCTCCAGAACATCCGCAGCCGGCTCGCGCCGTCCAGCGCGGCGGCCTGCTCGTACTCGCGCGGGATGCCGTCGAAGAACTTCTTCAGGATGAAGACCATCACCGGCGCGGCCAGCTGCGGCAGGATCATGCCCCAGTACGTGTCGACCAGCCCGAGCGACTGCATCTGGTGGAACAGCGGCACGATCAGCGCCTGCGGCGGCACCATGATCCCGGCCAGGACCAGCGCGAACAGCCAGTTCTTGGCCGGGAAGTCGAGCCGGGAGAAGCCGTAGGCGGCGAGACTGGCCGCGGCCAGCGTCAGCACGGTCACGCCGGCCGCCACGACCAGGCTGTTGAACAGCCAGAGCGGCACGTCGCCGGCGGTGAACACGCCGCGGTAGGCGTCCAGCGTGAACACGTCCGGGACCCAGGTGACCGGGACCCGCGTGGTCTCCGCCTCCGGCTTGATCGACGTGTCGATCGCCCAGGCCAGCGGGATCAGCCAGAGGAGTGCCAGTGCGACACCCAGCAGCGACAACGGCACACGGGTACGCATCAGTCGTCCCTCCCGGCCGGGAAGATCTTGAACTGGGCGAAGGCCACCACGATGATGATCAGGAAGAGCAGGTAGGAGATCGCGCTCGCGTAGCCGATCCGGTACGACGTGAAGCCCTGCTCGTACACGTACTGGATGAGCGGCCGGGTGATCGGCCCGGCGTTGCCCTCGTTCAGCAGGTACACCTGGTCGAAGATCTTCAGTGACGCGATCAGTTGCAGCACCAGGACCAGCCCGGTCGTGCGGCGCAGCAGCGGCAGCGTGATCCGCCGCAGCCGCTGGCCCGGCGTCGCGCCGTCCACCGCCGCGGACTCGTGCAGCTCCCGTGGGATGCCCTGCAACGCAGCCAGGTAGAGCAGGAAGTTGAAACCGACCGTCCACCACAGCGTGCAGAGCACCACCGCCCACATCGCGGTGCGCTCATCGTTGATCCAGGCGACCGGATCGCCGCCGAACCACCCGACCGCCGCGTTGAGCAGACCGAAGTCGGACTGGTAGATCCACAACCAGATCAGCGCGACCACGGTCACCGGCAGCAGGAAGGGCATGAAGAACGCGAACCTGAGGAACCAGCCGGTACGCCGGGCGCGGTGCGCCAGCAGTGCCATGCCCAGCCCGGTCAGCACCAGCGGCGGCGTGCTGAGCAGCGTGAACCAGACGGTGTTCCACAGCGAGTCCCAGACCGCGCCGTCCCGGGCCAGCTCCGCGTAGTTCGACAGCCCGAGGAACTCGACGTCGCCGCCGGCCAGGCTGGTGTTGAACAGGCTGCTCCACAGCCCGGACAGGATCGGCCAGATCATGAAGAGCGCGTAGATCAGCAGGAACGGGAGCGCGAACCAGAGCCCGGTCAGCGATCTCTCGGTGCGCGCCGGCGCGGGGCTGGTGTCGTGCACCGGCGCGGGGACTGTGTCGACGGCCATCGGAGCCCTCCCTAGACCGGTGCCGGTGTGTCGATGAGGCGTTGCATGTCCGCCTTGAACCGGGCCAGCCCCGCCTCCGGCGTGAGCGTGCCGGACTGCACCGCGCCGAACGCGGCGCCGGCCGGGTTCTCCATGTTGGACGCGGAGCCGCTGAACCAGGCGGGCGGATCGAGCTGCGCGGTCGTGGCCGCGTCCCGGTAACGCGACTGCGGGTCCAGCGCCAGGTAGTCCGGGCTGCGGGTGGCCGGGAGCCAGGCCGGCACGTGCCCGCCGGCCGCCCAGTCCACGCTGTGCTCCAGCATGAACCGCACGTAGTCGACCGCGGGGCGGGTGCCGGCCACCGTGCGGTCCCGCTGGTGCGGCAGCACGAACGTGTGGCAGTCGGCCTGCGTGCGGGCGATCCCGGCCGGGCTCGCGGTGCCCGGGAAGACCTCCGGGAACGGCACCATGGAGAACGGCGTCCGCTGCGTTTGGAACGTGGTGACCTCCCACTCGCCGTTGAACAGGAACGCGGCCCGGCCGCTGCCGAACAGCGCAACCGCGCCGGAGAGCAGCATCTGGCCGGGCGCGACCGCGTCGGTGACGGAGAGACGGCGCATGAAGTCCAGCGCCTGCAACGCCTTCGCGTCGTCGATCACGAGCGCGGTGGCGTCCGCGGTCAGTAGGTCGCCGTCGAGCTGGCGGTAGAGCGTCCACCACAGCCGCCAGGGGGAGATGCCGAAGTTGTCCAGGACCAGCCCGTACCCGCCGGTCAGCTTCTTCGCCTCGGACCACGCGGCGACCAGGTCGTCCGCGCCGCGCAGCGGGACCAGCGTGCCGTTCGCGTCGGTCAGCCCGAGTCGCCGGCACAGGTCGGTGTTGTAGTACATCACGAACGGGTGGGTGTCCAGCGGGATCGCGTAGACCTGGCCGTCGACCACGCAGCGGTCCCAGATCTCCGGCAGCACGTTCTCCGGCGTGATCCCGGCCTCGGCCAGCAGCTCCGGTGGGAACGGGTCGAGCAGCCGGCCGGGCGCGAAGCTGGGCAGCCGGGCCAGGTGCAGGATCGCCACGTCCGGCGCCCGGCCGCCGGCCGCGGCCATCGACAGCTTCGTGTAGTACGGCGGGCCCCAGGCCAGCGTGGAGGCCTGGACGTCGAGGTCCGGACGGCTCGCGGCGAACGCGTCGACCAGCTCGACCATGCGCACGCCGTCGCCGCCGCCGAAGAGGTTCCAGTACCGCAGCCGGTCGGCCCCGGACGGGGCACCGCACGCGGCCGCGCCCAGCACCGCGGCCGTGCCGGCCAGCAGCTGACGACGCTTCATCTCGCGCATCCCTTCATATGTCGGGTGCGTTACTTAGGGAGAGAGTGTTAGCGCTCACATGGACAAAGTCAATGGGACCTGTCGATGTATGCCAGCGATGTGCGTTAATGCGGCGGGGGCCGCCGCCCGATCGGCGACCCCCGCCTGCCCTCGATCCCCGCCCCGTGGTCGAGGGCCCCCGCCCCACAGCGGGGCGAGGTTGCGCGCGCGTGGCGGCCGCCACGCGCCGTAACCATTCGGGGTAGGTGGTCAGCGGGCGGCCCGATACGTCCGCTCCGACATGAACGCGCGGAACCGCGGGTTGCGCCGCAGCCGTTCCAGGCAGCGCGCCCGGTTCGGCCCGATGCCGCCGCACGGCACACCCAGCCGGGCGCTGATCTCCCCGTACGGCGTGGGCGGGTCCTGGAGCAGCAGCTCCAGCAGTTGCCGGCAGTGCGGCGGCAACTCGTCGAACGCGGCCCGCACCGCCGCGCCGCGCTCCCGGCGCAGCAGCCCGTCGTCCACCGAGGCGGCGGTGGCGTCCGCCTGGCCCTCCAGCCGTGCCGTGGTCGCGCCGGGCAGCTCGCGTTTCGCGGCGCGGTGCAGGTGATGGCACTCGCGCCGGGTGGTGGTCAGCAGCCACGCCGGCAGCGCCCGCGGATCGCGCAACCGGTCCAGCTGCTCGAACAGGCGCAGCCAGACGGTCTGGCTGACGTCCGCGGCGTCGGCGTCGTTCAGCCGCCACTGCCGGCACACGGCCGACACCAGCCGGCCGTACCGGTCCACGATCGTGCGCCAGGCCCGCGTGTCCCCCCGGGACGCGGCCGTGACGAGGCCCGCGATGTCCCCGTTCTCCGTTACCGGACTGTCCAGCATGGTCACTGCACGTCTCTCCATCCCCCTGGGAGACGCACGCGACCCGCCCGTCACCCGTGCGGGACGCGTGCGGTGTCTGGTGCCGTGCCGCCCCCCGGCGGCTTCCGGCCCGTCATGCGGAAAGCCTCGCACATTCGGCCCGTCCCGGGTCCGCCCCTCGGTGTCGGTTCCGTGACCGCCCGGCTGACGGATTCCGGCGTGCGCGACCCGGACGCGCGCGTCCCGCCGGGCCGCGCGAACGCCTCGGGGATGTCTCGATCCGTGACCCGCCCGGTTGCCGGCGGCCCGTCCCGGGCACGCGACAGCGCCGGTCCCGTCGAGCGGAACCGGCGCTGCGTCGAGCTCTCGTCCGTCGGGCCGGTCCGGCGCGACGCGCGGGACGCCCGGCCACGCGGGCGGCTAGGAGACCTTCTCGCGGGCCTCGGAGGCGCGGCCCTTGACGTCCTCGGCCGCGGAGCGGCCCTCGTCGCGCACGGTCGCGGCCGCGTCGGTCGCGGTGTCCCGCACCCGGCCGGCCGCCTCCTCGGCGGGACCGCGCAGGTTGTCCTGGAGCTCGCCGGCCAGCTGCTTCGCCTCCTGCACCAGCGTTTCCTTGTTCTCCTGCACCGCGGTCCGCGCGCTCGCGGCCAGCTCGCGCTCCTTCTGCGTCGCCGGCAGCAGCGACGAGATCAGCCAGCCCGCGCCGAACGCGATCAGGCCGGCCGCGAGCGGGTTGCCCTCGGCCTTGGTCTTCACCACGGACGGTGCCTGCCGGACCGCGTCCGCGGCGTCCGAGGCCTTGTCCGACACCGCGTGCGCGGCACCGGAGGCCTTGTCGGAGACCGCCTGCGCGGCGCCGGAGGCCTTGTCCGAGACCGCGTGCGCGGCGCCGGAGGTCTTGCCGGCCACGGTCGAGCCGGCGTCGGAGGCGGTTCCCATGATCTTCTCCCGGGTGTTGCGGAGCGCGTCGCGGACGCGCTGTTTCCGGTCCTCGACGATGCGCGTCGGGCTGGCCTTGTACGCGAGCGCGTCCACGTCGGAGCTGAGGCCCGCGCGGGTACGTTCGATCTCGGCGCGGATCTGGTCGGGATCGCTGCTGGTCATGACAGGCCTCCACGATTCGGCTTGAGGGCTTGGGGGATCTCCTTCGCGGTCTCCGCGGTCTGCGGCATCCCGCGCATCTCACGGGCCTTGCCGCGGGCCATGGTGAACAGCACGCCGCCGACGATCGCCCAGAGCACGGCCACGATCAGCGCGGCCCAGCTCTGGTCCATCACGTTGGCGAGGCCCCACCACAGCGCGAACGACAGGAACAGCAGGACCAGGAAGCCGGCCACGCCGGCGCCGCCGAACAGACCGGCGGCCTTGCCGGCCTTCGCCGCCTCCTGGCGCATCTCCGCCTTGGCCAGCTCGACCTCCTGGCGGACCAGTGTGGAGAGGTCCTGGGTGACCTCGCCCAGCAGCTCCCCGAAGGAGCGCTGTGACACGTCCGGACCCTGGGTCATGGCCGTGCCTCACCCGGGTACGTGCGCGGCTCGGTCGCCGGCGGGGCCAGCGGGTCGGTCACCGGCGGCAGCAGCGGGTCGGGCTCGACCGGCAGCACCGTGGTGGCGGGCGTGACCACCGCGGTGGTCGCCGGGGTGGCCGGGACCGGCACGGCCGTGACCGGCTCGGTGTAGGTGGCCGGGACCGGCGTGGCCGGGACCGTGGCGGTCCCGGTGGCGGTGACCCCGCCGGTGGTGGTCCCGGACGGGGCGGTGGACGGTGCCGCGCCGGAGTCGTCGGAGATCTCCGCGGCGACGCTGCGGGTCACCCGGCCGGCGATCAGGCCGAGCACCGCGGCACCGGCCAGGAACGTGCCGGGGTGCCGGCGCGCGTACTCCTTGACCTCGGTGATCAGCGCGCCCGGCTCGCGGGCCTCCAGCCAGTCCGCGACCTGGTCGATCTTCGCGGCGGCCTGCCGGGCGTAGTCGCCGACCGGTCCGGACTGCTCGCTCGACTCGGCCATCGAGCGCAGCTCGCCGCCGACCGACCGGATGCCGCCGACCGCGCGCTGCTGCTGCGCGCCGGCCTGGCTGCGCAGCTCGTCGCGGGTGGCGTGGTAGAGGTGGCGTGCCTGACGGCCGGTCTCCTCGGCGACCCGGCGGCCCTCGTCCTTCGCGGTGCCGGCGACGCTTCCGCCGGCTTCCACCGCGGTGTGCCCGAGCTCGCGGGCCTCCTGCTTCGCGGTGTCGGTGGCGGACGTCTGGCCGTCGGTCGCGGACGCTGAACGCGACGTGGCGATATCCGTCATCTCAGTGCCCTCCAATCGGGTTTTCCAGGGGGTGAAGTCGGCCATCTCAATCGGCCGTGCGAGGTCCCGGCTACCCGGGATCCCGGTGGTCATGCGGGAGGCGCACGCCATTTTTTGTGCCCGTTTGATCGGATCGGGGCGGGGTACCCGATCGGTATGACTGATCAAGCGACTACCGAGGCAGCCCTGGTCGGAGGGCCTTACGACGGTGAGACCCGCAGCGCGGGCGACACCGGTCTGATCGAGATCGAGAATGACGGGCTCGTGCACCGCTACATTCGTACGAGTAAATCTCAGAATTCGTCCATCGTGTACAACTACGACGGAGTCGTGAATCCGGCCGGCGCCGAGGACGGCGCCGAGCACTCCGCCGAACGTGTCGCCACGAACGTGGACCCGGACGGCAATTCCTGATCTTCGCGGGTGGCCGCCCACCGGGGTTTCCGGGTGGGCGGCCACCCGCGGGTCCGGCCGCCCGTTCCGGGTGTGCGGGCGGCGCCGGGCCGGGCGCGGGAATATCAAGGTCATTTTCCGTGGTTGTCATGATCGGGTCACAGCAGAACCGCGCGGCCCGGGTGCCGGGGCAGGTTCGGGGCCGTTAGCGACGGCGTTCCGGGCCTGTTAGACTTCCGGGGTCGACCTGACCATCACGCATGTTCATGATCAAGTTTGATCCTGCATCGGCTTCGATCCTGCATCTGCGTGGTGGTGATGAAGCGGAGCGCCTGCTCCCACCCGCGTCGCGTCGAGCGTCCGGGTCCGGTCAGACCGCCTCGGGTGCTCCGCATCCGCAGTGCGGTGGCTCAGTGCCACGCGTGACAGCGTGGCCGTGCGCGAGAGCGTGAGCCGTGACCGGTCGAGCGGGCCCTGGCATGCACGTTGCCGGGGCCTTTCTGCTTGTGGCCGACAGCGCACGCCGTGCGCAGGCTCGACCCGCCGGGGCAGGTGGGTGAGTCGTCGCCAGACCCGCGCCGGCCGGCCGGTGGGTGCGGGAAGCAGTTATGAGGAGGCCCCATCAGCGCCGAACCACGCGTGAACGATCAGATCCGGGCGCGAGAGGTCCGACTGGTCGGCCCTGAGGGTGAGCAGGTGGGCATCGTCCCGCTGGAGCGCGCCCTGCAGCTGGCCGCGGATGTCGATCTGGACCTGGTCGAGGTGGCGCCGATGGCCCGTCCGCCGGTGTGCAAGCTCATGGACTTCGGAAAGTTCAAGTATGAGTCTGCACTCAAGGCGCGCGAGGCCCGGCGCAACCAGCAGCAGACCGTCATCAAGGAGATGAAGCTCCGCCCGAAGATCGATCCGCACGACTACGAGACCAAGAAGGGTCACGTGGTGCGGTTCCTGAAGGCGGGCGACAAGGTCAAGGTCACGATCATGTTCCGTGGTCGCGAGCAGAGCCGTCCGGAGCTGGGTTACCGCCTGCTGCGCCGGCTCGAGTCGGAGATCACGGAGCTGGGTTACGTGGAGGCCGCCCCGAAGCAGGACGGCCGAAACATGACCATGGTGTTGGCCCCGCACCGGGCCACCAAGGCGGCAGCGGCGGAGCGCGTCGCGGCCAGCGCCAAGGCGCCTCGCCCGCCCCGGGACGAGGACGTCGTGGACGCACCCGAGAGCGAGGCTCCCGCGACGGAGTCCGCTGACGCGGGTGCGCCGGCCGGAACTCCCGGCCAGTAACGGCCGGCTTCCCGGCCACAACCGGCCGGGAACCCCCGGCCTGTATCAGGAAGAAGAGGCGTTCAATGCCGAAGATGAAGAGCCACACCGGCATGGGCAAGCGGGTGAAGGTCACCGGCAAGGGAAAGCTCGTCACCGAGCAGGCCGGTAAGCGTCACCTGCTGGAGGGCAAGTCCTCCCAGCGCACCCGCCGGCTGACCGGCACGGTCGAGGTGGCCAAGTCCGACGTGAAGCGTATTAAGAAGCTGCTGGGCCGCTGACGCGCCCGCCACTGACTTTTTTCAATTAGGAGTAGTTCAATGGCACGCGTCAAGCGGGCGGTCAACGCCCAGAAGAAGCGTCGTACCCTGCTCGAGACGGCGAGCGGCTACCGGGGCCAGCGGTCCCGGCTGTACCGCAAGGCCAAGGAGCAGGTGCTGCACTCGATGCAGTACTCGTACCGGGACCGTCGGGACCGCAAGGGCGACTTCCGCCAGCTGTGGATCACCCGCATCAACGCGGCCGCCCGGTCCAACGGCATGACCTACAACCGGCTGATCCAGGGCCTGCGCCTGGCCGGTCTCGAGGTCGACCGCAAGATCCTCGCGGACCTCGCGGTCAACGACGCCACGGCGTTCGCCGGGCTCGTCGAGGTCGCCAAGGCCGCGGTCGCGGCCGAGGGCACCGGCGGCGCGTCCGCTCAGGCCGCCTGAGTCCCACCGGCTTCACCCAGCTTCATCTCCGAAAGCGAGGCGTCCCGCGTTTTCCGCGGGGCGCCTCCGCTTTTCTCGCCGCCCGGCTCGTGATCGGGGACGCCCGGCCACCACCGAGAGATCAAGGACGAGACCCTGTTCACGCCGCGTACGCCCAGGATCGCCGCCGCCCGGAAGCTGCACCGCCGCCGGGACCGGGACGCGGCGCGCCGCTTCCTCGCGGAGGGGCCGCAGGCGGTGTCGGCGGCGCTGGCCACTCCCGGCACCGTGATCGAGCTGTTCGGCACACCCGAGACCCTGCACCGCTACGCGACGCTCAGCCGCACCGCGTCGGACGCGGGCATCGAGGTGTCGGAGGTCGACGAGGACGCGCTGGCGGCGCTGACCGAGACGGTGCAGCCGCAGGGGATCGTGGCGCTGTGCCACCAGGCGGACGTGTCGCTGCCCGACGCTCTCGCGCGCGGCCCGAAGCTGGTCGCGGCGCTGGCCGAGATCCGGGACCCGGGGAACGCCGGGACCGTGCTGCGGACCGCGGACGCGGCGGGCGCCGGGGCGGTGGTGTTCGCCGGTGACGCGGTCGACCCCTACAACGGCAAGTGCGTGCGGTCGACGGCCGGCAGTCTGTTCCACGTGGACGTGGTGCGCGGGCCGGATCCGGTCTCGGTGGTGACGTCGGCGCGGGCCGCCGGGCTGACCGTGCTGGCGGCGACCGGCTACGGCGACGCGGACCTCGACGGATTGGCGGACAGCGGGGCGCTCGCCACCCGTACCATGTGGGTCTTCGGATCTGAGGCCCATGGCCTCTCCGACGCGGTGCTCGCGGCGGCTGATCATCGGGTGAGGGTGCCGATGTACGGGCGGGCCGAGAGCCTTAATCTGGCGGCGGCCGCGGCGGTGTGTCTGTATGCTTCGGCGAGAGCCTTACGCGATTTCGAGGAGTGACTTACAGTGATCCGCTCGTTTATGTGGCCCGCCGGTGCGCGCGGGCGACGAGCCTGATCCTGTCTCGCTCTCAGCCTTCGGAGATACCGGTGGGCGGCGGCGTCGCCGCGCGTCACTAGACTGTCCCGGTTCCCGCAGGCGTTGGAGACGCAGAGTCATGACTTATCGCAATGACCCGTATGACCCGAAGCAGGTTGCCCTGCTGGATCAGTCCGCCCTCGACGGCGCGATCGCGGAGGCCACCCAGGCCTTCGACGGCGCGGCCGATCTGGACGCGCTCGTCGCGCTGAAGCCGGCGCACCTCGGCGACAAGTCGCCGATCTCGCTGGCCCGGCGGGAGATCGGCGCGCTGCCCCCGGCCGCGAAGTCCGACGCCGGCAAGCGGGTCAACGTCGCCCGCCAGGCCGTGCAGGCCGCGTACGACGCCCGGCAGACCGCGCTCGAGACCGAGCGCGCCGCGCGCGTGCTGGTCGAGGAGCGCGTCGACGTCACGCTCCCGTGGGACCGCCGCCCGCGCGGTGCCCGGCACCCGCTCACCACGCTGATGGAGCGGATCGGCGACCTGTTCGTCGGCATGGGCTACGAGATCGCCGAGGGGCCCGAGGCCGAGCTCGAGTGGACCAACTTCGACGCGCTCAACATTCACGCCGACCACCCGGCGCGCGGGTTGATGGACACGTTCCACCTGACCACGCCGGGGCACGTGCTGCGCACGCACACCTCGCCGGTGCAGGCCCGGACCATGCTCACCCGCAAGCCGCCGATCTACGTGGTGTGCCCGGGGCGGACGTACCGGACCGACGAGCTGGACGCGACCCACACGCCCGTCTTCCACCAGGTCGAGGGCCTGGTCGTGGACGAGGGCATCACGATGGCGCACCTGCGCGGGACGCTCGACCACTTCGCCAAGGCGATGTTCGGCGAGGGCGCTAAGACCCGGTGGCGGCCGCACTACTTCCCGTTCACCGAGCCGTCCGGCGAGTTCGACGTGTGGTTCCCGGAGCACCGGGACGGGCCGCGCTGGGTCGAGTGGGGCGGCTGCGGCATGGTCAACCCGCGCGTGCTGATCGCCTGCGGCATCGACCCGGACCGCTACTCCGGTTTCGCGTTCGGCATGGGCATCGAGCGGACGCTGATGTTCCGGCACGGCATTTCCGACATGCGCGAGATGGTCGAGGGCGATGTGCGCTTCACGACCGCGTACGGCATGGCCGTCTGAGACTTTTTTCTTTAAAGCGGAGGAATTGTGCGCATCGGAGTTTCCTGGCTGCGCGAACACGTCGACCTGCCGGTGGGTATCACCGGCGTCGACGTCGAGCAGGCATTGGTGTCCCTCGGGATCGAGGTGGACTCGGTCGTCGACCAGGCGGCGACCGTCACCGGCTCGCTGGTGGTGGGCCGCGTGCTCACCATCGAGGAGCTGACCGGCTTCAAGAAGCCGATCCGGTTCTGCACGGTCGACGTCGGCAACGAGGCGCCGCAGGAGATCGTCTGCGGCGCGCGGAACTTCGCCGTCGGTGACCTCGTCGTCGTGATCCTGCCGGGCGGCGAACTGCCGGGCGGCTTCAAGATCGGCGCCCGGAAGACCTACGGGCGGATGTCCGCCGGCATGATCTGCTCCGCCGCCGAGCTGGGGCTGAGCGACGACCACGACGGCATCATCGTGCTGTCCGGCGAGCACGTGCCGGGCACCGACGCGCGCCCGCTGGTCGGCCTGGACGACATCATCCTGGAGCTGGAGATCACCCCGGACCGGGGGTACGCGTTGAGCGTGCGCGGTCTCGCCCGGGAACTGTCGCACGCGCTGAAGGTGCCGTTCCGCGACGCCGGCCTGGCCGACGCCCCGGCCGGCACCGCCGACGCGCCGTGGGCCGTCACGGTCGACGACCAGGCCGGCTGCGACCGGTTCTCGGCGCGGCTGGTCAACGGCATCGACCCGGCCGCGCCGTCGCCGGACTTCATCACGCGCCGGCTGGCGGTCGCGGGCGTACGGTCGATCGGCCTGGCCGTGGACATCACCAACTACGTGATGCTCGAGCTGGGCCAGCCGATGCACGCGTTCGACGCGGACCGGCTCGCCGGGCCGCTGGTGGTGCGCCGCGCCGTTCCCGGCGAGAAGATCACCACGCTGGACGGGGTCGCGCGCGTGCTCGACGCCGAGGACATGGTCATCTGCGACACCGGCCTGCCCGGCGCGGGCGCGGGCGGCGTGCCGATCTCGCTGGCCGCGGTGATGGGCGGCGAGACCTCCGAGGTGCAGCCGACCACGACGAACGTGCTGTTCGAGGCCGCGCACTGGGACGCGGTCATGGTCGGCCGGACCGCACGGCGGCACAAGCTGTTCAGCGAGGCCGCGAAGCGCTGGGAGCGGGGCGTCGACCCGGCACTCACGCTCGTCGCGCTGCAGCGGGCCGTGTCGTTGCTCCTCGAGCACGGCGGCGGCACCGCGTCCGCCTCGATCCTCGACCTCGACCACCGCCGGCCCGCCGCGTCCATCTCGCTGGACGCGACGCTGCCGGCCCGCCGGATCGGCGTGGACTACTCGCGCGAGCAGGTCGTCGACCTGCTCCAGCAGGTCGGCTGCGCGGTCGAGGGCGCCGAGGTGCTCACGGTGACGCCGCCGTCCTGGCGTCCCGACCTGACCGACCCGGCCGACCTGATCGAGGAGGTCGTCCGCCTCGACGGGTACGACGTGGTGCCGAGCCGTCTCCCGGTCGCGCCGGCCGGCAACGGCCTCACCGCGTCGCAGACCCGCCGCCGGTCGGTCGCCCGCGCGCTCGCCGAGAACGGGTACGTGGAGGTGCTCAACTACCCGTTCATGTCACCGTCGGTGTTCGACGCGTTCGGCATGCCGTCCTCGGACAACCGCCGGTCCACCGTGCGCCTGGCGAACCCGCTCTCCGAGGAGGAGCCGCTGCTGCGCAGCACGCTGCTGCCGCCGCTGCTCACCACGCTGCGCCGCAACATCGGGCGGGGCACCCGCGACCTCGCGCTCTACGAGATCGGCGCGGTCTTCCACCCGCGCCCCGGCGCCGGCAGCCCGCCGGTCATGGGCGTCGACGAGCGCCCCGGCGACGACGACCTGTTCGCCGCGGACGCCACGCTGCCCAAGCAGCCGTGGCACGTCGCCGTCGTGCTGGCCGGCGAGATCTCGCCGTCCGGCTGGTGGGGCGCCGGCCGCGCCGCGAGTTGGGCGGACGCGGTCGAGGCGGCCCGCACCGTGCTCTCCGCCGCCGGCATCCCGGCCGCGTCGATCACGGTCGCGGCCGGCGACGAGGCACCGTGGCACCCGGGCCGCTGCGCCGCGATCTCGGTCGACGGCACCATCGTCGGCTTCGCGGGCGAGCTGCACCCGGCCGCCGTCTCCGCGCTGGAGCTGCCGCGCCGCACGTGCGCGATGGAGCTGAACCTGACCGCACTCCCGGACGCCCCGGTGGTCCAGGACAAGCCGCTGTCGACGTACCCGCCGGCGCTGATCGACGTGGCCCTGGTCGTCCCGTCCGACGTCCCGGCCGCCGCGGTCGAGGCGACGCTGGCCGGCGCCGCGGGCCCGCTGCTGGAGGCGGTCCGCCTGTTCGACGTGTACGAGTCGGAGTCGCTGGGTTCCGGCAAGAAGTCCCTGGCCTTCAAGCTGACGTTCCGGGCCCCGGACCGCACGCTGACGGTCGAGGAGGCGGTCACGGCCCGCGACACCGCGGTCGCCGCGGCGGCATCGGAGTTCGGCGCCACACTCCGCGGCGCGTAACGCCGCTCATCCGCGGACGGAACCCCGTCGGTCCTTCGGGCCGGCGGGGTTCCTCGCGTTCACCGGCCGGCCGCACGCCACCGGCGGCCTCGACCTGGCCCGCTGCCTGCGCACCCGTCCGGGGCCGAACATCCGTCGTGCCGATCGATGCGGTCCGCCGGAGCGTCCCGGGTCCGGGCGCGGCCGCCCGTCTCGTCGACGGTTCGCGCTGACAGCACCTCGCCGTCGTCGTGGACCACCTCACGTCATGATCTACTGGCCGGTGTGGGTGGCGCGCAGAGTGTGTTTGCGACCTGGCAGCGGGGCTGGGGCAGGGCGCGGCGGGTCGAGCCGGGCGTCGAGGTGGCCGGCGGGCTGCGGGTGCACTGCCGGATGAACTCGCGCGAGATCGAGTTCTTCGCATTCGACGACCGGGCCGAGACGTTGGCCGGGCTCGCCGCGGCGGCGCTCCGGGAGGAGGGCATCACCTGGCTGACCGTGGCGACCACGGAGCCGCAGCCGGCGGTGAGCGCGCTGGAGGCGGCCGGGCTGACCATGTTGCGGCAGTCCGAGCGGCTGATGAGCGTCGACCTGCGTGCGCATCCCCGGAGCCGGGTGCCCGCCGGGTACCGGGCCGAGACCACGGTCGACGACGGGGTGGTCTCCGTCCAGGTCGTCGCCGGCGACGGCTCGGACGCCGCGCGGGGCTGCGCGGGAGTCGTCGGCGGGTACGCCTCGGCCGACCGGATCCTCACCTGGCCCGATCATCGGCGCCGGGGACTGGGCAGCGCGGTCATGGGGATCCTGGCCGGCGCGGCGATCGAGCTCGGCGCGGAGACCGGGCTGCTCGTCGGCGGCGTAGAAGGTCAGCAGCTGTACCGGATGCTCGGCTGGCACA
This sequence comes from Catenuloplanes niger, assembly GCF_031458255.1. NCBI lineage: Bacteria > Bacillati > Actinomycetota > Actinomycetes > Micromonosporales > Micromonosporaceae > Catenuloplanes > Catenuloplanes niger. The sequence continues at coordinate 7,265,140 of NZ_JAVDYC010000001.1, forward strand.
CCGAAGCGACGGTCCTGATCGCCGCGCCACCCGGCACCGTCTACCCGGAGTAGGCGCGACCCGGTCGCCCGGATGATACGACTCCGCCGGGTGCGCCACCGTGTTTCTCGACGAGAATCCCAGCCGCGCCGCGCGCTCACCGCCGGCACCGTCGTTGTCTGCGTCACGGGGATCGCCGACCGGAGATTCCGGCGCGTGGATCAGCTTTCAGTCCAGCCTCCTAGGACGGCAGAGCGGGTGTGCGTTCGTACACTGAGGACGTGACGGAGGCGGGGATTCGGGCGTACGAAAAGCGGGATCTCGACGCGGCGGTCGAGTTGCTGGATCTGACGAGCGCGGCGGACGCGCGGACCCGGTGGCGGCGCCTGCTCGCGGAGGACCGGGTGCGTGCGGTGGTCGCGGAGAGCGGCGGCCGGGTCGTCGGCGCGGCGTTGATCGGTGCGGTGGCGGACTACCGCGGGCAGCGGGCGATCGGGCTCGGGGTCGCGGCGGCGGCCCGCGGACGGGGGATCGGGACCGCGCTGGCCGCGGAGCTGCGGCGGATGGACCGGGACGCCGCGCCGGAAGCCGGGCCGATCGCGATGACCGTGCGCGACGACCAGCCGGCCGGACTGCGGTTCGCGGAGCGGCTCGGGCTGCAGGTCTACAACCACTGCACCGGCTGGACGATCGCGCTCGACGATCCCCGGTCGCTGCGGTCCGCGGCGGAGGTGGCCGCGACGAGGTCCGGCGTCCGGCTGACGACGGCGACCGTGCGGGAGTCGCGGGCGCGTTTCGTGGCGGCGGCCGCGGACTCGCTGACCGGGATGCCGACCGACACGCCGATCGACCTGGAGCGGTTCGCGGCGCACATGCCCGACCACGCCCTGGTGCTGTTCGCGGAGGACGCGGACGGCACCGCCGGGGTCTGCCTGATCCGGCCGGACGGCGACGCGGGCGGCTGGCACACCAGCTACACCGGCGTGGCCACGCGTGCCCGGCGGCGGGGCGTGGCACGGGCGCTGAAACTGGGCTCGTTCGCCGCGGCGGCGGAACACGGCGGCACCGCGATGCACGGCGAGAACGACGACCGCAACGCTCCCATGCTGGCGTTGAGCGCGGCGGTCGGCATGCGACGCGGCCTGGGCTACTGGTCCCTGGTGACGGACCGGCTGACGGCTCCCGTCCGCCCGTAGCCGCGACCGGCGACCAGCGACGGCCGCTGTGCCGGCGACCGGCGACGGCCGCTGTGCCGGGCGCCCATCGCGCTACGCCCACCACCGAGCCGCTGCCCATCAGTCGGCGGGCAACGGCCGACGGGCAACGGCCGACGGGCAACGGACAGCGGCTCCGGCAGTTCGCGGTGATCTCTCGATCGAGTCTGCTCTCTTCCGTGAAACCGGGAAGAGCCGCGGCCCGTGATGACCGGATCGCCTCGTCATCCGGGGCCCGCGGGCACGGCCACAGCCAGGTGCGGTCAGCCGGCTGAACCGGGTCGGCCTCCCGAGCTTCAGGCAGCCGGTCCGCCGGGCGTCGCCGGCCCGGTGACGGCCTGGCTTCCCGCGGTGGCCTGACTTCCCGCGGTGGCCGGGTTCCCCGTCGCCGACAGCGCGTCCGCGACCGCGCGCCCGTCCGCGACCGCGCGCCCGTCCGCGGCGGCCGCCGGGGCGCTCGGTCCGGCCGTTCCGTCCGTGGCCATCGGGTCCGGCGCGACCGCGTAGCGGGCACTCAGCCGGCGGTAGGGGCGCGTGTTCAGTGCGATCACCGTGGCGATCACGCCGATCACGCCGGTCAGCACGAAGACCAGGGCCAGCCCGCGGTCGGCGCCGGTGCCGAACCAGGAGCCGATGGTGCGGGCGCCCGCACCGTCGGTCATGAACGGGATGAAGAAGAACTGCGCGATCGGCGAGATCAGGAACGCGGTGGCCGGCGACGCGGCCTGCTCGACGCTCTGCGCGAAGCCGAACACCCGCCCCTGCCGTTCCAGCGGCACCACGCGCTGCAGGATCGTCTGTTCGGCCGCCTCCGCGTACGGCACGAGCAGCATGTAGACGTACATGCCGACGGCGAGCGGGATGATCGACGCGGTGAGCGGGAACAGCGCCACCACGGCCCAGAGCACCAGGTTGACGAGCAGCAGCAGCCGCACCGGCTTGCTGCCCAGGCCGGTGCGCGCGATGAGCAGGCCGCCGACGATGAAGCCGGTGCTCAGCACGCCCCAGAGCACGCCCCACGTCTGCACGGACACCAGCGACAGCCCGTACGCGTCCATCAGCGCCATGAAGACGCCGCCGAGCAGGTTGTTGAACGCGGAGAAGAACACCAGAGCCATCAGCCCGGGTACGCCGCGAACCACCCGGACCGTACCGCGCAGGTCGACGCGTCCACCCTCGGCCACGTGTTCCGGTGACGGTGCCGGCTCGCGGACCGGCACGGTGGCCAGGTGCACGATAGCCAGGCCGAGCACGACCAGCGCCAGGGCCAGCACCGACCGCATGCCGTCGAACGCGACGAGCAGGCCGCTGATCACCGACGTGGTCAGCATCGACACGCCGGACGTGGTGCCGACCAGCCCGTTCGCCCGGTCCCGGCTGCCCTCGTCGATCAGGATCGTGACCAGCGTCGGCATCGCGATCGTCCGGATGTTGCCGGCGATCACGCCGCACATGAGCAGCACGACGAACGCCCAGAGCCGTATCCCCGCGGGGTCCCGGAACGCCTCCGGTGGTGTCGCCAGCCAGACGCCGAGCGCGGCCAGGTAGAGCACGAACGACGCGCCCGCCGACACCTGCATCATCAGCGTGCGCCGGTGATGGTCGACCAGACTGCCGAACCAGATGCCGGTCAGCGCGGTCAGCACCAGGAAGATGCCGGAGATGACGCCGGTCGCGAAGACCGACTTCGTCTCCAGGTAGACCCAGAAGGTGACCGCGAACCACACGGTGAAGTTGATGACGGACACCAGCAGCGTGTTGGCGAGAAGTTGGTAGAAGGTCCGCAGGTCACCGCTCATCGGGCCACCGTAGAGCCTGCGTACGACAGTTTCGAGGAATTATCAGGCGCTGATGGACTTCTTGCGGCGCAGGTGTTCGCGGATGCGGAGGCGGGCCAGGTTCTCGGCGTCCTCGCGTTCCTCGGCGTACTGGTAGGTCTGGTCGCTGGTGGCCTGGGTGCCGGCCAGGATCGGGAGCGCGCCCTGGCTGCCGTCGCGGCCGACCACGTGTTCCCAGGCGATCACCCGGTACGTGTGCGGGAAGATGAAGTCGACCAGGTCCTCGGTGACGACCTCGCCCTCGCTGGTCATCAGCGGCTGCTCGTCGGAGTGGGACGGGACCTCGGCCGCCCAGAGCGGGTATGCCTGGGGGGTGATGATCCGGATCGAGTCGCCCATGAGCGGCTTCCCTTCTTCCGACGACGTGGACAGAAATACGAACAAGCCTCCCGAGCATATGTGGCGTACGGCGCAAAGAGGGCAAATTGCGAGACGGAGACGATTATCCCTTTGCCCGCCCCCGGTGAATGTTGATACATTGGGCCGCATAGTGATGCGGAGGGCAACATGGGTGTCAGGGTCGGTGTGGCGGGTGCCAGCGGATACGCGGGGGGCGAGCTGTTGCGCCTGCTCGCCGGGCACCCGGAGTTCGACCTGGTGACCGCGACCGCGCACAGCCAGGCGGGCAGTCCGGTCGGCGCGGTCCACCCGCACCTGAGCGGGCTCGGTCTCACGCTGGGCAGCACCGAGCCGGCCGCGTTCGAGGACGTCGACCTGGTCTTCCTCGCGCTGCCGCACGGGCAGTCCGCGGCGCTGGCGAGCCGGCTGCCGGAGACCGTGCGGATCGTCGATCTCGGCGCGGACTTCCGGCTCGGCGACGGCGACGCGTGGCAGCGGTACTACGGCGGTGAGCACGCCGGCACGTGGACCTACGGGCTGCCGGAACTGCCCGGTCAGCGCGAGCGGATCGCGAACAGCACCCGGGTGGCGAACACCGGCTGCTACGCGGTCACCACGATCCTCGCGCTCGCGCCGCTGATCGCGGCCGGCGTCGCCGACCCGGCGGACGTGGTGGTGGTCGCGTCGTCCGGCACGTCCGGCGCGGGCAAGTCGGCGAAGACGCACCTGCTGGCCAGCGAGGTGATGGGCAGCCTGTCGACCTACAAGACCGGGCGCCACCAGCACGTGCCGGAGATCAAGCAGGCCACGGGCGCGAAGAGCCTGTCGTTCACGCCGGTCCTGGCGCCGATGCCGCGCGGCATCCTGGCGACGGTGACCGCGAGAAGGGCGAACGACCAGGATCCGCACGAGGTCCTGAAGGCGGCCTACGCGACGGATCCCTTCGTGCACGTGCTGGCACCGGACCAGTGGCCGCAGACCGCGGGCGTCAGCGGCTCCAACTCCGTGCACCTGCAGGCCACGGTCGACGTCGACTCCGGCCGTGTCATCGCGGTCAGCGCGTCCGACAACCTCGGTAAGGGCGCGGCCGGCCAGGCCGTCCAGAACGCCAACCTCATGTTCGGGCTGCCCGAGACCACCGGGCTGCAGATCTACGGAGTCGCACCATGAGCGTCACCCACCCGAAGGGCTTCCGGGCCGCCGGCGTCGCCGCCGGTCTCAAGGCGAACAAGCCGGACGTCGCGCTGGTCGTCAACGACGGCCCGGACGCGACCGCGGCCGGCGTCTTCACCAGCAACCGGGTCAAGGCCGCGCCGGTGCTCTGGAGCCAGCAGGTGCTCAGGGGCGGCGTGGTGCGCGCGGTCATCCTGAACTCCGGCGGTGCGAACGCGTGCACCGGCCCGGCCGGCTTCCAGGACACGCACGCCACGGCCGAGCACACCGCGGCCGCGCTGCGAGGCGGTCCCAAGCCGCTGCTGCTCGGCGCCGGTGACGTCGCGGTCTGCTCGACCGGCCTGATCGGCGAGCGGCTGCCGATGGACAAGCTGCTCCCCGGCGTCGAGGCGGCCGTGCGCGGCCTGTCCCGCGACGGTGGTGCCGCGGCCGCGGAGGCCATCATGACCACGGACACCGTGCCGAAGACCGCGGTCGTCGAGGGTACGGGCTGGAGCGTCGGCGGCATGATCAAGGGCGCCGGCATGCTGGCCCCGGGGCTCGCCACCATGCTGTGCGTGCTGACCACGGACGCGGTCGCCGGCTCGGACGCGCTGGACACGGCGCTGCGCCACGCCACCCGCGTCACGCTGGACCGGGTCGACTCGGACGGCGCGATGTCCACGAACGACACCGTGCTGCTGCTGGCCTCCGGCGCGTCCGGCATCGAGCCGACCACGGAGGAGTTGGCCGAGGCCGTCACCGAGCTGCTGCGCCAGCTGTCCCGGAAGCTGATCGCGGACGCGGAGGGTGCCACCAAGGAGGTCGCGATCGCGGTCACCGGCGCGCTCACCGAGGACGACGCGGTCGAGGCCGGCCGGGCCGTGGCCCGGAACAACCTGGTCAAGACCGCGCTGTTCGGCAACGACCCGAACTGGGGGCGGATCCTGGCGGCGGTCGGCACCACGCGGGCCACGTTCGAGCCGGATCAGCTGGACGTCGCGGTCAACGGCGTGTGGGTGTGCAAGGGCGGTGCGGCCGCGGAGGACCGGTCCAAGGTGGACCTGTCCGGCCGCGACGTGGAGATCCACATCAACCTCAATGCGGGCGGCGCGGAGGCCACCATCTGGACCAACGACCTTTCCCACGCGTACGTGCACGAGAACTCGGCGTACAGCTCATGACCGCGGCGCTCACCCGTGACCTGGCGGTGGCACAGCAGAAGGCCGCCACGCTGATCGAGGCGCTGCCGTGGCTGCGCGAGTTCTCCGGCGAGACCGTGGTGGTCAAGTACGGCGGCAACGCGATGATCGACCCGGAGCTGCAGCGCGCGTTCGCGGCCGACATGGTGTTCCTGCGCTACGCCGGGCTCCGGCCGGTCGTGGTGCACGGCGGCGGCCCGCAGATCTCCGCCATGCTGAAGAGGCTCGGCATGGTCAGCGAGTTCCGCGGCGGCCTGCGGGTTACCCCGCCGGAGACCATGGACGTGGTCCGGATGGTGCTGGTCGGCCAGGTCGGCCGCGAGCTGGTCGGCCTGATCAACGAGCACGGGCCGTACGCGGTCGGCCTGTCCGGCGAGGACGCGAAGCTGTTCACCGCGGTCCGCCGGCCCGCGATCGTCGACGGCGAGCCGGTCGACGTGGGCCTGGTCGGCGACGTCGCCACGGTCAACCCGGGCGCGGTCGCGGACATCATCGCGGCCGGCCGCATACCGGTCATCGCCACGGTGGCGCCGGACGCCGACGGCACGCTGCACAACGTGAACGCGGACACCGCGGCCGCCGCGCTCGCGGTCGCGCTCGGCGCCCGCAAGCTGGTGGTGCTCACGGACGTGACCGGTCTCTACCGGAACTGGCCGGACCCGGACAGCCTGATCACCCAGATCACCACGAACGAGCTGGCGGAGCTGCTGCCGAGCCTCGAGTCGGGCATGGTCCCCAAGATGGAGGCCTGCCTGCGCGCGGTCGAGGGCGGAGTCCCGGCCGCGCACGTCGTCGACGGCCGGGTCGCGCACTCGACCCTGCTGGAAGTCTTCACCTCAGAAGGATTCGGAACCATGGTGATGGGGTCATGAGCGGTCTGGTCGACCGGTGGCAGACGTCCATGATGGAGAACTACGCCACCCCCGGTCTCGCGCTGGCCCGCGGTGCCGGCGCGGTCGTCGTCGACGACGCGGGCCGGGAATACCTGGACCTGCTCGGCGGCATCGCGGTCAACGCGCTCGGCCACGCCCACCCGGCCGTGGTCGCGGCCGTGACCAAGCAGATCGGCACGCTCGGGCACGTCTCCAACTTCTACGTGGCCGAGCCGACGATCAAGCTGGCGGAGCTCCTGCTCGCGCTGGCCGGGCGGCCGGGCCGGGTGTTCTTCGGCAACTCCGGCGCGGAGGCCAACGAGGCGGCGTTCAAGATGTCGCGCCTCACCGGCCGTACCCACGTGGTGGCCTCGGAGGGTGGTTTTCACGGCCGGACCATGGGCGCGCTCGCGCTGACCGGTCAGCCGGCGAAGGCCGCGCCGTTCCAGCCGCTGCCCGGGAGCGTCACGCACGTCCCCTACGGCGACGTGGCGGCGCTGGCGAACGCGGTCACGGACGAGACCGCCATGGTCATCCTGGAGCCGATCCAGGGCGAGGGCGGCGTGCTGGTCCCGCCGGCCGGCTACCTCACCGCGGCCCGGGAGATCACCGCCCGGCACGGCGCGCTGCTCGCGCTGGACGAGGTGCAGACCGGCATCGGCCGCACCGGGCACTGGTTCGCGCACCAGGCCGAGGGCGTCGAGCCGGACATCGTGACGCTGGCCAAGGGCCTCGGCGGCGGGCTGCCGATCGGCGCGGTCCTCGCGTTCGGCCGCGCGGCCACGCTGTTCCAGCCCGGCATGCACGCCAGCACGTTCGGCGGCAACCCGGTCAGCTGCGCGGCCGCGCTCGCGGTGATCCAGACGATCGCGAACGAGGGCCTGCTCGATCACGTCAAGCGCGTGGGGGAGCGGCTGCGGCGCGGCGTCGAGGCGCTCGGCCACCCGCTGATCAAGGAGGTGCGCGGCGCCGGTCTGCTGCTCGGCATCGTGCTCGACGCGCCGGCCTCCGGCGCGCTGACCGGCGTGCTGAAGGACGCCGGGTTCCTGGTCAACGCGGTGGCGCCGCACGTCGTACGGCTGGCCCCGCCCCTGATTCTCTCGGCCGAGCAGGCCGACTCGTTCCTCGCCGCGCTGCCCCACGCCCTGGACACGGTGACCTCATGACCCGGCACTTCCTCCGCGACGACGACCTCACCCCGGCCGAGCAGTCCGCGGTGCTCGACCTGGCCCAGCTGATGAAGGCCGACCGGTACGCGCACAAGCCGTTCGCCGGCCCGAAGTCGGTCGCGGTCCTCTTCGACAAGCAGAGCCTGCGCACCCGGCTGTCGTTCGACGTCGGCATCGCCGAGCTCGGCGGCAACCCGATCATCGTGGACACGCAGGCCACCCACTTCGGCCGCGGCGAGACCCTGGCCGACGCGGCGCGGGTGCTGTCCCGGTACGTGTCCGCGATAGTCATGCGCACCTACGGCGACGAGCGGCTCGCCGAGATCGCGTCCGCCGCCACCGTGCCGGTGGTGAACGCGCTCACCGACGGCTTCCACCCCTGTCAGCTGCTCGCCGACCTGCTCACGATCCGGGAGCGGTGCGGCACCACGCACGGGCGCACGCTGGCCTACGTCGGCGACGCGGCGAACAACATGAGCCACTCGTACCTGCTGGCCGGCGCGACCGCGGGCATGCACGTGCGCGTCGCCGGCCCGTCCGGCTACGACCCGGACCCGGCGATCGTCGCCCGCGCGGCGGAGATCGCGGCGTGGACCGGCGGCTCGGTCAGCGTGCTCCGCGACCCGTACGAGGCGGTCGACGCGGCCGACGTGATCGCCACCGACACGTGGACGTCGATGGGCCAGGAGAACGACGGCCAGGACCGGCACACCCCGTTCCGGCCGTACCAGGTGAACAAGGACCTGGTCGCGGCCGCGAAGCCGGACGCGATCGTGCTGCACTGCCTGCCCGCGCACCGCGGCGACGAGATCACCGACGACGTGATGGACGGCTCGCAGAGTGCGGTCTTCGACGAGGCCGAGAACCGGGTGCACGCCCAGAAGGCGCTGCTCGCCTGGCTGGCAGGGTATTCGGCATGACCGCACCCACCACCCGCACCGCGCGGCACGCCCGGATCGTCGACCTGATCCGGGAGAAGGCCATCCGGTCGCAGACCGAGCTGGCCGAGCTGCTGGCCGGCGACGGTGTGCAGGTCACCCAGGCCACGCTCTCCCGTGACCTGGAGGAACTGGGCGCGGTGAAGGTGCGTGGGACCGCGGGCGGCCCGGCCGTCTACCTGATCCCCGAGGACGGCACGCCGGTCATCCGGCAGGCCGAGCAGGCCCCGGCGCGGCTGTTGCGGCTGCTGCGCGAGCTGCTCACCGGCGCCGACGCCAGCGGCAACATAGCCGTGCTGCGCACCCCGCCCGGGGCCGCGCAGTTCCTGGCCAGCGCGCTCGACCGGTCCGGGCTGCCGGACGTGGTCGGCACGATCGCGGGCGACGACACCATCCTGGTCGTCGCCCGGGAACCGTTCGGCGGGCCCGCGCTCGCCGACAAGCTCTCCGGCTGGGCCCGGTCCGGGCCGGCCGACTCCGATCATTGAGAATGGGCTCGTGACCTCCTCTACTTCGACCAACCGGACCAGCCTCTGGGGTGGCCGCTTCTCCGGCGGGCCCGCGGAGGCGCTCGCCCGCCTCTCCGTCAGCGTGCAGTTCGACTGGCGTCTCGCGCCGTACGACCTGGCCGGCTCCCGCGCCCACGCCCGGGTGCTCGCGCACGCGGGCCTGCTCGACGCGGAAGAGCTCGGCAAGATGCTCGCCGCGCTCGACGACCTGGAGGCCGCCTGCGCCGCCGGCACGTTCCGGCCCACGATCGAGGACGAGGACGTGCACACCGCGCTCGAACGCGGCCTCCTCGAACGCCTCGGCACGCTCGGCGGCAAGCTGCGCGCCGGTCGGTCCCGCAACGACCAGGTCGCCACCGACCTGCGCCTCTACCTGCGCGACCACGCCCGCGGCGTGGCGTTGCGCCTGGTCGAGCTGGCCGACGCGCTGGTCGAGCAGGCCGAGCGGCACATCGAGACGCCCGCGCCCGGCATGACGCACGTGCAGCACGCCCAGCCGGTCACGTTCGGGCACTGGCTGCTCGCCCACGTCCAGCCGCTGCTGCGCGACCTGTCCCGGCTGCGGGACTGGGACGCGCGGGCCTCGGTCAGCCCGCTCGGCTCCGGCGCGCTGGCCGGCTCGTCGCTGCCGCTCGACCCGGTGCAGGTCGCCAAGGAGCTCGGCTTCGCCACCGCGGCGCCGAACTCGATGGACGCGGTCGCCGACCGGGACTTCGTGGCCGAGTTCCTGTTCGTCACCGCGATGATCGGCGTGCACCTCTCCCGCCTCGGCGAGGAGGTGGTCATGTGGACGTCGCAGGAGTTCGGCTGGGTCGAGCTGGACGACGCGTTCGCCACCGGATCGTCGATCATGCCGCAGAAGAAGAACGCGGACATCGCGGAGCTGGCCCGGGGCAAGTCCGGCCGGCTGATCGGCGGCCTGGTCACGGTGCTGACCATGCTCAAGGGCCTGCCGCTGACGTACGACCGGGACATGCAGGAGGACAAGGAGCCGGCGTTCGACGCGGTCGACCAGCTCCAGCTCGTGCTGCCGGCGCTCGCCGGGATGATCTCCACCATGACGGTACGGGCGGACCGGCTCGCCGCGGCCGCGCCGGTCGGTTTCACGCTGGCCACCGAGGTCGCGGACTGGCTGGTCCGGAAGAACGTGCCGTTCCGTGAGGCGCACGAGATCACCGGCAAGCTGGTCGCGCTCTGCGTGGCCCGCGACTGCGCGCTGGACGAGGTGCCGGACGAGGACCTGGTCACGATCTCGGAGCACCTGGACGCGGACGTGCGCTCGGTGCTGACCGTCAAGTCCGCGCTGGCCGCCCGCAAGACGTACGGTTCCACCGGCCCCGGCCCGGTCGCCGACCAGCTCGCCGCCGCCGCGGACCACCTGGTCACCTGGCGCGCCTGGGCCGAGGAGACCGTCGTCCCCCGCTGACCTCCGTCGGATGATCGGGGCGCCGTACGGGTTACGGCACCCCGATCACCGGGGAAGCAGGAACCCATGGGGTACGCGTGGCTGGCGGCGCCGGCGTCCGAGATCGCGGACACCGCGGCCGGACTGCTCGGCTGGGAGATCACGGCGGGTGGCGTCCGGATCCGGCTGACCGAGGTCGAGGCGTACAGCGGACTCGGGGAGGACCCGGCCTCGCACGCCCACCGCGGCCCGACCCCGCGCAACGCGGTCATGTTCGGCCCGGCCGGGCACCTGTACGCCTACTTCATCTACGGCGTGCACTGGTGCCTCAACGTCGTCTGCGGCGAGGACGGCCGGGCCGCCGCGGTGCTGCTGCGCGCCGGCGAGGTGGTCGACGGACTGGACACCGCCCGCGCCCGCCGGCCCGCCGCCCGCAACGACGCCGACCTGGCCCGCGGCCCGGCGAAGCTGATGACCGCGCTCGGCCTGGACGGCACCGTCAACGGCACCTGCGCGGTCGACGGCACCGGCCCGGCGCTGCTCACGCCCCCGTCCCGGCCGGTCGCGCCGGACGAGATCACCGCCGGTCCGCGGGTCGGCGTCGCGTCCGCGCACGACGTACCGTGGCGTTTCTGGATCCGGGACGACGCCACCGTCAGCACTTACCGCCGTCACACCCGGCGAAGGCCGTAACCTGCTGATGGACCGATGGGCGGAATGTGGTGGGATGAGCCGATGAGGCTGGAGCTGACCCCGTGGGCCGAGGAAGACCTCGGTCTGCTGCGGCGGATCAACGTGCCGGAGATGAAGGGCCACCTCGGCGGCCCCGAGTCCGAGGACAAGATCGTCGACCGGCACCGGCGGTACGTGCACATGAGCGTCACCGGCACCGGCGTCATGTTCCGCGTCGCGTTGCTTCCCGAGCACACCCCGGTCGGCAGCATCGGCTACTGGGACCGGGAGTGGCACGGCAGCACGGTCTGGGAGACCGGCTGGAGCATCCTCAACGAGTTCCAGGGCCGCGGCATCGCCTCCGAGGCCGCCCGCCGGGTGATCGCGCTCGCGGCCGCCGACGGCCGCCGCCGCTGGCTGCACGCCTTCCCCAAGATCGAGAACGTGGCCTCGAACGCGGTCTGCCGCAACGCCGGTTTCACCATGGTCGGCGAGACCGACTTCGAGTTCCCGGTCGGCACCCCGATCCGCTGCAACGAGTGGAAACTCGACCTGAAGACCGTCGGGCAGTAGCACCGGACCGACGTGGGAACGCGCCCACGCCGATCCGGGCTTCCGGGCTCACTCCGCCCCGAGCACCGCCAGGACCGCCTCGCCGTACCGCGCCAGTTTCGCCTCGCCGACGCCGCTCACCGTGGCGAGCTCCGTCAGCGACGTGGGCTTGCGTGCCGCGATCGCGCGCAGCGTGGCGTCGTTGAACACGATGTAGGCCGGCATGCCCTGCTCCTTCGCCTCGGCGCCGCGCCAGGCCCGCAGCTTCTCGAACAGCGCCGCGTCGGCCGGGCCCAGATCGACGGCCGCCTTCGGCGTGGCACCGGAGCTGCGGGCGGGCTTGGCCTTGCGCTTCGGCTCGGTGCGCATCATGACCGTGCGCCGCCGGTTGAGCACCTCGCGGCTGCCGTCGGTCAGCGCGAGCACGTTGTAGTCACCCTCGACCGCGAGCAGCCCCTGCGCCAGCAGCTGCCGGACCACGCTGCGCCACTGCGCCTCCGACAGGTCCGCGCCGATGCCCCAGGTGGACAGCTCGTGGTGCCGGCCGCGGCGGGTCTCGTCCGTCTCCCGGCCGAGCAGGATGTCGATCGACCGGCCGGCCCCGTACTTCCGGTTACGCTCCCGCTGCAGCCGCATGATCGTGGAGAGCAGCTTCTGCGCGGGAACGGTGCCGTCCCACTGCTCCGGCGGCGTCAGGCAGGTGTCGCAGTTGCCGCACGGCTTCGCCTCCTCGCCGAAGTAGTTCAGCAGCTGCACGCGGCGGCACTCGACGGTCTCGCAGAGCGCGAGCATCGCGTCCAGGTGGGCGGAGAGCGACCGCTTGTGGGCCAGGTCGCCCTCGGACTGCTCGATCATCCGCCGCTGCTGGACCACGTCCTGCAACCCGTACGCCAGCCAGGCGGTGGACGGCAGCCCGTCGCGCCCGGCCCGGCCGGTCTCCTGGTAATAACCCTCCACCGACTTGGGCAGGTCGAGGTGCGCGACGAACCGCACGTCCGGCTTGTCGATGCCCATGCCGAACGCGATGGTGGCCACCATGACCAGCCCCTCCTCGCGGAGGAACCGGGACTGGTTGCGGGCGCGGACGTCGGCCGGCAACCCCGCGTGGTACGGCAGCGCCGAGACGCCCTTGCCCGACAGGAACTCCGCGGTCTTCTCCACCGAGGCCCGGGACAGGCAGTAGACGATGCCGGAGTCGCCCGCGTGCTCGGCCTGGAGGAACGCGAGCAGCTGCGTCTGCGCCCCGTCCTTCGGCACGATGCGGTACTGGATGTTGGGCCGGTCGAAGCTGGCGACGAAGTGCTTCGCGTCGTCCAGCTTCAGCCGGGTGGCGATCTCCGCGTGGGTGGCCGTGGTGGCGGTCGCGGTGAGCGCGATGCGCGGCACGTCGGGCCAGCGCTCGTGCAGCATCGACAGCTGCAGGTAGTCGGGGCGGAAGTCGTGGCCCCACTGCGACACGCAGTGTGCCTCGTCGATCGCGAACAGGGAGATCTTGCCGCGGTCGAGCAGCTGCTGCACGCTCGCGGTGCCGAGCGCCTCGGGCGCCAGGTAGAGCATGTCCAGCCGGCCGGCGACGAACTCCTGCTCGACCAGGCGCCGCTGGTCGAGCGTGAGCGTGGAGTTGAGGAAGTCGGCGCGGACGCCGAGCGCGCGCAGCGCGTCCACCTGGTTCTGCATCAGCGCGATCAGCGGCGAGATCACCACGCCGGTGCCGGGCCGGACCAGCGCCGGGATCTGGTAGCACAGCGACTTGCCGCCACCGGTTGGCATCAGCACCAGCGCGTCGCCGCCGCCGACCACCGTCTCGATGATCTCCTGCTGCTCGCCGCGGAACGAGTCGTAGCCGAAGATGCGGCGCAGCACCTCGGCCGGGCCGGCACCGGTCAGGTCGGGCGCGTCCACCGGGGCGGGCGTGCCGACCGGCGTCGCGTCCTCCCAGCTGCCCAGGTCCTCGTGCTCCGCCCAGTCGTCCACCGGCGGCTCGTCGTCCACCGGCCAGTCGCGCCACTCCTCGTCCACGGCGGCGACTCTACCCACCCGCACCGACAGGTTCCGACCCCGCGGACCCGGAAACCGCCCGATCGGTCACGATCCGGGCTTGTGGCCCGGAACGCGGAATGCCACGGTGGATCACATGCCCTATCCGCCGGAACCGTGGCACCTCAAGGGCCGCATGCACGTCTCGCTGTGGCTCGTCCCCGCGGCGGACCTGCCGCCGCATCCGCAGGGCCTGACCGCGCCGCCGGTGACGATCGCCGGTCGCGTCCCGGTCGGCACCGCCTGGGTCAGCTACCAGCCGGGCGGCGTCCTGACCTACCGCGAGCTGCTGGCCGCGCGCCTGGTCCGGGACCACGGCCGGCCGCGCGCCACGATCACCGAGATCTGGGTGGACAGCGAGTCGTCCCGGGACGGCGGCCGCGAGCTGTGGGGCATCCCGAAGGACCTGGCCGAGCTGGCGGTCGACCCGCCGGTGCTGTCCGCGGCCGGGATCGCGCGGGCGCTGCTGCGGGAGGGGCCGCGGCTGCCGGGCCGCTGGCCGGTCGGATTGCGTGTTCTGCAGATGCTGCACGGCCACCCCAGGACCACCCGGGTACGCGGCCGGGCCGCTCTCCGCCCGGGACGGGTGGTCTGGTCCCCGGAGGGCCCGCTCGGCTACCTGGCCGGCCGCCGGCCGCTGTTCTCCGTCACGCTCGCCGACTTCGACGTGACCTTCGGATCCTGACCCGCACGACGGCCGTGACCGGCGCGACGGTCATGCCGAGTAGTCCGCCGGGTTCAGCCGGGCGGTCCGCCGGACGTACTCGCCGCCGGTGCCCGGCCAGTTCGTGACGACCCGGCCGCCCGGCCCGAGATACCAGCTCTCGCAGCCGGTCCAGACGCTGCCGGACAGCCGGCGCTGCATCTCCTCGTCGTGGAGCGCCGCGACCGAGGGCGAGACGCACAGCGGGCCGGCGCCGGCCGCCAGCGCGCGCACGGCCTGCACGATGTAGCGCGCCTGCGCCTCCTGGAACACCACCACCGAGGTGGTGCCGGTGTTCGTGTTCGGGCCGTAGACGAGGAACATGTTCGGGAAGCCCGGCACCGCCATGCCCAGGTAGGCGTGGGCGCCGTCGCGCCACGTCTCGCGGAGCGCGACCCCGCCGAGACCGGTCACCCGCATCGGCGCCACGAACTCGGTCGCGGTGAAGCCGGTGCCGTAGACCAGCAGGTCGGCCTCGTGCAGCACGCCGTCCGCGGTGCGCACGCCGGCCGGCTCGATCGCGGTGATCTTCTCGGTGACCAGGTCCACGTCCGGCCGGGCGAGCGCGGGCAGCCACGCGTTCGTGAAGAGCGTGCGCTTGCAGCCGAGCGGGATCGACGGCCGCACCTTGGCCCGCAGCGCGGCGTCCCTGATCTGCCAGCGCCGCTGCGCGGCGGACAGCCACGTCACCGCGGTACGGGCCAGCACGTCACCGGTGATCGCCCGGGTCGCGAACCAGGTGAGCAGCAGCGTGGCCGCGCGCGCCGGCCGCGTCGCGCCGGGGACCCGGCGGTAGAGGAGGCGCCGTACCCGCCCGTACCGCCGATCGGGTTTGGGCATGATCCACGGGGCGGTGCGCTGGAAGACGGTGACGTGCGCCGCGTCCCCGGCGATCGCCGGGACCAGCTGGACCACGCTGGCGCCGGTGCCGACCACCGCGACCCGCCGCCCGGTGACCTCGACCGTGTCGTCCCAGCCGGTCGTGTGCAGTGCCCGGCCGGCGAACGTGGCCGCGCCCGGCAGCACCGGCACCACCGGCTTGGAGAGCTGCCCGACGGCCGGGACCAGCACGTCCGCCTCGAGCTCGGCGCCGTCGGCGGTGCGCAGCCGCCACCGGCCGGACTCCCAGCGCGCGTCGGTCACCTCGGTGTTCAGCCGGACGTGCGGCGTGACGCCGAGCGTGTCCGCGCAGTACTGCACGTAGGCGAGGATCTCGTGGTGCGGCGGGTAGCGCCGTGACCAGTGTGGATTCGGCAGGAACGAGTACGAGTAGAGCGGCGCCGGCACGTCACAGGCGCAGCCCGGATAGCGGTTGTCCCGCCAGACGCCGCCGAGCCGGGCCGCGCGCTCCAGCAGCACGATGTCGGTGAACCCGGCCTTGCGCAGCAGCGCGGCGACCGCTATGCCGCCGAGTCCACCCCCGACGATGGCGACACTGACCATCCGCGGAACGTAACATCGGTCAACCGGCACATTCAATAGTGTGAATGGCTAGATCGCCTGGTCGCGGGCCCGCCGCCGCGACCACGCGGCCGTCCGGCGCCCAGATCCGCGACCGGCCGCCCGCGTCGGCGAAACCGAACCCGGTCGGCGCGGCGAAGCTCGCGAACGCCACCCAGACGCCGTGGTCCGCGACGATCCGCCGCGCGCGCTCGTCCTGGACGTGCAGCTCGTCGGCGTGATCCAGGACGCCGGCCAGGTAGGCGTGGATGCCCAGCGCGGCGGTCCGCGCGGCCTGCTCCGGCACGCCGGTGTCCTTGCAGACGGCCAGCCCGAGCCGCACGCCGTCCACCTCGACCACGGCCGGCTCGGCGCCCGGCGTCATGTGCTCCGCTTCCGCGCCACCGACGAACATCTTCCGGTACGCCACCCGCGCCCCGGCCCCGTCCACGGCCAGCACGCCGATGTGCTTGCCGGGGCCCGGGCCGACCGGCGCGCCGGCCAGCGCGAGCGCGCCGGTCGCCGCGCACGCCTCGACCAGCGGCGCCAGCCGGGGATCGTCCGGCGCCAGCGCGGGCGCGTCCAGTTCGTACCCGGTCAGCGACATCTCCGGGAAGACCACCACGCGTGCGTCCGCCGCGCGCCGCACCAGCGCCGCATGGGCGCGCGCGTTGGCGGCCACGTCCCGCGCCGTACAGTCCGGCTGCGCCACCGCCACCCGCAACGAGATCGTCACCGTCGCACCACGACCCTTCGATATGCCCGGAGCACGAACGTCGGCCGTTGCTCCGGTTCCTCCGACAACTCCAGCGGCTCGTCCAGCAGCGCGGCCAGGCCGGCCCGCAACTCCAGCCGGGCCAGCGGCGCACCCAGGCAGAAGTGCACCCCGGCGCCGAACCCCAGGTGCGGGTTCGGGTCGCGGCCCACGTCGAACCGGTCCGGCTCGGCGAACACGGCCGGGTCCCGGTTCGCGGCACCGAGCAGCGCCGCGATCCGCGCGCCGGCCGGCACGGTCACGTCACCGACCCGCACGTCGGACGTCGCGGTCCGGACGAACAGGTGCAGCGGCGGGTCGTACCGGACCATCTCCTCCACCGCGGAAGGGATCAGCCCGCGGTCCGCACGCACCCGGGCCAGCTGCGCCGGGTGCCGCCACAGCGCGACCCAGCCGCCGCCGAGCGCGTTGACCGAGGCTTCGTGTCCCGCGTTGAGCAGCAGGATCGCGGACGCGACCAGCTCGTCGCCGGTCAGCCGATCCGCGCCGTCCCGCGCCGTCACCAGGTGGGTCAGCAGATCGTCCCGCGGCCGTCGCCGCCGGTCGTCGGCGAGCGCCCGCAGGTACGCGGCGAACTCGGCCGAGGCCCGCACCGCGCGCTCCTCGGTCTCCGGTGCCGGCGCCGGCTCGTACATCCGCACGATCGCGGCCGACCACGGCCGCAGCAGGTGCCGGTCCGCGCCCGGTACGCCGAGCAGCTCCGCGATCACGTCCACCGCCAGCGGCTCCGCGAAGTCGGCCAGCAGGTCGAACTCGTCCGGCGCCCGGTCGAGCAGCTGCCGGGCGCGCGCCGCGATCGCCGGGCCGAGCCGCGTCACGTGCCCGCGCGCGAACGCGGACGCCACCAGCGACCGCAGCCGCGTGTGCACCGGCGGTTCGTTCTCCATCATCTGATTCCGATGAAGCAGGTTGAACGGTGCGAACCGCTCGGCCGGCTCGCGATCCCGCCAGATCCGCCCGAAGTGCCGGTCCCGCAGCACGGTCCGCACGGTCGCGTGACTCGCGGCCAGCCACATCCGGTCGGCGTCGTGCCACCGCACCGGCCCGCGTTCCCGTAGCTCCGCCAGCGCGGGGTAGGGGTTCCTGATCAGCTCCGGATCCGCGAAGTCGATCGTCACCGCCCTACCCTATGGCGCATGGCCGAGATCACCACCCGTCCCGTCACCGTGGCGGACGCACCCGCGCTCGCCGCGCTGCTCACCGCGAACCGGTCCCACCTGGCCCCCTGGGACCCGATCCGCCCGGACGAGTACTTCACCGCCGCCGGGCAGGCCGACCTGATCGACGCCGGGCTGCGAACCACGTCGATCCTGCACGTCATCCTGGTCGACGGCGAGATCGCCGGGCGGATCAACCTCAACAACGTGGTCCGCGGCCCGTTCCGCTCCGGCAACCTCGGCTACTGGGTCGACCACGCCCGCACCGGCCGCGGCGTCGCCACCGCGGCGGTCCGCGCGTTCACCCGCGTGGTCTTCGACGAGCAGGGCCTGCACCGGATGGAGGCCGGCACGCTGGTCCACAACCACGCCTCGCAGCGCGTCCTCACCCGCACCGGCTTCACGCCGTTCGGCCTGGCCCCGCGCTACCTGCGGATCGCCGGACAGTGGCAGGACCACCGCATGTTCCAGCTCCTGGCGGAGGACCGTTAGCGGCCGCGCCGGGGGCCGTTCGCCGGCCGGCCCCCGGCGGTCAGTGCGGGAACGCCGTCGGCGTGCGGAACGCGCCGAAGGAGTCCCGGAACGCGTCGATGCGGGACTGGACCTGGCGCATGCCGACCGTCTCCGTCAGCCGGTCCAGGTAGAGGTTGCGGGCGGCCAGCGCGTCCAGCCGCACCGTGAAGTAGATCGCCATCAGCGGATTCACGAACAGCGTGCTGCCACGGGTACGGGTGCTGTCGTGCACGTCGCCGCAGTCACCGCGCAGCGCGGCCGCGATCTGGGTCTGGACGATGCTCGGGCGCAGCGGGGTGGCCGCGACCGCGTCCGCCACCGCGTCGCGGTAGAGCGCGGCCTCCGGCCCGCCGGACGGGACGGACAGCGCGCCCAGGTAGTCACCGGCCCGGTCCAGCGCGGCCAGGTTCTCCAGCACCTGCGTGTGCACCACGCCGTGGAACGCGTCGATGCCGAAGCCGAGCGACGTCACCAGCTTGACCGGCAGGTCCAGCCCGGCGGTCGCGCCCAGGCTGGTCATGTCCTCCGCGGGCGTGCCGAGCCCGGCCTCGTCGCCGCGCATCAGGATGTCGGTGCCGCCGTCCACCAGCACGAGCGCGTCCGCCCCGGTCCGGTCGATCAGCGCGCGGTACGCGGCGCGCAGCGGCGCCACGCCGACCCGCGGGAACGCGTACACCTCGCCCGGCCAGCCCCGCCCGGCCAGGAACCGGGCCAGCGTGCGCTCCGGGAAGTAGTCCTCCGGGCCCACGGTCGACGGCGTGACCAGCGCCAGGTTCTCCGCCGCCCACGCGTCCAGGTCGAGCAGTTCCAGCTGGGTGAACGCGAGATTGGCCAGGTGCACCCGGGTGCCCGTCGCGCGCAGCGCCGCGGCCAGCGGGAGGCCCGCGTACACGTCGAAACCCCCGCCGGCGCCGGCCACGATCACGGATCGCGACTCCGCCAGCGCCGCGAACAGCGGCGGCACCATCAACGACACACCCGGAACAATAGCAACGAATGAAAAGCGTACGGGTTACGGCCATTCGCCGAATGGGCGTCTTGACCGGTGGCACAGCGCCCGGAAAAGTGGATCGGCGTGAACGAGCTTCCGGATCGGGTCTCGGACGACACCGACGTCGCGACGCCGAACGCGGCCCGAATGTACGACTACGCACTGGGCGGTTATCACAACTTCGCGGTCGATCGCGCGTCCTGGCGGCAGATCGAGGAGGTCACGCCGAATGCGCGCCGAATTGTGCACTCACACCGCGCATTTCTCGGCCGCGCCGTGCGCCGGCTGGCCGAGCGGGGCGTGCGCCAGTTCCTGGACATCGGTGCCGGCCTGCCCACCCTCGGCAACACGCACGAGGCGGCGCGCGACGCGGACCCGGCCGCCCGGGTGATCTACGTGGACAACGACCCGCTCGTCGTGGTGCAGAGCCGTGCGCTGCTGCGGGACGAGCCGCGCACCCGGGTGATCGAGGGTGACCTGCGGCACCCGGAGGACGTGCTCTACCACCCGGAGGTGCTCGACCTGCTGGACTTCGCCGAGCCGGTGGCGATCCTGATGGTGGACGTGCCGGGTCCGGTGCCGGACGAGCCCGGGATCGTCGCGCGGTTCGGCGAGGCCTGTGTCTCCGGCAGCCACCTGGTCGTCTCCGGGCGGACCGCGGGAGAACTCGCCGCGATGCTGGCCGGCTTCGACGTCGTCGATCCCGGAGTGGTTCCGGCGGCCGATTGGCATCCCGATCCGCTCGCGACCGATCCGCTCCTCACGACGCCACTCGATCCACCACTCGACGAGCCGCTCGCGGCCGTCGCCCAGAAAAGGTGAAAATGCGAATCCGGAAAATTCAACGGTGGATTTCCGAAAGCGCGACCGGCCATAATCGCTGACGCGGGGCCTCACCCTCACGGGGTCCGCGCACCGAAAGGTCGACTCATGTGGCAGCCCGATGAGACGGCGGATCTCGTCCGTCTCGCGCACGCGTGGACGCGTGCGACAACGGCTGCCACCTTCGTGCCCGGGCCGCGCCGCCGCACGCTCGACCTGCTGGAGTCGTTCACCGTCCGGCTCGCGGACGCGCTGGACGAGGAGCCGTTCGACGCGGACGCCGGCTATCGCGTGGGCCAGGAACTCGTCGACGCGCGGATCGCCGGCCCGGCCGTGCTCGGTGAGACCATCGCGGTGCTCACGCCCGGCCTGCTCGCCCGCACCAGCACGCCGACCCGGGTCGGCGCGCTGCTCGGCCGGCTCGCGACCGGGTTCACCGAGACGCTGCGCGAGCGCGGCGCGCACGCGGCCGAGAGCCTGCGCCGCGCGGTGGAGGAGTCCCGGCGCCGGGAGGAGGCCGGCATCCAGCGCCGGCTGACGAACACGTTGCTGTACGACCCGCTCACCGGCCTGCCGAACCGGTCGAAGCTGCTCGACGGCCTCGCCTCGGTGATCGACAACGCGCTGCCCGGCGAGCGCGCCGGCCTCTGCCTGCTGGACGTGGACCGGTTCGCCGCGGTCACCGACACGATGGGCCACGAGCGCGGCGACGACCTGTTGCGCCTGGTCGCGCAGAAGCTGCGCGCGGTCGCCCACCGCCACCGCTACTACCTGCACCACATCGGCAGCGACCGGTTCGCCGCCGTGATCACCGGGACGGCCGGGCCGAACGATCTGATCAAGGCGGCCGACCTGCTGCTGCGCGCGCTGCCCGACCCGTACGTGGTGGACGGCCACGCGATGCCGATCACCGGCCGGGCCGGGATAGCGGAGACCACGGCCGCGGACGCCACCCCGGAATCACTGCTGCGCGCGGCCACGATCGCGCTCGGCTGGGCGGGGCAGCCCGGCACCGGCCCGGTCGCGGTCTTCGACCCGGACCGCAACCGCGTGCACGTCCGCCGCCACGAGCTGGCCGCGGCCATGCCCGGCGCGCTCGACGACGGCCAGTTCGTGCTGCACTTCCAGCCGGTCGTCGACCTGCTCGACCACCGGACCGCTGGGGTGGAGGCGCTGGCCCGCTGGCGGCTGCCGGCCACCGGGCTGCTCCCGCCCGCCGACTTCGTGCACCTGGCCGAGCAGACCGGCCTGATCCGCCCGCTCGGCGCCCACCTGCTGGAGGCGGCCTGCGCGCGCGGCGCGGAGTGGCACCCGTCCGGCGTGTTCGTCAGCGTCAACCTGTCCCCGGTGCAGCTGGCCGACCCGGGCCTGGTCGCCACGGTCGCGGCCGCGCTGGATCGCACCGGGCTGCTGCCGTCCCGGCTGCAACTGGAGCTCACCGGGAGCACCGAGCTGAGCGGCCACCGGGACACCCTGCGCGGCCTCGCCGACCTGGGCGTGCGACTGGCCGTCGACGACTTCGGCACCGGTTCCGCCGGCCTGGCCGACCTGGCGGAGCTGCCGGTCAGCGCGGTCAAACTCGCACCGCGGTTCCTGCGCGCGCTGGACCGCGCGGACGACCCGGGCGACCGGGACGAGCCGGACGACCCGACGCTGCTGGCCGGCGTGATCCGGCTCTGCCACGACCTCGGCATCACGGTCACCGCGGTCGGCGTCGAGACGGACGCGCAGGCCACCGCGCTGCGCCGGCTCGCCTGCGACCTCGGCCAGGGTTTCCGCTTCGCCCGGCCGGCACCCGCGTCGGACATCACACGTCTGCTCGGGTGACGCGCCGAAATTCGGGTACGACGATGGTCCGGTGGCCCACCGGCCACATCGGATCACGTCGGATCGGGGAGGCACGATGACGGTACGACTGGGATCGTTCGGGATCTGGACCCGCGAAGGGCTCTGGACGGGCGCGGACGCCGCGGAGGCCGCGACCGAGTTGGAGGAGATCGGCCTCGGCACGCTCTGGCTCGGCGGCGCGTCCGGCACGCTGGAGGTGCCGGAGCGGCTGCTGGACGCCACCACGTCGCTCACGGTCGCGACCGGCATCGTCTCGATCTGGGAGACGGCCGCGGACGACCTCGCGGCCGCCTACCGCCGGGTCACCGGCCGGCACCCGGACGAGCGGCTGCTGGTCGGCATCGGCAACAGCCACAGCCTGCTGGTCAACTCGCGCGGCGGCAGCTACGAGCGGCCGGTCGCCCGGACGATCGCGTTCCTGGACCTGCTGGAGATCCCGCGGGAGCACCGGGCACTGGCCGCGCTCGGCCCGCGCATGCTGGGCATCGCGGCGGAGCGCACGCTCGGCACGCATCCGTACCTGACCACGCCGCAGCACACCGCGCAGGCTCGTGAGCAGCTGGGCAAGGGGGTGCTGATCGCGCCGGAGCAGGGCGTGGTGCTGGAGACCGACCCGGCGAAGGCGCGCGAGCTGGCCCGTGGCGCACTACGGCTCTACCTGGCGCTGGAGAACTACACGAACAACTTCCGCCGGCTCGGGTTCACCGACGACGACCTGGCGGACGGCGGCAGCGACCGGCTGATCGACGCGCTCTTCGCCTGGGGCACGGACGAGGCCGTGGCCGCGCGGCTGCGCGAGCACCTGGACGCCGGTGCCGACCACGTCTGCGCCCAGATCATCACGGCCGACCCGGACTCGCTGCCGCGCGCCGAGTGGCGCCGCCTCGCCGCCGCGCTGTGACCGGCGACCGAGCCGTCCCGCACGGGCGCTGAGGACCGAGCCGTCCCGCACGGGCGAGGACCGGGGCGTCCCGCACGGGCGCCGAGCGACGATCGAGGCGTCCCGCACGGCGCCCGGAACCGCCTGCGGGACGCCCCGGTCGCGCGGGTGCGGTGTCCGCCGGCGGGCAGACCGGTGCCCTTGCCACCGCGGAACCGGCAGGGAGGAGCGCCAGCGACGACCGGTGCCCGCGGGAGCACCGGAACCCGGTCACGCCGGAAGCGGGTCGACGGCTGTTCCGGTCCTCGACCCGCGTCCGGCGGGACGCTACGCGCCGGGACGCCAGGCGCCGGGACGCCAGGCGCCGGGACGCCAGGCGCCGGGACGCCAGGCGCCGGGAAGCCAGGCGCCGGGAAGCCAGGCGCCGGGAAGCCAGGCGCCGGGATGCTACGCGCCGGGGCGCGGCGTGAGCGGCAGGTAGACGCGGAAGCGGGTGTCGCCCGGCCGGGACGTGACCCGGATGTCGCCGCCGTGCTTGTTGACCACGATCCGGTACGAGATGTCCAGCCCCAGCCCGGTGCCCTCGCCGACCGGCTTGGTGGTGAAGAACGGCTCGAAGATCCGGCTCAGGTTCTCCGGCGGGATGCCCTGCCCGGTGTCGCCGATCTCCACGACCACGCAGTCCGCCTCGCGCTCCGTCTTGATCGACAGGGTGCCGGAGTCGCCCATCGCGCCGATCGCGTTGTCCAGCAGGTTCGTCCAGACCTGGTTCAGCTCGGCCGCGTAGGCGGGGACCGGCGGCAGCGTCTTGTCGACGTCCTTGACCAGCGTGATGCCCGGCGGGATCTTCGACTTGATCATGGTGAGCGTGGCCCAGAGCAGCTCGTGCACGTCCACGGTCTGGTACGGCGCCCGGTCCAGCTGCGAGTACTGCTTCGTGGCCTTGACCAGCCCGGAGATCCGCCGGACCGCGTCGTCGATCTCCTTCATCAGCAGCTCGGTGTCGACGGTGTAGGTGATGTAGCGGACCGCCAGCTCCGCGTAGTCGTCGCCGACCGCCGCGGTCACCCGGGACAGCCACTCCGCGTCGATGTCGCCCGCGACCAGCGTGCCCGCGAGGTCCCAGCCGCCTTCGACGCCGTGGTCCTCCAGCCAGTCGCCGAGCTCGTCCTCCGCGTCGGAGGTGGCCATCGGCGACATCTCCTCGGCGTGCGCGGCCCGCTTGACCGCGTCGTCCTGGAACCGCACCAGCTCGTGCAGCTGCGAGCCGTCCAGCCGCCCGTCCGCGATCCGCGCGAGCTTGTCGCGCATCCCGGCGACCCGGCCGCGCAGCGCCTCGGTCGCCCGGACCGCGGCCGCGGCCGGATTGTTCAGCTCGTGGGTCAGGCCGGCGGAGAGCGCGCCGAGCGCGAGCAGCCGCTGCCGCTCGCCGACCACGGTGCTGACCGCGCGCTGGCCGACGAACAGGCCCTCCAGCAGGTGCACCGCCATCGGGAACCAGTCGCGCATGATCCCGGCGAACGTCTCCGCGGGCAGCACCCACAGCTTCAGGTCGGTGACCGCCTGCATGCTGTGCGGGTACGTGTGCTCGCTGGTCTCACCCACGTACGCCCGGGTGGCCCCCGCGTACGACCCGCGCTTGTCGCTCCGGGAGAACTCGACCTGATCGCCGTTGACCAGCGCGGTCAGCGAGACCGTGCCGTCCAGCAGCACGTAGAAGCAGGTCGCCGGCTCGCCCTCGCGGAACACGATGTCGCGCGCGGCCGCGGTCTCGATCCGGCCGTTCTCGGCCAGCCAGGCCAGCTTCTCGTCGTCCAGCTTCTCGAACAGGAAGAGCTCACGGAGCTCCTCCACGGTCAGTCTCACTGTGCCTCCAGGTATCGGTGGATGACGGAGACCGCCATCGCGCCCTCGCCGACCGCGGACGCCACCCGCTTCACCGAGTCCGCGCGCACGTCACCGGCCGCGAACACGCCCGGCATGCTCGACTCCAGGTGGTACGGATCGCGCGGCAGCGTCCAGCCGTGCGGCCGGGTCCCGTCGGTGATCAGCGACGGGCCGGTCACGATGTAGCCCCGCTCGTCCCGCGACACCGCGCCGTCCAGCCAGTCCGTCCGCGGCTCCGCGCCGATGAAGATGAACATCCACGACGTCTCGACCGTTCTGGTCGCGCCGGTCGGCATGTCCCGCAGCGTCAGCCGCTCCAGGTGCTCGTCGCCCTCCGCGGCGATCACCTCGGTGCACGGGTGGACGACGATCTTCTCGTTCCCCTCGATCTGCTCGATCAGGTAGCTGGACATCGACTTGGTCAGGTCCGGCGCCCGGATGAGCATGTGCACGCGTGCCGCGTACCGGGAGAAGTAGAGCGCGGCCTGGCCGGCCGAGTTCGCACCGCCGACGATGTAGACGTCGCTGCCGGTGCAGGACGGCGCCTCGGTCGCCGCGGAACCGTAGAACACCCCGCGCCCGGTCAGCTCGCGCAGGCCGGGCGCGTCCAGCAGCCGGTACGACACGCCGGTGGCCAGCACGACGGTGTGCGCCGCGATCTTCGACCCGTCGGTGAAGTGCAGGACCCGGGTCGGCCCGGCCGCCTCGAGCCCGCTCACCTCACGCGTGCTGAGCAGCTCCGCGCCGAACTTCAGCGCCTGCCGCCGCGCGCGGTCGGTCAGCTGCGCGCCGGAGACGCCGTCCGGGAAGCCCAGGTAGTTCTCGATCCGGCTGGACTGCCCGGCCTGCCCGCCGGTGGCCCGCTGCTCGATCAGCACCGTGCGCAGCCCTTCGGACGCGCCGTAGACCGCCGCGCCCAGCCCGGCCGGCCCGGCGCCGACCACGACCAGGTCGTAGAAGTCCGACGCCGGCGTGGTGGACAGCCCGACGCTGCCGGCCAGCTCCGCGGTGGACGGCTTGACCAGCGTCTTGCCCTCCGGCGTGATGACGACCGGCACGTCGTCCTCGGTCGCGCCCGCGGCCGTCATCAGCCGCCGGCCCTCCGGGTCGTCGCACAGATGCCACCGGTACGGCACCAGGTTGCGGGCCAGGAAGTCGCGCACCTTGAACGACGGCTCGGACCAGCGGTGGCCGATCACCCGGGTCTCCGTCGACGCGGCCTCCGGCGTCGCCAGCCACGCCTCGAGCAGGCTGTCCAGCACCGGGTAGAGCTTCTCCTCCGGCGGGTCCCACGGCTTCAGCAGGTAGTGGTCGAGGTCGACGATGTTGATCGCGTCGATCGCGGCGCTGGTGTCCGCGTACGCGGTGAGCAGCACCCGCCGGGCCCGCGGGAACAGGTCCATCGCCTGCTCCAGGAACTGGATGCCGTTCATGTGCGGCATCCGGTAGTCGGCCAGCAGCACGGCGACCTGCTCGCCGCGCAGCTTCAGCTCACGCAGCGCCTCCAGCGCGGACTCGCCGGAGTCGGCGCGGACCACCCGGTAGCGGTCGCCGAACCGGCGGCGGATGTCCCGCGCCACCGCACGGGACACCGCCGGATCGTCGTCCACGGTCAGGATCGCGGAGTTCACCATGCGTTCCATCCCAGCATGCCGAGGTTACGAGCGGTCACTTCTGCGCACCGACCTGGTCGACGAAGCACCAGCGCCACGTCTCGCCCGGCTCGATCGACTTCATCACCGGGTGCTGGGTGGCGTGGAAGTGCGCGGTGGCGTGCTTGCCCGGTGACGAGTCACAGCAGCCCACGCGCCCGCAGCTGAGACATTCGCGCAGGTGCACCCAGTCGTGCCGGCCGTTGGCGAGGCAGTCCTGGCAGCCCTCGTCACTCTGCGGCGGCGGCGCGTCGGTCAGAGCGAGGTGTTCACACTTCAACGAGACTCCCGGAGTCGAACATTTTCCGCCAAGTCTGCCCGCCCGCGCCTCCGGCCGCCATATGCGAGATCACGCATCGGTACGCTTCCGCCATGACTGACGGACCCACCCAGGAGCAGGCCGACCGGGAGCTGTGGCTGCCGGAGAACGACGAGGGCCAGCTCTCCGCCGACGACACGCTCAGCGACCGCGGGCTCGACGACGCACTCGACGAGGGCTACAGCCCGCCGGAGCACTACCGGGGCGCGACCGCGTTCGGCGTGACCGCGGAGGAGGCGCGGCAGGGCGAGTCGCTGGACGACCGGCTGCGCCAGGAGGTGCCGGACGTCTCCGGTGACGAGCGGACCCGGGACGCGCTCGACGACGGCGAGGGCGACGAGGCCGACGAGTTCTACGACGCCGCCGAGTCCGGCGACCGCCGGGCCGGCCGGCTGATCGCGCCGGACGAGGGCTTCGGCGAGGACACCGAGGGCGAGTCGTGGGGCAGCGACGTCGGCATCGACGGTGGCGCCGCCTCGGCCGAAGAGGCAGCTGTCCACATTGTCGACAACCCTTAGGCTGTCAGCGTGAGTGACCTCCTGCCCGAGCCGGTGGACCCCCGGCAGTTGCGCGCCTCCGACTCCGACCGTGAGCGCGTGGCGGAGGTGCTGCGTGGCGCCGCCTCGGACGGCCGGCTCGACCTGCACGAGCTGGACGAGCGGCTGGGCCGGGTCTACGCGGCCCGCACCTACGGTGAGCTGGAGCCGCTGACCCGGGACCTGCCGCTGGTCGTGGCCACCCCGGCGAACACGGTGCCGGACGGCAACGTGCCGCTGTCGCGCGGTGGGTTCGCGCTGATGAGCCAGTTCGTGCGCCGGGGCCGGTGGGCGGTCGGCCGCGCGTTCTCCTGCCTGGCGTTCTGGGGCGGCGGCACGATCGACCTGCGCGACGCGTACTTCGCGGAGGGCAGCACCCGGATCAACGCGTTCGCGATCATGGGTGGCGTCGAGGTGATCGTCCCCGAGGACGCGAACGTGCACGTCACCGGTCTGGCGATCATGGGCGGCTTCGACCACGGGGCGAACGGCGCGGGCGCGCCCGGCGCACCGACGATCGTGGTCGGCGGCTTCGCGTTCTGGGGCGGTGTGGAGATCAAGCGCCGCGCCTCCGACGCCGAGCTCAAGCGCCGCAAGCTGGAGAAGAAGCGGCTCAAGGAGTCCTAGTCGACGTCCTCGGCCCCGCTGAGGTCCTCCACGCGCACCGGCCGGTCCCGGTCGAAGGTCACGATGATCCCGTAGGGGTCGCAGATCGGGATGCTGCCCTCGGCGAACCGCAGATCCCACTCGCTCCCGGCCCGGAACGTCAGATCCGGGTCGGAGAGCGGCAACTCGTGCGGCTCCAGCGCCTCGTAGGCCGCCACGTCGTCATCGCCGAGCCCGAAGTACCCCGGGTCGGTCAGCAACGCGGCGTGCAGGTAGGCGAGCGCCGCGTGCACGTACCCCGCCAGGTTCCGCACCACGCCCCGGATCAGCTCCAGGTCGGTGCCGTCCGGGAAGTCCGGTTCGCCGTCCTGCCGCAGCACGTGGACCCGGACGTTCCGGTCACCCGACCACGGCACCGGCGGCGCCTCCGTCTGCCACGCCCGGATCCCCGCGACCGTCTCCGCCACCTCGAACGGCGGCAGCCCGTCCACCGTCACCGCGCGCATGCCGGCTCCCGCACATAGTGCGACCGGACCGACGCCGGCCACGACGCGGACCGGCTCAGCACGCCGAGCCGATCACCGACGTAGTGCAGCCCGTGCACGCACGCGATCAGGTCGAACGTGCGGCTCGGCGCGAACCGGGTGACCGACTCCGCGACCAGCCGCGCCCGGTCGCCCGGCACCGGATCGAAGAACTCCACCAGATCCACGCCGACCAGCGTGGCCGCCCGCTCCCCGAACGCGGCCGCGGCCTCGATCAGGACCCGCCCACGTCCACAGCAAAGATCGAGCCACGAGGGTACGGACGGCAGCGCGCGCAGTAGCTCCACCGGGTCGAAACCCAGCTCCTTGGCGTAGCTGTTCGCGCCGCGTAGGCCGCGCAGCCGGTTCATCGCGTTGTTCGCGACCACCGGCGACGCCTCCAGCGCGGCGTCGGCCAGCAGCTGATCCGCGTCCACGCGGACAGTCAACCAGCCGGCCGGCCGGTTGTCCGCCCCGGCCGGTTGTCCGCCCGGCCGCGATCGGGCGCCCCGGCCGGTATCGGTCGGCGTGGCCGGTATCGGTCACCGTGGCCGGTATCGGGGGCGCGGCGGGATCAGGCGGCGCGGCGGTCCGGCGCGGTGTCGGTGGCGGTCGTCGCCGTGGCGCCCCCGGGGAGGAGGCGGAGGCGCTGGGGGCCGGCCGGCAGATCCGGCTCCGCGTCCGGGGCGAGGCGCCAGCGCGAGCGGCCGTCGGCACGCCCGGCCGGCGGCTCGCCCGGGTCGAGACCGCGGCGGGTGAGCGCGGCCACCACGAGGTACCCGGCCACCACCAGACCGTGGCTGACCAGGCGGATCGGCTCCACCCGGCCGGCGATCAGGTCACTCGCGGAGAGCAGCACCAGCACGGAGACGAACACGGTCAGCGTGGGCAGGATGCCGCTCGGGCGGCCGCGGCGCAGCGCGATCCAGGCGAAGCCGGCGCCGAGTGCGAGGTTCCACGCGGCGGACTCGTTCAGCAGATGGTTCGGGCTGGCGCCGCCGACACCGGTGTGCAGGTGCTGCACGGCCGCGATGCCGGAGATCTGTGCCACGCCCAGCACGAACTGGCCGGCGCCGAGCAGGCCGAGCAGCACGCGCAGCGCCGGGACCAGCGCCCGCCGGGCACCGGCCGGCGCGGTGGGCAGGCGGAACCGGCGGCGCGGCGCGGGCAGCGCGTCCAGCACCGACTCGTCCACGCCGGCGAACGGCGCGCCGCCGCCGAGCAGGCCGGCCATCCGGGTCACCAGCGCGGCGTCGTCCGCGTACGCCCGGCAGTCGGCGCAGCCGTCGAGGTGCCGGTCCAGCGCGTCGGCCGGCCCGGTCTCCGCACCGTCGAGGCGCGCGGAGATCGCGTCCCGGAACGTCTCGCAGCCGCCCATGCCCACCGTCCCTCGATGCTGTCTCGTCCCACCCATAGTCGCGCACGCCCGGTGAGAAGTTCCCGTCGCGGTGCGGACGTGCCCGGCCGGACCGGGTAGCCTGCCAGCCATGCATACCAGCGGGCCGGACGAGGCGGAGCTCACCACCTGGGCGCTGCGCGCCGGCAAGGGCGACCGGGCGGCCGCGTCCGACTTCGTCCGCGCCACCCAGCAGGGCGTGCACCGGTTCCTGGCGCACCTGGTCAGCCCGGGCGAGGCGGAGGACCTCGCGCAGGAGACGTACCTGCGGGCGATGCGCGCGCTGCCGTCGTTCGCGGCCCGCTCGTCCGCGCGCACCTGGCTGCTCGCGATCGCACGCCGCGTCGCCGCCGACCACATCCGGTCCGTGGTCGCCCGCCCGCGTACCGCCGCGCTGGAGAACTGGGAGCTCGCCGCGGACGCGACCGCGCCGGCCGCGGACGTGGCCGACGGCGTGGTCCTCGACCACCTGCTGCGCGGGCTCGACCCGGAGCGTCGCGAGGCGTTCGTGGCCACGCAGGTGCTCGGCCTGAGCTACCAGGAGGCGGCCGAGGTGTGCGGCTGCCCGATCGGCACGATCCGCTCGCGCGTCGCCCGCGCCCGGGAGGACCTGGTCACCGCGCTCGGCCACCGCCGGGCGGCGCGCCGCGCCACCAGCTGATCAGCCGAGCGCGCCGCGGATCGCCATCAGGCGCAGTTCCAGCTCGTCCGCCACGATCTCGGCCAGGTACTCCAGCGACCGGAGATGCTTCGGTTCCGGCTCGCGCGGCTTACGGTCGATCACGTTGACCGTGCCGAGGCGAAAACCGTCCCGGGTACGGATCGGCGCCGCCGCGTAGAACCGCAGTTTGAGATCGCCGGTGACCAGCGGGTGCTCCGTCGTCCGCGGATCCTCCACCGCGTTGCGCACCACGTAGACGCCGTCCTGGCCGATCGCGGACGCGCACAGGCCCGGTTCGCTGCCGATCTGACGCACCGCCAGTCCGTAACAGGCGGCCAGCCAGACCCGGTCCGCCTCGACCATCGTCACCGACGCTATCGGCGTGTCCACGATGGTCGCCGCGATGTAGGCGATCCGGTCGTACGCGGCCTCGGTCGGCCGGTCGACCAGCTGATACCGGCGCACGGCCGCGAGTCTTGCCTGCTCCGCAGCGGTGCTGTCGAGGTACTCGTAGGTGTCGACCACGAAAACCACCTATTGCTCGACGTCGATTGATCGGCGGATCCCCGCTACCGCCGATGCTAGCGGCCGGGATGAATGCGCGGAACTCGGCACGGCACCCCACATGCACATTGCATTTCCGGCCTTTTGGATTTCCGGACGCCGGCCCGCTCAGCCCCGCACCGCCTCGACCACCTTCGCGACGCGTCGTGCCCGGGTCTCCGCGGTCTTCGCGTCCGTGACCGGCAGCACCAGCGCGCGTTTCCGGCTGTAGGAGAGCGCGTCGAACGCGGCCCTCGCGTCCGGGGCGGCGGCCAGCGCGGCCGCGAGGTCGTCCGGCACCTCGACCTCGCGCGGCGCGGAGTCCAGCTCCAGCCCGACCGTGACCGTGTCGCCGGCGCTCACGCCCGCGCCGGTCCGGTGCGCCGCGCTCAACGGCACCATGAAGACGCCGCCCATGACCGCGACGGTGCTGCGGTACGCGTACCCGTTGATCGTCACCCGCACCGGTGGCTTCCGGCCCGCGCCGAGCGCCTCCACCACCTCGTCCGGGACCCGCAGCCCGGTCGCCGACTTCCCGCTCGACAGCACCTCGGTCGTGAACTCCATGACCCCATATCAACACCACGAACCCGCCGGTGGGGTACGAACACGCGCCGCGCGGCCGTACCCGGGAGATCGATCCTGAAATTGATCTTCGAGTGCCGGGCACGGAAACCAGGTGGGAGCCCGGGTCGGGGATGGGGGAGAATCTGCCGCGTGACGGACCGCAACGACGTCCCGACCGCGGGCGAGGACCTCCTCGACGACCTGCGGTGGCGGGGGCTGATTCAAGACTCGACCGACATCGACGAGCTGCGCGCGCGACTGGCCTCCGGGCCGATCACGTACTACGTCGGTTTCGACCCGACCGCCGCCAGCCTGCACGTCGGCCACCTGGTGCAGGTGCTCACCGCGCGCCGTCTCCAGCTCGCCGGGCATCACCCGCTGCTGCTCGTCGGCGGCGCGACCGGCCAGATCGGTGACCCCCGGGAGAGCGCGGAACGGTCGCTCAACCCGCCGGAGGTGGTGGCCGGCTGGGTCGACAAGATCCGCGACCAGCTCTCGCCGTTCATGAGCTTCTCCGGCGACAACGCCGCGCAGATGGTGAACAACCTCGACTGGACCGGCCCGACCTCGGTCATCGACTTCCTGCGCGACGTCGGCAAGCACTTCCCGGTCAGCCGCATGCTCGCCCGCGAGGTGGTGAAGGCGCGGCTCGAGTCCGGCATC